>NZ_FOQH01000038.1 GCF_900113695.1 Albimonas pacifica | reverse complement strand
AAGGCGAGCGTGCCCCTGCCCGCCCCGGGCAGCTCTGCTCTCTTCGACCGGGCCGAGGCGGTCTATGGCGCGAAGGAAGCGCTGCGGATCATCCTCGCCAACGCGCTGCGCGACTACGAAGCCGCGCTGCTGGCGGGTGACGTCTTCGGCCTCATGGCGGAGCCCGCACGGAGGTCCGAGGTGATCCAGGTCGGGCGGGCGATGGATGCCGCGGCCTGGGCGCGGGCGCGCGAGTTGCTCGATCCGTTGGGGATCCTGCAGGAGGGGCGGCTCGGGCGGATGATCCTGTCCCAGGCGCTGGCATGGCAGTTCAGAGAGGAAGAATGATGCTTTTCTCCTATTTCAGCAAAGGCTGCGTGCCCAAGCTGTTGCAGTCCATTTGCTGTCGACGGGAGTGCCGTCCTGTATGTCCTTGCCTTAGAGACACCCCGCGTCCCTTCCTCAAGGAGTCGCTTTGCCCAAGGGGCTCTGTGTTAAATATGTGTTATATGTAGTGTTACGCTGTGGATAAACCTTAGGAACCTTTTGAAAGATAAAGCCTTTTTTCACCAGCACGTGTGTAGAGTCACGAAAGAATGTGTGTAGAGTCACGAAAGGGCGTGTGTAGAGTCACGAAAGACGGCTGCTGTGGGTGAAATCACGATACTGGCTGGTGAACGCGCATCTCTCCACGCTGGCCCCCTTGGGGCAAAACGGCTGATGTGGGTGATCTCACGAATCCCTTGACCGCGGTGGGTGAAATCACGAAACTCAGCGTATGGTGTGTGAAATCACGAAAGATGGCGACCGTTCTCCCCTCTTGCCTGACCGGCTGGAGCAGGGAGATTTTTTCGTCTGTGATATCTTCGACGCCAGCCTGAAAGGGGACATGGCGTCCATGGCCCATCCGATCTTCTCGCTGTCTACGAAGCCGGACAGGCGGATCCGCCGTTACGAAGACGGATCAGGGAAGAAGTATGTGGAGGTGCGCCCTTCGGCCGACGGGCTCGCGACCATCCATGATCGCGACGTGCTGATCTACTGCATCAGCCAGATCATGGCAGCGCTGAACGACGGGCAGAAGGTTTCCAGGACCGTTCGCCTCAAAGCCTTCGACTTGCTCAAGGCGACCAACCGCGTCACGGATGGGCGAGGCTATGAGGGGCTTAGGAGCGCTCTGCTCCGCCTGCAGGGAACCCAGATTGAAACCAACATCGTGACCGGCGATGTCGAGCAGCTCGACATCTTCAGCATCATCGACCGGGCGCGGGTCATTCGTGAAACCCGTGACGGGCGCATGCAGGAGATCGAGATCGTTCTCTCCGACTGGGTCTTCAACGCGATCCAGGCGCGAGAGGTGCTGACCCTGCATCGGAACTATTTCCGCCTGCGCAAACCGCTGGAGCGGCGCATCTATGAAATCGCGCGCAAGCATTGCGGTGCGAAAGCGGAGTGGCGGATCACCCTCGCCACCCTGCAGCGAAAATGCGGCTCGGCCTCCACCTCGCGGGAGTTCAAGCGCCTGATCGGCACCATCGCCGAGCAGGACGCCCAGCACGATCACATGCCGGACTATTCCGTGCGGCTTGAGGACGACGTGGTCGTATTCGCGAACCGCCGGCAACCAGAGCCCGTGATCGAGGCTCTGACGACGGCCATGGTGCGGCTGACTCCTGACGCTTACAGCCAGGCGCGCGAAGTTGCGCCCGGCTGGGACGTCTACGCCTTGGAGCAGGAGTGGCGGGTCTGGATGGCGGATGGAGGCCTCGATGCGCCTGCCAATCCGGACAAAGCCTTCCTGGGATTCTGCCGCAAAGTTTTCGAGCGGCGCGGCAGGCCTTAACCCCGCCGGTCAGGGTGCTGCGCCAGCAGCAGCTCCAACCCTTCCCAAAGCGTGATGTTCCGCGCCCGGCAGAAGGCGCGGAATTCGTCCGTCACGCGCTTGGGGCCCGGGATCGACACCTTGTCCTGGGGCTCTCTGCGCTTCGGCCCCGGCTTCAGGCGCGTGGAGGGTTCTCTGCTGACGAACCCCTGCGCATGCCCGGCCTCCACCGCTTCGGATATGGCTGCGGCGGCAGGCGCTGGTCTAGGCTTCGCCTTCGGAGGCACAGGCGGGAGGTCGATGCCCTTGTCGAACCCGTACTTGCCGCTCATGCCGCCCTCTCCTGGGTGAGGGTTTCAATCACGGCCTGCGCGTAGTCGCGGGCGTTCTCGATGGCGGAGGCCACCTGCTTCATCGCCTTCTCGGTGACGGAGGCGGTCTTCCCTTCCATCTCCTTCGCCACGATGTCGGGCAGCTCGGAGAGCAGCACGCCATCCCGGAAGATCCGGGTGTAGGGCGCGCGCTTGGCGACCCGCACGGACAAGGCGGCGATGTCGCTCGCCGACATTTCGGCGCGCACGTCCCGCTCGTCGGTGGACTGGAAGGCGGCGTTCGTCCGCGTGAACAGCAGTGTGTAGGCGATTGGCGACCGGATCATGCTGGCCGTGGTCTGCACCAGCTTGACCGCCGCCGCCGCCTGGCGCGCTTCCATTGGGGAGCCGTCGAGCGGAATGACGCAAAGGTCGGTTCTGGAAAGAGCGAAGGTCACGATCTGATCCTTCGACCCTTCGAGGTCGACGATCAGATAATCGGCTTTCTCGCCGATGCTGTCGATCAGCTCGACCGTTTCTTCGGCCTGAGGGCGCGCATGCACGGCGAAGGGAACTTCCCTGCCCTGTGCGCGCCTCGCCTGCGCCCAGGCAAGAATATTGGCGTTCGGGTCGAGGTCCAGGACGGCCACACGGCCGCCCGAGATGGCGATCTGCTCGGCGAGCAGCATGGCGGAGGTGGTTTTCCCCGAACCGCCCTTCGGGTTGGCGAAGGTGATGACGTACATGCAGCCATAATGCCAGATCCAAATCCAACGTCAACGCTAACCATAACATTAGATCCATAGTTAAAGATGCATCTGTAATTAACTATGGATCTAAAATTAACATTAGCGATAACTTTAACCCTTGAGGTGACCACGCCCCTCCGTTTCCTGCCTTGAAGACGGGATTGCGAATCTGTACCTTATAAGGTACATATCTGCTATGAATGATCGAAAGCGCCTCCCTGCCCGGTTTTTCGAGTCCGACGCAGGCAGGATACCAGTTCGAGACTGGCTCCTGGAGCTTGGCCCGGAAGATCGCAAGGCGATTGGCGATGATATTCGAACGGCAGAGTTCGGATGGCCGATAGGCATGCCTCTCTGCCGGTCCATCAAGGGCCGCAAGGGCTTGTGGGAGATACGCACGACCCTTCCAGGCGGCCGGATCGCCCGCGTCTTCTTCTGCGCTCATGAGGACAGCATGGTTCTGCTCCATGGGTTCATCAAGAAAACGCAGAAGACCCCGGACAAGGAGCTGGATCTCGCGGAAAAGAGGATGAGAGGTCTGAAATGAGCACTGAAGCGGAAAGTGGGAAGGCGGGCGCCCTCTTCGAGGATTTCCTCAAAGAGCAGGGAACCTATGAGGAAACCACGGAACAGGCCGTGAAGCGCGTCCTGGCCTTCCAGCTGGCGGCAGCGATGGAAGAGCAGCATATTTCGAAAGTCGAGATGGCGAGGCGTCTGGAAACAAGCCGCTCGCAGCTCGACCGCCTGCTTGACCCCTCCAACGACGGCGTGACCCTCGCGGTCCTGGCGCGGGCGGCGAGGGTTGTCGGTCGCAGCATCAAGCTGGAACTGCAGTAATCTCCCGACCCGCCGCCCCAAAGGGGTGGGCGGGCGGGCTCTCCGACCTCGTCAGAGGGCGGGGCGAGAGGCTTCCGGGCGCGCAGCGCCCGGCCCGCTTCGGCGGCGTCTCGGCTCGGGGGAAGGGCGGGGATCACCCCCGCCCCTCCGATCTTCAACCCGCCTTCAGCTCCGCCATGCGCTCGGTCAAGGTCCAGAGCGCGCGGTTGAGCGCCTTGCCTTGATCGATGCCGGAGACCTCGCGCACCGTGCGGCGCTTATAGCCGCGATCGGTGCGGACCATGCCGCGTTGCCCGCCGCGGATCACGTTCTCCTGGACGACATTGAACGCTGTCCAGAGGTCCGTTGCGCGATCCTCGCGCCGCCGGGGCAGGGTGAGCGCATCGGCCTGCACCGGGGCCGGCGTCGGCTGCGCCTCATGCGCCTTGGGGAAGCGCAGCATATGCGCGGCCTCGGCGAGGGCGAGGCGCTCGGGGTCTTCCAGCGCGATGCCCTTGAAGCGGGACATGGCTTCGGTGATGCGCGGGGCTTCCTCCAGCACGGTGTAGGCGCCCTCGATCACCTCCGAGACCGCGTCGCCGGAATGGCGCACCTTCACCTCGTTGAAGGTCTCGCCCGCCATCAGCCCGTTCGCACAGACGAAACGGAAGAAGCCGGGGATCATCTGGTACGAGCTGGTCCCGTCGTTGGCGTTAACCAAGATGATCTCGAAGGCCTCGTCCTCGCCATTGGTCAGGCCGCGATGGCGCAGGCGGACCATGTGCTTGGTGAAAGCGGCCTTGCCCTCGATCCGGCTGCGGGCCTGCTGGGCGTAGAAGGGCTCGAACCCCTCGGCGCGCAGCCCGTCGAGGACCTGGATGGTCGGCACGGGGGTGAAGCGGGCGCTGCGGGTCTCATGGGCCTCGGCGGCGAAGATCGAGGGCACGCGGGCCTGCAGCTCTGCATTGGTCAGCGCCTCGCCGGTGGCGATGCCGCCGTTCGACATCCCGCGCATGTACCGGTTGAACATCATGATCGTCTCCTTGGTTGCGATGGCGGCGGGGTCTGGCGCCCCTTTCCGCCGATGGGCGGCGCTTCCGCCGGTCTGAACCGTCCGAAAACCCCGTGTTTTCGGCGGAGCAGAGCGGGGGAGGGCGCAGCCCGACCCGCGGGCCCGCGCGGCAGGGTCAG
>NZ_FOQH01000036.1 GCF_900113695.1 Albimonas pacifica | reverse complement strand
CGCCCAGGCGCTGCAGCGCGGCGGCGCGGTTCGACTGGGTCCGGGCCCAGTCGGCGGGCATGGCCTTGCGGGTTCTGACCTCGAGGGCGGCGTCGTAGCCGCGCACGGCCTCGGCCAGCACGGCCGGGTCCCCGGCGAGCTCTCCCAGGCTCAGCAGCGCGTTTGCGCGCGTGTCCTGGAGCGCCGCCCAGAGCCGGTCCTGGGCCGGACGGTCGACAAGGTCCAGCGCCAGGTCGCAGAGCGCGACGAGCTCATGCACCCTCGCCGGATAGCCCTGCATCGGGCCGATCCGGGCGAGAAGGGCCGAGAGCTCGCCCCCGTCTTCCCCGGAGGACGGGGGCGAGCTCTCGGCGAAGGCCGCGCCTACGCCGACCTCCGCGCAGCGGCGGAACAGCTCCAGGTGCTCCTCCACCTGGGCCCGGGCGCCCGCGTCCTCCAGCACGTCGCGAAGCTGCGCCAGGAGCGCCAGAGCCGCCTCGCCGTAGAGCTGAGGAGCGGCCTCCAGAAGGTCCCGCGTCTCCTGCCAACTCCGCGCCGTGAGGGCCGCCATCAGCCGTTCGCCGAGATCCGGGGCCTGCGCCGTCGCCTGTGCCGCCGCCATCGCCTCGAACGCCGCCCCCACGCCCTCCTCGGCGCAGGCCCGCAGAAGGGCGGAATGCGCCGCGCAGTTCTGGCTCTTCTCCGCCTCGTCCCGATCGGACCAGGCCCGCGCCCAGTCGTCCAGCCGCTCCGCCGCTTGCGGCTCCAACAACGCGGGCTCTGTCTCCAGCAGGCGACGCATGTCTTCAACATCGGCGGTGAGGAAGGTCTGCAGCAGCTCGTCTAGATCTTCTGGCACGGTCAGGTCCGGGAATGATTTCTGGATGGTCTGGATGATCAAGTTGCGCGGCTGTTTGGTCGGCTGGCAAGCATGCCGATGACGACGGCGATTGCGAGGACCGGCGTCGGTTCAGTCGTCCGGCGCCTGGCGCACCGACCCCGTTGGAAAGCGCGGGCCACTTTGCCAATCAAGCGAACGCCGACCAGCGTCGGATTGCGGGCGCTTTGCGGTCGCTTCGCTTGTCCCCGTGGCGTCGCAGGTCTCGGACATCGGCAGTCTGGCCAGGCCCGCGTACCGGTGTTGGGGACGAATGATCGGAGTCTCATGAGGAGACTTCGGGGCGTGATGGGTCGGCGTGTGCGTCTTTCCTGAACGGTGATCCCGGCGCATCTCTCCGCG
Source organism: Albimonas pacifica (assembly GCF_900113695.1). Classification (GTDB taxonomy): domain Bacteria; phylum Pseudomonadota; class Alphaproteobacteria; order Rhodobacterales; family Rhodobacteraceae; genus Albimonas; species Albimonas pacifica. The sequence continues at coordinate 3,768 of NZ_FOQH01000036.1, read as the reverse complement.
ATCAAGGCTAGGGATTCGCCTGCGGTCGCCGGAGCCGCGAGGGGCGGGCCGGCGGCGCCTCAGTCCCTTGCTCCGAAGGGGAGGTTGCCCAGCGCGGACGGCCGGACATTGGCATCGTCGGTTTCGACGCGGTCTCCCCATCCGAGGTCCGCGGCGGCCCAAGGGGAGCAGCGGGCGGGCTGGTCGGGGGTGCAGTAGCGCAGGAACAGGCGGCCCGAGCGATCCCTGGCGGCGAGCCAGAGGCCGGTGGCCTCGTCGGGGGCGACGACCTCGACCTTGGGCGGCGCGTCGGCGGCCGCCGAGGCGACAGGGGCGAGCGCCAGGGCGAGAAGGGGGAGGATCAGGGTGCGGGTCATGGCGGGTCTCCTTGGACCGGGGTCGGGGATCAGGCGTCGGCGTTGAAGCGCCAGATGGGACGCTCGGGATCGCGGCAGGCGTCGAGCCCGGCGCGGGCGCCGTCGTCGGCAGTGATGGAGAGGCGGCGGCAGAACACGCCGGGGCCGCTCGGCGGTCGGCGGACGGGAGCGCCCGCGACGAAGTCGACCCGGCGGCCGCCGAGCTGCAGGCGCATCACCTGGCCGGAACCCGGGTTCTCCAGCACCCGGGCGGCGGCGTTGAAGAGACCCGTCTCGGAACCGGCTCCGAACACCACGCGCAGCGAGGCCGGAAGGCCGCGGACGAAGCTCACGAAGGCGGCGGGGTCGGCCCGACCGGGGTCGAGCGCGACCAGCGAGACGGGGCGCGCGCTTCCGGCAAAGGAGGCCGAGGCCACGCGCGGCTCGGCCCTGGCCGGCGAGGGGGAGACACGGCGTTCCGAGCTAGGAGCCGGCGCTGCGGCGGGCTGGGACCGGGGCGCGGCGGTGGCTTGCGGAGAGGCGGCAGGCGCCGTCCGCGCCGGGCGCGTTGCGGCCACGCGGTCGGCCCCGATCCGTCCGACCACCACGCCGTCGAGCTCGGTCGGGAAGCGGACGGCGGCGCGGGCCCGCGGGGTGAGACACCGCTCCGAGGCGGCGTAGGAGTTGGTCATCCGCCGCAGCACCTCGAACCAGACCGCCTTGGAGGCGAGTGTCAGGCCCTTGATGCGGGCGAGCTTGGCCGTGGCGCCCCCGCCGGCGATGCCGCCGTCGCCCGAGGCGCCGAACCACGAGGCGCCGAGGTTGAACCCGGTCTCAGGCAGCACGAGGTTGGTCGTCACCGACATGTGCATGCGCCGGCTGACCCCGGCAAAGGGGTCGTCTACGGTGCGGTAGACGAGGGTGCCGTCGCTGCTGGAAACCACTTCCGCGTAGAGCCGCTGCGCGACCACCCGGTCGTTGCCGGACAAGAGCAGTTGCAGCGGGCCGATCGAGAGCGAGCCCTCGGCGCTGCGGTTGCTGAGATCGGCGTCGCCGTCGAGCACGCCGGTCAGCAGCAGGGTCGCCACGTTGTCGGTCGGGGCGTGACCGGTGCCGCCCGGCGGGCGCGGCAGGTCGCCGCCGAAAGCTGCCCCGTCGTCGATCGAGGAGATCGTGAACAACCCGCTGCTGGCGACCGCGTCCTGGAAGTAGGTCTGCAGGCGTTGGGGGTTGTCGGACGGCGTGGTCGGCGTGGACTTGCCCGACCGATCGGGGAACTTGCCGACCCGCAGGGTCAGGTCGTAGAGCCCCCGCTCGCCGATGCCGAGACGGTTGTTGTCGCGAACGTACTGCGTGAGGCAAGCCAGCGGCGCATCCATGGCATCGACGTCGAAGCTGATCTCCGGCTCGGTCGCCGGGGCCCGGGCGATGGGCGAGCCGGCGCAGCCGGAAAGCGCGAGCGCCGCGAGGCCGGCCGCCAGCGGGGCGATCCGCCACCGGCGCGGGAACGGCGGGAACGTGGGCATCTTCCTGTCTCCTCATCTGCGTTGGCGGGCGAGCCACGCCCTGTCCCGAGACTTGCCGGTCCGGCGGTCGAGGTCGTCGGACAGGACGCGGGAGCTTCTGCGGGACATCGTGGGCGGATCGCGGGACGGCGCGCCCGGCGCCGTCCCGCGCGGGGTCACTCGCCGGGCGACATCACGTAGACCCTGGACACGGCGGCGTCGGCGTCCTCCGTGCGGGCCTGGCGTGACGAAGCCGTCCGCGGGTACGCGGGCGGCGCGCCCGCGACGAACGTGGCGAGTTCCGCGAGCGCATCGTCACGCGCCTGCTCGACGCGCGCCACGGCCCCGGCCACGTCGATCTCGACGAGGCGCGCGGCGATGTCCGCGCGCCGAGCCGCGAGGCGCGCGTGCAACTGCGCCGCCGCGGCCTCGGCGGAGCGGGCCGCTTCGGGAAGGGCTTCGCCGGCCGTGGCCGTGCCAGCGCCGAGGTCCGGCGCCGGGTAGGGCGAGGCCGCCTCGAGCGCGAGGATCTCGTCGCGCCGGATCGCCTCGGCGGAAGCGAGCAGGGCCTCCGCCCGCCCGGGCCATGACTGCAGTCCCGCCGTCAGCGCGGCGACGTCGGCCTCCCGCATGGAGAGACGGGCATCCAGCCGCCGAAGCGGTTCTCGGGCGGACAGGATCTCGCGTTGCGCCTCGTCGGCCGCATCGACGATGTCGTCGTGAGCGTCCTCGGCCAAACCCTCGCAGCTCAGCACCGCCTCGACGTGCGCGCGATGGCGCGCGCCGAGGCCCGGGATCGGGTCGCCCACCGCCCGGGCGCCCTTGAGGACGCCCAGGACGGATATGGCCACGCCGAGGCCAAGAAGGCCGATCGACGCGAGGTCGTGGCGCCAGTGCAGCGGATCCTGCGCCACGAGGTCGAGGGCCTGCCGCGCCGCCTCGCCGAGGAAACCGGCCTCGACCGCCGCGACCCGCAGGCTGACCAGGGACAGGTGCAGGAACGCCAGCACGCCGACCCCGACGAGGACTCCGATCCATGCGACGAGACGCACATCCCAGCTTCCTCCGTTGAGGGCGTATCTCAGCAGCCACGCGCCGACCAGGCCGGAGAGCGTCACGTTGGCCGCGGCGAAGCACCCGGCAACGATCCAGCCCTCGAGCAGGCCGCCTGCGGCCACGTCCCGGAAGAAAGCCCCGTTCAGGAACGCCTCCCCGGTGATCATCGCCAGGGCGGCGAGCAGGATCACGAGGATCGGCCAGGGCTCGCGCACCGGGCGGCCGTCGACGCCGCGCTCGCGCCGGAAGGCGGTCAGCTCGATGAACGCGCGCCGCGCCTCGGCGCGCCTCGACGGCAGGTCGGTGCGCAAGCGGCGCAGGATCGTCGGGGCTTCCAGGCCTTCGAAGCGGCGAACCACGCCCCCGGCATCAAAGGCATCGGGCAGGGGCGCGTCGAGGTCCCGGCGGCAGGTGGCCTCGAGATCGGCGACCGCGGTCCCCAGCCGGCGAGCGACGGACCGGGCGCCGGCGTCGACATGGGCGATGACGAGCGACCGGCCGGCGGGCGACACGGCGTCCCGACGCGCCAGGCGACCCAGCGCCTTCGGCTCCGCCAGTCGCGGCAGGCGGTCGAGTTCTTCGAGCGGCGTCGGCGGCAGGAGCCCGACCCGCCGGGCGGTCCGGCTAAGGCCTCGGCCGAGGCGGGTCGCGGCGACGGTCAGGGCGGTGATGGACATGGCGCGCTCCTTTGTCTGCTGTGGCGCTCTTCATGGAGGTCGACGACGTCGCCCCCTGGGTTCAGTTCTCTTTGACCTGCTGGACTTCGCCTCCTTCGAACGTTGCGCCCTGGTGTTCGAGCCAGCCCTTGAGGAACTTGCGATGGACGTCGTTCTGGAGGTCGGCCCATCCTTTGCTGTCCCGTCGGGCGTAGA
>NZ_FOQH01000031.1 GCF_900113695.1 Albimonas pacifica | reverse complement strand
GGGTATCTCAGCCCCGTCGAATTCGAGGAACGCAACGCCCGCGCCTCTGTCAAAACCGCCGCCTGAGCCGGTCCGCCCGAAGGGGCGCACTCCAAAACGCCGTCCTGATGCGGGGCGTGATCCGCCTCTTTGACGGACTGTTCCGGTTCGTCGGTCGGCTGATCTTCACCCCCATCCTGTTGGGCTGGATGATCGGCGCTGTCCTGTTCGGTGCGATGATTGGGTTCATCATCGGAGGCGTCGTGGCCATGACAGCTTTCGGACCTCCGCTTGGTCACTCTGCCTGGGAATGGGTCATCATCGCGCCGCCTGTCCTCATCGGCGCAGTCTTCGGGTTCCAGTACTGGCGCAAGACCTCCGGGGCCGATGCCTACTTCGGGCTGTCCGGCGACAGCCACGGCTCGGCCCGCTTCGCCAACCGCAAGGAGCTGAAGAAACTCCAGGGGGATGATGGTCTTCTGATCGGGCGCAATCCGCACACCGGGCGGCTGCTGCGTTATGACGGCCCCGCCCATCTGATCACCCTCGCCCCGACACGGGCCGGGAAAGGTGTCGGCACCGTGATCCCGAACCTGCTGGCGGCGGAACGCTCGGTGCTGGTCATCGACCCCAAGGGCGAGAATGCCCGGATCGCAGGGGAAGCGCGACGGCGGTTCGGGACGGTCCATGTCCTCGATCCGTTCGGTGTTAGCAACACTGGCAAGGTCTCCGGAATGCCCTCCGCCGCCTACAACCCGCTCGACCGGCTGACGCCAGACAGCCTCGATCTGGGCGAGGATGCCGCCTCGCTGACAGAGGCGCTGGTGATGGACCCGCCGGGGCAGGTTTCGGAAGCGCATTGGAACGAGGAAGCCAAAGCCATCCTCGGCGGGCTGATCATGTTCTGCGTCTGCCACGAGGATCGTGACCGGCGCACACTGGCCACCGTCCGGGAATATCTCACCCTGCCCCCGGAAAAGCTGCGCGCGCTGCTGGAGCTGATGCAGGACAGCGATGCGGCGGGCGGGTTGATTGCCCGCGCCGCCAATCGGTTTCTGGGCAAGGCGGATCGGGAAGCCGCCTCGGTCCTGTCGAACGCACAACGCCACACGCATTTCCTGGACAGCCCGCGCATTGCCAAAGTGCTGTCACGCTCGGACTTCCACTTCTCGGACCTTCGCCACCGGATCACCTCCGTCTTTCTGGTGCTGCCCCCCAACCGCATGGATGCCTACAGCCGCTGGCTGCGCCTTCTGGTGTCTCAGGCCCTCCAGGACATCGCACGGGACGCTGAGGTGTCAGCGACACTGGCAGCGTCTCAGAAGCCCGTAGCGGCCCAGAATGGCGCTCAGGGGGCTTCTCAGCGCCAGAAGGCCTCGAACCCCACGTTGGGGCCTGCGCTGTTCCTGCTGGATGAATTTGCTGCCCTGGGCCGTCTGGAGGCCGTGGAGCGCGCTATGGGGCTGATGGCGGGCTATGGGCTGCAACTCTGGCCCATCTTGCAGGACATGAGCCAGCTCAGGGACCTCTACGGCGAACGGGCGGGCACCTTCATCGCCAATGCCGGGGTGCAACAGGTCTTCGGCGTGAATGATTTCGAGACAGCCAAGTGGCTGAGCCAGATGATCGGCCAGGAAACGGCTGGTTATCAAACCGACAGCTACAAGCCGGGCGACAATCCGAGCTTCAGCAACAACCTCACAGGCCGCGATCTGCTGACCCCCGATGAAATCATGCAGATGCCGCCCGAGTTGCAGCTCCTGCGCGTGCAAGGGCAGCCCTCGGCGCTGGCCCAAAAGCTGCGCTACTTCGCCGACCCCGAGTTCAAGGGGCTGTTTGTCCCGCAGGACCAGTGATCCAAAGGATGACCCGCCATGACCGACACGCCTGACCCAGACCAACCGGAGTTCCCTGCCCTCTCCGACGCTGAGCTGCGCGAAACCCTCGATCTCATGGCCACGGCTGTCGCCAGCATGTCCAACCGGATCGACGAGCTGCAATCCGTGGCGAAAAAACAGATCGCGGTCTCGACGGAGGCGCGCATCGCGGCCTTCGCAGCGCGGGACCAGTCCAACCCGAAAAAATATGGCGAGCTGATCGGCCAAACCGTCGATCGTGGGATTGCTGACAGCCTCAAGCGTTTAAACAAAGCGGCTGGGGTTCTGCTAGACAGCGCTGAAAGATCAAGCGCATCGTTTCAGGAAACCACGACGGCCCATTCGAACACGCTGCGCTTGATTGCTGACCTTCGCGAAAAACAACGACAGGACCGTCGCTGGCTTCCATGGGTGGGTCTGGGCGGTGTCGTTCTGGCTTTGGTGCTGACGGTGACGCTTCCGCGTTTCCTGGCCAGCAACCCCACCACATGCGCGCTGATCGGGGCGACGTGGACGGCGACTTCCACGGGCGTCAACGCCTGCGTATTCTATGGGGAGTAAAGCGTAGCGGCAGATCGGACGCTTTGCCCTTTTCTAGGCATTTCAGTCGCCGCAGGCGACCAGGAGGCTCTGCCTCCTCTGCCCCTGACGGGGCATTCACCTCCGGGATATTTGTGGAACAAAGATATCATGGTAGGATGGTCTCGCGGTACAGGCGGGGACGCCGATGGCCGTGAACGGAGATGTCTCCGGGCGCCCTTCCCCTGCAAAGGTGAGGGGCGTTTTCCCATCGCGCGGCTGAATCTGTGCGCTTGCGGTTTCGGTCAGCCTGCAAAGCTGGGTGTTATATATGTGTTAGAATCCGTGTTACGCATTCTGAAATAGGAGATTAAATAAACTATTTCAATCACTTACAAGAACGTGGTGCAGCTAATATCCCGATAGAATGCAGGTATTATCCGGAAAAGTGCAGCCGTTATCCCGATAGCGCTTGTGGTGCAGCTAATATCCCGATAGCAAAAAGAGTGCAGCTGTTATCCCGATAGGTGATTCATGGATGAAGACCGTCGCCCCCTCCTCCCGGATCGCCATCCCCAGGCCAATCTGTTCATCTGTGACGTGGCCGATGCCGTCATCAAAAGCGACATGGCGTCCATGGAGCATCCGATATTCACGCTGTCAAAGAAGCCGATTCGCGACGTCAAAAGATACGAGCATGGTGATGTTGTTCTTGAGGTTACGCCTGGTCCCAAGGGCATTGCCAACATCTACGACAAGGACATCCTTATTTTTGCGATCAGCCAGATCATGGCGGCGCGCAACGAAGGACGCCCCTACTCCCGTGAAATCCAGTTCCAGGCGCAAGACTTCTTGGAGTTCAGCAATCGCCACACCGGCGGTCACGACTATGACCTGCTGCGTGACTCCCTCGACCGCCTGGACAGCACTCGTCTCAGGACGACGATCAAGACGGGCGGTGAAGAAACGTGGGAGGCCTTCGGCCTGATCGAGGGCGCAAAAATCAAGCGAAAGCGACACGATGGCCGCGTTACCGAATGGGGTCTGAAGCTGTCAGAATGGCTGTTCAAGGCCATTGAGGCCAACGAAGTCCTAACCCTTCACCCTGACTATTTCCGTCTTCGCAAGCCAATCGAGCGCCGGATTTACGAGATTGCGCGAAAGCACTGTGGTTCGAAAGAGTCTTGGCAGATCGGCCTAAAAAAACTTCAAAAGAAGTGCGGTTCGAGCGATGCCATCCGCAACTTTCGGCAAGCCGTCCGGGCGCTGTGCGACTTTGATCACTTGCCCGACTATTCGGTGAGCATGGAAGACGACATGGTGTCGTTCCGCAGCCGTGTTTCACAGCAGCTTATCGTCGGTTCGGGATATACGACCAAGCTCATGCCCGAAACCTTTCAGGCTGCGCGACAAGCCGCGCCGGGCTGGGATGTGTATGTCATCGAACAGGAATGGCGGGTATGGGTCATGGGTCTGCTTGAACAAGGGATGGAGCCACCGCGAAATCCTGACAGCGCGTTCATCGGGTTCTGCCGCAAATGGGCGGCTCGCCAGCAATAGGTCATATTATATGACGTATAAAATATCACGTTATATAATATGCCGCATATAAAAAATGACGTGACATATTTTGTGGCACGTCACATAAGAGAGAAAAACAACGAGCAGACAAATGATTGTAAGCGTCCTCTCACCCAAGGGTGGCTGTGGTAAATCCACCGCAACGCTGACCTTGGCGTCGGTCTTCGCGAAGAACGAAGACCTCTCGATTGCCATCGTTGACGCTGACCCACGGCAAAGCATCGCACGGGTTTGGCTAGGTAAGCGCAATGAAGAGAACCTTGGGGAGCCACCCTTCAAGGTCATCTCTGACCCTTCTGATAGCACGATACTCGACACGCTGGAGGCGGCAGGCAACGACCATGACTTGGTTTTTGTCGATCTCGAAGGAGTCGCAGGCTTGATGGCGTCCTACGCCGCCTCTGCCTCTGACCTCTGCATCGTTCCAATGCGCCCGAGTGCCCTGGATGGCGATGCGGCAGGTGCGGCCCTAAAAATGATCCGGGACGCGGGGCGTGCCGCGAGGCGGACGGTGCCAGCTCGCATCCTGATCACTCAAACTGACGCTGCAATCGTCACGACATCTCACAAAGAGCTGTTGGCAGAGCTGGATGGGGCAGGGGTAGAGCGCCTGCAAACCGAACTTATGCGTCGAGCGCCGTTTGAAAGGGTTATGGCCGAAGGCAGAACCCTTTTTGAGCTGCAAGACAGTCAGTCAGTGAAGAGCGCGATCAGCAACACCGCCACGCTTGGCAAAGAGCTGGCGCAGATACTGGAGGCAGGATGATGGCAGGAACGTTCCTGAATCTGAGCGATGATGATCAAGAGGAAGCTTCAGAGCCGAAGATTGGGGCAGGGTTGAAGCGCAAGACGAAAAACTCTCGCCCCAGAGCCGACGTTGAGGCGGTCGCAGCCGCAGGGCGGAAAAATGGCTTCAACCGATCAACGGACACCGTTCAATCATCACCCGCTCCAAGGCGTGGTCGGCCACCGTTGAACGAAGACATGACGTACTGGCGCATTTACGTGTCCTCCGACCTTCGGAGTCAGTTGAATGAACTGAGAGACAAAGAGGGCAGGCGGCTCAACGATGTGCTGGCTGATATGCTCACCGCATACCAAGACGGGAAAATAACATGAGTGTGTCATTGACTTATATGCCAATGACGTATATCTGATGACCAAGTTACAAACGGTTGTAGAACTTCCGGAATTTCAGCGCCGGGCAAAGGCAGTTATGTCCGACGACGAGCGTGAAGCTGCCGTCGTGTGGATCGCCGAGAACCCCGAGGCGGGGACTCCGCTCGGTGGTGGTCTGCGAAAAGTGCGTATTCCCCGCGAAGGCGGGGGCAAGCGGGGCGGATTTCGGACGATCTACGTATTTGGCGGTCGGCATATGCCGATTTTCTTGGTCACTGTTTTTGCCAAGAACGTGGAGTGCGCCCCTCGGAGTGGGCAGGTCGGCCGGGTCTGAATTGACCGGGGGCGGGCTTTCCGATGAGGAAGGTCCATGCCAAGACGCCATC
>NZ_FOQH01000030.1 GCF_900113695.1 Albimonas pacifica | reverse complement strand
GCCTTTGCTGGGGCTGAGGCACGCGGCGGCGTTGTGCGAAACCCCGGCGGATGGGTGCGGCGGATGGTGGAGCTGGCCGAGGAAGGGCGGGCTCAGCTGCACCGCTCGGTGTTCGGATTGCTCGCGGAGACGGAGAAGCCACGCAGCAGGCGCTCGGCATGTTCGACGCCGCGGCCGGGCGCGTAGCCATAGACCACAGCGGGCGGAGCGGCGCCGCCCCAGCGACGGTCGTCCCACGCCAGCGCCCAGAGGTATCCGGTTTTGGTTTTGCCTCGTCCCGGGGCCAGCACCGGCGCCGGGGTCTGGTCCATGAAGAGGCGGTCCCCGCGCTTCAGCTCATCGACCATGCGCTTGACGATCGGGCCGAGATGGAAGGCGGCCTTGCCGACCCAGCCGGCCAAGGTCGCGCGGTCCAGTTCGGCGCCCGAGCGCGCCAGGATCTGCGCCTGGCGATACAGAGGAATGTGGTCGGCGTATCTAGCGACGAGGACATGGGCGAGCGCCGCCTCGGTCGGCAGTCAGCAGAGGCCGGACCTTCCGACCTGCCCGGCTCGTAGACATACCGGGAAGACGCCCGTGAAGCTGGCGTCCATCGCGCCGCCGTCGCCGGCGATCAGCAGGTAGAGCACCGGGCGCTCCGCGTCGTTGCGCAGCGAGGCGACGACCAGGATCTGGTCCTCGTCCAGCGTGCCGTGCCCGGCCATGTGGGCCTGGGCTGCGGGCGCGGCGTAGGCCAGCAGGGCGGCGAGCGCGATGGGTCTGAGCATGTCGGTCTCCCGTCTCCGGAGGGGCCGGGGCGGGCGCGCCGCCCCGGCGGGGACGATCAGTCCATCTGCTTGAGCTCGGCGTATTCGCCGCGCAGCTGCACGGTCACCGTGACCGGCTGGCTGTCGCGGTTGCGCCAGAACCAGCCGTGCTCGCCGTCGAAGGGGGCCAGGATCGCGCCCTCGGAGCCGGTGGAGCCGCGGCCGCGCTCATAGGTCTCCGACTGGCCGCCGCCGTGGCCGTGAAGATCGAAGTTCACGCGGCCGCCCTCGACGGTCATCAGATACTGGGCCGTCTGGCCCTCGGTCATCATTAGCTTCCACTCGGCGGACTCGCCGGGCTGGAGGGTGAAGCTGAATTCGTCGCGCCAGGCCTCCTGGGCCTGGGCCGAGCCGACCAGCAGGGCGGCGGCGCCCTGGAGGCCGCGACGCCACAGCGAGGCGTGGTCCTCCTCGGCCTCCCGGGCGAGCTGGGACTTGATCTCGCCCATCTCGGTCAAGCCCAGCAGGGCGCCGACGCCGGTGGGGTCGTCGCCGTATTCGGCCGGCATCACCACGCAGACGGCGATGGCGACGGCGCCTAGGGCGGCGAGCACGGTCGAGCGGCGGAGCTGCGCCGGCGTGGGCAGGTCCTCGGGGTTGGGTCGGGGTGCGTTGAACATCCGGGGTTCCCTCAGGCGTTTTCGTAGTAGCCGACGAGTTGCCAGGCGGTGAGCATGACGCCGATGACGATCATCACGACGTTGACGGCGTAGGCCTGGCCCAGGAACTTCGGGCTGCGCCGCCACCAGCCCATGGCGATCAGGATCGCCGCCAGCGCCAGGATCTGGCCGATCTCGACGCCCACGTTGAAGGCCAGCAGGTTGGGCAGCAGCCCGTCGGGCGAGATCTGGTAGTCGAGGATCTTGGTGGCGAGGCCGGTCCCGTGGAACAGCCCGAAGATCAGCGTGGCCGCCTTCACGTTGGGCTGCACCCCGAACCATTGCTTGAACAGCCCGAGGTTGTCGGCCGCCTTGTAGGCGACGCTCAGCCCGATGATCGCGTCGATCAGGTAGGCGTCGATCCCCCAGCCGAACCACACGCCCAGCAGCATGGTCGTGGAATGGCCGATGGCGAACAGGCTGACGTAAAGCGCCACCTGGTTCATCCGGTAGAGGAAGAACACCACCCCCAGCAGGAACAGGATGTGGTCGTAGCCGGTCACCATGTGCTTGGCGCCGAGATAGAGGAAGGGGATCAGGTGGACCCCCCAGATCTCCTGGATATAGCCCGCGTCCCCGGGGGTGACGTTGTGGGCGGCCGCAGGGCCGGCGAGCGCGCAGAGCGCCGGGAGGCCGAGCAGCAGGCGGGTCGTCGTGCGCGCCAGGTCCGTGCCTGGGCGCCGCGATGGCCGATGCATTCGCAATCTCCGTATGTTGTTGAATCGTCTCGGTAGTCCGCCAGCAGGGCTCGCGGCGACGACTCAGACGCGCGGAGGTCGGTCGAGATCGTAGGCCGGCGGCGCCGGCGGGCCGGTCGCCGCTTCGCGCCAACGGGCGCCGAGCGCGGGGCTCGGCGCATGCGGGGCGGGGCCGCGGGCCAGGATCGGCTTCTGGTCGTGGTCGGCCGTCTCGGTCCCGTGGCCGTGGACGAGGCGCATCAACTCGGACGGGTCGCCGTGGAAGTGCCCGTGCGCGATGGCGCGGTCGAGCGTGGCGAGGTCCTCGGCGTCCGGCGCGGGGTGCAGCGCCTCGCGCGCGAAGACGCCGCCGAGAAAGGCCAGCGCGACCAGCACGCAGACCGCCGCGCGCAGGAGGTCTTGCAGGGAGGGGGACGGGGTCGTCCGCATGACGCTCCTTCTCGACCGCCGGGCCGGGCCTGACCGCAGGCTGCCCCGGGGCCGCGCCCCATGCAATCCGACGGAGGTCGCAGACCTCGCCCGCGGTCCTGTTTCTCCCCCTCGCGACCGAGACTGGAAATATCCCCCCAGGGAGGATATGTCCAGCCTATGAGCGACGCCCACGACCATCCCGGCCACCCGAAGATCGCCGCCCGCCTGAAGCGGGCCGACGGCCACCTGCGCAGCGTGATCGAGATGATCGAGGCTGGCCGCCCCTGCCTCGACATCGCCCAGCAGCTGCACGCGGTGGAGCGGGCCGTGGCCGCGGCGAAGCGCGAGCTGATCCTCGACCACCTCGACCATTGCCTCGACCCCGCCCACGCGGACGCGCTGGAGGCGGACGAGTTCCGCAAGATCGCCCGCCACCTGTAGCCGCCTCGACCCGTCCCGCCGCCTCGAAGGAGCGCGCCCGATGCTGGAGGTTCTCGCCGATCGCACCTATCGCCGCCTGTTCGCGGCGCAGGTGATCGCGCTGGCCGGCACGGGGCTGCTGACGGTGGCGCTGGCGCTGCTGGCCTACGACCTGGCCGGGGAGCGCGCCGGCGCCGTCCTGGGCGCGGCGCTGGCGGTGAAGATGATCGCCTACGTCGGCGTGGCTCCCCTCCCCGGGGCCCTCGCCGCCCGCCTGCCGCGCCGCGCGCTGCTGATCGCCCTGGACGTGGTGCGCGCCGCCGTCGCCCTGCTGCTGCCTTTCGTGACCGAGGTCTGGCAGGTCTACGTCCTGATTTTCGCCCTGCAATCCGCCTCGGCCGCCTTCACCCCGACCTTCCAGGCCACCATCCCCGACGTGCTGCCGGACGAGGCCCGCTACACCCGCGCCCTCTCCCTCTCACGCCTGGCCTATGACCTGGAGAACCTGCTCAGCCCCACCCTCGCGGCCCTGCTGCTGACGGTGGTCAGCTATCACAGCCTGTTCGTGGGCACGGTCGCGGGCTTCCTCGCCTCCGCCGCGCTGGTCTTCGCGACCCGCTTGCCGCGCCCAGATCCGACCCGGGCGGGCGAGTCCCCTCCGGCCCCCTTCCTGCGCGGCCTGACCTCGGGCGCGCGCATCTACCTCGCCACGCCCCGCCTGCGCGGCCTGCTGGCGCTGAACTTCGCCGTCGCCTCGGCCGGGGCCATGGTGATCGTCAACACCGTGGTGATCGTGCGCGGCCCGCTGGGCCTGGACGAGCCCGCGCTGGCGCTCGCCATGGGCTGCTTCGGCGCCGGCTCGATGGCCGCCGCGCTGCTGCTGCCGCGCCTGCTGGACCGGACCGGCGACCGCCAGGTGATGCTGCCGGCGGCGCTGGGGCTGGGAGGGCTGACGGTCGCGCTCTCCGCCGTGCTGGGGGCCGGGCTGGCCGGCGACGCGCCCGCCGACTGGCTCTGGCCCGCGCTGCTCTGCGGCTGGGCCCTGCTGGGGCTGGCCTGGTCCGCCGTCCAGACCCCCGGCGGCCGTCTCCTGCGCCGCTCAGCCCACGCGCCTGACCGTCCCGCGCTGTTCGCCGCGCAGTTCGCCCTGTCCCACGCCTGCTGGCTCGCGACCTATCCGCTCGCCGGCTGGCTGGGCGGCGCCGCGGGCCTGCCCGCGACCATGGCGCTGCTGGGCGTCCTCGCCCTGCTGGCCGCCCTCGTCGCCGCCCGCCTCTGGCCCGCGGAGGACCCCGAGGTCATCCCTCACGCCCACCCCGAGCTGCCGCCCGACCACCCCCACCTGCGCGCCGCCGCCGGCCCCCACCGCCACGCCCATCCGTTCGTGATCGACGACCTGCACCACGGCTGGCCCGTGGCGGGACGCGCCTGAGCGCATGGTCCACCTGACCGATTTCGCCGGCCTGTTCCTGGTCTGCTTCCTCGCCGCCACCGTGTTGCCCGCGCAGTCCGAGATCCTGCTCGCCGGCATGGTCCTCGCCCAGCACTACCCCGCCTGGGCCCTGATCGCGGTCGCCACCGTCGGCAACGTCCTCGGCTCCACCGTCAACTGGCTGCTGGGCCGCTACGTCGCCCATTTCGAGGGCCGCCGCTGGTTCCCGGTGAAGCGCCAGCGGATGCAGCGCGCCGAGGGCTGGTATCGCCGCTGGGGCAAGTGGTCCCTGCTGCTCTCCTGGGCCCCGTTCATCGGCGACCCCCTCACCCTCGTCGCCGGCGTCCTGCGCGAGCCCCTGCCGGCGTTCCTGGCCCTGGTCACCCTCGCCAAGCTCGGCCGCTACGTCCTCGTCGCCTGGCTGGCGGAGGGCTGGGTTGCGGAGTGACCGCGCTTTCCAGATCGCTGGCTCCGAGCCCTGCTCTTGTTCGGGAGTTCCGAGCCTGTTCCGAGCGCGGCAGACGTCGGTCCCGCCCAGGTCGCGACCGGTAGCCGAGATCCGTAGGCCGAAGCGGCGATGTCCGGCGACGGCGAACCTACTTGCTCAGGTACTTGACCAGCGCCGCGATCGCCAGCACGGCCAGCACGATCAGCAGCAGGCCCGACAGCCAGCCGAAGCCCATCATTCCATCGCCCATCGCATCGCCGTACATGGCGAGTTCCTCCGATTTGTGGTCCGGCGGCGGACGAGCCCGCAGCCGTGACACCCCGGCCTCCGCCGCCCGGGAGCGGGGGCGGCCCTGGACTTGCCCGCGTCAGTCCGGGCCGTGCAGCCGGACCGCCCGCAGCCTGAGCGCGTTGCCGATCACCGAGACCGAGGACAGGCTCATCGCCGCCGCGGCCACCACGGGGGACAGCAGAAGGCCAAAGACCGGGTAGAGAACGCCCGCGGCCAGGGGAACGCCGGCCGCGTTGTAGACGAAGGCGAAGAACAGGTTCTGGCGGATGTTGCGCATGGTCGCCTCGGCCAGCCG
>NZ_FOQH01000017.1 GCF_900113695.1 Albimonas pacifica | reverse complement strand
CCTCTCATGTTCGTTTGTCAAGTTTTTCGCGCGATGCGATGACCCGGCGCCGTCTTCGCTGCCGGGTGTCGTGGATGTGTGCGGCGCGCATGGCTGGGGGCAGAGCCTTCAGACGACGGTAGATCACACTCTGATGCGCGGGTTGGGTACCGCATGACCGTTGATCCGTCCTGGGCTTGCCGACTGTCTTCCTGCGGGCGTCGACGGATCCGAGCGAACCGCCGGCCACAAAGGAACCTCGTGGATTCCCGGATGGCCCTGCCCCCAGTGACACGCGCCGGGGATGTCGGGTGGTGTCAGCTCCTTTCTTTTCTCAGCAAGCTGCCGCTGCTGCAGGGCGTGTGCTCGGGGTGACGATGCGGGCGATGGCCCAGATGAAGGCGGCCAGTTCGCGGGCGATGGCGGTGACGACCAGGGTCGCGGGCTTGCCGCGCGCACTGAGCCGGCGATACCGGGCGCAGAGCCGGATCTGCGCTTTCCAGGCGATGTCGCGGATCTCCTGCGGCAGTCCTTCGAGCCGCGCCATGTGCACCTTTCCGACCGCGGCGTGGCAGCGATAGGTCCAGGCGCCCTCGATCAGCATGCGTCGCGCGTCCTTCGAGCCAGCCTTGGTGATGCCGCCCCGCGCCGTCCTTGGGCCGCTCGAGTATTCC
The DNA here is from genome assembly GCF_900113695.1 of Albimonas pacifica. Classification (GTDB taxonomy): domain Bacteria; phylum Pseudomonadota; class Alphaproteobacteria; order Rhodobacterales; family Rhodobacteraceae; genus Albimonas; species Albimonas pacifica. The sequence goes on along the minus strand of NZ_FOQH01000017.1, from coordinate 37,348 downwards.
GACGGCACGAGCCCGAGCCAGCTCATCAGCTGGCGGGGATTGTCGAAGCGACCGAGATCGCCGGTCTCGGCCATCACGGTGACGGCGGAGATGAAGCTGACGCCGCGCATAGCCTGGATGGCCTCGACCACGGGTGCCAGCGACCAGATCGGGACGAGCGTGCGGATCTGACCCTCGATCCGGGCGAGCCGGGCCGCGGCGTCGTCGACCGCGTGGATGTATTCCTGCAGCACGATCTGGTGGGCGGGATGCTGGAAGCGCAGGCCCGAGAGCCAGACGCGGTGCTTCTTCGTCCAGTTGCAGCCCGTCCGGAAGACCCGGTCGTGGCGCAGCAGGAAGCCCGAGAGCTGCTGGCGGGCGCGGCGCAGGCTCTCCATGGCCGCGGTGCGGGCGCGAACCAGATCGCGCATCGCCTCGTGGCCCTCGTCCGGCACCCAGACCGGCGTCAGCTCACCGGCCCGGTGCAGCCGCGCCAGCAGCACCGCGTCGCGGCGGTCGGTTTTGACCCGGTCGCCGGGGCGGGCGGGCGTCTTCGACGGCGCGACCAGTTCGCAGTCGTGGCCCATCTCGCTCAGCTGGCGATGGATGCCGTAGCCACAGGGGCCGGCCTCGTAACAAAAATGCAGCGTGTCGTGCGCCTTGCTCAACTTCGCCACCAGCTTGCGGATCGCCTCGCGCGTGTTCGCGATCTCGCCGAGATAGCGTACCTCGCCGCCGCGGCGGTCCTCGGCCACCGCCACTGCGATCGTCTCTTTGTGCACGTCCAGACCGACAAATGCTGTACCCTCTCCCATGGTTCGTCTCCTCGTGTATGGGGCTCTGCTCCGTGCCGTACGGGCAATCCCCGGCATAACACGACGGAGACGGGCCACCCCGAAACGAACATTGGGTCCTTCCTGGGCGTTTTCGTATGCTGGCGGGCGAAGCGCGGCACATCGCTAGCGACAGGGCCGGATTTTTGGGAAGCCACCCGGAAGCCGCAGCCACGCGCGCCCCGCGCAAACACCAATGAACGCTGGCCTTCCGACCGGGCACCGCTGGTGGCCGCTGGACCCCGTGTGGAGTCCAGCACGGCATCCGGAGTCCGGAAGCCACTGGCATCCACCCGACCGAGGAACCTTGCCCACCATGACGCTGAGCTTCGCCCCGGACGCGATCGAGACGTGGCCGCTGTCGCGCCTGCAGCCCTACGCGAAGAACGCGAAGGCGCACGGGCCGGACCAGGTCGCGAAGATCGCCGCCAGCATGGCCGAGTTCGGTTGGACCGTGCCCTGCCTCGTGGCCGAGGACGGCGAGCTGATTGCGGGCCATGGCCGGGTGCTCGCCGCGACGCAGCTCGGGCTGACCGAGGCCCCGGTCATCGTGCTCGGGCATCTGACCGAGGCACAGCGGCGGGCGTACCGGATCGCGGACAACAAGCTGACCGAACTCGGCACCTGGGACGAGGCGCTGCTGTCGGCGGAACTGAACGACCTCTTGGCCGAGGATTTCGACCTGTCGCTTGTCGGCTTCTCGGATGGCGAGCTGGACAAGCTGCTGGCCTACGTCGCGGAAGACGACGGGGAAGACGGTGGCGCCGGGGGCTCCGTGCCGCCGGTGACCATCCCCGAGCCGCCGCGCAACCCGGCGTCGCGCACCGGAGATCTCTGGATCCTAGGCGACCACCGGCTGCTCTGCGGCGACAGCACCAGCGCGGCCGACGTGCGCCGCCTGATGAACGGCGAGCGGGCGATCCTGTTCGCGACCGACCCGCCGTATCTGGTGGACTACGACGGCTCGAACCATCCGACCCGCAACAAGGACTGGTCGGCGTCCTACGGCACGACCTGGGACGACAGTTCGCAGGGGGCCGAACTCTATGACGGGTTCATCGCTGCAGCCGTGGCGGAAGCCATCGCCGAGGATGCCGCCTGGTACTGCTGGCACGCCTCGCGCCGCCAGGCGATGCTCGAAGCCTGCTGGGAGAAGGCGGGCGCCTTCGTGCACCAGCAGATCATCTGGGTGAAGGACCGCGGCGTCCTGACCCGGTCCCACTACCTCTGGAAACACGAGCCCTGTTTCATGGGCTGGCGCCGCCCGAACCGCCCGCCAAAGGTCGCCGAGCAGACGCTGGCCTCGACCTGGGAGATGCCGTCCTTCGCCAAGGACGAGCGGCCCGACCACCCGACGCCGAAACCGCTCGACGCCTTCGGCATCCCGATGCGCCAGCACGTTGCCCGGGGCGGGCTCTGCTATGAGCCATTCTCGGGCTCGGGCTCGCAGATCATGGCGGGCGAAACCAATGGCCGCCGCGTCTTCGCGATGGAAATCAGCCCCGCCTATGTCGACGTCGCCGTGGAGCGCTGGCAGGCGGACACGGGGCGCGAGGCAATCCTCGATGGCGACGGCCGGACCTTCGCGCAGGTGAGAACCGAGCGGCTGGGCGACGATGCCGACGCCCCGGCCGATGCCACGGCAACGGACGCAGCCCCCGAACCCGCGCGCAAGCGCAAGACCGCCGCGTGACATGCATGACCTGGCTTTACCTTCCTCCGGACGCGCTTCCGGGGCCGGAGACGCATGCCTCTTCGGCCTCTCACTCTGCTCCGGCGCGGGCGGTCTCGACCTCGGGCTCGCCATCGCCATCCCCGGATATCGTGCTGTGGGCCATGTTGAACGGGAAACCTATGCCGCAGCCACTCTCGTGGCGCGGATGGAAGACGCGTCCATGGATCAGGCTGTTGTCTGGGACGACGTTGCCACCTTCGACGGCCGCCCTTGGCGCGGCGCGGTGGACATCGTCACTGCGGGCTATCCGTGCCAGCCGTTCTCCGTCGCGGGCAAGCGCCGGGGTGCAGACGATCCGCGGCACCTCTGGCCGCATGTCGCCCGCATCATCGGCGAGATCGAGCCGCCCTTCGTCTTCCTCGAGAATGTCGGCCATCATCTCCGCCTCGGCTTCCCCGAAGTCGCCGCAGGACTGGTCGGCATGGGCTACAAGCTTGCGGCAGGCCTCTTCACGGCGGCGGAAGTCGGCGCACCGCACAAGCGCGAGCGGCTGTTCATCCTCGCCATCCGCGAGGGGGACGAACTGGCCGACCCCGCGCGCCTGCTCTGGCACCCGGTCGAGTGGCGGGAACCGAACGGAACTGCTGCGGCTCTGGCCGACGCCCCGGGCCAGCGCCAACGAGAACCGGCAGACGAAGCCAACGCCGTCGCAGGCAGCGGGGCAGCACGGGATGAACCTCGCGACGACGGCCGCGATGTGGCCGACGCCGCAGACCGACAGCTTTCGCAGCAGGGGTGGCGCGCGGAGGGACGAGAAGGGTCTGGACCAGCTGGCGAGGGACTGGCCGACGCCGATGGCCAGCGACGGCTGCAAACCGAGCGCGGGCAACCGGCGGACAGCCGACCTGACCCATGCGGCCGGGATGTGGATGACGCCGACGGCGCGCGATCACAAGGATGGGGCGACGACATTAGCGAACACGCCGGTGAACGGCCTGCTTGGCCGCCAGGTTCTGGTGACGCCGATGGCTGGGCGCGATACCTCCGAGCCGCGCCGGACCTTGAACCCGCTGTTCGTCGAGGCGCTGATGGGCTGGCCCACCGGGTGGACCGGCTTCGGCTCTGTGGCAACGGCGTGGTCCCGCTGGTTGCAGCGCATGCGCTGCGAACTCTCGCGGCTGAATTGCTGGCCGATGGATGAGGCGGCGACATGAAGCAATCCCGCCTCATGTCGCTGGTCGAGTCCGTCGCCAATGTGATCGTCGGCTACGGCGTCGCCGTGGTCACGCAGATCCTGATCTTTCCGATCTTCGGGCTGCACACGACGCTGGCCCAGAACCTGAAGATGGGCGCGGTGTTCACCGTGGTGAGCATAGCGCGGTCCTACGTCCTGCGGCGGCTGTTCGAACGGCTGCAGCGGAACACATAGCTTCGGGCAGTTACGATCTTTTTGCCGGCCGCGCATGAGGTGTATGGTGTGCCAAGTTCAGTAGGGACAGCAGCATGCCGCAACTTGAAGTCAAAGGGCTTGATCGAAGCGAATGGGGAAATTCGATTGTTCGAGTGCATCACTCACATCGAAGCGGAATTGGTCGATACGGTGTCGCTCGAGTAACAAACACGGCTGATCGATCGAGGTCATACGATACGGTTATTCTTGGCCACGATGATGACAGCGCGATCTACATGGCCTTTGATGCGAGGCAGGCGCTCGGAGTGGAAAAGGGCGAACGCCTGAATTTCGATCTCCAAGCGCTCGGATGGTTTGGCAAGATGCGCTGGTACCTTCGGACGCCGGATCCCCGGATCTATATCCCGGCGTGGCTCGCTGTTTGGTCGGTAGGCCTTGGCGCAATTGGGATCGTACTTGGGGTCATTTCGCTTCTTAAATGATCATGCATGCCGCCGCCCAGTCGGGGCGGCGGCCTGAGTTCTTGCGCGGGCGATCAGGCTGCCGGAAGCCGATAGACCCGCCCGCGCCCATCGACCTTCTCCGAGATCACCTCGAGCCCGAGCTTCTTCTTCAGCGCCCCGGCCATCGCACCGCGCACTGTATGCGACTGCCAGCCCGTCGCGGCCATGATCTCCTCGATGGTCGCGCCGTCCGGCGCGCGCAGCATGGCGATCAGGGTGGCCTGCTTCGTTCCCTCGCGCGGTGTGCGCGTCTTGGGCGCAGCCTTCGGTTCGGTGGGGGTGTCCGGCGCGGGCTCCTCGGTCGGCGCGTCCGTCGCGCCCACAGGCGCGGCGTCTGCGTCGTCGTGCTCGATGCCGATGGCGGCGAGGCCCGCGTCGGTGGCGACAAGCGTGACGCCGTGGCCGTCGCCGGTCTCGCGCCAGACGGGCTCGCCCTTGCGCATGTCGGCGTCGACCTCCTGCAGGAAGCCCTTGGCAAGCATCGCGCCGACCACCTTGGCGGCGGCTCCGCCGCGCAGGCTCTCGGGCAGCGGCAGGGCGATGTGCTCGGGCCGCTGGGCGGCGGCGCTCAGGATCAGGGCTTGGGTGTCGGATAGTTTGGTCATCGTCGTCTCCTGTATCAGGGCGCGCAGAATGCGGGCCCTTCTACGAGGTCGAGCCCGCCAGTCGGCGGGCGGAACCGGGAGCGGGTCGTCTCACTCGGCGTGTTCGCCTTCATTGAAGGCCATGTCGGTGATCTCGCGCAGCTTGGCGCGGTAGTGGTTCAGGGTGCCGACATGGCCCCAGTTGATCTCGTCGGGGCTGGTCTCGAAATGGTCCGCGCTGAGGGCGGCGAGCCGCTCCAGCATCGCGTCGATCTCGGTCTTCGCGGCGATGAAGGCGTCGAGGGCTTTCGTGTTGTCCTGTGCGCGGCGGGTCATCGTGGTGGCTCCGTGGTGAGTTGCATCGTCCTTGTAGGATGGACGTTCGCTCCGGTGGCGACGCTTATCAACTCGATAAGAACATGATATTGAATGATAATCGGAGACGTCGATGCAGGGCCTGAGCGAGCGCCAGTACGCCGCCCATGTCGGGCTGTCGCGGGGCGCGATCCAGAAGGCGAAGACGGCCGAGCGGCTGGTGCTCTATCCCGACGGCAGCATCAACGCGGCGGCCAGCGACGCCAGACGGGCCGAGACGACGGACCCGTCGAAGACCCGCAAACCGCCCGCGCCGAAGATGAAACCCGTCCCTGAGGCTGCCGTGGCCGCCGTCGGCGACACGCTGCGCGAACAGGGGCTGGCTGTTCCGGCGGTGGGCGGCGGGACGACCTTCCTGCAGGCCAAGACCGCGAACGAGGTGCTGAAGGCGCAGGAGCGGCGCATCCGGCTCCAGAAGCTGAAGGGGGAGTTGATCGAGCGGGCCCGCGCGCTGGCGCTGGTGTTCCGGCTGGCGCGGGAGGAACGGGACGCGTGGGTGAACTGGCCCGCGCGCGCGGCGGCGCTGATGGCGGCTGAGCTGTCGGCGGCATCCAGCGACGCGACGGGTCAGCAGATCGCCATGGAGCCAGCCGCGATGCAGAAAGTGCTGGAGAGACATGTACGCGCCCACCTCGACGAGCTTGCCGAGGTCCGGCCCGACTTCCGGTGATGATGATGGCCTGACCGATTTCGACGGCGTGGGCGAGATCCTTCGCGCCTGGGGCAATGGGCTGCGGCCCGACCCGGACCTGACCGTCTCGGAATGGGCGGACCTCCACCGGATGCTGTCGGGCCGCGCCTCGGCCGAGCCGGGGCGCTATCGCACGGTGCGCACGCCCTACATGCGCGAGATCATGGACCGGCTGTCGCCCGGCGATCCGACGCAGCGGATCGTCTTCATGAAAGCGGCGCAGGTCGGCGCGACGGAGGCTGGCAACAACTGGATCGGGTTCGCCATCCACCAGGCGCCGGGGCCGATGCTGGCGGTCCAGCCGACGGTGGAACTGGCCAAGCGGAACTCGAGGCAGCGGATCGACCCGCTGATCGACGAGAGCCCGGAACTGCGGGAGCGGGTCAAACCGGCCCGGTCCCGCGACGCGGGCAACACCATGCTGTCGAAGGAGTTCGCGGGCGGCATCCTGATCATGACCGGGGCCAACTCGGCGGTCGGGCTTCGCTCCACGCCCGCGCGGTACATCTTCCTTGACGAGGTCGACGCCTATCCGGCCTCGGCCGACGAGGAAGGCGATCCGGTGACGCTGGCGGAAGCCCGGTCGCTGACCTTCGCCCATCGGCGCAAGGTGCTGCTGGTCTCGACGCCCACCATCCGGGGGCTGAGCCGGATCGAGCGCGAGTACGAGGCCAGCGACCAGCGCCGGTTTTTCGTGCCGTGCCCGCATTGCGGCGCGATGCAGTGGCTGAAGTTCGACCGCCTGCGCTGGCAGAAGGGCAAGCCGGAGACGGCGGAATATCACTGCGAGGGCTGCGACGCGGCAATCGCGGAACACCACAAGACGGCGATGCTGGAGGTTGGCGAATGGCGGGCGACCGCCACGGCCGCCGATCCAACCACGGTCGGGTATCACCTCTCGGCGCTCTATTCGCCGATCGGCTGGCTGAGCTGGGAGCGGATCGTGCGGGCCTGGGACGCGGCGCAGGGGTCGGACGAGGCGATCAAGGCATTTCGGAACACGATCCTCGGCGAAACCTGGGACGAGACCGGCGAAGCCCCCGACTGGCAGCGGCTCTACGACCGGCGCGAGCGCTGGACATCCGGCACGGTGCCCGCGGGCGGGCTGTTCCTGACCGCCGGGGCCGACGTGCAGAAGGACCGGATCGAGGTCGATGTCTGGGCCTGGGGCCGCGGTCTGGAAAGCTGGCTCGTCGATCACGTCGTGATCGAGGGCGGGCCGGACCGGCATGACGCGTGGTCGGAGCTGACCGCGCTGCTCGACCGATCCTGGCCGCATGAGCGCGGCGCGCATCTTCGGATCGCGCGGCTCGCCATCGACACGGGCTACGAGGCCCCGGCGGTCTATTCCTGGTCGCGGGCGCAGGGGTTCGCGCAAGTGTCGCCCGTGAAGGGTGTCGAGGGGTTCAACCGCTCGAGCCCGGTCTCCGGCCCGACCTTTGTTGACGCGACCGAGGGCGGCAAACGGCTGCGGCGCGGGGCGCGGCTCTGGACCGTCGCGGTGTCGACCTTCAAGGCGGAGACCTACCGCTTCCTGCGGCTGGCGCGCCCGACCGAGGAGGAGATGGCCGACGGGGCGGCGTTCCCGCCCGGGTCGGTGCATCTGCCGCACTGGGTCGAGAACGAATGGCTGAAGCAGTTCGTGGCCGAGCAACTGGTGACGGTGCGCACCAAGCGCGGCTTCGCCCGGCTGGAATGGCAGAAGCTGCGCGAGCGGAACGAGGCGCTGGATTGCCGGGTCTATGCCCGCGCCGCCGCCTGGATCGCGGGCGCGGACCGCTGGCCCGACGAAAAATGGCGCGACCTCGAGGATCAGCTCGGGGCGGCGCCCACCGACACCGATCCCGCCGGGCAGATCAACCGGCCGGGACAGGCCCCGCAGGGCAAACGCCGCTCCGACTGGCTCGGACGGCGCGGAGGATGGTTCTGATGACCGACTGGACGGAAACCGAGCTGTCGGCGCTGCGCCGGGCCTATGCCAGCGGCACGACCCGGGTCAGCTATGACGGCAAATCGGTGGACTATGGCTCGGCCGAGGATCTGCTGGCGCGCATCCGCACCATCGAGCGCGCCATCGCGGGCGTGGGCCGTCCGCTGCCGGTGGCCGGGCTCGCAAGCTTTAGCCGCGGGGATCGCTGATGTCGGCGACCTGGTTCGACCACGCCATCGCAACTGTGGCGCCGCGCATGGCGGCCCGCCGCGTGCTGGCGCGTCAGGCCTTCGAGATCCTGACGCGCGGTTACGACGGCGCGGCGCGCGGGCGGCGGACGGAAGGCTGGCGCGCGCCGGGATCCTCGGCCGACACCGAGATCGGCGTCGCCGGGGCGCTCTTGCGCGACCGGATGCGCGATCTGGTGCGCAACAACCCGCATGCGGCCAAGGCCGTAGCGGTGCTGGTCAACAACATCATCGGCGCAGGGATCATGCCGCGCGCCGCCAGCGGCGACGACACGCTGGACCGCAAGGTCGATGCGCTCTTCGAACGCTGGACGGCGGAGTGCGACGCCGACGGCCAGCTCGACTTCTACGGCCTGCAGACGCTGATCTGCCGCGAGATGGTCGAGGCGGGCGAGGTGCTGGTGCGCCGCCGTCTGCGTCGCGCTAGCGACGGCCTGCCTGTGCCGCTGCAATTGCAGGTGCTGGAAGCCGACTTCCTCGACGCCACGAAATCCGGCGCCCTCGGCGCGGGGCGGCTGGTGCAGGGGATCGAGTTCGACCCGGTCGGCAAACGCCGGGCATACTGGCTCCATGCCGAGCATCCGGGCGACGCCTACGGGGCCTTGCAGAACGGCCTGCAGAGCCGCCCGGTCCCGGCGACCGAGATCGCCCATGTCTACGAGAAGCAGCGCACGCAGGCGCGCGGCGTTCCATGGGGCGCGCCGGTGATCCGCAGCTTGCGCGATCTCGACGATTACGAGGTGGCCGAGCTGGTCCGCAAGAAGACCGAGGCCTGCGTCACCGCCATCGTGTTCGGCGACGACGAGGCGCAGCAGGGCATCGCGCCATCCGTGGTCGACGCCGACGGTAACCGGGTCGAGCAGTTCGAGCCGGGGCTGATCGCCTATGCCCGCGGCGGCAAGGACATCCGCTTCAACCAGCCCTCGGCGACCGGCGGCTACGGTGAATACAAGCGGGCGAGCCTGCACACGATCTCGGCAGGGTTCCGGGTGCCCTACGAGCTGCTGACCGGCGATCTCAGCCAGGTGAACTATTCCTCGATCCGGGCGGGGCTGGTGGAGTTCCGCCGCCAGATCGACGCCGTGCAATGGCAGCTGTTCATCCCGATGTTCTGCGCGCCGGTCTGGCGCTGGTTCACCGAGGCCGCGTGGGCGGCGGGGCTGATCCCGTCGCCGACCGTGCCGGTGGAATGGTCGCCGCCGAAGTTCGAGGCGGTCGATCCGCAGAAGGACGCAATGGCGAACCTGCTGTCGATCCGGTCCGGCACCATGACGCTGGCCGAGGTGATCGCCCGGCAGGGCCGCAACCCCGACGCCGTACTGGCCGAGATCGCCGCGACCAACGCCAAGCTCGACGCGCTGGGGCTGGTGCTCGACAGCGACCCGCGCCGCGTCACCAAGACCGGCAGCGCGCAGACGAGCGATCCGGCAACCGATCCGGCCGACGACGACACCACCGCCGAAGCGGATGAAACCGATCCGGCACAGGCCGACCAACAGGACTGACCCCATGGACACGATGATCGAACTGCCGGCCATGCGCCGGTCGGCGGAGCTTGCGCCGAACACGGCCGACGCCGACAGCCGCACCGTCGAGGTGGTCTGGTCGGCAGGCGCGCGCGTCCGCCGCGCGACCTTCTTCGGCGAGCCCTATGACGAGGAGCTCAGCCTCGACCCGTCCCATGTTCGGCTCGACCGGCTGAACGCGGGGGCGCCGTTCCTGAAGGTGCACGAGCTCGACACGCTCGACGCGGTGATCGGCTCGGTCGTGCCGGGCTCGGCCCGGATCGAGAACGGCCGCGGCATCGCGCTCGTGCGGATCAGCGAGCGCGCCGATGTCGACCCGATCTGGCGCGACATCCAGGCCGGGCACATCCGTGCGGTCTCGATCGGTTACCAGGTCCACCGCTTCGAGGTCTCGAAACCCGAGGCCGCCCGCGAACTCTGGCGCGCGGTGGACTGGACCCCGTTCGAGGTCTCCGCCGTCGCGGTAGGGGCTGACCCCGCCGCGGGCTTCCGCGCCCAGCATCCCCTTCACGACTGCGTCCTCCACCGCCGGGACGCCCCTTCCACCACGAAAGGACCGATCCCGATGACGGATAAGACCGAAACCCCGGCGCTCGACGCCGCGACCCCCGCCACCACCCAGCCGACCGAGCCGGTCGAAACCGAGGACACCACCATGACCGAGCCGAAACCGGCTGCGCCCGACCCGAAGGTCGCGGCCAGCGAGACGCGCAGCCAGCCGAAGCCGCAGGCAACTCCCGCGCCCGACACCGAGGCGGTCGCCACCCGCGCCCGCGAAGCCGAGCGCGATCGCGTCTCCACCATCTACGATCTGGCCGGGCGGCTGAACCTGGAACGCGGCTTCGCCGAGGACCTGGTGAAGCGCGGCGTCAGCGTCGACGAGTCCCGCCGCCTGATCCTCGATCAGGTCGCCGCGAAATCTGACGAGACCCGGACCTTCCCGCACGTCTCCGTTCCGCTTGGCGGCCGGGACGAGCGCATCACCCGGCGCGATGCAGTGGCGAACGCGCTGCTGCACCGCTACAGCCCGACGCTGTTCCAGCTGGAGGACGCCGCCCGCCAGTATCGCGGCATGACGCTGCTGGAACTGGCCCGCGAAAGCCTCGGCAATGCCGGGGTCAACACGCGCGGCCTGTCGCGCGACGAGGTGGCGACGCGGGCGCTGCACTCGACCTCGGACTTCCCCGAGATCCTGTCGGCGGTCACCAACAAGACCCTCCGGCAGGCCTACGAGGCCTATCCCCGCACCTTCATGCTGTTCTGCCGCCAGGTGCTCGCCACCGACTTCAAGGCCATGCACCGGGTCCAGCTCGGCGAGGCGCCGCAACTGCTCGAGGTCGGCGAAAGCGGCGAGTTCAAGCGCGGCACGCTGGGCGAGAGCAAGGAGAGCTACAAGGTCAAGACCTATGGCCGGGTGGTCGCGATCACCCGTCAGACGCTGATCAACGACGATCTCGACGCCTTCACCCGCATCCCGGCCATGTACGGCAACTCCATCGCGCAGCTGGAGTCGGACGTGGTCTGGGGCATCATCACCGCCAACCCGGCGATGGCCGACGGCAACGCGCTGTTCCACACCACCCACAAGAACCTCGCGGGCACCGGTGCGGCGCTCGATGTGAGCAGCGTCGGCGCGGCGCGCGCCGCCATGGCCAAGCAGACCGGTCTCGACAAGAAGACGGTGCTGAACGTCCGCCCCGCCTTCCTGATCGTGCCCGCCTCGCTGGAACTGAAGGCCGAGCAGCTTGTCGCCCAGAACCTCGTGCCAGCCGCGACGTCCAGCGTCGTGCCGCAGTCGATCCGCACGCTCGCGCCGATCAGCGAGCCGCGCCTCGACGCTGCCAGCGAGACCGCCTGGTACCTGGCGGCCAGCCCGAACCAGATCGACACCATCGAGTACGCCTATCTCGAGGGCCAGCAGGGCGCCTACATCGAGACGCGCAACGGCTTCGACGTCGACGGCGTCGAGATCAAGTGCCGCCTCGACTTCGGCGCGAAGGCCATCGACTGGCGCGGCCTCTACAAGAACCCGGGCGCGTAACGCACCCATCCTGAACACTGAAACGCGGGCGGTCCTGATGGGCCGCCCTTCGTCGTTCCAAAAGGATCCTCCCCATGAAAAACTTCGTCCAGCCCGGCAACACCATCACCCTGACCGCCCCCTATGCCGTCGCCTCGGGCGATGGCCTGCTCGTTGGCTCCATCTTCGGCGTGGCCGCAGGGGATGCCGCCAATGCCGAAACAGTCGAAACAGCCCTTGTCGGCATCTTCGACCTGAAGAAGGTCGCAAGTCAGGCCTGGTCCACCGGCGACAAGGTCTATTGGGACAACACCAATAAGGAAGCCACCAAGACCGCCACAGCGAACACGCTCATCGGTGTGGCGACCGAAGCTGTTGCTGGCGGCGCGGGTGACCTGATCGGCCGTGTACGCCTGAACGCGAGCTTCTGATGACCGCGTTTGCCTCCGTCGTTGATGCGCTGTTCGCGGATCCCAACATCGGGCGAGACGCGGTCTACACCTCCGACGGCGGCGCGCCCTTGCTGGTGCGTGCCGTCGCCCGGCGCGCTGACGCGGTTACCGACTTCGGCGACGCGCGGCTCTGGTCGGAAACCACCCGCATAGACCTGCGCGCGGCGGAGGTGCAATCGCCGCGCCCCGGCGACCGCATCGAAATCGACGGCGAGGCATTCCTCATCCAGGGCGAGCCCGTCCGTGATCGCGAGCGGCTGGTCTGGACCGTCGATCTGCGCCCAGCGTGACCGTGATGAAGCTGAAGCTCGACATCGATCCAGACATCGTCGCGATGATGGCGGCCGAGGTCGCCGCGGGCGAACGCGCCGTCACGGCCGCCATGCGCGAGGCCGGGACCGGGCTGAAGGCCGCCTGGCGGCTGCAGATCACCGGCGCGGGGCTTGGGCCCCGGCTTGCCAACTCGATCCGAAGCCAGAACTTTCCGAAGTCGGGCGAAAGCCTGGAAGCCGCGGCGCTGGTCTGGTCGAAGGCCCCGGTCATCGTCGGCGCGCATGACACCGGCCCGCTGATCCGCTCGAAGAATGGGTTCTGGCTGGCGATTCCGCTGCCAGCCGCAGGCAGGTCACTGCGCGGTGGCCGGATCACGCCCGGCGAATGGGAGCGCCGCCGTGGCCTGCGCCTGCGCTTCGTCTATCGCCGGACGGGTCCGAGCCTGCTGGTGGCAGAAGGACGGCTGAACACGAAGGGCCAGGCAGTGGTGTCGCGCTCGAAGACCGGGCGCGGAAAGCTCACCGCGCCGATCTTCCTGCTGGTACCGCAGGTGAAGCTGCCGAAGCGGCTGGACTTGGCGCGGGATGCAGACCGGGCGTTGGACATCGTGCCGGGGCTGATCGTGGCGAATTGGGCGGAGGGGAAGTGGTGATCACCTCGGCGCGTCTTGTGCCCCGGCATGTCCGAGATCGACGGCTCGCCTCACCCGGCGCAGCACGACAGCTTTGCCACGTCCATGTCGAAGGTCTGCGCGGCGAGTTTCAGGCCCTCGACCGTGGTGAGGTAGGGGAAGATCGTCTCGCCGAGCGCCCGGGTCGTCATGCCGGCCTTCAGCGCCATCACCAGCGTCTGGATGCTGTCGGCCCCCTCCGGTGCCAGGATCACGCCGCCCAGCAAGCGGTCGGTCCCGGCATCCGCAACCAACTTGATCAGACCCCGCGTATCGCGGGCGGCAAGCGCGCGGGGCACGTTCTCGAGCGCAAGCACGCTGGTCTTGACCTCGTGGCCCGCCGCGCGGGCCTGCGCCTCGGTCAGGCCCACCCCCGCCACTTGCGGGTCGGTGAACACCACCCAGGGCATCGCGGCGTTGTCGTAACGCATCGATCCCAGCCCGAGCGCATTCATCACCGCGATTTTCGCTCCATAGGCGGCCATATAGACGAACTGGTCGCGGTCGGTGACGTCGCCGGCGGCATAAACGCCGGGCCGCGTGGTAGCCATGTCAGGTCCGACGACGATGGACCCGCGACGGTCGGTCTCGATGCCCATCCCGGCCAGATCCAGCCCCTCGGTGTTGGGCACCCGCCCCGTCGTCAGGACGAGGTGGTCGGCCCGCAGGTCGCGGGCGGCCCCGTCCTGCGTCACGCTCAGCACCCCGCCGTCCCCGTCGCGCCGCGCGGCGCCATAGGTCACGCGATCGAGAATCGTGACACCCTCGGCGCGCAGGATCCCGGCAAGGGCTTCGGACACCTCCGGTTCGGCCTGCGGCAGGAGGCGCGAACGGCACAGGATGGTGACGCGCACCCCCAACCGCGCCATCATCTGCGCAAGCTCCACGCCGATATAGCCGCCGCCGAGGAAGATCACGCTTTCGGGAAGGAGCTCCAGGTCGAGCAACCGAGTGCTGTCGAGCGTCGGTATCGCGTCGATTCCGGCAATGGCCGGCACGGCGGGCCGCCCGCCGGTGGCGACAATGATCCTGGGCGCCGTGATCCTGCGCCCACCAACCTCGACCCCGCCCTCGACGAGCCGCGCCGGACCCTCGTCGATATAGGTCACGCTGTCATAGCCCGGCAGCAGGTCTGCGTATTTCTTCTGCCGCAGCGTCGCGACAAGATCGTCCTTGGCCGCGACCAGAGCCGACCAATCGGCAACCTGCGCCTCCCCCCTCAGCCCCGGGAACCGGGATGCCGCGCGGGCGCTATGCAGCGCCTCTGCAGCACGTATCATCGTCTTCGAGGGCACGCAGCCGACGTTCACGCAGGTGCCGCCGATGGTGCCATGGCCGATCAGGGCCACGCGCTTGCCCCCGTCGGCGGCGGTGATCGCGGCCGAGAACCCGGCCGACCCAGCGCCGATCACGGCGAGATCGAAGTCGCGCAGGGGCGCGCAGCAGTCGTCTTTCATCCTGTCATCCATCTTCTTGAGCAGGTATCGGTTCAGCCCGAAACGCGCGCCGGGTAGCCCGCGTTGGCCGAAGCGGTCGCGATTACCTCGGCGCTGGTCGCGGCGGGATCGAAGATCACCGTGGCGGTGCGGGCGTTGAAGTCGATCTCGACGCTGCGGACGCCCGCGACGCCCTCCATGGCGCGCTTCACGGTGATCGGGCAGAGAGCGCAAGTCATGTTGTCGACCGCGAAAACGACAATCTGCTCGGCGGCGACGGTCTGCGCCGTGGCAGGAGCGGCCGTGATCGGCGCAACAGCGGTCAGACCGGAGAGCGCACCGAACAAGGCGGCAGCGAGGAACTTCTTCATGGCCGTTTCCTTTCGGGTCAGTAGAGAAGCGGGGCCCACCAGCCGATGGTGAGCGCGGCAAGAACGAGGATGAGGGCGGCCCAGAGAGCGGCCTTGGTGATCCGCGTCGAGGCGGGGCTTGCGCAGTAGGAGCCGGGCTCGCAGACCACCGGTTTTCGGAAATAGACCTGCCGGAAGCCCGCGCCGATGAAGCCGAACGCGATCACGGCGAAGATGGGCTTGTAGGGTTCCAGCGCGGTCAGGTTGCCGATCCAGGCGCCGGAGATGCCCAGCGTCAGCAGCACCAGCGGCCCGATGCAGCAGGCCGAGGCAAGGATTGCGCCCAGCACCCCGCCCGCCGCCAGCCAGCCCCTGCGGGCCGGGCGATCCGCGCCCGCACTATCCGTTCTGTCGTCTGTCAGCGCCATATCGTGCACCTCTCGTCTGCGATTGACGATGGGTGTAAGGTCTGTAGCAACTACAGGCTCAAGAGGGAATCTGCCCATGACCGATCACGAGCGCGAGAGCGGCTTCACGCGCGGCGACCTGGCCCGAGCGACCGGCTGCAACATCGAGACGATCCGCTATTACGAAAAGACCGGCCTTCTGCCCGACCCGCCACGGACCGGCGCCGGATACCGCATCTATTCGGCGATCCATGTCCGGCGCCTGCGCTTCATCCTCCGCGCCCGGGAACTCGGGTTCCCGATGGAGGATATCCGGGGCCTCATAGGGCTGGAGGACGGCGCTGCGCCGACCTGCGCCGAGGTCAGGGACCGGACCGAGCGCCACCTTGCCGACGTTCGCGCCAGGATCGCGGATCTGAGGCGGATCGAAGCCGTCCTCGCGGCAACCGCATCCAGGTGTTCGGGCGCCGACGTTCCAGACTGTCCGGTTCTCGATGCAATTTCCAACCCGGCCGATCGATGACAACTCGCGAAACCATCCTCGCCGCGCTGCATGCGCGGCTCTCGGCGCTGCCCGCCACCGCCCTGCGCGGCGAGGTGTTGCCCGAACGCGTGCCGGCAGAAGGGCTCCTGATCCTGCGCGACGGTGAGCCGGGAGAGCCCGAGGTGACGCTCTCGCCGCTCGCCTACCACTACCAGCACCGCGCCGAGATCGAGGCGATGGTCCAAGGCGCCGACCGTGACACCGCTTTCGACACGCTGACCGCCAGCATCGGCACCGCACTGGCCGCCGACCGCACACTGGGCGGGCTCTGCGATTGGGTCGAAGCGGAAGCCCCGCGCTCGGTCGATCTGCCGGTCGAGGGCGCAGCCAGCCTGAAGGCCGCCATGATCCCGGTGATCCTGCACTATTCCACGGCCGATCCGCTCGGCTGATCCCGACAACCCGAGGAGACTACCATGGCACGAGCCCAGGGGGCGCGGGCGCAGATGGCGCTTGCGTTCGAGACGACCTATGGAGCGCCACCTGCCAGCGGCTTCACGCGGATGCCGTTCGCCAGCGCGACGCTGGGGGCGGAGCAGCCGCTCCTGAACAGCGAGCTGCTCGGTTACGGCCGCGATCCGCTGGCGCCGATCAAGGACGCGCTGACGGCCGACGGCAATGTCGTCGTGCCGATAGATGCGGAGGCCTTCGGCTTCTGGCTGAAGGCGGCCTTCGGCCAGCCGATCACCACTGGCACCGCTGCGCCCTACAGCCACGAGTTCCGCTCGGGCAGCTGGGTGCTACCCTCGATGTCTATCGAGACTGGCATGCCCGAGGTGCCGCGCTTCGCGATGTATTCGGGATGCATGCTCGACACACTGTCATGGCAGATGCAGCGTTCAGGCCTTCTTACCGCGGCCGCGAGCCTCGTGGCCCAAGGCGAGGCCATCGCCACGACTTCTGCCGCTGGCACGCTGGCCGAGATCGCTCTCCAGCGCTTCGGGCATTTCAACGGGGCGATCACGCGCAACGGCCAGCCCCTTGGCAACATCGTCTCGGCCGAGATCACCTATGCCAACAACCTCGACCGGATCGAGACGATCCGCTCGGACGGGCGCATCGACGGCGCCGACCCATCCATCGCGGCGCTGACGGGCCGGATCGAGGTGCGCTTCGCCGACCAGACGCTGGTGACGCAGGCGATCAATGGCGAGGCCTGCGAGATGGAGTTCGCCTACGTCCTGCCCTCGGGCGAGAGCTTCACCTTCACGGTGCACGCCGTCTACCTGCCGCGCCCGCGGATCGAGATCTCCGGGCCGCAGGGCGTACAGGCGACGTTCGACTGGCAAGCGGCGCGCGACAGCGTGGTCGGCCGGATGTGCACCGCAACCCTGATCAACGACATAGAGGTGTACTGATGCTCGCTCTCGACCTGACCAACGCTCCGCGCTGGCACGATCTCGCTACCGGCGTCCGCGTGCAGCTGCGCCCGCTGACCACCGCGCTGATGGTGGCGACGCGCAGCGACCCAGCCATCGAGGCAGTTCCCGAGGAGGCCTCTGACGAGGAGCGCGCCGTCGCCTTCGCCAAGGCTCTCGCGCGGCGGGCGGTGCTCGCCTGGGAAGGCATCGGCGATGCGGACGGCAAGCCCATCGAGCCGAGCCCCGAGGCCATCGATGCGCTGCTCGATGTCTGGCCGATCTTCGAGGCCTTCCAGCTGACCTACGTCTCCAAGGGCCTGCTGCTGGAACAGGAAAAAAACGCCTCCGCGCTCTCGCCGACTGGTCCTTCGGCGGGGGCGAGCGCTACTGCCAAGCCTGTGCGCAAGCCTGCCCGGACTGCCCGGCGCGGCTGAACCGTCCGGAAACGCCGGAGGGTTGGCAGGTCTGGGACCTGGTCGGCCGCCTTGGCGGCCAGCTGCGTGTCCTGCCCGGCGCCGTCATCGGCTGGGATCTGAGTGCTGCGCTCGCCCTCGGCGACGCCCTCGGCGTGCCGCCGCTCGCCATGGCCGAACTGCTGCCCGTCATCGAGGCGGTGATGGTCGCCAAGCTCAACGAACAGATGGATCATTCCAATGGCTGAGAAGCGCGTTTCTGTCCGCCTCGCCGCCGTGGGCGGACGGCAGGTGCGCGCCGAACTGGAAGGTGTCGGCGAGGCTGGTGCGCGCGGCTTCGGCCGGCTGAGCCGGGAGATGGAGGCGGCGAACGCCCGGCTCGCTGCTTTCTCGCGCCGGGTGCGCGTGGCCGCCGCTGCCGCCGTGGCAGCTGCCGCCGCCGCTGGTGTGGCGATGATCCGCTCCGGGCTTCAGACGGTGGATGCGCAGGCCAAGCTCGCCCAGTCCCTCGGGACTACCGTCGCCTCGATCCAGACGCTGGAGCGCGCGGGCGAACTGGCGGGCGTGTCGATGTCCGGCATCGAGCAGGCGACCAAGGATCTGACGCGCCGTCTCAGCCAGGCCGCCGCCGGGACCGGTCCCGCCGCCGATGCGCTGGACCGGCTCGGGCTTTCCGCCAACGACCTGATTGCCCTGCCACTGGACCAGCGGGTGGGCGCCATCAACGCCGCCATCGAGAGCTTCGTGCCGGTTGCCGAACGTGCGGCGGTCGCGGGACAGCTTTTCGGCGAGGAAGGCTCCATTGCCATGTCGCGGATCGACACCGCGACGCTCCGCCAGGCGACCGAGGACGTGCGCGCCTTCGGCGTCGTGGTGTCCGAGCAGGACGCGGACCAGATCGAGCGCACGAACGACGCGATCTCCCGGCTCGGGCTGATCTGGCGCGGGTTGTCGAACCAGCTCGCAGTCGCCGCAGCGCCTGCGCTGGAAGCCGTCGCCAACGCCATGGCGGCGGTGGCCAGCCGCACCGGGCCGCTTGGCATCGCGATCCGCGGCCTCTTCGACAACATCGGCCGCCTGACGACCTATGCTGCCACCTTCGCAGCCTTCCTGGCTGGCCGCTGGGTTGCAGGTCTCGCCGCTGCGGCGCTCTCAGTGCGCGGCCTCGCCACAGCGCTGGTCGTCCTGCGCGGCGCACTGATCCGCACCGGCATCGGCGCGCTGATCGTCGGCGCGGGCGAGCTGATCTACCAGTTTACGCGCCTCGTCTCGGGCGCGGGCGGGTTCGGCAACGCGATGGCGCTTCTGGGCGATCTCGCAAGCGAGGTCTGGGACCGGATCGGCATGGGGGCAGCGAGTGTCGGAGCCTCGGCCATGGCAGCCTTTGCGGACATTCAGGCCTCCGCGGCATCCGCCATGCAGGGCGCGATCGAGGCCGTGGTGGGCTTCGCCAATGCCGCCGTGAACAGCTTCGAGGGCGCCTTCGAGGCGATCAGGGCCGTATGGTCTTTGCTCCCAGCCGCCATAGGCGATCTGGCGTTCCAGGCCGCGAACAGTCTGATCGAGGGCGTCGAGGCGATGCTGAACGGCGTCGTCACCCGGATCAACGGTTTCATCGAGGGTGTGAATGCCGGACTGGAAGCGCTCGGCGTCGAGCGCCGGATCGGGGTCATCGCGGAACTCGATCTCGGCCGCCTCGAGAACCGCTTCGCCGGTGCGGCCACCGAGGCCGCAACGGCCGCGCGCGATGCCTTCGCCTCTGCCTTCGCCGACAACCCGCTCGCCGTGCCTGATCTCGGACTGACGGCAGCCGCCACCGATGCCGCGGCCTCGGCCGAGGCCTGGCGTCAGACGGCCGCCACGCTGGCCGACGGCGCGCTCCAGCCGCTGGCCGCGCTCGACGCCCTTCGCGCCGCGGTCAGCAACACTGGAACGGAGGCCGAGACGGCGCTCGATGGCGCGACGGTCGCTGCAGAGCGCTTCGATGCCGCGCTTTCCGGCGAGGACGGTACAGGACCGGCCGCTGCGCTCGACGAGACCGCCGAGGCGGCCGGGCGCGCGGGCGGCGCCATGCAGACGGCGGCCGATGTCGCGCGCCAGTCCTGGGACGCGGCGCGGACGGCGGTGGAACGCACGCATGAGATCGCGAAGGGACTGGCCGAAGACATCACCGGCCCGATCAAGGAGGCGCTGAAGTCGGGCGAGCTCAGCTGGCAGACCTTCGCTGGCGCCGTGGCCGGCATCGCGCGCAATCTCGCGAACCGCCTGATCGACCAGGCCTTCAAGCCGATCGAGGACGCGCTCTTCCGCGCCTTCTCCGGCGCAGGCACCGGGGGCGGTGGCGGCCTCTTCGGCTGGATCGGGAGCGCCATCGGCGGGCTCTTCGGGATCGGCGGCTTTGCCAGGGGCGGGGCCTTCGCGCAGGCCGGTGAGATCACGGCCTTCGCCCGGGGTGGCGTTGTCAACCGACCGACGGTGTTTCCCTTCGCGCGGGGGATCGGGCTCATGGGCGAGGCTGGACCGGAGGCGATCCTGCCCCTGCGGCGCGGTCCGGGCGGGCGGCTTGGCGTCGAGGCGAACAGCAGTGGCCCGGCACCACAGTCCGCCACCCGCATCGTCAACGTGCTCGATCCCGCCATCGTCGGGGACTACCTCGCGACGCCCGCAGGCGAGCGGCTGATCGTCAACGTGATCCGGCGCAACCGGGGAGGTCTGGATGCCTGAGCGGCTCTGGCCCTTCCCGGTACAAACACCGGTCACGGAAGTGCTCGAATGGTCGACGGATGTCCTGGTCACCGAGGCAGCCGAACAGCGCATCGCGCTTCGCACAAGTCCACGGTCCACGCTGACCCTCTCGCATCTTCTCGATGCCTCAGGGCTTGCTGAAGCTTCCGAACTCGGCCGGGCCCGACCGCTCGACGACTGGATCCTGCCGCTCTGGCATCTGGCACGCCCGGCAACGGCACCGGTCGATGAGACTGACATGACGGTCGTCGTCGACGCGACGGATGGCGCTTTCGACGGCGCTGCACTGGCCATCATCGCTGGCAATGGCGGCGGAGCGCATCTGATCGAGATTGCCGCCGTGCTGCCCGACCGGTTGGAGCTTAGCGCTGCCGCTCGGGTCAGTCTCGTACATGCCATCGTGGCCCCGGTCGGAACCGCTTTCCTCGCGCGGCCCGTCGAGATCGACCGCCGCCGCCAAGGGCTCGGGACGGTCACAGCGAGCTTTACGCTCCGGCTCAGCGACAGCAGCGCTGCTGCCAGCCCCTATCCCCAGCACCAGGGGCTCGACGTGCTGACCGATCCGGCCGTCCTGCGCCAGCCGCTCGCAGAGACGCTCGGCCAGACCGTGGAAGCCATCGACAACGGCTACGGGCCCATCGTGCTTGAACCCGTCCTCTCCCATGTCCAGCGCCGGTCGACCATCACGCTCATCGATCGGGGGCCCGGGCGGCTGACCCGCAGGCGCTGGTTGCTGTCCCTGCGCGGTCGCCAGCGCGCCTTCTGGCTGCCCACCTGGGGCCGGGAACTGGTTCTGCAGGCCGCTGTCACCGCCGGTGCGACGTCCATCATCGTCGCGCCGTTCGCCGATCCCTCGGTGTGGTTTGGCCGACACCTGATGATCGACCACCCGACCGGGCCGGTCTTCCGCGAGATCACCGCCGCCGCATGGGACGCTCTCGGGCTCCGGCTCTCTATCGTCGCGCCCGGCAAGGGCGTAGCCCTCGGCACGCCGATCCACCTCCTCCTGAAGGTCCGCTCGGACGCTGACCGGATCGAACTCACGCACGGGCCGAACCGGACCGAACTGGCGCTGCCGCTGATCGAGACGCCCACATGACCTACGATCTTGCCGAGACATCGACCGCAGAGGGGCGGCCGTATTTTCTCTACCTCTTCGCGGAAGGGGCTGCCGCCTGGCGTTTCACCAGCCGCGGGAGCGTCTGGACATCGCCGGCGGGCGCCATCGGCGACGAGACCGAGGATCTGATATGGGAGCCCTCGGCGGTCAGCCACGGCTCCGTCGTCCAGAGCAGCGACCCCCGTCGGGTGGACCTGTCGGTCACTTTCCCGCTCTCCGATTCATTCGCGCGCCGCTATCTCGGACCCCGGGGCCGGTCGGTGACGACGCTCACCATTTTCCGCGGCCACGAACAGGTCCCGGCCGAGGTGGTCGCGCACTGGAAAGGTCGCATCGTCTCGGCCCGGGTCGAGGGACGGCGCATCACGCTCCGGGCGGAATCGCTCTTCACCTCGATGCGGCGGGAGGGCGTGCGGGCGAAGTACCAGCGGCTCTGCCGCCACGCGCTCTATTCCCGCGGCTGCCGCCTGGACATCGAGACCTTCTTCGTGGGCGGAACCGCGACGGCGCGCTCCGGCCTCGAGATCACCGTGGCCGAGGCCGCGCTCCTGCCGGACGGCTGGTTCCGCGGCGGCGTCCTGCGCCACGCAGGCCTTCTCGGGTTCATCACGGGGCATATCGGAGACCGGCTGACGCTCGCGGGACGCATGCCGGAACTAGAGACGGCGATCGACGATCCGGAGGTGTTGGCCGTCGTCGACCTGGCGCCCGGCTGCGATCTCCGCCGTGACACCTGCGCCGCCAAGTTCGGCAATCTCCTGAACTTCGGGGGTTTCCCCGACATCCCCGGCCGCAATCCCTTCGGCGGCACCAGCATCGTCTGATCCGCCCCAATATCCCGAGCCCCGCCCATGGTCTGGAACTTCGTCGTCCAGATCGTCGCCAGCCTCGTGCTGACGGCGATCTCCTATGCGCTTTCGCCGAAGCCGACGACGGAAGCGCCGAAGGCGGCGGGGCTCGACGACTTCGACCTGCCGACCGCCGAGGAAGGCCGGCCGATCCCGGTGGTCTTCGGCACCGTTCTGCTGCGCGGCCCGAACGTCGTCTGGGCCGGCGATCTCAAGGTCGACCCGATCCGGAAGAAGGGGGGCAAGAAGTGAGGGAGACCCTCATCGTCCGCGCCGAGGACATCCGCGCGGCCCGGCTCTGCTTCCAGGGCGCGCGTCCCTGGTTCCGCCGCCACGGGCTCGACTGGCAGGCTTTCCTCGCTGAGGGGCTGCCCTCCGAGGTGCTGGCCGCCACGGGCGACGCAATGGCGCTGCGCGTGATCGCCGAAGCAGAGAAGCGCGCCGCTCGGATGACTGGCGAGGACTGACATGGGAGGTCGCTCCAAGTCCCAGACCGTCGGCTACAGGTATTCCCTCGGGGCGCATCTCGCGCTCTGCCACGGGCCAGTCGATGCGATCCGCGAGATCCGGGTCGACGACCGCACCGCCTGGTCGATCGGCACCGGCCAGACCAGTGCCGCGGGCACCGGCGTCGGCGCGCTCGCAAGCTACGGCATCGTGGGGGCAATGTCGGCCGCCGCCGCAGCCGTCGGCGACAGCGTGGCCGAGGTGACCTTTCCGGGCACGCTCGCAGGAATCCGCCTCGGCGCGAACTATGACCTGAAGCTCGGCACCGACAACACGACCCGCACGGTGACCGTGCAGGCCGTGAGCTACGACGGCGGCGCCGGCGCCACGACCTGGCTCGTCGAGCCCGCCGCCACGGCCTTCGCCGCACAGTCCGTCACGGTCACCGATGCCGCGAGCCTGCCGAGCCTCAGCGGCGGCGCCGCGGGTGGGCGTATCCGGATCAACAAGCCGAACCTCTTCGGCGGCGAGAGCCGCGAGGGCGGCATCGTCGGCGACATCGACGTCCTGATGGGCGGGACCACGCAGGGCCAGAACGACTACCTGGCCGCGCAGGCGGGGTCGAACGTGCCGGGCTATCGCGGCATCTGCTCGCTCGTCTTGCGGCAAGTCTATCTCGGCCTCAATCCCTACCTGAAGCCATGGGCCGTCCGGCTCACCCGGATTCTGCGCGCGGAGGACGGCAACGCGCAGTGGTATCCGGAGAAGGCGCAGATCGTGCCGGAGGTCCGGATCGGAGATGCCGCGATCTACATCGCCATGGACACCTCGGGCTCCATGTCCGGCAGCCGGATGGCGGCCCAGCGGACCGCCGTGTCGCGGCTCATCGCCGAGATCGGTGCGAACGCCCTGGAGCCGAACGACATCCAGATCGTCACCTGGAACTCGACCGTCTCCGGCACCATCCTGCGCCGCAACGCCGATGCCGCGGCCTATGGCGAACTCAAGGACTGGGTCGACGCGCTGCCGACCACCGTGAGCGGGGGGACGGATTTCGGGGCGGCGGTGAGCCAGGCGGGCGCCTTCTTCAATGGCGCGGGCGGCAAGCGGCGGATCCTGATCTTCGTGACCGACGGCGAACCGAGCCCGGCCTCGAGCCTCGAGAGCGCGAGGGCGACGCTCGCGGGCCTCTCGGAAGTCGACGTCTTCGCCTTCAACATCGCGCTCTCCGACACGAGCGCGACCTCCCAGATCGACAATACGCCCGTCGATGGCGTGCCGGTCGTGCCCGCGGGCGATCCCGAAGTGCTCGTCGCCTCGCTCCGCGCGGCCTTCGGCGAGGGCCCGGACATGAATCCGGCCCATATCATCCGGGAGTGCCTGACGAACCGCGACTGGGGTCTCGGCCACGGCTTCACCGACTTCGGCCCGAGCTTCGCCACCGCCGCCGATGCGCTTTTCGCCGAGGGGTTCGGTCTCTCGCTCCTCTGGCAGCAGGAATCGACGATCGAGGACTTCATCGCCGACGTCCTGAAGCATATCGACGCCTATCTCTACGTCGATCGCCGCTCCGGCCGCTGGGAGCTGAAGCTCATCCGGGCCGACTACGATCCCGAGACGCTGCCGATCTTCGACGAGACCAACGTCGTCGACTGGGGCGAGCTCGGCCGCCGGGAGGCCGCCGATCTGGTGAACTCGGTCACCGTGAAGTTCTCCGACGCAAGGACGGACCAGACCGGATCGGTCAGCGTCACCGACACCGCACTCGTCCAGGACCTCGGTCAGGTCGTCAGCGCCACGGTCGATTATCCGGGGATCCGTTACGAGTCGCTCGCCGTGCGCGTGGCCGAGCGCGATCTGCGCGCGCTCTCGTCGCCGATCCTCTCGGGCGAGATCACCGTCACCCGCGTCGGCGCCGATCTCGATCCGGGCGATGTGATCCGGCTCGTGAGCCCCCGCCGCGGACTTGAGGGCGTCGCGGTCCGCATCGTCGAGATCGATCACGGCGACGGACGCGCGAACGGCGTCCGGCTGCGCATCGCCGAGGACGTCTTCGGGCTCGGTGAGACGGCCCTTGTCGGCGGCGAGAGCGGCGATCCGGGACGGCTGATCCTCCCGCCGAAGCCGCTCGCACGCCGTTGGGTGACGGAGGCACCGTACTGGCTGCTCGTCCAGGAGCTGGGCCACGCGCAGGCCGATGCGCTGCTCGACGAGGATCCGGACGCGGGCGCGCTGGTCGCCGCCGGCGAGCGCCCCTCGGCCGATGCGCTCTCGGCGCAGGTCTGGACCGACAGCGGCACTGGTTACGCGCTCGAGGCGGGTGTCGAGTTCGTGCCTACGGCGCTCCTGACTGCGGATGTGACCGACGACCCGGCCGAGCGGGTTCTGCCGGTCGTCAGCTGGACGGGCCTCACGGACGTGACCATCGGCACGCTCGCGGCGATCGGCGACGAGCTCGTCCGGATCGACGGGGTGAGCGCCACGACCCTGACGGTCGGACGCGGGTGTCTCGACACCGTCCCGCAGATCCATCCCGCCGGCACGCCGGTGATCTGCTGGCAGCTCCTTGCCAACGCGAGCGAGGCGCGCTTCGCGGCGGGAGAGACCGTCGCAATCAGGATGCTGCCGGAGACGGGGTTCGGGACGCTGCCGCTCAGCCAGGCGCCCGAGGATCAGGTCACGCTCGCCTCGCGCGCCATCCGGCCGCTGCCGCCGGGGGACCTCCGCGGCAACGGCGTCTCGGTCGTGAACCCCAACGTCCTGAACCTCGGTCCCGTGCTCCTGACATGGGCGCATCGCGACCGGCTCACCCAGACCAGCAGCGTGTTCGATGCCTATGACAACGGCGACATAGGGCCCGAGCCAGGTGTGACCTACGCGCTCGAGATCCGCTGGGTCGATCCGGACACCGATGCGGTGGTCGAACCGCCCGCGGCGGTGATCGATGCGGGCAGCGCCACCAGCTTCACGCTCACCAAGGACGACGTACCGATCCTTTCGGCGCCGACCGGGACGAAGCATTTCGAGGTGCGGGTGCAGGCGCGTCGCGTGGCGGGCAGCGCGACCTATGAGGCTCGGGCCGCGCGCTCGATCCGGCTCTTCATGCCTGACGGCATCAAGGTCGCCGAGGCCAGCCTCTGGACCGAGTTCGGAGCAGAGGCTCGGCTGACGGTCCCCGAGACCGTCGTCTTCCTCGAGCTCGGCGGCGCGGTCCAGCTTGCGGCGGCCGACGCCGCGCTCTGGATCGGCTTCGGGGCGGACGCCCGGCTGAGCGTGGCGCGGGCCGATCTCTTCCACGAACGCGGCGGGGACGCGCGTCTCACCGCCGCCGCAAGCGCTCTCTACATCGAGGTGATCCCATGAGTTACATCCTCCATCTCGGCCACCAGGTCACGGATCTCTCCGGAGTGACCGGGCTGATCAGCACCGACGCCGCAGGCTTTGATCCGGCCTACGACGTCAACGCCGTCAAGATCACCGCCAGCAACAGTTCGTCCGTGCCCTTCACGGCTACATGGGCGGAGCCCACCGGCGATGTCTGGATCGGGTTCCGCTACCGGGCGCCGTCGGTCAGTGCGAACTACATCGCTCAGGACGGCATCTTTCTCGAGTTCTACGACGCCGCGAACCGGCAGGTCGGCCAGATCAGGACCGAGCGGGACGACGAGAAGTATCGCGCGATGGCCATGGGCGACACCAACGTGGACGGGGCATCGTCCTTCGTCGCAGCCACCAACCAGACCTACTGGATCGACGTGAAGATCGCCGTCGGCGCCGACATCACCATCCAGTTCCACGTCGATGGCGTGCTCCACAGCAGCGCTACCGCCGCCAACACCGGCGGCAAGGGCCGCCCCGTCCGCTGCGTCTGGCGCAACCTTTATCTCTTCGACTTCTACAATCCCGCGACTTGGTACTACGCCCACATCGCCGTGCTCGACGGCGTCTCGACCATTGGCCGGCGTTTCGCGCGGCGCACGCCGGACCTGGTGGGTACCTACGATGCCTTCTCGGGCGGGATCGACGCGATCAAGGATGGCGACATTGCCACCCGCGCCGCGAGTGACATCGCCGGCCAGCGGCTATCGTTCTCGCTCGCGGGTCCGACCGGTCCGGCCGGGGCCACGACGATCGCGGGCGTGCACGTGAAGCAGCTGGCCCAGCTCGGCACGGCCGGCCCGACCGGCATCGCAGGCTTCCTGCGCATGGGCGGCGTGGACTATGACGCGGCGCCTGGCACGCCTTCGGCCGACCTGCCATCGCCGGTCTATTCGAGCTGGGATCTGAACCCCGCCGACAGCAGCCCCTGGACGGTGGCGACGCTGCCGTCGGAAGCGGGGATCGTCTCGTCATGACACCGCCGCGCAACGACAAGGGCGACCTGAGGATGTCGGAGGCCGAGTTCCGGGCCTTCCTGTCCCAGGCCGCCGAAGAAGGCGCGAAGCGCGCGCTGGCCGATGCCGGGATCGACGGCAAGGATGCCGCCCTCGACATCCGCGATCTCCGCTCGCTACTCGACTGCATCCGCTTCGTCCGCCGCACCGCCGTGCAGACAGCCGTCCATCTGATCACCACCGGCGTCATGCTGGCGCTTCTCGCCGGCATCGCGCTGAAGCTGAAGATCTTCGGCGGCGGTCCATAGCCTCTGCCTTTCCCATTCATGAACCTGCCGTGACCCGCCCTCCAAGGCGGGTTCTTCGTTTCTGGAGGATCCCCATGACAACCACCTTCTACGACCACTGGCGCGACGTGCCCGAGAGTGCCTGGCGCTGGCCGAACTTCAGCCCGGCCGAGATCGCCTGCCGCGGGACGGGCAAGCTGCTGATCAACGAGCTCGCTCTCGACAAGCTGCAGGCGCTCCGCGACCGGCTGGGCAAGCCGCTGATCGTTCGTTCGGCATACCGCAGCCCAGAGCATAACCGTGCCGTCGGCGGAGCGACGCGGTCGAAGCACATGGAGGGCGCTGCGTTCGACATCGCCATGGCGAACCATGATCCAGCGGCGTTTGAGGCGGCAGCACGCGAGGTCGGGTTCCTCGGTTTCGGTTTCTACCCGCGCTCGGGTTTCATGCATGTCGATCTCGGCCCTGCACGGCAGTGGGGCGAGCGGTTCCCCGTGCGGTCCGTGCCCTTTGCGGCGGAAACGCCTCCAGCGCGCGAGGCTCTGGCTGACAGCCGCACCATGAAGGGGGGTGGTGCAGCCGGAGTGGCGACGCTGGGCGCTGCGGGCGTCGAGGTGGCGCAGAGCGTCCTCGCCGAGACCCAGACCGCCATCCTTCCACTGGTGCCCTATCTCGACACCATGCGCTGGGTGTTCATCGCCGTCGCGCTCGGCGGCATCGCAGTCACGATCTATGCCCGCCTCGATGACTGGCGCCGGGGGCGGCGGTGATCGGCGGGCTCCTCACAGGGATCGGCGGATTGGCATGGGCACGCACGGCGCTCCGCTACGGCGTCACCACCCTCGCGATCCTTCTGTTTCTGCTGTCTCTGCGCCGCTCCGGTGAGCGCGCCGGCCGGCTGGCAGAGCAACTCGAAACCATGGAGAAAACCCATGACGCCCAGCGACGGATGCTCGAGGCGGCGACGCGCCGTCCTCGTTCTCGCGACGATCTGGCTGAGCGGCTGCGCGACGGTTCGTTCTGAGGACGGGAGGCTCGCGACGTGCCCGCCGGTGGTCGAGTATGGCAGGAAGTTCCAGGCGCGGGCGGCCGAGGAGATGGCGTTGCTGCCACAGGGATCGGCAGTCTCGGAGATGGTGAGCGACTACGCCGTGATGCGGGAGCAGGCTCGTGTCTGCGTGGGCCGCCTCAGATGAACATTGGCTTCGCTCGCGCGCGCGAGAAAACGGAAGAACCATCATCAGGCCCGCTTGTCAAGAGATACGCAAAACGCATACCCTGATCGGGATTGATGAGGGTGGCCATGAACGCACCGATTGAGCACGATGACTTGAGCAAGCGAATTTCACGTGACCAAGCGAACGCGCTAGCAGCAGTTCGATGCGCGCAGCATGAGCTCGCCCAGTTTCGAGCGCCTGTGCTCTCTGGAAGTGTACTGCACGGCCCCACCGAACACGATCTGGGCCGCAGGGACTATGCAGATAAGCGTCTCGCCGCCCTCGAAGCGATCATGTCGGACCCATTCCAAGCCATGGTCGAAGTCTACACCGAGGTTGTGGGCGAGCGCGGTGAGGTCATCGAGAAAGAGCAGCTCTGGTATGCGAACGTTGAATCCTCAGTGAATGAAGTATTTCGGGATGGGTCTTCCAACATTGCCGTTCTATCCTGGACGCATCCGGGCATCCAGTTGGCTCTATCCACAGACCTCGGTGACTTCCGAGACGTGAAGGCAAGTGGCTTCAAGCTTCGTAGTGTTGAACCGCTAGCAAAAGCGCGCTTCGACGCTGCGCTGCCACAGATATCGGCAGTCTACCAGCCTGGTGGTGCAGTGCGTCCTCAACGGGCTGTGCAGCCGAAGACCGGGTTGAAGGCTGTCAAGCTTGAGATGACGAAGGATCAGGTGCAGGCCTTCGTTTCGCGGATGAGCGGCCTCATGATCGTGACTGGCGCACCGGGATCAGGAAAGACAACCGTCGCGTTTCAGCGGATTCGCTTTCTCTTTGATCAGCAGGACCAGCGCGACGACGGAGGTCGGCTGGTGAAGTACGCGCCAGACCTCACGCGCGTTTTCCTGGCAAACGAAAGTCTGGCTGGTCAGGCAAAGACTCTCCTGAGCAAGCAGCTATCGATCCCCGCATCTGTCGTCGAAGGCGTCAACGACTTTGTCAGTAACTATGTCGATCAGGTTTGGCTTTATAAGCACAACGCGCGCCCACGGCAGAAAAGGCTTTCTCAACTGGAGATAGCGGCGAGAAGCGCCATTCTGGGGCTTTCTGATCAGCACGACCTCGTTCGGCTTTGGGAGCTCTACGAGCATCAAGTGGCAGACCGTCTGCAACATGGAGCGGATGCCAAATGGGCAAGCCTGACACCAGGTGCAGCGACCCAGCTCGCGTCGCTGGCGTCGGCACTCCGGCGATCGGCAGAGACCGCCAATTTGGGGCGTGATCCGGCATCGTCGGCTCTTTCCATGGCAGCGGTATTCTCAAAGGTGTCGCAGCCATACGCTGATGCGCGCGATCGCATGAACTCAGCCGAGCGTCGTCAGTTTGATGAAGGATTCCAGCAATGGCTGTACTGGGTGTACGACCCGCTGAGCGCCATCGCGGGCTACTTCGGAGCAAGAGAGTCAGAGGCGGCACACCGGATGCGGCGCGGCACCGGAGGGCGTGTGAACGAAGCTGAGGTCCTCGCCAACGCTCAACGTGAATGGAATGATCGGACCTACGGCCCCGAGGATGTTGCGTGGATCGCCTGGCTTCTTCGCTTTGCTCTGCCGACAGAGTTGGAGCCTCAAGGTCGGTTCAGAGAGATGCCATCGGCGCTGGGCCCGGCCACAGTTGACGGCGATCGGTGGACGCACGTCGCCATTGACGAGGCTCAGGATCTTACGGTGGCGGAGGCGTCGCTCCTCGGCTCGCTCGTCGACCCCGACGGCGCACTGACCGTTTCCGCAGATTTCCGGCAAATCGTGAGTCCCGTTCAGGGCATGCGCAACGCCGAAGCGCTTCACATCGGGCGCTCCCTGCGAGGCAAGGGTGCTGAGCAGATCTATCCGTTCGCTCGCAACATGAGGCAGAGCAAACAGATCGGTCGCTTCCTGCAGGGCTTCTACGAGGTTGCCTTTCGAGAAAGGCCGACTTTTGACGTGAACAGCACGCTGGAGGACAAGAAACCCCAACTCATTGTGGCGCCGCACCAGGACCATGCTCGCCGTATAAAGCAGCTTGTCGCGGTTCTGCGCCGATCTGATGTGGTCTCGAGTATCGCTCTTCTACAGATCAACGAGGATCAGCAGGCGCTGAACGTTCTTCGCGAGGAACTGGCTGCCCTTGACGTTCCTCTTGCGCCGATTTGGGTCGCATCCGGCGACGGTCTGCTGACGTCCTCGGTGGAGCGCATCAAGGGCCTCGAGTTTGATGCATGCATCGTGCTGGGCCTCGAGGGCGTCGAGAGCGCAGCACTGAATTTCACCTTGAACCGGGCGTATGTCGCGCTTTCCCGGCCTGCGCGCCGCTTGGCCCTGATCTGCAGCGAATATCCGCCGCTGCTCCGCAAAATGGACAAGTCACTCTTTGATGTGACTCAGTCCTGAAAGAAAGAAGAACAATGTCAGACACAGCCGACGCCCAACTCTTCCCGGAACTTGAAAGATACGTTGAGAAGAATGGGCTTCTTGCAAACGCAAAGGGAATTCTTGCAGCGCGCTTGCCGCGTATCCTTGGGCAAGGAAAGACCCGTGCAGAGGGACTTGATCTCCCTCCAGCTGCAATTGAACGACAGCAAGAGTTGCTTGCCTTGTCGCTCCCGGAAGATGCAACGAAGGATCCTGGGGTTCGACGTGAAATGGAGGCAGCTCAAAGGGCTGTCGACGAGCATGCAGACCATATGCGGCATCCGGAGAACCGAAGGCGCTTCGCCCTGC
Organism: Albimonas pacifica; assembly: GCF_900113695.1. Lineage (GTDB taxonomy): Bacteria > Pseudomonadota > Alphaproteobacteria > Rhodobacterales > Rhodobacteraceae > Albimonas > Albimonas pacifica. Next base: position 5,961 of record NZ_FOQH01000017.1, on the reverse strand, counting down.
AGGTACTCCGCCAACTCGAAGGGGTGACTACGGGTAACAAAGACAATCACTTCTTTGCTGACCGTTTTGTCTTGGTGCCAGACAAGAGTGGCTTAAGTTGGTCGTGGTCGATGACGCCACACTACGCCATGATTTCGAAGATTCCGGCGGATGTCGAATACGTAGTAAGAGCCTACGAAGCTTCTGAACGCATCGTCGAGAAGTGGACGATGCCTGTCGATCGTTTTCTGGATCGGCTTTCACTCGCATGGGGAATGGCGCGACACTTCAACGAAGACGAAAACGTACTAATCGCGGATGTTGCGCGTCTCTTCAAGGTTGCCGTGCAGGATGACCGCTTCTGGAACAGCCCGGCGCGAAGAAACTTTGAGGACGTTCCCGAGGCTGTTTTTATTATCAACTTGATAAACTGGCGTCGAAATCGCGATAGCGCATCAGGCCCCAACTTCGAACTCGTGCCTGCAACTCTCAATCAAGCGCATGGCTCAAAGTCACGTGCATTTTTCGTTCCCGGAAACACCGAAGGCACCATCGTGCGGCCGATGATTTATATCCGGCGCGTGGGAAAGTAATAGGGGTGACACGATGACAATTGCCATATCTAAGATCGATGCCCGGCGCTTGATCCAAAAGCTTCTGAATGCCCCAATCGCACCCGGGCGCGACTCCTACTTCATCAATGTTGGCACAGAACCAATTATCGATGCGCTTGATCAAAATTATTTCCGCGGTGATCTCGCGGACGGCATTGGGTGCTTCAAGTACCTCGAGGGCGATTATGGAAGCGGAAAAACGCAGTTCATAAACAGTCTTGCTCAGCGAGCGTCCGAGAACGACGTCGTAACTGCTCTCGTTACCGTCGGCGCCGAGTGTCCGTTTAATTCCCCGGCGGCCATCTTCCGCGCCATTATGGAGTCGTTCCAACCGCCTGCTGACGCCGATACCGGAGATGCAAAGGGTATCGAGATCCTGATCGACAGTTGGGTCAGTACGCGAATACGGCAACTTGGCGCTGAGCCAGGTGACGATGTCCCTGATCTAGTCCAGCGGCAGATTGAGGAGCAACTCGGCGGTCTGTGGAAGGGAGCGCCGGATACGCAGATGGCCTCGGCGTTGACCGCACTGAGCAAGCGTCTCCTGAAGACAAACTGCGGTGCCACAGCAGCGGTAGCCGATAGCGAACTGATCTCATGGATCAGGGGCGACAACGTCCGCTCGACGGGGCTGAAGGCGTTAGGCCTCTTCGAACCGGTACGAGATGATAACGCCTTCCGGCGCCTGAAGACGGTCATCGCGTTCCTTCGTACGCGGATGGCCTATCGCGGATTTCTGATCGCGTTCGATGAAGGAACCCGCACGTCTTCCTTTAGACGCGGGTCTGCCAAGCAGAAGCAAGCCATCGAAAACCTCCTCACAATGATCAACCAGAACGCCGAAGGCGAGTTTGGCGGCGTGATGTTCTTGTACGCTGCGACACCCGACTTTCGATCAGAGGTGATCAGTACATATCGAGCGCTCCAGGATCGCATCGGGACGGTCGCATTTTCGCGTGGCAGTCCGCTGGTGCCCCTGATCAACATCGAAGAAGCCAACTCTGAGAATGTCATCTTTCAGATTGGCGACCGACTTCTCGCGGTTTTTGCCAAAGCATACGATATCGAATGGGATGAGGGTCTGCAGAAATCGAACATGAAGGCTATTGTCGAGGCGCAGAAGGATCGCCTCTTCGAGACGCCCAAGCCGCGCTTCTTCGTTTACCAGTACTGTCGCTTCTTGAACAACCAACGCGAGGCCCAACGCGCAATCAGCAACGAGCAGGCTAGCGACTTTGTGAACGACAACGAACCTCCTCTGGAGGGGGAGGACGCGTGATCAAGCCTGGTGATCAAGTTGAGCACGAGGAATTCGGCATCGGCCAAGTTCTCGCTCTGCTCGGCGAGACGGCTACCGTTGAGTTCTTCGGAGAGACGTTCGATGTCGAGGTTGGAGAACTGCTGCCTCGTCCGAATGGCAGTAGTCCGGTCATAAACTCGGCGCCAGTACGAGAAGGCACCGACTTAGCCTTCAGGCAATCGTTCGAGGCAGTCAATCTGGGAGTGGTGCCATCGAACCCCGACCAACTGATCAAGCTGACGATAGGTGGGGACCAAATCTCGGCCAATGTGCGCAGCATCCTTGATGATGCTCCTCGCAGCGGCGCGTCTCGTATCTTCATGGGTTACTATGGCTCAGGCAAATCCCACCACCTGAGGCTTGTGAGAGCTATTGCGCTGCGTGAGGGGTGGGTGACGGCATCGATCGAGCTCGACCCAAAAGCTGCCGATCCGGCCAAGCCGTTCTCGGTCTACCAAGAACTTATCACAGGCCTAGAGTTCCCGATGCGCAGCGATGGCAGCCGGAACGAGGACTTCTTCGATCTCATCAAGGAGATTCGAGATAAGTGGATGGACGTGCGGTCGCTGAAGTATCTGAAGGCATCGCAGTGGTTTGGGAACGGCATCGAAGCGCTACAGTTTCTTGCGCATCGCCGCGACGACCCTGAGTATGTCTCCGCGGTCAACTGGCTGGCCGGACAGGTCAAGCTCATTAGTGCAATACGGAAGGTCACGTGGCGGGAGGGCTACCGGGGGAAGATCCCGACGATGCCACAGACCAAAGACACCGGACTCATCTATGCGTTTCACTTGGTCGTTCTGCACGAAGTGCTGAAGGCGTTGGGATATCGGGGCTTGGCCTTGATCATCGATGAAGCGGAGCACGTCAGGACTTATTCAATCAATCGGTACCTTCGGGCGAACAATTTCTTCGATGTGCTAGCGCGATGTGCGCATCCCCCTCGAAAGGACCTTCAGGATCCAAATTGTGATTACGACATGACGGGAGTTCCGCCGTTCTGGCGAGAAGGCCCGCACTTCGGTTTGTTCGTCGGCTTGACTGAGGGTGAGGACACGCAAGACCTCAAGAGAAAGGCTGGTGAGATGAGCGTGCTTATTCACTCGCCGGATGAGGTCGTGCACCTCGCTCCACCGAGTGCTGCTGATTACGAGGCATGGGCAATCCGTTTCTTGACCGAGGCCTCAAGCCACCTTGGGCCAAAAGTGGACTTGCTTTCGGATCCAGACTTGTGCGCGCAGATTGCTGCCGTGCTGAGGGAGCGGTTCGAGCAGATACCAGACACCGAGAAGTTGCTTCGGAACTGGACGAAGATGGCCGGTCTTCCGGCCGCGGTGCTGCTGAGCCAGTCAGCGGCCGTAGGGCACAATGAGCTACTCGCGATTATTGATGACGCAGCGAAGCAAATTTCAGGGGAGGTGATGCCCTGGGATGAGTAACAGCCGAGCCGAACTGGCGCGTATGATGCCGGACGCCTTTTCGATATTCTTCGCCGGACGGCAGCCATATCCGGGCCAAGCGTCCGTGATGCCGGAGATCGTTCGTGGTCAAAACGTGCTGTTCGCCGCGCCGACAGCTTCTGGCAAGACGGAAGCGGCCGTCGCGCCCCTCTATCAGCGGCATGTAAGTTTCCGACGCGGGGCTTTGTCCACGATCTATGTGGCGCCGACCAAGGCGCTCGTAAATGACCTCTACGAGCGCCTGGTCACCTACTTGGGCATCAAGCACCCCGGGACGATCGCTCGCTACACTGGCGACCGCCATGAGTACTCACGCGCAGAAGGGGCGTTCTGCGTCGTTGTGACCCCGGAGGCGCTCGACTCTCTGCAGCTTAGGCACCCGGAACTTCTGCATTCGGTGCGATCGGTGGTAGTGGACGAAATTCATCTGCTCCATGGCCAGGCGCGCGGCCAGCAACTGCGGCACGTGATCTCTCGTATCCGGAGTGCGGCCAAGCCGCCACGGTCTCCTCGGGACAACTTTCAGATCGTTGGAATGACCGCGACGCTGGACGACATGCCGGCAGTTGCGGCGCTCTGGCTCGGCGAAGACGCGAAGGTACTGTCTCATGGCTCGCCGCGCGAAATCGATCTAGAGCTCGTCGATGTCGTCGTCGAGGAGCCCGGACAAGCAGACCGGGCTAAGGCCCGGCAGCTCGCGCGCTGGCTCGAGAGGGCGGGCGCTGAGAAAGTGCTCGTCTTCACAAATTCCCGCAATGGTGCGCACGCCATGGCGGCGCATCTTCACGAAGAGCTCTCCGGCACCCGGTGGCCGGTTCATCTCCATTTTGGGGCCTTGCCTGCCGGTCAGCGGGAGCGCGTAGAGGAACAGATGCGAAGCGATCGATTTGGCGTCTGTGTGGCCACATCGACGTTGGAGATCGGGATCGACATCGGAGACGTTGATACCGTCGTACTCGCCGAGATGCCGCGAAGCGTTAACGGCTTCCTACAGCGGATAGGTCGCGGAAACCGTCGAACTGGGACCTGCAGAGTGGTCGGATTCCGGAGCTCCGACGACGACGAACAGCTCATGCAGGCGTTGCTGGACTGTGGTCGCCGTGGAGACCTTGACGACGTGTATGAGTACGATCGCCCGTCAGTTCGGTTTCAGCAGGTACTTAGCCTTGCCTGGCGCGCAACTCGCGAGGACCGCTCCCTAACGGAGAAGCACTTGGCTGCCGAAGCCGGAACAGCCGAGCACACTCGGGTCGTGCATGACATGCTGGCGACGGGCTGTCTCGTGGATTTGCGCGGGGCCCTCGTGCCGTCTGATCGGCTGATCGATGAGGGAGATGCGGGGCGGATCCATACCGTCATCGCCGGCGGGGTCAGTAGCTCCGTCGTCGATATCCGCACTGGCGACACAGCATTCCGTGACGCGGACGCAGCGACCACAGGTGGCGCCCTGTTCCACGCCGGCGCAATGCGACGGCTGCTGGCGGGAGGCGATGGGGCGGCTTACCTCGGAGATAATGCCAAAAAGTCTCACCCTCTCGCCAAGATCAAGGCTACTGGGCCTGCTCTACCAACGAGCCGTAGTATCATATGGGCGCTGGCACGTCTCAATGGGTATGATCCGGCTCGTTGGCAATTGAACGGGGGAACGCTTTTGACTTGGGGTGGGCAGACACTGAATGCTCTGCTTGCTGCAGTTTTTCGAAGGTCAGCTCCTGACCGAAACTTTTCTCCGAGCCCAACCGCAGTTTCCGGAGACATCTTCGCGATCGATCTGTCGATTGAATCTATCCGGGACTTGGCCAAGGGTATCGAGACGGCAAACGATCTCCCCCTTTCCGTCGCTTCGAAGTTCGTAGGCCCAAGCCGCTTCATCGGGGAGCTGTCAGATGCGCTTGTGGCAGAGGAGAAGCGACGTGCAGTCCCGTGGGCGCTCTTGCATCGCTGGCTTGACCGGGTCGAAGGCATCGACCTCGGAGGATCATTGCCCATGGAAAAGCGGAATTGAGTGCAGGTACTCTGACGCTGCGTACCAGGAATTTTCAATTGTTATATAAAACAAAGGCTTAGACTGGAGAAGGTTGGATGTGAGGCCCATCCCCTCCGCCATTTCCCCCCTTCAGACGAACGAGTCTACACGAGCCTCCGAGGCCCGGGCCTCGGCTGCCGACGCGGCATCCAAGCTGTAGTCGAGCCCGATGACGGCTCCCGGCTCGCAGCGACGCCGGCGGACGCCGTTCGCCTGGACTTCCGAACGAGCGGCCGTAAGCGGGGCGGGCGCCCCCTGTCTGGCTGAGCGCGCCCGGTGATGGTCCCCTTGCCGACGATTTGTTCGGGCATGGGAGCGCCGCTTTGCAAAGAGGTTTGCAGCGTAGACTGGCCAAAGATGGTGATGCGCCGGGCCGGGTCGAGGTGCTCGATCATCCCGGCGGTCGCCGGTTCTGGAGCGACGAGGCCAAGGGCCGGATCGTGCTGGAGAGCCATGCAGCGGGCGTGCGTGTGGTGGACGTCGCACGGCGGCACGGGGTGGCGCCGCAGCAGGTGACGACCTGGCGGCGCGAAGCCCGGCAAGGCAAGCTGGCGCTGCCGGTCGAGGACGATGCGGGGTTCG
>NZ_FOQH01000060.1 GCF_900113695.1 Albimonas pacifica | reverse complement strand
GAGTTCGTCTCGAAGCTGGAGGCGCTGGACGCCGAGCATCACGGCGAGCTGCAGATCGAGATCCCGAGCTACAAGGGCTTCAACCGCTACTCGACTGATCTCGCGCAGCGCATCCGTCGCCAGGAGCGGACCCGGGAAATCGTCTCGGCGCTCGCCGACCGCTACAACGCCAAGGACGCAGACGACCTCACCATCATGGCGGGCGAGGCGATCAAGACCCTCGTCTTCGAGCTGATGGGCGACGCGGACGGCCGCATGGCGCCGAAGGACGCCATGATGCTCGCCGCCGCGCTGAAGTCAGCCGTGCAGGCGCAGGGCGTCAGCTCCCAGCGCCGGGCCAAGCTCGAGAAGGAGTTCGCCGGCAAGGTCGACGGCGCGCTGGAGGCGGTCGCCAAGCAGAAGGGCCTCACCTCCGAGATCGTCGAGTCGATCAAGGCCAAGATCCTCGCGGTGGCGACGTGACCAGGGCGCGGCACATCCCGGACGAAGGCGACTTCGAAGGCGAGGGCCGCCCCGGTTCCTTCCGACTGATCCCCGGCGAGAGGGCGGGCGAGTACGAGTTCGCATACATCTGTCCCTGCGGGTGCGGGGCGGAGGGGTGGCTCCTCGTCGGTCACGGCCACAAGCCGATGGGCCGGCGCGCGAGCTGGAAGTGGAACGGCTCGACTTCCGCTCCGACGCTGGAGCCCTCGATCAACCATGTCGGTCACTGGCATGGCTGGCTGCGCGACGGCGTCTGGAAGGAGGTCTGAGCGATGACCCTGTTCCGCCCCGTCTCCCCCGGCCCTCGCCCCTGGCACGGCGCTTCCTGCGCCTCGCTGGAGGAAGCCCGTATCGAGGCCGTGCGCCGCGCCGCCGGCGACGCCTGGATCAACGAGGAGCTGCGCGCCCAGATCTGGCGCTCGCTCGCTCGCGGAGGCTGGCGGATCGAGGAGGTCGGCGCCTCCGGGCGACATGTTGGCTGGGTGGGGGGTGACGCCCGGCCGAAAGGTGAGGGCCTGCGGTCTGATGGCCCGGGGAGGGCTGGGGACCGCCCGACCGGGCGCCTGAATGAACATCGCCCGATTCCCGCGTGGGGGCAACGCCGATGACCGCGCCGATCTCGCAGGAAGAGTGGGAACGCCAGCGGGGCGCCTCGATCGACACCGTCCCGACGATGGTCGACGACACCGGCGTCGATGGCATCTTGCTGCCCTACCAGGCCCGGGCCGTCGCGTTGCTGGAGCGCAAGGGAACCGACGTCCTGGTGGTCGAGAAGAGCCGCCGCATCGGCCTCACCTGGGGCCTCGCCGCCTACGCCGTGCTGCGCGCCGCGCGCGAGAAGGCCGCGGGGGGCATGGACGTGATGTACATCTCCTATTCCCGGGAGATGACGCGCGAGTTCGTCGACGCCTGCGCGATGTGGGCCCGCGCCTTCAACATCGCCGCCGACGCCGCGGACGAGATCCTCTTCGCCGAC
>NZ_FOQH01000061.1 GCF_900113695.1 Albimonas pacifica | reverse complement strand
GAGTTCGTCTCGAAGCTGGAGGCGCTGGACGCCGAGCATCACGGCGAGCTGCAGATCGAGATCCCGAGCTACAAGGGCTTCAACCGCTACTCGACCGAGATCGCCCGCCGCATCCGGCGCGATGAGCGCACCCGCGAGATCGTCGCCGCGCTGGCCGACCGCTACGACGCCAAGGACTCGGACGACCTGACCATCATGGCCGGCGAGGCCATCAAGATGCTCGTCTTCGAGCTGATGGGCGACGCGGACGGCCGCATGGCGCCGAAGGACGCGATGATGCTCGCCGCAGCGCTGAAGTCGGCCGTGCAGGCGCAGGGCGTCAGCTCCCAGCGCCGCGCCAAGCTCGAGAAGGAATTCGCCGGCAAGGTCGACAAGGCCATGGAGGTGGTAGCCCGCGCCAAGGGGCTCACCGCCGAGACGACCGAGGCGATCAAGGCGCAGATCCTCGGGGTGGCGACGTGACCAGGGCGCGGCACATCCCGGACGAGGGCGACTTCGAAGGCGAGGGCCGCCCCGGTTCCTTCCGGCTGATCCCCGGCGAAAGGCAGGGAGAGTACGAGTTCGCGTACATCTGCCCCTGCGGGTGCGGGGCGGAAGGGTGGCTCCTCGTCGGTCACGGCCACAAGCCGATGGGCAGGCGCGCGAGCTGGAGGTGGAACGGCTCGACGTCCGCTCCGACGCTGGATCCCTCGGTCAACCACGTCGGCCACTGGCATGGCTGGCTGCGCGACGGCGTCTGGAAGGAGGTCTGAGCGATGACCCACTACCGTGCCGTCTCGCCCGATCCGCGCCCCTGGTGTAGCGCCTCCCGCGCCACACCCGAGGAGGCCCGTATCGAGGCCGTGCGCCGCGCCGGCGGCGACGCCTGGAGCAACGAGGAACTGCGGGCCCAGATCTGGCGCTCCCTCGCGCGCGGCGGCTGGCGCCTGGAGGAAGTCGACGGCTCTGGCCGCCATCTCGGATGGGTGGGGGGTGACGCCCGGCCGAAAGGTGAGGGCCTGCGGTCTGATGGCCCGGGGAGGGCTGGGGACCGCCCGACCGGGCGCCTGGATGAACATCGCCCGATTCCCGTCTTGGGGCAACGCCGATGACCGGGCCGATCTCACAGGAGGAGTGGGAGCGCCAGCGGGGCGCCTCGATCGACACCGTTCCGGCGATGGTCGACGAGACCGGCGTCGAAGGCATCCTGCTGCCCTACCAGGCCCGTGCCGTCGCGCTGCTGGAGCGCAAGGGGACCGACGTCCTGGTGGTCGAGAAGAGCCGCCGCATCGGTCTCACCTGGGGCCTGGCCGCCTACGCCGTGCTGCGCGCCGCGCGCGAGAAGGCCGCGGGGGGCATGGACGTGATGTACATCTCCTATTCCAGGGAGATGACGCGCGAGTTCGTCGACGCCTGCGCGATGTGGGCCCGCGCC
>NZ_FOQH01000029.1 GCF_900113695.1 Albimonas pacifica | reverse complement strand
GCCCCGCGCTCGCTGCGCGGCAAGCAGGGCGTGGTGATCATCGACGAGGCCGCCTTCATCGAGCACCTGGCCGAGGTGCTGAAGGCCGCCTTCGCCTTCCTGATGTGGGGCGGCCAGGTGGTGGTCTGCTCGACCCACGACGGCGTCTCGAACCCGTTCAACGAGCTGGTCGGCGAGGCGGTCTCCAGGGCCAAGCCCTACGAGCACATCCGCATCGACCTGGACGATGCGCTGCGCGACGGGCTGTTCCGGCGCATCTGCCTCATCAAAGGCGACGCCTGGACGCCGGAGGCCGAGGCCGAGTGGCGCCGGCGCCTGGTCGCGACCTATGGCGACGGCGCCGACGAGGAGCTGTTCTGCATCCCGAGCCTCAGCTCGGGCGCCTGGCTGCCCGCGCCGCTGATCGAGAGCCGGATGACGGCCGACGCCCCGGTGCTGCGCCTGGAGCTGCCGCCGGACTTCCTCCAGAAGCCCGAGCGGGAACGCGCCGGGCTGCTCGCGCCATTCATGGCCCAGCTGGAGGCGGCGCTGGAGGCGCTCGACCTCGATCCCCAGTACGCCGCCGGCTTCGACTTCGGCCGCGTGGCGGACCTCTCGGTCTTCGACCTGCTGGCGATCGAGGCGCGCCTGAAGCGCCGCGAAGCCCTCTCGATCGAGATGCGCAACGTCCCCGGCGCCGAGCAGGTGATGATCGTGCGGATGGTCCTGCGCCACGTCCGCTCGCGCCTGGTCGGCGCGGCTTTCGACGCCACGGGCATGGGCTGGATCCTGGCCGAGGAGATGGGCCGCGAGTTCGGCCTGCGAGAGGGCGAGGACGGCGCCGGCCTGGTCTGGGCGATCAAGTTCACCGAGGACTGGTATCGCCAGCACATGCCGCCCCTGAAGACGGCGTTCGAGGACGACGAGATCGCGCTGGCGAAGGACGCCGAGCACCTCTCCGACCTGCGGGTGATCAAGGTGGTGCGCGGCGTCCCCCGCGTGCCCCAGACCCGCGAGGGCGAGAAGGGCAAGCGCCGCCACGGCGACTACGCCATCGCGCTGGCGCTGGCGCATTTCGCGAGCCGCCAGCGCTGGGTCGAGTACGGCTACACGCCGGTCGGCCGCGCCTCGGATCGCCGCCCCGGCGAGATGCACGATCTGCCCGACGACCGCGGCCCCGGCCGCGCCTGGTGGACCCCGCCGCTCGGCGGCGGCCTGAGAGGAGGACTGTGACGATGCGACTCGCGCCGACCACCGGCGAATACCTCGCCCTGCTGCTGTTCGTGGCCGTCTGCGCCGCGGTCGTCGGTGGGCTGGCGGTCTGGCTTCTGATCTGAGGGAGCCCAGCCATGATCGACAAGAAGCCATCGCCCTGCGACTGGTCCGACCCGCTGCTCCGCCCCTACTCCGGGGCGAACACACCGGCTCCCTACCTCCATGATCGTCCGTCCGCGCGGGTGTCGTCGCTGCTCGGTCCCGACGGCGAGCCCCTTCTCGTGCCCATCCCGCGCCGCGCAGTCGGGTTCGACCTGCGCGCGCGGTCCGACCGCGACGCTGAATAGGAGCCAGCCATGGAAGACCAGGACGACGACTTCTCGACCACCACCGTCTCGGCCGGCCAGCTGCGGGCCGTCGTCGAGCGCATCGAGCGGCTGGAGGAGGAGAAGAAGGAGGTCTCGGAGCAGATCAAGGAGGTCTACGCCGAGGCCAAGGGCAACGGCTTCGACGCGGCGACGCTCCGCAAGATCGTGGTGCTGCGCAAGAAGAAGCCCGAGGAGCGCTCCGAGCAGGAGGCCATGCTCGAGCTGTACATGAACGCCCTCGGCATGCTGCCGGGCTGAGGAGATCCACGATGGCCCGCACCCCCGTCCTGGTCGATCGCTACGGCCGCCCGCTCCAGCGCAGCGTCCTCACCCAGGAGGTGGCCGCGCCGACCATCGGCGGGGTGCGCCAGCCGATCTCGGCCTATCCGGCGGACGGGCTGAACCCGCAGCGCCTGGCGTCGATCCTGCGCGAGGCGGACCAGGGCGACCCGGTCCGCTTCCTCGAGCTGGCCGAGACGATCGAGGAGCGGGATCCGCACTACCAGGGCGTGCTCGGCACGCGCCGGCGGAGCGTCAGCCAGATCGACATCACCGTCGAGCCCGGTTCCGACGACGCCCGCGACGTCGAGATCGCCGACATGGTCCGCGACTGGCTCGACCGCGACGAGCTGAGCGACGAGATATTCGACATCCTGGACGCGCTCGGGAAGGGCTACTCCTTCACCGAGATCATCTGGGACACCTCCGAGGGGGACTGGTGGCCGGCCCGGCTGGAGTGGCGCGATCCGCGCTGGTTCCGCTTCGAGCGGCGCGACCTGGCCACGCCGGTGCGCCTGGATGACGGCGGCCAGGAAGTCCCGCTGGAGCCCTTCAAGTTCATCTTCGCCACGATGAAGGCGAAGAGCGGCCTGGTCCTGCGCTCGGGCCTGGCCCGGGTCGCCGCCTGGGGCTGGATGTTCAAGGCCTACACCCAGCGCGACTGGGCGATCTTCACCCAGACCTATGGCCAGCCCCTGCGGGTGGGCAAATTCGGGGCCGGCGCGACCGAGGAGGACAAGTCGACCCTGTTCCGGGCGGTCGCCAACATCGCCGGCGACTGCGCGGCGATCATCCCCGAGAGCATGGCGATCGACTTCATCGAGTCGAAGAACGTGGGCCCCGGCTCGGAGCTGTACCTGCAGCGCTCCGACTGGCTCGACCGGCAGATCTCCAAGGCGGTGCTGGGGCAGACGACGACGACCGACGCGGTCTCGGGCGGTCATGCGGTCTCGAAGGAGCATCGCCTCGTCCAGGAGGATATCGAGCGCGCCGACGCGCGTCTGCTGCAGGGCATTCTGAACCGCGACCTGATCCGGCCGTGGGTCGACCTGCAGTACGGTCCGCAGGAGCGCTACCCGCGCCTGCGCATCGCCCGCCCGGAGCAGGAGGACCTCAAGCAGCTGGCCGACGCCCTGGAGAAGCTCGTGCCTCTCGGGCTGCCGGTCAGCGTGAACGAGATCCGCGATCGCTTCGGCCTGGGCGAACCGGGTCCCGACGACGAAATCCTGGGCGTGAAGACCCCTCCGCCCCCGCCGGCCGCCCCCGCACCGGGCGCCCCGGCGCCCGGTGGCCCGGTTAAACGGATATCCGGGGTGGTTAAACGGGAGGCGGCCGATCCGGGTCTCCCAGCACCCCAGGCGGAAGACGGGGCTCCTGAGGCCGTTCTTCGGGGGGTGGCGGTGGAGGAGCTGCTGACCGACCGTCTCGCGGTCGAGGCCCAGCCCGCCATGAGCGAGATGATGGCCCGGATCGAGGCGATGGTCGAGGCCGCGCAGGACATGGACGAGCTGCGCGAGATGTTCCTCGCCGCCTTCCCCAGGCTCGACTCTTCGCGGCTGACCGACGTCATCGCCCTCGGCCTGCTCGCGGCCGAGGGTGCAGCCCGGGCCGAGGTGGTGGACCTGGATGGCTGATCCGCTCTCCGGCGTCCTGCGGCGACCCTTCGACCAGCAGGTCGCCGCGTTCCGCGCGCGCCTCGGCGAGCTGGTCCCGACCGCGCGCTGGGACGACATCGAGCGCGAGGCCCACGACCGCGCCTTCATGGTCGCCGGCGCGCAGAAGGCGGACCTGCTGGCGGACCTGGCGGCGGCGGTCGACCGGGCGATTGCGGAGGGCACGGGGATCGAGGCCTTCCGGAAGGACTTCCGGGCGATCGTCGAGCGCAACGGTTGGCATGGCTGGACGGGCGAGGGCACGGCCGCCGGGGAGGCCTGGCGGACGCGCACCATCTACAAGACCAACATGCTGGTCTCCTACGCCGCCGGCCGGCATGCCCAGCTGCGCGAGGGCGGGTTCCCGTTCTGGGTCTACCGCCACTCCGGCGCCGAGCACCCGCGCCTCGATCATCTGTCCTGGAACGGTCTGGTGCTGGAGGCGGATCATCCGTTCTGGGCGGAGCACTACCCGCCGAACGGCTGGGGCTGCGGCTGCAAGGTCCGCGGGGCCCGCACCCGGCGGGGATCCCGGCGGCTCGGCGGGGATCCCGACAAGACGCTGCCCGACGACTGGGACGCCATCGACCCGAAGACCGGGGCGCCGAAGGGCGTGGGCAAGGGCTGGGATTACGCCCCGGGCGCGTCCGTCCAGGGCGAGATCCGCTCGGCGACGCAGAAGCTGGTCGGCTGGCCCTACCAGCTCGGCAAGGCCTACCTGACCGACCTGCCGCCGGCGCAGGCCGACGCCGTCTCCCAGGCCTATCGCCGCCTGCCGTCGCTCGCCGACGACCTGAGGCGCTACGCCGAGCGGGCGGTCGGCGAGCGCAACGGCGCGCCGATCGCCGGCCCCGTGATCCAGGGGCCGTATCGCACGCTGGGTCTGCTGACCTCCGAGCAGGCGGATCGCTACGGCGCGCAGCTGGGACAGGACGTCTCGCGCTTCGACTACACGGTCGACAGCGCCGCGGTCCGGCAGTGATGTCCCGGCACTCGGATCCCGCGGTCGAGACCTCGCGCGGCCAGGTCCCGCTCGAGCCGTCGACCTTCGCCCTCCTGCCGCAGCTCCTCCTGGCCCCGGACAGCTCGCGCGTCGACGCGGGACGCATCGTGCTGGAGCGGGAGGTCTCCGGCGGCCGCCTGGTCGCCGTGTTCCGCGTCCAGCCCGGGCGGCGGATGCTCGTCCTGGTGACGATGTGGCTGGAGCGGCTGTGAGGGTGGAAGGCGCCCCGGAACTCGACGGCCGAACCGAGCCGGGCCCATATCCCGGTGTCCCGTAGCGCCTGCAGGGGAAGATAGCGATGCTGCGCGTCGAATTGAAGTCTGATGAAGCCTTCGCCGCCCTCGACCGCCTGGCGGGCGCGCTCGACGACATGAGCCCGGTGATGGCGGACGTGGGCGAGTTCCTGCTCGAGTCGACCGAGGAGCGGTTCGACCGGGGCGTGGATCCCGAGGGCGCAGCCTGGGCGCCGAAGTCTCAGACGACGATCGACGCTTACGTGCGGCGCGGCAAGGCGGTCGACCGGCGGCCGCTTTGGGGTCCCGGCGAGGGCGTGCGCCTGGCGAAGAGTTTCAGCTATGCCTCCGGACCGTCCTTCGTCGAGCTGGGCACCAACGCGATCCAGTCCGCGGTGATGCACTTCGGCGCGAAGAAGGGCGCATTCGGCAAGACGAAGCGCGGAAGCTCGATCCCCTGGGGCGACATCCCCGCCCGCCCGTTCCTCGGCCTTTCGGAGAGCGACCAGGCGAACATCGTCGAGCTGGTCGAGGAGTGGCTCGAAGAGATCGGCGCGCGCGGCCGTTGACCGCCCGCCCCGGGCGCCGCAGGCTCGGGGCGTAGCCGGCGCTTCGGCCCTCGCGAAGCCGGTGTTCAAGCCCCCTTCAAGGCGGTTTCCCTCGTCCCTCCGCAACATGTTGCGGATGTTGGAGGGGGCTTCGCCTGGGCGATGATTCGCCCATGAGGACGCACCCCCATATCGCCATGATGGCCGAGCAGCCGCTCCCCGCTCCCGACAAGGGCGCGGACGCGCCGGAGTGGATCCACCTGCTGCCCGCGCCCGCCGATGGCCTGGTGCAGACCGCGGACAGCCGCGGTCCCTATCGCCTGGAGCGCGCCGCTCTGCAGTCGGTCATCGACCGCAGCTTCGAGCGCGCCCCTCAGCTCGAAATCGACATCAACCACTCGTCCTTCACCGCCGCCAAGACCGGCGGCCGATCCGATGCCGTCGGTTGGATCGTCGCGATGCAGACCCGCGACGACGGGATCTGGGGACAGGTCGAGTGGACCGACGAAGGCCGCAAGCTGGTCGCCGGCAAGGCGTACCGGAGGATCTCGCCGGTCGTCTACCACGACCGGGACAAGAACCTCCTCTCCATCGCCAACGCCAGTCTGGTGAACCGACCGAACCTGCGCGGGCTGGCCGCGCTCAACTCTGAGGAGGCCCTCATGGACGAGGTGCTCGCCAAGCTGAAGAAGATG
>NZ_FOQH01000028.1 GCF_900113695.1 Albimonas pacifica | reverse complement strand
CCGGTCATCCCAACAGCAGGATCGACGACCTTCTCCCCTGGAACTTCCAGCCCTCGTCAAGCTGACGGCAGCAGGGCGCCCTCGAACCGCTTACGGACAACTACCGGGTCTACGGCGTGCGCAAGGTCTGGCGGCAACTGAGGCGCGAAGGCTTCGACGTCGCCCGCTGCACCGTGGCGCGTCTGATGAAGGACCTGGGGCTCAAGGGCGTGATCCGCGGGAAGCCGCACAGGACCACGGTCCAGGACAAGGCCGCCCCATGCCCGCTGGACCGGGTGAACCGGCAGTTCCGGGTTCCGGCCCCGAACATGTTGTGGGTCAGCGATTTCACATACGTCGCCACCTGGCAGGGCTTCGTGCACGTCGCCTTCGTGATCGACGCCTTCGCTCGACGGATCGTGGGGTGGCGCGTCAGCCGCACGGCGCACGCGGGCTTCGTGCTGGATGCCCTGGAACAGGCCGTCCATCAGAGGCGGCCGGGCGCGGGGCTGGTTCACCACTCGGACCGGGGATCGCAATATCTGTCCATCCGCTACACCGAACGCCTGGCGGAGGTGGGCATCGAACCTTCGGTCGGCAGCGTCGGCGACAGCTACGACAACGCCCTCGCCGAGACCATCAACGGCCTGTTCAAGGCGGAGGTCATCCACCGGCGCGGGCCGTGGCGCAGCTCCGAGGCCGTGGAGTTCGCCACCCTCGAATGGGTCGACTGGTTCAACAACCGCCCCCTGCTCGAGCCAATCGGCAACGTGCCGCCCGCTGAAGCCGAAGCCGCATTCTACGACGCGCTGGAAACGCATGATGTCGCCGCGTAGCTAAAGAACATCAGCCTCCGGGAAACCCGGCGCGGTTCAAGGCGCTGTCCGTCGGTCTCAGGACAAAAAAGCAAGGGTCCGCTTGACCTTCCACCAGGGGGAAGCCCCATATGCTTTTACAAGACACCAATATCGGACGTTCACCCGATCGCGAACGCGTTTCGGTGGAACTGCGACCCACGACAGGATAAGTAGTCCTTCATGAAGTTCATCGCTCGCCTGATGCTTGCTGCCTTCCTCGCCGCTTTCGCGCCGAGCGCGGTCGCGTTTGCAGCAGACTCAGGCGAGATGGCCGCCGCCATGGTTCTCTCCGACGATGCGATGGAGATCTCGGACTGCGCCACCCCCTGCGGCGATCTCGACGCAGGCGGATCGGCGGCAGTTTGTGACATCGAGTGCGGCGTGGGCAGTTTCGCCGCGGTGCTTGCGCCAGAGGCGCAAGGTGCCTCTCCCGCTCCGCGGATGCTTCTCAGCCTACCGATAACGCAGATCTCTGGCGGTTTGGCCACCCCCCCCGCCAAGCAACCGCCACGAGCCCTCATCTGATCTGACGCGCCGGCGCGAGCCGGGGCATCACGCTATGCATCGAGGCGGCTTCTGCCTCGATACGTAGCTCTCGCCGCCGCATGGCGCTGTTTCGGCGCCCGCGGAGGACCCAGATCCGATGAGGAATTCTCATGTCCCGCAAATCACTACCGGCGCTCTCGCGTCGCATGTTTCTCGTACTCTCAGGCATCGCAGCCGCAGCTCTTGCCCTACCGCACGGAGTCCTTGCTGCTGAACCGGAATATCCGGCAGTGTCTGCCGTCGCATTCGACGGCGACTCCCTGCTCGCAGGCGGCGCGAACCTGGTCCGCAGCGATGACGGCGGACAGTCCTGGACGGAGCTGTCGACTCCTGGCCCCATTCAGGCACTCGCGACGCATTCCGAGCGGCCGGGCCGGGTTCTGGCCGGTCTCGCATCTGGTGGTGTCGCTTTGTCAGAAGACGGCGGACGCACGTGGGAGATCCGCTCCGACGGGCTACCCGAAGGCGAAGTCGACGCCGTGGCGGTCGCGTCCGGTCAGCCCGATATGGTCTACGCCACGGTCCGTGACGACGGGCTGTGGAAGAGCGAGGATGCCGGCCAGAGCTGGAGCTTCGCGATGGACCGCCCGTGGCTCGAGGAGACCGAGCGCGACCTCCTGACGCTCGCCTCTGTCGATCTTGAGACGGGCATGGGCGGCATCTGGATCTATGCCGGCACCGAGGCGGGCCTGACCCGCGTCCCCGACTGTTTCTGCCGCTGGCAGGACGTTCAGCCGGGCAACGCGATGGACGCTCTTGTTGCCGGCGATGCGCCACCGTCCGAGGCACCGCTGCCAGCGGGCGAAGCGGTGCGCGGCCTGGCCAGCGCGCCGTCTGCGCCCGATACGCTCTATTCGGCCCTTCCGTCAGGCATCTGGACGTCCCGTGACGGGGGCGTGGTCTGGTTGCACCTGATGGACGGGTCCGCCTCTGCCGTCGCCGTGCATCCGTCCGACCCCATGCAGGTGGTCGCGGTGCTCGACGGCTCTCTGCAAATCAGCCGCGACGGCGGCGCAACCTGGGCCGCGCTCGCGGTCGAATGATGGAGCATCCCATGAAAAAGAACCTTGCCTTCGCTTCGCTCGCTGTCCTCGCCGTCGCAGGCGCCGTCTCCTTCACCACGCTGTCCGCCGCGCAAGGTACGGAGGAACAAACCGCCGCCGCCGGCGCAGAGCACGCCGTTGCGGTCGATCCCTCCAAGGAGATCACGATCTGGCGCGATCCGAACTGCGGATGCTGCGATGCCTACGCCGACTATCTCGAGGGCGAAGGTTACCAGGTGACCCGCATCGATGATCGGGACTTTGCCACGACTTCGGTGTCGGTTGGCGTCCCGGAGGAAGGCCTCGGCTGCCATCTCGCGAAGATCGACGGTTACTATGTCAGCGGTCTCGTGCCGGCGGAGATCCTCGAGCGGCTGGTGACCGAGCGCCCGGAGATCGACGGCATCACGCTGCCCGGAATGCCGCGGAACGCGCCGGGCATGGCGGGCAAGAGCGGCACGCTCAAGACCTACGCCTTCGATGATGGCGCGGTCAGCGTCTATTCCAATGAGTGAGTGCATGATGGGAATGATGAACGGGCCCATGATGGGCCTCATGATGCTCGGCGGGGGCCTGGTTCTGCTGCTCGTTCTGGCGGTGCTGGTCCTCAGCCTCGTGGCGCTGGTGAAGTACGTCCGGAGGGCCGGATGAAGCGCGGCGGTATCATCCTCGCGGGCGCGGCTGCTGCCGGGGTGGCAGCCCTTGCCGCGGTCGCGCAGCAAGAGAACGGCGACGCTCCCGCCGATGGCGTGACGTTCCGGGGCGAGCCCGTGGCAGCCGAAGAGATCGCCGTCGGCCGCGAACTCTACGCCGAGACCTGCGCGTCCTGCCATGGCGCAGACCTTGAGGGACAGGCGGATTGGAAGCGGCGGCTTGATTCCGGCCGGATGCCGGCCCCGCCGCATGACGAGACGGGGCACACCTGGCACCACTCGGATCAGGACCTGTTCGCGATCACCAAGGGTGGCGTCGAGGCAGTCGTGCCCGATTACGAGAGCGACATGCCAGCCTTTGACGGCATCCTGAGCGACGAGGAGATCGAGGCGGTTCTCGGCTACATCAAGAGCACCTGGCCCGAGCGCCAGCGAGCCTTCCAGGCCGAGATCACGGCGAACGATGAAGAAGGATCGTGAGCGTCGACGGTAAAGCTGGTGTGGCAAGGACACGGGGGCGGCTGCTGGTCTTCCTCCCGCTGGCAGTATTCGCCGGCCTCGGGGCGGCCTTCTACTGGGGGCTCTGGAACAACGACGACCGGCTTCCCTCGCCCCTGGTCGGCAAGGCGATCCCTGCGTTCGAGCTGCCGCCGATCGAGGGGAGGAATGACGGCCTGTCTTCGGCGGATCTGCGCAGCCAGGTCTCCATCGTGAACGTCTGGGCGTTCTGGTGCGTGCCCTGCCGGGTCGAGATGCCTCTGCTCAACAAGTTGGCCCGGGACAGTACGGTGCCGATCTACGGGATCAACTATAAGGATGACGCCGACGAGGCATTGGCCTTTCTGGACGAACTCGGCGATCCCTACACCCGGATTGGCGCCGACCGATCCGGCCGCGTCGCGATCGACTGGGGGGTCTACGGCCTTCCCGAGACCTTTGTCATCGATGCCGAAGGGCGCATCGCCTACAAGCATGTCGGCCCCTTCGACCGCCGCTCTCTGGAAGAGGACATTCTTCCCGTCGTGCGGCAGTTGCAGGCGGAGGTTAGATCGTGAAGCGGCGTAATTTCCTCGCTGGTGCTGCGGCCCTCGCCGCCACGCCCGCTGCGGCCCGTCCGTTGCTGCCGCTGCACGACGCGCCGCGCAGGTTGCTCTCGCCACCCTTCGTCGACGGAGGCGGACGGGAGCTGACACTGGAGGCCTTCCGCGGCCGAGTCGTGCTCCTGAACATGTGGGCGACCTGGTGCCCGCCCTGCCGGGAGGAGATGCCGACGCTCGACCGCCTGCAGGCGAGACTCGGCGGCGATGACTTTCATGTTCTGCCGCTCTCGATCGATCGCGCGGGGCTCGACCCCGTGCGACGCTTCTACGACGAGATCGGGATCCGGTACCTCGACATGTATCTGGCCGAAGACCTGCGGGCGATGCTCGCATTCGGCGCCGTCGGCCTGCCCACCACCATCCTCATCAATCGCGCCGGCCAGGAGCTCGGCCGACTCGTGGGGCCGGCCGAGTGGGACAGTCCCCGCGCCGTCTCACTATTCCAGTCCGTCATCTCACAAGGGAGAAACTGAGCCATGACAGAAACATCGACCGACACCGCCGCTCTGGCGGCCACTGCGCGCCCTTCGGGGCTTCGCATCCCCTTTGGCCGGCGCGACCTCATCCTTTCCGCCATGGCAGCAATCGCCGCGGGCTCCTGGCTGAACTGGGGCTGGCTCACCGCCATCGGCGCCGCCCCGTTGATCCTGAGCCTCGCGCCCTGCGCCGTGATGTGCGGGCTGGGCATATGCTGCATGAAGAGCGGCTCGAAATCTTGCGGAAGCAAGAGCAATCCGGCCGGAGAGCCGGAATCCATGAGTGACTGAAGAGAAACCGAAAGGAGACGACCATGAAAACGACAAAAATCGGAATCCCCGCAGCCGCACTGGCGGCGCTTCTGGCAACGGCCGCCGTTGCGCAAGAGGCTGGCGACACGGCGCCCGATCAGTCGATGCAGAACCAGGACCCCATGTCCGGAAAAATGATGGGCGGTGACATGTCCGGCATGGAAGGCATGCACGGTATGATGCAGATGATGGCGAAGATGGAGCCGATGATGGAAGCCTGCATGGAGATGATGCGGGCCGCCAACGAGACCGAGGCGCCTGCCGCAGAGCCGCAGGAAGGCTGAGGCCGCACACCCGCCCGGGCACGCCCGGGCGGGTGACACCATAGAGTGGGAAAAATGACTGAACACCCGAGAGCCCATCATCTACAGAATAACCGCCTGATAGCCTGGGCCGGCTCGGCCGCCATAGTGCTTGCGGTTGGAGGTGCGCTGATCTGGCGCGCCAACACACCGCAGGCTACACCCGAAGTGGCCTTTGTCGGCGAGGCCGACATCCGATCCAAGTTCTCGCTGACCGACCACATGGTGGAGTGCGCCCCTCGGAGTGGGCAGGTCGGCCGGGTCTGAATTGACCGGGGGCGGGCTTTCCGATGAGGAAGGTCCATGCCGAGGAAGAAGCACAAGCCCGAGGAGATCGTCGGCGTCATTCGGGCCCGCGCAAGAATGCTCTTGACCTTCCAGCAGGGGGAACCCCTATCTGCTGCCTCGTGTCCATCGTCGCCCGCCTCGTCTTGGTTCTGTCGATCGTCGCCGCGCTCTGCGCGGGCGGCGTGTCGGGCGTATCTGCGCATGACGCGGCGGCCAGAGCGTCGGCGGCCGAGCGGATGGCGCACGCGGGTCATCACATGATCCCCGAGGGCGGCGTCTGCGACATGTCGATCGCCCATTGCGCGACGGCGCTGCCGCCGGGCCAGACCGTCCAGGGCTTCGAACCGGCGCCCTGTCCGATCCGGCACCCCTCCGCATCGACCGAGCTGGCGCAGCTCGCGACGCCCGAGCTCGAGACGCCCCCTCCGCGAAGCTGAACGACCGAACGCTCTTTCCAGGGTTTTCGTCACCGACCTTCATCTTCAAAGAGGACACCATGCTGAAATCCAAC
>NZ_FOQH01000026.1 GCF_900113695.1 Albimonas pacifica | reverse complement strand
TGCGCGGCCCCGAGGCCTTCGACTTCCTCGAAGCGATCAACACCGGACATCCGGGCTCGCTCACCACGATCCATGCCGACACGCCGGAGCTCGCGCTGGAGCGCCTCGCCGGCATGGCCCTGCGCGCGGGAACCACGCTGGCCCGCGCGGAGCTGCTGGAGTACGCCCGACGTACCGTCGATCTCGTGGTGCAGCTGGGGCGAAAGGACGGGCGGCGCGGGATGGTGGGGGTGAAGGTGATGGGCTGAGAGGTGAGGCGCTGTCCCTCAGCAGCATGGGCCGGTTTCGGCCCATTGCGGAACCTCGCTTGCGGGCCGAAGCCGCCAAGCGGCGTCGCCGAAGCTGTCGTTCGTGCGCCACGCAGCGTGAAGGTCCTGGAGAAGGTCGGCTGTGCAGACCTGCTTCAGGGCCTTCATCGCGGCAGCTTGATCTCCGCTGCAGCTGCGAAGTCGGCGACGGCGGCTTTTGCGCAGGCCGTGGCGAGGGTGAATTTCGTTCAGGGCGAGAAGGGCCGAGTCCGGGCGCCTGCTGGATCGAGGCAACGTTCGGGTCGTGGCCTTGGCGCCATCGATCAGATCGGCGACTCCGCTCGATCTCCGACCACGTCGACCAGGTGCTCAAGAGCGGCTTGGACGCGACCGCGACACGCCTCCGGCAGCGGCAGGATGGGGCGCGGCGGGCTTGCGTGGCCGATGCCCAGGACCTCGGCGAGCATGAACATCACCCTGTAGCTCCCGAACTCGCGGAACAGCGCCCACAGGGGCTGAAAGGCGCTATCGATCCGCTCGGCCTCGGCCGCATTCCCCGCCTGCGCGGCGCGCACGAGCGCCAGGGCGGGTCCGGGGAGAAGACCCGCCGCAACGCTGTACCAGCTGTCGACGCCAGCGAGCAGCGCGTCCTTCGCGCCCCAGTCGCCGCTGTAGCCGATCGCGAAGCCTCCCGGCGTCATGGCTCGCAGGCGACGCAGTTCGCCCGCGTAGTCGCCGTTCGCCGGCAGCGGCATCTTCACCGCTGCGACGTTCGGGATCTCGGCGAGGCGGGCGATCAGGTCTGGGCTGAAGCTGAACCTGGTCGTCCCGGGGTTGTTGTAGATGCACAGGGGCAAGTCCCCGGCCACGGCCTCGAAATGCCGGAACACCTCCTCCTCCGTCAGCGGCTGGTAGGAGACAGGGGCCAGAAGCAGGCCGTCCGCGCCCATCGCCTTCGCGTCGCGGGCGAGGTCCTCGGCCGTATCCGTGCGCAGGGCGCCGACGCCGACGATCAGCGGCGTTCTTCCGTCGACGCATTCGACGGCGGCCCGGAGCGTCCGCTTGCGCTCCTCCGGCGTCAGGTAGACGTAGCCGCCGGTGCTGCCGAGCAGACCGATGGAATCGGCTCCTGCCGTCACGATGCGATCCAGGGTCCGTCCCAGAAGGTCGGCGTCGAGCCGCCCCTCATCGTCCATGGGGGTGAGCGGGAATGCCGACAGGCCGGTGAACAAGGTCATGGTCATCTTTCAGATGCGGTGGGTGCGCGCTACGCTTCGATGGGATCCGGCAGCGGCTTCAGACCGCCGATCACGATCGCCACGGCGGCCACGAAGTTGAGTCCGGCCGCCATGATCAGGGACGGAGCGTAGCTGCCGAGGGCGTCGCGAAGGGTTCCGAACAGGCCCGGGCCGAAAGCTGTGGCGATCGCGATGATCGAGGCGGCCACTCCGTAGACGGCGCCGAACGAGGCGCCGCCGAACTCGCGGCGGACGATGATCGGCGACAGCGTCGTCAGGGCGCCCGTCGTGAGGCCGTAGAAGATGCTGGTGGACAGCAGCCCGACATAGCTCGACGTGAAAGACATCGCCCCCAGCGAGACCCCCGCGACGAGCAGGACGCCCCCCGCTATGAGGCGCAGATCGACCTGGTCCGCCACGCGCGCCAGCACGATCCTTCCGCCGAACGCCGCCGCCGCGGCCAAAGACACGGCGAGGGACGCGGCCGTGTCTCCCAAAACCGGAGAGATGATCGATACATGATGGCTCAGGAACCCGATCTGGACCATCATGCCGATGGAGAAGGCCGCCAGCACGGACAGGAACTGAGGCGTCGCTGCGGCGTGCCTGCGCGACCACACGCGTTCTGGGGGCCGCGCTTCGCCGGTCGCGTGCGGCGCTCCGTCCGGGAGCAGCCCGATGTCCTGCGGCCTGGTCTTGAAGACGAACAGGACCACCGGCGCCAGGACCGCGACCGACACGACCCCGGCGAGGGCGAATGTCGTCTGAATGCCGAAGGCGTCGATCCCCAGCAGCAGCAGCGGCGTCGCGATGATGCCGCCGACGCTGGCGCCCAGAAGGGCGATGGATACGGCCCGCCCCTGCAACCGCTCGAACCAGGGCGAGAGCGTCGTGCTGATCGACGTGGGAGACAGGCAGGATCTCCCGGCCCCCAGCAGGGCGAAGACGGCGAACAGTTGCCAGGCTTCCACGCAGAAGGCGAGGCCCGCGACGGCGAGCGCCGTCACCACGGCGCCCGCCCCGATCACGCGCTTCGGTCCGAACCTCACGATGGCCGCGCCGACGCCCGCCAGGCAGACCGCCGTGACCAGATAGGAAAGCGTCACGGCGGTGGAGACCAGGCCGATGGCGAAGCCGCGCTTCTCAGAGAGGGCGTGGATGTAGACGCCCATGCCGAACACGCCGAGGGACCAGCCGACGACCGCCACGAGCAGGCAGCCGGCGACCATCCACCAACCATGGAAGACGCGACCAGGCGCCGCCGTCATTCCGGGTCGCCAAGCATGGCGTCGAGGCGACCGGACCTGTCCATGGCCTCGAGATCCACGGCGCCGCCGATGTGTTTCCCGCCGACGAAGATCTGCGGGACCGTGCGGCCGCCGCTGCGCGCGGCCATCTCGTCTGCGGCCTTGGAGTCGCCGTCGACGTCGCGTTCGATGAAGTCGACGCCCTTCCGGATCAGGAGTTCCTTCGCCATCCGGCAGTACGGGCAGTGCGGCGTGGTGTAGATTTCGACGGAAGCGGCCACGCCGTCCTCCCGGCTCTCCATCGGGTGGCTGCGGAGCCAGGCCACGACGTCCTCGGTGGCGCGATCCGGCGGAAACACGGGATAGAACACGTGCTCGACGACGCCGTCGCGGAGGATGAGGGTCAGGCGCTTCATCAGATGCATCCCCTCGACGGTCATCGTCGGAAGCCGGAGCGCCTCGGTCAGCTTCAGGTCGGCGTCGCTCAGGATCGGGAACGACAGGCCGAGCCGGTCCGACATCTCCTGCTGGTAGGCGGTCGTCTGCGTGCTCAGGCCGAAGATCGTCGCGCTCAGAGTCGCGAACACATCCTTCTGGCTCTGAAACGACAGCGTCTGGGGCGTGCAGCCTCGGGCGCCCGGGATGTCGTTCCAGCCCGCCGGAAGCTCCACGTTCGGCACGCCGGTCATCGGGTAGGCGTAGACCACGCTGCGTCCCCTCAGCCTGGACAGGTCGATCATCCGGCCGGTCGTCGACGGCAGCGCAATGGCCGGCATCGGCGAACCGCGCAGGTGGTCGGCTCCGCCATCGTCTTCCGGACGCGGCAGGTCGTCGGGCAGAACCATGGGGTTGGTGGTATGCTGGGACATGACGATCCTCCTTGACAGGCGCGGGTATGCGCCTGAATTGGATTGTCCATAAGCTCCATTTTGGCCCAATCTCACCGGTCCATTAATCCATGGCGAAGCGGCGCGCGACAATCGAGGTTCCGGCGCTGGGAGCGATCGATCCCGAGGCGGGACAGATCGGCCGGCAGCTCGCACGGCGGCTCCGCGAGGCGGTCATGTCCGGCGCCCTTGCGCCGGGGGATCGACTTCCGTCGACGCGATCGCTCGCGGCCTCCCTCGGCATCTCGCGGGGGACCGTCGTCGAGGCGTTCGACCAGCTTCGCGCCGAGGGGGTTCTCGACGCGAAGGTCGGCGCAGGCACGCGCGTCGCGTCGGCCCTCGAGGACGAGCCGATTGCATCCATCGGCTCCGCCTCGGCGTCTCCGAAGATCCGGGAGGTCCGCCTGCCGCCGTCGGCCGTCAGGCTGGCGGCGGTTTCCCGCACGCTGGTCCCGCAGCCTGACGTTCCGTTCGCCGTCGCGGTTCCGGCGGCGGGCATCGCGCCGGACGACGCATGGCGAAGGCTTGGAAACCGGGTGAGGGCGACGGCGCGAGCTGCGCCGGCGAGCTACGCCGATCCCTTCGGGACGCTGGAGCTTCGCGCGGCCATTGCCGAGCACGTCCGGCGCTCTCGCGGCGTCCGCTGCGAGGCGGAGCAGGTCATCGTGACCTCCGGGACCCAGCAGGGCCTTTACATGGCCGGGCGGGTGCTCGTGTCGCGCGGGGATGCGGTGTGGGCCGAGGACCCCGCTTATCCCGGACTGACCGCGGTG
Source organism: Albimonas pacifica (assembly GCF_900113695.1). Taxonomy (GTDB): domain Bacteria; phylum Pseudomonadota; class Alphaproteobacteria; order Rhodobacterales; family Rhodobacteraceae; genus Albimonas; species Albimonas pacifica. Next base: position 2,184 of record NZ_FOQH01000026.1, on the reverse strand, counting down.
CTCGACGATCTCGAACTGCGCACGCATCGCGTGCCCGTCGACGACCAGGGGATCGACGTCGCCCGAGGCGTCGCCCTCGCTCCTGCTGCGCGCGCAGCCTTCGTCACGCCCTCGCATCAATATCCGGTCGGCATGCCGTTGAGCATGGCGCGCCGGCAAGCCCTGATCGGTTGGGCCGAGCGCAACCAAGCATGGATCGTCGAGGACGACTACGACAGCGAGCTGCGCTACGCAGGGCATCCGTTCCCGGCGCTGCAGGGCCTGAGCCCGTCGCGGGTGGTCTATCTCGGCACCTTCAGCAAGGTGCTCTTTCCCTCGCTGCGGCTCGGATACGTGATCGCGCCGGAGTTCCTCGTCGACGCCTTCGGGGGCGCCCGCGCGATCCTCGACCGGCATTCTCCGACCGCCGAACAGCACGTGCTCGCCGCATACATGCGGGAGGGACTTTTCGAATCCCACATCCGCCGGATCCGCGGCCTTTACTCGGAGCGTCGCGAGGCGTTGCTGGACGCGCTGTCTTCCCGGCTGCCGGAAGGTTGCGCGGTTCAGCCCAGCGACCAGGGCATGCACATCCTGATCTGGCTGCCCACAGGGACGGATGACGTTCGCATCGCCGAGAGTGCGCAGGCGATCGGGCTGACGCTCCGGCCGATCTCGCGAATGTACTGCGACCCTCCCGGGCGGCCGGGCCTGATGCTGGGGTTCGGTGGATTTCCGACGGAACGTCTTCGCGCCGCCGTGGACGATCTGGTTCCACTGCTGGGGACGGCCCGATAGCGCTCCGGGGTGGCAAGACATGAAGCCATCTTGTTCCCCGCAGCACGCGAACCCGCCGCCGGGCCCTGGCGTCTCCCGACGTCGGCGCTTGACCTGCGGCATTCGTCGTCGAGGCTGCCGGGTATTCGAAAGGCAGCCTCCAGGCAGGCCTCCTGCAAGTCATGCCAAGGCGCAGGCGCCGATGCCGGCGCGTGCACGAAACCGCCATTCGCACAGTGCTCGGCAGTTTGTGCTTGGGCCAGGGTCGCCACGCAGCGGCGCGGCCTGGCCATGCCATCATGATGCGGCAGGCAAGGGGCAGGCGATGAGGATGGGAGGATCGGTGGAGGCGCCGTCATGCCTGTCTGCAGCCATCCGATGATCCGGCCATGATCGGCTCGGCGTTCCTCTGGCCCGGGCGCCTCCACGATCGGCCGCATATCTCGACCCGCCAGGACGCCAGGCTGCTGAAGGAATGGGGCTCGTCGATCAGGCTCGTGCCAAGCGCGTATGGCACGCCTTCAATGCGCCGCCCGAAGGTCGCGCAGATCTACAAGAAGACGGGCAACCTGCGCGCGATGCAGTTGCTCCTTGGGACACACGACAATGGACAGCACCGTGCGCTGTCGCGCGATCGAGCGGGCAGACGCGATGGAGATCTCGGAGCGCATTGAAATCTGAACTCACGGGCTGGTCGTGCGCGATCGGCCCTGAGCGGACGCACATGGTGCGCGCCGCGAAGGTCCGCACCGGGGCGCGCGCCGGCCGACCGAGCGAGAGCCGTCCAGTCGGGACTCGCGCCGCTGGCGATCACGGTTTTCTAACCCGGCGGTCGGGGGAGACTGCGCGCCTTTGGCCCGGCGGCTTCACCGGCTCCGTCTTTCGGCGTGCGAAAGAACTCGTTGCTACTCACGTCTCGAGGGACGCGACGCGAATGTCCGCAGGAGGTCGAAGCGGCGATGCCCGGCGACGGCGAACCTGCCTGCGCAGATATTTGAACAGCGCCGCGATCGCCAGCACGGCCAGCACGATCAGCAGCAGGCCGAACAGCCAGCCGTAGCCCATTGCGAAGCCCATCATTCCACCGCCCATCGCATCGCCGTACATGGAGAAGTCCTCCTGTTTAACGTCCGGCGGCGGACGAGCCCGCAGCCGTGACGCCTGCGCCGCCGTCGACCGGGAGCGGCGGCTGCCTTGGCCTTGCCCGGGTCAGTCCGGGCCGTGCAGCCGCACCGTCCGCAGCCTCAGAGCGTTTCCAATCACAGAGACCGAAGAGAGGCTCATCGCAGCGGCAGCCACGACCGGCGACAGAAGAACACCGAACACGGGATAAAGAACGCCCGCGGCCAGGGGAACGCCGGCCGCGTTGTAGACGAAGGCGAAGAACAGGTTCTGGCGGATGTTGCGCATGGTCGCCTCGGCCAGCCG
>NZ_FOQH01000049.1 GCF_900113695.1 Albimonas pacifica | reverse complement strand
GGGTATCTCAGCCCCGTCGAATTCGAGGAACGCAACGCCCGCGCCTCTGTCAAAACCGCCGCCTGAGCCGGTCCGCCCGAAGGGGCGCACTCCAAGGATATGCCAAAACTCATACGTTTCTGGCGCCGGCGGAATCCACCGTTTTTGACGCATAGGTTCTGACAAGAGGTTTTTGTCCGCAACCCTATGTTTCCGCCAAGTCGCTCCGCGCATCGCGGATAATCATCCACGACGAATGCAGGAACAGCCCTGCAATGGCGAACGCGACAATCAAGTCGGGCCAGGCGCTTCCAAGCCATGCGACCAGCCCGGCGGCGATCACCACGGCGAGGTTGCCGATGGCGTCGTTGCGCGAAAAGAGCCAGACCGCCCGCATGTTCGCGTCCCCCTTGCGGTGTTTCAGGAGCGGCAGGACTGCGAGGATATTCACGATCAGCGCACCTACGGCGAACGCTCCCATCAACCCGGCTTCGGGCGTCGTCTGATTAAGAACGCGCCAAAGCGTGCTGCCGACGACGCCAAGGCCCAAAAGTCCCAGAAACACCCCTTGGATCATTGCCGATCGCGCCCGCCATGTCAGGCTCCAGCCGATGGCGAGCAGACCCAGAAAGGTGATCGCGCCATCACCCAGAAAATCGAGCGCGTCCGCCTTCAACGCCTGCGACCCTGAAAGGAACCCGCCGAACATCTCGACCACGCCGTAGCCGAGATTGAGCAGGACCACGATCCAGAGCGCACGGCGATAGCTCGGGTTCTTGTAGGCCGGATCGGAGGATGTATCGCCGTCCTCGATCTTCTCGAAGCCGTAGCCGGTCGCGTCGAGCGCGGGCCGCACTTTCGGCAAGTCACCCTCCGCGATCCGCAATGTCATGACGTGGGTCGCGGCAGACACCTTCACATCGCCGGTCGCCACGCCCGCAGACCGGGCCGCGCGCTCGATCTCGGCGGCGTCCTTGGCGCAGTCCATGCCCTGCACCCGCATCCGGATCGGTGAGGATGCCGTAGACAACGTGCTGTTCTCGGCTTGGCTCATGTGCGATCCTCTTCAAGGTGGCGAGCGAAAGGGTTCACCGCTGACGTATCAGTGGACAATGATATGATGACGAACGACGCGCAAGGCGACCTTTTGGCAGCCGACGCTCTGGAACTGCGGGCAAAGCTCTTCCGGGGCCTCGGCGATCCCAGCCGTCTGGCGATCCTTGATGCGCTGGTATCAGGCGAACGCAACGTGCAGGAAATTGTCGGTCATACGGGATTGGGGCAACCCAACGTCTCGAACCATCTGCGCTGCCTGCTCGACTGCGGGCTGGTCAGCCGCCGCAGCGAAGGTCGATTTGTCCGGTATCGCCTGGCGGGTGGACGGGTTGCCGATCTTCTCCGTGATGCGGATCGGCTCCTTGCCGCGACGGGGACCGGGATCGACGGCTGCGAGAGCTACACAGAGTAGACGGTCATCCGTGCCGCTCGTCGCCATGCCCCTGCCCGCCGAACTCGGACGGGTCGTCGCAGGCGTGGCGCGCGCATTCCAGCTCAAGCGTCGTGTGCTCGATATCGAACCGGTCAGCCAGTGCAGCTTTGATCCGTTCCTTCACGGCGTCTGCGTCGGACCAACGCCCCTCGGCTATGACGACATGCGCATCCAGTGCCGCGCGGTGTTCGTCCATCTGCCAGAAATGCGCGTGGTGAATGCCCATCACGCCGTCGATTCCACGCACGGTATCAAGAACCGCGTCTGTCTCGATCTCGGGCGGCGATCCAAGCATCAGGATACGGATCACAGGTCCAATTTCGCGGAACGATTGCCACAGGATATAGCCCGCGATCAGCACCGTCACGAGCGGGTCGATCAGCCGCCAGTCGTAGAGCAGGATCAGCGTGCCCGCGACGATCACGGCGACAGAGCCGAGCGCGTCGGCCACGTTGTGCAGGAAGGCCGCACGGATGTTCACGCTGGATTTGGACATGGCGTAGGTCAGCGCCGCCGTCACCGCGTCCACGATCAGCGCGATGCCTGCGATGATGACGATCAGCCAGCCCTCGACCGGCTGCGGATCGGCAAAGCGCATCGCGGCCTCGTAAAGCAGATAGAGGCCGATCACGATCAGCGTGGTGTAGTTGATTAGCGCGGCGACGACCTCGACCCGGCCATAGCCGAACGTCATCTCTGCATCCCTTGGTCGCCGCGCGATCTTTCGAGCGCCGAAAGCGATGATGAGCGAGATCGCGTCGGAAAAGTTGTGCAGCGCGTCCGCGATCAGAGCGAGCGAGCCGGAAACGATACCACCGACGATCTGCGCGACCGTCAGGCCCATATTGACCGCGATGGCGGCGAAGACGCGGCGGTCGCCAGCCTCGAGATCGACGTGATGATGGTGGCCGTGACCCATGACGGCGGCTCCTTTCGATTCGTATCGTTTCAGGATAGATACGATCTACAGCGACTATAGGTTCAAGGGGCAATGATGAAAGAATACTCCATCGGGCATATGTCGCGTAAGCGTCCGGCCTCGCCGCTCTGCCGGGTCTGCTGAAGTGTCGATAGTGTCCATGAAGGGATGATGGACACGATCGGAGGCGTTTTTGGGCA
>NZ_FOQH01000025.1 GCF_900113695.1 Albimonas pacifica | reverse complement strand
GATGGCGTCTTGGCATGGACCTTCCTCATCGGAAAGCCCGCCCCCGGTCAATTCAGACCCGGCCGACCTGCCCACTCCGAGGGGCGCACTCCACCTGCGGTGCGGAGAAGGTCCGGAAAGAGCCCTTCTCGGACCTTGGTGTCGGGTGCAGCATTTGTCTCGAAGGCCGAAAAGCGGACGCTCGCTGAGCCCTCAGGTGTGCCGTCTGCCAACTGGACCTCGCCCTCACAGAGTTGTCGCAGCTGGCTCAGGCAGCCTCGTCGTAGCTCGTGTACACCTCGGTGCTGCGGTCTCGGCGGATCAAGAACACGTTGTAGGCCTCGCGACCTTGCTCCGGTCCCATGCCTGGAGAGCCGTAGGGCATGCCGGGAACGGCGAGGCCGAGCGCGTCGGGGCGCTCCTCCAGGAGCCTGCGGATGTCGGCGGGCGGGACGTGGCCTTCGATGAAGTAGCCGTCGATCTCGCCGGTGTGGCAGGAGACCATCTCCTGCGGGATGCCGTTTGCGAACTTGTGGCGGGCAAGCAGCCCGGCAGCGAGGTTCTCGTACGTCACCGCGAAGCCGTCGTGCTCCAGGATTCCGCCCCAGGCCGTACAGCAGGCGCAGGTCGACGTTTTTCGGACATGAATGGTCGGCGCCGCTTTCGCGGAGGCCAGGCGCGGCGCAGGCGATAATGGCGCGTCTGGTGAGGGTCACGGGCTGTCTCCTTTCAGGTCGTCGCGGATACCCGTTCGGGGCGCGCATCCCGGGTCGGGCTCCTGGCTTGACCCGTCGTCTCGGACGGCCCGGAGGGCCGGAAGAACAGCAGCCTCAGGGCGTTCAGCGTGACGATCACGGTGGCGCCGGTGTCGGCGAGGATCGCGATCCAGAGGCCGGTGATCCCGAACAGGGTGGTCATCAGGAACACGGACTTCAGCCCAAGCGCGATAGCGATGTTCTGGCGGATGTTCGTCATGGTCGCGCGGGCGAGGCGGATCTTGCCGGCCACATCCGTCACGCGGTTGCGCAGGATCGCCGCGTCGGCCGTCTCGAGCGCCACGTCGGTGCCCGAGCCCATGGCAACGCCGACATGCGCGGCGGCGAGCGCGGGCGCGTCGTTGATCCCGTCGCCGATCATCATCACTTGCGCGCCGGACGTCAGGTCCCGGATCGCCGCAACCTTGTCCTCCGGCATGAGTTCGGAGCGATGGTCGATGCCGAGCCCCTTGGCGATGGCCCGGGCGGTGCGCGGATTGTCCCCGGTCAGCATCACCGAGGAGATGCCGAGCGTGCGGAGCTGCGCCACGGCGACGGCCGCATCGGCACGCGGCTCGTCCCGAAGCGCAATCAGTCCCTGGGGTGCGTTGTCGCGAAGCACGATCACCACCGTCTTGCCCTCGGCTTCGAGCGCCGCGACGCGGCTCCGAAGGTCCTCCGAGCGCGCGCCACGCTCGGTCGCCAGTCGGGGGGACCCCACGCACACGGTTGCGCCGCCGATCGAGGCCTCCGCGCCCTTGCCCGGCAGCGCGCGGCCGCCGGTCGCCGCGGCGGCTTGCACGCCACGCCGTTCAGCCTCCGCGCAGATCGCCTGTCCGAGCGGATGGCTCGCGCCGCTCTCGACGCCGGCCGCGAGGGACAGAAGCTCGTCCACTCGTCCCGAAAGAGCCGTGACGTCGGTCACGCGGGGCTTGCCGTGGGTGAGGGTTCCGGTCTTGTCGAAGGCGACATGGGTCGTCCGCGCCGCCGCCTCGATCACCGCGCCACCCTTCATCAGGAGCCCATTTCGGGCCCCGGTGGACAAGGCGGAGGTGATCGAGGCGGGCACCGATATGACCAGCGCGCAGGGGCAGCCGATCAGCAGAAGCGCCAGCGCCCGGTAGACCCATTCGCCCCAGGCGAGTCCGAAGAACAACGGTGGCAGGACCGCGACCAGGACCGCCGCCCCGACGACAGCCGGCATGTAGACCCGGCTGAACCGGTCGATGAACCGTTCGGTCGGCGCGCGGGCGCTCTCGGCTTCTTCCACGAGGCGGATGATGCGGGCGATCGTGTTGTCCTCGGCCGCCTTCGTGACCCGCACGCGAAGCAACGCCTCGGCGTTGATCGACCCGGCGAAGACCTCCGCGCCGGGCTCCTTGAGGCCGGGCACGCTCTCGCCGGTCACCGGACTCTCATCGACGCCGGAGATGCCGTCGATCACCTCGCCGTCGCAGGGCACGCGGTCGCCGGGACGGACCTGCACGACTTGCCCCACGCGCAGCTTCTCAGCCGATACCTCTCGCGTCTTTCCGCCCGCTTCGAGCCGCGCCGTCTTCGGCACGAGCTTCGAGAGCGCGCGAATGCTGTCGCGCGCCTTGCCGGCCGCGACTCCCTCCAGCAACTCGCCGACCGCGAACAGAAAGACGACCAGGGCGGCCTCTTCCGCCTCGCCGATCACGAGCGCGCCGCCGGCGGCGATCGTCATCAGCATCTCGATGGTGAACGGCATCCTCGCACGCGCCATGGCGAACGCGCGCCGGGCCACGGGGACGAGCCCGATCAGCGTGGCGAGGATGAAGGCCCAATGCGCGATGTCCGCGGGGAACGCGAGGCGCGATGCCCAGGCCGCCGCCAGCAGGGCCCCGGTGCCGATCACGAGCCGCCCCTTGGAAGTCTGATGCCAGGACGGTGTCGGTGCGTCCCCCGGCCTTGCGGAGTCTTCCGCATGCTCGCCCTCGGGTTCCGGGTCTTCCGCGGTCAGGGGAAACGCACCATCGGGCAGCACGAAGCCGCCCTTGGGCTTCTCCGGTCGCGCGCCCTTGGTCGCAATGCCGAAACCGACTCTGCGCACGGCGTTCTCGATGCTTTCGGGAGAGGTCTGACTCTCGTCCAGTGTCAGCCGCAGCCGTTCGGCCATCAGCGCGACATCGACATCCGCCACTCCTGGCAGGCGTTCGACCGCGCCGCGCACCTTGGCGGCGCAGGACCCGCAATCCATGCCCGTCACGCGCCATTCGCGTTGTCCTGCGCTCCCGTCGGCCATCGTGGCTCTCCGTGATGATTCCCGTTCGCAGACCGATATAGAACCTACAGCAACTGTAGCTTCAAGTCCGGCTCCCGCCTCGTGGAGGTTCAGCCGGCCGTTGACCGACGCCGGCCATCACCTGGAGGCTCCGTCCTGTGCGGCCATCGCCCGGCGGATCTTAGGCAGCGCGAACTCGCGGGGCTCGTGGTAATCGATGATGCTCACGAGCGCGCCTTCGGCATCGAAGAGGAACACGCCGGCGGTGTGGTTCATCGTATAGTCGCCGCCTTCGAGCGGCACTTTCTCATAGCGCACCCGGAACCCTTCCGCCGCGCGCGCGATCTCGGCCGGGCTGCCTGTCCAGCCGCGGATCTGCGGGTGGAAGGAGCCGACATACTCGGCCATCGCCTCGACGGTATCCCGCTCCGGATCGACGGTGATCAGCACGACGTCGAGCGCCTCCGCCTCCGCCCCGAGACCGTCGAGCCAGTCCGAAATGTCGGCGAGCGTGGTCGGGCAGACCTGCGGGCACCAGGTGAAGCCGAAGAAGACGAGCGACGGGCGACCGAACAGCGTCTCCGGCCCGACCGGCTGCCCCTCGTGGTCGGTCAGGGCGAAGTCCATGGCGGTCAGCGACACGGGGCGCCCGGAGGTTGCATCCGGCGCACCGGGGCCGTCGGCCTGCCACCAGCCCGCGAAGAGCGTGGCCGTGGCGACGCCGAGGCCGAGCGCGCCGTATCGCAGGAGCGCGCGCCGCCGCATCAGTCCGACGGCCCCCGCGCCGCGATGCCGAGGATCGGCACCTCGACCGACGCCTCCGTGCCGTCGGCAAAGATCACCGACAGGGTGTAGCTCTCGCCTTCGACCATCGGCCGCTGAAGATCCATGAGCATGATGTGCATGCCGCCGGGCTCGAGCGCGACGGCTTCGCCCGCGGCGATCTCCATCTCCTCCATGTGCGACATGCGGGTGACGCCCTGCGCATCGGTGGTGGTGGCATGGATCATCGGCGTCATCGCGAGGTCGGTGCGCAGGCCGGTCACCACGACCGGCTCGGCCCCGGTGTTGCGCAGGGTCATGTAGGCGACGCCGGGCCGGCTGGTCCCGATCGAGGCGCGCGACCACGGGTCCTCGACCACGACTTGCTCCCCGCCGGCGAGGACCGGGGGCGCCGCGATCAGAAGCGTGAGGGCGAGGGTGGCGATGCCGAGTGGTCTCATGTTCGGTCTCCAAGGTCTGGTCTGCCGCGCCGAAAGCGGGGCCACGAGCCCCACGAGCCATGCCAGGAACAGCGCCCTCTCGCCGCGCAGGCTATCCATGAGCGTCGATCCGTGCGCGGAGGTCCGCGGTGATCTCCGGTGCGGGCGTCCCGTTGCCGTAGAGCCGCACGAAACCGCCATCGGGGTCGAAGAGGAACACCTGGCTTGCATGGCCCATCGTGTACCCGTCGGGCGCGGCTTCTTCCGGGACGCGCTCGTAGAAGATCTTGAAGGACGCGGCGGCGGCCTCGATCTGCTCGGGCGTCCCGGCGAGACCCAGGATCGAGGGATGGAACTGCGGCACGTATTCGGCCAATTCCATCGGCGTGTCGCGGTCGCTGTCGACCGAGATGAAGAGCGGCTGCACCGCGCCGGCCTGCGGGCCGAGGTCGTCCATGACCTGCGCGATCTCCGCCAGGGTGGTCGGGCAGATGTCGGGGCAGTTCGTGAAGCCGAAGAAGACGAGAGTCCACTTGCCGCGGAAATCCTCTTCGGTGCGGACAACGCCGTCATGGCCCGTCAACTCGAACTCGGCCGCCACCGAGGACGCGCCGCTTGTCGCCACCTCCGGCGCGCGCGACACGGTGACGGCCAGTCCCCCCGCGCCGAGCGCGGCGACGGCGACCGCCGCCCACAATCCCTTCTGAAGTCTCGTCATCCGCCCGGAATGCCTCGCAATTCTTGGATTTGGCGGCTGCTTACAAGCTACAGCAGGTAGAGGTTCAAGCGTTTTCTTCACCGAGGGCGCGGGTCCTGACGTTGTCGTGACGCCTTGTTGGCCATCAGAGAAAAACCTACGCAGGCTGTAGCAATCAGGAGGCCTCCCATGCTCGCCATCGGCACGCTCGCCAAGCGCACCGGCACGAAGGTGCAGACCATCCGCTACTATGAGCAGATCGGACTGTTGCCCGAGCCGGGGCGGACCGAAGGCGGGCAGCGGCGCTACGGCGACGACGATCTCGACCGTCTCGCGTTTATTCGACATGCGCGCCAGCTCGGTTTTACTCTGGAAGCGATCCGCGAGCTGCTCGATCTGTCCGACAACCCGGGCAGGTCCTGCGCGGACATCGATCGCATCGCGCACCGTCAGCTCAAGGAGGTCGAGGCCCGGATCGCCCGGCTGGAGGCGCTGCGCAAGGAATTGAGGCGCATGCTTCGGGAATGCAGCCGGGACACCGTCTCCGATTGCCGGGTTCTCGAAGTCCTCCGCGATCATTCCGCCTGCCTCGCCGACCATGAGACGGGCGCCTGATATGCCGGCCGCCGTGATCTATCCGCTGGCCGCGCTGGCCGAGATCGCCGGCTGCTTCGTCGTCTTCGCCCCGCCTGAACCGGACAAAGACCGGATGGCAGCTTCGTCCGCCAAGCGGACATAAACCCCCTGACAGAACCTGTGAGACAAAAACGGTCAGTTGCGCAACACGCGCCCTGCCCTGTTAGACCGGACAACCCATCGACCCCACAGAATGCCAAGAAAAACAGGCGCAAGAGCAGTAAGATCGCAAGCTCCCTGCCCTACCATCTGTTGTTGCGAAAATATGTTGCGAAATGACTTGATTGAGCAACAAGAAAGCGCAACACTGTTCGCATGAACTTCGGCTATGCGCGCATTTCAACAGATCGCGGCCAGGACACCGCCGCGCAGCTCGATGCGCTGCGTGGGGTCGGTTGCGAGCGCATGTTCGAAGAAACTGCCTCTGGGGGCCGTTGGGATCGGCCCGAGCTGCACCGGATGCTCGATCAGCTCCGCGACGGCGATGTGGTGATCGTCTGGAAGCTGGACCGGTTATCGCGGTCGCTGAAAGACCTTCTGTCCATTATGGAGAAGATCGACGCGGCGGGTGCCGGCTTCCGGTCACTGACAGAATCCATCGACACGACGACGCCGGCAGGCCGCATGATGATGCAGATGGTCGGTGTGTTCGCTGAGTTCGAGCGCGAGATGATCCGCGAGCGCACGCGGGCTGGGCTGGAGCGCGCCCGCAAGAAGGGACGCCACCCAGGGCGCAAGCCGAAGCTGTCGGACGACCAGCGCCGGGAAATCCGCGACCTGGTGCGATCCGGCAAGCGAACGGAGGCGGAAGCCGCACGCCTCTTCAACGTCCACCGGTCCACGATCAGCCGTGTCATGCGGGAGGCGGCACCCGATGCAGCAGCTTGAGATGTTTCCCGAGGATATCCGCATCGAACGCGTGGACCACGACGCCAATATGTATCGGTTCTACCGGTTGCGCCTGATGCCTGACCTGTTCGGCGGCATGTCTCTCTTACGCGAATGGGGCCGCATCGGCACCCAGGGGCGGCATCGGATCGACTGTTTTGAGGATGCAGGCCGTGCCGCCGACGCTATGGTGACGCTCTACCGGGCGAAGCAGAAGCGCGGTTATCAGCTCGCAGGGTGATGGTCAGCCCCCTGCCCTATCTCATCGGCAATTTTCGAGACCAGCCGTTCATGCAGCGCGCAGCTAATTCGGGCTTTGAGCCCGAAGCAGACTAACTCGACCCGAACTAGACAAGGTGCTGCTTAAGCACTTTCAGCGGTGTGGCGTTGCCTTTCCAAAGCTCGACGCGGTAGTGATCGTCTCCAACAAGCCCATCATCTGAAAGCTTGTCCAAGTTCGCGGACAGCACACGTGCTTCATAGCAGCCGCTATCCAAAGATAGCCGTTCAGCATCTGGAAAGTAATCTGTGCAGCCAGCGACGACTAACCGACCTGAAGGCACGCCAATTGAAAACTCAACCACATGATCCCACAAAGATAAATCCAGGTCGGGGGCAGTATTAGAAACGACAATTTTTACTGGAACTTCCATGTTTCGAGCAGTGCTAACGGCAAAAGCGTTGGCCTCTAAAGCAAGCCGTGCATTGCATGCTATGTCCGTCCATGAATCACCGTCGATTCCGTCTGACTGCTCATCTTGAATGTAAAATTGGAAATAGTCTGCAAATAGGTCAAATTTGACATTGGTCATTTGATGGAACCTAAACAATTTACGAATGAGGTCAACGGCTGCAAAGTCCGCATTTTACAAGTTCGTGTACGGCGCAGCGAAGGGTCATTATGCGGTCAAAAGGGGCTGTGAATCCTTAGCGGCTTATTATGCAAGCAGCCGAAGTCGACCCCTAGAACTTCCACTCTTGATCCCGAATAAACTGCAACATGTTGATGCACCGTAGGTCGCGCTTACCGCAGACATCTGGAATGCGTGGGCTTCTTTCTGATCCAAATGCTTCCTCTGTCACAACGACTAGGCGCGGGTTGTGAGACAGCGCGAGAGAGATGACCATCGGATCAGCGCCGGACTTCCCCTTTTTGGTATCTACAAGGCGCGGGAACTCGGCCATGATGCTCGATAGCTCCGCTTCATATTGATCGAGTTCGACAAACAGAGCTGGCCGATCTGAACCGCGCCGGGTTTGCCGGAGGCCTGTGTTCGTTAGTTACGCGGCGACGTCCCTCGGTTCCAGAGCGGCGTGGTAGGCCGCTTCGGCTTCCGCAGGCGGGATGTGGCCGATGGGTTCCAGCAGGCGGCGGTTGTTGAACCAGTCCACCCATTCGAGCGTGGCGAACTCGACTGCCTCGCAGCTTCTCCAGGGTCCGCGCCTGTGGATGACCTCAGCCTTGAACAGGCCGTTGATGGTCTCGGCCAGAGCGTTGTCATAGCTGTCGCCGACGCTGCCCACGGATGGTTCGATACCGGCTTCGGCGAGGCGCTCGGTGTACTTGATGGACAGGTATTGCGATCCCCTGTCGGAGTGATGGACGAGACCGGCGCCCGGCCTGCGCTGATGGACGGCCTGCTCCAGAGCATCGAGAACAAAGCCTGCGTGGGCGGTCTTGCTGACGCGCCAGCCCACGATCCGCCGAGCGTAGGCGTCGATGACGAACGCGACGTGGACGAAGCCCTGCCAGGTGGCGACATAAGTGAAGTCGCTGACCCAGAGCATGTTCGGCGCCGGGACGCGGAATGCCCGGTTCACCCGATCCAGCGGGCGCGGGGCGGCCTTGTCGGGGATGGTGGTCCGGGGCTTCTTTCCCCGGATAACCCCCTGCAAGCCCATGTCCTTCATCAGCCGCGCCACCGTGCAGCGGGCGACGTCCCGTCCTTCGCGTTGCATCTGCCGCCAGACCTTGCGCACGCCGTAGACGCGGTAGTTCTCGTCGAATACCCGATCGATTTGAGGGCGCAGGTCATCATCCCGGCGCGCCCGGTCTGACCGGCGCGAAGGATCACGGCGCAGCGCTTGATGGGCGTAATACGTGGATGGCGCGATCGGCAGAACCCGGCAGATCGGCTCGACGCCATGTTCCACGCGATGATCGTCGATGAAGGCGATCATGACTTCGACCGGCGGTCGAGCTCCGCCTGGGCGAAATACGCGCTGGCCTTGCGCAGGATGTCGTTGGCCTGCCGCAGCTCGCGGTTCTCGCGCTCCAGCGCCTTCATCTTCGCGGCCATGTCGGAGGGGACGCCGGCGCGGCGGCCGCTGTCGGTCTCGGTCTTCTTGATCCACTCGTTCAGCGTCTGCGCCGAACAGCCGATCTTGGGCGCGACAGACAGGATCGCCTGCCAGCGCGATGGATGATCGCCCTCATGCTCCAGCACGAGCCGCACTGCGCGCGCCCGGATCTCGGGGCTGAATTTGCCGGTGGTCTTGTTCATGGTGCTCCGACCTTCTCAGGAATGGGAGCCTCCGGCAAACCCGGCGCGGTTCACCTCCTCGTCGTCGAAGGCGCCCGTCTCCGCCTTCGTAAGCGCCCGGTCTCACTGCCCTGCCTGACATAGAGACGGTTCGATAGTGTCCACCACGGGATAGTGGACACTATGAGGCCCTGATGGCGCGT
>NZ_FOQH01000024.1 GCF_900113695.1 Albimonas pacifica | reverse complement strand
TCCGCCAAGACGCCGCTCGCCGCCGCGATCCGCTATGCCCTGGCCCGGATAGCCCGCCTGCGGCCCTGGCTCGACCATGGCGTCCTCGAGATCGACAACAACGCGGCCGAGCGGGCCATGCGCGCCATCGCCCTGGGACGGAAGAATTATCTCTTCATCGGCTCCGAGGCTGGCGGCCGTGCAGCGGCCATCGCCTACACCCTGATCGAGACCGCGAAGCTCAACGGCGTCGACCCCACGGCCTGGCTCGCCGACACCCTCGCCCGCATCCCGGACTGCAAGATCAACAGGATCGGAGATCTGCTCCCCTGGAATTACGCCAGATAGCGGTCAGGCCGGACGCTTACATCGCAAGCATGCCGAGCGTTGCGGCAATACCGGGCGCATCAAGGCGGCGATGGAGCTCCTGAAGGCCCTGCTCCAGGTGGACGCCTCCGGCTTCGACGCCTGTCCGTCGCTTCTGAACTGCGCGAATGGCACGCTCGACCTGGAGGCGCTGGCGGCCAGTCGCCGCGGCAACGAAGCGAGCGACGGATCGCAGCCTCGGACGCCTCTGCGCCCCCACGATGCCGGCGATCGCCTGACCAAGGTCGCCCGCGCGACGTGGGACCCGGACGCCGACGGCATCGCCTGGGACAGGTTCCTGTCGGACGTGATGCCCGATCCCGAGATGCGCGCTTTCCTCCAGCGCGCCCTCGGCCTCGCCGTCTTCGGCCGCAACGACCAGCAGGTCGCCCTGTTCCTGCGCGGCGAGGGCGGCAACGGCAAGTCGACGCTCGTCAACGCGGTCGCCTACACGCTGGGCGACTACGCCGCCCCCTGCCGGATCGAACTGCTGCTCGAGACCCGCACCCAGTCCGCCGGCGCGCCCAGCCCCGAGGAGATGAACCTCCCCGGCGCCCGCCTGTTCCTCTGCCCCGAGCCCGACCGCTCCGACCGCCTCAGCGCGAAGAAGCTCAAGGCCTTCACCGGCGGCGATCCCCGCCCGATCCGCGCGCCCTACGGCGAGCGCGAGTTCGTCTATACGCCCACCGGCCTCCCGGTGATCACCTGCAACCGCACTCCACGCCTGGCCACCGACGATCACGGCACGCGCCGCCGCATGGTCTTCATCCCCTTCGAGGCGCGGCTCGACCAGCTCCCGCCCGGCCGCCGACGCGACCAGCGCGACCTGGAGGCCGAACTGAGAGCCGAGGCCCCGGCGATCCTCAACTGGCTGATCGAGGGCTGGCTCGCGACCCGCGCCCGCGGCCTCGACGCCCCGCCTGCCGCCCGCGAGCAGCGCGAGAGCTTCGAGGCCCTCGAGGACCCGGTCGGCGAGTTCCTCGCCGACCGATGCGTCCATCGCCTCGGCAAGCGCCTCCGCAAGCAGGCGGTCTTCGACGCCTACGATCGCTGGGCCGCCCGCGAGATGGCCCCTCCTCTGCCCCGCGACGCGTTCAACCGCATCATGACCGAGAAGGGCCACGTCGCCCGCAAGACGTCGGGCGGACGCCTCCACTGGGAGGACATCGCCTGGGCGAGCGACGGGGCCGACGACGCGCCGAGCGACTGAGCCTCGCGCAGGCCGCCGACCGCGGCGGCGATGGAGCAGGGACAGGGCGCCGACCCTGTCCCCACCTCGCTCGGCTGGCATCCGTCCCGGCCTCCATCCGCTATCGCCGTTGCGACACATCCCGGCGCCCCGTGGTCGCGGCGGGCGCCATGAAGGGCGGAGAGTGGGACGCCACGGGCGGCGGCCGGCGACAATTTATCCAGCGATTCCAGAGCCGCAGGGCAGTTGGGACAAACGGGCAGGAATTTCGTGCCTTTCTATTGTTCAGAGTGTCTTCCTTCCCCTCTTCGAGAGTCTTTTCCCTTCCCTCCCCCCTTAAAAATATTTATTCAGTTGGCCTGAAACAAAGGCACCACACAGCGCGCGGGTGCACGAAAATGGAGCATCGGCCAACGACGCCTTGAATAGCGAACTGGCGAGCAGCAAGCCCGATTTCGCTGCGCCAAATGACCATGACGGTATCGACATCATGGCCACGACATCACCAGCCACAGATCCAGACGTTAGCCCGCCAGCGCTCGCCCATTTTGGTGATTAGAGAAATAGTTCAGCGCTGTAGTGCAGCTCGCTGCTGGGACCCATCGGCGGCAGCCATCACGACCTCTTCATCAGCCATCCATCCCTTGGAGATCAGAAACCTGCGGACTGTGTCCGGGGCCTCTGAATAGAGCACAAGTGCGAGGCTCTCTTCGGCGCGGGTGCAGGTGACATAGAGCAGGCGGCGGGTGCGCTCGATAGTGGTTTCTTCGCCCTGATCCGCCTTTTTCTGAGAGGCTGGGGACAAGCCCTTTACGTCGAACAGTGTCTCGTAAGAGGCGAGGCCTTTGAAGCGTGTATGGGCATCATCGGCGATCACCATGACCCTGGGAAATTGGAGCCCCTTGACCCCTTGGTGGGTACCAAAATGGCTGCGGTCTTCGACATAGGCGAGGTAGCGCTCCACCTGGGAAAACGGGGCCTCAAGCGCCTGCGTCCAAGCCTCGACGATGGTGGTTTCGGTGGGTGGTTTAGCCAAGGGCGCGGTCAAGTCCAGCTCGGCAAGGATGTCGGCCATGTACTGGGCCGCTGGACTGTCGTCAGGCAAACAGGGCTGAAGCTGGTCGGGGATCGGGAAAAGCCGGTGCTCGGCCACGACCGTTAACACTTCGGCACAACTCGGATCTCGTTCGTCCTTAAATAGCGTCATCAGCGCTGCGACGCCCGCCCGCGCTGCATTAAGACCAGTGCCTTGGCCCCCGCGTCCCGCCCGGATACCTCTCTTGTCGATGAGCGGTGAGCCGTCGCGCAGCACCGCCATTGCGGCAAAGGCATCCCCATTCCTTTGTGCCGTCACCAACGGTAAGACCCGGTGAGTGAAAAGCCGCATCGCGGGCAAGGTGCCATCGCGAAACCCATCCTTGAGCGTGTCGGGCTTGCTCAGGGGCTCAAACAGCTCACTAAAACGAAGACGCGCGGCGGCCATGTGACGCTCGATCGTCAGGGTCTTGATCGCCTCCGCGTTCTGCCACGCGGGGTCTCCGGTGATGCGGGCCATCTCCACTCTGGTGGAGGCTTCAAAGGCTGCGCGATCCGTGCCCTCGCTAGGTGCAAGGAAGACGCGCACGATGCCACCCGGTTTGTCTTCGCGCGCCCGCTGCTGGCGGCCATCATCGTCGCGCCGGATCGCATTCGCCAGGTCCACGATCCGCTTGCGGCTGCGGTGGTTCATCTGTTTGGTCGGTTGAGCGAAATCCCCCACCCGTTTGTCGAGATCGCGCAAACCATCGGAGTAAATGCGCTGCATCGTGTCACCTAGCAACCCAAGGGCGATGCGGCCGCGATGGCGAGCCTCGAAGGACAAGAGCGCCTCCATCAATGGCTTCATCGTGTCCTGGCTCTCGTCGATCAGGATGAACGGGTAGCGCGCCAGAACGATGTTCTGAAATGTCTCGCTTTCAGTCAGGAAATGCGCGGCGAGCGCAATGACCTCGGCATGTTGCAGCGCATCGCGGCCGAAATTGTCTCCCACGGCCGCGTAGGTGAAGGCGCGTATCGCGGCCAGGTCCTCCAGCCGCTTTGTCTTGGAGGCCATCTTCTTGACGCGTTTGTCATGGGCGTCGGTCCCCGCCCGGCCCTTCGCATGGGTTGCCTGGATCTCGGCAATCTCCGTCTGCAAGTTACTCTCCAGCCAGCCCCTAATATCCGCTGTTCGCCCCTCGATGAGCGACCATGCGAAGCTGTGGATGGTCTGCACCTGAAACACCGGATCGGCCTTGACGCGGCGCGTGATCTCATCTGCAGCGGCGTTGGTATAGGTGATCACGGCGATCTTGCGGCTGTGTTTGCGCAAGGTAGTCAGGGTCTCTGTGTCCAACCCCTCGAGTGCGTCCTTGAGAGAGCGCGTCTTGCCCGATCCAGCCCCGGCAAAGAGAAAGAAGCTGCGCGGCTGATCGAGGGACAGACACGCGCGGATTGTCTTGTCGGCGCTGGCGTCGCGGGTGGCGTCGGTCAGGTCCGTCATATCGCACCCTCGCCGCCCTTTAACCGGCTCGCGAGCCAAGTCAGGCCGGCGTCGATATAGGGCGGCGCCCGAAGCACTTTGATGTCCTCGATATAAAGGAGGTCCAGCGCGAAGGCGGCCTTCTCAGGTTTTTTAGCCAACCGATCAAAGAGCGCCGTGGCGAGTTCCTCAGGCGTGGACGCGTCAGCGATGTATTTGCAAAAATCACGGGTCATGAGGCAGGCCAGATCCGCTTTCGCAGCGTCTTCCACTGCTTTCGGGTTGGTCAGCACGAGAGCATCTTCGAACGTGCTGGGCGTGATGGTCTGGGTCTGCGTGCCCTGCGTCACCTCTTGCGGGGTCTGATAGGAGACGGCGATGGTTTGGGTGGCATCGGTATGGCAGAGCTTATTTGGCGGCGCGACCATCAGCTTGTCGACCTCTGCAATCTCGGGGAGCCAGGTTTTCAGAGCGTGGTTCGTGGTTTCCTGAGCGCCCCCCGAGCGCGGCCGGGCCGACTCCCAGGAATTACTTTCGCCTTTCTTGGTCTTTTTATTGATCTTCGTCGCTGCATCGAGATCGGTGATGATCAGCGTCGGTACCTCCAGCGCCTCGACCAAGGGGCGCATGCGGTGCGAGTGGCTGCCCCCCAGCTGTAGAAAGGATAGATAAGCCACTGCAAGGTCAGGGTAGTGATGCTGGATTAGATGCGGCAGCAGTATCCGCTCTGCGGCGCCCTCGATCACGATAATGGCGTCGGCGAAGAACAGATCAAAATGTGTGCTCAGCAGATACCGCGTCACGAAGCGGCGGGTTTCCGTGTCTTCGCCAAAAAGCCCCGTCATATTCGCCACAGTGGCTGTGGGCACAACTCCGTGACTTGGCAGCTCGCGTTTGAAATAGCGCAGCTCCTCAAACACAGCCGCGTGCGCGATATGGCCTGAATGGGTGCTCACGACCAGCTGCGTGGTAAAAGCGGAGTCCTCCTTCTCCAGATCTGTATGGTTGCGCAGCACCTTGTGGGCCCTGGCCATGAAGACCTGCTGCACCTGAACATGCAGATGCGCCTCTGGCTCCTCGACCAGGACCAGTTGCAGGGGTTCGATGCCCTTGTCCTCCGGGGTCGCCACCTGTGATTTGAACTTACCTACCTGCATCCAGTCATCTCGGAACCGCATGAGCTGAAACACCATGGAGATCAGGTTCTGGAAGCCCAAGCCGTTGTAGCTTTCGGGCAGCTTCACGCCGGATGTGTCGCCCGAGATATCGTATTGCACAGCCGCTGGGTGATCGATCCCATCGATGGGTTTGATCTGCGTGGCAATGAAAAGTTTCGGATTGTTAAGTCCGCCAGGGTAGCCGAGTCCCTCCAGTTCTGCGATGGCATTGGCGAAGCCATCCTTGAGACGGGCATTAAAGGTGGTCTCGGCATCGTGAATTGCCTCGAGCGCTTTGACGTCGTTCGGCGTGGGGTTCGTTTCAGGGTCAATATGTTTGCGGAAATAGGGCTCGATTTGACTTGCGATCTTGCGGCTAGCGGCATGCACGAGCTCACCATCATCGCCTTTCCCGTCACCGGCATCGGCGAACCCGCGTTGCGCGTTAATCTCACGAATATGCAGGAGACCGGCAAAGGGGTTGGGGCCGATCCCCTCTGACAGGGGTGGCAGGGGCGGCGGCGCCACTGCCCCGGATGCCGTATAGCTTGCAGGATCCAAAAGATGGGAGTTGAGCTCGAACAGGTCCTTCAGGCGTTTATCCAGAAACTCCCGAAAATCGCGCGGCCAAAGCGCAAAACCGTTGGCCGTCGCGCCTGCCGGCTGCAGCGCCTCGGCGTCTTGGCGCGCGGCGAGGTAGTCCGCCTTGATGTCGGCGCCTTTCTTGGGCTCGAGGCGCAGGCGTACGCCCAGCAGGCCGCCAGTCCAGGTAAGCGTGGGGATCAGATGCGCGACATGGTGGAGCTCTGACGTCTTGGCATGGAGCCAGACGTCGAGGAACGGGAGCTGGTCTTGGAGCAGGCTGAGATCTGGCTCGGCCTCCTGGGTCCAGGCACCCGCGATCTGCTCGATCGCGGTCCAGTTTGAGGCTGTCACATCACGGGTGTCGACGCCGTCGCGATCCTTGAGGAATTTGCGCAGGGCCTTCATGGCCGATGTCTTGCCGCTGTTGTTGGCCCCGACGAGCAGAGTCTGCTTGTCCGACATGTCCAGGCGGGCGCGCCGCAGTTTGCGAAAATTGAAAATTTCAATGCGTGCGATCTTCATAATGCCAGCGTCCCCCTCGCAGGAATTTCTGCGTTGGTGTCTGTATACATACTCGCCCTGCGGTTTTGTAGAGGCGCTCAACCGCCAGGGGCCCTGCCAGTCTTCCCATGTCAGGCTATTCGCTTTCAGCACTCACAGCGGTGCGGTGGAAATCGCATACTGGGTGGCGGGCCTCTTACCGGCCGCGAGGCGAAACGCCAGAGGCCTTGGCGCCTACTTTTTCACCGTAGCCCCTCTTCTAGATTGCCGCGCCATTGGATGCCCAAGGGCTCTCATTCGCTTGCAGCGTATGACGGCTCCCCGCCTCCTTCTGCCCAACACCTTGAGAGGCGCTGAATGGTTAGATTGTCTGGGAGCCCCAATTGGGCCGGAAATACTCGGAATCGATAGACTTTCTCCAGAAGGGGCTGGATGTGCCACAATTTTCAGCGCGTTGACGGCCCCGCCTTGGGTCCTTCCCGCTACCCTCAACGTGGGTTAATTCGCGCCGCGCTTTCTCCACAAGTCCGCGGTGTCGGCCAGGGTTGTTTTTGGGTTGTGGTTGTTGGCCCTGCGGAACGCCGCCTTCGATCACCGTGGGCCCTGCATCGCTCCCAGCAATTCGAACCGCCGTCAATTCGACATTGATTCGCCGCCTGCGCAGGCCGCCCGCCTCAGGCACCTCTTGCCTCGGGCCTGACGCCGTCGGCCCTGCCGGGTCGCCCCCGGTTCCCGCCTGCGCAACAGGAGATATCCATGAAGCGCTTTTTCCTTGCGGCCTCCGCGGCGGCCGCGCTCTTCGCCGCGAACGCCGCCTCTGCGGCCGAGCTCAGCGCCACCATCAACTCCGCCAGCCTCGGCTACAAGAAGCAGGAGGTCACGATCGAGCGCAACACCGTGGAGGGCCGCGCCACCGTCGCCGTCCAGCAGGACGACGTCGCCATCGTGATGCGGTCCGACGGCCGCGACCGCGCGGAGATCAACGCCACCACGATCTCCGCCGGCTTCCACGAGCAGGACGTCACGATCGCCGACAACCACGTCTCGGGCGACGCCGCGGTGGTGGTGCAGCAGGGCGTGCTGGGCGTGATCTTCAACTGATCGGCCCCTGGTGCGACGGGCGACGTCTCTCCCCGCTCGCCGCGCCCTCGCGGTCCTCCCGCCGGGAGGGCCGCCCCCCCCGGGTCGGGCGCGGATCGCCCGGCCCGGCCCCCGTGCCGCCGCCGCCAATGGAGCTTCCGCCATGCCACTTCTCCGCGCCCTGCCGCTCGTCCTCGTCGCCGCCGCCCTCGCCGCGCCGGCGGCGCTCGCCCCTCCCGCACCCGCCCGGGCGGGTGGGCTCTTCGACGTCCTCGACGCCGAGGACCAGCTCCGCGCCCGCCGCCGCAACGTCTCGGCGATCGAGGCCGAGGTGGTCGAGGTCGCCCCGCCGGGGATGGTGATGGCCTCGGCCGGGCGGATCTCGCGCGGCGAGGCCTGCCTGGCGGGAGCCGACTGCAGCCGGCCGGCGGTGACGGCGGGCAACTACCTGCGGGCCACGGTGCGGGCGCCGTGGATCGTCTACATGTTCAACCTCGGCAGCCTGGAGCGCCGGGGCGAACTGCACGACGCGGGCGAGTTGACGGCGCACAACGTCATCGACGTGCCGCAGGACGCCGTCCGCCCGGGCGGCCTGGTCGTGCGCAGCTTCGGCGTGGGACGGCTGGTCCAGGAACTCCACGACTGAGCGAAGGGGCGGGGCCGGGCGAGCGGGGCCGCCCCTTCCGCTTGCCATCCGGTCCGCGGCCCGCGCACCCTGTCCCGACGATTCACCCAGAAGTCATTCCCGGACCCTGACCCTTGCCCGATGCCCTCGACGACCTGCTCCAGACTTTCCTGACCTCCGACGTCGACGCCAAGCGCGGCCTTCTCGAGACCGAGCCGGCGTTGCTGGAACCGCAAGCGGCGGAGCGGCTGGACGACTGGGCCCGCGCGTGGTCCGAGCAGGACGACGCGGAGAAGAGCCGGCCCTGCGCCGCGCATGCCGCGCTGCTGCGCGCCTGCGCCGAGCAGGGCGTGGCCGCGGTCTTCGACGCCATGGCGGCGACGGCGCAGGCGCCGGATCTCGCCGGGCGGCTGATGGCGGCGCTGACGGCGGAGACCTGGAACGAGACCCGGCGCCTGCTGGAGGCGGACCCGGAACTGCTCGGCGCCCCCGCCCTGGCGATCCTCGGGCAAATCCGCGACGCGCAGGAGGACCCGGGCGCGCGGGCGCAGGTGGAAGAGCACCTGGTCCTGTTCCACCGCTGCGCCGAGGTCGGGGTGGCGGCGGCCTTCGCGGAGAAGCTGAGACCTGCCGAGGTCAGCGGCGGCGAGACGGGCGAGCTCGGCGACCTGCTCGCCCGGATCGGCCCGATGCAGGACGACCCGTTGCGGGCGCCGGAGGTGGTCGGCCTGTGCGACCGGGCCCTCGCGCTCGTCGATCGGCCAACGCAGGACCGGCTATGGGCCACGCTTCAGGGCCAGCGCGCCATCGCGCTGCAGCGACTGGGCGACCTCGCCGGGGACCCGGCCGTGCTGGCCGAGGCCGTGCGCGGCGACGACGCCGCCCTCGAGGTCTTCACCCGCGAGGCCATGTCCGCGGACTGGGCCATGATCCAGATGAACCGTGCGAACGCGTTGCAGCTCCTAGGCGACCTCGCCGGGGACCCTGGCGTGCTGGCAGAGGCCGTGCGCGGGTACGACGCTACCCTCGAGGTCTTCACCCGCGAGGCCATGCCCGCCGAATGGGCCACGACTCAGCAGAACCGCGCCAACGCGCTGCAGCGCCTCGGCGCCCTCGGCGGGGACCCGGGCGTGCTGGAAGAGGCCGTGCGCAGCTACGACGCCGCCCTCGAGGTCAGGACCCGCGAGGCCATGCCCGCCGACTGGGCTACGACCCAGTCGAACCGCGCCAACGGGTTGCAGCGCCTGGGCGGCCTCGCCGGGGACCCGGGCGTGCTGGAAGAGGCCGTGCGCGGCTACGACGCCGCCCTCGAGGTCAGGACCCGAGAGGCCATGCCCGCCGACTGGGCCACGACCCAGTCGAACCGCGCCAGCGCGCTGCAGAGCCTGGGCAAGCTCGCCGGGAACCCGAACGTGCTGGCCGAGGCCGTGCAAGGCTTCAGCGCCGCTCTCGAGGTCAGGACCCGCGAGGCCATGCCAGCCGACTGGGCCGCGACCCAGTCGAACCGCGCCAACGCGCTTCAGCGCCTGGGCGACCTCGCCGGGGACCCGAGCGTGCTGGAGGAGGCCGTGAAAGGCTACGATGCCGCCCTCGAGGTCAGGACCCGCGAGGCCATGCCCCCCGACTGGGCCGCGACCCAGCAGAACCGCGCCAACGCGCTGTCGAGCTTGGTCAGGCTCGCCGGGGATCCGGGCTTGCTAGAAGAGGCCATGCAAGGCTACGACGCCGCCCTTGAGGTCTTCACCCGGGAGGCCATGCCCGCCGACTGGGCTACTACCCAGCAGAACCGCGCCAACGCGCTGCGGAGCCTGGGCGAGCTCGCCGAGGACCCTGGCGTGCTGGAAGAGGCCGTGCGCGGCTACGACGCCGCCCTCGAGGTCAGGACCCGAGAGGCCATGCCCGCCGACTGGGCCGCGACCCAGCAGAACCGCGCCAGCGCGCTGCTCACGCAGGCCCGGCTCTTGAAGCGGCGGGACGATCCTGGCGCGGCCGCCCGGGCCGCGGACGCCGCTGCGGCGGGCTATGACCTTGCCCTGTCCGGGACCTCGCGCGACGACGCGCCGGCGACCTGGGCGACGATCCGGCACAACCTGGCCAATGTGGAAGACTTCCGCTTCGACCTCTCGGGCGACCGCGAGGCGCTGGCCCT
>NZ_FOQH01000032.1 GCF_900113695.1 Albimonas pacifica | reverse complement strand
GATGGCGTCTTGGCATGGACCTTCCTCATCGGAAAGCCCGCCCCCGGTCAATTCAGACCCGGCCGACCTGCCCACTCCGAGGGGCGCACTCCACGAGGCGGTCGTACTTGGCGACCACCACCACGTCGCCAGGGCGGAGCTGATCGAGCATGCGGTCTAGCTCGGGGCGCCTGCGGGCCGTGCCGGTGATCTTGTCGGCGAACATGCGCTCGACGCCTGCGGCCGCGAGGGCGTCCGTCTGAGCGTCGAGGGATTGGTCTGCGGTGGAGACGCGGGCGTAACCGATGATCATGCGCTCAGGGTATCAAAAACGCTCCAAAACCCGAAAGGTTTAGGAGGGGGTTTTTGACGTTGCCCACAGCCTTGTTTCGCGCCAGGCGCGCGGGCATGTCAAAAACGACCGTTTTCAAGGCGTCATTCCAGGCCGTCGAGGTAAGCGGCGAGCCGACGGCGGATTTCGGGCCGGGGCAGTCGGCAGCGCGGGTGGTTGGAGATGGCGGTCAAGCCGTCGTGCAGCAGCCGGAGGGACGCGGCATTGGCCGCCTGAAGCTGATCCATCACCCAGAGCACGCCGTGGCATTCGACAGCCTCATCAGCGGCAAGTTGTCGAAGCGGTCCATCGCCGGTGAGGAGTATCCATTCTCGAGCCTGCGCCAGCGCAAGAGCAAAGCTGTCCGGAATAGTGAGAACAGGGGCGCGCTGGCGGTAGGCGAGCGCCCGCGCGACCACGTCGCCGTCGAGTTCTTCGACGACAAGGCCGAGACGAAGAAGATCATCACCGCCGAAGTTCTTCAGCTCGCGCTCATACAGAAGATCGGGCACGGAAAACTGGTAGGGCAGGCGGAAACTGGCCTCCAGCAGCGACCCGCGCTCCAGATCGACAAGAACGGATGTGTCGGAGACCAGGACCCGCATCGGCATCAGGCCCCATTGACGGCTTGAGGCAGCTGCGGCGGCTGAACTTCCATCATCTGGTTCAGCTCGCGCACCGACAGGCCCAGAAGCTCGGCCGCCTTCGGCTCGGAAACGGCACCCTCGGCGAGCGCCCGGAACGTCAGCCGACGGAACCGCGTCGGCTTCTCGCCCTTGAGTGCATAGGGCTCTTCATAGGGAGGGCTGCGCCAGCCAAGCCGGTTGAACTCCTGGAACAGACGCCGGAACAGCGGTTCGCTGAAGATGCCCAAATCCTTGCAGCGATACGTGATGGCCTGAACGCTGACGCCGAAGAGCTTCTTCAGTGCGAACAGCTCATCGCCCCCGATCGACGTGCGGTTCTTGCCGATCTCGCTCCAAAGCGCATCGGCAGGCATGAGAAAGGCTCCCGCGAACCGATGTGCGGCTTTCTCGGGATCGACGCCGTCGCCAACATCCATGATCATGTGGCCGAGCTCGTGCGCGAGCGTGAAGCGCTGGCGCTCGCCCCAATCCTTGCCGTTGACGACGATAACGGGAACCGAGCCCTTGCGAACGCGGCGGACCTGCGCCGTGAGCCCGTCGATATTCGTCAGGTCGATTGAGAGAACCTTGATGCCATGTTCTTCGAGCAGCTCGACCAGGTTCGGGATCGGATCGACCCCAAGGCCCCAATGGTCGCGCAGGCTTTCGGCTGCACGGTCGGCTTCCGACAGGCCCTGACGGACCGGGTAAGGTGCCTCGCGCGGTTTGTCCCATTCGACGCTCGCAAGATTCAGCGCCTCCTCAACCATCAGATAGCGTTCAAGCAGATGCAGCACCTGCGCTTCGACCTGCGCCTCCTCACGCTTGCCCGTGATCTTCTTCTTGCGGAACTCGATCCCTTCGAGGGCCATGTCCTGATCGCCGACCAAGTAGTCCACCGAGACATCGAGCGCCGAGGCAAGCGCCATCAGGACGCCCGAGCTAGGCATCGATTCGTTGCGCTCGTATTTGCCGATCGCCTGAGCCGTGACGCGGTTTCCAATCTTCTCCTCCAACTCCCTGAGAGACAGGCCTGCTGCGGCACGTGCGAGCTTAAGTCTCTGTCCTATCACGTTTCTCTCCTCCTTGCGTGCGGTTTACAAAAAGTATATTATAGGCGCAGTTTTGTAAACTAAAACCCTTGAAGGCCGGTTACCCGGTCCCCACCTGACAGGGTAAGCCGCTGTGGCGGCGAGGCAGAAGGAGAAAGGCAATGAACGAGCAGGCCCGGCCGCCGGACATGAGCGGCGAAGAACTGGCAGACGCGGTCCGCGAGGAAATCCTCGACGAGATCGCGGACCTCGAAGAATACGCGAAGCTGGGTAAGGCCCCTCCGCGGTGCCGTGGCTACCGCTTCCGGGTGAACCGGGATCGGCATGAAGTCCCCGAGGCCAAGCCGACGCGGGAGACGATCCTGGAGGCGGCCGGGCTGACGCCCGCCGGAGACTGGACCCTGCGCCTCAAGCTGAGCGGCGGCGGATACGAGCTGATCAAGCCCGGCGAGCGCGTCGATCTGCGGCGTCCCGGCGTCGAGAAGTTCAAGGCCCTGCCGCGCGACCAGACGGAGGGCTGAGATGGCGATGCGGCGTCAGTTCGAGCTGCCGGAAGAGGATCGGGCGTTTCTCGATGCCTACGGCTGCCCATGGGAGACCGTCGTGGACGGCTCTCCTTGGGTGCTCCTGCACGGGTTCCCGACACAGGACGCTGGCTACAATCATGACGCCGTCACCGCCGCGATCCGGATCGAGACGGGCTACCCGAAGGCCGCGCTCGATATGGTGTATTTCCACCCGGCGCTGGCGCGGAAGGACAGCCGGGCCATTGGGGCGACCCAAGCAACGCAGGCCCTCGACGGCAAGGTCTTCCAGCGGTGGTCGCGGCACTACACGGCCGCCAACCCGTGGGTGGTCGGCGAACACAACCTCGGGACGCATATCCTCATGATCGAGGACTGGCTGATGCGGGAGTTCGAAAAATGCCCCACGGCGTGACGGTCGGGCTGACCCTGAACGGAACGCAGCACGCGGCGCTGAAGGCGCACCTGTTTCCGGGCGACGGTTTGGAGGCGGCGGCTTTCCTTCTATGTGGGGTGCGCGCGGGAGACCGGCGGACCCGCCTCGTCGCGCGGGAGGTGTTCCCGGTGCCGTATTCGGCCTGTGCGGTTCGGACGGGTCGGCGGGTGACCTGGCCAACGGACGCGATCCTGCCGCTGCTGGAACGTGCCGAACGCTCGGGCGGCACGCTGGTCAAGGTGCACAGTCACCCCGGGGGCTATCTTGCCTTTTCTGAGGTCGATGACGAGAGCGACCGGCTGCTCCTGCCGAGCCTGCGCGACTGGTTCGATGACGACCGGCCGCATGGCAGCGCGGTGATGCTTCCGGATGGCCGCATGTTCGGCCGGACGGTGAGAGCCGACGGCGCGATGCCGCCGCTGGCGCAGATCAACGTCGCCGGTGACGATCTGCTCTTCTGGCATGGTGGGGCATCTGGCACCGGGGCGGTGCCCGACTTCGCCGCCTCCCATGCGCAGGCCTTCGGCGAGGGGACATTCGATCTGTTGCGGCGGCTTTCGGTCGCCGTTGTCGGCTGCTCCGGCACCGGCAGTCCGGTGATCGAACAACTGGCCCGGCTCGGCGTCGGTGAGCTGGTGATCGTCGATAACGACACGGTCGAAGAGCGCAACCTCAACCGCATTCTGAACGCCACGGCGGCCGATGCTGAGAAGGGCCGCGCGAAAGTCGCCGTGCTTGCCGGGGCGGTCGAACGCATGGGCACCGGCACGCGCGTGATCGCGCTGGAACAGAGCCTGTGGTCGCCCGAGGCGATCGAGGCGGTGGCGCAATGCGATATCGTGTTCGGCTGCATGGACACGATCGACGGTCGGTTCCTGCTGAACATGCTCGCGACCTTCTATCAGCTCCCGTATTTCGACCTGGGCGTGCGCATTCACGCGGTTCCGGAAGGGCTGCGTCGGGGCGAAATCGTCGAGGTCTGCGGCAGCGTTCACCATCTGACGCCCGGCGGGTCGAGCCTCGTCAGCCGGGGCCTGTTCAGCCTCGACGACGTGCGCGCGGCCGGGCTCGCTCGCACCGACCCGGAAGCACATGCCCGGCAGATCGAGGATGGCTACATCTCCGGGGTGGCGGTGCGGCGCCCGGCGGTGATCTCGCTCAACATGCTGATCGCCTCGCTGGCCGTGAACGATTTGCTGGCCCGACTGCATCCGTACCGGGACGATCCGAACGAGGCCTTCGCCCATATCGAGGTCAGCCTGAGCGAGATGGCGATGTTCCGGGACCCAAAGCCTGGTGCCTGTCCGGTCTTCCGGGGCGATCTAGGCAAGGGCGATACGCGGCCGCTGCTGGGTATGCCGGAGCTCTCCCGGAGGGTTGCCTGATGGCGGGCCTTTGGCAGCGGTGGCAGGACTGGCTAAGGGACCGCCTGCGGGTCCGGTTCCGCACTGAATATGTCCACGAGGACGCGCCCGAGCGGCCGCAGGCCCGGACCCTCTATGTCGTGACCGAGGACGGCGCGCCCTGGAGCGCCGCCATGCTCTGCCCGTGCGGCTGCGGCGAGACCCTGCACATGAACCTGCTACCGGACGAGCGGCCGATGTGGAAGCTCGCGGTCGATGGGGCCGGTTTCGGCACGCTGCACCCATCGGTGCACCGGATGAAGGGCTGCCGGGCACATTTCTGGTTCCGGTGCGGAAAGGTGCATTGGTGCGGCGATCAGAAGTCGCCGCTGTGGAAGGATATCCGGCTGCTGCTGGGCTGGCAGAAGGCCGGATGAAGGTGGGCGATCTCAACTGAAGAGGTGAATGAAATGGCAAAGAACACGGGGAATGGCTTCCGGCGCGGCGCGGTGACCGGACGGACGCAATTCGAGCGGCCGGACGATCTCTGGCAGAAGCGCGACGAGCGCACGGGCCGCTTCATGGAAGTGAAGGACGATGGCAAGCCCTTTAAGGGCGTGGCGCGCGAGCCGGACGGCCGCGACACCGACAACGCCTGATGAAGTAGCACACCCTCAGAAGAGGGTGTGCTCACAGGCAGCGGTGGCTTTACGCCGCCAAGCGGGCGTGTCGGGGGCAGCGTCGAGCCAAGCGCGAGCGTGTGCGACCGGCCCTCCGGCTGCGGCCACGGCCGAGCGAGAGGTGAAGTGCGATCGGTAGCCGGTCTCGGTGATCGGGAGCGGTTCGTCGCCGTGGCTGCGCACCTGTAGATGCGCAGCGGCGACTTCGTGGCGGGCTTCGATGCCAAGCCAGTCGGGCTCCCAGAAGATTTCGAGCCGGATGCCGTTCCGGGTCGCCTCGAAGGTTTCTATGTGGCAGGTCACCTTACGCAACGTCTTCCGCGCCCCCCCCCCCCCCCCCCCC
>NZ_FOQH01000010.1 GCF_900113695.1 Albimonas pacifica | reverse complement strand
CGACCCTTTCCGCCAAGACGCCGCTCGCCGCCGCGATCCGCTATGCCCTGGCCCGGATAGCCCGCCTGCGGCCCTGGCTCGACCATGGCGTCCTCGAGATCGACAACAACGCGGCCGAGCGGGCCATGCGCGCCATCGCCCTGGGACGGAAGAATTATCTCTTCATCGGCTCCGAGGCTGGCGGCCGTGCAGCGGCCATCGCCTACACCCTGATCGAGACCGCGAAGCTCAACGGCGTCGACCCCACGGCCTGGCTCGCCGACACCCTCGCCCGCATCCCGGACTGCAAGATCAACAGGATCGGAGATCTGCTCCCCTGGAATTACGCCAGATAGCGGTCAGGCCGGACGCTTACAGACCTCACGAAGAAAGAGAGCTCTTTCCAGCTTCGAAGTCATGCCTGCCTCATAGCGCGTCGCGCCTCGCGCGCGGACCGTCGAATGAAGCGCCCAGGATCGTCCTGGAACGCTCGAGCGCCCGGGTAGCGCCTTCCCTCAGGCTTCGAGCGTCTCGGGCCCCAGAGGCCACCGTATCGCCCTGGGGGACGCCTTCGGGACGACGCGCTCAGGAAAGCGGAATGGCCTTCGCCACAGGGAGCTTCTCGACGAAGGGGCGAAGGTCAGGGCCCGCCAAGGCGGCCACGACCTCCCTGTCGCCCTCCTCCGCCAGCGGCGTGACCACTCCCCTCCTGGCCTCGTCCCAGAGGGAGCCGTCGCCGTTCCCTGGGGCGCATCGGACGCGGACCCCAGCCATCATGTAGCACCCGTCCTCGCCGATGAACTGAACGTAAACCTCAGCCGTCATGGGCCTGCTCCCCTTCCGCGCTCTCCGCCTCGTCCACGTCGAGACGCCTCCCGTCGACGCCGACGAGAACGACTTTGTGGGTCTGCGCGGTCACGTGGGGCGTCGAGTTGATGGAGACGACGTTGGTGACCGGCGAAGAAGGAGGCTCGAGAGAGGAGCGCATTTCCCGTCTGGTCCCGTTCAGGTCCTTCAGGGGGATGGTGCTGACCTTGATCCTCTCGAAGTTCTCGTCGAGGACATAGTTGCCGTCGCCGTCGCGCTTGTATTCCCACCCGTCGTCGAGATGCATCTCGATGTGCTGGTCCACCTTGAAGCCAAGCCGGGTCGCCCGATCCTGCGAGGCGAAGGCAAGCGCCTGCTGGAGGCGCCGGTCGAACTCGGCGTCCCGCTCCCTGTGCCGATACAGGACCACTCTGCTCATGCCCGCCCTGCGGCACGCGTCCGAAATGTTCCCGCCAGTCTCGAGGACCAGCGCCAGAAATTCGTCGGCGCGCTCAGGGACGGCCAGGATGGCGGGACTGTCGACCGGAAGCGGGATGATCCGATCCGCGGCCCTGTTGTGCTCGTCGCCCATCCTTCTCGACCCTCCGCTCGGTGTCCAACTCTGTGCTCGCCAGGCCTGACGGGTCGCAACCCATTGCCCTCAATGGACTTCCGGGCGCAGCGCCCTCTGATCCTTGATCCCTGGGGCTCCAGGTTCGGCGGGGACTGAGAGGGCGGACGCGGCGACCATACGCGTGCGCGAAGCAGAGTGCCGCCATGCGGGCGCCTAGTAAGCCAGCAATTAAGCCCCTGTAACCCTTGCAACCCCTGTAACCCTTGCAACCCCTGTAACCCTTGCAACCCCTGTAACGCCCCCCCCCCTGTAACGCCTCGCCGAAAAGGGCGAAATCCATAGAATAGAGGCGCGTCTTCCAATCCAATCGATCCCGGTGACACGTTGACGCTTAGGCCCAAGAAGGGAGGCTCTAAGCGTCAACGGGCTAAGGGGTTGTTTTATTTAATCTATTTCTTAGTTGATGACACTTATGACACTTATGACACTTATTTTTAACTTACGGCCGGATAAACATCGCACCGGACCCCTGGTTGTAACGCCCCTCATGACCGGGAGAGCGACGCGCGGTCTGCCGGAAACTTAAAAATAAGCGTCAACGTAGCGCAAGCGTCATTATGTAGCGATTTCATGCACTTAGGTAGTGACGCTTGTTTTTCCCATGTGTCATAAGCGTCACCACTCATCGCGAGGCCCATTAGCTCCGCTCCGAACTCGGGGTCTTTTCTCAGCCTTGCGAGCCTTACAAGCCTTCCCGCTCTTCCCGCCCTTCCCGCTCTTGCCGCCCCCTTGGGCTCCCCTGCCGAAATCAGCGCCCCTTAACGCCCGGACGATCTTGGTCACGACCACCTAAGGCGCCCAGCCCAATCAGCCTCCCTGGGTCCATCCAGGCGCGGCCCTGCGCCCCCTAACGCCCGGACGATCTTGGTCACGACCACCTAAGGCTCCCAGCCCAATCAGCCTCTCTGGCCCCTCGCCGAAAAGAGGAAAGCTCGACGCGGAGTTTCCATTCCACGCCGAGCCCATCCTGTATGCTGGAGCGGCCCCAAGCCAAAGGCGCTAGGGCGCCAGGGCGTCAGTCCTCGCCGTCGAAATACCCCGCCGAGAGGCCGAAGTGCTTCTCGAACCTCCTGCGCGCTTCAGCGAGAGGTGGCACCACCCAGCGCCGCTCGCTCCCTCCCCGTCGACGCGGCGTCGTATCCAATCCCAGGCACCTCCCCGCCCCTAGGAGCGCTTTGTGGCTGACCTTGGTGGCGAGGGCGCGCCTCTTGAGAACGAAGGCCTCGGCGGCGTCGAGGAGGGCGGTCTTCTGCGCCGGACTCAGCTCCAGCGCCTGGTCGCATTCCTCGGACCATTCGACGTCTTCGTCTACCTGCAAGATTAGGCTCGCAAGATCGCCACG
The DNA here is from genome assembly GCF_900113695.1 of Albimonas pacifica. GTDB lineage: Bacteria > Pseudomonadota > Alphaproteobacteria > Rhodobacterales > Rhodobacteraceae > Albimonas > Albimonas pacifica. The sequence continues at coordinate 272,173 of NZ_FOQH01000010.1, read as the reverse complement.
GGCGAGACGCTGCTCCCAGAACTGGGTGAGGGGATCGGCGCTCATCAACTTCTGCTCGCCAAGAGCGGAGGTGGAGGGAGGGTTCGCGGGCGTCCAGTCGCCCAGGTCCATCGCCAGCATGTCGTGAAGCATGGCCTCGTAGCCGCCCGCCTCCATCTGCTTCCAGAGGCGCCCGAAGAACCCGCGATCGTTCCGCCTGGCGTCCGAGACCTCGGAGACGTAGTAGCGACGGGCCTCGGGTCCCGCGGGCACCACCCAACGCTCGTTCGACGCCATCATGATGTGGACCATGTTGCGCCCGGGGACGATGTCCTTGCCCTTTCCCTCGTAGGAGATGACGGGCTCGGTGACCAACTGCTTGAGGACCGAGTTGCCTTCCTTGTCGGTGGGCGCCACCGCCTCGTCGGCGAACAGGAAGACGACGTCCCGCAGGTGGGCGTTGAAGCGTCCCGCGAACTGCTGGCTGCTGGAGACGGTCAGTCCGTGGGCGCCGGCGATGCGCATGAGCGCCCTGGCCAGCGTGCCCTTGCCCGTGCCCTCCTTGCCGCGGAAGACGATGGCGGCCTCGGGGCTCAGCCAAGGCTTCTGGAACATGTAGGCGATCCAGCGGCGGACGTATCGCGCCCCCTCCCTGTCCCCGTCGCACAGGACCTTGTCGATCAGCTCCCGCATAAGCGACCAGTCGCCCGGCTTCGGCTCCACCGCCCAACCCCTCCAGAGGTTCAGCTTGGCGTCGTTCTCCCTGCGGCTCTCCGGGTCCAGCACGATGCCCCGATATTTTCGGCGATCGGGGCTCTTGAGCCAGACGTCCGCCTTGCTGGGGAACTTCGACCTGGGCGTGTCGGGCAGCGGGACCCTCTCGTCTTCGTAGAACTGGGCGAACGCCTCGCGGCTATAGGGCACCCAGACGTCGCGATGGAAGGCGTCGTCGTGCTCCATCATGAAGACCTGGAACTTGCCCCCGTGGAGAACGCCGCAGTGCGTCTCGTTCATCTCGGCGACGAGGGCGTCCTGGGGCTTGCCCGAGGCTTTCGGCGCCTCGGCGCCTAGGTCGACCTCGAGGTCGTCGTCGAAGTCGTCCGCGGCGTCCCCCGTCATGCCGGGGATAGCGTCCTCGCGGCCGGCGTCGCGCAGCGCCTTGTGCAACGTGCGATAGGTCACGCCGTCCGCCCTGGAGGCGTCCAGGCTGTCCCACCTGCGGCCGATGATCCAGGCGTCTTCCGCATACTTGGGGTCGCCGGTGGACCACTCCACGAACTCCGTCCTGCCTTCGCCGGCGGTGGCATGATGGCAGGCCTGCATGAGGGCGAGCCAGGCAGCCTGGTCCTGGAAGTCCTCGGGCTCCAACGCGCCGAGCATGTCCGCCAGCTCTTCGGCCGTATGCTGGCCAGGCTCGACGGGGGCGCCGATGGACCGCTCGGGCCTGCGGGCGACGTCGAGGATCGCCTCCGGCGCCTCGGGCAGGCCCAGGAAGATGTCGTCGGGATCGGCCTCCCACACGCCTTCGACCTTCAGCCACTCATACGGCCTGCCCTGATCGGGATGGATCGACCCGGGGGCAACGACCTGCCTGCCCCTGGTCTTGAACTCGACGCCCGGAAAGGCTTCCAGGCTGTCGATCAGCAGGACCTCGGGGGGCTTGGCCAAGTAGATATGGAGGCCGCCGCCGCCGGTTTGAACGGCGGGCCACAGGAGAGGATCGGCGCCGGTCCAGAGGATCAACTCGTCGAGGGCCGATCCGGTGGGGTCGTTGCGAGGATCGTAGTCGATGACCAGGTGCTCGGAGCCCAGGCGGACCCCCACGTTGATCCCCGTCTTCGCCGCTTCGGCCATGACCTGGTCCGCGACGTAGGGGCGCCGAACCCAGTCTTTGTCCCGGGGACGCTTCCCGTCCTTTCGGTCCCGCCCCTGCTTGTCGCTGCTGGTTCGGTTCCAAGGGTGAAGCGGGATCAGGGGAAAGCCGGCGTCGGCCAGCGGGCGCATCTGCGACGTATCGACGGACGTCATTTGCCCGCCCTCCGCCGCTGGAGCCATGCCTCGCACTCGGCCTGGGAGTAGAAGATGGAGCCCTGGACCCGCTGGAACGCGGGGCCTCGGCTCAGGCCCTTCTTTCGAAGCTGGCGATACTGGGCCAACGTGGCGACGGTCAGGCCGCAGAATTCGGAGGCTTCCCGCACGTCGAGCCAGACGTGCTTTGCTGGTTTTTCTGCGCGAGCGGGCGCGTTATCATAATCCATGTTCGACCCTGTGTGTTCTAGGCGCCTGGAGAAGGGCGCAGGGGTTGAGCGGTCAGTTGTCCAAACTGTCATTCGGCGCGGTGGTGTTGCTGGCCCACCGCGCCGACACTTCTTCAGAATGTCGAGTTCGACTCTTGCGGGTGACCAGCAAAACGCAGCGGAGCGCAAAACGCTGGCGCGCTGGAGGCCTGTTCGCTCGCCAGCGAAAGACCCGATCAGCTCTCCGCCCGCCCCCTCTCGATACGACGCGCCCACTCGACGACGTCCGGCCCCAGGTGTTCGAAGTCCAGATGATGGCTCGAATTGAGGAGCCCCCTGGCGTCGGCGTAATAGTCCCCCGAGCGCACGTAGAAGATGCCCCACACGCTGGCGAGGGTGTCGTCGACCAGCCAGTGATGCTTGCCAAGGCCCGCCTCTTCGGCGGCGTCTTCAAGGCTCCGGCGAACCGCGAACCTCGCCTCGTCTGCGTCTTCGAACGGTGGGTGGAGCGACAGGATTTCCGCCGACCTGTTCATCAGGTAGACGCAGGCGTTCCAGTCGTCGATGGGCCAGTCGTTCAGCGACCCTGCGGGCGGTCTCTCCGAGGTCTTCATCGCTGGACCTCCCCGCGCGCGAAGGCGTCGAGGTCGTCTCGGTGGTAGCGCACAAGGCGCCTGCCGACGACCTGGTAGTTCGGGCCCTTCCCCTTACAGCGCCACGCCTTCATCGTCGCGGGGCGGAGCACCAAGTAAGAGGCGGCGGCGTCGGTATCCATCCAGGGGGATGTTGAACCTCGAGCGCCCTCGAGAGGGCCGTTTTCGACAGACATGCAAGTTTCCCGCATAAGGGTTTCAGACGAACTTCCCCTCGCTTTCTATGTCGCGATCGGTCCCTCGCCGCCTTGCTCTCGGCGGCGAGGGACCGGTCGCACGTCATGGGTGGTCAATGCTTGTCGAGGTTGCTGAGGTGTGTTGAAGTATACTGGCGCATGCGAGGGGGAAGATACTAACGTTTGCGTCCCCCTCGCGATTGTCGCCCGCTAGCGCGCGTCGACCTTAGCCCCCTTCAAGACGAGGTCCTCGAAGGCCTGAGCGTGGGGGCGGAGGCTTTCGACGAGCATCTGCGGGTGGACGTAGCCTCCAGATGCGCCTGGAAGGCGTTGACCAAGCAGGAGGGCGGACTCGGCGTATCCAACCCCTGCGGCGATCATCATGGACCTGGCGACGTGGCGCAGCCTGTGAGGAGACGGAACGCCCTCTCGCTTGGGCTCCTCGATGTGGCCGCTGGCGCTGGTTGGGCTCGGCCAAATCCATTCCAGCGCCAGGGGCTCGTCGTCCAGCATCCGCCTCTCCAGCATCCGCGATAGCCAGCGTCCAGTCGGGAACATCAGCGATCCGCCCGCCTTCATGTGGGTAAAGGTCAGGATGCGGCGCTCGGGGTCGAAGTCGGCCCTCCTGGCGTTCAGCAGAGAGGATCGCCTGGCCCCTGTGAGAAGGAACGCTCGCTGGAGGTCGCGCATGACGGGCGAGAGCTCCTCGGTGCGGACCCAGAAGGCCGAGAGGTCCAACTCATCCACCTGCCGTTTCGGCGTGGTCGGCAGGCGCAGCGCCTCGACGGGATTGCCCTGGATGCTCTCGTCCAGCCGCATCGCGGTGTTGATGGAGGCTCGAACCGTCCGCATGACCGAGGCGGCGGTGGTCCTGCCATGCCTGCGCTCGAGGGTCTCGAAAAGCTCCCGGCAGTCGCTTCGCGAAATGTCGGCCACGGCCCGCTTTCTGAAGCGGGCGAGGTAGCGGTCCAGGTGGTAGCCGTATCCCTTGACCGTCGCAGGCGAGAGGTCCCGCTCGGCAATGTGGGCCTCCAGCGCCTTCTCCAACGTAATGCCGGTTTCCTCCTGCTTCGCCGAAGGGTCCACTCCCGACTGTATCGTGGACATGATGACCTTGGCCCTGCGCTTGGCCTCGGCCAGGCCTATGCGGTCGATCCTGTCGATCTTCACCCGCACGGTGCGCACATGCCGCCCGTTCCGTCGGACGTCGCCCTGGCAGGCATAAGACTTGGTGGTCTTGTGGCAGATGACCATCAAACCCTTGACCTCGGTGTCCCTCCAAATACCGCTGCCTAGCGGCAAGGCCCTTATCTTGGCCTCGGTAAGTTTCATCACGGCCATCTCGCCGCCCTCCTAAGACAAACACAGACCCGAGCACCGAACCGGCGCAGCCCTAAACTGCCCTCGGTAGCTCTCGGCATGCATGAGTTTGTCAAGAATAGAAGGGAATGCGGACCACGATTTGCTTGGATATACGCCGATACAACGAAGTCGTGCGAACTCTTAATCAGCGGGTCGTAGGTTCGAGCCCTACATCACCCACCAAACTCCCCCTGCGGGATCGAAGACGGCGCGCCCCCGGGCGCGCCGTTTCCGTTTGCCCCCCTCACCCCCGCGCCCCCGTCAGCCAGTCCGCGAAGACCCGCGCCTCGGCCGAGGCGCGGGGGTGGACCGTCAGGACGAAGGCGTGGGGGGAGGGGATGGAGGCGGGCGTCAGGGGGACCAGCGCGCCGCGGGCGAGCAGGTCGCCCACCAGCCCGTCCCAGCCCAGCACCGCGCCGGCCCCGTCGCGGGCGAGCTGCAGGGCGATCATGTAGTTGTCGACCGCCGCCCGGCGCCCCTGCGGGGCGGGGCGGCCCAGGGCCGCGAACCAGTCGGGCCAGCCGGTCCAGTCCGTGCCCTCGGCCTGCAGGTGGATCAGGGGCGCGTCGAGCAGATCCTCGACCCGCGCGATGCGGTGGCGGGCCTGGTACTCGGGGCTGCCCAGCGCCAGGATCCGGTCGCGGAACAGCTCGCGCTTCTCGCCCTCGCCGCGCGGGGGGCCGTAGCGGATCGAGAGGTCGGGACGCCCGCCCGGCGGCTCCACGTCGGTGACGTTCTGGGAGACGACGATCTCCGGCCGGGTCTTCCAGAAGGCGGTGATCTGGGGGGTCAGCCAGAAGGCGGAGACGGCGGTGGTGGCCTGGACCACGACCTCGCCGGCCTCGGGGCGGCCGCGCAGCTCGTGGACCGCCTCGGACATGCCGGCGAAGCCGCGCTGCAGGGCCACGAAGAGGAAGGCGCCGGCCTCGGTCAGTTCGACCCCGCGGTGCTGGCGCAGGAACACGGCGCGGCCCAGTTCCGCCTCCAGCGCGCGGATCTGGTGGCTGACGGCGGCGGGGGTGACGTTCAGCTCGGCCGCCGCCTCCTTGAAGCTGAGACGACGCGCCGCGGCCTCGAACACCAGCAGCGAGGTCATCGAGGGCAGGTCATAGGGCCGGGTCACGTCGCATTCGCTCCGCCTCGCGTCGCAATCGCGACAGGTGAATTCAGCTCATCCCAGTTGAATATTTCTGCCCTTGTGCGGCGCAATAATCAAGCGCAACGGCTCAAGTGAAATAACCTTGCCAGCCGGAGCCAGCCCCCGATGACCGCCCCCCTCTCCGACCTGCTCGCCCGCCGCCGGCCCGGCCATGCGCTGGAGCGGCCGTTCTACACCGACGCGCAGATCTTCCAGCAGGACCTGGAGCTGATCTGGCAGCGCGAGTGGCTGTTCGCCCTGCCCGCGGCCCAGCTCGACAAGACCGGCGCCTATCACCGGCTGAAGGTCGGCGCCTGGGACGTGATCGTGGTGAAGGGCGCGGACGGGGAGATCCGGTCCTTCCACAACTCCTGCCGGCACCGCGGCTCGATCCTGTGCAAGGCGCAGACCGGCAAGGTGGCGAAGCTTGTCTGCCCCTATCACCAGTGGACCTACGAGCTCGACGGCCGCCTGCTGTGGGCGCGCGACATGGGGCCGGAGTTCGACGCCTCGAAGCACGGGCTGCGTCCGGTCCACACCCGGCAGGTCGCGGGCCTGGTCTTCATCTGCCTGGCCGAGACCGCGCCCGACTTCGACGCCTTCGCGAAGCTCGCCGAGCCCTATCTCGCCGTCCATGACCTCGGCCGCGCCAAGGTCGCCCATACCTCGACCATCGTCGAGAAGGGCAACTGGAAGCTGGTCTGGGAGAACAACCGCGAATGCTACCACTGCTCGGGCTCGCACCCCGCGCTGTGCCGCTCCTTCCCGCTGGATCCGGAGGTGGCGGGGGTGAACCCGGACGGGTCCGTCTCGCCCCGGCTGCAGGCCCATTTCGACCGTTGCGAGGCCGCCGGCGCCCCGGCGCAGTTCCGCATTTCGGGCGACGGGCAGTATCGCCTCGCCCGGATGCCGCTGTCCGCCCCCGCCATCAGCTACACGATGGACGGCAAGCCCGGCGTGCGCCGGCCGCTGGGGCGCGTGGCGCTGCCGGACGCGGGATCGCTGCTCGCCTTCCATTACCCGACGCTGTGGAGCCACTTCCTTCCCGACCACTCGCTGACCTTCCGGGTGACGCCGATCAGCGCCACCGAGACCGAGGTCACCACCTGGTGGCTGGTCGACAAGGACGCGGTCGAGGGCGTGGACTACGACCTCGACCGCCTGACCGAGGTCTGGATCGCGACCAACGACGAGGACCGCGAGATCGTCGAGATGAACGCGGCCGGCATCAACTCCCCCGCCTACACCCCCGGCCCCTACAGCCCGCAGGAGGAGTCGGGCGTGATCCAGTTCGTCGACTGGTACGCCCAGACGCTGGAGCGGGCCCTCGGCCCCCGCGCCCTGGCCGCGGAGTGAGCGCCGTGAACGCCCGCGCCCAGCCCGCGCTCGCCTTCTGGACCGACGCAGAGCCGCTGGAATGCGTCGCCCGCCTGCCCGAGGCGCGCGACGTGGTCACCTTCACCTTCCAGGCCCCCTCCGGCGCGCTCTTCGCCTTCCGCCCCGGCCAGTTCCTGACGCTGGAGCTGCCGGTGGCCGGCGGGCCGCTGCACCGGACCTACACGATCTCGTCCTCGCCCTCGCGGCCGACCTCGCTGACGGTGACGGTGAAGGCGCAGGAGGGATCCCTGGGCACGCGCTGGATGCTGGAGAATCTGCACCCCGGGACCCGGCTGCGGGCCATCGGCCCGGGCGGACGGTTCTCGTTCTTCGAGACGCCGGCGAAGAAGCATCTGTCCATCTCGGCGGGCTCGGGGATCACCCCGATGATGTCGATGATCACCCACATGTACGACGGCGGGCGCGACCCCGACGTGGTGCTGATCAGTTGCGCGCGCCGGCCGTCGGAGATCATCTTCCGCGACCGGCTGGAGCACATGGCCTCCCGCACCACGGGCATCGAACTCGCCTGGGTGGTCGAGGAGGCGGACCCCTACCGCCCCTGGACCGGCTACCGCGGCCGCTTCAACCAGCTGATCCTGGGCCTCGCCGCGCCGGACTACCTCGAGCGCGAGGTCTACTGCTGCGGCCCCGAGCCGTTCATGACCGGCGTGCGCGAAGCGCTGGCGGGCCTGGGCTTCGACATGGCCCGCTACCATCAGGAGAGCTTCACGGCGCCCCTGCCCGAGACCGGGGACGTCCCCGACGACGTCACCCCCGACGAGGCGATCGGCGCGCAGATCGAGTTCGCGGCCTCGGGCGTGGTCCACGACTGCGCCCAGACCGACACGATCCTGGCGGCGGCGCGGGCGGCGGGGCTGAACATCGCCTCGGGCTGCACCTTCGGCGTCTGCGGCACCTGCAAGGTCCGCAAGACCGCGGGCGAGGTCCACATGGTCCACAACGGCGGCATCACCGAGGAGGACGTCGAGGAGGGCTGGATCCTCGCCTGCTGCTCGAACCCCATCGGCCGCGTGACGGTGGACGTCTGACGCGCGCCCCGGGGGCGCCCCTCGGGCCTGACCCGGGGCCTCTCCCGTCCCCCGCCGCGGGCCGGACCGGGGGGGCAGAGGCCGCGCCCCCGCCGCCACGCCCGCCAGCGGGCCGCGCGAGGCCCCGGGTCAAGCCCGGGGCGCGCATCCTCCGAACCCGCCGCCGACCCCAAACCGTTCCCGAGAGGCCGAGATGAGCACCGATCCGCTGCTGCAGCCCTACCAGCTGAAGCATCTGACGCTGAAGAACCGGCTGATGATCACCAGCCACGAGCCCGCCTATCCCGAGGACGGGATGCCGAAGGCCCGCTACCGCGCCTATCACGCGGAACGGGCCCGGGCGGGGGTGGCGCTGACGATGACGGCGGGCTCGGCCTCGGTCTCGCGCGACAGCCCGCCGGTGTTCAACAACATCCTCGCCTGGAAGGACGAGGTGGTGGGATGGATGCGGGAGCTGGCGGACGAGTGTCACGAGCATGGCTGCGCGGTGATGATCCAGCTCACCCACCTCGGCCGACGCACGCGGTGGGACAAGGCCGACTGGCTGCCGGTGGTCTCGGCCGGGCATGAGCGCGAGCCCGCCCACCGCGCCTTCCCCAAGGCCGCCGAGGACTGGGACATCGCCCGCCTGATCGAGGACTATGCCGCCGCGGCCGAGCGGATGGCCGCCGCCGGCCTCGACGGCATCGAGATCCAGGCCTACGGCCACCTGATGGACCAGTTCTGGTCGCCCCTGACCAACGCGCTGGCGCCGCCCTGGGGGGGGCCGTCGCTCGACGACCGCCTGCGCTTCACGATGGAGACCCTGCGCGCCATCCGCCGGCGGGTGGGCGAGGATTTCCTCGTCGGCGTGCGCTACACCGGAGACGAGGACCTGCCCGGCGGCCTGACCAAGGCGGACGGGCTGGAGATCTCGCGTCGCCTGAAGGACTCCGGCCTGGTCGACTTCCTCAACGTCGTGCGGGGGCATATCGACACCGACGCAGGGCTCACGGACGTGATCCCGGTGCAGGGCATGGCGAGCGCGCCGCACCTGGATTTCGCGGGCGAGATCCGGGCGGCGACGCAGTTCCCCACCTTCCACGCCGCCAAGATCCAGGACGTGGCCACCGCCCGCCATGCCATCGCGTCGGGCAAGCTGGACATGGTCGGCATGACCCGCGCCCATGTCGCCGACCCCCATATCGTCGCCAAGATCCTGCGCGGCGAGGAGGACCGCATCCGCCCCTGCGTCGGCGCGAACTACTGCCTCGACCGGATCTACCAGGGGGGGATGGCGCTGTGCCTGCACAACCCCTCGACGGGGCGCGAGCTGGAACAGCCCCACGAGATCGAGCGCACCGACGCGCCCCGCCGCGTGACCGTGATCGGCGCCGGCCCCGCAGGGCTGGAGGCCGCCCGCGTCGCCTCCGCCCGCGGCCACGCCGTGACGGTGCACGAGGCCGCCCCCCGCCCCGGCGGCCAGATCCGCCTGACCGCCCTGACCGAGCGGCGGCGCGAGATGCTCAACCTGATCCAGTGGCGCATGGACGAATGCGAGCGCCAGGGCGTCGCCTTCCGCTTCAACAGTTTCGCGGATGCCGAAACCGCGCTGGCCGACGCGCCCGACGCGGTGATCGTCGCCACCGGCGGCCTGCCGCATGTCGATGTGCTGGGCGAGGGGAACGACCTCGTCGTCTCGGCCTGGGACATCCTCTCGGGCGACGCCGCGCCCGGGCGCAACGTGCTGATCTACGACGACGCCGGCGACTACCCGGCGCTGCAGGCGGCCGAAAAGCTGGCCGCCGCCGGCGCGAAGGTCGAGATCGTGGGCCGCGACCGGGCCATCGTGCCCGAGGTCATGGCGATGTCGCTGACCCCCTCGCTGCGCCTCCTCCAGGCGCTGGACGTGACCTTCACGCCCGCCTGGCGGCTCGACGCCGTGCGGCGGGACGGCAACGGGCTGACGGCGGTGCTGGGCAGCGACTACGGCCCCACGCGGCGCGAGCGGCAGGTCGACCAGGTGGTGGTCAACCACGGCACCCGCCCGCTCGACGAGCTCTATTTCGAGCTGCGGCCGGGGTCCTCGAACCTCGGCGAGGTCGACTACGAGGCGCTGATCGCCCGCCGCCCGCAGACGGTCGCCCGCAACCCCGAGGGCGCCTACCAGCTGTTCCGCATCGGTGACGCCGTCTCCGCGCGCAACACTCATGCGGCGATCTACGACGCGTTGAGGCTGGCGCGGACGCTCTGAACCGGCACGGGCGCCGCGCGCTTGGCGGGCGGAGGCGCCGCGTCGGGCGCGTCGCCCGTGGGGTCGGTCCGGCTCGCGGCGCGGGGCGGGCTTGGGCGCATGCGGCCCGGGGGACCGGGTCGGGCGGCGGGGCCTGTCCCGGCGGCTGCGACAGGCGGCGGGCCGCGAGAGGCCCCGGATCAAGTCCGGGGCGCCCGTGGGGCGGGCGTCTCGCGTGGACGGCGGGGGAGAGCCGGGCCGGGAGGCCCGGCGGGATCAGCGGCCCTCGCCCTCGGCGGCGGCGATGATCTCGCGCATGTGGGCGGCGGCCTCCTTGCCCTTCAGGGCGCGGCGCCAGAGCTCGTCGACCACCCGCTCGTGCAGGGTCACCGCCTCCTGGGTGGAGGTGATCATCGCCACGCCCAGCGAGACGTTGGGCTGTTCGCCCAGGCGGAAGGGGCTGATCGACAACGTCTTTCGGTCCCCCGCCCGGAAGATCTGGAAGCCGGTGTGGGGCAGCGTGCCCGGCACCAGGCCGATCTGCACCCCGATCGGCTCTGCCTCGATGATCGAGGCGAAATGCGCGAGCTCGGCGCGCGCCAGCGCCCGGCGCTCGGCGATCACATGCTCGCGCACGAAGGTGCGGCCGGCGAAGCCCGAGCGCACCATCCGCTCGACGTCCACCGCCGAGATCAGGTTGACGATGGCGGGCCGGCGGCGGGCGTAGATCTCCTTGCGCTCGGCGAGGATGGCGATGATCCGGGCGATGTCGGCCAGCGCCTTGTCGCGGCCGGGCATGTCCTCGGCCACCGTCTCTCGCAGGATCTCCTCGAGCATCGCCGCGAAGCGCTCGGAGGCGAGCAGGAACGAGATCGGGCCGGCCAGCACCACGATGCGGTCGGCCGTCTCCTCGAGCTGGCGCAGCCGCTCGAAATAGGTCACGGCGTTGGAGAGATATTCGATCTCCACCCCCAGCAGGGTCGCCAGCGACACCCCCAGAAGGTCGGCCAGCGAGGTCAGGGTCTCGATCTTCACGACCTCGCCCTTCTCGAACCGGTAGAGCGCGGTGCGCGAGATGCCGATGCGCTTCGCCACCTCCTCGGCGCTGAGGCCGGAGCCCAGCCGGAACGCGCGCAGCCGCTGGCCGATCTCTTCGTATTGCAGGCTCACCCGGTCCCTCCGTCTCGGTCCGGAAAACGGTATCGACGGCAAGACGCCCGCGGACAACCCCGAATCCGAAGCGGCCCGCGCCGGAATTCCATTCTTGATCGCTCGTCCTTTTTTTGGCACAGACCGAGAGCAGGCGACACGGCCTGTGCGCCGCCCGTCCCGAGCTCCGGAGCCCCGATGACCCGCCCCGCGCCCTTCGACCGTGCCGACGCCGCCCCGGGGGTCGTCGAGATCCGCGACGCCGTGCGCGCGGGCCGGGCGAGGCCGCAGGCGGCGGTCGAGGCCTGCCTCGCCCGCATCGCCGCCCGCGACGTGGCGGTGCGCGCCTTCGTCGAGGTGGGGGCCGAGGCGGCGCTGGCCGCGGCCGGGACCGCGCCGACCGACGGCCCCCTCGCCGGCGTGCCCTTCGCGGTCAAGGACGTGCTGGACGTGGCGGGGCTGCCGACCCGCATGGGCTCGCGCGCCGGCGATCCGCGCCCGGCGGCGCGGGACGCGGGCTGCGTGGGGCTGGCGCGGCTGGCGGGCGCGATCCCGCTGGGCAAGACCGTGACGGCGGAGTTCGCGGGAACCCAGCCGACTCCGGTGCTGAACCCGCGCGCGACCTCGCGCACGCCCGGGGGTTCGTCCTCGGGCTCGGCCGCGGCGGTGGCGGACGGGATGGTCCCGCTCGCCCTCGGCACCCAGACCGGCGGTTCCGTCCTGCGGCCGGCGGCCTTCTGCGGGATCGTGGGGTTCAAGCCGAGCTTCGGGCTATACCCCGTCGCGGGCATGAAGCCCGCCGCCCACAGCTTCGACACGGTCGGGATCCTGACCCGCTCTGTCGCCGACGCCGCCGCGGCGCATGCGGCGCTGGTCTCGGACGCCGAGGCCGAGGCGGCCGGCGCCCCCACGCTGGGCCTCTTCGCGAGCCACCTGCAGGAGACCGTGGAGCCGGAGACGCAGGCGGCCTTCGACGCCGCCCTCTCGCGCCTCTCCGCCGCCGGCGCCCGCATCGTCCCCGTCGCCCCGCCGCCGGGCTTCGACCGCATCACCGAGCATCGCGCCACGATCAACGCCTACGAGCGGGCCCGGGACCTCGCGGGCGAATGGCGCGCGGCCCGCGACCGCCTCTCCGACGAGACGCTGGCGGTCTGCGAGCGGGGCTTCGCGATCCCCGCCGCCGACTACCTGGCCGCGCGCGAGGCCGTGGACGCCTTCCGCGAGCGCTGCGCGGGCCTGCTCTCGGGCGTCGACGCGCTCGCCACGCCCACCGCTCCCGGCCCGGCGCCCGAGGGCCACGCCTGGGCCGGCGATCCGCGCCTGCAGGAGCTGTGGACCCTGCTGCACCTGCCGAGCCTGTCGCTGCCGATGCCCGCGGGCGCCCCCGCGCCGCTGGGCCTGCAGCTGATCGGCCCCCGCTACCGCGACCGCGCGCTGCTCTCTACCGCCCTGTGGGCCGAGGCGGCGCTCGCCTGACGCGCCCCCCCCGGGGCCCACCGCATCCGGCGCCCCTCGCCGGGCGCCATCGAAGTACCGGCGGCCGAGACCGCATCGACGGAGGAACGCATGGGCGAGCGCACCGCACCCCTCTCTCAGAACCTGCTGACCCGGCTGAGCTTTTCCGACCTGCAAAAGTTCCGCGCCGAGGGGTTCTGGGCCGAGGACACGCTTCACGACCTCGCCCGCGCCCAGGCCGAGGCCCGACCGGACGCGGTCGCGATCCGCGACGGCGGCTGCGTGCTGACCTGGGCCGAGCTGGCCGCGCTCGCCGAAACCGTCGCCGCCGACCTGCGCGCCGCGGGCCTGCGCCCGGGCGACCGGGTGGCGGCCTGGCTCTCGCCGCGGGTGGAGACGGCGGCGGTGCTGCTCGCCTGCTCGCGCGAGGGGTGGGTCTGCTGCCCCTCCCTCCACCGCAACCACACGGTCGCCGAGATCGAGGAGCTGCTGGTCCGCATGAACGCCGCCGCCCTGGTGGCCGAGACCGGCTACGGCGCCGACGCCGGGCGCGCCGACGTCTTCGCGCGGGCCGGGGCGCTGCCCTCGATGCGCCGGGTGATCGCTCTGGCGCCTCCCGCGCCGCGCTCGGCTGCGCAGATCGCGGGCGCCTTCCGCCCCACGGACGCGCCCGCGCCGCCGCCGGCCGGCGCCGCGGACCATGTGGTCTACCTCGCCTTCACCTCGGGCACGACGGGCAAGCCCAAGGGGGTCATGCATTCCAACAACACGCTGCTGGCGAACGCGCGGGCGCTGGCCGGGGACTGGGGGTTCGACGCGGCCTCGGTGATCTACACGCTCAGCCCGCTGAGCCATAACCTCGGCTTCGGGGCGATGGTGCTGGGGATCCTGACGGGCGCCGAGCTCGCCATCCACGACCTGCCCAAGGGCGCCTCGCTGCTGGCCCGCCTGCGGGAGCTGGGGGCGACCTTCGTCTTCGGCGTGCCCGCCCACGCGATGGACCTGCTGGCCGAGATCGAGGCCGCCGGCGACGCCGCCCTGCCCTCGCTGCACGGGTTCCGCATCTCCGGCGCCGCCGCGCCGCGGCCGCTGGTGGAGGGGCTGCTCTCCTACGGCGTCCGGCCCCAGAGCGGCTACGGCATGACCGAGGCCTGCTCCCACCACTACACCCTGCCCGGCGACCCGCCCGCCGCCATCGCCGGCACCTCGGGGCGCGCCTGCCCGGGCTACGAGATCGCGATCTTCGACGTCGAGGATCCCGACCGCCTCGCCCCGCAGGGCGAGATCGGCCAGATCGGCGGCCGCGGCGCCTCGCTGATGCTGGGCTATTTCGACGACCAGTCCGCGACCGAGCGCAGCTTCAACCGCGAGGGCTGGTTCCTGACCGGCGACCTCGGGCGGCTCGACCCCGAGGGCCGGCTGCAGATCACCGGCCGGATCAAGGACATCATCATCCGCGGCGGCCACAACATCCACCCCGCCCGCATCGAGGCGCTGGCCGACCGCTTCCCGGGCGTCGAGCGCGCCGCCGCCCTGCCGGTGAAGGACGAGCGGCTGGGCGAGAAGGTCTGCCTGGTCGTCATGCCCCGCAACGGCGCCGAGATCGACCCCGACGGGCTGCTCGCCCATCTCGATGCGCAGGGCCTGTCGCGCTACGACATGCCCGAGTTCTTCCTGCAGGTGCCCGAGATCCCGCTGGGCCCGTCGGGCAAGATGCTCAAGCGCGCCCTGCTGCCGGAGATCGCGGCGGGCCGCCTCGCCCCCCAGCCGATCCGCTTCCGCGGCTGAGACCGGAGGTCCCGATGAAAGCCGTGCTCATGAAAGCGGTTATGGTCCGCGACTTCGGCGCCCCCGGCCTCGCGCAGGTCGAGGAGGCGCCGGTCCCGACGCCCGGCCCCGGCGAGGTTCTGCTGCGCGTGGCCCTCGCCCCGGTGAACTTCGTCGACCTGCTGGTGATCGAGGGCAAATACCAGTTCCTGCCGCCGCGCCCCTTCTCCCCCGGCAAGGGCCCCGTCGGCACGATCGAGGCGGTGGGCGAGGGCGTGACGACCCTCGCCGCCGGCGACCGGGTGCTGGCGATGGCCGAGCAGGGGGGCTACGCCGAGTTCTGCCTCGCCCCCGCCGACCAGTGCTACGTCCTGCCCGATGCGGTGGGCTTCGAGGCGGCGGCGGCGCTGTCGCTCGCCTACGACACCGCCTGGTTCGCGCTCCACGCCCGCGGCCGGCTGGCGGAGGGCGAGACGGTGCTGGCGCTGGGCGCCTCGGGGGCGGTGGGCGACGCCACGGTGCAGCTCGCGAAGGCCGCGGGCGCGCGGGTGCTGGCGGGCGTGTCCTCGATGGCCAAGGCCGAGGCGGCGCTGGCCGCCGGCGCGGACGGGGCGGTGGACCTCTCGGCCCCCGACCTGCGCGCGTCGCTGCGCGCGCAGGTGCAGGCGCTGAACGGCGGGCGGGGCGTGGACGTGATCGTGGACCCGCTGGGCGGCGACGTCTTCGACGCGGCGGTGCGCGCGCTCGACTGGTGCGGGCGGCTGGTGGTGGTCGGCTTCGCCGCGGGGCGGATCGCCGAGCTGAAGACCAACTACCTGCTGGTCAAGAACATCGAGGTCAGCGGCCTGCAGATCTCCGACTACCGCAAACGCCGCCCCGCGCAGGTCCGCGCCTGCTTCGACGAGGTCCTCGCCCTTGCCGCCGCCGGCCGCATCGCGCCCCGCCCGGTCGCGGCCTACCCGCTCGCCGACTACGCGACGGCGATGGAGGACCTGCGCGCCCGCCGCGCCCAGGGCCGCGTGGCGCTGCGCATGGGCGAGGGCTGACAGGCCGCCGCCCTCCCCCCGACGTCTCGAGAGCCGACTCGGCCCCCGCCCCCGGCGATCCCGTCGCCGGGGGCGTCCTCGCGCGCCGTCGCTCCGCTGAAAATCCGGACAACACTGCCCAAGAAACAGGACCATTTTCGAGAGTCGTCCCAAAAACGGGATATTTCGTTGAAATCCGTTCAGGACCGTGCTTGCATCACTCCACGACGCGGAGGCCCAGCCGCGCAGGCAGAACGACGGCGGGCCGCTCGAACCAGCTGGGAGCCACGCACGATGATCCGCACCCCCCTCAAGACCGGCGCGCTGCTCGCAGCGCTCGCCGTCCCGCTCGCGCCGCTGTCGGCGGCCGAGGTCAACGAAAGCGTCTGCGGCGCCAGCCCCGGCGGGCTGTGGTCGCTGGTGGGCGCGGGCCTCGACGCCGCGCTGAAGGCCGAGGCGCCGGGCTCGGTGATGACCTACCAGACCTCCTCGGGCGGGCTCGCCAACGTGGTCCAGGTCAAGAACGGCGCCTGCGCCTTCGGCATGGCCAACGACGGCGACCTCGCCTTCGCCAAGGCCGGGACCGAGCCGTTCAAGGCCCCGGTCGAGGGGCTGCAGGCGATCGCCGTCCTCTACGACTGGGCCCCGGTGTGGTGGATCGCGCGCGCCGACGTGGCCGAGGAATACGGGCTCGAGAGCCTGGCGGACATCGCGCAGAAGAAGCCGCCGCTGCGCATCGTCTTCAACCGCAAGGGCCTGCTGACCTCGGCGATCACCGAGAGCACGCTGGAGGCGCTGGGCGTCACCATCGCCGACGTCGAGGAATGGGGCGGCTCGGTCCAGTTCCAGGCCTCGGGCGAGCAGACCGACCTGATGATCAACGGCCGCGCGGACCTGCTGGCCAACACGCTGTTCGAGGGCCACCGCTCCTTCGCCGAGATGACCGCGGCGACGCCGCTGAAGCTGCTGTCGGTGCCCGACGACGCGGCCGCGGCGGTGATCGAGAAATACTCGCTGAAGCCCTGGACGATCTCGGCCGAGGCCAATCCCGGCGGCGACGAGGCGGTGAAGACCGTCACCACCTCGATCATCCTCTTCGCCGACGCCTCGATGGACGAGGAGACGGCCTACACCGTCACCAAGGCGATGCTCGACAATCCCGACAAGATGGCCGCCGTCTCGGCCGCCATGCAGCGCTTCACCCCCGAGGGGATGAAGGACCAGTCGGTGATCGAGTTCCACCCCGGCGCCCTGCGCGCCTACCGCGAAGCCGGCCTGATGTGATCGCCGCCCGGCGCGGGAGGCCCCCGCGCAGGGCGCGAGTGCGCTTGCCCCGCGCGCCCGGCCCACCGCGGGCCGGGCGCGGCCCCGCCGGCCAGGGGCCGGCAGACCGCTTCTCCGGCCCCGGGCCGGCTGACCTGCCTCCCCGGCCTCCGGCCGGGGGACCAGCCTCCCCGGCCTCCGGCCGGGCGACTTGATCGACAGACCGGACGCTCCCACGATGCTTCTCGCCCGCCTCGCCGTGACCACCGGCGTCCGCCGCCAGTTCGGGGCCGGTCCCCTCGCCCGGATCGCGCAGGCCTTCGCCGTGGGCGTCGCGGCCTACACGATCTACGCCGCCACCTGGTCCACCTGGGACATGCTGGCGCGCACCATCGTGTTCCTGTGCCTGATGCTGACGCTGCTGTTCCTGCTGGTCGGCGCGCGCGAGCGCTCCGACCCCACGCGCCCCAGCCGCGTCGACTGGGTCCTGTCGGGGGCGAGCCTAGCCTGTCTCGCCTTCTTCGCCTGGAACATGCAGGCGGTGGCCGAGCGGATCACCCTGTTCGACCCCCTGCCGCTGAGCTGGTGGATCTTCGGCTACGGCCTGCTCGCCCTGTCGCTGGAGGCGGCGCGGCGCACGGTCGGCGTGGGGCTGACGCTGATCGTGGTGATCATCATGGCCTACAACCTGGCCGGCCATCACTTCGACGGGCCCCTGAAGCACGGCTACATCAGCTTCGCGCATTTCCTCGACGTGACCGTCTTCACCTCCGACGGGATCTTCGGCACCCCGATCCAGGTCACCGCCACCTACGCCTTCCTCTTCGTGATGTTCGGAACCCTGCTGGAGAAGGCGGGCGGCGGGGCCTTCTTCTTCGACATCGCCGCCGCCTTCACCGGCCGCCGCCCCGGCGGGCCGGCCAAGGTCGCCGTGTGCTCCTCGGGTCTGTTCGGGATGCTCTCGGGCAGCCCGACGGCGGATGTGGTGACCACCGGTTCAGTCACCATCCCGGCGATGAAGCGCCTGGGCTACGACGCGCGGCTGGCCGGCGGGGTGGAGGTCGCGGCCTCGACCGGCGGCTCGATCCTGCCGCCGGTGATGGGGTCCGCGGTCTTCATCATGGCCGAGTTCACCGCCATTCCCTACGTCGACATCGTCATCGCGGGGATCGTGCCGGCGCTGCTCTATTATCTCTGCGTGTTCCTGCAGGTGGACTTCCGCTCCCGCAAGCTGGGGCTGGACGCGCTGCCCGAGGACCGGATCCGCCGCCCCGGCCCGGTGCTGCGCGAGGGCTGGCTGTTCCTCGCGCCGCTGGGCGTGCTGTGCTGGGCGCTGGCCGAGCACTATACGCCCACCTACGTGGCGCTGTTCGGCCTCGCCTCGATCCTGGCGATCTGGGCGATCCGGTTCCGGACGTTCTCCCTGCGCGCGCTCTACGACGGGATCGGGCAGACGACGCTGTCGATGGTGGCGGTCACCGGGGCCTGCGCGGCGGCGGGGATGGTGATCGGCGGGATCACCATGACCGGGCTCGCCGGCAAGGTGGCCGAGCTGCTGGTGCTGATCGCCGGCTCCTCGACCCTGCTGACGCTGCTGATCGCGGGGGCCATGACCATCCTGCTGGGCATGGGGATGCCGACGCCGGCCGCCTATGCGCTGGCCGCCGCCCTGCTGGGGCCGACGCTGACGGGGGAATACGGGTTCTCGCTGATGCAAGCGCATCTGTTCCTGCTCTATTATGCGGTGCTCTCGGCGATGACGCCGCCGGTGGCGGTCGCGGCCTATGCGGCGGCGGGCATCGCGGGGGCGAATCCCATCGCCATCGCCGCCACCGCCTGCAAGATGGCCGTGGCGGCCTTCGTGCTGCCCTTCGCCTTCATGTATGGACCGGGCGTGCTGCTGATGGCCGACCTGCCCTCGATCGTCACCGCCATCGTCACCACCACCGCCGCGGTGGTGCTGATCTCGATGGCGGCCGAGGGCTTCGTGCGCCGGCCCCTGCCCGGGGTCACGCGGCTCGCCTTCGCCGTCGGCGCGCTGTTCCTGCTGGCGCCGGGCGTGGTCGCCGGCCTGATCGGGGCGGCGCTGGCCGCGGCCGGCGGGCTCTTCGCCCGGCGAAGCTTCGCGTCGGAGGCGGCGGAGGTTCCCGATGCCCGCTGACGCCCTGCCCGCCGGGGCCCGCAACCGCCGAAGCTGGATCGGCCGCTCGGTCCCCCGGCTGGAGGACGGCCCGCTGGTCCGGGGCGAGGGCCGCTTCGTCGCCGACCTCTCCTTCCCCGGGGAGCTGCACGCCCGCGTCGTCCGCTCCCCCTACGCCCACGGCCGGATCGTGGCGATCGACGTCGAGGAGGCCCGCGCCGCCCCCGGCGTCGTCGCCGTCTGGACCGCCGGGGACCTGGGCGCCCTGCCCCCGATCCCCTTCCGCGCCACCGCCATCCAGGGGCTGGAGCCCTACTGCCAGCCCGCCCTCGCCCGCGACGTCGTCCGCTACGTCGGCGAGCCCGTGGCGCTCGTCGTCGCCGACGACCCCTACCGCGCCGAGGACGCCGCCGAGCTGGTGATGGTGGAGGTCGAGGACCTTCCCCCCGCCCTCTCGGCCGTCGAGCCCCCCTCCGACTGGGCGCCGGGCCTCTCGACCGAGCCCACCGTGATCCGCAAGGGCTACGGCGAGGTCGACGCCGCCTTCGCCGGGGCCGCGCATGTGGTCGAGCTCGACCTCTCCATCGGCCGCCACTCGGCGGTGATGCTGGAGACGCGCGGGCTGCTCGCCCGCTTCGACGCGGCGCGGGGCGTGCTGGAACTGCACGGCGCCGCCAAGCGCCCGCACTGGAACCGCGACCGGCTGGCGGAGCTGTTCGACCTGCCCCCCTCGGCCGTCGAGCTCTATGAGAACCACGTCGGCGGCGGCTTCGGCGTGCGCGGCGAGATCTACCCCGAGGACCTGCTGGTCTGTTTCGCCGCCCTGCGCCTGCGCCGCCCGGTCAAGTGGATCGAGGACCGGCGCGAGCACATGATGGCCGCCAACCACTCGCGCGAGCAGACCCACGCCATCCGCGCCGCGGTGGACGGCGAGGGCCGGCTGCTGGCGATCGACGAGGTCCTGCACCACGACCAGGGCGCCTATGTGCGCACCCACGGCGCGCGGGTCGCCGACATGACCATCGGCCTGCTGCTGGGCCCCTACCGGGTTCCCGCCTACCGCGCCGTCGCCCATTACCGCCTGACCAACAAGACCCCCGCCGCCACCTACCGCGCGCCGGGGCGCTTCGAAGGCTCCTTCGTGCGCGAACGGCTGATGGACGCCATCGCCCAGCGCCTGTCGCTGGATCCCGCCGAACTGCGCCGCCGCAACCTGATCGCGCCCGAGGAGATGCCCTACGAGCGCGGCCTCTCGGCGCTGGAATCCGAGGTGATCCTCGACTCCGGCCTCTACGACGACCTGCTGACCCGGGCGCTGGATTTCTCGGGCTACGCCGGGATGCAGGCCGCCTGCGCCCGGCGCCGGGAGGCCGGCGAGGCGGTCGGCTGCGGTCTTGCGATGTTCGTGGAGAAGAGCGGCCTCGGCCCCTCGGAACTTGTGGAAATCTCCGTCGACGCCGCGGGCTGGGTCGAGGTGCTGACCGGCGCCGCCTCGGTCGGCCAGGGGATGGAGACCGCGGTCGCCCAGATCGTCGCCGAGACGCTGGGCTGCGACTACCGCCGGGTCCGGGTCCTGCATGGCGACACCGCCCGCATCCCCTTCGGCTTCGGCGCCCACGCCTCCCGCGTCACGGTGATGACCGGCGAGGCCGCCCGCCGCGCCGCCGAGGCCGTGCGCGACAAGGCCCTGGAGTTCGCCGCCGCCCTGCTGGGCGAGCCTGCGGACACCCTCGACCTGATCGAGGGCCAGGCCTCCGCCCCCTCCGGCGCCTCGATCCCGCTTGGCGTGCTGGCGGCGAAGCTGGGGCCGGCCTCGGCGGATCGCGGCGAGCGCGAGCCCGGCCTTTCCGCCTCCGCCTGGTTCCACTCGAAGCACATGAACTACCCCTACGGCGTGCACATCGCCCAGGCCGCGGTGGACCGCGAGACGGGAGGCGTGCGGATCGAGCGCTATGCGGTCGCCTACGACGTCGGCCGCGCGGTGAACCCGGCGATGGTCGAGGGGCAGATCCAGGGCGGCCTCGCCCAGGGCCTGGGCGGCGCCCTGTTCGAGGAATTCGCCTACGATCCCGACGGCCAGCCCCTGTCGGTGACCTTCCAGGACTACCTGATGGTGACGGCCGCCGAGATGCCCCCGCTCGACGTGCTGATCCGGGAGGATGCACCCTCGCCCCTCAATCCGCTGGGCCTGAAGGGCGCGGGCGAGGCCGGCGTGAACGCCGCCGGCGCGGCGGTGGCGGCGGCCATCGACGACGCCCTCCAGCGCCCCGGCTTCGTCACCCGCCTGCCGATGACGCCCCAGCGCCTGCGCGCCGCGCTGAAGGCCGCGCCATGACCCGCGCCCCCGGCAAGCTTTTCGGCCGCTCCGTCCCCCGGATCGAGGACCGCGCCCTGGTCTCCGGCCGCGGCCGCTACCTCGACGATCTCGCGCCCGAGGGCTGCCTCGCCGCCGCCTTCGTGCGCAGCCCCTACGCGCACGCGATCATCGAGGGCATCGACGCGGCCGAGGCGCGCGCCCTCCCCGGCGTCCACGCGGTGCTCACGCTTGCCGACCTGCGCGCCGTCCTGACCTCCGACCGCCTCGTCACCGCCCTGCCCTCCCCCGCTTTCGCCTTCCAGCTCGACCGCCCCGTCCTGGTCGACGCCGAGACCGTCCATGTCGGCGAGCCCGTGGCGCTGGTGATCGCCGACACCCGCGCGCTCGCCGAGGACGCCGCCGAGCTGGTGGAGGTCGACTACGCCCCCCTCCCCGCCGTCGCCGACGCGGTCGCGGGGCTGGCCGAGGGCGCCCCCTCCGCGCACCGCGACCTGCCCCACAACCGCGTCGCCCGCTTCGGCTTCGACTACGGCCCTGTCGACGCCGCCTTCGCCTCCGCCCCCCATGTCGTGCAGGGCGCCTACCAGGTGCACCGGGGCGGGGCGCATTCGCTGGAGGGGCGGGGCGTGCTCTCCCGCCCCGACGCGCTGACCGGGCGGCTGGAGGTGTGGTCCTCCACCCAGACCCCGCACGCCCTGCGCCGTGCGCTGGCGGGCCTGCTGGGGCGGGAGGAGGAGGCCGTCCTCGTGACCGCCCCCGACCTCGGCGGCGGCTTCGGGCCGAAGCTGGTGACGTATCCGGAGGAGATCGCGGTCGCCGCCGCCTCCCTGCTGCTGTCCCGCCCGGTGAAATGGGTCGAGGACCGGCGCGAGCATTTCCTCTCCACCTGCCAGGAGCGGGACCAGGACTGGACCATGGAGATGGCGCTGGATGCGGAGGGGCGTATCCTCGGCATCCGCGGGACGCTGGTGCATGACCACGGCGCCTACACGCCGCGGGGTCTGAACGTGGCCTACGGGGCGGGGGTGACTCTGCCGATGCCCTACAACGTGCCGGCCTACCGGCTCGACATCCAGGTGGCGCTGACCAACAAGGTCCCCGTCACCCCGATCCGCGGCGCCGGCCAGCCCCAGGGCGCCTTCGTGATGGAGCGTCTGCTGGACCGCGCGGCCATGGCGCTGGGGCTCCCGCGAGACGAGATCCGCCGCCGCAACCTCGTCCGCCCCGAGCAGATGCCCTGCGAAAAACCGATGCGCATGCGCGGCGGCGAGGCCGCGGCGCTCGACAGCGGCGACTACCCGGCCACCCAGGCCGAGGCGCAGGCGGCCGCCGACTGGGCCGGTTTTCCGACACGCCAGGCCGAGGCCCGGGCGCAGGGCCGCCGGCGGGGCATCGGGATCGCCAACTACGTCGAGGGCACCGGCCGCGGGCCCTATGAGACCGCGACCGTGCGCATCGCGCGGTCGGGCCGGGTGCTGATCTCGACCGGCGCCGCCGCCATGGGCCAGGGCACCGCCACGATGATCGCCCAGGTGGCGGGCGAGCAGCTGGGCGGCGACCTCTCGCGGATCGACGTGACCTGCGGGGATACGCGCCAATCCCTGGGCTTCGGCGGCTTCAACAGCCGCCAGACGGTGACCGCCGGGGCCTCGGCTCATGCCGCGGCGCTGGAGGTGCGGGGGAAGCTGCTGAAGGTCGCCTCGCACCTGCTGGAGGTCTCGCCCGACGACCTCGACATCGCCGGCGACCGGGTGGCGATCAAGGGGGCGGAGGATCGGTTCCGGACCTTCGCCCAGCTCGCCGCCGCCGCCGCCGGCCTGCCCGGGTTCCCCCTGCCGGGCATCGACACGCCGGGGCTGGAGGCCTCGGCCCAGGTCGACGTCCCCGCCATGGCCTATTCCAACGGCACGGCCGTGGCCGAGGTCGAGGTCGACCCCGACACCGGCCGGGTGCGCGTCCTGAACCTGGTCCTCGCCCATGACTGCGGGGTGATGGTCAACCCGATGACCGTCGAGGGCCAGGTGGCGGGCGGCGTCGCCCACGGGCTCGGCGGCGCGCTCTACGAACGCATGATCTTCGACGAGGACGCCCAGCCCCTGACCGCCACGCTGGCCGACTACCTGATGGTCACCGCCGCCGAGATGCCGCCCCTCCAGATCCTCCACCGCGAGAGCCCCAGCCCCCTGAACGTGCTGGGCCTGAAGGGCGTGGGCGAGAGCGGGGTGATCCCGATCGCCGCCGCGGTGCTGTCGGCCGTCGACGACGCCTGCGCCGACCTCGGCCTTCACGCCGCCCGGGCGCCGCTGTCGCCCGCCGACCTCCGCGCCCTGATGCGCGCAGCCAGGAGCGCCGCATGACCGCTCGCCCCGAGGCCCTTCTGGCCGACCTCGCCCTCCTGCACCGCCTGCTGGTGGCGCAGGGCGTGCTGGACGCCTTCGGGCATGCCTCGGTCCGCGATCCCTCGGACCCGGGCGTGTTCTGGCTGACCGCCGCCCAGCCGCCCAGCGCCACGCGGGCCGCGGACTTCCTGCCCCACGACCTTTCGGGAGGCGTCCGCGCCGAGGCGCCCGGCCCCCTCTTCGCCGAACGCTGGATCCATGCCGAGGTCTACGCCCAGCGCCCGGACGTGCACGCCGTCGTCCACCACCACGCGCCCGCGATCCTGCCCTTCTGCCTGTCGGACGTGCCGCTGGTCCCGGTCAGCCAGACCGGCGGCTGGATGGGGGGCGCGGTCCCGGTCTGGGACTCGGCCACGCATTTCGGGGACACGGGGATGCTGGTCTGCGACCCCGCGCAGGCGGCCTGCCTCGCCCAGACGCTGGGGAACGCGCCGATGGCGCTGATGCGGGGACATGGCGCGGTGGTGGTGGCCGCCGACCCGCGCGAGCTCGCCTTCCGTGCCGTCCACGCCTGCCGCGACGCCGACCACCAGCGCCGCGCCCGGGCGCTTGGCGGCGCCTTCCGCCCCCTCTCCCCCGGCGAGGCGGCCCAGTCCGGCGCCGTCGCCCGCGGCGCGATCGAGCGCTGCTGGAGCCACTGGACCGCCGATCTCTCCTCCACCTCAGGAGCCCCAGAATGAAGCCCGCCCCCTTCATCCTCCACCGCCCGGGCAGCGTGGCCGAGGCGGTGAGCCTGCTCGCCGCCACCGCGGAGGAGGGCGGGCTGATCCTCGCCGGCGGCCAGACCCTGACGCCGATGATGGCGCTGCGGGTGGCCTTCCCGCCGGACGTGATCGACATCAACGCCATCCCCGGCCTCGACCGGGTGGAGGAGGCCGAGGGCGCCCTGCGCATCGGCGCCGCGGCCCGCCACACCGCCTTCCGCCGGCCGGTCACGGCCAACCCGCTGGGCGCGCTGCTCTCGGACGTCTGCCGCCACATCGCCCACGTCCCGATCCGCGAGCGGGGGACGTTCTGCGGCAGCCTCTGCCACTCCGACCCCGCCTCCGAGTGGTGCCTGGTCGCCGCCGCCCTCGACGCGAGCTTGCACCTCGAGGGCCCCGAGGGCCCCCGCGACGTCGCCGCCGCCGACTGGTTCGAGGGCCCGATGACCACCGCGCGCGAGCCGGAAGAGATGCTGACCGCCGTCTCCCTTCCCCTGCTGGCCCCCGCCGCCCGCCACGGCTTCTACGAGTTCAACCGCCGCGCCGGCGATTTCGCCCTGGGCATGGCGCTGGCGGTGGTCACGCTGGACGGCGGGCTGATGAAAGACGTCCGCCTCGGCCTCGGCGCCGTCGAGGACCGCCCCCGCCGCCTGGCCCAGGCCGAGGCGATGCTGGAGGGCCAGCCGCCCTCCGAGGCGCTGTTCGCCGAGGTCGCCGAGGCGGTCATGCCCGGCCTCGACCCGATGGGCGACCCCGCCACCCCCGCCGACTACCGCCGCGACCTGGCCGGGACCGCGATCCGCCGCGCCCTCGCCGCCGCCCTGACCGCCCAGAGCCCCGCATGAGCAAGCATCCCGTCACCCTGACCGTGAACGGCCGGCCTCACGCGATCGAGGTGGAGCATAGAAAAACCCTCGCCGACGCGCTGCGCGAGGACTGCCGCCTGACCGGCACGCACCTGGGCTGCGAGCATGGCGTCTGCGGCGCCTGCACGGTGATCGTCGACGGCGCCCCCGTCCGGTCCTGCCTGATGTTCGCCCACCAGGCCGAGGGCGCGCAGATCCGCACCGTCGAGGGCCTGGCCGAGGGCGAGACGCTGCATCCCCTCCAGCAGAGCTTCATCGACCACCACGCCCTGCAGTGCGGCTTCTGCACGCCCGGCTTCCTGATGCTGGCGGTGGCGGCGCTGGAGCGGGACCCGGAGATGAGCGACGAGGAGCTGGTCGAGGTCCTCTCCTCCAACCTCTGCCGCTGCACGGGCTATGTGAACATCCTCAAGGCGGTGCGCGCCTGGGCCGGGGCCCGGACCGCCGCCCCCGCCTGAAGGGAACCGCCATGCCGATGATCGACCTCAAGACCCACGACCGCTTCGGCTTCTCGGCCCTGCCCGACCGGCCGGATTTCTCCTGGCCGGAGGGCAAGCGCCTCGCGGTCTGCATCTGCAACAACATCGAGGTGTTCAGCTACCTCGACGGGCTGGGCTCGGACAGCGCCCAGGTCGGGGCGCCGCAGACCACCCGCAACTACGCCTGGCGGGAATACGGCAACCGGGTCGGGCAGTGGTATCTGTTTGACCTGCTGGACGAGCTGGGGTTTCCGGCCTCGCACAACTTCAACTCGCTGCTGCTCGACCGCCACGCCCGCATCGCCGAGCGGATCCTGGAGCGGGGCGACGAGTTCGTCGGCCACGGCCGCACCAACGCCGAGCGGCAGGACACGCTGCCCGAAGCCGAGGAACGCGCCCTGATCGAGGAGAGCCTCGCGGCGATCCGCGCCTTCGCCGGGACCGCGCCGAAGGGCTGGCTTGGCCCGTATCTCGCCCAGACCCCGGTGACGCTCGACCTGCTGAAGGAGGCGGGGCTGGACTATGTGCTCGACTGGCCCGCCGACGACCAGCCGTTCTGGATGCGCACCCGCTCGGGGCCGCTGCTCTCGGTGCCCTATTCCATCGAGGTCAACGACAGCCCGGCCATGGTGTTCCGCCAGCAGGGCGCCGCGGATTTCGAGCGGATGATGGTCGACCAGTTCGACGAGATGCTGTTCCAGTCCGGGAAATACCCGCTGGTCTACACGATCGTCCTGCACCCGTTCGTCATCGGCCAGCCCTACCGCCTGCGCGCCCTGCGCCGGGCGCTGGCCCATGTCGCGGCCTTCCGCGACAAGCTGTGGATCACCACGCCGGGCCAGGTGGCGGCGCACTACGCCTCCCTCCACCCGCCGGCTTGAGAGGCGCGCCGCCCGCCCCACGCGCGCCCCAGGCCTGACCCGGGGCCTCTGCGAGACGCCCGCGCCGGACGCCGTGGAGGACGGCGGGCACGAGGCCCCGGGTCAGGCCCGGGGCGCGCTCGGCCGGCGAGGTTTCAGCCGGGCTTGAAGCCCAGCGCCTCCCGGAACCGGGTCTTGAGATACGGCGCGTCCCGCGTCGGCAACGAGCGGGGGGGCGCCTCGACCCCGATCTTCACCACGAAGAGGCGGGGGCCGTTGGCGGGCTCCGCCAGGCGGGCGCCCAGCGTTTCGACCTCCGAGAGGCTGCGCGCGACGGCGGTCTCGGCGAAGCCGCAGGCGCGGGCGACCTCGGCCATGTCCACGCCCCGGCCGGTGTGGGAGGGCTGGGCGCCGGTCTCGGCGTAGTGCTCGTTGTCCAGCACCACCACAGTCAGGTTCGAGGGCTTGGCGGCCCCGATGGTGGCCAGCGCGCCCAGCGCCATCAACTGCTCGCCGTCGCCGGTCAGGGCGATCACCCGGCGGGCGGGCTGCGCCTGGGCGACGCCCAGCGCCACCATCGCGGCGCCGCCCATGGCGCCCCACAGGTAGAAGTTCTCCGGCACGTCGCCGGCGGCGTGCAGGTCCCAGGTCGGCGAGCCGAGGCCGCTGACCACCAGGGCCCGGGCCTCGCCCTCTCCGCGCTCCGCCAGCAGGGCGGCGACGGCGGCGCGACGCTCGACGGTCTGGCTCACCATGTCTTCGCTCCCAGCAGCTTCTGTCCCAGCAGCACGGCGATGCGCTGGTCGGCCCCGTAGGCCATCGCGGCAGCCTGGGCGACGGTGGGGGCCACGTCCTGCGCGGCCTCGACCCGCAGCACGGTCATGCCCATCGCCTCCAGCGTCGGCTGGACCGCGCGGCTCATCGGGACCTGCCAGGGATTGAACTCGCCCCACTCGCCCCGCATCGTCACCAGCATCAGCAGCGGCATCCGCGCCTGCGCCGGCAGCGACAGCATGTTGATGCAGTTGCCGACGCCCGAGGACTGCATCAGCACCACCGAGCGCATCCCGCCGAGCCAGGCGCCGCAGGCCAGCGCCACCCCCTCCTCCTCGGTCGAGAGCATCACCTCGATCGCCTCGGGATCCTGCTGGAAGCGGCGGATCAGCTCGGCATGGCCCGCGTCGGGCACGTAGGAGGCATGGCGCACGCCGGCGCTTTTCAGCGCGGCGTAGAGCTGGGCGGGCCAGGCGGCCGCCTCGGTGGACAGGGGTGGGGCGTCGGTCAATTCGGTCCTCCCGTCAGGCGCCGCGGCCGGCGCCGCGCGCGGCGCAGGGGACGTCCGTGCGGCTTCGCCCTCGCCGGGGCGTTCACGGCGCAGCCTAGGGCGCCCGGCGCGCGGGGGGGAAGCCTTGTCGGCGCGAACTGTCGACGATTGCTCTCGACATCCACCGGCCGGCCGGTCCACTTTCGGCCGCCCTCCTTCCGCCGCGGCCCTGCCGGCGGCGGTTTCCTTCCCGACGCCCGACGCCCTGCCGCGCCGCGCCCCCCAAGACCCTGGAGCCAAGACCGATGAACGGCGCCGACCTTCTCTGCGACACGCTGCTGGCGAACGACGTGGACGTGTGCTTCTCCAACCCCGGCACGTCCGAAATGCACTTCGTCGCGGCCCTCGACCGCAAGCCCCAGCTCCGCTGCGTGCTGGGCCTGTTCGAGGGCGTGGTGACCGGCGCCGCCGACGGCTACGCACGCATGGCCGACAAGCCGGCGGTGACGCTGCTGCACACGGGGCCGGGCCTCGCCAACGGTCTGGCGAACATGCACAACGCCCGGCGCGCGCGCACGCCGATGATCAACGTGCCGGGCGACCATGCCTCGTGGCACCTGGCCGCCGACGCGCCGCTGACCTCGGACATCGACGGGCTGGCCTGGCCGATGTCGCACTGGGTCGGGCGCGCCACCTCGCCCGAGGACGTGGGCCCGAAGACGGAAGAAGCCTGGACCCAGTCCATCGCCACCCGCGGCCCCGTCACCCTGATCCTGCCCGCCGACTCCGCCTGGGGCGAGGTCGAGGCGCGCACCCCCTCCAAGCTGCCGATGCCGGTCCCGCCCGCCATCGACGAGGGCCCGCTGAAGGCCGCCGCCCAGGCGCTGAAGTCCGGCAAGCGCTGCGCGCTGTTCCTGCAGCACCGCGCGCTGCGCGAGCGGGCGCTGGAGTGGGCGGGCCGCATCGCGCTGGCGACCGGCGCCGACCTCTTCCACCCCCAGTCCGACCGCGGCCAGCGCGGCGCCGGCCGGGTGGCCGTGCGGATGACCCCCTACAACGTCGACATGGCGATCCAGGCGCTGGAGCATGTCGAGGTCGCGATCTGCATCGGCGCGAAGAAGCCGGCGGTGTTCTTCGGCTACCCCGGCAAGCCCTCCTCGCCGCTGCCCGACGCGGCGGAGGTGATCCAGGTCGCCGAGCACGAGCATGATCTCGAGGCCGCGCTGCAGCAGCTCGCCGAGGCCATCGGCCTGACCGCCAAGTCCCCCTTCAAGGCCAACGCCTTCGTGCAGAACGAGATCGCCGAGCCCACCGGCGCCCTGACGCCGGCCACCATCGCCGCCGCCGTGGCCCGGCGCCTGCCTCAGAACGCGATCGTGGTCGAGGAGTCGGTGACCTCCGCCGGCCCGCTGGCGGCGCTCTCCCCCGGCCTGCACCCCCACGACCACCTGCCCCTCACCGGCGGCGCCATCGGCGAGGGCATCCCGCTCGCCATCGGCGCCGGCATCGCCTGCCCCGACCGCAAGGTGGTGGCGATGCAGGCCGACGGCTCGGGCATGTACACGGTGCAGGGCCTGTGGACCCAGGCGCGCGAGGAGCTGGACGTGGTCACCATCGTCTACGCCAACCGCAAGTACGCGATCCTGCAGGGCGAGATGCGCAACGTCGGCGTCAACGACTTCGGCGAGAACGCCCGGCGGATGCTGGACCTGGACCGTCCCGACCTCGACTGGGTGCTGATGGCGAAGGGCATGGGCGTCGACGGCGGCCGCGCCGAGACGATCGAGGAGTTCTGCAAGCTCCTCGACCACGCCATGAAGACCAAGGGCCCGTTCCTGATCGAAGCCCGGATCTGACTCTTCGCAATCCTCCCCGGCCCTCGGGCCGGGGATTCCCGGGCCCACAGGCGCCCTGCGGGCGGGCTTGGGCCCGTGGCGGGCGCGGCGCCCTTCCGGCAAGGCCCGCGCCCCCTGCCGGCCGTCGGGGGCCCCGGGTCAAGCCCGGGCGCCCTCCCCCCTGCCCCCAGACGCAACGTCTGCGGCGCCGGCGCGCGCCGGGCCGGTGGGCGGGGGTGGGCGGGCGGGCCGACCGCCGGGTCGGCGCGCGCCGGCGCCTCGCGCCCCCTTCCGGCTCAGCCCAGGAACACCCGCCCGCCGGGATAGCGCACCCGCGGGGGCGCCTGGGTGGCCAGGAAGAAGCCCAGCGTCAGCGGACCGACGCGCCCCACGAACATCAGGAACACCACCGCGGCCCGGCCGAGCCCGTCGAGCTCCCCCGTGGCCCCCCGCGACAGGCCCACGGTGGCGAAGGCCGAGACCGTCTCGAAGGCCAGGTCCAGGAACTCCCCGTCGTGCATCACCGACAGCACGAAGGTCGCCCCCATCACCGTCAGCAGGCTGACCATCGCCAGCGCCAGCACCTTCATCACCTCGTCCACCCCCAGCGAGCGGCCGAAGGCGTGCAGCGTGTCGCGCCTGCGGAAGAAGGCGACGGTGGCGAGGATCAGGACGATGAAGGTGGTGACCTTGATTCCCCCCGCGGTCGAGGTCGAGCCGCCCCCGATCATCATCAGCGACATGAACATCAGCGCCGTCGAGTCGTGCAGCGCCCCGATGTCGACCGTGTTGAAGCCCGCGGTGCGGGTGGTGGCGGACTGGAACCAGCTCGCCATCAGCTTCTCCCACCAGGGCATCGGGCCGAGCGTGCCGGGGTTGGTCCACTCCAGCGCCGCGAAGGCGACCATGCCCCAGGCCAGCAGCGCGCCCGTGCCGATCAGCGTCAGCTTGGAATGCAGGCTCATCGCGCGCCAGGGCGTGCGGTTCAGGATCTCGTGCAGCACCATGTAGCCCAGCCCCCCCACGATCAGCAGGGCCGGCGTCGCGAGGTTCACCACCGGGTTCGCCGCGAAGCCCGAGAGGCTGTCGGAATAGAGCGAGAACCCCGCGTTGTTGAAGGCCGAGACCGAGTGGAAGACCGCCGACCACAGGCCCGGCCAAAGCCCCTCCGCCGGCACGAAGACCGCCGCCAGGGCGGCGGCGCCCGCGGCCTCGCAGACCAGCACCACCTTCAGGATCAGGCGCACCAGCCGGAACAGCTCGGAGATCGAGGTCTGGTTGAGGTCCTCGCGCAGGAAGCTGCGCGACGAGAACCCCATCGGCCGCCCCAGCATGGTCAGCACCAGCGCCGCGAAGGTCATCAGCCCCAGCCCGCCGAGCTGGATCAGCCCCAGGATCACCGCCTGCCCGAACAGAGTGAAGCCCGTGCCGGTGTCGACCACCGCCAGCCCCGTGACCGTGACGGCCGAGGCCGAGGTGAACAGCGCGTCCCCCCAGCCGATCGGCTCGACCGTCGCGCCCGGCAGGCTCAGCAGCCCCGCCCCCAGCGCCACCAGCGCGGCGTAGAGCAGCGCCAGCGCCGCCGGAGGGGGCAGCCGCACCCGCTTTCGGAACACCGCCTGCCCCTTCGCCATCGGCCGCTCAGAGCACGTCGCCGAAGCGGCGGAAATCCTCGCGCCGCCCCAGCAGGAGGAGCTTGTCCTCGGCCTTCAGCTCCGTCTCGGGGGAGGTGCAGGGCACGAACTCGGTCCCCCGCATCAGGCCCAGCGCGCGCAGGTCCTGGTAATCGTCGAGCTTCAGGCGATCCAGCGTCCAGCCGTCCATATCCTCGGAGGCGACGTACTCGACGACATGGAAGCCGTTCCCGAGGCTGACGTAGTCGCGCACCTGCGGATTGCGCAGCACCTGGGCGGCGTGGCGGCCGATCTCCTGCTCGGGCAGGATCACCCGGTCGGCGCCGATCTTGAGCAGGATGCGGTGGTGGGTGCGGGTCTTGGCCTTCACCCAGACCCGCTTCACCCCCAGCAGGCGCGCGTTCATGGTGGCGAGCAGGCTCGCCTCCAGGTCCTCGCCGATGCCGACGATGACGGTGGCGTAGGCGCCCACGCCGGCCTCGCGCAAGGCGTCCTCGTCGCGGGCGTCGGCGATGATCGCCTCCGACAGCTCGTCGGCCACCCGCGCCACGTGCCGCTCGTGCCGGTCGATGCCCAGCACATGCTCGCCGGCGCGGGCGAGCTCGGTCGCCACCGTGGTGCCGAACGTGCCCAGGCCGATGATCACGAACCCTTCGCCGCGGGCCATGCGCGCCCCCTTCGCCCCGTTGCTGACGCCTTCAGGGTAGGAGGCCGCCCGCCCCCGTCAACCGCGCGCCCCTCAGGCGGAGCGGAAGCGCGGCCCGTCGGGCTCGCCCACGTCCACCAGCCGCCCCTCGCGCAGCAGGCGGTTCACATGCGCCAGCGTCTCGGAGAAGGCGAAGGAGAACATGTGCTCGTCCATCTGCCGGGTGAACAGGATCGGGGTGATCTCGGCGCAGCTCAGCACCTTGTCGCGGCAGGCGTTCAGCACGATGTCGCAGCGCTCGTCATGGTGGGCGATCAGCTCGCCGATGCGCTGGTGCAGGTGGGTGATCGGCAGGTCGTGGCCCGGCAGGGTCAGCGTGCCGTCCGGGATCGCCGCGCGCAGCGAGGCGAGGCTGTCGAGATAGCGCCCCAGCGGATCCCCGTCCGGCTGCACCGAATGCACCGAGATGTTGGGCGTGATCCGCCCCAGCACCTGGTCGGCGGCGATGAAGAAAGTCTCGTCCTCGCAATGCAGCATCGCCTGGTTCCACGAGTGCCCGCCGCCGGTGTGGACCTGGAAGGTCCGCCCGCCGATCTCGAACGGCTCCCGCGGCTCCAGCGCGTGGAACGAGGACGGCAGGCCGGTGATCATCTCCAGGTACATGTGGCCGCGGCCGGTGACGGCGGCGGCGCCGCTCTCGGTCATGCCGTGGTTCTGGTAGAAGATCCGGTGGGCGTCGCCATGCACCGCGTCGTGGCCGGTGCCCAGGTAGCGGCCCATGAAATACTCGGTCTCGGTCATGTGGACCGGGATGCCGAACTTCTCCGACAGCCACCCCGCCGAACCCATGTGGTCGGGGTGGTGATGGGTCAGGATCAGCCGGGTCAGCGGACGGCCCTTCAGGGGGCCGGCGAACAGGCTCTCCCAGACCTCGCGGGTCAGGTCGTCGCCGATGCCGGTGTCGACCGCGGCCCAGCCGGCGCCGTCCTCGATCAGGTAGACGTTCACGTGGTTCAGCGCGAAGGGCAGCTTGAAGCGCAGCCACAGGAGGCCGGGGGCGACCTCGAGGACCTCGCCCGGCTTCGGCGCCTCCGGGAACGGATGCGCGGGGGCGGGCTGGGCGCGGTGGTCCTTGGGCATGAAGGTCTCCCTCAGCGTTCGTTGTGCGGCGCGGCGCGGCCCTCGCGGAGCCTGCAGCCTGCGCGCGTCGATCCGATTCGTTCGAGTCATACCATGCCGTAAGCCCGGCTGATGACCTTGTCGACCGGCCGAACGGTCAGTAACGCCGCAGCGCGGCGCCGCGGCCCCGGCCGCACGCCCCCGGGCGCCCCTGCCCAGGCCCGCCCCCCTGCGCCCCGCTCCGCGGCGTCGGCGCGGGCCGGGTCGGCGGGCGGGGGTGGGCGGGCGGGCCGTCCGCCGACCCGGCGCGCGCCGGCGGCGGGCGCGCCGCCCGCCGCTCAGGCCCGCCGGCGCATCCCGAAGGCGATGGACATGCCGGCCCAGACCGCGGCCAGACCGAACCAGGTGATCGCGTATTCCAGGTGGTCGTTGGTCAGGTTCACCGTCAGCGGCCAGGCGGCGGGCAGCGCGTCGGGGGCGGCGGCGGGGTCGGCCTCGGCCACCACCAGGATCGGCTCGGCGTCCAGCGCCTGGGCCATCGCCGGCAGGTCGCGGGCGAACCACATGTTGGCCTCGCGGTCCGGATCGGGGGTGAAGCCGTCGACCTCCTGCGGCCAGAGCAGCGCGCCCGTGACCTCGACCCCCTCGGGCAGCGTCCGCG
The DNA here is from genome assembly GCF_900113695.1 of Albimonas pacifica. Lineage (GTDB taxonomy): Bacteria > Pseudomonadota > Alphaproteobacteria > Rhodobacterales > Rhodobacteraceae > Albimonas > Albimonas pacifica. The sequence continues at coordinate 238,404 of NZ_FOQH01000010.1, read as the reverse complement.
CGGCGCCCTTTTCCGTCTCCGGCACGAAGCCGCGGTCGACCAGGATCCGCCGGCCGGCCTCGGTCTCGAAGGGGGCGACGATGCGGAAGCCGGGGCCCCAGGGCTTGCGCGAGGTCAGGACGTGGATCTCGCCGGGCCGGTAGTCGCCGGTCACGGCGACGCGCAGGTACTCGTCCCGCGCCTCCGTCGGCGCCTCGGGCAGGGCCTCGGGCGCGGCGGCGAGCCGCCCTTCCAGTTCCGCGATCAGCCCCTCCTTCCAGGCCAGGCGCTGCACCTGCCAGGTCCCCAGGGCGCAGAGGATCGCCACCCCGCCCAGGCCGATGACGAGGGCGAAGACCAGGCGGGCGCGGGGAGTGCGGGAGGACATGCAGGCTCCTGGGATCGGAGGAGGGGGCCCGCCGGCGCGGCGCCGGCGGCGGAAGGGGCGACGGGGCCCCGAACGCGGAAGGGGCGGCCGAGGCCGCCCCTTCGGGATCGTCGCGCGACGGGTCGCGGCGGGGGGCGGGACGAGCCGGCGGCTCAGGCGCCCCAGATGTAGACGGCCGCGAACAGGAACAGCCAGACCACGTCGACGAAGTGCCAGTACCAGGCCGCCGCCTCGTAGCCGATGTGCTTCTCGGCGGTGAAGTGGCCGGCGAAGGCGCGCAGCATGCAGATCGCCAGGAAGATGGTCCCGATGATCACGTGCAGGCCGTGGAAGCCGGTCGCCATGAAGAAGGTGCCGCCGTAGATGTTGCCCGAGAACGAGAACGTGGCGTGCTGGTACTCGTAGGCCTGGCAGATGGTGAACACCACGCCCAGCGCCACGGCGCCGATCAGGGCCTGGGCCATGGTCTTGCGGTCGTTGTCATGGGCGATCGCATGGTGCGCCCAGGTGGCGAAGCAGCCCGACAGCAGCAGGATCAGCGTGTTGATCAGCGGCAGGTGCCAGGGGTCGAAGGTCTCGATCCCCTGCGGCGGCCAGGTGCTGAACTCGACCGGCTGCTCGGCGCCGCCGGGGTAGAGCGCGTGCTTGAAGAAGGTCCAGAACCAGGCGGCGAAGAACATCACCTCGGAGATGATGAACATGATCACGCCGTAGCGCAGGCCCAGCTGCACCACCGGGGTGTGGTCGCCGGCCCGGCTCTCGATCACCACGTCGCGCCACCAGCCGAACATGACGTAGAGCACGCCCAGGAAGCCGATGATGAACAGCCAGGGGCCGCCGTCGTGCATCCACATCACGGCGCCGAACAGCATGACGAAGGCGCCGAGCGAGCCCAGCAGCGGCCAGGGGCTGGGGCTCAGGATGTGGTAGTCGTGGTTCTTCTCGTGGGCCATGGCGTGTCTCCCCTCGGAAAGTCGGTCCCGGCGCGCGCCGTCCTGATGCCGTCAGTTGACGTCCTGCGCAGGCGCCGGCAGCACCGCCGAGGCGTCGGTCGCCTCGGTGGTCCGGTCCTCGTCCTGGACGTCGGTTTCGTGGAACGTATAGCTCAGCGTGATCGTATGCACATGCTTCGCCTCGCGGTCCTGCACGATCTCCGGGTCCACGAAGAACGTGACCGGCATCATGATGGACTCGCCCGGCTGCAGCACCTGGTAGGTGAAGCAGAAGCAGTCGATCTTGGTGAAGTAGTAGCCCGCCGAGAAGGGCGCGACGTTGTAGGACGCCTGCCCCGCGATCGGACGGTCGCTGTTGTTGGTCGCCTCGTAGAAGGCCAGGCCCGTCTCCCCGATCCTGATCTCCATCTCCCGGGTCTCGGGCTTGAAGGTCCAGGGGAAGCCGCGCTCGACGTTGGCGTCGAAACGGACCTTGATGGTCTGGTCCAGCACGCCCTTCTCGTTCACCGCGGCGACGTTGGTCTCGCCGCCGTAGCCGGTCACCCGGCAGAACCACGAGTAGAACGGCACCGCCAGCACGGTCAGGGAGGCCATCACCGCCAGCAGCCCGAGGCAGCGCAGCGCGGTGCGCGCCTGCGGCTCGAGCCCTTTCCACCACCCGTTCATGTCAGTAGCCCTGCAGAGAGCCGATCTGGCCCTCCGACAGCTTGACGATGGTGACGGCGAAGACCAGCAGCACGAAGGCCAGCAGCGCCCCGCCCAGCGCGAAGTTGCGCCCGCGGCGGCGGCGGTGGAGCTCGTGTTCCTCCTTGGGGATCATCGGACTTCCCTTTCTCCCCTCGGCTCAGAAGAGCTGCATGGCGGCGGCGTAGTCGCCGAGCGCGGCGCGCAGCGCGGCCTCGCCCAGCAGCGCTGCGAAGGACCAGAACAGGAAGTGCAGCGAGAGGCGGAAGAACGCCTTCTCGGCCGCATACTTGTCGGCCTTCGCCTGCGCCTCGTCCCTCCGGCGGAGCCGCCAGGCCCCCGCCGCGAAGCGCGCGTTGAAGTAGAGCGCCACCGCCAGATAGAGCGGCCCGCCCGCCACCGTGAAGGCGGGGGCGATCGCCACCGGGGCGAGCAGCAGCGCGTAGATCAGGATCTGCCTGCGGGTCTCGGCGTCGCCGGCCACGTTGGGCAGCATCGGCACGTCGGCCTTCTCGTAGTCCGTCTCCGCAAAGAGCGCGAGCGCCCAGAAATGCGGCGGGGTCCACATGAAGATCAGCCCGACCATCAGCAGCGGCGCGATCCCGACCGAGCCCGTCGCCGCCGCCCAGCCGACCAGCGGCGGCAGCGCGCCGGCCAGCCCGCCGATGACGATGTTCTGCGGCGTCGAGCGCTTCAGCCACATCGAGTAGATCACGACGTAGAAGAAGATGGTGAAGGCCAGCAGCCCCCCCGCCAGCGGGTTCGTGAAGACGGCCAGCATCATCACCGACAGCACCGACAGCGCCAGGCCGAAGGCCAGCGCCTCGCCCGCGGCCATGCGGCCGTCGGGGATCGGGCGGCCCGCGGTGCGGCGCATCTTGGCGTCGATGTCGGCGTCCCACCACATGTTCAGCGCGCCCGAGGCGCCGGCCCCGACCGCGATGCACAGGATCGCGGCGAAGCCGACCACCGGGTTCAGCGACGCCGGCGCGCAGAGCATCCCCACCAGCGCCGTGAAGATCGACAGCGACATCACCCGCGGCTTCAGCAGGCTGACGTAGTCGCGGACCGACGGCTCCTTCGGCTGGCCGGAGACCGGCTCGCGGGCGGTGTCGATGATCGAGGCGTCGGTCATGGGGCGGCGTCGGCGTCCTGGCTCTCGCGCCCCGCGCGGATCGCGGCGAGGGCGGCGGTGGCGGTCGTGGGGGCGGGCGTCGGGCGCCGCGCTCCGCTCGGGCCTCCCGCTCGGGGGAGGCCGCGCCGCGGTCCGGCGAGGCGGCCCGCGGCGGAGGAGGTCGGGCGGGCGGGGCGCGGGGCCCCGTCCGCGGGTCGGATCAGTCGGCCAGCGCCGCGACCGAGACGTCGCGGGTCACGCCGGCGTACATCTCCTTCGACTCGGCCAGCCAGGTCTCGTACTCGGCCTCGGAAACGGCCTTGACCGAGATCGGCATGTAGGCGTGGTCCTTGCCGCAGAGCTCCGAGCACTGGCCGTAGTAGATGCCGGGCTCGTCGACCTGGAACCAGATCTCGTTCAGGCGGCCGGGGATGCCGTCCATCTTCACGCCGAAGGCGGGCACGGTCCAGGAGTGGATCACGTCCGAGGCGGTCACCTGCATCCGCACCACCTTGCCCACCGGGACCACCACGAAGGTGTTGGTCTGCAGGCGGTAATTCTCGCGGGTGACGCCGGCGGCCTGCATTTCGTCGCCGACGTTGGCGACCGCGGTGTCGTAGTCCTTGTAGCCGTAGCCGACCATCATCGCGTCGAAGGCGAAGTCCTCCTCGCCGTTCGGATCGGGATACTCGTAGGACCAGTACCACTGGTTGCCGGTGGCCTTGATGGTCAGGTCCGCCTCGGGGATCGTCACCTGCTTGGACAGCAGCTGCAGCGAGGGGATGGCGATCGCCACCAGGATCACGATCGGCACCACGGTCCACACCACCTCGACCAGCGAGTTGTGGGTGAAGGTCGCGGGCTTGGGGTTCGCCTTCTCGTTGAAGCGGAACACCACGAAGGCCATCAGCGCGGTGACGAACAGCACGATCACCGTGATGATCACCAGCAGGAACCCGTCCAGCCAGTGCAGGTCGGAGGCCAGCTCCGTCGCCGCATGCTGGAAGCCGGTGCCGCCGGGATGCGGGATCCCGATGATGGTGGCGGCGTCCTGCGCGAAAGCCGCGGGCGCGGCGACCGCGGCGGTCAGGCCGCTCGTCAGCCCGGACAGGATCGACGCCATCTTGCCAGCTCGCATGTCCGATCTTCCCCCTTGTTCTTCGGCGGCCGGGAAAGGCCGCTCCGGCGATCGCCGGTTCCTTGGCATGGCGGGGGCGGCATACGCCAGACCCTTCGCCTCAGGCTAGTGAATTTCGCCGCGGAAACGATCATATGCGAGACGGTTGAGCAATGCGGCGCATTGCGCCACGTGTAGGGCAGCCCGCCCTCTCAGACCCGGGCCGTTTCTCTCCGAACCGGTCCGCCCCCGCGCGAAGGAGCCCTCATGACCCGGTCCCGCGACCCGTTCCGCCCGTTCGAGACCGCCCTCGACGAAGCGGAGGCGCTCGCCATCCTGCGCGAGGCTGTCGCAGGCGCCGACGACGGCGAACTGTATCTCGAGCGTCGCCGCTCCGAGGCGCTGGCCTTCGACGACGGCCGCCTGCGCACCGCAAGCTACGACGCCGGCGAGGGATTCGGCCTGCGCGCCGTCTGCGGCGAGGCCTCGGGCTACGCCCATTCGACCGAGCTCTCCGCCGCCGCCCTGAAACGGGCCGCGCAGACCTGCCGCCTGGCCGCCCGCGACGGCGGCGGGACCGGTCCGGCCGCGCCCCCGCAGGCCACCAACCGCCGCCTCTATTCCGACGACGACCCGCTGGAGGGCCCCGACTTCCAGGCCCGCGTCACCCTCCTCTCGGAGCTCGACGCCTACGCCCGCGCGCGGGAGCCGAAGGTTGCGCAGGTCACGGTATCGTTAGCCTGCTCGATGCAGGAGATCGAGATCCTGCGCCCCGAGGGCCGCCGCGTGGCCGACGTCCGCCCGCTGGTGCGCATGAACGTCTCGGTGATCTGCGAATCGGGCGGCCGGCGCGAGAGCGGCTCCGCCGGCGGCGGCGGCCGCTTCGGCGTCGAGGCGGTGATGGACCCCGAGCACGGCAGGCGGCTCGTGGACGAGGCCACCCGCCAGGCGCTGGTCAACCTCGAGGCCGAGGACGCCCCCGCCGGCGTGATGGACGTGGCCCTCTCCTCCGGCTGGCCCGGCATCCTGCTGCACGAGGCCGTGGGCCATGGGCTGGAGGGCGATTTCAACAGGAAGAAGACTTCGGCCTTCGCGGGCCTGATGGGCCAGATGATCGCCGCGCCGGGGGTGACGGTGGTCGACGACGGCACCATCCCCGACCGCCGCGGCTCGATCACCATCGACGACGAGGGCACGCCGTCCGCGCGCAACGTGCTGATCGAGGACGGCCGCCTGGTCGGCTACATGCAGGACCGCCAGAACGCCCGCCTGATGGGCGTCGAGCCCACCGGCAACGGCCGGCGGCAGAGCTACGCCCACCCGCCGATGCCGCGGATGACCAACACGATCATGCTCGCCGGCGACGCGAGCCCGCAGGACGTGGTGGCGGGGGTCGAGGACGGCATCCACGCGGTCGCCTTTGGCGGCGGCCAGGTGGACATCACCAACGGCAAGTTCGTGTTCTCCTGCACCGAGGCCTACCGGGTGAAGAACGGCCGCGTCCTGCACCCGGTGAAGGGCGCGACGCTGATCGGCGACGGGGCGACGGCGTTGCAGAAGATCCGGGCGGTGGGGACCGACATGGCGCTCGACCCCGGCATGGGCATGTGCGGCAAGGCCGGCCAGTGGGTGCCGGTGGGCGTCGGCCAGCCGACCCTGCTGATCGGCGGCCTGACCGTCGGCGGCGCCAGGGCGGGCTGAGCCCCGCCGCGCCCGGCCCCGGCCGGGCGCGGCCGAGCCCCCCCCGGCGAAGCGCCCCGACAGGCAGGATAGGACGATTCATCCCGACCATTCGCCCCCGGTCTCCCTTCCGCAACGTTCATCTCTCTGCTAACGACTTCGCGCGGCCCGATATCGTCTGATCATCCGGCCGTCGCTGCGGAAACCGACGGGGGGATGGCCATGGCCAAGGTGAAGGTCCGGTACACGAAGGGCTGGGACATCAGCCTTCAGGAATTCATGGAAGAGCTCGGCAACATCCTGCTGGGCGACGGCACGCAGAACAGCTCTTCCAAGGTGACGATCCGCTACGACGACACGGTCACGATCCTCACCGGCTCGGGCATCAACATCAACGGCCGGGGCGCCGGGACCGTCGACACCTGGAAGACCTCGGTCGACGGGAAGCTGGCGGTGACGATCTCCAACGCCGACTTCTCCGTCCGCTCGCTGATCTCGGCGATCAAGGGCGAGGACTCGGGCTCCGACATCCGGGCGTTCGAGAAGTACTTCCTCAAGAATTTCTCCTGGAACTACGTCGGCAACGACGTGGCCGACATCGCGCGTCCCGGCGACAAGACCAGCGACGGCTACCCCGTCGACTTCGAGGGCGCCGACGTCTTCGACCTGCGCGGCGGCGCCGACAAGGTCGGCGGCGGCCGGGGGAACGACCTGCTCAAGGGCGGCGACGGCAAGGACCAGCTCTGGGGCGAGGAGGGCAAGGACAAGCTCTTCGGCCAGGCCGGCAACGACCGGCTGTGGGGCGGCGACGCCAACGACCTGCTCGACGGCGGCGCCTCCAACGACGCGCTCTGGGGCGGCGGGGGGAACGACAAGTTCCGCTTCGTGAAGGCCTTCGGCCGCGACGTGGTGAAGGACTTCGGGGACGGCGACGTGCTCGACCTGCGCAAGACCGCGGCCCCGGGCGGCTTCAACAAGCTGATGAAGTCGGCTGACGACACCCGCGCCGGGCTGGTCCTCGACCTCGACGGCGGGCGGATCCTGCTCGCCGGGGTCGAGAAGGCCGACCTCGACGCCTCCGACGTCCTGCTCTGACGCGCATGGGGGGAGGGCGGCGGCCCCGCCCTCCCCCGCCCCGGCCCTGCGCGAAAGCCGCCGCGGCGCCTCTGGCGGCGGCCGGCCGGGCGGCGTAGCCTCGCCCCCCATCGCCCAAGCGGCGCAGGAGACCGGGCATGACCCTCCCCCCACCGTCCCGCCGCGCGGGGCCCCGATCCTGAGACGCGCCCCCGTCTCCGCCCCCGCGGGAGAGGCGCCGCGGCGCGGGCCGTCGCCGGACGCCCCGCCCGGCGGCCGCGCCCGTCCCCGCGCCTTCGCGCCGGGGATCGCGCCGGGGCTGGTCTTCGCCGCCCTGTTCCCCTTCGCGCCGCTGGGCGGGCTCGCCGCGGCGGCCTACGCGCTGGCGCATCCGCCGCTGGCGGCGATCACCGGCCTCGGGCGCTGGGACGTGCACACGGCGTTCTCGGCGCTGGGGGCGGCGCTGTCGCTGTGGGTGGTGCTGGGCCCCGCGCTGGCGCTGATGCTGGCGCTGCTCCGGCTGGCGGGGCTGCGCTCCGCCCTCCTCTCCGGCCTCGCGGCCTGGCTGCTGGCCTTTCCCGGCCTGTCGCTGCTGGGCGGCGCGCTCGCCAACGGCGGCTTCGCCTGGCCCGGCATCGCCACCGAGGTCGTCGGCTGGGCGGTGGTGCTGATCGTCCCCGTGACGCTGGGCGCGATCTGGACCGCGGCCTGCGTCGCCGTCGCCTGGCGCCGGCGGCTGCGCGTCGCGCGGCGCGGGCTGGCGCCGGGAGGCGACGCGTCCTAGGCTCCGCCCCACCAAGCGAGGCGCGCGACGAGCGGAGGGGCCATGGCGAACCTGGGACTGGACTGGTGGCCGGCGGAGGCGAAACGCCCCGTCCTGAGACTCGTGGCCGGGCTGGCGCTGGCGCCGGTGCTGATCGGCGCGCTGACCGCGCCGCTGGCCTTCGTGGTGGCCGGCATGACCCTGCCCGACGGCGCCATGGTGACCCAGGCCGCGACCAACGTGGCGCTCACCGCGCTGTCGGCCTTCGTGGTGTTCTCGGCGACCTTCGGCCTGCTGGCGGTGCTGGGCCTGTGGCTCGCCCGCCGCCGCACGGCGCTGGCCTTCGCGCTTGCCGGCATCGCGGGGGGCGTGCTCTTCGCGCTCGCCTCCAGCCTCGTGTTCGGGGTGGGCCTGACGCTCGCCCAGCCGCTGATCCTGGGCGGCATGGGCGCGGCCAGCCTGCTGATCGTGCGCTGGATCGCCGGGGTGCGGGAGCTGCCGGCGGCGGCCTGAGCCGCCGGCGCCGCGCTCAGTAGCTGTATTCGCCGTAGATCTTCGAGAGGTCCCCGCCCCAGTCGCCGTGATAGCGGGCGAGCAGCTCGTCCGCCGGCGTCTGGCCGCTGTCGACCGTCTCGCGCAGCGCGTCGAGGAAATGCCCCTCGTCCGGGATCAGCCCCCCGGCGCCGGGACGCGCCCGGGCCTTGAGGCCGGCCCCGGCGATGTCGAGCACCTGCCCCGCCAGCTCTCGCATCGAGCGGCCGCGGATCTCCGCCTCCAGCCCCCGCTTGGCGGCGTCGCGGCGCAGGGCCTCGCGCTCCTCGGCGGTCCAGTCCCTGGCGAGGTCCCAGGCGGCGTCGAGCGCGCCCTGGTCGTAGAGCAGCCCCACCCACAGCGCCGGCAGGGCGCAGATGCGCCGCCACGGGCCGCCGTCGGCGCCGCGCATCTCGATGAACTTCTTGATGCGCGCCTCGGGGAAGGCGGTGGTCAGGTGGTCGGCCCAGTCCGACAGGGTCGGCGTCTCGCCCGGCAGGGCCGGCAGTTTTCCAACCAGGAAGTCGCGGAACGACTGGCCCAGGGCGTCGATGTACTTGCCGTCGCGGTAGACGAAGTACATCGGCACGTCGAGCGCGTAGTCCACCCAGCGCTCGAACCCCATCCCGTCCTCGAAGACGAAGGGCAGCATGCCGGTGCGGTCGGGATCCAGGTCCTGCCAGATGCGCGAGCGCCAGGACTTCTGGCCGTTGACCTTGCCCTCGAAGAAGGGCGAGTTGGCGAACAGCGCTGTGGCCACCGGCTGCAGCGCCAGGCCCACGCGCAGCTTCTGGACCATGTCGGCCTCGGACCCGAAGTCCAGGTTCACCTGGATCGTGCAGGTCCGGTACATCATCTGGGTGCCCCAGGGACCGATCGACTGCATGTAGCCGGTCATCAGCCGATAGCGCCCCTTGGGCATCATCGGCATCTCCTCGTGGCGCCATTCCGGAGCCGCGCCCAGGCCGATGAAGCCGGCGCCGATCTCGTCGGCGATCTCCTTCACCTCGGCCAGGTGACGGTTCGACTCGTCGCAGGTCTGGTGCAGCGTCTCCAGCGGCGCGCCCGAGAGCTCGAGCTGCCCGCCCGGCTCGAGGCTGACGTTGGCGCCGTCCTTGGTCAGGCCGATCAGATGGCCCGATTCCTCGATCGGGTCCCAGCCGAAGCGGTCGCGCAGACCCTCCAGCATCGCGCGCACCGAGGCCGCGGGACCGTCCGCCGGCGTCTCGTAGGGCAGCGGCGCATGGCTGCCGCGGACATAGCCGAATTTCTCGTGCTCGGTCCCGATGCGCCACTGGTCGGCGGGTTTGCAGCCGGAGGCGAGATATTCGGCCAGCTGCTCGCGGCGCTCGATCGGGCCGCCGCCGCTCTGAGGTATCGACATGCCCGCTCCCGGCGCCGTCTTCGCCGCGCGAACCGGCGGCCATCGGCAGACTTAGAAGGGGCGGCCTGAGGGGGCAACCCCGTTCGGACGGCTTACAGAAAACCGCGCCCGTGGACCGAGCGCCGCCAGATCGGGCGCACCCCCAGCCCGCCATGCTCGAAGGCCTTGGCGGCGCGCATCACCGAGAAGCCGGGCAGCGCGGTCAGCGCCTCGGGGATCCGGTCCGCGCCGCGGGCGCCGACCGAGATCACCACCGGCAGCCCGTCGATGGGCCGCAGCCGCCAGGCGAGGCCGGCGTTGCGCTTGAGCAGCACCGCCTCGACGGTCCACAGCTCCTCGACGCGCACCACGCCGCCCCAGAACTGCTCGTGCCCCTCGGGCGCGAGATAGGCGATCCGGCCCTCGGCGACCTCGACCACGCCCGGGCCCTCGCCCGCGCCCTTCAGGCGCCCGCGGCTGAAGGCGACGACCGCCCAGGCGGCCGCCGGCAGACCCAGCGCCGCGATGCCCCAGCCCAGCCAGCCGCCGTTCAGCCCCGCGCTCACGCCCACGCCCAGCAGCGTGACGGCCAGGGCGCCCGCGATCAGCGTCTCCGCCCAGCGCGCCAGCAGGGCGGCGCCGGAGCCGCCTCCCATTCCCGGCCAGGTTCCACCCATGCCCTCGCTCATGTCCTCGTCCCCTCGGCCATCGCTTCGCCTTCGGCCGTCCAGTCGCCCAGCACCGCCTGCCAGATCGTCAGCGCCGCCACCGCGGCGGTGTCGGCCCGCAGCACCCGCGGTCCCAGCGAGACCGCCTCCACCTGCGCGAGGCCCCTCAGCCGCGCGGATTCCGCTTCGTCGAAGCCCCCCTCGGGGCCGATCAGCACCGCCCAGGGGCCGGCCTCGCCCCCGTCGGCGGGCCTGTGCGCGGCCAGCGCCTGCGCTGCGGGGGGCGCGTCGCGCCGCTCGTCGCAGAACAGGATCCGCCGGGCGGGGTCCCAGTCGTCGAGGACCCGATCGAGGCGCTCGGCCTCCAGCAATTCGGGCACGGTGAGAAAGCCGCACTGCTCGGCGGCCTCCACCATGTGGGCGCGCAACCGGTCGGGGCGCAGGCGCTCGGCGTTGGTGCGTTTCGTGAACACCGGGCGCAGCGCGGCGCAGCCCAGCTCGCAGGCCTTCTCGACGATGAAGTCGGTGCGGGCCTTCTTCACCGGGGCGAACAGCAGCACCAGGTCGCGCGGCCGGGTCTGCGCCCGCACCCGCTCGCGGCAGGTCAGGACGCCGCCCTTGCGGGTCGCCTCGCTGACCTCGGCCAGCCACTCGCCGTCGCGGCCGTTGAACACCAGCAGCGGGTCGCCCGCCGCCAGGCGCATGACGTTGAACAGGTAATGCGCCTGCTCGCGCGCGGGTTCGATCCGCGCCTCCGGCGACAGATCGTCCGGCACGCAGAGCCTGACCTTGGCGGCCTTTTCTGCCATAAGCCCCCTCATGAACGCGCCCGACCAATCCACCGCTCCATGGGATACCCCGCCCGCGCCCGACGGTCGAGTTTCCGATTCGACCGATCGCAACTGGGTGGACCGCTTCGCCCCGGGATGGAGCCGCCCCTACCTGCGTCTCAGCCGGGCGGACCGGCCCGCGGGGACCTGGCTGCTGCTGATTCCCTGCTGGTGGAGCCTGACGCTCGCCGTGGCCGCGGACCCCGCCGGGGGGCGCCTGGAAGACCTCTGGATCGCAGGGGTTTGCGCCGTGGGCGCGTTCCTGATGCGCGGCGCGGGCTGCACCTGGAACGACGTCACCGACCGCGACATCGACGGCGGCGTGGCGCGCACCCGCTCGCGCCCCCTGCCCTCGGGCCGCGTCACCGTGAAGCAGGCCCTGGCCTGGATGGTCCTGCAGGCGGTCGTGGCCCTTTTCCTGCTGCTGACGCTGCATCCCATGGCGATCCTGCTGGGCGTGATCTCGCTGGCGCCGGTCTGCATCTACCCGTTCATGAAGCGCGTCACCTGGTGGCCGCAGGTGTTCCTCGGCCTCGCCTTCAACTGGGGCGCGCTGCTGGCCTGGACGGCGCATACCGGGACGCTGGGCTGGCCGGCGGTGCTGCTCTACCTCGCGGGCATCGCCTGGACGCTGTTCTACGACACGATCTACGCCTGCTGCGACGCCGAGGACGACGCCCTGATCGGGGTGAAGTCGACCGCGCGCCTGTTCGCCGAGTCCACCGGACGCTGGCTGTTCGGCTTCCTGGTCGCGGCGAGCCTGCTGGCCCTGGCCGCGGCGGTGCTCGCCACCGCCTGGTCGGGGATCCTGCCCATGGTCCTCGCCATCGCCGGGGTCTGGGCCTTCGCCCTGCGCCTGCACTGGCAGCTGCGCCGCTTCGACCGCACCGACGGCGGCGTCTGCCTGCGCCTGTTCCGCGACAACCGCAACGCGGGCCTGCTGATGGCCGCGGGCTTCCTCGCCGCCGCCCTGCTTTGAGGCGCCGCGTCAACGCTCCGAAAACCATTGGGAAACCGGGCGTAAATCGGCCGGCCCTATAGCTCCTCCCCGGAGCAAGCGAAGGGGAGCGGGCCATGCCGACCGCCAGCGCGTTCGACCAGCACCTGGTCGAGCTGATCAACCGGTTCCGCCTGGACCCGGCCGGGGAATACGAGCGCATCGTCGCCGACACGGGCGGGCGGAGGGCGCACGACCCCGACGTCACCGCCGCCCTGCGCTGGTTCGGCGTCGACCTGCGCACGCTGGAGCGCGAGCTCGACGCGCTCGACCCCGTGCAGCCGCTGGCCTGGAACGGGCGGCTCGCCGCCGCCGCGACCGGCCACAGCCAGGTGCTGCGCCGGGCCGACGTGCAGTCCCACCAGGTGACCTCGCGCGGCGAGGCGCCGCTGGGCGAGCGGATCCGCGACGCCGGCTACGACCCGATCCGGGCGGGCGAGAACGTCTATTCCTACGCCGAATCCGGTCGCCACGCGCATGAGGCCTTCGTGGTCGACTGGGGTCCCGCCGCGGACGGCATGCAGGCCGGCCGGGGCCACCGCGTGAACCTCGTCTACGCCGGCTTCTCCGAGGTCGGGATCGGCGCGCTGCGCCAGGACGACGCCTCGGCCTCCACCGGGCCTTGGATCGTCACCCAGAACTTCGCCGCGCGCGCCGACGCCGGCCCGTTCCTGACCGGCGTCGCCTATCGCGACCGCGACGGGGACGGCGCCTATTCGATGGGCGAGGGCATGAAGGGCCTGAAGGTCGCGGCCGAGGGGCGCGGTCAGGCCGCCTCCGCCAAGGCCGGCGGCTGGTCGCTGGAGGTCGGCGAGGGCGAGGCCGCCCTCGCCCTCTCCGGCGCCGCCGTGAAGGGCCGCATCGCCCTCTCGGTCGAGGTGGGGCGCGACAACGTCAAGCTCGACCTCGTCGACCGCGCGATGGTGGCGACCAGCGCCGACCTCGACCTGAAGCGGGGCGGTGCGGGGGCGATCGCGCTGGGGATCGGCGACGTCGACCTCTCCGGCAAGGGCGGCCGCGACCGGCTGCAGGGCAACGCCGGGCGCAACGCGCTCGACGGCGAGGGCGGGGCCGACCACCTCTCCGGCGGCGCCGGGCGCGACCGGATCGAGGGCGGGCGCGGCGACGACGTCCTCAAGGGCGGCGGCGGGGCGGACCTCTTCGTGTTCCATGCCCGCGACGGCCACGACCGCGTGCTCGACTGGGGCCCGGGCGACGCCATCGCGCTGGGCGGGCGGCTGGAGCGGTCCGACGCCGCCCTCTCCGCGTCCGGCGACGACGCGGTCCTGCGCGTCGCCGGCACGGTGGTGGTGATCGAGGACGCCGCCGGGCGCATCGACCTCGACGACCTGCTGCTGGTCTGACGCAGGCCCCGCGCGGCGCGGCCCCATCGGCCCCGGAGCGCCCCGCTCCGGGGCCTTTCCATGCGCCGCCTCCCCCGGGCGCGCCCCGGCCCCGCGCCGGGGCCTCTCGCCGGCGGCGGCGGGCGCGTCCGGGGATCGTGCAGGCGCACGCCGCGAACGGAAGACGGCCGCCTGGGTTCTCCAGGCGGCCGTCTCTCGCCGGTCCCGTTTCCCGGGCCGGATCAGGCGACCAGGAGCTCGTCGAGCTGCGGCACGGGGGCCAGTGGATCGGCGGCGTCGAAGATCGTGTCGTAGCCCATGTCCTCCAGCGCGGCGACGGTGGTCGCGGCGATGAAGTTGTCGGCGTTGACGTAGCCGGTCATGATCTCCTTGCGGAAGATCATCTCGTCCCAGTGCACGCCCGCGGTGCCCGAACCGCCGTCCATCTCCACCGGCACGCCCGAGGCGGCGCCGGGATCGACGCCGGCCGGGCCGGAGAACTCCGCCTGCCAGGCGAGGGTGGCGTTGGCGCCGGTGAAGCGGGTCTCGCCGGCGACGGTCGCGACCAGGCCCATCTCGTCCCACTGCGGGCCGAAGCCCATGGCGTGCAGGATCTCGTGGAAGGCCACGTCGTCGAGCGTGCCCGCGCCCAGCAGACGCTCCATGTCGCCGCTGTCGAACTGGACCCAGCCGCTCCACGGGATGTCGTCGGCCGCGCGGGCGCCGCTGACCGAGGCGCGGGCCACGGTGCCGTAGGCGCCGTCGATCGCATAGGACGAGAGCGTGATCCGCAGATCGTCGACCGAGCCGTAGTCGGCCACGTCGCCCGTCACCAGGGTCGAGATCATCTCGACCGCGGTCAGGATCGCGCTCTGCTGGGCCACGGTCCAGGCGCCGTTGAACACCACCTCGACGTTGTAGGCGCTGGTCACGCCCAGGTCGCCCTTGCCCGACACGTAGGTGGAATAGAGCCCCGAGGCGTCCGCGGTGTTGTAGGGACCGTCGCCCGGGTCGGTCCCGGGATCCGTGCCCGGGTCGGTTCCGGGATCGGTCCCGGGGTCCGTGCCGGGATCGGTCCCAGGATCGCCGCCGTCGCCGCCCTTCTTGCCGCCGCCCTTGCCCCTGGTCGCGCCGGCGCCGGAGTCGGTGGTCCCCCCGTCCGTGGTCCCCCCGTCGGTCGTGCCGCCGTCCGTCGTGCCGCCGCCCTTGCGGCCGCCGCGGGCCGCGGCCGCGCCGCCGTCGAGATCGTCCGGATCGAAGTCGATCCCGAGCCGGTCGAGCATCTTATCGAGCTTGGAGAGGAGCTTCTCGTGCTTGCCCTTCTCCGCCAGGCGATCGAGCTTGCGCTCCTGCCGGTCGCTCAGAAAGTCGAGCACGTCTTCGGGCAGCCTGTCGGACCAGGCCTCCGCCACGCGGTTACGCATCAGGGTCTCCGTCACGTGAAGGGGTACGCGATTCACGTGGGTGAATAGAGCCTGAGCCCATCCTGACGTCAACATGAACCATGGTTTCACATTGGTTAACAACGGAAACCATGGCCGGGCGGCGTCGCAGCGCGCGCGGTCGGCGCGGGATCAGCCGCCGGTCAGCGGCCGACCGCCTTCAGCCGCGCCTCGCGAAGGCGGGCGAAATCCTCGCCGGCGTGGTAGCTCGACCGGGTCAGGGGGGTGGCCGAGACCATCAGGAAGCCCTTGCCCCAGGCCGCGCGCTCATAGGCGGCGAACTCCGCCGGCTCGACGAACTTCGCGACCGCGTGGTGCTTGCGGGTGGGCTGCAGGTACTGGCCGATGGTCAGGAAATCCACGTCGGCCGAGCGCATGTCGTCCATCACCTGATGGACCGCCGCCCGCTCCTCGCCGAGACCGACCATGATCCCGGACTTGGTGAAGATCGTCGGGTCCAGCTCCTTCACCCGCTGCAGCAGACGCAGGGAGTGGAAGTAGCGCGCGCCGGGACGCACCTCGGGGTAGAGGCCGGGCACCGTCTCGAGGTTGTGGTTGAACACGTCGGGGCGCGCCTCGACGACCATCTCCAGCGCCTCCGGCCCGCACTTGAGGAAGTCGGGGGTCAGGATCTCGATGGTGGTGTCGGGGGCCTTGCGGCGCAGCGCGCGGATGGTGCGGGCGAAATGCTCCGCCCCGCCGTCCTCGAGGTCGTCGCGGTCGACCGAGGTGATCACCACGTGGCTCAGGCCCAGCTTCGCGACCGCATCGGCGACGCGGGCGGGCTCGAAGGCGTCCAGCGCCTCGGGGCGGCCGGTGGCGACGTTGCAGAAGGTGCAGCCGCGGGTGCAGATCTCGCCCATGATCATCATGGTGGCGTGGCCCTGCGACCAGCACTCGCCGACGTTGGGGCAGCCGGCCTCCTCGCACACGGTGGCGAGGCGGTGCTCCTTCACGATGCGCCGCGTCGCCTCGTAGCCCTCGCCGCCCGGCGCCTTCACCCGGATCCAGGAGGGCTTGCGCAGCACCGGCGCGTCGGCGCGGCCCTGCTTCTCGGGGTGGCGCTGGGCGCGGTCCTTGAGGTCGCGCGGGCGGACCAGGCGAGGCGCGGCCGCCGTCTCGGCGGCGATCTCGGCGCCGGTCTCTGCCCCGGTCTCTGCGGCGGGCGCGGGGGGGATCGTGTCGGCAGGCATGGCGGCCCTCCTTGCTCTCCCGTCACCTAGTGCAGTTTCGCCCGCCATGCAAAGCCGAACCGGCCGCCGGCAGGCGCGCGGTCACGAGGTCAGGAAGGCCGGGGCCGCCCCGCTCTCCAGCCGCACGGCCGAGAGCACGCCGGAGTAGTAGGCGCCGGTGTCCACCGCGATGCGCCCGCCGGCGTGGCCGGCCTCGTCCACCACGTAGTGCCCGTAGACCACCCACAGCCCGTCCCGGCGCGGAATCGAGAAGAATCGCGACACGCCCCAGGTCATGGTGCGGTCCGACTGCAGCTCGGGCGGGGCCTCGGGGTCGGCGCCGGCATGGGCGAACAGCACCGTGCCGAAGCGCGCCCAGGCGGGCAGCGCGCGGATCATCTCGATGTCCGGCCCCGCCACGCGCTTCAGGCGCTCGGCCACCTCGACCAGCGCTTCGCCCTCCATGGTGGGCGAGACGCCGCCGACCTCGTAGCTCATCAGGGTCTGCAGGCCGCCGTTGCGCAGCCAGCGGGCGCCGGCCTCGGCGGGCTGGTCCACGAAGGCGACCATCATCTCCTCGTGGTTGCCGCGCAGGGCCACCACCTCGGACGGGCCGCCCTGCCAGCCGCCGTAGGCGAGGATCCCCCGCAGGCGCGCCAGAACCTGGGCCGACTGCTCCCCCCGGTCGACGTAGTCGCCCATGGCGACCAGCCGCCAGGCCTCGAAGCCGCGCTCGCGCGCGTCCTCGTCGATGCGGCCCAGCAGCCGCTCGAGCAGGTCGGCGCGACCGTGCATGTCGCCGATCGCATAGGTCGGCATGTCGATGTCGAGCGGGGCGTCGAAGCCCTGGCCGCCCCTGGCCTTGCCGCCCTTCTTAGGCGCGCCCGCGGACGCGGCGTCGCCGCGGCCCAGCAGCCGCCTGAGGAATCCTGTCATCCGTCCCCCCGGTTCGTCGCCGCGCGGCGTCTGCGCCGCGCGGCGGCTTCGGTCACTCCGCCGCGGTCTTGGCGGCGTTCAGCCAGGACCAGACCCGCTGCGGGGTCAGCGGCATGTCCACATGGGTCACGCCCGCGGCCGAGACCGCATCCAGCGCCGCATTGGTCACCGCGGCCAGCGCGCCGACGGTGCCGGCCTCGCCGCAGCCCTTCATGCCGATCGCGTTCGCGGTCGAGGGCGTGCCCTCGTGGAAGAACGGCATGTCGGGCACCTCATAGGCGCGCGGCAGGGAATAATCCATGAAGGTCGCGGTCAGCAACTGGCCGCTCTCGTCATAGACCACCTGCTCGTTGATCGCCTGGCCCACGCCCTGCACCACGCCGCCGTGCACCTGGCCGATGGCCAGCACCGGGTTCATCAGCAGGCCGAAGTCGTCGACCACGGTGTATTTCACCACCTGGGTGCGGCCGGTGTCGGGGTCCACCTCGACCTCGCAGATATGGCAGCCGTTGGGGAACGAGCGGCCGGGGACGGTGTTCTCGGTCTCATGCACCAGCATCTCGAGGTTGCCGAGGCTGCGGGCCTTGGCGCCCAGCGTCTCCAGCGTGACCATGCGGTCGGTGCCGGCGACGCGGAAGGCGCCCTCCTCGAACACGAGGTCGCCGCCGGAGACCTCGAGCTCCTCCTCCGCCATCGGCCGGAACTTCTCGACCATGTCGTCGGTGGCGGCGTTGATCGCGTTGCCCTGCATGGTCACGGACCGCGAGCCGCCGGTGCCGCCGCCGGTCTTGATCAGGTCGCTGTCGCCCTGGATCACCCGGATCTTCTCATACGGCAGGCCCGAGCGCTCGTGCAGGATCTGGGCGTAGACCGTCTCGTGCCCCTGCCCATTGGACTGGGTGCCGACATAGAGGTTGTAGCCCCCGTCCTCGGCGAACTCGATCTTCGCCGTCTCGTTCTGGGCGCCGAGGATCGACTCGATGTAGGTGGCCAGCCCCCGGCCGCGCAGCATCCCGCGCTTGGCGCTCTCGGCGCGGCGCGCCTCGAACCCGTCCCAGTCGGCCTCCTTCAGGCAGCGGGTCATCACCCGGTCGAAGTCGCCCACGTCGTAGAGCTGGCCGACCAGCGTCTTGTAGGGGAACTTGTCCTTGGGGATGAAGCTCTTGCGGCGGACCTCCGCCGGCGACATCCCGAACTGGCGGGCGGCCGCGTCCATCAGGCGCTCGATCTGGTAGATCGCCTCCGGCCGGCCGGCGCCGCGGTAGGAATCCACCGGGCAGGTGTTGGTGTAGACGCCCTTCACCTCGAAGAGGCCGATCTGCACGTCATAGACGCCCGGCAGCACGTTCTTGGCGACCTCGGAGGGGATGTACTGCCCGAAGGGCGAGTTGTAGGCCCCCAGCCCCGCGATCACCGAGAAGTGGATCGCCTGCAGCTTGTGGTCCGCATCGAAGGCCCCGCGGGCGAGCGTGACGTGATCGCGGCCCATGGCGTCGGTCATCGCGCTTTCGGAGCGGTCGGCCATCCAGCGGGTCGGGCGGCCGAGCTCCTTGGCGGCCAGCGCCACGATGAAATGCTCGGGGTAGTTGAAGGCCTTCATCCCGAAGCCGCCGCCGACGTCGGGGTTGGTGATGCGCACCTGCTCGGGCGCGAGGCCGATCTTCTTGGACAGCTCCCGCTTCAGGCCCCACACGCCCTGGCCGTTGGTCGAGAGGTGCAGCTTCTGGCCGTCCCACTCCGCCCAGGCGCCGCGGGTCTCCATCGGGGTGGCGATGACGCGGTTGTTGATCAGCGGCAGCTCGACGACATGGGCGGCGCCCTCGAAGGCCTGCTTCGTGGCCTCCTCGTCGCCGAAGGCCCAGTCGAAGGCGACGTTCTTCAGGGCCACCTCGGGGTGGACCTCGGGCTGCTCCTGCGCGAGCGCGGTGTCGAAGGCGACGGGCAGCTCCTCGTAGTTCAGCTCGATCAGTTCGGCGGCGTCGCGGGCCTGGGCCTGGGTCTCGGCGACCACGGCGGCGACGGCCTCGCCGACATAGGCGACCTTGTCGGCGGCCAGGATCGGCCGGATCGGGGCCGCGCCCGGCGTGCCGTCGCGGTTCTGCACCACGCCCGCGTCCATCGAGTTGCGCAGCTTGCCCTCGAGGTCCTCGGCGGTGAACACCGCCAGCACGCCCGGCGCCTTGCGCGCCGCCTCGGCGTCGACCTGCAGCAGGCGCGCGTGCGCCACGGGCGAGCGCAGGAAATGCACCCAGGCCGCGCCCTCGGGCGCGGTGTCGTCGACATACCGGCCGCCGCCGGTCAGCAGGCGCAGGTCCTCCTTGCGGGTTACAGGCTGGGCGACGCCGAACTTCACCATGTCGATCATCCCTTGCTTCATTGCCGGCGCCGGGGGTCCGGCGGCCTGTCCCGATCCGAGAACCGATTGCGGGGGGCCGCCGCGGCGCGAGGCGAATTCCTTCGCGCCCGACCCTAGCCGCGCGGTCGGCGATGTCCATATAAAGGCGGGCCGGATTTCTCCGGCGCGTGGGAGGCATGCGGTTTCCGCCTCCCCTCGACGCCCCTCCCGCAGCGCCGTAGCGCCGCCCCGCCGCGACCCCGTCGCGCGGGCCGGCGGCGCCGCCCGGGGGCTCCGCGTGGCGCGTCCCGGCGACGGGGCGCCTCCGGCCCGACGGTGCTATGTTGCCGGGCTCCGGGAGGATCGAATCACAATGAATACGACAGACGACCGAATCGCCGAGACATTGCTCGACCTGGCCCGCAGCCGCGACGCCGATTCCAGCTTCTGCCCTTCCGACGCCGCGCGTGCGCTGAACCCCGACGACTGGCGCCCCCTGCTCGACCGCGTGCGCATGGTGGCGAGTCGCCTGCAGCGCGACGGGCTGATCTCGGTCACCCAGTCGGGCAAGGCGGTCGACGCCCTCTCCGCCAAGGGTCCGATCCGCCTCTCGCGCCCCCTGCACTGACCGCGCGACGCGCCTCTCCGGGCGCCCGCCGGCCCCAGGCCCTGCCGGGAGCGCCTGTTCTCCGGAGCCGTCCATCGCGGATGCCGATCAGAGCGACTCGCCGGGGGCGGTCAAGGATCGCGCAGCGACCGCGCGAAGCGCGGCTTGTCCTTGACCGCCCCCGGCGAGTCGCTCAGGCATCAGACGCGATGGACGGCTCCGGAGGACAGGCGCGGGCTTGTTCTTGGGTGAGTCAGGAGCCCGCCGGAGGCTCCGCCATCAGCCGATTCCTCCCGACGCTCCCACACGCGCAGCGCAGCCATGCCCGCCCGCAGGGCGCCTGTAGACTCCGAACGGGCCGCGCATCCACCGATGCGCGGCCCGTCCCGTTCTCAGATCGTTCGAGGCCTCAGCCCAGCTTCGACAGCAGCGCGTCGATCGAGGCCTTGGCGTCGCCGTAGAACATCCGCGTGTTGTCCTTGAAGAACAGCGGGTTCTCGATGCCCGAGTAGCCGGTGCCCTGCCCGCGCTTGGACACGAACACCTGCTTGGCCTTCCACACCTCCAGCACCGGCATGCCGGCGATGGGGGAGTTCGGGTCGTCCTGCGCCGCGGGGTTCACGATGTCGTTCGCCCCGATGATGATCACCACGTCCGTCTCGGGGAAGTCCTCGTTGATCTCGTCCATCTCCAGGACGATGTCGTAGGGGACCTTGGCCTCGGCCAGCAGCACGTTCATGTGCCCCGGCAGACGCCCCGCGACGGGGTGGATGGCGAAGCGGAACTCCTTGCCCGCCGCGCGCATCTTGCGGGTCAGCTCCGAGACCGACTGCTGCGCCTGCGCCACCGCCATGCCGTAGCCCGGCACCACGATGATCGAGTCCGCCTCCTCCAGCGCCGCGGCCACGCCGTCGGCGTCGATGGCGACCATCTCGCCCTCGACCTCCATCGCCGGGCCCGAGGTCCCGCCGAAGCCGCCCAGGATCACCGAGACGAAGTGCCGGTTCATCGCCTTGCACATGATGTAGCTCAGGATCGCACCGGAAGAACCGACCAGCGCGCCGACCACGATCAGCAGGTCGTTGCCGAGGCTGAAGCCGATCGCCGCCGCCGCCCACCCCGAGTAGGAGTTGAGCATCGACACGACCACCGGCATGTCGGCGCCGCCGATGCCCATGATCAGGTGGTAGCCGATGAACAGCGCGCAGATCGTCATGATCAGCAGGGGCGCCAGCCCGCCGGAGTTGAAGTACCAGATCAGCGACAGCACCGAGATCGCGGCCGCCGAGGCGTTCAGCACATGCCCGCCCGGCAGCTTCTTCGCGGCCGAGGTGACCTTCCCCGCCAGCTTGCCGTAGGCGATGACCGAGCCGGTGAAGGTGATCGCGCCGATGAACACGCCCAGGAACAGCTCGACGCGCAGGATCGCGATCTCCACCGCGTCCTTCTTGGCGAGCAGGGCCGCGAAGCCCTCCAGCCCCACGCGCGCCGCGTCGTCCATGGCCATGACCCGGCCCAGCTCGACATGGGCGTTGTAGCCCACGAAGACCGCGGCCAGACCCACCAGCGAGTGCATCGCCGCGACCAGCTGGGGCATCTCGGTCATCTGCACGCGCTTGGCGACGAAGAAGCCGATGATGCCGCCGGCCGCGATCAGGATCACCGACAGCAGCCACAGGCCCGAGCCGGGGCCCACCAGCGTGGCGGCGACGGCCAGCGCCATGCCGGCGATGCCGTACCAGACCGCGCGCTTGGCCTTCTCCTGGTTCGACAGGCCGCCCAGCGACAGGATGAAGAGAACCGCCGCGACCACATAGGCCGCGGTCGAGAATCCGTAGTCCATGCCCTCGCCCTCCTTACGATTTCTGGAACATGGCGAGCATGCGCCGGGTGACGAGGAAGCCGCCGAAGATGTTGATGCCGGCCATGAACACCGACAGCGCGGCGAGCACGATCACGATCCACGAGCCCGAGCCGATCTGCATCAGCGCGCCCAGGATGATGATCGAGGAGATGGCGTTGGTCACCGCCATCAGCGGCGTGTGCAGCGAATGCGCCACGCCCCAGATCACCTGGAAGCCGACGAAGACCGACAGCACGAAGACGATGAAGTGCTGCATAAAGCTGGCCGGAGCGACCAGGCCCACGCCCAGCAGCAGCGCCGCGCCCACGGCCAGCAGCGTGACCTGGCTGCGGGTCTGCTTCTTGAAGGCGGCGAGCTCGGCGGCCTTCTTCTCCTCGGGGGTCGGCTCCTTCACCTTCTCCTTCGGCTTCGCAGCCGCGATCGCCTTCACCTTGGGGGGCGGCGGCGGGAAGGTGATCTCGCCCTGGTGACACACGGTCGAGCCGCGGATCACGTCGTCGTCCATGTTCACGACCGGCTTGCCGTCCTTCTCGGGCGTCAGGTCGGACATCATGTGGGCGATGTTGGTGCCGTAGAGGTTCGACGACTGGGTCGCCATCCGGCTCGGCAGGTCGGTGTAGCCGATGATGGTGACGCCGTTCTCGGTGACGATCTTGTCGTCGGGCACGGTCAGGTCGCAGTTGCCGCCGCGCTCGGCGGCGAGGTCGACGATGACCGAGCCGTTCTTCATCGCGAGGACCATGTCCTCGGTCCACAGCTTCGGCGCGGGCCGGCCGGGGATCAGCGCCGTCGTGATGACGATGTCGACCTCGGGGGCCTGGGCGCGGAACAGCTCGAGCTGCTTCTCGCGGAACTCAGGGCTGGAGGGGGCCGCGTAGCCGCCCGTGCCGGCGCCGTCCTGGCTGTCCTCGAAGTCGAGGAACAGGAACTCGGCGCCCATGGACTCGATCTGCTCGGCCACCTCGGGGCGCACGTCGAAGGCGCGCACCACGGCGCCCATCGCCTGGGCGGCGCCGATGGCCGCGAGACCCGCGACGCCCGCGCCCACCACCAGGATCTTCGCCGGCGGCACCTTGCCCGCGGCGGTCACCTGGCCGGTGAAGAAGCGGCCGAAGTTGTTCGCCGCCTCGACCACCGCGCGGTAGCCGCCGATGTTGGCCATCGACGACAGCGCGTCCATCTTCTGCGCGCGGCTGATGCGGGGCACCATGTCCATCGCCAGGACGGTCATCCGCTTGGCGTTCAGGGCCGCGAGCATCTCTTCGTTCTGGGCCGGCCAGATGAACGAGATCAGCGTCTTGCCCTCGGGCGCGGCGGCGATCTCCTCGTCCGACGGGGCCCGCACCTTGACGATGACGTCGGCCTGGCTCCACAGGTCCGCGGCGGTCTCGACCACCGTGACGCCGGCCTCGGCATAGGCCTCGTCCTTGAAGCTCGCGGCTTCGCCGGCGCCGCTCTGCACCAGGCACTCGTAGCCCAGCTTCTGCAGGCGCTTCGCGCTTTCTGGCGTGAGGGCGACCCTCTTTTCGCCCTCGAAGATCTCAGCTGGGGCGCCGATCCTCATGCGTCCCTCCTCCATGTTCTCCTCCGGACGCAGCGGCGCCCGGAAGGGAACAGACCTTCCGGGCGCCGCTTTGTCCACCGTCGGTTTGGCCTAGACGTGCGAAACAGGCAAGACGTCCAGACCCCCACTTGCGCAATATTATTGCGCGGCCGTTCGCCGCGGCGCAGCGCCGCTGCGGAAACCGGCGGATTCGTCCGCCCGTTTCCGCAACCGCTCGCGTCGGATTCGCATCAAGGGGCGTCGCTGTCGAGATGCGAAGGAGTCGACGCGCCCGTTTCCGGGGGGTATCATGGCGGAAATTGGGCGCTAAGTTCGCATTCCTTACCGAACGCCCTCCCGTCATCGACCTGTCGCGAACCGCGGGCATCGTGCCATGCCCGCGCAACGATCCGACCGGACCCGCCCGAGCCAGCGGCCGCCAGCGTACCGCGTCCTGTCCCCCACGCGGGATGCGGCCGGCGCAAGCCCCGCGGCGTCCGCCCAATCGAAGGATTTGCCGTCATGACCCTCAAGGCCGTGATCTTCGACGTCGACGGAACCCTCGCCGAGACCGAGGAACTCCACCGCGCCGCCTTCAACGCCGCCTTCGCCGAGGCCGGCCTCGACTGGTCCTGGGACCGCGAGCGCTATCATGAGCTGCTGGCGGTGGAAGGCGGCCTCGCCCGCATGCGCCACTACGCCGAGGCGCACCGCCCCCGCGACCTGACCACCATGGAGCACGCCGGCGACTTCGAGCGCATCCATGAGCGCAAGCAGGCCCTGTTCGTCTCGATGATCGAGGAAGGCGCCGCCCTGCGCCCCGGCGTCGCCCGTCTGCTGGAGGACCTGCGCTCGTCGGGGGTGAAGCTCGCCGCCTGCACCACCTCGTCGCGCGAGACGTTCGAGGCGCTGATCCTCAACGCCTTCGGCTTCGAGGCGCTGGACTGGTTCGCGGTCGTCGTCACCCGCGAGGACGTCGAGACCTCGAAGCCCGATCCCGCCCCCTACCGCCTGACCCTGCAGCGCCTGGGCGTCCCGCCCGAGGCCGCCGTCGCCATCGAGGACAGCGCCCGCGGCGTCGCCTCGGCCAGCGGCGCCGGGCTCGAGGTGCTGGCCGCCCCCGGCCTCTACACCCGCGACGAGGATTTCTCGGGCGCGATGCTGGTGGTCTCCAGCCTCGGCGAGCCGCACACGCCCTTCGAGGTGCTGTCGGGCGACGCGGGGCCGTTCTTCCACGTCACCGCCGACGCGCTCCAGATCTGGCACGCGCGGCGCTGCCACGGCGAGGGCGCGGCGGCCTGAGCCGCGCTCGACGCCGCCCCGCCCCCCTTCCCGGCCGCGCGGCGGGCCTTCCGGCCCCCGCTGCGCGTGCTGCACCGCGGCGGACAGGAACGGTCGCCCTCCTCCCCCCTGCGGCAAGGATCTTGCCGCCGCCTCCGCCGACCGGCGCCGAATGCGGACCGGTCGCATCGCCCTGCGGAACGGGGAGCAATTTACTGCGATCCGCGGCGATCGCCGGTTGATTTCGTCTCCGAAACGTCATTTACGCCGCACCAGCCGCCGCCTAGGCTGCGGTCAGGTCCCTTGCGCATTCGGGAACCAACAGGGAGGTAGGACATGCGCTTTCTCAAGATCGCCGCGACCGCCGCGGCGGCGCTGATGATGACGACCGCCGCTCACGCCGCGTGCGACGCGGGCGAGATGGTCATCAAGTTCAGCCACGTCACCAACACCGACAAGCACCCCAAGGGCATCGCCGCCTCGCTCCTGCAGTCGCGGGTCAACGAGGAGATGAACGGCAAGGCCTGCATGGAGGTCTACGGCAACTCGTCGCTCTACAACGACGACCAGGTGCTCGAGGCGATGCTGAACGGCGACGTCCAGCTCGCCGCGCCGTCGCTGTCGAAGTTCGAGACCTTCACCAAGAAGTTCCGGATCTTCGACCTGCCGTTCATGTTCAAGAACATCGACGCGGTGGACGCCTTCCAGGCCTCCGAGACCGGGCAGGGCCTGCTCGACTCGATGCAGCGGCGCGGCCTGCAGGGGCTCGCCTACTGGCACAACGGCATGAAGCAGATCTCGGCCAACAAGCCGCTGCTGCTGCCCTCCGACGCCAAGGGGCTGAAGTTCCGCGTTCAGCCCTCCGAGGTGCTCAAGGCGCAGTTCGCCGCCCTCGAGGCCAACCCCCAGGCGATGGCCTTCTCCGAGGTCTACGGCGCCCTGCAGACCGGCGTCGTCGACGGGCAGGAGAACACCTGGTCCAACATCTACGGCCAGAAGTTCTTCGAGGTGCAGGACGGCACCACCGAGACCAACCACGGCGTCATCGACTACCTGGTGGTGACCTCGGTCGACTGGCTGGAAGGGCTCGACGCCGACGTGCGCGAGCAGTTCCTGACCATCCTCGACGAGGTGACGGCCGACCGCAACGGCGACAGCTTCCAGGTCAACGAGGAAGCCAAGCAGTCGATCATCGACGCCGGCGGCGAGGTCCGCCAGCTCACCGAAGAGCAGCGCGCCGCCTGGGTCGACGCGATGAAGCCCGTGTGGGCCGAGTTCGAGGGCGACGTGGGGGCCGAGAACATCGAGGCCGCCCAGAAGATCAATGCGTCCATGTAAGAGACCGGACGCCCCCGGCCGCCCTGCGCGGCCCGGGGGCGAACCCGTCCGCATCCATCGCCCGCCCCGACCGGCCCGCCCGGTCGGGGCGGCGCCGTCCGGCGCCGGGACCCTCTGGGAGGAGGCGGCCCCGGCTCGCTCCGGCTCCGGCGGCCGGTCGCGCGGCCTCAAGGCCTCGCGCGCCGCCGCTCCCAAGGGGGGGAGGCCCCATGCACTACAAGGCCCGCACGCCCGCAGGCCGCGCGATCAACGCCGTCGAAGAGACGCTGATCGCCGCGATCCTGGGCGCCATGACGCTGATCACCTTCGCCAACGTGGTCGCGCGATACGTCTTCAACTCCAACATCCTGTGGGCGCTCGAGACCACGTCGTTCCTGTTCGCCTGGCTGGTGCTGCTGGGCGCCAGCTACTGCGTGAAGGTCACCGCCCACCTGGGCGTGGACGCGGTGATCAACATCGTCTCGCCGCCGGTGCGCCGCACGCTGTCGCTGATCTCGGCCGCGATCTGCCTGGCCTTCGCGCTGCTGCTGCTGAAGGGCGCCTGGGACTTCTGGGCCCCCTACGGCGAGATGCAGCCGACCACCGGCCGCTGGTTCCCCACCGGCTTCGCCTCCGCCCGCGGCCAGGGCTGGTACGAGCTCAACGACGTGCCCATGCCCGCCTTCCTCAACCCGCTCTTCGCCGAGTGGTTCAACGAGGGCGAGGCCTACGAGAAGCTGCCCCGCCTGGTGCCCTACGTCATCCTTCCGATCTCGATGCTGCTGCTGGTGCTGCGCTTCGCCCAGGCGGGATGGGAGCTGCTGACCGGCGAGCGCGCCACCCTGATCGCCTCCCACGAGGCCGAGGAGGCGGTCGAGGACGCCCGCTCCCACCACGCCATCCCCGATCCCGGCGCCGCCGATCCGCTGCACCACCACGATCCCGCGCATCGCCGCGGCCCGACGGAGCGCTGAGACCATGGAAGTCGCCATCCTCTTCGCGGTCGTCGTGGGCCTGCTGCTGATCGGCGTGCCGATCGCGGTGGCGCTGGGCGTGTCCTCGACCCTGTTCCTGCTGGTGCTGTCGGACAGCTCGCTCGCCTCCATCGCCCAGACCCTCTACAACGCCATGGCGGGCCACTACACGCTGCTCGCCATCCCCTTCTTCGTGCTGGCCTCGACCTTCATGTCGACGGGGGGCGTGGCGAGCCGGATCATCCGCTTCTCCATCGCCTGCGTCGGCCAGTTCCGCGGCGGCCTCGCCATCGCGGGCGTCTTCGCCTGCATGCTGTTCGCCGCCCTTTCGGGCTCGTCCCCCGCGACGGTCGTGGCCATCGGCGGCATCGTCATCGCGGGCATGCAGCAGGTGGGCTACACGAAAAGCTTCGCCGCCGGCGTGATCTGCAACGCGGGCACGCTGGGCATCCTGATCCCGCCCTCGATCGTGATGGTGGTCTACGCGGCCGCCACCGACGTCTCGGTCGGGCGCATGTTCCTCGCGGGCGTGATCCCGGGGCTGGTGGCGGGCCTGATGCTGATGATCGGCATCTACGTCGCGGCCCGGGTCCAGAACCTGCCCAAGGGCGACTGGCTGGGCTGGGGCGAGGTCTTCGCCTCCGCCCGCGACGCCGGCTGGGGCCTGTTCCTGATCGTGATCATCCTGGGCGGCATCTACGGCGGCATCTTCACCCCGACCGAGGCCGCGGCCGTCGCCGCGATCTACGCCTTCCTGATCGCGAACTTCATCTACCGCGACATGGGCCCGCTGAAGGCGACCACCGAGGACGGCGCGCCGGTCGCCTTCTACCGCAAGCCCTGGACGGCGCTGACGGTCTGGGTCCACCCCGACACGCGCGACGCGCTGTTCGAGGGGGGCAAGCTGACGGTGACGCTGCTGTTCATCATCGCCAACGCGCTGATCCTCAAGCACGTTCTGACCGACGAGCAGATCCCCCAGGCCATCGCCACCTCGATGCTGGACGCGGGCTTCGGGCCGATCATGTTCCTGATCATCGTGAACCTGATCCTGCTGATCGGCGGCCAGTTCATGGAGCCGTCGGGCCTGATCATCATCGTGGCCCCGCTGGTCTTCCCCATCGCGATCAGCCTCGGGATCGACCCGATCCATCTCGGCATCATCATGGTGGTGAACATGGAGATCGGCATGATCACCCCGCCGGTGGGCCTGAACCTCTTCGTCACCTCGGGCGTGGCGGGCATGGCGATGTGGGACGTGGTGAAGGCGGCGCTGCCCTGGCTGGGCATCCTCTTCATCTTCCTGATCATGGTCACCTACATCCCGGGCATGAGCACCTTCCTGCCCACCTACTTCATGGGCCCGGAGCTGATCACCCGCTGAGCCGACGCGGACGAAAGCGAAAGGGCGCGACGGTCCCCCCGTCGCGCCCTTTCTCATCTCCGCCGACCGCCCGCCGCAGGCGCCCCTCGCCCCAGGCCCTGCCGGGAGCGCCTGTTCTCCGGAGCCGTCCGTCGCTGGCGGCCAACGGAGCGACTCGCCCCCTCCGGTCAAGGATCGCGCAGCGACCCCCGAAGGGGGCTTGTCCTTGACCGGCGGGGGCGAGTCGCTCAGGCAGGCCAGAAGCGATGGACGGCTCCGGAGAGCAGGCGCGCGCCTTGTTCTTTGGTGAGTCAGGAGCCCGCCGCAGGCTCCCGACCCGTCACGATCCGGCCCTGGCCTTCCCACCGGCGCGCCGCAGCCAGGCCCGCCCGCAGGGCGCCTGTAGTCCGGTCCTCGCCGGAGGCGTCAGACCTCGCCCACCAGGATCTCCCGCTTGCCGACCTTGTTGGCCGGCGTCACCACGCCCTGCTCCTCCATCTGCTCCACGAGCCGTGCCGCCCGCTGGTAGCCGATGGCGAGCTTGCGCTGGATGTAGGAGGTCGAGCACTTGCGGTCCCGCGCCACGATCGCCACCGCGCGGTCGTAGAGGTCGGCCTCGGAGTCGTCGCCCGAGCCCAGCCCCAGCACCGCGTCGATGTCGGCCGCGTTCTCCTCGTCGGGGCCGTCGGTGACGCCGCTGAGGTATTCCGGCTCGCCCTGGGACTTGAGGTGCATCACCACCTCCTCGACCTCCTCGTCGGAGACGAAGGGCCCGTGCACGCGCGTCACCCGACCGCCGCCGGCCATGTAGAGCATGTCGCCCATGCCCAGCAGCTGCTCGGCGCCCTGCTCGCCCAGGATGGTGCGGCTGTCGATCTTCGAGGTCACCTGGAACGAGATCCGGGTGGGGAAGTTCGCCTTGATCGTGCCGGTGATGACGTCGACCGAGGGGCGCTGCGTCGCCATGATCAGGTGGATGCCCGAGGCGCGGGCCATCTGCGCCAGGCGCTGGATGCAGGCCTCGATCTCCTTGCCCGCGACCATCATCAGGTCGGCCATCTCGTCGACCACGACGACGATGAAGGGCAGCTCCTCGGGCTCGAACTCCTGGGTCTCGATGATCGGCTCGCCGGTGTCGGGGTCGAAGCCGGTCTGCACGGACCGCGTGAAGGCCTCGCCGCGGGACTGGGCGTCGCGGACGCGCTGGTTGTAGCCCTCGATGTTGCGCACGCCCATGCGCGACATCTTGCGGTAACGGTCCTCCATCTCGGCGACCGTCCACTTCAGCGCGACCACCGCCTTCTTGGGGTCCGTCACCACCGGGCTCAGCAGATGCGGGATGCCGTCGTAGACCGACAGCTCCAGCATCTTGGGGTCGATCATGATCATCCGGCACTCCTTCGGCGACAGCCGGTAGAGCAGCGACAGGATCATCACGTTGATCGCCACCGACTTGCCCGAGCCGGTGGTGCCCGCGATCAGCAGGTGCGGCATCCGCGCCAGGTTCGCCACCATCGGCGCCCCGGCGATGTCCTTGCCCAGCGCGATCAGCAGCTTCTCCTTGGCATCCCCGAAGGACTTGGCCGCGAACAGCTCGCGGAGCAGCACCTTCTCGCGCACCTCGTTGGGCAGCTCGATGCCGATGATCGAGCGGCCCGGAACCGTGGACACGCGCGCCGCCAGCGCCGACATCGACCGCGCGATGTCGTCGGCCAGGCCGATCACGCGGCTCGCCTTCAGGCCCGGCGCCGGCTCCAGCTCGTACATCGTCACGACCGGCCCGGGCGAGACCTTCACGATCTCCCCGCGGATGCCGTAGTCGTCCAGCACCGCCTCGAGCATCCGCGCGTTCTCCTCCAGCGCCTCGGTCGAGTGCTGGGGGCGGGAGATCTCGCGCGGGCTCTGCAAGAGCGACAGCGGCGGGCAGGACCAGGCCGCGTCCTCGGAGAGGTCGTCGAACTCGAACTTCGGCTGCGCCTCGGCCTCGGCCCGGCGGCTGACCGGGACCTTCTTCACCGGCGCGGCGACCTCCGCCCGCGGCTGCGGGATCGGCGCCGGCGCCATGGCGCGGGGGACGGGCGCGGGCTCGTAGTCGTCATAGTCGTCGCGATCGTCGTAGAGGACCTCGTCCGCCTCCGGCTCCGGCTCGCGGCGGGTCATCGGGCCGGGCTCGATGCGCCTGGCGGCCGAGCGGATGCGGTCCAGCACGCTCGGCTCCCGCGCGGGAGGCTCGTCGTCGAGCGCCGAGCCCAGCTTCGGCGTGCGGCGGCGCGAGGTGAGGGGCGGCTCGTCCTCCTCCTCTTCCTCCTCCTCGTCGAAGGATCCGGCCGGCTCCCGCCGCGCCGCGCCATAGGGCTCGGGCGGGGCCACGCGGGCCGAGCGCGGGCGCGCCATGCGCCGCGCGGCGCCGCCGGCGGCGAGGCCCAGCAGACCCAGCGCCGTGCGCATCGCCCAGCCCAGGCCCGAGGCCAGCCAGCGCACCAGCTCGGCGGCCTCGGCCGTGTCCATGCCCAGCGCGAGCCCCCCCAGCGCCAGGGTCGCGGCCAACAGCCCGACCGAGAGCATCGGCAGCGCGATCTCCAGCCCCCAGGGCATGTAGGCGACCAGCGTGCGGTCGGCGCCGTCGCCGATCAGCCCGCCCAGCCCGTAGGGATGCGGCCAGGCCTCCGGCGGCACGTGGGCCGAGAGGCACGCGGCCGCGGCCAGGATCGCGAAGGGCGCCACCAGCAGGCGCGACCAGGCCCGCCACTCGCCCTCATGGGTCACCAGCCGCCAGCCCCAGACGCCGGGCAGCAGCACCAGCGACCAGGCCGCCAGCCCCAGCGTGCGCATCAGCGGGTCGGCCAGGTAGGCCCCCGGCAGCCCCAGCCAGTTCGACGGCGCCCCGTCCGAGGCGTTGAAGAAGCTGGGGTCGTTGGGATCGTAGCTCGCCAGCATCATCGCGGCGACGACCGCCAGCAGGCACAGGGCCAGGCCCGCGCCCTCCATGAAGCGGCGGCCGATGGCCTCGGACCAGCTTTCCGGCAGGAAGGCGTCGCGGCCGCCGAAGTCGTCGTCGAGGTCGGAGCGGGAGAAGAACGCCATCTGTGTGCCTGTCATCCTGTCGTTGCAGCCGCGCGCCCGGGCCGGCCCCGTCATGGGGCGGGCGGCGCGCCGGCCGGTCTCAGCCCAGCGCCTCGCGGATCAGGGTCAGCCCCCGCTCGACGTCCTCCACGGATTCCACCAGGGCGATGCGCACATAGGCCTCGCCCGGATCGCCGCCGCCCAGCCAGTCGGGCGAGGGGCGCGAGAGATAGGCCCCCGGCAACACCCGCACCCCGGTCTCCTTCCACAGGTGCAGGGTCGCGGCCTCGCCGTCCCCCCACTTCGCGGAGACGTCGAGCCACAGGAAGAACCCCGCCTCGGGCGGGCGGTAGCCCTCCATGTTCCCCAGGATCCGGTCCGCCATGGCGAACTTCTCGTGGTAGAGCGCGCGGGAGGCGTCCACATGCGCCTCGTCCCGCCACACGGCGGCCGAGGCCATCTGGATCGGCCCCGGCAGCGGCGCCCCGGTATAGGCCCGCAGTTTTCTCATGGCCGCGATGGCCTTCGGACCGCCCGCGCAGAAGCCCGAGCGCAGACCCGGCAGGTTCGAGCGCTTGGACAGCGAGTGGAACGCCAGAACCCGCTCGGGGTCGGCGCCCATCTCCTGGCTGGCCTGCAAGGCCGAGGGCGGGGGCGCGTCGCGCCAGATCTCGGAATAGCATTCGTCGGCGAAGACGAAGAAGTCGTGCTGTTCGGCGAGCGCGATCAGCCCCTTCCACCGCTCCATCCCCGCCACCACCCCCTGCGGGTTGGCGGGCGAGCACAGGTAGACCGCCGCGGTGCGCGCCAGCAGGTCCTCGGGCAGGCTCTCGAAGTCGGGCAGGAAGCCGCTTTCCGGCGTCGCGGGCACGTAGATCGGCTCGGCCCCGGCCGCGAGCGCGGCGACGGCGTAGCACTGGTAGAACGGGTTGGGGATCAGCACCGCCGGGCGCTGGCCGTTCTTGCGCTCGGGCACCAGCGCCAGGCAGGCCGCGAACAGCCCCTCGCGCGTGCCGTTCAGCGGGAACACGTGCCGCTCGGGGTCCGCGCGGTCCCCGGCGATCCCGAAGCGGCTTTGCAGCCAGCCCGCGATCGCCTCGCGCAGCTCCGGATAGCCCTCGTTCGGGGGGTATCGTCCGTAGAGGTCGTGGTGGCGCGCAAGCTCCTCGCCCAGGAAGGGCGGCAGCGGATGGCGCGGTTCGCCCAGCGACATGGGAAGCAGGGGACCGCCGGCGGGGGTCCCCTCCAACAGGGCGCGGAGCCGCGGAAACGCGTACTCCGGCAGGTCCGAGAATCGCTCGGGCTGCTGCATCTTGCCTGGCCTCATTCCGACGGGGCCGTCATTTGGCGCGGCCCTCGTTCGGGGAAAAGATACCTTGCGCAGGGGGATGCGTCCAGTTTTGGATGGCGTGCATGAACGTGTCGGAAATCCCGAGGCCCGAGCGCGCCCGCCAGGCCCCCCCGGTCGACGTCCCGGTCCTGACCTGGTGGGCCAGCATCTACCCCCACGCCTTCGTCGCGCCGAATCCGTTCTACCGCCTGCCCCTGCCCGGCGCCTTCGGCGAAGGGGCCTGGTCGTTCGCCCCCGTCGACCACCCCGACGGCATCGACGACCCCGACGAGGTCCACGAGGCCTTCGAGGCCCGCGCCAAGGCCTCCGCCCACACCCTCTCCTGGCCCGAAGCCCGCGCGCGGGCCGCGCCGGAGGCCCCGCCCGAGCTCTCCGACCGCGCCGCCTGGCTGCTGGCGATCCAGGGCCACGCGCCCGCCCGCGGCCCCGAACTCCTCGCCCTCCAGCACCGCCTCGAGGCGTGGATGCAGGCCGAGCGCTGGTTCCTGCCGACCGACGGCCGCCTGCCCCCTGCCGGCGAGCCCGCAATCGGCCGCTTCCTGGAGGCGCTCGGCGCCCACGAGGTCCTCGCGATCAGCGAGTTCGACGAGGTCTCGACCTCCATCCCCGTCTCGGCCCTCCGGCCCGGCGCCCCGGCCCTGCGTCTGACCCGACGCCTCCCCGACGGGCGGGAGCAGGGGCGCCCGGTCGACCGCCTGCACCTCCCCGACCCGGGCGTCCTCCTCGCCTGGGGCTTCGACTGCGCCGAGGCGCTGATCGGGATGACCGACGCGGCCCTCTCCCGCGCCCGTCCCGACGCGTTCTTCGAGGCCCGGCCGCTCGGCCCCGACGCCTTCTGCGACGTCTTCAACCCCCCGGATTTCCTGCGCCCCGCCCGCTGAGCCGCCCGCCCAGCCGCCCGCCGAGCCGCCCCCCGACCGCAGGTCGACACCGGCCGCGCAGCGGCCGGCTCCCCGGCCCGCGCAGGCTTGCCCGGCCGGCGTCGGCCGGCCGCCGGCGCCCCGGGCATGCCCCTTGGGCGCCCTTGAAACGCCTTGCGGAGGCACGACCTCTGCTGCGAGCGCCCCAGATCCGGAGATCGCACCCGGAGACCTCGACCGGAGACCCCGATGACCCACGCCGCCGCCGCCGATTCCGCCCCGCAGGGCCCGGAGTCCGGCCCGATCTCGACCGTCCTCGACCGCATCGAGGAGACCGCCCGGCAGGAGAAGCCCTCCGCCGGCGAGGTGATCGACGCCGTGGGCCAGCACTCCACCGTGACCCTGCTGCTGGTCCCGGCGCTGGTGGTGGTCACGCCGCTCTCGGGGGTGCCGCTGCTGTCGTCGATCTGCGGGCTGACCATCGCGCTGATCAGCCTGGCGGGGCTGCTGGGGCGCAGCCACGTGTGGCTGCCCGGCTTCGTCACCCGCCGACGGATCGAGGGCAGGCGCCTCTCCGAGGCGGTCGACTGGCTCCGCCGCCCCGTCGGCTGGATCGAGCGGCGCACCCGCCGCCGCCTCCCCGGCCTGGTGAACCCGCCCTTCGACCGGCTGCTTCTGGCGCTGTGCCTGCTCTGCGGCCTGGCGATGCCGGTCCTGGAACTGGTGCCCTTCACCTCCTCCTTCCTCGGCGGCGCCGTGGCGCTGCTGGCGATCTCGATCGTCGCCCGCGACGGCCTGTTCGCGAGCCTCGCCTTCATCGTGATGGCCGCCGTCTTCGCGACCCCCGTGATCCTGCTCGCCTCCGGCGGCGTCTGACCCTCCCGACGCCCGCCCCAGGCGCCCCCGGCCGGCCCCGAGCCCTGCCGGGAGCGCCTGTTCTCCGGAGCCGTCCGTCGCTGATGCCGTAAGAGCGGCTCGCCCGCTCCGGTCAAGGATCGCGAAGCGACCCGGCGCAGCCGGGCTTGTCCTTGACCGGGGCGGGCGAGTCGCTCAGGCATCGTCAGCGACGGACGGATCCGGAGGACAGGCGCGGCCCTGTTCTCGGGTGAGTCCAGAAGCGGCCCCCGCGGGCGCCCGCCCGCCGCGCGCAAGGCGCGCGCATGGCCGAGCGAGCCCCGCCTCGCGAGGCCCGCCCCAGGCGCCCCCGCCCGCCATGCGCCGCGAGCCGAACGGCCCCCGCCGGCGCCCCGCCCGACGCGGCGCCTCCCGCCCGCGAACGCGAAAGGGCCGCGCGATGCGCGGCCCTTGCAGTCTTCCGATCCGGTTCGGCGAAGATCAGTTCTTCGCGTAGAACTCGACGACCAGGTTCGGCTCCATCTGCACCGGGTAGGGCACGTCGCCCAGCGACGGGGTGCGCACGAAGGAGGCGGTCATCTTCGAGTGATCGACCTCGAGGTAGTCGGGCACGTCGCGCTCCGAGCTCTCGGCGGCGGCCATCACCAGCTCGAGCTGGCGGGACTTCTCCTTGACCGCGACCACGTCGCCCTCCTTCACGCGGTAGGAGGGGATGTTCACGCGGCGCCCGTTCACGGTCACGTGGCCGTGGTTCACGAACTGGCGGGCGGCGAAGATCGTCGGCACGAACTTGGCGCGGTAGACCACCGCGTCCAGGCGCCGCTCCAGCAGGCCGATCAGCAGATCGCCGGTGTCGCCGCGCAGACGCTCGGCCTCGGCGTAGATGCGACGGAACTGCTTCTCGGTGATGTCGCCGTAGTAGCCCTTCAGCTTCTGCTTGGCGCGCAGCTGCACGCCGAAGTCCGAGAGCTTGCCCTTGCGGCGCTGGCCGTGCTGGCCGGGGCCGTACTCGCGGCGGTTCACCGGGGACTTGGGACGGCCCCAGATGTTCTCGCCCATGCGGCGGTCGATCTTGTATTTCGCGGACGTGCGCTTGGTCATCGCAGTCGCTCCTCTGACAGGTCTCGCAATCGCGCGCCCTCCTCTGCGCCTCTCCCCGGGGAGAGGGCCGACAGGCCGGCCTGCGGACAGGACGGACCTCGGGCGGCGGTCCGGGCGGGGTCGCGCCGGACCCGCGCCTTTTACGCCCGGAGCGCCGCGAGTCAACCGCCGCCGCGCCCGCGCGCCTGCGGATCCCGCCCGCGCCTGACCTGGATCAAGGCGGCGCGCGGCCGACTCGCCGATCCTCCGCCCGGCGCCGACGACCGGAGGGCGCCCGTCCGCCGGTCCCGCGATCGCGGCCCCCGGGCCGGCCCCGTCGGGCCGCCCGGCCGGCCGCGGCCTCGCCCGCTCCCGGGCGGGGGCGCGCCTATCGAGGGGAGACGCCCCATGGCGATCAAGAACATTCTCGTCTGCTGGACCGGCCTGCCGGGCGCCGAGGACGCCCTGCGCCTCGCCGCCCTGATGGCGCGCAGGCACGACGCCCACCTGACCGGGATGCTGGTCCACGGGACCAGCCGCGCCGCCGCCGCGCTGGGTCCCTGGATCCCCTCCGGCGCCGCCGACCCCCTGCTTGCGGCCGAGCGCGAGCGCCGCGCCGCCATCGCCGCCGCCTTCCATGAGCTGACCCGCGAGCTGGAGCGCGACCGCCCCGGCAAGACCCATTACGTCGAGATCGCGGGCGAGCCCGACGCGGGCCTGATCGAGGCCGCGCGCGTCTACGACATCGTGGTGGTCGGCCGCGACGAGGCGGACGGCGACAGTCTTCACCTCGCGCCGCATCCCGACCTCCTGGCGCTGCGCTGCGGGCGCCCGGTGCTGATCGTGCCGCCCGGCTGCCGGATCGAGCGGCTGGCCGACCGCGCCATCCTCGCCTGGGACGGCGGCAAGGCGGCGGCGCGGGCGCTCTCGGACGCGATGGCGATCCTGGAGACGCAGGCCCATGTCTCGGTGGTCACCGTCGGCGATCCCGACGCCGCCCGCGGGAGCGAGGGCCGCGACGTCGTCGCCCATCTCGCCCGCCACGGCATCCAGGCCGACCTGCGCCGGGCCGAGCGCGGCCCGGGCGGCGTCGCCGCCGCCCTGCGCGCGGCGCTGGCCGAGCAGCGCTCGGGCCTGCTGGTGATGGGCGCCTACGAGCATTCGCGCCTCGCCGAGGAGATCCTGGGCGGCGTCACCCGCCGGATCCTCGCCGAGCTCGACGTCCCCGTCCTGATGGCCCACTGACCGCCGCCCCCGGGCGCCGCGCCGAGCGCCGCTGCGCGGTGGGCCGGCCTCTGTCCGCGCAGCCCGCCCGGCAGCGGCGGCGCGGCGGCGCTCCACGCTCGCCGCTTGCGGGCTGGGCCGGCGGTCCTCTGCGCTCCCCCCGGGGGCGCCGAGGGCCCGCCCTCCCCGCGCCCCGCCCGCGGGCGGCGGCGCGGCGCAGGGGCCGGTCCGTCTCCCCGGGCGGCCACGGAATCCCCGATCCCCGCGGTGCAGCGCCGGGACCGGGGGTCGCAGGCGGGCCGCCGCAAGCCCGCTTGCCGGCCTCGCCCCCCCGGGCGAGCATGCCCCCGGTCCCCTGCCCGGACCGGGGGCTCCGCCTTCCGGGGCCCGGCGCCGGGCCGGCCGCCGGGACGCCCGCCGCGCGTCTGCGCCTGCGCCCTGCCCCTCCTCCTCGGGCTCGGAACCGGGACCGGGCGAGCCTGGGGCGCGGGGCGACGCCGGGGCGACTGCATCGAAAGGGCCCGCATGCTCGACCGCGACCAGACCGTCCGCCTGCTCTCCGCCCTGGTGCGGGCCGAGAGCCCGGATCCCCCGGGCGACGAGACCCGGGTCTGCGCCGTGCTCGCCGCCGAGCTGCGCGCCCTGGGCTTCGCGCCCGAGATCGAGGAATTCGCCCCCGGCCGCTTCAACCTGCTCGTGCGTCTTCGCGGCGACGGCTCGCGCCCCGGCCTGGTCTTCTCCGCCCACATGGACACGCTGCCGCCGGGCGAGGGGGACTGGGCGCGCGATCCGTACTCGGGCCACGACGACGGGGCCCGCGTGCACGGGCGCGGCACGGCGGACATGAAGGCGGGGCTGGCGGCGCTGGTCTCGGCCCTGACCGACCTCGCCCGCGCGGCGCGCGACGGCGAGGCCGGGCGCGGCCCGCGCCTGCGCGGCGACCTGGTGCTGGCGGCGACGGGGGGCGAGAGCTCGAACTGCCTCGGCGCCCGGCGGCTGGTCGAGCGGCGGGCGCTCGACGGCGCGGCGGGGCTGCTGGTGGCCGAGCCGACCTCGCTGGACCTGGTGACGGCGACCACGGCGGCGCTGTGGCTGCGGGTCACGGCGCGGGGGCGGGCGGGGCACGGCTCGGGCGGGCCCGCGGGCGACGCCGAGGGCGGCGCGAACGCGATCGCGGCGATGCTCGAGGCCCTGCCCGGCCTGCCGGCGCTGCTGCCGGCGCAGACGCATCCGCTGCTCGGCGGGGCCACGCTGAGCGTGGGGCGGATCGCGGGCGGGACGGCGATCAACCTCGCCGCCGACCGCTGCACGGCGGAGCTCGACCTGCGCCTGCCCCCCGCGGCGGACGCGCCGGCGCTGGAGGCGGCGATCCGCGCCCGCCTCGGTCCCGGCTTCACGGTCGAGCGGCTGGATTTCAAGCCCGGGGTCGAGAGCCCGGCCGACGCGCCGCTGGCCGCGGCCGTTCTGGCCGCGGCGCAGGCCGAGCGCGGCCGGCCGCTGGCCCCGCGCGGGGCGCGCTATTTCACCGACGCCTGCGTGCTGGCCCCGGCCTTCGGGCTGGAGACGGCGACGCTGGGTCCGGGGGCGCTGGGAGCCTCCGGCGCGCTGGACGAGAGCGTGGCGGTCGCCGACATGCTGGCCGCCGCGCGGATCCACGCCGCGGCCGCACGGGCGATGCTGCTGGACTGAAGCGCCGGCGGCGGGCGGCGGAGGCGCCGCGTCGACCCGCGCGCCCGGCCGGGCGCCTCCGCCCGCGGCGCGCGGCTGCCGGCCCGCCCGGGGCGACCGCCGCCGGCCGCGAGGGCGCGCCGGACGCCCCGGGCCCTGCCCGGCCCGCCGCGGCGGCGCCTGCGGCCGGCGCCGCCCCGACCCTGCGGCCGGGCGCCCCCGGCCGGCGTCGGGGCCCCGGCCCCGCCCTCCCGCCCGGAGCTCCGCCCCGGGTCCCGGCCCGCCCCGACGCGCCCCGCCGGTCCCGCGCCGCGGGTCCGACGCCCGCCCCGGGCGCGGGGGAGACGCGGCGCGCCCGCGGCGTCGCCGCGGGCCCCCGGCCCCGGGAAACGCTGGCCTCG
This sequence comes from Albimonas pacifica, assembly GCF_900113695.1. Taxonomy (GTDB): domain Bacteria; phylum Pseudomonadota; class Alphaproteobacteria; order Rhodobacterales; family Rhodobacteraceae; genus Albimonas; species Albimonas pacifica. Next base: position 199,584 of record NZ_FOQH01000010.1, on the reverse strand, counting down.
CCGAGGCAAACCCGTCATTCTGAACGACGGGCCGCGGCGATGCGCGCCTCTAGAACCCCGGTGCAGGCCGGCGTATTCCTCGACCCGGCCGGCCCCGCGCCGGCGCCCGAGGAGCCGCCGACCCGACCGACCACGAACGGAGCGCCCGCCGACCGCCAGCCGAGCCAGACCGCCCCGCGCCCCAGCCGGCCGCCGCCCAGGCGCCGCCGAGGGCGCCCGCCGGCCCAGACCCGACCGACCGTCTCCGCGCCCGACCCCGCCCGCAGCCGACCGTCCCGCCCGAACCGCCGCCCGCCTCATGTCCGCCGCCCGCCGATCCGACCCGACCTGCCGCCGCGATCCGCCGCCCGCCCGTCGTCCGCAAGCCGCCCCGACCGCCGCCTTCCGACCCTCCGCCGACCCCACGCGCCGCGCCCGCAAGACCCCCGCCCGCACCTCCGCCCCGACCTCCGCCGCCCGCCCGCCCCTTCCGCAGCCGTCCGCCCCCGGAGCCCGCCCGCGTTGATCGACTTCCTGCTCGCTCATGGACCGGCCCTGATCACCCTCGCGGTGCTCATCGGCATGTTCACGCTGTTCTGCCTCGAGCGCTTCTCGCCCGAGGTCGTGGCCATCGGCGGCGTCGCCGTGCTGATGGCGACCCGTGTGCTGGAGCCGGAGGTGATGCTGGGGGCCTTCTCCAACGCCGCCCCGATCACCATCGGAGCGATGTTCATCCTCTCCGGCGCCCTGGTGCGCACCGGCGCGCTCGACGCCTTCACCCGCCTCGCCCTGGTCTGGGCCGAGACGCGCCCCGCCGCCACGCTCGCCGCCTTCGCGCTGTTCACGCTGACCGCCTCGGCCTTCATGAACAACACGCCCGTCGTGGTGGTGCTGATCCCCATCGCCATCCGCCTCGCCCAGAAGGTCGGCACCACCGGCTCGCGCCTGCTGATCCCGCTGAGCTACCTCGCGATCCTGGGGGGCCTGTGCACCCTGATCGGCACCTCCACCAACCTGCTGGTCGACGGCGTCGCCCGCCAGGCGGGGATGGAGCCCTTCTCGATGTTCGAGGTCACGCCGCTGGGCATCGCCGTGGCGCTCGCCGGCGTCCTCTACCTGCGCATCGCCGCCCCCCGCCTGCTGCCCGAGCGCCAGGCGATCACCGACTTCCTGGGCGAGCGCAAGCGCCTGTCCTTCATGACCGAGGTCGCGGTCCCCCCCGGCTCCCCCGTCATCGGGCAGGAGGTGCTCAAGGTCGACCTCTTCCGCCGCCAGGGGATGCGGGTCATCGACGTGCTGCGCGGCGACGAATCGCTCCGCCGCAACATGGCCGGCGTGGTGCTGCAGGAGGGCGACCGCGTGGTCCTGCGCACCGGCGTCAACGAGCTCCTGGGCCTGCGCGAGACGCGCGCCCTGCACATGGTCGACCGGATCTCCGAGAAGAAGACCGTCACCGTCGAGGCGCTGATCGGCCCCGACTGCCGCCTCGTCGGCCGCCGCCTGGGCGAGCTGCGCCTGCGCCGCCGCTACGGCGTCTACCCGCTGGCGGTGCACCGCCGCTCCCAGAACCTGGGCCGCCAGCTCGACGACATCTTCGTGCGCATCGGCGACACCCTGCTGCTGGAGGGCGACCCCGACGACATCAAGCGCCTCGCCGAGGACGTGCGCCTGGTGGACATCGCCACGCCCACCGAACGCCCCTACCGCCGCGACCGCGCCTGGATCGTGATCTCGGTGCTGGCCGCGGTGGTGATCCTCTCGGCCGTCGAGATCGTGCCCATCGTCGCCGCCGCCGTCATCGGCGTCGCCGTGGTCCTCTTCACCCGCTGCATCGACGCCGACGAGGCGTTCCAGTCGGTCGAGGGCCGCCTGCTGGCCCTGATCTTCGCCATGCTCGGCATCGGCGCGGCGCTGGAGAGCTCGGGCGCCGTGCGCCTGGTGGTCGACGCCATCGCCCCCGCGCTGATGCAGGTGAACCCGCAGGTGGCGCTGTGGCTCCTGTTCCTGATCTGCTCGGCGCTGACCGAGCTGGTGTCGAACAACGCCGTGGCGGTGGTGATGACGCCGATCGCGATCACGCTGGCGCATACGCTCGGCGTCGACCCGCGCCCCTTCGTGGTGGCGGTGATGATCGCAGCCTCGGCCAGCTTCGCCACCCCCATCGGCTACCAGACCAACACGCTGGTCTACGGGCCGGGCGGCTACAAGTTCACCGACTTCGTGAAGATCGGCCTCGGGCTGAACCTTCTGGTCGGCGTCGTCGCCTGCCTGCTGATTCCCCTGATCTGGCCGCTGTGAGGGGCGCATGTCGACGCTGATCGCGCTCTTCGGTCTCGCCCTGCTCGCGGCCCTGACCGCCTGGGGCTGGACCGTGCGCGCCATGGTCCTGCGCATCGAGCGCGCCCACCCCGCCTTCGCCGAGGACCTGCGGATGCGCGCCGCGCGCAAGCCCGCCCGCATGGCCATCGCCTCCGAGCTGCAGAAGGCGCTGGGCCAGGGCGAGGCGCTGCCCCCCGACCCCGCGCTGACCGCCGCCGCCGCGCGCGAGCGGCGCCTGCGCACCGGCCTCATCTTCCTCGCGCCCGCCTTCCTGCTCGCCCTGTTCCTCGCCTGAGGCCCGGCGTCGCGCCGCGCCCGGGCGTCCGTCCCGCGGACCGGGCGCGACGGAGGGGACGGGGGGAGGGACGGCGGGGCCCGCAATCGGCGCCGGCCGCGGCGTCCCCCGCTCGGCGCGCCTTGCCCCCGACGGCGCCTTCGCCTAAGACGGCGGCCCATCGGGACATCGGAAAACCGCGCGAGAGGCTCGTCATGGCCGGCCATTCCAAATGGGCCAACATCCAGCACCGCAAGGGGCGCCAGGACGCGGCGCGCTCCAAGCTCTTCTCCAAGCTCGCCAAGGAAATCACCGTGGCGGCGAAGATGGGCGACCCGGACCCCGACAAGAACCCCCGCCTGCGCCTCGCGGTGCGGGAGGCGAAGTCCCAGTCGGTCCCCAAGGACGTGATCACCCGCGCGATCAACAAGGCCTCCGGCGGCGACGCCGAGACCTATGAGGAGATCCGCTACGAGGGCTACGCCCCCGGCGGCGTCGCCGTGATCGTCGAGGCGCTGAGCGACAACCGCAACCGCACCGCCTCCAACGTGCGCTCGCTGTTCTCCAAGCACGGCGGCAACCTGGGCGAGACCGGCTCGGTCCAGTTCATGTTCGACCGCAAGGGCCAGGTGATCTACGCCGCCTCCGTCGGCGACGCCGACACGGTGATGGAGGCCGCCATCGAGGCCGGCGCCGAGGACGTGGAATCCGACGAGGAGACCCACGTGATCTGGTGCGCCGCCGAGGACCTCAACGAGGTCTCGACCGCGCTGGAGGACTCCCTGGGCGAGGCGGAGACCGCCAAGCTCGTCTGGAAGCCGAACATCACCAACGACCTCGACCAGGAGGCGGCCGAGAAGGTGCTGCGTCTGATCAACGCGCTGGAAGACGACGACGACGTGCAGAACGTCACCGCCAACTTCGAGATGTCCGACGAGGTGATGGCCGCGCTCGCCGGCTGAGCCGCGCCCGCGACGCCGTCGACGAAAGCCCCGGGCCCCGCGCCCGGGGCTTTCGCGTCTGCGCCCCTCAGCGGTGCAGCGGCAGCGCGTCGATGCGGGCCTCGATCCGCGCCAGCTCGGCGCGGTAGGCGGGGCTGTCGATCTCGCCGTAGCGGGCCCGGAACGCCTCGCCCGACAGGATCCGGGGCACGCCCTCGAACGATACGATCACGTCGCCCTCCGCCTCGATCCGCGCGATCAGCTCCGGCCAGGCCTCCAGCGGGGCGGCCATGAAGGTGTTCGACAGCCGGATGCCGGAGTTGTTGGCGGCGATGTCGGTGAAGTCGAACCCGCCCGCCTTGACCGTGTCGTAAAGCTCCTTGAACTCCCCCACCGAGACGGCGAAGCCCCGGTTGCTCGCCGCCTGGATGGCGGCGGCGGTGGTGAAGTGCCGGCGGCTGTCGATGCGGCCGTTGAAGGTCAGCGCGTCGCAGCGCGCGGTCCACGCCCGCGGCTCCGGCGCGGGCGCGTCGCCGCCCATCAGGCTGCCCACCACCATCGCGAAGTCCTTCGCCCCGCAGGTCCGCGCCAGGGCGAAGAAGGCGGCGGTGTAGGCATTGGCCGGCCCGTGCTCGCGCGCCCCCTCCTGCGCGGCCTTCAGGGTGAAGACCAGGTAGGGCAGGTAGCTGCCCTCCAGCGGCAGCGCCCCCGCCTCCATCGCCTCGCGCAGCAGGCGGTGGTAGCGGTCGACCTCGGCGGCGACGGGCATCTCCTCGCCCCGCAGGGCGCCGAAGAGGCCGCGCATCACCCCGTTCTGGCCGAGCTGGTCGATGGCCAGGTCGAAGACCGCCGCGTCCCCCTCGATCCGCATCGCCTGCGCCGCGTCCAGCACCGTGTCGCCCAGCCGGTCGCCGAACAGCAGGTTGGCCCCGATCCGGCCCGCCTCCAGCGTCGGGCCGGGGGGCAGGGGCACGCCGCCGACCTCGACGCTCGACAGTCGGAAGCGGCCCTCGAAGGCGGGCGCGGCGGCGCGCAGGTTCAGCCACAGCCGCTCCCCCGCGCCGGGAACCGGGATCGAGGCCGCGCCGGTCACCCGCCCCTCGCCGATCGCCACCTCGCCCCGGAAGCCCGGCACGAAGCGCGCGCCCAGCCGGACCACGCTGTCGAGCTCGGATTCGGTGGTCGCGAAGCCCCCGTCCGCATCGGCCTGGATCGCCCCGCGCACGCCGCGCACGAAGCGCCGCGCCTCGGTCACGTCCTGCGCCGTGGGGGGCGCCGCGCGCGCGACCAGGGGCGCCGTCTCGAGGAAGACGACGCCCAGCGCCGCCGCGACGACGACCAGCAGCGCGACGAGCGCGAGCGCGATCCTGAAAAGCCTGGCGATCATGAGGAAGGGTCGGCGTCCGGAGCGGCGGGGCGGAACAGCCCGCGGTCGGGCGACGCTACCACGGGCGCGCCGCGATGACAGCCGAAGATGAACGGACCCCCCGGGCGGTCGGCCCGCCTGATCACGGCGTGAGAGACTTGTTTACCAAACGGTCACGTTTTCGCGCCCACGCTCGCGTGTCGCTTGATCCGCAGGCCCCGGCTCGCAGATCAAGGAGCAGGCAGAGCCGGAACGGCCGCCGCGCCGGCCGGGCCTTCGGCCGGGGATCGAGCACAGGGGAAACGCTGATGAACGCGCCGCAGGCGATCCACGCCGCCGAGCCCTCCTTCCGCCAGTCCGTCGAGATGATGTTCAGCCGCGCCGCGGCGCTGATGAACCTCTCGCCCGGGCTCGAGGAGAAGATCCGCGTCTGCAACGCCACCTACATCGTCCGCTTCGGGGTCCGCCTGCGCGGCGGCATCCGCACCTTCACCGGCTACCGCGCCGTGCATTCCGAACATATGGAGCCCGCCAAGGGCGGCATCCGCTACGCGCTCTCGGTCGACCAGGACGAGGTCGAGGCGCTGGCCGCGCTGATGACCTACAAGTGCGCCCTCGTGGAGGCGCCCTTCGGCGGCGCCAAGGGCGGCCTGTGCATCGACCCGCGCGAGTGGACCGAGGAGGAGCTCGAGCGCATCACCCGCCGCTTCGCCTACGAGCTGATCAAGCGCGACCTGATCAACCCCTCCCAGAACGTGCCGGCGCCGGACATGGGCACCTCGGAGCGGGAGATGGCCTGGATCGCCGACCAGTACCGGCGCATGGCCACCACCGACATCAACGCGCGCGCCTGCGTCACCGGCAAGCCGCTGACCCAGGGCGGCATCGCCGGGCGGACCGAGGCCACCGGCCGCGGCATCCAGTACGCCCTGCGGGAGTTCTTCCGCCACCCCGACGACGCCGCCGCCGCGGGGCTGGTGGGCGACCTCTCGGGCAAGCGCGTCATCGTGCAGGGCCTGGGCAACGTCGGCTACCACGCCGCGAAGTTCCTCTCCGAGCAGGACGGCGCCCGCATCGTCGCGGTGGTCGAGCACGACGGCGCGATCCTCGACCCCGACGGCGTCGACATCGAGGCGCTGAAGACCCACCTCGCGGCCTGCGGCGGCGTGCGGGGCTACGCGCAGGGGACCTTCCGCGCCGACGCCATGTCCGCGCTGGAGGAGCCCTGCGACATCCTCATCCCCGCGGCGCTCGAGGGCGCGATCCACGCCGGCAACGCCCACCGCATCCGCGCCAACCTGATCGTCGAGGCCGCCAACGGCCCGATCACCGCCGCCGCGGACGAGCAGCTCCGCGACCGGGGGGTGGTGATCATCCCCGACCTCTACGCCAACGCCGGCGGCGTCACCGTCTCCTATTTCGAATGGGTCAAGAACCTCTCCCACATCCGCTTCGGCCGCATGGAGCGGCGGCGGGAGGAGGCGCGCCACCAGCTTCTGGTCGACGAGCTCGACCGTCTCGGCGGCGGCGCGCCCGGCGAGGGGCTCTCGGCCGGGTTCCGCCAGAACTACCTGCGCGGGGCGACGGAGCTGGAGCTGGTGCGCTCCGGCCTCGACGACACCATGCGCGAGAGCTACCAGGCGATGCGCGAGGTCTGGCGCAGCCGCGACGACGTCCCCGACCTGCGCACCGCCGCCTATCTCGTCGCCATCGACCGGGTGGCGGAGAGCTACCGCGCCATGGGCCTCTGACGGCCGGCCCCCGACCGGGGGCAGCCCCCGGCCCCCGCGCGTCGGGGACGGACGCCGCCGCCCGCACGGGCCCTGCATCCGGCCCGCCGCCCCTCCCGAGGATCGCTCGGCGGGCGGGCCCGGGCGCGTCGTCCGCGCGCCCGGGCCGCCGCCCTCAGCGCCGCCGCAGGCTGGCGCCGCCGGTGGGCGCGAAGGAATAGATCACCGCGCCCGCCACCGTCAGCACGGCCGCGAGCCCCACCGCCAGCAGCATGATCCGCCGGCCGACCGCGTCGGTCTCGGCCGTCGGGGCCTCCACGATCGCCGGCGCCTCCTCGGCCGCAAGCGCGGCGGCGATCACGATGGCGGGGTTCAGCGCCGCGCCCCGGGCCGTGGCCAGCAGGGCGCCGGTCCGGATCGGGTCGTCGCGCCCGCGGAGCGCGTCCTGCAGCGGACCCTCGACGCCGTCGAAGAGCCGCGCCACCATGCCCGCCTCGTCGGGACCCGCCCGCTCGGGCGTCCTGGCGCGCAGCAGGCGGCGCAGGCGGGCGCCGGGCTCGGCCCGCGTCGCCGCCTCCGCCTCGCGCCGGGCCAGCGGATCCTCGAGGCCCGAGCGCAGCGCCGCCGCCGTCGCCTCGAAGCGCAGCGAGCGGCGGGCGGCCTCGGACAGGATCGTCGGCCCCTCGGCGCCGCCGGGCAGGTCGAGCAGCAGCTCCGCCCGCGGCCGGCCGCCGGCCTTCGCGCCCTGCGGCGGCATCACCGCCGCCCCGGTCGGCGCCAGGGGCGCCGGGGTCAGCGTCGCCGCCTCCTCGGTGTGAAAGAAACTGTCGAGAGCGCCGATCTCCTCGGCGTGGGCGGAACCGCCCGTCGCCGCGACGCCGGATCCGCAGGAGATCGCGAGCGCCGCCGCGATTCCCCGCACCGGAGCCAGGCCCGAAGCCCGCATCCTCCCGTCTCCTCGATAAGCGGCCGCGACAGGGCCGGAACGCATACGCATGACCGCAACATTAACACGACGTGCGCACGCGCGCATCGTCCCGACGTCGCAGGGGCTATCGCGGAGGAGGAGCGCGGCGCCGGCGCCTCAGGCGAGGCCGCGGGCGCCCATCTCGATGTACTTGCGACGCCGCGCGGCGCGGCGGTCGTCGGGGGACATCGCGTCGAGCTCGCCCAGCATCTCGCCGATCGCCTGGCCGACCCGCTGCAGGGTCAGGCCGCGGTCGCGCTGGGCGCCGCCGACGGGCTCGGGGATGATCCGGTCGCAGACGCCGAGCTTCCTGAGGTCCTGCGCGGTCAGGCGCAGCGCCTCGGCGGCCTCGCGCATCTTCTCGGCGTTCTTCCACAGGATCGAGGCGCAGCCCTCGGGGCTGATCACCGAGTAGACCGAGTGCTCCAGCATCGCCACGCGGTCGGCGGTGGCGAAGGCCACCGCGCCGCCCGAGCCGCCCTCGCCGATGATCACCGAGATCAGCGGCGCCTTGATCGTCAGGCACATCTCGGTCGAGCGCGCGATGGCCTCGGCCTGGCCGCGCTCCTCCGCGCCCTTGCCGGGATAGGCGCCGGCGGTGTCGACGAGCGTGATCACCGGCAGGTCGAAGCGGTCGGCGAGCTGCATCAGCCGCGCGCCCTTGCGGTAGCCCTCGGGCCGCGCCATGCCGAAGTTGCGGTCGAGCCGCGACTGGGTGTCGTGGCCGCGCTCGTGGCCGAAGACCACCACCGGGCGGTCGTTGAACCGCGCCAGGCCGCCGACGACCGCGCGGTCCTCGGCGAAGGCGCGGTCGCCGGCGAGCGGCGTGTATTCGGTGAACAGCGCCCCGATGTAGTCCAGGGCGTGCGGGCGCAGCGGGTGGCGCGCCACCTGGCATTTCCGCCAAGGCGTCAGCCCCTTGTAGATGTCCGCCAGCATCGTGCGGGCGCGGTCGTCGAGCGAGCGCGCCTCCTTCTCGACATCCATTTCGGGGTCCTGCCGGGCGAGGGCGCGCAGCTCCTCGGCCTTGCCCTCGATCTCGGCGAGCGACTTTTCGAAGTCGAGATAGGTCTGCATCGGCTCCAGCTGCTCCGTCGGATGGGCGTCGCGCCCTTGGCGGGTCGGCCGGGATTTAGGGCGCAAGGGGGGTCCGAGGCAAGGGCGCCCGCCCCGGATCCGCGCCCGGGGCCCCTGTGACGCCCCCGGTGACGCCCCCGGTCAGTCCAGCGGCGCGGGCGGCTTCACCGGCCGGAACAGATCCCGCGACGGGCCGTCGTAGACCGTTCCGGGCCCGTCCGCGCCGGTCCCCTGCAGCGCCATGCCGGGCCGCGTCTCCACCGGCGCGCGCTGTTGGGGCTGGGCGGGGGCGAGGCTCTCCACCCGCGGCGGGGCCGAGAGGGGCCCGGGCGCCTGCTGCTGCAGGCTCAGCCCCCGGGCCGCGCCGCGGGCGTCGTAGGGCTCGCAGCAGGGCTGCACCAGCGGCTGGCGGGCGACGCTGGGCAGGTTGGGCTGATACTGCGCCGCCGCCGGCCCGGCCGCGAGCGTCAAGGCCGCCAGCGGGACGGCGAGCCACGCGGCCGCCGCGGGCGCTGCGACGCGCGAACGGGCCCGGCGGGGTCGCGCCGGGCCCGACGGGCGGGCGACGGAGGGAGGATGCTGGGTCATGCCGCCAGTCTCCCCCGCGATTGCGGCGGAGCGAGGGCGGCGAGAGAGGCCCTCCCGCCCGCCTGTCCACCGCCGATCCGCGCCTCGCGGGCGCGGATCGGGGCGGAACCTCCCCGGCCCGGGCCCGATCCGCTCGGTTCCGGGCCCGGTCCGGTCTCCGGCCCGGTCAGCGCAGGACCGGGCGGCCGTCCTCGTCATGGGTCACGCGGGGCCCGTCGACGCTGCGCGGCGCATCGACGGTCACGTCCTCCTCGGTCAGCGAGGGGGGCGAGCCGAAGAACGGGTCCTGGCTCGAGACCCGGCCCGGCAGCATCGAGTCGCGCCGCGCCGCCTCCGCCCCGCCGTTCAGGGCGCGCAGGTCGTCCTCGTCCGCGGCGCCCAGGCGCTGCTTCATCGCCTCGCGGGCGCGGGCCTGCTCGACCTGCTCGCGATAGCGCCACTCGGCCCGGCGGTCCTGCAGGGCGTCGATCTCGGGCTTCGAGTCGACCGCGGTCTCGGGCGCGGGGCTGTTGAAGGCGTCGCGGGCGTCGGCCGGCAGCGGCGTGAAGCGGGTCCCGCCGCCGGGGTCGGGATAGGCGGTCTGGGCCGAGGCGGCGCCGAGGCCGACGCCGATCATCGCCGCGCAGGCGGCGGCGAGCGCGCCGCGGGTGAAACTGGACTTGGGCATGGTCTCCTCCTTCGCTGTCCGCTCGGATGTCTCCGTCCGGACCAGGAGATCGTCGCGCGGCAAGGCGGAACGGCGCCGATGTCCCGGCGGAACCGCGTCGATCCGCAGGGCGGAGGACCCATCCACCCGCCGAGGGGCGGAAGCCCGTCCCGAAGCCGCCCTCAGCCGTCCAGCGCGACCTGCGCCGGCTCGGCCAGGTCGGCGAGCTCGACGTTGCGCTCGGGGGCGGCGCGGTCGACCACCAGGAAGTCCTGCGCGGCCAGCGTCAGCAGGGGGAAGTGCCAGGCCCCGCGGGCGTATTGCGCGCCCTGGTCGCCGCGGGCGAGGAAGGCGCGCAGCGGCGCGCCCGGCGCCTGCGCGCAGACCGCCAGCCACGGGCGCCCCCCCAGCGGCACGAAGGCCTGGGTGCCGGACGGGTGACGCTCCAGCATGTCGATCACCAGCGGGCGCGGGCGGCCGCGGAAGATCGACAGGATCGGCGCGCCGCCCTCGACCTCCACCTCCGCCAGCGCGTGGAAGCGGGTGGTGAAGCCCGCGTTGATGCCGATGGCCGAGGCGGGGTCCGCCTCGATCACCGTGCCGAAGGGGGCGAAGGCCTCCGGCGTCAGGGGCTCCGGCCTCAGCCGCCTCACGTGCGCCGCCCGAAGATCCGCAGGCGCGAGACGCCCCCGTCGGGGTGGATGTTGAGCTTCACATGGGTGACCGGGCCCAGCGTCTCGAGCTGCTCCTTGCCGAAGACGTGGATCTTGTCGGCCTCCAGCTTCTGCTCCCCCATCAGGCGGGGCCAGAACATCGACTGGGTGACGACCGAGCTGTCAGTGCCCCAGCCCACGTCGGCCGCCTGGATCGAGGCGCGGTCGGGGTAGTTGCCCTTGAAATGCGCCGTGTCGAGCTCGATCCGCTCGACCACGCCCGCGGCGCCGAGCTGCACGATGATCCAGTCGTAGCCGGGCTCCCGCCGGCGCCGCGTCTCCCAGCCGTCGCCCATGTTGCGGCCGCGGCCCTCCGACAGGATCGCCCAGACGTCGCCGTAATGCGCGTCGTTCCAGCCCAGCACGCGCCCGCCGTTGCGCAGGGCCGACAGCTCCACGACGCCCTCGCGGTCCGACCCTTCCCAGCTCGGCGCGGGGGAGCCGTAGACGCGCAGCCGCGCCACGCCGCCGTCGGGATAGATGTTCAGGCGCACCCAGTTGAACAGGCCCGCGTCCCGGGTCTCGACGAAATGGTGCTGCGACGGGCCCAGCGTGACGGAGGGGACGATCTCGACCCACTCGGCGTCCTCGCCCGGGGCCTGCTCGCAATAGGTCGCCCAGACCGAGGCGGCGCGGGGGTAGTTGCCGGTGAAGAACGAGGTGTCGATGTCCACCCCGTGGATCGCGCCCTTGCCGCCCAGGCGCACCACGCACCAGTCGTGGCCCGAGTCGCGGCGGCGGCGGCTTTCCCAGCCGTCCATCCACTTGCCGTTGTCGTCGAAGGCGGCGGGGCGGAACACGGCGGGGCCGTCCTGCAGCATCCGGTTCATCTCGGCGAAGAAGTCGTTCGAGCACGCGACCGCCTCGGCCCCCAGGCGCGGCGAGGCGAGGTTGATCTTGTTCGCGGCCCACTCGGGCAGGTCGGGCAGCGGGGCGACGATCTCTTCGGCCATGGGATCTCCGGAGGGCGAGCGGATGGGGCCGGCGCAGGGCGCGCCCGGCCGGGTCGCCTCCGGTTTAGCGCCGAAACCGCCGCACGCAAAGGCGCCGACGCGCGGAGCGGGCGCCGCCAGGTGGAAAGCGGGAGCCTCCCCCGCGCGCGCCCCGCGGAGGGCGGGCCCGGCCCCGGCGCGCGCCCCCGCCCGCCCCGCCGGGCCCGGGGCCGGGCCCTTCCCGCAGCGGGCGCTCCCGCCGGCTTTCTTCAGGCTTTCTTCACCCTGGCGCGACAGCCTGTCCGGCGCCGCCGCTCTTCGGGCGCAGGCCGCTTGCGCGACGCAGGCGCCCCCGCCCGACGCAGGTCCGGCAGCCGGAGAAGCCGGTCGTCCCCAGGATCCCTGAAGGAGACCGTTCCCATGACCGACGCCGCATCCCCGTCCCGCTTCTTCGCCTTCGCCGGCGCCGTCGCGGCGCGCGCCGACCTCTCCGCCCGCGCCGCTTCCCCCTCCGCCGACCGCGACCCGACGGGCGAGCTTCGCCGCATCCCCGCCGCCGACGGCCGCGGAGGGTCGCGGGCGGACGCCCGGGAGATCGCCCGGCTCGACAGGCGCATCGTCCAGCTGAACCGCGCCCTGTCGCGGCTGATGCGCGGCTCGGGCGCGGCGGCCGGGATCGCGGTGGCGCCGGGGCGCTCCGCCGCCCTGATGCGGCTGGACTACGCGGCCGAGGTCCGCGTCGGCGGCGCCCTGGCGCGCGAGACCGCCTCCTACCGGGCCTGGCGCGATCTCGACGGCGCCGCCGGCCATGTGCAGACCGAATCCCGTTCCCTGACCATCGGCGACCAGAGCCTGAGCTGGCGCTTCGCCGCCGCCTCCGGGGTCCGCGCCGACGGCGCGGCCACGGTCTCCGCCGAGGACCGGATCGCGGGGTCGGACGTCGCCGACGTGCTGAGCTCGGTCGAGATCGACGCGATCTCGCTGGGCCGGTTCGGCGAGCGGCAGGTCCCGGGGGACCTCGACGCCGGCGCCGGCGACGACCGGGTGCTGTTCGACGGGCGGCTCGCCGGGCTCGACTACGGGCGCGTCGACCTGGGCGAGGGGGCGGACGTCTTCGCCGGCGCCGCGCGCTCGGTCCGCGACCTCGACGGCGGGGCCGGCGGCGACGCGATCTCCCTCCGGGTGCAGCTCGACGCCTCCGTCTCCGGCGGGGATGGGGGCGACGCCATCGCCCTCGTGGCGGGCGGGCGCGCGGCGGTCGACGGGGGCGAGGGCGGCGACGCGATCTCGGTCCTGGCGCAGGAGGCGCAGGTCGACGGCGGCGCAGGCGACGACGCGATCTCGGCGGTCGCCGGACGCGCCGCCGTCGACGCGGGGACCGGGGACGACGCCGTCTCGGTCCTCGCCGACCGGGTGGACCGGGTGGCCGGCGGCGCCGGGAACGACGCCCTGACGGTCGAGGGCCGGCGCATCGGCGCGGTCGAGGGCGGCGCCGGCGACGACGCGATCGCCGTCTCCGGCGGCGAGGCGCGGCGGGTCTCCGGCGGCGCCGGCGACGACCTGATCCTGGTGGCGGCCGAGCGCGCGACCGTGACCTTCGCCGCCGGCGACGGCCACGACCGGCTGACGGTCGCCCGGGGCTCCACCGTGCTGGTGCAGGCGGAGGGCGACCACGCCCTCTCCCGCCAGGACGACGGCGCCCTGCTCCTGACCCTCGCTGGCGGCGAGACCCTGCGGATCGAGGGCGCGGGCGAGGTCTTCTTCGCCCCGCCCGGCGGCCTCCCCGCCTCGATCCACGCGACCGCCATCGACGCCCGCCTCTAGGCCCTCCGCCCGGTCGCGCAGCCCGGCCCTGCCCGACGGATCCCGGCCTGCCGCGACGGGGAAGCAGGGCGGGGCGGTCGCGGCCGCGCAGCGGACGCGCCGGGCCGCCCGCGCCCCGCTCTCGCCCCCGCCGCAAGGAATGCTGCACTGCGGGGTTCTTTTTCATGTCGGTTTCCCGCTAACATCGTCGCGAATGGATCAGGCAGAGGAAGGACGACGCATGGCGCTGCTCACCACGGCCGAGGAGATTTCGGACATCGCCTTCGGCTTCATGGGATCCAAGGCCCTGTTCGCGGCGCTCCACTACGGGGTGTTCACCCACCTGGCCGCCGGTCCCCAGTCCGCCGAGCAGGTCGGCGAGGCCGCGGGCCTCCCGGCCGAGCGCGCCCGCACCCTGCTCACCGCGCTCGCCTCCCTGGGCCTCGTCTCGGTCGAGGACGGCGCCTTCGCCAACGCCCCCGCCGCCGAGGCCTTCCTCGTCCGGGGCGCCAAGTACGACTTCGGCGACTACCTGCGCCTGCAGGTCGACCGGCAGATGTACGGCCTGCTCGACCAGATCGAGCCGGCGCTCAACAACACCCTGCCCGACGAGGCCACCGCCTCCTACGCCCAGTGGTTCGAGGACCCGGAGGAGGCGCGCGTCTACTCCGAATCCCAGCACGCCGGCTCCCTCGGTCCGGCCCGCGGCCTGGCCAAGCTGGTGGACCTCTCCCGGGCGAAGAGCTTCCTCGACGTCGGCGGCGGCACCGGCGCCTTCGCCATCACGCTGTGCAAGACCTTCCCCGAGCTCGAGGCGACGGTCGTCGACTTCCCCAACGTGGCCCGGCTCGGCCGCGCCTATGTCGAGGACGCGGGCCTGTCGAACCGCATCCAGTACGTCGACGGCAACGCGCTGGAGACGGAGTGGCCCGCCGGCCAGGACGCGATCCTGATGAGCTACCTGTTCTCCGGCGTCCCGGGCGAGAGCCACGCCGGCCTGATCGCGCGCGCCTACGACACGCTCGCCCCCGGCGGCGCCTTCCTGCTGCACGACTTCGTGGTCGACGCCGAGCGCACCGGCCCCAAGCTCGCCGCCCTCTGGCAGCTCCAGCACACCGCCTTCACCCCCGAGGCGCGGTCCCTCGACGACGCCTGGCTGGCCGAGTCCCTGGGCGAGGCCGGGTTCGAGGACGTCTCGGTGCGCCCGATGATCCCCGGGATGACCATGCTCGCCATGGGCCGCCGCCCCGACTGAGCGGCCCGCCGCCCCGACCCGCCTGCGGCCGGCGCCTCCCCAGGGAGGCGCCGTCGTCGTTTCGGGCCCCCCGGCCCGCGCCCCCGACGCCGGCGCGGGCGAATCGAGGGCCCGCGGCGCCCCGCGGGTCATGCGCCGCGCGCATGGCTTGGGGCGGCAATCGGGCGGCGGCGGGCGGGGCCGTCGCGAAGTTTTCGCAGTGCCGCCATAAACCCTTCATAATGCAGGGTTTCTCGCCGCTTCGGCCACGCAGCGCCTTTACCTGCCGGCCTTGCCGCCCGATCTTTTCATCCCGACGCAGTCCGTCGGGAGATCCCACATGGCCATCGCCGCACCCCTCGTCCTCGCCTTCACGCTGCTCTCGGGCGCGCTCCTGGGCGCGCTCCTGCTGCAGGCGTTCTTCCGACGGCGCTCGGGGTTCTGGCCCTCGCCGAAGGGCTCGCGCGCGCATGCGATCGCCTTCGGCCTGTTCCGCGCCTTCTGCGGGGGGACGGTGGCCTTCGCGCTGCTCGACTGGGGCTCGCTGGGCTGGGATCACTGGAGCCGGCTGGCGCTCGGCGCGCCGCTGATGCTGGGCGCCTTCGCGGTGACCCTGCGCGGCTACCTGTTCCTGGGGCTCGACAACACCTATTGCGCCCAGGACGGGCTGGTGACGGGGGGCATCTACGCCTATTCGCGCAACCCGCAGTACGTCAGCTCGGTGATCGCCACGGTGGGGCTGGCGATCTTCGCCGGCTCCTGGCTCACCTTCTTCCTCGCGGGGGCGCTGTTCGTGCTCTACCTGCTCTTCGCCCTAAACGAGGAGCGCTGGCTTCACGCCTCCTACGGCGAGCGCTTCGCCCAGTACATGCGCGAGGCGCCCCGCTTCCTCGACGCCCGCTCCTTCCGCCGGGCGCGCGCGGCGCTGGCGGCCTGAGGCGCCGGCGCCGGCGCGGGCCGACTCCCCGGCCCGGAGGCGCCCTGCGGGCGGGCCTGGGCGCGCCGCGGCCGGCGCGCCCCGCCGGCTCGGGTCTCGGATCAGGTTTCGGCCGGGGCCAGCAGGGTCATGCCGACGTCCTGCGCCACCGCCATCACCTTCGCGAGGTCCGGCGGCCCGTCCATCGGCGCGGGCGCGACGGTGTCGTCGGGGACCGGACGCCCGACCTCGGTGAAGAACCGCTCGTGCATCAGGCCGGGCGCGTTGAGGATCAGCACCCGCGCGGGCCTGTCGCCCCGCGCCGCGAAGGCATGGGGCGCGCCGTCGGGGATGCGCACATGATCCCCGGGACCGGCGAGGATCGTCTCGCCCGCCACCATGAACTCGATCTCGCCCTCCAGCACATGGAAGGCTTCCGTCTCGCCGGCGTGGTGGTTGGGCGGCGCGCCGAGGCCGGGCGGGACCACCGCCTCGACCAGGCAGTATTTGCCCTGCACATCCTCCGGAAAGGCATGGAATTTCATCAGGATGCCCAGGGTCTCATAGGTCCGGGGCCGAGGCGGCGTGGTCATGGCTCGAAGCTCCGCTTGCCGATTCCGCTTGCAGGCATTAAAGAGACAGAAGTCTCATCATAAGACAAGCGTCTCATGAAAACGTCCTGCCCCCGGGGCCCCCGATGACCGCCGACACGCCCGCCCGCGCCGCGCAGAAGGCGCGCACCCGCAAGGCTTTGCTGGCCGGCGCCCGCGCCCTGACCGCCCGCGGCGAGGAGGTGACCGTCGCCGCCGCCGCGGCGGAGGCCGGCATCTCCAAGGCCACCGCCTACCGCTATTTCTCCGACCCCGCGGCGCTGGCGGCGGAGGCGGGGCTGGACGTGGCGGTGGCCAGCTACGAGGAGGTGACGGCGCAGGCCCGCGACCTGCGCGGCCGGCTGGCGGCGATCAGCCTCTATTTCTACGAGCTCGCCTGCGATCACGAACCGGCCTTCCGCCAGTTCCTGGCGCGCAACCTCGACGCCTCGCTGACGCCCGCGCGGGAGCGCACGCGCCGCGGCGCCCGCCGGGTGGCGATGTACGAGCGCGCGCTGGCCGAGGACGGGACCACGCCGCGCCCCCTCCGCGACCGCCTGGTGCGGGAGCTGTCGATGGCCACCGGGGCCGAGGCGATGATCGCCCTCTTCGACATCGTCGGCGCCAGCCGGGAGGAGGGGCGCGAGGCCGTTCTGGGCGTGGTCGAGGCGGTCTGCGACCGCCGGCTCGGCCCCCGCGGGACCCCGGCCCCGTAACCCCGCGTTAACCGTCAGATGCAAAAAAAGGCGGCGACCCCGAAGGATCGCCGCCGTCGTCTGGTTCAGGGGATTCGCCGGGCGCCGGGCGATGTGGCCGCTGTGGTGGGGCCAGTCCAGGCCGCTGGGGCCGGAGACGCCGTGTCGGGGGATCCCCTGGAAGAGGCTCGCCTCAGGCGGCGGCCTTCTCGTCCTCGTCCTCGTCGCGCTCGCCGCGCAGGGCGACCGAGGTGCGGATGCCCTTCTCGACGAAGGCCATCAGCCCCTTGACCGACCGCTCGTTCGGCTCGATGCCGGCGCAGGACAGGACCTCGCGGCCGTCCTTCGAGCGCGCCCAGCGGGCGATCGATTCGACGCCGGTGCCGGACTTGCGCTGCTCCATCACGGCGTCGTCGAGCGCGGCGAGCACGACGGCGGAGAACAGCTTGCGGGCCCGGGCGCCCTGGTCGTTGGTGTAAGAGCTCATGTCGGCAGCGTCGAACATCGCGCCGGTTCCTCCTGCGGGGTGTGTCGGAAAGTTGCCGGGTACATAGTCCGTCGCATTTCCTTCAAGCTAGGAGCAGAAATGCATGGCAGCCATGCGTCTAATGCATGGCTCGCAAACCACCGCTTGCCCGCGCCCCCCCGCCCGGTCATTCTCGCCGGACCCGAGACGGCGGTGGAGTGCCCCCCTCAAATGCCTGCGACGATTGCAAAAACCGCGCCGCCGAACGGTCGCGCCAGGTGGGCCTGGATGCTGTTCGACTGGGCCGCGCAACCGTATCATACGCTGATCATCACCTTCATCTTCGCGCCATATTTCGCCTCCGCCGTGGCGCCCAATCCCATTCTGGGGCAAGAAATGTGGGCCTGGGCGGCCTCCGCCGGCGGCCTCGTCATCGCCCTGACCGCCCCGATCCTGGGCGCGCTGGCCGATGCGACCGGCCCGCGCAAGCCCTGGATCGCGGGATTCTCGGTCTGCTACGCGCTCGGCTCGGCGCTGCTGTGGCTCTCCGAACCCGGGGCCGCGGACCCGGTGCTGGTGCTCGCCTTCTTCGTGCTGGGCCTGATCGGGGTCGAGTACGCGACCGTCTTCACCAACGCCATGCTCCCCGACCTCGCCCCGCGCGACGCGGTCGGCCGTCTCTCGGGCGACGGCTGGGCGCTGGGCTACGTGGGGGGCGTGGTCAGCCTCGCGATCATGCTGCTGCTTCTGGCGGAGAACGAGCAGGGCGTCACCCTGCTGGGCGCCCCGCCCGCGCTGGGCCTCGACCCCGCGACGCGCGAGGGCACCCGCGCCGTCGGCCCCCTGACCGCCGCCTGGTACCTGGTCTTCGTCCTGCCCCTGTTCCTGTGGGTCCCCGACGCGCCGCGGCGCGGCTCGCGCCGCGGCGCGCTGGCCCGCGGGCTGGCGGAGCTGAAGGCCGACCTGAAGGCGCTGCCCGCCCGGCGGAGCCTCGCGTGGTTCCTCGGCGCCTCGATGATCTACCGCGACGCGCTGAACGGGTTCTACGTCTTCGGCGGGGTCTACGCGGCGGGGGTGCTGGGCTGGTCGGTGGTCGAGATCGGCGTCTTCGGCATCCTCGCCGCCGTGGTCGGCGCCCTCGGCGCCTGGCTCGGCGGCATGGCCGACCATGCCCGCGGGCCCAAGCCGGTGGTCGCGGGCTGCCTCGTGCTGCTGATCCTGTTCTCCGCCGCCGCCGTCTCGGCCAGCCGCGAGGCGATTTTCTTCTGGGTTCCGGTGGACGCGGGCTCCAACCTGCCCGACATCCTGTTCTACATCGCCGGCGCCGGGGTGGGCGGCGCGGGCGGCGCGCTGCAGGCGGCCTCGCGCACGCTGCTGGTGCGCCAGGCCGATGCGGGGCGGATGACCGCCGCCTTCGGCCTCTATGCGCTTGCGGGCAAGGCCACCGCCTTCCTCGCGCCCCTCGCCGTGGCCGTCGCCACGGGCGTGTTCCAGAACCAGCAGGCCGGCGCCGCGCCGGTGATCGGCCTGTTCCTGCTCGGCCTGCTGATGCTGGCCCCCGTCGACCCGGAGGGAGAGAGATGACCCGCCTCGCGCTCCTCGCCGCCGCGCTGGCCGCGGCGCTCGCCGCGCCCGCGGCCGCCGCCCCCCTCGCCAAGACCCTGTTCGGGTCCGAGGCCCGCGGCTCCGACCAGTCGCCCGCGCCCATCGGCTCCTACGCCGAGGGCTGCCTCGCCGGCGGCGTGCCCCTGCCCGCCTCCGGCCCGGGGTGGGAGACGGTGCGCCTGTCGCGCAACCGCTACTGGGCGCATCCGGAGGGGTTCAGCTTCCTCACCCGCCTCGGCGAGGCCGCCCGGACCGCCGGCTGGCCGGGCGTGATGGTCGGCGACGTCAGCCAGCCCCGCGGCGGGCCGATGGTGGACGGGCATTCCTCCCACCAGGTGGGGCTCGACCTCGACATCTTCCTGCGGCCCGCGCCCGCCGGGGGCCTCAGCGACGCGGCGCGCGAGGGGGCGGGATCGGTCTCGGTGGTCGCGGGCGACCGGCGCAGCGTCACCGCCGACTGGACGTCCACCCATCTCGCGGTGGTCCGCGCGGCGGCGCAGGACCCGGCCGTCGCCCGCATCTTCGTCAACGCCGCGATCAAGGCCGAGCTCTGCCGCGCCGCCCCGCAACCGCGGGACTGGCTGCGCAAGGTCCGGCCATGGTGGGGGCACGACGCCCATTTCCACGTCCGCCTCGCCTGCCCCGAGGGCGCGCGCCTGTGCCTCAACCAGGCGCCCCCGCCGCCCGGCGACGGCTGCGACGCCTCGCTCGACTGGTGGTTCTCGGACGAGGCGCTGAACCCGCCCCCGCCCAAGGGCCCGGTCGTGCGGGCGCGGGACGTGATGACGCTCGCGGACCTGCCGGCGGAGTGTCGGGGCGTGCTGGATGCAGACTAGGCGCTGGCTGGCGCTCGCCGCCGCCGTCCTCGTCGCCTGCGGGCCCCGCCCCGCGGCCGAGGGGGCGACGGAGGGCCCCTCCCCCCTCGTCATTGCCGCCCATCCCTTCCCGGTCGAGCTGCCCGTGGGGTCGCGCCTGCGCCTGCTCTCGGCGATCGAGCTGCGCGGCGACCGGCCGGACTTCGGCGGCCTCTCGGCGCTGGAGGTCGATGCCCGGGGCGAGCGGTTCGTGGCCCTCACCGACCAGGGCGCCTGGGTCGAGGGGCGCCTGCAGCGCGCCGGCGGCCGCCTCACGGCGGCGAGCGAGGCGCGCTTCGCGCCGATGCTGAGCGGCGGCGTGCGCCCGTCCCCGCGGATGCGCGACGCCGAGGGGCTCGCCATCGCCGCCCCCGACCTCTCCGGCCCCCGCCACGTCGGGTTCGAGCGGCGCAAGCGCGTCGAGCGGATGCCCGGCGGCGCCGAAGGCCCGGGCGAGGGCGTCATCGTCGCCGAGCCCGAGGCCTGGCTGATCCCCGGCCCCAACGCCGGCCCAGAGGCGCTGGCCGCCGCCCCCGACGGCCGCATCCTCGCGGTCATGGAGAAGCCCTTCGCGCGCGGCGAGCCCTTCTCCGCCGCCTGGATCGGCCCGGGCCCCGAGGCCCCCGCACCCTACCGGCGCGCCACGGTCCCGCAGCTCCTGCCGATGTCGGCCACCGGCGCCGACTTCGACGACAAGGGCCGGCTGTGGCTGCTGATGCGCGACTTCGACTTCGCCGCCGGCTTCTCCTTCGCCATCGTGCGCTTCCGCCGGGAGGGGGACGGCTTCGTCGACGGCGAGGTGATGCTCGAAATGCCCCCCGGCCCCGGTTCGGACAACGCCGAGGGGATCGCCGCCTGGACCGACCCGCTGGGCCGCACCCGGCTGCTGGTGGTCACGGACGACAACCTCAACCTGCTCCAGCGCACCGTGATCTACGAGTTCGAGTCGCCCGACTGAGCCGCGCCCTCACCCCTCGCCGGAGGACAGCACCAGCGTGCCCGCGTCCTCGGCCAGGTCCTCGATCCCCAGCGGGGACTGGGGCCGGGCGATGCGGTTGCGGGTCACCCAGATCAGCCGCTCCTCGGCCCGGGTGATGGCGACGTAGGCCAGCCGCTTCCACAGCGGCAGCCCCGCCTCGTTCCGCCCCGCGCGCCAGGCGGCGTAGAGGTCGGGCGCGTAGACCTGCACCGTGTTCCACTGGCTGCCCTGCGCCTTGTGGATCGTCGCCGCCGCCCCGTGCAGGAAGGCCGCGCCCATGGTGGCGGCGGTGGGGATGAAGGGCTCCTCCTGGTCGGGCAGCTCGATCTGGATGATCGCGGCCACGTTGACCTTGGGCTCCTCGGCGCCGAGCACGTGGATGCGCGCGAACCCCGGCTTGCGCCCGGGGCCGAGGTAGATGCACTGCGCCCCCTTCACCAGCCCGCGCGCCTCGAGGTCGATGCGCTTGCGGCGGTGCTTCATCGGCAGCTCGACCCCGTCGCAGATCAGCGGCTCGCCCGGCAGCAGCTCGGTCTCCGGCGCGCCGTGGACCTGGCGGAAGGCGTGGATCAGGCGGATGCGGGTGGCGTTGCGCCACACCAGCATCGGCGAGCGGGCCATGGCCCCCGCGTCCGCCCGCTCCCCCAGCACCACGCGGTCGTCGCGGCGGGCGGCCTGCTCGACCATCCGCTCGAAGTCCGGGAAGTCCACCGCCGGGTCCGCCAGCGCGTGCGCGAGGTCGAGGATCGGGTTGTCCGCCGCCTGCCGGTGGATGCGGCTCAGCTCGAACTTGCGCTCCTCGGGCAGCTTGTCGAAGACCATCGCGCCGGACTGGCCGACGGGGGCGAGCTGCGCCGGGTCGCCGAACAGGACGATCAGGCGAAAGAGGGCCCGCAGGTCCTCCATCTGCCGGTCGTCGATCATCGAGGCCTCGTCGACCAGCGCGATGTCCAGCGGATCGTCGCGCCGGGTCCAGCCCTTGATGAAGTCCGAGCCGCGCAGCCCCATCGCCGCCAGCGCCCCGGGGATCGAGCCGTGGGACTTGTAGGCGGCCTCGGCGCGGGCGAGCTGCTCCTCGGTGATGGTCTCGCTCTCGGGCCGGTCGGCCTCGCCCGACAGCCACTGGGCGATGCGCTCGTATTCGGGGTCGTAGACGGGCGTGTAGACGATGCGGTGGATGGTGGTCGCCGGGACCCCGAGGTTGCGCAGCACCGAGGCCGCCTTGTTGGTCGGGCTCAGCACCGCGAAGGTGCGCCGGTCGCGCTTCTTGCGGTTCTCCCAGTCGGAGGACACCGCCTCGACCCCCGCCGCCTCCAGCTCCTTGACCAGCGAGGCGAGCAGCCGGGTCTTGCCCGAGCCCGCCTTGCCCAGGATCGCCACCACCTCCGCCGCGCGGGCGTCGTCGTCCTCGATCGACTCGCTCGAGGCCGCGTCGAGGTCCACGCCCAGCCCCTCCAGCCGCGCGGCGACGATGGCGCGCGCGTGGGCCTGGTCCTCGGAGAACTCGATGCGGGCGACGCCGGCGTCCATGCGGGCCTCTGCGGTCGGCTGCGGGGGGACGGGGCGCGGGGCCCCTGCCCCGCCTTCCTATCCCCTCCCGCCCGCCGAGGGAATCCCGGCCGGCCCGGGGCCGGCCCGCGGCCCGCTCAGCCCTCGGGGCGGCCGTCGCCCGCCGCCAGCGCCCGCTCGACCATGGTCCGGTCGTCGGGATCGTCCAGCGCCGCCGCGGCGCGGGCGACGCGGGCGATCAGGCGCTCGGCGGCGTCGCGGTCCTCGGGCGCCGTCGCGGCGTCGCGCAGGGCCGAGAGGCCGCGCGCCGCCGTCTCCAGCACCTGGGCGTGGTGGCGGCCGGCGTGGATGATCGGGTGGATCAGCCGCGGCGCGAGCCACGCCGCCCCGCAGCCCGGCGCCGCCAGGATCGCCTCGCCCCCCGGCTCCCGCCGCAGGCGCGAGGGCGGGCCGCGGCGCGCGAGCCGCAGGCACCCCTCCAGGATCCGGTCGAGGCAGGCCCGCGCCGTGAACGGGTCGTTGAGCGAGGGCGAGAGCGCGCGCATCGCGATCTCCGACAGGGCGTCGCCCTCGAAATCCGCCACCCCGGTGCGCCGGCGGCGCGGGGTCAGCGCCAGGCGCGCGCGCAGCGCGTCCTCGACGCCCCCGGTCCGGTCGGCGTCGTGCATCCCCACCGCCAGCGCCAGCGGGGCGCCGGGCAGCAGGTGGTCGTTCTCCCGCGCCACCAGCACCAGGCGCAGCCCGTGCCCGCGGGCCCATTCCGCCAGCCCGTCGAGGTCGACCGCGGCGAGGTATCCCGCCGAGGCGGCGGGGATCGCCCGGCCCTCGGCCCGCGCCAGCGCCTCCAGCGCCTCCGCCTCGCGGTATTCGCGCTCGTCCGCGCGCTCGGCCGCGTCGGAGGCCACCGCCTCGCAGAACATGTCGCCCACCCGCGCCACGGTGGCGTCGGCCCGGATCGCCTCGGACATCCGCGTGGCGAACAGCACCACCGCCACCAGCGTCAGCGAGCCCAGAACCGAGGCGATCATCACCGCGGTCAGCGAGGACGCGCCCCCCGGATCGCCCTGGGTCAGCACCAGCAGCCCGGACAGCGAGGCGAAGAAGGCCGACAGGCTCAGCCCCAGCAGCGCCTGGGTGACGTTGGCCTGCAGCCAGAAGTCGATGATCCGCGGCCCGATCTGCTGGGAGGTCAGGGTCAGCGCCACGAAGCTCAGCGAGAAGACGATGGAGATCACCGTCACCATGCCGCCCGCGATCATGGTCAGCAGGTCGCGCGCCGCGCTCGCGTCGTAGCCGCTCTCCAGCTCCCGCACCCGGGCGGCGAGGTCGTCGAGCCCCAGCAGGGTCAGGGCCGCCGAGGGCTCGGCCCCCGTGGTCAGCGCCGGCAGCACCAGCGCCTGGCTGACCGCCAGCATCGCCAGCGGCACGAACCACAGGCTTTCCAGCGCGGCGGAGATCAGGCCCCTGAGGCGCGTGCGCACCGCCCTCAGCCCCGGTCCGGCAGGGCGCCGGGCGCCTGCGCGGGGTCGCGCTCGGCGGGATCGCCGGCCTCGGCCGGGGCGGGGGGCCAGCCCTCGGCCCGCATCTCCTCGATGCGCGAGGCGGTGCGTTCGAACTCGAAGGCGCCGGGGCCGTCCTCGTAGAGGCTCTCGGGCTCCGCCGCGGCGGAGACGTAGAGCTTGGTCTTCGCCTCGTAGAGCGCGTCGATCAGGGTCACGAAGCGCTTGGCCTCGTTGTTGCGGGCGCGCGAGAGGCGGGGGACGTCCTCGATCATCACGACCTTCACCGCGTCCGCCAGCGCCAGGTAGTCGGCGGGCCCCAGCGGCCGGGCGCAGAGCTCCTCGAAGCCCGCCCGCAGGGCGCCCGGCTTGCCGCGCTGGAAGGTCTCCTTCCGGCCCGGAAATTCCAGCGTCAGGGGCGCCTCGGGCGCGTCGCCCTGCTCGGCCCAAAGGCGGTCCATCTCGGCTGCGGTCTCGGGGCCGAGCGGCGAGAGATAGCGAACGTCGCCGCGGGTGCGGTCCTGCCGGTGGTCGGCGGCGCCGTCGAGGTGGTGGACGTCGAGCCGGTCCTTCAGGATCTCGATGAAGGGCAGGAAGATCGCGCGGTTGAGCCCGTCCTTGTAGAGGTCGTCGGGGTGGCGGTTGGAGGTGGTCACCACCACCACGCCGCGGGCGAAAAGCGCCTCGAACAACCGCCCCACGATCATCGCGTCGGCGATGTCGGTGATCTGCATCTCGTCGAAGCAGAGCAGCGTGGCCGAGTCGGCGATGGCCTCGGCCACGGGCTGGATGGGGTCCTTCTCGTGCTTCTCGCGGGCCTTCCTGATGCCCGCGTGCACCTCCTGCATGAAGGCGTGGAAGTGAACGCGGCGCTTGGGCGAGACCGGGGCGATGTCGCAGAACAGGTCCATCAGCATCGACTTCCCGCGCCCGACGCCGCCGTAGATGTAGAGCCCGCCCAGCGTCTCCTGCCGGTTCTTCTCGCGCCCCCAGCCGAACCAGCCGCGGGCGACCTTCTTGCCGGCCTTGGGGTCGTAGTTCTTCAGCCGGTCGTGGAGGAGCTGCAGCTGCTCCGCCGCCTGGGCCTGGGCCGGGTCCGCCTTGAGCGTCCCCGCCTTGACCAGGGCGCGGTAGCGGGAGAGGGGCGTCTCGGCGGAGGAGGTCATCGGCAGGCGGGATCCGGGATCGGGGGCGGGACGGGCGCAGGGGGCCGCGAGGCCCGCCCCCGTGAAAAGGCGCGGGCGGGCGGGATGTCAACCGTTCCTGTCTCTCCCGGGGCCGGGCGGGCGGCCTCGGGGGCGTCGAGCCCCCTCGGCCGCGCGGCGGCTGCGCGCCGACAGCCCGAGGGTGCAGGCGCGGGGCGGGAGGCCGGCGAAAGAGGCCCCGGGTCAAGCCCGGGGCGCCCGCGGGTCGGCCGGAGCGAATGCCGGGCGACGGCAGGCGCGAGGGCAGCGGGCGTCGGGCGGGAAGGTCGACAGGCGCGAGCGGCGGCAGACGCGAGAGGCGACAGACGCGAGAGGCGACAGGCGCGAGGGGCGGCAGGCGCGAGCGGAGGCAGGCGCAAGGGGCGGCTGCACCGAGGGTCCACGGGGCCGGCGAGGCGGCGGCGGCGGCCTTCGGGCGGAGCGGATCCGGCGCTCGAATGGCGCGCATCACGAGAATCCATGGCCGCGTTCCGAAAGGGAACCTTGCCTTCGGAGCGCCGAGGGGGTTTTGTGGCGCCTCGCGCGGCCGCCGGCCGCGGCCCCTTCCCGGACCCCCCGCCGGACCGCCTGCCATGACCGCCGCCCCCACCCCTCCCGGCCACTTCATCGAAGGCCACGCCATCGTCTCGCCCGAGGGGATGATCGCCGACGCGCAGGGCGCCTTCCCCCCGGCGCTGGGCGACGACGAGGACTGGGCGCGCTTCCAGGCGGCGCTCGACGCCTGCGTGGCGACCGTGCTCGCCCGCGCCAGCCACGTCGCCACCCCCAATCGCGCCAACCGCCTGCGCGTGGTGATGAGCCGGGGCGCACGGGGCCTGAGCCGGCGCGAGGACGCCTGGTGGTGGAACCCCGCCGAGGTCCCCCCCGCCGCGATGCTGGCGAAGGTCGCCCCCGGCGGCGGGCGCATCGGCGTGCCCGGCGGACGCGCGGCCTTCGACCTGTTCCTGCGCCCCGCCCCCGGCCAGCCCGGCTTCGACGCCTTCCACCTGGCCACCAACCCCGACTGCCCGCTGCCGGGCGGGCGGCCCGTGTTCTCCGGCCTCGCCCCCGGGCGCGGCCCCGAGGCGCTGCTCGCCGAGGCCGGCCTGGTCCCGGGCGAGCCCGAGATCCTGAACCCCGCGCGCGGCGTCAGCCTGCGCATCTGGCGGCGGGAGGGGGGCGAGGCGCCCTCCGCCCGCGGCTCCGTCCTGCCAGGACAGTGAGGACACGACCGATGTCGACCCAGACCGCCCCCGCCCGCGCGGATCGCCTGTTCACCCCGATGCTGGTCTCGGGCGCCGTGATCCTGGCGCTGGGCTTCGGGGTGCGGGCGGCCTTCGGCCTGTTCCAGATCCCCATCGAGTCCACCTTCGGCTGGCCGCGGGCGGAATACTCCCTCGCCATCGCCCTGCAGAACCTCGCCTGGGGCGCCGCGCAGCCGGCCTTCGCGGCGATGGCCGAGAAATACGGCACCCGGCGCACCCTGGCGCTGGGCATGGCGATCTACGCGGTCGGCCTGCTCGGCTCGGCCTGGGCGACGACGCCGGCGGGGCACCAGCTCTTGAACGTGCTGATCGGCTTCGGCATCGCGGGCTCGGGCCTCGGCGTGATCCTGGGCGCGGTGGGGCGCGAGGCGTCGGACGCCAACCGCTCGCTGGCGCTGGGCATCGTGACCTCCGCCGCCTCGGTCGGCCAGCTGGTGCTGCCGCCGATCCTGGGGATGCTGCTGACCGGCATGGCCTGGGAGGACGTGTTCCTGGTCTGCGTCGCCATCCTGGGCGCCGCCGCCCTGCTGCTGCCCCTGACCACCGGCGCCCCCGCGCCCGCGGTTCCCGGCGCCCCGGCGGACGGAGGCTCGCTCGGCCAGGCGGTGAAGCGCGCGATGACCGACCCGTCCTTCATCCTGATCTTCCTGGGCTTCTTCTCCTGCGGCTATCAGCTGGGCTTCATCACCGCCCACTTCCCCGCCTTCATCACCGAGGCCTGCGCGGCCGTGGACCCCGCCGGCCTGCTCGCCTCGGTCGGCATCTCCTCGACCGCGGCGCTGGGGGGCTGGGCGCTGGCGCTGATCGGGGCGGCCAACATCGGCGGCACCCTGCTGGCGGGACGGCTGGGGGGCGTGTTCCCCAAGCGCTGGCTGCTGACGGTGATCTACCTGCTGCGCGCCGCGGTCTGCGCCGCCTTCATCGTGATCCCGATGACGCCGGCGACGGTGCTGTTCTTCTCGGTCGCCATGGGCTCGCTGTGGCTGGCCACGGTGCCGCTGACCGCGGGGCTGGTCGGCTTCATCCACGGCATGCGCTACATGGGGACGCTCTACGGGATCGTGTTCTTCTCCCACCAGGTCGGCGGCTTCCTGGGCGTGTGGCTGGGCGGCGCGCTGCACGACCGCTTCGGCGACTACAACGCCGTGTGGTGGATCGGCGTCGCGATCTCCCTTTTCTCCGCCGCCGTCCACATCCCGGTGCGCGAGAAGCCCCTGCCGGCGCTGGGCGCCGCGGCCTGAGACGGCCCTCGATGCGGGCGCGATCGGGGCCTCTTGCCCCGGTCGCCCCTCGCGTGTATATCCCCCTCGACATAGCGGCGTCGCTGGTTCCCTCGGGAGCCTCCGACGACCGGACCGAAAGGGCGGGCCGCTGAGGCCCGCCTTTTTCATTTCTGGAGCGACCGCATGACCGATCGCGACATCACCGGACTGGTGGCGAAAGCCCCTCTCGACCAGCGCATCGCGCAGATCGTGCGTCCCACCGTCGAAGGCATGGGCTTCGAGCTGGTGCGCCTGCGCTACATGGGCGGCGCTAAGCGCGCGACCCTGCAGATCATGGCCGAACGCCCCGACGGCACCATGGAGGTCGACGACTGCGCCGACCTCTCCCGCGCCGTCTCGGCCGCGCTCGACGTCGACGACCCCGTGGAGGGCGCCTACGCGCTCGAGGTCTCGTCGCCCGGCATCGACCGCCCCCTGACCCGGCTGAAGGACTTCGAGCGCTTCGCCGGCTGGGAGTGCAAGCTCGAGACCAACGAGCTGATCGACGGCCGCAAGCGCTTCAAGGGCGAGCTGGAGGGGGTCGAGGACGACGAGGTCCTGATCCGCATCCCCGAAGGCGTGATCGGCCTGAAGTTCGAGTGGATCGCCGACGCCAAGCTGCTGCTGAGCGACGCGCTGATCGCCGAGTCGCTCAAGGCCCGCAAGGCCGCCGGCACCGCCCAGCCGGACATGGACGAATCTCTCTACGACGACATCGAGGACGCCTCCGACGACGACGCGGACGGCGACGACGAGGAGGATGACGATGGTCAGCGCCAACAGGCTTGAGCTCCTGCAGATCGCCGACGCGGTCGCGCGCGAGAAGCTGATCGACCCCGGCCTCGTGATCGAGGCGATGGAGGACAGCCTGGCCAAGGCCGCGCGCTCCCGCTACGGCGCCGAGTACGACATCCGCGCCGAGATCGACCGCAAGACCGGCGAGCTGCGCATGTCCCGCGCCCGCGAGGTCGTCGAGGAGGTGGAGAACCACTTCACCGAGATCGCGCTCAGCGAAGCCCGCGCCATGAACCCCGAGGCCGAGCCCGGCGACTTCATCGCCGAGCCGCTGCCGACGCTGGAGTTCGGCCGCATCGCCGCCCAGACCGCCAAGCAGGTCATCGTGCAGAAGGTCCGCGAGGCCGAGCGCGAGCGCCAGTACGACGAGTTCAAGGACCGCGTCGGCACGATCATCAACGGCGTGGTGAAGCGGGTCGAATACGGCAACGTCATCGTCGACCTCGGCCGGGGCGAGGGCGTGATCCGTCGCGACCAGCTGATCCCGCGCGAGATGTACCGCAACGGCGACCGCATCCGCGCCTTCATCCGCGACGTCCGCGCCGAGACCCGCGGCCCGCAGATCTTCCTCTCGCGCACCGCGCCCGAGTTCATGTCCGAGCTCTTCAAGATGGAAGTGCCGGAGATCTACGACGGCGTGATCGAGGTGAAGGCCGTGGCCCGCGACCCCGGCTCGCGCGCCAAGATCGGCGTGATCTCGCACGACAGCTCCATCGACCCCGTCGGCGCCTGCGTCGGCATGAGGGGCTCGCGCGTGCAGGCCGTGGTCTCCGAGCTCTCGGGCGAGAAGATCGACATCATCCCGTGGTCCGAGGACCCGGCGACCTTCATCGTCAACGCCCTGCAGCCCGCCGAGGTGGCCAAGGTCGTGCTCGACGAGGACGCGCGCCGCATCGAGGTGGTGGTGCCCGACGAGCAGCTGTCGCTCGCCATCGGCCGCCGCGGCCAGAACGTGCGCCTCGCCAGCCAGCTCACCGGCTGGGACATCGACATCCTGACGGAGGAGGAGGAATCCGCCCGCCGCCAGGCCGAGTTCGCCGAGCGCACCAACCTGTTCATGGAGACCATGAACGTCGACGAATTCGTCGCCCAGCTGCTGGTCTCCGAGGGTTTCACCACCCTCGAGGAAGTCGCCTACGTCGAGATGGACGAGCTTCTGTCCATCGAGGGCGTGGACGAGGAGACCGCCGAGGAGCTCCAGGCCCGCGCCCGCGAGAGCCTCGAGGAGCTCAACCAGCAGGCGCTGGAGAAGGCGCGCGAGCTGGGCGTGAAGGACGACCTGGTTGAATTCGAGGGGCTCACGCCCCAGATGATCCTGGCGCTGGCGCAGGACGGCGTCCTCACGCTCGAGGATTTCGCCACCTGCGCGGACTGGGAGCTTGCCGGCGGCTGGACCGTCGTGGACGGCAAGCGCCAGAAGGACGACGGCGTGCTCGAGCCCTTCGACGTCAGCCTCGAGGAAGCGCAGGCCATGGTCATGCGTGCGCGGCTCGGCCTCGGCTGGGTCACCGAGGAGGACCTCGCCGCCGCCGAAGAGGGCGACGCGGCCGAGGCGGAGGCCGAGGCCTGATCGCGGCTCCCGGCACGGAGGGCGCGATCATGACCCGAGGCGGACGACGCAAGGACCGCGAAACCGGTCCCGAGCGGCGCTGCATCGTCACCGGTGAGAGCGGATCGACCTTCGGGCTGATCCGCTTCGTGGTGGGGCCCGACGGCGAGATCGTTCCCGATCTCGCCGAAAAGCTCCCCGGCCGGGGCGTCTGGCTGAGTTCGGACCGCGACTCGCTGCGCACCGCGGTGAAGAAGCGGGCCTTCTCGCGGGCGGCGCGGACGCAGGTGACGGTTCCCGAGGGGCTCGAGGAGCTCCTCGAATCGTTGCTGGCGCGCCGCGCGGTCGATTCGCTGGGCCTCGCCAGGAAGGCGGGGCTTGCGGTGACGGGGTTCGAGAAGGTAAAGGCTCGCCTCAAGCAGGGTCCGACGGCCGCGCTGCTCCATGCGCGCGACGGCTCGGACCAGGGCCTGGGCAAGCTTCGCCCGCTGGCCCGGGGATCTTCCGTGGTGAATGTCCTTTCCAGCGAAGAACTGGGATTGGCCTTCGGGCGGGACTATGTGATACACGCCGCGCTTGACGCCGGCGGAGCCGCGGACCGTTTCCTCCGGGAGGCGGAGCGGCTGGCGGGCTTCCGGCCCACCGCGCTTCCCCCCTGGGGCGACGCCGGGCCGGACCCGGACCCGGCCGGAAGCGGGGGTGAGGATCGCCAGACCGGCGACGACCCTGCCGGGAGAATCGCTTCTCCGGCAGAGGGTCGCCGGGAAATCGACCCCAAGGCGGGGCCGGCCTGACCGGCGCCGCGGAAGAACGAGAGGGGCGCCGCCGTCCGGCGGGGCCCTGATGGCCGTGGAGGGGTCCCGGACCCCGCCGCGAAACGCAGCCGGGCGCCGAGACCAGGTCCGGCGATCAGCTTGGCGCGAAGGCGAACAGGACGTTGATGGACGACAGAATGGACGGCAACGACAAATCCGGCGGCATGAAGACCCGATCGCGTCCCGGCGGCGAAGGCCCCGGGCGCGTGCGGCAGAGCTTCAGCCATGGCCGGACGAAGTCGGTCGTGGTGGAGACCAAGCGCAGCAAGAAGCTGACGAAGCCGGGCGAGGCCGCGCCTGCGGCCGCCGCCCCCGCTTCGCCGGCTTCCGGCGGCGCGGCCGCGCCCCGGCCCTCCGTGGCCTCGGGCCTGCGCGGGGGCTCCGGCTCCGTGCGCCCGACCGGCGGCGCCGAGGCCCCCGCGGCCGCGGCCGCCCAGCGCGCGGCGGGCTCCGACGCGAAGCCCCAGCGCCGTCAGGGCAAGGGCAACGTGCTGAAAAGCCTGTCGCCCGAGGAATATGAGCGCCGCAAGAAGGCGCTCGAGGCAGCCAAGCAGAACGAAGGCGCCCGCCGCGCCAAGGAAGAAGCCGAGGCCAAGGAACGCGAGGCCGAGCGCCAGCGCCTTCTGAAAGAGAAGGAAGAGCGCGAGCGCAAGGAGGCCGAGGAGCAGATCCGCCGCGAGCGCGAGGAGTCCGAGCGGCTCGCCGCCGAGGAGGAAGCCCGCAAGAAGGCCGACGCCGACAAGAAGGAGCGCGAGCGCGCCAAGGCGGAGCGCGAAGCCGCCCGCATCGCCGCGCCCGATCCGGCCTCCGCCCCCCCTGCCGAGGGCGAGGGCAAGGACCGCACCATGCGCGGCACGCCGCCGCCGCGTCGCGCGGCGCCTGCCGACGACAAGAAGCCCAGCCGCGGCCGCGGCGCCGACGAGCGTCGGCGCTCCGGCAAGCTGACCATCTCTTCGGCGACCTCGGGCGACGAGGGCGGGCGCCAGCGCTCGCTCGCCGCCATGCGCCGCAAGCAGGAGCGTCAGAAGCGCCAGATGGGCGGCCGCGGGCCCGAGCGTGAAAAGGTCATGCGCGACGTGAACGTGCCTGACGCGATCACGGTGCAGGAGCTCGCCAACCGCATGGCCGAACGCGCCGCGGACGTGGTCAAGATGCTGTTCAAGTCGGGCATGATGGTCACCATCAACGACACGCTCGACGCGGACACCGCGGCCCTCGTGGTCGAGGAGTTCGGCCACACGGTCGTGCGCGTCTCCGACTCGGACGTCGAGGACGCGATCTCCACCACCGTCGACTCCGAGGGCGAGCTGAAGCCGCGCGCCCCGGTGGTGACGATCATGGGCCACGTCGACCACGGCAAGACCTCGCTGCTGGACGCGATCCGCAAGGCCAACGTCGTCTCCGGCGAGGCCGGCGGCATCACCCAGCACATCGGCGCCTACCAGGTGACGACGGACTCGGGCGCGCCGGTGACCTTCCTCGACACGCCGGGCCACGCCGCCTTCACCTCGATGCGCGCCCGCGGCGCGCAGGTGACGGACATCGTGATCCTGGTGGTCGCGGCGGACGACGCGGTGATGCCCCAGACGATCGAGGCGATCCACCACGCGAAGGCGGCGAACGTGCCGATCATCGTGGCGATCAACAAGTGCGACAAGCCGGACGCGAACCCCCAGAAGGTGCGCACCGACCTGCTGCAGCATGAGATCGTGGTCGAGGAGATGTCCGGCGACGTGCAGGACGTCGAGGTCTCGGCCAAGACCGGCATGGGTCTCGACACCCTGCTCGAGGCCGTGGCCCTGCAGGCCGAGATCCTCGAGCTGAAGGCCAACCCCGAGCGCGAGGCCGAGGGCGCCGTGATCGAGGCCAAGCTCGACACCGGCCGCGGCCCCGTGGCCACCGTGCTGGTCCAGCGCGGCACCCTGAAGCGCGGCGACATCTTCGTGGTCGGCGAGCAGTGGGGCCGCGTGCGCGCCCTGATCAACGACCAGGGCGAGCGCGTCGACGAGGCAGGTCCCTCGGTTCCGGTCGAGGTCCTGGGTCTCCAGGGCACGCCGGCCGCCGGCGACGTGCTGAACGTGGTCGAGTCCGAGGGCAAGGCCCGCGAGATCGCCGACTACCGCCAGCGCAAGGCCAAGGAGAAGCAGGCCGCCGCCGGCGCCCGCGGCACGCTCGATCAGCTGCTGGCCCAGGCCAAGGCCGACGAGAACGTGGCCGAGCTGCCGGTGCTGGTGAAGGCCGACGTGCAGGGCTCCGCCGAGGCGATCGTCCAGGCGCTGGAGAAGATCGGCAACGAGGACGTCCGCGTCCGCGTGGTCCACTCCGGCGTCGGCGCGATCACCGAGACCGACGTGGGCCTGGCCGAGGCGTCGAACATGCCGGTGATCGGCTTCAACGTCCGCGCCAACGCGCCGGCCCGCGAAGCCGCCAACCAGAAGGGCGTGGAGATCCGGTACTACTCGGTGATCTACGACCTGGTGGACGACGTGAAGATGGCCGCCCAGGGTCTTCTCAAGCCGGAGGTCCGCGAGACCTTCATCGGCTACGCGAAGATCAAGGAGGTCTTCAAGGTCACCGGCGTGGGCAAGGTCGCGGGCTGCGAGGTCACCGAGGGCGTGGCGCGCAAGTCGGCGGGCGTCCGCCTGCTGCGCGACGACGTGGTGATCCACGAGGGCAAG
Organism: Albimonas pacifica; assembly: GCF_900113695.1. Lineage (GTDB taxonomy): Bacteria > Pseudomonadota > Alphaproteobacteria > Rhodobacterales > Rhodobacteraceae > Albimonas > Albimonas pacifica. The sequence goes on along the minus strand of NZ_FOQH01000010.1, from coordinate 166,354 downwards.
CTGAAGACGCTGAAGCGCTTCAAGGACGAGGTGAACGAGGTTCGCTCCGGCCAGGAGTGCGGCATGGCCTTCCAGAACTACGAGGACATCCGCGAAGGCGACGTCATCGAGATCTTCACCACCCAGGAGGTGGAGCGCACCCTGTAACGGGACCGCGCTGGATCGGGAAACCGGAACGGCCGGGGCGAAAGCCCCGGCCGTTTCGCGTTCCGGGCCGCGCCGGCGCCCGGGATTTACGGGCCATAAACCTTCCCCGGCGCAGGGTCCGGCCGTTCCGACGCCCGCCCGCCCCTGCCGTTTCCGGGAGACCGCCGCGCATGACCATCCGGGCCCGCATCCTGCGCCTGACCCCCGCCGCCGTGGCGATCCTTGCCGCGATCGCCGTGACCATCGTCGCGGCCTCGGTGTTCGAGGGCGCGGCCCGCGACCGCCAGGCGGAGGCGCAGCGCCGGCTGCACGCCGCCGACATGGCCCAGCTCGGATTCCTCGGCGCCGCCGAGGCGACGCTGCGCTTCGCCGCCGCCCCCTCCGACGCGATCGAGGCCGACTACCGGGCCGAGATGAGCCGCGCCGACGCCGCCGTGGCCGAGCTCGCCCAGGGCGGGGCCGCGCCCGAGGCCGCCGCCATCGCCCAGGCGCTCGAGCGTCACCGCGCCCTCTTCGACGAGCTGGTCGCGGCCGAACGCAGCCTCGGCTACGACGAAACCGCGGGGCTGGAGGGGGCGTTGCGCGCCTCGGTCCACGCCGCCGAGACCCGGCTGGAGGAGATCGGCTCGCCCGAGCTGACCGCCAAGATGCTGATGATGCGCCGGCACGAGAAGGACTTCATGCTGCGCAGCGACCCCGAATACGTCGCCCGCCTCGACGCCCGGATCGGAGAGTTCGCGGCCTTCCCCTCGTCGCTGTTCGCCTCTCCCGCCGCGCGGGACGGGATCCTGGACCTGCTCGCCGCCTACCGGGCCGACTTCCACCGCTTCGCCGAGGTGCGGGCCGCTTCCGCCGGCCTGCAGGTCCGGATGTCGGAGACGCTGGCCGGCGCCGCGCCCGCCTTCCGCGCGCTGACCGGCGCCGCCCGCGCCGAGGCGTCGGCCGCGGACGAGGCGGCGGGCTTCGCGGCCACCGCGCGCATGGCGGGGGTGGCGGTCTCGGTCGTGCTGGGGATCGCGGCGATGACCGTGATGACCCGCCGCCTCGCCGCCGCGGTCAGCCGCCCGCTGAGCGACACCGCCTCGGCGCTCTCCGACGTGGCCGACGGCCGCCCCGCCGACATGCGCGGGCGCGAGCGCGCCGACGAGATCGGCGACATCGCCCGCGCCTTCGACCGCCTGCAGGAGCGTCTGCGCCGCGAGGCGGAGACGCGGGAGGCCGAGCTGCGCGAGACCTCGCGCCGCGACGCCCGCCGCACGCAGGAGGAGGCCGAGGCCGCCCGCGCCGCCCAGGCCCGCACGAATCGGGTGATCGAGGCGATCGGCAGGGCGCTCGACCAGCTCGCCGCCGGCGATCTCGGCGCCCGCATGGGCGCGGAGGTCGACGGCGAGTTCGCGGCCCTGCGCGAGGCCTTCGACGACACGCTCATGCGGCTCTCCGACCTGGTGCGGCGCATCAAGGCCGCCAGCGCCGAGATCGTCTCGGCGACCGAGGGCTTCTCCGCCGCCTCCCGCGATCTCGGCGAGCGGACCTCCCGCCAGGCCGCTTCGCTGGAGGAGACGGCGGCGACGGTGGAGCAGATCTCGGCCACCATCCGCAGCTCCGCCGACAGCGCGCGCCACGCCGACGCCGGCGTGCGCGAGGCCGCCCAGCGCGCCGACCGCGGCGGCGTGGTGGTGCGCGACGCGGTCGAGGCGATGGGCCGGATCGAGGACAGCGCCGGCCGGATCTCCGAGATCAACGCGGTGATCGACTCGATCGCCTTCCAGACCAACCTGCTGGCCCTGAACGCCGCCGTCGAGGCGGCCCGGGCCGGCGAGGCCGGCAAGGGCTTCGCCGTCGTCGCCTCCGAGGTCCGCACGCTCGCCCAGCGCAGCGCGGATGCGGCGCGCGACATTTCGGCCCTGATCGGCGAGAGCGCGGGCCATGTCGACCACGGCGCCCGCCTGGTGCGCGAGACCGGCGACGCGCTGGCGCAGATCGAGCAGTCGATCTCGGCCATCGTCGCCGACATCGCCGGCATCTCCTCGGCGAGCGCCGAGCAGGCGACGGCGGTGACCGAGATCGGCACGACGATCAGCGGCCTCGACGACGCCACCCAGCGCAACGCCCAGACCGCCGAGGACGGCGCCGCCCGCGCCGGCGCGCTGGCCGCCGAGGCCCGCGCCCTGAACGCCCTGGTCGACGCCTTCACCCTCGACGCCGCCCCCCGCCGCGCCGCCTGACCCCTTCCGCCGGTCCGGGCGGGCGCCCGCGGGGGCCTCGAACACCCCCGGCCCACCGGCCGGGGGGCCGCCCGGCGCCGCGCGCAAGCCCTCGGCCGACGCCGCGCCCGCGCCCCTGCCGGCGACCGCGCCGGCGTCAGAATCACCGTCGGAGGCAGGGTCGGCGTCACCGTCCGAGGCAGGGTCGGCGCGCCGCCGACGGCGCCGGCCTCGTCCGGCCTCGCTCCGGCATCTCCCCGGCGCAGCCCGGAGGGCGGGCCGCGGGGCGCGATCAGCCCCGCGGCCCGCCCTCTTCCAGCCAGCGCCGGGCCTCCGGGTCGGGGACCAGCTCCGCCATCCGCTCGGCGTAGCGGGGCAGCGCCGCCTGCGGCACCGTCTCCCGCCAGCGCCCGGCGCCGCCCTTGGCGAAGAAGCCGGCGTCGTCGAACCAGAAGCCCGTGCCGGGCTCGGGGACATAGCGGTCGGCCTGCGCGCGCATGGCCTCGAAGGCCGTCGCCGCGACGATGGCGTCGACCAGCGCCGGCGCCGCCTCGACCCCGATCGCCTTCGCCAGCCGCACCACCGCCCCGCGGTGGTCGGCGACCATGTCGGCGTAATGCATCGCCAGCAGGTCCGGCAGGCGCCCCGACAGCGCCGTCTCGCGATAGTGCCGGGTCACCGTGTCCAGGGTGTCCTCGTCGAAGGCGTCGAGCTCCGCCGGATCCTCCAGATACCCCGCCAGCGCCTCGTCCAGCGGCCGCCGCAGCCGGTGGAAGGCCCCCGCCGTGGCCCGGTTGGCGACGTGGGAGCGCAGCGAGACGAAGACGTCCAGCGGGTGGCGGTAGACCGCGATCACCGTCACCCCCTCCCACACCGGAAAGCCGTCGGCGGGGGTGTGGGTCTTCACCACGCGCCGCCCGGTCTGCGCGGCCAGCTGCGCGCGCACCGCCTCCGGGTCGCCCAGCGCCGAGTCGACCCAGGGGCTGATCGCCCCGATCCGGTCCGTCAGCTCCGCCTTCCCCGCCAGCAGCATGGCGACGATGGTCTGGGTCCAGGTGGTCCCGCATTTCGGCGGCGTGCAGACCAGCACGTCGCCCCGGCGCGGGACCCAGGTGGACCACCGCTCGGGACAGGTGACGTCGCCGCGATAGGTCGCGTCGGCGGGTCGGATCTCGGCTGCGCGCGTCATGGCTCCCCCCTGGTTCGCCGCCAGCCTAGGCCCGCGCCGAATCCCGGTCCAGCGCCTGCCGCCTCCGGCTGGATTCCGCCATGCGAATCGGCTCAGCATCCGGACCGACGCAACGGCAGCCGACGGGAGCGGCAGGAACCATGGCGGGCGAGACGACGGTGCTGGCGGGAACCACCAAGGGCGTGTTCCTGATCGAGGGCGACCCCGCCCGCCGCCGCTGGACGGTGCGCGGCCCGTTCTGCGACGGCTGGCCGATCAACCACGTGATCGGCGACCCCGCCACCGGCCGCCTGTGGGCCTGCGGCGGGGGCGAGTGGCCCGGCGCCGGCGTCTGGCGCTCGACCGACGGGGGCGAGAGCTGGACGCTCAGCCTCTTCGCCAACGGCCAGTTCGACGAGATGCTGGCCAACGACCCCGAGGTCCGCGCCTATGTGGGCCGCGACCCGAACCCGCCCGCGCCCTTCACCGGCGAGATCGAGGCGCTGTGGTCGCTGGCGCTCGCGGCCGACGGCACGCTCTACGCCGGGGCCAAGCCCGCCACGCTCTTCGCCAGCCGCGACGGGGGCGAGCGCTGGGAGAAGGTGCAGGGCCTCTCCGACCACCCCTCCCGCGACAGCTGGCAGCCGGGGGGCGCCGGCCTGACCCTGCACACCATCGTCCCCGCCCCCGCCGACCCCGCGCGCCTGTGGCTGGGCATCTCGGCCGCCGGCGTCTTCGCGACCGAGGACGCGGGCGCCACGTGGGAGCGGCGCAACCGCCGCGACAACGCCGAGCCCCACCGTGACGACGACGGCCACGGGCACGACCCCGCCGAGGTCGGCCACTGCGTGCACAACATGGTCCGCGCCCCGGGTCCCGCGGGGGAGGACCTGCTCTACCAGCAGAACCACCACGGCGTGTTCCGCTCGTCGGACGGCGGGCGAAGCTGGCACGAGATCGGCGCGGGCCTGCCCTCCACCTTCGGCTTCCCGGTCGCGGTGCACCCCCGCGACCCGCAGACCCTGTGGACCCTGCCCCTGAACGGCGACAGCATCGGCCGCTTCCCGCCCGAGGCCGCGGCCGCGGTCTGGCGCTCCCGCGACGGGGGGGCGAGCTGGGAGGCGCGGCGCGACGGCCTCCCCCAGCAGGCCTGCCATTTCACCGTCCTGCGCCAGGCGATGGCGGTGGATCGCCACGCGCCGGCGGGGGTCTATTTCGGCACCAACAGCGGCTCGATCTTCATCTCCGCCGACGAGGGCGAGACCTGGGACGAGCCGGTGCGCCACCTGCCCACCGTGCTCTCGGTCGAGGTGCTGCAGCGGGCCTGAGGCTGGACCGACCCTCCCCGCCGCGCTACCCCGGCGGGAAAGGAGACGCCGATGCTCGACCTCGCCGCTTTCGCCGACGACCTCGCCGCCCGCGCCGCGGCGCTGCCCCCTGGCCGGCGCCTGCTGGCCGCGCTGGCGGGCCCGCCGGGCGCGGGAAAATCCACGGCGGCGGAGGCGGTCGCGGCTCGGGTCACGACCCTCGGCCAGCCCGCCCAGGCGGTGCCGATGGACGGGTTCCACTACGACGACGCCGTGCTGCGCGAGCGCGGCCTGCTGGCGATGAAGGGCGCGCCGGAGACCTTCGACGTCGCCGGCCTCGCCGCGCTGCTCGACCGGCTGCAACCGATGCAGGAGGTCGCCGTCCCCCTCTTCGACCGCACGCTGGAGATCTCCCGCGCCGGCGCCCGCATCGTGCCGGCCCAGACCCGGGTGATCGTGGTCGAGGGCAACTGGCTGCTGCTCGACGAGGCGCCGTGGGACGCCATCGCGCCGCGCTTCGACGTCCGCGCCCTGCTGACCTGCCCCATCGAGACCCTGCGCGAAAGACTGACCCGCCGCTGGCAGGACCTGGATTTCCCGCCCGAGGCCATCGCGCGCAAGCTCGACGCGGTGGACCTGCCCAACGCCCGGCGGGTGCTGGCCGGATCGTCGCGGGCGGACGTGGAGGTGGACGGGACCGACCCCGCCGCCCTCTAATCATTGCGCCGCCCCCCCGTCGGCGTTATGACGCGGCCCTCTTTCCGCAGGAGACTGTCATGCACCGCTCCCGGCACGGCGAAGGCCGCGGCCCCTCCCAGCGCCAGTTGAAGGTCGGCGAGCTCGTTCGCCGGGCCGTCTCCGACGTGCTGATGCGCGGCGACCTGCACGACCCCGACCTCGAGCGCTTCTCGATCACGGTCTCCGAGGCCCGGATGTCCCCCGACCTGCGCCATGCGGAGATCTTCGTGATGCCGCTGGGCGGCGCCGGCGAGGACGAGGTGGTGGCGCTCCTGGACCGCAACCGGCAGGAGCTGCGCCGCGCGGTGACCCGCGAGGTGAAGCTGAAGTTCTCCCCCGACCTGCGCTTCCGCCTCGACCGCAGCTTCGACCGCATGGACGAGACGCGCCGCCTGCTCGCCGACGACCGGGTGAAGCGCGACCTCGACGAGGACGACGCGCCCGAGGACGACGACGGCGAGGCGCGCTGAGCCATGGGCCGGCGCAGGAACGGCCGCGACGTCCACGGCTGGCTGATCATCGACAAGCCGCTGGGCGTGGGCTCGACCGAGGTGGTCTCCAAGGCCCGCTGGGCGCTGCAGGCGAAGAAGGCGGGCCACGCGGGCACGCTCGACCCGCTGGCGACCGGCGTCCTCGCCGTGGCCTTCGGCGAGGCGACCAAGACCGTGCCCTTCGTGACCGACAGCGAGAAGGGCTACCGCTTCACCGTCCGCCTCGGCCAGCGCACCACCACCGACGACCGCGAGGGGCCGGTGGTCCAGACCTCCGACCTCCGCCCCACCGACGACGAGATCCGCGCCGCGCTCGCGCCCTTCCGCGGCGACATCCAGCAGGTCCCCCCCCAGTTCTCGGCCGTGAAGGTCGACGGCGAGCGCGCCTACGACATCGCCCGCGACGGCGAGACCATGGAGCTGGCCGCCCGGCCGCTGCATGTCTCGCGCCTGGAGCTGGTCGCCCGCCCCGACCCCGACCATGCCGAGCTGGAGATGGTCTGCGGCAAGGGCGGCTACGTCCGCTCCATCGCCCGCGACCTTGGCGAGGCGCTGGGATGCCACGGGCACGTGGCCGCCCTGCGCCGCACCTTCGCGGGCCCGTTCCGGGTCGAGGACGCGAAGATCGCCTTCGCGGACCTGGACTCGCTCCGCGACGCGCCCGAGACGGCGCCCCTCGCGCCGCTCGAGATCGGCCTCGCCGACCTGCCCGAGGTGCGGGTGAGCGAACAGGCCGTCGCCGACCTGCGCCAGGGCCGCCTCGGCGCCGCCGTCCATGCCCCCGAGGGCCTGGCCTGGGGAGCGCCCTGCTGGGCCTCGCGCGGGGGCGAGGCCGTCGCGGTGGGCGTCTGGGAAGGCGGCCGGGTCAAACCCAATCGCGTCTTCGTGCGCGAGGGCTGACGCCCCGCCGTCCCGCGCCACGGCGGGCGCGCGCTAGTCTTCGGCAGCGGCGGGACAAGAGCCTCACGCGAATTTTTACGTCGTGATCCCATGGGCTTGGGGCTTCGTAGAGGGATCCGAGACGTCGATGACGGCGTCCCGGACGCAAGCGAAAGGAGCCCCCCATGTTCCGCACCCTTCCCGCCGCCCGCACTTCCCTGGCGCTGGCCGCCGCCGCCCTGGCCGGCGTCGCCGCCACCGCCGCCTGGGCCGACTCCCACGCCGCCAAGAAGACCATCGTCGAGATCGCCCAGGAGAACGGGAACTTCACCACCCTCGTCGCCGCCGTGCAGGAGGCGGGCCTCGTCGAGACCCTGTCGGGCGAGGGTCCGTTCACCGTCTTCGCCCCCACCGACGCCGCCTTCGAGGCCCTGCCCGAGGGCGTCCTCGAAGACCTGCTCGCCGACCCCGAGGCGCTGACCGCGGTGCTGACCTACCACGTGATCCCGGCGGCGGTGATGTCCTCCGACCTCTCCGACGGGATGACGGCGACCACCGTCTCGGGCGACGACGTGACCATCGCCATCGAGGGCGACGCGGTGAGGGTGAACGGCGCGACCGTGACCATGGCCGACATCGAGGCCTCGAACGGCGTGATCCACGTGATCGACACGGTGATCGTCCCGGCGTCCTGACCCGGGCCGGTCGCCTCGCCCGGGGTCCGATTCCTCGCTCCGGACCCCGGGCGTCCCCTTCCGTCCATGCCATCCGGTCGGAAGGGGCGGGGGGCCGTCCGCATCCGGCCCCCCGATCTCCGCTCCCGGCCGCTCAGCCCAGCAGGCCGGTCGCGCCGTCGAAGACCAGCTTGGTCCCGGTGATCGCCAGCAGGGCGTAGAGCACCCGGAAATACCACCGCTCCGGCACGTGGGTATGGGCCCAGACCCCGGCGAGGAAGCCCAGCACCGCCAGCGGGGCCAGCGCCAGCGCCGCCATCGGCTGGCCCTGGCCGAACAGGCCCACCGCCCAGTAGGGCCCCAGCTTCACGATGTTGACCCACCAGAACAGGATCACCGTGGTCGCCTGGTAGGTGGTCTTCTCCAGCCCCCGGCCCAGCAGGTAGATCGCCGCCGGCGGCCCGCCGGCGTGGCTGGCGAAGCTGGTGAAGCCGCAGACCGCCCCCCAGAAGCCGCCCCGCGCGCCGGAATAGGGCCGCCCGCCGCCGCCCGCCATCCAGCCCCGCGCCCGGGCGAGCTGGAAGGCGAGGAACCCCAGCGCGATCAGCCCGATCAGCAGGCGCAGCCCGTCGGTGGGAATCAGCGTCACGACCGCCGCCCCCAGCGCGATCCCGGGCACGGCGCCGGCCATCAGCGCGCGCGCGTCGGGCCAGCTCCACCGGCCCCGGTAGGCGCGCAGCCCCGTCAGGTCCATCACGCACAGCAGCGGCAGCATCACCCCCACGGCGACTTCCGGCGGCAGGACCAGCGCCATGATCGGGGTCGCCGCGAAGCCCGCCCCGCCCCCGAATCCGCCCTTCGAGATCCCCGCCACCAGCACCGCAGGCGCAGCGGCGGCGAGGAAAAGCGGATCGAACGGGTCGACGGTCATGGGGATCCTTTCGCGTGAAACCGCTGAGGCGGGGCGTGAAATCGGCCGGCGCCGGCGGCGGCCGGCCCGCGCCCGCGCCGCGCAAGTTTCGTTCGCGCTTGCGGCAGCGCCCGGAACGGAGTAGCCCCGAGCCCCGGATGACACCATTCGCGGGAGAGATCGCAAGATGTCCAGACCCAAGATCGCCCTGATCGGCGCCGGCCAGATCGGCGGCACCCTCGCCCACCTCGTCGGGCTGAAGGAACTGGGGGACGTCGTCCTCTTCGACATCGCCGAGGGCACGCCGCAGGGCAAGGCGCTCGACATCGCCGAGAGCTCGCCGGTCGACGGCTTCGACAGCGCCCTGACCGGCGCCAACGACTACGCCGCCATCGCGGGCGCGGACGTGTGCATCGTCACCGCCGGCGTGCCGCGCAAGCCGGGCATGTCGCGCGACGACCTGCTGGGCATCAACCTCAAGGTCATGAAGTCCGTGGGCGAGGGCATCGCGGCGAACGCGCCGAACGCCTTCGTGATCTGCATCACCAACCCGCTCGACGCGATGGTCTGGGCGCTGCAGAAGTTCTCGGGCCTGCCCAAGGAGAAGGTCGTCGGCATGGCCGGCGTGCTCGACTCCGCGCGCTTCCGCTACTTCCTGGCCGAGGAGTTCGGGGTGTCCGTGAAGGACGTCACCGCCTTCGTGCTGGGCGGCCACGGCGACACCATGGTGCCGCTGACCCGTTACTCCACCGTCGGCGGCATCCCGCTGCCCGACCTGGTGAAGATGGGCTGGACCACGCAGGAGAAGCTGGACGCCATCGTGCAGCGCACCCGCGACGGCGGCGCCGAGATCGTCGGCCTGCTGAAGACCGGCTCGGCCTTCTACGCCCCCGCCGCCTCCGCCATCGCCATGGCCGAGAGCTACCTCAAGGACCAGAAGCGCGTCCTGCCCTGCGCGGCGAACGTGGACGGCGCCTACGGGCTCGACGACATGTATGTGGGCGTGCCCACCGTGATCGGCGCCAAGGGCATCGAGAAGATCGTGGAGATCGAGCTCGACAAGTCCGAGAAGGCGATGCTCGACAAGTCGATCGAGGCCGTGAAGGGCCTGGTCGAGGCCTGCAAGGGCATCGACGGCTCGCTCGCCTGATCGCGCCTCGCAGCGTCTGAAAGCGCCCCCGCCCGGGAGACCGGGCGGGGGCGTTCGCGTTTCGGGCTCCGCCCCGCGGCCGCTAGAGCAGCGAGAGGTCGATCTCCGCCTCCGCGGCGGCGCCCCCCAGCCTCAGCAGATCGTCCAGGCGGGCGACGAGCGTCTCGGCGTCGAGATTGCGGATCAGCAGGTCGAGATCCGCCGCCGTCCCGTTGGCCGAGCCGTCGGCGAAGAGCCGCAGGCGGACGTCGTCCTCCAGCCCGTCGCGGCCGAGCGCGACCCGCTCGACGACGATGCGCTCGACCGCGGGCCCGTCCCGGCCGCCGATGCGCAGGACGTCCTCCTCGGCGGCGAAGTCCCGGACCGTGGTCTCGGCCGCGACGCGCTGGCCGCCCTGGCCGACGCCGCGGATCACGAACACGTCAGCACCCTCGCCTCCGATCAGGTCGTCGTAGCTGCCGGCCTCGACCACCAGCCGGTCGTCGCCCTCGCCGCCCCACAGGCCGTCGTCGCCGCGGCCGCCGAACAGCCGGTCGTCGCCGCGCCCGCCGAACAGGCCGTCGCCGCCCTGCTCGCCGTAGAGAAAGTCGTCGCGCCGCCCGCCGGCGAGCACGTCGCGGCCCAGGCCGCCGAACAGGAAGTCGGTCCCGTTCCCGCCCCAGGCGACGTCGTCGCCGCGATAGCCGTAGGCGGTGTCGACGCCCGGCCCCCCCTCCAGCCGGTCGTCCGCCTTGTAGCCCTGCAGAAGGTCGCGCCCGAAGCCGCCCTCGAGCTTGTCCCGGCGCGAGCCGCCGTGCAGCGTGTCGCCGCCGCCCAGGCCCAGGATCAGGTTGCGCAGATCGTCGTCGCCGATCAGCGTCTCGCCCGCCTCCGTGCCCACCGTCCGTTTCCGTGCCATACGCCGATCCCCCTGTTGACGCGACTGCCTGCCCCACCATCGGCCGAATGGCGCGCATAGGCCAGCGGCGTCCGCCTCCCGCTTGCCTCCCGCCCCCCCTTGCGCTACCCGAAGGCAGCCGTACGAGGAGCGCCAGCCGATGGACAAGTTCACGAAACTCGAGGGCGTCGCCGCGCCCCTGCCGATCGTCAATGTCGACACCGACATGATCATCCCCAAGCAGTACCTGAAGACCATCAAGCGCACCGGCCTGGGCAAGGGCCTCTTCGACGAGATGCGCTACGACGCCGACGGGAACGAGAACCCCGACTTCGTGCTCAACAAGCCCGCCTACCGCAACGCCCAGATCCTGGTCGCCGGCGAGAACTTCGGCTGCGGCTCCTCGCGCGAACATGCGCCCTGGGCCCTGCTCGACTTCGGCATCCGCTGCGTGATCGCGCCCAGCTTCGCCGACATCTTCTTCAACAACTGCTTCAAGAACGGGATCCTCCCGATCGTGCTGCCGCAGGAAGAGGTCGACAAGCTGATGGACGACGCCCAGCGCGGCGCCAACGCCGTGCTGACCGTCGACCTGGAGAACCAGGTGATCAACGGCCCCGACGGCGGCGAGATCGCCTTCGAGGTCGATCCGTTCCGCAAGCGCTGCCTGCTGGAAGGCCTCGACGACATCGGCCTGACCATGGAGAAGGCGTCGTCCATCGACGCATACGAGACGCGCGCCCGCGCGGCGCAGCCCTGGCTCGCCGCCGGCTGAGGCGCCTCTTCGGGCGCCTGGGAGAGTCGGGCGGGATCTCCTGGCCCCGCCTCTCCCACGGACAGGTGCGCGACGCCGGCCTGCGGGCCGTGCTGGCGGCCGCCATCGCGGCCGTGCCCGCCCTGTTGCTGACCTCCGCCCCCGGCGGGGGCGACTCGCGCACCGCGGGCCTGGTGCTCGCGGCCGCCGCCGGCCTCTACGTGCTGGTCGAGTACGGGGCCCGCACGCCGGCGCTGATCGACTTCCGCTTCGCCCCGCCGATCAACCGCCTGCGCTTCGCGCTGGCGGCGCTGACCCTGCTCGCCACCACCGCCTGCGTCAGCTTCGCCGACGGGCCGGGGCCGCTGGCGGCCACCTTCGCGGGCTTCGGCGCGGCGATGGACTTCCCCTTCAGCCCGGTGCGCATGGCGGCCGACATCTTCACCCGCGCCTCCGCCCCCGCCCCCGACCCGGCGGTGGAATACGCCGCCGCCACCGCCTTCTGCGTGGCGCTGGCCTGCACCCTGGCCTTCGGCGCGGCGATCTGGTTCGGCGCCTGGCCGCGGGCGGGCGAGCGGATGAACCTGCTGGTCAACCTGCCCACCTTCGACGTCGAGCGCGACGACCGCGGCGCCCCGCGGCTGCGCCTGCTGGGCGCGCAGGTGCTGGTCACCGCCGCGGGCACGCTCTTCGCCATGCTGGTGGTCGGCGGCTTCGCGGTGGCGCTGCTGGCGCCGGGGGTCGAGATCTCGCCCCTCGCGCTGGTCTGGTCGGCGACGCTCTGGGCCGCGGCGCCGGGCGCGATGGCGCTGCGGGGCGTGGCGCTCCTGAAGCTCGCGCGCCGCCTGCGCCGCGACGGCGGGCTCGGGCCGGACCGCCGGGGATGAGCCTGCGCGCCGCCCTGCTGACGGCGGCGCTGGCCGCCGCCCCCGCCGCGGCCCCCGCGGCCGAGGACTGGCCGCCCCCGCCCGCGCCCGGCTCGGTCCGGGTGGCGACCTTCAACGCCTCCCTCAGCCGCGCCGGCGCCGGGCTCGCCTGGAAGGCGGTGGCCGAGCGCCAAGACCAGGCGCTCGCCGTCGCGCGCATCCTGCTGACCGTGCGCCCCGACGTGCTGCTGGTGCAGGAGCTCGACCACGATCCCGAGGGCCTGGCCCTCGCCGCGCTCGCCGACCTGCTGGAGGCGGGGGTCGAGGACGGCCCCCCCGGCCTCGCCTACCCGCACCGCTTCTCGGCCCCGCCCAACACCGGCGTGCCCAGCGGGCTCGACCTCGACGGCGACGGCGCGGCGCGGGGGCCGGACGACGCCCAGGGCTGGGGCCGCTTCGCCGGCCAGTACGGGATGGCGGTGCTCTCGCGCCTGCCGCTCGACGTCTCCGCCGCGCGCACCTTCCGCCGCCTGCCCTGGGCGGCGATGCCGGGCGCGCTGCTGCCGGCCGAGGCCTATCCCGCCGGGGCGCCCGCCCGCCTGCGCCTCTCCTCCAAGTCCCACTGGGACCTGCCCGCGATCCTGCCCGACGGCCGCCGCCTGCACCTGCTGGCGAGCCACCCGACCCCGCCGGTCTTCGACGGCCCCGAGGACCGCAACGGCCGGCGCAATCACGACGAGATCCGCTTCTGGGCCGACTATCTCTCGGGCGAGGGCTGGATGGTCGACGACGCCGGCCGCGCCGGCGCGCTGCCCGAGGGCGCCTCGGCGGTGGTGCTGGGCGACCTCAACGCCGACCCGATGGACGGCGACGGCCGGCGCGAGGGGATCGGCGCCCTGCTCGACCACCCGCGCCTGCAGGACCCCCGCCCCCGCAGCCCCGGCGGCGCCGCGGCCGCGCAGGCCCAGGGCGGGGCCAACGCGGGCCAGCGCGGCGACCCCGCGCTCGACACCGCCGACTGGCGGGACGCGCGGGGGCCGGGCAACCTGCGGGTGGATTTCGTGCTGCCGACCCGCGACCTCGAGGTCGCCGGCGCCGGCGTGTTCTGGCCCGCGCCCGAGGATCCGCGCGCGGCCTGGGTCGAGCCCGGCCGCCGCCCCGTCTCCTCCGACCACCGGCTGGTCTGGGTGGACCTGCGCTGAGCCGGGCCCGGGGCGGGGCCCTCAGCCCTTCCGCCCCACCTTCTTCAGCGCCGCCGAGAAGGCCAGGCACGGCTCGTCGTTCGCGGTCAGGATGCCCCGCACGAAGACGATCGAGCGGCCGGCCCGCGTCACCTCGCCCGTCGCCCGCACCACGTCGCCCTCCCGCGCCGAGCCCAGGAACTCGGAGTTGAAGGTCGCCGTCACCGCGCCGGCGGCGTCGCGCAGATGCTCCTGGGCGAAGTGGAACAGCGCGTGGTCGGCGAAGGTCATCAGCACGCCGCCATGCACCATGCCCAGGCCGTTGCGGTGCCGCCGGTCGACCTTGAACGCGCATTCGATCGAGCCGTCGGGATGCCGGCGCGAGTAGAACGGGCCGCAGTGATTGTACTCGAACGTATCGCGCGGCAGGATCTTCCAGCCGGCGAACTCGCCCTCGGTCACGGTCTGAAGCCCCGTGCGCTCCGTCGGCGTCGCCTTCTCGCTCTCGGCCCCGTCCATCCGCGCGTCTCCCTTGGTGTTCTTGTCTGCCAGTCGGCAGGTAGACGCATTCCGCCCCGGATTTCCAGAGGGCGCGTGGGCCCGCCGGCGCGCGGCGGGGCCTCAGGCGCCCGGCCCGCGCTCCGCCGTCTCGGGCTTGCGCCCGCCGGTGGCGAGGTCGCCCAGCGAGCGCGCGACCAGGTTGCGGGCCTTCGGCGCCGGCAGGGCGGCGAAGGGCAGCGGCCGGCAGACCTCGATCGCCGCCACGCCCACGCGGGCGGTCAGGGCGCCGTTCACCAGCCCCTCGCCGAAGCGGCGCGAGAGCTTGGCCAGCACGCCCCCGCCCAGCACCGGGCCCAGCAGGTCGTCCCCCGCGGCGACGGCGCCGGTGGCGACCAGGTGGGCGGCCACCGCGCGGAACAGCCGCCAGGCGCCCAGCGCGCCGCCGCGCCCGCCGTAGATCTCGGCGATGCGGCGGATCATGCGCAGGTTCAGCGACAGCGCCGCCAGCACGTCCGCCGCCGGGATCGGCACCAGCGCCGTGGCGGTGGCGACCTGGCGGGCGGCCTTCTCGGCCACCCTGCGGGCCTCGGCGTCGAGGGGCGTCAGCCACTCCCGCTCGGCCAGCGTCAGCAGGCCCTCGGCGTCGATCATCTCGGCGCGCCGCTCGCGCACCCGCTGGGAGGCCCATTCCAGGTCCCGGCGCGGGGCGTAGAGGCGGGCCAGCCGGTCCACCGCCGCCGCCGCGCGGTCGCGGTCGGCCTCGCGCAGGGCGCGCTCGGCCTCGGTGCGGGCTGCGTCGATGCGGCCCAGCCGGATCAGCGCCCAGGTCTCGCGCCCCAGCAGCATCACCAGCGCGCCCAGCGCCACGATCCCCAGCACGGCGGCGGCGAGGCCGACGGCGGGGTTCGTCTCGATCAGCCCGCGCACCCAGTCGACGGCGGCGACGGTGACGAAGACGCCCAGGAACCCGCCCGCCGAGGCCAGGAACACCCCCAGCGGCCCGGGACCGGAGCCCTTCGCCGCGGCGATCGAGGTCGCGCGGGTCATCGCCTCGCCCTGGGGCGCGTCCCAGGGGGGCGTCTCCTCGGGCGAGGGGGCGGGGGCGGCGAGCGCGGGGTCGTCGTCCTCGATCAGCAGGGGGCCGCGGCGGGGGGGCGTCTCGGTCACAGCTTGTCTCCCAGCAGGAACTGGGCGGCGCGATCGAGCCGCACATGGGGGGGGCCGTCGCCGGGCTTCAGGCTCAGCTTCGGGGGGGAGAAGGTCATGGCGCGGAAGCCGCCCTCCAGCCAGCCGCGCGCGGGATCGTGGCCGCGTTCGGTCCCGTGGCGGGCCGCCTCCAGCACTTCCGAGGGGCTTTCGGGCAGGTCGCCGGGGAAGAGGGCGGCCTCCCGGCCGGTCTCGGCCAGGGTTCCGCGCACGCAGGGCAGCGCCCGGCCGTCGCGCATCACCTCCTGCTCGGTCGTGGCGCGGATCGCCGCGACGGCCATGGCGCGGGTCTTGGCGCCCTTGAAGGCGGCGCGGTCCTCGGCCTCGCGCAGCAGGGCGCGCAGGATCGCGGTCAGGCGGTCGTGCTGGGTGTGGTGGATGTGGTCGGCCTTGGTGGCGGCGAACAGGATCCGGTCGATGCGCCGGCCCAGCAGGGGCGCGAGCCACGACCGCTCGCCCGGCCGGAACGCCTCCAGGATCTTCGGCAGCGCCCGGCGCAGGTCCTCGACGGCGGCCGGGCCGGCGTCGAGGGCCGAGAGCAGGTCCACCAGCACCACCTGCCGGTCGATCTTCGCGAAATGGTCGCGGAAGAACGGGCGCACCACGGCGCGCTTGTAGGCCTCGAACCGTCGGTCGAGTTCGCTGCGCAGGCCCTTGCGCGGCCCCGGCGGCAGGGGCGCGAAGGCCAGCGCGGGCGAGCCCTCCAGCTCTCCCGGCATCAGGAAGCGGCCGGGGGCGAGGCCCGACAGCCCCGCCTCGCGGCAGGCGTCGAGATAGGCGGTGAAGGCGGCGGAGAGGGCGCGGGCGTCCGTCTCCTCGAAGGGCTTCCCGGCGAGGTCGTGGGCGAGGCGCAGCCACTCTCCGGCATGGGGCGCGCGCGCGGGCTCCTCCGCCTCGGCCAGCGCCTTGGCGGACCACTCGGCGTAGGACTGGGACATCAGGGGCAGGTCCAGCAGCCACTCGCCCGGGTAGTCGGTGATGTCGAGGTGCAGGGCGCCGGGGCCGGTGAGGCTTCCCAGCAGGCCGCCAGGCCGGGTGCGGAAGCTGACCCTGAGCGTGGAGACGTTGCGCGTCGAGCTCGGCCAGTGCGGTTCGGGCCCCAGCAGGGCGGCGCGGTGGCCCTCGAAGTCGAAGCGCGGGGTCTCGCGGTCCGGGCCGGGGCGCAGGGCGGCGGCGAGGATCCGCCCCTCGGCCTGCGCCTCGAGATGCAGCATCCGGCCGCGGTCCAGCAGGTTCGCGACCAGCGAGGTGATGAACACCGTCTTGCCGGCCCGCGACAGGCCGGTGACGCCCAGGCGCAGGGTCGGCTCGGTCAGGCCGCTGAGGCCCTCCTGCGCGTCCTCGACCCAGCGGGAGAGATCGTCGGCGATGTCGAAAATGCCCAAGACTGGCGGCCCTTTCCCCTCGTGTCCGGGTCGATATAGGGCGGATCGGCGGATGTCGGGAGGGGGCGGGCGGTCTGCAGGCGCCCTGCGGGCGGGCTTGGCTGCGTCGCGCGGCCGGGGGGCGGGGCGTCGGATCGGCGAAGGTCGGAGCCTCCGGCGGGCTCCTGACTCACCCAAGAACAAGAGCGCCCGCGCCTGTTCTCCGGAGCCGTCCATCGCGTCCGATGCCTGAGCGACTCGGGGGGGCGGTCAAGGACAAGCCCGGCTTCGCCGGGTCGCTTCGCGATCCTTGACCGCTCCCCCCGAGTCGCTCTGATCGGCATCCGCGATGGACGGCTCCGGAGAACAGGCGCTCCCGGCGGCGCGTGGGGCCGGGGGGCGCTTGCGTCGGGCGGGGGCGCGGGGCATGAGGCGGGCATGCCTCGCTACAAGCTCACGGTGGAATACGACGGCGGGCCCTTCGCGGGCTGGCAGCGCCAGGCCGACCAGCCGTCGGTGCAGGAGGCCATCGAGACGGCCCTGCGGCGGCTGGAGCCGGAGGCGCCGGGCATCGGCGGCGCCGGGCGCACCGACGCCGGCGTGCACGCCACCGGGCAGGTCTGCCATTGCGACATGGCGAAGGACTGGGCGCCGTTCCGCCTCGCGGAGGCGGTGAACTGGCACCTCAAGCCCGCGCCGGTGGCGGTGATCGGGGCCGAGCGGGTCGCCGACGACTTCCACGCCCGCTTCGACGCGGTCGAGCGGCGCTACACCTACCGCGTCGCCGTGCGCCGGGCGCCGCTGACGCTGAGCAAGGGGCTCGCCTGGCGGGTTCCCGGGCCTCTGGACCTCGCGGCGATGCGCGAGGCGGCGGGGCGGCTGGTGGGGCGGCACGACTTCACCACCTTCCGCTCCACGCTCTGCCAGGCGAAGTCGCCGGTGAAGACCCTGGACGCGCTGGAGGTCGAGGCGACGGCGGAGGGCGTCGCCTTCCACCTGCGCGCGCGGAGCTTCCTGCACAACCAGGTGCGCAGCCTGGTCGGCACGCTGGAGCGGGTCGGCGCCGGCGCCTGGACGCCCGAGCGCGTGCAGGAGGCGCTCGAGGCCCGCGACCGCGCCGCCTGCGGGCCCGTGGCGCCGCCCGACGGGCTCTACCTGACCCGGGTCATCTATCCCGACGCCTGAGGCCTCGGGGGCGGGCGGACGGGGGTGGGCGGGCGGGCCGTTCGCCCGCCCCCGCCGCGCCGGAGGCGCGCAACGGCAACGCTGCCGGAGGCGCGCATCTGCAACGTTGCCGGAGGCGCGCATCTGCAACGCGGCCGGAGGCGCGCATCTGCAACGCAGCCGGAGGCGCGCAACGGCAACGCTGCCGGAGGCGCGCAGCCCCCGCCGGCGCGCGGGCGGCTCACGCCAGCAGCGGGGCCAGCTTCGGCCAGGCGTCGGCGTCGGCCACCGACTTGTCCCGGCAGAACGGGTTGCAGAAGCCGATCACCCGCCCCTCGATCTCGGCCAGCGAATCCGCCGCGACCGGGCGGCCCGAATAGGGGCAGGCCGCGTTCACCGCCGTCGCCTCCGGCGGGGCGGCCCGGGCGACGCGGGGGGCGGGACCGAATCGCCGGGCCTCCGGCAGATCCATCTCGTACTCCTCGATTCGCCTTTTTTCCGCCACGCCCATCGCCCGCCAGCGCCGGAACGGCCCCCAGGCGTAGAGCGTCTCCTGCAGGCGCGCGGTGACCTCCGACTCCCCCAGTCCGTAGGTCACGAACCGCGTGATCACGGGCGCGAACATCAGGTCCGCCGCGCAGGGCCGCGGGCCGAAAAGCCAGGGCCCCTCGCCGCCGAAGCGCTCCGCCGCCCAGGTCCAGAGCGTCTCGATCCGGGCCACGTCCTCGAGCACCGCGACCGAGGGCTCGAAGCCCGCGTAGCGCCGCTCCAGGTTCATCGGGCAGGCGGCGCGCAGGGCCTGGAAGCCCGCGTGCATCTCCCCGGCCAGCGAGCGGGCGGCGGCGCGGGCCGCGGGCGCCTCCGGCCATAAGCCCGCGTCTGAGAAACGCGTCGCAAGTTCTTCGATGATCGAAAGACTTTCCCACGCCATGGCGCCGTCGTCGAAGCGCAGGACCGGCACCGTCAGGGCCGGAAAATTGTCCTCGCGCAGCCGGGCGAACGCCTCCGAGCCCTTGGGGGCGGCGCGCACCGTGCAGGGCGCGCCGACCAGCTCGATCGCCAGCCAGGCGCGCAGCGACCAGCTCGAATATCTGCGGTCGATGATCGAAAGTTCCATGGAAATCCTCCCCGGGTCCGCGACGGAGCATGCCCCGGCCCGCGCAGGCCGCCAAGCGCGTCGCGCGCCCCTCTGCGCGGGGGCCCCGAAGCGACCGCGGCGCGGGGCGCGATCCGCAGGGCGGAAACCCCGGCGCCGCGATTCTCAGGGACCAAATCCATTCCAGGCCGCAACCAAGTGATCCGTCGCCACAGGGACGCCGTAAACGGGTGACACGACTTGAGAGGTCGAAGGCCGGGCGCGTCGAACAGCCGGCCGATCAACAGGAGATTAAAATGGCACTCGACGGCAGGAACGCGAGCGCACTCACCCAGACCGCGATGAGCGCGGAACTTCTCGACGCCGAAACCGAGCTGGAGCTCGCCCGCCGCTGGCGAGACCATGGCGACGAGGCCGCCCTGCACCGCCTGGTCACCGCCTACATGAGACTGGCCGTTTCGATGGCCGCGAAATACCGCCGCTACGGCGCGCCGATGGCCGACCTGACGCAGGAAGCCGGCGTGGGCCTGATGAAGGCGGCCGAGAAGTTCGATCCCGACCGCGGGGTCCGCTTCTCGACCTACGCCGTGTGGTGGATCAAGGCCTCGATCCAGGACTACGTGATGCGCAACTGGTCGATGGTGCGCACCGGCTCGACCTCGTCCCAGAAGTCGCTGTTCTTCAACATGCGCCGGGTCCGCGCCCGGCTGGAGCGGGAGTCCGAGGCGCTCGGCGACCACATGTCCGGCGACGAGATCCGCCGCCGCATCGCCGAGGACCTGGGCGCCCCCCTGCGGGACGTGGAGATGATGGAGGGCCGGCTGGCCGGCTCCGACTTCTCGCTCAACGCCCAGCAGGCCGGCGACGAGGGGCGCGAGTGGCTCGAGACGCTCGAGGACGACTCGCCGAACCCCGAGGCCACCGTCGGCCGCGAGCATGACCTGCAGGCCGCCCGCGGCTGGATCGCCGACGCGATGACCGCGCTGACGGACCGCGAGCGGATGATCATCGTGGCCCGCAAGATCGAGGACGATCCGGAGACGCTGGAGAGCCTCGGCGGCAAGCTCGGCCTCTCCAAGGAGCGGGTCCGCCAGCTCGAGAGCCAGGCCCTGCGCAAGATGCGCCGCCGGCTCGAGGATACGCTAGGCGACGCGCCCAAGGACCTCGCGTCCACCTTCTGACCCGCGGCGCCTCTCCGGCGGCGCCGCCCCGACTGCCGACGACCGCGGAATGCCGTCCGCGGTCGTCGCGCGTTTTGGGGGGTGGGTTTTCCCTGCGGATCCAGGGACTTCAGCCCTCCAGCCGGGCGGGGTCCAGCAGGGGCATCCGCGGGCCCGGCAGCAGGTCGTAGGGGGCTCGCCAGCCCGGCAGCGCCCGGATCCGGTCCAGCCAGGCGGCCACCGCCGGGTGGCTGCGGGCCCAGTCGAAGCCGTGCTCCTGCGCCGAATGGATGACGTAGCCGCAGGCGGAGACGTCGGCGACCGTCGCCCGCGGCAGGGCGAGGAACGGGCTCGCCGCCAGCCGCGCCTCCAGCACCCCCAGCACGTCGCGCAGCCGCCTGCCCAGGAAGCGCAGGTCGGCGGGATCGGGCGCCTCGACGAAGGCGCGCAGGAAGCGGTAGGGGGCGAGGTTTCCGGTCAGCTTGTGATTGTCCCAGAACAGCCAGCGCAGGATCTCGAAGCGCTCCTCCTCCGTCTGCGGGCCGTAGAGGCCGAAGCGGTCGGCGAGGCGCAGCAGGATCGGCGCGGTCTGGGTCAGCTTGCGGCCGTCCTCCTCCAGCACCGGGATCTCGCCCATCTCGTTGACCGTGGCGCGCCACTCGGGCGTGCGGGTGACGCCGGCGGCGAAGTCGGTCCAGACCGGCTCGAACGACTGGCCGCAGAGGCTGAGCATCAGGGCGAGCTTGTAGCTGTTCCCGGATTCGGGGAAGTGATGGAGACGGTAGACAGGCATCGTCGGCCCTCCAAAGGCCGTCCGGCCCGCTGAAAACGGAACGAACGACTCGCATGACGGAACATTTGTTCTGGAATACGGCCTGCGCGGCCCACCGGTCAAGCCGGGAGCGGGGCGCGTGAGCGCGGAGGCCGATCCGCAGATGGAGGCGGCGCTGCGCGTGATCGGGCGCCGCGGGCTCGAGTCCCTGACCCACCGCGCGGTGGCGGCGGAGGCCGGCGTCTCGCTGGGCGCGGTCACCCACCGGCACCGGCGACGCGACGACCTCGCCGCCGCCGCCATGGCCTACGCGGTGGCGCAGGAGACGGCGCGGGCCGAGGCCTTCGCCCTGCGACTCCAGGCCGAGGCCTTCGACCTGCCCGCCTGGATCGCCGCCGTCGCCGCCCATTACGAGCGCGAGCTGGAGACGAATCGCGACCGCCACGCCGCCTGCTGCGAGGCGCTGCTCGCCGCCGCCCGCGACCCCCGCCACCGGCCCGCGGTGGAGGCCTGGCTTGCGGCCTGGCGCCGCGCGCCGGAGCTCGCCCTGCGCGCCGCGGGCGTGCCCGCGCCGGACCTGCGGGCGGCCGAGCTGGTCGACGCCATGGTCGGCGCCGTGCTGCGCCAGCTCGCGGTTCCGCAAGCGGAATTCGGGCGCGCGCTGAAGCGGATGCTGGCCGCGCTGATCGGGGGCTGGATGCAGGCGGGACGCGGCGGGCGATAGTCCCTCCAGAGACTGTGAAATAAATCCGCGGCGCAATCGTGATTGTGAAACCCCTTCCAATCGATGTTGCGATGCGCCAACTAGCGACGAGACCCTGCGCGCGCCTGCCCGATGGCGGCGCGCGCGCAGCGCTGTTAGGACCGAGCTGACCGGAGGAAAGCGGGATGCGTGCGATGCAGCAGGAAGTTCGGGCCGGCTCGGCCGCCCAGGAATTCGAGTGCCCCGCCTCGGCCTTCGCCGAAACGGTTCTGTCGGTGAAGCACTACACCGACCGGCTGTTCAAGTTCCGCCTGTCGCGCCCGCCGAGCTTCCGCTTCCGCTCGGGCGAGTTCGTGATGATCGGCCTGCCGGGCGAGAAGCCCGTGTGGCGCGCCTATTCCATCGCCTCGCCCTCCTGGGACGAGGAATTGGAATTTTACTCGATCAAGGTGCCGGACGGGCCCCTGACCTCCGAGCTGCAGAAGATCCAGGTCGGCGACACGGTGTGGTTCCGCAAGAAGCCGACCGGGACGCTGGTGCTGGACGCGCTGATCCCGGGCAAGCGGCTGTGGATGTTCTCGACCGGCACCGGCATCGCGCCTTTCGCCAGCGTGATCCGCGACCCCGAGACCTATGAGAAGTTCGAGGACGTGATCCTCCTGCACACCTGCCGCGACGCCGCCGAACTGACCTATGGCCAGGAGCTGGTCGAGGCGACCCGCGGCGACGAGCTGGTGGGCGAGGAAGCCTCGAAGAAGCTGCGCCTGTTCTCCTCGACCACCCGCGAGACGACGGACGTCATGGGCCGCCAGACCGACCTGATGGCCTCGGGCAAGCTGTTCGAGATGCTGGGCGTGCCGCCGATCGACCCCGCGACCGACCGCGGCATGATCTGCGGCTCTATGGCGATGCTCAAGGACACCAAGGCCGCGCTCGAGGGCTATGGCCTGACCGAGGGCGCCAACAACCGCCCCGCCGAATTCGTGGTCGAGCGCGCCTTCGTCGGCTGACGCCTCGGCCCCGTGTGCGAAAGGGCCCTGCGGAGCGATCCGCGGGGCCCTTCCATTTCCAGCCCTCGCCGGTAATGATCCTGGGCGTTCCCGAAAGCCGCGAGACGCCCCGTGTCCGAGATCACCCTGCTGATGCCGCTGCTGGACGAGGGAACGCCGGTCTGGCGCCCGGTCGCGGCGCAGCCGCTGCCCGACGGCGCCTTTCGCATCCTCGGCCCCGCGCCAGAGGGCGAGCGCTGGGCCTTCCCGCCCGGCGCCCGCGTCGCGGCCCGCGCCCACGTCTTCGCGGATGGAACGACCCGCCAGGTGGCCGCTCCCCTGCCCGCCTAGCGGTGTTGCGCGTGGTATTCGTCGTTCGGGCGCATGTCGACGGCGCTGGCCATGCGGTTGGACATGTTGAAGAAGCTCGCCGTCGCCGCGATGTCCCAGATGTCGGCGTCGGAGAAGCCGGCGCCGCGCAGCGCCTCGCGGTCGGCCTCGACGATGCGGTGGGACTCGGTCGTCATCTTCTCGGCGAAGCTCAGCATGGCGACCTGGCGGGGGGCGAGGTCGGCCGCGCGCCAGTTCATCGCCAGCGCTTCGCCCAGCTTCGGATCGCCCGACAGCTGCCGGACCGCCGCGCCATGGGCGGTCAGGCAGTAGAAGCAGCGGTTCACGGCGCTGACCGCCACCGCGATCATCTCCCGCTCCAGCTTCGTCAGGCCCGAGGGCGCCAGCATCAGGTCGTTGTACATGCCCGAGAAGGCGCGCAGCTTCTCGGGCGCGAAGGCGTAGGCGGCCAGCACGTTGGGAACCATGCCCAGCTTCTCCTCGCAGACGGCGAAGTATTTCGCGACGTCCTCGGGGAGCGGGTCGACCGGCGGCAGGTCCAGCGCGGTCGGGCCGGGGGCCTTCGCGGCGGACGTCTTCGCGGCTTTCTTCTTCGGGGCTTTCTTCGCGGCCTTGGCCATCCTCGGGTCCTCCCGTGCGGGGGACCGGGACGGCCCCCGTCATTTTCCCTGACGGTAGTGGTAGCGCGCCACGGTTTCCATGCCCGCGCCTTCGTAGAGCGCTCGGGCCGGGGCGTTCGCCTCGGTCACCGCCAGCGCCACCCAGGCCGCGCCGAGGTCGAGCGCGAAGCGCGCCGCCCCGGCCAGCGCGCCGCGCCCCGCCCCCTGGCGGCGGTGGGAGCTGCGCACCTCGACCGCGTGCAGCATGGCGACGTCGCCGTCGACGGCGACATGGGCCACGCCCGTCACCCGGTCGTCGGAGCGGACCATGATCTGGGTATGCGGCCCCTGGCAGCGGGCCATGACGGCGCGCCGCTCGGGCCCGACGCCGCCGGCGGTCCAGATCTCGTTGAGCAGCGCCAGGCGCACGCCCACGGGGACCGCGCGCACATGCTTGCCGAGTTCCAGCTTCGCCAGCGCCTCCGCCTCGCCGACCATCAGGACGGTGGGGTCGACCACCTCCCAGCCCGCGGCCGCGAGCTTCGCGTCCAGCGCGGCGGCGGAGCCGGGGACCTGCACCAGCGGAACCTCTCCGCGCGCGCGCATCGCGGCGGCCAGCGCCTCGACGTCGTCCGAGCCGGTGGAGACCGCGGCCGAGACCCGCTTGCCCCCGCCCGCCCCGTCGCGCAGCCGCCAGCCGGGCGCCGCCTCGGCGTCGCTCGAGACCGGCGGCCAGGTCGCCTCCAGCGCCTGCATCAGGCGGGTTTCGTCCGGAAAGTTCATGCCCTCGTCCCTCCCATTCCCGCGCCCTGCCCGCGCCCCGGCCCGGTCGGCGCGAGGGTGGGCGGGCGGGGAGCGCCGGCCGGGCCGGGGCGCGGGCAGGGCGCGCGCCCCCCACCGGCTCAGCCGTGCTGCTTGAGCAGCCGCTGCTTGTCGCGGTTCCAGTCCCGCTGCTTCTGCGTCTCGCGCTTGTCGACGGTCTTCTTGCCCTTGGCGATCCCGAGCCGCAGCTTGGCGATGCCGCGGTCGTTGAAATACATCCGCAGGGGCACGATGGTCATGCCGCCGCGCCGGGTCTCGTTCCACAGCCGCGACAGCTCGCGCTTCGAGACCAGCAGCTTGCGCCGCCGGCGCTCCTCGTGGCCGAACTTGTCGGCCTGGCCGTAGGGGGCGATGTAGCTGTTGATCAGCCACAGCTCCCCGTCCTCGACCGAGG
Source organism: Albimonas pacifica (assembly GCF_900113695.1). Classification (GTDB taxonomy): domain Bacteria; phylum Pseudomonadota; class Alphaproteobacteria; order Rhodobacterales; family Rhodobacteraceae; genus Albimonas; species Albimonas pacifica. The sequence goes on along the minus strand of NZ_FOQH01000010.1, from coordinate 141,887 downwards.
CGTAGCTCTCCGCGATGTTGGCCTGCGCGTGGCGCAGCGCCTTCACCTCCGAGCCCTGCAGCACGATCCCGGCCTCGAAGTCCTCCTCGATGGCGTAGTCGAAGCGCGCGCGACGGTTCTCGGCGATCAGCTTCGAGTTGGGATCGGATTTCTGGGCCATGGGCTCCTACCTGGGTCGTCCGGCCCCCCGTTCCAGAGGGGCCGGCTGGTTTTCGGGATCTCAGATCAGGCCGGCATGCTCCATGGCGGCCTTCACCTCGGCGCGGGTGGCCTCGGTGGGGGCGACCATCGGCAGGCGGACCTCCTCCTCGCAGACCCCCAGCAGCGAGAGCGCATACTTGGGGCCGCAGGGGTTCGGTTCGCGGAAGAGGGCGATGTGGAGCGGCATCAGGCGGTCCTGGATCTCCAGCGCCGTGCGGTAGTCGCCGGCCAGCGTCGCCTCCTGGAACTGGGCGCAGAGCTTCGGGGCCACGTTGGCGGTCACCGAGATGCAGCCCACCCCGCCCTGGGCGTTGAAGCCCAGCGCCGTGCCGTCCTCGCCCGAGAGCTGGATGAAGTCCTTGCCGCAGCTCAGCCGCTGCTTCGAGACCCGCGCGAGGTCGCCGGTCGCGTCCTTCACCCCCACGATCCGCGGCAGCTTGGCGAGCTCGCCCATCGTCTCCGGCAGCATGTCCACCACCGAGCGGGGCGGGATGTTGTAGATCACGATCGGCAGGGTGCAGGCGTCGTGGAGCGCCGCGAAATGGGCGATCAGGCCGCGCTGGGAGGGCTTGTTGTAGTAGGGCGTGACCACGAGGACCGCGTCGGCGCCCGCGCTCTGCGCATGCTGGCAGAAGCCCACCGCCTCGGCGGTGTTGTTCGACCCCGCGCCGGCGATCACGGGAACCCGGCCGGCGGCGGTCTCGATCACGATCGAGATGACGCGGCGGTGCTCCTCGTGGGTCAGCGTGGGGGACTCGCCCGTGGTGCCCACCGGGACCAGCCCGTGCGAGCCCTCGGCGATCTGCCACTCGACCAGTTTCTTGAGCGCGGCCTCATCCACCTTGCCGTTCTTGAACGGCGTCACGAGGGCGGTGATGGACCCCTTGAACATGTCGCGCTCCTGTATCGAGTCGTCCCCGCCGCGATGGGTTGAGCGGCGGAATGCATGCGTGGCCCGACAGCCGACTCGCGCGCATCGCGAGCCGGTTCGGGCGGGCCGGGACACTATGCGCGCCGGGGACGCCCGGCAAGCGCGCGCAGGCGGGATTCGGACGCGATTCGCCGGCCGTGGCGCCGGCGCCCGCTCCGCGCCGCTGCGCGGGGGCTGGCGCGCCCTGCGCCGCCGGGGCATGGTCGCCCTGTCCCATCCGTCCGGGAGGTTCCCCATGCGCGCCCTGTCCCTCGCCCTGCCGTTCCTCGCCGCCCTGCCGGGCGCCCCGGCCTCGGCCGCGGACCCCTCCTTCGACTGCGCCAAGGCCGAGCACGAGGTCGAGACGCTGATCTGCGCCGACGAGCGTCTCGCCGCGCTGGACCGGGAGGTGGCGCGGCTCTACGGCCTCGCCCGCAACGGGCCGCACATGGACGAGGGCCGCGCGAAGCAGCTCGCCGCATACCAGCGCGGCTGGATCAAGGGCCGCAACGACTGCTGGAAGGCGGGGCCGGAGGACGCGGCGAAGATCGCCTGCACGGCGGGGGAGTCGATGATCCGCATCCTGGAGCTGCGCCAGGGCTATTTCGACGCCCGCCAGGACGACGACGCCGGCATCTCCGGCGGGCCGATGGCGCTGGACTGCGAGGGCTGGGCGGTGGGCGTCGGCTTCGCCTGGGCCGTGACCGATCCCGGCATGGCCGCGATCCAGTGGATGGACGCGACCGTGGCGCTGGAGCAGGCGATGGCGGCCTCGGGCGTGCGCTATGTGGGAACCTCGTGGGACGGCGACTACGAGCTGTGGACCAAGGGCGACGAGGCGATGCTCACGATCCCGGGGCGCGAGACGATGACCTGCCGGATCGAGGAAATCGGCTGATGGCGATCGCGCTGCGCCTCGCGACCGAGGCCGACCGTCCCGCCCTGACCGAGCTGATGCGCCGGGCGATCGACGCGCTGCAGACCGATTTCCTGACCGCCGAGCAGGTCGCCGCCAGTCACGCGATCATGGGCATGGACCCCGAGCTGATCGCCGACGGCACCTATTTCGTGGCCGAGGAGGACGGGGCGCCGCTGGGCTGCGGCGGCTGGAGCCGGCGGCGGACCCTGTTCGGGGGCGACCACACGGCGGGGCGCGACTCGGGGCTGCTGGACCCCGCGGCCGAGCCCGCGCGGGTGCGGGCGATGTACACCGACCCCGCCGCCGCCCGCCGCGGCGTCGGGCGCCTGATCCTCGCCGCCGCCGAGAGCGCCGCGGCCGCCGAGGGCTTCCGCCGCGGCGAGCTGGTGGCCACGCTCTCCGGTGCGCCCCTCTACCGCGCCTGCGGCTGGGAGGTGATCGAACGCTTCGAGGCCGAGACCCCCGGCGGCGTCCCGGTCCCGGTGATCCGCATGGGCAAGGCCCTCTCCTGACCGCCCGCCCGGCGCACCAGGGGCGCCCCGGGCCCGACCCGGGGCCTCGCCCCGCCCCCGGCGCTGGACCCGCCGCGGGGGGGGAGCGCGCCGCGTCCCGCCCGGCGCCTTCCCACGCGGGGCGTCTTCCGCGGGCGGGAACATTCCGCTAACTTCCGCGCCATGACCCTCGCCCCGCCCCGCCCCGATCCTGCGCCGGCCTCCGGCGCGCTGGCCTTCAAGCTCGCCGGCGCACGGCTGGAGGCGCGGCCCTCGGGCGCGCTGTGGTGGCCGGAGCGGGGGGTGCTGACGGTCTCGGACCTGCACCTGGGCAAGTCGGAGCGCATCGCCCGCCGCGGCGGGACCCTGCTGCCGCCCTACGAGACGCTCGAGACGCTGGACCGGCTGGCGGGGGAGATCGCCGCCACCGGCCCGCGCGCGGTGGTCTGCCTGGGCGACAGTTTCGACGACCTCGAGGCCGCCGCCCTGCCCAGCCCCCAGGCCGAGCGGCTGGCGGCGATGATGGCCGGCCGCCGCTGGATCTGGATCGAGGGCAACCACGATCCCGGCCCCGTGGCGCTGGGGGGCGAGCACCTGGCCGAGCTGCGCGAGGGCCCGCTGGTCTTCCGCCACGCGGCGGCGGAGGCCTGCCCGGAGGCCGGCGAGCTCTCGGGCCATTTCCACCCCAAGGCGCGCACGCGGGGCGGCGCGCGGCGCTGCTTCGTGCTGTCGCCGCCGCGGCTGATCCTGCCGGCCTTCGGGCGCTACACCGGCGGGCTGGACGTGGGCGCGCCGGCCCTGCGGCGGGCGGCGCCGGGGGGGCTCGCGCTGCTCGCGGGGGCGCGGGTGCTGGCGGCGCCGCTGGAGCGGCTGCGCGGCTGACCCTGCGTCCGGCTTGCGGGGCGCCGCGGCGGCGGCTCAACTGCGCGCGGACCGGATTTCAGGGAGGAGCCACGATGGCGGATTTCGCGCCGCGCAACCCGGAGTGGGATCGCCAGATCCGCGAGGTCTTCGCCTCGAACGCGATGATGCGGCACCTGGAGATCACGCTCGACGAGATGGCGCCGGGGACGGTGAGCGTGCGGGCGCCGATCTCGGCGAACGTCACCCAGCACCATGGCTACGCCCATGCGGGGCTGGCCTTCGCCATGGGCGACAACGCCCAGGGGATGGCGGCCTATTCCCTGATCGAGCCGGGCCAGGGGATCGTGACCATCGAGATGAAGATCAACCTGCTGGCCCCCGCCGTCGGCGAGAGCCTGGTCGCCCGCGGCTTCGTCGAGCGCGCCGGGCGGCGGGTGATCGTCACCCGCGGCGAGGTGGCGGCGCTGAGCGGGGGGCGCGAGAAGGTCGTGGCGCTGATGCTCGGCTCGATGGCGGTGGTCTGAGCGGGCCGGGGGTCAGCCCTTCGGGTCGGCGGGCGGATCGGCGCGGGGGCGATCCTCGTCCTGGAACAGGATCCGGGCGGCGTCGCCCTCGAGGTCGCGGTACTGGCCGCGCCTGAGCGACCACAGGAAGGCCGCGAGGCCGAGCCCGCCCAGCACCAGCGAGGCGGGGATGGTGGCGAGCAGGATGGTCATGCGGGACCTCCGGTTGCGGGGGGAGCGCCGAGGGCCTCGCCGGCCGCCTCGGCCGCGCGGCCGGCGCGGCGCATGCGCAGGGCGTTCAGGGTCACCACGATCGAGGAGCCCGACATCGCCAGCGCCGCGATCAGCGGCGTGACGAAGCCGAAGGCCGCGAGCGGCACCGCGCAGGCGTTGTAGAGGGCGGCGAAGGCGAAGTTCTCGAACACCCGGGCCTTGGCCGCGCGGGCGACGTCCAGCGCCACCACCACCGGGTTCAGCCGGGAGCCGGCGAGCGCCATGCCGGCCGCGGCGCGGGAGACGTCGGCGGCGGAGGCCGGGGAGATCGAGGCGGCGGCGGCGGCCAGCGCCGGCGCGTCGTTGATCCCGTCGCCGACCATCAGCACGGTGCGGCCCTCGGCCGCCAGGGCCTCCAGCGCGGCGACCTTGTCGGCGGGGGTCGCGCCGGCGCGCCAGCGGGCGATGCCGGCCTCGGCCGCGGCGCGCGCCACGGCGGCCTCGGCGTCGCCGGAGATCAGGCGCACCTCGAGGCCGCGGGCCTGGAGGGCGGCGACGGTGGCGGCGGCGTCGGGGCGCAGCGGATCCTCGAAACCGAAGCGGACGGGGGCCTCGTCGCCCAGCCGCAGCCAGACGGCGGAGCCGGCGTCGGCGGCGGCCTCGGCCCCGCACCAGTCGGCGCGGCCGAGGCGGGCGGGGCGGCCGTCGATCTCGCCCTCGACGCCGCAGCCGGGGACTTCCTTGAGGGCGGTCGCCGGGGCGGCGGGGAGGCCGCGGGCCTCGGCGGCGGCGGCCAGCGCCTTCGAGAACGGGTGGCGGGAGACCTGGGCCAGGGCGCGGGCGGCGGACCAGAGGGCGGGGGCCTCGGGCGCCTCGACCAGGGTGGGCTCGCCGGTGGTCAGCGTGCCGGTCTTGTCGAAGACGGCGACGTCGACGTCGGCGAGCCGCTCCAGCGCCGCGCCGTCCTTGAGGAAGATGCCGGCGCGGAACAGGCGGCCGCCGGCGGCGGCGTGGACCGCAGGGGCGGCGAGGCCCAGGGCGCAGGGGCAGGTGATGATCAGCACCGCCGCGGCGATCAGGACGGCGTCGCGCAGGTCGAGGCCCGCCAGCAGCCAGCCGGCGAAGGTGACGGCGGCGGCGAGATGGACGATGGGAACGTAGAGCTTCGCGGCGCGAAGGGCCCAGTCGACGTAGCGGGTGCGCGCGCCCTCGGCGGCCTGGATCATCCGCGCGATGCCGGCGAGCGCGGTGTCGTCGCCGGTCGCCGTCGCCTCGACCAGCAGGGGGGCGGAGAGGTTGAGGACGCCGGCGTGGATCTCGGCCCCGATGGCGGCGGGCTCGGGGCGGCTCTCGCCGGTGATCATCGAGCGGTCGAGGTCGGAGGCGCCCTCGATCACCCGGCCGTCGGCGGGGGCGCGCTCGCCGGCGGCGACCTCGATCCGGTCGCCGGGGCGCAGGTCCTCGACGGCGACGACGCGGCGGAGGCCGCCCTCGCCCACCACGGTGGCGGAATGGGCCTGCAGGCCGCCGAGCTCGGCCGCGGCGAGGCGGGCGTGGCGCCGCGCGCCGTGGTCGAGGACCCGGCCGAGCAGCAGGAAGAAACAGAGCGACACGGCGGCGTCGAAATAGGCGTGGGTCCCGCTCTCGGTCACCTCGAACAGGCTGACGCCGACGGCGAGGATCAGGGCCAGCGAGATCGGCACGTCCATGTTGACGTGCCCGTGGCGCAGCACGCCGAGCGCCGAGCGGAAGAAGGGCACGCCCGCGAAGGCGGTGGCGGGCAGCGCGATCAGGGCCGAGACCCAGTGCAGCAGGTCGCGGGTCGCGTCCGTGGCCCCGGACCAGACCGCCACCGACAGCAGCATCACGTTCATCGCCGCGAAGCCGGCGACGGCGAGGCGGGCGAGCAGGTCGCGCCCCTCGCCGTCGCGCTCGGCGTCGTGCATGGCCCGCGCGTCGAAGGGGCGGGCGGGGTAGCCGAGGCGCGACAGCGCCTCGACCACGTCCTCGGGCTCGGCCCGGGCGGGGTCGTAGGTGGCGGAGACGCGGCGCAGGCTCAGGTTCACGCGGGCGGAGCGCAGGCCGGGGGTCTTCGGCAGCGCCTCCTCGATGCGCTGGATGCAGGCGGCGCAGTGCACGCCCGGAACGAGGAGGTCGAGGCGCTTCAGCCCCTCGCCCGCGTCGGAGACGAAGCGGGCGAGGCCGCCGGTGCGCGCGAAGCCGACCGCCGCCCCGGTGGGGCAGCAGGCGCCGGGCGTCGACCACTCGGGCTGGCCGGGGGCCGCGCCGGAGGCGCGGGGGAGAGGTTCGGCGAGGCTCACCCGTCGCTCCCGGGCGCGGGGGCGGCGTCCTCGGCGGCGACGTAGATCTCGTCGGTGATGTGGTAGCGGTCCTCGCCGCGGCGCGCGTCGATCTCGACCCGCCACATGCCGGCCCCGAGGGGCAGGCGGGTGGCGTAGGCCCCGCGCAGCCCGGGCTCCGGGGCGAGGCCCAGCTCCCGGTCCTGCTGGAGGGTGGCGGGGCGGCCCACCACCGCGGTGACGGCGAGACCGTCGAGCGGCGCGCCGTCGGGGCCGGCGATGCGCACCGTCAGGGCGCCGTCCTCGTAGTCGGAGGCGAAGCGCCAGCCCAGCGCCCGTTCGGCCTTCAGCTCGGCGTCGAAGCGCTGCGCCTCGGCATAGGCGTTGTCGGAGACGAGGCCGGGGAAGCCGCCCACGGCCAGCGTCGCCATGGTCACGTTCACCGCGATGATCACGCCGAAGAAGGCGACCGCGATCATCAGCACCTTGCGCCCGGTCAGCTCGCGGGCGGGCGTCTTCGAAGAGGGAGGGGTCATCGGCGGCGCTCCAGCAGGGTCAGGGGGGAGAGGGGGGCGGTCACGGCCCCCAGTCCCCCGGCTCCGGCGCGAGGAAGAAGGTGTCCACCTGCGCCCGCTCGCGCGTCTGCAGGTCCTCGATCCAGATCTCGACCTCGGCGCGCTCGGTCGGGCGGGCGAAGGGGAGGGTGGTGAGGAACAGGCGCATCTGGCGCAGCTTGTCGGCCTCGACCTGGAACTCCAGCCACTCGAGGCCCTGGATCTCCGCGGTCAGCGGCAGGTCGGAGCGGAAGGAGAGCACGAAGTCGTGGGGCTCCTGGTTCTGGTTGGCCACCTTGATGGTGTAGCCGTTGCGGATCGCGCCGTCGGAGAGGACGACGAAGGTCGGGTTGCGGTCGCGCGCCACGGTCAGGTCGATCGAGTCGCGCATGAACAGCGACACCATCATGCCCACGCCGATCGCGGACCACATCACGAAGTAGAGGATCGTGCGCGGGCGCAGGATGCGCTTGACCAGCGGGATCGGGGCGGCGCCCCTGGTCTCGATCTCCTCGTCCTGGAGGGTGACGTAGTCGATCAGGCCGCGGGGCTTGCCGACCTTGGCCATCACGTCGTCGCAGGCGTCGATGCACAGCGCGCAGGTGATGCAGGCGAGCTGCTGGCCGTCGCGGATGTCGATGCCCATCGGGCAGACCGCCACGCAGGCGTTGCAGTCGATGCAGTCGCCGAGATCCGCGTCGGCGTTCTTCTTGCGGTGCTTGCCCCGCGGCTCGCCCCGCCAGGAGCGGTAGCCCACGGTGATGGTCTTGTCGTCCATCATCGCCGCCTGGATGCGGGGCCAGGGGCACATGTAGATGCACACCTGCTCGCGCATGAAGCCGCCGAAGACGAAGGTGGTGGCGGTCAGCACGCCGACCGAGGCGTAGGCGACGAAGGGCGCCTGGCCGGTGAAGAGATCCGACATCAGCGTCGGCGCGTCGGCGAAGTAGAACACCCAGGCGCCGCCGGTGGCGACGGCGATCAGCAGCCAGACCAGCCACTTGGTCGCGCGCAGCCGGGCCTTGCGCGCGTCCCAGCCCTGCTGGTGCAGGCGCACGCGGGCGTTGCGGTCGCCCTCGATCCAGCGCTCGACGGTGATGAAGAGGTCGGTCCACACGGTCTGCGGGCAGGTGTAGCCGCACCAGACCCGGCCGAGCGCCGAGGTGAACAGGAACAGGCCCAGGCCCGCCATGATCAGCAGGCCCGCGACGTAGATGAACTGCTGGGGCCAGATCTCGATCCAGAAGAAGAAGAACCGGCGGTTGGCGAGGTCGACCAGCACCGCCTGGTCCGGCATCGCCGGCCCGCGGTCCCAGCGGATCCAGGGGGTCAGGTAGTAGATCGCCAGGGTCACGCCCATGATCCACCACTTCAGCGTGCGGAAGGTTCCCTTCACGCGGCGCGGGAAGATCGGGACGCGGGCGGCGTAGAGAGACTGGCTCGGGTTTGGGGCCTGGGTGCTCATCTTTCGCCTCGAAACGATTTCGTCGGGGCCCTCATGCGCCCCCGGCGGCGGCGGAACCTTGACGCAGGTCAACGCCGGATGCGGCGTCCTGTCCGCGGACGTCGCGTCGGCCCCGGATCTCACGCGACGGTGATGCGTCGGCGCGGGCCGCGAGGGCGGCCGGGCCCGGCGGGGCGGTCTGCGATTCCCGCATCGCGGGAGGTCGGGGAGAAGTGTAGCCGTCAGGCGGCCGGCGCCAAGACGGCCCGGCGCCGCAAGCGACGCCGGGCCGGCCGGATGCCCGACGATACGCAGCCGGGCGCGCCATGCTGGGGACATGGCCTGGACGTGGAACGCGACGGCCGTCCAGTCGCCGTGCCCCCTGAATGCCCGAAGCCGCCCCGAGTCGCCTTGATGCAGCTCAACCCGAGGCGTGCGGCCGGGTGAACCCGGGGGCGCGGAGCGGGCCGGGGAGCGGCGGCGCGGCGAATCGGGAGGGCGTGGCATCGCCCTGCGGGCGAGTCGTCGGCGGGGCCGGCGGAAGAGCGTCCCGGGGAAGGGATCGGGGCGCGTCCGGAAACACAGCGGCCCGGCGCTGGGGAAAAAGCGCCGGGCCTGTGGAGCCGGTTGGCCGAGCCGATACGCGCTCGGGGCGCCACGCTGGGGACGTGGCTGGAGCCGGATACGCAAGAGCGGCTCGTCGTGCCCGACGCTGGGGTCGTCGCCGCCCACCCCGCCCCCTCTATGCCAGATCGCGGGCCAGAACAGAAACGTTTTTGAATCTAACTATATGCGATCAAATGAGCCCAATATCATTATACGAATTGAAACTATTGCTGATCATGCCCCGGTTCTTCCAAACCAGCCGTCGGCAAGTCGTCGGCTGCAAGAGAAACGCCCGGCCGAGGACGGCCGGGCGCATGATGACTTCAACGTCAACTTGCCGCCGCGCCCCGAAGCGGCGCGGCGGGGGCGCGATCACTGGGCCGCGTCTTCGCCGCCGCCCAGGCCGTGGACGTAGATCGAGACCTGCTTGACCTCGGCCTCGGTCAGGCGGCCGAGCCAGTTGGGCATCACGCCGAAGCGGGCCTCGTGCACCGACTGGGAGATCGCCGCCCGGTCGCCGCCGTAGAGCCAGATGGCGTCGGCGAGGTTCGGGGCCCCCTGCTCCTGCATGCCGCGGCCGTCCTCGCCGTGGCAGGCGGCGCAGTTGTCGAGGAACACCTGCTCCCCCGGGCCTGCCAGCGCGGGGTCCGCGTCGGGGCGCGAGAGGCCGTAGACGTATTCGACCACCTGGTCGATCGCCTCGTCCTCGAGCAGGCCGTCGCGGCCGAAGGCGGGCATCTGCGACCAGCGGGTGTCGGGGTCGGCGTCCCAGCGGATCCCGTGGGAGACGGTCTGCACGATCGCCTCGCGCGTGCCGCCCCACAGCCAGTCGTCGTCGTTGAGGTTGGGATAGCCCACCGCCCCCGCCGCGCCCGAGCCGTGGCACTGCGCGCACCAGGTCTTGAACAGGGCCGAGCCGCCGGCGGTCGCGAACTGCAGAAGCTCGGGGTCCTGGGCGATGGACTCGACGTCCATGGCGGCGATCTTGTCCACGTAGATCGACTGGGCGTCGCGGGCCTCGGCGATGTCCTGCATCACGTCCTGGCGCGAGGAATAGCCCAGCACGCCCCCGGTGGCCGAGGAGATCAGCGGCCAGGCCGGGAAGGCGATGGTGTAGAGCAGCGCCCAGACCACCGTCGCGTAGAAGGTGTAGAGCCACCAGCGCGGCATCGGGTTGTCGAGCTCCTTGATGCCGTCCCACTCGTGTCCGGTGGTGGCGACGCCCGAGAGCTCGTCGACGTCTTTCCTGTCGTGGTCGGCCATGTCAGCGCCCCCCCTCCGTGCGGGGTCCCGTCGTCTTCGGGCCCGAGGCCGGCGCGGCGTCGTAGTCGTCGCGCAGCGGGATCTTCGAGATGTCGCGGTGCAGCTTCCGGGAGCCGGGGCGCAGCGCGAACAGCACGCAGCCGATGAAGAAGCTCATCATCAGCAGCAGCCACCAGCTGTCGGCGAAATGCCGGAGCAGGGTGTAGGTGTCTTCCATCTGTCCCTCCCTCGGCTCAGCGGCTGGTTTCGACTTCGTAGGTCGAGAAGTCGACCATCGTGCCCAGCACCTGCAGATAGGCGATCAGGGCGTCGAGCTCGGTGATCTCGGCCCGGCCGTCGAAGTTGCGGATGTTGGCGCCCGGATAGGCCTCGAGCAGCGCGTCGTAGCGGGCGCTGTCGGGGTCCACCTGGGCCACCACGTCGGCCCGGGCGAAGGCGACGTTGTCCTCGGTGTAGGGCACGCCGACCATGATCTGGGCCGAGAGGTGGTCGCCCACATGCTCGAAGTCGAGCGGCGTCTCGATCAGGTGCGGGTAGGCGGGCATGATCGACTCAGGCACCACCGAGCGCGGGTCCTGCATGTGGTCGATATGCCAGGCGTCGGAATACCGCCCGCCCACGCGGGCGAGGTCCGGCCCGGTGCGCTTGGAGCCCCACTGGAACGGGTGGTCGTACATCGACTCGGCCGCCAGCGAGAAATGCCCGTAGCGCTCCACCTCGTCGCGCATCGGCCGGATCATCTGGGAGTGGCACACGTAGCACCCCTCCCGGATGTAGATGTCGCGGCCCTTGAGCTCGAGCGGGGTGTAGGGGCGCACCCCTTCCACCTTCTCGATGGTGTTCTGCAGGTAGAATAGGGGCGCGATCTCCACCAGGCCGCCGATCGCGACCACGATCAGCGAGCTGACCAGCAGCAGGGTGGCGTTCTTCTCGAGGATCGCGTGCTTGTTGATCAGCTTGCGCTCGGGGAGGATCGCCTCCGGCGCGCCCTCGGTCTTGGGGTTGTCGGGGGCGGTGTCGGTGGTCTTGTCGTCGCTCATGACGCCCTCCTCACTCGGCCGGCACGGCGGCGGGGGCGGGCTCTTTCCGCTCCCCGCGCGTGGCGGTCATCCACAGGTTCCAGCACATGATGATCGCGCCGGCGAGGAACATCAGGCCGCCGAGCGCCCGGATGATGTAGTAGGGGTGAAGCACCGCGACCGTGTCGGCGAAGGAGTTCACCAGGAAGCCGAGGCTGTCGTACTCGCGCCACATCAGGCCCTGGGTGATGCCCGACACCCACATCGACGCGGCGTAGAGCACGATGCCCAGCGTCGCGAGCCAGAAGTGCCAGTTCACCGCCGAGAGGCTGTAGAGGTTCTTCTTGTTCCACAGGCGCGGCACCAGGAAGTAGAGCGCCCCGAAGGTGATCATGCCGTTCCAGCCCAGCGCGCCGGAGTGGACGTGGCCGATGGTCCAGTCGGTGTAGTGGCTCAGCGAGTTCACGGCCTTGATGGACATCATCGGCCCCTCGAAGGTCGACATGCCGTAGAAGCCCACCGAGATGGTCAGCATCCTGAGCACCGGGTCGGTGCGCAGCTTGTCCCAGGCGCCCGAGAGGGTCATCAGGCCGTTGATCATGCCGCCCCACGACGGCATCCACAGCATGATCGAGAACACCATGCCCAGCGTCTGCGCCCAGTCGGGCAGCGCGGTGTAGTGCAGGTGGTGCGGCCCCGCCCAGATGTAGAGGAAGATCAGCGCCCAGAAGTGGATGATCGACAGCTTGTAGGAGTAGACCGGCCGCTCGGCCTGCTTGGGGATGAAGTAGTACATCATCCCCAGGAAGCCCGCGGTCAGGAAGAAACCCACGGCGTTGTGGCCGTACCACCACTGGGTCAGCGCGTCCTGCACGCCCGAGAAGGCCGAGTAGCTGACCGAGCCGAAGACCGAGACCGGGATCGCCAGGTTGTTGACCACGTGCAGCATCGCGATGGTCACGATGAAGGCGAGGAAGAACCAGTTGGCGACGTAGATATGCGGCTCCTTGCGCTTGATCAGCGTGCCGAGGAAGACCGCGAGATAGGCGACCCAGACGACCGTGATCAGGATGTCCACGTACCAGGTGGGCTCGGCGTATTCCTTGCCCTGGGTGCCGCCGAGCACGTAGCCCGAGGCGGCGAGCACGATCACCGTCTGCCAGCCCCAGAACACGAACCAGGCGAGGTTGCCGCCCCACAGCCGCGTCGCGCAGGTGCGCTGCACGATGTAGAACGAGGTGCAGATCAGGGCGTTTCCGCCGAAGGCGAAGATCACGCCGGAGGTGTGCAGCGGCCGCAGCCGGCCGAAGGTGGTCCAGGGCAGGTCGAGGTTCAGCAGCGGGAAGGCGAGCTGGAGGGCGATGACCACCCCCACCAGGAAGCCCACGATCCCCCAGCCCGCGGTGGCGATGACGCCGGCGCGGATCACGTCGTCCATGTATTCGGACTCGGCGCCCCCGGCGGGGACGGGCTTCTCCTCGCCCACGCCGCGCAGGATCCACAGGAACATGCCCGCCGAGACCAGCAGGACGATCAGCGCGTTGACCTGGTAGGCGAGGTCACGCGCGAAGCTCGCGGCGACAAGCGCCAGAACGGCGATCACGGCGAGCGCGAGAAGTTTGAATGTCGAGGCCAATGTCCCCTCCTTCGCCGTGCTTGCGACGGCCTTCCGGTCGGACCCCGAACCGGGGCTCCGCATGGCGGTCCTCATCGGCGAAGGGTCCCGCCTCCGCCTTGATCCATATCAACGCCGTTTCCGGGAGCGATCGGTCCCGGGGCGCAACCGTCGAAAACCGAGACGGTTTCCGCCCCTCCACGATACAGCATCGTGGCTTTAACGCACTGTTAAACTTACGTCATTGTTTCGGGAGGCGCGCCGAACGGCCCCCGGCCCGGCCGCCCCGGGCGCGGCGCATCGGCCGCGGAGAGCGCGTTTTCCGGCGCGGCGCGCCGCCGCAGGACCTTGCGGCAGGGGCTTTCGGCCCCCACCCGGCCGGACGGCAGGCGCTCCGGCCGGGGGGCCGGGAGGAGGGTCGGGGGAGTCGGCCTCCACGGCCCCGCTCGCGCGAGCCGCGCGGGCGGGTCCTGGCCGACAGGGGATCGGGGTTGGCCGGTCTTCGCCGGGCCGCAGGGTCCGGGCGCTTCGGGTCCGCCGGGACCCGGCGTCAGACCGCGGCGAGCTCTCCGCCCGCGGCTTCCTCGAGCGCTTCCCAGCTCGGGATCAGCAGGTGGCGGGCGTCGATCAGCTCGATCACGCCGGATTTCTTGAGGGCGCCGATCTGGCGGCTGACCGTCTCGATGGTCAGGCCCAGGAAGTCGGCCATGTCCTCGCGCGTCAGGGGCAGTTCGATCAGGATGCCGTCCATCGGGCGGCGACGCTCCAGCCGCAGGGCGCGCTGGGCGGCCATGATCATGAAGGAGCACAGCTTCTCCTGCGCCGACTTGCGGCCCAGGAGCACCATCCACTCGCGCGCCGAATCGAGCTCGTCGAGCGTCATCTCCAGCAGGCGCTGCTCCAGCGCGGGGGTTTCGCGCAGGGTCGTCTCGAATTGCGGGCGATTGAACGCGCAGACCCGCAGGTCGGTGACGGCCACGTAGTCGAAGGGCGAGACCGGGCTGAACGGCCGGCCCACGAGGTCGCCGGGGAACAGCAGCCCCACAACCTGGCGGCGACCGTCGGACAGGATGCGCGACATCGAGGCCACGCCCTCGACCACGGTGCCCATGAAGGCGGCGCGCTCGCCCATCTCAAGCAGGCGATCGCCGGCCTTGTAGCTCTTGTAAGTCTTTATGTTGGTGAGGAAGTCCAGCTCGGGCGCGGAACAATCGGAACAGACCGCGTGCTGTCGGATGGCGCAGTCGAGGCAGTGTCCCCGAGCCCGGATGTCAGGCGCTCCCGTAGTCGCCGCATGCAGCATTGCTTTCATAAAACAACAGTCCGCCGATTCAGGAGTCGCGTCAACGGGATCGGAGATGGTTCTTAGACGAGAACGATTTTTTTTGAATGCGACGGCGGCCCGCAGGCCCGATCCGGTCCCCGCGGCCCCCCCCCGTCCGCCCATTCGCCGCAGTGCAGCGTCAAACTTTCGCGTGCAACTCAGGGGCCTGGGTTGCTATCAATCCGGTTGGGATGTGAATGGCGTGATGCGGACGTCGCGGGCGGATCGGGGGATCCAGGGGACCGCGGCGAAGCGAAAGGTGGACGCGGTGGACGACTATCCGGGGAACCGTAAGGACGATGCGCGCCGCGGCGCGGACCTGCCGGAAGGACTGAGACGCGCGGTGAGCGAGCCCGCTCCCCCGCCGCCCGACGACGAGGTCGACATCGGCGCGCTTGTCCAGTCGGTCTGGCAGCGCAAGTGGGTCGTGGCCGCCTTCGGCTTCGGCTTCGCGATCCTGGCGATGGCGATCGCCTACTGGCTGACGCCGCGCTACACCGCCACCTCGGTGGTGATGCTCGACCGCAGCCAGTCCAACATCATCGACGTCGAGGCGGTGACCTCCGGCCTCGGGCAGGACTACTACACCATCCTCGCCCAGCGGCAGGTGCTGTTGTCGCGCGCGCTGGCCGAGCGCGTGGTCGACGCGATGGACCTGCAGAACGACCCCTATTTCAACCCGATGCTGGTCGAGGAGGAGGACCCGAGCCTGGTCGCCTCGATCCTGTTCGGGGGCATCGAGCTGCTGAAGACCACGGTGCGCGGCGCCGTCACCGAGGAGACCGAGGGCCCGACCCTGCGCGACACGCTGGGCGCGGACTACTGGGGCCGCAAGCTCGCGGTCGACACGCTGCTGCGCTCGCTCGAGGTGCAGTCGGTTTCCGACACCTACGTCTATTCGCTCTCGGTCACCACCGAGAGCCCGATCCAGGCCACCGACATCGCCAACCGGATGGCGGAGCTCTACATCACCGACCAGCTCGAGACCAAGTTCGAGGCCACCCAGGCCGCGACCGAGTGGCTGTCGGACCGCGTCGCCCAGCTTCGCGTCGAGGTGGAGGAGGCCGAGGCCGCGGTGGAGGCCTACAACTCCTCCTCCACGCTGATCTCCGAGGCGACGCTGGCCAACACCAACCGCCAGCTCAAGGAGCTGCGCGAGCGGCGCGACGAGATCGTGCGCCAGCAGACCGTGGGCGACCGCGAGCCGGAGCTGCGCGCGATGCTCGAGCAGGGCGACTACGCCGGCTTCGCCGAGGTGGTGAACCTGCCGCGCCTGTCCTCGCTGGCCCAGAACATCGAGACGGCCGAGGGCGACGAGCGCGCCGCGCTGGTGCAGACCTTCGAGGTGCTCGCCAGCCGCCTGGTCGACCAGGCCGGCATCGAGCGCGAGCGCGCCGAGAGCCAGCGCGCCAACATCTCCGCCTCGATCGACGAGCTGGAGCGCCAGCTGGCGAGCCAGACCGAGGACGTGGTCGAGCTGCGCCAGCTTGAGCGCGAGGCCGAGGCCACCCGCCGCATCTACGAGCAGTTCCTGCGCCGCCTGAACGAGACCTCCGTGCAGGAGGGCACCCAGCAGGCCGACGCAAGGGTGCTGTCGGAGGCGGTGGTGCCGCTGATCCCCAGCTTCCCGCAGAAGACCCTGATCGTGCTGATCGCCGGCTTCCTGGGCGGCGTGGTCGGCATCGCCTACGTGATGGTGATCGAGCAGATGAACAGCGCCTTCCGCTCCTCGGAGGAGCTGGAGAAGGCGACCGCCCTGCCGGTCATGGGCCAGATCCCCGTGGCCCCGGTGCGTCTGCGCAAGGGCCTGCTGGACTACGCGGTGGAGCGGCCCTCCTCGGCCCTGGTCGAGGCGATCCGCAACCTGCGCACCGGCGTGATGCTGGCCAACATCGACCGGCGGCCGGAGCTGATCATGCTCACCTCCACCCTCCCCAAGGAGGGCAAGACCACCTGCTCGCTGCTGCTCGCGCAGAATGCGGCCGGGCTGGGCAAGAAGGTGCTGCTGATCGAGTGCGACCTGCGCCGCCGCACCTTCCGCACCTATTTCCCGGGCGCGCCCAAGGTCGGCATGATGTCGATCCTGTCGGGCGACAAGACCTGGGACGAGGTCGTCTACCACGACGAGCGCACCGGCCTCGACGTGATCATGGGCGAGGAGACCAAGGTCAACGCGGCCGACGTCTTCCACTCGCAGCGGTTCCAGGACTTCCTGGCCGAGGCGCGCCGGCGCTACGACTTCGTGGTGATCGACACGCCCCCGGTGATGGCGGTCCCCGACAGCCGCGTGATCGCGCCGATGGTGGATGCGGTGATCTACTGCGTTCGCTGGAACTCGACCCACAAGGACATGGTCCGCGCGGGCATCGCCCAGTTCACCCAGATCGGGATCGGCATCTCCGGCCTGGCGCTGACGCAGATCAACCTCAAGAAGATGGCCCGCTACGGCTACGGCGGCTACAACTACTACTACTACAAGTCGTACAACCGGTATTACCTCAACTGAGGTCCCGGCCCGGGCCGACCGGCTTCGGGACGGCGAAAGACCCCGGGCCCCGTCGCGACGCGACGGGGCCCGATCCGTTTCCGGGCGGCGCCCCGGTCCGCCCCTCCAGCCCCGCGAGGAGACATGCAGGGACGCGTCGCGATCGTCGGCTACGGCTCGCTGATCTGGGACCTCGAGATCCTGGCCCCCTGGGTCGAGGGCCCGTGGCGGATGGGCGGCGGCCCGGCCCTGCCGCTGGAGTTCTCGCGCGTGTCGCCCAAGCGGCGGATGGGGCTGGTGGTCTGCGTGGACCCGGTCCACGGCGCCCCCTGCCCCAGCCACGCCATCGCCTCGCGCCGCGAGGACGTCGAGGAAGCGCGCGCCGATCTCGCCGCGCGGGAGCGCGCGCCGCTCGCGCGGATCGGGATGGCGTGCCTGCGCTCCGGCCGGCGGGAGGGGCGCATCGCCGGCGCCGTCGCCGCCTGGGCCGAGGCGCAGGGCCTGGCGGGCGCGGTGTGGACCGAGCTCGACCCGAATTTCGCCGAGCACGCCGGCCGCCCCTTCGACTTCGAGGCCGGCGAGGCCTGGCTGCTGGCGCTGGCGGGCGAGGACCGCGACGAGGCGGTGCGCTACATCGCCAACGCCCCCGCCGCCACCGACACGCCCTTCCGCCGCCGGCTGGCCGCGCGGCCCTGGTGGCGGGCCGAGGCGGCCCGCGTCGCCGCCCTGGACGCCGCCGCCGGCGCGCCCTGGGCGAGCGCGGGCCGCGCCGCGCCGCCCCCGCTCGCCGGCCGCCCGCCCCGGTCCTGACCCGGGGCCGCCCCGTCGCGGGCCTCGGGGCGCCGGGCGCCCTCAGGCGGCCTTGGAAAAATCCTCGGCCAGCAGCGCGGCGACGCCCATCAGGATCAGCGCCGCCATGGCGAGGTTGAACAGCCGCAGCCGCCAGCCGCGGCCCAGGAACCGTCCCATCACCGCGCCGAAGGCCGCCCAGGCGTGGGTCGAGAGCAGCCCCGCCGCCGCGAAGACCGCCGCCGCCGCCAGCGCGTGACGCACCGGCGAGGCGGCGTCGACGAAGGGCGCGGCGATGCCCAGCGCCATCACCCAGGCCTTGGGGTTCACCCACTGGAAGGCCGCCGCCTGCACGAAGCTCCACGGCCGGGCGCCGTCCTGCGCCGGCGCCGCGGGCCCTTCGGCCGGGCCGGCCGGGCGCGCCGAGGCGATCTTCCACGCGAGCCAGGCCATCAGCGCCGCCCCGCCCCAGCGCAGGGTCTCGCGCAGGACCTCGCTTTGCTGGAAGGCCTGGCCGACGCCCAGCGCCACGCAGAACACCATCAGCGGAAAGCCCAGCGCCACGCCGCGGGCATGGGGCAGCGTGGCCCGCAGCCCGAAGCGCGCCCCCGAGGCGGAGAGCAGCGCGTTGTTCGGCCCCGGCGTGAAGGTCGCCGCCAGCGCCAGCGCGGCCAGCGCGGCGAGGTTCTCGAAGCCGATGGTCGCTCCGGTGGTGTCCATGGTCCCGGCCTCCTGCAGCCGCTTGCGTCAGCCTTGCTGACCTGCCTGGCGAGACCATCCGGCGCAGATCGTCTCCAGGCAAGCGACGGATCGTGATGCCCCCGATCACCGTCGCCTATCGCGCCCCCTGCTTCCGACGGTCCCCCGGCCCCACGCCGCCCCCGCCTCCGGCGTCGCTCCCCCCGCCCCCGGCCGGAGCCGGCCCGGCCGCCGGCGCGGAACGAGGCGGAGAGGCGGAGAGGCGGAGAGGCGGAGAGGCGGAGAGGCGGAGAGGCGGAGAGGCGGAGAGGCGGAGAGGCGCCTGCCTCGACCGGCCGCCGCGCGTCAAGACGAAAACCGTCGCCGCCTGCGCGCCGCCGCCTGGGCGCCGCCGCCCGCGACCGGCCCCGCGCCGGGGCGCTCGGGCGGGCCGCCTCGGGCGCGCAGCGCCCGACAGGTCCGTCCGGGCGGCCGCGGCCGGGCGCCCCGCAACCGGCCGGCGGCCCCCGAGACGACGCGCGCGCGGGACAGCCCGGCAGGGCGGCGGCGGCGGGCGCTTCGGGGATCCCGGTCGACGCCGCGCGGCGCCGGAGGGGCGCTCAGGCGTCGAGCATCTCGCCGCGGGTGGCCTGGAAGTCGGAGCGGACCCACTGGTCCTCGAGCGCCGCGAGGCGGCGGCCCAGCGCCGGGCCCGGCTTCATGCCGCGGGCCACCAGGTCCTGGGCCTGCACCGGGAAGGTCGCCGTGGCCCCGCGGGCCACGTCGCGGCCCAGCGTGCGGGGCGGCGGCGTGCCGGTGGCCGCGGCGCGCAGCAGCGCCGCGTCGCGGGCGGCCTCGGCCCCGTGGCGATAGGCGACCTGGGCCACCGGCGCGTCGCTCTCCATCGCCCGGCGCGTCGCCTCCAGCGCGCGCAGGTCGGCGCGCGACAGGCGCATCAGGTCGACGGCGGCCTTCGGCTCCACCCCCATCGCCAGCAGGCGGCGCTTCCAGTCGGGCAGCGGGGCGGCGCGCGCCTCCATCGCCGCCAGCGGCGCGATCTGTTGCGCATCCGCCCCCGGCAGCACCCGGCCCAGCACCCCGCAGGCCGCCATGGCGCAGAGCGCGGGGCCCGGATCCTCGGCCCCCAGCAGCTTGCGCAGCTCCGCGCCCACGCGCTCCTTGGGCAGGGTCTCGACGCCCTCGGCCTGCGCGGCGCAGGCGGCGAGGCCCTCCTCGTCGATGCCCCGCCAGGCGTCGCCGTAGAGGGCGTGGAAGCGGAAGAAGCGCAGGATGCGCAGGTAGTCCTCGCGGATCCGCGCCGTCGCGTCGCCGATGAAGCGCACCCGGCGCAGGGCGATGTCGCCCAGCCCCGTGCCCAGCGGGTCGGTCACCACCCCCTCGGCGTCGGCGTAGAGCGCGTTGATGGTGAAGTCGCGCCGGGCGGCGTCCTGCGCGAGGTCGGCGCCGAAGGCGACCGTGGCGCGGCGGCCGTCGGTCTCGACGTCGCGGCGGAAGGTGGTGATCTCGAAGCCGCGGTTGGAGAGCACGGCGGTCACCGTGCCGTGCTCGATGCCCGTCGGCACGGTGCGTATGCCGGCCTCGGTCAGCAGGCGGCGGACCTCGGCGGGCTCGGCGTCGGTGGCCATGTCGAGGTCGCCCACCGGCCGGCCCAGCAGCGCGTCGCGCACGCAGCCGCCCACGAACAGCGCCCGGGCGCCGCCGGCGGCGAGCGCGCCGATCACCTGGCGCGCGGCGCGGTCGTCGAGCCACGCGCCCTCGACCCGCAGGGGCGCGGCGGTCTCGGCGTCCGGGCGGGCCGGACGCACGGAATCGTCGTCGATGGTCACCGGGGCCGGCCCGTCGGCCAGCCGCACGCCGGTTCGGTCACGACTCATCCCCCCAGCTCGTCGTCCGCCGCGACGGAGGCGATGCGCTCGGACAGCCCGACCAGCATCCGCGCCGTCGCCCCCCAGATGTAGCGCCCCTCCCACGGCATTGCATAGAAAAACCGCCGCTGGCCCTGGTAGAGCCGGCTCTCGCGCAGGTGGTTGGCGGGGTTCATCAGGAAGGCGAGCGGCGGCTCGAAGACCTCGGCGACCTCGCCCGGGTCGGGGCGGGCGACGAAGCCCGCGTCGATGAAGCCCACGAAGGGGGTGACCGAGAAGCCGGTGACCGTCTCGTGCCCGTCGATCTCGCCGACCACGTCGACGGCGTCGGGGGAGAGGCCGATCTCCTCGTCCGCCTCGCGCAGGGCGGCGTGGAGGAGGCTCGCGTCCCCCGCCTCGAAGCCGCCGCCGGGGAAGGCGACCTGGCCCGCGTGCTTGCGCAGGTGGTCGGCGCGGCGGGTCAGCACCACCCGCAGCCCGGCGCCGTCGTCGCGGTCGACCAGCGCGCAGAGCACGCCCGCCTGGCGCAGCGGGGCGGCGGGGGCGTCGGGGCGCACCACGTGGGGGTTGAGGTCGAAGTCCGAGCTCGCCCCCCGGCGACCGCGCAGCACCGCCTCGCGCACCAGGTCGGGCGTGAGGGGGACGGCGGGGCGGGGATCGGGGGCGGGAGCGGCGTGGCGGGTCATCCGCAGGGAATTGGGGCCAAAAGCGGGCCGAGGCAAGGGCGGATGCATCCGCCGCGACGGCAGGGCCCTGCGCGGGCCGTCCCGGAGCGCCTCCACGGCCCGCCGGAGGACGCGCCGCCGGGGGCCCGCATCCCCGGCGCGCGCGGGTGGGCGGGCGGGGCGTGCGCCGGGGATGCGGGCCTGCGCGCGACGTCTGCGCACGGGGCGGGCGCCGTCACGCGCCCGGCCCGGAGGCGGTCGATGGCCTGCCGCCGACCGCTCAGAGGACCTCCCGCGCCGGCGCCTGGGCGCGGGCCGCGAGAGGCCCCGGGTCGAGCCCGGGGCGCCTGTGGGGGGGAGCGTCGCGCGGTCCCTCCGGCCGAGGCGGCCGGGGGGAAGGGGTGGAGGGTCCAGGGGCCGGGGGTCAGCCGGCGGCGGCGGCTTCGCCCTGGGCGCGGGCCTGGGAGAGGGTCTGGACGGGGGTCAGCGCCTCGGGGTCCACGACCAGCTCGATCAGGTAGGGGACCGGGCTCGCCATGGCGCGGGCCAGCGCCGCGGGGAACTGGGCGGTCTCGGTCACCTGCTCGCCCTCGCCGCCGTAGGCCCTGGCGAGCATCACGAAGTCCGGGTTGACCAGGTCGGTGGCGATGGTGCGGCCGGGGTGGTGACGCTCCTGATGCATGCGGATGGTGCCGAACATGCCGTTGTTGACCACGAGGCTGATCAGCTTGGCGTTCTGCTGGCGGGCCGTCGCCAGCTCCTGCGCGGTCATCAGGAAGCAGCCGTCGCCGCCCATGGCGATCACCGTCTTGCCCGGCTGGGTGATGGCGGCCGAGACCGCCGCCGGCACGCCGTAGCCCATGGAGCCGGAGGTGGGCGCAAGCTGCGTGCCGTGCCGGCGCAGGGTGCGGAACTTGTGCAGCCAGATCGTGTAGTTGCCCGCGCCGTTGGAGATGATCGCGTCGTCCGGCAGGACCCGGTTCAGCTCGGTCATCACCGCGCCCATGTCGAGGGCGAAGGGGCTTTCGGGCGGGGTCGAGAAGGCCTCGAACGCCTTGCGCAGAACCGCCACGCCGGGGGTCTGCCCGCCGCGGGGGGCGAGGGAGGCGGCGGCCTCGAGGAAGGCGGCGGAGGTGCAGGCGAAGCTCAGGTCGGGGCTGTAGACCGCGCCCAGCTCCTCCGGCCCCGGGTGCACCTGCACCAGCTTCTGCTTCATCACCGGGATCGAGAACAGCTCGTAGCCCTGCGAGGCGATCTCGCCCAGCCGCGAGCCGAGGTTCAGGACCAGGTCGCACTCCTCGCGGATCCACTTCAGCAGGGCGGGATTGGCGCCGATGCCCAGCGTGCCGCAGAAGTTGGGATGGGCGTTGTCCATGTAGTCCTGGCGGCGGAAGGCGGTGACGACCGGCAGGCCCTGCGCCTGCGCGAAGGCGGCCGCCGCGTCGGCGGTCGCCTGGGACCATCCGGGGCCGCCGATCACCATCAGCGGGGCCTTGGCGGCGGCGAGCATCTCGCCGACCTTCGCCACGTCGGCGGGGGCGGCCGAGGGCGGGGTCCAGGGCTTCAGGTCGTGGACGCGGGCCTGGTCCGAGAGGGTCTCCTCGGGCAGGGCCAGGACCACCGGGCCGGGGCGGCCGGACATGGCGACGGCCCAGGCGCGGCCGATGAACTCGGGGATGCGCTCGGCGCTCTCGATCTGGGCGACCCATTTGGCCATGGGGCCGAACATCTGGCGGTAGTCGATCTCCTGGAACGCCTCGCGGGCGAAGTGATCGCGGGAGACCTGGCCCACGAACAGGATCATCGGCGTCGAGTCCTGGAAGCCGGTGTGCAGCCCGTTGCAGCCGTTGGTGGCGCCGGGGCCGCGGGTGACGGCGGCGATGCCGGGCTTGCCGGTCAGCTTGGCGTGCGCCTCGGCCATGTTGGTGGCGCCGCCCTCGTGCCGGCAGGCGACGGTGCGGATGGCGTTGGCGTGGTCGTGCAGCCCGTCGAGCAGGCCCAGGAAGCTCTCGCCCGGGACGCAGAACACCGTGTCCGCGCCGAGGATCGCCAGCTGGTCGGCGAGGATCTTCCCCCCGTGGCGCAGCGGCGGCAGGTCGGGCTGGGCGGGAGCGACGGCATCGGTCATGGGGGGGTCTCCAAAGGATCGGCGGCCCCTGCTTAGCGCGCCCGCGCGGCCCCGGCAAAGGGCGCGTGACCGGATCGGACGCAGCGTCACGGTCGTGTCACGGCGAATCGTTTCATCTGCCGACGTCTGGCGTAGGAGGCCGGGAGTTCGAGCGGCGTGTCCCGGCGAGGCGTGGAGAAAGCGTATCGGTTCCGGGCCCGTTGGCGGCCCGCGTGGAGTGTTCCTGAATTTGCGTGCGCGTGTCGTCGTCCGCGGCGGGGCTCCCTCGGCCCCGCCCGTTCGGCGTCCGGGGCCCCTCATGCGGGAGGGGCCGCGTCCGGCCTGCGGCGGCGGGGCGCGTCCGTCGCGCTCGCGCCTGCGGGCCGGGGGCGCCATGATCCCCCGATGACCCGACCCCGACTGACCTTCTGGTTCGAGTTCGCCTCGACCTATTCCCATCTCGCCGTGCAGCGGGCCGAGGCGCTGGCCGACGCGCGCGGCGTGGCGCTGGACTGGCGTCCGATCCTGCTGGGCCCGATCTTCGCGGCGCAGGGCTGGACGACCTCGCCGTTCAACCAGCTGCCGGTGAAGGGCGCCAACATGTGGCGCGACATGGAGCGCCAGGCCGAAAAGCTGGGCCTGCCCCCGATCGTGCGCCCCGATCCGTTCCCGCAGAACAGCCTGCTGGCCGCCCGCGTCGCCACGACGCTGGCGCCCGAGACCCGGCCCGCCTTCGCGCGCGAGGTGTTCCTGGCCGAGTTCGCCCGCGGCGAGACCATCGCCGACCCCGCCGTGATCGGCCGGGCGCTCGCCGCCGCGGGCCAGCCGGTGGAGAGCGTGCTGGAGCTCGCCGCCGAGCCCGAGGCCAAGGCCGCGCTCCGCGCCGCCACCGAGGAGGCGCAGGCGCTGGGGGTCTTCGGCGCCCCGACCTTCACCACCGCCGACGGCGAACTGTTCTGGGGAAACGACCGGTTCGAGGACGCCCTGGACTGGGCCCTGGCCCGCGGCTGAGAGAGCGGGCCGGACGCGCCGGCCCGCGGACCGCTCAGTGGCGGAAGTGGCGCATCCCGGTGAAGACCATGGCGAGGCCGGCCTCGTCGGCGGCCGCGATCACCTCGGCGTCGCGCATCGAGCCGCCGGGCTGGATCACCGCCGTCGCCCCGGCCTCGGCCGCGGTCAGCAGGCCGTCGGCGAAGGGGAAGAAGGCGTCGGAGGCGACGACCGAGCCCTTTGCGGGGCTTTCGGCCAAGCCCAGGGTCTTCGCCATGTCCTCGGCCTTGCGGGCGGCGATGCGGGTGGAGTCGACGCGGCTCATCTGCCCCGCGCCCACGCCGACCGTCGCCCCGTCGCGGGCGTAGACGATGGCGTTCGACTTCACGTGCTTGGCGACCTTCCAGGCGAAGAGCAGGTCGGCCATCTCCGAGGACGTGGGCTTGCGCTTGGTCGCCACGGTCAGCGCGCCGGGGTCGAGCCGGCCGTTGTCGCGGTCCTGCACCAGGAAGCCGCCCGCCACCTGGCGGAAGCTGGTGGTCGGCGCGCCCACGTCGGGCAGGCCGCCGGTGGTCAGCAGGCGCAGGTTCTTCTTGGCGGCGAAGATCGCCTCGGCCTCGGGCGTGACCGAGGGGGCGATGACCACCTCGGTGAAGATCTTGGCGATCTCGGCCGCGGTTTCGGCGTCGAGCTCCATGTTCAGGGCCACGATGCCGCCGAAGGCGGAGGTGGAGTCGCAGGCGAGCGCGCGGGCCCAGGCCTCGGCCGGGCTCGCCCCCTGGGCCACGCCGCAGGGGTTGGCGTGCTTGACGATCACGCAGGCGGGGCCGTCGGCGGGATCGAACTCGGCCACGCATTCGAAGGCGGCGTCGGTGTCGTTGATGTTGTTCCAGCTCAGCTCCTTGCCCTGGAGCTGCCGGGCGGTCGCCACCCCCGGGCGGTTCGAGCCGGTGGTGTAGAAGGCGGCCTTCTGGTGGGGGTTCTCGCCGTAGCGCAGGGTCTGGGCGAGCGTGCCGGCGAAGGCGCGGCGGCGGGGCGCGGTCTCGCCGGCGTGGTCGGCCATCCAGGCGGAGACGGCGGCGTCGTAGGCGGCGGTGCGCGCATAGGCGGTGGCGGCGAGGCGCGTGCGCAGGGTGGGGGTGGTCCCGCCCTCGGCGATGGCCTCGAGCAGGGGGGCGTAGTCCTCGGGGTCGGTGACCACGGCCACGAAGGCGTGGTTCTTGGCGGCGGCGCGGATCATCGCGGGGCCGCCGATGTCGATGTTCTCGATGCACTCGTCAGGGCCGGCGCCCGACGCCACCGTCGCCTCGAACGGGTAGAGGTTCACCACCAGCAGGTCGATGGGCAGGATGCCGTGCTCGGACATCGCCGCGACGTGGCCGGCGTCGTCGCGCAGCGCCAGCAGGCCGCCGTGGACCTTGGGGTGCAGGGTCTTGACGCGGCCGTCCATCATCTCGGGGAAGCCGGTCAGCTCCGACACGTCGCGCACCGGCAGGCCGGCGTCGCGGATCGCCTTCGCGGTGCCGCCGGTGGAGACCAGCTCCGTGCCGGCCTCGTGCAGGGCGCGGGCGAGGTCGGTCAGCCCGGTCTTGTCCGAGACGGACAGCAGGGCGCGGCGGACGGGGAGGCGGGCGTCGGTCATGGCGGGGCTCCGGCTGGGACGGGCGGCGGCCAGGGGGTCGCCGGGCAGGCGGCGCGGTCTTAGCGAAGACGGCGCGGCAAGGCCAGCGAACGCGAGGTCGCGCGCTACAGCGCCAGGACCAGGAGCAGCGCGAGGCCGGAGACGAACGCCCAGGCCAGCGCCCCCAGCGCCAGGGGCCGCAGGCCGACGGCGCGCAGGCGGGCGAGGTCGATCTCGCAGCCCATCGCCGCCAGCGCCGTGGTCAGCAGGACGGCCGCGGTCTCGGCCAGCGCGGCGGAGGCGGCGGGGGGGAGGGAGACCGCGGAGTTCAGCGCGGCGGCGGCGACGAAGCCCAGCACGAACCAGGGCGCCGGCGGGCGGGCGGCCCCCGGCTCGGCCCGGCGCAGGGCCGCGAGGGACAGGACCAGGGGGGCCAGCAGCATCACCCGGGCGAGCTTCGCCACGGTCGCCGACTGGCCCGCCGCGTCGCCCAATGCAAAACCGGCGCCGGCGGCCTGGGCGACCTCGTGCACGCTGGCGCCGACCCAGAGGCCGTAGTCCGGGGCGGCGAGGCCGAGGGGGCCGGCCAGCAGCGGGAACAGCAGCATCGACAGCGTGCCGAAGACGGTGACGCAGGCGATGGCGAAGGCCACGTCCTCGTCCCGCCCGCGGGCGACGGCGTTGACGGCCATCACGGCGGAGGCGCCGCAGACGGCGGTGCCGGCGGCGATCAGCTCGGCCAGGCGGCGGTCGACGCCCAGCGCCCGGCCGGCGGCTTTGGTGAAGACGAAGGTCAGGCCGAGGGTGGCGGCGATGGCCGCGAGCCCCGGCGCGCCGACCTGCGCGAGGTCGCCCAGCGTCAGGCGGAAGCCGAGCAGCACGATCCCCAGCCGCAGCAGCGTGCGCATCGCCAGCGCCAGCCCCGGCGCCGCCGCCGCCGGCACGCCGCCGAGATTGCGCAGCGCGATGCCGGCGACCAGCGCCAGGACCATCGGGCTCAGCGCCCCGATCCCCGACAGGCGCTGCGCCGCCATCGCCCCCAGCGCCAGCGCGGCGACGAGGCCGAGGCCGGGGGCGAGGGCCGCCGCCCGCGCGGGGAGGCGCGCGGCGCGGGGCGGTCGGGAGGGGGCGGCGAGGGGGCGGGACATGGGGTCTCTGCACCGGGGGTTTCGGGGGCTGCGGGCGATGGGGAGAAGATCGGGGCGCGACGTCCTCAAGTCCAATCGATTGGTCTTGGCAGATCGATCGGAAACGTCGATCATTTGGGCATGACGCTGGAGCAGTTGCGCATCTTCCTCGCCGTGGCCGAGCGCGGGCACATGACCCGCGCGGCGGAGGCGTTGCACCTGACCCAGTCGGCGGTCTCGGCGGCGGTGTCGGCGCTGGAGCGGCGCCACGGGGTCAGGCTCTTCGACCGGATCGGGCGGGGGATCGCGCTGACCGAGGAGGGGCGCGGCTTCGTCGCCTCGGCCCGCGCGGTGCTGGCGCAGGCGGAGGCGGCGGAGCTGCTGCTGGCCGATCTCGCGCAGCGCCCACGGGGGCGGCTGCGGCTGCGGGCCAGCCAGACGGCGGCGAGCCACTGGCTGCCGGCCCGGCTCGCGGCCCTGCGGCGGCGGCACCCGGAGGTGGAGATCGCGCTCGCCATCGGCAACACCGCCGAGGCGGCCCGGGCGGTCGAGGAGGGGGCGGCGGACCTCGGCTTCGTCGAGGGGCCGCTGCCGGCCTCGGACCTGCGGCGGCAGGTGGTGGCGCGCGACGAGCTGGTGCTGGCGGTGGGGCTGGACCACCCAGCGGCCTCGGGGGCGATCCGGGGGCAGGACTACCGCCGGTGGGCCTGGGCGCTGCGGGAGGCGGGCTCGGGCACGCGCGCGGAGGTCGAGGCGCATTTCGCGGGCCTGGGGCTGACGGTGGCGGACCTGCAGGTGGCGCTTGAGCTGCCCTCGAACGAGGCGGCGCTGGCGGCGGCGGCGGAGGGGGGCTGCGCCACGATGCTCTCCCGCCGGGCGGTGGGGCCGGCGCCCGAGGCGCGGGGCCTGGCGCTGCGCCGGGTCGACTGGGCGCCGCGGCCGGAACGGGCCTTCGCGGTCCTCTCCCATCCCCGGCGGCGCCGGACCCGGGCGGTGGAGGCGCTGCTGGGGATCATCGAGGAGATGCGGGAGACGGGGGACTGAGGGCGCGGCGAGCGCATGGGCGGCGCACGGCGCGGGGGCGGCGGGCCGGGGGAGGCGGCTAGAGCCTCCGGAACCCCCAGGCGACGACGGCGGAGTCGCCGGCGAGGCGGGAGGGGACCACGATCTGGCGGGCGGCGCGGGGCTCGGGCTCGCCCGGCTCGAAGTAGACGCTGTCGCGCAGCTTCGGGGCCGCGCCGGTGACCACGAAGCGCCAGCGGGACTCGGGGAGCGTCAGGATCACGATCTCGCCGTCCAGCTCCGCCTCCACGTCGGGGTGCAGGTGGAAGTGGATCGCGAAGGGCACGCCGACGGGGCCGTGGTTGCGCAGCACCTTCTCGAAGCGCGCGCGGGTGCGGGCGTCGGTGGGCTCGAGCAGGTCCTCGCCGCGGAAGTCGCGGCCGTCGGGGGAGAGGAACAGGCGGCGGCGGTGGGCGAGGCCGTGGCTGGCCGCGTAGCCGTCGTGCACGCCGAGGAACCAGGCGCCGTCGAGGTCCTGGGTGGTCTCGGCTTCCACCGTCTTCGGGCCTTCCACGAACGGGTGGGGGCCGGGGCCGCGGGCGGTCGAGGAGATGCGCGAGGAGCTGACGCCCTCGATCGACAGCGCCGACTGGGCGGCGGTGGCGCGGCAGGCGGCGGCCCAGTCGCCCTCGGCGGCGCCGGCGGGGCCGCAGTTGACCACCAGCCGGGCGCCGCCGACCGCGAGCTCGAAGGCCAGCGTCGAGGCGTGGGCGTTGCGGCCCCTGGGCGGCGCGGCGGCGTCGATCGCCGCCGTCACCCGGCCGGCGGAGAGGCGCACGAAGCCCATGGCGCGGTCCCGCGGCGGGGGCGCCTTGCGGGGATGGGCGAGCGACAGGGCGTGGTCGAGCCGGCCGGGCGCGCCCGGCCCGCCGCCGTGGAACCGCGGCAGGCCGCCGTCGCGCATCCGCAGGGCGCGCAGGGCGGACTGGGCGCGGAACACGGCGTCGGAATGGGCGCGCTCGGGCTCGACCCCGGCCTCGCGCAGGCGGCGGGCGCCGACGGCGAGCAGGATCAGCGCCTCGCACAGGCGCTCGGGGTTGCGGGAGGCGAGGCCGCCGTCCTCGTCGATCGCCAGCCCCGCGGCGGCGCCGAGGCGGCGCGCGGCGGCGGCGCGGCCGGCGTCGGAGGGGTCGGTCGCCAGCACCGCGTGCAGCAGGCCGGTCGCGGCGCGCAGGCGGCCCAGCCCCTCGGGCGCCTGGTCGAGGCCCTTGCGCAGGCGCTTGGCATGGACCGCGAGGGATTTCAGGAACCGCCGCAGCAGGTCGTCGGAGGCGCCGTCGAGGACGAATTCCGCCCGCTCCAGCCAGTGCATGGCGCGCTGGCCGGCGACCTCGGGGCCCCAGCCGGCGCCCTGCCCGTCGCCGTGCTGGGCGATCCAGCCGAACACCCAGGACTGGGCGGTGCGGCGCGCCTCGCGCGTGCCCAGCGCCGCGAGATCGTCGAGCCAGGCGAAGCCGTGCAGCGCGTCGGCGAAGTCCTGGCTGGGCGGCGAGAGACGCCAGGGACCCAGGTCGCGGGCGCGCACCTCCTGGCCGGCGAAGCGGAAGGTTCCCCCCATCAGGCGACGGGCGGCGGCGGCGTCGCCGATCCACAGGGGCTCGGCCTTGAAGGCGAGTTCCCGCGGGGCGCGAGGCCCCAGCCCGAGGCTGTCCAGCAGTCCGCTCACGTTGGTCCTTGTCGCCTTTCCTCTCGTCGGCAGCACGAAACCCGCGACGAGCGCAGCTCGGCGCGGTCCCAGCCCCTGACGCGGCGCAACATGGCCTGCGCGGGCGGGCGTGTCACGGCCTGTTGAGGAATCCTGCGGCGAAAAACCCGTCCAAACCCCCGGACTGTGGCCAGAAATCCGGCCTCGTGCGCAGGAAACCGGCCGGCGAGACCCACTCGGCCGGGATCCCCAGCTTCTCGGGATCGGCGGGGAGGGCGGCGGCCGCGGGGGTGCGGGCGAGGAAGCCCTCGGCCCGGATCTCGCCCTCCTCCGGCAGCAGGGAGCAGGTGGCGAAGACCAGGCGCCCGCCGGGGACCAGCCAGCGGAAGGCGCGGTCGAGGAGCCGGTCCTGCAGCGCGGTCAGGGCGGCGAGGTCGAGGTCGCCGCCGCGCAGGTGGATCATGTCGGGATGCCGCCGCCCGGTGCCGGTGGCCGAGCAGGGGGCGTCGAGGAGGATCGCGTCGTAGGGCGCGTCGGGGCGCCATTCGAGGGCGTCGGCGGCCAGGATCTCGGCCGAAAGCCCCATGCGCCCGAGGTTCTCGTGCAGCCGCTCGAGCCGGGGCTCGGAGATGTCGAGCGCGGTGACCTGCGCCCCGGCGGCGGCGAGCTGCAGGGTCTTGCCGCCGGGCGCGGCGCAGAGGTCGAGGACGCGCAGGCCCGCGACCTCGCCCAGCATCCGGGCCGGCAGGGCGGCGGCGGCGTCCTGCACCCACCACTCGCCGCCCTCGAACCCCGGCAGGGCGGAGATCTGGGCCCGGCCGCGCAGGCGGATCGAGCCGGTGGGGAGCAGGTCGGCGCCCAGCTTCTCGGCCAGCGCCTCGGCGCCGGCGGGGTCGCGGGGCGTCAGGTCGGCGGGGGGCGCGGCGAGATGGGCGGCGGCGATGCCGCGCACCGCCTGGGCGCCCCAGGCCGAGGACAGCCGCCCGCGCAGCCAGTTGGGCATGGCGTCGCGCTCGGGGTCGCGGGCGGCCCACAGCGGCGCGCCCTCGTCCGCGATCCGGCGCGCGACGGCGTTGACGAGGCCGGTCAGCCGCTCGCCGCCCTTCTGGGCGCGCACGGCGGCCACGGCCCCGTCGGCGACGGCGTGGGGCGCCTCGGAGAGGTGCAGCATCTCGACGGCCGCGAGGCGCAGGGCGTCCTGGGCGGGGGGCGGAGGCGTGCGGCGCAGGAAGCGCGCCAGCACGGCGTCGGCCTGGCCGAGCCGGCGCAGCGTCTCGGCCGCGCGGTGCCCGGCGCGGGCGCGGATCGCGGGGGGCAGGTCGGGGGCGGTCGCGGTGAGGTCGGCCAGGGCGCGGCGCTCGCGCAGCACGCCGGTCAGCAGGCGCAGGGCCTCGATCCGCTCGGCATGGGGGCGCTCGGCCGGGGAGGCGGCCTCGCTCCGCGGGGCGGGCGCCTCGCCGTTCGGAGGGCGGGGGCCCTTGCGGCGGGGGCGGGGCGGCTGGGTCACGGCTGGCGGCTCACGGCTCGGGACGATCCTTGCAGGGGCCCGTCGCGCGGCCCCGGGGGGCCGTCGGGCGCTTGGCACGCGCCTTAAAGCCCCCGCGGCCCCGGCGCCAGAGCCCGCGGCGTCACCGCCAGGGGCCGGCCCGGCCGCCGGAGCGGGGGATGCGGGTGGGGGCCTGGCGGACCGGGCCGGGGCGCGCGGGGTCCTCGGCGCCGGCGTCGACGGTCTCCTCCTCCGCCGCCAGCGGGTTCCAGCCGGCGGGGGCGGCGCGGTGGCCGCCGCCGGGGCGGCCCATCCCGCGGGCCAGCGCCTCGAGCGCGGCGATGCGGTTGGCGGTGGCGGGGTGGGTCGAGAACAGGTTGTCCGCCCCGCGCCCGGCCAGCGGGTTGACGATGAACATGTGGGCGGTGGCGGGATCGCGCTCGGCGCTCTCCATCACCCGCGCCTTGCCGCCGCCGGCGATGCGGCGGAGCGCCGAGGCCAGCGCCAGCGGGTCGCCGCAGATCTCGGCCCCGGCGCGGTCGGCGGCGTATTCGCGGGTGCGCGAGATCATCATCTGGATCAGCATCGCCGCGAAGGGCGCGAAGAGCGCCGCGGCGATGACGCCGACGATGCCCAGCGGGTTGCGGTCGTCCCGCGCGCCGCCGCCGAAGAACAGGCCGAACTGGGCGAGCATCGAGATCGCGCCGGCCACGGTGGCGGCCATCGTCATGATCAGCGTGTCGCGGTTGCGGATATGGGCGAGCTCATGGGCGACGACGCCGGCGAGCTCGTCGCGGTCGAGCTGGCGCATCAGGCCGGTGGTGACGGCGACGGCGGCGTTCTGGGGGTTGCGGCCGGTGGCGAAGGCGTTGGGCTGCTCGGCCTCGATCACGCAGACCCTGGGCATCGGCAGGCCGGCGTTCTTCGCCAGCCGCGCGACCATGGCGTGCAGCTCGGGCGCGGAGGCGGCGTCGACTTCCTTCGCGCGGTGGGCGCGCAGGGCCAGGCTGTCGGAATTCCAGTAGGCGAAGGCGTTCATGCCGATCGCCACGACCAGCGCGATCACCATCCCCGAGCCGCCGCCCAGCAGGTAGCCCACGCCCATGAAGAGCGCGGTGAGGAAGGCCAGCAGCATCGCCGTCTTGACGTAGTTCATGGCTTCGCAGTCCCGCACGAAGGAGGTCCGCCCCGCCCGGGGGTTTGCGGCCGGCGCCTTCGCGGACTATGTCCGGGGAGGCGCGGAGCACGCGCGCGCCAGGCGGCTCGGGAGAAGATATATGGCGGACGGGACCGGCGAGAAAGAGGCGCGGCTGCGCGCCGCCGCGGAGCGCGCGCTGGCCGAGGCCGCCGTGCGCCGCGAGGAGGAGGCCAGGCGCCCTCCCCTGCCCCCCGAACTGGGCGGCCGCGACGGCCCCGAGCCCACCCGCTTCGGCGACTGGGAGAAGAAGGGCATCGTCTCGGACTTCTGACGCCGCGCACCGCCCCCGGCGCGGCCGGGAACGGGCGTGGAGGCGCGTCAGCCGGCGACCCGCGCCTGCTGGCGCTTGGCCTCGATGTCGACCAGCCGCTCGGTGCGGCGCTGCTCGGCGATCTCGACCTGGCGCGTGCACTC
Organism: Albimonas pacifica; assembly: GCF_900113695.1. Lineage (GTDB taxonomy): Bacteria > Pseudomonadota > Alphaproteobacteria > Rhodobacterales > Rhodobacteraceae > Albimonas > Albimonas pacifica. The sequence continues at coordinate 109,508 of NZ_FOQH01000010.1, read as the reverse complement.
GTCGCCCGCGGTGCAGGCGGCCTTGATCCGGGCGATCGTGTCGGCGGCCTCGGCCATGTAGTCGTCGCGCAGCTTGTCGAAGAACCGGTCCCGCTCCCCCTGCGACTCGAATCGGTCTGGCAGGAGGGCGATGGTCACCATCGGTTCGTAGTCGTTCATCGCCCCCGAGGCCGCGTCGACGGCCACCCCGATCACCCCGCCGAAGACGATGTTGCCGAAGGTCATCGCCTGGAACTCGGAGCCGACGGAGCCGACGGCGGGCTGGTAGCCCTCCTTCTCGCAGCGCACGGCCAGGTCGTGCTTGCTCTTGGGAACCATGATCGTGCCGGGCGTGGGGTCCACCCGCGCCACCTGCGCGCCGCCCTGCGTCACCGTGCAGGAGGCGCCGGAGGGCCGGGTGTCGATGCTCACCGTGTCGGTGGAACCGTGGGTGATGGTGGCGCAGCCGGCGAGAGCCGCGAGCGCGAGGGCGGCGACGAGACGAGCGACGAGCAATTCGGAAGTCCTTCCCCTGGCGGATCCGCCCGCGCGGATCCGGTGATGAATTCATTTTTCATTCAGTTATATTAACGAACAGCGCGGCAGCCAGCGCTTCTCGCCGGCGCCGCGACTCTCCGCGATTCGGCCCCTGCTGCGCCGGCTCGCGCGACTCGACGGTCGGCGAGCCAGTCGTCGACAGATTGCGGCGATCGACGCCGCGGGGGGATGACGCCGCCATCCGGACGGCGTTCTGTTGCCATATTGAGATCAATACGGGCCGAAACGATCAGTCCGGCTCAGAAAAACGTTTGACACAGGTCAAGGCGAAACCGTCGGCCGGCCCCTATGGTCTTCCTCAGAATCGAACAAGTGGGACGCGACCGATGCTCCTCCAGGCCTTTCTGCCGTTCCGTATCGCGCGGCTCGCCGCGCGGACGTCCGCCGCCATCAGCCAGGTCTATGCCGACGCCCACGGCCTCAGCCGCGACGAGTGGCGGGTGCTGGCTGCGACCGGCGAGGCCGAGGCCCAGCCCACCCGCGCCATCGCCGAGCAGACCGGGCTCGACAAGGTCGCCATCTCCCGCGCCGCCTCGGCGCTGGAGGACCGCGGCCTGATCCGGCGCTCGGAGGACCGCGCCGACCGGCGCATCAAGATCCTGCGCCTCACCCCCGAGGGCGCCGAGGCGCTGAAGGAGATCGAGCGCCAGGTGCGCGAGCGCGAGGCCTATCTGCTCGAGGCGCTGACGCCCGAGGAGCAGGCGGCGCTGGAGACCGCGATCGAGAAGCTCAGCGCCCGGGCCGAGACCCTGACCCAGGACCGGGAGGAGGTCGCAGAGGACGGCGCCCCCTTTCGCCCGTATCGCTTCCGGGCCATGAGCCCGCGTCGCCTGGCGCCGCTCTACGCCGCCGAGTGACCTGACGAGACGCCGCCGAAGGCCGCCGGGGGGCGGGCCGACGCCGGCCGGGGCGCGCGAGGGGGAGACCCGTCGCGCGCCTTTTTCATGGGCGCCGTCCAGATGCGCGGCCGCCGCGGGCGCGGCCCGGCGGGGCCGCGGGCCCGGACCGGACGCGGACGCGGGCGGTCAGACCAGGTCCTTGGGCGTGGCGAAGAGGACGAATTCCGCCTCGCCCCAGCCGGTCTCGGCCCAGGGGCGGGGCAGGTCCAGCGCCGCCACCGCGGCGGTGGGGAACTTCTCGAAGGCCCGCGCGAGCCGCGCCTCGGGCCGGCCGCCCACCAGCCGGCGCAGCAGGGCGCTGGTCCCGGGCTCGTGGCCCTGGACGAGGACGGTTCCGGCCTCGGCCCCCTCCTCGCGCAGGATCGCGAGGGCCGTGTCGGGCTCGGCCATGTAGAGGTCGGGGATGGCGCGGGTCCGGGCCGGCGGCTCGAACCCCGCGGCGGCGGCGGCGCGCCGCCAGGTGTCGCGGGTGCGCAGGGCGGGAGAGAGCAGGACGAGGTCGGGGCGCAGGCCCTCCTCGGCCAGGAACCCGCCCATCAGCGCGGCGGCGAGCCGCCCGCGGCGGGAGAGCGGCCGGTCGATGTCCGGCAGGTCCGGATCGTCCCAGGCGGACTTGGCGTGACGGAACAGCACCAGGCGGGGCATCGGGCATCCTTCGTGAGGGCGGGCGGCGCGCGGGGCCTGCGCCGGGACCGGCGCGGGCGGGGTTCTGGCGCCGGGCCCGGCCGCTGTCCACAGCGACCTTGGACGACCCGGCGTCAGCCGGCCGCGCCCTCGGCCCGGCGGGCGCGCAGGAAGGCGGCCATGTGGAAGGCCGCCTGCGCCGGCCCGTGCGCCGCCGCCCGCCCCACCGGGCAGGCATGCCGCGCGAGGCAGCCGCCCTCCCGGCAGGGGGCGCCCTGCGGGGTCTCGAGATGGGCGACGCAGGCGGGGACGTCGTAGCGGGGGCCCTGCGGGGTCTCGGCGAAGGCGCCGGCGGGGCAGGCGCGCAGGCAGGCCGCGGGGCAGGCGTCGCAGGGGCGCGGCCCGGGGGCGGGGGGCGGCGGCGCCCCCTCCAGCGCCCCGAAGACCAGCGCCGCGCGCCAGGAGGCCCAGAGCCCCCTCCGCGCATGAAGCAGCGGACCGAGGCGGGAGGGCCAGGCCGGCTCCGCCCGCAGCGCCCAGGCGAGGAACGGGGCCCAGGGCGGCCCGTCGCCGGGCAGGACCGCGCGGCCCCCGAAGCGGTCGGCCAGCGCCCCCGCCACCCGCGCCGACCAGCGGTCGAGCGGATCGGGGGCGCCGTCGCGCGCCTCGGGCGAGGCCTGGAACCGCGCCCAGGTCGTGCCGTCGGCCGCCAGCAGCACCCCCGCGGCGGCAGGCGCGCCGGGGCGATCGGCGGGGAGCTCTCCGTCCCGGGGGGCGAAGGCGGCGGCGCGCAGGCCCTCGGCCGCGGCGGCGCGGGCGATCTCGGGGAAGCGCGGGGTCACGGGGCGCGCCGGAAGGGCAGCAGGAGCGTCCAGCCGAGCCGCGCGGGGGCCGCGTCCTGGTGCTCGGCCAGACCCAGGCGCAGGCCCGCCTCGCCGCCCCTCGGCCGCTCCGAGTAGAGGCCCGAGAGCCGGTCCCACCAGCTCACCGAAAAGCCGAAGTTGGTGTCGTGCTCCTCGCGGATCACCGAGTGGTGGATGCGGTGCATCTCCGGCGTGACCAGCACGGCGCGGACCCGACGCTCCCACGCCGGCGGCAGGGCGACGTTGGCGTGGTTGAACAAGGCGCAGCCGTTGAGCAGCGCCTCGAAGGCGAGCACGGCCCAGGCGGGCGCCCCCAGCGCGTAGACCGCCGCCACCTTCAGCAGCATCGAGAGCGTGGCCTCCAGCGGGTGGAAGCGCAGCGCGGTCGAGACGTCGACGTCCCGGTCGGCGTGGTGGACCTTGTGCAGGCGCCACAGCAGGGGGACGCGGTGGAAGGCGACGTGCTGGGCCCAGATGGCGAGATCGAGGACGACGAGGCAGAGGATCCCCGCCAGCCACCCCGGCGCGGGCAGCAGGTTGAACAGCCCCCAGCCCTGCGCCTGGGCGTCGAGCGCGGCCCCCACGGCGGCGGCGGGGAACAGCAGGCGGATCGCCAGCACGTCCAGGACCGCCACCGCCCCGTTGGTCAGCCAGCGCCGCGCCCTGGGCAGGGCGGCGGGCCGCGCGGCGGCGAGCGCCTCCCACCCCGCCATGGTGGCGAGGATCCCCAGGAACAGGCCGAGGCGCAGGAGGATCTCGAAGCTCATGCCCCCTGCATCGCCGCGCCGCCGTCCCGCGTCAATCGCCCGTCGGCCGGAAGCGCCGCCCGCGCCCCCCCCCCGGGCGACGCGCCGTCCGGCGAGGGCGCCCCACGGCCGGGGATCGGCGCGCCGCCGACCGCCCGGGCGCCGCGAGGGGGCGCACGGGCGGGCCGCCTCGGGCGCGCAGCGCCCGACAGGTCCGGCCGGGCGGCCGGGGTCAGGCGAAGGTCAGGGTGACCCGGCGGTTCATCTTGCCCTTCTTCTCGATCTTGCCGATGCGCAGGGGGCCGATCTCGCCGGTGAAGCGCACGTGGGTGCCGCCGCAGGGCTGCAGGTCGATCGTCGCCTCCGCCTCGCCGATGCGCACCAGGCGGACCTGGCCCGTGCCCGTCGGGGGCTTCACCGCCATGGTCTTGACCAGGCCCGGGTTCGCCTCGAGCTCGGCGTCGGCGATCCACTCGTCGCCGACCGGGTGGTTCGCGGCCACCAGGGCGTTGAGCTGCGCCTCGAGCGCGTCCTTGTCCGCCGGCGCCTCGGGCATGTCGAAGTCGAGCCGGCCCTTGTCCGCCCCGATCTGCCCGCCCGTCACCGGCAGCGGGATCACCACCGACAGCAGGTGCAGGGCGGTGTGCATGCGCATGTGCGCCCGCCGCCGGTCCTCGTCGAGGCGCTGAAGCACCTGGGCGCCGGGCGCGGGCGGGGTCTCGCCCTCGGCCAGCACCAGGCGCACGCCGCCCTCGGCCTTGCGGGCGTCGGCCACGCGGATCGCGCGGCCGTCGAGCTCGAGCACGCCGGTGTCCCCGGGCTGGCCGCCGCCGGCGGGGTAGAACAGCGAGCGGTCGAGGATCACGCCCCCCGCCTCGTCCACCGCCACGACCCGGGCGGGACCCTCGAACATGTAGGGATAGGCCTGCCACAGCGGCAGCTGGGCGCGGTCGGGCGTCTCGGCGTCCATCGGAACCTCCTCGAGTTCGGCGCGCGGGCGCGCGGCCGGGCGGCGCAGACTAGCGTCCCCCGTCGCCGCCGCCACCCCCGTCCGCATCGCCGCCCGCGCCCGGAGCGATGTCCGGAGCGATGCCCGCACCGATCCCCGGCCCCGCCGGACCCTTCGGCGCCGGCGGCGGCGCGGCGCGGCGGCGGGAGGGGGCGGGCGCGGGGGGCGGCGTCTCGGCCGCCTGCGAGGGGTCGGGGACCGCGAGCCCCTGGTCCGTGGGCGGGGGCGCGCCGCGGAAGGCGGCGGCGAGGCGCTCGGGGTCGCGCAGGGTGACGATGTTCTGGGAATAGGGGATCTCGATCCCCGCCTCGCGGTAGCGGCGGTCGATCTCGAAGAACAGGTCGGTCTGCACGTCGAAGATCTGGTTGACGTCGCGCAGGATCACCCGCAGCTCCAGCTCGATCGCCGCCTGTCCGAAGCCGGTCATCAGCACCATCGGCGCGGGATAGCGCAGCACCCGGCGATCCTTGCGCGCGATGTCGAGCAGCAGTTTCTGCACGCCCTTGAGGTCGGTGCCGTAGGCCACCGGCGCCTTCAGGATCAGCCGCCCGACCGCGTTGTTGTGGGTGTAGTTCACCACCCGCCCCGAGATCAGCTCGGAGTTCGGCACGATCAGCGCGGTCTTGTCGAAGGTCTCGATCTCGGTGGCGCGCACCGCCACCCGCTTGACCACCCCGTGGGTGCCGCCGACCAGGATCCAGTCGCCGACCTTCACCGGCCGCTCGATCATCAGGATGATGCCGGAGATGAAGTTCGAGGCGATGGCCTGCAGGCCGAAGCCGATGCCCACCGAGAGCGCGCCGAAGACGATGGCGATGTTCGACAGGTCCAGCCCCGCCGCGGCGATGCCCACCAGCGCCGCCGCGGTGATCCCGGTCCAGCCGAGCCCGGTGGTGATCGCCGAGCGCGCGCCCGCGTCGAGCCGGGTGTTGGGCAGGACCGAGCTCGCCATCACCCCCTGCAGCAGCCGGGTCAGGGCGTAGCCGAAGGCGAAGACCAGGCCGAAGGTCACGAAGACCATCGGCGTCAGGATCGTGCCGCCCACCTCGACCCCGGCCGAGGCCATCCGCCAGGCCTCGCCGATGTCGGCGGTGCGCGCGCCCCAGACCAGCGCCAGCACCGGCAGGCTGGCGATGACGATCACGAAGCCGAAGAACACCGTCAGCAGGCGCAGCCCGCCCGAATCCGCGGTGCGGTTCTCGAGCGCGGCCTCCACCCATTCGCGGATCAGCGAGAACAGGATCAGCCCGGCGCCGACGATGGCGGCGGTGGCGGCGGCGGGGAAGAACAGCCGCTGCGAGGCGGCGTAGTAGCCCGCCGCCGCCAGCGCCACCGAGACCACCGCGACCGCCCGCAGGGAGAAGGCGCCCAGCCGCTCCAGCCGCCGGCCGACGGTGGCGGCGGACTGCAGGCTCTCGGCCAGCGGGTCCTCGTCGGGGCGGGGGTCGCCGGGCTCCTCGTCCTCGGAGGCGGGGGCGGGGGCGGCGGCGGGCGCCTCGGGCCCCGGGGAGAGCACGTCGGCGAGCCGCCACATCGCCGCCGCGCCCAGCGCCATCACCGCCAGGTTGCCCACCGCCAGCGCCGCCGGCGAGAGGTCGAGCGAGGCGCCCGCCTCGACCAGCGAGACATGCAGCCCGAAGGTCAGCGCCAGCAGGGTCGAGCGGGCGAAGCCCCGCAGCGCCGCCGCGTCGTCGAGGGAGGAGAGCCGCAGCTCGGGCGTCCGGGGCGAGAACCAGGCCCCGGCGATGGCGAAGCCGATGGCGACGGCCACGAGGCCCGAGGCGAGGTGGTCGGCCAGCACCTCGGCCCGCGGGCCCAGCAGCTCGGCCTGGGCCAGCGCCCCGCGCAGCAGCACGATGGCCAGCGTCGGCGCCACCAGCCGCGCGCAGAGCGCCAGCGCCGCGGCGAGCGCCCGGCGCCCGCGCGTGGCGCCGAAGCCCAGCCGGCGGCGGATCACCGTGAAGGCGCGCGACGCCCCCAGCAGCAGCGCCGCCGAGACCGCCAGCAGGATCAGCGCCGTGGGCAGCAGCCGGGACGAGCCGCGGTCGACCCGGGCCTGGGCGACCTCCAGCGTCTCCTGCCCGAGGCTGGCCAGCAGGCCCAGCGTGTCCGAGAGCGCCGGCCCCCAGGTCGTGGGCGCGAGCGGGCTGGGGCCGAGCGTCAGGAATTCCTCGACCTGGCGGCGGCGGATCAGCTCGTCGATCTCGCGCACCAGCGAATCCGCGCGCGAATAGGCGAGGTCGGCGCGCTTGGCGCGGGATTCCAGCGCGTCGATGCGGTCCTGGAGCTCGTGGCGCAGCTCGCTCAGGCCGGCCTCGGCGCGGGGGGAGGCCCCGCCCTCGGTCGCGCCCTCGCCCAGCGCCTCGAGCTGGGCGGCGAGGGGCTGGTGGGCGGCGCGCAGACGCTCGGCGGTGCTCGCGGCCTCGTCGCGCTGGCGCACCAGGCGGGCGCGCATCGCCTCGAACTCGGCGGTGGAGACGCTGCCGTCGGCGAGCGCGGATTCGGCGTCGTGGGCGGTGTCGGCCCAGGCCTCGAGCCGGGCGTCGATCGAGCCCTGGTCGGCCTCGACCGCCTGGGGGGTCGCGGCCTGGGGCGGGCGCGGCGGGGTGAAATGCGGGCCGGAGGGGCTTTCGGGGACCAGCGCCTGAGCGGCGTCGCCGGCGGCCTCGGCCGCCTCCCCCGCCGCGCCGGCGGCCTGCGATCCCTGGGCGAGCGCCCGCCCGCCGCCCGGCCCCGCGCCGAGGCCCGACAGCACGACCGCGAGGGCCAGCAGCAGGGCGGCGGCGAGGCGCCAGGGCGCGCGGGCGAGGCGCCGGGGCGCGCGGGCGCGCGGCGGCCACGCCGTCGCCGGCTCCGCGTCCCGGGGGGGGCGGAGGGAGCGGGGCGGCTGGCCGGCCCGCGGCATCGCTCAGGCGTCTTCGGCGAAGACTTCGGGCAGGGCCGAGGGGGCGCGTTCCAGGAAGGCGGGGGTCGGCAGGCCCTTCTCGCGCAGGAAGGCGGGGTTGAAGAGCTTGGTCTGGTAGCGGGTGCCGTAGTCGCACAGGATCGTCACGATGGTGTGGCCCGGCCCCATCTCCTTCGCCATGCGGATCGCGCCGGCGACGTTGACGCCCGAGGAGCCGCCCAGGCACAGGCCCTCATGCTCCAGCAGGTCGAAGATCACCGGCAGCGCCTCGGCGTCGGGGATGTTGTAGGGCATGTCCACCGACAGGCCCTCGAGGTTCGCCGTGATCCGGCCCTGGCCGATGCCCTCGGTGATCGAGGAGCCTTCGGACTTCAGCTCGCCGTGCTTGTAGTAGTGGTAGAGCGCCGCGCCGTCGGGATCGGCGAGGCCGATCTTCACGCCGCGCTTGCGCTCGCGCAGGGCCTGGGCCGTGCCCGCCAGCGTGCCGCCGGAGCCCACGGCGCAGATGAAGCCGTCGACGCGGCCGTCGGTCTGCTCGAAGATCTCGGGGCCGGTGGTCTCGATATGGGCCTGGCGGTTGGCGACGTTGTCGAACTGGTTGGCCCAGATCGCGCCGTGCGGCTCGGTCTTCGCCAGCGCCTCGGCGAGGCGGCCGGAGTAGCGCACGTAGTTGTTGGGGTTGCGGTAGGGGGCCGCGGGGACCTCGACCAGCTCGGCGCCGGCGAGGCGGATCATGTCCTTCTTCTCCTGCGACTGGGTCTCGGGGATCACGATCACCGAGCGGAAGCCCATCGAGGCGCCGACCAGCGCGAGGCCGATGCCGGTGTTGCCGGCGGTGCCCTCGACGATGGTGCCGCCGGGCTCCAGCAGGCCCTTCTTCACCGCGTCCTTGATGATGTAGAGCGCGGCGCGGTCTTTCACGGACTGGCCGGGGTTGAGGAACTCGGCCTTGCCCAGGATCTCGCAGCCGGTGGCCTCGGAGGCGCGGTTGAGCCGGATCAGCGGGGTGTTCCCGACGGCGTCCGCCAGGTCCTTGCGAATGGTCATCTCGCGCTCCTTCATCCGCGGCGCCGCCGGGGCAGGGCGGCCCGTCGCTTCGGACTTAGACGCGGGATCGGTCCCGTGCAAGGACGAGCCGCGGCATTTGACGAGCGGCCGCGGGGAACATTTTATTTCACACGCCGGACTGTGGTTTCGGGCCGGCGGATTCGCGCCCGCGCCCGCGGCCTCAGCCCCACTGCGCCCGCAGCCGGTCCCGGTGGCGGGCGAGCCACATCAGGGAGACGAGGGCGGGCGACGAGTTGACCGCGCCCCGGTCGACCGCGGCCATGGCGGCGTCGAAGTCGAGCACGGCCGAGATCACGTCCTCGGCCTCCTCCTCCAGCCCGCCGGCGCCGCCGGCGGAGGTCAGGTCCGCCTCGCCCACGAAGGAGGTGACGAACTCCGCCAGCGTGCCGGGGGAGGTGTAGTAGGCGCCGGCCTGCTCGATGCGGCCGATCTCGATGCCGGCCTCCTCCTGCGCTTCGCGGCGGGCGGCTTCCTCGGGGGCTTCGGTGGCGTCGAGGCGGCCGGCGATCACCTCCCACGGCCAGGGGCGGGCGTCGCCGCGGGCGTGGGGGCCGGCGCGCCACTGGGTGGCCAGCAGCACCCGGTCGGCGCGCGGGTCGTAGGGCAGCACGGTGGCGGCGTCGCCCGAGGCCCAGACCGCCCGGCGCACCACCGGCGAGCGCCCGCCGTCGGAGGTGGGGAAGGAGACGTGGTGCTCCTCCACCCCGAAGAAGGAGGCGTAGGGGCGAGCGAGCTTCTCGGTGCGCACCGCGTCGCGCCCGAAGTCCACGCCGGGGAAGGGGGCGGAGGGGGCGCGCCCGGCGCGGGCGCGGGCGGCGGCGCGGGCCTTGAGGCCGGGCCAGAGGGTCAGGTCCGACCAGTCCGCCCCGTCCTCGTAGAGGGCCATGATCTCGTGCGCGCATTCGATCAGCAGGTCGCGGTCGGCCGCGGGCCAGTCCTCGAACCGCCAGGGGCCGGCGGGGGTGGTGGGGCCCTTGGGAAAGCAGACCAGCGCCTCGACCGGCGCCGGGTCCGTCTCGGGCCCGGCGAGGACCGTGAGGGGGCGCAGCTCGTATTCCGCGTCGTCCTCGAAGAACAGGACGCGCGCGACCTCGGCCTCGGTCAGGTCGCGGGCGACCTCGCCGGGGGCGGAGGCGCCGGGGGCGGGGACCACGCAGGGGAAGTTCTCCCCCGCCACCTGGCGCAGGGCGTGGTCGGGAAGGCGGGCGGAGGCCAGCGAGATCCGCGCCTGCGGGCGGCCGAGCACCACCGACAGGAGCTCCGGATCGCGCAGCGACCCGTAGAAGAACACCGCCCTGCCGGCCATCGCCGTCCTCCGTCCCTGCCCCGGGGAACGCTCCCCGCCCTGCGTTCGCGCCTCCCGCCAGGCGGGAGATGCGGAAAATGATGCATCGCGGTGAACCGGACCGCGCCGGGGCACGTAACACACAGCGAACAGGAATGCAGGCCGCGCCGGCGTCGGAGCGGGCTCCTGTCGCAGGCCGGGGCCTTCAAAGGGGGCGCCGGGCGTGGCAGGAACGACTTCGCGACGGCTTGGACGCTGCGGCGCCGCGGGCGCCCCGATCCCCGGGGCGGCGGCGCGGACACGAGGATGAGACGACGAGGCGGCGTCCGGTGGGCGCGCCTCGCGGACGGACGATGCGATGATGCGAAGCCTGCCCGACGACGCGCTGCTGGCGGAATACGCCGCCGGATCCCTTCCGGCGGGATTGTCCCTGCTGGTCGCCTCGCAGCTCACCTTCAACCCGGAGGGCCGCCGCCGGGTGGCCGAGCTGGAGCGGCTGGGCGGCGCCCTGCTCGCCGCCGACGCCGGGCCCGTGCCCGTCGCAGGTCCCCCGCCCTCGCTCGACGCGATGCTGGCCCGGCTCGACCGGGAGGGGCCGCGGGCCGAGGGGCCGAGGGCGGGCCTCTCCGCCCCCGAGCCCGGCAACCCCTTCCCCGCGCCCCTGCGCGCCGCCCTGGGCGAGGGCCCGGGCGCCACGCCTGAGGGCGTCGCCTGGAAGCGCCTGCTGCCGGGCCTGTCGGAACATGTCATCGAGGGCTTCGGGGACGAGCACGAGGAGGTCTCGCTGCTGCGGGCCCGCCCGGGCGCCCCGATCTTCGCCCACACCCACACCGGGGTCGAGACCACCCTGGTGCTGTGCGGGCTGATGGAGGACCGCGGCCGCCGGCTGGGCCGCGGCGACGTGGCGATCGCCACCGATCACGACGACCACCGCCCCCGCATCGTCGGGGACGAGACCTGCATCTGCCTCGTGGTGATGACCGGCGAAATGCGTTTCACGGGTCGCCTGTCGCGGGTGCTGAACTACCTGTCCTGAGGCCAGGGGGCGTGCGCGCCCCCGCCGCTTCCCCCTTCGAACGGAGGTCGCCATGACCCGCCGACCGAGCCCGCGCGTCTTCGGCCGCGCGCCGATCCCCTGCGTCTCCGCGCTGCGCGGCGTGGACCGCCGCGCCGTCCTCGCCGGCGGGCTGGCGGGGGGGCTGGCCGCCGCCCTGCCCCTGCCCGGCCGCGCCGCCGGCGCCGCCTCGCGCCGCTTCGAGGTGCTGCGCGACGGCGACCCGATCGGGGAGCAGGTCACCTCGGTGACCCGCGACGGCGAGGCGCTGGAGGTCACGGTGCGCGTGCGCATCCTGGTCAAGGTTCTGGGCATCGGCGCCTATCGCTACGAGCTCGACAGCCGCGAGCGCTGGGAGGGCGGGCGCCTGGTCTCGCTGGACGGCGAGACCAACGACGACGGCGAACGCCAGGTGGCGACGGTGCGGCGCGAGGGGGGGCGGCTGGTCTCCTCGGGGACCTGGTCGGGGGAGGTTCCCGACGGCGCCGCCACCACCACCTACTGGACGCCGGATTTCCTGCAGCGCGGGACCTGGATCAGCACCCAGACCGGGCGGCCGCTGGCGGTCTCGGTCGCGCAGGCCGGGGCGGCGGAGATCCCGGGACCCTCCGGCGCGCTGGCGGTGCAGCGCTGGCAGGTGTCGGGGGACATCGACCTCGCCCTTTTCTATGACGACCGGGGCGAGTGGATGGGCAGCGCCTTCGACGCGGGCGGCGAGACGGCGCGGTTCCGCGCGCTCGACGCCGCGCCGGCGCTGGCGCCGCTGTGGGGCTGAGGGCGCCGGAATGAACGTCTTCGACCAGGTGAAGCGGCCCGGGGACGGGTCGGTCTGGATCACCGGCGCCTCGGGCGGCATCGGGCGGGCGCTGACGCTGGAGCTCGCCTCGCGCGGGTGGACGGTGCACGCCACCGCCCGCTCGGCCGAGAAGCTGGAGGCGCTGGCGGTGGTCGCGGGGCCGGGACGGGTGATCCCGCGGCCCGCCGACGTGACCGACCCCGAGGCGATGGTCCGCGTGGTCGAGGCGATCGAGGCCGAGGGCCCGCTGGCGCTGGCGATCCTGAACGCCGGCGTCTACCTGCCGATGCGCGCGCAGGATTTCGATGCGGCCAAGGCCCGCAAGACCTTCGACGTGAACCTGGGCGGGGTGGTCAACGCGCTGGACCCGGCGATGAAGGCGATGATTGCGCGCGGCTCGGGGCACCTGGCCATCACCGCCTCGGTGGCGGGCTACGGGGGGCTGCCGCAGGCGGCCGCCTATTCCGCCAGCAAGGCCGGGCTGATCGCGATGGCCGAGAGCTTGGCGCTGGACCTGATGGACCTGGGCGTGCGGATCTCGGTGATCAACCCGGGCTTCGTCGAGACCGAGGCGACCTCGGTCAACGACTTCGAGATGCCGTTCCTGATGCAGCCGCAGGAGGCGGCGACACGGATCGCCGACGGTCTCGCCCGCCCGGGGTTCGAGATCGCCTTCCCGCGCCGCTTCGCCTGGTTCCTGCGGATCCTGAACCGGCTGCCCAACCAGCTCTATTTCAAGGCCTGGCGTCGCCTGACCGCCTGACGGGGCGGGGCCCCGCCTGCGGCGGGGGCGCCGCGACGACGGTTGCGCGCGGGGCCCGGTCCCGCCCGCGGCGCGGGTCGGCCGTCGCGCCCGGGGCCACGGCCGCCTGCCAGCGCCGGGGTCGCCCCGCGCCGCGGTCGCGACGCCGCCGCCGGCGCGCCGGACGACGCGGCGCCGCGCGCGACCGCCGGCCCTGCAAGGCGCCCGGATCGGCGGGCCGCCCGCCCGAGGCGGCCCTCGCCCCCCGCGCGCCGCCGGCCCCGCGCCGCGGGCGGAACCAGGCCGCAGGCGACACCGCCGACGCGGCGCTCCGGCGGGCGCCGGCGGAGCCGGGCGCCAGGAGATCGCGCGCCGCGCGCCCCCGGCGCGCCTCGCCGCCGGGCGCGTCTGCCGCCCTGCGCCGCGGGCGGGACCGGGCCGCAGGCGCGACGGCCGACGCGGCGCCCGCGGGGCAGGGGCTCAGTGGTCGGGGCGGTTCTTCTCGAAGGCGGCCTGCTGATCGGGGGCGGCCTCGGTCTGGTGGCGGGCGCGCCACTCGTCGTAGGGCATGCCGTAGACGATCTCGCGGCCCTCGTCCTTCGACATTTCCAGCCCCCGCTCGGCGGCGGCCTCCTGGTACCAGCGGCTGAGGCAGTTGCGGCAGAAGCCGGCGAGGTTCATCAGGTCGATGTTCTGCACGTCCGTCCGCGCGCGCAGGTGATCGCGCAGGCGGCGGAAGGCGGCGGCTTCGAGCTCGATGCGGGTGGCGTCGTCCATGGGATCCTCCGGGGCTCCGCGGCTGTCGCTTCCGATCTAGGCGCCCGCGCGCATCCGGTCCAGCGCCCGGGTCAGGATCGGGGCCAGGCGCTCGGCCCAGATCGCCTCGCCCTGGGCGTCGGCGATCAGGTCGTTGCGCACCTCGATCAGCGCGTTGGGCAGGCCCCGGCAGGTGCCGTGCGTCCACATGCAGTCGCCCGCGAGCGCGCCGGTGTAGGGCTCGTTGTCGCCGATCACCAGGTCCGGCTCCTCGCGCAGGATCTCCATCAGCGGCAGCGGCAGGCGGCCGTCCTCGTCCCACAGCACGCCGACGTGCCAGGGCCGCGGCGGGCGGCCGCGGAACTGCTTGGTGAAGGAATGCATCGAGATCAGCGCCGGCCGCACGCCCTGCGCTTCGGCCCGGTCGATCTGCGCCCGGATCGCGTCGTGATAGGGCCGGTGCCAGGCGTCGAGCCGGGCCTGCGTCTCCTCAGGCCCCACCCCGCGGTTCGCCGGGATCACCGAGCCGTCGTTGAGCTTCATGATCAGCGTGGGATCGTCCTCGCCCCGGTTGGGGTCGATCACCAGCCGCGAGAAGGTCGAGAGCACCGCCGGGAACCCCAGCCGGGCCGCCAGCCGCAGGGTCAGCCCGCGCGCGCCCACGTCGTAGGCGATGTGGCGCGCCATGTCCTCGGCCGGCAGGCCCAGGTCGCCGCCGTTCACCTCCGCCGGCACCGTGTTGGCGGCATGGTCGCACAGCAGCAGCGCCGAGGGATCGCCGTCGGGATTGACCAGCTCGAAGGCGGGCATGGAGGGCATGGGAACTCCGGTCCGGGGGAACGCGCGAGAGCATAGGCGCCCCCGCCGGCGTGGCAAGGGAAGCGCCGTCGCCCCCCTTGACCCCGGCCGCCGCGCGGCGTTCCCTCGACCCGCGAACGGAGGCCGCCCATGACCGAACCCGCCCCCCAGGACCCCGCGAGATCCCGCCCCGGCTACGAGGACGAGACGGCCGAGCGCCTGGTCGCCCCCGCCGCCCTGCGCAACGCCGGCCCGATCGCGGAGATGCTGACGCAGGTCCTGGCCGACGAGGCCGGCCCCCTGCTCGAGATCGGCGCCGGCCCCGGCCAGCACGCCGTGGCGGGGGCCGAGGCCCTGCCCCGGATCACCTGGATCCCGTCGGACCCCGATCCGCTGCACCTCAAGTCCATCCGCGCCTGGCGGGCGCATGCGGGGCTGGCGAACCTCGCCGAGCCGATGCGCCTCGACGCCACCGACGACTGGGCGGCGGCGACGGCGCTGAGCCACGGCCCGCTGCGCGCCGTGTTCTGCGCCAACGTGATCCACATCGCCCCCTGGCGGGTGGCCGAGGGCCTGGTCGCCGGCGCCGCGCGGGCGCTGGGCGGGGGCGGCCGGCTGATCCTCTACGGCCCGTTCCTGGAGACCGAGGGCGCCGCCCCCTCCAACCTCGCCTTCCACCGCTCCCTGCAGGAGCGGGACCCGGAGTGGGGCGTGCGCCCGCTGGCCGACGTGGTGGCGCTCGCGGCGCTCCACCAACTGGCGCTGGAGCGGCGGATCGAGATGCCGGCCAACAACCTGGCGCTGGTGTTCCGGCGCTGACGCCCGCCGCCGGCCGATCCCGCGAGGCGCGACGCCTGGCGTGAAGCGCGCCCCGGGCTCGACCCGGGGCCACGCCGCCGCCCGCAGCCCCGCACCCGCCCGCCGGCGCGCCGCCCCCGGTCCGCCGGGGTGGGCGGGCGGGAGGCGGGCCGGGGGCGGCGCGACGGCGCGCCCCGCGCGCGCGCCGTCGTCCTCCCGGCGCTCCTCAGGCCACGGGCCCAGGCCCGCCCGCAGGGCGCCTCCGGGCCCGGTCGCCCGTCCCGTCCCGCGATCGCCACGCGCGGGCTTGGCGCCGCGGCCGGGCGGGCGTAGCCTCGGCCCCATGACCGAACGATCCTGGCACGACATGGGCGGCCTGCCCGCCGGGGAGATGGACTTCTCCCAGCACGACTTCGCCCTGTGGGAGAAGCGCGTCGACGCGCTGATGACGCTCGCCACCTCCCGGGGCATGTTCACCGTCGACGGCCTGCGCCGGGTGCTCGAGGACATGGGCCCCGAGGCCTTCGAGACCCTGACCTACTACGAGCGCTGGATCGAATCGGTGACCCGCAACCTGGTCGAGGCCGGCGCCTTCACCCCCGCCGAGCTCGCCGAGAAGCTCGCCCAGGTGAAGGCCCGGGGCGCGACCTACGGCGAGGCCTCGCTGGGGGCCTCCGATGGCTGAGCGGGTCCGGGTCAAGGACTGGCGGCCCAGGGGGTTCCACCTGCGCACGCCGTGGTATCTGCGCGGCAAGACCGGCGTGATCGAGCGGCGGCTGGGCGAGTTCGGCAACCCCGAGCAGCTCGCCTACGGCCTGCCCGCCGAGAAGAAGCCCCTGCTGCGGGTCCGCTTCACCATGCGCGAGATCTGGGGCGACGCCGCCGAGCGCCCCGACGACACGCTCGACGCCGAGATCTACGCCCACTGGCTCGAGCCGGTCGCGGACGCGGAGACGACCGATGCCCCATGACCATCACGACCATGACCACGGGCACGGGCACGGGCATGCGCATCATTCCCACGAGGGGATGAGCCCCTCGGGCCACCCCTACCGCGCCGACCAGGACGCGCCGCTGACCGACGCCCAGGCGCTGGAGATCGCGGTGCGCGAGCTGCTGGTCGAGAAGGGAATCGTCACCGAGGCCCAGATCGCCGAGGCGATCGCGCGGATGGACGCCCGCTCGCCGGCCATGGGCGCGAAGGTGGTGGCCCGCGCCTGGACGGACCCCGCCTACAAGGCCCGCCTGCTCGCCGACGGCTCGGCCGCGGCGCGCGAGCTCGGGGCCGACATCGACGCGCTGAAGCTGGTGGTGGTCGAGAACGACGCCGCCACCCACAACGTCATCGTCTGCACGCTGTGCTCGTGCTACCCGCGCACCCTGCTGGGCCTGCCGCCGGACTGGTACAAGCAGCGCGCCTACCGCTCCCGCGTGGTGATCGAGCCGCGGCGGGTGCTCTCGGAATTCGGCCTCGACCTGCCGGACGAGGTGGCGGTGCGGGTCCACGATTCGACCGCCGACATGCGCTACCTGGTGCTGCCCGCGCGGCCCCAGGGGACCGAGGGCTGGTCGGAGGAGCGGCTCGCCGCCCTCGTCGACCGCGATTCGATGATCGGCGTGGCGGTCCCCCGCCTGCCCGCCGGGGACGAGGCGGCCGCCGCCGGATGACCCGCCCGACCCGGCTTCCGCCCGCGGCCCGCCGCCGGCCGCACGGCCGTCCCCTGCGCCGGGACGCCGCCCGAAGATGACCACGCCAGCCGCTCCGGGGGCCGACGCGCGGGCCTCGGAGCTGCGCGGGATCCTCCTCTACATCGGCGCGCTGGTGTTCTTCACCACCATGGACGTGGTGGCCAAGTGGCTGGTCGAGCGTCACGATCCGGTGATGGTCGTCTGGGCCCGCTACGCCAGCCAGGCGTTCTGGGCCTTCGTGCTGCTGGCCCCGCGGCTGGGCCGGATCGCGCGGACTTCGCGCCCCGGCCTGCACGCGATCCGCGCCCTGCTGCCCTTCGGGGCCACCATGTGCTTCTTCTCGGCCCTGCAGACCATGCAGATCGCCGAGGCGGTGGCGATCTTCGAGGTCGCGCCGCTGTTCATCACCATCCTCGCCTTCTTCCTCCTGAAGGAGAAGGTCGGCCCCCGCCGCTGGACCGGGGTCGCCATCGGCTTCGTCGGCGCGATGATCATCATCCGCCCCGGGACCGAGGTCTTCACCCCCGCCATGGCGCTGCCGATGGCGGCGGCGTTCTTCTACGCCTCCTACGCCATCGCCACCCGCTGGCTGAGCGACGAGGAAAGCCCCTGGACCCCGTTCTTCTACACGGCCGTGGGCGGCGCGGTCTGCGCCTCGCTGGTCGTGCCCTTCCACTGGTCCACGCCGTCGTGGCAGGACGGGCTGGTGATGGCCGTGTTCGGGGTGATCGGAGGGGCGGGGCAGATGCTGATGATCCTGGCGCTGCGCAGCGCCTCCGCCTCGACGGTGGCGCCGATCAGCTACCTCGGCCTGGTGTTCTCGGCGATCTGGGGCCTGCTGATCTTCTCCGAGTTCCCCGACGGCTGGACGGTGGTCGGGGCGGTGGTGGTGGTCGGCGCCGGCCTCTACGTGTGGTGGCGCGAGCGGGTGCGCGCGGAGCAAGGCTCATGAGCCGCGCGCGTCCCCTGCATCGGCGGATCCTGGACCGGATCGAGATGGGGGCGGCGCGGCTGCTGCAGGCGATCGCGCTGGCCCTGCCGGGCGAGGCCTGGGCCGAGGCGGCGGGACGGGCGATCGGGCCGCTGTGGCCCGGGGTGGTGAAGCGGGTGGCCGACAACCTGGCCCTGGTGCGCCCGGACGCGAGCCGCGCCGAGGCGCGCGCCCTGACCGCAGGGGTCTGCGGCCAGTTCGCCCGCCTGGCGGTGGAATACCTCGACCTGCACCGCATCGCCGCCGACCGCGGGCGGCTGGAGATCGAGGACGCGGGCTCCCTGCTGGCGGCGCTGGAGGCGGGACGCGGGGTGGTGCTGGTCACCGGCCATTTCGGCTGCTGGGAGGCGGTGCGCCTGGCGGTGCGCCGCGCCTCGGCCGAGGCGGGGCCGCAGGCCGGGGGGGCGCGCGACTGCGCGCTGATCTACCGGGCCTTCAACAACCCGCTGTTCGACGCCTGGTCGCAGACGGTGATCGCCCACGCCGGCACGCCGGTGCTGCACAAGGGGCGCGAGGGCACCCGCGCGCTGCTGCGCCACGTGGCGCGCAAGGGGGTGGCGCTGATCCTGGTGGACCAGCGGCAGACCGGCTCGCCGCTGCTCCCCTTCCTGGGGCGCGAGGCGGAGACGGCGCTCGCCGCCGCCGAGCTGGCGCTGCGCTTCGACGCGGCGCTGATCCCGGCGCGGGGGCTGCGGCTGCCGGACGGCCGCTTCTCGGTGCGCTTCGAGCCGGAGATCGCGCGCTCGGACGCGCCGACGATGATGGCCGAGGTCAACGCCCGCATCGGCGCCTGGATCGAGGCCTGGCCCGAGCAGTGGTTCTGGCTGCACCGCCGCTGGAAGACCCGCCCGCGGGGCGAGCGGATCCGCGCCGCCCGCGGCGAGACCGGCTGACCGCCGCTTCCCGGGCGCGCCAAGCGCGCCGCGGCGGAGGGGCCGCCGGCTCCTGCCCCGGACCGCGCCCCGGCCAGGATCAGGGTCAGGCGCGGCCCCGCCAGGCCCGCCCGCAGGGTGCCTCCGGGCCCGGAGGCGCCCTGCGGGCGGGCTTGTCCGTCGCGCGCGGGGGGAGGGCGTCGCGGCGCCGGCGCTCAGCGTCCGAGGCGGGCGGCGGCCAGCACCGGGCCGACGTAGCCCTGCTGGAGGATCACCGCGACGCCGGCTTCGGGCGCCTCGCCCGAGGGGGCGGGGGCGGCGTAGACCGCCTCCTGCGTCCCGTCCCAGCGGCCGAGCTTCATCCAGGAGCGGGCGACGTTGCGGTACTGCACCTCCCGGCCGGCGTTCTCGCCCTTGGGGATCAGGATCGGCGCCGGGGTGTGGAAGGTCACGAACCACAACACCCCGCCCGGGGCGCCGGCGACCAGCGGGCGCACGCGCACCTCGAGCCCCTCGCCCGCCTCCCGGATCGAGATCGCGGCCACGCGCGGCGCCTCGGCGGCGTCCGCGACGGCGGCCAGCACCTTGTCGCGGTGCGAACCGACCATGCGCGCGTCCCCCTGCACGATGATCTGCGGCGTGTAGACCGAGCGCGCGCCCGCCGCCTCGCCATAGGCCACCTGGCGCTTGGTGAAGGCGGGCATCGCGAAGGCGTCCTTCCAGCCGAGGTAGTCCCAGTAGTCGACATGCAGCGACAGGGCGAGCACGTCGGGGCGGGCGGCGAGCTCGGCCAGCAGCTCGTCCGCCGGCGGGCAGGAGGAGCAGCCCTGCGAGGTGAACAGCTCGACCACCGTCAGCGGGGCCGGGGGCTCCTCGGCCGGGGCCGGGGCGGGGGCGAGCAGGGCCGGGAGCGCGAGCAGCGCCGGCGCGAGGGGCAGGGCCGCGGCGACGGCGCGGCGGATCGACCGCAGGACCCGGCCGGGCGCCGCGCGGGTGGCGGCGTCGGGACGGTCGGGACGGCGGGATCGGGCGCGCATTCGGAACCTCCGGTGGGACACGGGCGTGACCGTAGACCTGCCGGCGGAGGGCGGCGAGTCAACCCTGCGAGAGGGCGTGCGAGCGCGGATCGGGGCGCCGGCGCGCAGCAGGGCGGTCCGGGGCCCTGCGCCCCGGGCCCGGCGGCGCGCCGGCGGGGCGTCAGTGCAGCACGATCTCGTGGTTTCGGTAACGGACCTCGCGCGGGCCGAGGAGGCGGGCGTGAGACAGGCGGACGGAGTGGAGGGGGCCGTCCAGCTCCCGCGTCCAGAAGTCGAGGAACTCCCTCAGGCGCGGGAAGTCGGGGGCGAGATCGTAGTCCTGCCAGAGGTAGGTCTGGATCAGGGACCGCGCGTCGGGCATGCGGTAGTAGATCTCGGCGGTGGCGAGCGACCAGCCTTCGAGCTGGCGGCGGAAGTCGGGATCGACCTTTGGCGTCATCTGGGCTCCTGCGTCGGCGTCTCCTTCATCGACTTGCGCCGGGGCTCCGGCGTGCGTCGCGGCACGGGCCCGGAGGGGGCGGTGTCGTCATCCTGTCATCGACCCCGGCGCGCGATCCAGCGAATTCTGCGGCGCAAGGCGCGCCCGGCGCGCGCCGGGCGGCGGCGGCCGCGCGAACGGCGCGCCGGGCGCGTCCCGGCAGGGGCCGCCCGCAAGGGCGACGGATGATCTCGGGCGCCGCCGGTCCCCGAGGACCGGCGCGCAATGGCGGGGCCCGAGGCCCCTCGGGCGGCCGTGCCGGCGGCCTGCCCCGGCGGCCGACGCCGGCGGCCGCCCGGGACCGCTGAGACGCAGCGCGCGCCTCGGGCCGCGCAGGCGCAGCGCGCGCCTTGGGCCGTGGAGGCGCAGCGGGCGCCTTGGACCGCTCCGTCGCCGCCGCCTCGAGAGAGGGCCTGGCGCGAGGGCCGTCGCAAGCGACCCGCTCCGCCAGATCTTGCGCAGCTCGGAAGGCGGCGGCCGCCCCGGCGGGGGGGCGGCGGCGATGGGGTCAGGCGGCGCGGCGGCCGCGGTCGGCCTCGAAGACGAAGCGGCCGACCAGGTCGGAAAGCTCGGCGATCTCGGCGCGCAGCTCGCGCACGGCGGAGGCGGCGCGCTCGGCGGCGGCGGCGTTCTCCTGCGTGGCGCCGTCGAGCTGGCTGACCGCCACGTTGACCTCGGAGACGCCCTGCGACTGCTCGCGCCCGGCGGTGGCGATGGCGCCGATCACCCGGGCCAGGTCGTCGATCCCGCCGGTGATCTGGCCCAGCGATTCGCCGGTCCGCTGCACCAGGCGCACGCCCTCGCCGACGTGGCCCGCGCTCTCCTGGATCAGGCCGGCGATGTCCTTGGCGGCGTCCGAGCTGCGCTGCGCGAGCGTGCGCACCTCGGCGGCGACGACGGCGAAGCCCTTGCCGGCCTCGCCCGCGCGGGCGGCCTCGACCGCCGCGTTCAGGGCCAGGAGGTTGGTCTGGAAGGCGATCGAATCGATCACCGAGATGATGTCGGAGATCTTCGAGGCGCTCTCCTCGATCCGGCCCACGGCCGAGACCGCCTCGCGCGCCGCGCCCTCGCCGGTGGCGGTGCGCCGGGTGATCTCGGCGGCGAGCGCCTCCGCCTCGCCCAGGCGCTCGGCGGAGGAGGCGACGGTCGAGGAGATCTCCTCCATCGTCGCGGCGGTCTCCTCCAGCGAGGCGGCCTGGCTCTCGGCCCGGCCGGCCACCGCGTCGGCGCTGCGCTCGATGTCGTCGGAGGCCGCGCGCGCCCGATCCACCGCCGAGGCGATGCCCCCCGCCAGTTCCGCGAGCTGCTCCGCGGTGCGGCCCAGACGGGACTGGATCACGCCGAAGCGGCCGACGCGGGCCGCGCCGCGCTTCGCGGTCAGGTCGCCGTCGGCCAGCGCGCCCAGGCGCGTCTCCAGCTCGTCGAAGACCTGGTCGAGCTCGCCATAGAGCCGGTTCAGACCGTCGGCGAGGCGCTGCAGGACGGGCTCCTCGATCCGCTCGGCGATGCGGCCGGAGAAGTCGCCGGCCACGCCCTGGTCCACCAGCTCGCGGAACAGGCGGTCCATCATCGCGGCGGTGCGCTCGCGGCGCGCCTGGTCGTCGCGCTCGGCCTGCAGCCGCTCGGCCTGGGCGTCGCGGGCGGCCTCGGCCTCGGCGCGGGCGTGCTCCTGCGCGGCGGCGGAGGCCCGGTCGAGGCGCACCTGCTCCTGCGCCATCACAGAGAGCAGCGCCGTCTCCAGCGCCACGACCCAGGCGTGGAACAGGGTGCGGGAGAGGTCGCCGCCGCCGGGGAACAGCAGCGCGGGCACGGCGACGCTCAGCGACAGGTGGTGGAGCGCGATGGCCCCGGCCGCGGCCAGCAGCGCGGTCAGGTCGGTCATCGCGCCGACGAAGGCGAGCACGGCGAAGAAATACAGGTGGGCGTCGACCTGCCAGGGGTGTCCGGCGAGACCGCCGACGAACAGCGCGGACTGGCCGATCAGCGCCGTCGCCAGGGCGATGCGGCCGAGGCGCGCGTCGGCGCGGGCCACGCCCTCGGCCAGCAGGCACAGCGCCAGCGACAGGCCCGCGATCCACAGCGCCGGCCCGCCGGTCGCGAGCATGATCGCCGAGAGCACCGGCAGGTGCATCCAGTTGAACCAGCCGAGCGCGCGCGCCATGCGGCGGCGGCTTTCGGCAAGCCCTCCCTCGCCGGCGAGGAAGGGGATCGCGAAGGCGGCCGCCTGCGCGGCGGTCGGGGCGGGGGGTCGGGTCATCCGGAAGCTCCGCAGATTTCGGCCAGCCGTCGGCCGTCGAGGACGAGCCAGGCGCCCGCCGCCCTCAGCCGATGGGCGAAGTCGGGGCCGGGTCCTGCGGCGAGGGCCGCCATCGGGGCGGGGAAGGGCGCGATCGCCCGCCCCCCGGCGCGCGCGAGGAGGGCGTCGAGGTCGACCCAGGGCGGGGCGACCGCGAGCAGGGGGGCGCCGGCGGGCGCCTCGGCCCCGGCGCGGGCGGCGATCAGCGCCGCGGCCGGCCCGCCCAGGCCCGCGGCCAGCCCCAGCGCCGCCAGCCCCAGCCAGGCCGCGGCGCGCGCGGGCGGGGCGCCGGCGGGCGTCCCGCCGACGGCCGGCGCCGGGGCGGGCGCCATGGCGTGCGGGGCGGCGCTGGCCGGGGCGGCCCGCGCGGCGGGATCGGGGAGGGGGACAGGGACGACTCGGGGCATCGGCATATCCGGCGCAGTTCGCGCCCGTCATCGCCGGCCGGGGTGAAGAACCTGCTAACGCGGCCCCCCCGGGCGCGCCCGTCGCCGTCGACGGGGACGCAGGGCGGGGCGGTCGCGGCCGCGCAGCGGACGCGCCGGGGCGCCCGCGTCCCCGCGCCCGCCGGCATGCGAAAAGGGCCGCCCCCGTGCGGAGGCGGCCCCTTCCAGACCCGAAGGCCGATCGATCAGGCCGCGCGGGCCAGGTTGCGCAGCACGTAGTGCAGCACGCCGCCGTTCTCGACGTATTCGATCTCGACCTCGGTATCGATCCGGCACAGCAGGTCGACGTCCACGGTCGAGCCGTCCGCCCTGGTGATCTTCGCCGTCACCGTCTGGCGCGGCTTCACCGCGGTCAGGCCGGGGATCGACACCGTCTCCTCGCCGGTCAGGCCCAGGCTGTCGCGGGTCTGGCCGCCGGTGAACTCGAACGGGATCACGCCCATGCCGACCAGGTTCGAGCGGTGGATGCGCTCGAAGCTCTCGGCGATGACCGCCTTCACGCCCAGCAGGGCCGTGCCCTTCGCCGCCCAGTCGCGCGACGAGCCGGTGCCGTACTCCTTGCCCGCGATGACCACGAGCGGCACGCCCTTCTCCTCCCACGCCATGGCGGCGTCGTAGATCGAGGTCGTCTCGCCGTCGGGACCCTTGGTGTAGCCGCCCTCGACGCCCGGAACCATCTGGTTGCGGATGCGGATGTTGGCGAAGGTGCCGCGCATCATCACTTCGTGGTTCCCGCGGCGCGAGCCGTAGGAGTTGAAGTCACGCACCGGAACCTGGTGGTCCAGCAGGTACTTGCCCGCCGGATGGTCCGACTTGAACGAGCCCGCCGGCGAGATGTGGTCGGTGGTCACCGAGTCGCCGAGCACCGCGAGGATCTTCGCGCCCTCGATGTCCTCGATCTTGCCGGGCTCCATCCCCATGCCCTTGAAGTAGGGCGGGTTCTGCACGTAGGTCGAGGCGGCCGGCCAGGTGTAGGTCTCGCCCTCCGCGGTCTCGATCTCCTGCCACTTGTCGTCGCCCTTGAAGACGTCGGCGTACTTGGACTGGAAGGCCGAGCGGGTGACGGTCTTCTCCACCAGGTCGGCGATCTCCTTGGCGGTCGGCCAGATGTCCTTGAGGAACACCTCCTTGCCGTCCTTCGACACCCCGATCGGGTCGGTGGTGATGTCGATGTTCATGTCGCCGGCGATCGCGTAGGCCACGACCAGCGGCGGCGAGGCCAGGTAGTTGGCCCGCACGTCGGGGTTCACGCGGCCCTCGAAGTTGCGGTTGCCCGACAGCACCGAGGCGACCACCAGGTCGGCGTCGTTCACCGCCTTGGAGATCTTCTCCGGCAGCGGGCCCGAGTTGCCGATGCAGGTGGTGCAGCCATAGCCGACCAGGTTGAAGCCCAGCGCGTCCAGGTCGTCCTGCACGCCCGCGGCCTCGAGATACTCGGTCACCACCTGGGAGCCCGGCGCCAGCGAGGTCTTCACCCACGGCTTGCGGGTCAGGCCCAGCGCGTTGGCCTTCTGCGCCACCAGCCCGGCCCCGATCATCACGTAGGGGTTCGAGGTGTTGGTGCACGAGGTGATCGCCGCGATCACCACCGAGCCGTCGTGGATCTCGTAGTCCTCGCCCTCGACCTTGGTGGTCTTGCGCGGGTCGGTCGAGCCGTCGGTCGCGGGACCCTCGGCGGCCATCTTCGACGCCTCGGACGAGGCGTCCAGGCCGCGGTAGTCGGCGACGACCTTGTAGAACTCGGGCGCGGCCAGCGACAGCGGCACGCGGTCCTGGGGACGCTTGGGGCCGGCGAGCGAGGGCTCGACGGTGGAGAGGTCCAGCGCGAGGGTCGAGGTGTAGACCGGGTCGTAGCTCTCGTCGCGCCAGAAGCCGTTGGCCTTGGCGTAGGCCTCGACCAGCTTGATGCGGGTCTCGTCGCGGCCGGAGACCTGCAGGTAGCGCAGGGTCTCGTCGTCGATCGGGAAGAAGCCGCAGGTGGCGCCGTACTCGGGCGCCATGTTGGCGATGGTGGCGCGGTCGGCGAGCGGCAGCTCGGCGAGGCCCGAGCCGTAGAATTCGACGAACTTGTTCACCACGCCGTGCTTGCGCAGCATCTGGGTGACGGTCAGCACCAGGTCGGTCGCGGTGACGCCTTCCTTGAGCTTGCCGGTCAGCTTGAAGCCCACGACCTCGGGGATCAGCATCGAGATCGGCTGGCCCAGCATCGCCGCCTCGGCCTCGATGCCGCCCACGCCCCAGCCGAGCACGGCGAGGCCGTTGACCATGGTGGTGTGGCTGTCGGTGCCGACCAGCGTGTCGGGGTAGGCGACGTCCTTGCCGGCCTGGTCTTTATCCGTCCAGACGGTCTGGGCGAGATACTCCAGGTTCACCTGATGGCAGATGCCGGTGCCCGGCGGCACGACGCGGAAGTTGTCGAACGCGCCCTGGCCCCACTTCAGGAACTCGTAACGCTCGCCGTTGCGCTCGTACTCGCGGTCGACGTTCATCTGGAAGGCGCGGGGGTTGCCGAACTCGTCGACCATCACCGAGTGGTCGATGACCAGGTCGACGGGGTTCAGCGGGTTGATCGCCTCGGCCTTGCCGCCCAGCGCCACGACGGCGTCGCGCATGGCGGCGAGGTCGACCACGGCGGGAACGCCGGTGAAGTCCTGCATCAGCACGCGGGCGGGACGGTAGGCGATCTCGCGCGGGTTCTTGCCGCCGTTCGCGGCCCACTCGGCGAAGGCCTTGATGTCGTCGACCGAGACCGTCTTGCCGTCCTCGAACCGCAGCATGTTCTCGAGCACCACCTTCAGCGCGGCGGGGAGCTTCGAGAAGTCGCCGAGGCCCGCCTCGGTGGCGGCGGGAATCGAGTAGTAGGCGATGGTCTGGCCGTCGACCTCGAGTTCGCGGCGGGCGCCCGCGGTGTCCTGTCCGACGATGATCGGCACGTTCGTCTCCTTTGACGCGGGCTGCGCGCAGAGACGTCTCCCCTGGCGGGCGGCTGGCCCGTCGGGGACTCGGTCGCGCGCAGCCGGGGCCTGGCAATCCGGCTTGGTAGGGGAAGCCATACGCGCATTCGCCCCGCATTGCAACGTCTGTATGCAATTGTATGCGGTTTGCGCGGACCGGCCGGCGCGGCGCCCGGGACGGGGGCGGCCCGTCGCGCCCGCTGCGCGGACGCATCCGCCCCGCCCTCCGTCCCCGTCGAGGCGGGCGGGATCCGCACGGGGCCGCGATGGGGGCGCAGGGCGGGCCAGCCGCGGCCGCGCAGCGGACGCGCTGGGGCGCCCGCGCCCGGGCTCAGGCGGTCAGGCTCAGCACATCCGCGCGCCCGGCGGCACGTCCTTGTCCGGCGCGATCAGCACCACGCCGCGGTCGTCGTAGGCGCCCAGCACCAGCACCTCGGAGCGCACCGGCCCGATCTGGCGCGGGGGGAAGTTCACCACCCCCATCACCATCCGTCCGACCAGGCTTTCCGGCGTGTAATGCGCGGTGAGCTGGGCGGAGCTCTTCCGCTCCCCGATCTCGGGGCCGAAGTCCACCCAGAGCTTGATGGCGGGCTTGCGCGCCTCGGGGAACGGCTCGGCGCGCACGATGCGCCCGGCGCGGATGTCGACTTTCAGGAAGTCGTCGAAGCCGATTTCGGGGGAGAGGGGGTCGGGCTGGGTCGACATGGGGCCTCCGGGTCTGGAGGGCCGTTGTCGCAGGCGCGCCCGCAGGGCTCAAGCGGCCGGGCGGGGTCCGGGCGCATGAAAAAGCCGCCCGCAGAGTTCTGCGGGCGGCCAGTGCGCGGGCGGCGGCTCAGGGAGGGACGGTCGCCGCCCGTCGAATTCCGATCCGAGGCTCAGGCCTTGGTGGCCGACATCGCCTTCAGCTCCTCGATCGACGCCTCGATGCGGGCGCGGAGGATCTCGAAAGCCTCGGTGTTGGCCTTCTGGGCGGTCTCGGCCAGCTCGTTGAGCGAGGCGAGCGCCTTCTCGTAGCCGGCCTTCATCAGCTCGACCTGGCGCTGGGCGCCCTCGGCCGAGAGCTGGTCCATCTTCATCTCGGAGGCCTGGAGCTGCAGCGAGCCCATGGTCTCCTCGAACAGCGCGACCTGGCGCTTGAAGATCTCCTGGTAGCCGGCGGCGGCGGCCTTGTTGGCCTCGACCAGGGCTTCCATGTTCTTCTGCTGGACGGCCGACAGGGCCTGCAGGTCGAACATCGGCATCCGGGCCGTCTCGAAGAACTTGGTGAAGTCCTGGGTCTTGAACATCTCGGACATCTTCTCGGCGTCGAAGCCATAGAACTTGTCGAACATCGGGGTCGCTCCTTCGCGGTTTCCTGCGCGTCTGGGCGCTGTGCTCGCGCCCCTTGCATGACCCCCATATGGTGCAACGCACAAAACAAGTCAAGGTTGTTGTGCAGTGCACCATTCGATCCCGCAGGCATGCGTTCCGCCCGGGCAGGCCCCGCCGCGCGGCGGCGCGGGACCCGACGCGCGCCGCTCCCGCAGCCGCGAAGGTCAAGGTTTACAAACCCTTGGCGCGGATCAGGCGGCGACGCGGGGGCGGGGGCGGGTGCGTCCGCGCGCGGCGGCGCGACCCTGCCCTCGGGCGCGAGGGGCTGCGCGCCGGCGCCGCAGGGTCAGCCTTCGCGATGCGGCGCGCGGGGGATGGAATCAGGCTCTCCCGTCATCCCGCAGGGCCGCGCGGCCCGCGCGGCCCGCCCGATCAGCCCGCCAGCTCGCGCGAGCGGGCGGCGGCGGCGGCGACGGCGCGGGTGGCGAGCTCGGTCAGCCCCTCGCCCTCGGCCATCAGCACCGAGAGCGCCGCGGCGGTGGTGCCGCCGGGCGAGGTGACGTTGACGCGAAGCTGTGCGGGATCCTCGGGCGACAGCCGCGCCAGCTCGCCGGCGCCCTGCACGGTGACGCGGGCCAGCCGCGCGGCGAGATCCTGCGGCAGGCCGGCGGCGACGCCCGCGGCCTCCATCGCCTCGATCAGGTGGAAGACGTAGGCGGGGCCCGAGCCCGAGAGCGCCGTCACCGCGTCCATCTGCGATTCGTCCTCGAGGCGCACCGTCTCGCCGACCGCGGCGAGCAGCGTCTCGGCCGCTTCCATCTGCGCCTCGGAGACCCTGGCGTTGCCGATCAGCGCGGTGATCCCGCGGCCCACGGCGGCAGGGGTGTTGGGCATGGCGCGCACGATGGCCGCGCCCTCGCCGAACAGCCTCTCGAAAGCGGAGATCGGGGTGCCGGCGGCGATGGAGACATAAAGCGTCCCGCCCGCGGCGAGGCCCGCGACCTTCGGCGCGGCCTCGCCCATCATCTGCGGCTTCACCGCCAGGATGCAGACGTCGGCCTCGCCCAGGCGCTCCGGGTTCAGCTTCAGCCCCTCGCCCGCCAGCGCCTTCAGCCGGTCGGAGGGATTGGGATCCAGCACGGTGACCGAAGCGGGCGGCAGGCCGGAGGCGAGCCAGCCCTCGAGCATCGCGCCCCCCATCTTGCCGCAGCCCAGCAGGGTCACGCCCCGGGGCGCCAGCGCGGTCAGGTCGGCGGCTTCGGTCATTGGTCTCTCCCTCTCCGGCCGGGCCCCGCGGGGCGCCGGCCGGAAGGGCGCGGCGCGCGGGATCAGGCGCGACCGTAGTTTCCGGAGATGGCGATTTCCAGAGCCTCGTCCGCCCCCGCGCCGCCCCAGCACACCAGCTGGAAGGCGGGGTAGAAGCGTTCGGAGTTCTCGATCGCCGCCCGCATCATCGCGTCGACCTGCCCGCCCGTGGCGCAGCCGCCGCCGGCCATCACCAGGCCGTAGCGGTAGACCATCAGCTTGTGCTCGGGCCACAGGCTGAAGGCCCCGCCCCACATCTGGTCGTTGGCCTTGTCGAGCGCCCTGTAGAGCTCGGGCAGGCGGTCCTTCGGCGGGTCCATGTCGAAGGTCGACACCAGCCGCAGCATGTCGTCGTAGCCCGACCAGGCGAGGCTCACCGAGTAGGTGCGCCAGGCGCCCTCGACGGCCATGGCGATCTGGTCATGCCCCACGCGGTCGAATTCCCACTCGCGGCGCTCGGCGAGCGTCTCGACCAGGTCGATCGGGTGCAGGTCTTCGGTGGATAGATCGTGCTCGAGCGCGTCCATGCCTCTGGCCCCTCCGTTCGTTAGAGCCCCTGCGAGGTGGCCCCCGCTAGGGGCTGAGAGGATGCGTCGTTGTTGGGAACCTGTGCGGCGTCCCTACGAGATATGGTGGAGCAATCGATTCCGCGGCGCCACATGTTTTTTGCAAAAGGCTCGTCAATTCCGCCGCAGGCCCGCAGGGCGGTCTCGCCGCCGCGGGGACGCTCGCGTCACCCGGCCCGGCGGCTGAACCGCGCCCGCCAGGCGGCCGGCGGGGCGCCCACGGCGCGGCGGAAGGCGGCGCGGAAGGTCTCGGGCGAGGCGTAGCCGCATTGCCCGGCGATGGCGTCGAGGGGGAGGTCGGTCGCCTCCAGCAGGTCGCGGGCGCGGGCGACGCGCTCGGCGGCGAGCCAGTCGCGGGGGCTCAGGCCCGCGCCGTCGCGGAAGCGGCGCAGGAAGGTGCGCTCGGACATCGCCGCCTCGCGGGCGAGGTCGGCGACCGCGAGGGGACGGGCGAGGTTGGCGCGTGCCCAGTCCATGGCGCGCGCGACGCCGCGGCCGGGGCGGACGGGGATCGGGGCGGGGACGTATTGCGCCTGGCCGCCCTGGCGGTGGGGCGGGGCCACCAGGCGGCGGGCGACGGCGTTGGCGACCGCGCCGCCGTGGTCGCGGCGCACGAGATGCAGGCAGGCGTCGATCCCGGCCGAGGAGCCGGCCGAGGAGATGATCTCGCCCTCGTCGACATAGAGGACGTCTTCCTCCGCGATCACCTGCGGGTGCAGGCGGCGCAGGACCGGCAGGTGGCGCCAGTGGGTGGTGGCGCGGCGGCCGTCGAGCAGGCCGGCGGCGGCGAGGATGAAGACGCCGGAGCAGATCGAGACCAGGCGGGCGCCCCGGGCGTGAGCCTCGCGGATCGCGTCCAGCAGCGCCTCGGGCGGGCGTTCCTCGCGGTCGCGCCAGCCGGGCAGGACGATGGTGCGGGCGCGGGAGAGGACGGAGAGGTCGCCGTCCGCCTCGACCGTGATCCCGCCCAGCGCGCGCACCCGCGGACCGTCGCAGGAGGCGACGGCGAAGGAATACCACGGGAACTCGAACTCCGGCCGGTCGAGGGCGAAGACCTCGACCGCGAGACCGAATTCGAAGGTGCACAGGCCGTCGTAGACGAGGACGGCGACGAGGTCGGCGGGATCGAGCGGCATTGGCGGATAATGCCCGGACCCTGGCGGGTCCGCCAGTTCCCTTGCGCCCCGGCCTCCGCTCATATCCGCCCGACCCGCCGCGCCCCGCGGCGGCCCAGGACCCCGGAGCCGATCATGAGCCAGCCGTCCCCTTCCGCCGTCGCGGCCGTGCCCGCGGCCCCCTCCGACCGGGCGCTGGCGCATTTCGAGGCGCTGCTGGCCTTCGAGACGGATTGCTGGGACGTCCATGCCGCGATGGCCGCGGGGGCGGCGGATTTCGTGCTGCTGGACGTGCGGGGGCCGGAGCTCTTCGCCGCCGGCCACGTGCCCGGAGCGCTGACCCTGCCCCATGGCAAGATCACCGCGCGGCGGATGGCCGAATGGCCGCAGGAGACGCTCTTCGTCGTCTACTGCGCCGGGCCGCACTGCAACGGGGCCGACAAGGCGGCGGTGCGCCTGGCGCGCCTCGGTCGACCGGTGAAGCGGATGATCGGCGGGGTCGCGGGGTGGCGGGACGAGGGTTTCGCCCTCGCATCCGGAGGTTGATTATTATCCATATAAATACAAATACGAATATTGTATGTGGAAATGTCGTCGCAGGCGCCTGACGTGAGCGTGAATTGGCGAATCCCGCCCCATTCTCGCCATAGTTGGACCGGATGGGAAACCTCGTGGACGGGCGCTCGTGGGGAGCCTCGTCCCGTCGTGGCGGGCCGGCCGCGTGTTCCGCGCCGCCCGCTGCGAAGCGATCTCCGAAGCGGCTCCATGGGGTGAGCGCTCCGGGACGGATCGCGGGCCCGCCCCCCTTCGACGGCTGGGGAGTCCGAAGGGGCGGCGGGCCTTCCGCGCCGCCGCCCCCTCGTGGCTTTCGATGATCGATCGCGCCCGGCTCAGGCCGCCTGCGGGTTCCCGCGGACGATCTTGCCGTCGACGATGTGGATCCCGCACTCGGTCTTGTCCGACCCGCGCCAGCGGCCCGCCCGCGGGTCCTCGCCCGGGCGCACCTTGGTGGTGCAGGGCGCGCAGCCCAGCGAGGGGAAGCCCTCGGCCACCATCGGGTGACGCGGCAGGTCGTGGGCGTCCATGTACTCCGAGATGCGCCTGGCGTCCCAGTCGGCCAGCGGGTTCAGCTTGATCCGGCCGGCGGGGTCCACCTCGAACAGCTCGAGGTTGGCGCGGTCGGCGGTCTGGAACCGCTTGCGGCCGGTGACCCAGGCCTGGAACGGGGCCAGAGCCCGCTCCAGCGGCCGGGTCTTGCGCAGGTCGCAGCAGGCGTCGGCGTCGGGGCCGTGCAGCGAGCCCTCGGGGTCCTCGGCCTTCACCTCGGCGGCGTCGGGGCGCACCAGGCGCACGCCGGTCAGGCCGAGCTGCTCGGACAGGCTCTGCTGGTAGGCCAGCGTCGCCGGGAACAGCATCCCCGTCTCGAGGAACAGCACCGGCAGCGACTTGTCGACCTGGCTGACCATGTGCAGCAGCGCCGCGGACTCCGCCCCGAAGGAGGAGACCAGGGCGAGCCCGCCCGGGAACTCCTTGTGGGCGGCGGCCCAGAGCACGTCCTGCGGCTCGGCGCCCCGGTACTTGGCGTTGAGGCGGGCGGCCATCTGCTCGGGCGTCTCGGCGGCGCCGTCGCGGCGGCGGCTCTCGCCCCGCACCGCGCGGCGGGCCTCGAAGATCGAGACCGCGCCCCGGCGCAGGCCGGACTGGTAGGTCAGCGAGACGCTGTCCCGCGCCTCCTGCCAGTCCTCTTCCTTCTGGCGCTCGGCCATCGCCTCGGGGATCTCGATCGTGTCGAAGCCCACGGCCAGCAGCATCGGGTACTGGTCGGCGATCACCGGGCCGGCGGCCCGCAGCTCGCCCCGGAAGCCGAAGCCGCGCAGGCGGCGGGCGATCGAGAAGCCCCGCCCGTCCGCGAAGGACGGGAAGGCGACCGAGACCAGGCTCAGCCGCGGCAGGAACTCCTGCAGGGTCCGGGCGTCGGCGTCGTTGGGCACGTGGACGCCCACGGCGCCCGCGCCCTCGGGGAAGCCCTCCTCGCGCAGGCGCGCCAGGGGGAGGATGACCTTCGCGCCTTTCGGCGCCACCTGGCCTTCGGACAGGCGAACCCACAGGTCCGGCGTCAGGCCGTTCGCATCACGCAGGGGCATAGATCGCCTCCTTGAAAGCCGGCATCCCGGCGCGGCGGTACGTCTGGAGGAACGTCTCCCCCGGCTCGCGGATCGCGAGGTAGCGGTCCACGAGCTTCTCGATCACGTCCGGCACTTCCTCGAAGGCGAAGCCGGGGCCGGTGCGCGTGCCGATGGCCGCGTCCTCGCCCGGCGCGCCGCCCAGCGTGATCTGGTAGGATTCCACCCCCGCCTTATCGAGACCCAGGATCCCGATATGGCCCACGTGGTGGTGGCCGCAGGCGTTGATGCAGCCCGAGATCTTGATGGCCAGCGGCCCGATCTCGCGCTGGCGGTCCTCGTCCGCGAAGCGCTGGGCGATGGCCTGCGCGACGGGGATCGAGCGGGCGGTGGCCAGCGCGCAGTAATCCAGCCCCGGGCAGGCGATGATGTCGGTCACCAGCCCGAGGTTGGCCGCGTGCAGCCCCTGGGTCTTGAGCATGTTGTAGAGGGACGGAAGGTCGTCCTTCTTCACATGCGCGAGCACCACGTTCTGCTCATGGGTGATGCGCAGCTCGCCCTGCGAGAACGTGTCGGCGGCCGAGGCCATCAGGCGCATCTGCTCGGCCGTGGCGTCGCCGGGGGCGCCGCCGATCGGCTTGAGCGAGATCACCACCGAGACGTAGCCCGGCGCCTTGTGGGCGTGGGTGTTGGTCTCGGCCCAGCGGGCGAAGGCGGGGTCGGCCTTCTTGCCGGCCTCGAGCCGCTTGGACTCCTCGGGCAGCGCCTCCCACGCGGGGGCCGCGAAGTAGGCGGCGATGCGGTCGATCTCCTCCTGGTCGGGGGCGATCACCTCGCGGTCCATGCGGGCGAACTCTTCCTCGACCTCTTTCGCGTAGGCCTCGGCGCCCATCTCGTGGACGAGGATCTTGATGCGGGCCTTGTACTTGTTGTCGCGACGGCCGTGCAGGTTGTAGACGCGCAGCGCCGCCTCCAGCCAGGGCAGCAGGTCCCGGCGGGGGAGGAAGTCGCGGATCACCGGCGCGATCATCGGCGTGCGGCCCTGGCCGCCGCCGACGAACATGCGGTAGCCGACCTCGCCGTCCGCGTTGCGCACGATCTGGATGCCGATGTCGTGCACGCGGATCGCGGCGCGGTCGGTCTCGGCCCCCGTCACGGCGATCTTGAACTTGCGGCCCAGGAAGGTGAATTCCGGGTGCAGCGTCGACCACTGGCGGATCAGCTCGCAGGTCGGACGCGGATCCTCGATCTCATCGGCCGCCGCGCCCGCGAACGGGTCGGAGGTGGTGTTGCGGATGCAGTTGCCGGACGTCTGGATAGCGTGCATCTCGACGTCCGCCAGGTGCTGGAGGATGTCGGGCACGTCGGCCAGCTTCGGCCAGTTGTACTGGATGTTCTGGCGGGTGGTGAAATGCCCGTAGCCGCGGTCGTAGCGCTCGGCGATCATCGCGAGCTGGCGCATCTGGTCCGCCGACAGGGTGCCATAGGGGATCGCGACCCGCAGCATGTAGGCGTGGAGCTGCAGGTAGAGACCGTTCATCAGGCGCAGGGGACGGAACTCGTCCTCCTTCAGGGCGCCGGACAGCCGGCGCGCCACCTGACCCCGGAACTGGGCCACGCGCTCGTTCACGATCTGCGCGTCGAATTCGTCGTAACGGTACATTCCGCGTCTCCGCTGGACGTCGCGGGCCGCGCGGCGCCCCCGGGTGAGGGGGGCCGCGGCCGGCGACGCGTGTCGGACGTCAGGGGGCGAAGCGGCCTTACGCCGCCTTTTCGCGCGCCCCCGCGCCCACGAGATAGTCGAAGGTCGGCGCCGCGTCGGCGCGGATCGCCTCGCGGCGGGAACCGGGAACGAGCCCCTGCTCGGTCATCTCCACCTCGGCGAGGTAGGGGCCGACCACCATCCGCTCGAACAGCGGGGCCATGCCCAGGGTCTCGAACATTCGGGCCTCGTCGTCGGAGCGGGCCGGGCAGGCCTCGGCGAACCGCGGGGACCAGCCGGCGCCGGTCCACCAGACGGCCTCGCCCCCTTCGAGGGCGTTCGCGGTCAGGACCACGGGCTTGAACGTCTTGGCCATGAGGGACTCCCCGTCACGGAGGTTTCGTTGCATCGCAAGGTAAGGGGCGCCGGTGTGGGATGCAATAATTCACACCGGCTTTCGCTTACACGCTTTATTTCACACCGGAAGAAAGTTTTATTGCCGCGCGTGCGCTCTCCCGTGGACGTCGCGCCCCGCCCGGTCTATCGCCGGAGGGTGGTTTGGGACCGGTGAACGGGGGAGAAGGCGATGACGCGGACGCTATTCGGAACCGACGGCGTGCGCGGGCGCGCGAACGTGCACCCGATGACCGCCGAGGTGGCGCTGAAGCTGGGCCAGGCGGCCGGGCGCCGCTTCCGCCGCGGCCCCCACCGCCACCGCGTCGTGATCGGCAAGGACACGCGCCTGTCAGGCTACATGCTGGAACAGGCGATGACCGCGGGGTTCCTGTCGGTCGGGGTCGACGTGTTCCTGCTGGGCCCGATTCCGACGCCGGGCGTGGGGATGCTGACCAAGAGCCTGCGCGCGGACGCGGGCGTGATGATCTCCGCCTCCCACAACCCCTACCAGGACAACGGCATCAAGCTCTTCGGACCCGACGGCTTCAAGCTCTCCGACGAGCAGGAGGCCGAGATCGAGGGGATGGTCGAGGCCGAGCCGGTGCTGGAGGACGCCGAGAACCTCGGCCGCGCCAAGCGCATCGACGACGGCCTGGGCCGCTATATCGAGGCCGCGAAGGCCACCTTCCCCCGCGACCTGCGCCTCGACGGGCTGAAGGTGGTGGTGGACTGCGCCAACGGCGCCGCCTACCGCACCGCGCCGACGGTGCTGTGGGAGCTGGGGGCCGAGGTGATCGAGGTCGGCGTCAGCCCCAACGGGCGCAACATCAACGACCGCGTGGGCTCCACCGCGCCGATGACCTGCCGCGAGACGGTGCTGGCCCATGGCGCGGACCTCGGGCTTGCGCTCGACGGCGACGCCGACCGGCTGATCCTGGTGGACGAGCGCGGAGAGGTCGTCGACGGCGACCAGATCATGTGCCTGATCGCCGAGCGCTGGATGCGCGACGGCGTCCTGAAGGGCGGCGCGCTGGTGGCCACGGTGATGTCGAACCTCGGGCTGGAGCGGCGGCTGGCGAGCCAGGGCGTGCAGCTGCTGCGCACCCGGGTCGGCGACCGCTACGTGGTCGAGGAGATGCGCCGCGGCGGCTACAACCTGGGCGGCGAGCAGTCGGGGCATATCGTGATGTCCGACCATGCGACCACCGGCGACGGGCTGCTGGCGGGGCTGCAGGTGCTGGCGGCGCTGGTCGAGGACGGCTCGCGCGCGTCGGAGGCCTGCGCCCGGTTCGAGCCGCTGCCCCAGGTGCTGAAGAACGTGCGCTACGCCGCCGGCCAGGCGCCGCTGGAGGCCGCCCCCGTGCAGGCCGCCATCGCCGCGGGCGAGGCGCGCCTGAACGGCGCCGGCCGGGTCCTGATCCGCAAGTCGGGCACCGAGCCGCTGATCCGGGTGATGGCCGAGGGCGAGGACCCGCTGCTGGTCGAGGCCGTCGTCGACGACATCTGCGCCGCCGTCTCCGCCGCCGCCCAGGCCGCCTGACCCGCGCCGGCGGCGCCGCTGCACGCCCGCCCGACGGGGCGCCCCGCCGCCCCCAGGCGCCGCCGGCCGCCCGCGGCCGGCGCCCCGGGCTCGACCCGGGGCCTGTCCCGACCGCGCCGCCCGCGCGAGCCAGGCCGCCTCGCCGACGCCCGCCCCCGGCCCCCCTCGCCCCGCGCGCCCTCGCCCGCCGCCGCGCCGCGCGCCTGACCGATCCCCCTGCGCCCCGCCCGACGCGGCGCTCCCCCGCCGCCCCCGACCCCTCCGGCCGGGGTCCGCCGAGACCGCGGCCCCGGGCGCCCCTCGCCCCGCGCGCCCCCGCCCGCCCTGCGCCGCGCGCCTGACCGGACCCCCGGGCGGGCGGCCCGACGCGGCGCCTCCGCCGGCGGCCGGGGGCGGCGCCGGCGCTTCCGGGGCGCCGAAAAACCCTTCGAATCCTCCGATTCCCGGCCGGCTTCCGTCGCGGACGCCTTGCCGCCGGTCCGGCGGGTGGTAATTTCCCCCCAAGTTCGCAGATCATGCGGCGCCATCGGCGGAAGGGAGTCTCCGCCCGGAGAGCCGCAAGCTCGACGTCATAGGGAGGATGCCATGCTCGGAGCGATGCAGGACTGGCCGCTGCGCGTCTCGACGCTGATCGACCACGCCGCGAAGTACCACGGGAACCGGCCCATCGTCGGCCGCTCAGCCGAGGGACCGTATGTCGAGACCACCTGGGCCGGCGTCCATGCCGCCGCGAAGAAGGTGGCCCAGGCGCTGAACCACCTCGGCTACGGCTCCGGCGACGCGATCGGCGTCATGGCCTGGAACACGCCCCGCCACATGGAGGTCTGGTACGGCGTCTCCGGCTGCGGCGCGATCCTGCACACGCTGAACCCGCGCCTGTTCTCCGAGCAGCTCGAGTACATCATCAACCACGCCGGCGACCGCGTGGTGATGGTCGAGCCCGACCTGGTGAAGGTGCTGGAACCCCTCGTCCCCCAGCTCGGCACGGTCGAGAAATGGGTTGTCCTGACCGAGCGGGCCAACATGCCCCAGACCACCCTGCCCGACGCCATCGCCTACGACGAGCTGCTGGCCATGGCCGACGGCGATTACGAGTGGGCGACGGGCGACGAGAACGACCCCTGCGGCCTGTGCTACACCTCCGGCACCACGGGCAACCCCAAGGGCGTGCTCTACTCGCACCGCTCGAACGTGATGCATGCGCTGTTCGCCTCGACGCCCGACTGCATCCCGATCTCCTCCACCGACGTCGTGATGCCCGTCGTGCCGCTGTTCCACGCCAACGGCTGGGGGCTGGCCTACACCTGCGCGCTGAACGGCGCCGCGATGGTGATGCCGGGCCGCGACATGACCGCCCCCGGCCTCTACGAGATGCTGGAGAAGGGCGTCACGCTCACCGCCGCGGTGCCGACCATCTGGCTGGGGATGCTGCAGCACCTGCGCCAGAACAAGCTGAGCTTCTCGACGCTGAAGCGCGTGGTGATCGGCGGCTCGTCGTGCCCCCGCGCGGTGATCGAGGCCTTCCAGCTCGACTACGGCGCCCAGGTGATCCACGCCTGGGGGATGACCGAGACCTCGCCGCTGGGCTCGGTGTGCTCCTTCAAGCCGGAGGTCGCCTCGCTGGGCGCGGCGGAGAAGCTGGACGTGCAGACCTCGGTCGGCCACCCGCCCTACGGCGTCGACCTGCGCATCACCGACGACGCGGGCGAGGAGCTGCCTTGGGACGGCAAGCACCAGGGCAAGCTGTGGATCCGCGGCTACGGCGTGGTGAAGCGCTACCACCGCATGGAGAAGGACGCCGCCGAGCCGGGGACCCAGTGGTTCGACACCGGCGACGTCGCGACCATGGACCCCAACGCCTACGTGCGGATCACCGACCGCTCCAAGGACGTGATCAAGTCGGGGGGCGAGTGGATCAGCTCGATCGACCTCGAGAACGCCGCCGTGGCCCACCCGCAGGTGGCCGAGGCCGCCGCCATCGGCGTGCCGCATCCCAAGTGGGACGAGCGTCCGGTGCTGTGCATCGTCGGCGTCAACGGCGCCCGGCCGCCGAAGGAGGAGATCCTGGCGCTGGTCGGCGAGCATTTCGCCAAGTGGCAGATCCCCGACGACGTGATCTACATGGACGAGCTGCCCCATACCGCCACCGGCAAGATCTCGAAGCTGGAGCTGCGCAAGAAGCTCAACGGCCTGGGCTACGTCCACCCCGAAGCCGCCTGAGCGCGGCAGGGCGCGCGGAGGATCGGCGGGCCGGCCCCGGGCGGGGCCGGCCCGTCCCGTTCCGGGGCCCGATTCGCCCCGCCGCGGGGCGCGGGGCGGCGGAGCCGGCCGGGCAAGGAATTGATCGGGAAAGACGATCCCCGCCGCCGTCGCGCCGGCGCAGGGCCGCGGCCGACGGCGGCGGCGCGAGTTCATCCCATGCTCATGACGTGATATGCTGGGTGGGTTGCGTATCCTGCCGGGGATGGCCTGCGTATGCCGCGCAAGCGCGTGAGACCTGAGAAGGAGTCGATCGTCGACCTGTTCGGCGACGTCGTGCAGGACCGCGAGTCCTACCTCTACTCGATCGCCGAGGACGACGAGGCCCTGCGCCTGGCGCGCGAGCCCGCGCCCCGGCGCGACCCCGCCAACGCCAACGCCCCCGCCGAGACCGCGCCCGATCAGGCCGCGCCGGCGCCCGCCGAGCGGCCGCGCCCGATCAGCCCGCTGGGCCGGCGCGACCGGCCGCGCAAGGCGCCCGGGGCGCCCGCCGCGCCGGAGCCTGCGGTCGCGCCCTCCTCCGACCTTTCCCCCGCCGAGGGCTTCGCCGCCGCCGCCCCCGGCGGCGCGGCCCAAGCGCGCCGGCATCTCGAGCGGCTGCAGCGCGCCCGCCTCGCCCGCGCCCGGGCCGAGCAGACCTCGGGCGCCCATGCCCGCGACGCCTGGCCGGAGCTGCTCGACGACCGCGGCCTGTGGTCGGCGGTGACCGTCGTGCACGGGGCGCTGTCGGTGCTGAGCCTGGGGCTCTACCGCCCCTGGATGAAGACCGAGACCCGCCGCGTGCTGTGGAGCAACGTGCAGGCCGACGACGAGCCGCTGGAATACCTGGGAACCGGCGCGCAGCTGTTCCGCGGGCTGATGATGGCGCTGATCCTGCTGGGCGGGATCGTGGCCCTGGCCTGGGTCGCGGCGGCGGCGCTGGGGCTGATGTCGCTCGAGGCGCTGGACGGGGCGCTGAGCGGCTCGGCGCTCGAGCTCGAGAGCCCGGTGCGCGCCGCCCTGCCGCTGCTGGCGGCGATGGCCGCCCCGGCGCTGATCGCACTGCTGCTGATCTCGCCCCTGCTGCCGCTGGCGGCGTTCCGCGGCCGGCGCTACCGGCTGTCGCGCACCCGCTGGAAGGGGGTGCGCTTCGGCATGGAGGGCGGCGGCTGGTCGCTGATGGGGCTGGGGCTGCTGTGGACGCCGCTGATCCTCGCGTCGGCCGGGCTGCTGTGGCCGGTCTGGCGCTGGCTGCGCGAGGCGCGGATGACCCGCGCCATGCGCTGGGGCGGCGAGCCCTTCGCCTTCGAGGGCGGCCCCCTGCCCCTGCTGCTGCACTGGCTGCCGGCCTGGGGCTTCCTGGCGGCCCTGGGCGCGCTGATCGCCGTGCCCGGCGCGCGGGAGCTCGCGGGCCTGGGCGACCTGCCCGCCGTGGCGGCGCGGCTGGGGCCGCTGACGCTGATCGCCCTGGCGCTGCTGATCCTGATGACGGCGACCTTGCTGCTCGCCAACTACCGCGCCGCCGAGGTGCGCCTGACCACCCGCGCCCGCCGCCTGGGCGGGGCCTGGGCGGAGTGCGATTTCTCGGTCTGGCACCTGGTCGACAGCTACATGGCGGTCAGCCGCAAGAACCTGTGGCCCGGCATCCTGGTGTGGCTGCTGATCGCCGCCGTCGCCGCGATCCCGATGATCGGCGCCATGGGGGCGGAGCTGGAGAACCCGGACTCCGGCGGCCTGGTCGAGGGGCTGGGCGACGCGCTGGACGAGAAGCTGTTCGGGGGCTTCCACTCCTGGCGGGCGCAGGGGCTGGTGCTGATGGCGCTGGTGATCGACTATTTCCTGTCGGCCGTGTTCACCCTGTGGCTGTGGACCTACGTCTACCAGCGCCGGCGGACCGAGCATCTGCTGGCCTCGATCACCCTGCGCGACGTGCACAGGCTGGACGCGGTGCGCGGCCGCGCCCGCCAGCGCGACCTGGAGGCGGAGGGGATGGAGGAGGCGCTGGACCTGTTCGCGGTCTGAACGATCGCGCAAGCTTCGCGCGAGACAGCGCCGGCGCGATCCGCTAGAAGGCGCGTCGGGCGCGGGGGCCGGGCCGAAAGGACGCGGCCGCATGAAGAGAACGCCGGTCAATCCCCTGGACTGGAGCGCCGCCCTGCCGATGAGTCAGGGCGAGCTGATCGAGGGCGCCTCGCGCCGCCTGCGCATCGCCGGCCAGGGTGAGCTGTGGGAGGATCCCGACGACCCCGCGGGCCTGGGCGTGGGCTGTCCCGGCGACATGGCCCGGCAGCTGGAGGCGGCGCTGTCCAACGTGGACGCGGTGCTCTCGGCCGCGGGCATGGCGCGCCGCCACCTGGTGCAGGTGCGCCTGCTGACCACCGACATGCGCGCCCTGCTGGCCGAGGCCGACGCCTATGCCGCCTGGATCGCAGAGGCCGGCGTCGCCCCGCCCCTGACCCTGATCGGCGTCGCCGCCCTGGTGCATCCCGACCTTATGGTGATGGTCGAGGCGGAGGCCGAGGCCTGAGCGCCCGGCCCCCCGGCCCCCTCCGTCCGTCTGCGCGCGGCCGGGGCGGCGCGGGGGGCGGCGGGGCCTTCAGCCCTCCGGAACCCCGAGCACGGTGCGCAGGTGGTCGGGGACCGGCGCGGGCAGGCGCCAGTCGACGTAGATCGGGGCCTCGCCCTCCCAGCCCTCGAAGGCGACGGGGCCGCAGTAGCGGAACGGGGCGGCTTTGCCGTTGCGCGACTTCCCGCCGCGAACGAACAGGTGGATGCTCCAGCCCGGCTCCGCCCCCGACAGGATGCGCCCGCGCGACCCGTGGCGGGTGGTGCTGGTCTGGCTGGCCCAGCGGAAGCGCTGCGGGTCGAGGAAGCGGTCCTCGTAGTGGTTGCCGGTGGCGAGCGTGCCCTTCTTCAGCGTCACCAGCAGGATCAGGGCGCGGCGCGCCTTCACCGGCACGATGCCCACGTTCCAGCGCGCGTCGCTGAACACGTCGCCGAACAGCGGCGGGATCTCGTCGCGCATGTATTCGCGCCAGGGCTCGGGGGCGGGCTCCGCGGCGGCGTCGGGGCGCGCGAAGCCGGGGGCGTCGCCTTCGGCGGCGGCCAGCGCCTCCGGCTCGGGCGTCGGGAAGGCGCGGTCCTCGGCGCCGGCGAGACGGCGGGCGAGGCGCCAGTCGACCAGTTCGGAGGCCAGCTCGCGCAGGGCCTCGGCCTCGTCGGCGGGCGGGGCGAAGCGGGTGCGGAACCCGGCCCCGTCCAGCGCGAACCAGCGGCCGTCCTCGGCCTGCGTCCAGGGGGCGAGCGCCGTGTCGCGCAGGGCCGCCGCCGCCGCCTCGGCGTCGCCGGGCGCGACGCCCAGGTCGCGCGCCAGCCGCGGCGCGCGCGCCGCCAGCCGGCCGAGGCGGGCGGCGAGGCGGGGGAGCGCGACCTCCCCCGGGAACGCCCCCTCGTCGATCATCGCCGCCAGCGCCGGCATCGCGGCGCCGCCCGACGCGGCCCCCGTCTCGATCTCGCGCAGCAGGCCGCCGAAACCCTGCAGGGCGCGCTGGGCGGCGGGGGTCAGGTCGCCTTGGTCGCGGACGTAGTCGAACCACAGGCCATGGCCGGTGCGGCGGGGATCGAAGCCCGCATGTTCGACCTCGCGCGCCGTGGGCCGCGCGCCATGGGTCAGGCGGAAGTCCTCGTAGAAGGCCGCGAGCTCGGCCGCGTCGCCCGAGTCGACGCGCAAGAGGCGCTCGAGCAAGTCGATCGCCACCGTGTCGTAGGCGATCTCGCAGCCCGGCGGCAGCTCGAGCGCGCCGGTCCGCAGCTCGCTCAGGCGGGCGGCGAGCGCGCGGTCCCCGCCCGTGACCTGCAGCAGCGCCCGGGCCTTGACCAGGAACGAGCGGTGGGCGCCGATGTAGTCGATCACCTGCAGCCGGTCCTTGCCCTCCGCCAGCCGCAGGCCGCGGCCGAACTGCTGGAGCCAGACCACCGGGCTTTCGGTCGGGCGCAGCATCAGCACGGTGTCGATCTGGGGCACGTCCACGCCCTCGTTGAACATGTCGACGGCGAAGAGGATGTCGAGCTCGCCGGCCTGCAGCTCGGCGAGGCTGGCGGTGCGCGGGGCGGAGCCGGGGCCGGCGTGCACCGCCTTCGCCCGCAGCCCCGCCTCGCGCGCGAAGCGGGCCATGAAGTCGGCGTGGCGCTGGGAGACGCAGAAGCCCAGCGTCCGCGCGCCCCCCTTCGCCGCGAGCTGGTCGAGCGCGTCGCGCGCCCGGGCGCGGGTCGCCGTCGCCTCGGTAAGCGCCGCTTCGTCGAAGCGCCGGCCGCGCCAGGGGATCTGCGTGTAGTCGAGGTCGTCGGGCAGGCCGTGATAGGTGAACGGGCATAGCCGCCCGCGGCCGATCGCGTCCCACATGTCGCAGCGGTAGACCAGGTTCTCGCCGCACAGCGACAGCAGGTCGCCGCCGTCGGCGCGCTCGGGCGTGGCGGTCAGGCCGAGGAGGAAGGCGGGCTCGAAATGCTCGATGACCCTGCGGTAGGTGGCGGCGGCGGCATGGTGGAACTCGTCCACCACCACGTAGTCGAAGGCGCCCGGGTCGAAGCCCGAGAGATGGGCGGCGCGGCCCA
This sequence comes from Albimonas pacifica, assembly GCF_900113695.1. Classification (GTDB taxonomy): domain Bacteria; phylum Pseudomonadota; class Alphaproteobacteria; order Rhodobacterales; family Rhodobacteraceae; genus Albimonas; species Albimonas pacifica. The sequence goes on along the minus strand of NZ_FOQH01000010.1, from coordinate 66,955 downwards.
GCGTCTGAATCGAGGCGAAGAGCACGTCGGCCTCGCGGTCCTTGCGCCCGCCGGCGAAGCGGCCGAGGCGCGATCCGGGGCGCACGGCGCGGAAGGCGGCCATGGCCTGGGTCAGGATCTCCTCGCGGTGGGCGACGAACAGGACCCGGGCGAAGGGGCGGCTGTCGAAGGCGGCGAGGAAGGTCTTGCCCAGCCCTGTCGCCAGCACCACGAGGCCCGAGCGATGCCCCCGCGCGCGGGAGGCGGCGAGCGCGTCCAGCGCCTCGGCCTGGATCTCGTGCGGGGCGGGGGCCTCGGCGGGGGGCTCGACCTCGATCCCGGCCGCCTGCGGGGTCGGAGGGATGCGGCGGGCCTCGTAGGCGTCGATCCAGTCGTGGGTCAGGGGGGCGACCTCGGGCCGGGCCATCAGGCGGGCGAAGGCGTCGCGGGCCTCGACCAGCGCCGGGGCGTCGGGGGCGCCGAACAGGCGCAGCGTCCACTCCACGCCCCCGTCCAGCGCCGAGCGCGACAGGTTGGAGGAGCCGACCAGCAGCGCCCCGGTCCCGTCGCGGAAGCGAAACAGCCAGGACTTGGGGTGGAAGGCGACGGCGGAGGCGTCGAAGATCCGCAGGTCCGCCGCAGGCGGCAGGTCCAGCAGGCGGCGCAGCGCCGTGGGGTCGGAGGCGCCCAGGTAGTCGCCGACCAGCAGCCGCAGGCGGCCGCCGCGCTCCAGCAGCTCCTCGAGATAGGGGAACAGCAGGTCGACGCCCGAGCGCAGGGCGAAGGCGACGGCGGCGTCCACCTCCGCCGCCTCGTCGAGATGGGGCGCGAGATGCGGGAGCAGCGCCGCCTGCGGCCCGTCGAGAAGCGCGGGGCCGCGGGTGGAGACGGGCGCCGGCTCGGTCTCGGGCGCCCTCTCGGGCTCGGCGGAGATGCGGATGTGGAAATGGGGCCCGGTCTCGACGAAGACGGTTCGCGCAAGGCCGGACGCCTCGGCCTCGGCCTCGGCCAGGTCCTGGGCGGCGGCGAGGCGCAGGGCGAGGGCGGTCTGCTCCTCCGTCGTCAGGGCGCGCCAGCCGGCGACGTGCCGGCGGGGCGCGAGCAGCACCTCCCCCTCCGCGCGCAGCGTCATCGAGCCCGCGTCGAGATGCGCCAGCGTCTCGAGGCTGGCCGCGCAGATCGGGCAGGCCGGGGTCATCGGGCGCCGCGGCGCGGGGGCGGGGGCATGGCGGGCGGCCTCGATGCAGCGGGGTCGGCGGAACGGGAGCAGCGTATCGGCCGCTCGCCGCGCTGACCAGGCGCGACACTCGCCCCGCGGCGCGTCCCGCACTAGGATCCGCGGACGCTGTCGGGCGGCAGGCCGCCGCCCGGCCGGGGAGGAAAGCGGACGCGCAGACGTCCGCCCGGGAGAAAAGACCATGCGGATCGGAAGCCCCAGGGAAATCAAGACGCAGGAGCACCGGGTCGGCCTGACCCCGATGGCGGCGCAGGAGGCCGTCGCCCACGGGCACGCGGTGCTGATCGAGACCGGCGCCGGGCTGGGCGCGGGCTTCGACGACGCCGCCTATCGCGCCGCCGGCGCCGAGGTGGTCGCCACGGCCGACGAACTCTTCGCCCGCGCCGAGATGGTGGTGAAGGTCAAGGAGCCCCAGGCGCAGGAGCGCGCCCGCCTGCGCGAGGGGCAGGTGCTGTTCACCTACCTCCACCTCGCCCCCGACCGCGCCCAGACCGCGGACCTGCTGTCGAGCGGCGTCACCGCGATCGCCTACGAGACGGTGACCGACGCCGCCGGCGGCCTGCCCCTGCTGGCCCCGATGTCGGAGGTCGCGGGCCGGCTCGCCCCCCAGGTCGGCGCCTGGTCCCTGCAGAAGGAGCAGGGCGGGCGGGGAATGCTGCTCTCGGGCGTGCCGGGGGTGGGCGCGGCCGAGGTGGTGGTGATCGGCGGCGGCGTGGTGGGGACCAACGCGGCGCGGATCGCCCACGGGATGGGGGCGCGGGTCTCGGTGCTGGACCGCTCGATCCCGCGGCTGAGGCATCTCGACGAGGTCTACGGCGGCGCCTTCGCCACCCGCTACGCCTCCCAGGCCGCGACCGAGGAGCTGGTGGCCGCCGCCGACCTGGTGATCGGCGCGGTGCTGGTGCCGGGCGCCGCGGCGCCGAAGCTGGTCAGCCGCGCGCAGCTCTCGACCATGAAGCCGGGGGCGGCGATCGTGGACGTGGCCATCGACCAGGGCGGCTGTTTCGAGACCTCGCGCCCCACCACCCATGACGACCCGGTCTACACGGTCGACGGGATCGTCCATTACTGCGTGGCCAACATGCCGGGCGCGGTGGCGCGGACCTCGACCATCGCGCTGGGCAACGCCACGCTGCCCTTCGTGCTGGCGCTGGCCGACAAGGGCTGGCGGCAGGCGCTGGAGGACGACCCCCACCTGCTGGCGGGGCTGAACGTCCATGCCGGGCGGCTGACCTGCTTCCCGGTGGGCGAGGCGCAGGCGCTCGACGTGCTGTCGCCCAGGCTCGCCCTGAAGCTCTGACCGGCTCAGGCGGGGGAGGAGACGTCCATCCCCGGCCGCGCGGCCGGGGGGCGGGCGGCGCGGCGGGCGAGCAGGCGGCGGGCGAGGATCCGCCGCTCCCGCGCGGTGGCGCAGGCCTTCAGGCGGGCGACGCAGTCCTCGAGCGCCGCAAGGTCGTCGAGCGGGCTGGCGGGGGCCTCCGCCCCGGTCTGCGGCTTCGCCTCCGGGGCGGCCCGGGGCCGGCCGGGGCGCAGGTGGCGGGCGAGCATGACGTCGAGCGGGTGCAGCGCCGAGTCGACCAGGTCCTGTCCCGCGAGGCGCGCGGCGACGCCCGCGGCCATGCCCGCCGGCGCCCGGCCCTGGGCGCGCAGGGAGGCGCGGACCACCGCGTCGTCCGCCCGCGCCACCCGCAGGCCGGCGGCGCGGCAGCGGGCCACCAGGTCGCGGTCCTCGTTCGAGACCAGCCGGCGGAAGCCGCCCGCCCGCCGGTAGGCCTCGGCCCGGAAGCCGAGGTTCGCGCCCCCGGCGAGGTCGATGCCCCCCGCCCGGCCCTCGGGGTCCATCAGCGCCTCGAAGGCGAGCGACAGGCCCAGGTAGCGCGCCTCCCGCCGCTGCCGGCGGCGGTAGGCGGGGGGCAGGCGGCGGGCCTCCTCGGGGAAGGTCTCGATGCGGCCCATCACGGCGTCGGCCCCGGCCAGGGCCGCGCGCATCCGCGCCAGCCAGTCGGGCGCGGCGGCGCCGTCGGCGTCGGTGGTCGCCAGCACCTCCGCCTGCGGGCAGAGCCGGGCGGCGAGCGCGAAGCCGAAGCGCCGCGCCGCCCCGACCCCGCCGCGGGGAAACCGCCGCTCGGCCAGCGCCAGCGGCAGCGCCGCCTCGCGGGCGAAGGCGAGCGCGGTCTCGGCGGTGGCGTCGGTGGTGTTGTTGACCACCAGCACCAGCGCCGCCCGGTCGAGCTGGGGGCCGAGCGCGGCGAGGCAGCGCCCGATCAGCTCGGCCTCGTCGCAGGCCGGCACGATCACCGCGGCCTCGGCCGCGGCGAGCGCGGCCGCGGAGGGCAGGCAGATCGTCCCCGCGGGCGGCCGGGGACGGGGGCTCGGCTCGGGCCGCGGGGCGCGGGGGCTCATCTGCGGGGGCCGCTCGCCAGGTCCAGGCGGAAGCCGTCGGCGTCGCCGTCGCCCCCGGGCAGCCGCCGGAAGCGGCGGCTGGAGGCGGCGAGGAACGCCGCCAGCGCCACCCCGCCCTCCAGCGCGTTTCCGCTGGGGCCGAGCCAGGTGCAGCACAGGATGTCGGCCTGCGGCCAGCGCCGGTCGATCTCCTGCGCCAGCGCCGCGATGGCGGGCGCGTCGAGGAAATAGAGGATCTCGGACAGCAGCACGAGGTCGTGCTCCGCCCCGCCGGGGCCGGCGGGAAGCTCGGCGGGCAGGAACAGGCGCTGGAAGCGGGCCTCGGGCGCGGCGCGGCGGGCGGCCTCGAGCGCGGCCTCCACCGCGTCGACGCCGAGATAGGCGTCGCAGCGCGGCGCGATGCGGCGCGCGAGCTCGCCGTTGCCGCAGCCGATCTCGAGCGCCGAGGCGTAGCGGCCCCGCGGCAGCGCCCGGGCGACGGCGGCGAGGCGGGCGTGCTCGTAGGGGCTGGAGCGGAAGCGCCAGGGGTCGTCGCCCTCCCGGTAGAGGTCCTCGAGGCGATCCAGGGACACTTGCATCAGCGGGGCTCCCTTTCGAAGAAGATCTCGGGGCCGGCCTCGAACATCGCGACGAAGGCCGGGGACATCGCGAAGGCCTCGCGCGCGTCGTGCACCACCTGGCCGAGCTGGCTGCGGTGGCGGCGGATCGCGGCGCCCTTGGCGGCCCGCCAGGGGCCGGGGTCGACGCGGAACTCGCAGGGCGCGCCCAGGCGCTCGCGGAAGCCAGGGTCGCGCCAGCGCGACCAGACCGGGTAGCTGTAGAGGCGCAGCCCCGCCATGCAGGCGGCGGCGCGCGCCACGGCGGCGGCGACCTCGTGGTCGCAGTGGGGGTCGGTCTCGCAGGGGGCGAAGAGGCTGCGGGCGTCGACGCGCCGGGCCGCCTCGATCACCGCGGCGACCACGGGGCCGAGGTTGGCGATCGTGTCCGAGGCGGCGTCGGGCAGGCCCAGCCAGGTGAGGTCCCCGGGCCCGCCGCCGAGGTCGCGAAGCGCCGCCTCCATCTCCTGCCGGCGCAGGGCGGAGAGGGCGGCGCGCGACCATGTCGGCGAGCCGAGGTGCGAGGCGCCGCCGTCGGTCAGGCAGATCACATGCGCGCCCGCGTCGGCGAAGCAGGCCGCGAGCAGGCCGCCGCAGGCCAGCGACTCGTCGTCGGGATGGGGCGCCAGCACCAGCGCCGGCCGCCCGCCGCAGAGCGCGGCGGCGGAGGTCTCGAACACCTGCGGCCGGGGGACCGTGGCGTCGAACGGGGGAGGGAGCGTGGGGGGGCGATCAAGCATCAAACCAACTTTCGAGCGTGCCGCCGTCGACCAGCAGGTCGCGGCCCACGCGGAGCGTCATCGCGTCCCGCGCGGCCTGGCGGAGGTAGCAGGCGAGGTCGCGCGCCATGCGCCCGACCGGGTCGTCGAGGGCGAACATGCCCAGGCCCACCGAGCGCTCGACCGCCGCGATGGCGTCCTGGCCGAGCTCCTCGGTCAGCAGGCGGGTCGAGATCGACAGGGTGGCGGCGCGCTGCGGCTCGGCGCGCGCGGCGGCGCTTTCGGCGAACTCGGCCGCGCGGGCGATGGCGGCGTCGGCCGCCAGCGCCCGGATGCCGATGGGCGCGAGACGCAGGAGCTGGGCCTCGGCCTCGAGATGGCCGCGCCGGGCGAGCGCGGCGCGGGCGCGGTCCAGCAGGCCCACGATCCCGCCCAGCGTCACCGCCGCGATCCGCCAGGTCCCGCCGATGAACTGCGGCTCGGCGGTGTAGACGTCGGGGGCGCCCAGGGGCTCGCCGACGAGGCCGGCGCAGTCGAACCCGCCCGAGCGGCTGTCGGCCATGCCCGAGACGTCCCATTCCTCCGGCCGCTGGCGGCGGGGGTCGTCGACCTCGACCAGCAGGAGCTGCCTGCCGCCCTTGCCGACGCGCTGCGCCGGGACGATCGCGCGCCGGACCATGCCGAGGCCGGAGGCGAAGCGCTTGGACCCGCCCATCCGGGCGCCGTCCCAGGTCGCCGGCTGGTCGCCGTCCGCGGCCCAGACGCCGTAGAGCTCGCCGTCGGTCATCGCGCCCCGCGCCTCCGAGAGCTGGGCGGGCGTGCCGTGGGCGCGGATCAGCCGGTGGGCGTTGGCGTGCCCCTCCAGCAGCCGCCCCGCGGAGAGGTCCCGCGCCGCCACCTGGCGCAGCACCGCGTGGAGCGCCTGGGGCGTCGCCCAGGTCTCCGGCGCCAGCCAGGCGCCGTCGCGCAGATCGGCGAGGATCGGCGCGCATCGCTCGACCGGCGACGGCTGTAGGGAGCGGGTGTGGTGCATGGCGGCCTCGAAGTTGCAATTCCGCACAAAGCGGCGGCGACCCGTGTCCAGATTGCGGCGCGATCCCGGCCGGCAAGCGGCCCTCCGGCCGGTCCGGAGGCGTGTCCCGGGGCCGCTCCGGACGGCCGCGGGGACGGCCTTGGGACGCGACGCAGGGGTGGGGGGCGGGATGTTTTGAAAGAGTGACAAGAACTTGCAGGAACGCCCCGGCGACGACCCTGCGGCAGGTGGGGAGTCGTAACCTGTCGTGGAAGGCCCGGTCGAGGTCGCGCCGGGATAACAAATGTTAAGGCCGCCTTGCCGTTCCCCCGGGCCCGCTAGCTGGAGGAGCGCCGCGGCCCCTCCCGGTCCGCCGCGGCGCCTCCCCACCCCGGACCCCGGACAGACGCAAGGAACGCCGTTCATGAAAGACCCCGAGCAGACCCGCGGCCCCGGCGGCGAGACCCACCAGACCGCCGGCGAGGATCATCCGGCAATGACCACGCAGGTCGGGATGCCGATCTCGGACGACCAGAACAGCCTCAAGGCCGGCCCGCGCGGCCCGCACCTGCTCGAGGATCAGGTGTTCCGCGAGAAGCTGTTCCACTTCGACCACGAGCGGATCCCCGAGCGGGTGGTCCACGCCCGCGGCTACGGCGCCCACGGCACGTTCGAGACGACCGAGAGCCTCGAGGACCTGACCTGCGCCGACCTGTTCCAGCGCAAGGGCGAGAAGACCGAGGTCTTCGTGCGCTTCTCGACGGTGGCGGGGTCCAAGGGCTCGCCGGACCTGGCGCGCGACGTGCGGGGCTTCGCGGTGAAGTTCTACACCCGGCAGGGCAACTGGGACCTGGTGGGCAACAACATCCCGGTGTTCTTCATCCAGGACGCGATGAAGTTCCCCGACCTGATCCACGCCGCCAAGGCCGAGCCGGACCGCGGCTTTCCCCAGGCGCAGACGGCGCACGACAACTTCTGGGACTTCATCTCGCTGATGCCCGAGTCGATGCACATGGTCATGTGGATCATGTCCGACCGCACGCTCCCCCGCTCGTTCCGCTTCATGGAGGGGTTCGGCGTCCACACCTTCCGCATGGTGACGGCGGAGGGGAAGTCGAGCTTCGTGAAGTTCCACTGGAAGCCGAAGCTGGGCGTGCAGTCGGTGCTGTGGGACGAGGCGGTGACGATCAACGGCGCCGATCCCGACTTCCACCGCCGCGACCTGTGGGAGGCGATCCAGTCCGGCGACTTCCCGCAGTGGGAGCTGGGCGTGCAGGTCTTCGACGACGACTTCGCCGACCGCTTCCCCTTCGACGTGCTCGACGCCACCAAGCTGATCCCGGAGGAGGAGGTCCCGGTGCGCAAGGTCGGGGTGCTGACCCTCGACCGGATGCCCGACAACTTCTTCCTCGAGACCGAGCAGGTCGCCTTCCAGACCGGCAACATCGTGCCCGGCATCGACCACTCGAACGACCCGCTGCTGCAGGGGCGCAACTTCTCCTACCTCGACACCCAGCTGAAGCGGCTGGGGGGGCCGAACTTCAACCACATCCCCGTCAACGCGCCCCGCTGCCCCTTCGCGAACCTGCAGCAGGACGGGCACATGGCGATGCACAATCCCCGGGGGCGGGCGAACTACGAGCCCAACAGCCACGGCGAGGGTCCGCGCGAGGACCCCGAGCGCGGCTTCCGCTCCTTCGAGGCGCGCGAGCAGGGCGGCAAGCGGCGGACCCGGGCCGAGAGCTTCGCCGACCACTACAGCCAGGCGCGGCAGTTCTACCGCTCCCAGACCGCGATCGAGCAGGAGCACATCGTCTCCGCGCTCGTGTTCGAGCTGTCGAAATGCGACATCGAGGCGATCCGCGCGCGCATGGTCGGCCACCTGCGGGTGATCGACGACCACCTCGCCCAGGCGGTGGCCGAGGGGCTGGGCATGGAGGAGCTGCCCGAGGCGGCGGACCCCGCACGCCCGGTGGAGAAGACCGAGCCCTCGCCCGCGCTCTCGATCCTCGCCAACCCGCCGGGGACCTTCCGCGGGCGCAAGCTGGGGGTGCTGATCACCGACGGGATCGAGGCGGAGATGCTCGACGCCCTGCGCGACGCCGCGAAGGAGGCGGGGGCGACGCTGGAGCTGATCGCCAGGACCGTGGGCGGCGCGACGCTCGCCGACGGCGGCCGGGTCGCGGCGCAGGAGAAGATCGACGGCGCCCCCTCGGCCCGCTACGACGCGGTGGCGGTGCTGGCGAGCCAGGCGGGGGCGCGGCGGCTCGCCGACGACCACGACGCGCGCCGGTTCCTCGCCGACGCCTGCGCCCACGGCAAGTTCGTGGCCCTGACGCCGGCCGCCCGCGACCTGTGGTTCGAGACCGTCCCGCAGGAGCCCGACGAGGGCGTGATCACGCTCGACGCCCCCGCCGACGCGACCCGCTTCCTCGAGGCCTGCCGCGAGCTGCGGTTCTGGAGCCGGCTGGGCTGAGCGCGCGCCCTTGAGGTCCCGAGCGGGGTCCCCGGCCGTGCCGGGGGCCCCGTAGTCAGGGGCCGCCGTCGGCCCCTTCCCACGGCAGGAACAGGTAGCCCGGGTCGAAGCGGCCGATGCGGACCGCCTCGGCGCGGTCGAGGATCTGCACCTCGCCCTCGCGCATGGCGCAGATGCCGGCCTCGCGCAGCTCTCGCAGGGTGCGATTGACGTGGACGTTGGACATGCCGCAGGCCTCGGCGAGCTGGCGCTGGGTCAGCGGCAGCTCGAACCGGCCGTCGCGGCAGCGGCCGCAGAGCTCCATGCGCAGCTGCATCTCGCACATGAAGTTGGCCATGCCGGCGAGCGCGCGCAGCTTGCCGGTCCGGAAGGTCCAGTGGCGGTGGATGGCGGCGTCGACCAGCGTCAGCCCCCACAGGGCGCGGGCGTCCTCGGCGCTGGCGTCGACGATCTCGAAGAGCGCGGGGTGGGGGAACAGGGCCAGCCGGGCGCGGCTGACCGCCTGCACGTCGTGATCGAGCCGGCCCAGCGGCAGGCCGTGCAGGTCGACGAAGTCGCCGGGCACCTGCAGGGCGACCATCTGCGCCTCGCCGGCGCCGTCGGTGGCGTTGCGCACGATCAGCCCGTCGAGCAGCAGGGCGCTGGTGCCGATCGGGGCGCCGGCGCGGGTGACATGGGTGCCGGCGGGGATCTCGACGACCTCGCTGCAGGCCCTGGAGAGGCGGCGCCACAAGCCCGGCGTCAGCCGGCGCATCATGCCGGTGTGGTCGGTCTCGTGCATGCGTGCTCCCCTCCCCTTCGACGCGCGGGCCGCGCTCGGTTCGTTCAGCATAATCCCGCCGCGGGAGAGGTCCAGACGGCGCCGCGCCGCCCATCCCCTCCGACCTTGCGGCATCGAGGGGACGCGCGGCGCCCGGGGGCGCGCCTGTCCCGGCGCCGCCGACGGGACGCCCCGTGCGCGGCCCGGGCCCGTCCGGCGTGCGGACCCTGCGGCCGGCGTCGGAGCCGTGGCCGCAGACCGGAAGATCGCCGCCATGCGCTGGACGGCGCGGTCTGCATCGTGCTTCCCGGTTCGCCCTGGCGGGGCCGCTCGGACGGCTTCGGCCGCCGGGCATCGGTCTGCCGCTGGTTCCGGCGATGGACCCGGGCCCATCCCTGCGCCGCCGGCGCCGGGGAGACGTCGAAGCCGAGGTCTTGCCGGTCCGCGGGGCGGCCTGGCGAGCGAGGTCGATCCAGGGACGAACGGCGCGGGCCCGGGCGACGACGCGGACCGCAGCAAGGAGGCCCTGCCCGTGGGACGCTCGCGGATCGACCGGCCGCATGGGATGCGCCGGGAAACGCCGCGGCCGGGCGACGCGCTCGACAGACCGCCGCCGCCTGCGCGCGCAGGCGGCGGCCTGCGCCCCGGGGAGGGCGCCGGCGGCGGCTGCGAGCGGCCTCTCAGCCCGCCGCGATCTCCGCCTCGGCCGCCGCCACCAGGCGTTTCACGTCGAGAAAACCGTCGGGAGAGACGGAGAGACCGTCGATCCCCGCGGCGACCAGCAGGCGGGCGTAGGCCGGGTCGTCGCTGGGGGCCTGGCCGCAGAAGCTGACCGTGACGCCGGCGGCGTGAGCCTTGGCGATCACGGTGCGGATCATCCACGTCACCGCCGGATCGCGGGCGTCGAACAGGGACGCCAGCCGGTCGGAGTCGCGGTCCACGCCGAGGGTCAGCTGGGTGAGGTCGTTGGAGCCGATCGAGAAGCCGTCGAAGCGGGTCGCGAACGCTTCCGCCAGGATCACGTTCGAGGGGATCTCGCACATCATCCAGATCTTCAGGCCGGCCGTCCCGCGCGCCAGCCCGTTGGCGGCCATCTCGGCCAGCACCCGGTCGGCCTCGGGGACCGTGCGGCAGAAGGGGATCATGACCACGACGTTGTCGAAGCCCAGCGTCTCGCGCAGGCGGCGGATGGCCCGGCATTCGAGGGCGAAGCCCTCGCGGTAGTCGTCGGAATAGTAGCGCGAGGCGCCGCGGAACCCGATCATCGGGTTCTCCTCCTCCGGCTCGAAGTCGGCGCCGCCGAGCAGGTGGGCGTATTCGTTGGTCTTGAAGTCGCTCATCCGGATCACGACCGGGCGCGGGTGCAGCACGGCGGCGATGCGGGCGAGGCCGCCGGCCAGCGTCTCGACGAAATAGTCGCGCGGATCGTCGAAGCCGCGGGTCAGCTCGGCGAGCGTCGCGCGGGTCTCGGGGTCGCTCACCCGGTCGGGGCGGCACAGCGCCATCGGGTGGGCGCGGACGTGGTTGGAGACGACGAACTCCATCCGCGCCAGCCCCACCCCGTCCGCGGGCAGCCGCCACCAGCGGAAGGCGGCGGAGGGGTCGGCGAGGTTGAGCATCACGTGGGTGCGCGTGGCGGGCAGGTCCGCGATGCACTGCTCGTGCGCCTGGAATTCGGCCACGCCGTCGTAGATCGCGCCCTGGTCGCCCTCGGCGCAGGAGACGGTGACCTGACGGCCGTCTTCCAGCACCCGGGTCGCCTCGCCGGTCCCGACGACGGCGGGCAGGCCCAGCTCGCGGCTGACGATGGCGGCGTGGCTGGTGCGCCCGCCGTGGTCGGTGACGATGGCGGCGGCGCGCTTCATCACCGGCACCCAGTCGGGATCGGTCGTCGAGGTGACCAGGACCGAGCCGTCGCGGAACCGGGCGATGTCCCTGGCCGCGTCGATGCGCTGCACCGGACCGGCGGCGACGCCCTCGCCCACGCCCAGCCCGGTCAGCAGGCGCGGGCCCTTGCGGCGGATCGTCCAGCTGCGCAGGGCGCCGGCGGCGGCGCGGGACTGCACCGTCTCGGGCCGCGCCTGCACGATGAAGAGGTCGCCGTCCCGGCCGTCGCGGGCCCACTCGATGTCCATGGGGACGCCGTAATGCGCCTCGATGGCCGCGGCGGTGCGGGCGAGCGCGAGCGCCTCGGCGTCGGAAAGGACGAAGCGGGCGCGGTCCTCGGGGGCCGTGTCGTTGGTTTCGGTCGTGCCGTCGGGGCGCAGGCGCATGCAGCGCTCCTTGGCGCCGAGGCGGCGGGAGACGATGGGCGAGAGGTCCGGGCGGTCCAGCAGCGGCTTGAACACCTGGTGCTCGTCGGGGGTGGAGGCGCCCTGCACGATGGTCTCGCCCAGGCCCCAGACGGCGTCGACCAGCGCCACCCGGTCGAAGCCGGATTCGGTGTCCAGCGTGAACATCACCCCCGAGCCGCCCAGGTCCGCGCGCACCATCCGCTGCACCCCGACCGAGAGCGCGATCTCGACCCCCTCGAAGCCCTTCAGGCGCCGGTAGGCGATGGCCCGGTCGGTGTAGAGCGAGGCGTAGCAGGCGCGGCAGGCGTCCAGCACCGCGTCGGCGCCCGAGACGTTGAGGAACGTCTCCTGCTGGCCGGCGAAGGAGGCGTCGGGCAGGTCCTCGGCCGTGGCCGACGAGCGGACGGCGACGGGGAGGTCGGGGACGCCCTCGCGCGTGCAGAGGTCGGCGTAGGCGGCGCGCACGGCCTGGGCCAGCGCCTCGGGCCACGGGGCGGCGAGGAGGGCCGCGCGGATGGCGGCGCCGGTCTGCTCGAGCGTCGCCTGCTTGCGCGAAAGACGCGCGAGGCGGTCGTCGATCAGGGGGCCGAGGGCATTGGACGCCACGAAGCGGCGGAAGGCCTCGGCGGTGGTGGCGAAGCCGCCGGGGACGCGCACGCCGGCGTGGCCGAGACGGCCCAGCATCTCGCCCAGCGAGGCGTTCTTGCCCCCGACCCGGCCGACGTCGCGGCGCGAGAACGTCTCCAGCGGGGCGGCGAGGGCGGGATCGGCGGTCATCTGGATCATCCTTCTTGCGCGGCGGGAGGCGGGGCGGGCGGAGGCGGGGCGGCGGGATCGGCTTCCGGCCGGGCGCCGGGACCGCGGCCGGCGGCGCCCTCGGCCAGCAGGTCGCGAAGCGCGTCGGCCTCGAGCGTCTCGTGCGCCAGCAGGGCGGCGGAGACGCGGTCGAGGTCGGCGCGGCGATCCTCCAGCAGGGCGCGCGTGCGGGCGTAGGTCCGCGCGAGGATCGCGGTCACGGCGGCGTCGATGCGCTCGGCCTGGGCCTGGCTGACCGGCGGACGGCCCGGCCGCTCGCCCGGCAGGCCCAGCAGGTTGGGGGCGTCGGTCTCCCAGGCGACGGGGCCCAGGTCCGCCTCCATCGCGTAGCGGGCGGCCATGGCGCGGGCGATGTCGGTGGCCTTGGCGAGGTCGTCGGCGGCGCCGGTGGAGCGGTGGTCGAAGACCAGCTCCTCGGCGGCGCGGCCGCCCATCAGGACCATGATCTTGCGCTCCAGCTCCTCGGCCGTCATCAGCCAGCGGTCCTCGGTCGGGCGCTGGATGGTGTAGCCCAGCGCGCCGACGCCGCGCGGGATGATCGAGATCTTGTGGACCCGGTCCACCCCCGGCAGCGACTGGGCGACGAGGGCGTGGCCGGTCTCGTGCACCGCCACGATCTCGCGCTCGCGCGGGTTCATCAGGCGGCTGCGTTTCTCGAGCCCGGCGACGATGCGTTCGACGGCGCGGGTGAAGTCCGCCATCTCCACCGCCTCGGCCCGGCGGCGGGTGGCGAGAAGGGCCGCCTCGTTCACCAGGTTGGCGAGGTCGGCGCCGGTGAAGCCCGGCGTCAGCGCGGCGAGCGCGGCGGGGTCGACCTCGGGCGCGATCACGACCTTCTTCAGGTGGACGCGCAGGATCGCCTCGCGCCCGGGGCGGTCGGGGCGGTCGATCAGCACCTGGCGGTCGAAGCGCCCGGCGCGCAGCAGCGCGGGGTCGAGGATCTCGGGCCGGTTGGTCGCGGCCAGCAGCACCACCCCGGCGGAGGCGTCGAAGCCGTCGAGCTCGGTCAGCAGCTGGTTCAGGGTCTGCTCGCGCTCGTCATGGCCGCCGAAGGCGGGGCCGGCGCCGCGGGCGCGGCCGAGCGCGTCGAGCTCGTCGATGAAGATGATCGCGGGGGCCTTGGCGCGGGCCTGTTCGAACAGGTCGCGGACGCGGGCGGCGCCGACGCCCACGAACATCTCGACGAACTCCGAGCCGGAGATCGAGAAGAACGGGCAGCCGGCCTCCCCCGCCACGGCGCGGGCCAGCAGGGTCTTGCCGGTGCCCGGCGGGCCCAGCAGCAGCACGCCCTTGGGGGCGCGGGCGCCCAGCGAGGCGTGGGCCTCGGGGGCGCGCAGGAACTCGACCAGCTCCTGCAGCTCCTGCTTGGCCTCGTCGACGCCGGCAACGTCGGCGAAGGTGACCTTGACCGCCTTCTCGACATAGACCTTCGCGCGGCTGCGGCCGACGGACATCAGCCCGCCGCCCATGCCGCCCGCGCCCCCCATGCGGCGCAGGACCAGCCACCACAGGCCCACGAAGATCGCCGCGGGCGCCACCCACGACAGCAGCAGCGCCAGCCACGAGACGTCGGGGGCGCCGCGGTAGACGGCGCCGGCGGCGTCGAGCTCGGCGGCCAGCGCCTCGTCCACGCGGCGGGTGCGGAAGCCGGTCGCCCCGTCGCGGGGCGTGCGCCAGGCGCCGCGGATCTCGTCGCCGGAGACCACCAGGTCGGTCGTCTCGCCCTGGGAGAGCGCCTTGCGGAAGGCGCTGTAGGGGATCTCCTCGACGGTCGCGGCGTCGCGCAGGTAGCTCTGGACCGCGAAGACCAGCGCGAAGACGAACAGGAACTGGGCGATCAGCGGCAGCTTCGACCGGTCCAAGACGTTTCACTCCCTTCACGTCTCCGGCGGGCGGATTGCGAAACAGTGTCGGGGAATTGGGGGGCGGTCGCCTTGACGCCGATCAACTCGCGCACGAGCGGCCGCCGCGGAATGACATGGGTCAACGCGCCGGCCGCCGGGTCGGCGCAACATGAAACAGGTTCCGCAAGGATCGAACGGAAGACCGCCATGACCGCCCTCTCGCGTCCCGCCCCACGCTCCGCGCCCGTCGGCCGGCGTCGGCCCCCCGCGCCGCAGCGGGCGCCGCACCGGGCGCGAACGGCGCCGGGACCCGCGCGGGAGGCGCCGGCCGCATGAACGCCCCGGACCTCGTGCTGACCGTCGAGGGTCTCGACGCGCTGATCTCCGCGCTGGCCGGGACGGGGTTTCGGGTGATCGGCCCGACGCCTGGCGAGGGGGCGATCGTCCACGACGACGTCTCCTCGACCGACGACCTGCCCCGAGGCTGGGGCGACGAGCAGGCCCCCGGCCGCTATCGCCTGCGCCCCAGGGACGACGGAGCGCTGTTCGGCTACGCCTTGGCCCCGCAGTCCTGGAAGCGCTTCCTCCATCCCCCGCGGGAGCGGTTGTGGAGCGCCCGGCGGGAGGGCGGGGAGGTGGACCTCCGCCCCGCACCCCTGCCCGAGGAGCGTTTCGCCTTCATCGGCGTGCGAGCCTGCGAGCTGAAGGCCATCGCGGTTCAGGACCGGGTGTTGCTGGGCGGCGCCCATGTCGACGCCCGCTACGCCGCGCGGCGGTCGAGCCTGTTCGTGGTCGCGGTGAACTGCGCGGACCCGGCGGCGACATGCTTCTGCAGCTCGATGCAGACGGGTCCGGAGGTCGGCGAGGGCCATGACGTCGTGCTGACCGAGCTGGTTTCGGCGGAGGGGTCGCGCTTTCTCGCCCGGGCGGGGTCCGAGGCGGGGGCCGCGATGCTCGCCGGCCTGCCCTCGCGCCCGGCGACGCCGCGGGAGGTCGCCGCGGGCGCCGAGGTGATCGCGGGGGCCGAGGCGCGGATGGGCCGGGCGATGCCGCCGGGCGATCCGCGGGCGCTGCTGGCCGACCTCGAGCATCCGCGCTGGGACGACGTCGCCGCGCGCTGCCTGACCTGCGGCGCCTGCACCCAGGTCTGCCCCACCTGCTTCTGCACCACGGTCGAGGACACCAGCGACCTCTCCGGCCGGGAGACCGCCCGCGATCAGCGATGGGACAGCTGCTTCGCGACCGAGTTCTCGTTCATTCACGGGGGGGCGGTGCGGGCCTCGGGCCGCTCGCGCTACCGGCAATGGCTGACCCACAAGCTGGCGACATGGATCGAGCAGTTCGGAACCTCGGGCTGCGTGGGCTGCGGGCGCTGCATCGCCTGGTGTCCCGTCGGGATCGACATCACCGAGGAGATGGCGGCGTTCGCCGCCGGCCCGGAGGACGAGCGATGAGCTCGGACGCGACGACCGGGGCCGCGTTGGCGCGGACGTTGGCCGCGCATCCCCTGATGGCGGGGCTGCCGCCGGCGTTCCTGCTCGAGGTGGAGGCCTGCGCCGCCCCGGCCGAATTCCCCGAGGGCGCGCGCCTGCTGCGCGAGGGGGCCCCGGCCGCGGTCGCCCATCTGCTGCTGTCGGGACGGGTCGCCCTGTCGGTGGACGCTCCGGGCCGCGCGCCGCTGACCTTCCAGACGGTCGGCCCCGGCGAAGTGGTCGGCGTCTCCTGGCTGGTTCCCGAGGCCTGCTGGGCCTGGGACGCGACGGCGCTGGGGCCCGTCGCCTCGATCGCGCTGGACGCGGTCCGGCTGCGAGACGCCTGCGAGGCGGACCCGGCCCTTGGCTATGCGCTGATGAAACGCTTCGTGCCGGTGCTGCTGCAACGGCTCCATGCCACGCGGATGCAGGTGCTCGACGTCTATGGCGATCCCGGCTGAACGGCGAATGGTCGACGCAACGACGCCGCGTCCGGCCCGGGTGCTGTCCCGGCGGCGGGAGGCGGAGGACGTATGGACGCTGGCGGTCGAGGCCGGGCCCCAGGACCTCGACGCCGCGCCCGGCCGCTTCGCCATGCTCACCGCCTTCGGGGTCGGCGAGATCCCGGTCAGCTACAGCGGCGACCCCGCCGCCGAGGGGCGCGTCATCCACACGATCCGCGCGGTCGGCGCCGTCTCCCGCGCGCTGGCCGGGCTGGAAGAGGGCGCGATGCTGGGCGTGCGCGGACCTTTCGGAAAGGGATGGCCGCTGGCGGAGGTCGAAGGGCGGGAGGTGATCGCGGTCGCCGGCGGGCTGGGCCTCGCCCCGGTGCGCCCCGCGATCCGGCGGCTGGTGGCACGGGGGGAGCGGCCGACGCTCGTCTATGGCGCCCGCAGCCCCGCGCAGGCGCTGTTCCGCGAGGACCTGGCGGACTGGCGCGCGCGGGGCGTCGAGGTCGAAGCGACGGTCGACCACGCCGGCCCGGACTGGCGCGGCCATGTCGGCGTGGTTCCGCCGCTCATCGCGCGGCGGGTGCGCGACCCGGCCCGGACCGTCGCCTTCGTCTGCGGGCCGGAGGTGATGATGCGCTTCGCCGCCTCGGCCCTGCTGGAGGCGGGGGTGGCGGCGGAGGCCATCCACATCTCGATGGAGCGGAACATGAAATGCGCGGTCGGCCTGTGCGGCCATTGCCAGTTCGGGGGCGACCTGCTGTGCCGCGACGGCCCGGTGGCGCCGCTGGCGCGGGTCGCCGACCGCCTGCACGTGGCGGAGCTGTGACCATGCCCCGCCCCCGCGTCGCCGTCTGGAAATTCGCCTCCTGCGACGGCTGCCAGCTGACCCTGCTGGACTGCGAGGACCTGCTGCCGGAGATCTTCGCCGCCCTCGACATCGCGTATTTCCCCGAGGCGCTGCGCACCTCCGCAGCGGGCCTGCCGGAGGGGGCGTTCGACCTGTCGCTGGTGGAGGGCTCGATCGCGACGGCGGCGGACGCGGCGCGGATCCGCGACGTGCGCGACCGCTCCCGCCTGCTGGTCACGCTGGGCGCCTGCGCCACGGCGGGAGGCATCCAGGCGCTGCGCAACTTCGCGGAGCCGGGGGCCTTCGCGGCGCTGGTCTATCCCTCGCCCGAGACGATCGACGCGCTCGCGGCCTCGACGCCGATCGGGGACCACGTCGCGGTGGATTTCGAGCTTCACGGCTGCCCGATCGCGAAGCCGCAGCTGGTCGAGACGATCTCGGCGCTGCTGGCCGGGCGCAGGCCGACCTTGCCGGGCCACAGCGTCTGCATCGACTGCAAGGCGCGGGGGACGACCTGCGTGAGCGTGGCGCGCGGGGTTCCCTGCCTCGGCCCCGTCACCCGGTCCGGCTGCGGGGCGATCTGCCCGGCCTACGCGCGGGGCTGCTACGGCTGTCACGGGCCGATGGAGACGCCCAACACCGCCGCGCTGGCCGCCAGCCTGCGCGCGCTGGGCCTGGAGCGGCCGGAGATCGCCCGCCTGTTCCGAACCTTCAACGCCGCCGCGCCGGCATTCCGCGAGGAGAGCGCGCGCCATGACGACTAGGACGATCTCGGTCGACGTGCTGGCGCGGGTGGAGGGCGAGGGCGCCTTCCGGGTGACCCTGCGCGACGGGGCCGTGCGCTCGGCCGAACTCTCGATCTTCGAGCCGCCCCGCTTCTTCGAGGCGCTGCTGCGCGGACGCCACTGGTCGGAGGCGCACGACATCACCGCCCGCATCTGCGGCATCTGCCCGGTCGCCTACCAGATGAGCACGGTGCATGCGGTGGAGCGCGCCTTCGGCGTCCGCGTCGAGGGCCCGCTGCGCGCCCTGCGCCGGCTGATCTATTGCGGCGAGTGGATCGAGAGCCACGCCCTGCACATCCACCTGCTGCATGCCCCCGACTTCCTCGGCTTCGACGACGCCGTCTCGATGGCGCGGGAGCATGGCGAGGCCTTCCGCCGGGGCCTGTCGCTGAAGAAGGCCGGCAACCGGATCGTGGCCCTGCTGGGCGGGCGCGAGATCCACCCGATCAACGTCCGCGTCGGCGGCTTTCATCGCGCCCCCCGCCGGCGGGAGCTGGCGACGCTGGTCCCCGAGCTGGAGCAGGCCCGCGACGACGCGCTGGCCTGTCTGCGCTGGGTCGCGGGCTTCGACGTCCCGGACCGCGAGCGGGATTACCTGTTCGTCGCCCTGCGCCACCCCGGGGAATACCCGTTCAACGAGGGGCGCATCGCCTCGAGCCGCGGGCTCGACATCGACCCCGCCGCCTTCCCCGAGCGGTTCCGCGAGCGCCAGGTGGAGCGCTCCACCGCCCTGCACTCGCGCACCGCCGAGGGCGAGGCCTACCTGGTCGGCCCGATGGCCCGCTACGCGCTGAACGCCCCCCGGCTGCGGCCGCTGGCGCGGGAGGCCGCGGCCGAGGCCGGGCTGGGCCCGGTCTGCCGCAACCCCTATCGCAGCGTGGTGGTGCGCGCGGTCGAGATGCTGCACGCCCTCGACGAGGCCCTGCAGATCATCGCCGACTACGAGGAGCCGGACCGCCCCGCCGTCGAGATCGCGCCCCGCGCCGGCGTCGGCGCGGCGGCGACCGAGGCGCCGCGCGGGCTGCTGCACCACCGCTACGAGATCGGCGAGGACGGGTTGATCCGCGCCGCGGCCATCGTCCCCCCCACCTCGCAGAACCAGGCGAGCATCGAGGAGGACCTCCTGCACCTGGTCGACGCCGACCCCGACCGCCCGGACGAGGACCTGCGCCGCCTGTGCGAGCAGACGATCCGCAACTACGACCCCTGCATTTCCTGCGCCGCGCATTTCCTGCGCCTCGAGATCGACCGCGGGGACCGGCCGTGACCGGGCGGCCCGTGCGGGTGATCGGCCTGGGCGCGCCCCTGCGCGGCGACGACGCCGTGGGCCGGGAGGTGGCGCGCCGCCTGCGCGCCCACGCCCCGCCCGGCGTCGAGATCCACGACAGCGACGGCGAGACCGCCGCCCTGGTCGAGCTGCTGGAGGGCGCGCGCGCCGCGATCCTGGTGGACGCCTGCCGCTCGGGCGCGGCGCCGGGCGCGCTGCGGCGGCTGGACGCCGCGGCGGGGCCGCTGCCGGCGGGGCTGGGCGCGGTCTCGACCCACGGGCTGGGCCCGGCCGAGGCGATCGAGCTCGCCCGCGCGCTGGGCGTCCTGCCGCCGCGCTGCCTGGTCTACGCGATCGAGGCGGCGCGCTTCGACCCCGGCGCGCCCCTGACGCCCGCCGTGGCCCTGGCCGCCGAACGGGCGGCCGAACGCATCCTCGAGGACCTCGCCCTCCCCCATGTCTGACGCCCCCTCCGACCGCCCCTTCCACGCGCTGACGGCCGAGGCGGCGCTGCGCGCGCTGGACGCCCCGGCCGGGGGGCTGACCTCGGACGAGGCCGCGCGCCGGCTGACCCGCCACGGCCCCAACGCCCTGCCTGAGCCGCCGCGGCGGGGGCCGCTCCTGCGCTTCCTCGCCCAGTTCCGCAACGTGCTGATCTACGTGCTGCTGGCCTCGGCCGCGGTGACGGCGGCGTTGCAGCACTGGGTGGACGCGGGCGTGATCCTGGCGGTGGTGCTGGTCAACGCCGCCATCGGCTTCATCCAGGAGGGGCGGGCCGAGCAGGCGATGGAGGCGATCCGGGTGATGCTGGCCCCCCGCGCCGCGGTCCTGCGCGACGGCCGGCGGGCGACGCTGGACGCCGCCGACCTGGTTCCCGGCGACGTGGTGCTGGTCGAGGCCGGCGACCGCATCCCCGCCGACCTGCGCCTGCTGGAGGCGCGCGGCCTGAAGGTCGAGGAGGCGATCCTGACGGGCGAGTCCGTCCCAGTCGACAAGGCCGTCGCCCCCGTTCCGGCGGAGGCGGCGCTGGGGGACCGCGCCTCGATGCTGTTCTCGGGCACGATCGTGGCGGCGGGGACCGGGCGGGGCGTGGTCGCCGCCACCGCCGGCAACAGCCAGATCGGGCGGATCGGCGCCCTGCTCTCGGACGTCGAGGCGCTGACCACGCCGCTGCTGCGCCAGATGGACCTGTTCGCGCGCTGGCTGACCCTGTTCATCCTGGCCGTGGCCGCGGCGGTGCTGGCCTGGGGGCGGCTGGCGGGCACGATGCCCTTCGCGGACCTGTTCATGGCGGTCGTCGGCCTCTCGGTCGCCGCGATCCCCGAGGGGCTGCCGGCGGTGCTGACCATCACGCTCGCGGCGGGGGTGCAGTCGATGGCCCGGCGCAACGCCATCGTGCGCCGCCTGCCGGCGATCGAGACGCTGGGCGCGGTCTCGGTGATCTGCACGGACAAGACCGGGACGCTGACGCGCAACGAGATGGCGGTGGCGGCGCTGGCCGCGGACGGGCGGATCTACTCGGTCGAGGCGAGCGGCTACGCCCCCGCGGGCGCAGTGCGCTGGCAGGAGGCGGAGGCGGACCCCGCCGAACATGCCGTGCTGCTGGACTTCGCGCGCGCCGCGGCCCTGTGCAACGACGCCGGCCTGCACCCCGGGCGCGACGGCTGGCGGATCGAGGGCGACCCGATGGAGGGCGCGCTGATGGCGCTGGCCGGCAAGATCACCGGCGAGGGCCGCGCCCCCTTCCCCCGCTGGAGCCGCAGCGACGCGATCCCCTTCGACGTCGCCCACCGCTACATGGCGGTGCTGCACCACGACCATGCCGGCCGCGCCGCGATCCACGTGAAGGGCGCGCCCGAGGCGGTGCTGGCGCTGTGCGCCGACCAGCGCGCCCATGACGGCGGGACCCGGCCGCTGGACGCGGAGGGCTGGCGGCGGACGGTCGAGGACCTCGCCGCCCAGGGGCAGCGGGTGATCGCGGTGGCGATGCGCGCGACGCCGCCCGAGCACGTGGTGCTCGACGTCGCCGACCTGCAGGGGACGCTGACGCTGATCGGCCTGATCGGCCTGGTCGACCCTCTGCGCGCGGCCGCGGCCGAGGCGGTGGCCGAGTGCCGCCGCGCCGGCATCGCGGTGAAGATGATCACCGGCGACCACGTCGCCACCGCCCGCGCCATCGCCGCCCAGGTCGGGCTGGAGCGTCCGGACCGCACCCTGACCGGGGCGGAGATCGACGCGATGGACGACGCGGCCCTGGCGCAGGCGGCGCAGGAGGCGGACGTCTTCGCGCGCACCTCGCCCGCCCACAAGCTGCGCCTGGTTTCGGCCCTGCAGTCGCGCGGACTGACGGTGGCGATGACCGGCGACGGGGTGAACGACGCGCCCGCGCTGAAGCGCGCCGACGCGGGGGTCGCGATGGGGCTCAAGGGCTCGGCCGCCGCGCGCCAGGCGGCCGAGATCGTGCTGGCCGACGACGACTTCGCCTCGATCGTCGCGGCGGTGCGCGAGGGGCGCACGGCCTACGACAACATCAAGAAGGTGATCGGCTGGACCCTGCCCACCAGCGCGGGCGAGGCGATCACCATCGTGGCCGCCCTGCTCGCCGGGCTGGCGCTGCCGATCACCGCCGTGCAGATCCTGTGGGTGAACCTGGTCACCGCCGCCACGCTGGGCCTGGCGCTGGCCTTCGAGCCGACCGAGCCCGGGACCATGCGCCGCCCGCCCCGCGCGCGCGACGCGCCGCTGCTGACGCGGGAGCTGCTATGGCACGTGGCCCTGGTCTCGACCCTGATCCTCGCCGCGGTCTTCGGCATCTATGCCTGGGCGACCGGCCAGGGGCGCGCGCCGGCGCTTGCGCAGACGCTGGCGATGAACGCGCTCGTGGTCCTCGAGATCTTCCACCTGTTCTTCATCCGCAACATCCACGGCGCGTCGCTGACCTGGGCGGCGGCGCGGGGCACGCCGGTCGTCTGGGCCTGCGTCGCCGCGGTGACGGCCGCGCAGGTCGCGATCACCTACCTTCCGCCGCTTCAGTCGGCGTTCGGCACGCAGGCCGTGCCCCTGACGGACGGACTGCTGATCATCGCCGTCGGCATCGTGTTCTTCGCGCTGCTCGAAGCCGAGAAGCGGATCCGGCTCGCCCTGCACGGCCGCCGCTCCGTCGGCTGAGCGGCCGTCGCCGCGCACCCCCGCCCGCGAAGGCGCCGTCCGCCGTCGACGCTCCGGCCCCGACGAGCCGGGCGGCCCGCGCGATGGCGAGCGCCGGATCATCGTCCCGCGGGCCGGGATCCATGGGCTCGCGAGGGACGTGCGGGCGGGTCGAAACCTGGCGCGGCGCAGGAAGGGGACCACGGTCGCGTTCAGCGGGATGGACGAGCGCCTGCTGCAGTCGCTTCGGCGGCTCGAGGAACTGTGGGGGCGGCGCCGCCATACGGCCGGATGGCGGCTTCATGCGAGACGGTCTGATCTGCGCCATGCGGAGGAACCGGCCGTCACGCTTGCAGTCATCGGAGCAGCCCATGTCGGCGCCCTCGTCGCGACCGGCGATATCGGTCCGGCTGACCAACCCGCGTCGACCGCCAGCCGCCGGCCGGACGGGCGTCGCCCCCTTGGCCGATGCGTGGCCCGCGCTGGAACGCCTGCCGATACCCTGACGAAGGATGAAGCAACCGGGAGGAAACGCGGTGCGGCTCGACCGCACGCGCGTCGCCACGGCCAGCGGCGACAGCAGCACGCCGACGCGTCCACCCGCCGGAAGGCTGTCGGCCCCGGAGCTTCGACGGCGCGTGCCGCGCCCGCGACGACAAGGCCTTCCCCCGTCGCTGGTCGAGCATGCCGACAGGGAGGACGCGATCCGCGCACCGGGGAGGCTGCCGTCTTTCCAGCTGCGGGGATCGCGCCGACCTCCTGGGGAGATCGACGCGACAACGCACAGAGACGACGCGGCGCCCCCCGCACGCGATGAGACCGGGATACGCCCCCTCGCCGACCCGGGGGAGCTGCCGCGGCCGTTCACGCTCGAGGCGGCGGCCCGAGAGCCGCCCGCAAGCGGAAGGCTCGCCACGCTCCGCGCAGCCCTCCACCGAAAGCAGCTGTGCGCCAGGTTCCTCGGCGGCGCTTCCTCCTCGCCCTGAACGCCCTGGAGGACTTCGTCGAACGCCCCGCCCCTGCGCCCCGTCACGTCGCCACCAGCGCAACGGCGACGGCGCCCCCGTCATCGTCGAGGGCGGCAAACAGCAACGCCCGGGCCATGAGGCCGTCACGCGGAAACTCGAAGAGCGCTCGCGGATCGCCCTGCGCCCCGACGACCCGCAGGGCGCGGCCCTGCGTCGGCGTCGGAGGCGACGGTCGGCGAGCGCCTCTCGGACGCCCATCGACGGGCGTGGAACGGCACGCCGATCTCGAGCGTCAAGCCGGCGTGGCGGGAGACCCGCGAGCGGTCGGGCCTCGTCCCGGAAGCCGCGCCGCACACGCTCGAGCCCACGGCGGTCACGCGGGCCTTCGAGAGGGGCGTCTCGCGGGAGGACGCGACCGACGACTTCGGCGACGCTGGAGGGGGTCTGCCGGCGCCGCAGCCCGGAGCATCAGCAGCGGGCGGTCGCGATCATGGAGACGACAGCGGGGCGATCAGGTGAGTTTCGTTGCGCGTTTCGCTGCGGCTCGGTCCGAAAAGACCAGCTGAGCGCTGGTCGGAGTGAGAGGATTCGAACCTCCGACCCCTGCCTCCCGAAGACACCGGACACGCGTAAAAACGTGCGCAATCAGCGTTCCTTGCGCCCGTCGTGTGCCGTCGTTTCCCGAAACGTTCCGTCAAAGCTGGGCGGAAACTGGGCGCCTGAGAAGGAGAGAGAGATGACCCGAACCTACACCCCCATGGACTTTCGCCTGGGCGCGGTTGTCCTGCGCCGCGATTTCGACGGTGACGAGCGGCTAGGCCACGTCGAGGGCTTCGGCCGGAACGCGACCGGAGAGGCGGTCATTTCGGTCAGATGGGAAGGTGGTGGGGTGAGCATGATCCACCCGAACAACGTCACTTTGGACCCCGCTGACTGGCCCGCGCCTTGGTCCGAGAAGAAGTGCTTGGACAAGCTGGCGCAGCGCACGCGAGAGGCTGACGAGGCCGCCAGCAGGGCGCGACGGTCGAGCCTCTTCGGTTTTCGGATCTTCGGCTGACCCCCTAACCCCGCGCCTATCGCGCACCCCACCCGCTCCGTGACGGGGCGAGGAGAGATGGAGAGACGATGATGGCGCTGCCCTATGCTTCATCGACCGCCGGCCAGGCCCGCGAGAAAGAGATCCGAGACACCCTGCGGAGCGTCGGGGCGAGCGCGGTCGGGTTCATGGTGGACGACGATGCGGACCAGATCGTCGCCCAGTTCCGGCTTCACGGTCGCGAGATCACGATCCCGATCAACGTCGGTGCCTACGAGGCGGCCTGGCTGCGCGAGAACCCGCGCGGCTCGAGATCCCGGACCAGCGAGAAGGACCATAAAGCGAAGGCTCGCGCGCAGGCCGAGCGGGCCTCTTGGGCGATCCTCGCAGACTGGATCAAAGCCACTGTCGCGATGATGGCCGCCGGCTTCGTCGACGCAGACACCGCGTTCCTGCCGCACGTCCGCACGCCCAGCGGGGCGCGCGTGATCGAGGCCCTGGCCGATAAAAACGGCCCGAAGCTACTTCCTCCACCCACCTGACCCCCAGCGCCCCCGGATGGGATGCGCGAGACGAGGAGACGAGAGACGATGAATGTGATCGAGGAAATCGCCGCGGAGCGCCAGCGGCAGAAGGACGTCGAGGGCTGGACCGAGGCGCATGACGACAGCCACGCAGAAGGCGAGATGGCGCGCGCGGCTGCTTGCTACGCGCATTTCGGGAGCCTCATCGAAGATGAGCGCGTCCCGGCCAACTGGCAGCACGAGAACATCGGGGAGCCGCAACTGATTGTGACCCGCCGCCTGTGGCCGTGGGATTGGTCATGGTGGAAACCGAAGGACCGGCGTCGCGACCTGATCCGGGCTGCTGCGCTGATCGTGGCCGAGATCGAGCGCTTGGACCGCCTCCCCACCCCCGCGGGCGACGAGTGAGGGAGGGCGGGATGGGCGAGCGCGAGGACGCTAAGTTCTGGATCAACGCTACACGCGAATGGAACGGCGGCGCGGGCCTGATCGTTCCGCGCCCCGTGGCGGAGCACCTTCGTGAGATCGGCATCTCGGAAGGCTTCACCGAAGCAGTCCCGCTCCCCGCCGC
The DNA here is from genome assembly GCF_900113695.1 of Albimonas pacifica. GTDB lineage: Bacteria > Pseudomonadota > Alphaproteobacteria > Rhodobacterales > Rhodobacteraceae > Albimonas > Albimonas pacifica. The sequence goes on along the minus strand of NZ_FOQH01000010.1, from coordinate 41,750 downwards.
CCCCGCGGACCTGAGAGAGGAGAAGGACGATGGCTGACCGCGAGATCCGGCCCGTGGACGGCCGAGCCGCGAAGTGCTGCGCCGACGCCCTGTCCGAGACCCTGGCGACCATCGACCCGGCCACGCAAAACCTCGTTCTGAGCGGGATCGCCTGCCACGAAGTCGTCCGCCTGCTGCGGCTGATACCGCAGGTCGCCGCGGGGACGCATGTTGTGGTGCCGGTGGAGGCCGCGAACAAGGAACTGGAGCTTCAGAACCTCCGCGCCGCCCCCACCGCCTCCCGGCGCGAGACGGCCGAGGCCCTGGCGCTGGTGGGGAAGATGCGGGAGGCGCTGGAGCCGTTCTCGGCCGCGCTCGATCTGGCTCAGGCCGCCCTGAAATCCGATGTGCCGTCCCCTCTGCACGTTGAACCGTTGGCCCGCGGCCTGATCGTCAATGGCGCGCTCCACAAAACCGCCGCCGCCCTCTCCGCCCCCGCCCCCGCTGCGCTGGAGTCGATGCGGGAGAGGATCGCCAATGAGGCTACGGCAGAGATGCGGGAAGCGTTGCAAGACCCGGTAAGGGTCCACGCGAACATGCTCCGCGGAACGGTCGCAAAGCCGACGCTGCCGAATCTGATCCACCTGATGCCTGACGAGTTCAAGGCGATGCGGGCCGAGATCAGGGCGGAGGCGCTGGAGGAAGCGGCGAGGAAGGTGAGTGGCTATGCGGGGCGGTACGACGGTGCAGATGTCGCACCACTCGCCGCCGCCATCCGCGCCATGAAGCGGGAGGGCGAGGGGTGATCGGGATGCTTGAAATGATGGACCTGAAGCAGTGCCCGTTCTGCGGCGCGGATGCGGAAATGAGATGGGTTCTGGACGACGTTGGCGTCCACAATGGGCACGGCGGGAAGGCGATCCGCGTCTCATGCTCGCGAGAGGGCGAGTGTCCGTCCCCATCGTGGCAGGAGGTTTGCAACGAGCACGAGGACGACGCCGCCTGCCTGCATAGCGTGGCGCGCTTCTGGAACACCCGCGCTGATGATTGGGAGCCTTTGGAGTTGCTTCGTCTGCGCGTGGCGCTGGTACGAGCGGAATCCGAACTGCGGGTGACGCGGATCGAGCGGGACAGGGCGCAAAAGGCTTGCGAGCAGATCGCCGAGACCATCGACAGGGAACGGGAGGGCGAGGGGTGAGCGCTTCAACGGCTTGGGCGCTCGTCATCTGCATGGGCGCGTTCACTGCAGGTGGCGGCGCGGCAACCTCGGACTGGCCGGCCGGGATTGCTGGGGTGATCGTCACGGGGGTTGGGGTCTTCGCCTTTCGTCGGTTCCGAGAGGAGGGCGAGGGGTGAGGGTCTTGGCAGGGGCGCTCTTCGGCATTTCCATCGAAACCCCGCACACAGATGTTGCGGCGTGGGCCATCTTCGGCGTCTGGATCTGCGGGGCGATCATCCTCGTTAGATGGTGGCGCAACCCGGAGCATGACCTATGAAGGACACGCCGGTGCTGCTGCCCACGGTCTGGATCATGGTCACCGCGGACGGCTGGTATCCGATCCAGCCCACCGACTGGTGCACGCCAGAGATCCACGCGAAGCTGAACGACCACGTTGTCAGGATCGAGGACGCTGAGGGGAAGACTCTTTGGGAGAGGACGGTTCAATGAAGGGTGTCGATCTGGCCGATAACCTTCACTGCGCCCGCTGTTCCGCTGAGGCGATGCTGCCCGAGCGCCTGTCGACGTGGCGCGAGGCCGACCGGCTGATGAAGGTCCGCGAGCGGCTGTCTCGCGTGCCTGACGTCGATTCGCGCGACCTTGCCGCGATCACCGAGGCGGCGGACCTGCTGCGGATTGCGACGGTGACGAAGGAGGGGGAAGGGTGAGCGAGCGCGACGAGTGGATCAAGTCAGCCTCCCCGGAATACGCCAGCCTTGCGCTTTCTATCCGCGACATGATCGTTTCGCTTGGCTATCATTGTGGGACGAGCCTTGAGTGCGAGGGGGGCGTAACTCTTGGCGTCGGCCTTACGATCAGGGATCGTCTCGGGCGATGCATCGGCGTAGCAACCGTGGACGAGCACGGCCTGACCTACGGCAATGCCGACTGGGCGGCGAAGGGTATCGATCTTACCGACACCCTTTGTGACCAGACCCGCCCCTGAGAGCGGGCCTGTCTCGTGAAAGAAAGCGGGCGGAATCTTTCAGGGAGCCCAGCCGCAGACCCGCGACCCGGCCTCGTTGTGCGCCAGGATCTGACCCGCGAGCGCGTCGCTCATCGCGTCCACGTCGGTAGAGGTCGGACGGATCGCCCGGACCCACTCGCAGCCGTCAGTCGCGGGACCACCGGCGCAGGCGCTCACGACGCTCAATAGCGTCAAGATCATCCACTTCTTCATCGACCTTCCTCCGGTCATCGGCGCGCTTGAACGCCGCCTCGCGCTGCTCCGCCTCGGCGTCGGCCTTGCCGTCGCTGCGCCACTTCGCCCGCAGGCCGAGGAACGCCCCCAGCACTAGCAGCGCGGCCCCGGCCCATCGCGCGGGGCGGCTGCTTAGGAGCGCCGCCAGAAGGCCGCTCACGCCGTCCTCCCGGCCCGCAGGCGGCCAATGACGAAGGCCACGGCCAGGGCCACCACGGCGACGCCCACGGCCCCCGCGAGCACGGTCTGCGCCGTGTCCCCCAGACCATCGGTCAGGCCGCGCAAGGCGGCGGCTCCGGCCCCCGCTGCACCCGCGGCTTTCTGCGCCTGCTCCACCCGGCGGTCGAAGGCGTCGGGTGCGGCGGCCGGCTTCGGCTTCTCTACGGCGGTGCGGAGCTGGGTCCAGGTCCGCGCGCCCACGATCCCGTCAGCCGGCAGGCCCTCGGCCTCCTGGTAGGCGCGGACGGCCGCCAGCGTGTCGGGGCCGAAGACCCCATCGGCTTCAAGGCCGAGCGCGCGCTGCAACTCGGTGACCGAGGGGCCGCGATCCCCGAGGCGCAGAACGGTGGGCGAACTCTGGCCGGCATGGCGGCGATAGGCCGAGGCCAGCAGGCCGGCGTAGCGATCCACCTGGCCGGGCCCGTTGTAGCCCCGGGCGAAGGCCGACCAGTCCTGACCGCGGAGCGCGCCCAGAAGCCCGGAGGCCCGCATGAAGGAGACCATGGCGTCGAGCTGCGCCTGCGCGTCGTCGGCGAACGCCTGCACCATGGCGATGGCCGAGGGATAGCCCACGGTCCCGGCGTTGAACCCCATGATCTGAGGACCGCCCCAGCTCGTCGCGGCGCAGGCGGCCTCGGGGTCCATCTTGAAGACCTCGGCGAACAGCGCCTCGCGCGCGGTGGTGGAGAGCGCCGCGGCCTTCTCCCAGCCGCCGACCCAGCGGATGCGCTCGCGGATCGCGGCCGGCAGCTTGTGCGGCTCGAAGCGGCGGGGCAGGGTGCCGTCGCGGTTGAACCAGCGGCCCGAGGCTTCGACCTCGATCACGGCCTTCAGGGCGGCGACCTCGCACCCGATCTCGCGTGCGACGGTTTCGACGGCTCCCGCGGGCAAGGGGTTGGCGTTGCCGACGTAGATCGGTGAGCGCATAATCATCATCTCCAAGGCTTGATGAGAAGGGCGAGTGCGAAGGCGATCAGGACGATGAGCCAGAGCACGTCCATGTCAGAGCGCCTGCCCCTCGACGGGCAGGGGGTCGGGCGACCATCCCTCGCCGCCGGCTACGATGCAGGACAGACCGGCGAGCGACGTGGACAGGACCGTGAACGATCCCGTCTCCGCGTTGACGAAGACCTCCACCACGCGCGCGCCGTTCTGGATGCCCATGCCGATGCGGTGTTCCCCGAACTTCTGGGCGAGGGCTTCGACCACGATGGGCCGGGGTGCGCACTGAGGCTGCGCCACGACCGGAGAGGCGGCGAGCGCGATTGCTGCCGCCGACAGGATGGTCCGCATGGCGGTTTTCCTTGATCGGTGGATGGTGATGAGGTAATTTCGCGGCCAGAGCAGCTAGACTGCCATTAGCCCAGAGCCCCTAGAGGGCCGACCTGCGGGTGATAGGACTATCAGGTGGGCAGAACCCCGTCGTTGCTTTCCCGCAGCGGCGGGGTTACTCTTTGGGGGCGAGCGCGGCGCTGAAAGCAGAAGCGCAGGCATCCTAAAAGTCGTGGGAAGGCGAAAGGCAATCCAGCCGATTAGCAGATCCCCCACCGCCGATAGATCGCCGGAGTAGCGCCCGGCCGCTCGCACAAGACAGGCTCAGAGGTTCGCGGGCTCCGGCCTTCCCTCTGGGTCTACGGCTTGTAAGCCGCCGGGCATCTCGGCGCAGATATGGGGGAAGGATTGGGCAATCCCGGTCGGCCGCCCCGCCCCACCCGTTAACGAACCCGCCCTTTCGCGAACACGTCGGCGGTGATATGTTCGTTCGGCGAACTCGGATCGGCCAAGCCCCCGCGATGCAGATGCAGGCGGGGGCTTTTCGTTCAGCGAGGCGCGGTGTGTCCATCGTGCAGGATGCCCACGAAGGAAGCGCCGTCCGCTTCCGCCAGGCGCGACCCAACTTCGTTCGCATGGGGCTCGTGATCGAACTCGCCGAGGCATTCGGAACTAAAGGAGCCGCAGCCGTCCGCATCCTCGCTCTCGGTGTAGCGGGTCACGACGTATCGCGTCACCGGGCGCACCCGGTATTCGATCTTGGTGGTCATGGTCTCTATCCTCGGATAGATGCGCGTTGACGCTCGCGCGGGCGAACCGCAGGTGCGGATTTCTTGCCGCAGCGTGACGGCGGTGATATGTTAAGCGGGCTCGGCAAGGCAGTCCGCATGGACGTTGCGCCGCCCTTCACATCGCGAGTTTCCTAGGCCAGCAGATGTGAAGTGCGGCCCCACCTCACTCCACCCGATCCAGATCCGCCGCGGTGGAGACCTGCGCCGGCGACAGCGCCAGCATCAGCGCGATCACGGCGGCGGCGGCCACACGATGATACCCTTGGCGTAGGCCCAGACCCCCAGCCCCCCGGCCGCCAGCGCCCCAATGAGCCCGAACCGCTTTCGCCAGCGCTCGATCCGATCCCACATGATCGTCTCGGCTTCCACCGTCCGGGCCACCGCCACCAGCGTTTCCGCATGAGGCGAAAGCCTCTCCAAGCCGGGCGAGGCTCTCGAAGCCTTCGACAGACCATCGATGAGAGCCATCAGCTCGGCCGGATCGCTGTTCAGGTAGAGCAGCAGTATCTCCGCCTTCGCCAAGTTCGCGGGCGAAAAAACCCGTTCGATATCTCTCAGGTGCGCCCACTTCCCAGCTAGTTCCGCCAGGAGAAGGCGATCCTCGTCCGTGATCTCGCCGCCCATCAATCATGCCTTGATAGCCCCAGTCCTCGAATACGTGGACGGCACGGCCCCCCGCGCGCCCGGCTCAACTCGCGTTACGGTCCGTGCGCTGCCAGATGATCCCCATCACCCCGGCGAGCAGCAGACCACCCAAAAGCGCCCCCGAAGCCCACGCGGCCACGGAGAGCGGCAGAAACGGCCCGCACAGCCCCGCGGCGACCGCGCCGGCCGTGTGGCAGCCGAAATCTTTGAAGGCGTCCCAGCGACGCGCAGACGCCCTCTCAGCGCCTCTCTGCCTGAGAAGGTGCCAGACCTCCCACGCGGCCGAGACCCCGAACGGCACGGCCACGCCCCACCAGCCCCACAGGCTGCACGGCACGAGCCCGAACAGCAGGCCCAGGTAGGCGTGCCCGGTCTGGTTGGCGCTCTCCACGTAGCTGCCCCACGCGGACTGCACCGAGGGCGTCAGGATCGACCGCAGGAGGCTCATTCGATCACCTGCAAGCCGGCCGGAAGCAGCGCCCGCATCGTCGGCGACAGCAGGTCTTCCTCGCCCGGGCTCAGCACCGCGTCGAGGTGGTCGCTGCCCCACAGCCCGCCATCCCGAAGGTGGTAGCTGTAGACGATCTGCGCCACGTCCAGCGGAGGCAGACCGAAGCCCGCTTCCAGCTTTGCGAGGATGACCGGACCCGCGTCCGTGTGCAGCGCATAGTGGGTCGCGGGGGCCGACCCCGTGGCCGACAGCGCGCAGGCGAAGCCTCGCCCGTAGCCGTCCGCCTCGGAGGCGTCCCGAACCTCGCCCACAAGAGCGGCGGGGACGATGATGACGAGGGAGTAGGGCTGGTCGCTCACGGGTTCAGCTCCGCTACGCGCGTCGCATTCAGCGGCGCCAGAATGTCGGTGTGATCGCTGTCCGAGATCGCACCCTCAAGCAGCACGACCCGGGACAGGTTGATCGCGCCTGTGCCGCCCCGGGATAGCTCGATGGGCAGGGCCGTGTTCATGGTCGCGGTCCCTATGGTCATCGCGGTCCACGAGCCGCCGTTGATGCTGTATTGAGCCGTCGTCCCATTCCACCGAATGGTGATCGCGAAATAGACATCCTGAGCCGGCGCAGGCACGAAGTCGAAGTTCCCACCGTTCCTGATGTTGTAGGTCAGTTTCGGGCCAGAGTTGCCGAAAAACACCGTGAAACTTGGGCTGTCCTGAGCGATCAGGGGCTCGAAGACAGACGTGCGGGTTGCGACCACGAGGGAAAGCGTCCACGCCGCCCCCGAGGCCGCGTTCAGGGCCGGGACCACCGTCCCCATCGCGAGGTTCATGGTGTCGTCGGTGTTGTCGAACACCAGCGCCCGCGAGGAATTGACGGTCGTGAGCAGGGGCCGTTGGCTGTCGCTAGGCGCGACGGCATCGGCAGCCGCATCGGTGTAGGACCACACCCGCACGCCATTGCCAGGGGCCGCAGCCGTCGTCTTGGCCGCGTCCTGCCACAGGGGGCTGTCAACCGCGTCCAGCGTCCCGCCGCCGTAGGTCGAATGCAGGCTTTCGAGGCCGCTTCCGCTGTCGAACGCGCCGGGACCGCTGCGCCCCGGGCCATAGCCGAGAATGAGCTTGCCGAAGGTGTTCATACGTGGCCTCCCGGATCGGGTGAGGGATCAGGCATCGAGAACCCAAATCTCGGCTTCGTGGATATCGACTTCGGAAGTGGACGCCTCCGATCCACTGTCGTTCGGACGGAGGTTCACCCGGATGTCCTCATCGCTTTCCACGTAGGCGACGAAGCTGTGATAGGTCCGGCTCCCAGAGCCCGCCTCCTCGGTCCACGAGCTGGCGGTCGTCATCTTGGAGAGCCCGGCTCCCTGAAGTCCGCAGTTCAGGTTGAACGGCCCGGCGCCCTTCGGCGTGGCGGTCATCTGCAAGACGATGATCTTGCCGACGAGGCACTCGCTGTCCGCCTTGGAGATCGCCGCCGTCTGGAAAACGTTGCAGCCCGTCCCGTCGCAGACCGCCCGGAGGCGACCGCTGACGCTGGTGAAAGAGGAAAGGTTGCTCGACGTCCATCCGGTCGTGGTGGTCATGTCCCCGGCCCAGACGCGCTTATGGCCGTTCCCGCCGACCCTCAGCGGATAGCCCTGCGACTGAGGCTGGAACCGGCCGATGAAGTCCGCATAAGACCCGTCCGGGTTGTCGGTCACATGGTAGAAGTTGGTTTTCAGCGGACCTTCGATCCGCAAGAAAGAGCCGCTGTCGATGCCGAGCACCGAGAAGAGCTGAAGCTGCCGGCCGGATTGTGGGTCGGGCGGGGATGCCGGGGTGAATGGGACAGTGTTCCCGTCGATTGGAACGCTGCCCGTGATGTAGTGAATCCATGCACCGTCCCGGGCTACGATGAGATCGCTCGCCCAGCCGGCATAGAATTTCTGCGGGCTGTCGATGACGATCCCGCCGTTGGGGTAGATATCTCCGCCGTCCGCGAGAATGCCGATGGGAGAACCCGTAGGGACGCCCGCGCCTGAACGGAAGCCCACGTTCTCGATGTAGGGCCCGCGGATGCTCAGCACCCGGGTCGGCTTCGTTGGCGTGAACTTGATGAGCCCCTGCACGCCGAAGGTGAAACGGCAGTCCGTCCAGTTCGCCTGGTAGTCGCCCCAATAGCTCCAGCCGTTGCAGTTCGCGAAGGTGCAGTTGATCCCCGAGATGGGGCCAACTTCCAGATGCCGGAAGGCGGCGCTTCCGGAGTGCGAGCTGGGGGCGTTTTCGATGATGACGCGCTCGAAGCGCGAGCCGTCATTGTTGCCTTCGACCTTGATGCCAAAGTCGACATAGCCGCGGATCATCGTGTCATGAACGAGGACGTGATGGCTGAACGAGATCTCCGCCATTCGCAGCGGCACGAGGGCGACGTCGTTCCCCTCGATGCGGACATGGCCGATCTCGCAACCATAGGCCGCGGCGGTCTCGCCGAACGCGAAGGTCGCGGCGGCGTCGAGCATCTGAATGAAGGTCTGCCCCTGTCCGATGATGCGGCGGAAGTAGCCCGCGGCCGAGACGTCTACAGCACCGGAGATCGCATACGATCCGGTGAGGCCGACTTCGCTGCGGAACGAAAGCGCGCTCTGCAACGCGCCCCGTGCGTTCGTGGCGCCGTCAGCCACGGCGCCCAGTTGCTCGACCTGAACTTTCGCGTTCGCGATCTCCCACCAGTTATCTTCAGCGTCTTGGAAGCTTCCGGCGTGCCCCGGCGAGGACGCGGCCCGCTTGTATTGCGCGGTCTCGCCATCCCCAGCCGTCGTGTAGCCCAGAAGCCGAACCGCCCCCACATCGCTCGCGATGGTCGCGGCCTGCGCCGCCGCCCGATTGTCGAAGTCCTTGGAGATGACCGAAGTGATGCCGACGCCCGCGACCACGTTGTCCACGGGATAGCCGGAGATGGCCGCACCCGAGGCCGTCGTGACGCCCAGCTTGTAGGTTCCCGGCGGGACGTAGACCGGGGGGAACACGCCGGCCGAGCTGGCGACGACAGGGACGCTCTGGGCGATGCTGAGGTCAGCGTCGCTGTAGGTCGGGACCTCGGTGGTGGTCCCGGCCTCGTAGACCGTCAGCAGCGCGCCGGGGACCGGCTCGTCATCGCTGTCTGTGGCGCGCAGGATGCTGTCGCCGAAAAGTCGCGGCATGGGCAGGGTCTCCAAATGAGAAAGCCCCGCGCGATGGCGGGGCTTGGTCTGCTCGGTGGGGGGGGGGGGGGGGGGGGGGGGGGGGGGGGGGGGGGGGGTTGTGCTGGCCGTCAGGCCGGGAACGAAAAAGGCGGCCCCGGAGGACCGCCTTGGTGGTTTGCGTCTATGTGGGGCGCGTCAGGAGCCGCCCACCTGATCGTGATGGACGCGCTCGCCTCATTTCGGTGTTAGGAGGCGTGCACTATATTTTCGTACCGTCGCGATTCGCGGCGCGCGTCCATAGGGGCTCCCATGAAGCACTTCTCCATCGTTGTCCGCGCGAACTGGGACGAAGAAGCTCGCGTGTGGGTCGCGTCCAGCCAGGATATCGACGGCCTCGCCGTCGAAGCCGATACCCTCGAAGCCCTCCAGCCGAAGGTTGTCGCTGCGATCTGCGACCTTCTCGAAGCGAACGGGGATGGCTCCGATGAGCCTGAGATCCCGGTTCGCATCCTCGCCGAGCAGGTCTCCCGCGTCCCCAATCCCTGCCACTGACCTGTGCCCGGCTACCGGAAAGAGCTGCTCGCGCTGCTCCGGGAGGCCGGGTGCTACTTCGTCCGCCAAGGGCGGGGCGATCACGAGATCTGGTACAGCCCGATCTCGGACCGCAATTTCACCGTGGACGCCGGCGTGAAGTCCCGCCACACGGCGAACGAGACGCTCAAGCAGGCCGGGCTCCCCAAGCAGTTCTGAGATGGAAGGACGGCCCCGTGGGGCCGCCCCGTGGGTGGTGGCCGGCCGCGTCAGGAGCCGCAGGCGACTTGGGACGGCCCCGGCGAAGCTGCGTAAACCGCGCTAACGAACTGCTCCACGAACACCCTCACGGCCGGCAAGAGATCACCCAGGAGATCTTCCATCTCGTGCGGATACTCTTCGAAGTCCGAGAGCATGGCCCGATGCGCCTCCCTTACGTCAAAGCCGGCTGAGTTGAAGGCGGCGTGAGCGGTGACCATGGCGAGTGGGGCCGAGATGATGTCGACGATCTGAGACGGCGACATCCGAAAGCCCTGCTCCGGCAAGGGAAACAGGCGGTCAAAGAATTCCCTCGCCCGCGCTTCGTCGATCTCAGGTCGGATCTTGCGCGGGTAGTCGCTTGCGACGGGATGAAACCCAGCCACCACATCGTCCGCGAGCAGCCCGAACCATTCCCCGACCCTTCGGTGCTGGGCGAAGCGCGCATGCATGTCCATTTCAAGGCCCCGCGCGTTCAGTTCGGCATCGAAGAAGTATCCGTGCAGGAACTCACGCCCGGATGCGCCAGACAGCGTGGATGCCCGCGCGGTTGGGCTTGCGGCAAGGCCAATCTTCGTCGCCCCGTCGAACTGCATCACGTAGACCACCTGGTGCCGGCGCCTGACCTGTTCGCCAGAGTTGAACTTGATCCACATGGCGGTCACCGCCCGATCCGGCGACGGCTCGCCCGGTTGTCGCTGACCGCCTGATGGACAGAGCGGGCGGCCATGGCGGTGACGTCGCAACACTCGTCGGCACCCCAGCTCCGCTCGTCCTCCATGTGCTCGGTCGCCAGCTCTTCGGCGAGGATCACCTGCGCCAATTCCATCCGGCTCATGCGGTCACGCAAGTTGGCCTTCTTCGGGAGACCCATTCGCTCCCGCATCCGCCCGGCGCTGGCCCCGAACAGCCCGACGTAGGTCGCGTTCGTCGCTCGGGCGAAATCACGAGGCTTCGTCACCCCATGCTCGGCCAGCGTCGACGTGAAGTCGTTGCGCATGGCGCGGGATTCCTGCCGCACCGCGAGCCACCGCGTGTCCTGCGGGCTCGGGGGAGGCGTCCCCTCCATGTAGGCCCGGACGACCTCGTTGCACCATGCGTGGAACGCGGGGCTGAGGTACTTGGCGTAGGCCATGCCGATCTGCCAGTGAGCCCAGGTGCCCCCACCCCGACCCGGCCGGTTCTCGAAAAGGTGGGCTGTCCCCACCTTTTCCCCGATTTCTCGAATGAAATCAGAGCCTTCGTATCGACTCCACTCCGCCGGCTTCTTGTTTCGGGGAGAGCCGGCGGCCTTCCACATGTCGGTCAGACAGAGCATCTGTTCACGGTCCCGGATCGGCGTGTCGTTGAAGCTCAGTGACGAGATGGACGTTTTCATGTCAACGGTCCTGTGGGTCCTGCTTTGCCTTGGGAGGATTCCCGCGGCCGGGGGCGCTCAGGTGGCCGCCTGAGCGATTGGTCCCCCGGCCGGTCTGCGACCAGGACCAAGTCGCAAACCTCGATGTCAGGGTGTGACCCCGGCGCTTGGTGCGCTAGGGCAGAAGTGCCTAGAACGTGAGCGTCAGGCCCTCCCGAGGATGTTGCGGACCTGGCCGAAGAACGCCGACGTGTTCGGGCAGGACGGGTCGTCGTCCAGCGTGGAAACGGCCTGCATCACGAACTCGCGAAGCGTCTGGGGCCGGATCTCCAGCATCCGATCCACGCGGCCGGCGACCTCGTAGGCCCTCGCGTAGAACCAGTCGTCGCCCATGTGGTGAGGCGCGGCCTCGACCACCTCGTTGATCTCCTCGATTTCGCGGAACAGCGCCTCGATCTCGCTGGGCGCGGCAGCCGCGACGGCCGAGGGCGCCATGGCGACGGCGGGCAGGGCCGCAGCGCCGAGGGCGAAGGTGCGGCGGGTCGGGCCTTTCGGCTTCGGGCGGCGGGCGGTATCTTCGGCAGCAGCCATGCTCGATCTCCTGTTGATCGTGCTTCGGTCAGGCCCCGTTTGACGTTGCAGCGTCTTGCGGGGCCGCTTCATATGTCATAGCTTCTCTAACGTCTGTCAATGGCAAATGTTAGAGAACCGCAGAATGGCCAAGTCAGCCCCGATTGGGTTCCGCATCGATCCAGAGATCAAAGCCGCGCTGGAGCGGGCGGCGAAGGACGACGACAGGTCGCTGTCATCGCTCGTGACGATCATCCTGCGCGACTGGCTGCGTGCGAAGGGCTACCTCCCGGAGTGAGGCGCTTCCCCGTCGCTCGCTCCCGTGGGAGAGTGCTCCGAGGAATTCAGGGGGAGGTATTCATGCGCTACGCTGCCGTTTCGATCATCACCGCAGTTGCGCTGTCCGTGCCCGCGAGCGCCCAAGCACAGGAACCAAGCGGTGATGCGGATACCGTTCGGACGCTAATGCTCGGATGCGAGGGCGCTCTCCGCGGCGAATGGTCGGACCCCATATCCTTTTATTGCCTGGGGGTCGTGGCCGGAATTTCGTGGATGATGGAGTCCAATTGCATAAGTGTCAGCTACGGCAGGACCCCGGTTGGCATGTTGACCGCTGGAGACATCCCCACCATTGATGCCGGAGCCCAAGCATTCGCGACCTGGGCTCGCGCAAATCCGAGCCGGTGGGGCGACAACGCAAGGCTATCCATGATCGAGGTCTTTCACCGGGAATTCCCGTGTGAATTCAGTGAGTAGGCGTCACGCCCGAATGCGCGGCGGCCTGCGGACGTCAAGCAGCCGGTCGGCTGGGTAAAGGGCCTCACTCACGCTGTCGCCTTGGTTCCCGCCGAGCACCTTGATGTAGTCGCGCCCGTTCTTGCGCACCTTGCCGGCATAGAAGCCGACGTGCCCTTTCCAGCTCTCCGGGCTCTCGCGCCAGAAGACCGCCACGTCACCGATCTGAGGCGTCTCGGCCTTGGTCCCGAATTCGAGGAACGACCGGGCGTTCAGCCTGCCGGTTCCTTCCCCACCGCTGGCGCCCAGGATGGCGTTGACGAAGGCCGCGCACCACGCCGTTTTCGCCGGGTCCAGCTTCGTGCCGCTGGCGCGCTTGATGAATTGGGAAAGGACCCGCGCATCCTTGTTTTCGTTCATGCCGACGAAAGCCTGCGCGAGCTTGAACGGGCTGGTGGTCTCGACCGGAACAGGAGGAGGCGTAGCATCCCGGAGGTCAGCCACATGGCCCTTTACCTCAGAGGGGAGGGCGGATTGAGGCCCCGGCGCAACTTCAGGGGCGGCCTCCTGCGCGGGGATGACCTCCCACCCCCTGAACCGCTCGGCCTGCGCTCCTCCAGTCATGCCGCCGCCAGCCGCGGCGCCCGCAGCGATGGGAGCGCCCGGAGACGCTGCGGGGAGCGCCCTCGCAGCGGCCGGAGCCGGGAGGGCCGGGCTGCCCGCCGGAACGACGGACGTGCCCGCGCGGGCAATGTTCGGGTCGATAGCGCGACGCAAGATTTCGTCGCCAACCGACTCGTTCACGCCCTGAAGGAACCGATCCTTGGCGCCGCCGGCGGCCTTTGACCCCGCATTCCAGATGGCGTTCACAAGGCTGGTTGAGCTTCCCCCTCCGCTCACCACATCGGCCGCAGCATCCCCCAGGATGCCGGACGTGAATGCATCATCCTCGGCGAGGCGGCCGGCCGTCTGAGACCCCTTGAGGAGCGCGTTCCGCGTCTCCTGCATGATGCGCTCCGTCCGGGTGCGCTCCATGAAGTCGGCGAAGGCGAACTCATTGCCGTCGAACAGCGCGCGGATGCGGTCCCGCATGTTCGGGTTCTGGAACATTCCCGAGACGTCGCCGCTGTCGATCTTGTTGCCCATGCGGTCGCGAATGGCCCGCGCGGCGCCGAGGCGGAACATGTCGCGCTCGGCCGGGGTGTAGCCCTCCACCAGCGCCGAGGTCGCGTCCCCGTCGCCGGAAAGGAAGCGGCGGCCCTGCTCCAGCGCGTCGAGAAGCTCGCTCTCGGATCGGTAGGTCGCCATGACCGCGCGGAGGTCGTCGGGAACCTCGCGCAGGAATTCGTCCCGCAGGTTGCCGATGCCGCCGGCCATCTCGCCGGCCCTCGCGCCGCGGGCGCCCCCTTCCATGTCCCGCATCGCGCGCTGGATCTGGTCCAGCATCTCAACCGTGTATCGCCCATTATCCTCGCGGATCGGACGGCGGCGGTCCTGCATCATCCGCGTGGCCCTGACGACAGCGCGCCGGCCGGTCGGGGTTTCGAGGATGGTCGAGACGTTCTCGGAAAGCGCAGGCGCCGGCTGCGCGTAGGCGCGCGCATAGCCCGGACGTGCCGCTGCGGCTCGACGCTGAGAGACGGCCGCGGCGGTGGCTCCGAAGTCCTGGCCATCCACGCCGAGGTTCTCGGCCAGGTTCTGGTTGATCCGACCGTATTGCCCCCTCGCACGGTCCTCGAAGAACTCCTCGAAGCCCTCGCGCGCCGCACCGCCTCTGCGACCTGCGGCCGCAACCACGGCGCGGGTGTTCGGCCCCAGATCCGCCAGCGAGAACGGCGTGCCGCTGTCCGCGATGGCCTGAAGGTCGGACGCGGACACGCCGTCCTTGCGCATCGCCTCCGTGAGCATCTCCTCGGCCCGCCGGACAGCGCCCTCGCCCTTCAGCCCCCGAACGTAGGACAGCCCACGCGCGACGCGGGTGATGCCCTCGGCCACCGCGGGAATGGTCGCGCCAACGCCGGCCCCGAAGAGCCCTCCGACAAGACCGCTCTCCGCCCGGTTCAGGGCGCCGCCCTCGCCCTCAGCGAAGCCAGCCGCAGCGCCGGTTCCCGCGCCGACAGCGGCCCCTTGGCCGATGCGGGAAATCGCCGACGTGGCCGCCGGGGTCGCCGCCCCGACAGCGCTTGCGCCAGCGCCGAGGACGCGCGCCGGAGCCGCGGTCGCGCCGCCGAGGACGTTCATGATGACCGAAAGGACGGGATACTCGTCACGCACGCGGTCCTGCTCGGCGCGCTCCATTTTGAGGTAGTCGTCGTAGAGGGCGCGAATGCCCGGAGCCTCCGGGCCGCCCAGCAAGCTCCTGACGTTCGAGACCACCGCATCGTTCAGCGCGCCGACGCCGGCCCGGAACTCATCCGCCACCGGGCCAACAGCCTCGTGCATCAGGCCGTAGCCGCCGCCGGTCGTGCGCCGGCCTTCGGCCATGGCGCGGCCGGCGCCCTCGCCGCGAACGGCATCGATGGCGGGGTAGTTGTCGGGCGCAGCGTCAGCCGCCATATTGGCGGGGATGATCTGCCAGCCTTTGAACTGCTGAGGGTCCATGAATCGCTCGTGGCCTCACTTCTTTCGGCACCTGTGCCACCTCGGCGGGATCGCCGCCGTGCTCGGCCTATGGGTGCTGTGGTATGTCGTGCCGCCCAGCGAGGACGCCGACTTCATGCTGCTGTGGACGGGGCCGATCTGGGCCTTGTCTCAGGTCTGCGCCGGCCTGCTGACCTACTTTTTTCGCCTCAAGGGTTGACCCGGACGAACTTGGTCCCGTTCCATTCCACGATCTGGCTCGGGTCCTGCGGGTTGCGCAGGCGCGTGCCGACCGGGATTTCCTCGACGTTGCCGGAGAAGCCGCCAGCGGCCTGAGGTGGCGCGGGCGCATCTGGGGCGCCGGGACTCCGCATCGCGCCGG
Source organism: Albimonas pacifica (assembly GCF_900113695.1). Taxonomy (GTDB): domain Bacteria; phylum Pseudomonadota; class Alphaproteobacteria; order Rhodobacterales; family Rhodobacteraceae; genus Albimonas; species Albimonas pacifica. Next base: position 26,397 of record NZ_FOQH01000010.1, on the reverse strand, counting down.
CTCGACCGGCGGCGGCGCGCATCGCCTCCATCGCCTGCTGGCGGGCCTGCGCCTTCTGCTGGATCACGCCCGGCCCATCTCCGGGCTGCGGGAAGTAGGTGCGGATCTCTTCGTCCGCCTCCTCATCACCGATCACGGCTCCGGATTCGAAGCGGAGCTTGGACCGGACCCAATCACGCTGCGCCTGACGCACCTGAAGGTCATCCTCGCCGAGGGCATAGCCCTCCGGAAGCAGGGTGTTCAGAGCGCGCTCTCCGATGCTGGGCGTCGTGTAGCCTTGGCCGTAGAAGCCCTGAAGAATTTTCTCGGCGGCCTCCATCCGGTCAAGGAAGCCCTTCGCCTTGCGCTCGCCCTCGGACGTAGCGGCGTCGCGGGTGTTGGCGGGGTGGAAGCGCCCGGTTCGCTCATTGATCTGGCCGGCCTCGGCCCCGTAGGACGCCGCCTCCTCCGCCGTTGCCGGTCGGAAGCTGTCAACGACCTCCTGCGTTCGGCGGACGCCGCCGTTGATCATGAAATCGCTCCATTCCGGGGAGCCAGGAACAAGCCCGGCCTCATCTGCGCGCGCGCGCAGCTCGGCAATGGGGTCCTTCTCCGGCGCCCTCGGCGCGGTCCACACCGGCGCCGGACCCCGCTCCCCCATGCCGAGCACGCTGTTGCCCACGACCTTGTAGCCGTCCCACGGGTCGGCCGCCTTGGGCTGCTCTCCGGAGAGATAGGCGGCGAGCATGCCGGCCATGCCGGGCTGATACTGGTCAGGAGTGGGAACCCCGGCAAGGTCCAGTCCATCACGCTGCGCCCGGCTGTAGAGGGACCCATATGCCGCGGCCTGACGGTCGGGCGGCAGTTTGTCGATGATATAGAGCGGAGCCGAATAGCGCAGGCGAGCATCCTTGGACGCGGCCTGCCGAGTTTCCGCCTGCATGGCCTGCATCCGCGCCCCGGCGATGGGGTCCACGGCCATCAGGGCGTTGGTGAAGGCCGGGGAGCTTGCGCCCTCGGTCTGGGCGATCTGGGCGAGACGATTTCGGGCCTGCCCCGTCTGCATCTGCTCGCGCGCCTGAAGGCCCTGCGAGACCGCGCCGACGAGGTTGGGGACCATGATTTCAGCCATGTCAGGAGGGCCTCGGAACAGGGACGGGAGAGGAGTTTGGGGCGAGAGACGAGCCACCATCCGCATCAAACCCACCGCTCAGCGCGTAGAGCCCCAGCCCGTTCTGCACGCCGCCGCTCAGCGCGTTCGCCATGCCGCTGTAGCCGCTGGCCCGCGCCTGTCCTGCGGTCATCAGCGCGTTCCCGGTGTTCGCGGCCGAAGCCTGACCCGCGCTCGCCGTGGCGCCCGTCGCGGCTTGCCCCGTCCCGGCCAGCGCGGCGAGGCGGTTGAGGTAGGTGTTGTATTCCTGCGCCGCGAGGCCCTGTCCGAACCGCTGGCTGGCCTTCATCGTGGCCCCGGAGAACAGGCCGCCGCGGGCCGCCGCGCTGCGGTCGATGGCCTGCTGTCCCTGCTCAAGCTGGAACTGGTAGCCCGGCGTCGCCTCGAACCCGCGGTATTCCGTGCCGCCGCCCCTCTGGTCCTTGATGTAGGACCGGGCCGAGGCGCGATCCGCGAAGGTCATGTCGCCGACCTTGAACAGCGGGTTGGTGCGGCCTCCGCCGACCGCAGCCCCGCCGGGCGCCGTGTAGCCGGGTCGCGCCTGCACGCTGTATTTGAAATCGCCGTCGGGCGTCTCATAGTAGCCCGGCCCGCCCTGCCGTCCGCCGGCAGGCTGGGCAGGGCCGCCCTGCCGCGTTCCGGGGATGCGCTCGATGTTCAGGTCTGCGCCGCCGCCGCCAACAGAGCCGGGCCGCGGGCCAAGCCCCAGCTCGAACGCCAGCGCGCCGAGGGCATCGTATCCCGCCTCGCGGTAGGGACCGTAGTCCTCGCGGGTCTGGTCATACATGTACTTCTGAAGCGCCGCGGAGGCGTCTGCCGCGTCTTTCTGCGCATCGGCCGCCTTGTTTGCCCCTATGATCCCGGTGACGCCGGAGGCGGCTGCCGACCCGAGGGAGATCGCAGTGATAGGGTCACACATCGAGACGCTCCCGATAAATCATTTCGACAGGCTCATAGCCGAGGCGAGTCATCGCCACCGAGTGGCGGGCAGTGAACCGAATTTCAGCCGCGCCACGCGCTCGCGCCTCCGCAGCCATTGAACGGAGAAGGGCCAGCCCGGAGCCGTCTTCGGCGAACCAGAACGTTTCGATGGCCTGCATCCGAGATGGGGCGGACCAGTGCGGCGTCAGGATGGCCCCGATCATGCCCCCGTCAGACACGAGAACGATCCCGCTTTCGGAGGCGATCATGCGCGCGACCGTGGCGGCAGTCGCCTCCGGGTCGAAGCCGCTTGCGCCGACGACGCGTCGATAGTTCTCCCGCCCCATCTCCACGATGCGCGGCAGGTCTTCGGCGGTCGCGCGGCGGATGGTCATCGGGCCAGCCTCAGAACCGTGAACGGCCCGCGGGTGTGCGCGTCCCGCTGCGCCGCGATCTCGACCGCCCGCTCCGCACTCGCGCCAGCGGCCATGGCTCCGATGGCGATAGTTGTCCCGGAGCCGGTCGCCGCGAACTCAGTCTTGATCGGAACGGGACGCCCCTCGGTCTCAATGAAGCTGATCGCCCCCTCCGGAGACACAAGCAGCGCCTCTGTTCCGTTCTTGATCTCGAGCGGGCCGTCCGCGCCTCCCTCCGCCCATGCGAACACACGGCCCGCATCGGCCGCGCTGCCAGAGACGCCGACAAGAGCACCCGCCGACGTTCGGATCGCCTTCACGACCTCTCCGACATAGGTGTCGCCGTCCCAGCAGCCCGTGTCCGCGACCATCACCCCGTCGCGATAGGCGATGGTCGTCATCCCTGCGTGCGCCCGCTGATCGTCAGCGTCAGCGCCGAAGCCGTCCCGGCCACGGCCTGCACCGTCGCTCCGCGCGCCAGGCACTGGTTCACCAGCCCCGTGAGCGGGACCGTCGCTCCGGCGTCCACCGACAGCTCGTGATACAGCTTGTCCGCGGCGGAGGCCGTGCCCCCGCTCGCCACGATGTGCAGCGTCAGGGTCGCCGCCGAAGCCGTGGGGTTGCAGACCGTCGCCGCGTCGATGGTCCGGGTTACGTCCGCCGAAGCGACGATGGTCCCGAGCGAGTCCGAGGGCTGGCCCGCGTAGAGGAGAACCTTGCTCATACCGGCTCCAATCCGCCGTTGTCGCAGCCGCAGGAGGCCACGGGATCAAGAGGAGCGCCGTCGCGGCTGGGGGGCGCAACGGGCTGGATTTCAACAGCCGCAGCGGCGACCGAAACAGGGGCGAGGGAGGCGGCTACGTAGAAAGGGACCGAGGTCGGCGCGAGGGCGTTGTCGCCATCTCCCGGCGTGACGATGGTCCCCGGCCCGCCGACCGCCAGAACCAGCCCGTTCACGAACGCCAGAATGTCCCGGTCGCCGCGCCACTGGTAAGGGATCGGCGGGAGCATCAGGGTCGTCATCCCGCCCTCACCTTCGCCCCGTAGATCGCCACGTCGATGGGGTCCGTGATCCGAACCCTGGCCCGGAACTGCCGGGCGTTCCCGAGCCCGTGCCAGCGGACCCGCTTCAGGTAGTTGCCGATGCTGCCCAGCGGTCGCTCCCGCTCAAGGCCCCATTCCCGCCCGTCCTTGCTGATCTGGAGCACGGCCGTTGCGTCGTCGAAGTCCGTGGCGCCCGTCTTGAAGGACAGCTCCAGCTCGTGAAGGCTGAAGCGATCCCCGCCGTTCTCCAGCGGCAGGGAAATCGCCTCGCGCAGCATCGCCGTGCCGCCGTCCGTCACCCCGCCGAGAGTGTAGACCGTGCCGTCGCGCCCACCGATCAGCGTCTCCGACCCGAACCGGGCTGCGCAGAGCGCCATCCAGCGCGGGGCTTCCGTGCCCGTGGCGCGCTCGTGCCACAGGTTCGTGGCGATGTCGTAGATCCACGCCGGCCGGTCGCTGAACCGCAGGCAGTAGCTCTTGTGGCCGCGCCAGGTGAAGGTGAAGCCGTAGATATCTCCCTCAGTCTCCTGGAGCGCGCGGGAGACGGGCGGCGTCGAGATGACCGAAGGCGTGTAGCCCTGCGCCCGGTAGCAGAGCCGGTCGTCCCCTACCCAGAAAACCGAGTTGTCGTCGCTCGCCACGGAGCCCCCGAAGGCGCAGCCGCGCTCGATCACGCCGCCGCTCAGGCGCTGGAACGGGAAGTCCGCGTTCCCGGTGTTGCCGAAGACCTCCACCGTCTCGGTCCCGAAGAACCACAACTCGGAGTGGTCGGCGTGGACCCGCACCACGTCGTCCGGCGCGCTCTCGGCCGAGGCGAAGTCCAGTGCATCGATCGTGCTCGCGTCCGCCAGCGCCGTGATGGCGAACCGCTGCCCCCCGCGCTCGCTCAGGATGATGTAGTTGTCCAGCCGGGTGACGCTCTCGGTCCTGTTGAAGACCCCGGGCGCCACCTCGGCCAGCGTCTCGTCCGCAATGTTGTAGACGTAGTAGTTGCCGCCAGCCGCCACCGCGACGTCGAAGCCGTTCCCGGTGATGGTCGTCGTCGGATCGTCCACGATGGCGCCGAGGTTCGTCACGGCCCCGCCGGAGCGGATGCGGTAGAGGCTGCCGTCGCTCGCGGCGTAGGCGATGCCGGCCTGCACGTAGATGTCGCGCACCGGACCGGTGGAGAGGTTGGCGAAAGCGGTCAAGCCGGGGGAAGGGGCGAGGATCAGGCGGCCGGTCCCGGCGTCGGGGAATGGCTCGGCGAAGAAGTTCAGAAGGCGCTCGCCAGAGTATTCCGCGAACTCGGTCCCGGCACTCTGGCGGGCGAAGGCGAGAAGGGGCATCAGCGCAGCATCCTGACGATCTGCTCGTCATCGGGAACGTCCTGCGTCGCCCACGGGGGCGTCTCGCGGCGATACTCGGGGGCGAAGTTGCGGCGGGCCTGGACGTTACGGGCTTCGACTTCGCCTGCGGTGCGGCGATACAGATCCAAGGGATCTCCGACAGAAGCGGTCTCGATCTTCCAATATTCGTCAAATTTCGGGTGACGCTCGACCTTCTCCAGAAGGTTTTCCCAGATCCTCAGATCCTGTTCCGGGGCGACATCCGAGAAGTTGGGGCCATACCGCTCGGCCAGCGACTCCGCGGCCCGGTCCCTGGCGTTCAGCAGGCTCGCAAGCGACGGGTTCCGCTCCCGGAAAGCAGCAAGATCAGCCTCTTGAGCAAGCCGCATGTCGCGCTCAGCGGCGGAACGGCTGCTTCCGCTGGCAAACCCTTCCTGCTGCTGAACCGCGTGCTGGAACTCGTGCAGCGCCGTCGAGCGGCGAGCCTGCGCATTCGGCTGACCAACCACCACCGCGCCGATATCGGGCTGGTAGTAGCCCGCGGCCCCTTCCATCTGCCCCGAAATCGGACGATCCGAGATGCTCTGCTGCGTCTTGGCCCACATCTCAGGATAGGCGTCCTGAAGATCGTCATGCTGAAGTCGCTGGAACCCCTCCGGCGCGTTCGCGGGGCTCTCAAGGAAAGCGTCGCTGTCTTCGATCTCCCAGCGCCACTTCCCATCCACGCCTTGGAACCATCCGGTCTCACGCCACACGTCGTCCCGGTTCGCCCCCGCCGCGGTCATCTCCTCGGCCCGCCGCAGCATGTCGGTCGGCGCGTTCGCCGCCTTCACCCCTGCGAAGATGCCCAGGGCCGCTCCTGTGCCGGCCTGGAGCCCCGAGGCGCTGACGCCAGGCATGAAGGAGGCCAGCCCCGCAGCCCCGGCCTGAGCCGCGTCCTGCGCGCCCTGCCAGAGGTCGCCCTGCATCAGCGCGTTCGCGGCCCGGCCGCCGTAGTCGTAGTAGTCCCGCACGTCTGCCGCGTCGCTCATTTCGCCCGCCAGCGTCAGCGCATTCAGCGCAGGTTCCGCCGCCGGCCCGCCGTAGTAGCGCACCGCGTCCGTCAGGGCCGCATCCTGTCGGTCCAGCCACGCCCTGCGCTCGGCGCCCGTGGGCACGGCCTCCATCAGCGCGTTCCAGCGCTCGGAAGCCGCGTCCGTCAGGTCGCGCAGCGCGCCAAGGGCGTTCTCCAGCGGCATCAGAAGTGCTCCACCTGCACGGGCTCCACCCGGTCGTCGGGGAAGACCTGCGCCCGAAGCCGGGCCATGTCGCGCCGACCGTCGTAGGCCCGGCCGAAGATCGGTGCGATGCGCTCCGCCACCAGTCCGGCGAGGTTCAGCCAGAGCCGATCCGGGGTCGCCGACGCCGCCCATTCGAAAGCCATGCCGTGGTCTTCGGACAGCTCTTCCAGCAGCGCGGCATACGTCTCGGTCGCGACGAGCGCATCTTCGGCGGAGGGGTCTTCCGACACGTCCGCAACGGCGATCAGCCGCAGCGCCCGCGTGGCGACGTCCAGCTCACTCTTCGCCATCGTCTTCGGCGTCCTTGGCGGCCTTCTTCTCCGCCGCTTTGATCTCGCGCTTCAGCCGGGTTTCGCCCCAGCGGCCGTCCACCTCGATTCCCAGCCCCTCGGCGGTGGCGCGCAGATCGTCGCGGTCCACGTCCCCGTCGCCGTCTTCGTCGCCCACCACCTCGAAGTGCGAATTGCCCGCGATGCGGCCAGCCAGCGCCTCGGGGACCTCCACGGCCTCGCCGAGGGGGAACGTCACGCCGCCCCAGGTCAGCGCCTCGGGGTCGTTCTGGCCGTTGCCGATGAAGCGCGCCTTCATGGGATGCCTCCTGCGAAAAGGAGGGCGGGACCGAAGCCCCGCCCCGCTGCTCAGTTGTCGACGGTGTAGATCAGCACCATGGACAGGGTGCCGCCCGTGTTCGCGTCCGCGTCGGCCAGCGTCACGATCACGTCGAGGAAGCCGCCGGGGTCCGAGGACAGGCCGGCGAGCTGCCACGCCGGAAGGCCGACGTTGGCGATGTTGGCCGCCTTGAAGACGCCCGCCGAGCTGGCGGCCGTAGCCGCGTCCAGCCCGTCGTTCAGCGCGTCCGGGTCCGCAGCGAAGCCGATGTCCAGCGTCGGCGCGCCGGTCGAGGCCAGATCGTCCCAGTAGAGCGTCGACAGCGGCATGATGCGCGCCGCCGAGGCCACGCGGCCCATGGTGTAGGTCGACGTCGCCGAGGCGGCGGCCGTGACTTCGACGGTGCTGCACACCGCCACCATGTTGGCGTCCTTGGGGACCTGGTTCGCGTTGGCGGTCGTCATCGCGATGGGATGACGGCGCGTCGCCGTCAGGTTCTCAACGGCCATGACCGTTTCTCCTTGAATATAGAACTTCGCTACCCATGTTTGGAGCATGGATAATTGGAAGCCCGTACTCGGATTTGAGACTTGCTATGAAGTCTCGGACGATGGCCGTGTCCGCCGAACTCGTGGCGGGCATGGCGCGAAGGTTGGTCGTTTGTTGCGCCCTCAGATAAACAACAAAGGCTACGTGCAGTTCTGCCTTTGCCAAAACTCCAAGGCTCGGCGACATCTCGCCCACCGACTGGTGTAGGGGGCATTTGTCGGTCCGATCCAGCCCAAGTTGGTGATCAACCACAAAAATGGGTGCCCACTGGACAATCGACTGGAGAACCTGGAGGCAGTCACCCAGAGCGAGAACCATAGGCACGCATACGCCGAGCTTGGGCGCGTCGCGAACAAGAGCACGGTGCGCGGGGAGCGACACCATCTCTCCATCCTCGACTGGGATACCGTTCGCGAGATCCGGCGGCTTCACCGCTCTGAAGGCATGACCCATGCCGCGATATCTCAGAAAATCGGCATAGCCCGGGGGCATGTCTCACGGATAATCAACAACAAGCGCTGGCCAGACCACGAAGACCCGGCCAGCGCTAAGTAGTGATATCAGGAATCCGCGACGTTTGCGAAATAACCAGTCAGTAGACCGTGATCCTTCGGGTCGTCAGTGTCATCAGACCCAGCCCCAAATCGCAATTTCGCGAAGTTGCCGAACTCCTTGATGCCGATGCCGGGCTTGTCGCCGTAGTCGTCTTCCTTGGACTGGATCGACCGCCAGCGGCTGACGATTCCGTAGCCCAGGGCCTGCGCGCCGCAGAAGAACGCCGGGGCCACGTCGATGTCGCCCGCGCCGACACCCTCGATCACCGGGATATCGTCGATCTCCTTGACGATGATCCCGTCCCACTCGACATCTCCGCCCATGAACAGTTTCTCGTTCTGCATACGCAGCGAGACGTCCTTCTGGGCGTTGATGATGGTGTCGTCCGCCTTCAGGTCCCGCATATGGAGCGGGGTCACGTAGCAGACGTAGAACCGGCGGCCGGACTGCTCCGAACGGATGGGCCGGATCTTCGGCGAGGCGGTCAGGGCCATGCGCTTCATCAGCGACAGGGCGCCTGCGGTCAGCACGTCGGTGGTCCCGTCGATGTTCGCCAGCGACGCCGAGTGGTCGTTGCCGGAGTTGTTCGACTTCGCCGCGCCGAAGAGCACGCGGTCGGCGTTGTCCGCCAGCCAGGCGTCCTTCTGCGCCTCCGACGCCGAGGCGTAGGCCACGTCGTTGATCGACATCATCGCCTGGATGATGCGATCACGGGTGTCCTCCTGCGCCCAGTCCATGAGCGCGGAGCGGGCGGCGTTCCGCAGGTCGATGGCGGAATACTGCTGCTCCTGCTCCGGGACCACGACGCCGTGCCGGCGCACGGTCACGGTCAGCGGGTAGGAGCGAGACCCGAGGGCCTCCTCGTTCCCCACCAGCCGCTGCGTGCCGGTGACGCCATCGCCGGTCAGGCGGGACAGAAGGGCGAACGTGACCGCCGAGCCCTTCTTGCCGGTCAGGTCTTCCTTGACCTGGATGACCGAGTTCTCCGAGGTCCCCATTTCGCTCTTGAAACGGTTCTCCTGGAAATACTCGGAGAAGAACTTATCGTCCCACTGCTGGACGGTAAGCCCGGTCGCTGCACGGGTGTCAGCCATGATGTAGTGCTCCTAGGGAAGGAGCGTCAGCGCCCGATGATGCTGCTCAGGCTGGGTCGCGCGGTCGGGGCTCCCGCCGCGCTGCCGACGCTCGTCTGGTCCGCGAGCGACGGAGGAGGCGCCGGCTGCTGCCGAACCTGCTTCGCCGCCATCTCGGCTTCGATCTCCTTGCGGATCGCTTCCCGCTGGGCAGTCTTCCACGCGTTCGGGTCTTCCCCGATCTCCTTCATGGCCTCGGTCTTCTGGTGCCATTTCACGAGGGCGTGGTAGGGGCTGCGCTCGGCCATGATGGCCTGATACGCGGCCCGGTCGGCCACCTGCCCGTTCGCGGCGATGGCGTTGAACGCGGCTTCCACCGCGTCGTCGCCGAACTGGGAACGGGCTGCCTGCTCCGAAACGTCGAGGCGCACGTTGTCCGTGGCCTGTCGGATCTGGGCCTGCATGTGCTTGGTGTAGGCGTCGGGGTCATCGAAGACGTCCGGGCTCTTTTCCGGCTGCTTCGGCTGACGCTCGGCCTCCATCGCCTTCAGCCGCGCTTCGAGGTCGCGCGCCCGATCCCGTTCCGCCAGCATGGCGGCGAGGGGAACGGACTGCTCGGCCTTCTCGGGCTTGGCTTCCGGCTCTTTTGCGGGCTCGGGGGCCGGTTCCGGCTCCTTCGCCTGCTCCTGCACAGGTTCCTGCCCCTCGGACGCAGTGGCTTCCGGCGCGTCGGCCGGCTGCTGCTCGCCCACGGGGTCGGGCATGGGTTCGGGTTCGCGCTGGCTGCCCAGCACGTCCGCAAGGTTCACATCGCTCATTGGATTGCCTTCCCGTCTCGTCGGAAGCTGCACGAACCGCCCGTATCGTCGGCGACACGCTCCGCCCGTTTTCCCGCGGCGACCGGGGTTCCTGTGCGGGAGCCGGGGGCTCTACCGCCGGGGCTCAGAAGCCCGTGATGATGTGCAGGGCGCGGACCAAGCCGTGCTCATGAATGAGCCGGCGATGGGTCGCCGGCATCTGGTCGATCAGGTCCATCTGAGCCCGCGCCTCGGCGGCATAGGCTTCCCGCTCTGCGTGGGTCTGCATTCGGGTGATGCGCACCGGCTTGATGGCCGGTGCGTCGCCTAGGATCGCTTCAAGGCTGACCATCAGCCCGCCGCGACGTTGCCGCCCGGCACGAACTGCGGAATGGCCTGCACGCCCTCGCGCGCCTTCGCCTGCGCGTCGGCCACGTTCTTGAGCGCGATGCTCTCGTCTTTCTCGATCTTGGCGACGGCCTCGCGCTCGGCCAGCGGCGCGCCCTGCTGCTGGGCCTGCGCCTCCATCTCCTGCCGCTGCTGGATCAGCTCCAGGAGCTTGTCCTTGCGGTCGCGGCGCAGGCCGGGGGCCAGTTCCACGATCATTTCCGGCGGGATCGGGACCATGCCCGAGGTCGCGAGGTTCGCGATGGCCTCGAAGGTCTCGCCCTGGAGCGTCAGCGCGTCGGGAACCTCGTCGAGGATGATATCAACGTCGAGCCCGGCGACCTCCTGCTTGACGCCCACGACCATGCCGAGGCGAGGATCATCCGGAACCAGCCCGAGGGCGCGGGCCTGCATGATGGCCTCTTCCTCCGGCATCTCCCGCAGCGCGTCGGCCAGCGTGATCGGCTGGTTGATGCCCACCCACCGGATATTGCGCTCGTCGTCCGTGACCCTGATCCACCGCTCTTCGGTCCAGAACTGCCGGATGCGGTTCCAGATCGCGCGGTAGACCCGCTTTTTCCACGACTGGTAGCGGTCGAAGATCGGGGCCAGCTCGACCATGGCGCCCTGCTGGCGGGCGAGGACGGCGCGGCCCGACGTGCTCTCGCCGGTGTCGCCGGACAGCGCGCCCGACGCCTGCATGCCGTCGATTTCGTTCTTGGCCTCCTGGAGGAGCTGGAGCTGACCCGAGGCCAGGTCCGTCGTGTTCAGCATGCCGAAGTCTTGGCCGTAGACCCCGTCCAAAAACTCTACATGGCCATCTGGCCGCGCCATCTCTCGCTTCAGGGCAGAGACGCTGTCGATCACGCCCTTGCGCCCGAAGGTCTGGCGCTGCGTCAGCAGGTGCAGGGCCTTGGAGCGGCGCTTGTTGATCTCGTCCTGCACGTCGATCATCTCGCGGACGATGCCGTAGCGCCGGTTTTCGCGGTCGACGTAGGTGCTCTGAAGGATCAGCGGGCAGGTGCTGTTCCCGTCCTCGTCCATGTAAGGGCTATCGCCCTCCTCCAGCACGGCCCCGCCGCAGAACAGGGTGTAGCTCCACACGCCCTTGACCTTGCGCCACAGCAGCACGACCCGGACGCGGGCGCGGTCGCTGGACACGTAGGTGACCCACTTCGGCCGGTCGTCGTAGGTGTCGCCGACCTCACCGCGCAGGTTTCCGTCCAGATCGGCCGCGGCCTGGGGATAGGCCGCCTTCACCTCGTCCAGATCCTGCCAGATGACGCCGCCGAGATAGCGGGCGTCGCTGAAATCCGGCTCGCGGGAGTGCGGGTCGAAGAACAGGCGATCCCACGGCCAGCGCTTCAGCGCGACATCCACCCGCTCGTTGCCCTGCGCATCACGGGCGACCCGGTGCGAGACCTCGATCCCGCCGAAGCCCTCCACCAGCATGTTTTCGAAGACCGAGGACGCCTTGCCGTCGAAGTCGTCGGAGTCGCAGACGAACTTGATGCTATCCGTCGCGGACTCGGCATCCCGCTCGTGCTGCGGCGTGCGAGGGAAGGCCCGAGGATCGGTGCGCTTCTGCGCCTCCAGCCCGCGCAGCCAATCCACCTTCCGCTTGATGCGGTTGATGACGACCGGCGGCTGTCCTCGCGCCCGCAGCGTGGCGATCTCCGAGTCCGTGAGCTGCCAGTTGTCGTAGTAGTCCCGGTCGCGCTGCGCCAGGTCGCGGGCGTGCTGCGTCGCCGTCTCGCTTTCGAGAAAGAGGCGCTTGGCCTCCTCCAGCTTCACGGCGTCAGGCTTCGCCTTCGCGGGGGTCACAGCGTCTTCCAATCGTCGCCCCCCTCGTCGTCCGGGTCGGTGTAATCGCGTGTCGTCCGGTCGACCGTCTCGCGCGTCGCGATCCACGGGCGGGAAGACACGCCGTAGCGCGCTTCGTCTGCCGCATGGTCTTCAGCGTCGGTGTCGAGGTCTTCCGCCCGGTTCGGGTCGTGTTGCAGCGTCGGGACGGTTCGAATGAAATCCCGGCAGGCTTCGGTCACGAAGAGCATGGGCCGCCCGTCCTGGCCGCGGAGGCGGGACCTCATCAGATCCCAGCCGCCCATATGTCCGCGCCCAGCGACGCGCTTGTTGTCGCCGCGCTTCCAGTGGACGCCCCGAAGGATCATCCGTTGCGCGATGGAAGGGCCGCCGTCCTCGGCGAAGGCCGCGGGGTCGATCACCCCGTAGGACATGCGCTCGCCCTTCTCGCGCTCCTTGATGCCGTCCGCGACCTCTTCGGCCGTCATGCGGAGACCGACGTTCGGCTTGGTCGCGCCATACCACTCGCGGTATCGAACCATCGCGCCCCGCGGGATCGTCTGCCCGCCGAACTGCGTATCGTCACTCGCCACCGCCCACCAGCCGACCGAGAAGGGCGCCGCGAAGCCCCAGTCCATAGACCGGAACCGCATCCAATCTTCCGGCGGGCTCCAGCGCGGCAGAACGTGCCGTTTTTCGTCCCACTCGGCGAAGAAGGCTCCGTCAATGGCGCTCCAGTCGCCATCCAGCCAAGCGCGCACCAGCTCGGCCGCGCCGACCATCTTGAGCCGGTCGACGTATCCGGGGTCTGCCGCCAGGAGCGCCTTGTTGTCCGTGATGCGCGACGGGATCACCGCCGCGTCGATCTCGCCCTCGTTGATCTTCACCCGGCGAAGCGCCGGCTTCCTCGGGAACGGGTGAAGCCCGAACCGATCCCTGATCCACGTCTGCCCAGGGCCGCCAGGGTTGGCCGAAAGGACCATCTGGATCGGCACACCTCCAGCCGAGCGCAGCACGCCGAACAGCTTGTCGATGGGAGCCGGCGATGCGTATTGCCCGGCCTCCTCTATCCATGCGTCGCTGAGGTTTCGCCCCTGCCACTCGTCGGCGTCCGTCACCTTGTCGAGGTAGCGGAAGGCGATGCGCCCGCCGCTCGGGCCGCGCCACGACAGCTTGCTCTCGTTGTATTTCCACCCCAGCGGGAGGAAGAGCTGCTTGCTCCGCTCGATGGCGTCCTCGGACGAAACCGTCGTCCGCCGGAACATGATCGCGTTGAAGCCCTCGCCGTATCGGGCCTCCTTCGCGGCCCACTTCCCGAGCATCCCGTCCGTCTTCCCGCCGCCGCGAGCCCCGCCGAAGAACACCAGCGGAAGCGGGCATTCCATGAGCGCGTGCTGCGGCCCGGCTTGCGGCGCCCAGACGGTTTCGGTTCTCATCCCTCGTCCGCGTGCCGCTCCGCCCACTCGTCCGCGGTCATCGGCTTCTCGGAAACGACGCGCTGGACCATCTCGCCGGTGTGCTCGATGGCCGCGAGGCGGGCGTGAACGTAGGGCGCCGCAGCCTTGGCCGCGTCCATGCGCTCAGACTGCTCGGCGGCCTCGTCCCGCATGACCTTCAGCATATATTCAAGCGGCGTAATGCCTTCACCGTTGGCCGCTTCACGCCGCTGCCTGGTCTTCTGGTTCGTCGCGCCCTTGGGCCGACCCGCGCCGGCCCTGTGTCCGCCATGTCGGGTCAACTTGATTTCCTCTTGATTTCTTCCCTCAGGCGTAAGCGAACGGAAGCGTGCGCCGGACGCTCATGCCGGGCGTGATGCGGATGCGCTCGGCGTGGACCTGCGACTTGACCCCGCCGTCATCCATGATGACCTCCAGCCGGCCGAAGCCGCCGTTGCCGGAAACCCAGTCCGTGGCGGCCACGGTGATGGTGATCTCACGGGTTCCCGCGTTGGTGATGGCGACGGTCGCCTCCAGCGGGCGGGCCTGCTGATCGAGGGCGTAGGCCGTGAACGTCTCGGATGCGAGGGAGCCGGAACCGGCCACGGTGACCACGCGAGAGACGGTCTGACCGGCGGCGACGCGAAGCATCAGGCCACGGCCTCGACGTGGATCACGTCGCCCTCGCCCAGCTTGGGGATGTAGTCCACCGCGCCGACCGGGATCAGCGCGACGAAGGCCGTGGGGCTCGCGTCGGCGTTGACGTTCACATAGACCGCAGCGGTGTGAGTGTTGGTGATCTTGGCGTGCTCGTCTTTCCGGGCCGTGACCGTGAAGCTCGCGCTTCCGGTGGTGGCGGTCATCACCTCGCAGGCGCCGGAGCGGGGCACGAAGAGCGGGGCGCCAGTGTAGAGGTCCCGGCCGAAGTTGATGGCGACGGTCATGCTCGCCTCCTGTCAGCCGCTGATGGGCAGGATGTGGACGTCGGGCTGCTTGTCGAGGTTCGTGGAGCGGATGTATTGGTCCGTCCCGTCGTAGAACACGTCGAGAGGACGACCGATGCCGCGGACCGTCGCTCCGTCGTTGGGGAGCAGCGTGTCGGTGTTGCCGGAGAGCGCGAGCGGCGAGCCACTCGTGTAGGTCCCGTCTGCGTAGTCGATCCAGCCCGCAGACAGGTTGCGGAGGTTGAAGGTCCCGCCGGCGCAGGTGATGATCGGCATGTGCGGCCCTCCTCAAACGCGAACGCCCCGCCGGTTAGGGCAGGGCGTTTCATCTTCTCGCAAGAAACCGCAGTTTCCGGATATGACATTTTCAGACCTACGGTCTGTCGTCAAGCCTTTTGTTGCATCCCGAAGTGCTCCGCCAGCGCTTCCAGTCCCGCCAGGAGCCCCGCCCCGCTGTGGGGCAGGCGGTCATCGCAGCAGACGTCCTCGACCGAAGGCAGGACGTGCGGACCGCATTCCCGCAGGACCGCTTGCGCTGAGGCGTGAGCGGCCATGGCGGCCTTCCGGCTGTCAGGGTCCCAGTTTTCAGACCCTCCCCTCACAGCCCCGTAGGATGCGCTCTGAGCTGACCTCGGCGGCAGGCCCTTGGCGAGGCGGTAAGCCTGCTCGACGGCGGCGTATCGCTTGCCAGCCCCGAGGAAGGCCTTCGCCTTGTCCTCGTCCGGCTTTCCGAACATGCCGCGGATGTATAGGCGACCGAGCATGAAGCCTTCGTTCGGATCGAGAACGGCCCTGCGGTTGGCGGCGGTTGGAGCGATGCCACGCTCCCGACAGCGACGCTCCGCCACGACCGAGACGGCGGCGTCGGCTTCCTTGCGGGTGGCGCGGCCGTTGGGCTCCCGGTCGGGGAGGATGCCGGCGGCCTTGGCTTCGCGGGCAGCGGCCTTGCGGCGGCGGGTTTCGGCGACGCTGGTCATCGCGAATACCCCCGAAGATGCAGGAAGGACTCCAGGGCCTCTGAGCCCTTGGGATAGTCGCTGGAGACGGGCGGCCGGTCAGCCCAGTCTTTCAGCTTCGGCCGGGCTTTCTTTCGCGGCGGCGGGGCGTCGTCCATGTCGTTCTGCTCGGTCATTGTCCTGCCTCTCGTTCTGCTCGGGGTGGGGTCAGGATGCGGGGTGCGCGCGGCGGTCGGCCGCGATCCTCCAGGCCACATGGCCGATCAGCCAGCGCCGCCCCCGCTCCGTGGGTTGCCACAGGATCGCTCGGTCCTTGGACAAGCCGCCGGCTGTCTGAACCAGCCCCATGGCCTTGAGCATCCGAAGCGCGCTGTGCGCTGCGCTTAGAGGGGCTGAGCCGCCGTCCTTGTCGGGCATCCGGCGGGCGACGGTGCGGGCGGAAGCTGGCGTATTGCCTTTTTCGAGATACGCGATCCCCATCGCGCGCATGGCCTGCGCCTGTCGGTGGGTGAGCGGGGACATGCGGGGAGATGCGTCAAGCATTGAGCAGGCCCTCTGTTTTCCAGATTTCGTGGGTCTCGACCAAGGCCCGGAGAGCCTGGGCGGCGAGGTAATCCTGCCCGTAGTCCATCCACCGGCTGTCCGCTCGGTCGTATATCGAGTGGCAATCGCTGCACCCGAAGAACGCCGCGGTGTCGGGGCACTTGCGCCCCATGCCGCCGGTCTTGACGTGGCACAGAACGGTGGTTTCAGGATTCCGATTGCAGGCCCCGGCGAGGCGGAGCGTGCATTCCCGGCCGCGGGCGGATTGGCGAAGCTTCGGGTTCATGCAGCCGCCTCCCGCTCTGCCCGCTCGCGCAGGGCCTCCTCGATCTGCCGCGCTCTGGCGACCGACGCCTCCGCCTCCTTCAGATCCTGCGCCTTGCCCTTGGACCCGCGCTGACCGGCGGCCAAAAGCTTCTTGATCGCGTGCTGGCAGGCCGGGCAGGTGACGCCGAACGCGATCAGGACCTCGTAGACGTCATGCTCGGTTCCATCCAAGAACCGCTTCCGGTAAGTGCTCATGCGGCGACCTCCCCCGTGACCCGCGCCTCGCACCAGTCGAGCACCGCCGTCTTGGATGCTTGGAACCGCTGCGCCCCCATCGACCGGACGCTCTGGCTCTCCGCCGTGGCGACGATCACAAGCGGGCCTTGAACGCTGGCAATGCAGTATTCCCGGTGCATGGCCGGGATCGCCGCCGCCATCCGCTCGGCCGCGGCCTTCGACCCGGCGTCGATGGTGTTGACCACCCGGTAGCCAGTGGCGATCAACGCATGCTTCCGGAAGGCTTCCGGGTTCGCCGCCCAGGGCTGGTCGGCGTCATCCTCGTGGATGTTCGCCCACATGTCGCGGATCTGGGCGAACTGGTGGCGGTGGCTTGCCATGGAGCGCTGCCGCTCGATGGTCAGGATCAGGCTCTCGCCGTGGCGGAAGGCATCGAGGCAGCGGCGGAGGGCGGAGCGGAGCGGGAAGAACCCGCCCCTCTCGTCCCACTTGGCCACGATGCAGAAGTCATCTTCGGTCATGGCTGCACCTCAGAAGGGCAGATCGTCGCCGTCGAGGTCGTCAGCCGGGGCCTGTCCTCGATACGCCGTCTCATGCTTGGGGTCTGCGAAGCCGCGACCGCTGTCCTGCCGGTCCTCCCCGCCGCCCGCTGGATCGAGGAACGTCAGTTCCCCGCCGAACGGCCGGATGGTGACCTCGGTGCTGTAGCGGTCCTGGCCAGACTGATCCTGCCACTTCCGGGTTTCCAGCTTGCCTTCGACGTAGACCTTGGAGCCCTTCTTGAGGTAGCGCTCGGCGTTGTTCGCGATGACCTCGTTGAAGATGGCAACCTTGTGGAACTCTGCCCGTTCTTTTCTTTCGCCCGTCTGCTTGTCGCGCCAAGTCTCGTTCGTGACTACGGTCAAGTTGCAGACTTTACCCCCATTGGCGAAATTTCGCGTTTCGGGATCGCGGGCGCAATTGCCAATGATGATGACCTTATTAACCGATCCGCTCATAGCTGACCCCTCGGCTGATGTTGCTAACAGTTCCAACGTTCACATTGAGAGCCGCGGCAACCTCTGATGGTCTTTCCCCGGCATTGAGACGCCGCCTGATTTCTTGGAGCTGCCATTCCACCAGATGCTTGCGCCGGCCGCCGGCTGTTCGCCCTTTGGCCATCGCGTCGGCCATGTTTTCGCGGCGAGATCCAAGGAAAAGATGCTTTGGGTTTACGCACCAGCGGTTGTCGCATTGGTGACAAACGTCCATGCCGGACGGAATATCGCCTACGAACAATAAGAATGCCTTCCTGTGCGCCCCCATGTTCTTTCCAAGATATGTCGCGTGCCCGTATCCGTTACCCTTGTACGCGCCCATCCACACCCAGCACTCGCTGTCAGAAGAGAAGTCCTTCACCAGCCGCAAGAACGACACGGCAGCCTTGTTGACGCTGCTCATGCGATCATCCCCAGCGCGTTCATGTAGAGTTCCAGCATGGCTTCCTCCTCAGAGCGCTCCTCCGGCCGCTTCTTCCGGAGGGCCACAATCTTGCGGAGGGTCGCCGCGTCGAAGCCGTTGCCCTTGGCCTCGGCGTAGACCTCCTTGATCTGCTCCGAGACCTCGGCCTTCTCGGCTTCGAGGGTTTCGATGCGCTCCACGATGGCGCGAAGCTGGCCGGCCGAAACGGTGGTGGTCGAGAAATCGTCTTCCATGGTATCAGTCCTCCATCACGTTCATTGCTTCGGCGTCGATCACTTCGTCCCACGCCATCACGCGGTCACACGCCTTTTCCTCGGCCTCCGCCTCATCTCGCGCGTAGACCGTGATCTCCTTCGTCCGTTCCTGCTGGAACTTCACTTCGACCGTGAAACGGGGCATGCTCAGCCCTCCTTGGCGATGCTGTAGATTGCGAACCGGGGGCCTTCCTCCGGGCGCTCGGAGAGGATCGGAAGACCCTCCCCCTTCAATTCGTGGATGCGCGCGGCGAGGCGGTCGCAGCCGAACAGGTCCTGAGCCTGTCGGGGCGTGATGCTGTTGCCGGCCTCCAGGTGGGCGCGGATCTGGGCGCGCTGCGTCGTGATGGACTGCTCGGTCATTCGGCGGCCTCCTCGGCGAGGGCGCGAAGGATGGCGGCGGCACGGTCATAGGCCTCCTTCTCCAGCCGCTCGACCTCGGGCCAGTCCCGATCCGCCAGCGCGCGATTGAAGGCGGCCTCGTCAGCATCGGAGCCGAAGGCAGCCTCAGCGGCCACGAACGACCGACGCTGCGCCTCGGTCATCGGCCCGCGCTCGCGAACCTTGTCCATGAGCGCCCGCAGTTTCTCAGCCCTCGTCATTCGGCGGCCTCCTTCGCAGCGGCCTGCTCGGCCTGCGTGGTCTTGATCAGCTTCTCGATCTCAGCCCACGCCCCGGGAGCTTCACGCTTGATCGCCTCGACAAGATCAGCCTGCCGGCGGAGGGCTTCCGCCTGCTGCTCCGGGTTGTCGCGAAGATCGATGTAGAGGCGCTTGGCGCGTTCGATCACAGGCTCGCCATGCGCAATCGATTTTCCTGCATCAGGAGCCCCGGCTTGCTTCTCAGCCTGCCGAGTGGCCTGAGAACGAGAGGTGGCGCTCTGGGACCCGCTGGCGGGCTCTGCGGGGGCGGCAGCCTTCCGGTCCACCGCCTCCATCTCTTTCGCGCTGGCGAACTCCCCGCCCGACAGGCCGAGGCACGCCAATGCGCGGCCGATTGCGGAGGTCTCCGCGTTCTCCAGCGCCGAGGTCGAGTTGACTTGGCCCTGACCGCGGATCTCCTCCGCATAGCCCGAGCCGATAACGTTGCCGGCGGTATCGCGGACGACGGCGCGGACCACGATGGGCGAGCCCTTCTCGGAGCCCCACTGGATCACCTCGGTTTCGACGCCGAGTTCGGACCCGCAGTGGCGGCGGAAGATCTCCACCCGCACCGCGACGGAGGTGTATTTCTTCCCCCGCCGCATCTCGATCCCGTTCGCGTTCTCGGCGCGAGCGGCCTCGATCATCTTCGCGAAGTCCATCACGCGGCCTCCTTCATCTCGCTGAGAAGCGCGAGTTCCGTCTCGCACTCCCACGCCAGGAGCCGGTGGCGGACCGCCTCGTCCCGGTAGTGCTTCCACCACTCGTCGGGCTCGCTGCACTCGTCAGCCAGCGCCGTGAAGCGGTCGGCCTCGGCGTTGTGGTAGTCCCGGTAGCGCCGGTGGACGCCAGCGGCCCCCTCGCCAAGAACAGCGGGCGCGATCTGGTTCGGCTTGCGAATGCTCATGGTCAGGCCCTCCGGATGCTGATGGTTTCGCCGCCGTTCGACAGCCGCGCGCCAGGGACCGTGCGGCCGGCCTCCAGCGCCTTCTTGATCGCGGTCTTGTCCGCCTCGATCTTCTCCCGGCGCAGGTCTTCCGGGAGGCAGGACGGCTCGCCGTCGTAGATCAGGGACGGGGCCACGGCGCGGACGCTCACCGTCGCCAGTGCGTGTGGCAGCTTCCGCAGGCCAGTCGCCCGCATCAGCGACGCCAGCTTGTCCTTGATGTGCTGGGAGCGGGCCGACAGAACCGAAGCGCGCGCGGCGTATTCCTGCGCCAGCGCCTTGTTCGCGTCGGCCTGCGCGTCGGCCTCGAACATGGCCTTCAGCAGAACCCCGGCGACCTCGTGAAAGTCGGTCTCGCCTTCGAGCATGTCCGCGACGAGCTGGTCATCCTCGCCGAAGTCCGCGCGAAGGTCCGCCGCGAACCGCTCGTAGATGTGGGTCTCAATCAGCATCGGAGCCTCCACGCCCGACCACGCCGCGCACCAGGGCGGCAATCCGGGCTTTGCTTTCCTCAGAAGGTTCGGCGCGCGGGGGCTCTTCCTCCGCGGCCTTGCGCTTGGTAAGCTCGCGGCTGTAGGGCTCCGCGTGCTGGATCGCTCTCTTGCGGACAGCGGCAGGCGTTGGGCGGACGGTGCTTTCCACGGCGGTCTCGTCCAGCGCCTGCTTCACTGCCCAGCCGGGCAGGTCGCTCAGCGCCATAACCCAATGCTTCTCCGCGACAGCCCGCACCTCGTCAGCCTCCCCGGGCCTGAAGAAGTGGGACAACAGTCCCGAAACCTCCCGGACGATCCGACCAGCGGTCATCCGCGGAGCGCCATCCGTCATCGCCATCAGCGTCGAAGTCGGCGTAGCCGGGATTTCCGGGAGCCTGGGACGCTCGGGCGTCAAGCTCGTCCCACCGGGCGAGCCGGTCGGCAAAGCCGGGGTCTGCCGAACCCACTGGGGTCCGTCTTCCATTCGATCCTCCATTGCTGTGATGCTTGGGAACGCGCCGCATCCAGTTCCGCCACGTCGCCTCCCAATCGAGCTTCGTGGCGTTCTTCCCAGATGCGGAAATCCAGTAGTCCCGGAAGGTGTCGGCCTGCTCCCGGATGACGGCCTCTGGCCATCCCTCCGAAAGCGCCCACCGACCCCAGGCCATGGGCAATGACCAATCCTCAGAAAGGCGAGTGGCTCGGCCTTGCTTTTTGGGAGAAGCGTTAGCTTCTCCTTTTTCTTCTCTTCTCTTCTCTTCTATTCTGCTTGAAGCGGTCGCTTGGCCATGATCGTTATCTTTCATGACCTTAGCAGCGCGTTCGGCTCTGGTTCGCCCACCTTTCGCGCCACTTTCGGCATTGAGTTGAGAGCGAACCGAACGCGAAACGACATCTTCGCGGGCCTTCTCGGACCACAGGAAACCGTTTTCCTCGTAGACCTTCCCGGCCTCGATCAGGTCACGGATGAGGGCCCGCGCCTTCCTGGTCGAGGACCGGAACAGGCCCGCCAGCACCCGGTCCACGTTCGGGACCGGGGCGTCATTCTTGTTGATCGCGTTAACGATCCGGAGGAGCGCGGCCTCCTGCTCTAGGGTCAGGTGCGCAGTGGCGTTGTCCCACTTGGCCGGCACCATCTTGTAGAACTCGCTCATGCGGACAGCCCCCGGCTGGCCCACGGACGGCCAAGGCCCGCTCCGTCAGGCCGACCGCACTCAACCGCGGACCAAACCGCTTGCGCGCTCACCCCGAGAGCCTGACCGGCCTTGCGGAACCCGTCGTAGAACTCCCCTCGGATCTCCACCTTGGTCGCCTGCCCGCCGCCCTTTCCAAGCCCGATCCGGTCGAGCCTCCCAAGGCGGCGCGCCTCCAAAACCCACTGGCGCGACACGTTGAAGTAAGACGCCGCCGCGTCTGCGTTGTCGAACTCGTGCTGGCGTATCTTGATCTTATCTTGCATGGGTCTCCCCGTGTTGATCTGCTCTGCACGCAGTCTACTCGACAAAGGCGTTATCCCCGGCCTGTGAAGAACGGGGATGGATGGCGCTTCTCAGGTATCCCCAGAAGCATCCACAGGATGTTCGGCGGTCCAGCCGTTCTTCGCCGAGACGTCGCGCACCACGTCCGCCGTGAAGTCGGGGGGGAGCGCGCTGTTCAGCGCCCGCACGATCACGACGACCTTCTCCGAGCCTTCAGCGGACAGGCGCTTGTCGATCACGCAGCGGGCGACCTGGGCGTCATCGGCCCATGCGATGCCGTTCAGGGAATCCGCGATCAGCTTGGCGATGTTGTCTGCGTCGGGCTTGCGGGTGTCCCAGCCGGTCGCCAAGGCCTCGGCGCGGCGCTTCTTGGTCCAGCTCTTCGGGATCGCGGCGACGGCGGTGATGTCGAGCAGGACGGGGCCCTCGATGGGGGTGACGCCGGCCTGCAAGGCGTGGTGCTTGACCCACTGCTCCGCGTTGAGCGTGGCCGCGGGGGTGTAGGTGCGTCCGCCGCCGAAGCGGGGGCGGCCCTTGCCCATGGGCTTGCCGGGGATCTCGAAAGCGTAGCGGGTCATTCGCGGCGCTCCAGGCTGTCAAGCGTCCCCGCCCGCCAATGCTTACGGATGGTCTTGGTGTGGCGGCGCAGATGGGACGCGCAGGCGTTGAGCGAAGGGAAATCCACGCCACGCCAGACGACTGGTACGGCCGCTCTCGGACCCCTGTCTCCCATCCCGGCACGATCAGCGGTCCCGCGGCAGTAGGCGCGCCACATGACTTCGCGAGCGACATTCGCGGCACGGGCGGCGGCGGAGATGCTGGGATACAGATCGCCGCGCCACAGGACAGGAACGGGAGCAGACATCACTTCGCCTCCCCGAGCATGGAAAGCTGCTCAGCCGGCGCGGGGCGCTCCACGAACATATCGGGCTGCTTGTAGGCGTCCTCGATCCGCTTGCAGGCAATGTCGAAGTAGCCGGGGTCGATCTCGATCCCGATGCCGCGGCGGCCCAGCTTGGCGCAGGCAACGAGGGTGGTGCCAGAGCCCATGAAAAAATCCAGCACCGTGTCGCCCGGATCGGTCAGAACGCGGACATTCCACGCGATGAGCGCGAACGGCTTCTGTGTTGGATGGGCTACCTTGCCGGGCTGGCCAAAACGGTAGCTGTCGGCGTCAAAAACGTTGTGCTCATACTGGCCGCCGTTCCATTGCCGCCCCGGCTTGTATCCATAGACGGCATGTTCCGCTGCCGAACAGAAGCCAGCGCCGGGGGGCGATGGCGGGGGGCACTTCTTCCGCCAATAGATGAGCCGCGTCGCGAAACCGCTGCCCTCCAACTCGTCCACGATCCGGCCGATCTGCCGATGCCCGCACCAGGCGACGAAGGACCGAGGACCTTTCTGGATAGCAAGGGACATCGCGTCGCCAACGATGCTGGTCATTCCCCGCCAGTCTGTGTCTCCCTTAAAAAAGTCTAGGTTGCGGGTGCCTTTACCCTTTCGTCCGGTGACGGTCGATCCGGCCACCGAAACCGAGTAGGGTGGATCTGTAATCACAGCATCCACCGACCCCAGCGTCGGCAGCACGTCCATGCAGTCGGCGTTGTAGAGCGTGCAGTCGCCTATCTGTTCGACGCGCATCACACGGTCTCCGAATTGGCGGCGGGGCCGGCATCAACGGGGTCCGCTGCCCCGGAGCCGTGCCCCGCCTCGCGCGCCGCCGGGAGGGAGGAGCCAGGGGCGCGCGTCTGAATAAAGGTGCGGCCGGCCCTGTCCCTCAGAGACCGGCCGCAGTTGCCCGACGCGGGACCGGCAACCGAGGGGCTGGCGGGAGCGAGGCGACGGGGATTTGGGCCGGGGATCTCGCTCCCGGCGGGCGTCGCGTGGCTGCATTCCCCGGAGCTATGAAAGCCCGCCGTGGCGGCCCCCTGCGGGACCGTGGTTGACGCCGTGAGGCGCATGCAGCCTTTCACCGGTGCGAACCCGGCTGGAGTATCCCCGCAGGAGGTGTCGATGGAGCGGGCGACGCGCAGGGAGGGGCGCGCCGCCCGCAGACCCCGGCCCGACAGGGGGAGTGCGGCCAGGGTTTGGGGATCAGGGACGGCGCCGGGAGAGGGGTTCCCGTTGCCGTCCCCTGCCAGCGGGGCTGCCCGCCGGGTCTGGGTGAGGGGGGTCATGCCGCGGCCCTCGTGTTGATGGCTCCGCCCCACTGATCGGCGCAGGCAGCTGCCACGCCCTCGAAGGTGCGGGAGCGGAAGCGCCAGCGGTCCGGGCCCGGCGGGGCGCGATGCACAGCGCTCCATGCCTTGTGCTCCTCGGTCCCGGGGGCCGGCGGCGTAAGCTTGTCGGTGGGGGTGAGGGCCGGCAGGCCGCGGGTATAGAACCCCGTCGCCTTGGAGAACGGCTCGCCGAACCACCAGGGCTGCACGATCTGCGGCTTGGGCAGGTCGGCCGGCATCCGCTCGCGGGCGTGGCGGTGCATGATCGGGTTCTCGACCGCCACGCGCTCGACCGGCGCCCGCCAGCACGCGGAGAACAGCGCGACGCCTTCCTCCAGCTCGGCCCACATCTCGGCGTGGGTCCGGCCCGGCGGCGGCGTGGTCAGCCAGCGCACGCCGCTGTTGCAGAGGCGGGTGCAGGGCGGGTGAGCCACCACAAGCAGATCCCAGCCCTCGCCCAGCACGTCGCGGACGTCGCCGGTGATGTGGCGGTTGGAGCCGTCCTCGGCCGGAAGCAGGTCGCAGCTCCACACGTCGAAGCCGCGAGCGGCGAAGGCCCGGCGCATCACGCCCGAGGTCTCGCAGCCGATCAGGACGCGGGCGGTCATGCGGAGCGCCCCCGCATGGCTTCCTCGTGCTCGGCGAGGTTGATTTCGGAGCCGCGAGAAACCTTTCCGCAAGTTTTCCGGCGACCGGCCGCCCAAGAGAGGCGACGGGCCGCGCGCTCTGCCCACCACCGGCCCAGCGCGCTCAAGCGCAGGGCGGCGATGATCTCGGCAGTGAAGATTGCGCGCAGGACGGTCATGCCGGCGCCCCGCTGATCGCGGCGAGCGCGGCGTCGCGCATTTCCGGGTCCGTCACCGCGCGCCCGACCACCCAGCCGGACGGCGCGTTGACGCCATCCCACCAGTTCGTGGCGGTCTTGCCGTCGACCTTGAAGACGTGCGCGGCGTGCTCCGGGCTTTCGAAGTTGTCGCGGATGAACTCGCTCCACGCTGCGGCGAAGTGCTGGCGATAGGTCAGGGCCTCACGGCGGCCGGAAAACTTTCGGGAAGACATGCTGGGGGCTCCAATCTCATGTTGCTGCTGTGCGATGCAGCGAACATCAGCGGAGCGAGGGGCGGCCTGGCCGGGCATGGTCAGGCCGCCTCGCTGCGGAAGCTGTCGGCGCTCACGACGCCGCCAGTCATCTTGAAAATCTCGTCCAGCGCATCGCGTCGCGGAAACGACACGCCAGCGCGCCAGCGCGAGACCGTGGCGCGGGTCGTGCCGAGGCGCTTGGCGACGCTGGCGCAGGTCTCGCCCTTCTCGTCCATCCACTCGCCGAGGGTCGTATGCTTGGTTCGGTCCATACCTCCTGTTACGAAAAACGGAACAGCGGCGCAAGCGAAACTTGTCACGAAGTTCGTAACGCTCTGCCTCAGGTGTTTCGCAATGCGGACCGGCAGGGCAGAACGCTGGCATGAAAACGCGGTTGCGGGAAATCCGGGAAGCCAAGGGAATCAGCCAGCGGGAGCTTGCCCGCCGGCTGAACACGTCCAATGCCTCGATCTCTCGGCTGGAGAACGAGGAAGCGTCCGCCCTGATCAAGCTGGACAGGGCCGCTCGCGAACTCGGCGTGACGCTTTACGATCTCATCTCCGATCGGCCAACGATCGCTGCGGACATGGAGCGCCTGTTTCTGGCGCTTCCTGTTGAACAGCAGCGTGCGGTTCTGGATCTGGCCCGCAGTCTGGCCGCGCAGCAGCGCTGAGCGCCCCCGCGAGGGCGTGCGCCAGGATCGCCAGCGAATCCCCATTCAGGCTGGCGGCAAGGCGTCGAAATTCCTCGCTTTCCGGTGTCCCCATGATCTCCCTCATTTCATCTTCGGCGTGAATTAGTCTGGCAACCTTACGCTAGGCGCCGCTATGGCGCGATATGAGCGTTACGAAAAACGCGACATTTCCCCTTGCCATAGTGTCACGATAAACGTAACACTCTCCCCACACCGCCCGCCGCAGACCCTCACCGAGGTGAGCCGGGGCAGCAGATGGAGAGACAGACCGATGGCGAAGAAGTCCAAGCCGGCCGAGGCCCCCGAGACCATCGAGTGCGTGAAGGGCTTCGACGCCGACTTCCGCTGCCGGGGCTTCCAGTATGCGGTCGGCGAGACCTACCGCCATGAGGGCAGGGTCGAAGCCTGCGCCTCCGGGTTCCACGCCTGCGAGCACCCGCTGGACGTGTTCAACTACTACGATCCGGCTTCGAGCCGCTTCGCCGTCGTGGATATGGGTGGCGAGACGCAGCGGCACAGAGATGACACCAAGATCGCCTCCGCCGAGATCACCATCAAGGCGGAGATCGGCCTGCCGGAGGTGATCGACCGGGCCATCCGCTACGTTTTCGCCCGGGCCACGCCCGAGAACCATGAGCACGCCACGGGCGTCAGCGGCGCGGCCTCCGCCACGGGCTACAGCGGCGCGGCCTCCGCCACGGGCGTCAGCGGCGCGGCCTCCGCCACGGGCGTCAGCGGCGCGGCCTCCGCCACGGGCGGAGGGGGCGCGGCCTCCGCCACGGGCGAAGGGGGCGCGGCCTCCGCCACGGGCTCCAGCGGCGCGGCCTCCGCCACGGGCTACAGGGGCGCGGCCTCC
>NZ_FOQH01000044.1 GCF_900113695.1 Albimonas pacifica | reverse complement strand
CTGACCCTGCCGCGCGGGCCCGCGGGTCGGGCTGCGCCCTCCCCCGCTCTGCTCCGCCGAAAACACGGGGTTTTCGGACGGTTCAGACCGGCGGAGGCGCCGCCCATCGGCGGAAAGGGCCGCAAGACCCTGCCGCCATCGCAACCAAGGAGACGATCATGACGATCCATGCCGATCAAGCCGAGGCCGCGCGCACCGAAGCGTTCGCCGCCATCCGCGACGGGAACGACCGCTTTCGCAAATCTTTCGGGGCGGATTTCACCACGCCCGGCCAGGTGCTGATGAGCGCGGGCGTCGACGCGAAGGACATCGCCTTCAGGCAGGCCGCGATGTGCGCGCTCATCGCCTATGACGGCTTCACGCCGAAGACCGATCCCGACGGCGCCCATGATTTCGGCGTGCTCTGCGTCGAGGGCGTGCGGGTGTTCTGGAAGATCGACCTGCTGCCGGGGATCGACGCCACCCGACCCCATGCCCTGCGCCGCATCCTCACCCTTTTCCTTCCCATCGAGGCCTGAACCCGCCGCGGGGGCTGCCCCTGTCGCCGCCCCCCTGCCCCATCCCGAAAAGGAATTTTCGATGACCACCGACCTCCAGATGATCCCGCTCGCCAACCTGCACCTGAGCGCCATCAATCCGCGCCAGTCCTGCACCGAGGCCGAGATCGACGCGCTCGCGCTATCCCTGAGGACTGTGGGCCTCTTGCAAAACCTCGCCGGGTTCCAGGAAGCCGAAGACCGCATCGCCATCGTCGCCGGGGGTCGCCGCTGGCGGGCGCTCGCGAAGATCGCCGCGGAGGATGGCGCCGCGCCGCTGATCCCGGTCCGCGTCACTGATGACCCCGAGCAGGCCCGCGCCTGGGCCAGCGCCGAAAACGCGGCCCGCATGGCCCTCAACCCCGCCGACGAGATCGCGGCCTATGGCGAGATGGCCCGTTCAGGCGCGCCCGTGGACACCATCGCCCGGGCCTTCGCGGTCTCGGCGCGCCATGTCCGCGGGCGGCTGCGGCTGGCCGGACTGGCGCCGGTCATCCTCTCCGCGCTGCGCGCCGGAGAGCTCACCCTCGACGCCGCCGCGGCCTACACGGTGACCGAGGATCAGGCGGCGCAGGAGGCGGTGTTCCAGCGCCTCGCCCATGGCTGGCAGGGGAACGAGCCGCGCGCCATCCGCGCCGCCCTGCGCCCAGAGCACGGCGCCCCGCGCCTCGCGGCTTTCGTCACCCGCGCGGCCTATGAGGCCGAGGGCGGGACCGTGACCGAGGACCTCTTCGGCGACCGCATTTTCTACGACGACATGGCGCTGCTGAACCGCCTCGCCGCTGCGAAGCTGGAGGCGGAGGCCGAGACCCTGCGCGCCGCGGGCTGGTCTTGGGTCGAGACCGCGCTCGACGGGATCGACTGGCAGGTGCTGGACCGGATGACCCGGCTGCGGCTCCAACAGGTGGAGCCGAGCGAGGCGGAGGCGGCGCGGCAGGAGGAGCTGCGCGAGATGATGGAAGCAGGCGATGCCGACGAAGCGGCGGAGGCGGAGTTTTCCGAGCTGAACGCGCGCCTCTCCGCCGAAATCTGGACGCCGGAACAGATGGCCCATGCAGGCGCCATCGTGGAGCTGAGCCATGACGGCGCCCTGCGCCTGCGCTGCGGGCTGGTCCGACCCGAAGATCACGCCGCCGCGGTGGAGGCCGGGCTGGCGCAGCCCGCCCCGACCCGAGGCGCCGCGCCCGAGAAGAAAGGGCCTTATTCCGCGGCGCTCGCCGCCGACCTCGCCGCAATCCGCACCGGCGCCCTGCAGGCGGCGCTGCTTGAGAAGCCAGAACTGGCGCTGGACCTGCTGACCTTCGCCCTTTCCCAGCCCGCGCGTGCAGGCGCCCTGCCCCTCGCCATCACCGCCGAAGCCGCGCAGAACCAGCCCGACACCGGCGCGGAGACGCTTACCCTGCCCGAGGCCCTGACCGATCCCGCGCCGGAGCGTCTCTCCGCAGACGAGACCGCCGAGGGCTTCGCCGCCTTCCGCGCCCGCCCGAAGAAGGAGCGGAACCGCATCCTCGCCGCCTCGGTCGCCCGCGCGCTCTCGGCCCCGCTGGCGGACAAGGCCCCGCCGCTGGTCGAGGCGCTGATCGAGATCGCGGGCATGGCTCCCCGCGCGGTCTGGACCCCGGAGGCGGGTTTCTTCAAGCGGCTGACCAAGGAGCAGCTTCTCGCTATCGAGGCCGGGATCATGGGCCGCGACGCCCCTGCGCCGGACCTCGCCAAACAGCCCAAGGGCAAGCTCGTCGCCCATCTGAGCGCGATCTTCTCGGGCGAGAGCGTCGCCCTCTCCCCTGAGCAGAAGGCCCGTGCGGCGGCATGGTTGCCCAAAGGCATGTAAGATAGCCGCCCCGGCGCGCGCCGCCGGGGGCGCAGCGTTCGGCTCCGGTTGCGGACCGACGCCTGGCCCCGCCCTCGGGCGGGGTCTTTTTGCTCAATCGCCGCGCCTGGCGGCATCCGCGGCGCCCCGGCGACACGGCGCGGGCTACGCCCGCCTTCCGCCTGCCCCGCTCTCCGGGCGAGAGCGGTCGTCCACCCCACCCGCCCCCCCAGGGGCGGGCGGGGTTTGCAGCCGCCGAGCCGGACGGTGCCTCCATAGCGCAAAGGGAGGCGAGGCGGCTGTGGGCGAGCCGCGGGGGGTGAGCGCCTCGCCGGCAAGCAGGCGCATCAGGAGCCCGACAGCCGGCGCGTCAGAAGTACCGTCCCCAGACATCCGCGTTGCGCTGCCACAGCGCATGGGGAGACCATTCCACTTCGCCTGACCGCACCGCCTGCACCCAGTGCCAGAGATAGGACTGCCGTCCATCCTCGTAGCCGACATGGCCACGGGGCATCATGCAGGCGCCCTCGCGCCAGTTCTTCTGAGCCTCGGGCAGGTCGATGGCCCCGTTGATCCCGCCGCCGTTATCCTCCGGGTCCAGCTCGCAGATTTCTTCTCTCTCCCACCAGCAGACATAGCAGCAGTCCCCCTCCTTGATGACCGTGGGGCACAAGCAGCAGGCGCAGAGCGGGGTGTAATTCAGCGGAAGCATGGGCCTCGAACTCGAGGACATGGATAAATCGACCGTCAGATTGC
>NZ_FOQH01000033.1:0-2500 GCF_900113695.1 Albimonas pacifica | reverse complement strand
GTGGGTGACAGCCCCGTAGAGGTAATAAAGCTGCCGTTAGAGTAGGGCGGGACACGTGAAATCCTGTCTGAACATGGGGGGACCACCCTCCAAGCCTAAGTACTCCTTGCCGACCGATAGCGAACCAGTACCGTGAGGGAAAGGTGAAAAGCACCCCGACGAGGGGAGTGAAACAGACCCTGAAACCGGACGCCTACAAACAGTGGGAGCGCAAGTGACCACGTACCTTTTGTATAATGGGTCAGCGACTTGGTCTCACGAGCAAGCTTAAGCCGATAGGCGTAGGCGCAGCGAAAGCGAGTCTGAACAGGGCGTTCAGTTCGTGGGATCAGACCCGAAACCGAGTGATCTAGCCATGGCCAGGATGAAGGCGCGGTAACACGCGCTGGAGGTCCGAACCCACACCTGTTGAAAAAGGTCGGGATGAGCTGTGGCTAGGGGTGAAAGGCCAATCAAACTCGGAGATAGCTGGTTCTCCGCGAAAGCTATTTAGGTAGCGCCTCGCATATTGCCTTCGGGGGTAGAGCACTGGATGGGTGATGGGGGCCCACAGCCTTACTGAGCCTAACCAAACTCCGAATACCGAAGAGCAGAGTGCGGGAGACACACGGCGGGTGCTAACGTCCGTCGTGGAGAGGGAAACAACCCTGACCAACAGCTAAGGCCCCTAATTCGTGGCTAAGTGGGAAAGCATGTGAGACGGCCAAGACAACCAGGATGTTGGCTTAGAAGCAGCCATCATTTAAAGAAAGCGTAACAGCTCACTGGTCTAGATAAGCTGTCTTGCGGCGAAGATGTAACGGGGCTCAAGCCACGAGCCGAAGCTTTGGAGTCGAAAGACTGGTAGCGGAGCGTTCCGTTCTGGATCTCTTCCGACTTTGCCGGGTGCGTGCATCCGGGATGGTCGGAGCGAGGTCGGCGACGAAGCCGCCCTGTGAGGGCGCGGTGGAGCGGACGGAAGTGAGAATGCTGACATGAGTAGCGACAAAGAGGGTGAGAGACCCTCTCGCCGAAAGTCCAAGGGTTCCTGCTTGAAGCTAATCTGAGCAGGGTGAGCCGGCCCCTAAGCCGAGGCCGAAAGGCGTAGGCGATGGGAATCAGGTGAATATTCCTGAGCCAGGAGAAGGTGACGGATCGCAGGTGTAGTTCCTCCTTATCGGATTGGAGGGGCTGCTGAGCGGTCCCTGGAAAGAGCCCTCCATCCAGACCGTACCCTAAACCGACACAGGTGGACTGGCAGAGCATGCCAAGGCGCTTGAGAGAACTACGTTGAAGGAACTCGGCAAAATGCCTCCGTAACTTCGGGAGAAGGAGGCCTCCTTCGTGGGCAACCATGGGGGAGGGGCACAGACCAGGGGGTGGCGACTGTTTACTAAAAACACAGGGCTCTGCGAAGCCGCAAGGCGACGTATAGGGTCTGACGCCTGCCCGGTGCCGGAAGGTTAAATGGAGGGGTGCAAGCTCCGAAATGAAGCCCCGGTAAACGGCGGCCGTAACTATAACGGTCCTAAGGTAGCGAAATTCCTTGTCGGGTAAGTTCCGACCTGCACGAATGGCGTAACGACTTCCCCGCTGTCTCCAACGTAGACTCAGCGAAATTGAACTCCCCGTGAAGATGCGGGGTTCCCGCGGTCAGACGGAAAGACCCCGTGCACCTTTACTACAGCTTCAGATTGGCATCAGGCGCGCAATGTGCAGGATAGGTGGTAGGCTTTGAAGCAGGGACGCCAGTTCTTGTGGAGCCTCCCTTGAGATACCACCCTTTGTTCGCTTGATGTCTAACCGCGGCCCTTGAACCAGGGTCCGGGACCTTCTGTGGCGGGTAGTTTGACTGGGGCGGTCGCCTCCCAAAGCATAACGGAGGCGCGCGAAGGTGGGCTCAGAGCGGTCGGAAATCGCTCGTTGAGTGCAATGGCAGAAGCCCGCCTGACTGCGAGACTGACAAGTCGAGCAGAGTCGAAAGACGGCCATAGTGATCCGGTGGTCCCTCGTGGACGGGCCATCGCTCAACGGATAAAAGGTACGCCGGGGATAACAGGCTGATGATGCCCAAGAGTCCATATCGACGGCATCGTTTGGCACCTCGATGTCGGCTCATCACATCCTGGGGCTGGAGCAGGTCCCAAGGGTTCGGCTGTTCGCCGATTAAAGTGGTACGTGAGCTGGGTTTAGAACGTCGTGAGACAGTTCGGTCCCTATCTGCCGTGGGTGTTCGAGACTTGAGAGGAGCTGCCCCTAGTACGAGAGGACCGGGGTGGACGCACCACTGGTGGACCTGTTGTCGTGCCAACGGCAGTGCAGGGTAGCTATGTGCGGACAGGATAACCGCTGAAGGCATCTAAGCGGGAAGCCCCCCTCGAAACCAGGTCTCGCCTGAGAGCCGTGGAAGACCACCACGTCGATAGGCTGGGGATGCACGCGCAGCGATGTGCGCAGTCGACCAGTACTAATCGCTCGATAGGCTTGATCCGCCCCGGAAGACGGCCGACGAAAGTCAGCC
>NZ_FOQH01000042.1 GCF_900113695.1 Albimonas pacifica | reverse complement strand
TGCCCAAAAACGCCTCCGATCGTGTCCATCATCCCTTCATGGACACTATCGACACTTCAGCAGACCCGGCAGAGCGGCGAGGCCGGACGCTTACTGAGGTCCTGGCGACCAGCGCGACGAAGCGCGAGGCGGCGGAACGGTTGGGCGTGTCCCCCGTTGCCGCTCGGGCCAGGGCCGAAACGGCGGGTGCGCTAGAGGCCTGGCGGGCACTCCCCACAGGGCTCGCCTTCGCCGGCCGCTCCACCGGCATGCCGCGCTCCATCCAAAAGCAGGCGGAAGCGGGCGCCCTCTTCTCGGAGGCGCTTCAGGACGCTCCGCTGGACCCTCTAGCCAGCCAGGTCTCGAACATCGTGGGGCTGCTTCTGGCCGCCTACGCGATTACCGGCAGCATTGTCTTTCCTCGGGGCTGGGTGAGAGAAGTCATGCTGGCGTTCGAGCGCGAGGGCCTGAAGGTCCCCAGCGCCCACACCCTGCGTTGGTATCGGTGCAAGCTAGACACCCAGCCTTACTTGTTCGCCAGCGCGCCCAACGTCGACCTGCAACTGCTGGAAGACCTCGAGGCGAGATAGCGGATAGGCGGGTCCCGGCGCTCCCTCTGATTCTGGATCATGCGCGCAGGACCTCCAGGGGCCAACCGAACAAGGCATTTCGGCCCCTTTCCCTCAGCCAAGCACCGTATCGAGCACCGTTTCGGCGTCTCGGGGCTGCAAGCGCTGGCTTACGAGCCGGCGTCGGCGGCGACATGCTCGTCAGGTATCGCCCGCGTGCATGCGGGCGCGATGTGAAGAACGAGCAGCCGAGAGCAGACATGGCCGAGACCGAACAATCGCTGGCCGCCCGCGCCCAGAGCCTCACCGACGAGGTCGCGCGACTGGATGGCATGATCGCCGAGAGCGTGGCCGACGGCGAGGGTCAGAGCGAGCTGGTCGGCAAGATGCGGCTGAAACGCCGGCGCCTCCTCGACGAGCATTCGGACCTGGACAAAGCGCTGGCCGTCCTCAAGCGCCGGCGAGCGGACGAGGCCGAGAAGGCGCGGGAGCAGAACCGCCAGGAGGCGCTCGTCAGGATGCGCGCGCAGGCGGACGAGTTCCTCGAAGCGTCCTCGGCGGTCGACGCCGCCCTCGAGGCCCTGGAGGACGCCCACAACAGGCTGCACCTCGCGTCCCTGGACCTCTCGCGCTCCGCGCGGATGGCGGGCGAGAGCGACGGCGGGCGGCTCGCGAACATCATCGGCCCCGCGATGCGCTGGGCCGCCTGGCATGGCGCCCCCGGCGCCAGCAAGGACATGCAGGTTCCGCGGACCCCGGGCCACCGGCGCAGCACCCTTCGCAAGAGCCTGGAGAATGTGATCCCCGCGGTCGCGAAACGATGAAAGGGCAAGCCGTCATGCAGGACAAGTGGACCCACGGGCAGGCGACCAAGGAGCGGCGGGACATCGACGCGCTGGTCGAGCAGGCCGAAGAGCACGAGCGCAAGGGCGCCGAGCTTCGGCGGAACATCGAGGGGCGCGAGGCGCGCCTGGAGCAGCTCAAGCCGGAAGGATGGACGCGATGAGCGCGGCGGAACACCTGGCGACCTTGGAGGCCCTGGAGGACTCCGTCGCAAAGTCCACCAGTCTCCTCCGCGACGTGCGCAAGCGCGCGGACGACCTGTATCAGGAGCGGCTCCAGGAGCTCATGCAGGAACACGACTGCGACCTGGCGAAGGCGCACTACCTCGCGACCACCGATCCGACCGCGAGCCGGGCCTATCAGATGTCGGTCGAGATCGCCGAGAACGAGGCCGCGGAGACGCGGGCCGGTCTGGCCGCCGCGGCTCCGCTCGACTGAGTTCCGGGGGCGTTCCGTTCACGAGATAGGAGCGCCTGGAGCAACACAAGCCGGGAGGATGGATGCGATGAGCGCGGCGGAAGTCCAGGAGACCTCGGAGACCCCGGAGGACATCATCGCGAAGTCCGCCAGCCGCCTCCGCGACCTGCGCAAGCGTGCGGAAAACCTGTATCAGGAGCGGGTCTATAAGCTCATGCAGGAACATGGCTGCGACCTGGTGCAGGCGCACGCCCACGCGTCCAGAGACCCGACCGCGAGCCAGGCCCTCGAGATGTCGCTCGAGATCGCCGAGGACGTGATCGCGCGGAGCGGAGCCAGGGCGGCTCTGAGCGGCTCCGCGCCGGACGGCTGAGTTCCGGGGGCGTTCCGTTCACGAGATAGGAGCCGCGGGGGGTGAGCACCTCCGCAGCTCCTGGGAGCGGTTGGGTGGTGGGGTTTTCCACGGAGTTTTACCCACCGCTCGACTGCTCCCATAGGTGCGGCCTGGGGTGGGGTTTTCCATCGTTCTTACCCGCCAATTGACCGCATCTAAGGCGCCCGCGATCAAGCTTGAAGGCTCGCGGGCGCCCTTCTCATTTCGGCGCCGAGGCCGCTTTGCGCCTGGCCTCCACCTGAGAGATTACAGGCAGCCCCTTGCGCTTCATGTTGGACCTATACCAGGCCACCGAAGCTGGGGACGTCTTGGCGTCTGGAAGGCGCCGCCTCACCTCCGCCAGGACCGCTTCGTTGGTGAGCCCCTGAGCCAGCAGGCTCTCCGCCAACTCGCCGACGTTGCGAACCTCACCAACGGCCTCCTCGCCGAATATCGAGGCCCTGAGGCGATCCCGTATCACATCCGCCAACGAACGACCGGCCTCCTCCGCTTCGAGCGCGAGGGCTTGGTAGAGGTCGTCGTCCAGCGAAACGCTGAGCCTCACCGCAGGTCCCATCTTCGGCCTCCAAAACTTGAGCGAACTGCACCACAACCCTATTGAGAATCGGTGGGGAATATGAGAAACCCGCACCACATTCACCGCATGGTGCGGGAAGCTGGCATGCAGCAAGAGGTTTGGCAAGATGCGACGACCCATGGAAGTTAAAGAGGGACGCCCCAGCGAGTATGACGAAATGGTCCTTCCGGACGGTTTTGTGGACCAGCTTTCGGACGAGCGCTGCCGGCAGTTCTGGGGGCTGGTGATTGAAGTGGATCAAACGTTCTCGTGGGTGATGAACGAGCTCGCGATTGCCCGGGACCATCTCGATGCGGATGGCAAGCGCATGTTCGATGCCCTCGTCGACTTGGACGTGGACGCCATCACCCTGCTCCAGCGCATTACGGGGGCGGCTCAGAGGAGCTGAGCGCCGCTTGAACATGTCCGCGAGCCTTTCTCCATTCAGGGGGCTCGCGGGGTCTTCCCGCTGCGACAAGGTTCATTCATCGGCTCCGATCCCCGGGGCCTTTGACGGGACTTCGATCATGGCCAAGACCACCTATCTCGCCGTCGCCCCTGACGGCTCCCAGCACACCCGCACGACCGACAGGGACTACACCCACGCCGTCCTGGTCGAAGGACCTGGGGGCTGGGGCGTCCTGGGCTTCTGCGGCCGGCTGGACCTCGCACAGAAGAAGCAGGCCGAACGCACGGGGGCGATCATCGTCGAGGCGATCCCCGCGAACTCCCGGGCGCTCGGCGCTTCGGCGCCTGACGCTGACGAGCCCGAGGTCGCCGAAAAGACCGAGCCTGCCGACGAACCGGCCGACGGCGCTTCCGAAGCCGAGCCAACCGAACCGACCGAACCGAAGCGGACCATCGGCCGTCTGGTGGAGGAGCTCCTGATGGACGAGACGCTGGACTACGCCGCCATCGTGGAGAGGGTGGTTGAGGTGGTCCCCGAAATCCGGACAGGCGGCTAAGCTTGGTTCGTCGAGGATCGAGGACAAACGGGATGACGGGGAAGAGGCGGCGCTACAGCG
>NZ_FOQH01000035.1 GCF_900113695.1 Albimonas pacifica | reverse complement strand
GACGATCATGCCGGTGAAAGTGCCGATGCTCACGGTGACGACGATCATTCAGATGAAGGCGGTAGCGATATTGTCAAATTGACAGGTGAGGTCGCGCAGGAGGCCGGGATCGTGCTTGAGCAAGCTGAACTGGACGCCTTGGGCGAGTCTCTCAGCCTGCCGGCAGAAGTTCGCTTTGATGCAGACCGGATGGCCAATGTATCGCCAAGGGTGAGCGGTGTTATTGATCGCATCTTTGCGGGTGAAGGTGATACAGTCGAGTATGGAGACAGACTCGCATTGATTTCCAGCCGCGATCTGGCCACGCTGAAGGCTCAATGGGTCACTGCGGAAACAAGGAAATCACTGGCGGCGCAGGCATTGGAACGTGCGGAGGGCCTGTGGTCCAAAAAAATAACTTCCGAGGCGACGGTCCAGGCAGCCCGTGCCGAGCATGAAGCGGCAAAAGCCGAGAGCGAAGCGGCAGAAACGGAGCTGCATGCGGTCGGCATCGATCACGCGGCACTCGAGAAGATTGCCACGGCCGAAGATGGCAACAATGCGAATGCCTATCTGACTGCACCGCTCTCCGGAACGGTGATACGACGCGCGGTCACGCTGGGGGGAACCGTGACAGCCGGCGATTCCAGCGCCGAGGCACTGTTCACGATTGTCGATGACAGTGTGCTTTGGGTTGATATCGCGGTGTACAAACAGGACATCAGCCGCGTCCGCATCGGAGCGCCGGTTGCCCTGAAATCGGACGATGGCGATATCATCACACAATCTACGGTGGCATTTGTATTGCCGGTCATTGATGAGGTTTCCCGCACGGCGACGGCGCGTGTGATCGTGGATAACAGGGACAAGGCCCTGACCCCCGGGCAGTTCGTGATCGCAGATCTCAGCGTTGGCAATGCCAGGGAAGTGCTGCGCGTCCCGCAATCCGCCGTGCAACTGGTAGAGGGGCGCTCGTCCGTCTTTGTCCCGGTGGACGGCGGTTTCGCACCGCGCCCCGTCATGATCGGCACAACGGCTGGCGGCTATGTCGAAATCCGCACCGGGCTGGAGGAAGGCGACCTGTTTGTCTCTGACGGTGCCTTCACACTCAAAGCCCAGCTTGAAAAAGACGCTTTTGGCGACGGACACGGACATTAGGATAGCTGATCATGACCGATTTTATGCACCGCATCGCCGGCGGATGGCTTTTGGCCTCCATCGCGGCTTTTGCGATGACGATTGGCGGGCTTTTTGCGTTTCGCGCCTTGCCTGTCGATGCCTTTCCGGATGTGACGCCATCGCTGGTCCAGGTCTTCACCGAAACCGAGGGGCTCGCACCGGAAGAGGTTGAACGCTATGTGACCTACCCCATCGAAACGGCAATGTCGGGTCTGCCGAAACTCAAGAACATGCGCTCGGTCTCGAATTTTGGACTGTCGGTGGTAAACATCTATTTCGAGGACGGCACGGATGTCTATTTCGCCCGCCAGGTGGTGGGTGAGCGGCTTGCCGAGGCGCGTGGCAACATCCCCGAGGGATTTGGCGACCCGCAAATGGGGCCGATATCGACCGGGCTTGGCATTATCCTGTATTTCCGTCTGGAAGACCAAACCGGCGAACGCGACCTTGTCGAGATGCGTGAAATCCAGGACTGGATCATCAAATACCAGTTGCAAACCGTTCCGGGTGTCACGGAAGTATTGTCCCTCGGCGGCTACGAAAAACAGTATCAGGTCAGGCTCGATCCCGATGCGTTGCTCGCCTATGATATCCAGATTGCCGATGTGATCAGCGCGCTGGGGCGTGGAAACAAGACAGAAGGCGCGCAATTTCTCGAAATAGGGTCCGAACAATACACGGTACGCGGGGTCGGGCTTGCCCGAACGATCGAAGACCTCGCTGAGATTGTCGTTACCGTTGAACACGGACGCACCGTGCGTGTGCGCGACCTTGGCCATATCACCGTGGGCGGGGGTGTCCGTCAGGGACTTGCAACCGCAAACGGCGAGGGGGAGGTCGTTGCGGGTCTGGTTTTGAAGCTCTATGGCACCAATACATCCGATGTGATCGCACGGGTGCAGCAGCGCTTTCAGGAAATCAACGCCAGCCTGCCGGAGGGCGTGCAGGCAGTCCCCTACTACGATCAGGGGACACTGGTAAACAAGGCGGCCGCAACTGTGACCACGGCATTGTGGCAGGGCGCATTGCTTGTGGGGTTGGTGGTATTCGTCTTTCTCGGAGGATGGCGTCCAAGCCTGGTTGTCGTGCTGTCGATACCGTTCTCGGTAGGGTTTGCCTTTATCGCCATGCACATGCTCGGCATCAGCGCCAATCTGATGTCTTTGGGTGGCGTCGCTATCGCCATCGGGATGATGGTGGACGGTGCCATTGTCATCTCCGAAAATGTGGACCGCGGCTTTCAGGAGGACGACGGGTCGGAAGATCCGCGCTGGCTGGTTGCCCGCTCTACTGCTGAGGTGATCGCGCCCCTGGTCGCAGCGGTTGCCGTGGTTATCGTTGTCTTCCTGCCACTTTTTTCCTTGCAGGGCGTCGAAGGCAAGACATTCCGACCCCTGGCCGCTGCGGCAGCACTCGCCATGACAGGATCGCTTTTCTATGCAGCCCTGATTGCGCCTTCAATGGCCTTTTTCGTGATGCGCCGATCCACCAAGAAAGCTCCGGACCAGCCCGGACGTGTTGCATCCATGATCAGCGGCACAGCAGGGTTCTTTGTCCGCAACCGTTTTTTCGCGATCGTCCTGTGTGGTGTGCTGTTGGCTGCAGGCGGTTTCGCGGGATCGCGGCTTGGCTCCGAATTTACGCCATCGCTCGAGGAAGGCGACATTCTGATGCGGCTGACCATGGCACCCTCGATTTCGCTCACCGAAGCGATGGCAACCACAACGCGGGTAGAAAAGCGACTGCTGAAGAACTTCCCTGAAATCAAGTCCATTGTGACCCGTATCGGGCGGGGAGAAGTCGGCGCACATGCCGACCCGACCAATAGCGCGGAAGCCTTTGTCGAGTTGAACCCGGTCGAGCAGTGGCGCCCTGGACTGTCTGCGGAAGGACTGCGCACCGCGATTTCGGAAGACCTGGAATCCTATCCGGGGATTGTGGTGAATATCGGCCAACCCATCGCGATGTCCGTCGACGAATTGCTGACCGGCACGCGTGCCGAACTGGCCGTCAAGATTTTCGGACCGGATTCCGAAATCCTGTTGCAGCGATCACAGGTGCTGCAATCGCTGCTGCAACAGGTCGAAGGAGCAGCCGAGGTGCAGGCCGACCAAATTACCGGTGCCCCGCAGCTTGTGGTGACTGTGGACCGGTCAGCCCTTGGCCGCTACGGGCTTGATGTCGAGGATGCGCTGGATGCGCTGCGTGCAGCCGTAGGCGGTGCCGAGGCCGGATCCCTGTTCGAGGGTGTGCGACAGTTTCCGATCATGGTTCGTTTTGACGAAGATAGCCGCGACACACCCGAGGCGATCAGCCGTATCGTGCTGGAATCGCCCTCCGGAGCGCGGGTGCCGCTGGAGACGGTTGCCAATATCGGAACAGTAATCGGTCCGCGCCAGATCACACGCGAGGATGGCGAACGCTTTATCACGGTCCAGTCCAACGTGCGCGGCCGCGATATCGGATCTTTCGTTGCCGAAGCGCAGAAGTTGACTGACGCTCAACTGGAGCTGCCGCCCGGGTATCGTCTGGTCTGGGGCGGTCAGTTCGAGCTTCAGCAACAGGCGAACGCCCGCTTTGCCGTGGTCATTCCGATCACGCTGGGCATCGTCCTGCTGATCCTTCTGGTGACTTTCGGAAGGCTGAAATCAGCGATCCTCATCTTGTTGAACATCCCCCTGGCGCTGACCGGCGGCGCGCTGGCGCTCTGGTTTGCAGGATTGCCGGTGTCGGTTCCCGCCACGGTCGGGTTTATCGCGTTGTTCGGCATCGCATTGGGCAACGGCATGGTGTTGATCAGTTTCATGGATGACTTCGCGCGTGCCGGGCGCGATCTGGACGCTTTGGCCATCGAAGCCGCAGGGCTGCGCGCGCGCCCGGTCCTGATGACCGCCATGACGACGGCGCTGGGGCTGGCACCATTGCTCTTCGCCACCGGCGTCGGTGCCGAGGTGCAGCGCCCGCTCGCCACGGTGGTGACCGGGGGGCTGGTTTCATCAACCGTGCTGACGCTGCTCGTAATGCCCGCCCTGCACCGCTGGTTCGCACCCCGACAAGGAGGGCATCATTCGCTTGTCGAAACGGCTCATGGGCAGCATGCGAAGTCAGCCTCGGGAGCCCTTACCTGATGGAACGAACGCGCTTCAGGCCTGCTTGGGTGCAGAATTGGCAGAGGGGGAGAGTTCGATGAACATGGCGACGTTTTCGGGCGCGACCCCGCAGACATCTCCAGCGGTTTCATCGTGGCGTGCACTGTCATGAGACCCGCCCTGATTTCCGCTGTAAGGGCATTGGAAGTCATCCAAAATGGTGGTTATCGCCGGTGCCAAAAACGGTTTAGTTTTGTCATTTATCAAAATAAAATAACGGTTTAGGGAGCGGAAAAACTTGGGGCGGCACCCGACGCTTCGTGCGCACCAATACAGAGCCGGTGATCCCCCAGAACCTCGATGACGCGACACTTCCCCGCATGGCCGGGATCATCCGCGTCAGCCATCCGAACCAGCTCTTCCCGAAGCTGCGCGAGAATGATCATGCGCCGGTCCACCGCCGCGAGCTGCTTGCGTGCGATCTCATGGGCAGGTGCGCAATCCTCTGACGGGGCTTCTGCCAAGGCCATCAGATCGGCGATATCATCGAGACCGAAGCCCAGTTCCCGTGCGTGGCGCAGGAAGGCCAGCCGTTCGAGCGCCGCTTCATCGTAGCGCCTCTGCCCACCTGTTGTCCGCGCCGGTGACGGTATCAGGCCCCGGCTTTCGTAGTAGCGGATCGTTGTCACCTTCACGCCCGTCCGGCGCGACATAGTAAGCGTCCGGCCTGACCGCTATCTGGCGTAATTCCAGGGGAGCAGATCTCCGATCCTGTTGATCTTGCAGTCCGGGATGCGGGCGAGGGTGTC
>NZ_FOQH01000027.1 GCF_900113695.1 Albimonas pacifica | reverse complement strand
CGACCCGACCTTCGGCCGCCGCCCTGACCGCTGGCGCCGGCGCAGCCCCGACGACCTCGACCGGCAGGAACGACGGGGTCTCATCCTCCGCCGTCCCGGCGAAGCGCGGATCGCGAAGCCAGGTGAAGACCAGATTGGTGTTCACGTCGTAGCGCCGCGCAACCTGGCTCACCGAAACCCCGGCCAGCCGCGTCTGCGCGCAGATCATCCGCTTCTCGTCGTCCGTCCAGATCCGACGCCGGCCCCGCTTGCCCAAAAACGCCTCCGATCGTGTCCATCATCCCTTCATGGACACTATCGACACTTCAGCAGACCCGGCAGAGCGGCGAGGCCGGACGCTTACGATCCACGGCACGCTGGAACAGGATGTCGATCTGGACGGCAAGACCGAGACCGGCGATGCGCCGACGAAGACCTGCACGGCCTGCGAGGCGGAGATTCCGCTGGCCGCCACAGAATGCCCGCTCTGCGGTGAGGCGTTCCCGCGCGAGGATCTGGATGCGGGCGAAGGCGGGGCCGCCGCGCCGCTCTCGGGCTTCATGATGACCGAGATCGACCTGCTGAAGCGGTCCAGCTTCGCGTGGGTCGACCTCTACGGCACGGACGACGCGCTGATGGCCACGGGCTTCGCCGCCTGGGGCGGCATCTTCTGGCTGGACGGGGTCTGGTACGCCATCGGCGGGGCGAAGGGCGAGCGCCCGCATCTGCTGGGCGTGGGCGAACGCACGGTCTGCCTCGCGCAGGCGGACGACTGGCTGAACACCCACGAGACCGACGAAAGCGCCTTCAAGACCCGCTCCTGGCTGCGCCAGCCGCCCACGGAAAAGCAGCTTCAGTACCTGCCGCCCGAGTGCCGGCACGACTTCGGGCTGACGCGCTACCGCGCCTCCGCGCTGATGACCTTCGGCTTCAACAAGCGCGCCATCCGCCAGCTGATCGACACGGCCACCCGGCCCGAACGGAGGGCGGCATGACCCATGTCCACATCCACCCCCATCACGGCCGCGGACCGGCGGCGGCTCTGGCATCCGCGTGGGACGCTCTGTGCTGTCTGCCGGCAACCCACCCGTGGCTTTGGCTGGTTCGATCCGCACCGGTCGAAGCGGCGCCGGCCCTCGGTCTGGTTCTGCTCGATGCCCTGCCAGTCCTTCTGGACGCACTTGGCGCGGGAGCGTTTCGCCATGGTTGACCTGACCGAGGAAGAGCGCGCCGCGATCACCGCCACCATGAAGCGCGTGGCGCTGCTGATGGACGAGATCGGCTGGGCCACCCCGCTTGCCGACCTGACCGAGGCGCAGGTGCGCGCGCTGATCGAGGAAGCCGTCGAGGGCTTCCGCGAGGCCATGTCCGACATCGCCCGGGCGCAGACGCCAGAGGTGCCGTTTTGACCAAGCTCTGCACGAAATGCGGCGTCAAGAAGGACGTCTGCGAGTTCGGACGCCGCCGGCTCAGTCCCGATGGTCGGCAGACCTGGTGCCGGGATTGCCGCCGGGAATACCAGCGCGCCTATGCGCAGAACTTCCGCAATCCCGAGAAGCATCGGGAGGCGCAGCGTCGCTATCGCCTGCGCCACGCCGAGAAATATCGGGCCCACAGCATCGTCAGGCGTGCCGTCAAGGCTTGTCGGATCGTCGTGCCGGTCTGGTGTCAGCGATGTGGCTGCGTGACCGACCTCGAAGCGCATCACCACGACTATGACGCGCCGCTCTCGGTCGAATGGCTCTGCTCGACCTGCCACGGGCTCGCCCACCGCAGCTACGAGGGAGGACAGCATGCTGGACTATAACCGCCGCCCCAGCTTCGCTGACCGGGTCAACGCCGCCGTCGATCAGGCGCTCACCGCCGATCAGGCCATGCGGCCGCCCCGCGACTATCTGGGCGGCTCGCGCCTCGGCCATGCCTGCGAGCGCGCCCTCCAGTTCGAGTTCACGGCGACGCCGAAGGACGAGGGCCAGGACTTCAGCGGCCAGTCGCTGCGGATCTTCGGCATCGGCCACGCCCTCGAGGATCTGGCCGTCGCCTGGCTGCGCGGCGCGGGGTTTGATCTCTACACCCGGAAGGGCAACCGGCCCGATGGCGGCCAGTTCGGCTTTTCCGTCGCGGGCGGGCGCATCCGCGGCCATGTCGACGGTATCATCGCCGCCGGGCCCGAGGGTTTCGGTCTGGCCGTTCCCGCACTGTGGGAATGCAAGACCATGAACGCCAAGAACTGGCGCGCCTGCGTCAAGGACGGCGTGACCAAGTCGAAGCCGGTCTACGCCGCCCAGATCGCGGTCTATCAGGCCTACATGGAAACCAGCGTGCCCGGCATAAGCGCCGCGCCCGCGCTCTTCACCGCGATCAACAAGGACACGGCCGAGATGCACCACGAACTGGTGCCCTTCGACGCCGATCTCGCGCAGCGCATGTCCGACCGGGGCGTGCGGATCCTGCAAGCGTCCGACGCAGGCGAGCTTCTGCCGCGCGTCGCCACCACGCCCGACTTCTTCGAATGCCGCTTCTGCCCGTGGACCGAGCGCTGCTGGGGGCTTCCCGCATGAGCGACGACGGCGTCCTGCATTTCAACCCGTGGATGGACTTCAACGACGGGCCTCCGTCCGAGAACCCCTTCGGCTGCGACCCCGACCCCGAGCAGATCGCCGTCTTCCTCGACACCGTGTTCAGCTGGTGCGAGGGGCTGATCCCGCTCCGCGGCTTCGTCGACAAGGGTCAGGGC
This sequence comes from Albimonas pacifica, assembly GCF_900113695.1. Taxonomy (GTDB): domain Bacteria; phylum Pseudomonadota; class Alphaproteobacteria; order Rhodobacterales; family Rhodobacteraceae; genus Albimonas; species Albimonas pacifica. The sequence goes on along the minus strand of NZ_FOQH01000027.1, from coordinate 3,862 downwards.
CGGGACGGCAAGCCGCACAACATCTGGATCCCGGCCGACGACACTGCGCCCGAGAAACTCGCAACCTTCGCCGGATGGGCGAACCGCGAAGGCGCCGCCGTCTATGTCATTCCCGGCACGGTCGAGGAACAGGGCCAGGCCCGCGCCGCCGATGTGCTGCAGATGCAGGCCATCGTCGTCGATCTCGACGCAGGCGACATCCCGGCCAAGCTGGACCATGTCACCCGCCACCTCGGCACGCCCACGCTGATCATCGAGAGCGGTGGGCGGACGCCCGAGGGCGCGGCCAAGCTCCATGTCTGGTGGAAACTGACCGAGCCCGCCGAAGGCGACGACCTGGCCACCCTCTGTCGCCTGCGGGGCGAGATCGCGGTGAAGGTCGGCGGCGACACGCATTTCCGCTCCGCGCACCAGCCGATCCGGGTGCCAGGCACCGTCTATCACAAGCACGGCCATCAACGCCTCGTGCAGATCCGCGAGCATCGCTCGGTCGAAGTGGATCTTGCCGATTTCGCGGAAAAGGTCGCCGAGATGCCGCCGCTGCCCGGCGTGGGCTTCGCCAGCGACGTTGCCGCGCCGACCGCGAAGCCCGGCATCGACGCTGTGCTCACCACGCCGGTGCGCGAAGGCGCGGTGGACGACTGGTCCCGGTTCCAGGGGGCCAGCGCCGCCATCGGCCATTACGTTCGTCTGGTGCACGAGGGCCGCCTCGACCCGTTCGCGGGCTGGGAGGCGATCTGCGGCTACAACGCCGCCATGCTGCGCCCGTCCTGGCCGCTCGATCGGCTGATGGCCGAGTCCGAACGGCTCTGGGAGCTGCATGTGAAGCGCAACGGTCCGCCGCTCCTGCGCGCGGCCCACGCGGGTGCCCCGGCCAGCCCGTTGCCGACTTTCAGCCTTGGCGCGCTGCTCGACGACACGAGCCCGATGCCCGAGGACATCATCGGGCCGCGCGTGCTGACGCCGGGCGGGCTCCTGGTGCTGGGCGGCGCGCCCAAGGTCGGCAAGAGCGACTTCCTGATCTCTTGGCTCGTGCACATGGCGGCGGGCGTGCCGTTCCTCGGCTTCACGCCGCCCCGGCCGCTGCGCGTGTTCTATCTGCAGGCGGAGATCCAGTATCACTACCTGCGCGAGCGCATGCAGCAGATCGCGCTGCCCGCCGCCGTGATCGTCGCCGCGCGCAACACCTTCGTGGCCACCCCGAAACTGAAGCTGCTGCTCGACGCGGAGGGTGTCGCCCGCGTGGCCGAGGCAATCCGGGCCGCATTCTCCGACGCGCCGCCCGACATCATCGTCATCGACCCGATCCGCAACCTCTTCGACGGTGGCCCCGAGGGCGGCGGCGAAAACGACAACACCGCCATGATGTTCTTCCTGAAGGACCGGGTCGAGCTCCTGCGCGAGGCGGTCAATCCGGACACGGGCGTCATCCTCGCCCACCATACCCGCAAGGCCAGCAAGCATCAGGTCAAGGACGATCCCTTCCTCGCGCTCTCCGGCGCCAGCGCGCTGCGCGGCTTCTACACCTCGGGGCTGCTCATGCACCGGCCCGACGAGGACAGCAGCGTCCGCAGGCTGGAAATCGAACTGCGGAACGGCCCCGCGTTGCCGGGGAAGCTGATCGACAAGGTGAAGGGCGAGTGGGTCGAGCTGAACCCGCTGAACGAGCGCCTGGTGCGCAAGGAGGTCGGGGCCAAACTCGATGCCGAGCGGCTGCGCAAGCACGATGTCATCCTCGGCATGCTGCTGGATGAGGCGGCGAGCGAGCGCCTCTACACCGCCATGCAGTTCGCCGAGACCTTCGAGAACCGGGGCGGTCTGGGCAGCAAGCACACGATCCGTGAACGCCTCAGCGTGCTGGCGACCAAGGGCTTCGTGAAGTTCCTGCGCGACCCCTCGGGGTTCGGCTTCCCCGTCACCCGGTCGCGGTTCGGCTATCTCTGCGTCGAGGGCATGCAGTTCGGCGCGCCCGCCGATCATGTCGATCCGGCCACCGGCGAGGTCACCACAACCGCCCGTCCGGTCCTGCCCAGCCACTTCAAATGCCCCCAGTCCGGGCTCTGCCTGCAGGTCGAAAACCCCGCCGTCTGGGTCTACCCGGAGGGGCTCGAAGACGACCTCACTCATATGAGTGAGGCCTGACTCATATGACAGCGCCAACTGTGCACTCAACGAAATCAACGGGTTACGGGCAAATAAGAGTTAGGTCCCAAACTCATGCCCGAAGACTTCATGAAGTCTTATTCCGCAATGATTTCAGCCACTTGCCCTCCTCGGAACAGTTAGGTGTCAAACCCCCATACTACGTATGGGAGGGCCACCCCACAGGGTTGGCCACTCCTCCCATACGTCCGGGTCAGCCGCGCGCGCCGCCGTGACGGTCTGTTGTGCTTCCCGATCCGACGACGGCGGCCCCGTACCGCCAAGCACCAGACCGCCGTCGTCTTCCACCACCACAGGCCACCGGCAAAGGAGACCCACCATGGCTCAGCCGACTCTGATCCCGAATTGCGACGGCGCAAGGTTTGAATCGCTGCCGCTCGACACGCCCCGCAACCGCTGCATCCTCGCGCTCGACCTCGGCACCTCGACCGGGTGGGCGATCCGCGGCCATGACGGCCTGATCACCAGCGGCACCGTCTCGCTGCGCCCCGGCCGCTTCGACGGTGGCGGCATGCGCTACCTGCGCTTCACCAACTGGCTGACCGAGGTCGACCGGCTGTCCGGTCCAGTCGCCGCGATCTGGTTCGAGGAAGTCCGCCGCCACGCGGGCACCGACGCGAGCCACATCTACGGCGGGCTCATGGCCACGCTGACTGCATGGGCCGAGCTGCGCGGCGTGCCCTACGAGGGCGTCCCGGTCGGCACGATCAAGCGCCACGCCGCTGGCAAGGGCAACGCCGACAAGGCCGCGATGGTCGCCGCCGTCCGCGCCCGCGGCTTCAGCCCGGCCGATGACAACGAGGCCGACGCCATCGCGCTGCTGCTCTGGGCGATCGAGACGAAGGGAGGTGTCGCATGAGATGGCATCCCCACGGCTACGGCGGTCGGCGCCGGGATCCCGAGCAGGTCAAGCGCGAGGGCTGGCAGGAACAGGGCGTCCTCGCGGTCTCCGCCGATGACGACCGCCTCACCTGGCCCGAGCGTGAACTGGTCCGCCAGCTGGGCGAGAAGCTCTACGGCCCGCGCCCTTCCGACAGGGAGGCGCGCCATGGCTGATCGCGACTGGACCGCCGACTGCGTCGCCGACCATTTCGAGGAGGCGTTCCGCACCCTGCGCAAGCTGCCGCCGGTGAAGGCGCAGGGCTACTTCAACACCTGGCCCGACATCGTGCGGACCAGCCGTGAGATCGCGGCGATGGAACCCCAGCCGATGCGGGTCTGGCCCTCGGCCGCCGCGATCACCCGGCTCGAGCAGACCTTCGACTGGGTGCTGTGGATCGAGGAGGCGGAGCGCAAGCTGGTCTGGTCGCGCGCCGCCCGCGTGCCGTGGAAGCAGATCAGCGGCGAGCTCGGCTGCGACCGCACCACCGCCTGGCGTCGCTGGCAGCTGGCGCTGACCAAGATCGCTGCGCGCCTGAATGCGCAGTGACTCCAATGTGTTGCAACACTTTTTCCTTCGACATCTGCAACATGATCGTGCTATCCCGAAGGCAAGATGGGGAGAGTGCGCTGGAAAGCTCGCTCTCCCCTTTGCGTTGAGGCCCACTGGACCCCGGTATCCAGAGAGGGTCCGGCCGGGGTCCAGCCCGAGGCAGTTTCCGGTTCCTCTCATGTTCGTTTGTCAAGTTTTTCGCGCGATGCGATGACCCGGCGCCGTCTTCGCTGCCGGGTGTCGTGGATGTGTGCGGCGCGCATGGCT
>NZ_FOQH01000007.1 GCF_900113695.1 Albimonas pacifica | reverse complement strand
GGGATCGGCGGCGGCTTTGCCATCGTCATGCATAGGCTGATCGACGATCTCGACAGGAAGGAAACAAGCAGCATCCGGCTCTGCCGGGGGCTCCGGCGCATAGCGCGGGTCGCGCAACCATTTGAAGATCAGGTTGGCGTTCATCGCGTAACGCCGCGCCACCCGCGCAACCGACACGCCGGGGGCCGTCGTCTGCAAACAGATCGAACGCTTCTCCTCGTCTGTCCAAAGCCGCTTCGTCCGACGCGCCATCAGGGCCTCATAGTGTCCACTATCCCGTGGTGGACACTATCGAACCGTCTCTATGTCAGGCAGGGCAGTGAGACCGGGCGCTTACGGATGAATGCAAGCGATGCGTAAACAAGCGGACGCACGTGGTGCCCCCTTGTTCGGACTGGCCGGCATCGCAATGGGAAGGTAGCTCCGCCGCGCTGGTCCATGTGATGGCGGAGAAACCGACACTGCGAATGCCTGACTTTACTTTTTTATTGAGCAGAAACGGCCTTGAACTCGAACGTATACTCACCCTTTGGCAGTTCGGATTTGCTATTGATGTGGAAGTTGCAGGCTCCCTTAGATGGAGAGCCGGGCTTTGCGGAAATCGTGGACATATCCTCCGAAGGTGAAGCCACCAATTCAGCTGTCACTTTCGGGGGGTGTGCGAACGCCGGATCAAATCGAAGGGTGGCCGTGGCAATTTTTGTCGGATGTAGAATTTTTACGCGCAGAATGCCTGTTTGAGAAGACCCATCGCTCGAGGTTATCTCTTGTTCGGCTTCAACCACTTTCCTCTCTGATCCATATCGCGGAAAGATTGTCTTAATCTGCATTTCGCGAGATGTTCGGCTCAATGCCTCCATCTGTGCGCGCAGGTCTTTAATGTCTTTCAATAATTCATTCTGATCAATTGAACTTCCTGCTTTTATTGCCTCTTCTAGCTCGCCAAACTTGCTCATTAAATCTTGGCTTGCCTCTCCGAGGTCCGATGATTCCTTCCCCTCAACCCAATGTGTTACAGCTCGATTTACAATCTCTGAGATATTACTCTGTACGCCACCCACGAGTGCCTCAATCTTAGTGACCGTCTCATGTGTCTTTTCACTTGCATCAACAGACTTTGCGTAGAATTGCCAAGACAGCCAAGCCATGAAAAAAGACAGAAGTAGTGCAGTAATTGTTAGGCCAAACGAAAGCAGTGAAAAGATATCAAATGAATAAAGCTTCGGCGCCGCAGCAATGGCCGCATCCTGGGCCATGGCGCCCGTGGCGGCCGATGTGGACAATATGAAAAGAGTTGCTGAGATGGAATGCCTCATCATTTCGGCATTTCCTACATTTATTTCGCTACGCACGGAATTTCCACCTCGTTTCCCAATGAAGACTCACACATTCTGAGCGGCCTCGCGCTCTCGGCCTTAAAGGTTGTCGGCACCATGGCATCCCGATGGTCGGCAGAAAAGTGCTGCAGGTGATATTGGTAGAGTAACTGGCCGTTTCTCGGCTAAGCGCCTGAGGTGCAGATCAGCGACCCTGATCGTTACATCAGACACTCCAACTGCGATCGAGATCCGCAGAAAGGGGCGGCGGTTTGTGGCGTTTGGCTTAGAGGTCAGCTCAGGGTTAGGGTCAGCCATCCTCTGTGCTTGGCGTGACCGGCAGGTCAGGGCCGAGAGGTCCGTACAGCGGACCAACACGGCTTACGGACATGCCCTTTCGAAATGGGGCGACAGAGCCGCTCGCCGCCGCACGGGAATCCCCTGAGAGACCCTGAGCGACTCACTGACCGGCCATGTCGGAATCTCAGGTGGTCGGGTGCAAAAAATCCAAGGCTCCGCTTCTGGGGGCTCTCAGAGTCTCTCGGGCGATACCCTCGACCCGACCGCCTTGGGGCCGCACCGGGTGTTGGCCTTGCTTGGCGCATCCGTGTCGCTCTCTGTGCCTCTAAGCCGCCCAGAGAGCCGACAGACACGACGTAGGGTCTGAGTCATGGCAGTTCTGGAGGGCGACACACGGGCTTCTCACGCGGTGGCAGAGGGGTGTGCCCGACGGGGACTATCGGAAGAAGCCGAAGAAGGGGCCGAGGAAAGGCCGCGGCTCTACCTAGGATCCTTATGAGGGGCTTTGGAAGGATCCTATGACCCCTGAGGGATCCTAGGGAGTGACCATAGAGACCTTAGGATAGATCCCTAGGAATCCTCAGGGACCATAGAGGGGAAGAGGGGAGGGGGTTGGGGTGGGGTTGGGTAAAGAGGTCTTAAGAAACCCCAGGAATCCTAAGGATATCCTACAGGACCCTATCGTATCCTACAGAATCCTAAGGGGGTTCAATCTGTGGATTGAACCGGGGGAGGGGGGCTGCGCCCCCGGCTACGACATAAATATGCCCTCTCGGAATTTCCCTGTCGTCACAGGATCTTGTGCCAGTCGTCCTGAAGGTCGTCGAGGACGAGCCTTCGTCTCCTTCCATCCCAAGGCGTCGCGCCGGGCGGCGGTTCGGACGGGGGGGGGGCGGTAAGATTCCTAGGGGCCCTTCGAGGGTGTCGAGATATCCCCCCCTCCTGTCGGCCTTGAGCGGCTCCAGCCGAAGATTCCCTCAGTGGGACAAGCTGCCATACAAGTTGCCACACATTTCTGCCGGTTTGCGCAGTCGCTCACGCGCAACTCGCTGAAAAATATAAAAAATCTTGGAGTGGTACGCCCTACGGGACTCGAACCCGTGTTTCCGCCGTGAAAGGGCGGCGTCCTAGACCGCTAGACGAAGGGCGCTCCGGGGGCGTCTGTAATGGGGGCGCGGAGGGATGGCAAGAGGGGGCGGAGCCGAGACGGGCACGAGTTTCGTCGCCGGGGGAGAGGCGCGGCGTCGCGGGGCGGGCGACGTCGCCCGACGCGGTCGGGGCCGAGGCCGGACGGCGCAGCTCGGGCCCCCCCGGCGAAGCGGAGGACCTGCGCGGGCAAGAGGCGGAGCGGCGGCCCCACAGGGATCTCGACGGGGATATCGGCTTGGGATCTCGGCGGGGCGCTCAGCGCGCCGGGGCGGCGTCCTCGATGCGCAGGCGGGCGCGGCGGCGGCCGCCCCAGTCGTCGGTCTCCAGCCGGCCGGCGACGTGCAGGACGGCGCCGGCGCTCTGCGCCAGGGCCGCGTGCAGGGGGGTGTCGGCCACCCGGAAGGCCACCGCGTCGATCGAGCCGCCCGCGCCCTGCAGGCGCATCCGCAGGTGACCCTCGCCCATCGGCTTCACATAGCCCGCCCGCACGCCCGCGATCGCGAAGCGCGGCGCGGGGGAGGCGGCGCCGTAGGGGCCCGCGGCCTCCAGCATCTCCACCAGGTCGGGGGTCGCGCCGCCGGGCGAGAGCGCGCCGTCGAGGCGCAGGTCCTGCGGGCCGCTCCGGCCGGCGCCCTGGCGGGCCAGGCGCTCGGCGAGGCGGGCCATGGCGGGCTCCAGGCTCTCGGTCCGCACCGTCAGGCCCGCGGCCATGCGGTGCCCGCCGCCCTTCACGATCAGCCCCTCCGCCGCCAGCGCCGCCACGTCGGCGCCGATATCCACCCCGGGGACCGAGCGGCAGGAGCCGGAGCCCTGCTCGCCCGCCAGCGCCACGACCACGGCGGGGCGGTCGAACCGCTCCTTCAGGCGGGAGGCGACGATGCCGGCGACGCCGGGATGCCAGCCCTGCGCGGCGGCCCAGACCAGCGGGCCCTCGACGCCCCGCGCCTCGGCCTGCATCAGGGCCGCGTCGAGCACGCCGGCCTCGACCTCGCGGCGCTCGCGGTTCAGCTCCTCCAGCCGCTCGGCCAGCGCCTCGGCCTCGTGCGGGTCGTCGGTGGCGAGCAGCCGCGTGCCGAGCTCCGAGGCGCCGATGCGCCCGGCGGCGTTGATCCGCGGTCCCAGCACGTAGCCCAGGTGGTAGGCCGCGGGGGCCGAGGCCAGCCTCGCCGCGTCCGCCAGCGCCGCGAGCCCCGGCCGGTCGCGCCGCGCCATCACCTTCAGCCCCTGGCGCACCAGCGCCCGGTTCAGCCCGGTCAGGGGCGCGACGTCCGCCACCGTCGCCAGCGCCACCAGGTCCAGCAGCCCCATCAGGTCCGGCCCGGCCACGCCCTGCGCGCGCAGCGTGCGGTTGGCGGCCACCAGCAGCAGGAAGGCGACGCCGGCCGCGCAAAGGGCTCCATGCTCGCCGCTCTCGTCCTGGCGGTTGGGGTTCACCACGGCGAGCGCCGGGGGCAGGGTCTCGCCGCCCAGGTGGTGGTCGATCACCAGCACCTCGGCCCCCCCCTCGACGGCCGCGGCGATCGGCGCGTGGGCGAGCGTGCCGCAGTCGAGGCACAGGATCAGCGAGCACTCCGCCGCCAGCGCCCGCATCGCGGGGACGTTGGGGCCGTAGCCCTCGGTCATCCGGTCGGGGATGTGGACCTTCGCCGCGATCCCCATCGCGCGCAGCCAGCGCACCAGCAGCGCGGTCGAGGCGGCGCCGTCCACGTCGTAGTCGCCGAAGAGGCCCACCGTCTCGCCGGCCCGCGCCGCGCGGGCCAGCCGGTCGGCCGCGAGATCCATGTCGCGCAGCGCCGAGGGGTCGGGCATCAGCTCGCGCAGGGTGGGGGCGAGATAGGCCGCCGCCGCCTCCGGCGCCACGCCGCGCGCGGCCAGCACGCGGCCGACCATCTCCGGCGCCTCGAGGCGCTGGGCGATGGCGAGGCCGAGCCGCTCTGTCTCCGCGCCCGGCCCGACCCAGCGACGGCCGAGGGCGGAGCGCTCCACGTTCAGGAAGGCGTCCATGGGGCGGAGAGATATCCGCGCAACGCTCCGGAGGGAATCCCCCTCGACCGCGCGACGGCGGATCGCGTTTTCTTGATCGGAGATGAACCAAATCTTAAAGCGGGCCGTAACTGGCAGGCGAGGCGCGCTCCAGGCAGGTGTGGGGTCGAGGATGAACTGGTTCGAAGAGGCGATGCGGGACTGGCGCAAGGGGCTGTCGAGCCCGCGCCTCTGGGTGGTCTGCTTCCTCACCGCGGCGCTGTTCGCGGCGATCGGCCCGGCGGGCACCGGCGAGGTCTACGGGCCGGCCGGGCGCGCGGCGTTCTGGGGGGCGGGGATGGCGGCGGCCTGGGTGGCCACGACCTTCACCGTCTGCCTGGCCGAGGCGCGGCTGGGGCCGCGGCCGCTGGCGAGCCTGCTGGCCGGGGTGGCGCTGGCCACGCCGCTGCTGCTGCTGATGGCGCCGGCCCATGCCTCGTTGATGCATCGCGACTTCGGGCTGGCGGAGGCGGCGGTGGCCGCCCCGCTCTGCGCCCTGCTGGCCACGGTGATCGTGGTCAAGACCCGGCTGGCGCTGGGCCAGCCGCTGGGCTTCGGCGCCCTGACCGGCGAGGGCGCCCCCGCCCCCGCCCCTGCCTTCGCCGCCTCCGCCTCCGCCGCCTCCGCCTCCGCCGCCCCCGCCGCCTCCGCCCGGCAGGCCGCCCCGCGGCCCGCCGCGCCGACGCCCGTGGCGGCCGCTGAGAGCCCGGCCCCGGACTCTGCGCGGTCCCCGGAGCCGACGGCCGGGCCCGCCGCCTCCGCCGCGCCCGCGCCGCAGGATCCGCCGGCGGCCCCGTCGCCCGCGGTCCCGTCGCCCGCGCCCTCCGCCGAGGCGCCGCCCGCCGACGGCGGCGTGATCGCCTTCGCCGCCCCCGCCCGCCGGCCGGCGCCCGCCATCCTGCGCCGCCTGCCGCAGCGCAAGCGCGGCGCGCTCCTGCGCCTGTCGATGAGCGACCACTACGTCGGCGTCGCCACCGAGCATGGCGAGGAGATGCTGCTGATGCGCCTCTCGGACGCCATCGCCGAGACCGCGCCGGAGGAGGGGCTGAAGGTCCACCGCTCGCACTGGGTGGCCCGCCGGGCGGTGCGCGCGGTGGAGCCGGAGGGCGACCGCGCCACGCTGGTCCTGACCAACGGCGAGCGCATTCCCGTCAGCCGCACCCGCATGCAGGTCCTGCGCACCGCCGGCTGGCTGTCGAAGGACGCGCCGCGCTTCCTGGCGCTGGGCGAGGCGGACTCGGCCGACCGCGCCGGCTGAGCCGCGGCGCGCCAGCGTCGTCTCTCGTTTCTTGTCACCACGGCACGCCGCGCCCGGCGCCCTTCGGGAGGCCGGCGGCGGCGCGTTGCGTCTTCGGGACGGGGCGTGCGGGAGGGGCGGTTCCCCGCTCCTGCGGGCGGCCTGCGAGGGCCTGCCCGCGAGGCCGTGCGGCCCCGGACGCCCGGGATCGCGCCGGCCGGGCCGGCGTCCCCGCCGCCGACCCGGGCCGACCGTCCGCTCCGCCTTGGGCCTCCAGGCGTCCCCACGCCCGGCCGGCCCGTCCTGACGGCGGGCGAAACTGGGTCCGTCCCGTCTCCGCGCCCCGGGCGGGGCCGCGTCCTTCGGGTCGGACGATAGGGAATCAAGCCGGGCGACGCGGGTCGCCCGGCTCTGGTCGTCTGGGGTGTCGCATCAGGATCGCTACGCGACGCGACGTTCGTATACGCTCCACAACGCATTTCGGCGCATCCACACACGCACGCCGGCGGAAAGCCACTTCACTCGCCGCCCTGCGCCTCGCCGCTTCGAGACGCGGGACGGTCGGACCGGGACAAGGGGGAAAAACGGTCCCGATCCTCACGCAGCCGCCCTGGGGTGTCGGGCGGGCGTCGGGCCGTCGCCCTTCGCCTCACCACTTGAGACCGTCCCGATCCGGTGCGGAACCGCAAATACGCAGGCGGGCGAACGGCTTCGCCAAGCCGCTGGATCGCTTCGCGAAACCCCGTTCGCGGTTCGCCAGCGGGGCGGCCCGGCGCGCCGGCGGGGGGCGGGCCTTCGCGAACGGGCCGCCGGCTGCGCGGGCGGGCGGAGCGCCGGGGCCGGCGGGCGCAGGGCGCGGCCCCCGGGCGGCGTACGCGGCAGGCGATTCTTCCCGTGCGGCCCGCGATTCTCCCTGCACCCGGCGCGCCGACCCGCCCGGCCTCGCCTTGCCCCGAGGGCCCCCTTCGGCTAGGGAGCGCCTGCGCCCCGCAGGCGGGGCCGCGACCGTGTCCGCAGACGACGGGATTTCCATGGCCAAGGACAAGAAACCGCGCCGGCCCCGGGCCGAGACTCCGCGCGGGTTCCGCGACTGGTTCGGCGCCGAGGTGCGCGAGCGCGGCGAGATGCTCGCCGCGATCACCGACGTCTATCATGCGCACGGGTTCGAGCCGCTGGAGTCCTCCGCGGTGGAAACCGTCGAGGCGCTTGGAAAATTCCTCCCCGACGTGGACCGCCCCAACGAGGGCGTCTTCGCCTGGAACGACGAGGACGAGGGCTGGCTGGCGCTGCGCTACGACCTGACCGCGCCGCTGGCGCGCGTCTACGCCCAGCACCGCAACGACCTGCCCAACCCCTACCGCCGCTATGCGGTGGGCCCGGTGTGGCGCAACGAGAAGCCCGGCCCCGGCCGCTTCCGGCAGTTCTACCAGTGCGACGCGGACACCGTGGGGTCCGCGAGCCCCGCCGCCGACGCCGAGATCTGCGCCATGCTGGCCGAGGCGCTGGAGGCCGCGGGCATCCCCGCCGGCGACTACGTGATCCGGCTGAACAACCGCAAGGTCCTCAACGGGGTGATGGAGGCCGCCGGCGTCCTCGACCCCTCGGACCCCGAGAAATTCGCCCATGAGCGCGGCATCGTCCTGCGCGCCATCGACAAGCTCGACCGCCTCGGCGACGCCGGCGTGCGGGCGCTGCTGGGCGAGGGGCGCAAGGACCCCTCGGGCGACTTCACCAAGGGCGCCGGCCTCTCGCCCGAGCAGGCCGAGATCGTGATGGGCTTCGTCGCCGCCAGGCGCGACACCGGCGCCGCCACCTGCATGCGCCTGCGCGAGCTGGTGGGGACCTCCGCCGCCGGCGTCGAAGGCGTGCAGGAGCTGGAGACCATCGCCGAGCTTCTGGACGCCGCCGGCCTCGGCGCCGACCGCGCGATCATCGACCCCTCGGTGGTCCGGGGCCTGGGCTACTACACCGGCCCGGTCTACGAGGCCGAGCTGACCTTCGAGATCCTCGACGAGAAGGGCCGCCCGCGCCAGTTCGGCTCGGTGGCCGGGGGCGGGCGCTACGACGACTTGGTGAAGCGTTTCACCGGGCAGGCGGTGCCGGCGACCGGCGTCTCGATCGGCGTCGACCGGTTGCTCGCCGCCCTGCGCGCCAAGGGGCGGATGGGGGGCGAGACCGCGGGCCCCGTCGTGGTGACCGCGATGGACAAGACCCAGATGGCCGCCTACCAGGCCATGGCCCGCGAGCTTCGCGCCGCCGGCATCCGCGCCGAGGTGTTCCTGGGCGGCGGAAACATGGGCAAGCAGCTCAAATACGCCGACGCCCGCAACGCCCCCGTGGCGGTGATCGAGGGCGAGGACGAGCGCGCCCGCGGCGTCGTGCAGCTCAAGGACCTGGCGCTGGGCGCGCGCCTGGCCGCCGACATCGAGACCCACGAGGACTGGAAAGCCCAGCCCGCGCAGATGGAGATCCCGCGCGCCCAGCTCGTGCAGGGCGTGCAGGAGATCATCGCCCGCGGCGGCCTCGGGACCGGGACGGGCCGCGGCTGATGTCCGCGTCGCGCGCCTACCTTCCGGGCGGCCGCATCGGCGACGGGCTCGACCGTCTGGCCGCCGAGGTGGCGCGGATCGAGGCGCTGTTCGCCGACGCCGGCGCCCAGGCGGTGGAGCCCGCCACGCTCCAGCCCTCGGCCGAGCTGCTGACCCTCTATGGCGAGGACATCCGCGCCCGCGCCTTCGTCACCCAGGACCCGGTGGACGGCGAGCTGATGCTGCGCCCCGACTTCACCGTCCCGGTGCTGCGCCTGCACCTGCAGGGCGGCGTCAGCCCGGCGCGCTACCGCTACGCCGGCCCGGTCTGGCGGCGGCAGGAGCCGGGCTCGACCCGGCCCACGGAATACCTGCAGGCGGGCGTCGAGATCCTGGGCGACCCCGACGCGGTCGCCGCCGACGCCGAGGTCTTCGCCCTGATCCGCGACGCGCTGGGCGAGGCGGCGACGGTCGCCGAGCCGCGCACCGGCGACCTCGCGATCATCTTCGCGGCCATCGCCGGCCTCGCCGCGCCCGAGCGCTGGAAGCAGGCCCTGCGCCGCCACGTCTGGCGCCCCGCCAAGTTCCGCCGGGTGCTGGAGGCCTTCGGCGAGCGCCCCGCGCCCTCCCCCGCCCGCGCCGCGCTGATCAAGGCCGTCGAGCAGGGCGAGGACGCGCTGCGCGCCCATGTCCGCGCGCTGGGCCCCCTCCACGGCGCCCGCAGCTTCGAGGACGTGCTGGCCCGCGCCCGCGAGCTCGCCGCCGACGCCCGCATCGTCCTGCCGAAGGCCCAGATCGACTGGCTCGAGGCGGTGCTCGCCGTCGCCGGACCGTCGGCGCAGGCGCTCGACGCCCTGCGCGCGCTGGACGAGGGCGGGGCGCTGTCCCCGGCCCTCGACCGCTTCGCGCGCAGGCTCGAGGCGCTGGAGGCCCGTGGCGTCGATGCCGCGGCGCTGCCCTTCGACGCCTCCTTCGGGCGGGGGCTGGAGTATTACGACGGCTTCACCTTCGAATTCGCGGCCCCGCGGTCTTCAAGCCGCCTGCCGCTGCCGCCGCTGGGCGGCGGCGGGCGCTACGACGCGCTGACCCAGCGGCTGGGCCACGCGGCCCTGCCGGCGGTCGGCGGCATCGTGCGGCCCGAGGCGATGATCGCCGCCACCGGACCTGCGGGAGGCGCGGCATGACCCCCGCCCAGTCGTCTTCGGACCGCATCGTCCTCGGCCTGCCCTCCAAGGGCCGGCTGATGGACAGCGCCCGCGCCTGGTTCGCCGACCGCGGCCTGAACGTGGTCCGCTCCGACAGCGACCGCGAATACGCCGGGCGCATCGAGGGGATCGAGGGCGTGGACCTCGCGCTGCTGTCCGCCGGCGAGATCCCGCGGGAGCTGGCGGCGGGGCGCATCCACCTCGGCGTCACCGGCGAGGACATGGTGCGCGAGAAGATCCCCGACGCCGACGCCGCCGTGCGCCTGCTGACGCCGATGGGCTTCGGGCACGCCGACCTGATCCTCGCCGTGCCGGACGCCTGGGCCGACGTCGAGACCATGGACGACCTCGACGCCGTGGCGGGGCGGCTGCGCGCGCAGCTCGGCCGGCCGCTGCGCATCGCCACCAAGTATCACCTGCTGGTGCGCCGCTTCCTGCGCGCCAACGGGGTGGCGGACTGCCTGCTGGTCGACAGCCAGGGCGCGACCGAGGGCGTGGTGCGCCAGGGAACCGCCGAGGCGATCGCCGACATCACCTCCTCGGGGGCGACGCTGACGGCGAACCGGCTGCGGCCGCTCGTCGACGGGGTGATCCTGCGCAGCCAGGCGCAGCTGTGCCTGTCGCTGACGGCGCCGAAGGCTTCCGCGCAGGTAAAGACCCTTGATGCCCTTGCGTCAAGGCTCGACGTGCCCGCGCTTGCATCGGTCGCTCAGCCACAATAGCGTCACATTCCAGCGACGTGATATCGATCGCTGTCTTCCGGCGGATGGCGCTCCATTCCGCCTTCCGGCACGTTTTTCCTTCACCTCGAGGTGCTTCTTCGCATGCAAGGCCTGCCGATCCTTCGATCGACCCCCCAGCTGCGTTCCCGTATCCGATCCTGGCGCGCCTTCGGCGAAACCGTCGCCGTGGTTCCGGTCGGCCGCTCCCTCCATGAAGGCCACCTGGCCCTGATCCGCGCGGCCCGCGGCGAGGCCGACCGCGTGCTGGCGGTCGTGGCCCGCTGGTGCGACGGCCGGGCCCGGGGCCGGCCGGAGCCCGGCGCGGGCGAGGAGGACTTCGACGAGCTCGAAGCCGCCGAACGGGTCGAGGAAGCCGGCGCCGACGCCGTCTATCTGCCCTCGGCCGAGAGCCTGTTCCCGGCCGCCCCGGTGGTCGAGATCCACCTGCGCGGGCTGACCGACGTGCTCTGCGGCGAGGAGCGGCCGGAGCGGTTCGAGGGGTTCGCGCTGGCCTTCACCCGCCTGCTCAGCCAGGCGCAGGCCGACGTGGCGGTGCTGGGCGAGCGCGACTGGCAGCGCCTGGCGATCCTGCGCCGGCTGGCCATCGACCTGGACCTGCCGACCGAGGTGCGCTCGGCCCCGACCGAGCGCGACATGGACGGCGTCGCCTGGGCCGAGGGCGCGCAGGACCTCGCCGGCGAGGACCGCGCCGCCGCCGTGCGCCTGTGGCGGGAGCTCAAGCGCGCCGCCGCCGCGATCGACGCCGGCGGGGACGTGGACGCGACGCTGGACGCCGCCGCCGACGCGCTGGCGGACGCGGGCGCGGAGGTCGAATACCTCGACCTGCGCGACGCCGAGACCCTGGCCGAGGTCGACGACCCCGCCGGCGACCGCCCGGCCCGCATCTTCGCGGCGATCGCGCTGGGCGACCTGCGCCTGATCGACAACGTCCCCCTGGGCGAGGCGCGCAACCCGCTGGACGGCTGAGGCCCGGGCGCGAGGCCGGTCCCAAGCGCGCCCCGGACCCGATCCGGGGCCTCCCGCGGCCGGCCGCGCGACGCTCGCCGGCCCGGGCGCCGCTCTCCGGCGAGGGCGCTTCGCGGCGGCCTGCGAGAGGCCCCGGATCAGGTCCGGGGCCCGCGGTCGCCGGGGTCTGCTTCGGCTTTCGGGATACGGCGAGGCAGGGGCCGTCAGAGCCCTTCGAACGACCCCAGCCGCGCGTGGCGGGCGCCGGCCTGGGCGGCGGCCTCGGCGAGCTCGGCGACCGCCGCGATGGGCGCGGAGCCGAAGTCGATCCGCAGGGCGATGCCCGCGGGCAGCGGCTCGGGGTCCGACATCGAATGGACCACGCCGAGCAGGTCCTCGGTCTCCATCTGCTCCGTGCCGGGCTGGGAGAACTCCAGGAACCAGCGGCGCAGCGGGGTCAGGTCGGGCACGCCGCCCTCGATCTCCATGGCCAGCATCGCGTCCTCCCAGCGGAAGGGCGTCACCAGCAGCGACAGGCCGGGGGCGGCGATCAGCTCCAGCGGCGCCATGGCCACGGTCAGGGCGCGGGGCAGGGGCGTGTGCACCACCGCGTGGGTGATGCGGCCCGACTCCTCGGCCTCGAAATCGTGGCGGGAGGGGAGCGCCAGCACGCCGTCGCGCAGCACGCGGCCGTCGGGGCCGCGCCGCCAGGGCTCGGGCGTCACCTCCGCGCCGGCGTCGATGGCCCGCGCCATGCGGGCCAGCATGTCGGCGAGATGCAGTTCCCGCAGCGGCGTCAGGGCGGCGGCGAGGATCGGGTCCGCGGTGGTCATCGCACGCCCAGGTCCGACAGCGCGCGGGCGAGCTCGGGCGGCAGGTCCGCCGCGGGAGCGCCAGGGGCGTCGAGGTCGCCGGGCGCGGCCTCCGGCGCCAGGTAGCGCCAGCCCTGGAAGGGGCGGCGGGGGGCGGGCTGGGTGCGCACGATCTCGGGGTCCAGCACCAGCGCGCAGCGGCGCACGCCGTCGCCGCGGTCGACCTCGCGCATCTCCTCGATGCGCTGGCGGGCGAGGATCACGCCCTTGATCACCCAGTAGAGGCTGCCGCCCGAGGAGGTGATCTCCTCCTCCTTCTTCGGCCACATGCGGGTGACGTGGACCGGGCGCGGGTCGCGGCCGGTCGCCAGCGCCTCGGCGGCGCGGGCGCGCTGCCAGGTCTCCAGATCCTCCACCGACTCGGCGCCCACGCACAGCTTCACGATGTGAAGGCGGGGCGGGGTTTCGGGAGGGAGGTCGTCACGCACGGGAGGTCGCTCCGGTCAGGGCCACGGGTCAGGTCACGAGCGCGGTCCCGCGCCCGGAGATCCGGGCGCGGCGGGCTCGGAACCGGGGGCCCGCCTCGGGGCCCCCGCGCTCAGGAAGCGTAGCGCTGCAGCGGGGCGACGTCGAGCGCCCCGGACCGACGGTCGCGGATGGCGCGGGCGGCGGCCCGCGCCCCGGCGGCCGTGGTGTAGTAGGGGATCTTGCCATACAGCGAGACCGAGCGGATCTCGCGGCTGTCGGAGACCGACTGGCTGCCCTCGGTGGTGTTGATCACCAGCGCCACCTGCCCGTCCTTCAGCGCGTCGACGATGTTGGGACGGCCCTCGTAGACCTTCTTCACCGTCTCCGCCGCGACCCCGTTCTCGCGCAGGAAAGCGGCGGTGCCGAAGGTCGCGAGGATGTGGAAGCCGAGCTCCGAGAGGGTCTTCGCCGGCTCCAGGATCGCCTGCTTGTCGGCGTCGCGGACCGAGACGAAGACCGTGCCGCCGTCGGGCAGCAGCGTGCCGGCCCCGATCTGGGACTTCAGGAAGGCCCGGTCGAAGCTGACGTCCAGCCCCATCACCTCGCCGGTGGAGCGCATCTCCGGCCCCAGCAGGGTGTCCACGCCGGGGAAGCGGGCGAAGGGCAGCACCGCCTCCTTCACCGCGAAGCGCGGGATGTCGGGGGACTTGAGATCGAAGCTCGGCAGCTTCTCGCCCGCCATCACCCGCGCGGCGATCGCCGCGATCGGCGAGCCGACGGCCTTGGCGACGAAAGGCACCGTGCGCGAGGCGCGCGGGTTGACCTCCAGCACGTAGATCTCGCCGTCCTTGATCGCGAACTGCACGTTCATCAGGCCGACGACCTGCAGGCCGAGCGCCAGCGCCTTGGTCTGCGCCTTCAGCTCGTCGATCATCTCGCGCGAGAGGGTGTAGGGGGGCAGCGAGCAGGCGCTGTCGCCCGAATGCACGCCGGCCTCCTCGATATGCTCCATGACGCCGGCGACATGCACGGTCTCGCCGTCGCAGAGCGCGTCGACGTCCACCTCGACCGCGCCGGAGAGGTAGCTGTCGACCAGCACCGGCGACTTGCCCGAGACCACCACCGCCTCGCGGATGTAGCGGTTCAGCCCCTCGTCGTCGCGCACGATCTCCATCGCCCGGCCGCCCAGCACGTAGGAGGGGCGGATCACGACCGGGTAGCCGACCTCCTGCGCAATGCGCAGGGCCTGCTCGCCGGTGGTGGCGATGCCGTTGCGGGGCTGCTTGAGGCCCAGCTTGTTGAGGAGCTGCTGGAAGCGCTCGCGGTCCTCGGCCAGGTCGATCGCATCGGGCGTGGTGCCCAGGATCGGGATGTCGTTGGCCTCCAGCGCGCGGGCGAGCTTCAGCGGCGTCTGGCCGCCGAACTGCACGATCACGCCGTGAAGGGTTCCGGCCTCCTGCTCCTTGAACAGGATCTCGAGCACCGATTCCTCGGTCAGCGGCTCGAAGTAGAGCCGGTCCGAGGTGTCGTAGTCGGTCGAGACCGTCTCCGGGTTGCAGTTGACCATGATGGTCTCGTAGCCCGCGTCGGTCAGCGCGAAACAGGCGTGGCAGCAGCAGTAGTCGAACTCGATCCCCTGGCCGATCCGGTTCGGACCGCCGCCCAGGATCACCACCTTCTTGCGGTCGGTGGGGCGGGATTCGCACTCGACCCAGCCCATCGCGTCGGCTTCGTAGGTCGAATACATGTAGGGGGTCTGCGCCTCGAACTCGGCCGCGCAGGTGTCGATGCGCTTGAAGACGGGGCGCACGTCCATGGCGTGGCGGATGCGGCGCACCGCGTCCTCGGACATGTTGGCGAGCTTGCCGAGGCGGGCGTCGGAGAAGCCCATCATCTTCAGCGCGCGCAGGCCGGCGGGATCGCGGGGCAGGCCCTCGGCGATCAGCCTGGCCTCGGTCTCGATGATCTCGGCGATCCGCTCCAGGAACCACATGTCGTAGGCGGTGGCGGCGGCGATCTCGTCCAGGCTCAGCCCCTCGCGCATCGCCTGGGCGATGATGCGGATCCGGTCGGGGGTGGTCTTCGACAGCGCCGCGATCACCGCGCGCTTGCGGTCGGGCTCGGCGGTCTTGTCGTCGACGCCGGGGATCTCGATCTCGTCGAAGCCGGTGAGGCCGGTCTCCATCGAGGCGAGCGCCTTCTGCACCGACTCGGCGAAGCTGCGCCCGATGGCCATGACCTCGCCCACCGATTTCATCGCGGTGGTCAGCTCGGGCTTGGCGCCGGGGAATTTTTCAAACGCGAACCGCGGGATCTTCGTCACGACATAGTCGATGGTCGGCTCGAAGGACGCCGGCGTCACCTTGGTGATGTCGTTGTCGAGCTCGTCGAGCGTGTAGCCCACCGCCAGCTTCGCCGCGATCTTGGCGATGGGGAAGCCGGTCGCCTTGGAGGCCAGCGCCGAGGACCGCGACACGCGCGGGTTCATCTCGATCACCACCATGCGGCCGGTCTCGGGCTGCAGGGCGAACTGGACGTTGGAGCCGCCGGTCTCCACCCCGATCTCGCGCAGGACCGCCAGGGATGCGTTGCGCATCCGCTGGTATTCCTTGTCGGTCAGGGTCAGCGCGGGCGCCACGGTGATCGAGTCGCCGGTGTGGACGCCCATCGGGTCCACGTTCTCGATCGAGCAGATGATGATGCAGTTGTCCGCCTTGTCGCGGACCACCTCCATCTCGAATTCCTTCCAGCCCAGCAGGCTCTCGTCGATCAGGATCTGGGACACGGGGCTCGCGTCGAGGCCGGATTTGCAGATCCGCTCGTAGTCCTCGCGGTTGTAGGCGACGCCGCCGCCGGTGCCGCCCAGCGTGAAGGCGGGGCGGATGATGGCGGGCAGGCCGACATGCTCGATCGCGTCCATGCATTCCTGCATGGTGGAGGCGATGGTCGCGGCCGGGTTCTCGAGGCCGATGCGGTCCATCGCCTCGCGGAACAGCTTGCGATCCTCGGCCATCTCGATGGCCGCGCGCTTCGCGCCGATGAGTTCCACGTTGTATTCGGCGAGCACGCCCGCGTCGTCCAGCGCGAGGGCCGCGTTCAGCGCGGTCTGGCCGCCCATGGTGGGCAGCAGCGCGTCGGGGCGTTCCTCGGCGATGATGCGGGTCAGGACCTCGGTCGTGATCGGCTCGATGTAGGTGGCGTCCGCCATCTCCGGGTCGGTCATGATGGTGGCGGGGTTCGAGTTCACCAGGATCACCCGGTAGCCCTCTTCCCGCAGCGCCTTGCAGGCCTGGGCGCCGGAGTAGTCGAACTCGCAGGCCTGCCCGATCACGATGGGCCCCGCGCCGATGATCAGGATCGAGGAGATGTCGTCGCGACGGGGCATATGGGCGTTCCTCGGGCTCGTTCGCCTGACCCCCGCGCGGGTCGCGCAGGGTTTCGGCGTCAAACGGTCAGGTCGGCTGGGACCGCGCGGGTTATAGCGGAGCGCGCGAAGGACGCAAGGCGGCGCGCCCTTCGCATCTGCAACATCGGGGCGGATCCCTTCCGCAGGGGCGTGAAACGGCCCGATCGGCGGGACTCTGCGTCGCCGCGCGGGGAGCGTCCCCCGCCCCGCGGGGCGAATCGCCGGGCCCGGCCGGGCCGGGAGGCGCGTCTGGAGGTTTGTGCCCCGCCTTCTCCTGCGGCTAAGGTGGGGCCCTACCGCGTCCCCTTCCCGGATCGAAAGAGAGCCATGGCGACCGAGGCGGATCCTGCCTTTCTCGAAACCGCGACCGTGTTCCTGGGCGCCGCCGTGATGGCGGTGCCGATCTTCAAGCGGGCCGGGCTGGGCTCGGTGATCGGCTACCTGGCCGCGGGGGCGCTGATCGGCCCCTACGGACTGGCGCTGGTCGCCGACGTGCAGACCGTGGTGGGCTTCGCGGAATTCGGCGTGGTGCTGCTGCTGTTCGTCATCGGACTGGAGCTCAGGCTCTCGCGCCTGTGGCGGATGCGATACGAGATCTTCGGGCTCGGCCTCGCGCAGGTGCTGCTGACCGGGGCGCTGCTGTTCCCGGTGCTGCGCATGGCGGGATTCGGCTGGAAACCGGCGCTGGTGATCGGCAGCGCGCTGGCGCTCAGTTCCACCGCCTTCGCCGTGCAGCTGCTGCGCGAGCGCGGGGACCTGTCGCGCCCCTACGGCGACCGGGCCTTCTCGATCCTGCTGTTCCAGGACCTCGCCATCGTGCCGCTGCTGGCGATGATCGCGATCCTGGCCCCCTACGCCCGCGGCGACGGGCTGGTGCTGGAGAACGTGGCCATCGCGCTCGGCGCGGTGGCGGCCCTGGTGCTGGTGGTGCGCTACGGCATGGGCCCGCTGCTGACGGTCATCGCCCGCTCGAAGGCCGACGAGGTGTTCACCGCCGCCGCCCTGCTGGTGGTGATCGGCTCGGCGCTGGCGATGCATGCGGTCGGGCTCTCGATGGCCATGGGCGCCTTCATCGCCGGCGTGCTGATGGCCGACACCGAGTTCCGCCACCAGCTCGAGACCGACATCGAGCCGTTCCGCGGCCTGCTGCTGGGCCTGTTCTTCATGGGCTTCGGCATGTCGGTCGACTGGGGGCTGGTGGCGCAGGCCTGGTGGGTGGTGCTGGGGGGCGCCTTCGGGCTGTTCGCGGTGAAGGGCCTCGCGCTCTACGGCCTGTCGCGCATCGCGCGCTCGGACCATTTCGACGCGGTGCGCATCGCCGCCACCCTGGGCCAGGGGGGCGAGTTCGCCTTCGTGATGTTCGCCGCCGCCGCCTCCAACCTGCTGATCGGGCGGGAGGAGGCCTCGATCCTCTCGGCCATCGTCACCCTCTCGATGGTGCTGACGCCCTTCGCCCTGAAGCTCGCCGACCGCCAGCGCCCGAAGGAGGAGGACGGCGAGGCCGACCCCCACGCGCTGGAGGAGGCGCCCAACACCCGCATCCTGGTCGCGGGCTTCGGCCGCGTGGGCCAGGTGGTGGCCCGGGTGATGCGGATGCGCGGCTACGACGTGACGGTGATCGACAACTCCACCCGGCTGATCCGCATGGGCGCCTCGATGGGGGCGACGGTCTATTACGGCGACGCCCGGCGGCTGGACGTGCTGAAGATGGCGGGGGCGGCCGAGGCCGACATGATCTTCCTGTGCATCGACGACCGCGACGGGGCCAAGGCGGCGGTCGAGAAGATCCGCCACGCCTTCCCCGAGGCGATCATCCTCGCCGACACCTACGACCGCTTCTCGGAGGTCGAGCTGCGCGAGGCCGGCGCCCACGAGGTCGTCCGCGAAACCTTCGAGAGCGCCGTCGAGCTGGCCCGCCGCGGCCTGCACCGGATGGGCGACGGCGACGTCGCCGCCGACCTGATCGAGGAGTTCCGCCGCCGCGACGCCGAGCTCGCCCGCCTGCAGACCCAGTACGGCATCCAGGAAGGCCTGCAGAAGCTGCGCGAGAAATACACGCTCGACCAGCCCGGCTGAGGGGGCTCCCGGGCCCACAGGCGCCCTGCGGGCGGGCTTGGCGGGGCTGCGCCGGCGGCGGGCGTAGGGCGCATTTCAATGCGCCTTCCCCTGGCGAGGCTCACTCCCTCAGCAGCAGGAGCATGGCGAGGATGGTGACGCCGATGCCGGCCAGCACCGGCGGGTGGGGCCAGTGGCCTGCGAAGATCCCCTCCCACAGCACGATGAAGGACGGCACCAGGTAGCCGTAGGCCATCACCTTGCCGGCAGGCAGCCGCAGGGCCGCGAACTGGAGCAGGAAGAAGCTCAGCGCCGTCGCCCCCAGCGCGAGGTAGAGGATCGCGGCCCACACGATCGGGGGCAGGGCGGTCCACTGCGTCTGGGCGATGGCGCCGGTGGCGAGCCCCGCGATCCACACGATCCCGCAGCCCGACAGCAGGGTCCAGAAGGAGAAGGCGAGCGCCGGCTCGCCGCGGTTCAGCCTGCGGATCAGGGGGGTGTAGAGGGCGTGGCCGACGACGCCTATGAAGAAGATCGCCTCGCCCCGCCCGATCTCGAAGGCGAGCAGGCGGTCGAGCTCCCCGTCGAAGATCACCCACACGGCCCCCGCGCCCCCCAGCGCCAGCGCCCCGGCCATGCGCGGCGGCGCGGCCTGGCGCAGCAGGACCCAGGCGAAGAGGGCCGAGAGGATCGGGGTCAGGGTGAAGACGGCGCCGGTGGAGACGGGATCGGTGATCCTGAGCGCCACGAACATGAGGATGAAGTAGAGCGCCAGCAGCCCCCCCAGCAGCGGATAGCGCCAGGGCGCCGCGAGCTGCGCCCTGCGCAGCCCCGGCCCCAGACTCGCGGCCCCGGCGAGCACCCCCGCCCCGATCGCGAAGCGCGCGGCGTTCAGCGCCTCGGGCGCGATCAGCGCCGCGGCCCTGCCGCCCAGCGAGAAGCTGCCGGAGATGACGAGGGCGAAGAGCAGCATGGCCAGGTGGCCGAGGCTGCGGTCAGGGGCGGCGGGCATGGGGGCTCCGGGTGGTGGGCCGGAGGGGTGGAGCACGGAGAAAGAAACTTGGCAAGCCTTCGGCTGGCTTGCTAGCTTGCATTGCCGAAGTTCATCTTTGCGAATGTGGTGCTTACTTGATTGACCTCATGGGTTTCGTTGAATTTGAGGGGAGACGCCTATCGTCTCGACTAAGAATTGATGGCTCAATCATCGAACTTGAGTGCATTTTTGAAGATGTTGAGCAGCTGATTAACCCATTGCGTCGAATTGATGTGGCAATTTTTAAGGGCTCGCACAAGCTATTTGCCCTTTCGGATCTCATTCACCGCACAACTTCTGGTCGGCCTGGACTTGGGGCCGCTTCCATCTATGTATCGACGATCGCTGTTGAAGATTATAGCCCTGATGGAGCAGATATCGCAGTTAGTGAATCGTGGATTGTCAGGATTTCAAGTTGGCATATGATCTCACGATCCAGCGGCATCGAGCGAGCTTTCGAAAGGGACGCCAATAACCGGCGTGTGGGGATTTGGCGTTTCGCTCAGCCCCTGGATTGGGCCGTGCGGACATCAGATGGGAGACTATCTGCCACAACAATAAGCAACATCGTTGAAGGGGGGATTCACGCTAATAGCCTTACGTTGGATATCGTCGATAGTATTCGTGTACATTTTTCAGATCTTGTCGGGTTTCGTGAGGCCATCAAGGAGGTTCATAAGATTCGTCTATTTGGCTCATTGTTGTTTGGCAAAGCGTTGAATCTTGAGTTTTTCGCCGTTGAGGCGAAGGAAGATGGCGAGTATCGCACGCAGCACCAGGTCTTTGGCATCAAGCAAATTTCAGAGGCAGGGTTGCCGGCCCGTCCATTGATTGGTGCTGCGCAGCGGGAAATTATTCCAAAGTATTTTGAGAATTTTTTTAGTATTTACGAGCAAATTTCAGAGGCTATCAGTATTCATTTTCTTGTATCCCAGGAATTGGGCTTTGACCCTTCAACAAGGCTGCAAATGCTGTGTCAGGCGCTTGAGTCTATCCATCGAAATTTGGTTCCAACATCTTCCGCGCCACTGGATCTTGCGACTCTCGACGGAATTCTTGCTTCACATGGGTATGGCGGCGAACTGAGGGAAAAGTTAGTTAATCAAGCCCGTCATGCGCACGAGCCAAATTTGCGTCAGCGCTTGAAATACTACTTTGCTAAATTTGAGCATGAGATTCGAATTGTCTGGCCGGACATAAGAAAAAAGTCGACGATAAATGAAATTGTAGATGCTCGCAATTACTTTGCGCATCGCTCTCCCCGAATTGGACGCCCAGGCGGCGCGAGGCTCTGGAACAATGTCGAGCTGACCAAGGCAATCGTTCAGCTGGCGCTGCTAGATGCGATTGGCGTCGATACAACGGGTTTAGGCCAAAGGATGGCCACGGAGCGGTTCGCCAAGTTCGCGATAGACCGTTGAAACCCCCTCACTCCGCCGCCACCCGCGCCGGATTGTTCGGGTGGGTCGTCCAGTTGGCATACCCGTCCTCGACCACCTTGCCCGTGCGCGGGTCCACCGTGCCCGGGGCCAGACGCTCCATGGTGATGCAGTTCTCGACCGGGCAGACGTCGACGCAGAGGTTGCAGGCGACGCACTCGTCGTCCTTCACCTCGAAGACCCGGCCCGGCTTCATCGCGATCGCCTGGTGGGAGGTGTCCTCGCAGGCCGCGTAGCAGCGGCCGCACTTGATGCAGGCCTCCTGGTCGA
Organism: Albimonas pacifica; assembly: GCF_900113695.1. Taxonomy (GTDB): domain Bacteria; phylum Pseudomonadota; class Alphaproteobacteria; order Rhodobacterales; family Rhodobacteraceae; genus Albimonas; species Albimonas pacifica. Next base: position 381,211 of record NZ_FOQH01000007.1, on the reverse strand, counting down.
TGCGCGCCTTGGTCACGTAGTTCAGGTTCAGGTGCTGCCAGTCGGTCACGTTGGGAACCGCGCGGCCCTGGAAGGCCGAGGTCGAGGGGTGGCCGGCCTCGGACATCCAGCGCTCGAGGCCGGTGGCCATCTCCCCCACCACCCGGAACCCGTAGGTCATCGCGGCGGTGCAGACCTGCACGTTGCCGCAGCCCAGCGCGATGAACTCGGCCGCGTCGCGCCAGGTGGTCACGCCCCCGATGCCGGAGATCGGGATGCCGCGGCACTCGGGGTCGCGGGCGATCTCGGCCACCATGTTCAGCGCGATGGGCTTCACCGCCGGGCCGCAGTAGCCGCCGTGGGAGCCCTTGCCGTCGATCGAGGGCTCGGGCGAGAAGGTGTCGAGGTTCACGGACGTGATCGAGCTGACCGTGTTGATCAGCGAGACCGCGTCGGCCCCCCCCTTCACCGCGGCGCGGGCGGGGCCGCGGATGTCGGTGATGTTGGGGGTCAGCTTCACGATCACCGGCATGCGGGTGGTCTGCTTGCACCAGCGGGTGATCTGTTCGATCAGGTCGGGGGCCTGGCCGACGGCGGAGCCCATGCCCCGCTCGGACATGCCGTGGGGGCAGCCGCAGTTGAGCTCGATGCCGTCGGCGCCGGTGGCCTCGACGAGCGGCAGGATCTCCTTCCAGGCGGCTTCCTCGCAGGGGACCATCAGGGAGACGACGACGGCGCGGTCGGGGTAGTCGCGTTTGACCGCCGTGATCTCGTCGAGGTTCACCTGCAGGGGGCGGTCGGTGATCAGCTCGATGTTGTTGAGGCCCAGGACGCGGCGGTCGGGGCCGTGCAGGACGCCGTACCGCGGCCCGTTGACGTTCACCACGTGGGGGTCGAGGCCCAGCGTCTTCCAGACCACGCCGCCCCAGCCGGCCTCGAAGGCGCGGCGAACGTTGTATTCCTTGTCCGTCGGCGGCGCGGAGGCGAGCCAGAACGGGTTGGGCGACCTGATGCCCACGAAGGTGTTGGAGAGGTCGGCCATGGTCTGTCTCCGTGTTCGGGGGGATCAGGCGCCGAGCGCGCGGTGGATGCTTTCGGCGGCGTCGCGGCCCTGGGCGACGGCGGTGACCGTCAGGTCCTCGCCGCCCGAGGCGCAGTCGCCCCCCGCCCAGACGCCGGGGCGGGAGGTGCGGCCCTCGGCGTCGGTGCGGATCTTGCCGCCCTCGATCTCGAGGCCCGCGGGCGCGACGAGGGTCTGGCCGATGGCCTTCATCACCTGGTCGGCGGGGAGGGCGAAGGTCTCGCCCGTGCCGGTCAGGCCGTCGGGGCCGGTCTCGGTGTATTCGAACTCGATGGATTGCGCGCGGCCCTCGCCCAGGACGCGCACGGGCCGGGCGTTGCAGAGCACCCGGGCGCCGGAGGCGGCGGCGAGGTCGACCTCGAAGTCGGAGGCGGCCATGGCGGCGCGGTCGCGGCGGTAGACGAGGGTCACCTGCTCGGCGCCCAGCTTCGCGGACTGGATGGCGGCGTCGGTGGCGGTCATGCCGCCGCCGATGACGACCACGTTGCGGCCCACGGGAACCTCGGCCCAGTCGGAGGCCTGGCGGAGGCCGGCGATCCAGTCGACGGCGTTCTGCACGCCGGAGAGGTCCTCGCCCTCGGCGCGCAGGGCGTTCACGGCGGCGAGGCCGATGCCCAGGAACACCGCGTCGTAGTCGGCGGCCAGCGCGTCGAGCGTCAGGTCCTCGCCCAGCCGCCCCTCGACGATCTCGATGCCGCCGATGCGGAGCAGCCAGTCCACCTCGGCCTGGGCGAAGCCGCCTGCGGCCTTGTAGGCGGCGATGCCGTATTCGTTCAGGCCGCCTGGCCGGGGGCGGGCCTCGTGGATCGTCACGGCGTGGCCGTGCAGGGCCAGACGGTGCGCGCAGGCGAGGCCGGCGGGGCCGGCGCCGACGACCGCCACCCGCTTGCCGGTCTCCGGCGCGCGGGAGAACGGGTGGCCGTTCTCGGCCATCAGCGCGTCGGTGGCGTAGCGCTGCAGGCGGCCGATCTCGACCGGGTCGCCCTCGGCGGTCATCCGCACGCAGGCTTCCTCGCACAGCGTCTCGGTCGGGCAGACGCGGGCGCACATGCCGCCCAGGATGTTCTGCTCGAAGATGGTCTTCGCCGCCGACTTGGGATCCCCGCCCTGGATCTGGCGGATGAACATCGGGATGTCGATCTCGGTGGGGCAGGCGATCGTGCAGGGCGCGTCGTGGCAGAAATAGCAGCGATCGGCGGCGACCAGCGCCTCGTGGTCGCCCAGGCGGGGGTGGAGGTCGGCGAAGTTCGCCGCCAGCGCGTCGCCCGGAAGGCGGGCGGGGGCGATTCCAGGGGCGCGGCGCGCGGACGTCATGGCTGGCGATCTCCCGAAGGCATGGGCTGGGGGTCGTGGGCTGGCCGGTCGGGAACCAGCCTGCGGTCGGTTGGAAAATTTATCAACTGGTAAATTGAACGTGGCGTCATTCCGCGTGCGGAAACCGCGGCGCGGCGGCCGGAAACGACGACGCCCGGCCGCCTTTCGGCGGCCGGGCGCGGTCTTCGCGGCGGGGGCGGCGGATCAGCCGGCGCGGCGGCGCGAGGCCCAGGCCAGCGCGCCCAGCCCCGCCACGGCCAGCGGCAGCGTGGCGGGCAGGGGCACGGCGGCGCCGACGGCGGTGAGCTGGATCGAGCCCGCGGCCGCGACGGAGGAGCCGTAGCCCACCAGCAGGTCGTTCACCCCGTCCGAGACCAGGATGTTGAACAGGGTCGAGCCGCAGCCCGACTCGGCGCAGCCGAAGAAGTTGCTCCCCGAGATCATCGCCGGCGCGGGGAAGTCGAACAGCGTCGCCGTGGCGCCCGAGGCGGCCACCTGCCCGCCGAAGGTCAGGCTGTCGCCGGCGTCGATGATGAACGGGGTGATCTCGACGCCGCTGAACGACAGCAGCATGTCGACCACGTCGGACTGGTTGAAGGTCTCTCCCGCGGCGACGTCGAGCTCGATCCAGCCGGAGCCGGTCAGCGTCGGGTCCTGGGTGCTGACCACGCCGAGGGCGTCGGCCGCGCCGGACCATTCGAAGTTGAACACGATGGTCGCCTGGGCGGCGACCGGGGACAGGGCCAGCCCGGCCGCAAGGGCGAGCGGGGCGAGAACGCTGGGCTTCATGAGGGGCGGCTCCTCAGGTTACGCGCATGGGACCGCGGCCGCGGGGGCGCGGCCGAATCGCCGGACATTAACACGGCCGGAACAACATATTCATCGGTTTATCTTCCTGCCGGGCCGGTTGACCTGCGCGGGCGACTCGGGAGCATAGGGCGAACAGAGGAGCGTCCGATGTCCCAGCCCCCCGCCCCCAAGCCGTCCGCGCCCGGGACCCTCGGGCCGCCGGATGCGGCGCCCGGCCCCTCCGGGTCCGCGGCCGACGGGCCGCAGGCGCCCGCGCCGCAGCCCGGCGTGCTGCTCGCCCGCGGGGTCTGCCGGCTGCTGATCGACCTCGGCTTCGCGCCGGTGGCGGAGTTCGTGCCCGCCCGCGGCCTGCGCGCCGACGTCTTCGCGGTGGGGCCGAAGGGCGAGATCTGGATCGTGGAGTGCAAGTCGGGCCTGCCGGACTTCCGCTCCGACCGCAAATGGCCGGGCTACCTCGCGTGGTGCGACCGCTTCTTCTTCGCGGTGGACGAGGCCTTCCCGGAGGGCGTGCTCCCGCCCGAGCAGGGTCTGATCCGCGCCGACGCCTTCGGGGCCGAGATCCTGCGCGACCCGGCAGAGCCCAGCCCGCTCGCGCCCGCGCGGCGCAAGGCGCTGACGCTGAAGGCGGCGCGGGTGGCCTCGGTGCGCCTGCGCATGGCGCTGGACCCGGGCCTGCCGGCGCTGTCGGAGATCTGAGCCGAGCGCGGACGCAGCCCCGGGGCGCGGCCCGGCGCGCCCTGGCGCGAGACGCCGGGGGCCCTGGCGCTCCCGCGCCGAATCAGGCGGCGCGGGTCAGCGGCCGCGGTCGGGGCGCCCGCCGCCGCCCGGGCCGCGCCCGGGGCCGCGGCCGGGCTTGGCGCCCGGGCCCCGGCCGGGGCCCTTGGGCTGGCCGCCGGCCTTGGGCCGCCCGGCCCCGCCGCGCTTCGAGGCGCCGCGGGCGCGCTCGGCGGCGCCCATCAGCTCCTCGGCGATCTCCTCGGCTTCCTCGGGATGGAAATCCAGGGGAAGCGAGAATCCCTCGCCCTCGACATAGATGCGGACCATGCCCTCGCTGGTGGGGCCGATCTGCAGGCTCGCCGCGACGTCGCTTTCGGAATCGATGCCCATGTGGCCGGTCCTCGTCGGTTGCTCGAGCGGCTGCTACTGCCGTGGGACGCGCGACGCAAGGGCGCGTGCATGCGCGGGCGAGGCGCGGACCCCTTGCAATGCGGCTCATCCGGCGCTATCGACCGCCCCGCGTGCCGACGTAGCTCAGTTGGTTAGAGCACCAGATTGTGGATCTGGGGGTCCCCCGTTCGAGCCGGGGCGTCGGTACCACTCCTCCCTGCACGCAGATCGGCCGCCCGGCGCGGCCTTCCCCCCCGGGATGCGGACGCGTCCGCCCGGCGGAATCGCGTCGCCGCGCCCGGCGCGCAGGCGCCGGGCGCGGCGTGCAGGCCCTGCCGGCGGGCGGAACCGCGAGGGGCCGGCGGCCCCCCGCTTCCGCTCACGACAGGGTCGGGTCGAGGATGTCGCGCAGCCAGTCGCCGATCAGCGAGATGCACAGCGTGGTCAGCACGATCGCGGCCGAGGGCGCCAGCATGATCCAGGGCGCCGACTGGATGTAGTCGCGCCCGTAGCCCACCATCGCGCCCAGCGAGGTCTCGGGCGGCTGCACGCCCAGGCCCAGGAACGACAGGCCCGATTCCAGCAGGATCACCTCCGGGAAGTTCAGCGTCATCGAGACCAGCAGCGTCGAGGCGATGTTGGGCAGGATGTGCCGCCCGTAGACCCGCCAGGGCGAGGCCCCCAGGTCCCTTGCGGCCGAGGCGTAGCCCTGCTCCTGCGCGGCGATGGCGAGGCCGCGGGCGATGCGGGCGATCCGCTCCCACCCGTAGAAGCCCATCAGCAGGGTGAACAGCGTCAGCGAGTTGCCCAGGAAGGCCAGCACCGCCAGCGCGATGATCATGAAGGGCATCGCCGCCTGGGCGTCGACCAGCATCAGGATCGCCTGCTCGGCCTTGCCGCGGAAATAGGCCGCGAGAAAGCCCAGCGACACGCCCAGCACCGCCGAGACCAGGGTCGCGAGGAAGGCGATGGTCAGCGAGATCCGGATCGAGGCGATCAGGCGAGAAAGCACGTCGCGCCCCAGCTCGTCCGTGCCCAGCGGATGCGCCCAGTCCCCGCCCATGCCCACGGGCGGCGCCAGGCGGGCGCGCAGGTCCATGGCCATGTAGTCGGCGGGCGCCACGAGGTCGCCGAACGCCGCCAGCAGCAGCATCGCGGCGATCCAGGCCAGCGCCAGCAGGATCAGGGGCGGCCAGGCCTCGAAGAAGGCGCGGACGCGGGACTTCGGGGTGAAGACCGAAGCGGAGACGGGGGCGGACGCGGGAGCGGAGGAGGTCTCGGTCATAGGGGGCCTCACTTGGCGGGGGCGGCGCGGCCGGCGCGCAGGCGGGGGTCGATCCAGCCGTAGGCGAGGTCGACGGCGAGGTTGGCCAGAACCATGGTGAAGCCGATCAGCAGCAGGATCGTCTGCACCACCGCCAGGTCCCGGTTCGCCACCGCCGACACCAGCAGCCGGCCGACCCCGGGCCAGGAGAAGATGCTCTCGACCACCACCGCGCCCGCGACGAGCGAGCCGACCATGAAGCCGATGATGGTCAGCGTCGGGATCGCGGCGTTGGGCAGGGCGTGGCCCAGGATCACCCGCCGCCAGGGCACGCCCTTGGCCGAGGCGGTTCGGATATAGGGCTGGCCCAGCACCTCGAGCATGGCGGAGCGGGTGAAGCGGGCGATGATCGCCGCCCCGATCAGGCCCATGGTCACGACGGGCAGGATCGCATGTTCCCAGCTCTCGGCCCCGCCCGCGGGCAGCCAGCGCAGCTTGACGGCGAAGATCAGCGACAGGGTCAGGCCCATCACGAAGCTCGGCACCGTGAAGCCCATCACCGAGACCGCCATGATCGCCCGGTCGATCCAGGAGTTGCGGTTCAGCGCCGCCGCCACCCCCGCGCCGAGCCCCAGCGCCAGGTTGAAGGCCAGCGCCGGCAGGGTCAGGGCGAGGGTCAGGGGAATGCGCTCGCCCACCACCTCGATGGCGTCGCGCCCGTCGCGCATCGAGCGGCCGAGGTCCCCCTCGGCCACCGCGCCGAAATAGGCGAGGTATTGGACGAGGATCGGCTCGTCGAGGCCCCAGTTGCGCCGGAACGCCTCGTAGGCGGCGGGGGGCGCGTCGGGGCCCAGGATGATGATCGCGGGATCGCCGGTCAGGCGCAGGATCACGAAGGCGGCGGTGACGATCAGCAACAGCGTGATCGCCGCCCGGCCGATGCGGGAGAGGGCGTAGGAAACCATCAGGCGGCGGCTCCGGAGACGGCGGCGGAGGGGAGGGGCGCGGGCGCGAAGCCGCCGCCCGCGGCCTGCGCCAGGTGGCAGGCGACGGCGCGGCGGCCCTCGCGCAGGAGGGGCGGACGCTCGGTCCTGCAGCGGGCGACGGCGACGGGGCAGCGCGGGTGGAAGGAACAGCCCGCGGGCGCCTCGACCGGGTTCGGGGGATCGCCGCGCAGCACGATCCGCGCCCGCCTGCGCCCCGCGTGGGGCGAGGGCGCGGCCGAGACCAGCGCCTGCGTGTAGGGATGCAGGGGCCGGTGGAGCACCTCCTCGGGGGAGCCTTCCTCGACGATCCGGCCGAGATACATCACCGCCACCCGGTCGGCCATCTGGCGGACGACCTTGAGGTCGTGGCTGATGAACAGCGCCGCGAAGCCGGTCCGCGCGCGCAGATCCTCGAGCAGGTTGAGCACCTGCGCCTGCACCGAGACGTCCAGCGCCGAGACCGGCTCGTCGCAGACCAAGAGCTCGGGGTCGAGCGCCAGCGCCCGCGCGATCACCACCCGCTGGCGCTGCCCGCCCGAGAGCTCGTGCGGATAGCGCGCGGCCTGGTCGGGGCGCAGGCCCACGGCGCGCATCAGCTCGGCCGCGCGCGCGCCGCGGTCGGCGCGGGAGAGGTCGGGGCGGTGGATCTGCAGCGGCTCGGCGATCTGGGCCGCGATGGGCAGGCGCCGGTCGAGCGCGCCCAGCGGGTCCTGGTAGATCATCTGCATCCGCCGGCGCAGGCGCCGCCAGTCGCCGCCGTGATCGACGGGCACCGGGGCGCCGTCGAAGCGCACCTCGCCGGCCGAGGGGGCGACATGGCCCAGCACCAGCTTGGCGGTGGTGGACTTGCCGCAGCCGCTTTCGCCGACAAGGCCCAGGATCTCCCCGCGGGCGAGGTCGAAGTCGATCCCGTCCACCGCCTTCAGGGTGGCGCGGCGGCCCATCAGCCCGCCGGGCAGGCGCACGCCGTAGTGGCGGGCGAGGCCGCGGGCGGTCAGCAGAGGCTCGGAAGAAGCGAGGTCGGGGCTCATGCGCGCTGCTCCTGGCGCTGGAGGACGGGGGCGGGCTCGGGCGGGCGCACCAGCGCCTCCAGACGGGCGCAGGCGGCGCGTCGGGCGGGGGCCCCGGGGACGGGCCGCAGGGGCGGGGGCGCGGTCTCGCACACGCCGTCCACATGCGGGCAGCGCGCGGCGAAGGCGCAGCCGGGCGGCAGGGCGTGCGGCGGGGGGACCGAGCCGGGGATCGTCTCCAGCCGGCGCTTGGGCCCCTCGATGTCGGGCAGGGCGGCGAGGAGCCCGCGGGCGTAGGGATGGGCCGGGGCGGCGAAGAGGCGCCCGGCCGGCGCCTCCTCGATCACGCGGCCCGAGTACATCACCGCCACGCGGTCGGCCATGTCGGCGATCACGCCCAGGTCGTGGGAGATCAGGGCCAGCGCCATGCCGCTCTCGGCCTGGAGGTCGCGCAGCAGGTCGAGGATCTGGGCCTGGATGGTGGCGTCGAGCGCGGTGGTCGGCTCGTCGGCGATCAGCAGGTCCGGCTCCCCGGCCAGCGCCATCGCGATCATCACCCGCTGGTTCATGCCGCCCGAGAGCTCGTGGGGATATTCGTCCAGCCGCTGGGCGGCGTTGGCGATGCCCACGCGGTCGAGCAGCCGGCGCGCCTCGTCGCGCGCCGCCCGCCCGCGCAGGCCGCGGTGGAGGGCGAGGGACTCGCCGATCTGGCGCCCGATCCGCTGCACCGGGTTCAGGGCCGAGGCGGGGTCCTGGAAGATCAGCGCGATGCGCCCGCCCCGCAGCCGGTCGAGGCCGCGCGGGCGCATCCCGATCAGCTCCTGCCCGTCGAAGACGGCCGAGCCGCCGACCCGCGCCCCCGGCCCCAGCAGGCCCAGCGCGGCGAGCCAGGTGATCGACTTGCCGCAACCGCTCTCGCCGACGACGCCCAGGGTCTCGCCCCGCGCGATCGTGAGGTCCACGCCATGCAGGGCGCGCACGTAGCGCTCGCCGATGTCGAAATCCACGGTCAGCCCGCGCAGCGTCGCGAGCGGCGCGGCGGAGGGCGCGGGTCCGGCGGCGGGGGACGCGCCGTGCAGGTCGCGCGGCGACGCGGGAAGGGGGGCGGTCGGCATGGGGCGGCCTCGCGGGGGGGACAGGGGAGGGGGGGAACGAGACCGGGGCGCCGCTGGGCGGCGCCCCGGTCAGGATCGCAGGTCCGGTCAGTTTCCGGGCTGGATCGCGAAGTTCTCGGCCCGGAAGTCCATCGACTGCAGGCCCGACCACCGCCAGTCGATGTCGGCGCGCTTGCCGTAGAAGATCACGTTCTGGTGGAGGACGGTGTAGCCGGGGTCCTCGCGCTCGATGATCTCCAGCATCCGCTGGAAGGCGGCCTTGCGGGCGGCGTGATCCATGGATTTTTCCAGGATCTCGCAGTTGGCGTTGAACTCCTCGTTCTCCCACTCGCCCGACTGCTGCTGGCCGCCGTTGGGGCAGTGCTGGTTGACGATCGAGGCCACCGGATCCGGGAAGGGGGCGGAGTTGGACCAGTCGCGGATCGCGCGGTTGCCGGTCGGATCCATGATCTGCTGCCAGTTCTCCTTCATCTGGAAGTCGATGTTCAGGCCGATCTGGCGGAAGGCTTCGGCGTTGATCTGCGCGGTCGAGACCTGGTTGGTGTAGTAGTTGTTGAGCACCCGCATCACGATCGGCTCGCCGTCGTAGCCGGCCTCGTCGAGAAGCGCTTTGGCCTTGGCGAGGTCGTATTCGGGGACCTCCCAGCCCTCGACGAACATGTCGCCGTAGTATTCCCACTGCAGGCCGGCGGGCACCCGGGTGCGGCCGCCCCACAGCGCGTCGACGATCAGCTCGCGGTCGATGGCGTGGGTGATCGCCTGGCGCACGCGGGGGTCGCGCATCGCGCCGTTGTGCTTGTCGAAGACCATCAGGCGGTGGTTGGTGATCGGGCCGCCGACGACCTCGACGCCCGGCGCGTCCTCGATGATCTGGATCTGGTCCGGGGGCACGTCGGTGATGAAGTCGTAGTCGCCCGACAGCAGGCCGTTCACGCGGCTGGCGACCTCGGGGACCACCACGAAGCGCAGGGTCTTGATCGGCGGCTTGCCGCCCCAGTAGGCGTCGAAGGCCTCCAGCTCGAGGATGTTGTCGTCCTCGAAGCGGGTCACCCGGTAGGGGCCGGTCCCCACGGGCGCCTGGGCGTGGGCGAGCCAGCTCTCGGCCTCGCGGTAGCCCTGCTCCGAGTAGATCTCCGAGCCCATGCGCGAGATGCGCCCGATCAGGGTCGGGTCGGGCTGGGTGGTGACGAAGCGGACGGTCATCTCGTCCACCTTCTCCACCCGGTCGAGCAGCGGCCAGGAGCGGTGGTAGATCGCGGCGACCTCCGGCGGCGGCGCCTTGCCGGTGGAGCCGTCGGCGGCGGTGAAGTGGGTCTCCCCGGCCTCGACGGCCGCGACCTGCTCGGGCAGCAGGCCGAAGCGCTCGGGCGAGAAGGTGAAGACCACGTCGTCGGCGTCGAGCGTGTCGCCGTTGTGGAAGGTCACGCCCTCGCGCAGCTTGAGCTCGACGGTCAGGTCGTCGACCTGGGTCCACTCGGTCGCCAGCATCGGCTTGCGGGGCAGGTCTTCTTCCTGCCGCTCGTAGTCGATCAGCCCCTCGAAGATCGAGTGGAACACGCGCGCGCCGACGTTGGAGCGCTCGCGCATCACGTCGAGCGCGCCGGAGGTGACGATGTCCTGCACGGCGACGGTGATCACCGGGCGGGGGTCCTCGGTCTGGGCCGCGGCGGGCAGCGCCGCGGCGAGGCTCAGCGCGGCGAGCGCGCCGGCGGCCGGAAAGCGGAGATGGGCGGTCATGGGTTCCTCGTGACGGGCCTTGAAGCGGGGCGCGAAGACGGGCGGCGCGGGCCCGGGACGACCGCGCGCCGAAGCGGAAACGGCGCGCGGACGAGGGGCGTCCCCGCCCTTCGCTGCGTCGCACCATCGAAGCTGCCCGCGTTCCGCGATGATCGCGTGATGGCGGCGCGACGTTTGCGCGTCGGCTTCGCGACAGGGCCGTGACGCAGCGGCGACGGTCGTGCGGCTGTCGCGCCATCGTGCGCGAAGCGACATGCGACTGACGCGAAGGCGTCATCGCCCGGGCGTATCCGGCCCCGTCCGGCGTGCTGCGCACGCGAAATCACTCCATGGAGAGTCTCATGTCCCGGGACCTGCCCGTCATCGGCGCCTGCCTGCCTGTCGAGAGCCTCGCGACCTATCGCGACTGGCTGCTGGAGGCCGACCGCGACCTCGAACTGCAGAGCTTCCACCTCGCCGAGGTGCTGGAGGGCGACTGGCGCCCGCTCGTCGAGGAGGCGCGGCGCCTGCTCGACGGCCACAAGGGCCGGCTGGGCATCCACGGGCCCTTCTGGGGCTTCACCGTCGCCTCGATGGACCCCGAGATCCGCCGCGTGGTCGAGAAGCGGATGATGCAGGGCCTCGACGTCTGCCGGGCGCTGGGCGCGGACCAGATGGTGATCCACTCGCCCTACACGACCTGGGACCACAACAACCTCGACATGCTGCCCGAGGCGCGGGCCAAGGTGTTCGAGTTCACGCACGACACGCTCGACCGCGTGGTGGCGCGGGCCGAGGACCAGGGCGTGACGCTGGTGATGGAGAACATCCAGGACAAGGACCCGGCCGAGCGGCGGCGGCTGGTGGACAGCTTCGGCTCCGAGCGCCTGAAGCTCTCGGTCGACACCGGCCACGCCCACTACGCCCACCGCTCCACCGGCGCGCCGCCGGTCGACTACTACATCACCGACGCCGGCGCGCAGCTCGAGCATGTGCACCTGCAGGACGCCGACGGCTTCGCCGACCGCCACTGGGGCCTGGGCGAGGGCACGATCCTGTGGCCGTCGGTGTTCCGCGCCGTCGCCGCGCTCTCCCACAAGCCGCGGCTGGTGCTGGAGCTGCGCGACAAGGCCCGCATCCCGCCCTCGATGGCGTTCCTCGAGGCCGCGGGCCTCGGCCGCTGAGACCCCCTGCCCAACGCCGGAAGGCCCGCCCGCGCGGCGGGCCTTCTGCGTTGGGGACCTACTCGGCGGGGTCGACGATGTAGGCGGCGAGCCGGTCGAGGCCGATCTCGCGCACCACCTCGCGGGTCTGGGGGTGGGCGACGAAGGTGACGCCGAGGCCGGAGGGGCGGGACTCGCAGATCGCGAAGCCGGTGGCGTCGACCATGCGCAGCATCCCGTCGGCCGAGCCCACCGGGTCGCCGGCGGCATGGTGGCCGGCGCCGATCACCACCGGGACCCCGTGCCAGACATGCACCCGGTCGAGGTGGATGTGCCCCGACAGGATCGCCAGCACGTTGCGCCCCGCGATCGCCTCGCGCAGCGCCTCGGTCGCCTCGCGGGTCAGCGACTTCCAGGTGAAGCGGGCCGAGTTGCGGTCGATCATCGGCGGATGGTGGATCACCAGCAGCTTGGGCGCCTCCGGATGCGCGGCGAGGCGGGCCTTCAGCCAGTCCACCTGCCCGTCCTCCCAGTCGCCCTGGATGCCGCCCTCGACGGCGCTGTCGAGCACGATGACGTGGATCCCCGCGACCAGCAGGTCGTGGTCGCAGGGCTTCGACGGGTCGGGATGCAGGTGCGGAAACACCTCCGCGAACCCCTCGCGCCGGTCGTGGTTGCCGAGCGCGAGGATCACGGGGACGTCGGGGCCCTCCTCCGCCAGCATCGTCGCGAGGCGGCGGTAGGCGTCGGGGTGGCCGTGGTGGGTCAGGTCGCCCGAGGCGACCACGAAGGCCGGCGGCGGCGACATGCGCGCGATGGCGGCGAGCGTCCGGCGCAGGGTCGCGGCGGTGTCGTTGACCTCGAACTCGTCCTCGGCCCCGGGGGCTGCGAGGTGCAGGTCGGTCATGTGGACGAAGGTCACATCCGGATTGGGGGCGGGCATTGAAGCTCCTTGGCGGGGGCGCGCGGCTACTTGATGCCGGCGCGCAGGAAGGCCTGGACGAACTGGCGCTGGAAGACGAGGAATGCGACCAGGAGCGGCGCGATCGCCATGCCGGTGGCCGCCGAGATCACCGCGATGTCGACCCCGTTCTCGGGCGCCCCGAAGATCGACAGCCCCACCGTCAGCGGCCGGGTGGAGTCGGAGTTGGTCGCGATCAGCGGCCACAGGAAGTTGTTCCAGTGGGTCGAGACCGAGACCAGCGCATAGGCGAGATACGTCGGCCGCGCCGCCGGCACGTAGACCCGCCACAGCGTCCCGAGCAGCGAGCACCCCTCGATCCGCGCGGCCTCGTCGAGCTCCTTCGGGACCGACTTGAAGGCCTGGCGCATCAGGAAGATCCCGAAGGCCGAGGCCATGTAGGGCGCCCCGATCCCCAGGATCGTGTCCAGCAGGCCGAGCGCGGAGGCGACGCGGTAGTTCTCGACGATCAGCACCTCGGGCAGGATGAAGAGCTGCAGCAGCACCAGCGCGAAGATCGTGTCCTTGCCGCGGAACGCCACCTGCGCGAAGGCGAAGCCCGCCAGCGTGCAGAGCACGAACTGCCCGATCAGCACGGTCGTCACCAGCAGGAAGGTGTTGAGGAAATACCGCGGCCAGGGCGCGCCCGCCCAGGCGGTGCGGAAGTTGTCCAGCGTCCAGGGCGCCGAGAGGTCGAAGCCCACCGCGGCCGACGGGTCGTGGAACGCCGCCCAGCCGGCGAACAGCAGCGGCGAGATCCACAGCCCCGCCAGCGCCAGCGCCAGCAGCGGCTCGATCCGGGCGAGCGCGCCCATCAGTAGTGGATCCGCCGGTCGGCCACGCGGAACTGGAAGGCCGCAAGCCCCCCCAGCGCGGCCAGCACCAGCACCGTGGCGGCGGCCGCGGCGGGGGCGTCGAAGAAGGCGAAGGCGTTCTCCCAGATGTAGTAGAGCATCAGCTTCGAGGCGTCCGACGGCCCGCCCTTGGTCAGGATGAACAGGTGGTCGATCAGCTTGACCGAGTTGATCGTCGCGTTGACCGCGATGAACAGCGTCGTCGGCGCCAGCAGAGGAAGGACCACCCGGCGCGTATAGGCGAGCCGCGAGGCGCCCTCGATCGAGGCGGCCTCCTCGAGGTCGGGCGGGATCGTCTGCAGGGCGGCGAGGTAGAAGATCATGAAGAAGCCCGCCTCCTTCCAGATCGTCACCGCGCAGATCGCCCACAGCGCCGTCTCCGGCTGGCCCAGCCAGTTGACCGACGCGAAGCCCAGGCCCGTGACCAACTGGTCCAGCACCCCGAAGCCGGGGGTGTAGAAGAACAGCCACAGGTTCGCCGCGGCGATCATCGGCAGCATCGTGGGCGTGAAATAGGCGGTGCGCAGGAAGCCCCGCGCCGGCATCCGCGCGTTCGCCCACAGCGCCATGGTCAGCGCCAGCGCCATCGAGACCGGGATGGTCACGGCGGCGTAGAGCAGGTTGTTCCAGGCCACGGTCCAGAAGGCCGGGTCGTCGAACAGGCGCTGGTAGGTCTCCAGCCCCACGAACTCCGACGGCCGCCGCCGCGTCCCGCGGGAGAACAGCGAGGTCCACACCGTCATCGCCGAAGGGGCGAAGGCGAAGGTCGCGAGCAGGATCAGCGCCGGGCTCAGCAGCAGCCAGCCGTGCACCGCGCGGCGGCGGCGCATCATCTCGGCGGGATCGGACATCGGCGGCGCTCCGGGCGCGGAAGACGGGAACGGGGCGCCGGCGGACCGGCGCCCCACGTGGGCAGGGCGCGGGGCGTACGCCCCGCAGGGCAGGGCGCGGGGCGTACGCCCCGCAGGGGCGGGGGCAGGGCGCGCGTGCGCCCCGGCGCTCAGCGGTAGGGGGCGAGCAGGCGCTCGGCCGCCGCCTGGGCCTCGGCCAGCGCCTCTTCGGGCGACTTCGCGCCGGTCAGGGCGGACTGGATGGCGTTGTTCAGCCCCTCGCGCACCCGGGCCGTCTCGAAGGTCGAGAACTCGGCCACCGCATGCTCGAGCTGGTCGCGCGCGACCAGGGCTGCAGGGAACTCGGCGGCGTAGGCCTGCAGCGCCTCGGTCTCGTAGGCGGCGGGGGAGACGCCCATGTAGCCCGTCTCGATCGACCACTGGGCGGCCTGCTCGGGGGCGGTCATGAAGCGGATCAGCTTCAGCGCCGCCTGGCGCTGGGCGGGGTCGGCGTCCTTGAACACGTAGAAGTTGCCGCCGCCCGTCGGCGAGCCCCGGCGCGCGTTGGCCGGCAGCATCGCCACGCCGAAGTCGAAGTCCGCCCCGTTGCGCACCGCCGTCAGGTTGCCGGTCGAGTGCCACATCATCGCGGTCCGCCCCTCGAGGAAGGCCTGGCGCAGGGTGCCCCACTCGATCGCGCCCTCGGGCATCACCCCGTGCTCGACCGAGAGCGAGCGCCAGAAGGCCAGCGCGTCCACCACCTCGGGGTCGTCGAAGTAGGTGGTCGCGCCGTCCTCGGACATCAGCGCCTCGCCGTTCTGGATCGCGAGCGCCTGGAACATCCAGTAGGGATAGCCGGTCGAGGGGATCATCAGCCCGGCGCGGTCCGCGGTGGTCAGGGCCTTGCCCATCTCCACCAGCTCGTCCCAGGTGGCGGGGGCGCGCTCGGGGTCGAGGCCCGCCTCGCGGAACATGTCCTTGTTGTAGTAGGCCACGATGGTCGAGCGCTGGAAGGGCACGCCCCAGGTCCGGCCCTCGATCTTCCCGTTCGCCATCAGCGCGGGATAGAAGCCGGCGAGCCAGGCGCGATCCTCGTCGCTCTCCACGATCTCGTCGAAGGGCGCGATCAGGTCCTGCTCGATCAGGTCGTAGGCGTCGATCGAGAACATCACCGCGAGCTGCGCGGGATCGCCCGAATTCAGGGCGGCCAGCGCCTTGATGCGGGTGTCGTCGTAGTTGCCGGCGTAGATCGCCTCGACGTCCACGTCGGGGTTCTGCGCCTCGAAGGCCTCGATCATGCCGTCGACCACCTGGGTCAGCGGCCCGCCCACGGCGATCGGGTAGTACATCGTCAGCCTTGTCTCGGCGGCGGCCGGCAGGGCCAGCGCCGCGACGAGGGCGGCGGCGGAAACGGTGCGAAACATGGGGTTCTCCGTGCTGCGTCAGGGGGAAGGGCCGGGGCGGCGCGCGAGGTCGGGGGCGGAGCCGGGCCCCGTCCGGCCCCCGCCGTCAGGGCCGGCCCCGCCCAGCGCGCGCCCGGAGCGCGCGTCGAAGCGGAGCCGGTGTTCAGGGGGCGCCACCAGGCCCAGCGTCTCCCCCGGCGCATGGGCGACGCGGCCGGGAAGCGAGACCACCAGGCCGCGCGCCGCCGGGTGCCCGATCGCCAGCAGGGTGCGGGAGCCGAGGTATTCGACCCCGACGATCCGCCCCGCGAGGTCGCCCGCGCCCGCGGGCGCTGCGGCCAGATGCTCGGGCCGCACGCCGACCGTGACGCCGGGCTCGCCCAGCGCCGCGCCGTCGATCATCGCCATCGGCGGGTCGCCCACGAACTCCGCCGCGAAGGCGGTGGCCGGGCGCTCGTAGAGCGCGACGGGGGAGCCCGCCTGCTCGACCCGGCCCGCGCGCATCAGCACCACCTGGTCGGAGAGGCTCATCGCCTCGGTCTGGTCGTGGGTGACGTAGATCACCGTCAGCCCCAGGCGCCGCTGCAGCGCGCGGATGTCCCGGCGCACCGACTGGCGAAGCTTGGCGTCGAGGTTCGAGAGCGGCTCGTCCATCAGGCACAACCGGTGGCCCGAGACCACCGCGCGGGCCAGCGCCACCCTCTGCCGCTGCCCGCCCGAGAGCGCGGCCGGCCTGCGCCCGCC
Organism: Albimonas pacifica; assembly: GCF_900113695.1. Classification (GTDB taxonomy): domain Bacteria; phylum Pseudomonadota; class Alphaproteobacteria; order Rhodobacterales; family Rhodobacteraceae; genus Albimonas; species Albimonas pacifica. The sequence continues at coordinate 364,874 of NZ_FOQH01000007.1, read as the reverse complement.
CAGCCCCTCGAGCCCCAGCATGGCGACGGCCTCGGCGTATCGGGCCTCCCGCTCCGCCGCGGCGGAGCGGCGCACGCGCAGACCGAAGAGGATGTTCTCCCGCACGCTCAGGTGGGGGAAGAGGGCGTAGGACTGGAACACCATCGCCAGCCCCCGCGCCGAGGCGGGCTCGTGGGTCACGTCGCGCCCGGCGATGCGCACCGTCCCGGCCTGCGGCCGCTCCAGCCCCGAGATCAGCCGCAGCAGGGTGGACTTGCCGCAGCCCGAGGGCCCGAGGATCGAGGTGAAAGTCCCCGCCGGGACGCGGAGGGAGACGTCCTCGACCCCGCCGCGACCGTCCCAGCGCCGGGTGACGCCGGAGAGGGAGACGTAGTCCGCGACGCTCATGCGCAGGCCCCCGTCCGGGCGGTCATGCGGGCGGGCGCCTCGGCCCCCGTCGCGGCCGAGCGGTCGCGCGGCGCTCCGTCCTGCAGGCGGGCCTCGATCTCCGCGGCGACCAGCAGGCGGTCGCCCAGCGGGGCGAGCAGGCCCGCGTGCTCCGGCCCGGGGCGGGCGTCGATCACCACGTGATCCGCCTCCTCCAGCCGTCCGCCGACGGCGGCGGCGCGGCGGCCGAACTTGGAGCGGTCGGCGACCAGGATCGTGCGGCGGCTGTTCGCGCGCATCGCCTGACGGGCGGCGACCTCGTCGGCGTGGAAGTCGAGCAGGCTGCCGTCGGCGTCCACGCCCCCCACCCCGTAGATCGCCAGATCGGCGCGGTAGCCCGCGATCAGCTCCAGCGCCGCGGGGCCCAGCAGGTCGCGGTCGGGCAGGCGCAGCTCGCCGCCCGGCAGGATGATGCGGTGGCTGGGGTTGGCGGCCAGCGCCAGGGCGGCGTTGAGGTTGTTGGTCACCGCCACCAGCCCCTCGCGCCCGGCCAGCGCCTCGGCCACCATCGCCGGCGTGGTGCCCACCGACAGGAACACCGTGGCGCCGTCGGGCACCAGCCTCGCCGCCGCCGCCGCGATCGCCCGCTTCGGCCCCAGGTTCAGGGCCGAGCGCGCCTCGTAGGGCAGGTTGGCCCCGCCCTCGATGTATTCCGCCCCGCCGTGCAGGCGGCGCAGCTTCGCCGCCTCGCACAGCGCCGCGAGGTCGCGCCGGATGGTGTGCGCCGAGACGCCCAGCGCCTCCGCCAGCCCCTCGACGGTGACCCGTCCGTGCCGCTGCGCCGCGGCCAGTATGCGCGTTCGTCTGTCCATTCGAGCGGAGCATCTGCGCGAACGAGCACAGTCCCGCGACGCTTTCGCGACGGTTCGACGACGCCGCCGCCGCGCCGCGCCGCCTCCCGCCACGGCGCCGGGCAAAGTTCATCGCACCGTCGCCGGACCGTCATCCGTCGCTGCTAGCGCCGGGGCGAACCACAGGAGCCCCTCCCATGACCCCTTCCGCGCTTCTCGCGGCGACCGCCTCGGCGCTCGCCCTCGCTCTCGCCTTCGCCGCCCCCGCCTCGGCCGCCGGGACGGCGCGCATCGGCCTCCAGCAGGAGCCGACGGTGCTCGACCCCACCGCCGACGCCACCGCCTCGATCGACGGCATGCTGGCGCAGAACGTGTTCGAGAGCCTGACCACCGTGAACGAGGCCGGCGAGGTGCTGCCCAATCTCGCCGAGCGCTGGGAGATCGCGGACGACGGGCTGACCTACACCTTCCACCTGGTCGAGGGCGCGTCCTTCCACGACGGGACCGCCTTCGACGCGCAGGACGTGAAGTTCAGCTTCGACCGGGCGATGGCCGAGGACTCGGTCAACCCCTCGAAGTCGATCTGGGCGCCCATCGCTTCGGTGGAGGTGCTGGACCCCGCGACCGTCCGCCTGACCCTGACCCGCAAGGACGCGTTCCTGCTGTTCAACCTCGCGCAGGGCGACGCCTCGATCCTCGCGCCCGAGAGCGCGGACCGCGCCAAGACCGAGCCGGTGGGCACCGGGCCGTTCCGCTTCGTCTCCTGGACCCGCGGCGACCGTCTGGTGCTGGCGAAGAACGCCGACTGGCGCGATGCGGAGGCGGTGAGCCTCGACCGCGTGGAGTTCCGCTTCATCGCCGATCCCGCCTCCGGCGCCGCGGCGCTGATGGCCGACGAGCTCGACGCCTTCCCCGGCTTCGGCGCGCCCGAGATGCTGCCCCAGTTCGAGGCGGATCCCCGCTTCGCCGTCACGGTGGGCTCGACCGAGGGCGAGGTGATCCTGGCGATGAACAACGCCAGGGCCCCCTTCGACGACCCCCGCGTGCGCCAGGCGGTGAACCACGCCATCGACCGCGACGCGATCATCGACGGCGCCATGTACGGCCGCGCCGCGCCCATCGGCAGCTTCTATCCCCCGCACGGACCGGCCTACCTCGACCTGACCGGGACCTGGCCGCATGACGTCGAGAAGGCGCGCGCCCTGTTCGAGGCGGCCGGCGTCGCGGGCCGGGAGATGACGCTGCGCGTGCCGCCCTTCGCCTACGCCACCCGCTCGGCCGAGATCATCCAGGCGCAGCTCGCCGCCGCCGGGGTGGACGCGAAGGTCGAGACGGTCGAGTGGGGCTTCTGGATCGGCGAGGTCTACAAGAACCGCAACTACGACATGACGATCATCGCCCACACCTCGCCCAACGACATGGGCAACTTCGCCCGCGGCAAGGACTATTTCTACGGCTACCAGGACGACGCCTACGATGCGCTGTGGGCCGCCATCGAGACCGAGGCCGACGCGCAGGCCCGCGCCGAGCTGCAGCGCGAGGCGCAGCGCTTCCTGGCCGAGGCCGCCGTCCACGCCTTCCTGTTCCAGCTCCCCAAGCTGAGCGTGGTCAAGGCGGGGCTCGAGGGCTTCTGGGCCTCCTCGCCGGTGATCTTCCAGCCGCTCGCCGGGGTGCGCTGGGCCGACTGAGCCCCGCCGCCGCCGCTTCCCTGCGCGGCCGGGCCCGGCGCCCGGCCGCGCGCGCCTCGTCCCGCCCCCCCCGCGGCGGGCGGCCCGACCGCATCCGGACCCCATGCTCCTGTTCCTCCTGCGCCGCACCGTCGGCTTCCTCGCCACGTTGCTGGCGATCTCGGTCATCGTCTTCGCGGTGATGAACCTGCTGCCGGGCGACCCGGCGCTGACCGTGCTGGGCATCGACTCGACCGAGGACGCCCGCGCCGCGCTGCGCGCGCAGATGGGCCTCGACCGGCCGGCGGCGGAGCGGTTCCTCGCCTGGATCGGCGGGGCGCTGGTCGGCGATTTCGGAACCTCGTGGTCCTTCGGCGTGCCGGTGGCGGGGCTGATCGCCGAGCGGCTGCCCCTGACCCTGTCGCTGGCGGCCTCGGGCATGGTCGTGACCCTGGTCGTGGCGCTGGCGCTGGGCATGGCCGCGGCGGCCAACCACCGCCGGCCGGGGGACTGGGCGATGATGCTGCTCAGCCAGCTCGGCATCGCGGTGCCGGCCTTCTGGCTGGCGATCCTGCTGGTGCTGCTGTTCGCCGTCACCCTGCGCTGGCTGCCGCCCGGAGGCTTCCCCGGTTGGGGAGAGCCGGCCGCGGCCGCCAGCTCCCTGATCCTGCCCACGATCTCGCTGGCGCTGGTGCAGTCGGCGGTGCTGGCGCGGGTCACGCGCTCGGCCGCGCTGGAGGCGATGCGCCTCGACTTCGTGCGCACGGCGCGGGCGACGGGGCTCTCGCCCGCGCGGATCCTGTGGCGCCACGTGCTGCCCAACGCGCTGGCCCCCATCGTCACCATCGTGGGGATGCAGTTCGCCGGCGTGGTCACCGGCGCCATCGTGATCGAGAACGTGTTCTACCTGCCGGGCCTGGGGCGGCTGATCTTCCAGTCCATCGCCAACCGCGACCTGATCACCGTGCAGGCGCTGGTGCTGATGTTCGCGGCCATCGTGGTCGCCGCGAACTTCCTCGTCGACGTGGCCTACGTGCTGATCGACCCCCGGCTGAAGGCCCGCGCGACATGAGCCGCCCGCCCGCCAACCTGCTTCTCGGCGGCGCGCTGGTCGCGCTTGCGGCCCTCGCGGCGCTGGTCTCGCTGGTCTGGACGCCGTTCCCCCACGCGGCCCTCGACGTGGCGAACAAGTTCGCGCCGCCCTCGGCCGAGCACTGGCTGGGCACGGACCAGCTGGGGCGCGACCTCGTCTCCCAGCTCATGGTCGGGGCGGCGAATTCGCTCGCCGTGGCGCTGGCGGCGGTGGCGCTGGGGGGCGGGCTGGGCACGGCGCTGGGCCTCGCGGCGTCGGCCATGGGCGGCTGGGTCGAGGATCTCGCGATGCGGATCTGCGACCTGGGCTTCGCCTTTCCGGCGCTGCTCTTCGCGATCATGCTCGCCGCCGCCTTCGGCCCGTCGCTGGCCAACGCCGCGCTCGCCATCGCCTTCATCAACGTCCCCGTCTTCGCCCGCGTGGCCCGGGGCGCGGCCAACCAGGTCTGGGTGCGCGAGTTCGTGCTGGCCGGGCGCGCCGCCGGCCGCTCGCGCCTGGCGCTCACGCTCGACCACATCGTGCCCAACGTCGCCGCCGCGGTGATCGTGCAGGCGACGATCGAGTTCGCGGTGGCGATCCTGGCCGAGGCGGCGCTGAGCTACCTCGGGCTCGGCGCGCAGCCGCCCTCGCCGTCCTGGGGCCGGATGCTGGCCGAGGCGCAGACGCTGCTGTGGATCGAGCCGATGCTGGCGATCTGGCCCGGCCTCGCCATCGTGGTCACGGTGCTGGGCTTCGGCCTGATGGGCGACGGGCTGCGCGATCTCGCCGATCCGCGCCTCGTGCGGGAGCGCTGAGGATGCTGCAAGCGACGTCCCTGAGCGTCCGCCTCCCCGCCGGCGAGGCGCTGCGCGGGGTGGACCTGAGCCTCGCCCCCGGCGAGCGGGTGGGCGTGGTCGGCGAATCCGGCTCCGGCAAGTCGATGCTGGGGCTTGCGCTGATGGGCATGACGCCGGCGTCGGCTAGGCTCTCGGGCCGCCTCACGCTCGACGGCCGCGACATGACCCGGGCGCGGGAGCGTGACTGGCGGGCCCTGCGCGCGCGCCGCATCGCGATGATCTTCCAGGAGCCGATGGCCGCCCTGAACCCGCTGCGCCGGGTCGGGACCACGGTGATGGAGCCGCTGCGCGTGCGCCTGGGCCTGACGCGGGCCGAGGCCGGGGCCCGCGCGCTGGCGCTCTTCAATGAGGTGGGCCTGCCCGACCCCGCCGACCGCCTGCGCCAGTATCCGCACGAGCTTTCGGGCGGCCAGCGCCAGCGGGCGCTCATCGCGCTGGCGCTGGCCTGCGACCCCGCGATCCTGGTGGCGGACGAGCCGACCACCGCGCTCGACGCCGAGGTGGCGGCGCGGATCGTCGACCTGCTGGTCCGCCTGTCGCGGGACCGGGGCATGGCGCTGGTGTTCATCTCCCACGACCTCGCGGCCGTGGCCCGGGCGACGGAGCGGCTGGTGGTCCTCTACGGCGGCGACGTGGTCGAGCGGGGGGAGGTGGGGGCGGTGCTCGCCGATCCCCGCCATCCCTACACCCGCGGCCTGATCGCGGCCCGGCCCCGGCCGGCGCCGCGTGCGCCGGGGGCGCCGCGGCCGCGGCTGGCGGCGATCCCCGGCAGCGTGCCGCCGCTCGCGGACCTGCCCGCCGGCTGCCGCTTCGCCGGCCGCTGCCCGGTCGAGCGGCCGGAGTGCGCCGCCCGCCGCCCCGCGCCGCGGCCCACGCCCCACGGCCTCGCCGCCTGCCACCTGCTGGAGGAGGGCGCGCCATGAGCGCCGACAGGTCCGCCCCGCTGCTCGAGGCGCAGGGCCTGCGCCGCGTCTACCGCCTGCCGCGCCGCGCGCTGTTCGCGGCCGCCCCGCGCCACGTGGCGCTGGCCGGCGCCGACTTCGCCCTGCACCCCGGCGAGACGCTGGGGGTGGTGGGCGAGTCCGGCTCGGGCAAATCCACCCTCGCCCGCCTGTGCATGGGGTTCGAGCGTCCCGACGCCGGCGTCGTGCGCCTGTTCGGCCAGGACCTCTCGCGCCTGTCGCGGGGCGCGCTCGCCGCCCTGCGGCCGCGCTTCCAGATGGTGTTCCAGGACCCCTGGGGGTCCCTCGACCCGCGCCGCCGCGTCGGCTGGTCGGTGGCCGAGCCGCTGCTCGCCCAGGGCGTGGATCGCGCCGGGCGCCGCCGCCGCGTGGACGAGGCGCTGCGCCAGGTGGGCCTCGCCCCCGCCGACGCCGCGCGCTGGCCGCACGAGTTCTCGGGCGGCCAGCGCCAGCGCCTCGCCATCGCCCGCGCCATCGTCACCCGCCCCGCGCTGCTGGTGGCGGACGAGCCGGTCTCGGCCCTCGACGTCTCGGTGCAGGCGCAGGTGCTGAACCTGCTGATGGACCTGCAGGAGGAGCTGGGGCTGGCGATGCTGTTCATCTCCCACGACCTCGCGGTGGTGGGGGCGGTGTGCGACCGGCTGCTGGTCATGCGCCGCGGCGAGGTGGTCGAGAGCGGCCCGGCCGCCCGCGTCCTCTCCGCCCCCGAGACCCCCTACGCCGCCGCGCTGCTGCGCGCCGCGCTCTGAGCCGGGCGCGGGGGGGCCGTCACGGGACGAGCGCCGGCGCCCCCGCCATCTGCGCCGCGATCCGGCCGGCGAGCCAGCGGCTGTCCTCCTCGATGCCCAGGAACCGGCCCGAGCCCCAGGTGTTCAGCCAGCCGAGGCCCAGGAAGTGGAGGCCGCGCGCGGCCGTCTCGCCGCGGCGGTGCAGGGGCTTGCCGCGGGGATCGAAGACCTCGGCCTCGATCCAGGACCAGTCCGGGCGAAAGCCGATGGCCCAGAGGACGGAGGTGACGCCGGCCGCCTCGAGGTCGAGCTCCGTGCGCTCCGCCTCCGGCGCCCAGGCGGGCGCGTAGGGCGGCTCCTGCGGCGCCTCGATCCCCTCGCGGGCGATGTAGGCGTCGATGGCGGCGCGGATGCCGAGATAGGAGGCGTCGGCGTCGTCGAGGTTCTGGCCCAGATCCGGCAGGAAGGCGGCCCGCGTCCCCTCCATCCCCGCCAGCGAGCCGTAGAGCTCGACCCCGTGATCCAGATGCCAGCGGCGCAGGTCGATCTCCTTCCCGCCGTCGCGGCCGGACATGTAGTGGTTGGTCTGGGTCAGCGCCTTCGCCGGGTCGGGGTGGCGGTCGATGGTCATGGCGTAGTGGCCGGCGTCGAACAGCCAGTCGGTGGCGTCCCGCCCGCGATACTTCCGCGGGCTGCGGGGCGCGGGGCCGACGGCGAGATGCACCGGGCGGCCGGCACGCACGAAATCCTCCATCAGCTGCACGCCCGACTGGCCGGTGCCCACGATCAGCACGCCGCCCGGCGGGAACTGCGCCGGCCGGCGGTAGTCGACCGAGTGCATCTGGAAGATCGAGGGGGCGAGGGCCTGCGCATAGTCCGGCTCGATGGGCGTGTCGTAGCCCCCGGTGCAGATCGCGACCTGATCGCAGGTCCAGGTCCCGGCCGAGGTCTCGACCCGCCAGCCCTCGCCCTCCCGCGCCACGCCGGTCACGTCGACCCCTTCGCGCAGGTTCGGCGCCGTTCGCTCGGCGAAGGCGTCGAGATAGGCCACGATCTCGTCCCTGGGCATGAAGCCGTCGGGGTCGGTCCCGCCATGGTCGGCGTAGGAATAGCCCGGCAGGCGGCACTGCCAGTTCGGCGTCACCAGGCAGAAGCTGTCCCAGCGGTTCTCCCGCCAGGAGTGGAACCGGCGGCGGCGCTCGAAGACGATCGACTCGATCCCCGCCTCGCGCAGGCAGTGGGCGAGCGACAGGCCCGCCTGTCCGCCGCCGACGATGACGACGGGGACATGGGGCGTTCCGGGGGCGAGGTCTTTCATGGCTTCGGTCCTCATCGGGAGATGTCCAGGCAGGCGACCTCGGCGTCCTCGCGCTCGGCGAAGCGGGCGGCGGCGGCCTCGATGGCGGCGAGCTGGCCCAGCGCCAGCCGGCAGGGATGGCCGTGGACGCGGCGCACCCGGTCCGAGGCGCGCTCCATCGCGATGCGGGCGCGGAACAGGAACTCGGGCAGCGGATAGGCGCGGCCGGGCTCGAACAGCTCTCCGACGACGGAGGAGGGGGAGTAGAGCTGCTCCGACGTGCCGTCGGGCCAGCGCACGGTCCAGAAGGTCTCAGGCATCGGCGGGCCCCGGGGCGAGGTAGGGATCGGCGGCGTGGTCCCAGAAGACCGCGCGGCCGGCGGCGTCGCGCAGGGCGACGGCGGAGCCCGCGACGACCTCGCCGATGCCGGCGGCGACGAGGCCGCGGGCGGCGAACCGGTCGATCACGCTCGGCGCCGCGTCGGGGTCGACGGCGAGCAGGAAGCCGTAGCTGGGGAAGCTGCGCAGCCAGCGCTCCAGCTCCACCCCGCGCGGGGGCGTCACGGCGTCGAGGTCGATCTCGATCCCCACGCCGGAGCATTCCGCGAGCATCAGGGCGGTCCCCGCGATCCCGCCCTGGCTGACGTCCTTGCCGGCGCGGACCAGCCCGGCCTCGGCCAGCTCGGGCAGGATCTCGAGATCCGCGCGCAGGCGCTCGTGGGGGGCGTCGAGGGCGGCGCAGAAATTGTCGAAGTTGCGGTAGGCGCCTCGCGGGTCGTGGACGGCCAGCAGCCGGTCGCCGGGGCGGGCGTCGAAGCTGGAGATTAGGCGCGAGGCCCGTCCCAGGACCGAGACCGCCAGCGTCAGGGCGGGGGCCGCGAAGTTGGTGTGCCCGCCCACCAGCGGCACGCCATAGGCGGCGGAGGCGTCGCGCATCCCCTGCAGCAGGGGCGCGGCGGCGGCGGCGTCCGGCGCCCAGACCTGGTCGACCAGCGCCGTGGCGCGCCCGCCCATCGCGGCGATGTCCGACAGGTTCACCATCACCGCGCACCAGCCCGCGAACCACGGGTCGTCGGCGACGAAGGCGGGGATGAAGCCCTCGCCCGCCAGCAGGTCGAAGCCTCCGTCGCGGGGCAGGACGGCGGCGTCGTCGCCGGGCCGGCCGGGGGCCGAGGCGCTCAGCCCCAGCGCCCCCGTCGCCCCCGCGATGGCGAGCTTCGAGCGGATCGAGGGATGCGCGCGCAGCCGCGCGGCCAGCGCCTCGAGCGTATCCGCGGCGACGTCATGGGGCGCGGTCATCTCGCCCCCTCCCGCGCCCGCGCCCGCAGATACCAGCCGGCTTCGGGATCGGCGCAGGGGGGGTAGGCGGACAGCTCGGCCTCCATGCGCATGTGGGGGGCGCCGTGGAAGGCGACTTCCTCCAGCGGACGCCAGCGCAGACGCTCGAACAGGGGGACGTTCTGCATCTGCACATGGGCGAGGAACCGCCCGCAGCCCCGCGCGTTGGCGGTGGAGACGGCGAGGCGGATCAGCTCCACCCCCAGCCCGCCCACGTTCCGGAACCCCCGGTCGACGGCGAGGCGCGAGCCCCACCACAGGCCCGGCGCCTCTTCGTGGATGCGCACGGTTCCGACCACCTGGTCGGCCTCGTGGGCGTAGGTCGAGAGGGCGACGAGATGGGTGGCGATCAGGTCGATCTCGTCGCGGTCGTGGACCTGGAAGATGCGCTGCTCCTCGACGAAGACGCGGGCGCGCAGGGCCTCGGCCCCCTGCGCCTCGAACCGGGTCGAGGCGGCGCGGACGTGAAAGCCGGGGCAGCGGAAGGCGCGGGGCTCGATCTCGATCATGCCGGGACCCCCAGCTTCTCGTAGGTCGAGAGGGCCGAGCACGCCCCGCACTTGCCGCAGCCCGCCTTCATGTCGGCCGAGCGGATGCCGGCCTGCGCGATCATCCGCCCCAGCGGCGCGAGGATCGAGGCCATGAAGGCGCCGTCCGGCGCCGGGTGGCTTTCCAGGGGCGTGCCGGAGATCGGGACGAAGGGCACCACGAACGGATAGACCCCCATGGCGCAGAGCTTCTCGCCCATCGCCAGGATGTCCTCGGCCGTGTCGCCAAGCCCCGCGAGGATGTAGGTCGACACCTGCCCGCGGCCGAACACCTTCACCGCCGCCTCGAAGCTCGAAAAATACTTCTCCAGCGGCACCGAGGCCTTGCCGGGCATGATCCGGGCGCGGACCTCGGGCGTCACCGCCTCGAGGTGCATGCCCAGCGTGTCGATGCCGGCGTCGAACATGCGCTGGTGCCAGGCGTCGTCCTCCGGCGGCTCGCACTGGCCCTGCAGGGGGAGGTCGACGGCGGCCTTGATGGCGGCGGCGCTCTCGGCCAGCACGGCGGCGCCGCGGTCCTTGCCGGGCGGGGTGCCGGTGGTCAGGACCATGTGCCTGACCCCGTCGAGCTCCACGGCGGCCTTCGCCACCTCGGCCAGCTGCGCGGGCGTCTTGCGGGCGATGGTGCGCCCGGCCGCGAGGCTCTGGCCGATGGCGCAGAACTGGCAGGTCTTCTTGCGGCTCTCGTAGCGGATGCAGGTCTGCAGGACGGTGGTGGCCAGCACGTCGCGCGAATGCAGCGTGGCGATGTGGGAATAGGGCACGCCGTCCGCGGTCTTCAGGTCGTAGAAGCGCGGCCGGGCGGGGAAGCGCAGCGTCGCCACCTCGCGCCCGTCGCGGGTCAGGCGGGAGCGGCCGGCGGCGTCGGGCGCCTCGGCCAGGAACGGGCTCTCGAAGCTGGGGGCGGTGTGGACGGGGACCATCACCGTGGTCTCCCCGATCGTCACCGCCTTGTGGTCCGAGGGGCCGGCGCCGCCGCGGCGGCTCTCATGCCCCGCGCGGGGATCGACGAGGCGCAGGCCGTGGGTCTGCAACGCGTTGATGAGGCTGGAATGCTCAGACATCCTGCGGCTCCGCTTCAAGGGCTTCGGGGAGGGGGGCGGCCCGTTCGTGCCGGGTCGCGGTCGGGCGGGCGTCGTGGTTGAGGCTCAGCAGCTCCGGCCGCGCGTAGTGGCCGACGCTGTCCATCATCCGCTTGCGCTTGGCGATCAGCCGCATGTCGAGGTCGGCGATCACCATGCCCTCGCCCTCGGTCAGGGGCGGGGCGAGGTGCCGGCCCTCGGGCGAGACGATGCAGGTCATGCAGCCGTCGCGGATGCCCTTCTGAAGCGCCGGGTCGGGGTGGATCGAGGCGATCTGCGCCTCGCTCAGCCAGCCGGTGGCGTTGACCACGAAGCAGCCGGATTCCAGCGCGTGGTGGCGCATGGTCACCTCGATCTGCTCGCCGAAGATCGGGCCGACGAGGGAGCCGGGGAAGTGGCTGGCGTGGATCTCCTCGTGCTGGGTCATCAGCGCGTAGCGGGCGAGCGGGTTGTAGTGCTCCCAGCAGGCCAGCGCGCCGAGGCGGCCGACGGCGGTGTCGACGACCTTCAGCCCGGCGCCGTCGCCCTGACCCCAGACCATGCGCTCATGATAGGTCGGCGTGATCTTGCGGCGCTTGAGGGCCAGGGTTCCGTCGGCGTCGAAGATCAGCTGGGCGTTGTAGAGCGAGCCGTGGTCGCGCTCGTTCACCCCCAGCACCACCACGCAGGCATGGCGGCGGGCGGCGGCGGCGACGGCCTCGGTCTCGGGCGAGGGGACGACGACGGCCTCCTCGGTCAGCTTCAGGTGGGGCGCGCCCTGTTGCACGGGGGGCAGGATGAAGCTGAAATAGGGGTAGTAGGGGACGAAGGTCTCGGGGAAGACGACGAGCTGCGCGCCGCGGCCGGCGGCCTCCTCGATGGCGTTCAGGACCCGCTGGATCGTGCCGGCGCGGCCCGAAAGATCGGGCGCGATCTGCACGGCGGCGGCGCGTATCGTGTCGGTTCGCATCGGTCTTCGCCTCGGTGAAGGAGGGGCCGCCGGGCCGGACGCCCGGCGGCGGGGTGGACGCGTTCAGACGGTCCCCCGAGCGGCGGAGGCCGCTCAAACCGTTCCACGAGCGGCGGAGGCCGCTCAAACCGTCGCCGGGGCGGCGGAGGCCGCTCAGACGGTCCCCGAGCGGCGGAGGCCGCTCACACCGTCCCCGAGCGGCGGAGGCCGCTCACACCGTCCCCGAGCGGCGGAGGCCGCTCAGACCGTCCACGTGTCGAGGATCACCGCGTTCGCCTTCTTGTGCAGAAGGATGCAGTCGAGCACGTCCTGCGGCGCGATCGGGACGATGCCCGGCAGCAGCGACGGCTCGCCATGGCCGTAGAGGGCCTGCAGCGCGAAGCGGCAGGCGAAGACCTTGCCGCCCTCGCCCATGAACTTCTTGAGGTTCACCGCGAAGTTCTGGTGGCCGGGGAAGGCCTCGTCGCCCAGCGTCGGAAAACCGCGCTGGATGCCCAGCGTGACGCCCGGGCCGTAGAGCAGGATCGAGGTCTCGTAGCCCTTCCGATTGAGGCGGATTGCATTGAGAATGTTGACCAGCCCGATCGAGCCCTCGAAGGCCACCGTATGGAAGGTGACGAGCGCCTTCTCGCCCTCGTCGGCCTTCACGTCCTCGAAGACCTTCTCCTCGTAGTCGACGAAGAAATCCCCGTCCTTGTGCGCTTCCTGCGTGACCGCCGGCATGTGCTGCCCTCCTTGCGTTCGGTTCGACCACAGGAGCGCCTGACGGATTGTATGCATCAACAGGCAGTGCAATATGCATACAATAAAGTTGCGACGCTCAAGGATTCTGCCTCGAAATAGAGCGGGAATTCGTGCCCGGCGCCCATCGAAGCGGCGCCCGGGCGCCCCTCGGGCCCGGAATCGTCACCCAGCGCTCCGGCCGGGGCGATTCGGATCCGATCCATACATTCGGGCTTCAATTCGCCGATCCGTCGTCGTAGACCGGGCCGCAGACCGGGGGGAGACCGATGACCGAATGGACCCTGACGGCGCTCGACGAGGGCAAGCCGCGCTATCTCGCCATCGCCGACGCCATCGCGCGCGACATCGCCGCCGGCCGGCTCGCCGACGGCGCCCGCCTGCCGCCGCAGCGCCGGCTGGCGGCGAGCCTCGGCATCGACTTCACCACCGTCAGCCGCGCCTATTCCGAGGCGCAGGCCCGCGGCCATGTCGAAAGCCATGTCGGCCGCGGCACCTTCGTGAAGGGCGCCGTCGCCCGCGCCGCGCCCGACCGCGCCCGCGCCCGCGACGAAGACCTGTCTATGAACATGCCTCCCGAGCCGACCGACCCGGACCTGCTGCGCCGGATGAAGGAGGGGCTGGGCTACGTCTCGGCCAACCTCGTCGACCTGCTGCGCTACCAGTCGCCGGTGGGCTCGGAGCGCGACCGCACCGCCGCCTCGCTGTGGCTGAGCATGCGCGGCATGGTCCCGGCGATGGAGCGCGTGGCCGTCACCCCCGGGGCGCATGCCACCATGGCCGCGATCCTGTCGCTGATCGCGAAGCCCGGCGACGCGGTCCTGTGCGAGGCGATCACCTACCCCGGCCTGCGCAACATCGCCGCCCGCCTGCGCCTGCGCCTGGTCGGCGTCGAGATGGACGCCGACGGCGTGATCCCCGAGGCGCTGGAGGCCGCGATCGCGGCCCATGCGCCCAAGGCGCTCTACCTCAACCCGACCCTGCAGAACCCCACCACCCTGACCGTGCCCGAGACCCGCCGCCTGGCGCTGGCGCGGGTGCTGCTGGACCGCGAGCTGACCCTGATCGAGGACGACGCCTACGGCTTCATCCCCGCCCGCGCGCCCGCGCCGCTGGCGGTTCATGCGCCGGAGCTGACCTGGCACATCGGGGGGCTGGCCAAGTGCATCGGCGCGGGGCTGCGCCTGGCCTACACCATCGCGCCGACGCCGCGCTGCGCCCTGCACCTCGCGCAGACGGTGAAGGCGCTGTCGGTGATGCCCTCGCCCCTCTCGATGGCGCTGACCACGCAGTGGATCGAGGACGGCACCGCCGACGCCATCCGCCGCTTCATCCGCGCCGAGACCGCCGCCCGCCAGCAGATCGCCGCCGAGGCGCTGGCCGGCTTCGACTTCGCCGCCGCGCCCAACGCCTTCAACCTCTGGCTGAGCCTGCCCCAGGGGGTGAGCCGGGCCGACGTGGCGGTGCGCATGGCCCGCCGCCAGCTCGGCCTGATGCCTTCGGACGCCTTCACGGTGCTGGGCGCGCCCGAGGAGAAGATGCGCATCTGCCTCGGCGGCTCCCTCCCCCGCGAACGGCTGCACGAGACCCTCGGCCACCTGGCCAACGCCCTCTCCACCCAGCTCTACATGGGCTGAGAGGGCGTCGCCGGGCGGCCGGGGGGGGCACGCCGGGAGGGGGGGGCCTGCGCCCGCCGCTCCGAACGCCGGCGGGCGCGTCAGAGGCGGCCCTCCCGGACCAGCGTCTCGATGGCGCTGCGGTCCTCGATGCCGAGGTCGCGCAGATGCCGGTCGTCGAGCCGCTGGAGCTGGCCGATGCAGCGCCGCCGCCGTCCCTCCCGCGCCAGGGCGCCCATCAGCGCCCCGAGCCCCGCGCCCAGCCGGCGAAGCCCGGAGCGGAGGCCGGCGCCCATGGCGCTCCCCGGTCCCGGGGCGCCGGCCGCCTCCATCCCGCAGCCCGGCGCGGCGCCGGTCCCCTGCGGCCCGCGGCGGGCCGGGCGCAGGGCGAGGAGGTCGAGCAGGTCCGGCGGGCGCCGCGGCGAGGGCGCGGCGCGGCGCGGGGATCGCGCTGGGAACGGCAGGTCGTCGGCCATCGGGGAAACCTCCTGAAGCTGGGGCGGGCGGGATGCCGGCGCGCGGCGGGAGCGGGGACGTCGGCGGGACGACGTCGCCTGGACGACGTCGGTGGGACGGGGCGCGCCCGTCGCGGGGGCGGCCCGGCGGGGGCCTCGCGGCCCCCGCGGAGTTCGGCCCGCGCGCGCCCGTTTCCCGGGCGCGACGAGCATCCCGGATCGGGGCGGGCGCGGGGGGGGCTCAGTCGGCCGGAGCCAGGGCGGCGGCGGCGGCCTCGATCAGGTCCGCGACCGCCTCGGGCCGGGAGGCGAAGACGGCGTGGCTGCCGGGGACCTCGACCGTGACGCTGCCGGCCCGCTCGGCCATCCGCCGCATCAGCTCGGGGTTGATGGCGCGGTCCTCGGTGGGGATCAGCGCCCAGCTCGGCCGGCTCGCCCAGGCGGGGGCGCCGACCGGCGTCTCGAAGGCCACGGCCGCGGGCATCACCTGCGAGCGGGCCATGAACGCCGCCTCCTCCGCCGGCAGGTCGCCCGCGAAATCCGCGGCGAAGACCGCGGGGTCGAGGTAGAGGAACCCGTCCGCCGTCGCCTTGATGCCGGCGGTCGCCGGGGGCGTGCCGGTGGCGAGCGCGAGCAGGGTCTCGCCCTCGTCGGGCTGGAAGGCGGCGACGTAGACGAGGCCCGCGACGGCGTCGTGCCGCCCCGCCTCGGTGACGATCATGCCGCCGTAGCTGTGGCCCACCAGCACCGAGGGCCCGTCCCGCAGGTCGAGCACGCGCCGGGCCGCGCGGACGTCGTCCGCCAGCGAGGTCATCGGCGGCTGCACCACCGTCACCGTGAAGCCGCGGGCCGCGAGCAGGTCGTGCACCCGTCGCCAGCCGGAGCCGTCGGCCAGCGCGCCGTGCACGATCACGACGTTGCCGACCGGCTCGGCCCGGGCCGGCGAGGCGGCGGCGAAGGCGGCGGCCAGCAGGGCGCCGGCCGAGAACAGGGACATCCGCTTGAGGGTCATTCTCGTCTCTCCGATGGCGCCGCGCGCCGCTCTGCGGGAGACGCGCGACCGCGCCTCCCCTCCCGATCCCCCGCCCTCCGGTCAGGCCCGGCGCGGCGGGGTTCGTGGCGAGGAACCTACTGCGGCGAGCCGGAAAGGTGCTCTCGAAGTCGGGGTCCGAATTTGCCGGAAAGATGCAGACGGATTAGCATAGCGCGCGCATCGCCTCATAAAGCGAGAATCAAATGGAAGAATCTTCCACACCCGGACTGGACCGAATCGACCTGCGGATCCTGCGCCACCTGCATGCCGAGGGGCGGCTGAGCAACGCCGAACTGGCCGCCCGCGTGAACGTCAGCCCCGCCACCTGCCACCGGCGCACGCAGCGCCTGTTCGCGGCCGGCTGCATCGCCGAGGTCCGGGCCCTGGTGGACCCCGCGGCGGTGGGGCTGGGCTCGCTGGTGATGGTGGGCGTGGTGCTGGATCGCTCGACGCCCGAGGACTTCGCGGCCTTCGAAAAGGCGGTGCTCGACCTCAGGGAGGTCGTCGACTGCAACCTGGTGGCGGGCGACTTCGACTACCTGCTCAAAATCCGGGTGCGCGACATGGCCGACTTCAACAGGCTGCACGGCCGCAAGCTGATCGCGCTGCCCGGCGTGCGCCAGACGCGGACCTTCTTCGTGATGAAGGAGGTCAAGGAGAACGGCCGCCTGGACTTCTGAGCCGGCCCCCGCCGCCGCCCGGCGCGGGCGCCCCGCCTCAGGCGCCCGGCGCCCGCCCCGCCGCCAGCTCCCGCGCCAGGTCCAGGAACGCGCGCAGCCCGGCCGAGGGGTTGCGCCGCCCGGGGTGGTAGAGGCGCAGCCCCGGCAGCTCCGGCGTCCAGTCCTCGAGCAGGCGGACCAGCCGGCCGGAGGCGAGCGCCTCCTCCACCTCGAAGGCATGAAGGTAGCCGATGCCCACCCCCGCCAGCGCGGCGCGCCGGGCGAGCCCCGCCTCGTCCACCGTCAGCGGCCCGTCGACCTCCAGCGCCAGGCGCTCGCCCGCCTTCTCGAAGGCCCAGCGGTAGAGCGCGCCGTTGGGCAGCCGCACCCGGATGCAGGGATGGGCGAGCAGGTCCTGGGGGATCCGCGGCGGCGTGCGCCCGGCGAGGTAGTCGGGCGAGGCCACGACCGCGTGGCGCAGCGGGCGGCCGAAGGGCGTCGCGATCATCTCGGCCGGCGCCAGGTCGGCGGGCCGCACGCCCAGGTCGAAGCCCTCGGCCACGATGTCGACCAGCCGCCCCTCGGTGACGATGTCGAGGCGCATCTGCGGGTGGCGGCGCAGGAACTCCAGCGCCAGGGGGTCCAGCATCTCCCGCGCCGCGCCGGGGGCGCTGTTGATGCGCAGCGTGCCGGAGGGGGCGGCCCCCTGGGCGCGCGCCGCCTCCATCGCCTCGCGCAGCTCCTGCAGGGCGGGGGCGGCGCGGGCGACCAGGGCGCGGCCGGCCTCGGTCGGGGCGACGGAGCGGGTGGTGCGGTTGAACAGGCGCACCCCCAGCCGCCCCTCCAGCCGCGCCACCGCGTGGCTGAGCGCGGTGGTGGACATGTCGAGGTCCACGGCCGCGGCGCGGAAGCTGCCCCGGCGGGCCACCGCGATCGCCGCGTCCAGCTCCGCGAAGCCTTTCATAATCCCGGTTCCTTCATCACCACATGCCGCATCGTCCTGCTTATCAGGACGCCCGGCCGCCGCCAACTTCCCAAGGCGAGCCGACGGCGCCCCGTCGTCGGCGATCCCATGCAGAGGAGACGCGCCGATGCCGCTCGATCTACCCGCCCCCGTCGCCGCCTATTTCGCCGCCGACGCGGCCCGGGACGCGGAGGCGCTCGCCCGCTGCTTCGCCGCGGACGGCGCCGTGCAGGACGAGGGCGCGGCCCATGTCGGCCGCGACGCCATCCGCGCCTGGTGGCGCGACGCCCACGCCCGCTACGCCTTCGCCAACCAGCCCCTTGACGCGGCCGAGGCGCCCGGCGGCGTGGTCGTCCGCGCCCGGGTGACCGGCGACTTCCCCGGCGCCCCCGCCGTCCTGCGCTTCGCCTTCGCGCTCTCCGCGGGCGCCATCCGCCGGCTGGAGATCGGGGCATGAGCGGCTTTCTCGACCTCGCCGGCCGTCGCGCCCTGATCACCTCCGGCACCCGCGGGGCGGGGGCGGCGACCGTCGCCCTGTTCCGCGAGCTGGGCGCCCGGGTGCTGACCACCGCCCGCAGCCGGCCCGAGCACCTGCCCGAGGCGCTCTTCGTCGCCGCCGACCTGACCACGCCCGCGGGCTGCGCGGCCGCCGCCGAGGCGGCGCGCGAGCGCCTGGGCGGGGTGGACGTGCTGGTCCACGTGCTGGGCGGCAGTTCCTCGCCGGCCGGGGGCTTCGCGGCGCTGGGCGAGGCGGAGTGGGCGCAGGAACTGGCGCTGAACCTGCTGCCCGCCGTGCGCCTCGACCGGGCGCTGGTGCCGGGGATGCTGGCGCAGGGCTCGGGCGTGGTGATCCACGTCTCCTCGATCCAGGCCCGCCTGCCGCTGCCCGAGGCGACCACCGCCTACGCCGCCGCCAAGGCCGCCCTCTCGACCTATTCCAAGAGCCTCTCGAAGGAGGCCGCGCCCCGCGGCGTGCGGGTGGTGCGGGTCACGCCGGGGTGGATCGACACCGAGGCCTCGGTCGCCCTCGCCGACCGGCTGGCGGCCGAGGCGGGCACGGACCGCGAGGGCGGGCGGCGGATCATCATGGACGCGCTGGGCGGCATCCCGCTGGGCCGGCCCTCGACGCCGGCGGAGGTCGCGGACCTGATCGCCTTCCTCGCCTCCTCCCGCGCCGGCTCGATCACCGGGGCCGAGGTCACGATCGACGGCGGGACCGTGCCGACCGTCTGAGCCCGGATCCGGTTTCAGCCCATCCCCGAAGCCCGGACCGTCCGCGGCGCGGTCATGGTCCATGGCGCCTTCGCCGGCGGCTGCGGCTGGCGCGGCGTCTGAGACGTGCCGACCGGGCGAGGTCGCCCGGCTGCCTCCACGCCGGCGCCCGGACCGACGCCGGTCCGGGGTCGAGGGCGGGCAGGGCGGTCGGCGATGGGGGGTGGCCGGGCCTAAGCGGCCAGCGCGGACCAGATCATCAGCGCCCCGAACGCCACGAAGACGAGGCCGGCGAGGATCTGTCCGCGCCGGGCATGTTCGGGCCGGCGCAGCGCCCCGACGATGCGCCGGGCGCCGAGCGCATAGCCGCCCAGCACCGCGAACTTCACCGCGACGAAGCTCGCGACCAGCAGGGCCAGCAGCGCGGGGCCTCCGTCCGCGGGGAGGAACTGGGGAAACAGCGCCGCGAAGAACAGGACGGCCTTCGGATTGCTGATGCCCACGCCGAAGGAGTGAAGCCAGAGCGTCGCTGCGCCTCGCGCCGCCGGCGTCGCGGCGGCCGGCGCGCCGGCCGCTCGGCGGGGCCGCAGGAAGGTCCAGCCGAGCCAGAGGATGTAGGACGCCCCCGCCAGCCGCAGGGCGAGGAACGCCGCGGGCCGGGCCTCGAGCAGCGCGCCCAGGCCCAAGGCGGACATCGTGGCCAGCAGCGCGATGGCGGCCAGGTCCCCGCTCAGGGCGCCGAGCGCGCGACGCCAGCCGTGGGCCACGGCGTTGTTGACGATGAACAGCGTGGAGGGCCCGGGCGTCGCCGATTGCACCGCGCTGACGAGCAGGAAGGCGAGATAGTCGGCGGCGTCCATGGGACAGCTCCGGCAGGGGGTGGGCGGCGCTCCGGCGCCTCGGGGGCGGCGGACCCGCGTCCGGCCGCATCGAACGGGAACCGGCCCCGCGGGCTCGCCGCCGGGCCGGTCCTGCCGCCTCGGGCGTCCGCCGCGGCCGAGGCGCGACGGGCGCGGAGGCGGTCGGCCCGGGCGGGCGGTCGGGCCGGGGACGGCGAGCGGCGATCCGGCCGCTTTCGCAGCCGTCCGCCGCCCGCCCCGCCCGGCGTCAGGCCGCGACGCCCGGCGCCGGGGTGTTGAGAAGCTGCTGCTCCCACAGGTAGGCGATGGCGCTGCCGCCGATATGGTCGCGCAGCGCGTCGTTCAGGGCGGTCGCCGTCTCGGCCCGCGCCCAGTCGCGCTGCCACTCGGAGGCCAGCGCCAGCCAGGTCATCATGTTGATGCCGCCCGCGATCATGCGCTGGATCGCGACCTCATGGGCCTCGACCGAGGTGCCGCCCGACGCGTCGGTGATCACGGTCACGTCCCAGCCCTCGCCCGCCGCCTGGATCGAGGGCATCGCCACGCAGACCTCGGTCCACAGCCCCGCGATGATCAGCTGCTTGCGGCCGGTCGCCTTGACGGCGTCGACGACCTTGGAATCCTCCCAGGTGTTGATGAACGTGCGGTCGATCACCTCCTGGCCGGGGAACACGTCGGTGACATGGGGGAAGATGACGCCGCCCCGGGCGGCGAGGATGCTGGTCATGATCGTGGGCACGCCGAAGACCTTGGCCACCTTCGCCAGCGCGGTGGTGTTGTTCACCACCATGTGCGGGTCGTGGCTGTTGAGGTTGGCGAGCTGATAGGGCTGGTGATCGATCAGAACGAGGACCGAGTCCTCGGGGCGGAGAAGCGAGTCGAGCC
The DNA here is from genome assembly GCF_900113695.1 of Albimonas pacifica. Taxonomy (GTDB): domain Bacteria; phylum Pseudomonadota; class Alphaproteobacteria; order Rhodobacterales; family Rhodobacteraceae; genus Albimonas; species Albimonas pacifica. Next base: position 344,732 of record NZ_FOQH01000007.1, on the reverse strand, counting down.
CATTGCGGAAGGTCATGGCGTCATCCTTTCGGGAGAGGGGGGAGGCGCGATATGCCGACGAACCGTAGCCAGCATGGCCGGGCGCCGCGGCGCGGATGCTGCCGCGAGGTGGCCGTTATTGCGGTCGTGACGAGCTCGGCGACGGCCAGGAGCCGCGGGCGCGGCGACAGGCCGGGGGCCCGCCCTCCCGGACCGGCGGGCGGACGACGCGGGCGCCTGCCCGGACGCTCGATCGGGGAACGATGCAAGGGCGGGGACGCGCAGCGCGGCCCCGTCATCGCCGGACGGGACGCCGTGCGGGCGGTCGTCGGAAACTGCGGCGCCGCGGTCCGGTCCTGATCCTCGTGGCCCGGGCCGCCTCAGGCGATCGTCGGCGTCATCCGCGTCGCGGCCTCCGCACGTCTCAGCGCAGCCTGCCGTGGCGGAGCGGATCGCGGACGCTCCGGCGATAGTCGGACGGGCTCATGCGCATGTGCTTGAGGAACACCCGCGCGAGGACCTGGTTGGCCGAATACCCCACCTCGAGCGCGATCTGCGACACCGGCAGGTCGGTCCGTTCGAGCAGTTCGCAGGCCTTCTCCACCCTCAGCCGCGTCAGGTGGACCCGCGGCGGAACCCCCACGCTCTGCTTGAACATGCGCGCGAAGTGATAGGGCGAGAGCCGGGCCTCGGCCGCCAGCTCGTCGAGGCTGATGTCCTCCGACAGCCGCGCCCGCATCAGCTCCAGCGCCCGGCGCTCGGCCCAGGGCGCAAGGCCGCCCCTGGCGGGCGCGAGGGGCGCCCCGCCCAGGCGGCAGAGCTCGGCCAGGATCTCGCAGCCCGCGGCCTGCGCCAGCAGCCGGGACGGCGCGCCCTCGTCCTCGCACAGCGCCCAGAGGTTGCGCAGCGCCGAGCGGATCGTCGGCGAGTCGAACACCTTGCCGTAGGCGAAGGAGGTCTCGAAGGAGAACCGGCCCTCGGCCCCCTCGTCGAGCACGTGCCGCCACTTGGCCAGGGGAAACGCGAGGCTGCGCAGCCGATGGGGCGCGTCGTTGTGCACCGAGGTCGCGAAGTTCGGCGCGGCGATGGCGAGGGCGCCCGGCCGGGTCGAGGCATCGAAGAGACCGCCCCCCAGGTCGGCCCGGACGCGCCGGCAGCCCCGCAGGTCCTCCATCAGGACGAGGTCCGGAAGGGCCGGGCGCGACATGTCCCCGGGCGGCCGCGCCACTTCCAGAAGGTCGAGGAGCCCGCCCGACGATTTCCGCGCCCGCACGTAGGACGCGTGGCGCCCCGTGGCGTGCCAGCGGGCGAAGGATGACTGGTCATGCAGGCTCATCGCCGTTCCTCCCGAGCCGCGTGCGCGCCAGGCGATCGCGCGTCTTCATGCGCCGCGCCGGCCGGCCCCCGGCGCCGCGGGGGCCGGGCGACGGCGTTGGATCCGATGCCCCTCGCTACCGTGGGCGGGATGAATGTTGCGCGAATATCGCGGGGAGGGAAAGGCGCATGGAGCGGGCTCGACCGCAATTGCGCGTGAGCATTCCCGCGGATTCGACCTGTCATCCGGTCGAATCCGACAAGAAAGCGCCGCGGCAGGCGAGGCTAGATTCATGGGAATCGAAGTATAACCTGCGGTTGAGCGGGAGTCGCGGGCCCGCCCTATCCATCTGAATTCTGGGGGAAAGCCGGATCGGGGGCGAAATCGACGGCGCGGGCCGACGCCGGATCCCCCGCCGTTGCGGCCGGGCGAGACGCCCGGCGAGGCCGGCCGGAAGCCGCCGGCCGGGCCCGTCGATGCGCGCTGAAACCATTCGCAAGAACGGTCTCATCGCCGCAAGCCCGGCAATGCGCCTCCGCGGCGGCGGGATAGTCTGTGCAGGTGGTCCGGCGCCTCGGCCGGACCATGGCCCGGGCCGCCGCCGGCCGTTCGACCGTGGACCTGTCGGACGCGGCCGGGCGACGGCCGGCGCGCGGTCCACCGGAAACCACGCCTGCGGCCCCGATCCGCTTTCGACGGCCGCAGACCGGACCCGGGCCGCGGCGCCGGGGCCGCCCCCGCGTCGACCTCCCCGACGCCCTCACATGGGAACGCAGAGCATGACCCTCGTGCAGACTCTCCTGATCTCCAGCGCCCTGGCCTTCGGCGCCCTGGCCGCGCCCTCCGGCGCGGCCCTCGCCGAGGTGAAGAACATCGTGCTCGTGCACGGCGCCAACGTCGACGGCAGCACCTGGCGCGCCGTCTACGACCGCCTGACCGCGGACGGCTTCAAGGTGACGGTCGCGCAGATGCCGCTGACCTCGACCGAGGACGACATCGCCGCGGTCCAGCGCAGCGTCGACGTCCAGGACGGTCCGATGCTGCTGGTCGGCCACTCCTACGGCGGCGTGGTGATCACCGAGGTCGGCCGGGACCCGGCCGTCCGGGGCCTCGTCTACGTCGCGGCGTTCCTGCCCGACGCCGGGGAGACCGGCGGAGGGCTGCTGGCCTCCTCCCCGACCGACTTCTCCGCCGACAAGCTGACCGTCTTCGCGGACGGCCATTACCTGATCCACGAGGAGGCCTTCCTGTCGGTCGTCGCCAACGGCCTGCCCGAGGCGGAAGCCGTCTACGTGGCGCGGTCGCAGGCGGCGTCCCACTCGGCGATCCTCGAGCACCCCTCCGGGCCGCCGGCCTGGAAGGACACGCCGAGCTGGTCGATCGTCGCGGCGCTCGACCGGACCATCTCGCCCGACCTGCAGCGGCGGATGTCGGCGCGCGCGGGGGCGACGACGATGACCCTCGAGAACGGTCACATGCTGCCGATGACCAATCCCGACGAGGTGGCCGCCGTGATCCGGCAGGCCGCCCGGGCGGCGGACTGATCGCGCGCCGCCGCGCGGCGTCGACCGGGTCCGGGCGCCGGCGCCCGGCGCGCGGCGCCTCCTCATGCAGGCGGGCGCAGGCCGCCAGCCATCGCATCGCCGGCGCGGCGGCGCCGCCGCGGAACGAGACCCCCGGAGCCGGCCACGCGCCGCGACGCGCCCCCGGCGCCGCCTTGCGCTCCGATTGATGCGGACCGCGACCGTCAGCCGGCGCGCTCGACAAGCCGGCGCCCAGCGTGGACCGAACGGACAGGACGACCATGACGACCCAGGATTCCCCGAGGCCCCGTCTGACCACCGCCTCCGGCGCGCCCGTCGCCGACGACCGCAACAGCCTCACCGCCGGCCCGCGCGGCCCGATCCTCCTGCAGGACTGGCGGCTGGTCGAGAAGCTGGCCCACCTGAACCGCGAGCGGATCCCCGAGCGCGTGGTCCATGCCAAGGGATGCGGCGCCCATGGCCGGCTGAGGATCACCGGCGACATTTCGGACCTGACCTGCGCCGCCGCGCTCCAGCCCGGCGCCGAGACGCCGGTGATCGCGCGCTTCTCGACCGCGGCCGGGGAGCGCGGCGCCGCGGACCTGGAACGGGACGTGCGCGGCTTCGCGCTCAAGATCTACACGCCGGAGGGCAACTGGGATCTGGTCGGCGCCAACACGCCGGTGTTCTTCGTGCGCGATCCGATGAAGGTCCCCGACCTCTTCCACGCCCAGAGGCGCCATCCGCGCAGCAACCTGCGCTCGCCCGCCGCCATGTGGGACTTCTGGTCCCTGACGCCCGAGAGCCTGCATCAGGTCACCATGCTGTTCTCCGACCGCGGCCTGCCGGTCGGCCCGATGCACATGAACGGCTACGGCGGCCACGCCTACAGCCTGTGGACCCGCGAGGGCGCGCGGGTCTGGGTCAAGTTCCACTTCAAGACCTGCCAGGGCCATCGCCACTACACCAACGCCGAGGCGCGGCAGGTCGTGGGACGGAGCCGCGACGGCGCGCAGGAAGCGCTTTTCGCCGCGATCGAGGAGGGCGCCGTCCCGCGCTGGCGCGTGCAGATCCAGGTGATGACGCAGGACCAGGCGGAGGCGCTCCCCTTCGATCCGTTCGACCTGACCAGGGTCTGGCCGCAGGCCGACTTCCCCCCGATCGAGATCGGCGTGCTCGAGCTGGACCGCAATCCCGACGACCACTTCGCCGAGATCGAGCAGCTCGCCCTCAGCCCGTCGAACGTGGTGCGGGGCATCGGCCACTCGCCCGACCGGATGCTGCAGGGCCGGATCTTCGCCTACCCCGACGCGCAGCGCCACCGGCTGGGCGTCCACCACCAGGCGCTGCCGGTGAACCGGCCGCGCCGCCCGGTGCACGCGCGCCACAGGGACGGGGCGATGCGCTTCTTCGGCCCCGCCCCCGATCCCGACGCCTGGTACGCGCCCAACAGCTTCGGCGGCCCGCGCGAGGATCCTGCGTTCGCCGAGCCTCCGCTCGACCTCCACGGCCCGGCCGACCGCCACGATCCCCGCGAGGGGGCCGACGACTTCGTCCAGCCGCGCGCCCTGTTCCTGCGCCTCGACGAGGGGCAGAGGCGCCGGCTCTTCGCCAATATCGCCGAGTCGATGCACGGCGTGCCCGCCGAGATCGCCGAGCGGCAGGTCCTGCTGTTCCAGCAGGTCCACCCGGACTACGGCGCCGGCGTCTGCGCGGCGCTCGACGCGGAGGACCCGCAGTTCTGACGGGCCCGGGGCCGGGACGGACGCGGCGGGCGGCGGGCCGGGGAAACGGCCCGCCCCGATGCGGGCGCTCCCGCCGTCGTCCCGGCGCCTGGCGACCGGGGCGCCGCGCGGACCGGCGCGCCCGGGTCCGCGCCGGGGCGGCGGCGGAGGCCGGTCCGCCCGCACCGGCGGCCGGGGGCGGGACGCCGCGGGGCGCGCCCCATGACGTAGCGAGCGCACGGCTCGATGACGGACGGCGAAAGGAGACGACGCGATGGGCACCGGATGGCCTCACCTCGACGACCCTGCTTGGCGCGGGACCTGCCCCGCGCCGCGCCTGACCCTGCGGATCTCCGCAGACTGCCGGTTCGCGGATGCGCCCTGGCGGGTCCGGACCTCGAACACCACGGTCTTCGTCACGGCCTCGGGGCTGGCCTCGACGCCGATCCCGGACGGTCCGGGCGCCGAGGCTCCGCCCGGCGGGCGCGGGCGCGGGGCAGGGGCCGCCGGCGGCGACGACCTCCGGGCCTCGGCCGATCCCGGGCCGGACAGGGTCGCGCGGTTTCGCGCGGACCTCGTGAGGCTCGTCGCCGAGTTCGCAGGGCGGCCGACCTTCGACGAGGCCCCGGACGCGGGGCCCGCTCCCGGGCCGCTGGGCGACGTCCCGCGCGACCGGCCCGCGACGTCGCGCGAAGACGCGCGGGCGGCGGCGGACGGCCGCGCCTCCCCGGGCGAATTCGGCCCCGTCGATCCGTTCCGGGACGCGCTGGATCCCGCCGCGTGCCCGCCGTCCGCGCCGACCGCCGGCGCCGCGCCGGCGGATGACGCGGCCGCGCGGGAGGATCTCCCGGCGAGCGTGTGCTGGCGGCTGGTCCTCGAGGGCGTGGAGGCCGAGATGACCTGCAGCCGCGGCGACGGGCGGCGGGCGGGCCCCCTCCCGCCCTGTCCGTTCGCCCGGGCGATGTCCGCGCGCCGGCCGTGAGGGCGGGACGCGGCGCCCGCGCCCATGAATCCTCCGGGCGCGAACGGGGCGCGTCGCGGGCTGGACCCGGCCGGGGCGCGCGCCCTCAGTCGGCGTCTTCCCAGGCGTTTCTCGACAGCACCGTCACCGCCATGCCCGGCCGCAGGAGCGAGTCGGGGTTGGGGAAGCGGGCCCAGACGGTCACCGCCCCGGTCTGCGCGTCCACCTCCGCGCTCGCGGCGTGGGGAATCGCCTCGGCGGGGTAGTCCCGCCCGCCCGGCAGACGCAGGCGCAGGCGGACGGCGGAGAGCAGCTCCTCGACCGAATTCGCGTCCGCGGCGTCCAGCGTCGCCAGCCGTTCGGCATAGCTGACGCGGTAGGCGACGCGCGCCGGATCGATCGCCACGATGGTGGCCAGCGGCGGGGCGGCCTTCGCCTCGAGATAGGCGCCCACCGCCACGCCCGGCGGCGAGATCAGGCCGGAGATCGGCGCGCGGATCACCGTGCGGTGGAGATCGAGCCCCGCGCGCCGCTCCTCCGCCTCGGCCAGCGCCAGGGCGGCCTCGGCGCGCGCCGCCTCGGTCCGCGCCGGGCCCAGGGCCGAATCCGCGGTGATGCCCCGGTCGTGCAGCGTTTCCTGCCGGGCCTTGCGTTTCGACGCGCCCTCGAGCCGGTGGCGGGCGTCGTCGACCCGGGCCCGCGCGATCTCGAGCGCGATCTCCGCATCGGTGGGATCGAGCCGGATCAGCGGCTGCCCCGCCGCGACGGCGTCGCCGCCCTCGAACAGGATCTCGACCACCACCCCGTCGAGGCGGCTCGCCAGCACCGCCCGCTCCGAGGCTTCGACGCGGCCTTCCAGGACCAGCGGATCGGCCCGCAGCCCGCCTCCTGCCGCGAGGCAGAGGAGGCCGGCGAAACCCGCCAGCAGGGCCTTTCGCCCCGCGGCGCGCCGCCGCCCGCGGGAGGCGCCGGTCGGTCGCGGCGCCTTCGCCTGCGGGCGGGCCGCGGCCGCGCGCCGGGCGTCGAACGGGGCGAGGTCTGGTCCTGTCATGCTTCCGATCCGTCTGCAGCGAGGTCCGGTCGCCCCCCGCCCTGCGCGGCAGGGACCCCGGAGGACGCAGGGTCTCGGGGCCCCGGTCGGGTCCGGGGGCCCCGTGCGATGCGGGCCGGCCGGCCGCCCGCTCCGGTGCGGCGACCGCTCATGGCGCCGCGAGGGCCTGACCGAGCCAGGCGGCCGCCTCGGCGACGTCCGTGTCGGTCAGCTCATGGCCGCCCGGCGCGCGCCGGGTCTCGACCCGCGCGCCGCGCGCCCTGAGGTCGTCGGCCAGCGTCGGCGCGGCGCCGGCCGCGGGGTCCTCTCCCCCCTCGATCGCCAGCGCATGGGCGCCCGAGAGATCCCCGGCCGGCGGCGGGTCGAGGACCTGGACCCCGCGCAGCAGCACCGCGCGCCGCACCGCGGACGGGTGGAGCTGCATCGCGGCCGCCAGGAAGTTCGCGCCGTTGGAATAGCCCAGGAAGCCAAGCCGGGCCGCGTCCAGCCCGTAGCCGGCCACCGCGCCGTCCACGAACGCCGCGAAGGCCGCGGCCTCGCCCCGGATGTCGGCCTGGTCGAAGGTCGCGCCGTCGAACCGGCGGAACCAGCGGTTGACGTTCTCCTCGGTCGCCCGCCCGCGCACCCCCAGCAGCGTCGCCCGCGGGGCGATGCGCCGCGCGAGCGGCATCAGGTCGGCCTCGTTCCCGCCCGTCCCGTGCAGCAGCACGAGGGTCGAGCCGTCCGGCCGCTCCGGCCGGTTGAAGCGGTGGATGAAGGGCAGCCGGCGGGCGGGGAAGCGCTCTTCCCCGGGCAGGGCGAACTGGGGGAGCATGGCCGCGAGGTCCTCGGCCCGGCCCGCCGCCTGCGGGGGGACGAACAGGGTCCGGCCCAGCGCCTCGGGCGGCTCGTCCACGGTCATGCCGGGCCCGTCGGTGGCGTGCTCCATCAGGATGCCCGCCGGATCGCGGACATAGAGCGAGCGGAAATACTTCCGGTCGTGAACCTCGGTCGGGCCGTGATCGCGCAGCGACCGGCGCAGGGCGTGGAGCGCCCCGGCGTCGGCCGCGCGGAAGGCCACGTGGTCCGGCACGCCGGCCCCGGGGACCGAGGGCACGAAGCCCGGCGCGTCCCGCACGTCGACCACGTCGGTCGGCGACCGCAGGCGCTGCGTCGGGCCCGCCCGTTCCGCCGGCCGGTAGCCGAACCGCGCCAGGAAGGCCGCGGTCTGCGCGCCCCTGTCGGTCAGCAGGGTCACGCCCCGCAGGCGGGACGGCCCCCGGGGAAGCGGGGCGGGCGAGGGCAGGTCGACGCCCACCAGCTTCACGATCAGCCCGTCGGGGTCCCGCAGCCGCAGCACCGGCTCGGCGAACTCGCGCGTGGGCCCCTCGAACGGGACCCCGGCCTCGAGCGCCGCGGTCAGCCAGTCCGCGAGGGAGGCGGGCGGCACCGCCAGCGCGACCTCCAGCACCTGGCCGACGCCGCTGCGCCCGCGGCCCGCGGCCTCCCACACCAGGAAGGTCAGCAGGGATCCGGGGCTGCCGAGACGGTCGCCGTAGACCAGGTGGAGCTGCTCGGCGTCGGCGAAGCCCGCCGTCCGCTTGACCAGCCGCAGGCCGAGGAAGCCGGCGTAGAAATCGACGTTGGCCTGCACGTCGGCGGTGATGCCGGTGACGTGGTGAAGCCCCCCGGTCGTCGCTCCGGCATCGCCCCCGCTCACGCCGCCGCCTCGCGCGCGAGGATCCTCTGCACCGCGGGATCGGCGGCGAGCCGGTCGTGCAGCGCCTGCACGTGGGCAAACGCCTCCAGCCCGTCCGGCAGGAGCTTCATCCCCCAGCGGATCATCGGGAAGGCGTAGGCGTCGATCACCGAGCGGCCGCCGTCGAGCATGTGCTCCCGCCCGTCGAGATGGCGGTCCAGGACGCCGAACTGCCGCGCGGCCAGCCTGCACCCGGCCTCGCGCGTGGCCCTGTGCGCGTCCTCGCCCTTTTCGGTCGTGTAGCGGCCGGGGCTGAAGATCGGCCAGAAGGCGGCGTGCAGGTCCGAGGTGAGGAAGGCGGACCAGCGATGCGCCTCGGCCCGGGCGCGGAGGCCGTCGCCGCCGCCCAGCCCCGCCTCGGGATGCTTCCGCGCCAGGTAGTCGAGGATCGCGCCGGCCTGGACCAGCAGCCAGCCGTCGTCCTCGCGCAGGGTCGGCGCCGCGCCGGCGGGATTGACCGCCTGCAGCTCCTTGGAGCCGAACCGGACCCGGACCGCCTCATAGGGGGCGCCGATCCATTCGAGCACGATGTGCGGCGCCAGCGAACAGGCGCCGGCGGCGTAGTAGAGCGTGGGCATGGCGTCTCCTTTCGGGGATGAAGCAGGGATCGGGGGCGCCGGCGGCGCCCGCCGCGTCAGGCCGAGCGCGCGAAGGCGAGCAGGTCGGCGTTGGCGAGCTCGGGGTGCGTCGCCAGCAGCCCGTGGGAGAGGCCGGCGTAGGTCATCATCGTGCCGTCGCGCACCAGCCCGATCGCCTTGCCCGCCGAGATCTCGACCGGGACGAGCTGGTCGTCCTCGCCGTGCAGGAACAGGATCGGCGCGGCGATCGCCTCCAGGTCCCCGGTGAAGTCGGTCTCCGAGAAGGCGGCGATGCCGTCGTGCTGCGCCTTCGCGGCGCCGGCCATGCCCTGGCGCCACCAGTTGTCGATCAGCGCCCGGCTGACCCGCGCGCCCCGCCGGTTGAAGCCGTAGACCGGGCCGCGGGCGAGATCGAGGAAGGCCTGCGCCCGATCGGCGGACAGCGCCGCGCGCAGCCCGTCGAAGACCTCCGGCGGCACGCCCTGCGGGTTCGCCTCCGAGCGCGCCAGCCCCGGCGGGATCGCGGCGATCAGCGCCGCCGCGGCCACGCGGCCCCGCTCGGCGCGCGCCGCGTAGCGCGCGACCTCGCCGCCGCCGGTCGAATGGCCGATGTGGATCGCGTCGCGCAGGTCCAGCGCCTGGACGATCTCGGCGACGTCGGCGGCATAGGTGTCCATGTCGGCGCCGCGGTCGGTCTGGTCCGAGCGGCCGTGCCCGCGGCGATCGTGGGCGATCACCCGGTAGCCGTGGGACAGGAAGAACAGCATCTGCGCGTCCCAGTCGTCGGCGCTCAGCGGCCAGCCGTGATGGAACATGACCGGCTGCGCCGCCTTCGGACCCCAGTCCTTGTAGAAGAGGCGGGCGCCGTCGGATGCGGTGACGATGGCCATGGCGATGCTTCCTTGCGCTCGGCTCGGGGCGGTGGAGGGGGCCGCGGTCCCCGGCGGGTCAGCGCGGCCGCAGCAGGTGCCGCACCACCGGCGGCGCGTCGCCGAGGTGGTGTTCGAGGAGCAGCGCCTGGTCGATCTGGTCGGCGCGGGTGGTGCGGGCGTGCTGGCGCTGGTGCTCGACCCAGCTTTCCACCACGAAGGTCTCGACCACCCGCCCGGGATCGGCCACGTCCTCCCACACGTCCCAGCGGATGGCGCCGTCGCGCTGGCGGCGGGACTTGAACCCGCGCAGGGCGGCGACGAACGCCGCCTGCCGGTCCGGGTCGACGCGGTAGGCGATTTCGACCAGGACCGGGCCGCGGTCGGCGTCCGGCCTGGCGTGGACCACGGGCTCCGCCCAGTGGTGCGAGGGGGCGAGATCGGCCGCCGCCTCGCGCGGCAGCCGCCAGCGCAGCGCCAGCACGGCCGCGAGGGCCTGCCCCGCGCCCGCGACAGCCAGGGCCGCGGGAACCCCGGCGCCCGAGGCGAGCGCGCCCCACAGCACGCTGCCGCCCGTCATCGCTCCCTGCAGCGTCAGCAGGTAGACCGCCAGCGCCCGCGCCTTCACCCACCCCGGCGAGGCCATGTGCGCGGCGAGGTTGAGCGAGGTCAGCATCCCGATCCAGCCCAGCCCGGCCAGGAACAGGACCAGGCCCGCGACCCAGGCCTGACGGGTCAGCGCCAGCGCCAGCGTCGCCAGCGCGAAAAGCAGCGTCGCGCCGACCGACAGCGGATTGGCGGGCACCCTCGCCCGCAGCCGCTTGAGCCCGAGCGCGCCGGCGACCGCGCCGGCGCCCATGCAGCCCAGCAGCACCCCGTATCCGGCCGCGTCGAGCCCGAGCCCGCGGCGCGCGATCAGCGGCAGCATCGCCCAGAGCGCGCTGCCGAACACGAAGAACGCCCCCGCCCGCAGCAGCACCAGGCGCATCTGCGGCGAGTGGCGGGTGTAGCGATACCCCGCCTTCAGCGCGCCGACGAAATGCTCGGGCGGCAGCGTCCGGTCGGCGGCGGGACGCTTCCAGGCGACCAGCACCGCCAGCACCCCCAGCACCGAGACCGCGTTCAGCGCGAAGACGGCCGGCGTTCCGGCCAGCGCGACCACGACCCCGCCCAGCGCCGGGCCCACCGCGCGCGAGATGTTGACGCCCAGGCTGTTGAGCGCGATCGCGTCCGGCAGGGCCCGCCGGCTGACCAGCTCCGGCACGATCGCCTGGAACACCGGCGCGCTGAGCGCCGCCGCGACGCCCAGCACGGCGGTCGCGCCCAGCAGGATCAGCGGCGTGACGAGCCCGCCGGCCGCCAGGATCGCCATCGTCATCGCCGCGACCAGCCCCAGCGACTGCGCCCCCAGCAGCAGCCGGCGCCGGTCGACGATGTCGGCCAGCGCGCCGGCCGGAAGGGCGAGAAGGAACATCGGCAGCGTCGTCGCGGTCTGGACGAGGGCCACGAGCAGCGGGCTCGGCGACAGCGAGGTCATCAGCCATCCCGCGCCCACGTCGTGCATCCAGGTTCCGACGTTGGAGACGATCGTCGCGAGCCACAGCGCCCGGAACACCGGATGGGCCAGCGGGCCCGCGCGCCCGTCGTCCTGCGGCTCCTGCGGCTCCTGGCCGGTCCTGGTCGCGGCCGCGGTCTGCGGGGCGGCTCGGTCCGTCGCGACGGTCGTTTCTGCGTCAGGCATGGGGTCCTTCGGGGTCGGAGCGGACGACGGCCGCGCGCGGGCGGCGCCGTCGGCGGTTCTGGACGGCCCGTCGGGCCCGTCGCGGGCGCTCGCCGGCCGTCGCGGGCGCGGTCTTGCGGGCGAGGCCCAGGGCGGCCGGCGCCCGGGCAGGCCCCGTGCCGCGAGGGCCCCGGCGCCGGCGAGGCGCCCGAAAGGATCCGGGTCCGCCGGCTCCGGCGCTCCGCCGGGCTGGCGGCGGCGCCCGGGGGCGTCATGTCCGGGAGAGCCTAGCCGGGCGCCGTCCGCCCCGCGGCGCTGGGCCTGCCGCGAAGGGGCCGATCTTGCGGTCTTTCAAGAACATGGCCGGGCAACCGGCGAGGCAGGGGCGCGCCGGCGGACGACCCCGGCGGGTCCGGGATCCGGCCCGCGGCGCGGCCCGGGCGGGGCCCTCCGCCCCTCCGGCGGCGACCGGAGGGGCGGGATGCGCAAGTTCGGTCCATGTGCAGCAGAACCCGCAACGCCCCGGGCGTCGAAGCGGCCTAGCCTGCTTTCGACCTTCCCGATGCTCGGCGTGCCGAACCCGCGGCGAAGCCCGGTCAAGCGAAAGGATCACCCATGCGCAGCAACCCTCCGACCCCTGCAACGCTGACGCGGCGGACGGCGCTCTCCTCCGCCGGGGCTTTCGCCGCCGCGACCGCGTTCCCGCTTCCGGGTCTGGCTCAGGATCGAACCCAAGGAGATCGTGCGATGGCGCAGATCACCGCCCCCGACGGCAACCGCATCTTCTACAAGGACTGGGGCCCGAAGGACGCCCGGCCGATCATGTTCCACCACGGCTGGCCGCTCAGCGCCGACGAGTGGGACGCGCAGATGCTGTTCTTCCTCTCGAAGGGCTACCGGGTCGTGGCGCACGACCGGCGCGGGCACGGCCGCTCGGAGCAGGTCGACCACGGCCACGACCTCGACCACTACGCCGCCGACGCCTTCGCCGTGGTCGAGGCGCTGGACCTGCGCGACGCGGTGCATGTGGGCCACTCCACCGGCGGCGGCGAGGCGGCGCGCTACGTGGCGCGCCACGGCGAACCGTCGGGCCGGGCGGCGAAGGCGGTGCTGGTCGCCGCGATTCCGCCGCTGATGCTCCAGACCCCCGACAACCCCGAGGGCACGCCGATGGAGGTCTTCGACGGCCTGCGCGCGGCGCTGGCCGGCAACCGCGCCCAGTTCTTCCTCGATCTCCCCGCGGGCCCCTTCTACGGCTTCAACCGCGAGGGCGCGACGGTCCACGAGGGCCTCGTCCAGAACTGGTGGCGCCAGGGCATGATGGGCGGCGCCAAGGCGCATTACGACGGCATCAAGGCCTTCTCGGAGACCGACCAGACCGAGGACCTGAAGGCGATCTCCGTCCCCACGCTGGTGCTGCACGGCGAGGACGACCAGATCGTCCCGATCGCGGCCTCGGCCCTCAAGGCGGTCGACCTGCTGCCCGACGGCACGCTGAAGACCTATCCCGGCTTCTCGCACGGGATGCTGGCGGTGAACGCCGACGTGCTGAACGCCGACATCCTGGCCTTCATCGAGAGCTGAGGCGCCTGCGGCGCGACGCCAGCACTTCCAAGGAGAGAGACGATGACCCAGCCCGAGCTTCTGACGCCGGAGAACTGCCAGCTCATCTTCATCGACCAGCAGCCGCAGATGGCCTTCGGCGTGCAGTCGATCGACCGGCAGGTCCTGAAGAACAACGTCGTGGCCCTGGCGAAGGCGGCCAGGGTGTTCGGCATCCCGACCACGATCACCACGGTCGAGACCGAGAGCTTCTCGGGCCACACCTACCCGGAGCTGCTGGCGGTGTTCCCCGATCATCCGCTGCTCGAGCGGACCTCGATGAACTCGTGGGACGACCGGAAGGTGCGCGACGCGCTGGCGAAGACCGGCCGCAAGAAGATCGTCGTCTCCGGCCTGTGGACGGAGGTGTGCAACAACGCCTTCGCCTTCAGCGCGATGGCCGAGGGCGGATACGAGATCTTCATGGTCGCCGACGCCTCGGGCGGGACCTCGCAGGCGGCGCACGACTGGTCGATGCAGCGCATGGTGCAGGCCGGCGTCGTGCCGGTGACCTGGCAGCAGGTGATGCTGGAATGGCAGCGCGACTGGGCGCATCGTGAGACCTACGACGCCGTGATGGGCATCGTGCGGGAGCATTCCGGGGCCTACGGCATGGGCGTCGATTACGCCTACACCATGGTTCACAAGGCGCCCGAGCGCGTCGCGCACGGCGCGCGTCTCGCGCCCGTCCCCGCCGGAACGACCGCCGCCGCCGAGTAGCGGTCCCCAAGCGCCGGACCCGACGGCCGCGTCCCACCGCGCGGTCGCCCCCTGTCCCTGCCGGCGCACTTGGCGGGTCCGCGACGCCCCCCGCGGGCCCGTCATTTTCCGTGAGGCAGGGAGGCGCACGAAGCGAGGACGCAAGACATGCGCGACAGCCGACGATCCTTCCCGCCCGCCGCCCCGGGCGTCAGCCGCCGATGGGTCGCCAGATCGGCCGCCGCGGTCGGCGCCCTCGGCCTCGCCCCCGGATGGGCGCGCGCGCAGACCGACGCGGCCGACGGCATGGCCGACACGATCGTCGCGAACGCCCGCGTCACCACGCTCGACCCCGCGAGGCCGGAGGCGGAGGCCGTCGCGATCCGCGACGGTCTGGTCCTGGCGACGGGATCGCAGGCCGAGATCATGCGGCTCGCGGACGCCCGGACCCGGGTGATCGACGCGGGCGGCCGGCGCGTGATCCCCGGCCTCAACGACAGCCACACCCACCTGATCCGCGGCGGGCTGAACTACAATCTCGAGCTGAGGTGGGAGAACGTCCCCTCGGTCGCCGACGCGCTGCGCCTGCTGAGGGAGCAGGCCGACCGCACGCCGCCGCCGCAGTGGGTCCGCGTGGTCGGCGGCTGGTCCGAGTTCCAGTTCGCCGAGCGGCGGATGCCGACGCTCGACGAGATCAACGCCGCCGCCCCCGACGCGCCGGTCTTCATCCTGCACCTCTACGGCCGGGCGCTGCTGAACCGCGCGGCGCTGGCGGCGCTGGGCTTCGACCGGGACACGCCGAACCCGCCGGGCGGCGAGATCCAGCGCGACGCGCGGGGCGAGCCGACGGGGCTGCTGATCGCCCGGCCCTCGGCGCTGATCCTCTATTCCACCCTCGCGAAGGGGCCGACGCTGCCGCTCGAGGACCAAGTCAACTCCACCCGCCACTACATGCGCGAGATGAACCGCCTGGGCATCACCAGCGTGATCGACGCCGGCGGCGGCGGGCAGAACTATCCCCAGGACTACGACGTCATCCAGCGGCTGCACGACGCGGGCGAGCTGACCGTGCGGATCGCCTACAACCTCTTCGCCCAGACCGCGGGCGAGGAGCTGACGGACTACGAGCGCTGGATCGCGATGACCGAGCCCGGGGCCGGCTCGGACATGCTGCGGATGAACGGGGCGGGAGAGAACCTCGCCTGGTCGGCCGCGGATTTCGAGAACTTCCTCGAGCCGCGCCCCGACCTCGCCCCCGCCATGGAAAGCGAGCTGGAGCCGATCGTCGAGCTGCTGGCGGAGAACCGCTGGCCGTTCCGCATCCACGCCACCTATGACGAGAGCATCGACCGCTTCCTGTCCGTCTTCGAGCGGGTCGCCCAGCGCCAGCCCTTCGAGACGCGCTTCATCATCGACCACGCCGAGACGATCACGCCGCGCAACATCGAGCGGATCGCGGCCCTGGGCGGCGGCATCGCCACCCAGCACCGCATGGCCTTCCAGGGCGAGTATTTCGTCGCGCGCTACGGCGCGGACGCCGCGCAGGCGACGCCGCCGATCCGGCGGATGATCGACATGGGCGTGCCGGTCGGCGCAGGCACCGACGCCACCCGCGTCGCCTCCTACGACCCCTGGGTCGGCCTCTACTGGATGACCACCGGCAAGACGCTGGGCGGCCTGCCGCTGAGCGCCGAGGCGGACGTGCTGTCGCGGGAGGAGGCGCTGCGCCTCTGGACCCACGGCTCCGCCTGGTTCTCGGGCGAGGCGGACGTGAAGGGGACCCTCGCGCCCGGCATGTACGCGGACCTCGCCGTGCTCTCGGCCGACTACCTGAGCGTGCCGCCCGAGGAGATCCGGGGGATCAACGCGGTCCTGACCCTGGTCGGCGGCGCGGCGGTGCATGGCGAGGGCGACTTCGCCGACCTCGCCCCGCCCCTGCCGCCGGCCTCGCCGGACTGGAGCCCGGTCGGCGCGGTCCCGAGCCCGGGCGCGCGCCACGCCTCCCTGGCCGCCGGGACCCGCTTCGCCCGGTCCTGCCACGACGGCTGCGCCAGCGCCTGCGCGATGCACGGCCACGACCATGGCATCGCCTGGGCCAACCCGATCCCCGTGAAGGACCTGAAGTCGTTCTGGGGCGCCCTCGGCTGCTCCTGCTTCGCGGTCTGAGAGACGGGCCGCAGGAGAGACTGGCTGCAGGAGAGACGGGCCGCAGGATCGTCGAGCGGGGGCCGCGCCGTCCGGGACGGCGCGGCCCCCCGGCCGTCAGCTCGAAGCGGCGGGGAAGCCCTCGACCACGATCTTGCCGCGGGCGGCGCCGGTCTCGATGCGCCGGTGCGCCTCGCGCATCGTGGCCGCGTCGATGGGGCGGAGCACCTCGGCGACCGTGGTGCGCAGGCGGCCCGCGTCGATCTCGTCGGCGACGAAGTTCAGCAGCCGGTGCTGCTCGATCATGTCCGGGGTGCGGTGCATCGCGCGGGCGAACATGAACTCCCAGTGCAGGGCGGCGGCCTTGGTCTTCATCATCTCCATCGGCATCGGGTGGTGGGTGTCGTCGATGGTCACGATCCCGCCCTGCGGCCGGATCAGCTCCACCGCCGCCGCCCAGTGGCGCATGTCGTTGAAGATCGCGACATGGTCGACATGTTCGAAGCCCAGCGCGCGGACCTGCGCCACCACGTCTCCGCGGTGGTCGACCGTGTGGTCGGCGCCGAGCGACAGCGCCCAGTCGATGGTCTCGGGCCGCGAGGCGGTGGCGATCACCGTCAGGCCGCTGCGCTTCGCGAGCTGGATGGCGATCGAGCCGACCCCGCCGGCGCCTCCGAACATCAGGATCGACTGGCCCGCCGAGCCGCCGTCGCGGTCGATGCCCAGGCGGTCGTACATCGCCTCGTAGGCGGTGATCGTGGTCAGGGGCAGGGCGGCGGCCTCGGCGAAGTCGAGCGTGCGGGGCTTGCGCCCGACGATGCGCTCGTCGACCAGGTGGAACTGCTGGTTGGCGCCGGGGCGGGTGATGTCGCCGGCGTACCAGACCTCGTCGCCGGGGCGGAACAGCGTCGCCCCGGGCCCCGCCTCGACGACCACGCCGGCGGCGTCGTAGCCGATGACGCGCGGGGTCTTCTCGACCGTGTCCTTGGGCGCGCGGACCTTGGCGTCGACCGGGTTCACGGCGACGGCGCGCACCTCGACCAGCAGGTCGCGGCCCTGCGGCGACGGGCGGGGAAGCTCCACGTCGATCAGCGCCTCGGGGTCTTCGATGGGCAGGTAGCGGGTCAACGCGACGGCTTTCATCGCGGCGGCGGGGGGGCGGGTCATGGCGGTTCTCTCTCGGGCTGGGATATGCCGCCTCGGGCGGCGGGAGACCCCTCAGCGCTTGCGCATGAGGATCATCTTCTCCTGCGTCATGTCGCGCATGGTGAAGGGGATGCCGCCGGTCCCGTAGCCGGACTCCCGGCGGCCGGCGAAGGGCATCCAGTCGACCCGGAAGGCGGTCGGGTCGTTGATCATCACCGCCGAGGCGTCCAGCCGGTCGGCCGCGCGCATGGCGACGCCGATGTCCCGCGCGAAGACGCTCGCCTGGAAGGCCGTCGGCAGGGCGTTGGCGCGGCGGACGGCGTCGTCGAGGTCGTCGTGACGCCAGACCGCCACCGCCGGGCCGAAGACCTCCAGCCGGGAGAGCTTCGCCTCGGGCGCGGGGTCCAGCAGCACCGCGGGGCGCAGGGTCGTCTCCGACAGCCGCTCGCCCCCGGTCGCCAGCACCGCCCCGCCCGAGGTCGCCTCGGCGATCCAGTCCTCGACCCGGTCGGCCTCGCGCGGCTGGATCAGCGGCCCGACCTCGGTCTCGGCCTGCGTCGGATCGCCGGTGCGCAGGGCCTCGACCCGGGCGACCAGGCGCTGGGTGAAGTCGTCGGCGATGTCCCGGTGGACGTAGATCCGCTGCGTCGACACGCAGACCTGGCCGGCGTGGTAGTAGCCGCCCTTCACGATCGGCTCGATAACCTCGTCCAGGTCGGCGCTGCGGTCGACGATGGCCGGCGCCACGCCGCCATGCTCCAGCGCCGAGCGGGTTCCGGGCGCGAGCTTCGCGTGCAGGCCCCAGCCGACCCGGGCCGAGCCGATGAAGCTGAGGAACGCCACCCGGGCGTCGGTCGCCAGCGCCTCGGCCAGCGCGATCTCCCGGGGGAGGAAGCTCTGGCACCAGGGCTCGGGCAGGCCCGCCTCATGGACCATCGCCACGAAATCGAGGCACGACAGCGGCGTCGCGCTCGCCGGCTTCACGATCACCGGGCAGCCGGTGGCGATGGCCGGCGCGACCTGGTGGACGATCAGGTTCAGCGGGTGGTTGAAGGCCGAGATCGCCGCGACCACGCCGATGGGCTCGCGCGTGGTGAAGGCCCAGCGGTCCTCGGAGGCCGCCGAGAGGCCCATCGGGATCTCCCGCCCGCCGAAGTCGCGCAGCGCCTCGGCGGCGTTGCGCACGCCGTCGATGGCGCGGTCGGTCTCGACCAACGCGTCGGGAAGGGGCTTGCCCCCCTCCCGCGCGATCTGCAGGGCCAAGTGGTCGCGCCGCCCCTCCATCAGGCCCGCCAGCCGGCGCAGGACCGCGACCCGCTGGTGGGGCTTCAGCCAGCCGTCGCGGTCCGCGAAGACGCGCACGGCAAGCTGCAGCTTGCGTTCGAGGGCGGCGGCGTCGTCGGTCGCGACCTCCGCGATCTTCGCGCGGTCGTAGGCCTGCACGACGCTGAGCATGGTCGGTGTCATCGCGGGTCCGGGCTCCGGTGTCTGGGGGGGACGGGCCGGATCATGAGCATTCCACGTCCGGCTTGCGGTTGCGCAGTTCGTCGACCAGCACCCGGGTGTTCTCCGAGTAGTCGACGGGAACCTCGACCAGGTGCACGCCGCCGCCGGCGAAGGCGGCCTCGAGCGTGGGCGCGAGGTCCTCGACCGCGCTCACCCGCGATCCCTTCGCGCCGTAGGCTTCGGCGTAGCGCACGAAATCGGGGTTGCCGAAGGTCATCCCGAAATCGGGGAAGTCGTCCACCGACTGCTTCCAGCGGATCATCCCGTAGGCGCCGTCGTTGAGGACCACCACCACGAGGTTCAGCCCCAGGCGCACCGCCGTCTCCAGCTCCTGCGAGTTCATCATGAACCCGCCGTCGCCGCACACGGCCATCACCCGGCGCCCGGGATGCAGCATCGCCGCCGCCATCGCCGAGGGCAGCCCCGCCCCCATCGTCGCCAGCGCGTTGTCGAGCAGCAGCGTGTTGGCGACATGGGTGCGGTAGTTGCGGGCGAACCAGATCTTGTACATGCCGTTGTCGAGGCAGACGATTCCGTCGTCGGGCATCGCCTTGCGCACGTCGTGGACGACGCGCTGGGGCGTCGGCGGGAAGCGATCCTCCCCGGCGCGGTCGTTGATCCGCTCGAGGATCCTGCGGCGCAGCGCCGGCATCCCCTCGTCCGGCTTCAGCCGGCCCTCGAGCCGCTCCGCCAGCCCCTCGACCGTGGCGCCGATGTCGCCGATCACCTCGAGGTCGGGGTGGTAGACCTGCTCGACGGTGGCGGGCTCGTAGCCGATGTGGACGACCTTCGGTCCGCCCCGGCTCTTCATCAGGAACGGGGGCTTCTCGATGGTGTCGTGGCCGATGGCGACGATCAGGTCGGCGCGTTCGACGGCTTCGTGGACGTAGTCCCCCTCCGACAGCGCGGCGGTCCCCACGTAGAGGTCCGAGCCGCAGTCGACGGCGCCCTTGCCCATCTGGGTGTTGAAGAACGGCAGCCGGGTGCGGGCGATGAAGCCCGAGAGCGGCTCGACCAGCGCAGGCCGGTTGCCCGCCGCGCCGATCATCACCAGCGGCCGCCGGGCGGCGAGGATCGTCTCGGCCGCCCCGTCGAGCGCCGCGGCGCCGGCGAGCGGACGGTTCAGCGGATGGCGCGGCACGAGGGCCGCGTCCTCGGCGTCCGCGCCCGCCACGTCCTCGGGCAGTTCCAGGTGGACAGGCCCCGGTCGTTCGCCTGCGGCGACGCGGAAGGCGTCGCGCACCGTGGTGGGGATGGCGGCCGGGCTCAGGATCTGGCGCGTCATCTTGGTCAGGGGCTTCATCGAGGCGACGATGTCGACGATCTGGAACCGCGCCTGCTTGGCGCTCATCACCGGCTTCTGCCCGGTGACGAGGATCATCGGCATGGCGCCCAGATGGGCGTAGGCCGCCCCGGTCGCGAGGTTCAGCGCCCCCGGGCCGAGCGTGGCGAGGCAGACGCCCGGCTGGCCGGTCAGCCGCCCGTGCGTCGCCGCCATGAAGGCGGCCGCCTGCTCGTGACGGGTCAGGACCAGCTCGATGCGCGAGGTGCGCAGCGACTCCACGATGTCGAGGTTCTCCTCGCCGGGGACGCCGAAGACGCGCTCGACCCCCTCGTTCTCCAGCGCGGCGACGAATAGATCCGAGCCTTTGGGCATGCGTTCAGTCCCCTTCTCGAAGTCCAGGACGACGGTCAGGCCGGAGGATCACGACGCCCCACGGCCGGGCCCTGGCCGCGCCGAAGGACGGGACGACGGTTGCGGTCCCCGCGGACCGCGCCCGAGACAAGGGCGCGGCGACGACCTCGGCCGGAGGGCCGGGCGGCGCCTGTCCTGCGTCGGACCCCGTCGTCATTCTGAAGAACCGGCGGCGATGCAGGCCGGCGCGGCGTCACCGGCTTCGATGTGCGCCACGCCGATCTCGCCTTCATATAGGCCCTCGAGCGCGGCGAGGAACCGATCGTGGCCCTCGCTCGGCTCGAAGCCGTCGACATGGTCGGCGTGGCTGCGCCAGGCGACGATCAGGCTCGCCGTGTCCGGCGCCTCGACGCCCCGGCCGACGACGTGGCCGCGGTAGCCTTCCGCCGTGCGCAGGAACTGCGCCGCGGTCACCATCGCCTCGAAGAAGGCGGCGGCCTTGCCCGGCGCCAGGCGGAAATGCGCGATCTCGATCACCATCGGGAAGGTCCTTGGTTCTGCGCCGCGGGCCTCGGGGCCCGGGCGGCGGGATCCCCCGTGCCGGGAGGATCCCGCCCGAGGTCGTGGGCGACCCCGCGCGCCGGTCTTCGCCCTGCGGGCGGCCCGCAGGGCGAAGACCGCCGGCCGGTCAGGTCCGGCCGGACGCGGCCTCGTCGACGAGGGAGATCCCCACCTTGCCGCGCAGGCCGTTGCGCGGGCGTTCCAGCAGGGCGTGGGCGTCGGCGATGCCGTCGAGCGGGAAGACCTTCCCGATATGCGGCTGGAGCTGGCCGCGGGCGATCAGCGCCGCGAGCTCGTCCAGCTTGCCGCGGTTCTGGCGGGTGAAGACGAAATGATAGCTGGCGTTGCGGCCCCAGGCCTCGATCAGGTTCTGCGGCGTGGCGATGTCGACGATGGAGACGATCCGGCCGAGCTGGGCGAGCACATGCGCGCTGCGCTCGAGCGTGTCGCCGCCGATGGTGTCGAGCACGACGTTCACGCCGGCCCCGCCGGTCTCGCGGTTCACCACCTCGACGTAATCCTCGGTGCGATAGTCGATCACCACGTCGGCCCCGAGGCCGCGCACGAAGTCGGCGTCGTCGGCCGAGGCCGTGGCGAAGACATAGGCGCCCGTCGCCTTGGCCGCCTGGACGGCGATGTGCCCCACGCCGCCGGCGGCGCCGTGGACGAGGATGGATTCGCCCAGCCGCAGCCCGGCCCGGGTGAACAGCGCCTCCCAGACCGTGCCGCCGACGAGCGTGAGGCTGGCCGCCTCCAGATGCGTCAGCCCCTCCGGCTTGCGGCCGACGATGGCCTCGCTCGCGACGTGGTATTCGGCGTAGCTGCCGGGCCCGCCGAAGATCTGCGGCGTGTACCACACCGCATCGCCGGGCTTGAACGCGCTCACGCCCGAGCCGACGGCCTCGACCACGCCCGAGACGTCGTGCCCGGTGATCGCGGGCAGCGGCACCAGATCGGCGTAGTCGCCGCGGCGCACCTGGTAGTCGAGCGGGTTGATCGAGGTCGCATGGACCCGGACCAGCACCTCGCCGGCGCCGGCCACGGGCGTGTCGATCTCGATCGGCGCGAAGGCGTCGGGGCCTCCGAAGCGGGGAAGGCTGATGGCTTTCATCGTATGTCTCCGGGTCCAGACGAACCGGCCCCGCGTGGGTGCGGACCGTCGTCCGCCCGGGGCGCTCGGGCCCCGGGCCTGTGCATCGGCATCGTCCGTCCGGCGCATCGGTCGTGCGCCGGAGGTCCGATCGCGGTGCATGGAACCTAGCGACGGCCTCGTCCGTCCGCGGCGCGGCGGTTGCGCGGCCTGAACCGTTCTTGCGGCTCAGTCCCACAGCGGACGGGGGCGGCCCCGTCCGCTGGGGGGCGCGCGCCGCCGACGGTCCCCGGGCTCCCGCCGCCCCCGGCGGGAGCGGCGGAGACGGATCACGCGACGGGCAGGCCGGCTTCGCGGAACCAGGTCCTCGCATCCGCGCCGGCGGGGGTCTTCATCGGCGCGTCGGGGTCGTCGACCGCCCGCCAGACCGCCGCGGCCACGTCCTCGGGCGTCGTCAGCTCGGTCGCGGCGCGCAGCCCGCCGAGATAGCTCTTCACGAAGGCGTCGTAGGGCTCGGGGATATCCATCCCCATCCGGGCGACGGCGTTCCTGCCGAAGGACGTGGTCGGGGCGGAGCCGGGCAGCACCAGCCGCACCCGCACGCCGAACAGCGCCGCCTCCAGCGCGAAGCTCTCGGTGAAGGCGTCGAGCGCGGCCTTGCTGGCGCTGTAGGCCGACAGGGCCGGCAGCGGCCTGACCGTGACGCTGGAACCCACGTTGACGATCACGCCGCCGCCGCGCGCGCGGAACTGCGGCATCACGGCCTTGGTCATGGCGATGGGGCCGAGGGTGTTGGTCTCGAACACCTCGCGCATGGTCTCCATCGTCGCGCCTTCCAGCACGTTCAGCAGGCCGACGCCGGCGTTGTTGACCAGCGCATCGAGGGGGCCGGCCGCCTCCACCGCGGCGGCGATGCTGCGCGGGTCGGTGACGTCCAGCGGCAGGACGGTCAGCCGCTCGCCCGCGGGCAGCAGATCCTCGCGCGGGCTGCGCATGGTGGCGACCACCTCCCACCCCTCGTCCAGAAAGCGCTGCGCGATGGCGAGGCCGAAGCCGGTCGAGCAGCCGGTGACAAGCGCCTTGGGCATCGTGTCGTTCTCCTGTTGATGCGGAGACCCGGAGATGGGCGGCGCGGCCCGGACGATCCATCGCTGGAAGTCCGGATGTTTTCAGCGTACGTCCGGATCATGAGCGATCCCCTCGCAGATGTCGTGCGCCTGCTGACGCCCGCCCCCTCGATCTCCAAGCGGGTGACGGCCGCCGGCCGCTGGATCGTGGAGCGGCGCGAGCTGGGCCGCCCGTTCTATTGCGCCATGGTCGAGGGCGCCTGCCGGCTGACCGTGGCGGGCCGCGCCCCGATCCGGCTGGAGGCGGGGGATTTCGTGCTCGTGCCGGAGGCCTTCGCCTTCGCCTGCACCAGCCTCGAGCCGCCGGGCCCGGGCGCGCCGCGGAGGCCGCTGGAGCTCGCCCCCGGGGTCGTCCGACTGGGCGACGCCGGGGCGCCGGCGGACGTGGTCATGCTGGTCGGGCACTGCGACTTCGCCTCGCCCGACCGGGCGCTTCTGGTCTCCCTGCTGCCCGAGGTGGTCCATGCCCGCGGCGCGGAGCGGCTGACCGCGCTCGTGCGTCTGATCGACGACGAGACCCGCAGCGACCGCGCCGCCCGGGGGATGGTGCTCGCCCGCCTGCTCGAGGTGCTGCTGATCGACGCGCTGCGCTCGGCCGGCGGAACCGGGGCGACGCCGGGGCTCATGCGCGGGCTGGCGGACCCTCGGCTGGGCGCCGCCCTGCGGCGGATCCATGCGCATCCCGCGCATCCCCACACGGTGGCCGAGCTCGCCGCCGCCGCCGCCCTGTCGCGCACCACCTTCCACGAGCGCTTCCGCCGCGAGGTCGGCGCCGCGCCGATGGAATACGTCGCCCGCTGGCGGATCTCGCTGGCCAAGGAGATGCTGGCCCGCCGCGCGGCCCCCATCGCCGAGGTGGCGCAGCGGGTCGGCTACGGCTCGACCAGCGCCTTCAGCATGGCCTTCGCCCGCCACGTCGGCGCGCCGCCCGGCGTCTTCGCCGCCCGGACCGCCGGGCCGCCCGGCGCCGGCGTCCAGCCGCCCGCCGCCTGAGCATCGCGCGCGACGCCCGACGGCGTCGAAACCGGGCCCTGCGCCCGCCCTCGGGGAAAGCCCCATCCTCGCGGGCGCGAACCCGCGACCGGCCCGGAGACGGGGCGCCCCGGGGCGCGCCAAGCCGCGATCCGCTCGTGACCGGACTTGCGGCGAGGGCGCCGATCTTGCGGTTGGATCCCTCCGTCCCGGGCGATTCACGGCGCGCGCCCCCCGGGGGGCTTGCGTTCCGCGCGCAGACGCAGCAGCGCTGAAAGCGCGCCGCGGCGGCGCCGATGCAGCCGGCGAGGATCCGTCCGACAGGCTCCCCTCGCCATTCGACGGGAGCGTGGACCATGACACCGCCCGCCTACTCTTCATCCTCCGACTGGTACTGCGCGGGCCGGCAGGCCTCCTACCTGCGGGCGCGGAAATCCCCGGGCGGCGTGCTCGACCTCATGGAGGTGTCGCGGCCGGCGGGGGACATGTCCCGCCCGGGGCTTCCCGACATCGTGCTCTACCAGGACCTGCTGGGCGGAAGCCGCGTGCGCGGCGACCTCGGGGGCGGGCATTTCGACCTCACCGGGACCAAGGGCGACTTCTGCCTCGCGGCGCCCAACTTCGCCACCACCGCCGTGATGGACGAGAGCCACCGGCTCCGCAGCCTGGTGTTCCCGATGGCGCAGTGGGAAAGCGTACTCGACGAAGCCGCCGACGGCCGGTTCTCCTTCGACAGCTCCTGCGTCTACGGGCGGATGTTCGACTCGCCCGTCATCCGCTCGGCGTTCCGCAACCTGTGGGTGCTGAGCGAGGACGAGGGCGCGCCCTCGCGCCTGCTGGCGCGGGCGGCGGGCTGCGAGATCCTGGCCGAGCTCTGCCGCCTGGGCGGCGCGCCCTTCGCGCCGGTGCGGGGCGGCCTCGCGCGCTGGGCCGAGCAGCGGTGCATCGAGCTGATGCACGCCCGGATCGCCGAGGACATCAGCCTCGACGAGCTGGCCGCCGAGGCGCGTCTCTCGCCCTTCCATTTCGCCCGCATGTTCAAGCGGAGCCTGGGCGTGCCGCCCCGGGTCTACCTGACCCGTCTGCGGATGGAGAAGGCCTGCCGGCTGCTGGAGCGGACCGACCTCCCGATCACCGAGATCGCGCTGGAGGTCGGATACTCGTCCAACCAGGTGCTCGCCCGGGTGTTCCACAAGCACATGCGCATGAGCCCGTCCGAGTACCGGCTGGCGACGCGCGATCCCTCCCGTCCGGGGAGCGCGCCTGAGCGCCCGGCGGGGCAGGAGCGGCCCTGACCCGTCCCGCCCGCGCCTCCGGCCCGGCCGTCCTCGCCGATCCGCGCGCGCATCGGCGCCGTCGTCCGCAGACCGGATCCGGGCGGGCGGGGGGCCTGTTCGCGGCGGTCCGTTCCGGACGCGGACCCCGCCGGATCGATCGTCGCGGATGAAGGACGGGCGCGGGGCCGCGATCGCCTTCCGCGCCGAACGGGCGGGACCGAGATCGCCGTCCTGCCGACGGGGGTCCATCCCCCGCGGAAGCTGGCGCGGCCACCAGGCCCGCGGCGGTTCGCCGGCCCATTCGCGGGCGCGGCGAAGGTCGGCGCTCCCGCAGGGGGCGAGCCATGGTTGACGCAGCGCAATGACCGGCCTCGGCGCAGGCGCGATGATCGTCGGGCCGGTCTCGCGGGCCGGCGGAGGCAGGCGGCGCAGGGCGTCATGAGACGCGGCGTCGTCGACAAGGGAGGAGCCGCCATGACTCGCCGCCCAGAAGATCCCCGCATCCGCCCGGCCGTGGGGCGGCTGGGGCCCTGCCCGGAATGCGCCGTCGCCGCGCTCGCGGACCTGGGGCTCGAGGACGCGGAGATCGGACGTTATTTCCAGGCGCCGCGCAGCGTGATCGCGCGCCTGCGCGGCGGCGCGGGGCGGGCGCCGGCGGACGCGTGCGCGCAGCCGTGCGCGGCCGGGCTCGCCGCGCGCGACGCGGGAGCCGGCCGCCGGGCGACGGCGCGATGATCTTCGCGGACCGGGCCCAGGCCGGCGCCCGGCTGCTGGCCCGGCTGCCGCGCCTCGACCCGGAGCGTACGGTCGTGCTGGCGCTGCCCCGCGGC
Source organism: Albimonas pacifica (assembly GCF_900113695.1). Classification (GTDB taxonomy): domain Bacteria; phylum Pseudomonadota; class Alphaproteobacteria; order Rhodobacterales; family Rhodobacteraceae; genus Albimonas; species Albimonas pacifica. The sequence continues at coordinate 318,683 of NZ_FOQH01000007.1, read as the reverse complement.
GGCGTGCCGGTGGCGGCGGTGATCGCCGAGGGGCTGGGCGCCCCGCTCGACGTCGTGCTGGTGCGCAAGATCGGCCTGCCCGGCCATGCGGAGCTCGCCGTCGGGGCCGTCTGCGACGGGCCCGCCCCGCAACTGGTGGTGAACGAGGCCATCGCCCGTTCGGCCGGTCTCGACCGGGCCGCCGTCGAGGCGCTGGCCCACGACCCTCTCGTCGAGATCGAGCGCCGCCGGCTGATCTATCGCGCCGGCCGCCCGGCGCTGCCGCTGGCCGGGCGCAGCGTGGTGCTGGTCGACGACGGCGTCGCCACCGGCGCCACGATGCACGCCGCGCTGAAGGCGGTGCGCGCCGCCGCGCCGGCGCGGGTGATCCTCGCGGTTCCCGTCGCCGCCCCCGATGCGCTGGAGGCGCTGGCCCCCGAGGTCGACGAGGCGGTCTGCCTGACGGCCCCCGAGGATTTTCGCGCCGTGGGCATGCACTACGACGACTTCACGCAGGTTTCGGACCGGGTGGTGACGGCGCTGCTGGCGCGGTTCGCGCCGCCGCGTTCGCGCCATCTCGAAGTCGATTAGCGCCGCGGCGGCCGGCGTCCCCCCTCGCCGGGCTCAGTCCGGCGCCTGGTCGACCAGGGCCGCGGCGAGCGTCAGGGCGCGGCGCGCCTGGGCGGGCCATTTCTCGGGCGTGCGCACCCGGGCGTCGCGCAGGTGGTCGATCGCCAGGCGCGCCCGCGTCAGGCAGCGGTTCACCCCGTAGATCGCCAGCAGCCGGGGCGAGGGCGCAGGCGCCCCCGCCCGCGCCAGCCGGGCCAGCAGCACCGCCCGGATCCAGCCGTGGCCGGCCGCCTGGCAGTCGAGGCCCAGCGCCTCGAACTCGTCGTAGGGGTCCACCCAGCGCAGGCCGTGATCGAACTCCACCCGGTCGAAGATCACCGGCGGGTCGAGCAGGCAGACATGCTCGGCGCGCAGGTCGCCATGGCCCTCGACGATCAGGCCCTCCGCCCCGCGCCGCAGGATCTCGGCGCGGCGGTCGTCGAGCCCGGCCAACGCGAAACCGGTCAGGTCCGCGCGCAGGGCGCCGCCCAGCACGCCCTCCATCTCCGGCAGGCGGGCGGCGTTCGCCTGGGCCTCTCGCAGCAGGCGGTTGAGGCGCGCGGGGCCGGCGTCGAGCGGCGGGGGGCGGCTGGCGTAGAAGTCGAGCATCACGTCGCAGACCGCCTCGATCGCCTCGCAGGGCGGCGGCGGGCCGTCCGCCAGGCGGCGGTCCAGCATCGCCTCGGCCGGCAGGCGCGCCATCTCGATCACCCAGTCGACCGTGCGTCCCGGCGCGCCCAGCGCCAGGCTGCCGTCCTTGCGCCGCACCAGCGGCGCCAGGCCGAGATAGACGTCCGGCCCCGCCAGCTCGCGGTTCAGGCGCAGTTCCTCGCGGCAAAGCCGCTCCCGCTCGGCCAGGCTGCGCAGGTCGACATGCCGCAGCCGCACCGGCTTCTTCAGCTTCCAGGCCCGGTCGAGGGTCAGCACCACCCAGGATGCATGGGTTTCGATGCAGGTCGGAGGCGGCTGGTCGGGCCAGGGGCCGCCGCGCAGGAGGAAGGCCGACGGCGCCTCCGCGGCCGCGGAGGCCGCCGCGCAGCCGGTCGCGGGAACGGGATGCGGGACCGACATGGCGCCCGCCCTATGCCCAGATCTCTTGGATCGGGCGGCGCAGCGAATGTCGGACGTGCTCGATCTCGCCCTTCGAGATGCGCCTCTGGAGCAGGTCGAAGACCGCGCCGATGCAGTTCTCGACGTCGTCGGGAGGATCGCCGGCGAAGGCGGCCGAGACCCGCTCCAGCAGGTCGGCCTTGCTCCGCCGCTTGACCGGCGTGGCGGACGGGCGCCACCCCTCGCAGTAGATACCGCGCATCAGCACCGGCAGTTGAGCGGCGAGGTCGGCCGCCTCGTCCGCCGTCATGAAGTCGCGCAGCGCGTGAAGCGTGGCGCGCAGCAGCACGTAGGCCCGGCCCTTGTCCGACCAGAACAGGTCGTCCGACAGCTCGTTGAGCCACTCCGCCGCCACCTGGGGGGCGTGATCGAGACTGGTGATTCCGGTGAAGGACATCGCTTGGCTCCCGCTGACGGTTCCAACCCGACGAAGCCTCGGCCAGATGCGGGGCGCGGGCATTGACCGCCGTCACCGCCGGCCCGCGGCGACGACGACCGCCCTCGACGCCGGCCGCGCCCGCCCCGGCGAGGACGGGCCATGCGGTCGTTCGCCCGGCATGGATCCGAGACCCTGAGCCGCCGCGTCGCCGCCGCGCGGGCGCATGCCCCTGGCGACCCACGGCCCGGCGACGCCCGGCGGCATGGCGGCGCTGGGGCGGACCCGGCGCGCGCCTCGCTTGCGCGGATCGACCCGGCCGCGCCCTGCGTCGTCATGCTCGGCGGCCCGGGTGCGCGAAGCTGCGCGGGGTCGGCCGCCCCTGCCCGATGACGCCCGTCAATGCCCGCCGCGCCCGCGCGCCGCAGGCTGGCGGCCGAAGGTCTGGCACAGGGAGGCAGCCATGGACGTTTCGAAAGCGATGCACGCGCACGCGGACTGGGTGAGCGAGGACACCCCCGTCAGCGAGATCGCGCGGATGATGAAGACCGACGACATCGGCGCGGTGCCCGTCGGCAAGGACGACCGCCTGGTGGGCATGATCACCGACCGCGACATCGCCGTGCGCGTGGTCGCCGCCGGCCGCGACCCCGCCCGCACCCGCGCCGAGGAGATCATGACCCGCGGCGTCGTCTACTGCCGCACCACCGAGTCGGTCGAGGACGCCATCCACCTGATGACCCAGCGCGGCATCCGGCGCCTGCCGGTGATCGACGAGCGCAAGCGCCTGGTGGGGATGCTCAGCCTCGGCGACGTCGCCCATGCCGTGGGCCGCGACCTGTCGGGCGAACTGCTGCACGGCGTCGCAGATCACCACCGCTGAGGACCCGAGACCATGCAGACCCATCCCGTGATCGCCTGGCGCAACCTGGACGCCTCTCCGGCCGTGCAGGCGCTGATCGACCGGCGCATCGCCGCGCTGGAGCGGATCTCCGACCGCATCGTCGGCTGCGAACTGACGCTCGAGGCGGCGCAGCATCGTCGCCGCCATGGCAATGAGGTGAAGGTGCGCCTGACCCTGCGCATGCCGGGCCCCGACCTGACCTTCGAACGCGAGGTCGCCCACGGCGACCTGCAGGAGGACGTGATCCTGGCCGTCGACCAGGCCTTCGGGGCGGCCGAGACCCGGCTCAAGAAGCGCCGGCAGGTGATGGGGCGGGTCGAGGTGAAGGACCATCCGTCCGTGCACCATGGCGAGGTGATGGTGCTGGCGCGGGAGTTGGACCACGGCTTCATCCGCTCGGACGACGGCCGCGAGGTCTATTTCGAGCGCGAGGACCTCTCTCCGCAGGACTGGGAGCGCCTGACCGAGGGCGCCCGCCTGCGCTTCCGGATCCGCGACCACGACGCGGGCCCCTACGCCGCGGCCGTCACGATCGTCGACTGAGCCGCCCGGGACGCGCCCCCGCGCAAGGGCCCGAGCCTGCGCCGCGCGCGGGCCGGACCCGTCCGCCTGCGCTCGACCGCGAGGGGAGAAGGGCGGCGCGAGAGGCCCGGCGGCGAAGGGGGGGAGCGGGCCGGATCCTGGCGCGGATCCGGTCCGCCGGGCCGTAGGCGCCGCAGGAAGCGTGGGGAGCTTCCTGCGGTCTCTCCCCGGCCCTGCCCGGCTGCGCGCGCCCGCCCTTGGGGGGAGGGACAGGGCGGCGTCTGCCCGGGGTCCTCGGGACCGTCGTTGAGGGGGGCGTTCCCGGCTGCGGCCGCGCGCCGGTCATCTCCGCGCCCCGTCCTGTCCGGTCGGCGCCGGTCCGGCGCTCGCCGTTCAGTTCGCCGACGCGTCGGCGCGGGCGGCCGCCCCGGCGGCCTTGCCGGCCGAATGCCGGGCGGCCGCGTCGGTCGCCGATCCGGCGACGGTCTGGGCGTCGTCGAACTGGTGCTGCACGTCCGCCGCCGCGTCCCGGGCGCCGTCGAGCCACTGGCTCATGAGGCGCTGGGTCTCCTCGGCGTATTCCTGCTGCGCGGTCTGCAGGAAGGCGTTCCAGACGCCGGCGATGTCCGCCGGCCCGTCGGCCGCCGCCAGATCGGACATCAGCGTCCGGTCGCGGTCCAGCCGGTGGCTGACGAAGGCCAGATACTCCTGGCCCATCCGCACCATGCGATCGAACCCGTGCGCCTGCGTGTCGGAGCCATTGCGCACGAGCAGCGACTGGAAGCGGAACGCCGCGCTGGGGTCGAAGGCGGATGCAAGGGGGCCGTCCGGGCGCGCGGGTTTCGACGCTGTGCTCCGTCTCATGTTGGCTCTCCATAGCTGGGGAAGGGGGAAGGCCCGACTCTGCGCCCGACGCGGTCCGGGCGCATTGACGGGGGTCATCGCCCCGCGGCGCGCCCCGCGGCCCCGATCCGCGCGGCGGTGACGCCCGTCAACGCGCACGCCGGCGGTTCGTGGTTCGCTGGCCTTGCGGCCCCCCTGCAGGGTCGCGCGAACCGGAGGCGTCCCTCATGGACCCCAAATCGAAGCCCAAACCTGCCAAGCCGGCCGCCAAGCCCGCGCCGGCGCCCGCGACGAAGCCGGCCCCGGCCCCGACGCGCCCGGGTGGAGGCAAGCCGACGAGCAAGTGAGCCTGCCGTCCGCCGCGCGCGCCGCCGCGCGGCGGACGGCGCTTCGCCGGCCGGGCTCCGGCCTGCGCCGGCGGCAAGGGGGAGCGCGCTTCCGCATCCCCTCATAGCGAGAGGAGACGACCATGGACGACAAGGTGCTGCGGCAGGACATCATCGAGGAGCTGGACTTCGAACCCAGCCTCGACTCCGCCGGGATCGGCGTGGCGGTGGACGACGGCGTCGTGACGCTGACCGGCCACGTGCCCACCTACGCCGAGAAGGTGACCGCGCTGGAGACGGTCGAGACCGTGAAGGGCGTGCGCGCCATCGCCGACGAGATCGAGGTCCGTCCCCTGGGCGTGCACATGCAGGCCGACGACGAGATCGCCAAGCGCGTCGCCAACACCCTGCGCTGGACCACCTCGGTCCCCCACGAGCGGATCCGCATCACCGTCAAGGATGGGCGGGTCACCCTGGAGGGCGAGGTCGAGCAGCGCTGGCAGGCCGAGGCGGCGGTGGCCGCGATCCGCCGGCTGGGCGGCCTGATCGGCATCAACGACCATGTGAAGGTGCGGCCCTCGGTGAAGGCCGACGACGTCGCCGACCAGATCCGCAAGGCCTTCCACCGCGACGCAGAGCTCGACGCCGCCTCGATCCGAGTCGAGGTGCAGGGCGGCACGGTCACGCTGGAGGGCAAGGTGCGCTTCCTGGGCGAGCGGCGCAGCGCCGAGCGCGCCGCCTGGGCCGCCCCCGGCGTCGCCCGCGTGGTCGACCACCTCGTCGTCGCCTGATCCCGCCCGGCCGCGACGCCCGGTCTCTGGGGAGCCGGCGCGCGCGGCCCCTCCCCGACCCGGCGCCGACGCCCGGGTCCGCCGCGCCCGCCTCCGACGGGCGCACGGAGACCGCGGCCGCAGTGGCGAGGGCTCGCCGGCCGCCGGCCCGCGGATCCGGAGGCGGCGCGCCGATGGACGGGAGGACAGGCGGGCAGGGGCGGATCGGTCGAGCGCGACGGATCCGACCCCGGCGGCCGCCCCCCAGGGGCGGCCGCCACAGGCGAGGACCCCGCCCCCTGCATCTCCCCCCCCCCTGCATCTCCCCCCCCCTGCATCTCCCCCCGAAGCCTGCTCCTCCGCCCGACATCCGCGCCGCCTGCGCCCGTTCCGGGCGCGCGGCGGCGGCGCGAGGGGTCCCCTCGCCGGTCCGCGCGTCCTGCGGCGGGAGGCGGGGCGTCAGCCGTCGTCGCGCGCCGGGCCGTCCTGCGGCGTCGGCGGAGCAGGCAGGCGGCGGCAGTCGTCCTCGCGGCCGCGCACCACCCGCCGGCCCGCGAGGTCGCCGCGCCGTTCGGTGACCACGGTGCGACGGCCCTCGGGGCCGCCGCCGGGGCCGTCGGGCTCATGGAAATAGATCGCCACCCAGTCGCCCGTCCGTCCCAGCTCATGCGCGCGGGCGGTGTTGGAGTGCAGCGCCGTGAACTCCCAGCCGTCGCGCCGCGCGTGCAGGATCGGCAGCCAGGCCTCGCCGGTGGGATTGAAGCGCCGCGGCGCGATGCGGGGCAGCTCGCCCGCCGCCGCCCTCCGGCGATACTCGGCGTCGATCTCCAGCAGCAGCGCGGCCGAGGGCTCCCGCAGGGGGAGGCCCGCCGGCGGGCCATGCCCCGCGCGGGCGCCGGCGGTGCGGCGCAGGGGCGCCAGGCGCGCGCCCAGCGCGGCCAGGATCGCCGCCCGGCGGCGCGGCCCGACGCCTTCGACCTGCGTCTCGCCCAGGCGCAGGGCCGTCTCCAGCTCCTCGAGCGTGTCGACCTCCAGCGCGTCGGCCAGCCGGTGGGCCAGTTGCGGGCCGACGCCGGGCAGGGTGGCGAACAGGGCCTCGGGCGTCAGCTCTCCCTGCAGGCGTTCGAGGCGGCGCCAGCGGCCGGTGGTCAGCATCTCGGCCACCGCCGCGGCGATGCCGCGGCCGATGGCGGGCAGATCCTCCAGCGCCTCGGGGCCGCCGCGGCGGAACAGGTCGGCCAGCGGCGGGTCGCCGCGCGCCAGCCGCGCCTCCACCTCCGCGGCGGCGGCGCGGAAGGCGCGGGCCCGGAAGCCGCCCTCCCCCTGGCGGTCGAGCAGCTCGGCCAGGTCCCGCAGCCGCGCGGCGACGCCGGCGTCGGTCGCGCCGTCCGGCGCCCGCCAGGCCCCCTCCCCGGAACCGACGTCGCTCGCGCGCCCCCCGGGTTCCGTGCCGCCTGCCGCGGGGCGGCGGGCCGGATCGGGCGCGGGCGTGGGCGAGGCGCGCGGCCCGGACGGCGGCGCGTCGGCGGGGCGGCCGCGCTCAGACATAGGCGTCCATCCCGCCCGGGGCGGGTTTTTCGGCCGGCTCGGGGACCTCGGCCATGGTCGCCTCGGTCAGCAGCAGCGTGCCGGCGACCGAGACGGCGTTCTCCAGCGCCACGCGCACCACCTTGGTCGCGTCGATGATCCCCGCCTCCAGCAGGTCGACATAGACGCCGCGGGCGGCGTCGAGCCCCCAGGCGCCGGCGCCCTTGCGCATCTCGGCCAGCGCCACGCCCCCGTCGATCGAGGAGTTCTCGGCGATCTGGCGGGCCGGGGCGGCCATGGCGCGGGCGAGGCACAGGACCCCGGTGCGCCGGTCCCCCTCCAGCCCCGCGGCGAGTTTCTCGACCGCGTCCATCGCCCGCACCAGCGCCAGGCCGCCGCCGGGGACCACCCCCTCCTCGGCCGCGGCGCGGGTGGCCGAGATCGCGTCGTCCAGCGCCTCCTTGCGGAACTTCAGCTCGGCCTCGGTGGCGGCGCCGGCGCGGATCACCGCCACCCCGCCCGAGAGCTTGGCCAGCCGCTCGCGCAGCTTCTCGCGGTCGTAGTCGCTGTCGGTCGTCTCGATCTGGCGGCGGATCTGGGCGAGGCGGGCGTCGATCTCCGCCCGCGCGCCGGCGCCGCCGACGATGGTCGTCGTCTCCCGCCCCACCTGGACCGAGGCGGCCCGGCCCAGCTGGTCCAGCGTCAGCTTCTCGACGTCGAGCCCGAGGTCCGGCGAGACCACCCGGCAGCCGGTCAGCACGCCGATGTCGTCGAGCATCGCCCGCCGGCGATCCCCGAAGCCCGGCGCCTTCACCGCCACCACCTTCAGCGATCCGCGCAGCCGGTTGACCACCAGCGTCGCCAGCGCCTCCTCGTCGAGGTCCTCGGCCACGATCAGCAGCGGCCGGTCGGCCTGGATCACCGCCTCGAGCAGATGCGTCAGCGGCCGCAGGCCGGAGATCTTCTTCTCGTGCAGCAGGATCGCGGGCTGGTCGAGCCGGGCCAGCAGCCCCTCGGGCTCGGTCACGAAATAGGGGGAGATCCAGCCGCGGTCGAACTGCATCCCCTCGACCACCTCCAGCACCGTCTCGGCCGAGCGCGAATCCTCGACCGTGATCGCGCCGGCCTCGCCGACCTTCTCCATCGCCTCGGCGACCATGGCGCCGACCGCCTCGTCGCCATGGGCCGAGATCGTGGCGACCTGCCGCCGCTCGGTCGACGAGGCGACGGGGCGCGACAGGGCCTTGAGCGCGGCGACGGCGGCGGCGCGGCCGTCCTCGAAGCCGCGGCGCAGCTCCACGGCCGAGGCGCCGGCGGCGACGTTGCGCAGCCCCTCGGCGAACAGCGCCCCGGCCAGGATCGTGGCGGTCGAGGTGCCGTCGCCCACCGCGTCCCCGGTGCGCTCGGCGGCCTGGCGCAGGACCTGGGCGCCCATGTCCTCCTCCGGCTCCTTGAGGCGGAACTCGCGGGCGATGGTGACCCCGTCGTCGCACACGATCGGGGGGCCGAAGCTTTTCTGGATCAGCACCGAGCGGGAGCGGGGGCCCAGCGTCACCCGGATCGCGTCGGTCAGCGCCTGGGCGCCCTTCAAGAGCTTCTCGCGCGCGTCCCCGTGGAACAGGAGCTTCTTCCAGGCCATGGCGTCGCCTCCGACGGTTGCAGGGGGAAAAGCGTCCGCCCGCGGCGGGCCGGGCGCATTGACGGCCGTCACGGCGGCGCGGGGGTGGGGGGCGCGGGGGCGCGGCGGTCAGTCTCCGCCGCCGGTGATCATGTCCCGCGCCAGGTTGCGGCCCGACAGCCGGCTCTCGAGCGCCACGCCGCCCACATGCAGGAGGGCGAGCAGCAGGAGCAGGTTCGCGGCGGCCTCGTGCACCTCCTCGAGCGCGCCCTCCTCCCCGTCGTCCTCCTCCTCCTCGTCTTCGTGGGCGTCGCGCTCCGCCTGCCCCGCGTCGTCGTCGTCGAGGCCGAGGAGCGAGCGGGCCGGCTCCGCCTCCACCATGCGCGGGGCGAGGGGGGAGCCCGTCATCGCGACGCCGGTGGCGATCACCACGGCCAGCGTGGCCCAGAGCGCGTAGACCATCAGCGCGCCCAGCGGGTTGTGGGAGCGATGCGGGCGCCGCGGCCGGCCGGAGAACAGGCCCGCGGCATGCTCCCGGGCCGCCGACAGGCTGGGCGGGAAGGCGGCGAAGCGGGCGCTTTCCGATCCCACCAGCCCCCAGACGAGCCGCAGCGCCAGCAGCGCGCCGGCGGCGTAGCCGATCCAGATGTGGGCGAGGCCGCCGTCGGTCAGGATCAGCCCGTCGACCACCACCGCCGCGGCGATCGACCAGTGGACGATGCGGACCAGAAGGTCCCAGCGGGGGCCGACGGGGGCGGCCTCGGACTGCGGGGTCTGGTTCATCGGGGCTCCTCCGGCTCGCCCGCCGTCTCGAGGCCGGCGCCAGGTCGGCCGCGCCGGCGCGAACGGGAGCGATGCGGCCCGGCCTCTCCGCCGCCGGCCGGGATCCCGGCCGGCGGGGGCCCGTCGGGCGGCCTGCCGAGGGGGCGCGCGCGGTCCGGAGCGAGGCCGCGGCGCGCGGCGGCGACGGCTGTCGGCTCGGGCCGGGCCGCGGGCGCCTCCGCCCGGCCGTTCCGCATGCCGCGGAGCCGCTCCACAAGGCGGGAGCGGCGGGGCCGGGCCGGGGGCTTGGGCGCGGCTCCGGACGGAGGGTGCGGGTCCTGCGGATCGGACGGACCGGGCGCGTGCCGGTGCAGCGACCGAGGGCCTGGCTGGCGGGAGTCGAGGCTCATCTCCCCGCCCCTCCGCCGCCGCCCCCGCCGCCACCTCCGCCGCCCCCGCCGGCGCCTCCGCCTCCGCTGCCGGCCCCGGGCCGGCCGCCGGGGGCGGCGGGGCGGCCGGCGGGGGCGGCGCGGTGCTGCTGCTGCATCCGGGCGCGGTGCTCCTGCATGATCCGCTCGCGCTCCTGCGCGGTGGAGGCGTCGCCGAGACGGTCCGTCAGCTGCTGGCGCTCGCGCTCGGTCATGCGGTCGTAGCCGGGGATATGCGCGCGCAGCTGGTCGCGGTCCATGTCGCGCAGCCGGTCGCGGTCGAGGTCGCCGTCCTCCAGCCGATCCCTGTCGCGATCCCGGTCCCGATCCCGATCCTGGTCGAGGTCCCGATCCCGGTCCTGATCCCGGTCCTGATCCCGGTCCCGATCCTGATCGCGGTCCTGATCGGAGACCGGCAGCCGGTCGCGATCCCGGGCGCGGTCCTGGTCCTGCGCGACGACCGGGGCGCCGGCGACGAGCGTCGCGGCGGCCAGACATGCGAGACCGCCAAGCGTGCGAGGTCGACGTGTCATCCGGAAATCTCCTCTGGGCGCATTGGGTCGGGGACGTCGCCGACCCGGGGTCCGCAGGCGCCCTCGCCTCCTGCATCGCTCCGCGGGGCGCGGAGATCATTGACCGCCGTCATCGCGGGTCCGGGCCCGGCGATCCGCCGGGCCCGGCGGGACGGTCATGCCTCAGGGCGGGGCGGCCGGCGCGCCGCGTGCGGCGCGGTGACGGCGGTCAATGCACGGGGGCGCGCGCCGGCGCAGGCTGTTCGTCGCGAGGAATGCGGGAGATGGACGATGGAACGGCGCAGGGGCGAACGGCGGATGCAGGCGGCGGCCCTGGCCCTGGCGGCGGGGCTCTGCGCCGCGCCGGCGGGGGCGGGAGAGCTCGAGATGGAGGTCGGCGGCAACCTCTACGCCTACTGGTGCGGCAGCTGCCACGGCGCCGACGCGCGGGGCGAAGGGCCGCTGAGCCTCTACCTGACGCTGCCCGTGCCCGACCTCACCGACCTTGCGCGACGCAACGGCGGCCTGTTCCCGATGCTGGCGGTGATCCGCACCATCGACGGCGGCGACCGCTCGCCCGGCCATGGCGGCGAGATGCCGGTCTTCGGGGCGTTGTTCGCCGACGACCTGAACGGGATCGGCGACGACCACGACGCGATGATCGAGGCGCAGGGCCGGATCCTGTCGATCGCGATCTACCTCTCCGCCATCCAGCGCTGAGCGGCGGCTCAGGGCCCCGGCCCGTCCAGCGTCAGGTCCGCGCCCGACGCCTCGACGAGCGCGGCGGGCTCGCGGATCTCGAACGTCTCGGGATTGATGATCCGCACGAGCCCGTCGTCCGCGAGCTTGTGGATCGCGCGGCTGAAGGTCTCGGGGCGCATCCCCAGGTGCCGCGCGATGTCGACGCGCGGCGCCGGCAGGCGCACCTTCACGGGACCCTCCTTGCGGCGTGCGTCGAGCGTCCGCCGCCGCCGGGTCAGGATCACCAGAAAGGCGGCGACGCGCTGCGTGGCCTGGCCCCCGTTCAGCAGCAGCAGCCACTCGCGCACGGCCTGCAGATCCTCCAGCGCCGCGGTCAGGAACATCCGCTCCAGGGCGGGCTCGCGGTCGAGGATCTGCTCGAGGCCGGCGCGGTCGAAGGCCAGGCGCAGGCCGTCGGACAGGGCCTCGACCCTGTGCCGGGGGGCGCGGTCGAAGGGCAGCCCGTAGAGGTCCGGCGGCGCCAGGATGCCCAGCACGTGGGCGCGCCCGCCGGCCAGCGTCTGCATGACGCCGAGCGCGCCGTCGAGCACGAAGCCGATTTCGCCCCCCGCCTCGCCGGCCGTCACGATCACCTCGCCGCGGCGGAAGCTCCGCTCGCTCGCCGTGCGCCCCAGCGCGGCGCGGATCGGCTCGGGCAGGGGCTGCAGCAGGCGGTCGAGGCGCGGGTTCGCCCGCGCCAGGGCGGCGAGCGGCGAGGGGGAGGCGCGGTCGGGCGAGGTCATCGCAGGGGCTCGGTCGGGGTCTGGGGCGGAGGATCCGGCAGGGTGCAAAGCGACTTTCCACCTGACGCCTCGATCCCGCATTGATCCCGGTCAACCCAGCGCAGAGTCCGGCCGCTGCCGGCCACCGCTCTGCGTGAGCCGGCGGGGCGGCCGCGACGATGATCCCCGTCAATGATGGGGCGGGCGGGGCGATGCAGGCTTCGGGCATCCCGTCGCCGAATGGGGGCTGTCGAACGTCCCTCGGCGAAAACAGCTCCGTGCTGCGCCCCCCGTGCGACGGGAGGCCGCCGGGCGTCGCCGACCTGCAGCGCGGCCGCCCGGCGGCGCCTCTTTGCCAGGAGACGCCAGATGAACGACACCGCCACACCCGCCGTCGCCCCGAAGCGCGAGGCGCCCCAGCGCGCGGCCGCGCCGACCCGCGCGCCCCTGCCGGGACCGGCGCGCGACCCCTTCGCCTTCCTGCGCGGCGAGATCGACCGCCTGTTCGACGATTTCGACTGGCCGCACCTGTCGCTGCGCTCGCCCTTCGCCGCGGTCGAGGCCTCGGGCTGGCCCCGCGCCGCGTCGGCCCTGCCGGCGACCGACCTGGTGGAGCGCGACGGGGGCTTCGAGCTGAGCGTCGAGCTTCCCGGCTTCAAGCGCGAGGAGGTCGAGCTGCGGATGAACGACGGCGCCCTGTCGGTGAAGGCCGAGACCGCCTCGGAGCGGGAGGAGACCAAGGGCGACTACCACCTGCAGGAGCGTCGGCGCGGCGCCGTGCAGCGCACGCTGGCGCTGCCGGCGGGGATCGACGCCGACAAGGTCTCGGCGGTGTTCGAGAACGGCGTGCTGAAGGTGACGCTGCCCAAGTCGGCGCAGGCGATCGCCTCCGAACGCCGGATCGAGGTCAGGCCCGCCTGACCTCGACGACGGGCCGCGCCGCGCCCGTCGGACCCCGCGCCGCGACCGACCGCGCGGCGCGGGGTCAGCCCTGCGCGCCGACCCGCGGGACGCCGCCGTGGCGCGGCCGGACCCGGGGCGCCGGATCGAGACGGCCCCCGCCCCGCGGCGCTACTGCAGACCGGCGGCGATCGCCAGGCGGACGAGGTCGGGCAAGGAGGCGCAGCCCATCCGGCGCATGATCGCGGCGCGATGCGATTCGACGGTGCGCTGGCTGATGCCCAGGTCGTTCGCGATCGTCTTGTTCGCCAATCCTTCGAGCACCTTGTCCAGCACCTCCCGCTCCCGGGAGGTCAGGCGGGACAGGCGATCCAGCGCCGCCTCCCTCGCGGCGTCGCCGTCGGTCGCGCCGCTCTCGGCGGCGTCGGCGTCGGCGCCGGAGGCCGGGCGGCCGGCCTCGAGCACGGCGTCGATGCGGGCCGAAAGCGCCTCCGCCTCGACCGGCTTTTCGATGAAGTCGACCGCGCCGGCGCGCATGGCGCGCACCGCCATGGCGAGGTCGCCATGCGCGGTGACCATGATCGTGGGCGGCGGCGGTCCGGCGCTGCGCAGCCGCTCCAGCAGCGCGATCCCGTCCATGCCGGGCAGCCGGGCGTCGAGCACCAGGCAGTCGGCCGACGCGGCCTCGGGCGAGGCCAGGAACGCCTCGCCCGAGGCATGATCGAAGATCCGCCGGTCCGCCCGCTCGAGCGCGCGGCGCAGCAGTTCGCGCGCGCCGTCGTCGTCCTCGACGAGGTGGATCGCCGCGCCGGCCGCGGGCGCGGAGGAGGCCGGGGCCGGGTCGCGGCGCTTGCGCAGCCGGGCGATGGCCCGGGCGAGCTGGGCGGAGGAGGCCGGCTTGGACAGGCGCAGGCAGCCGGCCCGCGCGATCGCCTGCTGCGCCGCGCGGGTGACGTTGCCGGTCAGCACCACGGTGGGGATCGTCCGCCCCGCGGCGGCCGACAGCTCCCGCGCCAGCGCGAGGCCCGCGGCGTCGCCGTGCAGGTCGTAGTCGATCAGCAGCAGGTCCGGGCCGCCCGGAATCCCCGCGAAGCGACGCAGCCCCTCCTGCCGGTCTCCGGCGCCGACGGACCGGTGGCCCTGGCCTTCCAGCGTGCGGATCAGAAGCTCGCGCAGGGGCTGGTCGTCCTCGATCACCAGGATCGACGCCGGCCCCCCGTCGCCGCCTGCGGCCGGGGCGGAGGCCGGCGGATCGCCGGCCGGATCGTCGCCGTCCTCCCCGTCCGGGGGGGCGATCGCCTTGGGCGGGTCGGCCGGCGCCAGCGGCAGCTCGACCCCGAAGCAGGAGCCGTGACCGGGCCGCGAGCGGACCGAGACCGGATGCTCCAGCAGATCGCAGACCCGGCGCACGATCGACAGGCCCAGCCCCACGCCGGGGGGCGCGTCGGGCTGGTCGAGCCGCCGGTAGGGCTCGAATATCTCGACGGCGTCGGTCTCCGAGAAGCCGGAACCGGTGTCGCAGACCTGCAGGCTCAGCCGGCCGCCGGGGCGTCGGCGCAGGCCGACCAGCACGCCGCCCGAGGCGGTGTACTTGATCGCGTTCGACACCAGGTTGCGCAGCACCGTCTCCAGCAGCCGCGGATCGCTGCGCGTCCAGGCATGCGTCGGCGGCACGCGCAGCCGCAACCCGCGCGAGACGGCGGAGGCGCGATAGGGGGCCAGCACCCGCTCGATCAGCGGGCCCAGCGGAACCGGCTTGATCTCCGGGCGCAGGGCGCCGGATTCGATCCGGTCGGTGTCCAGCAGCGCGTCCAGCATCGCCGACATCGAGACGATGGTGTCGTCCAGAAGCTCCCGCAGGCGGCCCAGGTCGGCGGGCTGCGCGCCGGGGCCCAGCAGGTTGTGGATCAGGGTCAGCGACTGCAGCGGCTGGCGCAGGTCGTGGCTGGCGGCGGCCAGGAACCCGGACTTGGCCCGGTCCGCCCGCTCGGCCGCGGCGCGCGCGGCCTGCAGCGCCTCGGTCGCGCGGCGGTCCTCGGTGATGTCGAAGAAGGTCACCACCACGCCGTCCGCGGCGCCGTCGCCGGCGCGATAGCTCTGCGCCTGGCGGCGATACCACTTGCCCTGCAGCCCCTCCACCTCCCGCGTCAGCGAGCCTGCGCCGGCGATCACCTTGCGGCAGTCGGCCTCGAGCTCGGGGTCCTCGATCAGCGCGGCCAGGTCCTGCAGCGGCCGGCCCAGGTCGGTCGGGATCACCCGGAACATCGCCCGCAGGCGCGGGGTGAAGAAGCGGATGCACAGGTCGGCGTCCAGGAACAGCGTCGCCACCTCGGTGCTGTAGAGCACGTTCTGCAGGTCCGAGGCGGTGGTGCGCTGCTCCTCCAGCGCGTCCTGGAGCTGGCTGTTGAGCGCGGTCAGCTCCTCGTTGAGCGACTGCAGCTCCTCCTTCGAGGCCAGCAGCTCCTCGTTGGCGGACTGGTATTCCTCGCGCACCGAGAGCGCCTCGGCGTTGTCGGCGGCGTGGGCCTCGAGCTCGTTCTCCAGCGCGGTCTGCACCTCGGAGAGATCGCGGCGCAGGCGCGCGGTCTCGGCCTTGGCGTCCTCGGGGACGCCGTCGACCACGATGCGCGGCTCCTCCGGGCCGGAGGCCGCCGGCGCATCGTCGGCGACCGGGGAATCGAGGAAGGCGGCGAGCAGGAACTCCGTCTCGTCGACCCGCGTCGCGCGCAGCTCCAGCACGAAGCGGCGGCCGTCGGCCGCGACCCCGCCCAGCACGCGCACCGGCGGTCCGCCGGCGACGCAGGTTTCGGCCGCGGCCCTGACCCGCGCGCGGATCGACATCGGGGCCATGGCGATGAAATCATGCTTGGGATAGCCCGGCGCGATCTCCAGGTAGCGGCCCGCGTGCCCCAGCAGATAGAGGCACTGCAGCCGCCGGTTCAGCAGCGCCGCGGCCGGCGCGTAGGCCTCGAGCGCGAGCCGCCGGCACAGTTCGCCGATGTCGCCGCGGTCGCCGCGCGCAAGAGCCGGCACGGGCGCCGCGCGCCCCCCGGGGGCGATGGCCAGGTCGCCGGGTTCGGGCGCGCCGGACTTGCGCCACAGGGCGATGGCGCGGTCGACGGCGGTGAAGCGCGCCTCCCGCTCGCCCGGGGTCTCCGCGCGGCCCAGCAGCAGCAGGCCCCGCGGGCGCAGCGCGAACAGGCAGCTTTCCAGCACCCGCCGCTTGGCGTCGTCGCCCAGGTAGATCAGCACGTTGCGGCAGGCCAGCAGGTCGATGCGCGAGAACGGCGGATCCGACAGCATGTCGTGGACCGAGAAGATCACCTTCTCGCGCAGGTCCGCGTTCACCCTCCAGCCGCCCGGCTCCTGCACGAAGTAGCGTTTCAGCCGCTCGGCCGAGACGCCGCGCGTCGCGGCGCCGGCGTAGAGGCCGGCGCGCGCCACGCTGATCGCCGCGGGATCGATGTCCGAGGCCAGGATCCGCACCGAAAGGGGCTCTCCCCGGGCGCGGGCGACCTCGTCGCAGATGATCGCCAGGGAATAGGCTTCCTCGCCCGTGCTGCAGCCGGCCGACCAGATCCGCAGCGGGCGGCCGGCGGGCAGTTCTTCGAACAGCTTGGGCAGCGCGCTCTGCGCCAGGCGGTCGAAGACCTCGGGGTCGCGGAAGAAGCCGGTGACGTGGATCAGCAGGTCCGCGGCGAGGCGGTCGAGCTCCTTGGGGTCGCGCCGCAGAAGGTCGAGATACGCGCCCGGCGCATGGGCCGAGATCCCGGCCAGCGCCATGCGCTGGGCGATCCGCCGGCGCAGGGTGCCGTTCTTGTAGAGCGTCAGGTCCTGGGCGGCGACCTCGCCGGCGAGCGCCAGGATCGCCCGGTAGATGGCGACGTCCGTCCCGCCGTCCACCGTCGCCGGGGCGACCGAGGACCGGGTCCGGCGGCGGCGCGTGGCCTGCGCCGCGGTCGCGCGCAGCCGGTCGAGGTCGAGCAACATGGCCGCGAGTTCGCGCACGGGGCCGGTGGCGTCGGCCAGGCCGGTGTCCAGCGCGGCCTGGGGCATCCCGGGGAACTCGGCCTCGTCCGGATCCTGGACCAGCGTCAGGCCGCCGGCGGAATGGACGCTCTCGAGCCCCTCGGTCCCGTCGTCGCCGTTGCCCGACAGCACCACGCAGACCGCTCGCGCGCCGGCGTCGTCGGCCAGCGAGCGCAGGAACACGTCGAAGGGCCGGCGCACCGCCTCGCCCTCCGCAGGAGGTTCGATGCGCAACCGCCCCTCGCGAAGCCGCAGGAACACGCCGGGCGGGATCACGTGCACGGTCCCGGCCGCCGGGCGGTCGCCGTCGGCCGCCTCGTGGACGACCAGGCCGGAGGCCCGCGCGAGCAACTGGGCCATCAGGCTGCGATGGTTGGGGTCGAGATGGGCGATCACCACCACCGCGGCCTCGGTTTCGGGCCGCAGGGCGGAGAGGAACTCGCCGCAGACCTTCAGCCCCCCCGCCGAGGCGCCGACGGCAATGATCGGGAACGTTTCGGGCGAGCCCGGCCCAACCGATTCGCCTGTCGGGGGCGCCGTCGACGACCCCTTGTCGACCTCGTCGCCGTGCATCTTTCCTCGCTGTTTTCCGTGACGTTCACGGTTGCGGTCGCCCTTGTCCGGCTTGGGCGGCCCGCCTGTCGCGCACGGCTTAGAGCTTAAATACAAACACCAATTCTCGACCTTGTCACCCACTTGCTGCCGGCTGGCCGCGCCCGTCCGGCGAAGTGGTTTCGACCGGCTCCGTATATTCCGAGGGATGCAATCAGGCGAGTGACACACAAAATTCACAATCGTAGATGCGTGCGAGACCGAACCGCGGTGGGAGGAGCGGAGGTCCACTCCGACTTGGCGGCGCCGAGACGACGGCCGCGCCTGCGGCCGACAGACGAAGCGTATTGCGTAGCCCACCAGGGCGCCGCCGGGATCAGAGCCATGAAGCCAGGTCCAGCTATGACCAAGACATCCGAACACGCCGTGTGGCTCGTCGAACCGAACCACCTTCTTGCGGAGGGACTGAAACATGTTCTTGGACGAGGCCCGTTCGTGGTCGCCGCCAGTTGGCGCAGCATTCGCGAACTGCTCGATGGCGGCGGCGGAACCGCCTCCCCCGAAGTGATCCTGATGGACGTCAAGCACGGCGAGATGCCGAGCTGCCGCCAGGTCGACGACCTGCGCGAAAGGTACGACGGCGTCCGCATCGCCTTGCTGGTCGAGCGTATGATCAACCTCACGATCCTGGGGCCGGAGGCGCTCGACGTCGACGGCGTTCTGCTCGAGAGCGCCGCCCCGGAGGCGATGATCAAGAGCCTGGAGCTCCTCGCGCTGGGGGAGCGGTTCTTTCCCGCCCCGCTGCCGATGCCGACGCGGGGGGAGACGGACGCGCCCCTCGATCGCCGGATCGCGCAACCGCACGAGCCGATCCTGGTGGGCGACACGCATGGCCTGTGCAGCCTGACCGATCGCGAACGCCAGGTGCTCGAAGCGCTGGCCCATGGCGCGCCCAACAAGATGATCGCGCGAAAGCTGGAGATCTCGGACGCCACGGTGAAGGTTCATGTGAAATCGATCCTGCGAAAAACCGGGGCCCGGAACCGGACCGAGGCGGCGTTGTGGGCCTATGGAGCGCACCAGGCGGACTCGACCGACGCCTGAGACCACGGACTGGGCCGGGAACGGGCCCGGCCGGCGAGGACGACGGGACAAGGGGGGGGACGTCCCCCACGTCCCGGCCTAAAGCGCCCGCCAGATGGCGCGGGCGGCCGCCTCGGCCGAGGCGGCGAGCGGCCGGTCGGTGTCGATGATCGCGACCGGCGCGGCGCCGAAATCGGCGCAGGTCTCCATTCCCCAGCGGCGACGCACCGCATCGGCATCCGGGCCGCCCGGCTTGTCGCGGGCCGCGTCGCGGCGCACCGCCGTCTCGGGCGAGGCCTCGAGGCGCAGCACCAGCTGCGGGCCCGGCACGCCGCGGCACAGCGCCTGTTCCCGCCGCATCAGCCAGCGCTTGAGGATGGATCGTTCCGCCGCCACGGCGGCGTTGTCGAAGACCCCGCTGTCGATCGCGCCGGGCGTCTGCGAGGGGTAGCGGTCGGTCACCACGATCGCGCCCGAGGCGGCCTCGCGCCAGCAGCGGCGCAGCAGCGCCCGGCGGTCGTGGGCGAGCAGCGTCATGCGCAGCACGAACAGCAGCGACCAGCGGCCGGAGGCGCGCCGCTCGGGCTTTTCATACTCGCCCGTGCGTTCGGAGCGGAACAGCCGGCGCGCCAGCGGCGTCAGCAGCCGCGGGGCGAAGCTGAGCCAGGTGGCGGGCGGCCGGCCGGCATGGACCCGCAGCATGTCGAGGTCGCGGCCCAGGCGGCGGGCGATCTCGCCGCCGAGCGTCGACTTGCCCACGCCCTTGGGGCCGACCATCGCCACCACCAGGCCCCCGGTCTGCAGCGCCAGGTCGCGCCGCCCGGCGCGGCGGTTGCGCAGCATCCGCCAGACCCGCAGCTTGCGCTGGAAGCGGGCGGCGGCATGGCCGATGCGGCGGCGGTCGCGCAGCGCCCGCGACAGGCGCAGGCCCAGTCGGATCCGCTCCAGGCGCCCGCGGCCGCCCTCGGCCTCGATCGCGGCCAGCGCCTCGGCCAGCCGGGGCGGGTCGCCCGCGGGCAGCCAGCGCCGCCACAGGGTCTGCGCGGCGGAAAGGTCGGCGCGCCCCCGAAGCCAGCGCAGCTCCCGCCGGACGGCGTCGTAGCCGCGGGCGACCATCGCCACCTCGACCAGGTCGGCGTGCTTGAGCAGCACCCGCAGCGCGAACAGCGCCAGCTCCGCCTCCGGCGGGGGGACCGGCAGGCCGTGCAGGCGATGGCCGCCGGCCAGCAGGTCCTCCTCGATCGGCAGTCGGAAGCATTTCACCAGGCTGTCGCCGGTGACCACGCCGAAATAGGCGTGCAGATGCACCAGCCCCGAGGCGTCGTCGTTCAGGGCGAAGGCGTGGATCACGCCGGGGTGGCCCATCCCCCCGCGCGAGACGGCGGGGCGGAAGCCCGCCTCGATCGCCGCGGCGAGCAGGCGGCCGGCATCCTCGCGCCGGACCAGCAGGTCCAGGTCCTCGGCCCCGGCCATCGCCTCGGCCAGGCGCAGGTTGCTCTTCCAGTGGCAGAAGCGCACGCCCCGCTTCGCGAGGCCCGCGACCAGCGCGCGGACCGCGCCCGGCGCGTCGCCGGGCAGCCGCTCGGGGGCCGCGCCCCGGCGGGCCTGCGGGGGCGGAAGGTCGAGGTAGAGGTCCGTCATCGGAAACGCTCCTGCTGTGAGGGCCGGGTGCGGGCCAGGAGGCCGGGGCGAAGCCCCAGCCGCGCCTGCGCGAACCAGGCCATGGCGAGGTTCCAGATCACGACGCCCGCCGTGGCGGCGACGGCGGCGCCGACGACGCCGAAGGGCGCGGCGAGCGCCGCGCACAGGCCCAGCCCCGCCAGCGCGCCGCCCGCGTGCATCCAGGCGCCGGCGCGTTCGTTCGCGGTCATCGTCATCAGGTGCTGCTGGGGGCCGGCGGCGGCGGCGACCAGCTGGCCCGCGACCAGGATCGCCACGGCCGGCGCGCCCTGGGCGAAGCCCTCGCCGAACAGCGACAGCAGCCAGGGCGTGCCCGCGGCGAGGCCGGCGGCGACCAGCAGGGCGCCGCTCAGGCTCAGCCGGGCGGCGCGCGCCAGCAGGGCCTGCAGGGCGGCGCGGTCGCCGCGGGCGTGCAGCTCGGCCACGGTGGGGGCGAAGGCGGCGGCCACGGCCATGCGCGGCATCGCCGCCAGCGTGGCCAGCGCCATCGCCACCGCGAAGACCCCCGCCTCCCGCGCCGAGGCGAGCAGGCCCAGCAGGATCACCCCCGAGCGGGCCATGGACACGTCCGCGGCCATGATCGCGGTCAGCGGCAGCGTCGGGCGGATCCAGTCGCGCAGCGCGAAGCGGGGCGCGGCGCGGGCGACCTGGGGCGGCCGCAGGCGGCGGCGCAGCACGAGGGACAGGACGGCGATGATCGCCGCCGAGACGAGCATCCCCGCCATCGCCGCCGGCGCCCCGGGGGCCGCGGCGCCGGTCAGCGCCAGCGCGGCCAGGGCCGCGAGGGCGGCGGGGTCGCGGACCAGCCGCTCGGGCGCCAGCGCGCGCACCACGCCGCCATAGGCCCGCACCGCCGCCGCCGCGACCAGCTGCAGCGCCAGGAACGGCGCGGCCGCCAGCGCCAGCAGCAGCGTCGCCCCCTCGACCGTGCGCCAGCCGCCCAGGGCCAGCGTGACCGCCGCCCCCGCGCCCGCCAGCAGGCCCGAGGCCGCGACCGCCGCCGAGGTGGCGAAGCGTTCGGCCCCCAGCGCGCCCGCCCAGTCCTCCCGCGCCCGGCAGGCCGGGACCAGCCGCAGCAGCGAGACATGGAAGCCCAGCGTCGAGAAGCTCGCCGCCACCGTCGCCCAGGACAGGGCGTACATGTAGAGGCCGAAGGCGTCCGGCCCCACCAGACGCGCGGTGCCCAGCTGCGTCAGGTAGCTGACGCCGGCGCCGGCCACGAGCACCGCGAAGGCCCCCGCGCTCGCCGACCGCAAAGGACCGCCGCCCCCCGCCAGACCCCGTCCGAGGGCCTTTCCGCGGCCCTGCTTCAGCTCCGCCAGCACGCGCCCGATCCGCCCCCTCCGGGCGGCCGCAGGGGTCGGGCCGGCCCGGTCCGCGGAGGTCTGAAGCGCCGAGGCCGCAGCGTCAGGCGCCTGAGCGTCAGGCCCCTGAAGGCCGCCGGCGTCCGGTCCCGCCGCCGCCTCGGGCCCCGCCGGGGCGGGACGCGAGGCGGCGGGGGCCGGGGCCGCCTCGGCCCTCGGCGGGCCATCGGGGGCCGCGCCGGCGTTGCGGGAGGCGAGGGGCCTCATGTCTCGGTCTCGCCGCGCAGGGCGGCGATCTCGTGCTCGATGCGGGCCACGGCGGCGGGCAGGGCGTCGAGGTCCGGCACGCTCAGGCGCAGCACCCGCAGCGCCCGCCGCTCCAGCAGCACGTCGAGCGCCTCGAAGGCGGCGAGCTGGGCGGGGGCGGCGGCGGGGCCGGGCTCCAGCAGCCGCTCCACCGGGCCCTGGGCGCGCAGGCGCAGGGTCAGGCGATGCTCCAGCCGCTCGAGCGGGGCGTCGAGCCGCACCGCCAGGTCGGGCCGGGGCGCCGCGTCCAGCGCCCGGGCACAGGCCGCGACGTCCAGCGCCCGCCCCAGCGCCGCCAGCGAGGCGACCGCCGACAGGAAGCCCTGGTCGAAGACCGTGGCGCCGGGGAAGGCGAGGGCCTCCTCCCACCGTGCGCCGAGCTGGTCGAGATAGCGGCGGTAGCGCAGCTCCCACATGAAGCTGCGCGGGGGCAGGGCGCCCAGGATCTCCCGGGTCGAGCGCTGCGCGGACGGCCGCCCCGCCAGCGTCGGCGCCAGCGCCGCGGCCTTGGCCATCCGGCTGGCGGGGGCGAGCAGCGGCCCCGCCCCGGTCCGCCAGCCGCGCGGATCGTCCTCGCCTTCCGAGGGGCGGGCGCTGGCGGCGAGCCGGGCGGCCCGGCCGCGGGCCTGCAGCGCCGCGACCAGGGCCCGGGCGAGCGTGGTCTTTCCGCAGGCGGCGGGGCCGACCATCTCGACCAGCGTCGCGCCGGCCGGGTCGTGGGGAACCGGCGGGCGGACGGGCTCCCGCCGCTCCACCCCCGCCCACGAGGCGCCGTTGAAAAGCGGGGCCATGGGTCAGCGCGCCGCCGCCTGCGGACGCCCGGCGCCGTCGGGCGTGGCCCGGGGACCGGGTGCGGAAAGCGTCCGGGGCGCCGCGGGGGACGCCGCCATCGCCAGCGGGCCGCCCGCGCCGCCGCCCGCGCCCCCGCCTGCGCGCCCGACCGCCCCGCCGGGCGCGTCGCGCCCGGGCGCTCCGGCCGGGAACGACGGAGCGGCGGCGAGCGGCGCCTCGGATGCGGCGCGCTGGACGCGGACCACGTCGCCGGGCGCCAGCAGGCGGTCGGGCTCGACCGCGGTCTCGGCGCCGCCGCGGTCGGGCGTCACCAGCAGCACCGGCTCGCCCTCTTCGGTCGGAACGGGGGCGAGGCCCGCCAGCCGCAGGCGGGCCAGCGTCGCCTCGTGGCGGGCGCGGTCCGCCTCGCGCCGGACGCCGGCCGCGGCCAGCGCGTCGAGCGTGTCGAGCCGGCGCTGGACGTCCAGCCGCTCCAGCGTGCGGGCGTCCTCGGTGCGGCGGCGCTGCAGGGCCATCAGGCCGGCCTCGGTCTGCAGGCGCCGGGTGGCCGAGATCAGCGCGGCGCTGCGGATGTCGGCCAGCCGGGACTGGGTGTAGATGCCCTTTTCGGCATGGCCCTGGGCGACGGCGAGATCGGCGGCGTCGGCCTCCTCGCGCCGGCGCTCGACCACCACCTGCTCCTGCAGCACGGCGATCTGGGCGTCGAGCTGGTCGAGCGCGCCGGCCAGGTGCGCCCGCTCGCGCGCGGCGTCGCCGGCGCGTTCGTCGAAGAGGGCGCGCTGGGTCTCCACCGCCCGGGCCAGCGCCGCGGCCGAGGCGGCGTCGGGGGGCGGCGAGGCGGGGGCGAAGACCTCCGCCGCCGGCTCCGGCGCGCCGGCGGCGGCCAGTTCCCGGCGCAGGCGCCAGATGCGGGCGTCGGCGGCGGCCAGCGCCAGCCAGGCGGCGGCATGGTCGATGCGCAGCGCCTCGGGATCGAGCGCGAGCCCCGCCTGGGGCGCAGGGCGCATCAGCCCGCCGGCCGCGGCCAGCGCCTGGCGGGCGGTCATGCCGGGGCGGAAGGGCAGGGCGCCGGGGCGGGCCACGTCGCCGGAGACGAAGACCGGCCGATGCTCGGCCACCCACACGCCCACCTGCTCGCGCGAGACGGCCTGCAGCCGCTCGCGGCCGTCCGGGGTCCACGTGGGCAGCAGCCGCCCGGCGAGCGCGGTGCGCAGCGCCTCGCGCAGCTCGGCCAGGGTGCGGCCGGCGGCCGGGGTCTCGCCGATCATCGGGACCGGGACGGCGCCGTCGAGCTGGATCTCCGCCCGCCGGTCCAGCGCCGGCAGGCCGGCGACCGAGATCGCGATCACGTCGCCGGGCTGCAGGCGATAGGGCGCCTCCTGCGCGGGGGCGGGGCCGGGGGCGGCCAGCGACAGGGCCGCGGCGAGGGCGCCCGCCGCGGCGGCGCGGGGGCCGGCGGGGCGGGCCCGCCGGCCGGGAACGGGTCGCGGGCGGCTCATGTGGCGTAGCCCGTTTCGCGCCGCACCAGGCCGTCGGCAAGGCGGCGGCGCCACCACTCGACCGTGCGCACCAGCCCGTCGCGCAGGCCCACCTGCGCCTGCCAGCCGGTGGCCGCGGTCAGGCGGGAGGCGTCGGCGAGCAGTTCGCGCACCTCGGAGTTCGCCGGGCGCATCCGCCGCCCCTCCAGCGCCACGCGCTTGTCGCAGGCGCAGATCTCGCGCAGCAGGGCCAGCACGTCGGCGATGGTGGCGGCGCGGCCGGAGCCGGCGTTGTAGGGCGCGCCATGGAGGATCGAGGGCTCGGATCCGATGGCGAGGAAGGCCGCGACCGTGTCCTCGACGAAGGTGAAGTCGCGCACCGGGGTCAGGTCGCCGATGCGGATCGCCTCGACCGCGGGGTCGAGCGCCTGGCGGATCAGCGTCGGGATCACCGCCCGCTCGCTCTGCCGGGGGCCGTAGGTGTTGAACGGACGCAGGATCGCCACCGGCAGGTCGTGGGCGCGGGCGAAGGATTCCGCCAGCATGTCGGCGCCGATCTTGGTGGCCGAATAGGGCGACTGGCCCTGCAGGGGGTGACGCTCGTCGATCGGCACGGTCTGGGCGGTGCCGTAGACCTCGGAGGTGGAGGTGTGCACGACCCGGGGCGTCTCGTGGGTGCGCGCGGCCTCGAGCACGTTGAGGGTGCCGAGGATGTTGGTGTCCACGTAGGACTGGGCGGCGACGTAGGAATGCGGGATCGCGATCAGCGCGCCGAGGTGGAAGATCACCTCCTGCCGGGCGGCGAGGCGCTGCATCATCGCGGCGTCGCGCAGGTCGCCGCGCACCGCGTTGATCCGGGCGCGCAGGTCCGGCGCCAGGTCGTCGAGCCAGCCCAGCGTGTCGAAGCTGTTGTAGAGGCACAGCGCGGTGACATGGGCTCCGCCGCGGGTCAGCGCCTCGGTCAGGTGGGAGCCGATGAACCCGTCGGCGCCCGTGACCAGCACGTTGCGCCCGGCATAGGGTCCCGGCGCGAGGTTCGATCCATCCATCCGTCCGTCCTCCGGTGATCGTGGGGGCCGCGCATCTCCGCGCCCGGCCCGGTCGGGGCCGGCGCATGGCCGCCGGCCCGAAGCGTCGCGCCGCGTTCGTGGGCGGGGGTCAGTTCCGCGCCGTCGGCGCGGACCCGCCGGCGCCGGCCCGCCCCGGGGCGCCGCCGGGCAGCCGCCCGCGTCCCAGCCCGGCGATCGAGGCGAGGCAGCGCAGCACCCAGCCGAGGTCCCCCAGCAGGGTGCGGCGGGGGTAATAGGCCAGGTCGATCTCGGCCTTCTCGGCGAACAGCGTGCGCCGGTAGAAGGCGGCGGGGTCGATGTCGCGGGGATAGCGGTCGCACTCGTTTCGGAACCGGGCCTGGCTGGGCCCGAAGATCCCCGGCCGGTGGTCGAGGATGCCCGCGTAGCGGCCCTCGAAGCAGTCGGCGAAGGCGAGGCTCTCGGGACGCGGGCCGACCACCGACATGTCCCCGCGCAGCACGTTGAACAGCTGCGGCAGCTCGTCGAGCTTGCTGCGCGCCAGGATCCGGCCCAGCGGCGTCATCCGCGCGTCGTCGCGCATCGTCACCGGGCAGTCGGCGCCCTCGGGCCGGGGGGCGAACTTGCGGAACTTGAGCATCCGGAACGGCCGCCCGCCCTGGCCCAGACGGGTCTGGGCGTAGAAGATCGGGGCCCCGGTCTCGGCCAGGATGGCCAGCGAGATCGCCGCCATCGGCAGCGCCGCGGCCAGCAGGCCCGCGGCCGCCGCGCTCACGTCGAAGGCGCGCCGCAGGATCGAGGCGACCCCGCCCGCGCCCGCGGCGCGCGCGCGGGCGGCGCGGGTCGCGGAGGGCCGCCGGGCGCCGGCCCGGGCGCCGGATCCCGGGCCGGGCGGCTGCGCGGCCGGGGATCGCGGGCCGCCGCCCGGTTCCGCGCGCCGTCGGACCCGGAGCGGCGAGGGCAGGGACGGCGCGGAGGCGGACGTCTGCGGCGCGGACTGGGCGGTCATGCCGGTTCTCCTTCCACGGGGCTCAGCGCGATCTCGAGCGCGTCGACCACCTTGTCGACGTCCTGGGGCGCCATGTTCGGATGCAGGGGCAGGGTCAGGGTGCGGCGGTGGTAGGCCTCGCTCAGCGGCAGGCGCAGGCCGGGCCACAGCTCGCGGAAGCGCGACAGGGTGTGCACCGGCGGATAGTGGATCGAGGTCTGCACGCCGGCCGCCGCCAGCTCGGTCGCCACCGAGTCGCGGTCGGCCCCCTCGGGCAGCAGCACCGGGAAGATGTGATGGGCGGACGTGCCGCCCTGCGCGCCCGGCGCGATCAGGCCGGCGCGCTCCAGCGGGCCCAGCCGGTCGATGTAGCGCTCCGCCAGGCGGGCGCGGCGGCCGTTCATCTCGGGCAGACGGCCCAGCTGCACCAGGCCCAGCGCGGCCCGGATCTCGTCGAGGCGGTAGTTCCAGCCCTCGCAGCCGACGTCGTAATGGGCGTTGCGCGATTCGAGCCGCTGCACCGCGCTGGCCGACATGCCGTGGGCGCGCATCCGCCGGGCCCGGTCGCGGGCGGCGCCGTCGCGCAGCAGGACCATGCCGCCCTCGCCGGTGGTCATGTTCTTGTTGCCGTAGAAGCTGAAGGCGGCGGCGTCGCCGAAGGTCCCGGCGCCGGGCACGCCGACGGCGTGGGCCGAATCCTCGATCAGCAGCAGCCCCGCGCCGCGGGCGAAGGCGCGCCACGCCCCCCGGTCGACCAGCCGGCCGGCGTAGTGCATGACGATCACCGCGCGGGTGCGTGGGGTCAGGCGGGCGGCGGCGTCGAACAGCGAGAGCTGCGGCGCCTCGAGCGATTCGATGTCGACGGGCACCGGCGTGGCCCCGGTGTAGAGCACCGCGTTCACCGTCGCCACGAAGGTCAGCGAGGGCACCAGCACCTCGTCCCCCGGACCCACGCCCAGGGCTGCGAGCGCCAGGTGCAGCGCGGCGGTGCAGGAGTTCACGGCCACCGCGTCGGCGGCCCCGTGCAGGTCGGCGAAGGCGCGTTCGAAGGCGCGCACGCGGGGCCCCTGGGTGAGCCAGCCGCCGCGGATCACCTCGAGCACGGCGGTTTCTTCCTCGGGGCCCAGGAGGGGTTCGGAGACGAGCAGCATGGTCGGCTTCCGGCGCTGGAGTGGGAAGGAGAGGGGCGCGACGGCGCGGGGCCGCCGCGCCGGGGATCAGGAGACGACCACCAGGCGCTCGTGCGCGGGGGCCTGCTCGTCCCAGTCCAGCGCCTGGGCGTTCTGGAAGTCGGCGACCCGCCCGATGTCGAGCCACAGCCCGTCATGCTGGTAGGTGTGCACCGGCTCGCCCTCGGCCAGCAGGCGGTACATCAGGTCGTCGAAGCCGAAGGGCACGCCGCGGGGGATGTGCTCCAGCACGCCCGGCTCCATGCAGTAGACGCCCATGCTCATCAGGTTGGTGAGGCTGGGCTTCTCCTTGAACGAGACGACGCGCCCGTCGCAGGCCTCGATCACGCCGAACTCCAGCGGCGTCTCGCGCCGGGCGGTGGCGACGGTGACCAGGCCCTTCGAGCGGTGATGGCAGGCGAGGAAGGCGCCGATGCTCAGGTCGGTCAGCACGTCGCCGTTGATCACCATGAAGGTGGAATCGAGCTGGTCGCGCAGCATCGCCAGCGGGCCGATGGTGCCCAGCGGCTCGCGTTCCTCGGTGTACTCGATCTTCATCGACCACTGCCGGCCGTCGCCGCAGAAGCTGCGGATCAGCTCGCCCAGGTAGCCGGTGGTGATGAAGACCTCGCGCACGTCGTTCCGGCGCAGCCACTTGAGCAGAAGTTCGAGCACGGGCTCGGACTTCACCGGCATCAGCGGCTTGGGCAGCACCATGGTGTAGGGCCGCAGCCGGGTTCCCTTTCCGCCGCACTGGATGACGACCTTCATAGCACCACTCCCCTTGGCGTCGTCGCGAGACGACGGATTGCGCGCGTCCGGCGCGGCCTTCGCGACGATTTCGCGACGACTCCGCGACGGCGCTGTGACGGGTCGAAGATGTTCTGGCCGAAGCGGGGCGGTCTACGCCCAAGAGTGGTTACAAATATCTGGGCGAATACTCCCTCATGATCCGGACCTGACGCGAAGGCGGTAACGCCTCGTCTACCCCCAAGGGAGGATTCTCGCAGTAATCGCGGATATGTCACCCAGAGGTCCTCGGACGCCCTGACGGCGCGGCCGGGGATCTCCGCCGTCGCCGACATGCCGGCCCCCGGGGATCGCAGCCCGTCTGCAGCGTCGGAGGTGGGGACATGACGATGGCGATGCGCATGCCGGACCGGGCTCGCCCTCCGCGGGACCGGGGCGGCGTCGCCCGGGCCGCGCCGCGGCGACGGGCGAGGGGGGCGGCCGGGGGCGGCCGTCCCCTGCGCCCGGGGACCGGCCCGCGCCGCCGCCCTCTGGAGGCGGGGCGATGACCTGGCTTCTGGCGGCGGGTCTCGCGGTCTATCCCTCGACCCAGCTGCGCCTGGGCGGGCTGCCGCTGGGACCGGGAGAGCTGCTGCTGCTGGCCTGGCTGGGGCTGGCGGCGCTGCGCCTGACGCTGGCGGGCGGGGCGGCGTTCGGCCCGGCGCTGGCGCGCATCTCGCTGTTCTGGCTGACGCTGGCGCTGGCGCTGTGCGCCGGGGCGGCCGTGGGCTTCGCGCGGGAGCCGTTCCAGTACTGGTCGGGCATCGCCCATGACGTGATGGCCTACACGCTGCTCGCCTCGCTGGCCTGCATGATGGCGATCGATCTGGCCGAGCCCGCCCGCCGGCGCCGTGCGATCCGGCGGGCGGCGGCGCTGGGCGCGGGCTCGATGCTCCTGCAGATGGCCGACGCCTGGGGGCCGCTGGCGCTGCCCGGGGTCGACCCGTGGTTCTACGACCGCCTGCGCGGCTGGTCGCTGGACCCCAACCAGCTCGGTTTCTTCGCCCTGTTCGTCGCCCTTCTCGCCGTCCACCTGGCCGAGACCGCCCCCCGCCTGCGCGAGGCGCTGGCGATGCTGCCGCTGCTGGGCGTGGCGCTGACCACAGGCCTCCTGACCCGGAGCGACACCTTCGTCGTGGCGCTGATGGCGGCGGGCTCGCTCTACCTGATGCTCAAGAGCGTGACCTGGCTTCGCGACGTGCCGATGGGCCCGACGCTGCGCGGCGGCGTGGCGGCGCTGGGGCTGCTGTCGCTGCCGCTGGCCGCGGCCTCGGCCGCGCCGTTCCTGTCCGCGGCGGTGGAGCGGGTCGAGCAGACCTCGGCCGAGGTCTATGCCGAGGACGGCCAGGGCGACCTGCGCTTCCACCTCTGGGCCGAGGCCTGGGAGAAGGGGCTGTGGTCGGGCCTGATCGGCTACGGGCCCGGGCCGCACCTGACCTCGAAGTCCTGGAAGCAGCCGCCGCCCTACAAGTTCGAGGCGCACAACACCTCGCTCGACCTGCTGACGCAGGGGGGGATCGTGGCGACCTCGGCCTTCCTGCTGCTGTGCCTGACGACCGTCGGCGCGGCCTGGCGGGCGCGGCTGGCGGCGCTGGCGGCGCTGGTCGCGGGGCTCGCGGTGTTCAGCATGTTCCATTTCGTGGTGCGCCACCCGCTGTTCTGGTTCGGCGTCGCGGTCTGCCTGCTCGAGGCGACGCGGCCGGCCCGGGCGGGCCACGCCGCCGCCGGGGAGATCCGGTCATGATTCATCGCAGCGACGGCGAGATGCATTTCCAGCTGGTGGCCACGATGCTGCGTCGCCGGCGCCTGCTGATCGCGGGCTTCATGGCCACGGGGCTGGCGCTGGCCGTCGCGGCCGGGGCGTTCTTGCCGGTGCGCTGGACCGCCAAGACACAGCTCCTGCAGGAGACCGAGCTGCGCGACGGCGTCGAGGTGGCCGATCCCGCCGCGCTCGACACGCTGGTGGAGCTGCTGCTCTCCCCCGGGCAGCTGCGCCTGCTGGCCGCCAGCCTGGCCGAGGATCCGATCCCCCCCGCCCTGGAGGGGACCGCGCCGCCGGCGCTGCCGGACTATCGCGACCTCGTTCGCGGCCTGAACGTGTTCAAGGAGCGTCGCTCCCGCCTGGTGGGGGTGACCTACGTGGCCACGGACCCGCATCTCGCGGCCGGGGTGGCGAACCGGGCGGCGGAGCTGTTCCTGACCCGCACCGCCGAGCGGCAGCGCGCCGAGCGGTCGGCCGCGCTGGCGGCGGTGCAGGCGCGCCTGGCGACGGCGCGGCAGGAGCTCGACGCCGCCGAGGGCGCGCTGCGCGCCCATCGCGTGGAATTCGGGGCGGCCGAGGGCGCGGCGACCGACGCGGCCGCCGCCGCGATCGCCGAGCTGAACCGCCAGGCGGGTTTGACGCGGGCCGAGCTTCTGGCCCTCGACGACCGGCGCGCGCAGGGGCCGGACGGCGGGCGGGCGCCGGTCTCGCCCACCCGGCTGGCGCAGGACGGCGCCGCCGCCCCCGCGGCGCTGCGCGAGGGCGGCTGGCGGCTGGCCGCGGTGGCGCCGGCGTCGCAGGCCGGGCCGTCCGACGACGCCGTGCGCGGGCTCGCGCCCGGGGCCGCCGACGCGCCGGGCGCGGGGGCCGGCGCCGCCCAGGCCGAGGCGCTGCGCCTGCGGCTGGGGGATATCGACGCCCGGCTGCGCAGCCTGCGCGCCGCCGCCGCCGCGGGCGAGGCGCAGGCGGTGCGCGAGCGCGAGCTCGTCCGCGCGGCCGAGGCGGCGGGCGAGGTCTATGCCGGCCTTCTGCGCCGGGAGGCGGAGCTGTTCGGCCGCCCCCCTGCCGGTCCGCCGGCCCGCGTCGTCGCCCGCGCCACCGTGCCGGAGTCCCCCAGCTCCCCCGCGCCGGCGCTGTTCGTGTTCCCGGCCCTGCTCGGCTTCGGCCTGGTCGGCGGCATGACCGCCATCGCGCTGGAGCGCGCCGACCAGCGCCTGCGCAGCGCCCGCGACGTCGAGGAGGCGCTGGAGGTCCCCTGCCTGGGCCTGGTCCCGATCCTGCGGCGCGCCCGCCGCGCCGCGCCGGCCGCGGCCCTGCTGCCCGAAGATCCGTTCGCCCCCTATACCGAGGCGATCCGCGCCGTGGCGGTCGAGGCGCTGAGCCCCTCCTCCGACGCCGGCCGCCCCCCGAAGGTGCTGCTGGTGACGGGCGCGGCGACGGGCGTGGGCGCGACGACGCTGGCGACCAGCCTGGCGCTGTATCTCGCCCGGCTGCGGCGGCGCACGCTGCTGATCGACCTCGACATCCGCCGCCCCGGCGTCGCCGCCGCGCTGGGCCTGGGCGCGCGCACCCGGGCGAGGACCCTGACCCGCGAGGCGATCGTCGCCTCGGCTGCGCCCGGGCTCGACGTGCTGCCGGCCCCGCTGCCGGGGGGCGACCCGGTCGAGACGCTGTCCCGGCCCGAGTTCCGCGCCCTGCTGTCCGAGCTGCGCGAGGCCTACGACTGCGTGGTGATCGACGCCGCCCCGCCGGCGGGCGCGACCGAGACCCGGCTGCTCGCCTCGCTCGCCGACCAGGCGATCCTGGCGGTGCGCTGGGGCGCGACCCAGGCGCCCGAGGCGCGCGCGGCCCTGCACGGGCTGCGGCTGGCGGGCGGCGTCTCGGCGGTGGTCGCCCGCGCCGACATGCGCGCCCACGCCCGCCGGCGGGAGCCGCTGGGCCCCGGCCCTCGCGCCCGCGCCCGCCCGCGTTCCGCCGCCAACCTGTTCGCCTGAGGAGACGCCGCGATGACCCGCGCCGCACCGCATCCCGCCCCGTCCGTGCCGGACGCCGAGGCCCTGTTCGATCCCGACGGCCCGGGGGCCGAGACCGGCTGGATCGTCGACCGCGCCGGCGCCGCCCGGCCGATGGTCGACGGCGACGAGGACTGGCCTCGCCTGCGCCCCGTCGGCGCCCTGCGGGTGCTGGTGGTGACCGAGGACGACCCGCTCTACGTCATCGAGTTCTTCCGGGTGTTCTTCGACGCCCTGCCGCCGCGCACGGCGCAGGTGATCGGGATCACCGTCGACCGGGCCTTCCACGAGCCGATCCTGAGAACGCTGCGCCGGATGCTGCGTTTCTACGGGCCCTGGGACACGCTGCGCCTCGGCCTGCGCTGGCTGCGCGCGCGGCTGACCGGGGACACCATCGCCGGTCTCGCCCGCGCCCGCGGCGTGGCGCAGATCGAGACGCCCTCGGTCAACGATCCCGCCTATCTGGCGCGGCTGCGCGCGATGCGTCCCGACCTGATCCTGTCGGTGGCGGGACCCGAGATCTTCTCGGCCGAGCTGCTCTCGATCCCCCGGCTGGGCTGCATCAACGTGCATACCGGCCGGCTGCCCGAATACCGCGGGATGCTGCCCAGCTTCTGGCAGCTGCTGCGCGGCGAGCGCGAGGCGACGATCACCGTGCACCGGATGGTCGAGGCGCTGGACGCCGGCGAGGTGCTGGCCACCGCCGAGTTCGCGCTGCACCGGCGGGATTCGCTCGACCGGGTGATCCGCGGAACCAAGCGCGTCGGCGCCCGCCTGATGGTCGAGGTGCTGGAGCGCCTGCGCGAGGGCCGGCTGGAAGGGCGGCCGCTCGACATGACGCGCGCCCGCTACTTCCGCTTCCCGCAAGCCGAGGACGTCGGCGCCTTCCGCAGCCGGGGGCATCGGCTGCTGTGAGCGCGGCGGGGCATCGCGTCCGGGGGCTGCACGCCCCGGGGGGACGGCGCCGGGCGCGCGCCCTGCGGATCGCCGCCTGGGCCGCCGGGGGCGCGCTGGCGGCGCTGTCGCTGGCGCCGGCCTCGATCGTGGCCCCGGGCGTGATGACGGGGGGCGACCGGCATGTGGCCGCCTATGCCGTGGCGGCGCTGCTGGCGCGCCTGGCCTGGCCGCGCCGCGGATGGACCTCGGCCGGGGCCCTGCTTGGGCTGGCCCTGGCGCTGGAGGCGCTGCAGGCGCTGTCGCCGGGCCGCGAGCCGTCGCTCGTCGACCTGGCCGCCAGCGCGGGCGGCACGGCGCTGGGCGCCCTGCTGGCGGCGGGCGCCCTGGCCGCGGCCGGGGCGATGTCCGGCCGGGGACGCGCCGCGCGCTTCGGGGGCGATCCATGGCCGACGCCGGCCGACGCCCCGTCCCGGGACCTCGCGCGCCGCGCCGCGGAGGATGCCGAAGAGCTGCCGTCGCCGGGCGGACCCCCGGCCGCGCGGAGGTCCGACGACCGTCGCGCCTGGGAGGAAAGGTGATCGCCATGTCGAAGCCCTCCAGCACCGAAACGCGCCCGCGCGGCGGCCGCGAGATCCGGTGGCGACGCTGGCTCGGGACCCTGGCCCTGGCGCTGGCCGGCGCGGCGGCGCTGACCGCATGGCTGGACGCCCCGCACCCGTCGTCGCCCTCTCGCGCGGCGGCGGCGACGCCGGCGGCCGCGCGCGCCGGCGAGCTGACCGGGGCGGGGCGCCACCTGGCCCTGAATCTGGGCGGCGACGCGGCCGGGGCGGCGGCGCTGGGCTTCGACCTGGCCGACGCCGGCTCCGTCGCCGGGCTCGACGCCCTGCCGCCGGACATGCAGGGGGTGCTGTGGCTGGGCAACGGCTTCAACACCCGCTGCGCGTGGCGGCTCGACGACGCCGCGGTGATCGCCGCGGTCGAGGCCGCGCGCGCGCATCCCGCCTTCTCGGGCATCTATTACATCGCCGACGAGCCCCATGTCGCGGTCTGCCCCGAGGCGCCCGAGCGGGTGGCGGAGCGCACCGCGCTGATCCACGCGCACGATCCCCGCGGGCGCACCCTGATCGTGGTGCAGAACGGCGCCAAGGGGCAGGGCGAGTTCGCGGCGATGGCGGCGTCGGCCGACCTGATCGCGGTCGACCCCTATCCCTGCAACCACCGCAACGCCGAGACCGGCTGCGACCTGGGCGCCCTGCGCACGCGCATCGCCACGGCGCTGGAGGCCGGGATCCCGCCGACCCGGCTGGTCCCCGTCTTCCAGGTCTTCGGCCAGGCCTGCGCCGGCAAGGAGACGCCCTGGTATCGCCTGCCCTCGGAGGCCGAGCTGCTGGCGATGCTGGCGATCTGGGACGAGCTGGTCCCGCGCGACCGCCGGCCGCTGGACATCGCCTATTCCTGGGCCCCGCAGGAGGGGTCCGCCTGTCCGACGCTGGCGATGGCCGGCGGCGGGGATCTGCCCGACCTGCGCGCGGTGATGCGCGCCTATCTCGCCGGCCGGTCGCCGCGCGACATCGAGGCGGCGCGCCGATGACCGCCGTGCCGAGACATCCCGCCCCCGAAAGCCCCTCTCTCGGAGGCCTCTCCGCCAGCGGCCCGGCCGCGGGCGACCGGGCCGGGAGCGGACGCGCCGCCGCCGCGCCCTGCGCGATGAGCATCGACGTCGAGGACTGGTTCCACAGCGAGAACGTGGCCGACGTGGTCCCCCGCGCCGCCTGGGACGGCTGCGCCCAGAGGGCCGAGCGCAACACCCTGCGGATGCTCGAGATCCTGGCCGGCCACGACGTGCGCGCCACCTTCTTCGTGCTGGGCTGGGTGGCCGAGCGGCGCCCCGCCCTGGTCCGCGACATCGCCGCGGCCGGGCACGAGGTCGCCTCGCACGGCTACGGGCACGAGCTGGTCTACCGGATGCGGCCCGCCGATTTCCGCGCCGACGTGACCCGCGCGCGCGCGCTGCTCGAGGATCTGTCGGGCCAGGAGGTGCGCGGCTACCGCGCGCCCTGCTTCTCGATCACCGACTGGGCGATCGACGAGCTGCAGGCCGCCGGCTACGCCTACGACAGTTCGATGGTGCCGACGCTGGCCCATGACCGCTACGGCCGGATCGAGGGCTACGACGGCCGCCTGCCGGTGGCCGAGCTGCGTCCCGGCTTCGACGAGGTCTGCGTCTCCTGCCTGCCCTTCGGGCGGCGGGGGCTGCCCTGGGGCGGGGGCGGCTGGTTCCGGCTGACGCCCTTCGCGCTGTGGATGCGCGGGGTCGAGGCGATCCGCAACGCGGGCCTGCCCTACGTCTTCTACATCCACCCCTGGGAGATCGACCCCGGCCACCCGGTCCCGCCGGGGATGCGCCCCTCCAACCGGTTCCGCCAGCGGGTGAACCTGGGCCGCTGCGAGGCGCGTTTCGACGCCATCGCCGGGGCGCTCGACTGGATGCCGGTCGCCGATCTGCTGGAGGTCTGGAAGGGCCGGCCGGCGGCCGGCGGCGGGCGACCCGGCGCGGCGGCTCCCGCCCCCTTTCGCGCTCCCTTTCCCGTCGACGAGGAGACCTCCCGATGACCGCCCGCGTCCTGTTCGTCGGCGGCGAGGACAACGTCCTGCGCCTTCCCTTCATCCTGGCCATGCGCGAGCGCGGCTTCGAGGTGGTCGCCGCCGACAGCGGCGATCCCGCCCCGTTCCGCAAGGCCGGGGTCGAGCACGCGGCCTTCCCCTTCGACCGCTTCATCAGCCCGCTGTCGGACCTGCGCGCGCTGCGCCGGCTGGCGGCCCTGCTGGAGACGCTGGAGCCGGACATCGCCCAGGGCTTCGACACCAAGCCCTGCCTGTTCCTGCCGCTGGCGCGGGGCCTGTCGGGGGCGGACACGCAGGTGGTGCGCACGATCTGCGGGCGGGCGTGGGTGTATTCCTCGCGCACGCCGCTGGCGCTGGGCGCGCGCCCGGTCTACCGCGCGCTGCACCGGCTGGCCGCGCGCAGCACCGCGGCGACCGTGTTCGAGATCGAGGACGACCTGGAGTTCTTCCGCCGGCATCGCATGGCCGGGCGGCGGGGCATGGTGATCCCCGCCGGCGGCGGCGGCGTGGACGTGGCGGGGTTCGGGCGCGCGCTGGCGGCCGGCCCCTCGGCCGAGGCGCTGCGCGACGAACTGGGCCTGGGCGACGCGCCGGTGGCGATCACCGTCACCCGGGTCACCCGCCAGAAGGGCGTCCCCGCCCTGCTGGAGGCCGCCGCCCGCGTCCATGCCGTGCGCCCCGACGTGCGCTTCGTGCTGGTCGGCCCCCGCGACAGCGAGGGCCCGCTGGCGGTGACCGAGGCCGAGATCGCCGCCCACGCGCCCTACCTGATCGCGACCGGCGCGCGCTCGGACGTGCCGGCGCTGCTGCGCATGGCCGACCTCTTCGTGTTCCCCACCGAATACCGCGAGGGCGTGGCCCGGGTGCTGCTCGAGGCCTCGCTCGCCGGCCTGCCCATCGTCTCGACCGCGATGCCCGGCTGCCGGGAGGTGATCTCCGACGGCTGGAACGGCCGGCTGACCCCGCCCGGCGACCCCGAGGCGCTGGCCGAGGCGGTGCTCGAGGTGCTGGACGATCCCGACGGGGGGCGGGCGATGGCGGCCAACGCGGCGCTGCAGGCGCGCACGGTGTTCAGCCTCGACGCGATCGCGGACCGGCACGCCGCGCTCTACGCCGAGCTTCTGGGCGAACGGCGCGCGGACCGCGCGCCGGGCGACGGCGGCGGCGCCGCCGCCGGGCGGGAGGAGGCGCCCCCGGCCCTCATCCATAGTGGGTAGACCGATCTACCCCCTGAGAGAAATGGCGGGCGCCGCCGAGGCTTATTACATTCATAATTGACGATGGGTGCCCGCCCTGGCTTCGAAATTCCCCGATGGGAGGTGGGAAAATGCCGGCGTCTACAATCATGCACGACATCTTCGGAACCGCGCTGGACGACGACCTGATCGGGTCGCTCGCGCCCGAGCGGCTGTTCGGCCTGGCCGGGCGGGACCGTCTCTACGCCATGGGCGGCGACGACATCCTCTACGGCGGGGACGGCGACGACCTGCTCGACGGGGGCGAGGGCGCCGACCTGATGTACGGGGGGGCGGGCAACGACATCTACCGCGTCGACGATCCCGGCGACGTGGTGAACGAGGAGAGCTTTCCCGGCGTCGACGACGGCGGGGTGGACTATGTGATCAGCACCATCAGCTGGACGCTGGGCGCCAATGTCGAGCGGCTGGAGCTGCGCGGCGACGGGGCGCTGGACGGCGCGGGCAACGCGCTCAACAACACGATCAAGGGCGCCGGCGGGGCCAACATCCTGTACGGCGGCGGCGGCTCGGACATCCTTTACGGCTACGACGGCGGCGACGTGCTGATCGGCGGCGCCGGCAAGGACTACCTGTACGGCGGCGCCGGCGCGGACATGTTCGTGCTGCAGCCCGAGCCCGGCGTCTGGGACAAGATCTACGATTTCGAGAACTCGGACCGCATCGGCGTCTACGCCGACGCCTTCGGCCTGACCGAGGGCGCGGGGCTGACCGGCGGAACGCTGGACGCGGCGTGGTTCGCCACCGGCACGACCGCCACCGCCGACCACGGCCAGTTCATCTGGAATCCCGCTTCCGCGACGCTGATGTGGGACGCCGACGGAACCGGCGCCGGCGCGCGCACGACGCTGGCGATGTTCTCGGCGGGCACGGTTCTGAACGCCTCCCAGATCGTCGCCTACGCGCAGGCGCCCTCGGTCTCGGTCGCCGCCGCGGCGGCCGCCCCGGCCGAGGAGACGGACGGGCGGGCCTGGTTCGCGCTGCGGCTGTCGGCGGCGCTGGACGTGGACGCGATCATCACCGTCTCGGCCGTCGGCGGCACGGCCGCCGCGGGCGAGGACTTCGTCGGGCCGACCTCGTGGGAGGTGACGATCCGCGCCGGTTCGACCACCGCCTGGGTGCCGGTCGACATCCTCGACGACGACTTCGCCGAGGGGATCGAGAGCTTCTCGCTGGTCATCGAGGGCGCGCGGCGAGCCGGCGACGGCTCGGCGATCGCCATCGGCGCCGGCGCGGCGGTGGCCGAGATCGCGGACGAGGGGCCGGTGGTGGTCAACGACGTGTTCACCCGGACCTGGGGCGCGACGGACCCTTCGGGCATCGTCTACGACCCGGTCTCGGGCACGCTGCTGATCTCGGACTCCGAGGTCGACGAGGCGCCGTTCTCCCGCAGCCAGGACCTGTTCTCGGTCAGCCTGTCGGGCGAGTTCGGCGGCGGCGTCGCGCTGCCCTTCACCACCGAGGCGACGGGCCTCGCGCTCGACGCCGCGACGGGGACGCTGTTCGTCTCCGACGACGACGAGTTCCGGATCTTCGCGGTCGACGTCTCGGCCCCGCAGACGGTGCTGTGGTCCTTCGACACGCTCGCGGTCGGCGGCGTCGACCCCGAGGACGTGGCCTTCGATCCGATCACCGGCCATCTGTTCATCGTCAACGGCGAGACCCGGACCATCGTCGAGGTCGACGCGCACGGCACGACCCAGTTCAGCTCGATGGTGCTGCCGACCGCGATCGAGGACCCCGAGGCCCTGGCCTACGACGCGCAGGAGGACGTCTTCTACGTCGGCGGCGGCTTCAGCGCGGACATCTGGAAGATCGACCGCAGCGGCGCGGTGGTCGACGTGCTGACGGTGCTGCGCAGCCACTACTCCGAGGACCTCCACCACCGGGTCAGCGTCAAGGACCTGGCCTTCGCGCCGGCTTCCGACGGCTCGGGCGAGACGCATCTCTACGTCGCCGACTACGGCTGGAGCCATGTCGACGACGGGCGGCTGCTGGAGATCGACCTCGGCGACTCCGTGCCGCCGGAACTGGTCTCGGTCATCGGATGACGGTCGGCGCACGCATGCAACCCCCCGGCCCGGGCTCCGGAGCGGTCCTGGACGCCGCGGCCGGGGCCGGGGCCGGGGACGTCCCGCGGCCCGCGCCGCCCGCCGGCGGGATCCGGGGCGCGGAGAGGCCGGGTCGCGCGGGCGCGCGCGACCCCCGGGGGCCGGACGCGGTCGCGACCGGGCCCGCGCGGCGGACCGCCGGGCGCTCGGCCCTGCGGCTGCGGCCCCTGGACTGCGCCGCGCGGGGCGGCCTGCCGCCCTGCGCCGGGCGGCTCCGGCTGGCCGATGCGCCGCCCGGCGAAGCCTGGCGCGAGATCGTGCTGCGCGGCTTCGCCTGGCGGGATCCGCCGCTGCAGGACGCGCGCCTGCGCCCCTTGTCCGAGTTGACCGAGGAGATCTCGTGATCCGATGTCCTGCCGAACCGCGCCGTCCGGCGTCCGCCGGACGGCGCCCCGTCGCCGGCTCAGTCCGCGCCCAGTTCGGCGCGGATCGCCTCCAGCAGCACCGAGTCATGCACTCCGGCGATGTTCTTGTCGGACTCGCGCCGCACCATCGCGGCGAGCGCCGGCGGCATCGCCTCGCGCAGGTGGCCCAGCATCTCCGGCGCGGCGATGATCGACAGCGCCCGGAACTCCCCGGCCGCGCGATGCGGCTCGAGCATCGCGATCACCTGGCGGGCGAAGTCCCGGTCGTGCTCGCGCAGCGGGTCGGAGCCGTAGTCCATCGCCGAGCGCCGCCCCGGCGCGCCCGAGGCGAAGCTGCGCCCGGGCTTGTCGGCCATCAGCTCTCCCAGGCGCCGGTTGGGCGCGCGCATCGAC
Source organism: Albimonas pacifica (assembly GCF_900113695.1). Lineage (GTDB taxonomy): Bacteria > Pseudomonadota > Alphaproteobacteria > Rhodobacterales > Rhodobacteraceae > Albimonas > Albimonas pacifica. The sequence continues at coordinate 279,415 of NZ_FOQH01000007.1, read as the reverse complement.
AGTTCCGGCAGCGCCGGGGACCCCTCCCGCGGGAGACCGCGCACGACCCGCGCGCGGCTGGAGTTCATCACGAGCACCCATTCGTCGGCGGACATCGGCGGTCTCCCCATCAGCGGACCGCGGCAGGGTCGCGCCCCGCGGCGCGCGATGCATTGACCGCCGTCATCTCCCCCGTCTTCCGCCGGGCCTGCGTCACGCGCCCGGCGCCTTCGTCCCCGGAGCGTAAGGACGCCGCATGACCTGCTTTCACGATCCGCGCCTGATCCTGAACACGTCGCCGGAGGGCGCGGAAGACGCGCTCGGCAGGGTCTCGGCGCGCCCGTCCCCGCGCCTGGCGGAACCCTGCGCGAGCTGCCCTGCGCGCCGCGCCGCGGTCTGCGCCGAGATCCCGGGCTCCCTGTTGTCGCGCCTGTCCCGGCGGGTGACGCAGGCTCGTCTGCCGGCCGGCGCGCCGCTGCCGGCGGAAGGCGCGGGGCCCTACCTCGGCGTGCTCGCCTCGGGCTGGCTGCGCTGGGTGCATTTCGGCCACGACGGCCGCCGCCGCGTGCTGGGGCTGGTGCAGCCCGGCGAGATGATCTGGCGGCCCGAAGACCCCATCGGCAGCCTGGAGGCGGCGACCGACGTCGAGGTGTGCCGTTTCGACGATCCGTCGCTGGTCTCGGCGCCGGCGGGGGCGCTCGCCGGAGGAGGGGACGGGGCCGAGGCGCTCGACCGGATCCGCATGGCCCAGGCGCGGCGCGAGCTCGATCGGCTTCACGCCATCGCCGTCGGTCTGGCCGTGCAGTCGCCGGAGCAGCGGCTGGCCGGGTTCCTGGCGGCGGGGACCGCGACGATGGCCTGGCGTCCCTCCGACGGTCCTGGCCGCGGGGGCGTGCTGACCGTGCCGCTGAGCCGTCCGGACATCGCGGACCTGCTGGGCACGACGGTCGAGTCGCTCAGCCGGATCACGCACCGGTTCCACGCCGACGGGCTGATCCGCATCCTCGATCCGCGGCGCTTCGAGATACCCGACGTCGACGCGCTGTCCCTCGTGGCGAGGCGCGGGTCGACGGAGGTCGAGACGGCGCCCTCGGCGCCCGCCGCCGCGGACGGCGAGGAGGCGTCGGCAAGGGCGGGGGAGCCCGTCCCATGCCGGGACCCGCTCGATCCCGGCGACGACGAGAGCGCCGCGGCCGACGACGAGGGCCCGCGCCTCCGCTCGTCCCGGGACCTCTTCGCCGGGCGGCGGCGGATCCAGTCCGCGCGTCCCGTCGGCGGTTGCGGACACCCGGGACGCCGCGCGCCGCGAGGTCCGGCCGAGCGCGGCGTCGATGCACGGGACCTCTCCCCCGGCCAAGCCCTTTCCGCACGCGATCCATCCGACGGCGGGACGGCCGACGGTCGCGGCGCCCGCGTCGTCGAGGTTCGGCGCGTCCGTCCCCGCCACAGGGGCGAGCAGGCCGGTCCCCTCGATCCCCGCGCCTGAACGCGCCGCGCGCGAAACCGAACCGCGCCGGGTCCGCCGGAGGCTCCACCTCCCGAGCAGGATGGAGCCCCATAAGCAAGACGACGGTCAGGCCTCCCCAGAGGTCCGCGCGCGCGCTTCGCTCGGCGCTGGACGGCGAAGCGGAGCGCGGCTCCGGCTCCGCTGCGTTCGTGTCGATCGCGCCGAAGATCGGCTGCGCGGCGCAGACGCTGAACGAAGGGGCCAGTCAGGCCGATCCGCCGGATGCCGCCGATATCTCCTCCCACCTGCCATGATCATCTCGCCAGACGGGCGGAGCCGTCCCGCAGATCAAAGCGGGCGCGGCGGGAGGATGCCCTTCGCCCGGAGATCCGACGCGTCTTCGAGGCGACCTCCGGCGTCTGCGGCACGCGCAAGGTCTGGCGACCGTTGCGCCGCAATGGCTTCGGCGCCGCCCGGCGCACCGTGGCGAGACTGACGAAGGACCTGGGACTTCAGGGCGTCATCGGGGGGAAGCCGCTCGGGAGCACGGTTCCGGACCAGAGCGCCCCGATCCCTCTGGACCGGGTGAACCGCCAGGTCCGGGTCCCGGCCCCGAACATGCTGCGGGCCAGCGACTTCGCTTGCGTCGCCGCCTGGCAGGGCTTCGTCCCTGTCGCCTTCGTGATCGACGCCGTCGCACGACGGATCGCGGGGCGGCGCGTCAGTTGCACGGCGCAGGCGAGCTTCGTGCTGGACGCCCGGGAGCAGGCCGTCCGCCAAAGGCAGCCCGGCGCGGGCTGGCCCGCCGCCCGGACCGGAGTTCGCGATGCCTGCCCGGTCGCGACACCGACCGCCTGGCAGAGGCAGGAGAAGAGCCTTCGGTCGGCGGCGTCGGCGACCCTTGCGACAAAGCCCGGGCCGAGACCCTCGACGGCCTGTTCAAATCGGAAGTCATCGACCGTAGCGGGCCATGGCGCAATTTCGAGGCGGTTGAACCCGCCGCCCTCGAGAGGGTCGACTGGTTCAGCGACCGTCGCCTGCTGGATCTCATCGGCAACGTGCCGCCCGCGGAAGCCGAAGCCGCAGTCTACGCCGGGCTGGAAACCTGCGACGCGGCTGCGTCGCGCACGACCCTCCGCCTCCGGCAGACCCGGCGCGGTTCAGGGCCTCGACGTGGGCCACGCTCCAACGAGACGACCCGTCCAACTTCAGCGCAGCGGGAGCTCGCCGCGCCGAACGTCGCGATGGATGCCGGCGCGAGACCGCCGCGACCGCCGTGCGGACGATGATCTCCGAGATCATCGGCTCGCCGCACGATGGCGCCGGCGTGCCGGTGGAGCTCCGCGGGCGCCTGAGCGCGTTCGTCTCCAACCCTGACTTCGAAGTGGGGGGTGTGGTGGTAGCGGAGGAGGGACTTGAACCCCCGACACGCGGATTATGATTCCGCTGCTCTAACCAACTGAGCTACTCCGCCGAGCCGCGGGCCTGATAGCCAAGCCTGAGGGGGGCGTCAAGCGGGGAGAGGCAGGATTCTGCGCCCGCCCCTCCCGACGGGATCAGCGGTGCTTCGCCAGCAGCTCCGCAGCCCCCCGCAGCAGCAGCGTCACGTCCGAGCCCACCGCCACCATGTCCGCGCCCATCCCGAGGTATTTCGCCACCGTCGCCTCGTCGAAGCCCAGCGTGCAGGCGGGCTTGCCGCAGGCGTGGATGCGCGCGATCGAGCTGCGGATCACCTCGTCCACCTCCGGCGCCCCGGGGCGGCCGGTGAAGCCCATCGAGGCCGACAGGTCCGAAGGGCCGATGAAGATCGCGTCCACCCCCTCGACGGCGCAGATCGCCTCGATGTTCTCCACCGCGGTCAGGGTCTCGACCTGGGGGACCACGCAGATCTCGGCGTTGGCCTTGGTGAGGTAGCCCGGGATCCGGCCGTAGCGGGCGGCGCGCACCACGCCGGCGGCCCCGCGGATGCCCTGGGGGGGGTAGAGGCAGGCCTGGACCGCGGCCTCGGCCTGCTCGGCGGTGTCGACCATGGGGATGATGAAGCTCTGCGCGCCGGCGTCGGCGAGCTGCTTGAGGATCCAGGCCTCGTTCACCGGCGGGCGCACCACCACCGAGGAGGCGCCCCGCTCGGCCGCCGCGATCTGGCGGCGCATCAGGTCGATGTCGAGGGGCGAATGCTCGCCGTCCACCAGCACGTAGTCGAAACCCGCGTCGGCCAGAAGCTCGGTCGAGGCGTCGGCCCCCAGCATCAGCCACAGTCCCAGGACCGGGTCCTTGCGGGCGGCGAGCTTGGCCTTGAAGGCGTTCCGGGGCAGGGCGAATTCGGTCATCGGCAGGCTCCTTCCGCGACGGCGGGAGCACAGGAGTAACCGGGCGGCCGGTCGCGGGAAAGGGGAGACGCGCGCGTCAGGGGCGGACGGCCCGGCGCAGCCGGACCTCCGGACGCAGGCGCCCCCTCCCCCCTCGCACGCGTCACGGCCCTGACCCGGGATCTCCTGCGGGCCGGGCGCCCGGCCCGGGCCGCGACGCGCCGACGGCCGCCGCCGGGCGGCCCCGGGGCGCTCTTCGGGGCGGGCGGCGCGCGCAGGGACGCGCGCGGCGCGCCGGCGGGATCGCGCCGCCGGCGCGCGCGTCATCGGGCTTGCGTCGCCGGGCCGTTGGCCGGAGCCTGTCCCGGGGGCCGTCCCGGCGCCGCGCTTGCGCCCTCCGGTCCCGAAGCGGTCCGGGGACGGGGCCGCCGGGAGGGGGAGCCATGGTCGAGCGTCGTCACCGTTCCGACACCCAATCTTCGCGCCCCCGCGATGCGCCCGTCACCGAGCGCGGCGAGCTTCGCGCCGCATCCCGCGTTCCCGCTTCTCCGGAGCTTCCCATGCCCCAGCTTCGCCTCTCCCGGCGCCAGGTCCTCGCCGCCGGAACCGCCGCCGCGTCCGGCCTGTTCCTGCCCGCCTACTCCCGCGCCAACCAGCGCCCGGCGCTGACCCACGGGGTCCAGTCGGGCGACGTCTCGGCCGACGGGGCGGTGGTCTGGGCGCGGGCGGACCGGCCCTCGCGCATGATGGTCGAGGTCTCGACGACCGAGTCCTTCCGGGACGCCCGCCGCCTGCCGGGGCTGGGGCTGACCTCGGCCACCGACCTGATGGGCAAGATGGAGCTGACGGGCCTGCCCTCGGACCAGGAGGTCTTCTACCGGGTGACGATGCTGGATCTCGCGGACGTGAACCTGGGCTCGGAGCCCGTGGTCGGCCGCTTCCGCACCGCGCCGACCGCCCTGCGCGACATCGTCTTCACCTGGTCGGGCGACACCGCCGGCCAGGGCTGGGGGATCGACGAGAGCCGGGGGGGCATGACGATCTACTCCACCATGCTCCGCCACGAGCCGGATTTCTTCATCCACTCCGGCGACACGATCTACGCCGACGGGCCGCTGAAGACGGAGGTGGAGCTGAAGGACGGCACGATCTGGAAGAACCTGGTGACGGAGGAGAAATCCAAGGTCGCCGAGACCCTGCAGGAGTTCCGGGGGAACTTCCTCTACAACCTCCTCGACGCCAATGTGCGGGAGATGGCGGCCCGGGTCCCGATGCTGGCGCAGTGGGACGACCACGAGACGACCAACAACTGGTATCCGTCCGAGCGGCTGGAGGACGACCGCTACACCGAGAAATCCGTCGCCCTGCTGTCGGCCCGCGCCAACCGTGCCTTCCGCGAGGCGATGCCCCTGCGCGAGAGCTCGGTCGAGCCCGGGCGCATCTACCGCAAGGTCGCCTACGGCCCGCTGCTGGACGTGTTCTTCCTCGACATGCGCAGCTACCGCGGGGACAACACCTCCAACGACCAGATGGAGCCGGGGCCGCAGACCGACTTCCTGGGCGCCGCGCAGATGCGCTGGCTGAAGGCGGAGCTGGCGGCCTCGACCGCGACCTGGAAGGTGATCGCCGCCGACATGCCGATCGGCATGATCGTGCGCGACGGCAAATCGGCCTTCGAGAACTCGTCGAACGGGAACGGCCCGGTGAAGGGGCGCGAGTTCGACATCGCCGAGGTGCTGAGCTTCATCAGGCACGCCAGGGTCAGGAACACCGTCTGGCTGACCGCGGACGTCCACTACACCGCCGCCCATCACTACAGCCCCGACCGGGCGTCCTTCCAGGATTTCGACCCGTTCTGGGAGTTCGTCTCGGGCCCGCTGCACGCCGGGACCTTCGGCCCCGCCGACTACGACGACACCTTCGGCCCGAAGGTCGCGTTCGCCAAGGCCCCCACGGCGGAGCAGGGCCAGAACCTGCCCCCCTCCGAAGGCCTGCAGTTCTTCGGAAAGGTGGAGATCGAGGGCGCCACGGGCCGCATGACCGTGCGCCTGATGGACGCCGCCGACGTCGAGCTGTGGTCGACCACGCTGGACCCCGAGCGCGCCTGACGCCCCCCGTCCCGGGGCGCCCTCCGGCGTCCCGGGCCCTCGCGCCGTCCCCCGGCGCGGCGCCCGCCGCAGGGCGTGCCCCGGGCTCGACCCGCGGCCTCGCGCGGCCCGCCGCCCCGGCGCTCCGTGCAGCGTCGCGCCCGACTGGCGCCGCTGCGCGGAACGGGCTAGAGGGAGCGCATGAAACTGCTTTTCCTCGGCGACGTGATGGGACGGGCCGGCCGCACCGCGGTCATCGAGCGGCTGCCGAAGCTGCGCGAGGCCTGGAAGCTCGACTTCGTGGTGGTCAACGCCGAGAACTCGGCCTCCGGCATGGGCCTCACCGGCGCCATCGCCGCCGAGATCTTCGCCGCGGGCGCCGACTGCATCACGCTGGGCGACCATGCCTTCGACCAGAAGGACATGATCTCCTACATCGGATCGGACGCGCGGATCCTGCGGCCGCTGAACTTCTCCAAGGCCGCGCCGGGGCAGGGCGCCAAGGTGTTCGAGGCGACCCGCGGCCGGCGCGTGCAGGTGGTGCAGGCGCTGGGACGGGTGTTCATGTCGCGCCCCTACGACGACCCCGTGCCGATGGTCGACGCGGCGCTGAAGACCGCGCCGCTGGGCGGCGCCGTGCAGGCCACGATCCTCGACTTCCACGCCGAGGCGACCTCCGAGAAGATGGCCATGGGCCGGATCGTGGACGGCCGCGTCAGCCTGGTGGTGGGCACGCACACCCATGTCCCGACCTCGGACGCGATGATCCTCAACCGGGGCACCGCCTATCTGTCGGATGCGGGGATGTGCGGGGACTACGACTCGGTGATCGGCATGCAGGCCGACGAGCCGATCCGCCGCTTCGTCACCGGCATGGCCAAGGGCCGCTTCCAGCCGGCGCTGGGCGAGGCGACGATCTGCGGCGTCTACGTCGAGACCGAGGACAAGACCGGCCTCGCCAGACTGGTCCAGCCGATCCGCATCGGCGGCCGCCTCCAGCAGTCCGCGCCCGAGGGCCTGCCGATCCCCGCCTGAGCCGCGCCTCCGAGTTGACAGCTGTCAACTCTCGGTTGCGGGCGCCCGGGAGCCGTCGGTTCCGGCTTTCCTCCACCCCCCGGCCTCGGCCTATCATCGCCCCGCCGGGAGCGGAGGGAACGAGATGACCGCGGAGCCCATCGGCCAGCGCATCCTGGCCGCCTACGACGACATGCCCCGCGGCGAGCGGCGGCTGGCGGACCTGCTGCTCGAGGATCTCGGCGCCCTGCGCCACGAGAACGCGGGCTCGCTGGCCGAGCGCGCGGGCGTCTCCAAGGCCACCGCCGCGCGGCTGTTCCGCCGGCTGGGCTACGTCGGCTACAAGGCCGCCCAGCGCGCGGCGCGCGAGGGCTCGGCCCCCGCCGTCGCGGCCCCGGTCGAAGGCGCCGCCGCCCCCAGCCCCTCGGCCTATCTCGAGGCGGAGGTGAAGCACCTGGTGCGCACCTTCGAGCTCTTGCGCGCCGACGACATCGCCCATGCCGTGCGCCTGCTGAGGGAAGGCGAGAAGCTGTGGGTGGTGGGCTTCGGGGACGACTATCCGCTCGCCCATTTCGCCCGCGCGCTGCTGATCAAGCTGCGCCCCGACATCCGCATGATCCCCATCGGCGGCTTCCCGGTGCCCGAGGAGCTGGCCTCGATCTCCGCCGCCGACACGGTGCTGGCGCTGGGGGTGGGGCGGCGCACGCAGGCGCTGCGCAACGTGGTGGGCTCCGCCGGGCGGGCGGGGGCGAAGGTCATTCTCGTCGTGGACGCGCCCGCCGCCGGCGACCTGACCCATGCCGCGGTGGTGCTGCGCAGCCGGGCGCACGGGCCCACGATCTTCGACTCGATGACCGCGACCGTCAGCCTGCTGAACTACCTCTGCGCCTCGCTGGCGGGCCGAATCGGCGACCAGGCCGCCGACCGCCTGCGCGCCATCGAGGAGATCCATGCCGAGTGGGGCGGTTCATCGGAGGCGCTGGACTAGCCCCTCCCCGTTTCACGAGCGACTCGTTTCGCGCGTGCAGCATGGCGAAAAGATTCATTTCTGGAAAAGAAATATCCAGAAAAGAAAAATATCTTGCCGTCGCGGAAAACTCCCGCAGGCTTTCGCCATCACGCGAGCGCCGCAGCCGGCGCGGGGGCGAGACGGAGGGAGACGATGGTTTCGATCAAGGCCGGTTTGAGGGGCGGAGCGCTGGCCGCAGCCCTCGCCGCAGGGGGCGCGGCGCAGGCCGCGGATCTGGTCTGGGCGCGCTACGGGGACGCGGATTCGCTCGATCCGCACCGCGCGACCTCGACCCTGTCGATGCAGGTCTGGGACCAGATCTACGACACGCTGCTCGCCTTCGACATGGAGGGGACCCCGGGGCCGAACATGGCCGAGAGCTGGGAGGTCTCGGACGACGGGCTGACCTACACGTTCAAGCTGGCCGAGGGGATCAAGTGCCATGACGGCAGCGATTTCACCGCGCAGGACGTGAAGTTCACGATCGACCGGGCCTTCGGCGACGCGCCCTCGCTGACCAAGACCTCCTGGGGGCCGATCACCGAGGTGACGGTCGAGGATCCGCTGACCTTCACGGTGGCGATGTCGTCGAAGTTCGGGGCCTTCATCCCGTTCCTGGCCGACAGCTTCTCCTCGATGATCTGCGACACCAACACGGCCGGGACCTTCGGCTCCTCGACCGCCATCGGCACCGGCCCGTTCAAGCTGGTGGAGTGGGTGAAGGGCGACCAGGTCACGCTGGAGGCGAACGCCGACTTCGTGAACCGTGGCGACCCGGTCGAGAACCCCGGCGCCCCCTACATCGACCGGCTGATCATCCGCACGGTCCCCGAGGCGCAGACCCGGCTCGCGGCGCTCACCACCGGCGAGGTGCATATCGCCGAGCCGCCCTTCGACGACGTCGCCGCCATCCAGGAGGAAGGCGAGCTCGAGATCATGGTGGCCGAGAACACCGGCCAGGACGTGTTCTGGGAGTTCACCACCTCCCGCCCGCCCTTCGACGACATCCGCGCGCGCCAGGCGGTGGCCTACGCGACCGATCCGCAGATGGCGATCGACATCATCTACGGCGGGCTGACCAACCGCGAATGGTGCCCCGTGGCCCGCGGCGTCTTCGGCAACGACCAGGCGTTCTGCAAGCGGTACGGCTACCCCTACGACCCCGAGAAGGCGCAGGCGCTGCTGGCGGAGATGGGCTACGGCCCCGACAAGCCGCTGGAGACCACGATGTTCGTGTGGACGGGCGGCAACCGCCACAAGCTGGCCGAGATCTTCCAGGCCCAGCTCGCCCAGGTCGGCATCCAGGCCGGGATCGAGATCATGGACATCGGCACCATGAACGCCCGGGTGAAGGCGCAGAACGAGGACTCCACTTCCGAGGAGCCGGGCACCTTCGACATGATGACCTGGTCCTGGTACGACCCGGACATCCTCTACCAGCTGTGGCACTCGCCCGGCGCCTACTCGGGCTTCCAGAACGCCGAGCTGGACGCGATGCTGGAGGAGACCCGCACCACCATCGAGCCCGAGGCGCGGCTGGAGAAGGTGCAGGCGGTCATCAGGTACCTGATGGAGAACGCGGTCCACATCGGCCTCTACTCCCCCGGTTGGGAGTGGGTGTTCGCCGTGCGCCCCGAGGTCTCGGGCTTCAAGGTCGGCCCGTTCCTGCATCCGATCTTCACCGACGTGAAGATCGAGGGCTGAGGCGATCCGGCGGGGGCGGCGCGGCCGCCCCCCGTCTTCGCAGGGCGCATTTCAATGCGCCATCCGACGCCGCCATCCGACGCCGCCATCCGACGCCGCGGTCCGCGGACGTCCTGCCCAAGGCGCATTGAAATGCGCCCTACGTCCGCCCGAACCCCGGAGGCCTCGCCCCGATGACCCGCTTCATCGCCCAGCGCCTGCTGGCCGCCCTGGTCACGGTCTGGATCGCCACCATCGCGGTGACGCTGCTGGTGCACGTGGTGCCCGGCGATCCGGTCCGGATCATGTACGGCAGCTTCCAGACCACGCCCGAGGAGCTGGAGGCGATCCGCGTGCGCCTCGGCCTCGATCAGCCGATCTGGATCCAGTACGCGAAGTACCTGGGCCGGCTGCTGCAGGGGGACCTGGGGCGCTCCATCGTCGGCGACCAGCCGGTGCTCGACATCCTGCTGGTGCGGTTCCCGATGACGCTGGCGCTGGCCATGGCGAGCCTCGTTATCGCCGTCGCGGTGGGGATGAGCCTGGGGTTCCTCGCGGCCTACAAGCGGGGGACCTGGGTGGATGCGGGGGCGATGATCCTCGCCATCGTCGGGGTCTCGATGCCCCATTTCTGGCTGGGGCTGCTGCTGCTGTTCCTGTTCGCGCTGACCCTGCAATGGCTGCCGGTGGCGGGGGGCGACTGGATGAGCCTGATCCTGCCGGCCCTGACGCTCGGCCTCGCCAACGCCGCGGTGCTGGCGCGCATGACCCGCTCGGCGATGATCGACATCTTCGACCAGGATTTCGTCCGCACCGCCCGCGCCAAGGGCCTGTCGCAGACGCTGGTGCTGTATCGCCATGCGCTGCGCTCGGGGCTGGTGCCGATCGTGGCGATGCTCGGCCTGCAGTTCGCCTACCTGATGGGCGGCGCGATCGTGGTCGAGAACGTCTTCGCCTGGAACGGGGTCGGCCGCTTCGCCATCGAGGCCGTCTTCGCCCGCGACTACCCCCTGATCCAGGGCTTCATCCTGTTCTTCGCGACCGTCGTTGCGCTGGCCTCGGTGATCGTGGACGTCGCCTACGCCTTCCTCGACCCCCGGATCCGGTATTCGTGATGACGACCGAGACCCTCGACCCCCGCAGCGCAGACGCCGACGCTCCCGTCGCCGCCTCCGCCCGCCGGAAGCCGCGCAGCTTCCTCGCCGCGCTGCTGCGGTCGCCCTCGGGCCTGATCGGCCTCGTCATCGTGGGCCTGCTGGTGGTCTGCGCCCTGACCGCGCCGGTCATCGCGCCCCACGATCCCCTGCGCATGGCCGCCGGGCCGAGGCTGCAGCCGCCGACCTGGGACTACTGGATGGGCACCGACGACTTCGGCCGCGACGTGCTCTCGCGCATCCTCTACGGCGCCCAGCTGACCCTGCAGATCGGGGTGATCGCGGTGGGCATCTCGCTGACCTGCGGGCTGCTGCTGGGGCTGGTGGCGGGCTATTCCTCGGGCTGGACCGAGCGGGTTCTGATGCGCCTGGTGGACGTGCTGTTCTCCTTCACCGAGATCGTCATCGCGCTCGCCTGCCTCGCCATCTTCGGCGTCGGCCTGACCAACGCGATGATCGCCATCGGCATCGCCTCGATCCCCTTCTATGCGCGCGTCACCCATTCCGTGGTGCTGGTCGAGAAGGGCAAACCCTATTTCGAGGCCGCCACCGCCGCAGGCGCCGGGCATCTGCGGCTGATCTTCGTGCACCTGCTGCCCAACGTGGTGCCGACGCTGATCGTGGTCGGCACCCTGGGCGTCTCGACCGCCGTTCTGGCGGCGGCGGGGCTCTCGTTCCTGGGCCTCGGCGCCCAGCCGCCGGAGCCGGAGTGGGGCTTCATGCTCTCGGCCTCGCGCGACCTGATCTCCCGCGCGCCGTGGATGATGATCTTCCCCGGCCTCGCCATCGCCGTCACCGTGCTGGGGTTCAACCTGCTGGGCGACGGCGTGCGCGAGGCGCTCGACCCCCGCCAGAGGCAGCGCTGATGAGCGAGACCCTTCTCTCCGTCCAGGACCTGACCGTCGCCTTCGGCCGGGGGCCCGAGCGCAACGTCGCGGTGAAAGGCCTGTCCTACGACCTGCGCAAGGGCGAGACCCTGGCCATCGTCGGCGAGTCCGGCTCCGGCAAGTCCGTCTCCTCCATGGCTCTGCTGGGCCTGCTCCCCCCTCGCTCGGCCTGCATCGAGTCCGGCCGGGCGATGTTCCGCGACCGCGACCTGCTGACCCTGCCCGAGGCCGACAAGCGCGCCCTCCGCGGCGACGCGATCACCATGATCTTCCAGGAGCCGATGACCTCGCTGACCCCGGTCCTGCGCATCGGGCTGCAGCTGACCGAGGCGCTGGTCGAGCACAAGGCGATGTCCCAGCGCGAGGCCGAGGCCCGGGCGCGCGAGATGCTGCGCCTCGTGGGCCTCGACCAGCCCGAGCGGCGGATGCGCCAGTTCCCCCACGAGCTCTCGGGGGGCATGCGCCAGCGGGTGATGATCGCCATGGCCATGGCCGCCGACCCCGCGATCCTGATCGCGGACGAGCCGACCACCGCCCTGGACGTCACCGTGCAGGCCCAGATCCTGAATCTGATGCGGGGGCTGAAGGACCAGTTCTCGACCTCGATCATCCTGATCACCCACGACATGGGCGTGGTGGCCGAGATGGCCGATCGGGTGGTGGTGATGAACCGCGGGCGGAAGGTGGAGGAGGGGCCCGTCTCCACCCTCTTCACCGCCCCGAAGGAGGCCTACACCCGCAGGCTGCTCGACGCCGTCCCGCGGCTGGGCGCCTACGCCGCCGCCGCCGAGCCCCGCCGGGTGGTCGAGGCGCCGGCCCCCGTCGGCGACACGCTGGTGCGCGCGCGCGGCATGTCCAAGACCTTCTCCTCGGGCGGGTTCCTGTTCGGCAGGGGCGGCGCCACGACCCGCGCCATGCAGGACGTGGGCTTCGAGCTGAAGGCGGGCGAGACGCTGGCGCTGGTGGGCGAGAGCGGCTCGGGCAAATCCACCACCGGCCGCGCGGTGCTGCGGCTGATGGAGCTGGACGCGGGCGAGGTGGAGGTCGACGGGGTGGATGTGCGGAACCTCTCCTCCTCCGGACTGCGCAAGGCGCGGCGGCGGATGCAGATGATCTTCCAGGACCCGTTCGCCTCGCTGAACCCCCGGATGTCGGTCGGAAAGCTGGTGGCCGAGCCGATGACCATCCACGGCATCGCCTCCGGGTCCGAGCTGGACGGAAGGGTGGAGGAGCTGTTCCGCCGGGTGGGGCTCGAGGCGGACCACATCCGCCGTTACCCGCACGAGTTCTCGGGCGGCCAGCGCCAGCGCATCGCCATCGCGCGGGCGCTCGGCGTGGGGCCGAAGCTGATCGTGGCGGACGAGCCGACCTCGGCGCTGGACGTCTCGGTGCAGGCGCAGGTGCTGGAGCTGATGCTGGAGCTGCAGCAGAGCCTCGGGCTCGCCTATCTGTTCATCTCCCACGACATGGCGGTGGTCGAGGAGGTCTCGCACCGCGTCGCCGTCATGCGGCAGGGACGCATCGTCGAGATCGGGACCCGGCAGGCGGTCCTCAACGCCCCCGCCCACGCCTACACCCGCGCCCTTCTGGCCGCCGTGCCGGTCCCCGATCCGGCCCGCGAGCGGCAGGTTCTGCCCGAGCTCGACGTCGGGACCCTGCCCATGGGGGCGCTGGCCGAGGTCGCCCCCGGCCACATGGCGGCGCAATGAGCGCGGCGCCCGCCACAGGCGCCCCGGGCTCGACCCGGGGCCTCTCGCGGCCCGCCGCAAACGCTCACGCCGGGGGCGGTCCGCTGCGCCTGCCGATCCACGCCTCGCCGGGCGCAGACCGGGGGCAGGAGGCCCCGGGTCGGGCGCGGGGCGCCCCTGGGGCGGACCCCGCGCCCGGACGGCGCAGGTCCGCGCCTGCGGGGAGGGGCGCATGACCATCGGCATCGCGGCCTCGGGGCCGCAGGCGGGGCTGGCGGTCTATCGCGCGCTGCGGGCGGTCGAGACGGTGGGCCGCGGCGCCATCGGCGGCTTCGTCAGCCTGGTCGCCATCGCGCAGGACGGGACCCTCGCCGAGGCCTGCACCCAGCGCGGCGGGGCGCTGGCGCTGTTCGGGGGCGGGGACCCGCCGCCGCATATCGCGCAGGCGCGGCTCGCGGGGCTGATGTCGTCCGGCCCCGACCGGCCGGAGCCGCTGATCCAGTTCACCCCCGCCGACCCGGCGGTGGGGATCGTCGCCGGCCACCGCCTGCCCAACATGCCCGGCCCCTCGGGCGAGGCCCCCAACGTGCACGCCCTGCGCCTGCTGGCTGAAGGCGCCTCGCCCGAGGAGGCCGTCCTGCGCGCGCTGGAGGCCGCGCCCGAGGCCGACGCCGGCCTGATCGCCATGGACCTTGCCGGGCGCATCGCGCTGGGCGACGCGCCGCCGGTGCTCGCCCGCGACGACCGCGGCCGGGCGCTGGTCGAGGACCCGGAATCCGGCCTGCGCGTGGGCGTGCTGCACAACACCATCTTCCCCATCGGCGGGCTCGCGGCGCTCGCCGCCGGGGCCGCGGTCGACGCCGTCCTGCCGGGCGACGCGGCGCCCGAGTCCTTCCGCCTGGTCGGCCTGACCGTCCGGCCCGGCCCCGAGCACGCCGCCCACATCGCCCCCGGCGGGGCGGTCGCCGTGACCGCGCCGGGGGCGGAGTGGCGGGCGGAGGCATGGGAGGGCTCGGTCCTGCGCCGCAACGATCCGGTCTACGAAAACGGCCGCCTCGCGGGTCGCGTGACCCGCGAGGTCTATGCCATCCTGCGCCACGGCCGCGTCGCCGGCGGGCGCGGCGGCGAGACCGTGGGATGGCGCCGGACCGGAGACCCCGCATGACCCTGCTGATCCGCGACGCGCTGGTCTACGACGGAACTGGCGCGCCCCCGATGCGCGCCGACGTGGCGGTGGAGGGCGACGGCATCGTCGCCGTGGGGCCGGACCTGCCGCTGCACGCCGCCGAGGTGCGCGACGCGGGCGGCCTCGCCCTCGCCCCAGGCTTCATCGACGTGCACACCCACGACGACGCCGTGGCGCTGGAGGCGGAGGGCCTGCATCCCAAGCTGAGCCAAGGCGTCACGACCGTGGTGACCGGCAACTGCGGGATCAGCCTCGCGCCCTCTCCCATGCAGGGCCGCGAGGCGCCGCCCCCGCCGCTCGACCTGATCGGCGAGGCTTCGGCCTACCGGTTCGCGCGGTTCGGGGACTTCCTCGACGCGCTGCGCGCCTTCACGCCGGGCTGCAACGTGGTCCCGCTGGTCGGCCACCATGTGCTGCGGGCCCGCGCCATGGCCGACCTCGCGCGGCCTGCGACCGAGGCCGAGGTGGCGGCGATGCGCGCGGATCTCGCCGAGGCGCTGGCGGCGGGAGCGGCGGGGATGTCCACCGGGCTCGCCTATCCGCCGGCGAAACATGCGACCACCGACGAGGTGGCGGCGCTCGCCGCCGACGTCGCCGCCGCGGGGCGGTTGTGGACCACGCATATGCGCGACGAGCGATTAGGAGTCGTCTCCTCGGTCGCCGAGACGCTGGACGTGGCGCGGCGCTCGGGCGTGCGCACGCTGATCTCGCACCACAAGTGCTGCGGGGAGGCGGCCTTCGGCCTCTCGACCACCACGCTGGCGATGATCGACAAGGCGCGCGAGACGATGCAGATCGACCTCGACCTCTATCCCTACACCGCCTCCTCGACCGTGCTGATCGAGACCTTCGCCAGGGACAGCCGCAAGGTCGCGATCTCCTGGTCGGAGCCGCATCCGGAGATGGAGGGGCGGGACCTGGCGGAGATCTGCGCCGAGTGGGGCGTGGACCAGGCCACGGCCATCGCCCGCCTGCGGCCGGGCGGGGCGATCTATCACCAGATGGACGACGGCGACCTGGAGCGGATCCTGGCCTATCCGCCCACGCTGGTCGGCTCGGACGGGCTGCCGCGGGACAAGCGGCCCCACCCCCGGCTGTGGGGCGCCTTCCCGCGGGTCCTGGGACATTACGCGCGCGACAAGGGCGTGGTTCCGCTGGAGACGGCGATCGCCAAGATGACCGGGCAGACGGCGCGCACGCTGCATCTCGCGGACCGCGGCCGGATCGCGCCGGGCTGCAAGGCGGACCTGGTGCTGTTCGATCCGGCCGCCATCCGCGACGCGGCCACCTACGACGACCCGGTCCGCCCGGCCGAGGGCATCGCCGGGGTCTGGGTCAACGGCGCGCTCGCCTGGGCGGAGGGGCGGCCGACGGGGGCGCCGCGCTCCGGCGCGGTGCTGGCGGCGTGAGGCCCCGGATCGACCTCGCCCGCCTGCGCGCCGACGTCGAGGCGGTCAACGAGCTCGGCCGGATCCCCGGGCGGCCGGGGATCAACCGGGTCTCGTTCTCGCCGCAGGACATGGCCGGGCGGCGCTGGCTGATCGGGCGGATGCAGGAGGCGGGGCTCGCGGCCCGCATGGACCCGGTCGGCAACGTCTTCGGGCGGTGGGAGGCGGGGCGGGGGCCGGCGGTGCTGGCGGGCTCGCATCTCGACACGGTGCCGGACGGGGGGCCCTTCGACGGCACGCTGGGGGTTCTGGCGGCGCTGGAGGCGGTGCGGGCGATGAAAGACGCCGGGATCGCGCCTGCGCGCCCCGTCGAGGTGGTCTGCACCGCCGACGAGGAGGGGCGCTTCGGGGGCATGCTCGGCAGCCAGGCGATCTGCGGCGAGGCGGGGGCGGAGTGGATCGCCCGCGCCCGCGACGAGGCCGGCAAGCCGCTGGTGCAGGCGCTGGCCGAGGCCGGGCTGGACCCCTCGCCGGAGGCGACGGCGGGGGCGGCGCGGGACCTCTCCGACATCGCCTGCTTCCTGGAGCTGCACGTGGAGCAGGGCCCGGTGCTGGAGCGCGCGGCCGAGCACATCGGCATCGCCGAGGCGGTGACCGGCGTCTTCAACTGGACCGTGACCCTGCGGGGCGAGGCCAACCACTCCGGGACCACGCCGATGGACCTGCGCCGGGACGCGTTCCGGGGGATGGCGGAGTTCGGCGCGTCGATCCCGGCGATCCTGGCCCGCGCGGGCGGGCCGGACGCGCGGATCACCGTCGGGCAGGCGGCGCTGGCGCCGAATTTTCCCCATTCCGTGGCCGGCGAGGCGCGGTTCTCGATCATCGGGCGGGATGCGCGGGACGAGGGGATGCAGGCGATGGCGGCGGCCTGCGAGGCGGAGATCGCGAAGGCCGCTGGCGCCCACGGCCTCGACTTCGAGATCGACCGGCAGAGCTGGCTGCCGCCCACCCGGCTGGACGCGGGGCTCGCGGACCGGCTGGAGGCGCTGTCGAGGGCGGCGGGGTTCGCGACGCGGCGGATGCCCTCGGGCGCCGGCCACGATGCGCAGACCTTCGCGCGGCACGTGCCGGCGGGGCTGATCTTCGTGCCCTCGGTGCGGGGGATCAGCCATGCGCCGGAGGAGTGGACCGAGTGGGAGGATATCGCCCGCGGGGCGCAGCTGTTGGCCGACGCCGTGGCGGCGCTGGCGGGCTGAAACGAAACCGACCGCGCCCGGGGGCGCGGTCGGGGGCGGCCCGCCGGGACGGCGGGCCGGAAGGATCGAGCGATCAGGCCAGGTCGAAGCGGTCGGCGTTCATGACCTTGGTCCAGGCGGCCACGAAGTCCTTGAGGAACTTCGGACCGGCGTCGTCCTGGGCGTAGACCTCGGCATAGGCGCGCAGGATCGAGTTCGAGCCGAACACCAGGTCGGCGCGGGTGGCCGTGAACTTCGTCTCGCCCGTCCGCCGGTCGACGATGGCGTAGAGCCCGTCGCCCGTCGGCTTCCAGCTGTAGGCCATGTCCGTGAGGGTCACGAAGAAGTCCGTGGTCAGCGCGCCGGGACGCTGGGTGAACACCCCGTGCGAGGTCCCGCCGTGGTTCGTGCCCATCGCCCGCATGCCGCCGACCAGCACCACCATCTCCGGCGCCGTCAGGCCCAGGAGCTGGGCGCGGTCGAGCATCATCTCCTCGGGGGAGACGACGTAGTCCTGCTTCTGCCAGTTGCGGAAGCCGTCGGCGAGCGGCTCCAGCGGCTCGAAGGACTCGGCGTCGGTCATCTCGTCGGTGGCGTCGCCGCGGCCCGGAGAGAAGGGAACCGAGACCTCGACGCCCGCGGCCTTCGCCGCCTGCTCGACGCCCACGTTTCCGGCCAGCACGATGATGTCGGCGATCGACGCGCCGACCTCGGCCGCGATGGGCTCGAGCACGGCCAGCACCTTCGCGAGACG
Organism: Albimonas pacifica; assembly: GCF_900113695.1. Lineage (GTDB taxonomy): Bacteria > Pseudomonadota > Alphaproteobacteria > Rhodobacterales > Rhodobacteraceae > Albimonas > Albimonas pacifica. The sequence continues at coordinate 261,595 of NZ_FOQH01000007.1, read as the reverse complement.
CTCGGGCTCGTTGCCGGCCCAGTCCTTCTGCGGGGCCAGGCGGATGCGCGCGCCGTTGGCGCCGCCGCGCATGTCCGAGCCGCGGTAGGTGCGCGCGCTGTCCCAGGCGGTGGAGACCAGCTCGGCCACGCTCAGGCCGGAGGCCGCGATCTTGGCCTTGGCCGCGGCCACGTCCCAGCCGGTGGTCCCGGCGGGGATCGGATCCTGCCAGATCAGGTCCTCGGCCGGCACGTCGGGGCCGAAGTAGCGGACCTTGGGGCCCATGTCGCGGTGGGTCAGCTTGAACCAGGCGCGGGCGAAGGTCTCGGAGAAGTACTCCGGATCGGCGCGGAACTTCTGGCAGATGGCGTTGTAGACCGGGTCCACCTTCATCGCCATGTCGGCGTCGGTCATCATCGGCATGCAGCGGATCGAGGGATCCTCGACGTCGACCGGCATGTCCTCCTCGGCGATCGAGACCGGCTTCCACTGGCTGGCGCCGGCGGGGGACTTGGTCAGCTCCCACTCGTGGTCGAAGAGCATGTCGAACCAGCCCATGTCCCACTGGGTGGGGTGGGTGGTCCAGGCGCCCTCGATGCCCGAGACGACCTGGTCGCGGCCGACCGAGCGGCCCTTGGTGTTGAACCAGCCGATGCCCTGGTACTCGGGCCCGGCGGCCTCGGGCTCGGGGCTGAGGGCGGCGGCGTCGCCGTTGCCGTGGGACTTGCCGATGGTGTGGCCGCCGGCGGTCAGCGCCGCGGTCTCCTCGTCGTTCATCGCCATCCGCTTGAAGGTCTCGCGGATCTGGGCGGCGGTGGCCATCGGGTTGGAGACGCCGTTAACCCCCTCGGGGTTCACGTAGATCAGGCCCATCTGCACGGCGGCGAGCGGGTTCTCCATCGTCTCGGGCTTGGAGACGTCGTCGTAGCGGCTGTCGGAGGGGGCCAGCCACTCCTTCTCGGCGCCCCAGTAGGTGTCCTTCTCGGGGTGCCAGATGTCCTCGCGCCCGAAGGCGAAGCCGAAGGTCTTCAGGCCGGCGACCTCGTAGGCGATGGTGCCCGACAGGATCATCAGGTCGGCCCAGGAGATCTTGTTGCCGTACTTCTTCTTGATCGGCCACAGCAGGCGGCGGCCCTTGTCGGTGTTGACGTTGTCGGGCCAGGAGTTCAGGGGCGCGAAGCGCTGGTTGCCCGTGCCGCCGCCGCCGCGGCCGTCGGCCAGGCGGTAGGAGCCGGCCGCGTGCCACGCCACGCGCGCGAACATGCCGACGTAGGAGCCCCAGTCCGCCGGCCACCAGTCCTGGCTCTCGGTCATCAGGGCGCGCAGGTCGGCCTTCAGCGCCTCGACGTCGAGCTTTTTCAGCTCCTCGCGGTAGTCGAAGTCGGGGCCCATCGGGTTCGACTTCGCGTCATGCTGGTGCAGGATGTCGAGGTTCAGCGAATTGGGCCACCAGTCGGTGACGGTCTTGCCCATGACGGTCATGCCGCCATGCATCACCGGGCACTTGCCGGCTTTCGGGTCGATGTCGTTGCCGTCCATGGGCTTTCTCCTAAGTTCTCGCGCCGGGGGGAGAGCGGCGCGGCGTCCCTGGGCCGGGCTTCGCGCGGAGAGCCGGCGTCGCCTTCGCGAACGAAGGGCCGCCCGGCCGGCCGACGCGAATCCGCGGGCGATCTGCGGGGCCCGTTCTAGCACTTTTTAGAATTAGTAAAATTGCGATTTTTCAATCGCCGTGATAGGTTCCGGTTATGGCAAGCGTCACCCTTCGGCAGTTGCGGTATTTCGAGGCCCTGGCCCGCCTGCGCCATTTCGGCCGGGCGGCGGAGGCCTGCGCGATCTCGCAGCCCGCGCTTTCGGTGCAGATGAAGGAGCTGGAGGCGCTGCTGGGCGCCCCCCTGGTCGAGCGCGGCGCGCGCGAGATCCGCCTGACCCGCCTGGGCGAGGCGCTGGCGCCCCGCGCCCGCGACGTGCTGCGCGCGGTGGACGAGATCGAGGACCTGGCCCGCGCCTCGCAGCGCCCCTTCGCCGGCCGCCTGGCGCTGGGCGTGATCCCCACCGTCGCCCCCTACCTGCTGCCCGCGCTGATGACCGAGCTCGCCCGGACCTGGCCCGAGCTCGAGGTCCGCCCGCGCGAGACGGTGACCGGCGCGCTGGTGCGCGACCTGCTCGACGGGCGGCTGGATGCGGCCATCGTGGCCCTGCCGATCTCCGAGCCCGCGCTGGTCGAGACGCCGCTGCTGCGCGAGGAGTTCCTGCTGGTCCGCCCGCAGGCCGACGCCGGCCGCCCGGTCCCCAGCGCGGACTCCCTGCGCGAGATGCGCCTGCTGCTGCTGGAGGAGGGGCACTGCTTCCGCGACCAGGCGCTGAGCTTCTGCGGCATGAGCTCCGGTCCGCCCCGCGACCTGATGGAGGGCAGCACGCTGGCCACCCTGGTGCAGATGGTGGCCGTGGGGATCGGCGTGACCCTGATCCCGGAGATGGCGGCGCCGGTCGAGACCGCCTCGGCCGCCGTCTCGGTCGCGCGGTTGTCGGAGCCGCGGCCGACGCGCACCATCGGCATGGTCTGGCGGCGCTCCTCGCCGCTGGCCGACCAGCTCGAGCGGATCGCCGCGCAGGTCCGCCGCTGCGCGCCGGCCGAGGCGGCGCCGGCCTGACGCGCGCGGCGGGACTGTCGCTGCGCGCCGGTTCCTTGTAGGCAAGGGCGAACCCCGCCTGCCGGCAGGTCGGCAGAGGCGACGGCGGCCACAGAGAAAAGAGAGACGGGATGGCGACGACAGCAACCGCGCAGGACCCCTCGGGCGCGATCGGGCGCAGGGAGACGAAGGCCGAGGCGATCGACGCCGTGCGCGTCGCCGCCATGGCCGCCACGCTCGACACCGCCGCGCCGGGCGAGGGCGAGGCGCTGCCGCACGGCTGGCAGTGGCTGTTCTTCAACGGCGCCGCGCCGCGCTCGGAGATCGGCCACGACGGCCATCCCAGGCTGGGCGGCTTCCTGCCCGACACCGGCCTGCCGCGGCGGATGTGGGCAGGCAGCCGCATCGCCTACCACGCCCCCCTGCCGGTGGGCGCCGAGGCGGAGCGGGAGAGCGAGATCCTCGACGTCTCGGAGAAGTCCGGCCGCTCCGGCCGCCTGTGCTTCGTCACCGTGCGCCACCGCTATTCGGCGGGCGGCGTGCTGTGCATCGACGAGGAGCAGGACATCGTCTACCGCGCCCCGCCCGAGCCCGGCGCGCCGGCGCCGAAGCCAGCGCCGGCGCCGGAGGGGGCCGAGCACTCCGAGATCATCACCCCCGACCCGGTGCTGCTGTTCCGCTACTCGGCCGTCACCTTCAACGGCCACCGCATCCACTACGACCGCCCCTACGCGATCCACGAGGAAGGCTACCGCGACCTGGTGTTCCACGGCCCCCTGACCGCGACGCTGCTGCAGGCGCTGGCCGTCGGCCTGCGCCCCGACCGGCGGCTGGCGGGGTTCGAGTTCCGCGGCATGTCGCCGATCTTCGTCGACCGCCCCTTCCAGCTCGAGGCCGCCGCGGGCGAGACGCCGGGCGTGCTGGAGATGTGGGCGCGGGGGCCGGAGGGGGAGCTGTGCATGAAGGCCTCCGCCCGGTTCGAGGGCTGATCCGATGGCCGATCCCCGCAGCTACCTGTTCGTGCCGGGCCAGCGCCCGGACCGCTTCGCCAAGGCCGCGGCCTCGGGCGCCGACGCGATCATCCTCGATCTCGAGGACGCCGTCGGCCCCGAGCAGAAGGACGAGGCGCGCGCCCATGTCGCCAGCTGGCTCGCCGACGGCGGCGCCGGGCTGGTGCGCATCAACGGCCAGGGCACGCCCTGGTTCGACGACGACCTCGCCATGCTCGCCTGCTATGCCGAGACCGCGGCGATGGTTCCCAAGGCCGAGCCGGCGGCGCTGGCCGCCGTGGCCGCCCGCCTGCCGGGCCGGCCGCTGCTGGCGCTGATCGAGTCGGCGGCCGGCCTGGCCTCGGCGCGCGAGGGGGCGCGGGCGCCGGGGGTGGCGCGGCTCGCCTTCGGCAACCTCGACTTCTCCGCCGACATGGGCATGGACCCGCCGGACGAGGGGCTGGACCCCGCCCGGTTCGAGATCGTGCTCGCCTCCCGCCTCGCCGGGCTGCCGCCGCCGGTGGACGGGGTGCGGGTGGAGCTGGAGGACGCCGCCGGCCTGACCGCCGAGGTGCGCCGCAAGCGGGGGCTGGGGTTCGGCGCGAAGCTCTGCATCCATCCCGCGCAGGTGGGGCCGGTGAACGCGGGCTTCTCGCCCTCCGCGGCCGAGATCGACTGGGCCCGCCGGATCGAGGCCGCGATGGCCGAGGCCGCGGGCTCCGCCGTGCGGGTGGACGGCAAGATGGTCGACAAGCCGCTGCTGGAGAAGGCGCGGCGGATCCTCGCCAACATCCCCGCCTGAGCCGTCCTTGCGCGAGGCCGGGCGCGCCGGACCCCCGGCGCGCCTAGGACGACAGTTCCTCGTGCAGCCAGGCGAGCAGGGCGTCGGTCTGCGCGTGCCCGCCGCGGCGGGTCCCGCGGAACACCGAGATCTCGGCGGGGCGGTGGACGCTTTCCGCGCAGACCCGGACCAGCTTGCCCTCGGCGATCAGCCCTTCGACCGTGCGCCGCCAGCCGAGCGCCACGCCCTGGCCGGCGACGGCGGCCTGCAGGACCAGGGGGAAGCTGTCGAAGTCCCGGACCCGGCCGGGCCGCGGCGCAGGCAGGCCGAGGGCCGCGAACCAGTCGGGCCAGTCCATCCAGTCCTGCGGCAGCGCCCGGTGCGAAAGCAGCGTCAGCCCCGCCAGCGCCTCCGGCGGGACCGGCGGCGTCAGGCCCGGGGCGGCCACCGGGAACACCTCGTCGGCCGCCGCGAAGGCCAGCCGAGCCGAGCCGGCGGGCCGCCCCGTGGTCTGGATCGCCACGTCGAAGGGCTCGGGCGCCTGGGTCAGGGGCGCGAGCGCGCCGACCACACGGACCTCGATGGCGGGATGGCGCTCATGGAAGCGGGCGAGGCGGGGCATCAGCCAGTAGAACGCCTCGCAGAGCTGGCAGTGCAGCACCAGGCCGCCGGGCGCCGGGTCGCCGCGCAGGCGGGCGGTCTCGGCGGCGATGTCGGCGAGCGCGGGGGCCACCACGCGGGCCAGCGCCCGGCCCGCCTCGGTCAGGAACACCGCGCGGTTGCGCCGCTCGAACAGCGGTCGGCCGAGGTCCGCCTCCAGCGCCGCGATCTGCTTGGTGACGGCGGTCTGGGTCAGGCCCAGCTCCTCGGCGGCGCGCGAGAAATTCTCGTGGCGCGCGGCGGCCTCGAAGGCGGGCAGGCGGGCGAGGGGCGGCAGGCGATCCATTCCTGAGACTCATGGATTGCGGCGAGGAAGTCATTTTATGCCGGAGGCGATCCGCGCTTTCCATCCCTGATGGCATGGATCGGAAAAGCGGCGCGAACCCTGGACGGCCCCCGGCTCGGGATCGCGGCGATCCTCGCGGCGGTGCTGCTGCTGTCGTTCTCGGACGCGCTGGCGAAGGCGGCGGGCGAGCGGTTCGGGCTGGCGCAGCTGGTGCTGCTGCGCTCGGCCGTGGCGGCGGTGCTGCTGGCGGGGTGGCTGCTGGCGACGCGGGGCCGGCGCGGGCTGCGGCTGGTCCGCCCGGGCTGGGTCTGGGCGCGCAGCCTGTGCCTGGCGGGGATGTGGCTGTGCTACTACGCCGGCCTGCCCGCGATGTCCTTCGCGCTGGCGGCGGCCTGTCACTACACCGCGCCCGCCTGGATGGCGCTGATGACGCGCGCGCTGGGGGAGCCGGTGGGCCCCCGCGGCTGGGCCGCGGCGGGGCTGACGCTGGCGGGCGCCGCGCTGGCGATCGGGCCGGTGGGGGCGGTGACGCCGGCGATCCTGTGGCCCCTGGCGGCGGCGGTGTTCTATGCGCTCGCCGGCGTCGTGTCCTGGCGGCGCTGCCGCGAGGAGACGGCGGGGGCGATGGCGCTGACCCTGAACCTTTGCCTGGTGCTCGTGGCCGCCGCGGCGCTGGGCGGGATCGCGATCCTCGGGCCGGGGGAGGGCTTCGTCCTCGCGCTCTGGCCGCGGCTGGGGCCGGCGGACTGGGCGCTGGCGGGCGCGCTGGGGGCGATGCTGGCGGTGATCGCGACGGCGGTGGCGCTGGCCTATCGCCTCGCGCCGCCGCCGGTTGTGGGCGTCTTCGACACCGCCTATCTCGGCTTCGCGGCCCTGTGGGGCGCCGTGCTCTTCGCGCAGACGCCGGGCCCGCGCGAGGCGGCGGGCCTCGGGCTGATCGCGCTGGGCGCGGGGCTCGCGGCCCGGCCGTCGGGCACGAAAAGGCGCGGCGCCCGAGGGGGCGCCGCGCCGGGATCGTCAGGGCCGCGAGGGCGGCCGGGGGTCAGAGACGCTCGATGATCAGCGCGGGGGCCATGCCGCCGGCGGCGCACATGGTGACCAGGCCGCGGTGCTTGTCCTGGCGCTCCAGCTCGTCGATCAGGGTGCCGATCAGGATCGCGCCGGTGGCGCCGATCGGGTGGCCCAGCGCGATCGAGCCGCCGCAGACGTTGACCTTGTCGCGGTCGAGCTTGAAGTCGCGGATGAACTTCTCGGCGACCACGGCGAAGGCCTCGTTTACCTCCCACAGGTCGATGTCGTCCGGCGTCAGGCCGGCCCGCTCCAGCGCCTTGCGGGCGGCGGGGACGGGGGCGTTGAGCATCAGCTCGGGGCTGTCGCCGATGTTCACCGCGGTGGTGATCTTGGCGCGGGGCTTCCAGCCGTTGGCCTCGCAGGCCTCCTTCGAGGCCACGAGAATGGCCGCGGCGCCGTCCACGACGCCCGAGGAGTTGCCGGCGTGGTGGATGTGCTCGATCTTCAGGTCGGGATAGGCGCGGCGGATCAGCTCGCCATGGGTGGCGCCGGTCTCGTCGAGGGGGAAGTCCATCATCGCCTCGAACGAGGGCTTCAGGGCCGCCAGGGTCTCGAGCGTGGTCTGGGGGCGCGGGAACTCCTCGTGGTCGAGGGCCAGCGTGCCGTCGGCCTTGTAGACCTTGACCAGCGACTTCTCGAACCGGCCGTCGGCGAGCGACTGGGCGGCGCGGCGCTGGGATTCGACGGCCAGCTCCTCGGTGGCGAGGCGCGAGATGCCCTCGATCGAGGCGATGGCGTCGGCGCAGACGCCCTGGGCCACCTGCGGGTGCAGGTCGCGCAGGCGCATGTTGCCGCCGTCGAGCCCGACCTTGCGGCGGCCTTCGGGCGAGAAGGAGTAGGACATCATCTCGCAGCCGCCGGCGATGACCACGTCCTGCCAGCCGGCCATGACGGTGGAGGCGCCCAGCGCGGCGACGGTCAGGCCCGAGCCGCAGAAGCGGTCGAGCGTCACGCCCGAGGCGCGCACGTCGTAGCCCGCGTCGAGCGCGGACATGCGGCCGAGGTCGCCGCCCTGGCTGCCGGTCTGGTTCGAGGTGCCCCAGATGATGTCGTCGACCTTGGCGGTGTCGAGGTTGTTGCGGTCGCGCAGCGCGGACAGGACCGCGGCGCCCAGGTGCTGGGGATGCATGTCCGCCAGCGCGCCCTTGCCGACCTTGCCGATGCCGCGCGGGGTGCGGCAGTGATCCACGATATAGGCCTCGGCCATGACGTTTCCTCTCCTGTCGGGTCCGGGCCGGGGTCGATTCCGACGCCGCGGGCGGACGTGTTCGGCCCTGAGTGATAGTCGGGTTAACCGAGCGATGAAAGAAGGAACCGTGCCTGCCGGCCGGTCAGGCGCGAGGCAAGACGTCCCTGCCGCCGGTCGATTGGGGGCGCCGGACGGCCGCGATCCGGGAGGCCCGGGCTGGGACGCCATGGGACGCGGTCGGCGCCGGAGCGGGGAAGGCCGCGCCCGCGGTCGGCGTCGCGGAGGCCCCGGGTCGGGCCCGGGGCGCGCCCCTGGGGCCGCGGGCAGGTCCGGGCGACGTCGGGCGGGCGGGCCGCCGCGTCGGGAGAGGCCCCGGGTCAAGCCCGGGGCGCCTCTGGGGGCCACGGGGGCGCCCTGGCGACGAGCGGCGCGCGGGACGGCGAGGCTGAGGGGGGCGTCAGGCCTCGGCGGGGGCCGGGGCGGGGCGGCGCCAGCGGGCGGGGCCCTCGCGGTGGACGGAGGCGCCGGCGGCGTCGACGGCGACGGTCACCGGCATGTCCTCGACCACGAACTCGCGGATCGCCTCCATGCCGAGGTCCTCCCAGGCCAGCAGGCGCGCCTCGCGCACCGCTTTCGCCACCAGCACCGCGGCGCCGCCGACGGCGACGAGGTAGCTCGCGCCATGGCGGGCGATGGAGTCGATGGTGGCGGCCCCGCGCTCGGCCTTGCCGATCATCGCCAGCACGCCTTGGTCGAGCATGATGTCGGTGAACCCGTCCATGCGGGTGGCGGTGGTGGGGCCGGCGGGGCCCACGACCTCGTCGCCGACCGGGTCCACGGGGCCGACGTAGTAGATGGCCCGGCCCTTGAGGGAGACGGGCAGGTCCTCGCCCTTCGCCAGCGTCTCGGCGATGCGCTTGTGGGCGGCGTCGCGGCCCGTCAGGAGGCGGCCGGAGAGGAGGAGCGTCTCGCCGATCTTCCAGCCCGCCACCTCCTCCTTCGTCAGCGTGTCGAGGTTCACCCGGCGCGGCGCGTCGGCGCCGGCGGCGACCGTGGTGATCTCGGGGAAGGCGGAGAGGGGCGGGGGGGCGAGGTGCACCGGCCCCTCGCCGGTCAGGGTCAGGTGGGCGTGGCGGTTGGCGGCGCATTGCGGGATCAGCGCCACCGGCTTCGAGGCGGCATGGGTCGGATAGGTCGCCACCTTCACGTCCACCACCGTCGCGAGACCCCCGAGCCCCTGCGCCCCGATGCCGAGCCCGTTGATGCGGTGGTAGAGGTCGAGGCGCATCTCCTCGATCCGGCTCGAGGGCCCCTCCTTCAGCAGGCGGCCCATGTCGATGGGATCGAGGGCGGCGCGCTTGCCCAGCAGCATCGCCTTCTCGGCGCTGCCGCCGACGCCGATGGAGATCACGCCGGGCGGGCACCAGCCGGCGCCGAGGCCCGCCACCGTCTCGACCACCCAGTCCTCGACCGAGGCGGCGGGGTTGAGGACGGTGAAGCGGGCCTTGTTCTCCGACCCCCCGCCCTTGGCGGCGACGATCAGCTCCAGCGTCTCGCCGGCCACCAGCTCGACATGGGTGACGGCGGGGGTGTTGTCGCGGGTGTTGGTCCGCTCGAACAGCGGGTCGCGCACCATCGAGGCGCGCAGCGGGTTGCCGGCGTCGAGATAGGCGAGCCGGGTCGCCTCGTTGATCAGCTGGTCCAGCGGGCGGTCGCCGCCGATGCGCGCGCCCTGGCCGAGCCTCGCGAACACCGTGACCATGCCGGTGTCCTGGCAGATCGGGCGGCGGCCGATGGCGGCGAGGCGCGCGCTCTCCAGGATCTGGCCGATGGCGTTCTTCGCCGGCACGCTCTGCTCGCCATGCCAGGCCTCGACCAGGCGCTCGAGATAGTCGGGGGCGTGGTAGATCGAGATGTACTGCAGCGCCGAGCGGACGCTTTCCACGATGTCGTCGGGGCGGATCAGGGTCATCGGGTCGGTCCTGGCTGGCTCGCTGGGGCACCCTCTGTGTGCACCCGATGCCCCCGGCCCGGCAACCGCCGCGGCGCTCAGACGGGTGGGGCGGTGGAGTCGCGCACCACCAGCTCGACCTCGACCAGGCCCTCGATCCCCTCGCCGGTTCCGCCCGCGATCAGCTCCAGCAGCAGGAAGGCTGCGCGCTCGCCGATCAGGGTGCGGGGCTGGCGGATGGTGGTGAGCGCGGGGGAGAGATGGGCGCAGACCTCGATGTTGTCGAAGCCCACCACCGAGACGTCGCGCGGCGCCTGCGCCCCGATCCGGCGGAGCGCCCCGAGGAAGCCCACCGCCATCTCGTCCGAGGCGAAGAACAGCGCCGTGGGCCGGTCGGGCGCCGCCGCCCAGCGCTCGGCCGCCAGCGCGCCGCTGTCCATCGAGAAATCGCCCTCGAAGAGCCACGCGTCGGGCGCGGGCAGGCCGCGCCGCGCCATCGCCTCGCGCCAGCCGGCCTTGCGGGCGCGGGCGAGCACATTGGTCCGCGGCCCGGTGACATGGCCGATGCGGCGGTGGCCGAGGCCGGCGAGGTGGTCCACCGCCAGCGCCGCCCCATGGGCGTTGTCGACGCGGATCGAGGGCAGGTCGGCGGCCAGCCACTCGCACGCCGCGACCACCGGCGGGCGGCCGGGGACGTCGAGCGCGGCGGGCGAGAGCCCGCCGTCGAACAGCACCAGCCCGTCGGCCATGCCGCTCGCCAGATACCGCCGGAGCCTCTCGTCGGGGTCCGGCCCCATCTGGGTGTCGGCGATCAGCAGCCCGTAGTTGCGCGCGCTGAGCACCGCGGACATGCCCGCGAGGATCTGGCTGAAGAACGGGTTGGCGAGGTTCGGGGCCAGCGCGATGACGCTCCCCGTCCGTTGCCGCCGCAGGTTCCGCGCCAGGTGGTTCACCTGGTAGCCGGTCTTCTGCACCGCGCGCAGCACCGCCTGCCGGGTGGGCTTGGCCACCACCGAGGGCTTGGAGAGCGTGCGGCTGACGGTGGCCGTCGAGACGCCGGCCTCGCGCGCGACGTCCTGGATCGTGACCGGTCTTCCGTTCATCCGCGCTCGTGGGCCTCCCTTGCGGTTCGCGGCCAATCTGGCCTGCGCAAAGGGGGTTGTAAACGATTTCATCCTCTGCAAGCTTCCGGTGCAAACGATTGCAGCGCCGAATCCACGTCCAACGGCGCGCGGCGCAGGGAGGCGCATGTGAAGACCATCCAGGGCCCCGGCCTGTTCCTGGCGCAGTTCGCCGGCGACCAGGCGCCCTTCGACGACTGGCAGGGGATCACCCGCTGGGCGGCCGGATGCGGCTATGCCGGCGTGCAGGTCCCCTCGGGCGAGGGCCGCTTCCTGGACCTGGTCCGCGCCGCCTCTTCCAGGGACTATTGCGACGAGATCGCCGGCCAGGCGGCCGAGGCGGGCGTCGCGATCACCGAGCTTTCGGCCCATATCCAGGGCCAGCTGGTCGCCGTCCATCCCGCCTACGACCTCGCCTTCGACGGCTTCGCGCCGGCCGCCGTGCGCGGGAAGCCCAGGGCGCGGCAGGACTGGGCGGTCGAGCAGATGAAGCTGACGCTGCAGGCCTCGCGCAATTTCGGCCTGGACCGGATCGCCGCCTTCTCCGGCGCGCTGGCCTGGCCCTATCTCTACCCCTGGCCGCAGCGCCCCGCCGGCCTGGTCGAGGCCGCCTTCGACGAGCTCGCCGCCCGCTGGCGCCCGATCCTGGATGCGGCCGAGGAGCTCGGCCAGGACATCTGCTACGAGATCCACCCCGGCGAGGACCTGCACGACGGCGCCAGCTTCGAGATGTTCCTCGAGCGCGTCGCGAACCATCCCCGCGCGAAGATGCTCTACGATCCCAGCCACTACGTCCTGCAGTGCCTGGACTACGTGGCCCATCTCGACGACTACGCCGAGCGCATCGGCATGTTCCACGTCAAGGACGCCGAGTTCAATCCGACCGGCCGCCAGGGCGTCTACGGCGGTTTCCAGAGCTGGGTGGACCGCGCCGGCCGCTTCCGGAGCCCGGGCGACGGGCAGGTGGATTTCGGGGCGATCTTCTCGAAGCTCGCCGCGATGGATTTCGACGGCTGGGCGGTGGTCGAGTGGGAATGCTGCCTCAAGCACCCCGAGGACGGCGCCCGCGAGGGCGCGCAGTTCGTGCGCGACCACATCATCCGCGTCACCGACCGCGCCTTCGACGATTTCGCCGACGGCGGGGCCGACATGGCCGCCAATCGAAAAATGCTGGGGCTGGACCGATGACCGAGATCACGGCCGTCAACGACAAGGGCGAGCCCTGCCGGGCCTATTACATGAAGGGCAGGAAGCCGGGGGCGGACGGGAAGCTCGCAGGGTATCGTTGCTTTCCGCCAAGCTGCAACGACGCAGGCGAGTCTCTCTCCTTCGAGACAAGTGAGGAAGCGGCTGCCTTTCTGCGAGCCAACCGCGATTGGGGCATCCGGATGAACCCGGGATCCGCGATCTTCACCGACATCTTGATCGACGGAAAGCCGCGATGAGCCGTTTCGCAGGCCGCTCCGGCCCCATCCGCCTGGGCATGGTGGGCGGCGGCAAGGACGCTTTCATCGGCGCCGTGCACCGCATCGCCTCGCGCATGGACGGGGAATTCGAGCTGGTCGCCGGCGCCCTCTCCTCGACGCCTGAGCGGGCGCGGGAGAGCGGGGCGGCGCTGGGGCTCTCGCCGGATCGGGTCTACGACGACTTCGAAGCGATGGCCAAGCGCGAGGCGCGGCTGAAGGACGGGATCGAGGCGGTGGCGATCGTCACCCCCAACCACCTCCACTTCGCCCCCGCCCGCGCCTTCCTGCGTCGTGGCATCCACGTGATCTGCGACAAACCGATGACCGCCACCGCCGCCGAGGCGAAGAAGCTGGCGGGCGAGGCGGAGCGGTCCGAGGCGCTCTTCGTCCTCACCCACAACTACTCCGGCTATCCGATGATCCGGCAGGCCCGCGCCATGGTCGAGGACGGCTTCATCGGCCGCCTGCGCGGCGTGCAGGTCGAGTACGTGCAGGACTGGCTGGCGAGCGCGGTGGAGACGCAAGGGTCGAAACAGGCCGAGTGGCGCACCGATCCCGCCCGCTCCGGCGCCGGCGGGGCGCTGGGGGACATCGGCACCCACGCCTTCCACCTCGCCGGTTTCGTGGCCGGCGAGCGGCCGGAGGCGATCTCCTGCGACCTGACCTCCTTCGTGGACGGCCGGAAGCTGGACGACGACGCCCGCGTGCTGATGCGCTACGCCTCCGGCGCCAAGGGCGGCCTGTGGTGCAGCCAGGTGGCGCCGGGCAACGAGAACCGCCTGACGCTCCGCCTCTACGGCGACAAGGGCGGGCTGGAGTGGAGCCACGAGGCGCCCGAGCACCTGATCGCCACGCCGCTGGGCGAGGCGCCGCGGCTGATGACCCGCGCCACCTCCGGCCCCGCCGCGACCGACCTGCAACGCGTGCCGCCCGGCCACCCCGAGGGCTATCTCGAAGCCTTCGCCAACCTCTACCGCGAGGCCGCCGCCGCGATCCGCGCGAAGCGGGCGGGCGAGGCGCCGACCGGCCTGCTTCCCACCGTCGCCGACGGCCTGACCGGCGTGCGCTTCGTCGAGGCCTGCGTCGACTCCGCCTCGCGCGACGGCAAGTGGACGAGGCTGCCGTGACCGGGGCCCCGATCCTCGCCGCCAAGGGCGTCTCGCGCCTGTTCGGCCCCAACCAGGTGCTGTTCGACGTCGATTTCGAGCTGCGCCCCGGCGAGGTCCACGCCCTGATCGGCGAGAACGGGGCCGGCAAGTCGACGCTGATGAAGATCCTGGGCGGCTATCTCGCGCCCTCCTCGGGCGGGCTGGAGGTGGACGGGACCCCGGTCTCCTTCGCCTCCCACCGGGAGGCCGAGGCGGCGGGCGTGGTCCTGATCCACCAGGAATTCAACCTCGCCATGCCGCTCTCGGTCGAGGAGAACATGTTCCTCGGCCGCGAGTGGAAGCGCGGGCCGTTCCTGCGCTCGAAGGACATGCAGGCCGAGTGCCGCCGCCTGCTGGCGCGGCTCGACTGCAAGGTGGACCCGCGGCTGCGCTGCCGGGACCTTTCCGTCCCTGAGCGGCAGATGGTCGAGATCGCCAAGGCGCTGGGCCAGGACGCCCGCGTGCTGATCATGGACGAGCCGACCGCCGTCCTGACCGCCCGCGAGACCGACGTGCTGCTGGAGCAGATCGAACGGTTGCGCGCCGAGGGCTGCGCGATCCTCTACACCTCCCACAAGCTGGGCGAGGTCGCCCGCATCGCCGACCGCGTCACCGTCCTGCGCGACGGCCATCGCGTCGCCTGCCGCGAGGCGACAGGCTTCACGGAACACGCCATGGCCGAGGCGATGGTGGGCCGCGAGCTGTCGAACCTGTTCCCGCCCAAGGCCGTGCCCGGCGACGAAGTCGTTCTCGAGGTCCGCGGCCTGACCGTCCCGGGGCACGCGAAAAACGCCAGCTTCCGCCTGCGCCGTGGCGAGGTGCTGGGCTTCGCCGGCCTCGTCGGCGCCGGGCGCACCGAGCTGATGGAGGGCGTCGCGGGCTTCCGCGATGCGTCTGGCGAGATCGATGTTTTCGGCCGCCGCGTGAAAACCGGCGACCCCCGCGCGACCCGCGAGGCCGGCCTCGTCTACCTGACCGAGGACCGCAAGGAGAAGGGCCTGCTGCTCGGCTTTCCGCTGTCGCAGAACCTGACCCTGCTGGCGCTGGACGACTTCACCCGCGGGGGCGTCCGGATCGACAAGAAGGCCGAGGTGCAGGCGCTGGCGCGCGCGGTGAAGGAATACGACATCGCCGCCCGCGACCTGACCATGACCGCCGGCGGGCTCTCGGGGGGCAACCAGCAGAAGCTGCTGATCGCCAAGACCCTGCTCGCCGACCCCGGCATCGTCATCATCGACGAGCCCACCCGCGGCGTCGACATCGGCGCCAAGTCCCAGATCTACGCCTTCATCGCCGCGCTCGCCGCGGCGGGGAAGAGCGTGATCGTCGTCTCCTCCGAACTGCCCGAGGTCATCGGGCTCGCCGACCGGGTCGTGGTGATGCACCGCGGAACCGTCGCCGGCGAGGTGGAGGGGGAGGCGATCTCCGAATCCGCGATCCTGCGCCTGGCCATGGGCCTGGACGAGAAGGAGCCCGAGCCCGCATGACCGCCGCCCAGACGGATGCCGCCCAGACGGATACCGGCCCGACGGCCGCCGCCCCCCGGCCCCGCCGCCGCATCAACCTGCATGTGCTGGGGCCGATCCTGGCGCTGGCGGCGCTGATCGCGCTGGGGGCGTTCCTCAACGACAACTTCCTGTCGGCGGGGAACGTGCAGAACGTGCTCGCCCGATCCGCCTTCATCGGGATCATCGCGGTCGGGATGACCTTCGTGATCACCGCCGGGGGCATCGACCTCTCGGTCGGGTCGATGGCGGCGTTCACGGCCGGGATCACGATCCTGGCGATGAACGCGATGATCGAGCCGCTGGGCGTCTCGGTCTTCACCATCGTGCTGGGGATGCTCGTGGCCCTGCTGACCGGGCTCGCCGCCGGCATGGTCAACGGGGCGCTGATCGCGCGGGTCAGGATCGAGCCCTTCATCGTCACGCTGGGGGCGATGGGGGTCTACCGCTCGCTGACCACCTGGCTCGCGGACGGGGGCACGCTGTCGCTGAACTTCGAGCTGCGCTCGCTCTACCGGCCGGTCTACTACGACGGGCCGTTCGGGATCAGCTGGCCGATCCTGGTCTTCGCGCTGGTGGCGATCCTCGGCGAGCTGGCGATGCGCTCGGCCCCCTTCGGGCGGCATTGCGCGGCGATCGGCGCGAACGAGCAGGTGGCCCGCTATTCGGCCGTGCGCGTCGACCGGGTGCGCATGGCCACCTACGCCCTGCTGGGGCTGCTGGTGGGGGTGGCGACGATCATGTACGTGCCGCGCCTCGGCTCCGCCTCCGGCTCCACCGGCGTGCTGTGGGAGCTGGAGGCCATCGCCGCCGTCATCATCGGCGGCACGGTCCTGAAGGGCGGCTTCGGCCGGGTCTGGGGGGCGGTGGTCGGCGTCCTGATCCTGAGCCTGATCGACAACATCCTGAACCTCGCCTCGATCGTCAGCCCGTATCTCAACGGCGCGATCCAGGGCGTGATCGTCATTCTCGCCGTCGTGCTGCAGCGGGAGAGGAAGGCCGAGGACTGATCGGCCGAAACGGCAAGCCGGGGCGCAGCCCCGGGGAAGCAAACGGGAGGAATTGAAATGAACCGCAGGGATATCTTCAAGGGCGCCGCCCTCGCCGCGACCCTGACGCTGGGCGCCGCTCCGGCGCTCGCGCAGGAGGAATACACCATCGGGGTCGCCATCCCCTCGGCCACCCACGGCTTCATGGGCGGGCTGAACTTCCACGCCCGCGAGGCCATCGCGCGGCTGGAGGAGACCTATCCCCAGCTCAGCTTCGTGCTGGCGACCTCCGGCGACGCCGGCAAGATGGTCAACGACATCGAGGACATGGTCGCCACCCGCGGCATCGACGCGCTGGTGGTGCTGCCCTTCGAGTCCGAGCCCCTGACCTCCCCCGTGCAGGCGGTCAAGGAGCAGGGCATCTGGGTGACCGTCGTCGACCGCGGCCTGTCGGTGCCGGGGATCGAGGACCTCTACGTCGCCGGCGACAACACCGGCTTCGGCCGCGTGGCGGGCGAGTATTTCGCCGAGAACCTCGAGTCCGGCGACAACGTCGTGGTCCTGCGCGGCATCCCCACCACGCTCGACAACGAGCGGGTGGACGCCTTCACCGCGGCCATCGACGGCTCGGGCATCAACGTGCTGGACATGCAGCACGGCAACTGGAACCGCGACGACGCCTTCAACGTGATGCAGGACTTCCTGTCGAAGTACGAGGACATCGACGCGGTCTGGGCGGCCGACGACGACATGGCCATCGGCGTGCTGGAGGCGATCTCCCAGGCCGGCCGCGACGGCGAGATGTGGGTGGTCGGCGGCGCCGGCATGAAGGAGATCGTGAAGCGGATCATGGACGGCGACCCGATGCTGCCCGTGAACGTCACCTACCCGCCCGCGCAGATCGCGACCGCGATCGAGCTGACCGCGCTGGGCCTGGTCTCGGCCACCCCCGTCTCGGGCCGCTTCATCATCGGCTCCCAGCGGATCACGCCGGAGAACGCCGAGCAGTTCTACTTCCCCGACAGCCCGTTCTGATCGGGGGCGCGCCCGTCCGAAGGGGCGGCGCGCAGGCTGGAGACGAGGAAGGGGCCCGCCGGGCCCCTTCCGCTTTTCCACGTCCCGTGCACGGCGTCGCGTGCGCAGGGTCACATGCCCTTGGCGAGCTCTCCGCCGGCGATGGTGCCGATCACGGCGCCTGCGCCGGTCGCCACGATCCGGCCCGTGCCGCCGCCGAACAGCGAGCCGACGGCCGCGCCGGTCACGCCGCCCAGGATCTGGCCCTGGGTCTGCTTGTCGAGCGGCACGTTCGAGCATCCGGCCAGCGCCGCGAGCGCCAGGGCCAGGGCGGCGAGGCGCGCAGGGGTTGCATGACGGGTCATTCCAGTCCCTCCAGGTAAGCGTTGATCTCGACCAGCGTCACCGTCCCGTCGCGGGACGAGTCGGCGTCGAAGAAGCGGATCATGCGGTCGCCCACCGCCTCGCCGAGCGAGAGCTCGCCGTCGCCGTCGCGGTCCGCGGCGACGAAGGCGTCGCGATCGACCTCGCCGATCTCGGTCGCGGTCAGCATCCGGTCGTCGTCGGCGTCGAGCTCGCCGAAGCGGTGGACCACGGCGGCCACGTACTCGTCCACGTCCAGCATCCCGTCGCCGTTGGCGTCCATGGCGGCGAAGGCGGTCTCGACCTCGGCCGCGGCGGCGAGCCCCGGCGGAGCCAGCAGGCCCAGCGCGGCGCCGATCAGAAGGAACGTTCTGCGCATGATCACCCTCCTCAGGTCTTGAACGAGGATCGGACTCCGGCGGCGCGAACACAATCGAATTGCGCGAAGTGTGGACGGACAGGGGGGCGGAGCGCAGAAAGGTCCGGACATCATCCGCCGACTTGCACTAAGAGGTCCGGATCGCAGGCGGGGAGACGGGCGCATGGAGCTGGGCGGACGGGTGATCTGGATCACGGGGGCGGCGAGCGGCATCGGCGCCGCCTGCGCCGAGTCGCTGGCCGGGGCGGGGGCGCGGCTGGCGCTGAGCGACCGCGACGCGCCGGCGCTCGAGGCCCGCGCCGCCGCGCTGCGGGCGCAGGGGGCCGAGGCGCTGGCCCTGCCGCTGGACGTGACCGACCCCGCCGCCTGCGTCGCCGCCGTGGCGCAGGCGCAGGCGCGGCTGGGCCCGGTCGAGGGGCTGGCCGCCGCCGCCGGCATCAACATCCGCAGGCGTGCGCTGGCCGAGCTCGACCCCCTCGAGGCCGCGCAGGTGATGGCGGTCAACGCCAACGGCGTGATCAACGCGGCGCTGGCCGTGCTGCCCGGGATGCGGTCGCGCGGCGGGGGCGCGCTGGCGGTGATCTGCTCCTGGGCCGGGCGGCATGTGCAGCCCTTCACGGGGGCGGCCTACAACGCCTCGAAACAGGCGGTCTCGGCCTTCTGCCACACGCTGAACATGGAGGAGGGGGCGAACGGGATCCGCGCCTGCGCGATCCTGCCGGGGGAGGTCTCGACCCCCCTGCTGGCCGCCAAGGACGACGCGCCGACGCCGGGGATGCGGAGCCGGATGCTCCAGCCCCAGGACGTCGCCCGCGCGGTGCGCTTCGCGCTGGAGAGCCCGGCCCATGTCTGCATGAACGAGATCCTGATCTCGCCGACCTGGAACCGCCTTTACGTCCCCCCCGGAAGGCAGGCCGCCCGGGCCGAGGCGGACCGGGCGGCGGGACTGGGCTGAACGCTCGGCTCAGGCGCCCGGCGCTCAGAAGCGCACGCCCACGCCCAGGCCCACGATTAGCGGGTTGACGTCCACCGAGCCGCGGATCGGCGCGGCGGAGTTCTTGTTGATCGTCCAGTCGGTGTTGAGGAACACGTATTTCACGTCCGCGTTCAGATAGACGCCCTCGGCGATCTCGTAGTCGAGCCCGGCCTGCAGCGCGAAGCCGAAGGCGTTGTCGTAGTCGATCGAGGCGAACTGGCCCGGGTTCGCGTCGTAGAACATCGTGTAGTTCACGCCCGCGCCGACGTAGGGCTTCAGCCGGCCGAGCGCCTCGGAGCCGGTCCACTCGCCCAGCTGGGTCACGTGATACTGCAGCGTCAGCGTCGGCGGCAGCAGCCAGACCGAGCCGATGTCCGCCCCGCCCAGCGCGCCCCGGCCGGCGACGTCGTGGTTGGTCGTGGCCAGGATCAGCTCGGCGGCGATGTTGGGCGTGAAGAAATAGGTGATGTCGAGCTCGGGCACGTAGTCGACGTCGATCGAGGCGTCGGCGCCGGGGATGCCCTGGGCGGATAGGTCCTCGTTCGGGATCACCGCCAGGCCGCGCACGCGGATCAGCCAGTCGCCGTTGGAGGAGAGGTCGAGCAGCGGCTCGGCCACGGCGGGCGAGGCGAGGAGAAGGGCGGCGGCCGCGGCGGCGGCGATCGTGTTCTTGCGGGCCATGTCGGCGCTCCGGTCGTTCGGGTCGGCGCAGGGATGCGCCGTCCCCGCCCGTGTGGCTCCGATGGCGGGGCAACACTTTGATCCGGATCAAGATTTCATCTGAAACGGCGGGCGGCGGGGTTGCGCTGGGCGCAGGCCTCCCGCGGGACTCCGCGTCAACGGCCGCGGGGGCGCTTGCCCCTCGCGCCGCGGCGCGGGGCGCCCTAGGGTTCGCTGCGACGACCACGGATCGAGGGAGGACGAGATGGGCGCGCTGGATGGAAAGACCGCCTGGGTGACGGGCGCGGGCGGAGGCATCGGCGAGGCCTCGGCCAAGGCGCTGGCCGGGTCGGGGGCCCGGGTGATCCTGACCGGGCGCCGGCAGGCCGAGCTCGACCGGGTGGCCGCCGACATCGAGGCGGCCGGCGGGCTGGCCGAGGTCGCTCCGCTCGACGTCTCCGACGCCGCCGCCTGCGCGGCCGCCGCCCGCTCGATCGAGGCGGAGTTCGGCCCCGTCGACATCCTGGTGGCGAACGCGGGCGTGAACGTGCCCAAGCGCCACTCGGGCGAGATCTCGGCCGAGGACTTCCGCATGGTGGTCGACGTGAACCTGACCGGGGTGATGAACTGCACCATCCCGGTGATGGCGCAGATGCGCGCCGCCGGCGGCGGGCTGATCATCATGGTCAGCTCCTGGGCGGGGCGTCATGCCTCCAAGATCACCGGGCCGGCCTACAACGCCTCCAAGCACGGGGTGGTGGCGCTGAGCCACTCGATCAACATGGAGGAGGGGGCGAACGGCATCCGGTCGTGCGTGATCATGCCGGGCGAGGTGAACACCCCGATCATGGAGAAGCGCCCCGTCCCCCCTTCGGAGGCGGTGCGCGCGCGGATGCTGCAGTCCGAGGACCTGGGCCGGGCGGTGAAGTTCGTCGCCGAATCCCCCGCCCATGTCTGCATCAACGAGATCCTGATCTCGCCGACCTGGAACCGCACCTTCCTGCCGCCGGAGCTGCTGAACGAAGCCGACGGCTGACCGGCGCGGCGCCCGCGGGACGCATCGGCCCGGGGGCGCGGCGCGCCGCCCCCGGGCCCTTCCCGCCGCCTCCTTCCGCGCCATGCGCGCCACGGCGGACGGGCTTGCGCGCCCGTGCTGCGGCGCAACGCTTGACGCCGGGGGCGGGCTCGGATTGTAAGGGGATCGTATGGCCGGGCGATGCGGCCGTTTCCGCGACCCTTCCTCATCGGACGATCCATGGTTCCCCAAAGCGCCCGCAAGGGTCTCGGCTTCGCATTGCTCGCGGTCACCATCTTCGCGGCCCAGGACGGCGTCTCGAAGCACCTGGCCGAGAACTATCCGCCGGTCTTCGTGGTGATGATCCGCTACTGGGCCTTCGCGGCCTTCGTGGTGGTGCGCGCGCTGAACGCGCCGGGGGGGATCGCCCGCTCCGCCGCCTCGGCGAACGTGTGGCTGCAGCTCGCGCGCGGGGGGCTGCTGGCCGCCCAGGTGGTGGTGGCGATCACCGCCTTCGCCAAGGTGGGGCTGGCGGCGACGATGTCGCTGTTCGCCGCGAACCCGCTGATCCTCGCCGCCCTCTCGGTGCCGGTGCTGGGCGAGGCGGTGGGCTGGCGGCGCTGGACCGCCATCGGCGTGGGCTTCCTGGGCGTGCTGATCATCGTGCGCCCCGGGCCGGGGCTGCTCGATTCCGACATCTGGCTGGCGGTGGTGGCGAGCATCGGGATCGCCGTCTACGGCGTGATGACCCGGCTCGCGAGCCGCAGGGACTCGGCCATGGTCAGCTTCTTCTACACCGGCGTCGGCGGGCTGATCGTGGCCACCGCCTTCGGCATCTGGCAGTGGACCTGGCTCGCGCCCGTCGACTGGATCTGGATGGGGATCCTCTGCGTCACCGGGGCGGCGGGGCACTACTTCTTCATCAAGGCGCTGGAGGCGGCGGACGCGGTGGTCACCCAGCCGGTGCAATACGTGCAGATCGTGCTCTCGACCTCGGTCGGGATCCTGATCTTCGGCGAGAACCTGGACTGGCCGATGGCGCTGGGCGCGACGATCGTGATCGCCGCGGGCCTGTTCACCGCCTGGCGCGACTGGGTGCGTTCGCGCAGCGCTTGACCGCGCCGGGGGTCGGGGCGCCGGCCGGGCCGACGCCGCCGCCCGCCTTGCCGGGCGCCGGGCGCGGGGGGGCCGGCGGCTCGGCCGCCGTCTCGCGGCCCCGCAGGTTCCAGGCGACGAAGGGGGCGAGGGCGGCCATGGCGATCGCCGTCACCACCAGCGCGTGCTGCAGCCCGATCAGGTCCGCCAGCGCGCCGATGCCGATCGAGCCGATCGAGGCGCCGCCGATCCCCGAGATCAGCCACAGCGACATCACCCGCCCGCGCTTGCCCTCGGGCGTGGAGAGCTGGGCGATGGTCTGGTTGGCGACGCCGACCATGGTCCCGCAGGCGCCGATCAGCGCCACGGTGACGATGGCCGCGGGCCAGCTGCCCACCAGCCCCAGCAGCGCGGTGCCCAGCAGCCCCAGCGCGGTGGCGAAGCGGGCGCGGGCGCGCAGCGAATGGGCGGTCTGCCCGCCGCGGGCCATGTAGACCGCGGCCACCACCGCGCCGGCGCCGGCGGTCGCGGTCAGGATGCCGAAGCCCCCCGCGCCGCGGTTGTAGAGCCCGTCCGCCGCCACTGGCAGCAGCTCGAGGCTGCCGCGCGCCGCGACGGCGAAGAGCGCGTTCATCAGAACCGCCTCGCGCACCAGCGGCTGGGCCATGGCGTAGCGCGCGCCCTCGGCCAGCTGGTCGAGCACCCCGCCCAGCCCGTGGCGGGCGTCGGGGTCGGGCTCGGCCGCGGCGGGGGGATAGGCGCCCAGCGAGGCGATGGCGAGGACCTGGGGCACGAACAGCGCCGCCGCCACGCCCACCGCGCCCGCGGCGCCGTAGGCATGGATCAGCCAGCCGCCCAGCGCGGGGCCCAGCATCCGGGTCATGTTGAAGTTCAGCGCGCCGATCGCCAGCGCCTGGCCCAGCACCTCCTGCGGGACCAGCCGGGGCAGCAGCGCCATGCGGAACGGGTGGTAGGCCGAGGCCGCCAGCCCCATCCCCAGCGCCGAGGCCAGCAGCACCGGCGCCGACAGCGCGTCCGCCAGCGCCAGCCCGAACAGGATCGTGCCGAACAGGCACTGCGTCGCCTGCGCCGCCACGATCCCGCGCTTGGGGTCGATGCGGTCGGCGAGCACGCCGAAGAACGGACCGGAGAAGACGATGGGCGCGAAGGTCAGGAACGAGACCACGCCCGTCACCGCCGCCGAGCCCGTCAGCTCCCACGCCAGCCACGCGATGGCCACGCGCAGCATCCAGCTACCGTTCATTCCGAAGAAGTTGGCGGCGATGTAGCGGCGATAGGCGGGGTGACGGAAGGGAGCTGGAAGCATGACGCCCCTGACTTGGCGCCGCCGCGCGGGTTCGTCCAGCGATTTTTTTGAAACCTTAGTATGCTGCGCTGCCGCGATTTACGCCGCGCTGCGGTATGTGCGCTGCACAAGGCGGGGTTGCCGAAACGTCCGTTGTCCTGACCTTTCACATCTCTAATTTCCAATCTCGACAGACGGCGGCCTCGCCGGCGCGACGCCGGTGGATCGAACGGGCCGCTTTCGACCGAAAAGGAAACTGAACATGGCTCTGACCGCAGACGCCCCCCTCGCCGCCTCCCGCGCGGCTTCCGCCCCCGCCGACGCCCCCTCGCTGGGCCAGATCCTGCGCGGCATGGTCTCGCTCGCCGGCGTCCGCCTGGCCCGCTGGCGCGAGTATCACCGCACGCTCGCCGAGCTGCAGGCGCTGGACAACCGCGTGCTGGCCGACATGGGCCTGCACCGCTCCAGCCTGCAGGGCGTGGCCCGCGAGGCCGCCGGCTACAAGTGAGCCGCGGGCGCGCATGACGAGGTCCCCGACGGGGACCCAAGCCAAAGGGGCGGCTGCGCGATGCGGCCGCCCCTTTGCGTGTGCGCCGCGGGCGCCGGCGCCGGCCGCCGCCTCAGGGCCGCCCGGCCGCGGCGAGTTCCGGCCAGCGGCGCAGCAGCGCGTCGCGGGTGGCGACGCCGGGCGAGACGCCGGTGCGCTCGGTCGCCTGGGTCAGGACCGCGAAGACCCGCGTCTCGGCCCCCCGCTGGGCCCAGCCGACATACCAGCCCCAGCCGCGGGCATAGTCGAAGCTGCGGTCGGCGCGCCGGGGAAAGGCGCCGCCGGTCTTGCCGTGAAGGGTCCAGCCGTCGACCTGCCGGGTCTCGACGATCGCGCGGGTCAGGCGCATCGCCTCGGCCGAGATCGGCAGCGCGTCACGCACCAGCGCGCGCAGGAACGCCGCCTGCTCGTGCGGGGAGACCTGCAGGGAGGAGGCGATCCAGGCCCGCTCCAGCCCGTTGTCGAAGCCGGGGTCGCCGGAGAAGTCGGCGTTGCCGTAGCCGAAGGCGCGGGCCTGGCGGGTCAGCGTCTCGGCGCCCAGCACGCGGGTGATGCGCTGCGAGTACCAGACCACCGAATGGCGCATCCAGGCTGCGGGATCGGTGTCGCGCCGCCAGGCCTCGCCGCCCCAGTCGGCGTCGCCGGGGCGGAAGGCCATCACCGGGCTGCGGGGGCTGTCCAGCAGCCCCGCCTCGAAGCCCATCGCGGCGAGCGGGATCTTGAAGGTCGAGGCGGGCGTCGCGCGGGCGCGGCAGTCGCCCTCCTCGACCAGCGCGGCGCCGTCGGCCGCGTCGATCACCAGCGTGCAGACCGGCGTGGCGGAGACGGGCGCGGCGAGGGCCGCGCAGACGGCTGCCAGCGCCGGGGCCAGCGCGGCGACGAGCCGGCGAACGGTCGGTACGAGGGTCATGTCGGCAACCGCGTCGCGCCGGCGTCAGCCGCCGGTGACGCTCATGTGCCGGCCGACCTCGCCGCGGATCTCGCGGCGGGAATAGTCGAAGTCGTGGCCCTTGGGCTTGCGGGTGATCGCCTCGCGGATCGCCTGGCGCACGGGGGCGTCGTCGGCGCTCTCGCGCAGCACCGCGCGCAGGTCGGCGTCGTCGTCCTGGCCCAGGCACATGTAGAGCTGGCCGGTGCAGGTCAGGCGCACGCGGTTGCAGCTCTCGCAGAAATTGTGGGTCAGGGGGGTGATGAAGCCCACCCGGCCGCCGGTCTCCTTCGCCCGCACGTAGCGGGCCGGGCCGCCGGTGGAGAGGGGAATGTCCTCGAGCGTGAACTCGCGGGCCAGCTCCTCGCGCACGGCGGTCAGGGGCATGTACTGGTCGAGCCGTTCCTCGCCGCCGATGTCGCCCATCGGCATCACCTCGATGAAGGTGATGTCCATGCCGCGGTCGTGGCACCAGCGGGTCATCGAGCGGATCTCGTCGTCGTTCACGCCCTTCAGCGCCACGGCGTTGATCTTGACGTGAAGCCCCGCCTCCTGCGCCGCATCCAGCCCGTCGAGCACCTGGGCGAAGCGGCCCCAGCGGGTGATCTCGCGGAACTTGCCCTCGTCGAGCGTGTCGAGCGAGACGTTCACCCGCCGCACGCCGCAGTCGTAGAGGGGCTTGGCGAAGCGGCGGAGCTGGGTGGCGTTGGTGGTCAGCGTCAGCTCGTCCAGGCCGTCGCCGATGCGCCGGCCCATCGCCTCGAAGAAGGTCATGATGTCCCGGCGCACCAGCGGCTCGCCGCCGGTGATGCGCAGCTTGCGCACGCCGAGGTCGACGAAGGCGGAGCACAGACGCTCCAGCTCCTCCAGGCTGAGAAGATCCTTCTTGGGCAGGAAGGTCATGTTCTCGGCCATGCAGTAGACGCAGCGCAGGTCGCAGCGGTCGGTCACCGAGACGCGCAGGTAGGTGATGGCGCGGGCGAACGGGTCGATCAGCGGAGCTTCCGTCGGGCCGGTCGCCGCGGGACGCGCGTCGGTCATGTCCTCTCCCTTCGGATCGGGGTCGACGCCCTGGCGGGCGCGGTTGGGGGCAACGTAGGCGTCGCGCGGTCCGCCTGCAATGCGCCGATGGTGGGGAATCGCCTCCGCCCCCCGCCGGGAGCCGGCCGCGCGCCGTCCCGCACGCGGGGAAGGGAGGCAGCCATGAGGCGGATGCAATCCCGGGTTGCTTGTCCAAATGGTCAAAATTATTCGTTTCACCTTGCGCCTTACGTGGGCGTTAACTATGTCCCGGCTCGTCGAAGCGACCCGCGTGGGACGCAGGGCGCCGGTGGGCGCCGCGGCCGCGCGGAGCGGTCCCTGACAGCAAGGCCCGGGATCGGGCCCCCTCCTCCCGGACGGCCGGCGACGGTCGACCGCGAGCCGTTTCGGCTCATCGAAACGCGTTGCGTAAGGCGGCGAGCCCCAGAGGCGTCGCGTGCATCGCCGCAGGCCGTCCGTCGACCCCAGGACGGACGGCCGACCCGGCCCGACCCGGGCCATGGCACAGAGGACCGCCGCCGATGACCGACAGCGCCTCCGCGTCCCGCCTCCAGCGGTTTCTGGAGCGGGCCGAAACCGCCGGAACGGTCGACGAGATCTGGACCGCCGCCCTCGAGCTGGCGCGCGGGGAAGGCTTCGTCCGGCTGAGCTACCTCCACCACGATCCGGCCGCGCCCCAGGTCTCGGGCCTGCGCTTCGCGAGCGGCTTCGATCCCGAGTGGATCGCGGCCTACCAGGCCGAGGACCTCGCGCGCGTCGACCCGGTGCCGTGGACCGCGATGGCCGAGACCGATCCCTTCCGCTGGAGCCGCGCGGGCGCGCTGCGCCCGATGACCCAGGCCGAGCATGCCTTCATGGAGCGTTTCCGCGCCGCGGGCGGCGGCGACGGGGTGGCGATCCAGGCGTTCGGCCCCCGCCAGCGCAAGGGCTACGTCGGCCTCGGCCACGACGGCCAGGACCCGCAGGGCGACGCCGAGGGCCGCCACGCGCCCGAGCGGCTGCGGATGCTGCAGGCCGCCTTCCAGGCCGCGCACCTGTGCGTGTGCCGGCTGCTCGACGCCCGCCTGCCGCCGGCGCCGACGCTGAGCGTGCGCGAGCGCGAGGTGCTGGGCTGGATGGCGCAGGGCAAGTCCAACCCCGCCATCGCCGGGATCCTGGGCTGCTCGGTGCACACGGTCGACACCCATGTGCGGCGCCTGTTCTCCAAGCTCGACGTGCGCGACCGGATCTCCTGCGTGGTGCGGGCGGCGGGGCTGGGGCTGGTTCCGGCCTGATGTCCGGACCATTCCGGGCCCGTCGGGCCTTGCCGCAGCTGCAGCATGTCACGTGATCGCGGGACTGGCGCGCCCCGGGAATCGCAACCATAAGCTGAACAAATGAAACCACCGGGTCGGCGGGTCTTCCGTCCTCAGCTCGGCGGCTTCGCAGCGTAACAGCGTAGCGGTCAATTCGTCGGTGTCGCGTACCGGCCGCAAACGCGCAGTCGTCCGCCGTTCCCGTGCCGGGGTCGGTCGTGGCAGCAGGGTCCGTGTCCTCCCCCCCAAACGGGACGCGGAGCCCGCGTCCGTGGATCGGAGTCCCCGCTCCGGCCTGCGGATGGAAGCGGTTTCCCTCTTCCCAACACCAGGGAAGCCGCGTTTCGGGCGGGCCCTTCTCTCAGGCCCGCCATGGCGAAGGCGGCTCCACCTTACCCCCCGGAGCCTCCGTCGCCTGTCCGCGCCTCCTCTTCCCCGGAGGCCGGACGGAATGCCTTTCACAAGGCGCCCGCCGGCAGGTTCCCCACATGCCGGCGGGTTTCCCCCCGGGGGATCCCCTTCCGCAGACCGAAGCGCCCTCGCAGAGCGCGCGCCCCGCCGGGCTCAGCCGCCCGCGCGCCGCTCGTCGGCGGCCTTGCGCGCGGCCGCGGCCTCGGCGGCTTCGGCCTCGGCTTCGGCGACGGGGCCCGACAGCACCTCCCACGCCGCCTCCGCCGTCTCCACGAAGCGGAACAGCTCCAGGTCGGCGTCGGAGATGGTGCCCGAGGCCGCCAGCGCCTCGAAGTCGATGATCGAGCGCCAGAAGCTCTCGCCGAACAGCAGGATCGGGACCGGCGCCATGCGCTTGGTCTGGATCAGGGTCAGCGCCTCGAACAGCTCGTCGAGCGTGCCGAAGCCGCCGGGGAACACCGCGATCGCCTCCGCCCGCATCAGGAAGTGCATCTTGCGGATGGCGAAGTAGTGGAAGTTGAAGCTCAGCTCCGGCGTCACGTATTCGTTGGGCGCGCTCTCGTGGGGCAGCACGATGCCCAGCCCGATCGAGCGGCCGCCCGCCTCCATCGCGCCGCGGTTGCCGGCCTCCATCACGCCGGGGCCGCCGCCGGTGACGATCACGTGCCGCCGGCCCCCCGCGGCCATCGAGGCCTCGGTGCAGCGGGCGGCGAAGCGGCGGGCTTCCTCATAGTATTTCGACAGCTCGCCGAGCAGGGGCGTGCGGGCGTCGCCGGCGTTCTCGGGGCTGGGGATGCGGGCGCCGCCGAAGAACACGACGGTGCTGTCCACCCCCGCCTCGGTCATCAGCAGCTCGGCCTTCAGCAGCTCGAGCTGCAGGCGGACCGGGCGCAGGTCCTCGCGCTTCAGGAAGTCCAGGTCGCGGAACGACAGCCGGTAGGCGGGCGAGGCCGACTGCGGGGTCAGCGGCTGCCGCTCGGCCGAGGCGATGTCCTCCTGCGCGGAGCGGAAGATCGAGTGGCGGTCGTCGCGCGACGGGCGCTTGGAGGGAGGCGTGGGCATCGGGGGCAGGGATCTCCGGGCGGGCCGGCGCCCGCGGTCGGGCGGCCGGGATTGCGGGGGGCGCGGGGCGATTGCGCCCCGCGGTCCCCGCCTCTATAGCCTGCGGCCGGAAAAGACGCGACGCCCGGCAGGAGACATCCATGACCGCCCCCGACCTCGTTCAGCTCGAAAAAGCCGTCGAAGCCGCCTGGGAGGCGCGCGACGGCATCACCTCCGCCACCAGGGGCGAGACCCGCGACGCCATCGAGACGGCGCTGGACCTGCTCGACGGCGGGACCGCGCGGGTGGCGCAGAAGGGCGCGGACGGGACCTGGGTCGTGAACCAGTGGCTGAAGAAGGCGGTGCTGCTGTCCTTCCGCCTGACCGACATGGCGCCGATCTCCGGCGGGCCCGGCGGTTCGGGCTGGTGGGACAAGGTCCCCTCCAAGTTCGACGGCTGGGATGCGGCCGCCTGGAAGACCGCGGGCTTCCGCGCGGTGCCCAACTGCGTGGTGCGCCGCTCGGCCTACATCGCGCCGGGCGTGGTGCTGATGCCCTCCTTCGTGAACCTCGGGGCCTATGTCGACGAGGGCACGATGGTCGACACCTGGGCGACCGTGGGATCGTGCGCGCAGATCGGCAAGGGCGTGCACCTCTCGGGCGGCGTCGGCATCGGCGGCGTGCTGGAGCCGATGCAGGCCGCCCCCACGATCATCGAGGACGGCTGCTTCATCGGCGCCCGCTCCGAGGTGGTCGAGGGCGTGATCGTGCGCGAGGGCTCGGTGCTGGGCATGGGCGTGTTCCTGGGCCAGTCCACCAAGATCGTGAACCGCGCCACCGGCGAGGTCACCATGGGCGAGGTGCCGCCCTATTCGGTGGTCGTGGCGGGCTCGATGCCCTCCAAGCCGATGGGCGACGGCTCGCCGGGGCCGAACCTCTACTGCGCGGTGATCGTCAAGCAGGTCGACGCGGGCACCCGCAAGAAGACCTCGATCAACGAGCTGCTGCGCGACTGATCGCCCGGCGACCGCGGCCGGAGGGGGCGCGCCCCCGCCGGGCGGTCGTCCACGAGGGCGCCGCTGCGTCATGAACTGAAAATGAATTGACCCTGCGGCGGAAACGACGCAGGGTCGCTTCGTTCATGCGTGTGAAGATCGAGGTGTCCCCGTGCTCTCCCTCCGTATCCCGTGCGTCGGCCTGGCGCTGGCGCTTCTGGCCGCCCCGGCGTCCGCCCTTCCCGTCGGGCCCTCCACGCTCGATTTCGCCGACTACGCCTGCGACGGTCAGACGGTCTGCGAGCGGACCGTGTCGGGCGGGATCTACGACGGCGTCGGCGCCGTCTTCGCCAACCCGATCGTCGAAGCCGGCGCCAACGACTTCTTCAACGCCGGCGCCGGCCTCCTGCTGGGCAGCGGCAGCCTGGGGATGAGCTGGACGGTGGTCTTCGACGCCGACATCGTCTGGACCGGCGGCACGCTGAGCTTCGCGAGCAACAACGTCGGCTTCTCGGTGACCGGGCCGGGCGTGTCGGAGACGGCGCTGCTCTCGGGCCTGTCGGACGGGCCCTACGACCTGGGCGCGGGGCTGACCTTCCTCGCGGGGGAGACCTACACCTTCCTTTCGCCCAACGACAACGTCGGGTCGGTCGGGGCCGGCGGCGTCGGCTTCGAGACGTTCGTCTTCGGCCCGTTCGGCACGCCGGTCCCGCTGCCGGCGCCGGCGCTGATGCTGGGCGCGGGTCTGGCGGGGCTCGTCGCGCTGGGCCGCCGCCGCAGGGGCGCCTGAGCCCCGGCGGGGCTCGACTCGCCGCGCCGATCGACTATAGGGCCGGTCCCAGCGCACCCGAGCGAGGACCGCCGCCATGACCAAGCCGACGAAGGAGGGGGCCGCCAGGGCCCCCCGCCCCCAGCAGGTGTTCACCCTGCTGGTCGAGGTCGGCCGCGCCGAGGGCGACGGCCTGCCTGCCGACGCGACGGGCGCGGCCCTGCTGTGCTACGCTTCCGGCGTGGACGAGCCCGAGGCCGTGCGCGAGACCGTCGCCGTGCTCAAGACCGCCGAGATGTCCCCGATCGAGGTCACCGGCTGGGGCACGGTCGAGGAACGCGAGGAGCGCGGCGAGGAGATCCACGAGACCGACCGCGAGCTGATGGCCCGGGCGCTCGCCGAGAACGCGGTGATCGTCGCCCAGGTCCAGCCCTTCTACGACTGAGGCGGCGGGCCGCGTCCCCCGCGCCCCTTGCTCCGCCCGCCCGAAGCCTTGAGGATGCGCCTCATGACCGAAGCCCCGTCTCTCGCCTCCCTCGCCGCCGCCGCGCGCGAGACCTACCTCTCGTTCTTCGCCGGCATGGTCGAGGCGACCGTGGAGCCCGGCGTCGAGGGCATGTCCGAGGTGGGCGTGGATCTCGAGGATCCCGGCTTCCTCGGCGGCCTCTACCGATTCGACCTGGTGCTGCGCCTGCCCGACGACCGGGCGGTGTCGCTGGACTTCGCCATGGAGGTCCCCCACGGCCAGGACCTGCCCGCCTTCGCCGAGCGCGTGGGCGCCCTGACCCTGCACGTGTTCCGCCTGCGCTGGGACGACGTGGTGGTCCACCACGACCTCGGCGACCTGCCCGAGGACGCGCTGGAGGGCTGGTTCGAACGCTGGTTCAACGTCCACGAGCCCGAGGGCGAGGACGATCCCTTCCCCGCCGACCGTCTGCACTCGGCCTCGGTCGCGACGGGGGCGGTCTCGGTCGACTTCGGCACCGCGCCCTCGGCGGCGCTGGTCGAGCTGGTCTCGCTGCTCGAGGCGCGGGGCGCGAAGGCCGTGCAGATCGACGCCTCGCGCGACGACGCCGAGACGGATCCCGACGACGAGACCGTCGAGGACGTGGAGCTCGACGAGGACGAGAGCCTGCTCGACATCGTCCGTCGCCGCGGGCCCCTGCTGAACTGAACCGGTGAGCGCGCGCGACCGCTTCGGCCGCCCGCCCCCGGGCGAGGCGCCCCGCCGCCCGCCCCCGCAGGGCGGCTTCCGCTTCGTGGCGCTGGACGTCGAGACCGCCTGCGGGCCCGTCTCCTCGATCTGCCAGATCGGCCTCGCCTGCGTGCGCGAGGACGGCGGGATCGAGAGCTGGTCGACCTTCGTCGACCCGGGCGCGGACGTGGCCTTCGCCAACACCTGGCTGCACGGCATCGGGCGCGCGCACGTGGCCGGCGCGCCGCTGTTTCCCGCAGCCCTCGACCTGCTGGCCCCGCTGCTGGGCCGCCAGCCGCTGATCCAGCACTCGGGCTTCGACAGCCGCGCCGTCGCCGCCGCCTGCGCGCTGGCGGGGCGGGAGCCGCCCGCGTGGCTCTGGCTCGACAGCGTGCGCATCGCCCGCGCCGCCTGGCCGGAGTTCAAGGGGAACGGCGGCCACGGGCTGGGGCATCTGAAGCGCGCCCTCTCGCTCGACTTCCACCACCACGACGCCGAGGAGGACGCCCGCGCCGCCGCCCTCGTGGTGCTGAAGGCCGAGGCGCGGCTGGGCCTGCCCTTCACCGAGATCGCGCCGCCCCCCGCCGCGCGGCGCCGGCTGGCCGCAAATCAGGGTTGACGCGCGCGTCATTCGGCGGCTTCGCGGGGGTCGTTAAAACCATCTCAATCTCCCTCGCGGCATCCCTTCCGGTGGTCGAAGGGAGGCGCGCGGATGATCGAACGCACCGAGAAGCTGATGACGCTGCTTCATTCGCGGGGCGCGGGCCCGGGGACGGAGCTGCCGCTGCCCCGCCCCGCCGACTTCGTGCGCGAGGGGCTGGCCGAGCAGGTGATGCAGGTCTACCGCGCGCTGGGCGGCAAAATGGACGAGCCGCCGGGGACCCATGTCGGCGGCTGGACGCTGGCCTACGGCGACATGGCGGTGGCGCTCGACGGCGAGCTGCACTTCAACCGCTGGCGCGCCCAGACGCTGGAGGCGCCGGCCTACCGGGCGCTGGCCCATTTCCCGACCCGCAAGTACCTCGACTTCTGCGCCAGCTTCGAGCGTCAGGCCCTCGACGCCGGCATCGTCGGCGGCCGCTGGACGACGCAGAGCGCCGAGATCCAGTTCGGCGCCTCCGCCGCGCCGGGCGAGCTGTCGGGCGCCGGCTCCGCCCGCTGGCGGCAGCGGGCGTTCTTCGACTTCGTGAAGGATCTCGCGCCGCTGGCCTGCCGGGTCCCGATGGCGCGGATCGCGATCTGGGACCGGGTGGCCTTCAGCAGCGTCTCGATGACGCTCGGCCACGCGCTGGACGAGGTCGGGGCCGCCTCGGCCATCGCCCGCCTGATCGAATCCCGCCGCCCGCTGGAGACGACCGGGCCGGCGTAGCCGCCCCGCGGACAGGCTGAAGGGCGGGGCCGCGGCTGCGCGGGGCCGGCCCGGGGGGAGGCCCTCAGGCCGGGAGGCGGGCGCGGGGCCAGGGCCAGGGCCGGGGCATCGGCCGGATCCGGGGCCGCGCGCCGGGCAGGGCGCCGCGTGGGGGAGGCGGATCGGGGCGCGGGCCTTGCCAATCCCTCGGCGCTGCGGTCCCTTGGCCGCGATCCACCGCAGGAGCCTCCGCGTTATGTCCGACCCCGTCGATCCCGTCGCCCTGACCTCCGCCCTGGTCAAATGCCCCTCGGTGACGCCCGAGGAGGGCGGCGCCCTGGTGCTGCTGGAGGAGCTGCTCTCCGAGGCCGGCTTCCGCTGCACCCGGATCGACCGCAACGGCACCCCCAACCTCTACGCCCGCTTCGGCGAGCAGGGGCCCTGCCTGGGCTTCAACGGCCATACCGACGTGGTGCCCACCGGCGACCCCGCCCGCTGGACCCGGCCCCCGTTCTCGGGCGAGATCGCGGACGGCATGGTCTGGGGCCGCGGCGCCTGCGACATGAAATCGGGCGTCGCCGCCTTCGCCGCGGCCGCCGTCGACGCCGCCCGTCAGGGCGTGCGCGGCTCGATCGCCCTGATGATCACCGGGGACGAGGAAGGCCCCTCCACCGACGGCACCGTCGCGATCCTGGAGTGGATGGAGCGCGAGGGCGAAAAGGTCGACCACTGCCTCGTCGGCGAGCCCACCAGCCGCGAGACCTTCGGCGACATGGTCAAGATCGGCCGGCGCGGGGCGATCACCGCCACCCTCACCGCCTCGGGCCGCCAGGGCCACAGCGCCTATCCCCACAAGGCGCTGAACCCGCTGCCCCCGCTCGCCGCGCTGGCCGCGAAGCTGGCCGCCCACGAGCTCGACCGGGGCTCGGAGCATTTCCAGCCCTCGACGCTGGCGCTGGTGGCGATCGAGACGGGCAACCCCGCGGCCAACGTCATCCCCGGCGAGGCGAAGGCGGTCGTGAACATCCGCTTCAACGACCTGCACACCGGCGCCTCGCTGATCGAGTGGCTGGAGCGCGAGGCGGCCGAGGCCGAGGCCGCCGCCGGCGGCGTGAAGATCGCCGTGACCACCCGCCTGACGGGCGAAAGCTTCATCACCCCGCCGGGCGAGCTCTCGGACCTGATCTCCTCCGCGATCCGGGCCGAGACGGGCAGGACGCCGGAGCTCTCCACCTCCGGCGGCACCTCGGACGCGCGCTTCGTGAAGGCGCATTGCCCGGTGGCCGAGTTCGGCCTGACCGGCCTGACCATGCACCAGACCGACGAATGCGCGCCGGTGGCCGAGATCGAGAGACTGAAGGCGGTCTACGCCCGCATCATCCGCGACTACTTCGCCTGAGCCGCGGGGCCGGGGGCGCGGCCCGCCGCTAGGGCGGCGCGCGCGCCCGGCCAGCCTTCAGGGGTCACGATAGGTTTCCCGGGAAACCGCCTGAAAAGTGAACCCGATCGCCGCGGCGCGCGTAACTGCAAACGACATGCCCGCCGCGAACGACATATCCCCCGCCCTGCTCTGGCTGCGCCGCGATCTGCGGCTGGCCGACAACCCCGCGCTTCATGCCGCGATCGAGCGCGGCGGCCCGGTGATCCCGGTCTGGATCCTCGATCCCGTGGCCGAGGCGACGGGCGCCGCCCACCGCTGGCGGATGGAAGGCTCGTTGCGCGCGCTGGCCCGCGATCTCGAGGGTCTGGGCGCCCGCCTGATCCTGCGCCGGGGCGCGGCGCTCGACGTGCTGCGCGACCTGGCGAAGGAGACCGGCGCCGACGCGGTCCTGTGGAACCGGCTCTACGACGGCCCGGCGCGCGCGCGGGACGAGGCCGTGAAATCCGCGCTCCGCTCCGACGGGCTGGAGGCGCGGAGCTTCAACGGCGCCCTCCTGCACGAGCCCTGGACGGTCGAGACCGGGCAGGGCGGCCCCTACAAGGTCTACACCCCCTACTGGCGCGCGGTGGCCGAGCGGGTGGTGCACGAGCCGATCGCCGCCCCCTCCCGCTGGCCCTCGCCGCAGGGCTGGCCCGCCTCCGACGCGCTCGACGCCTGGGGCATGGCCGCCGACATGCGCCGCGGCGCCCCGGTGCTGGCCGAGCGGGTGGAGATCGGGGAGCGCGCCGCGCTCCAGCGCCTCGCCGCCTTCCTCGAGGAGGACCTGCGCGCCTATGCCGAGGAGCGCGACCGCCCGGACCGGGAGGCGACCTCCGGCCTCTCCCACCACCTCGCGGTCGGCGAGATCTCGCCCCGCCAGATCTGGGCCGCGACCCAGCCGCGCCGGCAGGGGGCGGTGGCGAAACCGGCCCAGAAGTTCCTGCAGGAGCTGGTGTGGCGCGAATTCGCCTATCACCTCCTCCACCACTCGCCCGAGATGGCCACCGACAACTGGCGCCCGGAATGGAGCGCCTTCCCCTGGCGCGAGGACGGCGAGGCGGCCGAGGCCTGGCGGCGCGGCCGCACCGGGATCGAGGCCGTCGACGCCGCGATGCGCGAGCTATTCGTCACCGGGCGGATGCACAACCGCTTCCGCATGATCGCCGCGAACTACCTGACCAAGCACATGCTGGTGCACTGGAAGGTCGGCGAGGCCTGGTTCCGCGACACGCTGGTGGACTGGGACCCGGCCTCGAACGCGCTGGGCTGGCAGTGGGTGGCGGGCTCGGGCCCCGACGCCGCTCCCTATTTCCGGGTCTTCAACCCGCAGACCCAGGCCGAGAAGTTCGACCCCGACGGCGTCTACCGCGACCGCTTCATCGCCGAGGGACGCGCGAAGCCCCATGCCGACGCGCTGGCCTTCTTCGAGGCCGCCCCGCGCGCCTGGGGCCTGAGCCCGGGCGACCGCTACCCCGACAAGCCGATCGTCGGCCTCAAGGAAGGCCGACAGCAGGCGCTCGACGCCTATCAGGACTGGAAATCCCGGCGCGACGCGGCCTGACGGCCCCGCGCCCCCTGCCAACCGGCCGGCCCCCGCCGGCGAGACGGAGAGACGTATGAAGATCGCGGTCATCGGCGCCGGCATCTCGGGCCTGGGCGCGGCGCTCGCCCTCGCGGAGCGCCACGACGTCCACCTGTTCGAGCGGGACCAGCGTTTCGGCGGCCACGCCAACACCGTCGAGGCGCCGGGAGAGCGCTTCGGCCTGTCCGGCCCCATCGCCGTCGACACCGGCTTCATCGTCTACAACCGGCGCAACTACCCCAACCTCACCGCGCTCTTCGAGCATCTGGACGTGCCGACCAAGTGGTCGGACATGAGCTTCGGCTTCTCGCTGAAGGGCGGGGCCTACGAATACGCCTGCGACGACCTCGCGCGGCTGTTCGCCCAGCCCGCCAACTGCGCCAACCCCCGCCACATCCGGATGCTGCTCGAGATCCTGCGCTTCAACCGCTCGGCGGCCGAGGAGCTGGAGGGCGGGGCGCTGGAGGGCGTGAGCCTGGGCGACTGGCTGATCGCGCGCGGCTATTCCGAGGCGTTCCGCGACCGCTTCGTGCTGCCGATGGGGGGCGCGATCTGGTCGACCTCGACCGCGCAGATGCTGGACTTCCCGGCCTCGAGCTTCGTGGCCTTCTTCCGCAACCACGACCTGATGACCGGCCTCGACCCTGCGCAACGCTGGCGCACGGTCGACGGCGGCTCGCGCGAGTATGTGCGCCGGCTGGTGCAGGCGCTGGGGCCGCGGGCCTCGCTGGGGGTGGGCGCGCAGGAGATCACGCGCGGGCCCGAGGGCGTTCGCATCCGCTTCGACGACGGCTCGGAGGGGCGCTTCGACCAGGTGGTGCTGGCCACGCACTCGGACGTCTCGCTGGGGCTGATGGCGGACGCCGACGCGGAGGAGCGCGCGCGGCTCTCGGCGATCCGCTACACGCAGAACCGGGCGGTCCTGCACTCCGACCCCGCGCTGATGCCGCGGCGGCGCAAGGTGTGGTCGTCGTGGAACTTCCTCAGCCAGGGCGCCGCGGCGGACGCCGAGCGGCCGGCCGAGGTCTCCTACTGGATGAACCGCCTGCAGGGGCTGCCGGCGCAGGCGCCGCTGTTCGTGTCGCTGAACCCGGGGGTGGAGCCGGACCCCTACGCCGTGCACGGGGAGTTCACCTACGCCCATCCCCTCTACGACGGGGCGGCCTTCGAGGCGCAGGCGGGGATGGACGCGGTGCAGGGCCGCGGCGGCCTCTGGCACGCCGGCGCCTGGCTGGGCTGGGGCTTCCACGAGGACGGCCTGCGCTCGGGCCTGCGCGCCGCCATGGCGCTGGGCGCGCGGCCCGCCTGGGCGCGCGAGACCGGAGCGGCGATGCCCGACCGGTTCGCGGCGACGGCGGCGGAATGAGCCGCAGGCCGCCCCTCCCGCCCGAGCAGGGCTGCGCCTACGAGGGGCACGTGATGCACATGCGCCTTCGCCCGAAGGCGCACCGCTTCCGCTACGCGCTGTGGACGCTGCTGCTGGACGTGGACCGGCTGGCCGAGACGGGGGCGGCGCTGCGCCTGTTCTCCGCCAACCGCTTCAACCTGCTCAGCCATCACGACGCCGACCACGGGCCGCGCGACGGCTCGCCCCTGCGCCCCTGGGTCGAGGCGCGGCTGGCCGAGGCCGGACGCCCCCGCCCGGCCCGCATCCGGCTGCTGGCGATGCCGCGGTTCCTGGGCTGGGTGTTCAACCCGCTGTCGGTCTATTTCTGCGAGGACGCGGACGGCCGGCTGGAGACCGTGCTCTACGAGGTGAAGAACACGTTCGGCGACCAGGTCCCCTACGTGCTCTCGGCCGAGGGGGAGGGCCCGCGGCGGCATTCCCAGGTCAAGGAGATGTTCGTCTCGCCCTTCATCGGGATGGACCAGACCTACCGCTTCGACCTCGCCGAGCCGGGGGAGCGGCTCGCGGTCCGCATCAAGCAGGGGGACGCCGCGGGGGACCTGCTGATCGCCACGCAGAACGGCGCGCGGCGCCCGCTGAGCGACGCGACGCTGGCCCGGCTGGCGCTGGCGGCGCCCTTCCTGCCGATGCAGGTGATGGCCGCGATTCACTGGCAGGCGCTGCGGCTGTGGCTGAAAGGCGCCCCTTTCCGCCGGTATCGGGGCCCGAAGGGCGATTCCGGGCCCGTTTCGGCGACGGAAACGTTGCCGGATCCGCGCCTGGCCCGCTAACTTTTGACGTGAGGGGCAGGATGATCGGAGGGCCGCCGCATGACCGAATTGCTCAGCACCACGAAAGGGCAGCAGGCGCTGCCGCGCTGGTTCGCCTCGGTCTTCGACGTGGTGAGCCGGATCGAGACGGGGAGCTTCACCTTCGTGCTCCCCGACGGGCGCAGCTTCGAGGCGAAGGGCGAGAAGCCCGGCCCGAACGGGGTGGTGCTGGTGCGCGACCCGTCGGTGTTCTCGCGCCTGATCCGCGACGGGGAGATGGGCTTCGCCGAGGCCTACATGGACGGCGCCTGGGACAGCCCGGACCTGCAGGCGGTGCTGGACGTGGCGCTGATCAACAACGAGATCATCGCGCGCCCCTTCGCCGGCGCGGGCCTGGTGCGCATGGTCGCCCGGCTGCGGCACTGGATGAACCGCAACACCAAGACCGGCTCGAAGCGCAACATCGCCGCCCATTACGACCTGGGGAACCCGTTCTACTCGCGCTGGCTGGACGACAGCATGACCTACTCCTCGGCCCTGTTCTCGGGCATGCAGGAGAGCCTGGAGGCCGCCCAGCGCAACAAGTACGCCGCCATCTGCGACGCCATCGGCGCGCCGGAGGGGGGGCATGTGCTCGAGATCGGATGCGGCTGGGGGGGCTTTGCGGAATACGCGGCCGGCGAGCGGGGTCTGAAGGTCACCGCGCTGACCATCTCCCAGGCCCAGCACGACTTCGCCCGGCGGCGGATCTTCGACGCCGGCCTCGCCGACCGGGTCGAGGTGGTGATCCGCGACTACCGCGACGAGCGGGGGATCTACGACGGCGTCGCCTCGATCGAGATGTTCGAGGCGGTGGGCGAGCAGTACTGGCCGGTCTATTTCGAGGCCCTGCGCGACCGGCTGAAGCCGGACGCCCGCGCCTCCCTGCAGATCATCACCATCCACGACCGGCTGTTCGACGGCTACCGTCGCGGCGTGGACTTCGTGCAGAAGTACATCTTCCCCGGCGGCATGCTGCCCAGCCCCTCGGCGCTGGCCGAGCAGACGCGGCGCGCGGGGCTGGAGATCGCGGGCTCGATCGAGTTCGGGGACAGCTACTCCGAGACCCTGCGCCGCTGGCGCGACCGGTTCGAGGACGCCTGGACCGACATCGCGCCGATGGGCTTCGACGAGCGCTTCCGGCGGATGTGGAACTTCTACCTCGCCTCCTGCGCGGCCTGCTTCCTGGCCGGCACCACGGACGTCACCCAGGTCACGCTGCGCCGGACCGCCTGAGCGCCGGCGGCCCAGCCCGCCCTTCGCCTGCCCGCCCTTCGCCAGCGCGGCGCGGCGCGGGCGCGATCTTGCGTCGGCGCCATGGCCCCGGCATGCTCCGGGCCGTGGTGCGTATCCGGCAGCTCGGGGAGCGAGCGCGTGAGCAGACTGAACGGACCGGCCTCGCCCGGCGGCGGGCCGCTTCATGCCCGCCAGCGGTATTCGACGGCCCGCGTGGTGACGGCCCTGCTGTTCGGGGCCGCGGCCGCGGGCATGGCCGCGCTGCACTTCCGCTTCGTCCCGCTGGAAGAGATCCACGACCCCGGCGAGATCTACATGGCGCTGGGCGCCTGCGGGGCGATCGCGGGCTGGAAGTGGCTGGGCGCGCATCTGGGCCGGGGACTGGGCTCGACGGTGCGCGCGGCGCTGGTCTCGGCCGTGGCGGCGGGGGTGCTGTTCTCGCTCGCCGCGGGGGCGCGGTCGGTGGTGGCGGCCTACGGCTTCAGCCATTTCGCCACCGCCGAGGCGCTGTTCATGCACCTGATCAAGAAGGCGGTGGAGATGGGCGAGCTGCTGGTCGCCTCGCCGGCGGCGATCCCCTCGCTGCTGGCCGCCGTGGGCGTGGGCCTGCTGGGCGAGCTCGCCCGCCGCGCCTGGGACCGGGTGGTGATCGAGCCGACCTGACCGCGACGCCGGGCGGGCGGAGGACGGCATGACCTGGCCCCCCGCCCGCATCCTCGCGGCCTACGCCGCCCCGATGGCGCCGCTGGGGGCGCTGCATTTCCCGGTCTACGTCTACGTGCTGCCCGCCTACGCGGCGCTGGGCGCGGACCTGGGGGCGCTGGGCGCGTTCATGCTCGCGGCCCGGCTGCTCGACGGGATCTCGGACCCGGTGGTCGGGGTGATGTCCGACCGCACGCCGGCCGGGATCGCCGGGCGATTCGGCCGCCGCCGGCCGTGGATGGCGCTGGCCGGCCCGCTGATCCTGTTCGCCGCCGGGATGCTGCTGCTGCCGCCCGAGACGCCGACCGCGCTCCATGCCGGCGTCTGGCTGACCGCGCTGACCCTCGCCTGGACGCTGGCGCTGACGCCGTATCTCGCCTGGGGGGCGGAGCTCTCGCCCGACTACGCGGGGCGGGTGCGCGTCTCCGCCTGGCGGGAGGCGGCGGGAGTGGCGGGGATGCTCGGCGCCGCGGTCGCCTACGCCGCCGCCGACGGGCCGGCCGAGGGGCTGCGCAACGTGATGATCCTGCTGGCGGCGCTGCTGCCGCCCGCCTTCGCCTGGGCGCTGTGGGCGACGCCCGAGGCGCCCGACCCCTCCACCCGCCGCCTGCCCTGGCGCGAGGCGCTGAGCCGCGCCGCCCGCAACGGCCCGTTCCTGCGGCTGCTGGCGGCATGGCTGGCGAACGGGGCGGCGAACGCGCTGCCGGCCTCGCTGTTCCTGTTCTTCGTCTCCCACGTCCTGGGGGCGCCGGAGCATGCGGGGACCCTGCTCGCGGTCTATTTCCTCGCGGCGGTGGCGGGGATGCCGCTGTGGTCGCGGCTGTCGAACCGGCGCGCCAAGCATCGGGTCTGGGGGGGCGCGATGCTGTGGGCCTGCGCGATCTTCGCGCTGGTCCCCTTCCTGGGGCCGGGGGACCTGTGGCTCTTCGTCGGGGTCTGCGTGCTGTCGGGGGTGGCGCTGGGGGCGGACTTGTCGCTGCCGCCCGCGATCCAGGCCGACGTGGTCGACGCCGATGCGGCCGAAGGGGGGGAGAGCCGGGCCGGCGCCTATTTCGCGGTGTGGTCGGTGGCAACCAAGGCCGCGCAGGCGCTGGCGGGGGGGCTCGCCTTCCTCGCGCTCGACCTCGCGGGCTTCGACGCGGCGGCGGAGACGAACGCGCCGGGCGCGCTGCTGACGCTCTCGCTCCTCTACGCCGGGGCGCCGGTGGTCCTGAAGCTCGTGGCGGTGGGGCTGGTCTGGCGGTTTCCCATCGACGCGGCGGCGCAGGCCGAACTGCGCCGCCGGATCGAGGCCGCGGCCCCGGGGGCCTGAGCCCTCAGGCCGCCCGGCGCCGGCGCGCCAGCGCCGCCAGCGCCCCGAGGCCGCCGGCCAGCATCGGCAGGGCGGCGGGGATCGGCGTGGGCGTCGGCGGGGCGGAGGGCGTGTCGAACGCCAGCCCGCCCTTCCAGCCCTGCTGGTGGATCTCGCCGTTGGTCAGGGTCAGGCGGCGCGCCACCACCGTGCCCTCGTTCGAGCCGGCGCCCGCGGTGACATGCGCGTCGGGCGCGAAGATCGTGCCGAACAGCGCGTTGGCGGTGTAGAGGCTCGACGCCCCGATGAAGTTCCACAGCACCTGCGAGGCGGTGGAGGCGCTGGTCCCGGTCATGTTGCCCGACTGGCCGCGGGTCAGCGCCATGCCGTCGGCCTGCACGTTGATGATCAGCGTCTCGTCGGGCTGCAGCACGAACTTGATGTTCTGCAGCGCGTTGAAATCCGCCCCCGAGATCGAGAACACCGAGGTCCCGCCCGACGCCGACGAGGCGAAGGTGGTGGTCGAGCCGTCGGTGGTCATCGTCGAGGTCTGCGCCAGCCCCGCCAGGTCCTCGGCGGTCTGGTGCATCAGGTCGCTGATCTCGCCCAGGTCCGGGATCGACAGCGGCGAGGCCGAGATCGCGCCGTAGCTCACCGAGGCGGTGTTGCGGATCGTCGAGTTGCTGACCGTGCCGGCGACGGTGGCGGCGGTGTTGGCGATGGTGCTGTTGGTCAGGTTTCCCCCGACCTCGAGCCGCGAGCCCGCCTCCATGTTCACGCCGCTGGCCGAGCCGCCGACCCAGGCCGTGTTGTTGTTGCCGAAGCGCACGTTGCTCAGGGTCCCGCCCACCGCCAGCGAGGCGTTGTTGGCGTTCTGGTAGTTCATCCCCGAGACGTTGCCGCCGACCTGGGCGGCGCCGCCCTGCTCGACCTTCACGCTGCCGGTCACGTCGCCGACGACGTAGAGCGCGGCGAAGCTCGACGCCGGCGCGCCGCCGCCGTTGAGATACACCGATCCGTTGCCGCCGGTCAGGTTCCGGCCGACATAGACCCGACCGTCGACATGCTGGTTGCCCAGGTCGACGTCCTCGAGAACGACGGCGTTGAATTCGTTGAGAAGCGCGTTCACGTCCCAGACGGCCGCACGGGCCTCCTGACCGGACGCAAAAGCGACGGCTAACGCAAGCGCAACCCCAGCTGCGCTTTGCGAGCGAGTGCTCAGCATGTTTTGACCCCAAGAATCCGGCGCTAAGCTCCCCAGCCGCGCCGAGTTTCCATCTAACCGTAACGTCGCGTGTCGTCCGGACGGCCCCCCGCCCGGATATTCAAGGTCCGTTCAATTGAACCCTGAATGTGAAATGAACCATACATGAACCGATCCGTTCAGGCAACCGTCATTCGCACCCGACTGTTCGCAGATGCGTGACTCGTCTCGCGGTTGCACGCGGCGACGTGAGGCGCGCGCCCGCGCGGTCGCGGCCCTTGCGTTCGCGTCCCGCGCTGGCTATCGCCCGAGCACGGATTTCCAGGCGAGGCGGCCCGCCTCCCGCGCACCGGCGCGGGCGAGGCGCGCCGCGGTGCGGAGGACGGCATGGACGGCCAGGACGACTACGGGCAGGGCGGCGCGGCGGAGCTCGAGGGGCTGCGCGCCCAGTGGTTCGCCCGCATCGCCGAGGCCGCGGACGAGTCCGCGCTCGAGACGGTGCGCGTCGGCGCGCTGGGCAAGAAGGGCGAGGTCAGCCTGAAGATGCGCGAGCTGGGCAAGATGACGCCCGAGCAGCGCCAGACCGCCGGCCCCGCGCTGAACGCGCTGAAGGACGAGCTGAACTCGGCGCTGGCCGCGCGCCGCGCCTCGCTGGCCGACGCCGCCCTGGCCGAGCGGCTGCGGGCGGAGTGGCTGGACGTGACCCTCGCCCCGCGGCCCTCGCGCCGCGGCGCCATCCACCCCGTCTCCCAGGTCACCGAGGAGGTCGCCGCGATCTTCGCCGACATGGGCTTCGGCGTGGCCGAAGGCCCCCAGATCGAGACGGCGTGGTACAATTTCGACGCGCTCAACATCCCCGGCCACCATCCGGCCCGCGCCGAGATGGACACGTTCTACATGGCCCGCGCCGACGGCGGCGACCCGCATGTCCTGCGCACCCACACCTCCCCGGTGCAGATCCGCACCATGCAGGCCGAGGGCGCGCCGCTGCGCATCATCGCCCCGGGCCGGGTCTATCGCTCGGACTTCGACCAGACCCACACGCCGATGTTCCACCAGGTCGAGGGGCTCGCGATCGACCGCGACATCTCGATGGCGAACCTCAAGTGGGTGCTGGAGGAGTTCTTCGCCGCCTTCTTCGAGGTCGACGGCGTCGAGACCCGGTTCCGCGCCTCGCACTTCCCGTTCACCGAGCCGTCGGCCGAGGTCGACATCCGCTGCTCCTGGGTCGACGGACAGCTGAAGGTCGGCGAGGGCGACGGCTGGCTCGAGGTGCTGGGCTCGGGCATGGTGCACCCCAAGGTGCTGGAATACGGCGGCATCGACCCCAGCCAGTGGCAGGGCTTCGCCTTCGGCATGGGGATCGACCGGATCGCGATGCTGAAATACGGCATCCCCGACCTGCGCGCCTTCTTCGACAGCGACCTGCGCTGGCTGCGCCACTACGGCTTCGCGGCCCTCGACATCCCGACCATGCGGGGCGGCCTCAGCGCCTGAGCGCCCGGGGCCCGGAAACGACGAAGGCCGGCCCCCCGGGGCCGGCCTTCGCGCTTCTTGCGGGCGTCGGTCTCACCACTTCTCGTCGCGGGCCTTGATCGCCTGGCGCGGCTTGCGCGTCAGGAACCACAGGAACAGCGGCAGGCCGGCGCTGACGCCGATGCCCCAGGTGACGGGCAGGCACACCAGGCTCGCCCAGTCGCGGCGCGCGAAGACATGGGCCAGCGTCGCGAGGCTGACCGTCACCGCGGCGATGCCGAGGTCCCACAACATGCCCGTGGCGGCGTCGTTGACCGTCCAGGCCCCGACCAGGCCGGACCAGGAATAGCCGTTCGCATCCGCCCAGGCCTTGAAGTGCAGCATCGGAAACACCGCCCCGGCCACGGCCAGGAGCAGCCAGAGAATCCCAAGACGTCCCATCTCAGAAATCCTGGAGGTCTTGGATCGGCCGCGTGACCTCGCCCGGCGCGATCAGCTGGGGCGCATCGCTGCGCACCGCGTCGGCCGGCGGGACCGGATCGCCCTTGCGCGCGCAGCCGGCGACGGCGACGGCGGCGAGGACCGCCAGCATCGCCACGCCCGGCGCGCCCGAGGGCAGAATGCGGGCGACGGCCCGCGGTTGTGGAATACGCATTCCCATCACTCCCCAGCGATGCCCCCACCCGGCGGCGATTGTCGCCGCTCCGGCGCCGGGGGTCGATCTTTTTTACGCAGTCTTTTCCGCGGCGAGACGCTCGCGCCAGGCGGCGGCCTGGGCGCGGACGTTGGCGGGCGCGGTCCCGCCGTAGGAGGTGCGCGAGGCGACCGAAGCCTCCACCGTCAGCACATTGAATACGTCCGCGGTGATCGCAGGGTTCACCGCCTGCATCTCGACCAGCGACAGGTCGGGCAGGTCGCGGTGGGTGTCCTCGGCGAGCTTCACCAGCGCCCCCACCACATGGTGCGCGTCGCGGAACGGCAGCCCCGCCTCGCGCACCAGCCAGTCGGCGAGATCCGTCGCCGTGGAGAAGCCCGAGGCCGCCGCCGCGCGCAGGTTCTGCGCCTGGGGGAGCATGTCGCG
Source organism: Albimonas pacifica (assembly GCF_900113695.1). GTDB lineage: Bacteria > Pseudomonadota > Alphaproteobacteria > Rhodobacterales > Rhodobacteraceae > Albimonas > Albimonas pacifica. Next base: position 217,264 of record NZ_FOQH01000007.1, on the reverse strand, counting down.
CACCATCCCCTCCATCGCCGCCAGCGCCAGCATCAGGGAGTCGGCCGCGTCGAAGGCCTGCTCCTTGTCCTCCTGCATGTCCTTGGAATAGGCCATGGCGAGGCCTTTCATGACCGTCGACAGCCCCACGAAGGCCCCGGTGATCCGGCCGACCTTGGCGCGGACCAGCTCGGCCGCGTCCGGGTTGCGCTTCTGCGGCATGATCGAGGAGCCGGTCGAGAACCGGTCCGACAGCCGCACGAAGCGGAACTGCGCCGAGGACCAGATCACCAGCTCCTCCGCGAAGCGGCTCAGGTGGGTGCCGGTGATCGACGCCGCGGCCAGGAACTCCAGCGCGAAGTCGCGATCCGCCACCGTATCCAGCGAATTCGCCGTCGGCCGGTCGAAGCCCAGCGCCTTCGCCGTCATGTGCCGGTCGAGCGGGAAGCCGGTGCCGGCCAGCGCCGCGGCGCCCAGCGGGCACTCGTTCATCCGCGCCCGCGCGTCCGCGAAGCGGGAGCGGTCGCGGGCGAACATCTCCACATAGGCCATCATGTGATGGCCCCAGGTGACGGGCTGGGCGGTCTGCAGGTGGGTGAAGCCCGGCATCGGCAGGTCGGCGCCGGCCTCGGCCTGGCCGAGCAGCGCCTCGATCAGGGCGGTCAGGCCCGTCACGGCGGCGTCGGCCTGGTCGCGGACCCACATGCGGAAATCGAGCGCCACCTGGTCGTTGCGCGAGCGGGCGGTGTGCAGGCGCCCCGCCGCCGGGCCGATCAGCTCGCGCAGGCGGTTCTCCACGTTCATGTGGATGTCTTCCAGCGCGGTCGAGAACCGGAAGGTCCCCGCATCGATCTCTGACAAGACGGTGAGCAGGCCCGCGTCGATCTGGTCGCGGTCTTCGTCCGTGATAATACCTTGGGCGGCGAGCATGGCCGCATGGGCGCGGGACCCTGCGACATCCTGGGCGGCCAGCCGCTTGTCGAAGCCGATCGAGGCGTTGATCGCCTCCATGATCGCGTCGGGGCCGGAGGCGAAGCGCCCGCCCCACATCGCGTTGGCGCCCGTCGCTTCGGCGGTGGGGGTCGGTTTGTCGTCGCTCATCCGGGGACCTCGTCCTCGCGTGGAATTGGGGGAGAGAACCATGCGCCTCGCCGGTCTCGTCGCGCTCGTCATAGGCGCCGCCGCGATCTTTGCAAACCCCGCGGCGGCGGGCGAGGGCCTGACCCCCGCCCAGCGGCAGGAGATCGCCGGGCTGAGCACCGGGGCCATGGCCAAGTTCGCCCTGCGCGAGTCGCTCGGCGATCCGCTCGAGGCGGAGTTCGTCAACGCAAACGGCGCGCCGGCCACGGTCGCCGATTTCGCGGGCAAGGTGACGGTGCTCAACCTCTGGGCCACCTGGTGCCCGCCCTGCCTGAAGGAGATGCCGGCGCTGAACGAGCTGCAGGCGGCGCTGAAGGGCTCGGGCGCGCAGGTGGTCACGGTCGCCGTGCAGTCGGGCGGCCGCGCGAAGGCGAAGGATTTCCTCAAGGAGAAGATGCTTTACGAGCTGCCGGCCTACGCGGACGAGCGCAACGCGCTGCCGCGGGAGGTGGGGATCCTGGGCCTGCCGACGACCCTGATCCTCGACCCCCAGGGCCGCGAGATCGGCCGCCTGCAGGGCGACGCCGAGTGGAACGCGCCCGAGGCCGAGGCGCTGCTGCGCCGCCTCGCCGAGATGACCGCCGCGGGGGGCTGATCCTCCGGCGGCGCGCCCGCGGCGGCCCGCGGGAGGCCCGGGGTCAGGCCCGGCGCGCGCGTGTTGCGGGCGGCGCGCCGGCTCCGGACGATTGGTCGCGCGGCGGGCGCCGGCGCCGCGGGCGGCTTGCCCGCACGTCGCGGCGCCTCTAGGCAGGCGGGAGCCCCGACGCCCGCAGGACGCTCCCGAAACGCCCATGACCGAACCGGCCGCCGCGCCCGCGCTGGGCGTCATCATCCCCGCCAACGACGAGGAAGACCACATCGGCCGCTGCCTCGCCGCGGTGCTGGCCCAGCGCGGCCTGGGGCCGGGGGCGCTGGAGGTGATCGTCGCCGCCAACGGCTGCACCGACGCCACCGTGGCCCGCGCCCGGGCGCTCGCCCCCGACTTCGCCGCGAAGGGCTGGCGGCTGGAGGTGCTGGACATCCCCCGGGGCGGCAAGACCCACGCGCTCAACCTCGGCGACGCGGCCGCGACCGCCGGGGCGCGGGCCTATCTCGACGCCGACGTGACGATGGACCCCGACCTGCTCGCCGCCACGGCGAAGGCGCTGGCCCGGCCCGGGCCGCTCTACGTCGCCGGCCGCCTGCGGGTGGTCCGCGCGAAAAGCTGGGTGACGCGGCGCTACGCCGAGCTGTGGACCCGCCTGCCCTTCATGCGCCCCGGCTCCGCCCCCGGCGCGGGCTTCTTCGCGGTGAACGCCGCCGGCCGGGCGCGCTGGGGCGACTTCCCCGCGATCATCTCCGACGATTCCTTCGTGCGCTGGCGGTTCGCGCCCGCCGAGCGCCTGGAGCTGCCCGCCGGCTACGACTGGCCGATGGTCGAGGGCTTCGCGGGCCTGGTGCGCGTGCGCCGCCGCCAGGATGCAGGAATGCGGGAGCTGCAGCGCCTGCACCCCGAGCTCGCGGCCAACGAGGGCAAGGCCGCGATGCGCCGCGCCGACCACCTGCGCCTGCTCGCCGCCGCGCCGGTCAGCTACGCGGTCTACGTGGCCGTCTCCCTCGCCGTCCGGCTCGGCGGGCGCGACGGGGCGGAGTGGTCGCGCGGACGGCGCTGACGCCCCGGGCGTCAATCGAATTTAAACCAAAGCCCCTGCATGATGGCGGCGCGCCGGGGCGGAGCCGATCCGCCGGCGTCCCTTCCTGAACCGAGCCATGACTGCGCCCCTCCCCGGGCCCGTCCCGGGCCGGCGCCGGGAGACCGCCATGCAGAACCCCTTCGACGACCGCGTCCTCGCCCTCTCCGGGCCCGCGCGCGACTATCTTCCCGTGACGCCGAACGACGGCGCGCCGCTCGAGCAGGTGGCGGTGGCGCTCTACGTCGAGGTCGGCGGCCGGGTCCGCTTCGTCTCCGAGGCCGGGGCCGAGCGCGACGTCGAGGCGCCCGACAACGGCTGGATCCTGTGCGGCATGCGCCAGGTGAAGGCGACGGGCACCACCGCCTCGGGCCTGCACGCGCTGGTGGTGGTCTGACCATGCTGCGCGGCCTGTTCGCACGGGTGGGGGCGGTGCTGCGCCGCGCCCCCCAGGGCCCGCGGCTGACGGTCGAGGACGCGACCGTCCAGGCCCAGGCCCGCCTGGCCCCGCCCCCGCGCCTGCGCGTCGAGGACGCCCAGGTGACCGCCGAGGCGCGCAGCTGACCGCCGGCCCGCGCGCGCCGCGGGCCGGTCTCTCGCCGCCTGCGCCGCCTGAAGGCGGCGCGGGCCCGCCCTCAGCGCGGGCTCGCCTCCAGGTCCACGCGGATCTCGACCGTCCGGCCCACATGGGGCGCCGCGAAGCTGACGCCGTAGGCGGTGCGGTCGATCTCTCCCGTCACCGTGAACCCCGCCACCAGCTCCCCCCCGGCCAGCGCCGAGGGGCCGTAGCGGTTCAGCCGGGCGCGCAGCGTCTCGGTCCGGGTCACGCCGTTGATCGTCAGCCGGCCGGTGATGTCGGCCACGTCCGAGGCGACCAGCCGCACCTCATGGGAGGTGAAGGTGATCTCGGGATGCGCCTCGGCGTCCAGGAAGTCGGGACCGCGCAGATAGCGGTCGCGCCCCTCCCAGGCGGTGTCGACGCTGTCGGCGCGGATCGTGAAGCTGACCGCGGCGCGCTCGACCGCGTCCGGGTCCAGCTCGATCCTCGCGTCGAACTCCCGGAACCAGCCGTGCACCAGCGAGTAGCCCAGGTGGTCGACCGAGAACTTCACCTGGCTGTGGGAGCGGTCCATCGCCCAGGTCCCGGCCCGGGCGCAGGGGGCCGCGCCCGCCCAGAGGACGAGCGCTGCGAGGCAGGCGGCGGCGTGGCGGGTCATTTTCCGGCGATCATCCGCATCAGCGTGCGGTCCTTGTGGACGAGGTGGTGGGAGAGCGCGGCGCCCACGTGCAGCGCCAGCACCACGATCAGCGCCCAGGCGCAGCCGGCGTGGACCAGGCCGAAGAGCTCGGCCAGCTCCGCGTCGCCGGGCTGCACCGGATCGGGCAGGGCGAAGAGGTCGAAGACCCGGTTCCGGATCCCGTAGCGCTCCTGCAGGTCCGAGGCCGAGGCCGTCAGCCACCCGCTCAGCGGCAGCGCCAGCGTCAGGACGTAGAGGGCGGCATGGGCGCCGATGCGCGCGCCCTCCTGCCAGGCCGGCCCGGCCTCGGGCCGGGGGGAGGGATTGGCGAGACGCCAGGCGATGCGCCCCAGCGCCAGCGCGAAGGCGACGAAGCCCCAGCTCTTGTGCAGCTGGAACAGCGCGAACTGCTGGAAGACGTCCGGCACGAAGCGGGTCATCCAGACCCCCAGCCCCAGCAGGAACAGGATCACGGCGGCGCTCGACCAGTGCAGCAGGCGCGCGGGCCAGCCCCAGCCGTGGGCGCGGTTTCGCAGGCTCATCTCGGGCTCCGGGTGCGGGGGAAGGCGGAAAAGGCCCGCGCGTCCGTGGGGGGCCGGACGCGCGGGCGACGCCGCGGGCGGATCAGCGGCCGGGGGAACGGGCCGCGATGTCCACCCGCAGCGCCATGGTGGTCGCCACCGCCGGCGCGAAGGCGCTGACCCCGTAGTCGGAGCGGTCGACCTCCCCGGTCACGGTGAAGGCGGCGAGCGTGACGCCGGGGTCCTCGGTCGAGGGGCTCATGCCGTTGAGGACCACGTCGAAGGTCTCCTCCCGGCTGACGCCCTTGATGGTGACGAGGCCGGTGACCGTCGCCTCGGTGTCCGACAGCATCCGCACGTCGGAGGAGACGAAGGTGATCCGCGGATGCGCCTCGACGTCGAGCATGTCGTCGCCGCGGATGAAGTCGTCCCGCGCGCCCCAGTCGGTGTCGATCGACTTCGCGGCGATGCTGAAGCTGACCGAGGAGGCGGTCTGCGCCACCGGGTCGAAGTCGATGGCCGCGTCGAAGTCGCGGAACCGCCCCTCGACCAGCGAGAAGCCGATGTGCTCGAGCGAGAAGGTCACCGCGGTCTTCTCGCGGTCCATGATCCAGGGCTCGGCGGCGGCGGGCAGGTCGGAGGCCAGGACCGCCGGGGAGGCGAGCGCGGCCGCGGACAGGAAGGAGCGGATCGAACGCATCTTGGGATCTCCTGCAAGGCGGTCCCGGGCGGCCGTCGAGGGCGGCGCCCTCCGGCGCCCGGGTTCTGAGCGTTGGTTCCGCCGGGGCAGGAGAAGGGAGCGGGCCCGGCGTTCACGAAACCGTGATCAAACGCGCCGCGCGCGAGTTGACAGCTGTCAACTCGCGCGCGGCGGCCGGGGGCCGTCGCCGGATCGGGCCCGGCGTCAGGGTCGGGGGCTGATCTCGAGGTCGACGCGGATCTCGACGTCCTTGCCGACATGGGGGGCGGCGAAGCTGACGCCATAGGCGGTGCGGTCGATCTCGCCGGAAATGGTGAAGCCGGCCACCACCTCGCCGCCGGCCAGCGCCGAGGGGCCGTACTTGTTCAGCGCCGCGCGCAGGGTCTCGCTGCGGGTGACGCCGTTGATCGTCAGGTCGCCGGTGATGTCGGCGACCTCGGCCGAGACCAGCCGCACCCGCGTCGAGACGAAGGAGATCACCGGATGCGCCTCGGCGTCGAGGAAGTCGGGGCCGCGCAGGTAGCGGTCGCGTCCCTCCCAGTTGGTGTCGACGCTGTCGGCGCGGATGCGGAAGCTGACGCTGGCGCGCTCGACCGCGTCGGGGTCGAGGTCGATGTCGGCGTCGAACTCGCGGAACCAGCCGTGGACCAGCGAGTAGCCCAGGTGGTCGACCGCGAACTTCACCTGGCTGTGGGAGCGGTCCATCTCCCACCGATAGGCCGCGGCGGGCGCGGCCCAGGCGAGGCTCCCGCCCAGGGCGGCGAGCAGGGCCAGCGCCCGCGCGGCCGAGCGCGCGGACCGGACCGGGGTGTTGGGGGCGTCAGGGCGCATGCGCGCAATCTCCCTCTCCGCGCGACGGTGCGGCGCACAGACTCGTCAAACCCGCGCCCCGCGTCCAGCCGGAATCGCGTGAGCACGGCGTGATCTGGAGCGGGGGGCGGGGCGTCGGGGAGGGACGGCGGCGCCGGCCGCGCGGGGCCGGCGCGCTCGGGCTCAGCCGCGGCGCGGCCAGGTCATCCGGCGCAGCACCTCGTCGCGCTTGACGAAGTGGTGCTGGATCGCCGCGCCGGCATGGGCCAGCAGGATCGCGATCATCGCCCAGGCGCAGTAGAAGTGCACCGCGCCGAAGATCTTCTCCAGCCCCCGGTCGCCGGGCTGGAACGGGTCGGGCAGGGCGAACAGGCCGAAGACCATGTTCTTGATCCCGTAGCTGTCCTGCAGCGAGGAGGCCGAGGCCATCAGCCAGCCCGAGAGCGGCATCGCCACCATCAGCACATACAGCGCCCAGTGCGCGCCCTCCGAGGCGAGCCGCTGCCAGGCGGGCGTGCCGGGAACCGGCGGCGGCGCGGGATGGGTCGCGCGCCAGACCAGGCGCAGCAGGACGAGGGCGAAGGCCACGAAGCCCCAGCTCTTGTGGACCTGGATCAGGTCGAACTGGGCGTACATGTCGGTGATCCACTGGGTCATGTAGAAGCCCAGTCCCAGCAGGAACAGGATCACGCCCGCGCTCGCCCAGTGCAGAAGCCGGGCGGGCCAGCCCCAGGCGCGGATGTCGTTGCGAAGCGGCATTGCCAGGTCCTCGACAGGCGGCCGTCGCCCTCGGGGCGGCGGGAAAGGGGGGGCGGACGGGCCCGCAGGCCCGCCCGAACCTCGCGCGATCACTTCGCGGGCGAGGCCTCCAGGTCGATGCGCACCGGCATCGTCGCGGCGACGGCCGGGGCGAAATAGTCCACGCCGTAGGCGGTGCGGTCCAGCTCGCCCTCGATGGTGAAGCCGACCACGGTCACGTCGGGGTCCAGCGGCGAGGGGCCGGTCTTGTTGAGGGTGACGTCGAAGGTCTCCTCGTTGGTCACGCCCTTGATGGTCACCTCGCCGGTGACCTTGGCCTGCGTGTCGGAGATCACCTCGACCGATTTCGAGACGAAAGTGATCTCGGGGTGGTTCTCGACGTCGAGCATGTCGCCCGACTTGATGTGCTGGTCGCGGGCGTCCCAGCCGGTGTCGATCGAGCCGGCCTGCAGGGTGAAGCTCACGCTCGAGCCGGCCAGGTTCTCGGGATCGTAGTCGATGTCGGCCGAGAAGTCGTTGAAGCGGCCGTGGATCACCGAGAAGCCGACGTGGTCGACCGAGAAGATCACCGCAGCGTGGGAGCGGTCCATCGCGTAGGGCTCGGCGGCCGCGGGCAGCGCGGCGAGGAGACCGGCGGCGAGGCCGAAGGCGGGGGCGAAGGCGAGGGGGAGGCGCATGGTCGTGTCTCCGGGGTCAGGTTGCGTTGCGGCATACTTCGCATCGCTCGTTCCGGGAGAAAAGCCGTTCAGGCCCGCACCAATTGTTTCCGGAATCGGCATTGACGATTGCGTGTGCGGATCGTGCGCGGACTTGGCCAAGTCCTTGCCGCATCAGGTTTTGCCGGCGGAGGCCCCGCGCCCGGCCCCTCGCGGCGGGCTCGAGTGGCCCCGGAGGCGCCCGGCCGGCGCGGGGCGCCGGCCGTCTCGCGGGTGCACAATCGACCGCCTCAGCGGGTGGGGACCGGCGCCTCGCCGCGGTAGTCGTAGAAGCCGCGGCCGGATTTGCGGCCCAGCCAGCCGGCCTCGACGTATTTCACCAGCAGCGGGCAGGGGCGGTACTTGGTGTCCGCCAGCCCGTCGTGCAGCACGTTCATGATCGCGAGGCACACGTCGAGCCCGATGAAGTCCGCCAGCTGCAGCGGCCCCATCGGGTGGTTCGCGCCCAGCCGCATGGCCTTGTCGATGCTCTCGACCGTGCCGACGCCCTCGTAGAGGGTGTAGACCGCCTCGTTGATCATCGGCAGCAGGATGCGGTTGACGATGAAGGCGGGGAAATCCTCGGCGCTCGCCGCGGTCTTGCCCAGCGAGGCGACCACCTGCTTGAGCTCCTCGAACGTCGCTTGGTCGGTGGCGATGCCGCGGATCAGCTCCACCAGCTCCATCACCGGGACGGGGTTCATGAAGTGGAAGCCCATGAACCGCTCGGGCCGGTCGGTCTGGGAGGCGAGGCGCGTGATCGAGATCGAGGAGGTGTTCGAGGTCAGGATCGTCCGCTCGCCCAGATGCGGCGCGAGGGAGGCGAAGATCTGGTTCTTGATCTTCTCGTTCTCGGTCGCCGCCTCGATCACCAGGTCGGCCTGGGCCACGGGAACCAGGTCGGTGGTCTTGGCGATGCGGCCCAGGGCGTCGGCCTTGTCGGCCTCGGTGATCGCGCCTCGGCCGATCTGGCGGTCGAGGTTCTTCTCGATCTGGCCGAGCGCCTTGTCGATCCGGGCCTCGTCGATGTCGTTGAGAAAGACGTCGTAGCCCGCCAGCGCGAACACGTGGGCGATGCCGTTGCCCATCTGCCCCGCCCCGATGACGCCGACCGATTTGATCGCCATGCCGCGCACGCCCTTGCTGCCCTGAGATTTCGAGGCCGCACCCTATGCGCCGGGGGCCCGAGCGGCAAGAGCGGCCGGGTCGGGGGCCTCAGTCGACCGGATCGCGCTGCGGATCGGCGCGGCCCCAGAGCCGCAGGCGCGCGTCGGAGAGCGAGCCGCGGATCCGCACGCCCCCCGAATCCGGCCCGCCCTCGGGACCGTCGTCGGGTTCGATCGAGACGGCGCCGAGGCCGCGCAGCGCGTCCCCGTCCAGCGTCACGCAGGGCCCGGGCGCGCCGGCGCCGGGGCGGGCGGAATAGGCGAGCACCACGGTGCGGGCCGCGCAGTCCTCCTGCAGCCGCTCGGGGGTGACGATGCCGCCCAGCAACACCACCCGCCAGCCGTTGGCGAGCGCGGCCTCCGCCCGGCGGGGCTGGCGGTCGATGCCCGGGCGGCCGGCGGCGACGGCCTGCTCGACCGGGTCGCCGTCGTTGGCGAGCCAGGTCTCGATGGCGTAGCCGGCGCCGCGGGCGCGGTCGACGGCGCGGCCCTGCTCGCCCAGCACCCCCATGGCGGCGGCGCGCGGGGCGATCAGCAGCTCCGGGCGCTCGCCCCCCGGGATCCAGATCGCCGCCGCGGCCAGCATCGCCGCAAGGCCCGCGAGCCGCAGGCGGGAGGCCCAGATCACCAGCCACAACCCGCCCAGCGCCAGCAGCGGCAGCGCGACCGGCGGCGGCGAGGAGACCGGGCGCACGGCGAGCGGCAGGCCCGCGAAGACCTGGGCGATGTCGAGGATCACGCCGACCCCCCAGCCCATCGCGGTCAGCGGCCACTGGTGCAGCCCCAGCGGCGCCAGCGCGGCCGAGAGCGCGCCCATCGGCGCCACCCAGAAGGCCATGACCGGCGCCGCCAGCAGGTTGGCGGGCAGGCCCCAGGTGGTCATGCGGTTGAAATGCGCCGCCGCGAAGGGCGCGGTTGCGGCGCCCGCGACCAGCGAGGTCAGCAGCAGCCCGCCCGCCCACAGCAGGATGCGCCGGCCCCGGCCGGACTCGTGGGAGGGGCGCAGCCAGCGGCGGTCGCGGGCGAACTCCCACGCGCCGACCAGCGCGGCGGTGGCGGCGAAGGACATCTGGAAGCCCGCGTCCATCAGGCTCTCGGGCCGGATCAGCAGGATCGCCACCGCGGCGGCGGCGAGCGCGCGCAGGCTGATGGCGGGGCGGTCGACCATGATCGCGATCAGCGCGGCGGCGGCCATCACGAAGGCCCGCTGCGTGGCGACCGAAGCGCCCGAGAGCGCGAGGTATCCCGCCGCCGCCGCCAGCGCCGCGCCGGCGGCGACCTTCTTGGTGGGCACGCGCACCGCCAGCCACGGCCAGCAGGCGAGCAGGAAGCGCGCGCTCCAGAAGGCGATGGCCGCGAGCAGCCCCATGTGCAGGCCCGAGATCGCCAGCAGGTGCGCGAGGTTCGAATCGCGCAGCGCCTGCATCTCGTCGCCGCGCACCTCCTCCCGGCTGCCGGTGAGGATGGCGGCGGCGAAGGCGCCCTCGCGGTTGGGCAGGGCGGCGAGGATGCCGTCGGTCAGCCGGCCGCGGAGGCGCTCCACCGCCAGGGCGACCTGCGCGAGGCTCCAGGGATCGGGGGCGGCGGTCTCGACCACGTCGGGATGGGCGGCGACCAACGGGCCGCGGGCGAAGCCGATGGCGCCCAGCGACTCGAACCAAGCATGGCGGCGGAAGTCGAAGCCGCCGGGCTCGACCGGGCCCTCGGGGGGCCCGAGCTGGGCGAAGACCTCGATGCGCTCGCCGAGCGAGACCTTGCGCGCGAAGGCGCCCTCGAGCAGCGTCACCCGCACCCGCCTCGGCGTCTCGCCGGGGGAGAGGCCGTAGATCACCACGTCGCGCAGCTCCACCCGCCGCCGGTCGGTGTGGGAGCGGGTGATCTCCGCCACCCGGCCCTGGACGGTCGCGTCGATCCGCTCGGCCAGCACCGGGGCTGCGACGACGCCCGCGCGCAGGGAGGCGGAGGCGAATCCCGCCGCCACCAGCCCCACCGCGACCAGCAGGGCGGCGGCGATCGGGGGCAGGGCGGTTGTTCCGGGGATCCGGCGGCCCATCATCAGGATCGGCACGATGGCCGCGGGCAGCGCCACGCAGGCCGCGACCGCCCAGCCGTCGGGCTCGGCCAGGAGGGAGAAGTAGATCCAGATGCCCAGCCCCAGGAAGGCCGGCGCCCAGAGCGGCGCGCGCCGCCGCTCGCGCTCGACGAGCCCCGCCCACGCGTCGGCCGCGCGCCGCAGGGGCGCGGCGCTCCACCGCGCGGGGGCGACGGACGGGTTGTGCGGGACATCGGGCATTGCCATAACAGCGCCGCACTTTAGCCGAATTCGGACCGCGTGCCAGCGGGACTCCCACGGCCGACGCCGAAAACCTCGCGACCCTGCGCCCCGACCCCGGGCCGACGCCCAGCGCAGCGACCCCGCGACCCGACCCAGTGAAGGCCCATGACCTCCGATACTCCCCGCTCCAAGCCCGCCCGCCCGGTGGTGACGCGCTTCGCGCCCTCGCCCACCGGCTTCCTGCACATCGGCGGCGCGCGCACGGCGCTGTTCAACTGGCTCTACGCCCGCGGCCGCGACGGGACCTTCCTGCTGCGCATCGAGGACACCGACCGCGAGCGCTCGACCCCCGAGGCGACGCAGGCGATCCTCGACGGGCTGCGCTGGCTGGGGCTGGACTGGGACGGCGACGCGATCTCCCAGTTCGACCGGGCCGAGCGGCACCGGGAATGCGCGCTGCAGCTGCTGGAGGCCGGCGCCGCCTACCGCTGCTGGTCCTCGAAGGAGGAGATCGACGCGGCGCGCGAGCAGGCCAAGGCCGAGGGGCGGCCGCCGCTGTTCCAGTCCCCCTGGCGCGACCGCGACGACGGCGACCTGAGCCAGCCCCACGTGATCCGGCTGAAGGCGCCGCGGGAGGGCGAGGTCTCGGTCGAGGACGCGGTGCAGGGCAAGGTCACCTGGAAGGCGTCGCAGATGGACGACCTGATCCTGCTGCGCTCGGACGGGACGCCGGTCTACATGCTGGCGGTGGTCGTGGACGACCATGACATGGGCGTCACCCACGTGATCCGCGGCGACGACCACCTGACCAACGCCGCCCGGCAGGGGCTGATCTACAAGGGCCTGGGCTGGGAGGTTCCGGTCTTCGCCCACATCCCGCTGATCCACGGGCCGGACGGGGCGAAGCTGTCGAAGCGCCACGGGGCGCTGGGCATCGAGGCCTATCGCGACATGGGCTACCTGCCCGAGGCGCTGCGCAACTACCTCGCGCGGCTGGGCTGGGCGCATGGCGACGACGAGTTCTTCACCTCCGAGCAGGCGATCGCCTGGTTCGACCTGCCGCAGATCAACAAGGCCGCGGCCCGCATCGACTTCGCCAAGATGGAGCACCTCAACGGGCTGCACATCCGCGCCGCCTCCGACGCCCGGCTGGCGCAGGCGGCCGAAGATCTTCTTGCGGCGCAGCATAAGCCGCGTCCCAGCCCCGAAAAGGCGGCGGCGTTTCTTGAGGCGATGCCCGGCCTGAAGGAGCGGGCCAAGACGATCAACGAACTGATCGATCTGGCCTATTACATTTTCGCGGAGCGCCCGCTCGAGTTCGACGAGAAGGCCGAAAAGCTCCTGTCCGAGGACACGCGGGCGATGCTGGCGCGATTGACTTCGCATCTGCGGAACAATACCTCTTGGACCAGCGACGTCCTTCAGGACGTGGCAAGGAATTTCGCCGAGACAGAGGGTTTGAAGCTCGGGAAAGTGGCGCAGCCCCTGCGGGCCGCGCTGACCGGGCGAGCCGTTTCACCCAGCGTTTTCGACGTGATGGAGACGCTGGGGCGCGACGAGTGCCTCGCGCGACTGGAGGATGCCGCCGCCGGCTGATAGATCCGGAGACGGTTAGCGACGGGCGGGCCGCGCCTTGGCCCGCCGGATTGGACGACGGGCGGATCCATTCCGCTCCGCCGATGACCCAAGCGCCGCGCCGATATCCGAGCGCGCGCCAGCGAAGGGAGAGCATCTTGCCCAAGGACACCGGAAAGACCGCCACGTTCACCATCGAGGGGCAGACCCACGAGTTCCCGGTCTACTCGGGCACCCTGGGGCCGGACGTGGTGGACATCGGCAAGCTCTACGCGAAGGCCGACGTGTTCACCTTCGACCCGGGCTACACCTCGACCGGGTCCTGCGAATCGAAGATCACCTTCATCGACGGCGAGAAGGGCGAGCTGCTGTATCGCGGCTATCCGATCGAGCAGCTGGCCGAGAAGTCCCATTACCTCGAGGTCTGCTACCTGCTGCTCTACGGAGAGCTGCCGACCAAGGCGCAGATGGACGACTTCGAGACCCGGGTCACCAAGCACACCATGCTCCATGAGCAGATGCGCAACTTCTACTCCGGCTTCCGCCGGGACGCGCATCCGATGGCGGTGGTCTGCGGCGTGGTCGGCGCGATGTCGGCCTTCTACCACGACTCCACCGACATCAACGATCCCTGGCAGCGCGAGGTGGCGACGATCCGCCTGATCGCCAAGCTGCCGACGATCGTCGCCTGGGCGTTCAAGTACGCCGCCGGCCAGCCGTTCGTGTACCCGCGCAACGACCTGAACTACGCCGAGAACTTCCTGCACATGTGCTTCTCGGTCCCGGCGGAGGAGTACAAGGTGGACCCGATCCTGGCCAAGGCCATGGACCGGATCTTCACCCTGCACGCCGATCACGAGCAGAACGCCTCGACCTCGACGGTGCGCCTGGCGGGCTCCTCGGGGGCCAACCCCTTCGCCTGCATCGCCGCCGGCGTCGCCTGCCTGTGGGGTCCGGCCCACGGCGGCGCCAACCAGGCCTGCCTGGAGATGCTGCGCGAGATCGGGACGGTCGACCAGATCCCGACCTACATCAAGAAGGCCAAGGACAAGAACGATCCGTTCCGCCTGATGGGCTTCGGGCACCGCGTCTACAAGAACTTCGACCCCCGCGCGAAAGTCATGAAGGAGAGCGCCGACGAGGTGCTGGGCCTTCTGGGGATCGAGAACAACGAGACGCTGGCGGTCGCCAAGGAGCTCGAGAAGATCGCGCTCGAGGACGAGTACTTCGTCGAGAAGAAGCTCTATCCGAACGTCGACTTCTACTCGGGCATCATCCTCGAGGCGATGGGCTTCCCGACCTCGATGTTCACCCCGATCTTCGCGCTGTCGCGGACCGTGGGCTGGATCTCGCAGTGGAAGGAGATGATGGAGGAGAGCTCGAAGATCGGGCGTCCCCGCCAGCTCTACACCGGCGCGGCCTTCCGCGACTACGTGGACGTCGCCGGGCGCTGAGCCGCCCTGCGACCGACGCGACGGACAGGGCCTCCCCTCGGGGAGGCCTTTTTCGTGGCGCGGGGGGCGTGACGGCTGGCGGCGGTGGCGCGGCTTTGGGCGGAGGCGCCGCGTTGGGCGGCGCGCGGGTCGCGAGGGAGCGCCCGCGGCGCGCGGCGGGCGCGGCGCGGGGGGCGAGCCTCGCGAGGCGGGGCTCGCTCGGCCGGCGCGCTGCGCGCGGGCGGGCCCGGGGGGCCCGCAGGGGAGGCTCCGGACTCACCCAAGAACAGGCCCGCGCCCGTCCTCCGGATCCGTCCATCGCGTCCGATGCCTGAGCGACTCCCCCGCCCCGGTCAAGGACAAGCCCTGCTTCGCAGGGTCGCTTCGCGATCCTTGACCGGGGCGGGCGAGTCGCTCTGATCGGCATCCGCGATGGACGGCTCCGGAGAACAGGCGCTTGCGGAGGGGCCTGGGGCGCGGGCGGGGGCCTGCGGCGGGCGGGGGCGCGAGAGGGCCTCCGCGGGGGAGGCCCTTTCGGGGGGGCTGGTCAGGTCGGGGGGCGGGCGGCGGTCCGGGGGCGGGTCAGGTCAGGACCGTGTAGCCGATGGCGATCGCGGCCATGGCGACGACGGCCAGGACCAGCGAGTTGCGCAGGACGCGCCAGACGCCGGTGGCCTCGGCCTGGGCCCCGCCCACCTCGCTCGGGTCGGCGGGGTCGTTCAGCTCGGGCTTCACCATATCGGGGACGTCCTGGCTGCGGGTCTCCGCGGCGGCGGGATCGTGGGTGCGGCTCATCCAAGGGCCTCCTTTCGTCTCCAGCTTCGTCGCTGTCTCTGCCTGACCTATGGTGAGGGCAGGGCATGGCAACTCACGCCTGCGTCAGAAACAATCCGTTGATCCCGCGATCCGGAGCGCGGGAGGCGACGGCGGCTGGCGGAAGCGCGGAGGCTCAGCGGCGGCGCGGGCCGCGGGCGGCGGCGGCGATCACCGAGCGGGCGGCGCGCAGGGAGGGCGGGTCGCCGTCCCGGCCGAGGAGCGCCAGCGCCCGGTCGGCGGCCGCAACCTGGGCCGCACGCGCCGGCCCGGGGACGAGGAGCGCGTCGAGCGCTTCGGCCACGTCGGCGGGGACCAGGAAGTGCTGGATGAACTCCGGGATCGCGCGCTCCTTCAGGAGCAGGTTCACCAGGTTCGCGGTGTCGATCTTCAGCAGGCGCCGGGCGACGGCGGCGGTCAGCGGGTTCAGCCGGTAGCCGATCACCTGCGGCGCCCCCATCGCCGCGAGCTCCAGCGTCACCGTGCCGGAGGCGGCGAGCGCCACGTCGGAGGCGGCCATGGCGGCGAACTTGCGCAGCTCGGCCTCGGCCGGGTCCATGCCGCGGGGGTCGAGGACATGCGCCTCGACCGGCCAGGCGGCGGAGAGGGCGTGCGCCATCTCGGCGACCCCGGCGGCGGCGGGCAGGACCACCTTCAGCTCGGGATGGCGCCGCGCCAGCAGGCCCAGCGTCTCGCCGAAGGGCCCGGCGAGGCGCGAGACCTCGCCGCGGCGCGAGCCTGGCATGACGCAGACCAGGGGGCGGCCTTCGGCGCCGATCGCGGCGCGCAGGGCGACCTGCGCCTGCGGCGAGGGGCGGGGGAGGCGGCTGGCGGGGTGGCCGACGAAATCGCAGGTCATGCCCTCGGCCGTCATCCAGGGCGGCTCGAAGGGCAGGAGGGCGAGCACGTGGTCGGTATAGCGCGCCATCTTGCGCGCCCGGCCCGGCCGCCAGGCCCAGACCGAGGGGGCGACGTAGTGCACCGTGGTCAGATCCGGCCGCGCGGCCTTGGCCTTGCGGGAGACGCGCAGGCCGAAGGCGGGGCTGTCGATGGTCAGCAGCACGTCGGGACGCCAGGCCGCGACGTCCTCGACCGTCTGGGACATGCGCGCGAGGATGGCGCGCAGGCGGGGCAGCACCTCGAACAGGCCCATCACCGCGAGCTCGTCGGAGGGGAAGAGGCTGTCGAGGCCCTCGGCCTCCATCAGCTCGCCGCCGATGCCGCGGATCTCGAGGCCGCCCGGGCCCAGCTCCTCGCGCAGGGCGCGGATCAGGGGGGCGCCGAGGCGGTCGCCGGAGGCCTCGCCGGCGACGAGGTAGACGCGGAGCGGGCGGGCGGTCATGAGGACGGGGAGGCCGCGTCGGCCGGGTGACCCCAGAGGAACAGGCCGGCGGCGTCGGCGGCGGCGACGGTCTCCTCGAGGCTCAGCACCAGCACCCCGCCGGCGGCGACGACGATGCCCGCGAGGCCGGCCTCGGCCGCCTTCGCCACCGTGTCGGGGCCGATGGCGGGCAGGTCGAGGCGCCAGTCCTGGCCGGGCTTGGGGGCCTTGAGGAGCACGCCCTTGCCCTCGCCGACCCGCAGGCGGGCGGGGACGCGGGTCACTTCGGAGAGCAGCGCGTCGGTCCCGGCGACGGCCTCGACGCCCAGGCACACGCCCGAGGCGACCACCGCGGCCTGGCCCACGTCGACGGCGCCGAGCGCGGCGACCACGGCGGCGGCGCGGGCGGCGTCCTCGCGGTCGAGCTCGGAGGGCTGGACGGCGCCGAGGACGCCTTCGGGGGCCAGCAGGTTTTCCAGAAGCTCATGGGCGCCGACCATGCGGTAGCCCTCGTCCTCGAAGATCTTCGCAAAACCGCGCAGCATGCCGTCGTCGCCCTTGCGCAGCAGGGTCAGGGCCTTGGCGATCAGGGCGACGCCCTTGAGATCGAGGCGCAGGGGATCGAGCCTGGGGCGCGACATGGCGCCGGCGAAGCAGATCTGCGTCACGCCCTTCGCGCGCATCGCCTTGAACAGGCGGCCGGGCTTCTCGAAGGGCAGGTCGAGCACGTCCATGCCCTCGGCCCAGGGGGCGGAGGTCCCCTCGAAGCGCACCACCAGCAGGGGCAGGCCGCGGCGGCGGCGGTCCTCGGCGATCAGGCGGGGGAGGGCGCCGGAGCCCGCGACCAGCGCCAGGGCGCCGGCGGCTGCGGGGGGACCCGCGGGCGCGGGACCGCCTGCGGGCTCGGCCATGGGGTCAGTCCCTCGGGGTGACGAAATGACGGGAGCTCTCGGCCAGCATGAAGCGGCAGACGTCGGCGGCGAGCGGGGTGGTCCAGCGGGTCGCCGCCTCCTGCGCGCGGGCGGCGACGCCGCCCTCGGCCGAGGCGTCGAAGATGAAGTCCACGCAGGCGCGCAGGTCGGCGATATGGGCGCGGTCGGCCTTGGCGCGGCGCAGGCCGACGAGGTTCAGCCCCGCCAGCCGCGCCCGGTCGCCGGTGACCGAGGCGTAGGGGATCACGTCGCGCTCGACCCCGGTCAGCCCGCCGACGATGGCGCCCCGGCCGATGCGCGAGTGCTGGTGCACGGCCGCGTTGCCGCCGATGATCGCGCGGTCCTCGACGATCACGTGGCCGCCGAGCGGGGCGTTGTTGGCGATGATCACGCCGTTGCCGACGATGCAGTCATGGCCGACATGGGTCGAGGCCATGAACAGGCAGCCGTCGCCGACCCGGGTCAGATAGCCGCCGCCCTCGGTCCCGAGGTTCATGGTCACGTGCTCGCGGATCATGTTCCGCGCGCCGATCTCGAGGCGGCTCTCCTCGCCGGCGTATTTCAGGTCCTGCGGCTGGGCGCCGAGCACGGCGAAGGGCCACACCCGGGTGCCCTCGCCGATCGAGGTCGCGCCCTCGACCACGACGTGGGAGCGCAGCTCGACCCCGGCGGCGAGCTTCACCTTGGGGCCGACCGTGCAGAAGGGGCCGACGACGGCGTCGGCGCCGATCTCAGCCCCGTCCTCGACGATCGCGGAGGGGTGGATGCGGGTCGAGGGATCGATGGACATGCTCACCCCTGCCGGGACTTGTGGTCGGGCATCACGATCATCGCGGAGAAGTCGGCCTCGGCGCAGAGCTTGTCGTCGACCCAGGCCTCGCCCCAGAACTTCCAGATCCGGCCGCGGCCGCGCAGGATCTTCACCCGCAGCTCCATCCGGTCGCCGGGAACGACCCGGTTGCGGAAGCGGCACTTGTCGAGGGTCATGAAGTAGACCAGCAGGTCCTGGCCCTCCATGCCCAGCGTGTCGACCACCAGCACGGCGGCGGTCTGGGCCATCGCCTCGACGATCAGCACGCCGGGCATCACCGGCTCGGCCGGGAAATGGCCGGTGAACTGCGGCTCGTTCATCGTGATCATCTTGATCCCGACGCAGCTGTCGCCCTTCACCATCTTCTCGACCTTGTCGACGAGGAGGAAGGGGTAGCGATGCGGGATCATCCGCTGGATGCGGGAGATGTCGGCGGACCCGTATTCGGCCTGCGCGGGGGCGGCGGCGGCGTCGTCGCTCGCCGGCGCGTCTGCGGAAGGGGTCTCGGTCATGGTCAGGCTCTGTCTGCGTCGGTCGGCGCTCCTGATTGCAGGACGGCCGCGTCAGGTCAAGTCGCGGGCGCCGCAGGAGCCGGCCCGCGGACGCGACGCAACGTCCTCCGCGTCTTGTCGGGTTCATGGGGCGCTCATCAAAGCGGCGACCCCGCAGGGCGGCGCCGGGAGGGGCGCTCAGCGGGGCATCAGCTCTTCGGGCGGGTCGAAGCGGACGTCGCCCATCTCGGCGTCGTAGCGCTCGACGGCCAGCGCGGTGACGTCGAGCGAGGGGTCGGCGGCGGCGAGCGCGGAGGCGTCGAGCAGGACCAGCGCCCCGGTCTCGCGGCGCAGGGCCTCGAGCACGCGGGGCAGGGCGGAGGCGAGGGCCTGGCGGGCCTCCTGCGTGAACTTCTGGAACAGGGCGCGACGGTCCTGGCCGGCGGCGCGCTGGGCCTTGACCTTTCGGTCGAACTCGCGGGCGCGGGCTTCGAACTGCTCCGGGGGCAGGGTGGTCTTGAGGCGGGTGAGCTCCTGCTCCTCGACCTGCAGCTCGGTCTTCACGCGCTCGAGCTCGGCGGTGACGCGCTCCAGCGTCTCGCGCTCGGTGGCCTGCAGGGCGCGGGCGGCGGCGGAGTTTTCCAGCACGGCCTGGCGGTTGACGATCAGGATCGGGCTGCGGGGGGCCGAGATGCGGGGGCCGCGGGGCGCGTCGGGCGCGGGCGCCGGGCCGGCGACGGGCCCCTGGCCCTGCGCGGGGTCGGGATCCTGAGCGGGGTCTGGGTCCAGCGCGGGCGCAGGCGTCTGCGAAACCTCCGGGTCCTGCGCAGGCGCAGGGGCGGCGTCCGGAACGGCGTCCGGGGCGGGCGCCTCGGGCGCGGGCTGGGCCGGGGGCGTCGCGGGGGCCTGCGTCTGGCCCGCGGCGGGGACGGCGCCGGCGACGAGCGCCAGCGCCAGGACGAGGCCCGCGCCGGGGCGGGCGGCGACCGCGCGCCGCGGGGCGGGGCGCGGACGCACGATCAGAACCGGGTGCCGACCGTGAAGCGGAAGAACTCGCGGTCGTCGCTGTCCTCGTAGGCCAGCGGGTAGGCGAAGTTGAACCGCAGCGGGCCGAAGGCGCTGTCGATGTAGAGCGCGGCGCCGACCGAGGCGCGCAGCTCCATCGAGTCGTCGATGGTCACCGGCGGACGGCTGCCGCGGTCGGGGTAGGTGGTGCGGTCGAGGCCGAACAGCGTGCCCACGTCGGCGAAGACGCCGCCGTAGACGCCGAACTCCTCCGGCAGGCCGATGGGGAAGCTGACGTCCGAGCGCAGCACCGCGTAGTAGTTGCCGCCCAGCGCGTCGTCGCGGGTGTAGCTGAAGCGGCGGATCGGCTTGCGCGGCCTGCCGGTGGCCGGGTCGATGCGCACGAAGGAGGTGGTCGAATCGTCCCGCGGGCCGATGCCCGCCCTGCCGAAGCCGCGGAAGCTGTCGCCGCCCAGGAAGAAGCGGTCGGTCACCCGCAGCCCGTCGCCCGCCGAGAACAGCGCGCCGGCCTCCGCCTCGATCGAGGCCACGACCTCGTCGTCGAAGAAGCCCTGGTAGGCCTTGGCCCGCGCCACGGTGCGGCTGAACACGGTCGAGCTGCCCATGGCGGTGACGTCTTCGCTCAGCTCGATGATGTAGCCGCCGGCGGGCTCGACCGGGTCGTCGCGCTGGTCCAGCGTCCAGGTGGCGCCGACGCCCATGTAGAACTCGTCGCCCTCGTCCGCCTGGATTGCGGGGGAGGCGAAGCGCAGCACGTCGCGGATCTCGTCCTGCGACAGGCGCAGGCGGGTCTGCAGGCGCTGGTCCTCGCCCACCGGGAATTCCAGGTAGGGCAGGAACTGCAGCCGCGTCTCCTTGTAGGAGGAGTAGTCGGTGCGGTCGTCGCGCAGCCAGCCGATGTCGAAGCCGCCGGTCAGGTTGCGGTCGAGCAGGCGCGGCTCCTCGAACACCAGGCGGACCTGCTGGGTGTTGCCGGAGATCGAGAGCGAGGCCGAGAGGAACTGCCCGCGGCCGAGGAAGTTCCGCTCCGAGACGGTCAGGTCGCCGATCGGGCCGTCGGCGGAGGACAGGCCGACGCCGAAGGAGATCGAGCCGGTCAGACGCTCCTCGACCGTGGTCTTGATCACGGCGCGGTCGTCGGCGGTGCCGCGCTCGGGGCGGACCTCGACGGTCTCGAAGAAGCCCAGCTCGCGCAGGCGGGCGCGGGCCTGCTGGACTTCCTGGGCGTTGTAGGCGTCGCCCTCGGCCATGTTGAACTCGCGCCGGATGACGCGGTCGAGGGTGCGGGTGTTGCCCTCGATGTCGATGCGCTCGACGTAGACGCGCGGGCCCTCGGCGACCTCGAGGGTCACGCCGATCACCCGGTTCTCGGCGTCGGTGTCGGCGCGCGGGCGCACGTCGACGAAGGCGTAGCCCTGCTGGCCGAGCTGGAAGATCAGGTTCTCGATCGCCTGGTCCACGTCGGAGATCGAGTAGATCTCGCCGGGCTCCATCGGGAAGATCTCGGTGAAGCTTTCGGGGTCGACGCCGGGGATCTGGATGTCGAGGCCGAGGTCGCCGAAGGTGTACTGCTCGCCTTCCGACACCGTGAAGGTGATCAGGAAGTCCTCGCGGTCGGCGGCGAGCTCGGCGGTGGCCGACAGCACCTCGAAATCGGCGTAGCCGTAGTCGAGGTAATAGCGCCGCAGCAGCTCCTTGTCGTATTCCAGCCGGTCCGGGTCGTAGGTGCCGGTGGAGAAGATCCAGGCCAGCAGCCCGTTCTCGCGGGTCTGGATGGCGCCGCGCAGGCGACGGTCCGAGAACTCGCGGTTGCCCACGAAGTCGATCGAGCGGATGCCGGTCGGCTCGCCCTCGTCGATCTCGAAGACGAGGTCCACGCGGTTGTTCTCGCGCTCGATGATCACCGGTTCGACCGTGGCGCCGTAGCGGCCGGCGCGGCGGTAGAGGTCCAGCAGCGTCTGCGCGTCGCGGTCGGCGGTGGCGCGCGAGAAGGCCGCGCGCGAGGCCGAGGTGACCGAGCCCATCAGGACGTCGTCCTCGAGCTCGTCGTTGCCCTCGAAGGTCACCAGGTTGATGTAGGGCGCCTCGCGCACCTGCACGAGCAGCCCGTCGGCCATCGGCGAGATCACCACGTCCTGGAACAGGCCGGTGTCGAGCAGGCGGCGCAGGGATTCGTTGATCTGGGCGGCGGTGGCGGGCTCTCCGACCTGGACGGTCATGTAGGCCTGGATGGTCGAGTCGTCGACGCGCTGCGCCCCCTCGACCAGGATCCGCTCGACCCGCGGGACCACGGGCGCGTCCTGCGCCAGCGCCGGCGCCGCGGCGGCCAGCAGGGCCAGCGTCGAAGCCGTGGCGACGAGAGCCCCGGGAAGGGCGGCCGCCAGGGTCGCGGCCAGCGCGCGCCGGCGCAGGCCGGGCGCCGGGTCGTGCGGGCGTCCGCAGGAGGGTCCGCCGCGCCGCGCCGTGGGGGTCCGCTGTGCCGCCATGTCGTTGCTCTCCGCCTCGTTCCGGACCGGCCCGACCGTTCTGGTGGAAGGGTCCGGGTCGCTTCCCTTTAGATCGGATTCGAGGGCCGGGTCAAAGGCGTCGCGGCGGCGCATCCCGCTTGCCGCGACGACCGTCGCTTCCCGACCCCTCCTTCGCCCCGCCGTGCGCGCCCGCGACGCGGCGGTCAGAGCCCGCGGGCGTGGAGGAAGTCGTCGATCGCCTGCCAGACCGGCGCCCCGACCTGGCCGTCGGGATCCTCCATCAAGGTCTCGTGACGTCCGCCGTGGATCTCGGCCAGCGTGACCTGCGCGCCGCTCCGCGCGGCATGGGCGCGGATCGCGTCGGGGTCGACCACCGCCTCCTCCGTGCCCAGCAGCACGAGGCGGGGGACGTCGGGGCCCGGCGCGCGGGCCAGCGCCGCGGTCTCGGCGAAGGCCGCGTCCAGCCAGCCGAAGGTCGGCGAGGCGAGCGTCAGCTCGGGATGCGCCCGGGCCTGGGCGACGAAGCGGTCCCAGAAGCGGCGGTCGGTGGTCAGCACGTTGCCCTCGAAGGGTTCGTCGAGGACGTAGGTGCTGTCCGGCGGACCGGGGCGGGCGGCCCTGCGCGCCCAGCCCAGCCAGGCGGCGAAATGCACCATCGGCCGGGCGAAGCGCGCGGCCCCGCGCAGGCTGAGCCCCCACATCGGGGCGGAGAAGATCGCGGCCGCCGGGCGGTCCGCCTGCGCCGACAGGGCCCCGTCGACCAGCGCGCGCAGGCCGATGCAGCCGCCCATCGAGTGGCACAGCAGCACCCGCGGCCCGGGGTGGGCCGCCACCGGCTCCCACGCCAGCAGGGCGCGGACGTCGGCCTGGAACTCGGCGAAGCGTCCGACATGGCCCAGCCGCGGGACCGACCGGTCCGAGAGGCCCTGGCCCCGCCAGTCGAGCGAGGCGACGTCGAAGCCCCGCGCCCGCAGCCGCGCGACCACGGGGGCGTATTTCTCGAGATACTCGGTGCGGCCGGGGAACAGCAGCGCGAGGCCCCGCGCCTCCCCCGGGCTGCGCCACAGCGCGGCGCGCAGCCGCGGCGCGCCGCCCGGGCCGCCGCGGGCGCGCAGCCAGACGCAGGCTTCCGGCGCGGGCGGTCCGGCGGAGTCGCCGTGCCAGGGGGCGGGGCCCTCGGACACGGACGGCTCGGTCGCGGACTTAGTCGGCGGCGGCGGCGGCGCGCCCCGGGCCATGGTCAGGCCAGCAGCGAGCTGAGCGCCATCGCCTTCGACATGTCCCCGTCCACCTTCAGGCGGCCGGACATGAAGGCCGAGGTCGGGCTGAGGTCGCCCGAGACGAGGCCGCGGAACGTGTCCTCGTCGGCCGAGATCGTGCAGTCCGCCTCGGAATCGTCCTGGGTGACCTGGTCGCCCTCGACGCGCAGGGCGCCGACGCCCTCGATGTCGAACTTGACCGAGCCGTCGATGGACTGGCCTTTGAGGCGGCTCTGCAGCTCCTCGGCCGCCGCGGCGATGGTTTCGCTCATCAGGAATGCCCCCTTGGGTTGGTCCGTCGCTTCGCCGCGCGATCACGTCACGGCGAGAATGTCCTTTTGCGGGGCGTCTCCGCCCCTCGCGCGCTTCGCATTTCGCACGCGGAGCGCTACACTGTCATGCATGACGCGCTGGTCAAACCGTTCCCTTGCCGCCCCCCGCGCGCTGGCGCTCGCCAGCGTCCTGGGCGCCGCAGCGTCCATGGCTCTCCTGGGGCCGTGGGCCGCGGCGCCGCTGCGCGCGCAGCCGCTGCAGGAGGTGATCCCCGCCCCCGGCGCGCGCCCCGAGACGCCCGCCCCCGCGCCCCGGTCCGAATCGGCCGCGGCGCATGAGGAGGAGGCCCGGCCCGACGTCTCGACCCCCGAGGGACGGGCGCAGCGGCTCGACCAGCTCTTCGCCGAACTTCCCGAGGCGGACGAGGCGCAGGCCGCGAGGATCGAATCCGAGATCCAGCGCCTGTGGGCGCGCTCGGGCTCGGACACCATCGACCTGATCCTGACCCGCGGCCGCATGGCGCTGGAGCGGGACCAGGTGGTCAAGGCGCTGCACCACTTCACCGCCGCCACCGACCACGACCCCGCCTTCGCCGAGGCCTGGAACATGCGCGCCACCGCCTTCTTCCTGCGCGGAGAGCTGGGCATGGCGCTGTCGGACATCGAGCATGTGCTGGCGCTGGAGCCGCGCCATTTCGGCGCGCTCTCCGGTCTGGGGGTGATCCTCGAGCAGCTCGGCCGCGACGCGGACGCGCTGGCCGCCTTCCGCGAGGCGCAGCGGCTCAATCCGCATCTCGAGAACGTCGAAGAAGCCATCGAGCGTCTTGCCCACACGGTCGACGGACGCGATATCTGAAGGGCCGGCCCCTGTCCCCGCCGGCCCCGATCCGCCCCCCGTTCCGGGGACCGCGTCCCGACGCCCCTTGACGCCCGGCGCCTGCCGCGCCCCACTCCCCCGGATTGATCGCGAAACCGACGCCGGCCCTTCCTGCGGGGCCGACGTGTCCCGGAGACCCGACGCGTGCTCGACGCCTCCGCCCCGACCGGACGCACCGCCCATCCGCGCGACGGAACGGTGACGGCGGTCCTCGGCCCCACCAACACCGGCAAGACCCATTACGCGATCGAGCGGATGCTGGCGCATCGCACCGGCGTCATGGGCCTGCCGCTGCGCCTGCTGGCGCGCGAGGTCTACGACAAGATCGTGGCCCTGCGCGGCCCCTCGGTCGTGGCCCTGGTGACCGGCGAGGAGAAGATCGCCCCGCCCCGCGCGCAATACTGGGTCTGCACCGTCGAGGCGATGCCGACCGAGATCGGCGCGGATTTCGTGGCGGTCGACGAGATCCAGCTCTGCGCCGATCCCGAGCGCGGGCATGTCTTCACCGACCGGCTGCTGAACGCGCGGGGGCTGCACGAGACGCTGTTTCTCGGCTCCGATTCCATGCGCGGCGCGATCTCGGCGCTGATCCCGCGGGCGAAGTTCCTGCGCCGGGAGCGGTTCTCGAAACTGACCTACACCGGCGGCAAGAAGCTGAGCCGGATGCCGGCGCGCTCGGCCGTCGTCAGCTTCTCGGTCGACTCGGTCTATGCGATCGCCGAGCTGATGCGCCGCCAGAAGGGCGGGGTGGCGGTGGTGATGGGCGCGCTGTCTCCGCGCACCCGCAATGCGCAGGTCGAGCTCTACCAGAACGGCGACGTCGAGCATCTGGTGGCCACCGACGCCATCGGCATGGGTCTGAACCTCGACGTGAACCACGTGTTCTTCTCGGCCACCCGCAAGTTCGACGGGCGGGGGTTCCGGGAGCTGCGCCCCCATGAGCTCGCCCAGATCGCCGGGCGGGCCGGGCGCTACAAGTCCGACGGCGCCTTCGGCGTGACCGGCGAGGCCGAGGCGCTGGACGCCGAGATCATCGAAGCCATTGAAGACCATCGCTTCGCGCCGGTCCGGCGGCTGATGTGGCGCAACTCGCGCCTCGCCTTCGGCTCGGTCGATGGGCTGATCGCGAGCCTCGAGGCCGCCCCGACGGAGCCCGGCCTGATGAAGGCGCGGGAGGCCGACGACCTCCAGACCCTCAAGGCGCTGGCCGAGGACGAGGAGATCCGCGACATGGCCCGCGAGGGTCCCGCGGTGCGCCGGTTGTGGGAGGTCTGCCAGATCCCCGATTTCCGCAAGGTGTCGGAACGGGAGCACGCGGCGCTGGTGTCGCGGATTTACCGGTTCCTCCGGTCCGAGCGCGGCGTTATACCCTCCGACTGGATGGCCGGCCGGATCCGCATGGTGGACCGGACCGACGGCGACATCGACGCGCTCTCGAAGCGGCTCGCGTTCATCCGCACCTGGACCTACGTGGCGCAGCGGCGCGACTGGGTCGAGGCGCCGGAGGAATGGCGCGGCGCGGCCCGGGAGGTCGAGGACCGGCTGTCCGACGCGCTGCACGCGGCGCTGACGAAACGATTCGTCGACCGGCGCACATCCGTGCTCATGCGCCGGTTGAAACAGAAGGAGAGGCTGGTGGCCGAGGTGAACGAACAGGGCGAGGTGACGGTGGAGGGCCATGTGCTCGGCCGTCTCGACGGCTTCCGCTTCACGCCCGACCCCTCGGCGGAGGGGGACGAGCTGAAGACCCTTCGCGCAGCCTCCACCCAGGCGCTGCAGGCCGAGTTCTCGCGCCGGGCGGACCGCTTCTACAACGCGCCCGACACCGAGATGGACGTGACCGAGCAGGGCGGCCTGATGTGGGGCGAGCTGGCGGTCGGGCGCCTGGCCAAGGGCGCCGACCACCTGACCCCCTCGGTGGTGCCCTTCGTGGACGAGATGGCCGGCGACGACGCGCGCCAGAAGGTCGAGCGTCGGCTGACCCACTGGATCAACCGCCGCGTCGCCGCGCTGTTCGAGCCGCTGGTGAAGATGCGCGACGACGAGACGATGACCGGGCTCGCCCGCGGCATCGCCTTCCAGCTGGTCGAATCGCTGGGCGTGATCCCGCGGCCCCAGATCGCCAAGGACGTGAAGGAGCTGGACCAGGACGGCCGCGCCCTGCTGCGCAAGCACGGCGTGCGCTTCGGTCAGCACACGATCTTCATGCCCGCCCTGCTGAAGCCCGCGCCCACCCGCCTGCGGCTGGTGCTGTGGGGGCTGTGGGACGAGCTCGACGACATCCCCTCGCCGCCGCCGCCGGGTCTGGTGACGATCCCCACGCAGCCCTCGCCGTCGGGTTTCTGGCCGCGGGCGGGGTATCGGCTGGCTGGCGAGCGGGCGATCCGCATCGACATGCTCGAGCGGCTGGCGGACATGATCCGCAACCAGGACCAGCGCGGCGGCTTCGAGGCGACGGCGGACATGCTGTCGATCACCGGCTGCACGCTGGAGCAGTTCGCCGACCTGATGCAGGGCCTGGGCTACAAGGCCGAGAAGGGCGAGCGGCCCAAGCCCGCCGCGGTCCCCGAGACGAAGCCGTCCGCGGCGCCCGCCGCCGAGGAAGCGGCCGCGTCGACCGATGCGCCGGCGGCCGACGACGCGCCCGCGGCCGAGCCCGGCGACGCGCCCGTGGCGGAGGCTCCTGCCGCGGAGGCTGCGCCCGAGGCCCCGGCCGAGGCGCCCGCCGAGACCGCGGAGGCGCCCGCCGCCGAGGCTCCGGCCGAGGCCGGAACGCCGGTCGAGGCGGCCCCCGAGGCGGCGCCGGCCGCCGAGGCCACGTCCGCCGAGCCGGAGGCTGCGCCCGAGGCCGAGGCCGCCGAGGCCCCCGCGGCCGAGGAAACCCCGGCGGAGGCGCCGGCCGAGGGCGAGGTCGAGCTCCAGACCTATTACGTGTTCACCTGGGCTCCGCGCCCGCGCGGCGGCGGCGCCAACCGCGGCCCGCGGCGGCAGGGCGGCGGCGACCGCCAGGGCCAGGGCCAAGGCCAGGGCGAGCGCCAGGGCGGCGGTCCCCGCCAGGCCCGCGGCGACGGCGACGGCCCCAAGGGCGGCGGCCGGGGCAAGGGCGGCGGAGGACGGGGCCGGGACGGCGACGACAAGCCCCGCGGCAAGGGCCCCCACAAGGGCAAGGGCAAGGGCGGCCCGCGCGAGGAGCGCCCGCGCGAGTTCCAGGCCAGCCCCCCGCGCGACCGTCGTCGCAACGAGGTCGATCCCGACAACCCGTTCGCGGCGCTGATGGCGCTGAAGAACCGGGACGGATGACGGCCGCTCCGGCGGATCTCTCCGACCCGGGCGGGGGCGGCGCGCCGCCCCCGGGCCCGACCGGGCTGCGGCTCGACAAGTGGCTGTGGCACGCGCGCTTCGTGAAGTCGCGGGGACTGGCGGCCAAGCTGGTCTCCGAATCCGGGGTGCGGGTGAACGGAAC
This sequence comes from Albimonas pacifica, assembly GCF_900113695.1. Lineage (GTDB taxonomy): Bacteria > Pseudomonadota > Alphaproteobacteria > Rhodobacterales > Rhodobacteraceae > Albimonas > Albimonas pacifica. Next base: position 189,570 of record NZ_FOQH01000007.1, on the reverse strand, counting down.
CCGCGCCGCCAAGCCCGCCGCCTCGGTGCGCCCGGGCGACGTGCTGACCTTCGCGCTGGGCCGGCAGATCCGGGTGATCCGGATCCTGGCGCTGGGGACCCGCCGCGGCCCCGCGCCCGAGGCGCAGGCGCTCTACGACGACCTCGACCCGCCCGCGGCCCGCGACGCCGCGCCGGACCCCGACGTTCCCGCCCCCGCCGCCGCGCGCGAGCCCGGCGCGGGTCGGCCCACCAAGGCCGACCGGCGGGCGCTGGACCGGCTGCGCGACGCGGAGGGCTGAGGCGGGGCGCCGGGGACCGGGCGGCTGCAAGGCGGGGGCTGCGCGCTCCCGTCGCGGCCGCCGGCCTTGCCTGCCGCGCCCGACGGCTTAGGTGCGCCGCACTGCACCCACGCCCCATTTGGCGCCCGCGAACTGTTCAATCCGGCATTTCACCGGGGCGCCTTGCACCTTCCGGAATCGCGGTCTAACAGGGTCGCGGACCGGACCGGAGAGAGACCGCCGATGACCTACGTCGTGACCGACAACTGCATCCGCTGCAAGTACACGGACTGCGTGGAGGTCTGCCCCGTGGACTGCTTCTACGAGGGCGAGAACATGCTCGTCATCCATCCAGACGAGTGCATCGACTGCGGCGTGTGCGAGCCCGAGTGTCCCGCCGAAGCCATCAAGCCGGACACCGAGCCGGAGATGGAGACCTGGGTCGAGTTCAACCGGAAATTCTCCGAGGCCTGGCCCAACATCACCACCCGGCGCGATCCGCCGGAGGACGCCGAGAAGTTCGACGGCGAGGCCGGCAAGCTGGAGAAGTACTTCTCCGAGGCCCCCGGCGAAGGCGACTGACATAGGCCTTCGGGCCCGCCGGAACAGTCCGGATTGCGCGATTTTCAGGCGCCCATGACGTGTGCATGGGCGGCGCCTCTGGGAATCGGGCCTTTCTCGTGCTATATAACGTTCACAAACGACACGGGAACGCCCGCGCGTGCCGGCCCGACGGAGGGTCGCGAGCACTCTAGGCTCCAGCGTGACGACAGGCCCGCAGCGCCGCTCCCCATGGAACGGCGCCCCGGGCTTTCGTCTCCGCGGGAGCTTTGCGCGACGCCCAAGAACAAGGATGGCCAAGGCTGATGACCAAGACCGGCGCGAAGAAATCGGAGTTCCGGCCGAACGATTACGTCGTCTACCCCGCGCATGGCGTCGGGCGGATCCTGCGCATCGAGGAGCAGGAGGTCGCCGGCATGAAGCTGGAGCTGTTCGTCATCACGTTCGAAAAGGACAAGATGACGCTCCGGGTTCCCACCGCGAAGGCGAATTCGGTCGGCATGCGCTCCCTGTCCTCGCCGGACATCGTCGAGCAGGCGCTGAAGACGCTGAAGGGCCGCGCGCGGGTGAAGCGCGCCATGTGGTCCCGCCGCGCGCAGGAGTATGAGCAGAAGATCAACTCGGGCGATCTGATCTCGATCGCCGAGGTGGTCCGCGACCTGCACCGCGCCGAGGACCAGCCCGAGCAGTCCTATTCCGAGCGTCAGCTCTACGAGGCCGCGCTCGAGCGTCTGACCCGCGAGCTCGCCGCCGTCGAGCGCATCGACGAGGACGCCGCCGCGATGCGCGTCGACCAGATGCTGGTCGCCCGCGCCGCCTGATCGCTCCGGCCCGTCCGGACCGCGAACGCCCCGCCGGCAGACCGGCGGGGCGTTCCGCGTTTCTCAGCGGCAGTTGGCGAGCGCGCGGCTGGAACCCGCCAGCGGCAGGCGATGGCGGGCGCCGCCCGCGCGCAGCTCCACCTCGCGCGCCGAGCGCAGGAAGACCAGCGCCTGTTCGAAGAGGCCCCGCGCCTGCGCCGAGCCGGCCGCGAAGCGCCCCGCTGCGAAGGGCAGGGAGAGCGAGTCCCGCCCGTCGAAGACCAGCAGCGCTGGCCCGTCGACGGGGCCCGCGGGGGTGCGCGCCTCGATCCGGCCGGCGGGGCCGCCCGCCTGCGTGGGGCAGAGGACGACGAGCGCGGCGCCTTCCTGCGCGACGCCGGCCCGCAGGGCGTCCTCGCCCGCCGCCGCCTGCGTCCAGGCCGCGGGGGCCTGCGCGGCGGCCGGCAGGGAGAGGGCCAGCAGCAGGGCGGCGAGGGGGATCGCGGTCCTGGGGACGTGCAACGCGCGGGCCTCCCGTGCCGGGCGCGCCGGGGCGGCGCGGGGCGGCCAGAGAAGCACGGCCGCGCGCAGGGCCGCAACCGCTGGGCGCGGCGGGGCCGGGCTCAGCGGTCGTGGATCCCCTTGCCGGCGAGGATGCGCGGGGCGGCGGCCTCCAGCCGGCGCAGGCGGGTGGCCGAGGCCTTGGCCCGCCCGATCTGCAGCGCCCAGCCGCGGCGTCGGCCGGGGGTCAGCGCCTGCCAGGCCGAGGCGAGCCCGGGGTCGGCGGCCAGGCGCGCGGAGAGCTCCTCGGGCAGGTCGAAGTCGTCGGGGGGCAGGTCGACCTTGCGGCCCTGACGCTCCGCCTCGACGGCCTCGCGGATCAGGGCGGTGATCGCCGTGGCCTTCGCCTCGATCTCCGCGACCGAGCGCAGCTTGATCACGCGGGCGGAGCGGCTGGCCTCTCCCGGCGCCTCCAGCAGGCCCTCGGGGTCGCTCAGCAGCACGCCCTTGAGGAAGGAGAGGGTGGCGGCCTCCTTCAGGCGGCCCAGGATCGCGAGGTTCGCGCCATGGGCCGCATAGGCGGGGCCGCCCCATTTCAGCACCTCCTCCACCGGCTCGGCCAGCAGCAGAGGGCGGAGGGCCAGCAGCTCGGCCCGCCAGGGGCCGTCGGCGGCGAAGAAGGCCTCGATCCGGGGATCCTGGGTCATGGCGGTCTCCCGGCGCCGGAGGTTCAGCCCTCCAGCGCCTTCCGTTTCACTTCCCGGCGCATGATTTTGCCGGTGGCGGTCATCGGCAGGTCTGCGACCACGTGCACCGCGCGGGGGGCGACATGGGGGCTGATGCGCTCGCGCACCCGCAGGGTCAGGTCGGCGAGCAGGTCGGGGCCCGCGCTCTCGCCCGGTTTGAGGACCACATAGGCGGTGACGGCCTCGGTGCGCACCGGGTCGGGCAGGCCGATGACGGCGGCCATGGCGACCTGCGGGTGGCCGGTCAGGCAGTCCTCGATCTCCGAGGGGCCGATGCGGTAGCCGGAGGAGGTGATCACGTCGTCGGTGCGCGAGGCGAAGAAGAAGAAGCCGTCGGGCTCGCGGCGCCCCTCGTCGCCGGTGCGCAGCCAGCGGGTCCCGTCCGGGCCGGTCACGAATTTCTCGGCGGTCTTCTCGGGGCGGTTCCAGTAGCCGAGGAACATCACCGGGTTGGGCGCGCGCACCGCGATCTCGCCGACCTCGCCGTCGGGCAGGACCGCGCCCTGCGCGTCGATCACCGCCACGTCGAAGCCCGGCGTCGCCTGGCCGGTGGAGCCGGGGCGGGGGGCGAAGACCGAGGCGCAGTTGCCGAGCACCAGGTTGCACTCGGTCTGGCCGTAGAACTCGTTGATGGTCAGGCCCAGGTTCTCGCGGCCCCACTCCAGCAGGTTCTCGCCCAGGGCCTCGCCGCCGGAGCCGACGGAGCGGAGCGAGAAATCCCAGCGCTCCCGCGGCCGGTCGACCTGGCGCATCAGCTTCAGGGCGGTCGGCGGGAAGAAGGCGTTGCGGACGCGGTGACGGGCGAGCAGGTCGAAGGCCCGCTCGGGGTCGAATTTCGGCATCCGGTGGGCCAGCACCGGGATGCCGTGGAAGAGCGAGGGCAGCATCGCGTCGCACAGGCCCCCCATCCAGGCCCAGTCGGCGGGCGTCCAGAAGGCGTCGCCGGCCTGGGGGAGGAAGTCGTGATGCGTCTCGAACCCCGGCAGGTGGCCCAGCAGCACCCGATGCGCGTGCAGCGCCCCCTTGGGCGGGCCGGTGGTGCCGGAGGTGTAGCTGAGAAAGGCCGGATCCTCAGTGGTGGTGTCGGCGTCGGCGAAGCTGTCGCGGCCCTTGGCGAGCTCCTGCCAGAAGCCCCAGGCGCCATGGGCGGGGCGGTCGACGGACCAGATGGTCTGCAGGTCGCCGAGGTCGTCGCGGATGGCGAGGATCTTGGGCAGGTTGGCCGCGTCGGTCACCACGTGGACGGCGCCGGAATCGGCGAGGCGGAAGCGCAGCCCGTCCTCGCCGAACAGCGTGAACAGCGGCACCACCACCGCCCCGATCCGGTAGCAGGCGAGATGCGTCAGCATCGCCTCCTGCGTCTGGGGCAGCAGCAGGCCGCAGCGGTCGCCGCGCTTCAGCCCCCGGGCCGTGAAGGCGTTGGCGAGTCGGGCCGAGGCGCGGTCGAGCTCGGCGTAGGTCCACTCCCGCCAGTCGCCGTCGTCGCGCAGGATGCGAAGGCCGACGCGGTCGGGCGCGGCCTTCGCCCACTTGCCTACGGTGGCGGCGTGGATGTTGAAGCGGGCCTGCGGCCGCACGGCCTCGTCCGGCCAGCGGAAGGCCTCGCGGATCGCGCGCCAGTCGGCGCCGCGGGCGACGAGGCCCACGCCGGGCTCGGGCAGGCCTGTCACCGCGCGGTCCTCAGGCCGCCGGCGCGGTGGCCTTGAAGGCCTCCACGTCCGCCGCCATGGCCGCCATCGCCGCGAGCCGGGGGAACTTGCCCTCGATCAGGTGAGGGTGCACGGCCAGGATGAAGTCATGGGCGATGACGAAGGCGACGTCGGCGGCGTTGGGACGGTTCCCGCCCAGCCAGCCCTCGGCCGGGGCCTTCGCTTCCAGAACCGCCAGCGCGGCGGAGATCTGCCCCTCCAGCCGCGCGATCCACTCGGCCCAGTGCAGCTCGGCGGGGCGGCGGTTCTTGTCGTAGACGAGGCTGACGCCCTTCTCGACGGCGGAGTTGGCGTAGGCCACGCCCTGCAGCACCTCGCGCCGGGCGGGGCCGGTGGCGGGGACCAGGCGCAGCGCCTCGGGCGCGGTGTCGTCGAGCCAGTCGGTGATCGCGCCCGTCTCGATCATCATCTCGCCGTCCTCGGCGATCAGCACCGGGACGCGGCCCAGCGGGTTGATCTTCTTGAGCTCCTCGAAGTCGGGCCCGTTCACCATCAGGGGGCGGCTCTCGTAGGCGCGGTTCTGGAGCCGGCACCAGATCGCCACCCGGCGCACGAAGGGCGAGAGCATCCGCCCGTAGAGAATCAGCGACATCGAAGCCTCCCTTGTCGATCGCCGCACCCTTGCCCCGCGCAACGGCCGCTGCAAGGGCCGGATGGATGGGCCTGACGCGGCGGCGGGACTCGCGCCCGCGGGGCGGCCATGCTTCCCTGCACGGAAACCGGACGCAGACCGGGAGGAGGATCCCATGAGCATCGCCCCGCGCACCCGTCTCGCCACCCACGAGGTGTTCAACCAGCCCCTCCCGCGGGAGCGACTGGAGCTGTGGGCGGGGGACGGCCCGCTCCGCGCCGCGGTGGCCGAGGCCGCGCCGCAGGACGCCGGCCGGCTCGCCGCATTCGCGGCGCAGATCGGCGCCCCCGAGGCGCTGGAGGACGCCGAGCGCGCCCAGCGCTCGAAGCCGGAACTGGTGATCTTCGACCGCGGCGGCCGGCGCCTGGACGAAGTGCGCTTCCACCCCGGCTACCACGCGATGATGGCCCGGGGCGCGCAGGCCGGCTATTTCGCCCGGCCCTGGGGCCCGGACGCCGCGCCCGGCGGCCACGCCGCCCACGCCGCCATGGTCTACCTGCTGAGCCAGGTGGAGCCCGGCGTCTGCTGTCCCCTGACCATGACCTACGCGGCGGTCCCGGCGCTGGAGGCGGGCTCGCCCGCGCTGGCGGCGAGCTGGGGGGCCAAGGCCCGGGTCGCGGCCTACGACGGCGCCTCCCGCCCCGGCCTCGAGAAACCCGCCGTCACCATCGGCATGGCGATGACCGAGAAGCAGGGCGGCTCGGACGTGCGGGCCAACACCACGCGGGCCGAGCCCGATGGCGAGGCCTTCCGCCTGCGCGGCCACAAGTGGTTCTGCTCGGCCCCCATGTCCGACGCCTTCCTGACGCTGGCCTATCTCGAGGACGGGCTGACCTGCTTCCTCGTCCCCCGCTGGACCCCGGACGGGGAGCGCAACCCCATCCAGCTCCAGCGCCTGAAGGACAAGCTGGGCAACCACGCCAACGCCTCGTCCGAGATCGAATACCACGGCGCCTGGGCGCAGATGGTGGGCGAGCCCGGCCGCGGCGTGAACGCGATCATCGAGATGGTGCACCACACCCGGCTGGATGCGGCCACCGCCCCCGTGGGCTTCATGCGCCGCGCGCTGGACGAGGCCGCCTGGTGGACGCGCAACCGCTCCGCCTTCCAGCGCCGGCTGGCCGACCAGCCGCTGATGGAGGCGGTGCTGGGGGACCTGGCCCTGGACTGGATCGGCTCGCTCGCGCTGGTGATGCGCGTGGCGCGGGCCTTCGACGGGACCTCGGCGCAGGACCGCGCCTTCGCCCGCCTCGCCGTCGCCATCGCCAAGTACTGGACCAACAAGCGCTGCGTCGGCGTGGTCTACGAGGCGATGGAGTGCCTGGGCGGCGTCGGCTACGTCGAGGAGGCGCCGCTGGCGATGCTCTACCGCGAGGCGCCCCTGAACTCGATCTGGGAGGGGTCGGGCAACGTCATCTGCCTCGACGTCCTGCGCACGCTGGGCCGCGCGCCCGATGCGGCCGAGGCGCTGAAGGCCGAGCTGACGGCCCGCCGCGGCGAGGACGCCCGCTACGACGCCGCCCTGGCCGAGGCGGCTGCGGGCCTCGAGCGTCCGTCCGAGGCGCAGGCCCGCCGGCTGGTCGAGCGGCTGGCGCTGCTGATCCAGGCCTCGGAGCTGATGCGCAGGGGCGATCCGGCGGCCGAGCCCTTCCTCGCCACCCGTCTCGCGGGGGACTGGGGGCGCACGGCGGGGACCCTGCCCGAGGGAACCGACGCCGCCGCCCTCGCCGCCCGGATCTGAGCGCGGGGGCGGCGGCGCGGCGGGGCGTCCCGCGCCTCAGCGTTGCGCCAAGAAACCGAATATGTGTTTGGAAAACAGCGGGTTGCCGGGTTCCAAAACCGCGGCCCCGCTTCCGTGCAGCGAAACGATCGTGGCAGGCCCGAACCGATTTCACTCTGCGCGCCGCAGCGGAACCCCGTGCTCCGGCTGATGGAATCGCCTTCCGGCGCCCCCGCCCGCGCTTCGCCACAGTTGGGGCGAAAGGGGAGTCATTTCAGGGACTCCGTGGACGACGCGCCGGGACGCTCCAACCTCACCCTCACGACACGACGACGGTCGCCTCGCCGCCCAATCACCGGGCGCGGACCGGCAAGGCCGTCGGTTGGAACACGGAGGAGAGCGATATGATGCGGCTCGTCACCACCACCGCCCTGGCCCTGGCCCTGACCGCCCCCGGCTACGCCGTCCTGGCCCAGGAGAAGGCGCCCGAGGCGAAGGCCGGCGCGAAGGCGTCCGGCGGCGTCTACATGGCCAAGGCCGACAAGACCGACGTCTTCGGCTCGGATTTCCTGGGCAAGGAGATCTACGTCAAGCAGACCGAGGCCGCCGACGAGATGGCCGAGGGCAAGGCCGACGCCAACGCCGAGCTGGCCGAGGGCCAGGAGGACGCGGCCGAGGAGATGGCCGACGCCCAGGACGAGAGCGCCGAGGAGCAGGCCGAGGCCAAGCAGGAGGCCTCCGAGGAAATGGCCGACGCCCAGGCCGACGCCCAGGAGGAGGTGGCCGACGCGAACGAGGACGCCTCCGAGGAGATGGCCGAGGGCCCCGAGTGGGAGTCGATCGGCGAGGTCTCGGACGTCGTGATGACCCGCGACGGCGACGTGAAGGCCGTGCTGGTCGACGTCGGCGGCTTCCTGGGCATGGGCGCCAAGACCGTGGCGATCACCATGGAAGAGATCTCCTGGCAGACCGAGGAAGGCGACGACGAGCCGTTCCTGGTGCTGAAGTCGGACCGCGCCGCGCTGGAGAACGCGCCGGAGTTCGAGAAGAACCCTGAGGCCGACGCCGAGATGCAGAAGAGCGGCATGACCCCGGCCCCGACCGCGACCACCGCCGGCGCCACGATGGGCACGCCGCCCGCCGCCGACGACTCGGCCGAGACCGCGATGGACGAGGCCGAGACCGAAACCGAGCAGGCGCTCGACTCGGCCGGCGAGACCCTCGACGAGGCCGCCACGGCGACCGCCCAGATGGCGCAGAATGCCGCCGACAGCGTCGGGACCGCGGTGGAGAACACCGGCGAGGCGATCGACGAGGCCGCGACCGAGACCGCGGAGACCGCCGACGAGGCCGCCGACGAGGCGACCGAGGAGACCGCCGCCGCGCCCGCGGGCAACGCCGACCGTCTGACCAAGATGGACGCCGCCGGCTACCGCCAGGTGGAGGCCGCCGGCCTGACCGCCGAGACGGTCGAGGGCGCCACGGTCTACGACATGGGCAACGAGGACATCGGCGAGGTCGTCGACCTGGTGCTCAGCGCCGACGGCGCGGTGGACGAGGCGATCATCGACGTGGGCGGCTTCCTGGGCCTGGGCGAGCATCGCGTGGCGGTGCGGATGTCCGACCTGAAGGTGATGCAGTCGGACGACGACCCGGACGACCTGCGCGTCTACGTGGCCAGCACCAAGGAGGAGCTGGAGGCGATGCCGGAGGTCGAGGTCGACGGGTGACCTCGCCCGACGCCGGATCCCGGGATCGGGAGGAGAGGGAAGGGGCCGCCGCCGGGCGGCCCCTTCTTCATGCGTGCGATCTTCCCTCGCCCGGGGTGCGCCGTCCGCGCCCTGAGAGGCCTGCCCGGACGCGGCGGCCTCCCCGGATGTCTCGGCCGCATCCCCGTGCCGCTGGGGCGCTTGCACCGGCCACGGCCCTCTCGGAGCGCTGGCGACGGAAACCCCGGGCGGGGGCGGCCGGATGCGGGCCCGGACCAGGCGCCCCGTGCCTTTGGGCTTTCCCGATCGTGGGGCGGTCTCGTCGCGCGGTCCCGCCCCTGCCGGGGCGGGCGCGGGCGAGACCGGGCCGGGGTCGCGCCGCCCGGGCCTGCGGGCGCGTCATCGCCGTCGACGCAGGCGCTGTCCGCGGCTAGTCTCGGGCCGGGACGCGAGAGGACGGGGAGAGAGCGGAGGGCGGCGCATGCGCCTGGCTCCCCCGATCGTGGCGGCGTGGCTGGCGCTGGCGGGCTGCGCGGCGAATTTCGGCGAGGCGGCGCTCGAGGCGGGCGCGGCCGAGGGCCGCCACAGCCGCCTGCCGGCGCGCCAGGCCCTCTCCTGCCTGCGCGAGGATCTCGACCGCGGGCCGATCCCCCCGGTGCGCGAGAGCCGCGGCGACGGCGAGCGGGCGCTGGTCGGCGTGCTGGCGATGGACCCGCGGGTCTGGCTCTACCGCGTCTCGGTGCGGCCCGAAGCGGACGGGGGCGCGCGGATCGCGCTCGAGGCCGCCGACCCCGGTTACCCGATGAGCGACTGGTGGCAGGGCGAGCTGCACCTTTTCACGACCGAAAGCATCGCCCGGCGCCTCTCGGAAGCCGCCGACGCCTGCGCCGGCTGAGCCTTGCGCCTAGGCTCCGCGCCCCGCCGTCGACCCCCGCGTGCGCGGCGCCGCGCCCGTCGCCCGCCGCAACCGCTTCTGCGCGACCGCATCGCTCTTGGCCCGGGGCCTCGTTCGGGCGCCGCAGGCGCCCCCTCCCTCCGACGTCGGCCGCCGCGCGTGAGCGGACGCGCGTTCATGGGGCCGAGACGTCGGTCCCGTGCCGGAACGACCGAGAGCGGTCGCCGAGCGCGAGGCCGACGTCGGCTCCCGGACCGGAGCGCGGACATGGGTCGCGGCGAACGGCCCTTCCGGAGAGGCGGTCCGGCCGTCCCGGGCCGCCATGCGCCCGCGAAGCGCGCTTCGGCAGGGTCGCCCGCGCCGGGCTGCGGCGGCTCGGCCGGTGTGCGCGGCGGGCCGTCCAGGGGTGGTCGGCGCCGGCGAGGGGCGGCCGCGAAGGGTCGGGTGAAGCGGTGGAGGCCCAGGGCGGGAAAGGCACGGTCCCGAAAGCGAAGACCGTCTGCGCGCAGGCTCTGCCGGAGGCGCGCGGGTCAGCGGGGGCCAGAAGCGCGGCGGGCGGGGGCGCCGGGCGCGCGCGGCGGGCAGGGCTTCGGGCAGGGGGGGCGGGCGGGCGTTCCGAAACGGAGAACGCGACGCCGTTTCCGGCGTCGCGTTCAGATCCTGTGACCATTCGGCGATCAGCTCGACCGTCGGTCTCCCTCCCCCACGAAGGAGAGCCGGACGCTCAGCGCGTGCCGGGGGTCGAGTCGTTGTCGTTCGAATTCGAGATCGCGACGGCGCCGATGACCACGGCGGTGGCGACGCCGACGCCGATGATCAGCGGCGGCACGCCGAGCACGGTGGCCTGGCTGAGCTGCGCCTGCTGGGCGACGCCAGCGGACTTGACCGCCGGAGCCTGCGAGGCTTCCTGAGCGGCGAGCGGCGCGGCCATCAGGCCAAGCGCTGCGATAGACGTAGCGACGAGTTTCATTGCACCCTCCAAGGCATCCACTGGACGAAGGGTTACCCGACTCGGCGCCGCAAAGCAACAACCACGTCGACCGCCGGCGCGAAGGGCGCCGCCGGTTTCCTCGCCCCGTCCGCCGCGATGACGCAACGGATTGAGCGGCTTCGCCTATTCGCCAGCGGGGGCGGACCGCCGGGCCGCGTCCGGGCCCCAGGCCCGACCGAGCCGCCGGGGGCCCCGCCGGAGCGCTGCGAGGGCGACCGGGCCTGCGCCCGGCGCCCCTGCGCTGGGCGCCTCGCCGTCCCTTTCGGAGCGTGCTCGGCGCCAATGTCTCCGCCCGCTGGGGGACGGTTTCCCGGCGTCGGCCAAAGGCTGCTCCGGCGGCGATCGCCGCGAGAGCCGGCCTTCGTTTGCCCCGGGGCGAAATCCGTCGCCGGAACCGGTGCAGGTCGACCCGTCGACGCCGCAACTCCGGCGCCGGCAATGCCTCCGAACCGGTCGGCGGGCTTCAGGCCCGGTCCGGGCGTCTGGACCGGCCTATCGGGTCGACGTCGTGGCGGTCGTCGAGTCGTCTTCCTGACTCGCGGCGAACACCGTGACGGCCCCGGCCACGACGACCGCGCCGATGAAGAGCACCGGGATCGGAATCGGGAGCAAAGCCTGCGACATCTGCTGGGACACGCCCTTGGGCGCAGGGGCCTGCGGAGAGGCGGGAGAGGCGGCGTCCGCCAGAGCTGGGCTCAGGGCCAGTCCGTGGATGCAGAGGGCGGTGAGCAAAGTGCGCATGGAACGCTCCTGATCAGAAGTCGTCCCTCGCTCCGCCGGCGCCGCCCACGCCCGCCGGAATACCGGCAAGGCGTGAACAAATCCCTTACGCGAGCCTCCGTCGCGTCCCCGGAGGCGTCGCGAGGACGCCTCCGAAGTCCCGAAGGATCAGCGGGTGTTCGGCGTGTTGTCGCCGCCCGAGTTGCTGGCCGCGATCGCCAGGCCGAAGGTCGCGGCGACGACGGCGGCGCCGGCGGCCACGGCCGGCAGGCCGAGCACGGGGGCCTGGCTCAGCTGCGCCTGCTGCGCGACGCCGGCGGTCTGAACCTCCTGCGTCTGGGCCGCGGGCGCCTGGCCGGCGGCGTCGGCGAAGGCGGGCGCGATGCCGAAGCTCGCGGCGAACGCGGCGGCGGCGGTGGTCGTCAGTGCGGTCTTGGCGATCTTCATGTCGAACTCCGGATTCGTAGGTTCAGCTTGCCCGGATGGGTCGAACCTTCATAGCATCCCGCAACGCAGCAGAGAAGACGCTGTCTGAAATCGCCTTGATTATGAACGACTTCGTCACATTCAGCGGAGCCTGCCGATGGCGACGGTGGGGCGAAGCCCGTGCGACGCAATGTAAAATTCGAGCTTTTCGGGGTCCGGCGCCTCGACGTCGTCGCCCATCTGCGGGGCCGCGAGACCCCCGGTGACGAACAACGTGTCAAGGCCCTGCGCCACGCCGCCGGCGACGTCGGTGTGGATGCCGTCGCCCACGCACAGGATGCGCGCGTCCTCGACCGGCCGGCCGAGCCGCGATTCGACCATCGCCCGCCCCATCGCGTAGATCGGGGGGTGCGGCTTGCCGTAGCTCGCGGTCTCGCCGCCCAGCGCCTCGTAGGCGAGCGCGATGCCGCCGGCGCACCAGATCCGGCGCTCGCCGACGTCGACATGCACGTCGGGATTGGCCGAGAGCATCCGCAGCCCGCGGGCGCGCACGGCGGCCAGCCGCTCGGCGTAGTCGTCCGGCGTCTCGGTCAGGTCGTCGACGAGGCCGGTGACGATCACCGACTCGGCCTCCTCCAGCGCCACGCGCTCGACCCGGGCGGCCTCGAAGAAGGCCTCGTCCTTGTCGGCGCCGATGTGGAACACGCGCCGCCCCCACTCGCCGGCGTTGACCGAGGCGACGGCGGCGTCGCCCGAGCTGACCACGCCGTCGCGCACGTCGAGCGGGCAGCCGAGCCGCTCGAGGTGGCGCTCGACCGACCAGGCCGGGCGGGGGGCGTTGGTCATCAGGATCACCACGCCGCCGCGGGCGCGGAAGCGGCGCAGGGCCTCGACCGCGGCGGGGTAGACGCGCTTGCCGTCGTGCAGGCAGCCCCACAGGTCGCAGAACAGGACGTCGTAGCGGCCGTCGAGGTCGGACAGCGAGCCGATGATCGGGGTCATGGCGAGGGGCTCCGGCTGGGGTCGGGCAGGCAGGCGATGGGTCCCGACCCCTGCCCCGGACGGAGCGGAGAGGCAACCGGCAAGGCGTCGCGGGCGCCGGACAGGCGCTTGTCACGCGGCCGCCGGGCTGGTTTGCTGGACCCGGTCGCCGCGTTCCCGTCCCAGAAAGCGTCCCCGATGCCGAGTTCCGAGCTGTCCTTCCGGCCGCTCCAGGCCCCCGTTCCCGCCCTGACCGTGGGCGTCGTGGCGGTGGCCCCTTTCCTTGCGCTGCTGCTGCTGGCGCTGACCAGCGACATCGGCCTGGCCGACCGCGCCCGCTATCTGATGGGGGCCTGGGGGGCGATCCTGCTGGCCTTCCACGGCGGCTGCCGCTGGGGCTTCGCCGCGGCGGGCCTGGGCGAGGGCGCGACCTGGTGGACCCTGGGCGTGGGCGTCGTGCCGGCGCTGCTGGGCCTGCTTGCGCTGGGCGTGGGCGGGCGCGCGATGCTGTGGATCGAGGCGCCGGCCTTCGTGGCGGTCTTCGCCGCCGACGTGGCCCTGGCCCGCGTGGGCGGAACGCCGGGCTGGTGGCCGGGGTTGATCCTGCCCCTGCTGACCATCTGCACCGTCTGCACCATGATCGGCGCGCTGACCTGAAGGCGGCGCCGGCCCGCGCCGGGCGGGGGCCTTCCGCCCGGCAGGGCGGGCGACAGGGGGCGCCGCGCCCCGCGCGCGATTCCCTTCCCGCTTCCGGCGCCGCGGGCCTAGCGCAGGGGCGCGCGCTCGACCGTGAAGCCCTCCCGGCGCAGCAGCTCGACCATGCCCTGCTCGCCGCCCAGGTGCAGGGCGCCGGCGAGGACGAACGCGCCCCCGGCCTCGAGCTCGGGCAGGGCGGCGTCGACGAAGCGGCGGTTGCGCTCGTCGAAGAGGCGCGCGCGCAGGGAGTCCGCGCCCACGTCGCGGCCGGTGCGCTCGGCCCGCCAGATGCCGTAGGTCCAGATCGGCCACACCCGCTCCTGCGCGTAGAGCCGGGCGGAGGTGGTCTGCATGTCGCGGCCCGCGTCGGCCTCGCGCGCCGCGAGCACGAGGGCGTCGAGCGAGGCCCGGCTCCACTCGTCCTCCTGCAGGATGGGGAGCAGGCTGTCCCAGGTCTCCATCCCCTTCACCTCCAGCCCGAGGGCGGCGGCGCGCGCGGCGAGGCCCGCGTCCATCGACCCGGCCCCGCCGGCGAGCTCGGCCAGCACGCAGGGCGGGGTGGCGAGCGAGATCATCAGGATCCACGGGCGCATCGCGGCGGTGCGCTCGGGCGGCAGGCCCAGCGCCTGCATCGCCTCGGCCACGGCCGCGAACGCCTCGGGCGGCAGGACCTGGTCGAGCGGCGGGCGGTCGAGGTTGGCGACCAGCCTGGGGTCGGCGGCGACCCGGCGGGCCATGTCGCCCATCTCGGCGGGCGACATCTCCATCAGCATCACGCGCGCCTGCTCCAGCGCCGCCACCGCGCCCGGCGGGGCGGGGTCGATCAGCGGGTGGGGCAGGTGGTAGCTGCCCATCAGCCAGGAGGTCGGCGCGCCGTCGCGCGAGACGGTCCAGAACAGGCCCTCGGCGTTGGGCTCGGCCTCGGCGGCGGCGAAGATCGCGGCATGGGCGGCGGGGTCGGAGACCGCGAGCTCGTCCAGCAGATCGCGCCCGCCGCCGCAGTGGGCCGCGGCCGGGGCGGCGGCGAGAGCGGCTGCAAGACCGGCCGCCAGCCCCGCCGCGCGCGGCCAGGCCCGGCCGGCGCGCGGCCCTGCGGCGAGACGCCCGCCCGGGTCCGCCTTGCGGCCCGGAGGCGCGCCGACCACCTGCCGGAACGACGGGAGGCGGGCGGCGCGGTCGACGACGCGGAGGCAAGCGGCCGGCAGGGCCTGGACGATGCGTTTCGCGAATCTTGACAGCATGGCGCCGATCTCCTAACTCCGCCTCCGTTAGCACTCCCCTGCTCCGAGTGCTAACAGCCGGGCCCGGTCTCGGTGAGACGGGTCCAGGCCCTCGTTCGGAGCATCGTGGAAGCCGCATTGCAAGGGAGCCACGTCATGAACTTCACCCCGCTGCACGATCGCGTGCTGGTTCGTCGTATCGAGAGCGACGAGAAGACCGCCGGCGGTCTGATCATCCCCGACTCCGCCAAGGAGAAGCCCCAGGAGGGCGAGGTCATCGCCGTCGGCGAGGGCGCCCGCAAGGACAACGGCGAGCTGATCGCCCCGGCCGTGAAGGCCGGCGACCGCGTCCTGTTCGGCAAGTGGTCGGGCACCGAGGTCAAGCTCGACGGGAAGGACCTTCTGATCATGAAGGAATCCGACATCCTCGGCATCCTCGGCGATTCCGCCGCCGCCAAGGCCGCCTGAGCGATCTCCGCTCGCGCCTGATCCCCTACAGCTGAAGTTCAGACAGGAGCCAACGACAGATGGCCAAAGACGTCCGCTTCAACACCGACGCCCGCGACCGCATGCTGCGCGGCGTCAACATTCTCGCCGACGCCGTGAAGGTGACGCTGGGCCCGAAAGGCCGCAACGTCGTCATCGACAAGTCGTTCGGCGCGCCCCGGATCACCAAGGACGGCGTCACCGTCGCCAAGGAGATCGAGCTCGAGGACAAGTTCGAGAACATGGGCGCCCAGATGGTGAAGGAGGTCGCCTCCCGCACCAACGATGAGGCCGGCGACGGCACCACCACCGCCACCGTTCTCGCCCAGGCCATCGTCCGCGAGGGCCTGAAGTCGGTCGCCGCCGGCATGAACCCGATGGACCTGAAGCGCGGCATCGACAGCGCCGTCGCCAAGGCCGTCGAGTCGATCAAGGCCGCCTCGCGCCCCGTGAACGACTCCGCCGAGGTCGCGCAGGTCGGCTCGATCTCCGCCAACGGCGAGTCCGAGATCGGCCGCCAGATCGCCGACGCGATGCAGAAGGTCGGCAACGAGGGCGTGATCACCGTCGAGGAGAACAAGGGCCTCGAGACGGAGACCGAAGTCGTCGAGGGCATGCAGTTCGACCGCGGCTACCTCTCGCCCTACTTCATCACCAACCCCGACAAGATGATCGCCGAGCTGGAGGACTGCTACATCCTCCTGCACGAGAAGAAGCTGTCGTCGCTGCAGCCGATGGTTCCCCTGCTCGAGACCGTGATCCAGTCGGGCAAGCCCCTGCTGATCATCGCCGAGGACGTCGAGGGCGAGGCCCTGGCGACCCTGGTGGTGAACAAGCTGCGCGGCGGCCTGAAGATCGCCGCCGTCAAGGCCCCCGGCTTCGGCGACCGCCGCAAGGCCATGCTGCAGGACATCGCGATCCTGACCGGCGGCCAGGTGATCTCCGAGGATCTCGGCATGAAGCTCGAGAACGTCGGCATCGACATGCTCGGCACCGCCAAGAAGATCCGCATCTCCAAGGACGAGACCACCGTGGTCGACGGCCATGGCGAGAAGGCCGAGATCGAGGCGCGCGTCGCCCAGATCCGTCAGCAGATCGAGGAGACCACCTCGGACTACGACCGTGAGAAGCTCCAGGAGCGTCTCGCGAAGCTGGCGGGCGGCGTCGCGGTGATCCGCGTCGGCGGCTCCACCGAGATCGAGGTGAAGGAGCGCAAGGACCGCGTCGACGACGCGCTCAACGCGACCCGCGCCGCGGTCCAGGAGGGCGTGGTTCCCGGCGGCGGCGTGTCGCTGCTGTGGGCGTCCAAGGCGCTCGAGGGCCTGACCGGCGACAACAGCGACCAGAACGCCGGCATCGCCATCGTCAAGCGCGCCCTGCAGGCGCCGATCCGTCAGATCGCGACCAACGCCGGCATCGACGGCGCCGTGGTGGCGGGCAAGGTGCTGGAGTCCGAGGACCGGAACTTCGGCTTCAACGCCCAGACGGAAGAGTACGGCGACATGTTCAAGTTCGGCGTGATCGACCCCGCGAAGGTCGTCCGCACCGCGCTCGAGGATGCGGCGTCGGTGGCCTCGCTGCTGATCACCACCGAGGCGATGGTCGCCGACAAGCCCGAGCCGAAGGGCGCCCCCGCGATGCCCGACATGGGCGGCATGGGCGGCATGATGTGATCCGCGCCCGGGGCGCCCCGGTCTTCGGACCGGCCCCCGGGAACGCGACGCAGGTCGCGAGAGACGGAAGAGGGGGCCGCGGCGCAAGCCGCGGCCCCTTTCGCATGCGCGCCGCGTCGACCGCCGCGCCCGGTCCGGCCGCAGCGCCCGCGGCGCAGGGCGGGCGGAGGCGCCCGGGGCCGGGCGCGACCGCGGACGGAGCGACGGAGGGCGAAGGCGAGAGAGGCGGGGCGGGCCGCGGGAGCGCCGCGTCGGCGGCTGCGCCCGGCCCGGCGGGCGCGCGCGCGGCGCGGGGCAGGCGGGGCGCCCGGCCCCGGCCCCGGGGCCGGCGGGGGGCACGCCTCGGTACGCAGGCCCCGGGGCCGGCGGCGGGAGCGCCGCGTCGGAGGGGGGCGCCGGGCCGGGCGGCCGCGCCCGCGGCGCGCGGCCGGGCGGGGCGCCGGGGAGCGGCGGAGACCGCGACGCATGGCCCGGGCGCGCGGCGCGGGCCGCGCGCGGGGGCGATCAGCGGCTGAAGGGGGTGAGGACGGAGATCTCGAGGTAGCCGCGCTCGGGGCCGAACCACTGCACCGAGCGCCAGACGAAGCCGGTCTCCTCCTCCGCCCAGTAGCGGTGGACGATGGTGCGGTAGGGGCTGCGGCAGGTCTCCTCGACCTCGATCACGTCGAAGGTCACCTCGGCGAGGGGGATCTGCGTCGGGCCGATCGGGCGCGGCGCGCAGACGAAGGTCCGCGCGAAGGGCCGCCCGACGCCGTCGAGAAAGCGCATCACCCGCGTCACCTGGCCCGGCCACTCGCGCACCGGGCGCTGGGCGACCAGGAAGTCCTCGCTCGGGTCCGAGCGGTAGCCGATGCGCTGGTCGCCGAGCGCGTGGCCCGAGAGCAGGGCGGCGCCGTCGAAGGCCAGGCTCTGGCGGGCGAGGTTGAAATAGGTGACCGGCCCGTCCGGCTTCGCCGCGAAGGCGAGGAAATAGGCCATCGGCGCGCCCTCGACCTGGACGCCGATCAGCGCGCCTTCGATGGCGTTGATCTCGGCGCGGGACAGGACGCGGGGCGGCTCCGCCTCGTCCGTCGTGCCGAGCTGGTCGCCGATCGAGCCCAGCGCGGTCGAGCCCAGGCGGCGCAGCAGCTCGGTCGAGCTGCCCTCGCCGCCGCAGGCCGCGAGCACGCCCGCCCCGGCCAGCAGCGCCGCCGCCAGCCGGAGACGCCGCCGGACGCGGCCGGGGCCGCTCCCCAGGCCGGGCTGGCGCGGCGCGGCCGCGCGCGTTCCGCTGCTGCGTGCGCTCATCGCCAGAAATGCCCCCAGTCGGCGCGCAGGTCGCCGCGATCGACCTCCTGCACGATGGGATAGAGCCGGTTCGCCACGTTCAGCCGCGCGCCGCCGTCGCGGGTCAGCGGGCGGATGTTCATGTCCAGCGTCGAGCGCGTCTCGTAGGGCAGGCCCCAGGCGAAGGGGATGGTCAGGCGGATGCCCTTGTCGAAGCTGCCCTCGCCGTATTCGTCGAAGGGCACGTCGGTCAGGGTGAAGAAGCCGCCGATCTCCCAGCCGTTGGCGAAGCGCCGCGACAGGCCGAAGGTGGCGCCCCAGTCGCCCGCCAGGTAGCGCCCGGCGTCGACCTGAACCTCCATCCCATGCCAGCCGGTGTCCCAGTAGACCGAGGCGTGGCCGGTGGCGACGTCGTAGTCCTGGAAGCCGAACAGCATGTCGAAGTCGCGCTGGGCGACGTAGTTGAGCTCGAGCCCCAGGCCCCAGTCCTGCTCGGAGGGCTTCCACAGCACCTCGGTCGAGACGCCGCCGAACATCCGCTCGAGGTAGCCGACCGAGATCCGGCCGTAGGTCTCGGGGCTGACCTTGAACAGGTAGTCGCCGGTCAGCCGGTCGATGCCGGGATCGCCCTGCTGGAGATACTTGGCGAACTCCGAACGCACCCGCGGCAGGACCGAGTCGGACTCGCGCGTGATGTCGTCGAAGCCGTTGATCAGCGACTTGGAGACCGAGGCGCTGGTCGAGAGGCCGCGGGCCACCGTGAGCTGGGCGCCGGCGACGAGCTGCAGGTCCGCGCGCAGCGGGTTGTCGGGGTCGAACAGGTTCACCGGCAGGGCGGGCGAGAGGAACCAGCTGAACTCGGGGTGCCGGTCGGGCTCGTAGTCGGGCAGGAAGCTGCCCTCCACCGGCAGGGCGCTGAGCACCTCGGCGTCCACCCAGGAGGTGCGCTCGGCGTCCGGCGTCTCGACCGCGGCCTCGAGCCGGGCGCGGCGCAGCAGCACCGTGGTGGTGGGCAGGTCGTCCTCGACCAGCGTGATCTCGAAGTCCTCGACCGAGGGGGGCAGGGTGTTGGCCATGGCCCGCGCCGTGCGCCCGATCGCCTGGGGGCTGGCGTTGAAATAGGGGTTCTCGACCTCGACATGGGCGCGCGTCGCCTGGATGTCGGCCGAGCGCAGGGTCACCCGCTCGCCGTCCATCGCCTGGGCGAGGGCGTCGGCGAGCGCCGTGCGGGTCCCGGGCTGGTCGGCCCAGGCGGTGTCGTAGGCGCCGACGAGGGTGCGCTTGCCGTCCAGGTAGCGCCGCCCGGTCTCGCGCAGCAGCACCGAGCACAGCGGCGCGCCGGAGCGGTCGAGGAAGGTGACGCCGTCCACCACGCCCAGCTCGGCGTCCACGTCGAGCGCTTCCTCCACCGGGCACTCGGCGCCCGGGGCGAGGCGCGTGGGCGCCTGGGCCCAGCGCGCGCCCTCGGTGGCGCCGGCGAGGAGGCTCGCCTCGAAGCCCGCGTCGGAGCCGGTCGCGGGGCCCGGGCCCACGCGCTCGATCACCGGACCGAGCTCGGCCGAGACGCGGGAGTCGATCGGGGGCCGCACGCTCATCGGCGTGGGACCGGCCTCGACGTCGCGCGGGCCGGTGACCCGGGTGGGGTTGATCCCGATCGAGGCGCGGACGCCGACCTCGGAGCCGTACATGGCGTAGGCGCCGAGGCTGAACCAGTCATTGAAGCGGTACTCGGCGCCGAAGTTGAAGGGGATCTTGGGATCGAAGTCGCCGTTCACCTGCTCCTGGAGGTAGGCGTCGGTGGAATACTCGGCCTTCAGGCTCAGCCCGTCGAGGAACTGGGGCCGCCACTCGACGCCCGCGAAGCCGCCCATGTCGGGGCCGCGGAAGAACTGGCCGATGTTGACGTTGCCGGTGCCCAGGTCGCGGGTGTCGCGGTCCTTGAACCGGTTGGAGAAGTAGCCCAGCGGGTTCACGAAGTTGCCTGTGCCCGCCAGCCGGCCCCAGCCGAGGCCGCCGGTGATCTGGAGGCCGGGCAGCACCTCCTTGGTGCCGACGATGTATTCGGACGAGTAGACGCCGGTGCCGAGGAAGTCGCGCAGGCCGATGGCGACCGCGGGGAAGTAGCGGGTTTCGTCCGAGAGCAGGACCTTGATGTCGAAGCTGCGGTCGAACAGGTCGTCGCCGACGAAGAAGTCCTCGATGATCGAGTAGCGGAACGCGGCCTCGACGCGCGGCAGCACCTGGAAGGTCAGGGTGTTGCGCATGAAGCCGCCGAAATAGCTGGTGGTCACGCCCAGTTCGGCGTCGGGCTGGACCCGCGCGCTGGGCATGTCGATCAGCCCGGTCATGCCGTAGAGGTTGCGGGTCTCGAGGCGCGGCGGAGGAGGTTCCTGCGACAGCGTGCGCCCCGCGGGCGCAACGGCCGCGGCGATCACCACGCAGAACGCGATACGTCTGCGGCATGAAGCCGACGCTGAGATCATCCTGTCGCCCGTTCCAGAGGCTCGGTCGGAGGCTTGTCCGCCCCTTTTCAAGACCTTGTTGGCACGGGTCCGGCCCGCTGTCGACCGTCCCGCGCGCGGACGCCGGCGGGGCGGGGGGCGGTTGTTGTGCGCGCGCTACGGATGCGGACGCGGCGGCGCAGGGGGTTTCGGGTCAGTCTGAACGCGGGTTCAGCGCAGGAGGTTCAGCGCCCGCGACGCGAGGCCGCGCCACGCCTCCCGCGCGCGGCCCCGGGGGGTCTTCACGTAGTCCCGCTCGGCGTGCAGCCACTCGAGCACCTTTTCGGGCGGCGCGGGCAGGCGGGTGACCGGGTCGACGTAGCGCGGATAGAGGATCAGGGCGCAGGCGGCGAGCGCGTCGATCGACAGCGTCCGGCCCCGGGAGAAGGCGGGGTCGAAGGGCGTCTCGGTCAGGCCCCAGCCGGCGTAGAAGGGCCGCCCGAAGGTGGTGACGGGCAGGTCGCGCAGCAGCGCCTCGAACCCCATCAGCGAGGTCATGCACTCCACCCGGTCGGCCCATTCCAGGCAGGCCTCCGCGGCGCTCTCGGTCGCCACCGCGTCGGCGCAGGCGGCGAGCGTGGCCTCGTCCACCGCGCCGGGGCGCAGGCCGGTCAGCACGTCGGGGTGGGGCTTGTAGAGGATGAAGGCCTCGGGGTGGCGCGCGCGCACCCGGCGCAGCAGCTCGGCGTTCTGCTGCACCTCGGGCGAGCCGAAGCGCAGGGACTGGTCGCCCTCCACCTGGCCCGGCACCAGGATCTTCCGGCGCGAGGTCTGCGGCAGGGGGGCGGAGCGGGCGAGGTTGTACTTGGTGATCCCCAGCTCGATCAGCCGCCGGCGCAGGGCGGAGGCGCGCTCGAGCAGGGGCTCGGGGATCTCCGCCTCGCGCATCAGCGCCTCGAGGTCGGTGGGGCGGGTGGCGTCGAAATAGAGCCCGAGGCGATCGACCGCCAGCGAGCAGGGCGGCGCATGGCGCAGGCCCAGCCCGACCGAGCGCACGAACCCGTCCTCGAGCCGGATCACCTCCACCCCCGCCGCCTCCGCCTCGGAGGCGTCGCGCATCCCCCAGACGGCGAGGCGCGCGCGGGTGGCGAGCGCGACCTGCACCGCGTTGCGCAGGCCGCCGACATGGGCGGGGCGGCCCTCGGGCCCGGTCAGGAACGGGTCGGCGTTGCGCCGCTTCCAGCGCGAGAAGCCCAGCGTGACCGTGCGCCGGTCGTTGCGCTGGGCGGCGGCGCGCAGCAGGGCGAGCGCGTCCAGCGCCTCGGCCGCCGGGGCGGCGAGGCCGCGCCAGGGATCGACGAACCGCGCCCGGGAAAGCCAGGGCGCCGGGTCCGCCTCGCCGGCCAGGGTCAGGCCCAGCCGGCCGCCGACGGCGGCGCGATGGGCCAGCGCCCCGTGGGAGGCGACCACCCGGTCGAGGCGCGAGGGGCAGACCTCGGCCACCCGGCGCACCACCGGCAGGCCGCGGCGCCGCGCGGCGGCCTCGCCCTCGCCGCCATGGGCGAGGACCACGGTGTCGGCCGCGGGCGCGCGCGCCTCGGCCATGGCGAGCAGGCTCTCGGCGTCGGCGGCGTCGGCGTCGCGCAGGTCGACCAGCGTCTCGGGGCGCGCGGCGGTGGAGATCGCGGCCGGCCACCAGGTGAGGTCGGCGGCGATGCGCGCGGCGAGCTCGGCCGTGGCCTCGGGCGAGCGGGCCGGCGCCTCGCCGAGGCCGAGCGCCACGGGCGGGTGGCCGGGCAGGGCCGCGGGCAGCAGCCAGGGCAGCGCCGTTCCGGGCGCGGGGGCGTCGGCCCAGTGCACGAAGCGCGTCGCGCCGCGCCCGCCGGTCAGCGTGCGCAGCGCCCGGCGCAGGCGGGCGCGGGACGGGCCCTGCCGCGGGCCGCCGCCGCCATGGTCGTCATGCCCGGCATGGGCGCCCCCGGCGCGGCGGGGCCCGGAGGCGGGGGTCCTGGCCATGGCGCGCCGGCTCGCGCTCAGGCGCCGGCCCCGAAGGGCAGCTTGCGGGACCGGACCCGGGCCAGCGCCTCGGCGCAGATCTCGACCGCGCGGTCGATCTGGGCGTCGGTATGCTCCGAGGTCAGGAAGAAGCGCAGGCGGGCCTGCTTCTCGGGCACCGCGGGGAAGGTGATGGGCAGGGCGTTGAGCCCGGCCTTGAAGCATTCGTCCGACAGCATCGCGGCGCGCGCGCTGTCGCCCACGATCACCGGCATCACGGCCGAGCCCTTGGCCTCGCCCGTGTCCAGCCCCGCGGCCCTGGCGCGGTCCAGCAGCCGCCGGCCGTTGGCCTGCAGGCGGGCGACGCGATCCGGCTCGGCCTGGAGGACTTCGAGGGAGGCCAGCGCGGCCGCGGCCAGCGGCGCCGCGAGGCCGACCGAGAACACGAAGCCCGCGGCGTTGGCCTTGAGGAACTCGATCAGCGCCGCAGAGCCGCAGATGTAGCCGCCGCAGGACGAGAAGGTCTTCGACAGCGTGCCCATCCAGATCTCGACCGAGGCGGGGTCGACGCCCTGCATCTCGGCGATGCCGCGGCCGGTCTCGCCCAGCACGCCGACGGCATGGGCCTCGTCGACCATCAGCCAGGCGTCGTGGCGGTGCTTGAGCTCCACCAGACGCGGCAGGTCGGGCCAGTCGCCGTCCATGGAATAGAGCCCCTCGACCACGATCAGCGCGCGTTCGTAGCGGCCGCGGTTGCGCGAGAGGAAATCGTCCAGCCAGTCGAGGTCGTTGTGCGGGAAGGTCACCCGGGCCGCGCCCGACAGGCGCGCGCCCTCGGTGATCGAGTTGTGGATCCAGGTGTCGGTCAGGATCACGTCCTTGGGCCCCATCAGCGCGCCGATGGTGGTCATGTTGGTGGCGTGGCCCGAGACCATCGTCACGCAATCCTCGGTCCCGTAGAACGCCGCCAGCCCCTTCTCGAGCTTCGCGTGCAGGTCCCGCTCGCCCGCCACCACGCGCGACGCGGAGACCGAGACGCCGTAGCGCTCGATCGCGTCGCGCGCCGCGGCGTGGACCTTCGGGTGCCCGTTCAGGCCGAGGTAGTTGTAGGAGGAGAAGTTCAGCACCTCCCGCCCCTCGATCCGGCAGGTGGGGCCGGCGTAGCCCTCCTGCTCGCGGAAGTAGGGGACGCCGATGCCCAGCATCTCGGCCGCCGACTTCTGCAGGCGGATCTGCTTGTGGCCGGGCAGCGAGCCGAAGTCGAAGGCCTTGGGCTGCGGCTTCGGGCTGGGCCGGGCGGCGGGACGGTCGGAGGGGGTGCGGCGCGAGCGGGTCTGGCGCAGCTCCTCCAGCAAGGCGGAGCGGCGCGACGCGCCGAAACGGCCTTCGCGTTCAGAGCCGGACATGGGGCTCGTTCCTTCTCGTATGCGGCGCGGGGCCGCCGGCGTTCGGTCTGCGGCCGGCGTCGGCCGCGGTCGGTCTGCAGCCTGCGGACGCCCGCGCGCGGGTCGCGGCCGGCGGCCGGCCGCGCGCGTTCGGCGGCCGGCGGCCGGCGGGGGTCAGTTCAGCGCGCCGGCGGGGCCGCCTGCGCGGCGCTTCAGCTCGGCCAGGGCCTCCTGGTCGATCTCGTCGCCGGCCCCGACATGGCGCTCCACCAGCCCGTCGAGCACGGCGTCGCCGGTGTCGGCGCCCTCGGGCGCCGCGCCGGCCTCGGCCGGATCGAGGCGCTTGAGCACGCGGGCGGCGATGTCCATCAGGGTGGCGCCGCCGGCGAGGCTCATCAAGGGGATGTCGATCCCGAGCTTCTCCTCCGCCGCCATGCGCAGGTCGACGGCCATCAGGCTGTCGAAGCCGAGCTCGGTCAGCGGCTGGCGGGGGTCGATCTCCTCCGCCGGCAGGCGCAGGATGCGGGAGGTCTCGCCGGCCAGCAGCTCGGAGATCTTCTTCAGCGCCTCCGCCTCGGACATGCCGGCCACGAGGGCGGCGAGGTCCAGCGCGGCCTCGCCCGCCGCGGCGGCGTCGGGCATCTCCATCCGGGCGAAGAGGGGCGTGCGGGTCACCGCCAGCTCGCGGGCCGCCGAGGCCCAGTCGATCTGGGCGTAGTTCACCGCCGAGGCGTCCTGCGGATCGGCGGCGGCCAGCGCCATCTCCAGCCCCTGGAACGCCTCGCGCGCCGTGATCGCCGAAGACCCCAGCCGGTCCGAGAGGATCGCCCCGGTCCTGGCGTCGCGGGTCAGGTAGCCGGCGTCCGAGATCGCGCCCCAGGCCACCGCCAGCCCCGGCAGGCCGGCGCGCCTGCGCTCGGCCATCAGCGCCTCGAGGTAGCAGTTGGCGGCGACGTAGGCGGTCTGGCCGGGGTTGCCGACCAGCGTGGTGGCCGAGGAGTAGACCACGAAGAGGTCGAGCTTCAGGTCCCGCGTCAGGCGGTCCAGCGTCTCGGCGCCCGCGATCTTGGGGCGCAGCACCGTGCGGATGCGGTCGCCGTCGAGGTTGGCGAAGAGCGCGTCATCGAGCGTCATCGCCGTGTGCAGCACGCCGCGCAGGCGGGCGGGGCCGGCCTCGATCTCGTCGATCAGCTCCTTCTGCGCGGTCTCGTCGGCGGCGTCGCAGGCGCGGGTGACGACCTTGGCGCCCATCGCCTCCATCCGGCGGATGGCGGTTTTCGCCGCTTCCGTGACCCGGCCGGAGCGGGAGGTGAGCCAGATGTGGCGCGCGCCGCGCTCGACCAGCCAGGCGGCGGTCTCGGCGCCGAAGCCGCCGAGGCCCCCGACCACGAGGTAAGCGCCCTTGGCGGTGATCTTCGGGGCGCGGGTCTTCGGCGCCTCCACCTTCGGCGGGGCCTTCACCAGGATCTTGCCGATATGGCCGGACTTCTGCATCAGGCGGAAGGCGTCGACCACCTCGGCGCTGTCGAAGACGATGTGCGGCAGCGGGATCAGGTCACCCCGCTCGAACCCGTCGCCGAGCTGCTCGAAGACGCGCACGGCGAGCTCGGGGCGGTAGACCAGCAGCTGGTCCGCATCGACGCCGAAATAGGTCAGGTTGCGCCGGAACGGGCGCAGGCCGATCTGGGAGTTGGCGTAGTAGTCGCGCTTGCCCAGCTCCACGAAGCGGCCGAAGGGCTTGAGGCACTCGATCGAGCGCTCCATCGCCTCCCCGAACAGGGAGTTCAGGACCACGTCGACCCCGCGGCCGTCGGTCACCTGCATCACGTCGTCGGCGAAAGTCAGCGAGCGGCTGTCGAAGACATGCGCGGCGCCCAGCTGGCGGAGCAGCTCGCGCTTGGCCGGAGAGCCGGCGGTGGCGATGACCTGCGCGCCGCGGGCGGCGGCGATCTGCAGGGCCGCGAGGCCCACGCCCCCGGCGCCGCCATGGATCAGCACCGTCTCGCCGCGGGCGAGGTGGGCCAGTTCCACAAGGCCATACCAGGCGGTCAGGAAGGTGGTGGGGATGGTCGCGGCGGCGGTCAGGTCCACGCCCTCGGGGAGGGGGGCGACGGCGTTCTCGTGCACGCAGACATGGGTCGCGAAGCAGGACGGCGCGAAGGCGATCACGCGGTCGCCCTCCCGGAACCGGGCGCAGCCGGGGCCGGTGCGCACCACCACGCCGGAGCATTCCATGCCCAGCGTGGGGCCGGCGAAACCGTCCTCGAGCGCTTCCTCGGGCAGCAGACCCTGCGCCCACATGATGTCGCGGAAGTTCAGGCCGGCGGCGACGACCTCGATCTCGATCTCGCCGTCGCCGGGGGCACCGCGATCCTCGACCCGCCACTCCAGGCTGTCGATCGAGCCCTGCTGGCCCAGCGCCAGGCGGCGCACGCCCATGCTCGGGTCCGCAAGCTGCGCCGCCCGGGCGCGGTCGGCGAGGTCGGAGACGCGCTCCGCCCGCACGCCCGCACGGCCGGCGAGGTCGTGGACCGTCTCGCGATCCTCGGCCGGCGAGAGGATCTCGGCGGCGAGACGGGGGGCGAGGTCGGGGATCTCGGGCGCGAAGTCGGCGAGGCGCACGTCGATGTCCGGGAACTCGTTCGCCAGCACGCGGGCGAGACCCCAGGCGGCGGCCTCGGACGGGTGCAGCGGCCGCAGCGGGCCCGCGGCGACGCCGCCGCGGGTGACGACCCACAGGCGCGCGACCCGGCCGGGCAGGGCCAGCGCGGTCTTCGCCGACAGCATCCGGGCGTGGGCCGCGGCCAGGGCCGGGCCGTCCTGGGCGAGATGGGCCAGCAGCACGATCTCGGCGGCCTCCGAGGCCTCCAGCGCGGCGCCGAGCTTCGCCTCGGTCACCGCGGCGGTCTCGCGCCCGGCTTCGGCGAGGCGCGCGGCCAGGGCCTCGGCCAGCGCGGTCTCGGCGGCGGCGTGGACCACCAGGATCGGGCCGTCGCCGGCCTCGCCCTCGGCCGGCATCCGGGCGGGGGCCGCGGCGAGGATCAGGGCGGCCTGCGCCTCGGCGCTCGCCAGCGGGCGGGCGGAGACGTCGAGGAAGCCCGCGGCCGACAGCGTCTCGGCCCACTCCGGCGCCTCGCGCAGGCGGCCGACGGGCAGGGCGGGGTCGAGGGTGTCGGACCACCAGTCGGCCTCGTCGCCCTCGATCAGGTCGGCGATCAGGCTGGGCGCCTCCTCGACCGCGACCAGCGCCGCGCCCTCGGCCATCAGGGCCTTGAGGTCGGCGAGCGCCGGGGCGCCGAGGCGGCACAGCGCGTCGCCCGCCAGCACCAGGTCGAAGCTGCGGCCATGGATCTCGTCGAGCGCGAGATAGTCGATCTTGGCCCGCTCCGGATCGCCCACCTTCAGCGAGCGGACGTGGCGCGGGTCAGGGTCGGTGACCACGCAGGCCGAGACCACGGCCGAGGCCTGCAGGCGGTCGAGCAGCGCCGCGGGCGCCGCCCCCACCACCAGCACGTCCAGCCGCCGGTCGGCGCGGGCGTTGGCGACCGTGATCGCGGCGGCCTCGGAGAGCGCGGACCAGCGCGCCTCGCCGGCGGGACCCGAGGCGGCCATGCGCAGCTGGGCGGCGGTGACGGGGCCGTCGGCGCCCTCGTGCGGGCCGCGGGCCAGCAGCTTCGGCAGCGCGTCGGGCAGGGCCATCAGGCGCGCGATCTCGACGATGCGGCGCGGCGCCTCGGCGAACAGCGCCTCGGTCAGGGCCGAGAGCGGCGGGTAGGGCGGATTGGGGTCGAGCAGGGCGCGCCCGTCCTCGGCGCGGCCCACGGCCTCGTCCTCCTCCAGCGCGATCAGCAAGCGCTCGAACAGGGGGCGGGCGGTCTCGGCCAGGCGGCCCTCGGCGATCAGCGCCTCGGCGTCGAGCACGGTGGATTCGGTCGCCAGCGTCGCCAGCGCGTCGCGGGCGATGCGCCGCGCGGTGGTGTCGAGCAGCAGCGCGCCGGCGGAGAGGTCAGGCGCCTCGTCGACGCCGAGGTCGCGCAGCAGCCCGGGGGCGAGCGCGCCGAGGTCGGTCTTCGCGCCGCCGGCGGGGGCGAGGCGGGCCAGCGCGTTGCGGTAGGTCAGCTCCGAGGCCGGCTTCGCGCGCGAGATCCGCACGCCCTTGAAGCGCGCGCCGATCAGGGTCGCGATGGGCGCGCCGGTGACGTCGACCAGCCGGAAGGTGGCCTCGAGGCTGCGCTCGGAGGCCTTGTCGATCTCCACCCACGCCCCGACGGGGGCGGCGTGGGGCGCGTGCAGGATCAGCGAGCCGAGCCGCACCGGCAGGTAGGACATCGAGCCGTCGGCGGCGTCTGCCCGCTCGGCGATCAGGGCGAAGAGGCCGTGGAAGGCCGCGTCCAGCAGCGCCGGGTGCAGCGCGTGGCGCGCGCAGTCGAGCGCGGGATGCGCCGCATCCAGCGTCACGAAGCAGGAGCGGGCGTCGACCAGCCGGGCGGAGACGGCGCGGCGGAACACCTCGCCGTAGCCCAGGCCGAAGCGGCGGGTCAGCTCGTAGAGGCGATCCGCGCCCATGGTGCGCTCGGCGTCCGGCGCGGGCGGGGTCTTGGCGGCCGGGATCGGCCCGGCGGGGCGGCGCAGGCGGCCGCGGGCGTGCAGGCCGAAGTCTTCGCCCGACAGGCGCCGGCGGCTTTCCACGTCCACCACCAGGCGGTCGCCCTGCAGGGTGGTGCGCAGCTCATAGCCCGTGCCCTCCTCCATCGCCAGCGGGCGGAGGATGTCGAGGTCGGCGAGCTCGATCGGCCCGTCGGCGCCCAGCGCCTCCAGCCCGGCGGCGAGCGCCATGTCCACGTAGCCGGCGGCGGGGAACACCACCGCGTCCTCGACCCGGTGGTCGCCCAGCCAGGCGGGGGAGGCGGGGTCGACGGTCGCGCGCCAGTCGCGCCCGCCGGCGCGCAGCGCCGTGCCCAGCAGCGGGTCGCCGCCCATCGCGTCGAGCTGGCGGACCGCCTCGTCCGAAGCGGGGACCACGTAGGTCTGCTGGCGCCAGGGGTAGAGCGGCAGGTCCTGGTCGGGGCGGGCGTCGCGGCCGAAGAAGCGGTTCTCGACCACATGCGCGCCCTGCGCCACGGCCAGCGCCACCACGCGGCGCATGTCGGCGCGCTCGTCCTTCTCCTCCAGCGTGGGGAGGACGGCGGCGGGGCGGGAGCGCTCGGCGGCGGTGTCGCGGACGTAGGTCGAGAGCACGGGGCGCGGCCCGATCTCGACGAAGTTCACGCAGTCGGCCTCCAGCAGGGTCTCGAGCCCCTGGCGGAACAGCACCGGCTGGCGGATGTTGGTCCACCAGTAATGCGGGCCCAGCGCCTCGCCGTCGGCGGTCCCGCCGAAGGTGGCGGAGACGAACTCGCAGCGCGTCTCGGCCGGCCGCAGCCAGTCGAGGTCGGCGAGGAGATCGTCCTTCAGCGCCTCGGCCAGCGGGGAGTGGAACGGGTAGTCCAGCCCCAGCGCCTTGCAGGCGATCTTCTTGCGGCGCGCGAACTTGGAGAAGGCGGCGATCTGGTCGGCGGGGCCGGAGATGGTCACCGAGCGGGGCGAGTTGTCGGCCGCCACCGCGATCTGGTCGAAGCCGCCCTCCTCGAGCGCCGTGTGGGCGGCGTCCGCGCCGGCGAGCACGGCGGCCATGGTGCCGCGGTCGCGGATCTTCTCCTGGTTGCGGGAGCGCACGTGGATCAGGCGCACCGCGTCGGGCAGGTCGAAGGCGCCGGCGGCCCAGGCCGCGGCGACCTCGCCGACCGAATGGCCGAGCACGGCGTCGGGCTTCAGGCCCTTCTCGGCCAGGCTCTCGACGGTGGCGACCTGGGTCGCGAAGATCAGCGGCTGGGCCAGCGAGGTGTAGGGCAGACGTTCGACCAGATCCTCGGCATGCATCGCCTCGACCAGGGAGACGTCTGCGAGTTTCTCGAAGATGGTCGAGACCGCGTCGAAGGTGGCGCGGAAGATCGGGTCGTTGGCGTAGGCGGCGCGGCCCATGCCGACATGCTGGGCGCCGTTGCCCGAGAACACGAAGGCGGTGCGCCCCTCGCGCGACTGGGCGCGGCCGGTGGCGAGCATCGGCGACTTGTCGCCGGCGATATGGGCGTCGAGCGCCGCGAGCTGCTCCTTGCGGTCGTCCGAAAGGGCGATCAGGCGATGAGGCAGACGCTCGCGCTGGTAGGCGGCGGCGTTGGCGATGCGCGCGGCCTCGGCTGCCGACGCGGTCTCGAGCCGGGCGCGGTAGGCGCGGGCGAGGGCCGAGAGCGACTCCTCGGAGCGGGCCGAGAGGATCAGGGGCGCGGGCTCGATCTTGCCGGGCTCGGGGCGCTTTTCCTCGGCCTTGGGCTGGCGCAGGACCACATGGGCGTTGGCGCCGCCGAAGCCGAAGGAGTTGACGCCGGCGTAGAGGGGGGCGCCCTGCGTCTCCAGCGGGGTGGCGGAGGCCGCGACCGTCAGGTTCCAGTCGTCGAACTTGATGTCGGGGTTCGGCTCGCGGAAGTGCAGCGAGGCGGGGAGCATCCCGTGCTCCAGCGCCAGCTGCGCCTTCAGCAGGCCGACGAGGCCCGAGCCGGCCTCGAGATGGCCGACGTTGGTCTTGGCCGAGCCGATGGGCAGCGGGTCGGCGCGCCGCCGGCCCAGCGCCTGGCCCAGCGCCCAGGTCTCGATCGGGTCGCCGGCGCGGGTGCCGGTGCCGTGCGCCTCGATGAAGGCGAGCTTGGCGGGATTGACGTTGAAGCGCTGGTAGACGTCCTCCAGCAGCGCGCGCTGCTGGTCGCCCGAGGGCAGGGAGACGCCGGTGGTGCGCCCGTCGGAATTGATGCCCGCGCCCGAGATCACGCCCAGCACGCGGTCGTTGTTGGCGATCGCGCTCTCCAGCGTGCGCAGCACGAAGACCACCGCCCCTTCGGAGCGGACGTAGCCGTCGCCGTTGGCGTCGAAGGCCTGGCAGAGGCCGACCTTGGAGAGCATCGTGGCCGCCGAGAAGCCCACGAAGGGGAACGGCGACAGCAGCATGTTCACCGCGCCGACGATGGCGGTGTCCACCAGCCCCGCCTGCATGGCGACGAACGCCTCGTGCAGGGCGTAGAGGCCCGAGGAACAGGCGGTGTCGACGGTGTAGCTCGGCCCGTTGAGGTCGAGGATGTAGCTGATCCGGTTGGAGATCAGCGACAGCGTGTTCCCGGTCATGAACTGGGAATCGATCCCCGCGGGGTCGTAGTAGAAGCGGTTGGCGTAGTCCGAGGACGAGGCGCCCACGAACACGCCCGTCGTCGCCTTCGGCAGATCCGAGGCGCGCAGGCCGGATTTCTCCAGCGCTTCCCAGGTCACCTGAAGGATCAGGCGCTGCTGGGGGTCCATCTGCTCGGCCTCGCGCGGCGAGATGCCGAAGAACCCCGCGTCGAAGTCGAAGGGGGCGTCGAGCTGGCCGGCGGCGAACGTGTAGCTGCGCCCGGGCCCGCCCGCCGGAGTTTTCCAGCGGTCGGTGGCCCAGCGCGCGGGGTCGACCTGTCCGACCGAGCAGCGTCCGTCCTTGAGAAGCGACCAGAACCTGTCCGCGTCCGAAGCGCCGGGGAGCCGGCAGCCGTACCCGACGATGGCGATCTCGCCCGGCTTGGTGGATTTAAGCACAGCCTGCCCTCTGCGACCTCAGCGGCGCGCCGGGTGCCATTGCCCGGCGTTCTCGATTGTCGGTCCCTCTCCCCCCACGTCGTTGCGCGTCGGGACCGTGCCTCGTGTCTCGGCCTAGCGGAATTCTCGTTCCGCGGCAACTTGGCCCTGCGGCCGCACCGTCCCCTAACGGCTGGAGAACGTCGGCTTCGATTAACAACCGGTTAAGCACAACTTTCCGGTCGTGTCGAAACAACGCTTTGCAACGGAATGTTGCAGGCGATGGTTAACGTGGCGGCGCGATCCGGCGAAGAACCCAGCCCGCCAGATAGAGCGATCCGCAGATCAGCACCCGCGGCGGCGCGCCCTCGGCCGGCCCGCGGGAGTCGGAGCGGGCGGCGACCCGGGAGAGCGCGGCCTCGAACCCCTCGGCCGGCGCTGCGTCAAGGCCCGCGGCGCGGCCCGCGTCCGCCAGCGCCTGCGCCGGAAGCGAGGCGCCGGCGTCCGGGATCGCCAGCGTCTCGACCGAGGCGGCGAGGCCCCGGAAATGCGCGAGGAAGCCGGTGGGATCCTTGGTCTCCAGCATCCCCACCACCAGCCGCAGCGGGGCGGGGCGACGCTCGTTCAGGGCGGCCATGTGGGCGGCCAGCACCTCGCCCGCGGCGACGTTGTGGCCGCCGTCGAGCCAGACCTCCGACTCGGGCGGCAGCCCGGGCAGGAGGGCGGCGTCGAGCCGCTGCAGCCGCGCCGGCCACTGCACCTGCGTCAGCGCCGCGGCGCAGGCGGCGTCGGAGGCGCCGAGGCGCCGCAGGGCGGCCAGCGCGGCGCCTGCATTTTCCACCTGGTGGGCGCCGGGCAGCGCCGGCAGGTCGAGGTCGAGCAGCCCGTCCCCGTCCTGGAACGCCAGCCGCCCGCGCTCGGACCAGGCCTGCCAGTCGCGGTTCGCGACGATCAGTTCGCAGCCCAGCGCCTGCGCCCGCGCCTCGATCGCCGCCAGCGCGTCGTCGGGCTGGGGGCCGACCACGCAGGGCACGCCGGGCTTCAGGATCCCGGCCTTCTCGCGCGCGATCTCGGCGATGGTCTCGCCCAGATACTGCTGGTGGTCGATGGAGATCGGCGTGATCACCGTCAGCGCCGGGCGGTCCACGACGTTGGTCGCGTCGAGCCGCCCGCCGAGCCCGGTCTCGAGCAGCGTGTAATCCGCCTTGCGACGCGCGAAGGCCAGCATCGCCGCGCAGGTGGTGATCTCGAAGAAGGTGATCGAGGTCCCGCCGTTCACCCGCTCGCACTCGTCCAGCAGGGCGGCGAAATCGGGCTCCGAGATCAGCTCGCCGTGCAGGCGGATGCGCTCGTGGAAGCGCGCCAGGTGGGGGGAGGTGTAGACGTTCGTCGTCTTGCCCGCCGCCTCGAGCCCCGCGCGGATCATCGCCAGCGTCGAGCCCTTGCCGTTGGTCCCCGCGATGTGGACCACGCCGGGCATCTCGCGCTCGGGGTGGCCCAGCTCCGCCAGCAGGCGGTGCATGCGGTCCAGCGTCAGGTCGATGATCTTGGGGTGGAGCGTCATCAGACGCTCCAGGATCGCGTCCGAGGGCGCGTTCCCGGCCTGCCCGCGGATCGAATCCGCGGTGACGCCGCCCACGCCCGGGGCGACCGGCGCGCCCGGGGGGACGGGACCGTCGGTCTCGAGCGGAAGCGGGCTCAAGCCTCGGTGGCTCCGGACTTGGCGGCCTCGACGACCTCGGCCACGTCCTGGGCGACGGGCGAGGGGGCGGGCAGGTCGCCGTGGACCCGCGGGGTCTCGTTCATCAGCAGGCGCAGCAGGCGGGCGAGCTCGTCGCGCATCTCGCGGCGGTGGATCACCCGGTCGAGCATCCCGTGGTCCAGAAGGTATTCCGCCCGCTGGAAGCCCTCGGGCAGGGTCTCGCGGATGGTCTGCTCGATGACGCGGGGGCCGGCGAAGCAGATCAGGGCGTTGGGCTCGGCGATCTGGACGTCGCCCAGCATCGCGTAGGACGCCGTCACGCCGCCGGTGGTGGGGTTGGTCAGGACCACCACGTAGGGCAGGCCGGCCTCCTTCACCATCTGCACCGCGACGGTGGTGCGCGGCATCTGCATCAGGGACAGGATCCCCTCCTGCATGCGCGCGCCGCCGGCGGCGGAAAACACCACGAAGGGCGCGCGGCGCTTCACGGCGCGCTCGGCCCCCGCGATCATCGCGTTGCCCACGGCCATGCCCATCGAGCCGCCCATGAAGGAGAAGTCCTGCGCCAGCGCGACCACCGGCAGGCGGCCCAGCTCGCCCTCGGCCAGCAGCGTCGCCTCATGCTCGCCGGTCTTGCGGCGGGCGTCGCGGATGCGGTCGGGGTAGCGCTTCTCGTCGCGGAACTGCAGCGGGTCGGCGATCGGCTCCGGCACCGGCAGCTCATGATAGGTGCCGCCGTCGAACAGCGCCGTGAAGCGGTCGCGGGGCGAGATGTGCATGTGGTGCTGACAGGACGGGCAGACGTTCAGCGCCTCGGCCAGCTCGCGGTGGAACAGCATGGTCCCGCACTCGTCGCACTTGCGCCAGAGGTTGTCCGGCATCTCGCGCTTGGTCGAGGTGAACAGCGTGTTGAGCGAGTTGATCCGCGGGCGGACGTAGTCGTTGATCCAGTTCATGGCCCGATCCCGTTCCCTGCCCGAAGTCCTGCGTCGCGTGCGAGGCCGGGCGCAAGGCGCCGGCCGGTCGGCGCCGAGGTAGCGACGCGGGGCGCGATTTGCAAGCGGCTCGGGGCCGGGGGGCGGTTTCGGTTGCGCCGGGAAACCGTGCCGTGCGCCTGCGGCGCCCCGGCTGCGCGCCCGCCCGCGGGGCGCGGCGCGGATAAATCGCCCGGCGATGTCCCGATCGCGACCTGCGACGTCGCATTCCGCGTTGCGGCGGGTTGAATGCTGCGCTGCGGCGGCTCATGCTGGCGGAGAGCGGAACGAGCGGAGGGCCGGCGGATGCCGATGGGCGCAGGCGAGATCTGGACCTGGAGCGAGGGCTCCTGGCATCAGGGCGACGTGCGGGTGGCGGGCGCGGCCGACCACGGGCTGTGGCAGGGCGCCTCGGTCTTCGACGGCGCCCGGGGATTCGAGGGCGTGGCCCCCGACCTCGACCTGCACTGCGCGCGGGTGAACGCCTCGGCGCTCGCCATGGGGCTGGAGCCGACGATGCCGGCGGGCCAGATGGTGGAATTGGCGACCGAGGGCCTGGGCAAGTTCATCTCCGACGTGCCGGTCTACATCCGCCCGATGTACTGGTCGCGCGCGGGCGACGCCTCGCTGATCTGCGCCGACCCCGAGAGCACGGCCTTCGCGCTGAGCCTCGAGGCGCTGCCGATGGCCGACCCCTCCGCGATGCCCAACGGCGGCATGTCGCTGACCACCACCCAGTTCCGCCGGCCGATCCAGGCGGTGGCGGTGATGGACGCCAAGGCCGGCTGCCTCTACCCCAACAACGCCCGGATGATGCGCGAGGCGAAGTCGAAGGGCTTCGACAACGCCCTCGTCCAGGACCTGGCGGGCAACGTGGCGGAGCTCTCGACCTCCAACGTCTTCATGGTCAAGGACGGGGTGGTGGCGACGCCGATCCCCAACGGCACCTTCCTCAACGGCATCACCCGCCAGCGGGTCATCAAGCTGCTGCGCGAGGCGGGCATGGAGGTGGTCGAGACCACCCTGACGCTGGACGACTTCCGCGCGGCGGACGAGGTCTTCTCGACCGGCAACGCCTCCAAGGTGGTGCCGGTGTGGAAGTTCGAGGAGGTGGAGTACGGCCCCGGCCCCGTGGCGAAGCGCGCCCGCGAGCTCTACTGGGACTTCGCCCACGCCTGACCGGCGGGGCATGGAACGCCAGGGGCCCGCCGGATCGGCGGGCCCGTCTCGTCTCAGCCCTTCTTCAGCGCCCGCGCGCCGATGTCCGAGCGGTTGAAGCCCCCCGGCCAGTCGATCCGGGCCACGGCGCGGTAGGCGCGGGCCACCGCCTCCTCCAGCGTGTCGCCGCGGGCGGTGACGTTCAGCACCCGCCCCCCGTTCGACAGGATCCGCCCGCCGACCGAGCGGGTGCCCGCGTGGAACACCACCGCCTGCGGGTCGGTCGCTTCGGCCGCCGCGATGCCGCGGATCTCCTCGCCCTTCGCATAGTCGCCGGGATAGCCCCGGGCGGCGATCACCACGGTGGCGGCGGCGTCGTCGTGCCAGGTCATCGGGACCTCGGCCAGCCCCTCGCCCTTCGCGCAGGCGAGCAGGGCGGGGACCAGGTCGCTCTCCATGCGCAGCATCACCACCTGGCACTCGGGGTCGCCGAAGCGGACGTTGAACTCGACCAGCCGCGGCCCGGTCTTCGTCAGCATCAGGCCGGCGTAGAGCACGCCGCGGAACGGCATCCCCCGCCGCGCCATCTCGGCGATCACCGGGCGGCAGATCTCGGCCATCGCCCGCTCCTGCAGCTCCGGCGTCAGCGCCGGGGCGGGGGAGTAGGCGCCCATGCCGCCGGTGTTGGGCCCCTCGTCGCCGTCGAAGGCGCGCTTGTGGTCCTGGGCGGGGGCCAGCGCCACGGCGGCCTCCCCGTCCGAGAGGACGAAGAGGCTCGCCTCCTCCCCCTCCATGAACTCCTCGACCACCACCTCGGCCCCGGCCGCGCCGAAGGCCCCGCCGAACATGTCGTCGATGGCGGCCAGCGCTTCGTCGAGGCTCATGGCCACGACCACGCCCTTGCCGGCGGCGAGCCCGTCGGCCTTGATCACGATCGGCGCGCCCTGCGCGCGGACATAGGCCTTGGCGGCCTCGGCGTCGGCGAACCGTCCCCAGGCGGCGGTCGGCGCGCCCACCGCGTCCGCGATCTCCTTGGTGAAGGCTTTCGAGGCCTCCAGCCGCGCGGCCTCCTTCGAGGGGCCGAAGCACGGGATCCCGGCCGCGCGCACCGCGTCGGCCGTGCCGGCGGCGAGCGGCGCCTCGGGGCCCACCACCACCAGGCCGATGCCGTTGGCCTCGGCCCAGGCGGCGACCTCGCGCCCGTTCTCGGGGTTCAGGGCGACGCATTCGGCGAGCTCGGCGATGCCGGCGTTGCCGGGGGCGCAGAACAGCCGCTCGCAGAGGGGGCTCTGCGCGATCTTCCAGGCGAGCGCGTGCTCCCGCCCGCCGCCGCCGAGGATCAGGATGTTCATGCGCGCTCTCCCGCCATGCCGCCGCCGCGGGCCTCTTACGGAAAGCCGGGGCCCGGGTCCAGACGGCGGAGCGGCGCGGTCCGCCCGGGCGCCCGGCCCCCGATCGCGGCGAGGGCCCCGGGCGCAGGTCCCGCCGCCAGGCCGCGGCCGCAGGTGCGGGCCGCAAGATCCGGGCGCAGGATCCGGGTCGCGCATCCGGGGCGGCGGGCGCAGGCTCCCTTCACCCCCACCGCTGGAGCCCCCGATGACCACGCAGACCCTCTCCCGCCCCGCGACCCTGGCCTACGTCTCCCTGACCGCCGCGCAGGCCCGGGCGATCCGCGCCGGCGCCCCCGACGCCTACGGCCGCCCGGCCGAGCGCCTGGCCGCCGACGGCGGCCCCGCCCCCTGCCGCTGCTGCCTGCGCGACATCCCCCAGGGCCGCGAGATGCTGGTCCTCGCCTGGCGCCCGTTCCCGGCCCTCGACCCCTACGCCGAGACCGGCCCGATCTTCCTGTGCGCCGACGACTGCGCGCCCCACGACCCGCAGGTCCCCGCCACCGGGATCTGCCGGGTCAACAAGATGCTGGTGAAGGGCTACCTCTCGAACGACCGCATCCACTACGGCACGGGCCGGATCGTGCACCCCGACGACCTGCCCGGGACCGCCGCCGAGCTCCTCTCCGACCCGCGCACGGCCTATCTCCACGTCCGCTCCGCCACCAACAACTCCTACCAGTTCCGCATCGACCGGGCCTGACGCCCGCCCCGAGGCCCCGGCCTGCCCCAGGCCCTGCCGGGAGCGCCTGTTCTCCGGAGCCGTCCGTCGCTGATGCCGATCAGAGCGACTCGCCGGAAGCGGTCAAGGATCGCGAAGCGACCGCCGAAGGCGGCTTGTCCTTGACCGCTTCCGGCGAGTCGCTCAGGCATCTTCAGCGACGGGCGGC
Source organism: Albimonas pacifica (assembly GCF_900113695.1). Taxonomy (GTDB): domain Bacteria; phylum Pseudomonadota; class Alphaproteobacteria; order Rhodobacterales; family Rhodobacteraceae; genus Albimonas; species Albimonas pacifica. The sequence continues at coordinate 152,015 of NZ_FOQH01000007.1, read as the reverse complement.
TGCGGAGAACAGGCGCGGCTTGTTCTTGGGTGAGCTCCAGAAGCGCCCCTGCGGGCGCCAGCCCGCCGCGCGCGACGCGCGCGCATGCCAAGCCCGCCCGCAGGGCGCCTGTAGACCGCTGCCTCGACAAACGAAAAGGGCGGCCCGCAAGCCGCCCCTTCCCTCAGTCCGAGATCGAAGACCCTTAGGCCAGTTCGCCCAGCTTCGCCACGATCGCGTCGCCCATCTCGGAGGTCGAGACCGGCTGCTTGTCGCCCGCCTGCATCAGGTCCGCCGTGCGCTTGCCATCCGCCAGCACCGCGTCGATGGCCCGCTCCAGCAGCGCCGCCTCGTCGAGCTTGCCGAAGGAGTAGCGCAGCGCCATGCCGAAGCTCAGGATGCAGGCGATGGGGTTGGCCTTGCCCGTGCCCGCGATGTCGGGCGCCGAGCCGTGCACCGGCTCGTAGAGCGCCTTGGGCCGCCCGTTCGCCATCGGCAGCCCCAGCGAGGCGGACGGCAGCATCCCCAGCGAGCCGGTCAGCATCGCGGCCACGTCCGAGAGCATGTCGCCGAACAGGTTGTCCGTGACGATCACGTCGAACTGCTTGGGCCAGCGCACCAGCTGCATGCCGCCGGCGTCGGCGTACATGTGGGTCAGCTCGACGTCGGGGTACTCGGCGTCATGGACCTCCTGGACGACGTCGCGCCACAGGATGCCGCTCTCCATCACGTTGGCCTTCTCCATGGAGCAGACCTTGTTGTTGCGGGCGCGGGCCAGCTCGAAGGCCGAGCGGGCGACGCGGGCGATCTCGCCCTCGGTGTAGCGCTGGGTGTTGATGCCCACCCGCTCGTTGCCTTCCTTGAAGATCCCGCGGGGCTCGCCGAAATAGACGCCCGAGGTCAGCTCGCGCACGATCATGATGTCGAGCCCGCCGATCACGTCCTTCTTCAGGGACGAGAAGTCGGCCAGCGCGTCGAAGCACACCGCGGGGCGCAGGTTGGCGAAGAGGTCCATCTCCTTGCGCAGCCGCAGCAGCCCGCGCTCGGGCTTCACCGAGAAGTCGAGCTTGTCGTATTTCGGCCCGCCCACGGCGCCGAGCAGCACGGCGTCGGCGGCCTGCGCCTTCTCCATGGTCTCGTCGGCCAGCGGCTTGCCGTGGACGTCGTAGGCGGCGCCGCCGACCAGGTCCTCCTCGACCTCGAAGGCGAGGCCCTTCTCGGCGGCGAACCAGTCGATGACCTTGCGGACCTCGGTCATCACCTCGGGGCCGATGCCGTCGCCGGGGAGGATCAGGAGTTTGTCGGGCATGTCGCGGGCGCTCCTCATGGATCGTGGGCCGATCGCGGCCGCGAAGCGGCGTAGCCCCGGCCGCGCATGGGGTCAAGCCGCAGGCGGCGCCGCGGCAGGCGCGGCCCCGGCGGCGGAGGCCGCGCCCGCGGCGCGGGGCCGGCGGAGGCGCGCCCGGGCGCCGTTTCCTGCGGCGGGCGTGGGGACGACCGGCGGACGCGGCTCCGCGGGCGAGGGCGGGGCCCGGGGCGCGCGGGGCGCTCGACAATTCTGGGCGGCGCTGCGATCTTCCGCAGCGACCAGAGCGACTTGCGAGGAGGCCGCGTCATGCAGCCCAAGGCATTGATCTTCGACGTGTTCGGCACCGTGGTCGACTGGCGCGGGGGCGTCGCGGCCTACACGGCGCCGGCGCTGGCCGAGCGGGGGCTCGACCTGGCCCCGGAGGCGCTCGCCGACGCCTGGCGGGACGAGTACCAGCCCGCCATGCAGCGCATCCGCGACGGCGGGCGGGGCTACGTCCCCCTCGACGACCTGCACCGGGAGAACCTGGACCGCGCGCTGGAGAGGCTGGGCATCGCCGACGCCTTCGACGCCGCCGCCCGGGACGCGCTGAACCCGGCGTGGGAGGCGCTGCCCCCCTGGGCGGACGTGCTCCCGGGGATGGCGCGGCTGCGGGCGCGGTTCCTGCTCGCGCCCTGCTCCAACGGCTCGACCTCGCTGATGGTGCGGCTGGCGCGCTTCGCGGGGCTGCGCTGGGACTGCATCCTGGGCGCCGACGTGGCGCGGGACTACAAACCCAAGGCGGGGGTCTACCTCGCCTCGGCCGCCGCGCTGCGCCTGGCGCCGGGCGAGGTGATGATGGTCGCCGCCCACGACGGCGACCTCGCCGCCGCCCGCGCCGCCGGGCTGCAGACCGCCTTCATCCCGAGGCCGGACGAGTTCGGGACCGGCGAGCCCGAGACGATCACGCAGGAGTGGGACGTGATCGCCGAGGATTTCGGCGCGCTGGCGGAACGGCTGGGGGCCTGACGCGGGGCCCTCGGCCGGTCGGTCGGCTGACCGGCCGAGGGCCCGCTCTGCGCTTGGCGAGGCCGGTGCGGGAGGCTGGCCGCGAGAGGCCCCGGGTCAGGCCCGGGGCGCCCCTGGGGGCGGGCGGAGCGCCCGGCGCCGGAGGGTCGGGGCGCCTGGAGGCCTCAGCGCCTGGAGAAGGCGGCCGCGAGCTCGGTATGGGCGGACCAGCGGAACTGGTCGACCGGCAGCACCCAGTCGAGCGAATAGCCCCCGTCGACCAGGATCCGCGCGTCGCGGGCGAAGGTCTCGGGATTGCAGGAGACCGCGGCGATGCGCGGGATCGCGGAGCCGGCGAGCGACTCGGACTGCGCCCTGGCGCCCGCCCGCGGCGGGTCGATGACCACGGCGTCGAGGCCCTTGAGCTCGGGGCCCAGCAGGGGCCGGCGGAACAGGTCGCGCGCCTCGGCGTCGATCCGGCGCAGGCGGCCGCCGGCGCCGCGCCAGGCGGCGGTCAGCGAGGCGACCATCGCGCGGTCGCTGTCCCAGGCGCGGACCTCCATCCGCTCGGCGAGGCGCAGGGCGAAGGCGCCGACGCCGCAGAACAGGTCCGCCGCCCGGTTCGCCTTGCGGCCCACCGCCTCGTCCACCGCGGCGGCCAGCGCCGCCTCGCCCTCGGGCGTCGCCTGCAGGAAGGAGGCGGGGGGCAGCACCGGCCGCGCGAGGCCCATGCTCACCACCGGCGGATGCGGGGCGGCCACCGGCTCGCCCTCCCACGACAGGCGCGCGAGGCCGGCCTGGCCCGCCGCGGCGGCGAGGTCCACCCTGAGGCCTGCGTCGAGCTTGCGCCCGCCGCGGACGTCGACGTCGAGCCCGGCCTCGGTCGCGGTGACGGCGAGCTTCATCTCGCCCCGACGCCCCGCCCCGGCGACGACCAGGGCGCGCAGGCCCTCGATGCCGGCGAGGATCTCGGGGGCGAGCAGCAGGCAGCCGGGCACCTCGGCGAGCCGCGCCTCGCGCCGCTCGTGAAAGCCGATGATCGCCGAGCTCCGGGTGCGCCGGGCCGAGAAGGTGGCGCGGCGGCGGGTCCCGGCGGGGGAGGTGGCGGTCGGGCGCACCTCTGCCGAGAGGCCGCGGGCGGCCAGCGCCTCGATCACCCGCTCGCGCTTCCAGTCGGCGACGAAGGCGTCGGAGGCGTGCTGCAGGGCGCAGCCGCCGCAGGTCCCGAAATGGGGGCAGGGGGGCGTCGCGCGCTCGGGCGAGGCGACGCGGATCTCGGGCGTCTCCATGCGGCCGGCGACGACGGCGCCGCGCACGGTCTCGCCGGGCAGGGTCAGCGGGGCGAAGACCTCTCCCGCCGCGTCGACGCCGTCGCCGTGGCGGCCGAGGCGGGCGATCTCGATCTCGAGCTCGGTCGCGGAACGATCGGAGGCGGCGTCGGTCATCGTGGCTTCTCCGCTGCGATGAGGAATTCCCGGTTGCCGTCGCCGCCCTCGATCGGGCTTTCGCCCTCGTGCGTGACGCTCCAGCCGGAAGATTCGAGGAAGGCGCGGACCTCGGCGCGCACGCGGGCGTGCACGGCCGGGTCGCGCACCAGGCCGCCGCGGCCGACGTCGGCGGGGCCAGCCTCGAACTGCGGCTTGATCAGGGCCACCAGCCGGGCGCCGGGCCTGGCCAGCGACATCGCCGGCGGCAGGGCCTTGGCGAGGCCGATGAAGGAGAGGTCGGCGACGATCCAGTCGGGCGCCGGGACCATGCCGGGGGCGAGGTCGCGGGCGTTGAGGCTCTCGAGGCTGACCACGCGGGGATCGGCGCGCAGCGTGGCGTGAAGCTGGTCGCGGCCGGCGTCGACGGCATGGACGCGGGCGGCGCCGCGGGCCAGCAGCACCTGCGTGAAGCCGCCGGTGGAGGCGCCGAGGTCCAGCGCCTCGCCCGCCGGCGCCAGGCCGAAGGCGTCGAGCGCATGTTCCAGCTTCAGCGCGGCGCGCGAGACCCAGGGCAGGGGATCGGCGACCAGCGCGATCCGGGCGCCCGGCCCGACCTTGGCGGAGGCGCGCGCGGCGGGCGCGCCGTCGACCGTCACCGCGCCGGCCGCGATCAGCGCCTGGGCGCGCGCACGGCTGTCGGCGAGACCGCGCGCGACCATGGCCTGGTCGAGTCGCAGCCGCTCGGCGGCGGAGGTGAAGTCGGGGGCGGACATCCGCGCTTCCTGACGCGGCGCCCCGGTGCAGTCAATGCACGCCGGGCGATCCGCCTGCCGGCTCGCCGCCGCGCCGGGCGCGGCGCGGTCCCTCCGCGGGGCCTCAGAGGGCCAGCAGCGCCATCGCCTCGGCGTGCAGCGCCCGCGATCCGGCGGCCAGCACGCGGCCCCCGTCCTGCGGGTCGCCGCCGTCCCAGGTGGTGATCACGCCGCCCGCGCCCTCGACGATGGGGATCAGGGCCTGCACGTCGTAGGCGTGCAGGCCCGCCTCGACCACCAGGTCGACGCCGCCGGCGGCGACCAGCGCGTAGCCGGTGCAGTCGAGGCCGTAGCGGGTCAGGCGGGCGCGGTCGCGCACGCGCTCGAAGGCGAGGCGCTCGTCCGTGGTCCCCACCTCGGGGAAGGTCGAGCAGAGGCGGGCCTCGGCGAGGGGCACGCCCTGGCGGGCGCGCAGCCGTCGGGGGGCCTCGCCGTCCTTCGCCCACCAGGCGCTGTCGCCGTCGCCCCAGAAGCGCTCGCCGACATGGGGCTGGTCCATCAGGCCCATCACCGGGCGGGCGCCGTCGTTGAGGCCGATCAGCACGCCCCAGGTGGGGGCGCCGATCAGGAAGGCGCGGGTGCCGTCGATCGGGTCGACGACCCAGGTCAGGCCCGAGGTCGAGGGGCGGGCGGCCTGCTCCTCGCCCAGCACGCCGTCCGCGGGGCGCTCCTGGGCCAGGACCTCGCGGATCGCGGCCTCGACCCCGCGGTCGGCGGCGGTGACCGGGTCGAAGCCGCCGGCGGCGTCCTTGTTCTCGGCCGAGAGCCCCTCGGCCCGGAAATGCGCCAGCGCGGCGGGGCGGGCGGCGTCGGCGGCGCGGCGGGCGGCGGCGAGCGCGTCGGCGACCTGGAGGCGGAGCGAGGGCGAGGCGGCGTCGGTCATCGGCGGCGAGGGTCCGGGCGAAGGGGAGGGGCGGCGGGATCGCCGGGGCGGAACCCGGCGCATAGCACGCTTCGCCCGGCGCGTCCCGCCCCGGGGCCTCTGCGGCGCGGGCTTGGCGACCGGCGGGCCCCGGGGGGCCTGGTCAGGGCTCTCGGACGCGGCTGGGAGGCGACGCGCAGAGGGCATTTCGGAGGGCTTTTCGGAGGGGGACGGCGCGAGGCGGGTTCGCGCGCTGGGCGAGCGGCGCGGGGCCGGCGGCTGCGGGCGTGGGGGGCGCGTGGCGGGGGGCTGAAACGAAAGAGCCGGGAGCGCACCCCTACGCTCCCGGCTCCCTGTTTCGAACGCCTGCCGGATGGCTCTCAAGGCGCCGCGTCCCCGCGCTCCACCGGGTCCCTCCCCGGCGTCGCGTCGCGGCGGCCGTCTGCTTTCCGACGCGGCGGAGCGGCGTCAGGCCGCCTCGGACAGCACCCGCGCCAGGTCGAACAGACGACGGCGCTGGTTCTCGGGGATGGCGTAGTAGGAGCGCACCAGTTCCAGCGCCTCCTTGTCCGCCAGCAGGTCGCCGCGGGCCGCGGCGGGCTCGGTCTCGGCCGCGTCGGCCAGCGACTCCGACTCCAGACCTTCGAAGAAATAATTGATCGGAACGTCCAGAGCCTTGGCGATGTCCCACAGGCGCGAGGCGCTTATGCGGTTCATGCCGGTCTCATATTTCTGGATTTGCTGAAACTTGATGCCCACCATGTCGCCGAGCTGCTGCTGGGTCATGCCCATCATCCAGCGACGGTGGCGCACACGTTTCCCGACGTGCGCGTCTACGGGATGCTTCATTGGTTTTTTGCTCCTGACTACACTCGAACTCTCACTCTGGGTCCGAGCATATGAGGCGATCGCACCAACTCGCGCTCGCACCAGCCAGAAATAACGCGGCCCGCCCGGACACGGTCACGCCACGTCGAATTCTACGCACAACTAGGGCGCGCACACAACTCAGGGTTCCACACCAAGTGGGCGCGAAACCGTGAATTCGTCCGGATTCAGGACAAGCGGAAGCAGCGTCAAGCGGCCCCGGCCTGCGACGCCCTCGCCTCCCGCTTGCGCTCGTGCGGGTCGAGGAAGCGCTTGCGCAGGCGAATCGCGCCGGGGGTGACCTCAACCAGTTCGTCGGGCTCGATAAAGGCGATCGCCTCCTCCAGACCGAAGCGGCGCGGCGGGGTCAGCGTCACCGCGTCGTCCTTGCCCGAGGCGCGGACGTTGGTCAGCTTCTTGCCCTTCAGCGGGTTCACGTCGAGGTCGCCGGGACGCGCGTTCTCGCCGATGATCATGCCCTGGTAGACCGGCTCGCCGGACCCGATGATCAGGCGGCCCCTCTCCTCGAGGTTGAACAGCGCGTAGGCGACCGAGTCGCCCTGCTCCATCGAGATCAGCACGCCGTGGCGACGGCCCGGGATCGGGCCCTTCCACTCGGCCCAGGAGTGGAACACGCGGTTCATGATGCCGGTGCCGCGGGTGTCGGTGAGGAACTCGCCATGGTAGCCGATCAGGCCGCGGGCGGGCGCGAGGAACACGATGCGGGTCTTGCCGCCGCCCGAGGGGCGCATCTCGGTCATCTCGGCCTTGCGCTGGGAGAGCTTGTCGACCACCGCGCCGGAGAATTCCTCGTCGACGTCGACGGTGACCTCCTCGATCGGCTCCAGGCGCTTGCCGCCCTCGTCGCGCATCATCACGCGGGGGCGGGAGACCGAGAGCTCGAAGCCCTCGCGGCGCATGTTCTCGATCAGCACGCCGATCTGCAGCTCGCCGCGGCCGGCGACCTCGAAGGCGTCCTTCTCGGCGGTGTCGGTGATGCGGATGGCGACGTTGCCCTCGGCCTCGCGCATCAGGCGGTCGCGGATCACGCGGGACTGGACCTTGTCGCCGTCGCGGCCCGCAAGCGGGCTGTCGTTGATCGAGAAGGTCACCGCGATGGTCGGCGGGTCGATCGGCTGGGCCGAGAGCGGGTCGTTGACCGAGAGATCGCACAGCGTGTCGGCGACGGTGGCCTTCGACAGGCCCGCCAGCGCGATGATGTCGCCCGCCTCGGCGCTGTCGACGGCCTGGCGCGCCAGGCCGCGGAAGGCGAGGATCTTGGAGACGCGGAAGCGCTCGATCTCGCCGGTGCCGGGGCGCAGGGCCTTGATGGTGGCGCCGGCGGTGATCTTGCCGGTCTCGATGCGCCCGGTCAGCAGGCGGCCGAGGAAGGGATCGGCCTCGAGCGTGGTGGCCAGCATCGAGAAGGGCTTGTCGGCGTTCACGACCTGCTTCGGCTCGGGGACGTGCTCCATCACCTTGCGGAACAGGGCGGAGAGGTCCTGACGCGGGCCGTCGAGCTCGTCGTCGGCCCAGCCGGCGCGGCCCGAGGCGTAGAGCACGGGGAAGTCGAGCTGGTCCTCGTCCGCGTCCAGGGCCGCGAACATGTCGAAGACCTCGTCCAGCGCGCGGTCGGGATCGGCGTCGGGCTTGTCGACCTTGTTGAGCACCACGATCGGGCGCAGGCCGAGGCGCAGGGCCTTGGAGGTGACGAACTTGGTCTGGGGCATCGGGCCCTCGGCCGCGTCGACCAGCAGGATGGCGCCGTCGACCATCGACAAGATGCGCTCGACCTCGCCGCCGAAGTCGGCGTGGCCGGGGGTGTCGACGATGTTCACGCGCGCGCCCTCGAACTCGACCGAGGTGGCCTTGGCGAGGATGGTGATGCCGCGCTCGCGCTCGAGGTCGTTGGAGTCCATGGCGCGCTCGGCGACGGCCTGGTTCTCGCGGAAGGCGCCGGACTGGCGCAGGAGCGCGTCGACCAGCGTGGTCTTGCCGTGGTCGACATGGGCGATGATGGCGATGTTGCGAAGCTGCATCGTTTGGGTCCGTCGGTTCGGAATCGGGGGGCGGGCGCCCCCCCGCTACGAATGCGCGGGCGCCGTGGTTGCGCGCTCCATGACCGAAATGACGCGGCGCCGCAAGACGGCGATGCGGCGCAGGGGGCGCCGTTTGGGTAAACCTGCGGCGATTGGGCGACGGTCGGGGGGGCGCCGCGTCGGGCCGCGCGCCGGCGGGGAGGGTCCGCCCGCGGCGCGAGGCGGGCGGCGCGCGGGCGGCGAGGGGCCCCGGGGCCCGGCCGGCGCCAGGGCGCCGCGCCGGGCCGCGCGCCGGTGGGGAGGGTCCGCCCGCGGCGCGGGAGAGGCGGCGCGCGGGCGGGCAGGGGCGCGGGCCGCGGCGGGCCGGGCGGGGCGGGGCGCCGGAGCGCCTGAGGCCGCGGGCGGACGGCGCTCGCCGCGCGGCGCCCGGCGGGGATGCGCCGCGGGCGGGACGCGGGCCACGAGGCGCGCGCGCGGCGCGGCGCCTGCGGGGCGGGGGCGGCTCAGCGGGCGTGGAGGGGGAGGCGGTCGATGCGCCGGTCGATCGCCTCGACCTGCGCCACGTAGGCGGGGCTGTCGAGCGCGCCGAAGCGGTCGCGGAAGGCGGATTCGGGCAGGAACGAGGGCAGGTCGTCGATGGCGGGCATCACCGCGGCCTCCTGCATCGACAGGCGCGCGGCGCGGACCAGGGCCTCGGGCCCCTCGGCGGCGGCGGCCTGGGCGGCTTCGGCCCAGCGGATGCCGGCGCGGTCGGCGGCCATGTCGTCGAAGCTGAAGCCGGTCCCCTCGTCCGAGGCGTCCACCAGTTCCTTCACCTCGCCCAGGCCGAAGGAGAAGGCCGCGGCGCCCGCCGTCTCGAAGGCCGCTGACAGCACGAAGTGCTTCTTGAGGTCGCTGCGCTCGGCCAGCCGGGTGCGGTTGCAGGGGCCGCCGCGCACCGGGGCCGGGATCTCGCCCACCGCGGCCTCGACCGCCCAGCGCTCCCCGCAATGGGCGGCGAGCGCCAGGATCGCGGCGCGGGTCTCGAGCAGTGGGTCGCGCCCCTCGGCCGCGGCGGCGGCGGCGCTCTCCAGCGCGAAGCCCATCCAGGCGGCGGTGGAGCCGTCGCGGGGCAGGTCGCCGCGGTAGGCCGCCTCGATCATCGCGTCGTAATGGGCGGCGACGCGGTCGAGATCCGCCCCCGCCAGCCGGCGCAGGGAGTCGGCGGCGCCCGGGGTCCCGTCCTCCGCCCGGCCGAGCGTGGGGTCGAGCGTGATCGAGAGCGCGCCCGGCGCCGTCGCCACCCGGCCCACCATCGCGGTCAGCAGGCTGCCCACCGGCTGCTCCGAAAGCAGGTCCGCGAGGCGGCGCGCGGCGCCCAGCGTGGTCTGCGGCGGCAGCTCCAGCCGGCCCAGGCGCAGGCGGCGCAGCTCCAGGCCCCGGTCCGAGGGCGCGACCTCCGCCGCGAGGTTCAGCCAGCCGATCCCCGCGAGCGCCGGCGGGGCGAGCGAGACGCGCAGGTCCAGCGCCCGCGCGTCGATCTCGGCCCGGCCGCGCAGGCCGGGGAAGGCGCGGGCGGCCGTGGCGAAGAGGCCGTCGATCTCCTGCGCCGTCATCTCGACCTCGACCGGCGCGTCCCCGTTGGCCGCGCCGTAGAGGCGCAGCGCCAGCGCCCTGGAGGCGCGCGCGGTGGCGGGGTCGGGGACCGGGGCGGCGGCCACTGCCGGCTCGCGCTCCACCGTCGCGACCAGCAGCGCCGCCGGCGCGGCCAGCAGCGCCAGGATCAGCGTCGGGAACAGGAAGCGCGGCATCGGCACCTCGGGCGAGGGTCGGCGGGTCCGTCCCGGTATCGCGGCGCGCCGCCCGCGGCGCAAGGCGCGGGCGGCGTCGGCGCGGGGCGAAACGCGCTCATTTTTCCGTATCGGGCGCGGGGGCTCGCCCCGCCCAGTCGGTCCAGCGGCCGTGGAAGTCGGTGCGCGCCAGCAGCCGCTCGCCCCCCTCGGGCGCGAGCGTCAGGGTCACGGCGGCCGAGCCCGTCTCTCCGTCCGGCTCCATGCGCAGCCAGGCGAAGGGGCGCGCGGCCGTGGCGCGTGCGGCGGCCGCGGTCAGGGCGGCGGCGATGCGCGCCTGCACCGCGGCGGGCATGTACTGCCACATGATCGAGTGCATCACGACGCGGGCCCGCCCCTCGGGCTGCGGGGCGGCGAGGCGGGTCTCCAGCCAGGCGGCGGCGTCGGCCGTCTCGATCGGGCGGGGGCGGGCGACGGCCAGCGCGACGGCGGCCTCGGCGCGGGCCAGGCGCTCGGCCTGGTCGGGCCAGATATAGGCCAGCAGCCGCGCCCGCGCCGCGGGGTCGGCGGCGTCGAGCGGGTTGAGGTCGCAGCCCGCGCGCGCCGCGATTTCGAGCCGCGCGTCGAGGGGCGGGGGCGCGCCGCGCCACGCGTGCCGCACGAGGACGGGGGAGTCGGGCGGCCCCCATGCGCGCCCGTCGCCGAAGTCGTAGCGGAAGGCGTCGAGGTTCTGGTTGAGCCCGGCCGAGGCGCCGATCTCCAGCAGCTCCACCGGCATTCCGCCGGTCAGATCGGCCAGGGCCAGCAGCCCGCCCAGCAGGGCGCCGGAGCGGCCGGTCTCGTTGGTCTGCGGCGGGCCGTCGAGCCAGGGGGCGAGCCACTCGGCCTGCCGCACGAATGCGGCGCGGGCGACGGCGACCGCGTCGCCCTCGGCGCGGGGCGGCCAGGCGGCGGCGACCTCCGGGTCCCGGCCCGCGCGGGCGAGCGCGTGCAGCGCGCCCGCCACGCGCAGCGCCAGCGCGTCGTCGCCCGGGTCGCCGGGCCAGGAGAGCACCCGAGCCTCGAGCGCGCCCGCGGGCTCCATGCGCTCGGCCAGCCCGGCCAGCAGGGCGGCGGTGAAGGGGGAGCCGAGCCGTTCGCAGGCGGCGGCCTGGGTGCGGAAATGGGCGCGGATCAGGTCCGCCCGGTCCCGGGACGCGGTCATCGTGCGGGGCTCCCGGCCCGGCCCGCCGGGGCGACGGCCGCGACGTCGCCGCCGCGCGCCCGGGCGCACGGCGCGGCGGGCGCGGCCGGCGGGAGAGCGGAGAGGTCGGGGACGGCGTGGGGCATGGGCGCTCCGCTCGGGCGAGGATCGGCGCGGCGATCTCGCCCCGCGTCTCCGCCGAGGTCAAGCGCCGCGGCGCTGACCCCTGGAAAGGGCCCGGCCCGGGCCTCAGCCGCGCCCGGCCTTGCCGATCTGGGCCACGCCCAGGGCGGAGAGGGCGGTCGCCACGATGTGTTCGGCGTCCAACCCGGCCTGCACGTACATCGCCGCGGGCGAGTCGTGGTCCTGGAACACGTCGGGCAGCGTCATCGGCCGCACCGCGAGGCCGCGGTCCAGCGCGCCCTCGGTCGCCAGCAGGTGCAGGACCTGGGCGCCGAAGCCGCCCGAGGCGCCTTCCTCGAGCGTGATCAGGGCCGCGTGCCCGCGCGCCAGGCGCAGGATCAGCTCGCGGTCCAGGGGCTTGGCGAAACGGGCGTCGGCGACGGTGGCCGAGACGCCCTTCGCCTCCAGATCCTCGGCGGCCTTCATCGCCTCGGAGAGGCGGGCGCCGAAGGAGAGGAGGGCGACGGAGGTGCCCTCGCGGACGATGCGGCCGCGGCCGATCTCGAGCGGCTCGGGCCGCTCGGGGATCTCGACGCCGACGCCCTCGCCGCGGGGATAGCGGAAGGCGATGGGGCCGGAGTCGTGGGCCACCGCCGTGGCGACCATGCGGGCGAGCTCGGCCTCGTCCGACGCGGCCATCACGGTCATGCCGGGCAGGTTGGCGAGGTAGCCCACGTCGAAGGCGCCGGCGTGGGTCGCGCCGTCGGCGCCGACCAGTCCCGCGCGGTCGATGGCGAAGCGCACCGGCAGACCCTGGAGGGCGACGTCGTGGACCACCTGGTCGTAGGCGCGCTGCAGGAAGGTCGAGTAGATCGCGCAGAACGGCTTCATGCCCGCGGCTGCGAGGCCGGCGGCGAAGGTCACCGCGTGCTGCTCGGCGATGCCGACGTCGAACATGCGGTTGGGGAAACGCTTGCCGAAGACGTCCATCCCGGTGCCGTCGGGCATGGCGGCGGTGATGCCGACGATGCGCTCGTCGCGCTCGGCCTCGCGCACCAGGCTCTGGGCGAAGACCTTGGTGTAGGAGGGGGCGTTGGAGGGCGCCTTCTTCTGCGCCCCCGTCGCCACGTCGAACTTGGCGACGCCGTGGTAGCGGTCGGCGCTCTGCTCGGCGGGACGGTAGCCCTTGCCCTTCTGGGTGATGGCGTGGATCAGCACCGGCCCGTCGGCCCGCGCCTTGACGGTGCGCAGGACGGGGAGGATCTGGCTCATGTCATGCCCGTCGATGGGGCCGACGTAGGAGAAGCCCAGCGCCTCGAACAGGGTGCCGCCGACGGCGAGTTCCTTCAGCAGGTGCTTGGCGCGGCGCGCGCCCTCGCGGAACGGTCCCGGCAGCAGGCTGGCGGCGCCCTTGGCGACGGCGGCGAAGTCCTGGAAGGGCTCGCCGGCCCAGAGGCTGGTGAGGTAGCGCGACATGGCGCCCACGGGCGGGGCGATCGACATCTCGTTGTCGTTGAGGATCACCACCAGCTTCGAGCCCAGCGCGCCGGCGTTGTTCATCGCCTCGTAGGCCATGCCCGCCGACATCGCCCCGTCGCCGATCACCGCGATGGCGTGCCCGCCCTCGCCGAAGCCGAGGTCGCGGGCCGCCGCGAAGCCCAGCGCCGCCGAGATCGAGGTCGAGCTGTGCGCCGCCCCGAACGGGTCGTAGGGGCTTTCCGAGCGCTTGGTGAAGCCCGAGAGCCCGCCGCCCTGGCGCAGGGTGCGGATCCGGTCGCGCCGGCCGGTGAGGATCTTGTGCGGATAGGCCTGGTGGCCGACGTCCCAGATCAGCTTGTCGCGCGGCGTGTCGAAGACGGCGTGGATGGCGACGGTCAGCTCGACCACGCCCAGGCCCGCGCCGAGGTGGCCGCCGGTCTCGGAGACGGCCGAGATGGTCTCGGCGCGCAGCTCGTGGGCCAGCCGCTCCAGCTCGGAGTCCGAGAAGCCGCGCATGTCAGCCGGGCTCGACACGCGGTCCAGCAGCGGGGTGCGCGGGCGGTCGGGAGGCTGGGGCTGATCGGTCATGCGGGTCCCTGGCTCGGCGGCGGGGTCGGCGTTCGGCGACACTTAGGGGAAGCAGGGCCATGGGGCAATGCAGGAGCGCGCGCGGGCCGCAGCCGTCGCCCGCAGGCGACGGGGCCCCGTCGCCCGTCCCCGGGCGCGCCTTCGCCGGCGCCCGTCCCCGGGCGCGCCTCAGCCGGCGAGCGTCGCCGCCCGCCGCGCCACCCCCAGCACGTCGCGGCTGAGCGCGTCCGAGGCCGCCATCTCGTCGAGGTCCCACCAGCGCGCCTCCATCGCATCGTCGGCCGCGGCGGGGGTTCCCGACCGCCAGCGGCAGAGCACCGCGATCAGCACGTAGTGGAACCGCAGGCCGCCGTCGGGCCCGCGATCGAGCGCGTCCAGCGCCTCGAAGGCGGTCCGGGCGTCGGCCTCGACGCCGGTCTCCTCGCGCAGCTCGCGCTCGGCGGCGGCGGGCAGCGTCTCGCCCGCCTCGATGCGCCCGCCGGGAAAGCCCCAGAGGCCGGCGTCGGGGGGATTGCGCCGGCGCACCAGCAGCACCCGGCCGCGATGGGGCGTCACCGCCAGCACCGCGGGGACCGGGCGCGGGGGCGCCTCGCCGCTCACGTCCGGCGCGCCACCGTGAAGCGGGCGGCCAGCGCCAGCGGGCGGGCGCGGGCGCCGAACGGGGCGAGCGTCGCCTCGGCCTCGGCCGCGAGCTCGGCGGCGCGGGCGCGGGCGCCCTCGAGCCCCAGGAGGGAGACGAAGGTGGCCTTGCCGGCGGCCGCGTCCTTGCGCAGGGCCTTGCCCGCGGCCTCGGCGTCGCCGGAGACGTCGAGGACGTCGTCCTGGATCTGGAAGGCCCGGCCCAGCGCCTCGGCATAGCCGCGGATCGCGGCGCGCGCGGCGGGGTCGGCGCGGCCCAGGATCGCCCCCGCCTCGGCGGCGAAGACGATCAGCGCGCCGGTCTTGAGGGCCTGCAGCCGCTCGATCTCGGCGAGCTTCAGGGGCTGGGCCGCGGTTTCGGCGGCGATGTCGAGCGCCTGGCCCCCGACCATGCCCGCGGCCCCCGCGGCCCGGGCGAGGCCGAGGCAGAGCTCGGCGCGCACGGCGCCGTCCGCATGGGTGCGGGGATCGGCGAGGATCTCGAAGGCGAGCGTCTGCAGGGCGTCGCCGGTCAGCACCGCCGTCGCCTCGTCCCAGCGCCGGTGCACCGTGGGGCGGCCGCGGCGCAGGTCGTCGTCGTCCATGCAGGGCATGTCGTCGTGGACGAGGGAATAGGCGTGCAGGCACTCGACGGCCGCCGCCGCCCGCTCGGCGCCCTCCGAAGGCGCGCCGAACAGCTCGGCGGCTTCCAGCGCCAGGTAGGCGCGCAGGCGCTTGCCGCCGCCCAGCGAGGCGTAGCGCATGGCGGGCGCGAGACCCGGACGCTCGCCCAGCAGGTTCGCCGCGGGCAGCAGCGACTCGAGCGCCCCCTCGACGATGGCGACGTCGGTGGCCAGACGCTCGGCGAACTCGGGGGCCCAGTCGGGCGCCTCCGCGACGGCCATGGTCAGTCGACCTGCGAAGGCCGCGCCGAGACGGTCCCGTCCGGCGCCTCGGCGATCTGGGCGACCTTCAGCTCGGCGGCCTTCAGCTTCGCCTCGCAATGGGCCTTCAGCTTCGCGCCCCGCTCGTAGAGGGCGATCGAGGCGTCGAGCGGGGCGTCCCCGCTCTCCAGCCGGTCGACCACCTGCTCGAGCTCGCGCATGGCCTCCTCGAAGGAGAGCTCCTCGACGGGTTTCGGTTCGCTCATAGGCTCCGCTCCATCAGCGCCTGGACGTGGGCCGCGGCCGAGACCGCCAGCCCCACCAGGTCGTAGCCGCCTTCCAGCACCGAGACGACGCGGCCTTCCGCGCAGGTCTCGGCGAGGTCGCAGATGCGGTGGGTGATCCAGGCGAAATCCGCCTCGACCAGGTTGAGCTCGGCCAGCGGATCGCGGTGGTGGGCGTCGAAGCCGGCCGAGACGATGATCAGTTCGGGCGCCGCGGCGGCGACCGCCGGCAGCAGCCGGTTCTCCCAGACCGCCCGGAACTGGGGGCCGCCGGCGCCGGGGCGCAGGCCGGCGTTGTGGACGTTGCCATGGGCGCCGGTCTCGGACTCGGCCCCCGTGCCGGGGTAGAGGGGCCACTGGTGCGACGAGCAGAAGGTCGCCCGCCCCTCGTCCCACAGCACCGCCTGGGTGCCGTTGCCGTGGTGCACGTCGAAGTCGACGACGGCGACGCGGCTCAGGCCGCGGGTCTCCAGCGCGTGCAGCGCGGCGATGGCGGCGTTGGCGAAGAGGCAGAAGCCCATCGGCTTCTCGGGCTCGGCATGGTGGCCGGGGGGGCGCATGGCGACGAAGGCGGCGTTGGCCTCGCCGTCGAGCACCAGGTCCACCGCCTGCGCCGCCGCGCCCGCGCCGTGCAGGGCGGCGTCGAGCGAGCCGGGGGAGACCCAGGTGTCGGCGTCCAGCATCGCGTGGCCCTCGGCCGGGATCGCCGCACGGATCCGGTCGATGTGGCGCTGCGGATGGGCGAGGCGGAGCAGCGCCTCGTCGGCCGGCACGGCCTCGAGCCGGCGCAGATGGGCGAACCGCTCGTCCTCCAGCGCCGCGGCCACGGCCTTGATGCGGTCGACGCGCTCGGGGTGGCCCGGCGGCTCGACGTGGCCGAGGCTCGATTCGTGGTGGATCAGGGCGAGGGTCATGCAGTCTCCCGGTCGGCATGTCTCGGGGCGTGTAGCGCTCCGCGCCGGCGGGCGCCACCTTGACCGGGCGCGGGGCCGGCGCCAACCCCGCGTCCCCGCAGCGCTGGACGTCGGCCCGGGGATGGGCCAAACCGGGCCGCAGAGCAAGGAGCCGACGACGATCTTGACCCCGCCCCGCGATCTCCGTTCGACAGGGCGCGCCCGATGAGCGCGGCCGAGGCGGCCTCCGCCCCCGGCCCGCTGGTGGTGGCCGAGACGCTGGGCCTGCTGCGGGCCTGGGAGTCGGGGGCGACGCCGCCGGCGCCCCGGGCGCGCACGCTCGACCTGGCGGGCTTCGCCGCGGTGCAGGGCGTGGCCTGGCCGGTCTGCCAGGCGCTGTCGCGCGCGCTGCCCGCCCCCGTCGCCGGCCTGCTGCTGCGCCCCGCGATCGAGGGGCGCGAGGCCGCGGCCGCGCGGCTCGCCGCGCAGGTGCGCGATCTGGCGGGGCTGCTGGCGGCCGCGGGGATCGAGGCGGTGGCCCTGAAGGGCGCCGCGGCCATCGCCCAGGCGGGCGGCGAGCCTGCGCCCTGGCGCGAGATGCTCGACCTCGACCTGCTGGTGGCGCCCGACGACCTGCCGGGCGCCGTCGACGCCCTGCGCGGCGCCGGCTACACCGGCGACGCAGAGGCCTACGTGGCCACCGACTACCACTTCCCCGCCCTCTACCCCCCGCCCGGCGGCGCCGCGACCGTGGAGCTGCACACCCGCACCGGCTGGTCGCGCGGCGGGCCGCTGCGCGAGATCCGCGCGCGCTCGCTCGCCACGGGCGTGCCAGGACTGCGCATCCCCACCGCCGAGGACCGGCTGGTGCATCTCGTCCACCACGCCCAGGTCGCCGACCGCCGGCGGCAGCGCCGCTCGCTTCGGCTGCGCGACGCGCTGGACTGGCGGCTGCTGACCCGCGACGGGCCGGAGGCCGCGCCCGGCGGGCCCGCCGACGTCGAGGCGGCGGCGGCGCGCTTCCCCTCCGGCCGGCCGCGCAAGGCGTTCCAGAGCTTCGCGGCGCTGATGGCCCGCGTCTGGGAAACGCCGGCCCCCGCGGGCTGGGAGGCGCGCCACGCCGCCTGGGTCGAGGAGGTGCTGGCCGCGCTCGCCGACCCCGCCCTCGCCGAGCGCTGGCGGGAGGCGGACCGGCGCGGCCAGGTCTGGGACACGCTGACCTCTCTCGACACGCTGGAGCACCTGGCGCTGGGCAGCCTCAACCCCTCCCGCCTGCGCCGTTTCCTGCGCCGGATCTGAGGGGGTCGCGCCCCGGTCCCGAGGCTCCGGTCAGCTCGTGGGGTCGACGCCGCAGGTCAGCGGGGTCGCGTCGATGCGGTCGATCGACTGCGGCTCGCCCAGACGCGACAGCGCCCAGAGCTGGTCCTGGTAGCGGATGTGGCGGAAGCAGTGCGGCGGGCCGCCGCCCAGCGCCGCGCCGAAGTCGAAGCAGAACCAGGGCTCGGAATAGGTCCAGCTCGCCTCCAGGCACTCCCCGTCGGGGAACTGGAAGGTGACGCGGCCGGGTTCGGCGCGGTAGCTCTCGCGCCCCCAGACCTCGCCGGAGATGCGGTACCAAACGGTGCGGCCGCCCACGAGGGCCTGCCACTCCTCCGGGCTCAGGTCCTGGCCCTCGGCGGCGAGCTGCTCGCGGGTGGGCGCGTCCTCCGCCCCCGCGAGGGCGGGGAGGGCGAACGCGGCGGCCAGCACGGCGGGCAGGGCGCAGGCGAGGCGGGAGGCGGTGCGGAACGATCTCATGGGTCGAGACTTAACTTTCCCTAACGAGTCGTTGAAGGCGCCCGAGGGGCGGAAACCGCCCGCCGGCGCGCAAATCAGCGTTAACCGCCTCCCCGGGGACGCCGGCGGCCGGAGAATCCCGCCCGTCGGCGCCCGGCGCCGCGGGGTGGGGGGCGGCCGGGCGCTCGCGCGGGCGGCGGGGCGCCCTTATCGCTCGGCCTCCATCTTCAGGCGGGTTTCGTAGGCGCGGGAGATGTGCAGGCGGGCGGCGGCGTCGGCGGCGTCCTCGTCGCGGGTCTCGACGGCGCGGGCGATGGCGTCGTGCTCCTCCACCGTCTCGGCCCCGCGGGTCGGGTCGGCCAGCGAGGTCAGCGTCAGCAGCGCCATCGAGCGGCGGATGCCGTCGAGCATCGTGTTGAGATAGCGGTTGTGCGAGGCGAGGTGGAGCTGCCGGTGGAAGCGGCGGTTGTTGTCGCGCAGCGCCTCGGCGTCGTGGGTCATGCGGCGGCTGTCCTCCACGAGGCGACGCAGCAGCGCCTGCTCCTCGGGGGCGGCATGGCGGGCGGCGAGCCGGGCGGCGAGGCCCTCGACCACCGCGCGGACCTCGTAGAGCTCGCCGAGCTGGTTGTGGTCGAGGGACGCCACCACCAGCCCGCGGCGGCCGTCGTGGGCGACGACGCCCTGCGTCTCCAGCCGGCCCAGCGCCTCGCGGATCGGGGTGCGCGAGACGCCGAACCGCTCGGCGAGCTCGGTCTCCACCAGGCGGGCGCCGGGGGGGTACTTGCCCCGGTCGATCGCGTCGAGGATCAGGGCGTAGGCGTCGGGCGCGCCGTCGCGCGTCATCTCGGGCCTCCGAATGGCTGGCCTCCAGGGGCAGGGGCCGGGGGCGCCCGGCGAATGCGGTAGAGCACCATGCGGCGCAGGGGGGAGCCTAGCGGCAGGGCGGGGTGATCGAAATCGTCCGCGGGGTCGCGGGTCATGCCCAGCCGCGCCATCACCGCGCGGGAGGGGGCGTTGCCCTGCGCCGCGAAGGCCACGACCTCCGCGCGGTCGAGGCCGTGAGGCGCGGCCGCGAAGGCGGTGGCGAGCCGGGCGCGGGCGGCCTCGGTCGCGTAGCCCTTGCCGTGGGCCTCGGGCAGCAGGCGCCAGCCGAGCTCGACGCAAGGGGTGAAATGCGCCTCGAACTCGGGGGCGTTGAGGCCGACCATGCCGAGGAAGGCGCCGGTCGCCTTCTCCTCCACCGCCTCGAAGCAGAAGCCGTTGCGGGCGCGGGTCGCCTCGATGCGCGCGACCAGCGCCTCGGTCTCGGCCAGGGTCAGCGCGGCGGGGAAATGGCGCATCAGCCCGGCGTCGCCGTTCAGCCGCGCGAAGGGGGCGAGGTCGGCGTCGCGGAACGGGCGCAGGATCAGCCGCGCCGTCTCGAGGGGCGGCAGCGGGGTCATGCGAGGCGGGCGAGCAGCGCCTCGGCCAGCGCCAGCGCCTCGCGCGCGGCGGTGGAGCGGGGGGAGATCTCGGAGGCGGCGCGCCCCTCGAGGAAGGCGGTGGAGAAGGCGACGCGGTTGCCCAGCGTCACCGGCAGGATCTCGGCCCCGAACTCGGCCAGCGCGGCCTCGACGGCGGGGCCGGCGCCGCCGCGCGGGGGGACGCGGTTGAGGATCACCACGGCGGGCGTCTTCTCGCGCGCGGCCATCTCCAGGATCGGCTGGGTGGCCCAGGCGTCCATGGGGCTCGGCTGGCAGGGGATCGCCACCAGGTCGGCGGCGCGCACCGCGGCGCGCAGCAGCACGTCGGCGTTGCCGGGACAGTCGGCGAGCACGATCTCGCCCGCCTTCGCCGCCCGGCGCAGGGCGGTGGAGGCCTGCCATTCCGAGGCGCTCTCGATCGGCAGGGCGTCGGCGCCGCGCAGTTCGTTCCAGCGGGTCAGGCTGCGCTGGGGGTCGAGGTCGACCAGCGAGGGCGGGCGCCCCGCCGCCGCCAGCGCCGCCGCCGTCTGCACCAGCAGCGTGGTCTTGCCGGCGCCGCCCTTCTGCTGGGCGAAGACGAGGGTGCGGGTCATCGGGCTCTCCGGGGCAGGATCTGCGCGGTGTGCAGCGAAGCCGGTTCGCGCCCGGATGGCAAGCGGTTGCGCGGAGGCGCCGCTGCGGCGAGGATGCCCGGACGTGAACGTGAGGAGATCATGGGGATGATGGCACGACTGGGATTCGCGGCGCGCATCGGGGCCGCCGCCAGCGCTCTGGCGCTGGCCGCAGGGGGCGCGCTGGCCGATCCGGTGAAGCTGAAGCGCGCCGATCCGCAGCCCGAGGGGCTCAAGCAGGGGCTGGCGGTGAAATACGGCTACCCCGCCGAGGTGCGGGAGCTGAAGATCGCCAAGGACTACCGCTCGGGCGCCGAGACGGGGCCGCCGCTGGTGGGCTTCGACTACATGGACAATGCGCCCGGCGAGAACGCGCTGACCTCGAAGCGGGCCGAGCGGGTGGTGGCGATCATCGACGGCTACCTGCATTTCGACCAGGCGGGGATCTGGCGGATGCGCTGGCATTCCAACGACGGGCTGGAGGTGATCGTGGGCGGCGAGGAGGTCTACCGTCACGACGGCCGGCACGCCTGCGACACGATCGGATGGCAGGACGACTACCTGGTCGAGGAGCCGGGCTGGTACGAGGTCGAGGCGGTGTGGTTCCAGCGCCTGAACACCTCCTGCCTGATGATGGAGTGGCAGCCCCCCGGCGGGGCCTGGGAATGGACGCCCAACGAGGCGACCGGCTACAACTGACCCCGGAGGGCGGACCGGCGACGGTCCGCCCTCCGCTTTTCGGGGGCCGCCCGCTGTCCCGCGGCGGTCCGCTTGCTTGGGGCGGCCCGCTCTCCGGGGGCGGAGCGCGGGTCCGGCAGGCGGTCCAGCGGGCCGGCGACCGCGCGCGCCGGGCCGGACGCCGCCACGCTGCCGTCCCGCGGCTCCGGCGGCCGGGCCGCGGGCGACTTGAGCCGGCCGGCGCGGGCCCCGGCTGCCGAGGCCGCGTGGTCAGGCGGCGCGCAGGGCGCGCAGGCGGCGCAGGCCGGCGCGGGCGAGCTCCTCGGGCAGCCAGGCGTCGTGGCGGGCGAGCGCGGGGCGCAGGCGGTCGGCCCAGACCTCGGCCGCGGGCGCGAGGGCGAGGTGGTGGTCGGCGGGGTCGGGGTTGCGGAACCGCGCGGCCACGCAGCCGGAGACGGGGTCGAGCAGGTCCGGCGTCGCGTCCGCCCAGTCGACGCCCAGCGCCGCCGCCATCGCCTCCAGCCGGTCGTTGTAGTCGAAGGTCAGGGCGGTGCGCTCGGCCAGGCTCGCCGTCGCCTCCCGCCGGGCATGGGCGACCGCGCCCGGGGGGGCGTCGTCGCGGATCGTGGGCAGGGTGGCCGCGGTGATCACGATGCGCCGGCGGCCCATCCGCTGCGCCTCCCGCACGAAGCCGGCGTAGGCGTCGAGCGAGGCGTCGAGCTGCGCGCGGATCGATTCGCCCAGCCGGCGCGCGCGCACCCAGATCACGAAGCCGCAGTCGACTTCGCCGAGCTGGATCACGTGCAGCGTGCGCGGCCCGGTCCAGGCCAGCGAGGCGCGGAACCGGCCCAGCGCGTCGGTCAGCGAGCGGGGATTGCGCATCCCCGCCGCCGTCGCCCCGGGCACGATGCAGAAGCTGGCGCGACGCCGCCCGAGCAGCCTCCCCTCCGCCGCGGCCTTGAGATAGACCGCGTGACTGTCGCCCAGAACGTGAATCGGCATGTTGCCCATGGCGCGGCTCCTCGACGAAGCGGTCAGGTTTCGCGAGAATGGTTGCCCCAGGGTTAATGGTCCGCCCCGGCGCGGGGCGGTCCTGCGCCCGCCGGAAAGGCTGTTGCGCCTGTGCTCGGAGCGGGGGCGGTGGTAGTCTCCGCGCCCGAGTCAATTCGACGAAGATGGTTCGCACCGGAGACCAGACGCTGAACCGCACCATGAGATTCCGACTGCCGGCGGACCAGGGGCCGGAAGCCGTGGGCGTGAACGCGCCGACGCGCGAGGGTCTGCTGGGCGAGATCGAGCGGCGGCTGCGCGCGGGAGCGGGCTTCGCGGTGGCCACGATCAACCTCGACCACCTGGTCAAGCTGCGGATGTCCGCGCCGTTCCGGCGCGCCTACGCCGCCCAGGACCTGGTCTGCGCCGACGGCAACCCGGTGGTGTGGCTGTCGCGGCTCGCCGGCCGGCCGGTGGAGCTGATCCCCGGCTCGGAACTGGTGCGCCCGCTGGCGGCGATGGCCGCGCGGCTGGACCTGCCGATGGGCCTGCTGGGCGCCGACCAGCGCACGCTGGACGCGGCCGCGGCGCGGCTCGAGGCGGAGCATCCCGGCCTGCGCGTCGTCGCGCGCATCGCGCCCCCCTACGGCCTCGACCCCGAGGGTCCGGTCGCGGCCGAGTGCCTGCAGCAGCTCGCCGCCTCGGGCGCGAAGCTGTGCCTGCTGGCGCTGGGCGCGCCCAAGCAGGAGATGCTGGCGGTGCGCGGCAAGCAGGTCGCGCCGGGGGTGGGCTTCGTCTCGGTCGGGGCGGGGGTCGAGTTCGTGGCCGGCGTGCAGACCCGCGCTCCGGTCTGGGTGCAGCGCCTGGCGATGGAATGGGCCTGGCGCATGGCGCGCGAGCCGCGCCGGCTGTTCCGCCGCTACCTCTCCTGCTTCGCGATCCTGCCGACGCTGGCCCGCGACGCCCTGATGCTGCGCGGCGAGGAACAGGCCTGAGATGACCTCGCCCGCCCTGGGCCTGGTCGCCATCGGCCGCAACGAGGGCGAGCGCCTTCGCCGCTGCCTGGCTTCGGCCCGCGCGCTGCTGGGGCCCGGCGCGCCGCTGGTCTACGTGGACAGCGGTTCGACCGACGCGAGCCTCGCGATCGCGGCCGAGGCCGGCGCGCGGATCGTCGAGATCGCCCCGGCGGAGGGCTTCACCGCCGCGCGGGCCCGCAACCTGGGCGCCGCGGCGCTGGCCGGGGCGGCGCCCGAGTTCATCCAGTTCGTCGACGGCGACTGCGAGCTGGTCGCGGGCTGGCTGGAGACGGCCCAGGCCCGGCTGCGCGCCGAGCCCGGGCTCGCCGTCGTGGCGGGGCGCCGGCGGGAGCGGGCGCCGGGCGCCTCGATCTTCAACCGGCTCTGCGACATGGAGTGGAACACCCCCGTCGGCCGCGCCGCCGCCGTGGGGGGCGACGCCCTCTATCGCCGCGAGGCGTTCGAGGCGGTGGGCGGCTTCGATCCCGCCTTCATCTGCGGCGAGGAGCCGGAGCTGTGCCTGCGCCTCGCCCGCGCCGGCTGGGGGATCGAGCGGCTGGACGCCGAGATGACCCTGCACGACGCCGACATGCACCGCTGGTCGCAATGGCGCCGGCGGGCCGAGCGCACCGGCTGGGCCTTCGCCGAGGGCGCCGACCGCTACGGCGACGGCCCAGAGGGCTACAAC
Organism: Albimonas pacifica; assembly: GCF_900113695.1. Classification (GTDB taxonomy): domain Bacteria; phylum Pseudomonadota; class Alphaproteobacteria; order Rhodobacterales; family Rhodobacteraceae; genus Albimonas; species Albimonas pacifica. The sequence goes on along the minus strand of NZ_FOQH01000007.1, from coordinate 128,690 downwards.
CGCCGCGAGGCGCGGCGCAGCCTCGCCTGGGGGCTGGGCCTGCCGGGGGCGCTTCTGGTCTCGCTTGCGCTGGCGGCGCTGGGCGCGGGGGCGCTCGCCGCCCTCCTCGCGCTGGGCGCGCTGGGGCTGGCCGGTCTGGTGGTCCTGCGCGCGGCCCGCTGGCGGCGCGGATTCGGCGATCCCTGGCCGCACGCGCTGCTCTACGGCGGGCTGGCGATGGCGGGAAAACCGTTCGAGGCGCTGGGCGCCTGGCGCTACCGCCGTGCGAAAGCCAGGGGCGAACGGGGGCGGATCATCGAATACAAGGGACCCGCGCGTTCGACCGGGAGTTGAGTTTCGCGCGTTGACCTCGCCACGCCGCGGCCCCACTCTGGGGCGGCGTCGAAGCGGCCGGGGGAGGGCCTGGGGGATGCAGATCGCCTTCGTCGCCGCCTCCTGGCCCGGCGAGGACAGTCCCAACGGCGCCGTGGCCGCGGTCCGCCACCTGGCCGCGGGCTTGCGCGAGATCGGCTGCGGGGTGCGCGTCATCCCGCTCGACGGCGCGCGGGGGCCGGACACGATCCCGCCGCCGCCCGCCTCGCGGCCGCCCCTGCGGTCGCGGCTGGCGGGTCGGCTCGGGCTCTCGGATCCCTGGATCGAGGCGATCGGGGCGCGGCTCGCCGCCGCCGCGCGACAGGCCGAGGCCGAGGGCGTCGAGCTGCTGGCGATGCCCGAGACCCACGGCTGGGCCGCGCAGGTGCAGGCCGCCGTGTCGATCCCGGTGGTGGTGACGCTGCACGGGCCCTGGTTCCTGCACCGGGCGCTGAAGGGCCGGGCGCCGGACCGGGCCGACGCGCGCCGGGTGGCGCGGGAGGGGCGGGGGCTGGCGGCCTGCGCCGGGATCACCGCGCCCTCGCGCGACGTGCTGGAGCGGGCGCGCGCCTTCCACGGCTTTCCCGCCGGCCGCCCCGCCGCCTGCATCCCCAACCCGATCCCCCCCGGCCCGGCCCTCGACCGCGCGGCGCTGGACGCCGAGGAGGCGCGCAGCCTGCTCTTCGTCGGCCGCTTCGACCGGCACAAGGGCGGGGACGTGATGCTCGACGCCTTCGCCCGGCTGGTGGCCGGCGGGGTCGACGCGCGGCTGACCTTCGTGGGACCGGACCGGGGCGTGGAGGGGCCGGAGGGTCCGCTGCGCCTGCCCCAGGCGCTGGCGGCGCTGCCCGAGGCGGCGCGGGCGCGCATCGACGTGCGCGGCCAGCTTCCCCGCGCCGAGGTCGCCCGCCTGCGCCTGCGCCGGCCCGTGGCTGCGATCGCCTCGCGCTACGAGAACCTCAACTACACCCTGCTCGAGACGCTGGCGGCGGGGGCGGCGACGGTGTGCACCGCGGTCGGCGGCCCGGCGGAGCTGGTGCGCCACGGCGAGACCGGCCTGCTGGTCCCGCCCGAGGATCCCGCGGCGCTGGCCGCGGCCTGCGCGCGGCTGCTCGACGACCCGGCGCTCGCCGCCCGGCTGGGCGCGGCCGCGCGCGCGCGCATCGTCGCGGACTTCGCCCCCGTCCCGGTGGCGCGGGAGATGCTGGCCTTTTTCGAGCAGGCGATCGCGGCCCGGAAGCGGGGCCGCGGATAGGTCCGCGCTCAGGCGGTGCGGGCCAGCAGGTCGGGCAGGGGGCTGCCGTCGAGGACGCGCGCGATCACCCGCTCGCACAGCTCGGGGTCGAGCCTGCCGCCCTTGTGCGCGCCGAACAGGGTGTTGCGCATCGCGCCCACCTTCTCGAGCACCGGCGCCGGCGCAGGCAGGCCGCAGAAGCCCAGCAGCGCCTCCATCTCCTCAACGGGCGCGCGGTCGAAGGCGTCGTAGTTCACCACCCGGTAGCGGGGCGAGTCCCGCAGGCCGAGGTGCAGCGTCTCGTTGAGGTGGCGCCAGATCCACATCTGGCTCTCGACCAGGCGCTCTTCGCTGTACTCGGCGAATCGCGCGGGGTCCTCGCCGAAATCGGCCAGCAGGTGGGGCACCAGCACCATCGACTCGCGGAACACCTGCTCGCCGCCCGAGCCCTGCACCACCCAGCGGTTGTACCAGGAGTTGAGGTAGGCGCGCGGCTCGCGGATCTGGTGGAGGACGAGCTGGTCGGGGTCGCCGGCATGGGTGCGCAGCAGCCAGGCGGGCGGGCGGATCTTGAGCACCAGCAGCGCCGCGTCGAGCGCGGCGGCGTCGGTGCAGAACATCGGCCGGTCCCACTCGCGCTCCCGCAGGCGGGGCGCCACGCGGCCCAGCACCTTGCGCCGGATCGTGCGGCTGGCGAGCAGCCGCTGCACCGGGCGGGCCATGGGGCGGCCGGCGTAGTAGGTCTTGTCCATCGCGTCGATGCGGTCGCGAGCGCTCTGCCGGCGGCGGGCGCGGGCGACGGCGCGGGTCCAGCGGCCCTCGAACCCCTCGCCCAGCGGCTCCTCGAAGCGGGTGGCGCCGGGCAGTTCCGCGAAGTCGCCCCCGGTCATCTCCTCGGTCTCCGAGCGGCAGACCGTCTGCGGATGCAGGTCGAACGCGTCCAGCAGGCGGTTGGTGCCCGAGCGGCCGGAACCGGCGATCACGACATAGGGGCGGGACGGGGGCATGGCGCCTCGGAAGCTGGGTCGGGTCAGGTCTGCTCGGGGCCGGCCGTGCGGCTGCGGCGGATCATAGGCGCCCCCGACGCGCGGCGCGAGCGCGCGAGACGACGCAAGAGGTTGCAAGCCGTCGGGCGTCGGGTCATGGGTCTGGAGCGCGGCGCGCGGCGGGCTCGACGGGGACGCCCGCGGCGGCGCGCCGGCGGCAAGGGGGGCGCGCGTGCGGCGGATCGCGATCATCGGGCTGGGCTTCGTGGCGGACCTCTACATGGGGTCGCTCTCGGCGCATCCGGACGTGGCGATCTCGGCGGTCCACGACCGCGACCCCGAGCGGCGGCGCCGCTTCGTCGATCACTGGCGCGGCCAGGGCCACGGCGCGCTGGGCGCGGGCCTGACGGTGGCGGACGGCATGGCGGGCTTCCTCGCCGCGCTGCTGCCCGGCGACGTGGTCCTGAACCTCACCAACCCCGAGGCGCATTACGAGGTCTCGCGCGCCCTTCTGGAGGCGGGGGTGCACGTGTGGTCCGAGAAGCCGCTCGCCACCACCATGGAGCATGCCCGCGCCCTGCACGCGCTGGCCGCGGAGCGGGGGCTGATGCTGGCCTCGGCGCCCTGCTCGGTGCTCGGCGAGGCGGCGCAGACCCTGTGGGCGGCGGTGCGCGAGGGGATCGCGGGCTCGCCGCGGCTGATCTACGCCGAGCTCGACGACGGTTTCATCCCCCAGGCGCCGACCGAGGCCTGGGTCTCCGCCTCCGGCGCCCCCTGGCCGCGGGAGGACGAGTTCCGCACCGGCTGCACGCTGGAGCATGCGGGCTATTACCTCACCTGGCTGATCGCGATGTTCGGGCCGATCCGCACGGTGGCCGCGGCCTCGGCCGAGCTGATCCCGGGCAAGCTGCCCGACGGGGGGCGCGCGGCGCCGGACTTCTCGACCGGCACGCTGTTCTTCGACAGCGGCCCGGTGGCGCGGCTGACCTGCTCGATCATCGCGCCCCACGACCACCGCATCCGGGTGATCTGCGACGGCGGCGCGCTGGAGCTGGACGCGGCCTGGGACAACGCCGCCCCGGTGCGCTTCCGCAGGCGGTTCCGGGTGCGCAGGCGGCTGGTGGAGCATCCGTTCCCCCGCCGCCTGAAGCTCGCGGGCGGGAGCCACCCGAAGGTGAAGCGCACCGGCGCGGCGGCGATGAATTTCGCGCTCGGCCCCGTCGAGATGCTGGACGCGCGCGACGAGGGGCGGCCCTGCCGGATCTCGGCCGACTTCTCCCTGCATCTCAACGAGGCGACGCTGGCCCTGCAGGCGGCGGGCGAGCGCACCGCCCCCCACGCGATGACCACCACCTGCGCGCCGATGGCGCCGATGCCCTGGGCGCGGCTGGCATGAGCGAAGAGCAGACGACGACGGCGCCGCGCGTGCTGGTCACCGGCGCCTCGGGCTTCATCGGGGCCCATGCGGCGGCGGAGCTGGCGCGGCGCGGGGCGCAGGTTCTGGCGGTCTCGCGCACCCCGCGGCCGGCCTCGGACTGGGACCGGGCGCGCGCCGCCATGCAGGCCTGGACCGGCGGCGAGGGCGGCGCGCCCGGCGGCGGGATCCAGCCTTTGGCCTGCGACCTCTCCTTCCCCGCGGCCGGCGAGCGGCTGGAGGCGCTGGTCGAGGGCGTCTCGGCCGTGGTCCATGCCGCGGCCCGGCTCGCGGGCGGCGACGTCGAGCAGGCGCGCGACACGCTGGGCCCGACGCGGGCGCTGGTCGCGGCGATGGAGGCGCGGGCGCCCTCGGCGCTGCTGGTCCTGGTCTCGTCCTTTTCGGTCTACGACATCGCGGCGGCGCGCGCCGCGGGCGGCGTGCTGGACGAGGACGCGGCGCTGGAGGCCGCGCCCGAGGCCCGCGACGCCTATACCCGCGCGAAGCTCGGGCAGGAGGCGATCGTGCGCGCCGCCGGCGCCCGCGGCCTGCCGGTGCGGATCCTGCGGCCGGCCTATGTCTACGGGCCGGGGCGGCTCGACTGCGCGCATCTGGGCGTGCGCAAGGGGCGGGTGGAGCTGGCGATGGGCGACGGTCCCGTCGCCGCGATCCCCGTGGCCGCCTGCGCCGAAGCGCTGGCGCTCGCGGCCCTCGCCCCGCCCCCGGCTTCGCCGGAGGTCTTCAACGTGGTCGACGCCGACGCCCCGGACCGCGGCCGCTGGCGGGCGGCGATGCCGGCGGGCTCGGGCGCGTGGCTGACCCTGCCGGTTCCGGGCGCGGCGGCGCGGGCGGCGGCCGGGCTGCTGGGCGCGCGCGCGCCGGGGTTCCTGCGGGGGCCGGTCCACGCGGCGCGGTTCCAGGGCGTCCCGGTCTCCGACGCGCGACTGCGGGCAGCCTTCGGCTGGACCCCGCGCCATCGCTTCGAGGCGGTCGCGGCGATGGAGGCGGAGCGATGAGCGAACCGCCCGTCGCCTTCCTCACCGGCGAATACCCCCGCGCCACCGACACCTTCATCCAGCGCGAGGTGGCGGGGCTGCGGGCGCAGGGCCTGACGGTGCTGACCTGCTCGATCCGGCGCACCGATCCGGGCCAGCATGTCTCGGACCTCCAGCGGGCCGAGGCGGCGGCGACCTTTCATGTGCTCGAGGCGGCGAAGTCCCCGCTGCGGCTGGCCCGGGCGCATCTGGGCTGGATCGCCCGGGCGCCGGGGCGCTGGCTGCGGGCGCTCGGGCTCGCGGCGCGCACGGCGCCGCCGGGGCTGCGGGGCGGGCTGTGGCAGCTGTTCTACTTCCTCGAGGCCGGCGTGCTGGCCGAACGTCTGCGCGCCTCCGGGGCGGGGTGGCTGCACCATCATTTCGCGGATTCCTCCGGCTCGGTGGCCCTGCTGGCGGCCGAGATCGCCGGCCTGCCGCGCAGCTTCACGCTGCACGGGCCGGCGGAGTTCTACGCCCCCGAGAAATGGCGGCTGGACGTGAAGATCGCCCGCGCGCGCTTCGTGGCCTGCATCAGTCATTTCGCGCGCGCGCAGTGCATGCTGTTCTCGGACCGCGGGGACTGGGGGAAGCTGCGCATCGTCCACTGCGGGGTCGAGCCCGCGGCCTATGCGCCCCAGCCGGGCCGGCCGCCGGGCAAGCGGATGGTCTTCGTGGGGCGGCTCGCGCCGGAGAAGGGGCTGCCGGTGCTGCTCGAGGCCTTCGCTTCGGTGCGCGCGCGCCATGCCGAGGCGGAGCTGGCGCTGATCGGCGACGGCCCCTCGCGCCCGGAGATCGAGGCGCAGATCGCCCGCGGCGGCGTCGGCGGGGCGGTGGAGATCCTGGGCTTCCTGCCGCCGGAGGCGGTGGCGGCCGAGCTCTCGCGCGCCGACCTGCTGGTCCTGCCCAGCTTCGCCGAGGGTCTGCCGGTGGTGCTGATGGAGGCGCTGGCGACCGGCATCCCCGCCGTCGCCACCCGCATCGCTGCGGTCGAGGAGCTGGTGGAGCCCGGCGTCTGCGGCCTGACCGTGGCGCCGGGGGACGCGGCGGGGCTCGCCGAGGCGATGGACCGCCTGCTGGGCGACCCGGCGCTGCGGGCGCGGATGGGCGAGGCGGGACGGGCCCGCGTCGTCGCCGAGTTCGACGTGGCCCGGGAGACCGCCTGGCTCGCCGCCCTGATCCGCGGCGGACGGGAGGGGCGGCTGCCCGAGGGATTGCGCCCCGGGGGCTGAGGCGCCCGGCCGGAGACGCCGCGAGCGCGGCGAGGCCTGGGAGACCCCGGGTCAGGCCCGGTGCGCCTCTGGCCGTCGCCGCCCGCCTGGCCGGGAGGCGGGGCGAGGGAGGCGGGGCGCGGGAGGCGGGGCGCGAGCGGCCCCCGGGCGCAGGCCGCCGGCGGGCGCGGAGCGCCCCTTGCGCGGGCATTCCGCCGTTTCGGAAACATCGGGTTAACCCTGCTCTGGTAGACCGGGGGCGGCCGTGCATCGACGCCGGGGCCCGCCTGCGCGCGGGCGCCGGACGGCCGCGCATCGCGAGCATGCGGTCGACGCCCCCCGTCTCTCTCCATCCTTCGGTTTCATCGACGACGCAGGCGGAACTCCGCCCGCGGGAGGTACCATCATGGCGACGCTTCCCCCCATCACCTATTACTGGCGCCCCGCGGGCGCGGCCGACGACGCCTGGCTGGCCGATCCGGACGGGAGCTTCGCGCCCGGCGTCGGCGCGGCGGTCGAGGTGGTCAGCGTCGGGCCCTCGCGCCCGGCCTTCATCACCGCCGACTCCGCCCCGTCGCTCGTCGAGCCCCTCGCCGACCTCGGCGTCGCCCCCGGCGCGCCGATGAGCGTCGACCTCGCGGCGGCCTTCTCGGGCACCAACCTGGCGTTCTCGGTGGTCTCGGGGCCGGCGGGCGCCTCGGTCTCGGGCGGCACGCTGAGCTGGACGCCGGCGGGCGAGCAGACGGTGGAGATCGTCGTGCGCGCCGCCAACGCCGCCGGCTGGGCGCAGGACGCCTTCACGGTCAACGTCTCGGCCGCCGCGGCGATCCCCGTCGCGATGACCCCGATGGAGGCGGTCCACGGCGCGACCCTGGTCGCCTCGGCGGCGGGATACCTGCCGGCGGGCGCCTTCTCCTACACGCTGGTCTCGGCGCCGGCGGAGGCGACGGGCGTCTCGCTCGACGCGGCCACGGGGCGGCTGAGCGCGATGATGCCGGCCTCGGGCGCGCTTTCGGCCCCGTTCGTGATCCGGGCGACGGGGGAGACGATCCACGACCTTAGCTTGAGCGTCGACCTGGTGGCGGGGTGGAGCTACGGCGCGGCGGTGGCGGTGGGCGACAGCATCACCGCGGGCGGCAGCGGCGGGGTGACGAGCTGGGTCGACGACGTGCTCGTCGCCCAGTGGGGCGCCACGGCCGACAACAACGGCGCCGGGGGCTCGGTGCTGCAGGGCAGCCTCGCGGACGGGGGCGCGCCGCTCCCGAGCAACCTGATGAGCGTCTTCGTCTCCCGCTCCCTGCCCGCGGGGGCCGAGGCGATCGTGTGCGCCTACGGCTTCAACGACGCCCGCTACACGCTCGCCGAGGCGACGTTCAACGCCCAGGCCTACGCGCGCGACCTGCGCTCGGCCCTGCGGCGCTGGCTGGTGCGCTACGGGCGGGAGAACATCTGGCTGGCGACGCCGTTCTGGATCTCCGACACCGGCCTCGTCACCGCCTACGACCCCGCCTTCGCCGGCCGCACCCGGGCCTGGTTCGAGGGCTATGTCGAGGCCTGCCGCACGGTGGCGGCGGAGTTCGGGGTGAAGCTGGTCGACGCCTACGAGATCGGCTACCCGGCGACGACGGTGGACGACATCCACCCCACCGCCGCCGCGCAGGCGGCGCTGGTCGCGGCCTTCGGCGCGCCCAAGCGGCCGGCGCTGGCGGTCTCGACCGCGGCGCCGGTGGGCGGGGACGAGACCATCACCGTGCCCCCGGGCGGCGCCGCCTACCTGGTCGCGGCCGACGGCACGACCGAGACCGCGCTGGTCGAGGGCGCGAACGCGATGCCCGCGGGCTCGCACCTCGTGGTCTGGTCCGACGGCGGGCGATGGGAGGTCGGCGCGATCGCGGTCACCTCCTCGGACCCCACCGCGGGCATGACCCAGACCACGACCTGGACCGCCGGCGCCGCCTTCTCCAACCTGCGCCCGACGCAGACGGCGCTGACGGTGCGCTTCACGGCGACCCGCGCGGCCGGCGATCACGGGGTGCTGTGGGAGGCGGGCGGCAGCGCCTACGGGGCCTGCTGCGTGATCCACGACGACGGCGGCGTGGACCGGCTGACGCTGGTGATGGGCTACAGCAACGGCAGCCACGTCTCCGCCGCCGACCTCGCGGTGATCTCGACGCCGGCGCCGACGGGCACGTTCGAGGTGGTGATCTCCGGCGACTGCCTCGGCGGGCAGAAGGCGGCGCTCTACATCGACGGGACGCTGGCGGGGGTCGACTCGGTGGCCGCGGCCTACCTGACCGGCAACCGCAACGGCGGCCTGGCGCAGGTCTGGGACGAGATCCCCTCCAACCCCGCCGGCTGGTCGGCGGAGGGCGACGGGCTCAACACCATGGTGAGCGAGGCGGCGATCTTCGCCGGCCAGGCCACCGCGGCGGTCACGTCGTGAGCGCCGCCCGCTCCGCCTGCGTCTGCGGGCGCGGCGGGGCGGGGGCGTAGCCGAAGGCCTCGCAGTCGCGTCGATAGACCTGGCGGATGCGCGCCGCGGCCGCGTCGGAGAGATCCGGCGCGGCCTTCGCCATGGGCCTGCGGTTGCGCTCGGCCAGCGGCGCCTCGACGCCGAGGCGGGCGCAGACCCGGGCGAAGTCCTCGCCGATGCGCTCGTAGCGGCCGACGAAGTCGACCCCGACGCGCCCGGTGCGCGGATCGGTCAGGAACGAGACCTGCTCGCGGAAATGCGGATAGCGCAGGATGGCGGGGTCGCTCAGGCCGTCGCGGGCGAAGGCCTCGACGTCGGCGAAGCGGGCGAGGTGGCGCTCGGCGAAGGCGGCGTCCCAGCGGTGCAGGCCGCCGGCGCGCAGGAACTCGAAGGCCGAGACCGTGCGGGAGACGGGGTCGCGCACGAAGGCGAACTTGAAGGCGCGGTCGGTCCAGCGGGCGCCGAAGTGGTAGAGGTAATCCTCCAGCGAGGCATGGGCCCCGGCCTTGTCGCCGAACAGCGTCTCGGCCATGGCGAGGCCGGCGCATTTGGGCACGTGCACGAAGAGGCAGCCGCGCCTGCGCATGCCGTCGAGCGAATAGGGGCGGTCCGCCCCCTCCAGACCCTGCAGCCAGCGCGCCGCCGCGGGATCCATGCGCCGGGCCGCGAACCGGCGCAGCGGGCGCGGGGCGGCGGCGAGGAGGGCGGCGAGGCGGCGGGCGGCGATCGGGCTCAAGCGGAACGGTCCTTGCGAGGTGCGGGACGCGCGGGGCGGCCGGGGCGAGGGTGCGGAAAACAGGGTTTCCAAATGGTAAACGAAGCCCGCGCCACGGCCCTTCGCATCGACAGGCGCGGCCGCCTCGGCTAGAGGCTGGGCGAGGCCGGGCGCAGGGGAAGGCCCGGCGGGGGCTCCTGCGGCGAGGCGTCTTGCCGCCGGGGATGGACGCGGCGCGGAGCGTTCCGCATGCTCGCCGGCGGCGTCGCCGGCGGCGTCGCCGCCGTGCCCGCGGGGGCCGGGCCCTGGCCGGACGCGGCCGCGAGAAGACCGCCGCGCAGGCCGCGCGGGCCAGGAGACGACATGCCTAATCTGGTCGCACAAATCGTTCTGCTCGCCTGGCCGGCGCTGACCGTGCTCCTGTTCCTGCGCCTGCCGGCGTCGAAGGCGATCGTGGCGACGATCCTGCTGGGGCTGATGGTGCTGCCGACGCGCGGCGGCTTCGACCTGCCGCTGCTGCCGCCGCTGGACCGGTTTACGGCCCCGGTGCTCTCGGCGCTGCTGTGCTGCGTGCTGGCGGTGGGGATGGCGAAGACCTCGGGCCGGGGAGGCGCGGCGCCGGCGGCGCCGCTGCACCGGCCCGGCTGGCTGCCGGACTCGCCCCTCCAGCGGGTCCTGATCGCGGTGATGCTGCTCCAGCCCGTCGCCACCGCGGCGACCAACGGCGAGGCGGTGGTCTACGGCCAGAAGGTGTTGCCGGGGCTGAGCCTCTACGACGCGGCCGCGGTGACGCTCGAGACGGCCATCGCCCTCGTGCCGATGCTGCTGGGGCGGCGGTACCTGTCGCGTCCCGAGGATGTCGACATGCTGATGCGCTTCATGGTCGGGGCGCTGCTGATCTACACCATCCCGATCCTCTACGAGGTCCGGATGAGCCCGCAGATCCACTTCATGGTCTACGGCTTCAGACCCTCGGACTTCATCCAGGCGCTGCGGGGCGGAGGCTATCGCCCGCTGGTGCTGATGAACCACGGGCTGGCGCTGGCGACCCTGATGGCGCTGGCGATCGTGGCGGCCGCGTCGCTGGCGAGCGTCGCCGCGCCGCTCAAGAAGGGGCTGGCCTGGGCGAAGGCGGTCTGGCTGACGCTGGTGCTGCTGCTGATGAACTCGCTGGGCGCGGTGTTCCTCGCGGCGGCGGCGGCGCCCTTCGCCGGCTTCGCCAGGCGCCCGTTGCAGGCGACGGTGGCGGCGGCGCTGGCGGCGATGGTGCTGCTCTATCCCCTGTCGCGCGCCTACGACCTGTTTCCGACCCAGCAGATCGTCTCGGCCATCGGCGGGCAGCGGGCGGCCTCGCTCGACTACCGCTTCCGGAACGAGGACATCCTGCTCGACAAGGCGATCGAGAAGCCGATCTTCGGCTGGGGCGGCTGGGCGCGGAACCGGGTGTTCCACCCCGAGACCGGGCGGGACATGAGCGTCACCGACGGGACCTGGATCATCAGCCTGGGCGTCGGCGGCATCGTGGGCTTCATCTCGCGCTTCGGGCTGCTGGTGGCGCCGCTGTTCATGCTCTGGCGGCTGCGCAATCGCCCGGACCTGGGGGCGCAGACCACGGGGCTGGCGCTGGTGCTGGCGATCAACCTGGTCGACCTGCTGCCGAACTCGAGCCAGTGGCCCCTGACCTGGCTGATCGTGGGCGTGCTGACCGGCCAGGCCGAGACCCTGCGCGCCGCCGCGCCGGCTGCGGCCGCGGCCGCGCGGCGGATGACGCCGCGCCGACGGGGCCAGCCGCCGCCTCGCCCCGACCCCGACGCGCCGGCGCCGGCGCCGGCGGGGCCCGCGCCGCTCCGGCGGCGTGGACCGCCGGCCGAGGCCGAGCCCGAGGCCGCCGTCCGCCGCGGCGCCGTGCGCCCGGGCCTGGGCGGCATGGCCGGACGCCGGGGGGCGACGCCCCCGCGGCGGGGGTGAACCGTCCGGGCGCGGACCGGGCGCGCGGGGGCCGCCCCCGTCGCCCCCTGCGCCCCGGGCGACGGCCGGACCCGCGCGATGAGCGCCCGCCGCCGCGGGACGGCCCGCCTGCGGCTGCGCCGGAGGGGCGCGGCGGCCGCGCTCGCGCTCCTCGCGGCCGCCGCCGCGGCGAGCCTGGGCCTGGGCGGCGGCGCGGCGCCGGGCGCGCGCTTCACGGTCTCCGGGCGGGTCATCAACCCCGACCTCCCCGCGGTCTCGGTCACGCTCGAGCCGTCGGGCAATGGCCTCCGGCTCGGCGGCGACGGGTTCGAGCCGCTGGTCTACCGCACCATGTTCACGGCCGGCGCGGCCGCGCCGGACCGGATCCTGGCCGACCCGGCCGAGCTCTCGGCCGGCGGCCTGCGCAGCGGCGCGCTGGACGGGGCGGAGGCGCGGATCTACCGCATCCGCGGCGGCGCGCTGGAGCTGGTGCGCCGGGACCGCGTGCCCCCCGGCGGCCATGTGCTGGAGAGCTGGCGGCGCCTGACCGGCGACGACGCGGCCCTGCCGGCCGCGACCCTGGGCCTGCCGCTCGCCTGGGAGCCCGAGCACCGCCCCGGCGCGCCGACCTGGTTCCGGGTCCGGGCCGTGGCCGGGGACGGAACCCTCTCCGCGCCCTCGGCGGAGGTCATGGCGCCGGCTCCCGAGGGGCCGGCGCGCGAGGCCGCGGCGAAGCGCGGCGCTTTCAAGGCCCTCGTCGCCCTCGCCCTGCCGGTGGAGCGCGGCCTGCGCGAGGGGCCGCAGCCCGGCCCCGCCGCCCTGCGCCTCGAGCCCGGCGAGCCCGGCGCCCCGCGGCTCGCCTGGGACCCGGTCCCCGGCGCGCGGGGCTACGTGATCGAGCGCACCGACGCGCCCCCCGGCTCGCGGCGCGGCAGCTACCTCGCGCTGGAGGGCGGGGCGGGGGCCCCGGGCGTCGAGGCGGGCGACCTGGTGATCCTGAGCCGCAGCTTCCCCGACCCCTCGCGCGAGGCGCTGATCGCCGACCGCGCCTGGGACGGCCGGGCCGCCCGCCGCCTGCGCCCGGGGCCGCTCTCGCGCTGGGCCGAGGAGCCCGGCGGCGCCCCCTGGCGCCTGCGCCCGCACGCGCCGGACGCCCCGGTGGAGGAGGCCGGGCGCAGCTACCTGGAGCTGGAGCTGCAGGCGGGTCGGCCCGTGCAGCTCTCCGGCGCGCGCTTCGCCGACGACGCCCAGCACTGGTACGAGGTGCTGCGCCCCGAGCCCTACCGGGTCGAGGCCTGGGTGCGCAGCGACGCCCCCGGCCGCGCCCGGCTGGAGGTGCTGGGCGGCGGCGCCTGGGGCGCCCGCCAGCCCGCCGCGAGCTTCGAGACCGGGCCCGAGTGGCGGCGGATCGCGGCCGAGTTCGTCGGCGACGAGGCGGCCCGCCGCGCCCGGGGCCGCTTCGCCCTGACGCTGGAGGGGGCGGGGCGCTTCGGCGTCGACAACTTCCGCATCCGCCGCGCCGGCACGCCCTGGCTGGACCTCGACGCGCGGGACTACGCGCGGCTGCGGGCGGCGCAGGTCTCGCTCCTGCGCACGCATCCGCTGATCAAGACCGGGCGCTGGACCTACGACCTCGCCCAGCTCACCGACCCGCCGGGGCTGGCGAGCGGCACGGCCGGCGGCTCGAGCCTGCCGCAGATGCTGCGCATGGCGCAGGGGGCCGGCGCCGACCCCTGGCTGCAGATCGAGCCGCATCTGGCGCCGGAGGAATGGGACGGGCTGCTGGAATATCTCGCCGCCCCCGCCGGCTCCGGCCCCTGGGCCGACAAGCGCGCGGCGCAGGGGCGCGCGGCCCCCTGGACCGAGGCCTTCGGCCGGATCTGGTTCGAGATCGGCAACGAGACCTGGAACCGCCTGTTCCGTCCCTGGACCTTCCCGGCGATGGTCGACGCGCAGACCGGCCGGCGCTACGCCCCTGGCGAGGTCTACGGCCTGTTCCAGCAGCAGACCATCGACCGCCTGCGCGCCAGCCCCAGGTGGCGGGCCGCGGATCTCGACCGGCGGGCGGTCTTCGCGCTGGGGGGCTTCAACGTGCTCGACTACGGCGAGCAGGCGGCGAGGACCTCGCCGGGCTCGGGCTTCGTGGGCCTGGGCCCCTACCTCGGCGGCTGGGACGCGGACCAGCCGGCCCCGACGGGCACGCCGGAGAATTTCGCGACCCTGCTGAACTGGACCGCGCAGAACACCGAGCCGCTGGGCCGGATGCACATCGCCCGCGCCGCGCAGGCCGCGCGCGCCCGCGGCGTGCCGCTGGAGGTGGGGACCTACGAGGCGGGCCCGGGCTATGTCATGGAGGGCCTGGGACGCGAGGACGTCGAGGTCCAGGAGCGGGTGATGAAGAGCCAGGCGGCCGGGGTCGCCACGCTCGACGGCTTCCTCGCGCTGTCGGCGCTGGGCTACCGGATGCAGAGCTTCTTCGCCTACGGCGAGGGCCGCTGGTGGCGCAGCCATGCGCGCTGGGACCGGGGCGGACACGCCTATCCGGCCTGGGAGCTGCTCGAACTTCTGAACCGCGAGGCGCTGGGCGACATGCTGGCGGTGGAGACGCGGGCGGTCCCGACCCTGGACCTCGCCGCCGCGAAGCGCCGCGAGGCGGTCCCCGACGCGCCCCAGGTCGCCGCCTACGCCACGCGCCGCGGCGACCGGCTGGCGCTGGTCCTGATCTCGCGCCGCCTGCCCGACCTTCCCGCCCCGGCGCCGGGGGAGGCCGCGCCCGGCTGCACGCCGGTGGAGGTCGCGCTGCCCTTCGCCTCGGCCGCGTCGCTCGTCGTGCACCGGATGGACGGGCCCTACGACGCCCACGACGTCGACGCCGACCGGGTGCGGATCGCGCGCGAGGCGCTGGCCCCGCCGGCCGATCCCACGCGCTTCCGGCTCGGGCCCGCGACCGGGGCGCCCGCCTGCGGGCTGCCCCCGGCCTCGGCCTATCTCTACGTCTTCGAGGGGATCGTGGACTGAGCGGCGGGGCCGCCGCTCACTCGGCCGCCTGGACCATGGCGCGGAAGGCGTCGGAGGTCTCGAACAGCTGGTCGTAGGGGCCCGAGGCCTCGACCACGCCGTTGCGGAACAGGAAGATCCGGTCGCAGTTGCGCACCGTCGACAGGCGGTGGGCGACCATGATCACGGTCTTGGCGCCGCCGATGCGGTCGAGCGCGTCCATCACCGCCCGCTCGGTGACGTTGTCCAGCGCCGAGGTCGCCTCGTCGAGGATCAGCACGTCGGGGTCGTGGTAGAGGGCGCGGGCGATGCCCACGCGCTGGCGCTGCCCGCCCGAGAGCCGGGCGCCGCGGTCGCCGACCAGGGTCTGGTAGCCGTCGGGGAGCTGCTCGGTCACGAAGTCGTGCAGCTCGGCCATGCGGGCGGCGCGCTCGACCGCCTCCATGTCGATCTTCTCCGGCGGCAGGCCGAAGGCGATGTTGGCCGCCACCGTGTCGTCGGCGAGGAAGATGTGCTGGGGCACGTAGCCGATCGAGCGCCGCCAGGCGCGGCGGTCGGCGCGGCTCTCGATGGGCTTGTCGTCGACCAGCATTTGGCCGCCCTCCGGCTCGAGCAGGCCAAGCAGGATGTCCATGGCGGTGGACTTGCCCGCCCCGGTGCCGCCGACGATGCCCACGGTGGTGCGCGCCTCGACCTCGAGCGAGACGCCGCGCAGCGCGGGCCGGTCGGCGGAGGGATAGGCGTAGACGAGGTCGCGCAGCTCCAGCCGCCGCTGGAGGCGCAGCGGCTCGCCGTCGGCTTCGGGCAGCCGGTCGCCCACGGCCGCGGCGTCGCGCAGCTCGGCATGCAGGTTCTCGAGCGTCGGCGCCTGGTAGCGGATCGAGGAGAGGCCGCCGTAGACCCCCTGCAGCGCCGGCATCAGCCGCGCGCCGGCCAGCGCGTAGACGCCGGCGATGGGCAGCGCCCGGGCCATGTCGCCGTCGTTCACCCGCAGGATCACCAGCAGGACCACGATCATCCCGCCGAAGGCCGCGCCCTCGAGGAAATGGCGGGGCACCTGCGAGAGCACGCGGAAGGTCGCCTCGGCGCGGGCCTTGGCCAGCGCGGGATGGCGGAAGCGGGCGAGCATCTGCTGCTCGAGCCCCAGCACCTTGATCTCCTTCGCGCCGATCATCGCCTCCTGCACGATGCGGTAGCACTCGGCGGTCGCCTTGAAGCGGATGCGGCCGGCGGCGACCTGCTTCGCGCGGACCCAGGTGTAGAGCAGTCCGTAGGAGCCGCCCATGATCGCAGCCATGATCAGCGCCGACAGCGGGTCGGCGAGGACCAGCAGCACGATCATCGCCAGCGCCACCGCGCCGTTGGAGATCACGTCGAGCATCGGCCGCACGGTCCCCTGCACGAGCATGATCGTCTCGTTCATCACCGTCTTGACCAGGTCGGAGCTGTGGCGGCCCAGGAACCACACGTATGGCTGGCCCAGGTAGCCCCGCAGGATCCGGTGCGAGATCGAGAACACCCGCATCGAGGTGAAGCGGCTGAGGCTCCAGGCGGTCAGGGCGCGCACGCTGACCGAGCCCAGGTAGACGATCAGCGCCACGGCCCCCAGCGCCATCTGGAAGCCGATCACCGTCTCGAACCCGCCGAAGCGGTAGATCCGGCCGATGATCCCGTCGCCGCTGGTCGCCTCGGTGTCGGCGAGCACGTGCAGGAACGGGATGATCATCGCGATCCCGACCATGTTCGCGAAGCTCATCGCGACGACCTGCGCGATCAGCCGCCAGAAGTTCCGACGCTCCTGCGCGTCGAACATGTCCATGGTCTTGCGCCAGGCCTTGAGCATGAGCGTCCAATCGAGGCGTTGGGCGGGCGGCGCAGGACCGTCGGAGCCGACGGCGGAGGCCTCCCGCAAGGAGCGGCTGTGAAACGGCGGATCGACTCGGAACGTCCGAATGCGCGCGGCATAGTGGAGAGGGGCCGACTCTCCGTTCAACGCGACACATTCGACGAACGCGGCCCGCGACACCGTATTTTCAGTTGGTTAACAGAATATTGGCGGCCCGTGTCGGTGTAAATGGCGGGTCAAGGACCCCGGTTCGCCTTGCGGTGGTCGTCGGATCTTGCGCGGACGCCCCGCGGGCGACGCCTGCGCCCGTGGCCTTGACCCAACGGCATGTCTGCGCGAGCCTCGCATCATGGCGGAGGCGGACGGGTTCCAGCCCCAAGAGGGCGAAGAGGTGTTGTGGCGGGGGCGGCCGCGGACGGGGTTCCGCTGGGGCCTGCCGCAGATCGCCAGCCTGATCGTCGGGGCGCCGTCGCTGCTGGGGGGCCTGTGGATGCTGGCCGGGGCGCTCCAGGCCGGCCCCGACCTGTTCCTGACGCTGCCGGCGCTGGTCGCCTCGGGCTTCGGGGGCGCGGCGCTGCTGGCGGGGTTCTGGTACGAGCCCCGGCGCCGGGCGGGCACGCGCTATGTGCTGACCGACCGGCGGGGCGTGGTGATCCGCGACGGACCGCTGGGCCGCCGCCAGGTGATCGCGCGCGAGATCCGGGCGGACTCGCCCCTCGACCTCGTCGAACTTGGCGAGGGTCTGGGCGCCGTATGGTTCCACAAGGACCGGGTGCGCCGGGCCGGAGAACCCGGCTGGCGCACCGTCTTCATCGGCTTCGAGCAGATCGAGGACGCCGGCCGGGTCTACATGATCCTGCAGGGCCTGCGCGACGCGCAGGCCGGCGGCGATGGGCCCTCCGCCGCGGGCCCGGGGGCCTGACCGACCCGGCCCCTCCGCCCGTCCGGCGCCTCAGACGCGCCGGGCGAAGAGGTCGTATTCGGAGGCGTCGGTGATTTCGACCCGGATCATCTCGCCGACCTCGAAGTCCCGGTCCTCGCCGTCGACGAAGACGTTGCCGTCGATTTCCGGCGCGTCGGAGGCGGTGCGGGCGACGGCGTCGCCGTCCTCGTCGATCTCGTCGACCACCGCCCAGGCGCGGGTTCCCACCTTCGCCGCCAGCTTGGCGGCCGAGATCCGCTGCGCGGCCTCCATGAAGCGGGCGTGACGCGCTTCCTTCACCTCTTCGGGGACATGGTCGGGCAGGTCGCGGGACGGGGCCCCGACCACGTTCTCGTACTTGAAGCAGCCGACGCGATCGAGCTGGGCGGCCTCCATCCAGTCGAGCAGGTGCTGGAACTCCGCCTCCGTCTCGCCGGGGAAGCCGACGATGAAGGTGGAGCGGACCACGAGGTCGGGGTTGATCGCCCGCCAGGCCGCCAGCCGTTCCAGCGTGTCCTCCGAGGCCGCGGGCCGGCGCATCCGGCGCAGGACCTCGGGGTGGGAGTGCTGGAAGGGGATGTCGAGATAGGGCAGCAGGCCGGCGGGCGCGTCCTCGCCCGAGGTCCGGCACATCAGCGGGATCAGCGCGTCGACGTGCTTGTAGGGGTATATGTAGTGCAGCCGCGTCCACAGGCCGAGCGAGGCGAGCCCCTCGGCCAGGTCCTGGACGTGGGTGCGCCGCTCGCGCCCCCGCCAGGGATGCGACGGGTGGCGCAGGTCGCGGCCGTAGGCGGAGGTGTCCTGGGAGATCACCAGCAGCTCGCGCACCCCCGCCTCGGCCAGCTTCTCGGCTTCGCGCAGCACGGCGTGGACGGGGCGGGAGGCGAGCGGCCCGCGCAGCTGCGGGATGATGCAGAAGGCGCACTTGTGGTTGCAGCCTTCCGAGATCTTCAGCCACGCATAGTGCCGCGGCGTCAGCTTAAGCCCTTGCGGCGGCACCAGATCGACCAGCGGATTCGGCGCGACGGGGGCCGCGGCGCGCACCGCCTCCATGACCTGTTCATATTGCTGCGGCCCGGTGACGGCGAGCACCCTGGGGTGCTGGCCGGTGATGAACGCGGGATCGGCGCCGAGGCAGCCGGTGACGATCACCTTGCCGTTCTCGGCCAGGGCCTCGCCGATGGCGTCCAGCGACTCGGCCCGGGCCGAATCGAGAAAGCCGCAGGTGTTCACGATGACGGCGTCGGCCCCTGCGTAATCGGGGGCGAAGTCGTAGCCCTCGGCCCGCAGGCGGGTGAGGATTCGTTCGGAGTCGACCAGCGCCTTGGGGCAGCCGAGCGAGACCATACCCACTTTTCGAGTGGAAAACGGCGAGTCCTGGGAACGGTCGGGCATGTCCGGCAGCTTTGTCTCTCTCGTGGGGGCGGTGTGAACCGGCGGCCGGGCGTTCAGATAGCCGTCGGTTTCGGGCTTCTCAGTTCCTGAATTGTCTGTTAAAACGGCTGAGATCGAGGGGCAACGGTTCATGCGTTCGCGCCTCGCTGATATCTTATGCGGATCGGGGAAAATCCGCCAAGCGATGGAGTTGGGAATGCGCAGCCAGAATGTGGGGATCGTCGGCCTGGCGCTTGTGGGGGTGGCTGCTTTCGCGCCGCATCAGGCTTCGGCCAATGCCTTCTATGCCGTCGACGTGGACACCTCCACGAGCGCTTACCTGTACCACAGCAACGAGGCGCCGGTTACGAGCGGCTCGATCACGGTTCAGAACTTCGCTCCGGGCGTGCCGCAGGGCGGCTTCTACACGGACTCCGGCGGCGGCGTGAGCACGTTCTCCGAGAACGCCGACTCGGTCAGCAGCCCGGGCACCTCGGTCACCGCCGAGCATGACGTCCTGCTGCAGGGCGTGGCCACCGGCGCCGGCGCCAACGCCCGCGCCTGGTACGCCTACAACACCCGCACCACGCTGCAGACGATCAGCGACGCGACGACGCTCGGCACCCTGGTGACCATCACCGGCCTGACCGAGGCGACCGACCTGTCGCTGCTGATGACGCTCGATTACCTGCTCGCCACCGCCGACAGCGGCGGCAGCACGACCTGGGCGGACATGTACTGGACGGTCACCTACTCGACCAAGCCGTCCGGCAACGTGAACTGGGGCGCGTGGCAGCCGAGCTGCTCCGGCGGCAGCAGTTACTTCTGCGGCCAGACCCCCTTCGGCGACGAGAACTACGCCGCCCACCAGGGCCCGTATGTCGTCGGCGGCGCCTTCGGCTCGACCGTCGTCAGCGGCACGGACGAGTACGACATCACCACCACCCTGGCGGCCGGCACCGACTACCGCTTCCGCCTGGCCCTCTCGGTCCGCGGCATCGCCGACTCGGTGAACTCGGGCATCGCGCCGGATCCGTTCGCCTCGGCCGTCCCGCTGCCCGCGGCCCTGCCGATGCTGGGCGCCGCGATGGCCGGCCTGGGCCTCTTCGCCGCCCGTCGCCGCAAGAGCTGACCGGGCGGGGCTCCGGCCCCGGACCAGACCTGATCGGAAAGCCGCCTTCGGGCGGCTTTCTTCGTTTCCGGCCCCCGCCCGGACCACGGCCCGGAGCCCCGCAGACGTCGCGTCGGGGGGCGGTCCGCGGGCGGCGCGGGGCCTCGACCGACGCTCCGACCGACGGCAGGTGGATTTCGCTCGCCAAGGTCGCGCGGACCGGATAAGGCCGCCTTATGAGCCGCACGCCCGTTCCCATCGCAGACGCCCCCAACTATCCGGCCTGGCGCCGCCCGATCGCCCTGCTGATCCTGCTGTCGGCGGGGATGCCGCTCAGCTTCGCGACCTGGAACGCCCTGCTGAACAACTTCGTCATAGAGGCGGCGAGCTTCGACGGCTCCGACATCGGCTGGCTGCAGACGGTGCGCGAGATCCCGGGCTTCGCGGCCATCGGCGTGATCGCGGTGATCATCTTCGTGCGCGAGCAGACGCTGGCCCTGATCTCGCTGCTGGCGCTGGGCGCCGCGGTGGCGGTGACGGCCTGGTTCCCGACCTTCGGCGGGCTGCTGATCACCACCTTCATCGGCTCCCTCGGCTTCCACTACTACGAGACGGTCAACCAGTCCCTGCAGCTCCAGTGGCTGACCAAGGAGCAGGCCCCCAAGGTGCTGGGCTGGATCCTGGCGGCGACCTCGGCGGCCTCGCTGGTGGCCTATGCGCTGATCGTGGGGGCCTGGAAGGCCTACGACCTGAGCTACGAGACGGTCTACCTCGTCGGCGGCGCGGCCACGGTGGCGGTGGCGCTGTTCGCCTGGATCGCCTTCCCCAAGTGGGAGGCGCCGAATCCCCAGATCAAGAAGATGGTGCTGCGCCGGCGCTACTGGCTCTACTACCTGATGCAGTTCTTCTCGGGCGCGCGGCGGCAGATCTTCGTGGTCTTCGCGGCCTTCATGATGGTCGAGAAGTTCGGCTTCGAGGTGCACGAGGTCACCGCGCTGTTCCTGATCAACTACCTCGCCAACATGCTCTTCGCGCCGCTGGTCGGCCGGATGATCGCGCGCTTCGGCGAGCGGCTGGCGCTGACGCTGGAATATTCGGGCCTGGTGCTGGTCTTCACGCTCTACGCCGGGATCTACGTCTTCGACTGGCCGGCCTGGGCGGCGGCGGCGCTCTACGTCATCGACCACCTGCTGTTCGCCATGGCCTTCGCCCTGAAGACCTACTTCCAGAAGATCGCGGCGCCGGGCGACATCGCCCCCACCGCCGCCGTGGCCTTCACCATCAACCACATCGCCGCCGTGTTCCTGCCGGCCGCGCTGGGCTACCTGTGGCTGGTCAGCCCGGAGGCGGTGTTCGTGCTGGCCGTGGGCCTCGCCGGCTGTTCGCTGGGCCTGGCGCGGCTGATACCCCGCCATCCGGACGAGGGGCGGGAGACGACGCTGACCGCCCGCGTGCGGCCGACGCCCCCGCCGCCCGCCGCCCCGGCGGAGTGACCGGGGCGCGCGCGATGCAGGCCGGGCTCCTCCTCCCGCCCTCGGGGGCGCCGGGACGCGGCCGGATCGGCGAGGCCGCCCATGGCTGACGCAGGCCTGCCCGAGACGCCCCCGCCCGGCCCCCCGCCGCAGGGCGAGGCGGGGCGGTTCACCACCGGCACGATCATGCGCCATGTCTCGGTGATGACGCTGACGGGCTCGCTGGGCCTGACCTTCATGTTCCTCGTGGACTTCGTGACGCTGCTCTACGTCTCGATGCTGGGGGACGCGGGGCTGACGGCGGCGGTGGGCTACGCCTGGACGCTGCAGTTCTTCACCGTGGCGATGGGCATGGGCTTCTCGATCGCCGCGGGCGCGCTGGTCAGCCGGGCGCTGGGGGCGCGCGACCGCAAGGCGGCGCGGCGGCTGGCGGGGTCGACGATGACGCTGGCCTGCGGGTTCCTGGTGCTGGGGGCGCTGGTGTTGATCGCGCTGCGCCGGCCGATCGTGCGGCTGCTGGGCGCGGACGACGCGGTGCTGGAGGAATCGGTCGATTTCCTGGCCATCACGCTCGCCACCATGCCGTTCATGACCTTCGGGATGCTGGGCTCCTCGGTGCTGCGGGCGGCGGGGGATGCGCGGCGGGCGATGATGGTGACGCTCTCGGCGGGGATCGTGGTGGCGCTGGCGGCGCCGTTCCTGATCTTCGACGCGGTGCTGGGCCTGCCGGGGCTGGACCTGGGGATCACC
This sequence comes from Albimonas pacifica, assembly GCF_900113695.1. Lineage (GTDB taxonomy): Bacteria > Pseudomonadota > Alphaproteobacteria > Rhodobacterales > Rhodobacteraceae > Albimonas > Albimonas pacifica. The sequence goes on along the minus strand of NZ_FOQH01000007.1, from coordinate 106,856 downwards.
GGCGCCGCGCTGGCGCTGGCGCTGACGCGGTTCACCACCGCGGCGATGGGCTATCGCTTCTGCGTGGGCGTGCACGACCTGGTGGCGCGCCCGACCTGGCGCACGGTTCGCGCCGACGCCGGCCGCGTGCTCAGGATCGCGGCGCCGAGCGGGCTGGCGCAGATGTCCACGCCGGTGGCCAACGCGATCCTGACGGCGGCGATCTCCCACTACGGGCCCAGCGCGGTGGCGGGCTGGGCGGTGGTCAGCCGGATGACCGTTCTGGCCTTCGCGGGGGTGCTGTCGCTCGCCGGCGCCATCGGCGGCATCTTCGGCCAGAACTACGGCGCCGGCCTGATGCACCGGGTGGTGCGCACCTATCGCGACGCGGTGGTGTTCTGCGTGGTCTACGTGGGCGCGATCTGGGCGATCCTCTACGCCGCCTCGGGGGCGATCTCGGCGGGCTTCAGCCTGGCGGACGAGGGGGCCGAGGTGGTCCATGCCTTCGCCACCCTGGGCGCCGCGGGCTTCCTCTTCGCCGGCTGCGCCTTCGTCGCCACCGCCGCCTTCAACACGCTGGGCCGCCCGCTGGGGGCCACGCTGGTCAACTGGGGCCGCGACGGGCTGGCGGTGCCGGCGATGCTGTGGCTGATCGCGGGCGCCTACGAGGGGCCCGAGGGCGTGGTCTACGCCCAGGCCGCGGGCATGGCCGCCGCCGGGCTGGTCGCCGGCTGGATGGGCTGGCGCTTCGTCAACCGGCTGGCCGAGCGGGTCGAGGCCTCGCGCGCCGCCATGGCGGGCTGATCGGTCGGCGCGCGCCTCGCGGGGCGTTGACGCGCGGGTGCGGTTTGGCTCTGGCCTCGGCGCGCGCGTCGGGCTACCACGACCGACAAGCAATCGAGCGCACCGGAGGCGGGAGAGGCCGGAAATGGTCAAGATCACCTACATCGAATTCGGCGGAACCGAGCACGTCGTGGACGTGGAGGAGGGCCTGACGGTGATGGAGGGCGCGCGCGACAACGGCATTCCGGGCATCGAGGCCGACTGCGGCGGCGCCTGCGCCTGCTCGACCTGCCATGTCTACGTGGACCCCTCCTGGGTGGAGAAGCTGCCCGAGCGGGAGGCGATGGAGGAGGACATGCTCGACTTCGCCTTCGAGCCGAAGGAGAACTCGCGCCTGACCTGCCAGCTGAAGGTGACGCCGGAGCTCGAGGGCCTGGTGGTGCGGATGCCGGAGAAGCAGATCTGAGACCGCGCCGCGCCTCCGCATCGCCGGAGGGGCGCGGGACGCGCCGCCGGGGCCTCGGGCTCGCGGCGGCGTTTGCGATTCTGGCGGGCGGAGCGGCGGGGCAGGAGCGCCCGCCCCTGCTGGACGGGCCGCCGCGGCTGGACGGGCCGGGCTTCGCGGAGGCGGTGGAGGGCTGGACCCTGCACTACGGCCTCGGCGGGGCCCTGTTCGGCTCGGAGCAGTATTTCCCCGGCGGCTCGGTGCAGTGGCGCGACGCCTCGGGCCTGTGCCTGCATGGGCGATGGGAGGCCGACGACGGCCTGATCTGCTTCATCTACGAGGACGACCCCGACGACCGCCGCTGCTGGGCGGTGGCGCTGCAGGAAGGCCGGGTGACCGCCTGGCTCCCCGGCGTCGGCGGCCGCGCGCTGGTCGAGGCGTTCCGCGAGAAAGCCCCCCTGGACTGTCCCGCCCCCGGCCTGGGCGCCTGAGGCGCCGCGGCCGGCGTCGCGCCTGTGGTGGGCGTCCGGCGCGCGGCGCGTTGCGGGGGGTGCGCCTATGGGCGCCGTTTCCTTTGGCGAGGGTCGGCAGGGAAGGCGAAGGCATCGCCGGGGTCGGGATTTCCGCCCTCTGCTGAGACGGCCGGCAGGGCCGGCCTCTGGCGAGCGTGCGACGAGTCGGCCCGCGCCTCAAGGCCGAGCCCGGCTTCGCCGGGTCGCTTCGCGAGCCTTGACCCGCGGCCCGACTCGCCTCTCCGCGACGTTGCGCTTCGGCGCGGGTTGGCTTGGGGGCGCCTCGCGGGGCAGGGTGGCTGCGTCCCCTGTAGGAGATATCCATGCCGCGTCCGCCCTCCGCCGTGCCCGAGCCCGAAGACGCCGACCAGCGCCGCGCGGCGCGGCCGGTGGTGGCCTATCCCGACGATGCGCTGGCGGGCCCCGATCTGGCGCTCTACGGCGCCGCTCTGGCCTCGGCGGAGACGGTGGAGGTCGTGACGGTCCCCCCGCGCGAGGCGCGCTGCGTGCGGGTCCCGGCGGGGAGCTTCCTGCGCATGGTCTCGGTCGAGGGCCCGCAGGTGGGCGACCTGAACCTGTGGAACGCGGGCCGGCTGGAGGAGCGGTTCTTCTCCGGCAAGACCCGCGCCCTGCACGGGACCCATGTCACCCGCGGCCATCGCCTCTGGAGCGTGCTGCCCTGGCTGCGCCCGATGGCGACGATCGTGGCCGACGACCTGGAGTGGTACGGGTTCGACGCCGACGGGGCTGGGGTGCATGACGTGATCGGCACCCGCTGCGATCCCTATACGAACCGGCTGCTGGCGGGGTCGGACTACCACCACTGCTGCCATTCCAACCTGGTGCGGGCGCTGGCCGAGGCGACGGGCCTCGCGCCCGAGGCCGCCGAGCCGCTGGTCCATGACGTGCTCAACGTCTTCATGTGCACCGGCTTCACCCGCGACACGCACCAGTATTTCATGAAGGCGAGCCCAGTGCGCCCCGGCGATGCGCTGACCCTCTTCGCCGAGATCGACCTGCTGGCGGGGTTGTCGGCCTGCCCGGGGGGCGATTGCTCGGCCTCGCATTCCTCCGACGCCGCCGCCTGCTTTCCGCTGCGCATGGAGGTGCTGCGGCCCGATCCCGCGACGCTGGAGGGGTGGGAAAGCCCCGCGCCCTCGGCCTACGACCGCAGCCACGGGCTCTGACGTCGGGAGGGGGGAGCGCCCGGAACGGGCGGCGGCCGAGGGGGCTCGACGCCCCCGAGGACGCCCACCTGGCCGCTCAGCCGCGCATCCCGTTCATGATCTCCACCAGCTTCGCCGCGATCCCGGGCTCGGAGAGCGCGTGCCCCCCCTGCTGGATCATGTGCAGCTGCGAGCCGGGCCAGGCCTCGTGCAGCAGTTGCGCCGAGAGGGGCGGGCAGATCAGGTCGTAGCGCCCCTGCACGATATGGCCGGGGATGCCGGCGAGGCGCGAGGCGTCGCCCAGCAGCTGGTCGTCGCGCGTGAGCCAGCCCTGGTGGACGAAGTAGTGGCACTCGATCCGGCTGAAGGCCCGCGCATAGGCCCCGTCCGGCCCGTGGCCGCCGCCGCCCTGAAGCGTCGCGCAGGCGGCCTCCCACCCGGCCCAGAGGCGGGCGTGGCGGGTCTGCTCCATCAGGTCGTCGGAGGTCAGGCGCTTGTGGTAGGCGGCGATCAGATCGGCGCGCTCGGCGGCGGGGATCGCCTCGGCGAAGCGCTTCCACTCGACGGGGCGGAACTGGCCGGCGCCGCCGCCGTAGAACCAGGCGAGCTCGCGCTGCATCATCAGGAAGATGCCGCGCAGCGCCATCGCCTCGACCCGCTCGGGGTGGGCTTCGGCGTAGAGCAGCGACAAGGTCGCCCCCCAGGAGCCGCCGAACAGGATCCACTTGTCGATGCCCAGCTTCTCGCGGATCCGCTCGATGTCGGCGACGAGATCCCAGGCGGTGTTGTTCTCGAGGCTGGAATGCGGGCGCGAGCGGCCGCAGCCCCGCTGGTCGAACAGGATGACGCGGAAGACCTCGGGGTCGAAGAACCGGCGCATCCCCGGAGAGCAGCCGCCGCCCGGTCCGCCGTGCAGCACCACCACGGGCTTGCCCTTGGGGTTGCCGCATTGCTCTACGTAAAGGTCGTGACCGCCCGGCACCTCGAGCCGCAGCCGTGAGAAGGGCTCGATGGCGGGATAAAGGGCCTGGCGGGCCGAGATGTCGGCTTCGCTTTCGCGCATGTCCGATCTATGTCACATCGGGCGCGGATCACAAGCGCCGGCAGCGGAGCGGATCGCCACATGACCTCCATGCAACAGTCCCCGACCGCGGGAACCAACATCGACCCGGGCGAGATCGCCAAGTTCGAGGCGATGGCCTCGGAATGGTGGGACCTGAACGGCAAGTTCAAGCCCCTGCACATGATGAACCCGTGCCGGCTGGGCTATATCGTCGACCAGGTCGCCGCCGAGTTCGGGCGCGATCCCTCCCAGCCGGAGGCGTTCAAGGGCCTGCGCATCCTCGACATCGGCTGCGGCGGCGGGCTGCTGTGCGAGCCGATGGCGCGGCTGGGCGCGACGGTCGTGGGCGTCGACCCGGCCGAGCGCAACATCCCCGTCGCCCGCATCCACGCCGAGCGCATGGGGCTCGAGATCGACTACCGCGCCGCCTCGGCCGAGGCGCTGGCCGAGGCGGGCGAGACCTTCGACGCGGTGCTGAACATGGAGGTGGTCGAGCACGTCCCCGACCCCGCCGCCTATCTGGGCGCCTGCGCGCGGCTGGTGCAACCCGGCGGGCTGATGGTCTGCTCGACGATCAACCGCAATCCCAAGAGCTTCATGATGGCGATCGTGGGGGCCGAGCACGTGATGCGCTGGCTGCCCAAGGGCACGCACGAGTGGTCGAAATTCATCACGCCGGACGAGCTGACCACGATGATCGCCGCCGCCGGGCTGGAGGTGGTCGACCGCAAGGGTTTCGTGTTCAACCCGGTGACCTGGTCGTGGTCGATCTCGGCCCGCGACCTGTCGGTGAACTACGTCACCTGCTCGGTGAAGCGGGAGGTGCGGGGATGAGCGATCCGGCCCTCGATCCCGTGGGCGCCGAGGTCCGCGCGCGCGCCCGCGCGCTGCCCGTGGCGGACTGGTGGACGGCCGAGCGCGTGGCGCCGGGCGTGACCAAGATCGTCGAGCCGCATCTCGACCCGCTGCTGCAGGCGAACCTGTGGCTGGTCGAGGGCTCCGAGCGCGACATGCTGATCGACAGCGGCATGGGGGTGGGGCTGCTCGCGCCCTTCGTGGACGGGCTGCGCGACGCCTCGAAACCGCTGGTCCATGTCCTGAGCCATGCGCATATCGACCACATGGGCGGCTCGTGGGAATTCGACAGCCGCCTGATCCACCCGGCCGAGGCGGCGGACCTGCAGCGCACGGACGTGGGTCTCGCCACCCTGTTCCGCGACAAGATCCCCCGGGCGCTGCGCGACGGGTTCGAGGCGGAGGGGTATCGCCCGCTGCCCGACGTGCTGGTCACGGCCCGGCCCTCGGCGGACTACGACCCCTCGGGCTACCGGCTGAAGGCGGCGCCGGCGACGGGGCTGCTGGAGGAAGGCGACCGGGTGGAGCTCGGCTCGCGCGGGTTCACGGTGGTGCATCTGCCGGGCCATTCCGCCGGCGGGATCGGGCTGCTGGACGAGGCGGACGGGACGCTGTTCTCGGGCGACGCGATCTACGACGGGCCGCTGCTGCCGATCGGGGTGATGGCGGACTACCTGCGCACGCTGGAGCGGCTGGCGGGCATGGAGGTCTCCATCGTCCACGGCGGGCATGACCTGAGCTTCGGGCAGCAGCGGATGCGCGAGATCTGCGCGCAATACCTGGCGAAGTGGAGCTAGGCGCCCTGCGGGCGGGCCTGGCTTGCGCGCGGTCCGCGCGCGCGGGCGGGCGCCCGCGAAGGGGCGCTTCCGGAGCTCACCAGAGAACAGGCCCGCGCCTGTCCTCCGGACCCGTCCATCGCTGAAGATGCCTGAGCGACTCGCCGGAGGCGGTCAAGGACGAGCCGCGCAGGCGCGGTCGCTTCGCGATCCTTGACCGCCCCCGACGAGTCGCTCTGATCGGCATCAGCGATGGACGGCTCCGGAGAACAGGCGCTCCCGGGAGGGCTGGGGGCGGGCCTGCGGGGGGCGGGCGTCTAGACCGGGATCCAGGGGGAGGTCTCGGTGGCGCCGTCGAAATCCTGGGCGGTGAGGGAGACGGTCTCGGCCTCGAACGCGTCCGCGGGGAAGGCGAGGGCGCCTTCGCGCAGCGGGTTGGTCGAGCGCTCGATGATCCCGCCCTCGGGGGTCAGGCGGCCGCGGCAGAACTCCTGGTCGAAGAGCCGGCGCAGCGCGCCGCGGTGGCGGTGGGCCAGCGCCCGCTCCAGCCGCTCGGGCAGGGGGGCGGGGGCGGCCAGCGCCTCGGGCGCGCCGCGGCCCAGCAGGAAGCGGTCGCCGGCGCGGGCCAGCACCGCGGCCTGGCCGTCGGCGCGGCGGAGCTGGCGGGCGGCGAGCGGCGCCTCGGTCGGCTCGCGCCGCCACAGCTCGGCGTAGTCGGCGAAGACGCCGCGCTCGATCAGCGCGCCGTTCTCGAAGAACAGGGCGCCGACGTCGGGCCCGTCGAGCGGGCCGCGCCAGTTCACGCGGCGGGTCCAGGTGCACACGCCCCGCTCCACCGCCGTGGCGCCGGCGAAGCCCTCGGCGCGGGCGAGCGCGCGCAGGACGCGGGGGGGCAGGTCGGCCAGCGCCTTCGCGCCGCGCACGTCGGGCAGGCCCTCGGGCAGGCGCAGGTCGACGTGGAGGCGGCCGGCCTGGATCCAGTGGACCTCGGTCGTGGCGTCCTCGTGCCCGGGCGCGCGCAGCCAGGCGCGCCGCCACAGGCCCTGCACCGCCTCCAGCGTGGGTTCCAGCGCCAGCGCCGCGACGAGACGCGGGTCCGGAGGCTCGGCGGCCGAGGGGGCGGCGGTCATCTCAGGCGGCCGCCTTCAGGGCGGCGAGACCGGCCGCGATGTCGGCGGCGGAGCGGACGGCGCCCTCCTGCAGGTATTCCATCGCCCGCAGCGAGGCGGCGTGGGCCTCGTCCGAGCTGCCGCCCACCGCGTCGCCCACGATGCGGCAGTGGTAGTCGTGCTGGTGGCCGTCGGCGAAGGTGTAGTGGCAGCACACGTCCGTCAGGCCGCCGATCAGGATCAGGGTCTGGGCCTTCAGCCCTTTGAGCAGGATCTCGAGCTCGGTGCCGAAGAAGCAGGAGTAGCGGCGCTTGCGGATGAAATAGTCCTCGCCCGGGCGGTAGCCGGTTTCCTCGACGGCGATCTCGGTGCCCTCGCGGCCCTCGACGCAGTGCACGCCCTCGGCGCCGTCGAGCTCGCGGCCGAAGTCGATGAGGTCGGGGCGGTGGGCCTCCTGGAAGAAGATCAGGGGGACGCCGGTGTCGCGGGCCGCGTCGATCACCTGGCGGGCGCGGGCCATGTTGGCGCGCCAGCCGGCCATCTTGGGGATGCCGACGTCGTAGCCGTCGAGAAAGCCGCCCTTCTGGATGTCGATGACGAGCACCACGGGGTTGCCGACGATCATGGGCTGGCGGGGCATGGCGGGGACCTTTCTAGCGGCGGGAGGGGTCGGCCCCCATCAGCCGCGGCAGGTCGCCGAAGCGGGCGACGAGGCTGAAGACGGCGACGGAGGTCAGGATGAAGACGATGGCGCCGACCGCCATGGTGGGCGTGAAGCCGTTGCGCAGGGAGTTGAAGATCTGCAGCGTCACCGTGGCGTAGGCCGAGGCGGAGACGAAGAACATCACGATGAACTCGTTGAAGCTGAGCACCAGCGCGAAGAAGAAGCCCGACAGCGTGTAGGGGATCGTCTGGGGCAGGACGATGGTGCGGAAGGCCGTGCGCTCGGTCGCGCCCATGGTGGCGGCGGCGTCGAGATGGGCGCGGTCGATCGATTGCAGGCCGATGGAGATGGTGGCGAGCGGCAGGGCGCCATGCAGCGCGGCGTGGGAGAGGATCCCGGCCGGGATCGTGCCGATCAGGCCGGAGAAGGCCCACAGGAACCCCAGGCCGACGCCGAAGACGATGGGCGGCAGGGCGAAGGGCATCGCCATCGAAGCCGCCAGCAGCTTCGAGAGCTTCGTGTCGCGCCGCCACAGCCCGTAGGCGGTGGGCCAGGCGATCAGCGTGGCGATGGCGGCGGAGGCGACCGCGATCAGGATCGAGCGCTGCAGGGCCCGGGTCCAGACGGGATCGGAGACGAAGAACTCGACGAAGCGCTCGAGGGTCGGGTCCTCGGGCGGGAACAACATGGTGCGCCCGCCGTTCAGCGCCGCCGCGCAGACCACCACGATGGGGGCCAGCACGAAGAGCGCGCACCAGGCGAGGTATAGGCGACCCGCGAGGCGGCTCATGCCTTCGCCTCCGCCAGGCGCGAGAGGCGGAGCGAGGCGAGCAGGAAGCCGCCCGCGGTCAGCAGCAGGATCACCGCCTGCGCCGCGCCGAAGGGCGCGTTGAGCGTGGCGCCGCGCACGGATTCGTAGATGGTGATGGTCAGCGTCTGCCGCGCCGGGTCCGCGAAGACCGAGACCACCACGTAGGCCCCCAGCAGATAGACGAAAAGCAGCAGCGCCGCCCCCGTCAGCGGCAGCCGCGCGGCCGGCAGCACCACCGTGCGGATCACCGTGAACGGGCGCGCGCCCATGGTGCGCGCGGCCTCCAGCATCGCGGGGTCGAGCCGGCTGAGCGCGGGGTAGAGCAGGATCACCGCGTAGGGGAAGACCAGGTAGCTCATGGTCAGCACGGTGGCGAAGACGGAGGTCTTGAAGCGCACGTTGCGGGGCGTCGCCATGCCCCAGTCGCGCAGCGTGTCGAACCAGCCGACCGACTGGAGCCAGTCGGTCAGCCCGGTCTCGCGGAACACCATCGGAAGGCCCGAGCGGTTCGACAGCAGCACGTCCCAGCCCATCACCACGAAGACTTCCGACAGCGACAGCGACGACAGCAGGAACACCAGCCACACGGTCTGGATCCGGCGGGACTGGCGGGTCGTCAGCCAGGTGAAGGGGAAGGCGAAGGCCACCGCGATCACCGCGGCGAGGCCGGCGTAGACCAGCGTCCACCACAGCTTTTGCAGATAGAGGAAGGAGGTGGAGGCCGGCCACTCGAGCCCCACGAAGAAGCGCAGGTAGTTCTCGAGGCTCAGCGCCCACCGCCAGGAGGCGCCCTCGACCACCTGCCCGAAGGAGACCACGAGGACGATCGCGAAGGGCGCGACGCAGAGCGCCGCGAGGACGAGGCCGAGCAGGGCCTGGACGGCGCCGAAGCCGGGGCGGCGGCCGCCGGAGGCCTGCGGGCGCGCGGCGGTCATCGGGCGCGCTCCGGGCGACGGGAGGGGGCGCCGCGTCGGGCCTCGCGCCCGGGGCGGGCGGCGGGCGCGCGGCGCGGGGCGGACGGGGCGCGCGGGGCGGGCCTCGCGAGGCGGGGCCCGCTCGGCTGGCGCGCTGCGCGCGGGGGCGGGCGGCGGGCGGGGATCATGCGGCCTCGGCCCGGTCCTGGGCGGGAAAGACGCGGATCAGCTCGGGGGGGAGGAACAGGTGCACCGCGTCGCCGAGCCTGGGGCGCGCGGGGCTGGAGAAGGGGAGCTCGCAGACCTGGGGGCCGGCCGGGGTCTCGACGTGGATCTCGCGGACCTGGCCGATGTCGCGCACGAAGGCGACGCGGCCGGCGAGGGTGTTGGCGCCCGGCTCGGAGGCGAGGAACGTCCATTCCGGGCGGCAGGCGACCTGCACCGGCGCGCCGTCGCGGAAGTTCGCGGCGGGGGCGACGGAGAGACGCGCGCCGGTGGCGAGCAGCACCTCGCCCCGGTCGGCCGTGCCCGAGAGGAAGTTGGCCTTGCCGATGAAGCCCGCCACGAAGCGGTTGGCGGGGCGCTGGTAGACCTCCTGCGGGGGGCCCACCTGCTCGGCCCGCCCGTTCGACATCACCACGATGCGGTCGGCCATGGTCATCGCCTCGCGCTGGTCGTGGGTGACCACGACGGTGGTGATGCCCAGCCGCTGCTGGAGGAGGCGCAGCTCGACCTGCATCTCCTCGCGCAGCTTGGCGTCGAGGGCGGACATCGGCTCGTCGAGGAGGAAGACCGAGGGCTCCTGCGCGAGCGCGCGGGCGATGGCGACGCGCTGGCGCTGGCCGCCGGAGAGCTCTCCGATCCGGCGGGCGCCGTAGCCGGGGAGCTGGACGAGATCGAGGAGCTCCTCGGCGCGGGCCCGGCGTTTCGGCTTCGCCACGCCCTCGATGGCGAGCGAGTAGGCGACGTTTTCGGCGACCGTCAGATGCGGGAACAGCGCGAAGTTCTGGAACACCATGCCGAAGCGGCGCTTGTGGGCGGGGAGGTCGGTGATGTCCTCCCCGCCCAGCTCGATGCGGCCGAAGGAGGGGCTCTCGAGCCCCGCGATCATCCGCAGCAGCGTGGTCTTTCCGCAGCCGGAGGGGCCGAGCAGGGCGGTGAGCTCCCCGGCGGGGAAGCGGAGGTCGACGCTCTCGACCGCCACCGCCCCGCCGGGGAACGTCTTGCGCACATCCCACAGGCGCAGGTCCGCCGGGTCCCCCTGGGGGGCGCCGGGTCCGGGCTCTCCGGAGCTCATCGCGGGGGCTCTCAGGCGGCCGCCAGCATCTTCTCCCACGTCTCCTTGATGAATTCGCCCATGTCGAGATAGGCCTCGTAGGCCGGCGTGATCGCGGGGGTTCCGGAGACGGCGGCGAACTCCTCGTCGGTCAGGTCGGTGGCGGACTGGGGCAGCAGCGGCGCGGTGCCGATCATGCGGCTCATCAGGGCCTGGGTGGCCGGGTCGGAGGAGAAGTCGATGAAGGCGGCGGCCTCCTCGGCCTTTTCCGACCCTTCCGCGAGGCACCACGAGCCGTAGTCCTGGGGGTTGCCCTCCTTGGGGAAGATCGAGGCGATGGGGAAGCCTTCGGCGGCCATGATGCCGGCGACGTCGTGGTAGTAGATGCCGCCGATCACGTCCTCGTTCTTCATCGCCTGCTCCATCTGGCTCTCGGCCGACCACCAGAGGCCGACGTTGCCCTTCAGCTCGGCGACCTTCTCGACCACGGCGACGATGCCGTCCCTGGACATCATCGTCGCCTCGCCGTCGAAGAAGGTGGCCGCGGCGATGTCGAGGAAATGGGAGTTGTAGAGCTTGGAGATGCCGAGCGACGCCTCGTAGGTCGAGGGATCCCAGAACTCGGCCCAGGAGGCCGGCGCCTCGACCACGTTGGGGTTCACCACCATCGAGGTGAACCACGACATCGCGCCGACCCCCACCAGGCCGCTGTCGGCGGTGTAGAGGAACTTGGGGTCGAGCCCCTCGGCCTTGGGCATCGCCGCGGGCTGCAGCGGGGCCAGCAGGCCGCCGATGCGCGAGGCGCGGATCATCGTGTCGCGCGCATAGAGCGACAGATCCGCAGGGACCGTGCCCGACTGCGCCGCGTTCTGCATGGTCACCAGCCAGTCCGAGGAGTTGGGCTGGGTGACGGATTCGACCGCGATGCCGGTGGCCTCGGTGAACTTCGGGTAGACGTGCTCCTTGAACGAGTTCTCGAAGTAGCCGCCGTAGGAGCCGATCTTCAGGCTGCGGCTCTGGGCCAGCGCCGGGGCGCCGAGCGCCGAGACGGCGGCGAGGCCGGCCGCGCCCTTGAGGATCGAGCGGCGGGAGACGCGCAGGGCGCCGGAACGGGCGAGGGACGGGGTCGCGAGGCGCGAGGTCATGGGCGCTCTCCTGTCGGGCGAGGGGCGCGGAGCCCTGTTGGGGGGTCCCGGACTGGCGCCGGGTTGTGCGCAGAGGCCATGCAGGGGGCGTGCCAGCGGGCGCCGAGGGCCGCGGGGGACCGGGGACGCGGGCGCCCTGCGGGCGGGCCTGGCGGGGAGGCGCGTCCGGAAGGCTTGCGAGGGATTGGGAAGGGGGGAGCCTCCGGCGGGCTCCGGACTCACCCAAGAACAAGGCGCCCGCGCCTGTCCTCCGGATCCGTCCATCGCGTCGAATGCCTGAGCGACTCGGGGGGAGCGGTCAAGGACGAGCCGCGCAAGCGCGGTCGCTTCGCGATCCTTGACCGCTCCCCCCGAGTCGCTCCGATCGGCATCCGCGATGGACGGCTCCGGAGAACAGGCGCTCCCGGCGGCGCCTGGGGCAGGCGCGCCCGGGGCGAGCGGCGGCGTGTTTGCCCGCAAAGGGTGCAGGATGGGCGCGGTCGATGGCGCTGAAATGGGCGTTGGAGTTTGCGTGGTCAAACGATTTGCAGGGTGGCAGGATGCGAGAGGAATCGCCCGACGCTATCCTGGAGCCCGGCCATGCATGACGGTCCCGCCGACGCCCTGCCCGCAGACCACCGCGCGCTGACGCTGGAGGATGCGCAGCTTCCCGTGGTCGACCTCGGGCCGCTGGCCGACGGCTCGGCCGAGGGGATCGTGACGGTGGCCGCGAGCCTGGGCGCGGCGGCGCGGACCTCGGGGTTCTTCTACATCGTCAACCACGGCGTGCCGCAGGAGCTGGTCGACGGGGTGATGGCGGCCTCGAAGGACTTCCACGGCCGCTCGCGCCGCTTCAAGATGCGCAACTGGTGCGGGTTCTCGACCCATCATCGCGGCTACGTGCCCTTCGAGGAGAACGGCTCGAAGTTTCCCAAGCGCATCAACTTCAACGAGGCCTGGGACATGGGCTTCGAGGCGCCGGCGGACCATCCCGACTTCCTCGCCGGCTGGCGGATGACCGGGCCGAACGTGTGGCCGGAGATTCCCGGGTGGAAGGAGACGGTCTCGGCCTACTACGAGGCGGTCTTCGCGCTGGGGCTCAGGATGCTCGACTGCCTCGCCTTCGAGCTGGGCGTCGACAGGGACGAGCTGCGCGCGCAGTGCACCTGTCCGACCTCGCAGCTTCGCCTGCTGCGCTACGTGCCCAACGACATGCCGAAGTCCACGGACTACGTGGGCATCGACAGCCACTCGGACTTCGAGTGCTTCACCATCCTGCACACCGGCGGGCCCGGTCTGCAGGTGATGAATGCGGACGACCAGTGGGTCGAGGCGCCGCCGATCCCGGGCGCCTTCGTGGTCAACATCGGCGACATCTTCGAGGCCTGGTCGGGCGGGCGCTACAAGTCCACCCAGCACCGGGTGCTGAACCAGGGGACGGAGCGCTTCTCCTGCCCGCTGTTCTTCGGCCTGAACTATCACGCGGTGGTGCAGCCGCTGGAGACGTTCCGCACCGCCGAGGCGCTGGAAAGGTATCCGCCCTTCAAGGCCGGCGACCACCTGATGCGGATGACCATCGGCGGCTTCCGCTACATGTCCGACGCCCATGCCAAGGGCGAGCTGGTCCCGGACTTCGAGGTGCCCGAGGCCAACCCCTTCAAGCGCGAGGCGAAGCCCATCGGGGGCGAGGCCGCCCCCGAAGCCGCCCCCGCGCGCGGCTGAGGCGGCGGGCGGGGTGGAGCCGCATCCCGCCTTCGCCGGCCGCGCCATCCCCGCGCGGCTGCGGCTCGGGCCCTTCCACCTGCGCGGGCTGGGGCCGGAGGATCTGGACGCGGACCTCGCCGCCCTGCGCGAGAGCGAGGCGGCCCTGATCGGGCTGTTCGGCGACGGTTCCGGCTGGCCCGAGGGGATCGGGCGGGAGGAGAACCTCGTCGATCTCTGCTGGCATCGGCGGGAGTTCCAGGCCGAGCGCTCCTTCGCCTGGGTGATCGCGGACGCGCGCGACGACGCCTACCTCGGCTGCGCCTACGTCTATCCGGCGTTCGCGGCCGAGGCGCAGGTCAAGGTCGTGTGGTGGTTCCGCACCGCCGCCGAGGAGGCGCTGGCCGAGCGCTTCCCGCGCCTGTTCCTCGACTGGCTGGCGGAGGCGCCCTGGCCGCCGATGCGGATCGCCTCGGTTCACGGTCTTCCGCCTCCCGCCTGACGCCGCGCCCGACGCGGGCCCGGAGGCGCCGCGTCGGCCGTCGCGCCGGGGGCCGGTCTCCGGCCCGCGGCGCGGTCGGGCGTTGCGCGGGGGGCGGGCCCCGCCCCGGGCGGGCCGCCGGGCTCGCGCCGCGGGCGAGGCGCCGGCCGCAGGCGGAACCGGAGCGCGGCGCCTCCGCGGCCGGGGGTCAGCTCTTGGCGTCGGGGGAGGGGCCGGCAGCCGTCGCCGGCGCGGACCCGGCCGGGGCGACGGGCGCGGGCGGGGGCGGGGGCGCCTTGGCGGGGGCCGGGTCGGGCGCGCGCTCGGCGCCGGTCTCGTCGATCGCGGCCACGTCGACCGAGACCGACAGCATCTGCCCCCCCGATCCCACCACCAGCCCGGTCACCGGCGCGCAGTCGGCGTAGTCGCGCCCGGTGGCGGCGAGCACATGGTCGGGGCCCGGCTCCATGTCGTTGGTGGGGTCGAGCTGCATCCAGCCGAGCCCCGGATCCCAGACCGAGACCCAGGCGTGGGTCGCGTCCGCCCCGATCAGCCGCGCCTGTCCCGGCGGCGGGATCGTGCGCAGGTAGCCCGAGACATAGGCGCAGGGCAGCCGCAGCGCCCGCATCGCCGCCAGCATCACGTGAGCGAAGTCCTGGCAGACCCCCTCGCGCGCCGCGTAGCTGTCGGAGGCGACCGTCTCCGCGCCGGTGGCCCCGGGCGCATAGGCGAAGTCGTCGTGGATCGCCGAGCACAGCTCGCGCGCCGCCTCCAGCACCGGCCGGCCAGGGGTGAAGATGCGCCGGGCATAGGCCTCGATCGCGTCGTCGGCGTCGGTGTAGCGGGTGGGGAAGGCGTAGAGCGCGGCCGCGAGGCCTGCGGGCGCGGCGGCCGCGGCCGCCGCCGCCTCCCAGGGCATCGAGGCGCCGGGCATGATCTCGGTGACCGGCAGGCGCTCGACCACCGACTCGGCGACGATCTCCAGCGTGTCGTGGGGCTCGTAGACCGTGGCCGTGCCCAGCCGGTTGCCGAAGCCGTCGTCGAACCACTGCAGCTCCTGCGGGTCCGGCGTGACCGCGATCTCGGTGGAGATCACCTTCTGGTCCTCGCGGTCGCGGGGCGTCAGCCGCAGCAGGTGCTGCGAGAAGGCGGCCGGCGCGCCGTAGACGTAGCGGGTCTCGTGGCGGACGCGCAGGCGGCTCATGCCGGGCTCTCCGGAGGGGCCATCATGCGCTGGTGGGCCTGCACCTGCGCGTGGCTCTGGGTATGGGCGAAGAACGAGCGGGCGAGCTCGTCCGAGAGGTCCGCCAGCGCCTCGCGCACGTCGTGGATCAGGGCGCGCAGGCGCGGGCGCACGCCGTCCTCGTCCTCCTCGGCCAGGGCCTCGGGGTCGGCGAGGCGGATCTCCATCAGCGTGCGCATCGCGAGGCGCAGTTCGCGGGAGCGGCGGGGGCCGGGGGAGGGCAGGCGCTCGAGCGCCTCCTCGAGGCGCATCAGCTGGAAGACGAGGGAGCGGGGGTTGCGCTCGTCGAGGATCAGCAGGTCCACCGCCGGCGCGGGGGCCGGCGTGGTCATGTAGCGCGTGCGGTAGGCCGAGCGGCTGTCGAGCAGGGTCAGCCAGGCGCGCAGCCAGGTCTCGTCGGGCTCGCGCCTGCGGCCGGCCAGCGCGTCGGCGGCGCGGGCGAAGGTCAGCCCGCGCTCGATCCCGCGGCCGAGCTCCAGGAACCGCCAGACATGGTTGCGGGTCTGGTTCTCGTGCGTGGCGCCGGCGAAGGCGGCGAGCGCCAGCAGGCTGTCGTCGATCAGGCGCAGCAGGGCCGAGGCGTTCTGCGGCGGCGGCGGCATCTTCCAGCCCTTGTCCGAGCACAGCCGGTCGATGGAGCGCCAGGATTCCTCCGACAGGTAGGGCCGCACCCGCTGGCCGGTGCGGCGCAGGCCCGACAGCAGGGCGGCGATGCCCATCGGCTCGTGCGGGTCGGCGGTCAGCCGGCCGATGGCGTCGCGCACCCGGACCATGCCCACGCGCCGCTCGTCGGCGCCGGCCTGGATCTCGAGGATGGCGGAGAGGACCTCGGGGCTCTCGTCCTCCTCCTGGCCCGAGAGCATGCGGTCGATGACCACGCGCAGGGCGCGCAGGGTGCCGTCGGCGCGCTCGGTGGTGCGGCCGAGCCAGAACAGGTCGTCGGCCACGCGGGAGAGCAGGTCGCCGCCGGTGCGGCGCAGGTGGGCGCCGGCCATGCGCCGCTCGATCGAGGGGGCGGTGCGCGCCTCGTCCTCGGTGCGCGCGGGGATCCAGACGTCCTTGCCGAAGGCGAGCGGGGGCGGCGGGCAGCCGGGCTCGACCAGGGTGGCGACGCCGCCCGGCGCCACGGACCAGCCCTTGGGCGTCAGGCCCGCGAAGACCCGCATCATCCACTGGCGCGGCGCCAGGGCGCCGTCGACCCAGGCGGGCGTGGTCGAGAGCGGGGGCGTCGCCACCGCCGCCAGCCGGTCGCCGGAGCGTCGCAGGAAGCGGATCAGCGCGTCGCGGTCGCGCATGGTCAGGACCGGGGCGCCCTTCTCGGTCATCGGGCCGCGGGTGATCCGCTCCAGCCGCCACAGCTCCGGCTCGTCCATCGCCTGCTCGCGCGCCCGGGCGTCGCCCATCCACAGGCAGGGCGCGTCGTGGAGGATCAGCGGCTCCTCCAGCAGGTTCTCGCACAGGACGTGGGCGAAGGGGGCCATGGCGCGGTAGGCGAAGGCGCCCGTGCCCAGCCCGTTCGCCAGCCGCAGCCGGCCGGAGCGGGCGGCGAGCGACAGGGCGGGGGCGCCGGGCGCCGCCTCGTCCGGGGCGAAGAGCGCGTCGAGGTGGCGCGAGTGCACGCCGCGCAGCAGGACCGAGAGGGGCTTCAGCCCCTCGACCGTCTTCACGTAGGCGGCGCCGTGGCGGACGGTGACGTCGCCCGGCTCGATCAGGGCGGCGCCGAGGTAGCGGGCGAAGTAGGCGTGGGAGAAATAGCGCGGGTCGCGCCCGCCCCCCGACATCAGCGCCACGCGCCCGTCGGGACCCATGGCGTCCTCCAGCACTTGCTGGAGCGCGAGGTAGTGGCCGGCGAGGCGGCGGACGCGGGCGCCGAGGAACGGCTCGGCGAAGGACTGGGAGGCGGCGACGCGGTTGGCGATCAGCCAGCCGTCGCCCAGCGGGCTGTCGACCCGGTCGGCGAGCACCATCCAGCGGCCGTCGGCGCCGCGGGCGAGGTCCATCTCGAACAGCGTCAGCCAGGGGGCGTCCTGGGCGGGCCAGTCGCGTCGCCACAGCGCGAAGTCGGGGTTGCCGAAGGCGAGGCCGGGGGGCAGCCAGCCCTCCTTGAGGGCTTTCTGGGGGCCGTAGAGGTCGCGCAGCGCCGCCTCGATCAGGCGGGCGCGCTGGGCGACGCCGAGGGAGATGGTCTCCCATTCCTCCGGGGCGATGACCACCGGGAAGGCGTCGGCGGCGGCGGCCATGGCGTCGGAGGCGCCGGCGGGATCGAAGGCGACGCCGGATTCGAGGCGCAGGCGGCGGTTCTCGGTCAGCACCGCCTCGTAGCCCTCGGGCCCGGCGCGGCCGGCCCATTCGATCACTCCGCGCCAGTGGGGGCGCAGGCGGCCGTCCGAATCGATGGCCTCGTCGAAGACGCGCTCGGGGGGCAGGGCGGGGGGGATCACGCCGGGGGCGGGCGGGTCGGCGGTGGCGATCGCCAGGCCCGCGTCGACCGCGCCCTGTCCCTGGGCGGCGGCTGCGGCGGGCGCAGGGCCGTCGGTCCGGCCGGAAGCGCTCCGGTCGGAGGGATAGTGCGCGAAGAGGCCCCTGAGGTCCTCTTCGAGGCGGTCGGCGACGGTCATGGATCTCCTTCGAGGGCTTGGCGGGGCCCGGGGCGCGCTGGCGGATCCCGGCGGGCGGCCGCCGGACGCGGGCGCGAAGGCGGCGCGGGGCGTCGGCGCGCCGACCGGGCGCAAGCGCCGGATTATGCACCGGGGCGGGGAGGGCGCCAAGCGAGGGAATGGTTTCGCTCGGCGACCGGGCGCCGCGGCCGGGGCCTGCGGCCCGGCCGGCGGGGGGGGGGCCGCGTCGACCCGCGCGCCGGCGGCGAGGCCGCGCGCGCGGCGCAGGGCGGGCGGCGGCGCCCGCGGCGCAGGGCGGGCGGCGGCGCCGGGGGCGGGCGGCCGGGACCGGGCCGCCGGCGCAGGCCGGCGGCCGCGGGAGCGCCGCGTCGACGGTTGCGCGGGGGGCGAGGACTCGCCCGCGGCGCAGGGCGGGCGGGCACGCGCGAGGCTGGCCGCGGGCGCCTCGACGCCGGCGTCGGGCGGCTCCCCCAGCCCCGCGCCGCGGGCGGGGGCGCGCGGCCGGCGCAACCGTCGACGCGGCGCCTCCCACGGTTCCGCGGGAGGCGCACGCAGGGCGCCCGGGCGCGCCCTTCGCCGCGGGCCCAGGCCCGCCCGCAGGGCGCCTGCGGGCCTGCGCCTCCCCGCTCTCGCGGGGAGGCTTCGCCCCCCGGCCTCAGCGCTGGCGGCGCAGGTCCAGGGTCAGGGGCTGGTCGGGGGAGATGCGCGCGGGCGCGGGCATCATCCGGCCGGGCGTGTGGCCGATGGTCTCGAAGCGGGCCAGGCGCCGGCCCTCGGCCTCCAGGTCGTTGATCGGCTGGGTGTCGAAGGCCCGCCCGCCGGGGTGGGCGGAGCGCAGCACGCAGCCGCCCACCGAGCGGTTCGAGTACGAATCCCACAGGTCGAAGACCATCGGCGTGTGCACCCCGATGGTGGGGTGCAGGCACTCCGGCGGCTGCCAGGCGCGGTAGCGCACGCCCGCCACCCGCTCGTCCTTGCGCCCCGTCTCGGTCAGGGGAACCTCGTAGCCGTTGCAGGCGACCTTGTAGCGGCCCTCGAGGTCCCCCGCCACGCGCAGCTGCAGCCGCTCGAGCGAGCTGTCGACGTAGCGCACCGTGCCGCCGATGGCGCCGGTCTCGCCCAGCACGTGCCAGGGCTCGATGGCAGAGCGCAGCTCCAGCGTCACGCCCTTGTGCTTCACGTCGCCGGCCAGCGGGAAGCGGAACTCGAACTGGGCGCGGAACCACTCGGGGTCGATGGGGGTCCCGAGGAACGCCTCGATGTCGGCGAGCACCTCCAGGAAATCCTCCCAGACGAAATGCGGGAGCATGAAGCGGTCGTGCAGGGCGGCGCCCCAGCGGCGCAGGGGACGCTCGAACGGCTCCTTCCAGAACTTGGCGATCAGGGCGCGCAGGATCAGCGACTGGGCGAGCGACATGCGCGGGTGGGGCGGCATCTCGAAGGCGCGGAATTCCACCAGGCCGAGGCGGCCGGTGGGCCCGTCGGGAGAATACATCTTGTCGATGCAGATTTCCGCGCGGTGGGTGTTGCCCGAGACGTCGGTCAGCAGGTTGCGGAAGATCCGGTCCACCAGCCACAGGGGCGTCTGCCAGCCGGGCTTGGGCGCCTGCTCGAGCGCGATCTCCATCTCGTAGAGGATGTCGTCGCGCGCCTCGTCCATCCGCGGGGCCTGGCTGGTCGGGCCGACGAACTGACCCGAGAACAGGAACGACAGCGACGGGTGCAGCTGCCAGTAGCGCACGATCGAGGCCAGCATGTCCGGGCGGCGCAGGAACGGCGACTGCTCGGGCGTGGCGCCCCCGACGACGATGTGGTTGCCGCCGCCGGAGCCGGTCTGGCGGCCGTCATAGAGGAATTTTGTAGTTGCCAGCGAACAATGCCGAGCATCTTCATAAAGACCCTCGGAAATTTCCACCAATTCCTCCCAGGTCTCGGCGGGCTGGATGTTGACCTCCACCACGCCGGGGTCGGGGGTGACCATGATCTTCTGCAGGCGCGGGTCGGAGGGGGGCGAGTAGCCCTCGAGCTGCACCGGCAGGCCGGTGATCTCGGCCGCCTCCTCGATGGCCGCGATCAGGTCGACGAAACTGTCGGCCGAGGGCAGCGGCGGCATGAAGATGTGCAGACGGCCCTCGCGCGGCTCCACCGTCACGGCGGTGCGCACCAGGTTGGTGTAGATGGCGATGCCGGGGTCGGGCTGCTGGGGGGCGTTCATCGCCGCCTCGGGGTGCAGCTCTCCGGCGATGGGCATGGGGGTGTGGCCGGGGGCGGCCTCGCCGATGCCGGGGCCGTAGCCCCAGACGCCGGCGCCGGGGTTCACCCCCGTCGCCGCGCGGCCCTGCATCGCGGTGCGCCGGGCCAGCGGCGCGCGGGGCGCGAACGGGTCCAGCGGGTTCATCCAGGGCCGGTCGATCTCGGTGATCCAGGCCAGCGAGCTCAGCGGCAGGCGATAGCCCGCCGCGCTGTCGCCGGGCGCGAGGAACAGCTTGCCGCGCCGGGTGCGCCAGCGCTCGGTCGCCCAGAAGAACCGGCGGCGGGAGCGGTCGCGCGCCTGCTGGGCCTGCACCGGCAGCACCATGCACACCGGCTGGCCGAGGCCGCGGTCGAAGACGCGGGCGAGGCGCTGGCGTTCCATCGGGTCGTCGAGCTTGTTGTCCACCGGATCGAGGTTCACCGGCAGCTCCTGCTCGCGCAGCAGGAAGGGCGCGGGATCCTCGTAGGCGGCCTCGGCGGCGATGGGGTCGATGTCGAGCGCCTCGCACAGCGCCTCGGTGAACTTCTTCGCCTCGGGGAAGCCGGCGCCGGAGGCGGTTTCGGGGGCGATCAGCTCGGGCTTGTCCCACAGCGGCACGCCGTCCTTGCGCCAGTAGAGGCCGAAGGCCCAGCGGGGGAGCTGCTCGCCGGGATACCACTTGCCCTGGCCGTGGTGCAGCAGGCCCTGGGGGGCGAAGCGGGTGCGCAGGCGGCGGATCAGCTTGTCGGCGTAGATGCGCTTGGTGGGGCCGACGGCGGCCTCGTTCCACTCGGGCGCGTCGCGGTCGTATTCGGCGACGAAGGTCGGCTCGCCGCCCATGGTCAGCGCGACGCCGTCGGCGGCGAGGCGGCGGTCCACCTCCTGGCCTGCGGCGTTGATCGCCGCCCAGGCCTCGTCGGTGAAGGGGAAGGTGACGCGCGGCTCCTCGCGGACGCGCGCGATCTCCATGTGGAAGTCGAAGTCGACCTTGTCGGTCCGCTCATGCCCGCCCGAGATCGGCGCGGCCGAGCGGGGCGAGGGCGTGGCCGCCAGCGGGATATGCCCCTCGGAGGCGAAGAGGCCCGAGGTCGGGTCCAGCCCGATCCACCCCGCGCCGGGCACGTAGACCTCGCACCAGGCGTGCAGGTCGGTGAAGTCGGCGTCGGGCCCGGACGGCCCGTCCACGGACTTCACGTCGGGCGTCAGCTGGATCAGGTAGCCCGAGACGAACCGGGCCGCGAGGCCCCTTCGGCGCATCAGGTGCACCAGCAGCCAGGCGCTGTCGCGGCAGGAGCCGGAGCCGATCTCCAGCGTCTCTTCCGGCGTCTGCACGCCGGGCTCCATGCGCACCAGGTAGGCGACGGCGTTCTGGACGACCTGGTTGACCTTCACCAGCCAGTCGACCGTGTGCTCCTCCTTCTCGGGGAGGGCGGCGAGGATCGCCTCGAACCGCTCGCCCTGGGGGCCGGTCTCGAGATAGGGGGCCAGGTCCTTGCGGTCTTCGGCCGTGTAGTCGAAGGGGAAGGACTGGGCGTAGTCCTCCATGAAGAAGTCGAACGGGTTCACCGCGGCCATGTCGGCCACCAGGTCGACCTTCACCTCGAAGTGGTCGACCTTCTCGGGGAACACCAGCCGCGCCAGCCAGTTGCCGAACGGGTCCTGCTGCCAGTTGATGAAATGCGGCTCGGGGGAGATCTTCTGGGAATAGCTCAGGATCTTGGTGCGCGAGTGAGGCGCGGGGCGCAGGCGGACCACCTGGGGGCCCATGGTGATGGGCTTGTCGTAGCGATAGGTGGTGCGGTGCGTGATCGCCGCGTTGATGCTCATTCGATGCGTCCCTGTCCGGCTGCGCGCGTTGGCGGCGCACTCGCAGCGCAGCATATTCCGGAGGCGATTCCTAGGGGAGGCTGCCCTTATGGTCGGAACGCGGGGCCGCGGGGGCCCGGGCGCTCCCGAGAGGCGGCGATGACTGTCACGACCGACGGCTGGCGGGACACGCCGCAGGTCTGGCTGGCGCTGACCCCAGTCGCCGTCGCCGCGCTTCCGATCGCGCCCCGGGCGGCGGGCCTGGCCTATCGCGCCGGGCCGCGTGCGCCGCGCGTCCGCGTATGACCGCGGGATCGGGCGCGCCCGCCGCACCCCGGACGTGCGACCGCCGCGCCGAAGGGGGCGGCGCGGCGGCGAGATCAGGCGGGGGCGGCGCCCCCGCGGAGCGGATCGCTCACTTCTGCCTGGCGATCCACGCGTCGACCTGCTTCTGGGCGTCTTCCTTGGCGACGCCGTAGCGCTCCTGGATCTTGCCCTCGAGGCGCTCGCGGTTGCCCGCGACCTCGTCGACCTCGTCCGAGGTGAGCTTGCCCCACTCGGCCTGCGCGGCGCCGGTGAATTGCTTCCACTTGCCTTCGATCTGATCCCAGTTCATGGCGGTCTCCTTCCTGAAATCGGGGGGCCGCGCCGCGCCCGCCGCATTGGGGGGATGGCGGTCGGGCGGGGCGCGACCCGGGGGTGATCCTGATGTGGAGCCGACCAAGGAGGAACCGCGGCCGGCCTGCGGCGACCCCAAGGAATGTAAGTGACGAGAGGAGGGCGAGCGCGATGAGCGGCAACGCCTACGACGCCGGCAGGCTGAACCTGCCCTTCACCGGCATCTGCAGCTTCGGGAAATATCCCATCGTCCTGCCGGACCAGCCCATCGACGCCGACGTGTGCATCCTCGGCGCCCCCTTCGACGCCGGCGCCCAGTGGCGCGCCGGCGCCCGCTTCGGGCCCCGCGGGGTGCGCGAGGCCTCGACGCTGTTCAGCTTCGGCCATGCCGGCGCCTACGACCACGAGGACGACGTGGTCTATCTCGACGGCGCGCGCATCGTGGACCTGGGCGACGCCGACATCGTGCACACCGACACGCTCCGCTCGCATGACAACATCGCCGCCGGCGTGCGCCGGATCCTCGACGCCGGCGCCCTGCCGGTGGTGATCGGGGGCGACCATTCCGTCAACATCCCCTGCATCGAGGCCTTCGAGGACGACTGCGCCCGCCACGGCCCGATCCATGTGGTGCAGATCGACGCCCATCTCGATTTCGTCGACGTCCGCCACGGGGTGACCCGCGGCCACGGCAACCCGATGCGCCGCGCGGCCGAGAAGCCGTGGGTCGGGGGCCTGACCCAGCTCGGCATCCGCAACGTCTCCTCCACCGCGCGGGAGGGCTACGATGACGCCCGCGCGCGGGGCTCCGACATCCTCTCGGTGCGCCAGGTGCGGGCGCTGGGGATCGAGGCGACGCTCGCCCGCATCCCCGCCGGCGCCCGGGTCTATCTGACGATCGACATCGACGGTTTCGACCCCTCGATCGCCCCGGGCACCGGCACGCCCTCCCACGGCGGGTTCCTCTACTACGAGGGGCTGGAGCTGCTGGCCGGCGTCGCGCAGCGCTGCGAGGTGGTCGGCGTCGACCTGGTGGAGGTGGCGCCCGACTACGACCGCACCGGCTCGACCTCGATCCTCGCGGCGCAGCTCCTGCTCAACCTCCTCGGCCGGGTGCTGCACGCCCGCGGCTGAGCGCCGGCGCGCGGGCTTGGGCTTCGGCCCCGCCCCGGTCTAGTCTGGCCGCCGACGACCGGCGAAGCGCCGCGCAGCCGGGCGCGGAGCGGGACGGCGCGGGAGGAGAGGAATGATCGGAAAACTGCCCCAGATGCGCACGGGCCGCGTCTTCGGCCCCCTGGTCGAGATCGCGCCCGACGCGCTGGTCCACGACACCGCGCTGATCCACGGCAAGGTCAGCCTCGCCGCGCGCGTGTCGGTCTGGCCCAACGTGGTGATCCGGGCGGAGCGCGACTTCGTCGAGATCGGCGAGGGCGCCAACCTGCAGGACTTCGTGATGGTTCATGTGGGGATGAACTCGGGCACGAAGGTGGGGCGGAACTGCTCGATCACCCACCACGTCACGATCCACGGCTGCGAGATCGGCGACGACTGCCTGATCGGGATCAACGCCACGGTGATGGACGGGGCGAAGATCGGCGCGGGTTCGATCGTCGCGGGCCACGCCATCGTCACCGAGAACGCCGAGTTCCCGCCGCACTCGATCATCGCCGGCGTGCCGGCGAAGCGGGTGGCCGAGCGCGACTGCACCGTCCCCAACCGCGGCAACGCCGAGTGGTACTGGCGCAACGCCCAGGCCTACGCCCACGGGGTGCACCGGGAAGAGGACTGGTAGGCCGCGGCCCGCGCCCGGCGGACGGCCCGGGGCCGGCACGGCGGGCGCGCATGGTTACCGATTCTTAACCGGTCGAATCCTAGCTTTAACCTTGCCGGGAAGGCTGCGCCGCCTCCCGCTTCGCGCAGGGAGAGCAGGATTGTCCCGACCGCCGCCTGGACGGAGGTTCGCCGCCCCCGAGCCTCAGGGCCCGCATCGGGGGGCGTCGGAGTCCGGGCCGGCCGGGGGCGTCGCCGACGCCGGCGCAGGACCCTGGCTTCGCGCCCGCCCGGCCGCGCAGGACGATGCAGGGCCCCGGGCCCGGTCCGCCGCGCCGCCGCCCGCCGCGCCGCGCGTTCCGCCGCCGCCGTCCGCCGCGCCGGTTCCCCCGATCCGGGCCCCTCGGGACGGGCCCGACCTCTCGGCCAATCTGCCCGACGTCAGTCCCCGGATCGCCGCCCTGCGCGAGGCCGGCCTGCGCCGCCCCCCGCCGCCGCTCCCCGCGCCGCCCCCCTTCGGCTCGCCGCCGGAGGCCATGGCGCCGGGACGAGGCGACGAGGGCGTCGCGACGCCGTCCGTCACGCCGGCTCGCCGCCCGGCCGCTCCGGACGCGACGCGCGGCGCCCCCCTCCTCGACGCCCCGCCGCAGGCGTCGCGCGGACCTCGCCGGGATGCGCTGACGCAGGCGATCGCCCGGGCGCAACAGACGCGACGCAGCCTCGGCGCGGAGGCGCCCGCGCCCGCCACGCCGCCTGCCGAAGCCGCTCCGCCCCCTCCCGCGCCGCCCCCCGCCGCGCCCGCTCGTCCGTCGTCGTCAGAGCGCACGGCGCCGGTCGCCGAGCCGGGCGAGCCGTCCGCTGCGCGCGTTCCCGCAGGCGCTCGCGACGCCCCGCCTTCGCCATCCGCAGGCGACCCGCCGCCGCCGACCGCCCCGGCCGAGGTTGCGGCGCGGGCGGAGGGCGGCGACGCCGGCCGTCCTGCGCGCGACGTCGCGCCGGCGGAGGCGGCGCCGATCCCGCCCCTGCCGGCGTCCACGGCAGGCGGGCCGGAGGCGCTCGTCTCCGGGCCCGAGCTGCTCGGCTGGGCGCTGCGCCGGCACTGGCGGCTGGCGGCGGGATGCATGGCGCTGGCGGTCGCGGCGGTCATGGCGGCGCTGTCGCTGGCGCCCGCGCGCTACGTCGCCGAGGCGGTGGTCGAGGTCGCCGCGCGTCCGGCCGCGTCCTGGGCCGCCGCGCCCGCCGCCGCGGCCGCGCTGGACCCCGCCGGCATCGAGACCGAGCGCCGGCTGCTGCTTGCGCCCGAGGCGCTGGAGCGGGTGACGCGTCGCCTCGGCCTCGCCGCCACCGCCGAATTCGGCCGCCCGCCGGGTCCCTGGGGCGCGAGGGCGCTGATCGCCTCGGCCGGCGTGCTGCCGCCCGCCGCCCCGCGGCCGCCGACCGGCGGGCCCCCGCCGGCCGGCCCCGCCCCGGAGGCTCCCGCCGCCGCCCCGGCCGCGGATCCGAGCGAGGCCGAGGCGCGGGTCGCCGAGGCGGCGCGGCGGCTCGCGTCCCGCCTCTCGGCACGGCGGCTGGGCGACAGCCGGCTGATCGTGCTGCGCGCGCGCAGCGCCGACCCGGCGCTTGCCGCCCGCATCGCCGCGGCCGTGGTCGACGACCGCCTGCAGGTCCAGGCCGAGGCCGCGGCGCGGGAGGCCCGTTCCGCCGCGACGCGGCTGTCCGACCGGCTGGCCCGGCTCGACGCGCCCGGCGACGCGCCGCCCGAACCGGACGCCCCGGTCGCCCGGGGCGCCGGCCTCGCCGCGGCGCTGGCGGCCCATGCGCAGGAGGCGGACGCGCGTCCGGCGGCGTTGCCGCCCCCCGCGCCGGACGCCCGCGCCGCCGAGCGGGCGGCGCTGGTCGACGGGCTCGCCGCCGCGCGCCTGGCCGCCGCGACCGCGGCGCCCGAGGCGCGGCGGGTCTCGGTCGACGTGCGGGGCCGGGCGGCGGGACCCTCGCCCGGGCTGGCGCTGTCGCTGGCGCTGGGCGGCGGGCTGGCGCTGGGCGGGGCGCTGGCCTGGCTGCGCGAGACGGGCGACGGACCGCCCCTCTCCGCGGCGATGGCCGCCGCGGACGCGGGCGCCCCGGCGCTGGCGGCGCTGCCGCGCGCGCGGGGCCGCGCCGACCCGGTGGAGACGGCGCGCCGGCGTCCCGGCTCACCCCTCGCCGAGGGGGCGCGTCGCCTGCGCCAGGCGCTCGACGCCGGCGCGGAGACGCCCGAGGCGGTGCAGGTGCTCGCCGTGCTGTCGCCCGGCCCGGGGGAGGGACGCTCGACCCTCGCCGCCCTGCTGGCCGAGAGCTGCGCGCGCGCCGGCCTGCGCACGGCGCTGGTCGACGCGGACCTGCGCGCGCCCTCGCAGGCCCGGCGCTGCGGGGCCGACGGGGCGACCGACCTGCTGGCCGTGCTGGCGGGCGAGGCGACCGCGGCCGAGGCGCTGCTGCGCCCGGAGGAGGGCGGGCCCTGGCTGCTGCCCGCCGACCCCGCCACCGCCCGGCGGGCGGAGCTGCTCGCCGGTCCGGCGATGGTCCGGCTGGTCGAGGAGCTGCGCCGGCGTTTCGACGTGGTGATCCTCGACACGCCGCCGCTGCTGCACGCGGCCGAGGCGCGGGCGCTGGCGGGCCTCGCCGACCGGCGCCTGCTGGCGATGCGCTGGGGCGCGACGCGCCGCGGCGATCTGCGCGCCGCGGCCGAGACGCTGCGCGAGGCGGGCGCGCCGGCGAGCGGGCTCGCGTTGCTCGCAGCCCCCCGCGCGCGCGGGCCCGCCGCGACGGCGGATCGCCCGCGCTACGGCGGCTTCCTGGAGGGGTTCGACGGCTGAACCCGCGCACGGCGCCCGCCCGGACCTGCCGGCGGGACGGCCATGGAAAGGGCGGCGGCGCCGCGGCCGCTGCGGCTTGCCCCGGCGGCGGGGCGAGGCTATACCCCGCGCGGATCGCGCCCGGGCGCGGGCTGCGAACGGGCGGTCCGCGCCCGGCGCGCATGGCGTGCGCGGCCCTCCGCACCGGAAGCGGCCGACGGAACCGAACATAGGCGCTTCGATGAAGATCAACGGCAACGAAATCCGCCCCGGCAACATCATCGAGCATGACGGCGGCCTGTGGGTGGCGGTGAAGACCGCCCACGTGAAGCCCGGCAAGGGCGGGGCCTTCGCTCAGGTCGAGCTGAAGAACCTGCGCAACGGCACCAAGCTCAACGAGCGCTTCCGCTCCGCCGACAAGGTCGAGCGCGTGCGCCTCGAGCAGAAGGACCAGCAGTTCCTGTACGAGACCGACGGCATGCTGACCTTCATGGACAGCGAGACCTTCGAGCAGATCGCGCTGCCCGCCGACCTGCTGGGCGACCGCCGCCCGTTCCTGCAGGACGGCATGACCGTGGTGGTCGAATACCACGAGGAAGAGGCGCTCTCGATGCAGCTCCCCGAGAAGGTGGTCTGCACCATCGAGGAGACCGAGCCGGTGGTGAAGGGCCAGACGGCCGCCAACTCCTACAAGCCCGCCACCCTCGACAACGGCGTGCGCATCACCGTCCCCCCCTTCGTGGGAACCGGCGAGCAGGTGGTGGTGAACACCGAGACCTTCGAATACGTCGAGCGCGCCTGACCATGTGCCTCGAGACCCCCGCGCCCGAAGGCTACGTGGCCAGGCCCGCCGCCTCGCACCGGCAGATGGTCGACAACGACCGCGTGCGGGTGACCGAGTGGGTCTTCGCGCCCGGCCAGGCGACGGGCTGGCACACGCACCAGATGGACTATGTGGTGACCCCGGTCACCACCCAGCCCGTCGACATCGTCGGGCCCGACGGCGCGGCGACCCGCGTGCAGATGACCGCGGGCGTGAGCTACTTCCGCCAGAAGGGCGTGGCCCACGACGTGATCAACGCCGGCGACGGCGAGCTGCGCTTCGTCGAGACCGAGCTGAAGTGATCCGCGCGGCGCGCCTGCGCCCGCCGGATCCCGCCTGAACGACGCCGCGCCGGCCCCCGGCGCGGCTCATGCATTCCGCAGGCCCCCGATCCGCGGCGGCCTGAGCTGACCGCGGCGCCGATCGCCTCCCGCCCGGGGAGGCGGGGCGCCTCGAGGAGAATCGAAGACATGTCCGCTAGCGGTTCCGCCAATCTCAACGTGATGATCAAGGCCGCGCGCAAGGCCGCCCGCGGGCTGCTGCGCGACTTCGGCGAGGTCGAGAACCTGCAGGTCAGCCGCAAGGGCGCCGCGGACTTCGTCTCGCGCGCCGACCTCAAGGCCGAGGAGATCATCAAGAAGGAGCTGATGGAGGCCCGTCCTGCCTACGGCTGGCTGGGCGAGGAGAGCGACAGGGAGATCAAGGGCGCCGACCAGACCCGGCGCTGGATCGTCGACCCGCTCGACGGCACCACCAACTTCCTGCACGGCCTGCCGCACTGGGCGATCTCGATCGCGCTGGAGCACAAGGGCGAGGTGGTGGCCGGGGTGATCCTGGACGCGACCAAGGACGAGATCTTCGCCGCCGAGAAGGGCGCCGGCGCCTGGCTGAACGACCGCCGCCTGCGGGTCAGCTCGCGCCGCGACATGACCGAGATGCTGTTCGCCACCGGCATTCCCTTCGCCGGCACCGAAGGGCTGCCGGCGACGCTGAAGGACCTCTCGAAGCTGATGCCGCGCTGCGCGGGCGTGCGTCGCTTCGGGGCGGCGGCGCTGGATCTCGCCTGGGTGGCCGCGGGCCGCTACGACGGGTTCTGGGAGCGGGGGTTGAAGCCCTGGGACATGGCCGCGGGCCTGCTGATGGTGCGCGAGGCGGGCGGCTTCGCCGAGTCGCTCTCGGACCCCGAGCGCAATCCGTTCGAGACCGCCGACGTGGTCGCCGCCAACGCCGAGATCTTCGAGAAGTTCGCCGGCCTGCTGCGCGGCTGAGCCTTTTCGGGCGCAGCGCGCCCGGACCGGCCGCGGCGCCGCCCCCCGGCGCGCCTCCCACCCGCCCGCCCCGGCGCGCCGGGGGGCGGCGCCGCGGACTGGCGAGGCCGGCGCGGGAGGCGAGGGGCAGGAGACGCGCCCGCCGCGGACGGCGGGCGCTTCGCGATCAGCCGGGGCGCTTGTCGAAGACGGCGAGGCCCTCGGCGACCTGGTGGAACGGCTGCCGGTCGCAGGCGAAGATCGCCATGGCGGGCGCGAACACCGCGGGATCGTCCAGCGTGCCCACCTTCACCACCGTCATCGGCGCCCGCGAGATCTGGGTCGCCAGATGCGTGCCGCAGGTCGGGCAGAACTGGCGGGTGACCGGCTTCTCGAGATCGCTGCGGGCGAAGTCCTTCGGGGCGCCCTGAACGTAGCGGAAGCCCTCGCGCGGGAACATCATGAAGGTGTTGGGGGCGCCGCCGGTGATATACTGGCACTCGCGGCAATGGCACTGCGCCTGCAGCACCGGGTCGCCCTCGACCTCGTAGCGGACCTCGCCGCAGTAGCAGCGGCCTGACAGCTTCATCGCATCCTCCCGTCCAGCGCCCGTCTGCGCGGGCCGGCGCAGTCTGGGGGCGGGACGGGCGGCGCGCAAGCGCCAGCCGGGCCGATGTCGGCGCCCACGTGCGACAGGTCGCTTTCGACGCCGACGCCAGGGCCGCGCGGCGCGATCTGTGACGCGGCGTCGGCGACCGCGCCGGGCGCCCGCGGCGCGCCGTGCGCTCGTCCCTGCCGACGCCCCGCCGCCCGCCTCCGCCGCCTGCCGGTCCGATCCGGCCCGCGCCCGCCCTCGATCCGCGTTTCGATCCGCGTCGGCCGCCTGGGGCGAGCCCGGCGCCCTCCCCGGAGCTCCGCCGATGCAGCCCTCCCGGCCCGAGACCCAGACGCCCCTGCACGAGGCGCCCGCGCCCTGCGACCCGGGCGGAGAGGCGGCGACCGCCGCCGAGCCCAGCCCGGAGCCCGAGCCGGGCCCGCGCCTGTCGGAGGCGCCGGACTGGAGCTACCTGCTGCGGGAGTTCGAGACGCTCTACCGCGCCGGCGGCTCGGCGGGGGGCAGCAAGGCGATCCGCGCCCATCGCCGGCGGGTGCGCGAGACGCTGTCCTCGGTGCTCGACGCCGATCCGCGCCTGCTGGCGCGCGCGCCGCAGGAGAAGCCGGTGACCGCCTACCTGCCGCGCGCGCTGGACGTGGGCGAGCGCGGCGCGATGTCGGCGCTGGCGCGCGCGCTGGGCCGGGTCGCGGGTCGGCTGACCTGGGAATACGGCTACGCCAGGCCCCCGCGCCACCTGATGCGCCGCTACGCCTATTGCGAGGTGATGGGCCCGCAGGGCCCGGTTCCCTCCGAGCGGCTGATCCTGGGCTTCGTGCTGCTTGCGCCCTCGACCACCTATCCCCAGCACAGCCACAAGGAGATCGAGGAGAGCTATCTCTCGGTCGCCGGCGCCTGGTCGGAGAACGACGCCGCCGTCTACGCCCCCGGCTCGCTGATCCTCAACCGCCCGGAGCATGAGCACCGGATCACCACCGGCGACCTCGAGCCCTGCCTGCTGGCCTACGCCTGGACGGGGCCCGAGGGGCGGCTGGCGGCGCCGGGGATGAAGCTGTCGGCGTCCCGGCGGGCGCGGATGGCGCACGGCATCTGACGGTCCCGCCGCCGAGGGGCGGGGCGCCCGGGCGCGGGCCGGTCGGGCCGACGTCCCCGCGGCCCCGGCGCGGCCAGGCGAAGGGCGGCGGGCCTCAGCGCTCGGTCAGCTTCAGCTCGATGCGGCGGTTGCGGGCGCGGGCCTCGGGCGTGTCGGCGGGGTCGATGGGCTGGTATTCGCCGAAGCCGTTGGCGGCCAGCCGCTCGGGCGGGAAACCCTGGGCGTCGGCGAGGTAGCGCACCACCGACAGCGCGCGGGCCTGGGAAAGCTCCCAGTTGTCGCGGTAGCGGCCGGAGCCGGTCAGCGGCACGTCGTCGGTATGCCCGTCGACCCGCAGCACCCAGGGCAGCTCGTTGGGCAGGGCGTCCTGCACCTCGCGGAAGAGCTGGGCGAAATCGTCGAGCGCGGCGCGCCCGTCGGCCCCGAGATCCGCCGAGCCGGGGGCGAACAGCACCTCGGACTGGAAGACGAAGCGGTCGCCGACCACCTCGACGCCCTCGCGGCCCTCGATCGCCTCGCGGATGCGGCCGAAGAACTCCGAGCGGCGGGCCTCCAGCGACTTCTTCTCCGCCTCCAGCCGGGCGACCTCCTGGGCGTTGCGCTCCGCCTCGCGGCGCTTGAGCTGCAGCTCGCGCGCCAGCGCCGAGTTGAGCTGGCTGCCGAGGTTGGAGACCTGCACCTTCAGGTTCTCGTTACGTGATTCCTCCGCGTCGAGCAGCTCCTGCAGGCCGGAGAGCTGGCGGCGCAGCTCCTGGGCCTGGGCGTTGAGCAGCGCCACGCGTCGGGCCTCGTCGGCGGCGGAGGTCTGCTCCTCGGTCAGGCGGCGCTGGGCGGCGGACAGCAGCGCCTCGCGCTCGGTCATCTCGGCGCGGGCCGCGGCGATCTCCTCCTCCGAGGCCTCGACCTGGTCCTGCAGCTCCTGCCTGGCGAGGTTGGCGGCGGCGAGAAGGGTCAGCGTCTCCTCGGCCTTGCGGCGCTGCTCCTCCAGCGCCAGCTCCATCGCGGTCAGCTCGTCCTGGCTGTTCGCCAGCCGGTCGCGCAGGGCCTGGGCGGCGGCGGCCTCGGCCGCCTTCTGCTTCTCGGCCTCGGTCAGGTCCTGCTGGAGGGCGGCGAGGAGCTTCTCCTTCTCTGCCTCCGTGACGCGCAGCTCCAGCAGCTCGGTCTGCGCGGCCTCGCGGGCGGCCTCCTGCTCGGCGCGGGCCTGTTCGGCGGCCTCGACGTCGGAGGACAGCGAGGCGATGGCGGCGTCCTGCTCCTCGACCGTCCGGTTGCGCTCGGCCAGCGCCTGGAGGGTCTCGGACAGGGTGGCCTGGGTCTCCTGCGCCTCGGCGCGCAGGTCGGCGGTCAGGGCCTCCAGCGCCTCGGTCTTCGCGGCGGCGAGGCGGGCGGCCTCCTCCTGCGCCGAGATCTCGTCGCGCATCCGGGCGAGCGTGAGCTGCATCGCCTCCTGCTCGGAGATCGCGCGGGTGCGCGCCGCCTCCAGCTCGTCGATCGAGGCGCGGGCCTGGGAGAGGGTCTGGGTCAGGTCCTCGGCCCGCGCGGTCTCGGCGTCGCGTTCGGCCTCGACGTCGGAGACGCGGGCGGTCAGGGTCCCGATGCGGTCGCGGGCGGCGCCGATGTCGTCCAGCAGGGCGGCGACGCGGGCCTCGTAGTCGTCGTTGCGCGCGGCGGCGGCGTCGCGCTCGGCGCGCAGGCTGTCCGACAGGGCCGAGAGGCGGTCGATCTCCGAGCGCTCGCGCGTCAGCGTCGCCGACAGCGTCTCGACCTCGCCCTGCAGCCGCTCGCCGCGGGTGCGCTCCAGCGACAGGACCTGGGCGACCTCGGCGAGCTGGGCGGTGAGGTTGTCGAGCTCCTGGTCCTTGCCCGTCACCAGGTCGCGCAGCACGAACTGGATGATCATGAAGATCGACAGGACGAAGATCAGCACCAGCAGCAGCGCCGTCATCGCATCCACGAACCCGGGCCAGACGTTGCCCTCGTAGCGCTGGTTGCGTCGCGACAGCGCCATGCGTCAGCCCCGCTCGCCCGACACGGCGCGGGTCAGGCGGGCGAGGTCCATGCGCAGCTCGGCCGTCGCCTCCTGGCGGCCGGCGGAGACCTCCTCCAGCAGGCGGGTGATCTGCAGGTCGATCGAGCGCAGGCGCTGGCGGCCCTCGTCCGTCTCCTCCTTGTCCTGCGCCTTCTCCAGCAGGTGCACCACCCGCTCCTGCGCGGCGGCCAGCCGGTCGAGGCGGGCGGTGAGGTTCGAGTCGTCGAAGGCCGGGGCCGCAGCCGGGGCGGGGGCGCGGGTCTCGCGCTCCTCCTCCAGGGCGCGGACCAGGCCCGAGAGGCCGGCGGCCAGCGTCTCCAGCCGGGCGTCGGCGGCGCGCTGGCGGTCCTCGGCGTCGCGCAGCGCGGCGACGAGGGATTCGATCTGCTCGGCGTTGCGGTCCAGCGCGTCGACGGCCAGCGCGCCGACCGAGGCCTCGCCCTCGCCGCCGCCCAGCGAGATCCGGGAGATCGACGACAGCCACTCCTCCAGCTCGCGGTAGAAGCGGTTCTGGCCGTGGCCGGCGAACAGGTCCAGCAGCCCCACCACCAGGCTGCCGGCGAGGCCCAGCAGCGACGAGGCGAAGGCCGTGCCCATGCCGTCGAGCTGGCTGTTCAGCCCCGCCATCAGGTTGGCGAAGACCTGCATCGAATCGGCGTTCGCATCCTGGGTGCCCGACAGCGAGCGCATCGTCTCGACGATGCCCGGGACCACCTGGCTCAGGCCCCAGAAGGTGCCCAGAAGACCGACCAGGATCAGCAGGTTGATGATGTAGCGGGTGATGTCGCGCTGCTCGTCGAGCCGGGTGGCCACGGTGTCGAGCAGGGAGCGCGAGGAGGTCGCGGTCAGCGCCTCGCGCGCGCGGCGGTCGCGCAGCAGCGAGGCGAGCGAGGTCAGCAGGCGCGGCGGATTGACGAACTCATGCCCCGGCCGGTCGATGGCGAAGCCTTCCAGCCAGTTCACCGCGCGCACCAGCGACAGCGCCTGCCAGAAGCACGACAGCACGCCGATCACGAAGACGGCGGCGATGAAGCCGTTGAGCCAGACGTTGGCCGAGAACACCGCCTCGATGGGGCCGAGGAGGAAGAAGATCCCCACCGCCACCAGCGCCAGGACGACGACCATCAGCACGATCTGCCTGACCGGCTGCGAGAATTCGATCTTGCGGTCCTGAACGATGGCCATCCGCGGCTCCGGCCCCCCAATTGCCCATGTGCGGCCCGCGCCTGCGGCCGCTGCGCATGGGTGACGGCGCGGCGGGCCTCCGGTTCAGTTAACAGAGCACGGCAGGCCAAGGAAGCGAAGAGCGTCGCGCGCCCGTGCGAGGAATGCCCCGCATCCCCCTAAAAACAGAGCGAAGTCGCGTCAGGACGGGACGGCCCGCTAAGACCTTCTTCAGAGTCGGCGCGCTAATTCCCTCGTCGCGGCCCCAAGGGGTGGGCCGGCGCGGCGGGTCGAACGCCCGATGCGCTCCGTCAGAAAGGCGGTTCTCTCCGGCCGGAGGAAGTTTCCGGTCGGTCTGCAATATGCGGCGCCGGCACGCGCCGCCAGCTTTGGGAAACGGAGCAAATGGCCAGCATTCTCACGAACACCAGCGCGATGGTCGCGCTGCAGACCCTGAACGGCACCAACAAGAACCTTAACCAGATCCAGCAGCAGATCTCGACCGGCAAGAAGGTCGGGTCCGCCAAGGACAACGCGGCCGTCTGGGCGATCTCCTCGGTCATGCAGTCGGACGTGAAGGGCTTCAAGGGCATCAGCGAATCGCTGTCGCTCGGCGCCTCGACCGTCGAGGTCGGCCGCCAGGCCGCCGAGACGGTCACCGAGCTGCTGACGGACATCAAGGGCAAGATCGTCGCCTCGCAGGAGGAGAACGTCGACCGCGCCAAGATCCAGACCGACATCGACGCGCTGCGCAGCCAGATCACCTCGGTGCTCGGCGCCGCCCAGTTCAACGGCAAGAACCTGGTCGACTCCTATGACGAGACCTCGGTGCTCTCGTCGCTCGACCGTGCGGGCAACGGCTCGGTCTCCTCGTCCTCGATCTCCTTCCGCGGCCAGAACCTGACCTCGGAGGCCGGCACGGTCGAGACCGCCAGCGCCATCGACCGCATCGGCACCGTGGCCGACGACGGCACCTATACCGTGGGCGCCGGCGCCACCCTGTCGAACGCGGCGAACGACGCGACCATCACCATCGCCAACGACATGGCGGACGGCGACACGCTGACCATCGACTTCGCCGACCAGCAGTTCACCTTCACCAACAACACCGGCGCCAACATCACGGTGGCCGACCTGGACGACATCGTCGCCGCGGGCCTGGCCAACCTGGGCGTCGAGGGGGTGACCACCGCGGTGTCCGGTGCGGGAGAGGTGACGATCTCCTCGACCAACTCGTTCGAGTCCATCACCATGCAGGGCTCCTCCACCGGCGCGACCACCTTCGTGGTCGACCCTGACGCCGGCGGCGCCCAGGCGGCCGGCGCGGCCGGCGCGGCGGGCACCCTGACCGCCCGGGCCGAGACGGTCTCGCTCGGCGGCGCCGGCAACACCGGCGGCGTGGTGAACGAGGGCGACGGCTTCCGCATCTCGCTGGGCGGCCAGAACTTCGACTACACCGCGAAGGAGGGCGACACGCTCAACGACGTGGCGACGGGCCTGAAGCGCGTGATCGACGCCGGCGGGATCGACGGCATCTCGGTGCAGGTGAACCTGTCGGACGACCCGATCTCGCAGCCCCCGACGCTGCAGATCGACAACGACGCCGCCGCAACGGTGGCGCTGACGGTCGACGACGGCTCGGGCGGCGTCGCCTCGGGCGGTCTGGTGGGCCTCGACGGCATCGACGTGTCCACCGCCGACGGCGCCGCGAACGCGCTGGCCAACATCGAGTCGCTGATCCAGACCTCGATCGACGCCGCCGCCGAGTTCGGCTCCGTCCAGGGCCGGATCGACATCCAGGCCGACTTCGTGAAGTCGCTGACCGACTCGCTGACCTCGGGCATCGGCGCCCTGGTGGACGCCAACCTGGAGGAGGCCTCGGCCCGCCTGCAGGCCCTGCAGGTCCAGCAGCAGCTGGGCATCCAGGCGCTGTCGATCGCCAACCAGGCGCCGCAGAGCGTGCTGTCGCTCTTCCGCTAAGGGAGACGACGGGGAAGGCCGGGAACCCGGCCTTCCCCACCACCGCCCCGCGCCCCGCGCGGGGGGGCGCGCCGCTTGCGCGCCGCCGCCGCCGGGGACTGGGGCGCACGGGAATTCACGGCGAGACGCGCGGCCAGGGCATGAATCGCCGGCGCCGGACCTCGCCAGACCCAGGAGCCGCCATGACCGCCGCCGCGCTCTCTCCCTCCCGATCCGGTCTCGGCCGCGGCGCCGACCGCCGGCCGGCCTACGGCGACGCCGGCCATGCCGCGCTGACGCCCCGCCAGGCCGAGTATCGGGTCTTCGCCAACGTCACCCACCGCCTCTCCGAGTCCCAGGCCGCGCTCGACGCCGGCGAGACCGGGGCCAACGCCCGCCTCGCCGCCGCGGCTCACGACAACCTCCGCCTCTGGCTGGCCCTCGCCGCCGATCTTTCGGTGGCGGAGAACGGGCTGCCCGACGCGCTGCGCGCGGGCCTGCTGTCGCTCGCCGCCTTCGTCGAGCGCGAGACCCCCCGCCTCGTGCGGCGAGAGATCACTTCCGCGGCGCTGGTGGAGATCAACGCGTCGGTGATGAAGGGCCTGCGCGGCCAGGTCGAGGGCGCCTGAGATGCCCGGCCTGATCCTGAAGCTCGGCCCGGGCGAACGAGTGATGGTCAACGGCGTGGTGATGGAGAACGGGCCGCGCCGCACGCGGATCAACATCCTGACGCCCGAGGCCAATGTCCTGCGCCTGCGCGACGCGATCCACCCGCACGAGGTCACCACCCCGGTCCGCCGGGTCTGCTACGTCGCCCAGCTGGTGCTGGCCGGCGAGGCCGAGCCGTTCGAGGCGCGCCGCCAGATCCTCGCGGGGATCGAGCAGCTCTCCCAGGTCTTCGACGATCCCGACAGCCGCGCGCGCCTCACCGAGGCGACCGAGCACGCGATCGCCGAGCGGTTCTACCAGTCCTTGAAGACCCTGCGCACGCTGCTGCCGCGGGAGGAACGGCTGCTCGCCGTCTCCTCCGCCGCGACGGCCGCCCAGTAGAGGCGGCCGCCATGGCCTTCACGCCCGTCCTCCCCGTCGGCGGCGTCGCCGGCTGGTCCCTGCTCCAGCGGATCGAGGACCAGCAGCGCGAGACCTTCGAGAAATCTCCCGAGATCACCCGGGCGACCGCGCATTTCGAAGAGAAGATCCACACCGCCGCCACCGCCGCGGACCTGGTCAAGGATCGCCGCCTCCTGCAGGTCGCCCTGGGCGCCTTCGGCCTCGAGGACGAGATCGACAAGCGGGCCTTCATTCAGAAGGTGCTGGAGAGCGATCCGCTCGACGCCCAGTCCTTCGCCAACCGCCTGGTCGACTCCCGCTACCGCGACCTCGCAAACGCCTTCGGCTACGGCAGCATCCTCGGACCTCGCGTCGCCGATATCGGCTTTCCCGGCGAGATCGCCGCCGCCTTCAAGGAGCGGCAGTTCGAGGTCGCGGTCGGCGACGCCGACTCCGACCTGCGGCTGGCCCTGAACGCGCGTCGCGAGCTCGCCAAACATGCCGCCGCGGCGGAGGACTCGGGCAGCGACGGCAAATCCTGGTTCGCCGCGCTGGGCGACCGTCCCCTGCGCGCGGTGATCGAGAAGGCCTACGGCCTGCCCTCCGCCTTCGCCCAGATCGACCTCGACCAGCAGCGCGAGACCCTGCGCGCCAAGACCCGCGAACTGTTCGGCGAGGAGTCCATCGCCGTCTTCACCGACCCCGAAAAGGTCGAGACCGTGATCCGTCGCTTCCTCGCCCGCTCCGCCGCAGAGCAGGGCCTCAGCGGCTATGTCCCCGGCCAAGGCGCCGTCTCGCTGCTCCAGGCCGGCGCCGCGAGCTTCGCAAACCTCGTTCAGTCCAGGTTCGGCTGATCCCGCCGACCCGGTCTGCGACTGGATTGCAGGAGGCGCCTCCCTCACGTCGCGCGCGCATCGGAGGGCGACCGGCGCCTTGTTGCGTCGCCGCGCCCATGGGACGAGAGGGAGAACCGCATTCCCGGCGGAGTCATCGGAGGTTGCGCTGCCGCGGCGCAGACCTCGCTCCCGGCCTCGCCATCGTCAGGCGCGGCGGCCGCGCCCCGTGTCCGAGCCGGCAAGCGGATCGCCCGACCGATCGTAGCCGAGCCGCTTGCGCGCCTTCTCATGCCGCGCCAGTTCGCGACGCGCCTCGGCCGCTCCTTCGAGCAGCGCCGAGAGCAGTCGCCGGTTGCGCTCTGCCGCGACGCGGATCCGCTCGAGCTCGCGCCCGGGCGCCTCGCCGCCCGGAGGCGTCGAGGTCAGATCGTCCAGCGCCGTCCGGCTGCGCGCGGCGTGGCCTGCGAGCGCCTTCAGATCGCCGCGAAGGATCAGCTCCCGCTCCTCCTCCAGCAGGGCGCGCACCTGTCGGGCCCGGCCCCGCCAGGCGGCGCCGCGCAGGGCCGCGCCGATTCGCCCGCCCGGGCCGTCGCCGCCGTTGGGCATGCCGGCGCGCAGGCCGTTCCAGCCATCCTCGGTCATCCGGCCTCCGTTTTCCCGATGAGGGATCGATAGATGCGCTCGGCCAGCCCGATGCCGCCGCTTTCCGCGAGCAGGCGCGCCTGTTCGCGGACCAGCAGGCTCGTGAAGGCCTGTTCCCCGACGCCGCCGCCGAAGCCTTCCGGCGGGCGGCCGAGACCTGCGGCCGAGAGCGCCTCCGCCAGGAACATCGTTTCGAACTCCACGGCCGCCTTGCGCAGGGCGGCGTCGTCCGAGCCCCGGATCGGGCGGTCGGGCGTCGTGGCGCCGGCGCCGAGCGGGACGGCGGAGGGGGCGTCGAGCATCGCGGATCTCCTTCGCCGCCTCGATACGCCCGCGTCGGTAAACGTTGGGTAACGATTCGCGGCCATTCTGCCTCCCGACCCAGCCGCGGAGCAGAATGCGCCCATGCCCCATTTCGAGATCCCGGACGCCTCGCCCCGTCCCGTCTCCGCCCCGTTGCGGGGGCGCGCGTCGACGCCTTCGGGCGAGGCCTCGGGCGCAGCGCCGCCGGAGGTCGCGGACCCCGGCAGTTCCGATCGGGCGCGGGGGCGGCCCGCGGCGATGGAGCCGGCCGCCGAACTGGACCCTGCGTCCGCGGCGCTGGCGTTCGACCTGGCGTTCGCGGCCGCCGCGCCGCCGACGAAACCGACGCCCGAACCCGCGCCATCCCCTCCCTGGGCGGAGACTTCGCGCCGTCCCGTCGCCGAGGCGTCGTGGTCGCCCGCGACGCCGTCCGCGGCCTCGGTCGTCGGTCGGCCATCCGTTGAAGCGGCGGGGTCGGGGGCCTCCCCCGCCGCGCCTCGTCGCGCCGCCCTGGACAGCCGTGCAGGCGCGACCCTTCCGGAAGGCGACGCCCTCCTGCCGGCCCCTGGCGCGACGCGGGCAGACGACGCTCAGGCGTCGTCGGTTCCGAAGCTGTCCTCCGCGGCCGCCGTTGCAGACTGGCGGGCGCAAGGGCAAGCGCCGGCGGTGGCGGATGCCGCGGGCGGTTCATCGCAGCGCCGCGCGGACCTTGCGACATCAAGCGCCACGGCGCGCGAGTCGGCCCACCCGGGCGCTTCTCCCTTGTCGTCGCCGACGCCCGACGCGCGGCTCGTGGAACGGGCGCCCGCGATGGCTTCTGCGACCGTGGCGACGTCACGGTCGTCCGACGGCGGCCCCCGATCGCCCGGGAAGCTGGACGAGGTCGGCGCGGCGCGCCCGCAGGCGGCGTCCGCGACGCCCGTGCAACTCGGCGCGATCGCCGCCTCGGTCGGGCCTGCGGGACTTCAGGCGACGCCCGCAGGGGCGGCGCCGGAGGGCAGGGCGACCCTTCGCGACAGGTGGACCGGAGAGGCGCGCGCGGAGCGGGGGGAAGCGTCCGGCGTTCGCGCGCCGGAGGGCCCTGCGGCGTCGCGCCTGACCCCGCCGGCCACGCCGCAGGTCCCGACGGCTGCGGCGCCCGCGCCCGACTTGGCCGGCGTCGCGGCCGGCGGCGGGATCGACGCGGCCGCCCGCGCCCTGCGCGAGACGCCGGCGGCCGAGACCGCGCGAGGGTCGGGGTACGCGGAGGCCGGCGGCCTCGTGACCGGAGCCGGCGCCACGGGGCCGTCGTCGACGTCGCCCCCTGCGGCCAGCTTCGCGCAGGCGCCGCCCGCGGCTCATGCCGTCGCCGAGCAGGCGGTGCGGCTGGCCAGGCGAGAGACCTCCGGGGAGGTCGAGATCCGCCTCGACCCGCCGGAGCTGGGGCGCGTGCGCCTGTCGCTCTCCCGGCATGACCACGCGCTGGTGGTCTCCATCGTGGCGGAGCGGCCGGAGGTCGCGGACCTCCTGCGCCGTCACGCCGACCTGCTGGGCCAGTCCCTCGCCGAGGCCGGCCATTCCCGGGTCGACCTGCAGTTCGGCCGCGGCGGGGGGGAGCGCGACGCGCCGCCGGGCGGCGGCGGTCCCGCCGACCTCGCCGCGGAGGAGGAGCCTGCGCGACCGCCCACGGGGAGCCTCGCGGGACTCCGCGGGCTCGACCTCAGAGTCTAGGAGGATGGAATGACGGATGCCGCGACCTCGCCCCTCGCCGGCCCCGCCGGAGGCGGCGCCGGCCCGCGGGCCGCGCCCACGCCGGCGCCGGCGGGCGACTCGCCCGCGGCGCAGGCGGCCGGCGATTTCGAGACCTTCCTGAAGCTGCTGACGACGCAGATGCGCAACCAGGATCCGCTGAAACCGGTGGAATCGACAGAGTTCGTGGCCCAGCTCGCCAGTTTCTCGGCGGTGGAGCAGCAGATCCGGTCCAACGACCGCCTGGACGCGATCCTGGCGGCGCTGGGCGGCGACGGGGCGGGCCTGGCCGAGTGGATCGGCAAGGAGGTGCAGGCCGCCGCGGCGGTCCCCTACGACGGCGAGCCCCTTGGCCTCGAGGTCGATCCGCCGGCCGAGGCCGAGCGCGCGATCCTGGTCGTCGAGACGGCCGACGGCACGGAGGTCGCGCGCCTCGCCGTCGACCCCACGGCGCAGAGCCTGACCTGGTCCGGCGAGACCGGCGCCGGGGAGGCGGCGCCGGGCGCCTACCGGTTCTCGGTCGAATACCTTGGCGAGGATGCGCTGATCGAAAGCCGGCCGGGCCGCGTCTATGCAGAGGTCGTCGAACTGCGGCTGGGCGGCGAGGAGCCGATGCTGGTGCTGGCCGGGGGCGAGGAGATCTCGGCCGACGCGGTGACGGCGATCCGCGCCGGAAACTGAGGGGCGAACGCTTGCGGAACCCCTCCCGGAGCCAGGCGAGACGGGAGGCGGCGACCCGGTCCGCCGGCCTGGATCCGAGGCGGAGCAATCCGGTTCGGGCGGCGGCTCCGGCTGTGGCGTCCGCCGCAACCCCGCCCCCGAACGTGGCCCCGCCGGCAGGAACGGGGAGGGACGGGCGCGGGCTGGGGCGTCGGCGGGAGGGGCGACGCGGCAGGACGCGGGCGGCCTGCGCGGTCAGCGCTCGCCGCGACGGTAGGGTGCCATCAGCGCCTCGGGCGCGCGGCCGCGGCGGGCGACGGCGATGAGGGCGACGATCGAGAGGAGGTAGGGCGCCATCAGGAACAGCTGGTAGGGCAGCCCCTCGACCACATGCTGAAGGCGCAGCTGGTAGGCGTCGAAGAAGGCGAAGAGCAGGGCGCCGAGCAGCGCCTTTCCCGGACGCCAGCCGGCGAAGACCACCAGCGCGATGCAGATCCAGCCGCGGCCCTGGACCATCTGCGGAAAGAAGCTGTTGAAGGCCGCCGTGGTCAGGAAGGCGCCGCCCAGCGCCATCAGGGCCGAGCCGACGACCACCGCCCCGGTGCGGATCGAAAGCGGGTTCAGCCCCTGCGCCTCGACCGCGTGGGGGTTCTCGCCGGCCATTCGGACCGCGAGGCCGAGCGGCGTGCGGGCGAGGATCCAGGCGCAGAGCCCCGCCGCCGCCAGCGCCGCGTAGGTGGGCGCCGTCTGGGCGAAGACCACCGGGCCCACGAAGGGCAGGTCGGAGAGGCCGGGGATCGCGAGGGGCCGGAACGGCTCGATGGTGGGGGGCGCGTCGCCGACCACCACCACGAGCCGGTAGACGTAGTAGGTGAAGGAGGAGGCGAAGAGCGTGATGCCGAGGCCCGAGACGTGCTGCGACAGGCCCAGCGGCACGGTCAGGACAGCATGCAGAAGGCCGAAGCAGGCCCCCGCCGCCGCCGCGGCGGCCAGCGCGACCCAGAGGTCGGCGCCCTGGTAGGCGGCCAGCCAGGCGATCATCGCGCCCAGCGTCATGATCCCCTCGAT
The DNA here is from genome assembly GCF_900113695.1 of Albimonas pacifica. GTDB lineage: Bacteria > Pseudomonadota > Alphaproteobacteria > Rhodobacterales > Rhodobacteraceae > Albimonas > Albimonas pacifica. Next base: position 64,860 of record NZ_FOQH01000007.1, on the reverse strand, counting down.
GCCGAGGTTCAGAACGCCGGATCGCTCGCAGATCAGCGCGCCCAGCGCGCCGAAGATCAGCGGCGTCGCGATGCGCAGGACCGCGGCCCATAGGGAGGCGGTGGTCAGGATCTCGAGCGCCTCGATCAACGCAGGCCTCCCCGTGCGGCATCGGCCGGAATGCGCCCGGCGCGCCGGCGCCCCGGCACGCGGGGGCTCGATGCCCCCGCGGGGCGGCCCTCCGGCGCCGGGGGGGTCATTTCCGCACCCGGTAGGTGGCGAACAGCAGGGCGACGAGCATGGTCAGCAGGGACACCGCGACGATCACGTCGGCGATGAAGGTGGGGGCGCCCAGCGCGCGGGACATGGCGTCGGCGCCCACGAAGACCACCGCCACGAAGACCGCCGCGACCGCCACGCCCAGCGGCTGCAGCCCCGCCAGCATCGCCACCACGATGCCGGAGTAGCCGTAGCCCGGCGACAGGTCCGTGGTGACGTAGCCCTTCACGCCCGCCACCTCGATCGCGCCGGCCAGCCCCGCGAGGGCGCCGGAGATGACCGCCACGCCCAGCAGGGTGCGCGCCAGGGGCACGCCGGCGAACTCGGCGGCGCCGGCGGAGAGGCCGGCCGCGCGGGCGCGCGCGCCGAAGACCGTGCGGGCGAGCATCAGCCACACCAGCCCCGCCGTCGCCAGCGCGATCAGCAGGCCGATGTGCAGGCGGGTGCGCTCGACCAGCTTGGGGAGCATCAGCTCGTTGGCCACTGGCACGGACTGCGGCCAGCCGAAGGCGAGCGGATCTTTCAACGGCCCCTCGACCATCATGCCGACGAACAGCATGACGATGAAGTTGGTCAGAAGGGTCGTGACCACCTCGTCCACGCCGAAGCGCACGCGCAGGAAGGCGGGGACCAGCAGCAGCAAAGCGCCCGCGATCATGCCGGCGATCATCACGCCGAGGATGCCCAGCGCAGGCGGCAGCCCCGCCAGCGCCTCGGAGCCCAGCCAGGCGGCGGCGAGCGCGCCGACGTAGAACTGGCCCTCGCCGCCGATGTTCCACAGCCGGGCGCGGAAGGCGACGGTGGCGGCGAGGCCGGTCAGGATCAGGGGCGTCGCGCGGGCCAGCGTCTCGGTGATCGAGAGGCGGGAGCCGAAGGCGCCGCGCAGCATCTCGGCATAGGCGTCCAATGGGTTCACGCCGGCCAGGGCGATCAGCCCGGCGCAGAGGACCAGCGAGGCCAGAACCGCCGCGAAGGGGGCGGCGACGGTCATGGTCAGCGAGGGCTGGGGGCGGCGCTCGAGGCGCATCAGGACGCCCCCGCGGAGGACGGCACGGGTTCGTCCCAGGCGCCGGCCATCATCAGGCCGATGCGGCGGGCGTCGGCCTGTTCGGCGGGGATCGGCCTGGACAGCCGCCCCTTCACGATCGCCTGGATGCGGTCGGCGAGGCCGAGGACTTCGTCGAGGTCTTCGGAGATCAGCAGAACGGCCGCCCCGGCCCCTCGGGCAGCCAGCAGTTCGGCGTGGACGGCGGCGACCGCACCCTCGTCGAGGCCGCGCGTGGGCTGGTTGGCGAGGATCAGGCGCGGGCCCTGCGCCAGGTTCCGCCCCAGGATCAGCTTCTGCATGTTGCCCCCCGAGAGGAGGCGGGCGCGGGTGTCGGGCTCGGCGCCTCGGATGTCGAAGCGGCGGATCAGGTCGGCGGCGTAGGCGCGGGCGGCGGAGCGCCTGACGAAGCCGCGGCGGGAGAAGGCGGGGGAGGAGAGGCGCTCGAGCGTCGCGTTCTCCCACACCGTCATTTCGCCGACGACGCCCTCGGCGTGGCGGTCCTCGGGGATGCGGCCGACGCCGGCGGCGACGCAGTCGGCCGGCGTCATGCGGCCGAGGTCCTCGGTTCCCAGGGCGAGGCGGCCGCGGGTGGGGCGGGTCAGGCCCCAGAGCAGGCGGCCCAGGGTGGCCTGGCCGTTGCCCGCCACGCCGACGATGCCGAGGATTTCGCCGGCGTGGACGGTGAAGTCGGCCTCGTCGAGCAGGTCCCGGCCACCTTCGGTCACCGTCACGGCGGAGGCGATGCAGACGGGGGCGCCGGGGGGCTGCGCCTCGCGCACCGGGCGGGCGACGCGGCGGCCGACCATGAGTTCGGCGAGTTCGGGGGCGGAGGTCTCGGAGGTCCGCCGCTCGGCGGCGACGCGGCCGCGGCGCAGGACCACGACGCGGTCGGAGGCGGCCATCACCTCGTGCAGCTTGTGGGAGATGAAGATGAGGGAAAGGCCCTCGGCGGTCATGCCGCGCAGGGTCTGGAACAGGCGCTCGGCCTCGGGGCGGGCGAGGACGGCGGTGGGCTCGTCCAGGATCAGGATTTTCGCCTCGCGATACAACGCCTTGAGGATCTCGACCCGCTGGCGCTCGCCGACCGAGAGGTCGCCGACGCGGGCGTCGGGGTCCACCGCCAGGCCGAACCGGTCCGACAGCTCGCGCAGGCGGCGGCGGGCGGGGCCGGTGGCGGACATCAGGCGGGAGAGGGGCTCGGCCCCGATGGTGATGTTCTCGAGCACCGTGAGGTTTCCGGCGAGGGTGAAGTGCTGGTGGACCATGCCCACGCCGGCCTCGATGGCGGCGCGGGGGCGGCCGGAGGGGAGGGGGGCGCCGAAGACGCGGACCTCGCCCTCGTCGGCGGTGTAGTGGCCGAAGAGGATGTTCATCAGCGTCGTCTTGCCGGCGCCGTTCTCGCCCAGCAGGGCCAGGATCTCGCCTTGGCCGAGGGAGAGGGACACGTCCTCGTTCGCGGTCAGCGCGCCGAAGCGCTTGGTGATGCCGTCCAGTTCCAGGACCGGGGTCATCGCAGGGATTCCGGCAGGCCGGCGAGGCGGGGGAAGGGGATGGCGGGGGCGGCGTCCTCGATCCGGGCGGCGAGCGCCAGCAGGGCGCGGCCGGTCCCGAAGGGGGCGATCATCTGGAAGCTGCGGGGCAGGCCGTTTTCCATGCCGAAGGGCACCGCCAGCGCCGGGAAGCCGGAGACGTTGGCGATGGCGACGCCGGGGGCGGTCGCGTCCATCTTCGCGTGGTGGGCGTCGAGGTCGGTCGAGGCGGGGTCGAAATGGCCCAGCGGCGGCGGGCCGTCGGCCAGCACCGGGGTCAGGATCACGTCCGCCTCGTCGAAGATCCGCCACAGCGCGTGGGCGACGGAGGCGGCCTCGCGGGTGGCGGCGAAGAAGGCGGGGGCGGAGGTCGCGCGGCCGAAGCGGGCGGCGGCGGCGGAAATCGGGGCGATGTCGGCGTCGCTCAGGCCGGCGGCGCCGACCCATTCGGCGAGGGATACCGCCAGCACCAGGTCGGCGACGGCGGCGGCGCGGGCGGAGAGGGCGGCCCAGCCGGCGGGGTCCAGTTCCGTCACCGGGCCGCCGAGGGCCTGGGAGGCCTCGCGCGCCGGGCGGGCGGCGGCCTCGGAGACCGAGGGCGGGATCGCCAGGGCCACGCGAGGGGTGGCGGGGATGCCGTGCAGCGCCGGGTCGGGGACCGGGCCCTGCGCGCCGCCGGAGATCGCGCCGAAGATCGCGGCGACGTCGCGCACCGAGCGGGCGAGCACCCCCTCGCCGACCAGACCGTCGAGCCAGTTGGAGAAACCGGGGCCCATCGGCGTGGCCCCGCGGGAGGGCTTCAGGCCCACCAGCCCGCAGCAGGCGGCCGGCACCCGGATCGAGCCGGCGGCGTCCGTGGCATGCGCCATCGCCACGATGCCGGAGGCGACCGCCGCCGCGGCGCCGCCGGAGGACCCGCCCGGCGAAAGATCGGGGTTCCAGGGGTTGCGGGCCGGGGGGGCGCCCATCGGCTCGGAGGTCAGGGCGTTGCCGAACTCGGGGACCGTGGTCAGGCCGAAGGGGATCAGCCCGGCGGCGCGGAAGCGGGCGAAGAGGGCGTCGTCGGCCTCGGGGTCCGGGGTTCTGGCGCGCAGCGCGGCGTTGCCTCCGCAGGCGGCGAGGCCACGGCCGGAGGCGCCCAGGTCCTTGCCCAGGAAGGGCACGCCGCGGAACGGGGCCGAGGCGGCCGCGCCTCCTGCCGCCAGGATCGCGTCGGCGCGCGCGGCGCCGGCCCGGCCCTGCTCGGGCGCGAGGCGGGCGAGGGCGCCCAGCGGGTCGGTCTCGGCGGCCAGCAACGCCGCCTCCATCGCCTCGGCCGCGCGGAGGCGGCCCTCGGCGATGGCGCGGGCGAGCAGGGTGGCGTCGCCGCCGATCGGGCCTGTCATGGCCGTCCCCCGGATGCTGGCGAGGTGGGCGCGGGAGGCGGGCTCCCGCGCCGGGGCTGGGTTCAGGCGGGCTCGGACTCGTCGATCGGCACGTCGAACGCGCCGGCCTGGATCGCGGCCTGCTTCTCCTGCATGGCGGGGATGGCGTCGGCGGGGACCATGGACTCGACGAAGACCAGCTCGTTGCCGCCGTATTTCATGAAGGAATACTCGGTGTAGTCGCGCCCGGTCGCCGCGCCCTCGGCGATGTCCTTGACGATGGCGTCGATGGTGGGGCGGTAGTTCCAGATGGCGTTGGCGAAGACCGTGTCGGGGTAGCGGGGCGTGTAGTCGATCAGCGAGCCCACGGCCTTGATCCCGGCCTCCTTGGCGGCGTCGGCGGTGCCGATGCGCTCGCCGAACAGGATGTCGGCGCCGGCGTCGATCTGGGCGAGGGCCGCCTCCTTGGCCTTGGCCGGGTCGAACCAGGCGCCGATGAAGCCGTTGAGGAATTTCGCGTCCGGGTTCACTTCGCTGACGCCGGCGCGGAAGGCGTTGATCAGCATGTTGACCTCGGGGATCGGGTAGCCGCCGACGGAGCCGAAGGTCCCGGTCTGAGACATCTTCGCGGCCAGCATCCCGGCGAGGTAGGCGGCCTCGTGGTTGCGGGTGCCGAAGACGCCGAAGTTGTCGCCCTGCGGGCCGCCGGAGGAGCCCATCAGGAAGGCGGTCTCGGGGTAGTCGGTGGCGACCGCGCGGGCGTCGCGCTCGACGGCGTAGGACTCGCCCCAGACCAGCTGCGCGCCGGCCTCGGCGTATTCGCGCATGGCGCGGGGGTAGTCGGTGGCCGAGACGCCCTCGGAGAACTCGTAGGTGATCAGTCCGTCGGCGGCCGCGGCCTGCATGGCGGAGTGGATGCGCGAGTTCCAGGCGTTCTCGACCGGCGAGGCGTGGACGCCGGCGACCTTCACCGGGTCGGCCGCATGGGCGCGGCGGACACGCAGGATGGCGGGCGTGGCGAGGAGCGTTGCTGCGCCTGCGAGAAGCTGGCGGCGGGAAGGCGTGATGGGCATGGCATGTCCTGTCGGGATGATCCGGCCTTGGGGCCGTTGTGGTGGACGCTTGTCGAGGCGCGCGGACGCAGCGTTTTTTGACCGATCAGAAAATGAAGCCGGAGGAGGAGGGGCGCTGTCAACAGCGGCGTCGCTGCGCTGCGGCGAAAACTGGGACGAGCGGTATGCAGGCGCCCTGCGGGCGGGCCTGGCTGCGTCGCGCGGGCGGCGAGGACGCGCACGATCGGCTGCTGGCGGAGCCTCCGGCGGGTTCCTCACTGGCCCAATACCAGGCGCTCCCGCCGGGGCGTGCGGCGAAGGGCGCCTGGGGCGGGCGATCAGCCCTCGGCGGCGGGGGCGTAGGCGGCGGGATCGAGGGTGGAGGGACGGCCGGGGACGGTCAGGGCGGCCTGGCGCGCGGGGGTTTCGGCGATCACCTGGCCGGCCTTGATCACGGCGAGGCGGGTGGCGCGCAGGCGGACGGCCTCGATCTCGTCCCGGGCCTGGAGGAGGACCATGTCGGCGGGCGCGCCCTCGCGCAGGGTCGGGTCGGGCAGGCCCATGGCGAGGCGGTTGTTCACGGTGACGGCCGTGTGGGTCCAGGCCATCGCCTCGCGGCTGGTCATCGGGACGGCGTGGATCGCCATGTGCGCGACGTCGAGCATGTCGGCCGAGCCCAGCGGATACCACGGGTCCATGGTGCAGTCCTGGCCGAGCGCGACGTTCACGCCGGCGGCCCGCAGCTCGGGGATCCGGGTCAGGCCGCGGCGGCGCGGGTAGGTGTCGGAGCGGCCCTGAAGGGTGATGTTGATCAGCGGATTGGGGATCGCGTGCAGCTCGGCCTCCGCGATCAGGGGGATCAGCTTCGAGGCGTAGTAGTTGTCCATCGAGTGCATCGAGCTGAGGTGGCTGCCCGCGGCCCGGCCCTGCAGGCCGCAGCGCACGGTCTCGGCGGCCAGGGTCTCGACATGGCGCGACAGGGGATCGTCGCTCTCGTCGCAATGCAGGTCGAGCATCAGGCCGCGGTCGGCGGCGAGCTCGGCGAGCTCGCGCACCGAGGCGGCGCCGTCGGCCATGGTGCGCTCGAAATGCGGGATGCCGCCGACGACGTCGACGCCCATGTCGAGCGCGCGCAGCAGGTTCGCGCGGGCGGTGGGGTCGCGGTAGAGCCCGTCCTGCGGGAAGGCCACCAGCTGCAGGTCGATGTAAGGCGCGACCTGCTTGCGGACCTCGAGCAGCGCCTCGACCGCGGTCAGCCGGTCGTCGCAGACGTCGACATGGGTGCGGATCGCCAGCAGGCCCTGGGCGACGGCGAGGTCGCAGTAGCGCAGGGCGCGCTCGGCCACCGCCTCGACCGTCAGCAGGGGCTTCAGCTCGCCCCAGAGCGCGATGCCCTCCAGCAGCGTGCCCGAGACGTTCAGGCGCGGCAGGCCCAGCGAGAGGGTCGCGTCCATGTGGAAATGCGGATCCGTGAAGGGCGGCGACAGCAGCCGGCCGGCGGCGTCGATCACGCGCTCGGCCTCGCCGTCGATCACGGGGGCGATCTCGGCGATGCGGCCGTTGCGGACGGCCACCGACAGCGGGGCGCTTCCCAGGCCCGAGGCCACGGGCAGGCGCGCGTTCACGATCTTGAGCTGCAGCATGGGGTCCCCTCGAAATCCGCCGGCCCGCGCAGATCAGCACGCGGACCCGGCGCGCGCAACGCACGGGGCGTCGCGCCCCGGAGCCGAGGCGGCGCCGCCCCGCCCTCGCCCCCCTCCGGCGGAGGCTCCCCACCCGCCCGCCCTCGCCTCCGCCGGAGGGGGGCGAGGGCGGGGCGCGCGCTGGCCTGCAACCCGGCTTCCCGCCGCGATGACCGGCCGGACGGTTGACCCGGAGCCCCGCTTCCGGTGGAAAGAGGCGCCGGCCGCGCCGGCCAATCCAGCCGGCCCGCGCCGGCCATGCCCCCGGAGGACACATGCGCGATCTCGAAGGACTGCTGGTGGTGGCGGTGGAGCAGGCGGTCGCCGCCCCCTACTGCTCGGCGCGCCTGGCCGACGCCGGCGCCCGCGTCATCAAGATCGAGCGCCCCGAGGGCGATTTCGCCCGCGGCTACGACCGCATGGTCGAGGGGCAGAGCGCCTATTTCGTCTGGCTCAACCGCGGCAAGGAAAGCCTGCGGCTGGATCTGAAGAACCCCGAGGACCACGCCCTGCTGGGCCGCCTGCTGGATCAGGCCGACGTGTTCATCCAGAACCTCGCCCCCGGCGCCATCGGCCGCATGGGCTACGGCATGGCGGAGCTGCGCAGGAAACGTCCCGAACTGATCACCTGCTCGATCTCCGGCTATGGCGAGGACGGGCCGCGGCGCGACCAGAAGGCCTACGACCTGCTGATCCAGGCGGAGACGGGGCTCGCCTCGATCACCGGCTCGCCGACGGAGGAGGCGCGCGTCGGCGTCTCGATCTGCGACATCGGCGCAGGGATCACGGCCCATGCCGCGATCCTGCAGGCGCTGATCGGGCGCGGGCGCACCGGGCAGGGGCGCCAGATCGAGGTCAGCCTGTTCCACGCCATGGCCGACTGGATGAACGTGCCCTACCTGCAGGCCCGCTACGGCGGCCGCCCGCCCCAGCGCGAGGGCCTGCGCCACCCAACCATCGCCCCCTACGGCGTGTTCCCCTGCGCGGACGGCGCGATTCTGATCTCGATCCAGAACCAGCGCGAGTGGCGGATGCTCTGCGACCAGGTGCTGGGCGACGCCGCCATGGCCGACGACCCGCGCTTCCACGACAACACCGCGCGGATCGAGAACCGGGCCGAGCTGGACGCCCGCGTCGCGGCGCTGTTCCAGCAGCACGGGCGCGAAGAGCTGGCGGCCAAGCTGGACGCCGCCAAGATCGCCTACGGCCGCCTCAACGGCATGGCCGACCTGATGGAGCATCCGCAGAACCGGCTGATCTCGGTCTCGACCGACGGCGGCCCGGTGGAGCTGATCGCGCCGGGCGCCATCGTCGCGGGCGATGCGCCGACCTATGGCAAGGTGCCCGGCGTCGGCGAGCACGACGACGCGATCCGCGCCGAGTTCGGCTGAGGCGTCAGAGAAGCTCCGCCGCCCCGCTCCAGATCAGCCGGGCGGCGAGCAGGCACAGGATCGCGGCGAGCGCCCGCTTGAACAGCCGGTCGTCGATCCGCAACAGCGCCCGCTTGCCCGCCAGCGTGCCCAGGAACCCCGTCGCCGCCATCAGCGCCACCGGCAGGAGCCAGGGCCCGAAGGCGAAGCCGAGGAAGCCGAAGGCGATCACCTTCAGCAGGTGCTGGGCGGTCATCATCGTCGCGTGGGTGGCCACGTGCTCCATCCGCCCCAGGGCGAGCGTCTTCACATAGGCGGCCACGAACGGCCCGGTGGCCCCGAAGAACATCGTCAGCAGCGTCGAGACGAAGCCCGCCGGACCCGCGCCCGCCCGCATGACCCGGGGCGGCGAGGCCAGCGCGGACCACAGCACGAAGATCCCGATGGCGATCTCGACCGCCGCAGGGGGCAGCTCGACCGCGACCAGCCCGCCGAGCGCGGCGCCCAGCGCCGATCCGGCCAGGAAGGGCAGCAGCGGCCCCCGCTGAACATGCCCGCGCAACAGCGCCGCGCGCCCGGCGTTGGAGGCGAACTGCACCAGCCCGTGCACCGGGATCAGCGCCGCGGGCGGCAGCAGCGAGGCGAGGATCGCCAGCATCGCCATCCCGCCGCCGATGCCGAAGGCCGCGGTGACGAAGGACGTGCAGAACGAGGCCGCCGAGACCAGCGCCAGCGTCAGGGGCGGCAGATCGGCCGGCAGCAGGGCGAACGCGTCCATCGGGGCCTCCGGGAAGGGGCGATGGACGGTCCATGCGCCCGGGGGGCCTCTGCGTCAAGAAAATTGCATGCGACTGTATGCAGTCCGTGGCGCGATCGCCGACAGGGGGCGCCCCGATGCGGGCCGTGAGAGGCCCCGGGTCAGGCCCGGGGCACGGCGCGCGGCCGGCGTGGCGGCTCAGACCGCCGGGCCGGAGAGAGGGCCCCAGCCGAGGGGGGCGGCGCGGATCTCGGCGAGGAAGCGCATCAGGCGGTCGGGGTCGACGGGTTTCTCCAGGTAGGCGATCTCGGCGGCGTGGCAGGCGGCGCGCAGCTCGGGCGTGCGGTCGGCCGAGAGGATCGCGGCCGGCGTCGGCCCGCAGCGGCGGCGCACGGCGGCGACCGCGTCGATGCCGTGGCGCCCGTCGTCGAGATGGTAGTCCACCAGCATCACGTCCGGGGCCACGCCCACCTCGTCGATCAACTCCAGGGCGGCGTCCTCGCCCGCGACGTCGAAGCAGGAGACGCCCCAGCGTTCCAGCAGGGTGGCCATGGCCTGGCGCACCTCGGCGTCGTTCTCGATCACCAGCACGATCACGTCGTCGAGGTCGCGGGCGCCCCCCTCCTGCCCTGCGGCCTCGCGCGCGGGGGGCTCGGGGGCGCGGGGCGGCGCAAGGGGCACGGTCACCAGGAAGCCGGCGCCGCGGCCGGGCTCGGTCTCGAGGTCGAGGCGGTGGTCGAGGAGCTGGCAGGCCCGCTCGACGATGGCGAGGCCGAGGCCCACGCCCTCGGCGGTCATGCCGGGTTTGTCGATGCGGTGGAACTCCTTGAAGATCAGCTCGCGCTTGTCCTCCTCGATGCCGGGGCCGGTGTCCCAGACCTCGATGCGCAGGCCGCCGCCGCGACGGCGCGCGCCGACCAGCACCCGGCCCGAGGGGGTGTAGCGGATGGCGTTGGCGATCAGGTTCTGCAGGATCCGGCGCAGGTGCGAGGGGTCCGAGCGGACCCAGGCGCCGCTGTCGATCACCTGCAGCTCCAGCCCCCGGGCGCGGGCCAGCGGCTGGAATTCCTCCCGCAGCGGGCGGAGGATGCGGGAGACGGGGAAGGTGGAGATCTCCACCGCCGCCAGGCCGCTGTCCAATCTCGAAATGTCCAGCAGGCTGCCCAGGATCGCCTCGACGCTTTTCAGGGCGTTCTGGGCGCGCTCGGCCATGCGGCGGGGCTCGGGGTCGAGGTCGAGGCTGTTGAGGGAGCTCAGGAACAGTTTCGCCGCCGACAGCGGTTGCAGCAGGTCGTGGGAGGCGGCGGCGACGAAGCGGGACTTGGAGGCGTTGGCGCGGTCGGCCTCGGCCGCGGCGGCGGCCAGCGCGAGGGTGCGTTCGTGGACGCGCAGCTCCAGGGTCTCATTGGCCTCGGCCATCGCGTCGATGGCCCGGCGCTCGGCGGTCACGTCGGTGAAGGAGACGACGAAACCCTGGTCGGGCATCTCCTGGGCGAAGACGTCGAAGATGCGGGCGCCGCGGTGCGTGACCTCCAGCTTCAGGGGCGGGCGGCGCAGGCCGCCCTTGACCCAGGCCATCAGCCGGTCGGCGCCGTCGGGGTCGCGGAAGGCCATCTCGGGCGAGAACCGGTCGAAGAGCGTATCGAAGCTGCGGCCCACCCGCAGCAGGCCCGCGGGGGGCGAGAGCAGCTCGTCGAGGCGGATGTTCCAGCCGACAAGCCGCTCGTGCCCGTCGAAGATCGAGACGCCCTGGTTGATGTGGTCCAGCGTGGCGCGGATGAAGCGGGCCTGGTCGTCGAGCATCCGCTCGCGTTCCTGCCGCTCCAGCCGGATCCAGTCGGTGACGTCGGTCTGCAGGATCGCGGTGCCGCCCTCGGGCGTGCGGTATTCCGAAACCTGGATCCAGCGGTCCCCCACCAGCCGCACGTTGAAGATCGCCTTGGTCTCGCGGTGGCGCTGGAGGCGGGCGGCGACCCAGTCGCGCGGGGTCTCGCCCTTCGGCAGGGACAGGGACGGAGACGCCGCGACGCGCGCCACGTAGTCGGCGAAAGGCAGGCCCGGTCGCAGGAACCGGCGCATGTCCGGCATGCCCATCCCGAAGCGGGAGTTGAACATCACCAGCCGGTCGTCTGCATCGAACAGCGCGAAGCCTTCCTGCACCGCCTCGATGGCGTTGGCGAGGTCGGCGCGGGCGCGGTCGGCGGCGCGGTTGGCCTCGGTCAGGCGCAGGTTGGTGTCGTTGAGCAGCGACAGCGCGCGCTCGAGCTCAGAGGTGCGGGCGCGCACCTCGCCCTCCAGCGTCAGCGCCCGCTGGAAATGGGCGTAGGCGGCGCCGTCGGCGTCGGTCGCCTGCTCGACCCGCCGCATCAGCACGCCGGCGATCTTGGCGAGCTTGGCGTTCTGCCGCTCCAGGCTCTCGGTCGGGTCGACGAGGGTGCGGGCGTCGAAGACGGTCATGCCGGCTCCTCGGGCGGGTAGAGGGCGACGCCGGTCAGGGTCTGGTTGACGTGCACGCCGTTGATCTGCTCGCCGTAGGTCGAGAAGCCGACCACCTCGTTGCGCGCCAGGATCGCCGAGAGGGCGCGCACGCTCTGGTCCCGCTCCGCCGCCACCCGGCGCAGGACGCAGTCGCAGGCGAGGATGCCCGAAGGCGCGCCGGCGGCGGAGAGGCCGTCGAGCGATTGCGAGAGATGCTCGGCCGCGTCCGTCGGCTCGGCCAGCGTCAGCACCAGGCCCTCGTCGATGGCGCAGAAGAAGGTGAGGTCGCCGTTGGGCTCCACCTTCTGGATGGCGCGGACGTGGTGGCGGCCGCCGACGCGGACCATCACCGGGTGGGCCGAGAAGGTGAAGGGCGAGAGCTGCGCGGGATCGAGGCCCAGCAGGCGCGCGTATTCGCGGGCCGCCGGCTCGCCGTTGATCTCGCGCACCAGGCGGCGGTCGGGGTCGGCGCCGGTGACGACCATCTTGGCCTCGGCCGGGCGCAGGTTGTCGAAGTTGAAGACCTGCACGCGGCAGGCGGTGCGGATCAGCGCCAGCACCGCGGCGTCGGCGTGAAACCGCCCCTCGTGCAGGACGAAGGCGCGGCCGAAGTCGAGCGCGTCGCCGGCGGAGCCGCCGAACAGCGGCATCCCGTCGAGGGCGGCGGCGAGAGTGGCGACCAACTGCTCCTCCATCCGCGACATGCCGTCGACCATCAGGAAGGCGAACTCGTTCCCCCAGTCGGGGGCGGCGGCGCGCAGCGCGGCGCGGCGGCCCTGCACCCGCTCGGCCGCGCCGACGCGGTCGAGGCCGGTGAGGTCCCCCACGAAGCAGACCTGGGCCGAGAACAGCTCCGCCGGGAAGCCGGCGGCGGCGATGCTGCCGTCGGCATAGCCGGCGGGCCCGATCTCTCCGGCGGTGGTGCAGCCGATCACCGGCGTGTCGCCGAAGGCGGCGGAGGCGAGGCGGGCCACCGCCTCGAGGTCGGCGTGGGGCGAGACGAAGAGCGCGGCCAGCGCCAGCGGCCCGGGGCCGAGCGCGGCGCGCAGGGCCGCGATCGCGGCGGCGGGGTCGTCGGCGGGCGCGGCGGCGGTCCGCAGGTCGCGCCGGCCCGCGGATGCGTTCGGCCGGGGCCCCGTGCGGGTCCCGGCGGCATGAGCCCCGTCCATGGGCTCTCCTCCCTTCTCATCCGGCGCCCCCGCTGGCGGGGGCCTCCCTGCCGGTCTCCGCTCAGGCTAGGTCGCGCCCGAGGCGTCGTGCAATATCTTGCGGTAGCGCGCGTTCTGCGCGAGCAGCACCGCCTGCGTGCGCGAGCGGACGTTCAGCTTGCGCAGGATCGCGGTGATATGGGCCTTCACCGTGGTCTCGGCGATGCTCAGCTCCCAGGCGATCTGCTTGTTCAGCTGGCCCTCGCAGACCAGCTCCAGGATCCGGGCCTGCTGGGGGGTGAGCAGCGCCAGCCGTTCGATCGCCTGCTCGGTCTCGGAGGGGGTCTCGTCGCCCTCGACGAAGCCGTCGGGGCGGAAGGTCTCGCCGGCGGCGATGGCGGCGAAGGCGCGGGCGAAGACGTCGCGCGGGCTCTGCTTGGGCACGAAGCCCGAGGCGCCCGAGCGCAGGGCCGAGCCCACGATCCGGTTCTCCTCCAGCGAGGAGATCACCACCACCGGGGTGTCGCGCGCCAGCCGGCGGATGCGCAGCAGCCCCTCCATCCCCTCGACGTCGGGCAGGGTGAGGTCGAGCAGGATCACCTCCGGCGCCGGGCCGGATGCGAGCCGCTCGTAGGCGCGGGCGAGGCGGTCGGCGGTCTCGATCCGCGCCACCCCCATCTCGCGCAGCATCCCCGAGAGCGCCTCGCAGAACAGCGGGTGGTCGTCGATCACCAGCGCCGAGGCGAAGGGCGCGGCCGTCCCGCGGCCGGCGTCGGCATCCTGCGGCGCGCGGGGCGGCGGGGCGGGGGGCGCGGGGCTGGCGGTCATGGCTGGCTCCATCGCAGGCGTCATGCCGGTTTCCCTCTCACTCTAGCTCCGGGCGGGCCGGCAGGCGATGCCGCAGCGGCGGGCCGAAGCATGAACCCGGCGCCCGACGGGGCCGGAGGCGCGGAGGCCCGGCGCCCTGCAGGGAGCGCCGGGCCGGTTTCGGCTCAGTTCGCGGCGAGCTGGTCGGGGACGCGGAACGTCCAGACCATGCCGCCCTGGTTGAGGTAGTTGACCTTCTTGGCGACCTCGCCGCCCCACAGCGGCACCGCGCCCCCCCAGCCCGAGAGGACCGAGACGTACTGCTTGCCGTCCTGCAGCCAGGTGATCGGCTGGCCGACGATGCCGGAGCCGAGCTGGAAGGACCACAGCTCCTCGCCGGTCTCGTCGTCGAAGGCCTTGAACTCGCCCTCGGGCGTGCCGGTGAAGACCAGGCCGCCGGCGGTGGCCATCACCCCGCCCCAGAGGGGGGCGTCGTTCTTGTATTCCCACCTGATCTCGCCGGTCATCGGGTCGATCGCCTTGAGGGATCCGATGTGGTCCTCGAAGATCGGCTTGATGGTGAAGCCGGCGCCCAGATAGGCCGCGCCCTTCTTGTAGCTGATCGGCTCGTTCCAGATGTCCATGCCCCATTCGTTGGAGGGGACGTAGAAGAGGCCGGTCCTGGGGCTGTGCGCCATCGGCATCCAGTTCTTGCCGCCCAGGAAGCCCGGGACGGCGAAGATCGTGTCGCCCTTCTTGCCGTCGGCCGCCGCCGTCGGATCGCCGGGGCGGTTCGCCTCGTTGAAGATCGGCCGGCCCGTGTCGTCGATGCCGGAGGCCCAGGAGATCTCGCTGACGAAGGGGAAGGCGTCGACGAAGGCGCCGTCCTCGCGGTTGAGCACGTAGAAGAAGCCGTTGCGGTCGGCGGTGGCGAAGCGCTTGTTGCCCTCGCGGTCCTCGAAGGCCACGACCTCGTTGACGCCGTCGAAGTCCCAGCCCTCCCGCGGGGTGGTCTGGAAGTGCCACTTGATCTCGCCGGTGGCCGGGTCGATCCCGAGACGCGAGGCGGCGTAGAGGTTGTCGCCCGCATTGCCCTCGGTCGGGGTCCCGGCGTTGCGCAGGTGCGAGTTCCAGGGCGCCGGGTTGCCGGTCCCGAAGACCAGCGTGTCGGTGTCCGCGTCGTAGGAGCCGCCGAGCCAGGTGGCCCCGCCGCCGGTCTTCCACATGTCGCCGGGCCAGGTGGCGTTCAGCGTGCCGGTCATCGTCGAGGGCTGACCGTTCAGCGTGCCCATGTGGCCCTCGATGACCGGGCGGGTCCAGACCAGCTCTCCGGTCTCGGCGTCGCGGGCCTGCACCTCGCCGACCACGCCGAACTCGCCGCCGGAGTTGCCGGTGATCACCAGCCCGTTCACGATCAGGGGGGCGGCGGTGTAGGAGTAGCCGGCCTTGTAGTCGGCGATCTTCTTGTTCCACACCACGTCGCCGGTCTTGGCGTTCAGCGCCACCAGCCGCGCGTCCAGCGTGCCGAAATAGACCTTGTCGCCATAGAGCGCGGCGCCGCGGTTGATCACGTCGCAGCACGGCAGGATGCCCTCCGGCAGGCGGGCGTCATACTGCCAGATCTCGCGCCCGGTGGCCGACTCGATGGCCCAGATCCGGCTGTAGGAGCCGGTGACGTACATCACCCCGTCCTTGACCAGCGGCTGCGATTCCTGGCCGCGCTGCTTCTCGCCGCCCAGGCTGAAGGCCCAGGCCGGGACCATCTTCGCCACGTTCTCGCGGTTGATCGCGTCGAGCGGGCTGAAGCGCTGCAGGTGGCGGCCCATGCCGTTGGTGACCACCTGTTCGGTGAGGGTCGCGTCGTTGGCGATGTCGTCCTCGGTGACCTCGGCGTGGGCCGCGGTGATGGCGAGCAGCGAGGCGGTCGCGCTCAGGAGCAGTCGTCTCATCGGTCCCTCCCTGGGATGCGGGGCAAGCCGTTCGCCGGCTCTGGGGCGAGTATCGGCAGCGCGGGACGCTGCGGAAATTGCACCTTGGTCGGAGAGGCCATCGCGCTGCGATGATTGGGATTTCACGCGCGAAGGCGCCCCGCGGAGGCGGGGCGCGGGCCGGTCCGGGCGGCCTCAGGCCTTGCGGCCGATCAGGCCGCGGGCGGGGTCGTAGCCGCGCAGCGCCAGCCCCGCGAAGACCGCCAGCGCCAGCAGGGTCCAGCCGAGCGCCTCGGGGTTCGGTTTCGCGTAGAGCGCGAAGCGGATCAGCTCGACCGCATGGGAAAACGGGTTCAGCGCGCAGAGGTCGCGCAGCAGCGGCGAGGACTCGGCCATCTTCCACAGCGGGTAGAGCGCGGTTGAAAGGAAGAACATCGGGAAGATCACGAAGTTCATCACCCCCGCGAAGTTCTCCAGCTGCCGGATGAAGGAGCTGAGCAGCAGCCCCAGCGCGCCCAGCATCAGGCCGGTGATCGCCAGCGCGGGGGCGGCCAGCAAGTATCCCTCCCACGGCATCACGATGCCGAAGGCGGCGGCGAGGCCAAGGAAGGCGTAGACCTGGATCACGCCGATCGCGGCGCCCGCCGCCAGCTTGCAGAACAACAGCCACCCGCGCGGCAGCGGCGAGGTCAGAAGCAGGCGCATCGAGCCCATCTCGCGGTCGTAGACGAGGCTCAGGGAGCTCTGCATGCCGTTGAACAGCTGGATCATGCCGCAGAGGCCGGGGACGATGTAGACCTCGTAGGCGATGTAGGTCTCGTAGGGCGGCGTGATCGAGAGGCCCAGCGCGGCGCGGAAGCCGGCGGCGAAGACCACCAGCCAGACCAGCGGGCGGACCAGGGCGGCGACGAAGCGCTCTCGCTGGTGGACGAAGCGCAGGGCCTCGCGGGTGACGATGGCTTCCAGGGCGACGAGATGCGGGCTCATGCGGCGCGCCTCGAGGTCATCGAGAGGAACACGTCGGTCAGCGGCCGCGGGCCGGCGATGACCGACGCGGCGCCGTCGGCGACCACCCGGCCCCGGTGGAGGATCACCACCTGGTCGGCGGGCCGCACCTCGTCCACCAGGTGCGTGGCCCAGAGCACCGTCAGCCCCGCGTCCCGCGCCAGATCGTGCACATGGGCGGTCAGCGCCGCCCGGGCCTGCGCGTCGAGCCCCACCGTCGGCTCGTCCAGCAGCAGCACCGCGGGGTCGTGCATCAGCGCGCGGGCGATCTCGGCCCGACGGCGGTGGCCGCCGTTGAGGTCCCGGGCGCGTTCGTGGGCGCGCTCCTCCATCGACAGGCGCGCGAGGGCGGTGCGGGCGCGGCCCTCGGCCTCGCGACGCGGAATGCCGTGGAGGGCGGCGAAGTAGGTCAGGTTGCGCAGGACGCTCAGGTCCAGGTCCAGGGTGGGCTGCTGGAACACCGCCCCGATGCAGGCCAGCGCCCTGCGGGGGGCGCGGCCGAGGTCGTGGCCGGCGGCCTCGAGCCGGCCGTGGGGCGCCCGCATCAAACCGGTCAGCAGCGAGAACAGCGTCGACTTGCCCGCGCCGTTGGGGCCGAGCAGGGCGCAGAAGGCGCCTTGCTCGACGGTGAAGGAGACGCCGTCCAGCGCGGTCTTCGCCCCGTAGGCGAAGCGGACGTCCTCGATCCGCAGGCCGGGGGTCATTCGATGCTCACCTCCAGCCGCATCAGGTCGCCGGCGACGCCGGGGACCTGCAGGACGTAGCGGCCGGGCTTGATGGCGAGGAAGCCGATCTCCATCGTCCCCGCCTCGTCGAACTCCACGCTGTCGAGGCCCAGCGGGCGGATCTCCAGGCCCTCTATGACGATCTCGTCGATCCAGATGGCGCGGAAGAACTCCGGGCCGGTCAGGGCCAGCTCGGCGGAGCCGTCGGCGATGATCTCGATCTCGTAGTAGGTCCCGGATTTCAGGACCAGCGGCGCGTCCGCCAGCGGCATTCCGGCCGAGAGGGCGATCGGCGGCAGGTCCTGCCGGTTCTTCGCCGACAGCACGCCGGCGAGGCCGAAGCCCTCGGCGGAGGCGGGCAGGGCGGCGAGGCAGAGAAGGGCGGTCAGGGCGCGGCGCATGTCAGCCTCCGGAGGTCGGGCGGGCCGCGGCGCCCCAGGGAAAGCGGCCGACCTTGATCGTCTTGATCGCCTCGCGGCGGCCCACGTCGATCACGGTGACGTCGCCGGAGACGCCGTTGGTGGTGAACAGCAGCTTCCGGTCCGGTGAGAAGGCCATGTGCCAGACCCGGCGGCCGACGAGGATGTAGTCCTCGACCTCGAAGGTCTCGGCATTCACCACGGCGAGGTGGTTGGCGGGGCCCAGCGCGACGAAGACCGTCTTCTCGTCGGCCGAGAACTCGAACCCGACGGGCTGGATGCGGTCTCGGTGGATGTTGGGGATCGCGAAGCGGATTTTCGCGAGTTCCCGCTGGTCGTCCACGGCGAAGACCGTGACCGTGCCGCCGATCTCGGACGAGACCCACAGCTGCGAGCCGGCTTGCGCGAACTCGGCATGGCGGGGGCGGGAGTCGACGAGCGTGTTGGCGAACAGCGTCTCCGTCTCGGTGTCGATCCAGTGCGCCATGTTGGTGGTCTCGGAGGTGGTGATGGCGATGCGGCCGTCTGGGGAGACGGCCATGCCCTCCGGCTCGATGCCCACGTCGATCTGGGCGATGACGCGCCGGGTCTCGACGTCGACCACCGTGGCGATCGCGTCGTCCTCGTTGGCGATGTAGAGGCGCCGGTCGTCGGGATGCAGGACGAACTGCTCGGGGTCCTCGCCCGAGGGCAGGTCGTGCAGGATCTCGCCCGAGACCGGGTCCATCACCTGCACCGCGTCGCTGTCCGACGCGCAGATGTAGAGCCGGCTGAAGTCATGAGAGAAGGTCAGTCCGCGCGGCCGCTCCCCGGTCGGGATCGTGCGGGTCACCTCCAGCGTGGCGACGTCGATCACCGAGATCGTGTCGTCCTTCTCGTTCGTCACCCAGATCTCGTCCGCGAACGCGGGCGAGGCGAGGAGCGCGAGGCAGAGGGCGAGGCGCATGGTCAGTCCCTTGCGAAGGCGCGGCAGCCGCTCTCGCCCTCGTCCTGGCCGAGGGTGTCGAGGTCGCTGCGCGGGTGGAGGAACCCCTCCAGCGGGGTCAGCGCGACCAGCGCGCGGGGGTGGACCAGCGGCATCGGCTGGCGGAGCTGGCCGTTCCAGGGGCGGAAGGTCATCGGCCGGCCCTTGAAGCCCGCCAGCTCGAAGGCGTCCGACAGCAGGTAGGCGCGCAAGGCGTCCGCGTCGGCGGCGCCGGTGCGGGTCGCGGCCTCGCCCAGCGCGCGGACGGCGGCCCAGGCGGCGTAGTCCTCCGCGCGCATGTCGCGGCCGGCCAGCGCCTCGAACCGCGATTGCAGCTGGGCGGCGCCCCATTGCTCCAGCGCCGGGGACCAGGCGATGGGGGAGAGGCCCTCGGACCCCGCCATGATCGCGGGCCTCCAAGTGTTGAACATCATGTAGCGGGCGAAGTCGCCGGCCTCGTCGGCGACGACCATGACGTCGTGCGCGGCGAAGCCCTGCGTGAACAGCGGCGTCTCGCGGCCGGCGTCGCGGCGGATGTCGGCGTTCCATTCCCAGGTCTCGTCCGCCCGCACCCGCAGGCCGAACTTGTGGAAGCTGCGGCGCAGGGCGGCGGCGAAGGCGCGGTCGCCCGGGTGGGTCCCCTCGACCAGCGCGACATCGGTCCAGCGGCGCACGGTCAGGAACTGCGAGAGCGCATCCGCCCGCATCGCGTAGCTGGGGATGGCGTGCAGCAGGTTCGCCCGGCAGGCCTCGCCCCGCAGCGCGTCGTCCTGGGCGGAGGCGTTGAGGATCAACGCGCCCTGCGCCTCGGGCAGGTCGGCGAGCGCCAGCAGGGTCTCGGCCGGGGCCTTCGCCACCAGCAGGGGGGTCTGCGCCAGCGCGGCCCGCGCGGCCGCGAGGAAATCGCCGCCGGGGGGTACGACATGCGCGTCGAGCGCGTAGGCGTGGCCCAGGAACCGTCCGGTCTTCGCGTCGTCCGCCAGCCCCAGCCGGGCCCCGGCGAGGCCGAGGTCGCCCGGAACCGGATCCAGGTTCGAAAGGATCGGCGGCTGCTCCACCGACTGCTCCAGCCAGGCCACGCGCACCGCGAGCTCCGCCGAGGCGGGGACGGCGAGGGCCAGCGAGGCCAGGAGGGCGAGCGGTCGCAGCATGGCCCCGACGCTCGCTGCGGCAGGCCGCCGCGTCCATTCGACCATGGTCGGAGGCCGCGCCCGACGGTTTCGCCCGCCTATCGCCCGAAGGTCGAATACCGCCCCCCCACGGCCCGGCGCTATCGCTTGCCTAAGCGACAGAACCAACCGCCAGGGAGCCGACATGATCACCCCGCGCCTGAGACCCGCCGCCCTCGCCCTTGCGCTCGCCGGGACCGCCGGCCTCGCCTGGGCCCATGGCGACGTCGCCCCCCAGCCGGTGAACACCGACGCGCTGCCCGAGGTGGGCGAGGACTGGCTGACCGAGAACCCCTACCGCGCCATGGGCGACGAGGTCTGGGCCGCGGCCATCGAGGTCGGCGACAGCGGCTACACCCAGAACTGCGCCCGCTGCCACGGGCTGGGCGTGGTCTCCGGCGGTCTCGCCCCCGACCTGCGGTTCCTGGAGGCGGAGGAATACGGCGACGAGTGGTATGCCGAGCGGTTCCGCGACGGCTACACCCAGAACGGCGTCACCAAGATGCCGGCCTTCGGCGAGCTGCTGGGCCAGAAGGCCGCCTGGGCGATCCGCACCTATATCGAGACCCGGCCCGACGGCGACTCGCTCGAAGAGCACGCCGCCCGACTGAAGGAGATCCGCGACCAGCTCGCCGCCATGGCCGCCGGGCAGGCCGACGCCGAGCAGGTGGCCGCCGTCGCCAGCGAGCTGCAGGAGATCGCCGGGCGGATCGAGACCGCCTCGGGCGCGCCGGTGGCGGATTCGATCGCCTTCCGCGCCGCCCGCCAGCTCTCGGGGGAACGCGCGGACCCCGCGCGCGCGGCCGAGACGCTGACCATCGGCCTGAGCGCCGCGCACTGAGATGCCGCGCCGTCGTTCCGCTCCGGCGACGTTCGCGGCCGCCGCGGCCTGGGTCCTCCTTCTCCTCCCGGACCCGGCCGCGGCGCGTTGCGAGGACTGGACCCCCCAGGCGCGGCCGCAGAACGCCTCGCGCGACGTCGTGGGCCAGAGCCTCGACGACATCCAGGCCCGCGGCTGGATCGACATCGCCGTCTACGAGGATTTCCCGCCCTGGTCGTGGGAAGAGGACGGCGAGCCCATGGGCGTCGACGTGGCGCTGGGCCGGATCATCGCCGAGAGCCTGGGCGTGGCCCCCCGCTTCACCTTCGTGACCGCGGGCGAGACGCTCGACGACGACCTGCGCAACCACGTCTGGAAGGGTCCGGTGGTGAACGGCAGGGCGTCGAACGTGATGCTGCACGTGCCCTACGACAGCGACTACGCCTGCCGGGTCGAGCAGGTGGTCTTCACCGGCCGCTACTTCGACACGCATCTGGCCATCGCCTACCGGCGCGACGCCTATCCCGAGGATCCCCCGGTCCCGGCCTATTTCCGCTTCGACACGGTGGCGGTGGAGAACGACAGCCTCGCGGACTTCCACCTCTCGTCCATCGGCGCCGGGATGCTGCGGGCGAACATCCGCCGATATCCCTCCACCCCCGCCGCCATGCAGGCGCTGGCCCGCGGCGAGACCAAGGCCGCCATGGGCCCGCTGCACGAGCTGGAATGGGGGCTGACCTCCGGGCTGGCCGTGCACTCGCCGCCCCTGCCGGGGCTCTCGCGCGGGGCCTGGACGCTGGGGGCGGCGGTCCGCCACTCCTGGCGGCCGCTGGCCTATGCGGTGGGCGACGCGGTGACGGCGGCGGTCGAGGACGGGCGGCTCGCCGCGATCTTCGAGGCCCATGGCCTGAGCTGGACCCCGCCCGCCGACTGAGGCCCCCGCCTAAGGTCGAATGGCGCGGGCCGCCCGCGCCCTCCTACCCTCCCCCCAACGACAAGACCCCGACAGGAGACGCCTGCAATGGAACTCACCGGCGAACGGATCATCCGGGCGGACCGCGCCACGGTGTGGGCGGCGCTGAACGACCCCGAGGTGCTCAGGGCCTGCATCCCCGGCTGCGAGCGGCTGGAGAAGCTCTCGGAGACCGAGATGGAGGCCGAGGTCACCCAGAAGGTCGGCCCGGTGAAGGCGAAGTTCAAAGGGAACGTGACGCTCGAGGACGTGCGCCCGGCCGAGGGTTATCTCCTCTCGGGCGAGGGCAAGGGCGGCGCCGCGGGCTTCGCCAAGGGCGGCGCGCGGGTGGCGCTGGAGGATCACCCCGACGGCACGCGCCTGACCTACACGGCCGAGGCGCGGGTGGGCGGCAAGCTCGCCCAGCTCGGCTCGCGCCTGATCGACGGGTTCGCGCGCAAGATGGCAGACGAGTTCTTCGCCCTGTTCCAGGCGCAGGTGGAGGGCGCGGCCCCGCCGCCCCCCGCCCGGGACGAGGCGGCCTGGGCGCTGCCCGACGCCGCGCCGGCCAGGGAGCCCGAGATGGCGGGCGCGACGCCCGCGCCGGCGCCTGCCCCGGACCGGGAGAAGAAGGGCTGGCTGCGCCGCCTTCTCTCCTGACCGCCACGTCCGGCGCGCGGACGGGAGCGCGCGCCGCAAGCCAAGCCAGAACATCGCCAGGGGAGGATCAGATGCCCGGCATTTCGATGACCGTGAACGGAAAGCCCGTCTCGGGCGAGGTCGAGGGGCGCACCCTGCTGGTGCAGTTCCTGCGCGAGGACCTCGGCCTGACCGGAACCCATGTGGGCTGCGACACCTCGCAATGCGGCGCCTGCACGGTGCTGGTGAACGGCGAGAGCGTGAAGGCCTGCACGATGCTCGCCGCGACCGCCGACGGCGCGCAGGTGCGCACCATCGAGGGCGAGGCGAAGGGCGGCGCGATGTCCGTCGTCCAGGCCGCCTTCCAGGAGCATCACGGCCTGCAGTGCGGCTTCTGCACCCCGGGGATGGTGATGTCGATCACCGACCTGCTGCGGGTGAACGCCGAGCCTTCCGAGGCGCAGGTCCGCGAATGGCTCAAGGGCAACATCTGCCGCTGCACGGGCTACCACAACATCGTCAAGGCGGCGCTGGCCGCCGCCGCCGAGCTGCGCGCGCAGCCCGTCGCGGCCGAGTGAGGGGGCGGAGATGACCAAGATCACCGGCATCGGCGCCAGCTCCAAGCGGCGCGAGGACAAGCGGTTCCTGACCGGCAAGGGCCGCTATGTCGACGACATGAACCGCCCCGGCCAGGCGCATGTGCACTTCCTGCGCTCGGACATGGCGCACGGGCGGATCGTCTCGCTCGACGTCTCGGCGGCGGAGGCTGCGCCGGGGGTGATCAAGGTGTTCACCGCGAAGGATTTCGAGGGCGTCGGCGGCATCCCCTGCGGCTGGCTGATCACCGACAGGCATGGGCAGCCGATGAAGGAGCCCAAGCACCCGATCCTCGCCGAGGGCAAGGTGCGCCACGTCGGCGACCCGATCGTCGCCGTGGTCGCCGAGACCCGCGCCCAGGCGAAGGACGCCGCCGAGCTGGTGGAGCTGGAGCTCGAGGAACTCCCCGCCGCCATCGACATGCGCGCCGCCGTCGCGGGCGGCCCGCAGGTGCATGACGAGGCGCCGGACAACCTCTGCTACGACTGGGACTTCCCGGCCGAGAGCAAGGACGCCGTCGATGAGGCGATCCGCAACGCCCACCACGTCACCGTGCTGGAGCTGCGCAACAACCGGCTCGTCGCCAACCCGATGGAGCCGCGCGCGGCGCTGGGCGAATACGACGACGCCGACGACATGCACACGCTCTGGACCACCTCCCAGAACCCGCATGTGATCCGTCTGCTGATGGGCGCCTTCGTCCTCGGCCTGCCCGAGCACAAGCTGCGGGTGGTGGCGCCGGACGTGGGCGGGGGCTTCGGCTCCAAGATCTACCACTACGCCGAGGAGGCCTTCGTCACCTTCGCCGCCAAGGTGGTGAACCGCCCCGTCAAATGGACCTCCGACCGGGCCGAGGCCTTCATGTCCGACGCCCACGGCCGCGACCACGTCTGCAAGGTGGAGCTGGCGATGGACGCCGAGGGCCATTTCCTGGCGCTCCGCTCCACCACGCTGGCGAACATGGGGGCCTACCTCAGCACCTTCGCGCCCTGCATCCCGACCTGGCTGCACGGCACCCTGCTGGCGGGCAACTACAAGACCCCGCTGATCTTCACCAACGTCCGCGCGGTCTTCACCAACACCGTCCCCGTCGACGCCTACCGCGGCGCCGGCCGGCCGGAGGCCACCTACCTGATCGAGCGCGTGGTCGACAAAGCCGCCCGCGAGATCGGCATGGACCCCGCCGAGCTGCGCCGGCGCAACTTCATCACCCAGTTCCCCTACCAGACCCCCGTCGCCGTCGAATACGACTCCGGCGACTACAACGCGACGCTGGACAAGGTCCTGCAGGTCGCCGACCGCGCCGGCTTCGAGGCGCGCCGCGCCGAGAGCGCCGCCCGCGGCAAGCTGCGCGGCTTCGGGCTCGCGCATTACATCGAGGCCTGCGGGATCGCGCCCTCTTCGCTGGTGGGCGCGCTGGGCGCCCGGGCGGGGCTCTATGAGGCCGCCACGGTGCGGGTGAACCCGACGGGCTCCGTCTCGGTCTTCACCGGCTCGCATTCCCACGGGCAGGGGCACGAGACGACCTTCGCCCAGGTGGTCGCGGACAGGCTGGGGATCGAGGAGGGGGCCGTCGACATCGTCCACGGCGACACTTCCAAGGTGCCGTTCGGGATGGGGACCTACGGGTCACGCAGCCTCGCGGTCGGCGGCTCGGCCATCGTGAAGTCGGTCGACAAGATCGTGGCCAAGGCCAAGAAGATCGCGGCGCACCTGCTGGAGGCGTCGGAAGCGGACATCGCCTTCGAAGATGGAAAATTCTCCGTCTCCGGCACCGACCGCTCCGTCGCCTGGGCGGAGGTCTGCCTCGCCGCCTACGTCCCCCACAACTACCCGCTGGACGCCATCGAGCCGGGGCTGGAGGAGACCTCCTTCTACGACCCGGCCAACTTCACCTACCCCTCGGGCGCCTATGTCTGCGAGGTCGAGGTGGATCCCGACACCGGCAAGGTGCAGGTGATGTCCTTCGCCGCCGCCGACGATTTCGGCAACGTGGTCAACCCGATGATCGTCGAGGGCCAGGTGCATGGCGGCCTCGCCCAGGGCATCGGCCAGGCGCTGATGGAGGGCTGCGTCTATGACGAGAGCGGCCAGCTGCTGACCGCCTCCTACATGGACTACG
This sequence comes from Albimonas pacifica, assembly GCF_900113695.1. Classification (GTDB taxonomy): domain Bacteria; phylum Pseudomonadota; class Alphaproteobacteria; order Rhodobacterales; family Rhodobacteraceae; genus Albimonas; species Albimonas pacifica. Next base: position 40,027 of record NZ_FOQH01000007.1, on the reverse strand, counting down.
CCATGCCGCTGGCGCGGGACCTGCCCAGCTTCACCGTCGACAACTCCGCCTGCACGCCCTGCACGCACAACCCGCTGGGGGTGAAGGGCTGCGGCGAGGCGGGGGCCATCGGCAGCCCGCCGGCGCTGGTCAACGCGGTGCTGGACGCGCTCTCGCCCTACGGGATCGCGCATCTCGACATGCCGCTGACCCCCTCGAAGGTCTGGGAGGCCATCGACGCCGCCCGCCCCGCGGCCGCGGCCGAGTGAACCCCCTCCGCTCCCGCCCCGGCGGGAGGGGACGCAGACGGGAGGACCCACGATGTACGATTTCCAACTCGCCCGCCCCCGCAGCCTGCCCGAGGCCGTCGAGGCGATGCAGGCCGAGGAGGCGCAGCCCCTCTCCGGCGGCCAGACCCTGATCCCGACGCTGAAGGCGCGGCTGGGGGCGCCCGGCACGCTGGTCGACCTGACCGGCATCGCCGAGCTGAAGGGGATTTCCCGCTCCGGCGACGTGCTGCGCATCGGCGGCGCCACGCGCCACGCCGACGTGGCGGGCTCGGCCGAGGTGCAGGGCGCGATCCCGGCGCTGGCCGCGCTCGCCGGCAAGATCGGGGACCCGGCGGTGAGGAACCGCGGGACGATCGGCGGCAGCCTGGCCAACAACGACCCCGCGGCCTGCTACCCCTCGGCGGCGCTGGGCCTGGGGGCGACGCTGCACACCTCCGCCGGGCGCGCCATCGCCGCGGACGATTTTTTCCTGGGCCTGTTCGAAACCGCCCTGGAGGAGCGCGAACTGCTGACGGCGGCGGCGTTTCCTGTGCCGCTCGCCGCCGACTACCAGAAATTCGAGCAGCCGGCCTCGCGCTTCGCCCTGGTCGGGGTCTTCGTCGCCCGCTTCGCGGACGGCGCGCGGGTCGCCGTCACCGGCGCATCGGAGGGCGGCGTGTTCCGCTGGGCCGAGGCCGAGCAGGCGCTGTCGGCCGACTTCTCCCTTTCGGCGCTGGACGGGATGTCCCATCCGGCCGAGGGCATGATCGGCGACCTGCACGGGTCGCCCCGGTATCGCGCGCACCTGGTCGGGGTGCTGACCCGGCGCGCGGTCGCGGCCTGCGGCTGATCCTCCTCCCCCAGCTCAGGGTCCTTGCCTGGGGCGGTCCTTCGCGGGCCGCCCCATTTTGCGTCCCAGGCGCCTGACGCAGCGCCCGACTGCAAATGCGTCTCAAGTTCAAGTGCATGATTCCGCTTTACTTTCCGCTCCCGCGCACCTATCTCGCCCGTCCCGCGCGGAGGTGGAGCGATGCCGCCCCTCCGCCCGGATTCTTTGGCGCGGCGACCCGGCGGACGGGGCGCCCCTGACCGCCGGTCCGACGTCCGCAGGAGGGCGGCCATGTCCCCCACCGCCATCGGGATCCTGGCGCTGACCCTCTCGCTCGACGCCTTCGTCGCCGCCCTGGGCCGCGGCGCGGTCGAGCGGCCGGCGGGCTGGGCGCGCGCCCTGCGCACCGGCGCGATCTTCGGCGCGATCGAGGCGCTGACCCCCCTGATCGGCTGGGGCCTGGGCGTGGCGGCGAGCCAGCACGTCGCCGCGGTCGACCACTGGGTCGCCTTCACCCTGCTGGGCGCGGCGGGCCTGCACATGACCTTCCACGCCCTGACCGCGCGCCCCGAGGCGCCGCGCCCGGCGTCGCTCTGGGGCACGGTGGCGACGGCGGTCGGCTCCTCGATCGACGCGATGGCGGTGGGGGTGTCGCTGGCCTTTCTGCAGGTGAACATCCTGGCGGTGGCGGCCGCCGTGGGCCTCGCCACCCTGGCGATGAGCACCACCGGCGTGCTCGCCGGCCGCCTGCTGGGCCGCCGCCTGGGGCGGATCGTGGGCGTCCTGGGAGGGCTGGCGCTGATCGCGCTCGGCGCCTCGATCCTGGCCGAGCACCTGGCCGAGGGCTGACGTCGTCAGATCGCCGGGATCTCCGGCCCGATGCGGGGCGAGAGGAACCGCGGACCGTCCTCGCGCACCACGATCACCTCCTCGTGCACCAGCATCCGGCCGGGGCCGAGGGGGATCGAGGGTTCCAGCGTCAGCACCATTCCGGGCCTCAGGGGCGTGAGGTCGGCGGCGATCAGCGAGGGCGGCTCGGTGAGCTGCATGCCCAGTCCGTGGCCGAGGCGGCCCACGTCCAGCTCCCCGCCGCCCAGCACCGCGCGCATGGCGTGGAACAGGTCGGCGGGCGTGGCCCCGGGGCGGGCGAGGCCGGCGGCCGCGTCGGCCGCCTCGACCAGCCGGGCATGGGCCTCCGCGACCTCGGGGGCGGGCGGGCCCAGCGACCAGTTGCGGTCGAAATCCGCGAAATAGCCGTCGCGCGACAGGCCGGCGTCGAGCATCGCCACGTCGCCGCGCTCCAGCGGCCGGTCCGAGGCGGGCGAAATCACGTCGCCGTAACCCCCCGGCGCCGCGCCGCCGGCGAGGTAGGGGACCTGGTCGGCGCCTTCCTCGAGGCACAGGATCTGGAAGCGGCGGAAGACCTCCGACAACGGCCGGCCGGGGATCAGGATTTCGGGCGCGCGGGCGAAGGCGCGGCCGGCGACGGCGCAGGCGGCGGCGATCTTGTCGATCTCCGCCTCCGACTTCACCATCCGCAGGGCGCGCATGATCCCGCGGTCGTCGCGGAACCGCCGCCGCCCGATCCGGTCCGCCAACGCGTGCCAGTCGCCGAGCGGCATGCGCAGCAGGCTCTCGCGCCCCATGGGCGTGCCGATCCCGGCGTCGGGCGGCGTGCGCTCGGCGAGCGTGGCGGCGAGCAGGGAGACCCCGTCGTCGGCGTAGTCGGGCGAGGACCAGGTCCACACGTCCCGGATCCAGGTCGCGCGCATCAGCTCGGCCCCGATGGAGGGGATCACGGCCACCGGATCGCCCTGCGCGGGGACCACCAGGAACCAGGGCCGGGTCGGGCTCTCCCAGAAGCGGGTGAGGAAGCCGGTGATCCAGCGGATCTCGGGCTCGGTGGTCAGCAGCAGGGCGGCGAGGCCCTCGGCGGCCATGGCGGCCTGGACCAGGGCCAGGCGGGCGCGGTGCTCGGCCTCGGGGAAGCCGCGGGGAGGCGGGCGGGTCATGGGCCATGACCGCACGGGCGGGGCCCGCGCGTCAATCGCCTAGCCGATGCGCAGCGCGCCCCCGGGCCCCGCCAGCAACAGGCGGCGCAGGCCGGGCAGGCGGTCGGGCAGGCGGCGGGCCTCCGCCTCGGTCAGGAACACGAGCGCGGTGGAGACGGCGTCGGCCAGCGCGGCGGTGGAGGCCTCGGCGCAGACGGTGGTCCAGGGCGCGGCCAGCTCCGGGACCGCGGGGTGCAGGATGTGCCCGGCGCCATTGGCGAAGCGCAGGGCGCCGGGGGAGGAGGTGGCGAGCGCCGTTCGCGCGATCCGGCGCGTCTCCAGCAGCCGCCCGTCGGGCGCGGCGATCCCCACCCGCCAGGTCCCGGCCCCGGCGCGGAGCTCTCCGGCGTCGACCAGCGCGTCGGGAAAGCCGTGGGCGGCGAGCGCCTCCGCCACCCGGTCGGCGGCCCAGCCCTGCGCCAGCCCGTTGAAGGTCAGCGCCATGCCGGGGGGCAGGCGGATCGCCTCGGGCGAGAGGGAGACTCGCTTCCACCCGGTGCGCTCCAGCGCCTGGGCGAGCGCGGCCGGCGAGGGCGCCCCGCGCGCGTGCAGCGCCCACAGCGCCTGGACCGAGGGGTCGAAGAGCCCGCCGGTCGCCCGGTGCACCCGCCCCGCCAGGGCCGCCACCGCGAGGAACGCCCCGGGCGGCGCGGTCAGCACGCCCTCCCGGTTCAGGCGCGACAGGGCGCTGTCGGGACGGTGGAGGGAGAACAGGGCCTCCGCGCGGGCCAGCTCGGCGCGGGCGGCGGCCAGCGCCGGCTCGGCGAGGCGGGCGGGGCCGCGCAGGCGGATCGCGGCCTCGGCGCCCAGCGCGTGGCCGCGCCAGGTCGTGACCTCGGGGCGCAGGGCGCCGCGCAGGGCGACGGCGCCTGCGCCGGCCGCCGCCAGGGCCAGGAACCGCCGGCGCCTCATGCGACCGGCTCCGGCCGAGGCAGGGGGCGGCGGTCGGGGCGCGGGGCGCGGCCGGCCAGCACCAGCGGCACGCACTGGCGCGGGTCGTCGTGGATCGTCACGCAGTCGAGGCACTGGAAGCACTCGGAATACGCGATCTCGCCGGTCTTCCCGATGGCCCCGTAGGGGCAGCGCACCCGGCAGAGCTGGCAGGGCGAGCCGCACTGCGCCCGCCGCGGGATCCAGTCGCGCGCCCGAAGCAGCCCGCCGATGGCCATCACCGCGCCCAGCGGGCAGACGTAGCGGCAGAAGCCCTTGAACAGCATCGTGCCCAGAAGCAGCCAGGCGGCGGCGTAGGCCACGTAGATCCACTCGCGGTCGAAGCCGGTGGTGACCGCGGTCTTGAACGGCTCGATCTCGGCATAGGTCTCCACCCGCGCGGGATCGAGGAAGACGGCCGCGACGAGGCCCGCGAGCAGCAGGTACTTCAGGGCCTTCAGTCGGCGGTCCCAGCGGGCCGAAGGCTCGATCCGCGGCAGGCGCAGGCGGCGGCCGAGGTGGTGGGCGAACTCCTGCATCGCGCCGAACGGGCAGAGCCAGCCGCAGAACAGGCCGCGGCCGAAGGCGACGAAGCCCGCGATGGCCGCGGCCCAGACCAGCAGCGAGAACGGGTCGTAGAGCAGGAAGCCGAAGTCGCCCCCCTCCCACGCCGTGCGGATCACGCCCAGCACCGTGACGATCGAGAGCTGCCCCTGCCCCCACCAGCCCACGAAGCCGACGACGACGGCGAGGATCGCCAGCCGGATCGGGGTGCAGCGCGGCGTCCCCGCCAGCCGCCGCATCCCCGGCCCCAGCGCGACGCCCAGGCCCGCGAGCCCCAGCGCCAGCGCCCCCAGGTCCGCGGCCCGGCCGCGCAGCGCCTCGGCCCAGGGGGGCAGCGCGCGGGAGGCGGCGGGGCGGATGAAGAACCGCTCGTGCGTGGCGTGCTCCACCGTCAGGGCGCGGGTCCCGAGCTGCGGCTGGAAGGAGCCGTGCGCGCGCACCGCCAGCAGCTCCAGAGTCCAGGGGCGGGAGGGGTCGAAGCCCAGCCTGCGGTCGGCGCGCAGGATCATGGCGCGGCCCTCGGGCGCGCCGGGGGCGGTCTCGACATAAAGGTCCGCGTCGCGCAGCGCCACCGGCAGACCGTCCTGGCTGGCCGAGATCAGGTCGGGCGCGGTGTTGCGCACGAAGTCCTCGGTGACGAGCCCGTGCCGCCCGGCCTCGATCAGCAGGATCGGCTCGTCGTGGGGCGAGATCTCGCGGAAGGCGTCGAGCTCGGCCAGCGTCTCGGGCGCAAGCGCCGCGCGGGCGATGGCGCGGGGGCCGAGGTCGGCGATCCACAGGTCGAGGAAGGGCGCGTCGGGGTCGGCCTCGGGCCCGTCGTCCTCCCACAGCGAGCCGGCGAAGAGCGCCTGCACCTCGCCCTCGGTCATGACGTGGCGGGAGACGACGCCGGTGCGCGCCATCTCCGCCCAGTCGAGCGGTTCGTCGTGGTCGGGATCGGGGGCCGCGGCGGGCGGCCGGGCGACGCCCTGGAGATGGTCGCGCGCGACGGCGTGCGCCGCGGCCAGCACGCTCTCGTGAGCGATCCGCACCGAGGCGGTCGCCTTGGACACCCCGTCGAGATAAACCAGCGAGGACGCCGCGTCCGGCGCCCCGTAGGGCGTGCCCACCACCAGGGTCGAGGCGATGCTCTCGCCGCGATACTGCTCGAAAAAGGCATGGAACGGCGCCTGCCCGAGGCCCGAGACGAAGATCGGCTCGTTATGCGACAGCAGCCGCACGTCGAGGAAGCGCCCCTGCGCGTCCAGCGTGACCAGCGCGTCGATGGGCGCGCCGGAGAAGCCGGGCAGGGGGGCGAGCGGCTCGGTCTGGAACACGTATCCCGCCGGCGCGCCGCCGGAATTCAGGATCGTCCAGACGCCCCGCGGGTCCACCGGCTCGCCGAGGCTGTAGGGCGGGACCACCAGTTCGGCCAGCGCCTCGCGCGGCAGGGGATCGGCCGCGGCCGGCAGGGCGGAGCCCATCAGGGCGAGACAGGCTCGGAGGGGGAGACGGGGCGGGCGCATGAGCCCAGCCTAGGGCCGGGCCGGCCCGGGACTGTATTCGACGTAGGTCGCAGGCGCGGGCATCCGCGGCGCGGGGGTCAGCAGATCCGCGGCAGCTGCTCGCCCACCAGCATGTCGACGATGCGACGGCCGCCGAAGGCGGTGCGCATCGTGACGCGGCCGGGCTCGCCCGCCTGCGCGCGGCCGATGGCGACGGCGCCGGCGCCCTCCGGCAGCGCGCGCATGGCGGCGAGCGCCGCGTCGGCCTGGTCCTCGGGGACGAAGGCGACCAGCGTGCCCTCGTTGGCGAGGTAGAGCGGGTCGAGGCCCAGGATCTCGCACATCCCCTTCACTTCCGGGCGCAGCGGGAGGGCGGTTTCGTCCAGCTCGATGCTCAGGGCCGAGGCCTCGGCGATCTCGTTGAGGGCCGAAGCGATGCCGCCGCGGGTGGCGTCGCGGGCGCAGCGCAGGCCGGGGGCGGCGGCCAGCGTCGCCTCGATCAGCCGGTCGAGGGAGGCGCAGTCGGACTGCAGGTCCGTCGAGAGCGCGAGATCCCCTCGGGCGGCGAGGATCGCGGCGCCGTGGTCGCCCAGCACGCCGTTGACGAGGGCGACGTCGCCGGGGCGCACGTTCCCGGCCGCCATCTCGCGCCCCGGCGGGATCACGCCGACGCCCGAAGTGGTGACGTAGACCCGGTCGGCCGCGCCGCGCTGCACCACCTTGGTGTCGCCGGTGACGATGCGCACGCCGGCGCGGTCGGCCTCGGCGCGCATGGTGGCGGCGATCCGGCGGAGGAGGGCGACCTCGCAGCCCTCCTCGATGATGAAGGCGGCCGAGAGCCACAGGGGGCGGGCGCCGCCCACGGCGAGGTCGTTGACCGTGCCGCAGACCGCCAGCTTGCCGATGTCGCCGCCGGGGAACTCGACCGGGGTCACCACGAAGCTGTCGGTGGTGAAGGCGAGGCGGGCGCCGGGCTCGGCGAGGGCGGCGGAGGTCAGGCGGGCCTGGTCCTCCATCCCCGGCGGCTCGAAGGCGGCGGTGAAGACCGATTCCACCAGGTCGCGCATGGCGCGGCCGCCGCCGCCGTGGGCGAGGGTGACCCGCTCGTCGCGGAGCGTGCGGGCGGGGCGCAGACCGTCCTTCATGGCGTTCCCCTCATTCTGCGGCGACGCGGGCGCCGCCGTATTGCCAGTAGGCCGCGCAGGCCCCCTCGGAGCTGACCATCAGGGCGCCGAGCGGGGTCTCCGGGCTGCAGCCGGCGCCGAAGCGCGGGCAGGCGGTGGGCTTGATGCGGCCGGTCATCACCTGGCCGCAGGCGCAGCCCTCGGGTTCGGCGACATGGCGGGGGCCGGCGGCGTAGCCGATGCCGAACTTCTCCTCGGCATCCCAGGCGGCGAAGGCCGGGCGGATGCGCAGGCCGGAGGCGTCGATCTCCCCCAGGCCCCGCCATTCGAAGCTGGGGCGGGGTTCGTAGACCTCGTCGATGGCTTTCAGCGAGATGGGGTTGCCGTGCTCGGGGACCACGCGGGCGTACTGGTTCTCGACCTCGGCGCGGCCGTAGCGGATCTGTTCGAGGACCATCAGCACGGATTGCAGCAGGTCCAGCGGCTCGAACCCCGCCACCACGATGGGCTTGCCGTAGTCGGCGGCGATGAAGTCGTAAGCGTGCACGCCGATGACCATCGAGACATGGCCCGGGCCGACGAACCCATCCAGCATCATCCAGGGGTCGTCCAGCAGCGCCTTCAGCGGCGGCGGGACGGTGATGTGGTTGCAGAAGATGGAGAAATTCGGGATCTGCTCGCGGGCCGCCTGAAGCAGGGTCAGGGCGGTGGAGGGGGTGGTGGTCTCGAACCCGAGGCCGAAGAACACCACCTCGCGGTCGGGGTTGCGCCGCGCCAGCTCCAGCGCGTCGAGGGGCGAGTAGACCATGCGCACGTCGGCGCCCCGGGCCTTGGCCTGCATCAGGGAGCCCTTCGTGCCAGGCACCCGCATGGCGTCGCCGAAGGTGGTGAAGATCACGCCGGGACGCTCGGCGATCTCGACGCATTCGTCGACGCGGGCCATGGGCAGGACGCAGACCGGGCAGCCGGGGCCGTGGATGAACTCGATCCCCTCGTGCACCAGCTTGTCGAGCCCGTAGCGGAAGATCGCGTGGGTGTGGCCGCCGCAGATCTCCATGATGCGGACCGGCTCGTCCTTCGTGGCGCCGATGGCGTCGGCGACCTCGGCGATGCGGGCGATCAGGGCGCGGGCGGCTTTCGGATCGCGGAACTCTTCCACATACCTCATGACATCCCCTCCAGGGACTTCGCGCCCTCGGCCATGGCGTCGAGCGCCTCCTGCGCCTCGCCCAGCTCGCGCAGGGCGTCGAGGGTGCGGGCGGCCTCGTCCTCGTTGATCCGGGACATGGCGAAGCCGACGTGGATCAGGACCCATTCGCCGACGAGGGCGTCGAGCGGCCCGTCCACCACGCAGGCGACCGAGACCTCGCGGCGCACGCCCGAGACGTCGGCCATGGCCATCTGGCGGGCCTCGTCGGTGATCGCGACGATGCGGCCGGGGATGCCGAGACACATGGGGTCAGTCCTCCTCTTCGGCGCCGACGGGGGCGGGCGGCGCCAGCCCGTAGCGGTCGAGCTTCGCGCGCAGGCCGACGCGGGAAAGGCCCAGCTCCGCCGCCGCCCGGCTCTTGTTCCAGCGCAGGCGGGTCAGGGTCTCGCGCAGGATGCGCATCTCCATCAGCTCGATGCGGTCCTTCAGGGCGCCCTCGGCGACCATCACCTCCGAGGCGCGGCGGTCGTCGGGGTCCTGGCCGGGCTCGGCCTGCAGGATGGGGCGGGAGATCAGCTCGGGGCCCAGCACCGGGCCTTGGGCTGCCACCAGCATCCGGGTGATCTCGTTTTCCAGCTCGCGCAGGTTGCCGGGCCAGTCGTAGCCCTCGAGGAACTCCAGCGCGGCGTCGGAAATCCCGCGAACCGGCTTGCCGTGGCGGGCGGAGAGGTCCGCCAGCAGGCTCTGCGCCAGGACCGAGACGTCGCCGGGGCGGGCGCGCAGGGGCGGGACCGCGATCTCGGCGACCGCCAGGGCGAAGTAGAGGTCGGAGCGGAAGGCGCCCTCGGCCACCATCGTCTTCAGATCGCGATGGGCGCCGCAGATCAGGCGAAGGCGGGTGGTCTGCGTCTCCATCGCGCCGACCTGGGCGAAGGCCCCTTCGGCGGCGACGCGCAGGAGGGCGATCTGCATCCGGGGACTGAGGCTGTCGACGCCGTTGAGGAACAGCGTGCCGCGGTCGGCTTTCTGGAAGAGGCCGATGCGGGTGGACTGCACGCCGGCGGCGGCGCCGCGGCGGATGCCGAAGAGCTCCGCCTCCAGCATCTCGTCCGTCATCCCGGCGCAGTTCAGCGCGAAGAACGGGCGGTCGGAGCGGAGCGAGGCGTAGTGCATCGCCCGCGCGATCTCGGCCTTGCCGACGCCGGGCTCGCCGGTCAGCAGAACGGGGATGTCGAAGCTGGCGTGGCGCCGCGCGGCGCCGATGACGGCGTTCAGGGGGGAATTCGGTGCGCGCAGGATGTGGTCGAAGCCGAGCCCCTCGCGCAGGGCCTTGCGGCGTTTTTCGAGTTTCGAGTCCGCGGCCGAGGAAAGGTATCGCATCTCCAGCGACATGCGCTCGTGATCGCGGGAGAGGCGGAACAGGTGGACGGCGTTGCGGGCCGCCATCAGCAGTTGATCCGGGTGCCAGGGCTTGGGGATGAACTGGTAGATGCCGGCCTCGTTGATCGCCGAGATCATGTCCGAGGTCTCGGTGTAGCCGGTGATGATGATGCGCACCGTCTCCGGCCAGCGCTCGCGGCATTCGGCCAGGAACTCCGCGCCCGTGCGCCCGGGCATCCGCTGGTCGCAGAAGATCGCCTGGACGTAGTTGTCCTGCATGCAGGCCATCGCCTGCTCGGCGTCCGCGGCCTCGAGGCAGTCGAACTCGTCCTCCAGCGCCATGCGCATGGCGGCGAGCGAGTGAGGCTCGTCGTCGACCAGCAGCAGGGTGGGCAGGGGCGCGGAGGTCATGGGGTCATTCCGCGGCCAGCGGCGAGGCGCGCTCGGCCTCGGCGTCGAGCCAGGCGAGCCAGGCCTCCATCCCCTCGCCGGTGCGGGCGGAGAGGCGGAGGACCTCGATGGCGGGGTTCACCCGGCGCAGGTTCGTCTCGATCAGGTCGAGGTCGACGTCGCAATGGGGGGCGAGGTCGGTCTTGTTGACGATCGCCAGCCGGGCGGCGGCGAACATGTCGGGGTATTTCAGCGGCTTGTCCTCGCCCTCGGTGACCGAGAGGATGGCGACCTTGGCGGCCTCGCCGAGGTCGAAGGCCGCCGGGCAGACGAGGTTGCCGACGTTCTCGATGAAGAGCACGCCGCCGGGGGCCAGCGGCAGCCGCTCCAGCGCGTGCTGGACCATGTGGGCGTCGAGGTGGCAGCCCTTGCCGGTGTTCACCTGCACCGCCGGCGCGCCGGTCGCGCGGATCCGGTCGGCGTCGTTGGAGGTCTGCTGGTCGCCCTCGATGACGGTCACGGAGCGGGCGGTCTCGCGGGCGGTCAGCGCTTCGATGGTTTTCACCAGCAGCGTGGTCTTGCCCGAGCCGGGCGAGGAGACGAGGTTCAGCGCCAGCACCCCCAGCGCCTTGAGCAGGCGGCGGTTGACGGCGGCGTAGCCGTCGTTCTTGGCGAGCACGTCGGTCTCGATCTCGATCAGGCGGGCCTGGGACATGCCCGCGACCTCGACCCCCGCGGAACCCTGGCCGAAATGCAGGGCGCCGCCGTCGCGGCCCGCGGCAGGGTCGGGGCGGTGCACGTGGACCTCGGTCCCGCAGCCGCAGTCGGGGCCGTGGACGTGGTCGTGCCCGTGGGGGTGGTCATGCCCGTGGGCGTGGGAATGACCTTCCAGTTTCGCGTCGCCGCAGCCGCAGACGGTGCACATCACTGCGCCTCCATGTCCTTGATCCTCAGCTCGTCCCCGCCGGTGGCGAGGACTTTCCCGCCGCCGCACTCGGGGCAGGGGGAGAGCCGGTCGTCTATCGTCACGTCCTTCATGCAGTCGTAGCACCAGCCGCGGCCGGGAATGTCGATGAATTCCAGCGCCGCGCCCTCGGCCGGCGTGCCGCGCATGACCACGTCGAAGGCGAATTCGAGCGCCGGCTTCTCGACGCCCGAGAAGCGGCCGATCTCGAGGCGCACGCGGGAGATGCGCGCGACCGAATGGCGGGTGGCCTCGCCTACGATCACTTCGCGGATGCCTTCGCAGAGGGACATTTCGTGCATCACGCGGCCTCCGGTCCGGTCGGCTCCAGCGCGACCGGCGCGCAGGGGTCGAGGATGGCGAGCAGCAGCTCCGCCCTGGTCTCGGCATCCGGTCCGAGGGTGGCGAGGCTGCGCTCCAGCACGCCGCCGGGGGCGGTCAGGTGGTCGGTGGGGGTCACGCGCTCGAAGGCGGCGACGCGGCCGTCCTCGACGCGCGCCCTTACGGCATACAGGCCCCGGGCGGCCTCGACCAGCGCGGAACCTCCATGGGGTCGGACGTGGGGCAGGCGCCCGGATCCCGGGCCGGGCTCCCGCCCACCCACCCCGCCCGGCCCGGGATCCGGGCGCCCCTCCGGCGGCGGCGCAGGGCGGCCGGCGGGGAGGTCGAGCTCGGCGGCCAGGTCGACCAGGCGGGCGGCGGCGCGCCACAGGGGGCCGCGGCCGTGGCGGAATTCGACGGCCTGCAAGGCGGGGTCGGCGGCGCGGCGGGCGGCGACGGAGTTCTCGACGCGGGCCTCGCGTTGGAAGGCGGAGGACGGGCAGACCAGCGGCAGGTGCACGGCGGCTTCGCCCGCGGCGAAGCGGGCGGCGAGGGCCGCGAAGACCGGGGCGACGCCGCGCGGAGAGGCGAGGAAGTCGAGCATCTCTGCCTCCGTCGCGGGGGGCGGGCCGCCGAACAGGGCCTGGCGGGTCAGCGGGCCGCCCTCCAGCCGGTCGGCGGGGAGGGGGCAGGGCGGGAGGCCGAGGCGGGCGGGCCACAGGACCAGCAGGCGGGCGAGGTGGTCGCGGCGGATCTCGGCGCGCCGCGTCGCCTCGTCCTCGGGGCGCGCGGGCAGGCCGAAGGCTGCGCGGGCGGCGCAGGCCTGGGCGCCGCCGCAAAGGGCGATGACGTCGGCCAGCACGCGCGCCGCCTCCTCCGGCGCGCGGCCGAGCAGCAGGGGTTCGACCGGCAGCAGCCGGGTGGGGCGGGCGCGGAGCTGGGGACGCGCGGCCAGCATGGTCTCAACCCAGGCCGCCGGTGATCAGGCCGCGGCGAGAGGGGGCGGCGAGGTCCTCGGCGCGGGCATCGGCCTCGGCTTCGGCCTGGGCGGCGGCCTCGGCTTCCGCCTCGCGGGTGGCGCGGATGTCGGCGGCGCGGTCGGTCTCGGCCCGGTTGGCGGGGTCGTGGATCGCCAGCAGGACGGCGCGGGCCACCTCGCGGGCCTGGTCCTGGGTGGAGAAATCGCCCATCGGCGAGAACAGCGAGCAGGCGCGGTAGGGACCGGTCTGGGGGCGGGCGTTGCGGGTGAACTCGTAGTCGCCGGAGGCGAAGGCGCGGTCCTCCTTCTCGCCGGGTTTGAAGGCGGACCAGTCCTCGTCGCGGCCCGGCAGCTCGATGAGGTTCATGAACCAGGGCGAGATCAGCACGCCCAGCGGGCGGCCGTCGTGGAGGGCGAAGCCGATCGCCTCGATATGCAGGGCGGCGTTGACCAGCGGCACGTCGCGCATGCGGGAGTGCCAGATCTCGCGGAAGTCCGCCTCCAGGTCGGCGGCGCGGGCGTCGAGCCAGGCGCGGGTGGCGGCCTCCTCCGAGCCCGGATCGGACTGCACCAGGAACTGCGCCTTGGGGGCGGAGCAGTTGGGACAGACCCAGTCCTCGGGCAGGGCGAGGAAGGAGGTCCCGGGGTCGATCATCCGGGTCTCGTCGCCGTCGGCGGGGTCGTAGGGGGTCCAGCAGACCTTGCATTCCATGATCGCGCGGGCGGAGATCTTGTCCGCCGCGCCGAGATACGAGCCTTCGAAACCGGTCATCGCAGGGTCTCCAGCACGTCGAGGATGCGCTCGGCGGAGTCGGCCAGGTCCTCGGGGGCGGCCAGCGCCGCCTCGGGGGTCACGGTGGCCTCGAACGTGTCGAGGATCAGCGTGTCCATGGCGTTGAAAAAGCGCACCCGCCAGATGTTGGGGAGCGCCGTCGCCTCGATGCGGCAGGCGCCGTAGCCGCGGGACAGGATCGTGGTCGCGCCCTCGCCGACCGCCTCGGCGAGGAAGGCGAGGTCGCCCTCGGTGTGGGGCAGGAGCGAGAGGTTGATGACCTGAGGCAGGTCGCCGGGCGCGCGGGGGCGGGCGGAGAGGTCCTGCAATTCCGTCAGCATCGAGGGAGCGTTGGCCAGGTCCGCGGGCTTCGCAGCCTTCAGCCCCAGCGCAGGGCGCACGGGCTGGGCGGCGCGGGAGACGGCGAGGGCGGGGATCGGGGCCACCTCGATCGCGTCGACCCCGACGCCCTTCAGGGCCCAGACGCCGGCGAAGACGCTCTCCTGCACCGCCACGGCCGGGACGCCGCGGATGCGGATCGAGACCTCGCCCTCGCCCAGCACGTCCACCACGAAGGCGCGATCGGCGGGGGGGAGGGGGGAGAGGTCGAACTGCTCGCCTGCGCCGCCCCTGGCCACCCGCCCGCAGGCCTCGGCGACGGCGCGCATCAGGGCGGCGCCCTGGGGGACGCGGGCGAGGTCGTCGATCTCGGGCGTGTGCTGGGAATAGGTGCGCATGCCCTGGGGCATGGACATGTAGTCGAGCTCGTCGTCGGCCTGCAGGGGCTGCGAGCCGGGGCCGAAACCCGTCGGGGGCAGAGTGAAGATGCTGTTGGACATCAGGTTTCCCCGTTCAGAGCGCCGTCGCGGCGGCCAGCAGGCGCGGGATCGCGGCCATGTAGTCGGACCAGTCGCGGACCCGAGGCAGGCAGCCCACCACCGCCCCGTCCCGCCAGAAGGCGAGGTTGGGGGTCTTGTGGACCTCGACCGCGAGCTTCGCGGCGGCCTCGGCGGCGGGGCCGGCGACGGCGCAGTCGAAGGCGCCCTGGAAGGCCTGGGCGAGCTCGGGGAGGATCACGGCCACATCCGGCGTCTCGGGGTTCGGCCGGTCGGCGCCGGGCAGGAACACGCAATGGGCGCCGGGGCGGGCGGCGAAGGCGGCCAGCGCGGCCTCGTCGGCCAGCAGGGGCCAGCGCAGGTCGGAGATCAGGCGCGCGACCAGCGGATGCCCGATGCCGGCGGGGATCACGGGGGCGGCGAGGGTCATGTGGCGTCCTCAGGCGATGTCGCGGCCGGCCGCGGCGGCAGCGGCGAGATGGGGGGGAAGCGAGGGGCCGGAGGCCTCGAGGTCCGCGAAGGCGTCGCCCAGCCCCCCGCCCAGCATGGCGGAGCGGAGGGCGGCGAGCGCGGCGGAGGTCCGCGCGGCCTGCTCGGCCGAGATCGCCCCGCGCGCGGCGCCGAGGAAGGTCAGCGCCCACTCGCCCGGCTCGATGGGGCCGGTGAGGGCGAGGTCGAGGGTCTCCTCGCGGCCCTCGGCGTCGACGGCGCGGGCGACGAGGCCCTCGCGCGACAGGATCCGCATGGGCACGCCGACGCACATCAGGCGGTCGCCTTCAGAGCTGGGTGCGGCGCCTGGGAAGGCAGGAAGCGCTCGTCCCCAATCCGGCAGGCGGCCTCGGCCGAGGGGCGGCCGCCCTCGTAGGCGTCCATGCGCAGGGCGGGGGCGGCGAGGGCGTCGGCGCGGGCCTTTTCGGGCATGGCCTCCGCGCGCGGGTCGTGGCCGAGCTGGCGCAGCCAGGCCAGCGCCACGTCCAGCGCAGCGGGGATCTGGGCGGCGACGGGGGCGCGCAGGCCGCCGCCGTAGTCCTCCAGCTCCTCGGGCTGGCAGCCGATCAGGACAACCGTCTCGGGATGGCGGCCGGTCAGCTGGGCGGCGGCGAGCACCTCCTGGAAGCCGGTCTGGTGGAGGGACATCTTCTTGGCGCCCATGAAGGCGGGGACCTCGTCGCCCTCGACCACCTTCAGGGTTCCGGGCGCGAGCCCGTAGTCCACGGCGTCGAAGACGATCAGCGCCTGCGCGTCCTGGACGTGGTGGAGCAGGTAGAGGCCCTGGGTGCCGCCGTCGAGCAGCTGAACCTCGGGCCCGAAGGACCACAGCCCGGCCAGGCGCTCGACGCAGCGCACGCCGAAACCCTCGTCGGCCCAGAGCACGTTGCCGATGCCCAGAACCAGCGTTCGCGGCGCCATTCGCTCTTCCTCCCTCGGCTGCCGGGGCTCCCGCTCCCCGATCTGGCTGGAAGGAAAGATACCGATGGAGGGGACGGTCGTCCGCCGAATGTCCGTTCCGGAAGGGTTTCGATGAAACGGGATTACCGGACTGAAAAATATGGTGAAAACGGCTGAGAGGGCGAGGGTGGCATGTGCGGATTCTTTCCGGTTCGGCGATGAGTTGGAAAGTTGATGTCCATCGCCGTCCCCGCGCGTGGATCGGCGAATCGCGCGGTCCGCAAGGGAACCTGCCGCTTCCCCGTCGGAGCGGAAAGCGAACGCGGGGCCCGGATCGCTCCGGGCCCCGCGGGGCCGTTTCGACGCCGAAAGGGAAAGGTCAGTCGGGACGGTCGTCCTTGAAGGTCCGGTGGCCCGAAATCATCGTCGAGACGATGGACTGCCGGCTCATGATGTCCTCGCGGATCGCCACGTAGATGTGGACGATCATGAAGATCACGATCCACCACATGCCCAGGTGGTGGACGGTGTGCACCACGTGGGAGTTCCCGCCCGCCAGGTCGAACACCCAGCCGAACATCGCGTAGAGGATCGAGCCGTGTCCCAGCCCCTCGGAATAGAGGGCGAGGCCGGTGACGATCATGAAGCTGACGCCCAGCGTGATGAAGAAGAACATCGCGAGCTGGGCCAGCGGGTTGTGGCCCACGTATTTCTTCGGCTCGCGGGCGAGGAACAGATACCAGCGGATCTCGAAGACGACCTCGCGCCACCAGCGGCCGCTCCAGACCGGCACGTAGAACAGCTGCCGGGCATGGTGGTTGCCGAAGATCGCCCAGTAGATCCGGCCCAGGAAGCCCACCGTCAGCACCAGGCCGGCGGCGAAATGGGCGAAGCGGATGTAGCCGAAGACGAACTGGTGCGTCGCCTCGGCGATCTGCATCGACGGCGGGGGCGAGCCGATGAAATAGCCCGTCAGGCACAGCGTCAGGATCGCCGCGGCGTTGATCCAGTGCCAGATCCGCACCGGCGCCTCGTAGACGTAGACGCTGGTCTGGACCGAGGCGGCGTGCGCCTCGGTCTCGCTCAGGTCGTGAAGGCCGTGGGCCGAGACGTGGTCCTGCATGGTCCCGCCCTCATCCCCGACGCGCCAGCAGCGCCGCCGCGCCGACGAGCGCCGCGGCCAGCGCCAGCCAGAGCAGCGCCTCGGGGCCGTGGAAGTGGTCCCAGGCGGCGTCGTGGCCGGGGTGGGCGACGGCGGACGCGGGGAACAGCCCCCCCGCCGTCGCCCCGGCGACGGCCGCACCCCAGACGGCGGCCGTGGTCCTGGTGATCTTCATCCGGGCATCCTCCCTCAGCGCACCTTGACGGTGGTCAGTTCCTGGCCCTCGGGGCTCATCACATGGGTCGAGCAGGCGAGGCAGGGGTCGAAGCTGTGCAGGGTGCGCAGGATCTCGACCGGCTCCTCGGGCCGTTCCATCTTCGTGTTCATCAGGCTGGCCTCGAAGGCGCCGATGTTGCCCTGGGCGTCCCGCGGAGAGCCGTTCCAGGTGGTGGGGACCACGCACTGGTAGTTCTCGATCCGCCCGTCCTTCACCTTGATCCAGTGGCCCAGCGCGCCGCGCGGCGCCTCGGTCATGCCCACGCCCCTGGCCTCCTTCGGCCAGGTCGAGGGATCCCACTTGGCGATGTTCGCGGTGCTCTCGTCGCCGTTCCTGATGTTGGCGATCAGCTTCTGCAGGAAGTGCTTCTGCAGCCGGCCGCAGTATTCCGACTCCAGCGCGCGGGCCGCGGTGCGGCCGAGCGTGGAGAAGATCGCCTCGAACGGCAGGTCGAGCGCGCGCAGCAGCCCGTCGACCTGGCCCTTGATGTCCTCGTGCCCCTGGGCGTAGCCGACGACGTAGCGGGCGAGCGGGCCCACCTCCATCGCGTGACCCCGCCAGCGGGGGGCCTTGATCCAGGAATACTTGGCGGCCTCGTCGATCTCCTCGATCGAGGTGCGCGTGCCCTTGGCGTTCGGCCCCAGCTCGTATTTCGGGGAGGTCTCGCCGTCCCAGGGATGCAGGCCGCGGCCCGTCTCGGCGTATTCGTACCAGGAGTGGTCGACGAACTCCTGCACCTGCTCGGGGTCGCGGACGTCGACGTCATGGACCTCGTTGAGGTTCCCGTTGATGATCGCGCCCCGCGGAAGGTGCAGCTGGCCGGGGGAAAAATCGTTGGCGTGCTCGGGGATGTCCCCGTAGGCCATCACCGCCTGGCCCGAGAGCCCGCCGCCATAGAGCCAGGTCTTGTAGAACGAGCCGATGGCGATGACGTCCGGGATGTAGACGTTCTGCACGAAGTCGTAGGTCTGGTCGATGATCGACCCGACATGGTTCAGCTGGGTCATGTTGATCGCGCCGACCGCACCCGTCGAGTGGACGTTGATCGGGCAGGGCACGCCGCCCACCAGCCAGTTCGGGTGCGGGTTCTTGCCCCCGAAGATCGTGTGGATCTTCACGATCTCCTTCTGGAGGTCCAGCGCCTCGAGGTAGTGGGTCGTCGCCATCAGGTCCGCCTCGGGCGGCAGACGGTAGGCGGGGTTCGACCAGTAGCCGTTGGCGAAGATGCCCAGCTGGCCGGAGTCCACGAACTTCTTCAGGCGGTTCTGCACGTCCCGGAAATAGCCGGGCGAGGACATCGGGTGGTTCGGCCCGACCCTCTGCTGCAGCTCGGAGGTCGCCTTGGGGTCGGCCTTCAGCGCGTTGACCGGGTTCACCCAGTCCAGCGCGTGCAGGTGGTAGAAGTGGACGACGTGGTCGTGGATCTCCAGCGCCAGCTGCATCAGGTTGCGGATCGAGTTGGCGTTGTCGGGGATCGTGATCCCCAGCGCATCCTCGACCGCCCTCACGCTCGTCAGCGCGTGGGTGCCGGTGCACACGCCGCAGATCCGCTCGGTGAAGGCCCAGGCGTCGCGGGGGTCGCGGCCCTTGAGGATCACCTCCAGTCCCCGCCACATGGTGCCGGTGGAGACGGCGTTGCGGATCACGCCCTGGTCGTCGACGTTCACCTCGCAGCGCATGTGGCCCTCGATCCGGGTCACGGGGTCCACGACGATGCGGCGGCCGGAGGCGTCGAGGTCGAAGCCGTTGGGGGTCATGTTCATGGCTTACGCGTCCTCCCGCACGGGCTGGGTGGGCCCAGATGCACTAGGCTTCGTCTGGCTTTTCTTCTGGGCGGCCTTGAGGGCGGAGACGGCGGCATGGACCGCGACGCTCGCGCCCACCACGCCGGCGGCGGCCATCCCCACCTGGTCGGCGTTCGATTCCACCCCGAACTGGGTCAGGTCCGTCACCCGGTCATAGAACGAGCCCTGGTCCCAGAACCCGTCCTCCGAGCAGCCGATGCAGCCGTGGCCGGCCTGGATCGGGAAGCTCAGCCCCTCGTTCCAGCGCACGGTCGAGCAGGCGTTGTAGGTGGTCGGGCCCTTGCAGCCCATCTTGTAGAGGCAGTAGCCCTTGCGCGCGTTCTCGTCGTCCCAGGCCTCGACGAACTGGCCGGCGTCGAAATGGGGGCGGCGGTAGCATTTGTCGTGGATGCGCTGGCCGTAGAACATCGCGGGCCGCCCCTGGCGGTCGAGCTCGGGCAGCCGGTCGAAGGTCAGCATGTAGGTGATCACGCCGGTCATCACCTCGGCGATGGGCGGGCAGCCGGGGACCTTGATGATCGGCTTGTCGGTGATGACCTTGTGCACCGGCGTCGCCTGGGTGGGGTTGGGCTTCGCCGCCTGCACGCAGCCGTAGGAGGCGCAGGCCCCCCAGGAGATGATCGCCTTGGCGTCCTTCGCGGCATGCCTCAGCTGCTCGACGAAGGGCTTGCCGCCGACGATGCAGAACATCCCGTCCTCGTTCAGCGGCGGGTTGCCCTCCACGGCAAGGATGTACTCGCCCTTGTATTTCTGGATGGTCTCTTCCAGCGCCGCCTCGGCGTGGTGGCCGGCGGCGGCCATCAGCGTGTGGGAGTAGTCCAGCGAGATCATCGACAGGACCACGTCTTTCGCCAGCGGATGCGCGCCGCGGATGAACGACTCCGAGCAGCAGGTGCACTCCAGCCCGTTCACCCAGATCACCGGGGTGCGGGGCTTGGTCTCCATCGCGTGGGCGATCCTGGGCACGAAGGCCGGCCCGAGGCCGAGCGCCGAGGCGGTCAGCGAGCAGTACTTGATGAAGCTGCGCCGGGTGATCCCCTGCTTGCGCATGACCTCGTAGAAGGTCTCGATCGGTTCCAAGACGCCCTCCCTGGCTGACTCCCGCGCTGGCCGCGGTTTCGCATGCCGTGGAATGCAGCGGCGGAAGGGGGCGGTTCAACGCGATGCGCGCCGCTTTGTGCGATGGCGTCGGAGGGGCGGTTTTCTTATTGAGATCAGGGGGATGGCTGCGGGTCGGCGGGTGGCGGCGGCGGCGGGCCCGGTCACGGCGCGACCGGCCGGCTGCGGCGGGTGGTCAGCCGCTTTCCGCTCCGCCGCCCAACGCCCGCGCCGCCGCGACCAGCGCCTGCCCGAAAGCGAGTCCCCCGTCGTTGGCCGGCACGGCGCGATGGACCATCAGCGGGAGCCCCTCCAGCGCCGCCGCCGTCAGCTCCAGCAGCAGGGCGTTCTGGAAGCAGCCGCCGGTCAGCGCCACGGCGCAGGCGCGGCCGCTTTCCACCAGCGCGCGGGCGGGCGTCGCGAAGGCCCTCGCCAAGCCGGCATGGAAGCGCATCGCCATGGCGGCCGGCGAGGCGCCGGTTTCCCGGTCCCCCAGCCAGGCCTCGAACATCGGCGCGGGGTCGATCTGGTCGTCAATCCGGCCGAACGGGTAGGGGCGGGCGGCCTCGGCGGGGGCGCGGAGCGCCAGCGCCTCGAGCCGCATCGCCGCCTCCCCCTCGTAGGATTGCGCCCCTTCGACAAGCTCCAGCGCCGAGGCGAAGGCGTCGAAGAGCCGGCCGGCGGAGGAGGAGAGCGGCGCGTTCACGCCCCTCGCAGCCGCCTGGCGCAGCAGCGCGAGGGGGTGGGCGGAGAGCATCTCGTCCGCCGCCCCCTCCATCCCCGCCTGGTCGAGCCGCACCAGCAGGTTGCGCCACGGCTCCCGCTGCGCGCCGTCGCCGCCGGGCAGGGGGGCGGGTCGCAGGTGGGCTGCGCGCTCGAAGCCCCGGTAATCGCCCAGCAGCAGTTCCCCGCCCCAGACCGTGCCGTCATCGCCCAGCCCCAGGCCGTCGAGGACGATGCCGGCCACCGGCGCGCCCTCCAGCGGGTGCGCGTTCTCGCCCAGGCAGGCGGCGAGGTGGGCGTGGTGGTGCTGGATGGGGAGCAGGGGGAGCGCCGCCGCCTCCGCCCGCGCCGCGGCGTGGCGCGAGGCGCGGAAGTCCGGGTGCAGGTCGCAGCCGATGGCGGCGGGGCGGTGGTCGAAGAGCGCCGCCATGTCGGCGTCGGCCCTGCGGAACTCATCCCAGGTCAGCGCGTCGTCGAGGTCGCCGAGATGGTGGCTCAGCAGCGCCTGGCCGTTCTTGGTCAGGCAGATCGCGGACTTCAGCTGGCCGCCGCAGGCGAGGACCTGGGGCGTCCCCTCGAACCCCGGCGGCAGCGGCAGCGTGCCGGGCGCCCGGCCGCGGGCGCGGCGCAGGGTCATGGGGCCGAGCGCCGTCATCCGCTCCACCCCGTCGTCGAGGCGGCGCGCGATCTCGCGGTCATGCAGCAGGAAGGCGTCGGCGATGGCGCCCAGCGTCTCGCGCGCCTCGGCGTCGCCGATCGCCTGCGGCTCGCCCGAGAGATTGCCGGAGGTCATCACCAGCGGGCCCCCGAAGGCGTCCAGCAGCAGGTGGTGCAGCGGCGTCGCGGGCAGCATCCAGCCGAGGCTCGACATGCCGGGCGCGACCGCCGCCGGCAGGGGGGCGAGGCCGTCGCCCAGGGTCGAGAGCAGGACCACGGGCGCGGCCGGGTCCATCAGCAGCTCCGCCTCGGCCTCGGAGACATGCGCGTGGCGGCGGATGGTCTCCAGCGGGCCCATCAGGGCGAAGGGTTTTGCAGGGCGGCGTTTGCGCTCCCGCAGGGTGCGGAGGGCGGCCGGGTTGGCGGCGTCGCAGGCCAGGTGGAAGCCTCCCAACGCCTTGATGGCGACGATGCGGCCCTCGCGAAGAAGGCGGGCGGTTTCGGCGATGGGGTCGCCGGGGAGAGGGCGGCCCTCGACCTCCAGCGTCAGGCGGGGGCCGCAGTCGGGGCAGGCGATGGGTTGGGCGTGGAAGCGGCGGTCGGCGGGGTCTTCGTATTCGGCCCGGCAGGCGGGGCACATCGGGAAGGCCGCCATGGTGGTCTTCGCGCGATCGTAGGGCAGCGCGCGCAGGATCGTGAAGCGCGGGCCGCAGTGGGTGCAGTTGGCGAAGGCGTAGCCCTGCCGGCGTCCGGGGGAGCGGATTTCCGCAAGGCACGCCGGGCAGGTTGCGGCGTCGGGGGCGACGCGGGTCTCGGCCCCGGCGCCGCGGCTGGGGGCGATGCGGAAGCCCTCGGGAGGGGCGGCGAAGCCGTGCGGGGCGCTTTCGATGGCGTCGACGCGGGCGAGCGGCGGGGCCTCGGCGCGCAGGGCGGCCTCGAAGGCGTCGAGGGCGGGGCCGGCGGCGAGGATCAGCACGCCCTCGGGGTCGTTGAGCACCTCGCCGGAGACGCCGTGCCGGCGGGCGAGCTGCCAGACGAACGGGCGGAAGCCGACGCCCTGCACCTGGCCGCGGACGCGGATGCGGCGGCTCTCCACCCTAGTGGACCGTGCAGACCATGCAGGGGTCGAAGCTGCGGACCACGTGCTGGACGGCGAGCGGCGTGGGCTGGTCCGCGGGCGCCGGGGCGCCGACGAGGGCGGCCTCGCAGGGGCCGGGGGCGCCGGAGGCGTCGCGCGGCGAGAAATTCCAGGTGGTCGGGGCGACGATCTGGTAGCCGGCGATGCGGCCGCCCTCGACGCGGATCCAGTGGCCGAGCGCGCCGCGGGCGGCCTCGAGAAGGCCCGCGCCCTCGCCCTCGTCCGGCAGGCGGACGGCGCGCATGCAGGGGGCGGCGGGGTCGAGGCGGCGGGCCCAGTCCTCCATCAGCAGCTGGGTGAGGGCGATCTCCAGCAGGCGGCCGGCGACGCGGGCGTGGACGTCTCCGCCTTGGGCCGCGAGGGCGCGGGCCAGCGGGTGGCCGTGGACGGCCTGGCGGGCGAGGGCGCCGGTCTCGTAGGGCCGGCCGGCGAGGCGGGGGGCCTTGCACCAGGAATAGGCGGAGGCGCGCATCTCCTCGTCGGGGGTGGTCTCGCCGGCGGAGGGGTGGGCGGCGGGGCCGAGCATCCAGGCGTGGGACACGTCCTCGACGATCCGGGAGGGGTCCAGGGGGGCCGGACCCTCGGGCGTCCAGGTTCCGCGGGCGAAGGCCGGGCCGTCGGGGCCGGGGTAGGCGCCGAAGGAGAGGAACCGGCCCCCGCCGCGGCCGAGGTCGGCCAGCGCCAGATCCTCGGCGATCTCCAGGAACAGGGCGGCGTCGCCGGTGGACCAGTCGGCAAGCTCGTCCGGCGTGGAGAGGGCGGCGAAAGCCTCGATCTCGGCGCCGAAGAGCTGGGTTTCGAGGTATCGGCGGAAGGCGCGCAGGTCGGCCTCGATGCGGATGCGGTCGCGCAGCGTCGGCGCGCGGGTGACGCCGCCGGGCTGGATGGCGAGCGTGTGGGGCCACTTGCCGCCCAGCAGGCCGACGATGTGGATGAGGCGGGCGCGGGCCTCGATCGCCGCGCGCACGGCCCCCCCCTGGGCGGCCGTGAAGCGCTCGACCGCTCGCGGATGCCAGGGGCGGGCGTCGTAGTCGGGCCGGGCGAAGTCCGGCATGAAGAAGACGTTGAAATGGGTCAGGTGGTCGGAGACGTTCTCGACCGCGTGCAGCAGGCGGGCGGCCTGGGCGCCCATCGGGGCGGGCTCGGCCCCCGCCAGATCCGCCAGCGCCAGGGCGGCGGCGGCGGACTGGCTGATCGAGCAGATCCCGCAGATCCGCGGCGTGATGGTCAGCGCGTCGCGCGGGTCCTTGCCGATCAGCATCCGCTCGAACCCGCGGTAGAGGGGCGAGTTCACCCGGGCCGCCGTCACCCGGCCGTCGGCGATGTCGAGCCATATCTCCAGGTCGCCCTCGACCCGGTTGAACGGTCCGGCGAGCAGCGTGGTCACGGCTTGCGGCCCCGCAGGGTCGGCGGCACGGCGATGCGGTCGGCGGTGGCGTTGGCGGCGATCCGCTTCGGCGTCGCGGCCTTGGAGAGCGAGGCCAGCGCCATGAACCAGGCTTTCGGCATGTCCGAGGGCAGGCCGACGGGGATGCCGGCCACTTTCGGGGTCTCGGTGAAGGCGTGGCGGGGTTCCTCGAACTCCGGCGCGGTGCAGGCGATGCAGGGATAGCCGCCGGAGGTGCAGGAGCCCAGCCCGTTCCAGGGGCGGATGTTGCAGTCGCCCACGGCCTGGGTGCCGACGCAGCCCAGATGCTCCATCATGCAGCCGAGGTCGGAGAGCCGCTCGGCGCTGGCCTTGTATTCGTAGAACTCGTTGCGCGAGCAGCCGTGGTGGACCAGGTGCTCGGCATAGAACAGGGGGCGGGCGAGGGCGTCGAGGTCGGCCTCGCCCAGCGCGTCCTGGGCCAGCATCAGCAGGGTCTCGGTCACCCAGTCGGGATGGGTGGGGCAGCCGGCGACGTTGATCACCGGCAGGCCGCCGCGGCCGCGGAAATCGGCGGGCAGAATGCCGCCCCTCAGGCGCCCCTCGTATTGCAGCCCGGCGGAGTCGGAGGGGTTCTCGCCCGCCGTGGTCATGCCCCCGTAGGTCGCGCAGGTCCCCACGGCCACCACGTGGCGGGCGACGGCCGAGAGGTCGCGCACCCAGTCCAGCATCGGCCGGCCGGTGCCCGCCAGCATGTGATAGCGCCCGGTGCCCCGCGGCCCCCGCGGAATGGCGCCCTCGACGCAGAGGAGGTCCAGCGGGACGTCTTCGGCCAGGATCTTCGCGAGCAGCTCGCGCACCTCGTGGCCGGAGGCCTGGCTGACGGTGGGGTGCCAGAGAAGGTCGATCCCCGCCCCCTCCAGCAGCTCCAGCGCGTTGGGCCCCTCGGCGCAGAGCAGCGACATGGTGCAGCCGCCGCAGCCGGCGGACTGGAGCCAGAGGAGGTTCATGGGGCGTCTCCGGCGACGTCGGCGCGGGCGGGCAGGTCGAGGCGGAAGCGGGCGCCATGCTCGGACGGCTCCAGCGACAGGCGCCCCCCATGCTCCTCGGCGATCTTGGCGGAGATCGCGAGGCCGAGGCCCGTGCCCTTGCCCACCGCCTTGGTGGTGAAGAACGGGTCGAAGATGGCGTGCTGGAGCTCCGCGGGCACGCCGGGGCCGTCGTCGGAGACCTCGAGGACCGCGCGGTCGCCCTCGGCGCGGACGCGCACCCGCACCGCGCCCGAGCCGGCCGCGTCGAAGGCGTTCTGCACGAGGTTCATCACCACCTGCTGGATGTGGCCGGCGCGGCCGAGCGCCGGGACCGGCCCGTCGGCCTCGAACACCGCGGCCGCGCCCGGGCGCACGCCGCGCTCGACCCAGGCGACGGCGGTGCGCGCGGTGTCGGCGAGGTCGAAGAGCGTGCGCTCGCCGGCTCCGTCGGCCGACAGGCGGCGCAGGTCCGCCACGATGTCGCGCACCCGCTCGGCCCCGTCGCGCGCGCCCTGGATGGCGGAGCGCAGGTTGCGCAGCTCCCGGTCGAGCCTGAGTTCGGCGCGCAGCGCGATCAGCTCCTCGCGCCCGGCGCCGGCCTGCACGCGCTCGAAATAGGTCTCGAAGCGGGTGGCGTATTTTTCCAGGGCATGGGCGTTGGCGTAGACGAAGCTGATGGGGTTGTTGAGCTCATGCGCCACCCCGGCCAGCAGGCGGCCGAGCGACGCCAGCTTCTCCGAGCGCACCAGGTGGGCCTGGGTGAGCTGCATCTGGCGGTGGGACTCCTCCAGCTCCGCATAGGCCCGGCGCAGCTCGCCCAGCGGGCGGCCGGTCAGCACCGCGCCGACGCCGCGGCCGCGCTCGTCGAGGCGCGGGGTGACCGAGAATTCGAAGGGCGCGGGCCCGTCCGAGGTCAGCAGGTCCGCCTCCGCCGTGTCGGGGCGGCGGGCGGCGATCACCCGCTCGACCACCTCCGCCAGCGGGGCGCGGCTCGCCTGCGGCAGCAGGTCGGCGAGGGGCCGGCCCAGGGTCTCGGCCCGCTCGCGGCCCAGCAGGACGGAGAGCGAGCGGCTCGCCTCCTCCACCCGGCCCTGGCGGTCCACCACGATCAGCGCGTCGGAGACGGAGCCCAGCACCGATTCCATGAACCGGCGCAGCATCGCGGTCTCGGCGTTCTGGCGCTCGAGCTGCTCCTGGTAGTCGACGAGTTCGGCGTAGGTGCGGTCGACGGCGTGGAGCACGTCCATCCAGGCCGCGTCCGTCAGTCCGCCGGCGACCGGCTCCGGGCCCTTGGGCGTCGCGCTGGCCATGGCGATCCTCCTCGGCCCAGACCCTAGCGCCGGCTGGCTCCGCGGGGAAGCGGCAGCAGGTGCGCGCAATTCGCCTCATTGCGCAGCGGCGTTTGCGCAAGATTATTGCGCGAGAGTGCGAGCCGACCGGAGGCAGCGATGGCCGAGGATCACCCGAGACGCCAGGAGATGGTGAACGAGCTGCACGCGCGCCCGTTCCCGACGCTGCGCGCGCCCTGCCGGGCCGTGTATCTGGCGCTGCTGCCGCCGGCGGACGCGGCGCAGCGCGACCGGGCGGGCGACATCGCCCAGCTGCGCGCGCTGGTGGCGGCCCAGGGCGGCCAGTCGCCGGCCGACGGGGTGGGGCATTTCACGACGCAGATGGGCCGCGCCACCCTGAAATGGGAGAGCCATACCGAGTTCGTCACCTACGCCGCCTTCACCGACGGCCCCTCCGCCCGCGCCTTCGACCCCGCCGACGCCGAGGTCTTTCCGACCGCCTGGCAGGAGGCCGCCCCCGGCCGGCGCATCGCCGCCGTGCAGGTGCGCGTCGAGGCGCTGCCCGAGGACGGCGAGGCGGGCGTGGTCGCGCGGCTCGAGGACTGGCTCAGCCCCGACAGCCTCGCCGTCTCCTGGGCGCTGGGCGGGGACGCGGCGGTGGCGAGCGACTTTCGTCTCGACCCCGCCGGCTTCATGCGCGTCGCGGTCTTCGTGCGCGAAGGGGTGGGCGAGCGGCGGGTGGGCCGCATCGTCCATCAGGTCGTCGAGATCGAGATCTACCGCGCCATGGCCATGCTCGGCCTCGCCCGGGCGCGGGAGCTGACGGCGACGCTGAACGCGCTGGATCCGCGGCTGTCGGCGCTGGTCGCCTCGATGTCCCAGGACGGCAAGGGCGCCGAGGAGACGCTGCACGACCTGCTGGGCATCTCGGCGGAGCTGGAGGCGCTGGCCGCCCGCCACTCGTTTCGTTTCGGCGCCACCTGGGCCTACGAGGCGATCGTGGCCCAGCGCATCGAGGCGCTGCGCGAGGATCGCTTCCGCGGCCGCCAGACGTTCGGCGAATTCATGCAGCGCCGCTTCGACCCGGCCATGCGCACCGCCCATTCCGCCGACCGCCGGATCGAGCAGATGGCCGGCCGCGCCGCCCGCGCCGCCGAGCTGCTGCGCACCCGGGTGGACGTCGAGCGATCCGCCCAGAACCAGGCGCTGCTCGCCTCGATGGACCGGCGGGCGGACCTGCAGCTGCGCCTGCAGCACACGGTCGAGGGGCTGTCGGTGGTGGCCATCGCCTATTACGCGGTCAGCCTGCTGGGCTACCTGCTGACCCCGGCCGCGAGCGCCGCGGGGGTGGAGAAGGGGTGGCTCTTCTCCGGCCTCGCGCTCGCGGTCTTCGCGGGGGTCTGGCTGCTGATGCGCGCGATCAAGCGGCGGATGCGCTAGGCGCCCGCCTGGTCGAGCAGCCCCTCGACCAGGCCGCGGTAGCCGCCGCCGAACAGGCGCAGGTGCACGATGGCGGGCCAGAGCTGGTAGATCGGCCGGCGCGCCGCGGCGCCGGGCTCCAGCGGGCCGTAGCCCTCGACGAAGCTGGGGCCGGGGGCGCCGAACAGGGTCAGCATCGCCAGGTCCGCCTCGCCGTCGCCATAGGCGCAGGCGGGGTCGACCAGCCCGACCGGCCGGCCGCCGTGGATCAGCAGGTTGCCGCTCCACAGGTCGCCGTGGCGCAGGCCGGGCAGGGGACGGGCGGGCAGGCGGTTGGGCAGGTCGGCGGCCAGCCGCTCCAGCCGCCGGGCGAGGGCGGCGGGCAGGCGGTCGACCTCCGAGAGCAGCCGCAGCTCCCCCCAGAACCCCGGCCAGTCGAGCGCGGGGTCGGCGTTGCCGGGGATCGCGACGTCGCCGAAGGCGTAGGGCTCGGGCCAGCCGTAGGCGGGGCCGGGCGTCTCGTGCACCCGGCGCAGGATCTCGCCCAGCTCCCGCCAGCCGGCGGCGGAGATGGCGCCCGACTCCGGCAGGCTCTCCAGCGCCAGCACCGCCGCGGAAGCGGCGAGCACCCGCGGCGTCGGCGCGCCGGCGGCGCGCAGGGCGTCGAGCATCCGCGCCTCGGTCGGGGGGGCGGGGCCGGTCTTGGCCACGATCTCGCGTCCGTCGTCGAGCTCGGCGAACACCACGCGGCTGAGGTCGCCCCCCGGCAGCCGCCGCCAGCGCACGGCCCGCGCCCCCAGCAGAGCCGCGGCCGCCTGGGCGAGCGCGCGCCCGCCGCCGCCGCCGCCGCCGTCTCCCACGTCGCCGATGCCGGCGCCGTCGCTCATGACCGCGCCTCGGGGGCGCGGAGGCGC
Organism: Albimonas pacifica; assembly: GCF_900113695.1. Taxonomy (GTDB): domain Bacteria; phylum Pseudomonadota; class Alphaproteobacteria; order Rhodobacterales; family Rhodobacteraceae; genus Albimonas; species Albimonas pacifica. The sequence continues at coordinate 11,797 of NZ_FOQH01000007.1, read as the reverse complement.
GCCGGGCGCGGGGGCGGAGCCGGCTGGGCGGGTCCCCCGTCGCGGCGCGCGCCTGGATTTCGCTTCGGGTCGATCATGCGTGCACGTCGGGGCGCCCGGCCGACGCCCTGCGGGTATTGGCGAGTTGAAGCCGCCTTCGGGACGACCTGATCCCTCAGGAGGTCGCCGAGCGGCGACCCTGTGCGACCAGGCCGAGGAAGGGGCGCGGCGGGCGAATGGGTCTTCGCGCTCGCCGACGGCACGGTCCGGGGAGATGATCGGTCGGTTTCGCCCCTACGGCAACTCTACAGTGGCAATTCGCCACGCCTTGCCGGGTCTCGACCGGGCGCCGCCGCCCGTCGGGGGAGGTGGCGGGGCTCAGCGGCGGCGGCGGCGCTCGCCCTGCTCGTCGGGGCCGCGGTTGGGCAGCAGGGTGAGGAAGGCCTGGTTCATCGCCTTCGCGAAGCCGGCGTCGCCGGGTCCGCGGGTGGCGGTGCTGCGCACCAGGACCGAGCTCAGCTCGCGCCGGCCGCGGCAGTAGGCGATCAGCGCCTCCAGCGCCCCGTCGGCGCGCCCGGCCCCGGTCGAGGCCGGGCCCCGGCAGCCGTCGAGCCTGTTGGCCGGGGCGAAGGCGATCACCACCCGCGTCTCCTCGCGCAGGTTCTCGCCCAGCTCGAAGGGGCTGGAGCCGAAGCGCGCGGGCAGGGTCATGCCGGCGGCGACCTGCGCGGGCGAGGCGCCGTCCGGCGGGGTCCCGTGCACCTCGAGCGGCATCGGCACGCCGTTGAAGATCTGCCGCGGGTCGTAGGCGGTGTCGTGCATCGGCGTGGTGACCGAGGTGTAGCCCTCCGCGCCGGGCTGTCCGGCGCAGCCGGCCAGGGCCAGCAGCGCGGCGAGGGCGACGGGCGCCAGGGTGCGGGCCTCACGTCGGGGCATCGTCGGGATCTCCTTCCTGCGGAGGCCGGGGGGATGCGCCGCCCGGCGTCTCGGGCGCGGCGCCGTCGGGGCGCAGCACGGCGGCCAGCAGCTCGGCCAGGGTCTGCGCCGCCCATTCCGCATCGAGCGCGCCCGAGCGACGGGCGCGGATCCGCCCCTCGGCCAGCGCCTGGTCGCGCAGGCACAGGGCCAGCATCGCCTCGTATCGGTCGTCGAGCGGCGGGGGCGCGGCGATCGGCGCCTCGGCGGCGCAGAGCGCGTTCCCCTCGGGCGGCGGGTCGGCGTTGAACACGATCGCGAGCCGGAGCAGGCGCCCGTGCTCCGAGCGCGCCCAGCCGCCGGGCGCGACGGCCGGCAGGTCCAGCGCCTCGGGCAGGCCCTCGGGGAGGCGGAACAGGCCCGCCACCTCGGCGGGGGTCATTTCGGGCAGGGGCGCGTTGTGCGCCTCGACCGCCACCCGCCCGGGGCGGAGCAGCGAGGGGTCGTATTCCGGGCTCAGCTCGATGCCGAACACCGCGACGTCGCCCGATTCGCCGTCGCAGGCCGCCGTCGCCCCGCCCATCGCCGCCGTCGCCAGCAGCGCGGCGGCCAGCCTGCGCCGCCGGCGGCGCGGGGCGGGGCGGGGATCAGACATCCAGGTCTTCCGCGAAGCGGGCGTTCTCCTGGATGAACTGGAAGCGCAGCTCGGCCTTGCGGCCCATCAGGCGTTCCACCAGGGCCGAGGTCTCGCCCTGCTCGCCGGGCTCGTCCTCGTCGATGGTCACCCGGATCAGGGTCCGGGTGGTCGGGTCCATCGTGGTCTCCTTCAGCTGCCGCGGCATCATCTCGCCCAGGCCCTTGAAGCGGCCGACCTCGACCTTGCCGCGGCCCTTGGAGAAGACCGTCTCGATCAGCTCCTCGCGGTGGGCGTCGTCGCGGGCGTAGAGGGTGCGGCCACCCTGCGTCATCCGGTAGAGGGGCGGCGCGGCCAGGAACAGCCTGCCCGCATCGACCAGCGGGCGCATCTGGCGGAAGAAGAAGGTCATCAGCAGAGACGCGATATGCGCGCCGTCGACGTCGGCGTCGGTCATGATGATGACCCGCTCGTAGCGCAGATCCTCGAGGTTGAAGCGCGAGCCCGGGTTGACGCCGAGCGCCTGGCAGAGGTCCTGGAGCTCCTGGTTCTGGGCCAGCTTCTCGACGGAGGCGTTGGCCACGTTGAGGATCTTGCCCCGCAGCGGCAGCACGGCCTGGGTCTTGCGGTTGCGCGCCTGCTTGGCCGAGCCGCCCGCGCTGTCGCCCTCCACCAGGAAGATCTCGGAGTTGTTGCGCGCGCTGTCGGAACAGTCCGCGAGCTTGCCCGGAAGGCGCAGCTTCTTGGTGGCGGTCTTGCGCTGCGTCTCCTTCTCCTGCCGGCGGCGCACGCGCTCCTCGGCGCGCAGCAGGGCGAAGTCGAGGATCGCGCCGGCCCGCTTGGGGTCGGCGGCGAGCCAGGTGTCGAAGCGGTCGCGCACGGCGCCCTCGGCGAGGCGGGCCGCTTCGGTGGTGGCGAGGCGGTCCTTGGTCTGGCCGACGAACTCGGGTTCCCGGATGAAGATCGAGATCATCGCGCAGGCGGCGCCCTGCACGTCCTCGCGCGTCAGCATCGCGGCCTTCTTCACCGAGGCGAGCTCGCCATAGGCGCGCAGGCCCTTGAGCACGGCGGCCCAGAAGCCCTGCTCATGGGTGCCGCCCTCGGGCGTGGGGACCGTGTTGCAGTAGGAGGAGACGAAGCCGTCGCGCGCCGGCGTCCAGTTCACCGCCCATTCGACGGAGCCGGCGGTGTCCGCGCCGTATTTCTCGACGAAATCCACCTTGCCCGCGAAAGGCTGGTCGGCGCAGCAGGGCGCGCCCGCGAGGCTTTCGGCGAGGTAGTCGGCGAGGCCGCCGGGGAAGTGGAACGTGGCCTCCGCCGGCGTGTCGTCGCCGTCCTTCAGCAGGGCGGGATCGCATTTCCAGCGGATCTCGACGCCGGAGAACAGATAGGCCTTCGAGCGCGCCATCTTCATCAGCCGCGCCGGTTTCAGCATGGCGCGGGGGCCGAAGATCTCGGGGTCCGGGTGGAAGCTGACGGTGGTGCCGCGGCGGTTGGGGGCCTGGCCGGCCTGCTCCACCGGGCCCAGCGGCTTGCCCTTCGAGAAGGACTGCCGCCACAGGATCTTGTTGCGCGCCACCTCGACCGTCACCGCGTCCGACAGCGCGTTCACCACCGAGATGCCCACCCCGTGCAGACCGCCCGAGGTCTGGTAGGCCTTGCCGCCGAACTTGCCGCCGGCGTGGAGCGTGCACAGGATCACCTCCAGCGCCGACTTGTCGGGGAAGCGGGGGTGGGGGTCAACGGGGATGCCGCGGCCGTTGTCGCGGATGGTGCAGGTCCCGTCGGCGGCGAGCTCCATCTCGATCCGGGAGGCGTGGCCGGCCACCGCCTCGTCCATCGAGTTGTCCAGCACCTCGGCGACCAGGTGGTGCAGCGCGCGCTCGTCGGTGCCGCCCACATACATGCCGGGGCGCTTGCGGACCGGCTCCAGCCCCTCGAGCACCTCGATCGAGGAGGCGTCGTAGGACTCGGCGGCGTCGTTGGAGGCGAAGAGATCTTCGCCCGCAGTCTTGCCGGCGGTCTTGCGCGCGGGCTCGGCCATGGCGGGGGTCCTGCTCGGTTCGTGTTCGTTGAGCGCGCAGTATCGCGCGCGCCGGGGCGGGAATTCAATGGGCGGCGTGGCGGCATGGCCCGCATCTGGACGGGTGCAGCGCAAAAACCGCGAGATATGGGGCCGGCGCGACGACGGGTCTTTCCGGCGGCCCGGCCGGCCCCGCAGGCGCCCCGGGCTCGACCCGGGGCCTCCCGCCGCCGGCCGGCCGCGCGCCGCGGGAGGGGGGCGCTACCCGCCCCGCCAGGCGTAGACCCGCCCGCCCCCGGCCTTGCGCCCCGTGTCCTCGACCCCCGCCAGCCGCCCGGCGCGCACCGCGTCGAGGAAGGCGTGGCCCGCCTGCACCCGCTCCCCGATCCACAGCCGGCCCCAGTCCTCGCCCCAGATCTCGGGCAGGTGGAACTCTCCGGGCGGCCGGCCGGCCAGGGCCGCGCGCAGGCGGGCGAGGTCGTCGTCGCCGAGCCGCATCAGGGCCCCGGGTGACGGTCGAGGAACGCCTCGAGGGCGTTGTCGAACCCCTCCGGCTGCTCGGCGTTGATCGAGTGGCCGCCCTCCAGGTCCACCACCTCCAGGTGCGGGATGCCGGCGCGGAGCGCGGGCAGGTGGGCCTGGAAGCGCTTCTCCCAGCGGCCGTTGATCAGCAGCGTGGGCAGGCGCAGCTCGTGCAGCCGGTGCATGGCGGCGGTTCCGGCCACGGTGATCTCCATGGCGCGGGCCATCGCCTCGGGGTCCAGCAGCGCGGCGTCGGCCATCAGCCGGGCCTTGGTCTCGGGCGGGTAGCGGGTGGCCCGGGCGGGATGGACGCGCGCCTCCGGCAGCTTCGCGCGGCCGCCGGCGCGGATCTGGGCGGCGGTCGCGCGCCGCTCCCGCACCTTCGCCGCGTCGTCGGGGCGGGTCATCACCGCGCCGGAGTTGGTGAAGGCCTGCGCGATCGCCGCCCCGGGCTTCGCCAGCACGTAGGCGACCGAGATCCCGGCCCCCAGGCTCTGCCCGCAGACATGCCAGCGGCGCACGCCCAGCCGTTCGCGCAGCGCCTCCAGCGTCTCGACGTAGCGCGGGATCGTATAGGCCTCGGGGTCGGCGGGGGCGTGGGCGCGGCCGTGGCCCAGCAGCTCCACCACCGCCACCCGGCGCCGGCGCGAGAGGCGCTCGACGTTGCCATGCCACTGGGCGCGGCTCGCCATGAAGCCGTGGATCAGGAGGAGGGGCGGCGCCTGCGTCTCCTCCCGCGGGCCGTGCAGGTCCACGTGCAGTCCGTGGAGATGAAAGGACTCGCCGGTCCGCGGCGGGGCGTCGGGCGCGGGGGGCGCGTCCTGCATGGGCTCTCCCTCGGGTCTCTTGTTCCGCCTCAGCCGGGCGGTTGCATCTCGGGCGTCGGGGCTTCCAGCGCGCCGATCGCCATGGGGGGGCGGATCTCGCGCAGCAGCTTGCGCTTCATGGCGCGGGCGTAGTCGCCGTAGTCCTCGGCGACCTCGGTGAAGGCGCCGACGCCGCGGATCACCATCGTCTCGAAATAGCGCACCAGCTGCGGGCGGGCGACGCCGCCGACGACCAGCGCGTTCACCGTCACGTCGTCCATCGGGAAGCTGGAATAGGCGGTCGTCGGCTCGTAGCCGTCGTTGTTGGCGCCGTCGCCGGAGACGTCGAGCACCCGCCGCTCGCAATCCCGCACGTCCTCCAGCAGGCGGGCGGCGAAGCCGATCGCGTGGCCGAGCGCGGTGGGATAGTCGGAGTGGCTGCGCGCCGCGGTCCGCACCCGGGCCGCCAGCGCGTCGATGGCCTGCGGGCTGGTCATCGGCCGCCAGTCGGCGACCAGCGCGTGCTGCCAGCGCCCGGACCATTCGTAGACGGCGATCCGCACCTCCCCCGTGCCGGGGTCGAGCAGCGCCTCCTTGACGTCCGGATCCTCCAGCGCGTCGGCGAGGCCCTGGGACTGCAGCGCATATTCCCCCTCGTCCACCGAGGAGGAGACGTCCAGCGCCAGCGCCAGCCCCAGCGCGCACGCGGCCGAGGCCGGCCCCGCCCCGAACATCCAGGCGCCCGCGGCGAGCGCCGCGAGCGCCGCGGCGCCCCTTCTTCGCCTCGCCCGCCCGGGTCCGCGGCCGAGCGGCGTCCCCCGTCTGGCGACGGGGCGGAGGGCGGCGAGGCGAAGGGGCGCGCATGTCATCGGCAGGTCACCAGGTTCCGGTGTTCTCCATGCTGGCCCAGGGCTCCTGGACCGGCTTGGCGTCGCCCATCTGCAGCAGCTCGATGGAGACGCCGTCGGGGCTTTTGACGAAGGCCATCCGACCCTCGCGCGGGGGGCGGTTGATGGTCACGCCGGCGGCCTGCAGTTTCTCGCACATGGCGTAGATGTCCTCGACCTCGTAGGCGAGGTGGCCGAAGTTGCGGCCGGAGCCGTAATCCTCGTCCGATCCCCAGTTGTAGGTCAGTTCGACCGCGACGTCCTCCTGCCCCGGGGCGGCCAGGAACACGAGGGTGAACTTGCCGGCCTCGTTGTCGATGCGGCGCACCTCCGTCAGGCCCAGCAGGTCGCAGTAGAACGCCTTCGAGGCTTCTATATCCTTAACGCGGACCATGGTGTGGAGGTATTTGATCTGCATCTGGGGGTTCCTTCTGTCTTGGGCACCAGATATGGATGGTTGCGACTCGGCTCGCGCCGAGCGCCGCTCGTTATGCCTCGGGGACAACTTATGACGCTCAGCCCGGAACAACAGGCCGAAATCGACGCCGCGCGGGCCGAAACCCGCCCGACGCTGCGCCCGGTGTCCGAGGGGATCGAGGCGCTGCTCTATTCCGCGATCCCGGTGCTGGACCACGGCTTCGTGCGGGTGGTCGACTACATGGGCGACGACGCGGCCATCGTCCAGGCGGCGCGCGTCAGCTACGGCGCCGGCACCCGCAAGGCGCGCGACGACCGCGGGCTGATCCGCTACCTGATGCGCCACTGGCACTCCACGCCGTTCGAGATGTGCGAGATCAAGCTGCACGTGAAGCTGCCGATCTTCGTGGCCCGCCAGTGGATCCGTCACCGCACCGCGAACGTGAACGAATACTCCGCCCGCTACTCGATCCTGGACCGGGAGTTCTACATCCCCCAGCCCGAGCAGCTCGCCGCCCAGAGCCGGTCCAACCGCCAGGGCCGCGGCTCGGTCCTGCAGGGGGAGGAGGCTGAGACGGTGCTGCGCCTGCTGCGCGAGGATTCGACCCGCGGCTACGACAACTACCAGTGGATGCTGAACGAGGGGCCGGACGGCGCGCCGGCGGACGAGGGCCGCGCCGGCCTCGCGCGCGAGCTCGCGCGGATGAACCTGACCTCGAACGTCTACACGCAGTGGTACTGGAAGATCGACCTGCACAACCTCTTCCACTTCCTGCGCCTGCGCGCCGACCCGCACGCGCAGTACGAGATCCGCGTCTACGCGGACGCGATGTGCGAGATCGCCAAGGCCTGGGTCCCCGCGGCCTACGAGGCCTTCGAGGAATACCGCCTCGGGGCCGTGCAGTTCTCCTCCTCGGCGATGTCCTGCCTGCGCCGGATGCTGGCCGGAGAGACGGTCACCCAGGAGAACAGCGGCATGTCTGCGGGCGAATGGCGCGAATTCCAGGCCGCCCTGGCCGGCTGAGCGCCCGGCGCGACGCCGACCACGCCCGCGGAGCGCCTGTTCCCCGGAGCCGTCCATCGCTGATGCCGATCAGAGCGACTCGGCCGGAGGGGTCAAGGATCGCGAAGCGACCGCGCAAAGCGCGGCTTGTCCTTGACCCCTCCGGCCGAGTCGCTCAGGCATCTTCAGCGATGGACGGATCCGGGGAACAGGCGCGGCCTTGTTCCCTGGTGAGTCCGGAGCGGCCTTCCGCGCGAAGCGCAGCCCCGAGCGAGCCCCGTCTCGCGAGGCTCCGCTCGCCTCAGGGCAGTTCCGCCTGGATGGCGCGCGCGGCCGCGGCCGGGTCGCTCGCCTGCCACACGGGCCGGCCGACGACGATATGATCCGCCCCCGCGCCGACCGCCGCGCCCGGCGTCGAGATCCGCTTCTGGTCGTCGACCGACGCCCCCGCCGGCCGGATTCCCGGCGTCACGATCAGTTTTCCCATGCTCTCGGGCAGGGCCCGCAGCGCCGCCGCCTCCTGGGCCGAGGCGATGACCCCGTCGGCCCCCGCCTCCCAGGCCCGGGCCGCGCGCTCGGCCACCAGCTCGGAGACGTCGCCCGCCCGGATCAGCGCCGCGTCGAGGTCGCCGCGGTCGGACGAGGTCAGCACCGTGACGCCCAGGATCTTCATCCCCGTGCCCGCGGCGCCGGCGGCGGCGGCCTTCACCACGCTGGGGTCGCCATGCACGGTCAGGAAATCGAGGTCGAAGGCCGCCAGCCGCCTCACCGCGTGCTCGATCGTGGCGGGGATGTCGAAGAGCTTCATGTCCAGGAACACGCGCTTGCCCTGGTCCTTGAGCTCCATCGCCGCCGCCAGCCCGCCGGTGGTCAGCATTCCCAGCCCGATCTTGTAGAAGGTCACGTTCTCGCCCAGCCGCTCGGCGAGCTGCATGGCGGTCGCCCCGTCGGACACGTCGAGCGCTACGATCAGGCGGTCGCGCGGGTCCGCGCCGGTCGCGGGTTTGCGCGCGGGGAAGGGGGCGACGGACATGGCGCGGCTCCTTGGATCATCGGTCTGACGGGGTTCCCCGGCGATACGCGCGCCGGCGCGAAACCGCAAGCTCAAGGTCTTGTGAGGCCCCCCGGCGCCGCCCATATCGAAACCGAAATCGGGGCGTGCCTTGCGGGCGGTCCGATCCATATCACAGGCCGGGCCGGGCGGGCCTCTCCGAGGGCGCCCTGACGCGGCGCTGAAAGGAGAGCGAGCATGAACTTGGAAAAGTTCACCGACCGCGCACGCGGGTTCGTCCAGGCGGCCCAGACCATCGCGATGCGCGAGAGCCATCAGCGGCTCACCCCCGACCACCTTCTCAAGGCCCTGCTCGACGACGACCAGGGCTTCGCCACCGCCCTGATCGGGCGCGCGGGCGGCGACGCGCAGAAGGTGCGCGCGGCGAACGACCTCTCGGTCGCCAAGCTGCCCAAGGTGCAGGGCGGGCAGGTCTATCTCGACCAGTCCTTCGCCCAGGTGGTCGACCAGGCCGAGCAGCTGGCCAAGAAGGCCTCCGACAGCTTCGTCACCGTCGAGCGCCTGCTGACCGCGCTCGCCATCCAGAAATCCGACGCCTCCAAGGCGCTGGCCGACGGCGGCGTCACCGCCCAGGCCCTCAACAAGGCCATCGAGGACATGCGCAAGGGACGCACCGCCGACAGCGCCGGCGCCGAGGACCAGTTCGAGGCCCTCAAGAAATACGCCCGCGACCTGACCGAGGCGGCCCGCGAGGGCAAGATCGACCCGGTCATCGGCCGCGACGAGGAGATCCGCCGCTGCGTGCAGGTCCTCTCCCGCCGCACCAAGAACAACCCCGTCCTGATCGGCGAGCCCGGCGTCGGCAAGACCGCCATCGCCGAGGGCCTCGCGATGCGCATCGTCAACGGCGACGTGCCCGAGAGCCTGCAGGACAAGAAGCTGCTCAGCCTCGACATGGGCTCGCTCATCGCCGGCGCGAAGTATCGCGGCGAGTTCGAGGAGCGGCTGAAGGGCGTGCTGAACGAGGTCACCTCCTCGGACGGCGAGATCATCCTGTTCATCGACGAGATGCACACGCTGGTCGGCGCCGGGAAGGGCGACGGCGCGATGGACGCCTCCAACCTCCTGAAGCCCGCCCTCGCGCGCGGGGAGCTTCACTGCGTCGGCGCCACCACGCTGGATGAATACCGCAAGCATGTGGAGAAGGACGCCGCCCTCGCCCGCCGCTTCCAGCCCGTCTTCGTGACCGAGCCCTCGGTCGAGGACGCGATCTCGATCCTGCGCGGCATCAAGGAGAAGTACGAGGTGCACCACGGCGTGCGGATCTCCGACGCCGCGCTGGTGGCGGCGGCGACGCTGTCGAACCGCTACATCTCCGACCGCTTCCTGCCCGACAAGGCCATCGACCTGATGGACGAGGCCGCCTCGCGCCTGCGCATGGAGGTGGACAGCAAGCCCGAGGAGCTCGACCAGCTCGACCGCGACATCCTCCAGAAGCAGATCGAGGCCGAGGCTCTGAAGAAGGAGACCGACCAGGCCTCCCAGGACCGGCTGGCGAAGATCACCCAGGATCTCGCCCAGCTGCAGGAGCAGTCCGCCGCGATGACCGCCCGCTGGCAGGCGGAGCGCGACAAGCTGCAGGGCTCGCGCGACCTGAAGGAGCAGCTGGACGGCGCCCGGGTGGAGCTGGAGAACGCCAAGCGCCGCGGCGACCTCGCCAAGGCCGGCGAGCTCGCCTACGGCGTGATCCCGGATCTCGAGAAGCGCCTGGCGGAAGCCGAGAGCCAGGAGTCCAAGGACGTCATGGTCGAGGAGGCCGTGCTGCCCGAGCACGTCGCCGCCGTCGTCTCCCGCTGGACCGGCGTGCCGGTGGACAAGATGCTGGAGGGCGAGCGCGACAAGCTCCTGCGGATGGAGGAGGTCATCGGCGCCCGCGTGGTCGGCCAGGAGGAGGCGGTGCGCGCCGTCTCCAACGCGGTCCGGCGCGCCCGGGCGGGTCTGAACGACCCCAACCGGCCGATCGGCTCGTTCCTGTTCCTCGGCCCGACCGGCGTGGGCAAGACGGAGCTCACCAAGGCGCTGGCCGAGTTCCTGTTCGACGACGACCAGGCGATGGTGCGCATCGACATGTCCGAGTTCATGGAGAAGCACGCCGTCAGCCGCCTGATCGGCGCCCCGCCGGGCTACGTCGGCTATGACGAGGGCGGCGTCCTGACCGAGGCGGTGCGTCGGCGTCCCTACCAGGTGGTCCTCTTCGACGAGGTCGAGAAGGCGCATCCGGACGTGTTCAACGTCCTCCTGCAGGTGCTGGACGAGGGTCGGCTGACCGACGGCCAGGGCCGCACGGTGGATTTCCGCAACACGCTGGTGATCCTGACCTCGAACCTGGGGGCCGAGTTCCTGACCTCGCTTCCCGACGGCGCGGCCGCCTCGGATGCGCGGGACGCGGTGATGGGCGCGGTGCGCGCGCACTTCCGGCCGGAGTTCCTGAACCGTCTCGACGAGATCGTCCTCTTCGAGCGGCTGAGCCGGGAGCATATGGACGGCATCGTCACCATCCAGCTCAAGGGGCTGGAGGCGCGGCTGGCGGATCGCAAGATCCACCTCGAGCTCGCGCCCGAGGCCCGGACCTGGCTGGCGGATCGCGGCTACGACCCGGTCTATGGCGCGCGCCCGCTGAAGCGGGTGATCCAGAGGGCCCTGCAGGACCCGCTGGCCGAGCGTCTGCTGGCCGGCACGATCCGCGACGGCGAGGAGGTGCCGGTGGGCTGCGGTCCCGACGGCCTGCTGATCGGCGACCGCGCGCGCGGCGCCTCGGCCGAGGCGGGGGCGACCCTGCACTGATCGCGCCTCGGGCGGCGGAAACCGGGGGCGAGTCGGGCGACCGACTCGCCCCCGACTCGTTTCCGGACCGGATTCGGCGGGGTCCGCCACGTCACCTTTGTCGCGACGCAACGTCAGAATGGGGCGGAATCGGGCCTTCAGGGCCCGTCCGGGCGCCTCAAGCGGAGGCGCCGCCACGTCATATTCGGGATTTTACGTCGCCTGGAGGCCCGGATTCGCCTTTCAGGGCTTCGAAAACCGCCGTTCACGCCCGGATTCGGGGGGCTCCTGAGCAGGCGCCGAAGCGATTGACGCAACGCACGCAGCATCTTGGCGTGAAACGGGCGGCCGTGACACTTTTCTGACGAGGGGCTGTTGACGCCCTCTCCGAAACCCCCTAGATACCCGCTCACCGACGAGGGGCTGCGCTTCTCGGACGGTTCAGCGGCAGCCGCGAGCGTCCTGGACGTTCCGAAAGGAACGGGGGGATGGGTTGTCGCCGGGCTCTTTGACATTGCGGGTTCTGGAAGGGACGTGCGGACGGTTCGGGTTGTTGGGATATTCCTGACGGTTTGAGGTCTGCATGTCGCCTGCTGAGGAAGCCGGGGGTACGCTCCTGGTGGACGATGAAGCAGGTACTACGTGGCCAACTTCGACGCTTCGGCGTTGGGGATTGGTCGCCAGTAAGTAATGACATGCAGGTCCAAGACGTCAGATGGACTGAGCTTCGGCTCGGTTTCAACCTGAGAGTTTGATCCTGGCTCAGAACGAACGCT
>NZ_FOQH01000063.1 GCF_900113695.1 Albimonas pacifica | reverse complement strand
ATCAGGCCCTGCAGCTCCTTCCGTTCCTTGGCGGTGGCGGCGGTCATGCGATCGGAGACGGAGAGCACTTCCTTGCGGACTGGATCGGTCTCGCGCAGGACCGCGAGGCGCGTGCGCTCCTGCTCCAGCAGGCTCTCCACCGCCTTGCGCTCCTGGTCGAACTCGCGCGTGCCCGACCGCGAGGTTGCGAGGAGCTTTCGCCGGGCCTCATCGGCGGCGGCGGCCCGAGCCTCCAGGTCTCCATACTCCTCCGCCTGGGCGGCGAGATCCTCGCGCGCCGAGACGTCGCGCGCGCCGAGGCCGGCGTAGATCGGCGCCTGGGCCCTCTCCATCGCCTTGATGCCGAGCTGGCGGGCCTGCTCGACCGGGTCGTTGGCGTAGGCGGCGCGGATCCGCGCGTCCTCCAGCCGCTCCGCGCCGCTCTTGCCCAGGTCGAAGGCCGCGTCGCGGGCGCGGGCCATCTCGTCGGCGAAGCGGGTGGCCTCGGCCCGGGCCTTGGCGACGCCCGAGGCCATGTCGATGCCGGCGAGACGGCGGGCCGAGTCCTCGCTCGCGACGAGGTGCTCCAGGAACTGGACCTGCTCGGTCTTCAGGGTGACCTGGCCGCTGCTCAGCTGCTGGAAGCCGCCGTAGATCTCGACCACGCGCTCGTAGACCTGGCGCCAGGACTCGGCCATGCCCTCGGGCGTGGCCGCTGTCTTCGCCCGCTCCATCGCCGCGGCGACCTCGTCGATCTCGGCCCGGCTCATGCCGAGGGTCCGCGCTAGGCGGCCTTCAGCGGTCCGCCCAGCGTGCCCCGCCGAGTCCGCCCTGGCGATGTCGCGGAACTGCTCGGCGATCCCGGCCGCGATCCCCTGCTGCGCGCGCAGGAGGTCGAGGAAGGCGGTCCGGCGCGCCAGCTCGTCCTGGGCCCGGAGCATCGCCTGCAGCTCGCCGGTCATGGCGCCGTACTTCGCGACCATCTCGTCGAGCGCGCCCGAGGACAGCCGCTTGGTCGACGCCACCACCGCGTCGATGCTCGCGTCGACTTCGTCGATCGCCTCGCCCAGGTCGATCGCGGCGGGACCGGCCTCCCGCAGCCAGGAGAACATCGCCGCGCCGGCGGCGATGGTCCCGATGGTGATCAGCGAGACGGGGTTGAGCACCGACAGGAACGCCGCGCCGAGGGCCCGCACCGCCCCGCCCGCGCCCATGGGCCCGAGCACCTGGCTGATCTGGGTGCCCTGCTGCAGGGCGAGCTGCAGGGGCGACTGCCCGGCGGCGAGCATCACGCCGATGTCGTTGAACTGGGCGGCGAGGTTGCCGAGCTGCGCTGCGCCGGCGTTGGAGGCGACGCCGACCTGGCGCATGCCGGTGGC
>NZ_FOQH01000012.1 GCF_900113695.1 Albimonas pacifica | reverse complement strand
GGATCGCGGCTCGCAATACGCCGCTGGGGCGCATCGCGACCTTCTCGCCGAGCACGGCTTCGTCGGCTCCATGAGCCGGCGCGGAAACCCTTACGACAACCCGCAGGCCGAGAGTTTCATGAAGACTCTGAAGGTGGAGGACGCCTATCTGATGGAATACGAGACCTTCGAGGACGTCGCCGCCGGCGTGCCGAGGTTCATCGAAGCCTACAACCGGCGGCGCCTCCACTCAGCCTTGGGGTATCTCAGCCCCGTCGAATTCGAGGAACGCAACGCCCGCGCCTCTGTCAAAACCGCCGCCTGAGCCGGTCCGCCCGAAGGGGCGCACTCCAGGGGCCGTTCACTCTGTCGGTCATTTTAGAGTCTCATTGTACCTATTAAGAAGAGAGCAACTTCCATTTCCAAACCCCTTACGGGGCCGCGGCGCTCCCGGCGCGGACGCCGCCCCAGAGGACGACATCATGGTCGACGGTGCGAATCGCGAGATTTTCGGGAGCGAGGGCGACGACACCCTGGCCGGCGACGGCCCCTACGACGCGGTGTTCGGGGGCGGCGGGAACGACGAGCTGTCCTCGCCCGGGACCGGCGGCGCCATCTGGGGCGGCGAGGGCGACGACCGCATCTCCGGTTCGCCCGGCGGATTCGAGAACCTCTACGGCGACGGCGGCGCCGACCGCTTCGCGCTGCCCGACTTGACCCGCGCCGCCGCTTTCGGGGGCGAGGGCGACGATCTCTTCGAGGTGGCCGAGCGCTTCTCGGGCCTGATCGTGGGCGGCGACGGGGTCGACGTCCTGGCGCTGGAGGGCGACGCGGCCGACTACCGGCTGCGCACCGACGGCATCCAGCACGCGGACGGCTCGGCCTTTCTCAACATGGCCGGCATCGAGATCGTGCGTTTCGCCGACGGCGACGTGCTGCTGGCGGAGCGGTTCCCGGGCGAGATCCGCGACTTCGAAGGGCTGTCCATCTCCGGCGCGACGGTGACGTTCGTGGGGACGGACGCGCGCGACTCGATCTGGGAGAACCGCGGCGACGCCACCGACCTGATCTTCTACGGCGGCGGGGGGAACGACAACGTCCGCCTCGAATCCGGCGAGGGCCAGCACCGCATCTGGGGCGGCGAGGGCGACGACCGCATCGACGCGCAGGGCTGGGACACGCGGATCTACGGCGGCGAAGGCGACGACGTGATCGCCGCGGGCTACGGCCAGCAGGTGGTGGACGGCGGCGCCGGCCGCGACGTGGTCGACTACGGCTCCCGCTCTATGGACGAATACAGCATCGAGATCCTGGGCGTGGGCGCCGCGCGGATCAGCTGGAACGTCTCCGACTTCTTCCGCATCTCCTACGCCTGGGTCGAAACCGAGGGCGTGGAGCTGCTGCGCTTCAAGGACGGCGAGATCTCGCTCTCCGGCGTGCCGGTGACCGATGCCGAGCGCTTCGAGGCGGTCGAGGGCGGCCCGACCCTGCGCATCGCCGCGGCCGAGCTGCTGGAGGGCGACGTCGACCCGCTGGGCGGGCCGCTGACGCTGGTCGCGGTGCGCGACGCCGTGGGCGGGACCGTGGCGCTGACCGCGGGGGGCGAGGTGCGCTTCGCCCCCCTGCCCGGCTTCCACGGCGAGGCGAGCTTCGACTACGTCGTCGCCGGCCAGGGCGGGGAGAGCGTGCAGCAGGTGATCGTAGACGTCGCCTCGACCAACCGCGCGCCGGTCGCGGCCGACGACGTCTTCGCCGGCGCGGTCGGGGGGCATGTCTCGGGCGACCTTCTGGCCGACAACGGCGCGGGTCCGGACCGGGACCCCGACGGCGACGCGCTGCGCGTCGCCAACATCGACGGCACGCCGATCAACGCGTTCGGCCGCGCCGTCGTGACGCTCGCGCATGGCGTCGTGGTGCAGGTGGACTGGCGCGGCCTCGTGGAATGGGACCTCTCGTCGGTCGAGGGCGTGGGCCGCGGCGAGACGGTCGAGGTCTCTTTCAGCTATGTGCTCGCGGACCCGGAGACGGCCCTCGACACCGGCCGGGCGACCCTGACGCTGAGCGGCCCGCCCGCGGCGGTGCGCGGCGGCGGCGGTTCGCAGCGGCTGGCGGGAACGGCGGCGGACGACCTGATCTACGGCGGCCGGGGCGACGACGTGCTGCTGGGGCGCGTCGGCGACGACCGCCTGTTCGGCGGCGGCCAACGCGACCTGCTCAAGGGCGGCGCCGACGACGACGCGCTGCGCGGCGGCGGGGGAAGCGACCGGCTCGACGGCGGCGAAGGCGACGACGTCCTGCGCGGCGGTCTCGGGCGCGACAAGCTGGTGGGCGGCGCGGGCGACGACCGGCTTGCGGGCGGCGGCGGGGGCGACCGCTTCCTGTTCCGGCCCGGCGACGGCGCCGACGTGCTCGTGGACTTCGACCCCGCCCGCGACGTGCTGGCCCTGCGCGGCTTCGACCCGGACGCGGGTCTGGCCGTCGTCGACGACGGCGCCGACGCGCTGATCGTGGGACAAGGCGTCTCGATCCGACTGCTCGACGTCTCGGCGGCGGAACTGGCGGGCTGGGACCTGTTCTCCTGACCCCCATCCCGTCCCCCCGCCCGGAAAAAGACCGCATGACGTCTCGCACGGTGCTGATCACGGGATGCTCCAGCGGCATCGGGCTGGACATGGCGCGCACGCTGGGGGCGCGCGGCTGGCGGGTGCTCGCCGCCTGCCGCAGGCCCGAGGACGCCGAGCGGCTGGCGGCGGAGGGGCTGGAGACGCTGGTCCTCGACTACGCCGACCCCGAGAGCGTGGCCCGCGCGGCCGAGGAGACCCTGGCCCGGACCGGCGGCCGGCTCGACGCGCTGGTCAACAACGGCGCCTTCGCGATCCCCGCGCCGCTGGAGGACATCCCGCGCGAGGGGATGCGCGAGATCTTCGAGACCAACCTGATCGGCTGGCACGACCTGACCCGCCGCCTGCTGCCCGCCCTGCGCGAGAGCCGGGGGCGGGTGGTCAACGTCTCCTCCGTGCTGGGGTTCCTGTCGCTGCGCTACCGCGGCGCCTACAACGCCACCAAGTTCGCGCTGGAGGGCTGGTCCGACGCCCTGCGCCGGGAGCTGGAGGGCCCCGAATCCCCCGCCCCCGGCTGCCGCGTCGTGCTGATCGAGCCGGGTCCGATCCGCTCGGCCTTCCGGCGCAACTCGCTGATCGCCTCCCGGCGGTGGGCGGCGCGCGAGGGCTCGGCCTGGAGCCGCGCCTGGGAGGAGAAGATCCTGCCCCGGCTGGAGGCGGAGGAGAGCCGGACCTCGGCCCGCTTCGAGCTCGGCCCCGAGGCGGTGACCGCCCGGGCGATCCATGCGCTGGAAAGCGCGCGGCCCCGCGCGCGCTATTTCGTGACCGCGCCGACCTGGGTCGCGGCGCTCGCCAGACTGGCGCCGACCCGGCTTCAGGACCGGCTGTTCCGCGGCGATCACTGACCGCCGGTCGCGACGCGTCCACGCGGCGCGGTGGCGCCGGCCGGCGCTTGCATTAGGTATTGGCCGGACGAAGGAGGACCGATCATGGGTCAAGCTCTTCTATGGATCGCGCTGATCGCCTGCCTGGCGGTGCTGGGCATCCTGCTGTTCGGCGTCAGCAGCTTCGCCAGGGGCGGAGACTTCAACCGCAAGTACGCCAACAAGATCATGCAGCTCCGCCTGCTGGCGCAGGCCATCGCGGTGGTGCTGATCCTGGTGGCCGTGGCCGCGCTGCGCTCGGGCAACTGAGCGGCGCGCCCGGCGCGAGGCGAGAGAATCGGAACCGAGGGGGGATGCACGGCCGATGGTGGTGCTGAACAAGATCTACACGCGCACCGGCGACAAGGGCACGACCGCGCTGGGCGACGGCAGCCGCCGGCCCAAGCACGACCTCAGGGTCGAGGCCTACGGAACCGTCGACGAGACCAACGCCACGGTCGGCCTCGCGCGGCTTCATGCCGAGGGCGTCCTGGGCGGCGAGATGGACGCGGCGCTGGCCCGCATCCAGAACGACCTCTTCGATCTCGGCGCCGATCTCTGCCGGCCGGAGCCTGCCAAGGACGCCGAGGCGAAATACCCGGTGCTGCGCATGGAGCAGAGCCAGGTCGACCGGCTGGAGGCGGAGATCGACGCGATGAACGCCGATCTCGAGCCCCTGCGCAGCTTCGTGCTGCCCGGCGGCTCGCCGCTGGCGGCGCATCTGCACCTGTGCCGGACGGTCTCGCGCCGGGCCGAGAGGCTGGCGGCGCGGCTGGCGGAGGTCGAGGCGGTCAACCTGCCCGCGGTGGTCTATCTCAACCGCCTGTCGGACTGGTTCTTCGTGGCGTCGCGCGCGGCCAACCGCGGCGGCGCGGGCGATGTTCTTTGGGTCCCGGGGGCGAACCGCTGAGCGCGGCGGCCTGACCGGCGGCGACCGGCGCTGCGCGAAAGCGCCGCGCAAGATTCTTGCGCAAAGGGCGGTGGGGACGCTTGTGCGACCCTGCGCCCTTTGCGAGATACCGGGGCGGATGCTACCTCGCGGCGCGCAGTTGACGTGCGCGTCCGCGTCGGCCGCCCCTTCCCCCCGCGAGGGGGGAGCTCCGGGGACCGCCGGCGCCGACGCGCCGCCCCGGGCCGCCTGGCGGCCGTGGACTCGACGACGGGCCTACCATCCGGCCGGCAGGCGGTGTAGAGCCCGAAGGAACGATCGGCGCGCGCTCGGCGCGTCGGAAGGACCGGCGCGCGCCCCCCGCGCGCCGAGAAACTGGAGGAGAAGCGCGCGATGAAGGTGCTCGTGCCCGTCAAGCGCGTGATCGACTACAACGTGAAGGCCCGCGTGAAGGCGGACGGATCGGGCGTCGATCTCGCGAACGTCAAGATGTCGATGAATCCCTTCGACGAAATCGCCGTGGAAGAGGCGATCCGGCTGAAGGAGAAGGGCGCGGCCGAGGAGATCGTGGTGGTCTCGATCGGCGTCAAGCAGGCCCAGGAGACGCTGCGCACCGCGCTCGCGATGGGCGCCGACCGCGCCATCCTGATCGAGGCCGCCGACGACGTTCACACCGACATCGAGCCGCTGGCCGTCGCCAAGCTCCTGAAGGCCGTGATCGACGAGGAGCAGCCCGGCCTGGTCATCGCCGGCAAGCAGGCGATCGACAACGACATGAACGCCACCGGCCAGATGCTGGCGGCGCTGCTGGGCTGGGGCCAGGCCACCAACGCCGCCGAGATCGAGATCGAGGGCGACGTGGCCAAGGTCACCCGCGAGATCGACGGCGGCATGCAGACCCTGAAGGTGAAGATGCCCGCCATCATCACCGCGGACCTGCGCCTGAACGAGCCGCGCTACGCCTCGCTGCCCAACATCATGAAGGCGAAGAAGAAGCCGCTGGATGCGAAGACCGCCGCCGACTACGGCGTCGACGTCGCGCCCCGGCTGACCATCGTCGCCACCACCGAGCCGCCCGCCCGCAAGGCCGGCGTCAAGGTCGAGTCGGTCGACGAGCTGATCTCCAAGCTCAAGAACGAAGCGGGGGTGCTGTAACATGGCCGTTCTGCTGATCGCCGAGACGCTGGCGGGCGAGCTCGCCACCGACGCCACCGCCAAGGCCCTGAGCGCCGCCAAGCAGCTGGGCGACGTCACGATCCTGGTCGCGGGCGAGCATGCCAAGGGCCCGGCCGAGGCCGCCGCCAAGCTCGACGGCGTCGCCAAGGTGCTCTGCGCCGAGGATCCGATGTTCGGCCACAACCTGGCCGAGCCGACCGCGGCGCTGGTCGTGTCGCTCGCCGGCGACTACGAGCACATCGTCGCCCCCGCCACCATGGCCGGCAAGAACCTGCTGCCCCGCGTGGCGGCCCTGCTGGACGTGATGGTCATCTCCGACGTCGCCGAGGTGAAGGGCGCGGACGAGTTCGTGCGTCCCGTCTACGCCGGCAACGCCATGCAGACCGTCAAGTCCTCGGACGCCAAGAAGGTCCTGACGGTGCGCACCGCCAACTTCGAGGCGGCGGGCGAGGGCGGCTCGGCTTCCGTCGAGGAGATCGGCGCCGCCGAGAACCCCGGCGTCTCCGAGTGGGTCGAGGACAAGATCGCCGCGAGCGACCGTCCCGAGCTGACCTCGGCCAAGCGGATCATCTCCGGCGGCCGGGCCATCGGCTCGAAGGAGAACTTCGCGATCATCGAGAAGGTCGCCGACAAGCTGGGCGCCGCGGTCGGCGCCTCGCGCGCGGCGGTCGACTCGGGCTACGCGCCCAACGACTGGCAGGTCGGCCAGACCGGCAAGGTCGTGGCGCCGGAGCTCTACATCGCCGTCGGCATCTCGGGCGCGATCCAGCACCTGGCGGGCATGAAGGACTCCAAGGTCATCGTGGCCATCAACAAGGACGAGGAGGCGCCGATCTTCCAGGTCGCCGACTACGGCCTGGTCGCGGACCTGTTCGACGTGCTGCCGGAGCTCGAAGGCAAGCTCTGATCCCCCCGCGGATCGAGACGACGAGGGCCGCCCCCCGGGGCGGCCCTTTTGCATGGGGCCAGCCCCGGGCGGCGCCGCCCGACCCCGCGCCCGGCCGCCGCCCCCCCCCTCCCGCCTCGCCGGAGATCGCCGGTCCAGAGCGCCTGCGACGGCAGGGGGCTATCTATCTCGGCGCGCTTGCATTTCCGGGGCATCCGCCTAGGCTCGATCCTGCATATTCGAAGCTGATCGGAGCCTGTGATGCCAGATGGAAGCCCCGCCGCGTCCCGGCGCAGCATCGTCGTGTCGGAGTTCACCAACAGCGTCCTCGACCCGGACGCGCCGATGCTGGGCCCGGTCGAGGACGGCGGCACGATCATCGCCAACACCGCGCCGGGCTGCTGGGGGCCGATGATCACCCCGCGCCTGCGCGGCGGCCACGAGGTCACGACGCCCGTCCGGGTCGCCGGCGCCGAGGTGGGCGACGGCATCGCCATCCGCATCCGCGACATCACCGTGACCTCGACCGCCACCGCCTCGGGTCACGACAGCTCGCCGGAGGGGTTCTGCCTCGGCGACCCCTATGTCGCCGCGCGCTGCCCGGTCTGCGACGCCGTCTGGCCCGAGACCCATGTCGAGGGCATCGGCCAGGACGCCGTGAAATGCGACGGATGCGGAAACGCGGTCAAACCCTTCGAGATCGTCCACGGCTACACGGTCGCCTTCGACGACACGCGCAGCGTCGGCCTGACCCTGCCCGCCGCCTCGGCCGAGACCATCGCCCGCGACGCGAACCACTACGCCGCCCTGCCCGACGGAAGCCGCCAGCACTCGATCCTCACCTACGCGCCCTCGGACATGCCCGGCACGCTGGTGCGGATGCGGCCGTTCATGGGCCAGCTCGGGACCTGCCCCTCGATGGCCATGCCCGACAGCCACAACGCCGGCGATTTCGGCGCTTTCCTGGTCGGCGCGCCGCACGCCTATGCGATAACCGAGGAGCAGCTCGCCGAGCACAAGACCGACGGCCATCTCGACATCGACGCCGTGCGCGCCGGGGCGATCCTGATCTGCCCGGTCAAGGTGAAGGGCGCGGGCGTCTACATGGGCGACATGCATGCCGGCCAGGGCGATGGAGAGATCGCCGGCCACACCATGGACGTGGCCGGCAGCGTGACGCTCCAGGTCGAGGTGGTGAAGAACTACCCGCTCGACGGGCCGGTGCTGTTCCCGCTGGAGGAGGACCTGCCGCCGCTGGCCCGACCCTTCACCGCGGCCGAGCTGGCCAGGGGCCGGCGGCTCGCAGGCCGGTGGGGCGTCTCGGAGATCGAGCCGACGGCGCCGATCTCGGTGATCGGCACGGCGGCGAACCTGAACGCGGCGATCGACAACGGGCTGGCGCGCGCCGCGAAGCTGCTGGGCATGACGGTGGCCGAGGTGCGCAACCGCGCCACGGTCAACGGGGCGATCGAGATCGGCCGCGCCCCGGGCGTCGTCCAGGTGACCTTCCTGGCCCCGCTGGCCCGGCTCGACGCCGTCGGCCTGGGCGACTACGCGCGCGAGCAGTACGGCCTGTGACGGCGGATCGTCGCCCGGAGCGCCGAGCCCCCGGGCCCCGCGTTTCGGGCGAGGTCCCCGGTCCCTTCGTTCAGGGGGGCGACGCGCCGCCCGATCCGCGAGGCGCAGGGGATCGCCGCCGGCGCGGGAGGCCGACCGGCGATGGGCGGCGATTCCGCCTTGCGGCAAGAGGGGGAGCGCCGGGGTCGGGAGCGGCTCTCGCGCCCGCTGCGCGGACGCATCGCCCGCCCGCCGACCCCGTCGCGACGCCCGCCGGCGGCGGGGTCGGCGGGCGGGCGTCCCGGCCGCGCAGCGGCCGGCAGAGCCGCCCCCGACCCTGCCCGTCCGGGCGCCGGGCCCGGGGCCTCACGGCGCCTTGGCGGTGACCTCGATCTCGATCTTCATGGCGGGCGAGATCAGCCCGCACTCGATCATCGTGGCCGCGGGGGGCGCGTCGCCGAAGACCTCCTGCAGGACCGGCCAGCAGGCTTCGAAATCCGCGCGGTCGGGCAGCATGTAGGTCACGCGCACCACATCGCCGAAACCCGCGCCGAACTCCGCCAGCGCCCGGCCGATCGTGCCCAGCGTGTTGCGGCACTGGGCGACCACGCCGTGGGGCATCTCGCCGGTCTCGGGATCGGTCCCGGTCGAGCCGGAGACGAAGATCCAGCCGTCCGCCTCGAGGGCGCGGCAATAGGCGAGCTTCGCCTCGAAGGGGCCGCCGGAAAAGTGACGTCGAAAGGCCATGCGCTCAGCTCCGTCGCAAATGGGTCGCGCCGGACCATGCCCCGCCCCGGCGGGCGCGGAAAGGGCCCGCGGCGCCCGGCCGCGCAGGCGCCGGCGACCGGCGCAGGAGGCGCGGGGCGCCGCCGCGGACCCGGCGCGCGCGCAGGGCCCGGGCGGCGGCGGGCGGCCTCAGGCGGCGGCGCGGCTCGGCAGGGTCAGGATCATCGGCCCGCGCTCGGTCGCGACCACGGTGTGCTCGAACTGCACGACCGGCGCGGCGGGCTCGGCGTAGAGGGTCCAGCCGTCGTCGCCCTCGGTCGCCCAGCGGCCGCCGCGGGAGAGGAACGGCTCCACCGTCAGCACCATGCCCTTGCGGATCCGGCGGCGGTCGCCGCGGGTCGGCCAGGTGGGGATCGCCTCGGGCGCCTCGTGCAGGGACCGGCCGACCCCGTGGCTCGCGAGGTTGCGGATCAGCGTGTAGCCGCGCTCGGCCGCGAACCGGCCGATGGCCTTGCCGATGCCGGCCAGCGGGCGGTCGTCGCCGACCTGGGCCACGCCCAGCTCCATCGCCCGCCGCCCGTCGCGGCAGAGCCTGGCCAGCGCCGGCGCCGCCGGCCCCGCCTGGAAGCTGGCCCCGGTGTCGGCGAACCAGCCGTCCTTCGAGGCGGAGACGTCGATGTTCACCAGGTCCCCCGGCGCGATGGTCCGCGGGCCGGGAATGCCGTGGGCGATCTCCTCGTTCACGCTGATGCAGGTGGCGCCGGGAAAGCCGTAGCTGCTCTGCGGGGCCGAGACGGCGCCCTCCCGCTCGAGGAACGCGCGGCCGATCTCGTCGAGCTCGGCGGTGGTCATGCCCGGCTCCAGCGCCCGGCCCATCGCCTGCAGCGCATCGGCGACGACGCGGCCGATCTCGCGCAGCCCTTCCAGCTCGGCGGCCTGGGTGATGGTCATCGCGGCGTCCTTTCTTCAAACGGCGCGGGGCCGCCCCCGGCGGGAGGCGGCCCCGGCAGATCGGTCCCGGCCCGCGGGGCTCAGCCCGCGGAGGTCCCCCACAGCCGGCCCCGCTCCACGATCAGCACCATGACCAGCGAGGCCGCGCCGAAGATGAAGTAGCCCGCCGCCAGCGGCAAGGCGGTGCCGTCGTAGGACTGGCCCACCAGCCAGCCCAGGAAGGCGGCGATGCCGGTGGTGGCCGCGCCGACGAAGGACGAGGCGGTGCCCGCGATGCGGCCCTGCGGCTCCATCGAGATGGCGTTGAAGTTCGGCATGATCAGGCCGAAGCAGTAGAGCTGCAGCATCATCATGCCCATGAACACCGGCAGCGCCAGCGTGCCCGGCAGCATCTCGAGCGCCATGTGCACCCCGCCCACCAGCGCGTAGGCGATCAGGGCGGTGTGGCCGATCTTGCGCATCCCCAGCCGCGCCACGAGGCGCGAGTTGGTGATCGCCGCTCCCGCCATCGCCAGGGCCACGAGCGCGAAGAGCAGCGTGAACAGGCCGCCGGCCGCGTAGACCTCGTTGTACACCTGCTCGGCGGAGTTGATGTAGGCCATCATCCCCCCGAACGCGACGCCGGTGGCGAGCGTGTAGCCCAGCGTGACCCGGGTGCGCACGATCTGGCCGAAGGCCCCGGCGATCCAGGCCAGGCTGAGCGGCTCGCGCAGCTCGCGCGGGCGGGTCTCGGGCAGGCGGACGCCGGTCCAGAACAGGATGGCGAGCGCCACCAGGCCGAGGAACAGGAAGATCTCGTGCCAGTCGCCGAAGAGCAGGATCGCCGAGCCCAGCGCGGGGGCGAGGGCGGGGACGACGATGAACACGGTCATCACGAAGGACATCACCTCGGCCATGCGCCGGCCGCCGTAGAGGTCGCGCACCACCGCCACGGCGACGACGCGGGGGGCGGCGTTGGACATGCCCTGCAGCAGGCGCGCGGCGAGCAGCACCTCGAAGCTGGGGGCGACCAGGCAGATCATCGCGGCGGCGGCGTAGACCGCCAGCCCCGCGCCCAGCACCACCTTGCGACCGAACCGGTCCGAGAGCGTGCCGTAGAACAGCTGGCCGACGCCGAAGCCGACCATGTAGAGCGTGATCACGAGCTGCTGGGCGTTCGCGTCGACCACCCCGTAGGAGTCGCGGATCAGCGGCAGCGCCGGCAGCATGATGTCGATCGACAGCGCGGTCAGCGCCATCAGGCTCGCCATCATCGCCACGAATTCGGGAAACTTGGGCGCCTGGACGACGCGGGGCGCGTCGACCTGGTCGGGGGTCGTCGAGACGGGCATGGGAGCTCGGGGGTCCTGGGCGGTCGAAATCTTATGGAGACCTTATAATTATAGCGCAGACGGGTCAGGATGCCAGACGTTTTCCGACGCTCGGGCATGCCGCCGGCGCCAGGCTGCCATGCGCGCCGCGCAGGGCGCAAGGCGGGTTCAGCGCCGCCGGGCGACCATCCAGGCGCCCAGCGCCACCAGCGCGAAGGCGGCGAGGAGCAGGGGCGAGAGCGCCTCGCCCAGCGCCAGGGCCGAGACCACGATGGCGATCAGCGGGGTGAAGAAGTTGATCGTGGCGGCCGAGGCGGGGCCGGCGGCGCGGATCAGCATGTACATGGCGCACATGGCGGCGGCGGTGGACAGGATCCCGTTGGCGGCGATGGCGGCGAGGGGGAGGGGCGCGAAGGCCGGGGCCAGCGACGCGCCGGGCCAGAGCAGCGCCGCGGGGGTCAGCATCGCCGCGCCGCACAGCACCTGGCCCAGCGTCAGGCTGCGCGGGTCGAGATCGGGGAAGCGCTGCAGCAGGATCGAGCCGACGGCGAGGCAGGCGGCGGCGGCGAAGGTCATCGCCACGCCCAGCGCCGCGCCCTCGCCCCCGCCGCCGGTGGCGAGGGTCACGCCCGCGAGACCCACGGCGCAGCCGGGCAGACGGCGCGCCTCGAGCCGGGGGAAGGGCGGCAGCAGGGGCGCCGCGAGCACCACGATCAGCGGGATCGTGGCGAAGACCACGCCGCCGAGCCCGCCCCCGATCAGCGCCTGCCCCGCGGCGAGCAGGAAGAAGGGGACGGCGGTCGAGAAGGCGCCGAGCAGGAGGCTCGCCCCCCAGGCGCGCCGCCCGCGCGGGAAGGGCACGCCCATCGCCCAGAAGCCCAGCGCCAGCGCCGGCGCCGCCGCCCAGGCGCGCAGCATGGCGACCGCGACGGGCGAGGCGGCCTCGACCGCCACGTGGTTGAGCGGGAAGGAGACGCCGAAGCCGATCGCCGCCGCCGCCCCCAGCGAGAGCAGGCGCAGGCGCCGGGCGAGGCCAGCGGGCGCGGCGGCCGGAGCGCTCATGCGCGGGCGCGCCGCGGGGCGCGGCGGGGACGGGCGGCGGGGCGGGGGAGACGGGCGGAGGGCATGGGCCTCCGTCTGCGCCCGTGCAGGCGCGCGGTCAAGCGGGGGCGGGCCGGCGGGACGGCTCTGCCGTCCGCTGCGCGGCCGGGACGCCCGCCCGCCGACCCCGTCGGCGGCGGAGGGGCGGGACCGGAGCCGGGCTCGATCCGGGTCCGGGCGCGGCGCGGCGGCGGGCGCGCGGGCGCGGGCGTGCGGCCGCCGCGAGGACGGCGCGAGGACGGCGGGGCGGCCCCCCGGCGCCGGGATGGTCGTTCGCGGGTGGGCGCCCGGCGAAGGATTCGGGCGGGAATCGTTTCCGCCACGACGGGCTTGCGGCCGGCCTCCGCATTCGCCTAGTCGACAGGCGCCGGCCGCGACGCGGCGCCGCGAAACCGGGCGCCGGGCCGGACAAATTTCCGCAACCGCGAAATCCCCCTTTCGCCCGCCGGCCGGCTTGTCGACAATGCGCCCGCCGGACAACGAGGGAGATCGCCATGTCCTCCAGACTTTCGCTCGCCGCCGCCGCGGCCGCGGCCATCGCAGCCCACGCCCTGCCCGCCGCCGCCCAGGAGCTGACCGAGGTCAGCTTCGGCACCAACTGGGTCGCCCAGGCCGAGCACGGCGGCTACTATCAGGCCGTCGCCGACGGCACCTACGAGGCCTGCGGCCTGAAGGTCACCATCGTCCCCGGCGGCCCGCAGGTGAACAACCGCGCGCTGATGCTGGCGGGCAAGGTCGACTTCTCGATGGGCGGCAACCTGCTGCAGGCCTTCTCGGCCGTGCGCGAGGGCATCCCCCTGAAGGTCGTGGCCGCCCACTTCCAGAAGGAGCCGCAGGTCATCCTGACCCATCCCGGCGCCGCCTCGAGCTTCGAGGACCTCAAGAACCTCGAGACGCTGTTCATCGGCGACAACGGCTTCCAGTCCTACTACCAGTGGATGATCACCGCCTACGGCTTCAAGGCCGAGCAGCGGAAGCCCTACACCTTCAACCCCGCGCCCTTCATCGCCGACGAGAAGTCGGGCCAGCAGGGCTACGTCACCTCCGAGCCCTACGCGGTGGAGACCGAGGGCGGCTTCAAGCCCGACGTGTGGTCGATCGCCGACGCCGGCTTCTCGACCTACGCCACCACCGTCGAGACGATGCAGAAGACCATCGACGAGACACCCGAGGTGGTGAAGTGCTTCGTCGAGGGCTCGGCCATCGGCTGGGCGAACTACCTCTATGGCGACCCCTCTGCGGCGAACGCCCTGATCCAGGCCGACAACAAGGACATGTCGGACGACCAGATCGCCTTCTCGATCGAGGCGATGAAGGAATACGGGATCGTCGACTCGGGCGACGCGCTGGAGTTCGGCATCGGCGCGGTGAAGGGCGCCACCGTGAAGGACTTCTACGACAAGATGGTCGAGGCCGGCGTGACCGAGCCCGGGCTGGACCTGGAGAAGGTCTACACCGAGGAATTCGCCAACTCGGGCGTGGCGCTCGACGTCAAGAAGAAGCTGACCGAGTGATCCGCGCGTGACCCCGGACCTCGCAGACGGGGGCGCGGCTTCGGCCGCGCCCTCCCCCGCCGCCGCCGAGCGCGCCGCGCGGGCGCCGCTGATGTCGGTGCGCAACGTCACCAAGGTCTTCGGACGCGACGTGGTGGCGCTGCGCGGCATGTCGCTGGACGTGCGCCAGGGCGACTTCATCTCGCTGCTGGGGCCGTCGGGCTGCGGCAAGTCGACCGCGCTGCGGCTGATCGCGGGCCTGTCGAACCCCACCTCCGGACGCATCGAATGGGCGGGGGGCGGCCGCACGGACGCCGACCTCGGCGTGGTCTTCCAGGAACCCACGCTGATGCCCTGGGCCACGGTCGCCAAGAACGTCTGGCTGCCGATGCGCCTGCGGGGCAAGAGCTTCGCGAGCTGCCGCGCCGACATCGAGGATGCGCTCGAGACCGTGGGCCTGAAGGGCTTCGAGGGCGCCTATCCGCGCGAGCTCTCGGGCGGCATGAAGATGCGCGTCTCGATCGCGCGGGCGATGGTCACCCGGCCCAAGATGATCCTGATGGACGAGCCCTTCGCGGCGCTCGACGAGATCACGCGCTTCAAGCTCAACAACGACCTGCTGGCGATGCGGGCCAAGCTGAACTGCACGGTGATCTTCGTCACCCACTCGGTCTTCGAATCCGTGTTCCTGTCGGACCGGATCGTGGTGATGGCCGCCCGCCCCGGCCGCGTGATCCACGAGCTGAACGTGGACGAGCCCTATCCCCGCGCCGAGATCTTCCGCACCTCGGCCGAATACGCAGCCCAGTGCCGCGCCGCCTCGGAAGCCCTCAACGAGGCGATGGGCGGAGCGGGCGCGGGACACGAGTGACACCATGACCGTCCGCGACACCGACCCCACCCTGATCGACGCAGACGAACTCGCGCGCCAGCGCCGCCGGCGCGTCGAGAAGATCGCCTCCTGGGTGCTGCCCGCCGCGGTGATCCTGCTGGCGCTGTTCCTGTGGCACTGGACCGTGGTGGCGAACGAGATCCCCCACTACATCCTCCCCGGCCCCGGGCTGGTGGGGGAGGCGCTGGTCGCCAACGCCGCGACGCTGTTCGACAGCTGGGTGATCACCATCCAGACCACGGCCCTGGCGCTGCTGGCGGCGGTGGCGGGGGGCGTCGGCCTGGCGGTGCTGTTCAACCAGTCGCGCTTCGCCGAGATGGCCTTCTACCCCTTCGCCGTCATCCTGCAGGTGACGCCGGTGGTGGCGGTGGCGCCGCTGATCCTGATCTACGTCACCGACCTGGACCTCGGGCTCTTCGTGATCCCCGAGAAGGTGCTGGGGATGCTGATCGTGGCCTGGATCGTGGCCTTCTTCCCGATCCTGTCGAACTCGACGCTGGGGCTCAGGTCCGCCGACCACAACCTGCGCGACCTGTTCTCGATCTACGGGGCGACGCGCTGGCAGCGGCTGCGCTACCTGCAGATCCCGGCCGCCCTGCCCTACTTCCTCGGGGGTTTGCGCATCGCCGGCGGGCTCAGCCTGATCGGCGCGGTGGTGGCCGAGTTCGTGGCCGGCACCGGGGGCATGGGCTCCGGCCTCGCCTTCCGGATCCTCGAGGCGAACTACCGCCTGAAGACGGACCTCGCCTTCGCCGCGCTGATCCTGATCGCGCTGACCGGCGTGCTGATCTTCGCCCTGCTGTCTTTCCTCAGCCACGCTCTGCTGCACAAATGGCACGAGAGCGCCGTCAAACGGGAGGTCTGAGACCTTGGACTTCATGGAGCTGCCGGAGGCCCCGCGCCTGCGGCTGACGAACCTGCGCGCCCCCGCCTGCCTGCTGGGCCGCGAGGGGGACCTCGTCACCCTCGACCTCGCCATCGCCGACGGCAAGCTGGCCGACCCGACCGAGCCCGCCGACGCCGAGGTCGACATGGGCGGCCGCATGGTCTTCCCCTGCTTCACCGACGCGCACACGCATATCGACAAGGGCCACATCTGGGCCCGCTCGCCCAACCCCGACGGCACCTTCATGGGCGCCCTGACCACGGTCGGCGAGGATCGCACGGCGCGCTGGTCGGCCGAGGACGTGCGCCGGCGCGCCGACTTCTCCCTGCGCTCGGCCTGGGCGCACGGGACCCGCAACCTGCGCACGCATCTGGATTCGTCCGCGCCCCAGGACGACATCTCCTGGGCCGTGTTCCGCGAGCTGCGCGAGGACTGGGCCGACTGCATCGACCTGCAGGCGGTGTGCCTGGTGGGGGTCGACGCGGTCGACGGCGGCGCGGCCTGGAAGAAGCTGTCGCAGACCGTGAAGGACTCGGGCGGCGTGCTGGGCACGGTGACCTACCCGATCCCCGACGTGGCCGCGCGGCTCGACATCTTCTTCGAGACGGCCGGAGAACTGGGCCTCGACGCCGACTTCCATTCGGACGAGACGCTGGACCCTTCGTCGGCGACCCTGCGCGAGATCGCGCTGGCCGCGAAGCGCACCGGCTACACCGGCATGATCAACTGCGGGCACTGCTGCTCGCTGTCGACCCAGGACGAGGCGGAGGCGCTGGCGACGCTGGACCTCTGCGCCGAGGTCGGCCTCTCGATCACCTCGCTGGCGATGTGCAACATGTATCTGCAGGATCGCCACGCCGCCCGCACGCCGCGCAACCGCGGCGTCACCCTGGTGCATGAGGCGCGCGAGCGGGGCATCCCGGTGATCTTCGCGTCCGACAACACCCGCGACCCGTTCTACGCCTACGGCGACCTCGACATGATCGAGGTGATGCGCGAGGCGACGCGGATCGCCCATCTCGACCACTCGCGCGGCGACTGGACCGAGGCGTTCCTGACCGCCCCCGCCCACGCCTGCGGCTTCGAGGCGCCCAGCCTCGCCGCTGGCGCGCCCGCCGACCTCGTGATCACGCGCGCGCGGAGCTGGACCGAGCTCTTCGCGCGCCCCCAGACCGACCGCATCGTGCTGCGCGCAGGCCGGGCCATCGACCGGACCCTGCCCGACTACGCCGAGCTCGACGACCTGATGGAGCCCGCATGACCCCCAACGTCCTCGCCGCGAAAGAGGCCCTGGCGCACCTGGACCTCGACGAGAAGCCGGCCTCGGTGAAGGCCAAGAGCCGGGACTTCTTCTGGTATTCGCCGATCCTGAAATCCCGCCTCGACCACCTGGTCGGCGACTTCGTGGTCGCGCCGAAGTCCGAGGCCGAGGTGATCGAGGTCCTCAAGACCTGCTACGAGCACGACGTGCCGGTCACCACCCGCGGCGCCGGCACCGGCAACTACGGCCAGGCGATCCCGCTCTCGGGCGGCTGCGTTCTGCACATGCGCCACATGAACAAGGTGGTCGACATCCAGCCCGGCCGCGTGATCGTGCAGCCCGGCGCGATCCTGCGCGAGATGGACCAGGAGATCATCGAGAAGTCCGGTCAGGAGATCCGCATGTTCTCCTCGACCTACGCCACGGCGACGGTCGGCGGCTTCATCGCCGGCGGCTCGGGCGGCGTCGGCTCGGTCCGCTGGGGCCAGCTTCGCGATCTCGGCAACATCATCCGCCTGCGCGTCGTGACGATGGAGGCCGAGCCCCGCGTCCTGGAATTCACCGGCGAGGAGCTGCACCGCGTCTCCCACGCCTACGGCACCAACGGCATCATCACCGAGATCGAGCTGCCGCTCGCCCCCGCCTACGACTGGGTCGACGTGCTGGTCGGCTTCGACGACTTCATGGAGGGCGCGGCCTGGGCCGAGGACCTGGGCAACCAGGACGGCATCCTCACCAAGCTGATCACCCCGATCGACGCCCCCCTGCCCCACGACTACTTCCTGCGGATCAAGAACCGGATCCGGCGCGAGCAGTCGGTGGTGATCGTGATGGTCGCGCCCCACGCCATGGACGCCTTCATGACCTTCACGGCGCGCACCAAGTCGGCGGAGATCATCTACCGCTCCGACAAGGTGACGCCCGAGGAGAAGAAGGCTTTCGGCGTCGCCTACGAGTATGCGTGGAACCACACTACCCTGCGCGGCCTGCGCGTCGATCCCTCGATCACCTACCTGCAGGCCCGCTACACCCAGCCCGGCGCGCTGGAGCAGGTGAAGCTGCTGCGCGAGACCTTCGGGGACGAGGTGGTCCAGCACCTCGAGGGCATCCGGATGAACGGCAAGCTGAGCTTCGCCGGCCTGCCCGTGGTGCGCTACACCACCGACGAGCGGCTGGAGGAGATCGTGAAGATCCACGAGGACCTCGGCATCTGGATCTTCAACCCGCACCGCTACACGCTGGAGGAGGGCGGCCGCCAGGCGGCCGACGACCGCCAGCTTCAGTTCAAGCGCGAGGCGGACCCCAAGGGCCTGCTGAACCCGGGCAAGATGATCACCTGGGACCGGCCTGACTTCGACTACAGGACCGTCTACGACTACGCCGGCATGCGGAAGCCCGGCTGACGCCGGGCGCCGCGGGTCGAGGCTGCGCCCGGCGGCGCGGCCCCGCCCCCGCGGCTCGTGACCGGGGCGCCGGGGGGCCGACGTCTCCCGCGGCAGCCCCCGCGCGATAGGGGGAGGGAACCCGATGAGCGACTTCGACATTCCGGTCCTGGATTTCTCGCGCTTCCGCGAGGGGGACGCCGCCGCCCGCGCGGGTTTCGCCGGGGAACTGGGCCGCGCCTGCCGCGACACCGGCTTCTTCCTGCTGAAGAACACCGGCATCCTCGACGCCCAGCGCACGGCGATGTTCACCGTCGCCCGCGATTTCTTCGCCCTGCCCGCCGAGGCGAAGGAGGCGGTGGCGATCGCCAACAGCCCCCACAACCGCGGCTACGTCGCCCAGCAGGTCGAGGCGCTGGACCCCGCCTCCGGCGTCGCCGACGCCAAGGAGGCGTTCAACGTCGGCCTCGACCTTGGCGCGGACCACCCCGAGGTCGTCGCCGGCAAGCCGTTCCGGGGCGTGAACCTGTGGCCCGCGGGCGAGCCCACCTTCAAGGCCGAGTGCCTGGGCTGGTACGACGCCTGCCTGCGCCTCGGGGCCGAGCTGCACGAGGCTTTTGCGATCGACCTCGGCCTTCCCGAAGACTGGTTCGTCGACAAGTTCCAGGCCCCGCTGGCGACCCTTCGTCTGCTGCGCTACCCCGCCGGCGGCGAGGGCATCGGGGCAGGCGCCCATTCCGACTACGGCTCGGTGACCCTGCTGGCGACCGACGGCGTGGCGGGCCTGCAGGTGCAGCCCCGCGCGCTGCGGGGGACGGGCGAGTGGCTGGACGTGCCCTCGGTACCCGGCGCTTTCGTCGTGAACATCGGCGACTGCCTCGAGCGATGGACGAACGACGTCTACGTCTCGACGCCCCACCGGGTGCTGGCGCCGAAAGCCGAGCGCTTCTCGATCGCCTTCTTCCTCGACCCCGACCCGGACGCGGAGGTGGCCGCGTTGCCCACCTGCACCGGCCCGGATCGCCCGGCCCGCCACGCGCCCACCACCGGCGCGCAGCACCTGGCCGAGCGCCTGAACGCCACCTACAAGCATCGGAGCTGAGCGGATGACGCGCCGCCTGCACTGGCTGGACTATTCGACCACCGAATACGTCGACATCGACCCGGCGAAGACCATCGCCATCCTGCCCACCGCCGCCATCGAGCAGCACGGCCCCCACCTGCCGGTGGGCGTCGACACCGAGATCAACCTCGGCATGCTGCGCGAGGTCTGCGCGCGGCTCCCCGAGGACCTCGACATCCGCATCCTGCCCGTGCAGGCGGTCGGCAAGTCGAACGAGCACCTCCACGCCCCCGGCACGCTGACCCTCACCGCCGAGACGGCCTTGCGCGCCTGGGTCGAGATCGGCCTCTCGGTGGCCCGCGCCGGCGTCCGGAAGCTGGTGATCGTGAACTCCCACGGCGGCAACCTGGACCTGATCTCGATCGCGACGCGCGAGCTGCGGGTGCGCGCCGGGATGCTGGCGGTGCGCTGCCAATGGGGCGCCTTCGGCCACCCCGAGGGCATGCTGTCCGAGCGCGAAAAGACCTACGGCATCCACGGCGGCGACGCCGAGACCTCGCTGATGCTGCATTTCCGCCCGGAGCTGGTGCGGATGGAGCAGGCGAAGGATTTCCGCTCGACCGCCGAGGGCATGGGGAATTTCCGCTGGCTGCGGCCCACGGGCTCGGTCGCCTACGGCTGGATCGCCAAGGACCTCAACCGGGACGGGACGGTGGGCGACGCCTCGGCCGCCACCGCCGACAAGGGCGCCGCCATCGCCGCGCACCAGGCGAAGGGCTTCATCGAGCTGCTGCGCGAGGTGGAAGCGGTCGACCTCGACAGTTTCGCCGCCTTCGCCGATCCGCCGCCGGGCGCCTGAACCGACGACCGGCCCGGCTGGACCGCGTCGGGAGCGCGCTGCGCCGCCGCGACGCGCTCCCGGATCGCGAGACCGGGCGGGCCGCAAGACAGGCCAGACCGCGGGACAGGGGAGACCGCGGCGCCGGTCGTGTCGCGGCCCGCTTGGATCGCCGCTGGCCTGGCGGCCTTCGGCCGGCGGCGAGGAGGCCGGGCTTCGCCCGGCCATCGCCGCCCGAAGGGCGGCCTGCGCGACCGGCGGAACTCCCGGATCTGATGCCGCGGGCCTACGCCGCCGACTGTAGAACGACAGGCGCCCTCCGATCGCTCGGAGGGCGCCGTTCTTTGCGGCCGGCGGCCTGGGCGCGGAACGCGGCCAGGAGGTCAGGCGGCGCGGTGGGCGGCGGCGCGGGCGTCGGCGTTGCGGAAGAAGCCGATGAGCTCGGCGAGCGAGTCGGACTCGGCCCGCAGGGCGGCGGCGGCGCGGGCGGATTCCTCGGCCAGCGCGGCGTTGCGCTGGGTGGCGTCGTCCATGTGGGTGACCGCCGAGGTGATCTCCTGCATGCCCGTCGCCTGCTCCTGGCTGGCCTGGGCGATGTCCTCGACCGAGCCGGCGATGCCGGAGATCGACTCCAGCAGCCCGCCCAGCGCCTCGCCGGTGGCGTTCACCAGGCGCACGCCGTCGGCCACCTTGGCGCCCGAGGCCGCGATCAGCTCCTTGATGTCGCGCGCGGCCTCGGACGAGCGCTGGGCGAGCGTGCGGACCTCGGAGGCGACGACGGCGAAGCCCTTGCCGGCCTCGCCGGCGCGAGCGGCCTCGACGGCGGCGTTCAGGGCCAGCAGGTTGGTCTGGAAGGCGATGCCGTCGATCACGGCGGTGATGTCGCCGATGCGCCCGGAGCTCGCCTCGATCTCGGACATCGAGGAGACGGCGTCGCCCACCACCGCCTGCCCGCGCTGGGCCCGGGCACGGGCCTCGCGCGCCATGGCGGCGGCGTCGCGGGCGCCGTCGGCGTTGGTGGCGATGGTGGCCGAGATCTCCTCGACCGTCGCCGTGGTCTCCTCGATGGCCGACGCCTGCGCCTCGGTCCGCCCGGAGAGGTCGCGGGCGCCGCCGGAGACCTGCTCGATCGAGCGGCGGATCGCCACCTCGGCCTGCTTGATGTCGCCGACGAGCGTGGCGAGCCGGTCGATGGTGCGGTTGAGGCTGACGGCGACATGGCCGAAGCGGCCGGCGTGGTCCTCGCCCACGCGGTGGGAGAGGTCGCCCTCGGCCATCGCGGCGACCGGGCGGTCGACGTCGGTCAGGAAGGCGTCCATCGTCTCGCAGATGCGGTTCACCTGGGCGGCGACGCGGTCGAGGTTCTCGTCCGCGCCGGCGCCCAGCTTCAGCCGGCGGCCGAACTCGCCCTGCGCGGCGGCCGCGGCGGCGGCGTCGATGTCGGCGAGCAGCGCCAGATCCTCGGTCCGGTCGAGCCATTCGACCACCGTGCCCAGGCGCTTGCCGCCGGCGCCGTGGATCGGGCTGACGGTCAGGCCGAGGCGACGCTCGCCGAGGCGGATGTCGGTCGCGATGGTCCGGGTCAGCGACTTGAGCATCCCTGCCTGATGGGCGCGGCTGGCGTGGAAAACGTTGAAATCCATGCCCTCCAGGTTCTCGGCGTCGAAGCCTGGAACCCGCTCGCGCACGGCGCCGGCGACCCGGTTCAGCACCGTCTTCAGGCCGGGGCTGACGTAGGTGATGCGGTCCTCGTCGTCGGCCACCATCAGCAGCACCTGGGCGCTGTCGACGGCCTGCTTGAGGCGCGTGGCCTCCAGTCCCTTGGCATGGATCGCGGTCATCGCGCGCGCCAGGGCCCCGATCTCGTCGCGGCGGCGCTGGCCGGGCACACGCTCGGACTCGCCGTTCAGCAGGCGGGTGACGGCGCGCTCCATCGCGGTCAGCGGTTTGCCCACGCTGCGGTGCAGGGCCCAGAGCGCGACCAGCGCCACCGCGCCCCCGATCGCAAGCCCCAGCAGCGCGTTGCGCCAGGCGGCGGCGGCGACCTGCTCGGAAATCGCCGCGGCGCTCCAGCCGACGGCGAGGGCGCCCACCGTCTCCTGGTCGGCGCCGAAGCCGACGGGGCGGACCTGCAGAAGCCCGTCGGCCGAGCTCCAGGAGAGGCCCGAGGCGATGGCCTGGCGCACGGCGGCGTCGACCTCGCCGCCCGCGGGCGGCTGGCCGGCGGAGGCGAGCAGGCCCGCGTCGCCCCCGTAGGCGGCGGCGCCGACCAGGTTGCGGCCGTTCGCCTCCGCCAGCCGCACGAGGTCCGCCTCGATGATGTCGCCCTTGCCGAAGCGCACCGCGCCGCCGAGGCCGGAGGCGGTGAGCTGGGTGATCTGGGCGACGCCCGAGGCGAAGACCGAGTGCCCCAGCCGCGCCTGCTGCCAGGCCGAGAAGCCCGAGAGGATCGCCGTCAGCAGGCCCGCGGCCAGCGCCGCGGCCAGCGCGATGCGCAGCCCCAGGCGGGCGGGCGGCCGGCCGGATGCGGGCGCGCCGGCGGCGGCGGGGCGAGCGGCGGAAGAAGAGGCGGCCGGGCTCATCGAGGGTTCTCCGCGGTCAGGAGCGGCCGGCGGCGGGCGGCCGCCGGCGAGGGGTCGGCGGGGCTTAGTCGAGATACTCGACGTTCACCCCGAAGGTGATCGCGCCCACCGGGGCGCCGGCGGCGTCGACCACGGTCAGCGAGACCTGGGACTGGTAGGTCTGCGTGCTCTCGTCGAGTTCGACGTCCGAGACGTGCACGGCGCCGGGGCCGACGAGGTAGGTCTGCGACCACTTCTCCTCGTCCCCCTGCCAGTAGTCGGAGGTCGGCTCGGACACCGCGACGTTCAGCCCGACATGATCCATCAGGATCACCTCGGTGATCAGGCCCTGGCTGGCGTCGCGGATCTCGACCAGGCGGGCGGAGGCGGGCCTGCCCGACACCTGCTCGACCAGCGGCGCGGCGGCGCCGCCGACCTGCGCGCGCCATTCGGCGTCGAGCGCGTCGATCCGGGCCTGGTCGGGCTTGCCGGCGGCGTTCTGGGCCGCCACGGCCTCCACCAGCAGCGGCTCGGCCGCGAGGGCCGCGAGCCGCTCGGACGCCATGGCGCGCAGGCGGGCGTCGAACTCCGACGCGCCGGGGAAGGCGGCCTCGGCCGACATCAGCAGCGCCAGCGCGGCGATCGCCGCGCCCGAGGCGACGCGGCGGAGGGGGCGGGTGGCGGGGGCGGCTGGGCTCATTCTGATCTCCCGGAAAGCCCGCGTCGGGCGGGAAGGGCGCGGCCGGACCGCACGCCCGGCGCGCGGACTTTTCGCCTGCGGAAGCTACCGTCAGGTTAATCGCCCGCCGGATCGCGACCGCGGCGTCAAGGCCCGCCCGCGACGGTTCCGTCAGCCGTTCCGCCCCTATATACAGGCCGCGGATCACATGGCGGCCGGAACGCGCCGCCTCGCGACAGCGCCAGGAGGAGATCGGAACATGACGGTGAAGGTTGGCATCAACGGGTTCGGCCGGATCGGGCGCAACGTGCTGCGCGCCATCGTCGAGAGCGGCCGCACCGACATCGAGGTCGTCGCCATCAACGACCTGGGCCCGGTCGAGACCAACGCCCACCTGATCCGCTACGACAGCGTGCACGGCCGCTTCCCCGGGACCGTGACCGTGTCGGGCGACACGATCGACGTGGGCCGCGGCCCGATCAAGGTCACCGCCGAGCGCGATCCCAAGGCCCTGCCCTGGGGCGACGTCGACATCGCGATGGAGTGCACCGGCATCTTCGCCGACAAGGAGAAGGCCTCGGCGCATCTCGCGAACGGCTCGAAGAAGGTGCTGGTCTCGGCCCCCGCGGGCGGCGCCGACAAGACCATCGTCTACGGCGTGAACCACGGCACGCTGACCCGGGAGGACAAGGTCGTCTCGAACGCGTCCTGCACCACCAACTGCCTGGCGCCGGTCGCCTACGTGCTCGACAAGGCGGTGGGGATCGAGAAGGGGTTCATGACCACCATCCACTCCTACACCGGCGACCAGCCGACGCTGGACACGATGCACAAGGACCTCTACCGCGCCCGCGCCGCGGCCCTGTCGATGATCCCGACCTCGACCGGCGCCGCCAAGGCCGTGGGCCTGGTGCTGCCCGAGCTGAACGGCAAGCTGGACGGCGTGGCGATCCGCGTGCCGACGCCCAACGTCTCGGTGGTGGACCTGACCTTCATCGCCAAGAAGTCGACCTCGGCCGAGGAGATCAACGCCGCGATCAAGGCCGCGGCGGAGGGCGAGCTGAAGGGCGTGCTGGGCTACACGCTCGAGCCGCTGGTCTCGTCCGACTTCAACCACGACCCGCACTCGTCGGTGTTCCACATGGACCAGACCAAGGTGATGGACGGGACCATGGTCCGCATCCTGACCTGGTACGACAACGAGTGGGGCTTCTCCAACCGCATGTCCGACACCGCCGTGGCGCTGGCCGCGACGATCTGATCCGGGCGGAAGCGCCTGTCGCGGCGGGATTTTCCGTCGCGATGCGGATACTGAGCTTGGCGAGCGCCGGCCCCTCGGGGCCGGCGCTCCGCATTGGGGGCGCCGGCGCGCGCGGCCGCGCCCCGTCGCCGCCGCGCCATCCAGGACCCTGCCGCCCGTGCCGATCTTCGACCTCGACCTCGCGCCCCCGCTGCGCTTCGCCCGCCCCTCCGACGCGATGACCCTCGCGGTGCTGTCCAACGAGGCGGGCTGCGGGATCCCCTGGCACATGTGGGCCGCCAAGGCCGGCCCGGGCGGCGAGGCGTGGACGCTGGGCGCTGCGGCGATGCTGGGCGAGATCGCCTCGGGCGCGCTGGTGGTCGACGAGGGCCAGGGCGCCGTCGCCTCGATGACCGGCCAGCCGATGCGCGAGGCCCTGCCCCTCGACGGGCTGCCGCCGATCCGCGCGGCGATCCAGGGGCTGCAGAACCGGGCGCTCGACTGCTGGTACGTGCGCAACCTCGCCGTCCTGCCCAGCCTGCGCGGTCGCGGGAACGGGCACGGGCGGCGGCTGCTGGCGGGGGCGGTGCGCATCGCCTCGGCCGAGGGGCTCTCGGCCGTCTCGCTGATCGTCAACGACGGCAACACGGAGGCGCTGCGCCTCTATGAACGGCTGGGCTTCGAGGTGGTCGCCAGCGCCCCGCAGGCCGAGGGCTTCGGCTGGCGCCCCTGGGGGCGCGAGTGGCTGCTGATGCGCCGCGGGCTGGACGCGGCCGAGCGCGCCGCCGACGCCCCCGCCGCGGGCTGATCCGGCGCCCCCCGGGACCCGGCGCCGCCGCGCCGCGGGTTGCCTCGGGCCGCGCGAGCGCTTAGGCCCCGGGTCCCGACGCCCCTTCGGCCGGCTCGCGCGCATCTGTCCGCTGGACGCGCCAGCCGCCGGCAAGCTACACAACATATATGGCCGACGACATCGACATCGACGACATCGGGGGCGGAGACGGCGGCGGCGCAATCAGCGCCGAGCCGCTGCGCCGCGCCCTGGGCGAGCGCTACCTTCAGTATGCGCTCTCGACCATCATGCACCGCGCGCTGCCGGATGCGCGCGACGGGATGAAGCCCGTCCACCGCCGCATCCTGTGGGCCATGCGCCTGCTCAGGATGGACCCCAACCAGGGCTACAAGAAATCCGCCCGCGTCGTCGGCGACGTGATCGGCAAATACCACCCGCACGGCGACACCGCGGTCTACGACGCGCTGGTCCGCCTCGCCCAGACTTTCGCCGTCCGCTACCCGATGGTGGACGGGCAAGGGAACTTCGGCAACGTCGACGGCGATAGCGCCGCCGCGATGCGCTACACGGAATCCCGCCTGACCTCCGTCGCCGTCCTGATGATGGAGGGGCTGGACGAGGACGCCGTCGACCTCCGCCAGACCTACGACGGCGAGGAAGAAGAGCCGGTCGTCCTGCCCGGCGCCTTCCCCAACCTGCTGGCCAACGGCGCCTCGGGCATCGCGGTGGGCATGGCGACCTCGATCCCGCCGCATAACGCGGGCGAGGTGGCGTCCGCCGCGCTGCACCTGATCAAGCACCCCAACGCCGAGATCGAGACCCTGCTCGAGAAGATGCCCGGGCCGGATTTCCCCACGGGCGGCGTGGTGGTCGAAAGCCGCGCCTCGATCCTCGACGCCTATCGCACGGGACGCGGCGGCTTCCGCCTGCGCGCGCGCTGGCATGTGGAGGACCTGGGCCGCGGGACCTGGCGGATCGTCGTCGACGAGATCCCCTACCAGGTCCAGAAATCCCGCCTGATCGAGCGCCTCGCCGACCTGATCAACGCCCGCAAGATCCCGATCCTCGCCGACGTGCGCGACGAGAGCGCCGAGGACGTGCGCGTGGTGCTCGAGCCCCGCTCGCGCAACGTCGATCCCGCGGTGCTGATGGAGACGCTGTTCAAGCAGACGGACCTGGAGACCCGGTTCCCTCTGAACATGAACGTGCTGATCGACGGCAAGGTTCCAAAAGTCTGCGACCTGCGCGAGGTGCTGCGGGCCTTCCTCGACCACCGGCGCGAGGTGCTGATCCGCCGCTCCAACCACCGCCTCTCGCGGATCGAGCGCCGGCTGGAGGTGCTGGGCGGCTACATCGTGGCTTTCCTCAACCTCGACCGCGTGATCGAGATCATCCGCAACGAGGACGAGCCCAAGGCCGCGCTGATGGCCGAGGACTGGTCCAAGTGGGGGTTCATCCGCGAGGCCGACTGGACCTGGAACCCTGAAGGCTCCGCGGCCGGCGTCTACCTGACCGAGGTGCAGGCCGAAGCCATCCTCAACATGCGCCTGCGCTCCCTGCGCCGGCTGGAAGAGATGGAGATCCGCGACGAGCGCGACGCGCTGGACGCGGAGCGCCAGGGCCTGCTGGAGCTGCTCGGCTCCGAGGACGCCCAGTGGTCCCAGATCTCCGACCAGCTGCGCAAGGTCCGCGACGAATACGGGGCGCCCAAGGCCTTCAAGGGCGCCTTCACCCCCGAGGCGCTGGATGCGCTGAAAGCGAGCTACGAGCCCTATCCGCTCGGCGCCCGCCGCACCGCCTTCGCCGACGCGCCGCAGGTCGACGTGCTGGCCGCCGAGGCGATGATCGAGCGCGAGCCGATCACCGTGATCTGCTCCGCCATGGGCTGGATCCGGGCGATGAAGGGCCACCAGGCGCTGGACGCCGAGGTGAAGTACAAGGACGGCGACGGGCCCCGCTTCGTGTTCCACGCGGAGACGACGGACAAGATCCTGCTGTTCTCCTCCTCGGGCCGCTTCTTCACGCTGGCGGCCGACAAGCTGCCCGGCGGGCGCGGCACCGGCGAGCCGGTGCGCCTGATGGTGGACCTTCCCAACGAGGACGAGATGATCGCCCTCTTCCCCCACAAGCCCGGCGCGCGACGTCTGCTGGCCTCGACCGCCGGCGACGGCTTCGTGCTGGTCGAGGACGAGGCCGTGGCCCAGACCCGCGCCGGCAAGCAGGCGCTGAACGCCAAGGCCCCGCACAAGGCGCTGGTCTGCGCGCCCGTCGCGGGCGACACGGTCGCGGTGGTCGGCGACAACCGCAAGCTGCTGCTGTTCCCGCTGGCCGAGCTGCCGGAGATGGCCCGCGGCAAGGGCGTGCGGCTGCAGAAGTACAAGGACGGCGGCCTCTCGGACGCGCGCACCTTCACCCGCGCCGAGGGCCTGCAGTGGACCATGGGCGGCGGGCGTACCCGCACCGTCCTCGACCCCGAGCTCGAGGAATGGACCGGCCCGCGCGCCGGAACCGGCCGCATGGCCCCGCGCGGCTTCCCGCAGGACAAGAAGTTCAGCTGAAGCCGGCAGGCCCCGCCGAAATGCAGAACGCCCGGACCGACGGTCCGGGCGTTCGTCTTCGGCCGGCAGGGCGAGGCGTCAGGCGCCCGGGCCCTCGTAGCCGCCCATCGCGCAGACCACCTTCCACTCCTCCGCCGTCACCGGCTGGACGGAGAGGCGGGTGTTCTTGACCAGGAACATCTCGGCGAGCCGCGGCTCGTCCTTGCATTCGGCGAGCGTCACCGGGCGGGGGAACGGGGCCACCGCCTTGATGGTCACGCATTCCCAGCGGGGATCGTCGGTCTTGGGATCGGGGGCGGCGGGGGCGATGACCTCCACGACGCCCATCACCCGCTTCTCGTTCACCGAGTGGTAGAAGAAGCCGAGGTCCCCCACCGACATCTCGCGCATGTTGTTGCGGGCCTGGTAGTTGCGCACGCCGTCCCAGGGCTCGCCCGCATCGCCCTTCGCCACCTGGTCGTCCCATCCCCAGGTGTTGGGCTCGGACTTGAACAGCCAGTAGCGCATCACTTGCCCACCACGTGCACGAAGCCCTTGATCTCGACCGTCTCGAACAGGCCCGCCTGCGCGTAGGGATCGGCGGCGGCCCAGGCCTCGGCCTCGGCGCGGTCGTCGGTGGTCAGCATCAGGACCGAGCCGCAGGGCTTGCCGTCCTCGCCCAGCATCGGGCCGCCGAAGGCAGCGGCGCCGGTGTCGGCGATGTAGGCGAGATGCGCCTCGCGCGTGGCGAGCCGAAGCTCCAGCGCGCCGGGCTTGTCGCGGCAGATCACGATGTGGGGCATGGGCGTCCTCCGGATCAGGGTCGCCATGCGGGATGCCATGTTTCGGCGGGGGCCGCCAGTGTCGGGCGGACGCTCCGCCCGGCTCAGGCGGTCAGGTCCAGCGACCAGGTCTCCTCCTCCGTCGGCCCCGCGCCGAAGCCGGGGCCGGGCTGCGAGGCGACGAGCCGGAACCCTTCCGAGGCGTAGATCCCCCGCGCGGCGCTCAGACAGGCGTGGGTCCACAGGTCGAGGCGCACGAGCCCCCGCGCCCGCGCCTCGCGGATCACCTCGCGCACCAGGGTGCGGCCCAGGCGCATCCCCCGCGCGGCGGGCTCGAGGTAGAGCATCCGAAGCTTCCCCGCCCCCGCCCCCCCCGGGACCAGGAAGACCGAGCCGAGGATCGCGCCCTCCCGCTCCGCGATCCAGGCGCGGTGGGTGTCGGGGGCGGCGGTCTCGAGATACTCGGCGCCGATGCGGGCGACGGCGGCCTCGAAGCCCTCGGTCCAGCCGTATTCGGCGGCGTAGAGGGCGCCGTGGCGGTGCACGATCCAGCCCATGTCGCCCGGGCGCAGGCCGCGCAGCACCACCGGCTCGGGCGAGGGCGCAGGGGCGGCGGAGAGCAGCGCCTCCGCCTCCGCCAGCGCCCGGCGCAGCCGGCCGCGGTCCTCGGGCGAGAGCCGGTCGAGGGTGGCGTCCGCCAGCCGGTCCGAGCCCGCCTCCAGATCCGCCGAGACCGCCAGCCCCGCGGGCGAGAGCGCCAGCGAGCGGGTGCGCCGGTCCGCGCCCGGCGCGGTCTCGACCAGCCCGCGCCGGGTCAGCCGGGCGAGCAGGCGCGAGAGATAGGCCGGGTCCAGCCCCAGCGCCCGGGCCAGCGCGGCGGCGGTGGGGGCGGCCTGGGCATGGCGCAGCTCCCACAGCACCCGCGCCTCGGCCAGCGAGAACTCGGAGCCGTTCAGCCGCTCGTTCAGCGCGCCGGCATAGGCGGTGGCGAAGCGGTTGAAGCGGCGCACCGCGTCGCGGTCGCGGCGGCGGTCCGGCGCACAGGTCCCGGCGATCGCGTCGGTCATGACGTCCCTCCCCATTTCCGTGACAAGATCATGGGAGTCGTGGACGGAGTCAACGATCGACCGACGCAAGCCCGCGCGCCGCCCCCCGGCGCGCCGGGGTGGGCGGGCGGGAGGCGGGCCGGGGGGCGGCGCGCGGGCGGACCCGGGCGCGCGGGCGCGGGATCAGGCCGGCAGGGCGGCCATGCGGCGGGCGACCTCGGCCTCGGGCGCCTCGCCCAACGCCGCGGCGGCCACGTCCTCGCCGCTCAGCGCCCCGAACTTGAAGCCGTGGCCGGAGTCGGCCGAGACCACCCACAGCCGCTCCCGCCGCTTCAGCACGAAGCGGTCGCCGGGGGCGCAGGTGAAGTGGTTGGCCTGGCCCCAGCGCACCTGGAAGCGGTCGATGCCGCGGAACCGGCCGCGGTAGACGTCGAGCATCCGCTCGATCTCCTCGGGGCGCATCGTGCGGTCCTCGGGGTCCGGCCGGTCGCGCCCCATGATCGCGCAGCCGAGCTTCAGGGGCAGCCCGTCCACCGGCGGCAGGCCCCACAGGTCCTCCTCCCCGCCGAGGTCCGTCCAGCAGGGGGCGGAGGCCCAGGCCTCGGCCAGGTCCGCGGGCGGGTCGGCGTAGAGGATCACCGTGCGCCGCGCCCAGAGCTCGGGCAGCAGGTCCGGCGCCAGCGCCTGGGCGCCCACGCCGCCGGCCAGCACCACCACGTCCGCCGTCAGCCGCCGCCCGTCGGCGAGCGCGACCTCGCCCGCCTCCGCGTCGATGGCGGTCACGGGCGACTGCTCGAGGATCGCGGCCCCCTGCCCCCGCAGCCGCTCGGCGAGGTCCGTGAGGATGTGGTTCGCCATCAGGCAGCCGCCGCGCGACACGAAGCCGTAGCCCTCGTTCGAGGGTTCGAGATGGGGGAAGCGCGCGGCCAGCTCGCCCGGCTCCAGCCGCTCGTAGGGCTGGCCCGCGGCCTCCATCGCGGCGCGGGCGCGGTCGCCCCAGTCGCCGGGCTCGCGGCTCAGGGTCAGCACGCCGCGCTCGTGGTAGTAGCGGGTCAGGGGCCCGGGCAGGTCCGCCCACAGCGCCTCCCAGGCGGCATAGGCCTCGGTCATCCGGGCGCAGTAGCCGGGATCGGCGTAGCTGAGCCGGATCATGCGGTGATGATCGCAGGAGGCGGCGCGGGGATCGGGGACGGACCCGCGCTCGACCACCGTGACGGCGGCCCCGCGACGGGCGAGCGACCAGGCGGTGCAGAGGCCCACGACCCCCGCCCCCACCACGATCGCCGAAGGCGTGGACTGGTTCATGCGCCGGACCCTGCGCCGGGCCGCGGGACCCGTCAAGACGGCCACGCGGCAGGGGTCCGAGGGCCGCCCGCCCGCCCCTCAGATCCCTTCGGCCGGGGCGTCGTCCTTGACCGCCTCCATCGCGACATATGTCGAGGAGGAGGCCACGTGCGGCAGCGCCGAGATGCTTTCGGCCAGCACCGCGCGATAGCCCGCGATGTCGCGCGTGCGCACCTTGAGGAGATAGTCGAACCCGCCCGCGATCATGTGGCACTCTTCCACCTCGGGGATCGCCCGGACGGCGGTGTTGAAGGCGCGCAGCGCCGCCTCGCGGGTGTCGGCCAGGCGCACCTCGACGAAGGCGACATGCGCGAGGCCGAGGCGGATCGGCGAGAGGACGGCGCGGTAGCCCGCGATCACCCCCGCCTCCTCAAGCCGGCGCACCCGCGCCGCGACCGGGGTTTTCGACAGGCCGACCCGCGCGGCGAGCTCGGTCATCGACAGCCGCCCCTGCGCCGAGAGCTCGCGCAGAATCGCGCGGTCGAAGCGGTCGAGGGTCGGAAGTTCATACGGATCGTCAGAGGGCATGATTTCAGTCCGATCGACCATGCAATGCGGAAATGAAGCCGAAACGGCTGGAGCGACGACGATACACTAGGCCGAACCCCACGGAGGCGGAAGCGACATGACCGGACCCCTCGACCCCCACCCCGACGCCTGGAGCCTGATCGAGGGCGCCAAGCGCCGCCCCGA
Source organism: Albimonas pacifica (assembly GCF_900113695.1). Taxonomy (GTDB): domain Bacteria; phylum Pseudomonadota; class Alphaproteobacteria; order Rhodobacterales; family Rhodobacteraceae; genus Albimonas; species Albimonas pacifica. The sequence continues at coordinate 100,491 of NZ_FOQH01000012.1, read as the reverse complement.
GGCGCCCCTGCTGGCCGAGCTCGAGGCCGCCGCCGACCTCTCCCTCCAGGCCCGCGCCGCCGCCGTGGCCCGCGCCGCCGGCTGGGTGCGCGCGGTGCGCGAGGGCGACCGCCCGGGCCTGACCGAGTCGATGCTCGCCGAATACGGCCTGTCGACCGAGGAAGGCGTCGCCCTGATGTGCCTCGCCGAGGCGCTGCTGCGGGTCCCCGACGCCGAGACCATCGACGCGCTGATCGAGGACAAGATCGCCCCCTCCGACTGGGGCAAGCATCTCGGCCGCTCGGCCTCGAGCCTGGTCAACGCCTCCACCTGGGCGCTGCTGCTGACGGGCCGCGTGCTCGACGACCGCTCGCCCGGCATCGCGGGGCGCCTGCGGGGCGCGGTGAAGCGGCTGGGCGAGCCGGTGATCCGCACCGCCGTCGCCGCTGCGATGCGCGAGCTCGGCCGCCAGTTCGTGCTGGGCGAGACCATCTCCGCCGCCATGGACCGCGGCCGCGGCATGGAGGCCAAGGGCTACGCCTATTCCTACGACATGCTGGGCGAGGCGGCGATGACCGCCGCCGACGCCGCCCGCTACGCCCGCAGCTACGCCGACGCCATCGCCGCCATCGGCGCGCGGGCGACGCATGCCGACGTGCGCCGCAACCCCGGCATTTCCGTGAAACTCTCCGCCCTGCACCCCCGCTACGAGGCGGCGCAGGAGGCCCGCGTGATGGCCGAGCTGGTCCCCGCCCTCTCGTCCCTCGTCCGCCAGGCGGCGGCGGCCAACATCAGCCTCGCCATCGACGCCGAGGAGCAGGACCGCCTCGCCCTGTCGCTGAAGGTGATCGAGGCGGTGCTCTCGGACCCCGCCCTCGCCGGCTGGGAGGGGTTCGGCGTCGTCGTGCAGGCCTACGGCCGCCGGGCGCTTCCGGTGGTGGAGTGGCTGCACGCGCTCGCCGCCCGCCTCGACCGCCGCATCACGCTCCGGCTGGTGAAAGGCGCCTACTGGGACGGCGAGATCAAGCACGCCCAGGTCGAGGGCTTGCCCGATTTCCCGGTCTTCACCCGCAAGGCGGCCTCGGACGTCAGCTACCTCGGCATCGCCCGGCGGCTGCTGGGGATGACCGACCGCATCTTCCCGCAGTTCGCCACCCATAACGCCCACACGCTCGCCGCCGTCCTGGAGATGGCCGGCGACCTCCCTCGCGACGCTTTCGAGTTCCAGCGCCTGCACGGCATGGGCGAGGCCCTGCATGACCGCGTGAAGGCCGAGGCGAAGACCGGCTGCCGGATCTACGCCCCCGTCGGCGCCCACCGCGACCTGCTCGCCTACCTGGTGCGCCGGCTGCTGGAGAACGGGGCCAACTCCTCCTTCGTCAACCGGATCATGGACGCGTCGGTCACCCCCGAGGCCGTCGCCGCCTGCCCCTTCGCGGCCCTCGCCGCGAAGCCCGTCCCGAACCCGCGCCTGCCCACCGGCCCCCATATCTTCGACCCGCGCCGCAACAGCGCCGGCGCCGACCTGACCGACGCCCCCGACCTCGTCGAGATCGAGGCGGAGCGGGCGGCGGCCCTCGCCGGCGCCCTGCCCGTCGCGGCGCCGATGCTGGCGGGGGACGCCACGGGCCGCCCGGCCGTCCCGGTGATCTCGCCCGCCACCGGCGCCGCGGTCGGCGAGGTGATCGACGCGGCCCCCGAGGACGTCGAGGCCGCGCTCTCCGCCGCCCGCCCCTGGGACGCCTCTGCAGAAGAGCGCGCCGCCGTCCTGCGCCGCGCCGCCGACCTCTACGAGGCCGACCGCGGGCCGATCCTCGCCATCCTCGCGCGCGAGGCCGGCAAGACCCTCCCCGACGCCATTGGCGAGATCCGCGAGGCCGTCGACTTCCTGCGTTACTACGCCGACCGGGCCGAGGAGGCCCTGCCCGGCGCCCCGCGCGGCGTCTTCGCCTGCATCAGCCCGTGGAATTTCCCGCTGGCGATCTTCACCGGCCAGGTTTCGGCAGCCCTGGCGGCAGGCAACGCGGTCCTCGCGAAGCCCGCAGAGCAGACCCCGCTGATCGCCCATCTCGCCGTCCAGCTGATGCGCCGCGCCGGCGTGCCCCCCGAGGCGCTGCAGTTCCTGCCCGGCGACGGCGAGAGCGTGGGCGCGGCCCTGACCTCGGCCCCCCGCGTCGACGGCGTCGCCTTCACCGGCGCCACCGAGACCGCCCAGGCGATCCGCCGGGCGATGGCCGAGCATCTCGCCCCCGGCGCCCCCCTGATCGCCGAGACCGGCGGGCTGAACGCGATGATCGTCGACACCACCGCGCTGACCGAACAGGCGGTGCGCGACGCCGTGAACTCCGCCTTCCGCTCCGCCGGCCAGCGCTGCTCGGCGCTGCGCTGCCTCTACGTGCAGAAGGAGGCGGAGGGGCGGCTGGTCTCGATGCTCAAGGGCGCGATGGACGAGCTGACCATCGGCGACCCCTGGCCGATCTCCACCGACGTGGGCCCCCTGATCGACGCGCAGGCGCGCGAGGGCATCGCCGCCCATGTCGAGACCGCCCGCGCCGAGGGCCGCCTGCTGCACGAGACCCGCCTGCCGACCGAGGCTGCGGCGAGCGGGCATTTCCTCGCCCCCACCCTGATCCGGGTGGACGGGATCGCGGATATCGAGCGGGAGGTCTTCGGCCCCGTCCTGCATGTCGCGACCTTCGAGGGCGACGAGCTCGACGCCGTGATCGAGGCGATCAACGCCCGCGGCTACGGGCTGACCTTCGGCCTGCACACCCGCATCGACGGGCGGGTGCAGCACGTGGCCGAGCGGGTGCGCGCGGGCAACCTCTACGTCAACCGCAACCAGATCGGCGCCATCGTCGGCTCGCAGCCCTTCGGGGGCGAAGGGCTGTCGGGGACCGGGCCCAAGGCCGGCGGCCCGCGTTACCTCGCCCGGTTCCGCGCCCTGCCCCCCGCGCCGGCCGAGGCCTCGGCCGAGCCTGCCGGGGGCGCAGCCCTCGACGCCGTCGCCCTTTCGGCGCGGCTGGCGAAGGCGACCGGCGTGGGGCAGGTGCTGGAGGCGCAGTCCCTCCCAGGCCCCACGGGCGAATCGAACCGGCTTGCGCGGTTCGCGCGGGCGCCGCTCCTCTGCCTCGGGCCGGGGACCGGGGCGGCGCAGGCCCAGGCCCGCGCGGTCCGGGCGCTGGGCGGCGTCGCGGTCGAGGTCCCCGAGCCCGTGCAGGCCGAGGCGCTGAGCACGCTGGAGGGCTTTTCCGGCGCCCTGTGGTGGGGCGACGCGCAGACCGGGCGCGCGCTGGCGCGGGCCCTGGCGGCGCGCCGGGGCCCGATCCTGCCGCTGGTCACGGGCGCCCCCGACGCGGGCCACGCGGCGCTCGAGCGGCACCTGTGCGTGGACACCACCGCGGCCGGGGGCAACGCCTCGCTTCTCGCCGCGGCCGAGGACGCGGCGCCGGACGCGGCCTGAGCGGAGCGGGCCGGCCGCAGGACGCCCGCCCCGGGCGCGCCGGCCGGTCCGCCGCGGCGGGCCGGACGGCGGCCCCGGGCGGGCGCGTCGCGCCGCGGCTCCGTCCTAGAAGCTCAGCGCCGCGATGAAGGCGAAATAGGCCAGCATCGCCCCCGCGATGGACAGGCCCATGGGAAAGCGCGCGCCCTTGCGCAGGGCGCGCCAGTCGGTCTCGCGCTCGCCGATGGCGGCGCGGGCGAGGTGGATCGCGGCGAGGCCCAGCGCCAGGCCCAGCGCCAGCAGCTGCAGCACCATGCCCGCATGATGCAGCGGCACGTAGAGCGCGCAGGCCGCCAGCATCTTCACGTCCCCGCCCCCCATGCGGCCGAACGAGAAGAAGGCGAAGCCCACCACCAGCACCAGCAGCCCGCCCGCGAAGCGCCAGGCGATCTCCTCCAGGGGCAGGGTCGCCAGCCCCAGCGCCAGGAAGACCAGCGCCAGCCCGCCGTTCAGCCAGTTGGGGATCCGCATCCGCCGCAGGTCCCAGACCGCGGCCGCCACCAGCAGCGGCGCCGTGCACAGGAGCGTGGCCCAGGCCGCCTCGAGCGGCGTCAGTTCCAGAAGTCCCATCGTCCCCCTCTTCCTCGCCCCGCCCACGCGGGCGAAGGCTGCTACGCGCGCGCCCGCGAGCCCCCACAGCCCCGACGCGCATGATTACGCAACGTTAACTCGTTTCAGGACCCGCGCAATGCCGCGAGCTTCTCCGCGGCCGGCTGATAGTAGGCGGGATGGGCGTCCAGCGACTGCTGGAGCAGCGACTCGGCCATCTCCCGGTCGCCCTGGCGCAGGGCGATGACGGCGAGGTTGTGCAGCAGCACCGACTTCTCCTCGTCGGTCAGCGTCACCACCGGCAGGCGGTAGCGGCGCTGCAGGCCGTTGGCGATGGCCAGGTTGTTCTTGGCCGAGAACAGCGAGGGGTCGTAGACCAGCGCCTGCTCGAACATCCGCTCGGCCTCGCCGAACGCGCCCCGCGCCATCTTCGAGACGCCCCAGTTGTTGAGCACCGCCGCCGGCTGCGGGGACAGGGCGCGGGCCCGCTCCCAGGCGAGGTCGGCGGCCGCCCAGTCCTGGCGGTGGTCGGCCATCAGCGCCTCGAGCAGCGTGCGCCGGTCGGACTGGTAGTCGGCCGGCGCCTTCTGCGCCTCGGCCTCCGCCTCGGGCCACATGTCGAGCCGCGCCAGCGTCAGCGCGTATTCGACGTGGTCGCGCGGCATCGCCTGCCCGGCCTCGACCAGGTCGCGGAACACGGTGCGCGCCTCGGCGTAGCGCCCGGCGCGGGCGAGGCTGCGCGCAAGGCCGCGGCGCAGGCTGGGGCTCTCGGGGTCCGAGGTCAGGGCGTCGCGGAAATAGGCCACCGCCTCGTCGGCGCCGGCCACGGTGAGCATGATCTCGTTGATCGAGGCCTCGTCGAGCGGGTTGCGGTTGTCCGCCCGCTCGGCGTCGCCGTCGACCGCGGTGCGCGGCAGGTCGCCCGCGCAGGCCGCGAGCAGCGGCGAGCCCAGGAGCACGGTCGCGAGGGCGAGGCGGCGAAGGTTGGGGGTCACGCTGCGGTCTCCGGTCGGGGAACGGGGGGGCGGACCGCCGGGGCGGCCGGCACGGCCGCCGGCGCCGGGACGTCGTCGTCGGCGACGGCTGCGGGCGCGGCTGCGGCGGCGGGCGCGGCCGCGGGCGGCGGGTCCGGAATCGGGGCGAGGGGCGTCCCGCGGGCGCGGGCCACCATGGCGAGGTTGCGCGAGAGTTCCGAGGGCGGCGGCAGCCCCCGGCGGGCCAGCAGGTCGACGGCGGCGCGGAACTGGCCCTCGGCCGCGTCGAGCCGGCCCGCGTCGTAGAGCGCGGCGCCCAGGTTGTTGCGCGCGGCCGGGCTGTCGGGCCAGGTCTCGGCGGTGCGGGTCAGCACCTCGAGCGCGGGCCCGCGGCGGCCGAGCTCGCGGTAGGCGGCGCCGAGGCCGAGCATCGCCTCCAGCGTCGGCCCCTCCTCGATCAGGGCCTGGCGGAAGGCGCGGGCGGCGGGTTCGGCCCGCCCGGCCTCGAGCAGCGCCCAGCCCCGGCGCGCGGCGGGCCCGGGGCCGCGGGCGGCGGCGGCGTTGGCCTCGGCCCGCGCCACGCCCTCCAGCGCCACGGCGACCTGGGTGGCGGGCGCCGGCAGCGGCTTGCCGAGGTCCGGCGCCGCCTCGGCCTCCGCGTCGTCGTCGTCGCCGAACAGGCGCGCGAAGAAGCCGGGCGCCTCCGCCTCGGGCGCCGGCGCATCGGCCTGGGCGTCCGGGGCGGGCGCGGCGGCCGCGGGCGCGGGGGCCGCGGCGGGGGCGGCCGGGCCGCGGCCCGCGGGCGGCGGCGCGGCCGGGGCGAAGAGGGCGGCGGCGGTCGCCTGCGCCTCGGGCGTGGTCGGGCCGCGCGCCCGCGCCGGCTCGGCCGCGGCGGCGAGGGGCGGAGGCGCGGCCGCGGGGGACGGCGGCGCGGCCGCGACCGGCGAAGGCGCGGCCGCGCCGCCCGGCCGTGGCCCGACCATCCCCATGCGCGAGGTCCAGTCGGTGACGCCCGGGGCCGGCGCGGGCCGCGGCGCCTCGGGGAAGGCCGAGGCGGCGGGGGCCGAGGCGGCGGGGGCGGCGGCGGACCCGTTCTCCCCGCAGCCGGCGGCGAGGGCGGCCAATGCCAGCGCGGCCAGCGCCTGCGCCGAACGGGCGCCGGCGTCGCGGCGCGGCGCCTGGGGCGCGGAGGGGCGCGGGGGCCGGGTCACTTGCCGCCGGAGAGGAACTTGGCGATGTCGGCGAGCGACGGTCCGATCAGGATGATCATCAGCGGCGGCACCGTGAAGAACATCGTGCCCAGCGTCAGCTTGGTCGGCAGCTTGTTGGCCTTCTCCTCGGCCCGCATCACCCGCTTGTCGCGCATCTCGGACGCGTAGACCCGCAGCGCCTCGGCGATCGAGGTGCCGAACTGCGAGCTCTGGATCAGCACCGTCACGAAGCTGGAGATGTCCGAGACGCCGGCCCGGGTGCCGAAGTCGCGCAGCACCTGGGAGCGCTCCTTGCCCGCACGCATCTCGACCGAGACGATCTCGAACTCCTCGGCCAGCGCGGGATGGGCGTGCTGCATCTCCTGGGAGACGCGCAGCAGCGCCTGGTCGAGCGACTGGCCCGCCTCGACGCAGACCAGCATCATGTCGAGCGCGTCGGGAAAGCCGTTGCCGATCTCGTCCTGGCGCGCGGCCCGGCGGCGGGTGACCCAGTAGGAGGGCAGCGCGTAGCCCGCCGCCACGCCCCCGATCACCGAATAGGACAGCACGTCCACCTCGGTCCCGCGCAGCAGCGCGAAGGCCAGCGCGCCCACCCCGATCAGCACCGCGCCCAGCACCCGGGCGACGAAGAACGCCTGCACCGCGGTGCGCGAGCGGTAGCCCGCCTGCATCAGCTTCTCGCGCGCGCCCTGGATCTTCTCCTGGTCCTTGGGCTGGAACAGGGGGGCGAGGGTGGCGAGCCGGCTGGGCTTGCCGGCGTCGGCGCGCAGTCCCGCCACCTCGTTGCGCCGGCGGGCCCCGGCGCCGGTGGTGCGGCTGGCGGCGGCGAGGCGCATCGCCTCGCGCTCCCGCTCGAGCTTGTGGAGCGGGTCGGAGCGGCGGAACAGCAGCATCGGCGCGGCGGCGACGATCAGGATCAGCCCGAAGCCGCCCATGACCCAGACGGGTCCCATGGGGCCGAAGGCTGTCGTCAGCGCTTCGAAGATCCGGTTCACCTGCTGCTCGTCCCGCTCTTGCGCGGCGCGTCGCGCCGCGCCGGTCCCGGCGCGGTTCGTCCCGCGCCCTCGTTCGCCCCCGTCCGGCCCGCCGGCCCGTGCGTCCCGGACGCAGGGCGGCGGTCCGCGGTCAGACCTTGATGTTCACCATCATGCGCATGAACACGATGTTGATCGCAAGCATGACGCCCACCGCGATGGTCGCGGGCACGAACAGGGGGCTGTCGGTCACCCCGTCGTAATAGTCCGGCCGGATCAGCTGCACCGCCACCAGCGCGATCACCGGGAAGGCCGAGAGGAACCAGCCCGACCAGCGGCTCTCGGCCGTGATCGCGTTCACCCGGCGGAACAGCTTGAAGCGCGAACGGACCACGGCGGCGAGGCCGGCGAGGATCTCGGCGAGGTTGCCGCCCGACTGGCTCTGGATCGCCACGGCCATGGCAAGGAAGCGCAGGTCGGGCACGGCGATGCGCTCGGCCATCCGGTCGAGGCTCTCGTTCACGTCGAGGCCGTAGATCGCCTCGTCGGCGATGATCCCGAACTCGGTACCGATGGGGTCGGGCATCTCCTGCGCCACGATCGACACGGCCGAGGAGAACGGGTGCCCGATGCGCAGCGCGCGCACCATCAGCTCGATCGCGTCGGGGAGCTGCTCCTCGAACTTCGCCAGCCGCTTCTTGGCGCGGCCGTTGACCCAGAAGAACATCACGCCGAAGGCCATCGCCAGCCCCACCGGCGCCGAGATCAGCGGCCCGAGGCTGGTGAACACCGTCAGCGCCACGAAGATCACGCAGGCCGCAAGCCCGGTGATCAGCATGATCGTGCGCGGCGACCAGGGGATGTTGGCGTGGGCGGCCTTCTCGAAGATCCCCGCCAGCAGCGGCGTGCCGGAGGCGTTGACGTGGCGCTCGCGCTCCTTGCGGAGCTGCGAGAGCACCTCGAGCGGATCGTCCCCCTTCTCCAGCATCATCAGCCGGCGGTTGACCTTCGCATTGCGCCGCGCGGAGCGGCCGAAGGCCAGCAGGTAGAGCCCCTCGACCGCGAGGAACACGCCCACGAAGATCAGTCCGAAGACCAGCGGCGCGACGCCCATGGCTCAGCCCAGCTTGCGGTTGGGGGCGTAGATCTCGGCGGGGAGATCGTAGCCCCAGGTGGCGAAGCGCTCCGCGTAGTGGGAGCGGATGCCCGTCGCCTCGAAATGCCCCAGCACGGTGCCGTCGGCGTCGAGCCCGGTGCGCTTGAAGCGGAACACGTCGTGCATGGCGACGACCTCGCCCTCCATGCCGGTGATCTCGGCGATATGGGTCATCCGGCGCGAGCCGTCCGAGAGGCGCGAGACCTGCACGATGACATGCACCGCCGAGGCGATCTGCGAGCGGGTGGCCTTCAGCGGGATGTCGATGCCCGACATCAGCATCATGTTCTCGATGCGGCCCACCGCGTCGCGGGGGCTGTTGGCGTGCACCGTGGTCATCGAGCCGTCGTGGCCGGTGTTCATCGCCTGCAGCATGTCGAGCACCTCGTCGCCGCGGGTCTCGCCGACGATGATCCGGTCGGGCCGCATTCGCAGGGCGTTCTTGAGCAGGATCCGCTGGGAGACCTCGCCCTTGCCCTCGACGTTGGCGGGCCGGCTCTCCATCCGCGCGATGTGCTGCTGCTGGAGCTGGAGCTCGGCGGTGTCCTCGATGGTGGCGATGCGCTCGTTGTTGGCGATGAAGGAGCTGAGCGCGTTCAGCGTCGTGGTCTTGCCCGAGCCGGTGGAGCCCGAGACGATCACGTTCAGCCGGGTCGCCACCACCGCCTGCAGATAGGCCGCCATCTCCTCGGTGAAGGCGCCGTAGGCGATCAGCCGGTCGATGGAGAGCGGCGACTTGGAGAACTTGCGGATCGACAGCAGCGGGCCGTCCACGGCGCAGGGCGGCACCACGGCGTTCACGCGGCTGCCGTCGGCAAGGCGCGCGTCGACCCAGGGCTGGCTCTCGTCGACGCGCCGCCCGACCGCGGAGACGATCTTGTCGATCACGCGGAGCAGGTGCTTGTCGTCCTTGAACTCCACGCCCGAGAGCACGAGCTTGCCCTTGCGCTCGACGAAGACCTGGCGGGCGCCGTTGACCAGGATGTCCGAGACGGTCTCGTCCTTCAGCAGCGGCTCCAGCGGGCCCAGGCCGGTGACCTCGTCGATCAGCTCCTGGGTCAGCAGCTCCGCCTCGGCGGCGTTGAGCACCATGCCCATGTCGCGCAGGCCCTCGCGGGCGATGGCGGCGACCTCGCGGCGCAGCTCCGCCTCGGGGACCTTGTCGATGATCGAGAGGTTCAGGGTGTCGAGCAGCCGGCGATGCAGGTCGACCTTCACCTGCATCAGGCGCTGGCGACGCTTGATCTCACGGTTCTCGGCGGCCAGCGCCTCGGCCGCGGCGGCGGCTTCGGCGGCGGCGGCGCGCTGGGCGGCGGCCTGGGCCGAGGCCGTCATCTCGACGACCCTGGTTTCGGCCTCCTTCTGGTAGCGCTTGAACATGCGCCGGTCTCCTTACGCGCGCCTGCGCGCGGGGCCGCGGATCAGGCGGGCGCCGCGCGCGAGGCCTGGACTTCCTCGAGCACCGCGCGGGCGGTCTTGCGGATTTCCTTCCGCAGGGCGTTGCCCGAGGCGAACTCGGCCAGCGGGGAGCCGTGGTCGCAGGCCTGGATCACGGCCTTGCCCCCGTCCGGCAACAACACTCCATACTCGATTCCAAGCGTTTCCGCCATTTTCTTGACCCGGCCTCTTGCACCGAAGTCTCCGAATCCGGGGACCCGGTTCATCACGTAGTCGACCTTGTCGAAGGGCAGATCCTCGGCCTGCAGGGCGCGCAGGAATCTCAGCATGTTCTGGGCCGAGCGCATGTCGATCTCCATCACCGCCCAGAAGCGCTGGGCGGCGGAGAGCGCGGTCTCGGTCCATTCGGTCAGCGTGGTGGGCAGGTCCAGGATCACCACGTCGAAGCTGTCGCGCGCGAAGCCCAGCAGCTTCTCGACGTCGGGGGGCGAGACGATGTTGAGCGGCAGCGCGTCCGCCGGCGCCGTCAGCACCGAGATCCGCTTGCCCCGATCCTCGAGCGCGGCGGCGAAGCCGTTGGGGTCGGCGCGGTCGATGCCGGTCAGCAGCTCGAACACCGAATCCCGCCGCGGCATGTCGAGGTAGGTCGCGACCGAGCCGTACTGGAAGTCGAGGTCGAGGATCGCGATCTTCAGCCCGGTCTTGCGCGCCTCGTGGGCGATCTCCCAGGCGAGGTTGACGGCGAAGGTGGTGGCGCCGACGCCGCCCGCGACCCCGTAGACGGGATAGATCAGGCCGTTGCGCGCCTCGCGGCTGTCGCCGTCGCCGCGGCCGTCGCCGAGCGCCGCCAGGCTCTCGGCCAGCGCGCCGGCGGGCAGCGGCACGGGCAGGAAGTCCTCGGCGCCCGCGCGCATCATCCGGTGCATCGCCATCGGCGGCAGGTCCTGGACCAGCAGCACCATCGAGGACCCGCGCCCCCGCCCCAGCGCGATCAGCTGCACCAGCTCGTCGATGCGGCCCATGTCGGTGGCGTCGACCGCGAGCAGGACGTAGGCCGGCGGCTGCGCGTCCAGCGCCTTGCGCAGACCCCTGAGGGTGACCGCCGTCCAGCCGCCGTCGGGAAACTCGGCCTCCAGCTCGCGCCGCAGCCCGTCGAAGGCGTCGAGGTTCTCCGCCACGACCATCATGTCGGCCGCCTGACCGCCGCGTTTCAGGATCATCCCGTCGCGCCCCTTCCAGCCCGCGGCGCAGCGCCGCCTCCTGACGCGCTAACGGACATGGACGCGGTCCGCAAGCCGACCCCGGGCCGCGGCGCGCCGTCCGCGGGGGGAAGAACAGGTCCGCGACCGGCGGACCGGGAACGGGGCGAACGCCCCGGGGCGGCGACCCATCAGCCGCCGGTGGGAAGGGAGATCACCGCCTCGGTCTCGCGGGTGGTGTAGTCGGAGTAGATCAGCGCGGCCCGCTTGCCGTCGAAGGCGCGGGCGTTCCAGCCCAGGCCGTAGCCCTCGACCACGGTCTGCGCGCGGCGGTTCAGCCGCTCGCGGTCCGCGGTGGGCACCACCGGCTCGCGCTCGCCTCGGGTGGCGACCAGCAGCAGGCGCTGCTCGCCCACGCCCAGTTCGACCAGGGTCCGCGCGACGGCGGCGGCGCGGCGCAGGCCGATGCGCTCGTTGTAGGAATCGGCCCCCACCAGGTCGGCGTGGCCGTAGATCGCGACCAGCGCCGAGGGGTTGCGCAGGAGCCACTCGGCCTGGCCCTGCAGGGCGACGAGGGCGCCCGGCTCCAGCGCGTCGCTGTCGAAGGCGAAGGTGACCACCGGCTGCGTCTGCGCCGCGAACTCCGCCGCCAGCAGGCGCAGGCGCTCGGGGTCCACGACGCCGCGCATCGCCAGGATGTTCTCGCGGTTGGCATAGCCGTGCTGGTCGGGGTTGGGCAGGCGGCCCGCAGGCTCGGCGCAGGCCGCGAGGCCCAGCGCCGCGGCCAGCGCGGCCCCCGCCGCCCCCGCCCTGCGGGCGCGGTCATTCGAGGACATAGCCGAACTCCCCCTCGAAGTTGCGCGCGCCGACCGAGCGGGCGACCGGGTCGCGCACCGCCTCGAGCTTGCCCAGCAGGAACAGCTCCCGCTCGGAGGGGACCCGCAGGCGGTCGCCGGGAAGCTGGACCACGTCCTCCTTCACCGGGTCGACGAGGTAGGCGGTGACCATGATCACCAGCTCGGTCTGCCGGCGCTGGAAGCCCGAGGAGCGGAACAGCGCGCCCAGGATCGGCACGTCGCCCACCCAGGGGATCTGGGCGGCGTTGTCGCGGAAGTCGTCCTGCAGCAGGCCCGCGATGGCGAAGCTGTCGCCGTCCTTCAGCTCGACCGTGGTGCGCGCCCGGCGGGTGGAGAAGCCGTTGAACTGGATGCCCTGGTTCTCGATCACGATCGAGGCGTCGATGGCCGAGCTCTCGGCCTCCAGCTCGAGGTTGATCAGGTCGCCGTCGACCACCGTTGGGGTGAAGCCCAGGGAGACGCCGAAGGGGCGGTATTCGACGGCGATGTTGCCGTCGTCGCCGCCGTAGACGGGGATCGGGTATTCGCCGCCGGCGAGGAAGCTCGCGGTGTCGCCCGACAGCGCCACCAGGTTCGGCTCGGCCAGCGTGCGCGCATAGCCCTTGTTCTCGAGCGCGTCGACGGTCAGCGAGGCGAAGACCCCGCCCGCGCCGAGGCTGATGCCCAGGATGCCCTCGGGCTGGCCGCCGGGGACGTAGCCGGTGTCGGGATCGTCGTCGACCTGGAAGGCGCCGGCGTTGTCGTTGATCAGGAAGTCCGCGTGCTCGCCCCCGATCGCCCAGTTGCCCGAGCGGACGCCGAAGGCCCAGTTGAAGCCCAGCTCCTTGGCGGCCTGGCGCTGCACCTCGGCGAAGCGCACCCGCAGCAGCACCTGCTGGGAGCCGCCCACCGTCAGCATGTTGGAGACGCGGCCCGGCGCATAGCGCTCCGCCAGCTCCAGCGCCCGGGCCATGCGCACGGTCGAGGACACGTTGCCCGACATCACGATGCCGTCGGCGGCGGAGCGCACCTGGATGTTCTCACGCGGGAGGATGTCCGACAGGCGCTCCTTGAACTCGGCGAGGTCGGGGCCGACCGAGACCGAGACGTTGGTGATCAGCCGCCCGTTCGGACCCAGCAGGGTCAGCGTGGTGCGCCCGGCCATCTTGCCCAGGATGTAGACCGAGCGGTTGGACAGCGCGGCGACGTCGGCGATGGCGGGGTTGGCGACCGAGACCTCGGCGAAAGCCTCGGCGGACTCGATGACGATGGCGCGGTTCACGGCGACGCTGAGGTCGGGGGAGGCCGCGCCCTCCAGCACCCGCACCACCGGGGCGCCCTGGGCGCGGGCCGCGAGCGGCGCGAGCGTGGCCGGACAGGCGACGAGGCCCGCGACGAGCAGCGCGCCGGCGCCTTGCGCGAGGACGCGCAGACGCGATGCGTGGCGCCGCCGGATCATGCCTTTGCTCCTCCCACTGTCGACACCCCGCTTTAAGAGTCTGCCGCAAACCTCGGGAATAAAGCCCTTTTCAAATTCACGGTTCAAGATGGTTCACGCCGGCGGCGCCGCGATTTCCTCGGGGGGAGTCGCAAACTGTGGCCAATTGGCGACGCTGCCCCCGCAATCGCCGCCGCAGGCGCGGTCGGGGCGAGCGCCTGGAAACGGCGGCCCGCAAACGGCGCGCGCCGCGCCCCTTGCGGGACGCGGCGCGGAACGGGCGGCGTGGGCGGCGGCCGCTGGCCCGGGGGCCGGCGGCGCGGCGCTCACTGCATGGTCTTGACCTCGACCTGGCTGCCGCGGCGCACGATGACCTTCACCTCGGGCTCGGGCGGGGGGGCGGCCTCGACCGGGGCGGGCTCGGGCGCCTCCTCCTCGACCACGCCCAGCAGGGCGTTGCGGTCGAGCACGCCGGCGTCGGCCATCGAATCGGCGCCGAAGCCGCGCAGCGACAGCGACAGGCTGCCGACCGAGGAGGCCAGCGTCAGCGCCTGCACCTGCTCCGGCGTGCCCTGCACGGTGACGGTGCGCGCGATCTTGGCCTCGATCCGGTCGGGGTCGGTGTCCTGGTCGACGGCCACGATCTCGATGTTCTGGATCAGCACGCGGGCGGTGGGGCCGCTGCGGTCCTTGGTGGTCAGGATGATGTCGACCCGGCTGCCCGGCAGCAGGAAACCGCCCACGGCCGAGGCCGCGTCGACCGGCAGGGTGTAGGCGCGCATCCCCGGCTCGATCAGGGTGGCGACCGTGGCGCGCTGGCCGAAGCCGGTGATCTTGGTCTTCAGGATCAGCTCGTTGGGCTCCATGCGCCGCAGCACGGTGCGGGGCTTGGCGTCCGGGCCCTCGCCGAACAGGTCGACGGGGGAGGTGAAGGCGTTCTCGGGGACGGCGTCGGCGGGCCACTGCACGACGCGCACGTCCTCTCGCGACAGCGGCTGGCCGAACTTGAGGTCCTTGCTGGCCACCGCGACGGGCACCATGGCGACGGCGGCGCCGGATCGCGCCTCGGCGGCCTGAACCTTGGTGAACACGTACCAGGCGGCCCCTCCGGCGAGCGCGAGCCCGACGACGAAGATGAATACGGCGAGCGATCTCATGGCGGCGGCCTCGCTGCGGTCTGGATCTGCTGAATGGATCGCGTGAACGGACGAAACCGCCCACGGTCCGGTGACCGGGGGCGGCTTAGCCGATCGTCTCCCGGCCGTCGCTTCCGCCTGGCTCCCGCGTCGCGGTCGACGCGACGCGGGTCAGGCCGCGGAAGCCGTGCGGCTCAGGCCGAGATCAGGTGGAGGGGGTGCCCGACGACCACTCCTGGTCGGCGACCACGCCGCCGCCCTGGCTCAGCTCGGCGTCGATCGAGTCGATCAGGCCGCCGACGCCGCCGGAGAGGGTGGTGATCGCGCCGATCGAGAGGATCACGACGGCGGCGGTCAGCACGACCCAGTCGACGGTCACGGCGCCGGAGTCGTCGGAGATCACGCGGCGAGCTTTGGTGAAGATGTTCATCTCAGGCTTCCTTCTGCAACACGGGATCCGGCCAGCGCCTGGAAGGGACCCCTCATCGCCCACACGGGCGAACACTTACTAAACCCCGGACCGGGGCACTCTCTGCGCCCCGACAGGGGCGGTCTGGTTCGCGGCGTTGGATACCCTCCGCTGCGGTGCTCATATACATGAACGTCCCTTCCGTGGAAATCAACCTGATTCGTAGGGCCCTGCGTCAAGAAATGCGGGCATGTTTAGGTTGACCATCCGTGAACGCGGGGGCGGTTCCTCGACTCCGGTCTTGTTTTCCACCTGGCGGCATCTGCTCCGCATGGCGACGGCGCGCGGGTCGGCGACGCAGGCATGCGCAGAGCGGGTCGCGGGGGCGGGGATCAGACCGAGTCGCGGGACGGGGCGTCACCAGCCGCTGTCGACGGCGACCGCGCCGTCGTTGATCAACTGGGTCACGGCATCGAGCAGGGACTGCATTCCGTCGGAGAACGCGGTCCCGAAGCTGATCGCGATCATGATGACGGAGGCCGACAGGATCACGAAATCCGCCGTCACCGCACCATCCTCGCGTGCCACGAGGCGGTAGATATGCTTGTACTCGAGCAACGTTACGCACCGCTTCATTCCACTGAGCCGATGTTACACCATCCCGCAGCTTTCAGCCACATGAACCCGGGCCCCTCGCAGGTCCCCGGGGCCGGGCGACCTGAGGTCGCGGCGCCGTGCGGCGGAAGTCCGTCCCACGCGCTCGTGCGGCTCGCGGCGGCGGCGCTGCTGGCGCTGTCGGCGGCGGCGGGCGCGGCGGCGCAGACCGGGGGCGCGACGGCCGCGGGCGGGGACTTCACCTTCCGCAGCGTGACGCCTCCGCCCGCCGGCGCCCGCAAGCGGATCGTGTTTCAAAATCAGTCAGTTGTCGCCCTCCGGCCGGGCGCCGCGCAGGGCTTCTGGTCGCGGCCGGAGGCGCGGCCCCAGGTGACCCGCGCGCGGCCCCTCGCGCCTGCGCTCGCGGCCGCGGCGGACTGGGGGCGGGCGACCGGCCGCGCCGCCGAGCGCGACCGCGAGACGGCGCGCCGGATCATGGACGCTCACGGTTCCGCGATGCTGGCTGCGGCCCGGGGATCGGGCCTGTCGCTGAGCCTGCTGCTGGCGGTGGCGATCGCGGAATCCGGCGGTGATTCGCGCGCGACCAGCCCGAAAGGCGCCCTGGGACTGATGCAGCTGATGCCCGCCACGGCGGCCGAGCTGGGGGTTTCGGACGCCTTCGCGCCGGCCCAGGCCGTGCCCGGCGCGGCCCGCCACCTCGCCGCCCTGCTGCGGCGGTTCGACGAGGATCCGCTGGCCGCGCTCGCCGCCTACAACGCCGGCGCGGCGGCGGTGGAGGCGCGGCGCGGCGTGCCCGACTGGGCCGAGACGCGGGCCTACGTGCCCCGGGTGCTCGCCGCCGCCGCGGCCCTCCAGGAGCTGTGCCTGAGCCCGCCCGAGAGCTTCCGCGCCCCCTGCGCCCCCTCCCCCGCCCTGCACCGCCCGACGGTCGCGGCGACGGCGGCGCGCGCCGCCCGCCCCGGCTGGATCGCGGCCCCCCGCTGACCGCCCCCGCGGCGCGCGCACGCGAAAAGGGCCCCCGCGCGGCGGAGGCCCTTCGAGACGGCGCGGCGCGGGGCCGGCCGAACGGTCAGGCGACGAGCGTCGCCTCGGTCTTGGCGCGGACCTCGTCCATGTCGACGCCCTCGGCGAGCTCGACCACCTTCAGGCCGCCCTCGACCACGTCGAAGACGCCCAGGTTGGTGATGATCCGGTCGACCACGCCCGCCCCGGTCAGCGGCAGGGTGCACTGCTTGAGCAGCTTCGATTCGCCCGCCTTGTTGGCGTGATCCATGATCACGATCACCCGGCCCACGCCCGCCACCAGGTCCATGGCGCCGCCCATGCCCTTCACCAGCTTGCCCGGGATCATCCAGTTGGCCAGGTCGCCGTTCTCGGCCACCTCCATCGCGCCCAGGATCGCCAGCGCGATCTTGCCGCCGCGGATCATCGCGAAGCTGGTCGAGGAGCCGAAATAGGCGGTGTGCGGCAGCTCGGTCACCGTCTGCTTGCCGGCGTTGATCAGGTCGGGGTCGACCTCGTTCTCGGTCGGGAACGGCCCGATGCCGAGCATCCCGTTCTCCGACTGCAGGGTCACGTCCACGCCTTCGGGGACGAAGTTGGCCACCAGGGTCGGAATCCCGATCCCGAGGTTCACGTACATCCCGTCCTCGAGCTCCTGCGCGGCTCGGGCGGCCATCTGGTCACGATCCCAGGGCATCGTCTGCGCTCTCCTCCTATCGGGCGGCCGCGCGGCGGGCGCGCCCCCGGTCCAAATCGGGTCCATCGGGTCGGGCGGCGCGGCGGGGCGCCGGCCCGGGGTCGGTCATCGCGTCCCGGTCATCGCGACCCGCAGGCCGCGCCGGTAGACGCCGGTGTTGGGCGCGGGAGGGGGCAGCGGCGTGCGGGCGACGGTCCAGCCGAACTCCTGCAGCCACATCTCCAGCGCCCCGGCCGAGGGGATCGTCGACAGCGCCTCGCCGCGGCCGCGGGGATCGGCGATGGCGCCGTCCTTGGCCGCGCCTTCCCAGCGCATCTCGACGAAGACCCGCGGCTCGCCCTCGTTCATGCGCCGGCGGCGGGCCCGGGCGCCGCGCCCGCCGGCGCGGATCACCTGGCTGTCCACGATCACGTTGCGCACGCCCAGCCGGTCGAGATGGGCGAACAGCTCGTACTGACGCGGCGTGTGATAGAGAAAGCCCAGCACCAGCGCAGTGTCGAAGGCGCCCGGCGTCATCCGCGCCAGCGCCTCGAACACGTCGCCCTGCCGGAACTCGTAGCGCGCGGGGTCGATCCCGTAGTCGGCGAAGGCCCGCCGCCCGCGGGCGATCGCCTCGTCGCGCGCCTCGACGCCGAGCACATGGGCCGCGCCCGCGCCTTCAAGCGCGGCGAGCCCGAAGCGCCCGTCGTTGCAGGCCAGGTCGAGCACCCGCGCGTCCTTCAGCAGGGACGCGTTGGCCGCGATCAGCAGCTCGTGGCGGTAGTTCAGCCGCGCGAGGTCGGCGGCCACCGTCCCCTCCTCGGCGAAGCGGGGGTAGGCGTCGAAGAAGCCGGGACGGCGCGCGGGCGGGGCGGCGCGCCCGCCCTCGCCCCGGCCCTTGCGGCCGGGCTTTCCGGCGCGCGCGCCGCGGGCGGCGGCGCGGCGGCCGCCTCCGCGCGGGGAGCGCCCGAGAGCCCCGGGGGTCTTCATGCCGCGCGCACGGTGCGCTTCTCGATGCGCTTCTCGAACGCGCCCTGGATCAGGCGATGGACGAAGACGCCCGGCAGGTGGATCGCGTCGCCGTCGAGCTCGCCGGGCTGCACGATCTCCTCGACCTCGCAGACGCAGACCTTGCCGCACATGGCGGCGTCGGGATTGAAGTTCCGGGCGGTCTTGCGGAACACGAGGTTGCCGGTGGTGTCCGCCTTCCACGCCTTGACGATGGCGAGGTCGGCGACGATGGCGCGCTCGAGGATGTAGGTCTGGCCGTCGAAGTCCTTGTGCTCCTTGCCCTCGGCGATCTGGGTGCCGACGCCGGTCTTGGTGTAGAAGCCGGGGATGCCGCAGCCGCCGGCGCGCATCCGCTCGGCCAGCGTGCCCTGCGGGTTGAACTCGAGCTCGAGCTCGCCCGAGAGATACTGGCGCATGAACTCGGCGTTCTCGCCCACATAGGACGAGATCATCTTCTTCACCTGCTTGGTCTGCAGCAGCACGCCCAGGCCGAAGTCGTCCACGCCGCAGTTGTTGGAGGCGATGGTCAGGTCCTTCGTGCCCGCGTCGCGGATCGCGGCGATCAGGTTCTCGGGGATGCCGGACAGGCCGAAGCCCCCGGCCGCGATGGTCATTCCGTCGAACAGGAGGCCGTCGAGCGCCTCCGCGGCGGAACCATACACCTTCTTCATGCAACTCCTCCGGATCGCGCGAGAGCCGTGAGGGCGGGCCGCTCGGCCCCTCCCCGGCCCGGTCGTCCCCTTAGTTGCGCCCCGCCGCCCGCCCTGTCAACGCAGGTGCAGCAAGCGGGGGCAGGAGATCTGACCGGGGGTCAGCCGAGCCCCCCGGGCGGGCGGGGGCGCCCGGCGCCCGGCCGCGCGCCCCCGCGGGCCGCGCGGGGCCCCGGGTCAGGGCCGGGGCGCGCGCGCCGGGGACCGGCCGCTCAGCACTCGGCCAGCGCGCGGTCCATGAGGGAGACGGCCTCGTCGATCTCGGCCTCCGACACGGTCAGCGGCGGGGCGATGCGGAAGATCGAGGTCATGCCCTCCAGCGCCGCGATGTTCACCGACAGGCCCAGCTCCATGCAGCGCTTCATCACCGCCTTGCCGTAGGCGTTGGCCGGGGTCTTGGAGGCGCGGTCCTCCACCACCTCCAGCCCGCACAGCAGCCCGCGCCCGCGCACGTCGCCGATGCGCGCGTGCTTCTGGCCGAGGTCGCGCAGCCGCCCGCGCAGCACCTCGCCCATCTGGCCGGCGCGCTCGGCGAGGCGATCGCGGGTCACGATCTCCATCACCTTCAGCCCCACCGCCGCCGGCAGCGGATCGGAGACATGGGTGGTGTAGAACAGGAACCCCCGCTCGGCGCAGACCTGCTCGATCTCGGCCGAGGTGATCGTGGCGGCCAGCGGCAGCCCCGCCCCCAGCGTCTTGGAGAGGGTGAGGATGTCCGGCGTCACCCCGTCCCGCTCGAAGGCGTACATCAGCCCGGTGCGCCCGAGGCCGGTCTGCGCCTCGTCCAGAATGAGCAGCATCCCTCGGGCCTCGCATTCCTCCTTCAGGGCGCGCAGGTAGCCCTCCGGCAGGTCGAGGATGCCGCCGGTCGACAGGATCGGCTCGGCGATGAAGGCGGCGAGGCCGCCGTTCGACTGGGCGTCGATCAGGCGGAAGTCGGCGGCCAGCAGCTCGCGCCAGCCCGGCCCGTCCTCCCCGAAGCGGGGGCGGTAGGCCGAGGGCGCGGGGATCGCGAAGGCGCCGGGCATGCCCGGCCCGTAGCCCTTGCGCCCGGCCGAGAAGGTGGCCGCCGCCGCGCCCCCGGTCATCCCGTGCCAGGACTGGGCGAAGGAGACCACCTCCCACCCGCCGGTGAAGCACTTGGCCATGCGGATCGCGGCCTCGTTGCTCTCGCCCCCCGTCGACAGCAGCAGCACCCGGTCCAGCCCCTCGGGCAGCGAGTCGGTCAGCGCCTCGGCCAGCGCCACCACCGGCTCGCTCAGCATGCCGGAGTAGAGATGCGCGAGCCGCCCCGCGTAGTCGCGGATCGTCTCGGTGATCTCGGGGTGCGAATGGCCCAGCACCGCCGACATCTGGCCCGAGGTGAAGTCCAGGATCGGGGTCCCGTCGGCCGTGAACACCCGCGTCCCCTGCGCCGAGGCGATCTCGCCCTCGAAGAAGTCGGGGCCGTAGCGGACCAGGCGGCTGCGGGCGCGGGTCATGAAGTCGGGGGTCATGGGGCCTCTCCTTGCGGGTTCCGATCTGGGCGGGTTCCGATCTGGCGCAGGATGCGGGAGCGCGCCGGCGAAAAGGCGTCGAATTTCGCGCAACAGCGGGAAATTCTCTCGCGCACAGATCAGAACCGCGAGAAACTCGACGGATCGCGAGGAAACGGGAGAGAACCATGCTCGACGGAATCGACCGCCGCCTGCTGCTGGCCCTGCAGGAGGACGCGCGCCGCACCAACGCCGAGCTCGCCGAGGACGTGGGCCTGTCGATGTCCGCCTGCGCCAAGCGCACCGCCCGCCTGTGGTCGGAAGGGCTGATCGCGGGGGCGGTGGCGATTCTCGACCGCCGCCGCTTCCGCCGGCCGGTGACGGCGATGGTCACCGTCACCCTGACCTCGCCCACCGCGCGCAACTCCGACGCCTTCGTGCAGGCGATCCTGCGCCACGCCCAGGTCCAGCAGTGCCACGTGGTGACCGGGGACTTCGACTTCCTGCTGCTGATCCAGGAGCGCTCGATCGAGGCCTACCACGACTTCGCCATGGAGGTTCTGGGCGCCCTGCCCTTCGTGCAGGCCTACAAGACCACCTTCGTCCTGCGCACCTGGCGCAACCGCGACGCGCTGCCGGGATGGTGCCTCGAGACGCCCGGCGCCGCCTGAGCGGCGCGGCCGGCCGTCGCCCCGGGGCTGGCGAGCGCGATCGCGGGCGCCATGTTAAGCTTCGCTCAACGTTTCGGGACCACATAGCGCGCAACGCGGCCGCCCGGGCCGCCGTTGCCGCCGCCGGGTCCCTTGGATTAGGGTCGCCGAGACCCAAGCGAGGATGCCCCAATGAACGTCGCGATGACTTTCCCCGTAAAGCTCAAGGACCCGTCGCTGCTGACCGGTCGCGCCTACATCGGCGGGCGCTGGCGGGACGGCGACGGCGGCGCCACCTTCCCGGTGACGAACCCCTCGACGCTGAAGCCGATCCAGGAGGTCGCCGACTGCTCGGTCGCGATGACCACCGAAGCGATCGACGCCGCCTACGACGCCCAGAAGAAATGGGCGAAGATGCTCGCCTCCGAGCGCGCCGCGCTGGTCGAGAAGCTCCATGACCTGATGGTGGAGAACGCCGACGACCTCGCCGCCATCCTGACCGCCGAGCAGGGCAAGCCCGTGACCGAGGCGAAGGGGGAGATCCTCTACGGCGCCTCGTTCCTCAAGTGGTTCGCCGAAGAGGGCAAGCGCATCTACGGCGACACCATCCCCGCCGCCGCCCCCGGCAAGCGGATCGTGGTGCTCAAGCAGCCCGTCGGCGTGGTGGCCTCGATCACGCCCTGGAACTTCCCGAACGCGATGATCACCCGCAAGATCGGGCCGGCGCTGGCCTCGGGCTGCACGGTGGTCGCGCGCCCCGCCAAGCAGACGCCGCTGTCGTGCACCGCCATCGCCGTGCTGGCCGAGCGGGCGGGCTTCCCGGCGGGCGTGTTCAACGTGATCACGTCCTCGTCGGCCTCGCCCATCGGCAAGGAGCTCTGCACCAATCCCAAGGTGCGCAAGCTGACCTTCACGGGTTCCACCGAAGTGGGCCGGATCCTGATGGAGCAGTGCGCCGGCGACATCAAGAAGCTGAGCCTCGAGCTCGGCGGCAACGCGCCCTTCATCGTCTTCGACGACGCCGACCTGGACGCCGCGGTCGAGGGGGCGATGGGCTCCAAGTTCCGCAACGCCGGCCAGACCTGCATCTGCGCCAACCGCATCTACGTGCAGAAGGGCGTCTACGCGAAGTTCGCCGAGAAGCTGGCGATGAAGGTCCATGACCTGAAGGTCGGCGACGGCTTCGCCGAGGGCGTCGCCGTGGGCCCGATGATCGACGCCGCCGGCATGAAGAAGGTCGAGGAGCACGTCCAGGACGCCGTCTCCAAGGGGGCCGAGATCGAGTTCGGCGGCTTCCCCCACGCGCTCGGCGGCTCCTTCTACACGCCCACCGTGCTGACCGGCGTCACCCAGGAGATGAAGGTCGCGAAGGAAGAGACCTTCGGCCCCGTCGCCCCCCTCTTCGCCTTCGAGACCGAGGAGGAGGCCATCGCCATGGCCAACGACACCGAGTTCGGCCTCGCCTCCTACTTCTATTCCCGCGACATCGGCCGCTGCTTCCGCGTGGCCGAGGCGCTGGAATACGGCATCGTCGGCGTCAACGACGGCCTGCCCTCGACCGCGGTGGCGCCCTTCGGCGGCGTCAAGCAGTCGGGCCTGGGCCGCGAGGGCTCGAAGTACGGGATCGAGGACTTCCTCGAGATCAAGTACCTCAGCCTAGGCGGCATCTGACCCCGCGGGCTTGCCGCCTCACCCCGCCGCCGCGCGCCCGCAGGGCGCGCGCGGCTCCTCCGATGGACCTGCCCAGGGCCTCCCGACGGGTCGCCCCGGGGCCTTTCCGCCTCCGCCGCCGCAGAGATCGCGCCCCCCTTCCCCGGTCGGACCACCCGACCGGCCCGCGGGGGGCGCCCCGGGCCTGCCCCGGGGCCTCTCGCGACGTTGGCCCCCATTGGTCCTTCCGACGCCCATCTCCGGCCCGCGCCCTGCGCCGAATCCCGCCGCAGCCGCCCCTGGAACGGCCCCGATCGCCGGCACGCCCTGCCCCGCCGGGGTCGTCAGACGCCCTGCGCGCGCCTATCTGCCTGTCGAAGGCCGCGCCGACCGCGACCTGCGCCGCTCCGCCCTCCCTGCCCTCCTGGACCGCCGCCCCCTGCCGATGACCCTCGCCTTCGACCTGCCGCTCGACACCCCGCGCCTGCGCCTGCGCGCGCCGGCGGCCGCGGACGCGCCGGCGCTGGACGCGATCTTCTCCGACCCGCTGGCCATGGCCCGCGCCGGCGGCCCCCGCCCCACCGGCTTCGGCGAGGTCTGGGCGGCCGAGCAGCGCGCCCGCCTCGCCGCCGGAGAGCCCGCGGCCCTGGCGATCGAGCGTCGCGGGCGCACGGGGCTGGCAGGCGTCGCCGGCCTCGCGCCCGGCGCGTCCCCCGACGCGCCCCGCCTCGCCCTGCTGCTCGCCCCCGCCCAGCGCGGCGAGGGCCTGGGCGCCGAGGCCGCCGCCGCCGTGCTGATCGCCGCCTTCGCCCGGCCCGCGGTCCCGCGCAGCCCGGTCACCCGCCGCCCGCTCTCGCGCCCGCCCGATCCCGACGACGCCCCCGCCCGGATCGAGGCGCTGGCCGCTCCCGGCGACGCCGCCCTGATCCGCACGCTGGAGCGGGTGGGCCTGCGCTACGTCCGTCTCGACCTGCCCGCGGGCGGCCAGGTCTACGCCCTGCACCGGCCCTGACCGCCCCGCTCGCGCGGGCGTGAGGGGGCGGCGCGTCCTGCGGCGTTGCCCGCGCGGGAAGACGGCGCCTATCGTTCCGAATGAGATTCAGCCCCGCGCGCCTCGCCCCCGTCCTGCTCCTCCTCGCCCTCGCCGCGCTCGCGCCGCGCGGGGCCCAGGCGCAGGGGACCATCGCCGAGGTCGACGTCGAGCTGGTGCTGGCCGTCGACATCTCCCGCTCGATGGACCTCGAGGAGCTGCGCATCCAGCGCGACGGCTACGTCGCCGCCCTGCGCGACGGCGAGGTGATCCGCGCCATCGAGGGCGGGCTGCTGGGGCGCATCGCCGTGCGCTACTTCGAATGGGCGGGCCCCGGGCGACGCGGGATCGACAGCGGCTGGCGGCTGCTCGACGGCCCCGCCTCGGCCCATGCCTTCGCCGACGGGCTGGCGGAGGGGCGGATCTCGGCGGCGGTGGGGACCTCGATCTCGGGCGCCATCGACTTCGCGCTCGCCGCCTTCGAGGGCAACGGCTTCGAGGGGCTGCGCCGGGTCGTCGACATCTCCGGCGACGGGCCCAACAACGCGGGCCGCCCGGTGACCGCCGCGCGCGACGAGGCTGTGGCGGCGGGCGTCGTCATCAACGGCCTGCCGCTGATGATGAAGGCCAACGACGGCCCCTTCAGCCTGCGCGAGCTCGACATCTATTACGAGGACTGCGTGATCGGCGGCCCCCTCAGCTTCGTGCTCCCCCTGTGGGAGCAGGCGAAATTCCCCGAGACGATCCGGCGCAAGCTGATCCTGGAGATCGCCGCGCCCCACTCCGTCCCGGTCCCCGCCATCCGCGCGCCCGCGCGGCCCGCCGCGATCCCCGCGCAGCTCGGCCTCGGCGGCCAGGCCCGGGCCCCGCGGATCGACTGCCTGATCGGCGAGAAGCGCCGCCAGCGCTGGATGGAGGGCGGCGGCTGGGAGTGGTGAGCGCCCCTCACCCCCCCGCCCCCGCGGCGCGCCCCGATCGGCGGATGGTCGCCGCCCCCTCCACCGCCGGGCCCGCGCCGTGGCCGGTCTTGTCCCAGTAGGCCGGGGCGGTGACCGATTCCTTCAGCGCCTTGAACGCCGCCAGCGTCGCCAGCGGCCAGTAGAACGGCAGGACCAGCGCCTGCGCGAGGCTGATCCGCCAGCCCGCCCGCCTGAGCCCCACCAGCACCGAGGCCAGCAGCACCCCCTGCCCCGCGTGCATGAAGCCCAGCAGCAGCAGCACCGTCCAGCCCGGCCGGTCCAGCAGCGGCGAGCCCCCCGCCAGCAGCGGCCAGGCGAAGAGCGCGGTCCAGAACAGCGGCTGCGACAGGAACGCGGCCCCCGCGCCCACGAAATGCACCTGCATCCCCAGGAAGCCCCGCCAGCCGAGCTCCCGCCACAGCCGCCAGGGGTCGCGCATGTGGATCTGCCAGGTCTGCAGGTAGCCCTTCTGCCAGCGCGAGCGCTGGCGCAGCCAGGCGCCGGGGCGGGTGACGGCCTCCTCTCCGGTGTCGGAATCGAACATCCGCGTCAGGTAGCCCGCGCGGGCCAGGCGCACGCCCAGGTCCGCGTCCTCGGTCACGTTCCAGGCGTCCCAGCCGCCCACCCGCTCCAGCACCCGGCGGCGGATGAACAGCGAGGTCCCCGCCAGCGGGACCGGCGCCCCCATCCGCACCAGCGCCGGCAGCACCAGGTGGAACCAGGCGGCGTATTCCATGGCGAAGCAGCGGCTGAGCCAGCCCTCCCGCCCGTTGGAGATCCTCAGCCGCGCCTGCAGGCAGGCGACCCGGGGCGGCGAGCGGGCGAACCCCTCCACCGCCTTGCGGATCTGGTCGGGGTCGGGGCGGTCCTCGGCATCGTAGACGCCCACGATGGTCCCGCGGGCGAAGTCGAGCGCATGGTTCAGCGCGCGCGGCTTGGTGCGCGGCCCGCCGGGCGGGGCGGCGATCACCCGCAGCCAGGGCGGCGGGTCGGCGGCGTGGATGGCGGCGACGGTCTCGGGGTCGTCGTGCTCCACCGCCAGGATCGCCTCCAGCCGCTCGGCCGGGTAGTCCAGCCGGCGCAGGGCGGCGATCAGGCCGGGGGCGGCCTGCGGCTCCTTGTAGAGGGCGATCAGCAGGGTCACGCAGGGCGTCGCCGCGGTCGGCTCCGGCGGCGGCGGCGCGGCGGGCGCGGGCCGCTCGGGCGCCATGAACAGGGCCGCCACGCGCACCGCCATGTTGGCCGCGTTGAATGCCAGCGCGGCGAGGAACACCAGCGCCAGCACCGCCCCCGGCTCGACGACGGCCGCCGCCGGGATCGCCAGCAGCGCCGCCGCCAGCGCGATCCGCGCCCGCGGCCCCGAGAGCCCCTGCGCCGAGAGGCTGCGCGGCGCCCGTCCCGCGGCGCGCGCCGCCCGCCGCTCCCCCGGCACGGCCATCAGCGCGGCGTCGAGCCCCGCGCCCGTGCAGACCGCCGCCCGCAGGCGCGTGTCGCGCGGCAGATCGAAAGCCCGGCGCACCGCCTCCGGATCGCGCAGCAGCCGGGCCGGGTCGGGGGTGGCCAGCGTCACCCGCCGCGGATCGCCTTCGTCGCGCCGCCAGGGCGCCGCCCGCCAGGTCGCCATCGCCTGAAGGGGCGTTGCGGCCAGCAGCGCCGGATCCGGCGGATGCGCCGCGAGATCCGCGACCTCGATCCCCATCTGCCGGGCCACCGCCCGGGCCACCGCCTCGGGCGAGACGAGGCCATGGGCCAGCAGGATCTCCCCCAGCGGCGCGCCGGAGCGGCGCTGGCGGCGCAGGGCCACGGCGATCGAGAGCTCCGAGGCTGCGCCGTCGCGCACCAGCAGGGCGCCCAGCCGCTCCGACGGCGGACGTCGCGGGCCGGGGCGCGGCGCGAGCGGCGAGACCTCGCGCCCGGCGCGGCGCGGCGCCGGCGGGCTGGACGGCGAAGACATGCTCGGTCGCGACCTCCGCGCGGCCAGGATTCGGAAGCGCCGAGCCTCGCCGCCCGTGGTTAATTCCGCGTGAAGGCCGCGGCGCGCGTCAGGCGGTCAGCGCCGCCCCGTCGCGTCGCGGGTCGGCCGCCGCCTCGACCACGCCGCTCCGCGAGCGGCGCACCGCGTGCACGCCGCCGAAGAACAGGCTCTCCTGCGCCCAGGGACGCGCGGCGGGGAAGGCGCGCGTCAGCGCCTCGCGCTCGGCGCCCGGGAAGCGGTCCTCGAAGTCGATCGAGGGGCCGGGGGGCGCGTCGGGATCGCCCGCGGGGGGCGCGTGCTCGACATGCAGGCGCGGCGCCTCGATCGCGCGGTCCAGCGCCTCGCCCCGGTCGGCGAGCCGCGCGATCGCCTGCGCCATGGCCGAGCGGATCCGGTTGGAGCCGCCCGAGCCCAGCGCCGCCACGCTCCCGTCCGGCCAGGCCATCGCCGTGGGCGCCATCATCGAGGCGAGCCGCACGTCCGTCCGCCAGCCGTCCAGCCCCCGGGGCAGCAGGTCGGCCTCGCCCAGCATGTTGTTGGCCATGGTCCCCGTGCCCGGCACGACCAGCCCGCAGCCCTCGCCGTTCGAGAGCGTCAGCGCCGCCGCCATGCCCGAAGCGTCCACCGCCGAGACATGGGTCGTCCCGCGCTCGGACCGCGGCCGGGCGGCGAGGGCGCGCAGCCCCTCCGCCGTGGCTTCGCCGAGCCGGGCGAGGACGTCGCCCCCGGCCTGCGCCTCGGCCTCGGCGCGGGCCTTCGCGACCGTCGCGAGCGCATGGGCCCAGTCGAGCGCCGAGGCGTCGGCGGGCGCCAGCCGCAGCGCCAGGGCCACCAGCGTGCCGCCCAGCGCCGGGCCGGGGTTCAGCGACAGGCGCGCCGCCCCCCGCTCGGCCTGCAGCGGCTCGCGCCAGGCGGGGCGGTAGGCGGCGAGGTCCTCGATCGTGAGATGCCCGCCCTCGGCGGCGATCCCCGCGAGCGCCCGGGCGATCTCGCCCTCCTGGAACAGGCGCGGCCCCTCCTGGGCGAAGGCGTCGATGGCGTCGGCGAGCGCGGGGTTGGCCAGCGTCTCGCCGGCGACGGCCAGCGTCTCGCCGTCGGGGCAGAACAGGGCGCGGGCGGCGGGGGTGGCGCGGCAGATCGGGGCGATCACCTGCAGGACGCGCGCCTGGAAGGCCGAGAAGGGCAGCCCGCGGCCGGCGGCCTCGAGCGCGGGCCGGGCGAGCTCGCGCATCGGGATGCGGCCGAAGCGGGCGTGCGCCTCGGCGAGGCCGGGGACCAGGCCGGGGGTGGCGATGGCGCCCGCGCCGATGTGGAAGCTCTGCCGGGCGTCGCCGAAATCGGCCTCGATCGCGCGCAGGTCCCGCTCCGGCTCGGGGAGCCGCCGCCGGGGGGTCTGCACGAAGAAGTCCAGCATTCGCGACCGGCCCGAGGCCTCGCGCACCGCGAGGAACCCGCCGCCGAAGAGGCCGGCGAGCAGCGGCTCGGCCGCGCAGGCGGCGAGGGCGGCGGCGACGACCGCGTCCACGGCCGTGCCTCCGGCGCGCAGGGCCACGGCCCCGGCTTCGGCGGTGGCGACATGCCCCGCGGCGATGGCGAAACGCGACATCCGACCCGTCCTCCCCCGTCGATCCCAGAGCCCTCCCCGTTACGGCCGCGCCCCGGCCCCGTCCAGCCCCTCCGGGCGCGCCGCCCGCCCCCGGGCGCCCGCGCCCCCAGCCCCCCGGGAGCGCCTGTTCTCCGGAGCCGTCCATCGCGGATGCCGATCAGAGCGACTCGGCCGGCCCCGTCAAGGATC
The DNA here is from genome assembly GCF_900113695.1 of Albimonas pacifica. GTDB lineage: Bacteria > Pseudomonadota > Alphaproteobacteria > Rhodobacterales > Rhodobacteraceae > Albimonas > Albimonas pacifica. The sequence continues at coordinate 72,182 of NZ_FOQH01000012.1, read as the reverse complement.
GCGAAGCGACCCGCGCTTGCGCGGGCTCGTCCTTGACGGGGCCGGGCGAGTCGCTCAGGCATCAGACGCGATGGACGGGTCCGGAGGACAGGCGCGGGCGTCTTGTTCTTGGGTGAGTCCGGAGCCCGCCGGAGGCTCCACCGCCCCCAACCCGAGCGACGTCCCCACCCGCGCCCCGCAGCCAAGCCCGCCCGCAGGGCGCCTGCGCCCCCCGGGCCCTCAGGCTCGCGCCGCCCTCGTCAGACGGGGTCCTTGTGCACGATGACTTCCGCCTCCGGGAAGGCGTCCAGGATGCGGTGGCGCAGGCTTGCGCCGATGTCGTGGGCCTCGCGCAGCGGCAGCTCGCCCGGCAGCTCGACGTGGATCTGCACGAACAGGCGCCGGCCGGCGGTGCGGGTCTTGAGGTCGTGGTAGCCCGCGAGCCCCGGGTGCCCGTCCGCGATCTCCTTCAGCCGGCGCAGGGTCTCCTTGTCGGCGCCGTGGTCCATCAGCGCCCGCCAGCCCCGCTTCGCCACCCGGAAGGCGCCGGCCAGCAGCAGCCCCGCCGCCGCCAGCCCCACCAGCGAATCGAGATCCGACAGCCCCAGCCAGGCCGAGGCCGCCAGCGCCGCCAGGGCGCCCAGGTTGGGTAGCAGGTCGGACATGTAGTGCAGCGAGTCCGCCGCCACGACCGGGCTGCCGGTGCGCCGCGCGACGCGCAGCTGCCACCAGACCAGCGCCAGGGTCAGGACGATGGAAACCGCCATCACCCCCATCCCCAGCTCCTCGCGCGCCAGCGGCGAGGGCGCGTCGGCAAGGAGCCGGGAGATCGCCTGCCAGCCGATCAGCAGCCCCGAGACCGCCACCAGCCCCGCCTGACCCAGCGAGGCCAGGTCCTCGGCCGAGCCGTGGCCGAAGGCGTGCTCCTCGTCGGCGGGCTTGGAGGCGTAGAGGACGGCGGCGAGCCCCGCCAGCGAGGCGACCGCGTCGATGGCGGAATCGGCCAGGCTCGCCGCGACCCCCAGCGAGCCGGTCTCGCGCAGCGCCCACAGCTTGACCAGCGCCAGCAGCAGCGCCACCGCCACCGCCGCCGCCCCGGCGGAGGCCGCCAGCCGGTCGTCGCCCTTGATGTTCAGCCGTCCGCTCATGGCGGCGGTCTATTGCCGGCGGGCGCGGCGGGCAACCGCGTTCGTCGCCGCGCGGCGCGCGCGCCCCCGCGCCGCCCCCCCGCCGCCGCCCGGCCGCGGAATCGCCCGCTTCGCCGCGCAGGGTGCGACGGAGCCGGGGGGCTTCGTGCGTGACAGGCTGAGGGAGGCGACGGTCGCCGCCCGGCCCGACCGCCAATGCGCCGGAGGAACGACCATGTTCCACGCCTTCGTCAGCCGCCGCGGCGCCCTGCGCGCCGCCCTGGGAGGGGCCGGCCACGTGGCCCCCGCCGCCTTCGAGGCCGCCTCGGTCCCGCCACCGTGCGAGCGCGCGCCCGACGCGGCCGCGCCGCTCTCCCCCGCCGTCGCGCCGCGCATCCGCCTCTGCGGCCGCCGCGCCCCGCTCCCGGTCCAGGAGCCGCCGGGCGTCTCCTGAGCGTCCGGATCGCGCCCGCACGCAACGCCGCGGCGGGCGCGTCTATATAGTGTGCGCCCGGCGCCCCGACCTCGCCGCCCGCAGCCGCCCTCCGGGCGCAGGCGCCCCTCGCCTCCCGCGGCGACGCAGGCGGCGCTCTCCCGCCGCCCGCCTCCGCGTCGCGAAGCCCCTCCGGGGCGGGTCGGCGGGCCGCAGGTGGGCGCCGGCGCGGCGTCGGCAGGGGCGGGGGCAGGGGCGGGGCCCGCCCTCCCCGCGCGGCGCGCGCGCGGGCGCGAATCCCGCGGCGGGCGGGCCGGGGGCGACGCCGGGGGCGCCGGGGCGCTGCGCCGTGCGGTCGCATCAGCGAATTTCTTCATGAATTGCAAATACCTGACCCCATCCGGGGGTCGATTCACCCAGCTTGACACTCCACCCCCCCCTTTCTAGTGTCCGCCCGACTGGCCAAGGGGCCGCGACGGACCGGCAGGAGGGGCCGCTGAGGGTTTGACCGGATCCACCGGACCCGGACGACGGCGAGGCGCGGCGATGCCGCCGAACAGCCACGACTGGGGACGGACGTGACGGATCACGACCCGAAGGGGGCCAGCCTCTCGGACATCGATGCGAGACTCAAGGCGATCCGCGATCGGCGCACGGCCGAGACGCGGCCTCGTCGTGAGACCCACGCACGGTGGCATGGGGCCGAGTTCGCGTGGCGCATGGTCATCGACCTGACCGCGGGCATCGCGGTGGGACTGGCGATCGGATGGGGGCTCGACGAGCTGTTCGGCACGGGCCCCCTGTTCATGGTCGTTTTCGTCCTCGCGGGGTTCGCCTCGGGGGTCAAGGTCATGCTGCAGTCCGCCAAGGAGCTGCAGTCGAAGAACCAGGCCCGGGCCGCGCAGGGCGGCCAGGGCGCAGACGAAGCTGACGGCGCGCGCGCGCCACAGGACGAGGGACGCTGAACGTGGCAGGCGGAGCGGAACACGGCGCGAGCTCGGGCGGCATCAACGCCCATCCCATGGACCAGTTCATCGTCAAGCCGCTGTTCGGCGACGAGAGCCTGGGCCTGTTCACCGTCACCAACCAGACGCTCTGGCTGGCGGTCGGCGTGCTGTTCGCCTTCCTGCTGCTGGCGCTGCCCACCCGCAACGCGACGCTGGTGCCCGGCCGCATGCAGTCGGTGGCCGAGAGCCTCTACATGTTCGTGCGCAAGATGGTGGCGGACATCCTCGGCGAGGACGGGGCGAAGTTCTTCCCCTACATCTTCACCGTCTTCATGTTCATCCTGATCGCGAACGTCGCCGGCCTGATCCCGGCCTCGTTCACGCCGACCGCCCACATCGCCGTCACCGGCGTGCTGGCGCTGATCGTGTTCATCTCGGTCACCGTGATCGGCTTCATGCGCCACGGCCTCCACTTCATCTCGCTGTTCTGGGTCAGCAGCGCGCCCACCGTGGCGCTGCGCTGCGTGCTGTTCCTGATCGAGCTGATCTCCTACTTCGTGCGGCCCCTCAGCCATTCCGTCCGTCTTGCGGGCAACATGATGGCGGGCCACGCGGTGCTGAAGGTCTTCGCGGCCTTCGTCCCGGCGCTGGGCATCCTCGGCGTCGTTCCCATCGCGGCCATGACCGGCATCTTCGCCCTGGAGCTGCTCGTGGCCTGCGTGCAGGCGTATATCTTCACGATCCTCACCTGCGTGTACCTCAAGGACGCGCTGCACCTGCACTGAGATCCGACCGGCCGGGCGGCGGTCGTCGCCCCCGGTCGACCATTCACGACTTCCAACCCACGAAGGAGCCAGGAACATGGAAGGCGATATCGCAAGCATGGGTCAGTACATCGGCGCGGGCCTGGCCACGATCGGCCTCGGCGGCGCCGGTCTCGGCGTCGGCAACGTGGCCGGCAACTACCTCGCCGGCGCGCTGCGCAACCCGGCGGCCGCGGGCGAGCAGCAGGCGATGCTGTTCGTCGGCATGGCCTTCGCCGAGGCGCTGGGCATCTTCTCGTTCCTGGTGGCGCTGCTGCTGCTGTTCGCGGTCTGATCCCCGGAACGAACGAGATCGGACGGGGCGCCCTCGCGGGCGCCCCGCTCCCCTGACTGGCGCCGGGCCCGCGCAGGTTCCTCTCGAACCGGGATCGCACCGCCCCGCCTGACCGAGATTTTCGCCGCCTCGCGCCCCCGGACCGCGCTCTCCCGCGCCTCCCCCGGGCCGGCCGCCGAGCCCAGGAGACGAGCATGGCCCTGTTCTTCAGCGCCGCCCAGGCCGCGACCGAGACGGTCCACGAAGCCGCCGAGGAGCTTCGTGCTGGCGTTCACGCCACCGAAGAAGCCGCGGGCGGTCTTCCCCAGGTCAATTTCGACGCCTTCCCCTCGCAGGTCTTCTGGCTGCTGGTGGCGCTGGTCGTCATGTACCTGATGTTCAACCGCGTGGTGCTGCCCCGCATCGGCGGCATCATCGAGGAGCGTCACGACGCGGTCGAGGACGACCTGGACCGCGCCGCCGACTACAAGCGCCGCGCCGAGGAGGCCGAGGCCGCCTGGCAGAAGGCGCTGAGCGACGCCCGCGCCGAGGCGCAGGCCATCGCCGACGCGACCAAGGCCGAGATCCAGAAGGAGATCGACGCCGCGATCGAGAAGGCCGACGCCGAGATCGCCGCCAAGACCGCCGAGTCCGAGACCCGCATCGCCGAGATCCGCGCCGAGGCTTCCGCCGCCGTGCAGGAAGTGGCCCGCGAGGTCGCCGTGGCGCTGGCCGAGGCCGTGGCGCCGGGCGCCGCCGACCCGTCGGCGCTGACCGCCGCCGTCTCCAAGCGCGTGGAGGGCTGAACCCATGTGGCATAACTCCAACTTCGTCGTCTTCGTCGCCTTCGTCCTGTTCATCGGCGTGCTGTGGTACGCCGGCGTGCACAAGAAGCTCGCCGCCGCGCTGGACAAGCGCGCGGTGCGCATCAAGGAGGAGCTCGACGAGGCCCGCCGCCTGCGCGAGGAAGCCCAGTCGCTGCTGGCCTCCTACGAGCGCAAGCAGAAGGAGGTCGAGGGCCAGGTCGCCGACATCGTCGCCCACGCCCGCACCGAGGCCGAAGAGGCCGCCAAGCAGGCGAAGAAGGACCTCGAGGTCTCGATCGCCCGCCGCCTGAAGTCCGCCGAGGAGCAGATCGGCGCCGCCGAGGACAACGCCGTGCGCGCCGTGCGCAACGAGGCGGTCCGCGTCGCCGTCGCCGCGACCTCCGAGGTCCTCAAGGACTCGATGTCCGCCGAGGCCCGCGCCAGGCTCACCGACGAGGGCATCGCCACCGTGGGCGCCAAGCTGCACTGAGCGGCGCTGTTCCGCCGAGACCCGCAAAGGGCCGCGCCTTCCGGGCGCGGCCCTTTCTCTTTGCGAGAGCGGCCCCCGGAACCTGAATTGTCAGAGGCCGCTCCCCGGTCCAGACTGGAGCGATGACCCGCATCTTCATCACCCGCGACGGCGCGCGCCGGCCGAGCCAAGGACCGGAGTGCTGGAAGGCCCTGCTCGCCAACCCCAAGACCCAGTGGCGGCCCGGCTTTTCGGCGATGGCGGCGGCGCGCAGCTGGGAGGCGGCGCAGAGCGCTCCGTCGGGCCTGCCGCCGGAGGTCGCGGCTTTGCTGGGGCCCGAGGCGCGGTTGGCGACGGCCGAACCCGAGTTCAAGGTTCCCCTCCCCGGCCGCGGCGGCGCCAGCCAGTGCGACGTGTTCGCCATGATCGACATCGGCCCGCGCCGCATCGCGACGGCCGTCGAGGCGAAGGTGGAGGAATCCTTCGGCCCGACGCTCGCCGCCTGGACGCCCGACCGCTCTCCTGGCCGCGGCGCGCGGCTGGCGGCGATCCTCGCTCTGCTCGGCGCCGCCGCCCCGCCGCTTGCGCTGCGATACCAGCTACTGCACCGCAGCGCCGCCGCGATCCTGGAGGCGCAGCGGCGCGGCGCCGACGCGGCGGCGATGCTGGTGCAGTCCTTCTCGCCGCGCCATCGGCGGCTCGAAGATTTCGAGGCGTTCTGCGCCTGGCTCGGCCTCCCCGATCCGGCGCCGGGCCGCCTGATGGCCCATTCCCTGCCCTGCGGCCGCGACCTGCTGCTCGGCTGGGTCAGCAGCGGAGCGTCGACCTTCCTGGAGCCGGCCCCTGGTCGCGAGGGCTGAGGCGGACCCCCAAACGCGAAACGCCCGGCCGTGGGGCCGGGCGTTCGGGTCCGCGGAAGGCGGAGGGGCGATCAGCGGGGCTGGTCGTCCTCGTCCTCGTCGTCGTCCGACCCGCCGGGCAGGTTGAACAGCGCGTCGGGGTCCAGCGTCTCGCGCGGGTCGACGCGGCGGTCGTCCTCGTCGTCGCGCGAGTCGACCAGCGAGAAGTTCTCGAGGCCGGAGATGTTGGAGGGCATCCGCGGCTCGGGCCGGGCGGCGAGGCTCTCGTCCGTCGAGAGCAGGGACATCCGCTCCTCGTGGGACATGACTTCCTCGCGCTCGCGGCGCTTGCGCTCGGCGGCGCGGCGCACGGCCTCGTCGAGCTCGGACTGCGAGCACAGGCCGACGGCGACCGGGTCGACCGGCTGGATGTTCTGGGCGTTCCAGTGGGTGCGGTTGCGGATCGACAGGATCGTCGGCTTGGTGGTGCCTACCAGCTTCGAGATCTGGCCGTCCGACAGCTCCGGGTGGTAGCGCACCAGCCAGGCGATGGCGGCCGGACGCTCCTGGCGCTTGGAGAGCGGCGTGTAGCGGGGGCCCTTGCGGCGGGCCTCGCCCTCCATCGCCTGGGTGCGCTTCAGGCGCAGGCGCAGGGTCGGGTCCTTCTCGCAGCGGTCGATCTCCGACTGCTCGAGCTGGTTGTTGGCGACCGGATCGAAGCCCTTCATGCCCTGGGCGACCTCGCCGTCGGCGATGCCGTTGACCTCGAGCTCGTGCAGGCCGCAGAAAGAGGCGATCTGGGTGAAGGTCAGGGTCGTGTTGTCCACCAGCCAGACGGCGGTGGCTTTCGGCATCAGCGGCAGCGAATCGCTCATCGGTCTCGGGTCCTCTCCCGGCAAGACGTCATCCTCGGTTCCGAAGAACCCGGCCGCATCCGGTTTCCCGGCGGCCGACCCTGTTCTGATAGGGAGGCGGCCGTGATATAGTCGCTTTGGGACGCGGAGGAAAGGCCCCCCGCATCGTCCCCCGCGATGCGGCGCGTGGGCGGAACCGGGCGCGCCCCGCGCATCGGCCGCGCCTGTCGCAGCTTCAGGCTGTTCACAGTGGGTTGCGATTCAACCAACGATGTGGAAACTCTAATGGGGCTTCGATGGCGTGACGTTACGTCGCCGGGCCGTTGATCGGTTGCACATCGAGGGTCCGGATCGCGTTTCAACCGCCGGTCCGGTTCCGCAGACGCCACGGGATCCCGTTTGAGCCGCACGCCCCGCCAGCCTGACGCCGCCCTCGGCGAAACCGACGAAGAACGCGCCCGCCGAAGGTTGGCCCTGATCCGCGTTCTGATCTGGGCCCAGCGCGAGGCCGATGCGATGGACCTCCACGAACCCTCGGACCTGCTCCGCGACGCCATCGAGGCGCTGCACCCGCCCGAAAGCTGAACGCCGCGCGACGGCCCCGGCCGGGACGACCCCGCGGCGGGGCCCCCTTGCGGAGGTCCCGCCGCGCCGTCCGCCTCAGAGCGTCAGGACGATCTTGCCCATGTGGGCCGAGCTCTCCATCAGCGCGTGGGCCTTCGCGGCCTCCTCCAGCGGGAAGCGGGCGTGGATCACCGGGGCGAGGCGGCCGGCCTCGACCAGCGGCCAGACCTCGGCCTCGATCTCGCGCGCCGTCTCGGCCTTGAAGGCGATCGAGCGGGGGCGCAGCGTCGAGCCGGTGATCGTCAGGCGGCGGATCATCACCTGGGCGAAGTTCACCTCGGCCTTGGGCCCGCCCAGGAAGGCGATGAAGCTCAGCCGGCCGTCGTCGGCCAGCGCCTTGATGTCCCGGTTGATGTAGTCGCCGCCCACCATGTCCAGGATCACGTCCACGCCGCGGCCGTCGGTCAGCGCCTTGACCTCCTCGACGAAGTCCTGCTCGCGGTAGTTGATCGCGGCCTCCGCGCCCAGCCCGCGGCAGAACTCGGCCTTCTCCGCGTTGCCGACGGTGGTGAACACGCGCACCCCGCGGGCGGCGGCGAGCTGGATCGCGGTCGAGCCGATGCCCGAGCTGCCGCCGTGCACCAGGAAGGTCTCGCCCCCCTTCAGGCCCACCCGGCGGAAGGCGTTGATCCAGACGGTGAACACCGTCTCGGGCAGGCAGGCCGCGGCCTCCATCGACAGGCCCTCGGGGACCGGCAGGGCGTGGTCGGCGGGGGTCACGGCGTATTCGGCGTAGCCGCCGCCCGGCAGCAGCGCGCAGACCTTGTCGCCGACCTTCCAGCGGCCGACGCCCTCGCCCACCGCCGCGACCGTGCCCGCGGCCTCCAGCCCCGGCAGGTCCGAGGCGCCCGGCGGCACCGGGTAGTTGCCCATCCGCTGCAGCGCGTCGGGGCGGTTCACGCCCGAGGCGGCGACCTTGATCAGGATCTCGCCGGCGCCGGGCGTGGGCACGGGACGGGTTCCGGGCTTGAGGACCTCGGGTCCGCCGAACTCGGAGATCTCCACGACGCGCATGGTGTCGGGCAGGTCGGGCATGGGGGGCTCCTCCGGTGGGTTCCGGGCCTCGCGGGGGTCGCGGGCCGGCGTCCTGGCGCGCCGTCCCGCGGGCGCGGGCGGCGTCTGGGGCCCATCCATCGCCGCTGGCGCGCCCGAGAGCAAGAGCGCGGCGGCGAGGGCGGAGCGCCTTGTCCCCCCTGCCCCGCCGGTCCATCCTCCGCCCCATGTCAGAGCCGCCCCGCTATCGCATCCGCATCGTGTTCGGCCCCGAGGAGATGATCGGCCCCGGCAAGGCCGAGCTGCTGGAGCGCATCGCCGCCACCGGTTCGATCGCCGCCGCGGGGCGCGAGATGGGCATGAGCTACAAGCGCGCCTGGCAGCTCGTCGAAACGCTGAACGCCATGTTCCGAGAGCCGCTGGTGCTCCGCTCCCGCGGGGGGGCCCGGGGCGGCGGGGCGGCGGTGACCGAGGCCGGCCGGGCGGTGCTGGCCGAATACCGCGCCCTGGAGGCCGAGGCCGAGCGCGCCGGCGCCCCCCACGTCGGGCGGCTGCAGGCTCTGATGAGGGATATTCCCGAAGGAACATAACGCTTGCGCCCGCGCGCTGCGGGCTCGATATTCCCCGTGAACCATATCGCCCCCGATCCGGATCCCGCCATGCCGTCTCTCCGCCCCCCTTTCGCCGCGCTCGCCTTCGGCGCCGGGCTGGCGCTGGCCGCCGCCCTCGCCCCCGCCGCGCGGGCAGGCGAGGTCACCGTCTTCGCCGCCGCCAGCCTGAAGAACGCCATGGACGAGATCGCGGCGGCCTTCGCGGAGGAGACGGGGGACGAGGCGAGGATCTCGCTCGCCGGCTCCTCGGCGCTGGCCCGCCAGATCCAGCAGGGCGCGCCGGCGGAGGTGTTCGTCTCGGCCAACTCCGAGTGGATGGACCGGCTGGAGGCCGACGGCCTGCTCGCCGCGGGCGCCCGCGTGGACCTGTTGCGCAACGCCCTGGTGCTGGTCGCCCACGGGCCGGACGCGGCCCCCCTCGCGCTCGCTCCCGGACTCGACCTCGCCGGCATCCTCGGCGAGGACCGCCTCGCCATGGCCCTGGTCGAGGCGGTGCCCGCCGGCATCTACGGCAAGGCCGCGCTGGAGAGCCTGGGCCTGTGGGAGGCGGTCGCGCCCCGCGTCGCCCAGACCGACAACGTGCGCGCCGCCCTGGCGCTGGTCGCGGCCGGCGAGGCGCCGCTGGGCGTCGTCTACGCCACCGACGCGGCCGCGGAGCCCGACGTCTCGGTGGTCGCGACCTTCCCCGAGGACTCGCATCCGCCCATCGTCTACCCCGCCGCGCTGCTGACCGGCGCCGGAGAGACCGCCGCCGGCTTCCTGGCCTTCCTGCAGGGCCCCCGCGCCCGCGCCGCCTTCGAACGGCAGGGGTTCGCGGTGATCCCCGCCCCCCGCGCCCCCGGCGCGGACGGCTGAGCGGGCGGTGAGCTGGCTCCCCGGCCCCGAGGCGCTGGAGGCGCTGTCGCTGTCGCTGAAGGTCTCGGCCTGGGCGACGGCGGGCTCGCTGCCCTTCGCCCTGCTCGCGGCCCACGCGCTGGCCCGCTGGCGGTTTCCGGGGCGGGGGCTGCTGAACGGGCTGGTGCACCTGCCCCTCGTGCTGCCGCCGGTGGTGACCGGCTGGCTGCTGCTGATGGTGTTCGGAACCCGCGGTCCGGTGGGGAGCCTGCTGGCCGAGGTCGGCGTCGTCCTCGCCTTCCGCTGGACGGGCGCGGCGCTGGCCGCCGCCGTCATGGCCTTTCCGCTGATGGTCCGCGCCATCCGCCTGTCGATCGATGCGGTCGATCCGAAGCTGGAGCAGGCCGCGGGCACGCTGGGCGCCTCGCGCCCCTGGGTCTTCGCCACCGTCACCCTGCCGCTGATCCTGCCCGGAATCGTGGCGGGCGCGGTGCTGGCCTTCGCCAAGGCGATGGGCGAGTTCGGCGCCACGATCACCTTCGTCTCCAACATCCCCGGCGAGACGCGCACCCTGCCCAGCGCCATCTACGCCTTCCTGCAGACCCCGGGCGGCGAGTCCCAGGCCCTGGCGCTCGCCGGCGTCTCGGTGGCGGTCGCCATGGGCGCGCTGCTGGTGTCCGAGCTGGTGGCGGTGCGGGTCGCGGCCCGGGTGCGGGGCGCCTGATGCTCTCGGTCGCGATCCGCCACCGCTTCGGCGCCTTCGCGCTCGACGCCGCGTTCGAGGCGCCGCCGGGGATCACCGTCCTCTTCGGCCGCTCCGGCTCGGGCAAGAGCACGATCGTGAACGCGGTGGCCGGCCTCTTCGCCCCCGACGCCGGGCGCATCGAGGTCGACGGGCGCGCCCTGTTCGACGCCGCCGCCGGGGTGAACCTGCCCCCCCATCGCCGCCGGCTGGGCTACGTCTTCCAGGAGGGGCGGCTGTTCCCGCATCTCTCCGTGCGCCGCAACCTGCTCTACGGCCGCTGGTTCGCGCCCCGCAAGGTCCCGCGCGCCGAGATCGACAGGGTGGTCGAGATGCTCGGCCTCGGCCCCCTGCTGGAGCGTCGCCCCGGCGCCCTCTCGGGCGGCGAAAAACAGCGCGTCGCCATCGGCCGGGCCCTTCTGGCCTCCCCCCGCCTGATCCTCGCCGACGAGCCCCTGGCGGCCCTCGACGAGGCCCGCAAGGCCGAGATCCTCCCCTATTTCGAGCGGCTGCGCGACGAGGCCGCGGCCCCGGTCCTCTACGTCTCCCACTCCGCCGCCGAGGTGGCGCGGCTCGCCACCACCGTCGTCGCCCTGCAGGCGGGCCGCGTGATCCGCCAGGGCCCGGCGGCGGAGGTGCTGGGCGATCCCTCCGTCGCCCCCACCGGCGTGCGCGGGGTGGGCGCGGTGCTCGAGGCGCGCGTCGCCGCCCACCACGCCGACGGCCTGAGCGAACTGGACGCCGCCGGCGACCGCCTGTTCCTGCCGAAGGTCCTCCAGCCGGTCGGCGCCACCGTCCGCGTGCGCATGGCGGCCTCCGAAGTGATGCTCTCGCTGGAGCCGCCGCGCGCCATCTCCGCCCTCAACATCCTCCCCGGCACGGTCGAGGCGATCCACGACGGCCAGGGCCCCGGGACCATCGTCTCGGTGCGCACGCGCGCCGGCACGGTGCTGGCCCGCGTCACCCGCCGCTCGGCCGAGGCGCTGGCCCTCGCCCCCGGCCTGCCGGTCCACGCCATCGTCAAGACGGTGGCCATCGCCCCCGAGGACGTGGGAGGAGAGGCGCACGCCGCCCACCAGGAGCCCGCCCGATGACCGACCCGGCCGCCCCCCTCCCCTTCGGCGCCCTCCGCCCCGGCGAGACCACGGTCGCCCCGCCCGAGACGCCCGACGCCGGCGTCTTCTTCCTCGGCCGCATCCGCACCCCCTGGGCCGAGCCCTCCGACTGCCCTAAGGGCGGCGACCGCGAGACGGGCCCCGAGTGCCGGATCGAGCTGGACCCCCGCTGGGCGCCCCTGCTCGAGGGCGTGGCGGAGAAGCCGCGCCTCCTGATCCTCTACTGGATGCACCGCGCGCGCCGCGACCTCGCCACCCAGCGCCGCCGGGGCGAGGGTCCGGTCCGCGGAACCTTCGCCCTGCGCTCCCCGATGCGCCCCAACCCGATCGCCGCCTCCGAGGTCGCGCTGGTGCGCATCGAGGGCGCGACCCTGATCGTGCGCGGCCTCGACTGCGTCGACGGCACCCCCGTCCTCGACATCAAGCCCGCCTGACCCGCCCCCCACCTGACCCGCCCCGCGGCGACGCCCGCCCCCGGCGCCCCGGCGCGACGCCCGCCGGCCCCCGCAAAGCGCCTGTTCTTCGGAGCCGTCTCTCGCGGATGCCGGAAAGAGCGACTCGTGCGAAGGGGTCAAGGATCGCGCAGCGACCGCGCTTGCACGGCTTGTCCTTGACCCCTTCGGGCGAGTCGCTCAGGCATCCATCGGCGAGAGACGGGTCCGAAGATCAGGCGCGGGGCCTGTTCTTTGGTGAGTCGGGAGCCCGCCGGAGGCTGCCGCGCCCGGACCTCCGGGCGCCCGCGCGCCCGCCTTCGCGACGGAGCCAGGCCCGCCCGCAGAGCGCCTGCGGAGCGCGCCCTACCCGGTCTGCTCCGCCCGCCAGGCCGCCCAGGCCTCGGGCGTGTCGAGGTCGAGCCGCGCCCCGCGCCCCTCGGTCTTCACCAGCCGCACGAAGTCCGCGTTGGTCCGCAGGATGTCCCGCGCCCCCTCGTCGCCGGTCAGCCGCGACAGGCTCTCGAAGAACCGCCGTCCGAACAGCACCGGGTGGCCCGGCCGCCCTTCCGCGTCCGCCGCCCGGCAGATCGCCGCGCCGCGGGCCGGGTCGAAGGCCTCGATCAGGGCGTCGGCATGGGCGGAGGCGACCTCGGGCATGTCGGCGAGCGCCAGCAGAACCGCGTCCGCCTCGGGGTCCGCCGCCGACAGGCCCCGGCGGATCGAGGCGGCCATGCCCTCGGCCGCCTCGGGGTTCTCGACCAGCGTCACCGCGAGGCCCGAGAGCGCCGCGCGCCGGGCCTCGTCGCCGGGGCGCAGCACGGCGATCACCTCGTCGGCGCCGCTCGCGACCAGCGCCCGGGCGGAGCGGCGCAGCACCGGCTCGCCCCCCACCTCCTCCAGCAGCTTGTCGCGCCCCTGCATGCGCGAGGACGCGCCCGCCGCCAGCAGCAGCGCCGTGACGAAGGGTTTTTCCGCGGCCCCCGCCCCGCCGGCGCGGGGCTGCGGGCGCGACGGGATCTCCTTCAGCAGGCCCCCCACGCCCATGCCGGCGATGTCGGCCGCCGTGACCTCCAGCCCGCAGGCCAGCCGCTCCAGCACCCAGTCGGTGCCCGAGAGCGCGGGCGAGCGGCTGGAGCCGGGCATCCCCAGCACCGGGCGGCCGTCGAGATCGCCCAGGAACATCAGGTTGCCCGGGTCCACCGGCATCCCGAAGCGGATCAGCCGGCCGCCCGCCGCCTCCACCGCCGCCGGCGCCACGTCGCGCCGGTCGGAGGGGGCCGAGCCGCCGAGCACCAGGATCATCTCGCCGCGCGCCGCGCGCAGGGCCGCGGCCAGCGCCTCGATCTCGTGAGGGGTGCGCGCCTCGTCGGCCACCGACATGCCCAGCGCGGCGAGACGCGCGGCCAGCGCCTCGGCCCCCTTGTCGAGCAGGCGGGGCTTCATGCCCGGCACGTGGGTCAGCGCCAGGCTCGCCCGGCGCAGGCGCACGGGATGGCTGCGCAGGGCCGGGCCCCCACCCGACAGGCCCCCGCCGGACAGGATCGCGGCGGCGCGCGCCACCGCCTCGCGCGGGGCGGCGTAGGGGATGATCTTCACCGTCGCCACCATGGTGCGCGGCGAGACCCGGGACCAGTCGGCCAGCGTCGAGACGGTGATCGCCTCGTCCACCGCGTTGGCCGCGTCGATCCGCGCCCGGTCGACGCGCAGCACCCCGGTCGAGAGCGCGTGCAGGTTCGCCCGCCCCGTGAACGGTGCGCCCCGGCTGACGCCCAGCGCCAGCGGATCGGGCGCGAGGGCCGCGGCGAGCGTCGCGGCCGCCTGGTCCTCGGAAAGGTCCTCGGGCCCGAGCCGGGCGGCGGTGACGGTCGCGAACCCGGCCTCGCGCAGGGCCGCGAGGTCCCCGGCCGTCAGCGCGCAGCCCTTCTTCAGCCGCCGGCCGGCGGCGGTCAGGGAATGGGCGAGCACGGCGCCCTCGGCCTCCGCCAGCGGGAGGGGGCCGAACCTCATGCCCGGATCTCCCGCGGCCGGATCACGGACCGCCTCAGGCCGCGTCCCGCGCGGCGGCGGGGACCCTGGCGCCGGGGCGGGTGTCGGGGCGGCGCAGCCGCTCGGTCATCTGGGCGAGCGCCGAGATCGCGATCTCGGCCGGGGTGGCCGAGCCGATGTCGGCCCCGAGCGGGCTGTCGATGCGGGCGATTTCGTCCGCCGAGAATCCCTCCGCCTCCAGCCGCGCCACGCGCTTGGCGTGGGTCTTCTTCGACCCCAGGCAGCCCAGGTAGAAGATCGGCGAGCGGATCGCCCGGGCGATCGCCGGGTCGTCCAGCTTGGGATCGTGGGTCAGGGTGATCACGGCGGTGCGCGCGTCGAGCCCGATCTTCTCCAGCGCCTCGTCGGGCCAGTCATGCAGGATCGTCTCGCCCGGGAACCGCGCCTGGGAGCCGAAGGCGTCGCGCGGGTCGACCAGCGTGGCGTCGTAGCCCGCGACCTTCGCCATCGGCATCAGCGCCTGGGCGATATGCACGGCCCCCACCACGACCAGGCGCAGGGGCGGGTTGTGCACGCCCAGGAACCAGCCGTCCTCGGACATGCCCGAGCGGTCGGTGCGCAGGCGGCTCGCGGCCTCGGCCTGCAGCGGGCCCTCGCCGGTCCCGTCGGGCAGAGCGCGCTCCCAGCTTTCGGGCTTCACCGCCCAGGCGACGGCGCGGCGGGCGGCGCGGGCCTGCGCCAGCGCCTCGAGCTCGGCGACCGAGGGGCCCTGGCCGACGCCGATCGGCTCGACCATCACCCGGATGGTGCCGCCGCAGGCGAGGCCGACGGCGAAGGCCTCGTCGTCGGAGACGCCGAATTCCAGCATCCGGCAGGTCCCGTCCTCGAGCGCGTCCATCGCCTCGACCATCACCGCGCCCTCGACGCAGCCGCCGGAGACGGAGCCCATGATCTCGCCGTCGGCGGAGATCGCGAGCTGGGAGCCGGCCGGGCGGGGCGCCGAGCCCCAGGTCTGCACCACGGTGGCGATGGCGGCGCGCTTGCCCTGGGCGATCCAGTCGAGGGCGATTTCGGGGATGCGGTCGTGATCTGCGACGGACATGGCGTCCTCCCGGGGGTTCGGGGGCGGAGGGGGGCCCGCGCGGGGCGGAGGGCCTCTGCCGTCTACATAAGGGCGAGGGGCGGGGTCGCGCCAGTGCGGCCTCACGGAATCGGGGACGGCTGCGCCCGGGGCGGGGCTCGCTCGGCGGGCGCGCTGCGCGCGGGCGGCCGCTGGGGGCCGGAAGGGGGGCTCGGGAACTCACCCAAGAACAAGGCCGCGCCTGTTCTCCGGAGCCGTCCATCGCGTCTGATGCCTGAGCGACTCGCCCGTGGGGGTCAAGGACAAGCCCGCGCAAGCGCGGGTCGCTTCGCGATCCTTGACCCCCACGGGCGAGTCGCTCTGATCGGCATCCGCGACGGACGGCTCCGGAGAACAGGCGCTCCCGGCCCGGGGCCGGCGGGGCGCCATGGCGCTTGCGGCGGGCGGGGGCGCGGGCCATCTGCGGGGGATGCGGTGGCTTGCGTTGGCAGCGATGATCTGGGCGCCCGGAGCGGCGTCGGCGGACTGGGCGGAGGCGCGCTGGGGAATGGACGCCCCCGCGCTGCGCGAGATCATGCCGGAGGCGGTCGAGACCGGGCTGGAGTTCGGCGGCGGCCTGCAGGGCGCGCTCGTGGCGCCGGACGTGGAGCTGGCGGGGATGCGGTTCCGGGCGATCTTCCAGCTCGACCGGGACGGCCTGCGGCAGGTGCTGTTCGAAAAGCGCCGGCGGGAGATCGCGCCGGGCGACGCCGAGGCCCTGCTCGCGGGGCTGCGCGAGGCGCTGGGGCCGGAGACGCGGATCTGCCGGCGCGCCGGGGCCGAGACCTCGGCCGAGGTGGTCTGGGCGACGGCGGAGGCGGTGTGGCGGCTGGTGTCCTCGGATTTCTCCAACCCCGGGGTGTTCGCCTCGAACGGCGCCGATCCGCGCTATCCGCTGCCGACGGACCGGCGCGAGGCCTACCGCGAGCTGGAGATCCTGACCCCCGGCTACCGCGCCCGCGGGCCGAAAGCGCAGGCCCTGCCCCGCCGGCTGCTGGTGCGCTGGACGGATCCGGCGGCGGAGGCGCTGGCCTCCGCCGACTGTCCCTGACCGGCCCTCAGCGGGCGCGGGCGGAGGAGCGGTACGTCTCCGACTCCTCGTAATAGGCGTCGAAGCCGATGCGGCGGCGCAGCTCCGCGAAATCCATCAGCCCGTCGCGCGGAGCGTCGCAGGCGAGCTGGCCCAGCGCCCGCGTCATCGCCTGCATGGCGGCGGCCAGCAGGGTCAGGGGATAGGCGGCGATCGAGAAGCCGATGTCCTGGAGTTCCGCGTGGGAGAGGGCCGGGGTCTCTCCGCCCTCGACGATGTTGGCCATCTTCGGGCCGGGGAGCTCGGCGCAGATCGTGCGCATCTCGGACGCGGTCTTCGGGGCCTCGACGAAGAGGATGTCGGCCCCGAGCTCGTGGAAGCGGTGGGCGCGGTCGATGGCCTCGGCCAGCCCGTGCTCGTGGCGCGCGTCGGTGCGGGCGAGGATCAGGATGTCGTCGGACGCGCGGGCATCGGCGGCGGCGCGGATGCGGTCGAAGGCCTCCTCGCGGTCCACCACCTCCTTGCCGGGCGTGTGGCCGCAGCGCTTGGGGGCCTTCTGGTCCTCGATCATCACCGCCGCGCAGCCGGCCCGCGCGAAGCCGCGCACCGTGCGGCGCACGTTCATCGCGTTGCCGTAGCCGGTGTCGCCGTCCCCGATCAGCGGGATCGAGACCGCGTCGGCGATGGCGCGGGCCTGGTCGGCGACCTCGGCGTAGCTCATCAGGCCGAGGTCGGGCTCGCCGATCCGGGCCGCCGAGGCGGCGAAGCCCGACATGAAGGTCAGCGGGAACCCCGCCTGCTCGATCAGCTTGGCGGACAGCGGATCGAAGCAGCAGGGCATGACCAGGAGGCGCTCCTGGTCCAGCAGGGCGCGCAGTCGGTCGGGAGGGGTCATGGCGGCCTCTAGAGCTTGAACGGGATGTAGATGGCGAGGTCGGGGACCATGTAGAGGATCGCGACCGTCAGCAACATGATCACCAGGAACGGGATCACCCCGCGCGAGACCTCGGCGAGCGACGTGCGCGCCACCGCCTGGATCACGTAGAGGTTCAGGCCGACGGGCGGCGTGATCAGGGCGCATTCCACCATGATCACCATGAACACCCCGAACCAGATCGGATCGAAGCCCATCGAGAGCGCCGCAGGAAGCAGCACCGGCGTCATGATCAGGACCATCGAGAGGGCCTCGAACACCAGCCCCATCAGCAGGAGGATCGCGGCGACCACGACGATGTAGGCGAGCGGGGTGTGGATCGTCTCGGAGATGAAGGCCGAAATGTCCTGCGGCACCCGGTAGAGGGTGATCGCCTTTCCGAAGATCTTGGCGCCGGCGATGATCAGCAGGATGGCGGTGGTGGTGGCCATGGACTCGAAGATCGCCTCGCGCAGGCCTTTCCAGGTCAGCGAGCGCAGGATGCCGGCGGTGATCAGCAGGGCGGCGGCGAAGCCGATGGCCGCGGCCTCGGTGGGCGTGAAGGCGCCCGAGTAGATGCCGCCGATGATCAGGGCCGAGAGCGCGAGCGAGGGCGCGGCCCGCAGCGTGGCGCGGCGGCGCTCCTCCCAGGTGGCGGCGGGCTCGGGGCGCTGGCCGCCGAAGAAGCGGGCGTGGAGCATCGCGTAGACGATGAAGAGCACGACCAGCAGGATCCCCGGGCCCACGCCGGCGAGGAACAGGGCGATGACCGATTCCTCGGTGATGAAGCCGTAGACGATCATCGGGATCGAGGGCGGGATCAGGATCCCCAGCGTGCCCCCCGCCGCCAGCAGCCCGTAGACAAAACGGCGGTCGTAGCCGCGCGAGATCATCTCCGGAATGGCCACCGTGCCGATGGTGGCCGCGGTCGCCACGGACGATCCGGAGATCGCCGCGAAGATCCCGCAGCTGAGGATCGTCGCCACCGCCAGCCCGCCGGGCCAGTGGCCCACCCAGGCGTGGACCGCGCCGAAGAGGTCGGCGCCCACGCCCCCCTTCAGCAGCACGTTGGACATCAAGAGGAACAGCGGCACCGCCAGCAGGATGAATCCGTCGAGCGTCGACAGCGCCGCCTGCGGCGCCATCAGCGGCGAGAACCCGCCGATCAGCAGCAGCGCCAGCCCCATGCCCCCCAGCGCGAAGGCCACCGGCACGCGGATCAGCAGCAGCGCGAACAGCGCCGCCAGGATCAGGATCACGGTCATTCGTGCAGCCCCTCGGCATGGGTCGCCCAGTCGGTGCGGAAGGCCTTCGCGATCTCGGCCAGCGCCTGGAGGAACAGCATCGCGAAGCCCAGCGGGACCGAGAGCTCGGCCACCCAGGTCGGCAGGTCCAGCATCGAGCCGGTGGTCCGCCCGCGCACGAAACTGTCCCAGAAGATCTCCCAGCCGTACCAGGTGGTGACGCCCGAGAAGGCGGCGACGCAGAGCATCGCGACGGCCTCCGTCCAGCGGCGCGCGGCGGCGGGGATGTTGGCGACCAGCGCGTCCACGGCGATGTGCCGGCGCGCCTCCAGCGCCCAGGCCATCGACAGCAGCACCCCCCAGATCAGGCAGAGCTGGCTCAGCTCCGCCGCCCAGATCGTGGGCCGGGTGAAGAAATAGCGCGCGACCACCTCCCAGGTGAGCATCGCGCCCGAGGCCGCGAACAGCAGCGCCCCCAGCCAGGCGAGGCCCAGCCGGACGGCGGCGACGGAGCGGAGAAGATCGGTCATCCGAGGGTTCCGGGGCCGGGAGAGACGCCGAAGGGCGCAGGACGGAAGCGGCGGCGCGGCCCGGCCGGCGGCCGGATCGCGGAGCGGCGAGGCCCCGGCGCTCGAGGCGACCGCCGGGCGGCAGGTCCGCAAGCGCGGGACGATCGCCGAACGCACCGGAGCGACCCTGCGGACCCGGGCGCCCGACGCGGGTTTCGCGCCGCCGCCGGGGCCGGGGGCGCGCCCCGGGCCTGACCCGGGGCCTCGACCCGACGGCCGCCTCCGGCGCCTGCATGCGGCGGCGGCAGGAGCCTTCGCCGCCGGCGCCCAGCCCCGGCCGGCGGAGGCCCCGGGTCGAGCCCGGGGCGCCCTGCGCCGGTCGCCGCGAAACGCCGAGAGACCCGGGAGGCCGGATCGCTCCGGGCGGCGCGCGCCGCCCGCCTCCCCGACCTCCATCGGGGCGACGGGACGAGGCGCCCGGAGCTCAGAGGGCCTTCGCGGCCTCCATCAGCTGCTTGCCGAGGGGGCCGGCCTTCTCGAGGTACTCGTCATGGACGGGCTGGGCGGTGGCGCGCCAGGCCTCCATCTCCTCGGGCGTGGGCTCGTAGATGGCCATGCCGTTCTCCCTGGCGGCGGCATAGGCCTCGGCCTCGATGGCCGCCATCTCGGCGCGCACGGTCTCGTCGGCCTTCTCGGCGGCGGCGGTCAGGATCGCGCGCTGGTCGTCGGTCAGGCCCTCCCACCACTCGGTGTTGACCACCACGATGAACTCGATGTCGGCGTGGTTGGTCACCGTGATCGTGTCCATCACCTCCCACAGCGAGCGGGACTTCACCCCCGAGACGCCGGTCATGCCCACGTCCACCGTGCCGCGCTGGTAGGCAAGATACTGCTCCGAGCCCGAGATCATCGTCGGCGCGCCGCCCGCGGCCTCGGTGAAGTCGCCCAGCGTCTTGCCGAAGACGCGGACCTTCTTGCCCTCGAGATCCGCCGGCGTCTTCAGCGGCCCGCCGTTCGAGAGCAGGATCGCGCCCCCATAGGCCTGCCACCACAGGACGGTGGCCCCGGTGTCCTTGATCGCCTCGTCGATGGGCCCGCGGATCGGGCCGCCCTTGGCGGTGGCGGCGCGGACCTTCTCCTCGCTGTCGAGCAGGAAGGGCTGGTAGAAGATGTCCACCGCCGGGATGTCGCCCACGTAGCGGGTCAGCGAGGCGACGCCCGCCTCGATCGAGCCGGAGCCGACCGCCTGCGGCACCTCCTTGTCCTTGTAGAGCTGGGCCGAGTCGTAGATCTCGACCGCGATGGCGCCGTCCGAGGTCGTCTCGACCTCCTCCTTGAACAGCGCCAGGTTCTGGCCGAGGTGGCTCTTCAGCGGAAGCTGAAGCGAGATGCGCATGGTCAGGTCGGCCGCCCAGGCGGACGGGACGCCGAGCGAAAAGGCGAGCGCGGCGCCCGCCGCGAGAATTGCGGGTTTCATGGTCTTCTCTCCCTGTGGTCCGCGTTTTTATAGGCGTGCGGTCGACCCTTTGTTCCATGCGGAGCCGGGTCGGGCAAGTCGCGAGGGCGCCCGCCGCCCTCGCAGGACGCGCCCCGGGCCGCGGACCGCAGCCCGCCCGCAAGGCGCCTCCGGTCCCGGGAGCGCGGGGCGCCGCCCGGGCGTCAGATGTCGAAGAACACCGTCTCGCCCTCGCCCTGCAGGCGGATGTCGAAGCGGTAGACGCCGGGGGCTTCCGGTCTGGCGATCAACGTGGGGATCCGGCTCTTCAGCTCGATCCGGCCCAGCACCGGGTCCTCGGCGTTGGCGGCCTCTTCATCGGGAAAATACATCCGCGTGTGCAGGCCGATGTTGATGCCCCGCGCGGCGATCCAGAAGGTGATGTGCGGGGCCATCGGCTTGCCGTCCTTGAAGGGGACGCGGCCGGGCTTGATGGTCTGGAAGACGAATTCGCCGGTGTCGGGGTCGCCGGCCGAGCGGCCGAAGCCGGTGAAGGCAGGGTCCGCCAGCCCCCGCGGGTCGCCCCGGCCCGGGTGCCGGCCCTCGGCGTCGGCCTGCCAGATCTCGATCAGCGCGTCGCGCAGCGGCGCGCCGGTGCCGTCGTAGACCGTGCCGCGGATCTCGATCCGCTCGCCCCTGGTGGCGTCGGAGACCATGTCGGCGCCGATCTCGTGCTCGTAGACCTCGATCCCGCACATGCGCGGAAAGCAGCCGATGTGCACGTAGGGGCCGGCGGTCTGGGAGGGGGTTTCCTTCAGCTGGTCGGGCAGGCGCATCTCAGTTCCCCTCCAGCCGGTTCTCGAACAGCGTCGAGCGCCGCCCCCGCAGCACGATGTCGAAGCGATAGGCGCGCGCGTCCATCGGGATCGTGTTGGCCCAGTCGAGCGGCGCGATCAGCCGCTCGACCGCCGCCGGGTCGGCGATGGTGCGCACGATGGGGCATTTCCAGATCATCGGATCGCCCTCGAAATACATCTGGGTGATCAGGCGCTGCGCGAAGCCGTGGCCGAAGACCGAGAAGTGGATGTGCGCGGGGCGCCAGTCGTTCGGCCCGTTCGGCCAGGGGTAGGCGCCGGGCTGGATGGTGCGGAAGCGATACCAGCCCTCCTCGTCGGTGATGCACCGCCCGCAGCCGCCGAAGTTGGGGTCGAGCGGCGCGAGGTAGCTCTCCTTCCTGTGCCGATACCGCCCGCCGGCGTTGGCCTGCCAGACCTCGACCAGCGCGCCCGGCACGGGGCGGGCGTTCTCGTCCAGCACCCGGCCATGGACGACGATCCGCGGCCCGACCGGCAGCTCTCCGGGCTTCGCGAAGTTCAGGATCAGGTCGTCGTCGAGCGGCCCCAGCCGGTCATGCCCGAACACCGGCCCCGTCATCTCCGAGAGCGTGTTGTCCAGCGCGATCAGCGGCTTGGTCGGCGAGCGGGTGACCGAGGTCTTGTAGCCCGGCGCGTAAGCGGGGGGGTGCTGGTCGCGGTCGCGGGCGAAGAAGGCGCCCGGCAGGCCGCCTGGACTATTGCGCATCCTCGGCCTCCTCGATGCGGTCGGCCAGGATCTTCTTGGCCAGCCGGAAGGCGGTGTTGGCGGCCGGGACGCCGGCGTAGACGGCGACATGCAGCAGCATCTCGCGGATGTCCTCGGGGGTGGCGCCGGTGTTCTCGGTTGCGCGGCAGTGGAGCTGGAACTCCTCCTCCCGCCCCAGGCCCGCCAGCAGGGCCAGCGTGATCAGCGAGCGCTCGCGCTTGGTCAGCTGGTCGCCGGACCAGACGGTCCCCCAGGCGCCCTCGGTGATGAAGTCGACGAAGGGGGCGTCGAAGGGCGTCGCGGTCCCCTGGCTGCGGTCGACATGGGCGTCGCCGAGGACGCTGCGGCGGGTGGCTTCCCCAAGGGTGCGGCGGTCAGTCAAGGTCATGCTCCGAGATGAAGGACAGGAGCATCGCGGCGCAGGTGCGCGGATGCTCGACGCAGGGGATGTGGCCGGCCTGCCGGACGACCTCGAAGCGGGCGCCGGCGATCAGCTCGGCGGTGGCCTCCACCACCGCGGGGGGCGTGGCGCCGTCCTCGTCGCCCACCATCGCCAGCACCGGCAGCGACAGCTTGCGGGCCGCGTCGCGCAGGTCCGCGTCGCGCAGCGCGGCGCAGCAGGCGGCATAGCCCTCGACCGTCTGGCGGCAGACCATGTTGCGCCAGATCGCCAGCTCCTCGGAGCGGTTGGCGCGGAAGGCGGCGGAGAACCAGCGCTGCATCAGCCCGTCGGCGAGGGACTCGATCCCCTGCTCGCGCACCTGGGCGATGCGGCTCTCCCACATCGTCGCGTCGCCGACCTTGGCGGCCGTGTCCATCAGCACCATGGCGCGCACCAGGTCGGGCCGGCGGGCGGCCAGCGACTGGGCGATCAGCCCGCCGATCGACAGGCCCACGACCAGCGCGCGGCGCACCTCGAGGTGGTCGAGCAGGGCCGCCAGGTCGTCGGCCAGCGCCTCGATCGTGTAGGGGCCGGGGGGGCAGTCGGACAGGCCGTGGCCCCGCTTGTCGTAGCGGATCAGCCGCAGCCTCGCGGGCAGCGCGGCCGCCATCGCGTCCCAGACCCGCAGGTCCGATCCCAACGAGTTGGCGAACACCACCGGCAGTCCGCCGCGGTCGCCCTCGTCGCGAAAATGGATGACGCCGCCCCCTGCGCGGAACGCGTGCATGGCCTCCCTCCCCTGTCGTCTCGGCGGGCCCGGCCCGCTCTCGCCGCCGTCCGCGGAGGGCGGCGGAGGGGTCAACAGCTATCGCCCAGATCCCGCCGCTGTCGAGCCCTCAGACGGCCATTCCAAGGCGGACTTCATGCAAGAGGGGCCATGTCGAGGCGGCTCTAGCCCTTCCGCAGCGGGGACCTAGATTGAGATCGGAACAGAAAGGAAGCTGCTGATGTCTCCGAAGGACACCAATGGACGTGCAGGCCAGGTCCGGGCGATCACCCGGGCGGTGTCGGTCATGCGCGCCCTGTCCGAGAGCGCGGACGGCCTGACCCTGTCCGAAACCGCCGCCCAGTCCGGACTGGCCGCGTCGACCGCGCACCGGATCCTCACCACGCTCGAAAGCGAGCGATTCGTCCGCTTCGAAACCGCCAGCGGATGCTGGCACGTGGGCGTCTCCGCCTTCACCGTCGGCGCCGCCTTCGCCCGCACCCGCGACGTGATCGTGCTGGCGAAACCCTACATGCGCCGGCTGATGGAAAGCACCGGCGAGACGGCCAACATCTACCTCGAGTCCGGCGGCGAGATCGTCTGCATGGGCCAGGTCGAGAGCCGCCATGCCATGCGCGCCCTCACCCGGGTGGGCGGGCGCACCAAGATGCACTGGTCGGCGGCAGGAAAGGCGATCCTCGCCCAGATGCGCCCCGAGCGTGCGCGCCGCGTGCTCGAGGAGCAGGGCATGGCCCGCGCCACCGCGCGCACCATCACCGATCCCTCCGCGCTCGCCGCGGAGCTGGAGAAGATCCGCGCCGAGGGCGTGGCGGTGGACGACGAGGAGCACGCCGACGGCCTGCGCTGCGTGGGCTCCGCCGTGCTGTCGGAGAACGGCACGGCGGCCGCGGCGATCTCGGTCTCGGGCCCGCGCAGCCGGATCTCGGACGAGCGTCTGGAGCAGCTCCGCGACGCGGTCGGGCGGATCGTGTCCGAGGTGACGCGCGAGTACGGCGGGCGCCCGGCGGGAAGCTGATCCGCCTGCGCGCCTGCGCCGCCCTCGGCGCGGGTCGATATGTTGCGAAACCCCTCTGGACGCGCCCGGCGCGGGTTGCTAATAGGCAGCCGCGCCGCGAGGCCGGACCTGATCCGGCGTAGCTCAGTGGTAGAGCATCGGACTGTTAATCCGCTGGTCGTAGGTTCGAATCCTACCGCCGGAGCCAATCTCCGGCCTCGTGCGCCGAACGGGCCTCCCCACGGGGAGGCCCGTTTCCGTTTCGGCCCCCTTCCTGCGCCCGTCGGCCCGGGATCAGGCCGGGCGGGCCCATTCGAAGATCAGCACCGCGCCGCGCGCGCCCTCGCCGCCGTCGGGGTCCTCCGTCGCCTGGATGCGCACCGAGAGGCGCTCGCCCCGGTCGTCGCCCTCGCAGCGGCGCGAGGGGCCGCCGCCGACCACCTCCGCGACCGCCGCGGGAAGGTCGAAGAAGGTCGGGCGCGGGCCGATCACGTCGACCGAGCGCATCACGTCATGGGGCTCGAGCGCGAAGCGCTCGACGATCAGGGCGCTGAACCGACGCACGCGGCGCTGGGAGTCGACGTAGATCACCCCCACGTTCAGCATCCGCAGCACCTGCTCGATGTTGGCGTTCAGATCCGAGAGCTGCACGATCTGGCGCTCGTGGTCGGCGCTGACCGAAACCAGCTCCTGGTTGACCGCGTGCAGCTCCTCGTTCGAGCTTTGCAGCTCCTCGTTCGAGGCCTGCAGTTCCTCGTTCGACGCCTGCAGCTCCTCGTTGGAGGCCTGGAGCTCCTCGCCGCTCGCCTCCAGCCGCTCGGTGACGTGCTGGAGGGTCTCCTCGGTCAGGCGCAGGTCGCGCTCCAGCGCGACGATCCGGCGGCTGAGGATCAGCGAGTCCTCGTCGGCCGCCGCCGGCGGCGCGACGCCGACGGCGACGTCCTCCGCCGGATCGCCCGAGGCCGCGGGCTTCAGCCCCACCAGCATCAGCCGGCCGCCCTGCACCTCCTGCAGCGGTTCCACCCGCACGTCGCAGTGCCGCGTGCGGCCGTCGCCGAACTCGATCGTCACCCGGCGCTCGTAGGTCTCGAGCTGCTGCTGGCGCAGCTTCTCGGCGGCGACGTTGATGACGAAATGCAGGTCGGGGTGGACCACCTCCTCGACCGTCCATTCGGCGAGGTTGTTCATCGTGTCGATGTATTCGGCCGCCGCCCCGAACCAGGCCAGCACCGACCCCTGGTCGGTGACCAGGATCGACGAGGGCGCATAGCGCTTGAGCAGCGCGTCGTAGCAGCGGATCAGCGTGTCGCGGTCGCGGAACTCCGACACCGGCGCGCGGAACACCGTGGGGCGCGGCCCCGCGTGCCCGCGCAGCGCCGCGTCCGAGCGCGCCGCCGAACCCAGCTTGCCCGACAGCAGCTCCCGGTCCAGCACCCGGCGGTTGGTGGCCTTGCGGTAGAGCCGGCAGCGGGTGTCGACGGGCTGGAACTCGGCGGCGTAGCGCCCCAGGCTCTCGGAGGCCCCCAGCAGCAGCACGCCGTCCTTGCGCAGCCCGAACAGGAACATCGACACCAGCCGCGCCTGCGCCTGCTCGGTCAGATAGATCAGCAGGTTGCGGCAGGAGACGAGGTCGAGGTTCATGAACGGCGGATCGCTGAGCACGTCGTGGACCGAGAAGATGATCTTCTGGCGCAGCGCCGGCGAGACCACGTAGCGGTCCTGCACCCGGTCGAAGTAACGCTCGCGGATCTCGGGGGGCACGCGCGCCACCGCGTCGGCCGAGTAGACCCCCGCCGAGGCGATGTCGATCGAGCGGCGGTGCACGTCGGTCGCGATCACCCGGAAGCTGCGGGTGCGCCCGGCGGCGGCCAGCGCCTCGCTCAGCTCGATGGCGATCGTGTAGGCCTCCTCCCCGCTGGAGCAGGCGGCGACCCAGACCCGCAGGGGCGTGCTCGCCTCCGGCTCGGCGGCCAGCGCGTCGAAGACCTTGCGGCGCAGGGCGACGATCGATTCCTCGTCGCGGTAGAACTCGGTCACCCCGATCAGCAGGTCGTGGTAGAGCTCCTCCAGCGCCGCGGGGCTGCGCTCCAGCGCGGCGCGGTAGGCCTCCATGTCGGCGTAGTTCTCGAGGTGCTGGCGACGCTCGATCCGGCGGCGGACGTTCTGCGGCTTGTAGTCCGAGAAGTCGAGGTTGTGCGCTTCCTCCAGCAGCTTGAGGATGCTCTTGGGTCCCTCGGCCTCGGCCTCGGCGACGGGCGGCTTGCGCGCGCCGGTGCGGAAGAACTCGGCCAGCGCCCGGGGGATGTCGCGGGCCGGCAGCACCCGGTCGGCGACCTCGGAGGCGAGCGCCGAGCGCGGCATCGAGGCGAAGGCCGCCTCGGCCAGCGACTGCACCAGCACCATGCCGCCGGCGGCGTGAACGCTCTCGGCCCCGCGGGTGCCGTCGCTGCCCGAGCCCGACAGGATCACCGCCGCGGTGCGGGCGGGATCCCGCGCGGCGAGCGAGCTGAGCAGCGCGTCGATCGGCAGATGCGGGACCCCGTCGCCGGGCGCGAAGGCGCGGGTGCGGAACACGTCCCCCTCCAGCGTGGCCAGGGTGCTGGGGCGGTTGAGGAAGATCGTGTCCGGCGCCAGCCGCGCGCCGTCCTCGATATGCCGGATGGTCAGCTTCGAGCGGCGCGAGAGCAGCTCGTGCATCATCGACTTGTAGTCCGGAGACAGGTGCTGGACCACGACGAAGCACCACCCCGCATCGAGGGGCGCGGCCTCGAACAGGGCCTCGAGCGGCTCGAGCCCTCCCGCGGAGGCGCCGACGACGACGAGCGGAAGGGCTGCGGCGTCGTTTGCGGCCGGATCCGGACGGCGTGTCATGCGTTGCGTTTCCCCTCGGCGTCGCTACCTCATAAGGCGTAACACAACTTTCGACCACATCCATGGGGAGTGCAGCGACGTGGCGCGGGTGCTGATCGCGGACGACGAGGTGGCCTATCTGGACGCATTCTGCGAAGGGATGGAGGCCCTCGGGCACGACCCGACCGCGGTGACGCACCGCGACCAGCTTCTCGAGCGGCTGCAGGCCGCGCGCTACGACATCGTGTTCCTCGACGTGGTGATGGCCGGCGGCGGCGCGATCACCCTGATCCACGAGGTCGGGAAGCTCGATCCCGACCTGCCCGTGGTGATCATCACCGGGCGCCCGGAGCTGATCGGCTCGCCCCTGTTCCGCGAGGGGCTGCGCGCGGCGCGCGCCAAGGTGCACAAGGCCACGCCCCTCGCCCATCTCGACCAGCTCGTGCGCCGCCATGCCCGCGCCCGCCGCGAGGCGCGGGGGCGCACGGGATGAGGCGCGCGCCGCCCCGTCCGCGCGGACCGGCGGCCGGCGCGGCGACGCGCCGGCCGCGGCGCGCCGGGCGGGACGCGGGCTGATGCCCGCGACGCGCCGACGGCTCGAGACCTGGTCGCGGACGCTGGCCGCGCTGGTGCTGGTCGAGACGCTGGCCGTGCTCGCGCTCGGCTGGGGCCTGGGGGTCGAGACGCTGGTGCGCCTCAGCCCGCAGGGGGCGGCGATGGTGCCGGCCACCGCGACGATGCTGGGCGGGATCGCCGCGGCGCTGCTGCTCCAGCTCCACGGCGGGCCGGCGCTGCGCGCGGCCGGGCGCTGGGCGGCGGGCGTGGCGGCGGTCGTCGCGGCCCTGCGCGGGAGCTCGATCGCGATCTCCTACCTGCAGGCGCCGCCCGGCGCGGGCGACCGCATGGCGCTCGCGACCTCGCTGGGGCTGCTGCTGGCCGGCCTCGCCGTCTTCTGCGTCGGCGGCCGCAGCTGGCTGGCCGAGCGCGTGGTCTCCTCCGTCGGGGCGCTGGGGCTGACGCTGGCGCTCGCCGGGCTGGGGGCCTGGCTGCTCGACCGGGCCGCCTACGACACCTCGATCGTCTTCACCGGCATGGCGCCGCACACCGCGGCCTCGCTGGTGGCGCTGTTCCTGGCGGCGCTGCTGGCGCGGCGCGACTCGCGCCTCGCCCGGGTCGCCTTCGGGCCGGGCGCGGGCAGCCGCGCGGCGCGCCTGCTGCTGCCGCTCGCGGTGCTGGGCCCGCTGCTGCTGGCCGAGCTCGCCATCGAGATCGACGCGCGCGGGCTGATGCATTCCAGCCTCTGGTCCACCGCGCTCGCCGCGGCGCTGGCGCTGGTCTCGACCGTGACGGTGCTGCGCATCGCCGCCCTGCGCAACCGCCAGGAGGCGCTGCTGCGCGCCGAGGAGACGCGCCTGCGCACCGCGCTCGACGGGATCGACGCCGCCGTCTTCCTGTTCGGCCGCGACCGACGCCTGAAGATGAGCAACGCCGGGGCCCTGCGGCTCTGCGCAGGCGAGGCTTCGCCCGAGGCCTGGCTGTTCAAGACCCGCTTCCACGCCCTGGGCGACCGCCGCCGGCTGACCGAGGCCGAGCGTCCCGCCCGCCTGCTGCTGGAGGGGCGCAGCGCGGGCGACCTCTTCGTGGGCTGGCAGGACCGCCGGGGCGCCGAGCACGCCCTGCGCTTCAGCCTGCGCCGCGGGGCCGACGAGGAGATGATGATCCTCTCGGTGCTCGACGAGACCCAGGGCTGGATCCTGCGCGAGAACCTGACCCGGACCGAGCGGCTGGACGCGATCGGGCAGATGGCCGGCGGCATCGCCCACGAGATGGCGAACATCTTCGGCGTGGCGCGGCTCAGCGCCGACACCGCCCTGCTGACCGGCGCGCCGGAGGCGCAGGCCCGCCACCTGCGCGCCATCCAGGGCGCCTGCGCGCGCGGCGCGGGGCTGACCGGGCGGCTGCTCGGCCTGACCCGCGACCAGCCCGACGACGCCGAGCGCTTCCGCCTCGCCCCGGCGCTGGACGCCTTCGCCGAGATCGCCCGCGCGGCCTTGCCCGCCTCGGTGGCGCTGAGCGTGCACGAGCGGCGGCAGGACGGGGCGGACGCCGGGGACGAGGCCTGGCTGCGCGTCTCGCCCTCCGACTTCCAGGCGGCGCTGCTGAACCTCGCGATCAACGCCCGCAACGCGATCGTGGAGAGCGGCGCGGCCACCGGCCGGATCGAGGTGCTGGCCACGGTCGGCGAGACGATCCGGATCGCGGTGCGCGACGACGGCCCGGGCATGAGCCCCGGGGTGCTCGGCCGCGCGGCGGAGCCCTTCTACACCACCCGCCTCGGCCGGGGCGGCAGCGGGCTGGGGCTGGCCATGGTCGACAATTTCGCGCGCAAGGCGGGCGGATCGCTGCAGCTGGCCGCGGCCCCGGGGGGCGGCGCCTCGGTCGAGCTGACCCTGCCCCGCGCCGCCGCGGACCCGGCCGCGCCCGAGGCGGCCGAGGACGCGGCGCCCAGCCTCGCCGGCCGGCGGATCCTGCTGGTCGAGGACGATCCCGCCTTCGCCGACGTCTCCGCCGAGCTGCTGCTGGCGATGGGGGCCGAGGTGTCGCGCACCGCCACCGGCGAGGAGGCGCTGGCCCTCGTCGAGAGCGGCGCGGCCTTCGACCTGCTGCTGACCGACGTGATGCTGCCCGGGGAGATGGACGGCTACCGGCTCGCCACCGGAGTGCAGGCGGCGCTGGGGCCGACGCCGGTGATCTATCTCTCGGGCTACGCCGACGCGCTCAGCCGCGCCGGGCGCGACACGCCCGGCCTGGTGCTGCGCAAGCCGCCCAGCGCCACGGCGCTGGTCAACACCGTCGACCTCGCCCTCAGGCGATGAGCCGCGACCGCTCGACCTGGCCCAGGTCGTAGTCCAGCGGCGCGAGCACCGCCTGGGCGGCGGGGAGCGGGCGGTCGAAGAACTCCCCCTGCCCCATCCGGCAACCCAGGCCGCGCAGCGCCGCGAGCTGGTCGCGGGTCTCGATCCCCTCGGCCACCACGTCGAAGCCGCAGCGCCCGGCGATGCCGGCGATCGCCTCGATCACCGCGCGCGCATGTTCGCCCTCGTGCAGGCGCTGCACGAACTGGCGGTCGACCTTGAGCACGTCCAGCGGCCAGCGGCCGAGGTGCTGGAGCCCGCCGTAGCCGGTGCCGAAGTCGTCCATCGCGAGCTTCGCGCCCCGGGCGCGCAGCTCGGTCAGGTTGCGGTGGATCTGGCCGTTGACGTCGCCGAGCATGATGTTCTCGGTCACCTCGAGGGTGATCGTCGACCAGTCGAGCCCGCGCTCCGACAGTTCCGCCTGCAGGTCGAAGGCGAACTCGGGGTTCATCAGGTCGAGCGTGGTGAGGTTCACCGCCAGCCGCGCGCGCCGGGCGCGGGGGCCGTGGCGGCCGCGCCAGGCGGCGAAGACGTCGAGCCCCTGGCGCAGCATCTCCCGGGTCAGCAGCTCGGCGTTGCGGTGGTCGCGGAAGATGCCGCTGAACTCCCCGGGCAGCAGCACGGCGCCGTCGATCTCGATCCAGCGGGCCAGCACCTCGAAACCCAGGCACTGGCCGGTGTCGAGGTCGACGAGCGGCTGCAGGAACGGGACCACGCGCCCCTCCCGCACCGCGCGGGAAAAGCCCTTGGCGAGCTCGCGCCGGTTGAAGCGGCGATGCGGGCCGGGGCGGAAGTGGACGATGGCGCCGCGCCCCGAATCCTTGGCGGCGTAGAGCGCGGCGTCGGCCTTCTCGAACAGGCTCGACAGCGTCTCGGCCTGCTCGGGGCTGCGGCTGACGCCGATGCTGACGCGGCCGAGGTCCGGCTTGCCCAGCATCGCGGCGGCGCGCTGGACCGAGGCGCGGCACCGCTCCAGAAGGCCCGCGAGATAGGCGTGCCCCGGCCGCGGCAGGTCGACCATCATCGCGAACTCGTCGCCCCCGATCCGCCCGATCAGCGCGGTGTCGGGCAGCGACGCCTCCAGCGCCCGGGCGACGGTGCGGATGTAGGCGTCGCCGAAGGCGTGCCCGAAGACGTCGTTCACCCGCTTGAGATGGTCGATGTCGAGCAGGATCAGCGCCCGGTCGCGGCTGGGCTCCGCCAGCCGCCGGCGGGCGAGGTCGCGGAAGGCGCGGGTGTTGCTCAGCCCGGTCAGCGCGTCGGAATCCACCTGCCGGCTGAGCCGGCTGCAGCGCGCCTCGATCGCGCGCAGGTCCGCCGCGCGCGCCAGCGCGTCGAGCAGCGCCGACAGCGCGAAGTCGAGGATCGGCCGGCAGGCCTCGAGCGCCGCCGGCCGCGGCCCGGCGGCGTCGAAGGCGAAGGCCGCCGCGGCGAGGGGCGCGCCCGAGGCGTCGCGCAGCACCAGCCCCGCGAGGCTCCCGGGAGGATCCCCGGGCGCGGGCCGCTGCGGCGTCGCCGCGCCCGCCTCGTGCAGGAGACGGCGGTTGAGACGGTCGAGCGCCGCGGTCTCGGCGCGCTCGTCCTCGCGGCGGTCCCCGACCGGGCGCCCGTCGCGATCGCCGTCGAAGGCGCCATTGCGCTCGCCGTCGCGATCCCCGGCGCGGCCCTCCGCCGCCGGCGGGTCCTCGGCGCCCGGCGCCGCGACCAGCAGGCGACATCGCCGGGCCCCCACCGCGGCCGCGGCCTGCGCGCAGAACCGCTCGAAAGCCGAAATCGGCTGCTTCTCTGCCAGCAAAACGATCCCCTCGTGCAATATGGCGGCGCTCTGCGGCAGGTGCGGGCATGGCGCCGCGACGCCCCCCGGCGTCGTCGTCGCGCGTCGTGTCCCCAGCCGTCCCCGTCCCCGCCTCCGTCCCTGTTCGTCGGCGATCCCGCCCGGCGGCCCCTCCGCCGGAGCGGGCCGCGGATCTGGCGAGGACTGTCGGTCGGCAATGGTTAACAAATCATTTCCAGGGCGCCCGAAGCCCGCGGCCCGGCCGCCCCCCGCCCGCGGCTTCCGCGCGCCGGGCGCCCGGCACGGCGCGCGGAAGCCGCGGGCGGGGGCGGCGCGGACCCGCGTCGCGGGCGGAGAGCGCCCTGTCGCTTGCGCGCTTCGCCTGCGGGCGCGGGCATGGCAGGCTTGCCCCGCGCCCAGCCCCCCCCTCCAGCGCCCGAGGTTGCATGTCCGACACCGCCCCCCTGACCGGAACCAGGCTCCCCGGTCCCGCCGCCGCCGGCTGGCCGGCGGGCTTCGCCGACCTGTTCAAGATCGGGCTCGGCCCCTCCTCCTCGCACACCGTCGGGCCGATGCGCGCCGCGGCGGCCTTCGCGGCGGCGCTCGACGGGCTGGCGGTGGCGCGGCTGCAGGTGACCGCCTACGGCTCGCTCGCCTGGACCGGCAAGGGCCACGGCACCGACAAGGCCATCGCGCTCGGCCTGACCGGCGCCCGCCCCGACGAGATCGACCCCGAGGAAGCCGAGCGCCTGTGGCGCGACATCGGCGAGACGCGGAGCCTGACCCTGCCCTCGGGCGCGACGGTCCCCTTCCACCCCGACGCCGACATCCACCTCGACAAGCGCACCCACGTGCCGCGGCATCCCAACGCCATGTCGCTCGCCGCCGTCTCCCCCTCCGGCGTCACGGTGGCGGAGGAGATGTACTACTCCGTCGGCGGCGGCTTCATCGAGCGGGAGGGCGACGCCGCCGCCGCCGCCGCGCCCGTCCCCGACCCGGTGCACCGCTGGATCTCGGCCGAGGAGATGCTGCGGGCGGCGGAGGCCTCGGGCCTGAGCGTCGCGCAGATGCAGCTCGCCAACGAGGACCGCTTCCGCCCCCGCGCCCGGACGCTCGCGCTGGTCGACCGGATCGCCGACGAGATGCTGGCCTGCATCGACCGGGGCCTGACCGCGCAGGGGATGCTGCCGGGCGGCCTGCGCGTGCGCCGGCGGGCGCGGGCGCTGACCGAGGGCATGGACCAGGCCTCGGGCGTGAACATGCAGCCGGCGGACGCGCCGATGCGCCGGGTCGCCTCCTGGGCGATCGCGGTGAACGAGGAGAACGCCGCCGGCGGGCGCGTGGTCACCGCCCCCACCAACGGCGCGGCCGGCGTGATCCCCGCGACCCTGCGCTACGCCCGCGAGTTCTGCCCGCTGGTGGACCGCGAGGGCCCTCGCCGCTTCCTGCTCTCGGCCGCCGCCATCGGCGGGATCGTGAAGCGCAACGCCTCGATCTCGGGGGCGGAAGTGGGCTGCCAGGGCGAGGTGGGGACCGCCGCCGCCATGGCCGCCGCCGGCCTCGCCGCAGCCCAGGGCGGCACGCCCGCGCAGGTCGAGCACGCCGCCGAGATCGCGCTCGAGCATCACCTGGGCATGACCTGCGATCCGGTCGCGGGCCTCGTGCAGATCCCCTGCATCGAGCGCAACGCCTTCGGCGCGACCAAGGCGATCCTGGCGGCCTCGCTGGCCCTGCAGGGCGACGGCCAGCACCGGGTGACGCTCGACCAGGTGGTCGAGACCATGCGCCAGACCGGGCTCGACATGAACGAGAAGTACCGCGAGACCTCCCGCGGCGGGCTCGCGGTGAACGTGCCGGAGTGCTGAGCCTCGGGGCGCTCGCCCGGGCGTCGCCTCGCCCGCCCCGCCGCGCGCCCCGCCGGGCCGCGCGCGCGGGCCGGGTCCCGGCCGGGGGCCCGCGCGTGCGTCGCGCAAGATCCGGGCGCCCCCGCGCCCCGTTCCGCGCTATCCCTGACGCATGGTCCAGATTCGCCCCTCCGACCCCCACGCCCGACGCCCGACCGAGGCCGAGTTCGCCGCCGCCCGCGCCGAGGCGAGCGCCCATCTCGACCCGCCCGGGACCGAGGCCGCGGCGCTGGCCGCCTGGATCGAGAGCCCGCTGGGCCCCCTCCTCGCCGTCGCCGACGACCAGGCCCTGCGCCTGCTGGAGTTCCCCGAGCGCGCCGTCCTGACCGCCGAGTTCCGCCGCCTGCGCGCGGCCCTCGGCCCGGTGCGCGAGGGGCGCTCGGCGATGCTCGAGCGCGCCGCGGCAACGGTGGAGGCGTTCTTCGCCGACCCCGCCGCGCCCGTCGACCTGCCGCTCGCGCCGCTGGGGACCGCCTTCCAGCTCTCGGTCTGGGCGGCGCTGCGCGAGATCCCCTCGGGCGCCACGCGCTCCTACGCCCAGGTCGCCGCCCGCATCGGCCGGCCGACCGCCACCCGCGCCGTGGCCGCGGCCAACGGCGCCAACCCGATCGCCGTGCTGATCCCCTGCCACCGGGTGATCGGCGCCGACGGCACGCTGACCGGCTACGGCGGCGGCCTGTGGCGCAAGCGCGCCCTGCTGGCGCACGAGTCGCCCCTCGCCCCCGCCCCGCACCACCAGGAGGAGCTGCCCCTGTGACCCTGACCCGAGACGAGAAGCTCGCCCGTTTCGCCGCCCTGCACCGGCCCGGAGACCCCGTGGTCCTGTGGAACGCCTGGGACGCAGGCTCCGCCGCGGCGGTGGCGCGCGCGGGCGCGAAGGCGGTCGCCACCGGCAGCGCCTCGGTCGCCCAGGCGATGGGATTTCCGGACGGCGAGGCCCTGCCCCTCGACCTCGTGACCACGATCGCCGAGCGGGTGGTCCTCGCGGCCGGCGAGCTCCCCGTCAGCATCGACTTCGAGGGCGCCTACGCCACCGACCCCGCGCAGGCGGCGGCCAACGCCCTGCGCCTCGCCCGCGTCGGCGCGGTGGGGATCAACGTCGAGGACAGCGTGATCGGGGGCGAGGGCGTGCACCCGGCCGCCGCCCAGGCCGCGCGCATCGCCGCGATCGTCGAGACCTGCGCCGAGGCTGGCCTGCCGCTCCACGTCAACGCGCGCATCGACCTCTTCATCCGCTCGGGCGACCCCGCCGCCCATGCCGGGCTGATGGACGAGGCGCTGTCGCGCGCCGCCGCCTACGCCGAGGCCGGCGCCGCCTCGATCTACCCCATCACCCTCTCGGACCCCGATCTGGTGGCGGCCTTCTGCCAGGACTGCCCGGTCGCCACCAACATCTTCGGCCCCCCGGGCGGGCCCGAGGGCGTGGCGGCGCTGGCCGCGCTGGGCGTCGGGCGGATCAGCTACGGCCCCCGCGCCTGGCGCGAGGCGATGGCCGGCGTCGAGGCCGCCGCCCGGACGATGCTCGGGGCCGCCTCCCGGGGCTGATCCGCTTGGCGGAAATTTCTTTCGAAACGGTTGATCCGCGCGACGGGGCCCCGACGTATCCCTCAGCACATCCGTCGCCTCCCAGCGGAGACCGCTCATGAACGTCCGCCAGACCGGCTTCCAGCCCCCCGAGGGCCCCGCCCCCCTCGACCGTCCCAGCCGCGAGGAGGCCGAGGCCGCCGTGCGGACCCTGCTGCGCTGGGCCGGCGACGACCCGGCGCGGGAGGGGCTGCTCGACACCCCCTCCCGGGTCGCGCGCGCCTATGGCGAGTGGTTCGCCGGCTACGAGGACGACCCCGAGGCGATGCTCCAGCGCACCTTCGAGGAGGTCGAGGGCTACGACGAGATGGTGCTCCTGACCGACATCCGCTTCGAGAGCCATTGCGAGCATCACCTGGCCCCGATCATCGGCAAGGCCCATGTCGCCTACCTGCCCACCGACCGGGTGGTGGGGATCTCCAAGCTGGCCCGCCTCGTCGACGCCTACGCCAAGCGCCTGCAGGTTCAGGAGAAGCTGACCGCCCAGATCGCCGGCGCGCTCGACCGCGCGCTCAAGCCCCGCGGCGTGGCGGTGCTGATCGAGGGCGAGCACCACTGCATGTCCACCCGCGGCGTGCACCGCCCCGGCGTCTCGATGGTCACCACCCGCCTGACCGGCGCCTTCCAGGAGAACCCCGCGCTCCGCGCCGAGTTCATGGCCCTCGCCCAGCCCGACCGCCGCTCCCGCTGACGCGGGCGCAACGCCCGGCGCGGCGGCGTTGCAGCGTCGACAGCTGTCAACTCGCCCCGCCGCCCCGCGCGCCGCCCGCCCCCCCAGGGCGGTCGCCGCGAAGCGCCTGTTCCCCGGAGCCGTCCGTCGCTGATGCCGATCAGAGCGACTCGTCCGAAGGGGTCAAGGATCGCGAAGCGACCGCGCTTGCGCGGCTTGTCCTTGACCCCTTCGGGCGAGTCGCTCAGGCATCTTCAGCGACGGACGGCTTCGGGGGACAGGCGCGGCCCTGTTCCCTGGTGAGCTCCCGAGCCCCTTCCCGCGGGCCGCCGGCCCGCCCGCCGGCGCAGCCGGCGCAGGCCATGCCCGCCCGCAGGGCGCCTCCGTCCCCGTTCCCTCGCGCTTGTCCCGCCCCCCGCGTTCGTGGCATTCCCGCTGGACCCGCCTCTGGAGGATCGCAGCCATGAGCCCCGCCCGCCTCGCGCCCTTCCCGTTCTCGCGCCCCCGGCGCCTGCGCCAGGCCGGCTGGATCCGGGACCTGGTCCGCGAGACGCGCCTGCGCCCCGAGGACCTGATCTGGCCGATGTTCGTGCGCGAGGGCGTCGACGCCGAGGAGCCGATCCCCTCGATGCCCGGCGTCTCCCGCCTCACCGTCGACCGCGCGGTCGAGGCCGCCCGCCGGGCCGCCGACCTCGGCATCCCCTGCGTCGCCCTGTTCCCCTACACCGAGGCCGAGAACAAGTCGCCCGAGGCCGAGGAGGCCTGGAACCCCGACAACCTCGTCAACACCGCCACCCGCGCCATCAAGAAGGCCCTGCCGGAGATGGGCGTGCTGCTCGACGTGGCGCTCGACCCCTACAACTCCGACGGCCATGACGGGATCGTGCGCGACGGGGTGATCCTCAACGACGAGACCCTGCTGGCGCTGGAGAAGCAGGCGCTGGCCCAGGCCGAGGCCGGCTGCGACATCCTCGGGCCCTCCGACATGATGGACGGCCGCATCGGCGTGATCCGCCGGGCGCTGGAGGAGAACGAGTTCCCCGACACGATGATCATGTCCTACGCGGCCAAGTACGCCTCGGCCTTCTACGGGCCCTTCCGCGACGCCGTCGGCGCGACGGGCGCGCTGAAGGGGGACAAGAAGACCTACCAGATGGACTACGCCAACACCGACGAGGCCCTGCGCGAGGTCGCCGCCGACCTCGAGGAGGGCGCGGACATGGTGATGGTGAAGCCCGGGATGCCCTATCTCGACATCTGCCACCGGGTGAAGACCACCTTCCAGGTGCCGACCTTCGCCTACCAGGTGTCGGGCGAGTACGCGATGCTGGCCGGCGCCATCGCCAACGGCTGGCTCGACGGCGACCGGGTGATCCTCGAGAGCCTGGGCGCCTTCCGCCGCGCCGGCTGCGACGGGATCCTGACCTATTTCGCCCCGCAGGCGGCCGAGCTGCTCGACTCCGCCGGCTGAGCGCTCGACGTCCCGCCTGCCGGGCGGGCGGCCCACCCAGCGGGCCAGGCGACGCTACGGCGCCCGTTCCGCTGGGTCGCAGCCCCTCCCCGTGTCAGGGTGTCCCGCAGATTCGCCCCTTCGTGCAGCCGGGCCCCGCGCCCGGCGTTTTTCTGCGAGACCGGCCATGGCCCGAGCGTTCCCCCCCTCCCCTTTCGAGACGACCGTCGCCGAGGCCCTGCTGGACCCCGTCGCCCTTGGCGACGGCGACGACGACTACGGCGGGACCGAGGGCGACGACCTGGTCTACGGCGCCGGCGGCGACGACCGCCTCGGCGGGCTGGAGGGCGCCGACGAGCTCTACGGCGGCGCGGGCGAGGATACGCTGACCGGCGGCCTCGGGGACGACCGCCTCTACGGCGGCGCCGACCGCGACACGATCTACGGCGGCGAAGGCGACGACTGGATGCATCTCGGCGACGGCGACTGGCAGACGATCTCGGCCGGAACCGGCGACGACGTGATGTTCGGCGGCTCGGGCATCGACCGGCTGATCGGCTT
This sequence comes from Albimonas pacifica, assembly GCF_900113695.1. Lineage (GTDB taxonomy): Bacteria > Pseudomonadota > Alphaproteobacteria > Rhodobacterales > Rhodobacteraceae > Albimonas > Albimonas pacifica. Next base: position 34,609 of record NZ_FOQH01000012.1, on the reverse strand, counting down.
CGACGGGAACGACCGCGCCGTCGGTCGGGGCGGTCAGGATTCGCTGAGCGGCGGCCGCGGCGACGACCTGCTGCGCGGCGGCGGCGGGAACGACGCGCTCTACGGCGACGAGGGGCGCGACGCGCTCTTCGGCGGCGGCGGCGACGACTATCTCTACGGCGGCGCCGGGCGCGACCGGATGGTCGCCGGCCGGGGCGACGACCGCATCTACGAGGACGGCGGCCGCGACCGGATCGAGGCCGGCGGCGGCGACGACCGGGTCTACGCCGGCGCCGGGCGCGACGTGATCGAGGGCGGGCGCGGCGACGACCTGCTGGTCGGCGGCGCCGGCCCCGACCGCTTCGTGCACGGCCGCAACTGGGGCGAGGACGTGATCGAGGACTTCTCGCGCGCCGAGGGCGACCGGCTCGACCTGCGCGCGCTCGACGTGCGCTGGCGGGACCTGACGATCGCCGAGACCGCGGAGGGCGCCTGGCGGGCGACGCTCGACGGAAACGCCGTCGAGGTCTTCGCCGAGGATGCCCTGCGCAAGGCCGACTTCCTGTTCTGAGCCCCCCGTTCCGAGCCCCCCGTTCCGAGCCCCCCGTTCCGAGCCCCCCGGGCCGCTCGACCGGCGCGGGGGAATCAGGCAGAATGTTCGCGAAATGTTCTTGCCTCGGGAGCCCGCGGTGATCATCCCCAACCTGATGTGCTCGGACATGGGCCGCTCGGTCGCCTTCTGGCGCGACCGGCTGGGCTTCGCCGTGACGATGACTGTGGACGCGGCGCGCGAGACGCGCTTCGGCCCCGACGCCATGCCCGAGACGGCGGTCTTCACGATCCTCGAGGGCGCCGGCGGCCAGCTGATGCTGCAGACCGCCGGCAGCCTCGCCGAGGACCTGCCCGAGGGCTTCGCGGGCGGCCTGCCGGACCGGCCGGGGATCGCGGTCTACCTGCGCGACCTCTCCCCTGACGCGGTCGCCGCCGGCCTGCCCGCCGGGGCGGTGCTGAAGGGCCCCGAGACCTCCTGGTACGGCATGCGGGAGGTCTATTTCCGCGATCCTGACGCACACGTGATCTGTGTTGCGGCTCCCGACGGCCCTGCGCCCGCCTGAGCCCTTGCCGGGCGGCGCGGCCCGCCCACCTCTGGCCCAGAGGCGCGCGGCGCCGACCGCCGGAGAGGGAGCCCCCCATGACCGCCCGACCGTTCCGCGCCGCCCTGGCGCTGGCCCTCGTGGCCTTCGCCGCAGGCGTCGCCTGCACCCCCGCCACCCGCGCCGAGGTGTTCGAGACCTCGGCCGGCCCCGTCGACGTGACCGCGGTCGGCCCGGTGTTCGAGCATCCCTGGGCGGTGGCCTTCCTGCCCGACTTCGCGACCACCGGCGCCCTGCTGGTGACCGAGCGCCCGGGCCGCCTGACCCTGGTGACCCGCGACGGCGCCCGCGCGATCGAGGGCCTGCCCGAGATCTACGCCGAGGGCCAGGGCGGCCTGCTGGACGTGGCGCTGTCGCCCGATTTCGCCCAGACGGGCGTCCTGCACCTGACCTACGCCGCGCCCGTCGGGGGCGGACGCGCGAACACCCATGTCGCCCGCGCCCGGCTCGACCGCGAAGCGGGGCGGCTGGTCGACCTCGAGGTGGTGCTGGCGATGGAGACGAACGAGCGGGGCGGGCGCCACTTCGGCTCCCGCCTCGCTCATGCCCCCGACGGGACCCTGTTCGTGACCATGGGCGAGCGGGGGAACCGCCCCTCCGCCCAGGACCCGATGGCGGCGAACGGCAAGGTGCACCGGATCCTGCCCGACGGCGCAATCCCGCAGGACAATCCCTATGTCGGGGGCGGCGGGCTGCCCTCGGTCTGGTCCATCGGCCACCGCAACCCGCAGGGCGCGGCGGTGGACCCGCAGACCGGGACCTACTGGGTGGTCGAGCACGGGGCCCGCGGCGGCGACGAGATCAACCTGCCGAAGCCGGGGGCGAACTTCGGCTGGCCGGAGGCCTCCTACGGCACGCACTACTCGGGCCGCGACTTTCCCAGGGACGGCGCCGCCCCGGGCATCGAGGCGCCGGTGCACTACTGGGACCCGTCCATCGCCCCCTCGGGCCTCGCGGTCTACCGGGGCGATCTGTTCCCGCAGTGGGACGGCGACCTGCTGGTGGGGGCGCTGAAGTTCGAAAAGATCGTGCGCCTCGACATGCAGGACGGCGAGGTGGTCGGCCAGGAGGACCTGGTCCCCGACGCCTTCGGCCGCATCCGCGACGTGCGCGCGGGCCCCGACGGCGCGATCTGGTTCCTGACCGACGAGGCCGAGGGCCGGCTGCTGCGCATGGCGCCCGCGGACTGACCGGCGGGCGGGGCGGCGGGCGGACCTGCGCGCCTGCGCCGCCGGGAGGGATGGCGGGACAAGCGCGCGCCTCCCATGTATGGTTTTCCCCGGCGGCGGGGCCGGTTCCGGGTCCGCGCCGTCCAATTCCATCGCCGCAACGACGGCGATCCGTGAGGACAGGAGCAGTTCCAATGACCCGCGCCCATCGCGCCGACCCCGCCCGCCGCCGCCTGCTGGGCGCGGGCCTCGCCGCCGCCGCGCTCGCGCTCGCGGCCCCTCTCGCCCCCGCCCGCGCCGCCGACGCCGCCGACGTGATCGACCTGCGGGTCGACCACTCGATCCAGGACCTGATGAACTCGGTCGACGGCGCGCGGGAGCTGATGTCGCGGGCCAAGGGCGTGCTGGTGATGCCCTCGATCACCAAGGCGGGCCTGCTGGTCGGCGGCATGTACGGCGAGGGCGCGCTGCGCATCGGCGGCCAGTCGGTGGGCTACTACTCGGTCGGCGCGGCCTCCCTCGGCCTGCAGGCGGGGGTGCAGAAGTTCGACCAGGCGCTGTTCTTCATGACCACCGCGGCGCTGGAGAACTTCCGCCGCTCGTCGGGCTGGGAGCTCGCGGCCGACGCCGAGGTGACGGCGATGAACAACAACCTCGCCGGCACCGTGACCTCGCGCACCACCCAGCATCCGGTCATCGCGGTGATCTACGGCCAGGAAGGCCTGATGGCCGGCGTCAGCCTGGAAGGCGCCAAGTACACCCAGCTCAAGGAGCGGTAAGACCCCCGCCCCCCGGACATGCGAAGGCCCCGGCGAGATCCTCGACGGGGCCTTCCGGTTTCGGGCAGGCTTGCGGCGCCGGCTCAGGCCTGGCGGCGACGCCGCGCGACGGCGGCCAGCGCGCCCAGGCCCATCGCCGCCAGCGGCAGGGCCGCGGGGGCCGGAACGGCGGCGCCGACGGTCTCGAAGTTGTCCTCGACTTCGGAGCTGCTCAGCGGATTGTCGTGGATCTCGACCCGGTGGATGATCGCGTTCAGCGCGCCGACCATGGTGGCCCCCGCCTGGTGCCGGGCGCCCAGCCAGATCACGCCGTCCGTCACGTCGAACTGCTCGAACGTAGCGACCTCGTAGGTCCCCAGCAGCGCGCCGTCGCGGTAGCCGGTGACCCGGGTCTTGGCCCCGCCGTCCGTCTTCTCGAACGTGTAGGCCATCTGCACCTTCTGGTTCAGCGGCTGCGTGGCGTCCCAGTTCACCGAGTCGCCCAGGCGGCGGAAGTTGTTGCTCCCCACCGTCCATTCCTGCAGCACGGACTCGCCGAAGACGATGCCGTTGAACCGGTCGGTGGAGACGGTGTCCAGCGTCAGGGCCGAGCCGGCGCGCGCGGAATAGTCCAGCAGCGTCACCCAGCTGATCAGGGTCATCGACTCGAAGGTGGCCGACCCGACCACATAGTCCGCGGACGCGTAGCCCTGGGGCGTCGTGCCGGCCCCTCTCACCCGCAGCCCCGTGGCCTCGAGCGACGCGGTCCCGTGGAGCTGCATCGTGCCGAAGTTGCCGGTCTGGTCGACCAGCGGCGTTCCGGATTCGAAGTCGTAGATGGCGACGGGCGTGGCCTGGGCGGCGCCGGCCGCGCAGAGTCCGACCGTCGCGGCGAGCGCCGCCGCGGCGAGGAAGATCTTCATGTGCTTGTCCCCAGGATCATCAGACGGCTGGAAATAACCGCCCTCGGCGCGGCGACCGTCTCAATTCCGGCCCCAAACGCACTGATCGCTTGCTTCCGTAGCGTGAGAGTCGCCAGTTGGCAATCTAGATGACGCTGGAATGAACGAATTCTCGCCAAGCGAGACGCGATCCCGCCTCGCCCGCCGGCGCCGCGCCAAGCCGTTGTTCCAGAATGACATACTCTCCGGAAAATCATCGGTGGAAATGAAACGGGCGGGCCCGGAGGCCCGCCCGTTCGACGCCGACGCGGCGGCGTCGGTCAGTGACCCAGGATCTGGCTCAGGAAAAGCTTGGTACGGTCGGAGCGGGGGTTCTTGAAGAACTCCTCCGGCTCGTTCTGCTCGACGATCTGGCCCTGGTCCATGAAGATCACCCGGTTGGCGACCTGGCGGGCGAAGCCCATCTCGTGCGTCACGCAGATCATGGTCATGCCCTCCTGCGCGAGCTCGATCATGGTGTCGAGCACTTCCTTGATCATCTCCGGATCGAGGGCCGAGGTCGGCTCGTCGAAGAGCATGATCCGCGGCTTCATGCACAGCGACCGCGCGATCGCCACGCGCTGCTGCTGGCCGCCCGAGAGCTGGCCCGGATACTTGTGGGCCTGGTCGGGGATCTTCACCTTGGCCAGGAAGTGCATCGCCGTCTCCTCCGCCTCCTTGCGGGGGATCTTGCGGACCCAGATCGGGGCCAGGGTGCAGTTCTCGAGGATCGTCAGGTGCGGGAAGAGGTTGAAGTGCTGGAAGCACATCCCGACTTCCTTGCGGATCGTGTCGATGTTCTTGAGGTCCGAGGTCAGCTCGGTCCCGTCGACGACGATCTTGCCCTGCTGATGCTCCTCCAGCCGGTTGATGCAGCGGATCAGGGTGGACTTGCCCGAGCCCGAGGGGCCGCAGATCACGATCCGCTCCCCGCGATGGACGGTCAGGTCGATGTTCCGCAGCACGTGGAACTCGCCGTACCACTTGTTCATGTTCGAGATCTGGATCGCGACCTCGCTCGACACCTTCATCAGGCTGGGGTCGACGGCGCTCTCGCTCGAGAAGGCGGTCTCGGTCATTTTCTCTCTCCTTCCCTTGGGTTCAGCGATGGTCGGTGGCGAGCTTGCGCTCGAGGTACATGGAATAGCGGGACATGCCGAAGCAGAAGACCCAGAAGAACAGGCCCACGAAGACGTAGAACTCCCAGACGATGCCGTTCCAGTTCGAGTCCGCGCGGATCGGGTTGATGATGCCCACCGGGTCCAGCAGGCCGATCACCGACACCAGCGTGGTGTCCTTGAACAGCCCGATGAAGGTGTTGACGATGCCGGGGATCGAGATCTTCAGCGCCTGCGGCAGGATGATCAGGCGCATCGACTTCCAGTAGTCGAGGCCGAGGCTGTCGGCCGCCTCGTACTGGCCCGAGGGCAGCGCCGCGAGGCCGCCGCGGATCACCTCGGCCATGTAGGCCGACGCGAACAGCGTGGCCATGATCACCACGCGCAGGATCAGGTCCAGCGCGGTCCCCGGCGGGAAGAAGTAGTTCAGCACCGAGGAGGCGACGAACAGCAGCGTGATCAGCGGCACGCCGCGGATGAACTCGATGAAGATCACCGACAGCGTCTTGATGAAGATCAGGTCCGACTTGCGCCCCAGCGCCAGCAGGATCCCGAAGGGCAGCGAGGCCGCGATGCCGGTGATGCCGATGATCAGCGCCAGCATGAAGCCGCCCATGCGCGCGCTCTCCACCGGCTCGAGTGCCGGGCCCGCGTCGACGAGGCCGGGCACGAAGCTCCACCACAGCACCATGGCCAGGGCGCCGACCACCATGCCGGTGGCGCCGGCATCGCCGTGCATCGCCTTCTCGACGAAGCGGAAGGCGACGTAGCCCACCACCGGCCCGATGATCGCGAGGATCACGGGCGCCGCCGGCCCGCCCCACAGCAGCCAGTAGGCCACGAAGGGGAACAGCGCCGAGCCGATCAGCGCCTTGCGCGGGATGGCGTTGAACAGGATCGGGGCCGCGGCCGCGAACATCAGCAGGAAGGTGAGGATCGGGCGCCAGTAGAGCTCCTCGGGGTAAAAGCCGAAGAGGAACTGGTTGAAGCGCTCGTTGATCACCGCCCAGCAGGCGAAGGCGCCCTCGACCCCGCGGGCGGCCGCGATCTCTCGGCACTCGCTCAGGCTGCCGGCGGACCAGACGGCGTCCACGAAGGCCCACTGGACCAGCGCCGGCAGGGCGTAGGCGATGATCAGGATCGCGATCACCGTCAGGATGCCGTTGCTGATCGAGGAGAACAGGTTCGCCCGCAGCCACTTCACCGCCCCCCGCTCCCGCGCCGGCGGGGGCGAGGGGGGGATCTGGCTGGGCGCGACGTAGGCGACGGTCTGCGCGTGAACGTCCGACATCAGCCATCCCTCCGAACGCGGCAGAAGTAGGTGACGTTCGGCCGCGCGCCGAACACCAGGTAGGCGATGGCGCCGAGCTGGGCCGCCGCGCAGCCCACCACCACCAGGATCGAGGGCAGCGAGGGGATCATCAGCCCCAGCGGATTGCCCGCCAGCAGCGCCACGATCCACATCGCCAGCGTGCCCACCGCCAGGTCGATGACCCGGAAGTGCTTGAACACCGCCGTCAGCAGGGTCGACAGCGTGAGCGTCACCAGCAGCAGGAAGGTCAGCTGCTGGACCAGCGTCCAGTCGAAGTAGGCCCGCCGCAGCTCGGGCACGTCGGCGAGGAACAGGAAGGCCAGCTCCGCCGCCAGCATCCCCGCATAGAGCAGCACCACCAGGTTCAGCCAGCTCGCCACCCCGAAGTTGGGCTGGTGGGCCGCGTCGCCCTTCTTCAGCGTGTCCCAGGGCCCCGTCATCGAGTCGAAGAGCTTGCCGAAGCTGAAGGCGGTGCCGGAGGCGGAGGTCCGCTCCACCAGCTTCACCTGCTCGTTGTAGAGGTTCATGATCATCGAGATCGTCAGCGAGATGCTGAGGTAGAAGGCCATCAGCAGCAGCAGCGTCTCGAACTCGCGGCCGGTCTGGTTGAGCGTGATGCCCCCCAGCGTGCCGGTCGCGTCCATGTAGCCCACCGCGATCGCCAGCGACGAGTTCTTGGTGAGGTTGAGATACTGCGAGATCAGCGGCGGAATGATCACGCGCAGCGCCTGCGGCAGGATCACCAGGCTCATGGTGCGGTTGGCGCGCAGGCCCAGCGCGTAGGCCGCTTCCGTCTGGCCCTTGGAGACCGAGAGGATGCCCGCGCGCACGTTCTCGGCGATGAAGGCGCCGGTGTAGATCGAGAGCGCCAGCCACAGCGCCACGAGGCTGTTGCGCATGTAGATGCCGCCGTCGAAGTTGAAGCCCTGCAGCTCGGGATAGGCGAGCGTGATCGGGGCGCCGGCGACCAGCGCGATCGCCGCCCAGACCACGAAGGGCAGGCCGACGATCAGGCCCAGGCGCACCCGCCAGATCGGCAGCAGGCGGCCGGTCTCCTGCTGGACGCGCTTGGCGTGGCGCGCGTACCAGACCGAGCCGACGATGCCCAGGATCAGGGCCGCGACCACGAAGACCGAGCCCGCGCCGAACACCGGGCCGGGGATGTAGAAGCCGCGGTTGGTGGCCACGATCCCCAGCATGTGCGCGTCCGCGCCCGCCTGTCGGGGCGAGGGCAGGAACTCGTCGAAGACCGCCGCCAGCAGCAGGATCTGGATCAGCACGGGGATGTTGCGGACGGTCTCGATGTAGACCGTCATCAGCTTGGAGATCAGCCAGTTGTTGGACAGGCGCAGCACGCCGGCCACGACCCCGATGACCGTCGCCAGCAGGCAGCCCATCACCGCGACCAGCAGGGTGTTGAGCATCCCCACCACGGCGGCGGTCGTGTGCGAGGAGCGCGAGGTGTAGTCGATCAGGCGCTGGTTGATGTCGTAGGAAGCGGGCCCCGTGAGGATGCCGAAGCTGAAGTCCTTGCCCAGCGCGGCGAGGTTCGCCAGCACGTTGGACACCAGGTAGCTCGCGCCCAGCAGGACCAGGATCAGGGCGATGACCTGGATGGTCAGCGACCTGTATCGCGTGTCGGTCCAAAGCATGCCGAGGCGGAAGTCCGCGCGGGGCGGGTCCGTTATCGCCGTCATTCGGCTTATCCTTCGCCTGTCGTCGCGCCCGGCCTCCTCCTGGCCGCCGGTTGATCCGGTCGTGCCGTGGCGGGCGTCGTGTTGTGCAAAGCGTGTCGCAAAGCGAGAGGGGCGCGCCGTGGTCCGGCGCGCCCCTCCGTTTTCATCCGATCAACGGAACGGCGGCGCGTAGAGCAGGCCGCCCTGGGTCCACTGCGCGTTCAGGCCGCGCTCGAGGCCGATGGCGGTGTCCGGGCCGATGAACTCGTTGAACACCTCGCCGTAGTTGCCCACGGTCTTGATGATGTTGACGGCGAAGTTCTTGTCGAGGCCCAGCATCGCGCCGTACTCGCCCTCGGTCCCGAGCATGCGGTTGATCTCGGGGTTGTCGGTGCCCTTCGCCATCTCCTCGACGTTCTCGGAGGTGACGCCCAGCTCCTCGGCGATGACCATCGCGTTGAAGGCCCAGCGCACGACGTCGGCCCACTCGGAGTCGCCGTGACGGACCAGCGGGCCCAGCGGCTCCTTCGAGATGATCTCGGGCAGGATCACGTGATCCTTGGGCGCCTCGAAGGTCGAGCGGGTGGCGGCGAGGCCGGAGGCGTCCGTGGTGTAGACGTCGCAGGCGTTGGCCAGGTACTTCTGCTGAGCCTCGGCGTTGGTCTCGATCGGGACCGGCTCATAGGACATGTTGTTGATGCGGAAGTAGTCGGCCAGGTTGAGCTCGGTGGTGGTGCCGGTCTGGATGCAGACCGTGGCGCCGTCGAGCTCCTTGGCCGAGGTCACGCCCAGGGCCTTGGGCACCATGAAGCCCTGGCCGTCGTAGTAGTTCACGCCCACGAAGGTGAACTTCAGGTCGACGTCGCGGCTGAAGGTCCAGGTGGTGTTGCGCGCCAGCATGTCGATCTCGCCGGAGGCGAGCGCGGTGAAGCGGGTCTTGCCGGTGGTGGGGGTGAACTTCACCGCCTGGGCGTCGCCGAAGATGGCGGCGGCGACCGCGCGGCAGACGGCGACGTCGAAGCCGGTCCACTCGCCCGAGGCCTCGGTGTAGGCGAAGCCCGGCACGCCGGTCGCGACGCCGCACTGGACGAAGCCCTTGGCCTTCACGTCGTCGAGCGTCGCGGCGGAGGCGGCGCCGGCCGCGGTCATGCCGGCAGCGGCGGCCACAGCGCCGATCAGAAGGTTGCGTTTCATAAGTCCGTACACCTCTTCCTGTGGGTCCGGGTCCTCGCCCTGTTTGCACGGGCGGTTTCCGGGTTGGGTCGCCTCGGCCCCTCCGACCGCGGCGAATGTCGTCGTCTTCGGGCCCCTGACCGGTCCCGCGGGCCGGTCCCCCTCGGCCCATCACGAACAATGAACGGGGGCTTCACAGAAGGTCAACCCCTCGCGCCGCGGCGCCGAAATCCTGCGGCGCCGGCGAAGAAAACGCCGGTCAGGAAGGCGCCCGGTCAGCATGGCGCCTCATTCGCGGGCGTTGAGCAAGTCTCAATGAAACAAGCGATTCGCGCCAGCGCCGGGGCGACGTCGCGATACCTGCGGTTGCAGATCAGTTGGCGCGCAGGAAACCGCCCAGGGGCGCGCCGTCGGGCATCCGCGGCTCCTGCCCGAAAGGCCGGGTCTCGACCCGCTCCACCGCGGCCATCGGCGGTCCCCCCGCGCAGGCGTCGAGCAGGGCCTGGACCTGCTCTTCCTCGCCCACCGCCAGCAGCTCCACCGCCCCCGAGGGAAGGTTGCGGACCCATCCCCACACGCCGAGCCGGTCGGCCTCGCGGCATGTCCAGTCACGGTAGCCGACCATCTGCACGCGGCCGCGCACAACGGCGAGGATGGCGACCTGGTTCATCGGGCGACCTCGGAGAAAGGCGCGGCCAGGCGCGCCGGGTTGCGAACCAACCTCAACCTAGCGCGCGGGGTCGTTTCGAAAAAGGCGAGCACCGTTCGGCCGCGAAAATATCGCTCCGCCCGCCTGAACGCCCCTTGAGCGCCCGGCCCAGCCGCCGCGGTCAGCCGCCCAGCGGCAGCCGGCGCAGCAGCCGGAACGGCGCGCCGCCGCCCGGATCGCCGTAGATCGCCACCTCGCGCACCGGCAACGGATCCCGGCACAGGGGCGCGACATGGGGGGCGAGCGCGGCGGTCGTCGCCTCCAGCGTCGCCGGCGCCAGCGCCGAGGTCAGGGTCAGGTGGAAGCGGAACTGGTCGGCCACGTAGGGATAGCCCCAGCGGGCGAGGTTCGCCTCGTGCTCCGGCCCCAGCCGCGCCTGGCGGCGGCGGGCGAGCTCCGCCTCCGACGGCGGCGCGCGGAACCGGTCCAGCCGCTCGACGCAGGCGAAGGCGAGCGCGGCCATCTCCGCGCAGGGCGCGGACAGGCCGAGGAACCCGAAGCGCCCGGTGGTCTGCAGCGACAGCGGCGGCGCCTCGAACGGGGCGAGGGCGGCGGCCATCTCGGCGGCGGCCTGCACGAGCTCCCCGGCCGAGGTCCCCTCGGCCAGGAAGAAGGGCGGCTTCAGCGTGCCGTGAAAGCCGTAGCGGCGGGGCGAGGTGGTCAGCGCCAGCGGATCGTCCGGCAGGCCCTGCACGTCGGGGCGGGGCGGGACCTCCCCCGCCTCCGCGTCCCAGCCCAGCCAGGCCGAGCCGAAGTCCCACAGCGCCGAGCCCGCGGGCGGCGCGTAGTAGATCGCCAGACGTTCCCAGGTCATCGCCCCGCCCTCCTGCGCCTCAGCCCGGATACGCGACCGCGGTCTGATGCTGAATTCCCAATCCCTCGATCCCCAGCTCCAGCGTGTCGCCGGGGGCGAGGAAGCGCGGCGGCTTCATGCCTAGCCCCACGCCCGAGGGCGTGCCGGTGACGATCACGTCGCCCGGCACCAGGCGCACGAAGCGGCTGAGGTAGCTCACGATTTCCGCGACCGAGAAGATCATGTCGCCGGTGGTCGAGTCCTGCACCGTCTTCCCGTTCAGCTTCAGCCAGATCGGCAGGGCCTGGGGGTCGGGGATCTCGTCGGCGGTGACCAGCCAGGGGCCGAGCGGGCCGAAGCCCGGCGCGCCCTTGCCCTTGCACCAGGTGCCGCCCCGCTCCTGCTGCCACTCGCGCTCGGAGACGTCGTTGGCCACGCAGTAGCCGGCGATGCAGCCCAGCGCCTCGGCCTCGGAGACATGCTCGGTCGCCCGGCCGATGACCACGCCCAGCTCGACCTCCCAGTCGGTCTTCACGCTGTCCTTGGGGATCACCAGCGTGTCGTCCGGCCCGGCGAGGCAGGAGGCCGCCTTGGCGAAGACGATCGGCTCCTTGGGCCAGGGGTTGCCGGTCTCGTCGGCGTGCAGGCGGTAGTTGAGGCCGATGGCGTGGAAGGTCTCGACCCGCGAGAGGCAGGCGCCGATGCGGCCGGGGCTCACGGCGGGGAGCGAGGCGGGATCGAGCGCGCGCAGCTTCGCGAGGCTCTCCAGCGTCACGGTCGCGGGGCTCAGGTCGTCGATCACGCCCGAGAGATCCCGCACCGTCTCCCCGTCCAGCATCCCCGGCTTCTCGGCCCCTTTCGGGCCCCAGCGCAGCAGTTTCATCGCGTCCTCCCTTCGGCCCCGCGGGCCCCGGCTTCAGTCGAAATCCATGATCAGGCAGGTGGTGGTGGCGGTGGCGTAGACCTTGCCGTCCGTCTCCCCCACGATCCGCCCCTGCGCGGTCCCGGTCGAGCGGCCGACGTGGATCGACTCGCCGATCGCCAGCAGCGGCCCGGTGTCGGCGCGTGCGCCGCGCAGGATGTTCACCTTGTACTCCAGCGTCGTATAGGCCTTTCCCGCCGGCAGATGGGTGTGGATCGAGCTGCCCATGGCGCTGTCCAGCATCACCCCGTACCAGCCCCCGTGCACGGACCCGAGGGGGTTGTAGACGTCGAACGACGGCTCGCCGCGGAACACCACCCGCCCCAGCTCGACCGAGTGGATCAGGAACCCGCAGGTCTTCGACATCGGGGCCGAGGGCAGTTCGCCGGTGCGCAGCGCCTCCAGCATCTCGATGCCGGTGTATCTGGCGGCCTCCGCCAGGGTGGGAACGTCCTCGAGGCTTTCGGGCCAGCGGGGCGAGGCGCCGGTGTCGGTCATGCGGCAGGGTCCTGTCAGGAGGGGTCGGTCATCAGGTCGAGCAGGCGGCGCGCGGCGAGGAAGTCGGCGCGCTTGCGGGCGGCCATGGCGGCGGCCTCGGCGTCCTCGCCCCACTGCTCGGCCTGCCAGGTCTCGTCCACGCGCGAGCGTTTCCAACCCTCCTCGGCCGCGAGCTCCCCGGCCGAGACGGCGAGCGCGATCACCAGGCTGCCCGAGAGCACGGTCAGCTCGTGCAGCGCGACCAGCGCCAGCGGGTCATGGGCGGAGGCGGCGGCGCGCAGGCGGGCCAGCGCCTCCTCGGGCTGGGCCACGTGCATCACGCCCTCGGCGCAGAGCAGCCGGGCGCCGTGGGTCCGCGCGGCCCAGTCGAGCAGCGGATCCCAGGCTTCCGCCTGGCGCCTCGCCAGCGCCTCGGGGTGGGGGGCGCGGTAGCACAGCAGGTCGGAGCCGGCGTAGGCCGCGACCGCGTCCACCACCTCGGCATGTTTCTCGCCCACCCGGTCGATGGCGGTGTTGAGGCTGCGCGTCAGGGGCATCGAGGAGGGGTCGACGACCTCCGCCTGCGCGTCCCACTCTTCGGCCAGCGCCTGCGCCAGCGCCCGGGTCGGCGCGGTCAGCGGCGCCTTGCCCGGGGTGCGCAGCGGGCGGCCGTCGAGGGCGACGCCCCAGCCGTCGGGGGTCTGCACGGCTCCGGCCTGCTTCCAGAAGCGTTTCGGCGCGGCCATCAGACCTCCCCCCAGCTCAGGGCCAGGGCGGCGTCGAGCTCGTCCCAGCCATGGATCACGTGATGGGCGCCGGCGGCGCGCAGGCGGGTCTCGGGGTGGTAGCCCCAGGTGACGGCGATGGCGGTCATGCCGGCGGCGCGGGCCATCTCCATGTCGAACTCGGTGTCGCCGACCATGACGGCGTCCTCCGCCTCGGCCCCGGTCTCGGCCAGCGCGTCGAGCAGCATGGCGGGATGGGGCTTCGAGGGATGCCCGTCGGCGGTCTGCAGGGTCTGGAAGAAGGACGCCAGCTCATGGGCCGCCAGCGCATGGCTCAGCCCGCGCATCGCCTTGCCGGTGGCGACGCCCATCAGCACCTCGTCGCGCCGCGCCAGCCGCTCCAGCGCCGCGCGCGCCCCGGGATAGAGCGGCGAGGCCGCCTCGCCCCCCGTCTCCTTGCGCAGCCGGATGAAGGCCTGCTTGTAGCGCTCGACGACACGGTCGACCTCGGCCTCCGTCAGCCCCGGCGCCAGGCGCGCCACGGCCACCGGCAGCGACAGGCCCACGATCGACAGCGTCGCGGCGGTCGAGGGCGCGGGCAGGCCGGCGTCGGCGAAGCCGTCGTTCATGGCCGCGACGATCATCCGCTGGCTGTCGATGATGGTCCCGTCCATGTCGAAGACGGCGAGTTTCAGCCGGTCGGCGCGAAGGGACGTGGCCAAGGGAAGCTCCGAAGACGTGACGGACGCGCCGAGGCCTAGCCCCCCAGCCCCCGCCTGTCCAGCCGCCCGCCCCGCGCGCGACCGCCCTGCGGCCCTCGCGAAGCGCCTGTTCTCCGGAGCCGTCTCTCGCAGGCGCCGTCAGAGCGACTCGCCCCCTCCGGTCAAGGATCGCGAAGCGACCCGCCGAAGGCGGGCTCGTCCTTGACCGGAGGGGGCGAGTCGCTCAGGCAGCCGAAGCGAGAGACGGATCCGGAGAACAGGCGCGGGGCTTGTTCTTGGGTGAGTCAGGAGCCCGCCGGAGGCTCCCACGCCCGCAGATCCCTCACGCCCTCGCCCCCCACGCGACGCCGCCAAGCCCGCCCGCAGGGCGCCCATGGACCCGAGCCCCCGACCCGGCTCACGCCTCGTCGAGGAACGGGTCGTCCAGCGCATCCTCGGGCCGCCAGCCGAACACCTCCCAGGTGCGGGCCATGTGCTCGGGCAGCGGGGCCTTGAACTTCATCGGCTTGCCGGTGCCGGGATGGACGATGGTCAGCATCCGCGCGTGCAGGTGCAGCTTGCGGCTGATCACGCCGCCCAGCTGCGCCCCCCAGCCCTCGCCGTCGTTGGTCTGGCCGGATCCGCCGTATTTCCCGTCCCCGGCGATCGGGTGGCCCAGCGCGGCCATGTGGGCGCGCAGCTGGTGGGTGCGCCCGGTGATCGGGCTCAGCGCGATCCAGGCGGCGCGCTTGGCGGCGGCCTCGATGACCATGTAGTCGGTGACCGCGCGCTTGGCGCCCTCGGTCGTCTCGATCTCGTCGGGGTGGACGATGCGCATCTTCTCGCCCTCGCCGCCCTTGCCGTGGCCGCCGGCCTTGACCAGCCCCCACTTGATGGTGCCCGCGCGATGGTCCGGCACGCCGGCGCAGACCGCCCAGTAGATCTTGCGCGTCGCCCGCGCCCGGAACGCCCCCGCCAGCGCCTTCGCCGCGTTGGCCGAGCGCGCCATCACCATCACGCCGGAGGTGTCCCGGTCCAGCCGGTGCACCAGGTGGGGGTCGTCGTCGCGCCCGAAGCGCAGCGCCGAGGCGAGGCCGACCAGGTGCCGCATCCCCTGCCCCGAGCCGCCCTGCACCGGCAGCCCCGCGGGCTTGTTGAGCACGATCAGGTGGTCGTCGCGGAAGATCACGCACTCCTGGATCATCCGCGCGTCGGCGGCCGAGATCTCGGCCTTCGGCGCGGGGCTCGAAGCCTCCAGGATCTCGTCGGGGATCGGCGGCACGCGCACCGACTGGCCGGCTTCGAGCCGGGTCGAGGCCTTGGCCCGGGCGCCGTCGACCCGCAGTTCGCCCTTGCGCAGCATCTTCTCGATGCGCCCCTGGGTCAGCTGGGGAAAGCGCCGGCGCAGCCAGCGATCGATGCGGCTGTCGGCCTCGTCCTCGGCCACGGTCACGGTCTGCACGCCGGGCATCGCCCGATCCTCCTTCAATCCGGGCCGCGCCCGCGGCGTCAGCCCTGGCCCCAGGCGGCGCGCGCCAGCGCCAGCCCCGCGAACAGCGCCGCCACCGACAGCGCCACCGAGCCCGCCACGTAGACCGCCGCCGTCAGCATCCGCCCACGCTCGATCAGATAGAGCGCGTCCAGCGAGAAGGCCGAGAAGGTGGTGAACCCGCCCAGCACCCCGGTCATCACGAAGGGGGCGAGCCGCGCCCAGCCCCCGTCCATCCGTTCCATCAGCACGACCGCGGCGAGCCCCATCGCGAAGGAGCCGATCACGTTCACCCCCAACGTGCCCCAGGGAAAGTCCGCGCCCAGGACGCGCAGCGTCCAGCGCCCGAACAGCCAGCGCAGAGAAGCCCCGCAGGCCCCGCCCAGTGCCACGTAGAGGATCGTCATCCGCCGCTTCTGCGCCGCGGGGCCGTCCCGGTCAAGGCGCCCGGGCGCGTCGTCCCGGCGGGGCGGCGCCGGGATGAGGGCGGCCGGGCGGGCGACGTCGGCGCGCAGCGACGACGAGATCCGTCCCGGCCGCCGCCCTCAGCCTTCCTCGCCGCGCTTCGCGCGCAGCCTGGCGAAATACTCCACCCGCCTGGCCAGCTCCCGCTCGAACCCCCGCTCGACCGGGCGATAGAAGGTGGGGCGCTCCATCCCGTCGGGGAAATAGTCCTGCCCCGAGAAGCCGTCCTCGGCGTCGTGGTCGTAGGCGTAGCCCGAGCCGTAGCCCTGCTCCTTCATCATCCGCGTGGGCGCGTTGAGGATGTGCATCGGAGGCGGGCTCGAGCCCGACTTCTTCGCCAGCGACACCGCCTGCTTCCAGGCCCGGTAGACCGCGTTCGACTTGGGCGCGAGCGCCAGATGCACCACCGCCTGCGCCAGCGCCAGCTCCCCCTCCGGGCTGCCCAGCCGCTCGTAGGTCTCCCACGCATCCAGACACAGCGTCACCGCCTGCGGGTCCGCCAACCCGATGTCCTCGACCGCCATGCGCGTGATCCGGCGGGCCAGGAACCGCGGGTCCTCGCCCCCCTCGATCATCCGCGCCAGCCAGTAGAGCGAGGCGTCGGGGTCCGAGCCGCGCACCGACTTGTGCAGCGCCGAGATCAGGTTGTAGTGCCCGTCCCCGGTCTTGTCGTACTGCGCCGCCCGCCGGGTCAGGCGCTTCGCCAGCGCCTCGGCGTCCACGGGTCCCGGCCCCATCCGCTGCGCCTGCTCGGCGAGGTTCAGAAGCGCGCGCCCGTCCCCGTCGGCGAGGTTCACCAGCGCCGCGCGCGCCTCCGCGGTCAGGGGCAGCGGGCCCTCCAGCGCCTCGGCGCGCGACAGCATCGCCTCCAGCGCCGGGGCCTCCAGCCGGTTCAGCACCAGCACCTGCGCGCGCGACAGCAGCGCGCGGTTCAGCTCGAAGGACGGGTTCTCGGTGGTGGCGCCCACCAGGGTGATCGTCCCGTCCTCCATATGCGGCAGGAACCCGTCCTGCTGGGCCTTGTTGAAGCGGTGGATCTCGTCGACGAAGAGCAGCGTCCCCTGCCCGTTCCCCGCCCGCATCCGCGCGGCGTCGAAGACCTTCCGCAGGTCCGCCACCCCGGTGAAGATCGCCGAGATCTGCACGAAGGCGAGGTCCGTCGCCTCCGCCAGCAGCCGCGCGATGGTGGTCTTGCCGACGCCGGGCGGGCCCCAGAGGATCAGGCTCGGCAGCTCCCGCGCGGCGACCATCGCGGCCAGCGGCGCGCCCTCGCCCAGCAGGTGGTCCTGGCCGATCACCTCGTCCAGCGCGGCCGGGCGCAGCCGGTCGGCCAGCGGCCGGGACGCGGCGCGCGCAGGCGGCGGCGGGGCGCCCTCGCCCTCGCCCCCGTCTCCCGATCGGTCGAAGAGGTCCGCCATCGGATCAGCGCGAGAAGCGCATCGTGCCGCGGCGGCCGGCGCGCTCGACGACCAGCTCCAGCACCCGGGGCGGGCGCGCCGCGATCGCCTCGAGCGCCTCGGTGTCGGCCACCTCGGCCCCGTTGATCGCGAGGATGCGGTCCCCCTCGCGGAAGCCTGCGCGCACCGCTTCCTCGGCCACGTCGGTCACCACGACGCCGGCCGCGTCGTCGGGCAGCCCCGTCTCCATCGCCACGGCCGGGTTGAGGTTCGACACCTCCAGCCCCCCCAGCGGCGAGGGTCCGGGCAGGCGGCGCAGGTCGCGCGCCGGCTCGTCGGGCGCCGCGGTCAGCCGGATCTCGGCCGTGCGCCGCGCCCCGTCCGACAGCCAGGCGACCTCGGCCGTGCGGCCCACGCCGAGGGCCGAGAGCCGGAACTCCAGCTCCGTCTCCGCCCCCACCGGACGGTCGTCGACCGAGAGCAGCACGTCCCCGCGCGCGAGCCCGGCCTCGGCGAAGGGCGAGAGCGGGTGGACTTCCGAGACCGCGAGCCCCTGCGCCCGCTCCAGCCCCAGCGCCTCGGCGAGCGCGGCGTCCACCGGCTGGCCCGTCAGCCCGGCCCAGGGCCGCGCCAGGGTCGAGCGCCCGGCCTCGGCCTGCGCCACCACCTGCGAGACCAGGTCCGAGGGCACCGCGAAGCCGATCCCGATCGAGCCGCCCGTGCGCGACAGGATCGCCGTGTTGATCCCCAGCAGCCGCCCGCGCATGTCGACCAGCGCGCCGCCGGAGTTGCCCGGGTTGATCGCCGCGTCCGTCTGCAGGTAGTAGCCCGCGCCCCCGCCCGGCGCCTCGCGCGTGCGCGCCAGCGCCGAGACGATGCCGGAGGTCACCGTCTGCCCCACCCCGAACGGGTTGCCGATGGCGAGCACCAGGTCGCCCACCTCCACCTCGGCGGTGTCGCGCAGCTCCAGCGCGGGCAGGTCCTCGGCTCCCTCCAGCTTCAGGACCACCAGGTCGCTGTCCGCGTCGGCGAGCAGGATCTCGGCCTCGTATTCGCGCCGGTCGGTCAGCACCGCGCGGATCTCGGTCGCCTGGCCCACGACGTGCAGGTTGGTCACCACCAGCCCGTCGGGGCGCACGATCACGCCCGAGCCCAGCGAGTTCTGCACCTGCTGGGTCCTGGGCGCGATGCCCTCGAAGAAGCGGCGGAAGAACGGGTCCTGGGCGAAGGGGCCGGCGAGGCCGCCGCGCTCGACCACCCGCTTGGCGTAGATGTTGACCACCGAGGGCGCGGCCGCCTTCACCACCGGGGCGAAGGAGAGCTGGATCTCGGTCATCGTGTCCGGAACCTGCGTCTGCGCCGACCCCGGCGAGCCCGGTCCGGTCGCAAGGGCGAGCGCGAGGGCGAACGCGAGGGCGGGGCGGACAGGGACCATGAAGGCGCCTCCTGGCGGGTCGGGACGGGGTGCGCAGGAAACCTAGGCGCGCCGGGCGGGAAAGAGAAGGCGGGTCGCGGGCATGGGATCGAGGGACGCGGGGGGCGCGGGGGGCGCTTGTGAACTCACCCGAGCGCAGGCGCTCCCGGCGGGCGGGGGACGGGCGGAAACGAAAGAGCCGCCCCCGGGGGGACGGCTCCGTTTCAGGTCGGCGATGAGGCGCGCGATTACTCGGCGGCGGCCTCTTCGGCGGCGACACGCTCCTTGTCGCCCTTGCCCTTGGCCGAGGCGTCGCGCTCGACCAGCTCGATGAAGGCCATCGGGGCCATGTCGCCATAGCGGAAGCCGGCCTTCAGAACGCGGCAGTAACCGCCCTGGCGCTCCTTGTAGCGGGGGCCCAGCACGTCGAAGAGCTTCTTGACGGCGGCGTCCTGCTTGATCTCGGCGGCGGCGAGACGGCGGGCGTGGAGATCGCCGCGCTTGCCCAGCGTGATCAGCTTGTCGATGATCCGCTTCAGCTCCTTGGCCTTGGGCAGGGTCGTCTTGATCTGCTCGTGCTCGATCAGCGAGCAGGACATGTTGGCGAACATCGCCTTGCGATGCTCATGGGTGCGGTTGAGTTTGCGGTAACCGTGACCGTGGCGCATGGGAGAGTTCCTTTCGCGTTATGCTTTGTCCGGAGGACGTCCATGGCGTCCTCCTCCTTGGGGCCGGAGCGGCCCGAGCCCGCGCGCGATACAGGATCGGGCGGGCGGACGCAACCCCGCGCCGCCCGCCGGGTCAGCCGAAGCCGCGCCGGATCGACCAGGTCATCGCCGTCCGGTAGCCTGCCGCCGCCAGCAGCGCGGCCTTCGAACGCCAGGCGGCCGGGCAGACCACGAAGGCCGTGTCGACGCTGCGCGCGGCGAAGGCGGCCTCGCCGGCCTGCAGCAGCGCGAGCGCGCCCCGCCCCCCGTTCGCGAGCGATTCCGGGTCCGCGAGGTCGCGATGGTGAAAGTCGTCGATCACCCCGATGGGCGACAGGTCGTGGGCCGGCGGGACATGCAGGCGCGAGGCCGGCTGCGCGACGAGGTAGCCCGCGACGTCCTCGGCCGGGCCGCCGACCCGCATGTCCCGGTCGGCGAGCGTCAGGCTGCGGCGCATCCAGGCCTCGAACCTCGCGTCGGCGTCGGGGTGGCGGCGCCAGAACGGGTCCAGGCCTTCGAGCGTCGCCCGATGCGCGGCGCTGAGCGCGACGAGGCCCGGAATGTCGGCGGCCCCGGCCGGGCGCGGCCCCTCGGGCGGCCTCTCAGGCCGAGCGGAGGCGAGGCCGGTCTTCGAGAGATAGAGGGTCAGGGGCGCGTAGCCGCGACGCGCGAACGCGGCGCTCCAGGCGGGCGCGCAGGGCGGATCGCCGACCTGCGTGGCGAGGAGCAGGCGCGCGCCGCCCTCGCGCAGCGCCGTCTCGGCGGCGTCGGCGAGGGAGTCCAGCGTGGCGTCGGGCGCGTCGGGAGCGAGCGCGATCTCGGGCATCGTCAGGCCGGGGGGGCCGTCTGCGCCGAGATAGATCGGGGGAACCGGCACGTGCAGGACATGGGCGAGGCCGACGGGGCGGTCCCCGGTCTCGGCCAGCAGCCAGGTCTGGCGGATCGGCTGCGGCGCGTCGGAGAGCGCGGCGGCCAGCGCCTCGGCGATGCGCGCCGGCGCGTCGGGGGCCAGCGACCAGAGGGCCGGATCGCAGGCGTGGCGGCGGTCGGCGTCGCGCTTCAGCAGGTCGACCATCGCAGGGATGTCGGCGGGGCGGGCGGCACGGACGGGGACGGACATGGGCGCCTCCTGCGCGCGACGGCCGGGCGAGGGGCCGTCGGGCGCCGAGGCTGCGATGGCCCCAGCCGCGAGGCAAGACCCCAGCCGGAAACGAAAACGACCGGCGCCTGGGGCGCCGGTCGCTGATCTGGTTCGAGAGGGCCCGGAGGCCGGATCTCAGAACTGGTCCTCGTACTTGCGGGCCAGGTCCTCGATGTTGTCCGGCGGCCAGTCCGGCACGTCCATCCCGAGGTGGAGGCCCATCTGGGTGAGGACTTCCTTGATCTCGTTCAGCGACTTGCGGCCGAAGTTCGGCGTGCGCAGCATCTCGGCCTCGGTCTTCTGAACGAGATCGCCGATGTAGACGATGTTGTCGTTCTTCAGGCAGTTGGCCGAGCGCACCGACAGCTCCAGCTCGTCCACCTTCTTGAGGAGGATCGGGTTGATGCCGCCCGGCAGCTCTTCGTCGTCCGACCGGCCGGCGGCCTCGGGCTCGTCGAAGTTCACGAAGATCGACAGCTGGTCCTGGAGGATGCGGGCGGCATAAGCCACCGCGTCGTCCGGGGTCAGCGAGCCGTCGGTCTCGATCTGGAGGGTCAGCTTGTCATAGTCCAGCACCTGGCCCTCGCGGGTGGGCTCGACCTTGTAGCTGACCTTCTTGACCGGGCTGAACAGCGCGTCGACCGGGATCAGGCCGATGGGGCTGTCCTCGGACTTGTTGCGGTCCGCGGGGACGTAGCCCTTGCCGGTGTCGACCACGAGCTCGACGTGGAAGCTGGCGCCCTCGTCGAGGTGGCAGATCACGTGATCCGGGTTCAGGATCTCGATCCCCGCCGTCTCCTGGATGTCGCCGGCGACGACCAGGCCGGGGCCCTCGCCGCGGAGCGTCAGGCGCTTGGGTCCCTCGACGTCCATCTTGACCGCGACGCCCTTGATGTTCAGGACGATGTCGGTCACGTCCTCACGGACGCCGGCGACGGACGAGAACTCGTGCAGCACGCCGTCGATCTGGATCGAGGTGATCGCCCCGCCCTGGAGCGACGACAGAAGGACGCGACGCAGGGCGTTGCCGAGCGTCAGGCCGAAGCCCCGCTCGAGCGGCTCGGCGATCACGGTGGCCTGGCGCTGGGGGTCGGCGCCCGGACGGATGTCCAGGGCGGTCGGCCGGATCAGCTCCTGCCAGTTCTTGTGGATCATGCGATGGTCCTCCATCCGTGCCTGAGCGGGATCCGCAGACCGCCCGGGCGTCCCGAGGAATTGAATTCCGTCCACGTAAACGGCCGAAGGCCCGCGCGGCGGGCGCGGGCCGGGGGCCACCGAAAAGCGGCGCGTCAGACGCGCCGGCGCTTCGGGGGACGGCAGCCGTTGTGGGCGATCGGGGTCACGTCCCGGATCGAGGTGATGGTGAAGCCCACCGCCTGCAGGGCGCGCAGCGCGCTCTCGCGCCCCGAGCCCGGACCCTGAACCTCGACCTCGAGGGTGCGCATGCCATGCTCGGCGGCCTTCTTGCCGGCATCCTCCGCGGCGACCTGCGCCGCGTAGGGGGTCGACTTGCGCGAGCCCTTGAAGCCCATCGCGCCCGACGACGACCACGCGATCGCGTTGCCCTGCGCGTCGGCGATCAGGATCTTGGTGTTGTTGAACGAAGAGTTCACGTGGGCGACGCCGGACGTGATGTTCTTCCGCTCCTTGCGCTTCACGCGCTGCTTGTCGCGAGCCATCGACGCCTCTCCTTACTTCTTCTTGCCGGCGATCGGCTTCGCCTTGCCCTTGCGGGTGCGGGCGTTGGTGTGGGTGCGCTGGCCGCGGACGGGCAGCTGGCGACGGTGACGCAGGCCGCGGTAGCAGCCCAGGTCCATCAGCCGTTTGATGTTGACCGCGACTTCGCGGCGGAGGTCGCCCTCGACCGCGAGGTTGCCGTCGATGTACTCGCGGATCGCCAGAACTTCGGCGTCGGACAGCTCGTTGACCCGACGCTCTTCGGCGATGCCCACGGCGGCGCAGACTTCCTTCGCGGAAGAATGCCCGATGCCGTGGATGTAGGTGAGGGCGATGTGCGTCCTCTTGTTCGTGGGGATGTTCACGCCAGCGATGCGCGCCAAGGTCCTGCTCCGTATCTCGATCCGGTCCGCCGCCCGGGGGGCCGAAGGTTCCATTGTCCTGTCGTCGCCCCCGGCGGCGCCAGCGGGCTGAAATCCTGTCCGCGGGTCGGACCGCGGCGGGACGTGAGATCCCCTGCCCGGTCTGCGAACGAGCGCCGGCACAGCGATTCTCTGGATCCTTGTCCAGAGCGCCGTCCGACGACTCCCCTTGTTCGGAGGCGCAGAGTATATGAAGGCCGGGTCCCGCGTCAACCCGGGCGGGCCGAGACTCGGGTCCTTTTTCTCACTCCACGCCGCCGAAACCTCGTCAGCCGTTCATCGCGGCCTTCAGATCGGCCGCGACCTGGTCCTGAGAGGCCATGCCGTCGATGCGCGCGAGCTTGCCGTGCGCATGGTAGTAGCCGATCAGCGGCGAGGTGTCCTTGTAGTAGTTCAACAGCCGCGTGCGCATCGCGTCCGCGTTGTCGTCGGCGCGGACCTTCTCGCCGGCGGCCTCGGCCTCCTTCGCGCGGTTGACGACCCGCTTCACCAGCGTCTCGTCGTCCACCTGGAGCTCGATCACCCGGTCGAGGGTCAGCCCCTCGCTCGCCAGCAGCTCGCCCAGCGCGTCGGCCTGGGCCAGCGTGCGGGGGAAGCCGTCGAAGATCGCGCCCTTCGCGGCGGCGCCCGACTCGAGCTGCTCCCTGATCAGGCCGATGACGATCTCGTCCGTCACCAGGTCGCCGCGGGCCATCACGTCGGCCACCACCTTGCCCATCTCCGACCCGGAGGCCTGGGCCGCGCGGAGCATGTCGCCGGTGGAGAGCTGGACCATGCCCTGCTCCTCGACAAGACGCTTCGCCTGGGTGCCTTTGCCGGCGCCCGGCGGCCCGAGCAGAATGATGTTCATTTCTTCCTCTTCCCTCGCCGTCCGAGACGGGACCGTTCGATCAGTCCTTCGTACTGGTGCGCCAGCAGATGGCTCTGCACCTGCGTGACGGTGTCCATGGTGACCGAGACCACGATCAGCAGCGACGTGCCGCCGAAGTAGAACGGGATGCCGACGTTCGAGATCAGGATCTCGGGCATCACGCAGATCACCGACAGATAGATCGCGCCCACCAGCGTCAGTCGGGTCAGCACGTAGTCGAGGTACTGGGACGTCTTCGCGCCCGGCCGGATTCCCGGCACGTAGCCGCCGTTCTTCTTGAGGTTGTCGGCCACGTCGTCGGGATTGAACACGACCGACGTGTAGAAGAACGCGAAGAAGACGATCAGCGCCACGAACATGACGAGATACAGCGGCTGCCCGCGGCCCAGGTAGGCCGAGACGTAGCCCATGATCCCGCCCGCGCCGCCGTCGGCCGAGAAGCCGGCCACGGTGGCGGGCAGCAGCAGCAGCGACGAGGCGAAGATCGGCGGGATCACGCCCGCGGTGTTGACCTTCAGCGGCAGGAACGAGTTCTCGCCCCCGTACATCTTCTGGCCGACCTGGCGCTTGGGATACTGGACCAGGATCCGGCGCTGCGCCCGCTCGATGTAGACCACGGCCGCGATGACCGCGACGGCGCCCACGATCACCGCGACGATGATCCCGGCGGCGAGCTGCCCGGTGCGGCCCAGCTCGAACAGCTGCGCCAGCGCGCTGGGCATGGTCGCCACGATGCCGACGTAGATGATCAGCGAGATGCCGTTGCCGATGCCGCGGGCGGTGATCTGCTCGCCCAGCCACATCAGGAACATGGTGCCGCCGACCAGGGTGATCACCGTCGAGGCCCGGAAGTACCAGCCGGGATCGAGCGCCAGGCCCTGCCCCTCCAGCCCCACGGCGATGCCGTAGGCCTGCACCGCCGCCAGCACCACGGTGCCGTAGCGGGTGTACTGGTTGATCTTGCGCCGGCCGGCCTCGCCGTCCTTCTTCAGCGCTTCCAGCGACGGGATCATGGAGCTCATCAGCTGCATGATGATCGACGCGGAGATGTAGGGCATGATGCCCAGCGCGAAGATCGCCATGCGGCTCACGGCGCCGCCGGCGAACATGTTGAAGATGCCCAGGATCCCGGACTGCGTCTGTTCGATGAATCTCGCGAGCTGGACCGGGTCGATGCCGGGCATGGGGATGTAGGTCCCCAGCCGGTAGATGACCAGCAGGCCCAGCGCGAAGAGGATCCGACTCTGCAGCTCCTTGGCTTTGCCAAAGGCGCTCCAGCTCAGGTTCTGGGCCATCTGCTCGGCGGCGGACGCCATGCTTCTCTCCCGCAGGCTGTCATGCATACGCCGCCGGGGGACGAGGCCCCGCGGCGGCGTCGCGGTTTAGTTAAAGAAAGGGCGGGGAGCCCGCAATGTCATTCGGCGTCGCTCTCGGCCGCGGCCTTGGCCGGGGCGAGGACGGTGACCGTGCCGCCGGCCTTCTCGATGGCCGCAATCGCGGACTTCGAGGCGCCGGTGACTTCGATCGTCAGGGCCTGCGTGACTTCGCCGCGGCCCAGCAGGCGGACGCCGTCGCGCTTGCGGCGCACCAGGCCCGAGGCGATCAGCACGTCCTCGTCGATCTTCGCCGAGGCGTCGATCTTGCCGGCCTCGATGAACTTGGCCAGGCCGTCGAGGTTGATCACCACGAATTCGTCGCGGAACGGCTTGGTGAAGCCGCGCTTGGGCAGACGCCGGTAGATCGGCATCTGGCCGCCCTCGTAGCCGTTGATGGCCACGCCGGAGCGGGATTTCTGACCCTTGATGCCGCGGCCGCCGGTCTTGCCGACGCCGGAGCCGGGGCCCCGGCCGACGCGCTTGCGGGGCTTCGTGGCGCCGGGATTGTCGCGGAGTTCGTTGAGTTTCATGACGCGTGTTCCTTGTGTCGGACCCTGCCTGCGGCGTCATCCGCGGCGGGCCATCGACCTGGGATGGAAAGCCCGGGCGCGCGGGGCGCCCGGGCGGAGCGGGCGATTACTCGCCCTTTTCCTCGATGATCACCGCGAGATGCGGGATCGAGTTCACCATGCCGCGCACCGAGGGGGTGTCCTCGAGCTCGCGGGTGCGGTGCATCTTGTTCAGCCCGAGACCCTTGAGGGTCTCGCGCTGGATCTTCGGACGGCGGATCGGCGAGCCGATCTGCTTCACGACGATGGTCTTGCCCATGCTCTCGCTCCTCAGGCCTCGGCGGCCTCGGCATCCGCCGGCGCGTTGTCGCGCTTGGGCAGGATGTCGGCGACCTTCTTGCCGCGACGGGAGGCGACCTGGCGCGGAGACGCCTCGTTCTTCAGCCCGTCGATGGTGGCGCGGATCATGTTGTAGGGGTTCTGGGACCCGATGGACTTCGCCACCACGTCCTGAACGCCCAGCATCTCGAACACCGCACGCATCGGGCCGCCGGCGATGATGCCGGTGCCGGCCTCGGCGGTCCGCATCACGACCTTGCCGGCGCCGTGGCGGCCGTTCACGTCGTGGTGCAGGGTCCGGCCCTCGCGCAGGGGCACCCGGATCAGGCCGCGCTTGGCCTGCTCGGTCGCCTTGCGGATCGCCTCGGGGACCTCGCGGGCCTTGCCCTTGCCGAAGCCCACGCGGCCCTTCTGGTCGCCCACGACGACGAGCGCCGCAAAGCCGAAGCGCTTGCCGCCCTTCACCGTCTTGGACACGCGGTTGATCGCAACGAGGCGATCCTGGAATTCCGGATCCTCGTCGCGGTCGCGACGACGATTGCCGCGGTTGTCTTCCCTGGCCATTGTCGCCCTCCTCAGAACTTCAGGCCGCCTTCACGGGCGGCGTCGGCGAGCGCCTTGACCTTCCCGTGAAAGAGGTAGCCGCCACGGTCGAAGACCACTTCCTCGATGCCGGCGGCCTTGGCGCGCTCGGCGATCGCGGCGCCGATCTTCGCGGCGGCGTCCTTGTTGTTCTTCCCGATCACGCCCAGGGCGCTCTCCAGCGTCGACGCGGCGCAGAGGGTCTTGCCCTCGACGTCGTCGATCACCTGGACCGAGATGTTCTTGTTCGAACGGTGCACGCTCAGACGCGGACGCCCGTTCGCGAATTTCTTCAGTCGGTTGCGCACCCGAAGGCGGCGCCGCTGAAACAGCTCTCGCTTGCTCAGTGCCATGTCGGCCTCCGGTTACTTCTTCTTGCCTTCCTTGCGGAAGATGTACTCGCCCTTGTAGCGGATGCCCTTGCCCTTGTAGGGCTCCGGCCGCCGCCAGTCGCGGATGTTCGCCGCCACCTGGCCGACCTGCTGCTGGTCGATGCCGGTGATCGCGATCTCCGTGGGCTTGGCGCAGACGATGTCGATCCCCTCGGGGATCGCGTACTCCACGTCATGCGAATAGCCGAGCGCCAGCTTCAGGACCTTGCCCTGGACCTGGGCGCGGTAGCCGACGCCCTGGATCTCGAGCTCTTTCTTGAAGCCCTCGGTCACGCCGGTGACCAGGTTCGCGACCTGCGTGCGGGACATGCCCCACTGCTGGCGCGCCCGCTTGGACGTGCCGCGCGGGGTGACCTGGATCGCGTCGTTCTCGACAGCGACGGTGACGTCGTCCGTGGCCGTGAAGGCGCGGGTCCCCTTGGGGCCCTTCACCTCGACGGTCTGACCGGAGACGGTCGCCGTCACGCCCTTGGGAAGCTCGACCGGCCTCTTTCCGATGCGGGACATTGCAGTCTCCTCAGAACACGGTGCACAGGACTTCGCCGCCGACCTTGTCGGCGCGGGCCTGCGCATCGGACATGACGCCCTTGGACGTCGAGACGATCGCGACGCCCAGGCCCTGACGGACCGAGGGAAGCGTCTCGACGGGCGAGTACACGCGGCGGCCGGGCTTGGAGACGCGCTTGATCTCCTTGATCGCCGGCATGCCGTCGAAATACTTCAGGGCGATCTCGTACTCGGGAAGGCCGCGGGGGCCTTCCACGGCCTCGAAGCCGCGGATGTAGCCCTCGGCGACGAGCACCTCGAGCACGCGGCCCCGGAGCTTCGACGCCGGGGTGCGGACGGTCGACTTGAAACGCATCTGCGCGTTGCGGATGCGGGTCAGCATGTCGCCGATGGGATCGTTCACGTTCATTGTGCGCTCCTCACCAGCTCGACTTCACCATGCCGGGGATCTGGCCAACGGAGGCGTAATCCCGCAGCGCGATGCGCGACATCTTCAGCTTGCGATAGTAGGCCTTGGGGCGGCCCGAGATCTCGCAACGGTTGTGGAGGCGGGTCGCCGAGGAGTTCCGCGGCAGCTTCGCCAGCTTCATCGAGAGCTTCACGCGGTCGGCGAGAGACAGGCTCTCGTCGCGGATCTGCTCCTTCAGCGCGGCGCGCTTGGCGGCATACTGCTCCACCAGCTTCTCGCGCTTCTTCTGACGCTCGATCATGCTCGTCTTGGCCATGTCGATATCCTTTCCCGCGCTCAGCTCGCGAAGGGCATGTTGAAAAGCTTCAACAGCGCCTTGGCTTCCGCGTCGGTCTTGGCGGTGGTCGCCATCACGATGTCCATGCCCCACATCTGATCGATCTTGTCGTACTCGATCTCGGGGAACACGATATGCTCCTTCAGGCCCATGGCGTAGTTGCCGCGGCCGTCGAAAGCCGTGCCCTTCACGCCGCGGAAGTCGCGGACGCGGGGCAGCGCGATGGTGATCAGGCGGTCCAGGAAGTCGTACATCCGGTCCTTGCGGAGCGTGACCTTGACGCCGAGCGGCATCTCCTCGCGGACCTTGAAGCCGGCGATCGAGTTGCGCGCCTTGGTGATCACGACCTTCTGGCCGGCGATCTTGGTCAGATCGTCCGCCGCGGCCTTGATCTTCTTGGAGTCGGACACCGCCTCGCCCACGCCCATGTTCAGGACGATCTTGTCCAGGCGAGGGATCTGCATGTCGTTCTTGTAGCCGAACTCTTCCTTCATCGCCGGACGCACCACCTCGCGGTAGTGGGTGCGGAGACGCGGAACGTATGCGGTCGTATCAAGCATCGATGACCTCCCCCGACTTCTTGGCGAAGCGGACCTTCTTGCCGTCGACCATCTTGAAGCCGACGCGGGTCGCCCCGCCGGTCTTCGGATCGACGAGCGCCAGGTTCGACAGGTCGATGGTCGCCTCTTTCGAGATGCGGCCGCCCTGCGACTGCGCGGTCTGGCGCTGGTGGCGCACGACCATGTTCACGCCCGAGACGATCGCACGGTTCTCGGCCGGCAGGACCTTGAGGATCTCGCCCTCGTTGCCCTTGTCGCGGCCGGCGAGCACGACGACCTTGTCGCCCTTCTTGAGCTTCGCGGCCATCACAGCACCTCCGGCGCCAGCGAGATGATCTTCATGAAGTTCTTGGAGCGCAGCTCGCGAACCACCGGGCCGAAGATGCGGGTGCCGATCGGCTCGCCCTGGTTGTTCAGCAGGACGGCGGCGTTGTCGTCGAAGCGGATGGCGGTGCCATCGGCGCGACGCACCTCCTTGGCGGTCCGAACGACGACGGCCTTGCGCACGTCGCCCTTCTTCACGCGGCCGCGCGGAATGGCCTCCTTCACGGAGACCACGATGATGTCGCCGACCGAAGCGTACTTGCGCTTCGCGCCGCCGAGCACCTTGATGCACTGCACCCGACGCGCGCCCGAATTATCGGCCACCGTCAGGTTGGTCTGCATCTGGATCATGGCAGTTTCTCCCGACCTGCAGGGACCTCACTCGGTGTTCCGAGGCCCTGCGGTTTCGACAATTGGGTCGTCAGTCCCGAGAGACTCCGGCTTCGCCGGTCAGGACTTCCCAAGATTTCGATTTGGACCGCGGCGGGCACTCGGTGATGCGGACCGTCTGGCCCACCTCGCACGCGTTGGTCTCGTCGTGGGCATGATACCGCTTGGTCATGCGCACGGTCTTCTTCATCAGCGGGTGGGTGAAGCGACGCTCCACCAGCACGGTGACGGTCTTGTCGTTCTTGTTAGAGACGACGGTGCCCTGGAGAATACGACGGGGCATGTCAGGCCTCCTGCGAGACCGCAGCGGCGGCCTTCTGGTTCAGCACGGTCAGCACGCGCGCCACATCACGGCGCACGGTCTTCATCCGCGCGGTGTTCTCGTTCTGACCGGTGGCGGCCCGGAAGCGCAGGTTGAACTGCTCCTTCTTCAGCGCCGCGAGCTCGTCGCGCAGCTGGTCGGGCGTCTTCTCGCGCAGATCGGCGGCTTTCATCAGCCTACGTCCTCTCGCATCCCTAGGGGCCTCGACCGTTCCCTTGCGGGCGGCGCCGAGCCCCGAATTCACCTGCCGGAACCGTCCCGGCGATCTCATGACGACGACGGGGGGCCGGCCAGCGCCAGCCCCTCGCCTTCAACCGCGTCTCATCCGTGTCAGACTGAGCGCCGTGGCCCGCGTGAAGCGAGCCCCGGAGATCACCAGTCCTCTTTCTGGACGAATCGGGTCTTGATCGGCAGCTTCATGGCCGCCAATCGGAGGGCCTCCCGTGCCACAGGTTCGGCCACCCCGTCAATCTCGAACATGACGCGGCCAGGCTTCACCTTGGCGGCCCAGTACTCGACCGAGCCCTTGCCCTTGCCCATGCGAACCTCGGTGGGTTTCTGGGTGACGGGCACGTCCGGGAAGATCCGGATCCACACGCGGCCCTGACGCTTCATGTGACGCGTCATGGCGCGGCGGGCGGCCTCGATCTGGCGCGCGGTGATGCGCTCCGGCTCGATGGCCTTCAGGCCGTAGGCGCCGAAATTCAGCTCCGTGCCGCCCTTCGCCAGGCCGTGGATGCGGCCCTTGTGCTGCTTGCGGAACTTGGTGCGCTTCGGAGAAAGCATCCTGTCAACTCCTCAAGCTCAGGCGCGGGCCGGGCGCGCCGCGCCCTCCTGCAGCTCCTGCTGACGGCGGTCGCGCGCCTGGGGATCGTGCTCCATGATCTCGCCTTTGAAGATCCAGACCTTGATCCCGATGATGCCGTAGGCAGTCTTCGCCTCGACATGCGCGTAGTCGATGTCCGCCCGCAGGGTGTGCAGGGGCACGCGGCCCTCGCGATACCACTCGGTCCGCGCGATCTCGGCGCCGCCGAGACGGCCGCCGGCGTTGATGCGGATGCCCAGCGCGCCCATGCGCATGGCGTTCTGCACCGCGCGCTTGATCGCACGACGGAAGGCGACGCGACGCTCGAGCTGCTGGGCGATGTTCTCGCCGACCAGCTGCGCGTCGATCTCGGGCTTGCGCACCTCGACGATGTTGAGGTGCAGCTCCGACGAGGTCAGCTTCGCGACGTCCTTGCGAAGCTTCTCGATGTCGGCGCCCTTCTTGCCGATGATCACGCCCGGGCGCGCGGTGTGGATCGTCACCCGGCACTTGCGGTGCGGACGCTCGATCACGACGCGGCTGACGCCGGCGTTGGCGCACTTCTTCTTGATGAACTCCCGGATCCGGATGTCCTCGTGAAGCAGCGCGCCGTAGTCCTTGGCGTTCGCGTACCAGCGGCTGTCCCAGGTCCGGTTGACCTGCAGGCGCAGCCCGATCGGATTGACCTTGTTGCCCATCAGGCGCTCTCCTCGACCTGCCGGACCTTGATGGTGATCTGGCTGAACGGCTTCTCGATCCGCCCGAAGCGGCCGCGCGCCCGAGGACGCCCGCGCTTCAGCACCAGGTTCTTGCCCACCCAGGCCTCGGCCACGATCAGCTCGTCGACGTCGAGCCCGTGGTTGTTCTCGGCGTTGGCGATCGCGGACTGAAGCGTCTTGCGCACGTCGAGCGCGATGCGCTTCTTCGAGAACGCCAGCTCGTTCAGCGCCTTGCCGACCGGCTTCTTGCGGATCAGGCCCGCCACCAGGTTCAGCTTCTGCGGGCTGATGCGAAGCATGCGGGAGACCGCCATCGCCTCGTTGTCCGCCACGCGGCGGGGGTTGGAAGACTTGCTCATCGCCCAGTTACCTCCGCTTGGCTTTTTTGTCGGCCATGTGACCGTAGTACGTGCGGGTCGGCGCGAACTCGCCGAACTTGTGGCCGATCATGTCCTCGGTGACGTTCACCGGGATATGCTTCTGGCCGTTGTAGACGCCGAACGTGAGGCCCACGAACTGCGGCAGGATGGTGGAGCGACGCGACCAGATCTTGATCACCTCGGCTCGCGTGGATTCCCGTGCCTTCTCCGCCTTCTTCAGGACGTAGGAGTCGACGAACGGACCTTTCCAGACGGAACGTGCCATCTATCGTCCCTCCTCAGCGGCCGCTCTTGCGGGCATGCCGCGAGCGAATGATGTACTTCTGGGTCGCCTTGTTCTTGCGGGTCCGGCGGCCCTTCGTGTCCTTGCCCCAGGGGGTGACCGGCGTGCGGCCGCCCGAGGTGCGGCCTTCGCCGCCGCCATGGGGGTGGTCGATCGGGTTCATCGCGACGCCGCGGACGGACGGACGCTTGCCCTTGTGACGGGTGCGGCCGGCCTTGCCGAAGTCCTGGTTCGAGTGGTCGGGGTTCGACACCGCGCCCACCGTCGCCATGCACTCCTGACGCACCATGCGCAGCTCGCCCGACGAAAGCCGGATCTGCGCGTAGCCGCCGTCGCGACCCACGAACTGGGCGTAGGCGCCGGCGGAGCGCGCGATCTGCCCGCCCTTGCCCGCCTTGAGCTCGATGTTGTGCACGATCGTGCCGACCGGCATGCCCGAGAAGGGCATCGCGTTGCCGGGCTTCACGTCGACCTTCGCGCCGGCCACGACCTTGTCGCCGATCGCCAGGCGCTGCGGCGCCAGGATGTAGGCCACCTCGCCGTCCTCATACCGGATCAGCGCGATGAACGCGGTCCGGTTGGGATCGTACTCGATCCGCTCGACGGTGGCGGGCACGTCCCACTTGCGCCGCTTGAAGTCGACGATGCGATAGAGCCGCTTGGCCCCGCCGCCGATCCGTCGCGCCGTGATCCGTCCGGTGTTGTTGCGGCCGCCCTTTTTCGTAAGCCCGTGCGTGAGCTTCTTCTCGGGGCGCCCCTTGTACAGCTCCGAACGGTCGATCAGAACCAGCCCGCGCTGGCCCGGCGTCGTGGGGTTGTAAGTTTTCAACGCCATCTTGCTGTCTTCCGTTGCCGTCCAGGCTCTCGCCTGGGGATGGGGTTCAGCGTGATGACCGGGCTCAGAGCCCGGTCGTCACGTCGATCGTGTTGCCCTCTTCGAGGGTGACGTAGGCCTTCTTGACGTCCTTGCGGCGGCCGGGCTTGCCCTTGAACTTCTTGACCTTGCCCTTGGTGACGGTCGTGTTCACGGCCTTCACCTTCACGCCGAACAGCGTCTCGACGGCTTCCTTGATCTTCGGCTTCGTCGTGTCGATCGCCACCTCGAAGACCACGGCGTTCTGCTCGGACGCCATCGTGGACTTCTCGGTGATGATCGGCTTGCGGATCACGTCGTAGAGCTCGTGCTTCGCGGTCATTTCAGTCGAGCCTCCAGAGCCTCGACGCCGGCCTTGGTCAGAACCAGCGTGTCGCGCCGCAGGATGTCGTAGACGTTCGCGCCCGCGGTGGGCAGCACGTCCACGTCGGCGATGTTGCGCGCGGCGCGGGAGAAGTTCTCCTGCACCGACGCCCCGTCGAGCACCAGCACCCGCTTCAGGCCGAGCTTCTCGAGCCCCGCCTTCAGCGCCTTGGTCTTGCCCTCGTCGAGCTCGGCCTTGTCCAGCACGACGATCTTGCCGTCGCGGGCCTTGGCCGAGAGCGCCATCTTCAGGCCGAGCTTGCGGACCTTCTTGGTCAGCTCATGCGCATGGGAGCGCACGACCGGACCCTTCACGGTGCCGCCGTGGCGGAACTGCGAGACGGCCTTGTCGCCGTGCCGCGCGCCGCCGGTGCCCTTCTGACGATAGATCTTCTTCGTCGAGTAGGAGACCTCGCCGCGCGACTTGGTCTTGTGGGTGCCCGCCTGGCGCTTGGCGAGCTGCCAGCGCACCACGCGGTGCAGGATGTCGGCGCGCGGCTCGAGCCCGAAGATCGCGTCGTCGAGCTCGATCTCGCCCGCAGCGCCGGCGTCGAGAGTGACCACAGAGGTCTTCATTTCTCATCGCCTCCTTCGGGGGTCTGGGAAGCATCGCCCTCGTCGGTCGACGCTTCGGCTTCCTTCAGCGCAGCCTCCTGGGCCGCGGCCTCGGCGGCGAGACGCTCGGCCTCGGCGGCTTCGGCGGCGGCGGCGGCTTCGGCGGCGGCGGCTTCGGCGGCCTTGCGGGCCTCCTCGGCGGCCGAGCGCAGGGCGGCCGGCAGGATCACGTTGTCGGGCGTCGGCTTCTTGACCGCGTCACGGATGGTGACCCAGCCGCCGCGCGAGCCCGGAACCGCGCCCTTCACCATGACCAGACCCCGCTCGGAGTCGGTCTTGACGACCTGCAGGTTCTGAACGGTCACGCGGGCGGCGCCCATGTGACCGGCCATCTTCTTGCCCTTGAACACGCGGCCCGGGTCCTGGCACTGGCCGGTGGAGCCGTGCGAGCGGTGCGAGATCGACACGCCGTGCGAAGCCCGCAGGCCGCCGAAGTTGTGCCGCTTCATCGCGCCCGCGAAGCCCTTGCCGATCGAGGTGCCGGCGACGTCCACGAACTGACCCTCGAAGTAGTGGTCGGCCGTGATTTCCTCGCCCACCTCGATGAGGTTCTCAGGGGCCACGCGGAACTCGGCCAGCTTGCGCTTGGGGGCCACGTTCGCCTTGGCGAAGTGGCCGCGCATCGGGGCCGAGGTGTTCTTGGCCTTGGCGGCGCCGGCGCCGAGCTGGACGGCCGAATAGCCGTCCTTCTCGGACGTGCGCTGGGCCACGACCTGAACGTTTTCCATCTGAAGCACGGTCACCGGGATCTGGCGGCCGTCTTCCATGAACAGCCGGGTCATGCCCAGCTTCTTGGCGATCACTCCGGAGCGCATTTCGACCCTCCTCAGAGCTTGATCTCGACGTCCACGCCGGCGGCGAGGTCGAGCTTCATCAGCGCGTCCACCGTCTGCGGCGTGGGGTCGACGATGTCCAGGAGCCGCTTGTGGGTGCGGATCTCGAACTGCTCGCGGGACTTCTTGTCGATGTGCGGGCCGCGCAGGACCGTGAATTTCTCGATCTTGTTGGGCAGGGGAATGGGCCCCCGCACCTGCGCGCCGGTCCGCTTGGCGGTGTCGACGATCTCCTGGGTGCTGGCATCCAGCACCCGGTAGTCGAACGCCTTCAGGCGGATCCTGATGTTCTGGCCTTGCATGGCTCTGGCTCTCCGAAAGGCAGGAAACTCAACGAGGCGGCCGGGGGAGGGTTTCCCCCGGCCGCCAGGGAGCAGAACTGCCGGGTTTTACTTCAGAATTTTCGAGACGACGCCCGCGCCCACGGTGCGGCCGCCTTCACGGATGGCGAAGCGGAGCTTCTCTTCCATCGCGATCGGGGCGATCAGCTGCACGGTGAA
>NZ_FOQH01000014.1 GCF_900113695.1 Albimonas pacifica | reverse complement strand
CCCGTCCGCCGCTAACCCGAAGGTTCGCGCGACTTGCATGTGTTAAGCCTGCCGCCAGCGTTCGTTCTGAGCCAGGATCAAACTCTCAGGTTGAAACCGAGCCGAAGCTCAGTCCATCTGACGTCTTGGACCTGCATGTCATTACTTACTGGCGACCAATCCCCAACGCCGAAGCGTCGAAGTTGGCCACGTAGTACCTGCTTCATCGTCCACCAGGAGCGTACCCCCGGCTTCCTCAGCAGGCGACATGCAGACCTCAAACCGTCAGGAATATCCCAACAACCCGAACCGTCCGCACGTCCCTTCCAGAACCCGCAATGTCAAAGAGCCGGAGGCCTTCGCCTCCTCGCGTCAAGGTCTTGCTTTCGCTTCCCTTTCCGCCCCGCCGTGTGGGCCGTTGTGTTGGCCGCCCCGTCGGTGAGGGCGGGTTCTAGGGGGATTCCCGGGGAGTGGCAACCGCTTTTTTGACGGGTCCGAGAAGTTTTTGTTCGATTGGTAAAATGATAGCTTCTTCAATGGCTTGCAGATCGCTCCGCGGCACGGAGCCAGTCGGGGGCCTGATTTCCCCCGAGAATCTCCACGGATTTTTCCATCGCCCCCGCCGCGAGACCCGCCCGGGGATCCCGCGGCCCCTGCGCAACCTCGGCCACCGCCGCCGCGGGCCCTGCAAGGAGAGCGACGGCGAGCTCCCCCTCCCCCCCGGCCAGCACCCTCGAGGCGCCGGCGACCGCGGGGACCAGCTGCGCCAGCGGGGTCGCGTCGGGATCCAGCACCCGCACGCCCGCCCCTCGCACGGCCGCGGCCAGCGGAGAGGCCTCGCCCCCCGCCAGCAGCGCCAGCGGCGGGCCGGAGGCTTCGACGCGATCGCCCACGAAGGCCGCGCGCAGGCGGGCGGCGCCGGCGCGCAGATCCGCGGGCGCGGGCGGCGTCTCCAGCCGCCAGGCGACGGGGGCCGAGATCAGCTTGTCCCAGGCGTGCACCTTCACCGCGCGGGGCGCCGTCACGCCGGCGTTCAGCAGCTCCTGCATCCGGTCCAGCCGTCCCAGGCGCAGGGAGACCAGCGCCACCGCGCCCGCGGTCTGCGGGAAGCGGTCGAGGGCGAGGATCGCGGGCAGCGCCTCGGTCAGGATCGCGGCGAGGTCGGCGCGCGCGCCATACCAGCAGGGCGCGATGGCGGGGTAGCGCAGGCGGCTGGGGAAGGTCTGCACGATCCAGTCGGTGGGACGCTCTCCCCCCGGCGGGGGCGGCAGGCGGCGGCCGCCGACGAAGAGCGCCCCCGACATCGGGTTGGCCGAGACCGGGCCCTCGACGCGCAGCAGGCCGCCCTCGGGCGCAGGCGCAGGCGCGCGGCGGGCGGCGGGAAGGACTTCCCAGGCCGCGGACAGCGTCGCGCGCAGGGGGGCGAAGTCGAGACGCGCCCAGGCGGCGCGGGCGGTCGTCAGCATCGGGGCGTCAGCATCGGGGGGCCGGCATCCGGGCTCGGCATCGCGACAGGGGGGTTGGGCATTGCTCCGCCATGCCGGCGCTCCTACGGTCCATCGGCCGCCCGGGCGGGGCGGGATTTCGGGGGCACGATGGCGCGGCCGGTCTTCAACCTCAACCTGTTCTCGAACGTGGCCTCGGCCGATCCGGCGCGGTGCCTCGCGGGGCACGCCGGAGCCAGCTTCCTCGCGGCCTTCGACCCGGAGGCCAGCCACGACCTGCGCATCCGCCTGTTCTGCGACCCCAATCCGAACCCCGAGAGCCTCTGCGCCTGGATCGAGGCCGCCCGCGCGCCCCTGCCCGGGCGCGAGATCGAGGTGGTCGAGACCCGCGGCCTCGCCGACGGCTACCGCCGCTCGATCGAGATGGCCGAGGGGGACTACGCCTGCCAGCTGGAGCATGACTTCGTGTTCCGGCCCGCCGCGATCCCCCACGCGTTGGGGGCGCTGGTCGAGGGGATGGCGACGCACGCGATCACCCACCTGCGCTTCAACAAGCGCTGGAACCGGGCGGTGGGCTACGACCATTTCATGACCCCCCAGCCGCAGGTCCCGTTCCCCTGCGCGCGCGTCTCGGGACGGTCGAACAATCCTCACCTGGTGGACGTGGCCCATGCGCGCGCGCATGTGCTGCCCTTCATCCCCCCCGACGCCCGCAAGGCCGAGGGGCTGGAGGGGGTGGTGGACCTCTACGCCGGCGGGGGGCATGTCTATGGGGCGCTGGGGCATCCGGCGACGGTGGGGCACCTGGACGGGCGGGCGCGGCGCTGGCGGGACGGGATCCGCCGGCGGCTGTGGCTGGCGCGGCAGGCGAAAGGGGGGCGCTGAATGCGGCTGTGGTGGAGCCTTCGCAAGCGGATGGCGCGGCTGGACCGCCGCCCCCGCGTGGTCGAGCGGCTGGGCGCGCGGTGGGAACTGGATCCGTCCGACTGGCTCGACCTGCGCCTGCTCGCCGGCCAGCCGTTCGAGGCGGAGCAGCGGACGCGCTTCGCGCAGATGACGGCCCGGCGGCGGCCCTCGCGGTTCTACGACATCGGGGCGAACTTCGGGCTCTATTCCGTGACGCTGGGGCGGGCGCATCCGGAGCTCGCCATCGAGGCGTTCGAGCCGGTGAGCCGGACGCGGGCGAAGCTCGCGCGCAACCTCGGCCTGAACGGACTGGAGACGCGCGTGCAGGTGCATGCCCTGGCGCTCTCGGACGCGGCCGGGGAGGCGGAGATCGCCATCGACCCGCGCTCCTCGGGGCTCTCGACGCTGTCGGCCTCGGACGCGGAGGCGGCGCGGCGGGCCTTCTCCACCGCCGAGACGATCCGCACCGCGCGGCTCGACGACCTGTCCACGGCGACGGGCGAGACGCTGGCGATCAAGATCGACGTCGAGGGGCACGAGGCGGCGGCGCTGGCCGGCATGGTCCGGGTGCTGGCGGAGAACCGCGGCGGGATGATGATCGAGACCCGCGCGCGCAACGCGCCCGAGGTGCGCGCCCGGCTCGCCGCCGCCGGCTGGCGCGAGACCGGCGCCGTGCAGGAAGAGATCTTCTTCGAGAAGGACTGACCGCGGCCTCGGCGGCGCCGTCGGAGGCCGCGGCGGGTTCCGTCGCGCCCGGGGCGGGCCTTCGGCTCGCCGCGGCGGCGCAGCCTCGGCGCAGGGGGCGGGCGGCGCCCGGCGCGCAGGTCGCGACGACCGCCGGCCTGGCGCCGGAGGCGACCGGGTCGGCCCGCGCTCTCGCGTCGACCGGGGACGTCGACCGGGGACAGCGCCGGGGCCCGGCGGCGGACGAGACCGCGCGCTCGCGTTCTCCTGGCAGGCGGAACCGGCCGGGCGTCGGAGGCCCCCGAACCGCTCAGGACCGGCGCGAGCCGAGGGGCCGAACAGCGGGCGCATGGCGTCGGCGGAGGGGATGAGCGGATCGGAGGGGAGGCAGGGCGCCCGTGTGGGCAGGCGCGCCGCTCGGTCCTGCGTCGCGGCGGCCCGGCCGAGGGCGCCCCGGGCGCGACCCGGGGCCTCCGGCGGCCCGCCTGCGGCGGCGCGACAGGGACGGGTCCGCCCGCCGCCGACCGAAACCGGCCCCCGCGCCGGCGGGGGGATCCGTCCGGCGGGCGGCGGTCAGAACCGCTCCAGCAGGCGGCGGAGGTATTCGAGCTCCACCTCCGGGCGGGTGCGGTCGCCGGCGCGGCGGCGGATCTCGTCGAGGAGTTCGCGGGCGCGCTTCAGCGCCTCCTGCCCCGGCACCTCGGTGTCGGAGCCCTCCAGCGCGCCGCGGTTGGCGGTGGGCCGGCCCAGCGGGTCGCGGCCCTCGTCCTGGGCGTTGGGGTCGCCCTGCCCGGCCCGGTCGCCCTGGCCGTTGCGCGCCTGCTGGGACATCGCCTCGCCGAGCTGGCGGGCGCCCTCGCGCAGGTTCTCCATCGCCTGGACCTGGTCGTCCAACGCCTGGCCGGGGTCGTCGCCCTCCAGCGCCTCGCGGGCGCCGTCCATCGATTCGTCGGCGCCGCGCAGCGCCTCCTCCGCCTCGGGGCTCAGGCCCTGGGGCATGTTGCGGCGCAGCTCCTCCAGCAGCTGGCGCAGCGCCTCCTGCTCCTGGGCCGCGCCGGCCATGCCGTTGCCCTGCTGGTCGCCGCCCATCCCGGGCACGCCCTGCTCGCCCTGGCCGTTCTGGCCGAACTCCTGGCCGCCCTGGCCGCCGCGCTGGCCCTCGCCCTCGCCGGGCTGGCCGGGCTGGCCCTGGCCCTGGCGGCGCTGCATCTCGCCGAAGCTGCGGTCCGCGAGGTCCTGCTGCTCGCGCAGCATGTCGTTGAGCTGGTCGAGGCTCTGCTGACCCTCGCCCTGCTGGCCCTCGCCCCCCTGCTGGGCGCGCATCTGCAGGTTCTGCAGCATCTGGGCCAGCCGCTCGAGCATCTGCTGGGCGGCCTCGGGGTCCTCCTGGGCCATGCGCTCGATCTCGTCGAGCATCTCCTGCAGGTCCTGGCCCGACAGCTCCTGGCCGCCGCGCTGCTCGCCCTGCTGCTCGAGCTGGTCCATGTTCTCCATCGCCTGGCGGGCCATCTCGTTGAGCAGCTCCGCCATCGCCTGGCGCATCTCCTCCATCAGGCGGGAGATCTCCTCGGGCGAGGCGCCGCGCTCGATCGCCTCCGACAGCCGCTCCTTGGCGCGGCGCAGGCGTTCGGCGGCGGAATTCAGGTCCCCCTCCTCCAGCATCAGCGCGGCCTGCCAGAGCATGTCCATGACCGAGGCCACCTCCTCCGACTCGCGCCCGTCGGCGAGCGCGTAGTCCAGCCGGCGGATGGCGGAGCGGATCATCAGGTAGGGGCCGGCGAGGCTGTCGAACCAGTCGTCGGGATAGGCGGTGGCCGCCTTCAGCCGCTGCGAGGCGGGGGGGAGGTTGGACATCGACCAGGCCATGGCGCGGCGCTCCTCGACCAGCGCGCGGGCCATCGGGTCGTAGAAGGGACGTGCGGGCAGGATCGCCGCGCGGGGGCCGGCGGTCGCGGTCTGGCCCAGCGCATCCTCGGCGTGCAGCGTCACGGTCACCGGCAGGCCGGCCCAGCCATGCTCGGTCAGGTCCTCGATCAGCGCCTCGCGCACCTGCTCGGCGGCGCCGGTCAGGGGCAGCGGCAGCTCGATCTCGATCGCCTCCTCGAGCCCCGGGGGCGGCGGCGCCATCGCCTCGTCCTGCGTCCCGGTCCGGGCGAGCAGCGCCGCGCGGTCAAGCGCGACGACCGCCCAGGCGGTGGTCACGCCGTGGTCGTCCGAGGCCTCGAAGGCGACGCGCAGGGCGCCGGTCTCGGCCGCGCCCACGGCGGGGCCGGCCTCGTCGTCGAAGGCGATGGCGGGGGGCGCGTCCTCGCCGATCTCGAAGGACCAGGAGACGGCCGAGCCCTGGCCGGGATCGACGCTCAGCGAGCCGGTCCGCGCGGCCTCCATCTGCAGGTCCCAGGTCTGCTCGCCGAAGGGGGCGAGCGCCACCGCCTCGCCGGAGATGTCCTGGGTCATCGCCGGGGTCTCGGCGGCGTTGTAGACGCGCAGCGAGATGCGCGAGCCCTGCGGCAGCGCCACGGTCTGGCCGACGCGCTCGGTCAGGTAGACCATCTGCGCGCCGGTGTAGGAGGGGGGCGTGGCCCAGGCCTCGACCGAGGGGCGGATCTCGGCCGCGCCGGCGGGGCCGGCGCCGGGGTCGAAGGCCGCGACCACCCGGTCGCCGCCGCCGCCCGCCGCGGCCAGCAGGCCGAACAGCAGCAGACCCAGCGCCGTGAGGCGGAAGGCCAGCGGATCGCGCGACGACAGGCGCAGCTCGGCGGCGCGGGCCTTCAGCAGGCCCGCCTGCTCGGCCATGCGGCGCTGGTGGGCGGCCCAGACGGCGCGGGCGCCCTGGTCGGACTGGCCGGTCGCCTGCCGGTCGGCGAGCGCGGCCAGCGGCCGGTCGGCATGGTCGATCTCGAGCGAGGCGCGCGCCTCGGCCGGGGTCGGGCGGCGGAAGGCGCGCCAGCCCCACACGAGCGTCGCGACCAGGCCCAGCGCGAAGGCGACCAGGGACCCGACATGCGCCCAGCGCGGCATCGCCTCGAACGCGCCGGCGAGCGCGAGGCCGAGGAAGCCCGCGACCACGGCGTAGGCGGGCCAGGCGCATTGGACGATCCGCTCCAGCCAAAGCGCGCGCAGGGCGCGGCGGGTCTGGCGGGCGATGCGCGCGGTCACGGCGTCGACGCCGCGCGGGTCCGTCCGGGGATCGACGCCGTCGGCGCCGCCCTGCGGGTCGGTCCGGGGGTCCTCGGTGGGACGGGTCATTCAGCGGCCCTCCGCGCCAGGGGGCCCCGCGCGACCCGGCATAGGGCGCGGCGAGGCGAGTCGCCCGGACGCGGCCGCGCCGGACGTCAGGCGGTCCAGGCGGGGATGGTATCGCGCGCGAGCATCTCTTCAAAGCTGGGACGCGCGCGGACCACGGCGAATTGATCGCCGTTCACCAGGACCTCCGGGACCAGTCTGCGCCCATTGTATTCAGAAGACATGACCGCGCCATACGCGCCTGCGCTGCGGAACGCGACCAAATCGCCCGGCCCCAGCGGCGGCAGCGGCCGCGCCCGGGCGAAGGTGTCGCCGGTCTCGCAGATCGGGCCGACGACGTCGACCTCGGCCTTCTCGACGCCGGGGGCGGGCTCTTTCAGGGGCACGATGTCGTGCCAGGCGTCGTACATCGCCGGCCGGATCAGGTCGTTCATGGCGGCGTCCAGCACCAGGAACTCCCGCCCCTCGCCCTGCTTGCGGTAGATGACCTCCGAGACCAGGATCCCGGCGTTGCCGGCGATCAGGCGGCCGGGCTCGATCTCGATCTCGCAGCCGAGATCCCCGACGGTGCGCTTGACCAGCGCGCCGTAGTCGAAGGGCAGCGGCGGCGCCTCGTTGGCCTGGCGGTAGGGGATGCCCAGCCCCCCGCCCAGGTCGATGCGGCGGATGTCGTGGCCGTCCTCGCGCAGCAGGCGGGTCAGCTCGGCGACCTTCCGGAAGGCGCTCTCGAAGGGCGCGAGGTCGGTGAGCTGGCTGCCGATATGCACGTCGACGCCCATCGCCTCGATCCCCGGCAGGGACTTCGCGCGGGCATAGGCCTCCCGCGCGCGCGAGATCGGGATGCCGAACTTGTTCTCCGACTTGCCGGTGGCGATCTTGGCGTGGGTCTTCGCGTCCACGTCGGGGTTCACGCGCAGCGCCACCGGGGCGACGGCGTTGTTCGCCACGGCGACGCGGGAGACGAGCTCCAGCTCCTCGAAGCTCTCGACATTGAGCTGGCGGACGTTGTGGGCGAGCGCGAAGGCGATCTCGTCCGCCGTCTTGCCGACGCCCGAGAACACCACCCGCCCGCCCGGCACGCCGGCCGCGAGCGCCCGGCGGAACTCGCCCTCCGAGACCACGTCCATGCCGGCGCCGAGATCTCCCAGGGTTTTCAGGACCGCGAGGTTGCCGTTCGCCTTCACCGCGTAGGCGATCAGGTGGGGCATGCCCGAGAGCGCCTCGTCGAAGACCCGGTAGTGCCGGGTCAGCGTGGCGGTCGAATAGATATAGAGGGGCGTGCCCACCGCCGCGACGATGTCGGCGACGCGGACCTCTTCGGCATGGAGCTCGCCGTTGCGGTAGAGGAAGTGATCCATCGAAGTCCCCCGGGGAAGCGTTGCGAGGCGGGGTAAGGGGGAAACGCCCGTGGGACAAGGGGGAAGCGGTCTGCAGGCGCCCTGCGGGCGGGCTTGGCTGCGTCGGCGCGTGGGGGGAGGGTGAGAGGGATTTCCGAGTGGGGAGCCTCCGGCGGGCTCCGGAACCCACCCAAGAACAAGCCCCGCGCCTGTTCTCCGGAGCCGTCCATCGCCGGGGCTGCCTGAGCGACTCGCCCCCTCCGGTCAAGGACAAGCCGCGCAAGCGCGGTCGCTTCGCGATCCTTGACCGGAGGGGCCGAGTCGCTCTGATCGGCGCCCGCGATGGACGGCTCCGGAGAACAGGCGCTTTGCGGGGGCGGCCCTCGGGCGCGCCTTGCGGCAAGCGCGGGTGTGGACACCGGGCGCGGGAAAGGTAGAACGCGCAGGGCAACTGGCGCAGCGGAGCGACGCGATGAAGTTCACCCTCTCCTGGCTCAAGGAGCACCTCGACACCGAGGCCACCGCCGAGGAGATCGCCGAGACCCTCACCGACCTCGGGCTGGAGCTCGAGTCGCTGGAGGATCCCTCGGCGTCGCTCGGCGCCTTCACCATCTGCCGCGTGATCGAGGCCGGGCCCCATCCCGACGCCGACCGCCTGCGCCTGTGCCGGGTCGAGACCTGGCCCAACGGCCCCGCCTCCCCCTCCGAGGAGGTGCAGGTCGTCTGCGGCGCGCCCAACGCGCGCACCGGGCTGATCGGCGTCTTCGCCCGCCCCGGCACGCACATCCCCGGCACCGGCGTCGACCTCAAGCCCGGCGTGATCCGCGGCGTCGAGTCGAACGGCATGCTGTGCTCGGAGCGCGAGCTGATGGTCTCCGACGACCATGACGGCATCATCGACCTGCCCGAGAGCGCGCCGCTGGGCGCGCGCTATATCGACTATGCGGGGCTGAACGATCCGGTCTTCGACATCGCCATCACCCCCAACCGGCCCGACGCGCTGGGCGTGGCGGGCGTGGCGCGGGATCTCGCGGCGCGCGGCATCGGTCGGGTGAAGACGCCGGCGATCGAGGCGGTGGAAGGCAAGTTCCCCTCGCCGATCGCGGTGAAGATCGCCGACGACGTGGCCGCGGGCGCCTGCCCGGTCTTCGCCGGCCGCCTGATCCGCGGCGTGCAGAACGGGCCCTCGCCGGCCTGGCTGCAGAAGAAGCTGCGCGCCATCGGCCTGCGCCCGATCTCGAAGCTGGTGGATATCACCAACCTGATCACCTTCGACCGCGGCCGCCCGCTGCACGTCTTCGACGCCGCGAAAGTGACGGGCGACCTGGTGGTGCGCTTCTCGCGCGAGGGCGAGGCGCTGCTGGCGCTCGACGGCAAGACCTATGTCCTGCCCGAGGGCGTCACCGTGATCGCCGACGACAATGGCGTGGAATCGCTCGGCGGCATCATGGGCGGCGAGCACTCGGGCTGCACCGAGGAGACCACGGACGTCTTCGTCGAGGCCGCCTGGTTCGACCCAGTGCGCACCGCCCTCTCGGGCCGCAAGCTGAAGATCAACTCCGACGCCCGCTACCGCTTCGACCGCGGCGTGGACCCGGAGAGCTGCGTGGACGGCATCGAGCTCGCCACCAAGCTGATCCTGGAGCTCTGCGGCGGCGAGCCCTCCGAGGTGCTGGTGGCGGGCAAGACCCCCGAC
Source organism: Albimonas pacifica (assembly GCF_900113695.1). GTDB lineage: Bacteria > Pseudomonadota > Alphaproteobacteria > Rhodobacterales > Rhodobacteraceae > Albimonas > Albimonas pacifica. The sequence goes on along the minus strand of NZ_FOQH01000014.1, from coordinate 93,721 downwards.
ACCGCGCGCAGCTACCGGCTGGACCCGGCCCGCTGCGCCTCCCTCGTCGGCATGGACATCCCGGAGGCGGAGCAGCGCCGGATCCTCGAGGCGCTCGGCTTCACCCCCCGGGACGAGGACGGGAAGATCATGGTCGGCGTGCCGTCCTGGCGGCCGGACGTGATGGGCGAGGCGGACCTGGTCGAGGAGGTCGCCCGCGTCGCCTCCCTGACCAAGCTCGAAGCGAAGCCCCTGCCGCGGATCTCCTCCGGCGTCACCCGCCCGACCCTGACGCTGGGCCAGAAGCGCGAGGCGCAGGTGCGCCGCACGCTCGCCGCCCAGGGCATGAACGAGTGCGTGACCTACTCCTTCATCGCCCAGACCCAGGCCGCGGCCTTCGGCGGCGGCGACGACTCGGTGCGCCTGGAGAACCCCATTTCCTCGGAAATGAGCCACATGCGCCCCGACCCCCTGCCCGGCCTGCTGGCCGCGGCCGCGCGCAACCAGGCCCGCGGCGCGGCCGAGATCGCCCTCTTCGAGATCGGCCCCGGCTGGTCGGGCGGCGAGCCGGAGGACCAGCGCATCACCGCCTCGGGCGTGATCGTCGGCGCCACCGCGCCACGCGAGTGGTCCGGCGCCCGCCGCGCCCCCGACCTCTGGGATGCCAAGGCGGCGGCCGAGGCCGCGCTCTCCGCCCTCAACGTCAATGTCGAGCGGCTGATGCCCCTTCGCCAGGCGCCGGAGTGGTTCCACCCCGGCCGCTCGGCGGTGCTGGGCCTCGGCCCCAAGAACCCGCTGGCGGTGTTCGGCGAGCTGCATCCCCGCGCGCTCGAGGCGATGGACGTGAAGGGCCCCGCGGTCGCCTTCACCATCTACCTCGACAACGTCCCCGCCCCGAAGTCGCGCGCCATCGCCCGCCCGGCGCTGGCCGCCTCCGACTTCCAGGCGGTCGAGCGGGACTTCGCCTTCGTGGTGGACGCCCGGACCGAGGCCGAGACGCTGCTGCGCGCCGCCCGCGGCGCCGACAAGAAGCTGGTGGAAAGCGCCGCGATTTTCGACGTCTTCGACGGGCCCCGGGCCGCGCAGTCGCTGGGCGAGGGCAAGAAGAGCCTCGCGCTCTCGATCCGCCTGCAGCCGCGCGACCGCACGCTGACCGACGAGGAGATCGAGGCGGTGGCGAAGAAGGTCGTGGCCGCCGTGACCAAGGCCACCGGCGGCGAACTGCGCGGCTGAGGCCGGCCGGACCGATGCGCAAGGGCCCGCGGAGAGATCCTCCGCGGGCCCTTCTGCTTGTCGGCCCCGGCGCCGCCCGGGTCACGCCGGCGGAGGCTCGCCTTCGCCGGGCCGGGGATCGCCGGGGAGCGTCGCGCGACGCCGGCGCCGGGGCCCGGCGCGCCGCTCAGCCCCGCAGGGGCAGGCACAGCTCGGTGCGCAGCTCCGCCTCGGGGGTCGAGGACGGCTCGTCGAGGTAGATCTCCAGCGCCGGGCGGTCGTCCGGCTCCTCCCCGCTTTCGGGCAGCCACAGGCCGTAGAGGCGGCGAAAGGCGTCGGGAATGCCGGCGTAGGGGCCGTGCAGGGTGTGGATCGCCCAGCGCCCGGCGGGCAGACGCTCCAGCTCCAGTCCCTCGGGCACGGCGGGCGGCGGGGCGGCGAGCGCGATGCAGGCGTCCGCGCGCAGGGTCTCGGGCGGCGCGCTCTCGGGGTCGTCGTGGTAGAGGCCGATCATCGGCCCGGCCGGCGCCAGCCCCGCGGCGCCGGCGCGCGCGCCCAGCTCGCCGAAGGCGCGCGAGATGCGGTCGTAGGGGCCGATGTGGCGGCGCTTGAGCAGCAGCATCGCGGGACGGGGTTCGACGCGGACCTCCATGGTCGTGCCTCCTTGCAGGGGTTCGAGGGCGAGGGTCAGGCTGCGCGGATCCAGCCGCAGCGCCGGCGGCAGGGGCGGCGCGTAGGCGGGCCGCGGCCAGGGCCCGCGCCAGTCGCGCGGGGCGAGGCCGTAGGCGGCGCGGAAGGCGCGGGAGAAAGCCTCCGGGCTCTCGTAGCCGGCGTCGAGCGCGACGTTCAGCACCGTGGCCTGCGGGTCCAGCAGCGCCCGCGCCGCCCGCTCCAGCCGCAGGCGGCGGGCGACGGCGGCGGGGGATTCGCCGACCATGGCCCGGAAGATGCGCAGGAAATGGAAGGGCGAGTAGGCGGCCGCCTCGGCCAGCGCCGCGCCGCCGCCGGGATCGGCGGGGTCGGCGTTCAGCCGCTCGATCGCGCGGGCGATGCGGCGGTGGCAGCTCTCGCGGGTGACGTCCTTCATCGGCGATCTCCTCTCGACGCCGATCCTGGCGCCGGAGGGTCCTCCGCGTCCTGACGGGAATTGCGCAACCGCGCGGGGCTACTCCGCCGGGACGGTCGCGCCGGGGCCGGTCTCCGGGCCGGCCGGGGGGCGGGCGCGGGCCCGCCGCCGGAAGCTGCCCGGCAGGGGCGAGAGACCGTCGGCCGCGGGATCGACCGGCTCGCCGCGGGCGAGCTGCTCGGCCTTCTCCGCCCGTCTCGCCGCGCGCCAGGCGCGCAGGAAGCGGAAGTCCATGTAGCCCATGAAGAGGGCGGCGCCGATGAACATCATCACCACGTAGGCCACCCGCGGCGCGAAGCTGTCGACCGTCTGGGGCACCACGAACAGCGCCAGCCCCGAGACCAGCTCCTGCGGGGAGACGAAGGCGATGTTGACCAGGTTGATCCCGAAATGCAGCCCGATGGCCGCGCCCAGGTTGGCGGTGCGCGAGGTCACCGCCGCCATCACCAGGCCGAAGAAGAAGTGATACCAGGAGAAGCCCAGCCAGGCCCCCTCGGTCGGGTGGGCGAAGCCGAACAGGATCGAGGGCGCCACCGACCAGCCGATGATCGACAGCGAGCGCGCCGCGAACTGCTGGAGCAGGTAGCCGCGGAACAGCATCTCCTCGGCCGCGCACTGCACGAAGATCAGGGGGGCCGCGAGCAGCGCCAGCCCCAGCCAGCCGGCGAGGTTGGGGAACACCTCGATCTCGCCGCCGTCGACCAGCATCAGCGGCAGCCAGGCCGCCGCCCCGACCGCCAGCGCCACCGCCAGTCCCAGGCGGAAGTGGCGCCAGTCGATCTTGCCCTGCGGTCCGAACAGCGTGTTGGCCGGGCGGCGGTGCACCAGCGGCAGCACCACCCAAAGGGCCGGCCACACCGCCAGGAACGCGCCCAGCGTCAGCAGCACCCCCAGCGGCGAGTGGACGGTCGACGCCTCCCGCGCGGCGGCGCCGTCGTGGCCCAGCAGGGCCGCGGCCATGCCCAGCCGGGCCACCTTCACGAACAGGAACACGAAGGCGACGGTCAGCGCGACCCCCGCGACCGTGCGCACCACGCCCGCCCCGCGCAGGGCGGGTTCGGCGTAGGCCACGAGCGGGTGGGTGAATCGAGTCATGTCTCGCCGCTACGGCTTGGCCCGCATGCCGGACCGATTCCGCGAAGATAAGAGCCGGGCGACGCGCCGTCCAGTCGAATGCTTCATTAACTGTTCATGTTACGGACAAGAACCCGCGAGCCCTCCGGCCGCCGTTTCTTGGCCGCGGATCGCCCCGGTCGCGATGCCGCGGCGCACTCTCCCGGCGGCAGGCCTTTCCTCAGGGCCGAGGCCCGCGTATCGTCCCGGCGCAAACATCAAGGACGGGTCCGCCGTCCGCCGGGAGGAATACCGTCCGTTTCGGGCCCCCGTTCCAAAGCCTCTCATTCAGCGAAGCCGATGGACGCCAAGACCAGCCTGAAGAGCCGCCTGCCCTCGCGCCACGTGACCGAGGGGCCCGAGCGCGCGCCCAACCGCTCCTTCTTCCACGCCATGGGGCTTTCGGACGAGGAGATCCACCGTCCCTTCGTCGGCGTCGCCTCGTGCTGGAACGAGGCCGCGCCGTGCAACATCGCCCTTTCGCGCCAGGCGCAGGCGGCGAAGCTCGGCGTGAAGGAGGCGGGCGGCACGCCCCGCGAATTCACCACCATCACCGTGACCGACGGCATCGCCATGGGCCACGAGGGCATGCGCTCCTCGCTCGCCAGCCGCGAGGCGATCGCCGACACGGTCGAACTCACCATGCGCGGCCACGCCTACGACGCGCTGGTCGGCCTCGCGGGCTGCGACAAGTCCCTGCCCGGGATGATGATGGCGATGGTCCGCCTGAACGTGCCCTCGGTCTTCGTCTACGGCGGCTCGATCCTGCCCGGCCGCCTCGACGGCCGCGACCTCACCGTCCAGGACGTCTTCGAGGCGGTGGGAAAACACCAGGCCGGAGAGATCTCCGACGCCGAGCTGACCCTGATCGAGCGCGCCGCCTGCCCCTCGGCCGGCGCCTGCGGCGGCCAGTTCACCGCCAACACCATGGCCTGCGTCTCCGAGGCCATCGGCCTCGCCCTGCCGCTCTCGTCGGGCGCCCCGGCCCCCTACGAAAGCCGCGACCAGTTCTGCGAGGCTTCGGGCCGCGCGGTGATGGCGCTGGTCCACTCCAACCTGCGCCCGCGCGACATCGTCACCCGCAAGAGCCTCGAGAACGCCGCCCGCGTGGTCGCCTGCACCGGCGGGTCGACCAACGGCGGCCTGCACCTGCCCGCCATCGCCCACGAGGCGGGGATCGAGTTCACCCTCGACGACGTCTGCGAGATCTTCCGCTCGACCCCCTATTTCGTCGACCTGGTCCCCGGCGGCCGCTACGTGGCCAAGGACCTCTACGAGGCCGGCGGCGTGCCGATCGTGCTCAAGGAGCTGGCGAAAGCCGGCCTCCTGCACCTCGACTGCCCGACGGTGACCGGCAAGACCATGGGCGAGAACCTCGAGGAGGTGACCGGCAAGCCCGACGGCCGCGTCATCCATCCCATCGAGACCCCGATCACCCCCACCGGCGGCGTGGTCGGCCTGAAGGGCAACCTCGCGCCCGACGGGGCGATCGTGAAGGTCGCGGGCATCGCGGCCGAGAACCAGGTCTTCACCGGCCCCGCCCGCGTCTTCGAATGCGAGGAGGACGCCTACGCCGCCGTCAAGGCGCGCTCCTACAAGGAAGGCGAGGTCATCGTGATCCGCAACGAGGGCCCCGCCGGCGGCCCCGGCATGCGCGAGATGCTGGCCACCACCGCCGCCCTCTCCGGCCAGGGGATGGGCAAGAAGGTGGCGCTGATCACCGACGGGCGCTTCTCGGGCGCCACGCGCGGCTTCTGCGTGGGCCATGTCGGGCCGGAGGCCGCCCACGGCGGTCCCATCGCCCTGCTGCGCACCGGCGACATGATCACCATCGACGCGATCGAGGGCGTGCTCTCGGTCGATCTCTCGGACGAGGAACTGGCGGCGCGCAAGGCCGAATGGCCCGGGCCCCGTCCCACGAACTACGCCACGGGGGCGCTTTGGAAATACGCGAAACTGGTGGGCTCGGCCCGCTACGGCGCGGTCACCCATCCGGGCGGCGCCGCAGAGACGCATGTCTACGCCGACCTGTGACCCGGACCCCCGCGTGACCCCGGCCCCCCTGCGTCCCGTCGTCCGCGGCGCCCTGCGCCGCGGCCGGCCTCTCCCTGCGTTGCTTCTGGGCGCCGCCGCGCTCGCGCTCGCCGGCTGCGTGCCGCCGGGGGCGCCCAAGCCCGGCCAGACGCCCCCCGCCGACGCCGCCGCCGCGGTGCAGGCGGGCGGGCGGACGGTGGTGATCACGCCCCCCACCGGCTTCTGCGTCGACCCCGACTCGGTCCGCCCCCAGGGCGCCGCGGCCTTCGTGCTGATCGAGGACTGCGCGCTCGCCGGCGCCGCCGACGCGCTGACCGCGCCCGACGCCGCCCCCGACCAGCCCATCGCCCAGCCGGCGCTGGTGGACGGGCTGGTGACCCTCTCCATCGGCGCCCAGCCCCTGTTCGAGAGCGCGCCCGAGGCGGGGTTCAAGGCGCTCGAGGCGTTCCTGCGCTCCGAGGACGGGCGCACCTCCGCCGGTCTCGGCGGCGACGCCTCGGCGGTGAAGATCGTCGAGTCGCGCCAGGTGGGCGACACGCTCTACGTGCTGGTCGAGGACAAGGGCCGCAACGCGGTGCCGATCCTGGGCGAGCGCTTCTGGCGAGCCTTCACCGAGATCAACCAGCGCGCCACCATCGCCTCGCTGGGGGTCTTCGACAGCTCCTCGATGCGCGACGGCGCCAAGCTCGCGCATCTGGCCCGGGTGGTGACCGCGCTGAAGGAAGGCAACGGCGACGCGCCGGGAGAGGCCGAGCTGCGCCTCGCGGCGACCGCGCCCGTGGCCTCGCCGACGCCCGCGCCCGCCCCCGACGCGCCCCCCAAGCCCGGCGCCCGGACGGTGGCCCAGGGCCCCGTCGACACGCCCCCGGCCCCGCGCCCCGGAAGCTGAGCGGAGGCCGGGGCGCCCCCGCCCTGCCCGGCCGGCCCCGGCCCGGGGGTCGGCCTCAGTCGGGGTCCCGCCGCCGCCGCGCACGCTGCAGCGCGTCGGAGAAGGCCGCGGCCATGATGCCCGCCGGCAGCGCCACCAGCGCCACCGAGAACAGCGCCGTCAGCCCCGCGATCACCCGCCCCGCCGCCGTCACCGGCGTCGCGTCGCCGTAGCCCACCGTGGTCAGCGTCACCACCGACCACCACATCGCCCGCGGGATCGAGCCGAAGACCTCCGGCTGCACCGCCCGCTCGGCCACGTACATCGCGATGGAGGCCGCCATCAGCACCAGGCCCGCCACCGTGAAGCTGACCGCCAGCTCCAGCCGCCGCTCGTGCACCGCGCGCGTCACCTCCCGCGCCGCCCGCGCCATGGCGGTGTCGGACCCCGAGACGAACACCCTCAGCAGCCGCAGCAGCCGCAGCATCGCCGAGAGGCCGTAGCCCGCCCCCGTCGCCACCTCGATCCAGATGCCCGCCAGCGCCAGCAGGTCCAGCGAGGCGTGCCACCCCGTCGGCCCCCGCAGCGAGCGCCAGCCCAGCGCGCGCCAGTGCGGGCTCTCGGGCTTCACCCAGACCCGGCCGGCGAATTCCACGGTGAAGAAGACCGCGCAGACCGTCAGCAGCCGCACCAGCCAGGGATGCAGCCCCGCCAGCGCCGGCTCGGTCAGCAGGGCGGCGGCGAGGCAGGACAGCGCCACCATCCCCGCCACCGCCGAGTTCAGCGGCGACATCAGCTCGCCATGCCAGCCGTCGGAATCGAGCTGCGAATAGAGCCGCAGGCGCAGCCGCCCCAGCCGCCCCGGGGGCGCGTCCTCGTCCTGGTCCTCGTCGCGCTCGCGCATCCGGCCGGCCCCCCTGCCCTGTTCGCCCCGCGTCCCGCGCAGGACCGCGGGGCGCGCGCCGCCGCGGGCGGGCTCAGGCGGCGCCGCGCTCGGCCATCGCCTTCGCCTGCTCGCGCAGGGCGAACTTCTGAACCTTGCCGGTGGAGGTCTTGGGAAGCTCCCCGAAGATCACCTTGCGCGGCGCCTTGAAGTGGGCGAGCTCGGCCCGGCAATGGGCGACGATCTCCGCCTCCGTCGCCTCGCGCCCCTCGCGCAGCTCGACGAAGGCGCAGGGCGTCTCGCCCCATTTCTCGTCCGGCAGGGCCACCACCGCGCACATGGCGACGGCGGGGTGGCGATAGAGCGTCTCCTCGACCTCGATCGAGGAGATGTTCTCGCCGCCCGAGATGATGATGTCCTTCGAGCGGTCCTTGAGCTGGATCCACCCGTCGGGATGCTTGACCGCCAGATCGCCGGACCAGAACCAGCCGCCCTTCAGCGCCTTCTCGGTCGCGGAGGGGTTCTTGAAGTAGCCCTTCATCACGACGTTGCCGGCGAAGGCGACCTCGCCCATGGTCTCGCCGTCGGCGGGGACCGGGGCCATGGTCCTGGGGTCCAGCACGTCCAGCGCCTCGAGGGCTGCGTAGCGGATCCCCTGGCGGGCCTTCAGGCGGGCCTGCTCCTTCGCCGGCAGGGCGTCCCACTCGGGCTTCCACTCGTTGATCACGGCGGGGCCGTAGACCTCGGTCAGGCCGTAGACATGGGTGACCTTGAAGCCCGCCTCGGCCATTGCGGCGAGCGTCGCCTCGGGCGGGGGCGCGGCGGCGGTCAGGAACTCGACCGCATGGGGCAGCGGGCGCTTGTCGGCCTCGGGCGCGTTGAGCAGCGTCGACATCACGATGGGCGCGCCGCACATGTGGGTCACGCCATGCTCGGCGATCGCCTCGAAGATCGGCTTCGCGCGCACCGCGCGCAGGCACACATGCGTCCCGGCCTTCGCCGAGATCGTCCAGGGGAAGCACCAGCCGTTGCAGTGGAACATCGGCAGCGTCCACAGGTAGACCGGGTGCTGGCCCATGCCGGAATGGATCACGTTCCCCGTGGCCAGCAGCATCGCGCCGCGGTGGTGGTAGACCACCCCCTTGGGATCGCCCGTGGTGCCGGAGGTGTAGTTCAGCGCGATCGCGTCCCACTCGTCGCCCGGCCCCGGCCCCTCGAAGCCCGGATCGCCGGCGCCGATGAAGGCGTCGTAATCCTCCCAGTCGCCGGCGGCCTCATGGGTCTCCGGCGCGGCCGGGTCGCGATAGGCGATCACCCGCGGGCTGACCGAGGCGCGCGACAGCGCCTCCTTCGCGAGCGGGACCAGCTCGGCGTCCACGATCAGCACCTTGGCCTCGGCATGGTCGAGGATGAAGGCGATCCCCGCCGCATCCAGCCGCGTGTTCACCGCGTTGAGCACCGCGCCGATCATCGCGGGGCCGTAGTGGCACTCCAGCATCGCCGGCGTGTTGAACAAGAGCGCCGAGACCACGTCGTCCCGCCCGATCCCCATCCCCTCCAGCGCTGAGGCCAGCCGGCGCGCGCGCGCCCGCAGCTCGGCGTAGGAGCGTCGCTCGTCGCCGTTGATCACCGCCACGTGCTCGGGGAAGGCGTCGGCGGCCCGGTCGAGCAGGCTCAGCGGCGTGAGGGGTCGGTGGTTGGCGCGGTTGCGCTCGAGACCGAGGGCGAAGGGCGAGGTCATGGGCGTCCTCCCTGGACAGGCTTGGCCCCGAATACACTCCCGCCGGCCCGCGATGGCAAGGGTCGCCGCCCCCCTCCGCCCCCTGCCCGCACGGTTTCCGGGAAACACATTCCGGTTTTGACATGAATCAAGGCGCGACTCGCCGCCGTCGGCAGGATGCAGCCAAAGGGACCCGCGACGGCGTCCCGAAAAATGATGGTGAGGATCATGGTTGATACGGCCTCTCACGGCTCGGGCGGCTCCGGCGGGACGGGCGACCTCTACGGCGACCTTTGGGTGCTGACGCGCGACTTCGACCCGTCGGACGGCGGCGGCGACGGCGCGCCCGTGCTGGACGAGAACGGCCAGCCGATTCCGATCGGCTGGAACCCCGAGACGGGCGAGCTGTTCCCCATCCACCTGGTGGAGGGGACCGAGGGCGACTGGGAAGTCCCCCCCGCGCTCGAGCCCTACGTGCAGGAGGTCGAGCTGGAGCGGGCGAACATCATCCGCTCCCCCGACTCGGTGGTCGAGAACGCGCTGGACGAGGCGCTCGGCAAGATCGAGGCCGGGACCGAGATCGCGGCCGACCCGAGCGGGCGCATCGCGGTCGACGGCGTGCTGATCGACAGCCCGCGGGAGTGTCTGGCCCTCTACAAGCTGATCATGACGGCGGGCGGCGCGACCTCGTGGACCGAGGCGCAGGCCAACGCCTCCGAGCTGCCTGCGAAGCTGCAGGACCTGCTGGCCACGGGCTGGAACCCCACCGGCCTGCTGGCGGGCGTGTTCAACAAGTTCGTGCCGGTCGACATCGACGCGGTGCTGACCGCCCACACGCTGATGGAGGTCAACGAGGTCGACAGCTCCGGCCCGACCACGACGGTGGACTACTACAGCTTCCTCCAGGACGGCGGCGAGGCCTTCGACTACGACCGCAAGGCGACCTTCGGCGACGTCTGGGTGCGCTGGTACCAGGACATCGACGGCGACCCCTCGGACCTCGAGGCGGTGACGCGCACGCTCTACGACCTCGCCTGGGGCCGGGACCGCAACGGCGACGGCATCAACGACGTCGGCAGCGGCGTCGACTGGGTGGACGAGGCGCTGGCCCTGACGCCCGACGGGCTGGGCTACGAGCGGGTTCCCGCAACCTCGGCCGGCGTCAACGACTGGGCGCAGTCCGTCGAGGACCACCGCGCCGCGATCTACGTGCTGCACGAGTTCGTGGGCGCCGAACAGGTCGAGGCCCCCGGCGACGAGGACGAGCTGATCCTCGGCGGCCCCACGGCCGACCTCCTGGCCGGCTGGGGCGGCGACGACACGATCATCGGCTACGGCGGCGACGACACGCTCGAGGGCGGCGACGGGGACGACATCCTCAAGGCCAACGCCGGCGACGACACGCTCGACGGCGGGCGCGGCGAGGACGTGATGCGCGGCGGCCGGGGGGACGACGTCCTCTACCGCGGCGGCGGCGCCGACCGGATGTTCGGCGGCGACGGGAACGACCGCATGGCCGGCGGCTTCGGCGCCGACGCGATGGACGGCGGCGACGGCGACGACCGGCTGGTCGGCGGCCGCGGCGCGGACCGCATGATCGGCGGCGAGGGCGCGGACCGCTTCGTCTTCATGGCGCCGGACGCCGAGGTCGTGGACGTGGTCGAGGATTTCCGGGCGCGCCTGGGCGACCTCGTGCACCTCGCCCGGATCGACGCCGACGCCTCCAGCGCCGAGGACGACGCCTTCGGCTTCATCGGCTACGCCGCCTTCTCGGGCGACGCGGGGGAGCTGCGGGCCGTGGACCTGGGCCGCGTGCAGCGGATCGAGGGCGACGTGGACGGCGACGGCGCGGCCGACCTCGTCGTCGAGCTCGCGACCGGCGGCACGGCCGTCGAGAGCTGGTTCGTCCTCTGAGGCTTCCCCGGGGGGCGGCGCCCCGCCGCCCCCGGCATTCTCCAGGCGGCGCCCCGCCGCCCCCGGCATTCTCCAGGCGGCGCCCCGCCGCCCCCGGCATTCTCCAGGCGGCGCCCCGCCGCCCCGGCTCTCCCGGGGCGGCGCCTTCGTCGCCCCCTCCGGGCGCCGCCGCGACCTCGCGCGTCGCGGCGGCGCCTCGCCGTTTGGGGCGTTCCGTTCCGGCCCGCGCGCGGCTAGGGTGCGCTCCGAACCTGGCTGCGATGAGGGAGCTTCATGCCGCAGGCGCTGGAGGGGAAGACCGCGGTGGTGACCGGGGCGGGACGCGGCGTCGGCCGGGCCATCGCCCTGAAGTTCGCCGCCGCCGGGGCGCGGGTCATGGCCTGCGACCGGGACGAGGCCTCGCTGGCCCAGACGGTGGAGCGGATCCGGGAGGAGGGCGGCGAGGCGCAGGCCTTCGCCGCCGATCTCTCGGCCGCGCTGGGCGTGCAGAACCTGATGGCCTCGGCGCTCGACGCCTACGACCGGGTCGACGTGCTGGCCAACGCCATGCGGGTGATCGAGCCGGGCGACCTGCTGGAGATGGACGCCGCCGAGATCGGCAAGAGCTTCGATCTGAACGTGCGCGTCTCGTTCCAGCTCTGCCAGGCGGCGGCGCGGCGGATGATCGCCCAGCGCGAGGAGGCGACCGAGGCGCCGGCGGCCGGCGCCTCGACCGGGGCCATCGTCAACCTCAGCTCGGTGGCGGCGCGGCGCGCGGCCCCCAAGACCATCGCCTACTCGGTCGCCTGCGCGGCGATCGAGCAGATGACCCGCTCCATGGCCGTGGCGCTCGCGCCCGAGGGCATCCGGGTGAACGCGGTCGCCATGGGCTCGTTGATGACGGCGGCGATGCGCGAGTCGCTGCGCGAAAGACCCGAATCCCGCGCCGCCATCGTGCGCGCCACGCCGCTCGGCCGGATCGGCGACGCGGCCGAGGCGGCGGAGGCGGCGCTGTTCCTCGCCTCCCCCGCCGCGGGATTCGTCACCGGGCAGATCGTGGACGTGGACGGCGGCCGCTCGATCCTCGACCCGCTGGACCTGCCGGCGCTGTGAGCTCGCCCCGGAGTTGACAGCTGTCAACTCGGGCTCGCCTGCAACCGAAAACGCGAAGGCCGCCCCCGTCGGGGGGCGGCCCTGCGTCTGCGGTCCGCAGATCTCGATCCCCGGGGGGCCTCAGCCCATCGAGGCGACGAAGCGGTCGAAGAGGTAGTGGCTGTCCATCGGCCCCGGGCTCGCCTCGGGGTGATACTGGACCGAGAACACCGGCTTGCCCGCGACCTTGATCCCGCAGTTGGAGCCGTCGAAGAGCGAGACGTGCGTCTCGACCACGCCGGCGGGCAGGCTCTGGGCGTCGACGGCGAAGCCGTGGTTCATCGAGGTGATCTCGACCTTGCCGGTCTCGAGATCCTTCACCGGGTGGTTCGCGCCGTGGTGGCCGTGGGACATCTTCACGGTCTTGCCGCCCAGCGCCAGCGCCAGCATCTGGTGGCCGAGGCAGATGCCGAACAGCGGCAGCCCCTTGTCGAGCACGCCCTGGATCATCGGCGCGGCGTAGACCGCGGTCGCCGCCGGATCGCCCGGGCCGTTGGAGAGGAACACGCCCTCGGGATCGTGGGCGAGCACCTCCTCGGCGGTGGCGGTGGCGGGCAGCACGGTCACGTCGCAGCCGGCGGAGGCGAGGCAGCGCAGGATGTTGCGCTTGGCGCCGTAGTCGACGGCGACCACGCGACGGCCCACGCCCTCGCGTTTCGGGAACCCGCCCGGCCAGGCCCAGCGGGTCTCGTCCCAGCGGTAGGACTGGGCGCAGGAGACGTCCTTGGCGAGGTCGGCGCCCTCGAGCCCGGCGAAGGCGCGGGCCTTCTCGACCAGGGCGGCGGGGTCGAAGTCGCCCGTGGCGCTGTGGGCGATGGCCACATGCGGCGCGCCGTTGAGGCGGATCGCGCGGGTCAGGCGGCGGGTGTCGACGCCGCCCACCCCGATCCGGCCGCGCTTGGCGAGCCAGGTCGACAGCGGCTCGGCCGAGCGCCAGGACGAGGGGGCGGTCGGGTCCCAGCGGGCGATCATGCCCAGCGCCACCGGCTGGTCGGTCTCGTCGTCCTCGGAATTCGCGCCGACGTTTCCTATATGGGGGAAGGTGAAGGTCACGACCTGCCCCGCGTAGGAGGGATCGGTCATGATTTCCTGATACCCGGTCATCGCCGTGTTGAAGCACAGCTCGCCGACCGATTCGCCCTGCGCGCCGAAGCCTCGCCCGAACAGGACCGTTCCGTCCGAGAGCGCGATGCAGGCCGTGGCGCCCGGCGGAACGGGCAGATCGGCGGCGTCGCGGCGTGCGGCGGTCGGGGTCGCGGGCGACATGGCGGCCTCCTTGCAGGGCCCGCCCGGTGAGGCGGACCGCGGGATCGGGTTGCGGGGGATTCCGAAGCGCGCGGAAGCTATGTCCGGCGCTGCGGCGCGTCAAGGCGCGGCGAGGGCGAAGCGCCCTCCTCCGCCCCCGGCGCGGACGAGAGACGACCCCGCGGCAGGCGATGCGGGGGGCGCCTGCGCCCCCGCGAGCCCGGGAGACGCGCGCCGACGCTGGCGAAGCCGCGCGGGTGCGCTACACTCCCTCCCTGCGGCGGCGCGTTCCCGCCGCCGAAAGCCCGGACGAGCAGCCCCGGGCGGCAGAAGACGACCCGCCCCCGGGACCGGCCGAAGACGCGGCCGAGGGCGCAGCAGGCGACGACGACGGCCCGTGGAATCGGTCCACGGGCGTGTGCGGAGTGCGACTCGGATGCTGCATTGCAGGATCGGAATGAAATCAAAGGCTTGCCAAATTTTCGCCGCATTGGCGACTCGGCCGGCTTGGGGTAAGTTGAGCGCCCAGTTCATCCCCGCTACGGGAGCCCTACATGCGTGACCGCATCATCGCGGCCCTTCGCGACGCGACCGAAGCCGAGGACGCGACGCGCCTCAGCACGCTTCGCCTGATCTGCGCGGCCATCCAGGACCGCGAGGCGGCCCGCGCCGCCGACGAGGAGGCGGGCGGCGCGCTGGACGACGCGGAGGTCCAGGAGATTCTGGTCAAGATGCTCCGCCAGCGCGAGGACAGCGTGCGGCGCTACGAGGAATCCGGCCGGCTCGACCTCGCCGAGGAAGAGTGCCGGGAGGCGGAGGTGATCCGCGAGTTCCTGCCCCGCCCGCTGTCGGACGACGAGATGCGCGCGGCCATCGCCGCCGCAATCGCCGAGACCCGCGCCAGCTCGCTGCGCGACATGGGCGCGGTGATGACCAAGCTCAAGCGCCGCTACTCGGGCCGCATGGACGTGTGCAAATGCGGGGCCGAGGTGCGCAGCGCGCTCGCCTGACGCCCCTCGCGTCCCGCCGAAATCCCCAAGGCCCGGCCCCTCGGCCGGGCCTTCGCGTTCGCGCGCCCCTTTCCCTGCGGCCCCTGCCCGCCTAGCCTGCGGCTCCCCGACCCTTCCCGGACCCGGAGCGCCGCATGTCCCCTGAGAAACCCCGCGTCGTCGTCACCCGCCGCCTGCCAGAGGCGGTGGAGGCGGAGCTGTCGTCGCGCTTCGACGCGGCGCTGAACGCCGACGACGCGCAGATGGACCGCGCCGCGCTGGCCCGGGCCTTCGCCGAGGCCGACGCGGTGCTGTGCACCGTGGGCGACCGCATCGACGCGGCCGCGATCGGGTCCGCGCCGCGGGCGAAGATGGTGGCGACCTTCTCGGTGGGGACCAACCACATCGACCTCGACGCGGCCCGCGCCGCGGGGCTGCGGGTCAGCTCGACGCCGGGCGTGCTGACCGACGCCACCGCCGACATCGCGATGTCGCTGATCCTGATGGCCATGCGCCGCTGCGGCGAGGGCGAGCGGATGGTGCGTGCGGGCGAGTGGCACGGCTGGACGCCGACCCAGCTTCTGGGCCGCGACCCCACCGGCGCCACGCTGGGCATCGTGGGCATGGGCCGCATCGGGCGGGCGACGGCGGCGCGCGCGCACCACGGCTTCGGGATGAAGATCCTCTACGCCAACCGCTCCGAGGTCGATCCCGGGATGCCGGCGGAGCGGCGCGAGCTGCATGAGCTGATGGCGGAGGCGGACGTGATCTCGGTCCACGCCCCCGCCTCGGCCGAGAACCGCAACCTGATCTCGGCCGAGCTGATCGCGCGGATGAAGCCCGAGGCCTACCTGGTCAACACCGCCCGCGGCGACGTGGTCGACGAGCCGGCGCTGATCGCCGCCCTGCAGGCTGGCCGCATCGCCGGCGCCGGCCTCGACGTCTTCGTCGAGGAGCCGAAGGTGCCGCAGGCGCTGCGCGCGCTCGAGAACGTGGTGCTGCTGCCGCATCTCGGCTCCGCCACCCGCGCGACGCGGGAGGCGATGGGGATGAAGTGCGTGGCCAACCTCGACGCCTTCTTCGCGGGGCGCGAGCTGCCGGAGCCGGTGGTCTGAGGGGCGCTCAGTCCAGGAAATACATGCGGTTGGGCATGTCGACCACCAGCTTGTCGCGGTCGGCGTACTCCGCCTGCCACGGCCGGTCGAGCCGCAGGCAGTTGGCGGAGACGCCGATGATCTCCTTGATCTCGCCCACCGGGTGGGGACCGTTGAAGCGCGCGGCGTCCCACATGAAGGTCTCGCCGTCGAACTGCACCCGCACGCGGTCGAGCACCGCCGGCAGGCGGTCGATGCCGAAGATCGCGAAGTCGCGCGCGCCGCTGATGCCGTAGGCGCCGCAGACCGCGGTCATGCCGTTCTCCTCGCGCAGCCGGGCGACGGCGAAGAAGATGCTCTCGTCGCCGCGCTCGTTGTCGAAGCGGATGCCGCCCATGCGGTAGGCGTTGGTCACGCTCTCGCCGGCCACCGGCTCGGCGCCGCGCCCGGCGCAGGCGGAGAGGGCGGGGACGAGCAGGGCGAGGGCCGCCAGCGCGGCGAGGCGACGGGAGCGGGCGTGGGCGAGGCCCGGAAATCGAGTCATGAAAACAGTCCGTTGATCAGCGTCGGGTCGGGATCCGCGGGCGGGTCCGTCGCCACTTGGCGGCAACGGGGTCCTCGCCGCAAGGCTGAACGGCGGATGACTCTACGTCGGCGCCGCGCGCCGGCCGGACAGGCGGACGCCCCGGCCGCGCGGGGGCGCGGCCGGGGCGTCGGACCGGCTCCGGCGGGGCCGGGACGCGCTCAGTAGGTCTTCTGGTAGTCCGGGTAGGCCGGGGTCAGGAAGATGCCCTGCTCGGCGGTGGACTCGGGCACCGCGGGCGCAACAGGCGCGCAGGCGGCGGCGGCGAGGCCGGCCAGGACCAGCAGCGGCAGGGCGGCGCGGCGCAGGATGGGAGCATGACGGGTCATCTCGGTGTCCTCTCTGTTCGCACGGGCGGCCGGGGCTCCGGCTTCCCTCCGACGTCGCCGCCCGTGCGGGGCGGCGTCTGCCAAGGACGATGACGCGGCGAGAGGGCGGCTTTCGGGCGGGAAATCGGACGAGCCGGGACGATTTCGGGCTCGGCGCGGGGCGGCTTCGGGGCGGAAATCCGGCGCCGGGCGCGGCGCGGGGCGGCCCGAATCCCGGTCATCCGCCTGAACGGATTGCGGTTTTCGCCCGACGTCCGGCCGCGGGAGCCACGACGTCCTCGGTCATGCCGCGTTCATCCTGGATGCGGGCTGGCGCGGGCGCCGGGTCAGTTCTGAGAGATCGCCTGCGGCGCGCCGGCGGTCGGCCAGTCCTGGGCGACGCGGGCGGGGGCGAGGGAGATGCGCTTGACCACCTCGCCGGGCCGCCCGAGGGGCCCGTGCAGGGCGCCGTCGACCTGCACCCAGACGCCGCCGGCGTTGCCGGCGCGCAGTTCGGCCCCCGGCTCGTCGAGCGGGACCTGCCAGGATTCGCCGGATTCCATGATCCGCTGCACCAGGATCGAGCCGTCGCGGGCCTTCACCTGCACCCAGGCGGGATCGGTGACCACCAGCCACACCCCCTCGGCCGCGTCGAGCGCGGCGGCGGGGGCGCCGGGCGCGGGGCGCGGCAGGGTCGGATCGCCCGCCGAGGCGACCAGCGCGCCCGCCTCGGCCGGAGGCTGCGCCGGCAGGCCGGCGAGGGCGGAGGCGACGGGCAGCGACACGGAGAGGTTCGCCGCCTCCCCCGTCGCGGGGGCCGCGGGGCCCTGGAGGGGACCGGTCTCGGCCGAGGCCACGGCGAGCGGGGCGGCGCCCGCATGCGGGCCGACGCGCGGGCCGGCGTAGAGGCCCGAGGAGGACGGGTCGATCGCCGCGATCGGGCCGTCGCGCAGTTCCACCACCGGCGGCGCGATCTCGCGCGGGGCGTAGAGCTCGGCCAGCGCGGCCTCCTTGCGGGGGTCCCAGTCGCGGCGCGGCGCGACGTCGAGGCCCGGCCAGCCGCCGGGGGCGGCCTGGGCGTCGAAGCCGGGCAGCGCCACGTTGGGCGGCGCCTCGGCGGTGACCGGGGTCTCGTTCGAGGGGGCGAAGTCGACGCGCTGGATGTCCTTGACCAGCGCCCAGCCGCCGTAGCCGAGGCCCCCGATCAGGCCGGCGAGCACCAGCACCGAGGCGAGGTCCGAGAGCGACACGCCCAGACCCACCGGCCGGGCGCGGCCCACGGGGGCGGCGAAATGGGAGCGCGACAGCGCCGGGTCGGCGGCCGGACGCCGCGGGGCGGCGCCGGAGGCGCCAAGCCCGCCGCCCAGCCGGAAGCCGCCCGCGGGGGCGGCGCCGGGGGTGTTGGCGCGGGTGGTCTGGCCGACGAATCCGCTCTCGGCGCAGAAGCGCGCGTAGATCAGGTCGGCCTCGAGCCCCAGATAGCGCGCGTAGGCGCGCACGTAGCCGGGCACGAACCCCTTGTTGGGGATCACGGACGCGTCGCAGTTCTCGATCGCATCGATATACGAGGCCTTGATCCGGAGCTCGCGCTGCACGTCGAGCAAGGATTTGCCCAGCGTCGCACGGTGGCCCCGAAGCTCGTCGCCGAGCCGGACCTCGTAGGAATCGAACCCGCGCAGCGCGGTGGGGTGGTCGGTGTCCATCGCCTGCTCTGCCCTGCCGCAGATGGTGACGCGTTCGCGCGCTTCTCTAGTCGCCGCGCACGAGAGCCGCAACCGTTCGCGCGCACTGCGGACCTTACCCTGAATTTTACGATTCGCGCGCTAAAACCCGGGCCCAGTCATGGAATCAAACCGATTTTGGTGAAAACAGGGTTAAGAAATCCGCCCGCGCGGCCCGTGACCCTGGCGACACGCCGCGGGGTTTTTCGCGCCGCGGCCCCTCGCGCCGTCGCCCGGGACGGGCGCCCCGGCGTCGCCCGGGACGGGCGCCGCAGCGTCGCGCGGCCTGTCCCGGAGCGATACGGCCCCGCGGGAGAATCGCCCCGCCTCCCGCAGCCCGGCTCCGCCGCCCCGGCAGGCCGCGCGCGACGGGGATCGAGGGCGGCGCGACGCGGAGGATCGCCCCGCAGGGAGCGGCGGCGCCTCCGCCCCGCGCCGCCGGACGCTCACTCGGCCATCACGCAGAGCAGCTCGAACATCGCGTTGGCGCCGTTCATCGCGGTCAGCCCGCCGACGTCGAAGGGGGGCGAGACCTCGACCAGGTCGGCGCCCACGATCTCCTGCCCTTTCAGCATCCGGATCATGCCCATCAGCTCGCGCATGGTCAGCCCGCCCGCCTCGGGCGTGCCGGTGCCGGGCGCGAAGGCGGGGTCGAGGCTGTCGATGTCGACCGAGACGTAGACCGGGCCGGGGCCGGCGAACGCCAGCGCCTCGGCCATGACCTTGCGCCAGCCCTTCTCCTCGACCTCCTCGATGTAGGCGACCTTCATCCCGGCGTCGTGGGAGAACTTCCACATGTCGCGGTCGTAGAGGGAGCCGCGGATGCCGATCTGGACCGAGCGTTTCGGGTCCAGCAGCCCCTCGTCCGTCGCCACCTTGAACGGCGCGCCGTGGTGAAAGCGCGAGCCCATGTAGTTGTCGCCGGTGTCGGCATGGGCGTCGATCTGGATCAGGGCGACGGGACGCTCCCTGGCCACCGCGCGCAGGATCGGCAGGGCGACGGAGTGGTCGCCCCCGCAGGACAGGGGCCGGATGCCGGCGGCGACGACGCGCTCGTAGAAGCGCTGGATCTCGGAATGGGCGCCGGTCAGCTCGTAGGGTTTGGCGATGATCACGTCGCCCAGGTCGGCGATGCGCTTGGCCTCGAAGGGGCTGGCGCCGGTGGCCTGGTTGATGCGCCGGATCAGCGTGGACTGGGAGCGGACCTCGCGCGGGCCGTGGCGGGCGCCGGGGCGGTTGGTGACGCCGCCGTCGTAGGGCACGCCGATGACGCCGATGTCGGGGGGCGAGACCTCGAAATCCTCCTGCCAGGGGAGGCGGAAGAAGGTCGCGATCCCGGCGAAGCGCGGGCGCTGCATCGGGTCGGAGAAATCCAGCGTCTCGCCGTCGTCTGACATCGGGGGGTCCTTCGGTTGGAGCGGACTTCACCCTGCCCCGGAGGGAAGAGCGCTTCAATTCCGCAGGCAAGCGCCGGGGCGCGGCGGAGGGACGCCCTCCGCGGGCCGGGGTCCGGCGGCGAACGAGCCGGAGGCCCGGGCCGCGGACGGGCGCGAACTTTCGCGACGGGCGGGGGCACGAACGCAGCGGTGAAGCCGCCGCTGCGGCGCGCATGGGGGTCGTCAGGAGCGGGGCGAGCGCCTATGTTGCGGCGCGACCGGCCATGGAGTCGCGCGGCCAGGACCCGCGACCGGACGAGGACGACCTGCATGAGCATCCGACCCTGGCGCGACATCGCCCGACGCCCCAGCCGCAAGATCCGCGTGGGCAAGGTCGAGGTGGGGGGCGACGCCCCGATCTCGGTCCAGACCATGACCAACACGCTGACCACCGACATCCGGGGCACCATCGCCCAGGTGCGCGCCTGCGCCGAGGCGGGCGCCGACATCGTGCGCGTCTCCTGCCCCGATCAGGACTCGACGAAGGCGCTGAAGACCATCGTCGCGGCCAGCCCCGTGCCGATCGTCGCGGACATCCACTTCCACTACAAACGCGCCATCGAGGCCGCCGAGGCCGGCGCCGCCTGCCTGCGCATCAACCCGGGCAACATCGGCTCCGACGCCAAGGTGCGCGAGGTGGTGAAGGCCGCCAAGGACCACGGCTGCTCGATCCGCATCGGCGTGAACGCCGGCTCGCTGGAGCGCGACCTGCTGGAGCGCTACGCCGAGCCCTGCCCCGAGGCGATGGTCGAGAGCGGGCTGCGCCATATCCGGCTGCTCGAGGACAACGATTTCCGCGAATACAAGATCTCGCTGAAGGCGTCCGACGTGTTCCTGACGTCCGCGGCCTACATGGCGATGGCGGACGCGACCGACGCGCCGCTGCATCTGGGCGTGACCGAGGCGGGGGGGCGCGTGTCGGGCTCGATCAAGTCGGCGATCGGGCTCGGCAACCTGCTGTGGATGGGGATCGGGGACACGCTGCGCGTGAGCCTCTCGGCCGATCCGGTCGAGGAGGTGAAGGTCGGCTACGAGATCCTCAAGTCCCTCAACCTGCGCCACAAGGGCGTGACCATCATCTCCTGCCCCTCCTGCGCGCGGCAGGGCTTCGACGTGATCAGGACGGTCGCGATGCTGGAGGAGCGGCTGGAGCATGTGGCCACGCCCATGACCCTCTCGATCATCGGCTGCGTGGTGAACGGGCCGGGCGAGGCGCGCGAGACCGACATCGGCTTCACCGGCGGCGGCGCGGGCTCGGGCATGGTCTATCTCTCCGGCGTCGCGGATCACAAGATCGGCAACGGCGAGATGATCGACCACATCGTGGACCTGGTGGAACAGAAGGCCGAGGCGCTGGAGGCCGAGCGCGCCGCGCAGGAGGCGGACGCGGGGGCCGAGGCGGCCTCCGCCGGCCAGGCGGCGCAGTAGCATGCCCTCGCGCATCCTGACGGGCGGCGTGCTGGCGGTGCTGGTGCTGGCCGCCGGCGCCGCGGCGGCGATCCGGCTCGCGCCGGACACGCCCGCGGCCTGGCACGTGGACCCGATGGCGGCCGACGTCGGCCCCTCCGACAACTCCTGGCGCGCGGCGCCGGAGGGGGCGGCGGGGACGCCCGACGGCCAGGCGCCCAGCTATTCCGTGCCGCCCGACGAGCTGGCGGTCGCCTTCGACGCCGCCGTGCTGGCCCAGCCGCGGGTCGAGCGGATCGCGGGCGACCCGGCGGAGGGCTTCATGACCTATCGCCAGCGCAGCCTGGTGTTCGGCTTCCCGGACTACGTCTCGGTGCGCGCGCTGCCGGCGGCGGGGGGCTCGACGCTGGCGATCTGGTCGCGCTCGCGCTACGGCAAGTCGGACTTCGGGGTCAACGCGGAGCGGGTCTCAACCTGGCTCGGCCTGCTCAAGCCGCTCGAGCAGTGAGGCGCCGGGCTGGGGCGCGCAGCCGTCCTCGACCTTCCGCCAGGCGGGGTTGTTGAGCGACATCCCGCACACGGCGGTGTATTCGACCGAGCCGATGCGGATGCAGGCCCGGCCGCCCATCTCCACCCGCTCGCCGCGATTGGTGCAGTAGCAGTCGGGATAGGCGAAGCCGTCCTTGGCGGGCGGCGGCGTCCAGCCCGACTGCGCGAAGGCGGTCGGGGGCAGCGCAAGGGCCGCGAGCGCGGCCAGGATCGGTCGGAACCTCCGCATGCCTCTACGATAGGCGCGCGCGGGGCCGATCCAAAGCGCTTTTCGCGGACCCTGCGCCGCGCGCCCCCGGCTTGACGCCCAAGGCGCCGGGAGCGATGACGTCGCCATGATCGCGCGCGACGCCCTCGACCAGATCCTGAACCGGTTCGACTACCTCGAAGCCGCCCTCGCCGAGGGCAGGGGCGACGTGGCCGCCCTGTCGCGCGACTACGCCGAGCTGCGCCCCGTCGCCGAGCAGGCCCGCGCCTTCCTGGCGCTGGAGGCCGCGAAGGCCGAGGCCGAGGCGATGCTCGCCGATCCCGAGATGCGCGCCCTGGCGGAGGAGGAGCTGGCCGAGCTGCGCCGCCGCCTGCCCGAGGCCGAGGCCGCCATGCGCCGCGCCCTCCTGCCCCGCGACGCCGCCGACCCGCGGCCGGCGATCCTCGAGATCCGGGCGGGCACGGGCGGGGAGGAGGCCGCGCTTTTCGCCTCCGACCTCCTGCGCATGTACGCCCGCTTCGCCGAGGCCCGCGGCTGGCGCTTCGAGCTACTGGAGGAGAGCGCGACAGAGCTGGGCGGGATCCGGGAGGCGGTGGCGGCGGTGCGCGGCGAAGGCGTCTTCGCCGCGCTGAAGCACGAGAGCGGGGTGCACCGCGTCCAGCGCGTGCCCGCGACCGAGAGCGGCGGGCGCATCCACACCTCGGCCGCCACCGTCGCGGTGCTGCCGGAGGCGGAGGAGACGGACGTCGAGATCCCCGCCTCGGACATCCGCATCGACACCATGCGCGCCTCGGGCGCGGGGGGGCAGCACGTGAACACCACCGACTCGGCCGTGCGGCTGACCCACCTGCCCACGGGGATCGTCGTGACCAGCTCCGAGAAGTCCCAGCACCAGAACCGGGCCCGGGCGATGGAGGTGCTGCGCGCGCGCCTGTTCGACCTGCAGCGGCGCGAGGCGGACGCGGCGCGGGCGGCGGCGCGCAAGGGCCAGGTCGGCTCGGGCGACCGCTCGGAGCGGATCCGGACCTACAATTTCCCGCAGGGCCGGGTGACGGACCACCGCATCAACCTGACGCTCTACCGGCTGGGGGAGGTGATGGCGGGCGACCTCGACGAGATCGTCGCGGCCCTGACCGAGGCCGACGAGGCCGCGCGGCTCGCGGAGATGGAGGCATGAGCGCCACCCGCGCGGGCCTGCTGTCGGACGCCATCCGCCTGCTGGCCGAGGCCGGCGTGGGCGATCCCGCCCGCGACGCGCGGCTGCTGGCGCGCTGGGCCTCGGGGCTGGAGGCGGCGGCCTTCGCCGCCCGCCTCGACGAGCCGCCGGGCGTGGACGAGGCCGCCCGCTTCGCCACGGGCCTCGGCAAGCGCATCGCCCGCCAGCCGATGTCCCAGATCATGGGCAGCCGCGAGTTCTGGGGCCGCCGCTTCGAGGTCGGCCCCGACGTGCTCGACCCCCGCCCCGAGACCGAGACCCTGATCGCCGCCGCGCTGGCGGGGCCGGCTCCGCGGCGGGTGCTCGACCTGGGGCTCGGCTCCGGCTGCATCCTGCTGACGCTGCTGGCGGAATGGCCCTGCGCCTCGGGGCTGGGCGTCGAGCGCTCGGCCGGGGCGCTGGCGGTCGCGCGGCGCAACGCCGAGGCGCTGGGCGTCGCGGGGCGCGCCGACCTGCAGCCGGGCGACTGGTTCGACGCGGTGCGCGGGCGCTTCGAGCTGGTGGTCTCCAACCCCCCCTACATCCCCGAGCAGGAGGTGGAGGCGCTGGAGCCCGAGGTGCGCGGCTGGGAGCCCTTCGCCGCGCTCTCCGGCGGGGCCGACGGGCTGGCCGCCTACCGGGCCATCGCCGCGGGGCTGGAGGGCGCGCTGGCGCCGGGGGGGCGGGCTATCCTGGAGATCGGCGCCGGGCAGGAAGACGACGTCGCCGCGATCTTCGCCGAGCGCGGCTTCGCGCTGGCGGCGGCGCATCGCGACCTCGACGAGCGGCCCCGCGCGTTGGAATTCCGCCGCGCATCGGAGCATCCGGGGCGATTTTGAATGAAATCCGGGCGCCGCGCCCTTGCGCCGGGGCCCCAAGCGCATATAAGTTCAGTCGTGTTCGTCGGAGACGCCCCCTGCGCGAGGGGTTTGCAGGCTGCGGGCGTGACGAACAGCCAATCGCATCGTAGTCGCGGAAGGCGGGTCTCTGGCCCCGAACCGCCACGGTGACCGGCCGACGCCCCCGGACGGGGGATCGGCTGGGCATGGATCGGGCAGAGAACCGGACGCACATGAGACCATCGCAGAAGTCGAACCGCAACCGCGGCAAGAACAACCGGCCCAAGGGCCTCGGCAACGTGGTCAACCGCGTCTTCGAGAGCGCGGGGCCCGAAGGGAAGGTGCGCGGCACCCCCCAGCAGATCATCGACAAGTACGAGCAGCTCGCTCGCGACGCCCAGACCGCGGGCGACCGCGTGACGGCGGAGAACTTCCTGCAGCACGCCGAGCACTACCTGCGGCTGCTGTCGGCCGCCCAGGCGGAGCAGCAGGCGCACCAGCAGCAGAACCAGCCGTCGGGCCAGCAGCCGCACATGAACGGCCACGCCCGCCGCGACGACGACGAGGGCCGCCAGCCCCAGCCGTCCGGCGAGCAGCCCGAGGCCGCGCCCGCGGAAAGCCGTGCCGAGAGCCGGTCCGAAAGCCGTCGGGACGACGCCCCGCGCGCCGAGGGCGGCAAGCCCGAGGGCGCCGGCAAGCGCAGCCGCAAGTCCGACGCCGCCAAGGAGGCAGAGGCCTCCGCCGGGATGGAGACCATCGAGTCCGACGGCCCGGACGACGGCTCCTCCCTCGTGGCGACGCCCGAGGCGCCCGAGGAGGCGCCCCGTCCCCGCGCCCGCCGTCGCCGCACCCGCCGTGACAAGCCCGCCGACGGCGAGGCCCAGGCGAGCGACGAGCCCAAGGGCGACGCCGACGCCGCCGCGGTCTCCGGCTGAAGCTCGACGCCGCCGCGACCCTGATCCCCGCCCGCGCCTTCCCGGCGCGGGCGGTTCGCGTTTCGGGGTGGGGCGGATCGCCTCGGCGCCGCCCGCCCCCGCTCCGCGTCGCCGCCCCCGGACGTGGGGCGCGTCGCCTGACGCCTGGCGCTTGACGCCCGGCGAGGGGCCAGAAGGGCGGCCGCGCCCTCGTCCGGGGCGGCTCGTGCGTCGGGCCCTCCGCCCGGCGCGTTGCGGGCGCGGCCTGCCCGATCCGCACGCCCTCCCCCGCCCGGCCGCGTCCAGCGCCGGCCCCTGCTGCGGCGAATGCGCGGCGGCGTCCCGCCGGGCGAGCCCGGGGGCGATCTTCCTTGAGAGACCCAGGGCGGCGCGGCTCCGACCGGCGTCGGGAGGCCCTGCGGCGGAAGGCGGTTCAGTCCAGCGGGGGAAGCGTGCCGGCCTCGATGCGCCCGGCCAGCGCGAGGCTCGCCTCGGCCAGGGCCTGGGTCAGGGGGATCGCGCGCATCTGGCGGGGGGTCCACAGGGCGAAGCCCGCGCCCTCGCCCAGCCGGATCGCCTCCGCCGGCGCCGGCAGGCGGGCGAGGTAGGTGTAGAGGCGCATCCGGCTCGCCCGGCCCGAGATCGCGCGCGCCCAGGGGACCAGCCCCCTGGGGGCGAGGTGCAGGCCGGTCTCCTCCAGGAACTCCCGCACGGCGGCCTCGCGCAGGGTCTCGCCCGGCTCGACGCCGCCGCCGAAGGGCGACCAGCGCCCGGCGCCGGCGAGGCCGGGCAGGTCGTCGCGAAGCTGCATCAGGATGCGGCCGGCCTCGTCCACGGCGTAGACCGCGGCGGCGGCCTCCTCGCCCGGACGCTCCCAGGGGGCGGCGAGGGCGAAGGCCTCGTCCGGGTCGCCCTGCGCGGGGCCGAGGGGGCCGGGATGGCGGGTCACTTGCGCCTCATGTGCTCGTCGAGCCGGGGCATGATCTCGACGAAGTTGCAGGGCTTGTGGCGGTAGTCGAGCTGGGCCTGCAGGATCTCGTCCCACGCGTCCCGGCAGGCGCCCGGAGAGCCGGGGAGCGCGAAGAGATAGGTGCCCCCCGCCACGCCCCCGCAGGCGCGCGACTGCACGGCGGAGGTCCCGATCTTGCCCATCGAGACCACAGCGAACACCGTCCCGAAGGCGTCGATCTCCTTCTCGTAGACGTCGCGATGGGCCTCGACCGTCACGTCGCGCCCCGTCAGGCCCGTGCCGCCGGTGGAGATGACCACGTCCACGGCGGGGTCGGCGATCCAGCCGCGCAGGGCCTCGGCGATCCCGGCGCGGTCGTCGGGCACGATCGCGCGGGCGGCCACCGAATGCCCCGCCGCCTCGATCCGCGCGGCCAGCGTGTCGCCGGAGCGGTCGTCGGCGGCGGTGCGGGTGTCCGAGACGGTCAGCACCGCGATGCGCAGCGGGATGAAGGCGCGCTCGGCAGGGCCGCCGTGAGCGGAGGCGTCGGCGTCGGGGGGGGTCATGTCTGGTCCTCCCAGGGTTTCGCGCCGTCCAGCGCGGCGCGCAGCGACAGCAGGTCCCGCCAGCTCTCGCGCTTCTTGTCGGGCTGGCGCAGCAGGTAGGCGGGATGGAAGGTGGGCAGGCAGGGCACCCCGTTCCAGACCCGCCAGCGCCCCCGCAGGCGGGTGATGCCCATGGTCGTCTCCAGCAGCGCCTGGGCGGGGGAGGCGCCCATCAGCACCAGGAACTCCGGCTTCGCCAGCGCCACGTGGCGTTCCAGGAACGGGGCCAGCATCGCGACCTCGTCGCCGGCGGGCCGGCGGTTCTCGATCGGGCGCCAGTAGACGACGTTGGTGATGTAGCAGCCGGTCTCGGGCTCGGCCGAGGCGCGGTCGAGCCCGATCGCCCCCAGCATCAGGTCCAGGAGCTGGCCGGACCGGCCGACGAAGGGTTTCCCGAGCCGATCCTCGTCGCGCCCCGGCGCCTCGCCCACGATCATCACGCGGGCCGCGGCATGGCCGTCCGCGATCACCGTGTTGCGCGCGCCCTTCTTGAGGGGCGAGCCCTCGAAGCTCCGGATCGCCTCGTGCAGCGCCTCGAGCGTCCGGCACGCCGCCGCCGCCTCGCGCGCGGCCTGTTCCGGCGTGGGTTCGGGACCGACGCGGGCCGGGGCCGCGCCGGGCGGGGCGGCGCGCGGGGTGGGCGGGCGGGAGCGCGCCGCCCCGCCCGGCGCGGCGCCGGCCCCCTCGCGCCCCTCGCCGTCCTGCGCCGCCCGCTCGGCCCGCGCGGCGAGGTCGGCGGCGGTCTCGGCGAAGCGGTCGCAGGGGGTCTCCGACAGGGGCTCGTCCGCCCCGCATTCGAGCTGGAAGGCAAGCGCCGCCAGCAGCGCCTCGCGCCCCGCGGCCTGCCACAGGGGGCCGCCCGCGCCCCCGCCTGCGCCGACGCTTGCGCCCGTGTTCGCCTCGTTGTCCATGGACCCTTCCTAACCCGGCCGCGCCGGTCGGCGGAAGCGGGGTCTCGGTCGCGGCCTGCGCGCGCCGCGTCCCGCCCTGCACCGCGTCGTCACGGGGGCGCAGGACTGGACTCCGCGCCCCTTCGCCCCACCGTTGCGTCACGGGCGCGCTGGCCCCTCGGCAGCCTGTTGACGACTTGCCGAGCGGTCATTAACCCCGGAGACGACCCTGCCCCGGCCCGCGCCGGGGCCCGAGAGAATTGCGTCCGCTCCCGCCGATCCGCCGGCGGGGCCGGGCGGCGGACCCCCGCCTTTCGGCGGCCCGGCCTCCGCGCACGAGCCACGAGACGAGGTAGCCAGACATGAGCCAGATCGAACGCGAAACCATGGACGTCGACGTCGTCATCGTCGGCGCGGGGCCGGCCGGCCTCAGCGCCGCGATCCGGCTCAAGCAGCTGGGCGGAGACGAGCTGAACGTCGTGGTGCTCGAGAAAGGCTCCGAGGTCGGCGCGCACATCCTTTCGGGCGCGGTGCTCGATCCCTGCGGGCTGGACGCGCTGATCCCCGACTGGAAGGCCAAGGGCGCGCCGCTGAACACGCCCGTCACCGACGACCGCTTCCTGCTGCTGGGCGAGAACGGGGACGTGAAGATCCCCAACTTCCCGATGCCGCCGCTGATGAACAACCACGGCAACTACATCGTCTCGATGGGCAACGTCTGCCGCTGGATGGCCGAGCAGGCCGAGGCGCTCGGCGTCGAGATCTTCCCCGGCATGTCCTGCTCGGAGCTCGTCTACGGCGAGAACGACGAAGTGGTCGGCGTGGTGGCCGGCGAGTTCGGCAAGAACCCCGACGGCACGCCGGGCGACGGCTACGAGCCGGGGATGGAGCTGCGCGGCAAGTACGTGCTGCTGGCCGAGGGCGTGCGCGGCAGCCTCTCGAAAGTGGCGATCAACAAATACGGCCTCGCCGAGGGCCGCGAGCCGCAGAAATACGGCCTCGGCATGAAGGAGATCTGGGAGATCGACCCCGCCAAGCACAAGGAGGGGACAGTCACCCACACCATGGGCTGGCCGCTGGGCGACAACGCCGGCGGCGGGTCGTTCATCTACCACGCCGAGAACAACCAGATCTTCATCGGCTTCGTGGTTCACCTGAACTACCAGAACCCCTACCTGCGCCCCTACCAGGAGTTCCAGCGCCTGAAGCACCACCCCGCGGTGGCCGAGCTGCTCGAGGGCGGCAAGCGCGTCGCCTACGGCGCCCGCGCGATCACCGAGGGCGGCTGGCAGTCGATGCCCAAGCTGACCTTCCCGGGCGGCGCGCTGCTGGGCTGCTCGGCGGGCATGGTCAACGTGCCCCGGATCAAGGGCAACCACAACGCCATGCTCTCGGGCAAGGCCGCGGCCGAGGCCGTCTTCGCCGCCATCGGCGAGGGCCGGCAGGGCGACGAGGTCACGGCCTACGAGGAGGACGTGCGCACCGGCCCGATCGCGGCCGACCTGAAGCCCGTGCGCAACGTGAAGCCGCTGTGGTCGAAGTACGGGCTGATGGGCGGTCTCGCGCTGGGCGGCGTGGACATGTGGTTCTCGACCCTCTTCGGCGGCACGCTGATGGGCACGCTGGGCCACGGCAAGTCCGACGCCGAGGCCACCCGCCGCGCCCGCCACTACAAGCCCATCGACTACCCCAAGCCCGACGGCAAGCTGAGCTTCGACCGGCTGACCAACGTCTCCTTCGCGAACACCAATCACGAGGAGAACCAGCCCTGCCACCTGAAGCTGAAGGATCCCGAGATCCCGATCGCCTGGACCCTGCCCAAATACGCCGAGCCCGCGCAGCGCTATTGCCCGGCCGGCGTCTACGAGGTGGTCGCGGACGACGACGGATCGAACCCGCGGTTCGTGATCAACTTCCAGAACTGCGTGCACTGCAAGACCTGCGACATCAAGGATCCGGCCCAGAACATCAACTGGACCACGCCCCAGGGCGGCGACGGGCCGAACTATCCCAACATGTGAGCCGCGCCGGCGGCCGCGCACGACCGCAGGGCGGGACCGCGAGGTCCCGCCCTTTTTCGTCGCGCCGCCGCCGGGGCGTCCGCCCGCCGGGACCCGCCGGAGCGGCGAGGCGCGCCGGCCGGACGGGCGCGGGAGGGCCGGGCGCGCCTCAGGGCGTCCCCCGGGGCGTCCCTCGGGGCGCGCTTCAGGGTTCGACGTCGGGGTCGGTCGCCTTGATCCGGGCGGCGATGCGGGCGCTGTCGAGGGGGCCCCAGCCCTCGCGCGCCGTCACCGCGGCCCAGGCGTCGGCGTAGTCGCGCGCGGCGTAGTCGTGGCCGTGGCCCGCGGGCGCGTCGGCGGCGGACAGCATGTCGGCGGCCGTCAGCAGGAAGCTGGTCAGCGGCCGCCAGGCGAACAGCGGCGTCACGTCCGCGCCGCGGGGCGGCTTCATCCAGTCGGGCTCGCGCCACCACATCGCCTCCTCGAAGAAGGCGATGGGGTCCGAGGGGTTGGCCATGAACACGATGCGCAGCGGCCCCCACGGCCCCCCGTAGGCCGCCTCGGGGCGCGAGGGGCCCAGCACGCGCACCAGCGCGCCGTCCTCGAACACCGGCCGCCAGTCGGGCGAGCCCGGCTCCCGGTCGCGGCGGATCTGGCGCCAGAACGGGTTGCGGAAGGTGGGTCCCGCCCACAACGCCCCGTCGATCGGGTCGCGCACCCAGGCGTTGAGCGGCAGCGACGCCTCCGAGCCCAGCGAGCCCAGGCTGAGGCCGAAGACGTAGAGGCGCGGGCGCGTGGCCTCCGGCAGCTCCCGCCAGCGGGCGTGGATCGCGGCGAAGACCTCGCGGGCCGAGGCCTGGGCGAGGCCCGGCTCGAGGATCAGCGACAGCGGGCTCTGCAGGTAGGAGTACTGCACCCCCACCACCGCGGTGTCGCCGTCGTGCATGTATTCCAGCGGGGCGATCGCCTCGTTCTGCAGCCAGCCGGTGCCGGTGGGGGTGGCGACGACCAGGATATTGCGCTCGAAGCCGCCGGCCCGCTCCAGCTCGTCGAGCGCGAGGCGGGCCTGCGCCTCGACGTCGTCGGCGGCGCGCAGGCCGACGTAGGCGCGGATCGGCTGCCGGGCGGGGCGGCCGCTGGCGGCCTCGATGTCGGCGGCGCGGGGGCCTTCGTGGACGAAGCGCTTGCCGGCGCGGCCGAGGTCGTCCCAGGCGATCAGCGAGCCGGGGCCGCTGGAGCGTTCGGGCTCGGCCGGGGGCTGGGCGCCGGGCGGGTCGGCGACGTCGACGGCGGCCTGAACCTGGTCGATCAGGGCGACGGCGCCGCGCACCAGCGTGCCGTCGACGGCGGTGACCAGCAGCGCCACGAAGGCCGCCACCCCCGCCGCCGAGGCCGCCCGCCGCTGCGAGACCCGCAGCGGCGCCCGGGCCGCGGTCTTCAGCCCCCAGGCGAGCAGCGCCCCCAGCCCCAGCAGCACGAGCGCCAGCGCCGCGGCGGCCAGCAGGGTGCGGACGTGGAACATGCTCTCGACCGGGGGCATGCCCATCAGCTCGCGCGTGGCGTTCTGCCAGTCGGCCGAGCGCCAGAGCGCGGCGGCGAGGCCGGCGGCGGCGGCGAGGGTCAGCGCCTGGCCGGCGCGCCGGGCGCCGAGGCGGGCGGGCTCGGGCAGTTCCAGCCAGCGCCAGGCCCAGCGCACGGCCACCGCGAGCCAGGCGCCCAGCGCGAAGGACAGCCCCGCCAGCAGCGCCTGGAACGGCCAGGGCCGCGGGATCAGCGAGGGCGAGAAGGCCAGCGCGCAGACCGACAGCCCCGCCGCCGCCACCAGCCAGGAGAACCAGGCGAAGCGCCGGATGCGCCCGGCCCCGGGCTCCGCCGGCGGCGCGGCCGGGGGCGCGTCCCCCTGCCCCGTCCCCTGCGCGGTTGCGGGCCCGTCACGATGCTCCGCCGCCCGTCCAGTCTCGGACGCGTCCCCCTGCCCGGCGGCCTGTACGGTCGCAGGCCCGCTCTCCTGCCCTGAAGCCTCCGCAGTCACGGGACGTTGCTCCTGCACCGCCTCCTGCGCGGTCCCGGGACCATCGCCTCGCCCGAAAGCCTGCGCGCTCCCGGGATCGGCCGCGGCCATGGGCGCGCCCGGGGGCGCGGCCTCGGCCTCGGCGCCGGCGGAGGATCCGGACGTGCGGGCGCGGATGAGCGGCGCGCGCCGGGGCGCGGCGCCCGGGTCAGGGGATGGCGGCATGGCGCTGCTCCGACGGGCCGGTGGACCGGGACGAGCCTAGACGCCCCCGTCGCCCCGCGGCAACGCCGGCGGAGGCGGCGCGGCGTCCCGAGCGAGTCGCGGCGCGCGACGGCTCAGCCGTCCCCGCCCAACCGGCGGTAGAGGGTCGAGCGGCCGATGCCCAGGCGCCTCGCCGCCTCGGAAAGGTTTCCGCCATAGCGGTTTATGGCGAAGCGGATCGTTTCCGATTCGATTTCCTCGAGGGGTCTGACATGGCCGTCGGTTCCGACCAGCCGCAGGCGGACGTCCGCGGCCGACGCGTCCGATTCCCCAGTTCCGAAGCGTGTCCTCATGTGGCATTCCCGTATCACCCGGTCCGGAAAACGCGGATTCCGCCGCCTTCGCGGCCCCGGTCTTCCACAGAATCGCCGCGAACCTATCCCTCAGTCCCGAATGTGTTGTTAAAACGCGACGTGATGTGAAATCTGCGGCACGGGCGTGGCTTGCGGCGGCTTTGAAAGGTTGATCGTCAAGCGCGAACGTGCGATCCGGTCCCTGAGGGTGCCAACCGTCAGGCCGTCGCCCGAACCCCACAGTGTCCCGGCGGCCGCAGCCGGGCGAACCGAGACGGAGAGAGGGATGAACTACATTTCCCGGATTGTCATGGCGGGCTCTGCGCTGGCTCTGGCCGGCTGCTCGTACCTGCCGGGCGCGAACCTGGCCGGGACCTTCACGGCCGAGGACTACCTCGGGACCAGCATCGAGGGCTCGTCCTTCGACGCCGCGCTGGCCCGTGAGTATCAGGCCCTGGCGGTTCGCTCGGCGCGCACCGACGTGAACTGGATGGACTCGACCGCCTACGTGGCCAAGTCCCAGGCCGCCGCCGCCGGCGGCGTCGCCCCCTGGACCCCCGAGGAGATCGGCGTCGACGCGTCGGGCTACTCCGAGATGGTCGCGGCGGTGAACGCCAACAAGGCCGCCCGCCCCGAGGCGTGCGCCAAGGCCCAGGCCTACTGGGACCAGTACCTGGAGTCGCTGGTCGAGGGCGCCTACGCGTGCGTCTCGGCCGAGGACGCCAAGGCCATGTACGATGAGGCGCTCGCCGCCTGCATCGGCGCCGCCGGCGACCTGACGGTCTACTTCGGCTTCGACCGCGCCGACATCACCGCCGCCGCTCAGGAGGTGATCAACGAGGTCGTCGCCCTGCTGTCCGGCTACGGCTCGCCGCTGGTCTCGATCGTCGGCCACACCGACACCGTCGGTTCGGTCGCCTACAACCAGCGCCTGTCCGAGCGTCGCGCCACCGCCGTGGAGCGCGCCATCCTGGCCCGCGCCTCGTCCGAGGGCGTCAACGCCGGCACCATCACCAAGGCCGGCCGCTCCGAGCTGGAGCTGGCGGTTCCGACCGGCGACAACGTGCGCGAGCCGCGCAACCGTCGCGCCACCATCGCGATCTCCGAGTGATCGCGCTGACCGGCCGGGCCTGACGGCCCGCCGGACGGTCTGACAGAACAGGAACGCCCCGCGGCTCGCCGCGGGGCGTTTCGCTTTGCGCCCCCCCTGCCCGCCCGCCCTCTGCCCGGCCGCCCCCGCCGCGCGCCCGCTCCGGACGCAGGCCGCGGCGAGCGCCGCCGTTCCCCAAGGGCGCGCGCGTCGCGCCGCGGCGGCGCCGTCAGGCGCCAACCCTCGCAGCCCCCGCCGCCCGCGCCGCCCGCGCCGCCCGCCACGGGCGCGACGCCCGCCCCGCCGCGGCGGGCGGAACCGGCCCACGGGCGCAGCCGTCGCGCCGCGGCGCGCGGCCGGCGGGACTCGCCGCCGTCGCGGATCGGGCGCGGCGCGCCGTCCCGCGGCGCCGCGCGCGGGGAGCGCCTTGGCGGAACGGGCCTCGCGCCCCACATCCTCGTCATGACCTTGCATCGCCCCGTTCCCCGCCGCGTCCGGCCCGCCCTGGCCCTCGCAGCCCTCGTCGCCGCCGCGCCGGCGCTCCTCGTCCCGGCGCTCGCCCCCGCCCAGCCGGCGCAGGCCCCCGCCGAGCCGCCCGCGGCCGCGCCCCTGGCCGAGGACGACGGCTGGCTGCCGGAGATCCCCGGCCTCGACGAGATGACCGGCGCCGCGCGCGAGGCCATCGAGCGCCTGCGCGAGGAGCTCGGCCCCGCCCTGCGCCGGATGCGCGACGCCGTCGCCATGCTCGACGACTACGGCGCGCCCGAGATGCTGCCCAACGGCGACATCCTGATCCCGCGCAAGGAGCCTTCGGCCGAGCTCGACCCCGAGGCCGCCCCCGAGGCTGCCCCCGACGCGGCCCCCGGCGCGCGCCCGGAGGCGGACGGGGAAGGCGGCGAGCCGCCCGCCTCCATCGACCTCTAGCGCGCCCGGCCCCCGCGGCCCCTGCGCGCCCCGCCCTTCCGTCCCGCATCCCGCGCGTCTATGTCTGGACGCGACGCATATTTCCGGCCGGCGGCCGCCGCTTCGCCGCCGCGCCCCGGCCGACCCATCCGAAAGGACCTGCCCGATGATCCACGCGCCCCGCCCGCTCCCGCTCCGCGACGCAGCCGAGGCGACGTCCGGCGCGACCCCGCTGGGCGACCTGCCGGAGTGGAACCTCGACGACCTCTACGTCGGCCCCGACGACAAGGCCCTGCGTGCCGATCTCGACGCCGCGCGCGAGGAGGCCGCCAAGCTCGCCGAGGACTACGAGGGCAAGCTCGAGAGCCTCACCGGCGACGAGCTGGGCTGGGCCGTCGCCCGCTACGAGGCGCTGCAGCAGAAGCTGGGCCGGGTGATGAGCTACGCGGGCCTGCGCCTCTACCAGAACACCTCCGACCCGGCGCGCGCCAAGTTCATGGGCGACCGCCAGAACGAGGTGACCGAGATCACCGCGCCGATCGTGTTCCTGACGCTGGAGATCAACCGGCTGTCGGACGAAAAGCTGGACGAGATGGCGGGCGAGAGCCCCACGCTCGCCCGCTACCGCCCCTGGCTGGAGCGGGTGCGCGCCTACCGCCCCTACCAGCTGTCGGACGAGCTGGAGAAATTCCTGCACGACCAGTCGGTCGTCGGCGCCACCGCCTGGAACCGCCTCTTCGACGAGACCATGGCCCGCCTGACCTTCCATGTGGAGGGCGAGGACGAGCCGCTGCCGCTGGAATCCACCCTCACGCTGCTGTCGGACGCCGACCGCTCGCGCCGGGCCGCGGCGGCCGCCGCGCTCTCGGATGTGTTCGCGCAGAACCTGCCCCTCTTCACCCGCATCACCAACACGCTGGCCAAGGAGCACGAGATCGAGTGCCGCTGGCGCAAGATGCCCACGCCCCAGACCGCGCGGCACCTGGCGAACCACGTCGAGCCTGAGGTGGTGCAGGCCCTGCGCGACGCGGTGGTCGCGGCCTATCCGCGGCTCTCGCACCGCTACTATGCGCTGAAGGCGAAGTGGCTGGGCCTCGAGAAGCTGCAGCACTGGGACCGCAACGCGCCGCTCCCCGACGAGCCCGACCGCAAGGTCGGCTGGGAGGAGGCGAAGGCCATGGTGCTCGACGCCTATGCGGGCTTCGATCCGAAGATGGCGGCGCTCGCGCAGCCGTTCTTCGAGAAGGGCTGGATCGACGCGCCGGTGAAGCCGGGCAAGGCGCCGGGCGCCTTCGCGCATCCGACCGTCACCGACGTGCATCCGTATGTGATGCTCAATTACCTCGGCAAGACGCGGGACGTGATGACGCTCGCCCATGAGCTCGGCCACGGGGTCCACCAGATCCTCGCCGCCGAGCAGGGGGAGCTGCTGTCGAACACCCCCCTGACGCTGGCCGAGACGGCCTCGGTCTTCGGCGAGATGCTGACGTTCAGAAAACTGCTGGACGCCGAGACCGACCCGAAGAAGCGGCGCACGCTGCTGGCGGGCAAGGTCGAGGACATGCTCAACACGGTCGTGCGCCAGATCGCCTTCTACGACTTCGAGTGCCGGGTGCATGCCGCCCGCGCCGAGGGCGAGCTGACGGCCGAGGACCTCGGGCGCATCTGGATGGCGGTGCAGACCGAGAGCCTGGGGCCGGCGTTCGAGTTCGCCGAGGGCTACGAGAACTACTGGACCTACATCCCGCACTTCATCCACTCGCCCTTCTACGTCTACGCCTACGCCTTCGGCGACGGGCTGGTGAACGCGCTCTATGCGGTGTTCGAGGAGGGCGAGCCGGGCTTCCAGAAGAAGTATTTCGACCTGCTCGCCGCCGGCGGCTCCAAGGGCCACAAGGAGCTGCTGGCGCCCTTCGGGCTCGACGCCACCGACCCGGAGTTCTGGCAGAAGGGCCTCGGCCTGATCGACCGGATGATCGGCGAGCTGGAGGCGATGGACGTCTGAGCCGTCCGGGGGCGAGGCGACAACGCCCGCCCCCGACCCAGGCCCGCCCGCAGGGCGCCTGCGGGCCGGAGAAGCCGGCCCTCGCCGCAGCCGCCCCCTGCCGCAAGCGGTCTACAGGCGCCCTGCGGGCGGGCCTGGCTGCGGCGCGCGAGGGGCGAAGGCCGCCGCGGCGCCGGAGCCCAGGACAGGACGCGCGCCTCGGAGGCCCCGGGGCGCGCGTTCGGCGTTCCGGATCCGGCCCCCGGGCTCAGGGGGTCAGCAGGCCGTTGAGGAAAGCGGTCTTGCGCTGGGCGTAGCCGCGCGCGATGCCGAGGTCGGAGAAGGCGTCGAAGGCGTGGATGCCGCCGGGGTAGACCGCCATCTCGGCCCGGTTGCCCGCCCCGACCCAGCGCCCGGCCATGGTCATCGTGTCGTCGAGCAGCGGGTCCGCCGTGCCCACCGAGAACAGCGCCGGCGGCATCCCCGTCAGATCGGCGAGGATCGGCGAGAACATCGGGTTCTCGCGGTCCGCCGGATCCGGGATCGACATCTCGGCGAACCAGGTGATCACCGGCGTGTTGAGGATCAGCTTGCGCCCGCCCCAGTTCCGCGCCGAGGCCGCCATGCGCATGTCGTAGCAGCCGTAGGTCAGCACCGCGCCCTTGATGCGCTCCAGCAGCCCGGCCTCGCGCAGCCGCAGCAGGGTGACGGCCGAGAGATGCCCGCCCGCGCTCTCGCCGCCGATGAAATAGGGGACGTCGCCCCAGGGCGCCGTCTCGATCGCCCATTTCGCGGCGGCGAAGCAGTCGTCGGGGCCGGCGGGGAAGGGATGCTCGGGCGCGAGGCGATACTCGATGGAGCAGACCGCGATCCCGCAGGCCTTCGCCAGCCGCTGGTTCTCGCCGTCGTTGTATTTCGACGAGCCCAGCGCCCAGCCGCCGCCGTGGATGTGCAGGTAGACGCCCCGCGGCTCGCCCTCGGGCAGCGAGACGCGCACCCGGCGCTGGCCGCCGGGATAGTCCATCCACTCCGAGCCCTCCAGCGGCCCGTCGATGGGGAACAGGCCGCGGCCCTCCTCGCGCGCCTTGCGGGTGAGCTCGACGGGGACCTCGTTGGTGGCCGGGAACTCGGCCAGCGTCGCCTCGATCTTCGTGAGGAACGCGCGGGTCTCGGCGGAAATCGCTTCGTCGGTGAACAGCGTGGGGTCGATCTGGAGCACTTGGGCCTCCTCCCTGTTGGTTGGGCGGGAGGATGGCCGGGGGCGGTCAGGGGGGCAAGAGGGCGCTTCTGAACTCACCCGGAAACAGGGCCGCGCCTGTTCCCCGGATCCGCCCGTCGCCGAAGATGCCTGAGCGACTCGGCCCGGGCGGTCAAGGACGAGCCGCGCAAGCGCGGTCGCTTCGCGATCCTTGACCGCCCGGGCCGAGTCGCTCTGATCGGCATCAGCGACGGACGGCTCCGGGAAACAGGCGCTCCGCGAGGGGGGCCCTGCGGAGCGCTCGCGGCGGGCGGGGTCAGGCGCCGAGCATGCGGGTGACGATCTCGGTCAGGTCGCGGCTGAGGGCGGGGGCGCGGGCGATGCGCTCCAGCTCGGCGCGGATCAGGGACTGGCGGGCGTCGTCGTAGCGCCGCCAGGTCTCGAAGGCGCCGGCGACGCGGGCGGCGGTCTGGGGGTTGAGGGGATCGAGCTTCAGGAGCCA
The DNA here is from genome assembly GCF_900113695.1 of Albimonas pacifica. Classification (GTDB taxonomy): domain Bacteria; phylum Pseudomonadota; class Alphaproteobacteria; order Rhodobacterales; family Rhodobacteraceae; genus Albimonas; species Albimonas pacifica. The sequence continues at coordinate 56,564 of NZ_FOQH01000014.1, read as the reverse complement.
GTCGGCCAGGAACCGGTAGCCGGAGCCGTCGGCGGCGTGGAAGCAGAAGTGGTTCGTCGAGAAGGCCGCCACCAGCGAGCGGAAGCGGTTGGGGGTCTTCCAGGCGAAGGACGGATCCTCGGAAAGCGTCTTCACCCGGGCCAGCGTGCCCTCGCGCGGGGTGGTGGCCTGCAGGAGGTACCACTTGTCCATCACCAGCGGGTCCGCCTTCCACTCCTCCGCGAAGGCCGCCAGCGCCGGCTCGGCCGCGGGGGCGCCGGCGTGGAGGAGGGCGGCGAGGGCCGGCAGACGCTCGGACATGCTGGGCGCCTTGGCCTGCGCCTCGGCGAGCGACGGTCCCACGGGGCGGCGCGAGAGCAGGCCCAGGCAGGCGTTGCGCAGCGCCCGGCGGCCGGCGGCGGCGGCGTCGGGGGAGTAGGGCCCGGGCGATTCCATCGCGGTGTAGAGGGCGCGCAGCTCCGGCTCCAGCGCCTCGGCGAGCGCAGCCTTGGCGGTCTCGGAGGCGGCGTGGATGGCGTCGGGATCGGCCTGGCGGCCGCGGGCCCAGGTCTCGCGCGCCAGTTCGTCGTCGCCCGGCAGGGTCAGCAGCAGGGCGCGGAAGGCGGGGTCGAGATCGGCGTCGGCGATGGCGAGCCGCAGCGCCTCGGCGAAGGGGGCCACGGGCTCGGCCCCCATCAGCGCCTCCAGCGCCATGGCGCGGGCGGCCTCCCAGCGGTTGAACGGGTCGCTGTCGTGGGCGAGCAGGAAGGCGCGCTCGGCCGCGGTGGAGCGGCGGTCGAGGATCACCGGAGCGGAGAAGCCGCGCAGCAGCGAGGGGACCGGACGCTCGTCGAGATCGAAGGTCCAGGTCTGCTCGGGCTCGGTCAGTTCGAGGACGCCGGGCTCCACCAGCTCGCGGCCGCCCTGCCCCAGCAGGCCGAAGGCGACGGGGATCGCCATCGGCTTCTTGGAGGGCGCGCCGGGGGTGGAGGGGACGTCCTGGCGCAGCGTGAGCGTGTATTTGCCGGGCTTCCAGCCCTCGGAGACCGTGACGCGGGGCGTGCCGGCCTGCGAATACCACAGCTTGAACTGGGTCAGGTCGCGGTTGGTCACGGTCTGGAACACGTCGAGCCACTGTTCGATCGTGCAGGCCTGGCCGTCGTGCCGCTCGAAATAGAGATCCAGCGCCTGGCGGTAGGCCTTGGGGCCCACCATCAGGTGCAGCATCCGGATCAGCTCGGCGCCCTTCTCGTAGACGGTCGCGGTGTAGAAGTTGTTGATCTCGATGAACTGTTCGGGCCGCACGGGGTGGGCCAGCGGCCCCGCATCCTCGCGGAACTGGCGGGCGCGGAGCATCTTCACGTCGTCGATGCGCTTGACGGGCTCGGAGCGCATGTCGGCGGAGAACTGCTGGTCGCGGAAGACCGTCAGCCCCTCCTTCAGGCACAGCTGGAACCAGTCGCGGCAGGTGATGCGGTTGCCGGTCCAGTTGTGGAAGTATTCGTGGGCGATGATGCCCTCGATCAGCTCGTAGTCGCGATCGCCGGCGGTTTCCGGCGAGGCCAGGACGTATTTCGAGTTGAAGATGTTGAGGCCCTTGTTCTCCATGGCCCCCATGTTGAAGTCGTCCACCGCGACGATGTTGAAGACCGAGAGGTCGTATTCGCGGCCATACGCTTCCTCGTCCCAGCGCATCGAGCGCTTGAGCGCGTCCATCGCGTATTCGCAGCGGCTCTCGTCGCCGGGGCGCACCCAGATGCCGAGGTCGACCGCGCGGCCCGAGGCGGTGGTGAAGCGGTCGCGGTGGGCGACCAGGTTCCCCGCCACCAGCGCGAACAGGTAGCTGGGCTTGGGCCAGGGGTCGTGCCACTCGGCGAAGAGGCGACCGTCGGGCAGAGCGCCGGCCTCGCCCGGCTCGCCGTTCGACAGCAGCACGGGGGTCGAGGCGGGGGCCTCGATCCGGACGGAATAGGTGGCCATGACGTCGGGCCGGTCGGGGAAATAGGTGATCTTGCGGAAGCCCTCGGCCTCGCACTGGGTGCAGTAGATGCCGTTGGAGAGGTAGAGGCCCTCGAGCTCGGTGTTCGCCTCGGGGTCGATCTCGACCGTGGTCTCGAGGTCGAAGGCGTCGGGCAGCGGGCCCGCCAGCGTCAGGCCGTCCGCGTCCAGCGCCACGTCGTGGAACACGTCGCGGCCGTCGAGCTTCGCGGCCATCAGCATCAGCTTCTGCCCGTCGAGGCGCAGCGGCCCCTCGGGCCCTTCGCCGCGGATGAAACGGATCTTCGCGTGCACCTTGGCGCCCCGCGGCGCGAGGTCGAAGACCAGCCGGACCGTCTCGGCGCGCCAGGCGGGCGGCGTGTAATCGGCGAGGCGGATCGGCTGCGGGGCGTCCGGACGCATGGAGGTCTCCTCTCTTACGAACGCCTCAGACTTGCAGCGCCCGAGGGCGGGCGCAAGCGCCCCCGGGGGCTGACGCGGGCGCAGGGCGGGGCCGGGCGGCTTCCGGCAGATGAAAACCCGCTCCGCAGCCGCTGGTCGAGAGCGGCCGGCGCGGTCATGGTGCGGGGGACGACTCAGTTTCAGGACACCCCAATGCCCGACCGCATCGACGTCGCCGGCCTGCGCGTGGCGCGCCCGCTCCACCAGTTCATCGAGACCGAGGCGCTGCCCGGCTCCGGCGTGACGTCGGAGGCGTTCTGGGAAGGCCTCGCCGGCATCGTGACCGAGCTGGGCCCGAAACGCGCCGCGCTGCTCGCCCGGCGCGACGAGATCCAGGCGAAGATGGACGGCTGGTGCCGCGAGGCGAAGGGCAAGCCCTGGGACGCGGCGGCCTACCGCGCCTTCCTCGACGAGATCGGCTACATCGTGCCCGAGGGCGAGCCCTTCGCCATCGAGACGCAGAACGTCGACGCCGAGATCGCGCAGATCGCGGGGCCGCAGCTCGTGGTTCCGGTGACGAACGCGCGCTATGCGCTGAACGCGGCGAACGCGCGGTGGGGGTCCCTCTACGACGCGCTCTACGGCACCGACGCGCTGGGGGACCTGCCCGCGGGCAAGGGCTACGACCCGGCGCGCGGGGCGCGGGTGATCGCCTGGGCCAAGGGCTTCCTCGACGAGAGCGCGCCGCTGGCGGGGGGCAAGTGGGCCGACGTCAGCGCGATCCGCATCGAGGGCGGGGCGCTGATCGTGGACGGCGCGGCGGGGGAGACCGGGCTCGCCGATCCCTCCCAGTTCGCGGGCTGCACGGGGGAGGCCGCGGCGCCCGCCTCGGTCCTGCTGCGGCGCAACGGGCTGCTGGCGCAGATCGTGATCGACAGGAGCCACGCGATCGGCGCGACCGATCCGGCGGGGATCGCGGACGTGAAGCTCGAATCCGCGCTGACCGCGATCATCGACTGCGAGGATTCGGTCGCGGCCGTGGACGCCGAGGACAAGGCGCTGGCCTATCGCAACTGGCTGGGCCTGATGAAGGGCGACCTGAGCGAGCAGGTGTCCAAGGGCGGGGAGACCTTCACCCGCACCCTCGTCGACGACTTCGAGGCGACCGGCCCCGACGGCGCCCCCTTCGCCGTGCGCGCCCGGGCGCTGATGCTGGTGCGCAACGTGGGCCTGCTGATGGAGACGCCCGCCGTCCACGGCCCCGGCGCGCAGGAGATCTCGGAGCAGGCGCTCGACGCCATGTGCACCGTGCTCTGCGCCCTGCACGACCTGCGCGGGGCGGGCCGGAACTCGCCCGCCGGCTCGATCTACGTGGTCTGCCCCAAGATGCACGGGCCCGAGGAGGCCGCCTTCGTCTCGGAGGTCTTCGACCGGGTGGAGGCGGCGCTGGGCCTGCCTCGCTACACGGTCAAGATGGGGATCATGGACGAGGAGCGGCGCACGACCGTGAACCTCGCCGAGTGCATCCGGGCCGCGAAGCACCGGGTGGCCTTCATCAACACCGGCTTCCTCGACCGCACCGGCGACGAGATCCACACCTCGATGGAGGCGGGTCCGATGGTGCGCAAGGCCGAGATGAAGGCCCAGCCCTGGATCAAGGCCTACGAGGACTGGAACGTCGACGTGGGCCTGGCCTGCGGGCTGGCGGGCAAGGCGCAGATCGGCAAGGGGATGTGGGCGGCGCCCGACCTGATGGCCGACATGCTGGAGCAGAAGATCGGCCACCCCAGGGCCGGCGCCAACTGCGCCTGGGTGCCCAGCCCGACGGCCGCGACCCTGCACGCGACCCACTACCACAAGGTCGACGCCCGCGCCGTGCAGGCCGGGATCGCGGCCGGGGGGCGCCGCGCGACGCTCTCGGACATCCTCACCGTGCCGCTGGCGGACCGGCCCAACTGGTCGGCCGAGGAGATCCAGGCCGAGCTCGACAACAACGCCCAGGGGATCCTGGGCTATGTCGTGCGCTGGGTGGACGCGGGCGTGGGCTGCTCGAAGGTGCCCGACATCCATGACGTGGGGCTGATGGAGGACCGCGCGACCTGCCGCATCTCCTCCCAGCACATCGCCAACTGGCTGTGCCACGAGGTGGTGAGCGAGGACCAGGTGATGGAGACGATGAAGCGGATGGCCGAGGTGGTCGACCGCCAGAACGCCGGCGATGCGGACTACACGCCCATGGCCCCGGGCTTCCACGGCCCGGCCTTCGCGGCGGCGTGGAACCTGGTGTTCATGGGCCGCACCCTGCCCGCCGGCTACACCGAACCGGTGCTCCACCGCCGCCGCCTCCAGCTCAAGGCGATGCGCCGGGCGGGCTGAGGGCCGGCCTGCGCGGCAGGCCCCGGGTCGCCCCGGGGCCTGCCGCGTCCGGGGCGGGGCGCGGCCGCCCCGCGGGCCCGGGTCAGGCCGCCAGCATCCCCCGGATCTCGTCCAGCAGCGCCAGGCGCTTCTTCTTCAGCGCCTCCAGCGCCAGGTCCTCCATCGGCTGCACGTTGGTCTCGGCGCGGTGAATCTCGCGGTTCAGCACGTGGTAGTCGTCCGAGAGCCGCGCCAGTCGCGGATCCTCGCGCCGCCGCTCGGCGAGCCGGGAGGCGAGGTCCGGAAGGGCCTCGGAAAGTTCGTGCGGAACGTGGGACATCTGGGTCTCCCTTGAGTGTCTGCCCGCCCGGGGGCGACCCCCTGCGAGGGTCCGCCCCCGGGGGGTGGCGCGGACCCTCGCGCGCCGGGCGCCGGCGCGCCTTGATCCCGGTCAAGCGCCGGACGGCGGCGCGGGGACGAGGGCGCGGGCGCGCGGCCATGGGGGCGCGGCGGGACGGCGCCTCGACGTCGCGTCCGGGCTTGGGTATCTTGACGGTTCAGCGACGAAACGGCCCGCGCCCGGCCCCTCAGGCGCCGACGCGGGCTTTCCAGGACCCGGAACTCCGAGAGCCCATGCCCGGCAGAGCCTCCCGCCCCGTGATCGGGGTCATCGCCAACGCCTTCATGATCAACGACACCTTCCCGGTGTCCGCGGCGGGCGAGATGAACCTGCAGGCGGTGGCCAAGGCCGCGGACTGCCTGCCGCTGGTGATCCCCGCCCTGCCCGAGGCGCTGTCGGTCCCCGACCTGCTCGACGCCTGCGACGGGTTCGTGTTCACCGGCGGGCGGGCGAACGTGCACCCCTCGCACTACGGCCATGACGAGACCGAGGCCCACAAGCCCTTCGATCCCAAGCGCGACGGCGTCTCGCTGCCCCTGATCCGCGCCGCCGTCGAGGCCGGGGCCCCGGTGCTGGGCATCTGCCGCGGCTTCCAGGAGATGGCGGTCGCCTTCGGCGCCACGCTCCACCCCGAGATCCGCGACCTGCCCGGGCGCATGAACCACCGCATGCCCCCCGACGGCACGGTCGAGGAGAAGTTCGCGCTCCGCCACAAGGTCGAGTTCCTCAAGGGCGGCGAATTCCACCGCATCCTCGGCGTGACCGAGGCGATGACCAACACGCTCCACGGCCAGGGCGTGATGGAGACCGGCCCCCGCGTGGTGATCGAGGGCACGGCCCCCGACGGCACGCCCGAGGCGCTGTCGATCCGCGACGCGCCGGGCTTCGCGCTGGGCGCGCAGTGGCACGTGGAGTGGATGGCCTGGGAGAGCGCCGTCGGCCAGGCCGTCTACCGCGCCTTCGGCGAGGCCGCCCGCGCCCGCGCCGCCCGCCGCCTCGCCGCCTGAGCCAGCCGCCGCAGCTGCCTGAGCTAGCCGGCCTCCTCGACGCAGCGCCCTGAACTCAGCGCCGTGCGTCTCGGAGGCGGTGAAGCGCCGCGCCTCTGCGGGCGGCGGCGTCGGGCGGCGGTCCAGCCCCGGCGCGCCCGGGCTTCATGGGTCCGGCCCGGTCCGGCTCCCGGGCGGAGGGCCTCGCGCCCCTCAGCCCAGCCAGTCGGGGTCGGCGCGGTCCAGCTCCCGCTCGTCCACGCCCAGCAGCAGCATCGAGGCGCCGCGGACCGAGATCAGCATCCCGCGCGCCGTCTCCTCGACCTGCATCGGGCCCAGCCCACGCGGCGCCGAGAGCCAGTCGCGCGCGGGGTCGAAGTCCACCGCCACGTCCCGCCCGCCGCCGCCGCGCAGCAGGAACCGGTCCGCCCCCTCGCCGCCCGCCAGCCGGTCGCGCCCGGCGCCGCCGTGCAGCAGGTCGGCGCCGGCGCCGCCGAACAGCCGGTCGTTCCCCGCGGCGCCGAGCAGGCGGTCGTCGTCGCCCCCGCCCTCCAGCCGGTCGTTCCCGCGGCCGCCCCACAGACGATCGGCGCCGCCGTCGCCGCGGATCCGGTCGTCGCCATGCTCGCCGTGCAGCCGGTCGCGGCCGCCGCCGCCGAAGACCCGGTCGTCGCCCCAGCCGCCCTGCGCGAGATCCCGCCCGGCGCCGCCGTAGAGCCGGTCGCCGCCCGCGGCCCGCGGGCCCAGCAGCACCGTCTCGGGCCCGTCCTCGCGCGCGTCGCCGTAGAGCGCGTCGTCGCCCCGGCCGCCGCGCAGCAGGTCGGCGCCCGGGCGCAGGTGCAGCCGCGGCTCGAGCACGTCCTGCACGTCGCCGAACAGCAGGTCGTCGCCCCGCCCGCCGCGCAGCACGTCGTCGCCGCAGTAGAGCCGCGAGAGACCGTCGGCCAGCAGCACGTCGCCGGCCAGCGCCCCGGCCGCCTCGCGCGGGGCGATCAGCAGGTCGTCGCCGCCGCGCAGCAGCCAGCCGCGGCCCAGGTGGCCCACGTCGCCCACCAGCACCGGCGCGTCCGGGCGGCGCACGCCCTCGAGCGCGTCGCGGGCGTCCAGCCGGTCGTCGCCCGCCCGCAGGAGCGCGGCGTCATAGTCGACCTTGTCGACGGTCGAGGCGACGTCGCCCCAGACCTGCACCGCGCCGCGGGATTCGATGCGCAGGTCGTCGTCGCCCATCCGCACCTGGAACACCGTCGCGGGGACCAGCCAGAAGTCCCCCGCCGCCTGCCGCCCGCCGGTCCCTGCGAACAGGAACACGTCCGCGCGCCCGCGGTCGCCGTCGACCGCCATGACCGCGTCGCCGAACAGGCGCACGTCCCCCGCCCCGTCGACCCGGAACCGGTCCTCGCGCGCGAGCATGTGGTCGAAGGCCGCGCCAGGCGGCCCGTCGCCCGCCAGCAGACCCACGCGGATCGACGGCCGGTCGGCCTCGACCGAGAGCGTCGTGCCCTCGGTCACCGCGAGCGTCAGGGTCTCGGCCCGGCCGGAGGGCCTGTCGGAGAGGTTCACCGAGATCGCGCCCGAGGGGCCGATCGCCGTCGCCGCGCGTCCGGCGGCGGTGGTCCATTCGTAGCGCGCCGTGGCGGAATCGTCGCTGAGTTCGCCTGCGCCGTCGCGGCCGAAGCCCGCGGACAGGTAAAGCAGGTCGGCGTCGTCGTCGCCGGTCACCGTCAGTCGGGCCATCCTGCTCCCCTGCAGGACCGCGCCCCACGTTTCCCTCGCGCACAGGGTGAGGGCGCAGGGGCGATCCGTCAACCGGGAAGCGAAGCGCGCCGGCGCGCGGCGGCCCGGCTTGTCGGGCGGCCGGTCGGCGCCTAGGCTGCGCGCGGGGCCGCCCGGCGGCCTCCAACAGGCGCCTCTGCGCGCAACTTGGGAGGATGAGCGATGACCCTGACCGCAGCCGAGCAGGCGCTGGTGGCGAAGGCGCGCGCCTTCGCCGACGACGTGCTGGTCCCCGCCGCCGAAGCCTGCGAGCGCGAGCGGCGCGCAGACCTCGACGCCCTGCGCCTGGCCGCCGAGGCGGGCTTCGCCGGCATCCAGGTGCCCGAGGCGCTGGGGGGCCTGGGCCTCTCCTTCGCGTGCAAGTCGGAGATCGCCGAGCAGTTCGCCCGCGCCTGCTTCGGCTTCTCGATGGCGATCCTGAACACCCACAACACCGCCTGGCGGCTGGCGCGGCTGACCGACAACCCGCTGGCGCAGAGCCGCGTCGCGCCCATGCTGCGCGGCGAGGCCACCGGCTGCGCGGCGCTGACCGAGCCGGGCGCGGGCTCCGACTTCGCCGCGATCCGCACCACGGCGCGGCTGCGCGACGACGGCTCGTGGGTGCTGAACGGCGAGAAGGCCTGGATCACCAACGCGCAGCACGCCTCGACCTCGATCTGCTTCGCGCAGACGGGGGAGATCGGCGACGCCGCGGGCATCGCCGCCTTCCTCGTGCAGGCGGAGAAGCCGGGGTTCGCGCGCGTCGAGGGCTCGGGCAGCTGGGGGATCTTCGCCAACGGCCTGGGCGGCTACCGGCTGGAGAATTACGAGGCGCCGCCGGAGGCGGTGATCTCGCAGCCCGGCACGGCCTTCAAGCAGATCCTGACCGAGATCAACGGCGCGCGGATCTACGTGGCGGCGATGTGCCTGGGCATGGTCGACGCGGGGCTGGATTCGGCCGCCGCCTACGGGCGGTCCCGGCCGCTCTTCGGCGCGGCGCTGGAGGCGAAGCAGGGCTGGCGCTGGCGGCTCGCCGCGGCGGAGGCGGAGCTCGCGGCCGCCCGCGCCCTGGTGCGCAAGGCCGAGGCCGCGCATTCGGCCGGCGAGGACACCCAGCTCATCGCCGCGCAGGCGAAATACGTGGGCATCCAGCTCGCGAACCGCTGGGTGCCGGAGCTGCTGCACGCCCACGGCGCCTCGGGGCTGGGAGAGCGCTCGATGTTCGCCCGCCACATGGCCGGGATGCAGGCCGCGAGCTTCGCCGACGGCTCGACCGAGATCATGCTGGAGCGGATCGGGCGGCTTTCAGGGCGCTGAGACAGGCGGGCCCGCCGGCCGGGGCGGCCGGCCGGCGGGTTCTTCACCTGCGGGCGCCGGCCGGGCCCCCGGCTCAGCCGGCGCGCCAGGGGCCGGGGATCACGAAGGTCTCGTCGGCGCGATAGTAGCCGCCGTCCTTCACCTCCTCGATCAGGACCATGGTGTGCGGGCGGGCGGCCTCGGAGAAGTATTCGACCATCAGCGCGGTCACCCGCCGGCCGATCTCGGCCTTCTGCTCGGCGCTGAGCGCCGCCTCGGGGGTCTTGATGTTCACGAAGGGCATGGGGCGTCTCCTTGGGAGGGGGGCGGCGGTCAGACCACGCCGCCGTTGGCGCGGATCGTCTGGCCGCTGATCCAGGCGGCGTCGGGCCCGGCGAGGAAGGCCACGACCGGGGCGATGTCGCCGGGCGCCCCGAGGCGCCCGGCGGGGTTCATGGCGGCGATGCGGGCGACGAGCTCGTCGCTCTTGCCCTCGAGGAACAGCTCGGTCGCGACCGGGCCGGGGGCGACCGCGTTCACCGCGATCCCCTTCGGCCCCAGCTCCTTGGCGAGCACGCGGGTCGCGGCCTCGAGCCCCGCCTTGGTGGCCGCATAGACGCCGTAGCCGGGCTGGCTCAGCCCCACCACGGAGGAGGAGAGCGCGACGATGCGCCCGCCCCGCGGCAGGCGCCGCGCCGCCTCGCGCATCAGGCGCAGGGGGGCGGCGAGGTTGAGGGCGAGCTGGGCCTCGAGATCGGCGTCGGAGAGCGCCTCCAGCGGCGACAGCGCCATCATGCCGGCGTTGGCGACCAGCACGTGGACGGGGCCGAGCGCGGCCTCGGCGGCCGCGAACAGGGCCGCGGCGGCGGCGGGGTCGGCGAGGTCGGCCTGCACCGGCTCGGCCCGGCCGCCGGCCGCGCGGATCTCGGCGGCCACCGCCTCGGCGGCGCGGGACGAGCGGACGTAGTGGACGGCCACGGCGAAGCCGTCGGCGGCGAGCCGGCGGGCGATCTCGGCCCCGATCCCGCGGGAGGCGCCGGTGACGAGGGCGACGGGCTGGCGATGCGTCATGGGATGCTCCTTGCTGCCTTGGGGGGAGATCTGGCCCGGCGGCTCATGCGGAACAATCCGCTCAGGATTGACATCATAATTCGGCTCAGGCGAATGATCGGGCATGGACCGTCTCGACCGCCTCGAACTTTTCGTCCGCATCGTGGAGGGCGGCAGCTTCGCCCGCGCGGCGCGGGAGCTGCGGGTGGCGCGGTCCTCGGCCACCCAGGCGATCCAGGCGCTGGAGCGCGAGACCGGCGTGCGCCTGCTCGCCCGCACCACCCGCCACGTGGCCCCGACGCCCGAGGGGGTGGAGTTCCACCGCCGCGCCCGCCGGATCCTGGCCGAGGTGGAGGACGCGCTGGGCCGCTTCGCCGGCAGCCCCTCGGGACACCTGCGCATCGAGGCGCCGGGGCTGCTGACGCGGACCTTCCTGGCGCCGCGCCTGCCGGAGTTCCTGGCCCGCCACCCGAACCTGACCCTGTCGTTCTCGCAGGGCGACCGGCTGGCCGACATCGTGCGCGAGGGCGTGGACTGCGCGATCCGGGCGGGGCGGCCGCAGGACAGCAGCCTGCGGATGCGCCGGCTGGGGGAGCTGCCCGAGATCACCTGCGCGAGCCCCGCCTACCTCGCGCGGCACGGCACGCCGCGCCATGTCGACGACCTGGAGGGGCACCGCATGGTGGGCTTCGTCTCCTCGCGCACCGGGGACGTGCTGCCGCTGGAGTTCGTGGTGGACGGCAGGACCTGCACCCGCGCCCTGCCCGCGACGGTGGCCACCGACAACTCCGACACCGCCGCGGCGCTGGCGCTGCAGGGGCTGGGGCTGGTGCAGGCGCCGCGCTACCGCTTCGCCGAGGATCTCGCCCGCGGCGCGCTGGTGGAGGTGCTGCCCGGCTCGCCGCCCGAGGCGATGCCGCTCAACGCCCTGCACGCCGGCGACCGCTTCGTCTCCCGCCGGCTGGAGGCGTTCCTGGACTGGGCGAAGAGCTGCTTCGCCGGTCTGGCCTGAGCGCGCCGGCGCCGGCGGCCCCGCCCGCCCGAAAGCAAAGGCGCGCCCCGGAGGGGGCGCGCCTCGTCGCTCTGCGGGGCGCCCGGAGGCCGGGCGCCCGGGCTCAGTACCAGGGGCCGCGGACCACCTCGACCCCGTCGGCGGCGGCCTTCAGGGCGGTCTCGAACTTGTCGAGGTCGGAGTCGCGGTAGTGGTAGGGATAGACCACCGCCGGCCTGAACTCGGCGACTGCCGAGGCGGCCTGCTCCTCGGTCATCGTGTAGGGCAGGTTGAAGGGCACGAAGGCGATGTCGATGCCGGTCAGGGCGCGCATCTCGGGAATGTCCTCGGTGTCGCCGGCGATGTAGACGGTCTTGCCGTCGATCTCGAGGACATAGCCGTTGTCCCGGCCCTTGGGGTGATACTGCAGCCGCCCTTCGGTGGTGTTGTAGGCGGGGATGGCGCGCAAGGGGATGCCGGCGGCGTCCGCCGTCTCGCCGTTGGCGACCGCGGTGGCGCGGGTCTTCAGGTCGGCGGGCAGCATCTCCATCACCGCGGGGTTCACGATCAGCCGGGCGCCGTTGTGGGCGGCCAGCGCCGCCAGCGTCTCGGGCGCGTAGTGGTCGCCATGCTGGTGGGTGATCAGGATCACGTCCGCGTCGGGGAAGTCGGCGTAGGCGGAGGGGTCGCCGACCGGATCGACGTAGATCACCGGGCCGGGCGTGGTCATCACCAAGGAGGCGTGCGCGACCGGGTGGATGCCGATTTCGCCCCCGTCGGTGGCGTAGGCGTCGCCGGCGGCCCTGGCCCGCCAGGGCATGATCCCGATCGTGCCGATCCCTGCGAGCGCCGCCGCCCCCAGCTTCATCGCTTCGCGCCGCGTGCGGTCCATCTCGATCTCCCTCATGATCGCGGGCGTGTTCCCGCGACCCGCAACTTGGAGCGTTGCGCCGCTAGGGCAATTGAAATGGACGTGAGCGCAGGACGCGAGGCGGGCCCCGCGTCCTGCGGGGCCTCAGGCCTCGGCGCGGGCGGCCTCGCAGGCGCGGGCGATGTCGCGGCCGATCGCGGCGAGCTCCTCGGCCACCGGCGCGCAGAGGTTGTGCAGCCGGATGAAGCCGTGGGTCAGCCCGGGCGCCTCGCGCAGGGTGACGGGCACCCCCGCGGCCTCCAGCGCCCGGGCGTAGGCCAGCCCCTCGTCGCGCAGCACGTCGTATTCGGCGAGCGTCACCACCGCCGGCGGCAGGCCCGAGAGGTCCCTCGCCCGCAGCGGAGAGATGTCGGGCGTGGCCCAGGCCTCGGGCGGCGCGTAGTGGGCGAAGAACCACTCCATGTCCTTGCGCTTGAGGGGCATCCCCTCCGAACGCTCGCGGTAGGAGGGCCGCTCGAAGTCGCAGTCGGTCACCGGGTAGATCAGCGCCTGGAGGGCGATCTCGACCCGCCCCTTCAGCCGCCGGGCGGCGATGGTGGCGAGGTTGGCGCCCGCGCTGTCGCCGGCCACCGCCAGCGGCAGGGGCCGCGCGAAGGCGGTCCGGGCGAGCTCGGCCCCGTGGAGCACCCCGTCCTCGGCGTCCTCCAGCGGGGCGGGGAACGGGTGCTCGGGCGCCAGGCGATAGTCGACCATCAGCACCGCGCAGCCGCTGTCGCTGGCGAGCTGCCGGCCCAGGGCGTCGAAGTCGTCGATGTCGGCCAGCACCCAGCCGCCGCCGTGGAGATAGACCACCAGCCCCCCGGGCTCGGCCGCGGGGACCAGCAGGCGGCCCGGGATCTCCCCGCCGCGGGTGGGGATGGAAAGGTCGCGCGCCTCGTGCATCCGCGGCCCCTCGCCCACCGCCTCGCGGCCGGCGGCGATCTGGGCGCGGCCGGCCTCGGGCGGCTGGTCCGAGAGGCCGGGCATCTGGGCGAGCCTCTCGAGCATGACCTCGATGAACGGATGCAGGGGCATGGCGGGGTCTCCTCCCATCGCGGCGGGCGGATCGCGGGGGCGTCCGCCGTCTGTCGGGCGCAAGGTGCGCTGCGGTCGAAGGACGCGTCAAGAACACTTGCCGGGCGGTCGGTCGGGAGTTAGTAAGGGAACCAACGGATCGCAAAGCGCCTGCTCCTCCCTGTGCAGTCGCGACGCTCGGACCGGGCGGCTTCGGGACCTCCCTCCCTGGCCGCACCTGCCGGACCGGCCGATCCGCCCATCGCCGGACGGGCCCAGCGCCCGGCCGGCGCTTTTCTTTTCGGGACGACCCTGGCGGCGTCCGGGACGCGCGCGGCCCCGGCCGGGGCCGAGTCTCCCAGGACCTGCCCGGGCCGATGACGGCGCCGGGGCGGTCGGCGAAGGCCGCACGGCGGCGTCGCCCCTCCCGCAGGGCCGTCCGACCCGCGAACCGGCCGAGCGCGCCTGCGCCTGCGGCTCCCGCCCTGATCCCATTTCGCGGAAACCTCCCCGTCAGACGGAAACCCCGGAATCAGCGCGGAAGCCTTTCCGCCGCTGGCCTGCGCCCATATTGCGGGCGCCGCCTGCCGGGATGCTCTTGCAGAGGGCGGTTTGACATCGCCGGGCGGGCCTTCATGTTTACGCGCATTGCACATGCGCGGCGGCGCCGGGGCGGAGATCCCTTCGGGCCGGGCCCGTCGTGACTCGAGATCTGGACAGGAGCGCCGGCCCGACCCGACGCCCCGCCGTCAGGAGGACCCGCCGCATGAGCCGCCCCATCCGTCCCTTCGCGCTGGCGACCGCGCTCGTCGCGCTGACCAGTCCCGCCTTCGCCGCGGAGCTCTCGATCGTCTCCGGCCCCGTGGGCCGCGACAACGAGGTGCTGCGGATGAACCTCGACAAGTTCGAGGAGATGACCGGGCACACGGTCGAGATCGTGGAGATGCCCTCCTCGACCACCGACCAGTTCGCCCAGTACCGGCTGTGGCTGTCGGCGGGGAATTCGGACATCGACGTCTACCGCACCGACGTCGTCTGGGCGCCGCAGCTCGCGAGCCATTTCGTCGACCTCTCCGCCGCCGCCGAGGGTGAAGTCGAAAAACACTTCGATTCGATCATCCAGTCCCAGACGGTCGAGGGGAAGCTGGTGGCGATGCCGATGTTCTCGGACGCCCCCGCCCTGTTCTATCGCACCGACCTGATGGAGAAATACGGCTTCGAGCCCCCGCAGACCTGGGAGGAGATGGCCGAGCAGGCCAAGGCCATCCAGGACGGCGAGCGCGGCGAGGGCGCCTCGGACTTCCACGGCTTCGTCTTCCAGGGCGCCGCCTACGAGGGCCTGACCTGCGACGCGCTGGAGTGGGTGATGTCCCACGGCGGCGGCCAGATCGTGGAGCCGGACGGAACCATCTCCATCGACAACCCCGAGGCGGCCGAGGCGCTGGACGTCGCCGCGGGCTGGATCGGCACGATCTCCCCCCAGGGCGTGCTCGCCTACAAGGAGGAGGAGAGCCGCGGCGTCTGGCAGACCGGCAACGCCGCCTTCATGCGCAACTGGCCCTACGCCTGGGCGCTCGGCCAGGGCGAGGATTCGGCGGTGAAGGACAAGTTCGCCATCGCCCCCCTGCCCTCGGGCGGCGCGGGCTCGGCCGCCACGCTGGGCGGCTGGAACCTGGCGGTGTCGGCCTATTCCGAGAACCAGGAGGCCGCCATCGAGCTGGTGATGTTCCTCACCGGCGAGGAGGCGCAGAAGACCCGCGCCATCGAGATCACCCGCCTGCCCACCATCGAGGCGCTCTACGAGGATCCCGAGATCGCCGAAGCCCAGCCCTCGATCCCGCAGTGGAAGGAGATCTTCCTCAACACCGTGCCCCGGCCGTCCGCGCCCACCAAGAGCGCCTACAACGAGGTCTCGAACGAGTTCTGGGACGCGGTGCATGCGACCCTCTCGGGCGAGCGCCCGGGGGCCGCGAGCCTGAAGCGCCTGGCGGCGCGGCTCGAGCGGATCAAGGGGTCGGGCTGGTAAGGCCGTCCGCGTGACCGATCGCGCCAAGGACGGGGGCGGGCCGCCCGCCCCCAGGACCCCGCCTGGCCGCTCGCGCCTGCGGGCGCAGCGGCTGCGCTCGGCGGCGCTGTTCCTGCTGCCGATGCTGGCGGTGCTGGCCTTCGTGGCGGGCTGGCCGCTGTTCCGCACCATCTGGTTCAGCCTCACCGACGCCTCGCTGAGCGATCTGCCCGGCGCGCAGTGGTACGGGCTGAAGAATTACCTCGAGTGGTTCGATTACGGCGACGGGGACGGCGAGTGGTTCGGGCTGCTCGCCTCCGCCGACTGGTGGAATGCGGTCTGGAACACCGTGCGCTTCGCGCTGGTCACCGTCTCGGTCGAGACCGTGCTGGGCATGGCCATCGCGCTGGTCCTGAACCAGGAGTTCGCGGGCCGCGGCTGGGTGCGCGCCGCCGTGCTGATCCCCTGGGCGATCCCGACCATCGTCTCGGCGCGGATGTGGGGCTGGATGCTCAACGACCAGTTCGGGGTGATCAACGACCTCGGCATGACGCTCGGCCTGATCGACCGGCCTGTGGCGTGGATCGCGTCTAGCGACACGGCGATGATCGCGGTGATGCTGGTCGACATCTGGAAGACCACGCCGTTCATGGCGCTGCTGATCCTGGCGGGGCTCCAGATGATCCCGCGCGACATCTATGAAGCGGCGAAGATCGACGGGGTGAACCCCGTGAAGGTCTTCTGGAAGGTGACCCTGCCGCTGGTGGCGCCGGCGTTGATCGTGGCGACGATCTTCCGCGGGCTGGACGCGCTGCGGGTCTTCGACATCGTCTACGTGCTGACGCCCAACAACGACGAGACCACGACGATGTCGGTGCTCGCCTATCAGAACCTGTTTCAGTTCGACAAGTTCGCCTACGGCTCGGCCGCCTCGACCATGCTGTTCCTGACCATCGCGCTGATCACCATCGGCTACATCCGCGTGGCGCGGCTGGACCTGGAGGGGAGCGGGAAATGAGCGACCGCAGCACCCCGCCCCGCCCCAACCTCGCGATGCGCCGGGCGACCCGGGCCCTGAAGACCCTCGGCTTCTGGGCGCTGGTGGTCTTCGTGGTGCTGTTCTCGGTGTTCCCGTTCTACTACGCGATCCTGACCAGCCTGGAGAGCGGCTCGGCGCTGTTCGAGGTCAACTACCTGCCGACCTCGCTGGACGTCTCGAACTACGTCTCGGTCCTGACCAAGGGGCCGTTCCCGCTGAATTTCCTCAATTCGGTGCTGGTGGCGGTGGCGGTGGTGGCGATCTCGCTGTTTCTGGCCGTGACCGCGGCCTTCGCGCTGTCGCGCGTGCGCTTCCGCGGGCGCGGGCTCCTGCTGCTGACCATCCTCTCGGTCTCGATGTTCCCGCAGATCGCGGTGCTGGCGGGGCTGTTCGAGATGGTGCGGGCGTTCGATCTCTATAACTCGCTGGGCTCGCTGATCCTGAGCTACATGATCTTCACCCTGCCCTTCACGGTCTGGGTGCTGACCACCTTCATGCGCGACATGCCCGCCGAGCTCGAAGAGGCCGCCATCGTCGACGGCGCCACGCCCTTCCAGATCGTGTGGAAGGTGTTCCTGCCGCTGCTGTGGCCCGCCATGGTCACCACCGGCCTCCTGGCCTTCATCCAGGCGTGGAACGAGTTCCTCTTCGCCCTGACCTTCGTCGCCTCGAACGAGACGCGCACCGTCCCCGTCGCCATCGCGATGCTGTCCGGGTCCTCGGGGCAGGAGGTGCCGTGGGGGGAGATCATGGCGGCCTCCGTCGTCGTCACCGCGCCGCTGGTGGTCATGGTGCTGGTCTTCCAGCGCAAGATCGTCGCCGGGCTGACCGCGGGAGGGGTGAAGGGATGAGCGGCGACGACTGGTGGCGGGGCGCGGTGATCTACGAGATCTACGTCCGCTCCTTCCAGGACGGCGACGGCAACGGGATCGGGGATCTCTCCGGCGTGCGCGCCCGCCTGCCCCACGTGGCCGAGCTGGGGGCGGACGCGGTGTGGCTGACGCCCTTCTACCGCTCGCCGATGAAGGACTTCGGCTACGACGTGTCGGGCTTCACCGAGGTCGACCCGATGTTCGGGACCGACGCCGACTTCGACGCCCTGGTCGAGGAGGCTCATGGCCTGGGCCTGAAGGTGATCATCGACCTGGTGCTGTCGCACACCTCCGACCAGCACCCCTGGTTCGTCGAAAGCCGCTCGGGCCGCGAGGGGCCGCGGGCCGACTGGTACGTCTGGGCGGACGCGAAGCCCGACGGGACGGCGCCGAACAACTGGCTCTCGATCTTCGGGGGGCCGGCGTGGGAGTGGGACACCACCCGCCAGCAATATTACATGCACAACTTTCTCGCCGCGCAGCCGGACCTGAATTTCCATTGCGCGCAGGTGCAGGAGGCCGTGCTGGGCGTCGCCCGCCACTGGCTGGAGCGGGGGGTGGACGGCTTCCGCCTCGATACCGTGAACTTCTACTTTCACGACCCCGCGCTGACCGACAACCCGGTGCTGGCGCCTTCGAAGCGCAACGCCAACACCGCGCCCTCGGAAAATCCCTACAACTGGCAGGACCACCTGCACGACAAGACCCGGCCGGAGAACCTGGAGTTCCTGAGGCGCCTGCGCGCCCTGCTCGACGAATTCGGCGGCGAGGGACGGATGCGGGCCACGCTGGGCGAGGTCGGCGAAAGCCAGCGCGGCAAGCAGGTCATGGCCGACTACACCGCAGGCGCCGACAAGCTGCACATGTGCTACGACTTCGACTTCCTCGCCCCCGACCTGCCCGACGCGGCCCGGGTGAAGGAGGTGATCGCCGGCGTGCAGGCCGTGGCGGGGGCCGGCGGCGGCTCCTGGCCCTGCTGGGCCTTCTCCAACCACGACACCGTGCGCCACCCCTCCCGCTGGAAGCTGGACGAGCCGGAGCAGGTCCGCGTGATGGCCGCCCTGCTGCTGTCCTTGCGCGGCTCCGTCTGCCTCTACCAGGGCGAGGAGCTGGGCCTGACCGAGGCGCATCTCGCCTACGAGGACATCCGCGACCCCTACGGCCTGCGGCTCTGGCCCCAGTTCAAGGGCCGCGACGGCTGCCGCACCCCGATGCCCTGGGCGCATGACGCGCCCCACGCCGGGTTTTCCGACGCCAAACCCTGGCTGCCGCTGGCGCCCGAGCATGTGGCCCATGCGGTGGACGTGCAGGAAGGGGACCCCGCCTCGACGCTGCACGCCTATCGCCGCCTGCTGGCGTTCCGGCGCGCGCACCCGGCGCTCGCCCGCGGCGCGCTGGAGCTGGAGGAGGCGCCGGACCCCGTCGTCGCCTTCACCCGGTCGACGGGCAATTCGCGGATCCTCTGCGCCTTCAACCTCTCGAACCAGACCCGCGCCCTGCGCGCCCCCTGGGCGGCGCATGGGCTGAACGGGCACGGCTTTTCCGGCCGGCTGATCGACGGCTCCCTGCGGCTGGGGCCCTGGGACGCCTATTTCGGGGCCGAGGCGCCGGAGGCCGCATGAAGAAAGGAACCCCATGGCTCGCCTGACGCTGGAGAAACTCGGCAAGCGCTACGGCCGCGTGCAGGCGCTGAGCGACATCGACCTCGCCATCGAGACGGGCGAGTTCGTGGTCTTCGTCGGCCCCTCGGGCTGCGGGAAATCCACCCTGCTGCGCTGCATCGCGGGGCTGGAGGAGATCTCGGAGGGCGAGCTCGCCTTCGACGGCGAGCGGGTGAACGAGCTGACCCCGGCCGAACGGGGCGTCGCCATGGTCTTCCAGTCCTACGCGCTCTACCCGCACATGACGGTCTACGAGAACATGGCCTTCGGCCTGCGTCTCGCGAAGGCCGGCAAGGGCGCGGTCGAGGAGCGGGTGCGCGAGGCCGCGAGGATGCTGCAGCTCGAGCCGCTGCTCGACCGCCTCCCCCGCCAGCTCTCCGGCGGCCAGCGCCAGCGCGTCGCCATCGGGCGGGCGATCGTGCGCGACCCGCGGGTGTTCCTCTTCGACGAGCCGCTCTCGAACCTCGACGCGGCGCTGCGGGTGCAGACCCGGATCGAGATCGCGGGCCTGCACGAGCGGATGGCCGAGACCACGATGATCTACGTCACCCACGACCAGGTGGAGGCGATGACGCTCGCCGACCGCATCGTGGTGCTGCGCGACGGGCGGGTGGAGCAGGTGGGGGCGCCGATGGAGCTTTATCATCACCCCGCCAACACCTTCGTGGCCCGCTTCATCGGCTCGCCCTCGATGAACCTTCTGGCGGCCGAGCCCACCGACGCGGGCGTGCAGGTCAAGGGCTTCGCCCCCACCCCCCTGACCGCGCCGCCAGGCGCGCGCGGCCTCAGCCTGGGCGTGCGCCCCGAGAACCTGCGCCTGGCGGAGGACGGCGAGACGCCCTTCTACGAGGGCGACGCGAGCCTGGTGGAGAAGCTGGGCGAGAGCCAGCTCGTCTATTTCGACATGGGCGCCGAGGCCGAGCCGCTGGTCGCCCGCCTCCCCGGCGCGCTGCCGGCGAAGAAGGGCGACCGGATGCGCCTGGCGACCGACCCCGAGGCGCTGCGCCTCTTCGACGACGCGGGCCAGGCGGTGCGGGCGGGGTGAAGACCTCTCGGGCCGCGCCTGGCGGCCGTCGGCGGGCAGGAGGCCCCGGGTCGAGCCCGGGGCCTTCTGCCCGGGGGCGGATCAGGGGAGCTTCGAGAGCAGGCGGACGATCCGCTTCGGCCAGGGGCTGCCGAAGAGGCGGGGCGTGAAATAGGCCCCCGCGGCGCGTTTCGAGATCTCGCCGCGGGTGGGATAGGGGGCGATCATCGAGGTGATCGCCGTCAGCTTCAGCCCCGCCGACATCGCCAGAACCCAGGGCTGGATCAGGTCGCCCGCGCCGGGGCCGACCAGCGTCACGCCCACCGGCCGGCCCTTGACCGCCATCAGCTTCAGGAACCCCTCCGTCGCGCCCTCGGTCACTGCGCGGTCGTTGCCGGAGAAGGTCTCGCGGATCACCTCCAGCCGGTCGCCATGGGCGTCGCGCGCCTCGGCCTCGGTCAGGCCGGCCTGGGCGAGCTCGGGGCTCGCGTAGGTCACGCGCGGGATGGGCGTGCGGTCGGTGCGGATCGGCAGGCGGAAGAGGGCGGAGCGCACCACCAGCCCCCCGTGCCAGCCGGCGACATGGGTGAACTGCGGCCCGCCCGCCGCGTCGCCGATGGCGTAGACCCGCCGGTTCGTGCTGCGCAGGCCGCGGTCGACCCTCACCCCCGCCGGCCCCGCCTCGATCCCCGCTTTCGCAAGGTCCAGCCGGTCGAGGTTCGGCCGCCGCCCCGCCGCCACCAGCAGCGCGTCGCCCTCGTGGCGGGCGCCGTCTTCGGCGATCAGGGCGACGCCGGTCCCGGTGGTCTCGGCCCGCGCCACGGGGGCGTCTTCCAGGATCTCCACGCCCGCGGCCCTCAGCGAGGTCAGCACCAGGGCCGCGGCCTCGGGGTCCTCGCGGCCGAGCGCCCGGCCGGCCTCGATCACCGTGACCGCGCAGCCCAGGCGGCGGTGGGCGAGCGCCATCTCGATCCCGATGGGGCCGCCGCCCAGGATCAGCAGGCGCCCGGGGCGGGGGCGGGGGTCGAACAGCGTCTCGTTGGTCAGGTGGGGGACCGTCTCCAGCCCCGGGACCGGCGGGGCCGCGGGGGAAGAGCCGGTGGCGATCACCGCCCGACGCGGGCGGATGCGGGTCTCGCCGGCCTGGATCTCGTCGGGGCCGGTGAAACGGGCCCAGGCGCGGATCACCGTGACGCCCAGCCCCTCGAACCGCGCCTGCGAGTCGTGGGGGGCGATGGTCGCGATGGCCTCGCGGACATGGGCGAGCGCATCCTCCCACCCGAGGCCCCGCGCGCCCGCGGCGAGCAGCGCCTTGGAGGGCACGCAGCCGAAGTTGAGGCAGTCGCCCCCCATCTCGCCGCCCTCGACCAGCACCACCGAGGCGCCGAGCTGCACCGCCCCCGCAGCCGCCGACAGGCCGCCGGAGCCCGCGCCGATGACGCAGAGGTCGGGGGTCAGGACCGGACCGCTCATCCCTCGCCCTCCAGCCGGGAGCCGCGGCCGCGCGCCGCGCGCAGGACCGCCGGCAGGGCCGCCAGGGCGGCGAGCGCCAGCAGCGGGCCCAGCACCTCGATGCGGAAGATCAGGCCCAGGTCCGGCTCCCCTCCCGCGTCGAAGACCGCGCCGAGGCCGGCGCCG
The DNA here is from genome assembly GCF_900113695.1 of Albimonas pacifica. Lineage (GTDB taxonomy): Bacteria > Pseudomonadota > Alphaproteobacteria > Rhodobacterales > Rhodobacteraceae > Albimonas > Albimonas pacifica. The sequence continues at coordinate 35,213 of NZ_FOQH01000014.1, read as the reverse complement.
GTCCAGGAATAGACCGCCGTGCCGGGGATGATGCCGACGAAGGTGGTCCACACGTAGGTGCGCGTGCGCACGCCCAGGAAGGCGGGCGCGAGGTTGGCGATGAAGAAGGGAACCGCCGGGATCAGGCGCAGGGTCAGCAGGACCGAGGCCTCGTTCTCCGCCACGCCCGCGCGCAGGCGGGCGAGGAAGCCTCCCCGCCCCTGCAGCCGCCGCTCCAGCGCCGCGCCGAGCGAGCTGCGCGCGGCGAGGAAGATCGCGGTGGCCCCGATCGTGGCTGCGACCACGGTCAGCGCCGTGCCCGCCGCCGCGCCGAACAGGAAGCCCCCCGCCAGCGTCATGATCGCCCCGCCGGGCAGCGAGAAGGCGACCACCGCGACATAGGCCAGCACGTAGGCCGCCGCCGCCTCCGCCCAGGCCGAATCGCGCCAGGCGACCAGGGCCGCGCGATTCTCGCGCAGCGTCTCGAACGACAGCCGGTCGCCCAGCAGCCAGGCCCCCAGGAGCGCCCCGGCGACGATCGCCGCCAGCGGGAGCCAGCGCCGCCAGCCGGGGCGCGGGGGCGCCTCGGCGCCCGGGCCGGGGGGAATCGGGGCCTGCGTCATCGCTCGTCTCCCTCTCGCCGCGGGGCGCCGCGGCGGCGTTCCAGCGATATGCACGGGGTTCGGCGGCCGGGCCACTCCCCTCACGCCGGGTTGATGGCGCTTTCTTCGCGCCCCGCCGCGCGTCCCCGGGCTCTGCGCCATTGACAGCGGGGGGCGTGGCGCTTATCCGACCGGCTCCGGAATTTTCGAGGCCCCTCCGTCGCGCGAAGTCGCGGCCGTGCGGGCGAGGTCCGGGATCGCGGCGGGCGCCAGGGGGCGTCGGTCGGCCGGTCCGGGGCCCCGATCAAGGAGCGACACGAGATGAAGCGCACGTACCAGCCGAGCCGGCTCGTCCGCAAGCGCCGCCACGGCTTCCGCGCCCGCATGGCGACCAAGAGCGGTCAGCAGATCATCGCTCGCCGCCGCCGCCAGGGCCGCAAGAAGCTGAGCGCCTGATCGCGTCCCGCCCGCGGGCTCCGTCCCGCGGGCCGACGCCGATCCGCGCCGCGCAGCCGAGAGGCCAGACGGTGATGTCCGCCGCCGAGCCGCCCCGCATGTCCGGAGCCGACGAGCCCGCCTCGCCCGCTTCCGACGCATCGGGCGCGGCCGGCGGCGACGCCGTTTGCGCGCCTGCCGGCCGCGGGCCGGGCGAGGGCGCCTCCGTCCCCGCCCCGTCCGCGGGCGGCGCGGAGGCCATGGTCGGGCCCCCGCCAGGGGCGGACGCCGCCGCCCGGCGGCGCCCGGCGGTGATCAAGCGGCGCCGCGACTTCGTGCTGGCCGCCAACCGCGGCCAGCGCCTCGGCCTGCCCGGCCTGAACCTGCAGGCCCGCCGCCGCCGCGCGGAGGAGCCGGCCGAGGCGCCGGTCCGCGTCGGCTACACTTGCTCGAAGAAGGTCGGCGGCGCCGTGCAGCGCAACCGCGCCAAGCGCCGCCTGCGCGCGGCCGCGGCCGAGGTGCTGCCCGGCCTCGCGCGCCCAGGCTGGGACTACGTCCTGATCGGGCGGCGCGACGCCACCGCCGAGCGGCCGTTTCCCGAGCTCCTGGGCGACCTCGCCGCCGGGCTGACCCGCCTGCATGCGCGCGAGGACAAGGCCGACGCCGCCCGCGCCCGCGGCGAGCCGGTCCCCGAGCCCGCCCCCCGTCCGCCCCGCAAGCCGGGAGCGAAGGGCAAGGGCAAGGCCCCGAAGCCGCCCGCGAAGCCCGGCCCGTGACGGGCGCCCCGCGCCTTCTCGGGCGCCTCCTCGCGCGCCTGCTCGCGCTGCCGGTGCACGGCTACCGCCTGTTCGTCTCCCCCTGGCTCGGCCGCAACTGCCGCTTCGCGCCCTCCTGCTCGGAATACGCGCTCGAGGCGCTGGAGACCCACGGCCCGCTGCGCGGGACCTGGCTCGCCGCCCGCCGCCTCTTGCGCTGCCACCCCTGGGGCGGCGAGGGCCACGACCCGGTGCCCCCGCGACGCGACGGGCCCCCGCCCGCCTGATCCCGCGCCCGGCGCGCCGCGGTTCCGCCCCGGGCGCGCCAGAGCCCCTTCCGCGGCGGGCCGACCGCCCGCCTCAGGCGCGCCCGTCGCGCCGCGGCGCCGCCGGCCACGCCGCACGCCCTCCCGATCTTCTGGAAACCTCGCCCGCCCCGCAGGCCCCGGGCGCATCGCCCGACCCGCCGCGGCGAGCCGGACGCCCGCCCCGGGCGGGCGCGTCGCGCCGCGGCCCGGCCGGCGCGGGGCGCGTCAGCCGCCTTCGCCGAGCTCGCGCAGCAGCAGGGCCGTGCCGACGTTGGGGGCCATGCGCTCGACCAGGGCCGTCTGGGCGCGCGCATCGATGCGCGAGCGGAAGCTCAGCGCGCCGCCCTGGCGGGTCCAGGTCGGGCGGCTGAGGTGCATGGTCTCGCCCGCGCCCAGGCGAAGCTCGTCCGCGCCCGCCTCGGTGCCCGCCAGCGGGATCGCCGCGCCGGGCGCGCCGCCCGCGGGGACCAGCGCCTCGACGTTCCAGCGCCCCGGCGGGATCGCCCCCCAGACCACCGACCCGTCCACGCAGTCGAGCGAGGCCGTCTCGCCCGAGACCTGCTCGCGCAGGCGCAGGGAGACGGGACGGGCCGTCCCGCCCTCGATCAGCTCCGGTTCGGCGATCAGCAGCGCCGCGCCCTGCGCGGCCAGCGTCCGCGGCGAGGCGGTGGCCAGCAGGCCCCGGCACTCGGCCTCGGCCATCGGCGGGCGCGGCGGCGGGCCGGCGTCGCCGCCCGGCGTCCCCCCCGCGCAGGCGGCCAGCGTCGCGAGCCCCACGAGCGCCGTGCCGAGGCGCGAAGCGGCTGGATGGATTGGCATCGTCCCGGTCCTCCTCCTGGACGGCGGGACGATAGGATGGCCCGCCCCCCCGCCGCAAGACCGACCGGGGAGCGACCCGGGGCCGTCCGCGGTCCGCGCCCGCGCGCCGCGGCGCGCCGCCCCCCCGGAATCCGGTTGCGCGCCGCCGCGCGATCCCCTATCGCGGCCTCATGTCCGACGTCGCGACCTCCGCCGAGACCGATCTCCCGCCGCTGCTGCGCGGCGCGCCCGGAACCACCGAGTTCCGCAAGCTGCGCAAGCGCGTGGTCCGCGAGACGCGCGAGGCGATCGAGACCTACGGCATGGCCGTGAAGGGTCAGCGCTGGCTGGTCTGCCTCTCGGGCGGCAAGGACAGCTACACGCTGCTCGCGACCCTCGTGGAACTCCAGTGGCGCGGCCTGCTGCCGGTCGAGCTGCTGGCCTGCAACCTCGACCAGGGCCAGCCCGGCTTCCCCGCGACGGTCCTGCCCGAGTTCCTGACCCGGATGCAGGTCCCCCACCGGATCGAGCATCAGGACACCTACTCGATCGTGAAGGAGAAGGTGCCGGCCGGGCGCACCTACTGCGCGCTCTGCTCGCGCCTGCGCCGCGGCAACCTCTACCGCATCGCGCGGGAGGAGGGCTGCCAGGCCGTGGTGCTGGGCCACCACCGCGACGACATCCTCGAGACCTTCTTCCTCAACCTGTTCCACGGCGGCCGCCTCGCTTCCATGCCGCCGAAGCTGGTCAACGAGGACGGCGACCTGACGGTTCTGCGCCCGCTCGCCTTCGTGGCCGAGCAGGACTGCGAGCGCTATGCGCGGGCCATGGACTACCCGATCATCCCCTGCGACCTCTGCGGCAGCCAGGAGGGCCTCCAGCGCCAGCAGGTCAAGGCGATGCTCGACGAGTGGGAGCGCCGCTCCCCCGGCCGGCGCTCGGTGATGTTCCGGGCGCTGACCAACGTGCGGCCCTCGCATCTCGCCGACCCCGCGCTGTTCGACTTCGCCGGCCTGATGGCGGGCCTGGGCGCCGAGGCGGGCCCGACCCGCGCCGAGGCCCTGCCCGGCGGCGCGCTCGGCGACGGCTACGAGGCGCCGCCGCGCCTGAGGCCGCAGGCCGCCGAATAGGCCCGCCCTGCGGTCGCCTCGACACAGGAGTCCCGCCATGACCGACGCCGCCCCGCCCCGCGTGCTCGAGACCTGCCTCTACGCCGAGGACCTCGACGCCGCCGCGCGCTTCTACGGCGAGGCGCTGGGGCTGGAGATGATCCAGTCCGTCGAGGATCGCCACCGCTTCTTCCGCGCGGCGGGCGGGATGGTGTTCCTGTTCAACCCGCTGGCCACCGCGATCCCCGCCCCGGCCGACGCGCCGATCCGGGTGCCGCCCCACGGCGCCCATGGGCCGGGGCACGTCTGCTTCTCGGCCGAAGGGCCGGGGATCGAGGGGTGGGCTGCGCGGCTCGCCGAGCACGGGATCGAGATCGAGACCCGGATCGAGTGGCCCAACGGCGCCATCTCGATCTACTGCCGCGACCCCGCCGGCAATTCGGTCGAGTTCGCCGAGCCGAAGATCTGGGGCCTTTGAGCAGCCCCTCAGCGCGACCCCCTGGCCCGCCTCTGAAACGCATCGCCCCCGGCCGCGCGCTGGCGCGGCCGGGGGCGTGAGGCGGGCGCGCCCGCGCGGCGGGCGGCCCGGGGCGGGCGGAGGCCCCGGGATCCCGGGATCGGGCCCGCGCGATCAGGCGGCGACGGCGAACTCGATCCTGGTGCGCACGCCCACGTCCGGCTCGCCGCCCTTGATGTTGGCCTTGGCGATCTCCCAGCCGAACAGCGTGGCGCTGTCGGTCGAGGCCCAGACGTCGGCCTCGCGCAGGTCCATCTCCAGCATCACCAGGTCGGGATCGTCGCGGCCGTGCTCGAACCAGCTCGCCACCACCGGGTTCCACAGGTCGTCGAGCACCCGGTCGTCGCGGCGCTGGCGGATCGCGCCGGAGGCGCAGGCGTGGAAGTCGTGGTCGTCGCCCACCACCACGTAGCGCGCCGTGGCGCCCTGGCCGATTTCGCGCACCAGTTCGGCGTCGCGGCGGGTGACGAACCACAGCTTGCCCTTGGCGGGCTCGGCATGGTGGGACATCGGCTGAAGGTTCGCCTTCATGCCCTCGACCCCCAGCATCCCGGCGGTCACGTCGTCGAGCTCCTCCCAGAACAGGGCCTGGGGATTGCGTTCGGCCTTCTTGAGGTCGGTCATCTGGTCGCTCCCTTGCGCTTTCGGGCTCGGCCCCGCGTCCGGGGCCCTCGGGAACGGACCTGTCGCCCGGGATGGCGATTTCCGGGCAGGCGGCCGACGTTTCCACCCGCCGGCGCCTCGGTTCCATGAGGCGGGAGCGCGCCTGCGCCCCGGGCTGCGTGCGGCCCGCCCGACGGGGCCGGGCGGGCCGGGATCACCCGGCCGTCGCCGCCTCGGGCAGCATCAGCTTGCGGGCCTCGGCCAGCATGTAGTCTGGCAACGGCCTGGGCCTGCGCGAGGCGCCGTCGCAGTAGACGTGCACGTAGCGGCAGATGGCGTTCGCCCGCGCCTCATCCTCGCCGAACAGCGCCAGCCCGTAGGTGATCGAGGAGGAGCCGATCCGGTCGATCCGCATCCCCACCACCACGTTCTGCGGCCACTTCACCTCCGAGAGGTAGGAGCACTGCGTCTCGGCGATGATGCCGATGTAGGGGCCGTTGGGCAGGGTCAGCCCGCAGTCCCGGATCAGCCACAGGTTCACCACGGTGTCGAAATACTCGTAATAGACCGTGTTGTTCATGTGCAGGTACTGGTCGTTGTCCTTCAGACGGGTGGTCATCGGGACGAACCGGACGTACTGGTCGCGCAGCGGACGTTCGCGGGGCATCGGGGCTCCTTCTCTCGGGTCGGGGTTTCCTCCGGCCCTAGCCTTCGATGAAATCGGGGACGTTGTTAAGCTCGGCTTCGGTCGCACCCCGGCGCGCGCCCCGATGCGGGCTCAGGCGAGGAGGAAGTTCGCCGGGTCGTCGAGCTGCGCCGCGCTCAGCCCGTGGAACAGGACCGCGGGGCCGTCCTCCGGCGCCTCCACCCGCACGCCGTCCGCGACGTCGACGAAGGCGAGGTCGGCGGGGTCCGCGCCGGCCAGCGCGGCGCGGTCGAGGCCGGGCTCGAAGTCCAGCGCCTCGCCGCCCTGCGCGCCGAAGCGGAAGAGGTCGGCGCCGGGCCCGCCCGCGAGCCGGTCGAGGCCGCCGCCCCCGTCGAGGTCGTCGTCGCCCCCGCCGCCCCGGAGCAGGTCGTCGCCCTCCCCGCCCTCGAGCCGGTCGTCGCCCGCCTGGCCGGCCAGCTCGTCGTCGCCGTCCTGCCCGCGCAGCGTGTCGTCGCCGGCGGCGCCGAACAGGCGGTCGCGCCCCGCGCCGCCGTCGAGCGTGTCGCCTCCCGCGCCGCCGCGCAGCAGGTCGTCGCCGCCCTCGCCCCACAGGGCGTCGGCGCCGTCGCCGCCGTTCAGGCGGTCGTCGCCGTCGCCGCCGAACACGAGGTCCGAGCCCCCCTGCCCCGCGATCCGGTCGGGGCCGCCGTCGCCGTGGACCCGGTCGTCGCCCCCGCCCATCGCCGCCCGGTCGGCGCCGCCGCCGAGCGCGACGAAGCTCGCCCCGCGCCCGTCCCGGGCCCGGTCGGCGGCGTCGGTCAGGGCGAAGCCCTCGATATCCTCGAACGCGTCGCGGAACCGGCCGGGGAGCCGCACGAGCCCCGCCTCGACGTCGAGCCGCAGGCCCGCCTGCCGCGGGCCGAGGCCGAGCGCCGCGCCGAGCTGGGCGTAGTCGAGCCGGTCCTCCCCCGCGCCCCCGTCCAGCCGGTCGGCGCCCGCCGAGCCGTGCAGCCGGTCGTCGCCGCGCCCGCCCGCGATCACGTCGTCGCGCAGCCCGCCTTCCAGCGTGTCGTCGCCGCGCCCGCCCTCGACCCGCTGCGCCACCTGGGCGAGGGGGCGCATCGGGTCGCCGCCCGCGCCCACCGCCTCGACCGCCGCGCCCAGCAGGCGGCCGGCGCGGGCGCCGACGGCGACGAAGCGCCACTCGACCTCGCCGTCCGGCCGCTCGAGAAAGGCCGAGAGCGCGCGCGTCGCCCGCCCCTGCGCGTCCAGCCGCCAGGAGACGGTCAGCGTGCGGGCGAAGACCAGGAACGGATCCTCGGGGCCCTGGAGGGTCTGGAGCGCCTCGCGGCCGTCGGGCCGGGGCCGCAGGGGGCCGACCTGCGGCGAAAGGACGGCGAGCCCGTCCAGCGCCGCCTGGGCCGTGTAGCGCACCGCGCCCGGCGGATCGCCCGCCCGTATCGTCAGCCTCGCCATGGGGCCGGCCTTTCCGCGCCGCCCCGCGCTCCGCCGCCCACCCTGCACGGGGCGTGGCGCACGATCAACCCTTGCGTGCGTCTCCCGCCCGCACCCGCCCGCACCGCGAGCATCAGGCGCCCGCGGCGGCTTTCCCCGGCGGGCGTCGGCGGCTAGACACGGAGGCGAGGTCGCGGCGCAGACACGAGGGGCGGGCAGGCATGATCCGGGGCATTCTCTTCGACAAGGACGGCACCCTGCTGGACTTCGAGGCCACCTGGCGCGGCTTCGTCGAGGACTCGCTGGCCGCCGTCGCCCCCGACGACCTGGAGCTGCGCGCCCTGCTGGGCGACCTGGCGGGCCTGGACCCCGCGACGCGGCGGTTCCGCGCCGGCTCGCCGGTGGTCGCGGGCTCGACGGCGGAGGTGGCGGCGCTCTGGGCCCCGCACCTGCCCGGGCGCGACGCGGCGGAGCTGGAGGCGGAGATCGACGACCGCGCCGCCGCCGCGGTGCTGGACGGGCCCACGGCCGCGGCGCCGGACCTGCCGGGGCTGCTGGACGGCTTGCGCGCCCGCGGGCTGGCGCTGGGCGTGGCGACCCACGATTCCGAGCGGGCGGCCCGCGCCCACATGCGCAGCCTCGGCGCGCTGGACCGCTTCGACTTCATCGCCGGCTACGACAGCGGCCACGGGCTGAAGCCGGGGCCGGGGATGGTGCTGGCCTTCGCCGCCGCCGCCGGGCTGGACCCGCGCGAGGTGGCGATGATCGGCGACAGCCTGCACGACCTGGGCGCGGGCCGCGCGGCAGGCGCGGGGCTGGTGGTGGGCGTGCTGACCGGGCCGGCGGAGGCGCATGAGCTCGCCCCCCACGCCGACCACGTGCTCGGCTCCATCGTCGAGCTGCCGGACCTGCTGGAGCGGCTGGGGCGGGCCTGAGGGCAGGCCTGAGGGCGGGCCTCGGGTCGGGGCCGCGCCGGCCCGCCGCGGGGGCGGCCGCGAACGCGCCGGGCCCCGGCGAGGGACCCGCTGCGTCGAGGCCCGCCGGGGACGGGCCGAATGGGTCGGGGCTTTCCCGCATCCGGGCCCTTCGCAGGGCCCGCCGGATCACTCGGCCGCGGGCTCGGACCGGGTCTCGTCAGGCGCCAGCGAGCCGAGCGCGGTGCTCAGGCCGGCCAGCGGACGGTCGCCCGGCGCGGCCTCGGTCTCCAGCGTGAAGCCGGAGCCGCCGGGCATCATCGAGACCTCCGCGTCGGAGGGACGCGAGGGCCGCTCGGCCAGGCGCTGGACCGGAGTCTCTGTGGGGCTGGAGGCGACCTCGACCGAGGCGACGTCAAGCGTCACCTCGGCGCCCGGGCACTCGTCGCCGCGGGCGATGCAGTAGGTCAGGCGCTGGAGGCCGGCGCAGTCGGTCCCGGCCTGGTAGACCACCCGGTCGCCGGAGCGATAGGCGACGCCGCAGGCCGGCGCGGTCATGATCAGCACCCGTCGGCCGTCGCCCTCCACCGCGCCGCGGTCGTTGGCGACAACGTCGATGGCGTAGGCGTCGCCGGCGGCGAGCGCGACCACGTCGTCACGGGGATGGATGCCGGGTCCGGCGCCGAAGCGCTCCATGAGATCGCCGCTCTGGACCACGGCGCCCAGGGCGATTGTCAAGACGACTCCGGTCAGAATCGTCATCAGTCTGTCGTCACCACGCACGCAACTCACTCCACCGCATGCACGCACACAACACGCTCGATACACTGCTGAAGATTAACGTCGCGCTTCTATGAACGCCAGTGAAATCGTTCACGCAATCTTCAGATACTGCCTGCCGGCGGCCGACTCATCGGCCCGTTGCACAGTCTGTCCAGACAATAGTAACGTCGATCGCCGCGCCGCGCGACCCTCCGCGCATCTTTCCGCAAAATTCGGAGCCTGCTGATGAAATTCGGTCTCGGCCAGCCCATTCGTCGTCGCGAGGACGTGCGTTTCCTGAAAGGCGAAGGCCGCTATGTGGACGACATCCACGCCGCCGGCGACCTGCACGCGTATTTCCTGCGCTCGCCCGCCGGTCACGCCCGAATCGCCTCGCTCGACGTCTCCGCCGCGCGCGAGGCCGAGGGGGTGAGGCTGGTGCTGACCTGGGCCGAGATCGAGGGCCGGCTGAACCCGCTGACCAACGACTTCCCGCTGGAGAGCACCGGCGAGGGCGTCGAGCCGGCGAAGCCCGTGGCCATGCCCCACCTCGCCAGGGAGCGCGTGCGCTTCGTCGGCCAGCCGGTGGCGATGATCGTGGCCGAGACCCTCGCCCAGGCCCGCGACGCCGCCGAGCTGATCGAGCTGGACCTCGAGGAGCTGCCCGTCGTCGTCGGCCAGCGCGAGGCGCTGGAGCCCGGCGCGCCGCAGCTCCATGACGAGGCGCCGGGCAACCTCTCCTACGACTGGGGGATGGGCGACGCCGAGGCGACCGACGCGGCCTTCGCCAGGGCCGCGAAGACCGTCTCGGTCGAGGTGGTCAACAACCGCATCGTGGTCGCCTCGCTCGAGCCGCGCGCCGCCCGCATCGGCTGGGACGGCGCGCGGTGGGAGATCCATGCGGGCACCCAGGGGTCCCACAACCTGCGCGGCAAGCTCGCCCGCCAGCTGGGCGTGGACGCGGGGACCATCCGCGTGCTGACCCCCGACGTGGGCGGCGGCTTCGGCATGAAGCTGCAGGCCCACCCCGAGGACGCGCTGATCGCGATCGGGGCCAGGGACCTCGGCGCCGTGATCCGCTGGACCGCGGACCGCTCGGAGGCGTTCCTGTCCGACGCCCAGGGCCGGGACCTGCTGACGCTGGCCGAGGGCGCCTTCGACGCGGACGGCAAGGTGCTGGCGATGCGTTTCCGCTCGGTCTCGAACCTGGGCGCCTACTACTCGACCTTCGGCGCGGCCATCCACACCTTCTTCTCGGTGCCGATCTCGGGGGGCATGTACGACGTGCCGGTCTGGCGGCACGAGGTGAAGGGCGCCTTCACCAACACCGTGCCCACCGACGCCTACCGCGGCGCCGGGCGGCCGGAGATGATCCACATCACCGAGCAGCTGATGGAGACCGCCGCCCGCGCCTTCGGGGCCGACCGGGCCGAGTTCCGCAAGCGCAACCTGATCACCTCGGACCAGACGCCCTACACCAACCACGGCGGCTGCGTCTTCGACAGCGCCGACCCCGCGCGCAACGTCGACGACGCCACCGCCGCCGCCGACTGGGCGGGCTTCGAGGCGCGCCGGGCCGAGGCCGCGGCCCGCGGCAAGCTCGCCGGCATCGCCGCGGTCTACTACTTCGAGCGCACCGGCGGCGGCCCCGCGGAGAGCGCGCTGATGGACGTGAAGCCGGACGGGGAGATCACGCTCGCCGTCGGCACCCAGTCCACCGGCCAGGGCCACGAGACGGTGTGGCCCCAGATCGTGCATGAGGAGCTGGGCGTCGACCCGATGAAGATCCGCCTGCTGGCAGGCGATTCCGACGTGCTGACCGCGGTCGGGGGCACCGGCGGCTCGCGCTCGCTGATCATGGCGAGCCGGGTTCTGATGCTGGCGGCCAAGGACGTGGTCGACAAGGCCATGGACGGCGCCTCGGCCCTGCTCGAGGCGGCCAGGGCCGACATCGAATACTCGGTCGAGGACGGCGGGCGCTTCCGGATCAAGGGCACCGACCGCTCGGTCACGCTGTTCGAGGCGGCGGGGCAGATGGGCGGCGTGCAGGGACTGGGCGAGGTCAACGACCGCGTCGCCACCTTCCCCAACGGCTGCCACGTGGCGGAGGTGGAGCTCGACCCCGAGACCGGCGCGGTGGAGATCACCCGCTACTCGATCGCCGACGATTTCGGGAAGATCGTCAACCCGCTGCTGGTCGAGGGCCAGGTGCATGGCGGGCTGGTGCAGGGCGCGGGCCAGGTGATGGGCGAGGTGATGGTCTTCGACCCCGACACCGCGCAGCCGCTGTCGGGGACCTTCATGGACTACCGGATGCCGCGGGCCTCGGACTTCCCGCCGATCTCGTTCAAGCTCAACGAGATCCCCTGCACCACCAACCCGCTGGGGGTGAAGGGCTGCGGCGAGGCCGGCGCGGTCGGCGCGATCCCGGCGCTGGCGCTGGCGATCCAGGACGCGCTGCTGGCGGCGGGCGTCGAGGCGGCCGCCCCCCCGTTCACCCCGGTGCGGGTCTGGAGCTACCTCAACGCCGCCTGAGACGGCGGCGCGGGGGCGCGGGGGTCGGCGCGGCGCCGCCTGCCCCGTCGCCGCGCGGGCGAGCCGCCGGCGCTGAAACCAGCAAGGCGCGCCCCGCGGGGCGCGCCTTGCGTCATTCCGGGGCCGGCTCTCGGACCATCGGTCCGGGCGCTCCGCGCCACGCCACGGCGGGCGAGGGATGGGGGCCGCGGACGTCCTACCGGGCGATCCACGTCGCGCGTCCGTCCTGCGCCGGGCGACCTGCGGCTTGCGACGGGCGGGCGGGCGGGACCGCCAAGGTCCCTGTCCCGGCCGCGCCGCGGCGTGCGGCTCAGGCGACGGCGGCCATGGTCAGGCGCACGGCGCCGTCGCCGGCGGCGGCGCGGTCGGCCGGCGTCCAGGCGCCCTCGCCGCAGGCGCAGGCGGCGTTGCGCGGCAGGCGGCCGTCGGCCACCAGTTCGAAGGACAGGCGGCCGCCCTCGTCGCTGAGCACCAGCATCGCCTGGGGCCGGGCGCCGCCGCCCTGCGCCTCGAAGGCCGCGGCCGCGGCGCGCACGCCCTCGGCCAGGCGGGCGGCCGAGGCGGCGGCCTCCGCCTCCGACACGCCGGCGCGCGCCAGGGCGCCGCCAGCCCACAGCTCGGCCTGCTCGGCGGCCTCGGGGCCGCAATCCATGAAGATCAGGTCACGCATCTCTGTCCAACGCTCCGCTCGTTCCTGCGGCCGGTTCCCTGCCGCGCCGCTTCCCACGGGTTCGATGTGCCACGTCGGGGGTAAATGAGGCGCAAACCGGGCGGAGGATGGGAGCAATCCGAGGCATTCGATCCGGGATCCGTAGCATCGCCGGATCGGCGCCGGACGGGCGCCGGACCGCCTCCGCCCCGGCGCCCGGGCGCCCGGGTCCCGGCGCCGCGCCGCCGCTTTCGCTGCATCGCAGCGATTCTGCCGGCCGCATCGCCGCCTCTTGCACCGGGGCCCCCTCGCCCCCCACTTTCCGGGTCCCCGCCCCCGTCCGGAGATCTCCCGGCCCCTCCGGGCCGCCGCCATGACCGAGCCCGCCTCCCCTCCCCGCCCCCCGCGCACCCATGTCTTCATCGTCGACGGGACCCTGTCCTCGCTGGAACCGGGGCAGGAGACCCATGCCGGCCGCCTGTTCCGGATGCTGACCCGGGGCGGGCCGCGCGCGGGCCTGCGGGTCGACCACCATCCCGGCGTGCAGGGGCGCGGGCCGAGGGGCTGGCTGCGGGCGGCGATCGGGCTGGGGCTGAACGACGCGATCCTCGACGGCTACGCGCGGCTGTCGTCGCGCTGGCGGCCGGGGGACCGGATCTTCCTCTACGGCTATTCCCGGGGCGCCTACGCGGTGCGCTCGCTGGCCGGGCTGATCGGCTTCGTGGGCCTGCTGCGCCCCGAGCGGGCGATCCAGCGGCGGGTGGAGCGGTCCTTCCGCCTCTACGAAGCCGGCGACCGCGACCGGGCGGCGGCGTTCCGCGCCCTGCACGGCCACCCCGAGCCCGCGCTGATCGACGTGATCGGGGTCTGGGACACGGTGAAGGCGCTGGGCATTCCCTGGCCGGTGCTGTCCTTCCTGCACCCGATGGCGACCGAGTTCCACGACCACCACCTCGGCTCTCACGTCGGCCACGGGCTGCACGCGCTGGCGCTGGACGAGGACCGGGTGGCGTTTCGGCCGGAGATCTGGCGGCTCGACCACCTGCACCCGGGTCGGGTCGAGCAGGTCTGGTTCCCCGGCGCCCATGGCGACGTCGGCGGGCATATCGGCCATTTCCAGGCCGCCCGTCCGCTGGCCGACCTGTCGCTGAACTGGATGCTGGAGCGGTCGGAGGCCCTGGGGCTGCCCCTGCCCCCCGACTGGCGCGAGCGGGTCATGCCCGACGCCACCGCGCCGATGCGCGGCGCGCGGCGCGGCTCGGGCCAGATGTTCGTGATCCGCGAGCGTCGCCGCGTGCATCCCGAGAACGGCGAGGTCCTGCACCCCGCCGCGGCCCTGCGCATGGTGCGCCTGGGCTACCGCCCGCTGGCGCGGGGCGTGGCGCCGCCCCTGCCCGAGCCCCCGGCCCCCGAACAGGCCTGAGGCCCCCCTCGCCCCGCCGCGAGGCGCGATCCGCCGCCCGAGACCGCCCGCTGCGGCTGTTCGCCGGCCGGTTGCCGCCACGAAAAGTTGCGCAGCCCCGCGGCCCGTGCCTATCCTTCGGCTTCCGGTCAGGAGCGTCCGCCGCGATGAGCGAGCCCATCGAACCGCTGGAGATCACCCCGACCCTGCTTCTGCGGGCCTATTCGGCCGGCGTGTTCCCGATGGCCCAGTCGGCGGACGCGGACGACATCTTCTGGGTCGACCCCAAGCGGCGCGGAATCCTGCCGCTCGACGGGCTGCACGTGCCGAAAAGCCTCGCCAAGCGGATGAAGCGCGACGGGCACGTCTGCACCGTGGACCGCGCGTTCGAGCAGGTGCTCGACGGCTGCGCGGCGCGCGAGGAGACCTGGATCAACCCCGAGATCCGCGAGCTCTACGGCACGCTGCACCGGCTGGGCTACGCCCATTCGGTCGAGATCTGGATGGACGGCGAACTGGCGGGCGGCCTCTACGGCGTGCAGCTCGGCGCGGCGTTCTTCGGGGAGTCGATGTTCTCGACCCGCACCGACGCCTCCAAGATCGCGCTGGTGTGGCTGGTGGCGCGGCTGCGGGCGGGCGGATTCAAGCTGCTCGACACGCAGTTCGTGACCGCCCACCTCAGCCGCCTGGGCGCGATCGAGATCTCCCGCGCCCGCTACCACCAGATGCTGGAGGAGGCGGTGAAGTCGCGGGCCGACTTCTACTCGCTGCCCGGCGACGCCTCGCCCGGCCTCGCGTTGCAGCTCAGCACCCAGACGTCGTAGCGCGCGTGGTCCATGGCCGACAGCGCGGGGGAGGAGGCGAACATCCACCCCGCGAAGCGCGGCGCATCCTCGCGCAGGTCGCGGATCTCGAGATAGGCGAAGGCGTCCTGGCGGACGTCCTCCTCCGGCGCGCGGCACGTCAGCAGCGCGAGCTCCAGCCGGTCCTCGACCCGGGTCTCGCCGACCTTGAGGTCGATCTCGTCCACCTGGCCGGTCATCTTGTCGAGGACCTTGAGCCGCGCCCCCTCCATCGCGACCGAAGGCCGGCGCTCGGGCTTGGGCGGCTCGTATTCGCGCAGGCGTCCGGCCTCGTCCCGGGGGACCTGGCGGAAGTTGTCGTTCAACGAGCCGCGGTCGCCCGCGGGCACGTCGCGCCCGGGCGTGACCTCCTCGAGGCCCATCGGCCCCTGGGTGTTCTGCAGCGCGGCCCCCTGGGCGCCGGGCAGCGCGCTTTCGGGCGCGGCGCGGCGCTCGGTCCAGGTCTCGATGCCCGAGGGGGCCTGGGCCAGCGAGATCGTGGGCGAGGTCGCCCCCTGGGCCTGGGCCAGGGCCAGCGCAGGGGCCGAGACGGCCAGCGCCAGAAGCAGGCCCGCGCGGGGCCGCCAGCGGCGGGGGATGCGGATCGGTCCGAGGGTCATTCGGCTCTCTCCAGTCGCGCGCGAAAGCGCAGACGCACGTAGTCGGCGGTCCAGTTCCCGGCGCCGTCGCGCAGGGCGGGGGCGGCGAGGGCGGCGACCCGGGCGCGGGCGGCCTCGCGCCGCGCTTCGGGGAGCTTGGCCAGCGCCGGGGCGGCCAGCACGGCCAGCCACTGCTCCATCCCCGCGGCGACGGGGGTGGGGCGGGGGATCAGCTCGATGGTTTCCACGACGAAGCCCGCGGCTTCCAGCGCCGCCGTCTGCTCGGCGGGCGAGGGGAAGCGCCAGACGTCGTGGAGCGTGGTGCTCACGCCTTCCTCGGCCAGCACCGCGATCAGGGCGGTGCGGATGGCGGCCACGTTGCCCATGCCCCCCTGCTCGGCCACGAAGCGGCCGCCGGGGACGAGGGCGCGGGCCACGCCGGCGAGCACGGCTTCGGCGTCCGTCATCCAGTGCAGGGCGGCGTTGGAGAAGACGGCGTCGAACTCGCGCGCGAAGGTCAGCGCGGCGGCGTCCATCACCTGCGCCTCGATCCCGCGCGCCCGGGCGGCGGCGACCATGTCGGGCGAGGCGTCGACGCCGGTGACGCGCGCGCCCGCCTCGGCCAGCCGCGCCGTCAGCGCGCCGTCGCCGCAGCCGAGGTCCAGGATCCGCTCGCCCGGGCGCGGATCGAGCAGCGCCGCCACCGGCGCGCCGAGGTCCGAGACGAACCGCGCGGCCCGGGCATAGCCCCTGGCGTCCCAGTGGTCGGGGGCGGCCTGTTCAGGAGCGGGGGCGCGGGTCAATCCGAGGCCCCCGCCGAGGAGATCGCCCGCCCCACCAGGTCCATCAGGTTCACCGAGCCCTGGGTGTAGAGGATCTCCTCCCCCGGGGCGAGCATCAGGTCCGAGCCGCCCGGCGTGATCGCGACGTAATTGCCGCCCAGCAGGCCTTCGGACTGGATGGCGGCGTCGGAGTCGTCGGGCAGCTTCACCGACCCGTCGATGCTGAGCATGGCGACGGCCTGGTAGGTGGAGGGATCGAGCTCCAGAGAGGACACCGATCCGACCTTCACTCCGGCGATCTTGACGTCGGCGCCGACCGACACACCTTCGACCTTGCGGAACGCGGCCTTGAGCTCGTAGCGGTCCGAGCCGCCGGGCCCCAGGTCCGCGGTCTGGGCGCCGTAGACGAGGAATCCGGCGGCCACCGCGATCACCGCCGCCCCGATCAGGGTCTCCGCCGCGCTGCTCGCCATCGTGTTCCTTTCCGCGCCCGGGCGCGCCTGCCTGCTTCGTCGCCTGCCCGGGGATCACAGGACCCGGGCGAAATTTCGGCGGCAGGTTGCCGCCTGCGGGCGGATTGCGCAATCCGCGACGCCGCCGCAGCCCCGCACGCGCCCTGCGCGGCGCCCGTACGGCCGCGCGCACGGGGTCTCGAGCCCTCGCAGATGGGCGCCCTCGCGCGCAGCGCAACCCCCCGGGGCCCGGCGCCGCCCGCCCCCGGGCGCCCGGAACGCCCCCCCTCGCGAAGCGCCTGTTCCCCGGAGCCGTCCGTCGCGGATGCCGGAAAGAGCGACTCGCCCCCTCCGGTCAAGGATCGCGCAGCGACCCCGCGAAGCGGGGCTTGTCCTTGACCGGAGGGGGCGAGTCGCTCAGGCATCCATCGGCGACGGACGGCTGCGGGGAACAGGCGCGGCCCTGTTCCCGGGTGAGTCAGGAGCCCGCCGGAGGCTTCCGCCCTCCCCCGATCCAGGCGCCCCGCCCCCCCAAGGCCCAAGCCCGCCCGCAGGGCGCCTCCGGACCCGGGAGACGGCCTTGCGTCAGATCTTCTGGTCGTACTCCCCGACCGTCGGCTCGGTGCGGATGATCGCGTCGAGGTCCTCGAAGATCGCGCGCATCTCGGCCTCGGAGTCCGGGCTCTCGCAGACCACCACCAGGTTGGGGGTGTTCGAGGAGGCGCGCACCAGGCCCCAGGCCCCGTTCTCCAGCATCAGGCGGGCGCCGTTGACGGTGATCGCCTCGACGATTTTCCGGCCCGCCAGGCTCTCGCCCGCCTGCGCCATCGCGGTCAGCGTCGCGGCCAGCCGGTCGATGACGCCGTATTTCTCCCCGTCCGGGCAGAACGGCGACATGGTCGGCGTCGACCAGGTCTTGGGCAGCGCGTGCTTGAGGTCGGACATCGACTTGGTCGGATTGCGGTCCAGCGCCTTGCAGATCTCCACCGCAACCCGCATCCCGCAGTCGTAGCCGCGCCCGATCGGCTCGGCGAGGAAGTAGTGGCCCGACTTCTCGAAGCCGGCCAGCGCCCCCAGCTCCTTCACCCGCCGCTTCATGTGGGAGTGGCCGGTCTTCCAGTAATCCGCCTTGATCCCGTGCGCCTTCAGCTCGGGGTCCGAGGCGAAGAGCCCGGTCGATTTCACGTCCGCGACGAAGGTCGCGCCGGGGTGCATCGGCGCCAGGTCGCGCGCCAGGATCACGCCCACCTTGTCGGCGAAGATCTCGTCGCCCTCGTCGTCCACCACCCCGCAGCGGTCGCCGTCCCCGTCGAAGCCCAGCGCCAGGTCGGCCCCGCTCTCCCGCACCGCCCGGGACATGTCATGGAGCATCTCCATCGCCTCGGGGTTGGGGTTGTAGTTGGGAAAGTCGTAGTCCAGCCCGCAGTGCAGCGGCACGACCTCGGCCCCGATGCGCGCCAGCAGCTCAGGCGCGAAATGCGAGGCGGTGCCGTTCCCGCAGGCGCAGACGACCTTCAGCGGGCGCGAGAGCTTGAAGTCCCCGACCAGGTCGTCGAGATAGGCCTCGCGCACCCCGTCGACCCGCCTGATCGAGCCGCCGGGCCGCTCCACGCCCTCGCCGTTCAGCACGATCGCCTTCAGGCGCGCCATCTCGTCCGGCCCGTGGGTCAGGGGCCTGTGGAAGCCCATCTTCACCCCGGTCCAGCCGTTGGGATTGTGCGAGGCGGTGACCATCGCCACCGCCGCATCCAGGTGGAACTGCGCGAAATAGGCCATCGGCGAGACCGCGGGCCCGATGTCCAGCACCTCGATCCCCGCCTGCATCAGCCCCAGCATCAGCGCGTTCTTGATGCTCAGCGAATAGGAGCGGTAGTCGTTGCCCACCGCGATGCGCAGCGGCACGCCGGCCTCGTGCATCTGCGTGCCCAGCCCCAGGCCCAGCGCGGTCATGCCGGGCAGGTTGATCTCCTGCGGGAAGCGCCAGCGGGCGTCGTACTCGCGGAAGCCCGTGGGCACGATCATCGGCTCGCGCAGCTCGTCCCAGGTGTTGGCGGCGACGGCGGGAAGCGGCTTGGGCATCTGTTGCTCCGGGAGGTCTTCGGGCCTGCGGCGCGCCGGGCGACGCCCTGCGCGAGAGGTTTTATGGCCCGCCCGGCCCGGCATTGCGAGCGTCTATGCGGCGCCGCGGCAAGGCGCCCGGGGGCCGTTCATCGCCGCCTCATCGCCCGCCTGCCGCGTCACCCGGCCCGCTGGACGCGCGCGCGTTTCGTGGTAGAAGCCCCGGGAAGGCAGCAGACCGAGGCGGCGATGATCGACACGCTCAAGAGCATCTTCACCTGGTGGAACGGCGCGCCCATCGTCACGCGCCTGACCGTCAGCAAGCAGACGAAGGTGGGCGAGGACGAGCTCGGCAACACCTACTGGCGGACCGCCGACGGCAAGCGTCGCTGGGTGCTCTACAAGGGCGAGGCCGACGCCTCCCTGGTGCCGCCGGACTGGCACGGCTGGATCCATTTCACCTGGGACGAGCCGCCGACCGAGAAGCCGCTGCGCACCCAGAGCTGGGAGAAGCCCCACCGCCCGAACCTGACGGGCACCGAGGCCGCCTACCACCCCCCCGGCTCCGTCCTCACCCCCGCCACGCGCCCCCGCGTCGCCGGCGACTACGAGGCCTGGTCGCCCGAGTAAGGCGCGGCCCGAGACCGACCCCGAAGAGGCGGCCCCCCGGGCCGCCTTTTTCGTGCGCGCCCCGGTCCGTCCGACAAGCCGCCGGCCCCGCGCCCCGCGCCGCGCGCGGACCCTCGACCCGCACGCCCGGCCCGACGCGGCGCTCCCGCCGCGCAGGCCTGCGCCGCCGGCGCCGGCACGATCCCCCGACCCGTCCCAGGCGCCCTTCCCACAGGCGCGCCCCTCGCCCCGCGCCGCGGGCGGACCCTCGCCCCGGGCGCGCGGCCCGACGCGGCGCTCCCGCGCCGCCGCCGGCGCAGCCGGCATCGCGACGGACCGCGGCGCGCCCCGGGCGCCCGTCGCCGGACGCGCCCCCGCCCGCCCCTGCGCCGCGGGCGCGACCTCGCCCCCGGCGCCGCGCCCGACGCGGCGCCGCCCGGGGGCGGCCGGGCTCAGCGGGTGAAGACCAGGGCCGAGTAGGCGCCGATGGCGAAGCGGGCGCGGCAGGGGCGGCCGTCGTGCGCGTCCTCCTCGGCCTCGAGGTCGGTCGAGGGGAAGTTGGCGAAGTCGGGGCTGTAGCCCTCCCAGTCCGTGTTCAGCCGAAGCCGCCAGGTCCCGCCGGCGGGCAGGCCCACGGTCACGTCCTCGGCGGGCTGGTGAGCGAAGTTCAGCGCCACGATCGCGCCCGGGTCCTCGCCGTGCTCGAACCGGCGGTAGACCACC
The DNA here is from genome assembly GCF_900113695.1 of Albimonas pacifica. Taxonomy (GTDB): domain Bacteria; phylum Pseudomonadota; class Alphaproteobacteria; order Rhodobacterales; family Rhodobacteraceae; genus Albimonas; species Albimonas pacifica. The sequence continues at coordinate 15,679 of NZ_FOQH01000014.1, read as the reverse complement.
AGCTTGCGCGCCTCGTCCATCAGCAGCACCTCCGTCTCCCGCCCCGAGAGCCCGGCCGCGTCACCGACCCGGTCGAGGCGCAGCGCGATCAGGTCGCGGTAGAGGCGCGCGATCCCCCGGTAGGTCCGGTCGAGATCCCAGTCGAGCGGCGCCGAGTCGTCGAACCAGCCGCCCGCCAGGAACTCCTGCCCCTGGAACAGCATCGGGATGCCCGCCGTGGTGAACACCAGAGCCGCCCCCAGCGCCGAGCGCTTCTGCGCCGCCCAGCCCGAGGGGCCCTCGCCGTCGATCTCGTGGGGCACGCGGGCGCGGCCGTTGGCGACCTCGTCGTGGCTCTCGGTGTAGATCACCCGCTGATAGGGGTCGCCCACGCCCGCGTCCGTCACCGCGTCCACCACCGCCTGCATCGAGCGGTCGGCGTCCTCGGCCGCGATCAGCGCCTCGCGGATCGGGTGCACGAAGCCCGCGTCCCACTGCGCGCCGAAGCCGGCGCCGCCCTCCGCCACCGGCCCGGTGATCGCCGCGCAGCGGCGCAGGTCCTCGGCGATGGCGATGCGGCCGGGGAAGCGCTCGGCCATCGCCGCGGTGATCTCCTGCATCAGGCTCCAGCCGTCGGGGATCTGGTCGCCCTCCGAATGCTCGTCCCCCGAGATCGTGCGGATGTAGAGCGTCATGTCGAAGCGCAGCCCGTCGACGCCGTAGTCCGCCAGCCAGTGCAGCGCGTTCTCGACGATGAAGCGGCGCACCTCCGGCCGGCCGTAGTCGGGGCGCGTGTCGCCCCAGGGCGTGTCCGAGCGGTGGTCGTTGTAGAAATAGATCCCGCCCTTCTCCCCCTCCCCCCAGCCGTCGAAGCGCCAGAGGTCGAGGTCCGAGGGCCCGAAGTGGTTGTAGACCACGTCCATCAGCACCGCGAAGCCGGCCTCGTGGGCCGCCCGCACGAAGTCGCGGAAGGCGTCCGGCCCGCCGTAGGCGGTCTCGACCGCGAAGATGTGGGCGGGGTTGTAGCCCCAGCTCAGGTCGCCCGCGAACTCGGCGATCGGCATCACCTGGATCGCGTTCACCCCCAGCCGGCGCAGGCGGTCGAACTTCTCGACGGCCTCGGCGAAGCCCCCCGGCCGCTCGGGGTCCGAGCGGTGGAAGGTGCCGATGTGCATCTCGTAGATCACCATCCGGTTCCAGTCGGGGCGCTGGAAGTTCTCGTCCGGCCGGGGCGGCGGAGCCGTCACGATGCCGTTGCCCACCGAGTTGGTGACCGCCCGCGCCCAGGGGTCGATGCGCGAGAGCGTCCCCTCGGCGGTCGCGACCAGGTAGCGGTATTCCTGCCCCGGCGCGGCGTGGGGGAGGTCGGCGGCCCAGCAGCCGTCGTCCTCGCGGCGCATCGGGTCGGCGTCCCCGGACCAGTCGTTGAAGTCGCCGGTCACGTGCACCGCCTCGGCGTGCGGCGCCCAGACGCGGAAGGCGACGCCGCCCTCATGGGCGACGGCGCCCATCGCGGGGGGAAGGGACTCGGGCGCGTCCGCGCCCCGGTCGGGGGCGTGGGAAGGGGCCTCGCTCATGGCCGATATCTCCTGGAGACGCCGCGGCGGGGAGGTCGCCGCGCACGATCGCTCGGACGTGATATGGACCGCTCCGCGGCCCCGGCCAGCGGCGGCGGGGCCGCGCCTGCGCACGCCGAGGGGAGCGCGCGGGGACGCGGCGGGGCGCCCTGCCCTCTGGACCTCGGCGCGCGAACCCCTAGACATGGGGGCCCGAGACGACGGAGATCCTGCATGGCCAAGGCCGCCGCCCCCGCCCCGGCCGCTCCCGCATCGGCCGCGCCGCCCCGCGCGCCCGAGGGCCGCTCGCGCGACGTGATGATGCGCATGTGGCGCGACTGGCTGTCGCCGCACTGGAAGCGGCTGGCGGTGAACCTGATGCTGATCGGGCTGGTGGCGGGAACCACCTCGGCCTATCCGCTGATCATCAAGAACGCGCTGGACGCGTTCGAGACGCGCGACGTGCAGATGATTTCGCTCGCGCCCTGGCTGGTGATCGCGGCGGTCACGGCGAAGTCGGCGGCGCTCTACGCCCAGCGCCTGCAGACCAACAAGATCCTGTCCGAGGTCGACCGCAACCTGCAGGTCGCGATGTACGGCGCGCTGGTGCGCGCGGACCTCGCCCGGCTGGATCGGGAGGCGCCGGCGGCGACGGCGTCGCGCTTCACCACCGACATCCTGGTCCTGCACACCGCCTGCGAGAAGCTGATCACCGCGCTGATCCGCGACGGGTTGACGGTGATCGGCCTGCTGGGCGCGCTGCTCTGGATCGACTGGGAGCTGACGCTCTACGCGCTCGCGGCCCTGCCCGCCGCCGCCATTCCCATCGGCAACATCGGCCGCCGCCTGCGCCGGATCGCGCGCCGGTCGAACGAGGAGGCCGCCGTCATGGCCGGCCGGGTCGCCGAGGGGCTGGGCGGCATCCGCCTTTCGAAAACCTATCGGCTGGAGGGCTACCTGGCCGACAAGGCCGGCGAGACCTTCGACAGCCTGCGCCGCCTGCGGGTGCGCGCCGCCGACCAGCGCGCGCGCATCGACCCGTTCCTCGAGGGGCTGGCGGGCCTCGGCCTCGCGGTGATCTTCTGGGTGATCGGGACCCGCATCGCCTCGGGCGAGAACTCCATCGGCGAATTCATGGCCTTCGTCTCCTCCTTCCTGATCGCGGGGCAGAGCCTGCGCGGCTTCGGCACGCTCTATGCCGAGATCCAGCAAGGCGCGGCGGCGGGCGAGCGGATCTTCGACGTGATCGACGCGACGCCCGCGATCTCCGACCGCCCCGGGGCGACGGCGCTGCCCAGGCTGCAGGGCGAGCTGCGCTTCGAGGACGTCTCCTTCCACTACGGCGAAGGCGTGCCGGCGCTCGCGGGCGTGTCGCTGACCATCCCGGCGGGGGCGAAGGTAGCGCTGGTGGGCAGATCCGGCGCGGGCAAGACCACGCTGATGAACCTGATCCCGCGGCTCTACGACGTCTCCGGGGGCCGGGTCGCCGTCGACGGCCACGACGTGCGCGACGCGACGCTCGAGAGCCTGCGCGGACAGGTGGCGGTCGTGGGCCAGGACGCGGTGATCTTCGACGACACCATCGCGCGCAACGTGGGCTTCGGCCGGCCGGAGGCGAGCCGGGAGGAGATCGAGCAGGCCCTGCGCGACGCCAACGCCTGGGATTTCGTCTCGGCCCTGCCCGAGGGGATCGACACGCCCTGCGGGGAGCGGGGGCTGAGGTTCTCGGGCGGGGAGCGGCAACGGCTGACCATCGCGCGGGCGATGCTGAAGGACGCGCCGATCCTGCTGCTGGACGAGCCGACCTCGGCGCTGGACGCGGAATCCGAGGCCAAGGTGCGCGCGGCGCTGGACAGGCTGGCGGAAGGGCGCACGGTGGTGGTGATCGCGCACCGGCTGTCGACCATCCGGGACGCCGACCTGATCGCGGCGATGGACGGAGGGCGCATCGTGGAGACCGGGCGCCACGACGAGCTGCTGGAGCGCGGCGGCCTCTACGCCGACCTCCACCGCCTGCAGTTCCGGGAGGGGGCATGACCCGCGGACAGGAGCCCATCGAGAAGCTGATCGAGCTGCTGGCGCGCCTGCCCGGCCTCGGCCCCCGTTCGGCCCGCCGCGCGGCGCTGCATCTCGTGCGCAAGCGCGACCTCTTGCTGGCGCCGCTGGCGGAGGCGATGGCGGAGGTCGCGCGCTCGGTGCGGCCGTGCCTCGAGTGCGGCAATCTCTCGACGGCCGAGCGCTGCGCGATCTGCGCCGATCCCCGGCGGGACGCGGCCCAGATCTGCGTGGTGCAGGACGTGGCGGACCTGTGGGCGATGGAGCGCTCCTCGGCCTATCGCGGGCGCTACCATGTGCTGGGGGGGCTGCTGAACGCGCTCGACGGGACCGGGCCCGAGGAACTGGGCCTGCCGCGCCTCGCCGAGCGGGTGCGCGAGGGGGTGTCGGAGGTGATCCTCGCCCTGCCCGCCACCATCGACGGCCAGACCACCGCCCACTACGTCGCCGACATCCTGCCCGAGGGGGTCCAGGCGACCTCGCTGGCGCAGGGGGTGCCGGTGGGAGGGGAGCTCGACTTCCTCGACGATGGGACCATCGGGGCGGCGCTGCGGGCGAGGCGCAGCCTCTAGCGCAGGCCTGGAGCGGGGCCGGCAGGCGGTCTGCAGGCGCCCTGCGGGCGGGCTTGGCGGGGGTGCGCCTGCTGGGGGCGGTGCGAGGGATGGGGGAGGGCGCAAGCCTCCGGCGGGCTCCTGACTCACCCAAGAACAAGGCCGCGCCTGTTCTCCGCAGCCGTCTCTCGCTGATGGATGCCTGAGCGAATCGGCCCCCGGGGTCAAGGACGAGCCGGCTTCGCCGGTCGCTGCGCGATCCTTGACCCCGGCGGCCGATTCGCTCTTTCCGGCATCCGCGAGAGACGGCTCCGGAGAACAGGCGCTTCGCGGGCGTTGCCGGCGGCGCGCCATGGGCGCGTGGGGCGGGCGGAGGGGGCTGGACGGGGCCGGGGGTCAGGGCGCCTCGGCGGCGCGGCGGAGGAACTCGGCGAGGAACCAGGCGCGCAGCACGCCGCCGGCGCGGGCGTTGCGCTCGGCCGGGGCGCCGCGGTCGAGGGCGGCGAGGTCGGCCTCGAGGCGCGCGACGTCCACCAGCGCCGGCCAGAGCGGGTGGCGCGCGGCCTCGGCGAAGCCCGCTGCGAGGATCGGGCGGCGGGCGGCGGCCATGATCGCGGCGTCGGGCTGGAAGGGGGACTTGTCGGGACGCCGCGCGACCTCGGGCGGGGCCACCCGCTCGAGCATCGCGCGGATCAGGCCGCGGACCTGGCCGCCGCGCCGCTGCAGCCGCGGCGGCGCGGCCATCGCCGCCGACAGCACCCGCGTGTCGAAGAGCGGGCTGCCGTAGGCCTGCACCGCCCGCGGGGGCGCCGCGACGCCCGTGGCCGGGCCGTCCCAGAAATGCAGGTCGCACAGCATCCAGGTGTGGCGGCCCCGCATGCGCACGCGGAACTCCTCGGCGATCGAGCCCGCCCCCACCTCCCACGGGCGGTGGCCCTGCGCGTGCCAGCGCCGGCGCGTGGCGAGGTCGGGCGCGGGGCCGAACTGGCTCTCCCCCAGCCCGTCGCCCCGACGCATCCGCCAGCGCGACGCCAGCGGCGACGAGGCCCACAGCGCCCGGCGCAGCACCTGGCGGCGGCGCGAGCCCAGGGCCCGCATCCGCCGCATCTCGGCCGCCGCCTCCGACCAGGCGCCCGCCCGCAGCCGGTCGTGGAGATAGTTGGGCAGCACGTGCGAGATCACGTAGTCGCCCCCGAAGCCGCCCAGCATCGCGTCCGCCCCCGCCGCCAGCGCCGCCCCGTGCAGGGCGAAGCGGGTCCCCGCGCCCGCGTCGGCGCAGGGCTCGGCCATCCGCCGCCAGGCCTGCTCGGCCCCGTCCAGCGGATCGGCGTCGTCGGAGAAGGTCTCGTGCAGCGCGAGGCCGGGATATCGGGCGGCGAGGGCGAGGCGCGAGGCGCGCTCGGCGGGCTCGGCGCCGCTGGAGGCGCGGCTCGACCAGGCAGGCGCGACCTCGTCCGCGCCGGCGCCGGTGCAGACCAGCGCCGCGATCAGCGAACTGTCGAGCCCGCCCGAGAACAGCAGCGCCGGCGACCGGCCGAGCCCCCGCCAGCGGCTGTCGACGGCGAGGCGCGCGCGCTCCAGCATCAGCTCGACCACGTCGTCGTCGCCGAGGCCCCGGAGCGCCGGATCCGGGCCGGGGGTCCAGTGGGGCGCGAGGCGCAGGCCCCGGTCGTCGACGCGCAGGACATGGGCGGCCGGCGCCTCGTCCACGCCCCGCCAGGCGGTGCGGCCATGCGCGGGGCGGTTGCAGGCGAAGATGTCGGTCAACGCCTGCGCGTCCGGCTCGCGCCCGACCTCGGGGATCGCCAGCAGCGCGTGGGTCCAGTTGGCGAAGGCGACCGCGCCGTCGGCGAGGCGGGCGTAGACCAGCGGCTCGGCCCCGATCGCGTCGCGCAGCAGCGTCAGGCGGGGAACCTGCGGGTCGCAGATCGCGAGCGCGTAGTCCCCTTCGACCGCCTGCGCGGCGGAGTGGAGCTCGTCGAAGCGGCCGGCGGCCTCGGCCGAGGCCACCCGGTCGAGGTCGCGCAGCGGCGCCGGCAGGGGGCGGGTCTCCTCGACCGAGGCGGGGCGGGGGGGCGTCCAGATCCGGGCGAGCCCGGTCCAGATCCGCCCGCCCGGACCGCGGCGCAGCCAGGCGGAGGGGTCGCCCGTCGCCCCCGGCAGCCCCGCCGGCAGCCGCACCGAGAGGCGCAGCACCCGCGCCGCGGGATCGCCGCCGGCGCCGGCGCCGTCGAGATCGGCGCCCGTCCAGCCCGGGTCGGCGAAGGCCGAGGCCATCGCCCGGTGCAGCGCGTCCAGCCGGTCGGCCCGGCCGCGCGGGTCGAAGACGCCGAAGAAACGCGCCGCGGGCATCGTGCCGCAGGGCCCGGGAGGCGCGGCGGCGGCGGACGCGGCGGGGGCCTCGGAGCTCACCGACGGCTCAGGCGGCGGCGCGGGAGAGCAGGCCGCCCTCGACCAGCGCCGCGATGGCGGGGGTCAGGTCCGCCTCGATCCGCTCGGCCGGGGCGTCGTAGTCGGCGGCGAGCGCGTCGATCAGCGCGCCCAGGGTCATCGGGCTCTCCAGCCGCTCCCACACGTCCGAGGCGATGGCGTCGAGGCCGAAATACTCCTCCGACTCCGGGCCGAGCAGCACCAGTTCGTCGTCGCTGACGCGGGCCTCGAGCACGCCCTCGCGGCGGCTGAGCAAGTCGGTGGACTTCACGGGAGGGCTCCTTCGGATACGCGGCGGATCGGGTCAGGGGGTCTCGCCCGCGGCCAGACGCTCGACCGTTCGGCGGGCGAGGGCGAGGGCGGGCTCGGCGGCGGCGAAGTCGCGCGGACGGCGCAGGACGTAGACGGGGACCTCGGCGGCGACCCGGGCGAGCAGGCGGAAATAGGCCCCGTCGAGGCCCATCTGCCGCGGGATCTCGGGCCGCCCGATGGCCCCGCGCAGGGCGTGCAGGGCGGGCAGCGTCGCCAGCCGCTCGAGCTCCAGCGGCGCGTCGGCGGGGTGCAGCCACTCCAGCTTGAAGACGGCGCGCAGGGGGGCGGGCCAGGCCGGCCCGCGGGCGGGATCGACGAGCGCGCGCACGTCCTTGCCCATGCCCTGCCCGGCCGCGAGGATCGGGTCGCCCGCGGCCTCCGCCACGGCCTGGGCGGAGTCGGAGAAGAGCCGCGCGGTGCGCATCGCCCGGTGCAGGCCGACCGGGCGGCCCGGGGCGACGTCGAGGGCGATGGTGTCGTCCCCGGCCAGCGCCCAGTCCCCGCGGGCCATCATCGTGGCGAAGGTGGACTTCCCGGCGCCGGAATCGCCCAGCAGCAGCGCGCCCCCCGCCGGGCCCGCGGCGCCGGCGGCATGAAGGGGCATCGCGCCCCGCTGATGGAGCAGCACGGTCGAGGCGGCGTAGCCGATCTGGACGACCGCCATCTCGCGCGTGGCGCCGGGGCCGATCTCGACTCCGATGCGCCGGCCCTCGGAGACCCGCAGACGCAGGCCCTCCCAGTCGCAATAGGCCTCGGACGGGCTTTCGACGATCCAGGAGCCGTCGAGGCGCTCGGGATGGGCGGGGCCCCGAACGGGGCCGAGGTCGACGCAGACGTCGGCGGGCGCGCCGGGGGGCGCGGGCTCGGCCCAGGGGGCGGGGAGGTCGCCGACGTAGACGAGCCCGTAGGCGCGGAAGCGGTGCCGGGCGGGCGCCGAGGCGTCGGACGCGGCGAGGGCGTCGGGCGCGGAGACGGAGTCGGGCGCGACGAGGGAACGGGCTTCGCTCATGCGGCCGCCCTCCGTCCGGCGCGCCGCCGGGCGCCATGATGTCGCGCGCAATCCACCGATCGCTTCCCCATGCCGCCCGCCCCGCGCCGGATCGCGCGGAACAGGCCTTCTCCGGGTCGCCCCGGTTCCGACCGCGAGAGCCGCGCGCACACCCGCGCGGAGCATCCGGGCGAAGGCCGCCTCCCCGGGTCCCATCCCGAGGCCGGCCGGTCGCCTTGTCTCGCCGTGTCGCTCTGTCATACATGACGCGGGTGTGCAACTCACGGGGGAAACGACGTGAATCCTGCGCGGAATGACGCGGCGCCGGAGGGGGATCCGCGCGCCGCCTGGCCGGCCTTCGGCGGGCTGACGCCCGCCGCCACGCCGCTGGGCGCGGCGACCGCGGCGGCGATGGCGGGGGCCGGCCTGCGCCCCCCGCGCCGGGTGCTGCTGCTGGAGGCGGGGATCGGCGTCGGGCTCGCCGCGATCGCCGCGGCCGGCGCCGGCTCGGAGCTGGAGGTCTGGGGCGCGGAGAGCGATCCGGAGCTCGTCGCCGAGGCCCGCGCCCTGCTCGACGCGGCCGGGCTGGACGCGCGGGTGATCGAGGCGGGGCCCGGCGGCCTCGCCGCGATGGACCTGCCCGAATTCGACCTCGCGCTCGCCCCCTGGGGCTGGGACCTGCTGGACGAGACGGCGCGCGCCGCGGCGCTCGCCTTCCTGGGCGCGCGGGTGGCGCCGGGGGGCGGGTTCCTGTGCGCCTTCTCGGTGCAGCCCGGCGCCCGGCCGGAGACCGCGCTGCGCCAGCTCGTCGCCAACCGCTGGGCGGCGGCGCCCGCGGGCCTCTCGGGCGCGGCGCGGCGCGACTGGACGGTCGAGGCGCTGCGCCGGGGCTTCGGGGCCTCCTACCGGCTGGTGCGCGAGACGCCGCGATGGGCCGCGACGCTCGCGGCCATGTCGGCCTGCACCCCGGCGATGTTCGAGCGGGCGTGGATCGCCCCGGCCGCCGAGCTGCGCGGGATGCGCGACTTCGGCCGGGAGCTGCGCGCGGCGGGGTTCGAGACCCTGGTCCCCGGCCGGCCGGAGCGTCTGGCGCGCGATCTCGACATGTCCGCGGCCCAGGCCGCCGAGGTCGACGCCTGCCCCGATCCCTGGTCGGCGGCGGAGCTCGCGGACCTGATGATGTGGCGCGTCTCGCGGCTCGATCTGTTCATCCGGCCCGGCGGTCCGGCCCCCGATCCGGGGGCGGTTCGGCTGCGCGGGCTGGGGGCGCCGGGGCTCGCCGAGACGGGCGAATTGCGCACCGAAGGTCTGCTCGGCGCCGCCGCCCTGTCGCGGGCGGTCTACGGCCCGATGCTGGCGCGGCTGGAGCGGCAGGAGACCGCCTCGCTGACCGAGCTCGCCGCCGACGCCGGGCGCCCGCTGGAGGCGACGATTCCCCTTGCAGGGGCGCTGATCGGGGCGGGTCTGGCCGCGCCCGCGGCCTTCGCAGCGCCCGCCGCCGTCCCCGTCGCGGCCCACGCGGCCAGCGCCCGCCTGACCGAGGTCCTGGCGGCGCGCGGCCACGGCCGCTGGAGCGTCTCCGCGCTGCTCGGCGGCGCGGTGGCGACGCCGGTCCCGACGGCCGCCGCGGCAGCCCGCGCGCTGGGCCTGACTTCAGGGTGAACGTTCCCGCCGCAATGCAAAAAATGCGTTGCGATCGAGTCCATGGTGCGTATGCTGCGTGTGGGTGTGATGCAGACTCACGAGGTGAGCCTATGAACAAAAAAGTTTGGCTGGAGCCGAAAGTTTCGAAACTCTCGGTTCGGGAAATGACCAAGGGCACTGGCGGCCCGCCGAGCGATGTGTGCGGCGGCAGCGGCGCCATCATCGACTGCAGCATCCCCTGATCGGGGACTGCTGAGGCAGGGAGCCTTCGGGACGCATGACGCTCCCGGACCGAGCTCCGAAAGTCCGAAAGCGCGCCTCAGGGTGCGCTTTCTTGATTCCGGGGGCGCCCTTCGTGCGCGTCCCCACCCGCTCCCGGACCGCAGACGCATGAGCCCTTCCCCCACGCGCCGTTCCGCCGGAGACGTTTTGGCCCTGATTCCAGCGCTTTGGTGGATGCTGCGCGCGCAGCGCCTGTATCGCGCCCTGCCCGCCTCGGAGCTGCTGCGGCGGCTGCGCGCCCCGGCGCGCGCCCGCGCCGCGGACGCGGCGGCCGCCGGGTTCGGGCCCGGGGACGGCGAGCGGATGCGCGTGGCGCTGGCCCGGATCGGCCGGCGGCTGCCCGGCCGGGCCGACTGCATGGTGCAGTCGCTGGCGGCGCGGATGTGGCTCGACCGGCGCGGCGTGCCCTTCGCGTTCCGGCTGGGGATGCGGCGCGGCCCCGCGGGTCTGGGCGCCCACGCCTGGATCGAGGTCGGGGGGCGGGTCGTCACCGGCGGGCTCGCGGTGCAGGATTTCGCCGACTTCGCAGGCGCAGCGGAAACCGATTCGAGCGGCGCCTCGGCGGGCGATCGGCCGGCCTGAACGGCGAAGGGCCCGGCCTTGCGGCCGGGCCCTCCCCGTTTCGCCTGCGTCCCGCCGTCCCGCCGTCGCGGCGGACGCGGGGCCGGCCTCAGGCCTTGCCCTTGTAGATGTCGACCAGCTTCTGGAGCATCGCCAGCGCGTCCTCGCGCGGGCGCTGGAAGGTGTTGCGGCCGATGATCGAGCCGTTGCCGCCGCCGTCGCGGATCGCGCGGGCGTCGTCGTAGACCGAGTCCTCGCCCTTCTTGGCGCCACCCGAGAAGACCATGATGCGGCGGCCGCCGAAGGCGCTCTCGACGCAGTGCTTCACGCGCGCGGCCTGGGTCGAGACGTCGATGCCCTGCTCCTCGTAGACCTTCTTGGCCTCGGGCAGCATCAGGTGGTCGGTCGACAGCTTGATCTTGATGATATGGGCGCCGATCAGCGCCGCGATCTGGGCGGCGTAGGCGGCCACGTCGATCGCCGTCTCGCCTTCCTTGGAGATGCCCTCGCCGCGCGGGTAGGACCAGATCACGGTCGCGATGCCGACCTCGGCCGCCTCGTTGCGCATCTCGACGATCTCCTCGAACATGTCGAGGGCGCAGTCGGAACCGGGGTAGATGGTGAAGCCGATGGCCGAGCAGCCCAGCCGCAGCGCGTCGGAAACGTTGGCAGTGACCGCCTGGTCCTTGCCCGCCGAGCCCGACATCAGCGAGTTGGCCGAGTTGCACTTCAGGATGGTCGGGATCTGGCCGGCGAAGGTGTCGGCGCCCGCCTCGATCATGCCCAGCGGCGCGGCGTAGGCGTTGAGGCCGGCGTCGATCGCCATCTGGTAGTGGTAGTGCGGGTCGTAGCCCGCGGGGTTCGGCGCGAAGGAGCGCGCGGGCCCGTGCTCGAAGCCCTGGTCCACCGGCAGGATGATCATCTTGCCCGTGCCGGCGAGCTTGCCGGTCATCAGCATCCGGCAGAGGTTCGCCTTCACGCCGGGGTTGTCGCTCTCGTATTTCGAGAGGATCTGCTTGACGGTGCGCGTCGCTTTCATGGGAGCTCCTGGGCCGTTAACGCCGGTTCGAACAGGTCGCTCAGTCGGGTAGCCCGCCGGCCCCGCAGGGTCAAGCGGCGGGGGGACGCGGGCGCGAGATGCCGCGGGCGATGGGCGGATTCAGCCGTCGGTCAGCAGGATTCCGCGCCGCGACGAGGCCATAACGCCGTCTGAGCGCCGGATTCGGCCAAATCGCGCCGGAAGCCTGAACGCCCGCTCACCCCCGCCGGACGGTTCCGTTCCGCAACGCGTAGCCCGGCGCCCGGCCCGCCCTCCGGGGGGCGCCGAAAGCGCGCGGTCGACAGCGCGCCGCGGGGCGCTAGCTTGTGCGCACGGCGCGCCGGACGCGCGCCCTGCGCACCCGGCCGGGCTTGGGGGATGAGATGTTCGAGGCATTGATCGCGCTGGCGCTGGCCGCTGCCGCGGCCGGGGCGGCGACGACGGGGGTCCTGTTCCAGCCGGGCGAGTGGTACCGCAGCCTGGCGAAGCCCTCCTGGACCCCGCCCAACGTGCTGTTCCCCATCGCCTGGACGCTGCTCTACGCGATGATGGTGATCGCGGCCTTCCGGGTGGCGACCGGTCTCGCGAGCGGCGCGCTCCCCGCGGGGAGCGAGCTGCATGCCGTCGCGGGCCTGTGCCTGTGGGGGACCCAGCTCGTGCTCAACGCGATGTGGTCGCCGATCTTCTTCGGCGCCCGCAACGGGCGCGCGGGGCTGATCTGCATCGGCGCCCTGTGGCTCGCGGTGCTGGGCACGCTGATCGCCTTCGCCGGCGCGGACCCGGTCGCGGCGGCGCTGTTCGCGCCCTACCTCGTCTGGGCCTCCTACGCCGGCGCGCTGAACGCCGCGATCCTGCGCCTGAACCCGCCGGAGGCGTTCCGCGCCCCCGGCGGCTGAGGCGCTACTCGGCCCGCGCCAGCCAGGCGTCGAAGGCCCGGCCGCGCAGCAGCTCGCGCCGCACGTTCCAGAAATCCGCTCCGCGGGCCATCATCCGCCGGTCCAGCAGGTCGCGCCGCATCGCCGAGCCGCGGTCGCCCAGCGCCGCGGCCAGCGTGTAGCCGAGGTAGGCGCGCTCGTAGTTGCGCGCCACCTCGCGCCCCGCTTCCAGGCGCGCGGCCTGCGCGGCCACGATCACGCGGGGCGCGCCGGGCTCGAGCAGCGGGTCCGCGTCGCCCACGTCGGCGCCGGCGTCGTCCTGGGCGGCGATCACCTCGGCGAGGCCCAGCTCGATCTCGATCTCGTCCATCCGCGCCGCCGCGTCGGCGCGCCCGGAGGCGGCGACCGCCAGCAGCATCCGGTAGGCCTCCGACGGCTCGGTCTTCGAGATCATCCCGGCCAGCATCACCGTGGCGTCGAGGTCGCCCGCGTCGACCAGCGGGCGCAGCAGGCGGCGGGCCAGCGTCGGGGCCTCGGGGGCGCCGCGACCCTCGGCCAGCGCCTCGGCCAGGGCGCGCAGACGCTCGGGCGGCAGGGACCCGGGGTCCTCGGTCGCCCGGCGGACCTCGGCGGGGCTGGCGGCGTCCTCGGGCGGCGGGTCGTCGCCCGCGGGCAGGCGCACCTGCACCGAGGCGAGCAGCCCGGCCGGGTCGTCGAAGAGGCCGGTCTCCAGCCACAGCTCGTCCCGGGGCACGATCTCGACCTCCATCGCCCCGCCCTCGGCGGCGACGCGGGCGGCGGCGGCGGCGAGGCGGCCGGCGATCTCCTCGGCCTCCTCCGACAGCTCCGCCGTCTCGCCGGGGGCGAGGATCGCGTGCAGCCCCTCGCGGAACACCTCGGCCAGCGCGTCGGGGTCCGACTCGTAGCCCGCGAGCCGCACGGCGCGGGAGATCAGGCCCTGCTCGTCCACCCGGATCGCCAGCCGGTCGAAGCGCGCCGAGGGCAGCGGGGAGGAGCGGCTGAAGCCCGGGTTCACCGGCCAGAAATAGCCCAGGTCCAGCTCCACCTGCAGGTCCAGCGCCTCGGCGGCCGCGGCGGCGAGGTCGACGGTCAGCGCCGAGGAGCTGGGATCGTAGGTCAGCCGCAGGTCGAGCCCGTCGATCTCGAGCCGCTCGTAGCCCGCCCGCTCCGCCTCCGCGGCGAGCCAGGGCGGCAGGCAGTCGAGCGAGGCGGTCCCCTCGTGCAGGCCCAGCACCGTCTCGCCGGGGCCGAAGACGGCGCCGGGGAAGACCTCGACCCGGCCGATGTGGATCTCGCACCAGCCCTGCTCGACCGGCGGCGAGAGGTGCAGGCCGGAGATCATCACCTCCTCCCCGCCGGGACCGATGGCGAAGCCGTCGTAGGTGACGTCCATGGTCGAGCGCAGGGAGGAGAGCGCCACCTCGATGGCCAGGCGCAGGGTGGGCTCGGAGATCCGGCCGAGGCCGAGCGCGTCGAGCAGACCCTGCCCGGCGGCCGGGCGGGGCGCGACGGCCACGCCGGCGCCCAGACAGGCGACGGCCGCGACGGCCGCGATGCGGGGGGAGGGTCGCTGCATTCTTCTCCTCATGCGCGGCGCGCGGCCGTCGACGGGGGCGCCGCGGGGGCGCGGCGGCGGTCGACGACGAGCATGGGCAGAGGATTGGGACGGCGAAAGGGCGCCCCGATGGCGCCGGCCCCCGGTGGGAGGCGGCCGGCGGACGCAGCGGCGCCCGCCGGCCGGGGGGATCAGCTCTCCAGCGCCGCGACGCCCGGCAGGGTCTTGCCCTCGAGCCACTCGAGGAAGGCGCCGCCGGCGGTGGAGACGTAGGAGAATTTCGCCGCGGCGCCGGAGGCGTTCAGCGCCGCCACCGTGTCGCCGCCGCCGGCGACCGAGAGCAGCTTGCCCGCGGCCGTCAGCTCCGCCGCGCGGGTGGCGGCGGCGTCGGTGGCGGCGTTGAAGGGCTCGATCTCGAAGGCGCCCAGCGGGCCGTTCCAGACCAGGGTCTTCGAGGCCTCGAATTGCGCGGCCACCGCGGCGACCGCCTCGGGGCCCGCGTCGAGGATCATCGCGTCCTCGGGGCACGCGGTCGCCGGCACGGTCTCGTTGGCGGCGCCCGCCTTGAACTCGCGCGCCACCACCACGTCGGCGGGCAGCAGAAGCTTGCAGCCGCGGACCTCGGCCTTGGCCATCACCTCGCGGGCGGTGTCGAGCAGGTCGTGCTCGCACAGGCTCTTGCCCACGCCGATCCCCTGGGCGGCGAGGAAGGTGTTGGCCATGCCGCCGCCGATGACGATGGCGTCGACCTTCTCCATCAGGTTCGACAGCAGGTCGAGCTTGGTCGAGACCTTGGCCCCGCCGACGACCGCGGTGACCGGCCGCTCGGGATGGGCCAGCGCCTTCTCGAGCGCGGAGAGCTCCGATTCCATCAGCCGGCCGGCGGCGGAAGGCAGCAGGCGCGCGAGCCCCTCGGTCGAGGCATGCGCGCGGTGGGCGGCGGAGAAGGCGTCGTTGACGTAAATGTCGCCGAGCTTCGCCATCTGCGCGGCGAGCGCGGGGTCGTTCTTCTCCTCGCCCGCGTGGAAGCGGGTGTTCTCGAGCAGCAGGGTCTCGCCCGCGCCCAGGGCGGCCACGGCGGCCGCGGCGGTCTCGCCCACGCAGTCGGAGGCGAAGGCGACCGGCGCGCCGATGGCGGCCTCGAGCGCGGGGCGCACGACGGCGAGGCTCATCTCCGGCACGACCTGGCCCTTGGGCCGGCCGAAATGGGCCAACAGGATCGGCTTGCCGCCGGCGGCGAGGATATCCTTCACGGTCGGCAGGATGGCGCGGATGCGGGTGTCGTCGGTGACCTTCCCGTTCGACACCGGCACGTTGACGTCCACGCGCACCAGCACGCGTTTGCCGGAGAGGTCGAGGTCGTCGAGGGTCTTGCGGCTCATGGAATTCGGCTCTCGCGATCGGGAGGGGGCGTTTCTCGGGCGGATATAGACCGCAAGCGACGCGGGGGGCGCAAGGGCGCCGGGGTCGCGCGCAGGTGCGGGACGGCGACACGGCCCCCGGGTTAAGGCTGATGCAGGGTGGAGTGCGCCCCTCGGAGTGGGCAGGTCGGCCGGGTCTGAATTGACCGGGGGCGGGCTTTCCGATGAGGAAGGTCCATGCCAAGACGCCATCGCAGCCACAGCACCGAATTCAAGCGCCAAGTCGTCGCCGAGTATCATGCCGGCGAGACCCTGCACGCCCTGTCGCGCCGCCACGATCTCTCGCGGAACCTGGTCCGCGTCTGGGTCGAGAAGGCGGAGACGGGCGCCTTCGACGACGAGGAGGTGGCCGCCGAGCTGCTCTCCGGCTACGAGGCGCGGATCGCCGCGCTGGAACGCCTGGTCGGTCG
>NZ_FOQH01000058.1 GCF_900113695.1 Albimonas pacifica | reverse complement strand
GTAAGCGTCCGGCCTGACCGCTATCTGGCGTAATTCCAGGGGAGCAGATCTCCGATCCTGTTGATCTTGCAGTCCGGGATGCGGGCGAGGGTGTCGGCGAGCCAGGCCGTGGGGTCGACGCCGTTGAGCTTCGCGGTCTCGATCAGGGTGTAGGCGATGGCCGCTGCACGGCCGCCAGCCTCGGAGCCGATGAAGAGATAATTCTTCCGTCCCAGGGCGATGGCGCGCATGGCCCGCTCGGCCGCGTTGTTGTCGATCTCGAGGACGCCATGGTCGAGCCAGGGCCGCAGGCGGGCTATCCGGGCCAGGGCATAGCGGATCGCGGCGGCGAGCGGCGTCTTGGCGGAAAGGGTCGCAAGCTGGGCCGCGAGCCAGGCTCTGAGATCGTCGAAGATCGGCCGGGCCTTCGCCTGCCTGATCTCGACGCGCCGGTCCGGGGGCGAGCCTCGGGCCTCCTTCTCCACGGCGTAGAGTTGGGCGATCCGGCGGATCGCTTCCTCGGCGATGGCGGAGCCCTGGGCGCGGTGCACGTCGACGAACTTGCGACGGACATGGGCGAGGCAGGCGACCTCGCGGATCTCGCCCGTGCGGTAGAGGTCCTCGAACCCGGCGTAGCCGTCGGCATGCATCCAGCCCGTGAAGCCGGAGAGGTGGCCCTTTGGGCGCTCGCCCTTGCGGTCGGGGGAGAAGCGGTAAAGGGCGGCTGGCGGAGCGTCCCCGCTCCAGGGGCGCTCGTCGCGGACATAGGCCCACAGGCGGGCGGTGCGGGTCCTGCCGCTGCCCGGCGCCAGCATGTTGACCGGCGTGTCGTCGGCGAAGATGGCCTGGCCTGTCAGCACATGCCTGCCGATCTCCTCGGCCAGCGGCTCCAACAGGGCGGTCGATCGGCCGACCCAGTCGGCCAGGGTCGAGCGGTCGAGGTCGAGCCCCTCGCGCCCGAAGATGGCGCTCTGGCGGTAAAGCGGCAGGTGGTCGGCGTATTTGCCGGTCAGAACGTGGGCCAGCAGGCCGGGGCCGGGGCGGCCGCGCTCGATCGGTCGGGATGGCAGCGGCGCCTGGACGAAGCGCTCGCAGCCGGCGCAGGTCAGGCGCGGGCGAACGATCCGGTTCACGACGAAGCGGCCGGGGATGTATTCCAGCTCCTCGGTCACATCCTCGCCGATCCGGCGCAGATGGCCGCCGCACCTGACGCAGTCGTCCTCGCCGGGGGAGAGTTCGACCTCCGTGCGCGGGATGTGATCCGGGATCGGGCGGCGCTTTGGCTTCGTCGCGTCTTCCACGTCCGACAGCCGCAACTTCCCCGTCATCGCCGCAGCGGCGATCTCGCTGCTCTCCAGCGCCAGCTGGAGCTGATCGGCCGTCTCCGACGAGGCCCCGAAGCGGTGCGCCCGGTGTCCGGCAAGCTGATGGCGCAGCTTCTCGATCAGGACCGCCTGCGCCTTCACCTCCGCGATCAGACGCTCCGCAAAGGCCCGCAGGTCCTCGGGGTCGTCAGGCGGAGATCCGGGTTCGTCCAGCATGGCAACAGCTTACCGGATTGGATTCCGTCAGGGAATCCTTTCGAGACGTCGTCAGCCGCTCATCCTGCCGTCAGTGGCCGCCACGTCCGCTGCGGCGTCCGCCAATCGA
>NZ_FOQH01000043.1 GCF_900113695.1 Albimonas pacifica | reverse complement strand
GCGCTGTAGCGCCGCCTCTTCCCCGTCATCCCGTTTGTCCTCGATCCTCGACGAACCAAGCTTAGCCGCCTGTCCGGATTTCGGGGACCACCTCAGTTGGCACCCGGTGTTTCCCGCCAACCCGGCGGATGTTCAGCTCTGGTCCGGCATCGGGGCGAGGGTGATCTTGAGCGCGCTCGCCTCCCGCTCCGACGCCTGCGGCATTCACTATTTGGGCGACGGGGGC
Source organism: Albimonas pacifica (assembly GCF_900113695.1). Classification (GTDB taxonomy): domain Bacteria; phylum Pseudomonadota; class Alphaproteobacteria; order Rhodobacterales; family Rhodobacteraceae; genus Albimonas; species Albimonas pacifica. Next base: position 3,419 of record NZ_FOQH01000043.1, on the reverse strand, counting down.
TGCGTTGACTACAGAGCAGGTTGAGATAGGCGCCCGGTTCAAGTCCGCAGGCGGTGCCGTGGTGACCTTCTCTTCGAATGCGATCCGAGACATGGTTGCGGCGGCAACCGCGGCGAAGGGTAACGAAACAGGCGGAGTTCTGATCGGGCGTTACTCTTCAGACTTTTCATCCGCATGGGTAGAGAAGGCAACCGCTGCACCGTCTGATTCCGAGGCTGGCCCCACCTGGTTCATCCGAGGGCGCTCGGGTCTGGACTGGCTGCTTAGGCGTTCCTGGTCTGCCGGAAGCCACTATCTAGGCGAGTGGCACTCTCACCCTGCTTATCATCCATCCCCAAGTTCGGATGACCTACAAGCAATTCAGAAAATTGCCGAAGACCGATCCTACCGCTGCCAGCGACCTATTTTGGCAATCATAGGCGGCTCGTTCGAAAAGGACCCGCTCCTTGCTGTAACGCTCGGCAACCGATCAGGAAGAACCGAAAGACTTGCTGATATCCGCAACGGCCCTTGAACTGAGTCACTGAGGTTCTCAGCCTCACCCATATTGTCGCGCTATACTTTAGGCAAGGCAGCAAGGCCAACGCTGGCCTTGGGCAGCTTCCTGTGCATTGTGGTCATTCATGCGGTGCCCGCCGAACGGCCGCCCCCCGCCCGACTTGACGGTAGCTCTTTCACCTCAGGCAGCGGAGGTGACTGCCATCGACCAGCGCAGCACCACGCATCACCCGGCACCGACAGGGGGAGCGGCGAACCTGCCCTCCGCCTCCTCCACCCGTGCGAGCAGGTCATCGAAAGCGTGAGAGATGCGGGCGCAGTCTTCCACGCCGGGTTTCGTCGTGGGCGTCCCGACCTCCTCGTCCTTTTCGGCCGCCGGCGCCTCTCGCACCTGGCTCTGCGGGGTGGCCTCGTCCACCGCCACTGCGGGTTCGGGGTCGTGCTCGTCAGTGGCCTGCGCAACTCCCGGGGGGACGGGCTCCACGGTGACTGGCGCAGGCCTTGCCGACTCCTCCCCCCGCCTCCCCTGCCCCACCGCCGCCAACGGGTTCGCCGCCGCCCTGTCCAGCGAGCGCGGTTCGGGCGCGGCGCCCGTCTGCCCCTCGAACAGCGGCGCCAGCGCCTTGTCCTCAAAGTACGTCACCCGCTCGGCCAGCACCGGCGGGTGGTTCTGGATCAGCGCCACCACCTTGCGCTCCCCGAGCTGGCGCAGCGCCTCGGGGCGGATCAGGCGGGCGCCCTCCTCACGTTCCTGCATCGAGGTCTCCCAGGCGCCGATCCGCCAGGATTTCGACCGCGCGCGGCGGGTGAAGTCGCCGATGGCGCGGGACACATATTCCGGCGTCTCCTCGTCCGCCGGAGCCATGAACAGCTGCAGGCGGCAATTCGCCAGGAACACCGAGGCGCCCTCGCGCCCATAGAGCCGCCCGTCGCGCAGCGAGGCGATGGACTGCACGACGATCATCACCCGGCCGCCATAGCTGCGCAGCGTGGTGATGCCTTGCTGCAGGGCCTCCATCCGGCCGAGGGACGCGAATTCGTCCAGCAGCAGAAGCACTGGGTACGGCTCGTCGGCGCCGGGCTCGGTCCGCTGCAGCAGCGCGACGGTCTGCTGGAACAAGAGCCGCACCAGCGGCGCGAGCGGGATCAGGTCGTTGGGCGAGACCACGATGAACACCGAGGCCGGATCACGCCGCATTTGCGCGATGTCGAAATCCGTCGCCTCGGTCGCGCGGCGCACCATGCGGTCGGCCCAAAGGGACAGGCCTCCGTCCGCCAGGACCGAGAGATAGGAGGACAGGATCCGGCTCTCCATCCCCGCCATCCGGCGGAAGATGCGGGCGGCTTCTTCTGCCTCAGCCTCTTCGGCGAGGGCTTCGAACAGGTCGAACAGCTCGCCGGGGGCCGAGAGCGCGTCGTAAATCTCGCCGATGGTCGGGCGCCCGCGCTGGACGGCCAGCAGGGCCGCGGCCGCGAAGATCTCGCGCGCGCCTTCGAGGAAGCTGGTCGCGTTCCCCTGCGCCACGATCAGCGCGGCGGCGAGGCGGCGGGCTTCGGTGAAGCGGCGGGCGGCGGGGGCCTCGGCCACCGCGTCCATCGGGTTCCAGCGGTGGGTGCGACCCTCGGGGTCATAAGGCGCGAACTTGAACACGCGGTCGCCGAGCGCGGCCCGGCGGCGGGCGGTCTTCGCGAAATTCTCGCCCTTCACGTCGAGGCAGATGACGGAGCCGCGCCAGGTCAGCAGCGTCGGGACCACCACGCCGACGCCTTTTCCGGAGCCCGTCGGGGCGGCGATCAGGGCATGTGGGATCTCGGCTGAGGTGAGGAAGGGCGCGCTGGATCCGGACGCGCCGAGCTTGGCGTAGATCGGCCCCTGCAGCGTCTCGAGCCGGCCCGAAAGGCCCGCGCGGCGGATCTCCTCGGGCTTGGCCCAGCGGGCGGCGCCGTGGGAGGTGAGCTGCGGCCGACGCGCGATCGCGGGGAGCAGCGCGGCGCAGACGAAACCCGTGACGGCGAAGATCACGAGGCCGATGCGGAACGGCTCGGTCATCCCCCCCACCGCCCAGGGGGCGTGGGCGAGGAAGGTCGCGAAGCCCGTCTCCGCTACCACACCCCCGGTGCGCCATGCCGCGAAAGCCCCGGCGGCGAGATTGCCGAGCAGCAACCCGGCAAGCAGGCCGATGGCGGCGAGGGCTAGGATTTCGCGGTGGGCCTCGTTTCGGGCGAGGTTCACAGCCCGTGCCCTCCGCCGTCGCGGCCGCGCGCCTTGCGGGCGGCGAGGCGCCGGGCGCGCTCCTGCTCGCGGCGGGTCTGGTCGTCGGCATCGTCCCTGGGCGCGGGGCGGGATGCGGCCCTCTGCCCTGCCCCGGCGTCTCGCGGGGGTGAAGGCGAGGGAGCGGGCGTTGCGCGCCCAGGTCTCGCCTTCTCCGGAGCTCTGGTCCGTTCAGCCGCGTGCGGCTCGTCACGCCGCGCCTCCTGCTGCGCCAGTTCCCGCGCAGCGCGGTACACCGCGCCGATCTCGCGATGCATCGCGGTCAGGGCGGCGTCGCGCTGCGCCGCGGTTTCCTCCGGCGCGCCGGTGGTTGCGCGGCGGGCCTCCCGCTCCTTCGCCTCTGTCTTCGCATAGCTCTCGGCCAGCGCGCGCGAAGGGGCGCCCCCGGAATACCGCTCCACCATCGCGGCTCCGTTCAGGCCCGCGCGCTCGGCGATGGCCGAAGCACGGCGGTCCGCTTCGGCGCGGACGGCCTCGGCGCGCCCCTCGCCCGGCGCAAGGCCCGCGTAGCGGCCCGGCTCGGCGAGCTTGGCAAAATTCATCAGCCCCGCGTCGCCGAGAACCGGCGCCGCCTCAGCCTTCATCATCGCCGCCTGGCGCTGGAACTTCACCTGCTCCACGGGATCGCGCATCGCCTCGATCCGCGCGT
>NZ_FOQH01000046.1 GCF_900113695.1 Albimonas pacifica | reverse complement strand
CGCTGGAAGGCCTACGGGCCCAAGGACCACCTCCAGCGCCATGGCGTCATCGGCGACGACTTCGGGATCTGGGAGGACGTGGTCACCTCGGTGGACGTGGCCGGCGTCGAGCTGCGCGCCAGCACGCAGGACCAGCAGCACACGCTCGCGGCCGACTTCATCGCGCCCCGCACCATCCGCCTCTACGCCACCGGCGCGGCCGTCGACGCCTTCGCGGAGGGCGCCTCGATCACCGTGTCGGGCACCAGCTCCAACAACGGTTCGTTCACCATCGGCGCGATCGACACCTCGGGCAATCGCACCGACCTGGACGTGGGCTCGGGCGTGACCGACGAGACCGGCGGCTCGACCGAGCTGCGCAGCTTCGACGGCGCCGTCGCGCGTCGCCAGGGCGGCGTGCAGGTCTGGTATCTCTCCGAGACCGCGCCGGCAGGCGTCCTCGCCCTGTCGGCCGGCGACCTCGTGCGGGTCACCGCCGGGGGCGTAGACCAGTACGGGACCGTCGAGCGCTACAGCTACCGGGTCGAGTACGACGCCGACGAAGGCGAAGCCGACGGCGGGCTGCACACCCTCCGCCTCAAGGACGTGGGCGGGCCGCTGAAGGGCGGCTCCTGGTCCTCGGGCACGGTCTACAAGGCGACCTCCCCGACCACCTTCGACACCTCCGGCATTCCGCGCTGGACCGGCCCCTTCCAGGTCACCAAGACGGGCCAGGGCGTGAACAAGATCGAGGTCGACCTGGAGTTCCCGGCGGGTCTCTACACGGCCGACGAGACCACAGGCGAGCTGCTCGCCGATACGGCCACGTTCCGCTTCCAGATCCAGCAGCTCGACGCCGGCGGCAATCCCACCGGCGGCTGGCAGACCACCGACGTCAGCGTCTCGACCGGGGACCACCTGACCGCTGGCGAGTCGCTCAACACCCCGATCCGGCTCACCCAGACGATCTTCACCGGGACCGGCGAGTGGCGCATCCGCGGACGGCGCACCAGCGAGGAATCGACGGCCGCCGCCGCGCAGAGCCGGTGCGTCTGGTCCCAGCTGAAGGGCCGCCGGATCCTCCGGCCGTCGGGCCAGACCGTCTACGGCCCGGTCACCCTGCTGGCTCTGGAGCTGGAGGCGACGGCCGGCCTCTCGCAAGCCGCGATCGAGCGGATCCGAGTGGCGGCCACCCGCCTCCTGCCCAAGATCCGCACCCCCTACGACGGCGACCAGCTCGGGCGCTCGCGGTCGCCGGCGCGCGCGGTCTACGACATGCTCACCAACCCGCACTACGGCCTCGGCTACGACCCGGCGCGGATCTTCGACCTGGTCGAGCTGCGCGCCGCGCGGGTGCTGCACTCGGGCGTGGGCATCACCTTCGACCACCTGCTCACCGACCAGGTGAGCGCCCGCGAAGCGATCCGCCTGGCGCTGCAGCCGGCGCTGGCCGACATGCAGATCTACAACGGCAAGGTCTCGATCCGGCAGGAAGGTCCGAAGGAAGACCGCACCCTCCTCTTCAGCCCGCTGAACGTCATCCCCGGGACGCTGCGCCTCAACTTCGGCTTCCGGTCGGTGGGCGACCCGGACGGCGTGAAGGTGGTCACGCTCGATCCCGACAGCCTCGCGGAACGCTCCGTCGTCTGGCCGGCCTCCGCCGGGCGCCCGACCGAGCTGAAGATCTACGGCATGCACCCCGACTTCGCGCAGGACTTCGCCCGCGTGCGCTGGCAGCAGCGCAAGGCCGGCCGGCTCATCGCCCAGTTCTCCGTCCGCGGCGAGAGCCGCCTGGCGCGCGCCGGCGAGCGCGTCGGCCTCTCCTGGCCCACCTTCGGCTGGGGCGACGCCGCCCGCCTGATCGCGGTCGACGAGACCGAGGACGGCTGGGACCTGACCCTCGATCGCCCGGTGCCCGATATCGACGGCGGCATCCGCTGGACCCAGCTGCGCCAGGCGGACGGCACGGTCGTCGGGCCGCTCGCCATGACCAAGAGCGGCCCCCGCAGGATCACGCTGCCCGACGAGCCCCCCATCCCCCTGCACGTCCTGGGGGGCGGCCAGGAGCCCACCCACGTCGCCATCGGCAAAGGGCAGAACTTCCTCCTCGACCTGACCGTCGACACGGTCGAGATGGACGGACCCGGCCGCGGCAAGATCACCGCCCGCCTCTATCTGCCCAGCGCCTACGAGGGCACCGTCTTCGCGGGGCTCGCGACCTGATGGCGACCTGGCCCGCAACCCTCCCTCCGCCGCTCGCCCGCGACTACGCGACCGACGCGGGCCGTCCGACCGCCCGCCCGGACCTCGGCCGAGGCTGGACGACGCCGCAGGAGCTGGCCTCGCGGTCCACGAAGATCACGACCGTCGTCTTCGAGCTGACCCGCGAGCAGGCCCGGGACCTGGTGCTGTTTCTGCGCGACCACGCGGCGGATCATTTCACGCTGCCGCTCCGCCTGGTGGAGGAGAGCGACGAGGCCACGCCGGCGCTCGTCAAGTTCGCCGACGCCCGGCCTTCCTGGATGGCCCGCCCCTCCGGCTTCGAGGTCCGCGCCCGGCTGGAGATCGAGACATGATCGTCTTCCCCTTCGACCCCACCGCCGGCGAGCCTCTGGCGCGCTTCGAGTTCGAGATGGACCTCGGCCTGGAGCGCACCGAGATGTCGGGCGGCGTCTCCCGCATCGAGCGCCTCTTCGAGCACCTGCCCATGGAGGGGGAGGCCACCTGGCGGCTGACCCGAGCCCAGCGCAGGACGCTGGTGCAGTTCGCGGAGGCGACGGGCGTCCAGCCCTTCTGGATCCCGCTCCGCGTGCCCCACGATCCGCGGCCGTTCAGGTCCGTTGAAGCCCGCTTTGCGGGGCGTTTCACCGCGCCATGGGTGGACCGCGGGCATGACGATGTCGCCGTCCCCCTCGTCGTCCTGCGCACTCCGATCGTTCTCGACTTCGGCGGCCTGCTCACCCCCGGCGGCGACGATGCGCTCGCCCCGGACGGCAGCCCCGCCAACTGGGAGGTTCTCGCCTG
>NZ_FOQH01000006.1 GCF_900113695.1 Albimonas pacifica | reverse complement strand
CGAGGCGCCCCCCGCCCCCCCGCGTGAGACGCCGCCGGCGCCCCCCCCGGAGATTCCCGCGGAGGTCCCCCCCCCGCCCGCCGAGCCCCGGCGCGGCTTCTTCGCCCGCCTGCGCGGCGGCGAGACGGCGCCCGCCCCCGCGGCCCCTGCGCCCTCCGTCCCCGCACCCGCCCCCGTGGCCGCCCTGCTGATCGAAAAGCGCCGCGTCCTCGACGACGCGCTGCTCGAGAACCTCGAGGAGCTGCTGATCGCCGCCGACCTCGGCGTCGAGGCCTCGCTGCGCATCTCCGCCAACCTCGCCGAGGGCCGCTACGGCCGGAAGGTCGGCGCGAGCGAGATCAAGCGCCTGCTCGCCGCCGAGGTGGCCCGCGTGCTCGAACCCGTGGCGCGGCCCCTGCCGCTGACCGGCCAGAAGCCGCAGGTGGTGCTGGTGGTGGGCGTCAACGGCTCGGGCAAGACCACGACCATCGGCAAGCTCGCCTCCCAGCTCCGCGGCGCCGGCAAGAAGGTGGTGATCGCCGCCGGCGACACCTTCCGCGCGGCCGCCGTCGAACAGCTCCAGGTCTGGGGCGAGCGGGCGGGCGTGCCGGTGCTGACCGCCCCCCAGGGCTCCGACCCCGCCTCCCTCGCCTTCGACGCGCTGACCAAGGCCCAGGCCGAGGGCGCGGACCTGCTGATGATCGACACCGCCGGGCGCCTGCAGAACCGCGCCGACCTGATGGCCGAGCTCGAGAAGATCGTGCGCGTGATCCGCAAGAAGGACCCCACCGCGCCCCACAACACCCTGCTGGTGCTGGACGCGACCGTGGGCCAGAACGCGCTGAGCCAGGTGGAGCTGTTCCGCAAGGCCGCCGACGTCTCGGGCCTGGTGATGACCAAGCTCGACGGCACGGCGAAGGGCGGCGTGCTGGTGGCGCTCGCCGATCGCTTCGGCCTGCCGATCCACGCCATCGGCGTGGGCGAGACCATCGAGGACCTGGCCCCCTTCGACCCCGACGAGTTCGCCCGCGCCCTCACCGGGGCCGACGCGTGAGGCATCCCTCGGCCGCGTCCGGCGCGCCGCGCCCGACAGCCCGCAGCCGGCCGACCCGGGGCGGCCCCGCCGCCCGCGCTCCCGATCCGGCCTCCGCCGCCACGCCCGCCGCCGGCCCCGCCCGCCCCGCGCCCGACCTCGCCCCGCCGCCGCGGGCGCCCGGCCCGCCCCTGGCGCGCCCGTCGCGCGGCGGCGCCCGGCGTCAGCCGGGCCCGGGCCGGCCCCGGGCCTCGCGCCCGCATGCCGGGGGAGCCGCCGCGCCGCCCGCCCGCCCGGGGCCGGCGGGGCGCCCGCGGCGGCAGGCCGGCGGCGCGCCCGGGGCGGATGGGGCGAGCGGCGGGGCCTGCGCGTGACCGACTGGATCCTCTCCGTCGAGGGCACGCCCCTCGCCGGCAGCGTCGCGCTGGGGCTGGCGCTGGTCTCGGCCGTGGCGCACGCGATCTTCGGGGCCCTGCAGAAGTCGCGCTACGGCCCCTGGGACAGCCGCGGGGCGATCGACTTCTTCGTCTTCACGATCTCGCTGACCGCCGGCCTCTTCGTCCTGCCCTGGCCGCAGCCCGGGCTCTGGCCGATCCTGCTCGGCGTCTGGGTGATCCACACCGTCTACAAATGCGTGCAGGCCATGGCATACACGCGGGGCGCCTACACCGTGGTCTACCCCGTCGCCCGCGGCGCCGCGCCGATCTGCACGGTGATCTTCGCCTCCCTCGCGCTGGGCGAGCGTTTCACGCCCGGCCAGTGGGCCGGCGTCGCCCTGCTCTCGGGGGGGATCATGGCGCTCTCGGGCCTCAACCTGCGCGGAAAATCGCTGCAGTCCGAGACGATGCTCGCCGCCATCGGCCTGGCGCTTCTGACCGGCGTCCTGATCGCCGCCTACACCACCTACGACGCCTGGGGCATCCGCCAGTCGGCCGACCCGCTGGTATTCCTCGCCTGGTTCTTCGTGGCCGACGGCTGGACCTTCCCGATCCTCGCGATCCGCCGCCGCCTGCGCATGGCGCCCGCCGACCGCCTGCCCCTGCCGCCGCTGCTGCTGCGCGGCTTCATCGGCGCGCTGATCGCCTTCGTCTCCTTCGGCGCGGTGATGCTCGCCACCCGGCTCGACAAGGTCGGCGAGGCGGTGGCGATGCGCGAGACCTCGGTGATCTTCGCCGCCCTCATCGGCTGGGCGATCCTGCGCGAGCCGGTGGGCCCCGCCCGCGCCGGCCTGATGGCCCTGATCGCCGCCGGCGCGGCGCTGGTCCAGATCGCCGCCTGAGGCCCGCGCTCCCGCGCCCCTCCCGGCATCGTGACGCGACCGCGCTGGACCGGGCGGGCGGAACGCCCGACCTTCTCCCCCACCGTCCCCACGACCCACCGGCCCCGGGAGATCCGCCATGCACGCCCTCCGCCTGCCCCTCGGCGCGGCGCTCGTCGCCGCCCTCGCCCTGCCCGCGCTCGCCCACCACGGCTGGCGCTGGACCACGGGCGACAACATCGAGCTCACCGGCGTGATCCGCGAGGCGCGGCTGGGCAACCCCCACGGCGTGCTGACCGTCGAGGCCGGGGACGAGACCTGGACCGTCGAGGTCGGCCAGCCCTGGCGCAACGAGCGCGCGGGCCTGACCGAGGCGATGCTCGCCCCCGGCGTCGAGGCGACCTTCGTCGGCGAGCCCTCCGCCGACGTCGGCGACCGGCTGATGAAGGCCGAGCGCATCGTGATCGACGGCCGCACCCACGACCTCTACCCCGACCGCACCTGAGCCGCGGCCCATGTGGGACTGGCTCGCCGCCCTCCCCCCGGCCGAGGCGATGCGCAGCGGGCGCTGGCTCTACGCCTGGGTCAGCGCGGCGCATGTGGCGGGGCTGGCGCTGCTGGTGGGCGCGATCGCGCCCCTGGACCTGCGCCTGATCGGCCTGCGGCGGGACCTGCCGCTGGCGCCGCTCGCGGCGCTGCTGGTCCCCGCGGCGGCGACGGGGCTGGCGCTCGCGCTCGTCTCCGGCGCGCTGCTGTTCCTGGCCGCGCCCGCGGACTACGCCGCGCAGCCGCTGTTCTGGGGGAAGCTGGCGCTGGTGGCGCTCGGCGCCGGCTCGGCGCTGGCGATGCACCTCGGGCCGGGACTGGCGCTCGCCTCGCCGGCGAGCCTGCGGCGGGCGGGCGCGATCTCCCTCGCCTGCTGGGCGCCGGCGCTGGTCGCGGGGCGGATGCTGGCCTTCGTGGACTGAGCGCCGCGCGCGACCGCCTCCGTCCCCGGCCGCCCGCGCGGCTTCGGAAACAGGCGCGGCCGGCGCCGGGGGAGACGCCGGCCGCTTCCCCGGACCCCGCCATGCGGGAGTGGGTGCGAGCGAAGACCGGTAGGACGGGCTCCGGGGTTTGCGGGACGCGGGCTCAGCCCTTGGGCAGCAGCACCGTGTCGATCACGTGGATCACGCCGTTCGACTGCACGACGTCTGCGATGGTGACCGAGGCGACGTCGCCCCGCTCGTCCTCGATCATGATCATGCCGTCGTTGTTCCACACCCGCAGGGTGCAGCCGCCCAGGGTCGGCACCGGGTGCACGCCGCCGTCGTCGGCGATCATCCCCTTGATCGCCTCCGACATGGCCTTGGCCGAGACCACGTGGCAGGCGAGGATCTTCTGCAGCGTCGCCTTGTTCCCCGGCTCGAGCAGGGTCTGCACCGTGCCCGCGGGCAGCGCCTCGAAGGCGGCGTCGGTGGGGGCGAAGACGGTGAACGGCCCCTCCCCCGACAGGACCTCGACCAGGCCCGCGGCCTTCACCGCGGCGACCAGCGTCTCGTGGTCCTGGCTGTTCACGGCGTTCTGCACGATGGTCTTGTCGGCGTACATCGGCGCGCCGCCCACCATCGGGTTCTCGCCCGCCATGTCGGAGGAGGCGAGCGCCGCCGCCCCCATCGAGGCGACGAAGGCGAAGGCGGTCAGCGCCGAGGCGCGGCGGATGTCGGTCATCGAACCTCTCCTGTCTTGCGCGGCCCCGTGCATGCGGCGCCGGTCGAGGAGAGCTACGCCCCCGGATTGGAAAGGTTTCCCATTCACGCAGCCGTGATCGGAACCCCGCCCCTCAGGGCTGCACAGGTCCGGTCAGGAACGACACGCCGGCCTTCTTCAGCTTCGCGGTCACGTCGCTGCGCCGCGGCTCGGTCGGCCGGGCGTTGGTCACCGCGAGGCGGATGTCGTAGAAGGCCATCAGCCGCGCCAGCCGGGGCCCGTGCCGCTCGAGGTCGAAGCTCTCCGGCGAGAACTGGTCGCGCACCGCCGCCGCCGCCTCGCGCAGGCGGCGGGGCACGTCGGCGACCACCGGGTCCACCTCCACGTCCGCGTCGCGCAGCGCCTGCAACTGGAGGTCGAGCGCGTCGGCGTCGTCCTCCATGTTCTGCGCCAGGGTGCGGGTCAGGGCGGGGACCTCGTCGATCTCGGTCTCGCCGCCCCGCACCGACCAGGCCTTGTCGTCCACGTAGAGGATCTCGCCCGTCTCCCGGTTCACCCCCAGCAGGTCCGAGCCGGGGGCGTTGGGCTCGTTGCGGGTGGCGTGCGGGCCGCGGTCGGGGTCGGGCTCCTGCGCCCATTTCAGCACCGCGAAGGGGGCGTCGACGGGATGCACGTCGCCGTCGATGGGCACGCCGAAGGTCTGGAAGGCGCTCTCCACCTCCGAGACGCGGGGAAGCTGGGTGCGCCGCTGGTGGCCGCGCATGTAGCCCAGGAAGCCCTCGGCGGTGATCTCGCGCGGGGTCGCGCCCGCCTCCAGCCCGCGGTTGTGGGCGGCGACGTGGTCGCGATAGGCGCGCCACTGGGCGAGGAGGTCCCACTCCCCCGCCGCATCGGGAGGCATGGTGGCGTAGGCGAAGCGGCGCAGCGCCTCGCCGTCGGGGTGGTCGAGGGCGCGGGCCAGCTCCTCGCGCCCCTCCACCTGCACGGCGGGATCGTCCAGCCGCTCGCGCGCGGCGGCGAGCACGGGGGCCTCGGCCTCCGCCATCTCGTCGCGCCGCAGGCGGCCGTAGCCGTAGCGCTTCGTCGCCCCGTCGAGCTGCGCCGAGGGATCGTCGTAGAGCCGCGCATCCGCCGCCAGCATCGCCTCGACCTCGTCCGCGCCCATGCCGTGCTCGGACCAGCGGGCGAGCCGCTCGGCCGCCTCGCGCCGGAGCTCGGCCTCGGGCGCGTCGGGGCGGTCGTCGCGGGCGCGGGCGACCAGCACCTCGGCCAGCGCCTCCGCCTCCGTCTGCGACAGCCGCCGGCCCAGCGGTTCGGCCAGCCGCTCGGCCAGGCGCTCGCGGGCGCGCAGCCGGCCGTCATGCGTCTCGGCCAGCAGCATCCGGCGCATGTCGTCGCCGCCGACCAGCAGCAGCTCGTCGAGGCGCCGGGCGGCGGCGGGGCCCATGCGCGCCTCGATCATCTCGCGCACGCGGGCGACGGCGGCGTCGCCGGCGGCGCGCATCTCGGGCGTCTGGGCGGCCGGCTCGGCGGGCGGCGGCGCGCGGGGGCGTTCGTCGACGCTCCAGTCGATCTCGGCGAAGGCCCGGTCGACGGGCGACATCGCCTCGCGCGCCGCCGCGCCCGGGGCCGCGCCCGCCGCATCCGCCGCCGCCGCCAAGGCCTCGGCGGAGGCCTCGGGCGCCGGACGCCGCGCGGCCTCGGCCGCCTCCGCCTCGGCCAGCGCCCCGCGGGCGGCGGGCGCCGCCGCTGCAGCGTCGGGCTGCGGGCCGGGCGGGCGCGGCCCCGCCTCCGCCGGCGCGGGCGGGCCGTTCCCGGCGTCGCCCGCAGGCGTGCGGGGGAGGTCGGGGGGCAGCGGCGCCTCGCGCGTGGCCGGCCCCGCCTCCAGCGCCCGCGAGACCCGCCGCGCGGCGCGGGGCGAGCGGATCATCACCTGGTCCCCGGTCCCCGTCCCCGTGGTCCCCAGCCCGCCCAGGTCCCCCACCACCACGTCGGGGTCGAGGCCATGGGCCCGGAGGAAGGCGTTGAAGGCCTCGGACCGGTCGCCCCGCGTGGTCACGTGCACCCAGTGCGAGGGATAGCCCCCCGGATCGGCGATCACCGCCTCGATCTGCGCGCGGGTCATCGCGGCGCCGATCGGCAGCAGCGGCCGGCCGAGGAACTCGATCCACAGCTCCCGGTGCGCGCCCCCCGGCCGCACGTCCACCACCGAGCCGAGCTCGGAGAGCGGCAGGCGCGCGCGCATCACCTCCGGCGCCGCCGTATGGCGGGGGTCGTCGGGGCCGCGCGCCTCCGCCTGCGCGAGGCCGCGCGCGCTTCGCGTGGTGCGCTCGGCATAGGCGAGGCCGTCGGCCTCGGTGCGCGCCATGTAGAAGCCCTGCCCGAAGTCCTGCTCCGCCGCCGCCGCCCGGGCCACGTCCACGCCCTCGCGCCGGATGGTCCCGGCGTGGCCGGAGTGGGTGCCGTGCAGCAGCGTCTGCGCCGGGCCCTCGTCGAAGGCGGTGGGCATGGCGCGGCCCGTCTCGGCCATGAACCAGCGGGCGTAGGCGTCGAGCGTGGGGAAGGCGTGCGCCTCCGTGCGCCCGGTGCGGGGGTCGTGGAACTCGACCCGGAAGCGGGCGTCGGGGCTGTCGGGGTCGTAGGCGAAGCGGGTCGAGGGCTGGAGCTCCCCGCCCACGTTGATCTCGGAGACGCGCGCCCCGCCGCCCGCGGCCCGGCTCTCGCCCATCAGCACCCCGAAGTCGCCGTCGGCGCCCGAGGGCAGACGGTGCGCGCCGAGCCGCCCGTCGGTCGGGTCCACGCCCGGCTGGTGGTGCGCCTCCAGCTCCCAGCGCCCGGCGTCGGCGTCCAGCAGCTCCTTCCAGCGCTGGGCCATGCCGGCGGCGGCGGGACCGGCGAGCCCCTCCTCCCCGGTTCCGACCGAGACCACCCGTTCCTCGCCCTGCACCACGATGTATTCGCCGGTCTCGGCGTTGCGGTAGATCGCGGCCTCGCGGGCGGGGTCCTCGCCGATGCTGGCGCGGTACATGGTCAGGTGGTCGTCGAGCGAGGTCGCGTCCGCCGACTGCATCACCGTGCCCTCGGGCATCGGGTCGTGGCGGGTCAGCGGGCGGGGCGGGCCGCCCATCGCTTCGGGCAGCGGCGGGGGACCGCGGCGGCCCGGGGGCGCGCCCTCGCCCGCCATCCGCGGGGCGGCGGGCGCCTCCGCCGGCAGGCGCGGGGACGCAGGCGCCTCCGCGGCGGCGCCTGCGGCCGCGGGCGGCGCCTCGGCCTGCGGGCGCGGCGCCGGCGGGACCGGGGCGGCCTCCGGCTCGGGCCCGGGGATGCGGACGGGGGCGACCTCCTCCGGGCTCAGGCCCAGCTCCATGCCCACGCTCATCGCGTCGAGCGTCTCCGCAAGCTCGCGCGATTCCGAGCTGGTGGGCGGCCTGCGCGCCGGGGGCGGCGCCGCCTCGCCCTCCGGGCGCGGGCGCGGCGCGGCCTCCACCGGGGGCGCCTCCGCCGCCGCGGGCGGACGGGGGGCCGCGGGCGCGAGCTCGGGCGCCGCTTCGCCCGCCCCCGTGGGCCCCGAGGGGCCGGAGGGCCGGCGCACCCGCCGCGGCACGATCCGGCGGTGCATGGCGCGCGCAAGCCCGCTGTCGTCGCCGTAGCGCTCCGCATGGGCCTCGCCCCAGCCCTGCACCGCCGCCTGCCCCCCGGCCTGCAGCACCGCCGTCACCCCGTCGTGAAAACTGCCCACGTCCTTCCCGCGGGAGTGGTCGTAGGCCCGCTCGAACGCCGCCGTGCCAGAGCCGGTCACGCCCGAGCCCACGCCCCGGATCAGCGCCTGCGCGCCGACCCCGTAGCGCTCGGCCCCGCCGGCGGCGGCCGAGAACGGGCGCATCGTCCCGGCCGAGATCCCCCCCGACATGAAGCCGCGCAGCATGGCATGGGTGAATTCCTCGCCGAAGCGCCCCTCCTCCCAGGCCTTGTCGTCCAGCAGCGCCTGCCCGCCCGAGCCCATCGCCCCCGAGATGCCCCCCACCAGCACCTCGTCCATCAGCCCCAGCGAGCCCGCGAAACGCCCCCCCTGGGACACCACGAAGCGCTCCAGCGCCTTCTCCCCGACCGAGAGCCGGCCCGAGAGCGCGCGCACCGCCGTGCCGCCGCCGCGCATCCCCGCGCCGATGGCCGCCCCCGCCCCCGCGGTCGCGGCCTGAACCACGGTCATGGCGAAGTCCTGGGCCATCTCCTCGTGCCCGTAGCGGTTGCCCTTGATCGCGGCGTTGACGCCCATCGCGGCGACGCCCGCCCCCATCGTCACCAGCACCGGCAGCCAGATCGAGGCCGCAGCCCCCCCGGTCAGCGCCGTGGTCGCCACCGCCGCGGTCAGCACGATCGCCGTCGAGATCACGTTGGCGACGCTGTCGACGGCCTGCTTGTAGCCCTCGGCCGCGCCCTTGGCGCCGATCATCGCCTGCGCCAGCGCGGTGGCGTCCGTCCCCGGCGGCGGCCGGAAGCCGCCCGTCTCGTCGAAATTCCCCAGCGTGACCGTGCCGCCGTCGCCGTCGGGGATGCGCAGGCGGCCGTGGGCGTCGAAGTCGCCCTCCTCCACCCCCGCCGCGTCCAGAAGCGCCCGGTAGTTGGCGCCCAGCCGCTCGTACTGCTCGCCCCCCGCGGTCGGCCCGAACCAGGAGCTGTCGGCGCTTTCCTGCTGCTGGCGGGCGGTCAGGGCCGCCGCCTCCATCCGCTCGCGGTCGTTGCGGGGCACGCCGAGGCTCAGCACCTCCAGCTCGTTGGCCGCGTCGCCGGAAGTCTCGGAGTCCCACCAGTTCCCCTCGTCGAAGAGCCCGATGCGCTCGTAGAGCGGCGGGCCCCCCGGGTGGGCCGCGTCGTAGGCGCGGGTCGCCGCGTCCACCTGCTCGCGCGACATCGAGCCGAACTGGGCCCTGAGCACCTCGACGCGCGTGCCGGCGCCGTCCATGGCGTAGTTGAAGGCGGCGACCGCCACCGCGGGGTCGTGCAGCTCGCCCGTGGCCATCGCGCGCAGGTACTCCCCGCGGGAGGGGTCGTCGGTCCCCTCGGCGAGGCTGTCGCCCAGCTCCCGCCGGATCTCCTCGGGGTCGCGGTCGGGGGCGTCGGGGCCGTTGCGGTAGAGGTTCAGGAGGCGGAAGGTGTAGTCGCGCCGGGCCCGCGCCTCGGCCGCCCGGTCGCCGGCCGCGGCCACCGCCTCGGGGTCGAGCGGGTTGGCGAGCCCCGCGTTCAGCTCCGGATCGTCCAGCGCCTGGCGCACCCGCTCGTCCTTGGCGCCGCCGGCGCGGCTGTCCTCGACCAGCAGGGTCGCGGCGCGGACCTCGGGGCTGTCGGAGGGGAACTCGGCGAGGTTGCGGATCAGCAGCCGCTGCTCGTCGCGCACCCGGTCGACGCGCCGCTCGTAGCCGCCGCCGCCTTCGGGGCCGCCGGTGTTCTCGTAATAGACCACGTCGCGCGTGGCGTAGGCGATCAGCGCCTCGCGCCCGGTCAGCGGCTCGCCGTCGGCGCCGCGCTGGACGGGGGCGGCGTTTCCCGCGGCGGTCAGGATCTCCTGCCAGGCGGCCTCGCGGCGGGCCTCGGTCTCCTCGGCGGTGTCGAACTCGGTCGCGCCGGCCAGCGCCGAGCTTCCCGCCCGCCCCTCCGCCTGACGCATCAGGTCCACCGTCGCGTCCGCACGCCGGTCGCCGCGCTGGCGGGCGAGCTCGGCCATGCGGTCCTGCATCCGCAGCCCCTCGGCGGCATTGACGTCGCCCTCGAGCAGCAGGTCGAAGACCTCCCGGTCCTCCTCGTCGAGATCCTCCGCCACCTCCGTCAGCAGGCCCGAGGCCTCGGCGCTCTCGCGGAAGGCGGCCATCTGCACGGGGTCGAGGGAGGCCATCACCTCGTCCACCCGCTCGGAGTCGTTCCACAGCACCACCGCCGCCTCCAGCTCCTGGCGCACGGCGTCCTGCGGGCGGCCGTCGAGCCAGGCCATGGCGGCGGCGATGTTGCGCCGGATGGTGGCGCCGGTGTGCAGGCCGTTCCACATCTCGCGCCGGATCTTGGCGCGCAGGTCGCCCGAGTGCTGCTCCTCCACCGCCGCGCCCCGCGCCGCGGTCAGGCCGCGCAGGGGGCGCAGGATGGTCTCGCCGTCGGGGAACACCGGCGCGAAGGCGGAGCGCAGCTCGTTGTAGCGCTGGGCGACGTTCGAGGTGACCGTGTCCCGCCCTTGCGTGATGCGCGCGCCGACCGGGGCGTCGCCGGTCTTCGCGTCCTCCCCGGTCGCGCGGGCGCGCGCGGCGAAGACGCTGGGCGCCTCGACGGTGGCGGCGGGCTGCGGGGGGCCGGCGGGGGTGGTCTCGGCCCCCTCCCCCTCGCCGCCACCGCCGCCCTGGGTGGGCTCGGTGCTCCAGGCGCCTTCCAGCGTGGTCCAGGCGTCGCGCAGGTCCGCCTCCAGCGCCAGCACCATCGCGTCGAAGCTCTCGCTCGGCTCCTCGGGATAGCGCGCCAGCACGGCGGCGACGGGCTCGGCCATCCGCCGCACGCCGGGGCGGGAGGACTCGGCGGCCTCTGTCAGCCCCTGCGCGGTCTCGGACCCCATGGTCGCCAGCGCCTGCGCCGCGCGCGAGGCGGCCTCGACCAGCCCCGCCGCCGCCTCCGCCGTCTGCGCCCGGGCGCGGTCGAGCGCCCCGGTCGCGCCGCGGTCGAGGGTCGAGGTCTGGTCGTGCACCTTGCGCGCCGCGGTCTCGGCGGCGGTCCGCACCGTCTCGCGCACGATGCGCGCGAAGACCTCGGGCGGCTGGCCGCGGTTGGCGAGCAGGCTCTCGCGCAGCATCCGCAGCGTCGCCGGCTGCGCCTCGGCGAGGCCCCGGCGCGCCTCCAGCGACGCCTGCCCCGCGGCCTCCAGCGCCCCGGTCTGGGCGCGCGCCGCGCCGCGGGCGGTGGCGACGAGCCCGTCGCGCTGGGCCGCGTGCTGCGCGGCCATCGCCTCGCGGGCCGCCCCGGCGCTCTCGCGCAGGCTCCGCTTCAGGCGCTTCTCCGCCGTCTCCAGCCCGCCGAGCGCCGCCGTCTCCTGGCGCGCCACGTCCGCGGGCCCGCGGGTGCGGAAGCCCGCGAGCAGTTCGTCGAAGGGCGCCAGCGCCGCGATCAGGTCCTGCTGGAGCTGCAGGCCCGCGTTCAGCAGCCGCGCCGCATGGGCGTCGCGGTCGATCCCCATCTTCTCCGAGCGGGTCTCGGCGACCGGCGGCACCCGGGTCTGCAGCACCTCGTCGACCGCGCCGCGCATCGCCTCGCCGCGGATGTTTCCCGGCCAGGGCGGCGCGGGCGCCTCGGCGAGCCCGGTCAGCGCCGCCTCCCCGTCGTCGCCGGTGTCGGAGATCTCGTCGCCGCGCTCGGCGGCCCAGGTCTCCATCGTCGCGCCCTCGTCGCGGTGGTCCCGGGTGGCCGTCTCCACCGCCTCGGCGCGCTCGCGCAGCACGTCGCGCACGTGCTGGGCGGCGCCGGCGATGCGCCTGCGCCCCGCCGTCGCGATCCGCCCGGCGAGCGCCTTCGCCGCGGTCTCGCCCGCGTCGACCTCGGCCAGAGCCGCCTCCAGCCCCCGGTCCGTGGTTTCCAGCGCCGCGTCGAGCGTCGCCTGCCGCCGGTCCGCGAGCGTCTCGGCCAGCGCCCGGAACCGGGCCTGATCGGCCTGGGCCTGGGCGCCGATGCGCCCGTGCAGGCGGGCGAGCTCCGCCGCCGCCCGCTCCCAGACCTGCGCCGGATCGGGGCCCCGGTCCTCCGCCGGCGGGGCCTCGCCCTCCTGGCGCGGGATCGTCCGGGGCGCGACGTCCAGCCGCCGGGGCGCGTCGAAGCCCGCCACCGAGGCGTCGAGCGACAGCCGCCGGCGGGCGAGCGGCACGCTCCCCCGCGCCGCGGCGACGACCGTCCCGCCGCCGCCGCCCGCCGCGCCGCCGCCGCCCCGTCCGCGCCGGCGCCCCCCGGGCCGAGCCCGTTCCTCCGGCGACGCCTCCTCCTCCCCGTCCGAGCCCGCCGCCCCGTCGCCTTCCGCCGCCGCTTCTCCGTCGCCTTCCGCCGCCGCCTCCGACCCATCCGCGCCCGCGGCGCCCGCCTCGCCGCCCCCGGCGGCCGCGTCTCCGCCCTCGGCAACCGCCTCTCCGGCATCCTCGCCCGGGGTCTCCGCGGCGTCCGTCGCCGCCTCGGCCACGGTCCCATCCCCGGAGACCGGCGCCGCCGTCTCCCCGGCCGCGGGCGTCTCGGCCGTGGCGGCGGCCGGCGCCCGCAGCCCCGTCGCCGACGCGCCGTCCGGCGGCGCCGGGTCCTCCCGCGCCTCGCCGAGCGCGCTTCCCGCCCGCGCCTCCGCCGGCCCCCGCGCGATGCCGCGCGGCGCCGGCGTTCCCCGCTCCCGCTCCCCGTGGCGCGCCTCGCGGCGGGCGAGCGCGCGGGGATCGCTCTCGGGCGGGGCGCCGGGGCCCTCGGGCGGGCGCAGGTAGGCGGGGCGCGGCAGGCGGCCGCCGGCCTCCGCCCCGCCGGCCCCGAGCCCCGCGTCCAGCGTCGCCGCGATCCGCGCGTCGAGCCGCGCGTCCGTCCCCGCCGCCAGCCGCCCGGGCTCTGCGCGCGCCTCGAGCCGCGCCTCCAGCGCCGCCGCCCCCTGCAGGCGCGGGACCGGCGGGCCGGACGCCTCCCGGCGGCGGGTCAGAAGCGGCGGCCGGCTCATCTCCCGCCTCCCCGTGCGCGGGGCGCGATGCGGGCGGGCGCCGGGCGGCCCAGCTTGGCGTATTCCTCCGCGATCCCCTGCCAGAGGTCCGCGGTCTCGATCCCCCGCTCCGCCGCGGCGGCCCGTGCGGCGGCGGCGAAGACCGCGTTGCGGATGTGCCCGCCCGCAAGGTCCGCCCCGATCGCCAGCGCGTCGATCTCTGCCGCGGGGACCGCGCAGGCCTCGCCCAGGTGCGCGCGCCACAGCGCGGCGCGGGCCGGCGCCTCGGGCATCGGGAAATCCAGGATCGCGTCCAGCCTGCGGGTGAAGGCCGGATCGAACCGCTCGCGGTTGTTGCTGGCCAGGATCGCCACGCCCTCGAAGCTCTCGATGCGCTGCAGCAGGTAGTTGGTCTGCGCGTTCGCGTGCCGGTCATGGGCGTCGCCCACGTCGGTGCGCGCGGCGAAGAGCGCATCCGCCTCGTCGAATAACAGCACCGCGTCCGCCCGCGCCGCGGCCGTGAACAGCCCGTCGAGGTTCTTCTCCGTCTCCCCGATCCACTTCGAGGTCAGCGCCGCCAGATCCGCGCGGTAGAGCGGCAGCCCCAGCCGGGCGGCGAACCAGCTCGCGGCCAGCGTCTTGCCGGTGCCGCTCTCGCCCGAGAACAGCGCCGCGAGCCCGGTCCGCGGCCGCGCCGCCGCCGCGGGGCCGAGCCCGAGATGCAGCCGGTCGCGCACCCGCGCCCGCGCCACCAGCGCGGCCATCGCCTCGCGCAGGGCGGCGGGCAGCACCAGCGCCGCGTCCGAGGGCGAGCCGGGGACCAGCCGGGCGGCCGGCGCCAGCCCCGCGGCCCCGCCGGCGGCCGCGAGACGCAGGTCCTCCCACCCCGGCGCGTCGGCGCCGCGGGCCTGCGCGCGCGCCCGGGCCCCCGCCGCCACCTCGGCGATGCGGGCGGGGCCCTGCCGGAACCCCTGCGCCGCGCGCAGGGCGTCGTCGGGCGCGAGGCCCGCGCCGCGCCACAGCCGCGCCCGCTCCCCGGTCGAGAGCGCGGGGGGCGTCCAGTCGACGGGGGGCGGGTCGGCCTCGACCAGCCCCTCGCTCCCCGCCAGCGCGACCCAGGGGCCGGCGTAGCCCGCAAGCGCGGGGGGCGACCAGCTCTCGCCCGCCGCGAGGGCGGGGGAATAGACCGGCGCGAGACCGCTCGCCAGCAGCCAGGGGCCGAGACCCGCGGGCGGCGGCGCGTCGGCGGGGACCTCCGCCCCCGCCAGCCCCGCCGCGCGCAGCGCCACGGAGGCCAGGCGCAGCCCCTCCGCCCGGGCGCCGGCGCGGATCACGAGGCCGGGCGTCCCCGCCATCGCCGCCCCGCGCCCGGCGGCGGAGGCGAGCGTCGCCTCGGGCAGCGCCAGGCGCGTCTCGGCCAGGCGGCGCGCGCCCGGCGGGGCCAGCGGGCCGCCGCGCAGGGCCGAGACCACCGGCAGCGGGATCGAGAGGCTGCGCTCCGGCAGGGCCGCGGGCTCGTCGCCCGGCACGATCAGGCCTGCGGCGGCGGCGCGGCCGGCGGCCAGCCCCTCCGGCGTCGCCCCCAGCGCCTGGAAGCAGCGCGCCGCCAGCCCCGCCAGCGGGCGCGAGCCGCCCAGCGGCGCCTGCGCCTCGGCCACCGCGCGGGCGGCCTCGGCGTCGGTCTCGGCGGCGAGGATCAGGGCCGCCGCCATCAGCTCCGCGTCCGACAGCCCCAGCGCGTCGGCGAGGCGCGCCAGCGCCCGGTCCCCCGGCTCCGGCTCGGCCCGCAGCGCCGCGACCGCGGCCGGCAGCGCCAGATCCGAGAACGGCTGCACCGCCGCCGTGACCGCGCCGAGCGCCGCCAGCGCCAGCTCCGGCAGGGCGGCGCGGGAGATGGGGGCGGGGGCGTTCATCGGCGTCTCCGGAAGAGGATGCAGGTCATGGGGCGGGCGCGTCGTCGAAGCGGTAGCGCAGGCTGCGCCCCAGCCAGGGGACCCAGCCCGGATCGGCGTCGAGCCCCCGGCGGCGCAGCGCGAGGTCGGCGGCGGCGGCGGGATAGCGCGCCTCGATCCGCCCCTCGGTCCAGGTCAGCCAGCCGCCCCGCCCGGCGAGGTCGTGCAGACGCCGCCCCGCCCGCCGCCGCAGCCAGCTGTCGAGCCCGCGCCGCCAGGCCCGCGCCCAGCCCGGGTCCGCCGCCGGCGCCCCCGCCCAGGGCGCGAGGCAGTCGAGCAGCGGATCCGCCGCGTCCCGCGCCTGGACCCGCGCGAGATGCCACAGGAACGCCGGCCCGAAGCCCGCGGCCGCGAGATCGCCCCGCCCCGCCAGCCAGTCCGCGAACCCCGCCTTGCGCAGCGGCGTCGCCGCCAGCAGCAGCCCGGCGGAGGGGCTGAAGACCTCCGCATCCGGCGGCGGCGCCGGCTCGGGCGCCGGCGACGGGGTCGCGTCGCTCTCCGTCGCCTCTCCGTCCGTCCGGCGCGCGGGGCGCCCCCGGTCCGGCGCCGCGGCAGGCGCGCCCGGCGGCGCAGGCGGCGCCGGATCGGCGCGCGCTCCGGCTCCGCCCACCGCCGGCGCCGCCCGCGGGCCGCGCTCCGGCCCCCTGGGCGCGGCGGGGAGGGTCAGCGCCCCGGCCAGCGTCTCCAGCCGCCGCGGCGCCGCGGCGAGCCCCGGCGCGGCCGCCAGCAGGGCCGCGCGGCGCAGCCAGGCCGGCGGCGCGGACGTTCCCGGCGGGCGGCGCAGAAGCCGCCGCAGCGGCCCGGCGACCGCCTCGGGAGCGGCGTCGAGAAGGCGGCGCGCCTCGGCCTGCGCCTCCACCGAAGCCGTCGGCGCCGCGGAGGGCGCCTGCGGCCCGGCCGCGCCGACGGCGGCCGGGGTCTCGGCCGCGCCGCCCCGGGCGGCGAGCAGCAGCGCGACGAGGGCCGGCGCGGCGCCCTGCCCGGCGGCCTCGCGGAGCAGGCGGGCGAGCTCCTGCTCGGCCTCCGCCGAGCGCGCGGCCTCGCCCAGCAGCGCGGCGGCGGCGGCCGGCGCCGGATCGGCGCCGCGCGCGGCGCCGGGCACGGCGAGGCGCCAGAACCAGGCGTCGGTCGGCGCGCCCCGGGCCCGGCGCAGCAGCAGCAACCGGCGGGCCTCGGCGAGGTCGCGGAACCACACCGCCCCGGCGGCGCCCGCATGGGGCGCGCCGCCATGCACGGCGGTCAACGCCGCGCGGCGCAGCGCCTCGTCGGCGCGGCGGGCGAGGGCCGCGCGGGCCGGATCCCCGCCCGCGCCCCGCGGCGCGGCGAGGCCCAGGTCCAGCCGGCGCAGCAGCAGCAGCCGCCCCCCCGGATCGGGCGCCGTGCGCAGCGCATCCGCCGCCAGCGCCGTGAGCCGCCCGGCCGAGCCCTGCGGCCCCCGCACCCGGCAGCGCGCCGCACGCGCCTCGGCCATCAGGCCCTCCCCCCGGAAAGCGGCCCCGGCCTCGATCCCGAGACCGCGCGTCCCCGCCCGCGACGCCCGGCCCCCCCGACCGTCCGCGACGATCGCCCGCGCCGGCCGTGCGCGCGTGGGCGACGCTCGCTCCCGTCTGGAGGACAGCGCAGGCGCGCGGGCCGGCCGGCCGCGCGCGGCGGGCGGCCGGGCCGGGCCTGCGTGCGCGGCGGGCGCGCCGGCGGCGGGACGCCGGCGGCGCTCACGACGGCCCCTCGCCCAGCAGCTCCAGCCGCATCCCCGCGGCGGCGACGGAGGGGGCGCCGCGGGCGACCCGGACCACCTCGGCCCGGGCGCCGTCGTCGCCCAGGTCCACGATCCGCGCCCGCATCACCTCCTGCCCGCCCGCGTCGCGCATCACCGCGGCCATGCCGGCGCGGGCGCGCGAGAGATCCACCGCCAGCACCCAGATCGCCCCGGGCTTCAGCGGCGCCGGCGCCGCCAGCCGCGCCGGGACCAGCGCCCCCGCCGGCGCCAGCGACGCGGTCAGCGCGCAGATCCGCACCAGATCGTCCATCGCCGCGCGGGCCTCCGCCTCGCCGGGCGCGAGCCGGGCGTAGAGCCAGTCGGCCACGTCCTGCAACGCCCGGCGCAGCTCCAGCGGCAGCGCCCCCCAGCCGGGCAGCGTCGAGAGATCGCGCATCGGCGCGGGATCGTCGAAGGCGCTCAGCGCCTGCGCCCAGCCCAGCCGCACCGCCGGCGAGGCCTGCGCGAAGCCCGCGTGCAGGCAGGCGGCCGCGTCGCCGATCCGCTCCACCTCCTCGGCCACCCGCCGGGCGAGACCCGCCCGCCGCACCGCCGCCTGCGCCAGATCGGCCAGCGCCGCGCGCGCCAGCAGGCTCGCCTGCGCGGCGGCGAGGTCGAGGCGCGCGGCGGCGGCGAGGTCGATCTCCGCCGCCTTCGTCCGCCGCGTCTCCGCCCCCGCGCGCCGCGCCTTCAGCGCCCCGCGCACGGCGCGTCCGCCCGGCGTCTCCTGCGCGGCGATCCAGCCCGAGGCCGCGGCCGCCATCGGCATCGCGGCGCGGGCCTGGACCATGACCAGCGCCTCGCGCGCGGCCTGCAGGCGGTCGAGCCGCGCGATCTCGGCCACGCCCGCCTTCCACCAGCCGGCCGGCGTCTCGGCCAGCAGGGCGAGGTAGTCGCGGATCTCCTCGGGGGCCGAGCCGTCGTCGGGCGGGCAGATCAGGTCCCGCGCCCGGCTCGCCGCGGCCGAGACGGCGGCCACGGGAACCTCCCGCACCAGCGGCGCCCGGCGGGGGCGGCGGAAGACGAAGCCCGCCACATGGCGCTCGATCACCGCGGCGCGGCGGGCGTTGACGGCGTCCACGCGCGCCTGCTCCTCGGCCAGCAGCGCCGCGGCCACGGCGGCGTCGTGGCGGGCCTCGGCCACCTCCACGTCGATGGCGGTCAGGCGGGCGTCGGCCCGGCCGATCAGCGCCCGCAGCGCCTTGCGCACCGCGGTCGCGTCCGCGAGCGCCTTGCGGTAGACGGCCACCCGCGCCTCGATCAGCCGCAGCAGCGAGACGGTGCTGTCGATCGAGGCCGCGCCCGAGGCGAAATACGACGCCTCGTGCCGCCCCGCCGCCGCGTCCCGGTCGCGGAAGGCGGTGGGGTTGGCGAGCACCGCGGCCACGCTCGCCTCGCCCTCGCCCGAGGCGGGGACCCAGCCCGGGGCCGCGAGGTCGCCCAGCGCCACGCCCTCGCGCTCCGCCCCGCCGCCGATCAGGGCGCCGACGACGCCCAGCGCCTCCATCTTGCCGGCGACGGCGTATTGCTGCGCCTCGACGGCGGGGGCGATCTCCAGCCGCTCGGCCACCGTCGCGGTGCGCTCCACCGCGCCCGGCAGCGGCGCCTGGTCGAGCACGTCGTCGGTCCCGAAGTCGACGCCCGCGAAGCTCGCCTGCAGCCCCGCGAGGCCGAGCGTCGGCTCGCGCAGGGCGAAGGTCCCCTCGGCCAGGGTGAAGTCGCGCTCGAAGAGCATCCCCTCGAAGGCGCCCGCCGAGATCGCGGAGAGGCTGGCGCCCGAGGACAGCGCCGCCCGCGCCGAGGCCAGCGCGTCGCCCGCGCCCGCGGTCCCGCCCGGCGCCGCCGTGCGGGCGGCGGCCGTGATCACCCCGTCGTCGGGGATCGGCTGGCGGCTCAGCGGATCGTCGGGATCGCGCAGCGGGCTCGCCACATAGGCGGCCTTGAGGAACTCCGACAGGTTCTCGGCGGTGGCGCGCGCACCCTCCTCGCGGGTGGCGAGATCGGCGAGCGCGGGCGAGGTCACCAGCTTCGCCGCCGCGTCCCCGCCCAGCATGAAGCGCCGCAGCCGGTAGATGTCGGCGCGCGCCCGCACGAAGCCGAAGTCGACCCGGTCGTTGGTGCGGTCGATGCGCCGCTTCATCAGGTCGAGGAAGGCGTCGAGCCCCTGCGCGCGCAGCACCGCGAACTCGTCGGCGAGATAGGGCTGCGGCCAGCGGGCGACCAGCGCCTCGACCGCCTGCACCGCGGGCTCCCCGGCCGCGTCGGGGGCGATGCCGAAGCCGTCCTCCTCGGGCGGCGTGCGCAGGGCGGTCCACTCCCAGACCTCGTCGCCGTCGATCCAGCTCTGCACCGCGCCCGCGGGGACCGCGTCGCGCAGCCAGACGCGCATCCGGCCCGCGGCGTCGATCACCCCCGCGGGCCCCCACTCCACCGCCGTCCCCGCCGACTGGGAGAAGCCAAGCCCCCCGAGCCGGAGCGAGGCCACGTCCGGCCCCGCCGCCGCCCAGAGGGCCGCCGCCGGCGCCTCCAGCCGCAGCCATTCGCCCGTGGCGGGCATCGCCCCCAGCCGGAAGGCGGGGTTCTGGCGCAGCCAGTTCAGCCCCTCGGGCGCGCCCCAGCCGAAGCCGAGCACGCCCTCGTGGTTGTCGGCGCGCATCTGCACGCCCAGCGCCGGGGCGGGGCCGCCCGCCGAGACGCGCACCCAGCAGAACAGGCGCTCGCCCGGGCCGAAGGGGAACGCGCGGCCCGCGTCGCGGAAGCTGTGGCCCTGCTCGCCCTCGGCCGCGGGCACGCGGCGGATGCGGTTCGCCGACAGCGGCGCCCCGTCCTGCACCATCTCGGCGGGGGGCGAGAGCGCCTCGTCCCAGCCCGGGATCTCGCCCGAGATCTCGGCGGCCAGCCGGTCGCGGCGGGCGCGCACCGTCTCGCGCCGCGCCAGCCACTCGGAGCGGTCGCGCTCGATCGCGCGGATCGCGGCGGCGAAGGCCGGGTCGACGGCCTCGATCTCGAAGAGCCTCGGCTCGTAGACCGCGGCCGGCACCGGGGCCAGCAGCTCCACCGTCTCGGGCCGGTCGAGGCGCAGGGGGGCGAGCGGCGCGGACTCCGCCACCGCCATCTCGATCTCCTCCGCCGGCGCCGGGCGCAGCGAGACGCGGGCGGTCGCGGGGAACAGGCTGCGTCGCCGGGTGGCGAGGTCGATCGCATCCCGCGGCAGCCCCCCCGCCGGGGGCAGCGTGCGGAAGGCGCTCGCGAAGGCCTCGGCGGTCAGCTCGGGCAGGTCGGCCAGATGCTCGGCGAACTGGGCGACGCGGGCCTGGTGGAGGGCGGGGCTCCCCTGCCCCTCCAGCGCCGCCGTGCGCGGCGCGGGCGTGCCCCCCATGCGGCGCACCGCGGCGCGGTCGACGAATTCCAGCGTCCAGTCCGGCGCGAAGCCGACCAGCGCCAGCGGCAGGCCCAGCCCCTCCCACGGGTGGGCGCCGCGGGGGCCGAGGCGCGCCTCCATGGCGAAGACCCGGTGGGCCAGCGCGTTGCGCTTCAGGGGCCCCTCCGGCACGGCGCCGTAGTCGGGCCCGCCGTCGCCCGCCAGCATCTCCGACGGCCAGAAGGCGAGCGCGAGGCGCGCGCCGTCGATCAGCTGCAGGTCGTCGTAGGGGTCGTTGCGCGGATCCGGCGGGCAGTCGTCCACGCCGCTCGCCAGGATCGCGACGGTGGCGGGCTCCAGCACCAGCACGGCGGCGCGGGGCAGCGCCTCGGCGGCCGGCGCGGCCAGCGCGTCGGCGAGCGACGGCCCGAGACGGCGCGGCAGCGGCGGGCGCAGGCCGGGAAAGGCGGGATCGTCCGGGCCGGGCGCGGGGAGCGGCGGCGGCGGCGCCCCGTCGGCGACGGCGTCCAGCAGGTCCGCCCAGGCCCAGACCGGCAGCGCCCCCAGCGCCGCCCGGCGGTCGGCGGGAACCCGCAGGTCCTCGCCCGAACGGGCGAGGCCCGCGCCCGCGGCCAGCCGCAGCCAGGCCTCGCCCGGCGGCGCGCCCAGCGCCTCGATCTCGGCGACCGCCTCCAGCCCGTCGATCACGCCGGGAAAGACCGAGCGCCCGCGCAGGCGCTGCACGCCCGCGTTGGCGGCCTGCTCGGCGGTCAGGGCGCGGTGGCCCAGCGCCCGGCCAGGAAAGGCGTTGATCCGCCGCCGCCAGACGTCGGCCACGGGGGCCAGCGGCGGGTCCGCGGCCAGCACATGCTCGTCGCGGAGCGGGGCGTCGATCGGAACCGTCACGCGCATCGGGGCGCCCTCCTGCTGTCCGGGCCGCTCACAGGGCCTGGTCGATCAGTTTCGCGAGCGCCTCGGCGTCGCGGGCCTTGGCATGGTCGAAGACCCCGGCGGCGGTCTTCTCGAGCACCTCGCCCGACAGCCGCAGCCCCAGCCGGTCGAGGTCGAGCGCATGGCCCGCCTCCCCGATCCAGGCGGCGTCGAGCGGGGCCAGCGGATCGTCCATCGCCGCCTCCAGCCGGGCGAGGCCCAGCCCGAGGTCCGCGAGGTCGAAGTCCGAGGCCACGTCCAGGACGTCCGCCTCGGTCAGCACCGCGGGCCCGTCGTCCGCCTCCGCCGCGACCAGGATGCGCGAGACGGCGATCCGCTCCGCCCCCGTGCGCAGCGTGAGGGCGGAGCGGCGCAGCTCCATCGGGTCGTGGCCCGCGGTCACCGCGGCCGGCGCCGTGGCGCCGCGCAGGTCTGCGACCGGCGCCGCCACGGCGACCCGCGCCGGCGACGCCCCCCCCGCGCCCCGCAGGGCCGAGAGCGCATCGATCCGGCTCGCCAGACTGCTTCCCGAGGCGGCCTCGCGCAGCGCGCCGGCCGCGCTCTCGCGCAGGGCGCCCGCCGCGCTCTCGCGCACCGAGGCCGTGTCGCCCGTGTCCCCCCGGGTGGGGGGCGTGGTCCCCTCCCGCTCGGGCGTCGCGGCTTCCAGCAGGCTCACCGCCTCCCCGGTCAGGGGCGCGCTGGCGAGCATCGCCGGGGCCGAGAGGAAGGCCGAGATCCGGTAGCGCGCGGCGGAGGTGGCGCGCTCGGCCACCGCCTCCAGCCGCTCGCGCAGGCCCAGCGCCTCGGCCCGGTCGCGCACCGCCGCGTCGGCGCGGGCGTCGTCGCCGGCGATGGGGACCGCCACGCCGGTCAGCGCCGCCTCGCGCGGGACCGCGCGGCGGCGCGCATACCACACCGTCGGGGCGCCGCCCTCGGGCGTCGGCAGGGCGGCCACCGCCTCCTCCCAGGCGGCGATCCAGGCGTTGAGCTCGGCGCGCTCGGCCGCGGTCAGCCCGTCGGGCGCGGTCGTGGGCGTCAGCCGGCGCGCCCGCCGCCCCAGCAGGGCCGTCAGCCCGTCGGCGGGCGTGCGCGTCCCCGCCGCCTCCGCCCCCGGCGCGGCCTTCACGCTCAGCCCCGCCAGCGCCGCCTCGAACCGCGCCAGCCGCGCGCGGGAGACCGGCGCGATCACGCTCACCCCCACCCCCTCCAGCGCCCCCTCGGCCACCAGGTCGAGGGGCGGCAGGGCGAGGCTCTCCTCGGCGATGGCGGCGAGCTCGTCCTCCGGCGCGAAGGCGAGCGTCACCTCCACCTCCGGCGGGAACCACAGCTGCCGGAACCCGTCGGCCAGCGGCAGGATCGCGGCGGCCGGCATCGGCCCCGACGGCGGCAGCGCCGCGAAGGACTGGGAGGCGGCGAAGGCCCCGCCCCGCCCCGCGTCCCCCCGCGCCGCCATCACCTCGGCGAGGTGGTCGCGATGCTGGATCAGGAACGCCTCCGCCAGCGCCCGCGGCCGGGCCCCGAGGCTGACCTGCAGGGGCGTGTCCGCCCCCGTCTCGCGGCGCACCATCGCCCGGTCGATCCAGCGCAGCGATCCCCGGTCCAGCGCCACCATGGCGATGGGCAGGATGTCCTGGGGCATCCCCGCAGGCTCGCCCAGGAAGATCTCGCGCGCCGCCAGCCGGCGCGCCTCGGCGAGCCCCGCGGTCTCGCCGATCTTCCACGGGACCAGCGTGATGGCGGTCGCCTCGATCACGTCCCCGTCCTCGACCTTGCGCCGCCCGCCGATCGAGGTCGGATAGGCCGCGATCTCGTTCGCCGTCCACTCCACCGGCCGCAGCCCCAGCACGAAGAGGCCCGAGCGGCGGCCCAGCGGCTGGCGCGGCTCGAGGTTCAGCCCCAGCACCGCGTTCAGCCGGCGCACCTCGCCCAGGTCCAGCAGCGCCACCTCGCGCCGCGTCCCGATCATCACCAGCTCGCCCGAAGGCGTGATCCCGTGCCCGGGCTCGATCACCAGCCCCGCCCCGCGGCTGTCGGAGGAGGCCGAGACCTCCAGCCCCTCCGTCACCCCGGTCCCCGAGGCGCGGGCGAGGTCCGCCTGGCGCTGGCGGACATAGTCCTGGTCGCGCGTCAGGTCGGCGCCGGTCAGGAACCGCCCGTCGAACCAGCGCGGCCGACGCCGCAGGCCGTCGAGCAGCAGCGCCCCCTCGCCCAGCGCGTCCTCCAGCGCCCCGCGCTCCATCAGGTCGGGGTCGTCGGGGCGGGCGAGGCGGGCGATCTCGCGCGCCTCGGCGGCCTCGATCAGGGTGCGGGCTCCGGCCTTCGTCAGGTCCGCCATGGCGCGTCCTCCTTCACGGCTCGATCAGGGCCGAGGTTGCGAGCCCCGCCCCCTGCCACCGCCCCGGCAGGGCGACGAAGGGGCGGAGCGAGTTGTCCACCTGCGTGCGCAGGGTCAGGTCCAGCTGCGGGCGGGCGCCGGGCTCCTCGCCCACCGTCACCGGGATCGCCACGCGGGCGAGCAGCGCGGCGGTCGGATCCTCGCCCGGCACGTGCTCGGCCAGCGGCTCGGGCACGCCGAGGGGCGTCCAGGCGGCGAGCACCGCCTGCAGCCGCTCCTCGGCCGTCGCCTCCGCCCCGGGCCAGAAGTTCTGCGGCGCCGGGATCGGGTCGGCCTCGGCCCGCGGGACCACCGTCAGGCGCGGCGTCTCGGCGAGGCGGGCGGGCGCGGTCGCGTCCCGCCCCTCGAACGGTCCGGTGGCGAAGCTGGGCGTCAGGCCGGTGGCGCAGGCGCGGGCCGAGATGAACACGTCCACCACCACGCAGGGATCCAGCGGGGCGCTGTGCAGGATCGAGCGCAGCGCCGCCGTCTCCTGCCCGTCGAACCAGCGGGTCAGGCGCAGGCACCAGGGCGCCGGCAGCTCCATCAGCCGCCCGGCGCGGTCGAGCGCGAGGCCCGGCTCCACCCGGATCTCCAGCTCGCCGTCGCCCTCCGCGGGCGCACGCACCCGCAGGCCCGCCAGCGTGCCGAACCCGTGCAGCGCGCGCAGCGCCGCGGCGAGGCGGCCGCGATGATAGGTCTGCTCGTCGCGGAAATCCGCGGCGTCGAGCAGGATGCCGGTCTCGTAGTTCACCCGCTCCGCCGCGGGGGCGGCCTCGAGCGGGTCGGCGGGGACCAGGGGATCGTCCAGGCTCATCGGGTCCTCCAGGCGTTACAGGCGGCGGGGGAAGCGGGTCGAGAAATCGCCCAGGCGCAGCAGGCGCAGGCGCTCGTTGAGCAGCGGCTCGGGGTCGTCGGCGACCTGCACCACCAGCTCGGCGGGCCTGCTCTCGTTCCCGGCCCCGTCGACCACCGTCAGGCGGAAGCGCCAGCGGCCGACCTTCAGGCGGTTCTCCACCAGCAGGTCGGGCGACTTCTGCGCCAGGGTCTTGCCGGGAACGAGCTCGGCCATGGCTCAGCCCTCGACCAGGGTGAAGCGGTATTCCACCACCCCCGAGCCGCCCGCCGGCAGGTCGGTCGAGCGCGCGCCCGAGAGGATGAAGTTCGACCCGAAGCCCACCACCGGCTCGATCCGCACCCCATCCGCGTTGCGGATGTCGAGCACGGCCGTCGGGGCCTGGTCGTCCTGCACGATCACCTCGAGGAAGGCGGGGGCGGAGGCGTTGCCCGCCTCGTCCACCACCACCAGCCGGAAGCGGTGGCGCCCGATGGGCAGCGCGCCGTCGCCGGAGGACTCGACGAGGACGTCCGTCTCCTTCTGGACGACGGGCTCGTTGGGCTTGAACACGGGCATGGGAGGTCTCCTTCAGTCCCAGAGGAAGATGCTGCGGGCGAGGCCGCGCCCGCCGAAGGCGGCGGAGCGGGCGGACGAGAGCCGGAACTCCCGCCCCAGCCCCACGAAGGCGGGGCCGTCGAGCACGGCGACGGGCGGGCGCGGCGCCGGCCCCTCGGCGCGGGCGTCGAGCCGCCCTGCGCCGGCGATCACGTCCCCGTCCGCGAGGCGCGTGCGATGGTCGAGCCGGGCCGGTTTCACGGCCTCGGGCGGGCTCAGATAGGTGTCGACCCCCACCAGCGAGGCGACGGCGACGCGCAGGGGTCGGTCGGCGCGCAGCACCTCGACCTCGACATGGGCGGGCGCCTCGGCGCGGGCGACCTCGGCCAGCCGCTCGAGGTCGCGGGTCGGCGCGCTCTCGCGCACCAGCACCAGCGCGCGGTGGGCGAGCCCGTCGAGGAACGCCTCCACCTGCCGCCGGCCCCGCGGGGTCGAAGAGGTCAGCGCGTTCAGCAGCCGCTTCGCCCGCCGGGTCCCCAGGATCAGCGTGTCGCCGACGATGGAGTTGCCCGACGGCTCGCCCCCCAGCGTCAGCGGGTCGTCGCGGTCGCTCAGGTCGGCCCCCAGGATCGTCGCGAAGCTGCGGCGCAGGCGGAAGCCCTCGACCATCACGATCTCGCCCCCCGTCACCCCGCCCCCGAAGAGGAACGCCGCCTCCCCCCCGTTGCGCGGGTCGGCGAGGCCGAGCGTCAGCACCCGGTGCGCCACGTCCCCGTCGCGGGCCAGCGCCAGGGCGCCGGGGGCCGGGGTTTCTCCAAGCGGATCGACGGGCGCGCCGGCGACGGCGACGCCCCCGGTCGCCAGCTCCAGCGCCGCCAGCACCCCGCCGGCGGTCCCGTGCAGCCGCGCGGTCCAGGGGGCGGCCTTCAGGCGCTCGCGCATCCGGGCGGGGGCCTCGCCGGGGATTTCCGCGATGCCCACCCAGGAGGCGAGCCAGGGCAGCGCCTCGTCCGGGGTGGAGGCGGGATCGGTCAGCAGCCAGGCGGCGGCGATGCGGTCCTCGATCTCGGTGAAGCGGGATTCGAAGAGCGCCAGCAGCCGCTCCATGAAATCGGGCGGCGTCGCGGGCCCGGGCGCCGCGGCCTCGGCGCCCGAGAGCGTCTCGTGGAACATCGCCGGCAGGTAGCGGTCGCGGTAGGAGAACCGCCCGCCGAGCATCCGCAGCGAGGCGATCCGCGGCGTCGAGCGCCCGTCGCCGATCAGCTCCAGATGCAGATGCAGGAACCGCCCCGCCAGCCGCCGCACCGCCCGGCCGGGGCGTTGCAGCAGCAGGGAATGGGGAAGGCCGTCCTCCAGCACGCCCTGATGAAACTCCGGCTCCGAGGCGCGCGAGGTCGCCGCCGCCCGCGCGGCGTCCACCGCGACCTCCGCCGCTCCGGCCCGGCCGAGCAGGTGGGGCGCCCAGTCGGGCGCCTCCGGCTCTCCGGGCGCGGGGGGCGGGGTGGGGTCCTCGGAGGCGTGCGCCCAGAGGATCGCGCCGGCGCCGTCCGGAACCTCCGCCTCGAAGGCCGCACGGTGCCAGACGAACCCGTCCGAGCCCCCGTCCATCACCGAGGCGCGCGTGGCGCCCCGCCTGGCGAATGTCGCGAAGGAGAGCGGACGCAGGGCGCGCAGCGAGGCGGGCTCCTCGGCGCCGGCCTCGGCGGCGAGATACCGGGGCGTCGCGTCCAACGCATTGCAGAAGGCCGGCAGGAACGGCGACAGCACCCGGTGCACCGCCCCCAGCGGGCGGGCGAGCCCGTCGCCCGACAGGGCCGCGTCCACCTCGTAGACCAGCGCCTGCGGCCCCACGGCCTCGCCCTGCGAGACCATCACCGCCACCGAGGCCTCCCCCACCCAGGCCATCGAGAACGGCCGGCGCACCCCCTCCATCGCGAAGCGCAGCACCAGGCGGCCCTCCGAGAGTTCCCACAGTTCTGCCGGCCGTCCCTCGTCGCGCCAGGCGACCACGGCGAGGCGGCCGGCGGGGGAGCCTGCGATCAGCGCGGCCTCGCGGCCCGCAGGCAGGCGGGCCTCGGGCAGCGGGACCAGGCGCGGCGGGTCGGGATTGGGCTCGACCGGCTGGAAGATCTCCTCCGAGGGGCCGGGGCGGGCGCCCGTCACCCGCAGCGGCCGGCCCAGCAGGCGGGCGACCTGCCCGCGGGCGCGGTCCAGCGCCCAGGCCCCGCCGTCCGGCGCCGGCGACAGGCGGCGCACGTCGAAGGCGGGGTGGGCGACGCGGGCCGGCCGCCACCGCTCGCGCCGGTCCACCAGCGTCACGGCGCCGTTGCGCGCCACGTAGAGGACGTCGTCGGTCCCGAAGGCGAGGTCGTGCGGGCGCAGCACGCCGGGCGGGATCTCCTCCGGCACGACCAGCGGCGCCGAGCCGGGGCGGAACCCGCCCGAGCGCAGCATCTCCCCGTCCCACCACGCCCAGGACCCCGCCGGATCGCAGACCGGCGAGGGCCCCGCGGCGGCGCTGCGCGCCCAGGCGAGGTCCTCGGAGAGCACGGGCGCCGCCTGCCGGCGCGCCAGCCTCAGCCCCGCGCAGTCCGCCTCCCAGGCGACGTCGCGCGGCGCGAGCTCGCCCTCCCGCGCCATCCCTAGGGCGGCGCGGTCCATCAGGGGCCAGGTGCGCAGGCCGTTGACGTCCATCAGCAGAGCTCCGGCACGACGGGCACGGCGATCGAGTCATCCCCCGCCGACGAGGCCGGCGGCAGGGTCGACGAGGCCGCGTCGCCCTCGGCCACCGCCAGCATGGCGAGTTCCGGCAGCTGCCAGCGCTCCAGCCGCAGGCGGGCGCGGCCGGTGGCGTCCTCGGGCACGGGGCGCCAGGCGCCGCCGGCGGCGGGGTCGCGGACGAAGAGGCGGGCGGGAGCCACGGCGCGCACGCCCGGCACCCGGCCGACGGCGACCTCGATCTCGCGGTCGTCGAGCGCCCGGCCCAAAGGCCAGCCGCGGCCGTCCGGCCCTCCGGGCGCCAGCGCCCACAGATGCGCGCGGATGGCGGTGGAGACGGCGTCGAGCACCGCCTCGCGGTTTTCGGAGTCGCTCAGTTCCACGGCGGCCGAGACGCCCACGGGCACGTAGTCGGTCCCCACCACGAAGAGCTGGGTGGCCAGCGGCCGGCGGGCGTCGAGCCAGTCGTGCACCGCCTCCAGCGTCGGCCGGTCGGCGCGGGGCGCAGGGCCCAGCAGGCCGGCCCGGCGCGGGATCGCCATCACCGACACGGCGCCGGGGGCGGAGACGAAACGCTCGTTGGGATCGAAGCGCTCCAGCACCTCCACCCGCCCGATGCCCGCGCCGGGGGTGGCCAGCGCCAGCTCGCGATAATCGTCGGCCGTCACCGCGCGGTCGGAATGGCGCAGGACCGCCGGAAGCCGGCGCTCGGCCTCGGCCAGGCTCTCGGCGTCGGCGCCGCCCAGGGTGGGCAGCGGCTGGGTGACCTTCAGACGGGGCGCGCCGCCGGGCCGGGTCACGGCCGTGATCGCCCCCGCCGGCAGGTTCCCCGCCGCCCCGCCGCCGGAGCGCATGTAGGCCGCCTGAACCTGACGCCCGGCCGCGGGCGCCATGCCGCGCACCCCGCCGCCGAAGCGGATCGTCCCGGCCTCGGCGTCCAGCGCATAGACCCGGGCGCCGGCGGGGGCCGAGCCCACGTCGGCGACCTGGCGCCAGGGGCGCATCCCCTCCTCCTCCTCGACCTCGATGCGCAGGGTGGAGGGTTCGACGGAGGTGGCGCCCAGCGACAGCTCCAGGTCCGAGGCGCCGGTCCCCTGCCCCAGGGTGCGGCGGCCGTGGGCGCGAAGCTGCTCGATCTCGACCGCGTTGATCCCCGCCCAGGCCAGCGGCAGCGAGGTCAGGCGCAGGGCCGGATCGGGGGTCATCTTCAACCAGCACACGAGACGCGCGGCCGCGTCCTCGTCGTCGAGCCGCGGCGGCCGGCCGCCCACGCCGGCCTGGTGATCGGCCAGCACGTCGTTGGTCGGCGCGCCGATATCGTCCGCGCCCGGCAGCAGCAGCCGGATCACGCCCGTCCTGCGCAGCTCCGAGGCGCCGTCCGACAGCACCTCCAGCGGCAGGCGGCCGCCGTCGGGCGTGGTGACCTCCCAGCGGTGGGGGATGCGGCGCCCGGGGCCGACCTCCTCCAGCGGGCCGGGAGGCGTGGGGACGGGCGCGACGCCCACCGAGATCGCCCGGCGGCGGCCGTCGGCGCCGCCGCCCAGTTCCAGCCGCACGGCGTCGAGATGCGCCGGCGCGGGCGACGCCGCCAGCAGCGCGATCCACAGCGCGCCGTCGGTGGTCTCGGCGGCGATGTCGCGGGCGCCCGCCCCCTCCTGGAACACCGGCGTGGAGACGTAGCCGGAGGGGCGCGTCGCCAGGCCGTAAAGCTCCTGCAGATCGGGCAGCAGCTCGTCCAGCGCCGCCTGCTCGTCGGGGTCGGGACGGCGCTTGAGCACGCACATACCCTCGACGGCGTGGACCAGCGTCTCGGTGCGGGCGGCGAAGGGGACCGGCTTCTCCGCGATCGGGCCGGAGGGGACCAGCGCCGGGGCGACCGCCGCGCGGTCCTCCAGCGACAGGGCCAGCAGGCCGGAGGCGGGGGCGGCGGGGCGCAGGCCGGCGCCGATCAGGCGCAGGAAGGCCAGCCGCTGACGCTCGGGGATCAGGTTGGCGCGGTAGAGGATCGTGTCCGCGAGCCACGCGAACAGGTCGATCATCACCCGGCCCGGATCGCCCTCGCGGGCATGGGTCCACTCGGGCGTATGGGCCGGGATCCGGCGCAGCAGGTCGGCGACGAGATCGTCGAAGCCGCGGTCGTCGAGGGCGGGGGGACGGATCGGCATCAGGCTCCTCCGACGGGCGCGCGCGCGGTCAGGGTCACGGGCGTTCCCGTGGGCCGCAGGCGATAGGACAGGGTGATCAGCAATTCGCGCGCGTCCTGGCCGGGATCGACCGCGACGGCGTCGAGCAGGATGCGCGGCTCATGCCGGCGCAGGGCCTCCACGATCGCGGCCTGCGCCCGGGCGCGGGTCTCGAGCGTGTTGGGCTGGTGGACCAGCGCCTCCAGCCCCGCCCCGAAGGCGGGCCGCATCAGCCGCTCCCCGGGCGTGACGCGCAGGATCATCTCGATCGACTGGCGCACCGAGGCGTCGAGCGAGGGCCAGCCCAGCCCGCCGTCCGCATCGGGAACCGGCAGCAGCGGCCAGCCGATCGAGGGACGCGGACCCACGGGCCGCGACAGGGTGGGACGCGGGCCGCTCATCCTCCGCTCCTCGGCTTGGGGAAGGGCAGGCAGATGCGGATCCACAGCAGCCACTGGAAGATGATGTTGAAGAGGCTGAGGAAGATGTTGAGCACGATGAAGGCGCAGATCGTGATGATCGGGATCGAGAAGCAGCACAGCCACCCGATCTCCATGCCGCCGCCGCCGGACTTCTCCCCGTCCTTGAGCTTCTTCATGTCCGCCTGCAGCAGGTTCGCCAGCGCCGGCGGCATGGCGAAGGCCACGCCCGGCTTCACCTGCCGGGCCTGCGCGACGTCGGGCAGCGAGATCCGGGTCGGCGGCGCGTCCGAGTCCCACCATGGCCGGATCCGGAACGGCTCCGACTCGGCGCTCCACACCAGCTTCGGCGGGCAATCCTCGTGCCCCGTCACCCGGCAGAAGGCGCGCACGCGGTAGCGGGCGGCGTCGTCGTCGAACTTGGGCTGCTCGGGCGCCACCTCGGCGAAGCGCTCGCTCAGGCAGGCCCGGGCGAGGGAGAGCAGCGCGTCCTCCTCCGCCTGCGTGATCTCGGGCCAGCGCCAGGGCATCGTCAGGCCGGAGGGGTTGGGCGCCTCGCCCACCAGGATCTCCACCGCCTGCGCGCAGTATTCTGCGGCGCCCATCGTCTCCGTCGCCTCGCCGTCGTCGTCCAGGCGCATCGGCAGGCGCAGCCGGTCGAGGCGCGCGCGCAGCCGCCCCGCGGCCTCGCCCTCGCCGAAGGCCCCCAGCTCGGTCGAGAGCTGCCGCAGAAGCTGCGCGAAGCGGAACAGCGTGCGGTCGTCCCCCTCCGCGTCCGAGAGGTCGAGCGGCCGCCACGCCGGGTCCAGCGCCTGGCCGCGCCGGGGCAGCCGGCGCGCGGCGCGCTTCTTGAGGAAGGGCGAGAAATGGTCGGTCAGCCGCCGGTTCTCGGCGGTCGACAGGTTCTCCAGCGGCGGCGGCGCGGCGGTGGTCTCGGCCGAGGTCACCGGCACGAGGCCATAGAGGATCGTGCGCCGCCGCGCGGCGCAGATCTCGGGCGGCGCGACGAACAGGGGCGCGATCTCCTCCGTCAGCCGCGGCGCCGTCCCGCGGCGCTCGGCCAGCGCCCGCTCCAGCGCGCGCGTGGCCCGCGGCGCGCCGTCGGGGACGAGGGCCGCGGCCGCCGCGGGATCGGGGTCGAGCGCCTCGGTCCCCGCCAGCGGCAGCCAGCCCCGGCCCTGCCCGCGCTCGCGCATCCAGCCGCGCGGTCCGTTGCGCGTCTCGCGCCGCAGCACCAGGCCCATCCCCGCCAGCTTGTCGGGATCGACCCGCGGAAAGCCCGGCTCGCGGCACACGGCCTCCAGCAGCACCAGGTGGAAGCGGCGGTGGAGGGGCTGCGACAGCTCCATCACCCCGTCCGCGCGCCCGCGGCGGGTGGAGCGGCGGGCGGCGAGCCGGTCGCGCCAGTCCTCGGCCCCCAGGTCGGCCAGCAGCGCCGGCAGGAAATCCGCCTCCGCCACGTCCACGATCAGGGTCTGGTCCGCCCCGCCCAGCGGGCGCAGGACCACCGAATGGGGCGGCGCGGGGGGCCGCTCGGCCGCGCGGGCGCGCCGCGCGGCGCGGCCCGAGGCGCGGGCGACCCGGCGGGCCTCGCGCGCCTCGCGGCGCGCGGCGGGGGCCTCGGCCCGGCTCACCAGATGTTCCCCGCGCCGGGCGAGTAGCTCGCCGACATCACCGCGGTCGAGGTGAGCGTCTGGCAGTTCACCACGCCCGAGAAATTCACATAGGGGCAGTCCACCGTCATCATCGAGGCCGAGATCGCGACGCTCGAGGCGTCGACCGTCACCCGCGCCCCGGTCTGGACGCTGACGCCGGAGGGCGAGAGCTTCACCGTCGCCCCGCCCGCCTTGATCGTCGCGCGCCCGCCGCCCTGGTCGGAGAGGGTGATCTTCGCGCCGCCGGGCGTCTCGATCTCCACCCGCTCCGATCCGCCCTGGTCCTCCAGGATCGCGAGCCGGGTGCCGGCCTTGCCGGTGAAGGACCAGCGGTCGACGGCGCCGGCCACCTCGTCGGGCGGCAGGTCGCGGCCGTTCCAAAGGCTCCCCGCCACGATGGGCGCGCGCAGGTCGCCGCCGACGAAGACCACCAGCACCTCGTCGCCCACGTCGGGGATCAGGAAGGCGCCGCGGTCGCCGCCGGCGAAGGGCACGGCCACGCGCGCCCAGCTCTCGGCCTCGCCGTCGGGGTCGGCGCCGTGCAGGCGCACGCGCACCCGGGCCAGCCCCTCGGGGTCGTCGACCGAGGTCACCTGCCCCAGCCGCGGCTGGGCGGCGCGGGCGGCGGCGAGCGAGATCGTCTGCTGGAAGCTCATGCGCCCGCCCCCAGGTATGCGCATTCGGCGATGAACTCGGTCACGTATCCGTCCTCCCGGTCGAAGCGGTGGATGGCCGAGGTCACGCAATAGGCGTTCTCGAACATCGGGTTGACGCCCACGAGCGCGACGCGCGAGCCGACCCGGATCCCCGGGTCCCCCATCGCCAGGCCGTCGGCGGTGACGAAGCCGCGCGCCGAGGCGCCCTGCGCGGCGCGGGCGAGCGCGTCGGCCTCGGCCTGGCTGAGCGCGCCGAGGTCGCCCAGGTGGGCCTGCCAGCCCTCGAACTCGGCGGCGAGGATGTCGGCGGCCCCGCGCCCCTCCCCCGGCCCGAGCTCGGGGTCGGCCGAGGTCGCGCTCACCGCCTCCCCGGTCAGGGGGTCGAAGCCCGCGGCGGTGGTCTCGGCGGCCTGGCGCGCAAGGTCGGCGGTGATGCGCACGCGCAGCAGGTCGCGGGGATAGGCCAGCTCCCGCTCCGTGCGCCGGTCCCGCGCCCGGGGCCCGGCCTGCAGAGTCTGCGCCACCGCCTGCGCGTCCGCGTCGACCGAGGCGAGCACCCGGCGCAGGAAGGCGAGGTCCGTCTCGTCCACCTGCGCCCAGGCGGCGAGCGGCGCGTCCAGCCCGTCGCGGATCTCCGGCGTCAGGCCGTGGTCCTGGGCGACGGCGCGCACGATGTCGGCGGGGCTCGCGTCCTCGAACAGGCGCCGGCGGCGGATGCGGCGGGCGGGGAACAGGGCGTCCTCGGCGAGGATCGTGATCCGCGGCGGCCCCTGGCGCGGGCTCTCGGCCTCCAGCGCGGTGATCCGGCCGGCGAAGATCTGCTGGGGGGAGCGGACGTCGCCGCAATAGATCTCGATCGGCGCGCCCAGCTTCAGCGGATTGTCGGAACCGGCCGCTGCATACCCCGCCCGCCCGTCGGGGGCCGAGGACCAGTCGACCAGCGTCAGCTCCAGGCTGGCGAGCCCGCCCACCTGCTCGCGCGCCGTCATCGCCAGGATGGCGCGGTCGAGCACCGGCATCTCCAGCCCGCGGATGCGGACGGTGGGGCGCAGGTTCGAGAGGGCCTCGTCGCGGGGCATGGCTCAGTCCGCCTCCAGCCGGGCGCGGCGGTGATCCTCGCGCCGCAGCATCTCGCGGAACTCATGGCGCGAGAGCGGGCGCTGCGGGCCGGGCGCGCGGGGGGCCGCCTCGCCCTCGCCCCTCGGCCGGGCCGCCTCCACCTGCACTTCGTCGATCACCACGGGCATCGCCTATCCTTTCGTCGTCGAGAAGCTGACCGAGCGCCGGACCCCGGCGTTCAGCCCCGAAGAGCCGCCGGCCGTCGCCCGCCCCGTCACGTCGAACCCCGCCGTGCCCGAAGGCGGCGGCGGCAGCAGGCGCGAGGGGTCGAGCGTGCTCGCCAGCGGCGTCTTCGACCCGCCCAAGCCCGAGAACGCCCCCGCCGAGGCCGAGGCCCCCGCCGACGCCGAACTCCCGAACGCCGCCCCCGCCGTCGCGCCGAAACTCCCCCCGGCCGAGGCCCCGAAGCCCCCGCCCGCCGACGCCCCGAACCCACCGCCGGCGGACGCCCCGAACCCGCCTCCAGCCGAAGCTCCGAACCCGCCTCCGGCGGAGGCGCCGAACCCGCCTCCGGCCGACGCTCCAAAGCCTCCGCCCGCGGAGGCGCCGATCCCGCCGCCGAAGCCGCCGGAGACGCCGGCCGAGGCGCGCGCGCCCACGCCGAAACCCACGCCCGCGGTCGCCGAGGCGCCGAAGCCCGCGCCCGCGGACGCCCCGAACCCCGCGCCGGCCGAGGCGCCGAACCCGGCCCCCGCCCCGGCCGAGGCCCCGAAGCCCGCCGAGACCCCCGCCCCCACGGAGGCCGAGGCCTGGAACCCCGCCGCGGCCCGCAGCGTCACCCCGCCGCCGACGCCCACGGCCCCGCCGCCGGGCATCCGCATGCTCTCGAGCCCGTTGTCGGCCGCCACCCTGCGCCCCGCGCCGGGGTCGCCCGCGTCGGTCGCCACCTGCGCCGCGCCGAAGCCGCCCTCGGGCGCCGTGCG
Organism: Albimonas pacifica; assembly: GCF_900113695.1. GTDB lineage: Bacteria > Pseudomonadota > Alphaproteobacteria > Rhodobacterales > Rhodobacteraceae > Albimonas > Albimonas pacifica. Next base: position 373,113 of record NZ_FOQH01000006.1, on the reverse strand, counting down.
CACCGCCGCGCTCTCGGGCGAGCCGGGGGCGACCTGGTCGCCCACCTCCGCCTCGCCCACCTGCTGCATCACGATCTGGACGGCGGCGCGCAGGGGCACGCCCTCGGCCGACCAGAACTCCAGCGTCTCGTTGAGGCTCTCGATCACGCCCGCGAACAGGAACCGCCCCCAGGTGAACGACACCCGCGGCGGCTGGGTGGGACTGGCCGTCGCCACCACCGCCATCGCCTTGATCGCGCCGGTCTTGTCGCGCACGTCGGCGCCGTCCTCGGTGGAGTCGAAGACCAGCTCCATCTCCAGCTTGGCGGTGGTCGAGCGGGTGTGCTGCGCGGCCGTCCCCTCGCCCCCGCCCTGCCCCTCCTCCTGGAGCTTGTTGGTCAGCGAGACCTTCAGCGTCGCGGGGTTGAAGTCGACCGCCTGCTCCGCGCCCCCGTCGAGGTTGCGGAACTTGCCGAGCGCGAGGTCGGTCATGACGCGACCTCCATCTCCAGCCCCTCGTGGACGAGGTGCAGCTCCTCCACCGCCAGGTCCGCCGACTGGGCGTTGAGGTCGCCCGCGCGGAACTTCACCGGCATCGCCCGGCGGAGCGTCCAGCCGAACACCGGCTCGGCGCCGCGCAGCATGGTCACGGTCACGTCGCCCCGCATCCCCCAGGCCCCGTTGAGGGCGGCCGCCTCGCCCGACGCCCCCGGCGCGGGCGGCGCGCCGGCGAAGGCCGCGAACCACGACCACAGGTGCCGGCTCTCGACCACGCCGCGCTTGAGCACCACGGTCGCGAAGGTCACCGGCCCCGCCTTCTGCACCGGCCCGTAGTTGCGCCCCCCCGCCGGGATCGCGCGCGCCTCCATCGTGGCCTCGAGCCCGGTCACGTCCGAGAACCCGCCCAGCAGCGGCCCGTCGACCCGGGCGAAGGCCGGCAGGTCGAAGCTGACGTGGAACTGGAAGGCCAGCAGCGGGACCGAGCGGTCCTCCCCCGAGGGCGCGACGACGGCCATCAGACCAGCCCCTCCCGGGCGCGCGAGAGGGCGAGCGAGACCGTCACCTGCTGGATCGGCTGGGCGGCGCGGAAGGTCACCTCCGCGATCACCCGGCCCTGGTCGAGATCGGCCTGGGTCATCGTCTCCCGCCCGCAGCGCACGGTCCAGGCGGGGGCGCCGGCGAAGGCGCCGGCCTCGCGCAGCCGCTCCATCAGCGATCCCAGCGCGGCGCGGGTCTCGGCCCACAGCGCCTCGCCCGAGGGCTCGAAGAGGTGGTCGTGGCCAAGCTCGCGCGCCGCCCGCTCGATCACCCCGATCAGGCGCGAGACGCCGCCCGCCCGCCCCTCGCGCGCCACCGCCGCGGTGGCGTCGGAGACGAGCTTGAAGCCGGAGGTTCCGCGCGCCAGCAGCGTCAGCCGGTCGCCCGCCCAGTCCGCCCCGCCCGCGGCCCCGGGCGCCAGCCCGCGGGCCAGCTCCCCCGAGCCCAGCTCGGGCGAAAGCCGGCTCGCCTGCAGCGCCTCGCGCCCCGCGGCCGAGCGATGCGCGCCCAGCGCCAGGGCGGAGCGGGCGATGAGCCCCGCCGCGATCCCCTCCGCCCCCTCCAGCCCCTCGGGACCGGAGGCGGCGCCGGGGGTGGCGACCCAGGGGTAGGCGAGCTGCAGCCGGCGCGAGCCCAGCCAGCTTTCCGACAGCGCCGAGGTCCCGTCGCCGATCGGCTCGACGGCCGCCAGCACCTCGAGCGGGGCCAGCGGATCGCCCGCGCCCGGCGCGGGGCGCGGCAGGCTCGCGACCAGGATCGCGTCGCGGCGGTGATGGGCGCCGCCCGGCGCCTCGGCCAGCGCCAGCGCGTGGCGCAGGGCGCGGGCCCAGGTGGCGAAACCGTCGGCGTCGAGGCGCGGCGCCTCCAGCGGCAGGGGCGCGGGCGTGGCGGCCTCCTCCGATACCAGCGGCCCGCAGGGGCGGAAGGCCTCGGGCGGGGGCGGCGGCGCGGGGATCACGGCGGCGGGGGCCGGGGGGCCGGCGCAGAGCTCCGGCAGGTCCGGCAGCAGCAGCATCGCCGCCTCGTCGATCCCCAGCAGATGCGCCGCGCCCCGCCAGGTCCCGGGGTCCTGGGCGGAGACCGGCATCCCGATCCCCTCGAACCCCGGCAGCAGGGGCGCGAACTCGGCGGTCAGCTCGTCGATGGCGGCGAGCGACAGGCGCCGCCGACGCACGAGGCGATGGGCGGCCGCGTCCTCGCCCGGCACGACGACCGGCAAGGGATCGCCGGTGCGCACGATCCAGGCCTTTCGCCCGCCCTGCGCGAAGAAGCTGCGCACCGCGAGGCCCATCGGGCTCGGAACCGGCCGCGCATCCCCCGGCGAGGCCGTGCGCCCCCGCCAGTCGAACAGCGCGTCGAAAGCGTCCCAGCTCTCCACCGGCACGGGGCAGTCGAGCAGCGCCTCGACCGCCGCGGGGCCGCGGGCGAAGGGGCCGGCGCCGGCCCAGCCGGCCTCTTCCAGCAGGGCCAGGAGAGCCTCGGGCACGGGGGCCTCGCGCCGCGCCAGCAGCCCTGCGAACAGGGCCACGTCGGCGCGCGCGCTCAGCCCCGCGCCGGGGGCGGGGAGGTGGGAGAAGAAGACGCCCGGGCGCGGCATGGTCTCAGACGTCCGCCCACTCGAAGCCCTCGGCGGCGATGACCAGCTCCTCCATCGCCACGTCGGAGCCGCCCTTGGCCGCGAAGGTCGGGCCGGTCCACTTCATCGGCCGCGCATTGATCAACTTCCAGCGCAGCACCGGCTCCTGCATCTCGTCCATCATGGTGATCAGCACCGGGCGGGCGGTGAACGGGCTGGTGCGGGTCGCCTTCACCCAGTCCCAGAAGTTGGTCAGTCCCATCACGCCGCGCTTGAGCGTCACGTCCGAGACCTTGTGGAGCCCGGGCAGCTTCCGCACCCGGTTCTCCTTGTCGTTGCCCTGCCGGTACTCGATCAGGGTGATCTCGGTGCCGAGGCCCGAGACGTCGGTGAACCCGCCCAGCGCCGAGCTTTCGTCCGGCCCGTCGCCGATGTTCACCAGGAAATTCGTCGCCGCCCAGGGCGTCTCGCGAACAGCCATCTCTCAGCCCTTTCTCAGCCGTCCGCTCCGGCCGTCTTCTGGCCGATGCGGAAGATCACGAACTCGGCGGGCTTCAGCGCAGCCACGCCGACGAGGCAGACCAGCCGCCCGTTGTCGATGTCGTTCTGGGTCATGGTGTCCCGGCCGCAGCGCACGAAGAACGCCTCCGCGGGCGTCGCGCCCAGCAGCGCGCCCGAGACCCATTCGTTGTAGAGGAAGTCGGCGACGGTCGTGCGGACGTTGTCCCACAGCCGCTCGCCGTTGGGCTCGAACACCGCCCACTGCGTGCCCCGGTCGATCGAGGCCTCGAGGTAGAGGAAGTAGCGCCGCACCGGCACGTATTTCCACTCGGGGTCGGACGACGCGGTGCGCGCCCCCCACACCCGGATGCCGCGGTTGGGCAGCGCCCGGATGCAGTTGATCCCCAGCGGGTTCAGCACCTCCTGCTCGCCGAAGCGCACGTGGCGCTGCAGGCCCACGGCGCCGGTGACGGTCTCGTTCGCCGGCGCCTTCCACACGCCCCGCTCGATGTCGGTGCGCGCGTAGATCCCGCAGACCGCCCCCGCCGGCGGCACGTCGATGCGCCCCGGGGCCAGCGGATCGGTCGCCGCCAGCGGATTGGAGATGGTGATCCACGGGTAATAGAGCGCGGCGTGGGAGCTATCGAGCCCGCTCTTGGTCGTCCGCACCTGGGCGATGGTCTGCTGGGAGGCCGTCTCCAGCACCGCGATGCGGTAGGAGCGCCGGGTCTCGGCCGAGGCGATCAGCGCCTGGTTGATGCCCGCCGCGCTGCCGATCTCGGCTCCACCGGGGGCCGCGATGATCGACACGTCCTCCAGCGCCAGCAGGGTGTTCAGCGCCTCGGTGTAGACCGCGGGCGTGGGGGCGGCGTTGCCGTCCGTGCCCCCGCTCAGCGCCACCGTGCGCCCGGAGCCGTTCGCCCGGCACAGCGCCTGGCGCAGCACCGGGGCGGTGGTGTCGTCCTCGACGTCGAGGCGCACCGGATTGGCCAGCGCGTCGTCGCCGTTGGGCGGGCTCGCCCCCATCACCGTGCCCGCATAGCGCGGATGCAGCGGGTGGAAGCCGAGGTCCGCGGCCTCCCAGATCACGCCCGAGGGATCCTCGACCGTGACCGCGCAGCTCACCAGCGACAGCGCGCCCGCGTCGGCCAGCCCGTCGAAGGCGGTGGCGTCGGCGGCCGAGGTCACCATCGGGTTGGTGCCGATCACGTAGTAGTCGTCCGCGATCCGCACCATCGTTCCCGCCGGCTTGCGCAGGGCGATGGCCTTGGTGGACTCGGTCTGCACCTGGGCGAAGGCCACGCGGAAGTTGGCCTCCGACCCCGCGATCCGGGCCCCGCCGGGCGCGCGCGCGCTCAGCGACACGCCCGAGTCCGCCGGCCCGAACTCGCCCGAGGCCGCGGTCGCCGCCGCCGCCCCCGCGATCCGCGCGACGTAGAGCCGCCCGCCCCCGTTGGCGAAGAACGCCTGCACGGCGAGCGCGAGGTAGTTGGGCGTCGCCGCCCCGTTGATCCTCAGCGGATCGGGCCCGCCGTAGACCCGCTCGAAATCCGAGACCGAGGTCAGCAGCGGCGGGACCACGGCGTTCGCGCCCGAGCTGATCGGGCCCCGCGCGCAGGGCCCGACGAAGGCGGCGGTCGAGGTGCCGACCCCCGCGATGGATTTTGCGCGGAAGCTGGTCTCTTCCACGTAGACGGCAGGAGCGAGATATTCCGGCATCGGGCGCCTCCAGGCGGTGGTCGTCAGGGCGCTCGGGCCCAGGGGTTGCAGGTCAGGCGGTCAGGCGGGGGTCCAGGTCAGGGCGGCGGTCGCGAGCCGCCCGGGGCGGAGCTCGACGGTCGCGGTCGGCGTGGTCTCGATCGCGGGGTCCGCGATCAGCAGGGCGGCGAGGATCGCGTCGGGGTCCGGGAACCCCGTCCGCCGGGCCGCGAAGGCGGCGCGGGCGGCGGCGATCTCCCCGGGCGCGTGCAGCCGCACGCCGGGCCCGTCGATCGCCGCATCCACGTCCACCTCGAGATCCGCGAGCACCGTGGCCCCCGGCCCGGGCGAGGCGATGGGCAGGCCCGCGAGGCGCACCAGCGCCTCGCCCGCGGGCCCGGTGATCCCGAGCGCCTCGGCATGGGGCCCGCCGGGACGCACGCGCACCACCGCGCCCTCGACCGCGCGGCCGTCGACATGGCGCACCGCGACCAGCAGCGCGGCCTCCAGCCCCTCCGCCCGGGCGCGCTGGCCGGGAAGCAGGCGGATCTCGGCGGGGCTGAGCAGGCTCTCGCCCGCCTCCGGGTCCGGGTCGCGCGGCAGGGCCAGCGCGGCGCGGCGCGGGGCGAGCGCCGGGTCCACCGGGCGCAGGTCGAGCGTCAGGATCTCCGCGCCGACCGCCGGGGCGCCGGGCAGGACGTCGAAGGCCGCGGCGTGCTCTTCCAGACCCGGCGCGCGCAGCAGCAGCAGCGCGCCGTCGCGCTTGCGCGACCAGCGCAGGGACCGCGGATCCAGCCCCTCGGCCCGCGCCTCGACGGGCGAGGTCACCGGGGCCCCGACGGCGTCCACGAAGCGCAGGGCGGCCAGCAGTCGGCGGTCGAGCAGCTCGAAGACCGTCATGGCGTCCCCTCCGTCAGGGGGTCCGCGTCGGCGAAGCCGAAACGGGTGGCGACCACCGGCGGGCCCGTCTCCGGCCGGCCGTAGCTCAGCCGGATCACCCGGGCGCGGAAAGTGGCCGACAGGCGATAGCGCAGCTGCAGCGCCGACCAGATCCGGAACAGGTCGTCGGTCGCGAGGCTCTCGGGCACGATCTGGAGGGTCTCGTCGCGCTCCCACGCGTCGCCGGCCAGCAGGGACCGGTCGAGCAGCGAATAGCGGCTCAGCTCCAGCATCGCCCAGGCGAGCACCCCGTGCTCCTCGGCGGCCGAGGACGCCCAGGGCACCACCAGATACCCCAGCTCGACGGCGATCGAGACGCGGTCGGCCTTCTCGCGCGCCGGCAGGCGGGCCACCGGCTGCTCGGAGCGTGTCACGCTGTAACAGCAGATCGTCAGCCCCGCGTTCGGCGGCTGGGCCGAGGTCAGCCGCGCGGTGCCGACCTGGGAGATGTCGAGCCCAGCCGGCACCGGCCCCAGCACGTCCTGCTCGGCCATCAGGTCGCGGCGCGCGCGCAGCAGCTGCACGACGCTCTCGCCCGCCTGGTGGATCGCGGCGAGGCCGGCCATCAGCCCTCCCCCCCCTGCGGTCCCAGCGCGCCGTAGCGGCGTTCGTAGTCGGCGATGGCGGCGGCGAGCGCGTCGCGGAACAGCGGCATGTTCGCCGGCGCCGTCACCAGCCGCGCCCCGGCCACGGGGACGGGCCCGCCGAAGGCCTGCAGGAAGTCGAGCGTGAACTCGGCCAGCGTGAACTCCACCGCGAGCGCGTTGACATAGGCGCGGGGGGCCGCGTCCTGCGTCTCGTTGCGTCCATGTTCGGTGGTCTGGGCCATGCCATGCTCCGATCCGGTGTCGGAGGATGAAATGGCAAGCGCCGTGCCAAGGGCGCAAAGCTTTGAAATCGCTGAGAAAGAAATTTCGGTGCGGGCCGGGCGTTACAGCCCGGCGTTACAGGTGCGTCTCGCGGGCGTAACGGGAGTTACGCAGGGTGAGACAGGGGGCGGGAGAGGGGCCGCCGGACGGGATCCGGCGCCCTGCCCCGCGGCGCTCAGACCGGCAGCGCGGCGGCCTCGGCGGCGAGCGTCTCGATCCCCGCCCAGTCCCCCGCCGCCATCAGCTTCGCGGGCGCGACCCAGGATCCGCCCACGCAGACCACGTTGGACAGGCCGAGGTAATCCTTCGCATTGCCCAGCCCGATCCCCCCGGTGGGGCAGAAGGAGACGCCGGCGAGCGGGCTCGCCCAGGCCTTCAGCACCGGCGCGCCGCCATTGGCCTCGGCGGGGAAGAACTTCAGATGGGTCAGCCCCCGCTCCATCCCCGCCATCGCCTCGGAGGGCGTGGCGACGCCGGGCAGCATCGGCAGGCCCGCATCCTCCGCCGCGTCCAGCACCCGGTTCGAGAGGCCCGGCGAGACGCCGAACCGCGCCCCCGCCTCGACCGCCGCGTAGACGTCGGCCGGCGTCATCAGCGTGCCCGCGCCGACCACGGCGTCGGGGGCGGCGTCGACCATGGCGCGGATCGCGTCCAGCGCGCAGGGGGTGCGCAGGGTCACCTCCAGCGCCTTCAGCCCCCCGGCCGAGAGCGCCCTGGCCAGCGGCGCGGCATGGGCCAGCTCCTCGACGATCAGCACCGGGACGACGGGGGCGAGGCGGCAGACGTCCTCGATCTTCATGGCGTTTCCTTTCGATCCGCGGGGCGCGCGGGGGACGGCGCCCGATGTTCAGGCCCGCGCCCGGCCCGGGGGGCGGGGGCGCCCCGGGGCCTGACCCGGGACCTCCCGCGGTCCGCCGCCGGGCGCCCTCCCCGCCGGGTCGCCGGAGGCCCCGGGTCAGGCCCGGGGCCCGCAAGGGGCGCGCAGGCCTCGCTCAGACCACCACCGCCGCGCCGGTCTCGGCGGCGCCGACCGAGGCGCGGAAGGCGGCGAAGAGCTCGCGCCCGATGCCCTCGTGATTGGCGCTCAGGTCCGGGCGGGCGGGCTCGCGCGCTTCGAATTCCTCGGCGGGGACCAGCACTTCCAGCGTGCCGGCGGTCGCGTCCAGCCGGATCATGTCGCCGTCGCGGATGCGCGCGATCGGGCCGCCGTCGGCCGCCTCCGGCGAGAGGTGGATCGCCGCGGGCACCTTGCCCGAGGCGCCCGACATCCGCCCGTCGGTCACCAGCGCCACCTTGTGCCCGCGATCCAGCGTGACGCCCAGCGGCGGGGTCAGCGAATGCAGCTCGGGCATGCCGTTGGCCCTGGGCCCCTGGAAGCGGACCACCACGATCAGGTCGCGGTCGAACTCGCCGGCCTTGAAGGCGGCCTTCACCGCCTCCTGGTCGTGGAAGACGCGGGCCGGCGCCTCGATCACATGGTTCTCGGGCTTCACCGCCGAGACCTTGATCACCGCCTTGCCCAGGTTCCCCCCCAGCAGCCGCAGCCCGCCGGTCTTCTGGAAGGGCTCCGAGGCGGGGCGCAGGATGTCGCGGTTCAGGCTCTCGCCCGCGCCCGCCTCCCAGGCCACCCGCTCGCCCGCCAGCTTCGGCTCGGCGGTGTAGCGGCTCAGGCCCGGGCCGGCGACGGTCTTCACGTCCTCGTGCAGCAGGCCGGCCGAGAGCAGCTCGCCGATCATGCAGCCCAGGCCCCCGGCGGCGTGGAAGTGGTTCACGTCGGCGATCCCGTTGGGATAGACGCGCGCCATCAGCGGCGTGACGGCGCTGATCTCGGCCATGTCCGACCAGTCGATCAGCACCCCCGCCGCGCGCGCCATCGCCACCAGGTGCAGCACCAGGTTGGTCGAGCCGCCGGTGGCGTTCAGCCCCACCATGCCGTTGACGAAGGCCTTCTCGTCCAGCACCTCGGAAACCGGGGTGAATTCGTTCCCCTTCGCCGTGATCGCCAGCGCCCGGCGGGCGGCCTCGGCGGTCAGCGCGTCGCGCAGCGGCGTGTTGGGGTTCACGAAGCTCGCGCCCGGCAGGTGCAGGCCCATGAACTCCATCAGCATCTGGTTGGTGTTGGCGGTGCCGTAGAAGGTGCAGGTGCCGGGACCGTGGTAGGAGGCCATCTCGGCCTTCAAGAGCTCGTCCCGCCCGATCTCGCCCGCGGCGAAGAGCTGGCGGATGCGCGACTTCTCGTCGTTGGGCAGGCCCGAGGGCATCGGGCCTGCAGGCGCGAAGATCGCCGGCAGGTGGCCGAAGGTGGCGGCCGCGATCACCAGGCCCGGCACGATCTTGTCGCACACGCCCAGGTACATCGCCGCATCGTAGCAGTTGTGGCTCAGCGCCACCCCGGCCGCCAGCGCGATCACGTCGCGCGAGAAGAGCGACAGCTCCATCCCCGGCTGGCCCTGGGTGACCCCGTCGCACATCGCCGGCACCCCGCCCGCGACCTGCGCCGTGCCGCCGGCCTCGCGCGCGGCGGCCTTGATCAGGTCGGGGAACCGCTCGAACGGCTGATGGGCCGAGAGCATGTCGTTGTAGGCGGTGACGATGCCGATGTTGCCGCCCCGCTCCTCGGCGATGGGCGCCTTGTCGGGGCCCATGGCGGCGGTGACATGGGCCATGTTCCCGCAGCTGAGATGCGCGCGGGCGGGGCCCGCCTCCACCGCCCGCTCGACGCGGGCGAGATAGGCGCCCCGCGCGGCGGCGGATCGGGCGCGGATACGGTCGGTGACGGCCTCGATGGTCGGGTTCATGACGTCCTCCTGCCGGCCGGGTCCGATGTCCGAGGGGGCCCCCGGCCTGGTGGGTCTCTAGTCGGCGTAATGCACCGTCGCGCCCTCCAGCACGGCGCAGATCGGGGCGCGGGTCGGGTCGCCCAGCGCCACGGCGCGCTCCAGCGCGCGCATCTTGTCGTGGCCCTGGATCAGGATGTGCCGCTCGGCGGCGCGCAGCACGCGGGCCGAGAGGGTGATGCGCGGCTCCTCCGCCCCCGGCGCGCGGATCGCGACGGCGGGGGGCGCGTCGGGCGACAGCGCCTCCTCCAGCCCCAGCGCATCGGGGAACATCGAGGCGGTGTGCATGTCGTCGCCCATGCCCAGCACGGCGACGTCGAGCGGCAGCGCCACCTGCTCGAGCGTCAGGTTGACCGCATGCAGCGCCTGCGCGGGCTCCGCCCCGCCGCCGTAGAGGGGCACGAACTCGGCCGCCGCGGCGGCGCCGTGGAACAGCGTCTCCCCCAACAGCTTCTGGTTCGAGCGGGCCGAGATCGGCGGCACCCAGCGCTCGTCCGTCAGGGTCACCGCGACCAGGCCCCAGGGCGCGTCGCTCTCGCCCAGCAGCTTGAGCATCAGGCCCGGCGTGGTCCCGCCGGGCACGGCGAGGCTGGCGGAGTTCTTCGCCTTGACCGCCGCGCTCAGCCGCCCCGCCACCAGGTCGGCGAGGCCGCCCGCCTGGTCGTCGCGGCTGTCGTAGGCGATGATCTGGGGCATGGTCATGGCATCGGGCCGGGCCTCGGTCATGTGGCGATCTCCCTCCAGCGCCGCCCGTCGCGATGCAGCAGCATCAGCGCGTCCTCGGGACCCGACGAGCCGGGATCGTAGGAAACGGGGCGGTCCCCCCTTTCTTCCCATCCCGCGATGATCGGGTCGACCCATTCCCACGCCGCCTCGACCTCGTCGCCGCGCATGAACAGGGTCTGGTCGCCGCGGATCACGTCCATCACCAGCCGCTCGTAGGCGTCGGGCATCCGCAGCTTCGACGACGACATGGCGTCGGCGAAGGTCATGTCCAAGACCGCGGGCGCAAGGCGCATGCCCCCCGGGCCCGGGTCCTTGATGGTCATGCCCAGGGTGATGCCCTCGTCGGGCTGCAGGCGGATCGCCAGCACGTTCTGCGCCCAGCGCCCGGAGGCGGCGGGGAAGATCGAGTGCGGCGCCTCCTTGAACACCACCGCGATCTCCGAGACGCGGGTGCGCAGGCGCTTGCCGGTGCGCAGGTAGAAGGGCACGCCCGACCAGCGCCAGTTGGCGACCTCGGCCTTGAGCGCCACGTAGCTCTCGGTGCGGCTGTCGGGGGATTCCGCGTCCTCGCGGTAGCTCGCCGTGCCGTTGGCCGCCGCATACTGGCCGCGCACCACGTCCTCGGGGTGGTCGTGGGGGGCGAGCGCGCGGAGCACCTTGAGCTTCTCGTCGCGCACCGCGTCCGGCTCGAAACGGCCCGGCGGCTCCATGGCGATCAGGCACAGAAGCTGGAGCATGTGGTTCTGCACCATGTCGCGCATCGCGCCGACGCCGTCGTAATAGGGGCCGCGCCCCTCGACGCCCACGGATTCAGCCACCGTGATCTGCACGTGGTCGATGTGGCGGGCGTTCCACAGCGGCTCGAACAGCGCGTTGGCGAAGCGCAGCGCCATCAGGTTCTGGACCGTCTCCTTCCCCAGGTAATGGTCGATCCGGTAGACCTGATGTTCGTGGAAATGGGCGGCCAGCGTGGCGTTGAGCTCGCGGGCCGAGGCGAGGTCGTGGCCCAGCGGCTTCTCGATCACGATGCGGCTGTCGGCGCCCGACAGGCCGGCCTCGTGGATGCGCTCGGCCATCGGGCCGAAGAAGCGGGGCGCGACCGAGAGATAGAAGGCCCGCGGCCGCCCCTCGCGCGGGGGCATGGCGGCGGCGAGGTCCGACCAGCCCTCCGACGAGGTGGCGTCGACCTGGGCGTAGTCGATGCAGGACAGGAACCGCTTCTGCGTCTGCGCGTCGAGATCGGCGGGGCGCACGAACTCCTCCAGCGCCTCGGCGGCCATGTTGCGGAACGCGTCGGCCGAGAGGTCCGAGCGGGCGGCCCCGACGATGCGGGCCGCGTCGGGCATCTGGCCGTCGTGCAGGCGGTGGTAGAGCGCCGGGATCAGCTTGCGCCGCGCGAGGTCTCCGGTGGCGCCGAAGACCACCAGGTCGAAGGGATCGACGGGAACGACGCGGGCGACCATCAGCGGTCCTCCGTGCGGGGGGCTGGAGAGGCGAGCTCGGCGCGCCGCGGCAGGTCCGCGCCGCGGCGCGAACAGGTGACGGCGGCGGCGCGCACCGCGAAGTCGAGCAGCGCCGAGACGTCGTCCGCCCCAAGGGCTTCGACGGCGGCGCGGGCGGTGGCGCCGCGCTCGGCCAGCCCCGCGATCAGGGCGGCCTGGAAGGTGTCGCCGGCGCCCACGGTGTCGATCACCTCGACCCGGCGCCCGGGCGCCTCGATCCGCCCGGCGGGGCCGAAGGCGACCGCGCCCTGCGCGCCCCGCGTGACCACGACCAGCGCCGCGCCCTTCGCGCGCCAGTCCGCGGCGATCTCGTCGATGGTGCGGCCGGGATGGAGCAGGCCCAGGTCCTCGTCCGAGACCTTCACCACGTCCGCGCAGGCGAGGAACGACTCGAGCCGCGCCAGCCAGACGCCGATCTCCGGCTCGATGGTCAGGCGCACGTTGGGGTCGAGGGTCAGCAGGCGGCGGCCGCGCTCGCGCTCGAACAGCGCCAGCAGCGTCGAGCCGACGGGCTCGACCACCAGCGAATAGCTGCCCGCGTGCAGGCCCCAGGTCTCCGGTCCCGGCGTCGGCAGGTCGGAGAGGGTCAGCGCGCGGTCGGCGGCGCCCTCGCCATAGAACGCATAGCGCGGGGAGCCGTCGGCGCCGAGGTCCACCAGGCTGATCGTGCTGGGATTCGCGGTGCGCACCAGGGCCGAGGTCCCCACGCCCTCGCGCTCCAGCGCCGCCGTCAGCCGCTCGCCCAGGCGGTCGGTCGACAGGCCCGTGAACAGCGCGACGCCCTGCTCCAGCCGCGCCAGACCGACGGCCACGTTGAACGGCGAGCCGCCCACGCGCGCATCGAAGGAAAGCCCCGCGCCCTCCCCCGCGCCTTCGATCGCGAACAGGTCCCACAGGGCCTCGCCGCAGACGAGAAACATCGACCGTCGCCTCCCTGACCAGCGCCTCCCCGAACCCTCGCCGCGCCCGCCGCCGCGCGCAAGCCTGTTGCAGGCGCGACCGGTCCGCGGCCCCGCGGCAAGAGCGCAGGAGCCGGCGGACCCGGCCACACAGCCCCTCGATTCGTCAACAAATAAATCAGATCGGTTGATTTAATCGAACTCCTGCGGATAGCGTTCGGTCGACGGGATGGAGAGGGGGGACGGAGCGATGCGGGGGGGGGATGCGGGCGGGCTGAGGGCCTTCAACGAGCGGCGGGTGATCGACGCCGTGCTGCGCGCCGGCGCCCTGTCGAAGGCGGAGGTCGCGCGCGCCACGGGGCTCAGCGGGCAGTCCGCCTCGGTGATCGTCGAGCGGCTGGTCGAGCAGGGGCTGCTCGCCAAGGGCGACAAGGTCCGGGGACGGGGGCAGCCCTCGACCCCGGTCTCGGTCGCGGGCTCGGGGGCGTTCTCGCTGGGGGTGAAGATCGGACGACGCTCGGTCGAGGCGCGGCTGATCGACCTGACCGGCGAGACGGTGGCCGAGCGCGCGACCCGGCTCGAGGCCCCCCTGCCCGGCCCGGTGATGGAGGCCGCCACCGGCCAGGCGCGCGAGCTGCTGGAGGCGATGAGCCCCGCCCACCGCGCGCGCCTGTGCGGCGTGGGCCTGGCCCTGCCCGGCGAGATGGACGCCTGGGCGGACGAGCTGGGCGCCCCCAAGGCCGCGCTCGCCGGCTGGCGGGCGGTCGACCCCGGCGCGATGCTGGCGGCGGCGACGGGGGCCGAGGTCTCGGTCTTCAACGACGCCGCGGCGGCCTGCGCGGCCGAGATGCTGACCGGCGAGGCGCTGGAGGCGGGCTGCGCGCTCTACGTCCATGTGGGCGCCTTCATCGGCGCGGGCGTGGTGCTCGACGGGCGGCTCTACCGCGGGGCGCGGCTGAACGCGGGGGCGCTGGGCTCGATGCCGCTGGCCGGGCGGGTCCCGGGGGCGAAGGGGCGCCAGCTGATCCACGCGGCCTCGGGCGTCGGGCTGGCGCGGCGGCTGCGCGCGGCGGGGATCGACGTCACCCGCGCCATGGCGGGCCTCGGCGGGGCGGAGGCGGATGCGCAGTTCGCCGACTGGCTGGCGGGCGCCGCGCCGGCGCTGGCGCGCGCGGTGGTCTCGGCGATGGCGGTGATCGACTTCGAGGCGGTGGCGATCGACGGCGTGCTGCCCCCCGCCTGGCGGCTGCGGCTGCTGGACGCGACCCACGAGGCGGTGCTGCGTTTCGACCGCACCGGGCTGAGCCCGGCGGAGCTGCGCGAGGGCACGATCGGGGGCGAGGCGCGGGTGCTGGGCGCGGCGCTTCTGCCCCTGCAGGCGCGGTTCTCGCCGGAGCCGGACCTGCTGATCAACCGCCGCCGCGCACGGGCCGCCGCGGGGCCGACGGCGCTGGACCCGGCGCCGGGCTTCGAAGCGCCCTCGCCCCATCTCGACCGGTGGAGGAGCTAGGCGCATGGGCCCGGGATTGCTAAGACACCGCCCGTCCAGGCCGGGAGGGGGCGCGATGCGGCGGATCGATCTGGTGATCTTCGACTGCGACGGGGTGTTGATCGACTCCGAGGCGATCAGCGCGCGGATGCTGGTCGAGGAGATGCGCACGCGCGGCATCGAGATCGACCTGGAATACGTCGCCCGCCACTTCCTCGGCCGCAGCTACCCGGTGGTGCTGAAGGTGATCCGCGAGGATTTCGGCGTCGACCTGCCCGAGGCCTTCGAGGCCGACTACCGCCGCCGCCTGCTGGCCGCCTTCGAGGCGGAGCTGACCGTCATGCCCGGGGTCGAGGCGGCGCTGGACCGCCTGGCGCGGCCCTACTGCCTCGCGACCTCGTCGAGCCCCGCGCGGCTGGCGCGCAGCCTCGAGATCACCGGGCTGAGCGGGCGGTTCGCGGGGCGGATCTCGACCGCCTCGGAGGTCGCGCGGGGCAAGCCCGCGCCGGACCTGTTCCTGCTGGCGGCCGAGCGCGCCGGCGTCGCGCCGGAGAACTGCCTGGTGATCGAGGACAGCCTGAACGGGGTCAAGGCGGCGCTGGCCGCGGGGATGGAGGCGTGGCGCTTCACCGGGGGCGCGCATTTCCGCGACATCGCCCTGCCCGACCCCGGCGAGCTGCGCGCGCACCGCGACTTCGCCCGATTCGAGGACTTCTTCGACCCCCGCCCCGAGCTCGCCCGCCCGGAGCGCGCGGCATGAGCGGCCGGCGCGAGGAGGAGACCGCGACGCCGCTCGACCAGGCGGCGCGGGCGGCGTGGCTCTACTACGTCGGCGGGGCCACGCAGGACCAGATCGCCGCCGAGATGGGGATCTCGCGCCAGCGGGCGCAGCGGCTGGTGGCCAAGGCCGTGGCCGAGGGGCTGATCCACGTGCGCCTCGAGCATCGGGTCAGCCGCTGCATGGAGCTGGAGCGGGCGCTGACCCGCAAATACGGGCTGAAGCGGGCGCGGGTGGCGCTGAGCCTCGGCAAGGGCGCCGATCCGGTGAAGGCGATCGCCCCGGTGGCGGCCGAGGAATTGGAAAGAATCTTCGCGACGCCGGAGCCGCTGGTGGTGGCGCTGGGGACCGGGCGCACGCTGCGCGCGATGGTCGAGGAGATGCGGGCCATCGACTGCCCGCAGCACCGCATCGCCTCGCTGAACGGGAACATGGCGCCGGACGGCACCGCCTCGGCCTTCGACGTGATCATGCGGGTCGCCGACAAGGTGCGCGCGCGCCACTACCCCATGCCCCTGCCGCTGGTGGCGGCGACGCCGGAGGAGCGGGACCTGTTCATCTCGCTGCCCCCCGTGGTCCGCGCCCGGGCGCTGGCCGAGAACGCCGACGTGGCCTTCGTGGGGGTCGGCGAGATGGGGGGCGAGCCGCCGCTGCTGAAGGACGGGTTCCTGACCGCCGAGGAGATCGGGGAGCTGCGCGCGCAGGGCGCGGTCGGCGAAATCACCGGCTGGGCCTACGACGATTCGGGGACCTACCTGCAGACCGGGGCCAACGCGCGCATCGCCGGCGTGCGGCTGGAGCGGGTCGCGGAAAAACTGATCGTGGCCATCGCTGCGGGCGCGAAGAAGCGCGCCGCGATCAAGGCCGCCCTGAAAGGCGGGCTGGTCAACGGGTTGATCACCGACGAGATCACCGCCGAGGCGCTGCTGTCCTGAGACGGCGCGTCCGGCCCTGAAATCATGCTGCACCGCAAAAGGCCCAAGGCCTTGACAGCGCTCGGCCGCATATGAGCAATTATTCGCAACCTAAGCAAGTTCTCATCCAGGGAGGAACACATGAGCTTGCGGACCAGCGCCCTCATGGGCGCCTGCGCGGTCATGGCTCTGGCCACGGCGGCGTCGGCCGAGACGACCATCACCGTGGCCACCGTGAACAACGGCGACATGATCCGGATGCAGGGGCTGACCTCGGACTTCGAGGCCAAGCACCCCGACATCAAGGTCGAGTGGGTGACGCTGGAGGAGAACGTGCTGCGCCAGCGCGTGACCACCGACGTCGCCACCAAGGGCGGCCAGTACGACGTGATGACCATCGGCACCTACGAGGTCCCGATCTGGGGCAAGCAGGGCTGGCTGGTGGGCCTGAACGACCTGCCCGAGAGCTATGACGTCGACGACCTGCTGCCCGCGATCCGGGGCGGCCTGACGGTGGACGGCACGCTTTACGCGGCGCCGTTCTACGGCGAGTCCTCGATGGTGATGTACCGCAAGGACCTGGTGGAGGCGGCCGGCCTGGAGATGCCCGAGGCGCCGACCTGGGACCAGGTGCGCGAGATCGCGGCGGCCACGACGGACAAGGCCAACGAGGTCTACGGCATCTGCCTGCGCGGCAAGGCCGGCTGGGGCGAGAACATGGCCTTCCTGACCGCCATGTCGAACTCCTTCGGCGCGAAGTGGTTCGACATGGAGTGGACCCCCCAGTTCGACAGCCCCGAGTGGAAGCGGACGCTGACCTTCTACCTCGACCTGATGGAGAACTACGGGCCTCCGGGCGCGTCTTCCAACGGGTTCAACGAGAACCTGGCCCTGTTCCAGACCGGCAAGTGCGCGATGTGGATCGACGCCACGGTGGCCGCGTCCTTCGTGACCAACCCCGACGAGTCCGAGGTCGCCGACCAGGTGGGCTTCGCGCTGGCGCCGGACAACGGCCTGGGCAAGCGCGGCAACTGGCTGTGGGCCTGGAACCTCGGCATCCCCGCGGGGACCGAGAAGGAGGAGGCCGCGAAGGCCTTCGTCGAGTGGGCGACCTCGAAGGAATACACCGAGCTGGTGGCCGAGAAGGAGGGCTGGGCGAACGTGCCGCCGGGCACGCGCACCTCGCTCTACGAGAACCCCGCCTACCTGGAGGCGGCGCCCTTCGCGCAGATGACGCTCGAGTCGATCGAGGCGGCCGATCCGCAGAACCCCACCGTGGACGAGGTTCCCTACGTGGGCGTGCAGTTCGTGGCGATCCCGGAGTTCCAGGGGCTGGGCACCGCGGTCGGGCAGCAGTTCTCGGCCGCCCTGGCGGGCCAGGTGACGGCGGAACAGGCGCTGGCCAACGCCCAGACCCTGACCGAGCGCGAGATGAAGCGGGCCGGCTACTGACCCGCTGAGGTCGGCGCCGCGGTTCCGGCCCACACCCGGACCGCCCGCTTCGGGGACCGGCGCGCGCTTCCTCGGCGCCGGTCCCCCAGCCCCAGGGACGGGGCTGGCGTCCTTCCCCCGAGGGCCGGCCCCGACCGCTCCCCCCCTTCGCCCCGCCGGGCGCGCGACGCGCCCGGCCGGACGGCGGGAGGACCCCCCGCGACGCGACCCCCTGTTCGCGCCCCCTCCCCGGCCGAGGCCGGGCGGCGGCGCACCAACCGGAGACCCCGGGCCATGGCGACCCAGCATTCCCGCGCCGCCGCGCGGACGATGATCTCGCCGGCGGTGATCCTGCTCCTGGGATGGATGCTGATCCCGCTGGGGCTGACGATCTACTTCTCGTTCCTGCGCTACAACCTGCTGATGCCCGGCGCGAACCCGTTCGTGGGGTTCGAGAACTACGCCTATTTCTTCACCGACCCCGCCTTCTGGCCGGCGGTGATCAACACGCTGCTGCTGGTGGGAGGCGTTCTGCTGATCACCATCGTCGGCGGGGTGCTGCTGGCGCTGCTGCTGGACCAGCCGATCTGGGGCCGCGGGATCGTGCGCATCCTGGTGATCGCGCCGTTCTTCGTGATGCCCACCGTCTCGGCGCTGGTGTGGAAGAACATGTTCTTCCATCCGGTCAACGGGCTGTTCGGGCAGCTCGCCAAGGGACTGGGGTTCGAGCCGTTCGACTTCCTCGCCCAGGCGCCGCTGGCCTCGATCATCCTGATCGTCAGCTGGCAGTGGCTGCCCTTCGCCACCCTGATCCTGCTGACCGCGCTGCAGAGCCTCGACAGCGAGCAGCTGGAGGCGGCCGAGATGGACGGGGCGGGCGCGCTCTCGCGGTTCCGGCACATCGCGCTGCCGCATCTGGCGCGCGCGATCACCGTGGTGATCCTGATCCAGACCATCTTCCTGCTGTCGGTCTTCGCCGAGATCCTGGTGACCACCAACGGGGGCCCGGGCAACGCCTCGACCAACCTCACCTACCTGATCTACGCGCAGTCGCTCCTGCAGTTCGACGTGGGCCTCGGCTCGGCCGGGGGCGTCTTCGCCATCCTCCTCGCCAACATCGTCGCATTCTTCCTGATGCGGATGATCGGCAAGAACCTGGACCTCTGACCATGGCCCGCGCCGTCACCACCAACCGCAAGGTCGTCTCGACCGTCTTCGGATGGGCGATCGCGATCCTGATCTTCTTCCCGATCCTGTGGACCATCCTGACCAGCTTCAAGACCGAGGCGGAGGCGATCGCCTCGCCCCCCTCGTTCCTGGTCTTCGACTGGACGCTGGAGAACTATTCGACCGTGCAAGAGCGGTCGGACTACTTCCTGCACTTCATGAACTCGGTGATCCTGTCGCTGGGCTCGACCGTGCTGGGGCTGCTGATCGCCATCCCGGCCGCCTGGTCGATGGCCTTCGTGCCCGCCAAGCGGACGAAGGACGTGCTGATGTGGATGCTCAGCACCAAGATGCTGCCGCCCGTGGGCGTGCTGGTGCCGATCTACCTGATCTTCCGCGACATCGGCCTGCTGGATACGCGGCTGGGTCTGGTGATCGTGCTGACGCTGATCAACCTGCCGATCATCATCTGGATGCTGTTCACCTACTTCCGCGAGATCCCGGGCGACATCCTGGAGGCCGCGCGGATGGACGGCGCGTCCCTGCGCGACGAGATCATCCACGTGCTGACGCCGATGGCGGTGCCGGGGATCGCCTCGACGCTGCTGCTGAACGTGATCCTGGCGTGGAACGAGGCGTTCTGGACCCTGAACCTGACGGCGGCGAACGCCGCGCCGCTGACCGCCTTCATCGCCTCCTACTCCAGCCCCGAGGGGCT
Source organism: Albimonas pacifica (assembly GCF_900113695.1). Classification (GTDB taxonomy): domain Bacteria; phylum Pseudomonadota; class Alphaproteobacteria; order Rhodobacterales; family Rhodobacteraceae; genus Albimonas; species Albimonas pacifica. Next base: position 354,052 of record NZ_FOQH01000006.1, on the reverse strand, counting down.
GTTCTACGCCAAGCTTTCGGCCGCCTCGACCATGGCCATCGCGCCGATCCTGATCCTGGGCTGGTTCTCCCAGAAGCAGCTGGTGCGCGGGCTGACCTTCGGCGCCGTGAAATAAGAACAAGGGACGGAGAAACCCCATGGGACGCATCGTTCTGAAGGACGTGGCCAAGAGCTTCGGGGACGTCCACGTCATCCCGCCCCTGAACCTCGAGATCGAGGATGGGGAGTTCGTGGTCTTCGTCGGCCCCTCGGGCTGCGGGAAGTCCACGCTGCTGCGCCTGATCGCGGGGCTGGAGGACGTCTCGGGCGGCGTGATCGAGATCGACGGCGAGGACGCGACGGGGATGCCGCCCGCCAAGCGCAGGCTGGCGATGGTGTTCCAGAGCTATGCTCTGTATCCGCACATGACCGTGCGCAAGAACATCGCCTTTCCGCTGAAGATGGCGGGCATGGACAAGGCCGAGCAGGCGCGGCGGATCGAGAACGCGGCGAAGGTTCTGAACCTGACCGACTATCTCGACCGCCGGCCGGGGCAGCTTTCGGGCGGCCAGCGCCAGCGCGTCGCCATCGGGCGGGCCATCGTGCGCGAGCCTGCGGCGTTCCTCTTCGACGAGCCGCTGTCGAACCTCGACGCGGCGCTGCGCGTGGGGATGCGGCTGGAGATCTCGGAGCTGCATGAGCGGCTGGAGACCACGATGATCTACGTCACCCACGACCAGGTCGAGGCGATGACCATGGCCGACAAGATCGTGGTGCTGCAGGCGGGGCGGATCGAGCAGGTGGGCTCGCCGCTGGAGCTTTATCACACGCCCCGCAACCGCTTCGTGGCGGGGTTCATCGGCAGCCCCAAGATGAACATCCTGGAGGGGGCCGAGGCCGAGAAGCGCGGCGGTCATGCCATCGGGATCCGGCCGGAGCATATCGCGCCCTCGGCCACGACAGGGACCTGGAAGGGCGTGGTGGGGGTGTCGGAGCATCTGGGCTCGGACACGTTCTTCCACGTGCACATGGACGGCCGGCGCGAGCCGCTGACCGTGCGCGCGGGCGGCGAGGTCAGCCTTCACCACGGCGACGCGATCTTCCTGACGCCGGACGAGGAGAAGATCCACCGCTTCGACCACGAGGGGCTCAGGATCGCATGAGCGGCGCGGGGCGGCTGCAGGGCCGGCGCGCGGTGATCACCGGCGCCGCACGGGGCATCGGGCTGGCCTTCGCGGAGGCCTATCTGGCCGAGGGCGCGCAGGTGGTGCTGGCCGATCTCGACCAGGCCCGCGCCTCGGCCGAGGCGGCGCGGCTGGGCGAGGGCGCCCATGCCGTCGCGCTGGACGTGACCCGGCAGGAGAGCATCGAGGAGGCGATGGACGTCTCGGCCGCCCTGATGGGGGGGATCGACGTGCTGGTCAACAACGCCGCCCTGTTCACCGCCGCCCCGATCGTGGAGATCGAGCGGGCGGATTACGAGCGCATCTTCGCGGTGAACGTGGCGGGGGTGCTGTTCTGCCTGCAGGCGGCGGCCCGGCGGATGATCGCGCAGGGGACCGGCGGGCGGATCATCAACATGGCCTCCCAGGCGGGGCGGCGGGGCGAGGCGCTGGTGGGGGTCTACTGCGCGTCCAAGGCGGCGGTGATCTCGATCACGCAGTCGGCGGGGCTCGACCTGATCCGCCATCGCATCAACGTCAACGCCATCGCGCCGGGCGTGGTGGACGGCGAGCACTGGGACGGGGTCGACGCCTTCTTCGCGCGCTACGAGGGCAAGGCCCCCGGGCAGAAGAAGCGCGAGGTCGGCGCGGCCGTGCCCTACGGCCGGATGGGGACCGCGCGGGACCTGACCGGCATGGCCGTGTTCCTGGCCTCGGACGAGGCCGACTACGTCGTCGCCCAGACCTACAACGTCGACGGCGGAAACTGGATGAGCTGAGGCGGGCCCGGCGCCTGGCGCCGCCCGCCTTGTTTTCGTGATCGACCAACCGAAAGGGCCTGCTCCCGTGTCGACGCGCCTATCGAACGCTTCTCTGGCCTCCCTGCCCGCGGGGGTCTCGGCGCCCGCCTACGACCGATCGGCCTTGCGGCCGGGGATCCTGCATGTGGGGATGGGAAATTTCCATCGCGCCCACCAGGCGGTCTATGCCGACGATCTGCTGCGGGCCGGGGGGGACCCGGCCTGGGGGATCCTCGGGGCCGGGGTGATGCCGGCCGACGAGCAGATGCGCGCGGGGCTGGCGGCGCAGGACCACCTCTACTCGGTGACCGAGATGGGGCCGGAGGGCGACGCCGTGCGCGTGATCGGCGCCATGGCGGGGTTCCTGCCGGTCGCCGAGGGGCATGGGCCGATGATCGCGGCGATGGCGGATCCGGGCGTGCGGATCGTGTCGCTGACGGTGACGGAGGGCGGGTATTTCGTGTCCGCCGAGACGGGCGGGTTCAATCCGGAGCATCCCTCGATCCGCGCGGACATCGCGAGCCCCGACCGGCCGAGGACCGTGTTCGGGGCGATCGTGGCGGGGCTGCGCGCGCGCCGCGCGGCCGGCGTGCAGCCCTTCACCGTGATGTGCTGCGACAACCTCCCCCACAACGGGGCCGTCACGCGCGCCGCCGTGGTGGGGGTGGCGAGAGGCCAGGACCCCGAGCTGGCGGCCTGGATCGAGGCGGAGGTGGCGTTCCCCAACGGCATGGTCGACCGGATCACCCCGGCGACGACGGAGGCCAGGCGCGCGCATCTGGCGAAGGCCCACGGGCTCGACGACGCCCGGCCGGTGTTCTGCGAGCCGTTCCGGCAGTGGGTGCTGGAGGACCGGTTCCCCGCCGGCCGGCCGGCGTTCGAGGACGTCGGCGTGCAGTTCGTCGACGACGTCACCCCCTACGAGCACATGAAGATCCGGATGCTCAACGGCGGACATGCGATGATCGCCTATCCCTCCGGCCTGCTGGGGCTGGAGTTCGCGCACGATGCGATGGGGGACGCGCAGGTTTCGGCCTTCTTCGAGAAGGTGGAGCGGGACGAGGTTTTCGGCGTGGTCGAGGCGGTGCCCGGCGCCACGCAGGAGCAGTATCTCGCGAGCCTCAAGGAGCGGTTCGGGAACCCGCGGATCGAGGACACGATCCGGCGGCTGTGCCTGGACGGCTCGAACCGGCAGCCGAAGTTCATCGTGCCCTCGATCGAGGACAATCTCGCCGCCGGGCGGACGGTCGAGGGGCTGGCGCTGGAGAGCGCGCTGTGGGCCCGCTACTGCCTGGGCGTGGACGAGGCGGGCGCCGAGATCGCGCCGAACGATCCCGACTGGGACCGGCTGGTCGCCCACGCCCGGCGGGCGAAGGACGCGCCCGAGGCCTGGCTGGAGCTGCGCGACGTCTACGGCGCCGTCGCCGATCATCCGGGCTTCCGCGAGCCCTTCGTGCGGTGGCTGAGCGCCCTGCACGCGCACGGAGTCCGCAAGGTCCTGGCCGACTATCTCGGCCGGGACTGAGCGGGCGGCGGCCCGGACACGTCTCCTCCCCCCAGGTCGCTGCGCCTTGCCCCGCCGGTCCCTCCGGCGGGGCTTTTTCATGGGCCGGCGGCCCGGGCCCGGGCCCTCTCGCATTCACGAACCGCGATCCGATGCTGCGGCTTGAGGCACGTCAAGGCGGGCGCGGGGACGCGCGCGCAGGATCGGCGCACGCGGCGCGGGATCGGGAGAGGGCGGATGCGGAATCGGATCGGGTTGGCGGCCCTGCTGGCGCTGGGCGCGGCGGGGGCTGCGGCGGCGCAGGGCTGGGAGGTGCGGCCGGTCGAGATCGCCGACCGCCGCCCCGTCTTCGGCCAGGTCGAGAGCGTGAAGCGCGCCTATGCCCGCGCCCGCCTCACCGGCGAGCTGGCGGAGCTGAGCGTCACCGAGGGCGACGCGGTGGCCGCCGGACAGGTGATCGCGCGGGTTCGCGACGACAAGCTGGATCTCCAGATCGCGGCGCTGGACGCGGGGCTGCGGGCGCTGGAGGCGCAGGCGGCGCAGGCGCGCATCGACCTCGACCGGGCGCGGGAGCTGCGGGAGCGGGGCGCGGTCGCGGCCGCGACGCTCGACCAGGCGCGCACGGCGATGAACGTGATCGAGGAGACCCGCGCCGCCCGCGAGGCCGAGCGCGCGGCGCTGGTCCGGCGGCGGGACGAGGGCGCGGTGCTGGCCCCCGAGGCCGGCCGGGTGCTCTCGGTCCCCGTGGTGCAGGGGATGACCGTGACCCCCGGCGAGACCGTGGCCGAGATCGCCGCCGAGCGCTTCGTCCTGCGCGCCCGCCTGCCCGAGCGCCATGCGCGCTTCCTGGGCGAGGGCGACGTCGTGCAGATCGCCGAACGCGGCCCCCTGACCGGCGGCGAGGCCGGCGAGGGGCGCATTGCGAAGGTCTATCCGGAGCTGGAGGCGGGCCAGGTGGTGGTGGACATCGCCGCCGCGGGCCTGGGCGATTTCTTCGTGGGCGAGCGGGTGAGGCTCTCGGTCGCGACCGGGGTGCGGGAGGCGCTGGTGGTTCCGCCGGCCTATCTGCGGCTGCGTCACGGGGTGGCCTTCGTGCGGCTGGAGGGCGGGGGCGCTCCGGTCGAGGTGGTGGTGCAGCCGGGGGGGCCGGTGGACGGGGGCGTCGAGGTGCTGGCGGGCCTGAAGCCGGGCGACGTGCTGGCCGCCTGGGAGGCGGGGGAATGAGCGCGCGCGAGCCGGGGCCGGGGATCGCGGGCGCGATCAGCCGGGCCTTCATCGCCTCGCCGCTGGCGCCGCTGCTGCTGGTGGCGGCGATGGCGCTGGGCGCCGTGGCGCTGGCGCTGCTGCCGCGGGAGGAGGAGCCGCAGATCTCGGTTCCCATGGTCGACGTGTTCGTCGAGGCGAACGGGCTGGCGGCGGACGATGCGGTGGAGCTGGTGGCGAAGCCTCTGGAATTGCTTCTGCAGCGGCTGCCGGGGGTGGAGCATGTGTATTCCCAGACGCTCGACGACCGGGTGATGGCGACGGCGCGCTTCGAGGTGGGCGTGCCGGAGGACGACGCGGTGGTGCGGGTGCATGCCGAGATCCGGGCGAACCTCGACCGGCTGCCGGTGGGGATACCGGAGCCGCTGATCGTCGGGCGCGGGATCAACGACGTGGCGATCCTGGTGCTGACGTTGTCGCCTCGGGCGGACCTGGCCCCGGAGGCGGCGGGGCGCTGGGACCGGGCGACGCTCGGCGAGGTGGCGAGCCAGCTGCTGGCGGAGCTGGCGAAGACGCCGGAGGTGGGGCGGACCTACCTGGTGGGCGACAGCCGGGCGGAGATCCGCATCCAGCCCGACCCCGCCGCGCTGGCGCTTTATGGGGTCACGCTGGAGCAGCTGGTTGGAAAAGTGCGGAGCGCCAATCGCTCGGCGCTGCTGGGCAAGGTGCGGCGGGAGGGGGAGAGCCTGGACATTCTGGCCGGGCGGAGCCTGGTGGGGGTTCCGGACGTCGGGCTGCTGGTGGTGACCACGCGGGATGGGCGCCCCGTTTACGTAAAGGACGTGGCGCAGGTGATCTCGGCGCCGGCGGATGCGGATCGGCGGGCCTGGACGATGCGGGCGGGCGCCCTGCCCCGGCCCGCGGTCTCGGTGGCGCTGGCCAAGCGCGAGGGGGCCAATGCGGTCGACGTGGCGGCGGGGATTCTTGCAAGGCTGGAGGCGGCGCGGGGGGAGCTGGTGCCGGAGGCCCTGGAGGTCGAGGTCGCCCGCAACTACGGGGAGACGGCGAAGCGCAAGTCGGACGAGCTGTTCAGCCATCTGACGGGGGCGAGCCTGTCGATCTTCGCGATGATCGTGGTGTTCATCGGCTGGCGCGAGGGGGTGGTGACGCTGGTCATCATTCCGGCGACCATCCTGCTGACCTTCGCGGCCAGCTACGCGATGGGCTACACGATCAACCGGGTGTCGCTGTTCGCGCTGATCTTCTCGATCGGGATCCTGGTGGACGACGCCATCGTGGTGGTGGAGAACATCGCCCGCCACTGGCGGCTGGATCCCGAGGGCGACCGGATGGCGGTGGCGCTGAGGGGGGTGGCCGAGGTCGGCAACCCCACGATCGTCGCCACGCTGACCATCGTCACGGCGCTGCTGCCGATGCTGTTCGTCTCGGGGATGATGGGGCCGTACATGAGCCCGATCCCGGTGAACGCCTCCGCCGCGATGATCCTGAGCTTCTTCGTGGCGGTGATCTTCGCGCCGTGGATCATGCTGAGGTTGCAGCGGGTCGCGCCCTCGCGCGGGGGGCATGACCCCGAGAAGCCGGGGCGGATGGCGCGGATCTACCGGGCGGCGGCCTCGCCGGTGCTGGCCTCGCGCGGGCGGGCGCTGGGGTTCCTGCTGGTCGTGTTCGCGGCGACGGTGGGGTCGGTCGGGCTGTTCGCCACGCAGGACGTGACGGTGAAGCTGCTGCCCTTCGACGACAAGTCGGAGCTGCAGGTGGTGGTGGACCTGCCCGAGGGCGCGACCCTGGAAGACACCGAGCGGGCGCTGTTCGCGCTGGCGCGGGTGGCGGGGGAGCTGGCGGAGGTCGAGAGCGTCCAGGCCTATGCCGGGACCGCGGCGCCCTTCAATTTCAACGGGTTGGTGCGGCACTACTATGTGCGCGCGAACCCGGAGATGGGGGATCTTCAGGTCAATCTCGCCCCCGTGGAGGCGCGGGAGCGGCAGAGCCACGCGGTCGCGCTGGAGCTGCGGGAGCGGCTGGCGGGGGTCTCCGTCCCCGAGGGGACCGCGATCCGGGTGGTCGAGGCGCCTCCCGGCCCGCCGGTGCTCGCGACGCTGCTGGCGGAGGTCTACGGGCCGGATGCGGAGGTGCGGCGGGCGGTGGCCTCGAAGCTGGTGGAGATCTTCCGGGGGATCGATTTCATCGTGGACGTGGACGACAGCTTCGGCACGCCGCCGAAGCGGCTGCGGGTGGAGATCGACCAGGCGAACCTCGACTATCACGGGGTGGAGCAGTCGGCGGTGCATGACACGCTGGCGTTGCTGTTCCGGGGGACCACGGTGGGCTACTCGCAGCGGGGCGAGGGCGTGCGGCCGATCCCCATCGCGGTGCGGCTGGACGAGAGCCAGAGGCAGGTGACCGAGGCGCTGCTGGCCGTCCCCGTGCCCGCCCGCGGGCCGGCGGGGGTCGGCGAGGGGAACGTCGAGCTGGGCGAGGTGGTGACCGCGCAGGTCGTGCCGGGCTCCTGGCCGGTGTTCCGCAAGAACGGGCATGCGATCGAGATGGCGACGGCCGAGCTCGCCGGGCGCTTCGAGGCGCCGATCTACGGGATGATCGCGGTGCAAGACGCGATCGAGGCCGAGGACTGGGGAGACCTTCCGAAGCCGGAGATCAGGCTCTACGGGCAGCCGGAGGACAGCCGGAACCCGGTCCTGCTTTGGGACGGGGAGTGGGAGGTGACCTACGTCACCTTCCGCGACATGGGGGCGGCCTTCGGGGCGGCGCTGCTGGGGATCTACCTGCTGATCGTGGGGCAGTTCCGCAGCTTCACCCTGCCGCTCGCGATCATGGCGCCGATCCCGCTGACGCTGATCGGGATCGCGCTGGGGCACTGGGCCTTGGGGGCGCCGTTCACGGCGACCTCGATGATCGGGTTCATCAGCCTCGCGGGGATCATCGTGCGCAACTCGATCCTGCTGGTGGATTTCATCAGGCGCGAGCAGGCGCAGGGGCGGCCGCTGCATGACGCGCTGCTGGCGGCGGGGGCGGTGCGGTTCCTGCCGATCTTCCTGACCGCGATCACCGCCATGTCGGGGGCGGCCTTCATCCTGGTCGACCCGATCTTCCAGGGCCTGGGCATCTCGCTGCTGTTCGGGCTGGCGAGCTCGACCGCGCTGACATTGCTGGTGATCCCCGCCATATACAAGGTGATGCGCGGCGGCAGGGAGGGCGCGGCATGACCGACGACGGAGGGGCGGAGCGACCGGGCTCCACCATCGGCGACCTCGCCGAGGAGGAGGGGCCCGCCAGCCCGCCGCCCGGCGCGCCGGGCTGCTCGCCGAAGGCGGCCTGCGACGATCCCGCGGCGCCGGCGCGGGTCGCGGCGCTGATGGCCTCGCCCGGCTACCGGCTGGCGGACGAGGACCTGGGCTTCCTGCAGTCGGACCTCGCCCGCGGCGTGCGGCTGGAGCTGGAATACTTCAAGGCCGAGGCCGCGCTGCGGGCCGAGGGCATCGCGCATTCGATCGTGGTCTTCGGCTCCTCGCGCATCCCCGAGCCGGCGGCGGCCCTGCGCGCGCTGGAGGCCGCGCGCGCCGCCGCCGCCGCGGCGCCGGGCGACCGGGCGGGGCGCAGGGCGCTGCGGGTGGCGGAGCGGATGGTCTCGGCGTCCCGCTGGTACACGGTCGCGCGGGAGTTCGCGGCCCTGCTCGCCGAGGCGGCCGAGCGCCCCCACGGCCAGCGCGTCGCCATCGTCACCGGCGGCGGCCCGGGGCTGATGGAGGCGGCGAACCGGGGGAGCTTCGAGGCGGGCGCGATCTCGGTCGGGCTGAACATCGACCTGCCGCACGAGCAGTATCCCAACCCCTATCTCTCCGACGGGCTGGCGCTGCGCTTCCGGTATTTCGCGCTGCGCAAGATGCACTTCCTGCAGCGGGCCCGGGCGCTGGTGGCGTTCCCCGGCGGCTTCGGCACCTTCGACGAGCTGTTCGAGACGCTGACCCTGCTGCAGACCCGCAAGGCCGAGCCCCTGCCCGTGGTGCTGGTGGGGCGCGCGTTCTGGTCGCGCGCCGTCGATTTCGAGTTCCTCGCCGAGGAGGGCGTGATCGCGCCCGAGGACCTCGAGCTTTTCGTCTACGCCGAGACCGCGGCGGAGATCCGCGATCACATCGCCCGCTGGCACGCCGCCCGGCGTCTGCCGCTGCTGGACTGAGCGGGCGGCGCGGCCACAGGACCGCCGGGGAACGGCGGCGCAGGAGGAGGCAAGCATGCGCATCACCTTTCACGGGGCGGCGGGGGGCGAGGTCACCGGCTCGTGCCACATGGTCGAGGTCGCGGGACGGCGGATCCTGATCGACTGCGGGCTGTTCCAGGGCTCGCACGAGCTCGACGAGGACAACGCCGACGGCTTCGGCTTCGAGCCGTCCCGGGTCGACGCGCTGCTGCTGACGCATGCGCATCTCGACCACTGCGGGCGGATCCCGCTGCTGGTGAAGCGGGGCTTCGCGGGCGAGATCGTGGCCACCCCGCCGACGCGGGACCTGGCGCGGCTGGTGATGCTCGACAGCGCCCATCTGCAGGAGGAGGAGGCCGCCCGCCGCGCCCGCCATCGCGGGCGGGGGGAGACCAGGCCCGCGCCCCTCTACGACTCGCTCGACGTGATGGACGCGATCGAGCGCTTCGGGCGCACGGCGCGCTACGCCAGGCCATTCGTGCTGTTTCCCGGCGTGCGGGTCACGTTCTTCGACGCGGGGCACATCCTGGGATCGGCCTCGATCCTGCTGGAGCTGGAGGAGGGGGGCGAGCGGCGCTCGGTCCTGTTCTCGGGCGACGTCGGACGGCCGGACAGCCCGCTGATCGGGCCGGCCGCGCCGCCCTCGGACGTGGACGTGGTGGTGATGGAGACCACCTACGGCGACCGCGACCACCGCTCGCGCGCGGAGTCGGTGGCGGAGTTCGAGGCGGCGGTGGGCGAGGCGGCGGCGCGGGGCGGCAACATCGTGATCCCCACCTTCGCGCTGGAGCGGGCGCAGGAGCTGCTGTGGCATCTGCTGGACGGGATGAGCTCGGGGCGGATCCCGCGGGAGATGGAGATCTTTCTCGACTCGCCCATGGCGATCTCGGCGACCCGGATCTTCGCCCGGCATCCGGGGTTCTTCCGCGAGGAGATCCGGGGGATGATCGCGCATCACGACGACCCGTTCGCGCCGCCCAACCTGCATTTCGTGCACGAGGCGGCGGAGTCGATGCTGCTGAACCGGGTGCGCTCGGGGGCGGTGCTGATGGCGGGCTCGGGGATGTGCACCGGCGGGCGGGTGAGGCATCACCTGCGCTACAACCTGCCCCATGCGGACTGTTCGGTGATCTTCGTGGGGTTCGCGGCGCGGGGGACGCCGGCGCGCAAGGTGATCGACGGGGCGAAGACGCTGCGGCTGTTCGGCGAGGACGTGCCGGTGCGCGCGGCGATCCACACGATCAACGGCTTCTCGGCCCATGCCGACGCGACCGAGCTGGCGGCCTGGCATGCCGCGGCGGCCGGCCCGCGGACCCGCACCTTCCTGGTGCATGGCGAGGACGAGGAGCGCGCCGCCTTCGCCCGCCGCCTGACCCAGGGCCGCCGCGACGCGCCGCAGGTGGAGACGCCGGCGATGCACGAGAGCTTCGAGCTTTAGGCGGGGGCCGGGCCTGGGCCGGCGGGGATGCGGGGCTCCGACCCGCGGAGATGCGGGGGGGGCGCCGAGCTTCCGGCCTTGCCCTTCCGCCGGCCCGGCCGCGGGGCGCCGGGCCGGCGGCGCGGCGGCAGGGCCGGCGGCGGGGCCCGGCTTCGGGGCGGCGCGGGCGGCGGGCGTTGACCGGCCGGTCGGTCGCTTCTACTCCTGCGGTCCCTGTTCCTGGCCCGGAGGCTCCCCCGATGACCCGCGCGATCGTGCTGCGCCGCCAAGGCGGCCCCGAGGTGCTGGCGGAGGAGGATCACGACCCCGGCCGCCCCGGCCCGGGGGAGATCCGCGCGCGGGTGACCGCGGCGGGGGTGAATTTCCATGACGTCTACGTGCGCTCGGGCCTCTACCGGACGCTGCCGCTGCCGGGGGTTCCGGGGATCGAGGCGGCGGGCGTGGTCGAGGCGGTGGGCGAGGGGGTCGCAGGCTGGGCGCCGGGCGACCGGCTGGCCTGGGTGACGCGGGGCTACGGGGGCTATGCGCAGGCCGCGGTGATCCCGGCGGCGCTGGCCCTGCGGCTGCCGGAGGGGGTGAGCGACGTGGAGGCGGCGGCGCTGACGCTGAAGGGGCTGACGGCGCGGATGCTGGTGAAGGACGCCTGGCCGCTGGAGGCGGGCCAGGTCGCGCTGGTGCATGCCGGCGCGGGCGGCGTCGGGCAGATCCTGGTGCGCTGGGCCAGGGCGCTGGGGGCGGAGGTGATCGCGACCGTGGGCTCGCCGGCCAAGGCCGAGGTGGCGCGGGCCTGCGGGGCGGACCACGTGGTGCTTTATCGCGAGGAGGATTTCGTCGCGCGGGTGCGCGAGATCACCGGCGGGCGCGGGGTGGACGTGGCCTATGACTCGGTGGGCAAGGACACGTTCGAGGGCTCGCTGGACTGTCTGGCGCGGCTGGGGCGGCTGGTGAACTTCGGGCAGAGCTCGGGGGCGGTGGCGCCGCTGGAGGTGTCGCGGCTGTTCAAGGGCTCGAACTCGCTGGCGCGGCCGTCGGTCTTCGCCTATCTCGCCGATCCCTGGCGGGCGGAGGCGATGGCCGCCGATCTCTTCGCGGCGATCGAGGCGGGGGTGGCGCGGACGCGGGTGGAGCGGGAGCTGCCGCTGGCCGAGGCCGCCGAGGCGCACCGGCTGCTGGAGAGCCGGACGCTGGCGGGGGCGGTGGTGCTGCGGCCCTGACGGCGCGAGGCCCCCGGGCGTTGCGAGGGGACGCGGGCGCCCCGGCGCGTCCGCTGCGCGGCCGCGACCGCCCCGCCCTGCGTCCCCGTCGACGGCGGGGCGACCGCGCGGGGCCGCTGGGGCGTCGGCTCAGGCGTCGACCTTCGCGTTCTCCTTGAAGAAGCGGGCGATGCGGGCGCCCAGCGCGGGGGAGGTCAGCGGCTCGGACATGCGCGAGAGGGCGGCGTCGGCCAGCGCGTCGTCGTAGGTCGCGCCGCGGCGCATCTCGATCAGCTGGGAGGTGAAGGCGGGGCTCATCTCGGGGTGGGGCTGCCAGGAGATCGCGGGGGTCTCGGTCCAGGCGAGGCCGGCGATCGGGCAATGGTCGGTCTGGGCGATGATCCGCGTCGCGGGGGGCTGCGTCGTCACCTGGTCCTGGTGGACGGCGATGATGCGCATCGGCTCGCCGATCTCGAGGTCGCGGTAGTCGACGGGGCCGAGGCCCCAGCCGCGGTCGGATTTCTCGACATGCCCGCCCAGCGCCTGCGCCATCAGCTGGTGGCCGAAGCAGATGCCCACCATCGGCAGCTTCGCCGCCGCGATCTCGCGCACCAGGTCCATGGAGCGGGCGATCCAGGGCTCGTCCTCGTAGACCCCGAAGCGCGAGCCGGTGATCAGCCAGCCGTCGGCCTCCTGCGGGCCCGCGGGGAACTCGTCCTTCAGGACGGGCCAGGCCCGGAACGCGAAGCCGTGGCCGGCGAGCAGCCGCGCGAACATGTCGGGGTAGGTCCCGTGCGCGTCCTGGAGCTCGCGCGGGGGGAAGCCGGTCTCGAGGATGCCGATGCGCATGAAGAGGTCCTGTCCGCTTTCCTTCGCCGTCAGGGCAGGCAATATAGGGGTTCGACGCGCCGGCGAAAGCCCCGGACGAACCGGGGGCGTTGCGGGCGCGGCCTCACGCGGACCCGAACCCTCGGACCGGATTTCATGACCAAGCTCACGCCCGAGATCTCGCTCTCGGTCTCGCCCGACCTCGCCTCGCCGGACCTCGAATCCCTGCGCGACTGGATCCGCGCCCACCGGGTCGAGGAGATCGAGTGCGTCACCCCCGACTTCGCCGGCATCGCCCGCGGCAAGGTGATGCCCGCCGCCAAGTTCCTTCGCGAAAGCGAGATCCGGCTGCCGGTCTCGATCTTCTTCGCGGGCATCACCGGCGAGTACGCCGACGTCGACCACCCCGAGCTCTACTCGGACGGCGACATCACCCTGATCCCCGACCTGACCACGGCGCGCGCGGTGCCCTGGGCGGGGGAGGCCAGCCTGCAGATCATCCACGACGTGGCCGACCGCCACGGCGAGCCGATCCCCTTCGCGCCCCGCGAGGTCCTGCGCCGGGTGCTGCGCGCCTACGAGGAGAAGGGCTGGACGCCGGTGGTGGCGCCGGAGCTCGAGTTCTACCTCACCAAGCCCAACACCGACCCCGACTATCCGCTGGAGCCGCCGGTGGGCCGCTCGGGCCGCCAGTCGACGGGCAGCCAGGCGTTCTCGCTGTCGGCGGTGGACGAATACGACTCGGTCATCGAGCACATCTACGACTACGCCGAGGCGCAGGGGCTGGAGATCGACACGATCATCCAGGAGGCCGGCGCGGCGCAGCTGGAGGTGAACATGATGCACGGGGACGCGATGAAGCTCGCGGACCAGGTGTTCCTGTTCAAGCGGCTGATCCGCGAGGCGGCGCTGCGCTGCGGCTCCTACGCCACCTTCATGGCCAAGCCCATGGCGCGCCAGCCGGGATCGGCGATGCACGTCCACCAGTCGGTGCTGGACGCGCAGGGGCGCAACATCTTCAGCGCCGAGGACGGGGAGCCCACCGCGCTGTTCGGCCATTTCATCGGCGGGCAGCAGAAATACCTGCCGGCCTGCTCGGCGCTGAGCGCGCCCTACGTGAACTCCTACCGGCGGCTGATCAAGTACATGTCGGCGCCGGTGAACCTGGAGTGGGGCTACGACAACCGCTCGACCGGGCTGCGGGCGCCGCGCTCGGATCCGCGCGCGCGGCGGGTGGAGAACCGGGTGACCGGGGCGGACGCCAACCCCTACCTCGCGCTGGCGGGCTCGCTGGCGGCGGGGTTCCTGGGGATGGTCGAGGAGGTCGAGCCGCGGCCCGCCGTCTCCGGCGGGGCCTACGACAACGAGCGCGACCTGCCCTATTCGCTGCTCGAGGCGGTGGACCTGCTGACCGAGTGCGCGCCGCTGACCGCCCTGCTGGGCGAGGACTTCGTGAAGATCTACGGGACGCTGAAGCAGTTCGAATACGATCAGTTCATGACCGTGATCAGCCCCTGGGAGCGCGAGCACCTGCTGCTGAACGTCTGAGCCCGCGGCCGGCGGCGGGACGCCCCCGCGCGCCCGCCGTCGACCGCGCCCCACCCGCCCGCCCCGGCGCGGCCGACGACGGGCGCGCGGGGGCGGGCGCGCGGGGGCGGACCGGGCGGCGGGGCCTCGGCTTCGCCTGTCCGCGCCCCGCCCCCCTGTCCGGCGGCGGGGAGGGCGGGCGGGAGCCGCCGGACAGGGGGGCGGCCGGGCCCCCGGCCCGGCCCTGCGGCCGCCCCCGCCGCCCCGACCTGCGCCGGCCTGCGGCGCCGGCGGCCCGACCCTCCTGCCGGAGCGCCCGATGAACCTGCTCTACGCCAACGAGACCCCAGGCGCCCTGCCGCCCAGCTGGTACGCCGAGAGCGCCGCCCCCTTCCCCCCCCAGCCGCCGCTGGCGGGCGAGACGCGGGCCGACGTCTGCGTGATCGGGGGCGGGTTCACCGGCCTCTCGGCCGCGCTGCATCTCGCCGAGCGGGGCGTGCGCGTGGTCCTGCTGGAGGCGCACCGGGTGGGCTGGGGCGCCTCGGGGCGCAACGGCGGCCAGATCGGCGTGGGCCAGCGGGTGGACCCGGAGACGATCGCCAGGCTCTCGGACCCGGGGCTGGCGCGCGAGGCGTTCGGGATCGGCCGCGACGCCGCCCTGATGGTGCGCGAGCGGGTCGCCCGCCACGCCATCGACTGCGCGCTGAAGCCCGGGGTGATGTATGTGAACCACCGCGCCCGCTACGACGCGGGCACGCGAAAGCATGTCGAGCACCTGGCGCAGGCCTACGGCCACGACGCCGTCTACCTGACGCCCGAGGAGGTCTCGGCCCGGCTCGGCGCCCGGGGCGTCTCGGGGGGGATGCTGGAGCCCTCGGGCGGGCATCTGCATCCGCTGGCCTATGCGCGCGGGCTGGCCCGGGCGGCGCTGGCCGCCGGGGCGACGCTCCACGAGATGAGCGAGGCGACCGCCATCGAGGGCACGCGCGTGCGCACCGCGGCCGGCGGGGTCGTCGCCGACCAGGTGATCGTCGCCTGCAACGGCTACCTGGGCGCGCTGCTGCCCGAGGCGGCGGCCAAGGTCATGCCGATCAACAACTTCGTGCTCGCCACCGAACCGATGGGCGAGCGGCGCGCCCGCGCCCTGATCCGCGACGACGTGGCCGTCGCCGACAGCCGCTTCGTGGTGAACTACTACCGCCTGTCGGAGGACCGCCGGATGCTGTTCGGCGGCGGCGAGAGCTACGGGTGGATCTTCCCCAGGGACCTCAAGGGCTTCGTGCGCAGGCGGATGCTGGAGGTGTTCCCCCAGCTCGAGGACCTGAAGGTCACCCACGCCTGGGGCGGCACGCTGGCGATCACGCCGACCCGCCTGCCGGTCTGGCGCGAGCTGCGGCCGGGGGTGTTCAACGCCTCGGGCTACTCGGGCTCGGGCGTGGCGCTGGCGACGATGGCGGGGGCGGTGCTGTCGGAGGCGATCGCCGGCGACCGGCGGCGGCTGGAGGTCATGGCCCGCCTGCCGGTCCCCGACTTCCCCGGCGGCGCGCGCCTGCGCCAGCCGATCCTGGTGGCGGCGATGCTGCTCGCGCGGCTGCGCGACGCGCTGTGATCCGCCCGCCTGCGACGCGCTGACAGGGGCGCCGGGGGGCCGCTTGACCCGCGGGCGCGGCCTCGCCAGAAGGGCCGCGTCCCTGACCCCGGCGCCGGAGCCTCCCATGCAACCCTCCTCCCGCATTCGCGCGATCCTCGGCGGCGGCGCCTCGGGCTGGGAGGTGGTGCACCGGGCGCGGAAGATGCAGCGGCAGGGCGTGCGGATCATCGACCTGACCGTCGGCCAGCACGAGGACCCGACCCCCGCCCCGATCCTGGAGGCGATGCACGCCTCGGCGATGGGCGGGAACACGCGCTATTCGGACGTGGCGGGCTCTTCCGAGCTGCGCGCCGCGATCGCCGAGCGCGCGGCGGCGCGCACCGGCGCCCCGGCGGGGCCGGAGAACGTGGTGGTCACCGCCGGCGGCCAGGCGGCGCTGCTGCACGCCTTCATGGCGACGCTGGACGCGGGCGACGCGGCGGTGATGATCGACCCCTATTACGTGACCTACCCCGGCACGATCCGCGCCACCGGCGGCGTGCCGCGGATCACGCCGGCGCGGGCCGAGGCGGGGTTCCAGCCCGATCTCGACGCGCTGGAGGCGGCCTGCGCGGGGGCGCGGGTGCTGCTGGTGAATTCGCCCAACAACCCCGCCGGGGCGATCTATTCGGACGAGACGCTCGACGGCGTCGCCGAGATCTGCCGCCGCCACGACCTGTGGCTGATCTCGGACGAGGTCTACGACGGCATGGCCTGGGACCAGCCCCACCGCTCGCCCCGCGCGCTGCCGGGGATGGCGGAGCGCACGGTGGTCATCGGCTCGCTGTCGAAGAGCCACGGCATGACCGGCTCGCGCATCGGCTGGACGCTGGCGCCCGAGGAGATCAGCGCGCTGATCGCCACCTATGCGCTGAACGCGACCTACGGGATCCCGGGCTTCATCCAGGACGCGGGCCTGTGGGCGCTGCGCGAGGGCGAGGCGATCGAGGCCGATCTCGCCGGGACCTTCCACCGCCGCCGCGACATCGCGATGCGCGCGCTGGCGGGGCGCCAGGCGGTGCGGCTGTCGCCGCCGCAGGGGGCGATGTACGTGATGGTGGACGTGCGGGCGACCGGCCTCTCGGGCCGCGACTTCGCCGAGCGGCTGCTGGAGGAGGCCCATATCGCGGTGATGCCGGGCGAGAGCTTCGGCGCCTCGGCC
This sequence comes from Albimonas pacifica, assembly GCF_900113695.1. Lineage (GTDB taxonomy): Bacteria > Pseudomonadota > Alphaproteobacteria > Rhodobacterales > Rhodobacteraceae > Albimonas > Albimonas pacifica. Next base: position 337,391 of record NZ_FOQH01000006.1, on the reverse strand, counting down.
GCGGGCCATCTGCGCATCGCGCTGACGGTGGCGGACGCGGATCTCGCGACCGCGCTGACCCGCATCGCCGACCTGGCCGAGACGCTGGCCGCCGAGCGCGCCGCCGCGGGCTGAGGCGGGCTGAGGCGGGGAGGGCCCTCCCCCGGTCTACGCGACGGCCCGACCCACGGGCGCCCCGGGCTTGACCCGGGGCCTCTCCCCCACCTGCGCGGCGCGCGATGCGGCGGGGCCCCTGTCGCGGCCCGCGCCTCGCTCCCGACCCGCAGCGCCGGGGTCGCGCGGGGGCCCCGGGTCGCGCGGGGGCGCCGGGGGCTTCACGCGCGGTCCGCGTCGATCTGCCATTGCCCCGCGGGCTTCGGCCTCCTTATGTTCAGCCCGACAGATCCGGCCCCCATGGAGTCCCCGCCGATGCCCCTGCCCGTCGCGCTCGCCCCGCTCGCCAGTCCCTGGGCGATGAAGGCCGTCGCCGGCGCGGCGACGGCGCTGGCGGTCTACCAGGCCGCCCGCCGCGCCCGCTGGTCCGACGCCCGCCCCGCCGCGGCCGAGGCCACGCTCGACGCCGTCCCCGAGGGGATCGAGTGGGGCTGGTCGCGCGACGCCGGCCGCGCGCGGGCCGACGCCCGCGCCGGCCTGCGCGGCCAGCTGCGCTGGGGCGAGGACGGGCCGGGGATCGCCATGGACCTCTCGGCGCTGGCGCGCCTGAGGCTCGGCCTGCTCAAGGCCCGTTCGAAACCGTTCCGGAACCCCGCCCGATGATGAAGCTCCGCCACGCCGCCGCCTCGCCCTTCGTGCGCAAGGTGATGGTCCTGCTGCACGAGACCGGACAGGTCGACGACGTGGAGCTCGAGAACGGCTCCACCTCGCCGCTCGATCCCAACCCGGGCAACCTGGCGGTCAACCCGCTGGGCAAGATCCCCTGCCTGGTGCTGGAGGACGGAAGCTCGATCTACGACAGCCGGGTGATCACCCGCTATCTCGACACGCTGCACGCGGGCGCGAAGCTCTACCCCGAGGGGGAGGCGCTGTGGCCCGCCCTGGTGATGGAGGCGACCGGCGACGCGATGATGGAGGCCGGCGTCGGCATCATCTACGAGCGGCGCCTGCGCGAGGAGGCCAAGCGCTCGGAGGCCTGGATGGCCGCCCAGCGGGGCAAGATCGCCCAGGCGATGGACAAGCTCGAGACCGTTCGCTTCGCCGAGAGCCTGGACATGGGCCAGGTCTCGGTCGCCTGCGCGCTGGGCTACATCGATTTCCGCTTCCCCGAGTGGGACTGGCGCAGCGGGCGGAGCGCGCTGGCGGCCTTCGCCAGGCGGATGGAGAAGCGTCCCTCCTTCCAGGCGACGGCGCCGGCATGACGCGGCTGAACGCGCTGGGCCAGCCGATCGGCGAGGCGCTGCCCGACTGGACGCCGCCGCCCGTCCCCGCCCGCGCGCCGCTGGTCGGCCGCTGGGCGAGCCTCGAGCCGCTGGACCCCGCGCGCCATGGCGACGAGCTGTGGGACGCGGCCCTGCAGGACCCCGAGGGGCGCAGCTGGACCTGGCTCGGCGACGGGCCCTTCGGGAGCCGGGCCGAGTTCGACGCGCTGCTGGCGCGCAACGCGGCCTCGGCCGATCCGATGTTCTTCGCCCTGCGCTCGGCCGCGACGGGGCGGGCGGAGGGCTGGTGCTCGCTGATGCGCATCGCGCCCGCCGCCGGAACCATCGAGGTCGGCTGGATCTGGTGGGGGCCGCGGATGCAGCGCACCCCGGCGGCCACCGAGGCGATCTTCCTGCTGATGCGGGAGGTGTTCCGCCTGGGCTACCGCCGGTTCGAGTGGAAATGCGACACGCTCAACGCCGCCTCGCGCGCGGCGGCGATGCGCTTCGGCTTCTCCTACGAGGGGGTGTTCCGCCAGGCCGTGGTCTACAAGGGCCGCAGCCGCGACACCGCCTGGTATGCGATGATCGACAAGGAGGCGCCGCAGCTCGAGGCCGCCTACGCCGCCTGGCTCGACCCCGCCAACTTCGACGCCGAGGGGCGCCAGAAGACCCGGCTTGCGGACCTGACCGCGCCGGTGCTGGTCGCCCGCGGCTGAGCCGTCGCGCCCGGCCGCGCCGGGCGCGAACCTTGACTTGCCAGGCCCGGGGGCCGATCTGCGGACCCTGCCCAGCGCTCCCCCCCATACGCCCCCCGAGGACCGTTTTGACCGACGCAACCGCCCCGCTGATCTCCGCCGATCCCGCCGCGCTCGAATTCCTGCTCACGCGGCGTTCGCGGATCGCCAAGACCCTGACCTTCCCCGGCCCCGACCGCGCGACGGTCGAGACGATGCTGACCGCCGCCGCCCGCTCGCCCGACCATGGCAAGATGGAGCCCTGGCGCTTCATCGTGCTGGCGGGGGAGGAGGCCGCGAAGCTGGGCGCGCTGACCCGCAGCCTGGGGGCCGCGCGCGGCATCGACCCCGACCGGCTGGAGAAGCACGCCGAGCCCTTCGAGCTGACGCCGCTGACCCTCGCCGTGGTCGCGGCCCCCAGGGAGTCGGAGAAGGTGCCGGAGGTGGAGCAGACCCTGTCGGCGGGCGCGGTGTGCCTGGCGCTGGTGAACGCCGCGCTCGCCTCGGGCTGGGGCGCCAACTGGCTGACCGCCTGGATGGCCCGGGACCGGGAGTTCCTGGAGACGGGGCTCGGCCTCGCGCCCACCGAGTGGGTGGCGGGCTTCATCCATATCGGGACCCCGACCCGCCCGGTGACCGAGCGGCCGCGCCCGGACATGGAGGCGAAGGTCGAGTGGCGGGGGATGTGAGCCGATGATCGGGGATTTCCTGAGGGCCGTCGGGCAGATCGGCGACCCGCGCTTCCGCCGCGTGTTCCTGCTCTCGATCGGCCTGACGGTCGCCCTGCTGGTCGCGGCCATGTTCGGCTGGGGCCAGCTGGTGGCGATGATCCCCGACAACGGGCTGAGCGCCTTCGGCCAGGACCTGTCGTTCCTGGACGGGGCGGTGGACATCCTCGCCTGGACGGCGGGGGCGCTGGGGGCCGTGTTCCTGATGTTCCCGGTGGCCGCGCTCTTCATCGGCCTCTTCCTCGAGGAGATCGCCGAGGCGGTGGAGGCGAAGTTCTACCCCCACCTGCCGCCCGCGCGCTCGATGACCTGGCTCGAGATCCTGGCGGACGGGCTGATCTTCGCCGCCGCGCTGATCGGTCTGAACCTGGTGGGGCTGGTGATCTACTTCGCCGTGCCTCCCGCGGCGCCCTTCGTCTTCGTGGCGATCAACGGCTGGCTGCTGGGGCGGCAGTATTTCGAGCTCGCCGCCGCCCGGCGGGTGGGCGCGAAGGAGGCCCGCCTGCTGCGCAAGCGGATGGGCGGGCGCATCTTCGCGGCCGGCGTGCTGATGGCGCTGGCGCTGTCGATCCCGCTGGTGGCGCTGGCGATCCCGGTGCTGGCGGTGTCGACCTTCACCCACATGTTCCACCGTGCCCACGGGGAGATCCCCGCGGGCTGAGGTGTGGGTTCGGGCGCCTGGGCCCGGCGTCGCCGTCCGGAGGACGCCCCTCGGGCGCCTCCGGTCCGGCGGGGCCGCCTGGGCCGCGCGGGCGGCCCGGGTCAGGCGGGGTCCGTCAGGACCCTGCCGTCACGACCCGACGGTCGGCGTCGGCTTCGAGGCGGAGCCGCAGTCGCCGCCCCCTTCGGCCATGGCCGGGGCGGCGGAGAAGGCCGCCGCGCCCAGGACGAGCGTGGCGAGAACGGCGGCGAGGCGAAGTCGGATCATCGAGGAACTCCCTGAACCGGAGGATGGTTGACGGGAGCCTATCATGACGCCGCGTCGGGACCTCATCACGCGCGCGTGACGCAACGGCCGCCTGCGCTTCGGCGCGAGGCGGCCGTTTCGTGGTCGGATTTCGGGGGCGGCGTTTCGGGGGCGGCTTTTCGGAGGTCGGGGCCCGCGGAGCGGCCGGGGGTCAGTTGAACCGCACCGGCAGCAGGAAGCTGCGCCGCTGGTCGCCGAGGCCTGCGGGCGCCGAGGGGAAGGGCGCGGCGGCGGCGACGGCGCGCAGCGCGGCACGGTCGAGCGCGGCGCCGGCGCTGCGCTGGATGGCGTGGGAGAGCAGCGCCCCGTCGGCGGAGACCACCAGCTTGACCAGCGCCTCGCCCTGCCCGTCGCCGCGGTCGAGCTCGCGCCGGCCCTGCACCTGGTTGCGGATCCGGGCGCCCCATTCCATCACCAGCTGGCGCGCCGCGTCGGGGTCGGCGCCGGCCGCCTCGGGCCCCTGGCCGGACCCGGCGACCGCGCCGCCGCCGGCGCCGGCCGCGCGGCGCTCCTCGCTCGCGGCGCCGGCGGAGGGGGCGTCGGACTCGGACGCGGACTCGGACCGGGCCGCGGCGGTCTCCCGCGCGGCCTTGGCGGCGCTGGCGGCGGGGCGCTCGGGCTTGGGCTGCGGCTTGGGTTCGGGTTTGGGTTCGGGGCGCGTCTCGGCGACCTGCTGGCGGCGGACGGGGCGGGCCGGCGCCTCCGGGCGGACCGGGGGCGGGGGGACGGCGGCGGTTTCGGTTTCAGGCTCGGGCGCGGCCTCCGGCGCGGGCGGCGGCGGCGCGGGCGCCTGCGCGGCGGGGGGCTCGGCCGCGGGGGGCGCGGCGGGGGCCTCGGGGCGCGGGGCCTCGGCGCGCTCGGGCGGGGTCTCGGGCGCCCGGCTCGGCGCGGGCAGGTCTGCGGGCAGGCTGGGGGCGAGGCTCGGCGGCGCGGTCGGCGAGGGCATGGCCGTGCGCGCCGGCGCCTCGGCCGCGGGCGGCGGGGCCTCGGCGGGCTGCGGGGCGGGCGCAGGGGCGCGCGGCGCGCTCTGGGTCGGGGGGGCGTCGGCGGTCACGGGACGGGGCGGCGTCTCGGGGGCGAGGTCGGGCGCCTCGGCCTCGGGCGCCTCCGCGGTCTCGGGCGGGCGGTCCCAGTCCTCGACCAGGGCGGCGAGCCGGGGGGAGGCGGCGGCGACCGACAGGGCCTCGGTCCCGCCGGCGCCGGAGGCGGAGGCGGCGCCCTCGTCGTCCTGCCGGAAGCTTGCGAAGGCCGCCAGGTGCAGCGCCGCCGCCAGCGCCAGGAACAGGAGGAAGGAGCCCGTCCGCCGCATCGCGCTCAGCGTCCCGAGACGACGATGTCGGCGCGCGCCACGCCCCGTTCGCCCAGGCGGGTCAGCACGCGGGCGAGGGCCGCGGCCTCCATGCCCGCGTCGGCGCGCAGCGACAGGGGGGAGGCGCCCTGCCCGGCCCCGCCCACGGCTGCGGCGGCGGCGTCGAGCGCGGCCTCGCCCCGGGCCTCGCCGAAGGCCATGCGGCCGTCGGCGGCGAGGTGGAGGGTATCGGGCGTCTCGGTCGAGGCGGGCTCGGCCTCGGCGCGGGGGGGATCGACCTCGAAGGGGGCGGGGGGCGCGATGGTGGCGGTCATCAGGAAGAAGATCAGCAGCAGGAACACCACGTTGATCATCGGCGTGGCCGATTCGACGGGCGGTTTCGGCTGGGGGGCGTCGAGGCGCATCGGGCTCACTCCGCCAGGATCACGGGGCGCAGGCCGCCGCCCGAGGCGGCGCGGGCGACGTCGGCGAGGCGCTGCAGGGTGGCCCCGTCGCGGCCGCGCAGCACCACCGGGTCGGAGGGGGAGGCCGACAGGCGGTCGAGCGCGCCCGCCAGCGCCTCGGGCGCGATCGGGGTTCCGTTGAGGGTCACGCCCTCGGGGCGCACGTCCACGAGGCGGGGCGGGCCGCTCCAGCTCCCCCCGCCGCCGGCGGGGGAGACGGGCAGCACCCCCTCGACCCCGAAGCGGGCCGCGAGCATGAAGAACACCAGCAGCAGGAACACCACGTCGATCATCGGCGTGAGGCTGATGCGGCGGGGTCTGCGCGGGGCCTCGTCAAGCAGCATCGGCGCGGGTCCCGGGGGCGTCGGGGGCGAAGGCGGCGGGACGCGCGGCGGCGGCGGGGGCGAGGAACAGGCGGGCGCCGAGATCCTCCATGTCCTGTCGGGCGCGGTCGGCGACGCTCTCGAACCAGGTCAGGGCGGCGGAGGCGGGGATCGCCACGGCCATGCCGGCGGCGGTGGTCAGCAGCGCCTCCCAGATGCCGCCTGCGAGCATGGCGGGGTCGGCGCGCCCGCCGGCCTCCTGCAGGGTGCGGAAGGCGGCGATCATGCCCAGCACGGTGCCCAGCAGGCCCAGCAGGGGGGCGGCGGTGGCGATCAGCTCCAGCGCGCGCAGGCCGGTGCGGGCGTCGGCGAGCTCGCGTTTGGCGACGCGGGCGGTCTCCTCGCGGGCGGCCTCGGGGGGGAGGGCGGCGACCGCGGCGAAGCCGGTGCGCAGCATCCGCCCGCGCAGGCCGGGGCGGCGGCGCAGGGCGGCGAGACCGGCCTCGGGCCCGCCGGCCATGAAGGCGGCCATCGCCCGCTCGGAGCGCGCGCGCGACCAGGCGCCGAGCCGGATCAGCGTCCAGGTCTTCCACAGGATCAGCGCCACGGTGACGACCGAGAGCGCGGCGATCGCCCAGACCGCCGGCCCGCCGTCGTGGAGCATCTGGAAGGCGGAGTCGAAGGCGCCCCCGAAGAGCCCCGTCGCAGGCTCGGCGATCCCGTCGGGCGAGAGCGCCTCGCCCCCCGCCGGCAGGCCCGCGGCGTCCACGGGCGGCGCGACGGCGTCGGGGGAGGGCATGGTCCCGGCGGGCGCGGGGGTCCCGGCGCCGGCGGGGGCGTCCGCGGGCGGCGCCTCCGCGGCGGGCGCGGCGGGGGTTCCGGCGGCGGGGGCGTCGGCGGGGGGCGCGGCGGGCGCGGGGGCCTCGGGGCTGCCGGGCGCTTCGGCGGCGGGCGCGGGCGTGCCCGGAGCGGCCGGCGCCTGGGGCGCGGCGGGGGCCTGGGGCGCCACGCCCTGCGCGGGCGCGGTCGCGGCCTGGGCGAGGGAGATCTCGGCCATGCCGGTCATCGCGCGGCCCTCCGGCAGGGCATGGCGGCGCGGCGGGGCGTCTGGCGGAGGCGGCGGACGAGGCGCGGGGCGAGCATGCGGACCTCCTGGTTCTGGGATGTCGCGGATGGCTCGCGGCGGGGCCGCTGGCTGCGGGGGAGATCGCTTCTCCGACGAAACTTGTCAAGCATTCCGCCGCGCCGCGGGACGCACCGCCGCGCGAACGGATCGTTTCGGGCCGCCCCGGCGCAGGCTATGCTGGACGCGCGGGGGCGGCCGGCGTGAGGGACGAACGAGCATGCGTGCAGGAACGGGAACCTTGGCGCTGGCGCTCGTCGCCGGCCTGCTGGCGGGGAGCGGGGCGGAGGCGGGCGAACGCCGGGGCAGGCTCGGCACGGCGGTGCTGCGCCTGATCGACGCCGACGTCTCCGAGCGCGCCACCGGGGCGCTGGCGATGCTGGGGGTGACGGCGGTCCCCTCGGAGACGGCGAGCACGCTGCATCTCGATTCGAACGTGGGCGAGGGCAACCAGTTCTTCGCCTCGCAGCTCGGCGGCGCCTTCACGATCTCGGACGGGTTCCCGCTCTATCTCGAGGGGTTCGTGGGCTATTCGCGCTACGACCCGGTGTTCGTGTTCTCGGACGGGACCTCGCGCTCGCGCCTGCCGACGAAGTGGACGACGGTGGGGGCCGAGGGGGGGATCGGCTGGGACTTCCACCTGACCGACACGCTGGTGTTCCGCCCGATCGTCAACGTGGCGCTGGGGCATGTGGAGAGCGACGCCTCGCTGCTGGGGCGGATCGTGAACCGGCGCTACGGGCTGGACCTGAAGTTCCTCGAGGACGGGCGGCTGACGGCGGGGGGCTTCGGCGGCTCGCTGATGCTGGACTACGAGTATCATTCCGACGCCTACGACGCGGACGTGGAGCTGCGCTACACCCACCTGCACCTGGAGCCGATCGCGGGCTCGAAGGCGATCGACGCGAGCTCGACCGCCGCCACCCTGGGCACGTGGTCTCGGCTGCGCGTGCCCACGGGGGTGGAGATGTTCGGCGGCCCGCTGCGGGCGGTGTTCGAGGCCTCGGGCTCCTGGCTGCCGGGCGACCAGGGCGAGGTGCTGCAGACGCGCTGGCTGGCGCAGGCGGGGCTGGGGATCGAGTTCGACACCGAAAAGACCTGGGTGCCGCTGAGCCGGGTGCGCATCGTCGCCCGCCAGACCATCGGGCGGAACCTGACCGGCTACTCGCTGGGCCTGTCGGCGAGCTTCTGAGGGGCGCCGTCCCGATGCCCGCTCCGGCCGCCCCGGCGTTCCCGCCCCTGCGGCGGCGCGTCTGCGCCGCCTGCCCGCCGCGAAACGGCGCCGGCCCCCTGCGAGGGCGGCTTCGGCGTCTTCCTCCCCAGCCCGCAGGCATTCGTGGATCTCGAGGCGCGCCGTCCCGACCGGCGCCTGCCCGTCCCCGACGGCCTCTGACGCCGACCGGACGCGCCCTTCCCTGCCGCCTCCGGCCCCTGGACGCCGGGCGGCCGGCCCGGAGCGGGGTCGGCGGGCGGGCGTCCCGGCCGCGCAGCGGACGGCAGAGCCGTCCCGCCGGCCCCGGATCTCGTCGCCGTGTCGCTTGCGCGCTTGCATCCTGCGCAGACCTGCGCCATGCCGCGCAGATGCCCCGCCTCGCCCCGCCCGAAGCCCCGCTCTCGCCGCTCCAGAAAGTCCTGCGCTTTCACTGGGGGCTGGCGCTGCTGATCGCGGCGGTGGCCTGCGTGGGCTTCCTGATGCTCTATTCGGTGGCGGGCGGCGACCTCGACCCCTGGGCGTCTCGCCAGATGGTGCGCTTCGCCGCCGGCATGGCGCTGATGTTCGGCGTGGCGATGATCCACATCCGCTACTGGCGCACGCTGGCCCCGCTGAGCTACGTCGGCTCGCTCACCCTGCTGGCGGCGGTGGAGGTCGCGGGGCACACCGGCATGGGCGCGACCCGCTGGATCGCCATCGGCCCCCTGCAGCTGCAGCCCTCCGAGCTGATGAAGATCGCCGTCGTGCTGGCGCTGGCGCGCTACTACGACTGGCTGGGCGAGGGCCGCGTCTCCCGTCCCCTCTGGCTGCTCCCGCCGCTGCTGCTGATCCTGGTCCCCATGGCGCTGGTCCTCAAGCAGCCCGACCTCGGCACCGCGCTGCTGCTGGCGCTGGGCGGGGGCGCGGTGATGTGGCTGGCCGGCGTGCACTGGGGGTATTTCCTGGCCGCCATCGCGCTGGGCGCCGGCCTGGTGACGGCGGTGCTCGAGAGCCGGGGCACGGACTGGCAGCTCCTCAAGGACTACCAGTACCGCCGGATCGAGACCTTCCTGAACCCCGAGTCCGACCCTCTGGGCGCGGGCTACCACATCACCCAGTCGAAGATCGCCTTCGGCTCGGGGGGGCTGTCGGGCCGTGGCTTCATGCAGGGCACCCAGACCCGGCTGAACTTCCTGCCCGAGAAGCACACCGACTTCATCTTCACCACGCTCGCCGAGGAGTTCGGCTTCGTCGGCGCCCTGTCGCTGCTGATCCTCTACGGGCTGATCACGCTGTTCTGCATCGTCTCGGCGATGGCCAACCGGGACCGGTTCGGCGCGCTGCTGACCGGGGGCATCGGCGCCACGTTCTTCCTGTTCTTCTCGGTGAACATGGCGATGGTGACGGGGCTCGCGCCGGTGGTCGGCGTGCCGCTGCCGCTGGTCTCCTACGGCGGTTCGGCGATGCTGGTGCTGCTGCTGGCCTTCGGCCTCGCCCAGTCCGCCCACGTCCACCGCCCGCGCGGCTGACCGGGCCCCGCCCCGCCGCGCCGCCCCGCCGCAAGCGCCCCCGGCAGCGCCTGTTCTCCGGAGCCGTCCATCGCGGATGCCGATCAGAGCGACTCGTCCGCCCCGGTCAAGGATCGCGAAGCGACCCCCGAAGGGGGCTTGTCCTTGACCGGGGCGGACGAGTCGCTCAGGCGATCCAAGCGATGGACGGCTCCGGAGGACAGGCGCGGGCTTGTTCTTCGGTGAGTCAGGAGCCCGCCGGAGGCTCCCCCGTCGGCCCCCCTGGCCACCCCCCTGCCCCGGATGCGCCCCAGCTTGGCCCGCCCGCAGGGCGCCTGCAGACCGCGGCTCAGCCGAACGTGCCCTTGTAGCTCTCCCGCAGCACGTTCTTCTGCACCTTGCCCATGGTGTTTCGGGGCAGCTCGTCGACGATGAACACCGCCTTGGGCTGCTTGTATTTCGCCACCCGGTCGGCCAGCGCCGCCTTCACCGCGGCCTCGTCGACCGCGCCCGCGGCCTCGGGCACCACCACCGCGGCGACGCCTTCGCCGAAGTCGGGATGCGGCAGGCCGATCACCGCGCTCTCCTTCACGCCGGGCAGGTCGTCGATCAGGCCCTCGATCTCCTTGGGATAGACGTTGTAGCCGCCCGTGATCACCAGGTCCTTGGCGCGCCCCACGATGGTCACGTAGCCGTCCGGGGACCGGCTCGCGAGGTCGCCGGTGATGAAGAACCCGTCGGCGCGCTTCTCCTCGGCGGTCTTCTCGGGCATGCGCCAGTAGCCGAGGAACACGTTGGGGCCCCGCACCTCGAGGGTCCCGGTCTCCCCGTCGGGAAGCTCGGCGCCCGTCTCGGGATGGGTGATCTTCACCTCGACCCCCGGCAGCGGGAAGCCCACCGTGCCCGGCCGCCGCTCGCCCTCGTAGGGGTTGGAGCAGTTCATCGAGGTCTCGGTCATCCCGTAGCGCTCGAGGATGGTCTGCCCGGTGGCCGCGCGCCATTTCTCGTGGGTGTCGGTCAGCATCGGGGCCGAGCCGGAGACGAAGAGGCGCATGTCGGCCGCGGCCTCCGCCAGCCCCGGCAGCTCCAGCAGGCGGGTGTAGAAGGTCGGCACGCCCATCAGCGCGGTCGCCCGGGGCATCGCCTCCAGCACCGCCTCGGCCCTGAAGCCCGGCATGAAGATCAGCGAGCCGCCCGCGACCAGCGTCACGTTCAGCGCCACGTAGAGCCCGTGGGCATGGAAGATCGGCAGCGCGTGGATCAGCCGGTCCTGCGCGGTGAACCGCCAATAGTCCTTCAGCGTCTGCGCGTTGGACAGCAGGTTGCCATGGCTCAGCATCGCCCCCTTGGAGCGCCCGGTGGTCCCCGAGGTGTAGAGGATGCAGGCGAGGTCCCCCGCCGCCCGCGCCGCCGCCTGGAACCCGGGCGCCTGCCCCGCCGCCGCCTCGGCCATCGAGCCCCGGCCCTGCGCGTCGAGCGTCAGCGCCACGGCGCCGGCCTTCTGCGCCAGCGGCGCCAGCGCCTCCAGCCGGCCCGGATCGCAGACGAAGACGGCGGGCTCGGCGTCGGTGAGGAAATACTCGATCTCGGCGGGCACGTAGGCGGTGTTGAGCGGCAGGAAGGCGGCCCCCGCCAGCACCGCGCCGAGGTAGAGCTGCACCGCCTCGAGCGTCTTTTCGGTCTGCACCGCCACCCGGTCGCCGGGCTTCACGCCGGCGGCGACGAGGGCGGCGGCCATCTTCTCGGCCCCCTGCCAGAGCTCGCCGTAGCTCATCGAGGCCCGCCCCGCCTGCTCGGCGAACAGCCTCCCGTCGTCGCCCGCCGAGGGCGCGCGCAGGGCGGAGGCGAGCGTGTTTCCGGCGTAGGGCGAGGTCATGAGCGGGCTCCCGTCACGTTTCTGGCGTCGTCCCGTTTCCTGCCCCCTCTCCGCCCCCGGCGCAAGCGTCCCCCTGCCCCCGGGTTCGCGCGCGCCTCCGCGCCGCCGCCCGGGCCCTTCCCCCCGGCCCGCCCCATGCACCCCTGGCCCCATGCGCCCCCGGGAGCGCCTGTTCTCCGGAGCCGTCCATCGCGGGCGCCGATCAGAGCGACTCGCCCCCCGGGGTCAAGGATCGCGCAGCGACCGGCGAAGCCGGCTTGTCCTTGACCCCGGGGGGCGAGTCGCTCAGGCAGCCCAAGCGATGGACGGCTCCGGAGAACAGGCGCGGGCGCTTTGTTCTTGGGTGAGTCCGGAGCCCGCCGGAGGCTCCCCCCAACCCCATCCGTCCCGACGCCCCCGCAAGCGCGTCCCGGCCAAGCCCGCCCGCAGGGCGCCTGTAGACCGCCTCCTTGCCGCAAACGAAAGGGGCGGCCCGCAGGCCGCCCCTCGCAAGATCCCCGGTCGCGCCCGCCGTCAGGCCGCGCCGCCCGCCGCCGCGCCCAGCGGCTGGGGCTCGACGCCCAGCGCGCGGCAGACGTCGTAGGGCAGGTCGGGGTTGTTGAGCGTGTAGAAATGGATGTGCTCCACGCCCTCCGAGCGCAGGGCGTCGCACTGCTCGGCGCAGATCGCGCGGCTCAGGGTCTCGGTCATGCCCTGCTCGTCGGCGTTGGCGTAGGCGGTCTCGAGGCTCTCGGGCACCGAGGCGCCGCAGCCGGCGGCGAAGCGCTTCATCTTGGCGAAGTTCTCGATCGGCAGGATGCCCGGGTGGATCGGCGCGTCGATGCCGGCCTTCGCGGCCAGGTCGCGGAAGCGCAGGAAGTGGGCGTTGTCGAAGAAGAACTGGGTGATGGCGCTGTCGGCGCCCGCGTCGAGCTTGCGCTTGAGGTTGTCGAGGTCCGCCGCGGGCGAGGCGCTCTCGGGGTGGAACTCGGGGTAGGCCGCGACCGAGATGCGGTCGTGGCCGGCCTCGCGCAGGGCGCGGGTCAGCTCGGCGGCGTTGCGGAAGCCGTCGGGGTGGGGCTCGAAGCGCTCGGCCCCCCTGGGCGGGTCGCCGCGCAGCGCCACGATGCGCCGGGCGCCGAGGCGGCGGTAGCCGTCGGCCTCGGCCAGGGTCTCGGCGCGGGTGGCGCCGACGCAGGTCAGGTGGCCGGCGACCTGCAGGCGCGCGCGCTCGAGGATCGCCTTGATCGCGTTGCGGGTGCGGTCGCGGGTGGTGCCCCCGGCGCCGTAGGTCACGGACACGTAGTCGGGCGCCAGCGGGGCCAGACGTTCGACGGACCGCCACAGCCGCATCGCCCCCTCCGGCGTGGCCGGGGGGAAGAACTCGAAGGAAATCGACAGGCGTCGGCCGGTCTTGTCCGTCACGATGCAGCTCCTCTGGCAGGGGCGCGGCGAAGCGCGGCCTTCCCGCGCCCCGGATGGGCGCAAGGCGTCCGACCTTCTTACGATCTGGGAGGCGACGCTTCAACGGCCGTTTGCGGCGCCGCGGGGAACGGACCGTCGCGGGGGCGGGGCCGAATCCCTGCCGCGCGCAGCCCGGGCCGCGGGGCGGCGGCGGGGGCGGAGCCCGGGCGGCGGGCGCGGGGCCGGCCGGGTTTCGCGACGCCTTGCGCGCCGTTCGCGACATCCGCCCGCAGGTGCGGCAAGCCGTTGCGCCCGCGGCGTGTTTGCGACGCGAACCGATGTCGCGTTTCAGCTTCGCCCAGTCGCTCCCAAGATGCGCCCGCGCCCGGCGAGGGCGTATCCGGGGCCTTGCAGGCGGGCTGGTTCCGGAGCGGAACGCCCCGCCGGAAGGAGACGGGTTTGACGCAGGTGACGGTGGTCTGGTGGCGGGACATCCCCGCCCAGGTGATCGCGGGCAAGGGCCGGCGCGGCGGCGCGAAACGCCCGCTGCCCGAGCGCTTCGAGCAGGCGATCGACCGCTGCGCGATGAAGGTCGGGGCGAAGGACTCCGACGCCTACCTGGCCGAGTGGCGGCGCGCGGCGCCCTACGAGGTCGAGGCCGAGAGCGACGCGGCGGCGGCCGAGGCGGAGGCCGCGCGGCTCGAGGCCGAGTACGACGCCGGGCGGATCCGGGCGCTGATCGCCAACGACGGCTGGGAGCCGGCCTGAGGCGCCCGCCGCGGGCGGAAACCACATCGCTGAACCGGGCGGAAACCCCGGCGAGGCATCATCGGGCCGGCGCAGGGAGCGTCGGCCGCCATCGGAAGGGAGACGGGCATGTCGAAGGTCATCGATTTCTTCGCGCGGCGCACGCGCCAGGCGTCCAGGGCTCCGCTGTCCGAGGCGGCGCGGATCGCCGACATGATCCGCGGCTTCTCGATCGAGGTGATGCCGCGCACCGCCGCCAGGGTCGAGAGCTTCGCCGAGATCCTGCCCCGCGGCACCCGGGTCTACGTCGCCCATATCGACGGCACGCCCATCGAGGACATGGTCGAGACCGCGCGCCGCATCACGGCCGAGGGCTTCGAGGCGATGCCGCATTTCCCCGCCCGCTCGATCCCCTCGAAGGCGGCGCTGGCCGACTGGATCGCGCGCTACCGCGACGAGGCGGGCGTGCGCTCGGCCCTGCTGCTGGGCGGGGGCGTGGCGCAGCCGCGCGGCGCGTTCCACTGCTCGATGCAGCTGATGGAGACGGGGCTGTTCGACGCCGCGGGCTTCACGCGCCTGCATGTCGCCGGCCACCCCGAGGGCAACAGGGACATCGACGCCGACGGGTCGGAGGCCAACGTCATGGCCGCGCTGAAGTGGAAGCAGGCCTTCTCCGAGCGGACCGACGCCACGATGGCGATCGCCACCCAGTTCGTCTTCGAGGCGGGCCCGGTTGTCGCCTGGGCCGGGCGCCTGCGGGAGGCGGGCGTGGACCTGCCGATCCACGTGGGCGTCGCCGGCCCCGCCAAGCTGCAGACCCTGATCAAGTACGCCCTGACCTGCGGCGTGGGCCCCTCGGTCCAGGTGCTGCAGAAGCGGGCCGCGGACGTGACCAAGCTGATGCTGCCCTTCACCCCCGACCGGGTGCTGGCCGACATCGCCGCCGCCCGGGCCGCCGACCCCGCCCTGCAGATCGAGCAGGTGCATTTCTTCCCGCTGGGCGGCATCGGCAAGACCGCCGAATACACCACCGAGGCCGGCGCCTCGGGCCGCTCGGCCGCCTACGCCTGAGCGGCCGCGCGCGGGGGCGGGGGCTGACGCCTGCCGCGCCGTCGTGCTAACCGTCCCCCTCCGACGCGCGGGGGACCGCCCTCCCCTGCCCAGCCCTGACGCAACGCCCCGCCCGGGGCCTGTCCGAGGACGCCCCATGACCCGCACCGTCGTCGAGTCCCAGTCGAAGACCGTCGTGATCGGCTTCGACGAGCCGTTCTGCGTGATCGGCGAGCGGATCAATCCCACCGGCCGCAAGAAGCTGGCGGCCGAGCTGGAGATGGACGACTTCACCACCGTCGAGAAGGACGCGCTGGAGCAGGTGGCCTGCGGGGCGATGGTGCTCGACATCAACTCGGGGGCGGTGTTCTCCAACAAGATGGAGGCGGACCCGCGCTACGCCGACAACAACTTCGTCGAGCCGATGCTGATGACGGCGCTGATCGAGAAGGTGCAGGCGGTGGTGGACGTGCCGCTGTGCATCGACAGCTCGGTCCCCGGCGCGCTGGAGAACGGGCTGAAGGCCGCCAACGGCCGGCCGCTGCTGAACTCGGTCACCGGCGAGGAGGAGCGGCTGGAGCTGGTGCTGCCGCTGGTCAAGAAATACAACGTGCCGGTGGTGGCGATCTCCAACGACGACACCGGCATCTCCGAGGATCCGGAGGTGCGCTTCGCGGTGGCGAAGAAGATCGTCGAGCGGGCGGCGGATTTCGGCATTCCCGCCCATGACATCGTGGTCGATCCGCTGGTGATGCCGATCGGGGCGATGGCGACCGCGGGCCAGCAGGTGTTCGCGCTGGTGCGCCGGCTGCGGGCGGAGCTGGGGGTGAACACCACCTGCGGGGCGTCCAACGTCAGCTTCGGCCTGCCCAACCGCCACGGGATCAACGCGGCGTTTCTGCCGATGGCGATCGGGGCGGGGATGACCTCGGCGATCATGAACCCGGTGCGACCGCAGGAGATGGAGGCGATCCGCGCCGCCAACCTGCTGATGAACCACGACCCGCACGGCATGGCCTGGATCCGCGCCAACCGCGAGCCGACGCCCGAGGGCGAGGCCCCCGCCGGCGCCCGCGCCGGCCGCGAGGGCCGCCGCCGCCGCCGCGGCTGAGCCTCGCCCCGGCGTCGGCCGGGACCCGCCGCCGCGCACGCCCGCCGCGCCGCGCAGAGGCGCCCTGCCCCCCCGCCCCGGACCTCGGGGCCGGGAGGGGCGCCGGCCTGCCGGCGCGGGGCGCGCGGATCGACGCGACGTGCCGAACGCCCCGGTCCCCGGCCGGGGCGTTCGGCGTTTCGGAGCATGGGCGCGGGCGCGGGAACGAAGGACTCGCGCGGGCCCGCCCCCCTCGTTAGGCTGACGTTACGTGACACGATGAGGGGGGAGATCGGCGTGGCGACCAGCAAGCCCGGCCCGGAGACGTCCGAGGGAGAGGCGGCCCCGTCCGGCGCAGGCCCGGAGGCGCCCGGCGCAGGCCCGGAGACGCCCGGCGCAGGCCCGGAGACGCCCGGCGCAGGCCTGCAGGCGTCCGGCGACGGCGCGGGCCGGGGGGCGCCCGGCGCGGCGCCTCCCAGCCCGGCGGCGGCGGTCGCGGCGACGGCGGCGGCGGCGCGGCGGCGGCCGCGGCTCGACCCCTCCAACCTCGCGATGCTGCGCCAGCTCTACGTGAACCTCTGCGTCCAGCACGGGATGTGCGCGCCGGGCCCCGACGACGCGCCGGGCCTGGCCGCCCACCGGGAGGCGGAGGCGATCCTCGCCGCCGGGCGCGACCCCGACGCCCCCGACGAGGCGCTGAGCTGGGCGGCCGCCTACCGGGCCGAGCAGCTGATCGTGCGCAACCTGCCCACCTCGGAGCTGCGGGCCGAGCTCGCGCGGCGCGCCGCCGGCCAGGCGGGGTCAGACGACCCCGAGCGGCAGGCGCTGGCGAAGGCGGCCGAGACCCTGCTCGGCGCCGCCCCCTTCGACGAGCCGGAGGCGCGCGGGGTGCTGCTGCGCCTGGTCTCCGCGCGCCAGTGGGACAAGACCGAGCGCACCCAGATCCGCGAGCTCGCCGCGCTCTACCGCGAGCGGCTGAATCTGGTGTGCGTGGGGGCGCTGGGGGTGTTCCTGCTGGCGCTGTTCCTCAACATCGGCGTGGTGATGCCGATGGGCTGGACCTATGGCGTGGGGGGCGGCTACTCGGGCCTGGTGACGGCGATCGCGGCGGGGCTGTTCGGCGCCTCGTTCTCGGCGCTGGTCGGCTCGCGCAAGGTGACGGCGGTCAGCATCGAGGCGATGAAGACGATGGCCTCCGTCTCCCAGATCGCGGCGCGGCTGATGGTCGGCGGCGGCGGGGCGGCGATCGTCTATTTCTTCTTCGAGACGGGGCTGATCCAGGGCGTGGCGATCCCCGACCTCGACAACCTGGCCTTCGCGCGGATCGGCGCCGGCGCCGGGGGCGAGGGCGGGGGCGAGGGCCATGCCCGGACCTTCGGCGAGCTGATCCCCAACGCCGACGTCTCGTTGCTGATGATCTGGAGCTTCCTGGCCGGCTTCTCGGAGTCCTTCGTGCCGCGGATGCTGACCCAGGTCGAGGGCGCGGCGGCGGCCGGGGAGCGGCGCGCGGGCTGAGCTTGACCCCCGGCCCCCGCGCGCCCAGCCTGCACGGGCGAGACGCGGAACGGGAGGTCGAGATGCGCGCAACGATCCTGGCGGGCCTGGCGGCGCTGGCGGCGCCCGCGGCGCTGGCCGGCCCCGCCGACGGGACCTGGCGGACCGAGGCCAACGCGGACGGGGCCTATCTCGAGGTCGGGATCGGCCCCTGCGCCGACGATCCGGCCCGCACCTGCGGCGAGATCCTGCGCGCGATCACGCCCGAGGGGCCGAGGCCCGACTATCCCCACATCGGCCGGCTGATCATCGCCGACATGGTCCCTCAGGGCGAGGCGGCCTGGGAGGACGGCACGATCTGGGCCCCCGACGACGACAAGACCTACGACTCGACGATGGCCCTGACCCCCGCGGGGCTGACGGTCGAGGGCTGCGTGCTGGTGTTCTGCCGCGCCCAGGTCTGGACCCGGGCGGAGTGACCGCTGCGCCGCGCCCGCGGGTCGCGGCCCGGAGGCTCAGGCGCGGCGCGGCGGCGCTTGGCGGGGGCGGCGGGGCGATCTATGAGGGGCGGCCATGGTCGCCTCATCCTCTCCCGACTCCGTTCCCGACGATCGCCGCGCCAAGCGCAACGTCGCGGTCCTGTTCCTCGCCCAGGCGATCCTGGGCGCGCAGATGCCCGTGAACTTCGTGCTGGGCGGGCTGGCGGGGCAGATGCTGACCCCGATCGCCTGCCTCGCCACGCTGCCGATCTCGCTGATCGTGCTGGGCTCGATGATCTCGGCGCCCAACGTCTCGGCGCTGATGGGGCGGTTCGGGCGGCGGGCGGGGTTCTTCGCGGGCGCGGCGGGGGGCGCGGTCGGCTCGAGCCTCTGCGCGCTGGCGCTGTTTCTCGACAGCTTCGCGCTGTTCCTCGCCGGCGCGCTGTGCACGGGCGTCTACATGTCGGCGCAGGCCTTCTACCGCTTCGCCGCCGCGGACGCGGCCAGCGAGACCTTCCGGCCCAAGGCGATCTCCTGGGTGATGGCGGGGGGGCTGGCGGCGGCGGTGCTGGGGCCGCAGCTGGTCAAGGCCACCTCCGACGCGCTGGCGCCGGTGCCCTTCGCGGGGGCCTATGTGGTGGTGATCGGGCTGAACCTGGTCGGGTCGCTGCTGTTCCTCGCGCTCGACGCGCCGCGGCCTGCGCCGCGGGCGGCGGACGCGCCCCGCGGGCGCAGCGTGCCGCAGCTGCTGCGCACGCCGCGCATCCTGGTGGCGATGATCTGCGGCATGGTCAGCTACGCGCTGATGAACCTGGTGATGACCTCCACCCCGCTGGCGGTCGTGGGCTGCGGCTTCGGCCAGGGGGACGCGGCCGACGTGGTGATGGTGCACGTGCTGGCGATGTTCCTGCCCAGCTTCTTCACCGGCCACGTCATCAACCGCTTCGGGGTCGAGAAGGTGATCGCCGCGGGTCTCGTGATCCTCGCCGGCGCGGGCCTCGCGGGGCTGGCGGGGGTGGAGCTGGCGAACTTCTACGTGGCGCTGTTCCTGCTCGGGATCGGCTGGAACTTCGGCTACATCGGCGCGACCACGATGCTGGCGGGGGCGCATTCGGTCGAGGAACGCTCGCGCGTGCAGGGGATGAACGACTTCTGCGTCTTCGGGCTGGTGACGCTGGCCTCGCTGAGCTCGGGCGGGCTGATGAACTGCCTGGGCGGGGATCCGCAGACCGGTTGGGCGGCGGTGAACGTGGCGATGATCCCGTTCCTGACGCTGGCCGGCGGCGCGCTGATCTGGTTCGCCCTGCGCCGGCCGGAGGCGGGCTGAGCGGGCCCGGCCCCCGGCGGCGGCCCGCCTCCCGGACAGGCGAAAGGCGCGCCCCCTGCGGAGCGCGCCTTTTTTCGTGCCGGCGCCGCCTGCGGGCGGGCGGCTATTCGTTGAAGCCCTCGGCCAGCGTCGAGCCGACGTTGGAGATGTTGCCGAAGAGCTGCTCGAGCACCGTCAGCTCGCGCCCGAAGGTGGGCGTGGTGCGGGTGGCGAGGTTGATCACCCGCCCGTCCTCGAGCCCGTAGACGTCCACGCCCTCGACCAGCGCGTCGTCGCTGAAATGCACCGCCACCACGCGGCGCTCGACGATCTCGGGCGAGTTGTAGGCCATCGCCTCGGTCCGGGCGGAGACGTAGTACCAGGTGTTGTCGCGCACCACGCCGCCGGTCGAGGGGCGGCCGATCTTCTGGGCGACCGCGCCGGGGCCGTCCACGCCGACCTGGATCTGCTCGATCTGGGCGTCCTGGGGGGCGTAGCCGTGCACGCGCACGATCGGCTCGCAGGCGGCCAGGACGGCGAGCGCGGCGGCGCCCGCCAGCAGGGCGCGCGCGCGGCGCGGCGCTTTGGCTTCGAGGCGGTTCAGATGTGCGCGGCGCATGCTCGACAGCTCTCCCGACGACCCGGCGGTGGGCCAGACTTCGCAAGCCCGCGCGCCGGGACCCGGGGCCGGCCTTCCGCAGGGGCCTCGGAAATCGGCGCGCTCGCCGCTTGCAGCCACTGCCTAGCGCGCGCATGTTTGCAGTTCAAGCGGCCCCGCCGCGACGCGTCCCGCCCGAGGCCGCGACAGGCTCCGCGAAGGCTCCCCCGACGGTCCCGGATTTTCCGGGCCGGCCGGAGGGGTCCCCGCCGGGCGCCTGGCGCCGGACCGGGCCGCGCGGCCCGATGCGCGAGTGCGAAGGATCTCTTCCGACATGCGACCCCCCGCCTCCCCGCCCCTGTCCCAGTCCGCTCCCGGCGCCGGTCCCGCGCCGGAGTTCTCGCGTCCCGTGCGGATCGCCGATCTGGGGACCGAGGGGATCACGCTGGCCCAGAAGGCCGACTCGGCCGAGCGCGCGGCGCTGGCCCGCCGCTTCGGCGTCGCCGCCGTGGGCCGGATGTCCTTCGAGGCGCAGATCCGCCCCGCCGGCGACGGCTGGCGCGTCTCCGGCCTCGCGCGGGCGCGGGTGACGCAGCCCTGCGTGGTGACGCTGGTCGACATCGCCCAGGAGATCGAGGAGCCGTTCTCGCGCCTGTTCCTGCCCGGCGTCGAGCCCGCGGGCATCGGCGACATCGCCCCCAACGAGGACGAGGATCCGCCCGAGCCGCTGGGCACGCGGCTGGACCCGGCCGAGATGGCCTCGGAGGCGGTGGCGCTGGCGATCGACCCCTATCCGCGCGCGCCCGGCGCGCGCTTCGAGGGGGTCGGCGGGGCGCCGGCTGAGGAGGAGGAGACCGCGGGCGAGAAGAAGAAGCCCTTCTCCGCCCTCGCCGCCCTGCGCGAGCGCATGGAGCGCGACGAGGACAAGTGAGGGGCCGAGCCCCTGGCGCGGAGACGACGACGCCCGGGCCTCGCGGCCCGGGCGTCTCGCGTTCCGGGGGGGGCGGCCTGCCCCCGCCCCTGTCCTTGTCCCGGCGCTAGCCCGCGACCACCCGGCCGCCGTCGAGGCGCAGCACCCGGTCCATGCGGGCGGCGAGCTCGAGGTTGTGGGTGGCGACCAGCGCGCCGAGGCCCTCGGTCCGGGCGAGGCCGGCGAGCAGCTCGAACACCATCTCGGAGGTGCCGGGGTCGAGGTTGCCGGTGGGCTCGTCGGCCAGCAGCAGGCGCGGGCGGTTGACCAGCGCCCGGCAGATCGCGACGCGCTGCTGCTCGCCCCCCGAGAGCTCGGCGGGGCGGTGGGAGGCGCGGGGCGAGAGGCCCACCGCCTCCAGCAGCTCGGCCGCGCGGGCGTCGGCGGCGCGGCGCGAGGCGCCGGCGGCGCGCATCGGCAGGGCCACGTTCTCGGCGGCCGAGAACTCCCGCAGCAGGTGGTGGAACTGGTAGACGAAGCCGACGTCGCGCCGACGGATCGCCGTGCGGCGGCCGTCGGAGAGGCCCGCCGTCTCGGTCCCCGCGATGCGCACCGCGCCGCCGTCGGCCCGGTCCAGCAGCCCCGCGATATGCAGGAGCGTGGACTTGCCCGAGCCGGAGGGGGCGACGAGCGCCACCACCTCGCCGGCCGCGATGCGCAGGGAGGCGCCGTGGAGGACGCGGACCTCCTCGGCGAGGCCCTGGGAGTAGACGCGCTCGACGTCGGTCAGTTCCAGCGCGGCGGGTCCGGGGGCGGTTTCGGAGTTGGTTTCGGGGGCGGCTCCGGGGGTGGGGTCACTCATAGCGCAGCGCCTCCACCGGATGCAGGCGCGCGGCCTTGCGCGCCGGGAAGAAGGTGATGAACCAGCTCAGCGCCAGGGCGAGGCCGGCGGCCGAGGCCACGTCCTCCCAGCGCAGGACGGCGGGGAACTTGGTCAGCATGCGGATCTCGGGGTCCCAGATGCCGCCGCCGGCGAAGAAGTTCACCACGTCGAAGATCGGGTCGATGTAGATCACGAAGAGGATGCCGAGGCCGACGCCGATCAGCGTGCCCAGCGTGCCGATGCCCGCGCCGCAGAGGAAGAAGACCCGCAGGATCGCCCCCTGCGTCAGGCCCACGGTGCGCAGGATGCCGATGTCGCGGCCCTTGTTCTTCACCAGCATCACCAGGCCGGAGATGATGTTGAGCGCCGCGATCAGCACCACGAGCGAGAGGATCATGAACATCACCGCCCGCTCGGTATCCAGCGCCGAGAGGAAGGCGCCGTTGGCGTCCTTCCAGCTCCACACGATCGCGCGGGGGCCGGCGGCGGCGGCGAGGCGCTGGTCGAATTCGGAGCGCGAGGCGCGCGAGCCCAGGGCCTGGGGGTCCTCGACGATGGCCTCCACCTGGTCGGCCGCGTCGCCGCGGTTGAAGAAGTCCTGGGCCGCCTCGAAGGTCATGTAGACGCGGGTCTTGTCGACGTCGGTGCGCCCGATGCGGAAGATGTAGACGACCTCGAACCCCTTCACCTTCGGCGCGGTGCCGAAGGGGGTGGTCTGGCCGCCGGGCAGGATCATCGAGACGCGGTCGCCCACGTCCACGCCCAGCTCCTGCGCCACGCCCCAGCCGATGGCGATGCCGCGGGGAAGGTCGTCGAGCGCGCCGAGCGCCTCCTCGGGGTTCGCCACGTAGGGAAGGTCGCGCAGGTCCTCCAGCCGCTCGCCGCGGACCAGCGCGCCGGCGTTGGCGGAGCCCTTGGAGACCAGCGCCTGCGCCTCGACCATCGGGGCGGCGCGGATCACGCCCGGGACCTCGGCCACGCGGGCGGTCATGGCGTCGTAGTCCTCGATGGAGCGGATCACGTTCCCGTTCGCGTCGCGCACGGGGGCCGCGTAGAACTTCACGTGGCCCTCGGCGCCGAGGATGCGGTCGGTGAACTCGGCGCGGAAGCCGACCATCACCGCCATCACCACGATCAGCGTGCCCACCGCCAGCGCCACGCCGACGAGCGCGTACCACACGATCACCGAGATGCCGCCCTCGCGCCTGCGCGCGCGCATGTAGCGCCAGGCGATCATCCATTCGTGGGCGGCGAACGGGGGCGCGCCCCTCGGCCGGCCGCGGTCTGCGGCGTCGCTCATCGGGTTCTCCCGTCTGCGTCCGTGAACCCCGCCGGGCGCAGGCCCGGCCCGGGCGGCGAGGGGGTTCCCCCCCTCGTCGGCCGGAACCCCGTCCCGCAGGACAGGCGTCGGAGGATCAGAGAGCGCTCCAGATTTCCGCCAGTTTCGAGGCGGCGGCCTGCGGCGAAAGCGCCTCGGTCTCGCCGGTGCGGCGGCAGGTGAGCTCGACCTTGCCCTCGGCGAGG
Source organism: Albimonas pacifica (assembly GCF_900113695.1). Classification (GTDB taxonomy): domain Bacteria; phylum Pseudomonadota; class Alphaproteobacteria; order Rhodobacterales; family Rhodobacteraceae; genus Albimonas; species Albimonas pacifica. The sequence continues at coordinate 314,366 of NZ_FOQH01000006.1, read as the reverse complement.
CCGCGCGGGCCCACGGTGATCCGCCAGGGCAGGCCGATCAGCTCCATGGTGGCGAACTTGGCGCCCGCCCGCTCGTCGCGGTCGTCGAGCAGCGGGTCGACGCCGGCCGCGGTCAGGGCCTGGTAGAGCTCGCCGCAGGTCGCGTCCACCGCGGCGTCGCCGGGCTTCATGTTGACGATGCCCGCGCCGAAGGGGGCGACGCTCTCGGGCCAGATGATGCCCTTGTCGTCGTGGTTCGCCTCGATCAGCGCGCCGACCAGGCGGGAGACGCCGATGCCGTGGGAGCCCATGTGGACCGGCACCCGCGCGCCGCTCTCGTCGGTGACCACGGCGCCCATCGGCTCGGAGTACTTGGTGCCGAAGTAGAAGATCTGGCCGACCTCGATGCCCCGGCCCTTCACGCGGCGGTCTTCGGGGATCTGGGTGTAGAGCGCTTCGTCGTGGGTCTCGTCGGTGCGGGCGTAGGGGGTGGTCCACTCGGCCTTGATCGCCTCGAGCTGGGCGCGGTCGTTCCAGTCGATCTCGCGACGGCCCAGCGTCAGGTCGGTGACGGCGCGGTCGTAGAAGACCTCGGACTCGCCGGTGTCGGCCAGCACCAGGAACTCATGCGTGTCGTCGCCGCCGATGGGGCCGCTGTCGGCGCGCATCGGGATCGCCTTCAGCCCCATGCGCTCGTAGGTGCGCAGGTAGGAGACCATGTGCCGGTTGTAGGCGTGCATGGCGTCCTCGTAGGTGAGGTCGAAGTTGTAGCCGTCCTTCATCAGGAACTCGCGCCCGCGCATGACGCCGAAGCGGGGGCGGACCTCGTCGCGGAACTTCCACTGGATGTGGTAGAGCGTCAGCGGCAGCGCCTTGTAGGAGCCGACGTAGCCGCGGAAGATGTCGGTGATCATCTCCTCGTTGGTCGGCCCGTAGAGCATGTCGCGGTCGTGGCGGTCGCGGATGCGCAGGAGCTCCTTGCCGTAGGCGTCGTAGCGGCCGCTCTCCAGCCACAGGTCGGCGGGCTGGAGGGTGGGCATCAGCAGGGGGATGTGCCCGGCGCGCTGCTGCTCCTCGTGCACGATCTGCTCGAGGCGGCGGAGCACCTTGAAGCCCATCGGCAGCCACGAGTAGATGCCGGCGGCCTGCTGGCGGATCATGCCCGCGCGCAGCATCAGCCGGTGCGAGGCGATCTGCGCGTCGGCAGGCGTTTCCTTGAGAACGGGCAGGAAGTAGCGGCTCAGGCGCATCGGGGTCCCTTCGACGACGGCGTCGCGCGGAACTCGCCCGCGCGCGGGAGCATCAGGGCGCGCGGAGCGCGCGCAGGGCGGATGACTAGGGGATGCGGGCGGTCCGCGCAATGGCGCGCCTGCGCAGGGGCGCGGGGCGCGGGGCGAATCGTCGGGCCCGCCGGAAGGCCCGCAGGGCGGGCCGCGGGCGCGCTGCAGGCGCGAAGAGCGGGGGCGGAAGCGGGGCGCTCCCTTCGCGCCCGCAGCGGACACATGTGGAACATTCTTTCGAGAGGCGTCCGAAATCGCAATTTTGTTGCGCGGGCCGTCCCTGTTGATAAAATCGCCACCAGAACGACACCGGCGCAAGTCTGGGGAGGAGAGCAAAGGCCCGCGATTCGCGGGCCTTTGGTTTTTCCGACGCGGCGGCAAGGGCTTGGGCTGACGCGCACGGCGCCCGGCGGGGGCGCGGCGGTCGTCGGAAACGCCTGTCGAAGCCCGGCCGGCGGGGCGTCGGCGCGCGGGACGGCTCGGCGCGGCGTCAGCCCGCGGCGGCGGCGGCGTCGTCCTCGATCAGCAGGCGCGGCGGGCGGCCGACGGTGTCGGCGACCGAGGCGAGGCGCTTCTCGACCACCTCGCCCGCCAGCGCCCCGGCGGCGCCGCGCAGGCGCAGGGTCAGGGCGTCGGGGTCGAGCGAGAGCGAGCACAGCGGCAGCACCCCGGGCGCGGAGCCGGTCAGCATCGCGCCCAGCCGGATGGTGCGGCCCAGCAGGCGCGCCTCGGCCTGCTCCGATTCCGAGAGCAGCGCCAGCGCCGGCGCCGCGGGCCGGCCCCCGCCCCCGGACTTGTAGCGATAGCGCAGCGCCGCCCCGATCCAGGCGCGCTCGGCATGGCCGATGCCCGAGAGGTTGGCGCGGTAGACGCTCTCGAACACCGCCTGGTCGCGGTAGTCGGGGTGGGCGTTCCAGGCGACGTCGTTGAGCACGCAGGCCGCCTCGATCAGGCGGCGGCGGGCGAGCGAGGCGTTGGGGAACAGCGGCCACACGAAGGCCGCGAGCTCGGCGCCGAAGCCGGGGAAGCGCGACAGCCGCCGCTCCATCTGCCGGGAGGCGGAGAGCAGCGGGTCCTGGTGGCGCAGCGCCTCGGGGAGGTGTTCGTAGAGCACCCCCTCCCGCAGGCCGAAGGCGGAGACGGCGACGCGGGCGGGCTTCGCGGCCCGGATCAGGCCGGCGAGCACCCGCGCGCCCATCGGCGTCACGGCGATGCGGTCGCGCGAGGAGGACATCTCCTTGAACAGGGTCTCGGGCGACATGGCGGCGACTTCCTCGGCGAGGCCCAGCATCTCCTCCGAGCTGAGCTCGAACTCGTGCAGCACCTGGATCGGGTAGCCGATGCGGGTCATGTGCAGCTTGGCGAGCGCGCGCCAGGAGCCGCCGACGAGGTAGATCCGCCCCCCCGGCGCGCCGAGGATGCCGCGCACCGAGGAGAAGGAGGCGTCGATCAGCGCGTCCTGCGCGGGCGCCCCGCCCTCGATCCCGATCAGGCGCAGGGGGCCGAGCGGCAGGGTCACCCCGCGGCCCACCTGCCCCAGCCCGACGCGCGAGAGCTCCAGCGAGGCGCCGCCGAGGTCGGCGACCAGCCCGTCGGCCTCCGGCCAGCCCATCAGCACGCCCTGGGAGGCGAGGCGGGCCTCGTCCTCGCCGGTGGCCACCCGCAGACGCAGGCCGGTCTCGCGCTCCACCTGCTCGACGAACTCGGCGCCGTCGGCGGCCTCGCGCACCGCGGCGGTGGCGACGCCGTCGAGCACGTCGATGTCCATCGCCCGCGCCAGCGCCGCGAAGCGGGCCAGGGCCTTGAGCGCGCGCTCCTTGCCCGGGGCCGAGAGCAGGCCGGTGGAGCCGAGGTCGGCGCCGAGGCCGCAGAGCACCTTCTCGTTGAAGAAATAGGCGGGCGAGCGCGAGAGCGCCTCGTAGACCACCAGCCGCACGGAGTTCGAGCCGACGTCGACCACGCCTACCCGGGCGTGTCCGCGCTTGGCCGATCCGACGCTCGCCACGCCCGCCTGGGCGCCCGAACGGGACTGTCGCCTGGGCTCGCTCATGCGCGCTCCTCCGCCGCCGTCGCGTTCCGTCGCTCGCACGGCGCGGGCGATGGGTCAAGGGAGAACGGTCCCGCCTGCGCTGCGGCGCCGCAATCGGGGCGCCCGGCCGGGCGGCGCGGGTTCCGCTTGCGCGACAGGGGCTTGCAGGCGGGACCGCAGACGGCGCGCGAAGCGCCGGCCCGCGCCGCGTGGCGGCGGGCGTTGCGGCGGGTTTCCGATTTATCGGGCAATGGCTTGCCGGCCGATCTTCAGACAGGACGCGAAGCGGCGGTCACTCGGCCGCCGCCACGTCCCCGGCCTTGCCCAACGCCGTTTCGCCCGGGGCGGGGAGCAGGCGGGGCGCATCCTCGGCGCCCGCCCGGCCCCGGCCGGAGAGGGAGGGGTGGGTCATGAAGAACTCGTGCGCCGAGAACGGCTCGCCCCCCTCGGGCGTGACCGCGCGCAGCCAGTGGCCGTCGGGCTGGAGGACCCAGCTCTGCGCCTCGTCGCGCAGGTTGGCGGCCATCACCTGCTCGAGGATCTGGGCGTGGACGGTGGGGTTGAGGATCGGGACCAGCGTCTCGACCCGGCGGTTGAGGTTGCGGCCCATCCAGTCGGCGGACGAGATCCAGACCTCCGCCTCGCGGGACGGCAGGCCGTGGCCGTTGCCGAAGCACACGATGCGGGAGTGTTCGAGGAACCGGCCGATGATCGACTTGACGCGGATGTTCTCCGACAGGCCCGGGACGCCGGGGCGCAGGCCGCAGATGCCGCGGGCGACGATGTCGATCTTCACGCCCGCGCGGGAGGCGGCGTAGAGCGCGTCGATCACCTCGGGGTCGATGATCGAGTTGACCTTGACCCAGACATGGGCGGGGCGGCCGGCGCGGGCGTGCTCGATCTCGCGCTCCAGGGCGTGGAGGATGTGCTGCTTGAGCGAGCGGGGGGAGAGCTTCAGCGCCTCCAGCCCTTCGGGCTCGGCGTAGCCGGTGACGAAGTTGAAGAGCCGCGCCGCGTCGCGGCCCAGCGTCGGCTCGCAGGTGAAGAGCGAGAGGTCGGTGTAGATGTTGGCCGTGATCGGGTGGTAGTTGCCGGTCCCGAAGTGGGTGTAGGTGACCAGCTGGTCGCCCTCCCGGCGCACCACCATCGAGACCTTGGCGTGGGTCTTCCAGTCGATGAAGCCGTAGACGACCTGGGCGCCCGCGCGCTCCAGCTGGCGGGACTGGCGGATGTTGGCGGCCTCGTCGAAGCGGGCCTTGAGCTCGACCAGCGCGGTGACGGATTTCCCATCTTCCGCGGCTTCGCAAAGCGCGGCGACGATCGGAGAATCCTTGGAGGTCCGGTAGAGGGTCTGCTTGATCGCCACCACGTCGGGGTCGCGGGCGGCCTGCTGGAGGAAGCGCACCACGATCTCGAAGGACTCGTAGGGGTGGTGGAGCAGCATGTCCTTCTGGCGGATCGCCGCGAAGATGTCGCCCTGGAAGTCCTTCACCCGCTCCGGCATCCGCTGGGTGTAGGGGTGGAAGAGCAGCTCGGGGCGGTCCTTGGTGACCAGCTCGGAGAGGTCCTTGATGCCGATGACGCCGTCGACGTCCACGACCTCGTGGCGGGCGACGCCGAGCTCGTCGGCGATCATCGCCTTGAGGTCGGCGGGCGCCCCGGCGGCGATCTTGAGGCGGATCACCTCGCCGCGGCGGCGGCGTTTGAGCGCCGTCTCGAACTCGCGCACCAGGTCCTCGGCCTCTTCCTCCACTTCGAGGTCGCTGTCGCGCAGGACCTTGAAGAGGGCGTGGCCGGCGAGACGGTAGCCGGGGAACAGGCGGTCGATGAAGAGCTTGAGCAGTTCCTCGAGGGGGAGGTAGCGCGTCTCGCCCTTGCGGCCGTCGTCGAGGCGGATGAAGCGGCGGACCTGCTGGGGGACCGGCAGGAGCGCGTCCAGCGGCTCGTCGTCCGAGAGACGACGGAGCTGGAGGGCCAGGGCGAAGCCCTCGTTGGGGATGAAGGGGAACGGGTGGGCGGGGTCGATCGCCAGAGGGGTGACGACCGGGAACACCTGCTCGAGGAAGTGCTTCTCGACCAGCGCCACGTCGGCCCTGGTCAGCGCGCGGCGGTCGAGGACCAGGATGCCTTCGGCCTTCAGGGCTTTCACAAGCTCGCCCCAGACCACCTGCTGGCGGGCCATCAGGGCGCGGGCGTCCTCGTCGATGCGCTCGAGCTGCTGGGCGGCGGTGAGGCCGTCGGCGGACTGGGTCTCGAGGCCCCCGCGCACCAGGCCGCGCAGGCCGGCGACGCGCACGGTGTAGAACTCGTCGAGGTTGCCGCCGGAGATCGACAGGAACCGCAGACGCTCCAGCAGCGGGTGGTTGGGGTTCTCCGCCTCCTGCAGCACACGCCAGTTGAAGCCCAGCCAGCTGAGCTCGCGGTTGATGAACCGCTCCGGCCCCTCGGGGTCGAAGGTCAGGCGGTGGTCTTCGGCGGGCGCGCAGGGCGCGTTGAGGAAATCGGCTCGCATGATGCGCAGTCTAGCGGATCTCGATGACGGTTTCATGCGGCGGGGCCCTGGGTTTCGGCCTCGCGCAGCACCTTGGCGGCGAGGCGCAGGCTGGGGCGCGAGCGGGCGGCCAGCGCGGCGCGGTCGATGGCGGCCACCGTCTCGGCGAGCCCGCGGTGCGAGCGGGGGCCGCGGGTGGCGAGATAGCGCGGCAGGCCCGCGTCGGCGGAGGCCAGCAGTTGGCGGTCGGCCAGCAGCTTCATCGCCAGCCCCTCCAGCAGGCGGTCGTCGGGGGGCGAGATGCGCGCGATGGGAAGGGCGGCGAGGCGGGTGGCGAGGTCGGGCAGCGCCACCGGCCAGCGGGCGGGGGGCGTGCGGCCGGTCAGCAGCAGGGCCGCCCCCTGCGCGGCGGCGAGGTTCACGAGGTGGAAGAGCGCGCGCTCGGCCTCGTCGAGGCCCGCGAGCCGGTCGGCGTCCTCGACCGCCAGCGCGCCGTGGGTCAGGAGCGCGCGCAGGTCGGCGCCGGGCAGCTCGGCGGCGGCGATGCGCGGGGCCCCGGTCTCCTGCGACCACACCGCGGCGAGGTGGGTCTTGCCCGCGCCCTCGGGGCCGACGAGGGCGAGGCGGCCGTCGGGCCACTCGCGCCAGCGGTCGAGCGCGGCGAGGGCGAGCGCGTTGGAGTCGGAGACGAAGAAGCTCTCGCGGTCGCGCGCGGCGCGCACCGGCAGGTCGAGGGGGAGCTGGCGGACCGGCGGCGTCACGGACCGAACCTCCGCTCGTCGGGGTCGAGGGGGGCGCCGGAGAGGTCGTCGGGGGCGGCGGGGGCGGGGGCGGGGCCCTGCTCGCGCTCGTAGATGGTGTGGCCGCGGTAGAGGCGGCCCTCCATGTATTCCTCGATGGCGAAGCGGCCGATGACGCCGATGGCGGCGGCGAGCGGCACGGCGATCAGCAGGCCGGTGAAGCCCAGCAGCGAGCCGAAGGCCGACAGCGCGAACATCAGCGCCACCGGGTGCAGCCCGACCGAGCCGCCGACCAGCTTGGGGGTCAGGAAGTTGCCCTCGACCGTCTGGCCGATCAGGAAGATGCCGGCGACGGCGAGGATCATGATCGGATCGTCCCAGAACTGGAACAGGGCGACCCCGATCGAGAGCGCGCCGCCCAGGATCGAGCCGATGAAGGGGATGAAGGAGATCAGCCCGGCGAAGAGCCCGATCACCAGCCCGAACTGGAGGCCCACGACCATCAGCGCGGTGGCGTAGAAGGCCCCCAGGATCACGCAGACGGTGAGCTGGCCGCGCACGAAGCCCGCCAGCACGCCGTCGATGCGCGAGGCGAGCTCGCGCACCGTGCCGACGTGGTCGCGGGGCACCCATGAATCGATCTTGGCGGTCAGCCGGTCCCAGTCCATCAGCAGGTAGAAGGCGACGACCGGGGTGATCACCAGCAGGGTCACGAAGTCGATCACCGCGAGGCCGCCGGTCCAGGCGGATTTCAGGGCCGCGACCGACCATTCCTCGGCCCGGCCCTTGAACGTCTCCAGCGCCTGCTCGACCGCGCCGCCCTGGTCGAGCACCTCGGGGAAGCGCCGCTCGACGAAGCCGCGGATGGCGTCGGCGTAGACGGGGGCCTGCTCGATGAACTCGCGGGCCTGCTCGATGAAGGCGGGGATCAGGACCAGCATGGCGACGATGAACAGCGTCGCCATCAGGATGGTGATGGTGGCGGTGGCGAGCGTGCGCGAGAAGCCGCGCGCCTCCAGCCGGTCGGCCAGCGGATCGAGGAAATAGGCCAGCGCGGCGCCGGCGAGGAAGGGCAGCAGCACCCCCGCCATGGCCCACATGAAGAGGAGCAGCGCGGCGAGCCCCACCAGCCACCATCTGACCTGTTCGCCGTGGCTCAGAGCCATGCCGTTCTCCCTGTCTCCGGAGCCTTGGGTTTGCGGCCTCGCGGGCGCGCTTGCAACCCCGGCGTGGCGCGAGGGGGGGATCGCGGGGCGGCGGGGCTCAGGGGCGCAGGGTCATGTCCACCCGGTCGAGGCCGGGTCCGTAGCCGTCGGGCGTGACGGCGACGACCTCGAAGCCGAGGCCCGCGTAGAAGCCGCGGCTCGCCGGCGTGGTGTCGAGCTTGAGGAGCGCCACCCCCGGCGCCCGCCGCATCGCCGCGAGCCGGGCGAGCGTCAGGCGGCGGCCGAGGCCCTGGCGGTGCAGCGCGGGCGCGACCATGCCCCAGCACAGGACCGCCGCCTCGCCCTCGCGCATCCAGCCGCCGCAGGCGAGGACGTCGCCCTCGCGCGCGATCACGAGGTGGTCGGCGCCGGGGGGCGGGGCGTCGAGCCAGGCCGTGAAGGCCGGGCGCTCGGAGGGGTCGAAGAAGCGGGGCGTGCAGGCGTCGAAGATCGCGAGGCAGGCGGCGCGGTCGGCGGGCGCATAGGGGCGAAGGGCGTCCACCTGCCCTGCCCCGCGCTCAGGCCCGCCGGCCGAAGGCGAGCCAGGCGGCGCCGCCGACCAGCGCCGCGGCCGAGCCGCGCGCCGTCCAGGCGCGCGCGCCGGCGCCGAGCCCCCGGCCGCCGGCGGCGCCGAGGCAGGCCCAGCCCGAGTCGAGGACCAGCGCCACGACCAGGTAGACCGCGCCGAGCAGCGCGAGCTGCGGGCCCGCGGGGGCGGCGGCGTCGACGAACTGCGGCAGGAAGGCCGCGTGAAAGGCGAGGCTCTTGGGATTGGCGAGGCCGGTCAGCAGGCCCCGGCGCGCGGCGCGCAGCGCGGCCTGACGGGGGGCCTGTGGCGCGGGGCGGCGCGCCTCGCGCCACAGGCCCACGCCGAGATACAGCAGCCAGGCGACGCCGAGCCAGCGCAGGACCTCGAAGGCCGCGCCCCAGGCTTCGGCGATCCAGGCGAGCCCGAAGACCACCAGCGCGATCTGCCCGGCGTGCGCCAGCGTCGTGCCGGCCGCCGCCGCCAGCCCCGCGCGCAGCCCCTCGCGGGCCGAGAGCGCCAGGATCAGCGCCACGTTGGGCCCCGGCACCGCGATGGACAGCGCCGAGACCGCGACGAATCCCGCCAGCAGGCCGGGATCGGGGACCAGCGCGGGGCCGGCGAGGGTCACGCGAACTGCTCGCGAATCAGCCGCTCCTCGAGGCCGTGGCCGGGGTCGAAGAGCAGGGTGTGGGAGATCGAGGGATCGAGCTCGACATGCACCTTCAGGGCGCCGCGCACCTCGACGTTGTCGGCGGTGGCCGAGACGGGGCGGCGCTCGGGGTCGAGGCACTCCAGCGTCACGCGGGCGTGGCGGGGCAGCAGCGCGCCGCGCCAGCGCCGGGGGCGGAAGGCGGAGATCGGCGTCAGGGCCAGGATCTCGGCCCCGATGGGCAGGATCGGGCCATGGGCGGAGTAGTTGTAGGCGGTGGAGCCGGCGGGGGTCGCGACCATCACGCCGTCGCAGACCAGCTCGGACATCCGCTCCTTGCCGTCGATCAGGATCCGGATCTTGGCGGCCTGGTGACGCTCGCGCAGCAGGCTGACCTCGTTGATCGCGTGGGCCTGGCGGACCTCGCCGTCGTCGCACTCGACCGTCATCTTCAGGGGATTGATGACGGCGGCCTCGGCGGCCATCAGCCGCTCCATCAGCCCGTCCTCGATGTAGTCGTTCATCAGGAAGCCGACGGTGCCGCGGTGCATGCCGTAGACCGGGCGCGGATCGCGGCGGGAGGCCTGCAGGACCTCGAGCATCAGCCCGTCGCCGCCCAGCGCCACGATCACGTCGGCGTCGTGCAGCATGGTCTGGCCGAAGCGGGCGACCAGCCCCTCATAGGCCGCGACCGCCTGCGGCGCGTCGGAGCGCACGAAGTGGATGCGGGGCTGCAGCAGCATCGGGTCCATGGTCGGGGGGCTCGGACATGGCGGAGAGGGGATGGGGGGCGGGCCCCCGGGGCCCGAGGGAGGCCGACCATGACCCCCCGCGCCCCGGCGCGCAAGCGCCACGGGCGGACCCGCCCTGCGGCGAGAGGGCGCCGCAGGGCGGGTCGCGGGCCGGGCGCGGGGCGCAGGGCCCGGGGCGCGGGGCGCAGGGCCCGGGGCGCGGGGCGCAGGGCCCGGGGCGCAGGGCCCCGGGGCGCGGAAACCCGACGCGGCGGCGCCCCCGCGACGCCGGGCGCGCGCGAAGCGTCGCCTCCGGGACGGGACAAACCCGTCGCAGGGGTGTATGGACGCCGGGAACCCTGAACCCCCGGCCGCAGGTGCCCCCAGAAGCGGGGCCCCGAGACAGGAGACGCGACATGGACGCCAGCACGCGCGATTCCGGCTTCTTCACCCAGGCGCTCGCCGAGCGCGACCCCGAGATCTTCAAGGCCATCGGTCTGGAGCTCGGTCGTCAGCGCGAGGAGATCGAGCTGATCGCCTCCGAGAACATCGTCAGCTACGCGGTCCTGCAGGCGCAGGGCTCGGTCCTGACCAACAAGTACGCCGAGGGCTACCCGGGCAAGCGCTACTACGGCGGCTGCCAGTTCGTGGACATCGCCGAGGAGCTGGCGATCGAGCGCGCCAAGGCCCTGTTCGGCGCGAAGTTCGCCAACGTGCAGCCCAACTCCGGCAGCCAGATGAACCAGGCGGTGTTCCTGGCGCTGCTGAAGCCGGGCGACACGTTCATGGGGCTGGACCTGAACTCGGGCGGCCACCTGACCCACGGCTCGCCGGTCAACATGTCGGGCAAGTGGTTCAACGTGATCTCCTACGGCGTGCGCGCCCAGGACAACCTGCTCGACATGGACGACATCCGCGCCAAGGCGCACGAGCACAAGCCCAAGCTGATCGTGGCCGGCGGCACCGCCTATTCGCGCGTCTGGGACTGGGCCGAGTTCCGCAAGATCGCCGACGAGGTCGGGGCGTATCTGATGGTCGACATGGCCCATATCGCGGGCCTGGTCGCGGGCGGGGCGCATCCCTCGCCGGTGCCCCATGCCGACGTGGTGACCACGACGACGCACAAGTCGCTGCGCGGCCCGCGCGGCGGCATGATCCTGTGCAATGACGAGGCGATCGCCAAGAAGATCAACTCGGCCGTGTTCCCCGGCCTGCAGGGCGGCCCGCTGATGCACGTGATCGCCGCCAAGGCCGTGGCCTTCGGCGAGGCGCAGCGGCCGGAGTTCCGCGCCTATGCCCACCAGGTCGTGGCCAACGCGCGCGCCATGGCCGACGAGCTGATGAAGGGCGGGATCGACATCGTCTCGGGCGGCACCGACAACCACCTGATGCTGGCCGACCTGCGGCCCAAGAAGGTGACCGGCAAGGCCGCCGAGATCGCGCTGGGCCGCGCCCACGTGACCTGCAACAAGAACGGCGTGCCCTTCGATCCGGAGAAGCCGATGGTGACCTCGGGCATCCGCCTGGGCGCCCCCGCCGGCACCACCCGCGGCTTCGGCGAGGAGGAGTTCCGCCAGGTCGCGCGGATGATCGTGAAGGTGGTCGACGGGCTGGCCGCGGCCGGCGAGGGCGGCGACGCCGAGATCGAGGCCGCGGTGCGCGAGGAGGCGATCGCGCTGTGCCGTCGCTTCCCGATCTACCCCGCGCTGTGATCCCCGCGCCCTGACCCCGCCCGCGCCGCTTCCGCGGCGGCGCGCAGGCGGGCGGGGCGGCGGGCGGCCGGCAGGCGAAGGGCGGCGCAGGACATCCCTGCGCCGCCCTCTTTGGGTCTCGGCGCGCCCGGCTGGGGTCGGGCGGGCGCCTTCCGAGGGAACGGGCCATGGCCGCTGGGGACGACCATGGCCCTTCCCGGCAAGTCCTCGGACGCTGACGAACGCTGCGTCCCCAACGGACGACGCTACGCGTATCCGCCTTGCCAGTGCGTCAATCTGGAACGCAGATTGCGGCAAGATCGTGATCGGCCCCGAACGGTTTTGCGGCGCAATTCATTGTAATGCATCCTTTCTCCGATGGGATTTCATCGTCGGAGCCCCGCCCGCGCAGGCGCGTGGAGGCCCCGGGGCGCCGGGATCCGCGCCACGATCCGGGCGCAATCGTTCCATGGGTCGGGCCGCGCTCCCGCAGGGTCGGCGCGGCGCGCGCGCGTCGGCGCGGGGCGGGGCGCCTGAGTCGGGCGGGACACGCATATCTCGCGCCGACCCGCAGGGCCTACCCAACCGCTGGGGGCGCCCCTATAATGACGGCGTCCGATGCGCGAGAGGGACCGATATGCGCTGCCCGTTCTGCGGAAACACCGAAACCCAGGTGAAGGACAGCCGTCCGGCCGAGGATCACGTCGCGATCCGCCGCCGTCGCTTCTGTCCCGCCTGCGGCGGCCGCTTCACCACCTACGAGCGCGTGCAGCTGCGCGACCTGGTGGTGGTGAAGAAGAACGGCCGGCGCGAGGATTTCGACCGCGACAAGCTCGCCCGCTCGATCCGCATCGCGCTGCAGAAACGCCCCATCGAGATCGAGCGCATCGAGCAGATGATCTCGGGCATCGTCCGCCGCCTCGAGAGCAAGGGCGACGTCGACATCGCCTCGGACGAGATCGGGCAGATCGTGATGGAGGCGCTGGCGCGCATCGACACGGTGGCCTACGTGCGCTTCGCCTCGGTCTACAAGAACTTCCAGGAGGCCGACGACTTCGAGGAGTTCGTCGCCGAACTGCGCCCCGTCGCCAAGGGCGAGGAGCCCTGACGCCCTCCTGACGCCGCCCCGGCGCCGACACGGAAACGACCATGGCCGACGAGCAGGACCTGCGCTGGATGCGCGCCGCGCTGAGCATGGCGCGCCGCGCGGTGGGGCGCACCGCGCCCAACCCCGCAGTGGGCTGCGTGATCGTGAAGGGGGGCGTGGCGCTGGGGCGGGGCTTCACCCAGCCCTCGGGCCGCCCCCATGCCGAGACCGTGGCGCTGGCCCAGGCCGAGGCGCTGTTCGGACCGGGCGCGGCGCGCGGCGCCGACGTCTACGTGACGCTCGAGCCCTGCGCCCACCACGGCCGCACGCCGCCCTGCGCCGATGCGCTCGCCGCGGCGGGCGTGGCGCGCGTGGTCTGCGCGGCGGGCGACCCCGACCCGCGGGTCGACGGGCGCGGCTTCGCCCGCCTGCGCGAGGCGGGGGTGGCGGTCGAGACCGGGGTGCTGGCCGCCGAGGCCGAGGCGATGAACGCCGGCTTCCTGTCGCGCCACCGCCGCGGGCGGCCCTGGCTGACGCTGAAGCTCGCGACCTCGCTCGACGGGCGCATCGCCACCGCCTCGGGGGATTCGAAGTGGATCACCGGCGAGGCGGCCCGCGCCCGGGTGCACCTGATGCGCGCCGAGCATGACGCGATCCTGGCGGGGATCGGCACGGTGCGCGCCGACGACCCCGCGCTGGACGTGCGCCTGCCGGGGATGGCGGACCGCTCCCCCCTGCCCGTCGTCTTCGACCCGCGCCTGACCCTGGCCGCGGCCACGCGGCTGGGCTCGGGCGCGCGGCCGGCGCTGGTGCTGCACCTGCCGGTGGGCGCGCCCGACGGCCCCGAGGCGCACCGCGAGACCGAGATGCGCGAGCGCGGCCTGACCCTGCAGGCGATCCCCCCCGCCCCCGGCGGCGGCGGCGGGCCGGCGCTGCTCGATCCGCGCGCCGCGCTCGAGGCGCTGGCCGAGGCGGGGATCACCCGCGCCTTCTGCGAGGGGGGCGGGCGGCTGGCGGGCGCTCTGCTGGCGGCCGGGCTGGTGGACGAGCTGGCGCTGTTCTCCGGCGGCGCGGCCATCGGGGCCGAGGGGCTGCCGGCGCTGGGGCCGCTGGGGCTGGGGCGGCTGGCCGAGGCCGCGCGCCTGCGCTGCGTGGAGACGCGCCGGCTGGGTCCGGACGCGCTGAGCCTGTGGCGGCCCGACCATGCTTGACCGAGGCCGCCCGCGAGGCCCCGCGCTCGCCTCCCCTGCCGCAGGAGCCCCGACGTGACCGAGAGAGCGGTCTCCGCCGAGACGCCGGACTGGACGCGCGAGCGGCCGCGGCGGTTCTGGGACCCTGCCCGGCGGCTGCTGCGCGCGATCCGCCGCTGGCAGGCCTGCGGGACCGGGCCGCTGGGGCGGCTGGCGAAGAAGCGCTGGGCGCTGTCGCACCGGTTCTGGTCGGCGGTGACCTCGGTCGAGGTGCCGCTGAAGACGCCGATCGCGGGGGGGCTGATGCTGCCGCATCCGACCGGGGTGGTGGTGCATCCCGACACGGTGATCGGGCCGAACTGCATCCTGTTCCAGAACGTGACGCTGGGCACCAACTACGGCCGCCGCGGCGCGCCGCGGCTGGGCGGGCATGTGGACGTCGGCCCCGGCGCGGTGGTGCTGGGGCCGGTGACGATCGGCGACCATGCGCTGATCGCGGCCAACGCGGTGGTGCTCTCCGACGTGCCCCCCGGCGCGGTGGTGGCGGGCGCGCCCGCGCGGGTGATCCGCTACCGCGCCGGCGCCGGCCCCGAGACCGGCCCGACCGGCGCGCCCTGACCCGCTCGACGGCGAGGGCGGCGAGGCGGCGAAGGGCCCCCGCCCGCCCCGGCGCGCGGGCGCCCCGGGCATGACCCGGGGCCTCTCGCGGCCCGCCGCCTGGGCGCCCCTTCGGCGCGAGGCGTGACGCCCGGTTCGGGCGCCCTGCCCCCGGCCGCCGGGCTCAGAGAATGAGCTGCGTCTGGGTGACGAGGGCGACGTTCTTCCCGTCCTCGCGGGTGATCTTCGTCTGCCAGACGCTGGTGCGCCCGCCCTTGTGGATCGGCGTGGCGGTTCCGGTGACGGTGGTCCCCTCCTTGGCGGCACCGAGGAAGTTGGTCTTGCTCTCGATGGTGGTGGTGCCCTTGGCGTCCCTGGGCATCGACAGCACCGTGCCCAGCGCGCCGAGCGCGTCGGCGAAGGCCATGATCGCGCCCCCGTGCAGGATGTGGCCGGCGGTGCACAGGTCCGGTCGGACCTCCAGCGTGGCGACCACCTCGTCGGGGCCGGCCGCGACCACCTTCACCCCCATCAGCTTCGAGAAGGGCATGCGGTCGGCCATGTTCTCGCTCATCTGTCGTCTCCTCCGGTTCGGCCCGCTCATCCTCGCCGGGCCCGGCGCGGAGCATCAACGACCCGGGAGGTAATCGGAACCGCAAAAAGGGGGCCCGCAGGCCCCCTTTCGCCGTCCCTCGCGAAGACGGGGCCCCTCAGGCGCTTTCGGCCTGCTTGTGGGCGGAGTTGGCGACCAGGTCGTCGACCACGGCGGGGTCGGCCAGCGTCGAGGTGTCGCCCAGGGCGCCGGTGTCGTTCTCGGCGATCTTGCGCAGGATCCGGCGCATGATCTTTCCGCTGCGGGTCTTGGGGAGCCCCGGCGCCCACTGGATGACGTCCGGTTTCGCGATGGGCCCGATCTCGGTGCGCACCCAGTCCGAGAGCTCCTTGCGAAGCGCCTCGGTGGGCTCGACCCCCTCCATCAGCGTCACGTAGCAGTAGATGCCCTGGCCCTTGATGTCGTGGGGGTAGCCGACGACCGCGGCCTCGGCGACCTTCTCGTGGGCGACGAGGGCGCTTTCGACCTCCGCCGTGCCCATGCGGTGGCCGGAGACGTTGATCACGTCGTCCACGCGGCCCGTGATCCAGTAGTAGCCGTCCGCGTCCCGCCGGCAGCCGTCGCCGGAGAAGTAGTAGCCCTTGAACATCTCGAAATAGGTCGAGACGAACCGCGCGTGATCGCCCCAGACGGTGCGCATCTGGCCGGGCCAGCTGTCCTTGATCGCCAGCACGCCGGTGGCCTCGCCCTCGAGCTCGTTGCCCTGGTCGTCGAGCACCACCGGGTTCACGCCGAAGAAGGGCCGGGTGGCGGAGCCGGGCTTGAGCGGGGTGGCGCCGGGGAGGGGCGAGATCAGGATGCCCCCCGTCTCGGTCTGCCACCAGGTGTCGACGATGGGGCATTTCCCCTTGCCGACGACGCGGTGATACCAGTTCCAGGCCTCGGGGTTGATCGGCTCCCCGACCGTGCCGAGGATGCGCAGGGTGCTCAGATCGCACTTGGTGATCCACTGGTCGCCCTTGCCCATCAGGGCGCGCAGCGCGGTGGGGGCGGTGTAGAAGATCGAGACCTTGTGCTTGTCGACCACCTGCCAGAAGCGCGAGGCGTCGGGCCAGGTGGGCACGCCCTCGAACATCAGCGTGGTCGCGCCGTTGGCGAGGGGCCCATAGACGATGTAGCTGTGGCCCGTGACCCAGCCCACGTCGGCGGTGCACCAGTAGACCTCGCCGTCGCGGTAGTCGAAGACGTGCTCATGGGTCATCGAGGCGTAGACGAGATACCCCGCCGAGGTGTGCACCACCCCCTTGGGTTTGCCCGTGGAGCCGGAGGTGTAGAGGATGAAGAGCGGGTCTTCCGCGTTCATCTCCTCGGGCTTGCACTCGGGCTCGACGATGGCGGCGAGCGTCTCGTAGTGGAAGTCGCGGCCCTCGACCCAGGTGGTCTGCTCGCCGGTGCGGCGCACCACCAGCAGCTTCACGTCGTCGCCGCAGCGGCGCAGGGCCTTGTCGGCGTTGGTCTTGAGCGGGGTCGAGCGGCCGCCTCGCGGAGCGTGGTCGGCGGTGATCACCAGCTTCGCGCCGCAGTCGTTCACCCGGTCGGCGAGCGCGTCGGGCGAGAAGCCCGCGAAGACCACCGAGTGGATGGCGCCGATGCGCGCGCAGGCGAGCATGGCGTAGGCGGCGGCGGGGATCATCGGCAGGTAGATCACCACCCGGTCGCCCTTGCGCACGCCCAGGGTCTTGAGGACGTTGGCGAACTTCGAGACCTCGGCGTGGAGCTGGGCGTAGCTGATATGCTGCGCCTCCTCCTCGGGGTCGTCGGGCTCGAACAGGATCGCGGTCTGCTCGGCGCGGTTCTCGAGGTGGCGGTCGATGCAGTTGGCGGCCACGTTCATCGTGCCGTCGCCGAACCACTCGATCTGCACGTCGGGGTAGGAATAGGAGACGTTCCTGACCGTCGAGTAGGGCCGGATCCAGTCCAGCCGGCGGCCGTGATCGTCCCAGAACTTCACCGGGTCCTGGATCGAGGCCTTGTACATGGCCTCGTATTTTTCGGCGTCGATGGAGGCGCCGTTGGCGACCTCCGGCGGCACGGGAACGACGGTGTCGGACATGGGCGTCCTCCTCCTGGACTGTCCGGGGCGCGCTTCGACCGCCAGACCTCCCTGCGGCGGCGCGCCCGCGATGATGGGGCCAGAGAAACTTAGGGCGGGGCGCGCGCATGTCGCCCCGTCCCAAGGTCTCAGATCGCCAGGTACTCCTGCCGCAGCGCGGCGTCATCGAGAACCTCCTGAGCGGTCCCGTCGAAGACCACCTGGCCCATGTCCAAGATGATCGCCCGGTCGGCAAGCTGCAAGGCGGCGATGGCGTTCTGCTCGACGATCACCGTGGTGATGCCGAGTTTCTTGATCTCGGCCAGCGTCTTCTCGATCTCCTGGACGATCACCGGGGCGAGGCCCTCGTAGGGCTCGTCGAGCAGCAGGAGCTTGATGTCGCGCGCCAGCGCCCGGCCGATGGCGAGCATCTGCTGCTCGCCGCCCGAGAGGGTGACCCCCTCCTGCTTGCGGCGTTCGCCGAGCCGCGGGAACAGCTCGTAGATGCGCTCGATCGACCAGCCGTGGGGCGGCTCGATCTGCGCGAGCTGCAGGTTCTCCTCCACCGTCAGGCCGGGGATGATGCGCCGGTCCTCGGGCACGAGCTGGATGCCGTTCTTGGCGGCGTCGTGGCTCTTCATCTCGTGGATCGGCTTGTGGTCGAGCCAGATCTCGCCGTGCTTGAGCTCGGGGTTTCCGGCGCGCGCGATGGTGCGCAGCGTCGAGGTCTTGCCCGCGCCGTTGCGGCCCAGGAGGGCCAGGATCTCGCCCTCGTGGATGTTGAAGCTGACGCCCTGGACGATGTAGCTCTCGCCATAATAGGCGTGCAGGTCCCAGGCGGAGAAATAGGCCGGCGGCGTGCCCGCGTTGCGCGGGTTGGGCGTCTTCTTGACCTTGGCGTAGGGATCGTCGGTCAGGGTCACAGGTGCGCTCCTCCGAGATAGGCTTCCTGAACTTTCGGGTTGCCCTTGATGTGCTGCGGCGCGTCCTCGACGATCACGTGGCCCTGGGCGAGGACCGAGATCCGGTCCGCCAGGGAGAACACCACGTGCATGTCGTGCTCGATCACCGCGAGCGTGATGCTCTTGGCGGCCACGATCTGCTTGAGCAGATCGATGGTGTTGTTGGTGTCGGCGCGCGACATGCCCGCCGTAGGCTCGTCGAGCAGCAGGAGCTTGGGCTCCTGCACCAGGCACATGGCCATCTCCAGCCGGCGCTTGTCGCCGCGCGAGAGGTTCTTGGCGAGCATCGCGCGCCGGTCGGCCATGTTGACGTCCTCGAGACAGGCGAGCGCCCGGTCGCGGATCTCGGCCTCGCGCGACATGCTCTCCCAGCCGTGCAGGCGGAAGGCGCCGTCGCGCTTGGCGAAGGCGGGGATCATCACGTTCTCGGCGACGGTGAGATCCTCGAAGATCTCGGGGGTCTGGAACACGCGGGAGACGCCGAGCTGGTTGATCTCGTGCGGCTTGCGCCCGATCAGGGACTGGCCGTCGAAGGTGACGGTGCCGGTGTCGGGGATCAGGCGGCCGACGAAGGTGTTGAGCAGCGTCGACTTGCCCGCGCCGTTGGGGCCGATGATGGCGTGGACGGTGTTTTCCATCACCGTGAGATTGACGTCGTCGAGCGCCTTGAGCCCGCCGAACCGCTTGTTGACGTTCTGGACCTGGAGGATGGGGGTTCCCATGGCGTGCTCCCTCACTCGGCCGGCGCGGGCGCGGGGCGCGCGGCCCCGTTCTCGCCCTTGCCGCGGTTGGTGACGAGGCGGCCGAGGCGCGAGGCGCCCTCGATCAGGCCGCCGGGCAGGAAGGTGACGATCACCATGAAGATCAGCCCCAGCGTCAGGTGCCAGCCCTCGCCCACGAAGAGCGAGGAGACCGAGACGACGGCGTGCTGCAGCGTCTCGGGGAGGAAGGACCAGAAGTCCATCAGCACGCCCTCGTTGATCGCGGAGAAGATGTTCTCGAAATACTTGATCAGGCCTGCGCCCAGCACCGGGCCCAGCAGGGTGCCGGCGCCGCCGAGGATGGTCATCAGGACGACCTCGCCCGAGGCGGTCCACTGCATCCGCTCGGCCCCCGCCAGCGGGTCCATCGCCGCCAGCAGCCCGCCCGCGAGCCCCGCGAACATGCCCGAGATCACGAAGGCCGCCAGCGTGTAGGGGCGGGTGTTGAGGCCGGTGTAGCTCATCCGGTTCTGGTTGGACTTCACCGCCTTCAGCATCATCCCGAAGGGCGAGCGGAACAGGCGCAGGGAGATGTAGAAGCAGCCGATCAGGATCGCGGCGCAGACGTAGAAGCCCGCGTTGAACTGCACCGCCATGCCCAGGATCGAGACTTCGGTCGTCTCGATCATGTTCAGGCCGAAGAGGTTGGAGAAGGGCTGCCCCGCGGCGCCGCCGTCGAGGATGCGGGGATCGTCCAGCGTCACCTGCAGGCCGGTCTCGCCGTTGGTGATCGGGGTCAGCACCGAATAGGCGAGGTTGTAGCTCATCTGCGCGAAGGCGAGCGTGAGGATCGAGAAGTAGATGCCCGAGCGGCGCAGCGAGATGTAGCCGATCAGCAGGCTGAACAGCCCGCCCACGATCACCGCGAAGACGATGGCGGGGATCACGTTCATCGACAGCAGCTTGAACATCCACACGGCGGCGTAGGAGCCGACGCCGAGGAAGGCCGCGTGGCCGAAGGAGAGGTAGCCGGTCAGCCCGAACAGGATGTTGAAGCCGATGGCGAAGATCCCGTAGATCGCGAACTTCTGCAGCAGGTCCGGATAGCCCGCCCCGAAGGGCGCGAGGATGATCGGTCCGGCGAGCACCAGCACGGAGAAGACCGCCAGCAGGATCCGGTCGTTGGTCTTGGAGCTGGTCATGGATCAGGCCTCCATCACGCCCTTGCGGCCCAGCAGGCCCCGCGGGCGGGTGAGCAGGATGACGACGGCGACCAGGTAGATGATGATCTGGTCGATGCCCGGGAGGAGCTGCTTGACCTCGTTCATCGAGGCGAAGCTCTGCAGGATCCCCAGCAGGAAGCCGGCCGCGACCGCGCCGGGCAGCGAGCCCATGCCGCCGACCACGACCACGACGAAGCTGAGCACCAGGAAATCCATCCCCAGGTGGTAGTCGGGCGAAAGGATGGGCGTGTACATCACCCCCGCGAGCCCCGCGACGCAGGCGGCGAGCCCGAACATCATGGTGAAGCGGCGGTCGATGTTGATGCCCAGCAGGCCCACCGTCTCGCGGTCGGCCATGCCGGCGCGCACGACCATGCCGAAGGTGGTGAACTGCAGGAAGGAGAACACCGCGCCGATCACGGCGGCGGCGAAGAGGAAGTAGACCAGCCGCCACATCGGGTAGACGACCGCGCCGGCCTGCATCCCCACCGCCGCCCCGAAGTCGGCCATGCCCGACAGCGCGTCGGGGGCGGGCTGGGGGATCGGGTTGGCGCCGAAGAAGGCCTTGATGATCTCCTGCAGCACGATGGCGAGGCCGAAGGTCACCAGGATCTGGTCGGCGTGGGGGCGCTTGTAGAAGTGGCGGATCAGCCCGCGCTCCATCACCAGGCCGACGAGCAGCATGAAGGGGATGGCGAGCAGGATCGAGACCAGCACCGACCACTCGTTCAGCCACTGGCCGAAATCGCCGAACCAGGCCTCGACGTAGAGGGTGCGGATCTCGAGCGGGGTGCCCCAGGCGGTGGTCTCGGTGGCGGAGAGGGCGACCATCTCCATCGAGAAGAGCTTGTCGATCGACACGGCGCAGAACGCGCCCAGCATGAACAGCGCGCCATGGGCGAAGTTCACGACGCCCAGCGTGCCGAAGATGAGCGTCAGACCCAGGGCGATCATCGCGTAGGCCGAGCCCTTGTCGAGACCGTTCAGAATCTGGAGGAGGATCGCGTCCATCGCGCCGGCTCCCATTGCAGGCGGCCCCGGGGGCAGGCCTTCGGATGTGAGACAAGGGTGGGGACCGTCGCGCCCGGGGAGGAGAGATCCAGGCGGGACGGCCCCCGGTGTCGTCGCCGGAAAGAGGGCTTCCGGCGACGTCTCCTCGGGCGCGCCCCGACCCCCGGGGCGCGCCCGTCGGGCCGCGCGCTGCGGCGCGCAGGCCCGGTGCGGTCAGGCGCGGATCACGCGCCCGGGTTGCACTGCCCCAGCTCGCCGCCCGCGAACATCGGGTGATCGGGGGCGTAGGTGACCTGCTCGGCCGGGGTGACGTCCACCACCTCGAGAAGGTCGAACTGGGAGGTCGGGTTCTCCTTGCCGCGCACCACCAGCACGTCCTTGAAGCACTGGTGATCCTCGGCCCGGTAGAGGGTCGGGCCGTTGCCCATGCCGTCGAACTCGAACCCCTCCAGCGCCGCGACGATGTCGCAGGGGTTGAACGAGCCCGCGCGCTGGGCGGCGTCGGCGTAGAGCAGCGCCTGCACGTAGCAGGTGTGGGCGGCCTGGCTGGGCGGGAAGCCGTACTTCTGGCCGAAGGACTTCACGAAGGCCTTCGAGCCCTCGTCCTGCAGCGACCAGTGCCAGTTGGTCGAGCCGTAGATGCCCTTCACCGCCTCGCCTGCGCCCTGCGCCATCAGGCGGGAGTAGAGGGGGACCACGATCTCGAAGTTCTTGCCGTTGACCTGCTTGCCCTTCAGGCCGAACTGCACCGCCTGGGTCAGCGAGTTGACCATGTCGCGGCCGTAGTGGTTGAGGATCAGCACGTCGGCGCCCGAGTTCAGGACCGGCGTGAGATACTGCGAGAAGTCGCCCGCGCCCAGCGGCGTGCGCACCTTCTCGACCGTCTGCCAGCCGAGCGCCTCGGTGGCGGCGGCGATCGACTCCTCCTGGGTCCAGCCCCAGGTGTAGTCGGCGGTCAGGTGATAGGCCTTGCGGTCGGAGCCGTAGTTGGACTTCAGCACCGGCGCCAGCGCCGCGCCCGACATGTAGGCGTTGAAGAAGTGGCGGAAGCCGTTGGCCTTCTTGTCCTTGCCGGTGGTGTCGTTGGAGTGGGTGAGACCGGCCATGAAGATGACGCCCATCTCCTGGCACAGACCCTGCACCGCCACCGCCACGCCCGAGGACGAGCCGCCGGTGATCATCGAGGCGCCGTCGCGCTCGATCATGCGCTTGGCCGAGGCGCGGGCGGCGTCGGACTTGGTCTGGGTGTCGCCGGTGACGAACTCGACCTTCTTGCCGTTGACGCCGGCGCCCGAGAGGGCCTTGGAGGAGAAGGTGGCGAGCATGCCCCCGTCGCCGCCGCCGTTGAGATGCTCGACCGCCAGCTCGTAGGCGCGCAGCTCGTCGGCGCCCTCGTCGGCATAGGCGCCCGTCTGGGGCACGTTGAAGCCCAGGATCACCGACGAGCCGGTCGGCTCGTTGGTGTAGGCGTAGGCCGGCCGGCGCCAGACCATCGGGGCCGCGAGGCCCGCGCCGGCGACCGCCGAGGTCTTCAGCAGCCCGCGGCGGCTGATGGTGAAGTTCGCCATGAATACCTCCCGAAGCATTGATTGCGCCGGTCGACGTCGCTCGCCCTCCCGAAGGCCTCCCTGGCGCGCGACGTCGACCGGACTGGGCTTGTGCGCCCTCCATGAACCCTGGGTCAGGTTCGTCAAGAAGTCAACAAGTCATTGTTATCGCTGGATTATTTTGTAAGTTTTTGACGTTGTGCAGGTGCGAGATTGTAAATAGTCTACAAGCGGCCCCGAAAGCGCCATGATCCCAGAGCCTTGCATGGGGTGCATGGCGGCTTTGCGCGCAGGTGCAGCATGGAGGAACCCGCATGCCGTCCACGATGATCGGTCTGCGCATCCGCGAGCGTCGACGCGCCGCCGGCATCCGCCAGGCGGAGCTCGCCGAGGCGATGGGAATCTCCGCCAGCTACCTCAACCTGATCGAGCGCGAGAAGCGCCGCGCCAGCCCCGAGCTGGTCTCGCGCGCCGCCCGGGCGCTCGGGGTGCCGGCCGCGGAGCTCGACGGCGCGATGGAGCGCAGGCTCGCCGATCGCCTGTCGGAGATCGCCGCCGAGCCGGAGTTCGCCGACCTCAGGCTCGACCCCGACGACGCGCGCGACCTGCTGGGCCGGCATCCCGACTGGGGCCGCGCCCTGACCCGCGCCTGGTCCGCGCGGCGCGAGGCCGCCCGCCTGGTGGAGGCGCTGTCGGACCGGCTGACCCACGACCCGGTGCTGTCCGATCACCTGCACCGGATGCTGACCCATGTCGCCGCCCTGCGCTCGACCTCCGAGATCCTGGAGGACGTCGACGACATCGACGACGCCCAGCGCCGGCGCTTCCACGAGATCCTGCTCAGCGAATCCACCCGCGCCTCGGAAGTGGCCGAGGGGCTGGCGCGGTTCTTCGACGAGGCCCATTCCGAGGCCCCCTCCACCCCCGTCGAGGACGTGGAGGACGCCTTCCTCGAGGCCGGCAACCGCTTCGAGACGCTGGAGATCCCGCAGGAGGAGGCGCCCGCCGACATGCACCCCGAGGCGATCTACGGGGCCCTGCGCGCGGCCCTGCCCGGGGGCGGCGCCTCGGTCGCGCCGCCCGAGGCGCCGCCGGTGATCCGGCGCCGCGCCCTCTCCACCGCCGTCGCGCGGCGGCGCTTCGCCGAGGCGATCGCGGCCGAGATCGAGGCCCGCCCGCGCCTGCACGACGGCGCGCCCCGCCGCCGGGCCGAGGCCGCTTTCGAGCAATACGCCGCCGACGCGCTGATGATGCCCCGCTCGCCCTTCGAGGCGGCGGGCGCGGCGCTGGGCTGGGACCTCGACGCGCTGGCCGCGAGCTTCGGGGTCGACTTCGACGCCGCCGCGCGCCGGCTGACCTCGCTCGCCCGCCCCGGCGGGCCCGCGCCGCGGGCGGCCTATGCGCGGATCAACGCGGCCGGGGTGACCCTGCAGCGGCGGCTTGCGGCCGAGATCACCCTGCCCCGCCACGGCGCGGCCTGCCCGCTGTGGGCGCTCTACGGCGCGCTCTCCTCCCCCGGGCGCACCCTGCGCCAGCTCGCCGAGTTCCCGGCGGGCGAGCGCGCGGTCTTCGTGGCCCGCGCCGAGCCCGCCGACCCGCCCGCCTGGGGACGGCCGGCGGTGCATCTCGCCTCGGTGCTGGTGCTGCCGGGCGAGGCCTCGGCCGCCACGGTCTACGCCCCCCGCCCGCGCGAGGCGCCCGAGCCCGTGGGCCCCAACTGCCGCGTCTGCGCCCGCGTCGACTGCCGCCACCGGGCCGAGGACCCGGTGGTCGGCTGACCCGGCCGGCCGCCCGGCGCCGCGCGCGCCCCGAGCCGCGCCCGCCGCCCCCCGCCCTGCCCCGCCCCATGCCTCGCCCCATGCCCCGCCCGTCGCCCCTTGCGGAACGCGACCCGCCCCGGGGTCTGGCGAAGGGGACGGCAGGGCGGGGCGATGCGGAGGCGCAGCCGACGCGAGGGCCGCCCGGCCGTCCTGCGCGCGTCCTTCGTCCGCCCGTCCCGGACGGATATTCCCTTCCCCCCCGTTCCGCTCTAGAGACGCCCCATGACCGACGCCGAAGACGCCGCCCGACTCGTCCTAGCCACCCCGCCGCGCGGGGAGCTCGACGCCATCGCCGCCGCCCTGCCCGGGGCGCTGGCCACGGGGCTCGTGGCCACCGTCCGCCTCGACATGCCCGGCGCCGCCGAGCCCGAGCTGCGCCGCGCCGCCGACCGGCTGCGCGAGATCTGCCACGCCGCCGACGTCGCCATCGTGATCCGCGACCACGTCGGCCTGGTCGAGCCGCTGGGGCTCGACGGCGTGCAGGTCTCCCTGCCCGGCGCCAACCTCAAGAAGGTGCGCGCCGCCATCGGCCCGGACGCGATCCTGGGCGTCGACTGCGGCGCCTCGCGCCACGACGGCATGACCGCGGGCGAGGCCGGAGCCGACTACGTGCTGTTCGGCCCGCTGGTCCCCGACCCCGCCGCGGGCCCGGTGGTGGAGCCCGCGCCCCTCGAGCTCTTCGAGTGGTGGGCGCAGATGATCGAGGTCCCCGTGGTCGCCGAGGGCGGCGTCGATGCGGCCCGGGCCGCGACCCTCGCCCCCTACGCCGATTTCGCCGTGCCCCCGGCCTCGGTCTGGGAGGGCGACCTCGTCGCCAACCTCAAGGCCATCGACGCCGCACTGCGCGGCTGATCCCCCCGACCCCCGCAGGCGAAACGGCCCCGGGCGCGCGCCCGGGGCCGTTTCGCTTGCGGGGGTCGCCTGCGGGGGCGGATGCGCCCGCTCAGACCTCGCGGTCGCGGTAGACGTCCTCGTGCCCGTGGCGGTGGTGAGGCAGGCGCGAGACCACGCCGTCGTGCACCGCCTGCCAGCTCGCATGAGCCAGCTTCTTGCGGTCGGGCATCTCGGCCACGCGGATCGGGTCGTGGAAGATCACCTCCGCCTCGCCCCCGAAGCTGAGCGTCAGCAGCGACCACACATGGGGGCCGAACTCCATGTCCGCCCACCAGCCGTAGAAGGTGTCGGGCAGCGTGCTCGCCGGGTTCACGTGGTAGACGACGGAGACGGGCTGCACCCAGGCGACGTCGCGCAGCTCCTCCGCCGTCAGGGCGGCGAAGAGGGTCGAGCGGAACTGCAGCACCCGGCGGTTGTCGGTCGAGGTGCCCTCGGGGAAGAACAGCAGCCGCTCGCCCGCCAGCATCCGGCGGCGCAGCTCCTCCTCCTGGGCGCGGGCGGCGGAGCGCTTGCGCTCCACGAAGACCGTGCCGCAGACCGCCGCGATCCAGCCCACCACCGGCCAGGACCGCACCTCGGCCTTGGAGACGAAGGTCATCCGCGCCGCCCCCACCAGCACGAAGATGTCGGACCAGGAGCTGTGGTTGGCGACCAGCGCGCCGCCGTGGGGCATCGGCTGGCCGGTGGCGCGCACGCTCAGGCCCACCAGGGTCCCCATCGCCCGCGCCCACAGGCGCTGCACCCGCTCGCGCGCGCGGAAGGCGGGGACCAGGCGCTCGATCGCCTTGAACAGCAGGTAGACCGAGAGCAGGACCACGGTGGTCAGCGCCGCCAGCCCCAGCCGCACGTAGGCCGCGATCACGCCCCAGGCGCTGGGGCGCGGCAGGGGCGGCGGCGGCGGGCCGGTCCAGGAGAAATCCGAGACCGGATCGCTCACCCGCCGGACCTCTCCGCGGCGCTCCCGTCCCCGGGGGTCCGGGCGGCGGGGGCGGCGGGCTTGCCCTCCTTCCCGTAGAAGTCGCGGTAGCGCGAGACCATCCGGGAGGTGTCCATCAGCAGGCAGACGTCGACGGTGTTGAAGTCGTGGTCCACCCAGGCGCCCTCGCCCACGAAGCCGCCCAGCCGCAGGTAGGCCTTGATCAGCGCCGGGATCTGGCGCGCGGCCTGCTTGCGGTCGACCTGCTCGGGGGGGAGCCGGTCCATGGCCGCGAAGTTCTCGGGCCGCGCGCGCACGCGCAGGTCCTCGGGCGCCAGGTGGTTGTAGTGCAGGAAGCTCAGCGCGTGGGCCAGCGGCGCGGGATCGGCGCCGTGGAACGAGGCCACGCCGAACATGATCTCGATCTTGCGCGCCGTGACGAACTCGCCCAGCCCCGTCCACAGCAGGTGCATCGCCGCCCCGCCCCGCACTTCCGAGCCCACGCAGGAGCGGCCGAGCTCCACCGCCGGCCGCCCGCAGGTCTCGATCAGGGTCAGGTCGTATTCGGTCGATCCGTAGAAGCCGATCCCCGCCTTCGCCCGGTCGTTGGTCATCAGGCGATAGGCGCCCGCGACCCGGTCGAGCGGGTCGGACGACTCGGTCTCCTTGTCGATCAGGATCAGGTGTTCGAAGTGGGGATCGTACTCGTCGATCTCCCGCCGAAGGGCGCGCTCCTCGTCGCTGGCCGAGGCGCCCAGTTCCTCCACGAACACGCGGTAGCGCAGGCGCTGGGCGGCGGCGATGTCCTGCTCGTCCCGCGCCAGGCGGACCGTGAACCGACCCGCGTCGATCTCCATTCCGAAGCTCCAGCCGGCGCGCCCGGTTCGGCGCGCGCGGCGGACCATATGCATTGCGCCGGATAGGCGCAACGGGGGGCGGACGCGCGATGTCGTGCGGGCGTCATCGAACCGTCGCACGGCGCGCAGGCGTTGACAGGGGCGCGCGCGGCGGCCGACGCTGGGTCAGTCGTGGACCTGTTCGAGCTCCACGCGGGAGCCGTCGATGACCTGCTTGCCGGCGTTTTCGAAGTTCACGGTGATCCGGCGCCCGATCACCGACTGCACCTGTCCCACGCCCCAGTCCGGGGCGGCGGGCAGGCGCACGCGGTCGCCGGGCTCGAGAAATTCATTCATTGTTAACCCTGTCCCTTCACCCTCGCAGCCCCGGATCCTGCTCCCGCACCCGCTCCAGCGAAGAGGCGCCCCATGACGGACCCCTGGTCGACGGACCCCTTCGCGCAGCCCGCGGCCTCGCCGGGCGGCGCCGGCGCGCCGCGGGCGGCGCCCGCCGCCGCCTCGCCCGCCCCGGGATCGGAGGCGCTGGGGGGCCTGGGGGCGGAGGATTTCGCGGCCCTGCTGTGCTCGCGCATCTGTCACGACCTGATATCGCCGGTGGGGGCCATCGGCAACGGCGTCGAGCTGCTGCGCGAGATCGACCGCGGGGCGGAGGGGACCGAGCTGCAGCTGATCTCGCGCAGCGCCGACATGGCCTCGGCCTACCTGCAGTTCCTGCGCATCGCCTTCGGGGCGGCGCCGCCGGGGGACCTGATGGGCCTGCCCGCCGCCCAGCGCACGGCGCGGGCGTGGTTCGAGTTCCAGCGCCCCGACCTCGACTGGGCCGTGCAGGGGACCGAGATCACCCGCGCCGGCGTCCGGCTGATGTTCAACTTCATGCAGATCGCGGTCTCGTCCCTGCCCCGCGGCGGCCTGGTGCGGGTCGAGACGGCGCCGGCCGAGGCCCGGGGCCTGACCATCGCGCTCGCGGCCGAGGGGCCGACGGCCGCCCCCGCCCCCGGCGCCGCCGACTGGCTCGCCGGCCGCGCGTCCGAGACCGCGCCCGCCCCGCGGGAGGTCCATTACATCGCCGCCGCCGCCCATGCCCGCGCCTGCGGCGCGCAGGTCGCCTTCGCCTCGCAGGACGGCGGCCTGACCCTGCGCGCGACCCTGCCTGCGGGGATCTGACGCCGCCCGCCCCGGGGCGCCCCCAAGGGGGACGGCCGGGCGGGGCGATGCGGAGGCGCAGCCGACGCGAGGGCCGCCCGCGCCGTCAGAGCGGGGTCAGGGTCTCGCGGAAATGGCGGCCGTTCTCGCGGTAGCGGCGGGCCGAGTCGAGCAGGCCGGCCTTCTCCGCCTCGGTCAGCTCGCGCACGGGCTTGGCGGGCGAGCCCACGGCCATCCAGCCGTCTGGGATCTCCTTGCCCTCGGTGACCAGGGCGTTGGCGCCGATCAGGCAGCCGCGGCCGATCTTCGCCCCGTTCAGCACCGTCGCCCCCATCCCGATCAGCGAGCCGTCGCCGATCGTGCAGCCGTGGATGATGGCGTTGTGGCCCACCGTCACGTTCGCTCCCACGCTCAGCGGCACGCCCGGGTCGGCATGGCAGATGGTCCCGTCCTGGATGTTCGAGCCCTCGCCGACCGACAGCCATTCCTTGTCGCCGCGCAGCACCGCCCCGAACCAGATCGAGACGCCCCGCCCCAGCCGCACCGAGCCCATCACATGGGCCCCGGGGGCCACCCAGACGTCGCCGTCCTCGGGCAGTTCGGGCACGCGGTCGCCAAGGGCGTAGACGGTCATCGCATTCTCTCCTGGAATTCCCGGTTCAGCGCCTGGACGAAGCCCACCAGCCCCGGGCGGCGCGCGCGGGCCAGCCGCTCGGCCGCGAGGATGCCGCGGATCTCCGCCTCGCAGCGGTCCAGGTCGTCGTTGATCAGCACGTAGTCGTAGGCGTCCCAGTGGCTGATCTCGTCCATCGCGCGGGCCATGCGCCCGCCGATCACCTCGGCCGAATCCTGGCCCCGCGCGCGCAGCCGCCGCTCCAGCTCCGCGATCGAGGGCGGCAGGATGAACACCGAGACCACCGCGTCCTTCAGGACCGAGTTGCGCAGCTGCTGGCCGCCCTGCCAGTCGACGTCGAAGATCACGTCGCGGCCCGAGGCCAGCGCCGCCTCCACCGGGGCGCGGGGCGTGCCGTAGAGGTTGCCGAAGACCTCGGCATGTTCGAGGAACTCGCCCGCCTCGATCATCGCCTCGAAGCGGGCGCGGTCGAGGAAGTGGTATTCCCGCCCGTCCTCCTCGCCGGGCCGCGGCGGGCGGGTGGTGGCCGAGACCGAGAACTCGAAGGCCCCGTCGTTGGCCAGGATCCGCCGCGAGAGCGTGGATTTCCCCGCGCCCGAGGGCGAGGAGAGGATGAACAGCAGCCCGCGGCGCGCATCCGCGCCGCGCCGGGCCCGGGCCACCGGGCCGTCGGCCGCGCGCGGCCCCTTGGTGTCGGTCATGTCCGCCGTGCCGGTCATGGTCGCGTCCCGCGGCCTCCCGTGACTGTCCCCGCGCCCCCGCCCCCGGGGGCCGCGCGCGGCGCGACCGCCGCGCGCCCTCTCATTCGATGTTCTGCGCCTGCTCGCGCATCTGGTCGATCACCGTCTTCAGCTCCAGCCCCGCCGCGGTCAGCGCGGTGAAATCGGCCTTGGAGCACAGCGTGTTGGCCTCGCGGTTGAACTCCTGCACCAGGAATTCCAGCCGCCGCCCCGAGGGGCCCTGGGCGTCCAGCAGGTCGCGCGCGGCGGCCACATGGGCGCGCAGGCGGTCGAGCTCCTCGCGCACGTCGCCCTTCACCGCCAGCAGCGCCAGCTCCTGGGCGAGGCGCTCGGACCCGACCTCGGCGGGCGCGCCGGCGGCGATCAGCGCCTCGACCTTGCGGCTCAGGGCGGGGCCGGCCTCGGCGGCGCGCAGGCGGGCGGCGTCCTCGGCCTGCCCGGTCAGCGCGGCGATGCGGTCCACCTGGGCCGAGAGGATGGCGTGCAGGCGCGCGCCCTCCTCGTCGCGCGAGGCGATCAGCGCCTCGAGCGCCAGCTCCCCGTCCGCCAGGATCGCGGCGTCCTGGGCCACGCGGCGGGCGGGATCCTCCTCCTCGATCTCGGTGGCCTCGATCACGCCGGGGCGCGCCATCAGCGCCTCGACCGAGAGGGGCGAGACGGCGAATCCCGCCTCGCGCGCCGCGGCCGAGACCCGGGCGGCGGCGTCGAGGGCCGCGGCCAGCGCCGCCTCGTTCACCTGGGCCGGGACCGCGCCGGGGCGGCGCGACAGGCGCAGCGAGGCCGAGACCGAGCCGCGCGCCAGCCTCGCCTTGACCGCCTCGCGGAAGGCGCGCTCGATGGCGTCGCGCCCCTCGGGTCCGCGCCAGCGCAGGTCCAGCCCGCGCCCGTTCACCGAGCGGAGCTCCCACCGCCAGGCGAGCTGCGCGTCGCCTCCCTCGGCGGCGGCGAAGCCGGTCATGCTCTGCATCGCGATCCCCTGGAACTGCACGCGCCCGGCGCGTCGGGGCCGGGCGCGCGGACCATAGCCGCGGGCCGCCGGCCGGGCAACCGACCCGCGTCCCGATCCGCCGCGCGCCGCCCCCGCGACGGCGCCGCCCCGCGCCGCGCGGCGCATCCGGGCATCTCCCGGCGCATCCGGGCGGGGCCCTGTCGCGGATGCGCCGGCGGCGGCGCGGATGCGTTAACGACGATTAGGATTTCGTTAACCTTCTCGTCTCTCCCGTTGATCGAAGATTCGAGGCAATTTGCGCATATGGACGACGGGGCGCCGACGCATTGCCGCGCACCGGACCGTTGGAGCGGGCGTCTTTCGCGGTGGGGACCGTGAATTCCTCTGGGACTGGCATGGGACGGGTGGAAATGATAAGAAATTATCGCAAAATCGAAAGCGTCATGGACCATCCGAACACCCAGGCCCTGTTTCGATACTGGAACGACCTTCGGGCCGGGCGCGACGCGCCGTCCCGGTCGGAAGTCGATCCGCGCCGGATCTCCGGCTGTCTTGAGACCATGTTCATCCTCGAAGCGCTCGAGAACGGGCAGCTCCGCTTCCGCCTCGCCGGCACGCGGCTGTGCGAGTGGCTGGGCATGGAGGCGCGCGGCTGCGTCGCCGAGACGGTGATGGCCCGGGGGCACGAGAGCGAGATGCCCGACCTCGCCCGCCGCGTGCTGCGCACGCCGGGCATCGGGGTGATGCGGGTGCGCGCCCTGGACGGCGCCGGGACCGACTGGCCGGGCGAGGCGCTGCTGCTGCCGCTGCGCTCCGAGATCGGGGACCTGGCGCGGGTGATCGGCTGCGTGAACCTCGAGGCCGAGGGCCCGCGCCGCCGGGTGGCGCCGCCGCTGCGCCTGCGCTGCCTGGGCGCGCGGCTGACGCCCATCGAGACCGACCCCGCGCTCGCCCGCAAGGATCCCGAGCGCCGCTTCGCCGACCCGCTGGGCGGCCTGGACTTCACCGAGGCGAGCGGCTTCGCCGCCCCCGCCCCGGTGTTCTCGCGGAGCCTCGGCGCGCAGGACGCGCGGCCCCGGCTGACCGCGATCGAGGGCGACGCGAGCGCCTCCCGCCCCCGCGGCGGGGGCCGTCGCCCCAATCTCCGCATCGTCAAGGACTGACGGGCGCGGAGCGGGGCCGGGGATCCTGGCCGCCGCCCGCCGTTCCCGATCGCCGAGGCCGGGTCGCTCCCGGCGCGCAGGACCGCGCGTGGGACGCGGTTCGTCGGCGAGGCGCCAGAAGGGCGCGGGAGAGGCGGGCCGCGCCGGCGCGCTTGGGGGCGCGCCGAGGTCCCCGGCTCCACCCGATCCGCGGCCGGATCGGACGGCGCCCGCAGGCGTGCCGGCCTGCGGGCGCATCTTTTTCCGACGGAGAGGCGGCCGAGCCCCCTGCCCTTCCGCCGCGCGGCCTGCCCCGTCGCGGGCGTCGGCGGCCGGGCTCGGGCCCGGGGATCAGGCGGGGATCATGCCCGGGGCTCGGGCCCGGGATCAGCCGCGGGGCGCGAGGGGGTCGTCCTCCGCGGGCGCGTCCCCGCGCTCGTCCCCGTCGCGGTCGTCGTCCTCGAACGGGGCGTCGTCGTCCTGCGCATAGGGCTCGTCGGGCGCGTCGGCGTCGAGGAAGGCGGCGGAGGGCGCGTCATCGGACGCCTCCGGCGCGGGGGCGTCGTCCTCGGCCAGGTCGTCGGCCAGGTCGTCGTCGAGCGCGCCGTCGAGATCCTCGTCGGGCTCGCCCGCGTCGTCGTCCTCGGCCTCTTCCTCGTCCGCCTCGTCGTCGTCCAGCGCCTCGCCCTCGGCGATCTCGCCGGCCAGGGCGCGGATCCGCTCGGCGGCCTCCTCCAGCGCGGCGAGGGCGGCGAGCTCGCTGTCGCGGGCGGCGGCGAGCGCGGCCTCCAGCTCGGCGATGCGCGCGGTCTGCACGGGGTCGTCGAAGAAGCCGGACTGCGAGGGGCCCCCGGTCTCCGCGCGCACGGCCTCCGCGCCGGCGGGGGCGTCGCCGAAGGCCGCGGCCTCCTCGGCCAGGTGCGCGCGGAAGCGGTCGCCCAGCATCAGCGAGGCCATCAGCAGCATCCGCGTCTCGGGCAGCGCGGCGAAGCGGGTCCCGAACTGCTCGCGCAGGCTCTCGGCCTCGGCGGCGACCAGGCGGGCGGCCTCGGTCAGGTTCTCCTCCTCGCCATCGGCGCAGGCGACGCGATAGCTGCGTCCGGCGATGGCGATGTCCAGGTCGGCCATGTCAGCGGGTCTCCTCGGGCGGGACGGCGGGGGCGGCGCAGGCGGGGGCGGTCGTCAGACCACGTCGCGCAGCTCGGCCAGCGCCTCCTCGATCATCGCGGCGTCTTCCTCGCGGGCGGCCTTCAGCGCGGCCACCTCGGCCTTCAGCGCGTCGACCTCGCCGGCGGCGGCGTCGCGCTCGGCCAGCGCCTTGTCGCGCGCGGCGCGCGCCGCCTCGCGCTCGGCCGCGGCGGCGTCATGGGCGGCCTCGGTTTCCGCAAGGCGGGATTCCATTTCCGCAACCCGCGCGAGCGCGGCGCGCGCGGTCGCCTGCGCCTCCTCCAGCCGCGGGTCGTCGTCGCCGAGCGGGGCCTGCGTCCGCGCCGCGGCCACCGCCGCCTCCAGTTCGCCCATGGCGGCGGACAAGGCCCGCCTCGCCGCCGCGATCTCCATGCTGCGCGCCTGCAATCGCCCGTGCTCCTCGATCCTGCCCCGTTACAGAAGCTTGGTCCCGATCCGACCACCGCGGCGCGGCCCCGTCAAGCGGCGCCGGCGCGGCGCGGGCGCCCGTTCGCAGGCGCCGAAACGCCCCAAGGCGGCTTGACCCCCCCGCGCGCGCGTTGCATAGCGCGCGCGCCCGTTCCCCTACGCCCCCAGCGACGAAAGGCGACGCCAGTGGACATCGCTACCCTCCGCGCCTCGCACCCCGAGCACTGGATGAAGGCCGCCGCGATCCGCGTGCTGGCCATGGACGCCGTCCAGGCGGCCAACTCCGGCCACCCCGGCATGCCGATGGGCATGGCCGACGTGGCCACCGTCCTGTTCGAGAAGCACCTGAAGTTCGACGCCGCCCACCCCGAGTGGGCCGACCGCGACCGCTTCGTGCTGTCGGCGGGCCACGGCTCGATGCTGCTCTACGCGCTGCTGCACCTGACCGGCTATCCGGGCATGGACCTGGAGCAGGTGAAGCATTTCCGCCAGCTGGGCTCGAAGACCGCGGGCCACCCGGAATTCGGCCATGCGCCGGGGATCGAGACCACCACCGGCCCGCTGGGCCAGGGCATCGCCACCGCCGTGGGCATGGCGATGGCCGAGGAGTCGATGGCCGCCCGCTTCGGGCGCAAGATCGTCGACCACCGCACCTGGGTGATCGCCGGCGACGGCTGCCTGATGGAGGGCGTCAGCCAGGAGGCGATCGGCCTCGCCGGGCGCCAGAAGCTCAACCGGCTGATCGTGCTGTGGGACGACAACGGCATCTCGATCGACGGCAAGGTCTCGATGTCCGACGCCACCGACCAGCTGGCGCGCTTCGCCGCCTCGGGCTGGGAGGTGCTGTCGTGCGACGGCCATGACCCCGAGGACATCGACCGCGCCCTGACCGCGGCCGCCAGGGCCGACCGCCCGGTGCTGGTCGCCTGCAAGACCCACATCGGCTTCGGCTCGCCCAAGAAGCAGGACACCGCCGGCGCCCACGGCTCGCCGCTGGGCGACGAGGAGATCGCCAAGGTCCGCGAGATCTACGGCTGGTCGCACGCGCCCTTCGTGATCCCCAACGAGGTCGCCGCCCAGTGGGCCGAGATCGGCAAGCGCGGCGCGGCCGAGCGCTACCAGTGGGAGGTCCGCCTCGACCAGCTCCCGGCCGCGAAGAAGGCGGAGTTCGAGCGGGTGATCGCGGGCGAGGCCCCCAAGAAGCTCGCCGGCGCGATCCGCAAGCTCAAGAAGCAGCTCGCCGAGGACGCGCCCAAGGTCGCGACCCGCAAGGCCTCGGAGATGGCGCTGGCCGCGATCAACCCGGTGATGCCCGAGACGATCGGCGGCTCGGCGGACCTCACGGGGTCGAACAACACGCTGACCGCGGATCTGGGGACCTTCGACGTCGACAGCCGCAAGGGCCGCTACGTCTACTACGGCATCCGCGAGCATGGCATGGCGGCGGCCATGAACGGGCTGGCGCTGCACGGGGGCTGCATGCCCTACGGCGGCACCTTCCTGTGCTTCGCCGACTACGCGCGGGGCGCGATGCGCCTGTCGGCGCTGATGGGGGCGCAGGTCACCTACGTGATGACCCATGACTCCATCGGCCTGGGCGAGGACGGCCCGACCCACCAGCCGGTCGAGCATGTGGCGATGCTGCGCGCGACGCCGAACATGAACGTGTTCCGCCCCGCCGACGCGGTCGAGACCGCCGAGGCCTGGGAGATCGCGCTGACCACCGCCGGCACGCCCTCGGTCCTGGCCCTGTCGCGCCAGAACCTGCCGACGGTGCGCACCAAGCATTCCTCGAAGAACCTCACCGCGCAGGGCGCCTATGTCCTGGCCGAGGCCGAGGGCAAGCGCCGGGTGATCCTGATGGCCACCGGCTCGGAGGTCGAGATCGCGCTCGCCGCCCGGGACCTGCTGCAGGCCGAGGGGATCGGCGCCCGCGTCGTCTCGATGCCCTGCTGGGAGCTGTTCGAGGCCCAGGACGAGGCCTATCGCAAGAAGGTCCTGCCCGCCGGCCCCGTGCGCGTCGCCATCGAGGCGCTGTCGGGCTTCGGCTGGGACAAGTGGCTGTCGGGCGAGCGCGGCGCCTCGAAGAAGGCGGGCTTCGTGGGGATGGAGGGCTTCGGCGCCTCGGCCCCCGCGCCCGAGCTCTACAAGCACTTCGGGATCACCGCCGAGGCGGCGGCCGAGAAGGCCCGGTCGCTGCTCTGAGAGCTTCGGACCCGGAGATGAGAAGGGCGCGGACCTGGCGGTCCGCGCCCTTTCTCTTTGCGCCCGGGCGGGGCCGGGGCCCCTGCCCTCTCAGGTGCGGAACAGGCGGTTGGCGATCGTGCCGACGACGAGGCCCAGCAGCACCACGCCGACGGGGGCGGCGATGAAGAAGCCGGGGCCCTCGAAGCCCGCCACCTCGGGCAGGATCACCAGCGCGGCGGCGGCGGGGACGGCGATCGCGGCGCCCAGAAGCAGCGCCGGGGTGGTCCGGGTGAGGGGAGGTCTCGACGCGGCCACGGCGGTCGCGCTCGACTCGGGGTGCGAAGCGCTCATCGGTCGTCCTTTCGGATCAGCATGCAGGGAAGGTTGCAGGGCTGATATAATAAGGTCGCCGAACCGCAACAGGCGCTGCGGCGCCCCGACGCGGAGGCCGGGGCGGCCGGATCAGTGCAGGGCCGCGCCGCAGTCCAGCCAGGCGCGGCCGAAGCTGCGCAGGGCGCCCATCAGGCCGGTCTCGCCGGCGGTCGGGGGCGCGTCCACGTCGGGGCGGCCGGCCAGCAGGGCGCGGGCGTCGCCGCGCAGGCGGCGGGCGGCGTCGCGGCGGCCGGAGAGCTCCTCGCGGCGCATCTGGGCGGCGGTCTCGCGGTCGAAGCGGTCGTAGGCGTCGAAACGATGAGCGTACATGGCTCGGCGTCTCCATCGGGCTCGGGTCGCGCCGGGGTGCGTCGACCCTTCGAGCGTGATCACCTTGCGTCAAGCTGCGTGACGGCTGCGTGACAGGGTGGAGCGGGCGACAAGCCTTTGAAAACGCGAACGCGCCGCCCCGGGTTCCGGGGCGGCGCGTCGATTCGTGCGGGTCGCGGCCGGGGCCGCGAAGGGTCAGCCGAGGGCCTGGTCGCAGCGGCCGCAGACGGCCTCGTGCCTGTGGGACCCGACGTCGGGGAGCACTTTCCAGCAGCGGGCGCATTTCTCGCCCTCCGCCTCGGCGAAGACCACCGCCACGCCGGGGACGTCCGGCAGGCGGAAGCCCTCGGCCGGGGCCGGGTCGCCGGTGACCTCGATGGCGGAGGTGATGCAGACGTCGGCGAAGTCGATCGTGGCCAGCGCCTCGCGCACCTCCGCATCGTCCACGTGCACCGAGGGGGCGGCCTCGAGGCTCGCGCCGATGCGCTTCTCGCGCCGCTCGATCTCCAGCGCGCCGGTGACCACGCGGCGGACCTGGCGGATCGTCTCCCACTTCGCGGCCAGCGCGGGGTCGCGCCAGTCGGGGGTGGCGGGGAAGTCGACCAGGTGGACCGAGCTGTCGGCGCCCGGGAACCGCTCCAGCCAGGCCTCTTCCATGGTGAAGACCAGCATGGGGGCGAGCCAGGTGACGAGGCGGTGGAAGAGCAGATCCATCACCGTGCGGCAGGCGCGGCGGCGCAGCCCGTCGGCGGGGTCGCAGTAGAGCGCGTCCTTGCGGATGTCGAAATAGACCGCCGAGAGGTCGACCGTGCAGAACTGGAACAGGCTCTGGAACACCTGGGAGTAGGCGTAGCGGCCGTAGCCCTCGCGCACCTCCTGGTCGAGCTCCGACAGGCGGTGCAGGACCCAGCGCTCCAGCTCCGGCATCTGCGCGGGGTCGACCCGCTCGGCCTCGTCGAACCCGTCGAGGGCGCCGAGGATGAAGCGCAGGGTGTTGCGCAGGCGGCGGTAGGAATCCGCCGTGCCTTTAAGGATTTCCGGGCCGATCCTCTGATCCGCCGTGAAGTCCGTCTGGGCCACCCACAGGCGCAGGATGTCGGCGCCGTACTGCTTGATGACATCCTCGGGGGCGATGGTGTTGCCCAGCGACTTGGACATCTTCATGCCCTTCTCGTCGAGCGTGAAGCCGTGCGTCAGCACGCCCTCATAGGGCGCGCGCCCCCGCGTCCCGCAGCCCTGCAGCAGGGAGGAGTGGAACCAGCCGCGATGCTGGTCGGTGCCCTCGAGATAGAGGGACGCCGGCCACAGCCCGTCGGGCCGGTCGCGCATCACGAAGGCATGGGTCGAGCCGCTGTCGAACCACACGTCGAGCACGTCGTCGACCTTGGTCCACGCTTCAATATCGTCCACCAAGCCGTTGAGGAAGCGCTGTTTCGCACCCTCCTTGAACCAGGCGTCGGCGCCCTCCTCGCGGAAGGCGGCCTCGATGCGGGCGTTGACCTCGGGGTTCTTGAGGACCTCGACCTGGCCGGGGCCGGTCTCGCGCATGAAGCAGGTCAGCGGCACGCCCCAGGCGCGCTGGCGCGAGAGCACCCAGTCGGGGCGCGCCTCGATCATCGAATGCAGGCGGTTTCGGCCGGATTTCGGCGTGAACTCAACCAGTTCGTCGATGGACTTCAGAGCCCGCTCGCGGATCGTCTCGCCATACTGGTCCTGCCCGTCGCCCAGCTTCACGTCGATGGCGGCGAACCACTGCGGCGTGTTGCGGAAGATCAGCGGGGCCTTGGAGCGCCAGGAATGCGGGTAGGAGTGCTTCAGCCGCCCGCGCGCGGCCATCGCCCCGACGCCGGCCAGCGCGTCGATGACCCGCTTGTTGGCGTCCTTTTCCTTGCCCTTGTGATCGAAGATCACGGCCCCGCCGAACAGCGGCAGGTCGGCGCGGAAGCTGCCGTCCTCGAGCACGTTGTAGGTCATCGGCAGGCCGAACCTGCGGCCCAGCTCGTAGTCGTCCGCGCCGTGGGAGGGCGCGGTGTGCACGAAGCCGGTGCCCGCGTCCTCGGTCACGTGATCGCCGGGCAGCATGGGCACGTCGTAGTCCCATTCGCCCTGCCCGTCCGCGACCTCGCGCAGGGGATGGGCGAGGGTGACGTCCTTGAGCTCCTCGGCCGGCACGTCGCGCACGCGCTCGAAGCCGGTGACCTTGGCCTGCGCCATCACCGCCTCGGCCAGGGCGTCGCCCAGCATCAGCAGTTCGCCGGCCGCGACCCAGTTGCCCTCGGGCGCCTCGGTGACGCGGTAGAGGCCGTAGGACAGCGTCGGGTTGTAGGCGACCGCACGGTTCTGCGGGATCGTCCAGGGCGTGGTGGTCCAGATCACCACCGAGGCGCGCAGCGCCTGGTGGCCGTCCACGAAGGATTTCGCGTCGGGCGCGGCGGGATCGTCGTCCCACTCCACACGGCTGGCGAAGGTTCGCACCACCGGGAATTTCACCCAGATCTGGTGGGACTGGTGCTCGTGGTATTCGACCTCGGCCTCGGCGAGGGCGGTCTTTTCGACCACGGACCACATCACCGGCTTCGACCCGCGATAGAGGGACCCGTTCATCACGAACTTCATGAACTCGGCCGCGATCACCGCCTCGGCGTCGTAGTCCATGGTGAGGTAGGGGTCGTCCCAGTTGCCGGTCACGCCCATGCGCTGGAACTCCTCGCGCTGGACGTCGATCCAGCCCTCGGCGAACTTGCGGCACTCGGCGCGGAACTCGTTGATCTCGACCTTGTCCTTGTCGAGGCCCTTGGCGCGGTACTGCTCCTCGATCTTCCACTCGATGGGAAGGCCGTGGCAGTCCCAGCCGGGGACGTAGCGGCTGTCGTGGCCCAGCATCTGCTGCGAGCGGACCACGAAGTCCTTGAGGATCTTGTTCAGCGCGTGGCCGATGTGCAGGTGGCCGTTGGCGTAGGGCGGGCCGTCATGCAGCACGAAGGGCGGGCGGCCCTGCGCCGTCTCGCGCAGGCGGTGGTAGATGCGCTGTTCGGCCCAGCGGGCGAGCCACTCCGGCTCGCGCTTGGGCAGGCCCGCGCGCATCGGGAAGTCGGTTTTCGGCAGGAACAGGGTGTCTCGATAGTCGACGGTCGCGTCGGTCGAGGTTGCGTCGGCGCACATGAGGGGCGCTCCAAGGCTGTCGATCCCCTGGTGGGATCCGGATCCGGGAGGGTGGGCGAACGGGTGCCGGCGGCGCTCCTGCTTTCAGGAGGCCGCGCCGGTAATTCGCCGGGACCGCAGGGGTCTGGAAAGGGCGCGCAGGTCGCTCATGGGCCCGGGTCTTACACCCCGCGCGGCAGGTTGGGAAGGCCTGCGAACGGGCCCGGGGCGGGCCGGCGGACCGCCCCGGAGGCCGGGGCCGCGCGGCGGCGCCGGGCGGGGGCGCGGGCCCTCCCCCGCCGGGCGGCGGAGGCGGGCGCAGGCGCGGTCTCAGGCGGCCTTGCGCATCGCCCGGCCGAGCGACTGCGCGGCGGCGGCGAGGCCGGGGCCGTGGGGCACCTCCATCGCCTCAAGCGCGCTCTCGACCGCGCCCAGCACGCCCATCACCATCGGCGGGTTCAGCCAGCCCATGTGGCCGATGCGGAACGAGGTCTGCGCGAAGCGGCCGAGCCCGATGCCCAGCGTCACGTTCATCTCGCTCTCGCACAGGGCGCGGAGCTTCTTGGGCTCGAAGCCGCGGGTGAGGATGGTGGTGACGGCGTTGGAGCGCGCGGCGGGGTCGACCACGTTGAACTCCATCGGGCCGTCGTTCATCCCCTCCGACCAGCCGGCGACGGCGGCGCGCACGGCGTCGCCCATGGCGCGGTGGCGGGCCCAGGCGGTCTCGATCCCCTCCTCCAGCAGCATGTCCAGCGCCTCGCGCAGGCCGAAGAGGTGGTGGGTGGGCGCGGTGCCGCCGAAGCGCTGGTAGGGCATCTCGGGGCGGATGCGCGGGCGCCAGTCCCAGTAGACCGAGACCAGCTCGCCCCGGTGCTCCCAGGCCTTCGGCCCGACGAAGCAGAAGGCGAGGCCCGGGGGCGTCATCAGGCCCTTCTGGGAGCCGGCGACCATCACGTCCACGCCCCAGTCGTCGAACTCGAAGGGCTCGGAGCCCAGCGAGGCGATGCAGTCGACCATGAACAGGGCCGGGTGGCCGGCGGCGTCGATGGCGCGGCGCAGGGCCGGGATGTCGTTGCAGGCCGAGGAGGCGGTGTCGACCTGCACCACCATCACCGCCTTGATCTCGTGGGCCTTGTCGGCGCGCAGCAGGGCCTCGAGCTGCTCGGGCGGCACCGGGCCGCGGTCGCCGGTCATCACCACCTGGGCGTCGACGCCCATGCCCTGCGCGGTCTGGGCCCAGCCTTCGGCGAAGCGGCCGCAGTCCAGCGTCAGGATCCGGTCGCCTTTCGAGAACAGGTTGGCGATCGCCGCCTCCCAGGCGCCGTGGCCGTTGCAGGTGTAGATGGCGACGCCCGCGTCCTTCGAGCGGGCCACCTTGCGCAGGTCGTCCGCCAGCCCGTCGACGAGGGAGACGATGGCGCCCTCGTAGATGTTGGGAGCGCCGCGGTGCATGGCGTTCAGCACCCGGTCGGGCATCACGGAGGGGCCGGGAATGGCCAGGAAATGCCGACCGTTGGCGAGCGACATGGCGGGTCTCCTGAGACAGGGGCGACCGCCGGATGTCTCGGCGGCGGCGACGAGGGACGGGCGCCGGGGCGGATGACGCGGCGCAGCGGGAATCGCTAGCGTCAAAACGCGGGCGCCGGAAGGGCCGCCGCCGCCGCGGGGCGCGGCGCGGGGCGGCCCGGCGCGGGCGCGGGGAGCGGGCGGAGGCGCCAGCCCCTTGGAATGGCGGGGCTTTCCGCGCCACCCATGACGGAACGTGATCGGCCTCACAAAGAAATGCGATGCGCCGTTTCGTGCCGCGCCCCCCCACGCGCTGCGGGCGACCGGCCCGCAGGCGCCGCGTCGGCCGTGGCGCCCGGCCCCAGGCTTCCGCCCGCGGCGCGCGGCGGGCGGGGCGACCGGCGCGACCGTCTCCCGGCGGCGGCCGCCTACGCGCTCGGCGCCGCGCGGCGCGCGCGGCGGGTCGGGACTCTCGCCGCCTCCCACGCGGCGCCCGGCGCTGCGCCCGCGACCGGGGCGAACGACAGGTCAGGAGCCAGATTCACCACAATATCTAGAGCCTTGATTGTTGACGCATTTTCCGGCGTAGTCTCCTAGAGCACTGTTTTTTCGAAGCTATCCGGCGCGACCGCCTGTTACTCGCCGCCAGCCAACGACAAAAACAGCCATATGATGTGTTGACACAGTGTTGACATGAGGAGCGCCGAGATGCCGGAGAAACTGACCGAAGCCGCCGCCCGGAAGGCCCTGCCGCCGGTGCGCGGGCAGAGCATGCTGTGGGACGCGGAGGTGAAGGGGTTCGCCCTGCGGGTGACGCCGGGCGGGGCCAAGTCCTTCGTCCTGGACTACCGCGCGGAGGGGCGGCAGCGCCGGATCACCATTGGCGCCTGGCCCGACTGGACCGTGGCCGCCGCGCGCCAGACCGCGAAGGACATGAAGCGCGAGGTCGATCTCGGGCACGATCCGATGGGCGAGCGGCAGGCGCAGCGCGAGGCGCCGACGGTGCAGGAGATGTGGGAGCGCTACGCCCGCGAGCACCTGCCCAAGAAGGCCGAGCGCAGTCAGGCCGACGAGCGCATGATGTGGGAGAAGATCATCCTGCCGCGCTTCGGCAAGATGAAGGTCGCGCAGATCACCCATGACGATGTGGACGCGCTCCACCGCGACATCACCGAGATCCGCGGCACGCCCGTCCGCGCCAACCGCACCGTCGAGGTGCTGCGCAAGGCGTTCAACCTCGCGATCCGCTGGAAATGGCGCGACGACAATCCCGCCTCGGGCGTGCGCCGCAATCAGGAGGAAAAGCGGAACCGCTATCTTAACCGCACCGAGATCGCGGCGCTGGCGCAGGCGCTGAACGACCATTCGGAGCCCATGTCCGCGAACGCGATCAAGCTCCTGATGCTGACCGGCGCGCGGCGCGGCGAGGTGCTGGGCGCGACATGGGAGATGTTCGACCTCGAGAACGGCGTCTGGACCAAGCCCTCGGCGCACACCAAGCAGCGCAAGCTGCACCGCGT
This sequence comes from Albimonas pacifica, assembly GCF_900113695.1. Lineage (GTDB taxonomy): Bacteria > Pseudomonadota > Alphaproteobacteria > Rhodobacterales > Rhodobacteraceae > Albimonas > Albimonas pacifica. The sequence goes on along the minus strand of NZ_FOQH01000006.1, from coordinate 272,332 downwards.
CCCGCTCTCGGGCCCGGCCGTGCAGCTGCTGGTCGAGATGAAAGCCGCCGCCAAGGCGAAGGCGGAGGCCGAGGGCGTCCCGCCCAGCCCCTATGTCTTCCCCGGCCCGACCGGCAAACCGCTCACCGAGATCAAGCGCACATGGGTCTCGGTCTGCCGCCGGGCGGGGCTCGGCGCGGAGGTGCCGGTTCTGGACGCGAAGGGCAAGCCGGTCCTCGACCGCAAGGGCGAGCCCAAGACCGAGTTCAAGCCGAATGTCCGAATCCACGACATCCGCCATTCCTTCGCCAGCATCCTCGTGTCGGCGGGGGCATCGCTGCCCTTGATCGGCCAGATGCTCGGCCATACGCAGGTCCAGACCACCCAGCGATATGCCCATCTGTTCGACGATCCGCTGCGCAAGGCCGCCGAGACGGTGGGCGCCTTCGTGTTGCAGCGCTCGCCAGAGGAGTTCAGCGCAAACGAGGCAGAGCAGAAATGACCGACCAGAAGCCCTACGGGCCACCGCCCGACGCCATCCCGCTGTCCGACGCGATGAAGGAATACCTGCCCGCCGAGATGTGGGAGGAACATGCCCGCGCGACGGAGGCCCGCAAGAATGCGCCGAAGCGGCCGAGCTACCTCAGCATGTCGGTGCGGGAATGGGAGGCCGCGAACGCCTCCTACGAGGCCGCCAACCGGACGCGCTCGGCGCGGGCCGATCTGCACCGCGTCTGGAACGGCATGCTCGCCGCGATGAAGGCGAAGCTGGAGGCGGGCGAGCTGACCGCGTTCGGTCAGGAAGATCCGCCCTTCGGCCCCTGGCACGCGATCCCTGCGCCCGCGTGGCGGCAGCTGCGCATCACCAATGTCCGGAAGGGCGAGGCGAGCGTCGGCGCGAACATCGTGCACGACATCCACATCCTGCCGCCCGAAGCCGAAGAAATCACGCGCACCGGCATGCCGGGCTGCCCGACCAAGGGACGGGACATCATCGGCTACGAGTTTCAGCGCCGCGCAGAGGCTGGCGAGATCGCTGACAGTCTCGCCGCCGAAGCACGGGCGCTGCAGGCATGGTATCGCGAGACCTATCCGCGGCGGGATTGTCCCACCACCAAGACCATCGAGAACAACCTTCGCGACTCTTGGCGCGCAGTTCGTCTAAGGACTGCGTAATCCCCTGAAATTATTGCTCCGGGGGCATTTTCGGGGCGGTTTTTCGGGGGGCTGAACGTCGGCATCTCTCGGGCATCGGCGGCGCGTTGCGTCGCCTGGCACGAAGGAGACGCCGATGAACCAACCCCTTGCATCCGGAGGCGCCGAGAGGGCCGCCACCGTCGCCCCGCCCGCCGATTTCCTCGACGGTTTCATCTCGGAGGAGGAATACGCCGCTCGCCGCGGGGTCAGCTTGCGCACCTGCCAGCGCGACCGCCAGCTGCGCCAATCCCCGCCCTTCGTTGTGATCGGCCGGCGCGTCTACTACCGCATCGAGGCGGTGCGCGACTGGCTGCTCGCCCGCGAGCAGGAGGCCTCCCGCAAGCCGAGCGCCCCGCGTGCCGGGAGGGGCCGATGACCGCGCCCGCCACCCTTGCGCCCGACATGATGGTGGGCGCCGCCGAGATCGCCCGCTTCCTCTTCGACTCCGACGAGTTCCGGTTCCAGCGCCGCGTCTACTACCTCTGCACGCGCTCGAAGCGTCCGCTGCCGCATTTTCGGCTGGGCCACCGCATCGCCACGCGCCGCTCCACGCTGATGGACTGGATCGCCCTGCAGGAGGGCTTCGCCAATGCCTGACACTCCCATCCAGTTCACCGGCTCGATCCTCGAGCGTTTCGAAACCAAGGTCGCTGCGGATGCGCCGCACCTGCTGCCCATCGTCCACGCCATCCGCGATCATGGTGTCGGCTTCCTGGTGATCCCCCAGCACGCGACCGGGCTCGACCGCGGCATCAAGCTACTGCAACGGCCATTCATCGTCATGGTGGGCGACGAGACCGACTGTGCGCTCGGCCCCGATCAATTTGATAGCAAGGCGCTCGACCGGCTGATCGGCATGGCGGATGGCGTCGCGATCATCTCCTGCGCCCCGCCGCCCGAGGCCTATTCGAGCATCGCCCTGATGGCCATGGCGCAGCGCAACGGGCTGATCATCGAAACCCGGCCCGAGCAAGAGATCGCCTGGACCAACCGCGTGCAGGCGGTCTGCCCCGAAATGCCGATCCTGCTCTGCACCGTGAAGGGGCCGCGCCAATGACAGTGCAGGGGCAGCCTCTCGACTTCAACGGCACGCCGCCCGGCGGCCGCGCCGGTGCCGCCACCCGCATGTCCGTCGCCCAGCTGGCCGACATGCTGAAGGACCGCATCGCGGACCTGGCCCGCGAGTTGTTGGGCGAGCCGAACCGGGAGCTTTCCAGCGCGCAGACACTGCGCTTCGGCACCAAGGGCAGCGTCGCCGTGGAAATCGACGGCGCGAACAAGGGCCGTTGGTATGATCACGAGCACGGCGCCGGGGGCGCGGGGCTGGAACTGATCGGCGATCGCCTCGGACTGGACGACAAGGCCGCATGGAACTGGGCGCGGTCCTGGCTGGGCGAACCCGACGCCGGTCCGTCCTGGACGGCAACGCCGCCCGCGGCACCCTTGCGGTCCGCCTCGGGCTCGGGCAGGCCGAAGGAGCCGACGCCCGAGGAACGCGCCGAGAAGGTGGCCGAGATCGTGCGCCGCACGGAGACCCTCGTCTCCACGCCGGTCCTGGCCTACCTGCGCCATCGCGGGATCACCGCCACGCCGCCGGACTGCCTCCGCTATCGCCAGTACGCCTACCGCCAGTTCAGCGCCATGGTCGCGCTCGCCACCGACGAGGCGGGCGAGGTGCTGGCGCTCCAGCAGGTCTATCTGACGGCCGAGGGGCGGAAGGCCCCGGTCAAGGTGGTCAAGCGCACCAACAAGGCCGTCGATGGCTGGGCCGCGAAGGCCGCGGTGCGTCTCCCCGGTCGGGAACCGCTGATCCTCTGCGAGGGGGTCGAGACCGCGCTCTCGGTCTGGCAGGCGACCGGACAGGAAACCTGGGCCTGCCTCGGCATCTCGAACATCGGCCGCGCGCCGGTCCCCGAGAACGCCACGGTCATCATCGCCCGCGACGGCGACCTGCCCGGCAGCAAGGCCGAGGGTCAGATGACTCGCGCCGCGAGCCAGCTCGCGCATCGCGGCATGACCGTGCTGATCGCCACCCCGCCCGAGGAGCAGGATTTCAACGATGTGCTGGTCCGCGAGGGCGAAGCGGCCGTGCGCGACCGCATCGAGGCCGCCGAACGCTTCAGCGCCGATGAGGTCGACACCGAACGGAAGCGGCTTTTCATCGGCTCGGACGTCGAGATGTCCAAGCGTGTGCGCGAGGATCTGACCGAACGCCTCGGGCGCATCGTCCATGCCGAGGGCGAGTTCTGGCGCTACGGCGGCACGCATTGGGAGGCGATCCCCGATCACGAGTTGCGCCTGCCGGTCCACGCCTATGACGGCGCCGGGTTCCTCACGCCCGCGGGCGAGCCCTCGAACGTCAAGCTGACTAAGACCCGTGTCGACTCGGTCCTGCACGAATGCGCCGCGCTCTGCGCCGAGCCGGAATACTTTGAGAAGCCACCCGCGGGCATCAACTGCGCCTCTGGATTCATCCGCTTCGATGCGGAGGGCGTGCCGCACCTCGAGCCGCATCACCGCGAGCATCGCTGCCGCCACACGCTGCCCGGCCATTGGCAGCCCGGCGCCTCGGGCACGCCGCCCGCGGGCTCGCTGCTGGCACGACTGCTCGCCGGCAGCTTCAAGGGCGACCCGGACGCCGAGGCGAAGTGCGCGCTGCTGGCGGAGGTCTGCGGCGCGGCGGCGCTCGGCTACGCCACAAGGCTGATGCAGCCGCGTGCGGTGGTGCTGCACGGCAAGACCGCCGAGAACGGCAAGAGCCAGGTTCTCGAACTGGCCCGCGGCCTCCTGCCCGAAAGCGCGATCTGCTCGGTCCCCGCCTCGAAGATGGGCGACGAGCGGCATGTCATCGGGCTCGTCGGCAAGCTGCTCAACGCCTCCGACGAGCTCTCGGCCGAGGCCATCGCGTCCGATACCTTCAAGGCGGTCGTCACCGGCGATCCCATCGAGGGGCGCGACGTCTACAAGAGCCGGGTCGAGTTCCGCTCGGTCGCGCAGAACCTCTTCGCCGCGAACCAGCTGCCGAGCTTCAAGGGCGGCGTAGACCGGGGCGTGCAGCGCCGCCTGCTGCTGATCACCTTCACCCGCACCATCCCGCTGGAGGAGCGCGTCGAGGACATCGGCAAACGCATCGCCGCCGAGGAACCGGACCTGCTGCTGGCGTGGGCGGTGGAGGGCGCGTCACGCCTGATCCGCCAGCGCAACTACGCAATCCCGCAGAGCTGCCACGAGGAACTCCTCGAATGGGTGCTGAGCGAGGATCCCATCGCCGCCTGGGTGGATGCCTGCGTGAAGGTCGTGCCCATCGTGAACGGCGGGCCCACCATAGCCACGCGCGACGCCCATCTCCGCTTCCAGAACTGGGCGCTGGCCGAGGGCTACAAGCCCGAGAAGCTGCCCGCCATCAACGGCTTCGTGCAGCGCGTGCAGGCCCGCGTGGCCGGGATCCAGCACAAGCGCACCAGCTCCGGGCGGTTCTTCGTCGGGCTGACAGTGACGCAATGGTGACGCAAGAATGACGGACTTTGACGTGCAACCCATTGAAAGTGTTGAGATGACGCACTTGGCTTCAACCTTTTTGATAAGGGGGAAATCCCTCTCCCCCTTCTTCATCCCGTTCCCCCTATTGAAAAGGATGGCGGGGGAGGTGCGTCATCCCAACACTTTCAAGGACTTGCACCGGAAACCCCGTCATTCCTGCGTCACCGCTGCGTCATTCGAGGCGCCGAGCGTACCCGCCCGAGGCGCGGTCAAGCCGGAAGGATCGGGAACGCGGCGGTTCCTCCCGGGCCGATCCGTATGTGGGGACCCGCAGCGCATAAGCCCGCCAGCGTCAGGGGGCTGATATGACTAAACTCGACAGCCATGAGACCAAGACCGCCTTCGCCGCCCGCGTCGGTCTGACCAAGGGGCGCATCTCGCAGCTGGTGGCCGAGGGGCTGCCGGTGCGCGCGGACGGGCGGATCGACGTAGCGGTGGGGCTCGCCTGGATCGAGGACAACCTCGACCCCGCCCGGCGCAACAAGGGTGGCACTGCCATCCCGGCACGCGCCGCGACCACGCTGGCCGAGGCCAAGCGGCTGCATGAGATCGTCAAGGTCCAACGCGCCAAGCTGGCGTTCGAGCGTGAACAGGGCCAGCTGGTCGAAACCGCCGCCGCCACCAGGACCGTGTTCGCGCGCGCCCGTGCCGAACGCGACGCGCACATGGCGTGGGTGCAGCGCACGGCGCCGCTGCTGGCGGCCGAGCTTGGCGCCGATCCCCGCGCCACTTTCGCCGCGCTCGACCGGATGATGCGCGAGCATCTCGAACATCTGGCCGACCTGCCGCTCGGGAGCTTCGGTGATGGTGCCTGACATCGACCTCGCCTGGCGGCGCGGCATCCGCCCCGAACCGCCGATCCCGGTCTCGGACTGGGCCAACCGGCATCGCATCCTGCCGCCCACATCTGCGGAACCGGGCCGCTGGCGCACCGACCGCACGCCCCACCTGCGCGCGGTGATGGACGCGCTCTCAACAGCCAGCCCCTACGAGCGCGTCGTGCTGATGAAGGGCGCGCAGACGGGCGGCTCCGAGGCGGGGCTGAACTGGCTCGGCTACATCATCCAGAACGCGCCCGGCATCGCCATGCTGGTGATGCCCTCGCTCGACATGGTGCGCCGGAACACCACCGTGCGCATCGACCCGCTGATCGAGGCGACGCCGGCGCTCCGCGAACTGGTCGCTGCGCCCCGCTCGCGCGACGCCGGGAACAGCCTGTTCCGCAAGTCCTTCCCCGGCGGCCAGCTGGTGATGACCGGGGCGAACAGCGCGGTGGGGCTGCGATCCACGCCCGTCCGCTACCTGTTCCTCGACGAGGTGGACGGCTATCCGGGCGACGCCGATGGCGAGGGCGATCCGGTCGATCTCGCGATCCAGCGCACGGCCACCTTCCGCGGGCGGCGCAAGATCTACATGGTCTCCACGCCAACGCTGAAGGGCCATTCCCGCATCGAGGCCGCCTTCGAGCATAGCGACCAGCGCTTCTACCACGTCCCTTGCCTGCATTGCGGCGACATGGCGCCGATCGCCTGGGCGCGCATCCGCTGGCCCGAGGGGCGGCGCGACCAGGCGCATCTGGTCTGCGAGGCCTGCGGCGGCGTCCACCACGAGCACGAGAAACCCCGCCTGCTGGCGGCAGGAGAATGGCGCGCGACCGCCGAAGGCGACGGCCGCACCGCGGGTTTCCACCTCTCCGCGCTCTATTCCCCGTGGGAGACATGGGCCGAGATCGCCGCCGAACACGGCCGCGTCCGCAAGGATCCCGCCCGCCTGCAGGTCTGGGTCAACACCAAGCTGGGCGAATCCTGGGAGGACCAGGCGGGCGACACCGTGCCAGCCGACCCGCTGATGGCGCGGCGCGAGGACTGGGGCGAGGCGCTGCCCGCCTCCGTCGCCGTGCTGACCGCCGGCGTCGACGTGCAGGGCGACCGGGTCGAGGTGCAGATCCTCGGCTGGGGCCGCGACGAGGAGGCGTGGGTGATCGACTACCGCGTGCTCTGGGGCGACCCGTCCGGCCCGCGGCTCTGGTCCGATCTCGACATGGTGCTGCAGGCGACGTTCCCGCATCCCGCGGGGCTCGATCTGCCCGTGCGCGCGGCGGCCATCGACACCGGCGGCCACCACACCAAGATGGCCTACGAGTTCTGCCGCACCCGCCTCGCCCGCCGCATCTGGGCGATCAAGGGCCGCGGCGGGCCCGGCATTCCCGTCTGGCCACGCCGCCCGACGCGAACGAACAAGGGCAAGATCCCGCTGTTCATCGTCGGCGTGGATGCGGTGAAGGACGCCGTCTACGCCCGCCTGCGCCTGACCGAGCCCGGCCCCGGCGCGATCCACTTCCCCCGGCGCCTCGACGCCGACTACTTCCGCCAGCTGACCGCCGAGCGCGTGGTCACCCGCTTCGAGCGCGGCCGTCCGATCCGCTCCTGGCAACCCAAGCGCGACGGCGAGCGCAACGAGGCCCTCGACACCTTCGTCTACGCCCACGCCGCCCTGCACGGGCTGATCAGCATGGGGCTCAGACTGAACGAGGAGGTGGAGGGGGTGGCTGGCCAAGCTACGGCGCCAGCGCGCGAGGCAAATAGCGTGATCCGGTCGGCCTGGATGCGATGACGCAACAGGCCTAAGGCGATGAAACGTGCATCACTTTGTTGCGTCTCGATGCTGCAGAACATAACGTGATGGAAGGCCGAAGCGGAGTAATCGATGGCAGAGCGCCGTAAGAAAGCAACCAGGCTGACAGTCAGCATCGATGATGATGACTATGCCGTCCTGAATGCCATTGCGGCGAGGAGCGACGTTTCGCTCTCTTGGGTCATACGACAGGCAATTCACCGCTTCATTCAAGAGCACAGTGCCCATCCGGAGTTGCCGCTGACGCTTGCAGGGCAGGGCAACAAACGTGAAGGGTCAAAGGGATGAGTAAGCAGGAACCCAAGAAACGCGGTCGCAAGCCGAAGACTGGCTGCACCCAACTGACCCCGATGCCAGTACCCGATGCCGAAGAGCGCCCGACGGTGTATGCCGACCGTGTCGGCGAATGGTACGTGGCGCAGAAATCGGATGTCCACCGCAAGGGACACGGTCTCTATCTGACGCCGATCCTAGCCGCTGATTTCATGGCAGAGCAGATTCGAGCCGCTGGCGAAAGGCTCCGTCTCCTCGACCCGGCCGCCGGTGCGGGTATCCTCGCTTGTGCGGCCGTGGAAGAGCTTGTCTCACGCACGGCGAAACCGGCGGCCATCGAACTGGTTGCGTACGAGGTTGATGCCGAGCTGATCGCGCCGCTGCGTGCTGTGCTCGATTACCTTGTGGAATGGTGCAGTAGCGACCATGACGTGGCACTGAAGATCCGGATCGAGGTCAAGGATTTCATCCTAGCTCATGCCGAGGCGCTTCGCCTTTTTGGTGGCCTAATTCCCTACGATGGCGATGACAGCGATTTCGATGTCGTGATTTCCAACCCGCCCTATTTCAAGATTAGCAAGGCCGATCCACGCGCCGTCGCCGCATCAAGCGTCGTTCATGGGCAGCCCAACATCTACGGCCTTTTCATGGCAGTTAGCGCGGCCATCCTGAAGCCTGACGGGGACTTTGTCTTCATCGTACCGCGCAGCTTCGCGTCGGGACCCTACTTTAGGCAGTTCCGGTCCGTGTTTTTTGACATGATCTGTCCCACGGAGGTGCACGTCTTCGGGTCACGCCGCGATGCGTTCAGTCGGGACGAGGTTCTACAGGAGAACATCATCTTTTCTGGTCTGCGGAACGACCACTGGCATGCGCGCCAGCCAGAGGCGACCTTGACAGTATCCTCCAGTCGCGGCGTCCGCGACATCAGCAAGCCCGATCGGCGAGTGCTGCCGATGCCAACAGCCCTCGACCTCACGACTGCCGACAGGGTCCTGCGTCTGCCTCTGACCGAAGAAGACGATGCGGTGCTAGCGTTGATTGATTGTTGGCCGAGCAACCTGCACGACCTCGGCCTGAATATCTCCACCGGCCCTGTAGTGCCCTTCCGCGCCACCGAGCTGATCAGCACGGACGGAGACGTGCCAACGACCCACGTTCCGCATCTGTGGATGAACCATGTAAAGCCCATGGCAGTGACTTGGCCGCTCGATCGCCACAAACCAGAATATATTAAACGATCAGGTGCCGAAGCTCTCCTTGTCCCCAACAAGAATTATGTGCTGTTGCGTCGTTTTAGCGCCAAAGAAGAAGCCCGGCGCCTGACGGCTGCCCCATACGTCGCGGCGCGCTTTGATATTCCCGAGGTCGGCTTCGAGAACCATCTCAATTACATTCATCGGCCGGCCGGTTCGCTAACCGAAGACGAAGCTTGGGGCCTCGCGGCTCTCTACAACAGTCGGCTCCTCGACACATACTTCCGCGCCGTGAACGGCAACACGCAGGTCAGCGCGACCGAGCTGCGAGCAATGCCCCTGCCGCCGCGTGACACCATCATCGCGCTTGGGCGGAGGGTGAAGAACCTCCCCGACCCGCTCGACGGGCTCGACGACCTTGTGATGCGGCTGGTTGCCCATCCAGAGATGAAGGAGGCAGCCGTTGGCTAGCGTTGAAGAAGCCCAGGATATCCTCAAAGCCCTCGGGATGCCGCCCGCCCAATACAATCAGATGTCCGGCATGACGCTGATCGCGCTGTGCGGTCTGACCCCGGACAAACCGTGGTCGGATGCCAAGAGGGACCGCTGCACCGTGACCAAGGGCGTGATGGACTATCTGCGGGAGCACTACGGGACAGAGTATGCACCGAACACCCGTGAGACCTTCCGGCGCCAAGTCCTGCATCAGTTCGTGCAGGGGCGTATCGCCGACTACAATCCCTTCGACCCGGATCTGCCAACGAACAGTCCACGCGCCCACTACGCCATCACCGAAGCTGCCCTTGAGGCAGTTCGCCTCTACGGCACCAAGGGCTGGGAATCGGCAGTGGACAAGTTCAAGCGCGAGCAGGGTGCACTTGTCGAACGTTATGACCGCGAACGAAACCACAACATGGTCCCGATCAGGCTTCCTGACGGGCAAGAACTCCAGCTCTCGCCTGGCAAACACAATGAGGTTCAGAAAGCTATTGTAGAAGACTTTGCTCCTCGATTTTCTCCTGGCGCAAACCTCCTCTACCTCGGCGATACCGCCAAAAAGAACCTCTTTGTTGACAAGGACGGTCTTGCACGCCTAGGCATCCCCATTACTGACCACGACAAGTTGCCAGACGTGGTACTGTATGACAGCAAGCGGAACTGGCTGTTTCTTGTCGAGGCCGTTACCTCGCATGGCCCTATGTCGCCAAAGCGCATCGTCGAACTTGAGGAAATGCTGAAGCGTTGTGACGTCGGTCCAGTCTATGTCAGCGCGTTCCCAGATTTCGCCGAGTTCCGAAAGCACATGAAGGCCATTGCTTGGGAAACGGAAGTCTGGCTCAGCGATACGCCAGACCATATGATACATTACAACGGAGATCGCTTCTTGGGTCCAAGAAGTTAGCGATTTGGCTTTGGCCATTCCGCATTCTGTGCTGGTGGTCAACTAGCAACAAAAGATTCCCAATCTCTCTGAATAGCCATTCCATTGTCGCCGCGCGAAAATCGGTGGCATGCGGACCTTCCTCCATCGCCTTCTCGGCCTCGCGCGCGCTCGCGGCTTCGACGCTGCGGGTGGCGGGCGGCGTTGGGAGGGGGCGCGGACGGTCGACGGGCTGAACGCAGCGATCCTGGCGGGCGCGACCACGGCGGCGCGGCGGGCCGGGTGGTATGCGCGCAACAACCCGTGGGTCGCGGCGGCGGTGGACAGCCTGGTCGGCAATGTCGTCGGCGCCGGGATCAAGCCGCAGTCCACCCATCCTGACAGGGTGGTGCGCGAGCGGCTGCAGGCGCTCTGGCTGCGCTGGACAGATTACGCCGCCCCGGATGGGCTTGCGGATTTCTACGGGCTGCAGGCCATGGCCGTGCGCGCGATGGTCGAGAGCGGCGAGAGCTTCGCCCGGCTGCGCGTCGAAAGCGACGCCGCCGCCATTCCTCTCCACCTCGAGCTTCTGGATCGCGAGCAGGTTCCCATGGACCTGCACCGCGAGATCGGCGGCGGGGCGCGGATCCGCGCGGGCATCGAGTTCGATGCCGCGGGTCGCCGGGTCGCCACCTGGGTCTTGTCCTCCCGCCCGGGCGATCCGCTGGGGTCTCTCCGCATGGACCCGCTCCGCGTTCCTGCCGCCGATTGCCTGCACCTGTTCAAGCCGCTCGCGGCGGGCCAGCTGCGCGGCATCACCTGGCTCGCACCGGTGCTGCTCAGGCTGCACGAACTCGACCAGTTCGAGGATGCGGCCCTTGTGAAGGCCAAGGTCGCGGCCCTGTTCACCGGCTTCATCACCGATCCGGACGGCACGGCGGGCGGGCTCTCGGGCACCAACACCGGCGGCGCGCTGACAGTGGGCATGGAGCCCGGTAGCCTGATCCCGCTGCCGCCTGGCACGGACATCCGGTTTTCCAATCCGACCGAGCACGACGCCTACGCCCCCTTCGTGAAGAACCATCTGCGCGCCGTCGCGGCCGGGCTGGGCCTGCCCTACGAGTTGGTCTCGGGCGACCTCGAAGGCGTCACCTATTCCTCGATCCGCGCCGGGCTCATCGAGTTCCGCCGCCGCGTCGAGCAGCTGCAGCACAACGTGGTGGTGCATCTGTTCTGCCGGCCGGTCTGGGAGCGGTTCGTGCGGCTGGCGGTGCTGACCGGCGATCTGCCCGCGCGCGACTTCGACCGGAACCCGGACGCCTATCTCGGCTGCGAATGGCTGCCGCCGAAGTTCGACTACGTCGATCCGATGAAGGACGTGCAGGCCGAGATCATGGCGATCGGCGCGGGGCTCAAGAGCCGGTCCCAGGCGATCTCCGAGCGCGGCTACGACGCCGAACAGGTGGATGCCGAGATTGCCGCCGACCGCGAGCGCGCCGAGGGGCTGGGGCTCTCCTTCGGGCAGACGGCCGGGCCGCAGCAGAAGGAGGCCGCCGATGGCTGACACACAGGAATTGCTCACCCGCCGCGCGACGCTTGCGCCCGCGACCGCCGATCCGGAAGCCCGCACCGTCGAGGTGGTCTGGTCCACCGGCGCGCCCGTACGCCGCCGCGACATGGCCGGGCAATACATCGAGCGGCTCAGCCTCGCGCCCGAGGCGGTGGACCTGTCGCGCCTCGAAGGCGCCAGCGTCCTCGATGCACACCGCCAGACTGCCGTGCGCGACGTTCTGGGTTCCGTCCGCAGCGCCGCCGTCGACGGCAAGCGCGGCACGGCGCTCATCCAGTTCTCGGCCCGGCCCGAGGTGGAGCCGGTCTGGCAGGACGTGCTGGCGGGCATCCTGCGCCACGTCTCGGTCGGCTACTCGGTCGAGGACTGGGCCGAGACCGCTGAGAACGGCGCGCGCGTGCTGACCGCGGTGCGCTGGACTCCTCACGAGATTTCCCTGGTGCCGACGCCCGCCGACCCCGGCGCCCACATTCGCATGGAGATAGAGATGACCGAGACGACCACCCGAGAGGCCGCCGACACGGCGCCCACCACCGAGACCCGCGCCGCAGCGAATGCCGAGATCCGATCCATCGCCCGCATCGCCGGGCTCGACCAGACGTGGATCGACAGCCAGATCGACGGCGGCGCTGATCCCGACACCGCCCGCCGCGCGGCCTTCGAGGCGCTTGCCAATCGCAGCGCGCCCGCGATCCGCACCGAACAGGTCCGCGTCGATATGGGCGAAAGCCAGGACGACCCCTCCCTCCGCGCCCGGCAGATGGGCGAGGCGCTCTATGCCCGGATCAACCCGCGCCACGAGCTCTCCGAGCCCGCCCGCCGCTACGCCTATGCGACCCCTGTCGACATGGCGAAGGAACTGCTGACGCTCCGCGGCGAGTCCACCATGGCGCTGTCGCCCGCGAGCCTCGTGACCCGTGCGCTGCACACCACCTCGGACTTCCCGATCATCCTCGGGGACACGGTGGGCCGCGTCCTGCGCGACGCCTACCAGGCCGCGCCCTCAGGCATCCGCCGCCTCGGCCGCCAGACCACGGCACGGGACTTCCGTGCGGTGAACAAGATCATGCTGGGTGAGGCGCCGCTGCTGGAGAAGCTGAACGAGCACGGCGAGATCAAGGCCGGGACCATGGCCGAGGCGCGGGAGGCCTACAAGGTCGAGACCTGGGCGCGGAAGATCGGCATCACCCGGCAGGTGCTGGTGAACGACGACCTCGGCGCCTTCGCGGACCTCGCCCGCCGCATGGGCCAGGCCGCGGCCGAGACCGAAGCGCGGATCCTCGTCACCCTTCTCGAGGCGGGCAGTGGGAACGGGCCGACCATGTCGGACGGCAAGACGCTGTTCCACGCCGATCACGGCAACAAGGCGGGCACCGGCGCGGCCATCTCGGACGCCACCCTCTCGGCCGCCCGGCTGGCGCTGCGCACCCAGAAGGGCATCGAGGATCGCACGATCCGCGTGACGCCGCGCAACCTGCTGGTGCCGCCAGCACTGGAGACCACGGCCGAGAAGTGGCTGGCCAGCATCGCACCGGCGACGGCGGCTGACGTGAACCCGTTCTCGGGCTCGCTGTCGCTGGTGGTCGAGCCGCGCCTGTCCTCGGCCACGCGCTGGTACGTCACCGCGGATCCCGGCGAGATCGATGGCCTGGAATTCGCCTATCTCTCGGGCGCGGAAGGCCCGCAGGTCGAGAGCCGTTCGGGCTGGGATGTCGATGGCGTGGAGATCCGGGTGATCCTCGATTTCGGAGCCGGGTTCATCGACCATCGCGGCTGGTTCATGAATGCGGGCGCGTGATGGCCGACCTCGTCCAGCTCACCGTCTGGCGCGACGCCCTGATGGCCGCGCGCTACCGGGGCGTCCGCACCGTCGAATACGACGGCAAGCGCGTCACCTACGCGAGCGACGGCGAGATGGCCGCCGCGCTCGCGGACCTCAACCGGCAGATCACAGGGGCGACCGACCGAATCTCGGTCGTCCGCATCCAATCCTCGAAAGGGCTCTGAGATGAAGAACTACCTCCAGAACGGCCACATCGTCCGCGTCACCACGCCCGCGGGCGGCATCGCCTCGGGCGACGCGCTGATCGTCGGCAGCATCTTCGGCATCGCCGCCTACTCCTCGGCCGAGGGCGACCCGGTCGAGCTCTCCACCACAGGCGTGTTCCAGCTGCCGAAGGCCAGCGCGGCGGTACTCGCGGTCGGCGCGCGGGTGGCGTGGGACAACACGGCGAAGGCAGTGACCACCCCGGCCGCGGGGCGCTTTCCCATCGGCGTCGCGGTCGAGGCCGCCGGGAGCGGCATCACAAGCGTCGCGGTGCGGCTCGACGGCGTCGCGACGGCGGCGGCGTGAGGATCAGTATCTCGCAGATCAGTCGTTGTTCCGCGTTGTTCCGCTGCCATTGACGGACATCCTTCGGGGTGATATCCAGATCGGGCACCGGAACAACACGGAACAACGCTATGCCCCACCAGCTCTATACAGCATCAAAGTCACGCTCGAATCGCCCAGGGTGGTCGGTGACTTTTCGGCACCCCCTCCGCAATGACGCAAGAGGTAAGCCGGGCCTCAAAATGCGTCGTGGTCTCGGCACGACCGACGAGGCTGAGGCCGACCAGCTTGTTGCCGAAATGAATACCCTTCTTTCTGATTCATCTTGGTGGAACGCGGCCAAGCGTGCCGAGGCGGAGCGCAAGTTCTCGGTCGTTGTTGTCGGCGCCTTCTATGACGAAATCCAGGCCGGTCGCGACGACCCGGAAGCATTGCGTGAAGCGCTTATCCCACTGCCTGGCATGTCCGACGGATACTCGCGGGTGATGTTCGTGGGAACGACAGGCGCCGGGAAAACCTCTCTGCTGCGTCACCTGATCGGATCGGATCCGGACAGAGACCGCTTCCCATCAACAGCTCCGGCGAAAACGACCATCGCGGATATCGAGATCGTCCAAGCCGACGGAGATTACGAAGCCGTAGTCACCTTTTTCAGCGAGTTCCAGACCCAGGCAAGCATCGAGGAGTGCATCGTCGATGCCTGCCTCGCCGCGTATGAGGACGCGCCGATAGAGAAGGTGGCCGACAGATTTCTGAACCACCGCGATCAAAAGTTCCGGCTGAGCTATGTGTTGGGCGGCTGGCGAAAGGAAGTGGACAACGCTGAATCTGATGACAGTGAGGATGATTTCTCTTTCGACGGCGAAGGGCCGGTAGACGTCGCCGAAGAAGAGGCCGAACTGCCTGATACTGAGAGGGCCAAAAACCACGAGGTACTGCGCGGTTTCATCGACCGAGTGGTTCGGCTGAAGGAGAGGGTTGCAGGCCGGTTGTCCGCGGACCTAGGCATTGACGCACGGAAGCCTGAGGGTCCTGACCGTGAGGCAGCTGAGCAACTGATCGAGGAGAATCTTGAGGCCTACGTCATCGCCGACGAGGGCTTCCACGAACTCGTTCAGGATGTGCTAGACGCCGTTCGGTCGCGGTTCGACCTGATAGACTCAGGGGAAATCGATCGGCACCGCTCGGGCTGGCCGAGGCTTTGGACTCTGCGCACGGGCGACCGGGACGAATTTGTGCGGCAGATCCGTTGGTTCTCAAGCAACTTCTGGCCCCAGTTCGGGCGTCTCCTCACGCCCCTCGTATGTGGAATACGTGTTAAGGGCCCACTGTTCCCCACGTTCACCGATAAGGTACCGCGGCTCGTCCTAGTCGACGGTGAGGGCCTCGGCCACACGCCGGACACTGCGTCTAGCGTGACGACGCGAGTCACAAAACGGTTCGAGCAAGTGGACGTGATCCTTCTCGTCGACAACGCGAAACAGCCGATGCAACCGGCACCATTATCTGTTCTCAAGGCTGTTGCTGCGAGCGGGCACAATGCGAAACTAGCGGTCGCCTTCACCCACTTCGATCATATCAAGGGGAACAATCTACGGACGTCTGGCGACAAGCGGGCCCATGTAATGGCGTCGGTTTTGAATGCCCTTTCCAGCCTCCAAGACGTGCTCGGAGCCCCAGTCGTCAGAAGCGTTGAGCACGGCATCGACGATAGGTGCTTTATGCTTGGCGGCATCGACCAGACGCTAGCGCGTCTGCCGGCACGCGCGGCCGATTATATGCGTGGAGAGCTGGCGCGTCTGGTCGATTTCTGTGAGCGCGCGATCCTACCCCCACCCCCACCAAAGGCGGGACCTGTCTATGACCCCACGGGCGTCTCCTTTGCCGTGAGGGAAGCCGTCACCAAGTTCCAAGGCCCTTGGGGAGCCAGGCTCGGACAGGGAAGGCCCTACGAAGGCATTGGCAGGGAGCACTGGACCAGGGTTAAAGCACTGAACCGGCGCATCGCCGGAGAGTTGAGTGACGAATATGATAGACTACGCCCGGTAGCTGACCTGGTCGCCCGCCTCACGGAGTCCGTGTCGCGCTTTCTCGATGAGCCAATCGAATGGGAAGGTGATGCGGACGACGAAGAGGAAAGACAGGCCGCAATAGCGCGCATTCGTCGTGCAGTGTCAGCAGCAGTGCACGAACTTGCCAAGCGTCGACTGGTGGAAGAGCATCTGGGCGAGTGGCGTACGGCCTATGACTATCGGGGGGCCGGCTCAACTTTCGAGCGGGCTCGGGCAATCCACCGGATCTGCAACGAGGCTGCGCCAATGCCGGATGCCGTGATGCCGCCACCCTCGAAGCAGTTCCTCATCGAGGTGCGTCGAATTGTGAACGGAGCAATTGAGGCCAACGGCGGGCACGTACGCTTGAGCGACGTAGCCTAATCCTGATGTCGGCGCCGACTCGCGGAGATTGGCAGGCTCCCGGTCGGCGCCATTCGTTGACACGGGGCGTCGGGGTTTTGTTGACACAGTGTTGACACGGGCGCGGAACGCAAAAAGCCTCCCGTTTGGGAGGCTCTTAAGCGGCTGTATTCTTTGGGGATTTTGGTTGCGGGGGCAGGATTTGAACCTGCGACCTTCAGGTTATGAGACAGACGGTCCGCCCCGGGGCGGCGGCAGGTCCGGGCGCGCCCCTCGCCGCCGCGCCGCGGACGGGACCTCGGGATCGTCGCCACGCCCGACGCGGCGCCTGGCGCCGCGGCCGCCCCCGGGGGGCGGCAGGTCAGGAGACCGACCGCCCGCCCCGGGGCGGCGGCAGGTCCGGGCGCGAGCCTCGCCGCCGCGCCGCGGGCGAGCGCCCGGGGTCTTCGCCACGCCCGACGCGGCGCCTCCGACCCGGGGGCCGGGGGCGCCGCGGGCGGGCTCAGCGGCCCTTGAAGTTGGGCAGCTCGCGCGCCGCGGTGGCGCGCACGCCCTCGGCGAAGTCCTCGGTGTGGCGCAGCTCCTCCTGCACCGCGAGCTCCCGCGCGGTCGCCTTCTTCACCGCCTCGGCCAGGCCCTGGCGCAGGGTCTCGCGGGTGGTGTCGAGGCCCAGCGGCGAGTTCTCGGCGATCTCCCGCGCGAGGTCCCAGGCGACCTTGCGCTCCTCGCCCACGGGAGCCAGCACGTCGGCCAGGCCCCATTCCACCGCCTCGTCGCCCTTCACCCGGCGCGAGGTGTAGAACATCAGCCAGGCGCGCTGCTGGCCGATGGCGCGCGGCAGCACGTGGGTCAGGCCGAAGCCCGGGTGGAAGCCCAGCCGGGTGAAGTTGGCCGCGAAGCGCGAGGCCTCCGAGCAGACCCGGAAATCCGCCGACATCGCCAGCCCCAGCCCGCCGCCGATGGCCGCGCCGTGCACGGCGGCCACGATCGGCTTGCGGCAGGCGAAGATCCGCGTCGCCTCCTCGTAGAGGTTGCCCACGCCCAGCCGGTCGACCGCGTCGTCGTCCTCGCCCGAGGAGGAGAAATCCGCGCCTGCGCAGAACGCCTTGCCGTTGGCGCACAGCACCACCGAGCGGCACTCGGGGTCCTTGTCGAGCGCTTCGAGCGTGTCGGCGATCTGCTTGATCAGGTTGAAGTCGAAGAAGTTCAGCGGCGGGCGCTGGATCTCGATGGTGGCGACGAAATCCTTCAGCTCGATGCCGAGCTCGGGCTGCGAATAGGCGGTCATGGCGTCTCCTCTCCTGCCGGCGCGCGGGGCGCGGCGGATCGGGGCCGCCGTCCGCCCGGGCCGGTTCGCCGGCGACCTTACGGCCGGCAGGTCGGGGATGCCAGAGGGCGCGCGCGGGACCGTCCGCGGCGTCGCGGCGGCCTCGCCGCGCCGCCCGCGCGCGCCATATCGCCCTCGAGGGGGTCCCGTCCGCGGGCCCGCGCCCGCAGGAGCCCGCCGATGAGCCAAGCCGAAGCCGAGGACGAAACCGAGGACGAGATCCACCTCGACCGCCAGGAGCGCCAGCTGGTCGAGGAGCATTCCGAGGTGCCCTCGGAAGTGGTCTACGAAGCCATCCGCCGCGCCGGGCTGCACGAGCTCGACCGCCCGGTCTCGGGCCTGTGGTGGTCGGGGGTGGCGGCGGGGATCGCGCTGAGCCTGTCGGTGCTGGCCGAGGGGGCGCTGCACAGCCTGCTGCCCGACCAGCCCTGGCGCCCGCTGGTGGCGGCCTTCGGCTATTCGATCGGCTTCCTGGTGGTGGTGCAGGCGCGCATGCAGCTGTTCACCGAGAACACCATCACCCCGATCCTGCCGGTGTTCCTCAACCCCGGCTGGACGGTGCTGGGCCGGCTGCTGCGGTTGTGGGCGGTGGTGCTGGCGGCCAATCTCGCCGGCTGCGCGGTGGCGGCCGGGGTGATGAGCCTTCCGGAGGTGGTCTCGGCCGAGATCGCGCAGGGCGTGCACGAGATCGCCACCGGCTATGCCGAGCTGACCGCCGCCGAGCAGTTCCTGCGCGGCATCCCCGCGGGCTTCATGATCGCGGCGATGGTCTGGATCCTGCCCCGCCAGGACGGCGCGGGGGAGATCCTGGTGATCGTGCTGCTGACCTGGACGATCGCGGCGACGGAGATGTCGCACGTGGTCGCGGGCTCGACCAAGCTGTTCCTGCTGGCCTTCGCGGGCGAGCTGGAGCTGGGAGCGGCGCTGCTCGACGACACCGCGCCGGCGCTGGCGGGCAATGTGCTGGGGGGCACGGGGATCTTCTCGGCGCTGGCCTATGCGCAGGTGCGCGAGCGGGTCTGAGGCGCGCGCGGCGCTTGACGGCGGCGCGCGGAACGGGTCTAGGAGGGCGCATGACGACCTCCGCCGCCCGCTTCGCTTCGGTCTATCGCCCGCTGCCCTAGGCAGCGGAGCTCGTCGTCGTGCTCGCCGCCGCCTTCGCGCCAGCGGTCGAGCTCCAGCCCTTCCCGACCCCTGGCCCCTCTTTCCGGACCAGGATCATGGACGCCCCCCTTCCCGTTGCGACCGCCCGCCGCCTGCCGGCGGGGCCCGCCCCTTCCGTCGACGCGCCGCCCGCCGATGCGCGCCCCGCCGATTCTCCCCCCGCCGATGCGCGCCCCGTCGATGCGCGCCCTGTCGAGGCCTCTCGCCTCGACGCGCCGCCCGGCGACGCGCCCTCGGTCGCCCTCATCGGCTTCGGGGCCTTCGGACGGCTGCTCGCCGCCGCGCTGTCGCCCCACGCGCGGATCTCGGTGCTCGATCCCCGCGCCGGGGCCGAGGCGGCGCGGCTGGGCCATGCCGCGCTCGACCACCCGCGGCAGGCGACGGCGGAGATCGTGATCCTCGCAGTCCCCCTGCCGGCGCTGGAGGGGGCGTTGCGCGGGCTCGCCCCGCACCTGCGGCCGGGGCAGCTGGTGGTGGACGTGTGCTCGGTGAAGGAGGAGCCCGCCCGCCTGATGCGCGAGCTCCTGCCCGAGGGGGTGGAGCTGCTGGCCAGCCACCCGATGTTCGGCCCCGCCAGCGCGCGCGACGGCATGGCGGGGCGCCAGGTGGTGCTGTGCCCGCTGCGGGGCCGGCGCTGGCGGCGGCTGGCGGCGTTCCTGCGCGGGCGACTGGGGCTGGAGGTGATCGTGACCACGCCCGAGGCGCATGACCGCGAGGCGGCGCTGACCCAGGGCCTGACCCACCTTCTGGCCCGCGCGGTGGCGAGCCTCGAGGGCGTCTCGCGCGACGCCGCCCGCCCGCGGCCCCGCCCCCGGATCCGCACCCGCAGCTTCGAGCTGATCGCCGAGGCGCTGGCGATGGTCGCCGACGACGCGCCCGAGGTCTACGAGGCGGTCACCCGCGCCAACCGCCACGTGCCCCCCCTGCGCGAGGCGCTGCTGCGCGCCCTCTCCGCCGAGCCGCCCCCCGACCCGGGCCGCTGACCCGCCCGCCCGCCGCCCCCGCACGACGTCCCGCCGCCTTCGGGCAACCGCCGGCCGCGCGCCGCTCACCGCCTGCCCACCCCCGGCCCACCGCCGGCCGCTCCTTCCTTCGCCCGCCTCCCTCCCTTCGGCGCCGCCCACGCGCCCGCCTCGCCGCGCGGGCCGCCCCCCTGCTCCGCCCCCTGCCCCGTCCCGCGCCCCGCCGTCCGCCCCGCCTGCCCCGCCCGCCTCCACCCGTCGTCGCGGAGCGCCGCCCGCCCCACGTCCGCCTCACGCGCCCCGGGGAGCGCCTGTTCTCCGGAGCCGTCTCTCGCGGATGCCGAAAAGAGCGACTCGTCCGAAGGGGTCAAGGATCGCGCAGCGACCCCGCGAAGCGGGGCTTGTCCTTGACCCCTTCGGGCGAGTCGCTCAGGCATCCATCAGCGAGAGACGGATCCGGAGGACAGGCGCGGGCGCTTTGTTCTTGGGTGAGTCAGGAGCCCGCCGGACGCTCCCCCGCCAGCCGCTCCCTCGTCTCCTGTCCCCCCATGCGCGCGCCAGCCAAGCCCGCCCGCAGGGCGCCTGTAGTCCGCTGGCCAATGCGTCGTCGCCCTCGGCCCCGCCGACACCTTGGGGCCTCAATGGAAGTCGCGGGACGGAAAGAGCTTCCGGGCCTGGTGGCGCGGGTGGCGGGCGGGAGAGCCGGGGCTGGGGGCGTCGCGGCGCGGGTCGCGGGGCGGCGCGGCGGCCTTGCCGCGGGCGGCGCCGTGGACCGGGCGGCGGACCTCGTCGACGGGCCCGGCGGGGTCGGGCATGTCGCGCGCCCCGCGGGCGAGGTCGTCGAGCATCGGCGAGAGGTCCTCGATGGTCTCGGCCACCACGTGGATCACCGCGCCGTCGCGCTGCATCCGCCCCGTGACCCGCAGCAGCCGGCCGGCGATGACCTGGCGGCGGAAGGTCTCGTAGACGCGGGCCCAGACCACGATGTTGGCGACCCCCGTCTCGTCCTCGAGCGTGATGAAGATCACGCCCCCCGCGCTGCCCGGGCGCTGGCGCACGATCACCAGCCCCGCCACCGAGACGCGCGCCTTCTCGGGCGGCGCCTCGAGCTGGGCGGCGGTCAGGCAGGCGGGCGGGCGCGGCCAGGGGGCGCCGGCGCGGCCGTCGAGCGTGAGGGCCCCGGGCGGGGTCAGGCGCGCGCGCAGCAGGGCCACGGGGTGGGCGCGCAGGGTCAGGCGGGCGGCGACGTAGTCCTCGACCACCTCCTCGCCCTCGGTCATCGGGGGGAGGGGGGTGGGCGGCTCCTCGATCCCCTCGCCTTCCAGCAGGCCCGCGAAGAGCGGCAGCGGATCGCCGCCGGGCACGGCCCTGGCCTGCCACAGCGCCTGGCGGCGGTCGAGACCGAGCGCCGCGAAGGCGTCGGCCTCGGCCAGCGTGGCGAGCGTCGAGGCGGCCAGCCCCGCCTTGCGCCACAGGTCGTCGACCGAGCGGTAGCCGTTGCCCCGCGCGCCGGTCAGCCACAGGGCGTCCTCCTCCTTCATCGCGCGCAGCTGGCGGAAGCCGAGCCGGAGCGCCAGCCCGCCGGTGGAGCGGGGATCGGGCTCGAGCGTATTGTCCCAGTATGAGGCGTTCACGCAGACCGGCCGCACCGCGACCCCGTGGGCGCGGGCGTCGCGCACGATCTGGGCGGGGGCGTAGAAGCCCATGGGCTGCGAGTTCAGCAGCGCGCAGGCGAAGGCCGCGGGGTGGCGGCGCTTGATCCAGGCCGAGGCGTAGACCAGCAGGGCGAAGGAGGCGGCGTGGCTTTCCGGGAACCCGTATTCGCCGAAGCCCTCGATCTGGGAGAAGCAGCGCTCGGCGAACCCGGCCTCGTAGCCGTTGCGGGCCATGCCGGCGAGGAAGCGGTCCCGGAAATTGTGGATCGTGCCGGACTTGCGGAAGGTCGCCAGCGCCCGGCGCAGGAGGTCGGCCTCCTCCGGGGAGAAGCCCGCGCCGATGATGGCGATCTGCATCGCCTGCTCCTGGAAGAGCGGCACGCCGAGGGTCTTGCCCAGCACCTTGCCGAGTTCGTCGGAGGGGAAGGAGACCTGCTCCTCCCCCCGCCTTCGGCGCAGGTAGGGGTGGACCATGTCGCCCTGGATGGGGCCGGGGCGGACGATGGCGACCTCGATCACCAGGTCGTAGAAGCAGCGCGGGCGCATCCGCGGCAGGAAGTTCATCTGCGCGCGGCTCTCGACCTGGAAGACGCCGATGCTGTCGGCCTCGCACAGCATGTCGTAGACGGCGGGGTCCTCGGGGGGGAGGGTGGCGAGGCTCCAGCGCTCGCCGGCGTGGCGCTCGATCAGCTCGAAGGCCTTGCGGATGCAGGTGAGCATCCCCAGCGAGAGGACGTCGACCTTCAGGATGCCCAGCGCGTCGATGTCGTCCTTGTCCCACTCGATGACCGTGCGGTCCTCCATGGCGGCGTTCTCGATGGGGACCAGTTCGTCGAGCCGCCCCTTGGTGATGATGAAGCCGCCGACGTGCTGGGAGAGGTGCCTCGGAAAACCGATCAGCTCGGCGACCAGCTCGAGGGTGCGGCGCAGGCGCGGCTCGGTGGGGTCGAGGCCGATCTCGCGGATTCTTTCTTCGCGGATGGATTCCGACGACCAGCCCCAGATCTGGGAGGCGAGGGCGTTGATGGCGTCGGCCGAGAGGCCCATGGCCTTGCCGACCTCGCGCACCGCCCGGCGGGCGCGGTAGTGGATCACGGTCGCGCAGAGGCCGGCGCGGTGGCGGCCGTAGCGCTGGTAGATGTGCTGGATGACCTCCTCGCGGCGCTCGTGCTCGAAGTCGACGTCGATGTCGGGGGGCTCGTCGCGGGCCTCGGAGACGAAGCGCTCGAAGACCATCGAGGCGACCTCGGGGCCGATGGCGGTGACGCGCAGGGCGTAGCAGACGATGGAGTTGGCGGCCGAGCCGCGGCCCTGGCAGAGGATGCCGCGGGACTCGGCGAAGGCCACCAGGTCGCGGACCGTCAGGAAATAGGGCGCGTAGTTCAGGCGCGAGATCAGGGCGAGCTCGTGGGCCGCCTGGTCGCGCACCCGCGCGGGCACGCCGTCGGGGTAGCGGGCGCGCAGGCCCTCGGCGGTCAGACGCTCGAGCCGGGCCTGGGGGTCTTCGCCGCCGGCGACCTCGTCGGGGTATTCGTAGCGCAGCTCGTCGAGGGAGAAGCGGCAGCGTTCGGCGATCTCCCGGGCGCGGGCCAGGGCGTCGGGGTGGTCGGCGAAGAGGCGGCGCAGTTCGGGTTCGGCGCGCAGGCGACGCTCGGCGTTGGGCTGGGCGCGGCGGCCGAGCTGGTCGATCGTGGTCCCCTCGCGGATGCAGGCGAGCACGTCGGCGAGGCGGCGGCGGGCGCCGACGTGCATGATCGGGGCGGCGGAGGCGACCATGGGGGCGCCGGCGGCCCCGGCCAGCCTCGCCAGCGCGGCGAAGCGGGCGGCGTCGCGGCCGTCGTAGGCCGGCGCGGCCAGCACGAAGACCTGGCCGGGGAGGCGGCGCGTCCACCGTCGCAAGGTCCGCAAGGTCCCGCCCGCGCCGCGCGGCGGGCGCGGCGCCGGCTGGCGGGCGGACGCGGGCCGGCCGGATGCGGCGGCGGTCGGCAGGCGCTCGGCCGCGGCCTGCGGCGCGCCGGGGGACGGGGCGGGGGCGTGGGCCGCGGGCGCGGCTCGCCCGGGGGGGCCGGGGGGAGCGGCCTGCGGCGGGGCGGCGGGGGCCCGGCGGGCCGCGGGGCGCGCGTCTGCGGCGGGAGAACGGGCGTCGGGCGAGGGGGCGGCAGGGGGCGAGCTGCGGGCGGCAGGGGGCGAGCTGCGGGCGGCGGGCGCGGTGGCAGACGCGGGCGAGGGGGCGGAGGCGGGGGCGCCGGGGTCGAGGTCCTCGGGGTCGGCCTCGGGCGAGGGGCGCCACAGCAGGATCAGCCCCTCGGCATGGTCGACGACGTCGGCGGGGTCGAGCCAGCACTCGCCCTTCGGCGCCCGGCGCTTGCCCAGCGTCAGCAGGCGGGTCAGGCGCGCCCAGGCGGGGCGGTCGGTGGGCAGGGCCACCAGCTCCTGCCCGTCGCGCAGGACCAGCAGCGCGCCGGGGATCAGGCGAGGCAGCGTCAGCGGGGCCACGGGGGCGAAGACCGGCGGCTCGGGCTTGGTGGGCCCGTCGGGCGTGTCGTGGCCGAGCGGGCGGGGCGGAGCGGGAGCATGGCCGGGATCCGCGAGGGCTGCGTCCAGGGACGTCTCGGGGGCCCCCTCGGGCGGCGCGCCTGGGGTCGCGCCTGGGGTCGCCTCCGGGGCCGCGTCCCGTTCCCCTGCCCCGGAGGCGGCGGGGCGAGGGCCGGGCCGGCCGGCGGCGCGGGCGGCGGCGAGGCGCAGGGCCTCCTGGCGGCGGGCGTGGTCCTGGGCGCTGTCGTCATGGGCGTCGCGCGCGTCCCCCTCGCGGCGGGCGAGAGCGCGGGCGACCACGTCGCCATGGCCGATGCGGTCGGTGGCGCGCACCGCGCCCAGCCCCGCGCGGGCGAGGTCCCGCAAGGCCTGGTGCGCGCGCACCACCCCGGCCACCGAGTTGCGGTCCGCCACCGCCAGCGCCGACAGGCCCAGGGCCGCGGCTTCGCGGGCGAACTCCTCGGGGTGGGAGGCGCCTTCGAGAAAGCTGAAGTTGGTGGTGACGTGAAGCTCGGGGATCGGCATCTCTGCGGGACGGCTGCCAGGGGCTGCGGGGGAGTCGGGGCCGGAGGCCTCCGCCCAGAATATTCCCCTTTTGTTCTCTTTTCCATCCGCGTGCGACCCTCTCCCGCAGGCCGCAGGCCGGCGCCGCGCGGAGGGGGGTCGATCCCCCCTTCGCACGGCCCGTGGACCGCTCGCGCGGGGGGTCAGCGGCCCTCGAACCGGGCGGGGCGGCCCTCGGCCTCGGCGAGCGCGGCGGAGAGGAAGTCGCGGGTGCGGCCGGCCTGGGCCTGGAGGTCGGCCTCGCGCTCCAGCTGCTCGGACCAGGAGAGCTCGAGGCCCGAGCGCAGCGCCTCGCGCGTCAGGCGGTGGCCCTGGGTGGGGCCGGAGGCGAGGGCGCGGGCGCGGGCCTCGATCCGCTCGGCGAAGGCGGCGTCGGGGACGGCCTCCCAGATCAGGCCCCAGTCGGCGGCCTGGCGGGCGGAGATCGGCTCGCCCAGCATCGCGAGGCCGCGGGCGCGGGCGGGGCCGACCAGGCGCGGCAGCCAGAACGACAGGCCCGCGTCGGGGATCACGCCGACGCGCGAGGAGGTGACGGCGAAGCTCGCGCCCTCGGCCGCCACCGCGACGTCGGCGGCGAGGACCAGCGCCAGCCCCGCGCCGGCGGCGACCCCGTTGACGGCGGCGAGGATGGGCAGCGGCGAGGCGGCCATCGCCTCCAGCAGGGGGCGGGTCTCCTCGCGCATGGTGCGGCCGAGGTCGAGTTCGCGGATCCGCGGCGCGTCGCCGAGCGCGTGGCCCGCGCAGAACGCCTCGCCGAGCCCGGTCAGCACCACCGCGCGCGCCTCCGAGCCGGCGCGGCGCAGGGCGTGGATCAGGTCCGCCTTGGCCTGCGCGTCAAGGACGTTGAGCCGCTCGGGCCGCGCGAAGGCGAGGGTGGCCACGTCGTCGCGCAGGTCGTAGCGCAGCGTCTCGTAGGGGGAGCGGCCGGGGGCGTCGCCGCCCGGCGCGGCGGCCGCGAAGGCGGGCTGGGGGGCGGGGGTCATCGGCGGGGCCTCCGGCTGAATCGGGCGGAGGCCGGATGCGCGCCCCCGCCTTTCGCAGCTAGGGGGCGCGAGCGGCGGACGCAAGCGTCAGGGACGCCGGGCCGCATCCGGGCGCAGGCCCGCCCGCCTCAGGCCCCGCCCTGCTTCGGTCGCCGTCCTGCTTCAGGCCCGCCCGCCTCAGGCTCCGTCCTGCTTCATCAGGGCGTCGAGGCGGGCCTTCTCCTCGGCGGAGAGGGGGGCGGCCGTGGCGGCGGCCTCGGGGCGGGCGCGTCGGATCCAGAAGAAGGCGAGGACCCCGCCCCCGATCAGCAGCGCGGGCCCCCCGAACCACAGCACCGCGTTGCCCGCCGAGAAGGTGGGCTTGAGC
Organism: Albimonas pacifica; assembly: GCF_900113695.1. GTDB lineage: Bacteria > Pseudomonadota > Alphaproteobacteria > Rhodobacterales > Rhodobacteraceae > Albimonas > Albimonas pacifica. Next base: position 246,280 of record NZ_FOQH01000006.1, on the reverse strand, counting down.
AGCACGTATTCGCCGTAGCGCTCGACCAGATAGGCCTTCACCTCAGCGTCGCTGTCGCCGGCGACCAGCCGCTCGCGCACCAGCACCCGCAGGTCGCGGGCGAGGTCGGCGTTCGACTCGTCGATGCTCTCCGAGCGGCAGACCAGGCAGCGGATCTCGGCCGAGAGCGCGCGGGCCCGGGCTTCGAGCGCGGGGTCGGCCAGCACCTCGTCGGGCTGCACCGCGGGGGCGGCGAGCGGCGCCAGCAGGGCCAGCGCCAGCAGGAGGGGGCGGAGGGCCCTCATTCCGCGGGGACCGCGGCTGCGGGGGCGCGGCGGGCGGCGGCGCCGACCCGGTAGCGGCGGTCCGAGAGCGAGGTCAGCCCGCCGAGCGCCATCACCAGCGCCCCGATCCAGATCCAGTTGGCGAAGGGCTTCACGTAGATGCGCACCGCCCAGGCGCCGGCGCCGGCCTGCTGTCGGTCGCCCAGCACCACGTAGAGGTCGCGGGTCAGGCCCGCATCGATGGCGGCCTCGGTCGTGGGCATCCGCTGCACGGGGTAGAAGCGCTTCTCGGGGCGCAGGACGGCGACCTCCTCCCCGTCCCGGAAGACGGTGAAGGCGCCGCGCTCGATCGAGTAGTTGGGGCCCTGGGCGCGGTCGACCGCGTCGAAGCGGAAGGCGTAGCCGCCGGTCTCGACCGTCTCGCCGGGGTGCAGGGCGCGGACGGCCTCGGTCTCCCACGCGGTCAGGGAGGCGATGCCGAAGATGGTCAGCGCGAGGCCCGAGTGGGCGATGGCCTTGCCCCAGTCGGCCCGCGGCAGGCCCGACAGGCGCCGCCAGCGTCCGGGACGCGAGAGGCCCGCACGCTCCCAGATCTCGACGGCCACGCCGGCGAGGATCCAGACCGTCAGCGCGATGCCCACGGGCGCCAGCGCGCTGCGCCCGGTCTGCAGCGCCCAGACCAGGGCCGCGACGGCGAAGGCGAGCGCGGCCGCGGGCCAGAGGCGGCGGATCACCCGGCCCAGGCGCGCGCGCTTCCACGGCGCCAGCGCGCCGATGGGCAGCAGGACCGCGAGCGCGACCATGAAGGGCGTGAAGGCGAGATCGAAGAAGGGCGCCCCGACCGAGATGCGCCCGCCGTCCCAGGCCTCGCGGATCAGGGGCATCAGGGTCCCCAGCAGGACCACGGCGCAGGCGACGGTCAGCAGCAGGTTGTTGGCCACCAGCAGGGATTCGCGGCTGACCATGGCGAAGACCCCGCCCGGCGCCAGCTTCGGCGCCCGCCAGGCGTAGAGGGCGAGAGAGCCGCCCACGGCGACCACCAGGATCCCCAGCACCACCACCCCGCGGGTGGGGTCGGAAGCGAAGGCGTGGACCGAGGTCAGCAGGCCCGAGCGGACGATGAACGTGCCCAGCAGCGAGAGCGAAAAGCCCAGGATCGCCAGCAGGATGGTCCAGGATTTCAGGCTGTCGCGCTTCTCGACCACGATGGCGCAATGCAGGAGCGCGGCGGAGGCGAGCCAGGGCATGAACGAGGCGTTCTCCACCGGGTCCCAGAACCACCAGCCGCCCCAGCCGAGCTCGTAATAGGCCCAGTAGCTGCCCAGTGCGATGCCCACGGTCAGGAACATCCACGCGGTCAGCGCCCAGGGCCGCACCCAGCGCGCCCAGGCGGCGTCGACCCGGCCCTCGATCAGCGCGGCGACGGCGAAGGAATAGGCGGTCGAGAGGCCGACGTAGCCGAGGTAGAGGAACGGCGGGTGGAAGGCGAGGCCGGGGTCCTGCAGCAGCGGGTTCAGGTCGGCCCCGTCCAGCGGCGGCCGGGCCAGGCGCAGGAACGGGTTCGAGGTGAACAGCATGAAGCCCAGGAAGGCCGCCCCGATCGCGCCCTGCACCGCCAGGGTGCGGGCTTTCAGCGACTCGGGCAGGTTGCCGCCCAGCCCCGCGATCATCGCGCCGAAGAGGGTCAGCATCAGCGTCCACAGCAGGAGCGAGCCCTCGTGGTTCCCCCAGACGCCGGAGACCTTGTAGAGCATGGGCTTGGCGGAGTGCGAGTTCTCGGCCACCAGCGCCACCGAGAAGTCGGAGGTGACGAAGGCGACCGTCAGCGCGACGAAGGCCAGCAGGGTGAGGACGAAGGCGATGCCGGCCGCGGGCGTCGCCAGACGCATCCAGTCCGACCAGCCCTTGCCGGCGCCCACCAGCGGCACGACGGTCTGGGCGAGGCTCGCCACCAGGGCGAGGATCAGGGCGAAGTGGCCCAGTTCGGCGGTCATGGTCGGCCTCCCCCGATCGTATTCGGCGTCATGCACGCGTATCCCCGGACCATGCCGCGGACGGGCGGGTGGTGCAATTCAGGACCTCGCGAGGCCATCCCGCCATTGGTCGCGGCGCCCTTTTCGCCCGGCCCGGGCCGGTTTTTCCCCGGGCGCCCGCCGGGGCAATCGTTTTTGCGGAGTCCGGGCAACAGTCTTTGTCACGGCCCTGTCACGCGGCGAGGGCGAAACCGGAGGGGCGAGAGCGGCGATCCCCGCCGCTGCGCCATTCGAGGCAGACCGATGTTCGACCGCAGCTCCAGACTGCCGCAACTGACCGGCGCGCCCTTCCTGACGGATGCCGGCGTGGAGACCGATCTGATTTTCAACCGCGGCGTGCCGATCCGGGCCCTCGCCGCCCATACCCTGCTGCCCGACCCCGAGGGGCGCGCGGCGCTGGCCGACTATTTCCGCGGCTTCCTGGCGCTGGCCCGCGAGACGGGCTCGGGCTTCATCCTCGACGCGCCGACCTGGAAGGCCCACCCGTGCTGGAGCGCGGAGCTGGGCGAGGACGCCTCCGCCCTGCGCCGCGCCAACCACGAGGCGGTGGCCTTCGTCGCCGCCCTGCGCGACGAGTTCGCCGGGCGCGAGTCCTTCCCGATCCTGCTCAACGCCCCCGTCGGGCCGCGCGCCGGCGCCCGCGGGCGGCCGGGCGAGATGACCGCCTCGGAGGCGCGCGACTACCATTCCGTGCAGCTCGAGTGGCTGGCCGAGACCGACGTCGACATGGTCACCGCGACCACGCATGTCTCCTCGCAGGAGGCGACGGGCTTCTCGCGCGCGGCCTCCGACGCCTGGCTGCGCCACGTGATCAGCTTCACGGTGGAGAGCGACGGCCGCCTGCCCTCGGGCGAGACGCTGGCCGAGGCGATCCGCAAGGTCGACGTCGCGACCAACAAGGCCCCGGCCTACTTCATGGTGAACTGCGCCCATCCGGACCATTTCGCCGGCCGGCTGGAGGACGCGGACTGGGCGCGGCGGATCCGGGGCGTGCGCTGCGACGCCTCGCGCCGCCGCCGCGCCGGGGGCGAGGGCTGCGATCATGCCGGCGACGACGACCCGGAGGCCTTCGCCCGGCTCGCCGCGGAACTGAAGGCGCGGATGCCGTGGATGAACGTGTTCGGCGGCTGCTGCGGCTCGGACCTGCGCCACGTGACCGAGCTGGCCCGCGCGCTGCGGGTTCCCGCCTGAGGCGCTCCCGGTCCGCGCCGCGCGGGCGACGGGCCGTCGGCGCCCTCCCGGGCCGGGGGGGGGCGCCGAGGGTCCGTGCCACGGCGCCGACGCCCGGGGGCCGCGCGCCGGCCGCCGGCCCCGGGCTCAGACCCGCAGTTCGCCGCGCATCAGCACCACGCCCGAGCCCGCCACCCGCACGCCCGAGACGTCGTCGCGCGGCCCCAGCGCCTCGACCTCGGCCCGGCCGGGACGGCCGAGCCAGTGGCCCTGTTCGGCGGTGAAGCGGGGCTCGGGGATCAGACCCTCGGACCACAGGTAGGCGCCCATGCAGCCGGTGGCCGAGCCGGTGAACGGGTCCTCCGCCGGGCTGGGGGGCGCGAGCAGCAGGCGCGAGAAGACGTCGCCCGCCGGCGTCTCGCCGCCCAGCGTGACCAGGAACGGCTCCATCAGGCCAGCATCGGGGCGCCCGGTGGAGGCGCGCCAGTCCTCCAGCCTGCCGAGGTCGAGGCGCGCCCGGCGCAGGGCGTCCTTCGAGCGCAGGAGCGTGATGCAGAAGGGCGTGCCGGTGGAGACGATGCGTGGCGGGTGGGCGACGTCCTGCGGCGACAGGCCGTAGATCGCGGCGATGGGGGCGGGGTCCAGGGGCTCGCCGATCGCGGGGCGGGCCTGGGTCATGGCGACCCGGATCCGGCCGGCCGCGTCGCGGGCGGCCTCGATGGGCAGCACCCCCGCGCCCACCTCCAGCGTGAAGCGGGCGCGTCCGGCGGAGACGTCGACCAGGCCGCGGTCGACGAGGCTCGCGACCGTGGCGACGGTGGGGTGGCCGGCCATCGGGATCTCGCGATGCGCGAGGTAGTAGCGGGCGCCGAAGTCGGCCCGCTCCGAGGGGACCAGGTAGGCGCATTCGCTGAGGCTGGTCTCGCGCACCAGGGCGAGGCGGGTCTCGACGGGCAGGTCGCCCGCGTCATGGACCACGGCGCAGGCGTTGCCGCCGAAGGGGGCGTCGGCGAAGGCGTCGACCCAGTCGAAGCTGTAGGGCATGGGAGATCCTGCGGGCGGAGGGAGACGGGCGAGCGCGCCCCGGGGCGGGCGGCGCCGGGGGCGCTCGCCGCTCCGGGCGTCCGGCGCGGCGCGGCGCAGGCGTCAGCCGTCGGCGTCGGCTGCGGTGGCCTTGCCGGCGCCTTCGGGGGCGTTGGCGCCGTAGTCGCCCTTGAAATGCCCTTCGGTCTTCAGGGTCTCGGCGATCTCCTTGGGCATGTACTTCTCGTCATGCTTGGCGAGGACTTCCTCGGCCACGAAGATCCCGCCGGGCTGCAGGCGGCCCTCGGCGATGATGCCCTGCCCCTCGCGGAACAGGTCGGGGAGGATGCCGGCGAAGGCGATGCGCTGCTCCATCGCGCCGTCGGTGACGGTGAAGGCGACCGAGCCGTCGTCCTCGCGCGTCACCGAGCCCTCGACCACCAGCCCGCCGACGCGCAGGCGCTGGTCGGGGCCCGGCGCCTTCTCGGCGATCTCGGAGGGGGAGAAGAAGAACACGATCTGGTCGCGCATCCCCACGCCCACCAGCAGCGAGGCGGCCAGCACGAAGCCGGCGCCGATGCCGATCAGGATGATGCGCCGCCGTTTGCGGGTCATGGCCATGGCCGGTCTCCGTCCCTCGTCCTCAGGGCGCGGCCGGGCCCTCCCGCTCGGCCTGCGCCTTCGCCATCGCCTCGGCCTCGCGCCGGTGGATGGCCGCGTTGATCTCCGCCCCGAAGAGGATCACCGCCCCCGACAGGTAGAAGAACAGGAGCGTGACGATCACGCCCGCGAGCCCGCCGTAGGTGACCGTGTAGGTCGGGAACCGCGCGAGGTAGACCGAGAAGGCCGAGGCCGCGACGGTCCACAGCAGGATCGTGGCGGTGATCCCCGGCCAGAGCCGGCGCGCGCGCGGCCGCCCGGAGGGCAGGATCGCGTGCATCATGTAGAGGAAGAGCGCGAAGGCCACCAGCGCGATGATGTAGCGCAGCACGCCCATGCCGAAGGGCGGCGCGCGGCCGAACAGCATCTCCGAGACCTCGATGATCAGCGGCGCGAGCACGACGGCGAAGCCCATGATCAGCGCGGCCCCGGCCCCGATCAGCACGAAGACCAGGCCCACCGCCCGGCTGATCACGAAGTTGCGCACCGAGGGCGGCTGGTAGGCGCGGTCGAAGCCCAGCCGGAAGGCCTCGACCCCGTTGGAGGCGGCCCAGATCGCGCCGAGCCCCGAGATGGTCAGCAGGCCGCGGCGCTCGACCCCCAGCGCCTGCTCGAGGATCGGGCGCATGGCGTCGGCGACCTGGGCGGGGGCGATGTCGAACATCAGGTCGATCAGCGCCTGCAGCTCGGCCGGGCCGATGGTCGCCGCGGCGACGGAGGTGCAGAAGATGAGGAAGGGGAACAGCGCCAGCAGCGCCGAGTAGGCGATGTGGCCCGAGAGCATGAAGCCCTCGTGCGCCTGGAAGCGGTTGATCGCGTCCCAGAAGACCTTGAGCGCGGCGAGCGAGAACACCAGCCCCAGCGAGCGGCCGGCCCAGATGAAGAAGCGCTCGACCTTGGTTCGGCGGCGGGCGAACGGGTCCTCGGGCGCGTCGGCCCAGAACTCGCGGGCGACGGGGTCGCGGCGCTCGGGGTCGGAGGGCAGATGCGAGCGGCTGGGCGGGGGGCCGGCGCGGGGGGCGCGCTGGCCGGCGAGGGCGGCGTCGGCGTCCTCGCCCCGCGGCGAGGCGCCCAGGGGCCGCGCCGGCGGGGCGCCGCGGCGGGCGGGGGCGCTCCGGCTTTCGGGCGGGGAACGGGGCGTCGACGCGGCCTCGCGCTCCTCCGCGGCCTCGGCGGCCGCGATGGGATCGGGGGCGCCGCCGGGCAGGCGCGCGCGGAAGAAGGCGCCGACGTTCATGGACCTTCAAGGTATCGGGCGGCGACGAGGAGGCAACCCGCAGCGCCCCCGGGCGCGGAGGTCACGCCCGCGTGAGGCGCCGGCGCCGCAGGCGCCGCCGCGGCGCCCGCCTGCCATACGCGCCCCCCTGCCCCCTCCCGCGCCTCCGCCGCCGCGGCCCCCCGACGCCCGCGGCCTGCGCGCGCGTCGGGCGCGCCGCGACCCCGGTCGCGCCCGGCGCGGGCGTCCGGCCCGCGGCGCGGGGCGAGGGTCGGCGCCCGGCCCGACGGTCGCCCGAGGCCCGCGGCGCGCCGGGCGCCCGGCCTGCCGCGCGCCGCGGGCGGAACGCCGGGCCTCGCGCCACGCCCGACGCGGCGCCTGTGGGCAGCGGGTGGCGGGCGACGCCGAGGAGGCTGGAACGCGCGCGGCCGGCGCCCGTCTCCGGGCGCCGGCCGCGGCGGGCCGTCCTGGCGGACGGATCAGGGGAACATGGGGGCGAGCTCGAGGCCCGCGGTCTCCGGCTGGCCCAGCATCAGGTTGGCGCACTGCACCGCCTGGCCCGAGGCGCCCTTCACCAGGTTGTCGATCACCGAGACGATCACCGCCCGCCCCTTGCGCCGGTCCGGCGTCACGCCGATGCGGCAGAGGTTCGAGCCGGTCACGTGCTGGGTCAGCGGCGCCGAGCCCATCGGCAGCACCTGCACGAAGGGCTCGTCGGCGTAGCGCGTCGCCAGCGTCGCCTGGATCTCGTCCGCGTCGCCCTTCACGTAGATCGTGCCCAGGATGCCCCGGTTCATCGGCAGCAGGTGGGGGGTGAACATCACCGTCACCTCGCGGCCCGCGGCCTTCGTCAGCTCCTGGTCGAACTCGGAGGTGTGGCGGTGCGTGCCGCCGAGGCCGTAGGCCTTGGTCCCCGCCGTCACCTCGGAGAACAGCTTCCACTCGGCCGACGAGCGCCCCGCCCCGGTGATCCCGGTCTTGGAATCGATCACGATCTCGTCGAGGTCGATCACCCCCTTCTCGACCAGCGGCACCAGCGGCAGCAGGCCGTTGACCACGAAGCAGCCGGTGCCGGCGCACAGGCGCGTGGCCCGGATCTCCTCACGGTAGAACTCGGGCAGGCCGTAGACCGCCTCCGCCTGGAGGTCGAGCGCGTGGTGCTCGTGGCCATACCACGTCTCGTAGATCTTGGGATCGCGCAGCCGGAAGTCGGCCGAGAGGTCCACCACCTTGAGGTCCCGCGGCAAGCCGCCGATCACCGCCTGGGCGGTGGCATGCGGCAGACCGCAGAAGGCGAGATCGATGCCGGCGAAGTCGATCTCCTCGGTCTTCACCACCGTCGGCAGGTCGAGGTGGGAAAGATGCGGGTAGATCTCGGCCAGCGGCTTGCCGGCGTTCCGGTCGGCCGCCAGGGCCGCGATTCGCATCCCCGGGTGCGTCGTGACGAGACGCACGAGCTCGGCGCCCGTGTACCCGCTGGCCCCGATGATCGCGATGCGCGCCTTGTCCATGATCCCGTCTCCGCTGGAGGAAGTGCCGGCCGCCCTTACACCCGGCGGCCCCGCCGCGCAACGGAGCGTCGGGGGACGCGGCGCATCGGGCCCGCGGCCGTGGCCGCGATCCCCCCGCGGCGGCGGTCGCGCCCCAGGGGCCGCCCCTGCCGGAGGACCCGCGCACGAAAACGCCCCGCGCCGGGGGCGCGGGGCGTGTCTTTCGGCTCCAGTCGGGCGCGGCGCGGAGCCGGCCCGAGCGCGATCAGCGCTTGGAGAACTGGAAGGAGCGGCGGGCCTTGCGGCGGCCGTACTTCTTGCGCTCGACCACGCGGCTGTCGCGGGTCAGGAAGCCGGCGGCCTTCAGCGCGGGGCGCAGGGACGGATCCCACAGCGTCAGCGCCTTGGAGATGCCGTGCTTCACGGCGCCCGCCTGGCCCGACAGGCCGCCGCCCTTGACGGTGCACATCACGTCGAACTGGCCGTCCACGCCGGCCACGCCGAAGGGCTGCGCGATCACCATCTGCAGCACCGGGCGGGCGAAGTAGGCGTCGGCCTCCTTGCCGTTGACGGTGATCTTGCCGGTGCCGGGCTTCACCCACACGCGGGAGACGGCGTCCTTGCGCTTGCCGGTCGCGTAGGAGCGGTTCAGCGCGTCGCGCACCGGCTCGCGCGGGGCGGCGGGCTCGATCGAGGTCGCGTCGCCGTCCACGGTCAGGTCGGCCAGGTCGTCGAGGGTCTTAACGTCGTCGGCCATCGTCAGGCGCTCCGGGTGTTCTTGGAGTTCAGGGCGGCCACGTCGATCGCCTCGGGGGTCTGGGCCTCATGCGGGTGCTCGGCGCCCGCATAGACGCGCAGGTTCGACAGCTGCTTGCGGGTCAGCGGACCGCCTGGCATCATGCGCTGCACGGCTTTCTCGATCACCCGCTCGGGGAACTTGCCCTCGAGGATCTGGCCGGCGGTGCGGGACTTGATCCCGCCCGGGTAGCCGGTGTGCCAGTAGTAGTTCTTGTCGGTGCGCTTGCGCCCCGTCAGCTGAACTTTCTCGGCGTTGATCACGATCACGTTGTCGCCCATGTCCATGTGCGGCGTGAACGAGGGCTTGTGCTTGCCACGCAGGCGCATGGCGATCAGGGACGCGAGGCGGCCCAGCACCAGCCCCTCGGCGTCGATCACGACCCACTTCTTGTCGATGTCGGCCGGCTTGGCGGAAAAGGTCTTCATCGGTTCGTCGTCTCTTTCATCTCCGGGCCCAGACGCTCCCGGAGGAACGGGGCGGCCGGCGGCGTCAGGGGCGAGGCGCGATGGCTTCGCCGGACGGATGCGCGCCTTCTAAGCGATCCCACGGCCGAGTCAACCGCTTCGACGCCGGACCTTCCCAGAATTTCGCCCTGTTTTCAGGCGGTTCGCAATGGGGTGTATGGATACCCCAAAAATCGCAAGGCCGAACCGGCGCCTGCTCCGACGCGACGGAAGGCGGCGGAGCGCCGGGCGTCGGCTAAGGCTCTGGAAAATCAGGGGTGGGGTCGGCGCCGCGGGAGAAGGGCGCGCCCGTCCGTCGACGGCGCGCCGCTCCTCCCGCTCGACCGCGGCGCGGATCGCCCGCCCCAGCAGGGCGACCGCGAGGGTCGGGAACGGGCGCGACCTGCGCAGCGCCGTGCCGGGCGTTCCGGCGGTCGGCGTCCCGTCCGCGAAGCGGCCGGGCGACAAGTCCGGCGGCGACGCGCTGCGATGTGGACTCCCCGCCGTCCCGACGGCAATCTGCGTTTCGCGAACCGCGGCCGCCTTTTCGCAGATGACGATCGATATATGAGCCTTTCCAGAACCATGCATCTGGCGCTTCGTGAACTGCGGACGCGCCTGAGAAGCGGCAGGCTGTGGATGACCTTCGCCTGCACGGTGGCGCTGTTCTGCGTGGCGAAGCCGTTCGGCACGGGCGACCAGCTCCCCCCCGCCGCGCTGATCGCATTCTGGACCCTGCTGCACGCCGGCTGCTGGAGCGTGGGGATCCTGTGCGGCGCTCTGGTCGGCGCCCTGCGCCCGCAGTCGCAGCTCGTCGAGCGGGTGGCGCTGACCGTCGCGATCGCCGCCCTGCCGATTTCGTCCGTGGTGGCGGGGATGCGGTCGCTGTTCCTCGATTCGCCGTTCACGCCGTCGGCGGTGCTCGCGGTGCTGCCGATCTCGGCGGGGCTGACGCTGATCCTGGCGGTGAACGCCCGCGCCGCGACCACCCTGTTGGGCGACGCCGGCGGCCTGGGCCCGCGGGAGGCGTCCGCGCCCCCTGCCCCGCCGCCCCCGGTTCCGCTCCCCGCCGCGGCCGCCGCGCCCCCGCCGGAGGCCCCGCCAGCCCCCGACGCGCCCGCCGCCCGCATCCTCGAGCGGCTGTCGCCCGAGCGGCGCGGCGCCCTGCGCCGGCTGTCGATGCAGGACCACTACGTCCAGGTCGCCACCGACCGCGGGACCGAGCTGGTCCTGCTGCGCCTGGGCGACGCCATCGCCGAGTGCGACCCGGTCGAAGGCCTGCAGGTGCACCGGTCGCACTGGGTCGCGCGCGCGGCGGTGGTCGCCGCCTGGCGCGACGGCGACCGCGCGGTGCTGGAGCTGGCGGGGGGCGAGCGCATCCCCGTCAGCCGCGGGCGGGTGCAGGCGCTGCGCGAGGCGGGCTGGCTGCCGGGCCGCGCGGGCGGACCCGGCGCGGGCGCCGCCGGCGGGCTCAGCGGGCCGGAGGGATCGAGTAGGTGAGCGTGGCGTGCGCCACCGGCCCCTCGACCCCTGGCGAGAAGATCGTGCAGTCCCCCACCGCCAGCGCCCGGCCCAGCTTGAGGATCCGCGCCTCGCAGGTCAGGTCCCTGGGCTCGGGCTTGCGCATGAAGTTGATCGCGCACGAGGTGGTCACCGCCAGCGCCTGCCGCCCGATCATCGCCAGCGTCACCGCGTAGAAGGCGCAGTCCGCGAGGCTGAACATCGTGGGACCCGAGACGGTGCCCCCCGGGCGCAGGTCGTCGGGCGTGACCCTGCGCCGGACGCGGGCGAACATCGGGCTCACCTCCTCGATGACGAACTTGCCCTTCATCTCGGGGAAGACCTCGTCGAGATAGGTCGCAAGCTCGGTCTCGGTCATCAGCGGCTGCATTCGGTTCCTCCCCTTCGGCGCTGGACGCTCTCGGGGGGGATTGATCGCGGGCGCGGCGGGCGGGGTCAAGCGCGGGGCTTGGGCGCGGGGCCGGGCGGCGTTATGGTCGCGCCCGAAACCCCAGGACCCGGGAGGCCCGCCATGACCGCGCAGACCCAGATCGCCGCCGCCGAGACGCTCGTGCTCCGCGAGGATCTCGGCCCCGTGGCGCGGCTGACGCTGAACCAGCCCGCGAAGATCAACGCGCTCTCCGAGGCGATGCTGACCCGCCTGCAGGCGGAGCTCGACCGGCTGGCGGGCGACGGGTCGGTGAAGGCGGTGGTGCTGCGCGGCGCCGGCAAGGCCTTCTGCGCCGGCCACGACCTGCGCGAGATGCAGGGCGCGCGCCAGGCGCCCGACGGCGGCCGGGCCTATTACACCGCGCTGTTCGCGCAGTGCGCGCGGATGATGACCTCGATCACCCGGCTGCCGCAGCCGGTGATCGCCGAGGTGCACGGGGTGGCGACGGCCGCCGGCTGCCAGCTGGTGGCGACCTGCGACATGGCGGTGGCGGCGGAGACGACGCGCTTCGGGGTCAACGGGGTGAACATCGGCCTGTTCTGCTCGACGCCGATGGTGGCGCTGACCCGCAACGCGCCGGCCAAGCACGCCTTCGAGATGCTGACCACGGGCGAGTTCATCGACGCCGCCCGCGCCCGTGAGATCGGCCTGGTGAACCGGGTGGTCCCCGAGGGCGAGCAGTCCGAGGCGGCGCTGGCGCTCGCCCGCACGGTGGCCGACAAGCTCGGCGTCGCGGTGCGCATCGGCAAGGAGGCGTTCTACGCCCAGGCCGGCATGAGCCTCGAGGCGGCCTACGCCTACACCGGCCGGGTGATGGCCGAGAACATGCTCCACCGCGACACGGCCGAGGGCGTGCAGGCCTTCCTCGAGAAGCGCGACCCCGACTGGAAGGCCTGACCCCCGCCCCGCCCGCGAGGGCGGTGCGTCGGGGGGGCCAGGCGGCGCCCCTCGCTCCCGGCTCCCGATGCGGAGCGGCGCGGGCCCGTCCCGGCGCAGGCCCGTCCTGGCGCAGGCTCGTCCCGGCGCGGGCCCGTCTCAGCGGAGGCTCGTCTCGGCTCGGCGCACGTGCATCGCCCCGCAGAGCACGCTCCTCTCGGCGAGGCGGAGGCGCCGACCGTCCCTGCGTCGGCCCAGAGCAGCGCGACGCGCGCGCCGGACGGGCCCGGCTGCAAACAGGTCCTGAGGGCTCGGAGGTCGGGTGTTGCGGGCCGGGACCCCGATCCTCGCGGGAGGGGCGCGGGGGCGCCGCCTGGCGGCTTCGGGCCGCGGGGGCGGGCCGAGCGCTGAGCCCGTCTTCGCGCGGCCCGCTCAGCCGGCGGCGCGAAGGCGGGCCCGAAGCTCTGGCGGGCCGGCGCGCAGCGAGGCGCGGTCGGAGGAGGCGCGCGCGGCCGGCTCGGCGGGCGGGAGCGCGGCGTCCCCCTGCCCGAGCGCGCGGGCGCGCTTGACGCGCAGGTGGTCGGCGAAGGCCAGCATGTCGTTGAGGTCGGAGGTCTTGCGGAACACCGCGACGATGTTGGTCGACATCCCGAACAGCTCCCCATGGGGGTAGTCGGCCTGGCCGGTGACCACGATCACCGCCGCGCCCGGGGCGCGGATCGCCGCGCTCTGCGCCACCGTCAGACCGGAGCCGTCGGGCAGACCGAGGTCGGCGATCACCAGGTCGAACGGGGTCAGCAGCATATGGGCGAAAGCGGCTTCGGCGGAATGCACCGCCACCGCCTCGAACCCGAGGTCCGCCAGCTCGAGCCGCCAGAGCTCGGCCAGTTCGACATAGTCCTCTACGATCAGACACCGCATCGCTGTTCCCATCGGCCCGCTCTTCGCCTCGTCTTCAGGTTATGTCCGCCTTGGTTGAAGAAGCGTTGCCCCGGCGGCCAGGCAGGGCGGCCGCGACCGCCCGTTCGTTTCGAATTTTCGCGGAATGCGACGCTTCAGGCGCCCACCGCATCGCCCAGAATCGGTCCCGGACGCAGGTTCGCCCGGGTCCAGTAGCGGCGCACCTCCGCCAGCAGCGCCTCGAGCGCGGAGAAGTCGGCGGTCTTGCACACATAGGAATTGGCGTGGCCGTCGAGCGCGCGCGCCACGTCCTGGCGTGCGCGCGAGGTGGTCAGGATCACCACCGGGATCCGGCGCATGCGCGGATCGGACTTGATCGCCGAGAGCGTCTGGAACCCGTCCATGCGCGGCATGTCGAGGTCCAGCAGCACCAGGTCGGGCAGATGCGCCGCGGGATCCTGGCGCGCGCCGGCGAGATGGGCCAGCGCCGCCTCCCCGTCGCAGCAGCGGCGCACGTCGACGCGCGCGGACGCATCCTCGAGGATCTCCATGATCAGCTCGGCATGGTCCTCGTTGTCCTCGACGAGGAGGATGCGGAAGGGGGTCTCTTCGGTCACGCCGCGCTCCTTTCTTCCGCGCCCTGGCCGCCGCCGGGCGGCGGGGGGTCCTGCGGATCCGGAGAAGGGGTCCCGGCCGACCCGGAGGCGGCCCCGCCGCCCGGGGCCTGCGCGGGCGCGGACCGGTCGGCCGGGGGCTCGCCGCCGGGGGCCGCGAAGGCGAAGGGGCGCGCCTCGAAGCTCTGGCCGGGGGGAAGCCCGGCGGCGCCGGCGGCATGTTCGGCGAGCGTCGCGTCGGGGCCCACGGGGAGCCCGATCCAGAAGGTCACGCCGCGGCCGGGGCGCGAGTCGAGCCCGACCCGCCCGCCATGCCGCTCGGCGATCTTGCGCACGGTGGCGAGGCCGAGACCCGCGCCCTCCTCGCTCGCGGCCGAGGCGCCGAGGCCGCGGCGGTAGAGGTCGAAGATCCGCTCGCGGTCCTTCTCCGGCACGCCCGGCCCCTCGTCGCGCACGCCGATCTCGACCAGGCCGCCGCGGCTGCGGGAGATGATCTCGACCGTCATCCCCGGCTCGAGGCAGCCGTAGCGCAGCGCGTTCTCGACCAGGTTCTGCAGGGCCTGGCGCAGCAGGACCTCGTCGGCGCGCACCACCGGCAGGGGGCGCATCACGATCAGGCGGGCGCGCGCCCGCTCCAGCCGGCCGGCGAGCGCCTCGGCGACGGAGTCGGCCACGCGGTCCACCTCGACCCAGTCGAGCCGCGCCTCCCCCGCGCCGGCGCGCCCGAGGCGCAGGATGCCCTCGATCAGCTCCGACATCGCCTGGACGTTGCGCGAGATCCGCTCGGCGGCGGAGCGGGCCTTCTCCGGGTCCCCCTGCTCGAGATGCCGGTCGAGGCGGCGCGCGAAGCCGCCGATCGAGACCAGCGGGCTCTTGAGATCGTGGGAGACCACGTAGAGCAGCCGCTCCATGTCGCGCGAGCGCGACTCGAGCTCGGCGTTCTTGAAGGCCAGCGCCTCGGCGAGGCGCGCCTGCTCGGCGCCGAAGCGTCGCGCCTCGGCCAGGCGGCCGGCGCGCTCGCGCTCGCGCACCTGCCACAGCAGGCCCGCGCCCAGGACCAGCGCGCCCGCGAGCGTCGCGGCGGAGACCCAGGCGATGCGGGCGCGGGTCCACCAGGAGGGGGGCGCGCCGAACCAGCGGTCCTCGATCTCGGCGAGGCGGCCGCCGGCCTGCATCCCCTCGATCGCCTGGTCGAACCGGCGGGCGAGACCCGGCAGGCGGCGGTCGACGGCGATGGCCATGGGCGTCACCCGCAGCCAGGGCCCGACGCGCGCGAAACGGCCCTGCTGGTCGAGCGCGAAGACCCCGCGGTCGAACGCCTCCTCGAGCAGGACCACGGCGTCGACCCGGCCGGAGGCGAGCTGCTCCATCAGGTTGGAGAAGCCCACGATCGAGCGCGGCTCGGCCCCCGGCAGCGCCTCGGCCAGGCTGCGGCCGAGGCCGCCGGCCTGGTAGCCCACGCGCGCGCCCTGCAGGTCGCCCGCCGCCCGCGCGGCGGCGAGCGTCTCGGCCATGCGCGCGGAGGAGAACAGGCCGCTGCGCACCTCGACGAACGGGCGGGTGTATTCCACCGTCGCCAGACGCTCCTGCGAGACGCCGAAGACGGCGAGCGCCTGCACCCGCCCGTCGCGCAGCGCCTCCAGCGCCTCCGCGGGGCCGGAGAGGGCGCGGAACGCCGGACGCAGGCCCGCGTCGCGCGCGGCCTGCGACAGGACCTCGGCGCCGAAGCCGCTGGGCGGCCCGTCCTCGGTCGCGATGATGTAGGGGGGGAGCGGGAACCAGCCGACCGCCACCTCCGCCGCGGCGGGGCCGAGGGCGCCGGCCTGCGTCGTCCCCGCCTCCTGCGCCGGGGCGGGGCGGGGCCAGGCGATCGCGGCCAGCAGCGCCAGCGCCAGCGCCGCCCCGAGCGCCGCGCGCAGCGCGGCGGCCGGGGGGCCGGGCGCCCGGCGTCGCGCCAGGGCGCGTCCGGACCGGTCGAGGGGGGCGCGGGACATGGCGGCTCCTTCCGGTTCGCCCGCGGGGCTCCCCGCCGGCGCCGCAGCCTGGCGCCGGGAGCGTTGACAAGCGGTAAACGAGGCGACAAGGCGCGAGCCGCAAGGGCGAAATTCAACCAAGGGTTGCTCTCGCCACGCCGAATTCGGTTGGACTTTCGCGGCGCCGCATCCTAAGCCATCCTTATGGCGATCATGACCACCGACCCCTCTCCCCGGCCCCGCCGCCTGTTCGACCGACGGACCCCGCCCACGCTGCTCACGCTGGTCGCGATGGCCGGCATGGGCGCGCTGAGCATGAACATCTTCCTGCCCTCGATGCCGGGGATGGCGAAGGACTTCGGGGTCGCCTACTCGGACATGCAGCTGGCCGTGTCGGCCTATCTGCTGGTGATGGGCGCGCTGCAGCTGGTCATCGGGCCGCTGTCGGACCGGCTGGGCCGTCGGCCGGTGCTGCTGGGGGGGATCGCGATCTTCGCGCTGGCCACCGTGGGCTGCCTGCAGGCCGAGTCGATCGAGAGCTTCATGGCCTTCCGGATGCTGCAGACCGCCTCCTCGGCGGGGCTGGTGCTGTCGCGGGCGATGGTGCGGGACATGTCCACGCAGGAGACCGCGGCCCAGATGATGGGCTATCTCGCGATGTGCATGGCGGTGGTGCCGATGATCGGCCCGCTGATCGGCGGCTGGCTGCAGGAGCTCTACGGCTGGCACGCCAACTTCACCGTGCTGCTGGTCGCCTCGCTGTCGGTGTTCGCGCTGTGCTGGGCGGACGCGGGCGAGACCAACATGAACCGCACCGCCTCCTTCGGCGAGCAGTTCCGGGCCTATCCCGAGCTGGTGCGCTCGCATCGCTTCTGGGGCTACGCGCTGGCCTGCGCCTGCGCCTCGGGCGCCTTCTTCGCCTTCCTGGGCGGCGCGCCCTACGTGGCGAGCGAGGTGCTGGGCCTGAGCCCCAGGGAGCTGGGCGCCAATTTCATGTTCATGGCCGGCGGCTACATGGCCGGCAACTTCCTGACCACGCAGCTGGGCGCGCGGCTGGGGATCGACCGGATGATCGTGATCGGGGCGGTGATGACCGTGGCGGCGATGTCGGTCTCGACGCTGCTGTTCCTGGCGGGGGTGATGCATCCGCTGGCGCTGTTCGGCCCGACCGCCTTCGTGGGCATCGGCTGCGGCATGGCGATGCCCAACGCCATGGCCGGCCAGCTCTCGGTGCGTCCGCATCTGGCGGGCAGCGCCTCGGGGCTGGGCTCCACGCTGATGCTGACCGGGGGCGCGGCGCTGTCGTGGGTGACCGGCTGGCTGCTCGACGTCTCCGGGAGCGCGCTGCCGCTGCCGCTGATGCTGGTGGGCACGGGGCTGGCGATGCTGGGCTCGATGATGTTCGTGTTCTCCGCGAACCGCCGCCGCGGCCCCCTGCCCGGCAGCGAGCCCCGACGGAGCGACGAGCCCGGCGGCCCGCTCTGAGCCCGGCCCCGCCCCCCTGACCGGGCGGCGCGCGGGGCCTGCGGCGCGCGAAAGCCGTTCATCGCGATATTGCGCCGCGGCGCCGGCATGACTAGCTTCCGGCGGTCCCGCGCGCGCATCGCGCGGGGCGCCCGACGTTCGCCCTCCCGGTCCGCCCCTGCGGCCCGTTCGCCCTCGCGGCCGCCCGCCCGTCGGGACCGCCCTCGACCTTCAGGACACGCTCCTCCATGGCCGTTTCGCCGCGCAGCTCCAGCAAACGTTCGTCCCGGCGCGGGCTGTTCCAGCGCTGGCGGGCGAATTTCCTCACCGGGCTGGTGATCGTCGCCCCGGTGACGCTGACGCTCTACCTGGTGTGGACGGTCATCACCTTCGTCGACGACAAGATCGTCCCGCTGGTGCCGGACCTCTACAACCCCTCCACCTGGATCGGGGTCGACGTGCCGGGCTTCGGGCTGGTGGTGTTCCTGGTGTTCACGGCCGTCGTGGGCGCGCTGACCAAGAACCTGTTCGGCCGCCAGCTGGTGCTGCTGGCCGAGCGCTGGGTCGACCGGATGCCCATCGTGCGCTCGGTCTACAACGGCGTGAAGCAGATCATCGAGACGGTGCTGACCCAGAGCTCGGGCGCCTCGTTCAAGCAGTCCTGCCTGATCGAGTATCCGCGCCGCGGCCTGTGGGCGATCGCCTTCGTCTCCACCGAGGCCCGCGGCGAGGTCCCCGCCCGCGTCGCCGCCTTCAACGGCGACGACGCGCCGCAGGCCGGCACGATGATGTCGGTGTTCCTGCCGACCACGCCCAACCCGACCTCGGGCTTCCTGCTGTTCGTCCCGCGCGAGGACGTGGTGATCCTGGACATGACCGTCGAGGAGGCCGCCAAGCTGGTGATCTCCGCCGGCCTCGTCGTCCCCCCCACGCCCGAGGAGCGCGCCGCCGGCCAGGCCCGCCGCCTGCCCAACGGCAAGCCCCGCGCCGGGGCGCCGCGCACCGGGGCCGCGCGCCCGCCGGCCGCGGCCCGGCGCGACTGAGCCCTCCCCCGCCACGGAGTTTCCCGCCATGACCGCCGCCGGCGCCTGGGCGGCCGGCGCGACCGGCTTCGCCACGGGCTTCTCGCTGATCCTCGCCATCGGGGCGCAGAACGCCTTCGTGCTCCGCCAGGGGCTGCGGGGGCGGCATGTGTTCTGGGTGTGCCTGACCTGCGCCGTCTCGGACGCGGCGCTGATCGCGGCGGGGGTGGCGGGGTTCGGGGCGGCGGCCGGGCGCTGGCCCTGGCTGGGCCCTGCGATGGCGCTGGCGGGGGCCGCGTTCCTCGCGGTCTACGGGGCCCTGCGCCTGCGCGCGGCGATGGGCCCGGCCGAGACGCTCGCGACGGGCGGCGGGGCGGATCTGGGGCTGCGGGCGGCGCTGCTCCAGACGCTCGCCTTCACCTGGCTGAACCCGCATGTCTACCTCGACACGCTGGCGCTGGTGGGGGCGGTGGGGGCGCCGTTCCAGGGGGTCGAGAAGCTCGGCTACGGGATCGGGGCCGCGGGCGCGTCCTTCGTGTTCTTCTTCGGGCTGGGCTATGGCGCGCGGCTGCTGGCGCCGGTCTTCGCGCGGCCCGCGGCCTGGCGGGCGCTGGACGCGGGCATCGCGGTGGTGATGTGGGCGATCGCGGCGAGCCTGGTCCTGCACGCGCTGGGCTGAGCGCTCAGTCGGCCGGCCGGACCACCAGCCGCGCCACCAGCCGGCGGGTCAGCGGCGCCACCACCAGCACCGCCGGGAAGGCCACCGCCCAGGACGACAGCCACGCCCCGAGCCAGAGCATCGGAAAGCCCGCGTCCACCGCCTCGGCCGCGCGGAACGTGGCGATGCCCGAGACCATGCAGGACATCAGCCCGCTGAGGATCAGGCCGAACAGGACGTTTGCGTAGCGGGCCGGGATCATGGCGGGGCTCCGTCGGGGGAGCCTGAAGCCTAGCGAGGGTCGCCCGCGGCGCCAGTGCGACGCGGCGCCTCCGGCCGCTACGTCAGTTGGGCGCGCCTCCGGTGGTTCAGCGGGGCGCGAGCGCGGCCAGCAGCGCGTCGTGCCCGGGCAGCTCGGCGGCGAGGCGGCGGGCCTCGGCCGCGAGCTCGGGATCGGGGGCGAGGGGCGGCCCCCCGGCCGGCCCCAGCGCCCGCGGCCGCCAGCCGAGACCGTGGAGGATGAACTCCCAGTTGCGGTGGTTGAAGGCCTGCAGGCTGCTGGGGAAATCGGCCGCGACGGGAGGGCGCGCCTCCCACAGCTCGAGCAGATGGGCCACCCGGTCGGTGCGCCGGGCGGGGTCGGCGGCGTCGCGCCAGAAGGGCGTGTCGCGGCGGGGCGAGGCCGCGTAGTGCAGGTTCACGAAGTCCACCACCTCGTCATGCGCCGCCGCCAGCAGGGCGTTGTAGGCGCGCGCCAGGCCCGGGTTGGGGCCGGCGAGCGGCGCGTTCTCGGCCAGCAGCCCCGCGGCGAGGTCGGCGAGATGCAGGCCGGTGGACTCCAGCGGCTCGACGAAGCCGGCCGCGAGGCCGACCGCCACGACGTTCGCCTGCCAGGGCTGCGCGAGGCGGCCCACCTGGAAGCGCAGGCGCCGGGCCTCGCCGGCGCCGGGGGTCTCGGCGCGCAGGGCGTCCTCGGCGGCCTCGGGCGCAAGATGCGCGGTGGCGTGGACGTAGCCCCGCCCGCGGCGCGTGCGCAGCGGGATGTCCCAGGTCCAGCCGCCCTCGCGGGCGGCGGCGACGGTGAAGGGGCGCGTGGGACCGGGGGCGCAGGGCGCGCGCAGGGCCACGGCCGCGTCGCAGATCAGGTGGCGCGACTGGTCGAGAAAGCCCCCCTGCCCGATCAGCAGCCGCCGGAAGCCGGTGGCGTCGACGAAGAGATCGGCGGCGAAGCGCCGGCCGTCCGTCGCCTCGACCGCCTCCAGCGGCCGGTCCGGCGCGCGCTCGGGCGGGCGCAGGTGGGCGGAGACGCGCGCCACCCCGCGGGTCACGGCGCGGGCGGCCAGCAGCTCGGCGAAGGCCTCGGCGTCCATGTGGTAGGCGTAGGGCAGCGGGCCGACGTAGTCGGCGTCCCCGGCCCGGCGCGGCCCGCGGAAGGCGGCGGCGAGCGCCGGCTGCGGGGTCACCAGGTCGGCGAAGGGCGTGCGCCCGTCGGAGCGCAGGAAGCGGGCCGCGGCCTGCTCGGCCCCGTCGCCGGGGCGGGTGTGGAACGGGTGGGCGAAGCCCGAGCCCGGCCCCGACCAGTCGGCGAAGACGATGGCCTGCTTGAAGGTCGCCTCGGCGGCGGCGAGGAACTCCGCCTCCGGGATCCGCAGCCGGCGCAGGGTCCGGCGGATCGTGGGGATGGTCGCCTCTCCGACGCCGATGCGGGGCGTGTCGGGGCTTTCGACCACGGTGATCGCCACGGCGCGCGCGCCGCCGCGGTTCAGCGCGGCGTCGAGCGTCGCCGCCGCCATCCAGCCGGCGGAGCCGCCGCCGGCGACCAGCACGCGAAGGGGATCCGGGCCCCCGGACATGGCCGTCATGGGGCCCGGACCTGTCCGCTCAGCCCTCGACGGGCTCGGGCGCGGTCTCGGGCGCCGCCGCGGGCGCCGCGGCCGCCAGCCGCTGGGCCATCGGCGTGATGTTGGCCAGCGAGTGCAGGTGGGCGTGGATGAGCTCCAGCTCGTCCGAGCGCGCCAGCTGCAGCAGCGTCTCGTCGGGCAGCTTCTTCAGCCGCTCGCGGTCCACCGTCATGAAGCCCGAGAGCGAGGGCGTCTGCCCGCCCGGCAGGCGGAACTGCGCGGTCGCCGGCTGCAGCAGGTCCAGCTCCTTCAGGCGCTGGCAGAAGCGGCCGGTGGCGGCGAACTGGGTCTGATACTGGGTCACGAACTCCAGGATCGTGTTCAGGTACTGGGTCCGGTTCCCCTCGGAGTCGAAGAGACGCTCGCCCCTTCCGTCCTGGTTCAGGCCCTCGAACTCCTCGTCGATGCACAGCGAGAAGGTCTTGCCGTCGGCCGAGCGCGAGAACACGAACGGATAGCGGCGCAGGAAGGCGGGGATGTAGCGCCCGCCCCAGGAGCCGTCCTGCGCGACGAAGCTGTTCTCCTCGCCGCGCACGCCCAGCAGGGCCGAGGGCATGATCGCGTCGCCCTCGCCGGCGAAGACGATGGCGTATTCGAGCGACGCCGGCAGGAACTCCGCCGCCACCAGCGGCGCCGCGTTGATGCCGCGGGCGAAGGCGTAGGAGCGGCCCGTCGCCACCGACCAGTCGCGATGACGCTGCGCCGAGACGCTGACCGCCCGTTCGTAGATGAGAAGCTGCTTGGCCATGGACACCGGCCCTTTCGTTCAGGTTTCGTTCACGCTTTTTGCCGGATCCCCCCCGGCGATCGTCGTTCACGCTACGGGCTTGGTTTCCCAAGAGGCAAGAGAGAATCCCCCTCCCATCCGAAGCGGTCGACATAGGCGGCGTTCAACCCCAGGCACTGCTGCGAGGCGCAGCGCTCGCGGTGAACGCATTGGTGGAATCCGTTGCGCTCGAACTCGGTCCAGAAGGCCGGATCGATCAGCAGCAACGGCTGGTCGTTGACCAGCGCATCGCCCAGCCCCTCGGCGACGAGCAGGCAATGCGGGAAGTTCTTCACCTCGACGAAGCGGCCCAAGGCGCGCGCCCGCCGGATCGCGGCGGCGAGGTCCGGCAGGATCGCGGCATGGGGGGCGCAGAGGGATTTCTCGTCGGTCTCGGACATCGGCCAGTAGACCCAGAACTCCATCTGGACCAGGCGCTCGAGGTGCGAGAGCGCGTCCACGAGATCCACGAGCAGCGGATGCGACAGCCGCGTGACCACGGTGTTGGTGAACAGCCGCGCGCGGGGATCGGCGTCGAGCCGCTCGAGCCCGCGCATCATCCGCGACCAGGCGCCCGGGACGGCGGTGATGCGGTCGTGGCTCTCGGCGTCGGAGCCGGCGACGGAGACGAAGAACTCGTCCACCCCCGCGTCCAGCAGCCGGTCGGCGAAATCGGGCTTGGCGAGCGCCATGCCGTGGGTCTGGATGCGCACATGCTCGAACCCCGCGGCGCGGGCGCGCCGCGCGAGGTCGGGGAGGTCGCGGCGCAGCGTGATCTCCGAGCCGGTCAGGATCAGCCCCTTCCAGCGTCGGTTGCGGCTCTGCTCGTCGAGCACCGCCTGGAACTCGCTGTCGGGCTGCGGGGTCAGGCGGTCCATGGTCCCCTCGATCATGCAGTGCACGCAGGCGAGGTTGCAGCGGAACTCCATGGTCAGGGAGACGTAGTCGGCGTGGTCGCGCAGCGAGATGCGCGGCTGGTCGGGGACCTGCGCGGGGGCGTCAGAGAAGGCCATAGACGCTCCCCTTCTCGACCGTCACGGCGCCGTCGGGGCCGATGGAATGGTCGTAGCCCGCATCGAACAGGTGATGCGAGAGGGCGGGCAGATGCGCCTGCGTCCACGCCGCCAGCGCCGGCGGGAAGCCCGCGCGGCGCAGGAAGGCGAGCAGGGCGTCGGCCTCGATGCGCGAGAAATAGATCCCGTCGAACAGGCGCTTCTGCGCGACGACGAGGGTGGCGGCGCGCATCTCGGGCCAGAACAGCGCCTCGGGCGCCACCCGGCGGGCGTCGAAGCGCGGCGAGGCGAGGGCCTTGGCCAGGGCGTCCTGCGCCTGGGTCGCCGCGTCGTGGAACCAGTAGAGGTTGCGCAGCTCCAGCCCCTCCGGCCCCAGCCCGTGGCAGATGCCGGCCGAGATCCCGTCCGAGGGCAGCCCGGTGTAGAGGTCGAGCCGGTCCAGCGGCGCCCGGCCGCGCGCGATGGCCTCGTCGATCTCGAAGGAGAACATGAACCACGGCGCGTCGTCGGCGGTGGGGGCCGTGACCTCGATCAGCGGGCGCAGGGCGTCGAGCACCGCGGCCGAGGGGTGCGCCCGCTCCCGCCGCGCGTAGTCGTAGACGTAGAACTCCCACGACAGCCGGCCGGCCATGTGCTTGAGCCCCCAGACGGTGGCGAAGCGGCCGAGGCGGGCGCGGATCGCCTCGACGATGGGGGGCATCACGTCGCCGACCCCGGCCAGCGCGAAGGAGGCGTCGAGCAGCGCCTCGGTCCGCAGCGCCCCGGGGGCGGGCGGGCGCGGCCGCGCATAGGGCCAGAGGCAGAAGTCGAGCGCGGGGTCCGACGGCTTGGCGGCCAGCGCCGGGGCGAGGGGGGCGTGCAGGGTCATCCCGGGCCGCCCCCGAAGTAGATCGTCGCGAAGGGCGCGCCGTCCCGCGACACGCCGGCGGCGACATGGCCCAGCGGCTCGGCCCCGTGGGCCGCGAGCAGCGCGTCCGCGCCGGGGGCGGACAGGGCCGCGTGCAGGGCGCGGATCTCCGCCGCGGCCTCGGCCAGCGTCAGATCTGCGTCGTAGACATTGAGGTCGAGGGAGAGACGGGGCGAGGGCGGCTCGGCCACCTCCAGCGCCCGCGGCGGGGTCTGCGTCCGCGCGGCGAGGGCGCGGAGCGGCGCGTGCAGGGGTGCGGGGGCGAGGCGCGCCAGCAGGCTCTCCAGCGGCTCGTCCCGGCGGGAATAGGTGGCGAGCGCCCGCGGCGCGGCCCCGTCCACCCGCCACTTGGCGGCGAGGAACACGAGGTCCGCGCGCCGCGGCGGCGGGGCCGCGAACTCGAGATAGAGCTTCGCGGTCGCCGGCGGCTCGGCCCCCACATGCAGGTGCGAGGCGGCGCCGGCCCAGGGGAGCAGCGGCGCCACGGCGGCCTGCGGGGCCCCGAGCGCCTCGGCGGCGGCGAGGAGCTGGCCGCGCGGGTCGGGCCCGAGCGCAAGCGAGAAGAGGGCGCGGCCGTGGCGCGCCTCGCCCGCGCGGAGTTTCACCGACCGCTCGGCCCCGAAGGGGAGGCCGAAGCCCGCCACGACCGCGCGCAGCCGCTCGGCGAGTTCGTCGCCGGGGGCAAGCGCGTGCGCGAGGGGGGCGTGCGCGGTCATGGTCAGTTCGACGGCGGGCCGGGGAACACCACCTTGCAGCGGTGGCCGCCGGGCAAGGCGCCGTCGGGGTTGGGCAACTCCAGCCGCACGCCGAAGGTGCCCGAGGCCGCGTCGAAGACCCGGTCGACCACCTTCACGGTGGCGGTGTGGGCGCCTTCGACCGGGGCGGCCGGGAGCACCGTCGCCTCGTCCCCGATGGCGATGGAGCCGTAGAGCTCCACCGGCACGAAGGTCTCGACATGCAGGGGGTCGAGCTGGACCACCACGGCCACGTGGCTCTCCTGGTGCATGTATTCGCCGGGCGAGAGCGTGCGCTCCTGCACGATGCCGTCGATGGGGCTGTGGATCTCGCGCAGGGCCACCGCGGCCTCGGCGCGGGCGAGCTCCTGGACGGCGATGGCCTGCTCGGTCTCCACCTCGTTGAGGATCGAGCGGGCCTCGATCACGGCGCTGTCGATCTCGTCCAGCGTCTCCTGGGTGGCGACGCCGCGGGCGAAGAGCTCGCGCACCCTCTGCTGCCGGCTCTCGATGAAGGCGAGGCGGGCGGACTGGGCCTCGATCGCGGCGGTGGAGGCGACGCGGGTGCGCAAGAGGTCGCGGGTGGCGCGCTCGAGCGTCGAGTCCAGCCGGGCGACGAGCTGGCCGGCCCTCACATGGTCCCCGCGGGAGACCGCGACCTCGGTCAGCAGGCCCGGCACGGAGGAGGCGAGCGCGATGACCACCGGCGGGTCGATGACGCAGTCGTGCCGCTCCCCCTCCTGCGCCGGCGACGCGAGGGGGGCGAGAGCCAGAAACGCAGCGGCCGCCATGGGTTTCATACGCAGGGATCCTATTCCATCTGGCCCGAGAGCGCGAGCATGTCGGCCAGCCGCTTGTCGGTCTCGAGCAGGTCGCGGCGCATCACGGCGTGGGCGTGCTCGACCGCCTTCTGCCGCCGGCGGATGCAGGCGGCCGCCGCCCGCTCCCCCGCCGCGCCGGGCAGCAGGGCGAGCGCGAGGCTCGCCAGCGCGCGGGAGGGGGCGGCCGCCCTGCCCTGCAGCAGCTCGTCGTCGAGGCTGAGGAAGGTGGCGACGCGCCCCGGGTCTCCCTGGCGCCCGCAGCGCCCGGCGAGCTGGAGGTCGACGCGCCGGCTGTCGTGACGCTCGGCGATGATCACGTGCAGGCCGCCGCGCTCGGGCACGCCCGGCCCGAGGCGGATGTCGGTGCCGCGCCCGGCCATGGCGGTGGCCACCGTCACCGCCCCCGGCGCGCCGGCGCGGGAGATCTTCTCGGCCTCGTCGGCGTCCTGCGCGGCGGAGAGGACCTGGTGGGGGACGTTCAGCGAAGCGAGGCGGGCCGAGGCCTCCTCGGCCGCGGCGACCGAGCGGACGCCGAGCAGGACGGCGCGGCCGTCGGCCTGGAGCCGCGCGATCTCCTCGGCCAGCGCCTGCCAGCGGCGGTCGCCCGCGCGCCAGACGCGGGCGCGCGCGAAGCGGCGGGCGTCGGGGCGATGGGTGGGGATGCGCGCCACGGCGAGGCGGTAGACCGACCAGAACTCCCAGGCCGAATCCCGGCCGGTGCCGGTCATCCCGCACAGGCGGTCGTAGCGGCGGAAGAAGCGCTGGAAGGTGATGCGCGCCTCGGTGCGGTGGGGGGGCGTCGGCTCCAGCCCCTCCTTCAGCTCGATCATCTGGTGCAGGCCGTCGGACCAGGTGCGGTCGGGCTGCGGGCGGCCGGTGAACTCGTCGACGATGGCGACCTTGTCGTCGCGCACGATGTAGTGCTCGTCGCGCCGGAACACGAGATCGGCGGCCAGCGCCTGGACCACGGCGTGCTCGCGGATCACGGGGATGCGGAAGGCGCGCGGGGCGTCTTCCTCCTCGGCCAGGTCCTCGAGCCGGTCGCGGCCCTTCTCGGTCAGCTCCACCCGGTCGCGGCGGGGCGAGAGGCGGTAGTCGCGCCGCTCCTCCAGCGTGCCCGCCACGGCGCGGGCGTGGCGGAAGAGAGCGAGGTCGGCGGGCTCGGAGCCCTTGCCGGAGATGATCAGGGGCGTGCGCGCCTCGTCGATCATCACGCTGTCGGCCTCGTCCACGACGGCCACATGCAGGCCGCGCATCCGCAGGTCGCCGCGGGCGTCGGTTCCCAGCAGCCGCTCGGCCTTGCGGCGCAGGTTGCCGGGGCGCCGGCGTAGATGGATGCGGTCGCGCAGGTAGTCGAAGGCGAGATCCTTGCCCGACGCATGCACCACGTCCGCCGCATAGGCCCGCTGGCGCGCGTCGGGGGGCTGGTCGGGGACGATGACGCCGACGCTCAGCCCCATGCGGGCGTACAGCGGCGCCAGCTCCTCCCCGTCGCGGGCGGCGAGGTATTCGTTGGCGGTCACCACATGCACCGGGCGGCCGGCGAGCGCGTGGACGGTGGCGGCGAGGGCGGCGACCAGGGTCTTGCCCTCGCCCGTGCGCATCTCCGCCACGCAGCCGCGCAGGAGGGCGCGGGCCCCCTGCATCTGCACGTCGTAGGGGCGGCGGCCGAGGCTGCGCCAGGCGGCCTCGCGCACCTGGGCGAGCGCCAGCGCGAGATCGGCGTCCGACAGCCGGTCCCGCGCCCGCAGGCGCTGGCGCAGGGCGGGGAGGCGGGCGTCGAGCGCCGCGTCCGACAGCCCCTCGAACTCCGGCGCGAGGGCCGCGGCGCGGGCGAGGAAGCGCGAGGCGCCGGCGGCGCGCAACCGGGCGATGCGGCCGGTGACGGGGGCGGCGACGCGCCGGCCCCAGCGGTCGAGGGATTCGTCGATCTCGTCGCCCCGCTCGGCATAGGCGACCGGGTGCGGCAGGCGCAGGGGGCGCAGGGGGCGCCGGACGGGGATCGCCGCGTCAGACATTGAAGCGGGCCAGGAACAGCTGCCGGGCGGCGCGCCAGATGCGCGGCGCCAGCGGCTCGTAGCCATGGTCGAAGCGGATCAGCGCCCGCTCGCCCACCATCTCGACCGGCAGGGGGTCGAGGGGCGCCACGTCGAAGCGGAAGGCGACGTCGAGCGTGGTCAGCCCGTCGGGGTCGTTGGGCAGCGTCGCGAACGGCCCGCCGGCGGCGGTGGAGAGGGCGCGCGACGGCAGCCGCGCCTCGCCCTCGGGCGCGGCGCGAAGGATGGCGGCGGGGATCTCGCGGTCAAGCCGCCGCTCGAACCGAAGGGAGACGGCGCGGGTGTCGCCGCGCACCAGCTCCGCCTCGGTCTCCGGCACGGCGACGGAAAGGACGGCGGGCTCGTCCGACAGCAGCCAGCCCACCGTCTCGCCCTTGGCGAGCCACTTGCCCTGCAGGCGGTCGGCGTCGCGCAGCACCACCCGGCCGGCGGCGGGGGCCAGCAGCTCGAGGGCGGCGGCCTTCTCGCGGATGTCGACGACGCGGGCCTCGAGATGGGCGACCTGCACGCGGAAGAGCTCGGCCTGCACCCGGTCGAGCACCAGGACCGAGCGCAGGCGCAGGCGCATCTCGGCGAGCCGCGCCTCCAGCAGGCGGGTCTCGGCGGCGAGCGCCGGGTCTTCGAGCGTCAGGATCGGGGCCTGCGGGCCGACCTCGCCCGAGGGGGCGTGGACGGCGGCGACGAAGCCCGCCGCGCCGGCGCGCAGGATCCGCTCCTCCTCGATGCGCACGACGCCCTGGGCGATGGAGCTGTGGGGCAGCGGCACGGCGAAGAGCGCCCCCGCGATCAGCGCCAGCAGCAGCCCCACGGCCGAGACCGCGCGCACCCGCCGCCCGCGCAGGTGGGGCGAGGCGATCACGTGCCAGCCCCCCTTCAGGAGCGGCCACAGGAAGGCGTTCGACAGCGACCAGATCGCCAGCGCCACGCCGATGAAGAAGAACTTGGTGGCCACGAAAAGGCTGATCGCGACGGCGATGAACAGCCGGTAGACGAAGGCCGCGACGGCGTAGACGACGAACCACGCCGCCTCGCCCCGCGCGGTCACCACCGAGTCGACGTCGCGCCGCCCGAAGGCGTAGCGCTGCACCAGGTTCAGGAAATGCCGGTTGGCGCGGGTGCCGAGGTTGGGGATCTCGACCAGGTCGCAGAGCACGAAGTAGCCGTCGAAGCGCAGCAGCGGGTTGCCGTTGAAGAACAGGGTCGAGACGCCCCCGATCAGCATCACGTTGAAGCAGAAGGCGCGCAGCAGGCCCGGCTCCGCCTCGACCCAGACCAGCGCGGCGAGGGAGGCGAGCGCCAGCTCCACCATGATCCCCGCGCCCCCCACCACCGCGCGCCGCCACTTGGAGGCGAAGGCGGAGGAGGCGGAGGCGTCCACGTAGGGCACCGGGATGAACACCAGGAACATCACGCCCACCTCGTGCACCTCGCCCCCCCAGACCTTGGAGGCGTAGGCGTGGCCCAGCTCGTGGATCATCTTGATCAGCGGGTAGGCGATGGCGACGAGGGCCAGGTTCTCGACCGTCAGCACCCGGTCGGCGAGGCCGGAGGTCAGCGGCTCCCAGTTCAGGGCGACCGCGACGCCGCCCCAGACCAGCAGCGCCAGCCAGGCGAGGAAGCCCCAGACCGTGAAGATCGGCCGCGCCAGCCAGGCGGTCGCCCCGAGGAAGGCGTCGGGGTCGAGCAGCGGGATCCGCATCGCCATGGGATTGCGGATGCGCATCAGGAGGTTGCGACGCGCCTGGCTCTCGGCCCGGCGGGCCAGTTCGTCGAGGTCGGGCGTGGCCCCGCCCGCCACCAGGTCGGAGTTGTGGAGCTGCGAGAGCAGCCGGATCACCTCGTCCTGGGTGGGGGGATCGTCCTCGAACCGCTCGCAGGCGGTCTCCCAGATCTCGGCCACGGTGCGGCGGCCGTTCATCAGGTTGAGCATCAGGTTCCCGGCCGGCCCGACGCGGTGATAGCGGCCGTTGTGGCGGTCCTGGACGATGTGCCAGACGCCGCCGCGGAACACCTGGCGGTGGATCTCCACGTGGGCGGCGAGGCGCGGCGTCAGGTCGGCCACGCGATACCAGTCGGACGAGAGGAACCCTTTCGGCATCTCAGAACGTCCAGGGCGACCAGCGCCAGGCGGTCAGCCGGGCCCAGTCGATCAGCGGGCGCATCCAGATCGCGATCAGGCGGCGCTCGTCCACCGCGATGCGCCCGGCGCCCGCCATGCCCGGCGCCAGCCGCGAGGCGTCGCCGAGCACGCGGGCCTCGACCTCGAAGGTGGTGGCGCCTTCCGCGTAGCGGGCGACGGGGGTGACGGCGACCACCTCGATCTCGAAGGGCTGCTCGGGCAGCGCGGCGACCAGCAGGCTGCCGCCCTGCCCGGGCGCGATGTCGGCGATGCGGCGCTCGTCGACCTGCATCACCACCCGCCAGCTGTCCAGGGGCGCGACGTCGAGCAGGCTCTCGCCCCGCGCCACGGCGCCGCCGATGGACTGGGAGAGGTCGCCCGACACCACCACCCCGTCGAAGGGGGCGCGCAGCTCCGAACGGGCGATGCGGGCGTCGATCAGCTCGATCTGCGCCTCGGCCTGGTCGATCTGGGTGGACTTGATGCGCGCCTCGGCCCGGTCGCGGCGGGCCAGCGCCTGCTCGTATTCGCGCACCCGGCGCTGGCGCTCGGTGACGAGGCGCAGGCGCTCGAGCGCGAGGTCGCGGTCGTCGAGCTTGGCCAGCAGGTCGCCCTCCGCCACCCGGTCGCCGGCGCGCACCGGCGCTTCGGCGAGGAAGCCCTCGAAGGGGGCGACGACGGCGCGCTGCACCTCGCCCTCGACCACCGCGTCGGCCGAGACGCGGTAGGGCGCCTTCGCGACCCAGAAGAAGGCGACCACGGCCAGCAGCGCAAGCACCGTCAGCTTGCGCGCCAGCCGCCCCGGCCCCAGCAGGCGGCCGAGATGGGCGAGGGTCACGTCGCCGGCCCGCTGGATCAGCCAGCGGTCGTTGGCGCGCTTCTCCTCCAGCACCGGGGCGAGGACGGTGACCGAGGCCTCCAGCGTCTCCGCCTCCGCCTGGCTGAAGGGACGGTCGGCGGGACGCTCGAAGGTGACGGCGCCGACGTAGCGGTCGACGGCGTAGAGGGGCACGGTCAGCACGTGGCCGGCGCCATGGGCGCGGGCCAGCGCCTCGGCCGCGCGGGTGGCGAGGGGGGCCTCGGCGGTCGCCTCGGGGTGGAGGGTGACGGCGCGCTGGTCGATCGCCTCGTCCATCGCGGCGGCGATCAGGCGGACGAGGTCCATGCGCCGTCCGAACTGGGCGGCGTGGGAGATCGCGCGCACCCGCGTCGCGCGCCCGCGGCGCACGCCGATGGCGACCCGGTCGCAGGCGAAGCGGGCGGCGAGATCGGTGGCGGCCGCGCGGGCGGCGCTCTCGAACCCCTCCCGCTCGGCGGCGGCGACGACGACGTGGAGCGCGTGGCCGACCTGCTCGTATCGGGTGCGCTCGGCCGCGGCGGCGTCGGCGCGGGCCGCGTCGCGCAGCCAGGCGCAGGCCCATTGCAGGGAGCGCATGGCGCGGCGCATCCCCTCGGGCCCCTGGGGCGACATCTCCAGCACCCCGGCGCCCAGCGCCCTGCCGTCGACGAGGATCGGCACGGCCATGGCGACAGGCTGGTCGGCCGCGTCGGGGCCGGCGGCGCCGCGGATCACGCCGCGCGCCTGGGCGAGGGCGCTCTCGGCCGCGGCCAGCGCCTCGCCCGAGGGCAGTCGGGTCGCGGGATGGGCGGCGGCGACGCGCAGCGGGCGCCCGTCGCCGGGATCGAGCATCACCGCCGCCGCCTGCGCGCCGCGGATGCGCGCGCAGGCCATCGGCGCCCAGGCCTGCGCCGTGGCGGCGAGGCCCTCGGCCGCCGAGAGCTGCGCCCAGAGCGCCCGCTCGGACGCGTCGAGGCCCGAAGGCGGAGGGGACTGCGGCTCTGCCGGGCCGTCCATGGCGGCCCGCCTCAGCCGCCGTCGACCTTGAGCGCGCCGTGGCGCTGCTCGTACTCGCGCAGCACGCGGGTCAGGATCGCGTGCAGCCGCTTGGCGGCCAGCGGCGTGAGGATCATGCGGTTGGTCAGCTCGACCCGCAGCGCCGCGTCGTCCTTGATGTTCCAGGTGCGGTTGGTGCCGAAGAACAGCTCGATCTGCTCCCGCGTGCCCTGGATGTTCACCACGTTGGCGAAGTTCGTCGCCATGCCGGCGTCGTCCCACTCGATGGTGGAGTCGCGTCGGGCGGCCTCGCCCTGCGGCCCCGCCGACGCGTCCGCGTCGCCGTTCTTCATCTCTGCCCCCTGCCCGCCTTCATGGCGGTTCCTGTCGTTGTCGCGCGATGCCCGGCCGCCGCGGGCGGCCAGGTCCCGGCCGCCCGCGGCGGCTCAGTCATCGTACCAAGGCTTGCCTTTCCCGTCATCGATGGGCGGGGTCGGCACCACGCCCTCGTAGATCCAGGCGTCGTCGGCGTCGTCGGCCCAGCCGCCCGGCGGGCGCTGCTCGAGATCGTCGATCACCCAGATCCCGCCCAGCTTGTCGACATAGGCGAAGACCGACCCGTCGGCGTCGAGCAGCGTGTAGAGCGCATCCTCGCGCGGCGGCGCGGTCGGAGAGGCCGCCGCCGCGACGAAGCTGTCGCTCGCCTCGTCGTAGACGTAGGTCCCGCCGGAGGGGGGCGTGTAGCTCTTCTTCCAGCCGTGGCCGCTCCAGGTCCCTTCCAGGCTGATCACGATCTCGCTCGACTGGATCGCCGCGATGATCTCGTGAACCGAGGCGCGCTCGGCCGTGGTGGCGGTGATCGGCGGCTCGAGCCGGTCGTCGCGGGTCTCGGGCGGCGCGGCGCGGCCGGCCTCGTGGAGCATCTCGCCCACCCAGGCGGCCGGGTCGAGATCGTCCGCGGTCCCGGCCGGATCCACGATCCGCGAGCCGGCGCGGTCGAGATCCGCGCCCCAGGCGCTGAACCAGGGCCCGAGGTTGAAGTCCGGCGGCGGGCCGTCGTAGTCGACGTCGTCGTGATGATGCTCGCGCAGGCGGTCGTGGCCCGGTCCGCCGAACAGCACGTCGTCGCCGCTGTTCCCGTCCAGGTCGTCGTCGCCGAGCCCGCCCATCAGGATGTCGTCGTCGTTGCCGCCGTCGAGCTCGTCGTCGCCCTCGCCGCCGGCCAGCAGGTCGTCGTCCTTGCCGCCGTCGAGCTCGTCGTTCCCGAGGCCGCCGAGCAGCAGGTCGCGGCCGTACTCGCCCTCGAGCTCGTCGTCGCCCTCGCCGCCGTCGAGAAGGTCGTCGCCGTGGTCGCCGCGCAGGTGGTCGTTCCCGGCCTCGCCCAGCAGCACGTCGTCGCCGTCCTCGCCGTCGATGACGTCGTCGCCGCCGCGCCCGGCGAGCGCGTTGGCCCGGTCGTTGCCGTCGATCACGTCGGCGAACTCGGAGCCGGTGACGTCCTCGAACCCTTCGTCGGTGTAGAGCTGCAGGGCGAGGTTCAGGTCCCCGTCGGTGCGCTCGCCGTTCACCACCTGCAGCCCGCCGTCGTCGAGGTCGATCTCCACGCCCGCGCCGAACTGCGAGAAGTCGAGCCGGTCGTGGGGATCGTTGACGCCCGGGTCGTAGGGACCGGATTCGATCAGCCGGTCGGTCCCGAGCCCGAGACCCTCGAACCCGAACGCGTCGTTGCCGAACTGGCCGTAGATCACGTCCTCGTCCTGGTCGCCGAACAGATGGTCGTTGTCGCCGATGTCCTCGTCCAGCAGCTCCAGCCCGAACAGCTCCCACGGGGAGAAGTGGTTGTGGCCGTAGCCGTAGCCGTTGCCGTGGCTGATGTGGCCGTTTCCGTTGTCCTTGTCGGCGTCGTTGTGGCCGATGCCCTTGTCGTCCCACTCGACCCCCACGAGGCCGATGGGCTCGATCCCGGTCAGCAGCACCCGGGCGCCGTCGGCCAGGATCAGGTCGCGGCCCTCGCCGCCCCGGATCACGTCGCCCAGCACGTCGTCGAGGTCAGAGCCGCCGTCGCTGTCGCGGCCCGTGGTGCCGCCGATCAGCAGGTCCCGGTCGGCGCCGCCGCGGATCACGTCGTCGCCGCCCATGCCGGGATCGGTGGTGAAGACCTCGTAGGTCAGCCCCCCGAACCGGCGGCCGACGCCGTCGTCGCCCAGCACCACGTCGCGGTCCCAGTCGCCGCCCGTCGCAGGCCCGTCCACCACGGCGTCCTTGTCCGGCCCGCCGACCACCTGGATGCCCGCGATCGAGGGCACGGCGTCGTACTTGTGACCCGGATCCTCGACCCGCACCGAGAAGGCGTCGCCCGTCACGTTGCGGAACACCACGTAGTTGCCCGCGGCCGGCGCGTTCGGGTCGGTCGAGCCGCCCTCGACGAAGGTCCCGGCGAAGGTCTGCCCCTCCGGATCGTCGAGGTAGTAGGTCACCCCGCCGCCGGTGATCGCGCGGACCGAGTCGTCGTGGCGCGAGGCGTCGCGGTCGTCCGCGTCGAGGTAGACGTAGACGTCGTAGACCCCCGGGAACACCTCCGAGAGGCCCGTGAGCTTCGCGTCCAGCACGTCGCGGCCGGAGGCGGAGGCGTAGCCCTCGAAGAGGCGCGCGTTCTGGGTGTCGGGGTCCACGATCTCGTCGTGGCCGTCGACGTCGGCCGCGTCGGGGCGGTGGCCGTCGAGGTCGACGCCCCACTCCAGCGTCACGCCGGTCGCCTCGCCGCCGCCGTCGAGCTTGAAGCCCGTGGCCTTCTGCGCGCCGTCATGCTTGCCGCCGAAGAGCCAGTCGAACAGGCCCCAGTCCGCGTAGCCGTCGGACTTGCCGGTGGTCTTCTGCTCGCCGGGCAGGTTGTTCCAGTCGCCCGCCTGGACGACGCCGGCGACGCCGGTGACCTGGCCCTTGTCGACGTCGGCCCCGAAGTTGAAGCTCAGCACCGTGACGTCGCCGAGGTCGTAGGCCTGCTCGACCCCCGCCCCGATGTCGTCGTCGCCGGCGCCGCCGATCACGAGGTCGTTGCCGTTGCCGGTCAGGATCGCGTCGTTCCCGCCGATGCCCGCGAAGATCGAGCGGATCTCGCGCAGCTCGCCGCCCATGATCGTGCCGCGGCCGTGGTCGCCCA
The DNA here is from genome assembly GCF_900113695.1 of Albimonas pacifica. Taxonomy (GTDB): domain Bacteria; phylum Pseudomonadota; class Alphaproteobacteria; order Rhodobacterales; family Rhodobacteraceae; genus Albimonas; species Albimonas pacifica. Next base: position 212,413 of record NZ_FOQH01000006.1, on the reverse strand, counting down.
CCACCACGTCGTCGTCGACGGCCCCGCGGCTGGGCGCCCCGAAGGCGTCGATGCGGTCGTCGCCCAGCCCGCCGATCACCACGTCGCCGCCGCCGCCCGTGAGGATCACGTCGTCGCCGCCGAACGCGGGGTCGGTGCTCTCGATCCGGTCGACCGGCAGGGACTGGCCCACCACCTGGATCGCCGAGATCGCGGCCTGGGTGAAGCGCGAGCCGTCGGCGGTCGCGATGCGCAGGTCGAAGACGTCGCCCGTCACGTTGCGGAACACCACGTAGGAGCCGGTCTGCGCCCCGCCCGCCGCGGTCGAGGTGACCTCGACGAAGGTCCCCTCGAAGGTGTTCCCGTCGGGATCGTTCAGGAAGAACGTCGTGGTCCCGTCCGAGAGGCTGCGGATCGAGGATCCGCCGCGCGAGTCATGGTCGTCGGCGTCGAGGTAGACGTAGACGTCGGCGCTGGTGAAATGCGCCGCCAGGCCGGAGATCGTGACCGCGACCTCCTCGTCGTCGCCGGCCGCGAGGTAGCCCTCGAACATCCGCTCGTCCTCGGTGGAGGGGTAGCGGATTTCCGAGTGCGTCTCGGCGTCGAGGTCGTCCTCGTAGCCGCCGGCCCGCACTCCGCGCCAGGCGATCGCCACGCCCGCGGCGATGGCGCCGTCGTCGAACGAGATCAGCTCGGTCGGGGCGTCGCCCCAGGTGGTCGGCCCGTCGCCCTCGAGGTTGTTCCAGTTCCCGACCTTCACGACCCCGGCCTCGCCGGTCACGTTGCGGTCGGGATGGCCCGCGCCGAAGTTGAAGGACAGGATCCGCTCGCTCTCGCCCGCGTCGTATTCGGCGGTGCCGAGGAAGGTGAGGAAGCCGTTGTCGCCCAGCACCGTGTCCTGCGCGTCGTCGTCGGCGGTGGTGGTCAGCGAGGCCACCAGCACGTCGTCGCCCGAGCCGCCCAGCACGATGTCGGGGCCCGAGCCGGTGACGGCCACGTCGTCCCCGCCATGCTCGGGGTCGGTGGTCTCGATCCGGATCAGCTCGCCCTCTTGCGTGAAGGTCGCGCGCCCGTTGTCGCCCACCACCACGTCGGCGGCGGAGTCGCCCGGGTCGATGGCGTTGTAGTCGCCGGCAGCCACCAGGGCCACGATCACGGCCACGTCGGCCGCGCCCCCGGCGGAGGCCGCCAGGATGACGTCGTCGCCCACGCCGCCGATGACGATGTCGGTCCCGAGCCCGGTGGTGATCACGTCGTCGCCGCCGAAGGCGGGGTCGATGCTCTGGATCAGGGTCAGGACGCCGGCGGCGTTGAACACCGCCTCGCCGTTGTCGCCGACCACGATGTCGAGCGCCGCGTCGTCGCCGCCCGCCAGCACCAGGTCGTCGCCCGAGCCCGCCAGCACGATGTCCGCGCCATTGCCGGTCAGGATCCGGTCGTCGCCGCCATCCGCGGGATCGGTGGTGAAGACATGGCGCAGCAGGCTCTCGGGGGAGGCGGGGTCGAAGATCGCCGCGCCGTTGTCGCCGATCACCACGTCGCGGTCGTTGGTCGAGTTGGCCCCGCCCGCCGCCGCGATCACGTCGTCGCCGACGCCGCCCAGCACGATGTCCGGGCCGTCGCCGGTGACGATCACGTCGTCGCCGCCGTCGGCCGGCGCGGTCGTCTCGATGCGCATCAGCTCGCGGGCGTCGGTGAAGAACGCCCGGCCGTTGTCGCCCACCACCACGTCGGCGGCGTCGTCGCCGGGGTCGATCGCCTCGAGCTCGCCGGCGAGCGCCAGCGCCACGATGGCGTCGACGTCCGCCGTGTCGCCGGCGGTGGCCGCCAGGATCACGTCGTCCCCGGCGCCGCCGATCACCACGTCCGGCCCGCGGCCGGTGGTGATCACGTCGTCCCCGCCCGAGGCGGGAACCGTGCTCTCGATGAAGGTCAGGATCCCGGCGGCGTTGAACACCGCCCGGCCGTTGTCGCCCACCGCCACGTCGGCGGCGGCATCTTCGCCGCCGGCGAGGATCAGGTCGTCGCCCAGGCCGCCGATCACCACGTCGGCGCCGCCGCCGGTGAGGATCAGGTCGTCGTCGCCGTATTCCGGCTCGCCAGGGATCGCGGGGTCGGTCGACCGGATCTCGCGCAGCACGCTCTCGGGGCTGGCCGGGTCGAAGACCGCCACGCCGTTGTCGCCCAGAACCACGTCATTGTCCGCGCCGCCGGCGGCCGCGATCAGGTCCTTGCCCGAGCCGCCCAGCACGATGTCCGCGCCGTCGCCCGAGATCAGGATGTCGTCGCCGCCATGCTCGGCGTCCGAGGTCTCGATCCGGATCAGCTCGCGCGCGTCGGTGAAGGCGGCGCGGCCGTTGTCGCCCACGATCACGTCGGCGGCGTCGTCGCCCACGTCGATCGCCTCGATCTCGCCGGCCTCGACCAGGGCCACGACCGCGGCCACGTCCGCCTCGGAGCCGCCGACGGCGGCGAGCACGATGTCCTCGCCCGCGCCGCCGATGACCACGTCGGCGCCCGCGCCGGTGGTGATCACGTCGTTCCCGCCCGAGCCGGGGACCGTGCTCTCGATCAGGGTCAGCACGCCGGCGGCGTTGAACACCGCCCGCCCGTTGTCGCCGACCGCGACGTCGGCGGCGGCGTCTTCGCCGCCCGCCAGGATCAGGTCGTCGCCCAGGCCGCCGATGACGATGTCCGCCCCGCCGCCGGTGAGGATCACGTCGTCGTCGCCGTATTCGGCCTCGCCCTGGACCTCGGGGTCGGTGGACCGGATCTCGCGCAGGACCGACTGCGGGGAGGCCGGGTCGAAGACCGCCTCGCCGTTGTCGCCCAGCACCACGTCCGCGTCGGCGCCGCCGCCGGCCACGATCACGTCCGCGCCCGAGCCGCCCAGCACCACGTCCGCGCCGTCGCCGGTCACGATCAGGTCCGAGGCGCCGAACTCGGGAGAGGTCGTGCGCACCCGCACGATCTCGCCCGCTTCGGTGAAGAAGGCCTCGCCGTCGTCGCCGACCACCACGTCGGCGGCCGCGTCGCCCACGTCGACGCCCTCGTAGTCGCCCGCCAGCAGCTGGGCCACGATCGCGTCCACGTCCGCCGTCTCGCCGGCGGTGGCCGCGAGCACCACGTCCTCGCCCGCGCCGCCCAGCACCACGTCGGCGCCGCCGCCCGCGGTGATCACGTCGCCCGCCCCCTGGTCGGGGTGGGTGGTGCGGATCTCGACCAGCACGCCGGCGGCCGAGAAGATCGCCTCGCCGTCGTCGCCCACCACCACGTCGATGGCGTCGTCCGAGCCGCCCGCGAGGATGCGGTCCGCGGCCCCGCCGCCGAAGGCGATGTCGCGCCCGTCGCCGCCGCGCAGGTCGTCCTCGCCCGAGCGGGTCGGGGCGAGCGTCACCACGCGGTCGACGAAGGCGATGTCGCCGTCGATGACCCCGAACTGGGCCATGCCGTGGTCGCCGATCAGGATGTCGGCGCCGGTCCCGGCGTCGGCCGTGTCGTCGCCGAGCCCCAGGATCACGATGTCGTCGCCCGCCCCGGAATTCACCCGGTCGTTGGCGCCGTCGTCGAAGCTGGTGCTCTCGACCTGGGTCACGTTCCCGGTGTTGGCCAGCCGCAGCGTGCCCTCGACCTGGGTGATGATGCCGAAGTCGCCGAGGATGATGTCGCGGCCCTCGCCGCCCTCGATGCTGTCCTCGCCCGGCAGGCGCTGGTCGGCGCTGTCGAGGCTGGGGGTCAGGTCGACGAAGTCGACGACCGTCAGCTCGCGGGTCACGAGATCGACGATGAAGCCGCCGTCGCCGTAGATGTGGTCGTCGCCGCCGAGCCCGAGGATCAGGTCGTCGCCGCCGCCGCCGGCGAGCTGGTCCGCCGCCGCCGAGCCGATGATCGTGTCGTCGCCGGCCCCGCCGTAGGCCGCGAAGCCCACCGCCGCGTCGGGATCGATGTCGAGCGCAGAGGCGTCGATCGTGTCGTTCCCGCCGCCGTCGAAGACATAGGCCCCGCCGGTGGGCGTGCCGCCGGAGAAGTCGTACTTGCCGCCGTCGGCGTCGGTGTCGCCGTGCACCACCAGCAGGCTGTCGGGGCCCGCGCCGCCGGTGACGGTGATCGCGTCGTCGCCGCCGCCGCCGTGGATCACGGTGATCGGCGCCACCGCCTCGCCGGTCCCGTTCGGGCCGGTGGTGCGGTCGGAGTCGTCGGTCGTCGTCTCGACGTAGAACGTGTCGTTCCCCGAGCCCAGCAGCAGGTCCACCGTCTCGATCCCCGAGAAGGCGATGCCCTCGGCGAAGGTGCTCAGCTCGGAGCCGTCCTGTGCCTCGGAGATGTCGAAGGTCCGCACGCCGGTGCCCATGCCCAGGCCGTTGACCAGGGTGAAGCCGGCCCCGTTGGGGTTCTGCTCGGCGGCGACGCCGTTGGCGTCATAGGCCGCGCCGGCGGTGGTCATCCAGCCGACGTCCGGGGTCTCGGAGCTGTCGTTGAAGATCTCCAGGCTGTCGAGCGACTGGCTCTCGTCCAGGGTCGCGTCGACGTCGACCGGGGCCTCCGGCGTCTCGGTCGGCAGCATGATCGCCACCTCGAGGCTGCGGTCGGCGTCGGTCGCCCCGCCCTCGATCACCAGCGGGCCGTTGAGCTTCGAGAGCAGGTGCGGCTCGCCCGGGAAGGCCTTGGTCACGTAGGAGCGGTCGCCGGCCACGAAGTCCGTGTCGGCCTCGATCTGCACCTCGACGTCCTGGTCCCAGTTGGAGGCGTCGAAGACCACCACGCCCACCTCGGCGAAGAGGCGGCCCGAGGTCATCGCGCCGGCCGCGAACTCCACCCCGCCCGCGAAGGTCAGGGTCCGCCCGTCGGAGGAGATCGCGAGGATCTGGTAGCGGCCGTCGTTGCCGGCCGAGCCCTCGATCTCGATCACCAGGCCGACCGAGAAGCCGTCCGCCCGCCAGTCGCCCGAGGCGCGCGACAGCGTCGGCGTCTCGGCGTCGGGGGCGAAGGTCAGCGGCGTGACCGCGGCGTCGGTCGCCGCGATCTCCTGCAGCGAGACGCGCGCGTCCTCGATGAAGCGGGTCTGGCCGTCGGCGAAGAGGCGCACCTCGACCGGGTCGGTCGGCGCCGAGGTCAGGCGCACGAGGTAGCTGTCGGACTTGCCCCCCGCCCCGTCGACCGGGGCGTAGACCACGGTGTCGCCGTCGGTCTCGCGGATCACCACGCCGGCGCCGTCGCCGTCGAGCGTCTCGACGCGCACCGTCTCCTCGGCCACGCCGGCGAAGGCGCCGCCGGTGGAGGTGGTGGCGTGGACCAGCTTCAGCCGCTCGGGGTTCTCGCGCAGGCCGTCGGCGTCGGCCGAGACCACGACCGTCTGCGCCACGTCCCAGTTCGAGGCGTCGAAGGTCAGCACCAGCCCGTCGCCGGACTGCGCGCCCGAGGCCAGCGTCAGCTCGCCCGCCTGGGCCGCGACGCTCGCGTCGTCGAGGTCGATGGCGACGCTGACCGTCTCGCCCGCGTTGGGCGTGCGGCTGAGGCGGACCGTGTAGTCGTCGGAGAAGCCCGAGGCCCCCTCCAGCACCTCGGTGGCGCCCTCGCTTTCCTCGATGATCAGGTAGGCGCGGTCGTTGTCGTCCACCGTCACCTCGACGTTCGCCACGTCCGCGCCGTCGAAGCGGGCGTCGTCCGAGGCGACCGAGTGGTTGATGAACACCGTGCGCCGGCCCTCGTCCGCGGCGTCGTCGACGGCGCGGATCTCGACCGTCTGCTCGATGTTCCAGTTCGAGGCGTCGAACTCCAGCACCAGCGCGTCGGTCCAGGCGCCGCCGTTCGCGCGCACCAGCACGGTGTCGGCGGGCAGAGCCTCGATCGTGATGCCCGAGAGGCCCGCGGCCGCGGTCAGCGCCACGTCCTCGGCGCCCGAGGCGAGGGTGAGCTGGCCCGCGGTCACGGCCGTGACCTTGTAGACGCCGTCCTGCCCGTCGGTCCCGCTCAGGCGCACCGACATGAAGCGGTCGAAGCCGTCGGCGATGAAGCTGCCGCCGTCGTTGCGCGCGATCCCGTAGGCCGAGAGGCTGACGGAGGCCGGCGAGGCCGAGGGCAGGACCTGGTCGCGGTCCTCGGTCGAGGACCGCGCGGCCGAGACGGTCACGAAGACCGGCCCCGCCACCGGCGCCACCGCGAGCGCGACGGTGTAGTCGTCGAGGGTGCGTCCCTCCTCGGAGACCGCGGCGAAGCCGTCGGAGGCCTCCTGGCTGATCTGGACCACGCCGAGGGTCTCGTCGGCGATGGTGGTGCCCAGGCCCTCGATCGGCACGCCGTCGTAGGCGTCGTCGTCGCTGGCCGCGGCGTGGTTGATCAGGCCGGAGCGGCCGTCGACCTCGGCCGAGTCGATCTCGGCCGTCACGTCGCCGGCGACCTTGAAGCTGTCGGAGCCGAGGCCGCCGATGATCCGGGTCACCGCCTGCTCGGGCGTGGAGAGGATGAAGAAGGTGTCGTCGCCCTCGAGCCCGTCGATCTCGAGCGACTCCTCGGCGCCGGAGATGGTGACGTTGAGGCCGGTGCCGAAGACGCCGTCCTCGGTGATCACGAACTCGTCCCCGAACTCGGAGCCCAGCGCCACGACTGTGTCGAAGCCCGTGCCGCCGTCGATGTCGACGGGGGCGTTGATGTTGTACTCGATCTGGTCGTCGCCGGCGCCGGCGGCGATCTGGGCGCGGATCTGCGCCGTGGTCTGGCCGTCGGCGAGCTTGACGAAGGCGCGCACCACGAAGGTGTCGTTGCCGGCCTCGCCCTCCATCCGCAGCACGGCCTGGTTGGAGTAGACGTTGAAGATGTCCTGGCCAGAGCCGCCGTAGATCACGGTGGCGTAGGAGATGCCCTTCGAGAGCCACCCGCGGGTGATCCGGGTCGCGTCGATATCGTCGCCCGGCGCGATCCCCATGATGCCCGCGATGGGCTCCAGCCCGAACACCTGGCCGATCTGGAAGTCGTCGTTCCCGGCGCCGCCGTCGAGGGTCATGATCGTGGCGTTGTCGTCGGAGATGAACACGTCGTCCCCGTCGAGGCCTTCCAGCGTCAGGCGGCCGTTGACGGTGCGGTCGTAGTTGATCCGCTCGACCGTCGTGGGCCGGGCGCCGGCGCCCTCAAGGCCGCGGGCCTGGTCGGGGGTGCCGTGCATCAGCGCCACGAAGTTGGCGCGCGAGAGGAAAATGTCCGCCTCGGTCGTGCCGCGGACCACCATCGTGTCGGCCCCGTCGCCGCGCGCGCCGCTGTCGGAGACGTCGATCACGTAGTCGATCGCGTCGTCGCGCCCGGTCAGCGAGCCGTGGGTCAGGATCAGGATGTCGTCCGCCCCGGCCCCGCCGTCGAGGCGCAGGCTGTCGTCGGCGTCCTGGGTGGACAGCCGGTCGATGAAGATCAGGTCGTCGCCGGTCCCGCCGAAGACGGTGGCGGCGCCGTCGACGTCGGCCATCTCGTCGAGCTCGATCAGGTCGTCGCCCGCGTCGCCGCCGATGGCGATGACCGGGGCCGAGAGCGCCGCCTGCGTGAAGGTCAGGCGATCCTCGCCCGCCCCGCCGGAGACGGTGATCGCGTCGCCCGCCTCGATCTCGCCGGTGACGTCGAGCGTGTCGTCGGCGTTCCCGAGCGCCATCGAGACCTCGCCGTTCACCGCCACGATGGAGCCCGCGACGATCACCGCGTCCTCGTCGCCGCGGGTGGAGACGGAGACGTCGCGCGCCGCCGTGATCGAGGCGGCGGCCGCCACCAGCACCACGTCCGCGGCCGAGCCCGTCAGCAGGTCCACGTCGCCCGCCGAGGTCAGGATGTCGCCGAAGATCGAGAGCGCGTCGCCCGTGGAGGGATCGGCGTCGCCCGCGTCGGTCTCGATCGAGACGTCGTCGCGCGCCAGGATCCGCGCCCCGGCCGAGAGGGTGAAGTCGTCGCCCGCCTCGATGCGGACCGAGCCGCTGTCGGCCTCGACCGTCACGCCGGGCGCGATCAGGACGAAGTCGGCCTCTGGGTCGGCGTCGTCGTTGGCGGTGATCAGGATGTCGCCGCCCAGGGTGGTCACGCCCGCGGCCGGGGCCGAGGTCGAGGTCTGGTCGGCCGAGATGGTGATCGGCGAGGAGGCCGAGATCACGATGTCCCCGCCCGCGATCTGCCCGACCGCGGTGGGATCGGCGAAGGCCGAGACGGTCAGCCCGCCCAGCGCCCAGTCGTCGACCTCCAGCGCCTGGTCGTTGTCGAGATGGGTCGAGCCCTGGACCGAGCGGGTCTGCAGCAGGTCGATGCGCGCCAGGATCGGAGCGCCCTCGGCGCCGATGTCCTGGGCGGCCACCAGGTAGAAGGCGTCGCCGATGATGTTGCGCCCGCCCCAGGTGGGGGTCCCGGCGTTGATCGAGCCGGTGGTCGCCACGATGAAGGCGCCCAGCGAGCCGGTCCCCGTCAGCTCCACCGAGCCCAGCGTCAGGTCGCCGTTGGTCTCGATCAGGTAGAGGTTCTCGTCCACCAGCACGTCGAGCACGCCGCCCTGGCCGGAGCGGGTGTTCACGTCGAGCGGGTTGCCCGCCGCGCCGATCTGGCCCGCCAGCGAGGTCAGGAAGATCGACCGGCCGGAGACGTCCGCCCGCGGCAGGGTCGAGGGGCCCGTGAGCTCGGCGCTGTCGGGATCGGTCGGGTCGCTGAGGTCGACCGCGTCGAGGATCGAGCCGAAGGCCAGCAGGCTGACGTCGCCGCCCGAGGAGTGGACGGTGCGGATGTTCATCGCGCTCTCGGTCTCGGCGAGCGCGATGTCCCCGACCGCGACCGCGGTCAGCAGGCCGATCTCGCCCGGCGCGACGTCGCCGCGCGTCTCGATCTCCAGCGGATTGAGGAAGGTGCCGATCGAGCCGCCGGCCCGCAGGTCGAGGTTGGTGGCCTTGATGTTGATCAGCTCGTTGCCGATGGCGTCCAGGATCGAGCCCTGCGCCACCAGCTTGATGTCGTCCTCCAGCGAGAAGGCGGTGAACAGGTTGATGTCGCCGTCCAGCTCCTCGACGAAGATGTCGTCCTGGGCGCGCAGGGTCAGGGTCGCGTCGGACTGCAGGTCGAGCAGGATCGGCGCGTCCTCGGTCCCGATGCCGCCCGAGCCGGACTCGAGCACCAGGTCGCCGGTGTCGAGGTTCCAGGTCCCGTCGTCGGTGCCGTTGGTCAGGTCGCCCGCGGCCTTGACCCGCGCGCTCTCGCCCGCCGTGAGCTCGCCGAGGTCGATGGCCCCCTCGGAGCCGATGTAGAATTCGCCGCCCGCCGAGCCGGAGATCTGGCCGGAGACGGTGACGTCGAGGTCCTCGCGCTGCTGGATCTGCAGGAAGGTCAGCTCGACGAACTGGTCGACGGTGAAGATCTCGGCCGCGCCGAAGTTGGACAGCGGCGAGCCGACGAGGGTCAGCGTCGAGCCGTCCGCCGAGACGGAGTCCACCTGATAGAGGGATTCCGAGTCGTTCTCGTTGGCCTCCGGACCGCCGACGATCAGCACCTTCATGCCCGCGGCGAAGGCGGAGAAGTCGCCCGCCTGGCCCACGATGGCGTCGCCGCCCGTGACCGTCGCCTCGACCTCGGCCGAGACGCCGCGCGGGTCGAGGGCGATGCCCGAGATGGTCACGTCGACGATGTCGAAGCCCGCGATCCGGGTGCGCGTCTCGTCGAGCGTGATGACCGAGCCCGCGACCGACTTGATCGTGTAGAACGGCCCCTCTTCGGTGGCGTTGGCCGTGGGGCCCTCCACCTGGATCACCGTGCCGGGGGTCAGGTCCGCGGCCCAGCCCAGCCCGTCGGTGCGGGTGATCGTGTCCACGCCGCCGACCGTGCGGAACACGACCTCGGTCGTGTAGCGCCCGGTGGTCCCGTAGAACAGGTCGTTGCGCTCGGCGGCGCCCAGCAGGATGCGCTGTTCGTCGGTCAGGGTCGCGCCGGGCACGATGTCGATGACCTGCGAGCCCGAGGTGCGCCCGATGTCGTCGCCCGCCTCGATGTAGACATTGCGCCCGACGATGTTGGCGTCCTCGATGGTGGTCGCGGTGTCCGAGATCTCGGCCAGCAGGCCCGCGCCGATGGCGTTGACCAGCTCCTGCTCGCTCCACAGGCGCACGCCGCCCTCGAGCTCGGCGATCTCGTCCGCGGTCAGCGTGTAGGCGTAGTCGGGATCGTAGGCCGCGGTCTCGTCGCCGTAGGTCTCCAGCAGCACCCGGTAGCGCTGGGTGCGGGATTCCCGCAGCGTCTCGATGGCGGTCGCCACATAGGCCTGCACGGCCGCCGGATCGGTGATCGGCTCGTCGAGGTCGGCGGCCTGCTCGGCGTAGAACGCCTCCAGCGAGGCGAGCTCGGCGGGGTCGATCGCCAGCAGCGCGGCCGCGTCGTAGGACGGGTGCGAGGGGTCGAAGACGTCGGGATCGGCCTGCTCGCCGCGCCACTTCCAGTAGGTGCGGTACTCGTCGGTCTTGGCCGCCGCCTTGGCCGCGATCAGCACGTCGACCTTGTCGTTGCGCTCGTCCCCGTCCACGTCCGTGGTCAGGTCCAGCGCGCCCCAGACGGTGGAGCGCAGGGTCTCGACCGCGCGGTCGTCGACCTCGATCGAGTCGTCGCCGTCGAAGATCGAGGCCGGCGCGATCAGCTCCACGTCGCCGCCCGCGATCAGGTTCTCGACCGTCAGGTCGCCCGCGACCTCCTCGAGATAGGCGCCGCCGGCCGCGTCCACGTTCAGCTTGGAGGCCGCCGAGGTCCCGGCGTCGATCTCCAGCCGGTTGCCGTCGCCCGAGGCGCCGATGTCGCCCGCCTCGGTCGCCAGGGTGATGGCCTGGCCGGTGACCCGGCCGCCCGCCGCCGCCTGGATGTCGCCCTGCGAGACCAGCACCGCGTCGCCCGCGGCGGTGATCTCGGCGACGCGCGCGCCGCCGATCTCGCCGTCCAGCGACAGGGCCAGCTCGTAGATCGCCACGTCGCCGAACTCGGAGGTGGCGATCAGCGCGCCCGGGCCGCCGTCGGTGACGTCGGTGCGCAGCAGGGGCGTGACGGCCGCGTCGGCCTTGGGGGACTCGATCCCCAGCGCCTGCAGCAGCGTGCGGTTGGGCGCGGTGCCCACGCCCAGCTTGCCGTGCAGCTCGACGTTCTCGCCGCCCACCCGGGCCTCCTCGCCCTCGGAGGTGATGTAGCGGTCGGACGAGATGTAGGTGTCGCCGGTGGCGTTGGCGATCGGGCCGCGCACGATCACGTCGGCCTCGTTGCCGTAGATCGTCACCCGGCCGCGGTCGTAGCCGATGAAGTCGATGTCGATCGGGTAGTCGGCCTTGATCGAGTGGGTGTCGACCGTCGAGGTGAACCGGGTCTCGGTCGTCTCGGTGTAGTAGGTCTTCTTGCCGTACCAGGTGGAGGTGGTCCAGCGACGCTCGGTCTCGATGGGATCCTCGAGGTCGGACTCGGTCTCCGAGTGGATGTAGGGATCCGCGACCTGATCGGGCTTGTAGGAGAAGTAGTTCGAGTTCGGCACCAGCGTCGCCGGCCCGAGCGGCGTGACCGAGGGGCCCGAGACGATGTCGTCGGGGTCGGGCACCAGGAAGTCGATGTCGAGCCAGGTGGCGGTGGCGTAGGTGGTCACCGTGCGCTCGCGCGCCTCCAGCGCCACCGACCAGCCGTAGCGCCAGCCGGCCTTGGGATCGTAGTCGGGGATCGCGCCGCGCGCGTAGTCGGTCGAGCCCGGGTTCTGGGTCTCGTTGACGTTGATCGTGCCGTCGTCCTGGAGCTGGTAGATCGTGGTGAAGGGAACCGTGGCCTCCTGGGTCTGCACCACGCCCTCGTCGTCGATGTACTCGACGTCGGCGGTGATCTCGCCCTTGGCCTTGTCCTTGATGATCAGGGCGCCCTGCCCGCCCTTCTCGATGTCGAGCCGCTGGATCACCAGGTCGACGTCGGGCTCGGCGCCGAATTCCATGTCGTTGGTGATCAGCACGTCGGCATAGCCGCCGAACACCCGGATCTCGCCGCGATGGGTGTTGAGGATGTGGCCGGTCAGGTCCACGTAGCCGCCCGAGGGGGTCAGCTCCTCGATCAGCACCTCTTCGGTGGCGGTGTCGTAGCGCACCAGGAAGTCGTCGCTGTCGACGTCGAGCACCTTGATGCCCGTGGCCCCGGCGGCGCGGTAGTCGAGGATCTGCTGCTTGACGTCGTCGGTCAGGGTCAGGGCGTAGTCCGCCTTGCCCGACTGCATGATGCCGTTGATGTTGATGTATTCGGCGTCGATGGTGATCCGGTCGGCCAGCAGGTCGGGCTCGGCGTCCGCGCCGTAGCCCGGGCCGTTGATCTCGGAAATGTAGGCGTTGAACTCCGCGAGCTGGGCCGAGATGAAGGCCGCCTTCTGCACCGAGGTCAGCGAGGTGTTCGCCGCCGCCTGCGCCGGCTCGCCCAGCACCACCAGCAGGAAGTCCTCGTAGCTGTAGCCGTATTCCTGGCCCAGCGAGGCGAGCAGCGCCACCATCCCGTCGTAGAGCGCGCGGTTCGTGGCAGTGTCCGCCGCCGGCGAGGCCGGCGTGCCGGTGAAGGCGAGGTATTCGTCCGTCGACAGCCCCTGCCCGTCCGCCGGGATCGTCCCCGCCAGCGTGGTGGCGAAGAGCCCGTCGGGCGAGGTCAGCGGCAGCCAGTTCGAGGACGGCTCGCCCTCGACCGAGAAGGAGGTGACCCCCTCGAGGAAGAAGCTGCCGCCCGCCGAGATCGACAGGTTCGCCGCCACGATCGGCGCGGTGACCACGATGTCGCCGTTGCCGCCCGGGATCGCGGTGGACAGGATCACGTCGCCGCGCAGGTTGCGGATGCCCTCGATCTGGGTCAGCCCGTCCTCGTCGGTGACCTCCAGCCCCTCGACGATGATGTCGGGCCAGGGCGGCAGGGTCGCCGGCTGCGGGTCGAGGGTGGCGAGGTTGAGCGTGTTGCGCACCGAGATGACGGGCGCGCCCGAGTCCGCGGTCGGCGCGTTCACCGCCGAGAAGTCCGCCTCCTCCTGCACCTGGTTCGCCTCGCCGGCGAGGTTCAGGCGGTTGTCCTGCGTGACCGCGGCCTCGTTGATCGCGTCGATGGCGAGGTTCATCGCGGCGAGCCCGCCGGCGCGGCTGACCTCGGCGCCCATGAAGAACACGCCGCCGTTGACCTCGGGGATCTCCAGCGTGGTGATCTTCAGGAAGGCGGTGGTGTCGTTGATGATCTCGATGGACGCGTCGCCGGGCGTGTCGAAGGATCCGGCGCCGTAGAGCTGGTCGCCGAAGATCTGCACCGTGCCCGCCTGGGCCACGGTCGGATCGACCACGATGGTCAGCGCATACTGCTCGATGGGCTGGATCACGGTGCCGGCGCCGGTGGTCACCTCCTCGGCGACGCCCTCGGCCAGCATCCGCGCCTCGAGCCGGGCGATCTCGGCCTCGTAGAAGTCCACCAGGTCCTGGTCGACGTAGTCGTTGGGATCGGCGGTGTTGGTGTTGGGGATCTTGTAGCGGTTGAGGTTCTCGATCGCGTCGCGCCAGGACTTCTCCAGGCTCGACTGCACGGCCTCGACCTCGACGGTGAAGCCGATCTCGGTCTCGCCGTTGGTCGGCGCCTCGGTCACCACGGTGACGTTGGCCGCCGCCGCCTCGGCCGAGGCCGCGTCCTCGGAGAAGGCGCCCGAGGACGACCCGCCCGAGCCGTTGTCGACGATGTCGGTCAGCTTGAGGTACTTGGCCCGCTGCGCGCCGGTCTTCAGCTCGCCGTCGTTGCGCACCTTGCCGTAGGCTTCGTAGGTGGCGGTCCCGGAGAACAGCTCCTCGGTGCCCGAGAGGCTGTTGATCCCGTCGGCGATGGAGGAGGCCCAGTTCACGCCCTTGGCGCGGCCGACCAGATCGGCGATGCCGGTGTCCTCGGCCACGATGCGGATGTTGCGGTAGCTCTCGATGGTCGAGTCCGCGCCGATGTCGACCACGTTGTCGGTCAGTAGGAAGGCGTTCGCGGTCAGCTTGTTGATCGGGATCGCCGAGCCCGCGAAGTTGTCGGTGCGCACCTCCATCTTGTGGGAGTCCGCGCGCAGGTCCACGTCGCCGCCGGTCGAGACGTTCAGGTTCCCGCCCGCGATCAGGTCGACGTCGGTCCCGAAGATCACCTCGTTCAGCGGGCGGATGTCGGACTCGCCGATGCCCTTGGCCACGGTGGCCGCGCCGTAGGTCTCGGAGTTCGACTTGATGTAGACGTCGGAGGAGGCGTTGGCCGTCAGGTCGACGTCGCCCTCCACCTCCACGTCGGCGCTGTTGGCGATCTTCACCCGCGCCTGGAAGGCCTTGGTCTCCAGCGTCGAGAAGGCGCCCGCGCCCGACAGCGCGCCCGCGGTCCACAGGTTGACCGAGTCGTGATGCACGACCTCGTTGTAGGCGCTCATCGTCAGCGTGCCGGGGTCGAAGGCGCTGTTGAACACGTCGACCTCGGCGTCGGTCCCGATCACCGACTTGGTCACGAAGGTCAGGTCGGTGTCACTGTCGGCCGAGGCGCCCGCGGCCAGGCCGCCGGTGTCGCCCTCGATGTTGTCGCCCACGTCGGGCTTGTCGGCCTTGTTGGCCGAGGTGATCTCGACCGACTTGGCGTCCACGTCCGCATTCGCGCCGATCTTGGCGACCACGGTGGAGACCACGTCGTGCTCCACCTCCGCGCCCGCGCCGGCGAGGATGCCGACGGAGAGCGCGTCGATCTCCGCCGAGAAGTAGGAGCCGTGGTCCGCCCCGATGATCAGCGCGCCCGAGCCGCCGCCGGTCAGGTCGATGTCGGCGTCGCCGATCTCGGCCCGGGTCTCGGCGAGCGTGTCGCTCTCGGCCGAGCCGGCGGCGCCGGCGACGAGGCCGCCAGAGCCGGTGACCACCTCGAGAAGCTGGGAGTCGTCGCCGGTCGCCGCGATCTCGAGCGAGTCCGCGGTCACGCTCGAGCCGTCGGCGACGCGGGCGAAGGTGTCCACCTCGGCCCGGGTCTGCGCGTCGGCCGAGCCAGCGCCGATCAGGCCGAAGGCGGCCGCCCTGGCCTCGGCCCAGAGGTCGACGTCGGACTTCGCGATGATCCGCACGTCGCCCGCCGTCATCGTGCCGCCGGCGTAGGTGGCGACCGCCTCGCCGATCACCCGGGCGTCGGCCTCGGTCGAGCTCGCGCCCAGCAGCAGGCCGCCGGCCGAGGCGGTGGAGATCGCCGAGGCGTTCTCCCCCTCGAAGGAGCTCAGCAGGCGCGCGCGCACCTCGACGTCGCCGCCGGTCACCGTGCCGCCGAGCGTGGCGACGGCGTCGGACTCCACGTCCACGTCCGCCAGCGAGCCCGCCATCGACAGGCCCGAGGAGACCGAGAACCCGTAGGCCTCGGCCGCGCCGCCGGCGCGGCTGTCGGCGTGGACCGTCAGCGTGTCGTCGACCCGGAAGGTCGCGTCGATCGCCTCGGCGGTCACGTCGCCCAGCACGTCGACCTCGACCTCCGAGCCGCTCTCGGCCGCCGAGATCAGGCCCAGCGAGACGGAGGCGACGCCGGTGTAGCCCTCGGCCCAGGCCCGGCTCTCGGCGTCGACCAGCATGTCGCGGCTCAGGTCGATCAGCTTGCCGTCGCCGTCCACAGAGGCGGTGACGTCGGTGTCCGAGGTGGCCGTGATCCGCGCGCCGCCGCCGGCGATGGACAGGCCCAGGCTGATCGCCACGGCGACCGCGGCCGCCTCGCCCGCGCCGGAGATCGAGCCTTCGTCGAGGGCTGCGACCGTCAGGTCGCGGGCCTCGATCTTCACGTTCTTGACCGTGGCGTCGACCGCGTTCTCGACCGTGTTGGTGGCCTCGGCGGCGCTGATCGCGATGGAGCCGGTGAAGGCGCCCGCCGAGCCCGCGATGGAGGCGGCGCCGACGTAGGAGTCGATCTGCGCGTCGTCCATCGCCTCGACCGTCACGTCGCGCGCGTCGATGCCGTCGCCGAGCTGGCCGGCGATGGACGCCTCGACCCCGTAGGCGATGGCGTTGGTCGCCTCGGTGATCTGCGCGGCCACGGCCGCGCCCACGAAGCCGCCGGCGATGGCGACCGAGAAGCCCGCCACGTCCGCGTCGATGACCGCGTCCGCCTCGGCGCGCACGGTCAGGTCGCGGGCCGCATCGACCCGGCTGCCGGAGATGCGCGCGAAGACGCCCGAGGTGGCCGCGCCGTCGCCGATCTCGTTGCGCGCCTGCGAGGAGCCGATGGAGATCCCGAGCCCCGCGAGCCCGACGCCCAGCGACACCGCCGCCGAGACGACCAGCGCCTCGATGGTGGCCTCTCCGGTGGCCTCGACCAGCACGTCGCCCGCGCCCAGCGCGCCGCCGTCGGCGGTCAGCGTCGAGGCGATCAGGTCGGCCGTGACCGTGGTGACGATGGTGTTGGAGGCGAAGGCGCCCGCCCCCGCCACCCCGATCCCCGCGCCCAGCGAGAAGCCGGCGGCGAAGGAGGCGGCCGCGGTGAAGGCCCGCACTGTGGAGCTGTCGTCGGCCGTGACCGCGATGCCGCCGGCGTCGGCGGTGACGGTCGCGTTGGAGATCGAGGCATGGGCCCCGCCGGAAATCTCGTTCTCCGCCAGCGCGATGGCGATGGAGAAGGAGGCGCCGGCGGTGTAGCCGATGGTCGCCGCGACGGCGACCGCGGCGGTCGCCGCCTCGATGCGCGAGGTCTCCTCGGCCGAGACCTCGACCGCGCCGGCGGTCACGCCCTGCGCGAAGCCGTAGGCGCCGTCGCCGTCGCCGTCGATCCAGGCGTCGACGCTGGAGGCGATGCGGTTGGCGCCGCCGACGCCCGCGCCGGCCCCGCCGACGCCGAAGCCGCCGCCCGCCACCGCCGCGGCGCCCGCAAACAGCACCGTGCGGATGGTCCGCTCGGCCTCGGCATGGACCAGCAGGCCGCCGACCGCGTCGAGGCTGGTGTCCGCGACATAGGCGGTCACGTCGCCCGCGCCGGTCACCAGGTTCCCGGAGAGATCGCGGCCCAGGAAGTTGCGCGCGACGCCCACGCCGATCGAGACGCCGACCGCCCCGCCGCCGGCCGCGACCGAGACCGCCGCCGCCAGCACCGCGGCGTTGATCGCGCTGGCGCTTTCGGCGGTCACGCTCACCCCCGCGCCGCTGTCCACGCGGCCCACGTCGGCGATATGCGCGTCCACCGTCGAAAGCACCGAGTTCAGCGACACAGCGCCCGCGCCGGCCACCGAGACCCCGATGGCCCCGACCGAGATCGCCAGGGCGGCGGCGGCGGAGATCGCGTTGATCGAGGCGCGCTCGGCGGTGAAGGAACTCCCGTCGCGGAACAGATTCCACGCGTGGCCCATCTCGTCGACCGCGACCCAGGCCGCGCCCTTCTCGATGACCGCGAGGCGGATCTCGCCCACCACCTCGGCGCCGGCCGCGGTCAGCAGGTCGCGCACCGCGCCCAGCACGATGGCGTCGCGGGTGGCGTCGGCGGCGGTCTGCTCGCCCTCGACCGCGCCGGCGATGGTGGCGCCGGAGCCGTCCTGCACGCCGGCCGCATCGTCGTCCTGGTCGGCGTAGACCTCCTGCGTGGCGGCGTTGTCGAGGTAGTCGGCGGCCGTCGGGTTCTCCGGCAGGCGGCCGTCGTCCTCGTCGGGATCGTCCGAGTAGGTCGGCGCGACCAGGCCGTAGCCCGTCGGCAGGTCCGCGAGATCCGAGAGGTCGAAGGGCGTCGCCCCCGCCTCGGGGCTCCTGGCCGCGACCGTGACGCCCTGCGCCCCGGCGTCCACATGGCGCACGCCCACGATTTCGGCGGTCACGTCGTTGGCGATCTCGTTGATCGAGACCGCGATGCCCAGCGACACCGCGACGCCCACGCCCGCGAAGGAGGCCGAGACGGCGGCCGCCCCGGTGAAGCTGTCGATGGTCGAGTCGTCGTTCGCCTGAACGAAGACCCCGTCGGCCTCGATGGTGGTGGTCCCGTCGCGCGTCTCCGTCTCGCCGACATAGCCGTCGATGGAGGCCAGAACCTCGGTCGCGATCCGGTTCTCCGACCCCGCGCCGGCGCCCGAGACGCCCACGCCCACGGTCCCGCCGGAGACGGCCGCGGTCGCCGCCAGCACCGCCGAGACGATGCCCTGCTCGCTGTCCGCCTCGACGCTCAGCGTTCCGCCCGCGTCGATGGAGGAATTCTTCACGACCGCCGAGACCTCGCCCGGGGCGGCGCCGCGGCTGACCAGCTTCCACACGTCCGGGTTGCCGAAGTCGAGGTCCTGCAGGCGCACCACGTCGTTGCGCGCGTCGTAGAGGTCGGGGTTGTCCGGATCCTCCACGTCGTAGTCGGCGCCTACGTATTCGTAGACGTCGCCCTCGCGCACGCCGTCGGAGATCTCGACCAGCGTCGGGGTCGGCCCGCCCGCGTGATCGGCCGCGGCGAGGTCGCCCAGCCGGATCGTCGTCGCCTCCATCTCGAAGGTCAGCAGGTTGAAGGTCGAGGTGCCCACGGGCGTGCCCGCCACCGTGCGCTCGCCATAGCCGATGAAGTTGCGCGCGACCGAGAGGCCCAGCGCCGGGGCCACGCCCGCGGTGCCGCCCACGCCCAGCGCGAAGGCGACCGAGGCGACCAGCGCCGAGACGTCGCCCGAGGATTCCGCGCGCACCGTCACGTCGCCGGCCGCGTCCACGTCCGAGCCGTCGACCCGCGCCCGCACGTCCGAGAGGATGGTGTTCTCCGACCAGGCGCCCGCGCCCGCGATCGAGACGCCCGCCGTGCCGCCGACCGCGAAGGCCACCGCCGCCGCCGCCGAGAGCGCCGAGATGTCGCCCGCGTCCGTCGACTCGACCCGCACCAGGCCGGTCTCGGCGTCGACGCCGTTCACGTCCTCGATCACCGCCTCGGTCACGCCCTCGATGGTGTTCATCGCCACCGAGACGCCCAGCGACACCGCCACCGAGGCGCTGCCCGAGAAGGCGCCCGAGACCGCGACCGCCGCCGCCAGCGCCGAGATCGAGGCCGCGTCGTCCGCGTCCACCGTCACGCTGTCGGCCGTGATCGCCGGCGCGGCGCCGCCGTCGTCGCCCGAGATGGCGGCGCGCACGTCGGTGTCGATCTCGTTGATCACCACCACGCCGGAGCCCGCGACGCCGATGCCGTTGCCCCCGCCCGCCGCGATGGCGACCGAGCCCGCCACGACCAGCGACTCGATGGTCTGGGTCGAGGTCGCGAGCACCGCCAGCGCCCCCTCGGCGTCCACGCGGCTGTCCACGATCTGCGCCGAGACGCCCGCGTCGGCGGAGGTCCCGTCGCGCTCCTTGCCCATGAAGTTGCGCGCGACCGAGATGCCGATCGAGGCCCCGATGGCGTTGCCCGAGCCGCCCGCGAAGGACAGCGAGGCCGCGACCACCAGCGCCTGGATCGAGGCGGCGTTGGTCGCCGTCACGCTCACGTCGCCCTCGACGTCGAGGCCGCTGCCCGAGACCAGCGCCGAGGTGGTGGAGTTGATCACGTTCTCCGAATAGGCGCCCGCGCCGGCCACGGCGACCGAGTTGCCCCCCGAGATCGCCGCCGCGAAGGCCGCCGCCGCGGAGACCGAGGAGATGGTCGCCCGCTCGATCTCCAGGTCGCCGGCCTCGGTCAGGCCCAGGCGATGCACCACGCCGTCGAGGGTGATCAGGGTCCAGCCTTCGCCGTCCGCGGCGCCGGAGAAGCGCAGGATGTCGGAGGTCTCGATGTCGAGCCCCGCCGCGCGCAGGTCGGCGGTCAGCGCGTCGAGGATCGCCTGGTCCTGGGCGCGGTCGTCCTCGAACTCGTTCGCGGGCGAGGTCGAGGCGTCGTCCGGCGTCTCCTCGGCGGCGTCGTCGAGGTCGGCGGCGGTCACGCTCAGGTCGCCCGCGGCGACGGTGGTCAGCTCGCCGCCCGAGGTCGTGGCGGTGACGCTGACGTCGTCCTCCGCGTCCGTGCCGGTGGAGGCGAAGGAGGCGACGCCCACGATCTCGGCGGCGACGTCGTTCTCGATCTCGTTCATCGCGATCGAGAGGCCGATGGCGACCGAGGTGGCGTTGCCCGTGCCGATGGCGACCGAAATCGCCGCGGCCCCGGCCAGCGAGCCGATGGTCGAGCCGTCCTCGGCGTTCACCGTGGCCGACGAGACCACGATCCCGTCCGTGGCGCCGCCCGGCGCATCGGCGCCCGAGACCCGGGCCGAGACGTCCGTGCCGATGCGGTTGCGCGCGAAGACGCCCGCGGCCGAGATCGCCGCGGCGTTGCCGCCCAGCCCCACCGCGACCGCGCCCGCGGCCGCCAGCACCGAGGCGGAGATCGACTGCTCGCCCGTCGCCTCGACCAGCAGGTCGGCGTCGTTCGCGCCGTTGTCGAGGATCGCGGTGTTCTCCATCAGCGCCTGGACGACGAAGCCGTCGCGCGCGATGTCGAGCCGCTTCCACAGGTCGGGGTTCGAGTAGTCCTGCAGCGACAGGTCCACGTCCTCGGGCGGGGTCTCGCCCACGAACTCGAAGACCTGGCCCAGGCGCAGGAAGTCGCCGACGATGCGCACCACGTCGCCGGTCTGCAGCGCCACGGTTTCGGAGCTTTCGAAGATCTCGGCCGGGGCGAGGATGTCGGACTCCTCCACCGCGACCGTGCCGAAGCCGATGTCGTTCTCCGCGATGGAGAGGCCCACGGCGACCGCCGTGGTGTTGTTGAGCGCGCCCGCCGCGGTGACCGCGGCCGCCAGCACGTCGGCGTCGATGGCGGCCAGGCTGGTCGCGTCGACCGTGACTGCGCCCGCCTGCACCACGCTGTCGATCAGCCGCGCCGTGGTCGAGCCCTGGATGGAGTTGGCCGAGATCGCGCCCCCGCCCGAGGCCCCGAAGGCCCCGCCGCCGCCGACCGAGACCGAGGCCGCGACCGCGCGCACGATCGCCTCGATCGTGGCGTTCTGGGAGGCGAGGACCGAGACCCCGCCCGCGACCGCCGAGACCGGAACCGCGTCCGTCCCCGTGCCGAGGATCGCCGCGTCCACGATGGCGTCGATCTGGTTGCGCGCGATGGAGGCCGCGATGGCGAAGCTGAGCGACTTGCCCGAGCCCAGGTTCAGCGAGACCGAGGCCGAGGCCGCCAGCACCTCCGCCCGGATCGTCGCCGTGTCGGCGGCCGAGACGGTGATCGAGCCGCCGGTCGAGCGCAGTTCGTCCGCGTCCACCACGTTGGCGACCGCGCCGGAGGCGACGCGGTTGAGGGTGACGATGGGGGCGACGGAGATCGCCTTCTCGTCCTCCTCCGAGCCGATGGAGATCGAGGTGACGACGACGGTGTTCTCCACCTCCGCCGTGATCGCGCCGGCGTTGGTCGCGGTCACGCTCAGCGCGTCGTCGGCGACGGCCGAGCCGCCCTCGACGCCCGCGTAGGCGCGGGCCCGGTCGACGTCGCCGATGCCGGTGCCCAGCAGCGCGTCGACGCTGTTGAACAGGATGTTCTGCGGCTCGACCCCCACCGAGTTGAAGGCCAGCGCCACGCCGATGCCGATGGAGCTGCCGCCCCCGCCCTGCACGCGGGTGGTGGTGGTGGTGGTCGCGTCGATGGTGGCGGAGTTGTCGGCCGCGACCGTCAGGTCGCCCCCGTCGACGCCCCCGGCCGCGTCCAGCGCGGTCAGGTCGGCGTCGCGGGCGACCGCGCGGGCCTCGGCCAGCACGGTGTTGGTGGCGATGATCGCGTTGACCGCGAGCACCGTGCTCGACTCCTCGCCCGCCCCGAAGACCGAGCCGCCGTCGGCCTCCACGATGCCGGTGTTGGTCGAGGCGATATGCGCCGTCTCGCCGGCCGTGATGGCGATCGAGCCGTCGGTCGTGTCCACGTCCGAGCGCCCGACGATGGCGTCGGTGGCGGCGCGCAGGTCGTTCAGCGCGATCAGCCCGCCGGCGGCGGTCGCGTCGCTCTCGGTGATGTTGAAGTTGAAGCCGACGTCGTTGAGGATCCCGAAAAGACCCGCCAGATCAAGCGGATCGATCTCGATCCACAGGCTGTCGTCGCTGAAGTCGGTGGTCGAGAGATCGACGGTCACGTAGCCGTCGATGTCGTCGAGCAGGCTGTCGGGGTCGTCGCCCACGAAGACGTAGAGCTTGTCGTCCGCGGCGTCCGCGGTGCCGCCCGCGTCCAGCACCTTCTGGCCGAAGCGGATCCGCCGCTCGCCCGAGTTCTGGGTGAACTGGTACTCGTTGGCCATGGCGTCGAGCGCGCCGAGCGCGGTCGAGATGCCGCCGTCGTTGGAGACGGTGGTGATCGCCTCCATGGTGTTGTCGGCCTCGAGCGTGGCCGCGTCGGTGGCCGAGACGCTCACGCCCTGGGCGCCGTCGACGTCGTTGCGCTGCGCGAGGCCGCCCGCGACCAGGCTCCAGCCGCCTTCGACGGCGGGGTCGAAGTCGTCGTCGAAGTCGACGCGGCGGTCGTCGCCGGTCAGCTCGTAGATCGCGCCGGCCTCGGTCTCGAACCGGTCGCCGGTGCGCGCCCAGCGCTTGCCGTCGCCCTCGCGCCAGTCGGCGACGTCGACGATCGCCCGGCTCTCGGACGACAGGCGGTTGTAGGCGATCACGCCGCCGAAGGCCTTGCCCGAGGCGCCCTTCAGCGCGCTCGCCGAGGAGGTCGTGTCGCCCGACGTGTCGGCGTCGATCAGCGAGGTGTTGGTCGCCGTCACCTCGACCGACCCGGTGGCCGTGAGGTCGGAGTTGATCACCCGCGCGGTGGCCGAGACCGGCTCCTCCCCCGCGAAGCTGTCGGTGAACTCGGCGTCCGAAACCTCGGGCGAGCCGATCAGCGCCTCCAGCGCCAGCAGGTAGCGCGAGGTCGGCGACCAGCCGGCGCTGTTGAAGGCCATGACCACGCCCACGCCGGTGTCGCCGGAGGAGGTGTCGGCCCTGGTCTCGGCGATCAGCTCGCCGGTGTTGGAGGCGCGCACCGAGATGTCGCCGCCGCCGCCGCCGCCGGCCTCGAGGTCGCTGTCGACCACCGTCGCCTCGGCCGAGGCCAGAAGCAGGTTGGTCGCGATCACGCCGTTGACCGCGAGCGAGGTGCCCTCGCCCAGCGCGCTGCCGCCCGAGGAGGAGGCGACGGAGTCGGTCTTCGCCTCCATCCGCGCGTTCTCGACCGCCTCGACCAGGATCGCGCCGTCGGCCGCGTCCACGTCCGCCTTCACGATCCGCGCGCTCGCCCCGCCGCGCAGCTCGTTGTAGACGAGCAGGCCGGCCGCGCCGGTGGAATCCGAGTCCGAGACGTTGAAGCCCGTGGGCACGATCGACGAGAGCAGGAACTCCTTCCAGAAGTTCAGGTCGGTGTAGTCGGCCGTGGCCAGGTCCGTCTCGACGTCGTCGTCGCCGAGCCAGACGTAGACCTTGCCCGCCTCGCCCGAGCCCGCGAAATCGTCGGACAGGCGCACGATCTGGCCGTGCTGGAGGAACACCTCCTGCGCGTCGTTGGTGGCGACCCAGTCGGCCGGCGTCAGGTCGTTCAGCGTCTCCTGGAAGACCGCCGCGCCGCCGTCGTTGGAGGTCGAGCTGTCGGAGGTCAGCTTGGTGTTGGCGAAGGCGCGGATGTCGTCGCGCGCCACCACCGAGACGCCCAGCGCGCCCGAGACCTCGGTCCCCGGCGCCGCGCCCGAATTGTCGATCTCGGCGACCGCCTTGCCGGCGATCTTGTTGGAGGCGATGGCGAAGCCGATCGACTTGCCGTTCGCGCCCTTGAGGGCGGAGGCCTCGGAGACGGTGGAGTTGGAGAGCGTGGCGTTGAGCAGCTCGTCCGAATCCGCGGTCACCGAGATCGCGCCCGTCGCCTCGACGTCGGTGTTCGTCACCAGCGCCCGGGCGGAGGAATAGGTCAGCCCGTCGAGCAGCTCCTCGGAGATCAGCGGATCGGTGAGGACCGTCTCGATCAGGTTGAAGAGGACGTTCGAGGACTCCCAGCCCAGCGTGTTGAAGGCCAGCGTCACCGAGATCGCCGTGTCGCCCGACTTGGTCGAGGGCGCGAGCGTGGCGTCGAGCGTGGCGGCGTTCGTCGCCGAGATGTCGACGTTCCCCAGCGCGCCGACGCCGGTGGTGACGATGTCGCTGTCCGTGACCTCGGTCAGCGCCTGGCTCTGCACCAGGTTGGTCGCGATCTGGCCGTTGTAGGCGATCGAGTCGCCCGTGCCCCAGGCGCTGCCGCCCGAGGAGGAGACGTTCGACAGCAGCGTCGACAGGATCGCCGTCTGCGCCTCGGACGTGACCGAGACCGGCCCGCCCGCCTCGACGTCCATGCCCAGCACGCCGGCGTAGACCTCGCCCCGCGCGTCGTTCAGCGCGATCAGCCCGCCCACCGCGCGCGAGTTGCTGTCCGCGAGGTTGCCCAGGTTGGGGAAGGCGTCGGCGATCACGTCGTCGAGCGTGGTGACGTCGACCCAGCCGATCTCGGAGAAGGTCACCGCGTCCCAGTCGGTCACGACGGTCGGCAGGCCCGCGCCCATCCACTGGAACACCCGGCCCTTGATCGCGTCGTCGCCCGCATGTTCGGCCGCCACCCGCACCCGCTGGCCGTCGAGCACGATCTGCTCGCCGGAGTTGGTGGTGTAGTCGTAGTCCGCCGTCAGCAGGTCGACCGCCACCGCCACCAGCCCGTCGGCGTTGTTGGAGACCGACGAGGAGACGTCGAGCGAGACCTCGGCCACGATGTTGGCGCTGTCGACCGCGTCGACGTTCAGCGCGCCGCCCGCCTCGACCGTGCCGCCGCCGAAGGCGGAGGCCGCGCGCCAGTCGGCGCTGGCGGCGTAGCCCTGCACGGCGTCGGAGAGATCGACCGCGATCGGCGTGTTGATCACCGTCCAGTCGCCGGGGACGCCCGCGATCAGGTCGACCAGCGCCTCGCCGTCGTAGGTCTGGAAATCCTCGGGCGCCGAGACCAGCAGCGCGGCGATGTCGGGCGCGGCGACCGTCTCGCCCACGTAGCGCAGCAGCTCGCCCGCGACGAAGCCGCCGACGTCCGCCGCGACCTCGACGATGGCCTCCGTCGCCAGGCTCGCGGGGCTCGCGTCGCTCGCGATCCGGGGCTGGGCGGCGATGCCGGCGCCGTCGTAGCGCAGGATGTCGCCTTCCGAGAATCCGCCCGCGTCCTCGTGCAGGCGCACGGTGATCGGGCCGTCGACCTCGATCAGGCGGGTGCGGGAGGTGTACTCGAAGCTTTCGACCGGGGCCTGGTCGTCGCCGACGTACTCGTAGACCGCGCCGTCGTGCAGCACCCGGTCGCCCTCGCGCAGGGCGCCCACGGTCTCGGTCGACTCGTAGTCATGGGACGTCGCGGAGATCACCGCGGAGGTCGAGGAGTTGATCCGGTTCGTCGCCAGCGCCCCGCCCGAGGCCTGGCCGTCCGCGCCGTACTTCAGCTTCTTGTCGGTGTCCTTGGACTTCTCCAGCTTCTGCTGGGCGAGCACCCGGTCCACGATCACCTTGTTGTTGGTGACCGACTGGGCGACCTCGTTGCCCACGCGGGCGTTCACGAGGTTGACCAGCGCCACCTCGAGCACGTCGTCGGAGGCGTCGCCCGAGAGGTCCCCGAAGTCGCGCTTCACCTGCCAGGCCCGGCCCTCGGCGTCGGTGACGAACCAGAAGGCGCCCGTCTCCACCGTCTCGACCTTCAGGCCGGCGACGGCGTCGAACTCGATCCCCTCGGTCGTGAAGCGGTCGGCCAGGGCCTGCAGGATCGCGGCGTCGCCGTCCTCGTCGTCGCTGTCGCCGTCCTCGGTCCCGGCGTCGTCCAACGCCTGGGCCATCGCCTCGACCTCGGTCGAGTCGAATTCGAACAGCACTTCGCGGCTGTCGGCGGTCACCGCCACGTCGCCGCTCGCCAGCAGGTCGGTGTTGAGCGCCGAGGCGGAGGCGGAGGCGGGGGTCTTCTCGAGCAGGTAGTCGGAGCCGAGCAGCGCGTCGAAGACCTGGAAATAGAGGATCGAGCTGTCGAAGCCGACCGCGTTCAGGGCGATGGTGGCCGCGGCGCCCTCGGTGGTCGCCGCCATGGTGGTCATCACCTTGGCGTCGAGCGCGGCGAGGTTCAGGGCCGAGATCTCGATGTCGGCGTCGACGCCGGCGGTGGTGTCGAGGGAGCTGTCGATCACCGTCGCCTCGGCGGACGAATTCAGCTCGTTCATCGCCAGGATGCCGCCGGTCGCCTTCACGGCCGAGATCGAGGAGGTCTCGATCGCCGAGAGGGTCGCGCGCTCGGTCGCGGTCACCGTGATCGGGCCGGTCGCCTGGACGTCGATGTTCTCGACGCGGGCCACGGCGCCGCCGCGGGCCTCGTTGCGGGTGACGAGGCCGGTCAGCGCCTCGGAATCGCCGGCCGAGAGCTCCAGCTTCTTCATCAGCGAGGAGGCGATCACGCTGGGCACGATGTTGGTGGCGTCGATCGGCTTCCACCAGTCGGCGTCGCTGTAGGCCCGGTCCGCCGGCAGCGCGCCGAGGTCGAGGACGGTCCCGTCCGGGCCCATCCAGCGATACATCTGGCCGGTGTTCTCCTCGCCCGGCACGTCGGAGCCGACCCAGACGCGGTCGCCGAACTGCAGGCTCTGCAGCCCGGATTCGTCGGTGTACTCGTAGGTGTCGAGCAGGCTCTGGGCGTAGTCGTTGATCAGCCCGGCGCCGAGGTCGTTGGTCTTCTTGACCTGGGTGTCGAGGTCGGTGCGCGTCTTCAGCAGCACCTGGTCGGAGGCCGAGACGGTCACGGAATCCAGGAAGTCCGCGTCCGGCGCATCCTCGGTCCGGCTGCCGATCACGCCGCGGGTGGAGCCGTCGAGCTCCTCGACCACCGCGACCGCGGAAGCGGAGATGCGGTTCGAGGCCATCACGCCCGTCGCCGCGAAGCCGGAGGCGCCCCAGAAGGCGGCCGCGTCGGCCTTGGCCCTGGTGTCGATGGTCGCGTCGATGGTCGCCGCGTTCTGCGCGGTGACCGCCACGTCGCCGTCGGCGTGGATCGCGAAGCCCGAGACCTTCGCGGTCACGTCCGAGGGATCCTCGGAGGCGATGTCGGTCTTGTAGTAGGTGTCGAGCGCCTGGGTGACGATGTCGCCCGGCTTGTAGCCCACGGTGTTGAAGGCGACCACGATGCCCACCGCGTCGCCGCCGGTGGTGGTGGCGTTGTGGACCTCGGCGTCGAGCAGCCCGGTGTTCTTCGCCGCCACCGTGACGTGGCGCCCGGCTGTGGCCGAGCCGTCCTCGACCCGCGCCGTCGCCTCGTTCTGCACCGAGTTGAAGGCGAGGATGCCGTTGCCCGCCACGGACTCGCCCGTGCCCCAGACGCTGCCGCCCGAGGACTCGACCGAGGTGTCGAGGATCGCCGAGATCTCGGCGCCCTGGGTGGCCGAGACTTTCACGTCGCGCTCCGCCACCAGGTCGGAGCGCAGCGCGCGCGCCTCGGTCTCGACGTCGAGCAGGTTGCGCGACAGCGTGGCGCCCAGCGCGATGGAGTCCGAAGTGGTCAGGTTGTAACCCGTGGGAATCGTGGAGGTCTCGGGAACCTCCTGCCACAGGTCGAGATTGGTGAAGTCGGTCTCGTCCAGGTTCACGCCGGTGGCGGCGTCGCCCATGAACTTGTAGATCAGCCCCTCGGTCCCGGCGCCGGCGCCGGCGGGCACGTAGCCCCGCGTCAGCCGCACCCGGTCGCCGTATTCGAGGTCGACCGAGGTCACGTCCGCGGTCCCGCCGCCGCCGAACGTGTCCGGCGCCCCGTCGCCCGCGACCACGAAGTCGCTGGGCAGGAACAGGCCCAGCGTCTCGTTGATCTGCGTCAGCCCGCCGTCCGAGGAGGTGGCCGAGCTCGCCACCAGCGTCACCTCGGACAGGATCTTCGAGAGGTCCTCGGCGGCGATCGACAGGTCGCGCCCGGCGCGGATCCCGGTGGTTCCGTCGTCGTCGAGGTCGACCGCGGCGGTCCGCGCGTCCTCGACATAGGCCTCGGTCTGCGCCTCGAGCACGTTGAACGCGATCACCGCGCTCGCGCCCATGCCCTGCGCGCCGTAGAGGTAGTCGCCGTCCGTGCCGCCGGCGCTGGACTCGGCGGCGTTCGAGGTCACCGCGTCGATCAGCATCTCCGAGGTGGCCGCGACCGTCACATGGCGGGCGGCCTCGACGTCGGAGTCCTCGATATAGGCGCGCGTCGCGGTCGGGTCGCCCGAGAGGCCGAGGTCGGTGCCGAAGAAGAAGTCCACCGCCTGCCCGGCGATGTTGGTCACGTCGCGGCCCAGCACGTTCACCGCCACCGCGATGCCGCCCGCCACGTTGGAGCCGCCGATCGCCTTCTGCGTCGCCTCGGTGCGCGCGGCGATCAGCTGGGAGTTGGTCGCCTTGACCCGCACGTCGGCGCCGGTCCCCAGCGCCCGCACGCCGGAGGCGGCGATGAACGCCACCACGTCGCCGCGCATCTCGTTCGAGGCCAGCACGCCCCCGAAGGCGAGCCCGATGTTGGGCGCGGTCAGGTCGACGTCGGAGTTGTTGGAGATCGCCAGCACCTCGGTGACGGCGACGAGCATCATGTCGTTGGAGGCCTCGATCTCAACCGAGCCGTCCTGGGCCAGCACCTCGGAGCCGGAGACCGAGGCCTCGACGTCGCGGGCGATCTCGTTGATCGAGGCGGCGACCTCGAAGGTGATGTCGGGGAAGCCGACCACGACCTCGAACACGGTGTCGAGGATGGTGTCGACGTCCTCCTCGAGCCCGGCCGAGGTGGCGAAGAAGCTCGCGGAATCCGTCGCCGTCGCCGAGACGCCGGCGCCCGAGACCACGTCCGAATTCACGATCCGGGCCCGCGTCTCGCCGGCCACGTCGTTGCTGGCGATCTTGGATTCGCTGTAGAACTGGGTGGCGTTGGCCGCGATCAGCGTGACCGAGGACATGTCGACGTCGGCCCGCACCAGCCGGGCGATGGCCGCGTCGTCGGTCACGGTGATCGAGGTCACGCCCACGAAGTTCGAGACGACCGTCGCCCCGAGCGTGCCGCTGTTGGTCGCCGAGATCGTAAGCCCGCCGCCCAGCGCCGCGCCGGGGCCGCCGACCACCACGTCGGCCGAGGCGTCGCCGACCCGCGCCACCGTGCGCCGGTCCATGTCGATGGCGGCGAAGAGCACGTCGAAGCCGGTGACGTCCGACAGCGCGCCCGCCGTCACCGTCACGTCCACCGTGGTCTCGTTCGACGCCGTGACCGAGACGGCGCCCGTCACGTCGAGCGCGGCGCCGCCGAGCACCTCGGCCCGCGTGTCGGCCACGACCTCGCCCGTCGCCCCGCCCAGGCTCAGCGTCGCGCCCGCCGTCACCGTGTTCGTCGTCGTGGCCGAGAGGCTGAGCGAGCCGGCCCGGATCGTCGAGCCCGCGCCCACCTGCACCGTCGCCGAGGTGGTCGAGGAGACCGTCTGCGCGGGCGACAGCGAGTTCAGGATCCCCGCCGTCGCGCTCGCCGACGCGTTCAGCGTCACCGCGCCCGAGGCGTGGATGTCGCCCAGCACCACCACCGAGGCCGTCGCGGAGGCCGAGGCCCCCGACGAGAGCGGCGCGCCGGAGGCGGCCGTGGCCGTGTCGACCGCGCTCAGCGTCACGAAGCTCATCGCGCCGTTGGCGCCCAGGTTCGCGGCCGCGTCGACCAGGATCGACTCCGCCTCCACCAGCAACGAGCCGGTGTAGTTCGGGTTGAAGCTCAGGATCTCGATGGAATCGAAGCCCGTGCCGCCGCGGATGGTGATCGAGTCGGTGACGTCGAAGGTCATCATCTCGAAGCTGGAGCCGTCGAGCGTGAACTCGGACCCGTCCCAGCTCAGCGTGGCGTCGGGATCGGCGTCGTTGCTGAGGTAGACTTCGACGTCGGCCACCGTGTCGGTGATGATGATCGGCTCGAAGCCCGAGAAGGCGAGCCCGGTGGCGCCGCGCCAGATCACGCCCGACTGCGGCCCGTCGACGTCGTAGCGCAGGGCGCCGATCTCGCCGTCGAAGGTCAGCGTGTCGAAGCCGCCGTCGCCGCCCTCGATTCCGCCGGAGACGGTGGCGGCGTCGACCAGCACGAACTCGTCGCGGTTGCCGGCCGCGCCCTCCAGCCGCTCCACCCCCGTGAAGCTGACGCGCCCGCCCGCGGCGGAGCCGCCGCCGAGCTGGTCGACGGTCCACAGCATGTCGTCGGCCGTGGCGAAGCCCAGCAGGTCGGCGCCCGCGCCGCCGTCGAAGCTCAGCTCCGGCACGCCCGCGTCGCCGAAGGAGAGGGCGTCGATGAAGACGGACTCGTCCCCGTCCCCGCCCAGGATCGACACCGACGTGATCTCCGCCAGGTCGCCGAAGGCGAGCAGCGCGCCGCCGTCGCGGTCCAGGACCTCGACCCGCTGGACGACGGCGGCCGCATCGCCTTCGCCCTGCGCTTCCTCGTGCATCCGGATCAGCAGGTCCGCCTCGCGGCGGTCCGGGAACAGCGCGCCCACGTCCAGCGCCAACACGTCCGCGTTGAGCAGGATGCGCGGCTCCAGCGGGTCCAGCGTCAGCCGTCGGGCGGCTTCTTCAAGGCGTCGGAAGCGTCGCGGGTCGCGTCGGCGGAGCCTCGCCCTCACCCCCCGGTTGATGGGCAGACGGGGAAGCGAGCCAGCTTCCTGCGGCTTGAACGGCGACGACATGAACCCGATCCTCCCCCTGAACGCCTCGCATCGAATTCATGTTGAATTCATGTGCGATCAACGCCTTACACCCCCGCCTCCCTGCGACCGGAGGTTGGGGAGCGCCATATTCATGTCGCGTTTCCCCCGGGGCAAGACAAAATTCAGCCTCTTTTCGGCAGAGACGGACCCGAATTTTGGAATTCATTGGAAGC
The DNA here is from genome assembly GCF_900113695.1 of Albimonas pacifica. Lineage (GTDB taxonomy): Bacteria > Pseudomonadota > Alphaproteobacteria > Rhodobacterales > Rhodobacteraceae > Albimonas > Albimonas pacifica. The sequence goes on along the minus strand of NZ_FOQH01000006.1, from coordinate 181,618 downwards.
CGTGGAGGAATGGTTGGAAAACCGCAACGATCCGATACGGCTCAACCGCCGGATGTGAACGCGGCCTGAACCAGATCCGCCTGAACGCCGGGCGACGATTCGCCGTCGATCGTCAGGTCCGCGAGCGGACGCACCTGTTCCGCCTGGCGTTTCAGGGCCGGACGGACGATCCGGGCATAGGCCGCGAGCCAGCCCTGCAGCCAGGCCGCGGGCATCCCCGGATGAACGGCGAGGGCCGACAGCTTGCGCGCCAGCGCGAGATCCGCGGGGATCTCGATCCAGGCCATGCGGTCGATCAGGGCGCCGGTCCCGGGGTGGGCGCGGCCGAAGGGCGTCTCGAGCAGCACCGGCCCGCGGGCGGCGGCGGCGCGGATCGCCTCGGCGAGGCCGGGAACCGCGATCTCGGCCGGGTCGGCGCCGCGGGCGAGCCAGGCCTCCACCGCCTCGGGGGGCTGGTGGGTGAAGGTCTCGTGATCGTCCCAGTCGAGCCGGGCGGCCCCCGGCATCCGCGCGGCCAGCCGCGCGGCGAGCGTCGACTTGCCCGCCCCCGGCGGCCCGCAGATCGCGATCACCGGCCCGCTCACGGCGCCCGCCCCGCGATCACGAAGAAGGGCAGCGAGGGGTGGGCGCGCCGCGGCGGCCCGGGGACCAGGCCCACGCGGGCCATCATCGCGGCGTAGGCCTCGGGCGGACGGAAGAAGGGGGCGAAGACCAGCTCGGCCGCGAGGTGGAAGGGCGCGGGGGCCGCGGTCTCGATCGGGCCGCGCTCGGTCACGATCACCGGGGCGCCGGGGGCGGCCGCGGCGCGGGCGCGGGCGAGCAGCGCCTCGGCCTCCTCGGGCGGCCAGTCGTGCAGGACCGACTTGAACAGCACCGCGTCGGCGGGCGCGGGCCAGGCATCGCGGCGGGCGTCGCCGGCGAGGAAGCGCAGCCGCTCGGCCCCCGGCCGGCCGGCGCAGCGCTCCCGCCCCAGGGCGCAGACGGCGGGCAGGTCGAGCACGGCGGCGCTCAGCCCGGGACGGGCGGCGAGGATCGCCAGCGCCATCTCGCCGGCGTTGCCGCCGATCTCCAGCAGGCGGCCGCGCTCGGGCAGCGGCAGGGCGGGGACCAGGCGCGGGGCCTCGGCCTCGGTCAGGGCGCAGACATGCTCGACCCAGGGGCGGGCGGCCTCGCGCCCGGCGGCGTCGTCGGCCTGGGCGAGGTCGTAGCGGTAGAGGCGGAAGGTCTCCGAGCGCGCCATGTGCCGCGGCAGGTCGGCGAAGACCGCCGCCGGGTCCGCCAGCAGGTCGGCGGCGGCGCGGGCGAGGAAATCGAGCCGCGCCCGCAACGCCCGCCCCCGCGCCGCGTAGACCGGCGCGAAGCGGGGGGCGAGGGCGACGCGCGCGCCGTCGCGCGCGATCACGCCCTCGGCCGCGAGCAGGTCGAGCAGCTCCGCCGCCGCCGGCCCTTCGGCGGCGAGCGCGGCGGCCTCCGCCGGGGCGGCGGCGAGCCGGTCCAGCCAGCCCAGCGCCAGCGCCGCGCGCAGGGCGGCGACGCCGGTGAAGCGCTCGAGCCAGGGATCTTCGGGGTAGGGAGGGTCGTGCATGGGCGCCTGTCCCGCGGGGAGGAAGGCCATCATGCACGCGCGCAGGCCGGGGGGCGAGCCCCCTGCCCCGCGGATCGCCGCCGGCGGGGCGCGGACAGGGGGGACCGGCTGGTCGGGGCGGCGAGATTCGAACTCGCGGCCTCCGGTACCCAAAACCGGCGCGCTACCAGGCTGCGCTACGCCCCGACCGGCCCCCGATACCCCGCCGCCGAGGCAGGGGCAAGCCGCCCCGGTCGGCGGCGCGGAAGCGGGGGCGCGAGCGGGGTCAGAGACGCTCGAGCGTCACCTGCTCGGGGTCGAAGGCGATGTGGCCGGCCAGCGCCTCGGCGCCGGCGGCGGGGCTCTCGAGGATCCAGGCCGCGGCGCGCAGGGCCGCGCTGACGCCGATCACGTCCAGAAGCCGCGCCCGGCCCAGGCCCGGCAGCTCGAAAGTCGCCTCGGTGCGCTCCAGGAACGGCTCGCCGGCCTCGGCGCGGGGCAGCCAGACCATCGGCGCGTCGTCGGCGCCCAGGCGCGATTCCAGCGCATGGGCGCTCTCGGCGATCACCGCGTCGGCGGCGCGGACCACGCGCACCCCCTCGGCCGGGCGGATCGTGGCGAGGGGGGCGGCGCCGGGGGCGGACTCGGGGTGGGGCATGGGTCTCTCCCTCAATCGGCGAGCGGCGCGCAGGCCGCGGCCAGCCAGTCTCGGTCGGCGGGATCGGGCAGCAGGGGCGTCAGCGCCTCCGCCACCCGGGCGTGGTAGGCGTCGAGCCAGGCCCGCTCCGGCGGGTCCAGCAGCGCAGGGACGATCAGGCGGCGGTCGAGAGGGGCCAGCGTCAGGGTCTCGAAGCCCAGCATCTCCCGCTCGCCGCCCTCCGGCACGGCGGGCGGCGTGACGGCGACCAGGATCTCCAGCCGGATCCCCCATTCGCCCTCGCGGTAGCAGCCGGGCTCGTCCGAGAGGATCATGCCCGGCTCCAGCGGAACCAGGCCCCGGCGCGAGATCGAGGCCGGCCCCTCGTGCACGCCCAGGTAGGCGCCGACCCCGTGGCCGGTGCCGTGGTCGTAATCGAGCCCGCCCTTCCACAGCGCCTGGCGGGCCAGCGCGTCGATGTCGCGCCCGGCGAGACCGGCGGGCCAGCGCGCCATGGCGATGGCGATCATGCCCTTGAGCACCAGGGTGAAGGCGCGGGCCGCGCCCTCCGGCGCGGGGCCGGTCGCCATCGTGCGGGTCACGTCGGTGGTCCCGTCGGGATACTGGGCGCCCGAGTCCACCAGCAGCAGCTCGCCGGGGACCAGGGTGCGGTCGGTGTCGCGGGTGACGCGGTAATGCACGATCGCCCCGTTGGGCCCCGCGCCGCAGATCGTGTCGAAGGAGATGTCGCGCAGCTCGCCGGTCTCGGCGCGCAGGGATTCCAGCTTCTCGACGGCCGCGATCTCGGTCATCGCGCCGGTCGGCGCGGTCTCGTCCACCCAGCGCAGGAAGCGCACCAGCGCCGCGCCGTCGCGCAGGTGGGCGGCGCGGGCGCCGGCGAGCTCGGCGGCGTTCTTGCGCGCCTTGGGCAGGATGCAGGGGTCCTGGCCCCAGTCGATCCTCGCCCCCGCCGCCTCCAGCCGGTGGGCGATCCACACCGGGCAGGTGGCGCGGTCGAGCAGGATCGTGCGCCCCGCCAGCGCGTCGAGCGCGGGCCCCAGCGCCTCGGGCGCGGCGATCTCGACGGCGTTGCCCAGGTGCCGGCGCACCGGATCGGTCAGCTTCGCGGCGGCCACGAACAGCGTCGCGGTCCCGTCGGCGCGCAGCAGGCCGAAGGCGTGGGGCGCCGGCATCCGAGTCACGTCCGAGCCGCGCACGTTGAGCAGCCACGCCAGGCTGTCGGGCAGCGTCAGGACGGCCGCGTCGCGCGCGGCCTCGGCCAGCTCGCGCCCCAGCCGCGCCCGCTTGGCGGCCGAGGGCTCGCCCGCCAGCGCGTCCGGGTGCACCGACAGCGCCCCCATCGGGGGGCCCGGCTGGTCGGGCCAGGCGGCGTCGACGAGGTTGGCGGTGGGCGCCAGCTCGGCCCCCGCCTCGGCGCAGGCGCGCTCCAGCGCCTCCACCTGCTCGCGGCCATGCAGCCAGGGATCGTAGGCGAGGCGCTGGCCGGGCCGCAGCGCGGTCTTCAGCCAGGCCGAGAGGGGCGTCTTCTCGATGGCGACCCGCTCGAACGCGGGGTCGACCTGCTCGCGGGCCTGGATCGTGTAGCGCCCGTCGATGAACAGCGCCGCGCGGTCGACGAGGACGGCGCAGGTCCCGGCCGAGCCGGTGAAGCCCGTCAGCCAGGACAGGCGCTGGTCGCGCGCGGCGACGGTCTCGCCCATATGGGCGTCGCCGCGCGGGACGAGGAAGCCGTGCACGCCCTGCGCGGCCATGCGCTCGCGCAGCGCGGCCAGCCGGGCGGGGCCCGCGGCGCGGTTCCCCTGGGTCTCGAAGCTCTGGAACATGGACGGCCTCTTCAGGTTCGCGCGGAGGCTAGGGCGAAAGCGGCGGGGGCGAAAGGGCCGGCGGGGGCCGCGCGGGCCCCCGCCGTCGCCGGCTCAGGCCCCGGTCCAGCGGGTCAGGCGGCGGCGCTCGGCGGCGTAGGCGACGGGATCCCAGCCGACCGAGAGGATCGCGCGCGCCCCGTCGTCGCGCACCAGCGCGATGCGCTCGCGGAAGCGGCCGCGCGACAGGCCCTCGACGGTGCGCGAGCCGGTCCACTCCCGCCCGTGCAGCAGCATCCGCGCGCCGCCGTCGGGCGCAACCAGGATCAGCGCCGGCGTGCCGGGCGAGGGATAGAGGGCCAGCAGACGCTCCCCGTCCGGGGCCGCGGATTCGGAGGCGGCGAGGTCCACGTCGATGTCGAGATCGGGCGAGACCAGCCGCGCCGAGACCCCGGGCGCATAGTCGAAGACCGCCGGCGGGGCGAGCGCGGCGTCGTCCAGCGCCACCGCCCGGCAGCCGCAATCCGCCCCCGCGCCGGCGGCGGCCAGCGCGTCGAAGCAGGCCTCGAGCGCGGCCTGCGCCGCGGACCGGGGGTCGGCGCCCGCCGCCTCGATCCGCGCGGGGCAGCTCTGCGCCGGCTCGCCCAGGGCGAAGGCGCGCGAGCTCCCGCCGCCGACGGGACGCGACAGGAACCGCCGCCCCTCGGGCGAGCCGTAGAGCAGCGGCAGCGCCGCCGCCTCGGCCGGGCGCGGGGGGCGGGGGCCCATGTCGGAGGGGGGGCGGGTCGCGATTCGAGCGGCCCGGTCGGCGACCTCGGCGACGGCGGCGCGGTCGGGGGCGATCAGCGCCTGGGGGGCGGCGCCGAAGGCGGCGAATCTGAACGAAACCGGCCCGGGATTCGGCTGGCGGTCGGCAGGATGAACGACGCTGCACGCGCCCGCTGCGAGGAGGGCGATTCCGGCGAAAATTTTAACCGTCTGGATTTTCAACGCTTTTTCCGATCTCGGACGGGCGACGATGGGTCCGAAGCGGCCGGACTCGCATTTTGTTGCGGCACGTCACATGAATGACGTATATCGGCGTGACGAGTAAGGCACGTTCAGAGTCTGGGGTTAGGTAGTTGACTGGGGAAGTCGTCAAGGTGTCCCGCTTCGTGACCGGCAAGGTCAAGTGGTACGACGCCGAGAAGGGATATGGCTTCGTCGTGCCGTCCGAGGGCGGTCCGGACGTCATGGTGCACGCCGCCTGCGTCCGCGCTGCGGGTCTGTCTTCGCTCGACGAGGGCGCGACCGTGTCGCTGACCGTGGTCAGGGGGGACCGCGGACTGCAGGCGACGGAGGTCATCAGCGTCTCGGCGGGCGAAGCCGCGACCGTAACGGACGAGCCGAAGGAGGCGCGGCCGACGGAGATCGCCGCCGAAGCGCAGGCGGAGGGGGAGTTCCTTCCCGCCCGCGTGAAATGGTTCAACAAGCAGAAGGGGTTCGGGTTCCTCAACGTGTTCGGGGATCCCGCCGACGTCTTCGTGCACATGGAGACCCTGCGCCGTCACGGCTTCCAGGATCTCCAGCCCGGCGAGGCGCTGTGCGTGCGCCTCGTCACCGGTCCGCGCGGCAACATGGCCGGCGAGATCTGCCGCTGGGAGGAGGTCGTGCGGGTCTGAGACCTGCGCGGCGCCCCCGACGGCCCAGCGACCGACCCCGCGAGGTCGGCGCACGCTGAAGACGTTGCGAACGCCTCGACGCCCCCGGCCGCCGCCCGCGGCCGGGGGCGTCGTGCTGCGTGCCGTCCGGCGCGCGGCTCGGCGGCGCCCCGAAGGGTCGCCCCGCCCTGTGCGGGACGCCCTGCCCTGTCCGGGACGCCCTGCCCGGTGCGGGACGCCCTGCCCTGTCCGGGGCGACGTGCCCTGTGCAGACCGTCTGCGGGCCCGCCCTCTCCGCCCCGATCCGCTTTCCCCGCGGCGCCCGGGCTCGGCGCGCGCCGGCGACGCGCCTCGCGCGCGTCGGGGGCCTCTCGCGCGGCGCCGAAACCGTGCGGGCGCGGAGCTTGCATTGCGCCGGCCGGGGGCGAAGATGCGGGCCATGAGCATCTGGACCGCATCGATTCTCGGGCTGGCCGTCGCGGCGAGCCTGCACGCGCCCGCCCTCGCCGCCTGCCGCGAGGATGTCGTCGACCTGAAGGCCGGCGACGCCTCGGCCCGCTTCACCGTCGAGATCGCCGACGACATGGTCGAGCGCGCCCGCGGCCTGATGCATCGCGAGGAGATGCCGCTCGGCCACGGCATGCTGTTCCTGTTCGATCCGCCCCGGGCGGTGGCGTTCTGGATGAAGGACACGCCCCTGCCGCTGGACATGATCTTCATCGACGAGACCGGCACCGTGCTGAACGTCATCGCCAACGCCGAGCCCTTCACCGAGGACCCGCGCCCCTCCGAGGGCGTGGCGATGGCGGTGCTGGAGGTCAACGGCGGGCTGGCCGAGCGCTATGGCATCGGCAAGGGCGCGGTGGTGCGCCACCCCTCGTTCGGCGAGGCCGCCGCCTGGCCCTGCGGCTGACCGAGCGGGCCTGATCCGCAAGGCCGTCGCCGAAGGGATTCAGGGCCTTGTCGCCAAACGCACCGGGCCCCGCGGGCGTCCGCCCGAACCTCGCACGGAGGTCGGGCGGGCGCCCGCGGGGCCCGGCCGCGTCCCGCCCCTGCGCCTGAAGCGCGGGGCGGGATGCAGGTTCGCGCTCGCGTCACACCGGCGGACGGCCGCGGACGGCGCGGGCGATCATCGCGATCAGGAACAGCGCGATGAACACGAAGAACAGGATCTTGGCGATCCCCGCGGAAGCGGCCGCGAGCCCGCCGAAGCCCAGAACGCCGGCGATGATCGCCACGATCAGAAAAGTCAGGGCCCAACCCAGCATCGGTATTACTCCTCTCTCATCTTGCCTGCGCGGCGCATCCCGCCGCGTCGGCCTGAGGAAGAAGGTGGGGGCCGGTTGCGGCGTCTTGGCGCCAGCGGCGGGAAATTTGCGGGGCGCATTGTGGCGTTTTCGCCATCACAAGGGCGAGAGCCGCACGCGAGCGCGCGCGGCCCCGGGCGCTCAGGAATGCTCCTCGCGGTGCGCTTCGACCAGGGCGCGGTTGTAGGCCTTCAGCGCGTCGAGGTGGAAGACCGCGCCCAGCAGCTCGGGCTTGCCCTCGGGCGTCTGCTCGACCACCGGGATGAAGGGGCCGGCGCCGCGCCGCTCGAACTGCGGCAGGGCCTGTTCGAGCGTGTCGGTGGGGGCCAGCGTCACCCCCTGCTCCACCAGGCTCCAGCACATGCCGTCGGGCGCCCCGTCGTCGGCGCCCCGCAGGCGCATCACATGGGTCACCGCGATGGTCCCCGGCAGCCAGGACTCGAGCCCGCCGGCGAGATGCACGTTGCGGCTCTCGAGCAGGGAGAGGAAGAAGCTCTTGTCCACCATCCGCGCGCTGACCACGGTCGCCATCGAGACCGAGGCCATCACCGCCACCCCGGTCTGCCAGTCGCCCGTCAGCTCGAAGATGATCAGCCCGGTCGAGAGCGGCGCGCCCAGGAACGAGGCCGCCACCGCCCCCATCCCCGCCAGCGCATAGAGGATCTCGGAGCCCGAGACGCTGGGGAACACCCCCACCGCGATATAGCCGAAGGCGAGCCCGGTCAGCGCGCCGAGCATCAGCGAGGGCGAGAACACCCCGCCCCCCATCCGCCCGGCCAGCGTGATCGCGAGCGCCGCGGCCTTGATCAGGGCGAAGATCACCGCCTCGTGCAGGCCCAGGTCGCCGGTCAGCGCGCGCGAGGTCGTCTCGTAGCCCACGCCGATCACATGGGGGAACTGCAGCGCGATCAGGCCCAGCAGCAGGCCCGCCACGCCGGGACGCAGCCAGCGGGGGCATCGGCTCCAGCGCTCGAAGCGGTCGCCCCAGGCCTCGGTTACCAGGATCGCCTTCATCGCCGCCACCGCCGCCAGCCCGCAGACCAGGCCCAGGATCAGGAAGGCCGGCAGCTCCTGATAGAAGGCGAGCGAGTGGTCGGGCAGGTCGAACTCGGTGATGTCGCCCAGGTGCACCCGGCTGACCACGGCGCCGGCGATCGAGGCGATGACGATCGGCGCGAAGGCGTGCAGCGCGAAGTGGCGCAGCACCACCTCCATGGCGAAGAGCGCGCCGGCGATGGGGGCGTTGAAGCTCGCCGACACCGCCGCCGCCACCGCGCAGCCCATCAGGTCGCGCGCCGTGATCGGCGAGGCGCCGATGCGGTCCGAGACCCAGGACGACAGGGTGGCGGCGAGGTGCACCACCGGCCCCTCGCGCCCCGTCGAGCCGCCGGTGGACAGCGTCACCAGCGAGGCCGCCGCCGAGGCGAGCCCCGTCTTCATCGGCAGCCGCCCGTTCTTCAGCGCCGCCGCCTCGATCACCGAGGCGACCGAGCCCGCGCGCCCGTCGGCGGTGAACAGGTGCAGGATCACCCCCACCACCAGCCCGCCGATCACCGGCGTCGCCACGATCACCAGCGGATCGAGCCCGGTCAGCGTGCTGTGCAGGCGGTGGTCGTCGGCGCCGTAGATGGCGTTCTGGATGGCGGCGATGGCGAGGCGGAAGCCGATGGCCGCATAGCCCGCCGCCACCCCCACGGCCAGCGCCAGCAGCCAGAAGAACAGGCCGGTGGGGCCATGCTCGACCGCCCAGGCCCGCAGCGCCCGACCCTGCCCGCAGGCCTGCGCGGCCAGCCGTTCGCGCCAGCCCCCGCCCCGTTCCCCGGGGTCCTGAGAGGGGTCCTCGCCCGCTTCGTCCCTGCCCGCCATGGCGCCGTCGTCGCTCCCTGCACGTCCCCTGCCGGCGGGGCGCCGCATCCCGCGCCGGCCCGCCTCGGGGGCGGATCGTTCCGTCCTCGCCGGGGCGACCGCCTCCCGTCCTCGCCCGGCGCGGCCCGCGGCCGGTCCGGCTCCGGTGCGGAGCGCCTCCGGTCGCCGCCGGGCGGCGGATCGCCGCCGGCCCCGTCGGGGCCGGAGCGCATTTCCTCCGCGCGGAGGATCGCCGGCCGGTCCGCCGGCGCCGGCCGCCTCGCCTCTCCGCCGGGGAGGCGAGGCGGCGGCGGGGCGCTGCCGTCGCCCGGGACCGCCCGGGCCGGCCTCAGCCCTTGCGGCGGATGCCGATGACGGCGCCCGCAAGCTCCGGGCGCGGCAGCCCGGCGTGGGCCTTGCCCAGCGCGTCGATCCGCGCCTGGGCCCAGTCCGGATAGGGGGCCGAGCGACGCTTCACAAGGTCCACGTTCATGCCCATCGTCTCGGTGTAGGCGGCGGTGGAGCCGTCCTCGAGGTTGATCATCTCGCCGAAGAAATGCAGGCGCTTCGTGTCCCAGTCGAGCAGCTGCCAGTGGCACTGGAAGCGCTCGCCCTCCAGCAGCTCGCCGACGAAATGGATCTGCTGCTGCAGGATCATCGGGCCCATCTTGAGCTGTTCGGCATAGGCCCCGCCGACGCCCAGCACCTCGTCGAAGATCACGTCCGAGCTCTTGTCGAAGGCCATCGAGTAGTAGGCCACGTTCATGTGGCCGTTGTAGTCGATCCACGCCGGCGGCACCCGCATCTCGGGGGTGGCCAGGGGCGCGGCCTCGAAGGTGGGGATGGGCGCGTCGATCAGGAGTTCGGACATGGGGCTCCTCCGTCAGGGATGGGTCGTTTCTAGTGTCGGACAATGCAACGCCCCGCGAGGAAGGTCGAGCCCGCCCGCGACGCCGAGGCGACGACGCGCGCCGTGCGCGCGCCCCGCGCCGCCCCGCGGCCGCGGACCGACCGCGCGCCGCCGCGCGCCCCCGAAGCCTCCGCCCCCGCGCCAGCCACGGCCCCGCCGCAGGGCCCAAGGGGCGCGACCTCCGCCCCGCGCCGCGGGCGGACCGTCCGCCCCGGGCGCAAGGCCCGACGCGGCGCTCCCCCGCCCGCCGAAGGTCCGCGCTCCCGACCGAGGCGCGAGGCTCGTCCCGGGGCGAACGGCGAGACCTCGGCCTCGCGCCGCGAGGGGGCCGCCCGCCAAGGGCGCGCGGCCCGACGCGGCGCCCGCGCCTCGCGGGGGCGCGCCCGGCTCAGGTCAGGGGAGGGACCAGGCGGTTGCGCAGGACGCCGATCTTCTCGATCTCCAGCTCCACCACGTCGCCGTCCGAGAGATAGCGGTCGAATTCCAGTCCGCAGCCGTCGCCCACGGTGCCGGATCCGAAGAACTCGCCCGGGTGCAGGGTCTCGCCGTGGGAGACCCACTCGATCACCTGCTCGAAGCTCCAGTACATGTCGCCGGAGTTGCCGCGCGACATCTCGACCCCGTTGATCCGCACGATCATGTCGAGGCCCTTGTAGTCGCCCAGATCCTCCAGCGGCACGATGCAGGGGCCCATGGCGTTGGCCTTGTCGAAGTCCTTGCCCTTCGCAGGCCCCAGCCGGCCCTGCATCTCCAGCCCCTGCGCGTCGCGCGCGGAGAAATCGTTGAACACGGTGAAGCCGAAGATGTGCTCGCGCGCCCGCTCGGCCTTGATGTTCACGCCGCCCTTCCACAGGAAGCAGCCCAGTTCGCACTCGTAGTCCATCTTGCGGCTGTAGGGCGGGCGCGGCACGTCCTCGCCCGGGCCCGAGACGGCGAAGCGGTTGCCCTTGTAGTAGATCGGTTGCTTGTACCACTGCTCCGGCGCCATCGGCAGCTCGATCGCGTCGATCTCCGCCTGGCTGGCGCCGCGCTTTCGGGCGGCGACCACCTGCGCCGTGCGGGCGCACTGGCGCACGTGCTTCTCGAACAGCATGAAGTCGCGCATCTGCGCGGGAACCGGCGACGGGGCGCGCAGGCTCACCGCCTCCATCGGGCGCCGCTGGGCCGAGACCGCCATCCTGCGCGCCTTCTCCAGCGCCGCCGGCCCGCCCTCGATCAGCGCCTGCATCGAGACGAAGCCGTCCTCGCCGGTGGCCGAGAGGTCGGCGACCGTGTCGTCCTCCATCCAGACCCCCACCCGGTCGCGCGCGTCGTCCGCGCTCGAAAAGCGGAACGTGATCAGTCGCATGTCATTCTCCCGTCGCCTCGCCGCCGGTTGTCCCGGCGGTCCGCTCAGCTCTCCAGCACCGCCACCGCGCGGATGAACCCCGCCGAGGCCGCCTTGATCTTGTAGGGGAAGCAGATCACCTCGAACCCGTGATCAGGCAGCTGGTCGAGGTTCGCCAGCTTCTCCATGTGGCAATAGCCGATGTCGATCGAGGCGCGGTGACCCTCCCAGATGATCGAGGGGTCGCGCGTCTCCTCCCACTTGCGCTTGGTCAGCGCGAAGGGCGCGTCCCAGGACCAGCCGTCGGTGCCGGTGACGCGCACGCCGCGCTCGAGCAGCCACAGCGTCGCCTCGCGCCCCATTCCGCAGCCGCGCAGCACGTAGTCGTCCTGCCCGTAGCGCCCGCCGGCGGCGGTGTTGACCACCACGATGTCGAGCGGGCGCAGCTCGTGCCCGATGCGCTTGAGCTCCGCCTCGACGTCGCCCGGCGTTGCGACGTAGCCGTCCGCCATGTGGCGGAAGTCGAGCTTCACGCCCGGGTTCCAGCACCACTCCAGCGGCACCTGGTCGATGGTCCACGCCGGCTCGCCGCCGTTCAGCCTGCGGTTCATGGTCGAGTGATGGTGGTAGGGCGCGTCGAGATGCGTGCCGTTGTGGGTCGAGATCGCCAGCCGCTCCACCGCCCAGCCGTCGCCGCCGGGCAGATCCTCGCGCGTCAGGCCGGGGAAATGGGCGGCGAGCTGCGGGGCGGTCTGCGCATGGGGATGGTATTCGATCTCCGGCAGGCTGCCCGGCGGATCCGAGGCGATGCCCGCCTCCAGCGCCACCGACAGGTCCACGAGCTTGCGGGGCATCTTCGGCCCTCCCTGCGTCCCAGCGCCTGTATGAAGCGCTTGTTTGAATCGCAGGGAGAGTGCCGCAGCGACGCGCGGGCGTCCAGCCTTTCCGAGACCGGAGGGAAGCGGCCCGCAGGCGCCCTGCGGGCGGGCATGGCTGCGGCGCGTCCTGGGGCAGCGGGGCGCCGGGAGACGCGCAGGGCGCTTCTGAACTCACCAGAGAACAAGGGCCCGCGCCTGTTCTCCGGATCCGTCCGTCGCTGAAGATGCCTGAGCGACTCGCCCGCCCCGGTCAAGGACAGGCCGCCTTCGGCGGTCGCTTCGCGATCCTTGACCGGGGCGGGCGGCGGCGCGGGAGTTGAGGCGCGCGGCGCGGGGGGATAGGGAGAAGGCTCCTTTCGGCGATCCGCGGAGACCGCATGAGCCAGTCCAGCCTCGAGGCCGCCTCGGTTCCGCTCTTGCGGCGGCTGCGCTTCGGGCGGGGGCGCGGGCCGCGGGCGGCGTCGAGCCGGGGGCTGACCTGGCCGGCCTGGGCGCTGGCGGCGCTCTGCGCGCTGCCGGCGATCTCGGTCGCGGTCTCGGCCGTGACCGGGGACTGGTCGCTGTGGTCGCTGCTGATGGCCACCGTGCTGCCGCGCTACGCCTGGACCACGGTGGAGCTGGCGCTGCTGGTCGCGGCCGGGTCGCTGCTGATGGGCGTGGGCTCGGCGGTGCTGGTCACCGCCTGCCGCTTCCCGGGGCGGCGCTTCTTCGAGGTGGCGCTGATCGCGCCGCTGGCCTTCCCCGCCTATGTGCTCGCCTACGCCTACACCTGGGCGCTGGACCATCCCGGGCCGGTGCAGAGCGGCCTGCGCGCGCTGATGGGCTGGGGACCCCGGGACTACTGGTTTCCCGAGATCCGGTCCCTGGGCGGCGCGGCGCTGATGCTGTCGCTGGTGCTCTATCCTTACGTCTATCTCCTGACCCGGGCGGCGTTGATCCACCAGTCGGTGACGGCGGCGCAGGTGGCGCGGACGCTCGGGCTCGGACCCTGGGGGGTGCTGTTCCGGGTGACGCTGCCGATGGCGCGGCCGGCCATCGTCGGGGGCCTGGCGCTCGCGATGATGGAGACCATCGCCGACTTCGGCGCGGTCTCCCATTTCGGCGTGCAGACCTTCGCCACCGGCGTCTACCGGGCCTGGTTCTCGATGGGCGACCGGGTGGCGGCGGCCCAGCTCTCGCTGTGCCTTCTGAGCCTCGCCGTGGCCCTGGTGGCGCTGGAGCGCGCCCAGCGCGGCCGCGCCCGTCGCCACCAGGCGGGCCGGCGCTACGAGCGGCTGACCGAGGTGGCGCTGAGCGGCTGGCAGGGGCGCGCCGCGGCGCTCGCCTGCGCCGTGCCGGTCGCTTTCGGCTTCGCCGTGCCGCTGGGGATGCTGGGCTGGATGGCCTGGAGCTCCTGGTCCGGGCTGGGGGTCGAGCGCTACTGGGGGTTCGCCGCGAACACGCTGATGCTCTCGGCCTCGGCCGCGGCGCTGGTGATGGGGGCGGCGCTGCTGATCGGCTACGCGGTGCGCCTCGCGCCCGGGCCGGGGGCGAAGGCGGCGCAGCTCGCGGCCTCGGTCGGCTACGCGGCGCCCGGCTCGGTGATCGCGGTGGGGCTGCTGGGGCCGCTCGCCTTCACCGACAACGCCGTCGACGCCTGGGCGCGCGAGGCGCTGGGGGTCTCGACCGGGCTGATCCTGACCGGGACGGTAGGGGGGATCCTGCTCGCCTATCTCTCGCGCTTCATGGCCGCGGGGCTGAACGCGGTCAGCGCGGGGTTCGAGGGGCTGGGGCCGAACCTCGACAGTTCCGCCCGCGTGCTGGGCTGCAACGTCTGGGGCGTGGTGGCGCGGGTGCATGCGCCGCTGCTGCGCGGCTCGCTGCTGACGGGGGCGCTGATCGTCTTCGTGGACGTGACCAAGGAGCTGCCGGCGACCCTGATGCTGCGGCCCTTCGATTTCGACACGCTCGCCGTGCAGGCCTATCGGCTCGCCTCGGACGAGCGGCTGACCGAGGCGGCCGCGCCGTCGCTGGCCATCGCCGCGGTGGGCATGGCGCCGGTGCTGCTGCTCGCCCGCTCGATCAGGAAGAGCCGGCCGGGGAGCTGAGCCGGCGCCGCCGGACCAGCGCCAACGCGCCCAGGGCAAGCGCCAGCAGCCCGCCCGCGGCGGGCGCGGGGACGGCTGTGGCGAAGGTCCCGGGCGGGCCCGGCAGGGGCGAGGCCGCGAAGGCCTCCAGGCTCGAGGTCGAAAAGGTCGTCGCCGGCGTGGCCGACGGGACCGGCTGCATGATGAACCCCGACACGGGGGCCAAATTCCCGTCCCCGTCATGCCGGGCCCCGAGGATATGTCCCAGCTTGTGGGCGAACAGGGCCGTGCTGGCGCCGAGCGAAAAGTCGGGGGTCGCCTGCATCACCCCGTAGGGCCGCAGGGCCGCCCCGACATAGGCGAGGCCGATCGTGTTCCCCGCAATCTCGGGCGTGCCGCCGATCCAGGCGGTGTGCGCCGCGGTCGGCGGCACGCCCAGCGCCGCGGAGAAATCCTCGAGGGCGGCGAAGGCGTCCACCTCCCCGCCCGAGAGCGTGAAGTCGAAGTCGGGAAGCTCGATCGGCGCCGGCAGCACCAGCCGGATGCCGGCCGGGTCGAACATCGTCTGCAGCAGCGCCGCGTCGATCTGCGGCGTCCAGCAGGCCGCCCCGGCGTCGACGCAGATCGTCACCCGCTGCACCGCCAGTTCAGACGTGTAGACAGGCGTCGCCCGCGCGGCCTCGGCGCCCACTCCCGCGACGCTCCCCGCGAGGATCGCCGCGACGAGCGCCGCCGCGCGCCCCGGACGCGCCGCCGCGATCCGGCGCGCGGCCCAGGCCCGCCCGCGCCCGATGGCGCGCCGCGCCGAAGCGCCTGTTCCGATGGTCATTCGCCGTCTCCCCTCGTCGCCCCGCCGTCGGAGCCTTTCCGCGGCGGAAGACTGCCGGCCGGAGTTTGTACGGCGGATGAACCTGCCGCGCACGTCAGAACACGGAACCGCGACGGGAGAGGTCGGTGACGCGCCCCTGGCCCGCCGCCTCCAGCGCCGCCAGCATCGCGGCGACGGTGACGCGCTTTTCGGCCAGCGCCGCGGCCTCGGCCGCGGTGACGCCGAGGGCGAGCAGGAACGCGACCTCGCCATGGGGGGTGTCGGCGGCCTCCAGCTCCGGATCGGGGACCATCAGCAGCGCGGTGATCTCGCCCTCGGGCGACAGCGGCGCCTCGAAGGCCGCGAGGAAGCCGGGGACCAGCGCCTCCGGGTCGCGCAGGGCGTAGCGGCCGAGACGGGTCATCATCTCGGGCGGCCAGGTCGGGGCGGCGCCCGGGTCCGGGGCGGCGGCGGCGAGGCGGAACACCGGCTCCGCGCCCAGTCCGCTCGCCTCGCCGCCCGCGGCCTCGGGCGCGTAGCCCAGCGTCGAGAAGCCGAAGCCCACGTAGAGCAGATGCGCCGGCGCGCCCTCGGCCGCGGGCCGGGCCCAGATCGCGACGCTGTCGATCGGCTCGGCCTCGGCCTCGGGGTCGAGCGCCGCCTTCAGCCTGCGCGCGGCCGGCAGGGGCAGGCGGCGATGCGCGGGGCCGAGCCGGGCGGCGAGATGGGCCTCCAGCGCGTCCTGCCCCGGCGTGTCGTCGGGCGAGAAGCGGCGCGCATAGTCGTCGGGGGTCATGGCGGGCTCCGGAAGGCGGCATGGAAACGGGGCGCGGCCTGCGCCGCGCCCCGTGCTTGTGGCATGTCGGTCCGATCGAGGCGACGTCAAGCCGCCCCGCGGGCCCGGATCACTCGTAGCCGACGCTGTCGTAGATCATCTGCGCGCGGGCCTGGTTGCGGCCGAGCTCCGCGAGGTTCAGCTCGTCGGCCTTGAACTCGCCGAGCTGGGCGGTGGAGTCGGCCTGGGTCACGCCCTCGACGGCCGGATACTCGTCGTTGCCCTTCGAGAAGTACTCCTGCGCGGAGTCGGAGGCGAGGTACTCGAGGAACGCCTTCGCGGCCTCGGGATGGGGCGCGTGGGCGGCCATGGCGCCGGCCGAGACGTTCACGTGGGCGCCGTTCCCGTCCTGGTCGGGGAACACCCAGCCGATGCGGTCGACATGGGCCGTGACGCCGTCCACCTCGGTGCGCAGGGCGCGGGCGAAATAGTAGGTGTTGGCCAGCACCACGTCGCACTCGCCCGAGACGATGGCGCGCAGCTGGTCGGTGTCGCCGCCCTGCGGGTCGCGGGCGCGGTTGTCCCACAGGCCCTGCGCCCACTCGGTCGCGGCCGCCTCGCCGTCATGGGCGATCTTCGAGGCCAGCAGCGACAGCATGTAGATGTTGGAGCCCGAGCGGGTGCACACCCGGCCCTTCCACTTCGGATCGGCGAGCTCGGCATAGGTCTGCGGCGGCTCGGTCACGTCCTGCTTGTCGTAGAAGATGATCCGCGCGCGCTGCGAGAAGCCGAACCACAGGTCGTCGGGGTGGCGCAGATGCTCGGGGATCCGCTCGTCGAGGATCTCGCTTTCGACCGGCGCCAGGATCCCGGCCTCCTCGGCGCGCCACATGCGCCCGGCGTCGGTGGTCAGGAACACGTCGGCGGGGGAGTTGCGCCCCTCGGCCTTCATCCGCTCGATCAGTTCGTCGGCGCCGGCCTCGATGCGGTTCACCTTGATGCCGGTGGCCTTCTCGAAATCGGTGTAGAGCCGCTCGTCCGTGTCGTAGTGGCGGGAGGAATAGAGGTTCACTTCCTGCGCCGAGGCGGCGGCGGCGGCCAGCGTCAGCGCGCCGGCGAGAATGGAGCGGGCAAGGGTTCGAGGCATGTCGGATCGCTCTCCTGCGTTCGACCTGTCCGGCCGGTCCCGCAGGACCGGCGCGCCCGAGGGGAGGGCGCGCCGATTACCTGACCGTTTCGCAAGGTCATGTCAATTCCTACGCGATTCGTCAGGAATTGACGCCTGCGTCGACCGTCCGGCGGGGGCGGCCGATCACATCTCGATGGTCGCCTCGAAGCCCTCGAACTGCGGCGGGCCGAGGTAGAGCGACTTGGTCTCGCCGGCCCCGGCATGGGCGGCGCGGAACTGCTCTGACTTCGTCCACGCCTCGAAGGCGGCGCGGGAAGTCCAAGTGGTATGAGAGACATAGAGGATGCTCTCCTCCGTCTCCGGCCCGCGCAGCAGGCGGAAGGAGACGAAGCCCGGAACCTCGCGCAGGCGGCTGTCGCGGCGCCGCCAGACCTCCTCGAACTCGGCTCCGCGACCCGGGGCGACGCGGAAGCGATTCATGGCAATATACATGGGGGAACTCCTGAATGTCGGAGCCGGTCGGGTCCGCTCCTCCCCTGAGGTCGCCCGCGGGGGCGATCCGCGTCAAGATCGCCGTGCGCCCCCTAAGATCCGCGCGAGCGGGGGAAATTCCCGCGCGCCGGCTCAGATTCGCCCGTCGTAGCCCCCCGGCGGGATCCGCGCGGCGATCACGCTGAAGCCGGGGGCGGCGAAGGCTTCCGCCAGCGCCGCGCGGAGCGCGGGGGCGTCCTCGACCGTGGCGCCGCGCCCGCCGAGCGCGCGGGCCACGGCGGCGTAGTCGGTGGTCCCGAAGGCGACGCCGGCGGACGGCAGCCCCTCGGCCCGCTGCTTGAGCGCGATCAGCTCCAGCGAGCCGTCGACCAGCACCACCACCACCACCGGCAGGCCGAGGTCGCGCAGCGTGGCGAGCTCGCCGAGCGTCATGTCGAGGCATCCGTCCCCGATCACGCACAGCACCGGGGTCCCGGGCCGGACGAGCTTCGTGCCCACGGCCAGCGGCAGGGCGCAGCCCATGGTGCACAGGCCCGAGGACTGCAGCAGCTCGCCCGGCGCCCCGCAGGTCCAGACCTGGCTGAGCAGGATGCGGTGCGCGCCGCTGTCGACCGTGGTCACCGCGCCGGCGGGCTTCATGGCGTTCAGCACATGCATCACCTGCGCGGGGCCCCAGGCCTCGCCCGGGGCGAAGGCCTCGGCGAGGGCTGCGCGGACGCGGGCGGGCGCGCCGTCGGGCCAGGCGGCGGCGGGGGCGAGGCCCGCGGTCAGCGCCTCGAGCCCCGCCGCGATCCCGCAGCACCAGGAGACGGCGGCGTGGTGGAGGTACTGGCGGTCGGGGGCGTGGGCGATCTCGACCGCGCGGGCGGGGTCCCAGGGGTCGCGCCAGCCCGCGCGCATCTCGATCGGATCGTAGCCCGCGCAGATCACCAGGTCGGCGGCGCGCAGCAGCGGCAGGATCGCCGCGTCCGACTTCGGCGAGAGGCCGTGCCCCCCGAGGCTCAGCGGATCGTCCTCCGCCAGCGCGCCCTTGGCCTTGTAGGTGGTCGCGACCGGGATGCCGTGCGCGGCCGAAAGCGCGCGGATCGCTGCCACGCCCTCGGGCTCGCCGAGCAGGTCGAGGCCGGCGAGGATCACCGGGCGCGTCGCGCGGGCGAACATCTCCCGCGCCCGGTCGAGATCCGGCCCCGGCCCGGGGGCGGCCGGCGAGAGAGCGGGGCGCAGGGGGGCGCCGTCGGCGCCGGGCTCGGGCGCCGCGGCGACGGGGATCGGCAGGTCGACGTGCACGGGGCCGGGGCGGGGGTCGAGGGCGAGGCGCACGGCCTTGTCGATCATCGGCGCGCAGGCGCCGGCGCGGGCCTCGAAGCTGGCCTTGACCAGCGGGCGCAGCACCGCCTGGTGGTCGAGCACCTGGTGCGAGTAGGTCAGGGCCTGCGCGTCGGGGATGCGGCCCGAGATCACGATCAGCGGCACGCGGTCCTGCTGGGCGTTGGCGACGACGTTGACGGCGTTGGCGATGCCGGGCCCGACGGTGGCGACCAGCACCCCCGGCGCGCCGGTCGCGTGCCAGGCGGCCTCGGCCATGAAGCCGGCGGCGTTCTCGTGGCGGGCGAGGTGGAAGGCGACGCCGGCCCGCTCCAGCGCCGCGATCAGGGCCAGCACCTCGCCGCCGGGCACCCCGAAGGCATGGCGCACGCCCGCCGCGTGCAGGCGCCTCGCGATGGCGTCGGCGGAGGTCGTGGCGTCGGCGCGCGGGAGGTCGGGGGTCTCGGCGAGGGTCTGGGTCGGCTGGACGGTCATGGCGGGCTCCGGCTGCTCCCCGCGATCCTGACGCCGCGCGGGGGCGGAGGCGAGGGGCCGCACGCAAAGGTGAGGGGCGGGGAGCGCCCTGCCCCGCGGCGCGCGTGCCGGCGGCGGGCGTCGGTAGGGTCGGCGAGCCGTGCGCCCGCGGCGGGCCGCGAGAGGCCCCGGGTCGAGCCCGGGGCGCCCGCGGGGGCGGCGGGCGGCAGGAGATCGACGCCCCCGGAGCAGAGAGCCCTGTCCCCGGACTCGCAGACCCGCAGCAATCGCTCACCAATACGCACGTATGCGTCTTGCGGTCGCTCCGCCGCCTTCCCGCTCGCGCCGGGGCGTGGAGCGGCTAGGCTGCCCTCCAGCGCGGCCCGCGCCGGGCCGCGCCCCCCTCTCCGCCCGCCGGGACCGGCGCCCGGCGCGGCCGCCCGCGCCCGCCGCCCGCCGCTCCGCCTGCCCGGAGCCGCGGCCCCCGGCGCGCCCGGACGGCCCGCCGCCCTGCCCCGCGCGGGCCTGCAACGCAGGAGCGCGCGCATGTCTTCCGAACTCTGGTCCTGGACGGCCAGCGAGCTGGCCTCGGCCATCGCCGCGGGCAAGATCACCTCGGTCGAGGCGACCGAGAGCGCGCTGGCGCGGATGGAGGCGGTCAACCCCGCCCTCAACGCCGTCGTCGACCCGCTGCCCGAGCAGGCGATGGAGGCCGCGAAGGCCGCCGACGCCGCCCTGCGCGCGCACGGCCCCTCCGGCCCCCTGCACGGCGTGCCGGTGACGGTGAAGATCAACGTCGACTACAAGGGCCGCGCCACCACCAACGGCGTGGTGAAGTTCAAGGACCTGATCGCGCCCGAGGACGGCTCGGTCGTGCGCGGGATCAAGGCGGCGGGCGGCGTCATCATCGGGCGCACCAACACGCCCTGCTTCTCGATGCGCGCCTTCACCTCGAACGACCTGCACGGGATGACCGTGAACCCGCACGATTCCACGATCACGCCGGGCGGCTCGTCGGGCGGCGCGGGCTCGGCCACCGCGGCGGGCATCGGCGCGATGGGGCACGGCAACGACATCGGCGGCTCGGTCCGCGGGCCGGCCTATCACTGCGGCCTCTACGGCCTGCGCCCGACGGCGGGGATCGCGGGGGCCTACAGCCCCTCCCAGCTCGCCGAGCGGATGATCGTGAGCCAGATGAGCTCGGTGCAGGGCCCGCTCGCCCGCTCGGTCGAGGACGTGCGGCTGGCGATGCTGGCGCTGGCCAAGCCCGATCCGCGCGACGTCTGGCAGACGCCCTCCACCGGCCTGTTCGCCCCCCTCGGCCACGCGCCCTGCAAGGTGGCGCTGGCGGCCGAGAGCCCCGACTTCCCCACCGACCCCGCGGTCTCGGCCGCGATCCGCAAGGCCGGCGCGATCCTGGCGGATGCGGGCTACGAGGTGGTCGAGGTCCCCACGCCGTCCTTCCAGGAGGCGGTGGAATACTGGCGCATCGTGCTGGGCAACGAGATGCGCGCGGGCCTCGCGGGCCTGATGCAGGAGATCGGCGACGCCAAGATGAAGAAGGCGCTCGAGGTCACGCTGCGCGGAGTGCCCGAGATTTCCGACCGCGACGGGATGCTGAAGCTGATCGCGAAGCGCTCGACGATCCTGCGCGAGTGGCAGGCGTTCCTCGCCGACTACCCGCTGATCCTGACCGCCACCTGCTGGTCGAAGCCCTTCGAGGAGGATTACGACCAGCGCGACGACCTCGACGCCGACGCCTTCTTCGCGGCGATGGCGCCCCTGACCGGCACGCCCACCATCGGCCTGCCCGGCTTCTCCGTGCCCGTCGACACGGTTCCCGGCAAGCCGATGGGGGTGCAGCTGATCTCGGCCCGCTACGGCGACCGGGCCCTGCTCGAGGCCGGCGCGGTGATCGAGCGCGGCATCGGCCCCATCGCGCCCATCGACCCGCGGGGCTGAGCGCCGCCCCAAGGACAGGCCGCCGCGGTCCCCCGCGGCGGCCTGCTGCGGTCCTCAGAGGTCCGCGAAGCGCTCGGTCGCCCGCAGCAGCCGGTCGCGGATGCCGGGCTCCATGGCCGAGTGGCCGGCGCCCTCGACGATGTGCAGGGTCGAGTCCGGCCAGCGCTTGTGCAGCTCCCACGCGCTGCGCAGCGGACAGGGCATGTCGTAGCGGCCGTGGATGATCTCGCCCGGGATTCCCGCCAGCTTGTGCGCCTCGTCCAGCAGCTGGTTCGGGCGCAGCCAGCAGTCGTGCAGGAAGAAGTGGTTCTCCAGCCGCGCGAAGGCGAGCGCGAAATGCGGGTCGCCGAACTTCGCCTGGGCGTCGGCGGGCAGCAGGTTGATCGTCGTCCCCTCCCAGATCGACCAGGCGCGGGCGGCCGCCAGCCGCACCGCCTCGTCGTCGCAGGTCAGCAGCTTGCGATAGGCGGCCACCAGGTCCCCGTCGCGCTCGGCCGGCGGGATCGGGGCCAGGAACTTCTCCCACGCGTCGGGGAACATCTCGGAGACGCCCCGGCGGTAGTACCAGTCGATCTCCGCCCGGGTGACCGTGTAGATGCCGCGCAGGATCAGCGCGCCGACCCGCTCGGGATGCGCCTGCGCATAGGCCAGCGCGAGCGTCGAGCCCCAGGAGCCGCCGAAGACCAGCCAGCGCTCGCAGCCGACCAGCGCGCGCAGCCGCTCTATGTCGGCCACCAGCCGCCAGGTGTCGTTCGCCTCCAGCGCGGCATGCGGCTCCGAGCGGCCGCAGCCGCGCTGGTCGAACAGCAGGAGGTCGTAGCGCGACGGGTCGAAGAAGCGGCGGTAGTCCGGCGCGATCCCGCCCCCCGGCCCCCCGTGCAGGAACACGGCCGGCTTGGCGCCGGGCGTGCCGACGCGCTCGTAATGGATGCGGTGGCCCTCGCCGACGTCGAGAAAACCGGTCTCGTAGGGCTCTACGGGCGGGTGGAGGTCGCGCAGCTCGGTCATGAGATCCTTCCTCGGCAGGCGGCGCGACGATGGCCGCGCCGCGCCGCCTGCGCAAGGCTCAGCCGCCCCAGGCCCGCGCCGCCGCCTCCAGCCGGGCGGGCTTCGCAGGCCAGGAGACGGCGATGAAGGCGCCTGCGTCGCCGAGGTCGCGCCGCCATGCCGACGAGACCGGCAGCGGGCATTCGAAGGTCCCGTTGCAGCCGTGCCCGAAGATGAAGACGTCGCCCCGCCCCGAGAGCGCCAGGCGCTCGTCCACCCGCCGGGCGAAGGCGTCGCCCGCGGCGGCGACGGCGGGGTCCTCGGGCAGGATCGCGGGTAAGTCGGTCGGGCCGGCGGGGAGGATGCCGACCTCCTCGACCGAGGCGACCGAGATGGTGCGCGCGGGCCGGCGGCCGGTGACGTAGAGCAGCTCGTCGAGCCGCGCATAGTCCCGCGCATCGAGCCCTGCGAACGGATCCACTGCCCCGACGAATAGAGCGCCGGCGGCCCCAGCCGCTCCGGCTCGTCACAGGACCCCGCGCAGCCCGCCGGCAACAGCGCCGCGACGGCGGCCGCCGCGACCGTACGCACCGATGAGCGCGGCGAGGACAGGAGAGTCTATGGCGAGGGCCGGCGATCCGGCCCGCCGCCGAAGCCCTTGCGATCCCGGCATCTCGCCCCGCCTCGTCCAGAGAACCGGCCGAGCCCAGCAGGCGCTTCCGCTTCGCCGAAGCGCGATCGCAAACCGGCGACGAGCGTCCCCGACGCGCCCATCTGCATTCGGCTGGAAACGCAGGCCCGACGGGAGAGGTCAGGCGTAAGACTTTATCACCGCCTCGATCTGGTCGACGTACTGATAGAGGTCGTCCGGCCCGGAAACCTTGTGCCTCGCCTCCGCTTTCTCGGCGTCGAAGATTCCGACATGCCGCGTGGTGGCCGAGTTGAAGTAGAGCCGACAGATCGGCTTGCGGTTGTTGTCGTCCATCAGGATCGCGCAATAGCTCTTGGCATCGCGGATCGCGATGCGGTCGACCGGGACATGGCGCGCAGCGATGGCGCGCACGATGAGGTGGCCGGCGAGCTCCTCGGGCGTGGTCACGACGTCGCCGGGGCTCGGCTCGTCCGCCTCCGCGGCGGGCTGCGGCTCCGGGGCGGGCTTTCGATCTTCGCGGAAGCTGATGCTGAGCTTGTCCTGGATCCGGTCGCGGATGATCTCCTCGAGCGCGGACTGAATGGCGGGCCGCAATTGCTCCGACACGGCCTTGGTTATCGAGCCTTCATGGATCCGCCGGCCGATCAGCCGGACGAACTCGTCCTCTGGATCCCCGAGCTGCTGTTTGAGGTAGGTCGCGGCCGCGCGCGTGTACTTGAGGTTGGAGGCCGCCTCGACGATCGCCTCGATCTCGAAATTCGGCTTCTGGAAGCGGGCCAGCTCCTCCACCTGGGCGCGGTCGTAGTTCTGGAAATCGAAGCGAAAGAAAGGTTTTCCGTCCATCTTGTTCGGCGCATCGGTATCGGAGAAGAACCAGGCCTCGCGCCCATTGGTCAGGATCGCGAGCCGCGCCTCCGTGACGGAGAAATAGCGGAAGAGCTGGCTGTACTGGACGTCGCCCAGCTTCGCGCCGATCGGCTTCGCCTCCACCAGCATGGCGATCTTGCCGTCGATCTTGACGGCGAAGTCGACCTTCTCGCCCTTCTTCGTGCCGACGTCGGCCACGAACTCGGGGATCACCTCGTCGAGGTTGAAGACGTCGAACCCCAGCATCTGCAGAAATGGCAAGATGACGGAGGTCTTGGTGGCCTCCTCGGTTTGGGCCTGCCGCTCGGCGACCTTGGAACGACTGGAAATCTGCGCCACGCGCTCAAAGAAATCAGACACCGTCTTTTCCTCCCCTGGTTGCAACCAGTGGTGCGAGGAAGTGGTCGTAACGTCAAGGCATTTGCATCGGCCAGCCGGCGCGCCGCCGCGCGCGACCGGAAGCCTCTTTCCCCGCCGGGCGAGGGGGGCGAGAGTGGGGGACGATGACCGATCTCGAAGAGCTTCTTGCCCAGGCGCAGCTGCTGCTGCCCTGGCTGCGCAACGAACTGGTGGCGATGGCCCAGCCCTGGCGGCTGGCGCAGCTGGGGCTGATCGCGCTGCTGGCGCTGCTTGCCTGGGGGATCGGGCGCGCGGCGCATCCGCGGATGGACGCCTGGATGCGCGGGCGCCCGCTGACGCCGCCGGCGGCGCGGGCGCTGGTGCTGGTGCGCGACCGGCTGGGGCTGATCGCCTTCGCAGTCCTCGGCTGGGCGGTGGCGGCGGGGATGGCCGAGGTCACCTGGCCCTCGCGCTCGCACCTGCTGGGGCTGGCGGCGCAGCTCGCCGCGGTCTGGGCGGGCGTGGGCATCGCCGTGCGGCTGATCCGCAACCCGCTGCTGCGCCGCTTCGCCCGCTGGGGGGCGCTGATCTTCGCCACCGCCCTGGTGCTCGGCCAGGCGGGCGCGCTGATGGAGGCGCTCGACGGCGTGGCGGTGACGGTGGCCGAGCGGCGCGTCTCCCTGCTGACCGCCGCCCGCGGCCTGCTGGCGCTGATCGCGCTGATCTGGCTGGCGCGCTGGGCGCTGGCGGTGCTGCGGCGCAGGCTCGCGGGGGTCGAGGAGATCTCGCCCTCGATGCGGGTGCTGACCGAGAAGGTCGCGGCCTTCGCCATCTTCGTGGCCGCCGCGGCGGCGGCGCTGAACGTGGCGGGGTTCGACCTGACCTCGCTCGCCGTGTTCTCGGGGGCGATCGGGCTCGGCGTGGGCTTCGGGCTGCAGAAGGTGGTCTCGAACCTGGTGTCGGGGGTGATCCTCTTGGTGGACAAGTCGATCAAGCCCGGGGACGTGATCTCGCTCGGCGAGACCTTCGGCTGGATCTCGGGGCTGAACGCCCGCTACGTCTCGGTCGTCACCCGCGACGGGCGCGAGTATCTGATCCCCAACGAGGACCTGATCACCGGCCAGGTGGTGAACTGGTCCTATTCCTCGGAGCTGGTGCGCCTCGACGTGACCTTCGGGGTGGCCTACGCCTGCGACCCCCACGCGGTGCGGCGCATCGCGGTGGAGGCGGCGAAGGGGGTGACGCGCGTCTCCCACGACCCCGCGCCGGTCTGCCACGTGACGGCCTTCGGCGACAGCTCGGTCGACTTCGTGCTGCGGTTCTGGATCCATGACCCCGCGCAGGGGCTGACCAACGTGCGCGGGGCGGTGTTCCTGGCGCTGTGGGACGCCTTCCAGGCGAACGGGATCGAGATCCCCTTCCCCCAGCGCGACGTCCGCATCGTCGAGACCCCGTCGCGTCGCCGCGAGGCCCCCAAGGACTGACCCCCGGCCCCCGGGCGCGCCCCGCGCCACAGGCCCAAGCCCGCCCGCAGGGCGCCTATGGGCCGGGGAGCCCGGCCCTCGTCATTGCAGTCCGGGGCGCCCGGCCCTCAGGGCATCGGGATCGCCTCGCCGATCTTCGGCACGTCGTAGCCGCGCTGCACCGCCTCGCGCTCGGCGATGCGGCGGTACCAGGCGAGCACGCCGGGGAACTCGCTCAGGTCGATCCCCTGCCGTTCGAACCGCGCGGCCCAGGGCCAGATCGCCATGTCGGCGATCGAGTAGGCCCCCGGCCCCTGCCCCGCCACGAAGTCCCGCCCCCGCAGGCGGGCGTCGAGCACGCCGTAGAGCCGGCGCGCCTCGGCTCCGAAGCGGGTCTCGGCGTATTCGGACTTGCCGGGGTTGAAGAAGCGGAAGTGGTGCACCTGGCCGAGCGTCGGGCCGAAGCCCGCCATCTGCCACATCAGCCACTCGACCACGCGCCATTCCTCGCCGCCCTCGGTCAGGAACTTCCCGTGGCGCTTGGCGAGGTAGAGCAGGATCGCCCCGCTCTCCATCAGCGTCTGGCCGGTCTGGCGGTCGACGATGGCGGGGATCTTGTTGTTGGGCGCGACCGAAAGGAACTCGGGCGCGAACTGCTCGTCGCGGCCGATGTTCACGGCGTGGATCTCGTAGGCGACGCCCAGCTCCTCGAGCAGGATCGAGACCTTGCGCCCGTTGGGCGTCGACCAGGTGTAGAAGTCGATCATCGCTCAGTCCGCCGGCAGCAGCCGGTCGACCAGCGCCAGCCAGTAGGCCACGCCCAGCGGGATCGAGGCGTCGTTGAAGTCGTAGTCCGGGTAATGCAGCCGGCCCGAGACATGGTCGTCCGACCCCGTCCCCATCCAGATGTAGTGCCCCGGCCGCGCGTTGAGCATGAAGGCGAAGTCCTCGCCCGCCATGCAGGGCTCGGCGGTGCGGGAGACGGCGGCCTCGCCCACCACGCTCTCGGCGACCTGGGCGGCGATCTCGGCCTCGGCCTCGGGGTTGATGCAGGGCGGGTAGTTGCGGCGGTAGTCGATCACCGCCTCGCAGTCGAAGGCCTCGGCGACCGAGCCCGCGAGCTTGCGCAGCCGCGCCTCCGTCTTGTCGCGCGCGGCGTCGGAGAAGAAGCGGACCGAGCCGCCCACGACCGCCCGGTCGCCCATCACCACGTAGGCGTCCGAGCCCTTGATCATCGAGATGCCGACCGTCACCGCCTCGAAGGGCGAGAGGTTGCGGGCGGGGATCGACTGCACCGTGGTGACGAAATGGGCGGCGGTCAGCACGGTGTCGACGCCGGCATGGGGGACGCCCGCGTGGGTGCCCTGCCCCTCGAAGGCGATGTCGAAATAGTCGATGCCGGCCATGGTCGGCCCGGGCAGCGCGGTGAAGGTCCCCAGCGGCTGGTCGGGCATGTTGTGCAGGCCCCAGACGGTCTCGCACGGGGCCTTGTCGAACATCCCGTCCTCGACCATCTCGCGCCCGCCGCCGCCGCCTTCCTCCGCCGGCTGGAAGATCAGCGCGACCGAGCCTGCGAAGTCCCGCGTCTCGGCCAGGATCTTGGCGGTGGCGAGGAGCATGGCGGTGTGCCCGTCATGGCCGCAGGCGTGCATCTTTCCGGGGTGGGTCGAGGCGTGCGGCAGGCCCGTGCGCTCCTGCATCGGCAGGGCGTCGATGTCGGTGCGCAGGCCGATCATCTTGCCCTTGGCCTTGCCATGCACGATGCCGACGACGCCGGTGCGCCCCAGGCCGGTCAGGATCTCGTCGACGCCGAACGCCTTCAGCTTCTCCTGGATCAGGGCGGAGGTGCGGTGCTCCTCGAAGCCGATCTCGGGATGGGCGTGGATGTCGCGGCGCCAGGCGGTCGCCTCGGCATGGACGGCGGCGATGCGGTCCTGGTGACGGCCGAGCGGGCTGGGCGAGGACGACATGTCGTTCATGGGCGGATCTCCTGCGGCCCGCGCAGGGAGGCGGAACGCGCCGCGCGGGCGCATGCGGGCCGGAGCGCGGAGCCTGCGGCGCCGAGCGCCCCGCGGTCAAGGCGGGCCGCAGCCGGCCGGCGGGGCGACGCGACGCGGCCCTGGACGCGCGGATGCCGGCGCGCCCCCGCCGTCTCCCGCCCGGAGCGTCCAGGCGACGCGCGGGGCCGGAGGGTCAAGGCGGAGGAGACGCCGGCCGATCTCCCGCCGGAAGAGGCCGCTCCGTCGCCGCCGCGCGACGGGGCGGCCGCGCGGCCCCGGACCTTCCCCGTTCCCCTGAGGGGGCGGCGTCACAGGATGAAGTCGTCCAGCGTCATCTGCGCCTTCGTCAGCCCGATGATCTGGATCGAGCCGTCGCCGCCCAGCTTGTCCAGATCCACCATCACCGAGTTGCCGGAGAGGGTCTTGGAGGCGTCCTTGATCGCCGTCAGCTCGTCGCCCGTGATGACGAGGCGCGAGAGGTCGATGCGGTCGAGCCCGTTCTGGAAGTCGGTGATCAGGTCGTCGTCCGTCCTGCGGCCGAAGCGGAAGAAGTCCCCCGCCGCGCCGCCCACAAGCCGGTCGTCGCCGCGGCCTCCGACCAGGTTGTCGGCGTCGTCGCCGCCGTAGAGCTCGTCCTCGCCCCCCTGCCCGCGCAGCAGATCGTCGCCGGCGCCGCCCACGAAGGTCTCGTCCGCCGCGCCGCCGTAGGCCCGGTCGTCGCCGTCGCCGAGGTCGACCGAGCCCAGGACGCGGCCGTCGCCGGCGCGGAACACGTCGTAGCGGTCGCCCATGAACACGTCGCCCTGCACGAGGCCGTGGCCCAGCTTCACGCTGTCCGAGCCGCCCCCCATGTCGATGGAACCGTCCACCTCGCCGGTTCCGATGCGGAGCTGGTCGTTGCCGCCGCCCAGCGTCGCGACGCCCTGCAGCAGTCCCGAGGCCAGCACGACCGTGTCGGCGCCCAGGCCCGCGTCGAGGTCGCCGCTCACCGTCCCGGTTCCGAAGCGCAGCACGTCGTCGTGGTCGCCGAGCCGCACGTCCCCCTGCACCACGCCGGCCGCCAGCACCACCCGGTCGAAGCCCGACCCCGCATCGACGTCGCCGGCGATCTCGCCCCCGCTCATGCGCAGCAGATCGTCGCCGCCGGCGAGCAGCACGTCGCCGCCCATGCGGCCCGAGTTCAGCACCGTGTCGATGCCGGCGCCGCCGGAAAAGGCGCTGGCGGCGAGGCTCGCGATCTCGCCGAAGTTGCGCAGGATCACGTCCGTTCCCGCCACGAGGACCGCCGCCCCGGACGCGGTGATGGTCCCGGTGTTGACGATCCGGGCGTTCGTCGAGGCGGTCACGCCCGACGAGGTATGGCCGTGGATCATGCCGTGGTTGACCAGTTCGGCGTCGTCGCCGTCGAGGACCACGCCCCGCAGGCCCGTCATGGCGCCGAAGTTGGAAACCTTGCCGTCCGCGCCCAGCAACTGGACCGCCGCGTCGGAGAGGCCCTTGATCACGCCGCTGTTGAGCACGACGTGGCTGTTCCCGTTCAGCTCGACCCCGTCGCTGGCGCCGATGATCGTGCCGCCGGCGTCGACCGAGACCTTCAGCCCGCCCGAAGCCACGTCCGAGCTGACGGCGTCCCCGTCCTCGGAGAAGATCGCGCCCTGCACCACCAGCGAGACCGAGCTCAGCCCCGCGAAGTTGAAGGCGTCCCCGAACCCGGTGATCGAGAGCCGCCCGGTCGCAACCACCACGACCATGTCGCCGGATGCGGCCGCGGTGAAGCCGTCGGTATCCGTGCCGATGAATGCAAGCGTCACTGGAAGTCTCCCCTTCCCCAACGATCCCGCGGTCCCCCCGCGGGAACTCCCCAGGCGCGCGGGGCGATGCGCCGCCCCGATCCGCGCGCGGCAGAGCAGACAGCAAGCCGAGTGAACGGCATGGGAACCAGACGCGGCCCCGCCCAGGGCCCGGGCGCCGGACGGCCTCGCCGCATCGGCCGGAAACGGCCGACCGGCCCTCCCCCGTCCCCCCGTCGCTCCGCTCGTCTCAGGGCGGCGGACTTCGGCGACGATTGCGCGCGCGCCCGTCGACCTCGACAATCGACTGCACGACTCGCCCTTGAGTTGCAACGCGATTGGAAAGCCCGTGCCTGTGTACGAGATCGACGTCGTCTACTTCGGACCTGGCGGGCGCTATTACGCCCGACCGCACTACGGCGCGGTGATCGACGGCGACCAGAGCCCGCCGGCAGGCAGCGCATACGTCGCCGTCCTCCCGCCCGAGGGCATCCCCCCGACGAGCCCCGAGGGGTTCTCGACCGTCTACGCCGGCTTCATCCTCTCAGGGGACGGCGTGCTCCAGGATTTCCGCGGCGTGGGCTTCGAGAATGCCGGGCAGCTGACCGTCGCCCTGACGAATTCGACCGTGTTTCTCCCCGACGATCTGCCGCTGGAGATCGATTACTATTCGGCGGAGGTCACCGGCAACACGATCCATGCCGGCGACGGTGACGACGCCATCGTGTTCTACGGCGACAACACCCTCTACGGCGGCGACGGGAACGACACCCTGATCAACGTGGACCACGCCGTCGGCGGGCGGGGCGACGATCTCTTCCGGTCGGTCGAGGAGGCCTACGGCGGCGGCGGAGACGACGTCGCGCAGGGAACCGTGTCGACCTTCTACGGCGGGCGGGGGTTCGACGAAATCCGCCCCTCGGGCCTGGCCCCGGCCATCGCGGTCCTGAAAGGCGTCGAGCGGCTCACGGCCCAGTCCGCCTTCAAGCTGCTCGAGGCGACCGTCGACCGCCCCCGCATCTCGATCGACGCACGCCTCGAGGGGGTCGAGCTGGTGTTCCTCGATGACGGCCGCACGCCGGCCATCAAGCTCGACGGCGCGGCGTCGCGCGTGATCGGCCCCCGTTTCGTCCGTACCGATTCCGCCGACACGCTGCTCCTGGACCTGGGGGGCGGCGACGACGTCTACCGGGCGCAGCGGCGCCCCGACGACCACCTGTGGGTCGACGGCGGCCAGGGAGACGACCGGCTGATCGGCTCCCGCGGCGCGGACGCGCTGTCCGGCTGGCTGGATTCGGACCTCCTAGAGGGCCGCGGCGGCGCGGACAGCCTCGACGGCGGCTCCGGCGACGACGTGGTTCGAGCGGGCAACGGCGCCGACCTCGTCCATGGCGGCGTCGACGACGACCGGCTGCTGGGCGGCGAGGGCCACGACGCGCTGCATGGCGACGACGGCGACGATCGCCTGGTCGGCGGCGACGGGCGCGACGCGCTGTTCGGCGGCGCGGACGACGACGCGTTGCTCGGAAGCTCCGGCGACGACGAGCTCTTCGGCGGCGAGGGATCGGACCGGCTGTTGGGCCAGGCGGGCCGGGACTTGCTCGAAGGCGGGACGGGCGGCGACCTGTTCCGCGGCGGCGGCGGCGACGACCTGCTGCGGGGCGACGCCGGGGACGACGTCATCAGGGGCGACGCCGGCGCCGACCGGATCTCCGGGGGCGATGGATCGGACCGGCTCTTCGGCGGCCGGGGCAACGACGTGCTCTTTCTGGGGGCCGGCGACGACTCCGCCTCGGGGGGCCGAGGGTCCGACGTGCTGGTCGGCGCGCTCGGATGCGGGATCGACGTCATCCTCGGATTCGACGTCCGTCGGGACCTGTTCCGCATCGAGAGCGGCGCCCAGCGGTTCGGCGAGCTCGACATCTCGCAGCGCGGCGATCGGACCTACGTCACCTATGGATCGAGCAGCGACATCCTGGTCCTCATGAACATCGACGCGAGCGAGTTGGACGCCTCCTGCTTCGTCTTCTAGAGGTGGACGATGCCCGAGATCGCGCATCCGACGCCCAAGCCCCGCGCGACGCGTCGCAGCCGGCAGGCAGCCCCGGCGCGACCGCAGGCCGCTACGGATGCGTGACGGCATCCCGGGCCTCACGCGCGCGGGCCTTTCCCTGGGACGCCCAACGGATCCGTCGTCTCGAGCTGATCCGCCGCGGCGTTGCGTGGACTGACGATGCAGCAGGAGCAGGGGAAGACAGCCCCCGGCGAGCCCGAATCGGGAACCGGAATCGCGACGAGCCACAAGCGCCGAATTGAAACAGCGGGCTCGAAACTTGGCTAATGTATTGGCGCACCGGGGAGGATTCGAACCCCCGACCCCCAGATTCGTAGTCTGGTGCTCTATCCAGCTGAGCTACCGGTGCAGGGCGCTGCGGTCGTTCCCGCGGCGCTGCGGGGCTTCTAACGGGGGGGCGGGGGGAGTGCAAGAGGGGTTTCGCACTCCCGACGCAACGTCGCGCAAGAAAGTTCGGGACGCCCCCAGCGAGGGCCCCGGAGCGCAGGCGCGGCAAGGCGCGGGCGCCCGCCGGAGCGAGGCTCAGCCGAGGTCCCGCCAGGCCGGGCGGCCGCCCGGGACCGCCACGGCCGCGTGGACCGCCCGGGCGACGGAGCGGGCCACGCAGTCGGCCGCCGCCGAGCCCACCGCGGCGAGGCGCAGGGCGCGCTCGCGGCCCGAACCGGCGCAGACCCGCTCGGTCGAGAGGGCGAAGATCGTGTCCCCGTCCATCGGCGTGTGAGAGGGGCGGATCGCGCGGGCCAGCCCGTCCTGCGCCATCATCGCCAGCCGGCGGCACTCCGCCGGGGTCAGGGCGAGGTCGGTGGCCGCGAGACCGATGGCGGTGGCCCGGCCGGGCTCGGCCGCGGGCGCGTCCGCCGGGGCGAAGGCGAGCCGGCCCTCCCCGGGCAGCGGATCGAGGGGGCGCGGAGCGGCGGGGTCGGGCCGCTCGCCCCCGAACTCCCAGGCGCCGTCGGGGCCCTGCATCTCGAAGGGCCAGGCCCAGAAGGCGCGGGAGCCGGGCATCAGGACCGAGCCCACCGGGTTCGCCGCCACCAGCGCCGAGACGGTCACGTCCCGCCCGCCCTCGCCCAGCCCCGGCAGCACCGCCGAGGCGGAGCCGAGGCCCCCCTTGATGCGCCCTGCGTTGGCGCCGGTCCCCGCGCCGACGGAGCCGATCTCGAACTCGGCGCGCGCGGCCTCGAGCGCCTGGCGGGCGAGGCGGGGGTGGGGCGGGCCGCCCTCCGCCGCGAAGGTCTCGGCGAAGCCGGGGGCGAGGTCGAAGAGGATCGCCGAGGGCACGATGGGCACCGACGGCAGGCCGGGCGCCATGGGCAGGCCCTCGCCCCGGGCGGAAAGGGCGGCGGCGACCGCATCGCCCGCGCCGAGCCCCAGCGCCGAGCCGCCGGAGAGGACCAGCGCGTGCAGCCCGCCGACGAGGTTCTCGGGCGAGAGGGCCTCGATCTCGCGGGTGCCGGGGCCGCCGCCGCGGACGTCGGCGGCGGCGGGGACGCGGCCGGGGGCGAGGATCACGGTGACGCCGGTCGCGAGCGTGGCGTGGCGGGCGTGGCCCACCCGCAGGCCGGCGACGTCGGTCAGCAGGTTGCGGGGGCCGGGGCGGATGGAAGCGGACATCGGGACTCCGGAGGCCGGGAAGGGTCGCGGCGACCATAGGCGCGGCGGGCGGGCGAGGGGAAGGCGTTCGGCCGGGAGACCTGCCCTCTCACTGGACGACCCGACCTCCGGGCGCGCCGCCCGCCCACGAGCCCAAGCCCGCCCGCAGGGCGCCTATGGGCCCGGGAGTCCGCGCTTCTCTACTAGCGGTCTACAGGCGCCCTGCGGGCGGGCTTGGCTGCGTCGCACCGCTGGCGAGCGGGTGCAGGGCGCCCCCAGAGCAGGTTCTCCGGCGACGGCGGGAAGGAGGCCCCGGGTCAAGCCCGGGGCGCTGCTGCGTGTTGGGCAGGCGAGAGGCGGCGGGCGGAGGGCGAAGGATCAGACGGCGCTCGGCTCGGCGGCTCGCCGGAGGGCGGCGGGGTCGATTTGCGAGCAGCGAGGCCCATGCGCCGTCGCCGTCATCCGCGCCCTGCAGACACAGGACGGCGGGCGGGAAGGATCGGGCGGAGGGGTAGGCCGACGTGGGCTCGCCCGCTCCCCCGACGCCGCTCTCAGGCGGCGGAGCGGCGGTCGGGGCGGCCGCCGGGGGCGAGGCGGGGGCCGGCGGGGAGAGTGACCCGGAAGGACGCGCCCTCGGTGGTGGAGGCCGCGAGCTCCACCCGCCCGCCATGGGCGCGGGCTAGCTCGGCGGCGATGGCGAGGCCGAGCCCCGCGCCGCCGCGCGTGGCGCCGCCCTTGAAGGGGGTGAAGAGGTTCGCGCGCGCCTGCTCGGGCAGGCCGGGCCCCTGGTCGGAGACCTCGATCACCACCGTCTCGCCCGACCGCGCGGCAGAGATCCGCACCTCGCCCGAGCGGCCGGCGTTCTCCATCGCCTGGCGGGCGTTGCGCGCGAGGTTGACCAGCACCCGGTGGAGTTGGTCGGGATCGGCCGGCGCGGTCAGCCCCTCGGGCGCGGCGTTGACGAAGCGCACGCCGCCCGCGGCGGGCTCGGCGACGTTGCGGTCGGGGAAGACCACGTCGCCCACCTCCTCGGCCAGCGCCCTCAGCGCCACGGTGCGGATCACCGGCGCGGGCTCCTCGGTCTTGCCGAAATCCAGCGTCGAGGCGCAGAGCGCCGCCGCCCGGTCCAGCGAGCGGATGATCTTCGGCCCCACCCGCGCCACCCGCGGATCGGCCGACCCCTCCAGCCGGTCGGCCAGCAGCTGCGCCGTGGTCAGCAGGTTGCGCAGGTCGTGGGAGACCTTGGCCAGCCCCTCCCCCATCGCCGCCAGCCGCGCCTTCTGGCGGAGCGCCGAGCGCAGCTCGGTCTCGAGCCCGGCGAGCGACTTCTCGGCCTCGGCGATCTCGGCGATGCCGGAGCCGGGGCGGATCACCCGGTCTGGGTCCTCGGGGTCCTCGGCGAAGCGGCGCATGTTCTCGATCACCCGGGTCATCGGGCGCACCAGGAAGCGGCGCAGGGCCATCCAGATCAGCAGGCCGGTCAGCAGCGCGATGACCGCGGACATCGCGAGGATCCGCAGGGCGTAGGCGATCATCGCCTCGCGCAGGCGCGCCTCCTCCAGCGTCGCCTCGATGGCGTCGCCGCCGCCGTTCACCGGCATCCCGATCACCCGGATCACCCGGTCCCCGCCCATCGCCAGCACCCGCCCGGCGTGGCGCCACTGGGCGAAGGCGTTCTCGGTGCGCAGGTCGTAGGTGGCGTCGATCGGGCGCGGCGCGGGCTGGGCGAGGATCAGCACCCGCGCCTCGTCGCGCTGGAGCACGATGTTGAGCACCTCGGCGGTCTTCAGCAGCTCCTGCTCCAGGTCCGGGGTGACCATGTCGTCGGGGGTGGCCAGCAGCGCCAGCGAGGCGATCTGGGCGCGGTCCAGCCGCTCGCGCAGGTAGTTCTCGCGGAACGAGACCACCGAGGGCGCGAAGAACAGCGCCTCGATCAGCATCACGAAGGCCGCGGTCAGCAGCAGCAGCCGCCCCGACAGGCTTCGGATCAGCATGGCCGCGCGCGCGTGGGCATCGCGCCTCCCTTCCGCCCGCGGGTCCCGGGGGACGGCGGGACCGGCGGCGCCCCTGCGCCGCCGAGTTGCCCCGATTGTAGGGCTGAGGTAGGACGCGCGCCAGTGGCCGCGTCGACCTGCCCCCTTCGGGGGCGGGTCCGCGCGCAGGCCGCCGGCGGCGGGACCGGGGAGGATCAGCCGATGCCCACGACCCTCGAGGTCATGCTGAAGGGAAAGCGCCTGCGGGTTCAGGCGCGCAGCGAGATCGAGCGCGCCTTCTGGGCCCCCTTCGCGCAGGGCGAGGCGCATGTGGGCTGGGAGGACGAGACGCTCGACTTCGTCGCCGCCCGCGCCGCCCGGGGCGTGGTCTTCGTCGACATCGGCGCCTGGATCGGCCCGGTCAGCCTGCTCGCCGCCTCCCGCGGGGCGCGGGTGCTGGCGCTGGAGCCCGACCCCGTGGCCCGCGCGGCGCTGGAGGAGAACCTCGCCCTCAACGGCCTGCGCGCCGAGGTGATCCCGGCCGCGCTGCACGCGGACGGCGGCGGGCTGACCCTGTTCGGCGGGCGGCGGGGCCTGGGCGGCTCGATGACCTCGGCGCTCGGCGTGCACCGGGGCGAGCCAGTGCACGTGCCCACCGTCACGGTCGAGGAGGTCGCCGACCGCGCGGGCGAGGGCGCGGCGCTGATGAAGGTCGACATCGAGGGCCACGAATATGCGCTGGGCCCGGAGCTCGCCCGCCTGCGCGCCCGCCTCGGCGGACGGCCCGAGGGGGCGGCCCTGCACCTGTCGCTGCACCCGCGGCTGCTGACCAAGAAGCTGCGCCGCTCGTGGACGCTGTTCGCCTCCCGCCGCGCCTTCGAGGCGACGCGCGACCTGCTGGCCTGTTTCGGCGACGCGCCGGTCTCGGTCTCGGGCGAGGGGGGCGGCCCGCTCGACGAGGCCGCCCTGCGCGAGCGCTTCGCCCGCCGCGGCGGCGTGCGCAACTTCGCCGTCGAGATCGGCGGCTGAGCCGAGGTCTCCGCCGGCGGCCCCCCGTCGGCGGAGACCCGCCCGCCGCCCCCTCCGCGGGCCGCGCCGGGCGCCCTTCCCCAACGTTTCGCGACGAGATGAACGCAAATCGCCTGCGGTTTGCGCAGGCGCGCCTGTCGAAAAGGCGCCCGTCTTCGTTGGCGCGCGAATGAAAGGCGCCCCGGTCCGCTTCGCTTGACAGGCGCGTAAGGCGAGTCGCAGCCTGTTCCCGCCCCGTCGTCCGGCGGCGGCGAGACGCCATGCAGCCCCCCTCCCAGGCCGCCTATCAGCCCCGAGTTCCGCAGCTCACTCCAGGACATCAAGAGGACCGCATGAAACGCCAGTTGCTCGCGAGCGCTTCGCTCTGCGCCGTCGCGACCGTATTCGCGACCGCCGCCGCCGCGCAGGAGTGCCCGACCGTCACCGTCGCCGACCCGATGGGCGTGGCGCCCGGCGCCTACCCGCAGCAGTACGACCTGGCCGAGTTCCAGGAGCTGGCCTCCTGCGCGCTGACCTTCCAGGAGAACCCGGAGATCGGGGCGCTGAACGCCCGCATCACCGGCAACCCCGCCGAGCTGCCCCCGGTGGCCGAGCGCCTGCCCGAGGAGCCCCTCGTCGTCGCCCCCTACACCAGGATCGGCGTCTACGGCGGCGTGCTCGACGGGCTCTCGAACGCGACCGAGGCGGGGACCTCGGACCTGCTGTCGGTGCGCCACGTGAACCTGGTGCGCTTCTCGGACGACCTGCAGACGATCGTGCCCAACGTCGCCAAGTCCTGGGCGTGGAACGAGGACTTCACCGAGCTGACCTTCGTCCTGCGCCGCGGCCACAAGTGGTCCGACGGCGCCCCGTTCACGGCCGAAGACGTGGCGTTCTGGTACAACGACGTCACCATGAACCAGAACCTGGTGGAGAAGCCGCGCGACCTGTGGTTCGCCGGCGGCGAGCCCTTCACGGTCGAGGTCGTGGACGAGACGACGGTGAAGTTCTCGATGGCCGCGCCCAAGCCCGGCCTGCTGGCGAGTTTCGCCACCGACTTCGCCCAGCCGTTCCTGCCCAAGCACTTCTTCGGCCCCTTCCACCCCGACGTCTCGCCCGACGCGGACGAGAAAGCCAGGGCGCTCGGCTTCGAGAACGGCTATGAGCTGATCAACTTCTACTACGGCGCCTCCGACTGGAAGGACGTGCCCTCGCCGTATCTCAAGGACCCGGCGAAGATCCCCTCCCTGCCCGCGGCGGTGGCCCCGACGCTCGAGAGCCACATCACCGTCGAGGACACCACCGAGGGGCGGCGCGTCGTCGCCAACCCCTACTTCCACATGGTGGACACGGCCGGCAACCAGCTCCCCTACTTCAACGAGATGGCCGAGCTCTACGTCAACGAGAACGAGGTGCGCATCCTCAAGATGGTCAACGGGGAGATCGACTACAAATCCCAGTCGATCACCCTGCCCGACGCGCCCACGCTGCTGGATGGGCAGGAGGCCGGCGGCTACGTCGTCGACCTGCGCCCGCAGATCGCCTCGCCGACCATCACCTTCAACCTCACCGACGCGGACGAGGGCAAGCGGGCGCTGTTCGGCGAGAAGGACTGGCGCCTGGCGATGTCCACGGCGATCAACCGAGACGAGATCAACTCGGTCGCCTATTTCGACCTCGGCACGCCCAAGCAGATGCTGACCTTCGCCCCCACCCCGTCGTTCGCGACGGAGGCGCAGGCGAGCTTCGCGACCGAATACGACCCCGACGGCGCGAAGGCCAAGCTCGACGGGCTGGGGGTGGTCGACAAGGACGGCGACGGCTGGCGCGACCTGCCCGACGGCTCGCCCCTCACGCTCAACATCCAGTTCGCCACCCAGGGCGTGGCGACGGCGGTGATCGAGCTGGTGGCCCAGCACTGGAAGGACGTGGGCGTGAACGCCACCATCAAGGAGGTGACGCCCGACGAGTACCGCGCCGCCCAGTCGGCCAACGAGCTTTCGGTTCACGTCTGGCTGCACGGCGCCCCGATCCCGGTGATCCTGGGCGACCCGCAGCCCTTCATCGCGCCCTTCGGCAGCTACTTCTTCCTGCGCAACGGGATGCTGTGGGCCCAGTACATCGACACCGACGGCAAGGAGGGCGTCGAGCCCCCCGCCTGGGTCGGCGAGTGGAAGGACCTGGTCCTGTCCTGGCAGCAGCACCTGCCCGGCACGCCCGAGTCCGACGAGATCGGCGCGAAGCTGATCGAGGCGCAGCTCGACCAGTTCATCTTCATCGGCCTCGTCGAGGCGCCGAACCCGATCTACCACTCCGCCAAGCTGGAGAACTGGGAGACGCCCAAGACCTGGTCCTACGAGTACTACCGCGTCTACCCCTACCGCCCGCAGCAGTGGTCGCTGGCGGACTGACGCCGCAGGCGTGAGACCCGCGCGCGGCCGGCTCCACCCGGCCGCGCGCCCCCTTTCCCGATCCCAGCCCGCGCGGCCCCGCCGCGCCACGTCCCAGCCCGCGCGGCCCCGCCGCGCCATGTCCCAGCCCGCGCGGCCCCGCCGCGCCATGTCCCAGCCCGCGCGGCCCCGCCGCGCCTGAGCGCCAGGAGCCTCCGCCCCGCATGGCTTTCCTCCGCTTCATCGCCGTGCGCCTGGTCAGCTCGCTGGCCACGCTGCTGATGATCTCCTTCATCGTGTTCTCGCTGATGGAGCTGGTGCCGGGGAACTGCGCCGAGCGCTACATCGCCTACAAGAACACCCAGGGGCAGACGATCACCGAGGCCGACATCCGCGCGATGGAGGTCACCATGGGCCTCGACCGCCCGTTCGTCGAGCGCTGGGCCGGCTGGGTCTGGGGGGTGTTCGCGGAGGGCGATTTCGGCACCTCCTGCCTGATCCGCGCCGACGTCGCCACCATCGTGGGCGACAAGTTCTGGCTCTCGCTCGCGATCTGCCTGGGCGCGCTGGCGCTGGCCTACCTGATCGCGGTGCCGGTGGGCATCCTCTCGGCCCGCGTCCGCGGCGGGTGGGCGGATTCGATCCTGCGGTTCGCCTCCTACCTCGGTCTCGCGCTGCCGAACTTCCTGCTGGCGCTGATGATCCTGCTCTCGGCCACGGTGTTCTGGAAGACCGACCTCACCGGCCTCTTCTCCGCCGAGTTCCGCGAGGCGCCGTGGTCCTGGGACAAGTTCGTGGACATGCTGAGCCACGCCTGGGTTCCCATCGTGATCCTGGGCTGGTCCGCGACCGCCTTCGCGCTGCAGACCGTGCGGGCGCTGGTCTCGGACGAGCTCGACAAGCTCTACGTCACCGCCGCCATGGCCCGCGGCGTCGCCGGCCGGCGGCTGCTGTGGCGCTATCCGGCGCGCCATGCGCTGGGGCCGCTGGTCAATTCCGTGGGCTTCGACCTCAACCGGGTGTTCAACGAGCTGCCCATCGTCGCGGTGGTGCTGATCCTGACCGACGCGGGAAAGCTGCTGTTCGACGCGCTCGCCCGCTCCAACGACCAGGAGCTCGCCGGCGCGATCATCTTCATGCTGACCGCCTCCATCGTGGGACTGAACTTCCTGACCGACATTCTCCTCGCGGTGATCGACCCGCGCGTGCGCAAGGGGCTGTTCAAATGATCGCCCGGGTCTTCGGCCGCGGCGCGGCCCAGTCGAAGGAGGACTATTTCACCGCCTCCCAGAGCCAGCTGATCTGGGCGCGGTTCAAGCGAAAGCGCTCCTCGATGGTCGCCGCCGCGATCCTGCTTCTGTTCGTGCTGTGCGGGGTGTTCGCGGATTTCCTGTCGCCCTACGATCCCACGTCAGCGGGCCGCAATCCCGACTACACCAACGGCGCCCCGCAGCTGCCGCAGTTCTGCGACGACCGCGGCTGCTCCGTCGTGCCCTTCATCAAGGGGGTCGAGCGCTACCGCGGCGCCGACACCAACTTCCGCTGGGTGACGCGGGAGACGGACGAGCGCAACTACGTCGCCTTCTTCACGGAAGGCTGGACCTACCACTGGTTCCGCATCGACTGGACCATCCCCGTCCTGGGCCGGATCTTCGTCCCCGGGATCGAGATGAACACCCACCTCTTCGGGCTGGAGGGCGAGGGCTTCATCCACATCGCCGGCACCGACGCGCAGGGGAAGGACATCTTCTCGCGCACCCTGCACGCTATCGGCGTGTCGCTGGCGGTGGGGACCATCGGCGTGGTGATCTCCTTCGTTCTGGCCCTCGTGATCGGGGGCACCGCCGGCTATTTCGGCGGGGCCTACGACACCGTCGTGCAGATGATCACCGACGCGATCCGGACGGTTCCAACGATCCCCCTCTTCATGGCGCTCGCGGCCTTCGTGCCCGACGAGTGGTCGGCCGAGACGCGGTTCTTCTTCATCTCGATGATCATCGGCCTGATCAACTGGCCCACGCTGGCGCGGCGCGTGCGCACCCATATCCTGGCCGAGCGCAACGC
This sequence comes from Albimonas pacifica, assembly GCF_900113695.1. Lineage (GTDB taxonomy): Bacteria > Pseudomonadota > Alphaproteobacteria > Rhodobacterales > Rhodobacteraceae > Albimonas > Albimonas pacifica. The sequence continues at coordinate 141,476 of NZ_FOQH01000006.1, read as the reverse complement.
CGACTACGTGCTGGCGGCCGAGCTCTGCGGCGCCCCCGCGGGCCACGTCATCCGCCGCCACCTGCTGCCCAGCTTCGCGAGCTACATCATCGTCGATCTGGTGATCTCGTTCCCCTACATGGTGCTGTCGGAGACCGCCTTGTCCTTCATCGGCCTCGGCCTGAAGGATCCGGTGAACTCGCTCGGCGTCATGCTGCAGAACACCACCAAGGTCGACGTGCTGCTGAACTACCAGTGGTACTTCATCCCCGTGCCGGTCTTCGTGTGCCTGGTGCTGGCCTTCGTCTTCGTCGGCGACGGGCTGCGCGACGCCGCCGACCCCTACTCGGAGCGCAAATGACCCTGCTGTCCGTCCGCGACCTGACGGTGCGCTTCGCCACCGACGAGGGGCTGGTGACCGCGGTCGACCAGGTCTCCTTCGATCTCGAACCCGGCGAGGTCATGGGTCTCGTGGGCGAGAGCGGCTCGGGCAAGTCGGTCACCGCCAAGTCGATCATGCAGCTCAACTTCGGCGGCATCCGCTATGGCGAGACCTCGCAGATCCTGCTCGACGTCGACGGCCGCCAGACCGACGCGCTGAAGCTGAAACGCCCCCGGGACCTCCGCCTCGTGCGCGGCGGCGCCGTCTCGATGATCTTCCAGGAGCCGATGGCGAGCTTCGCCCCCGCCATCACCATCGGCGACCAGATGGTCGAGCAGCTGATCCTCCACAAGCGCGTTTCGAAAGCGGAGGCCAAGAAGACCTCGATCGAGTTCCTCGATCGCGCCGGCATCTCCGACGCCGCCCGCCGCTTCGACCAGTATGCCTTTGAATTGTCCGGCGGCATGCGCCAGCGCGCCATGATCGCCATGGCCCTCTCCACCCGCCCTCGCCTGCTGATCGCCGACGAGCCCACCACCGCCCTCGACGTCACCATCCAGGCCCAGGTGATCGACCTGATGAAGGAGATCGTGGCCGAGTTCGGCATGGCGATCATCTTCATCACCCATGACCTCGGCGTCATCGCCCAGACCGCCGACAAGGTGGCGGTGATGTATCTCGGCAAGATGGTCGAGCAGGGGCCGGTGCGCGAGGTGATCCGCACCGCCGCCCACCCCTACACGCAGGGGCTGCTGAACGCCCTGCCCGACCTGAGCGACCTCGACAGCCCCCTCAAGCCCGTGCCCGGCGACATCCCCAGCCCGCTGGAGCGTCCCGCGGGCTGCGTCTTCCACACCCGCTGCCCGGAGAAGATCCCCGGCCGCTGCGACGCCGCCGTGCCGGCCATGGCGCCCGTCGCCCCCGGCCACGCCTGCGCCTGCTTCGCGCGCGAGACGGAGGGCGCGGCATGAACCGGCCGCTGATCCGGATCGACGGCCTCTCGGTCCACTACCCCCTCAAGGGCGGCCTGCTGGGCGAGCCGGTGGTGCTGCGCGCCGTCGACCGCGTGTCGCTGGAGATCCCCAGGGGCAGCTTCTTCGGGCTGGTGGGCGAGAGCGGCTCGGGCAAGACCACGCTGGGCCGGGCGATCCTGAAGGCCGCCCCGATCACCGAGGGACGCATCGAATACGACGACGGCGAGGGGCGCCACGACGTCGGCGCGATGAAGAACAAGGGCGAGATCCGCGACTTCCGCAGGCGCGCCCAGCTGATCTTCCAGGACCCCTACGCGGCCCTCTCGCCGCGCATGACCGTGCGCGACATCATCGCCGAGCCCCTCGAGGTCATGGGCATCACCAGATCCCGCGCCGAGACCGACGCACGGGTGCGCGAGATCGCCGCCCGCTGCCGCCTGAACGTCGAGCATCTGCGCCGCTTCCCCCACGCCTTCTCCGGCGGCCAGCGGCAGCGGATCTCCATCGCTCGCGCCCTGGCGCCGACGCCCCGCTTCCTGGTGGCGGACGAGAGCGTGGCGGCGCTGGACGTCTCGATCCAGGCCGACATCCTCAATCTTCTCAAGGGCCTGCAGCGGGACCTGGGGCTGACTTTCCTGTTCATCAGCCACGACCTCTCGGTGGTGGCCCATGTCTGCGACCACGTCGCGGTGATGTACCTGGGCCGGCTGGTCGAGACGGCGCCGACCCGCGCCCTCTTCGCCCGGCCGCTGCACCCCTACACGCGGGCGCTGCTGTCGGCGATCCCCTCGCTCGACCCCGACGACCGGGGCCGCGCCTGGAAGCTGCAGGGGGAGATCCCCTCCCCCGCCGACCCGCCCTCGGGCTGCCGCTTCCGCACCCGCTGCCCCTTCGCCCGCGAGCGCTGCGCAGCCGAGGAGCCCGCCCTGCGCCCGCTGGCCAGCGGCCACGAGGTCGCCTGCCACTTCGCCGAGGAGCTGGAAGGCGCGGTCCCCGCCTGAGCCTCCGCCCGGGGCGCGCCCTGGCGGATGCTAAGTTTCCGTTAGGTCATTTCGATTGACCCCCGTCCGCGGCCGGCGCCATGCTTCGCGGCCCGCAGCGTATCGGGTGGAAACTGGGAGGAAGCGACATGCCTGAAGATGGCGTCCGGGGTCTGGATCTGGGCAGCCTCGCCAAAGCGACGGCCGCCAGGGGAGGCGACGTGGACGATGCGATCCAGCTCGCTCTCTCGACGCTGAACCTCGGCCGGCTGCGCGACACGGTGCGCCCGCAGGACGAGCCGGCGGACGACCCGGGCTTCGACCTCGGCGACGCCTTCCCGGATGGAAGCGGCGACCTGGTCTGAGGCCCCGCCTCGCGCCCGCTCCGCCCGACCGGCGGGGCGGGACCCGCTCAGGCCCCGACGCGCCGCCAGGCGGCGGGCAGCGCCGGGCCGAACCGCTCCCGGCACCAGGCGTATTGCGGGGCGAGCGCCCGGCGGAACGCCGCCTCCGCCTCCGCGGGCAGCGCGGCCTGCAGGCGGGTGACGTTCACCGGACCGTCGTCCCCCTCCTCCGCCGGAGGCGCGAGGCCCAGCGCCGCGCGCAGGGCCGGCAGCCCCGTCTCCGCCAGCGTCTCGTGAAACAGCGGCAGCACCGTGCCGGGCGCCATGACCGCCTCGAGGTCCTCCAGCGTGCCGCGGTAGTCCGAGCGGGCGATGACCGCGGGGTCCTCCAGCAGCGCCGGCCAGTCGGTCAGCGGGTCGACCGCCTGGCCGAGCTGGGGCAGGAAGCGCATGTGCGACCACAGCCGCGCGACCGGGTCGCGCATCACGAAGACGATCTTCAGCGCCAGGCCGCGCGCCTCGCAGCTGCGCCGCATGAAGGCGAAGCCCTCCCGCCCGATCACCGCATAGGCCGGGGTCAGGTCCGCGAAGACCCGCGTGCCGGGCCCGGCGAGGGAGGCGAAGTGGTCGAAATAGGCGGCGTCGTCGTAGATCATCCGGACCCGGTCGACGCTCGCGCGGAAGGCGGGGCGGGCGCGCAGGTTGGCGGCCGGATCCCCCTCCTGCCCCATGTGCCAGGCGAGCCGGCGCAGCGCATAGCCGTCCACGTCCAGGATCGCCAGCCGCGGGAAGCGGGCGTCGAAGAAATGCACCTCCTTGAGGGGCGAGGGCGCGCAGCCCGGCGTCCGGCGCAGCCGTTCGTGGAGCCAGCTCGTCGAGGCCTTCATCGCGCCGGCGCAGATCAGGAGCGTGCGGCCGCAGAGCCCGGCCTCGCCCGGGGCGTCGGGCCGCGGCGCGCACGGGTCGGTCATCCGGCCTCCCCCCCTGTCGGTCTGCGAAGGGCCGTCCCGGCGGACCGGGGCGGCGGACCGCCTCAGGCGGCCTTGCGGACGACGCCGAAGACCCGCTCGGCGAACTCCGGGTAGGGGTTGGCGATGGTCTGCGCGATCTCGGAGCGGATCACGCCCAGGGTCTCGGCCGAGGGCAGCTCGGTCGTCGGCACGCTCTGCGGCAGGTCGAAGTCGAAGCCGGTGTTGTCGCGCACCTCCTCGACCGTGACGCCGGGATGCACCGACCTGAGCGTGAACCGCGCCCGCGCCCGGTCGAAGTCCATCACGCACAGCCCCGTCACCAGCGCCCGCGCCCCGCCCGGCCGATGCACCCCGGGCTCGGAGGCGCCGGGGGCGGAGATGAAGTCGACCTTCGGCACGAAGACCCGGCGGGTGTGCTCCTCGCGGAACAGGATCACCCGCGGGACCTGGAAATAGAGAAAGGCCGAGCCGAAGGCCCCCGACCAGCGCACGTCCCCGCGCGGGTAGTCGCCCGCCCCGGTGAGGTTGATGTTGCCCTGCCCGTCGATCTGCCCGCCCGACAGGAAGAACCCGTCGACGCGGCCCTGGGCGGCCATGTCGAACAGCTCGACGCCCCCGTCCATCCGGTGCGCCGGCAGGTCCGAGCCGATGATCGTCACCCGCCCGCCCGAGCGGCGGGCCGCCAGAAGCGCCCCCGCGCCGGGGATCGGCGACAGCGCGCCGACGGCGACGTGCCGCGCGCCGTCCAGCAACCCGTCGATCACCGAGATCAGCAGCTCCTCGCGCTTCACGTCGCCCATCGGGTTCGTCTCCGCGCTCATTCCGCCGCCTCCGCGTGGCCGGGGGTCAGCAGCCGCAGCCATTCCTCGCCGCCGCCGGAGCGGGCGGACTGGCGGGCGGCGGAGGCGTAGGCGCGCACCGCGCCGGGGTCGAGCGCATAGTCCGGCGGGCAGGCCAGCGGCCAGGAGCCGCCGGGCGCCTCGGCCAGCGCCTCGACGTAGATCGGGGTGATCAGGTTCGCGGCCTTCGCCTCGTCCTCGCGCAGGTCGTGGTCTACGATGCGCTCGGCCGTGACCAGCGTGCAGTGCGCGGCATGGGCCATGGTCTTGAGCTCGTGGCGCCCGCCGATCCAGGCGTTGCCGAAGCGGTCGGCCTCGGAGACATGGACCACCGCGACGTCGGGCCGGATCGCGGGGATCAGCACGATCGGGTCGCCGCCCGCCTCGAATGGGTTGTCGATCACCTTCCAGTCGGGCCGGTTGGCGAGGATGTCCGAGCCGATGATGCCCCGGATCGGCATGAAGGGGATGCCCTTCTCGCCCGCCTGCAGGCCGGTGTAGACGGCGGGACAGGTGGCGTCGCGGATCTCGACCGCGCCGGACTTCACCGCCTCGGCGAAGAAGGGCGCGGGGCCGAACTCGCCCAGGCTGACGCCCGAGGTCTCGACGATCTTCACGCAGCCGCCCCCGATCAGCGCGTCGGCGAAGACGCCGGCGGTGGGCAGCGTGACCAGGTGCAGGTCCTTCGCGCCGCGGCGGATCAGCTCGCGGGCCAGCGCCATCGGGGCGTTGGGCTCCTTGGCGACGGCGAGGAGGGCGCCGTCGGGGATCCGGGCGGCGAGGTCGGCGAGGTCGAGCACGGGCGGGCGCATGGGGTCTCCTCCGGGAGGGGCCGTCTTCGCGGCGGGTCGCGGGGCGCCGCTTCGGCGCGAGGTTGACAGCCGTCAACTCGGGCGCGGAGAGACTCTCCACGCCGCGGCTGTAAAATCGGCTCTGCCTGCCGGTCGGTCAAGACCCGCCTTCGGGCGCCCTTCCGTCAGCCCCGGGGCGGCGACGCCGGTTCGCGGCCGCGCGGCCCCGCGGGGGAGGCGTCTGCGGGCCGCGTCACACCCCGTCGCGCGGGGCGGTCGTCTCCCGGTCGGGGGCCGAGGGCGGGGGGGTGTCGGCGACATAGGCGCCGCGCTCGCCCATCGGGCGGTCGCGGCCGGCGGTGGTGTCGACGCGGGTCTGCAGCTCGGTCTCCGCGTTCAGGGCCGCCCCGATCAGCACCGCGTAGGCCGAGAGCCACAGCCACATCAGCAGGATCACCACCCCGGCGAGCGCCCCGAAGCTCTCGTTGTAGGAGGCGAAGTTGGAGACGTAGACCGAGAAGCCGATCGAGGCCGCCAGCCACAGCCCGCAGGCCGCGACCGAGCCCGGCGTCAGCCAGCGCCACTTGGCCCCGCGCCGGTCCGGCCCGAAGCGGTAGAGGATCGAGAGGCCCAGGATCGTCAGCCCCATCAGCAGCAGCCAGCGCGCGCCGCGCAGCAGGATCTCGGCGGTCACGCCCAGGTCGACGATGGCGAAGATCGTGGGCAGCACCAGCGCCGCCCCCAGGCCCGCGAGCAGCCCCACCACCATGCACACCGTCAGCGCCAGCGTGACCGCGGTGCGCAGGAAGAAGCCGCGGGTCTCGCGCTCGCGGTAGGCGACGTTGAGGCCCTCGATCAGGCTCGCCACCCCGCGCGACGCCGACCACAGCGCCAGCGCGATGCCCAGCGCCGCGGCGAGCCCCAGGCCGTTCTGCCGGCCGGCGACGTCGCGGGCCTGGCCGAGCACGATCTCCGCCGCCTCCTGCGGCAGGACGCCGGCGAAGGCCTGGAGCTGCTCGGTCACCCGCGGCGGGTCGAGCACCAGCCCTCCCAGCGCCATCGAGGCGGTGATCGCGGGGAACAGCGCCAGCAGCCCGTAGAAGGCGACGCCCGCCGCGATCAGCCCGACGTGGTCGAGCGTGACCGCCCGCCAGACCCGGCCCAGCACCTCGCGCCAGCCCGGGCGGGGGATCTCGGCGGGCCGCTCGGCCCGCTGGCCGCGCGCGGCGGGCGAGGGGGTCTCGCCCGTTCCGGGGAGGGCGGCGCGGTCGGGCGTGTCGGGCTCGGTCGAGGTCATCGGGGTCGGTCTTCCAGCGGCGCGGGCGGCGGAGCGGCGGGGACGCCGCGGGCGGAGGGGCCGCCCGTCGGGCGGGCGGAGCGGGAGGCGGCGGCTCAGCCGCCGGGCGCGGGGCCGGGCTCGGGCTCCGGTTCGTTGCGGGCCGCGCGCCGCTGGGCGGCGGGGTCGGCGCCGTGGACGGCGGCGGCGAAGGCGCGGAACAGGCGGCGGTGGGGACGGCGCCAGAGCAGGAACTCGGGGTGCCACTGCACGCCGAAGCGGAAGTGGGCCTCGGGGTCCTCGACCGCCTGCACCACGCCCCACTCGTCGCGGGCGGCGACGCGCAGGCCCCGGCCGAGCTTGTCGACCGCCTGGTGGTGGAGGCTGTTGACCCGGAAGGTCTCGCGCCCGATCACCTCGCGCAGGCGCACGCCGGGTTCGGTGGTCACAGTCTTCACCGGCAGGGGGGTCCACATCCGGGGCACGTCGGCATAGACCTCGCGCACCTCCTGGTGGATGTCGCCGCCGCGGTGGATATTGAGCATCTGCGCGCCGCGGCAGATGCCCAGCACCGGCACGTCGCGGGGAAGGGCGTGGTCGAGCACGCGCATCTCCATCGCGTCGCGCGCCTCGTCGATGCGCACGTCGAAGAGGGGCTTGGCGCCGTAGAGGTCGGCCCCGATGTCGTCCCCGCCCCCGATCAGGAAGCCGTCGAAGGCGTCGAGGTCGACGTCGCCCGCCAGCGGCGCGGTCAGCCGCACCGGGCGCAGGCCCATCAGCCGCAGCCCCAGCCACGACAGCCACCACATCCAGCGCCCGCCCTTCGCCGAGGCCGTGACCCCCACCCTGAGCCGCCGCCCGCGCCGCTGCCGCAGGGTGCGCCCGTCGCCCGCGTCCCCGGGCCCCGGGCGCGACCTCGCCTGCGCCGCGCGGCGCGACGCGGCCGCGGGCGGGACCTGCTGCGCGGCGCCCTCGACCGCCTTGCGCTCCCCCCCGGTCATTCGAGCAGCATCCACTCGGTCGACAGGATCGCCCAGGGGGAGGGGAACATCTTGCGCGCGTTCTCCGACCAGGCGCGGCCCATCGCCTCCAGCCGCTCGGGGCGCTCGGCCATCTTCTCGACCATCCGCCAGCGGTTCCATTCGACCGAGACGTTCCAGCCCGCGCGGCCGAGGTCCGCGTTGGGCAGGCGGTAGTGGAAGGTGGGGCGGGCGTGGATCTTCTCGTCCGGCAGGGCCGAGCGCACGCGCTCCTCGTCCAGCCAGCAGAACAGCGGCAGCATGTCGAGCTCGCGGTTCCGGGTGGGGTTGTCCTCGAGATAATCGTCGATCAGCCCCTCGAGCGTGGGGGCGTAGCCGGGCTCCACGATCCGCTCGACGTATTCCTTGGGGAAGGGGTCGGCGAAGGCCGCGATGCGGCGGGTGGCGTCGAGCTCGGTCACCTCGCGCAGCCAGTCCGAGAGCAGCACGTAGGCGCGCAGCATCGAGGTCAGCCACGCGGGGTCCGTCGTGGCGATCTCGGGGTTGAGCTGGGCGCCGAAGGCGTGCAGCGGGCTGTCGTCGGTGCCCACCGCGCCTGCGCCGCGCAGCGCCTCGACCAGGTCGTCGACGCGCGGCAGCGCGGTCAGGGGCACCGGCGGGCAGACGATCTCGCAGGGGACCAGCAGCGAGGAGACGTCGCCGTAGAGGCTGCGCAGCTCCTCGCCCATCTCCTCGAAGAAGCGGTCGATGCCCTTGCGGGTCTCCTTCTCGGTGGGTTTGGAGCGGTGGGCGTGGCGGGTGTCGAGCTCGACGGTGAAGTCGCCCAGCTCCGCGTCCCTGACGTGGTAGCGGTGGGGGTCCTCCTCGTAGATGTCGCCGCCGAAGAGGTCGCGCACCAGCCGCGCGCCCTCGTGCGCCGAGATGGCGGCGAACTCCAGCTCCACGCCCACACGCCGCTCCTCGCCGTCTTCGCGGGTCAGGCGGGGGGGCGGGAGGAAGTCTCTGCCGGGCAGCGTGGAGCGGGTCATCGGGCCTCGTCGCGTGGGTTTCGGTCGGATCCGCGGATCTCGCGGCCGGGCGGTCGGCCGTTCACCTATGGCGCTGGCGCGCGTCGTCCACCCCCCGGCGGCCGGTTCCGCGGCGCGGAGGCGGCCGCGCGCCGTTTTCGCAGGGGCCGCTCCCGGGCCCGGAGGCGCCCTGCGGGCGGGCTTGGGCCCGACGCAGGCGCCCCGCTTGCGGAGCAGGGCGGAGCGCCCGCCGCCCCGCCGCCCGCGGCGGGCGTCAGTCGAAGCAGGCGGCGGCGGCGCGGATCGCGCGGAGCTGCGCCGCAAGGTCCGGCGGCGCGCCGCGGAAGGCGCCGTCGAGCGCCGCGGTCCCCACCGTGAACCCCGCGCAGCCCGCCCGCGCCATGGCCTGCACCCGTTCGGGCCGGTCGATCGAGCCCGCGGCGATCACCGGCTTGCCGGCGGCCGCGCAGACCTCCGCCGCCAACGCCTCGGCGGGGACCGCGCCGCGATAGGCGAGCAGGTCGAGCCCCGCCACCTCCGGCCGCGCGGCGAGCGCCCGGGCCGACGCGGCGATCTCGGCCGCGTCGCCCTCCAGCACGCTGGGATGGCCCACCACCCGGCCGGGGAACGGGTAGTAGCCGATCCCGGTCCCCGCCAGCAGGGGCGCGGCGACCTCGGCGCGGCAGCCGCCCAGCAGCCGGTCGACGCCGATCTCGACGCCCGCGCGGATCGAGGCCGCCTCGGAGGCGGCGTCGAGCGAGACCACCTCCAGCCAGCACGCGCCCCCCGCCTCGCGGATCCGGGCGGCGAGGGCGCGCAGCGCCTCGAAGGGCAGGCCCACGTCCTTGAAGCCGATCTGGCGCACGCCGGCGGCGAGCGCCGTCTCCAGATGCGCGGGGGCGTCCGGCACGGTCAGGTCGTTGCGGGTCAGCATGAAGATGAAGCCGGGGCGCATGGCGGAGGCTCCTTGGCGGCGGCGCGGCGGCCGCCAGCATAGGCCGGCCCGCCGCCCCGGCGCGACCCTTATCGGCGCGGCGCCCGTGGTCCCGCCCGGCCCCGCCGCGTCCCCGTCTCCGCCGCGGGCGCCTGCCCCGGCGCGCCGCCCGCGGCGCCGCCCGCCGCGCGCCTGCGCCCTCGCGGCCCTCCGCCTGCGCCCTCGCGGCCCTCCGCCTGCTCCCTTGCGGCCCTCCGCCGACGCGCTCGCGGCCCGCTCGCGCCGCCCGGCGCGACAGGGCCCCGCCCGACGGCGCGACCGCGCGCCGCCGGGCGGCCTCGTCCCGGACCGTCCCGGTCCCCCGGCGTCCCCCGGCGCCCGCGCCCGCCGCAAGCCCCGCGCCCGCCGTCGACGGGGACGCAGGGCGGGGCGGCCGCGGCCGCGCAGCGGACGCGCCGGGGCGCCCGCGTCCCCCGGCGGCCTGCAAGCCCCGCCCTGCCCCGTCCGCGCGGCGGCCTGCCGCTCTGGCCTCCCCCCGCCGGGCGTGGCAAACTGACCGTCCGGCCGGTCGCGATCCCTTCGCGGTCCGGCCCTGCGCGCCGCGGGCGGCGCGGTCCGGATCGGGCGCTCGTCGCTCCCGACGAGGCCCGCCCCGCCCAGCGCGCGCCACAAGGAACTCAGCCGGCGCCCAATGCCGGCACGGGAGGATGCATGACCGAAGACGCCGGAGGCCGCACGGGCTTCCTCGCCCCCTATCGCGCCCTGGACCTGAGCGACCGTCGCGGTCTGCTCGCAGGCCGGATGCTCGCGCAGCTCGGCTGCGACGTGCTGCAGATCGAGCCGCCGCAGGGCTCCGACGGCCGCCGGGTCGGCCCGTTCGACGCGGCCGGCCGCTCGATGCACTGGGCCGCCTACGCCGCGGGCAAGCGCAGCCTCGCGCTCGACCCCGCGGACGAGGGCGACCGCGCCACGCTCGAGGCGCTCGTCGCCAGGGCCGATTTCGTCATCGAGTCCCGCGGCCCCGGCGAGCCCGCCCGCCTGACCCCCGAGCAGATCGCCGCGATCAACCCGCGCGCCATCCACCTGCTGATCACCCCCTGGGGGGAGACCGGGCCGAAGGCGGACTGGGCGGAATCCGACCTCGTGCTCTGGGCCTCGGGCGGCCCGCTGGCCCCGACCGCGATGGCCGGCGGCGTCCCGACCCGGATCTCGGTCCCCCAGGCCTGGCACTTCGCCGCCTCCGACGCGGTCTGCGGCGCGCTCGTCGCGCTCTTCCACCGCCACGCCACGGGCGAGGGGCAGAAGGTCTCGACCTCGGTGCAGCGCTCCTCGACCTCGGCCACGCTCTCGGGCAGCCTCGCCTCGGTCGTGGGCCACCCCGACTTCTCGCTGCGCCCGCGCTACACCGGCTCGAAGAAGCCGCTGGACCTCTCGGGCTCCGGCGCCCGCACCGCCCGCTCGAAATGGGAGGGCAAGGACGGCCTGCTGGAGATCCATCTCGCCATGGGTCCCGCCACCGGGCGCTTCACCAACAACTTCATGAAGGTGATGAAGGCGAAGGGCGCCCTCAGCGAGCGCTTCCACGCCTGGGACTGGTCCACGATCCATGAGCGGATCATGGCCGACGAGATCGACGAGGACGACCTCGAGGCCTGCCGCACCGAGGTGGGCGCCTTCCTGCGCACCGTCTCCCAGGACGAGGCCGTGGAGCTCGCCATCGCCAACCGGCTGCTGCTGGCCCCGGTGACCACCACCGACAGCCTGTTCCACAGCCCCCACGAGACCGCCCGCGGCTTCTTCCGCAAGGTGACCGACGGCGAGGGCCGCGAGACCCTGCTGCCCGGCCCCTTCGCGATGACCGCGGCCCCCGCCTTCGCCCCCGACGCCGCCGCCCCCGCGCTGGGCGAGGGCGGCGACGCGGCGGTGGAGGAGTGGCTGGGCTCCCGCCCCGCCGCGCACACGCAGATCACTCAAGGAGCGGCGGAATGAGCGGCCCCCTCGCGGACATCAAGGTCCTGGACCTCGCCTGGGTCGTGGCCGGCCCGATGATCGGGCGCAGCCTCGCCGACTTCGGCGCGACGGTCGTGCGGGTCGAGCATCCCAAGCGCGTCGACACCGCGCGCGCCATCGGCCCCTACTACGGCGGCGGCTACGACGTGCAGCGCTCGGCCTGCTACGCCAACGGCAACGCCGGCAAGCTGGGCCTCGCGCTCGACCTGCAGAACGAGGACGCGCGCGACGTGGTGCGCGAGCTCGCCGCCTGGGCCGACGTGGTGGTCGAGAGCTTCGCCCCCGGCCAGGTGAACCGCTGGGGCCTCGACTACGAGACGCTCAAGGCGATCAACCCGCGCATCATCATGGTCTCGACCTCCCTGATGGGCCAGTCGGGCCCGTGGAAGGCGCTGGCGGGCTTCGGCAACATCGGCGCGGCCATGTCCGGCTACCAGGGTCTGGTGGGTCCCGAGGAGGGGCTGCCGACCGGGCCCTTCGGCCCCTACACCGACTACGTGGCGCCGCGCTTCGGGATCCCGATGGTGCTCGCAGCCCTCGACTGGCGGGCGCGCTCGGGCGAGGGCTGCTACATCGACCTCGGCCAGGCCGAGACGGGGATGCAGTTCCTCGCCTCCGCCTTCGCCGACTACGGCGCGACGGGGCGCATCGCCAAGGCCGAGGGCAACCGCGACCCCGACATGGCCCCGCACGGCGTCTACCCCGCCCTGACGAAGGAGGGCGAGGACCCGCGCTGGATCGCGATCGTCGCCCAGGACGACGCCGCCTGGAAGGCGCTGGCGGGCGAGATCGGGGGCAAGGCGCTCGACGCCCGCTTCGCCACGCTCGAGGGGCGCAAGGCGGCGGAGGTCGAGCTCGACGAGATCGTCGGCGCCTGGACCGCGCCGCTCGATCCCACCGCGACGGCCGGGAAGCTGCAGGTCCTGGGCGTCGCCGCCTCGGTCGTGGCGACCGCGGCCGACCTCGCCGAGGACCCCCAGCTCGAGCACCTGGGCCACTGGGAGCGGGCGCCTCATCCCCAGATCGGCGTGGCCACCGTCGAGGGCAGCCGCTTCGTGCTGTCGAAGACGCCGGCCCATGTCGCGCGCCCCGCGCCGGAGTACGGCCGCGACCAGGAGACGGTGCTCAAGGGCATCCTGGGCTACGATTCGGCGAAGCTCGACGCCCTCAGGGCCGCCGGCGCCATGCCCTGACGTCGCCCCGCGGCGCAGGCCGCCTTGACCCTGCGGCCGGCGGTTTCGACCGCCGGCCGGCGCCCTTCACGACCCCCGCCCGCGATCCCGCGGGCGGGGGTTTTTCGTCGCGGAGACAGAGACTTGCCGGCGTTCACGAGACGCTCTCGACGGCTCGCGGATCGTTCATGGTGCGGCGCCGAAGAATTTCCCGTTCCCGCCGTTGACCGCTTCGCTCCCGCGGGATATCCAACCGCTTGGTCGGAAAAACCATCAGGCGAAGCGACTTCTCTTGGGACGAAAACGCGCCATACCCGACGCCCAGCTCCTGGACGCGGCCGAAAGCGTGGTCCGCCGCGACGGCGCGGCGCGGCTGACGCTGGACGCCGTGGCGGCGGAGGCGGGGATCTCCAAGTCCAGCGTGCTCTATGCGGTGGGCTCGAAGCGCGGACTGATCCGCGCCATCGTCGAGCGGCGCATAGACGAGTGGCACGGCCGCTGCGCCATGCTCGAGGAAGCGCTGGCCGATCGTCCCAACCGCACCATCGAGGCGGTGCTGGAGCTGATCGCCGAGCCGATGCCGCAGGCCGACCGCTCGGTGGCGGTGTCGCTGTCGGCGGCGGTGTTTTCCGACGAGACGGTGCGCGCGCCGATCCAGCGCGACGTCGCCGAGCGCTTCCGGCGCGTCGCGCGCGACGCCCCTGCCCCCACCGGCGCGGTCTGCGCGCTGCTGGCCATCGAGGGTCTGCTGTCGCTGGAGCGCTTCGACCTTCTGCACTTCGAGCCGGAGCAGCGCGCCCGGCTTCTCGCCGCGATCTCCTGGCTCGCGGAACAGGAACCCGGCGTCGGGCGTCTCGGCCCCCACGCCGCCATGGATGAAGACGACGGCGCGCCGTCGGGAGGGGCCTTCGCCCGTACCCGCTGCGGCGGCCAGGGCTGAGGAGCCTCAGATCATGACCGAGCAGACCTCGCGCGCCGCGCGCGCCCTCCTTCCACGATCCCGGCCCTCGCTGCCCGCGATGGTCGCGGCCTTCCTGCTGGCCGCCACCGGCGGCGCGCTGGGCCAGGCCGGCGGCGGCGCGCCGCCGCCGCAGGCGGTCTCGGTGGTCACCGCCACGCCCGAGGCGATCCCGGTGGTCAACGAGCTGCCCGGCCGCATCGCCCCCACCCGCATCGCCGAGGTGCGCCCGCGGATCTCGGGCATCATCCAGGAGCGGGTGTTCACCCAGGGCGCGCTGGTCCAGGAGGGCGACGTCCTCTACCGCATCGACAGCGCCCCGTTCGAGGTGCAGGTGGACCGCGCCCAGGCCGCCGTCGCCCAGGCCGAGGCCGCGCGCAAGCGCGCCGAGCAGGCCTCCGCCCGCCAGGAGGAGCTGCGCGAGCGTCGGGTCGTCTCGGCCCAGCAGTTCGACGACGCCGCCGCCGAGCTCGCCCAGTCCACCGCCGCCGTGGCCGTGGCCGAGGCGGAGCTGCGCGCCGCCGAGCTGGACCTGCATTACGCCGAGGTGCGCGCCCCGATCTCGGGCCGCATCGGCCGGGCGCGGATCACCGAGGGCGCGCTGGTCTCGGCCTCGGGGGAGAACCTCGCCACGATCCAGCAGCTCGACCCGGTCTACGCCGACTTCACCCAGTCGGCGACCGAGCTCCTCGCCCTGCGCAAGGCGTTCAAGGCCGGCGCGCTGACCCGCTCGGACAGCGGCGACGTGGCGGTGCAGCTGATGTTCGACGACGGCTCGCCCTACGGCGAGGAGGGGCGGCTGCTGTTCTCAGAGTCGACGGTCGACGAGACCACCGGCCAGGTGACCCTGCGCGCCGAGTTCCCCAATCCCGACGACGACCTGCTGCCGGGCATGTACGTGCGCGTGCAGATCGAGCAGGGCGTCGAGCCCGAGGCGCTGGCGGTGCCGGTGCAGGCGATCCAGCGCGGCTCGGACGGCCAGGCGATGCTGTGGATCGTGACCCCCGAGAACAAGGTCGAGGCCCGCCCGGTGGAGACCGACCGCATCGTCGACGGCCGCTGGGTGATCGCCCGGGGCCTTTCGGCCGGCGAGCAGGTGGTGGTCGAGGGATTCCAGAAGACCGGCCCCGGCGCGACCGTGACCCCCCAGCCCTGGCGCCCCGAGACCGCCTCCGCCGAGGGCGCGACGCCCGCGGCGACCCCCGCGGCGGACGCGCCCGCGAACGACGGCTGAGAGAGACCCGATGCCCCGTTTCTTCATCGACCGGCCGATCTTCGCCTGGGTCGTCGCGATCTTCATCATGATCGGCGGCGCGCTGGCGATCCCGCAGCTGCCGATCGCGCAGTATCCCAACGTGGCGCCGCCCTCGGTCCAGATCACCGCGACCTACCCGGGCGCGGCGCCCGAGGACCTCTACCAGGCCGTCACCCGTCCCATCGAGGACGAGCTGAACGGCATCGACGGCCTGCTCTATTTCGAAAGCACCTCCGAGGCTTCCGGCCAGGTGCAGATCACCGCCACCTTCCAGCCGGGCACCTCGCTCGACCAGGCGCAGGTGGACGTGCAGAACCGCATCCGGCGCGTGGAATCCCGCCTGCCGGAGACGGTGACGCGGCTGGGCATCGACGTCGAGACCTCGGCCTCGGGCTTCCTGATGGTGGTCTCGCTGACCTCCACTGACGGGACCGTGGGGCCGGTGGCGCTGGGCGACTACCTCAGCCGCAACGTGGCCGGCGAGATCCGGCGCATCGACGGCGTGGGCGGGGCGACGGTGTTCTCGGCCGAGCGGGCCATGCGCATCTGGCTCGACCCCGACAAGATGCTGGGCCTCAACCTCACCACCAACGACGTGCTGGCCGCGATCCGCGCCCAGAACGCCCAGGTGGCCGCCGGCGCGATCGGCGCGGCCCCCAATCCCGACGACCAGTCGATCACCGCCACCGTGGTGGTGCGCGGCCAGCTCAGCTCGGTCGAGGCGTTCGAGCAGATCCTGCTGCGCGCCAACGCCGACGGCGCGGTGGTGCGGCTGAAGGACGTGGCCCGCGTCGAGATCGGGGCGGAGAGCTACAACTTCTCCTCCCGCCTCAACGGCCAGCCCTCGGCGGCGCTGGGCGTGCAGCTCTCGCCCGAGGGCAACGCCATCAACACCTCCGAGGCGGTCCGCGAGACCATGGAGGAGCTGTCGCGCTACTTCCCCGAGGGGATCGAGTACTCGGTGCCCTACGACACCTCCCCCTTCGTGGAGCTGTCGATCGAGAAGGTGCTGCACACCCTGCTCGAGGCGGTGGGCCTGGTGTTCCTGGTGATGCTGCTGTTCCTGCAGAGTTTCCGCTACACCGTCATCCCGACGCTGGTGGTGCCCGTGGCGCTGCTGGGCGCCTGCGCGGTGATGCTGGTGGCGGGCTTCTCGATCAACGTGCTGACCATGTTCGCCATGGTGCTGGCGATCGGCATCCTGGTCGACGACGCCATCGTCGTCGTCGAGAACGTCGAGCGCATCATGTCCGAGGAGGGCCTGCCCCCGAAGGAGGCGACGCGCAAGGCGATGGGCCAGATCTCGGGCGCCATCGTGGGCATCACGCTGGTGCTCTCGGCCGTGTTCATCCCCATGGCCTTCTTCCCGGGCGCCGTGGGCGTGATCTACCGCCAGTTCTCGCTGACCATGGTGGTCTCGATCCTGTTCTCGGGGTTCCTGGCGCTGTCGCTGACGCCGGCCTTGTGCGCGAGCTTCCTCAAGCCGGTGAAGGCCGGGCACCAGATGGCCAAGAAGGGGCCGCTGGGCTGGTTCAACCGCAACTTCGACCGGGCCACCAACCGCTACGCCCGCTTCGCGGGGCTGGCGGCGCGGCGGGCGGGGATCATGATGATCCTCTACCTCGGCCTGGTGGGCTTCCTGGGCTGGAGCTGGACCAACCTGCCCTCCTCCTTCCTGCCCAACGAGGACCAGGGCTTCCTGATCGTCGACATGCAGACCCCGCCGGAGGCGAGCTTCAACCGCACGCTGGAGTTCGTGAAGACCATGGAGGGCGTCGCCTCCTCCCAGGAGGCGGTGCAGGACATCGTCGCCATCCAGGGCTTCTCCTTCTCGGGCGGCGGGCAGAACGCGGCGCTGGCCTTCATCACGCTCAAGGACTGGTCCGAGCGCGGGCCCCAGGACTCGGCCCAGGCCATCGCCGGCCGGATCACCGGCATGCTGTGGGGGGAGAAGGACGGCTTCGCCTTCGCCCTGTCGCCGCCGCCGATCCAGGGGCTGGGCACCTCCTCGGGCTTCGACTTCCGCCTGCAGGACCGCAACGACGCGGGCATCGCCGCGCTCTATGCCGCGCGCGACCAGCTTCTCGCCGCCGCGGCGCAGTCGCAGATCGTGACCGGGCTGCGCGTCTCGGGCCTGCCCGACGCGCCGCAGCTGCGGGTGACGCTGGACCGCGAGAAGGCCAACACCTTCGGCGTCGCCTTCTCCGACATCAACGCCACCCTGACCTCGTTCCTGGGCTCGGCCTACGCCAACGACTTCCCCAACTCGGGTCGGATGCAGCGCGTGATGTTGATGGCCGAGGACGAGGCCCGGATGACCCCGGACGACGTGCTGAGCCTCAACGTGCGCAACTCGCTGGGCGGGATGGTGCCGCTGTCGGCCTTCGCCACGGTGGACTGGATCCGCGGGCCGCTGCAGATCGTGGGCTACAACGGCTATCCCTCGGTGCGCATCTCCGGCCAGGCGGCGGAGGGCTATTCCTCCGGCCAGGCGATCGAGGAGATGGAGCGGCTGATGGGCGAGCTGCCCCAGGGCTTCGGCTTCGAGTGGACCGGCCAGTCGCTGCAGGAGATCCAGTCGGGCAGCCAGGCGCCGTTCCTGATCGCGCTGTCGGGCGTCTTCGTGTTCCTGCTGCTGGCCGCCCTTTACGAGAGCTGGGCGATCCCGCTCTCGGTGATGCTGGTGGTGCCGCTGGGCGCGATCGGCGCGGTGCTGGGCGTGACCTGGCACGGCATGTCGAACGACGTCTACTTCAAGGTCGGCCTGATCGCGATCATGGGCCTGTCGGCGAAGAACGCGATCCTGATCGTGGAGTTCGCCAAGGACCTGCGCGAGGAGGGGATGAGCCTGCTCGACGCCACCGTCGAGGCCGCCAAGCTGCGCTTCCGCCCGATCATCATGACCTCGCTCGCCTTCACGCTGGGCGTGACGCCGCTGGCGATCGCGACGGGGGCGTCCTCGGCCTCCCAGAACGCGATCGGCATCGCGGTGCTGGGGGGCATGATCTCGGCCACCCTGCTGGCGGTGATCTTCGTGCCGGCCTTCTTCGCCTTCGTGATGAAGTGGATGGGGGGCAAGCCGAAGACCCCGCCCCGCAACGACGCGCCCCCGCTGCCGCCGCGGGACGCGGAAGGCAACCTCTTCAACGCCTGAAGACACGGACGGCCGCCCCCCAGGGGGCGGCCGTTTCGCTTGCGGGCCCGCAGGCGCCCTGCGGGCGGGCTTGGCTGCGTCGCGAGGGTCGCGGGGGAGGGAGAGGCCGGCAGGGGGAGGGAGAGGCTGGCAGGGGGCGGGAGCCTCCGGCGGGCTCCTGACTCACCAAAGAACAGGGCCCGCGCCTGTCCTCCGGATCCGTCTCTCGCTTCTGATGCCTGAGCGACTCGCCCGCAGGGGTCAAGGACAAGCCGGCTTCGCCGGTCGCTGCGCGATCCTTGACCCCTGCGGGCGAGTCGCTCCGATCGGCATCAGCGAGAGACGGCTCCGGAGAACAGGCGCTCTGCGAGGCCCGGCGGGCGTCGCGCCATGGGCCCCGGCGGCGGGCGGGGCGCCTCGGGTCAGTAGCCGGTGAGCTCCATGTAGCCGACGCCGTCGTGGGTGCCGGCGAAGGAGATCGGCCCCTCCCAGTAGGGAAAGGAGTCGCCCATCCAGGCCTGCGGGTTCAGGGGGGCGGTGACCACCTCGAGCCCGCGGGAGGGAACCGAGAGGCGCCAGCGCACCGGCACGTCGCGCCCCGCGACGCGGGCGGTCTCGATCGGCGCCATCGCCACCTGGGGGCCGGAGAGCGCCTCGACCGCGCCGTCGGCGGAGATGAAGGACGAGGCCTGGTAGCCGCCCCCCCCGGCGCGGCGCAGGCGGTAGAGCATCAACTTCTCGCCCCGCGGCAGGTGCAGGGCGAACCAGTCCCAGCCGGGCTGGTCGCCGGCCAGAGGCTGGCTCGACCACTCGCGGTCGAGCCAGGCGCGGCCCGTCACCTGCACCGTCTCGCCGTCGAGCGTGAGGGCGCCCGTGACGGCCAGGAACGGGTGGGAATAGTAGTAGCTCGCCTGCCCGCCCTCGGACTTCAGGGAGAAGCCGTTCTCCCCCTGCAGGACCAGCGGGCCCTCGGCGGCGAGCGTCAGGTCGTAGGCGAAGCCCGGCCCGTGGGCGGCGAGGCGCAGGGGGGAGAAGCCCTCGCCCCGGCTCTCCAGCCGCCAGTCGTCGAGCCAGGCGCGGAACGGCTCCGCCCGCACCCCCGCCTGGCCGACGCCGCCGCGGCCGAGCTTCTCGGCGGTGCGGTGAGCCTGCGCGGAGGTGACGGCGGCGTGGGCGAGCCAGACCTGGGGGGCGGACCAGCCCTCGGACGCCGGATCGGGGGAGAGGGCCTGGCGGAACAGGGTCCACTGCACCCCGAAGGCGCGGCCGTCGGGCGCGGCGAGGTTGGCGGTGACGTACCACCACTCGATCCGGTGGCCCGGGTGGGGGCCGTGGTCGGCGGGGAAGGCGAAGCGGCGGCCGGGGGAGACGGGCGCGTAGCCCTCGCCCCCGCCCGAGAGGCCGGCGTAGCCCTGGCCGGCCGAGGTCCCCTCGCCGGTCATGCCGGAGAGGCCCGAGGCGCCCTGCCCCTGCGCCTGCGCCTGCCCCTGGGCCCCGACGGGCGCGTCGAGGCCCAGCGCCAGCGCCAGCGCCGCGGCGCCCAGCAGTCGGATCAGGCGATCAGCGTTCATCGGCGAAGACCTTGGCGAGCCGCGCGGGCGGGGTGCGGGCGAGGCGCAGGAGCGGGACCGCGGCGGCGAGGCCGGCCGCGGCCACCGCCAGCAGGGCGAGGCGCGCCCACTGGCCGGGGAACAGGTGCAGGGGCAGGCGCCATCCGAAAGCCTCCACGTTCACCACCGCCGTCAGGGCCCAGGCGACCAGCACCCCCAGCGGAACCGCCAGCGCCGCGGTCAGGGCCGCGAGCGCCAGGATCCGGCCGAGCTCGATCGCCGCCAGCCTGCGCCGGCGCACGCCCATCGCCCACAGCGGCGCCACCTGGGGCAGACGCGTCTCGGCCAGCGTCAGCAGCGCGGTCAGCAGCGCGATCCCCGCCACCCCCAGCGTCAGCGCGTTCAGCGCGGCGGTGACCGCGAAGGTCCGCTCGAACACGGCGCGGCTGAGGCGGCGGATCTCGCCCTGGTCTGCGGCTTCGGCCAGGCCCGCATCCTGCGCGCGGCGCAGGTCCGCGAGCAAGGGGGCGACGTCGGCGGGGGGCAGGCGCAGCGCGAAGCGGCCGCGCTCGGCCTCCGGCCAGCGGGCGGTCAGCGTCCCGGCCGAGAGGCGCACCTGCCCCCGGGCGTTGCCGTAGTCGGCGAAGACCCCCGCCACCTCCAGCGGCGCGCCGGGGCCGATGACCAGCGCGTCGCCGGGGGCGAGGCCGAAGCGGCGCGCGGTCTGCTCGGAGATCAGGGCGCCCTGCCCGGCCGCGACCCGGTCCCAGGCGTCCGGCAGGCCCGAGAGCAGCGGCCAGGAGCTCCGCCAGGTGGGGTGGTCGGCGAAGCCTGCGAGCTCCACCGGCCAGCCGTCGACGACCGTCTCGGCGCGGGGCTCGGGCAGCACCGCCTCGATCTCGGGGCGGGCTTCGAGCCAGGTCTGCAGACGATCGGCGGCGCCGGGCTCGGCGCGCACGTAGACCTCGGCGGCGAGACGGTCGTCGAGCCAGCCGAGGAAGGTCAGCCGGAAGCCGTCGACCATGGTCCCCACGCCGATGTTGACCGCCAGCGCGAGCAGCAGCGAGGTCAGGGCCAGCGACAGGCCGGGAAGCTGCTGGCGGCCGTCGGCCAGCGCCCAGCGCAGGAGCGGCGCGCGGGCGCGGCCCTGCGCGCGCGCCAGCGCCCAGCCCAGCAGCGGCGGCAGGCCCAGCGCGGCGGCGGCGAGGATCGCGCCCAGCAGCGCGAACCCCGCCGGCAGCCCCCGCCCGAAAAGCGCGAGCCCGGCCGCGGCCAGCGCCGTCGCCACGGCGGCGGCGGCGCGCAGGCGGGCGGCGCGGGCCGAGGCGGCGCGCCAGGCCTCGGGGCGGGCGCTCTCGAGCGGGGGCGCGGCGGCGGCGCGGGCCAGCGCCGGACCCGCGGCGAGGGCGGCGCCGGCGAGGCTCATGCCCAGCCCCGCCGCCCACCAGGCGGGCGACAGCGACAGCGCGCCGGGCACGCGCGCGCCGTAGAGGCCGCGCAGGCTTGCCGCCACGTCCGGCAGAAGCGCCGCGGCGACCGCGTAGCCCAGCGCCACGCCGATCAGGCCGGCGAGGAGCGCGGCGGCCCCCAGCTCGATCGCCAGCGCCGCGGCGAGCCCCCGGGCGGAGAGGCCGCAGGCCCGCAGGGTGCGGAACAGGGGGCGGCGCTGCTCCACCGCAAGCCCCACCGCGCCGTGGACGATGAACAGGCCGACGATGAAGCTCAGCCCCCCGAAGGCCGTGAGGTTGAGGTGGAAGCTGTCGGCGAGGCGGCCGGGATCGACCCGCGGCTCGGGCGCGAGGCGCCGCCAGCCCTCGGGCGCGCCCTGCGGCGCGCGCTCGGGGTCCAGCAGCAGGCGGGAGATGCGGCCCTCCATCCCCAGCAGCGCCTGGGCGAAGCCGATGTCGGCGATGGCGAGGCCGGGGGCCGGGGCCGAGGAGGCGGCGAGCGGCGGCAGCGGGCCGCGGGCGGTCTGCGGGCGGTCGCCGGGCGACCAGCCGTTGGCGCGCAGGGTCTCGGGCGCGAGGAACAGGCGGCCGGGGGGCAGGATGAAATCGGGATAGGCGCGCGCGTCCTCGGCCTCGCCCGCCAGAGCCTGCTCGCCGGCGAAGGCGAGGCCGGCGGCGGGCGGCAGGGTGACGGGCTCGATCCCCATCAGGCGCAGGCGCTCCCCGCCGACGGTGATCCAGCCCTCGACCAGCGGCGACACCGGCCAGCCGGCGCGGCGCAGCTCGGCGAAGGCGGCCTGGGAGATCGGCCCGCCGTCGACGGGGACCAGCGCGGGCGCCTGCGCGCCCGAGAAGGCTGAGGCGGCGCGGGCGTAGCTGTCGCGGGCCTGGGCGTTCAGCGCCTGCACCCCCGACCACAGCGCCGTCGCCGCGGCCAGCCCCGCCAGCAGCGCCAGCAGCTGCAGGGGCCGGCGGCGCCAGTGCGAGGTCAGCACGCGCAGCGCCCAGGGCAGCGCCGCCAGCGTCGCGCGGGCGGAGGCGCCGGCGGGCGCAGGCAGGCGCGCGGCCGCGGTCATCGCGGGGCCTGCGCGCCGTGGGGGACGATGCGGCCGCTCACGAGCGGACCGCCCCGGGGGCGGGTTCGGCCGCCGGCGGCTCGGCGAGGCCGCCAGCGTGCAGGTGCAGGCGACGGTCGAGACGCGCGGCGAGGCGGGGCGAGTGGGTGACCATCAGCAGCGCGCCCCCGGCCTCGGCCGTCAGCTCCAGCAGCAGCGCCAGCGCCGCGTCTGCGGCGGCCTCGTCCAGCGCGCCGGTGGGCTCGTCGGCCAGGATCAGCGCCGGGCGCGCGGCCAGCGCCCGGCCGATGGCGACCCGCTGCTGCTGGCCGCCCGAGAGCTGCTCGGGCCAGCGCGAGAGGAGGTCGGCGATCCCCAGGCGGCGGGCGAGCTCGGCGGTCCAGGCGGGATCCTCGCGCCGGGAGAGGCGGGCCTGGAAGGCGAGGTTCTCGGCCACGTCGAGGGAGGGCGCCAGGTTGAACTGCTGGAACACCAGCCCCACACGGTCGCGGCGCAGCGCCGCCCGCCCGCCGTCGTCGAGGCGGGAGGTCGCCTGCCCCGCCACGCGGATCTCGCCCCCGTCGGGCGTGTCGAGCCCGCCGGCGAGGTGCAGGAGCGTGCTCTTGCCCGAACCGGATTCGCCGGTCAGGGCCAGGCTCTCGCCGCGCGCGAGGGTCAGGGAGACGCCGCGCAGCACCTCCAGGCGTCCCTGGGGCGTGGCGTAGCCCTTGCGGACGTCGCGGAGGTCGAGGGCGGGCGAGGCCGGATCGGCGAGAGCGTCGGTCATGGCGCGGACCCTGCGCCGGGCGGGCGGCCCGGGCAAGTCCGCCCGGGCGCGCAGGGGCGGATCAGCTCCGCCCCATGCCCAGCGCCTGGAGGATGGCGACGCCGCCCCCGGCCGAGACCGCGGTCAGGACCCCGCCCCAGACGGTGTCGAAGGCGACCGTCTGCCAGCTCCAGCCCTTGAGGGTGGCCATGTTCACGAACTCGTAGGTGCCGTAGGCCAGCACGCCCAGGATCGCGCCGTTCAGCGCGGCCGCGCGCCAGCCCCCGCCCTCGGGCCCCAGCGCCGGCCAGGCGGCGAACCACAGGATGCCGCCGACGTAGACGACGTAGAAGGCGCCGGCGACCGAGAATTTCGGATCCTCCAGCATCAGATGCCCGATATGCCGGTCGAACAGCGGTTTCATCACCGTCGTCAGCATCAGCGCGTCGAGCACGAGGAACACCGCGAAGGTGGCGAGGTATAGCGCGCCGAGGGTCATCCGATCTCCCCTGTCTGGATCGTGAAGGAGAATACGCGGCCGGGGCCGGATCGGATCAGCGCCGCTCACTCGGCGGCGAACAGGTTCTTCTGGGCGGGGGCGGCGCGGCGCGCGCGCGGGGCGCGGCGGTCCGCGGGCGCGGCGGCGGGGGCCAGCGCGCCCTGCCCCGCCGGCGCCGCGCGGCGCGAGACCAGGGCGAACATCGGCGGCGTGAAGTAGAAGCTGACCACGGTCGAGAGCAGCACGCCGCCGGCGATGGACATCGCGAAGGGCGGCCAGAAGCCGCCGCCGCCCAGGATCAGGGGCAGGAAGCCGCCGAAGGTGGTGACGGTGGTCGAGACGATGTGGCGCGAGGCGCCCAGCACCACCTCGGCCATCGCCTCGCGGTCGCCGGCGGCGGCCCGCGGGTCCTGCTGCAGGGCGGTGAGGATGATGATGCAGGCGTTGACCGAGACGCCGATCGAGCCGATCACGCCCACCACCGCGGTGATCCCGAACGGATAGCCGCAGATCGCCAGCGACAGGATCGAGAGGCCGGCCGAAAGCCCCATGACCCCGGTCGCCACCGCGCCCAGCCGGAAGCTGTCGAAGGTCAGCACCACCGCGGCGATCGAGAGGGTCACGATCAGCCCCAGCGGCGCCATCAGGTTCGCGATCGTCTCGTTGCGCGCATCCGCGTCGCCGCCGACCTCGAGGCGCACGCCCGGGGGCGGCGCGAAGCCGGCCTCGTCCAGCAGCGCCTGCGCCTGGGCGAGCGCCGCCTCGGGCAGGACGCCGTAGCGCACGAAGGCCTGGACGGTGTTCACCCGCTCCCCGTCGCGGCGCGAGATGGCGCTGTCGGAGGGGACCACGTGCATCTCCCCCAGCGTCGAGAGCGGCACCAGCCGGCCGTCGGGGGCGACCACGTCGAAGGTCTCGACGAAGCCCGCGTCGGCGCGCCGGGCGGCGCCGACGCGCACCCGCACCGGCAGCTCCTCGGAGCCCTCCACCAGGCTGCCGCCGACGACGCCCTCGAGCGCGGCGTCGAGCTGGCGGGCGACGGAGACGAGGTCGAGCCCCACGAGCCGCGCCTTGTCCTCGTCGAGCACGAAGTCGAGCTTGGGCGCGCCGCCCTCCATGGTGGTCTGGACCGAGGTGATGTCGGGGGAGCTCTCGACGATGCCGCGGACCGCGTCGCCGGTCCGGCGCAGCAGCGCGAGGTCGTCGCCGTGCAGGCGCAGCTCCACCGGGGCCTGGACGGGGGGGCCCTGCACCAGGTCGCGCACCAGGATGCGCGCGCCGGGGGCGACGGCGCCGAGGGTGGACTGCAGCTCGGGGATCAGGCGCGCGGTGGCCGCGTTCGACTCGGTGGTGATCAGGGCGCGGGCGAAGCCGGGGGCGCCGACGCGGTTCATGGTCATGTTGTAGTAGAAGGAGGGCGCGCTCTCGCCGATCACCCAGGCGGTCTGGAGGATGCCGTCCTCGCGCGCCAGGGCCGCGTCGACCGCCTCGGTCGCCGCCTCGGTGGCGGCGAGGGCCGCGCCGGCGGGCATCTCCACGTCGATGTAGAACTGGTCGCGGTCGACGCCGGGGAAGAACTGCGGGGTCAGGGAGGGGAAGGCCAGGAAGCCCATCACCGGCAGCGCCAGCGCCCAGGCGACCGCCGGCACGGGGTTGCGCACCGCGAGCCGCAGCGAGCCCGCGAAGGCCCGTCCGAGCGCGCCGCCGGAGATGCCGTTCGCCACGATCCCCCCGCCGCGGGCGGGATCCGGCAGCAGCCAGCCGGAGAGGGCGGGCGTGATGGTCATCGCCACCACGAAGGACCATGCCAGCATCGCCACCACCGAGATCGCGACGGCGCCGACGAAATCCCCCGCCGGCCCCGGCAGCAGGATCATCGGCATGAAGGTCAGCGCGGTGGTGACGGTGGAGGCGAGCAGCGGCGCGGCGAGCCGCCCGACCGCGTCCCCCACCGCCTCGACCCGGGCCATGCCGGCGGCGAGGCGGCGGCGGATCTCGTCGGTCATCACGATGGCCGCGTCCACCAGCAGCCCCAGCGCCACGATCATGCCGGTGACCGACATCTGGTGGATCGGAACGCCCATGAAATTCAGGGTGGCCAGCGTCGCGAGCCCCACCAGCGGCAGCACCGCCGCCACCACCAGCGCCGCGCGGAAGCCAAGCGTGAGGAACAGCACCGCCACCACCAGCCCCACGCCCACCGCCATGTTCCACGCGACCTCGGAGAGGCGCTCGGCGGTGTAGCCCGACTGGTCGAAGATCAGCCGATGCTCGAGCCCGCCGGGCAGCGTCGCCTCGTAGTCGGCGAGCGCGGCTTTCACGGTCCGGATCCAGGCGTCGACCTGGCGGCCCTCCTCCATCTTCGCGGCGACGAGCACCGCCGCGCGGCCGTCGATCCGCGCGAGCGAGGGAGCGGGGACGCGGGCGGTCTTCTCCACCGTCGCCACGTCGCCCACGCGCGTCGCATGGCCGGCGGCGTTGGCGGCGAGCGGGATCTCGCGGATCCGGTCGAGGGAGCGGATCTCCCCCGAGACCTCGATCAGCAGGTCGGTCGCCGCCCCGCGGACCCGTCCGGCGGAGACCTTGGGGTCGGCCTGCGAGATCGCCGCGGCGACCTGCGCGGCCGAGAGCCCCAGCGGCCCCAGCGCCTCGGGGTCGACGGTCACCAGCACCTCCTCCTCCGGCATCCCGTAGGAGGCGACCAGCGAGACGCCGGGCAGCGCGCGCAGGCGGTCCTCCAGCATCTCCGCATGGCGGGCGAGGATCGCAGGGGGGACGTCCGCGTCGCGGGGGGTGACGGCCGAGATCGCCGAGAAGGCGCCGGTGCGGTCGTCGTCGAACTCGGGCTCGGGCACGCCCTCGGGCAGCTCGCGGGCGACGTCGCGCAGGGCCTGGCGGATGTCGGCCCAGGCGACGTCGATGGCCGCGTCGTCGAGGAACTCCGAGAGCTCGATGTTGATCACCGAGATGCCGGTCGAGGAGGTGGAGGTGATGCGCTTGATCTGCGCGATCTCGCGCAGCTCGGCCTCGATCTTCTCGGTCACCAGCGCCTCGACCCGGGCCGGGTCGGCGCCGGGATAGGGGGTGAAGACGTTGGCGAAGATGTTGGTGATGGTGGGGTCTTCCTGCCGGCCGATGGTCAGGAAGGCCGAGGCCCCGGCGGCGACCAGCACCAGGATCGCGAGCGCCGTGAGGCGGGCCTGGCGGTAGAACAGCGTGCGCATGGCGGGCTCCGTTGGCGGCTCGCGGGGCGGGGGACAGGCCCGCGCGCCCCGGGCCGGGCCCGGAGCCTCGGGCGCGGCGGTCAGTCGGCGGAGGCGAGGGCGGCGGGGGCGTGGTCCCCCAGCGCCTTGGCGAGCGGGATCTCCTCGGGCGCGAGGCGCAGGCCGGGGGCGAGCTTGTGGGCGCCGGCGGCCACCACCAGGTCGCCGGGCGAAAGCGTGCCGCGCACGAAGGCGCGCTCGCCGTCCACATGCAGGATCTCGACGGATTCGACGCCCGCCACCGGGCCGCCGGGGCGCTCGGCGACGGTCAGCACCGTCCACAGGCCCTTGCCCCCCTCGCGCAGCGCGGCGACGGGAAGCCAGAAGCCCGCCTCGTCGCGCGTGCGCTCGACGATCACCGAGACGGCGGCGCCGTAGGCGACGCGGCTGCCGGCGGGGACCAGCAGGTCCAGCAGGGCGGCGCGGGTGCGGGTGGCGGGGTCGACGTCGGGGCGCACGGCCGCGACCGCCGCGGTCAGGCGACGGCCGTCGATCTCCACCTGCATCAGCGTGCCGGGGGTGAGGCGGGCGGCGGCGGCCTCGGGCAGGCCCACGCGCACCCGGGGGCGGTCGACCTCGATCAGCTCGATGATCGGCTGGCCGGCGGAGACCACGGCCCCCTCGTCGACCGAGCGGGAGGCGATCTCGCCCGCGAAGGGCGCGCGCAGCTCGGAATGGTCGAGGTCGATGCGCGCCGCGCGAAGGCCGGCGTCGATCTGACGGAGCGAGGCCGCGATGCGGTCCGCCTCCAGCCGCGCCTCGTCCCAGCGCTGGTCGGAGGCGAAGCCGCGCGCGCGCAGCGTCTCCTGCCGCTCGAGCGTCAGGCGGGCGAGCTCGGCCTGCGCCTCGGCCGCGGCGCGCTGGGCCTCGAGCTCGGCGATGCGGGCGCGGATGCGGGCGCCGTCGAGCCGGGCGAGGAGCTGGCCCGCCTGCACGCGGTCCCCCTCCTGCACCGCCACCGTCTCGACCGTTCCGGAGAGGTCGAAGGCGGCCTGAACCTGTCGGGCGGGCTCGACGACGCCCAGCCTGCGGGTCTCGACCCGCAGGCCCTCCGCCCGCCGGGCGGCGACCACGGGGGCGGCGGTGGGGGCGGAGACGGCGATCGCCTCGGCCGGCGCGTTGCGCTCCTGCAGGGCCTGGGCGCCGAGGACGGCGGCGACGCCGGCCCCGGCGGCGAGCCCGGCGGAGAGGGTCAGCCGGCCCGCGCCGCGGGCGAGGCGCCGGCCGAAGCCGGGCCGGCGGGCGGATGCGTCGGCGGGGTCCGCGTCGGGGGGGGCCGCGTCGGGGGCGGGGCGCTCGGCGGTCATCGACTCTCTCCACGCGATGTTAGCGTTGCTAACTTATGTTAGAGACACTAACTTGCATTGCAAGCCTCGAGCAGCGAAAAATGAGGCCGAAAATGGCCGATGCGTCCGATCTCCCGACCGATTCTTCCCCGCCGGCGCCCCAGGCGCCGGCGCCGCGCGAGCGTGCGCGCTATCACCACGGCGATCTCGCCCACGCCCTGCTGGGCGCGGTGCGCGAGCTGGTGGAGCGCGACGGCGCCGACCGCATGTCGGTGTCCAAGGCCTGCCGGATGGCCGGCGTCTCGACGGCGGCGCCCTACAAGCATTTCGCCGACCGCAACGACATCCTCCGCTCGCTGTGCGACATCGGCTTCGACGAGCTGCGCGCGGCGATGCAGGCCGCGCACGACGGCGTCGCGGATCCGGGCGAGGCGCGGGTGGCCGAGATCGGCAAGGCCTACGTCGCCTTCGCCGCCGCCAACCCGGGCCTGTTCCGGGTGATGTTCGGCATGAAGCGGGAGCTGATCTCCCCCTCGGACGAGGACTACGGGCTGGAGGCCAAGGCCTGCTTCCAGGTGGTGATCGGGGACGTGGCCGAGGCCTCGGGGCTCGAGCCGGGCTCGGAGCCCGCGATGCGCCTCGCAATCATGCTGTGGACCTTCGTGCACGGGGTCTCGACCCTGCTGATCGACGGCGACTACGAGGTGACCGAGGTTCCGGTGAACACCGACGCCCTGGTCGAGGCCGCCGCCCGCGGCCTGCTCCAGGGCGGCCCGCCGCGGGCGGGCTGAGGCGGCCCCGCTTTTCTTCTCCCGGCCGCGGGTCTATCGTCCGCCGCCGCAGGGAGGACGCCATGACCATCCAGACCGCCGTCGAGCAGCTCAGGACCCTCCTGGGCGATCGCCTGTCCACCGCCGACTCGGTGCGCGACCTGCACGGGCGCGACGAGAGCTGGCACCCCGACGTCCTGCCCGACGCGGTGGCGTTCCCGCAGAGCACGCAGGAGGTCTCGGAGATCGTGAAGATCTGCGCGGCGCAGGGCTGCCCGATCGTGCCCTGGGGCGTGGGCACCAGCCTCGAGGGGCACGCGCTGGCGGTGAAGGGGGGGATCTCCCTCGACATGACCCGCATGGACCGCGTGCTGGAGGTGCATGCCGAGGACATGGACGCCGTCGTCCAGCCCGGCATCACCCGCGAGGCGCTCAACGAGCACCTGCGCGCCACGGGCCTGTTCTTCTCGGTCGATCCGGGCGCCAACGCCACGCTGGGCGGGATGGCGGCGACACGGGCCTCGGGCACCAACGCGGTGCGCTACGGGACCATGCGCGACAACGTGCTGGCGCTGGAGGCGGTGCTGGCCGACGGGCGGATCATCCGGGCGGGCTCGCGCGCACGCAAGTCCTCGACCGGCTACGACCTCAAGGCGCTGCTGGTCGGCTCCGAGGGCACGCTGGGGATCATCACCGAGCTGACGGTGAAGCTGTGGGGCACGCCCGAGGGGATCTCGGCCGCCACCTGCGCCTTCGACAGCCCCGAGGGCGCGGTCGCCGCGGTGATCCAGACCATCCAGATGGGCGTGCCGATGGCGCGCATCGAATACGTGGACGAATGGTCGATCGGCGCGGTCAACGCCTGGGCCAAGATGTCCCTGCCCGAGAAACCGCATCTGTTCGTCGAGTTCCACGGCACCCCCGAGGGCGTGAAGGAGCAGGCGGCGATCTTCGGCGAGATCGCCGCCGAGCACGGCGGCGGCGACTTCAAGTGGACCACCAACGCCGAGGAGCGCGCGAAGCTCTGGCACGCGCGCCACAACTTCTATTACGCCGGCCGGGCGCTACGGCCGGGATGCCGGGGCATCTCGACCGACGTCTGCGTGCCGATCTCGCGCCTCGCCGAAGCGGTGATCGAGGCGCGCCGCGACATGCAGGCGGCCGGGCTGACCGGCGGGCTGATCGGCCACGTGGGCGACGGCAACTTCCACGCCGGCCTCTACTTCGACCCGGAGGACCCCGAGGAGCTGGTCCGCGTGAAGGAGGTGGCCGCGAAGCTCGCCAGGACCGCGCTGCGGCTGGGGGGCACCGTCTCGGGCGAGCACGGGATCGGCGTCGGCAAGAAGGCCTACATGGAGGCCGAGCATGGCGAGGCGCTGGGCGTGATGGCCCAGATCAAGCGCACGCTGGACCCGCAGGGGATCCTCAACCCGGGCAAGATGCTGGACCTGAACTGATGGAAGAGGCGGCCGCCGAGGAGACCGCCTGCGAGGCTGCGCGGGCCGAGGCCGCGCGCCTCGCCCGCGCCTTCCTCGCCGCCTGGTCGGCGCATGACGCGGCGGCGCTGGGCGCGCTCTTCGCCCCGGACGCGGATTTCGTCAACGTGACCGGCCTGTGGTGGCACGGGGCCGAGCGCATCGCCCGCGTCCACGGCGTCGCCTTCAGCTCCTACTTCGCCTCCGCCGTCCTGACCGAGGAGCGGCTGGAGACCCGGGCGCTGGGGCCCCGCGCGGCGCTCGTCCGGGCGCGGGTGCGCATGGAGGGGCAGCGGGCGCCCGACGGCTCCGTGGCCGGGGCGCGGCGGGCGATGCTGCTGTTCGTGGCGCAGGCGGGGGCGGCGGGCTGGCGGCTCGTCGCCGTGCAGAACACCGACGTGGTCGAGGGGGCCGAGACGATGCTCGCCGGGCCCGAGGGCCTGGGCGGCGCCCGCTACGCCTGAGCGCGACGGCTCGCCTCGGCGCGCGCAGGGCGCTAGGACTCCCGGGAAGCAAGGGGCGGAACGCCCCGCAACGGGAGGAGAGATCCGAATGACCGACGCCCCCAGCCCCGACCGCTGCGTCGACCCCGACCGCGCCCAGTGGGAGGCCTTCAAGGCCCTGCCCCGCGACGAGCCGGTGCAGATGCTGAACCTGGTCCGGTTCCGCGAGAGCGCCGCCTACCCCGAGGGGCACGCGCTGGCGGGCCGCGGGCTGACCGGGGCGCAGGCCTACGCCGAGTACGGGCGCGAGAGCGGGCCGGTCTTCGCAGGGCTCGGCGGCCGGATCGTCTGGCGCGGCGGCTTCCGCACGGTGCTGATCGGGCCGCAGGACGAACGCTGGGACGAGGTCTTCGTCGCCGCCTATCCCGCCGCCTCGGCCTTCATCGAGATGATGATGAACCCGGACTACCAGAAGGCCGTGGTGCACCGGCAGGCGGCGGTGCTGACCTCGCGCCTGATCCGGACGGCGCCGGCGGAGGCGGGCGGCGGCTTCGCCTTCGGTTGAGGGGCGGGTCCGCAGGCGCCCTGCGGGCGGGCTTGGCTGCGGCCCGCTTGCTGCGTGCGTCGGGGCGGAGCGTCGGGGGCGGGAGCCTCCGGCGGGCTCCTGACTCACCCAAGAACAAGCCCGCGCCTGTCCTCCGGATCCGTCTCTCGCTTGCGATGCCTGAGCGACTCGGCCCCCGGGGTCAAGGACAAGCCGCGCTTCGCGCGGTCGCTGCGCGATCCTTGACCCCGGGGGCCGAGTCGCTCCGGGCGGCATCCGCGAGAGACGGCTCCGGAGAACAGGCGCTTTGCGAGGGCTGCCGGCGTCGCGAAGGGGCGCCCGGGCGATCTGCGGGGCGGCAGGCGGCGGGGGGTGGGCTCAGCCCGCGAGGAGGGCGCGGGCGGCCTCGCGGGCGGCGTCGGTGACCGTCTCGCCGGCGAGCATGCGGGCGATCTCGGCCTCGCGCTCGGGGTCGGGGAGGCGGTGGACGTCGGTGCGGGTGCGGCCGTCGGCGACGGATTTCTCGATGCGGAAGTGGCGGTCGGCGCGGGCGGCGACCTGGGGGGAATGGGTGACCACCAGGACCTGCGCGCCGGAGGCGGCCAGCGCCGCGAGGCGGGCGCCGACGGCGGCGGCGGTGGCGCCGCCGACGCCGCGGTCGATCTCGTCGAAGATCATCGCACGGCCCTCGGCCGCGCCCGAGAGGCATACCTTCAGGGCCAGCAGCACGCGCGAGAGCTCGCCCCCCGAGGCGACGCGCGCCAGCGGGCCCGCCGGCGCGCCGGGGTTGGCGGCGAGGCGGAATTCCACCCGGTCGACGCCCTCGGGGCCGGGGGCGCCGGGGGCGACCTCGGTCGCGAAGCGGGCGCGCTCCAGCTTGAGGGGGGCGAGCTCGCCGGTCACGGCGGCGTCGAGGCGGCCGGCGGCCCCGGCGCGCGCCTCGGTGAGGCTGGCTGCCGCCGCCTCGTAGGCGCGGCGGGCGGCGGCGGCCTCGTGCTCGAGGTCGGCGATCTGCGCCTCGGCGCCGTCGATGGCGGCGAGGCGGGTCGCGAAGCTCTCGGACAGCGCGGGCAGGTCGTCGGGCGCGACGCCATGCTTGCGCGCAAGGCCGCGGATCGCGAAGAGGCGCTCCTCCACCATCTCGAGCCGGCCGGGATCGAAGGCGAGCGCATCGAGCGCGGCCTCGACGCCGACCTGGGCCTCGCCGAGCTCGGCCATGGCGCGGTCGAGGGCGGCGAGCGCGCCTTCGAGACGACCCTCGGCCGCGTCGGCGGCCCCGTCGAGCCAGCGGATCGCGTCGAGCATCCGGCCCTCGGCGCCCTCGTCCGCGCCGAGCGCCTGGTTGGCGCGGGCCACGTCCTCGCGGATCTTGGCGGCGGACCTGATCAGGCGGCGCTCGGCGTCGAGCGCCTCGTCCTCGCCGGCCTCGGGGGCGAGCTTGCCCAGTTCCTCGACGGCGTGGCGCAGGAACTCGGCGTCGCGGGCGGCGGCCTCGGCCTCGGCGCGGGCGGTCTCCAGCGCCATGTCGGCGCGGCGCATGGCGTCCCAGGCGGCGCGGGTCTCGTCCACCAGGGGCAGGCTGCCGGCGAAGGCGTCGAGGATGGCGCGGTGGCCGCGGGGGTTGAGAAGGCCGCGGTCGTCGTGCTGGCCGTGGATCTCGACCAGCGTCTCGCCGAGCGCGCGCAGCACCTCGGCGGGGGCGCGCTGGCCGTTGACGAAGCCGGTGAGGCGGCCACCGGAGAGGCGGCGGCGCAGGATCACCTCGTCGTCCTCGGCCGAGAGGCCGGCCTCGGCCAGGATCTCGCGGCCGGGGTGGTCGAGGGGGAAGTCGAAGACGGCGGCGACGGCGCCTTCCGAGGCCCCGGCGCGCAGCATGTCGGCGCGCCCGCCGGCGCCGAGCGCGAGGCCCAGCGCATCGAGCAGGATCGACTTGCCGGCCCCGGTCTCGCCGGTCAAGGCGTTCAGGCCGGACCCGGGTTCCAGGTCCAGCCGTTCGATCAGGACGATGTCGCGGATCTCCAGCGACCGAAGCATGGGCTTGCGATCAGATCGTGTCGCCGGTGGTCACCCGCCGGAACAGCTTCGAGATCCAGCTCTCGCGATCCTCGAAGGGCGCGATGTCGGCGCCCTGCATCAGGTCGTAGGCGCCGGCATACCACTCGGAGCCCGGGAAGTTGTAGCCCAGGATCGCGGCGGCGGTCTGCGCCTCGGAGTTGATGCCGAGGCTCAGGTACGCCTCCACCAGCCGGTACAGCGCCTCGGGCGCGTGGGAGGTGGTCTGGTAGAGCGCCAGCACCGTCTTGAAGCGGTTGATCGCG
Source organism: Albimonas pacifica (assembly GCF_900113695.1). Taxonomy (GTDB): domain Bacteria; phylum Pseudomonadota; class Alphaproteobacteria; order Rhodobacterales; family Rhodobacteraceae; genus Albimonas; species Albimonas pacifica. Next base: position 108,074 of record NZ_FOQH01000006.1, on the reverse strand, counting down.
GCGATGTAGTTGTTCTGGCCTAGGTAGTAGCGGCCGATGGTCATCTCCTTGCCCGCCATCTGGTCGCGGGCGAGATCGATCTTCAGGCGCGCCTCGCGGGCGTAGTCGGAGTTGGGGTAGCGGCGCACCACCTCCTCGAACTCCTGGATCGCGCGGAGCGTCGAGCCCTGGTCGCGCTGCACGTCGACGATCTGGTCGTAGAAGGACATGCCGATCAGGTACTGGGCGTAGGCCGCGTCCTGGTCGGAGGGGAAGAAGGCGATGTAGCGCTGCGCGGCGGTGACCGCGCTGTCGTACTCGCCGCCCTGGTAGTAGCCGTAGGCGGCCATGATCATGGCGCGCTTGGACCACTCGGAATAGGGGTGGACGCGCTCCAACTCCTCGAAGGTGTGGGCGGCGTCGACGGGGTCGCCGGAGTTGAGCTGCGACTCGCCCTCCGCGAAGATCGAGGCGGCGGTGCGCTGCGAATAGGGATCGTAGAACGGATCGTCGGACCCGTCGTCGGAGCAGGCGGCGAGCGCCAGCAGGGCCATGAGGGCGAGCGCGGGGCGGCGGATCATCGCTGTTCCTTTGGTCCGACGTCAGGTGGTCGTCTGCGCCGGCCCCGGGGTCCGGGCGCGCGCTAAGGGTTTACGGCCTTGGGGCGGGGAGCCGCAAGGGCGCCGAGAAGCCGCGGGGCCGGTTGGCGCCCCGCGACGGCCCGGAACGCAGCGGCGCCCTGCCCTGCGCAGGCTCATGCCGCGCGCCCCGCGACCCGCGCGGCGACGCGCGCGGCGAGGAAGGGCGCGAAGATCACCCCGGGATGGGCGCAGGCGAGCGTCAGGCCGGCGACGCCCGCGTCCAGCGGCGCGAACGGCCGCGTCGCGGGCATCGGGCGCTGCGCCAGCAGCGCGCGGGCGGGCGCCCCGGCGCGCGGCGCGAAGGGCGTGTGCAGCAGGTCGCGCAGGGCCTCGGCCCGCCGCTCGGCGAAGGCGCGCAGGGCGGCGGGGTCGGCGGCGTCGGCGGGCGGATCCTCGGCGGTCACGATCGCGGCGCCGGGCGCGACGCCGTCGCCGCAGGGGGTGGCGCGGGCCTCGAGCTCGGGCCCGCAGAGGATTCGCGACAGCGCCCGGCCGCCGGGAACCCGCACCAGCACCGAGGGCGAGAGGCCCAGCCCCGCCGCCGCCTCGGGGGCGAGCGGCGCCAGCAGCCGGGCGGAGGCCGCGCCCGCGGCCAGCACCACGTGGTCGGCCTCGAGCTGGCGCGGATCGGGACCGCCCAGCACCACGCCCGCGACCCGGCCCGAGCGCTCCAACAGGCTCTGCACCGGGGCCTGGAGGAGACCCAGCGCGCCCGACGCGCGGGCCGCGGCGAGGAGGAGGGCCGCGGTCTCCGTCGGCTCCACCGCGCCCTCGTCGGGGGCGAAGACGGCGAGCGCGGGCGGGGCCCGCAGTTCGGGCGCCAGCGCGGCGGCCTCGGCGGCGGCGACCATGCGGGCGGCGGGATCGTGGGGGCGCAGGCGGGCGAAGAGCGCCTCGGTCGCCTCGGGGGCCTGCTCCCAGACCAGGGCGCCGCGGCGGTCGGCGAAGCCGGGGGCCGCGCGGGCGGCGGCGAGCGCCCGGGCGCGCAGTTCGAGATCGTCGCCGGGCCCGGAGACCGAGAGGTTGAGCCAGCCGAAGGAGGCGGCCGAGCAGCCCTGCCCCGGGGCGGCGGCGGCCTCGACCAGCGTGACCTGCGCGCCGGCGCGGGCCAGCGCCCAGGCGCAGGCGGCGCCGATCACGCCGGCGCCGACGACGATCGTGCGCGGACCGCTCATGCCGGCCGCCGACGCGGGATGCGCGCGACGGGCCGGGCGCGGCCGCGGATCGGGTGCGGGGCCCCCCGGGTCGAGGCGCGGCGCGATGCGGGAAGCGACATCCCTTGGGCCCTGCCGGAAAAGAGAACGGCCGCGCGATCGGGTCGCGCGGCCGGGGATCGGGGGTCGGCGTCAGGCGCGGCGCCGGCGGCCTCAGGCGGCGGCGCGCAGGCCGAGGCCCAGGCCGTGGCGGGTCGGCTCGGCCGCCACCTCGACGCGCCAGGCGTCGGGGTTGGCGAACAGCGCGCGCAGCACCTTGTTGTTCATCTCGTGGCCCGCGCGGCGGCCCACGTAGCGGCCGATGATCGGCGCGCCGGCGAGCGCGAGGTCGCCCACGGCGTCGAGCATCTTGTGGCGCACGAACTCGTCCGGGCGGCGCAGGCCGCCGGGGTTCAGCACCGTGTCGCCGTCCACCACGATGGCGTTGTCGAGCGAGCCGCCCAGCGCCAGCCCGGCCTTCTGCATCGCCTCGACCTCGGCCTGGCGGCAGAAGGTGCGGCAGTCGGCCAGATGCTCCATGAAGGCGCCGTTGACCAGCGTCAGGGTCAGCGACTGGGCGCCGATGGCGGCGTCCTCGAAGTCGATGCCGAAGTCGATCTCGAAGTTGTCCGCGGGCTCCAGACGGGCCAGGCGGCCGTTGTCCTCGACCTCGATGGGCTTGAGGATGCGGATCGCGCGGGCCTCGCCGCGCAGGCCGACGAGGCCGGCGCCGCGGATCGCCTCGGCGAAGGCCACGGCCGAGCCGTCCATGATCGGCACTTCCGGCCCGTCGATCTCGACCAGCGCGTTGGTCACGCCGCAGCCGGCGAGCGCGGCCATCACATGCTCGATCGTCGAGACGGAGACGCCGTCGCGGTTGCGGATCACCGTGCACAGGCGGGTGTCGGCCACCAGGTCCCAGCGGGCGTGGATCATGGAGTCGCGGCCGGAGCCGTCGGCGTCGACGTCCACGCGCTTGAACCAGATGCCGTAGTTGACGGAGGCGGGCAGGATGCGCAGCCGGACGGGCCGGCCGGAATGGAGGCCGAAGCCGCGGAACTCGATCGCCGATCTGACGGTGGCCTGCACTGTCTCGCCCTCTCTCTCACTGCTCGCCTGCCGGGAAGTCTGTCGCCGACTTCTTTGTTGACCTGCAGGTAGGCCCATGGGGGTTTCCATACAAATCAAGCTTTGCAACGCTTTGCGACAGGGCCTCACGCAGCGCGGCAAGTCCTTGGGACGTCGGCGTTTTCAGGCTCGCGGAGGGGGCGGGAAACTGCGGCCGCGCGGGCGGGATCAGTCGGCCCGCAGGGCGTCCCAGGCCTCGAGCATATCGGCCAGCGCGGCGCGGTCGGCGCGGGGGAAGGGTTCGTCGCGCCCCTCCTGCATGCCCTGGAAGCGCAGGATCGCGTCGTCGGCCCGGGCCAGCCGGCGCAGGATCTCGACCTGGCCGGGGTCGGGGCGCTCGTCGCGCCACTCGTAGGCGGCGGCGCCCTGCTGACGCTCGAACCAGCCGAAGGCGAGGGTGTCGGTGGTCCCGCCGTGGGAGACCTTCACCTGGTCCACGAACAGCCAGCTCCGGCCCGCGTAGACGGTGCGCATCTCCAGCCACGGCGGCCCGTCGCCCTTGCGGCCGATGGCGAGCGTGACGGTCGAACGGTCGCCGAGGGCGCGGGGGCGGTCGGGATGCTCGAGCCAGATCGTCCCGTCCTCGTCCTCGCGCCGGTCGAGCCGGTCGACGAGGTCCACCGTCTCCACCCGCTCGGCGGCGGCGGCGAAGCTCTCGGCCTTCTCGGGATAGGTGGCGTCGGCGGGGTCGAGGGCCGCGAGCAGCAGGTAGCCGTCGCGGGCCGAGGCGGGGTCGGAGGGCGGGACGCCGCGCACCCGCGCGCGGGCCGCGCGCTCGGCCGCGACCAGGGTCTCGCCGAGGTCGAAGCCGCCGCCGCGCAGCTCGGCGAGCCCGCGGGAGGCGGCCTGCCACTTCGCGGCGTCGATCGCGGCCATCAGCGCGCCCACCGCGGCCGGGGGCGGCGCGGGGGCCGCGGCCGCCGGGCCGGGCGCGGCGAGGGCGGCGGGCGTCGCCTCGGCCGCCTCGGCCGCGCGCGAGGCGGCGAGCGCGGCGGCCTCGGCCGCGACGCGCTCGGCGCGGGTGCGCCCGGCCGCGTCGCGCTCGACGGGCACGGCGACGAGCTGGTCGTCGACGTTCAGCGCGGAGCGGTCCTCGCCGGGGTCGAGGCGCACGGGCGCGTCGGTCAGGATCGCCGCGCCGAACATCGCGGCGACCGCGCACAGGAAGCTCAGTCCCACGCCCCGCAGCGCGCTCAGGCGGGTGCCGAAAGGCCTGAACGGGCGCACCAGGGCCGCCGCGGCGGCCAGAAAGCCGATCGCGGCGATGGCGAAAACGCCCACGAGCACCTCGAACATCGTCTCCCCCAAGCCGGCATGCGGGCGGTCCCGGCGCCCGTCGGATCAATCAAGATGAACAGACTACATGAACAGACCGGGGTCGCGCGACCCCCCTCGATCCCCTCCTCGCGACGGGCCGGAGGCGGCCCGAACGCGAAACCGCCCGGCCTCGATCGCGCGAGGCCGGGCGGCAGGGGTCGGCGCGGCGTCGCCGGCCCCGCAGGGCCGGCGGCGGAGGCTCAGTTGGCCTGGCGGCGCAGGAAGGCCGGGATCTCGCGCTGGCGGTCGGCCTCGGCCTGGTCGTCGCCCCGGCCGTGCAGGCTGGGCTCGCGGCTGGCGGGACGGGCGGAGGAGTCGCCCGAGCCCGTCATGCGGTGGATCAGGCTGTTGATGCCGAAGCGGGTCTCCTGGCGCGCGGCGGGCTGGGCCGCGGGCGCCGGACGCGCGGCGGGCGTCGGCTGGGCGGCCGGGGTCTCGCGCCGGCGCGCCGCGGGATCGGCCGGGTGCGAGACGGCGGCCTGCAGGCGGGCCAGCGTCTCGGGCGTGGGCTCGCCGGCGACGCGGGGCGCGGCGGCGGCGGGCGCCGGTTCGGCCTCGGCCTCCTCCGCCGACTGGGCGGCGGGAGCGATGAAGGCGCCGTCCTGCTCGAAGCGGTTGGCGGGCGCGGCCTCGGGGGCGGCGGCGGGCGCTTCGGCCAGCGGACGCTCGTCGAAGTCATGCACGCGGGCGACCGGGGTCGGCTGGGCGACCGGCTGCGGCGCGGGCTGGGCCTGGGCGGCGACCGGCTCGGCCGCGGGCGCGACCTCCAGCGGGCGGGCGTCGGCGGCGCGCACCGGGCGCGGGATGTCGCGCACGGTCTCCTCGGCCTCGATGCCGGTGGCCACGACCGAGACGCGCATCACGCCGTCGATGTCGGGGTCCAGCGTCGAGCCGACGATGATGTTGGCGTCGGGGTCGACCTCCTGGCGGATGCGGTTGGCGGCCTCGTCGAGCTCGAACAGCGTCAGGTCGTAGCCGCCGGTGATGTTGATCAGCACCCCGCGGGCGCCCTTGAGGCTGATCTCGTCCAGCAGCGGGTTGGCGATGGCCTTCTCGGCGGCCTGCACGGCGCGATCATCGCCCGCGGCCTCGCCGGTGCCCATCATCGCCTTGCCCATCTCGTCCATCACCGAGCGGACGTCGGCGAAGTCGAGGTTGATCAGGCCGGGGCGGACCATCAGGTCGGTGACGCCCTTGACGCCCTGGTAGAGCACGTCGTCGGCCATCATGAAGGCCTCGGCGAAGGTGGTGCGCTCGTTGGCCAGGCGGAACAGGTTCTGGTTGGGGATGATGATCAGCGTGTCGACGACGCGCTGCAGCTCCTCGATCCCCGCCTCGGCGAAGCGCATGCGGCGCGCGCCCTCGAAGTGGAAGGGCTTGGTGACCACGCCGACCGTCAGCACGCCCATCTCGCGCGCGGCGCGGGCGATGACCGGGGCGGCGCCGGTGCCGGTGCCGCCGCCCATGCCGGCGGTGATGAAGCACATGTGCGCGCCGTGCAGGCTCTCGACGATCTCCTCGATCGACTCCTCGGCGGCCGAGCAGCCGACCTGCGGCTTCGCGCCCGCGCCCAGGCCCTGGGTCACGGTGGTGCCCAGCTGGATGCGGCGCGTGGCCTTGGACTGCTGCAGCGCCTGCGCGTCGGTGTTGGCGGCGACGAAGTCGACCCCGTCCAGCGCCTGCTCGATCATGTTGTTGACGGCGTTGCCGCCCGCCCCGCCCACGCCGAAGACGGTGATGCGCGGAGACAGCTCGGTCTGCTCCGGAATCATGAGAGTGAGGGACATGTCGCCCGCCTGTATGTTCTGGACCCGCCCCGAGCCGCCTGCCTCGGGCTTGCGCGTTCGCGCGGGACGAAGTCCCCCGGACACGCGGATTTGGGATGGGTCGGTTGCCGCTCGATTCACCGACGCGCCGGTCTTTTTGTTTCGCCGTCCGCGCCTTGTTGTATTGGCAAGCAGGTTAACCCAACCCGGCGGCCCGGTCACGCGAAAATGCGTTAATTACATGGGTTTCGCCGCCATGGTTGCCCTGTTGTGGCCACGTTTCGCCAAAAGCTCGCGCACTCAAGTAGATGGGAGGTGAAGTTGATCTCACGGATCAATTGGACGCTGCGGGACGCTGCGTCAGCTTCGGCCCGCAACGCCCACTGCGCGGGACGCGATTGCACGTTTGCGGATGAACGGACGGCCAGCCGGCTCAGGCCTGCGCGGTGACGATCCAGGCGCCGCAGGCGAGCTCCAGGCGCCCCGGCGCGGCCCGCTCGGCGAAGCGCGCGCGCAGGCGCGCCGCGGCCGCCTCGCGCAGGGCCTCGGGCGCGTCGCGCAGGCGCCCGGCGACGGGACCGGACTCGAGCGCGCGGGTCGTCGCGCTCTCCACCGGGTCGGGGTCGTCGGGCGCGGCGGCGGGCGTCGAGAGGTCGAGGGGCGCGAAGGCCACCTCCCGCCAGCCCGCCCCCTCCAGCCAGGGGCGCACGACCTGCGGGTCGCCCCAGCCGAAGGGTCCCGGCGCGCCGGGGGGCGCGGCGGGGGCGAAGGGCTCGCCCGCCTCCTCGAAGGCCTCGCGCGCGGCGGCGAAGCCCAGCGAGGCCCACTCGTTCTCCTCCAGCGTCCGCCAGGCGACCGCGGTCAGCCAGCCGCCGGGCGCCATGCTCCGGCGCAGGGTGCGCCAGGCGGGCTCGGGGGCGTCGAAGAACATGCAGCCGAAGCGGGAGAACAGCCGGTCGTAGGGGCCGGGCGGCGGGGCGAGGGCGGCGTCCGCCTCCACCGCCTCGGCGGCCTCCCCGGAGAGGCCGGCGGCCGCGATCCGCGCGCGGGTCATCGCAACCAGGTCGGGCGAGACGTCGAGGCCGGTGACCCGCGCCCCCGCCTGCGCGAGCTGCACGGTGGTGGCCCCCGCCCCGCAGCCCAGGTCGAGCACGCGCAGCGCCGCGACCGGGCCCTGGGCGGTCATCGCGGCCTCGCCGAACGGGGCGAGGAACCGGTCCTGCGCCTCGGCGCCCTTCGCCCAGCGCCTGCCCTGCGCCCCGCGCCATTCGTCCGCCGCGTGCATGCCGGTCCTCCGTCCGTGTTCCGTTCTGGTTGAGGATCAATGTGGGGCGGCCCGCGCCGCCCGCAACCGCAGGGGCCCGCGGCGGCGCGTCGATGGACGCGGCGGCGGGCGGATGCTATCGCCGCGCCATGAGCCTCGCCACGCTTTCCCCCGACCCCGATCCCGACGCCCTCCGCCGCGCCTTCGCACGGGTGGAGACCTGGGTGTTCGACCTCGACAACACGCTCTACCCCCCGCAGGAGCGGCTGTTCGACCAGATCGAGGCGAAGATCGCCGCCTTCGTGATCCGCGAGCTGGGGGTGGACGAGGCCGAGGCGAGCCGCCTGCGCCGCGCCTACTGGCACGACCACGGCACCACGCTGGCGGGGCTGATGATCCATCACGGCATCGACCCGGACCCGTTCCTGGAGTTCGTGCACGACATCGACTTCGCGCCCTTGAAGCGCAACGCCCGCCTGCGGGCGGCGATCGCGGCCCTGCCCGGCCGCTCGATCGTCTACACCAACGGCACCGCGCGCTACGCCCGGCAGGTGACCGAGGCGATCGGCATCGAGGACCTGTTCGAGGCGTTCTACGGGGTGGAGAGCGCCTTCTACACCCCCAAGCCGGCGCCCGCCGCCTACACCCGCATCTTCGGCGCCGACGGGCTGGACCCGAAGCGCGCGGCGATGTTCGAGGACGACCCCCGCAACCTCCGCGCCCCCCGCGAGCTGGGCCTGGAGACGGTCTGGGTCGATCCCGCCGCCGGCGAGGCGGAGGCGCCGCCCCACGTCCAGCACCAGACCGACGACCTCGCGGGCTTCCTCGAAAAGCTGGTCTGAGCCGCGGTCGCCCGGCCCCGCTCGGGCGCCGGCGCCCGAGGACCCGTCACGACCCGGCGGCGTCGCCCGGGGGCCGGCCCCGACCCGGCGCAATGCCCCGTGTCCGCGACCGACCCCGCAGTCGGCCGGAACGGTCGGACAGCGGCGGCGGCGTCTCGACAAGCCCCCCGCCCCTGCCCGCCTGGCCACAGGAGCTCGACGCCCCGTCGGCGCGGCGCCCGTGCCCGCTCGCGGAGGCCGAGATCAAGGACTCGCGCCGGAGGGCCTGCGCGGTCGCTCCCCGATAGATCCCGCCCCGATGGATCCCGCCCCGATGGTTCCCGCCCCGATGGTTCCCGCAAGGCGTCGGGCCGGGCGGGCGGGCTCGCGGGCCGCGCAGCGGCGCGCGGGGCGCCCGACCGGCCCGCTCAGGCCTTCGCCCGGACCGCGTCTCCGCCGCCGCCGGCCGCAGGCTCGGCCGGGGCGCGCTCGACCGCGCGGCGCACCTTGTGGCCGGGACGGTGGGAGGCGATGCGCTCGGGCCGCTCGAAGCTGTCGGCGCGCGCGCGCCGCCAGCGCGACATCAGCGCCTCGACCTCGCAGGTGCCGTCCAGCAGGCTGCCCTCGGGGATCGGGTTGAAGATCAGGTCGCCCTCGATGGTCTCGCCCATCTTCTGGCGGAAGTTGAAGTGATAGGGGCTGATCTCGCCCGGATGCTCCAGCCCCGCCGCCCCGATCATGTGCGCCACGGCCTTCAGCGTGTTGCGGTGGAAGTTCGCCACCCGCACGGACTTGTCGGTCACGTCCACCGCCCGCTGGCGCAGCTTGTCCTGGGTGGCGACGCCGGCCGGACACTCGTTGGTGTGGCAGGCCTGGGCCTGGATGCAGCCGACCGCGAACATGAAGCCGCGAGCCGAGTTGCACCAGTCGGCCCCCATCGCCATCGTGCGGCAGATGTCGAAGGCCGAGACCACCTTGCCCGAGGCGCCGATGCGGATCCGGTCGCGCACCCCCGCCCCGATCAGGGTGTTGTGCACGATCGCCAGCCCGTCCTGCAGCGGCATGCCCATGTGGTTGGAGAACTCCAGCGGCGCCGCCCCCGTGCCCCCTTCCGAGCCGTCGACCACGATGAAGTCAGGATAGATCCCCGTCTCCAGCATCGCCTTGACGATGCACATGAACTCCCGCCGGTGCCCGATGCAGAGCTTGAAGCCCACCGGCTTGCCCCCCGACAGCTCGCGCAGCTGGCCGAGGAAGTCGACCATCTCCAGCGGCGTCGAGAAGGCCGAGTGCGAGGGCGGCGAGATGCAGTCCTCGTCCATCGGCACATGGCGCGCCTCGGCGATCTCGGGGGTGATCTTGGCCGCGGGCAGCATGCCGCCGTGCCCGGGCTTCGCGCCCTGGCTCAGCTTCAGCTCGATCATCTTCACCTGCGGGTCCGCCGCCTGCTCCTGGAAGAGCTTCGGCGAGAAGTTCCCGTTCTTGTCGCGGCAGCCGAAATACCCCGTCCCGACCTGGAAGATCAGGTCGCCCCCGCCCGCGCGGTGATAGCGCGAGATCCCGCCCTCGCCGGTGTCATGGGCGAAGCCGCCCATCCGCGCGCCGGTGTTCAGCGCGGTGATGGCGTTGCCCGACAGCGCCCCGAAGGACATGGCGGAGATGTTGTAGAGCGAGATCTCGTAGGGCTGCCGGCACTCCGGCCCGCCGACCTCGACGCGGAAGTCCCAGTCCTCGACATGCTTGGTGGCGACCGAGTGGGTCATCCAGGCGTAGCCGGGGTCGTAGACATGCTCGTGGGTGCCGAAGGGCTTCTTGTCCTCGACGTTCTTGGCGCGCTGGTAGACCAGCGAGCGGGCCTCGCGCGAGAACGGCTCCTCGTCCTCGTCGCTCTCGATCAGGTACTGGCGGATCTCGGGGCGGATGCCCTCGAACAGCCAGCGCATGTGGCCGATGACGGGGTAGTTGCGCAGGATCGCGTGGCGGGTCTGGACCAGGTCGCGGATGCCCACGACGAACAGCGCCAGCATCGCCGCCGAGCCGATCCACAGGATCACCTGCCAGGCGAGGATCTGGGCGAAGGCGGCGAGGATCGCGAAGACGACGGCCATGACGGCGGTGAGGGCGAAGACGCTGTAGCGTTCCATTCAGGCCTCCGGAGGGGGGACGTTGCCTTGGCCTAGCATGACTGGGAGACGTTTTCCCAACCCTAACGCCACGCCCCCGCCGGCCGTCCGGCGCAGGCGCCCCGCCCCGCCGGGAGCGCCTGTTCTCGGGTGGGTTCCAGAAGCGCCCCCGCCGGCGCCCGCCGGCGCGCGCCGCGAGGCGCGCAAGGCCGAGCGAGCCCCGCCTCGCGAGGCCCGCGCCCCAGGCCCGACCTCCGCCGCGCGCCGCGGGCCGGACGCCCCCCACATGCGGGACGCCCGACGCGGCGCCCCGCGGGGCCGGCGCTCAGCGCGACATGCGCGCGTCCGGCGCCCGGTCCTTCACCGCCGCCAGCAGGTCGGGCTTGAGCACCTTGCCCACCGCGTTGCGCGGCAGCGCCTCCATCACGTGCAGGGCCGAGACGCGCTGGGTCTTGCCCAGCCTGGCGTTGGCCGCGTCCAGGATCGCCTGCGCGTCGGCGCTCGCGCCCGCGCGCAGCACCACGCCCGCCACCGGCGTCTCGCCCCACTCCTCCGAGGGCGCGCCCACCACGCCCACCTCGGTCACGTCGGGATGGGCGTGCAGGGCGTCCTCGAGGTCGGTGGCGTAGATGTTGAAGCCGCCGGAGATGATCATGTCCTTCTTGCGGCCCACGATGTAGAGGAACCCGTCCGCGTCGATCCGCCCGAGGTCGCCCGAGCGGAACACCACCCGCCCGTCCTCGAGCCGCATCAGCGCCTTCTCGGTCAGGTCGTTGCGCCCGTGGTAGCCCGCCATCATCGCGGGCGAGCGGCCGACCACCTCGCCGACCTCGCCCTGGGGCACGGGCCGGTCGTCGTCGTCGAGGATCGCCAGGTCCGAGTTCAGCGCCGGCTGCCCGACCGAGCCCGCCTTGTCGGGGAACGCCTTGAGGTCGAGCATCGCCGAGACCCCGCCCTCGGTCAGCCCGTAGAGCTCGATGAACCGCCCGGGCCAGCGGGCGATGATCTCGGTCTTGGTCGCGGCGGCGAGCGGCGAGGAGGTGCAGATCGTCAGCTCCAGCGAGGAGATGTCGGTCTTCGCCAGTTCCTCGGCCTTGAACAGGCGCTGCACCAGCACCGGCACCAGCATGCAGCAGGTGATCTTCTGGGCCTCGACGGTCGAGAGCCAGGTCTGCGTGTTCCACTTGGGCAGGAACGTCGCCGTGCCGCCCTCGGCGAGCGTCGCGATCATCGCGACCAGCGTGGTGTTGGAATAGAGCGGCGTGGTCAGCAGGGTGCGGCTCTCGCCCGAGACCCCGTTCATCGTGAACCGCGGCATCTGGCGCGAGCGGAACAGGTGCGTGTGCACGATCCCCTTGGGGATGCCGGTGGTGCCCGACGAGTAGATGATGTTGAACAGGTCCTCGGGCTCGATCTGCGGCAGTTCGCCCGCCGCCGGCGCCGGCAGGTCCATGTCCAGCAGCTTCGTCCAGCCGTCGGCCTCGAAGTCGAGCGAGAGCTTCGCCACGCCCGCGAGCTCGGGCTTCGAGGCGAGGATCGCCTCGACCCGGTCCTTCTGGGAGGCGGAGGCGACCACGCAGGGCGCCGCGGCGTCGGCGATCATGGTCGCCAGCGTCTCGTCCGAGGCGGTGACCGGCATCGGCGCCACGCAGCCCCCGGCCGCGAGCCCCGCCAGATAGGCCACGCAATAGTCCATCGGCGTGTCGGCGACGATCGAGACGACGGCGCGCCGGGTCAGGCCCTTCGCGATCATCAGCTTCGCCGCCCGCTCGGCCAGCGCGCAGGTCTGCGCCCAGGTCAGCGTCCGCTCGCCCTCGCGGATCGCGGGATGGTCGGGCCGCTCGGCCGCGTGGCGGCGCATGCGGCCCGGCAGGGTGCGGAACTCGTGCTCGGGCAGCGGAAGCGGCTCGATGGTCAGCGGGGCGGTGTCGGGCATTCGGTGCGTCTCTTCCCTGGCGTGGGGGCGCCCTCGCGCAGGGAGGGGCGGAGGGCGCGTCCTGTCGTTGCGGCGCGTCCCGCCGCCCGCGCGATCCGGCGCGGTCGAGGGACCGGCGGCCGGGATTGCGGGGGGGCGGACACGCGCAGGCATCCTGATGGCTCGCCGCGTCCGCTGCAAGCCGGTCGGCCGGGAAGCGACGCCGCACGGGACGCTCACGTCAACGTCGTCCGGGGAGCGTCCGCGCCCCGGCCGCGCGCGCCGCACGGACCCGTCGCCGCCTTGCCCTGACCCGCCGCCCAGGGCCGCCTCCCAGACCCGCCGCACCGACGAGCGGCGGGGCGGCGGGCGGGAGCGGGGCGCGCGGGCGTGGGTTCAGGCCGCCTTCTCCTGCGACTTCAGCAGGCGCTTCACGCCCGGCGCCGCGGCCACCGCGCCCTCCTTGGCGAAGGCCTCGTGGCGGGCCTCGATCCGGTCGAGGTCGTAGAGGTAGTTCACCATCGCCCCGCAGCCTCGCTCGATGCCGCTGTCCGAGAGGTCCGCGGGCCAGTGCACCTCGGCCAGCATCGCGCCGTTGCCCAGGTGGAAGCGGGCGACGGGATCCTCGGGGCGCCCGTCGCGGCGCTTGCCCTCCAGCAGGTACTGCGCCGTGCGCCGCTCCATCCGCGGGACCAGGGCCTTGCGCTCGGCCTCGTCCTCGCGCCAGGCGCCGGCGGCGAGGCGCGCGCGCAGGTCGGCGGCGAGCGGATCGTCCTGTGCCGTGCGCTCCAGCCAGGCGGCGAAGCCGGGCACGGGGGAGAGGGTGACGAAGGTCTTGAGGTTGGGGAGCTCCCGCGACAGTTCCTGCACCACCTGCTTGATCAGGAACGAGCCGAAGGTGACCCCCTTCAGCCCCCCCTGGCAGTTGGAGATCGAGTAGAACACCGCCGTGTCCGCGTCCCGCGGGTTCATCGCCCCGCCCCCCTCCAGCACCGGCGCGATGGCGCCCGGCACGCCGTCGGTCAGCGCCACCTCGACGAAGACCAGCGGCTCGTCGCCGGTGGCGGGGTGGAAGAAGGCGAAGCAGCGCCGGTCGGCCGGGTCCAGCCGGCGGCGCAGGTCGTCCCAGTCGCGGATCTCGTGCACCGCCTCGTAGGCGACGATCTTCTCCAGGATCGCGGCGGGCGTGTTCCAGTCGATCTCGCGCAGCACCAGGAAGCCGCGGTTGAACCACGAGGCGAAGAGGTGGGCGAAGTCCACGTCCAGCGGCGCCAGCGAGGGGTCGGCCTTCGCGGCGGCCAGCAGGTCCTCGCGCATCCGCACCAGCGCGATGGTGCCCCCCGGGCAGAGGTTGAGCGCGCGCAGCAGGCCCTGCCGGCGCGGCTCGACCGCCTCGAAGAGGCGCGCGAAGGCGGCCTCCGGGCTCTCCTGCTCGGGGGCGTCGGGGGCCTCGGTCCGGCGCGCGGCCATCGCGGCCTCCCAGGCGGCGTAGGCGCCGCGCAGGGCGTCGACGTCGGGGCCGAGGTCGTCGAGCAGCCGGCGGAAGAAGGCGGCGCGCTGGGCGGGGTCGAGCCGCTGCCAGGCCTCCAGCGCCTCCGCCGCCGCGGCGATGCGCGAGGCCTCGCCCCCCGGCTTCATCAACCGCGCGCAGGCCTCCTCCAGCCGCCGGTCCGGGGCGCCGCCGGAGGCGCCCGACCACGGCCGGTCGTTCAGGCGCAGGGCCGACAGCAGATCCTGGACGAAATCGATGTTGATGCTGGGCATCGGCGGACCTCCGGCAGGGGCGAGACGAGGGCGCGATGCTAACCCGACTCGGGCCCGCCGGTCGAAGGAAGCTTGGCGACGAATCCGTGGCGGAGGCCGCCCCGGGATTAATCGGTTGCTAACGGCCTGCGAGGCAGAACATGGCGGAAAGGCGCCGTTATCGGTTGACGTTCCGCTACGGCTGGGGCCTTTCTTTCCTGAGAGGAAACGCTGTGATTGCGAGTCGAGAGCCCATGGTCCGCCGAACGCCTCAGGTCCTGGCCGTGCTGTCCGCGGCCATGCTCGCCACGGCCGTCCCCGCCGCCGCCGACGGGACGGAGGACGCCTCGGCTTCGGCAGGGGACGGCGCCTGCTGCAGCGCCCTCTCCGAGGCGCCCCGCCGCTGGGGCCCGCGCCTGCCGCGCCCCCTGCGCGAGCTGCGCCGCGAGGAGCCGGTGTGGCTGTTCCCCGAGCCGACGCCGACCGGGCGGCCGATCCACTTCGCTCCCGCCGCTTCCGCCACGCTGACCACGCCGGAGTTCTCGGTCTCGGGCGCCTATTACGGCGCCCTGCCTTTCGGCCTGCCGGATCGCCTGCCCAAGGCGCAGATCACCGCCTCGGGCGCGACGCCGGACTTCGAGATGCCGGCGGACCTGTCGCTGGACACGCTGCTGGGCTCCCTCCGCGCGCTGCACCTTCCGGAGGGCGAGGCGCGCATCGACGTGGCCGGGCACTGGGCGAGCGCGCGCTACGACGCGGACGCGGGCCGCCTGAGCCTGACCGCGCCGCTGCTGGGGCTCGACCGCGACTTCGCCGCCGAGACCGGGCGCGACGCCGAGCGGATCCTGCGCCGCCTGTGGCGCAAGCACCGCTCGACGATCGAGACCGCCTACCTGCAGTGGTCGGCGGCCCACAATTCGAGGGACCCGGTGGCGGGCAACCCCTGGTCGACGATGACCCTGATGGCGACGGGCGGGATCGACTCGTTCTTCTACACCTCCAGCCTGACCGAGAGCGGCGGGCGCCCGGTGATGATGCTCCGCGGCCTGGGCGCCGGCGACCAGGACCTCCGCGGCGCGGGCTGGCGCGGCGAAAGGGGCGGCCTGCCGGGCGCGGGGCCCGTGGAGGCGGGCGCGCCCGACGGCTTCTCGGGCACGGCCACGGCGGCGGCGCCGCTGGGCTACGGCGGACGGGCGCAGGTGGTGTTCTCGGCCCCGGTCAGCTGGGCCGCGACCGGCGGCGCCCACCGGCTGAACGGCGCCGCCGGCGTCGGCCTGCTGGCCGAGGTGACGCCCAACTGGACGCTGGGCCTGATGGCGCAGGGCGGCCTCGGCGCGCAGACCGACGCGGGCGCGGCCTGGATCGCCGGCGGCTCGGTCGCCTCGCGCTACACGCTGCAGGCCGCCGACGGGACCTCGGTGAGCGTGCTCAACAGCGTCTCGAGCCTGACCACCCTGCCCTTCGAATACGCGGGCCGGCGGGTCGACTACGACCTCGACAACATCGCGATGCGCAACGCCGTGGCGGCGGAGCGGCCGATCTCCGCCCCCGACGGCATCCGCCCGATGCACCTGCTGGGCGTGGAGCTGTCGGAGACCCGCTTCACCGGCGACGCCCTCTACATCGAGCAGAGCTGGGAGGCCGCGATCACCTGGCGGCGCGTCGATCCCGGCCTGGGCGAGGTCGCGGCCGCCCGGCTCTCGGCGCTCGCCACCGACGCCGGCGACACCGGCGCCCGCCTGTCGCTCGACCTCGCTTTCTGAGCAAGCGGGCGGAGCGCCGACCCGCGCCCCGCCGCCCCCCGCGCCTCCCGCCGGGAGGGCCGTGCGCAGCCGCGGGAGGACCGGACGCCGCCGCAGCCGTCGGTCGCGCGCAGCGTGACGTCGACCGTCGGCGCCGGCGGGCGGACCCTCGCGGCGACCGCCGACGATCCCGCAGCGACGGCGGTCACGAACGACGGGACCCGGGAAGCGGAGCGTCGAGGACGCGCCGCCGAAGGCCCGCGGCGGGAACCGCGCCGCCCACGGCATCCCGTCCAAGGCGCGTTTCCGGCGGATCGCGGCGGGCCCCCTGCAGACGCCTGGCCGCTGCAACGCGGCCCGCGGGGCCGGTCCCCCGCGCCCGTCGCCCGGGATCGCCCCCCGAGCGACGGCCCGCAGGCGGGGCGCCGGCAGGACAAGCCTGGGATCTCCCGGAGGAGCGGCCCGGCGTCGCGCCGGCGGGGGCTTTCGGGGCGCGCGGCCGGGCAGCTCCTCCTGCGGCCGGACGGGGCATTCGCGGGGGGGCGGCGGGCCTCGGGAAGGTCGCCATGAAGCAGCGGCTAATCATCATGGGAATTCTTTCAACAAACGCCGCGCTCGTCTGGAATCACGGAAATCGCCTTCTGGCGAACACGCCGCAGCGGAAGTTCGCGACTGGGCGCTAATAAAGATTTTCAAGTCATCTTCATGCCACTATAGACCAAGAGCGGTAGGCCTCCCCGGTCGACCGCGTGTCCCAAGCCTGTCGCCACGGACCCGCCGCCCGGCCGGGCGCGGTGGCCGGGGCGCTCGTCCGATCCTGATTCCCGAACGCCCCACATGACGTCATCCTCCGCCCCGTCCCGAAGGCCCCCTGCCCGCCGCCGCGCCGCCGAACGCGGCCTGAGCCGGCCCCAGGCGATCGCCGAGACCCTGAAGGACTGGATCGTGGAGCAGGCGCTCGCCCCCGGCGACCGCCTCCCCCAGGAAGCCCAGCTGATCTCGATCCTCGGCGCCTCCAAGGGCACCGTGCGCGAGGCGCTGCGGGTGCTGGAGACGCAGGGCCTGATCCGCACGCGCACCGGCCCCGGCGGCGGCGCCTTCATCACCCCGGTGAGCGGCGATCACGCCGCCCTGCTGCTCGCCAACCTGTTCTATTTCGAGCGGCCCGAGCTCGCGGACCTGCTGGCGCTGCGCCGCGCGCTGATGCCGGTGCTCGCCGCCGACCTGGCCGCGACGACGGCCCCTGCAGACGTCGATGCGCTGGCCGAGGCCGCGGGCCCGGTGCTCGCCGCCGTGCGTCCGGACGTGCGCCGCGCCGCCGGCCTCGCCTTCGACGAGGCGCTGGCCGCGGCCAGCGCCAACCCCCTGATGCGCTTCACCTGCGGCTTCGTCGCGCGGATGCTGGGCGAGCTGGTCGAGATCCCGGCCGCCGCCCTCGACGTCGGCGACGGGGCCTGGGCGGCGGAGCTCCTGGCCGCCCTGCGCGCCGGCGACGGCGCCGCGGCGGCCCGGGCGATGGAGATGCGGCTGGATCGGGAGGGGGCGGCCCTGCTCGCCGCCCAGGCCGTCGTCGCGCGCCGGTTCCTCGGCGCCCGCGCGCCGCGCTGAGCGGCGCGGAGCCCGGCCTCAGCCCTCGGCCGAGCGCAGCCGCGCGCGGATGTTGCGCGGCGTGATCCGACGTCCGCTGCGCGCGTCGACCATCACCGGCTCGATCCGCGCGCCGTCGTCGCGGAACTCGTAGACCAGCGGCGGGCCGCCCTCGACCGGCACATGCGCGTCCGCCCAGCCCACCAGGCTGAGCAGCACCGGCTGCAGGTCGAGGCCCCGCTCGGTCAGCCGGTATTCGTGGCGCGGCGGACGCTCCTGGTACGGCACGCGCTCCAGCACCCCGGCCGCCTCCAGCTTGCGCAGGCGATCCGCGAGCACGTGGCGGGTGACGCCCAGGCTTTCCTGCAGACGCTCGAACCGGCGGGTCCCGCGGAAGCAGTCCCGCAGGATCAGCAGCGTCCAGCGGTCCCCGATCACCGACAGGGCCCGGGCCACCGGACAGGTCTCGTCGCTCAGCTCGTTCCAGCGCATGGCTGGGATATAGCACGGCTTGACACGTTCCGAAAGGGAACGCACTGTCGGGGTGCGTTCCGAAACAGAACCCACATGCCGCGCCCGAGGAGCCCCGATGACCGACGCCACGCCCCCCGTCGCCACCCGCAGCCGGACCTACGACTACGAGGTCGCCAGCTTCGACCCCACCGCCGCGATGCGCCTGAGCGGGCTCGACTACATGCGCGCCCTGGTGGCGGGGGAGATCGGCTCGCGCCCCTCGATCGGGGCCACCATCGGCATGGGCATCCCCTACGACATCGAGCCCGGCTCGGTGCGATTCGACGCCGAGCCCTCGGATTTCCTGCTCAACCCGCTGGGCACGGTGCATGGGGGCTTCGCGGCGACGGTTCTGGATTCGGCGCTGGGGGTGGCGGCGCACACGGTGCTGCCGCCGGCGCATGGCTACACCACCGCCGAGCTGAAGGTGAACTACACCCGCGCGATCCTGCCCACCACCGGCACGCTGACCTGCACCGGCACGGTGATCCACGCCGGCCGGCGGATGGTGACCACCGAGGCGCGGCTGCACGGCAAGGCGGACGGCAAGCTCTACGCCCACGGCTCGGCCACGCTGTTCGTGATGCCGATGGGAAAGGCCGCCTGAGATGACCCTCGCCGCCGTCCCCACCCGCGCCGAGGCGCGCGAGACCGCCCGCGCCGCCCGCACCCGCCGCCTGCTGACCGGGCCCATCGCGCCGACGCTGGCGCGCATGGCCGCGCCCAACGTGCTGGCGATGGGGGTCACCGCCGCCGTCTCGATCGCCGAGGCCGGCTTCGCGGGACGGCTGGGCGTCTCGGCGCTGGCGGGGCTGGCGATGGTGTTCCCCTTCGTGATGCTGACCCAGATGCTGTCGGGCGGGGCCTTCGGGGGCGCGATCTCGGCCGCCGTGGCCCGCGCGCTGGGCGCCGGAGACCTGCGCCGGGCCGAGCGGCTGGCGCTGCACGCCTGCGTCATCGCGCTGGTCGCCGCCGCCCTGACCGCGACGCTGATGGCGGCCTTCGGCGAGCCGTTGTTCGCGCTGCTGGCGGGCGTGCGGGGCGAGGCCGGCGGCGGCGCGGTGGCCGCGGCGCTGACCTATGCGGCGGTGTTCTTCCCGGGCTGCTTCGCGCACTGGCTGTGCAACGCCATGCTCTCGGCCGTGCGCGGCACGGGCGACATGGCGACGCCCTCTCTGATCCTGCTGCTGGCCGCGCTGGGCTCGATCCCCGCCGCCGGCGCGCTGTCGCTGGGCTGGGGGCCGTTCCCGGAGTGGGGGATGGCGGGCCTCGCGGCCGGTCAGGTGATCGCCTATTCCATCGGCTCGCTGGCGGGGCTGGCGGTCTGGGCGTCGGGCCGGTCGGGTCTGAGCCTGCGGGGCGCGATCGCGCCGCTGCAGGGGGCGCTATTCGCCGACATCCTGCGGGTGGGGCTGGTGGCCTCGCTCTCGGCGATCCAGACGGTGACCACGATTGTGGCGATGGTCGGCCTCGTCGGCCGCTTCGGGGAGCCGGCGCTGGCGGGCTACGGCCTGGGCGCGCGGCTCGAATTCCTGATGGTCCCCGTGGTCTTCGGCATCGGCGCGGCGATGACCGCGATGGTCGGCGCCTGCGTGGGCGCCGGGGACGTGGGCCGGGCGCTGCGCGTGGCCTGGACCGGCTCGCTCGCCGCGGCGGCGATCGTGGGGGGCGTGGGGCTGGTCTGCGCGCTGGCCCCCGACCTCTGGCTCGGCCTGTTCCTGCCGGTCGAGGCCGAGGCCTCGCGCGCCGCGGGGCGGGCCTATTTCGCCATCGTCGGCCCGTTCTACGGCTTCTTCGCGCTGGGTCTCGCGCTCTACTTCGCCTCGCAGGGCGCGGGGCGGGTGCTGTGGCCGGTGCTGGGGGGCTTCGCGCGCCTGTTCGTGGCCATCGGCGGCGGGCTGCTGGCGGTCGAGGTCTTCGACCTCGGGCTGCGCGGGGTGTTCGGCGCCGTGGCGCTGGGGATGCTCGCCTACGGCCTGATGACGGCCGCCGCGATCCGGATGGGGGCCTGGGGCCGACCCTGACGGCCGCTCGCCCCTTCTCCTGGGCGTCGCCTCCGGGCGGCGCCCTTTTTCGTGCGCGAAGGCCCCGCGCCTACTGGGCCGCGCTGCGCCCGGCGGCGCGCAGGCGCGCGGTCTCGGCCGGCGACAGCACCGGCTGGCCCAGGCTTTCGGCCCGCGCGGCGGCGACGGCGGCCTCGACCTTCAGGCTCTCGGCGAGCTGGGCGCCGGCGACGGGATCCGGCGCGCCCGGGCCCACGACGCCCGGCGGCGGCATGTCCGGAACGTCCGCCAGCCGTGGCCAGGCGTCGCCCTCCACCTCCGGCGTCTCAGGCAGGTCGAGACCGGCGAAGGCCCCTCTGGGCCCGGTCAGCGGGTCGTCGAGCCCGCAGCCGGAGACGACGATTCCGCAAAGCAACATTGTTGCTGCGATGCACAATGACGCAGTGGTCCGCACGGGTTTGTTCGCCTGCTCGATTGGATGCATTATGTCCCCGAGCATAACGACCGTCGGCAGGCCAGACCAGAGCCCTGGCCCGCGCGACCCGAAGCTTCGGCCGCCTCAAAGAGCCGGAGCTCGACCCGGAGGACGACCAGATGGAAGAACGCGACCTTGCATCCCAGGCCGCGGACGTCGCCGCGGACTACACCGCCTTCGCCGGCAACATGGCCAAGGTGATGGAGCAGAGCCACGGCATCTGGATGCGCCTGATGCAGGCGCAGGCCAGGGACGACCGGCCGATCCACGCCGACCCGCTCAACGCCCTGCCCGCCATGGCCGAGCTGCAGCAGGCCTTCCTCAACCATCCCCACCAGGTGGCCGAGCGCTCGTTGCAGCTCTGGCTCGCCCAGGCCGAGCTGATGCGCCGCGCCACCGCCCAGTGGTTCGGGACCGAGACGCACAAGCCCGTCGCCGCCCCCGCCCGCGGCGACAAGCGCTTCAAGCACGACCGGTGGACCGACGACCGGATCTTCGACTACATCAAGCAGTCCTACCTGCTGACCGCGGAATACCTTGAGCATGTCGCCGACGACGTGGGCGAGGAGATGGATCCCCGCGACCGCAAGAAGATCGCCTTCCTCACCAAGCAGTTCGTCGAGGCGATGTCGCCGACGAACTTCGCCGCCATGAACCCCGAGGTGCTGGAGGCGACGGTCGAGCAGAAGGGCGAGAACCTGGTGCGCGGCCTGAAGATGATGGCCGAGGACCTGGAGCGCGGGAAGGGCAGCCTGATCATCCGCCAGACCGACATGGACGCCTTCCAGGTCGGCCGCGACATGGCGGTGACAGACGGCCAGGTGGTGTTCCAGAACGAGGTGATGCAGCTCATTCAATACGCGCCGACGACCGAGCAGGTCCACGCGACGCCGCTGCTGTTCATCCCGCCCTGGATCAACAAGTACTACATCCTCGACCTCAACACCCAGAAGTCGCTGGTCAAGTGGATGACCGAGCAGGGGTTCACCGTCTTCCTGATCTCCTGGGTCAACCCGGACGAGCGGCAGAAGGACGAGACCTGGGACAGCTACCTTGAAAAAGGCGCGCTGACCGCGATCGACAAGGTGCTTGAGGAGACGGGGCAGAAGACGCTCAACGTCACCGCCTACTGCATCGGCGGCACGCTGGCGGCGACGATGCTCGCCTACATGAAGAAGACCGGCGACAAGCGGGTGAAGTCCTGCACCTTCTTCACCGCGCTGACCGACTTCGAGGATGCGGGCGACCTGCAGGTCTTCGTGGACGAGAACACCCTGCGCGTGGTCGACGAGCAGATGACCAAGGGCTACCTGCCCGCCGAGGCGATGGCGACCACCTTCAACATGCTGCGCGCCTCGGACCTGATCTGGAACTACGTCGTCTCGAACTACTACCTGGGCAAGGATCCGTTCCCGTTCGACCTGCTCTACTGGAATGCGGATTCCACCGCGATGCCGGCGAAGGTCCACCACTACTACCTGGAGAAGTTCTACCACGGGAACGCCCTGACCCGGGGCGAGCTGCGGGTGCTGAACATGCCGGTGGCGCTGTCGGACGTCTCGGTCCCCGTCTACCACGTCGCCTCGAAGGAGGATCACATCGCCCCCGCGGCCGCCGTCTACCGCGGCGCGCGGCTGATGACCGGGGTGAAGGAGATGCGCTTCGTGGTGGCGGGCTCGGGCCACATCGCGGGCGTGGTGAACCCGCCGGCGATGAAGAAGTACCAGCACTGGGTGGACGGCGACATGAACGCCGAGAGCGTCGAGGGCTACCTCGCCACCGCCGAGGAGCGTCCCGGCTCGTGGTGGCCCGACTGGGCGGCGTGGCTGGGCAAGAAATCCGGCCGCATGGTCGCCGCGCGCGAGCCCGGCGCGGTGCTGGGCACGATCGAGCCGGCGCCCGGCAGCTACGTGAAGCGGCGCTTCGACCAGGACTGAGCGCTTTGACTGAGCGCCCGGGGCCCGGGCGCGGCGGGGCCTGCCGCAAATCGGGGCTTGCGATGGATCGCAAGCCCCGTTTCAGTTTGAAAAGGTCCGATGGAAATCACGCTGGCCCGGATCTCCCGGAGCCTGAACCCGATGCGCGATCCCCGTCTGCGGCGGGGAAGGCGGAACGCAGGGCCCGTCGGGGACGGGCGGCCCGGCGCAAGCGGCGCGGACGGCGGGGGAGACGCTCCGGCGTGACGAGGACGATGCCCGACCCTTTCCCCTCGGGTCCATGTTGGCCCTGCGAGGGGCGGGTCAGAAGGTATCGAAATCGATACCTTCCGCGCCGGCGGCTCAGATCAGCCCGCGGGTCAGGGCGATGGCCAGCGCCTGTTCGCGCGTGCGCGCGTGCAGCCGCCTGCGGGCGGAGGCGAGGAACTTGCCCGCCGTCACCGGCTGCACCCCCATCCGCTCGGCGATGCGCTGGACCTGGAAGCCCTCCGACAGCCAGCGCAGCGCCTCCGCCTCGCGCGAGGTGAGGGCCGGGCTCGAGCGGTGGACGTCGCGCGTCCCCGCCGGCGCGCCGCGGGGATCGTGGCGGGTGGCGAGCAGCGCCGCGGCGAAGCGGGCCCGGGCCACGGTCTCGGGCCGCGCGATCTCCTCGGCCCGGTCGGCGCTGCCGGCCAGCAGCGCCACCCCCGCCGCCTGCCCCTGCACGCCCGTGGGCGCGAGCAGCGAGGCGCGCACGCCGCGCCCCTCGAGGAAGCGGCACAGCCGCTCGACCGAGCCCACCGGCCGGTCGACGGCGCGGGTGGCGACGTCGAGATGGACCGGCTGCACGTTGCGGCGGCAGTAGCTCAGCCAGGGATCGGCGAGCTGCACGCCGTCGGACATGTATTCCGCCATCGCCTCGGGCGGCAGGGTGGTCTGCACCACCACCTCGCACGAGCGCGCGTCGAGCCCCACGCCGAAGGAGAGGTCGTCGGCGCCCAGGCGCTCGAACACCGCGGCGGCGACGCTCCATACCGCGGCGGCGCCGGAGGCCCCGTCGAAGGCGTCGATGGCGTCGATCAGGAAGCGGTCCATGCGGTCTCTCCCGGCCGGGCGCCTCTCCTGCCACGGGGGCGCTTTCCGCGAGGGTAAGGCCGGCACGGGGTCCGGGTCAAAACCTTAAACCGAAAATGAACGGACGCGAGGTCGCGCCCCTCCCCGATCAGGCCCCGGAGAGGGCGGGGCGGGCGCGGTTGCGGTTCGAGAAGGGGAACGGCTCCGACGGCTCGGGCCGGCCGAGGAAGGCGCACAACGGGCCCCACTCGGCGGCCTGGGTCAGGCCGAAGCTGAGGAAGTTGGGATCGCCGCGGAAGGTCTCGGCCACCTCCTGGCCATGGCGGCGATAGGCGGCGCGGTACTTGTCGGCGTCGTAGAGGATCGAGCCGTAGAAGGCCTGCGAGACTTCGAGCGGGAAGAAATTCCGTTGCCGCACCCGCGCTTCGGCCATCTCCAGCGTGAAATGGCGACGGCAGGAATCGAGCCAGGCGTCCTCCGGCCGCAGGGTGTGGATGAACTTCGCCCGCGGGAAGGTGGCCTTCAGCTCGCGGAACAGCACCGCGACGGTCATGTCGGTCGCCGCGTCGAACTTAGACACCCACCAGGGCCAGTCGAGCGAGATGCGGCCCGACCGGTCGACCGAGGCGATCGGCGGCAGGTGGATCGACCGGTAGCCCAGGATCTGCAGCGCCTGGTCGAGCGAGGTCGTGCCGGTCTTGGACAGACCGATGCCGAAGACGAACTCGCGGTTGCGCGGGACATATCCCAGTTGTTTGTAGACGATGTTCTCGACGATGCGTTTCAAGCGCCGGCCCCCCTCTACCCGTCCCCCCGGACCGCCTCGCGGCGGAGACTACTCCGCCGCGACCGCCTCTTCCTCGTGAGCCGCGATGAAGCGCTCGGCCTCGAGCGCGGCCATGCAGCCCATGCCGGCCGAGGTCACGGCCTGGCGATAGACGTGGTCGGTGACGTCGCCCGCGGCGAAGACGCCGGGGATCGAGGTCGCCGTCGTGCCCGGCTCGACCTTCACGTAGCCGCCGTGGTGCAGCTCGAGCTGGCCCGCGACCAGCTCGGAGGACGGCGAGTGGCCGATGGCCACGAAGACGCCCGCGCAGTCGCGCACCTGCTCGACGCCGGTCCTGACGTGGCGCAGGCGCACGCCGGTGACGCCCAACGGGTCGCTCTCGCCGATCACCTCGTCGAGCAGATGGTCCCAGATCACCTCGACCTTGGGGTTCTTGAACAGGCGGTCCTGCAGGATCTTCTCCGAGCGCAGCGAGTCGCGCCGGTGCACCAGCGTGACCTTGGAGGCGAAGTTGGTCAGGAACAGCGCCTCCTCGACCGCGGTGTTGCCGCCGCCGATGACCATCACCTCCTTGCCGCGGTAGAAGAACCCGTCGCAGGTGGCGCAGGCGGAGACGCCGAAGCCCTTGAACTTCTCCTCCGAGTCGAGCCCCAGCCAGCGCGCCTGCGCGCCGGTCGCGAGGATCACCGCGTCGGCCAGCAGCACGTCGCCGCCGTCCAGCTCGGCCCGGAACGGTCGCTGCGACAGGTCCAGGCGGCCCACCAGGTCCGAGATGATCTCGGTCCCCATGGCGCGGGCGTGGGCCTCCATCCGCTCCATCAGGGCGGGGCCCATGACCTCGGTGTCGCCGGGCCAGTTCTCGACCTCGGTGGTGATCGTGAGCTGCCCGCCGGGCTGGATGCCCTGCACGAGCACCGGCTCGAGCATCGCGCGCGAGGCGTAGACCGCCGCGGTGTAGCCCGCGGGGCCGGAGCCGATGATCAGAACCTTCACGCGCCGAACGTCGCCCATGTCCGCCTCCGCCGTTTCGAGAGAAGGGTTCCCATATAGAGAAGCCTTGGCCCCGCCGAAACCCCGCCCCGCGCAGTTGCGCGTCACGGCCGCGGGAGGGGCGGCGGCGGCGCCCCCGCGCCGCTCAGCCCAGCCGTTGCGCAAGCTGCGCGGCGGCGGCTTCGGCCTGGGCCAGGGGTTCGACCTCCCAGGTCAGCAGGCGGCCGTCCCATTCGCGCGCGGCGCCGGCGCGGGCGAGCTGCTCGTGGAAGCGCTGGAGCTTGGGGGAAAGCCCATCCATGCCAAGCACATGCACCGGCACGCCGGCCGAGGCGGCCTCGGAGGCCATGTTCACCGAATCCGCCGTCACCAGCGCCGCGGTCGCCAGCCCCAGGATGCCGGGATAGGGGTTCGCCCCCGCCCCGTCCCAGATGAAGGCGCGGGGCGCGGCGCGGCGCAGCGCCAGGTTCAGCCCCAGGGGAGAGCGGCGCGAGAGCGTGGCCATGATGCCCCACCCCTTTGCCGTCGCCTGCTCCAGCGCCTCGACGAGGCGCATGGTCAGGGTCGGCGACCAGCGGGCCGAGCGGCTGGGCCCCCCGACCAGCACCGCCAGCCGCGGCTCGGGCAGGCGGGCGAGCGCCGCGGACCACAGGCTCGCCTCCGCCGCCGCCAGCTCCGGCGTCACGCGCGAGAGCGAGCCCAGCGTCTCGATCACGTTCTCGCCCGCCAGCCGGTCGTGCCGGGGGACGATCACCGCGTCGAAGGCCGAAAGGCGCATGCCGGGGTTGAGGATCTGAACCGCCCGCGTCGCCCCGCCCGACAGCCGGCGCATCGCGGCCGCCACCGGGGCCGAGCGGCGCCCGGCCGAGATCACCAGCTCCGGCCAGGGCCGCGCCAGCGCCGCCCCCCGGTCCTCGAGCGCCGAGAACGGCCAGCCGCCCTCGCGCGCCGGCGCGGCCGCCCAGGCCAGCGCCGGCAGGCGGGCGGGGCCGGGGCGCGGGGTGGCGCGGCGGATCTCCGCCGGAGCCCAGCCATGCGGCTCCAGCGCCCGGGCGAGCGCCAGCGCCGGCCCCTCGTTCCCCGGACGGCCGTCGGTGACCACCCAGACCTCGCGCAGGTTCGTGCCCTGCTTCAACGCGTGCCGTCCGTCATGCCGTAAGAGGGCTCCCTTTCCGAATCTTGCGCTTTCGCGCAACATCATTGCATTGTCCGGGCCAACCGGAGCAATCCGGCCCCTCCGCCGCTTCGCCGGCGCCTTGATTCCCGCGCCCGGCCGCGCTCCGCGCCGGGCGCCCCGTCGCCCAGGAACCCGAATGCCCCCCGCCAAGCTGGACCCGATCGACCGCAAGATCCTCGCAGAACTGCAGGCGGACGGCCGCATGACCAACGTCGAGCTGTCGCGACGGGTCGGCATCTCGGCGCCGCCGTGCCTGCGCCGGGTCCGGGCGCTGGAGGAGACGGGGTTCATCGAAGGCTATCATGCGAGAGTCGATTCCCGGGCGCTGGGGTTCGAAGTCGCGGTATTCGCAATGATATCCCTGCGCAACCAGGCGGAACGGGACCTGAACGAATTTGAAGAACGCGTGCGTTCGTGGCCGCTTGTGCGCGAATGTCACATGCTGAATGGTGAAATCGACTTCATCCTGAAGTGCGTGGCGCCGGACCTGTCGACCTTCCAGCGGTTCCTGACCCGCGACCTGGTGTCCGCGCCCAACGTCGCCTCGGTGAAGACCTCGCTGGTGATCCGCGAGACCAAGTGGGAGCCGGGCGTCCCCTTCGACGTGCTCGAGGCGCGGTCGGAGGAGTGACCGCCCTCCGTCCCGCCGCGGCGCGGCCGCGATGAACGATTTCGACCTCGACCGTTTCGCGGTGATCGCGGATGTGCACGGCAACGCCGATGCGCTGGCCGCGGTGCTGGCGGACATCGACGCGCTGGGCCTGCGCTCGATCTTCAACCTCGGCGACCACGTCAGCGGACCGCTCGCCCCTCGCGAGACGCTGGCGCTGACGATGGCGCGCGAGGGCATGGTCTCGATCCGCGGCAACCATGACCGCTGGGTCGTGGCGGGGGGCGAGAACATGTATCCCTCCGACCGGTTCGCGCGCGACGAGCTGGACGAGGGCCAGCTCGCCTGGCTCGCGGCCCTGCCCGCCACCCGGCGGATCGGCGACGTGTTCCTGTGCCACGGCACCCCGCGCGACGACCTCGAATACTGGCTGGAGACGGTGACGCCCTCGGGCGACGTGGTGTTCCGCGGCATGGCCGAGATCGCGCGCGCCGCGGTGGGCGTGGATGCGGGGCTCGCGCTCTGCGCGCACACCCATCTGCCGCGGCGGGTGGACCTGCCCGACGGGCGGGTGATCCTGAACCCCGGCTCGGTCGGCTGCCCGGGCTACGAGGACGTCGATCCCGTCCCCCACGTCGTGCAGACCGGCACGCCGCTGGCGAGCTACGCCGTGGTCGAGCGGCGGGGCGAGGCCTGGGCGACGAGCTTCCGCCAGGTGCTCTACGATCCGACCCGCATGGCCGGCATCGCCCGCGCGGCGGGACGCGAGGGCTGGGCGCGGGCGGTCTCCACCGGCTGGCTGCGCGGCGCCCCGGTCATTCCCCCAGCACGATGACCGAGGCGAGGCGGCCGTAGTCGCCCTCGTCCCGGTGCACCGCGCGGCGGTTGGAATAGAAGCGGCCCTCGTCGCGATAGGTGCAGTGGCCGGTCCAGGCGGCCTCGGCGACGCCCGCCTCGCGCAGGCGGCGCAGGGCGTAGCCGGGCAGGTCGAACATCGGGCGGCCGTTGGGGCCGCCGGCGAAGAAGCGCTCGGCCTCCGGGTCGTCGAGGGTGAAGTCGTCGAAGAACTCCGGCCCGACCTCGTAGGCGGCCTGGGAGATGCAGGGGCCGACGGCGGCGCGCACCCGGCCGCGCTCGGCGCCCAGCCGCTCCATCGCCGAAAGCGTCGCCTCCAGCACCCCGCCCAGCGCCCCGCGCCAGCCGGCGTGGGCGGCGCCGATCACCTTCGCCTCGGGGTCGTGGAACAGGACCGGCGCGCAGTCGGCCGAGAGCACGGCGAGCGCGAGGCCCGGCTCGGCGGTGACCATGGCGTCGGCGCGGCGATCGGCGTGCTCGGGCCAGGGGGCGGCCACGACCAGCGCGCGGTCGGAATGGACCTGGTGGAGGAACATCAGCCGCTCGGGCGCGACGCCCATCGCTTCGGCGATGCGGGCCTTGTTGGTCGCCACCGCCGCGGCGTCGTCCTTGGAGCCGGCGCCGGCGTTGAGCCCGCCGCCCCCCTCGCCCCCGTAGATGCCGCCCGAGGCGCCGCCGCGGCGGGTGAAGAAGCCGTGGCGGACGTCGCCCAGGTCCCGCGTGGTCAGCGTCTCGATCCCGTTCATGCCCTGCCTCCTGTCGTGTCCCTGCGGCTCACCCGCCGCGATTCCGGGGCGCGGGTCAACCGCGCCCGCGCTCCGGCTCGAGGTCGGCCCCACCCGCCCGCCCCGCCGACCTCGACCCGGAGCGCGGGCGCGGGCGCGGGCGCGGGCGGCGGCAAGCTGGACAGGCCGGGGGCCCGGCCCCGCCTACACGCCCGGCGGGCGCGGCTGGCCGGGGCCGGTCAGCGCCAGCGCCTTGAAGAGCGTCCCCATCTCTTCGGGATGGGTGAGGCGACGGTGGGCCGAGACGATGGCCTCGACGGGGTCCTGCGCCGCCGCCGCGCGCTCCGGGCCGGTCGGCGGCGGGGGGGGCGGGCGGGAGCCGCCGGCCGGGCCGGGGCGCGCGGCGGCGGCGCGCGCGAGGGCCTGGGCGCGCGCGGTGATCCCCAGACGCTCCAGCAGCAGCCCCTGCCCCACCGCCGGCCAGGCCCGCGCGCCCGCCGCCTGCGCCGCCCGCGCCAGCGCGGCGAAATCCACATGCGCCGTCAGGTCCGCCTGGCCCGGCGCCGCCAGCGGATCGGCGTAGCCATGCGCCCGCATCGCCTGGAACGTGTCCGCCCCGCCCGGCGCCCGGACCGCATAGCCATAGTCGACCAGCAGCGCCGCCCCGCCCTGCGCGGCCAGCCGCCCGCCGATCCAGGCCGCGACCGCCTCGCCCGCCGGGCAGGTCTCCACCACCGACCCGTCCGGCTCCTCGGCCTCCCACGGGACCACGGCGCCGAGGCCGAAGGCGAAGCGGCCGGCGTCGTCCATCGTCACCGCCCGCTCGCGCCAACGCCCGGCGGCGCGCACCAGCTGGCGGATCGGCAGGGCGTCGAAGAACTCGTTGGCGAGCAGCAGGAGCGGGCCGTCGGGCAGCGCCTCGACCCGCTCGGCCCATTGCACGCCCCACCCCTCCAGCGCCCGGGCCTGGCGGGCGCGCAGGGTCGGCGAGATCTCCACCAGCCAGGGCGAGACCGCCTCGGCGAAGCCCGGAACCCGGCCGGCCGCCCGCAGCGCGTCGGCCATCAGCGTGCCGCGGCCGGGGCCGAGCTCGGCCAGCACCGCGCCCCGCGGCGCGCCCATGTCCGCCCAGGCCTGGGCGATCCAGAGGCCCAGCAGCTCGCCGAACATCTGGCTGATCTCGGGCGCGGTGGTGAAGTCGCCGGCCGCCCCCAGGGGATCGCGCGTCGTGTAATAGCCATGCTCGGGGTGGGCGAGGCAGAGGCCCATGTATTCCGCGAGCGGCATCGGCCCGCCCTGGGCGATGCGCCGGCGCAGGATCGGGGCGAGCGGGCCCTCCCCCGCGCCGCCCCGGCTCATGCCGCCTCCCGCGCCCAGCGGCCGCGGCGGGCGGCGAGCAGGACCGCGAGGCCGATCGCGATCATCGGGATCGACAGGATCTGGCCCATGGTCAGCCCCGAGGTCGTTCCCCATTGCCAGGCGAGGCCTAGCGGATTGCCCTCGGTCTGCAGGAAGGCGTCGGGCTGGCGCACCAGCTCGACCAGGCTGCGGGCGAGGCCGTAGCCGATCAGGAACACCCCGATCATCGCGCCCGGCGTCTTCAGCCAGCCGCGGCGGGTGGCGAGGATCCACATCACGAGGAACAGCAGCGCCCCCTCCAGCGCCGCCTCGTAGAGCTGGGAGGGGTGGCGCGGCTCCGGTCCGCCGTTGGGGAAGACCACGGCCCAGGGGAGGTCGGTCGCGCGGCCCCAGAGCTCGGAGTTGATGAAGTTCGCGACCCGCCCCAGCAGCAGGCCGATGGGGGCGGCGCAGGCGACGGCGTCGCCGACCTCCATCATCGGGCGGCCGCGCGCGCGGGACCAGGCGACGATGCCCGCGACGACGCCCGCGAAGCCGCCGTGGAAGGACATGCCGCCGTTCCAGATCGCCGGGATCTGGGCGGGGTTCGCGAGGTAGTAGCCCGGCTGGTAGAACAGCACGAAGCCCAGGCGCCCGCCCAGGATCACGCCCACGACCATCCAGGTCAGCAGCTCCTCGGCCTCGGCCGGCGCCATCGGCGGATCGTTCCGCCACAGCGCCGGGCGCTTCATCATCCAGGCCACGTAGCGCCAGCCCAGCACCAGGCCGACGATGTAGGCCAGCGCATACCAGCGCAGGGAGAAGGTGAAGTCGCCCAGCGACAGCGAGAACACGGCCGGGTCGATGTTCGGGAACGGGATGGCGAGCATGGGTCCTCCGGCAGGCCGACGCGCCCGCGGCGCCTTTCTGGCAAAGGGGGCGGCCGATGACCAGAGGGCCGCGGCTCGCGGGATCGCGAGGATGGGCCCGCCCGAAGAGGGGCGGGCCGCCCCCCTGCCGAGGCTCCCGCCCGCCCACCCTGCCTCGCCAGGGGGGCGGGCGCGGACCGGCGACGACAGCCCCCCGCGCAGGCCGGGCCGGAGCGCGTCCGGACCCCGGGCGCGGCGGGGTGGGCGGGCGGGAGCCGCGCCCGGGGTCCGGACGCGCGGCTCGCGCAGCGTCCGCGGAAGGGGGCGAGACCTAGCCCACCAGCTCCTCGGCCCGCTCCAGGTCCACCGAGACCAGCTGGCTCACCCCCTGCTCGGCCATGGTCACGCCGAACAGGCGGTCCATGCGCGCCATGGTGACCGCGTGGTGGGTGATGCACAGGAACCGCGTCGCGGTGCGCTGGCGCATCTCGTCGAGCAGGTCGCAGAACCGGGTCACGTTGGCGTCGTCCAGCGGCGCGTCCACCTCGTCGAGCACGCAGATCGGGGAGGGGTTCGCGAGGAACACCGCGAAGATCAGCGACAGCGCCGTCAGCGTCTGCTCGCCGCCCGAGAGCAGCGACAGGGTCGAGAGCTTCTTGCCCGGCGGCATGCACATGATCTCGAGCCCAGCGTCCAGCGGGTCGTCGCTCTCCACCAGCACCAGGTTCGCGGTGCCGCCGCCGAAGAGCCGCGTGAACAGCTGCGTGAAGTTCGCGTTGACCTCCTCGAAGGCCGCCAGCAGGCGCTTGCGCCCTTCCGAGTTCAGGCTGGCGACGCCCTGGCGCAGCTTGGCGATGGCGGCCTCGAGATCGACCTTCTCGGCGTCGAGCGTGTCCTTCTCCCCCGCCAGCTCCTTCGCGTCCTCCTCGGCGCGCAGGTTCACCGCGCCCAGCGCATCGCGCTTGCGGCGCAGGTTGACGATGTCGATCTCGACGTCGCCGGCGGGGGGGCAGGCTTCGGCGTCGAGCTCCAGCTTCGCGGCCAGCGCGTCGGGCGTGCCGTCGGTCTCCTCCTCGATGCGCTCGGCGGCCTCCGCCACGCGGGCGGCGGCGGCCTCGGCCAGCGCCTCGACCCGGGCGCGGGCCTCGCGCGCCTCCGAGGCGGCGCGCTCGGCCTCGCGCTGGGCGGCGTCGGCGGCGCGCAGCGCGGCCTCGCCGGTCGCCAGCGCGTCGCCGGCGGCCTTGCAGCGCATCTCGCCCTTGGCGATCGATTCCATCAGCTCGAAGCGGCGCCGCTCCAGCTCGCCGGGGATCTCGCGGGCGCGGCCCAGCTCCTCGACCGTGTCCTCGATGCGGATCTCGAGCTCCGAGATCCGCTGCCCGGCCGTCTCCTTGCGGCGGTGCCAGCCGGCGCGCTCCTTGCCGATGTCGGCGAGCCGCTTTTCGCGCGCCTCGCCCTCCCGCCTGCGCTCCTGCTCGGCGGAGCGGGCGGCGAGCATGGCGGCGCGGGCGTCGGCGACGACGGTCTTGGCGGCTTCGGCGGCGGCGCGGGCCTCGTCGAGGTCCTCCAGCTCCGCCTGCATCTCTTCCGCTTCGACCATCGCCTCCTGCGCGGCCTCGGCCTCGCCACGACGGGCCTCCAGGCTGTCGGCGAGGGCGGCGTGGCGGGAGCGGCGCAGGTCCAGCTCGCCCTCGGCGCGGGTCAGGGTCTTTTCGGCTTCGGCCAGCGAGGAATCCGCCTGGCGGCGCGCGGCGCGGGCGGCGCCGTCGGCCTGGGTGGCGGCGGCGAGGCGGGCGCGGCTTTCCTCGTGGGCCTCGCGGGCGACGGCGAGGGTCTCTTCAGCCGCCTCCAGCTGTTCGCGCAGGGCGGCGAGGCGGTTGCGCTGCTGCAGCCGCAGGGCCGCGGCCGAGGGCGCGTCGGCGGCCGAGGCGCGGTAGCCGTCCCAGCGCCACAGGTCGCCCTCGGCGCTGACCAGCCGCTGGCCGGGGCGCAGCAGGGCCTGAAGACGGTGACCCTCGGCAGGGTCCGCGACCAGGCCGATGCGGGCGATGCGGCGGGCGAGGGCGGCAGGCGCGGTCACGTAGGCCGCGATCGGCTCGGCGCCCTCGGGCAGCGGTTCGGGGTCGTCCGCGTAGTCGGGGAGGGGGCGCCAGCCGGCGCCCGTCTCCTCGACTTCCGGCGCGCGCAGATCGTCGCCGAGCGCCGCGCCCAGGGCGGGCTCGTAGCCGGGCCGGACCTCGACGCGGTCGAGCATCTGGCCCTCGGCGCCCTTGTCGCGCGCCAGAAGGCGGTCGAGCGCGTCGGTCTCGGCCTTCACCGCGCCGGCCTCGGCCTGGGCGGAGGAGGCGGCGGCGCGGGTCTCGGATTCTTCCTGCTGGGCCTCGCCCCGCTCGGCCTCGGCGGCGGCGAGCGCTTCTTCCGCGGCCTCGGCGGCTTCGCGGGCGGCCTCGGCGCCGGTCTCGGCGGCCTCCAGCGCCTCCTCGGCGCGGGCGGCGGCGTCGGCCTCGGCCGCGAGGCCCTGTTCGGCGCGCAGCAGCTCCGCCTCGGCCTTGGCGCGCTGACCGCGGGCCTCTTCCATGCGGCGGGCGGCGGACTGGTGGCGGGCGGCGAGGCGGGCGGCGTCGCCGGTCAGGCGGTCGAGCTCGGTCTCCTCGAACTCCACCGCGACCGTGGCCGCGCGCGAGGTCTCGGCGGCCTCCGCCAGCCGGTCGGCCTGGCCGTCCTGCGCCTCCTTGAGCTGGGCTTCCTCCCAGTCGAGCCGCTCCACGCTCTCGTCGGCGTCGCGGCCCAGCGAGCTCTCGCGCTCCAGGTCGCGGTTGAGCTGCACGGCGCGGGCCTCGAGGCGCGCGATGTCGGAGGCGGCCTGGCGGATGCGCTCGTCGACCTGGTCGCGCTCGACCAGGGCGCGCTGCAGGATCGCGGCGGCGACGGCGTCCTCTTCGCGAAGCGGCGGCAGGGCCTCGTCGGCCTCGATGCGGGCGGCGGCGCGGGCGGCGGCCTCGGTCTGGGCGCGGGCGGCGAGCGCGGTGGCCTCGGTCAGGCGGCGCTGCGCCTCGGTCGCCTCGGCCCCGGCCTCGCGCCAGCGCAGCCACAGCAGCATCCCCTCGGCCCGGCGCAGCTCGGCCGCGATCTCGCGGTAGCGGGCGGCCTGGCGGGCCTGGCGCTGCAGCTGCCCCAACTGGTCGCCCAGTTTCTCGAGCACGTCGGAGACGCGGGTGAGGTTGTCCTCGGCGGCGCGCAGCTTCAGCTCCGCCTCGTGGCGGCGCTGGTAGAGGCCGCCGATGCCCGCGGCTTCTTCAAGGATCGCGCGGCGGGCCTTGGGCTTGGCGTTGATCAGCTCGGAGATCCGCCCCTGGCGCACCAGCGCCGGCGAATGCGCGCCGGTCGACGCGTCCGCGAACAGCATCTTCACGTCGCGGGCGCGGAGTTCTTTTCCGTTCAAACGGTAAGCCGACCCCGCGTCGCGGGTGATGCGGCGCGAAATCTCCAGGTCGTCGGCGTGGTTGAACTCGGCCGGCGCGGTGCGGTCGGCGTTGTCGATGCGGATCGCCACCTCGGCGTAGCTGCGCGCGGGGCGGGTCGAGGCGCCGGCGAAGATCACGTCCTCCATGTCGCCGCCGCGCATCGCCTTGGCCGAGGTCTCCCCCATCACCCAGCGCAGCGCCTCGAGCAGGTTGGACTTGCCGCAGCCGTTGGGGCCCACCACGCCGGTCAGGCCGGGGGCGATGACCAGCTCGGTCGGATCCACGAAGCTCTTGAAGCCCTGAAGGCGCAGCCGGGTGAAATGCATGGATCGCTCGGGGTCCCAGGGGCGCCGAGTCGCGCCCGGCCGATCCATGGAAGCCTGCGGGCTGCAGCCCTCAAGGTCAAGGGGACGCCCTCTGCATATAGCGAGAGGCCCCTAGCGTTACGCAAGATATGGGGACAATCCGGCCAAAGCTGCGCCCCCCGGAACGCAGGAGGCGGGCGTCCGGCCGGACGCCCGCCTCCCGTTGCGCCCCGAGGGCTGCGATCACATCTCGGCTTCGATGGCCTTGGCGAGGTTCTCGTAGCTGGGGTTCTCCACCTTCTCGTCGCCCACGATCAGGGTGGGGGTGCCGGTGAAGCGCGGATCCTCGCGATACTCCTGATACATGCCGACCAGGGCGCGCTGGGCGTCGGTGTCGGCGAGGCAGGCGTTCACCTGCTCCTCGGTCATGCCGCCCTGGCGGCCCATCTTGGCGAGCTCGGCGGGGATGTCGTCGGCGCGCGCCCAGCGGGACTGGCGGGTCAGGAACAGGTCGATGAAGCCGAAGTAGCGCTCGGGCCCGCCGCAGCGGGCGACCACGGCGGCCATCAGGCCGAAGCGGTCGAAATAGGCCTCGCGCACCTCGTAGGTGATCTTGCCGGTGTCGATGAAGTCCTTCTTGAGCTGCGGGAACACGTCGGCCTGGAAGGCCGCGCAGTGCGGACAGGTCAGCGAGACGTATTCGATCACATGCACCGGGGCGTCGGGCGAGCCCTCGGTCTGGATGCCCAGCAGAACGCCGCTCTCGGACGTCTCGACGGCGTCCTGGGCCCGGGCGGGGGCGCCCGAAGCCACGGCGGAGACGGCGAGCGCCGCCGCGGCGGCGGCGGCGAGGAGGATGCGTTTCATCGGCGGCCTTTCCTGTCGACCTTCGAACCTGCTCCGCCAGGGGAGACGGACCGTGCAGGTCATAGCGCGCCGGGGCCGCGGGCTCAAATCCCCCCGGGGGCGCGCGGAATCACGTTCTCGAAAGCGGGCTCAGTCCCGCGGCGCGCGCACCCGCCGGCCGAGCCGGGCGAGCGCCGCGCGCAGCCCCTCGTCCTCGACCTCGCCGATTCCGGGGACGGGCTCGGCGCCGGGGCGGTCGAAGGCGGCGGGCGCCTCGGCCATGCCGGGCGCCGGGCCGGCCAGCGCGTCGCGCGCGGCGGAGGAGAGGCGGCCCGCCTGCTGGATGCGCACCCGGGAGACGGCGCGATAGCCGTAATGGGCGTTCACCCGCTCGATGATCCGCGGGCCCTGCATCTCGACCTCGGCGGCGCGGGCGCCCTCGACCTCGAGGTAGAGGGTCGCGCCGAAGGAGGCGCCGGAATAGCCGATCTTCAGCGGCCGGCAGTGGGCCGAGAGCGCCTCGCCCGCGATCGCCACCCAGTCGGTGAGGATGCGGGTCTCGGCGAAGCCGCGCCTGGCCGAGACCTCGCGCACGGGGGCCGAGGTCAGCGAGCCCACCTGCAGGAAGCCCATCTCGCGCCGCTTGGGCGGGGGCGGGGCCTTGCGGGCGGCGTCCCTGGAGCGGGCGGCCTTGGCCGGCGCGGCGGCGCCGGCCCCGGAGGGCGAAGCGGCGGGGGCGTCCGGGCCGGCGGCCGCCGTCGCAGGAGCCTTGGCGGCAGGCCTGGCGGGCGCCTGGGGGCGCACGCCGCCCATCGGGCCCGAACGCGCGCCCGGACGCCGCACGCGGCCCGCGCCGTAGCCTGGCCGCTTGCCTCCGCCGCCGTCCTTGTCGAGGGTGTCGACCATGTCCGCGCTCCGTGCCAGAACCGCCCCAGCCTGCCTGCTTCGCCATGCCCTGCCTAGGGGCTCCGTCGCCTCCCGTCAGGAGAGCCGGCGATGAGCCGCGCCCCCCGGCCCGCCGGCCCTGCGCGCCCCGCGGGCCCCCGCCGGCCCGCGCGCCCCGGCCGCGCCGAGGCGCAGGCGACGCCCGCCGTCGCCGCCTCCGTGCCGCCGCCTCCGCCCGAGGCCGCCGCCGCGCCGAAGCCCCGCCGCGGCCGGCCCGCGGGGCCGAAGCCCGCGGCGCCGGCGCCCGGGCCGCAGACGCCGCAGGACGCCGCGATCTCGGCCGAGCTGCTGGGCTGGTACGACCGCCACGCCCGCGCCCTGCCCTGGCGGGTGTCTCCCGCCGACCGGGCGGCGGGCGTCCTGCCCGATCCCTACCGGGTGTGGCTGTCGGAGATCATGCTCCAGCAGACCACGGTGCCCCACGCAGCCCCCTATTTCCTGCGCTTCACCCAGGCCTGGCCGACGGTGAGCGACCTCGCCGCCGCGCCGGACGCCGAGGTGATGGCCGCCTGGGCGGGGCTCGGCTACTACGCCCGCGCCCGCAACCTGCTGCGCTGCGCCCGCGCCGTGGCGCAGGAGCACGACGGCCGTTTCCCGGACCGGGAGGAGGCGCTGCTCGCCCTGCCCGGCCTCGGCCCCTATACCGCCGCCGCCGTCGCCGCCATCGCCTTCGACCGGCCCGCCGCGGTGATGGACGGCAACGTGGAGCGCGTGGTCTCGCGCCTGTTCGCGGTCGAGACGCCGCTGCCCGCCTCGAAGCCCGAGCTGCGCGTCCTGACCGCGCGCCTGACCCCGCAGGCGCGGCCCGGCGACCACGCCCAGGCGATGATGGATCTCGGCGCCATGATCTGCACGCCGCGCTCGCCCGCCTGCGGCATCTGCCCCCTGCGCGAGCCCTGCGCCGCCCGCGCCGCCGGCCTCGCCGAGACCCTGCCCCGCAAGGCGCCCAAGGCCGCCAAGCCCACCCGGCGCGGCACGGTGTTCGTGGCGCTCTCGCCCTCGGGCGCGCTGCTGCTGGAGACGCGGCCCGACAAGGGCCTGCTCGGCGGCATGCCCGGCCTGCCCGGCACCGCCTGGGACCGGCGCGGCGCGGGGGAGGAGGCGCCCTCGGCGGCCGAGGTCGCCGCAGCCGCGCCGCTCGCCGCCGAGTGGCGGCGGATCCCCGCCCAGGCCCGCCACGTGTTCACCCATTTCCAACTGATCCTCGACATCATGGTCGCAACGACGGCGGAGGAGTCCCGGCCTGCGCGCGGGTCCTTCGTCCCTCGG
Organism: Albimonas pacifica; assembly: GCF_900113695.1. Taxonomy (GTDB): domain Bacteria; phylum Pseudomonadota; class Alphaproteobacteria; order Rhodobacterales; family Rhodobacteraceae; genus Albimonas; species Albimonas pacifica. The sequence goes on along the minus strand of NZ_FOQH01000006.1, from coordinate 70,694 downwards.
GCCCGCGCGCAGGCCGACCGCCTGCCGACGGTGATGAAGAAGGCGCTGCTGCTGGGCCTGTCGGCGCTGGAGGACTGAGGGCGAGGAGAGGGACGGGGGAGCGGGCGGCGCTTCGCGAACGAAGCGCGAACTTCCCGCTTGCGCGACTCGCGCGCGGAGGCGATTCTCCCGGCTCCACGCCCGGAGATCGCCCGATGACCGCCCATGCCGGCCGCTGCACCTGCGGCCACGTCCGCTACCGCCTTCTGGCGGACCCGATGATCGTGCACTGCTGCCACTGCACCTGGTGCCGGCGGGAGACCGGCTCGGCCTTCGTGCTCAACGCGGTGATCGAAACCTCGGCGGTCGAGATCGAGGCCGGCGCGGTGGAGACCGTGCTCACCCCATCGGCCAGCGGCGCCGGCCAGCGGATCGACCGCTGCCCCACCTGCCGCACCGCGGTGTGGAGCGTCTACGCCGGCGCCGGCCCCGCGATCCGCTTCGTGCGCGTGGGCACGCTGGACGAGGCCGGGCGGTTCCCGCCCGACGTCCACATCTTCGCCGCGAGCGCCCTGCCCTGGCTGAGCCTGCCCACGCCGGGCTCGCGGGTCTTCGACGCCTTCTACGCGTTCGAGGACGTCTGGCGGCCCGAGGCCCTGGCCCGCCGCCGCGCGGCGCGGGGCTGAGCCCCGCTCAGGTCCGCTGCAGCCCGAAGACCGAGGAGCCGTAGCGGTTGTCGCGCGTCGAGGTCGGCCGCGTCAGCAGCCACAGCAGGTAGAGGTTGCCCAGCACCGGCACGAAGCCCGCCAGCAGCAGCCAGCCCGGCTTGCCCACGTCGTGCAGGCGGCGGCTGGAGACGGCCAGCGTCGGCAGCGCCAGCAGCGCGACGGTCAGCGCGCTCAGCGGGTGGCCGGCGCGCATCGAGAACATCTCGAAGCCCAGCAACGGGGCGCTGACGATATTGTCGACGAGCACCATCGCCACCAGCGCGAGGGCGACGAAGAGGCACCACCACCAGTACTCGTGGCGCCCGGCCCGGCCCCGGAACTCGGCGAAGTTGGAGAAGACGTTCGAGATGGCGTAACTGAACTTCATGGCGAGACACCGTGTCAGGAAACGCGAGGACGCCGCCCGCGACGCGAGGGGAACCACGGGGCGACGCTGAACTTTGCCGGAAAGTAGACACATTTCGCTGCGGCGCCGCAATAGAGACGTAAGCGGTTGAATTGTCACGCCTCCTGTTGGTTGCGTGACATAAACGCCCTCGCTCCGCAGTTGTCGCCAAGGCGGCGACAGGGCCATCGCGCGCGTCTGCGCCACAGTCTCGCCACAGAGGCCCGGACGTCTCCTGACCGGCGACAGGCGAACGCGCGGAGCGAAACGCGAACGGCCCCGGGCGGGGCGCCCGGGGCCGTTCGGATCTCGACGGAAGGGGTCGGCGGGCGCCCCCGGGATCAGGCCTCGACCTCGGCCAGGATCTGCTGGCGCAGCCAGTCGATGGGCACCAGCGCGCCGTCCTTCTCGAAATGCCAGAAGGTCCAGCCGTTGCAGCTCGGCGCCCCCTGCACCGCGGCGCCGACCTGGTGGATCGAGCCGGTGGTCCCGTCCGCGGACAGCGTCGCGTCCGCCCGCAGCTTGGCCTTGCGCCGGCCGTCGGCCGAGGTCAGGACCATGCCCGGGCGCAGCATCCCCCGCTCGACCACCTGGCCGAAGGGGATCCGCGGCGCGGCGCGGCGCGAGCGCGTGGTCTGCAGCGCCTCCATGTCGTAGGGCTTCACCTCGGCGATGCGCTTGGCGGCGGCGGTGCGGTAGCCCTCCTCCCGCTCGATCCCGATCCAGGCGCGGCCCAGGCGGCGCGCGGCGGCGCCGGTGGTGCCCGAGCCGAAGAACGGGTCCAGGATCACGTCGCCCGGCTGAGTGGCGCCCAGGATGATGCGGTGGAGCAGCGCCTCGGGCTTCTGGGTCGGGTGCACCTTGCGGCCCGCCTCGTCCTTCAGCCGCTCGCCGCCCGAGCAGATCGGCAGCACCCAGTCGGAGCGCATCTGCACGCCGTCGTTGAGGCTTTTGAGCGCCTCGTAGTTGAAGGTGTACTTGCCGCCCTCGTCCCGCGCCGCCCAGATCAGCGTCTCATGGGCGTTGGTGAACCGGCGGCCGCGGAAGTTCGGCATCGGGTTCGACTTGCGCCAGACGATGTCGTTGAGGATCCAGAAGCCTTCGTCCTGCAGCGCGGCGCCGACCCGGAAGATGTTGTGATAGCTGCCGATCACCCACATCGTCCCGCCCGGCTTCAGGACCCGGCGCGCGGCCTTCAGCCAGGCGCGCGAGAAACGGTCGTAGGCCGAGAACCCGTCGAAGCGGTCCCAGGCGTCGTCCACCGCGTCGACCTTGGAGTTGTCGGGCCGGTGCAGGTCGCCGCGCAGCTGCAGGTTGTAGGGCGGGTCGGCGAAGATCATGTCCACCGAGCCCTCGGGCATGGCGTTCATCCGCTCGACGCAATCGCCCGACAGGATCTGGTTCAGCGGCAGCGCCTGGGCGCCGACGACGCGCGACCGCGGCGCCTTGCGGGGCCGCGCGGCGGCGGCCGGGCGAACGGTCTTCGCGTCGCGCGGGACGACGGTCTGGCTGGTCTCGGCCGGCATGTCGCGGCTCCCTCTGTTTCGAACCCTTGGTGCGAATCAGGTATGCGGGAAACACGAATCGGGGTCAATATCCTTTCGAATCAGCGCGTTGCGCGAGACTCTTCAAGCAAGATGTTGTGTATGGGTTTGAAGGAACGCCGATGATGTGGGGTGACCCCCAAGCGCTTGAGGGCATCGGCATGGGCCGCGGTCCCATATCCGCGGTTGCTTTCCCATCCGTAACCCGGGTGCTCCAGCGCCAGGCGGTCCATCTCCGCGTCCCGCGCGACCTTGGCCAGGATCGAGGCGGCGGCGACGCTGAAGCTCCTGGCGTCGCCCTTCACCAGCCACTCCCCGGGCTGCCTGAGCCCCCGCGGCAGGCGGCGCCCGTCGACGATCACCCAGGCCGGTTCCACCCCCAGCGCCGCGATCGCCCGCACCATCGCCAGATCCGCCGCCGGTCCCAGCCCCAGCTCGTCGATCTCCGCCACCGAGGCCGCCCCCACCCCGCAGGTCGCGCCCTCCAGCAGCGCCGCGGCCAGCGCTTCGCGCCGCCGGGCGCTCAGGGCCTTGGAATCCGCCAGCCCCTCCGGCACGGCCGCCGGGTCGAGGATCGCGGCGCCGGCGTAGACCGGGCCCGCCCAGGGTCCGCGGCCCGCCTCGTCGACCCCGCAGACCAGGGCGCCCGCGCCCAGCCGCTCCCGCGCCGCCGTCTCGAAGGCGCCGTCGGCGACGATCTTCGGCTCGCGCATATGGGGAAGGGAGATCTTGGCCATGGGTCCTCCGCGCCTCTGGGGAGGCGGAGAATGCCCAAGCCGGAGCCGAAGGTCACCCCGCGACCCCGGCGACAAAGCCGCCGCGCGCCCCGTCGGGAGGGGGGCGGGGGTGGGCGGGCGGGAGCCCCCTGCCGGCGGGGCGCGCGGCGGCGCTCCGCCCTCAGAGGTCGAGCGCGAGCTGATCCCCCCGCCGCTCCGGCCGCCGGAACAGGTCGCAGCGCAGCGCCGGCAGCTCGCGATCCAGGCCGTAGCGTTTCGCCGCCCCGCGGAATCGCCGCCGCAGCAGGTCGGCCCAGACCCCCTGCCCCGACAGCCGCCGCCCGAAGGCCGCGTCGTAGTCGCGCCCGCCGTGGATCTCGCGCACCCGGCCCATCACCCGCTGGGCCGCGTCGGGGCGATGCTCCTCCAGCCACTCCACGAACAGGTCGCGCACCTCGCGCGGCAGCCGCAGCACGATGTAGCCGGCCGAGCGCGCGCCGGACTGCGCGCAGGCCTCCAGGATCCGCTCCAGCTCGTGGTCGGTCAGCGCCGGGATCACCGGCGCCACCATCACCCCCGTCGGCACCCCCGCCCGGGCCAGCGCCGCGATGGCGCGCAGGCGGGCCTGGGGGCTGGCGGCCCGCGGCTCCAGCGTGCGGCTCAGGCGATGGTCGAGCGTGGTCACCGACAGATACACCCGCGCCAGCCCCTGCCGCCCCATCTCGCCCAGGATGTCGAGGTCCCGAGTCACCCCCGCCCCCTTGGTCACGATCGAGACCGGGTGGCGGTGCGCGCGCAGCACCTCGAGGATCCTGCGGGTCACCCTGCGGTCCCGCTCCAGCGGCTGGTAGGGGTCGGTGTTGGTGCCCATCGCCATCGGCCGGCAGGCATAGCCCGTCGCCCGCAGCTCCTGGGCCAGACGCTCGGGCGCGTCGGGCTTGACCAGAATCCGGGTCTCGAAGTCGAGCCCCGGGGACATGCCCAGCCAGGCGTGCGTCGGCCGCGCGAAGCAGTAGACGCAGCCGTGCTCGCAGCCCCGGTAGGGGTTCACCGAGCGGTCGAAGGGCAGGTCCGGAGAGGTGTTGCGCGCGATCACGCTGCGGGAATGGTCCAGCAGCACCTCGGTGCGCAGGGGGGCCTCGTCCTCCTCCCGCTCCCAGCCGTCGTCGGCGGGGGCGCGGGTCTCGCGCTCGTAGCGGCCCACGCGGTTGGTGCCCGCGCCCCGCCCGCGCCTGCGGGCGGCGTCCACGGGCGCGCGCTCGGCGAAGCCGTAGCCGCCGGGGTCGGGGGGGAGCTCGAACGGTTCGAAAAGGTCTTCCATGGGACTCGCGCCTCCTGGGGACAGGATGGCGCGAGGGCGCGAACATTACAAGAACATCCGACGGCGGCGCGCCGCCGCGCCGCTCAGGTCCTGGCGGCGCAGGCGGTGCAGAGCGCGGCGTGGGGCACCAGCGCCAGGCGCTTCTCGTCGATCGCCTCGCCGCAGTCCACGCAGGCGCCGAAGGTCCCCTGGGCGACCCGGTCGAGGGCGGCGCGGATCTGGCGGATCTCGTTCAGCCCGGCGGCCCCCAGCTCCTCCAGCACCTCGTCGTTGCCGCGCTCGGTCGCGCGATCCTCGAAGTCGGCGACAGGGGTCGCGTCGAGGTCGGTCTCGATCCGGCGCAGCCGCGCCTCCAGCTCCGCGAGGCGCGTTTCGAGCACGCTCTTGAAATGCGGGACGTGGATCATGGCGGGTCTCCCTTGCGCACGGGCCGCGGCTCCTCTTCCGGCGAGGGCCGGCCCGGGATCCGTCTAGCCCCTCCGCGCGGGGGCGACCTTGACCGGGATCAACCGGAGACGGTTTCCGCAGCGGGCTCCGGCGGGTGGCCGGCCGGGCGCAGCCAGCCGTCGAGGAAGACCGCCTCCTCGCAGCCGGCGAAGCGGGCCATGCGGGACAGCTCCGCCTCCAGCCGCGCCATGCGGCCCTTGCCGAAGGCGACGCCCGCCTCGGGCCACAGGGCCGAGACCTCGAGCCGCCCTTCGCGCCGCTTCATGTCGATGCGTCCCACCAGCCGGTCCCCCTCCAGCAGCGGGAACACATAGTAGCCCCAGCGCCGCCGCGGGGCGGGGACGTAGATCTCGATGCGGTAGTGGAAGCCGAACAGCCGCTCCGCCCGCTTGCGGTCGCGCAGCGCCGGGTCGAAGGGCGACAGCGCCCGCAGCCGCCCCGGCGGCGGCGGGGCGGCGGCCGCGGCCTCGTCGATCCCAGGCCAGGCGAAGGCCCGGCGCGGCGAGCCGGAGGCGGTCTCGATCTCCACCTCCTCGATCTCGCCGGCGGCGAGGCGGGCCACGCACCAGTCCCGCGCCTCGGCGGGCGCCACCGTCTCCCAGAAGGCCGCGATCTCGCCCGAGGTCGCGAAGCCCAGCCGGTCGAGCGCGCCGCGGCAGGCCCAGTCGATCGTCTCCTCGCGGTCGGGGTGGCGGTCGAAATGCTCGGCCGGGATCACCCGCTCGGCCAGGTCGAAGCGCTTCTGGAAGCCGGAGCGCGAGCAGACCGCAAGCTCGCCCGAGCGCCACAGGTATTCCACCGCGGTCTTGGAGGGGGTCCAGGACCACATCTCGCCGGTGCGCGCCTCGTCCGCGCCCTCCATGTCGCGGGCCTGGGCGGGGCCGTGGCGGCGGATGTGCTCCAGCACGTCGTCGAAGCGGTGGGCGAAGTCGCCCTGCCAGTTGCGATACGCGGCCGCCAGCCGCTCGCGATCCCGGGCGAAGCGGGGGCGCCAGTGGGGGAAGAACTCGGACGGGATCAGCGAGGCGTCGTGGGTCCAGTGCTCGAACAGCGCCCGGTCGCGCTCCAGCAGGGGCGCGAGGTGCCGGGGACGGTAGGAGCGTCTGCGCGCCGCGAGGATCATGTGGTGGGCGCGCTCGACGGTGGCGATCGAGTCCACCTGCACGAAGCCCAGGCGGCGGATCAACTCCATCAGCCCGGCCTTGCCGGGAACCTCCGGCCCGGGGTCGGAGAGGGCATGGCGGTGCAGGAACAGGCGGCGGGCGTCGGCGTTGGTCAGCCGCGGTCGGGCAGGCTCGGTCATGGCCGCATCCCGCCCCGGCCGGCGCGCAGGGTCAACCCGAATCCGGCGCGGCCCGCTCAGTCCATGACGGCGGCTGTCACCCGGTCGCTGGGCCGCTCCTCGATCACCCGCAGCAGGCGGCGCAGGGTCACGTCCCAGGGCAGTCGGTCCTGCTCCTCGCAGGTGGCGCTCGCCGCGGCCTCGGCGGCGGCGGTGTATTCGAGGCCGCAGGCCTCGAAGCTGGTCTTCGGCACGAAGTTCGCCGCCCGCGCGAAGCGGAGCGCGATCACCCGCTCGTCCGCCTCGCCCGCATGACGCTCGGAGAGGGTGGCGAGCGTGGTGCAGATCTTCTCCCGCCGGCTGATGCGGCGGGCCATCTCGCAGGTGCAGTCCTGGGTGACGAAGGCGGCGATGGCCGAGGCCGAGGACAGCTCCTCGTAGGCGCCGCGGAAGGCGATCTGGTCGGGGGGCGAGGCCTCGGCCTCCGCCACGCCCAGGGTGCTCGCCCAGGCCCAGAACTTGGTGAAGGTCGGCAGCTCGCGGCCCAGGTCGTTGACGTAGATCGCGTCGATCCGGGCCTGGCGGCGCAGCTCCTGCGTCACCGAGAGGCCGCAGATCGCCTCCACCCGCAGCCCGTCGGGCGAGACCGCCACCAGGTCCCCCGCCACGGCGAAGGAGGCGCCCGAGGCGCCGCGGTCGAGCTCGAAATAGGCGTAGATGTCAGGTTTCGAGATGTTGGTCGCCACGTGGTAGAGATAGGCGATCCCGATCAGGACCGCGACCAGGGCGAGGCGGACGCTCCAGGTCTTGGGCATGACGCGTCCTCACTTCGCGCAGCACGCCCCCCCGCAGGGGACGTGCGTGTCGGGGCAGCTCGGCGCCGTCGTCTGCGCGACGGCGCCGCCCCAGCCCAGCGCAAGCGCGGTGAAAAGGCCCAGCGCGAATGGCATGTCGCGTCCTTTCCGAAGCCGGGAAGGCGAACTTGACGCAACGTTCATAACATCCAACGCCTGTCCCCGAGATGAAGAGGCCCGCCCGCCTCCCGGGCGGCCGGGCCCCCGGGGCGCTCAGAGGATGAAATCGCCCCTCGAGATGTCGGCGATCTCCAGCCCTTCCAGCAGCACCGTGCCGCCGCGCTGGCCCTCGAGGTCGATCAGCACGCCGTCGTCTGTGTCCTCCATCAGCTTGTTCTTCAGCGGCTTCCAGCGCAGGTCGAAGGCGCTCAGGTCCACGTGGTCCTCGCCGTGGACGAGGTCGCGGATCTCGTCGTCGCCGTTGCGGCGGGCGATGACGAAGACGTCCGCGTCGGCGTTGCCGATCAGCTCGTCGTCGCCCTTGCGGCCGTGGATCTCGTCGGCGCCGTCGCCGCCGAAGACCAGGTCGTCGTTCCCGCCGCCGCGCAGCACGTCGTCGCCGCCCTCGCCCTGGATGCGCCCGTCGACTTCCGAGCGGCGGCCGCCGACGTAGACGTCCGCCCCGTCGCCCAGGCGCACGTCGCCGTCGACGTCGCCGCGGTTGCGCAGCACGTCGTCGTGCTGGGCGAGCTGGACCGCCGCTTCGTCGCCGGCGATCAGGCCGCGGTTGACGACCAGCGAGCCGGCGGGGGCGACGGCGATCGCGATCCCGTGCCCGCCGGCGCCGCCGATGATCTCGCCGCTGTTGAACAGGCGGTCGAAGACCACCTCGACGCCGCCCAGCGCGTCCACGTCGCCCAGGATCAGGCCGGTGTTGATCAGCCCGACCCCCACGGCCGAGGTCAGGTAGAGCCCCTCCTGCTGCATCCCCTGCAGCAGGCCGGTGTTGAGGATCGAGCCGCCGTCCCAGTCCTGCAGGAAGGCGCCCCAGTTTCCGGTCACCTCCCCCGCGTTCTGCAGCACCGAGTTCGAGCCGAGCATGTAGATCGACGAGTTGCCGGGAACGTTGAGCGAGCGCACCACGCCCGTCTCCCCGATCACCAGGCGGTTGTCGCCCTCGCCCAGGGCGTCGTCGCCCAGGATGATCGCGTTGCCGCCGCCCGAGATCAGGGCGCCGTCGATCGTCACCTCATGCCCGTTGGCGTCGCCGGCGTCGCCGACCACGGACGCCTGGTTGGGCACGGCGACGGTCACGTCGCGCGGAATATAGAGCCGGTCGCCGTCGCTCAGTTCGATCTGGGCGCCGCCGTCGGTGGCAAGAATGAAGGCCATGATGTCGCTCCTGCGCGCGGAGCGGACGAGCTCGGCGCGGCACGCTTCCCCAAGTCGCGCGCCGGCCTGCGGAGGCTCCGGGCGCGGACGCCCCGACCTCTCCCCATCGTCCCGCCGGCGCGGACGCTTCCCCCCCGGGGACAGCCTCGCGCCTGCAACGACGTTGCGTCAAGCGAAGCGGACAGGCGGGTCAGGCGGGGTTCATCCCGCCCACGGACGGAAGCGACGGCGCAGGGTTTCCGAGCCCGCGTGCCACGGGTTGCGGAGCGCGCCTTCGCCGTGGGTTGCGGAGCGCGCCTTCGCCATGGGTTGCGGAGCGCGCCTTCGCGCGGGGCCTCAGCCGCGCCGGCGGCGCAGCAGCAGCCCGCCCAGCGCCAGGCCCGCGCCCAGCATCGGCAGCGTGGCCGGGATCGGCACCGCCGAGGCGGCGGAGCTCTGCGAGAAGGTGTAGCTGGGGGTGACCGAGACGGGGTCGGGCGCGGTCTGGCTCAGCACCTGGCCGGTCGAGAAGGTGACCTCCATGGTCGCGTTCACGCTGCCGGCGTTGTTCCAGAACACGGTGTTGTAGTTGACCGTGTCGTTGAACGAATCCGGATCGACGTCGGCCACCATCGAGAACTCCTCCAGCGGATCGAAGCCGGTGAAGGAGAGGACGAACTCGTCGGTACGCGCGCCGCCGTTGGCGGTGTCGCCCACGTCGATCGTCGCCAGGTGGCTGGCGACCGGCGAGTAGGAAAAGCTGCTGACGTAATCGAAGTTGTAGCCGTCGGCCTGGCCGACGGTGAACCGGAAGCCGGTGATCTGCGCCGTGTCCGACGTGTTCGTCAGGGTGAAGCCGGGCAGGTTGGTGTTGGTGCCGATCTCCAGCGTGTAGCCGACGACGAGCGCCATCGCCGGCTGCGCGCCAAGCGCCAGCGATGCGCCGAGGGCGATCGATGCGAGTTTCATGAAGTCCCCCCAGGGGCCGAACAGCGCCCCCGCGATTTCCCCTCGCGACGGCCGACGACGCGCCCGACGCCGCGGGCGATGCATACGCTTGCGGCAGGATGCTACCTGATTCGATCTGACCTAGCGACAATCTCGTCGAGGCCGGGCCTGGAATCCGTTCCGCCCTGCAAAAGCACGGGGCCGGCGGAAGGTTCCGCCGGCCCCGGGTCGTCGTCGCTGGGACGAGGTTCAGCTGTCGAGGAAGCTGCGCAGCCGGCGCGAGCGCGACGGATGCTTGAGCTTGCGCAGCGCCTTCGCCTCGATCTGGCGGATGCGCTCGCGGGTCACCGAGAACTGCTGGCCGACCTCCTCGAGGGTGTGGTCGGTGTTCATGCCGATGCCGAAGCGCATGCGCAGCACGCGCTCCTCGCGCGGGGTGAGCGAGGCGAGGACCCGGGTGGTGGTGTCCTTGAGGTTCGCCTGGATCGCGCTGTCGAGCGGCAGGACCGCGTTCTTGTCCTCGATGAAATCGCCGAGCTGGGAATCCTCCTCGTCGCCGATCGGCGTTTCGAGGGAGATCGGCTCCTTGGCGATCTTCATCACCTTGCGCACCTTCTCCAGCGGCATCTGGAGTTTCGCGGCCAGCTCCTCGGGCGTCGGCTCGCGGCCGATCTCGTGGAGCATCTGGCGACCCGTGCGGACCAGCTTGTTGATGGTCTCTATCATGTGCACGGGGATGCGGATGGTCCGCGCCTGGTCGGCGATCGAGCGGGTGATCGCCTGCCGGATCCACCAGGTGGCGTAGGTCGAGAACTTGTAGCCGCGCCGGTACTCGAACTTGTCCACGGCCTTCATCAGGCCGATGTTGCCCTCCTGGATCAGGTCCAGGAACTGCAGGCCGCGGTTCGTGTACTTCTTGGCGATGGAGATCACGAGACGCAGGTTCGCCTCGACCATCTCCTTCTTGGCCTGCCGCGCTTCCTTCTCGCCCTTCTGGACGGTCTGGACGATGCGGCGGAACTCCGGGATGTCGACGCCGACGTGGTGGCCGATCTGGCCGATCTCGGCGCGGACCTCCTCGACGCGCTCGCCGTATTTCTCGGCGAACACGGCCCAGCCCTTGCCCTTTAGCTTGCCCACGCGCTCGACCCACATCGGATCGAGCTCGCTGTCGCGGTATTCCTGGATGAACTCGCGGCGGTCGACCCGCGCGAGGTCGGCCATCTTCACCAGCTGGCCTTCCAGCGTCATCAGGCGGCGGTTGATGCCGTAGAGCTGGTCGACCAGCGCCTCGATGCGGTTGTTGTGGAAGTGCAGCTCGTTGACGAGGATCACGATCTCGGAGCGCAGGCGCTGGTATTCCAGCTCCTCATGGGCGGAGAAGTGCTTGCTCTCCGACAGCGCGGCGCCGATGCGCGAGGTCTGCATCTCGCGCAGGCGCACGTAGTCCTCGGCGATGCGGTCGAGCTTGGCGAGCACGTCGGGCTTCAGCGCCGCTTCCATCGCGGCGAGGGACAGGTTCGCCTGCTCCTCCTCCTCGTCGGACTCGTCGGCCTCGACGCGGGGGGCGGGCTCGTCGTCCTCCTCGCCGTCGGAGACCGATTTCGCGGCCTCCTGCGGCTCGGCGCGGGCGGCGGCCTCGGGGCCGGCCTGCACCTCGGCGACGGCGTCCTCGCCCTCGGCCTCGGCGACCACGTCCTCGGCTTCCTCGTCCATCGAGGCGCCGAAGGTGGTCTCGAGGTCGATCACGTCGCGCAGCATGATGCGCTCTTCGACGAGCTCGTCGCGCCAGATGGTGATCGCCTGGAAGGTCAGCGGGCTTTCGCACAGGCCCGAGATCATCGTGCCGCGGCCGGCCTCGATGCGCTTGGCGATCGCGATCTCGCCCTCGCGCGAGAGCAGCTCGACCGAGCCCATCTCGCGCAGGTACATGCGCACCGGGTCGTCGGTGCGGTCGAGGCTCTCGCTCGTGCTCTGGGTCGGGACGACCTCCTTGGATTCCTCCTTGGCCTCCTCGACCTCGGCCTCCTCCTCCTCGACGACGTTCACGCCCATCTCCGAGAGAAGGGACATCACGTCTTCGATCTGTTCCGAACTGACCTGCTCAGGCGGAAGAACGCGGTTGAGCTCCTCGTACGTAATGAAGCCCTTGGCCTTGGCGGCGGCGATCATTTTCTTCACCGCGGCCTGGCTCATGTCGAGCATCGGCCCCGCGCTTTCGGCCTGTTCCTCTTCCTTGGAGTCGTCGACGTCTTTCGCAGCCATTCAAATCCTCCAGGGCGTCGCCCCCAGCCCGCGGGCGAATCACCTACTGACGCACCCGCGCCGTCCTGCTCAGTTCCGATATAGGCGATTCGGCCCCCGAATCACCATGCCCGGCGCTAGTTTCGCCGCCTGGGCCCTTTTCGCCACGGCTCGCGTTCGATGAACGCGCGCAGCCGCTGCGAGAGCTGATCGTCTCCCTCCGCGGAGCCGCCCTCGCCGCCGAGTCCCCGGCGCAGGGCTTCTTCCCGTTCGCGGGAGACATAGGCGAGGCGATGGGCGATTTCATCGACCGTGTCGAGGGAAATCTCCGCGATCGCGGCCTTTCCCTCCTCCCTGGCGGAGAGATGTCCCGCGTGGTGGTGGATCGCCTCGGTCAGCGCCGCGGCGGCCAGCTCCGAGGCCGCCTCCGGCCCCAGCGCCCGGGTCAGCGCCAGCGGCCCGGCCGAGAGCGCCGCGCGCGGGTCGCCGTTCATCTTCGCCTCCGCCGCCCGCGACAGCGCGGCGCGGGGGGTCTCGGTCTCCAGCGCCTCGGGCAGCGCGTCGAGCAGTGCGTCGCGCAGCCGCGCTAGGACGGGGTCCGTGAAGGGCATCTCGCGCAGCGCGTCCTCGTGGCGCTCGGCCGCCTCGGGGTGGTTGAGCACGCCCCACAGGATCACGCTCTCGCGGATCCGGGACTGCGCCTCGGCCGAGGCCGCCAGCGCGCTGGCCAGCGCCTCGGGCGAGGGGCCCTCCGCGAAGCCCTGCGCGAAGCCGCCGCCGCGCCCGCCGCGCGGGAACCGCCGCCCGCCGCCGCGGCCCTGGAAGCCGCCCTGAAAGCCGCCCTGGCGCGGGCCGCCCTGCCCGGCCGAGGCCGGCCCGCCGCCCTGGAACGCGCGGCCCTGGCGCCCGCTCTGGGGCGGCGCGTCGTCGGGGGGGAGGTCGTAGCCGGGATCGGGCGCATAGGCGCCGTAGTCCGGCCCGGGGTCCTCGGCGAAGGCGGCGGCGTAGTCGGGGGCGAGATCGGGGGCGAAATCGGGAACCGGCCCCGCCTCCGCCCGCGGCGTCGCGGGCCGGCCGAACAGCGCGTCGCGCCGCTCGCGCATCGCCTCGGCGTAGTGGCGGCGCAGGTTGCGGTCCTCGATCCTACGCAGCATCAGCCCCAGGTCGCGGTCGAGCGCCGCGCGCCGCTCGGGGCTGTCGAGATCGCGCCCCTCGGTCGTCGCGCGCCACAGCATCTCCACCAGCGGCAGGGCCGCGTCGATCACCAACTGCATGGCGGGCGCGCCCTCGGCGCGGATCAGGTCGTCGGGGTCCTTGCCCGGCGGCAGCAGGGCGAAGCGCAGGCTGCGCCCCGGCCCGATCAGCGGCAGCGCGAGATCCGCGAGCCGGCGCGCCGCGCGCAGGCCGGCCGCGTCGCCGTCGAGCGCCACCACCGGCTCGTCCGCGATCTTCCACAGCATCTGCAGCTGGTCGGCGGTCACCGCGGTTCCCAGCGGCGCGACCGCCCCCTCGAAGCCCGCGGCCACCAGCGCGATCACGTCCATGTAGCCCTCGGCCGCGATCAGCGCCGCGCCCTTGCCGGCGGCCTCCCGCGCGGGGCCGTGGTTGAACAGGCTCCGGCCCTTGTCGAAAAGCTCCGTCTCCGGCCCGTTGAGGTACTTCGCCCGCGCCTCCGGGCTCAGCGCCCGGCCGCCGAAGCTGATGCAGCGGCCGCGCGCGTCGCGGATCGGGAACATGATGCGGCCGCGGAAGCGGTCGAAGGGGCGCGCGCCGCGCCGGTCGCCCTCCTCGGGGCGGATCAGCATGCCCGCGCGCACCAGCATCTCGGCGTCGACGCCCTTGGCGGCCATCGCCTCCATGAGCCCGCCGCGCTCGTCGGGGGCGAAGCCGATCTCGAAGCGCTTCTGCTCCGCCTCGCCCAGGCCCCGGGTCTTGAGGTAGGCGCGCGCGTGCTCGGCCTTCGCGGTGCGAAGCTGCATGCGGAAATGCTGAACGCACTGCTCCATCACCTCGGCGAGGCCGCGCTTGGCCTCCGCCCGCTTCGCCTCGGCCGGGTCGCGGGCGGGCATCTGCATGCCCGCCATCTGGGCCAGCGCCTCGACGGCCTCCATGAAGCCCAGGTTCTCCGCCTCGCGCAGGAAGGTGATGTGGTCGCCCTTCGCCTGGCAGCCGAAGCAGTAATAGAACCCCTCGCGATCCTTCACGTGGAAGGAGGCGGTCTTCTCCTGGTGGAAGGGGCACGGGGCCCAGTAGTCGCCCTTGGCGGCGTTGGTCTTGCCCCGCTCCCACGACACTTTCCGCCCGACCAGCGAGGCCAGGCTGACGCGGTCGCGCAGCTCGTCGATGAATCCGGGCGGAAGAGACATGGCCCCATTCTCGGCCCCCCGCCCCGAGTCGACAAGCGCCCCCGCGCCGATCGGGCGCGCGGGGCGAAGGCGCCGCGGCCGCGCGCCTCACGCGCCCCCATGGCGCCACGCCGCCGGGAGGCGGGCGGCCGGGCGGGCGACGGCGCCCCGAAGGGGGGCCGAGTCCCGTCCCGGCCGCCCCCCGCTCAGGTCCAGTTGGGGACCTCGCCCCCGGGCAGCGTCGCGCGCGCGCGCATCGGCCGGTCGAACGGCAGGCCGTTCTCCTGGCAGAAGTCGATCAGCAGCGTCTCGTCCTGCAGCAGGAAATCGAGCACGAAGCCCAGGAACTCCGGCTCCGCGGCCCGCGCGCGCAGGTCCTCGGGGCTCAGGCCGGCGGCGGCCATGAACACCGTCAGCTCCTCGGGCCGCGAGGCCAGGAAGCCCAGCGCGGCCATCGCCACGCGCTCCGCCGCCTCGGGCGTCATCGAGGGACCGCCGGAGCGGCGGCCGCGCGGAGAGTCGGGCGGGACGGAAACCGGCAGCGGATCTTCATGACGTCGGGGCCTCGGCAATGTTCCGTTAACGCTTCTCAACCAGACTTCTCGCGCGCGGCCCCCGGACGCGCAAGTCATGGCGCATCGGCGCCGTCCCGTTCCCGGTCGTGAAAGGCTCCCATGCCCGGTCGAATCCTGATCGCCGGCGGCCCCGCCGTGCAGGCCCACCGCCTGGCGGAGCGTCTGTCCGACGCCTTCCTCGCGGTGCGCGCCGGCGCCGACGGGCGCGCCGCCCTCGCCCATGCGCTGGCGCACGAACCGGACCTGGTGATCGCCGACGCCCGCGCCGGCGGCCTGCCCGGCCTCGCGCTGTGCCGGGCGCTGAAGGGCGACGCCGCCCTCCAGCACGTGCCGTTGCTGATCGCGGGGAGCGGGCTCGCCCCCGGCGACCGCCTCGCCGCGCTCGAGGCGGGGGCCGACGACGTGCTCGCCCTGCCGGTCGACGACGGCCCCCTGCTCGCGCGCCTGCGCAACCTGCTGCGGGTGAAGGCGATGGTCGACGAGCTGCGCGCGCGCGAACGCACGGCCCGCTCGCTGGGCCTGGTCCTCGCCCCGCCGGGGGAGGATCCGGCCGGCCCCGACATCGCCGCCGCCCCCGGCGACCTGCTGCTGGTGCGCGGCGACGCGGCCGCGCGGCGACGCGGGGCCCAGCTCGCCGCCGGGCTCGGCTTCACGGTGCGCCGCGCCGCCGACGGCCGCACGGCGCTGGAGATGGTCGACGCCGCCCCGCCCGAGCTGGTGCTGATCGAGCCCGACCCCGACCGCGCGGAGGAGGTCGAGGCCGCCCTGCGCCTGGTCGCTGCCCTGCGCGCGCGCCCCGCGGCGCGCCAGGCCGGGGTGCTCGCCGCCCTGCCCGCGGCGGCGGCGGCGACCGCGCTCGACCTCGGCGCCAGCGACTGCGTGGCGGCGCCCGCGGACCTCGCCGAACTCGGGGCCCGCCTGCGCACCCAGCTTCGGCGCAAGCGCTGCTCGGACCGGCTGCGCGACGCGGTGCGCCAGGGGCTGGAGATGGCGGTGACCGACCCGCTGACCGGCCTCTTCAACCGCCGCTACGCCGAAACCCACCTCGCCGCGATGATCGCCCAGTGCGCCGCGGCCGGGCAGCCGCTGTCGCTGATGCTGCTCGATCTCGACCGCTTCAAGCAGATCAACGACCGCCACGGCCATCCCGCCGGCGACGCGGTGCTGCGCGGCTTCGCGGCCCGCCTGCGCGCGGCCGTGCGCGGCGTCGACCTCGTGGCGCGGATCGGGGGGGAGGAGTTCTGCGTGGCCCTGCCCGGCGCCGACGCCGCCGAGGCCCGCGGCGTGGCCGAGCGGGTGCGCGCCGCCGTCGCGGCCGAGCCCTTCCCCGCGCCCGAGGGTCCGCCGGTGCCCGTCACCGTCTCGATCGGCGTGGCGGTGGCCCAGGCGGGGGCCGCGGCGCGCGAGCCGGTCCTCGCCCCCCCGGCCGCCCCCCCGGCCCTGCGCCCCTGCCCCGAGGCGCCGCCCTGCGTCGCCGGCATGGCCGAGGCCCGGGCGGCCTTCCAGCGCCCGCCCGCGCCCCGCCTCGCCGGGGCCTGCGTCGGCGCGGCGGGCCTCGCCCTCGCCGCCATCCCCGACGCCGCCCCGCATGCGCCCGGGGGAGCGGTCGACTTCGGCGCCTCGCGGCTGATGGCCCTCGCCGACGCCGCGCTCTACCGCAGCAAGTCCCAGGGGCGCGACCGGGTCTCGTTCGCCCCGTTCTGAACGGCGCCGGTCCGAGCGGGGCCCGGATGGCGGGGACGGGTCGGGCGGGGGCGATCCCCGCCTCCCCGTCGACCCGCGGGCGGCGAAGGCTGCGGCGCGGGTCGCGGCCGAAGGACGGAACGCGAACCGCCCGCCGGTTAGGAACGGGCGGGCGGCGCGAAACGGGCGGGGCGAAACGAGCAGGGCGAAACGGGCGGGGCGAAACGGGCGCGGCGGGGGATCAGTCGGCGGGGCGGCCGGCCTCGTCGGTCTCGTTCCAGCGCCCATGGGCGCCCCTGCGGCGCCGCTCGCGCAGCGCCTCGGCGATCTCGGCGCGGGTCTCGGCGGTCAGGCCCGAGGCGACCTCGACCAGCAGGCCGTCGGCCACGTCGCGGCTGCGCCGCTCGGCCGCGCGGGCCTCGCTCAGCGCCGCCGCCAGCGCGGCGGCGTCGAAGGGCTGCGCCTCCATCGCCACGGCGATGCGCGCGCGGGCGGCGTCGCGGGCGCGGGCCAGCTCGCGCATCTCGCCGCGGCGGTCGTGGATGCGCGTGCGCGCATCCTCGCGCGCCGCCTCGGGCAGCGCGCGCACCATCCGCCACAGCGTCACCCGGTCGAAGCCGGAGGGCATCTCGCCCTCGGGCGGGCCGCCGTGGCGCAGGAACGCGCCCCCGGCGGCGCCCAGCAGCAGCAGGTTCACGCACACCGAGACCGCCAGCGCCCAGGCCACCCAGCGCCGCCGGCGCGGCGGGGTGGAGGCGGGCGGCGGCGCGCCGCCGGCGGCCTCGACGTCCACGGCGCTCATCGCACGCTCTCCGCGTCGGGGAAGGCGTCGTCGCTCAACAGCTCGACATCCAGCAGCGAGATCTCGTAGGCCGCCTCGTACTGGTCCATGGCCAGCGCCGCGAAGCCCTGCGAGAGCGGGTCGTCGCCCACGTAGCCCAGCGTCACCCCCAGCAGGGCCGAGGCGGCGAAAGCCGCCGGCGCCCCAAGCCGCGCGAGCGCGCCGAAGACGCGCGAACGGGCCCCGGGGCGCGCGGTCATGCGCGCGGCCGGGCGGCCGCGGCGCGCATCGGCGACCGGCAGGCGCCCGGGCGCGGCCGAGAGCACCGCGGCTGCGGCCCCGGCGGGCAGCGCCGCCTCGGCGTCGGCCGCCATGCGCGCGAAGAGGGCGTCGGGGAGCGGCGGCGCCTCGGCCGCCCAGGCCTCCAGCGCCGCGTCGAGGGCCGCGGCCTCGGCCAGCGCCGCGGCCGCGGCGGCGGGTTCGGCCTTGCGGAAGGCCAGGGCGGCGGGGCGCAGGTCCCCGGGCCAGGTCCCGATGTCGGGGCCATGCGCCAGCGCGTGGTCGTGGAAGGCCGCCGCCGACGGCAGGGCCGCGCGCCCGGAGCCGGGCGCAGCCTCGCGGCCCGCGGGGCCGAAGTTCATCCTGTCCGCATCCCTGCGCGTCATCGCGCCGTCCTCCTTGGCCGGGGCGGCGCCCCGGCGTCGTTCATCTCTTGCACGCGCCGGGGCGCGGGTTCCGTCGCCCGCTCCCGGATCCCGGGGCGGGCCTGTCTTCGCGCCGCCGGGCGGGCGGCGGTCATGCGTCGCCGGCGGGGTCGAGCCCCGCCTCCAGCCCCAGCGCGTCGCGCCGGTCCTTCAGCGTCGCCGCCAGGCTGCGGCGGGCGCGGGACAGCAGGCTCTCCACCGCCTCGACGCTCAGATCCAGCCGCGCCGCGATCTCGGGGTTCGAGAGCTCGGCGAAATGGCGCAGCGTCAGCGCGGCGCGCTGGCGGTCCGGCAGCGCCGCGATGGCGCCGCGCAGGGCCGAGGCGCGGTCGGCCTCGGCCAGGCGCGCCTCGGCGCCCGGCGCGCCGTCGGGACGCTCGGGCGGGTCGTCCTGGCTCCAGCGGCGGCGGCGGCGCAGGCGGTCGATGGCGAGGTTCTGCACCACCCGGTGCAGCCAGGTGCCCACCTGCGCCTCGCCCGGACGCCATTTCGGCGCCTGCTTCCACAGGCGCAGCATCGCCTCCTGGGCGACGTCCTCGGCCTCGGCCCGGTCCGAGAGCATCGAGACGGCGAGCGCAAGCGCCCGCGGCCCGTGGCGCGCGATCAGCGCCCGGGACGCGGCCTGCTCCCCGGCGGCTGCCCGGGCCATCAGCGCGTCGTCGTCGTCCATCCCCGTCCCAGGCCCGGCGGCGTCCCAGGGCAATCGCGCCTCCCCTCTCCGAGCCGCGGTGGAGGTCGCCCGGCGGCGTCGCGCCGCCGGGCCCATGTCGTGGCGGTCAGCTCTCGTCCCTGCGCGGGCCGGCGTCAACCGGCGCCGCGGGGACGGGGCCGATCAGTCGTCCTTCATGCCGCGGCCGGCGCCCTGGCGGGCGAAGGCCTGGGCCTCCTCGCGGCTGATGGCGCCGTCGCCGTTCTCGTCGGCGCGCTCCACCAGGCGATCGAGGCGGGCGGACATGCCCGAGGCGGAGAACTCGGCGCGGGTCACGAAGCCGTCGCGGTCGGCGTCGGCCTCCTCGAAGCGCTCCATCGGCTGGCCCCCGCGGCCGGCGGAGCCGGCGGCGGCGAGCTCGGCCTCGGTCAGGCGACCGTTGGCGTCGGCGTCGAGCGCGGCGAACTCCGGCGCCCTGCGCATGCGGCGCATGCGCTCGGCGGCGGCGTCGAACTCGGCCTTGCTCAGCGTGCCGTCGCCGTCGGCGTCGACGCGATCCATGATCTTCCCGGCGCGCTTCTCGGCGCGGGCCTCGCGGCGGTCGTCGCGCTTGTCGATCATCGCGGCCATCTCGGCGCGGGCGACGCGGCCGTCGCGGTTCGCGTCGAGCGCCTCGAACCGCGCGTCCGCGGCGGCCTGCAGCTCGGCGCGGGTGACGCCGCCGTTGCCGTCGGCGTCCAGCCGGTCGAAGAGGCGCGCGCCGCGGGGGCCGGGCTCGGCCAGGGTCGCGGCGGGCGCAAGCGCGGCGCCGAGGCCCACGGCCAGGGCCGCGGCCATCGCGGCGCGGGCGGGGTTCGGTCTCGTCATCGTCCGGTCCTTTCCAGATCGGCCGGCGGCGGCCGGCCTCTTGCCCCCTGGGGGCGGTGCGATCGGGTTCCAGGCTTCAACGCACGGGGGCGCGGGCTCCGTCGCTCCGGGGCGGAGAAATTCGCCGGCCGGGGCGAATTCGGCCGGGGCGGAGGGCGGGGCGGAGGGGGTGCGGAGCGCGTGCGGAGGGCGTGCGGAGGGCGCCGCGCCGATGCTGCAGCGCACCTGTCGAGGCCCCTGCGCCAACGGCGCAAGGGTCTTCCCGCGCGGGGAGGCGACACGCTGACGCAAGACGACTGGCGCACTGGCACGCGCGGCGGCGGCGGGTAGGCTCGCGGCCCATGAGACACGAACAGCATATCGGGCTCGACGCCTGCGGCGCCGCCACGGCGGGCGGCCGCGCCCTGCGCCGCGACGACGTCGGCGAGGCCCCGGCCGAGGCGCGCGACATGCGCCGCGCGCTGCGCCGCGGCTGGCGGCGCACCTGCCCCGCCTGCGGGGGCGGGCCGCTGTTCGACGGCTACCTGAAGGTGCGCGACCACTGCCCGGCCTGCTCCGAGCGGCTGGACCTGCATCGCGCCGACGACCTGCCCACCTGGATGACCATCCTGGTGGTGGGCCACCTGATCGCCCCGGCGATGCTGACGGTCTGGGACCTGTGGAACCCGCCGATCTGGGTGCACTGGGTGCTGTGGCCGCCGGCGGCGCTGATGCTGTCGCTGGTCCTGCTGCCCCGCTTCAAGGGCCTGGTGGTGGGCCTGCAGTGGGCCAAGCGCATGGCGGGCTTCGCCCAGCGGCCCTGATCGCGGGGCGCCTGGCGGCGTCTCGGATCCTCCGATCCCCCGATCGACCGGAACGCCCTGCGGGCGCAGCGGCTGCGCTCAGCCCGCCTTCGCCCATGCTCCTGAAGCGCCCCCCGGCCGCGGCGGCGCGGCGGGCGGCCTCGCCGTCTGTTTACGTCGCAGTCGACCGGCCGGCTGGACAGGGGATTTCGCGGCAGGCAGATTGCTCGCCAGAAGGAGCCACGAATGTCCCCCATGTCCGAGACGCCGGAGGCGGCCGCCGCCTCCCCCTCTTCCCAGCCCGGCCCGGCCGGCGGGAAGGCCCCCGCCCCCGCCCCCCGCGACGCCGCCACCGCGGTGATCGCGCGCCGCGACGGCGACCACCCGCGCATCCTGATGGGCCAGCGCGGCAAGGGGGCGAGCTTCATGCCCTCGAAGTTCGTGTTCCCCGGCGGCGCGCTGGACCCCGAGGATCACACCGCCCCCGAGGCCGCCCCCCTGCGCGCGGCCTGCGTGGCGCGGCTGGAGAAGATGTCTCCGCCGAACATGGCCGGGCCGCTGTCGCGCGCCGCGGTGCGCGAGACCTTCGAGGAGACCGGGCTGATCCTCGGCCGCCCCGACCCGCGGGCCGCCGAGCTGGCGGGCACGATGGAGGATCCCTCCTGGCGGGACTTCCTCGCCTCGGGGCACATGCCGGCCTGCGACCGGCTGACCTTCATCTTCCGCGCGATCACGCCGCCCTACCGGCCGAAGCGATTCGACGCGCGCTTCTTCCTGGTGGACGCGGACCAGCTGGCCTCCGACCCCGACGACCTGAGCCGCGCGTCCGGCGAGCTGAGCCACCTCACCTGGCTGACCATCCGCGAGGCCCGCGACCTGGACCTGCCGCTGATCACCGAGGTGGTGCTGGCCGAGGTCGAGGAGATCCTGGCCCAGACGCCCGCGGGCGAGCTGCCCGCCGACCGTCCCGCGCCCTTCTTCCACCACGAGAAGGACCGCAGCTTCTACGACGCCCTCTGAGGGGGCGTCGGCGCCGCGCCGTGGGGCGCGCGGGCGGCGGGGAGGCTTGACTCAGGCCTCTCATGCGGTAGATAGCGCGCTCCGAATTCAATCCACGACGCTCCGCCTGCCGGGGCGCAGCCGAGCCGAAAGGCGACCGGAGAGTCCGAGATGGCCAAGCCGACCACCGTCAAGATCCGCCTGAACTCGACCGCGGGCACCGGGCACTTCTACGTGACGAAGAAGAACAGCCGGACGATGACCGACAAGATGTCGGTGCGGAAGTACGACCCCGTCGCGCGCAAGCACGTCGAGTACAAGGAAGGCAAGATCAAGTGATCCGCCGGCCCCGCCCGGTCATGTGATCGGGGGGCCGCGGCGCTGATCGAGCGTCTTCGATGACTGCCGCAAGGGGCGGGCCGGAAACGGCCCGCCCCTTGCGCCTGCGCCCGCTCCCCCGCTCCTCGGTCCGCCGCGAACGCGGCGAGGCGCCGCGACGACCCGCGCGCCCGTGGCGGACCTCCCGCCCGCGGCGCCTCCCGAAGCCTGCGCCGGCGGCGACCGGGCCCCCGCAGCCCGCGTCCGGCTAGGCGCCGCGTCGACGGCGGCGCCCGCGGCGCGGAGCGTCAGCTGCGCACGGGGCGGCCGGGCGACCGGCGCCTCGCCCGCCCCCGCGCCGCGGGCGGCACGGTCCCGCCGGCACGACGCCCTACGCGGCGCTTCCCCGGCCGGCCCGAACAGCTGGCCGCGCCGGCTCGCCCGCCACGCGCGCAGCGCCCGCCCCCGCGCCGCGGGCGCGCCGCCTCCCGCAAGCGCACCCGTCGACGCGGCGCTCCGCGGCCGGTCGCGCAGCGCCGGCCGCGCCCTCGCGGCGCCGAGGGCGCCCCGTCTGCCGCGCGCCGCGGACCGGACGCCTCGCCCGACGCGGCGCCCGAAACGAAAAGGGCCGGGGAAGATCCCCGGCCCTTCGACGTTCGGTCGGCGCGCGCGGTTACTCGCGGTTGCCCATGAACTGCAGCAGGAACATGAACATGTTCAGGAAGTCGAGGTAGAGGCGCAGCGCCCCGCCGATGGCGGACTTCGCCACGTAGGCCTCGCCCTGCGGGCCCATGGCGCGCAGGTCCAGATACTCGTTCTTGATCTGCTGGGTGTCGTAGGCGGTCAGGCCCGCGAACACCAGCACGCCCACCACCGAGATGGCGAACTGCAGCGCCGAGGACTCGATGAAGATGTTGATCACCGAGGCGACGACCAGCCCGATCACGCCCATCAGCAGGAACGTGCCCATGCCGGACAGGTCCTTCTTGGTCGTGTAGCCGTAGAGGCTCAGGCCGCCGAAGGCGATGGCGGTCGCGAAGAAGGTCTGCGCGATCGAGATGCCGGTGTAGACCGCGAAGATCGAGGCGATCGACAGGCCCATCAGCGCCGCGAAGGCCCAGAAGAACAGCTGCGCGCCCGAGTCGGACATCTTGCGCATCGCGGCGCCGAAGAGGAACACCATGCCGAGCGGGGCGAGCATGATCACCCAGCGGATCGGGCCCGAGTACATCGAGACCAGGACCTCGCCCGGGATGATCGCGGTCGGCTGACCGTTCATCACCGCCTTGAGGTCCATGCCGAAGACATAGGCGACCACGCCCGAGATGACCATGGCGACCGCCATCAGGCCATAGACGCGGTTCATATACCCGCGCAGACCTTCGTCGATCGCGGCCGAGCGTGCGCCGGCTCGGCGAACGGCGTCGTACTGCTGCATGTGCGTTTCCCTGTTCTGCTCTGCATCCATGCGGAATGGCGGCCCCCGAAAGGGGTCGCCAAGGTTTCGACATGATATCGTGATTCACGCGCCGGCGTTCAAGGTTTTCGCATGCGGCGCGATCACGTCCTCGCGGGGTCGTGCACCGGGTCCTGCACGGGCGCGCGCACGGGGGCGAGCGGGGTCTCCGCAGGCCGTTCGCGCGGGGGCCGCGGCGGGCCCGCGATCACTCCCGCGCGCGCAGCACCTGGGCGGGCCGGGCGGCCAGCGGGCGCACCGCGAAGACCAGGCCCGCGACCAGGCTCGCCGCCGCGCCGCCGGCCACGATGACCAGCGCCGAGACCGGCTCGAACCGGTAGGGCGCGTCCATCACGAAGACCATCACCGCCCAGCCCGCGACCACGCCCGCGACCAGCGCCACCCCGCCCGCCGCCGCCCCGAGCAGGGCCGAGCGCAGCGCGAAGCTGCGCAGGATCAGCCCGCGCGCCGCGCCCACGGTCTTGAGCACCGCCGCCTCGTAGACGCGCCGCCGCTCGCCCGCGGCCGCCGCCCCGATCAGCACCACGATGCCGGTGACCAGCGTCACCGAGGCGCCCCAGCGGGTCGCCTCAGCGAGCTGGCCCAGAGCCTCCGAGACCCGGTCGATGGCGTCGCGCACCCGGATCGCGGTGATGTTGGGATAGGCGCCGGCAAGCTCGCGCAGCAGGCCCGCCTCGGCCGAGGGCTCGGCGTAGACGGTGGCGATATGGGTGTGCGGCGCGCCGGCCAGCACGCCCGGGCTCATCGCCATCAGGAAGTTGATGCCCATGTCGCGGAAGTTCACCACCCGGAAGTTCGCCACCCGCGCGGTGATCTCGCGCCCCAGGATCGAGACGGTGACGGTGTCGCCCAGCTCCAGCCCCAGGCCCTTGCCGTGCTCCTCGGAGAAGGAGACCAGCGGCTCGCCGGCGTAGTCGGCGGGCCACCACTCGCCCTCGGTGATCTCGGTCCCCGGCGGCGGCTCGGCGGCGTAGGTCACGCCGCGGTCGCCGCGCAGGACCCACTGGTAGTCCTCGGGCACCTGAGCGTCGCGGGCGGGGGTGTCGTTGAGCCGGGTGATGACGCCGCGCAGCATCGGCGCGGTCTCGATGTCCTCGACCCCGGGATAGGCCTGCGCCCGCTCGAGGAACCCGTCGAGCTGGTCGTTCTGCACGTCGACGAAGAAATAGGCCGGCGCCCGCTCGGGCAGGTCGGCGTCGATGATGTTGCGCAGGTTCCAGTCGATCTGGCCGACGGCGGCGAGCACCGCCAGCCCCAGCCCCAGCGACAGCACCACGCCCGAGGTCTCGCCCGACGAGCCGCCCACCGCGCCCAGCGCCAGCCGGGTCGCGGGGCGCCCGCGCACCGCCCTGCCCCGCGACAGCCGCCGCGCCAGCGCCTGCACGCCCAGGGCCGCGAGCCACAGCACCAGCAGCGCCCCCAGGACGCCCCCCGCGAAGCCCAGCGCCAGCTGCCAGATGCCCGAGAAGGCCACCGCCGCCGCCACCAGAACCGCCGTCAGCGCCGCGATCACGACCAGGTAGACCGGCCGCGGCCAGGCGCGCGCGCCCTCGCCGGCCTCGCGATAGAGCGCCGCGGCCCGCACGTCCCGCGCCCGCGCCAGCGGCCAGAGCGCGAAGATCAGGGCCGCGAGCAGCCCGTAGGTCCCCGCCTCCCACAAGGGCCGCGCGTAGACGTCGAAGAGCGCGGGGACCGGCAGCCGGTCCTCCAGCAGCGGCCCGGCGAGCGCGGGGATCAGCGCGCCCACGGCGAGCCCGATGCCCACCCCCAGCGCCGCCAGCGCGCCCACCTGGGCGAGGTAGATCGCGAAGATCACCCGCCCCTCGGCGCCCAGCGTCTTCAGGGTGGCGATGGTGTCGGTCTTGCGCTCCATGTAGCTGCGCACCGCGGCCGAGACGCCCACGCCCCCCATCGCCAGCGCCGCCAGCCCCACCAGCACCAGGAAGGCGCCGATGCGCTCGACGAAGTTCTGCACGCCCGGCGCGCCGTTGCGCCGGTCGCGCCAGCGCAGCCCCGCCTCGGGGAAGGCGGCGGTCATCGCGTTCGACATCTCCTCGAGGTCCACCTCGGGGGCGAGGCGCAGGCGGTAGTCGGTTTCGTAGAGCGTGCCGGGCGCGATCAGGCCCGAGGGCTCCAGCGCCGCGACCCGCATCAGCGTGCGCGGGCCCAGGCCGAAGCCGGCGGCGGCCTCGTCGGGCTCGCGCTCCAGCACCGCGCGCAGTTCGTAGTCGGCGGCGCCGATGCGCACCCGGTCGCCGGGGGCCAGCGCCAGCCGGTCGACCAGCGCCTGGGCCATGACCACGCCCCAGGTCCCGTCGCGGTTCTCCAGCGCCTCGTCCAGGGTCAGGCCGCCCGAAAGCCGCGCCTCGCCATAGAGCGGATAGGCGCCGTCGACGCCCTTCACCTGGGTCAGGGCGCGGTCCAGTTCGCCGTCCGGCGCCGGGGCCGCGACCATCGAGCGGAACTTGACGGTCTCCGACACCTCCTCGGCGCGCGCCTGCATCCAGGCGAGCTCCTCGGGGCTGGCGAAGCGATAGGTGAATTCGACCTCGGCGTCGCCGCCCAGGATCGCCTGCCCTTCGCGCGAGAGCCCCTCGGAGATCGCCGAGCGCACCGAGCCGACGGCGGCGATGGCCGCGACGCCCAGCGCGAGGCAGGCGAGGAACACGCCGAAGCCCTTCAGCCCGCCGCGCAGCTCGCGCCGGGCGATGGCGAAGGCGGGGCGGTATGTCGAACGGCGGCGGGGGGGCGCGCCCTCCGCCACGCTCATTCCGCGACCTCCGGGGCGCGGGCGCCGGGGGCGAGGGGGGCGGTGGCGTCCGCGCCCGCGCTCTCGCCCTCGATCAGCCCGTCGGCGACCCGAATCACCCGGTCGCAGCGGGCGGCGAGCTCGGGCGCGTGGGTGACCATCACCAGGGTCGAGCCGTGGCGGTCGCGCAGGCCGAACAGCAGCTCCATGATCGCGTCGCCGGTGGCGCCGTCGAGGTTGCCGGTGGGCTCGTCGGCCAGCAGGATCTGGGGACGCGGGGCTGCGGCGCGGGCGAGCGCCACGCGCTGCTGCTCGCCGCCCGAAAGCTGGGCGGGGTAGTGGTCGATGCGCTTGCCGAGGCCGACGCCCGCCAGCTCCTCCTCCGCCCGCTCGAAGGCGTCGCGGTGGCCGGCGAGCTCGAGGGGGGTGGCGACGTTCTCCAGCGCGGTCATGGTGGGAATCAGGTGGAAGGACTGGAAGACCACGCCCATATGATCCCTGCGGAAGCGCGCCAGCGCGTCCTCGTCCATCCGGGTCAGGTCCTGGCCAAGGGCCGCGACCCGACCGCCCGTGGCCCGTTCCAGCCCGCCCATCAGCATGAGGAGCGAAGACTTGCCCGAGCCCGAAGGCCCCACGATCCCCACCGTCTGTCCCCGCGCGACGGCGAGGTCGACGCCCTTGAGGATCTCCACCCGCCCGGCGCGGGAGGCGAGCGTCAGCTCCGCCCGGTGCAGTTCGATCACGGGCGGGTCGCCGGCGGCCTCGGTCATGCGGTCTCGTCCCCTGCTGCGGTGCATCATGGATGCGGGTTCTTGGGCATATGGGGCCGCGGCGCCCGGGCTCAAGGCGGCGGCGGCCTCCGTTTTCCTCACGCTGGGGCTCGCCGGTTCCGTCGCGGCGGCGGAGACCACGCTGCTGGCGCTCGGCGACAGCCTCACCCATGGCTACGGCCTGGCGGAGGAGGACGGCTTCGTCCCCCAGCTCGAGGCCTGGCTGCAGGCGCGCGGCCATGACGTGGAAGTGATCAACGCCGGCGTCTCGGGCGACACCACCCGCGGGGGGCTGTCGCGGCTGGAGTGGTCGCTGAGCCCGGAGGTGGACGCGGTGATCGTGGAGCTGGGCGGCAACGACCTGCTGCGCGGCATCGATCCGGCGTCGAGCAAGGCGAACCTCGACGCGATCCTGACCGCGCTGTGCGAGAAGGGCCTGCCCGCCCTGCTGACCGGGCTGCCGGCGCCGCGCAACTACGGCGAGGACTGGCAGCAGGCCTTCGACGCCATGTACCCCGACCTCGCCGAGACCCACGGCGCCCTGCTCTACCCCAACTTCCTGGCCGGCATCGGCGGTCTCGAGGACCGCGAGGCCGGCCGCGCCCTGATGCAGGGCGACGGCATCCACCCCAACGCCGAGGGCGTGAAGAAGGTGGTCGAGGGCATCGGCCCCAAGGTGGAGGAACTGATCGAGCGCGTCCGCGCGCAGGACTGAGCCGGGCGCTCCGCGCGAGCGGAGCGAGGCGCCGCGTCGACGGTCGCGCTCGTGGCCCGGTTGCGCCCGCGGCGCGTCGCGGGCGCCGCGCCCGGGGCGCCCGGCGCCCGGTCCGTCGGTCGCGACAAAACCCGCCCTCGCCACGCGCCGCGGGCCGAACGTCCGCCCCGCGCGCCCGCCTCGACGCGGCGCCTGGCGCGACCGTCGTCGCAGGCGCCCGTCGCCGCCGGTCCCCCGGATCCCCCGCGCCGCGAGCCTGACGCCGGCCCCGGGCGCCTCGGCCGGCGCGGCGCCTGGCCCGTCGCGCGCCCCGGGCTCCGGTCGCCGCAGGCGCCGCCCTCGCCCAGCGCCGCGGGCGAGACGCCCGCCACGGGCGCGATGCCCGACGCGGCGCCTCAGCCCTCCAGCGCGCCGAAGGCCGCCACGCGCAGCATCACCGTGCGGATGCGGTTCAGCAGGCACAGCCGGTTGCGGCGGATGATGGCGTTGTCGGCGTTCACCACCACGTCTTCGAAGAACGCGTCGATGGGCGCCCGGAGCGCCGCCAACGCCGACATCGCGGCCGAGAAATCCTCGGCGTTCAGGGCCTTGCCGATGGCGGGATCGGCGGCGTCGAGGGCGGCGAAGAGCGCCTTCTCCGCCTCCGCCTCGGCGAACTGGGGGTCGGGGTCGAGCGAGTATTCGATCCCGTCCTTCTTCTCCTCGGCCTCGAGGATGTTCACCGCCCGCCGGTAGCCCGCCAGCAGGTTCGCCCCGTCCTCGCTGTCCACGAAGGCCTGCAGCGCGCGCACCCGGGCCACCAGCAGCACCAGGTCGTCCTGGCCGCCGAGGCGGAAGCAGGCCTCGATCACGTCGTGGCGCACGCCCTCGGCCCGCAGGTGCACCTTCAGGCGGTCGGCGAGGAAGCCCAGCAGGTCGGGGACCAGCAGCTCCATCGGCCCGGCATGGTCGGCGGCGTCGACGTGATTGGCCTTGGCGCCCTCGGCGATCGGCCGGGTGAGGGCCAGCCGCAGCCCGTTCTCCAGCACGATGCGGATCACCCCCAGGGCGGCGCGGCGCAGGGCGAACGGGTCCTTGGAGCCGGTGGGCTTCTCGTCGATCGCCCAGAAGCCGGTCAGCATGTCGATCTTGTCGGCGAGCGCCACGGCGACGGCCACCGGCTCGGTCGGCACGGCGTCGGAGGGGCCCAGCGGCGCGTAGTGCGCGCCGCAGGCGGCGGCGACCGGCTCGGGCAGACCGGCGGCGCGGGCGTAGTAGGTTCCCATCACGCCCTGCAGTTCCGGAAACTCGTAGACCATCTCCGAGGCGAGGTCGGCCTTGGCGACGCTCGCCGCCTGCCCGGCCTGCGCGGGATCGGCGCCGACGTCGCGGGCGATCTCGCGCGCAAGCCTGGCGATGCGCGCGATCCGCTCGGCCTGCGAGCCGAGCTTGTTGTGGAAGGTCACCGCGGCCAGCGGGGCGGCCATCGCCTCCATGCCCCCCATTCCTTCTTTGGCCGCCTTCACCTTGCGCAGGTCGTTCTCCCAGAAGAACAGCGCGTCCGAGAGGCGCGCGGCCAGCACCCGGCCGTTGCCCGCCAGGATCGTGGCGCCGTCGTCGGCGGTCTCGCGGTTCGCCACCGTCACGAATTTCTCGATGCGCCCCGTGGCCGGGTTGCGCACCGAGAAGAACTTCTGGTGCTCCTTCATCGAGGTCTGCAGGACCTCCGGCGGCAGGTCGAGGAACCTTTCGCCGATGGGCCCCATCAGAACGACGGGCCACTCGACGAGGCCCGCGACCTCGGCCAGCAGGCCCTTGTCCTCGACCACCTCCAGCCCCTGGGCGAAGGCCATCTGGGTGGCGTCGTGCCAGATCTTCTCGGCCCGCTCGGCCGGGTCCAGCACCACCTTCGCGGCCGCCAGCTTGGCCTGGTAGTCCTCGAAGGAGCTGACCGCGAAGGCGCCCGGGGCCATGAAGCGGTGGCCCTGGGTGCGGTCGCCCGCGCGGATGCCTTCGACCTCCAGCGGCACCACCGAGGCGCCGGCCTCGTCATGGATGATGCACAGGATCGAGTGCAGCGGGCGCACCCAGCGCAGGGTGCCGGCGCCCCAGCGCATCGACTTGGGCCAGGGGAAGTTGCGGATCGCGGACTCGAGCGCCTCGGCGATCACCTCCGAAGCCTCGCGGCCCGGCTTCTCGATCACCGCGAAGAGGACGTCGCCCTTCTTGTCGGCGCGCACTTCAAGCTGATCGCGGGTCAGGCCGGTGGAGCGCAGGAACCCCTCCAGCGCCTTATCGGGGGCGTCCGCCCGCGGGCCCTTGCGCTCCTCCTTCGTGGCCTTGGTCGCCTTCGGAAAGTCCTGCACCGCCAGCGTCAGGCGGCGGGGCGTGGCGAAGGCGGCGGCGGCGGCGTAGGCGAGGCCCGCCTCGACCATCGCGTCGGTGACCAGGCGGCGAAGATCCTCGGCGGCCTTGGCCTGCATCCGCGCGGGGATCTCCTCGGAGAAGAGTTCGATCAGGAGGTCGGGCATCGGGCGAGGGTCCTAGAGGCTCAGGAAAAGGCGGATCGCGGCGGCGTTGGCCAAGTCCACGAAGAAGGCGGAGACCAGCGGCAGGATCACGAAGGCGGTGGGCGAGGGCCCGTAGCGCTTGGCGACCGCGGTCATGTTGGCGATGGCGGTGGGGGTGGCCCCCAGAGAGAAGCCGGCGAACCCGGCCGAGAGCACGGCGGCGCGGTAGGCCCCGCCCATCAGCGGGAACACCGCGAAGAGGATGAAGGCGACCGCCAGCCCCACCTGGAGCAGCAGCGCCGCGAGGATCATCGCGCCAAGCCCCGCCAGCGTCCACAGCTGCAGGCTCATCAGCGACATGGCGAGGAACACCGACAGCGAGAAATCCGAGATCACGTTCAGCCCCGGCGTGCGGCTGACCTGCGCGTCCGAGGGCGCCAGCGCCGACCACAGGTTCCCCACCAGGATGCCCATCAACAGACAGGGCACGAACAGCGGAAGCTTCACGCCCGCCGTCTCGATCGCCTGCGAGGCCGCATAGCCCAGCGCCACCGAGACGTTCAGCGCCAGCAGCGCGCGCATCAGGCCGCGCAGCGTGATGCGCTCGAACACCTCGTCCTCATAGGCGACGCCGACGGCGAGGTCCTCGGTCGGGCGGGCGGGCATCAGGTCTCGCCGCTCGATCAGGAAGCGGGCGATGGGGCCGCCGATCAGGGCGGCGGCGACGAGGCCGAGCGTCGCCATGGCGACGCCCAGCTCCGCCGCGCCCTCGCGCCCGAACTGGGCGGCGATCTCGGGCGCCCAGGCGATGGCGGTCCCGTGCCCGCCGATCAGCGCGGCCGAGCCCAGCAGCACGCCCAGGCCCGGCGGCTCGCCGAAGGCGAAGGCCACGCCCGCGCCGACCCCATCCTGCAGGGCGATGAAGGCGACGGTCAGGGCCAGCAGGATCGCCAGCGGCCGCCCGCCCTCCAGCAGGTCGCGGACCCGCGCGTTCAGGCCGATGCCGGCGAAGAACATCACCATCAGCGCGTCGCGCGTCTCCATGTCGAAGACGATCTCGGTTCCCAGCCCCTCGCGGATCCCCAGCAGGACGAGGGAGGCGAGCAGGCCGCCGGTCACCGCCTCGGGGATGTTCCAGTCGCGCAGCAGGCGCACCCGTCGCGTGAGGTCGGCGCCGACCAGCCACGTCACCAGCCCCACCGTCATCGACAGGTGGTCGGGGACCATGTGGACATAGGGCGCCGAGGGCTCCATCGCCTCAGTCCTCGGGCGGGGCGCCGCAGCCCTCGGGCGCGGGGTCGCCGTCGAAGGTCGCCTGGCCGCATTCGTTGAGCTGGCGCCACATCCAGCCGCGGCGGGTCGCGGGCTCGAAGGCCACGAAGCGGTCGAAGCCCCAGGGGGCGTTGCGCTCGGCCAGCGCGGCCAGCGCGCGGCCCTCGGCGAGCGCCTGCGTCACCGCCGGGGCGTCGAAGCAGTCGAACCAGTCGGGGGCGACGAGGGGGGTGGCCTCCCGCGCCGTGGGGTCCTCGGCCGCCGCAAGCAGCGCCGGCGGCGGGTCGAGCGCGAGGCGGAAGCAGGCGCGCAGCTTCAGGGGCGAGGTGTCGGCGTCGATCCCCTCCCACTCCTCCACCGGCAGGGCGACGCCGGCGACGAGGATCTCCTCCACCCCTTCGATGGGGGCGTAGTAGGCGCGGGTCTGGAACCACCACAGGGCGGCGCCGAAGACGGCGGCGAAGACCAGCAGGCCGAGGGTCAGCAGGCGACCGGACATCGAGAACTCCTGTCAGCCGCGCAGGGCCGATCCCCGGCGCGGTCGGCGCGGCCGCTCAGGCCGCCGGCGCCGCCTCCGCGCCCGCGGCCTCGGTGGTCGTGAAGGCGTCGGCGCACATCCTGGCCAGCGTCCGCACCCGGCCGATATAGGCCTGCCGCTCGGTCGGGCTGATCACGCCGCGGGCGTCGAGCAGGTTGAAGATGTGGCTGGCCTTGATGCACTGGTCGTAGGCGGGGTGGGCCATGACGATCTCGCGCCCCGTCTTCGGATCGGTCGCCGGATGCGCGAGGATCGCCGCGCACTCGGCCTCGGCCTCCTCGAAGTGGCGCAGCAGCACGCCGGTGTCGGCCACGTCGAAGTTGAAGCGGGAATACTCCCGCTCGGTCTGGCGGAAGATGTCGCCGTATTTCAGGGCGATGGGCGCCTGCGGGTCGTTGAAGGGCATATCCATCACGTGGTCGATGCCCAGCACATACATCGCCAGCCGCTCGAGCCCGTAGGTCAGCTCGCCCGACACGGGGCGGCAGTCATGGCCGCCGACCTGCTGGAAATAGGTGAACTGGGACACTTCCATGCCGTCGCACCAGACCTCCCACCCCAGGCCCCAGGCGCCGAGCGTCGGGCTCTCCCAGTCGTCCTCGACGAAGCGGATGTCGTGGAGGGACATGTCGATGCCGATCGCCTCGAGCGAGCCGAGATAGAGGGCCTGCAGGTCCGGCGGGCTCGGTTTGATCAGCACCTGGAACTGGTAATAGTGCTGCAGCCGGTTGGGGTTGTCGCCATAGCGCCCGTCGGTGGGCCGGCGCGAGGGCTGCACGTAGGCCGCGGCCCAGGGCCGGGCGCCCAGGCTCCGCAGCGTGGTCGCGGGATGGAACGTGCCCGCGCCGACCTCCATGTCGTAGGGCTGCAGCACGGCGCAGCCGCGCGAGGCCCAGTAGGTCTGCAGCCGCAGGATGATCTCCTGGAAGGAGCGGGGCTTGCCGGGCGCCTCGGACATCGGTCTTCCCATCCGTCTCCGCCGCGGGCCGGTCCCGCCGCGCGGGGGGACCGATAGCCGGGGCGGGGGCGCAGGTCAACGCGACGCGGGACCCGGCACGGGACGGGGCCGGGACGGGAGCCGCCTCGCGACAGGACGGGCGCGCGACCGGCGGGCGGCGGGCCCCGGCTCGGCGTCGGCGGAGCGTCGCCGAAGCGACATCGCACGTGCCCGCCGCGCGGCGGGCTTTCGCGCTGTCGGATCCCCCGGGCCGGCTCCGGCCGCCTCCCCCCTTCGCGGCCGACTTCCGGCGGCCGAGCCCATTCGTCTCAGGCGCCCTTCGCCCGGAGTTCCTTCATGAAGGTCGCTCTCGCCACGCCCGACGGCGCGACGCCCGTCGTCATCGCCCGCCACGGGGCCTCGGGCCACCGGCCCGGGCACACCATCGAGGCCTGAGAATACGCCGCCCGCATGGGCGTCGACGACATCGAGCCCGACCAGCCCATCGCCTCGGTCGGGGCGCATGCCGCCTCCGCCGTGCCGACGCCTGCCGCGCCGGGTCTGCTGGGCGCGGGCCTCGCCGCGCCGGGCCTGCTGGGCGCGGGCCTCGCCGCGCCGGGCCTCGCCGGGCGCCGCCGCGCGGCCTGAGCGCCGCAGGCGGGGCCTGCGCCCCGCCGCCCGTCCGCTCCCCGCAGGCGCGCCTGCGGGGAGGGCCGTCGGGGCCCGGGGCGCGCGGGCCGGGCCTCGGGTCAGGCGGCCTCGACCTCGGCCACGATCTTCGCCTCGAGCCGGTCGAGCGGCTCGTTGGTCAGGTCCTTGGCGAGCTCGGTCACCACCTTCTCCGCCACCGCCTTGTGGATCGCCTTGCGCAGGCGGCCCAGCGTCTGGGGCTCGGCGGCGATGTGGATGCGCGCGAAGTCGCCGCGATGGGCGCGGGCGTAGAGCCGGTCGGCGAGGTCGTCGGCGAAGCGGTCCTTCTCCAGCTCGTGCCAGTCGGTCTCCTGCAGGGCCGAGCGCTGCCCGACGCCGGCATCCGGCATTCGCCCGGGCCGGTCCGTCCCCTGGTCGGAGTCGGCGGGGTTCTCATGCTCGGTCTTGCGCCGCACGACGAGGTGGGGGTGCACCTCGTCGCCCTTGTTGACCAGGAACAGGGCCTTGCCGGCGTCCGCCACCAGCACCCAGTCGCCTTCCTTCAGCTCGGCCATGATCAGTCCTTCCCGTCTTCGGTCTTGTCGGCGCCCTGCACCCGGGTGGCCCCGGCGGGCCGCTCGAAGGCGCGCTTGAGGTGGTCGCGGGTCCCGATGTCGCGGGCGAGGTCCCCGCCCCCGCGGCCGCCGTCGGTCGGCTCGCCCTCGGCGCCCAGGATCTCGTCGGTGTCGCGTCCGCCGTGTTTGGATCTGCGGCGTTCGGCCATGGCTCCCTCCTTGCGTTGGTTGCGAGGGGGGAGGTGGGGGCCCGTCTTGGCGATTTCTTGTCGATCCGGCGCCGTCCCCTTGCCCTTGTCCCCCCGCTTGCCCGGCGCCGCGCGAGACGCTATCCGGACGGGAGCGGCAGGCCGGTCTAGCTCAGCTGGTAGAGCACCTGATTTGTAATCAGGGGGTCGGGGGTTCGAGCCCCTCGACCGGCGCCGCGATTTCAATAACTTAGGAAGGTCCACGCGGGTCATTCCGAAAACCCATCAGGTGCCATTCCGAATCCGCGTTCCCGGTTCAGCCCCCGGACTCGCGCCAGGCGCGGCGCTTCCGAGCGGCAGACAGGCGCTGCGCGGCGGTGCGCTTGACGTACCCGCGGTAGGCGCTTGGGGTCTTGTGGCCGCTGGTCGCCATGCCCTCGGCCTCGGTCACCTCAGCATCGCCCAGCTCGGTCAGGCCTCCATGTCGGCAGGCGTCGAGCGTGACGTGATCGCCCAGGCCCGCCGCCTTGCGCGCCTGGCGCACGAAGCCCGCGGCCTGCTTGGGATCGTAGGGCCGGGGCTTGCCCTTGCCCGGGCCCCGGGCGCCGACCTGCAGCACGATGGAGACGCCGAGCACGTCGAGATCGGCGAGCCATGCCTCCAGCTCGGGATAGAGCGGCGAGCCGTCCTCGTCGCTCAGCGGATGCTCGACACGCTCGCCGGTCTTGTGGTGCAGGATCATCGCCCGCTCGCCGGGAGCGTAGTCCGTCCACCGGATCCAGCCGGCGAGGATGTTCTCGGGTCGCTGAACCCACTCGAAGGCGATCAGGGCCGCGGCGCCCAGGTGCGGGTGCCCCATGTCGCGGAGCGCGGCGGCCAGGGCGTAGGCCTCCTCGAGGGTCGCGGCCGGCTTCACTTTCCGGGGCGACCGGATCCGCTCGATGCCGTGAAACGGCTGCGCCACGAAGCCGGCAGGCGTCTTCGGGAAGTGCTCGGGCTGGACGCGGGCGACCACGGACCAGGCGCGGCGGGCGATGTCTAGCGCCAGATGCGCCTGGCGAAGGCGCGGAACCTCCTCGACCACCTGACGGCCGTCGACCTCGCGCTCGATCCGCTTCACACGCAGGCGGCTGTAGATGCGATCGGCGGCGGCAGGCGTGATGGCCGCGAGCGGTAGGTCGCCGACCGTCGCCAGGCCCCGCGCCGGGCGCTCCAGCGGCATCTCGGCGATCATGCGCAGGTTGCGGGCATACTCGCCCCGGCTCCGCTCGCTGACGTTCTCACGCCAGGAGAGGCTCTCGGTCTGGTAGACGTGGAAGCACCAGCGCAGCGTCCCGACGCCCTGAGGGACCTTCTCGCCGCCCCTGCCCTTCCGCCAAGCGTCGACCTCGGCGTTCAGGATCTCCGCGCGGGTGACGGCGGCGGCATAGTCCCGCCCCAGAGGCTCGGCCCTCAACGCCAGACCCGCCTTGCGGTAGATGCCGGGCGGCTCCCAGAAATAGGCAGTGGCGCCCCCGGCGAGGCGCTTCTCCCGCATGTATCTGGGCCAGCCGGCGGGCTTCATCAGATGAGGTCCGCGCCGTCGAGCGGCCCCGCGTCGTGCAGGCGGTCGATCGCCGCCTCCAGATCCTTGGTCCGCCATCTGTCCCCCACGCCCGAGATTCGCCTCGGGGCAGGATACGGCTTTCCGTCTCCGCATTTGCGCTTGAACGCTTCGGCCGAGCTCTCGCCGACGAACCCGGCGGCGAGCGTGGCGTCGAGCTGGGCCGGCCAGGCGCCGGAAGGGATGCGGGCGGGGCGGGACATGGTCAGGCACCCTTGTCCTGGCGTGCGGCGGCCATGGTCATCGCCTTACCTCCAGCCCCTCCGGCCACGTCTCCCAGTAGACCCGCAGCTCCTCGCAGGTCCGGCGCACGATCTCGGCGTCGGAGAGCGGCAGGAATCCGGTCCCGCCACAGACGTTGCAGGGAACCTCAGGCCGGTTGATCGGCGCGGTGTCCTGCAGCTCCCGGCGCAGCTCGCAGGCCGGGCATCGGTCGTGGTTGCCGTAGAGGGTGGGGTCGGTCATCAGCTCTCCGGCATCTGGTCGATGTTGGAGCGGTGGACCTCGAAGGTCAGCGCCGCCACCCAGGGGTTTGCCTCCCAGCCGAGGCCGCGCTTGGCGTTGAGGCTGTCCCAGAGGGTCCGGAAGAGCGCGACAGGAGAGCCCGGCCACCAGAACCCATCGATGTCGATATCGGCCCCTGCCCGCCCTTGAACGCCTTCTGCGACAGCATCCGCGTCCGTGATCTCCTGCACCCGCTGCACGCGGACGTCGGTGACGGTCAGGGTCAGGCGGGAAGCCCAGCGGGGCATGAAGCGGGAGGAGCGCCACGGACCGGGATCGCAGCGGTCGAACCCCTCGCGGAAGTATGCGATCCGCGTCCGATCTGGCGAGAGCTGGGTCGGCAGTCCTCCCCACGGTCCCCACCGCTTGCCATCGTCGCGGTGCAGGCCGTGAGCGTTCCAGATGTTGTGCGCTTCCTTGACCCACAGGCGGTCGCCAGCGCGATAGGCCGCCCGGAGATCCCTCCAGCCCAGCCGCTGGCCGGGGTCCTTCTCCAGCGTGATCCAGTCGCCGTTCTCCGTGTCTTCCCAGCCCCAGCAGGTCGGATCGTTCTCGGCGCCCTTAGGGCCGCAGTAGCCAGGCAGGTGGCGGCCGAGCTTGATCACCCGCCTCGTCTGGATCTTCCGCCCCTCGAGGAGCGCGCGGACCATCGGCCCGCTGAAGATGATCGGTCGGTCGGTCATGCCGCGGTCTCCCTGCTGGACGTTCTCTGTCCGTTCCTACATCTCGAGCCATGCCCGGCACCGATCTCGACTCGCACGTCGTCCATATTCACTGCCGCGCCTGCGGGCGGACGGTGGACGTCTACGCCTCGGTGCTGGCGGCGCACGGGATCAAGGTCGGCCGGGACCTGGGATGGGCGCACCGCCTGCGCTGCCGCGGGTGCGGCGTGCGCGGGCAGTCCGAGGCGCGGATCCTGCCGAGCGTTGAGGGAACGCCGTTCAGGCCGGCGGGCGGAGAGCGGGACGGGTGAGCTGGTCATGCGGCAAGGTGCTCCCTGATCGCGTCGCCCCACTGGTCGGCGCAGGCGGCGGCGACCCCCTCGAAAGTGCGCGAGCGGAAGCGCCAGCGGTCGGGGCCCGGTGAGGCGCGGTGCACGGCGCTCCAGGCCTTGTGCGCCTCGGTCCCGGGGGCCGGCGGGGTGAGCTTGTCGGTCGGCGCGAGTGGCGGTAGGCCGCGGGTGTAGAGCCCGGTCGCCTTGAAGAACGGCTCGCCGAACCACCACGGCTGCACGATCTGCGGCTTGGGCAGGTCGGCGGGCATCCGCTCGCGGGCGTGCCGGTGCATCACGGGGTTCTCGACGGCGACGCGCTCGACCGGGGCGCGCCAGCAGGCGGCGAAGAGGTCCACCGCGTCGTCCAGCTCGGCCCACATCTCGGGTAGCGTGCGCCCGTTGGGCGGGGCCGAGAGCCAGCGGACCCCGGAATTGCAGAGGCGCGTGCAGGGCGGATGCATCACGCACAGCAGGTCCCAGCCGTCGGCGAGATGGTCGCGCACGTCGCCAGTGATGTGGCGGTTCGAACCGTCCTCGGCCGGGAGGAGGTCGCAGGACCAGACGTCGAAGCCGCGCGCGGCGAAGGCGCGGCGCATCACGCCCGACGTCTCGCAGCCGATCAGGACGCGGGCGGTCATCGGGACGCCTCGAGCTCATCGTCGAGGATCGCGTCGATCATGCATTCGTCGATCGCCACATCCACGATTCGTCGGGCCAGCTCGTTCGGCGTGATCCCGCGGCGCGCAGCGTGCGGACGCAGGCGATCCAGGACCTCCGCGGGAAACAGGACCGTCTTCCCGTTGACCTCCGCCGGGCGGGGTTCGCGACGGCGCTTCGCGGATGCATCGAGCGCGGAGACGGTCCCGAGCGAGATGCCGATCTCTTCGGCGATGCGCCGCATGCTCCAGCCCTGTTCGCGGAGCGCCTGCACCGCCGCCGAGCGGCTGGGATAGCCGAGGGTGGGTTTCGGAAGCGCCATCAGGATCGCGCCTCCGCTTCATCCTGCCGCTCGCGCAGGTGCGCCCGCTCGTCCGGTTCCGCCGCCCCGGGCTCGCCCAAGGCCCACCGCAGGCGGGCGATGGCGCGGTCGGTGGCCGGCATGTCCGCGGGGCGGGAGGCGGCGAAGGCCTCGCGGTAGGCGAGCAGGACGCCGAGGCCGTGGCGCAGCCGCGCGGGCGAGTGCTCGATGCGCTTCGGCGCGTGGAAGGCGAAGCCGGTCACGGTCAGCCCTCCTCGCCCGGTCCGAAGATGTCCGGGCGTTCCCGGACAGCGGCCCGGGCCATGCGCATGAGCTCTGGCGCCTGGTGGCCGGCCTGCTGGGGAGTCAGCCCAATGATCGCGCCGGCGACCATCGCGGCCGAGATCAGGACCGAGTATGTCGCGATCGGATCGCCGCCGGCGGTCTTGTGCGCCTGCATCAACAGGTCGAGGGTCTGGCGCTCGATCGGGCGGAATTTCACGGTGGCCTTGGGCATGGTCAGCCCTCCCGCTCCGAGCCCGCGGACCGGGGTCCAACGGGAGTCGCCGCCTCGCCGGCCGCGAGGATGCACGACATGCCCTCCGGCGCGGTGGTGATCAGGGTCCAGCCGCCGCCGGGCGCCACCAGCATCTCGACCACGACCTCGCCGGACAGGCCCAGGAAGACCGGGCGCTCGCCCCGCGCCGCCAGGGTCGCGAGGAGCGCCGGGCGCGGCCCGCAGATAGTCAGGGCCTGCGCGCGGGCGCAGGTGGTCAGGCCCCCGACCAGGAGGGCCCCCAGGATGGCGCCCGGGAGGATCCACCAGCCGGACGGCACGCAGGCGCCCCGGGGCGGCTTCGTGCGGTCGCTGCGGGTCTTGCGGCCGTGCAGCGGCGTCGCGCGCCCGTCGTCGGCGCGGCCATCGGCGGCGGGCAGGTCGGGCGAGGTCATGGCGTGGTCTCCGAACGGGCCGCGGCGGAGCCGGCGGGCCTTGGCGAGGGCGGGGGCGCGGGCGCGAAGGCCTCGGGCGAGCGGCCGCGGGGACCCGCGACGGCGACCGCCGCGGCGATGGCGCCCAGCACGCTGGCGGGGCGGGTCGCATCCTCGCCCCTCGCGGGGTCGGGCACGA
The DNA here is from genome assembly GCF_900113695.1 of Albimonas pacifica. Taxonomy (GTDB): domain Bacteria; phylum Pseudomonadota; class Alphaproteobacteria; order Rhodobacterales; family Rhodobacteraceae; genus Albimonas; species Albimonas pacifica. The sequence goes on along the minus strand of NZ_FOQH01000006.1, from coordinate 31,704 downwards.
CGCCGAGGCTCTTGATCAGGTCGCCCGCCGCGCAGTCGTGCTGCAGCGCGAGGGACATCACCACGCAGGCGTCGGCGATGACGTGGGCGAGGTCGGAGCCCAGCCGGGCCCCGTCCGCGAAGACTTCGCGGGCGTGGCCGGCGTCGTCGAAACCGACCGTCACCGTCAGGTGCTGGCCCTGGTGCTCTAGGCCGACCGTCTCGTTCCGGCGGCGGTGCGGGAGGACGCGGCGGGTCATCATTCGGGCCCGCCGCGGGCCGCCCGCCGGTCGATCCGGTCGATCTCGGCGGCGATCAGGGCGCCGGCTCGAACGAGGTCCTCCCGCCGGCCCTTCGGTTTCCACCAGCGGTGCGCCCAGGGCCACCAGGCCGGGGGCCGCGGCGGAGACATCTGGTGGGCGCCGGTCATCGCCGACCAGATGTAGCAGAGAGCGGCGCCGGCGATTTCACCGGCCGCGTGCTCGTCGTCGTGCTCGCGCGTGAAGCCCTCGTCGCGGACCTGCCGATACCGCTCCGCAGCGATGCTCTCGATCCCGTTCATGCTGCGCCTCCGGTCTCGGCCGAGGCCTCGGCGGCGGCCCGGGCGCGCAGGTCCCGGCGGGCCCGGTAGACGCCGCGCACCATCGTCCAGGCCTGTCGGCGGTCGCGCTCGGCGTCGGCGTCCAGCGTCTCGGCATAGAGCCGCCCGCTGCCCTCGCAGGTCACGATCATCAGCGACGTCGGGGCCATGGCCCGCAGCGGCGCCCCGGGGCCGGCCTTCCGCGCCATCGCGGCGGCGAGGCTGGCTTCGCCTGCGGGGGTCATTCCTCGATGCTCCGGCCCAGAAGGGCTCGCGCGAACCGGGAGCTGTGGCCCTTCCTTCTCTCGGCTGCCCGCTCCTTGTCGGCCTCCGCCCTTTCGGCGAGATCGTCGAAGTGGCGTGCGCAGCGGTCCAGCGTCTCGATGATCGACTGGCTCGACGTGTGGCGCATCCGGTCGCGGCACTCGGCCGCCTGCGCGCGGGCTTCATAGGGGGTCATGCGGCGCGTCCTTCGTTCAGGGCAACGATCTTCCCCGCCTCGGCGGCGAGGGCGCTGGCGCGGGCGTCGATCGCCCGGAGGTGGGTGCGGAGGGCCTCGGCCTCCTGGGCGGCCCGGATCGCCTGCGCGGCGGCGAGGCGGAAGTCGGGCGAGCCCGGCGCCCGGCCCGCGGCGAGACCCTGCGCGTCGCGCAGGGTCCGCTCGACGTCGCGCAGCCGCGCTTCGGGCGAGATCGGGGTGAAGGGCGTCTGCGGTCGGGACATGACTCGGCCTCCTCTCGGTCAGGCGTGCGGGCACCAGCGCTCGTGCGCATCGGCCTCGGTGCGGTGGCAGTCGGTGCATCGCTTCGGGCGCGGCGCCGGCGAGAGCGGTGGGGCTGGGCGCTCGACGTCGACCTCGGGTGCATCGCCAGTGGCAGCACGAAACCCAATCGACGCATTGATCTTGAGGGCAGTTCCCCAATTCACGCTCGGGCGGTCGAGATAGTCTCCCGCGCCCACGGAAAGTTCCTTAAGAGGAACCTGTGCGTAGACGAGCAACCCGAAGGAGAGTCCCCCATGACCGACGACGACATCGCCTGGATCGGCGTGCGGGGCGCCGTGATTTCGTTCTTCGACGGCTTGCCGGACACGATCCGGGGTCTGGTTCTGACGTCCGTCGCCCTGTCGGCGATCGGGCCTGAGAACGCCGGCCGCTACGACCCGGCCTCCTCGATCGACGTATGGATCGGGGCGGACAGGCGCCTGTGCCGCCTCCGCCTCATCATCGTGTGCGCGCTGATCGACGAGGTTCTGCGGCCCGCCAGCGACCTCGACCGGATCGCGACGGAGATCATGGTCGAGTCTTCGAACCAAGGCTCGCTCGCCGCGTGGGAGGCCGGGGCCTCTCTGCGCCGGCGACATCTTGCGCAGGCCCGGCTTCGGTGGGCCTGCTTTCGATCCGCCGATCTCAGTCCGATGGCTCTCCACCGCCTGCCGGCGCTCCCCTCGTCCTGATCCACCGAGCCTCGGCGCGTCCCGGGGAGGCATCACACCAGCCCCTTTTCGATCAGCAGCGCCTCGGGCGCGCGCACGGTGATGCGCTGACCGCGCATCAGGGGTTCGGGCGGATCGAGCGTGATCGACGAGAGCGGCAGCCACACGTCGTCGGCGTCCTCGTCGGCGCGCACGCAGACGGCGCGCAGCGTGCGGATCTGAAACAGGACCTCCACGTCGAAGCGCTCGAGCTTGCGGGTCAGGCGGGCCATGCGTGCGCCTCCCCCTCGATCAGGACCGGGCGGGGGTCGGCCGGGGCGTCGTCGGCCGCGCCGGCCTGGTGCAGGGCGAACCGCTCCTCGCCCACCAGGTGGCGGGCGCGGGTCAGGTCCTCGATCTCGGCCTCGATGGCGGCGGCACGCGCCTTGAGCATCCGCAGGCGGGCGGCGGCGGGGGCGCCGTCGTCGCCGGCGGCCTCGAGCTTCAGCAGGTCGAGAATGTCCGAGAGGGAGAAGCGCATGCGGCGCAGCCGGACGATGCGGGCGATCCGCGCGACCTGGTCGGGACCGTAGAAGCGCGAGCCGCCCTTCTGGCGCGGGAGCGCCTCGATCAGCTCGCTGTATTCCCAGAAGCGCAGCGTGCGCGGGGTCAGGCCGAAGCGCTCGGCCGCCTCGGCGATGGTGAGCGTCGCCGGCGCGGCGGCGGGGGCCGGGGCGGTCATGCCGCAACCTCGGAGGGGGTCGGCCGGATCAGCCTGCGGGCGAGGCGCAAGCCGATCTCGACCTCGAGGCGGTGCGCGGCCTTCGCCGGGCAGGCGCTCAGGAGCGTGACCCGGACGGGCCCGTTGCGGAAGTCGCCGGCGATCGTGCCGTGCAGGGCGGCCCGGTCGGCGGCGGAGAGGTTCCGCCATTTCCGGATGTCGACGTCGCCGCTGAGGAGGCCCGTCGGCGCGCCCTTCTGGGTGTGGCCGATGCTGAAGCCGGCGGCGCGCAGCGCATCGCGGGCCTGGTCATAAGCGGCGAAGGCGCGGCCTGGGGCCTGGGTGAAGACCCACGACGCCGATCTGGCGGGGGGCTCGTGAGAGAGGGTCGACATGAGGTCCTCCGTCGGGGTTGGCGGAGGGGACGCTATTCGCGTTTTCGCAAATCGTCAATCTTACATTTGTATTTTTGCGAGCGCCCGGCATGCAAGGAGGCGACTCGCCCGCCGCCGAGCGGGGGCAGAAATAAGGCCCGCGCCCTTGCGGCGCAGGCCTCGCTTCTTGTTGGGCAAATTTAGCGTCAGGCTACTGAACGCTTGTGGTTGTCCCGCCGAGGCATTGATAGGTGATCGTTTCGCGGTACCTGGAGCAGATCCCGTAAGCACCTGACCTCACGCAGGTCGTAAACTTCGAGCCCAGCGGCTCGGCCCCAGTGTATCCCCATGCGCCACAGCGAGCGGTTGCCTCACTGACTGCATTCGACCAGTTCGGCTGCGTGCCATGCTCTGAGTATTCGGCCGCCAAGGTTACCGTGGCGTCCGCCTTTGATCCCGAGACCGGCACGGGATGTTGCGTCGCCGGCGCACAGGCGGCGGCCGACGCGATCAGCAAAAACGCAATACCTATCCTCATCTATCCCCTCTCCCTCACAGGCAGCGATGCTTGGCTGCACATTGAGCCGATGAATGAATTGTTAAGCTGAGAGCTTCAGGGCCGCAAGGAGTTCGGGATCTAGCGGCGCAGCGACTTGGAGTGCGCGATGAAGCGTCGGTAGATCAGCAGTTTGACCAAAACCCCGACGGTGACGAAAGCTGCCGCCCATTGGCGCACCGACGGGCGGGCACCTTGGACTATATGTTAGACGTGCTGAGCGACGGTCGCTGGGGAGCGATTCCTTAAGGTTGTTTCGAGGGGGGGGCGTATGCGCGACATTGGCCCAAGCACGCTGTTGAAGCTTTCGCCGCGGCAGCTGTCGCTGCTTATTGGGCTCGCGTTGGTGGCGCGTCGTTCGACGCCGCCAAAGCCTCCGCGATACGGATCAGCCGATCCTTCTCATCGGGCGGCAATTGCTCGAGGAGTCGCAGAAACGTGTGCTCAAGCGCGCGGTGCTCGGGCGTTTGAAACAAGTTCGCCACCGAAACCCCCAAGGCTCTAGCGCAGGCTGCGACGGTATCGACCCTGCAGTGGGCGACACGATCGCCGAACAGCTCGTAGACGCGTGTCGATCTCTCGGTGAAGCCGGCGGCGCGCGAAAGGTCCTTCTTTGTCCAGCCGCGCTCCGCCAGGAGGGCTGCGATATTGTCAGTGAGGATCTGCATTTCGGGTTCGCGCTGCATGCCATTGCATTTACACGACCTCACTCGCTGACCCCATTTGTTAATTTGCGATTGCGTTTTCGTAAAAACACGAATATCGAGAAGCATGGTTGATGATCCCGACATCCCTCACGCCGACCTCGTAGAGCGCATTGAGCGGTTTTGCGCGGATCGCGGCATGCACTTGACTGCGTTTGGGCGAGAGGCAGTCAACGACACGAGCTTTGTGTCCCGCCTGAAGGCTGGTCGTGAATGTCGTCGTCGCACATTGCAGCGCGTCGAGGCGTTCATGAAGTCCTATGCGGCGAGGCGAGCCGCATGACCCAAGCCCGCGCTGATCTCAAAGGTTCGCCAACACTGAGGGCGGGCAACTCCTCCAGTCTTGGCCCGGACGGGCGTCTGCGAGAGTTCCCTCACGCTTATCTCGGACGGAGAAACAGGGCCGCAAAACCCGTCACGAGCGTCCCCCCGAGCCAGATCGCATATGCCACCGGCGCCCCGATGCCGACGCCGAGTGCGAATGCAAATCCCAAGGTGATGTCGTCCGGCGTCGGGGCGTTGCCTGCGAACTGGACGAGCCTGACGACGACAGCAAGGGAGATGGCCTGCCATGCAACGAAAGGCGCGGCGGCCAAGGCGATCAGCAGGCTCACGCCGGGCGCCGGCTCTCCGCAGTGTGGGCAGCGGGTGGCGCGGGCCCCGATGGTTCCGTCGCACGCGCTGCACGGCATTACGCTCAAAGTCGTTCCTCCCTCTGAAATCGTCGCCCCCGCAGGAGACATCTCATGTGCATGCTGCGCCGCCTTCTTCGCCGTCGACCGGCGCCGCTTCAGATCCACGTCACCGTCGGGCGGGATTGGCGCCTATCGTCTGTTGCAGCGGATCCGAGAGGTTCTGCAGGTTCTTCTCGAAGGAGCGCATGGCGAGAGCTCTGGGCCTTTCCTCTTCGGCGTCGCCGGGTCCTCGAGCTTCGAAAAGCACCGTCGGACGACTAATCGTTCGCAACACCTCCCGCTGAAACGCCGCATCCTCGCGACGCAGCAGGTGCGCGCCAAGGGCGACGAAGGCGACCTCAAGCGCCATCATCCGCCCCTTCATCTCGGCCAATTCGTCCGGCGTGATGTCCGTCATTTCGCGTCCCCCTCTGAAATCCGCCCGCATGGTGGCCCCCGCGTCATCATCGGTCGAGTCCTTTCCGTCTTCTTCGCGCTCAGGCTGCACCCGTTCGGCCGCCTGATTTCTGCGGCGCGTCGCGTCTCGCCGCAACGCAACAAGCGCGGGGAGGTTTGACGATGGGCGCGCCCCGCATCCAGGCCGCCGGCTCGCCCACGGGCATGATCTCGGACGCGCTCGACGCCGCCCGCCGGCGCGCGGTGCAGGCCGAGCTGGGTTTCGACGCCTCGACCCTGTCGCACTGGTGCGACCCGGCCGAGACCAACGGCCGCCGCATGCCGGTGTCGGCGCTGCACGAAGTCGCCGTCCTGTCGCCCGCCGCGGCGCTGGTCGCCGCCCGCCACTTCGCCGCCCTTGCCGGCGCCGAGGTGCGCGAGCTGCGCGAGGATGACGGCTCGCTGTCCTCGGCCGTGGCGGCCCTGCTGCGGGCGACCGGCGAGATCGGCGCGCACATGCTCGAGGCGACCGACCCCGCGGGCCCCGGCGGCGCGGGGTTCACGCCGGCCGAGCTGCGGCGCCTGCAGGCCGACCTCGACCTCGCGGCCGAGAGCATCGCCACGGCCCGCGCCCGCTTCGCCCGGGAGGCGTCGTCGTGACCGCCCCCACCCGTCATCCCCTCCGGCCCGCGTCCGTCCCCTCGGCGCCGGCCGGTGCGCGCCCCGCCTGCCTGACCCCCTCGGCGGCGGGGCGCGATCCCCATCCCTGCGCGCGCGAGGTGGCTGTCGCCTCCCTCGATACGGGCGCGCAGGGCGACTGTGGCCGGGCGTGCTCGCCCGGCCGCGATTTCCAGACCCCAGGCGAAACCGGAGAGCGTCAGGACCACGGGGAGCGAGCCGACCGCACCGTGGGAGCGCCGGGAGTAGGCCCCCAGCCGGGCGGACGGCTGGCCAATGCGGCGTGCGGATATCGCCGAAGAGGGCCGCTCAGCGGCTCGCGCCCGGTGGGAGCCCGGGACCTTCGAATGCAGATGCCGGTCGGGCGCCTCCCTGCCTGGCCGGCGGCGGCGGAGGGCAGCCCCGCGGGCGCCTGCGGGGCCAGCGTCACGGCCCCCGCCGCCACCAACCCCGGGGTGGTGACGTTGCTGGACCGGGCTGCTAAGGTCGCCTTCCTGTCGGACTTGCCCGCTGGCCGCTCGCCTCGCGGTCGGTGGGCGCTTTTCGGTCAGGAATCTCTCCGAGAAATTAGGTGTTGCGCGGCATGTTCGCTCGCGCGAACACTGTTCGGGCCGTCACGCTTGGACCTGCGACCCCAGCCTGGCGGTAGAGGACGGCTTTCCTGCAGCCGTCCCGAGAGCGGCCCGTGTCTCCGGTGTGGGGTAGGCACGGGTCGTCTCACGGCCGAGCGTCCGCGCCTTCGGCCCCGAGGCTGGCGTCATCATCACATCCGTTCCGGGCGCGTCCCGGTCACCGCGTCCGGCCAGGAATGGCCGGTCGGCAGCGGGAAGCTCTTCCCCGCCGTCTCCTCCCCGTCGGACCTGCCCGCCGGTCGGCTCTCGCGCCGCCGGCGGGCTTTTTCGTGGAGGTCGACATGAGCGAAACGAGAACCATCAGTCTCGGCGGACCGGAGTGGTCCCGGGGCGCGGTCGCCGCCGGCGCCGTGGTCGCCGAGCCTGAGGTCGAGGCCCGACGCCGCGACGCCGCGACGGTGGCGCGGCGGGTCGAGGAGGTGCGGGCGCTGCTGTTTTGCGGCTGGTCGCGCGCCGAGATCCGCCTCCAGCTGCACGTCGGGACCGAGCTGGTCGACCTGGCGCTGTCGCGGATGAGCCCGTCCGATCGGGCGCGGCGGGACGCGGCCGTCCAGGCCCGCAGCCGCAGCAAGGCCGAGCCGGTGCGCGTCTTCGCGGTCCCGACCCCGACCGGCGGCCGCATCTACGGGCGCCTCGACGCGAACGCCGACGTGGTCGAGGCCGTGCGACGCCGCACGGGGCTCGACCCCTGGGACTACGAGGAGCGCGCGGCGTGAACGGCAACCAGTCCTCGGCCGTGCGTCAGCAGCGTTCCGAGCGTCGCGGCGATAAAGTCGCCAGCGGCCGCGTCGAGATCCGCGTCGGCGACTGCCGGGAGCTCCTGCGCGAGATGCCGGAGTCTTCGGTGCAAACCGTGGTGACGTCGCCGCCCTACTTCGGGCTGCGCGACTACGGCGTCGACGGGCAGATCGGCCTCGAAGCGACGCCCGCCGAGTTCCTGTCCGCCATGGTCGAGGTCTTCCGCGAGGTCCGCCGCGTCCTGCGCGACGACGGCACCTGCTGGGTGAACATGGGCGACAGCTACGTCACCACGCCGCCGGGCAACAAGGCCCCGCCGAAGGACGCCGACGGGGCGTTCGCGCGTCGCTCGGCGCTCCAGACCGGCCATGGTGAGGACGCCGCCGCCATCTGGTCGCCGGCCAAGGCGTCGGGCCTGCCTAACAAGAGCCTGCTGGGCATGCCCTGGCGGCTCGCCTTCGCCCTTCAGGATGACGGCTGGATTCTCCGGCAGGACATCATCTGGGCGAAGCCCAACCCGATGCCGGAGAGCACGAAGGATCGCTGCACCAAGGCTCACGAGTACCTGTTCCTGTTCTCGAAGCGCCAACGCTACCACTACGACGCCGATGCGATCCGGGAGAAGGCGGCTCAAGACGAGTTCCGTCCTTCGTTCCGAGGCGGCGCCTACTGCAACTCCAGTACCTTCGCGAATGGGGAGGGAGGTAAGAGCCTCGTGGTGGGCAACGTCCGGCGCGGCGTGCCCCCGCGCCACGCAGATTACCCCTCATCCGACCAATCTGGGCTGGATGCCGTCGGCCGAGGCGGCACGCGCAACAAGCGCAGCGTCTGGACCGTCGCCAGCGAGCCCTTCTCCGGCGCGCACTTCGCCACCTACCCGCCGAAGCTGATCGAGCCGTGCATCCTCGCCGGCTGCCCGAAGGGCGGCACGGTTCTGGACCCCTTCGGCGGCGCGGGCACGACGGGGCTTGTCGCGGCGCGGCACGGACGCCGGGCGATCCTGCTTGAGCTGAACCCGGCCTATGCGGAGATCGCACGCGACCGGATCGCCGGCGAGTGGTCGGAGCCGTCGTCTGCCGCACTGCTTGGTGACCACGATCTCGGCCCCCTGTTCTCGGCGGCCGCGCAATGAGCGCGCCCGAGGGATACGAGGCGCTCGCGGCCGTCGTCGCGGAGGCCCTCGAGCAGGCCGCGCACGGCAAGGGCCGGGAGCGTCATGCGCAGGGCGAGACGCCCTTCGACCGTCAGCCCATCTGCGAGATCGCCCGAATGGTCGGCCCCGGCTTCAACGTCGGGCAGGCGATGAAGAAAGGGCAGGAGGCGATGCGCCTGCCGCCCGGGCGCGACGACGGCGGCTCGCTGGTCGAGAGCGCCGACGACATGCTCCGCGAGGTGGTGCGCGACGTCACCCGCTACGGCAAGTCCGGCAAGGTGACGGTGACGCTCACCGTCGAGCCGAACGGCGAGAGCGCGCTCAAGGTCAAGGCGGACGTCAAGGCGACGCTGCCCAAGCGGCCGCAGGGCGAGGCCTTCTACTGGCCCACCGAGGATCATGACCTCACCCGCACCCCGCCGAAGGACGAGCTGGATTTCGGTCCCCGCCCCGTCCCCGGCGGCATGGCCAAGGCCTGACGCCGCCGCTGGCCCCGACCAGGGCCGCCGCCTTTCCCGTCCAAGGATCATCATCATGGAAAACGACACCCGCACGCTGATCGACGCCGCGGCTGAGCATGTCCCGCAGGCGCGCCTGGAGGAGATTGCACTGCCCGACGGCGCGCTGGCCGTCGTCACGCCCGCTGGCGCGACGGTCCGCTTCGAGGATCTCGAGAAGTTCCGCGCGGCGCCGCGCCGTGTCCGCGCCGAGGTGCGGCACGAGACGCCTGCGAGCTTCTGCGCCTACGTGAAGGCCTATTCCGACAAGGCCCGGACCCGGGTCCTCGCCTCGCTCGAAAATCGAGAGATCGTGGCGCATCTGGACTGGCACTCGGCGGGCGAGGGCGGCGCCTCCTGGGCGACCCATCGCGCAGTCTGGCCGGCGGCGCTCACGCCCGCCTTCGAGGCCTGGCATTCGGTGCACGACAAGCCGATGACCCAGCGCGAGTTCGCCGAGTTCCTGCAGGACCGGTGCTTCGACGCGCTCGCCCCCTCGGCCGCCGACCTGATGGAGGTGGCGCAGAACTTCGAGGTCATCCGCGACGTGAAGTTCCGGCAGGCGATCAACCTCTCCACCGGCGAGCGGCAGTTCCAGTTCACCGAGGATGACCAGACCCGCGGGGCCGTGACCTGCCCGAAGCTGATCCGTCTGCGCACGGGTGTCTTCTGGGGGTGCGACCCGGTCGAGTGGGCGGCTCGCCTCGCCTACAACATGCTCGACGGGAAGCTGACTTTCCGCGTGCAGATCGTGCGGCTGGACGAGCTGCTCGACGCCGAGTTCGAGCGGCTGGTGGACGCGATCGCGGTCGACCTGCCCGACGTGCCGGTGCATCGCGGCCGCGTCGTCGCGCGGGCCTGAGGGCGCCATGGCGTCCCTGGCGCTCCAGTCCGGCACGTTGACGGGAGCCGCGCCGTTGCGCGGCCCCGTGGCGCTTGACCGTCCGGCCGACGCCGACCTGTTCCAGCGCGCGCAGTCGCTCGCCGTGGAGCACGTCATCTGGGCCGCGGCCGCCGGCCTGCACCCCAACGACGTGCTGCAGGCGATCCGCTCGCGGCACCAGACCGGCGACTGGGAGCGCGTGCGGGTCGAGGTCGCCCGGGCGGCGGTGGAGCTGTTGAGGGAGCGCGGCCATGGATGACGACTTCCATGGCGACGCGGAACCGCCCCCCGGCCTCGACCAGTATCCCCTTGCGCTCGGCCAGCGTCTGAGCGGTTCGTGGATCCAGTTCGACGTCGAGGCGCTGAACAACTCGAGCTGGCGCGGCGAGGTCGATCCCGCCGCGGGCTTCTACGGTCACCTGCTCTGGGGCCGCGCCGCCAAGCAGGATACCGCCGGCACGCTGCCGGACGACGACGCGAAGCTCGGCGAACTCGCCGGGATCGGACCGGCACGCAGCGCCGCGACCGTCGAGGCGTGGCGCATCCATCGCGCCAACGGGGCGCTGCGCGGCTGGGAGCCGGTCCTGTGCCTCGTCGAGCCCGGGTTCATCTCGGCGGGCTGGGAGGTGCGCCTGCACCATCCCGAGCTCACCCGGGCCGTCGTGGCCGCCGTCGATGGGATCGAACGGCGCAAGAGCCGGGCGCAGGAAGGCGTCCTCTCCAAACACCTGGAGCGGGTCCGCAAGCAGATGGCGTGGAACAAGCTCCCCGGCCGCGTCATCGCCGACCAGTCGCTGCAGATGCGCGTGCTGGAGCACGTCCAGGGCCACGGCAGCGACATCACCCGGAAGGCCGTTCGCGCGGCGCTGATCTTCCTGGGCTACGCCGAGATGATCGGCGCGCAAGTCACTGACATCGAAGAGGAACGCAGGCGCCGCGAAGGGCGCTGAGAACTGTCGTCACGACAGTGACGGACAGTGTCGCGACACCGTCTCCGACAGCTGTCGCCGACCTAGAGAACACCTGATGTGAATCTTCCCCTTACCCCTTCGGACAGCAGGAGGCCGAAATGACCGAGACCGGGGAACTGGCTGAGAAGGATATGCCGGGCCGGACCCGCGTGCGAACCCTGCTGATCGAGCCGCTGGAGGCGCAGGGGATGCGCCGCAAGGCGAGCGTGACGGTCGAGGCCCACCGGGAGCGGCTGGGCAAGCTGGCCGAGCGCCTGGCGTACATGAGCCCCTCCGGCCTGCAGGCGCTGCGCGAGGTGCTCGCCCGGCTGGGCGAGGGGCCGCGGCGCGACGTGTGGCCGTCCGACCTCGTGATCCTTCGCTACGCAGAGGGGATCGAGACCCCGCCGCCGGCGGGGAACCGCCTGCTGATCAGCTACATGCGCTCGGCCGCCGGCCGCGAGGCCTGGGCGCGGAGCCCGTTCGAGGCCGCGGAGCTGGCGCGATACCTCGTGCGCTCGAAGCGGCCGCCGCCGGGCGAGGACGCCCGGCGCGGGATAAGGAGCCGGGCTGCCGAGCGCGCGAAGGACGTCGCCTCGGCCGAGCGGCGGAAGGGGCAGGGCCGCGCGAGCGAAGACGACCTGCGCCTGCTCGCCGAATGGGAGATGGGGCGGGCGCGGGTCCATGCGCTGGTGTTCCCGAGCGAACCGGAGATGGGGGGTGGATGATGCGGCGTGAGGCGAAGAGCAGGGCGAAGCGGGCAGGAGCGCCATGCGGCGGCGAGGCTGATCAGGCGCTCCGGATCGACTGGTCAGCCGCCTACGGCGTCCGCGTCGCGCCGGAGGAGGCGGCGCTCGCGAAGCACGTCGAGCGGGTGATGACCGGCGCGCGCGACCGGCTCGACGGCCCCTTGAACGACGTCGGCCCGCGCGGCCCGGCCCGGCCCGAGCTGCGGCGCGAAGAGGTCGAGGTCGCGGCCTATGCCCCCGCGGCGCGGGTGATGAAGACCACCACCCAGCAGGTGATGCGCCGCGCGCCTGCGCGGGTGCTGCGAGGGCTGCCGGACGGCTGCCAGGCCGCTGCCCGCGAATACGAAGGGCTCGTCGAGCGCATTGCATCGATCCGTGGCCCGGGCGAAGGGCGGGGCGGCGGGCTGAGCGACGGCGGCGCGACGACCCGCTGCGCCTGGGCGGAGCGGCTGCGCACCTGGGAGGACGTGATCGGGCAGGAGGTGGTGATCGCCCAGCGGGGCGTGCATGCCCATGCCGACCGCGGGCGGCGGGCGATCACGCGGCTCGACGTGGTGCGGGCCGTGGTGCTCGACGGGAAGGGGACCGGCGACGTGCTGGCGCGGTTCGGGTGGTCGAGGAAGTCCACCAACCAGGCGGCGCTCGGCGAGGCGCTGTCGGACGCCCTGACCGACCTCGCGGTGCACCTTGGGCTGATCGATCCGCGCGAGCGACGGCGCGCTTGACTGAAAGTCGCATTCGCGGCATCTTCCCCGTCACGCTGTAGAACCGCGCCCGGATGGCTCCCGCCGCCCGGGCGCGTCTCGTTCAAGCCCCCCGCCATCGGAGATCGACCATGTCTCGCGTGACCGTTCGCGGTTCGCTGAGCCGCTCGCCCGTGGCGCGGCAGATGCGCTTCGCCGCGGCGGTGGCGCTCACCCGCACCGCGCAGGACGTCAAGGCGGCGACGCAGACGATGCTCCAGCAGAAGCTCGACCAGCCGAGCCGCTGGACGCTGAACTCGGTCGCGATCACGCCGGCGACGAAGGCGAACCTGACCTCGCGCGTGTTCTTCAAGGAGTGGGCCGGCAAGGGCGTCGCGGCGGGGAAGTACCTGATCCACATGGAAACGGGTGGGGTGCGACGGGCGAAGCGGTTCGAGGCTGCGCTGATCCGGGCGGGCATCCTGATCGAGGGTCAGCGGGTCATCCCGGCCGATGGCGGGAGCCTGGACGCGCCCGGGCGGAACGTCGGCGGGCGCTACACGCGGCTGCTGTCCGCCCTTCGTGCGTCATCCGACCCCTACCAGAACGCCAGCCTGGCCAACATCCGCAAAGGCAAGAACGGGCTGCGCAAGCGATCGGCCTACACCGCATGGGTGCAGCGCGACGATGCCGGCCAGGCGGTCGCGATATGGGAGCGCGGCACGTTCACCCATGACCGATCCGATGGGACCTCGAGCAGGATCTACACGGCCCGCCCGGTGCTCCTCGTCGTAGGCGGGGCCCGGTATGCGCCGACCCTGGACTTCCGGGGCCTCGCCGCCCGAACCGTCCGCGATCGCTGGCCCGCCCGGATGCGCGAGGCGCTCGATCGGGCCATCAGCACGGCCCGGTGACGCTGGTGGGTCCTTCCCGGCAGGGTCGTGTCACGGGATATTCGAACCCTGTTGGTTCTGAAGTGCGAGCGATTTCAAAGGGTGCAACACGCAACAGCGGCGCAACACCATGCAACAGGATCGTGTAACGCCGGCTGAGGCGGCGCGGCAGCTCGGATGCAACCGCGCGACCGTCGGCCGCTGGATCAAGAAGAACGAGGCGCTCGCCGACACCGAAGGGTTGGTGAGCGTCGACGAGCTCCGGCGCTACCGCGCGGAAGTCCTCAACCCCGGCAACGTCACCCGCGGTCCGAACGTCGGGGAGAGCGAAGCGGCGGCGCCCGCCCGCGGGCCGTCGATGAACGATCATCGGGCCCGGCGGGAGCGGGCGCAGGCGGACGAGGCGGAGCTCGACCTGGCCGAGAGGCTGGGCCGGACGCTCGACCGCCGGCAGGTCGAGATCGCGATCGGAGAAGCGGCCGAACGGATGCGCCAGGCCGGCTTGCAGGCCGCCCGCGACAACGCCGAGGCGCTGTCGCGGATCGAGGATCCGAGGGAGATGGAGCGCGCCTTGGTCGCCTTCTTCGACGGGGCGCTGTCCGCCGCCTCGGAGGCGCTCGAGAAGGAACTCGCGGGAGACGTCGTCGCCGATGCCGCTTGACGCCCTCGACCAGCTGCCGGAGGCGCGGCCGATCATCTTCGGCGCCTTCGCCCGGGCCTTCGCGCCGCGTCCGACCCGGCGGGTGTCAGAGTGGGCCGAGGAGGTCCGCGAAGTCTCCGCGGAGTCGGGCTCGCGGTATCCGGGCCGGTGGCGGAACGACCGCGCGCCGCATCTCGAGGAGATCATGGATGCGCTCGGGCCGCAGGACCCGTGCGAGGACGTCGTGGTGGTGGCCTCTGCGCAGGTCGGCAAGACCGAGATCGGGCTGAACTTCTTCGGCTACGTGGTCGATGTCGACCCCGGGCCAATGATCACGGTTCTGCCGTCGATCGAGGAGGCGTCGAAGTTCAACAAGACGAAGCTGCAGCCCAGCATCGACGCCACGCCGGCGCTCCGGCAGAAGGTCCTGGAGTACACGGACAAGAGCGAGCGCGGGTCGACCGTCAACTTCAAGCGCTTCGCGCGAGGGTTCAACCAGCTCACCTTCGCCGGCAGCTCCAAGGGACTGCAGATGATCTCGGCCCGCTACACCTGGGGCGACGAAATCTCGGAGTGGCCGTCCGAAGCGGGCCAGCGCGGCGGACCGATCGATCAGCTGAAGAAGCGCACGGTGATCTACGAGCGGGATCGCAAGCGACTTTGGACCTCGACGCCCTCGATCAAGGGCTCGTGCAAGATCACCGAGCTCTACGATGAATCCGATCAGCGGAAGCGCTACGTGCCGTGCCCGCACTGCGGCGCCTACCAGCTGCTGAAGTTCGACAACCTCAAATGGGACAGCGATGAGTGGCCGCACCGCGCATGGTTCCGCTGCGCCGCCCACGGCTGCGTCATCGAGTCGACCGAGCGCCTCGAGATGCTGCGGGCTGGCGTCTGGATCCCGACGGCGGGCGAAGGCCCGGGCGACTGGATCGAGGCCGCGGAGGTCGAGACCTGGTGCGCCCGACCCGCATCGAGCCGAGTCCGCGGCTACCACATCTGGGCCGCGTACAGCCTCATGGTCAGCTGGGACCAGATCGTCGCCGACTGGCTCGGCGCCGAGGGCAAGGAACAGCGTCTGAAGGCCTTCACCCAGCAGGTGCTGGGCGAGGCGTTCGAGGAGAAGGGCGACGCGCCGGATCCCGAGCTCCTGCTGGCTCGTCGGGTTCCCGGTCTACAGCGGGGCGTCCCGGGCATCGGCCCGCTGATCTTCACCGGCGCCGTGGACTGCCAGGCGAACCGGATCGAGTGGGCGGTCTGGGGCTGGTCGGAAGGCATGACGCGCTGGCTGGCCGACTGGGGCGTGATCGAGGGCGATCCCCACGGCGCCGAGGTCTGGGCGGCTCTCGCCTCGGAGGTGCTACCGCGCCGTTACAGCCCCTCGGGAGGCGAGCCGATCGACGTCGAGGCCTGGGCGGTCGACAGCGGTTACGCCACGAACAGCGTCTACGCGTTCTGTCGGGGCCGGCCGCGGGTGTTTGCGGTCGATGGGCGCAAGGGCCGGACGTTCCCGATGATCGGGACGCCGTCGAAAGTCGACATCACCATCCGCGGCGTGAAGCGGAAGAAGGGCGCGCTGCTCTGGCCGGTAGGGGGCTGGTCGCTGAAGAGCGACCACTACGCCTCCGCCCGGCTGACGCTCGACAGGGATCCTGCCGAGGGCGGTCCCTGGGCGCCGGGCTCGATGATCCTTCCTGGCGACGTCGATCTCGCCTACTGCCGGCAGCTGACCGCCGAGTACCTCGCCACGGTCGAGGTGAAGCGAACCGGCCAGAGCTACCAGGAGTGGCGGAAGCTGGCCGGGCAGGCGAACGAGGCGCTCGACATCGCCTGCTACGCCCGCGCGATGGCGAACCATATCGGCGTCGATCGTCTGACCATCCAGCAGTGGGCGACGCTTCGGGCGCAGCGCGCCGCGCCGCCAGAGAAGCCGCAGGGCGACCTGTTCGCGGTCGAGGTCGCGCCTGCCGTCGAGCCCGCACGGCCCGCCCGCGCCGCGAAACCAGCCCGGCGGCGGCGCAGCGGGCGGTCAAGCTACCTGCGGGATTGAGAGGAGCCGTCATGGCGACACTGAGCGAACTCCAGGCCCGCCGCGAGGCTCTCGAAAAGGCGCTCGCGAGCGGCCATCGGCGCGTCGAGTACGACGGCAACAGCGTCGAGTACCGCTCGGTCGCCGAGATCCGCTCGGCGCTCTCGGTGGTGAGCAACGACATCGCCCGTCTCTCCGGCTCCCGTCGCCGGAAGCGGATCTTCATCTCGGCCGCCCGCGGCTACTGATCACATCGAGGTCCAGGATGAAGCGGCTCGAACAGATCCTGCTGGCGCAAACAGCCCGGCCCGGCAGCGTCGAGCGAATGGTGCAGGATGCACTGAAGCTGCCAGCGCAGAACCACGCGGCGACGAACGGCGATGAGTACGCCGGGGCGGTCGAGCGGTTCGCGATGGACGACGCGTTCGAACCGCTTCTTGAGGAGGCCTTTGACGAGCACTTCAGTTGGTTGAGCAACGGCGCTGCGGTCGACGAAGTCGTCGACGGAATTTCGCGTTTCGTCTTCCGTCTGCCTCTTGGCTCGTTCTGGCTGGACTGGAAGACGAACGGCTTCTTCGCCAGCCCGGGCCGGGTGCTGGCATTCAACCTCATCAAAGGCCGGAAAGTCGCCGCGACGTTCCCTATGCATCTGGAGGAGACGCCAGCTGGTTGGCGTATCGTTCTTCCGCCGGACGACCTGGAGAGAATGCGTCGCGACGCGCCGTATGACGCGATGGCATGGGTGTCGATGGCGGTTCGGTTCGCTCTTCTCTGCACGATGCTGTCGCAGCACAATATCAGAACCGTTCGGCGCGTCGCCCCTGCGCGCGCGTCCGCTGCCGCCCGGCGAGCTTTTCGAGTTTCGATGCAGCGTGGCCGGCCGTGGTTCTCGCACAACGTCGTCACTATGAAGGCGGGTGACACGTCCATTCACCGAGGCGAGGTGAGCGCCGGATGCCTCGGCGTCGGGCGTCGGGCGCATCGAAGCATCGGCCACTGGCGCCTGATTATCCCAGCGAGCGGCGAGCCGGCCTATTTCACCTGGGTGATGGACAGCGAGCGTGGCGACCCCGCGCTCGGCCGGGTCAGCAAGACGCGCGTCGTCAAGGCGAGCGCCGGCAGCCTCCGGCGGAAGGGGTTCCCGGTTCCCGGCTTCGCCGGTGAGAAGGGCATGCGCGTGGACGCCGCGAGCGGCGACATCATCTCGCAGGCCCCGGCGCAGTCCGCCATGGGTCCGGCAGGCCGGCTCTCCGGCTGGTTCTAACGACAACCCCACCAGGAGATCGCAGCGTGACCAAAGCCACGGCGCCCTCGCCAGAGGGCTTTCCGCGCATGTCCGCTCCGCCGGCCAGCGCGCGCGACGTCGCGCGGCTGAGCCGCCAGGTGCGGGCCTATGCGCGCCTGGCGGCCGGGCAGTCGGCGCGCCGGCTGCGGTCCTGGAACCCGCCCCTCGAGCACATCAACACCGCCCTCAGGAACGGGGGCGAGAAGCTCCTCCAGCGCGCGCGAGAGATGGAGGCGTCGAACGCCTATGCGGCCCGCGCCGTGGAGATCTGGTCGGGCTACGCGGTCCGCGACGGCATCCGGCCCACGATCCGGAACGCGAGGGCCCGTGCGGCCTGGGAGGACTGGGTCGACGACTGCGACTTCGACGAAATCGACGGCCTGGCCGGCCTTCAGGACCTGGTGGCGCGCGAGGTCTACGTGGGCGGCGAGGCCTTCGTTCAGAAGGTGATGGTCGGCGACCGGCTGACCATCAAGGTGCTGCCCTCGGAGATGCTGCCCCTTCGCGATCTGGGCCTGCCCTCGACGGCAGGCGGCGAGGTCCGCTCGGGCATCGAGTTCGACGCCTCGGGCCGGCGTGCGGCCTACCACTTCTATTCGCGTCATCCCGGCGACCTGAGCAGCGGGAAGGTCACGGCGCCGCCGACGATCCGCGTGCCGGCGTCCGAGGTGATCCACGTCTACGAGCGCCGCAACGCCGGTCAGATCCGCGGGCTGTCGCGCCTCGCGGCCGGGATGATCCGGCTTTGGCTGCTGGACGGCTACGACGACGCCGAACTCGACCGCCAGCGCATCGCGGCGCTGTTCGCCGCCTTCGTCACGCGCCCGGCCGACGAGGAGCCTTCCTCGCTGCTAGGCGAGGATGCCGACAACCCCGGCGCGCCGGCGACCGCCGACACGGGGGCCGACGACCAGGCCGCGGTGCTCGACCTGGCGCCGGCGCTGGTTCAGTTCCTCGAGCCCGGCGAGGAGATCACCTTCACGAACCCGCCGCAGCTGCAGGGACAGTACGAGGCCTTCCAGTACCGGAACCTGCTGGCCGTCGCGGCCGCCTTCGGCGTCCCCTACCACTCGCTGACCGGCGACGTGGAGAAGGCCAATTACTCGGCCTCCCGCGCCGCGCAGCTCGACTTCAAGGTCGGCATCACCCGCTTCCAGAACCGGTGCCTGATCGGCCAGCTCGGCGCCGGGCTGCGCCGCTGGTTCCTGGCGGACGCCGCGCTGCTCGGCCGGGTCTCCGCCGCAGCGGCGCGCGAGCGCTGGGTCTGGAACTCGCCGCGCTGGGACTGGGTGGACCCGAAGGCCGACTCGGAGGCCGCCGCGCTCGAGGTCGAGCGTGGCTTCACGTCCCGGCGGCGCGTGGTGGAGAGCCGCGGCTACTCCCTCGAGGAGATTGACCGCGAGATCGAGGAGGACCGCTTCCGCGTCGGTCCCGGCAACGAGGAAAGGATCCACGATGAAGAAGCGTAGCGTCCTGCGGACCGCCATGGCGCGGTTCTTCGCACTGGCCGACGAGCGGCCTGCCGCGATCGAATTCGAGGGGCTGGATGCCGCCATCGCGGCGGCGGCCCGGGTGGCGCGGCTGATGTCGCCCCAGGCGAAGGGCGGCTGGAAGGCGCAGGCCGCGGGCGGCGAGATCGCGATCTTCGGCGAGCTGACGCCCGGCTTCTTCGATGCGACCGGCTTCCTCGCCGAGCTCGCGGCCCGCAACGGCGAGCCTGTCACCATCTCGATCATGTCGCCCGGCGGCGACGCGCTTCTGGGGATCGCGCTCTACAACGCCCTGGTCCGCTACTCCGGCGAGGTCACGGTCCGGATCGAGGGCATCGCCGCCTCGGCCGCGTCGCTGGTCGCGATGGGCGGCGACAAGATCGTGATGCCGGAGAACGCCTGGCTGATGATCCACACGCCCTACTCCTACGCGTTCGGGCGGTCGGACGACTTCGAGCGCGTCGGCGCCCAGCTGAAGCGCCTCGAGGAGACCTATGCCGCGACGTACGCGGCGCGGAGCGGGCAGGATCAGGCGCGCGTCACCGAGATGATGGAGGCGGAGACCTACCTCGACGCGGCGCAAGCGGTGGAGCTGGGCTTCGCCGACGAGACCGAGCAGCCGATGAAGCTCGCCGCGCGCCTCGACCCCGGCCGCCTGCCGGGCTCGCCCCCGGAGGCGCTGGCCCGCTCGCTGGGCGAGATCGAGAACCCCGCGCCGCCGAACCCGGCCGCATCCCCTGCCGCGACGCCCGCGCCCGCGGCGACGCCGAGCCCGCTCGCGCAGGCCCCGGCCGACGCCGGCGCGGCTGTCGCCGAGGCGGAGAAGCGGGCGCGGAACCGCGCGACCGAGATCGCGGACCTCTGCGAGCTGGCGGGGCGCCCGGACCGCATCCGCGCGTTCCTGGCGAGCGAGAAGACCATGGAAGAGATCCGGGCGGAGCTTCGCGGCGCCGCCCGTCCGGCCGCGTCCCCGGACGCGCGCCTCAACACGCCGTCGTCGGCCCTGGCGCGGGCCTCGGCCGACGACCTCTGGAATGCGTGGCGGAAGCCCCGCGGCAGCAAGGGAGCCTGACATGGCGACGAAAACCGAAACCGCCCATGCGGGCGAGTTCATCGCGAGCGAGGCCTCGGGGCGCCGCTCGCGCGACGTGGGCACGGTCCTCTCGGGGACGCCCGCGATCCGGGCCGGCGAGGTGCTGGGCAGGGTGACCGTCGACACCACCGACATCGTGGCGGCGGCCTTCGCCGGCAACGCGGGCGGAACGGGCGCCATGACCCTGGCCGACCCGGCCTTCGCCGCCGGAGTGAAGGCCGGCGTCTACCGGGTCACCTGCATCGAGCCGGCCACCAACGCCGGAAAGTTCGAGGTGGTCGATCCGGACGGCGTGGCGGTGGGGATCGCCACGGCGGGCGTCGCCTTTGACGGCGTGATCAAGTTCACGATCGCCGACGGGGCGACGGACTTCGTGGCCGGCGAGGGCTTTACGGTCACGGTCGCGGCGGGCGCGCTGAAGTGGACCGTCTGCGATCCCGACGCCTCCGACGGCTCGCAGGTCGCGGCCGGCGTGCTCTACGAGGCGGTCGACGCGTCTGGCGGCGACATCTCGGGCGTCGTGGTCGTCGTTCGCGACGCGGAGGTCACGAAGTCGCTGCTGTCCTTCCAGGACGGCGTGGACGCCGGCGAGAAGGCCGCCGCCTACAAGCAGCTGGCTGCCGTCGGCATCATCGTCCGCTGAGCGGGCCGCCGGAGCCGGCGGGGGCGCGGCCGCGCCCTCGCCACCCCACGGCGCAAGCGCCGACCCCCCCTTCCACGACATCTCCAAAGGAGACATCGCCATGGCGAATCTCGCCGATGTGGTGAACGACGAAGCGTTCGCCGTGACGGCCCTGACGGCCGCGTTCGTGCAGCAGGATCACGTCCCCGGGCGCGCCGGGGAGCTGGTCTTCCAGAACGTGGGCGAGGGCGTGCAGACCCTGACCGCGTCCTTCGAGGTCGACCAGGACGTCATCACGCTCCTGCCCACCGCGCCCCGCGGCGGTCCGGGGAATCGCGAGGGCCGCAGCAAGCGCAAGCTGCACTCCGTCCCGATCCCGCACGTGCCGGATGACGATACGATCCACGCCTCCGAGGTGGCGGGGATCCGCGAGATGGGCACGACCGACGCCGTCCAGACGGTGCAGAGCAAGGTCAACTCGCAGCTGCGCAAGATCGGCCTGCGGCACGATCTGACCCTCGAGAACCTGCGCTTCGGCGCACTGCAGGGCGTGGTGCGGGACGCCGACGGCGTCGCGCTCTACAACCTCTTCGACCTGTTCGGCGTCACCCAGGAGGCGGCGGTCAACTTCGCGCTCACCACCTCGGCCACCGAGGTCCGCACGAAGTGCCACTCGGTGATCCGGGCGATGCGGAAGAACGCCAAGATGGCGATGCCCAGCACCGCCAAGGTCTGGTGCTTCGCCGGCGACAACTACTTCGACGCGCTGGTGGAGCATCCGAACGTCAAGGGCGTCTACGACGGTTACGCGGCCGCGGAGCGTCGTCTGGGCGAGAGCTACGCCTACGGGGTGTTCGAGTTCGGCGGCATCTTCTTCGAGAACTACCGGGGCTCCGACGGGGTGAGCGGCGCCGCGAACACCGCGGCAGGCGGCGCCGTCGGCATCGGTCCGGACGAGGCGATGTTCTTCTGGTCGGACGCCCCGGGCATGTACGGCGAGTACTACGCCCCGGGCGACTTCGTCTCGGAGATGGGGTCGACGGGCCTTCCGCGCTATGCCTCGATCGCCCTCGATCCGCTGCACGGCCGCTACATCGACGTCCACACCGAGCAGAACCCGCTTCCGGTCTGCCTGCGGCCCAAGACGCTGATGAAGGCCACCAAGGCCTGAGGGGCTCGCCGTGAGCTCTCCCTTCGACGGTTCGCCCGACGCATTCATCGCGGCGTTCGGGCGGACCGTCACCTTCGTGGACGCCCTCGGCCGGACCCGGGAGGTCCAGGGCATCTTCCGCCGTCCGAGCGTCGACGACTTCGAAACGACCTACCGCCGCTCGACGCTCGACGTGCGGGATGCCGACGCCGAGCACATGGCCGACGACGGATCGTGTCTGATCCTGGTGGGCGACGAGTGGTTCGAGCCGAAGTCCGCGCAGCCCGACGGCTATGGGATGACCCGGTTCGAACTGAAGCTGAGATCCAACGCATGACTCTCGCCCGCAAGCGCCTGCGCGACGCCGCCAAGACCGCGCTGCGCGCGATCCCCGGGCTGACCGTCGATGGGCCCCGCGCCTTTCTGCAGAACCTCGACCGGTTGCCGTCCGCCGGCGTCCTCACCACCGAGGAGGGCCGGAGCCGCCTCGACAAAGCCGGGACCGTGTCGCGACGGATCGACCTGGCGGTGCGGCTTCGTGCGTCCGGCGACAACGTCGACGACATGCTCGATGCCCTGGCCGAGCAGGTGGAGGCCGCGTTGATGGCGGACGCCGCCCTGCAGGAGATCACCGGCGATGACGTCCCCTTCGAGGCGGTCGCCGCCTCGTTCGAGCTGGCCGAGATGGCGGGCGAGGTCCCGGTCGGTCAGCTGACCCTGGTATTCGTGGCGGAGGTGCTGGAATGAGCTGGCCCAACTTCGACGGCCGCGTGGTGGTGATCGCCGCCTCGGGCCCCTCGCAGCGCGAGGACGATCTTGCGCTCCTTCAGGGCGAAGACGTCGACGTCATCGCGATCTCGGAGACGTGGCGCCTCGCGCCCTGGGCCCGCTGCCTCTACGCCTGCGATCTGGACTGGTGGGCGCTCCGCGAACCTGCGGCCGACGCCTTCGATGGTCAGCGCCTGATCGGCTATGGGCAGCGCGCCGGCTGCACTCCCTGCCGCGTGCAGCCCCACGCCGAGATGCTGTGGGACGGCGAACGCCTTGGGGGCGGTGCGAACAGTGGCTACCAGGCGCTGAACCTGGCCGCCGTGATGGGCGCCGCCCGCGTCGTCCTGACCGGCTTCGACTGCAAGGGCCCCGGCGAGCACTGGCACGGCCGGCACGCGGCGCCGCTCCGCCAGACCAACGCGCTCTGCGTGGCGCGCTGGATCGAATACTTCGACGCCGCCGCGCCGGTCCTGGCCGAGCGGGGCGTCGAGGTCCTTAACGCGACTCGGGACACGGCGCTGTCGTGCTTCCCGCGCGCGTCCCTCCCCGAAGCGATCACGATCTGAAGGAGAACCCACGATGGCCATCAGGGGCTCGAAAATCGTCGTCAAACAGGGCGACGGCGCTTCGCCGGTGGAGGCCTTCACGGCCATCGCCGGCGGCCGCACCACGAACTGGACCCTCGGTGGGTCCGAAGCCGACACCACCGACTGGTCGAACACCAACACGACCTACCTCGACAGCATCCCCGACTTCGGGGTCACCTGCGAGGTGGTGTTCAAGGACAAGGCGGTGATCAACGGGCTGATCGCGGACCGCATGGCCGGGACCGAACGCACCCTTCAGGTCGACCTGGGCTTCGGCGTGTTCGAGGGTCCGATGATCCTCACCAGCCTCACGGGCTCGGGCGGCATGTCGGACGTCGCCACCTCGAGTGTGTCGATCCGGGCGACGGGCAACGTCAGCTACACGCCCGCCGCCTGATGCGGACCGAACTGGAGGAGCGCATCGCTGGCGAGCGAGTGCGCGTCGCCGTCCCGATCTCCGTCGCCGAGGCGGTGGCGGAGGTCGAGGATCGCATCGCCGTCGCCCTGGCTGCGCTGCGCGGCGGGTCCGTCCGCCTCACTCGCATCGTGATCCGCGACGGGATGAAAGCGGCCGGCCGCCAGGGCGACCTCGACGCCTTCTACGACGATCTCGTCGAGCGGGCCGGCTTCCTGCCGGTCTCGGCCTTCGCCTACCGGGCGCTGGCGGACTTCTACTCCAAGGCTGGCGAGACGGCCGCCGCGGGAAATGGGGACGCCGCGGAGGGGACGGCGGAGGCGACGACGGGCGCTTCCGGATCGACCGGCTGATCGGCCTCGGCCAGCAGCTGGGGCGGAGCGCGGCCGAGGTCCGCGGCTCCTCCCTCTCCGACCTCTTCGCGGCGATCAACGGCCACAACGAGATGCACCGTGGCGACCGCCTGAGCGACGCCGAGGTCCAGGACCTGCGCACCGAACTCTGGGGGGCGTGATCATCATGAACATCGCGACCGGGGCCGCGCTGGATGTCGACATCCGGGCGCGGCTCGACCCGTTCGAGGCGCAACTGCGCGAGACCGACGCCATGCTGGCCCGCGCCGGCGCGTCCATGGCCGTGAAGGCCGAGGCGCTGGACCGTGCGCTGGCCGATGTCGGCAAGCGCTTCGGCAAGGAAATCGACTTCTCGGACATCGACCGGGATCTCGCCCAGATGCAGGCGCGCATCGACGCGGCCTTCTCGGGCGGGAGCTTCGAGAACCCCGACCTGCCGGGCGTCATGGCCGAGTTGAGCGCGGCCCAGGAGGCGTTCTCGCGCCTGCAGGCGCAGGTTGACCCTGCGGCGGCCGCGCTGCGCACCTACGAGGCGGCGCAGGAGAAGGTGGCGCGTGCGGTCGAGCTGGGCATGGTCAGCCAGCGGGAGGCGAACGACGTGCTCGCGCGGGCCGGGCAGGCCTATGAGACCGCGATCTCCGGCCTGCAGCGATATGAGGCGGTCGCCCAGACCAGCGCCCGCGCCTCGGCGCAGGTGTTCCAGGAGTTCTTCGCTGCCGGCGACGCCGTGGCGGCGGTCGAGCGGCAGCTCGATCCCGCGGCGGCGGCGCTGCGGCAGTACGAGACGGTGCAGGCGGAGGTCGCCCGCGCGGTGGAACTCGGCGCCGTCACGCAGGCCGATGCGAACAGGGTCCTCGCCCAGGCCGGCCAGCGCTACGAGGACGTGATCAGCAGCCTGCAGCGGGTCGAAGCGGCGAACGCGGGCAGCGCCCGCGCCTCGGCCGAGGTGTTCCAGCAGTTCGACGCCGCGGCGGACTCGGTCGCCGGCCTCGAGCGGCAGCTCGACCCGGCCACCGCAGCCCTGCACCAGTACGAAGCGGCCCAGCAGACCGTGGCGCGTGCCGTCGAGCTGGGGGCCGTTTCGCAGGCTGACGCGAACCGGGTCCTCGGACTGGCGGGGCAGCGCTACTCCGCCCAGATGGCCGCATTGGGCCGAGGAGCGCAGATTGGATCGCGCAGTTTCAACCGCTTCTCCGGCGAGATCCAGCAGGCCGGATACCAGGTCGGCGACTTCGCAGTGCAGGTCGCAAGTGGTCAGAACGCACTGGTC
The DNA here is from genome assembly GCF_900113695.1 of Albimonas pacifica. Classification (GTDB taxonomy): domain Bacteria; phylum Pseudomonadota; class Alphaproteobacteria; order Rhodobacterales; family Rhodobacteraceae; genus Albimonas; species Albimonas pacifica. The sequence goes on along the minus strand of NZ_FOQH01000006.1, from coordinate 6,747 downwards.
GCGCTGACCCAGCAGGGCGCGCAGCTCCTCGGCGCGTTCGGCCCTTGGGGCGCCGTGATCGGCGCGGCCGGCGCCATCGTCGGGGCCTTGACGATCTCCCTGATGGACGGTGAGACCGAGGCGAAGTCATTCGAGGATCGCGCGCGCGACCTGTCGAAGGTCGTGCAGGCGTATCGGGACGCGGCGGAGGGCGCCAAGGCTTCGACGGTCGACTTGGCCAAGACCTACGGCGCGGCGTCGGGCGCCGCTCAGATCTTCCTGAACACGCTTGCCGGGATCAGCAAGGCCGACGCGATCAAAGAGGCCAACGAGATTTTCGCCGAACTTGGCGAGACCTTGCAGCGCTTCGACGCTGGTTCCCCGCAGGCGTATCTGAAGGTCGCCGATGCGCTTTCGGCCGTCTACGAACGATTTGCCGAACTCGGTTCCAAGCCATCCGGGTTGGCTATCGAGGACGCCCTCAAGGCCACGGGCGTCGCCGACGCGTCGGTTCTGGCCGGTGAGATCGAGCGCCTTTCCGAGACCTTTGAAACCACCATCGCGAGGGCTGGCGAACTCGCGTCGGCGCTCGCGACCTTGCAGGGCGCGAAAGGTCCTCGCGAGCAAGCGGAGGCTGCCAAGGCGCTCCTAGCAGCGATGGAAGCTGCGCTGGGTCCGGTCGACGAAATGAACGGCGAGGCGCGCGGTCTCTATGAGGCTCTCGCGGAAGCCGGGCGCGCGGCAGCCGACCTGGCCGGGGCAGGACAGGGCGCCGGAAACGCGATCGCGTACGCAGTCGAGAAGGCCGAGGACCTCGTTCAGCGCCTCCGCGAAGCGGTCGATCAGGCGGCCGAGCTCACCAGATCCAGCATTTCAGGACTTGTCGAGGCCCGCATCAGGTACGAGCTCCGAGACGATCCAATCTCGCGCGCGAAGGCGCTAGCCGGACTCGAATTCGACCGCCGGACCGGAGACGTCAGCGGTGCGGACCCGATCCTGCAGCAGGGACTGGCGCTCCAGCGCGAAGAGTTCATCGCGACCGCGGCGGCGGCAGCTGAATACGAGCAGAAGCTCGCCAACTGGAAACGCGCCTCAAAGTCCGGATCGAAGGACGCCGACCAACTCGCCGACGCGGTATTCAACGCGAAGGCCCGCCTCGAGGAGATGACGGCCGCCCTCGGCGACGACGGCGCGCAGCTCGGCCTGACGGGCGACGCGCTCGTGCGCCATCGCGCGCAAACCGAAGCCGCCGCGGTCGCGCAGAACCTTCTCACGCGGGCCAAACGGGAAGGCTGGACGGTTTCGGCCGAGGAGCTCGAGCAGCTCGACGATCTCCAGAAGAAGTACGTGGAAGCCGCCGTCGCCAACGACGACCTCCGCCGTTCTCACGAAGCCAACGAGCAGGCGACGCGCGACGTCGCCGACAGCTTCCAGGACGCCATCCTCAGCGCCGACAGCTTCGGTGACGCGATCAAGAACCTGACGGTGGCTTTCGCCGAGCTGCTGGCGGAGTGGATCAAGGCGGCGGCGATCGAAGGCGAGGGCCCGCTTGCGGCTCTGCTAGGTGGAGGTTCCTACGGCGCAGGCGGAAGCGGCATTGTCGGCATGATCGGCAGCGCGGTTCTGCGCGGCGTGGTCGGCGGCTACTTCGGCGGACCGGACCTGACGGCCGACCCCACGCCCGGAATGTTTGGCCGCGCCATGGGCGGCGGTGTGCGTGCGGGCGAACCCTACTACGTGAACGAGCACCTGCACGGCGGCGCGAGGGAGGAGATTTTCGTGCCATCGGTGAACGGCGCGGTGCTCAACGTTCCTCAGGCGCAGGCTGCGCTTCGCGACGGCGCGGGCGGGAGCCGCGTCATCTTCAAGAACTACGGCGCCGACGTCTCGGTCGACACCTCGGGCCTCGACACGATCATCGCCGCCCGCGTCGACACCGCCACCCAGCGCGCGGTGCAGGCCGTCGAGAAGGCGGTCGCCGCCCCCGGCTCGGGCATGGACCGCGCCATGTCCGGGCGCGGCCAGAAGCGGGGGTCGCTGTCGTGACGCTCGACGCCCAGCTCGCCCGTCTCTACGCCAGCACGCCCGACGGACAGATCGGCGTCGCCGGCGTGAGCTTCGCGCATCCCGGCTTCTCCCGCGTCTGGCATCTCACCGACTGGCCATGGGCGTGGACTGGCGGCGACGGCGGCGGCGGGTCGGTGACCTACCAGCCCGGACCGATCGCCGTGGCGCCCCAAGGCCAGGACGAGAGCGGCCGGGGCCAGATGCCGGTCCGCCTCGTCGCCACGGCCGAGGTCTGCGCGGAGCTGGTCGCCGCCGCCGCCAACTCCGCGGCGCCGCTCCTGCTCACTGCGCGCACCTACATCGCCACGGCTCCGGCGACGGTCCCGGCCCCGACGCCGCGCCTGGTGATCAGCGCGCAGCTCACGGGCGTGGAGGTCGACCCGGATGCGAGCGTGATCTCCGGCATCGCGTCCATGCCGCGGCTCGACGGCATGGCCTTCGGACGGCTCCACTATCGCGACCAGTTCCCGGGGCTCGACCGGGCATGACCGATCGGGTGGTTCGCCCCACCGCCTGGGTCGGGGCGCCGTGGATGCGCGGCGGGCGGGACCCGGTGCGCGGCCTCGACTGCTGGGGGCTGGTGCTGCTGTGCCTGCCGGGCGTGCCGGACTACGCGGGCGACGCGACCGCCCGCGCGGCGCTGGCCCGGGCCACGGCCGAGGGCTGGGCCGATCCGCGGTGGCGTCCGCTGGCCACCCCGCAAGACCTGTGCCTCGTGATGCTGGACCGGACCCATGCCGGCGTCTGGTGGCGCGGCCACGCGGTCCACGCGACCGAGACCGACGGCGTCCGCGCCGACCCCGCCCGCGACCTCGCGCGGCTGGGCTTCCCTTCCCCGACCTTCCTGGAGTGGGTCCCATGACCTGCCGCATCGTCCTGATCGAGGATCTCGCCGCACCTCACGCGGCCGAGGCGGCGGAGCACGTCGGCCCGCTGGGCGGCTGGCTCGACGAGCGCCTGCCGGGCTGGCGCACGTCGGCCCGGCCGGTCTTCGTCCGGCGCGCCAACGGCGAGGAGATCGCCCGCGACGACGACCCCGAGCGGATCGCCAGGCTGACGCCGGACGAGGGCGAGATCGTTTCGGTGCTGGTCCTGCCGGCGGACCCCGTCACGATCGGCATCACGATCGCGATCAATCTCGCGATCAGCCTGGCCCTGACGGCGCTCTCGTCGATCCTGTTCCCGCCGCCGGAACAGCCGGCCTTCGAGAAGGCCCCGAAGGCGGGCACGGTCTTCGCGTCCAGCGTCCCGCCCAACCCGAACCGGCGCCACGAGCCCCTTCCGATCCTCTACGGCGCCCTGACCTACACGCTCGACCTCGCTGCGGCGCCATACTCCTACTACGAGGACAACGAGCAGTACGTGGTCGCGCTGCTCTGCGTCACCTGCGGCGAGTGCGAGATCAACGCCGTGCTGGCGGGCGAGACGAACGTCGACGACCTGCCGGACGGCGTGGCGGAGTGGAAGGCCTACGGCCCCGCCGATCACGGCCAGGTGCATGGCCGCATCGGCGACGACTTCGGGATCTGGGAGGACATGGTCACCAGCCCCGACGTCGACTCGCTCGACCTGCGCAGCGCGACGCAGGAGCAGAAGCTCGACATCCCGACCGAGTTCATCGCGCCCGACACCATCCGGCTGCTTGCGGCCGGCGACCGCGTGGAGGCCTTCGAGGCGGGCGCCACGATCGTCGTCAGCGGCAGCGCTTCGAACAACGGCGGCTTCACGATCGCCGCGGTGACCAAGGCGGCGGGCCACACCGACCTCGACGTGACCTCGGGCGTCGCCGACGAGGCGCCCACGCCCTCGCTGCTGCGCGCGTTCTCGAACGACGCCATCGCGACGCGCAACGGCCGGCAGCAGGTGTGGAAGATCGCCGAGGACCCCGCCCTCGGGACGCTCGGCCTCGCCGCCGGCGACGTGGTGCAGGTGACCGCCGCAGGCGGCGTCGACCAGACCGGCACGGTGGTCGAGTACAGCTACCGCCCGGACTACACCGAGGGCGAGACCGTCGCCGGAAACCACACGCTGAAGCTGCGGAACCCGGCCGGCGGGCTGGAGGTCGGGGTCTTCTCCGACTTCACCGTCTACGAGATGTCGGACCCGCCGACCTTCGACGTCAGCGGCATTCCCCGCTGGACCGGCCCGTTCCGCGTCACCAAGGCCGGGCAGAGCATCAACCGGATCGGCCTCGACCTCGTGTTCCCGGCCGGGCTCTACAAGGCGAGCCCCACCACCGGCGAGCTGATGGAGGACACGGCCGAGTTCCGTTTCCAGTGCCAGCAGATCGACACCGACGGGAATCCGGTCGGCGACTGGCAGACGGTCGACTACGCGATCTCGACCACCGACGTGCTCGGGTCCGGCGCGGGAGCCGACCCGCTGAACACGCCTATCCGGCTCACCGAGACCATCTTCGTCGGCACGGGCGAGTGGCGGATCCGCGGGCGCCGGACCAACGAGGAGTCGGCCGAGGCGAGCGACCAGAGCCGGTGCGTCTGGGAGTTCCTCAAGGGGCAGCGGATCCTCCGCAACCGGCCCGTCTACGGCCCGACCACGATCCTCGCCTGCCGGTTCAAGATCTCGGCGGGCCTCTCGGGCAAGGCCGTCGGCAGCATCCGGGCGAGCGCGCAGCGTCGCCTGCCGCAGATCCGCACGCCCTACGACGGGACCACGCTCGGCCTGTCCCGCTCGCCGGTCCGGGCGCTCTACGACATCTGCTGCAACCCGGACTATGGCCTCGGCCTCGACCCCGCCGTGTTCCTCAACCTCTCCGAGCTGCGAGCCGCGCGGACGCTGCACACCGGCGCCGGCCTGCACTTCGACCACGTCTTCACCAGCCAATCCTCGGCCTGGGAGGCGATGGCCATCGCCCTGCAGCCGGCGCTCGCGAAGCCCTCGATCGTCGACGGGCGGGTGACGGTGCTGCAGGAGGGGCCGAAGGCGGCGCGGACGATGATGTTCAGCCCCATCAACGTGCTGCCCGGCACGCTCAAGGTGGCCTTCGGCTTCCGGAACGACGGCGACCCGGACGGAGTGCGCATCATCTCGCACCAGGCCGACAGCCTCGCCGAGGTGGAGTCGATCTTCCCCGCGACCAGCGTGCGGCCCACCGAACAACGGATCTATGGCCTGACCGACAGCGCCGTGGCCGACGACCTGGCCAAGGTGCGCTGGCGCGAGCGAGCGAGGGCGCAGACGCTGGTCGAGCTCTCCGTGCGCGGCGACGGGCGCATCCCGCGCCGCGGCGACCGCGTGGGCCTGAGCTGGCCGACGTTCGGCTGGGGCGACGCCTGCGTGCTGGTCGAGGTCGACGGCCTCGACCTGCTGCTCGACCGTCCCGTGCCGGACATCTCCGGCGGCTCGCGCTGGGCGGCGATCCGGACGGAGACGGGTGGCGTGGTGGGGCCGGTCGCGATGACCAAGACGGGGCCGCGCAGGATCACCCTGGCTGCGGATCCGGGGGTGGAGCTCTTCGTGCTCGGCGGCGCGCAGGAGCCCACGCATATCGCCATCGGCCGCGGGTCGGGCTTCCTGATGGACCTGACCGTCGAGGAGATCGCCCAGGGCGACGACGGCGGCGCCCGGATCCGGGCGAAGGGCTATGTCGAGAGCGTCTGGGACGGCACCGTCTTCGAGGCGTTGGAGACCTGAGCCATGGCGACCTGGCCCGCCTCCGTTCCCGCTGCGCTGGTCCGCGGCTACGGCCCCCGCGTGGGCCTGCCGGCGGCCCGCCCGGACTTCGGGCGGGGCTACACCGGGCAGGTGCGGCTCGCCCGGCGGCTGACCGTCGTTCAGCCGGCGAGCTGGCATCTGACGCCCGAGCAGATGCGCGACCTGACCCTCTTCCTGCGCGACCACGCGGACGCCTGGGCCGTGATGCCGCTCCGGATGGTCGACGAGGACGACGCCGTCACAACCGCCAAGGCGCGAGTCACCGGCCCCGTCTCGCTGGGCGAGGAGGGTCGCGGCTGGCTGGCCTCGGCCGAGCTGGAGATCGCCCGATGAACGTGTTCCCGACCCTCGCGAAGCAGCTCCCGCTGCGCCAGGGCTATGGCGTCGAACTCGGGACCGGGGTCACCCGCCACCCCATGTCCGGCGCGCACGCGCGGCGCGAGCGCGGCTGGCTGCACTTGCCGATGGACGTGCGGGCGACCTGGGCCGTCACCCGCGCCGAGCGCGCGACGCTGGTCGACTTCCTCGACGCCGTCGGCGTCGCCGAGTTCTGGGTCCCGCTCCGCGTGCCTGGTGACCCCAGGGCCTGGCGATCGGTCCTCGCTCGCTGGGCGTCCGGGTTTGAGATCGGCCATCTCTCGCCGTCTCACGACACGGTCGCCGCGGCTCTGACCGTGCTCCACGTCCCGATCGTTCTCGACTTCGGCGGCCTGCTCACCCCCGGCGGCGACGATGCGCTCGCCCCGGACGGCAGCCCCGCCAACTGGGAGGTTCTCGCCTGATGGTCATGCCCGCCGACCGTGAAACGCCCATCCGCCTGGGCGAAGTCTTCGCCGGCCCCGCCGCCGCCGGCGCCGAGATCCCCCTGGGCGGCCTCGTGATGCGCAAGGCGGACGGCCGCCTCACGCATGGCGCGGTCGCCACCGGCGCGATCGGGGTCGGCCGCGCCGAGGCCCGCGTCGACAATTTCGGCGGCCTCGACGGCGCGCTGAAGGTCCCCTACCGCCCCGGCGTCTTCATCTTCGA
>NZ_FOQH01000045.1 GCF_900113695.1 Albimonas pacifica | reverse complement strand
TCGAGCTTACCGAAGCGGCCCCTGGATGTCGATCGGCTTTTCCGATCTATCCACAACTCTTCGAAGGCGAGCGTCCAGGGCGTCGGTGTCCACGGTCTCGCACTGCCAGATCGTGACGACGCGCCAGCCGAGCGACTCCAAGCGTTCCTCGTTCGTTCTATCGCGTTCGCGGTTACGCGCAAGTTTCGGGAGCCAATAATCCTGGCGGGATTTGGGGAGCTGGCCTTTCGGGCAGCCGTGCCAATGCCAGAAGCACCCATGCACGAAGATCGCCAGACGGCGGCCTGGCAGGACGATATCCGGCTTTCCTGGCAGGTCCTTTCGGTGCAGTCGGAAGCGGTAGCCCAGAGCGTGCAGCCGGCGACGCACGACGATTTCGGGGCGGGTGCTCTTCGTCCCGACCGCCTGCATGATCCGTCGTCGCTGTTCCGGGCTGCGCGTGTCCATCGCTGCGCTCGATAACCCCTGTATTTGCCTTACACCCTTGGAAAGTCAAACGCCGCCCTCAGAATCCCAGAATGCATCGAAAGTGATTCAGGCCTCTTATTCCATGCCGATCCACACCTTACGGGAAGAAGCGCTTTCCGGCGCGGACGCGCCTTCGAAGGGAGCAAGAGGGACCGCTCCTATCCCCTCCGCCACGCGGGCTACGGCACTGGCCGGGCCTGGTCCGGCAGCTGGGCAGGCATCCCCGCCCAGCTGCCGCCCGGCCCTGGCCGCCTGCATAGCGCCTTCCCCTAGCATCCGAGCCGCCGATGGAAACCACGGTCAACACTGCGCCTGGCGAGATGGTGATCGAGTGCAGCGGATTCCGGGTTCGGATCTGGGCCGAGGTGGCACCCGTCCGTGCGACGGCGCTGGCGGCGGCGCTGAAGCGCCATAGCTTAACCCTCGCGCACATCATTCGCCGAGACCTCACCGTTCGAGGCGATAGAGGCGGCGTGGGCGGGAGAGTGGAAGTCCAGCCCTAAACGCCAAGGACTCGCCTCCCGTTCTCGCGCAGCTCCCCCTTCGGTCCGACATAGCGGTAGAGCGTGACCGGCTTGACGCCGAGTTCCGCAGCGAGCTCCCCCACGGAAGTATCGCGATTGGCCATGGCCGCCTGGGCAAGCCGAACCTGAGCCTTGGTCAGCGCAAACTTGCGTCCTCCCTTGCGCCCCCGCGCGCGGGCGGCGGCGAGCCCCGCGACGGTGCGCTCGCGGATCAGTTCACGCTCGAACTCGGCGAGGGCTGCGAAGATGCCGAAGACCAGACGCCCCGCCGGCGTGGTCGTGTCGATCTGCGCGCCCTGCCCGGCCAGCACGCGCAGCCCGATCCCGCGCTCGGTCAGATCCTGCACGACATTGACCAGGTGACGCAGGTCGCGTCCGAGGCGGTCGAGCTTCCACACGACCAGCACGTCGCCGCTGCGCAGCGCCTTGAGGCAGGCGTCGAGGCCGGGGCGAGCCTCGCGCTTGCCGGAGATCCGATCCTCGTAGATCGCCTCGGCGCCGACGCCCGCCTCGGCCAGCGCGTCGCGTTGCAGATCGAGGCTCTGGGAACCGTCGGCCTTCGAGATGCGGGCGTATCCGATCAGCATGCGTGTTCGTCGTCCTCAGGCGGCCGCGATGGCGTATTGCAAACGTTCGTTTGAGATGCAAAGCCTCCGACAGGCCGGTTCGGGCGGAACCATGCATCTTATTACGCATCACAATCAAATTTACACTAAGGGGGGCAGCGACCAAAAGATATATCTATGCCTTGCAGCGCGAACCTCACCGCCTGGAAACGTGCTGCTCACTCGTCGGCTTTGCCACGAACCACGTCGGCATCTCCGCTTTCTGGTCTCATGGCGGAGGGACGCGCCGGCTTTTCAGCGGGGATTCAAGCCCTCCATGCGACCCGGATGCACACGACAGTCACATGCAAGGGGGCAACCATGCCGCGCCGGACGCTTCTACTCGCCCTGATCTCTCTCCCCTCGATCCTTCCCGGCCTGCCCGCCGCCGCCCAAAGCTACGACATCGACTGCAAGCTGATCCTTTGTCTCGCGGGTGGGTTCCCGTCGAGCTGCGCCGACGCGAAGGCCTATATGATCAACCGGATCACCTCGGTCCCGCCCAAGCCCCCGATCGGCTTCTGCGCCATGTCCGACGGGTCCGAATACGCCGATTACCGTCTCGACTACGCCTGGGTTTCGCCCGCCTCGGCCGAGGGCTGGGTCTGCCCGGACGACAAGCTCAAATACTTCCGCGCCACGCACGAGGATCGCGGCGAAACTCATGTCCAGGTCTTCTGCTACGACCAGCGTGTGGTTGTGCAGGCCGGCTGGCGCGACGAGGAGCCGACCTACGCCTGGCTCGGCCGCAGCGTCCCGGAGCGCTCGGATTTCCGCATCGCGGTTACGATCTCCCCCGGATCCGAGGACGCGTATGACTCCGGCGTCCAGCGGGTCGAGACCGGCATCGGGCGCTGGTACGGAAACGTCTACGTCTCGCACTGAGGCAGCGCGGGCTTCCCTGCCCTTCTCGGTCGGCTGACGGTTCGCTTGCGACGGCGTAGACCGTTCGAGCTAAGACCTGAGCTGCCAGGATCCATCTCTCCCCGATCTTTGACGATCTGATCACGGTCAGGCCCGCACGCCTCCCTGTCGGGACCGCGCTCCTGAGGTTCCGCTCGGCCTGCGGCCTCCCTCCACCCCGAGCCGGAGCGCCCCGCCCTCCCTGCGGCCTGATGCGGGGCTTGCGGTCTCGTCCCGAGCCCTTTGCCCCGCGGCCGCATGGTCGCGCGGAACGATCCGTCTCGGCCCATCCGGGTCTGGATCGCTGGCGCAGAAGAACACGGGCGATCCGCGCAGCGGATCGAAATCGGAATGCGGCCAGGGCCGAGGATTGACACGCGAGGGGACAAGCCCCTCGCGCGCTCACCCCGGCCCTGAAGATCTTTTCCTCTCCTGTCCGCCCAGCAGACCCGCCCGGCAGGCTCAAGAGCGCGATCCGCGCCTCCGGGGCGAAGCTTCCGCAATTTCCTCCCTCG
>NZ_FOQH01000009.1:15119-281940 GCF_900113695.1 Albimonas pacifica | reverse complement strand
CCCGAGGGGCCATGGAAACAGGCCATGCCCGGCAGACCGTCCAGGCGTGCCTGAACGCGGCTGATCAACTCCGTCAGCGCCTGCACGTTGCGCAGGGGCGCGATGCTGCCGTAGGTCGGGGTGTCGTCCAACATTGCTCTCGCCTCTTCTTGGTGCGCCGCCGGCCCGCTGTTGCGCCTCGGGCCGGCGGCCGGTTCACCCGCTCTGACGGGCCTGGTTCGGGAAGACCGTGTCGAAGCCGAAGGCGTCGACCAGGTGCTCGAAGCTCTCCCACTCGGCGGTGTCCTGGTATCCGCCGAGCCAGAAGCGCTCGTCGGGGGTGGCCTCGCCGCCCGCCTCGATCCGCTTCTGCAGGGCCCGGGCGCGCAGGTAGCGCTGCTTGGGGCTCTCGGGTTTCGGCTGGGGCTTGATGGAGCGGACCTCCGCGACGAACGCCGCGTGCTTCGCCTCTTCGTCCGGGTCGGGCCGCGAAGGCTCCGGCGCCCGGCGGCGGCCGGCGGCCTCGGACGCGGCCTCCAGCGCCGGCGTGGTGTGCGGCGCGCCCCGCTGCGGGAAGGCGACCAGCTCGGCCGAGGCGCGCCCCGCGCCGTCGATCTCGATCAGGGCGAGATCCCGCAGGACGCTCTTCTTCGTCCGCACGCGGGCGACGTCCGGCGACTCCTGCGCCTTCTGCACGCGTCGGGCGGCGGCGACGACCTCGGCCGGATCGCGGCCGGCCAGCTGCGGGCAGATCGCATCGCAGATGAACTCGTCGCCCGCTGGGCTGAACAGCATCACGCGGCCGAGGTCGGCCGGGTCCATGCGCACCAGGACGTCGGTCCCGGGCTGGGCGCCCATCGGCAGGTAGTGCGCGCCGTCGATCCGCACGCCCTGCTTGGTCACCCGGCGCAGACCGCCGTTGCTGGCGACCGGCGCCAGCAGGATGTCCAGCGCCCTGGGATCCGAGACCCGACGCACCGGCCCCGCGTAGGAGGCCGCCATCATGAAGGGCGTGCGCCCGCCCAGACCGCGGTGGGGCGTGTGGGCGTAGCGGTTCTCGGCCCAGTCGTCGGCCCAGGCCTGAAACTGCGCAAGGTCCATCTGCACGTCGAACAGCTCGACGTCGCTGGCGCCCAGGCGGGCGGCGAAGGCCTTGCGGCTCTCGATCCGCTTCCGGTCGGCGACGTTGTGCCCGATGAAGCCGGGCACCCCATGCAGCTCGTGCTGGAAGGTCTTGATCGCCCGCTCGACGATCCCCTTCGAGCGCGGCTCGTAGGGTTTCGACAGCTCGATCTTCGTGCCGATGTGGTTGAAGAAGGCCTGCGTCCACCGCGCCTTGAAGTCGGAGCCGTTGTCGGTGTGGATGCGCTCGGGCGCCCCCCACCTGTCGATGCTCTTGCGCATCAGCTCGCCGACGCCTTCCGCCCGGGGCGTGCGCGTGACATGCACGATGGCGCGCCGCGAGAAGACGTCGATCGCCATGTAGATCGAGTGGCGGCCGCCGATCAGCATCACGTCCGCCGGCGAGGCGTCGATCTGCCAGACCTCGTTCAGCCGGTCGGCGCGCTGGGTGCCGGTCGCCACGAACTCGACCTTGGAGCGGTAGCCGTCCGGATCGGTCAGGCGCATCAGCACGTTGCGATGGGTCTTCTTCCATTCGCCCAACGCGATCTGGAACATGCGCAGGCTCGGTAGCGGCACGCGCTTCAGCTCGCCCGTCGCATCGTCCATCACCTCCAGCGAGGCGCCGTAGACGCGCTCGACGCGCTCGCGCAGCTGCCGGGCGTTCATCAGGGGGTGCTTGGCCATCAGGGCGAGGACCAGGTTGCGGACCTCGCCGCCGTCGGCGCGATCGAGGATGCCCGAGCCCTTCGGCCGCCCGCGCCGACCGGACCGTGCGCCCTCGGCGACAGCCTTGCGCCAGCGCGCCAGCGTGCGGGGCGACAGGCTCTGCGCCTGTTCGGAGACCCACGCCGGAACGGCCACTGAACCGCCGTTGAACAGGGCGCAGAACAGCGTGTCGGCGGCCGACTGGGTCATCAGGACCTGCCGCCGGAACTTGTCGGCCAGCCCCACGATCACCCGGCGCGCGTCGAGCGCGGGATCGATCGGCCCGTCCAGCACCTCAAGCCGGAGGTCGGCCTCCTCGACCGTCAGGTGATGCCCAAGCCAGGCGAGCTGCGCGGCAGGCGGCAGGAGGTCGACGTGGTACTCGAGCCCGCCGCCCCCCTCCCGGCCGCCGCGCAGGCGGGCGCGCGAGGTCTCGGCCCAGCCTTCGCGGTCGGCGAGGACGTTCACGCCCTGCTTGGTGGTCGGCATGCCGGGCATCAGCCCGGCCGCCGCCGCCTCCGCGATTTCCCGGGCCGAGAGCCAGAGCATCAGATCCAGCCCTCCGCATGGGCCAGTTCCATGATCTCGGCCTTGTGGCTGCGCACGAACTGCAGCCGGTCGGTCCGGTTCATCCGGCCCCAGTTGGCGTTGAGGCGCGAGACCAGGTTCTTCGCGGCCGCCCGGCGCTCCTGACCGCGGGCGATCAGCTCCGCCTCGGCGACCGAGCCGGCCTTCGCCGGGTCGGCGAAGAGCAGGTCGCAGACCGCCGTCTGCATCTCGGCGTCGAGCTTCGCCAGGGCCAGAAGCTCGCCCTGGTGATCCTCGAACCGGGTGCCGCGGACGCGGGCTTTCGTGGCCGCCGTCAGCTTCTTCGCGATCTCCAGCGCCCTGTAGAACGCCGCCCGGGAAAGCCCGACGGTCTCGGCGACGTCGGAACAAATTCCCAAAATGGGACTTTGATCGGAGCCGTCGGTCTCCCGCTCCCGAACCTGCCGAACATTGGCGCTCCGGCGGTCGCCGCCGTGGCGCGCGCTGGGGTTCAGGCGCTTCCACACCGCGTCCAGCTCGGCCAGGAACTCGGCCCGCTCCAGCTTCGACAGCTCCTGCCGGTCCACGTTCTCCATGATCTCGGCGAAGCGCAGCTGCGCCTCGTCCAGGTCGCGGACCACCGTCGCCGGGATCTCCGACCATCCCAGCTCGCGCACCGCCGCCAGCCGGTAGGCGCCAACCACCAGCACGTACCGCTCGCCCGCCGGCGTCACCACGATCGGCTGCAGCAGGCCCTGCATCTCGATGTCGGCCGCCAGCAGCTCCACCGGCTCCGGCTTCACCGGACGCAGACGGTCGCCCAGGTCGATCAGGTCGACGGGAATGCGCAGCAGGTCGTTCACAGCAGGTCTCCGATGGTGAGAAGCACGAGGCCGAGGAGGATCAGGCAGGCCAGGCCGAGCGCGTCGGCCAGGGGCTCGTCCTCAAGGCGGCGCAGGAACGCGCGGACGCGGGCCATCAGGCAGCCCTCCGGCACAAGGTCTGGCGGCGGGACTTCCGCAACGTCGGGCCCGTGGTAAAGTGGCGGCGTCGAGAGGCGGGGGAACGCCCCTCGACGCCTGTCATCCCCTTCTGAAACAAGCAAAAGGAGACGATCTTGGTGGAACCGAAGCCCGAGCCCGACTGGAAGCGCGACTTCGAATGCTTGGATGCCGAATTGACCGACACCATGACCTTGGCCACCCACTCGCACTGGCCAGCGTTCGCGGTCGCCGCTGCGCTGCTCGACAAGGGGCTGATCGACAAGGAAGCCTTGCTCAAGATCACGGATGCGGTCATCGGGATCGCCTCCGCAGACGTCGACCCTGACGTCGCAGACGTCGAAGTGGCCCTTCTAGCGCTCGGGCACTTCCGTAAGGCTTTAGAAGATCTTCGATTGCTTCCGGGGGAAGTTCTTCCTGAGCTAGAAAGGCACGAAACTGCTGCTTTTGAAAGGCAGAGGCTTCGACTAGCGAGCCGGCCTTCAGAGCCCGAAGAAGACCAGGGCTGAAGAACATCTCGTCACGCAGCTGGGGGTGGCGGAAGATCGTCATGCCGCGGCGCCCTCCATCAGGTCTCGGACGGCCAGTTCCATGGCGCGCCACTGGATCTCGGCGATGCGCCGGCCGACCTCGGGGTCGCTCGCGCCGGCCCGGGCCGTCGTCGTCATCGCGTGGGTGACCGCCGAGGGGTCGCGCTCGAAGGCCTCGGCCACGGCGGCGCAGGTCAGGTGACCGCAGCGACCCGCGGCGGCGAGACCGAAGGTCCGCCAGCGCGCCAGGCCGCCCTCGCGGCGCGGGCTCAGCACGTCGATCTCGGAGACGCCGGCGGCCTGCGCGGTCGCGGTCGCGAAATGGCGGGCGGTCACGTCCAGCGGGCGGCCCTGCCACCAGACGCTGGCGGCGGCGATGGGGCGGGCGGCCTCGCCGAGGGTGGGGCGGGGGGCGGTCATCGGGGGGCCTCGGGGGTCTTGGGGCGGATGACCAGCTCAAGCCCGAGGGCGGCGCAAAACTCGCCGGCACGGTCGAGACCCGGCTCCTGGTGGCGCGCGGGATCGAGGAAGCCGCGCAGAGCCCAGGCCTTGATCCCATGCTTCTTTTCGAACGCGCGAGCGCCGATGCCCTCGGCCGTCATCTGAGCCCGCACCAGCTCGCGCAGCTGTTCTGACAGGAGACGTTCGGGGTTGGCGACCAGATCGGCGGCAACCCGAACGGGCTCTCCGCCGCGCGCCTCGGCGGCCGCGAACTTCGCGAAGAGACGGGCGACCCAATCGTCGGGGTGAGCGGCGGCGCCAGCGGGGCGGCGGAGGAAGGCGAACATCAGGACGCCCTCCGCACCGCTTTGACCTTCGGTCGGGGGATCTCCCGCGGCCATTCCAGGTCGTTGGGCCAGTTCAGAGCGAACCAGCTCAGAGCGCGGCTCGCCGTCTTGGTCCGGCAATCGCGCCCGTCGATGAGCCCCTTGAAGAAGTCGCCCTTCCCGAAGATCCGCATGGAGATCGCGAAGTGCGTCACACCCTGGTGGGCGGCCATTCGCTCTGCGAGCGAAACGATATGCTGACGCTGATCCATGGGCAGCATGATAGCCGGTTTAGGCTATTTCGCAAGCCTCTTGTGGCTATTCATTTCCCCATTAGCCAATTTTGGCTATGGTCCTGCATGGATCCGATTCTGGACGTCATCGACGAAGCGCTTCGGGAGAAGGGGCTGACCGACGCTGCTGCGTCGCGTCTCGCCGTCGGACATCCATCGCTGATCAAGAACATGCGGCTCCCGCGCTCCGGCGAGAAGCGGTACAATCTGCCGGCGCTTCAAAAACTTGCCGGGGTTCTAGGGCTCGAGTTTTACTTCGGTCCGCCGCGTGTAGAGCGCCTCTCGAAGACCGGGGCGCGGCCACCGCAACAACGCGTCGCTAACGACGAGGAGCGAGCCGCGCAGCTTCGTGAGATGGAGCCCCGCGAACTTCGCCGGCTGTTCGAGAAAGCCTACGGCCCCGGCGTCGGTCCCTCGGGAGAAGCCCACCGCTCCCTCGACCCGGGCTCAGACTTCGCGATGGTGCCGCTCCACGACGTCGAACTGGCGGCCGGATCGGGCTTCACGAATGACAGCGAGGAGGCAGGCACGCATCTGCTCTTCCGCCGGGACTGGATGCAGAAGGTCGGTGTGGGGACCAAGGATGCACGGCTCGTCCGCGTGCGCGGAGACAGCATGGAGCCTATGCTTTTCGACTCGGACGTCGTGCTTCTCGACACCTCTAGAACCGACGTCCCCGCCGGCCGGAAGCGAGCGTCCGGAGAGCATTCCCGATACCTTGTCGCCTTTGAGCGCAACGGAGAAGCGAGGGTGAAATGGGCCGAGCGCCCAGCTGACGACACGCTCGTGATTTTCTCGGAGAACAGCGTCGCCTATCGGCCCGAGTTCTACCTGCGGTCGGAGATCGACGAGATGCGGATCATCGGGCATGTCGTGTGGTGGTGCCACACGGTCCGAGGCTGAAGCTCAGTCCACCGGTCCCACAGTGTCGCGGAAGTGCCAGGCGAGGTCTTCGGCAATTTCGGTGCACGGCGTTCGCTCGACGCGATCTCCGGAAACCTCGATCCGCTCGCGCGGCGTGACGACGAGCACCGATTCCGCCGTGATGAAGGTGACGCGGTCCTTCTCGATCTTCACCTGTTCCGCGGGCCACTTCAGCACAGGATCCAACGTGCCGTCGGCCGACTTCCAGAAGAGGAAGTGGTCGTAGAGCCCGGACGAATGCTCGCACCGGATGATCTTCATCCGCTCCAGCTGCTCGGCCATCGTGCGGAGGGTCTCGGCGTCCTTCGGATCGAGCGGCTCCTGCGCCCAGGCGGGCGCGGCGACGACCAGGGCGCAGGCGGCGAGCAGGGCGGATCTCATGGCTTTCGTCCTCCAAATGACCCCGCCATCCTCGCACGGACGCCGTCGCTGCGGAAGCCGGTTTCCCGTCGCTAGTGTTCCTTGTATGTTCTATTCTGCCCCTTGCTTCGCCTGGATGACCGATGCCCGACGCCGCCCTCTCCCCCGTGGATCCCGTCCGCCCCGTCGCCCCCTGGCTCGGCGGCAAGCGCAACCTGGCGAAGCGCATCGTCGCGCGCATCGCCGAGATCCCGCATGACACCTATGCAGAGGCCTTCGTCGGAATGGGCGGCGTGTTCCTGCGCCGCTCCGCCAGGCCCAAGGCCGAGGTGATCAACGACCGCGGCCGGGACGTCGCCAACCTGTTCCGCATCCTCCAGCGCCACTACCCGCAGTTCCTGGAGACGCTGCGCTTCCAGCTCACCACCCGCGCCGAGTTCGAGCGCCTGGTCGCCACCCGCGCCGACACGCTCACCGACCTGGAGCGCGCCGCCCGGTTCCTCTATCTCCAGCGCACGGCTTTCGGGGGCCACGTGGCGCGGCAGACCTTCGGCGTCTCCCGCGATCGCCCCGGCCGCTTCAACCTCGCCACTCTGGAGCCGATGCTGGAGGACCTGCACGCCCGCCTCGCCGGCGTGATCATCGAGTGCCTGGACTTCGGCGACTTCATCCGCCGCTACGATGCGCCGGGCACCCTGTTCTACCTCGACCCGCCCTACTGGGGCTCCGAGGACGACTACGGCCGCGCGCTCTTCGCCCCCGACGACTTCGCCCGGCTCGCCGATCAGCTCGCCGGACTCCAGGGCCGCTTCCTGCTCTCGATCAACGACGTCCCGGAGATCCGCGAGCTGTTCGGGGCCTTCGATCAGCAGCCCGTCGAGACCACCTATGGCATCAGCCGCCAGGCCGCCGCGAAGGCCGCCCTGCGCCGCGAGCTGCTGATATCGAGCGCCGCCTGAAGGCCCGGTTCAAGGCCCGTTCCAGGCGTGAAGGAGAGGCCGTTCCGAGTTTCCACCTCGATCTCCCCCTCGGATGGCACTTGCGCCGGATTTCCGCGTCAGATCATGCGCATAGGTCAGGTGGAAACTCGGAGCCTCCCTGCCGAGTTCGGTTTCCACCTTCCGGACGGCCTCTACTGACTTCATTGGCCTTTTCGCCGCCAGCCACGGCCGTCGCCGGGCGTCGCGCCACCATTTCCTTTCGCGCTGCCTGACGCTCGCCCCACCGCCGCCGCTCGCCGCGCGCCCTCTAACGCTTTGGCGCTCAACGGTTCTCGGCTGTGCCGGCCTGTGCTCGCCTAATCTCGGAAATACGTCCCCACTGCCACCATTACCTGCGCCTTACACGCGGGTCGCTTTGCGATCCTTGACCGGGGCGGGCGAGTCGCTCTGATCGGCATCAGCGAGAGACGGCTCCGGAGAACAGGCGCTCGGCGAGGGCCGCAGGCGGCGCGCCGGGGCCCGGGGCGCGGGCGAGGCGCCGGGAGCGGTCGCGGCGGGCGCGGATGGGGGAGGCGGAGGGCGGAGCTCGGGGGCGGAGGCGGATACGCGAAAGGGCGGGGGGTGGTCCCCCGCCCTCGTCGGTGCGTGGCGCGTCCGGCCTGCGCTCACATCGGGTCGGGGCCGCGCTTGATCGCGGCGACGCCGGTGCGGGAGACGTCGACCAGGCCCAGGGGGGCCATCAGCTCGACGAAGGCGTCGATCTTGTCGGGGGCGCCGGTCAGCTCGAAGACGAAGCTCTTCAGCGTCGTGTCGACCACCGAGGCGCGGAACACCTGGCTCATGCGCAGGGCCTCGACGCGCGCCTCGCCGGTGCAGGCGACCTTGATCAGCGCCAGCTCGCGCTCGACCGAGGGGCCCTCCATCGTCAGGTCGTGGACGTCGATGACCACCACCATCCGGCTGAGCTGCGCCTTGATCTGCTCGATGATCGCGGGCTCGCCCGTGGTCACCACCGTGATCCGCGAGCGGCGCGAGGCGTGGTCCGTCTCCGAGACCGTCAGGCTCTCGATGTTGTAGCCCCGGCCCGAGAACAGGCCGATGACGCGGGCGAGCACGCCCGCCTCGTTCCTCACCAGCACCGCGAGCGTGCGGCGCTCCTCCCCCTCGGGGAGGGTGGGGCGAAGCGAATAGGCGGAATGGGCGGTCGAGCCCTGCGGGATGTTGAGCGCGTTCATGCGGTGTCCGTCCGAGCGGGCGCCGGGCCGTCAGCCGCGGCGGAGAAGAGCGAAGGCCCAGTCGCGGCCCATGCCGCCGCGATAGGCCAGGTGAATCCACAACATGGCGTGCGCCTCGGTGAGGCGCGCCGCCGAGAGCGGGCCGGCGTGCACCGCCTCGAAGCCCACGTCGGCGATCAGCGCGCGGGCCGTCTCGCAGGCGCCGGCGTCGTCGCCGCAGTAGAACATGACCGAGGGCCGGCCCTCGAACTCCGGCGCCTCCATGGCGCCGAAGCCGGTGGTGTTGAAGGCCTTGACCACCTTCGCCCCCGGCGCCAGCGCCTGCACCCGCTCCCCGCCCGAGGCGTCGAAGCCGAGCGCGAGATGCGGCCCGTCCGCCGCCCGGCGGAGCGGGTTGGTGGCGTCGAGCAGCGGCTTGCCCGCCAGCGCCCCGGCGAGCGGGGGCAGGGCGGTCTCGACCGCGTCCCAGGGCAGCGCCAGGATCGCGGCCTCGGCGCCCGCGGCGGCGGCGGCGGGCGCGGCCGCCTCCGCCCCGGGGATCCGCGCCAGCAGGGCGCGGACCTTCGCGCCCTCCGGCTCGCGGGAGCCGAAGACGATCGCGTGACCCGCCGCGGCGAGCCGCGCGCCCAGCGCGGCCCCCACCGGCCCGGTTCCAAGAATGGCGATGCGCGTCATCCCTCCGGCCTCCCCGCCGGCGCGAGGGCGCTCAGACGAGCACCGAGCCCGAGACGTCGATCGCCCCCTCGGTCGAGGCCTCGCCCAGCAGCATCTCGTTATGCGCCTTGCCCGAGGGGATCATCGGGAAGCAGTTCTCGTGCTTCTCGACCAGGCAGTCGAAGATCACCGGGCCGTCGTAATCCAGCATCTCCTGGATCGCGTCGTCGAGATCGGCGGGATCGGTGCAGCGGATGCCCTTGCACCCGAAGGCCTCGGCCATCTTCACGAAGTCGGGCAGCGCCTCGGAATAGGAGTGCGAATAGCGCTCGCCATGCAGCAGCTGCTGCCACTGGCGCACCATGCCCAGACGCTCGTTGTTGAGGATGAACTGCTTCACCGGCGCCATGTACTGAACCGCGCAGGAGAGCTCCTGCATGGTCATCATGAAGCTGGCCTCGCCGGCGACGTTGATCACCAGCGCCTCGGGATGGGCGATCTGCACGCCGATCGAGGCGGGCACGCCGTAGCCCATCGTCCCCAGGCCGCCGGAGGTCATCCAGCGCTTGGGCTCGTCGAAGCGCAGGAACTGGGCGGCCCACATCTGGTGCTGGCCGACCTCGGTGGTGATGTAGCGGTCGCGCCCCCTGGTCAGCGCCTCCAGCCGCTCCAGCGCGTACTGGGGTTTGATGACGGACTTCGAGGGCTTGTAGGTCAGGCACTTGATCGCCTTCCACGCCTCGATCTGGGTCCACCAGCCGGCCAGGCGGTCGCGGCGGGTCTGGGCGCCGCGGGCGCGCCACTTGGCCAGCACCCGCTCCAGCGTCTCGGCCACGTCGCCCAGGATCGGAACGTCGACATGGACGTTCTTGTTGATCGAGGAGGGGTCGATGTCGATATGCGCCTTCTTCGACCCCGGCGAGAACGCGTCCAGCCGCCCGGTGATGCGGTCGTCGAAGCGCGCCCCGATGCAGAACATCGCGTCGCAGCCATGCATGGCCATGTTCGCCTCGTACATGCCGTGCATGCCGAGCATCCCCAGCCACAGCTTTCCCGACGCCGGGTAGCAGCCCAGGCCCATCAGGGTGGAGGTGACGGGGAACCCGGTCTCCTCGGCCAGCTCGCGCAGCAGGGCCGAGGCGCGGTCGCCCGAGTTGATCACGCCGCCGCCGGTGTAGAGGATCGGCCGCTCGGCGGTCTCGATCATCTCGACCATGGCCATGACGGCGTCGTCCTCCGGCTCGCGCCGGGGGTTGTAGGGCAGCTCCTCGGCCTCTTCGGGCGAGTTGTACATCCCGGTCGCGAACTGCACGTCCTTGGGGATGTCGACCAGCACCGGGCCCGGCCGGCCGGCCATGGCGACATGGAAGGCCTGGTGGAGGGTGTCGGCCAGGTGGTCGGTCTCCTTCACCAGCCAGTTGTGCTTGGTGCAGGGGCGGGTGATGCCGACGGTGTCGGCCTCCTGGAAGCCGTCGGAGCCGATCAGGAAGGTCGGGACCTGGCCGGTCAGCACGATCATCGGGATCGAGTCCATCAGCGCATCCGTCAGCCCGGTGACCGCGTTGGTCGCGCCGGGGCCCGAGGTGACCAGCACCACGCCCGGCTTGCCGGTCGAGCGGGCATAGCCCTCGGCCGCATGGGTCGCGCCCTGCTCGTGGCGGACCAGGATGTGCTTGATGTCGTTCTGCTTGAAGATCTCGTCGTAGATCGGAAGCACGGCGCCGCCGGGGTAGCCGAACACGGTGTCCACGCCCTGGTCCTTCAGGGCCTGGACGACGATCTGGGCGCCGGTCATCTCACGGGGCATCGGTGCTTTCCTCTGGCGTTGTCGGGGTCGGGCGGAAGGGGGTCTTTCGGTCGGGGCTCTGGTCGCGCCGGGCACAAAAAAACCCCCGGTCGAGGGGGGCATGCGGGCGCTTGGGGGACGAGAAACCTCGTCCGCCGTCAGTCGCGCCCGTCCCTAAGTACGATGAGAGCCATATCCAACTCTTCGCCTTCCGTCTTTCCGCAGGCGGGTGACTACCGGCCGCCGGGCGGTCGGTCAACCCCGAAACCCGCCGCCGGCGGAGAAAATTGCGCGCCGCCCCGTCCGCACGCAATTTTCCGTGCCTCTCCCGCAACGTCGCGGGGTGCATCCGGCCCGCTCGCAGGGCAGGCCCGGCGCGCTCCCGCCGGCCTGCGCGGGCGCCCGTCAGCGCCGCACGAAGGCCCGCAGCGCCACCAGGCTCAGCACGGCGGCGGGCAGGGGGGCGAGGAATATCCACAGGGCCGCGCGGGACAGCGCCTGCGGACCCTCCGCCTCGGCGAAGCCGGCGGCGTTGGCCGCGACGCCGGCGAAGGCGGCGCCGGCGGCATAGCCCAGCTGCTCGGCCGTCGGCAGGCCCGAGGCGATGCGCGCGCGGTCCTCCTCGGCCGAGAGCGCCTGCGCCCGGCGCAGCACGAAGGTCCAGGCCATGCCGAAGCCCGCGCCCTCGACGATGCCGATGGCGACGATCGCCCAGACCGGCCCCACCGGGAACGCCAGCGCCTGCAGCGGCGGGGTCGCCGCCACCAGGCACACGCCCAGCGTCACCGCCAGCGGATCGCGCCGCTCGGGCCAGGACGAGACCACGATCGCCGCCAGGCTCCAGGTCACCGACAGCGAGGCCAGCGCCAGCCCCGCCTCGATCGCCGAGACCCCGTGCAGCCGCACCAGCAGCACCGGCCCGTAGGCCAGGTAAGGCACCGTCGCGAAGCACAGCGCGAACATCATCAGCAGCGACGCGCCCGCCCGGTCCGACAGCCGGAAGGCGCCCGGCGGGAACATGCGCCCCTCGCCCCGGGTCGCGTCGCGTCGGAAGGCCGCCACCAGGCAGCCGACGCCCGCGAGCAGCAGCAGCCCGGTCCGGAGCGGCGTCACCTCGACCCCGCCGGCCGCGATCAGGAACACCCCCGCCGCGATCAGCCCCAGCCGCACCAGGGGCGGGCGCTGGGCGAGCGGGGCCTCGGGCCGCGCGCCGCCGACGCCGCGCATCCCGAAGGCCAGCAGCAGGGTCAGCGCCAGCGCCTGCGCGCCGAAGGCCCAGACCGCGCCGCGCCAGCTTCCCGCCGCCACGAAGGCGCCCCCGAACAGCGGCCCGATCAGCGCCGAGATCCCCCACAGGGTCGAGATCACCGCCACCACCCGCGCCGTCAACCGGCGCGGGAACAGCTGCCCCGCCGCCACGAAGGCGAGCGCCACCAGCGCGCCGCCGCCGATCCCCTGCATCAGCCGCGCGCCCAGCACCACGGGCATGGTCGGCGCCATCGCCTGCACCGCGCATCCCAGCGCGAAGATCGCCGCCGCCGCCGTCATCACCGGCTTCAGCCCGCGCCTGCGCGCCGCCAGCCCCGCCACCGAGGAGGCCGAGATCGAGCCCACCAGATAAAGCGCCGTCGACCAGGCCACCCAGGCCTCGCCCCCGATCTCGTCGAGCATCGCGTCGATCAGCGTCGCGGTGACCATCGAGTTGGCCGCATGCAGCCAGACCGCGAGGCTGACCATGGCGAGCGAGGGCAGGTAGGCGCGGGTCAGCAGCTCGCCCCAGCCGACGGGCGAGTCTTCGGGGGCCGCGAGGGGGGCGGGGTCGGCGGTCATCGGTCGGTCCGGTCGGTTTCGGGCAGGCAGGGCAAGGCGCGAGGCTCCAGAGGCTGCGACCTCGACCACGCTCGAGGTCAAGGGCCTCGCGACCGGAGCCGCGGCACGCCCGAAGGGGATGAGGACCGACCGGCCCGAAGGCGCGCGTCGGGGGGCAGAGAATACGATGGCGCCCGGACAATCAGCGCGGCACGAAGCCGCCCCGAGGCCCGCCGGGCTGCATGATCCCGAATCCGCCGGCCGGCGCCGCATCCGCTCTTTGGCCTCGGGGGAGCCTCGGCGGCGGCCGGCGTCGCGCTCCCCCGCCCGGCGCGCCGGTGGCCCGCGTCCCGGCCGGGGCGCGCCTCCCGCCCGCCCACCCCGGCGCGCCCCGGCCGGGACGCTCTCGAGGCGGGACGCGCAGGAGGCTTCCCGCCCCCCTGGGGCCCGGGCCTCAGGCCAGCCGCTCCAGCGCCTCCTGCGGGGTGGCGGCGGCGGGCCAGTCGGGCAGGCGGTTGCGCATCCAGGTCAGCTGGCGCCTGGCGTAGCGGCGGGTGGCCTGCACCGCGGCCTCGCGCGCCTCGGCGAGGGGGATCTCGCCGCGCAGGTGCGCCGTCAGCTCCGCCGCCCCGATCGCCTTCATCGCGCCGGGCGCCGGCGGCCAGTCGAGCGCCGCCCGCGCCTCCTCCAGCGCCCCTTCGGCCAGCATCTGGTCGAAGCGCGCCTCGATCGCGGCATAGAGCGTCTCGCGCGCCGGCATCAGCCGCACCGCGCGGGCCTGCGCCAGGGGCAGCAGGGGCGGCGGCGTCGCGTCCTGCAGCTCCGCCAGCGGCCGGCCCGCCACCTGGAACGCCTCCCACGCGCGCATCACCCGGCGGGGGTTGCGTGCGTCGATGCGGGCGTGGGTGGCGGGGTCGAGCCGGGCGAGCTCGGCCGCGAACCCCTGCGGGCCGAGTTCTGCGAGCCGCGCCTCGGCGGCGGCGCGGACCTCGGGCGGGGTCTCGGGGATCTCGGCGAGGCCCTGGGTCAGCGCGGTGAAATAGAGCCCGGTGCCCCCCACCACGATCGGCCGCAGCCCGGCTGCGCGCGCGGCGGCCAGCTCCTCTGCCGCCTCCCGCAGCCAGCGCCCGGCGGAATGGCTCTCCTTGACCGGCACATGCCCGTAGAGCCGATGCGGCGCCCGCGCCTCCTCCTCGGGCGAGGGCCTCGCCGTCAGCACCCGCCAGCCGTCGTAGACCTGCAGCGCATCGGCGTTGATCACGACCGAGGGCGCGCCCTCGGCCAGCCGCAGGGCGAGCCCCGACTTGCCCGAGGCGGTCGGGCCGGCGATGAGAACGGGGCGGAGGTCGATGCGGGCCATGGGCCGCTGATCGCCCGCCCGGCGGCGGCGGTCAAGCGGGGGGGCGGCCTCAGGTCCGGGGCAGCGCCGCCAGCTCGCCCGCCACCTCCGCCGCGAGGCGGGCGTTGTTCAGCACCAGGGCGACGTTCGCCTCCAGGCTCGCGCCCTCCGTCAGCTCCAGGATCCGGCCCAGCAGGAACGGGGTCACGGACTTGGCGGCGACGCCCCGCGCCTCGGCCTCCTCGATCGCGCGGGCGATCAGGGGGGCGAGGGTCGCCGCGGGGATCTCGGCCTCGGGCGGGATCGGGTTGGCCAGAAGCTGGCCGCCCTCGATCCCCAGGGCCCCGCGCAGGCGGTGGGCGCGCGCGACCGTGGCCGCGTCGTCCATGCGCAGCGGCGCGGGCAGGCCCGAGGCGCGCGACCAGAAGGCGGGGAAGTCGTCCGTGCGCCAGCCGATGACGGGGACGCCCAGGGTCTCGAGCACCTCCAGCGTCCTGGGCAGGTCCAGGATCGCCTTGGCGCCGGCGGCGACGACCGTGACCGGGGTGCGGGCGAGCTCCTGGAGGTCGGCCGAGACGTCCCAGCTCGTCTCCGCGCCGCGGTGCACGCCGCCGATGCCGCCGGTGGCGAAGACCTCGATCCCCGCGAGGCGCGCGCAGATCATCGTGGCGGCGACCGTGGTGGCGCCGGCGCGGCCCGAGGCGAGCGTCGCGGCCAGGTCGGCGCGCGAGAGCTTGGCGACCTCCGGGGTCGCGGCCAGCCGCTCGAGATCGTCGGAGGTCAGGCCGACGCGGATCGCCCCCTCCATCACCGCCATGGTGGCGGGGACGGCGCCGGCCTCGCGCACCGTCGCCTCGATGGCGCGGGCGACCTCGAGGTTGCGCGGATGCGGCAGGCCGTGAGTGATGATCGTGCTTTCCAGCGCCACCAGCGGCCGGCCGGCGTCGCGGGCGGCGGCGGCCTCGGGGGACCAGGAGAGGGGCGGGGTCATTCGACGGTCTCCATGCGGGCGCGGGCGGCGCGCAGGCCGTCCTCCAGCGCCTCGGCGGTGGCCTCGCCCTTCAGGCGGGCGTGAAGATAGGCGGCGAAGAGCGCGTCGCCGGCGCCGGTCGCCATCAGCAGGCTGGGCTGCGCCGGCGCGGGCAGGGGGATGCGCGCGATCACGCCCGCGGCGTCGGCCGCGGCGGCGGGGGCGGGACCGTCGGTGACGGCCACCTCGGCGAGGCCCAGGGCGCGCAGGCCGGCGGCGGCCTCGGCCGCGCCCTCGAAGCGGCGGCCGGCCAGCGTCTCGGCCTCGGCGCGGTTGCAGATCAGCAGGTCGAGCGCGCCCAGCAGGCCCGCCAGCCGCTCGGCCCGGGCGGGGGATGCGGGGTTGGCGACCAGCCAGGGGCGCGCCTCGGGCGGCAGGGCGGCGTGGGCGGCGACCACGGCGGCCAGCGTCTCGGCGGGCAGGTTCGCCTCCAGCACCCAGGCGGCGGCGTTGGCGGCGGTGGGGGTCAGCACCTCGCGCAGGTGCTCGGGGGCCGCGGCCTCGCAGCCGGGCAGGTCGGCGACGGCGGCGGCGAGCCCGCCGGCCCCGTCCTCGATGGCGAGGTAGAGGCCGGTCGGCGCCTCGGGGCCCATGCGCCGCAGGCTGACCCCGCGCGACGACAGGCGGGCGGCGAGCGCAGCCCCCTCCGGATCGCGGCCCACCGGGGCGGCGAGCACCGTGGGCCGGCCGAGGCCTGCGAAGGCCAGCGCGAGGTTCAGGGCCACGCCGCCGGGGCGGCGGATCATCCGGCCCGGCATGTCGCCGCCCGGGGCGAGCGGACCCGCGGGCCGCCCGACCATGTCCCAGTGCGCGCCGCCCAGGCACACCACCGCAGGGCCGCGCGGAACGGGGCGCACGGGCGCAGGCGCCTCGGCGCGCACGGGCGGCGCGGGCGGCTCGGAGCGGTCGTCCTTCATCGGCCGCGGCCCGTATGGGGCGCGGGCCGGGGCGCGGCGGAGGGGCGGGCGAGGGGAGGGCGTGCGGCGGGGAGCATCCTGTCTCCGGGCGGATCTCGGGAGGGGCGGACTCTCCGCCGCCCGGACGGGAAGGTCAATCGGCGCCCCGGCGTCCCCCGCGCGACGGGTCGGCGCGGGGGCTGCCGGTGGGGCGTTTGGAGGGGCATTCGGAGAGGAGGCGCCCTGCGGGCGGGCTTGGCAGGGGCGCTCGCGGGGAAGGGAGGCGCCGGGAGGGGGAGGGGGGAGCCTCCGGCGGGCTCCTGACTCACCCGGGAACAGGGCCGCGCCTGTTCCCCGCAGCCGTCCGTCGCTTGCGATGCCTGAGCGACTCGCCCGCCCCGGTCAAGGACAAGCCCGGCTTCGCCGGGTCGCTGCGCGATCCTTGACCGGGGCGGGCGAGTCGCTCTGTCCGGCATCCGCGACGGACGGCTCCGGGGAACAGGCGCTCCGCGGGGGAAGCCTGTCCGGGCGCCGGGCGGCGGGCCGGGGAGGCGGGATGGCGGAGGGGGGGACCGGGAAGGCGGCGGGGCCGGGCGAGGGGCCGAGGGGGAGGGGCCGAGGGGGAGGGGCGCCGGAGCCGGGCGCGCGGAGGCGGGGACCCCGGACCCGGGCGAAGAGGGAGAGAGAGAGGGCGACCCCGCGGCCCCGGGGCGGGGCTGCGGGGCCGCGGGGCGGGTCAGAGGCCCATCAGGTCGTTGTAGGTCACGAACACCATCAGGCTGATCACCAGCGCGAGGCCCACGCCGGTCGCGTATTCCGCGGCCTTCTCGCCCAGCGGGCGGCCGCGCAGGGCCTCGATCGCGTAGAACAGCAGGTGCCCGCCGTCGAGCACCGGGATCGGGAACAGGTTGATCATCCCGATCGAGGCCGAGATCATCGCGATCATGCTCAGGAACGCCACGATCCCCGCATCCGCCGCCTGGCCCGAGAGCGAGGCGATCTTGATCGGCCCGCCGAGGCCCGAGCTGTCGGCCTCGCCGCCGATGATCGCGCCCACGTAGGCGAAGGACGAGTAGATGATCTGCCAGGTGCGGATCGCGCCGATCTCCACCGCCTGCAGGATCCCCGGCGTCACCACCTCGGGCGCCAGCCGCGGGATCGCCGTCACGCCGATCAGCGGGCGCATCTCGATGCCCCCGTCGGCGGTCGGATAGGGCTGCATCTTCGCCGTCAGCACCGTCTCGCGCGGGCCGGTCCCGTCGTCGAGCACCATGGTCACCGGCTCGCCCCCGCCCGAGGCGATCACCCGCCGCTGCAGGTCGGCGAAGGCGCCCACGGGCTGGCCGTCGATCGACAGGATCCGGTCGCCCGCCCGGAACCCCGCCGCCTCGGCCGGGCTGTCGGGGGTCACCGCGCCCACCACCGGCGGGATCGCCGCGGCCGTCTTCAGATCCAGCACCTCGCCGCCCCGGCGCACCGTCACCGCGAAACGCTCGCGCCCGGGCTGCGCGTCGGAGGCGGCGGCGAAGGCGCGCGAGATGTCGGAGAAGGTCTCGATCTCCGTCCCCTCGACGACCAGCACCTCGTCGCCCACCTGCAGCGGGTCCATGTCGGCCGCCATGACCGCGGCGGTCTCGTCCATCGTGCCGATCACCGGCCGGTCGGAGCCGGTGCCGATGGCGAGCGCGAGGCAGGCGTAGATGCCGATCGAGAGGATGAAGTTGAACCCCGGCCCCGCGGCCACCGCCAGCGCGCGCTTCCACAGCGCCGCCCCGGGGAAGGAGCGGGCGCGCTGCGCCTCGCTCATGTGCTCGAGCTCATGCAGGTCCGCGCGGGCCGAGGCCGCGTCCCCGTCGCCCAGGAACCTCACGTAGCCCCCCAGCGGCAGCGCCGCCAGCCGCCAGCGGGTGCCGCGCCTGTCGGTCCAGTGGAACAGCTCCTTGCCGAAGCCGATCGAGAACACCTCGGCGTGGATCCCGCACCAGCGCGCCACGATGTAGTGGCCGTACTCGTGGATGAAGACCACGACCCCCAGCACCACCAGGAAGGAGGCGATGGCGAAGCCGATGCCGCCGACGTTCGACAACAGGGAGAACGCGTCCATGGGACCTCCGAACGGCGCCCCC
Source organism: Albimonas pacifica (assembly GCF_900113695.1). Classification (GTDB taxonomy): domain Bacteria; phylum Pseudomonadota; class Alphaproteobacteria; order Rhodobacterales; family Rhodobacteraceae; genus Albimonas; species Albimonas pacifica. The sequence continues at coordinate 263,912 of NZ_FOQH01000009.1, read as the reverse complement.
GGTCGGGCGCGGATGAACCGGCGTCAATCTAGGCGAAGGCCGCCCCTTTTCCCAGCCCGGAGGCGCGGATCCGGGCCGCGATGCGCTCCCCCGCCGCGGCGCGCGCCAGCGCGTCCATCGCGAAGACGTCGTCGAGCGAGCCGGCCGGCGCGAAGGGCGAGAGGGCCGAGAGCACTTCCTCGACCACCTGGGCCATGCCCATGAAGGGCAGGCGGCGGTCCATGAACGCCTCCAGCGCCGCCTCCTTGGCCGCGTTCAGGGCGCAGCCGGCCAGCCCGCCCGCCTCCATCGCCTCGCGCGCAAGGCGCAGGGCGGGGAAGCGCACCGGGTCGGGGGCGCGGAACTCCAGCGCGCCGATGGCGGCGAGGTCCAGACGCTCGACCGGCAGGGGGGCGCGCGCGGGGTGGTGGAAGGCGTGGCCGATGGCGTGGCGCATGTCGGGCGCGCCCATCTGGGCCAGCACCGCGCCGTCCACATAGGCGACCATGGAATGGACGATGGACTGGGGATGCACCAGCACCTCGACCTGGTCGGGGCGCAGCGCGAAGAGATGCATCGCCTCGATCATCTCCAGCCCCTTGTTGAACATCGAGGCGCTGTCGATCGAGATCTTCGCCCCCATGTCCCAGTTGGGATGGGCGACGGCCTCCTCGGGCGTCGCTTCGGCGATCCGCTCGGCGGGCCAGTCGCGGAACGGGCCGCCCGAGGCGGTCAGCAGGATCTTCTCCACCGCCGCGCGGTTGGGGCGGTCGAGCACCTGGAAGATGGCGTTGTGCTCGCTGTCGACGGGCAGCAGCTCGGCCCCCGCGCGCGCGGCCTCCTCGATGAAGAGCCCGCCGGCCGAGACCAGGCATTCCTTGTTCGCCAGCGCCAGCGTGCGCCCCTGCCGCAGCGCCGCCAGCGTGGGCGCGAGCCCGGCCGAGCCGACGATGGCGGCCATGGTCCAGTCGGCGGGGCGGGCGGCGGCCTCGATCACCGCGCGCTCCCCCGCCGCGGCCTCGACGCCGGAGCCCGCCAGCGCCGCCTTGAGGTCCTCGTAGCGGGAGGGGTCGGCGGTGACGGCGACCTCGGCGCGGAACTCGCGGGCGGCCTCGGCGAGGCCTGCGATGTTGTCGCGCCCGGTCAGGGCCACGACCTCGACCGCCCCGGGCCCCGCGTGGCGCAGGATGTCGAGGGTCGAGCGGCCGATGGACCCCGTCGCGCCCAGGATCGAGACCCGGCGCGGGGGGGAGGCGCCCTCGCTCACCATATGAACACCGACTTGCCGCGCAGGAAGGTGACGATCGCGGCCACCAGGGCGGCCGCCATCAGCCCGTCCATCCGGTCGAGCAGGCCGCCGTGGCCGGGAATGAGGTTCGAGCTGTCCTTGACCCCGGCCCGGCGCTTCAGCGAGCTCTCGGCGAGGTCGCCGCCCTGGCTGACCACGGCCATCACGCCCGAGACGATGGCGACCTCGTGGATCAGCGTGCCGGTGGTGGCCGAGGAGAAGATCGCGCCCACGGCGGTGGCGCAGGCCATGCCGCCGCCGAGCCCGGCCCAGGTCTTGGAGGGGCTGACCCGCGGCCACAGCTTCGGGCCGCCGATGATGCGGCCGGCGAAATAGGCGCCGACGTCGGTGGCGACCACCACCAGCACCACCCACAGCACCGCCTCCCAGCCGTAGAGCGGATCGTCGCGCAGGCCCACCAGGCCCGCGCAGGCGACGGCGATGTAGCCGCCCCCGATCACGGTGGTCCAGCGCGCCCAGCCGCCGTCGCGCCGGGTCAGCAGCAGGGCCGCGATCAGGCAGGCGGCGGCCACGGCGAGGCCGGAGCGGAAGAAGGCGCCCTGGGTGGCGAGGCTGGCCGCGACCCCCGCGGCCGCGATCGCCCAGCCGGCGCCGTCGAAGCGGCCCGCGGCCATGCGCCGGAGCTCCCAGCCCATGCCGCCTGCGCAGGCGGCGGCGAAGGCCGCGGCGATCCAGCCGCCCAGGCCCAGGGCCAGCGCCGCCAGCGCCGCCATGGCGACGCCGGCGAGGGTGCGGGCGCGAAGATCGGCGAAACTCCGCGCCTTGGGGGCGCCGGGGGCCATCGCGCTCAGCCGACCGCCCCGAACCGACGCTGCCGGGCGCCGAACGAGGCCAGCGCCTCGCCGAAGCGCTCGACCGAGAAGTCGGGCCAGTAGTCGTCCACGAAGGCGAATTCCGAGTAGGCGGTCTGCCAGGGCAGGAAGTTGGAGGTGCGCATCTCCCCCGAGGTGCGGATCACCAGGTCCGGGTCCGGGAAGCCGTGGGTGGCGAGCCGGGATTCCAGCGCCGCCGCGTCCACGCAGGCCGGGTCCAGCAGGCCCGCGGCCACGTCCTCGGCCAGGCGCCGAGCGGCGGCGGCGATCTCGTCGCGCCCGCCGTAGTTGATGGCGATGGTCAGGTTGAGCTTGTCGTTGCCGGCGGTGTCGGCCTCGAGCCTCGCCATCGCCGTGGCGAGGTCGGGCGCCAGGCGCCCCCGCTCGCCGATGAAGCGCACCCGGGCGCCGCGGCGCTTCAGCTCGCGCCCCTCGCGGCGGATGTAGATGGCGAACAGCTCCATCAGCCCGGTCACTTCCTCGGTCGAGCGCTTCCAGTTCTCGGTCGAGAAGGCGTAGAGGGTCAGCCACTCGACGCCCAGGTCGGGGGCGGCCTCGACGATGCGGCGCACGGTCTCCGCGCCGCGGCGGTGACCGGCCAGGCGCGGCAGGCCGCGGGCCTTCGCCCAGCGGCCGTTGCCGTCCATGATGATCGCCACGTGGCGCGGCCGGGCCCCTGCGCCGGCGGCAGGCTGCGCCGCGGCTCCCGTCTTGACCTCTTCCGCGGCCTGCGCCGCCGTCAGGGGCGAGGAGTTGAACATATGGTGCTCCCGAAGGTGCGGTGCTCTCCGCACCCTGTCCTTGTGACCGGCCGTCCGTTACGTCCGCGTGACTCGCGCCGGCATCGGGCGCTTTGAAGGCCGGGAGGGGGCCGGCCGACGGCGCGGGCCGCTCAGACCTGCATGATCTCTTCCTGCTTGTGCTCCTGCGCCGCGTCGATCTTCTTGATCGCGGCGTCGGTCAGGCTCTGGATCTCGTCCGAGTAGAGCTTGGCGTCGTCCTCGCTCAGACCGTCCTTCTGCGCCTTCTTGACCATGTCCATGCCGTCGCGGCGCACGTTGCGCACGGCGACCTTGGCGGCCTCGGCGTACTGGCCGGCGAGCTTGGCGAGCTCGCGCCGCCGCTCCTCGTTCAGCTCGGGGATCGGCAGGCGCACGAGGGTGCCGTCGACCACCGGGTTCAGGCCCAGGCCCGAGGAGCGGATCGCCTTGTCGACCTTGCCGACCATGGCCTTGTCCCAGATCGCCAGCGTGATCATCCGCGGCTCGGGCACGTTGATCGTGGCGACCTGGTTGAGGGGCGTGTCCACGCCATAGGCGTCGACCGTCACCGGATCCAGCATCGAGGCCGTCGCGCGCCCGGTGCGCAGCGAGGCGTAGTCGTGCTTCAGCGAGGCCAGCGCCCCGTCCATCCGGCGCTCGAGGTCGTCGACGTCGATCTCGATCTCATCGCTCATGAGGGTGTCTCCTCGGGGCGCAGGGGTCCGGCCCCTGCGTCATGACTGCTCGACAATGGTGAATTTTCCGCGACCGCTCAAGACCTCGGCGAAGCCGCCGGACTGGTGCAGCGAGAAGATGATCAGCGGCAGGTTGTTGTCGCGCGCCAGCGCGATCGCCGAGGCGTCCATCACCTTGAGGTTCTTGATCAGCACCTCGTCGTAGCTGATCCGGTCGTAGCGCTTGGCGTCGGGGGTGGTCTTGGGGTCGGCGGTGTAGACGCCGTCGACCTGGGTGCCCTTCATGATCGCCCCGCAGTTCATCTCCATCGCGCGAAGGGTCGCGGCGGTGTCGGTGGTGAAATACGGGTTGCCGGTGCCGGCGGCGAAGATCACCACGCGGCCCTTCTCCAGGTGCCGGATGGCCCGCCTGCGGATGTAGGGCTCGCAGATCTGGTCCATGGGGATCGCCGAGATCACCCGGGTCTGCACGCCCAGCTCCTCGAGCGCGGACTGCATGCCCAGCGCGTTCATCACGGTCGCGAGCATCCCCATGTAGTCGGCCGAGGCCCGCTCCATCCCCTGCGCCGAGCCCTGCAGCCCGCGGAAGATGTTGCCGCCGCCGATGACGAGGCAGAGCTCGACGCCCAGGTCGTGGACCCGTTTCACCTCGGCGGCGATGCGCGCGACGGTCGGGGGATGCAGCCCGAAGCTGGTGTCGCCCATCAGGGCTTCGCCCGATATCTTGAGGAGCACGCGCGGGTAGAGAAGCGGGGCGGGCGTGGGGGCGGCCTCGGTCATGCGCGGGAGTCTCCTGTCGGCGGGCGGCTGCAATCTGTCGGAAGGGGCCGTCGGGCGCAAGCGCCGCGGGTGCGGCGCGACGCCTCCGAAGCGGGCGCCGCGTCGGGCGCGGCGCATGGGGGGAGGGGTCCGCCCGCGGCGCGGGGGCGGGCGCGGCGCGCCTGGCGGGCCTCGCGAGGCGGGGCTCGCTCGGCCGGCCGCGCCCGGTGGGCGCGGGCGGGCTGGCGCCCGCAGGGGCGGCTTCTGAACTCACCAGAGAACAAGCCGCGCCTGGTCTCCGGATCCGTCCATCGCGTCCGATGCCTGAGCGACTCGCCCGCCCCGGTCAAGGACGAGCCCCCTTCGGGGGTCGCTTCGCGATCCTTGACCGGGGCGGGCGAGTCGCTCTGATCGGCATCCGCGATGGACGGCTCCGGAGAACAGGCGCTCCCGGCGGGGCCCGTGGCGGGCGGCGCCTGGGGCGGGCGGGGGCGCCCGGGGCCGGCGCCCCCTGGGAAGGGGCGCCGGGCGTCGGGTCAGCCGCGGTTCTGGATGGCGCGGTCGGCGCGCTCCACCTGCCGCGCGGTGCAGCCGCGCGAGCCGGAGCGGCGGCCCCTGTCGTTGTAGGTCACCGTGCAGCCGTCGTTGAAGGTCACCGTGGCCGAGCCGTTGCGGTGGCGGTTCACCGTCAGCCCGCCGGCGCCGGGGGCGCCGGCCGCGGCCTGCACGGCCGAGTCGGCGCGCTCGACCTGGCCCGGGCGGCAGGCCTGCGAGCCGGAGCGGCGGCCGTCCTGGTTGTAGGTGACGATGCAGCCGTTGTCGTAGCGCACGGTGTAGGAGCCGTTCGCATGCCGGTTCACCTGCGGGGCGCCGCCGCCCGGCTGGGCCTTCAGCGGCTCCTGCTGGGCGCAGGCGGAAAGGGCGAGGACCGCCGCGGCGGCCAGGAGGGGGAGTGCTCTGGTCATCATGCGCGCCATGGTAGCGCAGCCCGCGCGGCTGTCACGCGACGATTTCGTGGCGGCGGCGAGGCGAAGCCGGGCCGCCGCCACGCCCCGTCCGGCGGTGCAGGCGGTCCCGCCCGGCGGACAGGCGCGGCGACCTGCGAGGGGGGCGCAGACGCGAAGCGCCCCGCGCGGGGGGCGCGGGGCGGTCGATGTCGGGTCCCGGAAGGGAAGGGGGCTCAGGCGCCCGAGGCGGCCTTGGCGACCTCGGCGGCGAAGTCTTCCTCTTCCTTCTCGATGCCCTCGCCGACCTCGACGCGGGCGAAGCCCACGACCTTGATGTCGGCGCCGGCCTCGGCGACCGCCTTCTCGACCGACAGGTCGGGGTTGATCACGAAGGCCTGCTTCAGGAGGCAGACTTCCTGGAAGTACTTGTTCAGGCGGCCGACGATCATCTTCTCGATGACCGCGTCGGGCTTGCCCGATTCCCGGGCCTGCTCGGTCAGCACGGCCTTCTCGCGCTCGACCAGCGCGGGGTCCAGGTCGGCCTCGGACAGCGACGCCGGGTTGGTGGCGGCGACATGCATCGCGACCTGCTTGCCGATCGCCTCCATCGCGGCCTTGTCCGAGCCGGTCAGCGCGACCAGCACGCCGATCTTGCCCATCGAGGGCGCGGCGGCGTTGTGGACGTAGGAGGCGACCACGTCGCCCTCGAGCCGCGCCATGCGGCGCACCGACATGTTCTCGCCGATCGTGGCGATCTTGTCGGTCACGGCGGCCTGCACGGTCTTGCCGCCCAGGTCCGCGGCCAGCAGCCCCTCGAGGTCCGAGGCGCCCAGCGCGGCCTGCGCGATCTTCGAGACCATCTCCTGGAACTCGGCGTTGCGGGCCACGAAGTCGGTCTCGGCGTTCACCTCGACCGCGACGCCCACGCCCTCGCCCGCGGCGACGGCCACCAGGCCCTCGGCGGCGGTGCGGCCGGACTTCTTGGCGGCCTTGGCGAGACCCTTGGTGCGCAGCCAGTCGACCGCGGCCTCCATGTTCCCGTCGTTCTCGACGAGGGCCTTCTTCGCGTCCATCATGCCCGCGCCGGTCGTGTCGCGGAGCTCCTTCACCATCGCAGCGGTGATCGCCATCGTCTCTCTCCTGGTCCGTCGTGCGCCGCCCGGGAGGGGGCCTCGCGCGAATCCCGCGCGCCGGCCCCGGGCGTCCGGGGGCTTGGGTCCACGCCCGCGCCGCGCCGGTCAAGCGCCGCGGGCGTCATGCTTGCGTCATATGTCCCCGCGAGGGGGAGGGGCGCCCCGAAGGGCGCCCGTCGCAGACCTCAGGCCTGGGCCTCGGCGCCCTCGGCGGGGGTCTCCTCGGCGGCGAACTCCTCCTCGGGGAGGTCCTCCATCTCGCCGAGATCGAAGCCGCTCTCGCCCATCGCGGCCGCCATGCCGTCGAGCGCCGCGCGCGAGGCCAGGTCGCAGTAGAGCGAGATGGCGCGCGAGGCGTCGTCGTTGCCGGGGATCGGGTAGGCGATGCCGGTCGGATCCGAGTTGGTGTCGAGCACCGCCACCACCGGAATGCCCAGCTTGTTCGCCTCGGCGACGGCCAGGTCTTCCTTGTTGGTGTCGATCACGAAGATCAGGTCGGGGACGCCGCCCATCTCGCGGATGCCGCCCAGCGAGGCGTTGAGCTTGTTGCGCTCACGCTCCAGCGAGAGGCGCTCGCGCTTGGTGAAGCCCTCGGCGCCGGCCTCGAAGATCTCGTCCAGCTTGCGCAGGCGCTCGATCGAGTTCGAGACGGTCTTCCAGTTGGTCAGCGTGCCGCCGAGCCAGCGGTGGTTCATGTAGTACTGGGCGCAGCGCTCGGCGGCGTCGGCCAGCGGCTGGGCGGCCTGGCGCTTGGTGCCCACGAACAGGACGCGGCCGCCCTTGGCGACGGTGTCGCGGATGGCCTGCAGGGCGGCGTCCAGCAGGGGGACGGTCTGCGTCAGGTCCATGATGTGGATGCCGTTGCGCTCGCCATAGATGTAGGCGCCCATCTTCGGGTTCCAGCGGTGAGTCTGGTGGCCGAAGTGAACGCCGCACTCGAGCAGCTGGCGCAGGGAGAACTCAGGCAGGGCCATGGTTCGCTTGTCCTTTCCGGTTTTCGCCTCTGCGGGGGTGCAGACGCCGGAGGGCGTCCAACCGGAGGACCTGCCGGGATGTCTCCCCGACCGGCCCGAACCCCGCATGCGGATTTGGGTGGCGCGCCTCTAGCCCCTCCGCGGCCCCGCGTCAACCCCGCCGCCTCTCGGGCGCGGCGTGGCGCGCCGCGCCTCGGGGCGGTCCGCGCGTCCGCGGCGCGCCCCGGACCCTGCGCCCCGGGCCCGCCCGGCTTCCGCCCGCGCGCCTCCCGCCCGCCCCACGCGCCCGGCGCGACGCCGCCCCTCCCGGGAGCGCCTGTTCTCTGGTGGGTCAGGAGCGGCCTCCCCTCTGCGCCCCGCGCGTTGACATCCGTCGCCCGCGCCCCGACCTCTGGAACAGCCCGGCCCCGCCCCCCGCCGAAAGGAGGTTCCATGACCTCGCCTGTCGACGCCCCCGCTCCGCAAGCCCGGTCCTCCGCGGCTGCGTCCTCCGCCGCCCCGCGCTTCGACAACGCCTACGCCCGCCTGCCGGAGCGGTTCTTCCATCGCCAGTCCGCCGCCGCCGTCCCGGCGCCGCGCCTCCTGCGCCTGAACGAGCCGCTGGCCCGCGAGCTCGGCCTTTCGGTCGACTGGCTGCGCTCGCCCGCCGGGCTCGGCCTGCTCTCGGGCCAGGACGTGCCCCCGGGGGCCGAGCCGCTGGCGATGGCCTACGCCGGCCACCAGTTCGGCGGCTGGAGCCCGCAGCTCGGCGACGGTCGGGCGCTGCTGCTGGGCGAGGTGCGCGACCCTCACGGCGCCCGGCGCGACCTGCACCTGAAGGGCTCGGGTCCCACGCCCTTCTCGCGCGCCGGCGACGGCAAGGCGGCGCTCGGCCCCGTGCTGCGCGAGTACATCGTCGCCGAGGCGATGCACGCGCTCGGCGTGCCCACCACCCGTTCGCTGGCGGTCGTGGGCACCGGCGAGGCGGTGCTGCGCGAGACGCCCCAGCCCGGCGCGATCCTGGTGCGCGTCGCCCACGGCCACGTGCGCGTCGGCACCTTCCAGTATTTCTACGCCCGCCAGGACCTCGAGGCGCTGCGCCTGCTCGCCGACCACGTCGTGGCCCGCAACCACCCGCAGGCGGCGGAGGCCGAGATCCCGCCGCTCGCGCTCCTGCAGGCGGTGGTGCGCCAGCAGGCGGCGCTGATCGCGCGCTGGATGAGCCTGGGCTTCATCCACGGCGTGATGAACACCGACAACATGAGCCTCGCGGGCGAGACCATCGACTACGGCCCCTGCGCCTTCATGGAGGCCTATCACCCCGACACGGTCTATTCCTCGATCGACCGCTTCGGGCGCTACGCCTACGTGAACCAGCCCGGCATCGCGCAGTGGAACCTCGCCCAGCTCGCCCAGTGCCTGCTGCCGCTGATGGCCGACGACCCCCAGCAGGCGCTGCCCGCCGCCCAGGCCGCGATCGACGCCTTCCCCGACCTCTACGCGGCCGAGCGCCTGGCCCTGTTCCGCGCCAGGCTCGGCCTCGCGACGGCGCGGGAGGACGACGCGGCGCTGGTCGACGACCTGCTCTCGGCCATGGCGGCGAACCAGGTGGATTTCACGCTGGGCCTGCGCGCGCTCTCGGCCCTGCCATCGCAGGGCGGTCCGCAGACGGACGAGCCCGCCCGCGCGCTCTGGGTCGATCCCACTGCCTTCGACGCCTGGGCGGGGCGCTGGCGCGCCCGCCTCGCGGCCGAGGCCCGCCCGGAGGCGGAGCGGCAGGCGGCCCAGCGCGCCGCCTCCCCGGCCTTCATCCCGCGCAACCACCAGGTCGAGACGGCGCTGGCGGCGGCGACCAACGGTCTCGACCTCGCGCCGCTCGACCGGCTGATGGGGGTGCTGGCGGACCCGTTCTCCGATCACCCGGAGCACGCCGACCTCGCCCTCCCCGCGACCCCGGACGAGGCGGTGACGGCGACGTTCTGCGGCACCTGACCGGGAGGGGAGCGCGCGCCGGCCGCCGCGCGCTCCGCGCCGGCGGAGCGCGGCGCCGCGTCGGGCCGCGCGCCGGACGCCGCCGTCGCGCCCGCGGCGCGTCCCGGCGTCGGACAGGGGGCCCGGGCGCCCGGGGCGAAGGCGGCGCCGGCCGCCGCGGTCCCGCGGGCGGCGACGCCGGCCCCCCGGGCGCACCGCGGCCACGGGCGGCGGCGGCCGCAGGCGCCCCGCCGCACCGCGCCGCGGGCGGGCGGCGCGCCCCGGCGCGCGGCCTGACGCGGCGCCTCGCGCGGGACGCCTCAGGCCCGCCGAACCGGGGCCGCTACTCCGCCGGGTCGGGCGCCGGCCCCACGGTGAGGAACCGCTGCCCGTCCCACTTCAGCGCCTCGAAGCAGATCTGCGCCCCGGCGCCGCCGCACCAGCCGCCGTCGCGGGCCAGCATCAGCACTGGAAACCCTTCGAAGAGGATCATCGACCAGTCCTCGACCTGCCACTCCCAGGCCTGGGGCCCGACCTGCACCCGCAGCGGACACCCGCCGGAGCCGCAGAAGGCCGAATACGCCCCCTCGCAGACGAGCTTCGCGTAGTCGAGCGTCTCGCCCCGGTCGCCGCCCTCCTCGCCGCGGCCGGGACCGAGATCGATCTCGCCCACCGCGCCCTCGCCGACCGAGAACCGCCCGCCCAGGTCCTCGCAGAGCGCCTGCGCCCGCTCCACCGCCTGCGCCGCCGAGCCCGCCGCCGCGGCCGGTCCCGCCCAGACGACCAGCGCCGCCGCAAGCCCCAGGCCCCGCCGCGCCGGCCGCCGTCGTTTCCGATCCGTCATGCCGTCCTCCCCTGCCGTTCCCGACAGAGTGCCCCCGGCCCGCCGCCGCGGCAACCGCAACCCCTGCGCGAGGCGACCGGTCCCGCTGCCGCGCGCCCGGGCTCCAGGGCGGCGCCCCGCCGGGCCCGCCCGCAGGGCGCGCGAGGACCGCCGCCCCGCGGGCGCCGCCGCTCACATGGTCCGCCGCAGCGCGTCCCATTCGTTCGCGAGCCCGTCGCGGAACGCCGGCGCCGCCACCTCGATCAGCGCGGCGGCGCGGGCGTCCACGTCCTTCCAGCGCAGGTCGGCCACGCCGAACTCGGTGACCACGACGTCCGCGTCCACCCGCGGCAGCGTCACCAGCCCGTCGGGCTCCAGCCGCAGGCGGATCCGGCTCTCGGTCCCGCGCCGCGCCGTGGCCGGCAGCGCCAGCACGCCGCGGCCCCCCTCCGAGGCCCGCGCCGCCCGCGCGAAATCCCCCGCGCCGCCCTGGCCCGAGATCTGCCGACCCCCCAGCCACTCCTGCGTCGCCTGCCCGAACAGATCCACCGACAGCGCCGAGTTCACCGACACGAACCGCGGGATCGCCCCGATCACCCCCGGATGGTGGGTGAAGTCCACGCCGCGGAACGCGATCCGCGGATCCTCCGCCACCCGGTCGTAGAGATCGCGCGAGCCGATGATCGTCCCCGTGGTGATCCTGCCCGAGAACACGCCCGCCTCCAGCAGCGGGGCGAATTCCTCGATGATCAGGCCGGCGTGGTAGCCCAGGCCCCGGTGGTCGGCCAACGCCTCCATCAGCGCCGAGGCCGCCTTGCCCACGCCCACCTGCACGGTGTCGCCCGGCTCGATCAGCGCCGCGATCTGCGCGGCGACGGCCTTGAGGTCCTCGGGCAGGGCGCCCGCCGAATAGCCCGGCAGCTCGGTCTGCGCCTCGGTCAGCATGGCGAAGCGCTCGACGGGGATCCGGGGCGCACTGGGGGGCGTGGGCATGGCGGGGTTCACCTCGCCCACCACGGTCTTCGCGCCGCGCAGCAGGGCCTGGTCGAAGTCGCAGGCGATGCCGGCGGTCACGAACCCGTCGCGCGGCGGCGAGACCTGCATCACCGCCCCGTCCAGCTTCGCGGCGCCCGCGATCCACTTCTCCGAGTGCCAGTAGTTGATCGGCTGCAGCTTCACGCGGCCGCTTTCCCAGCCCTCGCGCAGGGCGGGGTTGATGAAGATCACCTCGGCGGTCGACTCGGGCGCCGTCGCCGAGGGGTCGATGTCGTTGATCCCCGGCAGCCAGATGCCGACGAAGGCGAGGCCCCGCCCGCGTTCCGGATCTTCGGCCAGCGCCGCCAGCGCCCCCCTCGGCTCGCCGCCTGCGCCATGCAGGGCGACCCGGTCTCCGGGCTTGAACAGGGACCAGGCGTCGGCTGCGGCTTTCATGGGGATCCTCCGGAGATGAACTTGCTTGCCGGCAGGACTATCACCGCTCCCGCCCCCCGCCAACGCGTCCCCCGCGCCTGCCGCCCCGTCGGCGCGCGCCCGGCGAGCCCGCCGCCGGGGCTGGCGGACGGACGCTCGCGCTTCGCGCGTCGCCCCGCCCGCCATCCCCGGCCCGCGCTCCCATCGGCCCGGGCGCCCGGGCGCGACGCCGGCCAGGCCTCGCAAAGCGCCTGTTCTCCGGAGCCGTCCGTCGCGGATGCCGATCAGAGCGAGTCGGCCGGAGGGGTCAAGGATCGCGCAGCGACCCGCCGCAGGCGGGCTTGTCCTTGACCCCTCCGGCCGACTCGCTCAGGCATCAGACGCGATGGACGGCTCCGGAGAACAGGCGCGGGCCTTGTTCTTGGGTGAGTCAGGAGCCCGCCGGAGGCTCCCCCCTCTCCAACCCCTCGCACCCTCCCCGCAGGCGCCCGGCAGCCAAGCCCGCCCGCAGGGCGCCTGCGGACCGTCACCCCGTGGCCAGCTTCCGCTTCGGCCGCAGCACATGCGGATGCGCCCCGTCGTAGAGCGCGCTGTCCCGGAAATCCTCGTCCCCCAGCACCCGCCCCACGAAGATCAGCGCCGTGCGGGTCAGCTTGGCCTTGCGCACCTTCTCGCGGATGTCCCCCAGCGTCCCGTAGAGGAACGCCTGGTCCGGCCAGCCCACCCGGTAGGCCACCGCCACCGGACAGTCCTCGCCGTAATGCGGGATCAGCCGCCGCTCGATCTCGCGCAGGTTGCGCACCGAGAGATGCAGCGCCAGCGTCGCCCTGGAGCGGCCCAGCGTGTCGAGGTCCTCGCCCTCGGGCATCGCGCTCGCCTTGCCGGCGGTGCGCGTGATGATCACGGTCTGGGCGATCTCGGGCAGGGTGAGCTCCTTGCCCATCGCCGCCGCCGCCGCGGCGAAGGCCGGCACGCCCGGGATCACCTCCCAGTCGATGCCCTTCGCGTCCAGCCGCCGGATCTGCTCCGCGATCGCCCCGTAAAGCGACGGATCGCCCGAGTGCACCCGCGCCACGTCCAGCCCCTTCGCATCCGCCGCCTCGATCTCCGCCAGGATCTCGTCGAGCGTCATCGGCGCGGTGTCCATCACCCGCGCCCCCTCCGGAACCCCTTCGACCACCTGCGGCGGCACCAGGGACCCGGCATAGAGGCACACCGGGCAGGCCGCGATCAGGCGGGCGCCCTTGAGGGTGATCAGCTCCGGGTCTCCGGGCCCGGCCCCGATGAAATAGACGGTCACGAGACCTCCTCCGTGCTCTTCGGGGCCGCGTCGATGCGCTTGGCGTAGCCCCGCGGCGTATAGATCCGCCAGCCCTGCGCCCCGGCGCCGGCATCGCCGGTGCGGAACGCCCGGCTGCGCGAGGCGCCGATCATCACCACCGTCAGCATGTCCACCTCGTCGGTCTTCAGCGTCGCGAGCGTCCGCAGCTCCAACCGCTCCTCCGGCCGCCCGAGGCTGTGGGCCAGCAGCACCGGCGTCTCCGCCGGGCGATGCTCGAGCATGATCTCGCGACACGCGTCCAGCAGGTCCCGACGACGGCGCGAGACGGGGTTGTAGAGCGCCGTCACGAAATCCCCCGCAGCCGCCGCCCGCAGCCGCTTCAGCACGTCCTCCCGCGGCGTCAGCAGATCCGACAGCGACACCGCGCAGAAGTCGTGCCCGATCAGCGCCCCCGCCCGCGCGGACGCGGCCTGCAAGGCCGAGATCCCCGGCGCCATCACCACCTCGACCCGCCGCGCCGCGTCCGAGACGCCGCCCCGCTCGGCCGGCCGGTCCAGCAACTCCATCACCAGCGCGCCCATCGCGTAGATCCCCGCGTCGCCCGAGCACACCAGCGCCACGTCGCGCCCCTCGCCGGCCCGCTCCAGCGCATGCCGGCACCGGGCTTCTTCTTCGCCCAGCGCGAAATCCGCCCGCGGTTTTCCGGCGGCCAGCGGCCCCAGCAGGTCGATGTAGAGGTTGTAGCCCACCACCTCCTCGGCCGCCGCGACCAGGCGCGAGGCCTCCGGCGTGCGCCAGTCCGCCGCCCCGGGCCCGATCCCCACGACCGAGAGCCGCCCACGCGCCCGCGACGGCGCCGCGGCCCCGGCGATGACCGCCCCGGCCACCGTCGCATCCGCGCTCTTCTCCTTTTCAAACGCCAGCACCGAGGCCTCGCCGGCCCCCGCCAGCGCCGAGGCCTCCGCCACCCCGTGGCACCCGACCTCGGCGAACACCACCTCCGAGGGGTTGGCCAGCCGAGGCGTCAACGCCTCCAGCTCGGCGGCCGAGTGGAACCGCACCGGCACGCCCAGGTCCTCCCCCAGCGCCCGGATCGCCGCCTCGTCGGCTTTGAGGTCGATCGACCGGACCTCCGCCACCTCTGCCGCCGCAAACCCGTTCTCCGCCAATGTCTTGCGCACCAGCCCGATCATCTGCTCGGGCGCGCAATACCGCGCGCAGCCGACGCCCAGCACCAACCGGGCGCGGCGATACACCAGCGGCGCGCAGCCCTCGACCGTCAGCACGACGGGCGCATCCTCCGCCGCGGGCTCCGCGGCGACCCGCCCGGCCAGCGGCGCCAGCCACTCCGCCTCGCCCGACAGGCGCGCGGGCCGCCCCGCCAGCAGCCCCGCCATCGCCGCCTTGGCGTCGGCCGGGGCCTCCAGCCGCCACCCCTGCGGCGGCGCATCCAGCGCCACCCCCAGCGAGACGTCGCCGGCGGTGGTCACCGCAGCCACCCCTCCCAGCGCCTCGCCCAAGCGCCGCGCCAGGGCGTTCGCCCCGCGATGCCCGCCCAGCAGCGGCACGGCGGCCGAGCCGTCCTCGGCCAGCGCCACCACCGCCGGCTCCGCGCGCTTGTCGCCCAGCATCGGCGCCAGCGCCCGCACCAGGATCCCGGCCGCCATCACGCCCACCACCGGCCGCCCGGCCGCGAACAACGCCCGCAGCGTCTCGGCCGCCGGCGCCGCCCCCGGCCCGCAGCGCACCACGCCCGAGGCGAGGTCCGCCCCCGGCGCCACCGCCGCCAGCGCGCGCCGGGCCAGCGCCTCGCCCGCGTCGGTCAACGCGACGAACACGGGCGCGCGCAGGCCCGGGGAAACAGGGGTGTCGGTCATGCGGATCGGTCCTCGACGGAAACGGAAGAAGAGAGGGCGGGGCAGGGCGCGCCTCCGCCCTCCCCGGCAAGGCCGCGCCCGGCGGCAGGCCGCGCGAGGCCCCGGGCCAGGCCCGGGGCGCCCCCGGCCCGCCCCGCGCGCATCCCCTCGGCAGGCGGGCGAACCGCGAGCCTCGCGCGGCCCCGGCCCGGCCCCCCGGCGCCCCCGGCCCGCCGCCCCCGCGCGCCCTGCGCGAAGGGGTCCGCCCGGGCCGGGCGGGGAGGGTGGGCGGGAGCCTCGCCCGGGCGGACCCCGGCGGGCCGGCGCGCGCGACCCTCAGCCCACATGCGGATCCCTCCCCGGAACCAGGATCATCGAGAAATACGGCGCGTCCTGCGGCGCCTCGGCCAGCGGCGCCACCACCTGCCGCTCCAGCGAGGCGTGCCCGACATACATCGCCCCCTCGCCCAGCCCCGCCGCCTCGATGGCCGCCCGCAGCCTCGGCAACCGCCGCCCGACCTTGAGGATCGCGAACGCCCCTCCCGCCGCCAGCCGAGCCTCCAGCTCGTCCTCCGGCAGCGTCCCCGGCAGCACGCTCAGCACCTCGTTCCTCGCGCACAGCGGCCGCGCCGCCGCCGCCGTCGCGGCCGCCATCGAGCTCACACCCGGCGTGATCTCGCAGCGAAACTCGCCCGCGAGCCGCCCGAACAGATACATGAAGCTGCCGTAGAAGAACGGATCCCCCTCGCACAGCACCACCACGTCGCGCCCCGCCCGCAGCCGCTCCGCCAGCGCGCCCGCGGCTTGGTCGTAGACCGCCTGCGCGGGAAACCGTTCGGCGCGCATCGGGATCACGATGGGGATTTCTTCAACGCCCTGCGGGATCGACCCGGCCGCGATGGACCGCGCGAAACTCTCGCCGCTGTCGGGCGCCGGATAGGCGATCACCCCGGCCCCCGCGATCAGCCGATGCGCGCGCAGCGTCATCAGCTCCGGATCGCCCGGCCCCAGCCCCACCCCATGCAGCACGCCGCTCACTTGCGCGCGCTCCACTGGGTCACCGACATCGCCGGGCGCCAGGCCAGCGGCCCGCCCTTGCCGACGGGCGAGGCCCGCTCGATCCGGATCCGGCTCAGCTCGCCCCCGAAGCGGGACGCGAGCCTGACCAGCAGCGCCTCCGACTCCAGCGTCACCGCGTTCGCCACCAGCCGCCCGCCGGGCGACAGCGCCCACCAGGCCGCCTCGGCCGAGGCCTCCGAGAGCCCGCCGCCGAGAAACACCGCATCCGGGGCCGGCAGCCCCGCCAGCCCCTCCGGAGCGGAGCCCTCCTTCAGCACCAGCCCCGGCGCCCCCAGCGCCTGCGCATTCGCCGCCGCCATCGCCCGCCGGTCCGCCCGCGGCTCCAGCCCCACGGCCTTCGCCGCGCGCGCGCCGCGCATCCACTCGATGGCGACCGAGCCGCAGCCGCAGCCCACGTCCCACAACAGCTGCCCCGGCGCCGGCGCCAGCCGCGCCAGGGTGGCGGCGCGCACCTCGCGCTTGGTCATCACCCCGTCATGCTCGAAGAGCTCGTCCGCCAGCCCCGGAACCGCCGGCGCCAGCGGCGCCCCCGCCTCCGCCCGGCACTCCACCGCCAGCGTGCACAGATCCCCCGGCCGCGGGATCTTCCCCGAGGCCCAGGCGGAGGCAGGGGCCTCCTGCCACCCCTCCGTCTCCGCATCGAGATCCCACATCGCCCGCAGCGGGCTCTGCCCATAGCCCCAGGCCGTCAACGCCGTGCCCACGGCCCGCGCGCTGTCGCCATCGGCCGCCAGCGCCAGCAACCGCGCGCCCGGCTGCACGAAGACCCGCATCGCCGCCACCGAGCGCTCCGGCCCCTTGCCATGCAACGTCAGCGTCTCGCACCCGTTCACCGGCCACAGCATCCGCGCCGCCGCCAGCTGGTAGGCCGAGACATGCGGATGCACGACCGCCTCCGGGAACGCCGCCGCGATGCGCGAGCCGGCCGAGCGCCACAGCGGATCGCCCGAGACCAGCACCGCCACCCGCCGCCCCCGCAACGCCTCCAGCCGGTTGAGCAGATGATCGAAGGGCGAGGGCCAGGCCACCCGCTCGGCCTCCACCTCCAGCGTCAGCTGGTGGTGGCGATCGGCGCCGAAGATCACCTCGGCGCTCTCCACCGCCGCCCGGGCGGCGGGCCGCAGCCCCTCCAGCCCGTCGGCGCCGAGCCCCACGATCTGCAGCCAAAGCTCGCTCATGCGCTCTCTCCCACCCGCCCGGGAACCGCCAGGCCGTCCCCTTTCAATCCCAGCGACAAGGCGTTCACCGCCGCCGCCGCCATCGCCGAGCCGCCGACCCGGCCCCTCAGCGCCACGAAAGGCACGCCGCGAGGGTCCTCCGCCAGCGCCGCCTTCGATTCCGCCGCCCCCACGAACCCCACCGGGAACCCGAGGATCAAGGCGGGCTTGGGCGCGCCCAGGTCGATCAGCTCCAGCAGCCGGAACAGCGCCGTCGGCGCATTCCCGATCGCCACCACCGCGCCCCCCAGCCTCTCGGCCATCAGGTCCATCGCCGCCGCCGAGCGCGTCGTCCCCTGCGCCTTCGCCAGCTCCGCGCAGCCCGGAGCATCGAGCGCCGAGACCACCTCGACCCCCGCGCAGCGCCCGCGCCGGATGACCCCCTGCGCCACCATGCCCACGTCGCAGATCACCGGGGCGCCCGCGTCCAGCGCCGCCACCCCCGCCTCCACCGCGCCGTCGGAAAAGACCAGCCCCGAGGCCACCTCCGGCATCCCGCAGGAGTGCACCACCCGCAGCGCCAGCTCCTGCATCGCGGGCGTCATGCCCGACAGGTCGCACTCCGCCCGCGCCGTCGCGAAACTCGCGGCGTAGATCGCCGCCCCGTCCCGCTCCCAGGCGCCCTGCGACGGCGGCCACGGGCCGAACGCCCGCCCCGCCGGTGCGAGCCCGCCAGAGCCCGCAGGCGCATCAGCAGACGCGCCGGCCCCCCCGCCTGCGGCGAAGCGGGCGAGCAGATACTCCTGGCCCAGTCCCAGTATCCAGCCTTCCTCGGCCGCCACCGACGCGCGCGCCGCGCCGGCCAGCCCTTCGGGTCCTGCGAACACCTCCGCCAGCCGCCCCGCGCGATCCATCGCGGCGAAGGTCTCGGCGCAGGCCCGCACCTGGCCCGCGTCCCGCACCGCCTCGTCCGGATGCGGCGGGATCAGCGAGGGCCAGATCTCCGCGAACACGACGCCCCCCGAGGGCGCCGCCAGCCCGCTCTCGAACGGCCAGACCTGCGCCGCGCCCGCCAGCCGGGGATCCGCCCTCAGCCGCTCCAGCGCCGCGATCCCCGTCAGGCTCTGCCCTCCGACCGCCCCCGCGCCCGAGAGCTGCCAGACCGAGAACGGCCGCCGCCCGCCGCGGGCCCGCGCGAACCGCTCCGCCTCCCGAAATTCCTCGAAATCCCCCGCCGCGGGCTTCCTCGCCGGCAGATGCGCGAACGCCCGCCCCGCCGGATGCCCCCAGAACGGCGCGCCCTTCGCCGCCAGCCGGTCCGCGAACCCGAACCGGTCGTTGGCGTTCGCGGGCCCGTCGGAGATCCCCTCCGCCAGCCCCGCCCAGACCGCCCGCCAGCCCGGCGCGCCGAACAGCGCCTCCGCCGTCCCCGCCGGGTAGCCGAAGGCGAAGTCGAACCCGACCATCGCCCGCCGCCCGGCCGCGAGGTCGCCCGCCAGCATCTCCGCCAGCGCCTCCACGGCCTCGGCCCGGGTGGCGGGGTTGCTGAGGACCGCCGGCCCCTCGCCCTGCGCCCGGCCGATCCAGATCGAGTCCCTGCCGACCGTGGGCGCGCTCGCCGCCGACCAGTCGACGGCGACATGGACGTCGAACAGCGGGGCTGCGTTCACGAACGGTCCTTCAGATGCTTGCGCACGCTCTCCGGCCCCAGCGGGTGGTCCGCATGGGGGTAGGGCGGGTGGTGATGGTCGTGATCGTGCGGATGCCCGTGCCCGTGCGAATGCCCGTGCCCGTGGCCATGATCGTGCGGGTGGTCGTGGTCGTGATGATGATGCCCATGGTCATGCGAATGCCCATGCCCCAGGTCCAGCCGGCAGGCCCCGGTGCAGAAGTCGTCGCACAGCCGGCAGTCCGCCACGTTCGACCCCGGCGCCGAGGCCCCCTGGCCCTCGACATGATGGTGGTGGCTCTCCTGGGGCGCGCCGACCTCGGCCTCGAACCCCAGCACCTGCGCGCGATACTTGCACATCGAGCAGTTCATCGCCGGAGCCCCCTCGAGGATCTCCGTCACCCGCTCCGCAAACGTCGCCAGCACCTGCGGATGATCGTTGAGATACCCCGCCTTCACGAAGCGGATCTCGGGATGCGCCTCGGCCACCATGTCCGCGAAGCCGTAGATCCGGTCGATCAGCACGCCCGTGAACAGGAAATACGGGAACACCACCACCCGCCGGTAGCCCAGCTTGGCGGCATGCTCCAGCGCCGGCTCCACCAGCGGGAAGGTCACGCCCGAATAGCCGACCTCGCACCAGCCGAAGCCCATCCCCTCCCACAGCAGCCGCGCCACCTTCGAGACGTTGCCGTTCGCGTCCGGGTCCGAGGCGCCCCGCCCGATCACCACCAGCAGCGTCTCGTGCCGCGGCACCACGCCGTCCTCGGCGTCGGCCTTCGCGATCGCCTCCTCGATCCGCTCGGCGGCGGCGCGGACCATCTTCGGGTCCACCCCCAGCTCGCGCCCGTAATCCACCCGGATGCCATGGGTCCTGGCATAGGTGTTCAGCACCGAGGGAATGTCGTTCTTCGCGTGCATGGCGGCGAACAGCATCCCCGGCACCGCCAGGATCCGCGTGCACCCCGCCTCGCGCAGCTTGTCGAGCCCGTCGCGCAGCACCGGGTTGGCGAACTCGAGATACCCGTGCTCGACCGCCCACTCCGGGGGCAGGAACGCCGGCAGCTTCTCGGCCAGCACCGCGAACTCGTCCACCGCCCGCTGGGACCGCGAGCCATGCCCGCAGATCATCACGCCGATCTTCTCGGTCGCGCCGTCCCGCAGCACGGGGGCTTCCTGGGTCGAGGTCTGGGTCATCGCGCGTCCTCCCGCCTGCCTGGGCCCGACGCGCGCAAGACCGGAGGAGGAGCCCGCCCGCGGCGGCCCCCCGTCCCGACGACGGCCCCGCCCCGCCCCCGGTCTGGGTCGGCGTGCGGCGCCTTCCGGTCAGCCTCGCGGCGTCGTCTGGCGGGGTGGTAGCAGCGCCCGCCCGCCCGGGCAAGCGCGCCGCCGACGCCCCGGGGCCCGCAAGCGACCCCTCAGCCCGGCGCGATCACATGGGCGTAGGAGCCCATCACCCGCCCCACCCGCAGCCCCATCGGGGCGAGCGCCTTGCCGGCCGCGTCGGTCGCGTCGAACAGCCGCTCGGCCGGGCCCTCCTCGACGATGGTCGCGTAGTGGAACTCGTGCCCGTTCAGCGCCCCCGCCCACGGCGCCCCCGCCCGCGGCGCCAGGCGCCGGTAGCCCAGCGTCATCTTCCGCACGGCGAAGGAGGTCGTCACCGGCAGCAGCCCCGCCATCGGGTGCGCCGCGCCGTCCGCATCCACCAGCGCCTCCCCCAGCGCCATGAACCCCCCGCACTCGCCGTAGACCGTCGCGCCGCGCGCCGCCGCCGCCCGCAGCCCGCCCAGGAAGGCCGAGGCGCCCGCCAGCCGCCCCGCATGCAGCTCCGGATAGCCGCCCGGCAGATAGACCGCGTCCGCGGCCGCGTCCGGCGCCTCGTCCGCGAGCGGCGAGAACGGGACCAGCTCCGCCCCCTGCGCGCGCCAGTCGGCCATCAGGTGGGGGTAGGCGAAGGCGAAGGCCGCGTCCCGCGCCACCGCCACCCGCTGGCCCGGAGGCGCCAGCCGCGCCGCCGCGTCTCCCGGCTCCGCCCGCAGCGGCCGCGCCGCCTGCGCGATCGCGTCGAGGTCGAGATGCGCCGCCGCCGCCGCGCCGGCCGCGGCGACGAAGGCCTCCAGCTGCGGATGCTCCTGCGCCTGCACCAGGCCGAGGTGGCGCGAGGGCAGGGCGAGCGCCTCCTGCCGCGGCATCGCGCCGAGGCAGGCGAGCCCCGCCCCCTCCAGCGCCCGGCGCGCCGCCGCCTCGTGGCGGGGCGAGCCGATGCGGTTGAGGATCACGCCCGCGATCTCGATCTCCGGCCTCAGCGCCCGCAGCCCTGCGGGCGCGAGCGCGGCCGAGCCCGCCATCCGCCCCGCGTCCACGACCATCACCACCGGCGCCCCCAGCGCCGCGGCGAGATCGGCGGCCGAGCCCTTCCCCTCCGGCGGCGCCCCGTCGAGCGCCCCCATGGCCCCCTCGACGATCAGCAGCGGCCGGGCGGAGGGCCCGTCGCCCCCGGCCCCCCCGAGCGCCCCCCCGAGCGCCCCCTGGGCCCTCGCCCTCAGCTCCCCCTCCGCCATCGCCCAGGCGTCGAGGTTGCTCGAGGCCCGCCCGCAGGCCGCCTGATGGAACCGCGGATCGATGTAATCCGGCCCCGACTTGGCCCCGACGACGTGGAGCCCCCGGTCGCGGAAGGCGCGGAGCAGGCCGAGCGTCAGCAGGGTCTTGCCGGAGCCGGAGGCGGGGGCGGCGAGGAGGAGGGTGGGGAGCAAGGCAATCGTCTTGTGTTGCATGGCGGCGGTAGTGGTGGAACGGTGGCAGGCCTGCTGGTCCAACAGGTGCCTTTATGCAGAAGGATTTTCGTTTTGAAATCCCCTCGCCGCCTTAAGTCTATCAGCGCCGCCACGAGAGAATTGCTCGCGCATGGTGAAAACGCGCTCGTCGATTACAAGCGCAAGCCAGAGGGTGTGTCGCAAGAAGATTTTGTCAGCTTCGCAAATTCCGCTGATGGAGGAATAATTCTAATTGGCGTTAATGAGGTGGAGGGCCCTATGGGTGAGCAGGTTGGTGAAGTCGTTGGCTGTGATGTCAGCGATTCAACAATGTTAGCTGTAACAAATAAAGCGCTGAGCTGCGTGCCGCCTGTGGCCATCGAAATATACGTCGAAAATTTATCGGCGACCCCTTTTCTTAAGGTGGCCGTACCCGCCAGTGCCTCAAAGCCGCATTGCACCACTAAGGGCATTTACTGCCAAAGAGATGGAAGTAGAAACCGTCCGCTTCAGCCTGGAGAGCTCCTTAAATTGTTTCTAGACAGCGAGTCCGCGGCGTTTGCAGCACGCTTTGCGGCGGCTGCGGATAGTATTTCCAGCGAGGTGGGCGCACTTGAGTCTTCGCTAGCTGGGCATATAGAGCGCATGTCAGACACTCTTGGCTGGTCTGATCAGAAGTTGGATGACACTGAAAGCCTCCTTGACGACATTAAGATGGAGATTTCGGAAGTGATAAAGCTGCAACGTGATAGCGCTCTGCGGTTCAAGGCTATTTTTAATCAAGATGGTCGCAGCGATCCCCTCAAAGAGCGCGCAAGGCGAAATCTGAAGGCTTCAATTGTACAGCAGGCGTCCGAAGACGAACGCATTCTGGAGCATATCAGTAGCGGTAAGAATGTGGAACTTACACTTCGCGGGGAGGCGGCTGAGTTCTTGAGCCGCGACGATGTGCGGGAGATTTTGCAGGATTCTGTTGATGAGGCGCGCGAAGCCTTCGAGCAAAAACGCTACACGACCTATGTTGGCGTTCCAGAAGATTTCGATGAGCACTCGATCGCCTCTATGGCCGAGTTGATCGAACGTGGTGGGGAGGTGGCTGTTGGTGTGAAGGCTCGGCTAATGGGCGCCAACTGGCTTGGTTTAATTACCCACGATGATGTTCCCGTAGGGGTGGCTGCGATCAAGAAGCCCGCAAAGAGTTATCGAGAGCGCGTCTTTGTATCTGCTGGTTATTTGGCGAAGGACGCATGCAAATCCGAGCTTGGTTGGATTTACTTGGATGAAGCGCATCGCCGCAAAGGCAAAATGGCGAGTTTGCTTGCGGAGCTTTGGGAGTGCGTTGGGGATGCAAGAGTTTTCGCAACTACTCGAGTCAGCAATGAGGCTATGGTGGCGATCCTTAAGAAGCTTGGTTTCGCCAAATTTGGCGGAGACTTTCCTTCTCGCCTAAACGAGAGTGAGATGTTGTCGCTTTACGTGGTGGGGTATCCAGGCTCGGAGGACTAGCGCGGCACTCTGGGTGCGGTTTGGAGACGCTTATTTGGCGTGGGAGAGCCGCAGAGCTTTCCGGTCGACGGACGCGTTCGACAGCGGCCCACCCCACAACGAAAAACCCCCGCGGCTTGCGCCACGGGGGTTCCCCAATTCAGTCCACCTGGGCCCGAAGGCCCGGAGGCTCACTCGTAGGCGAGCTGCTCGGCGGAGGTGCGGCCGTCGCGGCCGGACTGCTCCTCGTAGGACACCTTCTGGCCGTCCGCGGGGGCCGCGAGGCCCGCACGCTCGACGGCGGAGATGTGCAGGAACACGTCCCGCCCGCCGTTGTCAGGCTGGATGAAGCCGAAGCCTTTGGTGGAATTGAACCATTTCACGGTGCCGGTGGCCATGTCCGTGGTCTCCTGGTCTAGGTCGGCGCGCGCAGTAGGCCGCGCCCTGGCAAGTCGGTCAGAACAAGATAACCGGCAGCCTCTGGAGACGGACGATAGTCAAGCTTCAAGCGATAGCCATGCTGATATGGACCATCGGGCCTCCAATTGCAAGGACCATATCGAAATGAGCGGGCCGGGTCCGGCCCGCCCCGCTCAGCCGGCCGCCCAGCTCGGGGGGCGCTTCTCCAGGAACGCGCGGCGGCCCTCGGCGAAGTCCTCCGAGCGGGCGCAGAGCGTCTGGTTGCGGTTCTCCACCGCCATCGCCGCCTCGAGGCTGGTCGCGTCCACCGCCATCGTCAGCCCCTCCTTGGTCAGGCGCAGGCCCGTCGGAGACGCATGGAGCATCTCGTCCACATAGGGCTGGGCCGCGGCCTCGAGCCGGTCGTCGGGGACCACCTCCGAGACCAGCCCCGTCGCCAGCGCCCGGGGCGCATGGATGAAGCGGCCGGTCAGCATCAGCTCGGCGGCGACCGAGCCGCCGACCAGGCGGGGCAGGAAGTAGCTGACCCCCATGTCGCAGCTCGACAGGCCGATCTTGATGAAGGCGCAGTTCATCCTGGCGCTCTCGCCCGCGATGCGGATGTCGGAGGCGAGCGCGAAGGCGAAGCCGCCCCCGCAGGCGGGCCCCTGGATCAGCGACACGATCGGCTGCGGGCAGCGGCGCATCTTGATGTAGACCTCGGCGAGGAAGCCCTGGAAGTCCCAGCCGCCGCCGAAGGGCACGCCCTCGTTGCCGCGGCGGTCGCGCTCCTTGATGTCGAGGCCGGCGCAGAAGGCGCGGCCGGCGCCGCGCATGACCACGACGCGGGTGTCGCGGTCGTTGCGAAGCGCGCCGAAGTAGTGGTCGAGCTCCTCGACCATGGCCACGTTGATGGTGTTCAGCGCCTCGGGGCGGTTGAGGGTCAGCCAGTCGGCGGCGCCGCGCTTCTCGACGGTGATGGCGGTGTAGTCCATGGGGGTCTCCTCAGCGCCCGGCCTGAACGTCGTCCACGCGCACCACGGTCCCGGTCACGAAGTCCGAGGCGGGGGCGCAGAGGAACAGCAGCGTGGAATCGAGCTGCGCCGGGTCGCCCAGCCGCTTGCGGGGATAGCCCTGGGTGATGTCGCCCATCCGCTCCAGCATCCCGTCCATCATCTCGGACGAGAACGCCCCCGGCGCGATGGCGTTGACGTTGATCCCGTAGCGGGCCCACTCGGTCGCCAGCGTCTCGGTCATCCGCGCCACGGCGGACTTGGAGACGGCGTAGAGCGCCGCCCCCTCGCCGCGATACTTGAAGGCCGCGGCGGAGGAGATGTTGACGATCCGCCCGCCCGTGCGCTCCAGCGCGATCAGGCGGCGGGCGACGGCGCAGGACAGCAGCCACGGCGCGCGCACGTTGATCGCCAGCAGCCGGTCCACCAACTCCAGCGGCATCTTGTGGGCGCGCATCGCGTCGGGGATGCCGGCGTTGTTGACCAGGATGTCGACGGGGCCGAGCGCCGCCTCGACCTCGCCGACCACCGCCTCGATCCGGGCCGCATCCGTCACGTCCAGGGCGAAGGCCGCGGCCTCGCCCCCGGCGGCGCGGATCTCGTCGGCCAGGGCCTCCAGCCGGTCGGTGCGGCGGGCGGCGAGCGCCACCCTGGCCCCCTGCGAGGCCAGGACCCTGGCGAAGCGAAGCCCCAGGCCCGACGAGGCGCCGGTGACCAGCGCCACCTTCCCCGTCAGGTCGGTCGAGGCGTTGGGCAGCGGATAATCAGCGGTAGACAAGCGTTCCATCCTCCAGGTCGGCGGCGGGAAGGCTCTCCCGCTCTTCGTAGTAGTCCTGGGAGTTCACCCAGGGCCCCCGGTCCCCCTGCCGGGGCATCAGCGCATGGCCGCGCATGATGTAGCCGGCGTTGAAGTTCTCGGGGTCGATCCAGGGACGCGGCTCCATCTGCCGGTCCTCCTCGCGAAGCGTGGGCGTGACCGAGCGCACGCCCTTCTCGTCCATGTGGCGCAGCAGGCGGCTGACGAAGGCCGCCACCAGGTCCGCGCGCATGGTCCACGAGGTGCGCAGGTAGCCGAAGGTCCAGGCGAGGTTCGGCAGGCCCGTGATCATGATCCCGCGGTTCAGCCACTGCTCGGGCAGCGAGACGCCCTCGCCGTCGACGGCGAAGCGCACGCCGCCCAGCGGCAGCAGGTTGAAGCCGGTGGCGGTGACGATCACGTCGGCCTCCAGCAGGCGGCCGTCGTCGAGCCGGATGCCGTCCGCCTCGAAGCGCTCGATCTTCGCGGTGACCACCTCGGCCTCGCCTCGGCGGATCGCCTGGAACATGTCGCCGTCGGGGATCAGCGCCAGGCGCTGGCGCCAGGGGCGGTAGGAGGGGCGGAAGTCGCGCTCCAGCGGATAGTCGGGGCCCAGATAGGCGCGCGCGGCGCCCAGCAGCTCCTCGCCCAGCGCTTCGGGCTCCTCGAAGCTGCGGCGGATGATGTCCTCCTGCATCTTCAGGACCTTGCGGCGCATGATGTCGTGGTACTGATCGTCGGGCAGCCCCAGTGAGGCGAGCGTCGCCTGGAACTCGTCATGGGTCGGGCGCGGCGCGAACCAGGTCGGCGAGCGTTGCAGCATCACGGCCTTGGCGCATTTGCCCGCGATGGCGGGGATCAGCGTGGCGGCCGTGGCGCCCGAGCCGATCACCACCACCTTCTTGCCCTCCAGGTCCTGGTCCTCGGGCCAGGTCTGGGGGTGCAGGATCTCGCCCTTGAAGTCGTCCATGCCGGGCCACCGGGGGGTGTAGCCCTCGCGGTGCTCGTAATAGCCCTGGCACATCCACAGGAAGTTGCAGGTCACGCGCAGGTCCGCCCCGTCCGCCAGCCGGCGCAGATGCAGCGTCCAGCGCGCGTCGTCCGAGGACCAGTCGGCCGAGACCACCTCGTGCCCGTAGCGCACGCGCCGGTGCAGGTCCTGCTCCTCCATCGCCTGATCGAGGTAGTCGAGGATCAGCTGCGCCTCGGCGATGGCCTTCTTCTTCCACGGCTTCCACGAGAAGCCGAAGGTGTGCAGGTCGCTGTCCGAGCGGATGCCGGGATACCTGTGCGTGCGCCAGGTGCCGCCGAACTCCGCCTGCCGCTCGATCATCGCGAAGCTGCGGTCGGGATGGTCCTGCTGCAGGTGATAGGCCGCGTCGATGCCGGAGATCCCGGCGCCGACGATCAGCACGTCGAAATGGTCGCCGTCGTCGAAGGTCCGGGCCTGCGCGGCCTCGAGGGGGCTGGATGCAATGTTCATGGTCTCTCTCCCAGGCCCCTGCCGCCTTCTGTCGGGCGCTGCGGGGCGGTTCCGGTCGCGGGGGGCGGTTCCGTGCGAGGGGGCCGTCAGCCGGCCGCCTCGGTCTGCCTGGCCATCTGGGCCAGCCGCTCGCGCAGCTTGGCCTTGTGGACCTTCTCGAGGGTGGAGCGGGGCATCTCGTCCACCACATGCACGTCGTGGGGGACCTTGAAATCCGCGAGCTTCGCGCGGCATTCGGCGATCACCGCCGCGGGCAGGGCGGCGCGCGCCTCCGCGTCCAGCCCCGGCGCGGGGATCACGAAGGCGACCGGCGCCTCGTCGAGCATCGGGTGCTTCTTGGCCACGATCGCGCCCTCGTAGACGCCGGGCACCAGGGCGATCACCCGCTCGATCTCGGAGGCGGCGACGTTCTCGCCGCCGACCTTCAGCATGTCCTTGTCGCGGTCGGCGAAGGTGATCCAGCCGTCCTCGCCCAGCGTCACCCGGTCGCCGGTCACGAACCAGCCGTCCTCGACGAAACTGCTTTCGGTCGCCTCGCGGTTGCCGAGGTACTCCAGGAACATCTGGATCCCCTGCCAGCCGCGGCACTGCAGGTGCCCGGTCTGCCCCGGCTCCACCATCCGCCCCGCGTCGTCGAGGATGCGGATGTCGTAGCCCGGCCCGGGCCGGCCGGTGGTCATCGGCTTGTTGGCCTGCTTGCTGTCCCCCACGATCCCGTGGGAGATCGTCTCGGTCATCCCCCACCAGCCCATCGAGCGGACCCGGTAGAACTGATCGAACGGGGTCTCGTTCGCCGCCATCCCGAACATGCGGATCGAGTGTTTCGGCGCCGGCCCCTGCTGCTGCACCGCCTTGAGGAAGAACGGGATCATCGAGCACCAGGTGACGCCGTTCCGGTTCACCACGTCCCAGAAGCGCGAGGCCGAGAACTTCGGCATCATCACCACCGTGCCCCCCGCCCACATGCTGGGCAGGATGGAATAGGTCCGCGCGTTGGTGTGGAACGTCGGCATCATCACCAGGTGCACGTCGTCGGCGTTCAGCCCTTCGTTGAAGGCCGAGCAGCGCCCCCCCCACAGCGCGTTGCCATGGGTCCACAGCACCCCCTTGGGCCGCGAGGTGGTCCCAGAGGTATACTGCACCGACCCCAGCCGCCAGGGATCGGACGCGAGGCCGGGCAGGGCGTCGGGATCGCCCATCAGGGAGGAGAACGCCGCCTCGGCCTGCGGCTTCAGCGCGCCCTCGGCGGGGGCGCCGCCGACCAGGCTCTCGGTCACCGCCACCCAGCGCACATGCCGGCAGGCGCCCGCCACCAGCTCGGCCAGCTCCGGCTGGGTGATGGCGGCCACGGCGCCGGAGTTGTCGGCGAAATACTCCAGCTCGTCGGCCGAGGAGCGGGTGTTGGTCGTCACCACGATCGCCCCGATGCGCTGGCAGGCGAACCAGGCGAGCTCCATCTCCGGCGAGTTGTCGAGGTGGACGATCACCGCCTCGCCCGCCCGGATCCCGCGCGCGTGCAGGCCGGCGGCGAGGCGCAGGACGTCGCGGCGGAACTCGGCGTAGGTCCAGGCGCGGCGGGGGCCGTCGAAGGGCTCCCACACCAGGAAGGGATGGGCGCCGCGCGTCTCGGCGCGGTAGTCCAGCAGCCAGTTGACGTCGCGTCCGGCGAAGGGATTGACGATCTGGGTCCGCGCGTCGCGGTGGGGCGTGGGCATGGCGGTCTCCTCCCGGCCCGGCGAGTCGTTTCCACCTCTCTGAGGTCGTCCCGGGTCCTTGTTAACTGCATGGTTGAACCCTCCGGCGCCGCGACGCAAGCCGGGAGGCGCGCTGGGGCGGGGCGACGCAGCGTCGCTTTTCAACCTGTCGGCCGACAGGCGCCGCAGGCCGGAAGGCCCCTGCGGGCGGCCCTGCGCCCGGGGCGCAGGGCGCACCCGCTGCGCCGCCGTCGGCCTGCGTCCCAATTTGGGACAGATTAAATCAGTCGATGTGATTTGTCCGCCGGGCGCGCGGGGCGCCCGGCGGGTGGGGGGGCTCAGCCGACGACGAAGGGGTCGACGGGGCGGATGGGGGGGTGGGCGGCCTCGATGATCGCGCCGGCGTCGAGCAGCAGGTCCTCGCGGAACCGCGGGCCGAGGAGCTGAACGCCCATCGGCTTGCCCGGGGTTCCGGTGGCGACCGTCAGCGCCGGCAGGCCCAGCGAGGGCAGGCCGACTTGGAGCATCTGCGCCTCGTAGATCCGGTCGAAATCCGCCGCGCTCGCGACGTCGGAGTTGTTGGCGAAGGGCGCCTCGCCCGAGACCGGCAGCAGCACGATCGGCCACTCGGCGAGGAACAGCTGCCACTCGCGCAGCAGGCCCAGCCGGCGCTGCAGGGCTTTCATCGCGTCGGCGTTCGGGCCGGCGATGCGCATCATCTGCTCGGCCACGAAGATCGAATCCGGGTCGCCCTCGGCCGCGAGCTTCGGGCCGCCGGCGACGCCGAAATCGGCCATCCACAGCTCGATGTTCAGCCGCGCGGTCTCGCGCAGCGGGGGCAGGGGGACCTCCTCGACCTCGACGCCGGCCTCGGCGAGCGCCGCGGCGGCCGAGATCACCGCCGCCTGCACCTCGGGGGCGACCTTCATCCCGTCGGGCGCGGGGGCGAGCGCCGCCTTGCGCGCGACCGGCGGCCCGTCGAGCGGGACCGGCATGTGCCAGGGATCGCGCAGGTCCCCCATCGCCATCGCCGCGAGCGACACGCGCAGATCGGCGATGGAGCGCGCGAGCGGGCCCGAGACGGCGGTGAGCTGCGCGCCCATGGTCCGGTCCGCGCCCGAGAGGTTGGCCGCCGCCACGCGGCCCGTGGTGGGGCGCAGGCCGTGGACGCCGTTCACGTAGGCCGGATAGCGGATCGAGCCGGCGATGTCGGTGCCATGGGCCACCGCCCCGATCCCGGCCGCCACCGCCGACCCCGCCCCGCCCGACGAGCCGCCCGGCGTGATCGAGGCGTCATGGGGGTTCAGCGTCTGCCCGTGCAGCGAGTTGCGGCAGAACCAGCGCAGCGAGAAGGCGGGCGTGTTGGTCCGCCCGATCACCACCGCGCCCGCCCGGCGCAGGTTGGTCACCACCGGGCTGTCCTGCGGCGCGATCAGGTCGGCCTGGGTCCTGAGCCCGTTGGTCGTCGCCCGCCCGGCGTAGTCGATGTTGATCTTCACCGTCGAGGGCACGCCCGCCAGCGGGCCCGCCGGCTCGCCGCGCGCGAGCGCGGCGTCGATGGAATCGGCCTCGGCGAGCGCCTGCTCGGCGGTCTCGTCGACCACCGCGTTGATCGCGGGGTTCACCGCCTGCATCCGCGCGATCGCGGCCTCGCACTCCTCGCGCGCCGAGGTGTCGCGCGCCCTCACCCGCGCCGCGATCGTGGTCGCCGAGGCCTGCCAAAGCTCCGTCATTTTCCGCTCGTCCCCTTCTTTCGGCCCGGTCCGGCGCGGGCCCGGCACACCGTCCTGCCGCCCGCGCCGAAGGTCAATCGTCCCGGGCCGCGACGCCTGCGGCGAACCGCGCCGCGGGGGCTGCGCGAAGCCGGCGCCGGGGGCGTCGAACCGGGTTTACGGCGCCTGATTAATTGGTTAGTTAAGTTGCCGGCCAGCTCCTTGACGAGCGGCGAAAACAACCACGAACAGGGGCGTCCAGCCCCGGACAATGGGAGGAGTTTCATGGCCGTTTCGGCGACCAGACGCGCGCGGACCGCCGCGCGCCGGCAGCGGTGAGCGCCGCGTCCGGCGCGACCGGCGTCGCCCCGGCCGAGACCTCGCCGGAGCGGACGCTGGCGGAGGCGCTGTCGCGCCTCGCCCCCCGCCTCGCCACGGGCGCGACCGGCGTCGCGGACCTGGTGCGGCTCTCGGGCGGCGCCAGCCAGGAGACCTGGGCCTTCCGCCTGACCGGCCCCCAGCCCCGCGACCTGATCCTGCGCCGGCGCCCCGACCAGGCCCGCCCCGGCAAGGAGGACCTGCCGCTGGCGACCGAGGCTGCGATGATCCGCCTCGCCGCCGCCCGCGGCGTGCCCGAGCCGCGCGTGCTGCACGTGCTGGCCCCCGACGAGGGCGCGGGCGAGGGCTTCATCATGACCCGGGTCGAGGGCGAGACCATCGGCCCCAAGATCCTCAAGGCTCCGGAGCTGGAGACCGCGCGCGAGAAGTTCGCCCCCCAGTGCGGGCGCATCCTCGCGGCCATCCACGCGATCGAGCCGGGGGACCTCAAGCTCGAGACGCGCACGGCAGAGAGCACGCTGAAGAAGATGGTCGACGACCATGCCGAGTTCGGCCAGGACCGCCCGGTCTTCGAGCTGGCGCTGCGCTGGCTCGCCCAGAACATGCCCGAGACGCCGCCGCTGCGCCTCTGCCACGGGGATTTCCGGCTGGGCAACCTGATGATGGACGAGACCGGCGTGAACGCCGTGCTCGACTGGGAGGGCTGCCATATCGGCGACCCCCACGCCGATCTCGCCTGGCTCTGCGTCGGGTCCTGGCGCTTCGGGGGCGAGCAGCCCGTGGGCGGCATGGGGCCCCGCGAAGAGCTGTGGGAGGCCTACGAGGCCGCCGGCGGCGGCTGGGTCGACCGCCACGCCGCCCGCTGGTGGGAAGTCGCGGGCAACCTGCGCTGGGGCGTGATCATCGAGTGGATGGGCGGCTGGATCCGCGCCGGCGCCGACGCGTCCGTCGAGCGCCACGTGATCGCGCGCCGCGCCTCGGAGATCGAGCTGCTGCTGCTCGCCGACCTGACCGGGAGGGAGATCTGATGCGCGAGTATCCCGCCGCCGAGGACCTGCTCGGCGCCGTCGCGCGCTTCCTCAAGGAGGAGGCCGCGCCGAACCTGCCGCCCCGCGAAAGCTTCGACGCCCGCGTCGCCGCCAACGCGGTGGAGATGGTGCGCCGCCAGATCATGGCCGCCGCCGAGCGCGAGGCCGAGCGCGAGCGCCTCGCGGCCCTGCTGGGCCGCGACGGCGACCTGGACGAACTTACGGCCGACCTGGCCGCCAAGGTGCGCGAGGGGGAGATGGATCTGACCACCCCCGGACTCGCGGACCATCTGTGGCGAACCACGATGGACAAGCTGGCGGTAGACCAGCCCCGGTTCGCCCCCTACCGCCGCGCCCGCGCGGCGGAAGGCTGACCCCCGGAGGAGACGTCATGGATTTCTCGGTACCCCAGGAGCTGCAGGACTATATCGCGCGCCTCGACGCGTTCATCGACGAGAAGATCAAGCCGCTGCAGGCCCAGGACGACAACGAGCGGTTCTTCGACCACCGCCGCGAGTGGGCGCGCACCGACTTCGACAACGGCGGCCTGCCGCGCCCCGAGTGGGAAGCGCTGATGCGCAAGGCCAAGAAGCTGGCCGACGAGGCCGGCTTCTACCGCTTCTGCCTGCCCAAGGAGTTCGGCGGGGACGAGGGCTCGAACCTCGCGATGGCGGTGATCCGCGAGCACCTGGCCTCCAAGGGCCTGGGGCTGTTCAACGACCTGCAGACCGAGCATTCGGTGGTCGGCAACTTCCCCACGATCATCATGCTCCGCGACTTCGGCACGCCGGAGCAGAAGGAGAAGTTCATCAACGGCGTGCTCGACGGCACCTATCGGCTGGCCTTCGGCCTGACCGAGGCGGGCCACGGCTCGGACGCCACCCACATGGAGACCCGCGCCGTCCCCGAGGAGCGCAACGGCAAGAAGGGCTACCGGATCGACGGCGAGAAGCAGTGGATCACCGGGATGCACGAGGCGACCCACGTGATCCTGTTCACCCGGCGCGAGGGGAACCCGGGCGACGCCAAGGGGCTGACGGCGTTCCTGGTCGACACCTCGCTCGAGGGCATCCGCAACGAAGAGTTCCTGTGGACCTTCAACATGCCCACCGACCACCCGCGCCTGTCGATCAACGACCTGTGGGTGCCCGAGGAGGCGATGTTCGGCCCGCCCGAGAACGGCCTCGCCCTCGCCCAGGCCTTCGTGCACGAGAACCGGATCCGCCAGGCGGCGAGCTCGCTGGGCGCGGCGGTCTACTGCATCGAGGAGTCGGTGCGCTACGCCCGCCACCGCAAGCCCTTCGGGCAGGAGCTGGCGCGCAACCAGGGGATCCAGTTCCCGCTGGTGGAGCTCGCCACCCAGGCCGAGATGCTGCGCCAGCTGATCCGCAAGACGGCGTGGGAAATGGACCAGATGCCCCATCCGGAGGTCGAGAAGACCATGTCGGACAAGGTTTCCATGTGCAACTACTACGCGAACCGGCTGTGCTGCGAGGCCGCCGACCGCGCCATGCAGGTCCACGGCGGCATCGGCTACAGCCGCCACAAGCCGTTCGAGCACATCTATCGCCACCACCGCCGCTACCGGATCACCGAGGGCTCGGAAGAGATCCAGATGCGCAAGGTGGCCGCCTACCTCTTCGGCTACATCGGGCCGCGCAAGGGCAAGATCCCCGCGCCGACGCCCCGCAGCCAGGCGGCCTACATCGAGACCCGGGCCCACGCGGCCGAGTGAGCGCCTCCGCCGGCCCTGCTCCGCAGGGAGAGCGGCGGCGGAGGTCAGGAATCCGTCCCCGGCCGGCGCGCAGGAGCGCGCCCCGGCCGGGGGCAGGGGGACCCCCGACGGGGTCTGGGGAGACCGGGCGGCGGCGCCGTCCGGAACGACGTCGACAGGGAGGATTTTCATGACCCGACGCACCACTCAGTTCGCCGGCCTCGCCGGCGCCGCGGCCACGGCTCTGGCCTCGACCGCGCTGCCCACCACGGCCTCGGCCGAGGAGCTGCGCTTCGCCATCGGCTGGCCGCCGAACACCAACACCTCGAATTCCTTCGCCGTCTTCGGCGAGACGCTGGCGGCCGAGACCGGCGGCGAGCTGACCGCGAAGGTCTACCCGCTGTCGCTGCTCAACTTCCTCGAGTCGACGACCGGCGTGCGCGACGGCATCGCGGACCTGACCACGATCCTGCTGCCCTACTTCCTGTCCGACTTCCCGGTGTCCAACTTCGGCACCGAGCTCGCCGCGCTGACCGACCTGGTGGTCGAGGACGGCGACCGCGTGGGCATCGTCTACGCCGGCGCCTACATGGAATGGGCGATGCTCAACTGCCCCGAGTGCATGGGCGAGTTCTCCAAGAACAACTCCGTGTTCCTGGGCGGCGGCTCCTCGACCCGCTACCACCTGATCTGCAACAAGGAGGTCAACACCCTCGAGCAGCTTCAGGGCGCGCGGATCCGCGCCGGCGGCGCCTGGTGGGCGCGCTGGGCCTCGGCGATGGGCGCGACCCCGGTGTCGATGTCGATCAACGAGACCTTCGAGGGCCTCAACCAGGGCGTGCTCGACTGCTCGGCCTCGTCGAACCCCGAGCTCTTCAACTTCGGCTTCATCGACGTCGCCAAGTGGGTGACCACCGGCGCGCCGGGCTCGCAGTTCCCCTCGGCCACCGCGGTGATCAACAAGGACGTCTGGCTCGACGCGTCCGAGAGCGAGAAGACCGCCCTTCTGAAGGCCGGCGCCGCGCTCGCCGCGACGATCACCTACGTCTACATCCAGGAGTCGCAGAACGGCATCGCCGAGGCCGAGAAGCGCGGCATCCCGGTCAAGCAGGCCGGCCCCGAGCTGATGGCCAAAAGCCGCGCCCACACCGAGGCCGACGCCTCGACCGCGGTGGCCAACTACACCGAGAAGTTCGGCCTGACCGACGGCGAGGCCAAGGTCGCCAAGATGAAGGAGCTGATCGAGAAGTGGGACGGCCTGACCAAGGACATCTCCGACAAGGAGGCCCTGGCCGACCTCTACTTCGCCGAGATCCAGTCCAAGCTGGACCTGGCCTCCTACGGCCAGTGAGCCGATGAACCCCGCGCCCCGCCCGACGCC
Source organism: Albimonas pacifica (assembly GCF_900113695.1). Taxonomy (GTDB): domain Bacteria; phylum Pseudomonadota; class Alphaproteobacteria; order Rhodobacterales; family Rhodobacteraceae; genus Albimonas; species Albimonas pacifica. The sequence continues at coordinate 229,519 of NZ_FOQH01000009.1, read as the reverse complement.
AAGAAGCGGGCGGGGCGCTCCACCACGGGAGGAACGACCATGAAAAAGGCCATCAAGGCCTCCGCGCTGGGGGCCTTCGCGCTCTCCGTCCTGCTGGGGGCCGCCGCGCCCTCCGCCGCCGTCGAGCTGCGCTTCGCCGTCGGCTCGCCGCCCAACTCGCTGGGCGACAAGGCGGCCAACCACTTCAAGGACAAGCTCGAGGAGTATTCGAACGGCGAGACGACCGTGAAGGTCTATCCGCTGTCGCTGCTCAACCTGCTCGAGTCCAACAACGGCATCCGCGACGGCATCGCCGACATCGCCACCGTGCTGTGGCCCTACTTCCTGTCGGAATACCCCGAGACGAACCTCATCGCCGAGGCCGCCTCGATGTCCGAGCTGCTGGAGGGCGACCGCCAGCAGGCGACGCTCGCCTACCTGGGCGCGATGATCGAATACGTCGCCATGCACTGCCCCGAGTGCCAGGCCGAGGCCAAGGCCCAGAACCAGGTGTTCCTGGCGGGCCTGGGGACCTCGTCCTACGTGCTGCAGTGCATGAAGCCGGTGTCCAGCTACGAGGACCTCCAGGGCCTGCGCGTGCGCGCCGGCGGCGCGTGGTGGTCGCGCTGGCTGACGGGCATGGGCGCCTCGCCGGTGTCGCTGTCGATCAACGAGACCTTCGAGGGGCTCAACCAGGGCATCCTGGACTGCACCGCCTCGAACCCCGGCGACATGACCCAGTTCGGCTTCATCGACGTGATCTCGGACGTCACCGTGGGCGTTCCGGGCTCGTCCTTCGCCTTCGCCATCGCCGACATCAACCTCGACACCTGGACGTCGCTGTCGGAGGAGCAGCGCGGCCACGTCCTGCACGCCGCCGCCGCGATCTCGGGCGACGGCATCATGGCCTATTTCCATGACGGCCGGGAGAACGTCGAGGAGAAGGCCCCCGCCCGGGGCATCGCGATCCACCAGGCCGACGACGACCTGCTGGCCCGCAGCCGGGAATGGATCGCCGCCGATCTCGACGCGCTGGCCGCCTCCTACGAGGAGCGCTTCGGCATCGAGAACGCCAAGGGCAAGCTCGAGAACCTGCGCAAGCTGGTCGACGAGTGGATGCCGCGCATGGAGGGCATCGACGACCGCGACGCGCTCGCGCAGGTGCTGTGGGAGAACGTCTACTCCAAGCTCGACGTGAAGACCTACGGCATGTGACGCCGTCAGGGGCCGGGCGGCGCGCGCGTCGCCCGGCCTCCAGCGAAAGACCGCCTGACCCGGCCAAGACAGAATCCGCGCAGGCGGACGCCATACCAGGGAGTACCAGCGATGTTTCATTTGAAGCCGGCCGCGGGCGCCGCGGCCTTCGCGATTTCCGCATCCGTCTCGGCGCTGGCGGCGACGCCGGCGCTCGCGGCGGAGAACCTTCGTTTCGCCATCGGCTGGCCGCCGGGCTCGTCGGCCGAGGCGTCCACCCAGCATTTCGCGGACGTGGCCGCCGAGGAATCCGGCGGCGACCTGCAGGTGAAGGTCTATCCGCTGTCGCTGCTGAACTTCCTCGAGTCCACCTCGGGCGTGCGCGACGGCGTGGCGGACCTGACCACGGTCCTGACCCCCTATTTCATCACCGAGTTCCCGGAGATGAACTACGCCACCGAGCTCGCCTCGCTGGCCGAGCTCGAGGACGGGGACCCGGCGCGCAACGTGATGGCCTACAACGGCGCGCTGATGGAATACATCTTCTTCGACTGCCCCGACTGCCAGGCCGAGCTGGAGGCGCAGAACCATGTCTACCTGACCGGCTCCGGCTCGCAGTCCTATTTCCTCCAGTGCACCCGGCCCGTCTCCTCGGTCGAGGATCTGCAGGGCCTGCGCGTGCGCGCCGGCGGGGCCTTCTGGGCGCGCTGGGCGACCGCGATGGGGGCGACCGCCGTCTCGATGTCGATCAACGAGACCTTCGAGGGCCTGAGCCAGGGCGTGGTCGACTGCGTGGCGGCCTCGGCCCCCGAGCTGACCAACTTCGGCTTCATCGACGTGGTCACCGACATGACCCCGGGCGTGCCCGGCGGCTCGTTCGTCTCGGGCGTCGCCCAAATGAACCGCGAGCGCTGGGGGGAGATGAGCGAGGCCAACAAGGTGGCCCTGCTCAAGGCCTCCGCCGCGCTCTCGGCCCAGGGCGTCTACAGCTACTACGAGGTCGGGAACGCGAACATGGCCATGGCCCGGGAGAAGGGCGTCGCGATCCACGAGCCCTCCGCCGAGCTGGTCGAGAAGACCAAGGCCTGGATCCAGGCCGACGCCGAGGCGCTGGGCGCGACCTATGCCGAACGCTTCGGGCTGAAGGACGCCGAGGCCAAGCTCGCCAAGCTGCGCGAGCTGATGGCCAAGTGGTCCGGGCTGACCGCGGGCGTGGAGACCGAGGCGCAGCTTCGTCGGATCTACTGGGACAACCTGCACTCGAAGATCGACGTGGCCACCTACGGCCAGTGAGCACGCGGGGCCGCGCGCCGGGGGAGCGGACCGGCGGGCGGCCCCTTTCATTTCAACCTAGGACGGCGGGGTAGCCGATGAAGCGGATCGAATGGATCCTGACGAAGCTTGTATCGCTGGCGGGGCTGACGGGCCTCGCCTGCGTCGTGCTGATGATGGTGCACATCGTGTGCGATGTGCTGGGGCGGTTCCTGTTCAACATGCCGGTGGAAGGCACCATCACCGTCGTGTCGAACTACTACATGGTGATCCTGGCCTTCGGATCGCTGGCGGTCTCCGAGGCGCGGGACGCGAACATCTCGGTCGAGGTGGTCTCGGACCTGCTGCCCAAGGGGATGCAGCCCTCGCTGGCGGGGCTGGCGAGCCTGATCGCGGTGGTGGCCTTCGGGCTGCTGACCGTGCGCGGCTGGGGCGAGGCGGTCGACAAGTTCGAGTCCGGCGCGGCCCTGCAGCAGGGGATCGTGACGATCCCGATCTGGCCCAGCTATTTCGCGGTTCCGCTGGGCTGCGGGCTGATGGTGCTCGCCTCCGCCTGGAAACTGATCTGCCTGATCGTCGGGCGCCCCTTCGTCATCGCCCAGCACGACCCGGAGGCTTTCAATGAGTGACGTCGAAATCGGCCTCGCCGGCCTCGGGATCCTGTTCTTCCTGATCGCGCTGCGGGTGCCCATCGGCTTCTCGCTGATCGCGGTCAGCTTCGGGGGCCTTTGGTATCTGATGAGCTGGCGCGTCGCCTGGGGCGCGCTCGCGGTGATGCCCTACCAGTTCGCGGCCAACTGGGTGCTGAGCTCGGTGCCGATGTTCCTGATGCTCGGGTTCATCTGCTATCACACCAACCTCACAAGGGGCATGTTCCACGCGGCCAAGGTCTGGACCGCGGCGCTGCCGGGCGGGCTCGCCATCGCGGCGATCTTCGGCTCGGCCGGCTTCGCGGCCGTCTCGGGCTCGTCCATCGCCTGTTCGGCCGCGATGGGGCGCATCGCCGTCCCGGAGATGATGAAGCAGAAGTACGACGCCGAGCTCGCCACGGGCACGGTCGCCGTCGCGGGCACCATCGGCGCGCTGATCCCGCCCTCGATCATCCTGATCCTTTACGGCGTGATCTCCCAGCAGCCGATCTCGGAGCTGTTCCTGGGCGGCATCTCGGCGGGCATCATCTCGGGCATCGGCTACGTCATCGTGGTGCTGGTGCGGGTGAAGCTGAACCCCAACCTGGCCCCCCCCTACACTGGCGCCGAGCCGATGTCGGAGAAGCTGGCCGCGCTCAAGGACACCTGGCCGATCCTGCTGGTGATGCTGGGCATCTTCGGCGGCCTGTTCGGCGGCGTGTTCACCCCGACCGAGGCCGGCGCCATCGGCGCGTTCCTGGCCTGCATCGTCGCCGCGCTGCAGGGCGAGCTGAGCTGGGGCCGGTTCCGCAAGGCCGGCGAGGAGACGGTGACCGCCACCGCCGCCCTGATCGTGATCGCCATCGGCGCGACGCTGCTGACCCGGTTCCTGACCCTCTCGGGGGCGGGCGACTACATCTCGGAGTCGGTGCTGACCATCGGCGCCTCGCCGGCGATGCTGCTGCTGGGCATCGTGCTCATCTACCTGCTGATGGGCATGTTCCTCGAGCCGCTGGGCGCGATGCTGCTGACCCTGCCGATCGTGCTGCCGATCGTGGGCGACGCGGGGTGGAGCCTGGTGTGGTTCGGCGTGGTGCTGTGCAAGCTGCTCGAGATCGGCATGATCACGCCGCCCATCGGCATGAACGTGTTCGTCATCAAGGGCGTGGTCGGCAACCTCGTCTCCACGACGCAGATCTTCCGCGGCGTGTTCTGGTTCCTGGTGATGGACCTGTTCGTGCTCGCCATCCTGGCGGTGTTCCCGGACGTGATCCTGTTCCTGCCGGAGATGATGGGGAACTGATCTTCCCCGCCCGCCTGAAACGACGCCGCCCGCCCCGGTCCCCCGGGGCGGGCGGTTTTCGTTCCGGCCCTGCGCGGGGCCTATTCGGCGGCCGCGTCCTCGCCCAGGAAGCCGCCCGACTGCCGCGCCCAGAAGCCGGCGTAGAGGCCGCCGCGGGCGAGCAGCGCCCCATGCGTGCCCTGCTCGGCGATGCGGCCCGCGTCCAGCACCACGATCCGGTCCATCGAGGCGATGGTGGACAGGCGGTGGGCGATGGCGATCACCGTCTTGCCCTGCATCAGCTCCTCCATCGCCTCCTGGATCGCGGCCTCGGCCTCGGAGTCGAGCGCCGAGGTCGCCTCGTCCAGCACCAGGATCGGCGCGTCCTTGAGCACCACGCGGGCCAGCGCGATCCGCTGCCGCTGGCCGCCCGAGAGCTTCACCCCCCGCTCGCCCACATGGGCGTCGTAGCCGCGCCGGCCGGCCGAGTCCTCGAGGCCGAGGATGAACTCGTGGGCCGAGACGCGCGCGGCGGCGGCGTGCATCTCCGCCTCCGACGCGTCGGGGCGGCCGTAGAGGATGTTCTCGCGCACCGAGCGGTGCAGGAGCGAGGTGTCCTGGGTGACCATGCCGATGGCGTTGCGCAAGGAATCCTGCGTGACCAGGGCCACGTCCTGGCCGTCGAGCAGGATCCGCCCCTCCTCCACGTCGTGGAAGCGCAGCAGCAGGTTGACCAGCGAGGACTTGCCCGCGCCCGAGCGGCCGACCAGCCCCACCCGCTCGCCCGGGCGGAGGGTCAGGTCGATGCCGTCGAGGCCCCCCGCCTGGCGCCCGTAGCGGTGGCGCAGGCCCTCGAAGCGGATCTCGCCCTCAGGCAGGACCAGCTCGGAGGCGTCGGGGACGTCCACGATCTCGTGGGGCCTGGAGATGGTGATCATCCCCTCGGCGATGGTGCCGGCGAAGCGGAAGAGCTGGGAGGTGACCCACATGATCCAGCCCATCATGGCGTTCAGCCGCAGCACCAGCGCCGAGGCCGCCGAGACCGCGCCCAGCGTCGTCTCGCCGATCGACCACAGCCAGACCGCCGTGCCCAGCGCGCCCACGATCAGCACGCCCCCGGTCAGGGCCAGCGAGAAGGACATGATCGACATCAGCGCCATCTCGCGCCCGTCGCGCTCGCGCAGGTCCTCGATCGCCTCGCGGGCGAGGTCGAGCTCCCGCTTGCCGTGGGCGAAGAGCTTCACGGTCTGGATGTTGGTGTAGGCGTCCACGATCTTGCCGGTCAGCGCCGAGCGGCCCTTCGAGCTCTCCTCCGCCGCATGGGACATGCGGGGGACGAGGATGCGCAGGATCGTGGCGTAGACCACCAGCCAGATCAGGATCGGGATCGCCAGCCGCGCGTCCGCCTGGCCGAGCACCAGCAGCGCGCCGATCACGTAGGAGCAGAAGTAGACGATCCCCTCCAGCGCGCCGAAGGCGCTTTCCTCCACCGCGGGAGCGGTCTGCACGATGCGGTTGGCGATGCGCCCGGCGAAGTCGTTCTGGAAGAAGCTCGCCGACTGGCCCAGCACGTGGCGATGCGCCCGCCAGCGCACCAGCGCCAGCGCGTTCACCCCCACCAGCATGTCGAGCGTGGCCATCTGCGCCCCGATGGCGAGCGGGCGCACGGTGACGATCAGCAGGGCGACGAAGGCCAGCTCCAGCCCGCGGGCGGACCACAGCGCCTCGGCCCCCTGTTCGGCGCCGACCTGGGCCAGCATGTCCACCAGCCGGCCCGCGTACCAGATCAGCGAGGTCTCGATGATCGCGACGCACACGCCCAAGCCTCCCGCCGCCAGCATCGGGCGCTTCAGGGGCGAGAGCATCGACCACATGAAGGGCCAGTAGCGGTCGGGCGGGGTCTTCGCCTCGTAGGCGACGAATGGGTCCGCGAGGTCGCGGAGGCGACGGTAGAGGGGGAGCATCGGGCTCTCCGAAACGGGTTTCGCGCGCCGGGCGCGCGGGATGGGGGAACGGACCGGGAAAGGCCGCAGGGACGGGGCCGGCGCCCGCAAGGGGCCGAGAAGGGGGAGAGGATGCCGCGCCGCCGACCGCGCCGGCACGCCCCGCAGGAATCGCGGGGCCTCGGCGAGGTTGCGCGAAGCTAGCGAGGAAACGTAATGGATCAACGACAAACGGGAGGACGTTTCGTGACCCTGACGATTCAGCCGGTCGGCGAGGCCGAAAAGACACGCGCGGCCGACTGGTTCGCCGCCCTGCGCGACCGCATCTGCGCCGCCTTCGAGGCGCTGGAGGACGCGCAGGCCGAGGCGTTCCCCGACGGCCCGCATTCGCACCTGCCCCCCGGCCGGTTCGAGCGCACCGAGACGCGGCGCGAATCCGAGGACGGATCCGAGGGCGGCGGCGGGCTGATGTCGGTGATGCGCGGGGGGCGGCTCTTCGAGAAGGTGGGGGTCAACGTCTCGGCCGTGCACGGGCGGCTGGGCGAGCAGGCCCAGCGCAGCCTCAGCGCGCGGCGCGAGATCCCGGGGCTGGCCGAGGATCCGCGGTTCTGGGCCTCGGGCGTCAGCCTGGTGGCGCACATGCGCTCGCCGAAATGTCCGGCGGTGCACATGAACACGCGGATGTTCTGGACCCCGACGGCCTGGTGGTTCGGGGGCGGCTCCGACCTCAATCCCATGCGGGAGGTGGCGGCGGACACCGCCTTCTTCCACGGCGTGCTGAAGGCCGCCTGCGACCGGCACGACCCGGCCTATTACCCCCGCTTCAAGGCCTGGGCGGACGAGTATTTCTTCAACCGCCACCGGCGCGAGCCGCGGGGCGTGGGCGGGATCTTCTACGACGACCTGTGCACCGGCGACTGGGAGGCGGATTTCGCCTTCACGCAGGACGTGGGGCGGGCTTTCCTCGACGCCTTCCTGCCGATCACCGAGCGGCGCCGGGCCGAGCCCTGGACCCCCGAGGACCGCGAGCACCAGCTGATCCGCCGCGGCCGCTACGCCGAGTTCAACCTCGTGTGGGACCGCGGCACCCGCTTCGGGCTGGAGACGGGGCACAACATCGAGGCGGTGCTGATGTCGATGCCCCCCGAGGCGAAGTGGCCCTGACCCGCTGGGTCCTGCTGCTGCGCGGGGTCAATGTCGGCGGCCATGGCCGGCTGCCCATGGCCGAGCTGCGCGCAGCCCTCGTCGAGAGCGGCGCGCGCAACCCGCGCACCCTGATCCAGTCCGGCAACGCGGTCTTCGACCACGAGGAGACGGCGGCCGGACCGCTCGCCGAGCGCGTCTGCGCCGCCGTGGCGGCGCGCGCGGGCTTCGCCCCCGCCGCCATGGCGCTGGAGGTCGGGACCCTGGCCGCGATCCTCGACGCGCTCCCCCCCGGCTGGCCGCGGGAGGAGACCCATGTCTGGGTGACCGCCGCCCCGCCCCCTGCGCCGAGGCTGGAGCGGCTGGCGGCGCTGGCCGCCCCCGGCGAGGCCTGGCGGCTGGAGGGGCGCTGGCTGGCGCTGCACGCGCCCGCGGGCGTCGGCCGCTCGAAATTCGCGCCCGGCGCCGAGGCGGCGCTGGGCGTGCCCGCCACCGCCCGCAAGGCGAGCGTGCTGGCCCGGCTGCTGGACCTCGCCCGCGAGGGCTGAGGGCGTCCGGCGAGGCGGGACCGCGGCCCTGGGCTCGCAGGCCAGCGCATGGAGGCGGGAGAGGCCCCGGAAGCCTGAGGACGCGACGCCCGCCTCCGCCCCGCCGCGGCGACGGGCCTTCGCCGGCGCCCCGGGGCGGGCCGGAGGCCGGAGGGTCGGGGCGGCTGCGCGATGCGCAGCCCGGGGCCGCGGGCCCGCCCCTTGACCTCGTCCGCCATCCGTCGCCGAGTGCGCGGGAGATGCAAGCCGAAGACGGAGGAGGCGATGGCCGCCAGGGCGAAGGCCGCAGGCAAGGCGCGCGCGGGCGCGGCACGGGCCGGGAGGCGGGGCCGGTGAGCGGCGCGCAGACGGGCCTCGCGCCCTCGCTCGAGGACGTGCAGCGCCTGGCCGAGGCGGCGGTCGCGGCGCTGCCCGACTGGGCGCTGCAGGCGGCGGGGCCGTTCCTGCTGCGCGTCGAGGACTTCGCCTCGCAGGAGGTGCTCGACGACCTCGGCATCGAGGATCCGTTCGAGCTGACCGGCCTTTACGACGGCGTCGCCCTGACCGAGCGGCGCCACGACGACCTGCCGGGGCCGCCGGACACGGTGTGGCTCTACCGCCGGCCGATCCTCGACGAATGGATCGACCGCGGGGACGTGACGCTGGAGGCGCTGGTCGCCCATGTGCTGGTGCACGAGCTGGCCCACCACTTCGGCTGGTCGGACGAGCGCATCGCGACGATCGACCGGTGGTGGGACTGAAGGCGGGCGAGCGGTCTGCAGGCGCCCTGCGGGCGGGCTTGGCTGCGGGGCGCCCGTCTCGGGCGATAGGAAGAACGGGCGGATGGAGGAGCCTCCGGCGGGCTCCTGACTCACCCAAGAACAAGCCACGCGCCTGTCCTCCGGAGCCGTCCATCGCGTCTGATGCCTGAGCGAGTCGCCCCCGGGGGTCAAGGACGAGCCCCGCTTCGCGGGGTCGCTGCGCGATCCTTGACCCCCGGGGGCGACTCGCTCTGATCGGCATCCGCGACGGACGGCTCCGGAGAACAGGCGCTTGGCGAGGCATGGCCGGCGTCGCGCCCCGGCGCGCTTGCGGCGGGCCGGGGCGCGGGATGGGCAGGGCGGGCCGAGGGCCCGCGGCCCGGGGTCAGCGCATCACGAACGGGTTGCCGGGGGCGGCGTCGGAGGTGGAGATCCAGACGGCCTTGGTCTCGAGGTATTCCTTGATCGCGTCGATGCCGCTCTCGCGGCCGAGGCCGGAGTGCTTCATGCCGCCGAAGGGCATCATGTAGCTGATCGCGCGGTAGGTGTTGATCCAGACCGTGCCGGCCTTCAGCGCCTTCGCCATCCGGTGGGCGCGGCCGATGTCGCGGGTCCACACGCCCGCGGCGAGGCCGTAGATCACGTCGTTGCCGATGCGCACGGCCTCCGCCTCGTCGTCGAAGCCGATGATCGAGAGGACCGGGCCGAAGACCTCCTCCTGCGCGATGCGCATGTCGTTGGTCACGTCGGCGAAGATCGTGGGCTGCACGAACCAGCGCCCGGCGTCCGAGGCCGCGCCGCCGGCGATCAGCGTGGCGCCCTCGGCCTTCGCCACCTCGATGTAGTCGAGGATCTTGGCGTGCTGGGGGGGCGTGGTGACGGGGCCGATGTTGGTCTCGGGCGCCATCGGGTCGCCGATCTTGGCCGAGCGCGCCATCTCCACGAGCTTCGCGGTCACCTCGGCCTTGATCGAGTTCTGCACCAGCAGGCGGGAGCCCGCGATGCAGGTCTGGCCGGTGGCCGCGAAGATGCCCGAGACGGCGCCGGCGACGGCGGCGTCGATGTTGGCATCCTCGAAGATGATGTTGGGGGACTTGCCGCCGAGCTCGAGGCTCACCCGCTTCATCGATTTCGCGGCCTGCGAGTAGATCAGCCGGCCGGTGGCGTCGGAGCCGGTGAAGGTGATCTTCGCGACGTCGGGGTGGTCGACCAGGGCCGCGCCGCATTCGGCGCCGAGCCCCGTGACCACGTTGAAGACGCCGTCGGGGAAGCCGGCCTCCTTGGTGAGCCTGGCGAATTCGAGGGTGGAGGCGGAGGCGAACTCGGAGGGCTTCACCACCACCGCGCAGCCGGCGGCGATGGCGGCGGCGCATTTCCAGGCCACGAAGAGCAGGGGGGAGTTCCAGGCGGTCAGGCAGCCCACCACGCCCACCGGCTCGTGGTCGGTGAAGGCGAAGTGGCCGGGCTTGTCGATCGGGACCACGCCGCCCTCGATCTTGTCGGCGAGGCCCGCGTAATAATACCACCACTCGGGGTGGTAGTTGAGCTGGCCCAGCATCTCGGACATCAGCTTGCCGTTGTCGCGGACCTCGACCTCGGCCAGCGCCCGGGCGTTCTGCGCGACGAGGTCGCCCAGCCTGCGCATCAGCTTGCCGCGGGCGGAGGGGGACATCGTGGCCCAGGGGCCCTCCTCCATCGCGCGCCTGGCGGCCTTCACGGCGAGGTCCACGTCGGCGGCCGTGCCGCGGGGGATCCTGGCCCAGACCGCGTCGCGGTAGGGGTCGGAGCTGTCGAGCCATTCGCCGCCGGCGGGGTCGACCTCGGCCCCGTCGATGAAGTGGCGATAGGTGACGAGGGCGCTCTGCGCGGGGGCGTGCTGGTTCATGGGGCTCCTCCCGAAGGGTCCGTTGGCCGGATTTCGGGGCGGAGACTGCGCCGGGAGAGGAGCCGACGCAAGCCGCTCGACCGGCCGGCGCAGGGCGCGCGGGCCCGCGTCGGCGCCCGAGCTCAGGGCAGGGGCGCGGTGCGGTGCAGGCGCACCTTGAGGCCGCCGTGGGGGACCGGCGGGCCGGGGGGCAGGAACGGCAGGCCGGTGGCGCGGGCGAGGTCGGCCTCGGAGGTCACGAGGCCCACGCGCCAGCCGGAGAAGCGCTCCAGAAGCGTGCGGCCCAGGGCGGCGTGCAGGCCCTTCAGCGGGCCCTTGTCGCCGATGCGCGCGCCGTAGGGCGGGTTGACCATCACCAGGCCGGGCGGGCCCGCGGGGCGCTCGAGGTCGGAGACGGCGAGGCGGCGGAACTCGGTCCAGTCGCCGAGGCCCGCGCGCTCGGCGTTGGCGGTCGCGGCGCGGATCGCGCCGTCGTCGCGGTCGGAGCCGTGGAAGCGGCGCTCGGGCACGGGGGCCGGGGAGGGGGCGGCGGCGCGCTTCATCCCGGCCCAGGCGGCGGGGTCGAAGCTGGCGAGACGCTCGAAGGCGAAGGGGCGGCTGCGGCCGGGGGCGAGGCCGGCGGCGAGCTCGGCGGCCTCGAGCACGAAGGTGCCGGAGCCGCACATCGGGTCGAGCAGGGGCTCGGACCCGTCGTAGCCGCAGTCGTGGAGGAAGAGCGCGGCCAGCGTCTCGCGCATCGGGGCCTTGGCGACGGCGGGCTTGTGGCCGCGGCGGTGGAGGGGCTCGCCCGAGGCGTCGAGGCTGATCGTGACGAGGTCGTTGTCGATGCGGGCCATGACGCGCAGGGGGGCGGGGCCGTCCGCGTCCAAGGTCTCGCCGGAGGCCTCGCGGGCGGTTCCGTCGCCGGCGGCGTTGCGGATGGCGGCTTCGCCGGCTGCGTTGCGGATGGCGGCTTCGCCGGCGGCGTTACGGATGGCGGCTTCGCCGCCGTGGCCGCCGACGAAGGCGGCGGGGGCGCCGAGCTCCTCCTCGATGGCGCGCGCGATGCGCTGGGCGGCGGCGCCGGCGTGGTAGATGCGCGACTTGCGGCAGGTCGCCTCGACGCGGACCGGCTGGTCGGGGCGCAGGATCGCGGCCCAGTCGAGTTTTCGCGACCGCTTGTCGAGCTGGGCGAGGTGCAGGGCGCGGAAGCTCGCCACCCGCACCAGCACGCGCGAGGCGCCGCGCAGGACCAGGTTGGCGCGCCAGGCCTCGGACCAGGGGCCGGAGGTCTCGACCCCGCCGGGGACGGCGCGGGGGGCGGCGAAGCCCGCGGCCTTCGCCTCGGCCAGCAGGGCGGGCTCGAGCCCCGGGGGGGCGGCGAGGAAGATGTCCATCGGGTCGGCGGGGGGCGTGCTCATGACGCTCCCCCTAGCGCGAAGCGGGGCGGGGGGCGAGTCCCTGCGCCGTCTGGCCGGGGACGCGGGCGGCCCGGCGCGTCCGCTGCGCGGCCGCGGCCGCCCCGCCCTGCGTCCCCGTCGACGGCGTCGTCCCCGGGCGCGGGGCGCGGCGGCGGGGAGGGCGCGCCAGGGGAGAGGGCGGGGCAGGGGGGGCGGGGGGCCGCCACGGTCTCGCCAAGAGCCGGCCGCGGCATCGCCCATCGCGGCCGCCACATCTGCGTCGATCCGCGCTTCGGGGCGGGTTTCCATGCTACGTCTTCGCCTCTCCGCAGCCAGAACCGAGCGTCATGCCCCAGGACCTGCCCAATCTGTCGCGCCCCGCCCACGCCCTGCACGATCCCGCCGCCCGGCGGCTGGCGCTGGCGCTGGAGAGCGCGGTGGGCGCCCCCTTCAGCCATGGCGCGCGCATCGACGTGCTGCGCAACGGGGTGGAGATCTTCCCCGCCATGCTGGAGGGCATCGCCCAGGCCCGGCGGCGGATCGAGTTCCTGACCTTCGTCTACTGGACCGGCGAGATCGCCGACCGCTTCGCCGAGGCGCTCGCCGAGCGGGCGCGCGCCGGGGTCGAGGTGCTGGTGGTGCTCGACGGATTCGGGGCCCGGCCGATGGACCGCGAGCACCTGCGGATGATGGAGGAGGCCGGCGTCCAGGTGCGCTGGTTCCGCCCCCTGACCACCTGGCGGCTGTGGCGCAGCGCCCATCGCACCCATCGCAAGGTGCTGATCGTCGACGGGCGCGTGGGCTTCGCGGGCGGGGTCGGCATCGCCTCGGAATGGGAGGGCGACGCCGAGGCGCCCGAGCATTGGCGCGACACCCATTTCCGGATCCGGGGTCCGGCGGTGGCCGGCCTGCGGGCGGCCTTCTACGAGGACTGGATGGAGGCGGGCGGCGACCTGGGGCCGCTGTTCTCGGTGGCGCCCACGCCCTCCCGCGCGCGGCCGGGAGTGGACGCGGCCGGGGGCGCGCTGGTGCAGGTGGTGCCGGCGGGGGCCTCGGTGGGGATGAACTCCATCGCCCGGCTGCACAACGCCCTGATCCGGCTGGCGCGGCGGCGGCTGCGGATCTGCACCCCCTATTTCTCGCCCGACGCGACCATGGCGCGGCTGCTGATCGAGGCGGCCGAGCGGGGCGTGGAGGTCGAGGTGATGATGCCCGGCCCGATCATCGACAAGCGCCTGTCGGAGCTGGCGGGCTCGGAGTTCTGGTCGGACCTGATGCGCGCCGGCGTGAACCTGATGCGCTTCCAGCCCACGATGCTGCACGCCAAGCTGATCACGGTGGACGGGCGGCTGGCCTCGATCGGCTCGGCGAACTTCAACCAGCGCTCGCGGCTGAAGGATCACGAGCTGTCGCTGAACCTGCTGGACGCGGAGATGACGGCGCGGCTCGACGCCCATTTCGAGGAGGACAAGGGGCGCTGCCTGCCCGTCGACCTGCGGCGCTGGCGGCGGCGCTCGTTGCTGCGGCGGGCGGCGGAGAAGGCGGCGGCGCCCCTGCGCACCGAGACCTGAGGCCCGCGGACGCGGGCGGCCCGGCGCGTCCGCTGCGCGGCCGCGGCCGCCCCGCCCTGCGTCCCCGTCGACGGGCTGCGCCCCGGGGGGAGCGGCGGGCCGGAGCGCCCTGTCCGGCGGGCGAACGAGAACGCCCCGCGGGGAGGTCCCGCGGGGCGTCGAATTCAGACGGTCGCGCCGGCGGTCAGGCCAGGGCGGCCTTGGCCTTGGCGACGATGGCGGCGAAGGCCTCCGGCTCGCGGATGGCGAGATCGGAGAGCACCTTGCGGTCCACCTCGATGCCCGACAGGGCCAGGCCGTTGATGAAGCGCGAATAGGTCAGGTCGGCGTCGATCGCGCGGACGCCGGCGTTGATGCGCTGGATCCACAGGGCGCGGAACGTGCGCTTCCGGCGCTTGCGGTCGCGGGTGGCGTATTCCTGCGCCTTGTCGCGCGACTGCTTGGCGATGCGGAAGACGTTCTTCCGACGGCCGGAGTGGCCCTTGACCTCGTCGAGGACCTTCTTGTGGCGGGCGTGGGCGGTGACGCCGCGTTTGACTCGGGACATCCCTCAGACTCCTCAGCGCGCGTAGGGCAGGTACAGCTTCACGATCTTGGCGTCCGCATCGGACAGCACCGTGGTGCCGCGCGCGTTGCGGATGAACTTGGTCGAGCGCTTGATCATGCCATGGCGCTTGCCGGCCTGGGCGGCGATGACCTTGCCCGAACCGCTCACCTTGAAGCGCTTCTTGGCAGAGGCCTTGGTCTTCATCTTGGGCATTTTCGGCTCCTCGAAAGGGGCGCCCCCGGCCCGGGCGATCCCGGCGGAGGCTGTTCTGGAAGGACGCGGCAGCCCGTACCGGCCGGCCCTCCCGTCTCAGGAGGGCGGGCTATGGCGGATGCGGGGGCGGGAGTCAAGCGGGGGCGGCGGGGGAGCCTCCGGCGGGCTCCTGACTCACCCGAGAACAATACGCCCGCGCCTGTCCTCCGGAGCCGTCCATCGCCTCCGATGCCTGAGCGAGTCGCCCCCGGGGGTCAAGGACAAGCCCCGCTTCGCGGGGTCGCTGCGCGATCCTTGACCCCCGGGGGCGACTCGCTCTGATCGGCATCCGCGATGGACGGCTCCGGAGAACAGGCGCTCTCGGAGGCGCTTGCGGCGCGGGGGCGTGGGGCGGGCGTGGGGGAGGGATCGGGGAGCGAGGGCGCGGGGGCCGCGCCCTCGGGAGGAGGGGGAGGGTTACTCGGGCTCGCCCTCGTAGATCAGGCGCTCGTCGACGGGGGCGACGCGCAGGATGTTGGTGGTGCCGGCGACGTTGAAGGGGATGCCGGCGACGACCACGATGCGGTCCTGCTCGGTGGCGAAGCCGTGGTCGCGGGCGGCGCGGGCGGCGGAGACCACCGCCAGCTTGAAGCGCTCCACCTCGTGGGTGAGGATGCAGTGCATGCCCCACACCAGCGCCATGCGGCGGGCGGAGCGGGTGGAGGGGGTCAGGGCCAGGATCGGGACGCGGGGCCGCTCGCGGGCCACCAGCTGGGCGGTGGTGCCGCCGTGGGTGAAGCAGGCGATGGCCTTGATGTCCGTGGTCTCGGCCACCTCGCGCGCGGCCGCCGCGATCGCGTCGGCGACGCGGGGACGGGCGGCGGGGCGCAGCGCCTCCATCCGCACGCGGAAATGGGGGTCGCGCTCGACCTCCTCGGCGACCGAGTTCATCGTGGCGACCGCCTCGACCGGATAGTCGCCGGCGGCGGATTCGGCGGAGAGCATCACCGCGTCGGCGCCGTCGTAGATGGCGGTGGCGACGTCCGAGACCTCGGCCCGCGTGGGCACGGGGGCGTTGATCATGCTCTCGAGCATCTGGGTCGCCACGATCACCGGCTTGCCCGCGTGCTGGGCGGTGGTGATCAGGCGGCGCTGGATCACGGGCACCTTGTGGACCGGCATCTCGACGCCCAGGTCGCCGCGCGCGACCATGATCCCGTCGGCCTCGGCGAGGATCGAGTCGATGTCGTCCACCGCCGCCGGCTTCTCGATCTTGGCGAGCACGGCGGCGCGCCCGGCGGCCAGGCGCTGGCCCTCGGCCACGTCGTCGGCGCGCTGCACGAAGCTCATCGCCAGCCAGTCGACGCCCAGGTTGCACACGAACTCGAGGTCGTCCTTGTCCTTGGCGGTCAGGGCGGGGATCGGCAGCACCACGTCGGGCACGTTCACGCCCTTGCGGTCGGAGATCGTGCCGCCGACCTCGACGATGGCGTCGGCGGATTTCGCGTCGCACTGCTCGACCCGCAGGCGGATCTGGCCGTCGTTGATCAGCAGGCGCGAGCCGGGCTTGAGCGCCTTGAAGATCTCGGGATGGGGGAGGAAGGCGCGCTCGGCGTCGCCGAGCTCCTTGCCCAGCTCGATGCGGTATTTCTGGCCGTCCTGCAGCTCGGCCTTGCCGTCCTTGAAGCGGGAGACGCGCAGCTTGGGCCCCTGCAGGTCGGCGAGGATGCCGATCGGGCGGCCGGTCTGATGCTCCACCTCGCGGATGATGCGGTGGCGCGCGGCGATCTCCTCCTGGCTGCCGTGGGACATGTTCAGGCGGAACACGTCCGCCCCGGCCTCGACCAGGGCGCGGATCACGGTCCGGTCGGAGGAGGCGGGGCCAAGCGTGGCGACGATCTTGACGTTGCGGAGGCGGCGCATGATGGCTCCCATCGCGGTGGGTTCGGGCGCGCCCGTCCGGCGGGTCCGGGAGGGCGCGGAGCGTTCGGGGCCCCTCCTATAGACCCGGCGTGAACGATTGTCGCCGGGCAGGCTGGGCGAAATCGACGCATACCGGCCGCCGGCAGGTGAAACCGGAGGCAGGCCGTCGCCCCGGACCCTAGCAGGAATCGTGCCGCAGCAGGAATCGTGCCGCCGGGGGCGACGGCGGACCGGGCGCCCCGCGCCGGCGCCCCGCGGGCCGCCCCGGCGGCGGCGGGGCGCGGCCCGGCGGGGGCGGCTTGCGGCGGCGCGCCGCGCCGGGGGCGCGGGGGCGGGATCGGGGCGCCCTTGACCTTGCCTGCTTCCGCGTCTCTGATTGGCTCCGTGTTAAGGCTTTAGGCAAACGGCAGGGGACGGACCGTGTTCAACGAGATGTCCGGATCGGACGGCAAGCTTCGCGAACCTTACGAGGACGTCGCGAAATGGCTCGAGGCCACCGGGGTCGAGCTTCTCCACCGCCGATCGGAGGAGGCCGAGGCCATCTTCCGCCGCATCGGCATCACCTTCGCGGTCTACGGAGAGGGCGGCGATCCGGAACGCCTGATCCCCTTCGATCTGATCCCCCGCGTCTTCGCCGCCGCCGAGTGGCGCCGGCTGGACCGGGGCATCCGTCAGCGGGCCCGCGCGCTGAACGCCTTCCTCTACGACGTCTACCACCGTGGCGAGATCCTGCGCGCGGGCGTGGTGCCCGCGCAGCTCGTCTACCGCAACAAGGCCTTCCTGCCCGAGATGATGGGCGTCGAGCCGCCGGGGAAGGTCTATTCCCACATCGTGGGCATCGACATCGTGCGCACGGGCCCGAGCTCGTTCCAGGTGCTGGAGGACAACTGCCGCACGCCGTCCGGCGTCTCCTACATGCTGGAGAACCGGGAGATCATGATGCGCATGTTCCCCGAGCTCTTCGACGGGGGCCTCGTCGAGCCGGTGGACGACTATCCCGACGAGCTGCGCAAGACGCTGGAGGAGGTCGCGCCGCCGGCCTGCAAGGGCGATCCCAACTGCGTGGTGATGACGCCGGGGCCGCTGAACTCGGCCTATTACGAGCACTCCTTCCTCGCCGACCTGATGGGGGTCGAGCTGGTGGAGCCGCAGGACCTGTTCGTGGACGACGGCAAGGTGTGGATGCGCACCACCCGCGGCCCGACCCGGGTCGACGTGATCTACCGGCGCATCGACGACGACTACATCGACCCGCTCAGCTTCCGGCCGGACAGCCTGCTGGGCGTGCCCGGCATCTTCGACGCCTACCGCGCGGGCGGGGTGACGCTGTGCTCGGCGCCGGGCGCAGGCGTGGCGGACGACAAGGCGGTCTACACCTTCGTCCCCGACATGATCCGCTTCTACCTCAACGAGACCCCGATCCTCGAGAACGTGCCCACCTGGCGCTGCGCCGAGGCGGACAGCTGCAAGTACGTGCTGGAGCATCTCGACGAGCTGGTGGTCAAGGAAGTGCACGGCTCGGGCGGCTACGGGATGCTGATCGGGCCCAAGGCCACCAAGGAGGAGCGCGAGGCCTACGCCAAGCGCATCGAGGCCGACCCCTCCGACTTCATCGCCCAGCCGACGCTGGACCTCTCGGCCACGCCGACGCTGGCCCCGGGGGGCGTGTCGCCGCGCCATGTCGACTTCCGGCCCTACTGCCTGGTGGGCCAGCAGATGCGGCTGGTGCCGGGCGGGCTGACGCGCGTGGCGCTGCGCGAGGGCTCGCTGGTGGTCAACTCCTCCCAGGGCGGAGGGGTCAAGGACACCTGGGTGCTGAGCGAATGACGGGAACCGGAACGCACGCCGGGAGCGGCGCGGGAACGATCGCCGCAAGCGGCGCGGGAACGATCGCCGCCAGCGGCGAGGGGATGTCGAGATGCTGAGCCGGACGGCCGAGAACCTCTACTGGATGTCGCGCTACATCGAGCGCGCGGAATCCGTCGCCCGCCTGATGGAGATGGGGCAGCGCATGGCGATGCTGCCCGGCGCGGGGGAGCGGGACGAGTGGCGCTCGGTCGTCGCCTCCTGCGGCTGCTCGGACCTGTTCGGGCCCGGCGAGCGGATCTCGGAGGTGCAGGCGGCGCGCGCGCTGGTGCTGGATCCCGAAAACCCCAACTCGATCCGCTCCTGCCTCGCGCAGGCGCGGGCCAACGCCAAGGCGGTGCGCACCGCGCTGACCCGCGAGATGTGGGAATCGCTCAACGACGGCTGGCGCAGGCTGGAGGGGGTGGACGACACCGCCGCCTCGCTGCGGCGCGAGCTGCCGGAGCTGCTGGACTGGACCAAGCGGCGGGCGAACCTGCTGCGCGGGGCGGCCCAGACCTCGATGCTGCGCAACGACGGCTGGGACTTCATGCGCATCGGCGGCTGCGTCGAGCGCGCCGACATGACCCTGCGCCTGCTGGACGTGAAGTATTTCGTGCTGCTGCCCGAGACCGACGTGGTCGGCGGCGGCCGGGACCACCACCAGTGGACCTCGGTGCTGCACGCGACCTCCGCCACGCGGGCCTTCCACCATGTCTACCGCGGCGACTACGCGCCCTGGCAGATCACCGACTTCCTGCTGCTGAACCGCAAGTTCCCGCGCTCGCTGAGCTACTGCTACCGCCAGATCCTGTCCGGGCTGAACAGCCTGGAGCGGGAATACGGCGACCGCCACGCCTGCCACGACACCGCCCGGGCCATGATGGACCGGCTGGAGGGGGTCGCCATGGGCGAGGTGTTCCAGCAGGGGCTGCACGAGTTCGTCTCCGAGGCGCTGGGCGTCAACGCCCGCCTGTCGGGCGAGATCAGCCGCGCCTACCATTTCTGAAGGGAGAGGGCGCATGCGCCTGAGCATCCGTCACAAGACGGTCTACGCCTTCGAGCCCGAGGCCCTGAAGCTGGCGCTGCGCCTGCGGCTGTGGCCGTCGGAATTCGAGGGGCAGAAGACGCTCGAGTGGAAGATCTCGGTCAACGGCGCGCCGGTGAGCCCGCTGCTGACCGACGATTTCGGCGACCAGACCGGGCAGTGGCACTCGGGCGGGCCGGTCGCGGGGGTCGAGATCGTGGCCGAAGGCGTGGTCGAGACGACCGAGAGCGCGGGCGTGGTCCGCGGCCTCGGCCGGCAGCGCGCCTCGGGCGTGTTCCTGCGCGAGACCGAGCTGACCCGGGCCGACGACGCGATCTGCGAGCTGGCCGCCGAGGCCGCGGCCACGGCCGGCGACGACGGCACGCTGGCCACCCTGCACGCGCTGAGCGCGGCGGTGCGCGAGGCGGTCGACTACAAGCCCGGCGCCACCGACGCCGACACCTCCGCCGCCCGGGCGCTGGCGATGGGGGCGGGGGTCTGCCAGGACCATGCCCACGTCTTCATCTCCGCCGCCCGATCGCTGGGCATCCCGGCGCGCTACGTCTCGGGCTACCTGCTCGCCACCGAGGAGTTCGTCGGCGCCGGCGAGGACGGAGAGATCCACGAGACCCACGCCTGGGCCGAGGCCTTCGTCGAGGGCTTCGGCTGGGTCGGCTTCGACGCCGCCAACCAGGTCTGCCCGACCGAGCGCTACGTGCGGCTGGTGGGCGGGCTCGACGCGCGCGACGCCGCTCCGATCCGCGGCTCGATCACCGGCGCGGTCGAGGAGACGCTGGAGGCGGAGGTGCGCATCTCCCCCGCCGCCCAGGTCCAGACCCAGCAGCAGTGAGGCCGCCGGCGGAGGGAGCCCGGCCGCAGCCGGGCGCCCGCCGCCCGGTCCCGCCCGCCGAGATCCGTCCGGCCCCGCATCCCGGCCGCGGCGCGTCCCCCCGGGGCGCCGCGATGCCGTGACGCCGACCGGAAGTGTTGTTTGAAGATGAATTCAAGGTTAACGTCGGCGTCAGAGCGCAGGGCGGAGACCTGGGTTCGCCGCCGGTCGGGCGCGGGACGCAGCAGGACGGGGATCGGTCGTTGGGGAACGGCCGGCCTCGGCGCCGCCGGTCCGCCCGCCGTCGGCGGCAGGTCTCCCGATCGGGGTTACGGTGATGTCATTCAGGAGCGTCGCCCGCGGTGCGGGCGCAGGCGCCCGCGTCGGCGCGGCGCGGCCGCATTCGTCGTCGCGGGGCCGGACCCCCGGCGCGCGGCCCGCGCGCGGCCTCGCCCGGCGCCTGCGCCGGCTGGCCCGCGACGAGCGCGGGGCGGCGAGCGTCTGGGCGCTGTTCTGGACGATGATGATGATGATCGTCTCGGGCTTCACCCTCGACGTCGCCAACGCCTACCGGATCCGCGCCCTGCTGCAGGCCACCGCCGACGCCTCGGCGCTGGCGGCGGTGCGGGCGCTGCCCGACGAGGACGCGGCCCGCGACGCGGCGCTGGCGCTGGCGCGCATCAACATGCCCCCGGACGAGCACGGCGAGGTGATCCGCGGCCCGATGGTCGAGATCGGCAGCTGGCGCGGCGAGACCGGCCGCTTCGTCGTGGGCCATCCCGCCGCCGACGCCGTGCGCGTGACCGCGGCGCGCGGCGGCGACGGGGGCCTGCCGGTGCCCACCTTCCTCGTCGGCCTGATCGGCCGCGACGACTGGCACGTGGCGGCCTCCTCCACGGCGCGGGCGCGCTCCAGCGGCTCGGGGCAGATGACCAACCTCTGCCCGGGGGCGCTGATCCTGAGCGGGGACTCGATCCAGGCCGGCGGCTCCAACGAGCTGCGCGAGGGAACCTGCGTGCACGGCGAGACCGGCGTGCATTTCGGCGGCGGCGACCGCTTCGAGCCGGGGGCGCGGGTCTCGGCCGCGGACGCGGACACGATCTACATCGGCCACGTCGTCGCCGGTTCGGCCCCGCGCGAGGAGGTGATCGCCGAGCAGAGCCTCTCGCCCGTGATCACGCCCCAGCTTCCGGCGATGTTCGATGCGCTGTGGGACACGCTTTATGCGAGCTCGGTCTCCTCCTACGGGGGCGACCTGCTGCCGGACTTCGTGAAGGACCCCGCCACCGGCCTGGCCCGGATCCAGCGGGTGAACCAGTGGTGGTGGACGGTGCAGCCGGGGGACCTGAAGCCCTACACGATCTACATGGTCAACCACGGCATGCAGCTCGCCGGCGGGGTCGACGCGCAGAACGTGGCGATCATCGCGCGCGGCCAGATCGGCGTGGGCGGCGGGCCGTCGCTGCAGTTCGACAAGGTCTTCTTCTTCGGCAGCGGGATGCTGAACTTCTCGGGCGACATCGGCTACGGCGACCCGGAGACCTGGTGCGAGGCGGGGGTCTACGACGCCTATCTGTTCTCGACCGACTCGATCTCGCTGGGCGGCTGGGGCGGCTCGTCGTGGGTCTACGGGCTGATGGCCGCGGCCCCCTCGATCGCCCCGGGCGGCGCGATGAAGAGCGCGGGCGGCCTCTACCTGGAGGCGGACGCGACCATCCAGCTCGGCGGGAACATCGACATCGCCGGCTGCCCCGAGGCGCTGAGCGGCCACTACGAGCAGGTGGTGATCGAGGAAGGCCTGCCCGCGGTCGCCGGCGGCACGCTGGTGCAGTAGCGCCCGGCCGCAGGCCCGCCGGGCGGGCCGACTCGCGTGACATGGCGCGCGCCTTCGTCTATCGACCCCCCGCGCGCGGCGCGCACGGCCGGAGGAGCCCGAGATGACCTATTGCGTGGGGCTGCGGCTGAACGCCGGGCTGGTGATGCTGTCGGACACGCGCACCAACGCGGGCTTGGACAACATCTCCCGCTTCGGGAAGATGTTCACTTGGGAGCGGCCGGGCGAGCGGGCGCTGTGCCTGATGACGGCGGGCAACCTCTCGATCACCCAGGGCGTGGTCACCGCGCTGAACGAGGCCTGCGCCAGGGCCGAGGCCGGCGAGGACGTCGAGAGCCTGCTCACCTGTTCGACCATGTTCCGCGCCGCCCAGCTCGTCGGCGACGCCATGGCCGCGCAGCAGAAGCGCTATCGCGAGCAGCTCGAGGAGACCGGCGCCCGGGCCGGGGCCACGCTGATCCTGGGCGGCCAGCGCAAGGGCGGGCGGCCGCGGCTGTTCCTGATCTACGAGGCGGGCAACTTCATCGAGGCGACCGAGGACACCGCCTTCTTCCAGATCGGCGAGCACAAGTACGGCAAGCCGATCCTCGACCGGGTGATCACCCCCGAGACGCCGATGCCCCAGGCGCTGAAGGCGGCCTTCGTGTCGATGGATTCGACCCTGCGCTCGAACCTGTCGGTGGGCATGCCGCTGGATCTCGCGGTGCTGCCGGCGGGGGAGCTCCGATTCTCGGTCCGCCGGCGGATGGAGCAGGACGACCCGGAGTTCCAGAAGGTCTCGGGCGCCTGGTCCGATTCCCTGAAGGCCGCGTTCAGCAGCGTGCCCGAAATCGTATTGTAAGATGTCGCTCAAATGAACGTTACGTTAACGTCGACTGAACGAAACGGCTGCCTTGGGCCGTTCGGATACGATAGGTGCACGACTGTTTCCAGAATCGCGCTGCGCACAAGGTGCGTCATCGATTAACCACGCGGAGCCTTGCTGCCTGCGGGAAAAAGTCTAATATGAATGTCGGTCGGCGAGTCTTCGTCCTGTTCATGAACTGTTTCGTGGACGCGACGGGACCGACGGACCGGCTCGAGGGGAACGGTCAGACAGTGCGTAGATGACCGCGTATGCCCTCGGCCGGGTAGAGCGTAAGCGTTGTCCGGAGGGACATCATGAGTGTGTTCAAGCGCATCCGCGCGCTGCTGCAGGACCGCGAGGGGTCGACCACGGTCGAATTCGCCCTCTGGCTGCCGATCTTCTTCATGATCTTCGGCGTCGCCACCGACGCGGCCCTCCTCATGCACAAGCAGACCCAGCTCATCGACATGGCGCGCACCGCCTCGCTCGGCATCGCGACCGAGGCCGAGGCCGAGGCCTTCGTGCGCAGCCAGTTCGCCCCCGACTCCGCCGGCGCCGCCGCCGTCTCGATCAACGGCGGCTATGTGAACGCCTCGGTCTCCCTGCCGTTCAGCGAAGTCGTGATCTTCAGCTTCTTCCTGACCGGCGACAATTCGCTGTCCGCCTCGATCACCATGGTCGACGAGGCCGCGGCGAGCGCGTCGAGCTGAGGGCCGGATCGATGACCCGGCTCGCCCTGCTCACCTTTCGCGGGCGCGCGCGGCGCCTCGCCGAGGACGAAAGCGGATCGGCCTCGGTCTGGTCGATCTTCTGGATGACCATGATGATGGTGATCTCGGGCTTCACGCTCGACGTCTCCAACGCCTACCGGATCCGGGCGCTGCTGCAGGCCACCGCCGACGCCTCGGCGCTGGCCGCGGTGCGCGAGCTGCCCGACGGCGACGCCGCGCGCACGGCGGCGATCGCCCTCTCGGCGGTGAACATGCCGGTCGAGGGCAACGGCACGGTGATCCTGCCCAGCATGGTGCAGCTCGGCGCCTGGGACGCGGAGACCAACAGCTTCGTGCCCGGCGACACGCCCTACGATGCGGTCCGGGTGACCGCGGCGCGGGGCGCGGGCGCGGGCCTCGACGTGCCGACCTTCTTGGTCGGGCTGATGGGCAAGGACGGCTGGCACATCTCCGCCGCCTCCACCGCTCGGGTGCGCTCGGGCGTCGGCTCGGGCTCGCAGAGCCTGTGCCCCGGCGCGATCCTGATCTCGACCCAGGACTTCCAGATGGGCGGCAACAACACGCTGACCGACGGGGTCTGCGTGCATGGCGAGGTCTCGGTGCACTTCGGCGGCTCGTCCTACTTCACCGACGACGTGCGCATCTCCTCCTTCTATCCCGAGAACATCACCATCGGCGACGTGGACGTCGACAGCCCCGCGGGCGAGGCCGAGGTGAAGGTGACCGAGCCCGTGCATATCGAGCCGCTGGTGCTGCCGATCCTGAACACGATGTTCGACGACCTGTGGGCGGCGCTCTACACCTCCGGGGTCTCGACCTATTCGGGCGACCTGTTGCCGGACTTCGTGAAGAACCCGGCGACGGGCGCGGCGAAGGTGGTGCAGGTCGACCAGTGGTGGTGGACCGTGCAGCCGGGCGACTTCGAGCCCTACACGATCTACATGGTCAACCACGGCATGCAGATGGCCGGCAAGGTCGACGCCCAGAACATCGCGGTGATCGCCAAGGGCCAGATCGGCATGGGCGGCGGGCCGCGGCTGCACTTCAACGACGTGTTCTTCTTCGGCGAGGGGCAGCTCAACTTCTCGGGCTCCGCCTCCTACGGGGAACCGGACCACTACTGCGACGACGGCGAGTTCGACGTCTACATGTTCTCCAAGGAGCGGATCTCGCTGGGCGGGTCGAGCCCGCTGGACTGGACCTACGGCTTCATCGGCGCGGCGCCGCAGTTCCACCCGGGCGGGTCGTTCAAGTCCTCGGGCGGGATCTACGTCGAGGCCTCCTCGACCGTGCACATCGGCGGCAACGCGCAGATCGCGGGCTGCGGCACGGAGCTGGAGGCCTTCATCCCCACCGTCTCGCTGAACGGCGAGGAGCGGGTGATCCTGGGCGGCGCCCTGGTGCAGTGACCCGCGGCAGGGCGGGGGGCCGGGCGGCCCTCGCGTCCGCTGCGCGGCCGCATCGCCCCGCCCGACCGTCCCCCTCGCGGGGCCCCGGGGCGGGAGGACCGCCCGAACCCCGACGCGAGTTTCCGGTCGCAGCCGGAGCCGCGCCTCCTTCCGGGGAGGCGCGGCTTTCTTTTGCGGGGGGCGTCGTGGGGGCGGGGAGCGCCTGAGCGGACCCTGGGGGACAGGAGCGCCTGAGCGGACCCTGGGGGACAGGAGCGCCTGAGCGGACCCTGGAGGATGGGAGCGCCTAAGCGGACCCTGGGGGACGGGAGCGCCTGAGCGGTCCCGCCGCCCTTTGCAGGGCGCGCGGGCGGGGCGTCCGCCGCGCGGCTCGGCGCGCGGCGGCGGGGCTTCAGCGCTGGAGCAGGGCGGTCAGCTCGGGCGCCTGGGCGCGGCCGGAGAGGCGGGCCTCGTAGACATGCACCCCTTCCATCACCCGCTGGACGTAGTTGCGGGTCTCGTCGAAGGGGATCGTCTCGATCCAGTCGACCATGTCCATGCGGCCCGAGCGGGGGTCGCCGAAGGCCGCGATCCACTGGCGCACGCGGTTGGGGCCGGCGTTGTAGCCCGCCGCCGCCAGCGGCCAGGAGCCGAAGTCGTCGATCAGCCCGGCGAGGTAGTCGGTGCCGAGCCGGGCGTTGTAGCGCCAGTCCGCGGTCAGCCGGTTCAGGTCGTAGGGCATCCCCAGGCGCCCGGCGACCAGCTTCGCCGTGCCCGGCATCAGCTGCATCAGCCCGCGCGCGCCGGCGTGGGAGATCGCCTCGGGGTTCATCTCGCTTTCCTGGCGCGCGATCGCCAGCGCCAGCGCCGGGGGCACCGGGCCGGAGGCGTCGGCGAGGTCGACCACCGGGTAGTAGGGCGTGGGCAGCACGATGCCCCCGTTCGCCGCCATCTTGGCGGCGCGCACGGCGATCTCGGGCCGGTCGAGCTCCAGCGCCAGGTGGGCGATGGCGGCCTGGTCGCGGGGGTTGCGCGCCTCGGCGGCGGCGTTGGTCAGCAGCCAGTGGCTGCGCCCCCGCTCGCCCGCCCAGTGCAGCAGCACGCCGGCGCGGACCTGGTTCGACTCGATCGCCGCGGCGTTGCGCCAGTCGGTCGGCGCGTCGACGCCCGAGAGCGAGGCGTCGGCGTCGGCCCCCGCCCGCTCGGCGGCGAGCTGGCCGTAGAAGCTGGTCTGCCAGCGGGCGCCCTCGAGATAGGCCCGCTTGGCGCCCGCGGCGTCGCCCGCCGCCTCCCGCGCGCGGCCCATCCAGTACCAGCCGCGGCCGAGGCTGATGGGGGTGTCCACCGTCTCGAGGAAGCGGGCGAAATGGGCCTGGGCGGCGGCGGGATCGTTCAGCCAGCGCACCGCGATCCAGCCGGCGAGCCACTCCAGCTCGTTGTAGTCGTAGCCGTCGGACGGGCTCAGGTGGTGCTGGGCGGCGAGCAGGTAGGCCTGCCGGTAGCGCCCGGCGCGCTGGTCCTCGCGCACCATGTCGATGCGCTCGTCGGCCCAGGCCGAGGGCCGGCCCAGGGCGGCGGCGGAGGTCGAGCGCTCGCGCATCATCTGCTCGGCGCTGTCGCGCAGGCCGTGCTTCTCGCGCCAGCGGAAGCGCTCGTAGGCGAGGCCGGCGTCGCCGGCCAGCGCCGCCGGCACCCGGGCGACGAGCGTGTCGACGCCCGGGTCGCCGCGGCGCAGCGAGATGCGCGCGCGCGCCAGCGCCTGGTGGGCGGCGTCGACGCGGCCGAGCATCCGCTCCGCCTCGCCGGTCAGGCCGCGCCACAGCAGCATGTCGAGCCGCTCGACATGATAAGGGGCGAGCACGCCGCCCCAGTTCGCCAGCAGGCGCGATTCCTCGTCCGGGGTCAGCGACTTCTCGCGCCAGGCGTAGACGGCGGTGTCGCGCGCGGCCTGGGTCTGGCCGTCGGCGAGCTGCGCCTGGGCCAGCGCCAGGGCGCCGGAGCCGGTCAGCGGGGTCTGGCCCGCGAAGAAGGCCGTCACCTCCGAGGGGCGCAGGTTGAGGGGCATCTTCCGCTCCGCCTCGCGGCGGATCATGTCGGTCTGCGGCCAGTCGGGGTTGCGGGCGAGGAAGTCGCGCGCGTCGAAGAAGCCGCCCTCGCCGGCCGACAGCCAGCGCCAGCGGACATAGTCCATGGCGGCCGGGTCGCGGGTCGCCTCGGCGTACTGGAAGGCCGCCGCCCACTGGTCGGCGCGCACCGCCTCGGCCACGGGGACGAAGCGCGCGCCCTCGGAGCGTTGCGGGAAGGCCAGCGCGGGAAGCGCGGTGGAGCTCAAAAGCAGCGCCGTCGCCAGGGCAAGCCCGGCGGGTCGGCGGGAACGCCGAAGGGGGGTCATCGCAACGCCTTTCGCCTCGGGCCGCCGGTCTGCGCCGGCTGGCCGGTTTCGGAGTGAATCATAGCACGCGGCGCGGCGGGCGCGAACGGGGACTTGGGCCCCCGCGCGGCCGCACGGCGCCGAACGGTTCACGAATTCGCTGGGTGGGACGGCGTCCCCGTCTCCGGACGCGGCCCGCTACCAGCCCGGCCCGGCCGAGACGCCGCCGTCGACGGTCAGCGTCGCGCCGGTGACGAAGCGCGCGGCGTCCGACAGCAGGAACAGCGCCGCGTCAGCCACCTCCTCCGGCGCGCCGGGGCGCCCGAGCGGGGCCGCCGCGCGCCAGCGCGCCAGCCCTTCGGGCCACCGAGCCTCCAGCCCGGGGCGGTCGATCAGGCCGGGGGCCAGCGCGTTGACCCGCATCGGCGCGAACTCCAGCGCCGCGGCCTTCGCCAGCATCTCGAGCCCCGCCTTGGAGGCGGCGTAGGCCCCGTGCCCGGGCGCCGCGCGCGCCCCCTCGATCGAGGACACCAGCAGGGCCGCGCGCCCCTCCGGCGCCTCCGCCTGGGCCGCGAAGGCGGCGAGCAGGGCGCGGGCGGCGGAGAGGTTGACGGCCATCACCGCCTCCCACGCCGCGGCGTCGGAGAGGGGGGCGAGGTCCTGGCGGGCCGCGGCATGCACCAGCAGGTCGAGCGGCCCGGCCCCGCCCACCAGCGTCGGGATCCGCGCGGGGTCCGAGAGGTCGGCGCGCACCGCCCGCGCCGCGCGTCCCGCCTCGCGCAGGCGCGCGGCCAGCGCCTCGGCGGCGGAGTGGTTGGCATGGGCCTGGAGCACCACCTCCGCCCCCGCCTCGGCGAGCCGCGCGGCCAGCGCCGCGCCGAGGCCGCCGGAGGCGCCGGTGACGAGCGCCCGGCGTCCGGTCAGGTCGAGAAGCGAGGCGACGGGCGGGGCGGATGGGCGGTCGGTCATGGCGACCTCCGGTCTCGGCGGGGGGCGTCGCGATGGTCGCCCCGGCGGGCGGCGGAAATCAAGCGTGCGCGTGATAGGGCTGCCCGGACGGGCCCGGAAAACGCGAGGGGCGCGGACAGGGCGCCTGGGGCAGGGATCCCCGGGCAGGGGCCCGGGACCCGCCGGCGTCAGGGCAGGTCGGGGGCCAGGGCCTCGACCAGGCGGGCGATGCGGGCGCCGGCGCGGGCGGCGTTCTCCAGCACCTCCTCGATGGTGTCGGGCTGCTGCTCGGGGCCGCCGTCGGCGGCGTTGGTGATCGCCGAGAGGCCCAGCACCTTCATGCCGGCGTGGTTCGCCGCGATCACCTCCAGCACCGTCGACATGCCCACCGCGTCGCCGCCCGAGGCGCGCAGCCAGCGCCGCTCGGCCGAGGTTTCCAGCGAGGGGCCGGTGATGCCGGCGTAGATGCCGGCGGGCAGATCCTCGCCGATCTTCATCGCCGCGTCGCGGGCGAGCTCGCGCAGCTCCGGCGCATAGGCGCGGCTCATGTCGGGGAAGCGGGGGCCGAGCGCGTCGTCGTTGGGGCCGATCAGCGGGTTCTGCCCGGTGAGGTTCAGGTGATCCTCGATCAGCATCGGAACGCCGGGCTTCAGCGCGGGGTTCAGCGCGCCGGCGGCGTTGGTCACCACCAGCGTCTTCGCCCCCATCGCCGCCATCAACCACACGGGCAGCGCCACGTCCTGGGCGCTCCACCCCTCGTAGAGGTGCACGCGCCCCTGCATCAGCGCCGCGCGCCGCCCGAACAGCCGCCCGATCACGAAACGCCCGGCATGGCTGGGGGCGGTGGAGATCGGGAAGCCGGGGATCTCGGCGTAGGGGATATGCGTCGCCCCCTCCACCGCGTCGGCGAGCTGGCCGAGGCCGGAGCCGAGGATCATCGCGATCTCGGGCGCTTCGCCGAGGCGCGGGGTCGCCGCCTCGACGGCGGCGGCGAGGCGGGGGGCGAGGGCGGGAGCGGAAGGGGTCATGCGATCGAGGCCTTGATGGCGGGAACCAGGGCGCGGACCTCGTCGAGGGTCTCGCGCATGTCGAAGACCACCAGCTCGCGCTCGCGCACCCGCCACTCGCCGTCGACGAAGACATGCACCACGTCGGAGCGGGAGGCGGAATAGACCGCGTGCGTCATCGGGTCGAACATCGGCACCGCATGGGGGCGCGAGACGTCGAGCACCTGGAAGTCCGCGGCCTTGCCGACCTCCAGCGAGCCGGCGAGCCCCCCGATCCCCAGCGCCTTCGCGCCGTTGATCGTGGCCATCTCCAGCGCCTGGCGGGTGGTCACCGCGTCCGCCCGCCCCGAGGCCGCCTTGTGCAGGGTCGCGGCCAGCCGCAGCGCCTGCCACATGTCGATGTCGTTGCCCGAGATCGCCCCGTCGGTGCCCAGCGTCACGTGGACGCCGCGCTCCAGCATCTCGGGGATGCGCGCGAAGCCGGAGGCGAGCTTGAGGTTCGAGACCGGGTTGTGCGCCACCACCGCCCCCGTGCGCGCGAGGATGTCGAGCTCCTCGTCGTCGC
The DNA here is from genome assembly GCF_900113695.1 of Albimonas pacifica. Classification (GTDB taxonomy): domain Bacteria; phylum Pseudomonadota; class Alphaproteobacteria; order Rhodobacterales; family Rhodobacteraceae; genus Albimonas; species Albimonas pacifica. The sequence continues at coordinate 199,900 of NZ_FOQH01000009.1, read as the reverse complement.
AATGCACGCAATGGGCCAGCACCGTGCGCGGGTCCAGGATCCCCAGCGCGTCCATGTGCCGGACCACCGAGGTCCCGTAGCTGTCGCGCACCGTCGCCTGCTCGACCGCGGTCTCGGCGCAGTGGACCGAGAACAGGGCGCCGCGGGCGTCGGCCATGGCCTTCGCCAGCTTCAGGTTCTCGGGGCCGACGGTGTAGGCGCCATGGGGGAAGGTCCCGGGCAGCAGGCGGTCGGTCCGGGGGTGGGCCTCGAAGAACGCCTCGGCGTCGCGCGGGCGGTCGTCCGCGGTCTTGCCGTCCATGCCGGGGAAGTCGAAGAACAGCCCGCCGGTGGAGACGCGCAGACCCAGCTCGGCGCCCGCGGCGGCCGAGCTCTCGGGGTGCCAGAACATGTCCATCACCGAGGTGCAGCCCGAGAGCAGCAGCTCGGCGTAGCCCAGGCGCGCGCCGAGGCGGCAGGTGTCGGCGTCGAGGATCGCGCCTTCGGCCTTCCACACGGTCTGCAGCCAGGGCTCGAGCGGCAGGTTCTCGACCAGGCCGCGGAACAGGCAGTCGGCGGCGTGGCAGTGGGTGTTCACCAGGCCCGGCATCACCAGGCCGCCCTGGGCGTCCAACACCTCCTGGGCGCGGTCGGGGACCTGGCCGAGGGCGGTGATGCGGCCGTTCTCGACGGCGATCCCGCCCTCGATCACGGTTCCCGCAGGGTCCGCGGTCAGGATCACGGCGTTGCGGACGACTAGGTCGGTCATGGGCCCTCCGGCGGCTGCGGCGCGGCGGAGCCTAGGAGGAAAGCCGGGCGATGGAAACCCGCGCCGCGGCGGCGGGGGGCGGGGAAAAAGGGCCCGCCGCTCCGCGCGCCCGAAGGCAGGTCGGGCGGGGGAGGGACGGGCCAGGGAGCGGCCGCGCGTCGGGCGAGAGACGCGGGGGCCGGGCGGGGCGGAGGCGGGCTCCGCGCCCCGCGCGGCGGCCGGATCGACGCGAGGGCGGCGCGATCCGGCCGCGAGGGGCTCAGGCCGCGGTGGCGGCCTCGGCGACGGCGCGGACCGTGGGCGCGACGGCGCGGGCGCCGGGGAAGGCCGCCAGCTTGCCGCCGGCGGTCAGCAGGGCGTGGAGGGCGGGGTCGAGATCGACCGACAGGCCCCGCCGGTCCCGGGCGATCGCCACATGCAGGTCGATGCGGGTCAGCGTCCACTCCAGCTCGCGCGCCTGGTCCTCCAGCAGCCGGCGGGCGTCGAGGGTCAGGCCCGCGTCCGCCAGCCGCCGCTCGGCCGCCGCCAGCCGCCCCCGCAGGCGGGTCGAGACCGCCAGCGCCAGCCGCTCCAGCGTCGCGGCGGGCAGCGAGGGCAGGGCGTCGGCGAGAACGGCGTCGGGGGTGGTCATGGCGGGCTCCTGGTCGGCATCAATTCGCTGAAGAGTTGATGCCATCTTTCGCCGCGCGATCCGAGCGCGCGACCGGGCGCCCGGCGCGCTCGAACGCATGGCGCGCCTACCCGAAAGGATAGGCGCCCGCCGGCCCGCGCGCCGCCCGCCCCGGGCCCCCGGCGCGCGGCCGGCGGCCCTTGCCGAGCGCCTGTTCTCCGGAGCCGTCTCTCGCTGATGCCGATCGGAGCGACTCGGCCGGAGGGGTCAAGGATCGCGAAGCGACCGCGCTTGCGCGGCTCGTCCTTGACCCCTCCGGCCGAGTCGCTCAGGCATCAGAAGCGAGAGACGGCTCCGGAGGACAGGCGCGGGCCCTGTTCTTGGGTGAGTCGGGAGCGTCTTCCGCAGCCGCCCCCAGGCGCCACGCGTTCAGGCCGCGAGCCGCCCCGACAGCGAGTTCGGCCCGCTTTCCACCACGTCGACCATCACCACCTGTCCCGCGGTTTCGGCCGGGGCGAGGAAGTGGACCGCGTGCAGCCAGGGGCTCTTGCCCACCATCTGCCCGTCCAGCCGCCCGGCCTTCTCGACCAGCACCGGCAGGCGCCGCCCGACCATCGAGGTCTGGAACGCCTTCTGGTCGCGCGAGATCACCGCGTTCAGGCGGGCGAGACGCTCGTCCTTCACCGGCTCGGGGACCTGCTCGCCGACGCCGGCCGCGGGTGTGCCGGGGCGGGAGGAATACTTGAAGGTGAAGGCCGATCCGTAGCCGACCGCCTCCGCGAGCGCGAGGGTCTGGGCGAATTCGGCTTCGGTCTCGCCGGGGAAGCCGACGATGAAGTCGCCCGACAGGGCGATGTCGGGGCGGGCGGCGCGGATCCGCTCGATGAGCGCCAGGTAGTCGTCCGCCCGGTGGCGGCGGTTCATCGCCTTCAGCACCCGGTCCGAGCCCGACTGCACCGGCAGGTGCAGGTAGGGCATCAGTTTTTCCAGCTCGCCATGGGCGGCGATCAGGTCGTCGGACATGTCGTTGGGATGGGAGGTCGTGTAGCGCAGCCGCTCGATCCCCTCGATCCCCGCGATCTCGCGCAGCAGGCGGGCGAGCGTCCAGTCGCCCCCGTCTGGCCCCTCGCCGTGGTAGGCGTTGACGTTCTGGCCCAGCAGGGTGATCTCGCGCACGCCCTGCTCGGCGAGCGCCCGGGCCTCGCCCAGCAGGCGGGCGGCGGGGCGCGAGACCTCGGCCCCGCGGGTGTAGGGGACCACGCAGAAGGCGCAGAACTTGTCGCAGCCCTCCTGCACGGTCAGGAAGGCCGTCGGGGCCCGCCTGCGGGGCGCGGCCGGCATGCGGAGGAACTTGTCCTCGAGCGGGAACTCGGTGTCGACGCCGCCGTTCGCGACCAGCGCGGGCAGGCGGTGGTAGGCCTGCGGGCCGACGGCGAAGTCGACGGCGGGCTGGCGGCGCAGGATCTCCTCGCCCTCGGCCTGGGCGACGCAGCCGGCGACGCCGATCTTGAGGTCCGGGCGCGCCTCCTTGAGGGGTTTCAGGCGGCCCAGCTCGGAATAGACCTTCTCGGCCGCCTTCTCGCGGATGTGGCAGGTGTTGAGGAGGATCAGGTCCGCCTCCTCCGCCCGGTCGGTCGGCTCGTAGCCCTCGGCCGCCATGACGCCGTGCATGCGCTCGGAGTCGTAGACGTTCATCTGGCAGCCGTAGGTCTTCACGAACAGCTTCTTGGCCATGGGGGCCTCCGGGCCGAGGGTCTTCGCACGCGGCCGCCGCGCGGTCCGCCGGTCGCCCGGCCGCGGGGGCCGGAAATGCATCGCGGCGCGCGGGGGATGCCCCCGCGCGCCGCGGATTGCCTTAGCGCCCTCTCCGCGCCCGTGCAACCGGGCGGCGGGGGAGGGGGATCACTTCGCCTTGGGCTTGCGGCCGAGGCCGATCTGCTTGGCGAGCTCCTGGCGCTTGCGCGCGTAGGCGGGGGCGACCATCGGGTAGTCGGCCGAGAGGCCCCACTTCGCGCGATACTCCTCGGGCGTCATGTCGTAGGCGGTCTTCAGATGCCGCTTGAGCATCTTCAGCTTCTTCCCGTCCTCGAGGCAGATGATGTAGTCGTCGGTCACCGACTTCTTCACCGGAACGGCGGGAATCAGCTCTTCCTGCGGCTCCGGCTTGTCCTCGGCGAGTTCCGAGAGCTTGGCGAAGACGGACTCGATGACGCCCGTCAGGTCCTGCGGCGAAACCGGGTTGTTCGACACGTGCGACGACACGATGTCCGCCGTCAGAGCGAGCAGTTCCGATTTTGCGATAAGCGCGGTGTCCGACATGTTACCTCTCATTGTGACAGCCACGTGAACCGCGGACGGCCCTTTTTCGTGGCTTCGGCGGCGGCAAGCGAACCGCCCCGGTCCGGATAAGAACGTTTCGAGGTCTTAAGACTTCACTACTGCCGCGTCAATTCATATCGGACTGACATATTCGCGAACCGGGGTCCAATCGGCCGGTGTTCGTCTGCATCGAATTCCGGCGATTACGCGGCGCCGTCGCCCGAGGTCCGCGCCTCGACCGCGATTGGTCGGAGCCGCATCGCCACCGCATCGATACGGTTTCCTTTGACGTCGCGGTAATAGCCGCGCCGGCGCCCCACCGGACGCCAGCCGAGCGCAGCGTAAAGCGCCTGCGCCGGGGCGTTGGTGGCGGCGACTTCGAGAAAGGCCTCCTCGGCCCCCGCCGCGGCGGCGAGCGCGACGAACCGCTCCGTCAGCGCGCGTCCCAGGCCCCGTCGGCGGGCCGAGGGACGGGTGGCGAGGGCGACGAGTTCGGCCTCCGGTCCCGCCACGCGGCCCAGCAGCAGCGCGTCGGGGGTCAGCAGGGCGAGCGCGCCGGGCACGGCGGCGAATCCGGCGATCTCGGCCGCCGACCAGGGGCGGCCGGGGACCGTGCCGTCGAAGGCGGCGGCGTGGACTTGCGCCGCGGCGGCGGCCAGCGCGGGATCGGCGGCGAGGCGGGCGGCGAGCTCGGGCAGGGCGCCCGGCGCGGGCGCGCTCACCCGGGCGCGCCGTCCAGCAGCGGCGGCGGCGCCTCCGAGGGCGGATCGGCCTCGGGCGGGCGGGGATAGATCGGGGCCGGGCGCTCGGGCCGCGCGCCCGGCGGCAGGGCGGCGAGCGCGCGGGCCGCGATGCGCGCCACGTCGGCGGCGTCGGGCAGGTCGCCCTCGTCCAGCGCCACGGCGTCGAGGGCGGCGGCGATCTCGCCCGCGCCGGGGCCGCGCACGCAGGCCACGGGGACGTCGGCGAAGGCGTCGGGGATCTCGGCGATCGGGGCCTGGATCGCCTCGCCGAAGGGCATCGCCATGGGGCGGCCCTCGTCGTCGGGGACCAGGTCGAAGAGCTGGGCGTGGCGCTCGTCGCGCCGGGCGGCGGCGAGCGCCAGCACCGGGCCCTGCGCGCCGGCGCGGCCCGCGGCCTCGGCCAGGGCCTGCAGGCGGGGGGCGCCGAGCGCCGGGCGGCCGATCGCCAGCGCCAGCCCGCGGGCGGCGGCGACGCCGATGCGCACGCCGGTGAAGTTGCCGGGGCCGGTGCACACCGCCACCGCGGCGAGGTCGCGCGGCGCGAGGCGGGCCTGCGCCAGCACCTCCTCGATCAGCGGGGCGAGCCGCTCGGCCTGGCCCTTGGTCATCGGCTCGGCCCGGGCCGCGAGCACGCGCCCGCCCGAGACGACCGCGGCCGCGCATTGCGCGGCCGAGGCGTCGATCCCGAGGATAGGGCCGAGGAGGGTCCCGCCGGGCCCGGCGTCAGAACTGGAGGCCGACAGGGCGCACCTCGGTCACTTCGGGGATGTAGTGGCGCAGCAGGTTCTCGATGCCCATCTTCAGCGTCATCGTGGACGACGGGCAGCCCGCGCAGGCGCCCTGCATGTGCAGGTAGACCACGCCGCGGTCGAAGCCGTGGAAGGTGATGTCGCCGCCGTCCTGGGCGACCGCGGGGCGCACGCGGGTGTCGAGCAGCTCCTTGATCTGCACCACGATCTCGCCGTCGGGGCCCGAGTGCTCGGCATGGCCGGTCTGCTGGGCGGCGGCGTCGGCGGCCAGCACGGGGGCGCCGGACTGGTAGTGCTCGAGGATCGCGCCGAGGACGCCGGGCTTCAGATGCGCCCAGTCGCGGCCCTCGGCCTTGGTGACGGTGATGAAGTCGGGGCCGAGGAACACGCCCTCGACGCCCTCGACCGTGAAGATGCGCTCGGCCAGCGGCGAGGCGCCGGCGGCCTCCCTGGCGGGGAAGTCCGCGGAGCCGGCCTGCATCACGGTCTGTCCGGGCAGGAACTTCAGCGTCGCGGGGTTCGGCGTGGATTCGGTCTGGATGAACATGGCGGCCTCCTCATCCCGCCCGATATGGACCCATCGGGCGCGGAAAACAAGAATCGTTCCAAACTTCGGTCGCGCGTCGGGGCCGGCGCCGGGCCTGGCGATGCGCGGCAGGCGCGGGCCCGCGGCGCGGCTGGGAAGCCGCCGTGCCGGCTGCATACGGCGCCCGCGCGGCGAGCGGAAGCCCCGCGGCCGTCGTCCCGGCCCCCGGCCCCGGCCCCGGACGCCGCCCGGCCAAGCCCGCCCGCAGGGCGCCTCCGGGCCGGGGACTTCGGCCTTCCGCCGAGGTCGCGCGTGCGCCTCGCGTCGGAGTCCCGGGCCCGGAGGCGCCCTGCGGGCGGGCTTGGGCCTGGGGCGGGCGACGCTCCTGGAACGGTCAGGCGGGGCGCGGGGCAGGCGTCGCAGGGCATGGGGCGGCGGGCAGGGACCGCCTTGCCGGGGGGCGTTCGGGGCGAGCGGCGAGAGGCCCCGGGTCAAGCCCGGGGCGCCCGTGGGGCCGGGGGGGCGCGCGATCCATGCGGGGGACGGCGCGGGGCGGCTGCGGGGCAGGGCGGCCGCGCCCGGGGTCAGCAGAGGGCGATGACCTGCTCGCGCGACAGGGCGCCCGGGACCACCGTCACCGGGACCGGCATCGAGCCCGCCATCTTGCCCACCAGGTAGCTCACCAGCGGGCCGGGGCCGTTGTCGACGCCGGCGCCGAGGACCAGGACGCCGACCTCGGGGTCCTCCTTGATCTGGGCGAGCACCTGCTCGACGGCCTCGCCCTCGCGGATCACGAACTCAGGCACGATGCCGACGTTCTCCTGCACGGGGCCCGCGACCTCGTGGAAGCGCTTCTCGGCGGCCTCGCGCGCCTCGTGGCGCATCAGGTCGCCGACGCCCAGCCAGTGCTGGAACTCCTCGGGGCGGATCACGAACAGCATCTGCAGCCCGCCGCCGGTCTTCTTGGCGCGGCGGGCGGCGAAGCGGATGGCGTTCATGCACTCGGGCGTCTCGTCGACGACCACCAGGAATTTCCGCAAGGCGACAGGCTCCGCAGGGCCGCGGCGCGCCGCGGCGGGAGGGCGCATCCTCGCGCCGATGCCGCCGGGGTTCAAGCGCCGGTTGCAGGCGGGGGGCGCGAGGGCCCCCCGCCCGCCGTCGCTCAGGTCGCCGGGCCGCCCGGGCGCAGGGCGTGCAGGCACAGGAGCTGCAGGGCGATGGTGGCGCCGGCGAGCGCGGTGATCTCTCCCACGTCGTAGGCGGGCGAGACCTCGACCACGTCCATCCCTCGCACGTCGAGCCCCGCGAGCCCGCGCAGCATCGCCAGCGCCTGCCACGAAGCGAGCCCCCCGCACACCGGCGTGCCGGTCCCCGGCGCGAAGGCGGGGTCGAGGCAGTCGATGTCGAAGGTCACGTAGACCGGCGCCTCCCCCACCCGTTTGCGGATCGCGTCGACGGTCGCGGCGACGCCCTGCTCATGGCACCTGATCGCGTCCCAGACCTCGATGCCCATGGGATCGTCGTTGGTGGTGCGGATGCCGACCTGGATGGACTTCGCGGGGTCGATGACGCCTTCCGAGACGCCGCGGGCGAACATGGTGCCGTGGTCGATCCAGTCGCCCGGCGCCTCCCAGGTGTCGGTGTGGGCGTCGAACTGCACCATCGCCAGCGGCTGGCCGAGCTTCGCCGCCAGCGCCTTCATCGCCGGGTAGGTGGTGAAGTGGTCGCCCCCGATCGCCAGCGGCGTGACGCCGGCGTCGAGGATATGGGCCATGGCCGCCTCGATCGCCGCCGGCACCTGGGTGGGGTGGCCGTGGGGGATCAGCACGTCGCCCCAGTCGATCACGTCCAGCGCCTCGAACGGGTCGAAGGGCGAGGGCCAGGCGCGGCTCCACCCGAGCTGGGCCGAGGCCGCCCGCACCGCGCGGGGGCCGAAGCGCGTGCCGGGGCGGTTGGTCACCGACTGGTCGTAGGGCACGCCCACCACCGCCACGTCGGCGCCCGCCAGGTCCCGCCCGTAGCGGCGGCGGCAGAAGCTGAGCGCGCCGGACCACATCGGCTCGTCATGGGTCACGGCCTTCGAATCCTGCGCCAGGAACGCGTAGTCGCGGCGGTGAGGATCGTGGGAGTCGGTCATCGGGAGGGGCCTCGATTGACAGGGTGTCGATTTGTGATCACATTACCCGCATGACCCTCGCCGACGCAACCCGATCCCAGCGGGCGGAGGCTCCGCAGGACCCTCCCGACGCCGCCTCCGTCCGCCGTGTGATCACGGATGAGGGCGGGGCGACGGCCCATGAGCGGGTCTACAAGCACCTCCGCCGCCGGATCCTGCACGGAGAGATGGCGCCGGGCGACCACCTGACCCTGCGGGGCGTGGCGGGGGAGCTGGGGGTGTCCATGACCCCGGCCCGCGAAGCCGTGCGCCGGCTGGCGGCGGAGGGGGCGCTGGCGATCTCCGCCTCGGGCCGCGTCTCCGCGCCCGTTCTGACGCCGCAGCGGATCGAGGAACTGGCCTCGATCCGGGCGCTGCTGGAGCCCGAACTGGCCGCGCGGGCGCTTCCCCGCGCCCATTTCAGCCTGATCGAGCGCCTCAAGCGCATGAACGACGAGATCGACAAGCATCTCGCCTCCGGCGACGCCGCCGCCTATGTGCGCGGCAACCTGGAGTTCCACCGCACCCTCTACCTGCGCGCGCATGCGCCTGCGATGCTCGCGCTGGCCGAGACGGTGTGGCTGCAGACCGGCCCCTCGATGCGCGCGCTTTATGCGCGGATCGGGATGGGGCGGGTCGCCGACTATCACGCCAAGGCCATCGCGGCGCTGGCGGCGGGGGACGAGGCGGGCCTGCGCCTCGCCATCCGCGCCGACGTGCGCCAGGGCCTGACCATGCTGTCTAACGAGGGCCTCGACTCGGCCTGAGGCGCGACCCGCGCCGACTCGCCCCCGCGCCCTTGCGCGCCGGGGCGGGGGGCGGGAGGCGTGCAAGGGCGCGGGGGCGAGGCTCGCCACCAGGAACCGGACCGATGAACCAGCAGACCAACATCCGCTCCACCGCCGACTACCAGGCGATGGACGCCGCGCACCACTGGCACCCGTTCTCCGACATGGCGGACCTGAACCGGAAGGGATCGCGGGTGATCTCCTCGGCGCAGGGGGTGTGGCTGACCGACACCGACGGGAACCGCTTCATCGACGGCATGTCCGGCCTGTGGTGCGTGAACGTGGGCTACGGGCGCGAGGAGATCGTCGAGGCCGTCGCCCGCCAGCTGCGCGACCTGCCCTACTACAACACCTTCTTCCAGTGCACCCACCCCGCGGCGGCCGAGTTCGCCGAGGCGCTGGCGAACGTGGCGCCCCCGCAGATGAACCGGGTGTTCTTCACCAACTCCGGCTCGGAATCGAACGACACGGTGTTCCGGCTGGCGCGGGTCTACTGGGATTGCCTCGGCAAGCCTTCCAAGAAGATCTTCATCGGGCGGAAGAACGGCTACCACGGCTCCACCGCGACCGCGACGTCGATGGGCGGCATGGCGGCGATGCACGGCCAGTCGGGCCTGCCCTTCAACGGGTTCGCGCATATCGACCAGCCCTACTGGTATGGCGAGGGCCGGCCGGAGGGGCTTTCGCCGGAAGAGTTCGGCAAGCTGCGCGCGAAGCAGCTGGAGGCCAAGATCGACGAGCTGGGCGAGGAAAACGTCTGCGCCTTCATCGCCGAGCCGATCCAGGGCGCCGGCGGCGTGATCATCCCGCCCGAGAGCTACTGGCCCGAGATCCAGCGCATCTGCAACGAGCGCGAGATCCTGCTGATCACCGACGAGGTCATCTGCGGCTTCGGCCGCACCGGCAGCTGGTGGGGCGCCGAGACCTATGGCGTGACCCCCGACCTGATGCCGATCGCCAAGGGCATGACCTCGGGCTACCAGCCGATGGGCGGCGTCTTTATCTCCGACAAGGTCGCGGGCCCGGTGATGGAGAAGGCCGGCGAGTTCTACCACGGCTACACCTACTCCGGTCACCCCGCCGCCTGCGCCGCCGGCCTCGCCTCCCTGCGCATCCTGCAGGAGGAGAAGCTGGTCGAGCGGGTGCGCGACGTGCTGGCGCCCCGGATGGCGAAGCTCTGGGCCGGCCTCGCCGATCACCCGCTGGTGGGCGAGACCCGCACCAGGGGGTTCCTGGGCGCCATAGAGCTGGTGAAGAACAAGGAGACCGGCGAGCGCTTCGACGGCGATCTCGGCGTCGGCGGCATGGCGCGGGACCTGTCGGTGGGCAAGCACGGGCTGGTGATGCGCGCGGTGGGCGACACGATGATCGCCTCGCCCCCCTACGTGATGACCGAGGAGGAGCTCGACGAGATGGCCGCCCGGGCTCGCGCCACGCTCGACGACCTCGCCGACAAGCTGACCCGCGAGGGGCGCCTCTGAGAGCTTCGCGGCCTTGAGATCGGGACCGGCCCCGGCGCCTCGCCGGGGCCGTTTGCGTTCCGGGCGGGCGCTGAGATGGCGCCGGCCTCGCCGGACCGTGCGCGCCCGCCCGAAATGGGCGGGCGGGCGCCATCCCACCTGATTTCGATCTTACTTTACTGAAATATTTGAAAGTATTTGAAGGGCCGCCCGCATCTAACCCCTCGCGATACGTCGTCGGAGAAGCGGGTCTCTCAGACCTGCGAGCGCGGGCGGGGCTGGGCCGCCAGCCCCGCCTCTTCGAGGTGCGCGATCAGGGCGGTCTCGACCGGGGTCATGTGGCGCTCGAGGTCGACCAGCGAGAAGACCTCCACCGTCGGCGCCGGGGCCGCCACCGGGATGCGCCAGAGGCGGGCGCCGTAGCGGGCGGCGTGGCCTTCGGAGAGGCAGCCGAGCGCGGCGCCGTGCTCGATCAGCTCCACCAGGTCCACGATGCCGGACGCCGCCGCGATCATCCGCCCGCCGATGCCGTGGCGCACCCGGTAGCGGGTGAGGGCGGAGAGGGCGCCGGCCATGGCGTCCTCCTCGAACCCCACGACGTCGGAGGCGGAGAGGACCTCGGGGTCGACCTCGTGGCGACGATACAACGGGTGCGCGGGACCGCAGAAGATGCCGAAGCGCTGCGGCTCCAGCGGCTGGGCGCGCAGGCGCTGCACCGGGTCGACGCGGGTGCAGAAGCCGACCGAGGCGATGCGCTGCAGCAGGCCCTGGGCCACGTCATGGCAGGGCGTCGAGCGGATCGAGAGGGTCACGCCGGGGTGCAGGGCGCGGAACGACTCCAGCACCGGCATGGCGAAATCCATGTCGAGGTGGGAGGAGCGGAACACCACCACCGCGCCCGACAGGGCCCGGCCGCCCTCCTCGCCGACGTCGTTGAGGCGGACGACGCCGCCGTAGATCTCCAGCGCCTCGCGGTAGACCGCTTCGCCGGCGCGGGTGACGACGAAGGTCTGGCCGGCGCCGCGCTCGACCAGGCGCAGCTCGAGGCGCTCCTCCAGCCGGCGAAGGGCGGAGGAGACCGAGGGCTGCGAGATGTTCAGACGCTGGGCCGCCCCGGTGATCGACCGCTCCTGCACGATCACCATGAAGGTGCGCAGCAGGTTCCAGTCGAGCTGAACCGCGAGACGGTCGAGCGGGAAGCTCATGCGGCCTCCAGGTCCCGCGCGAAGTGGCAGGCGGCGCGGTGGCGGGGGCCGACGTCCAGGTCCGCCGGGCGGTCGACGTCGCAGATCCCCTTGCGGGCCACGGGGCAGCGGGTGTGGAAGGCGCAGCCGGGGGGCGTGTTGACGGGCGAGGGGATGTCGCCGGTCAGCTCCACGTAGTCCACGCGCGGGCCCTTGGCGCGCGGGTTGGCCTCGGGCGCCGGCGCCGCGGCCAGCAGGGCGCGGGTGTAGGGATGACGGGGGTTTTCGAAGACCTCGGCCACGGGCCCCTCCTCGACGATCCGGCCCAGATACATCACCGCGACGCGCTGGCAAAGGAAACGCACCACTGCGAGGTTGTGGGAGATGAAGAGGGAGGTCATCGACGGCCGCGCCGCCTGAAGCTCCTTGAGGAAGGTCAGGATCTGCGCCTGCACCGAGACGTCCAGCGCCGAGGTCGGCTCGTCCAGCACCAGCACCTCGGGGTCCAGCGCCAGCGCGCGGGCTATGCAGGCGCGCTGCTTCTGGCCGCCGGAGAGCTCGTGCGGGAAGCGGTTGAGGAATTGTTCCGGCAGGCCGACGCGGGCCAGCAGCTCGGCCACCCGCTCGCGCAGGGCGCGGCCGCGCAGGGGCGTGTTCAGGATCAGCCCCTCCGCCACCGAGCGGGAGATCGTCATCCGCGGGTTCAGCGAGGCGTGCGGGTCCTGGAAGATGATCTGCGCGCGAGAGCGCAGCCGGCGGAGCGTGGCCGCCGAGGCGCCCACCACGTCCTCGCCCCCCGCCCGGATCGCGCCGGAGGTGGCCGGGATCAGCCCCAGCGCCGCCTTGCCGATGGTGGACTTGCCGGAGCCGCTCTCGCCCACCAGCCCCACCGTCTCGCCGGCCGCGAGCTTCAGGGTGACGCCGTCCACGGCCTTCACCACCTCGCCCGAGGCGAGGGGGAAGTGGATGCGCAGGTCGTCGAGCTCGAGCATCAGGCGGTCTCCGCTAGGGCGCCGGTGCCGCCAAGAACGCCACCCTCCAGGTGCAGGCGGCAGGCGGCGCGGTGGCCGGGGGCGAGGTCGGCGAAGGGCACGGGGCCGCTCACGCAGGCCGGGCCCGCGTGGGGGCAGCGCGGGGCGAAGCGGCAGCCGGTCGGCGGGTGGAGCAGGTCGGGCAGCGAGCCGGGGATCGAGGCGAGGCTGTCGGCCGGCTTGAACGGGTGGGGCAGGGCCTTGAGGAGGCCGCGGGTGTAGGGGTGCGAGGGAGCGTCGAAGATGCGCTCCACCGGCGCGTCCTCGACGATCTGGCCGGCGTACATGACGGCCACGCGCGAGCAGACCTGCGCCACGACGCCGAGGTCGTGGGAGATCATGATCATCGTCAGGCCCATGTCCTCGACCAGCTCGCCCATCAGCCGCAGGATCTGGGCCTGGATGGTGACGTCGAGCGCGGTGGTCGGCTCGTCGGCGATCAGCAGGCGGGGCTTGGCGGCCAGCGCCATGGCGATCAGCACGCGCTGGCGCATGCCGCCGGAGAGCTCGTGGGGGTAGGCGCGGAACTGCCGCTCGGGGTTGGGCAGGTGCACTTTTTCGAGCATGGCCAGCGCGATGTCCTTCGCCTCGGCCTTGCGGATCCTGCCCTTGGACTGGGCGCGGATGGCGTCCACCAGCTGGGTCCCGACCCGAAAGACCGGGTTCAGGTAGGTCATCGGGTCCTGGAAGATCATCGCGACCTCGGCCCCGCGGATCGAGCGCAGGTCGCGCTCGGGCAGGCCGACCAGCTCGCGCCCCGCGAGCTTGACCGAACCGGCGACGATCCGCGCGGGCGGCGAGGGCAGCAGGCCGAAGGCGGCGCGGGTCAGGACCGACTTGCCGCAGCCGGTCTCGCCGACCAGCCCCAGCGCCTCGCCGGGGCGCAGGTCGAGGGTCACGCCGCCGATGGCGTGGTAGGGGCCGTCGAACGTGTCGAACGCGAGCTCGAGGCCGCGGATGGAGAGAAGCGGGTCGGTCATGGTCCTCACCTCTGCCGCGGGTCGAGCACGTCGCGCAAGCCGTCGCCCATCAGGTTGAAGCCCAGCACGGTCAGGTAGATCGCGAGGCCGGGGAAGAAGGCGCACCACCACCAGTCGGGCAGGTACGAGCGTCCCTGCGCGATCATCGCCCCCCACTCGGGGAACGGCGGCTGCGCGCCGAGGCCGAGAAAGCCCAGCGAGGCGGCCCCGAGGATCGCCATTCCCATGTCCATCGAGGCCTTCACCACGATGGGCGACAGGCAGTTCGGCAGGACATGCACGAAGAGGATGCGGAACGGCCCCGCGCCCAGCGCGCGGGCGGCGTCGACGTAGACCTCGTTGCGCAGGGACAGGGTCTTGGCCTGCACGAGGCGCACGTAGCCGGGCCACCACACGAGGCTCAGCGCCACCATCGCGTTCAGGATCCCCGGGCCCAGCGCGCCGACGATGGCGATGGCGAGGATCAGGCCGGGGATCGAGAGGAAGATGTCGGTGACGCGCATGATCGTCTCGGCGACCCAGCCGCCGGTCATGCCGGCGATCAGGCCCAGCGGCACGCCGATCAGGATGGCGATGCCGGTGACCGTCAGGCCGATCTGCAGGGTCGTGCGCGCGCCGAACAGGACCCGCGAGAAGATGTCGTTGCCGACCTGGTCGGTGCCGAACGGGTGCTCGGCCGAGGGGGGGAGGAGCTTGGCCTCGAAGTTCACCGCGCCCACGGCGTCCTCGGGGAAGGGGGCGACCATCGGGCCGAAGGCGGCGGTGGCGAGGAACAGCACCACCAGCGCGAGGCCCAGCATCGCCGAGATCGAGCGGGAGTAGGTCGCGGCCATGCGGCGCGTCTCGCGGAAGCGCATCGGGCGGCGGGCGGCGGGGGCGGCGGAGAGCGCGGCGTCGGACATCTCGGCGACCTCAGATCTGGGCCCGCACGCGCGGATCGAGCGCGGCGTAGAGCAGGTCGATGACCAGGTTGGTCAGCATGAAGGCGGCGCCGAGAGCCAGGGTCACGGCCATGATCGGCTCGAAGTCGGAGGAGACGGCCGCCTTGGCGGCGTAGAGGCCGATGCCGGGGAAGTCGAAGACCCCCTCGACCAGCACGGTGCCGCCCAGCATCCAGCCGAAGCGCAGGCCGATCATCGCCAGCGTCGGCAGGATCGCGTTCTTCAGCGCATAGGCGCCGATGATCCGCCCGGGCCCGATCCCCTGGGCGCGGGCGTTGACCACGTAGTCGCGGCCCAGCACCTCAAGCATCTCGGCCCGGTTCACGCGGATGATCGCCGCCAGCGCGGGCAGCGACAGCGCCAGCGCCGGCAGCAGCATGTGCCTCAGCGCCTCGGCGAAGGTGTCGAGCCGGCCGGCGAGCAGCGCGTCGACGGTATACATGCCGGTGATCGTCGGCGGCACGTCGGAGAAGACGCCCAGGCGCCCCCTCAGCGGAAACAGGTCCAGCTCCAGCGCCAGATACCATTGCAGCATCAGGCCCAGCCAGAACATCGGCAGCGCCACGCCCGAGACCGCGATCAGCCGGATCAGGTGGTCGGAGGCCTTGTTCTGCCGCACCGCGGCCGCCACCCCCAGCGGAATGCCGAAGACGATCGCGAGCGTGATGGCGAACAGCACCAGCTCGAGCGTGGCGGGCAGGAAGGTCGCCATGTCCTCGGCCACCGGGCGGCCGGTGTAGACGGAGGTCCCCAGGTCCCCGGTCAGCAGGTCGGAGACGTAGTAGGCGAAGCGCAGGGGCAGGGGCTGGTCGAGGCCCCGCTCGACCCGGATCCGCTCGACCATCTCCTGCGTCGCGTCGGGGCCGGCGGCGAGGCGCGCGGGATCGCCGGGGGCGATGTTGGCGACGGTGAAGGTCACCACGGCCAGTCCCAGCAGCATCAGCGCCGTCAGCGCCAGGCGCTTGAGGATCAGTCGGCTCATCGAGGCGGCGCTCCGGAACGGACGGGGGGAAGGGATGGGGCGGCGGGGCCAGGGAGGGAGCCCCGCCGCCGGGGCGAAGCGGCACGCGTCAGGGGGGACGCCGCTTCGCCGGTCAGGCGCCCGAGGGGGGATCAGGGCGCCTGGATGTGCAGCGGGTAGAGGTCCACCTCGCCGGTCATGCGGATCGGGCTGTCGGCATAGCCCTTCACCCAGTCGCGATGGGCGAAGGAGCGGTTGCGCATCATCCCGAAGACCTCGGGCTGCAGCTCGACGATCCGGGCCTGGATCTGCGCGTAGATCGGCTCGCGCTCGGACCACTCCGACAGGCTGCGGGCCTCCATGATCATCGCGTTCAGCTCCGCGTCGTCGAGGAAGTGCGAGCCGTAGTATTTCCCGTGCGAGGACGGGTGATACTGGATCGCCACCGCGTCGGGGTCGGTCGAGACCGGGGTCGCGAAGATGCACATCAGGTCGGGCGACTGCGCGGGATCGGCGGCGCGGGCGACCATGTTGGGCCAGGTCAGGGGGACCATCTCCAGCTCGATGTTCAGCGCCTTGAGGCTGTCGAGGAGCGCGAGGCCCATCTGGCGCTGCTGCTCCAGACCCTGGACGTAGACGAATTCCAGCGTGATCCCGCCCTCGGGCCAGGCGGACTTGGCGAGATATTCTTTCGCCTTCTCGAGGTCCTGGCGCGGAATGCCCTCGACGTCGACATGGCCGCGGATGGCGTCGGTGAAGGGGCTGTCCTGGAGCTTGGCCTGGCCGTTGTAGATCTTGATCAGGCTGTCGTAGTCGAACGCGTAGGCCACCGCCTTGCGCAGGTTGACGTCCGACATGTGCTGCCCTTGGGTGTTCATCTTGAACCCGAAGGAGGTCAGCGCGGGGGTCGAGGTGATCTCGATCTCGTTGCGGGCGCCGACGGCGTCGAGCTCCTCCGGCGTCAGGTCGGTCACCAGGTCCGCCTCGCCCTTCAGCAGGGAGGCGCGCTGCGAGGAGCTCTCGCGGATCAGGCGGTAGATGATCCCGCCCATCGCGTCGTCCTCATAGGGGAACCCCTTCCAGTAGTCGGGGTTGCGCTTCAGCCAGTAGGCCGTGCCCTGGTCGAATTTCTCGAGCGTGTAGGGGCCCGAGCCCGCCTCGTTGGTCGCCAGCCAGGCCTTGCCGAAGTCGCCGTCGACGACGTTCGCCTCGACCTGGGCGGGGTTCACCACGAACCACCAGGGCAGGAACGACAGGAACGGCGCGTAGGGACGATCGAGCGTGAATTCGACGGTGTGGGCGTCCACGGCCTTGATGTTCTCGGGCTTCAGCACGTCCGAGAGCATCCAGGCGACGCCCTCGTTCATGTTCAGCACGCGCTGGTAGGAATAGACGACCGCCTCGGCGGTCACCGGGTCGCCGTTGTGGAAGGTCGCGTTCTGCGCGAGGTGGAAGGTCCAGGTCAGCCCGTCCTCCGAGGTCTCCCAGCTTTCGGCGAGCCAGGGCTTCACCTGCGGGGGATCGCCCTCGTATTTCACCAGGCCGTCGTAGAGGGCCTGGGTCATCATCCGGATCGCGTAGTCGTAGGACTGGCCGGGATCGACGTGGGAGACGGCCTGCCGGCCCCCGATCACCATCCAGAACTTGCCGTCGACCTTCTCGACCGCGTTCGCGGGCGACACGGCGGCGACGGCGGCGGCGAGCGCCAGCGCCGCCGCGGCGGCGCGCCCGCCTTTCAGGGCCTTCCACATCACGTTTCGCATCCTTCCTGTCGGGGGGCGCAGGGTCCGCGGGTCGGAGGGATGGCTCCGACCCGCGTCCCGGCGCCTTGAGCTGGCGTCCCTCCCGCCCCTGCGGACAGGTCGAACGCCGGAGAGCTTCGGCGGGAGCATTCAAGTCAGATGCGTGACAGCAGGAAAACTAGCCATTCCTGATGCGCGGTATTCGCGGGGCCTATGAAAGGTCCGGACCGGCGCCGCCTTTGCGGGCGAACTGCATGGAGGCTGGGCGCCCCAGCGCCGGAAAGGCCCGGATTCACGCCGCGCGGCCCCGCGGGGTCATCCGGCCGGGCCGGCGCCATAGGCTGGACGGATGACGGGCATCCGTCTTCGTTATTTGCGCGGACAAGGGGGGGCGGGTCTCTTCGAGAGGCGACGCAGCCCGACCGCCCCCTTTCCGGCGGGCCCGACGTCGCCCGACACCCCGTCGCGGCCGGCAGCCGCGCCGACCTCATGTCGTCGATCCCGGAGGACCCCGCCCGATGAGCACGCTTGCGCGACGCAGCCCCAGCCAGACCCACAGGGCGCTGACGGCCGACGACATGGAGGCGCTGGCCATCGGCGCCTGGATCCTGGGCACCGGCGGCGGCGGCGATCCCTACCACAAGCTCCTCAACATGCGGCAGCTCTACGCCGAGGGCCGCTCGGTCGAGCTGATCGACCCGATGGCGCTGCCCGACGACGCGCTGGTGGCGGTGCTGTCCAACATGGGCGCCCCCCTGGTGGGGCAGGAGCGTCTGGCCGACCCCGACTTCGCCGTGAAGCCCCTGCGGATGATGGAGGAGCACCTGGGCCGCAAGTTCGACGCGGTGATGGCGCTGGAGATCGGCGGCGGCAACGGCGTGCATCCGATGATGGTCGCCGCGATGACCGGCTACCCGGTGGTCGACGCCGACACCATGGGCCGCGCCTATCCCGAGGCGCAGATGACCTCGGTCGCCGTCGCGGGCCTGCGCTGCTACCCGCTGACCATGGCCGACATTCGCGACAACGAGATCATCTTCCCGCGCGCCGCCTCCTGGCGCTGGATGGAGCGGATTTCTCGCAAAGCCTGCACCGAGATCGGCTCGGTCGCCGCCACCTGCAAGGCGCCCCGCACCGGCGCCGAGGTGAAGCAGCACGGCATCCTCTACTCGGTGTCGAAAGCCATCGACCTTGGCCGCAAGGTCGCCCAGGCGCGGCGCGCCCATGCCGACCCGATCGAGGCGGTGCTGGAGGCCGGCCACGGCAAGCTGATCTTCACCGGCAAGATCACCGACGTCGAGCGTCGCGCGACCGAAGGCTTCCTGCGGGGCAAGGCCAAGCTGGAGGGGCTCGGCCCCGACGCCGGCTCCGACATGGTCGTCCACTTTCAGAACGAGTTCTCGGTGGCCTTCAAGGGCGACGTGCCGGTGGTGATGACCCCGGACCTGATCTGCCTGCTCGACACCGTCTCGGGCGAGGGGATCGGCACCGACGTGATCCGCTTCGGCCAGCGCGTCTCGGTGCTGGCCCTGCCGGCGCCGGAGGTGTTCCTGTCGGAGGCCGGCCTCTCCGCCGTGGGCCCGAAGGCCTTCGGCTTCGACATCCCGTTCAAGTCCGTCTTCGAAGGAGCGTCGGCGTGAGCACCCCCATGAAGCGCATCGGCATCGACGTCGGCGGCACCAACACCGACGCGGCCCTCCTCGACGGGTCGAAGGTGCTGGCGGCGGTGAAGACCTTCACCACCGCCGACGTCACCTCCGGCGTGCGCACCGCGCTCAAGGAGCTGGTCGCCAAGGCCGGGCCGGCGGCCGAGGGCGTGACCGCCGTGATGATCGGCACCACCCACTACACCAACGCGGTCGTGGAGCGGCGCAACCTCGGCCGCGCCGCCGCGATCCGCGTGTCGCTGCCCGCCTCGGCCTCGCTGAAGCCGTTCTGCGACTGGCCGGCCGATCTCGCCGCGCAGGTGGTCGGCGGCGTGCATCTCGTGCACGGCGGCCACGAATACGACGGGCGCGAGCTGGTCCCGATGGACGAGGCCGAGGTCGCCGCCGCCGCCCGCGCCATCCGCGCCGCCGGCGTCAACGCGGTGGCCATCTCCGCCACCTTCTCCCCGCTGACCGCGGCCTGCGAGGAGCGCGCGGCCGAGATCGTGCGCAACGAGCATCCCGATTGCCACGTCACCCTGTCCTCCGCGCTCGGCCGCATCGGCCTGCTGGAGCGGGAGAACGTGGCGCTGATGAACGCATCCCTGATCGATCTGGCGCGCGAGACCACGCAGGCCTTCGTCGACGCGGTCGCGGCCTCTGGGCTGAACGCGCGGCTCTACATCACCCAGAACGACGGCACCGTGGCGCTGGCCGAGGCGGCGCGGGAATACCCGGTGTTCTCCTTCGCCTCGGGCCCCACCAACTCGATGCGCGGCGCGGCCCTGCTGGCGGGGATCGAGAACGCCATGGTCTGCGACGTGGGCGGCACCACCGCCGACATCGGCTGCCTGGTGAACGGTTTTCCGAGAGAGGCCAACAACGTAGTGGAAGTGGGTGGGGTCCGGACGCTGTTCCGCATGCCCGACCTGCTCTCCATCGCCGTGGGCGGCGGTACCATCATCGGGAGCGACCCGATCACCGTCGGCCCCCGCTCGGTCGGCTACCGGCTGGGGCAGGAGGCGCTGGTCTTCGGCGGCTCCACCGTCACCTCGACCGACATCGCGGTCGCCTCGGGCCTGATCGACTTGGGCGACCGCTCGAAGGTCGCGCACCTGGACCCGGCCTTCGTGAAGGCGGCCCTTGCAAAGATCCACGAGACCGTGGCCGAGAGCGTCGACCGCATGAAGACCGACGCGACCGAGGTTCCGCTTCTGGCCGTCGGCGGCGGCGCGATGCTGATCCCCGACCGCATCCCCGGCATCTCCGAGGTCGTGCACGTCGAACATTCCAACGTCGCCAACGCGGTGGGCGCGGCCATCGCCCAGATCTCGGGCGAGACCGACCGCATCTATCGCGACGTGGAGCGCGACGAGGCCATCGCCATGGCCCGCGCCGAGGCGGTCGAGAGCGCGGCCCGCGCCGGCGCCGACCCCGCCACCATCAAGGTGATCGACGTCGAGGACCTGCCGCTGAGCTACCTTCCCGGCAAGGCCATCCGCACCCGCGTGCGCGTGGTCGGCGAAGCCGCCGCCCTTGCGCCCGAGGCCGCCGAGTGAGCGCGGTCGACCTCGGGCCCCGGGCCGGCGGCGGGGCGGGGGCGCAGGCCTCCGCCCCACCCCTGATCGGGCTGCTGGTGGTGGGCAAGGCCCCCCGCCCGACCCTGCTGGCCGAGATCGCCCGGGTGACGCGGGGGGCGGAGCTGCGCATGCTCGGCGCCCTCGATCACCTGAGCGACGAGGAGGTGCGCGCGCATCCGCCGACCTCCGACGCCGACACGCTGTTCACGACGCTGCCCGACGGCTCGACCACGCTGGTCTCCAAGGCGGCGGTGACGGAGGGGATGAAGGCGCGGCTGGCGGACCTGTCGGCGATGGGGGCCGCCGCCGCCATCGTCTGCTGCACCGGCAAGTTCGAGGGACTGGCGGCGCCGGGGGTGCATTTCGCCTCCGACCTGCTGGCCGGCGCGGTGGCCGCCTGCCTGCCGCAGGGCGGCCGGCTGGGGGTCTTCATCCCCTCGCCGGCGCAGGCCGCCAACGCCGTCGCCCGCTGGGCGGCGAGCGGGGTGGAGGCGGCGGCGATCCCCCTCTCCCCCGACGCGGACGCCGCCGCCGTCGAGGCCGCGGCCCGCGCCATGGCGGCCGAGGCCCCCGACCTCGTGGCGATGGACTGCATCAGCTACACCCACGCGGCCCGGACCCGCGCCGCCGCGATCCACGGGGCGCCGGCGCTGCTGGCGGCCTCCGTCGCCGGCCGCTTCGCCGCCGAGCTCTCCGGCGTCTGAGCGCGAAGGAGCGCCCCGCGGGGCGCCCCTTCGCCGGCCATCGACGGGATCGCTTGACCGCCCTCCGGCGCGCCCCCCCGCCACAGGCGCCCCGGGCCTGACCCGGGGCCTCTCGCCGCCCGCCGCAAGCGCGGCGCGGGGAAGGAGGCGTCGCCCTGCGCCCTCAGTCCTCGTAGATCATCCTGCGCGTCATCCCGCCGTCGACCGTCAGCACCTGGCCGGTGACGAAGCCCGCGTCGGCGAGGTAGAGCACCGCCTCGGCTATGTCCTCGGGCCGGCCCACGCGGCCGGCGGGGTGCTGCCTCCGGTCGGCCTCGGCGTGCTCGGGGAAGGCGCCGTCCTGCGGCCCCTGCAGGTGCCCCGTCTCGATCCAGCCGGGCGCCACGGCGTTGACCCGGATCGCGGGGCCGAGGCTGACGGCGAGCGCGTGGGTCAGCGCCACGATCCCGCCCTTGGCCGCCGCATAGGGCTCGGTGTGCGCCTCCGACTGGAAGGCGCGGGTCGAGGCCATCGAGACCACCGAGCCGCCCCGCGCCCGCAGGGCCGGGATCGCCGCGCGGGTGCACAGGAACACGCTGGTCAGGCCGGCGTCGAGCTGGCGGCGCCATTCGGCGAGGCTCAGCTCCTCGACCGGTATCCGAGGGGCGGAGGCGATGGCGGCGTTGTTGACCAGCAGGTCGAGGCCCTGCGGCGACCACCGGGCGATGCGGGCGAAGGCGGCGGCGACGGCGGCCTCGTCGGCGACGTCGGTCTCGAGCGCCAGCAGGGCGTCGCCGGGGTGGCGGGCGGCCAGCGCCGCGACCATCGCGGGGTCCTTCTCCAGCGCGGCCACCCGCCAGCCCTCGGCCAGCAGGCGGGCGGCGCAGGCGCGGCCGATGCCGCGGCCGGCGCCGGTGATCACGGCGGTTCGGGTCATCTGGGGCTCCTGATCGGGGCGGGTGCGACTAACCAAGCCCAGCAGGCGCCCGGGTCAAGGGGGCCGCGCTCATCGCGCCGCGGCCCGCGTCTTCAGCCGTTCTTCCAGCATGCCCAGCCGGTCGTTGCCCCAGAACAGTTCGCCCTCGAAGAGGAAGCTGGGGACGCCGAAGACGCCGAGCGCCTCGGCCTCGGCCACGATGGCGGCCTGTTCCTCGCGGCCCGGGCCCTCGGCATAGGCGCGGAAGGCGGCGACGTCGCCGCCCTGGGCCGCGATCTCGGCGCAGATGTCCTCGGGCGCGTCGACGTCGAGCTCATGGCGCCAGAACTTCTCGAAGACCGCGCGGTGGTAGCCCTCGAAGATCCCGTTCGCCTGGGCGAACAGCATCCCCGCGTTCGACCAGTAGCCGTCGTAGATCTTCCGCGGCCCCTTCAGCGTCAGGCCCTGCTTATTCGCATAACGGCGCGCGTCCATGTAGGCGTAGCGGACCTTGCGCCAGAAATGGGGGGTGCGGGCCTCGACCGTGCCCATGAATTCGGCGATGCGCAGGGTGTAGGGGCGCCACTCCAGCTCCACGTCCCAGCGATCCGCCAGCGCCAGCGTGGGGGCGAGCGCCACGAAGGCGTAGGGGCTCTTGTAGTCGGTGTAGCAGCGCACGACGGGGCGGCTCATCGCGCGGCCTCCGCGGATCGGTCGGTCATCTCATCCTCCCCGGCCCGGGGTCTTCGCGCCCGGGCTCCCTCGGTCCCGCCAGCCTGCCGCCGCGCGGCCGCGCTGGCAACGGCATCGTAAGCGGGCCTTGCAATCGCCCCCCGCCTCGACGGAAACTGCGGACAAAGACGGATCCGGGCGGACGCCCGCGGTCCGCACAGGTCGCCGAGAACGGCGAGACCGGGAGGAGAACCGAATGACCACCGCGACCGGCGGAAGCCCCCAATCCTACGACGCCATCGTGATCGGCGCGGGATTCGCGGGCCTCTACCAGCTTCATCTGCTGCGCGATCGCCTGGGCCTGAAGACCCGCGTGCTGGAAACCGCCGACGGGGTCGGCGGCACCTGGTACTGGAACCGCTATCCGGGCGCGCGCTGCGACTCGGAGAGCCACTCCTACCGCTACTTCTTCTCGAAGGAGCTGCACGAGAGCTGGGATTACTCCGAGCGCTACCCGGGCCAGGAGGAGATCCGCGCCTACCTCAACCACGTCGCCGACAAGCTGGCGCTGCGGCCGGACATCCAGCTTTCGACCAAAGTGACCGCGGCGGCCTGGGACGAGGCCGCCGGGCGCTGGACCGTGACCACCGAGGCCGGCGAGCGCTTCGCCTGCCAGTGGCTGATCACCGCGGTGGGCTGCCTGAGCTCGGCCAACGTGCCGAACATTCCGGGGCTGGAGGACTTCAGGGGCGAGTGGCACCACACCGGCCGCTGGCCGCATGAGGGCGTGGATTTCGCCGGCAAGCGCGTGGGGCAGGTGGGCACCGGCTCGACCGGGATCCAGGCGGTTCCGGTGATCGCGGAGACGGCCGGCAGCCTCACCGTCTTCCAGCGCACCGCCAACTACTCGGTCCCCGCCCGCAACGGGCCGCTGAACGAGCAGCGCAAGAAGGAGTGGCGCGACAACTTCGAGGAGGTGCGCAAGCTGGTGCAGTCGACGCCCAACGCGCACCCGTTCCGGATCTCGACCGACAGGGCGCTGGACCAGGACGAGGCGACCCGGCTGGAACGCTACCAGAAGGCCTGGGACATCGGCGGCCTGCGCTTCCGCGCCGTGTTCCACGACCTGCTGCTGAGCAAGGAGGCGAACGACACCGCCGCCGAGTTCCTCAAGGGCAAGATCCGCGAGATCGTGAAGGACCCGGAGACGGCGCGGATCCTCTCGGACATCGACCACCCCTACGCGGCCAAGCGGCCGCCCATCGACACCAACTATTTCGACACGTTCAACCTCGACCACGTCTCGGTGGTCGACGTGCGGGCCGATCCGATCCGGCGGATCGTGCCGGAGGGGATCGAGCTCGAATCGGGCGCGGTGCACGAGCTGGACGTGATCGTCTTCGCCACCGGCTTCGACGCGATGACCGGGCCGCTGCTGTCCATCGACTTCCAGGGCGCGGGCGGGCGCCGCTTGCGCGACGACTGGGCGGCGGGGCCGAAGACCTGGGTGGGCGTGGCGATCCCGGGCTATCCCAACCTCTTCACCGTGACCGGGCCGGGGAGCCCCTCGGTGCTCGCCAACATGATCGTGCCCATCGAGCAGCATGTGGAGTGGATCGCCGACTGCATCGAGACGATGCGGCGCGAGGGCGTGGAGCGCATCGAGGCGACCCCCGCCGCGGCCGAGGCCTGGATGGCCCATGTCGGCGACGCGGCCAACGCCACCCTGCTGCCGCAGGCGGGGCACAGCTGGTACCTGGGCGCGAACGTGCCGGGCAAGCCGCGGGTGTTCATGCCCTATGCGGGCGGCATGGTGCGCTTCCGCCAGATCTGCGACGCGGTGGCGGCGCGGGGCTACGAGGGCTTCGCCATGGGCGCGCCCGCCGATCCGGCCGCGCCCCCGCCCCCGGTGCTGGCCGAGATGACCGGCCCCGACGCGCCGCCGCTGCCGGGATACCCGGCCGACGCCCGGACCTCGCTGGTCGAGGCGCCGGGCGTCTGAGGCTCGGCCGCGGCCGGGCGCCCGCCTGAGCGGGGCGCCCGCCCGGGGCGCCCGGGGCGCGGCGGTCCTGCCTGCGGCCGGCCGCGAGAGGCCCCGGGTCGAGCCCGGGGCGCCGCCAGGGGCGCGCGAGGCGCCCCGAAACGCCAGGGTTCGCCCCCTCCGACGCCGTGCCGGGACCGCTCCGGCGCGGGGTTTCCGCGTGGCCGCGCCGGGGTGCGACGGGCGGTCGCATGAATCCTTGACGGGCCGCCGGGCGGCTGGTCAGGATGGCGAAAGGTCGGCCCGCGGAACGGGTTCTGCAGGGTCGGCCGGCCAGGGCGCGCGCCAACGACGCGCCCGGCGCATGGGAGGAAAAACGAACATGACTCGAAGCAACGGACCGACTCCGTCCCGTCGCCAGGTGCTGGCGACGGTCGGCGCGGCCACGGCCGTCGCGGCGCTGGGCGCGCCCTTCGTGGCCCGCGGCCAGGGGGCGAAGATCCGCGTCGGCATGCCCACCATCCTGTCGGGCCGCGTCGCCATCCTGGGCACGTCGAGCCGCGACGCCGCCACGCTGGCCGTCAACCGGTTCAACGCCGCCGGCGGCTTCGGCGGCCGCGAGGTGGAGCTGGTGGTGCGCGACTCCAAGGGCCAGCCCGACGAGGCCGCCCGCGTCACCCGCGACCTGGTCAACACCGAGGGCTGCGAGATCATCATCGACGCCGAGGCCTCCTCGGGCTCCTTCGCGGTGCACGAGGTGGTGGGCGAGCTGGGGGTGCTGTGCCTGCACACCTGCTCCGAGACCTCGGCGCTGACGGCGGATCCGAAGCTGCACAAGCCGACGGCGTTCCGCGCCGCGCGCCAGGGCATCCACGACGCGGTGGCGGGCGGCAAATACGCCGCGAACATCGCCAAGCGCGACAACCTGATGAAGTGGATGACCTGCTCGCCCGACTACGCCTACGGCCGGGACAACACCGCGCAGTTCGTCGAGTATCTCAAGATCTTCGCCCCCGAGATCGAGGTGGTGAACGAGGCCTGGCCCAAGCTGTTCGAGCCGGACTACACCGCCTATGTCACCCGGGTCCTGCAGGTGCAGCCGGACGCGATCTACTCGGCGCTCTGGGGCGGCGACCTGGTCTCGTTCCTCGAGCAGGCGAACCTCTACCAGATCTTCGCGGGCGGGCTGCAGTGGTTCTCCGGCGGGCTCGCCGATCCGCCGATCGTCAATGCGCTCAAGCAGCTCCCCGCGGGCCTGCATTCGGTCTTCCGTTACGATCCGGACTATCCCGACAGCCAGGCCAACAAGGACTTCTACCAGGGCTTCACCGAGATCTCGGAGACGGAGCCGACCAACTGGGCCTGGCAGACCTACACGGCCGTGCAGTTCATCGACCAGGCGCTGGGCGCGACGAGCGGGAACACCGACGGCCAGGCGCTCGCCGACGCGATCAAGGGCGCCAAGGTCGAGAGCCCGTTCACCGAGACCGGCGAGATCACCATGCGCGAGAGCGACCACACGATCATCGGCTACCCGGTGGCGTGGGGCCAGTCGCGCCCCGATCCCAAGGGCTTCCAGAACTGGGAGCGCGGCGACTGGGACGAGATCCTGTCGATGGAGCAGGAGTGGAAGAAGCGCCAGGGCTACGCCTGAGCGCGCGGCCGCGGCGGGCCTGACCGACGCGGCCTTTCCCCTCGACCTCGCGTCCGTCCCGGCCCCGCGGCCGGGGCGGGACCGCTCCCAACACCCCTGATCGGGAGACCTTCATGGACCTCACGGCGCTGACCGGCTGCCTGAGCGTGCCCGCCTGCGCGGTCACCCAGCTGTCGACCGGGCTGATCATCGGAATGCTGCTGTTCCTGGTCGCCTCGGGCCTGTCGCTGATCTTCGGCGTGCTGGGGGTGATCAACTTCGCCCACGGCGCCTTCTACATGCTGGGCGCGTATTTCGCGCTGGCCGGCTACCAGCTGACCGGCAACTTCGTCGTGGCGATGGCCGCGGGCGCGGGGGGCATGGCGCTGTTCGGCGCGATCTTCGAGCGATTGTTCATCTCGCGCATCTACGGGCGCGACGTGCTGATGCAGCTGCTGCTGTGCTACGCCTTCGTGCTGATCCTCGACGACATGGTGAAGATCATCTGGGGCGCCGAGTACCAGATGATGGGCATGCCGCAGAGCTTCGCCCTGCCGCCCATGTTCATCGGCGGCGGGCCGGTGCCGCCCTACTACCTGTTCATGATCTCGGCCTCGGTGGTCGTCGGCGCGATCCTGTGGATCGGCATCGCCAAGACCCGCTTCGGCAAGCTGGTGCGCGCGGCCGCGATCAACCCGCAGATGGTCGGCGCGCTGGGGGTGAACACCTCGGTGCTCTACGCCTCGGTCTTCGGGATCGGCTCGCTGCTGGCGGGGCTGGCGGGGGCGCTGGCGGCGCCGGTCAGGACGCTGACGCCGGGCATGGGCCTCTCGATCCTGATCGAGAGCTTCATCGTCACCGTCATCGGGGGCATGGGCTCGATCGTGGGGGCCTTCGTGGCCTCGCTGCTGATCGGGCTGACGCGGTCCTTCGGGTCGATCGGCTTCCCGCTCTTCGTGGACGGCGCGATGTTCGTGATGATGGGGCTGGTGCTGGTGCTGAGGCCCTCGGGCCTCTTCGGACGGCAGGTGTGAGCATGGCGAGCGGACTTCTGCGGGACCTGGGGCTGGGCGTCGTCGCCCTGGTCGTGCTGCTGGCGATCCCCGGGCTCGTGGGATCGGCGGGGCTGATCGACTTCATGATCTACGTCGCCGCCTACGGGCTGCTGGCGATGTCGCTGAACCTGCTGACCGGCTACACCGGGCTGGTGAGCTTCGGGCACGCGGCCTATTTCGCCTCGGGCGCCTATTCCTTCGGGCTGCTGATGCAGTCGGGGACGGTCTCGATCCCCGCGGCCTTCGCCATCGCGGTGGGCTTCTCGGCGCTGACGGCGCTGGTGGTGGGGGCGATCTGCGTGCGGCTGAAGGAGATCTACTTCGCCTTCCTCACGCTCGCCTTCCAGATGATGTTCCACTCGATCATCCTGACCTGGGTGTCGCTGACGGGCGGCGACCAGGGGCTGATGGGGGGCATCCCGCGGCCGGCGTTCTGGGGGATCGACCTCTCCTCGCCGGGCGCGTTCTACACGTTCTGCATGATCGTCTTCGTGATCTGCATCCTGATCCTGCGCCAGATCGTCCAGAGCCCGTTCGGCTACACCCTGCGCATGATCCGCGACAATCCGGGGCGGGCCGAGTTCCTGGGCGTGAACATCTACCGCGCCAAGCTCGTCAGCTTCGTGCTGGCGGGCTCCATCGCCTCGGTCGGGGGGATCCTGCTGGCGCTGTTCGCCTCGGGCGCCTATCCGGAGTTCGCCTACTGGACGATGTCGGGCCAGGCGATCTTCATGATCATGCTGGGCGGCAGCCGGGTGTTCCTGGGGCCCTTGCTGGGGGCGGTGCTGCTGCAGGGGCTGAACCACTACGTCACCGCGGTGACCGAGCATCACGGGCTGGTGCTGGGCATCGTCATCGTCGTCGCGGTGCTGGGCCTGCGCCGGGGGCTGGCGGACTTCGCGCTCGACTGGCGCGAGGCGCGGCGCGAGCGGCGGCTCGCCGCCGACCGCGACGCCGGGCGCGAGCCTTCGGGAAACCCCGCCGCCTCGGGAGGAAACGCATGATGGACATGACCGGCCGCGTCGCGGTCGTCACCGGCGGCGCCAGCGGCATCGGCGCGGCCTGCTGCGCGATGCTGGCCGACCTCGGCGCCCGCGTCGCCGTGGTCGACGTGAACCTCGCCGGCGCCGAGACGGTGGCCGCGGGGCTAAGCGGCGAGGGCCACGCCGCGGCCTTCCTCGACGTGCGCGACGAGGCGGCCGTCGAGGCGCTGGCCGCGAAGCTCGACGCCGAGATGGGCCCGGCCTCGGCGCTGGTGACCTCGGCGGGCGTGCTGCAGCTGCCGCAGCCGCCCGAGGACCTGCCGATGTCCGAGTGGGACCGGGTCGTGGCCGTCGACCAGCGCGGCGTCTGGGTCAGCTGCGTCGCCTGGGGGCGGCGGATGGCGCTGCGGGGGACCGGGTCCATCGTCAACATCGCCTCGGTCGCGGGGATGCGGGCGCTGCCGCTGCACGCCTATTCGCCCGCCAAGGCCGCGGTGATCTCGATGACCGAGTGCCTCGCGACCGAATGGGGCCGCTCGGGCGTGCGGGTGAACGCGGTCTCGCCGGGCTTCACCCTCACCCCTGCGCTCGCCGAGCGCTTCGAGAACGGCGAGCGCGATCCGAAACCCATGCAGGACATGACGCCGATGGGCCGGCTGGTGCGGCCGAAGGAGATCGCCTCGGCGGTCTGCTTCCTGTGCTCGGAGGCGTCTTCGGCGATCAGCGGGATCACGGTGCCGGTGGACGGGGGCTGGCTCTCGGGCCCCGCCTGGACCACCTATGCGCCGTTTCCCGCGGCGAGGGGGAACGCATGACCGAGGCGATGCTCCAGATCCGCGATCTCGCGAAATCCTTCGGCGGCGTGGAGGCGATGCGGGGCGTCAGCCTCGACTTCCCCGCGGGCTCGCTGACCGCCATCATCGGGCCGAACGGGGCGGGCAAGACCACGTTCTTCAACCTGATCTCCGGCGCGATCCGGCCCGACGCCGGCTCGGTGAAGCTGGACGGGGAGGAGCTGGTGGGGCTGTCGAGCCTTCAGGTCGTGCGCCGCGGCATGACCCGGGCCTTCCAGGTCGCCAGCATTTTCCCCGACATGACCATGGAGCAGAGCCTGGTCGCCGCCGTCACCGCGCACCGGGGGGAGCTCTTCTCGATGCTCCGCCGCGCGCCCCTGCCGGAGGCGCAGGCGCGGGCGGGCGAGATCATGGACCTGCTCGGCCTGACCCCGCGGGCGAAGGCGCTGTCGCGCAACCTCTCCCATGGCGAGCAGAAGCTGCTCGACATCGGCCTCGCGCTCGCGCTCGACCCCAAGGTGCTGCTGCTGGACGAGCCGACCGCGGGCATGGGCGCGGAAGAACGCTGGCGGATGATCGAGAAGGTCCATGCGCTGTGGGAGGGCACGGACCTGACGGTGATCTTCATCGAGCATGACATGGACATCGTCTTCCAGATCGCCCAGTCGATCGACGTGCTCAGCTACGGGCAGGTGCTGGCGAAAGGCACGCCCGAGGAGATCAAGCGCAACCAGGACGTGATCGACGCCTACCTGGGCCAGGACCACCACCACGTCGCGACGGAGGGCGCCTGATGGCCGAAGCCGCCACGCTTGAAGACCGCCCCGCCGCCGCGCGCGCGGCGCTGCTGGAGGTCGAGAACCTCGACGTCTACTACGGCGCCAGCCAGATCCTGTTCGGGCTCGGCCTCGCGGTCGGGGAGGGGGACACGGTGGCGCTGCTCGGGCGCAACGGGGCGGGCAAGTCCACCACCTTCAAGGCCATCGCCGGCATCGCGCCGCCGCGGCGCGGCTCGGTCCGCCTGCGGGGGCGGGAGATGGCGGGCGCCGCCCCCCACCGCATCGCGCGGGCGGGCATCGGCTACGTCCCCGAGGACCGGCAGGTGTTCCCCGAGCATTCGGTCGAGGACAACCTGCTGATCGGCGAGAAGAAGGGCCCCACCGGCAAGCGCGAGTGGACGCTGGAGCGGGTCTACGACGTGTTCCCGATCCTCGCGGGCATGAAGGGGCGCATGGCCGGGCGGCTGTCGGGGGGCGAGCAGCAGATGCTGACCATCGCCCGCACCCTGATGGGCAACCCCGACCTGGTGCTGCTCGACGAGCCCTCGGAGGGCCTCGCCCCGATCATCGTGGCCGAGATCGGCAAGCTGATCGGAACCCTGCGCGAGATGGGCGTCACCATCCTGATGGCCGAGCAGAACATGCACTTCTGCCTCGCCGTCGCCACCCACGCGGCGGTGATCGACAAGGGCGTGGTGGTCTATCGCGACACCATCGCGGGCCTGCGCGCCAACCGCGAGATCACCGACCGCTACCTCTCGATCTGAGGGAGGGCGCAACGCGGAACGGCCGGGCAGGGGAGACCCCGCCCGGCCGTCGTCGGTTCGGGACCCCGCCGCGAGGGCGGGGTCCCGGATGCGTCAGGAGAAGATGAAGTCGCCGGCGTCGAGATCGGCCGAGGCGATGTTCTTGAGCACCGCCACCGGGTCGTCGTGCTTGCCGTCGGCGACGAAGATCCGCGCGTGGCCCCCGACGCTGTCGGTGATCACCAGATCGCCGAAGCCGATGCCGCCGAAGCCCACGAGCTCCACCACGTCCTCGTCCAGCACGAAGTCCTTGATGCAGTCCTTGCCGCGGAACTCGGGCGCGTCCTCGATGACGAAGACGTCGTCGCCCTCGCCGCCCCACATCTTGTCCCTGCCCAGGCCGCCGACGAGGATGTCGTCGCCGCCCTCGCCCCAGAGCTTGTCCGACCGCGCGCCGCCCTCGATGAGGTTGGCGTTCCCGTTGCCGGTCAGCTGGTCGCGCCCGACGGTGCCGGTCAGCGCCTCGACCCCGAAGCTCAGGTCCAGCGTCACCTGGCCGAAGCCCGGCACGGTGAGCGTGATCTGGTCGTCGCCGTAGCTGCCCGGCGCCGAGAGCGAGACCTCGAAGGAGACCGTGGCCGGCCCCGCGACGTCGGCGTAGCTCGTCGGCGTCACGCTCTGCACGAAGCCGTAGTCGTCGGAGGAGACGAAGATGTCGACGTCGGTGGTCGACTCCGCCAGCCCCGCGGTGATCGCCGCCGCCAGGTTGGAGCTGTCGGAGGCCAGCGTCTGCACCGAGCCGCCGAGCCCCGGCTGCAGCACGTTCATCTGCTGGAGCAGGTTCTGGTAGGTCCCCACCATGTTCGCGGTGACGGTGAAGATCGGCGTGATCTCCGCCGCCGCCAGCAGCGCCGCCACCTGGGCGACGGAGGGATAGTCCTCGAGCGAGAACATGCCGAGCCCGTCGCCGAGGTCCGCGTCGTTGTCGTTGGCCCCGCCGGCGGCGTAGTTGCCTGCGAAGTGGAACGGCGCGTCGGTCGACAGCACCACGAAGCGCTGGGCGTCGGCGCGGTAGCCGATCTCGCCCTCGGCGCGGGCGGCCACCTGCTGGAGCGCGACGAGCTGCGCCTCGGGCGTGTCGTTGCCCCCGCCGGTGGTCAGCAGGTCCATGGCCGCGTCGGCGACGGCGGCGTTGGCGGTGACCCCCTGGTTGGTGGTGTAGACGAAGTCCGAGCCGACGCCGAAGGGCGAGAACGGGTAGTCGATGAAGCTCGCGATGCCGAAGCCCACGTCCTCGGCCCCCGCCAGCGTCAGGTCCGCCAGCAGGTCGGCCACGAAGTTCCCGTTCTGCAGCGCCGGCAGGTCGTTGAGGAACGAGCCCGACAGGTCCTGCGCCAGCACGATGTCGGCCTTCTCCGGCAGGTCCGGCACCGCCACGTTGAGCGTGAAGGTCACCGTGCCGTCCGGCCCGCGCACCACGTTGGAGACGCCGCCGTCGTCGTCGTCGAGCGTCAGCGAGGCCGGCGAGATCGCCAGCCCGTCGCCCAGGCTCGCGACGATGCCGGCGACTTCGTTCACCACGATCGTGGCCTCGGCGCAGTCCTCGCCCCCGTCGCCGTCGGAGACGGTGTATTCGAAGCTCGCCTCGCCCGTGAAGCCGGTGACAGGCGTGAACGAGAAGCTCCCGTCCGCGTTCAGCGTCAGCCAGCCGCCGGCGATGGCGATCTCGGTCCCCACGGCGGCGGCCGAGCCGTCGACCTCGGTCACCGTCAGCGGGTCGCCGTCGGCGTCGACGTCGTTGTCGAGCACGTTGCCGGTGAGGATCGTGTCCTCCTCCTGGCTGTAGTCGTCGTCGACCGCGTCGGGCGCATTGGGCGCCACGGCGGCGAGCTTGAGCGAATCCTCGCGCGAGCCGTCCTCGCCGACGGAGGTCAGCCGCACGCCGAAGCGCATCCCCCCGATGTCGTCGAGCGAGAGGTCCACCCCGTCGGCGCCCGAGAGGGTGAAGCTGGTCGCGTCGACGTCGTCCTTGCCGATCCCCTGGGTCCCGAACTCGACGCCCGCGTCGAAGGCGGCGCCCTTCTTGGTGATCGCGCCCTTCATGTTGGCGCCGTTGCCCAGGTCGTCGACCGCGTTCGCCGCGAACTGCGAGTCGGTCACGTCGGGGCTTTCGGCGCCCACGACGGTCATGCCGGGCAGCACGGACTCGTCCGCGACGTCCCAGAACAGGCCGCGCAGGTCCGCCTGGACCCCGCCGCTTTCGTCCACCTCGACGGTGAACCGCAGATCGATCGAGCCGTCTCCGGCGACGATCTCCTCGACCGTGACGATGGTGTCGACAGGCCCGGGTATGGTGAATACGAGCGAGCGGCAGGTCATGGCTTCCTCCCCCCAAGGGTTCGAGGTGGCTGTTGCGCCCGTGGCCGCGCCGACGCCCTCCCCGATCGCGCGAGCGGGCGCGTGCGGAGACCCCATGCCCTTCCCCAGGCGCAGGTCTTGCGGAATGTCGGAAACGCCGCGAGCGATGAGTGCCGGAACTATATCCGTTTCACATGAATTAACTTGTAATCACTTGTTAATATTCAACGGTGAATTGAAGTCGGGCCCGGATCGATTTGGGTGCGCAGCGGCAAGGCCATCGCGTTACATGAGAATTTCCATGTGCGCCGCAGCATGACCGGGCGCGCCGCCGTCCGGACCCCCCCGGATGTCGCGGTCAGGCGAGCGCCGAATCCTCGACCGAGGCGGGCGCGCCCTCGGGCCAGGCGACCTCCAGGGCGGTGGAGGAATCGCGGCACAGGCGGGTCAGCGCCTCGGGGAAGGGCAGGTCGGTGAACACCCCCGCCAGGTCGCGCAGCGAGGCGATGCGCACCGGCGCGCTGCGCTGGAGCTTGGTGTGGTCGGCGACCAGGAAGCTGCGCCGCGCCAGCCGCACGATGCGCCGGCTGACGCCGACCTCCTGCGGGTCGTAGTCGAGGATGTCGCCGTCCTCGTCCAGCGCCGAGCAGCCGATGACCGCGAGGTCGACCTTGAAGCGCTCGATCGCCTGCAGGGTCATCTCGCCCACCAGCCCGCCGTCGCTGCGCCGGAGCGAGCCGCCGGTCAGCACGATCTCGCACGAGGGGTTCGCGGTCAGGATGTTCGCCACGTTGAGGTTGTTGGTCACCACCAGCAGGTTGCGATGGGCGAGCAGGGCGCGGGCCACCGCCTCGGTCGAGGTGCCGATGCTGAGGAACAGCGAGGCCTCCTCGGGGATCGCGCGGGCGCAGAGCGCGGCGATGGCGGCCTTGGCCTCGCCGTTCAGGGCGCGGCGCTGCTCGTAGCCGATGTTGCGCACGCTCGATGGCAGGATCGCGCCGCCGTGCACCCGCTCGAGCCGGCCGTCGTCGGCGAGCTCGCCCAGGTCGCGGCGGATGGTCTGCACGCTGACGCCCAGCCGGCCGGCCAGGTCCTCGACCAGCACGCGGCCCTCGCGGCGGGCGATCTCCAGAATCTCGTGGCGACGGATGGACAGGGCGGCCTCCGGGCGGCGTCTTCGCGGAGGTTCGAATGTGCGCGAACCCGCGCCCATTGCAAGCGACATGCGCGGTTCAGGCCGAAAACGAGCGATGACGCGCTGCAGCATGGCGCGATCCACATCAAAAACGCGCGTATGCGAAAGAGATGCTTTGACTCCGTTCCGCGCGAGGTGCTTTCGTCGGCTCGACCGCAGGGGGATCGGCGGCGGGCGAGGGAGGATCGCGCGCCGCAGACCGCTCCCGCGAGCAGAGACGACGGCGCGCCGCGAGGCGACGCGACAGACCCGGCCGTCCGGCCGGGACCGGGAGGACAGACCGCATGGCGTTGACGCTCGAGGGCGTTTCGAAATCCGTGGGCGGGCGGGTGCACATCCACCCCACCGACCTGACGCTGGCGCGCGGCACGATGAACGTGCTGCTGGGACCGACGCTGGCGGGCAAGACCTCCCTGATGCGGCTGATGGCGGGGCTGGACGCGCCGAGCTCGGGCCGGGTGCTGTGGGAGGGCGCGGACGTCACCGGCATGCGGGTGCAGGACCGGGGCGTGGCCATGGTCTACCAGCAGTTCATCAACTACCCCGCGATGACGGTGTTCGAGAACATCGCCTCCCCCCTGCGCCTGAAGGGCCGCCCCCGGGACGAGATCCGAAGGCGCGTGGGCGAGGTGGCGGAGATGATGAAGCTGACCCCGATGCTCGACCGCAAGCCGCTGGAACTGTCGGGCGGCCAGCAGCAGCGCTGCGCGCTGGCGCGCGCGCTGGTCAAGGACGCGGGCCTGGTGCTGCTCGACGAGCCGCTGGCGAACCTCGACTACAAGCTGCGCGAGGAGCTGCGCGTCGAGATCCCGCGGATCTTCGAGGCCTCGGGCGCGATCTTCGTCTACGCCACCACCGAGCCGGAGGAGGCGCTGCTTCTGGGCGGCTCCACAGCCACCCTGTGGGAGGGGCGCGTGACCCAGTTCGGGCCGACGCCCGAGGTCTACCGCCGCCCGCAGGATGCGACCACGGCGCGGGTGTTCTCGGACCCGCCGATGAACTTCCTCGCCATCGAGAAGCGCGGCGACCGGCTGGCCTTCGGCGACGGGCAGGCGGTGGCGGCCGCGGGTCCGCTGGCGCGGCTCTCGGACGGGCGCTACCTCGCGGGGTTCCGCCCCAACCACCTGGAGCTGGAGAGCCACGGCCCCGACGCCATGGCCTTCACCACCCATCTGGCGGTGGCCGAGATCACCGGATCGGAGACCTTCGTGCATCTCGACCACCACGGCGAGCGCTGGGTGGGCCTGGTCCACGGGGTGCGGGAGCTGCAGATCGGAGCGCCGCTGCAGGTCCATCTCGATCCCGCCCATGTCTACGTGTTCGGCGAGGACGGGGCGCTGGTCGCGCCCGCGGCCTACGCGGCCGCCGCCTGAGCCGGGAGGACCGCATGGCCCGCATCACCCTCGACGACCTCGCCCATTCCTACCTGCCCGATCCGAAGCGGGACGAGGATTACGCCCTGCGCCCGCTGAACCTGGAGTGGGCGGACGGCGAGGCCTACGCGCTGCTCGGCCCCTCCGGCTGCGGGAAGTCGACGCTTCTGAACATCATCTCCGGCCTGCTGCGCCCCTCGCGCGGGCGGATCCTGTTCGACGGGCAGGACGTGACCGACGCGCCGACGGCCGAGCGCAACATCGCCCAGGTGTTCCAGTTCCCCGTGGTCTACGACACCATGACGGTGCGCGAGAACCTGGCCTTTCCCCTCAAGAACCGCGGCCGGGACCGGGCCTATGTCGCGAGCCGCGTCGCTGCCGTCGCCGAGATGATCGGGATGGAGGCCGAGCTCGACCGCCGCGCCCAGGGCCTGACCGCCGACGCCAAGCAGAAGATCAGTCTCGGCCGGGGGATGGTGCGCGAGGACGTCAACGCGCTGCTCTTCGACGAGCCGCTGACCGTCATCGACCCGCACATGAAATGGCGCCTGCGCACGCAGCTCAAGTCGCTGCACCACGAGTTCCGCCACACCATGATCTACGTCACCCACGACCAGACCGAGGCGCTGACCTTCGCCGACAAGGTGGTCGTCATGCACGCCGGCCAGGTGGTTCAGATCGGCACCCCGCAGGAGCTGTTCGAGCGGCCCGCCCACACCTTCGTGGGCTACTTCATAGGCTCTCCCGGCATGAACCTGATCCCCGCGCGGGTGGAGGGGGCGACCGCCCATCTCGACGGCGGCGCGACGCCGCTCGCGCGCGGCTACGGCGCGCCGTCGGGGCGGGTCGAGATCGGGGTGCGGCCGGAGTTCGCCCGCCTGTCGGCGACCGAGGGCCTGCCGGTGCGCATCGACCGGGTCGAGGACGTGGGCCGCCACCGCATCGTGCGCGCGACGCTCGAAGGGACCCCGATCAGCATCGTGATGCCCGAGGGGCCGCCCATCGGCGCCGACATGACCCGGGTCGTCTTCGACCCGGCCCACGTGAACGTCTATCGCGACGACTGGCGACTTGAGGGGGAGGCCGCCTGATGGAGAAGCCCGTCAACCATCGCGCCTGGTTCCTGGTGCTGCCGGTGCTGGCGCTGGTCGCCTTCTCGGCGGTGATCCCGCTGATGACGGTGGTCAACTACTCGGTCCAGGACACGTTCGGGAACAACCAGTTCTTCTGGGCGGGGCTGGAGTGGTTCTCCGACCTGCTCGACAGCGACCGGATGTGGCAGGCGCTGCAGCGCCAGGCGGTGTTCTCGCTGATCGTGCTCGCGATCGAGGTGCCGCTGGGGGTGATCGTGGCGCTGAACATGCCCAAGAAGGGGGTGTGGTCCTCGGTCTGCCTGGTGCTGATGAGCCTGCCGCTGCTGATCCCGTGGAACGTGGTCGGCACCATCTGGCAGATCTTCGGGCGCGTCGACATCGGCCTGCTGGGGGCGACGATGGAGAGCCTCGGGATCGAATACAACTACACCCAGGACATCGTCTCGGCCTGGACCACGGTCATCGTCATGGACGTGTGGCACTGGACCTCGCTGGTGGCGCTGCTGGCCTATGCCGGCCTGCGCTCGATCCCCGACGCCTACTACCAGGCGGCGCGCATCGACCAGGCGAGCCGCTGGAAGGTGTTCCGCTACATCGAGCTGCCGAAGATGCGCGGCGTGCTGATGATCGCGATCCTGCTGCGCTTCATGGACAGCTTCATGATCTACACCGAGCCCTTCGTCGTCACCGGCGGCGGCCCGGGCAACGCCACCACGTTCCTCTCGATCGACCTGGTGAAGATGGCGCTGGGGCAGTTCGACCTCGGGCCCGCGGCGGCGTTCTCGATCATGTACTTCCTGGTGATCCTGCTGATCTCCTGGGTGTTCTACACGGTGATGACCAACCTCGACAAAGCGGAGGGCCCGAAATGAACCGCTCCGCCGTCGTGATGGTGCTGTATCTCCTGTTCCTGCTGCTGCCGATCTACTGGCTCTTCAACATGAGCCTGAAGACGAACACGGAGATCCTCAACACCCTGTCGCTGTGGCCGCAGGCGCCGACGCTGCGCAACTACGAGGTGATCCTGACGGACCCCTCGTGGTACATGGGCTACGTCAACTCCCTGATCTACGTGGTGATGAACACGGTGATCTCGGTGGCGGTGGCGCTGCCCGCCGCCTACGCCTTCAGCCGCTACAGCTTCATGGGCGACAAGCACCTGTTCTTCTGGCTGCTGACCAACCGCATGGCGCCGCCCGCGGTCTTCGCCCTGCCGTTCTTCCAGCTGTATTCCTCGGTCGGCCTCTTCGACACCCACATCGCCGTGGCGCTGGCGCACTGCCTGTTCAACGTGCCGCTGGCGGTCTGGATCCTGGAGGGCTTCATGCGCGGCGTGCCCCGCGAGATCGACGAGACCGCCTATATCGACGGCTACTCCTTCCCGCGCTTCTTCGTGCGCATCTTCATGCCGCTGATCGCCTCGGGCATCGGGGTCGCCGCCTTCTTCTGCTTCATGTTCTCCTGGGTCGAGCTGCTGCTCTCGCGCACGCTGACCTCGGTCGACGCGAAGCCGATCGCGGCGACGATGACGCGGACCGTCTCGGCCTCGGGCATGGACTGGGGCGTGCTGGCGGCGGCGGGGATGCTGACCATCGTGCCGGGCGCGCTCGTGATCTGGTTCGTGCGCAACTACATCGCCAAGGGCTTCGCCCTCGGCCGGGTTTGAAGGAGGCTCGCCCATGGAATGGATGGCCTGGACCTGGCCCACGGCGGCCTTCTTCGCGGTGATCGCGATCCTGCTGATCGTCTTCTCGATCCTCGCGATCCGCTGGCCCGAGACGCCCCGCACCGGCGTGCTGCGCATCGAGACGACGCGCGGCGATCGCCTCTTCATCACGCTGCTGGGGTCGGCCTTCATCAACCTCGCCTGGCTGGGGCTCTCCGACGCCTCGCAATGGTGGGGGCTGGCGCTGTCGCTCGTCTGGGCGGCGGCGGTGTTCCGCTGGGTCTGACAGGGACCCGGCCTGCGATGCGCGAGGGCCCCCGCGGCCCCGCGCCAGAGAGAAAGCTCGTCAGGGAGGACATCATGAGCTTTATGTTGAGAACCACCACGGCGCTGGGCCTCGCCCTCGCCGCGGGACCGGCCTTCGCGGACATGGACGCCGCGCGCGCCTTCCTCGACGCCGAGATCGGGGACATGTCCACGCTGTCCCGCGCCGAGCAGGAAGCGGAGATGCAGTGGTTCGTGGACGCCGCCCAGCCCTTCCAGGGCATGGAGATCAAGGTGGTGTCGGAGACGATCACCACCCATGAGTACGAGTCCAAGGTCCTCGCCCCCGCCTTCTCGGCGATCACCGGCATCCAGGTCACCCACGACCTGATCGGCGAGGGCGACGTGGTCGAGAAGCTGCAGACGCAGATGCAGTCGGGCGAGAACATCTACGACGCCTACGTCAACGACTCGGACCTGATCGGCACCCACTGGCGCTACCAGCAGGTGCGCAACCTCACCGACTGGATGGCGGGCGAGGGCGCGGACGTGACCTCGCCGACGCTGGACCTCGAGGACTTCATCGGGACCCAGTTCACCACGGCGCCGGACGGCAAGCTCTACCAGCTGCCCGACCAGCAGTTCGCGAACCTCTACTGGTTCCGCTACGACTGGTTCAACGACGAGAAGAACCGCGCCGACTTCAAGGAGAAATACGGCTACGACCTCGGCGTGCCGGTGAACTGGTCCGCCTACGAGGACATCGCCGAGTTCTTCACCGGCCGCGACCTGAGCCACCTGGGCGTGACCGGCGAAGTCTACGGCAACATGGACTACGGCAAGAAGGACCCGTCGCTGGGCTGGCGCTACACCGACGCGTGGCTGTCGATGGCCGGCGTGGGGTCCAAGGGCGAGCCGAACGGCCTGCCGGTGGACGAGTGGGGCATCCGGGTCGACGAGAACTCGCGTCCCGTGGGCTCCTGCGTCGCGCGCGGCGGCGCCACCAACGGGCCGGCCGCGGTCTATGCGGTCGAGAAGGCCATCGAGTGGCTGCAGAAGTACTCGCCCCCCGCGGCCGCAGGCATGACCTTCTCCGAGGCCGGGCCGATCCCGGGGCAGGGCGCCATCGCCCAGCAGATGTTCTGGTACACCGCCTTCACCGCCGACGCGGTCAAGCCCGACCTGCCGGTGATGAACGAGGACGGCACGCCCAAGTGGCGCATGGCCCCCTCGCCCCACGGCGTCTACTGGGAGGAGGGGACCAAGATCGGCTACCAGGACGTGGGCTCGTGGACGCTGATGAAGTCGACCCCGGTCGACCGGGCGCAGGCGGCCTGGCTCTACGCCCAGTTCGTCACCTCCAAGACCGTGGACGTGAAGAAGGCCGACGTGGGCCTGACCTTCATCCGCGAGTCGACCATCAACTCGGACCACTTCTCCGAGCGGGCGGACAAGCTGGGCGGCCTGGTGGAGTTCTACCGCTCGCCTGCGCGCGTCGCCTGGTCGCCGACCGGCACCAACGTGCCCGACTATCCCAAGCTGGCGCAGCTGTGGTGGCAGAACATCGGCGACGCGATGTCGGGGGCGAAGACCGCGCAGGAGGCGCTCGACGCCCTCTGCGAAGCCCAGGAGAGCGTGATGGCCCGCCTCGAGCGCGCCGGCGTGCAGGGCGACATCGGTCCCAAGCTCAACGAGGAGAAGGACCCCCAGTGGTGGCTCGACCAGCCCGGCTCGCCCAAGGCGAAGCTGGAGAACGAGGACGAGGAGCCCAAGACCATCGCCTATGACGAGCTGATCAAGTCCTGGTCGAACTGACCCCCTCCGGCCGCCTTCGGGCGGCCGGGCCCGCGCCCGCCGGCCGCCTGCGCGCGGCCGGATGCGACCCTTCGCGCGGCGCGTCCCCCGGGCGCGCCGCGCATCTTTTGCGCCCCTGCCCATCGCCCGCGGAGCCCCTGCCATGACCCGGCCGCCCTTCGGTTTCGCCGGCCCCGCCGAGATCGTCTTCGGCCGGGGCCGCGCCGCCGCCGAGGCCGCCCCCCGCATCGCGGCCTTCGGCGCCCGGGTGCTGCTGGTCCGCGGCGGCTCGCCCGCCCGCGCCGGCTGGCTGCGCGACGCCCTGCGTGCCGAGGGCTGCGAGGTCGAGGAGATCGCGGGGCAGGGCGAGCCGACGCTCGCCGCGGTGACCGCCGCGGCCGAGGCCGCGCGGCGCGCGCAGGTGGTCGTGTCGCTGGGCGGCGGCGCGGTCATCGACCTCGGCAAGGCCGCCGCGGCGCTGGCGACCGCCGACGGCCCGCCGCTGCGCTACCTCGAGGTGGTCGGCGAAGGCCGCCCGCTGCCCGCCGCCCCCCTCCCCTTCGTCGCCATCCCCACCACCGCCGGCGCCGGCGCCGAGGCGACCCGCAACGCCGTCGTCGAGGTGCCCGAGCACCGCCGCAAGGTCTCGCTGCGCGACGCACGGATGCTGCCGCGGCTGGCGCTGGTCGACCCGGCGCTCGCCGACGGCTGCCCGTGGGGGGTGACGCTCGCCTCCGGCCTCGACGCGGTCACCCAGGTGATCGAGCCTTGGATCTGCTCCCGCGCCACCCCCTTCACCGACGCGCTGTGCGAGCCGGCGATTCCGCGGGGTCTCGCCGCCCTGATGCGGCTCGCGCAGGGGGAGGATCCGGGCGCGCGGGACGAGATGGCCTGGGTCGCCCTCTGCGGGGGGCTGGCGCTGGCCAACGCGGGGCTGGGGGTGGTGCACGGGCTTGCGGGCGTGCTCGGCGGCATGACCGGCGCGCCGCACGGGGCGATCTGCGGGCGGCTGCTGCCCCACGGCCTCGCGCTGAACGCGGCCCGGACGGGGGGAGAGCCCGCCCGCCGCATCGCCCGGGTCCGCGGCTGGATCGCCGGGGCGCTGGACGTGGCCCCCGAGAAGGCCTTCGCCGCCCTCGACGCCTGGAGCACGGCGCAGGGCCTGCCGGGCCTCTCGTCCATGGGCCTCGCGCCCGGGGAGCGGCGCGCGGCGGCCGAGGCGGCCGCGGCCTCTTCCTCGATGAAGGCCAACCCGGCCGCGCTGACGTCGGCGGAGCTGGAGGGGATGCTCGCCGCCGCCGCCTGAACGCGCCGGCGGCCGCGCCCCGGGTCCGCAAGACGCCTGAGCAGGGCTCCGGGCCCGCGCACGCCGCGCCTTGCGCCGCGGCCCAGGGGCGCGGGCGCCGAATGCGGCGCGGCGCGTCGGGATCGGGCGAGCGGGCCCCGTCGTTCGCGTCGCATCCTGCGGCTTTCGGTTGGGGGGCCCTGGACGATGACGAGTCGGCGGCGGCGGGCGGCAGGCCCGCGCGGTCCGGTCGCGGCCGGTCCGGCGGATCGCGATGGCTGACGCGCACGATACGGTCCTGCGGATGTACGAGGGCGCGATCCGCGCGCTCGACACCAAGGCGCAGATCTTCCTGGCGGTGCTGACCATCACCGTCTCGCCGCTGGCCGCGCGCCTGTCGGAGGCGCATCTGCCGTTCTGGACCCGGGCGCTGCAGGCGGGGTTCTTCTGCGCGGCGACGCTGCTGTTCATCCTGTGCCTGCTGCCCCGCTCGGGCCCGCGGGGCAGCGGCATGCTCTTCGACGCCGCCCGCAGCCCGGCCGAGGTGGCGGCGCATGTGGCGGCCCCGGACTTCGCGGTGGACTACGCCGCCTCGGTCGGGGTGCTGCACGGCATCTACCTCGCCAAGCGCCGGCGGATGCGCGCGGGCGTGGTGCTGGTGGGGATCTACGTCACGGCGCTGAGCGCCGCGCTCGTCCTGCCATGAGCGCCGCGTCCCGTCGCGCGTCCCGGCGCGGCCTGCTCCTGGCGCTGGCGCTGCTGGCGGCGGGCGGCCCTGTCGCGGCGGCCGACGGGCCCGTGCCGCGGGCCGGGGCCGCGAGCGGCTCGGTCGTGGCGCGCCAGTCGGGGGAGACCATCCGCTTCGTCGCCGAGGCCGCCTTCGACCCGCTGGTGCTGGGCCAGGACCTGCTGGCCGGCGACGTGCTGCGCACCGGGCCTGCGGGGCTGGTCTCGATCCTCTTCGCCGACCGCACGGTGATGCGCCTGCATCGCGACAGCGAGCTGGTGGTGAACGCGGTCACGCCCGAGGGCGCCGACCTGACCCTCCAGCGCGGAGCGATCTGGGCGCGCAGCCGCCGCGGCCAGGGGGGGACCGCGCTGCGCACCCCCACCGCCGCGGCGGCCGTGCGCGGCACCGACTGGGCGGTCGAGGTGGCGGCCGACGGGACCACGCGGCTTTCGGTCTACGACGGGTCGGTGGCGCTCTCGAACGCGCTGGGCTCGGTCACCGCGGGGCAGGGGGAGCAGGCGCTGGCGGCGCCGGGGCGGGCGCCGGTGAAGCTGCTGGTGGCGCCGCGGCGCGAGCAGGCGCAGATGCTCTACACCCTTTCCCCCGACGCGGCCTACGAGCCGCTGCTGGACGCGGCCGCGGCGCTGGCCGGTCCCGGCGGCGACCCGGCCGCGCGGGCGCGCTTCGCCGCCGCGGTCGAGGCGCTGGACGCAGGCCGGCCCGAGGCGGCGGCGCAGGGCTTCGAGGCCGCCGCCCCCGGGCTCGACCCCGAGGGGCGGGCCGCGGCGGCCTGGCTCGCGGCCTTCGCGCGCGCCGCGGCGGGCGGGGGCTTCGCGGCCCCGCCCCCCTCGGGCGCCGCGATCGACGTCACGGGGCGCGGCGTGGCGCTGGCCTTCGCGGGCGAGCTCGAGGCCGCGCAGGAGGTGCTGTCGCGCGGGGCGACGGCCGCCGACCTCGCCGCCGCGCTGCAGGTGGCGGTGCTGCGCGACGACCGGGCGGGGGCCGAGGCGCTCTCGGCCCGGCTGGCGGCGGAGCATCCGGGCGCCCTGCCGGCGCTGGAGGCGGAGGCGATGCGCCTCTCCGACCTCGAGGGCGACCACCGCGCGGCGGAGGCGCGCCTGCTGGAGGCGCTGGCCCTCGACCCGGGACGCGAGTCGCTGTGGAACGCGCTCGGCCTCGCGCGCTATGCGCTCGACGACCTGGTGGGGGCGGAGGCGGCCTGGCGCGAGGCCGTGGCCCTCGCCCCCGGGCGGCCGGAGGCGCGCGCCAACCTCGCGATCCTGCTGATGGACGAGGAGCGGGCGGCCGAGGCGCGGGCGGAGGCGGAGGCGCTGCTGCGCGACGACCCGGGCGGCTACCTGGGCCTGCGGGCGCTGGGCCGGGTCGAGATCCAGGAGGGCGCGCCCCAGGCCCGCGACACGCTGCTGCGCGCGCTCGCGGCCCAGCCGGCGGCGGCCGAGACCTCGCTGATGCTGGCCATCGCCGCCTGGCAGTCGGGCGACCTGCGCCGGGCGGAGCAGGAGCTCGACGCCGCCCGAAGGCTCGACCCCAACGATCCGCTGGCCGCCGAGATCG
The DNA here is from genome assembly GCF_900113695.1 of Albimonas pacifica. Lineage (GTDB taxonomy): Bacteria > Pseudomonadota > Alphaproteobacteria > Rhodobacterales > Rhodobacteraceae > Albimonas > Albimonas pacifica. Next base: position 156,161 of record NZ_FOQH01000009.1, on the reverse strand, counting down.
GCGCGGTCATCGCGCTCGACCGGGCCGAGGCGGACGCGGCGATCGTGCAGGCGCGCGAGGCGCTGCGCCTGCAGCGCAGCCAGGGCGGGCAGGCCTGGCGGCTCGCCGCCGACCGGCGCGGGGGCTCGCGGCTGGCGGAGGCGTTCTCCTTCATCGGGCTCGACGACTGGGCGCGCGACGTGGGCGACGCGGCGCACGATCCGCTGTCCGCCGACAGCCTCTTCGCCGACAGCGTGGCGCGGCGGATCTCGGTCGGGCGCGGGGGGATCGACGCCTCGGGCGGGGACGCGGGCGCGGTGCAGGGCCTGCAGATCGAGCCGCTGGCGGCGAGCTCCCGCCTGCGCACAACCGACCTTCTGCGCCGCCCGTTCCTGGACCTGGAGGCCTCGGCGGTCGCGGGCTTCGACGACGTGGACGCCCGCGGCGGGCGGATGCGGCTCGAGGCCTTCGACCGCAGCTGGACGCCGCTGGCGCTCTCGGCCGGACTGGGGGGGATCGAGATCGACGGGCCGGGGCGGACCTCCGCCTCGCCCCGCGACGCGGACCTGCTGCTGGGGGCCGCGCCGACGTCGCGGCTGGGGGCCTTCGGCCTGCTGTCCTGGGCCGAGGACGGGCCGCGTGACGACGAGCCGGTGGGCGGCCTGCCCGCCTCCGACGCCGAGCGACGCCGCGACGTCTCGGTGGGGCTCGGCGGCTCCCTGCGGCTGGAGGGGCGCTCGTTCCTGACCGCCTTCGCCACCTATGCGCGCCAGGAGAGCGACTCGGCGGCCCTGCGCCTGCTGGCCCGGCCCACGCCCTCGCTGTTGGAGGCGCAGGCCTCGCGCCGGGCGGAGTCCTGGTTCGCGGGCCTCGGCTGGCGGGCGGCGGACGCGCGCGGGGAATGGACGGCGGGGCTCGAGGCGCAGGGCGCCCGTTCGCGCACGACCGGCGCGCTGGGGCTGCTGGACCTCGGGACCGGCGGGCTGGTGGTGACGCCGGAGCGCAGCCGCGACTCCTCCACCCTCGGCCAGCTTTTCGTCGACCGCCGCCAGCGCCTGACCCCGGAGCTGGAGGCGCAGGCGGGCCTCGGCCTCGGCGTCCGGGACGAGGGCGGGGGGGAGCCCTGGGCGGCGCCGCGCGCCGGTCTCGCCTGGCGCCCGGCCGTGGGGGGGCGGTTCCGCGCGGCGATCCTGCGCGAGGCGGCGCCGGCCTCGGTCTCGCTGGCGCCGGCGACGGTGCTCGGCCTCGCGCCGCTGCGCCCGGGCTTCGACGCGGACGGGGAGCTGTGGGGCGGCATCGCGCGCTGGGACGCGGACCTGGGCGCGCGCCTGCATCTCGCGATCGAACACCAGAGCCTGCGGCTGGAGGGGCTGAGCTGGGACACCGGCGACATGCTGGTCGACTTCGGCGTCGCCCGCGCCACCCTGCACGCCACCGAGGCGACGGCGAACCTGTGGCTGGGGGGCGGCTTCGGGCTGTCGGCCGGGGTGGTGCATGCGAGAAGCCGCATCGACGAGGGGCCGGCGACGGGGCGCCGGCTGCCCGACGCGCCCGACTGGACGGCGCGGGCGGGGCTCGCCTGGGCGAACCCCGCGCAGCTTCGCGCCTCGCTCGAGGCGGTCTGGACCTCCGACGCCTGGGCGGGGCCGGGGCAGGGGCGGCTGGGGCCGGTGTGGACCCTGGACGCCGCCGCGAGCTGGGAGCCGTTCGAGAAGCGCCTGTCGCTGGCCGCGGAGCTGCGCAACCTGCTCGACGCAGAGCTGGAGCGGCCCTTCGGCCAGCGCCCGCTCGGCCGCTCGATCTGGCTGACCGCCGCGGTCCGGTTCTGAGATGGCCGCCCGCCCCGCCCGCCGCCCCTCCCGCAGGGCGTCCCACCGCGTGCCCCTGCGCGCGAGCCTCGCCGTCGCGGCGCTGGCGGGGGCGGCGGCGGCGGGCCTTTCGGCCTTCGGGGTCTTCGCGACGCTCGACCGGGCGGCCTACGACCAGGCGGCGACGCGGCTGCCCGCGCCCGAGGGCCCGGCGCCGGTGGTGATCGTGGCGATCGACGAACCCTCGTTCGAGGAGATCGGCCTGCCCTGGCCCTGGCCGCGCAGCCTGCACGCCCGGCTGATCGAGGCGCTGCGCGCCGCGGGCGCGGCGGCGGTCGCCGTCGACATCCTGTTCGCCGACGCCTCCGACCCCGCCGAGGACGCGGCGCTGGCCGCGGCGCTGGGCCCGGACGTGACGCTGGGCTGCGACGAGGCGCGGATCGAGACGCCCCAGGGCGTGCTGACCCAGCGGGTGACGCCGGCCCCGGTCCTCGCCGGGCGCGGGGCGCGCTGCGGCGACGTGGGGCTGCCGCTCGACCCCGACGGGGCGCTGCGCCGGCTGCCGGGGCGGGCGGACGCCTTCGCCGCGCAGGCGCTGCCGACGGGGGCGCCGACGCCGCCGCCGGGCGCGCTGATCGACATGTCGCGCCCGCCGGGCGGGCTGCCGCGGGTCTCGGTCTACCAGGCGCTCGACGCGGCGCGGATGCTGCCGCCGGAGCTGCTGGCCGGGCGCGTGGCGCTGGTCGGCTTCGACCTGCGCGCCGGGCCCGGAGGGGCCGAGGCCGGCCCCGACCGCTTCCGCAGCGCCTGGACCGCGCGGGGGGCGGGCCTCGCCTCGGGCGTCGAGATGCATGCGCGCGCCATCGAGACCCTGGCCCGCGGCCGCTGGACGGTCCCCGCCCCCGGCTGGGCCGCGCCGCTCGCGGCCGTCGCGGCCGCAGGGGCCGCGGTGGCGCTCGCCCGCCGCGCGCCGCCTCCCGCCGGCGCGGCGGCGGCGGCGGGCGTGGCGCTGGTCGCGGCGGCCGCCTGCGCGGGGGGGCTCGCGGCCGGGGTCTGGCTGCCGCCCGCGGCGCCGGCCTTCGCGGCGCTGGCCGGCGGGCTGGGCCACGCCGGGCTCGAGCACGCGGCCGAGCGGCTGGCGCGCCGGCGGATCCTGCGCGCGTTCGAGCGCTACCTCGCCCCCGAGATGGTCCGCCGCCTCGCCGACGACCCGCAGGCCCTGCGGCTGGGCGGCGAGCGGCGCACCACCACGCTGATGTTCTGCGACCTGCGCGGCTTCACCACCCTGACCGAGCGGATGAAGGACCGCCCCGAGGCGCTGACCGAGATCCTCAACCGCGCCCTGACCGAGATCGCGGACGCGGTGCTGGAAAGCGGCGGCATGGTCGACAAGTTCATCGGCGACTGCGTGATGGGCGTATGGAACGCCCCGCTCGACCTGCCCGACCACGCCGCCCGGGCGATCGCGGCGGCGCTGGACGCGGCCGGGCGGGTGGAGCGCCTGTCGGCGCGCATCGACGCCGAGGCCCGCGCCGCCGGCCGCCCGCCGGTCGGCCTCGCCTGCGGGATCGGGATCGAGAGCGGCGACTGCGTGGTAGGCAACATGGGCTCCGACCGGCGTTTCGACTACACGGCGCTGGGCGACGCGGTGAACCTCGCCGCCCGGCTGGAGGGGCTGACCAAGCGCTACGGCGCGACGATCCTGGTGGGAGAGGGCGCGGCGGCGCTTGCGCCCGACGGGCCGGGGCTGATCGAGCTCGACCTGATCGCGGTGAAGGGCCGCGCCGCGCCGACCCGCATCCACGCGCCCGCCGCGCTGTGGCCCGCGGCCGGGGCGGCGGAGGTGCAGGCCGCGGCGCTGCGCTTCTACCGTGGGCGCGACTGGTCCGCCGCGGTCGAGGCCTGGACCCGCCTCGCCGCGCAGGAGCCCGCCGCCGCCGTCTACGCCGCCGCGATGATCCGCCAGGCCCAGGCCTTCCGCGCCGCCCCGCCGCCGCCCGACTGGGACGGCTCGGTCGCCGCCGACAGCAAGTAGCGCCGTCGCCCCGGGCGGAGGGCCGCAGGCCGGAAACGGCGCGCGCGCCTTGCAAAAGCCCGCCGCATCCCCGAGCCTTGCGCCAGGCCGGTCTCCGACGGTCGCCGACGGTCCCGGCCGCCCCGGTCGGGGGCGCAGAGCCCGAGCCTTGCGGCGACGGAAGGTCCGCCTTCTCCCGCAGGGCGGGCGAACGCACTTGCGGCAAGCGCCGCGACGCGTCATTGCGTCGGCCCGGGTCGAACTCGCCCGCTATCCAGGAAGGTCGTCCCGATGCTCGCCGCACAGCTCGTCCCGTCTCCGCTCCTTTCCGCCCTCGCGCAGCGGGGCTACGAGGATCTCACCCCCGTGCAGGAGGCCGTGCTCGACCCCGAGGTCGCCGGGCGCGACGCGCTGGTCTCGGCGCGGACCGGCTCGGGCAAGACCGTCGCCTTCGGCCTGTCGATGGCCGCCGACCTGCTGCAGGGCGCCGAGCGGCTGGGCCCGGCGGAGGCGCCGCTGGCCCTCGTCGTGGCGCCCACGCGCGAGCTCGCCATGCAGGTGCGCCGGGAGTTGGAGTGGCTCTACGCCCCCGCCGGCGCCGTCTTCGCGTCGTGCATCGGCGGCATGGACCCGCGCGCCGAGCGTCGCGCGCTGGAGCGTGGCGCCCATATCGTCGTGGGCACCCCCGGCCGCCTGCGCGACCATATCGAGCGGCGCGCGCTGGACCTCGCCGACCTGCGCACCGCGGTGCTCGACGAGGCGGACGAGATGCTCGACCTCGGCTTTCGCGAGGATCTGGAGTTCATCCTCGCCGCCGCGCCCGAGGATCGCCGCACGCTGCTGTTCTCGGCCACCGTGCCCAAGGGGATCGCGGCGCTGGCCGAGCGTTTCCAGCGCGACGCCGCGCGCATCTCGACCGCCGCCGAGCGGCGCGCCCATGCCGACATCGACTATCGCGCCTACGCCGTGATCCCCGCCGACCGGGAGAACGCGGTCTACAACCTCCTGCGCTTCCACGACGCCGAGCGGGCGCTGGTGTTCTGCACCACCCGCGCGTCCGCGGCCCATCTCGCCGCGCGTTTCACCAACCGCGGCCTGCCGGTGGTGGCCCTGTCGGGGGAGCTGAGCCAGTCCGAGCGCAGCCACGCCCTGCAGGCGATGCGCGACGGGCGGGCGCGGATCTGCGTGGCCACCGACGTGGCCGCCCGCGGCATCGACCTGCCGGGGCTGGACCTGGTGATCCACGCCGACCTGCCCACCAACTCCGAGACGCTGGTCCACCGCAGCGGCCGCACCGGTCGTGCCGGGCGCAAGGGCCTGTGCGCGCTGATCGTGCCGGTGAAGGCGCGCCGCAAGGCCGAGCGGCTGCTGGCCGGCGCCGGCGTCGAGACCACCTGGGCCTCGCCCCCGGGCCCGGCCGAGATCCAGGCCCGCGACGACGCCAGCATCCTCGAGGACCCGGGTCTCGCCGAGGCGGTGGCGCAGGATGAGCAGGCGATGGTCGCGGCGCTGCTGGAGCGTCACGGCCCCGAGCGCGTGGCCGCCGCCTTCCTGCGTCGCCTGCGCGCCGGCATGGCCGCGCCGGAAGAGCTGACCGACCCCGGCGAGGAGACCCGCCGCCCCGCGCGCGAGGCCTTCGGCGCCAGCGTCTGGTTCGAGCTTTCGGTCGGGCGCAAGCAGCGCGCGGAACCCCGCTGGCTGCTGCCGATGATCCTGTCGGGCGGCGACCTCGAGCGGCGCGACGTCGGCGCGATCCGCATCGGCGAGACCTCGACCCACGTGCAGATCGCCGCCGACCGGGCCGAGGCCTTCCTCGACGCGATTTCGCCCGGCCGGACGCTGGAGAAGGGCGTGCGCGTCGCCCCGTCCGACGGCCCGCCCCCGGGCTCCGAGCGCGGCGACGGCCCCGGCGGCCGCCCCCGCCGCTCCGGTCCCCCGTCGAGGCCCCATCGCAAGGGCCGCCCCGCCGGCCCCCGCGGCTGAGCCGACGCGCCGCGGCCCCGTCGTCAGGAGGGGGGGCGGGCCCCGGCGGGGCGCCGCGGGCGCCGCTCGTCCTGTCGGGGGATCGCGCCGGGTCTGGGAGGGGCGCCACGTCATGTGCGGGGCGCGGGCCGCGGCGTTCGGTCTCCGGGCCCGCATCCGCGCCGCCTTGTCGAGCGTTTCCAGTCGCTTGGCCGCCGCCTCCGCAGGCTGGGAGCCGATGTCGAATCAGCCTTGTAACTCGGGCGCTCCGGCTGCTACACCCCTCCGCGGAGACGTGGCCGAGTGGTCGAAGGCGCTCCCCTGCTAAGGGAGTAAACCCGGAAGGGTTTCGAGGGTTCGAATCCCTTCGTCTCCGCCATCATCCTGAAATCGCCGGCGAAATCGCCGTCCCGGGCCCCCGCGGCGGGGCGTCGTGATGCGCGCGGGCCTCGCGGCCGCCCGATGCGGGCGGCCGGGAGGCGCGCCGCCGGGCCGGGGGGGCCGGGCGGCCGTCAGCCGGCGGCGGGGGCCGCGGAGGCGCCGGACATCCGCCGGCGGAAGGCGCCCAGGCTCTTGCGGTTGAGATCGTCGGCATCGTCGGATTCGAAGGCCTCGCGCACCGCCTCGATCGCCTCGGGCGCCGCGCGGGCGATGCCGCCGACCACCCCGCCCGCGATGCCGCTCGCCGCGCCCTGGGCCGCCTGGCCCTGCACCTCCTGCAGGCGGGCGGTCAGGCTCTCGAGCTGCTGGCTCTTCTGCTGCGACCCGCGCGAGGAGCCGAACTCGAAATCGAAGGCCGAGCCGACATTGCGCGCGAACATCCCCCCGATCCCGGTCAGGAAGCCGAAGATCGCGCCGGTGAACTCGTTCGACTGGCCGTAGGCGTTCAGCAGCACCAGCGCCCCCGCGATCACGATGATCGCCCCGAAGGCCATGGCCAGCATCACGTTGGCGCGCGTGTTGCCCGGCTCGCCCAGGCGGCGCAGCTCGACGTCGCGGGCGCGCGCGTCCTTGCGGTCGCCGAGATAGGCCTCCAGCTCCGCCTGCTCGATGGCCTGGAGCTGGGTTCGCATCTCCATGAACAGCTTCGGGTCGGCCTGGATCATCGCCTGCACCCGCTCGACCTTCTCGGGCGTGTCCGGCTTGATCCCCGCCACCCGCTCGACGACCGAGGAGACGGCGGAGGTCACCTCGCCCGCCCGGTCCGAGCCGGTGACGGCCCGGGCGAGCACGGGCGCGAGCGAGGTGAGCAGGGGAAGGACCACGGGCAGCATCGGCGCCTCCTTGGGCGGAAACCGGGCCACGGGAGCGGCGCGGCGGGAACCGGGCGGCGGGGCGGGGGCGGGAGGGGTCAGACGACCCCGCGCGCCTCCTTGCCGCCGAGGGCGAAGTAGACGGCCTGCACGGCCTGCATCAGCGCCGGCGTCGGCTGGCCGGTCTCGGGCAGGCGGCACTCGGACTGGAAGCGGCGGATGGCGGCGGCGGTCTTGGGGCCCATCAGCCCGTCCGCGTCGCCGGCGTCGGCGCCCAGGAAGTTCAGCGCCACCTGCAGGTCGCGCACCGTCTCGACCCGGAAGCCCGTGCCCGCGGCCTGGGCATGGCGGCGATAGGCGGCGGCCATCTTCTCGTCGTACTTGTTCTTGCGGAAGGCGGGGCCGTTGTAGCCGCGCGCGAAGGCCGCCCAGTCGCGGGCGCGCAGCGCGCGGTCGAGCCCGTTGCGCTTCACGAAGGCCACGAAGGCCTCGAGCTGCGCCTCCTCCGAGGCGCACATCGCCTCGACGAAATCCTCCACCGTGCGGAAGCCGCAGGTCGAGGCGTTGAAGCCCATGATCTGGAACTTGCCCCAGGAGGCGGATTCCAGCGCCGCCGCCCGGTCGAGCTTGATCGCCTCGGCCAGCCGGTCGTATTCCGCGGCCCCGCCCTTGTAGCCGCCGGGCGAGGGGTTGGAGATCTCGCCATGCCCGGCGTCATGGGCGTTGCGGGTGGTGCGCGAGAAGATGTGACGCTCGAACAGGATCTTGGGGCGGCCGTCGGGCAGGAAGGCGTCGCCGCGGGATTCCACCTCGGCCACCGCCTTCACGGCGGCGACTTCGCAGCCGAGCGTCTCGGCCGCCTCGATGTAGGGCCGGTCGTCGGAGATCAGCTCCGCCTCCCCGGCGAAGGCGAGAAGGGTCGCGTCTTCGGGCATGGCGATCGGTCCCCTGTGCGAAGCATTGGGCAAGCGACGGGCGCATTACATTACGTTGGAATCAATTAAAACCATGTGAACCTCGTCGCGGTCTGTGAGTTTCGTCACTTCAATCCATTGCCGGATTAAGCAAACCTTACGCAGATGCAGGCGATCTTCATCTTTCTGAAACGAAGGTTCATAGATCGTTTACATCGCGCGATACAGAGTGCCGGCCGCCCGCCCCTGGCGGGACTCGCCGGAGAGGGAGGCGAAACCTGGAAGACGCGGTCCGATCCGGCCGCGCAGGGAGGGGTTGCATGACGTCGCCGGCCTATCGCCCGAGGCTGGTCCTCGTGGATCCGGACGACCGCCGCCGCGCAAGACTGGAGGCGCTGGGACGGGAGCTCGGCCTGCGCTGCGCGCCGATCCGCGCCGCGGGAGAGGCCCCGGCCGGCGCCGCGCCGCGCGCGGCCCTGGTGATCAGCGTCGGCCCCGCCGAGGCCTCGGCGCTCGCCCGCCTGCGCGCGGCCGCGCCCGGGGCCCGGCTGATCGTGGCGGGCGACGACCGCGGCCAGGCCGCCGCGGTGCAGGCGCTGCGGGCGGGGGCGGACGATTTCGTCTCGCTCGCCGGCGGCGACGCCGACCTCGCGGCCCGGGTGGCCCACCACCTCGCGGAACTGCGCGGCGAGGCGCAGGCCGGGGCCGACGCCGCCCCCGACAGGGAGGCGGAGCGCTGCGGCCTCGTCGGCGCCAGCCGCGCCGTGGCCGAGCTGCGCGCCTTCCTGCGCCGGGTGGCGGCGAGCGAGGCGACCGCGCTGATCACCGGCGAGACCGGGGCCGGCAAGGAATGCGCGGCCCTGATGCTGCACCGCTGCTCGCGCCGCGCCGCGGGCCCGCTGGTCGCGCTGAACTGCGCCGCGATCCCCGACGAACTGGTCGAGGGCGAGCTCTTCGGCCACGTGCGCGGCGCCTTCTCGGGCGCGGTGCGCGACCATCCGGGCAAGATGCGGCTGGCGGACGGGGGGACGCTGTTCCTCGACGAGGTCGGCGATCTCTCCGCCGCGGCGCAGGCCAAGCTGCTGCGCGCGATCGAGACGCGCGAGGTGCATGCGCTGGGCGCCCGCGCCCCCGCCCGCTTCGACGCCCGCGTGATCGCGGCCACCAACCGCGACCTCTCGGCCGAGGTCGCCGCGGGCCGGTTCCGCGAGGATCTGTTCTACCGCCTCGCCGTGGCCCGCATCCGCGTGCCCCCCCTGCGCGAGCGGCGCGAGGACGTGGCGCCGCTGGCGCGCCTGCTGCTCTCGCGCCTGCCCTCGCCCGCGCGGCTCTCCGAACCGGCGGCGGCCGCGCTCGCCGCCCACGACTGGCCGGGCAACGCGCGCGAGCTGCGCAACGCGCTCGAGGTCGCGGCCATCGGGCGGGAGGGGGCCGAGATCCGCCTCGCCGACCTGCCCCCCGGCCTGCGGCCCCCCGGCTGGGTGGGCGAGGGCGCCGGCGGCTGGCAGGACCCCGGCGAGGACGAGCGCGCCACGCTCGAGGCCGCCCTGCGCCGCGCCGGCGGCAACAAGGCCGCGGCGGCGCGGGCGCTGAACTGCTCGCGCATGACGCTCTACCGCCGCCTCGCCCGTCACGGCATGGCGGAGGGGCAGGGGGCCTGAGCGCCGCGCGCGTTGCCCCCGCCCCGCGGCGCCCCTAGGCTGCGCCCGCCGAGGCCCCGGCCACAGGGGCCCGGCCGGGGAGGTGCGTTCCACGCGCCCGCGCATCCCGCGCGGGCGGCGGCCTGTCCGATCCCGCCCCGCCTCGCCCGAGGCCGCATCGGAGCCGCCATGTCCGCCCCCCTCTCCCTGTCCCGCTCCGTCGCAGGCCGCGTCGTCTTCGTCACCGGCGCGGGCTCGGGCATGGGCCGCGCCACCGCCCATGTCTTCGCCGCCGAAGGCGCCCACGTGGTCGCCGCCGACCTCCACGCCGAGACCGCGCAGGCCGTGGCGGCGGAGATCGACGCGGCGCGCGCGGCGAACCCCGCGCTGGGCGAGGTGCTGCCGCTCGCCTTCGACGTCGCCGACGAGGCCGCGGGCCGCGCGGCGATGGCGGCGGTCGAGGCGCGCTTCGGGCGGCTCGACATGCTGGTGAACAACGCGGGCTTCCTGCAGACCTCGGCGCTGGAGGCCGAGGACTACGAGGCGGTCTGGTCGCGCACGCTGGAGGTGATGCTGAGCGCCCACCAGCGGCTGATCCGGGCGGCGCTGCCGTTGCTGCGCCGCTCGGACTGCGCGCGGATCGTCAACGTCTCCTCGACCGACGGGCTGGGCGCCTCGCCGCGGCATTCGCCCTACACGGCCGCCAAGCACGGCGTGATCGGCCTGACCCGGGCGCTGGCGGTGGATCTCGGCCCCGAGGGGATCACCGTCAACGCGGTCTGCCCCGGCCCGGTGCGCACCGCGATCACCGAAGCCATCCCCGAGGAGCACAAGGCGATCTTCGTGCGCCGCCGGGTGCCGCTGCGCCGCTACGCCGAGCCCGAGGAGGTGGCCCACGCCACCCTGTCCCTGTGCCTGCCCGCCGCGGGCTACATCACCGGCGCGGCGCTGCCGGTCGACGGCGGCATGACCATCCGCAACGCCTGAGCGCTTGCCCCGCCCGCCCCCGCTTGCCATTGCAGGGAGGCGCCAAGGCAGGAGGCCGCCATGCCCGACCCCGATCCCTCGCCCGAGGCCCGCGCCGCCGCGGCGATGCAGGCCGCGCGGCGGGAGCTGATCGCCGCCCGCGACGGGTTGCGGGCGGCGCTGCGCACGGACCGCACCCGGCGGCGCGGGATGCTCAACCAGCGCCTGCACGAGATCGAGCGGATGCTGGCCCCCGACAGCGGCCACGCGAGCCAGGCCGGCCAGGACCGCGCCGTGGACCGGCTGCTGGAGGGGATGACGGGCGGGGTCTTCGCGGATATCGGCGGCTACGACGGCGTCACCGGCTCCAACACCCTGTTCTTCGAGAGCCGCCGCGGCTGGAGCGGCGTCCTGGTCGAGCCCTCGCCCGCCCGTCTCGAGACCGCCCGCGCCGTCCGCCGCTGCCCCTGCTTCGGCGTCGCGGTGGGGGCGCAGGAGGGGGAGGCCGAGTTCCTCGACGTCTCCGCCGGCTACACCCAGATGAGCGGCCTGACCGCCAGCTACGACCCCGGCCTGCTCGCCCGGGTCCGCGCCGACCCCCGCCACGCCGAGACCCTGCGCCGGGTCCCCCTCCGACCCCTCGCCGCGATCCTGGACGAGGCGCCGCGAACCCCCGACTTCGTCTCGCTCGACATCGAGGGGGGCGAGGTCGCCGCCCTCCAGGCGTTCCCGTTCGAGCGCCACCCGGTCCGCGTCTGGGCCATCGAGAACAACACCCGAACCCCCGAGATCGGCGCGATCATGGAGGCCGCCGGCCATCGCCTGGTGGAGTTCTGCGGCCAGGACGAGATCTGGCTGAAGACGTAGGGCGCATTTCGATGCGCCTTGGCGCGGGCGGGCGTGGTGGGCAGGCGCATTGAAATGCGCCCTACGGGTCGCTGCGATACGGCCTGCGGAAGGCGGAGGGGCTGAGCCCCGTCTCCCGCCGGAAGGCGCGGGAGAAGTAGGAGGGGTCCTCGTAGCCCAGCCGGTAGCCGACCTCGGCCACGTCCATCAGCGTGTAGGCGAGCAGGCGGCGCGCCTCCTGCATCCGAAGCCCTGAGAGGAACGCCGCCGGCGACTGGCCCGCGTGGACCCGCGTCAGGCGGGTGAGGTGGGTGGCCGAGCAGCCCAGCGCGCGGGCGTAGTCGGCGACCTTCCAGCCCTTCGACAGCGTCTCGCGGGCCAGCGCCTCGAACGCCTCCATCCGCGCCTCGACCGCCCCCGGCGCGCGCCCCTGCGCGGCCGACGCGCGGGCGAGCCGCGCGACCAGCGCCAGCGCCAGCGCGCGCAGCAGCGGCGCGCGCAGGGGGGCCGCGCCGCGCCATTCCTCGTGCAGCGCCTCGACCGCCCCGCGCAGGGCCGCGTCGCCCGGCATCAGCCGCGGCGCCCGGGCGAAGGCGGCGAGGTCGGGGTCGGCGGAGACGGCGGGGGCGAGCTCGGCCGAGGGGATCGAGATCACGTGGCCGCGCGTGCCTTCGACGAAGCGGAACCCGTGCACGACCCGCCGCGGCGCCCAGATCGCGCAGGGCGGCGAGAGCGCGCGGCGGGTCCCGTCGAGCTCCACCCAGCCGCCGCCCTCGGCGATGAAAAACACCTGCTCCAGGCCCGGGTGGCGGTGGGGCGCGATGACCCAGTCGTAGCGATGCGCCCGGTCCCAGATCCCTTCGCAATGCAGCACATCGGGGAACTCGCGCTGTTCGCCATAGAGCGCGTAGGCGGGGATCGGGGGCGTGGTCGGGGGCGGGGACTCGGCGCGGGACATGGTCGAAAAATGCCGGAATCGCGCCGGGAAATCCATTCGCGCGTCGCCTCCCCCCGCCTAGTTTCGCCCGAAACGTCAGGGAGGGATCATGCGCACGCAGGTCTGCATCATCGGGGGCGGCCCGTCGGGCCTGTTGCTGTCGCAGCTTCTGGCGGGGAGGGGCGTCGCCTCGGTGGTGCTCGAACGGCGCACGCGCGCGCATGTCCTCTCCCGCATCCGGGCCGGGGTGCTGGAGCGGGGCATGGCCGACCTCCTGCGCGAGGCCGGCGTCGGCGCGCGGATGGAGGCCGAGGGCTACGTCCACGACGGCGCCGTGATCTCCTGCGACGAGCGGCGCCTGCGCATCGACTTCGCGAAGCTCGCCGACGCCCATGTCCTCGTCTACGGCCAGACCGAGCTGACCCGCGACCTCTACGAGGCGCGCGAGGCGGAGGGAGCGGACCTGCGCTTCGATTGCGAGGGCGTCGCGATCCACGAGGCCGACGGCGACGCCCCCTTCGTGACCTACCTCCACGGCGGAACGCAGCATCGCATCGACTGCGACTTCATCGCCGGCTGCGACGGCTTCCACGGCGTCTCGCGCGAGACGATCCCCGCCGCCGTCCGCCGGGAGTTCGAGAAGGTCTATCCCTTCGGCTGGCTCGGGATCTTGTCGGAAACCCCGCCGGTGCATGAGGAGCTGATCTACGCCTCCTCCGACCGGGGCTTCGCGCTCTGCTCGATGCGCAACGCCAATCTCTCGCGCTACTATGTGCAGGCGCCGATGACCGACCGGGTCGAGGCGTGGAGCGACCAGGCCTTCTGGGACGAGCTGCGCCGCCGCCTGCCGGGCGAGATCGCCGAGAGCATGGTCACCGGCCCGTCGATCGAGAAAAGCCTCGCCCCCCTGCGCTCCTTCGTCTGCGAGCCGATGCGCTGGGGCCGGCTGTTCCTGGTGGGGGATGCGGCGCATATCGTGCCGCCGACGGGGGCCAAGGGGCTGAACACCGCCGCCTCGGACGTGCGCTACCTGTTCGACGGGCTCGCGGCCTTCTATGCCGACGGCGAGGAGGAGGGGATCGCGCGTTATTCCGACCGCGCGCTCGCGCGGGTCTGGAAGGCCGAGCGGTTCAGCTGGTGGATGACCACGCTCCTGCACCGCTTCCCCGACCAGTCGCCCTTCGAGCGGCGGATGCAGCAGGCCGATTTCGCCTTCCTGGCCGAGAACGAGGCCGCCCAGACGGCCCTGGCGCAGAACTACGTGGGGCTGCCCTATTGATCGGGGGGCGGCCGGCGCGTCGACATGCGCGCGGCGGGACGGCGCATTGAAATGCGCCCTACGGGAGGGCGCATCCAAGTGCGCCCGGCGGGGTTCGAGGGCCCGCCCACGGCGATGTGAACGGACCCGGCCGCTCCGGCGGCGGGGGCGCCCGGTCTTGCCGCGGCCGGCCGCCTTGCATCGGCGCCGCCCGCGGCTATAGTCCGCGCGGCCTCGCGGGGCGGGGAGTGCCTCCCCATATGCCTCCGCGCAACGCAGCTACGCACCGCATAACGAGGAGGCGGCATGTTCATCACCCCGGCCTACGCCCAGACGGCCGCAGGCGATCCGATGGGGGCCTTCGGCTCCTTCATCCCGCTGATCCTGATCTTCGCGATCTTCTACTTCCTGATGATCCGCCCCCAGCAGAAGCGCGCCAAGCAGCACAAGGCGATGCTCGACGCCCTGCGCCGCGGCGACCAGGTGGTCACGGCGGGCGGCCTGATGGGCAAGGTGACCCGGGTGAAGGACGGCGAGGACGAGGTCGAGGTCGAGCTCGCCGAGGGCGTCAAGGTCCGCGTCGTGCGCGGCACCATCGCCCAGGTCGTCTCCAAGACCGAGCCGGTCAAGGACGCCTGATCCCCGCGAAGGCCTGAAAGGCGGAGGGGCGCATGCTCCAGTTTCCCACGTGGAAGATGGCGACGGTGATCCTCGTCTGCCTGGCGGGCGTCGTGTTCTCGGCGCCCAACCTCTTTTACCCGACCGTGGAGCAGGCCAACGACGCCCGCGCCGCGATCGAGGCCGGCCGCGACGGCCCCGAGCTGCAGGCCCAGGCCGAGGCCTGGCCCGAATGGGCCCCCTCGGACCTGGTGAACCTGGGTCTCGACCTGCGCGGCGGCGCCCACCTGCTGGTCGAGGTGCATGTCGCGGACGTCTACGCCGAGCGGATGAACGCGCTCTGGCCCGAGGCGCGCGGCGCGCTCCGCGACCTGCGCGACGAGGTCGGCGCCTTCCGCCGGGTGGGCGACCGCCCCGACGCGCTGGAGATCCGGCTCGACGACGCCGCGGGCGCCGACGCCGCCGCCGAGGTGCTGCGCGGCCTCGCCCAGCCGGTCAACGCGGGGCTTCTGGGCGGCGGCGGGCCGGACCTGACGGTCTCGGTCGACGGCGCGACCGTCACGGCCGAGCTGACCGACCAGGCCAAGGCCGCCATCGACGACCGCACCATGGCGCAGTCGCTGGAGATCGTGCGCCGGCGCATCGACGAGACCGGCACGCGCGAGCCGACCATCCAGCGCCAGGGCGACGACCGAATCCTGGTGCAGGTCCCCGGCGTCGGCTCGGCCGAGGAGGTGATGGCGATCATCGGCACCACCGCCCGGCTGACCTTCCACATGGTCGAGGGCACCACCCAGGACGCCGACGCCTCCCCGCCCCCGGGCCAGATCAAGCTGCCCGACGCCGAGCAGCCGGGCGTCTTCTACCTGCTCGAAGAGGCCGCGCTGATCACCGGCGACCGGCTGACCGACGCCCAGCCCGGCTTCGACAGCCGCTCGGGCCAGCCGGTGGTGAACTTCCGCTTCGACGCCGCCGGCGCCCGCCGCTTCGGCGAGGTCACCGCCGCCAACGTCGGCCGGCCCTTCGCCGTGGTGCTCGACGGCGCGGTGATCACCGCGCCCACCATCCGCGAGGCGATCACCGGCGGCTCCGGCCAGATCTCGGGCTCCTTCACGGTGGAGACGGCGAGCCAGCTCGCCATCCTGCTGCGGGCCGGCGCGCTGCCGGCCGAGATCACCGTGCTCGAACAGCGCACGGTGGGCCCGGACCTGGGCGCCGACTCGATCGCCGCGGGCGAGATCGCGGTCGTCGTGGCCTTCGCCGCGGTGCTGATCTTCATGTTCGTCAGCTACGGCCTCTTCGGCTTCTTCGCCAACATCGCGCTGCTCCTGAACGTGGCGATGCTGATGGCGCTGCTGAGCCTGATCGGCGCCACGCTGACCCTGCCGGGGATCGCGGGCATCGTCCTGACCATCGGCATGGCGGTCGACGCCAACGTGCTGATCTTCGAGCGCATACGCGAGGAGCTGAAGACCGCCCGCGGCCCCGCGCGCGCCATCGAGGCCGGCTACGCCCGCGCCTTCACCTCGATCGTGGACGCGAACGTCACCACGCTGATCGCGGCCTCGATCCTGTTCTTCATGGGCTCGGGCCCGGTGAAGGGCTTCGCGGTGACGCTGGCGCTGGGCATCGTCACCTCGGTGTTCTCGGCCACCCTGGTCACCCGTCTGATGGTCGCCGCCTGGTTCGACCGGGCGCGTCCCAAGACGCTCAAGGTCTGAGGAGGGAACGATGCGTCTCAAGCTGGTTCCCGAGGAGACGTCCTTCGACTTCATGTCGCTCGGCAAGTGGGCCGCGGGCCTGTCCATCGCCGGCATCCTCGCCTCGATCGCGCTGGTCGTGGTGATGGGCCTGAACTTCGGCATCGACTTCCGCGGCGGCACGATGATCGAGGCCCGCACGCAGGGGCCGGCCGACATCGGCGCGATCCGCGCCACCGCCTCCGACCTCGGCTTCGGCGAGGTGCAGGTGCAGGAGTTCGGCGCCCCCACCGACGTGATGCTGCGCATCGGCACGGTGGACGGCGACGGCGACGCGCAGATGGCGGTCGTCGGCCAGGTGCAGGACGCGCTCTCGGCCGAGTTCGAGGGCATCGAGTTCCGCCGCGTCGAGGTGGTCGGGCCCAAGGTCTCGGGCGAGCTGATCACCGACGGTCTGCTGGCGCTGGCCCTCTCGATCGGGGCGATCCTGATCTACATCTGGCTGCGGTTCGAGTGGCAGTTCGCGCTGGGCGCGGTGATCGCGCTGGTCCATGACGTGCTGCTGACGGTGGGGCTGTTCTCGGTTTTGCAGCTCGAGTTCAACCTCTCGATCATCGCCGCCCTGCTGACCATCGTGGGCTATTCGCTCAACGACACCGTCATCGTCTTCGACCGGGTGCGCGAGAACCTGCGCAAGTACAAGCAGATGCCGCTGGCGGGCGTGCTCAACCTCTCGATCAACGAGACGCTGTCGCGCACCGTGATGACCTCCGGCACCACCCTGCTGGCGCTGATCGCGCTCTACGCGCTGGGCGGCGAGGTGATCCGCGGCTTCACCTTCGCGATGATCTGGGGCGTGGTGGTGGGCACCTACTCCTCGATCTTCATCGCGGCCTTCTTCCTGCTGAAGCTGGGCGTCAGCCGCGACTGGTCGAAGCCGGAGAAGGACCCCAAGGCCGGCACCAACTTCGGCGCCCAGGTCTGAGCCGACCCCTATCCGGCCCAAGACGGATCCGACGCCCCCGCGCCCCCTGCGCGGGGGCGTTTTTCGTCGCAGACCGCCCCGAGGGCGGCCGGCGGCGGCGGCCGGGCCCGGGGAAGCGCCGCGTCGGCGGCCGCGCCGGCCGCAAGGTCTCGCCCGCGGCGCGCGGCTGGCGCGGCGCCGGGGGGCGGGCGAGCGCCGGCGGCGGAGGCGGGGCGAGGGCCGCACGGCGCGCCGGCGGCGGGCGGCGCAGGCCGGCCGAGGGCGTCGGGGAGAGGGGGCGGGCGCCGCGCCCCCGGCCGGCCTCGCCTGGCCGCCTGACGGCGGCCCGAAACGAAACGGAGCGGCCCCGAGGGGCCGCTCCGCGTCGTTCCGGCGATGGGCCCGGCCTGGGGCCGGGCGCTTACTTCAGCGCGCCGCAGAAGCGGCGGATGCGGTTGCAGGCCTCGGTCAGCGACTCGTCCGAGGTCGCGTAGGAGGCGCGGAAGCAGGGGCCGGCGCCGAAGGCCGAGCCGTGGACCACGGCGACGCCCTCGGTCTCCAGCAGCTCGGTCACGAAGTCCTCGTCCGTCTCCAGCACCTTGCCCGACGGCGCGGTCTTGCCCATGCAGCCGGCGACCGAGGGGTAGACGTAGAAGGCGCCCTCGGGCTCGGGGCACTCGATCCCCTCGCACTGGTTCAGGGCCGAGACCACCAGGTCCCGGCGGCGCTGGAAGGCGACCCGGCTCTCGTCGATGTAGTCCTGCGGCCCGGTCAGCGCGGCGAGCGCCGCGTACTGCGAGATCGAGCAGGGGTTCGAGGTCGACTGCGACTGGATCTTGGCCATCGCCTTGATCAGCTCCTCCGGCCCGCCGGCATAGCCGATCCGCCATCCGGTCATCGCGTAGGCCTTGGAGACGCCGTTGCAGGTCAGCGTGCGGTCGTAGAGGCCGGGCTCGACCTGGGCGGGCGAGCAGAACACGAAGGGCGGGTAGACGATGTGCTCGTACATGTCGTCGGTCATAACCCAGACGTGCGGATGCTTCATCAGCACGTCGGTCAGCGCCTTGAGCTCCGCCTCGGTGTAGCCCGCGCCCGAGGGGTTGGAGGGCGAGTTGAAGATCAGCCACTTGGTCTTGGGGGTGATCGCCGCCTCGAGCTGCGCGGGCGTGATCTTGAAATTGGTCTCGATGCCGGTGTCGATCGCCACCGGCTCGCCGCCCGCCAGCAGCACCATGTCGGGGTAGCTGACCCAGTAGGGCGCGGGGATCAGCACCTCGTCGCCCGGGTTCAGGGTCGCCATCAGGGCGTTGTAGAGCACCTGCTTGCCGCCGGTCGAAACCGTGATCTGGGAGGGGGTGTAGGTCAGGCCGTTCTCGCGCGCGAACTTCTCGCAGATCGCCTGCTTCAGCTCGGGGATGCCGTCGACCGCGGTGTACTTGGTCTGGCCCGCGTCGATCGCGGCCTTGGCGGCGTCCTTGATGTGCTGAGGCGTGTCGAAGTCAGGCTCGCCGGCGCCGAGGCCGATGACGTCCTTGCCGGCGGCCTTCAGCTCACGCGCCTTGTTGGTCACGGCGATGGTGGCGGAGGGCTTCACGCGGGCGAGGCTGTCGGCGAGAAAGGCCATGATGATGCTCCCGGGTGTTGGATTTCGCCCCACGTCGGGGCGTCGGACTGATAGGCCCGACGGCGCGGCAGGGCAAGCGAAAGCGGCCCCTCGAACGCCGCTCAGGGCGCATTTCCCCCGATCCTTGCGTCCCGCCGGCGCCGGAACCGGGCGATCAGCCGCCCGTCGATCACCGCGAGCCCGGCCGCGATCAGCCCCAGGCCGAGGTAGGCGTGGGGGGGCAGCGTCTCGTCCAGCAGCAGCCGGCCGAGGAGAATCGCCGCCGGCGGCGTGACCAGCGTCACCAGCAGCGCGTTGGCCGCGCCGGCGCTCGCGATCAGGCGCCAGTAGATGACATAGGCGAAGCCGGTCCCCGCGATCCCGTAGAAGGCCACCGCCGCCCAGGCGCGCGGCGACAGATCCAGCGGCGGCGGCCCCTCGATCGCCAGCGTCAGCGGGATCATGGTCAGGAACGCCATCGTGCACATCCCCGCGGCGGCGGCGATCGGCGAGGCGCCGCCCAGCGTCAGGCGCCCCCAGGTCGAGGCGAAGGCGTAGCTCAGCGCGCCGCCCAGCACCGCGAGCTGGCCGAGGCTGCGCGGATCGAGGCCGGTGAGCGCCTCCGCCCCGGTGATCGCCGCGACCCCGGCCACCCCCAGCGCCACGCCCATGGCGCGGCGCGCCGTCAGCCGCTCGTCGCGCAGCACGGCGGCGGCGACCAGCGCGCCGAACACCGCCGCCGAGGCGTTGAGGATCGAGGTCAGCCCGCTCTCGATGCTCTGCTGGCCCCAGGCCATCAGCGTGAAGGGGATCACGTTGTTGAGGATCCCCATCACCGTGCAGGCGCCCCAGAAGCGCCAGGTCGCAGGCGCCCGCGCGCGGATCGACGCGACCGCCCCCCACAGCACCACGGCGCCCAGGCCCGTGCGCCACAGCACCGCCTGGAAGGGTCCCATCTCGCGGATCGCCACGGCGACCGTCGTGAAGGACGCTCCCCAGATCAGCCCGAGCAGCATCATCTCCGCCCAGGCGCGGTCGCTCATGCGCATCTCGTCCTCCCGCCTCCCGCCGTCGTCTCCGGACGGTCTTGTCGCCCCGCGAGGGGCGGCCGGCGACCCGGATCCTGCGCGCGGGGGCCGGCGCTGTCGAGCCATCCTGTCGGCCGGCCGGCTGGGGCGGGCGCCCCGCCGCCGCTTTCGCGCCCCAAGGGGTCGGCCCGGGGCGCAGGTGCGACGTTGGGTCCGGTGCAGACTGCGGCCAAGGGGGCCGAGTCTCCCACCCCCCGGAGGGAAGGACCGCAGATGACCGACGACGATTATTACAGCGACGACGCCGCCACCTTCGGCGACCGTCTCGCCGCCGCGCGCGAGGCGCTGGGGCTCAGCCAGGCGCAGCTCGCCTCGCGCTCCGGCGTGCGCCTCTCGACCATCCAGAACTGGGAGGGGGACCGCTCCGAGCCGCGGGCGAACAAGCTGCAGATGATCGCCGGCATCCTCAACGTCTCGATGATCTGGCTGCTGACCGGGCAGGGGGAGGGCGGCGTCTCGCCCGAGGACGACGCCGACGCCGATCTCAAGGGCGTGCTGGCCGAGATGCGCGAGATCCGCGTGGCCCAGAGCCGCCTGCTCGACCGCCTCGCCCGGCTGGAGAAGCGCATCCGCCAGGCCGGCAAGACCGGCTGAGGCCGGCCCGCGCCCCGCCCGCCCCCGGCCGCCGGGGATGCGGGGGGCGGCGGGGCGAGGACGCGGCCTTGCCTGAGCCGGCGGGCTCGGCTACCGCTCGGGCCCACCCGGGCCGGATCGCGCCCGAGGGCAGGGAGGCCGCGCATGCGCATCGGGATCGACTTCGGCGGAACCAAGATCGAGGGCCTGGCGCTGGACGCCCAGGGGGCCGAGCTCGCCCGCCTGCGCGCCCCCACGCCCCGCCAGGACTATCCCGGCACCGTGCGCGCCATCGCCGAGCTGGTCGCAGCCCTCGAGGCGCAGACCGGCGGGCGGGCGCCGGGCGTGGGCGTGGGCATCCCCGGCTCGCTGTCGCCCAGAGACGGGACCGTGCGCAACGGCAACGCCACCTGGCTGCTCGGCAAACCCTTCGACCGCGACCTGATGGAGGCCATCGGCCGCCCCGTGCGCATCGAGAACGACGCCAACTGCTTCGCCCTGTCCGAGGCCGTGGACGGCGCCGGCGCCGACGGCCGGGTGGTCTTCGGCACGATCAACGGCACCGGCGTCGGCGGCGGCCTGGTGGTCGACCGCCGGCCCTGGGGCGGGCGCAACGGCATCGCCGGCGAGTGGGGCCACGTCCCCCTCCCCTGGGCGCGCGAGGACGAGTTCCCCGGGCCGAAATGCTGGTGCGGCCGGCGCAGCTGCCTCGAGGTCTGGATCTCGGGCCCGGGGCTCGAGGCCGACTTCGCGCGCAGGGTCGGGGCCGGCGAGGGCGACGGCCCCTCGGCCCGGGAGCTGTCGGAGATGGAGGCCGCCGGCGACCCCGACGCCGAGGCCGCCTTCGCGCGCCTCTACGACCGCTGGGGCCGGGCGCTGGCGCTGCTGGCGGGCATGATCGACCCCGACGTGATCGTGCTGGGCGGGGGGCTCTCGAACCTGCCCGACGCGCCCGAGCGGGCGCGCGCGGCGATGCTGCCCTACGTGTTCTCGGACGTGGTCGAGACGGAGGTGCGCCGCGCGGTGCACGGCGACAGCTCGGGCGTGCGCGGCGCGGCCTGGCTGTGGAACGAGGAGGACCCCCGATGACCGATCCCCGCACCGATCCGGGCGCCGATCCCGCCCTCGAGGGCCGCCTGCGCCGCCTCAAGATCCGCGGCTGGCGGCGGGGCACCAAGGAGATGGACATGATCCTGGGCCCCTACGCCGACGCGCTGGTCGAGGGGCGCGAGACCTGCGACCTCGACGCGCTGGAGGCGTTGATGGAGGAGAACGACCAGGACCTCTACCTGTGGGTCTCCGGCGCGCGCGAGGCGCCGGCCGAGCACCTGCCCGCGCTCGACGCCGTGCGCCGCTTCCACTACCTGGCCTGACGCCGGCGCGGCCCGGTCAGGTCGCGTTAACCTCATGTTTCGCTTTTGCTCTCAATTTCCCCGCCTAGGATCACATCGGGGAGAGTCGAGCTATGGCCAAGGCGGCTCAGGCGACCAAGTCGGTCACGGGCGTCGGTTCCGGGGCGTCCGCGCCCGATCCGGCGGCCTATCGGGAGTGCTACCTGGATCTCCTGTCGAAGGTCGAGCGTCTGCATCGCCTGCTGCTCGACGTGGTGAAGGACGAGTTCGAGCGTCTGGGCCTGCTCGACATCAACGCGGTGCAGGCGCTCTTGCTGTTCAACATCGGCGACGCCGAGGTGACGGCGGGGGAGCTCAAGACCCGCGGCTACTACCAGGGCTCCAACGTCTCCTACAATCTCAAGAAGCTGGTGGAGGCGGGCTATCTCCACCATGAGCGCTCGGAGGTCGACCGCCGCTCGGTGCGCATCCGGCTGACCGACCGGGGCCGGTTCATCCACGACACCGTGGCCGAGCTCTTCGGCCGCCACGCCGGCGCCCTGGCCGAGGACGCCATGGCCGGCCAGGGCCGCCTGCCGGACGCCAACGCCACCCTGCAACGGATCGAGCGGTTCTGGATGGACCATATCCGCTACATCTACTGAGCCCTCGCCCCGGCCCCGCCGAAGGCGACTCCGTGCTCCCGCCGAAGGCGCCGCCCCGACCCCGCCGAAGGCGCCGCGTCGAACCGCGCGCCGGCCGCGCGGTTCCGCCCGCGGCGCGAGGCCGAGGCCGCGCCGGTCGGGAGCGTCCGCGGGGGACGCGGTCGCCCGTTCTGCCGGCGCGGCGGCGGCGGCGAGGGCGGCCCGGCGCCGACCGCTCAGGCCATCTCCTCGGCCGCGGCGTAGTCCACCGGCGTCGCGTGCCAACCCTCCGCCCGCTTCTCCCAGAACCGCTCGAGCAGGCGCGTCGAGATCGGACCCGGCCGGTCGTTGTTCATCCGCCGCCCGTCGATCCGGCTCGCCGGCATGATCCCGCCCGCCGTGGTGCAGGTGAAGATCTCGTCGGCCGCGCGGAACTCCTCCACCGGGATCGCGCGCACCTCCAGGCGCAGGCCGAGCTCGTCGCAGAGCTCCATCACCGACAGCCGGGTGATCCCGTCGAGCCCGCCGCGGACCGGCGTCGCCACCACCCCGTCGGTGATCGAGAAGACGTTGAACCCCGGCCCTTCGGTGACGTTGCCCTCGCGGTCGGGCAGCACGGCGTAGTCGGCCTCCGCCTCCAGCGCCTCGAACTGGGCGCGGGTCATGTCGCCCCAGTGGAAGTTCTTCGCCCGCGGCTCGACGCTCTCGGGCGGGATGCGGAGCGTGTCGGAGACCATCAGGTGCATCCCCCGCGCCATCATCTCCGCCGGGGCCAGCGTCACCCAGGGGATCGCGAAGGCGAGGATATAGGGCCGCACGAAGGCCGGGTGACGCGGCTGGCCCGGCGCCGGCGCGCCGCGCAGGCACTCCATCGACACGTAGGCCGAGCGCAGTCCCGACAGCGCCACCACCCGGTGCAGGATCGCGCGCAGGTCCGCGTCGCTCTCGTCCGGGGTCATGCGCAGCTCGGCGCGGGAGGCCGCGAAGCGTGCGAGGTGGTCGTCGAGCCGGAAGAAGCTCCCCTCCCACACCCCCACCACGTCGTAGGTCACGTCCGAGCGGCGCCAGCCGAAATGGGTGACGGGAACGGCGGCCTGGGCGACGGGCATGTAGCGGCCGTCGACATAGGCCGCGCCGGCGGCATAGGCGTCGAGAGACATGGGGGAGGACCCTTCGAAACGGGAGCGGGCCCCCATTCGCCCCCCGAACCCTGCCCCGGTCAAGTCCGGGCCCCGCCGCCCGCGCCGAGGGCGGGCCTCCGGCCCGCCGTCTCGAGGACCGCGCGCAGGCGCGGGCCGAGACGAGGGAATGCCCGCGTCGGCGGGCGCCGCAGGATCGCTCCGCCGGCCGCGGGCGCAGGGTCAGCCGGCCGAGGCCTCGCCCAGCGCCCGGGCCAGCGCGCAGAACTGCTCCAGCGAGACGTCGTCGGCCCGCAGCGTCTCGGTCACGCCGGCCGCCTCGCACAGCGCCGCCGCCGCGGGCGTCGCGGTCTTCAGCGACTGGCGCAGCATCTTGCGGCGCTGGCCGAAGGCGGCGCCGACGACGCGGTCGAGCAGGCGCGGCTCGGCGGGAAAGCGCGGCTCGGGCAGGGGGGTCAGCACCACCACCGCCGAATCGACCTTCGGCGGCGGGGTGAAGGCGCGGGCCGGCAGGTCGAAGGCGATGCGCGCGTCGCAGCGCCACTGCGCCAGCACCGACAGCCGACCCCAGGTCTTCGAGCCCGGCCCGGCCACGATCCGCTCCGCCACCTCCTTCTGGAACATCAGCGTCAGGCTCTCCCAGCCCGGAGGCCAGGAGCCAGGCGTCAGCCAGCGCACCAGCAGCTCGGTGCCCACGTAGTAGGGAAGGTTCGCCACCACCCGCCAGGGCGCGGTCATGATCTCGGCCGCCTGCACCTGCAGCGCGTCGCCCTCGATCACCTCCAGCCGGCCGCCATGGGCCGCGCTCACCTCGGCGAGCGCCGGCAGGCAGCGGGCATCGCGCTCGACGGCGACCACGCGGGCGGCGCCCTCGATCAGCAGGGCGCGGGTCAGGCCGCCGGGGCCGGGGCCGACCTCGAAGACCTCGACGCCCTCCAGCGGCCCCGCGGCGCGCGCGATGCGCCGGGTGAGGTTGAGATCCAGCAGGAAGTTCTGGCCGAGGCTCTTCTTCGCCGCCAGCCCGTGGGTCGCGATCACCTCGCGCAGCGGCGGCAACCCGTCGGGCGAACCGCTCACGCGCCCGCCCCCATCCGCGCCGCGGACATGGACGCGGCCAGCCGGATCGCCTCGACCAGCGAGGTCGGGTCCGCCAGCCCCTGGCCGGCGATGTCGTAGGCGGTGCCGTGGTCGGGCGAGGTCCGCACGAAGGGCAGGCCCAGCGTCACGTTCACCCCGCGGTCGAAGTCCAGCGCCTTGATCGGGATCAGCGCCTGGTCGTGATACATGCACACCGCCGCGTCGTAGCGCGCCCGGGCCCGTTCGTGGAACATCGTGTCGGCGGGCAGGGGACCGGCGAGGTCGAAGCCCTCGGCGCGCAGACGCTCCAGCACCGGGGCGATCACCTCGATCTCCTCGCGGCCCATCGCGCCGCCCTCGCCCGCGTGGGGGTTCAGGCCGGTCACGGCGATGCGGGGGCTCGGCAGGGCGAAGTCCTGGACGAGGCCCGCGTGCGTCACCCGGATCGTCTCCTCCAGCAGCGCGGGCGTCAGGGCGGCGGGCACGGCGGCGAGCGCGATGTGGATGGTGACCGGCACCACCCGCAGCTGCGGGCCGGCCAGCATCATCACCGGGCGGGCGACGCCGGCGAGGTCGGCCAGGAACTCGGTATGGCCGGGAAAGGCGAAGCCGGCCCCGTCGTAGAGGGCCTTCTTGTTGATCGGGCAGGTCACCACCCCGCCCGCGCGGCCGGCGCGCGAGAGGGCCACGGCCTCCTCGATCGCGGCGACGACCATGGGGGCGTTCTCGGGGGCGGGGCGGCCGGGCAGGGGCGGGACCGCGAGCGGGCGGTGCAGGACCGGCAGCGCGTGGGCGCAGAGTTCGGCCGTCGCCTCCTCGGGCGCCGCGATGCGCTGCACGGGGCCGTGGGCGGCGGCGTGGTCGGCGTCGCCGATCAGGAACAGGGGCGCCGCGCCGCGCAGGCGCGACCAGGCGCCCGCGGCGATCTCGGCGCAGATGCCGGCGGGATCGCCGCAGGTGAGGGCCAGCGGCGGCGCGCCGGCCCCTGCGGCAGGGACCTCAGCGCCGCTCGACATAGGCCCGCGCGCGGAGCTGCTGCAAGCGGCCCTCGGCCTGGCGGGCCAGGCGCTGCTCGAGCATCTGGGCGCGGATCTGGTCGCGGTCCTCGGCGCTCAGCTCGCGCGGCTCCTCGCGCTTGTCGAAGACCTTCAGCACCACCACCGCGCCCTGCGCGGTCAGCGCGTCGGTGACGCCGCCGGCGGGAAGCTGCGCCAGGATCGCGGCCAGCGCGCCCGGCAGCTCCGAGGCCGGCACCCAGCCGATCCGCCCGCCCTCGGCGGCGGTGCGCGAGCGGCTGCGAGCGCGGGCCATCGCCTCGAAGTCGGCGCCGGCGCGCAGCTCCTCGACCCACTGCTGGACCTCGTCGCGCTTGGCGACCGGGTCGCCCTCGTCGGGGACCGCGATCTCGCCCATCGAGTAGCTGACCCGCTTGTCGAGGCCCATCGCCTCGATCTGCGCGTCGACCTCGGCCTCGGTCACCTGCACGCCGGGCAGGAAGTCGCGGCGCACCAGGGCGGACCACAGCAGCTCGGTCTCGATGAACTCGCGCGCCACGGGCAGCGAGACGCCGGCCCGGCTCAGCCGCGCCTCCAGCGCCGCCGGCCCGCTGACGCCCAGCGAGGCGGCGAAGCGGCCCAGCGCGGCCTCGATCTCCTCGGGGGGGATCCGGATGCCCGCGGCCTCGGCCGCGCCGCGCTTCAAGCGGTCGTCGATCACCGACTGCAGGGCGGTCTCGCGGTCGTCGGCGCCGGCGCCGGCGATCGCGATCAGCTTCTGGCGCTGGTCGACGTCGAAGTTGGTCACCGCCCGGCCGTTGACGAAGGCCGCGGCGGCGAAGGCGTCGGGGGCGGCCTGCGCCCGCGCCTGCGGCGCGGCGGCGGCCAGCAGCGCCAGCGCCGCGGCCAGACCCGCCAGCAGGGCGCGCGCGCGCCGCCCGGGGCGCGAAGAGATCGGAGTCATTCGGAGTTCCTCAGCCATGCGCCACCCATGCCGCAGCAGGCGCCCCCAGTCCAGCCCGGCGAGCCCGCGCGCGACGTCGCGCGCCGTGCATCCGGGCGCGCCGGAACGCGCCGTGCGTCCGCGCGCGCCGTGCGTCCGGGCGCGCCGTTCCGGGGCGCGCGATCCGCGCCGGTCACTCGAAGCGGGGCGCGCAGGCGCCCGCCTTCGGGCCCGGCGCGCCCGCGCCGCCCAGCGCCCACAGGTTCACCCGGGCGCCGATATAGGTCGAGGCCGGCACGTCCACCGTCGAGGTGAAATGCCGCCCGACGTAGAAGGCCACGTCCACGCATTCGTTGGCGTAGCCGACCAGCGCCTCGGTCTCGACCCAGCGCTCGCTCTGCAGGTCGCGCTGCAGCTCGCCGCCCACGTACCAGTTGCGGGTCAGCGCATAGCGCGCCTCGGCGGTGACCTCGTGGCGGTCGATGGTGGTGATCGCGTCCTGCGCCAGCCACACGTAGGAGCCCGCGACCTCCAGGTTCTCGAAGGTGACGGCGCCGTAGACCTCGTTGCGGTTCAGGTCGAGATCGTCGCCCACCCGCACCCGGTGAGCGAGCTTGACCAGGTCCGGGATCTCCAGCGACCAGGCGCCGACCCAGTCGGATTCGCGCTTGTTCAGCCCCAGGCCCGCGGGGAAGGAGGCGATCTCGCGCGTGCGGAACACCCGCCCCGCCGCGGCCGCCAGCCGCGCCCCGTCGTCGGCGATGCGCGCATAGCGCAGGCCGAGGTTCAGGCGCGGACCCTCCTCGAACCCGTCGTAGCCCGCGTGGCGGCGCACGTCGAAGAGCGAGGTCTCGTCGAACTCCACGACCAGGCTGTCCTCGTTGGGGAACGGCGGCACGTCGGAGTAGTAGGGGGCCGCGACCGCCTGGGCGATGGGCTCGATCACGTGGGTGACGGCGCCCGCGCCCAGCAGGGGCGAGAGCAGGTCGCCCCCCTCGTCGCGCCGCAGCAGCGGGTAGCGCATGTCGAGCGCCGCGATCGGCGCCACGCGCTGCTCCTCGTCCGGGGTTCCCGGGGTCTCGTCGTTCAGCCGCCAGACGTCGCCGCGCACGGCGCCGAAGGCGGTGAGCTGGACGCCCGAGTCGGTCAGCCACTGCCGCTCGACGTCCACCCGCCCGAAGCCGTGCACCGTGTCCTGCCCCGCCGTGCGCTTGAGCGCGTAGCCCGAGAGCGTGGCGCCGAACTGCGTGCCCAGCGGCCCGTCCCAGACGCGCCGCCCCTCGAACACCGGCAGGGCCATGGGGATCTGGCCGAAGGGCTCGTTGTCGCGCAGCGACTGGAAGCGCACCAGGCTGATCTCGCCCCAGCCCTTCGCGTCCGAGCCGCGCAGGAACAGCTCGGACTCGAGCCGGTCGTCGTTGGTGTACTCGTAGCGGCGCAGGTAGCCGTCGTCGGAGGCCTGCTGGAGCGAGAAGCCCGCCTCGATCCCCCCGCCCTCGACCTCGGCCAGCCGGTAGAGGCCGGTTCCGAAGATGTGCCCGCGCAGCTCCTCCGAGCCGTCGTAGTCCTGCTGGGTGACCGAGCCCTGCAGCGCGATCGATCCGCGGCGGAAGGCGCGGCGGAACTGGCCCTCGACGATCAGCCCGTCGTCGGTGGTCACGTAGGGGGTGACGGTGGCGTCGGTCTGCTCGTCGATGACCCAGTAGTAGGGGACCTTCAGCGCGTAGCCGAAGTTGGAGCTCTGCAGGTATTCCGGCGGCAGCAGGCCCGAGGCGCGCTCCAGCGTCGGGTCGGGGTGGCGGAAGTAGGGGGTCCAGGCCACCGGCACGCCGAACAGGTCGAAGGTCGCGTCCTCGTAGTGGATCGTGCGCGCCTCCTCGTCGTGGACGATGCGCTCGGCGCGGATCCGCCACAGGGGGGTCGGGTCCTCCGGGCAGACGAGGCAGGGGGAGAACACCGCCCGGCTCATCACGTTGTAGCGCCCGTCGATGCGCCGGCCCTCGGTCGCGGCGAACTTGAGGTTGTCGCGCATCACCGCCTGCGCGCCGCGGACGATGCCGTTGCGCAGCCGGGTGTCGAGCTCGGCGGCCGAGGCGAGCACGGTCGCCCCCTCCGGCCCCCGCAGCACGATGGGGCCGTCGGCGGTCAGCCGGTCGAACTCGCGCTGGTAGACGATGCGCGAGGCGGTCAGCGTGCGCTCGCCGTAATAGACCTCGACGTTGCCCTCGGCGATCAGGGTCGAGGCCTCGTTGTCGTATTCGACCCGGTCGGCGACCAGCGAGACGGGGCCCTGGGTCGACTCGCCCGCCATCATCTCGGAAAGCGACTCCTGCGCCATCGCCGCCGGCGGCGCGCAGAGCGCCGCGGCCGAGGCCAGCAGCACGGCGAGGGCGGAACGACGGCGGGACGCGCGCAGGGCGGAACGGTCGGCGGAGGGGGCGCGGGACTGCACGGGGTCGGGAGCTCCGGATCGGTCGCCGGGCAGGGCCGGCCGCCCCCCTCCTTTAGCCGTCCTCGAGATGCAGGAGCAAGCCGAGGGCGAACAACGTCATCGCGACCGGCGGGATCCAGGCCGCGAGCGGGGCGGCGATCGCCCCCGATCCGCCGAAGGCCTGGGTGACGTTGGCGAGGAAGAAATAGGCGAGCCCCGTGCCGATCGCCCCCAGCGCCATCAGCCCCAGGCCGCCGAATCGCACGTGGCGCATCGAGAAGGCCGCCCCGATCAGCACCATCGCCGGCAGCAGCAGCGGCAGCGCGAGCTGCGCCTGCCAGTGCATCCGGTGGCGCGCGGCCGAGACGCCCGCCGCCTCCAGCCCCTTGATGAAGCCGGGCAGCGCCCAGAAGGAGATCGTGCCGGGGGAGGCGAAGCTCTCCAGGATCTGGGCGCGGGTCAGCTCGGTCGGCAGGGTCAGCTGCTCGAGGTCGGTCCAGCCCATGGCGGGGGCGACGCCGAGCTCGGCCTGCGCCTGGGCGTCGGTCTCGCCCGCCGGCGGCGTGCCGCCCTCGGGCGAGCTGCGCGCGGTGGGCTGCGCGAGGTCCCATTCGCGCACGTCGTAGAGCACCCAGCGCCCGGGCTCGAGCACCGCGCGCGCCGCCTCGACCCGGGCGGCCAGCCGGTCGCCCTCGGCGAAGCGGAACAGGCTGACGCGCCACAGCTGCGTGCCGTCGCCGTTGGCGCGCTGGGCGTGGACCACGGTCTGCCCCTCGCCGCCCGCCTGGCGCAGCCACAGCCCGTTGCCTGAGACCGACAGCAGGCTCGCGCGGTCCTTGATCCAGCGCGCCTCCTGCCGCTCGAAGCGCTGCAGGAGGCCGGCGGACAGCGGGTCGAGCACCGAGAAGGCCAGCACGCCCCCCAGCGCCGCGGCCGCCACCGCCGGCGCGATCAGCCGCCAGACCGAGACGCCCGCCGCCCGCGTCACCACCAGCTCGGACGACCGCGCGAGGCGTGCGAAGCAGGTCAGCGCGGCGATCAGGGTCAGGAAGGGCAGGATCTCCATCATCAGCGAGGGGGCGTGGAGCAGCGACAGCTCCAGCACCTGGGAGAAGTTGGTGGCGGTCCCGGCCGAGCGGCGCATCTGCTCGACGAGGTCCACCAGCACCACCAGCAACAGCACCGCGGCGAAAGCCGCGGTGAAGGCGCCCACGAAGCGGCGCATGACGTAGAGCGAGAGCGTTCCGATCATGCGGCCTCCGCCGGGGTCTCGGGCTCCGGGTCGGGGGCGGGCTGGCGTCGCTGGGGAATGCCGCGCCAAAGCACCACGAGCGCCAGCGCGGCCCCCAGGACCGGCACCAGATACATCACCGGCCAGGCCAGCGCGAAGGAGGCGGTGGTCGACTTCGCCGCCACCCCCAGCAGCCGGCACAGCGCCGCCAGCGCCACGCCCGCGGCGAGCCGCTTGCCGTAGCCGCGCCGCCGGAAGCCCGGGCCCAGCAGGGCGGCCATGGCGATCAGGGGCAGGGCGACGGCGTAGAGCGGGGAGGAGAGCTGCTCGTGCCCCTCGGCCACGAACTCGTCGCGCTCGCGCCCGTCGAGGACCGCCTCGCTCGGGGCCACCAGGTCCCAGAAGTAGTGCTCCGAGGGGCGCAGCCGGCGCTCGTCGCCGGTGCGCATCAGGGGGGCGAGGTCGTAGACCAGCTTGTCGAAGGCGAGCACCGAGAGGGTGCGCTGCTCGCGGTCGAAGCGCTGGGCGGCGCCTTCGAACATCACCAGCCGGGGGCCGGCCTCGGTGCGCACCAGGGCGGCGCGCTGGGCGGTGTAGGTGACGCGGCTGTCGGCGTCGCGGTCGTCCTGCACGAAGAGGCCCGCCATCTGCCCGTCGCGGCCGGCGCGGCGGACGTAGACGGTGACGCCGTCGGCGGGGTTGAGGAACTCGCCCTCGCGCAGCAGGGCGCCGGCGACGTCGGCGCCGGCCTCGGCCATGCGGTCGCGCAGCTCGCGGCTGGCGGTGGGCATCAGGTAGAGGGTGACGACGAACATCGCCGTCATCACGCCCAGGCCGAAGATCAGCACGGGACGCGCGAGGCGCAGGCGCGACATGCCCGCGGCCATCAGCACCACGACCTCCGAGTCCATGAACATCCGGTTCAGGGCGTAGAGGGAGGCCGCGAAGCCCGCGACCGGCAGGATCATCGAGATCACCACCGGCAGCAGCAGGGCGGCGAATTCCAGGAACACGGCCGCCGACTGGCCCGAGGCGACCACCGTCTCGATCACCCTGAGCGACTGCGTCAGCCACACCAGCCCCAGCAGGACCAGCGAGAACAGGCCGAAGGGGCCGAGGATCTGGGAGATCACGTATCGGGAGGCGACGCCGCGCATGGGGCGGAACATGCGCTCGCCGCGGGGCGGAGGCAAGACGGCCCCGATCACGCCCGCTCGCGCCCCCGGGGCGCCCCGCCGCGTGCCCCTCGCGTCCCGCCCCGAGCCGAGGCGCCGCGCCGCGCGCCCGCCCGGGGCCGGCGTCCGGCCCGCGGCGCGTTCCCGGCCGCGGCGCGGGTCGCGTTCGGGGACGGTGCCCGGCGCGCGTGCCCCGGGATCCGCGTTGCGCCGCGCCGCGCGACGGACATCGCGGGGGGCAGGCGCTCGGCCCGCGGCACAGGCCGACGCGGCGCGCCTTGGGCGGGCGGGGGCCGCCCCGCCACGCGCACCCCGGGGCGCAGGGCGCGCCGCGCCGCGCGACGGTCGCCGCCCGGGGCCGGCGCCCGGCCCGCGGCGCAGACCCGCGGAGGGGCTTCGGGGCGGGCCGGCGGCGTCCCGCGCCGCTCGCCCCAGGCGGAGCGGTCCCGCGCGCCGCGGGACGGACGCCCGCCCCGGGGCGGGCGCGTCGCGCGGCGCCTCCGCCGCCCGCGCGGGGCGCGGCGGGGGGCCGCCCGCGCGCGGCCAGCGACGTCGCGCCGCGACCCTGCGGCGCTGGCAAGGGGCGCCTCGCGGGGCTAGGTCTGTCTTCGACATCATCGCAAGAAGCGCCGGGGAGGGCCGAAGATGAGCGCGCCGATCGAGATCGAGTTCGAGACCGAGGAAGAGGGCGCGCTGGCCGCCGCCGGCGGGACCGTCGTGGTCCTGGCGCTCGGCCCCGACGCCCTGACCCCCGCCGCGGCCGCCGCCGACGCCGCCATGGGCGGCGGCCTGACCCGCGCCGTCGCCGCCGCCGAGTGGAAGGGCAAGCCCGGCGACCTGATCCGCTTCCCCGCTCCCGCGGGCCTCGCCGCCGACGCGCTGCTGCTGGTCTCGCTGGGGGCCGAGCCCTCGGTCGAGGATGCGCGCAAGGCCGGCGGCGCGGTCTCGGCCGCCGTTTCCGGCAAGGCCGCGAAGAAGGGGATCTCGGTCTTCGCGGGCGGGACCGGCGAGCCCGGGATCGCCGCCGCCCTCGCCTTCGGCATGGCGCTGCGCGCCTACGGCTTCGACGTCTACAAGACCGGCGAGGACGAGAAGACCGAGCGCGGCGAGGTCCGCCTCTACGCCGACGCGCCCGAGAAGGTCTCCCGCGCCGCGCGCGACGACATGGCGGTGGCCGAGGGCGTGTTCTTCACCCGCGATCTGGTCAACGAGCCCGCCAACGTGCTGGGCACCGAGGAGTTCGCCGCCCGCCTCGCCGCCATGGGCGAGCTGGGGCTGGAGGTCGAGATCCTCGAGGAGGCCGACCTGAAGTCGCTCGGGATGCGGGCGCTGCTGGGGGTGGGCGAGGGCTCCTGCCAGCCCTCCAAGGTCGTGGTCATGTCCTGGAAGGGCGGCGGCGACGAGGCGCCGATCGCGCTGGTCGGCAAGGGCGTGGTCTTCGACACCGGCGGCATCTCGCTCAAGCCCGCGGGCGGCATGGAAGAGATGACCATGGACATGGGCGGCGCCGGCCTGGTGGCGGGCGTGATGCGCGCGCTCGCCCTGCGCGGCGCGAAGGCCAACGTGGTGGGGCTGGTCGGGCTGGTCGAGAACATGCCCGACGGCAAGGCGCAGCGCCCCGGCGACATCGTGAAGTCGATGAAGGGCGACACGATCGAGGTGATCAACACCGACGCCGAGGGGCGCCTCGTGCTCGCCGACGTGCTCTGGTACGCGCAGGAGCGGTTCAAGCCCGCGGTGATGATGAACTTCGCCACCCTGACGGGGGCGATGATCATCGCGCTGGGCCACCAGTACGCGGGCTACTTCGCCAACGACGACGCCTTCGCCGACGAGTTCGGCGCGGCGGCGAAGGCGGCCGGGGAGAAGGCCTGGCGCCTGCCGATGGACCCGGCCTTCGACAAGCAGATCAAGTCGCGCCTCGCCGACATCAAGAACACCGGCGGGCGGCCCGCGGGCTCGATCACCGCGGCCCAGTTCCTCAAGCGCTTCGTCAAGGACGAGGTGCCGTGGATCCATGTCGACATCGCCGGCGTGGCGCTGATGTCCGAGGCCACCGACCTCGCGCCCCGCGGCGCGACCGGCTGGGGCGTGCGGGCGGTGGACGCGCTGGTGAAAGGGCGCGAGAAGGGCTGAGGTCCGCGCGCCCCGGCGCGGCGGGGCGGTCTCGGGGGGCGTCGAGCCCCCCGAGACCGCGCCGGGCCGGGCCCGGCCGGCGCCCGGATCGCGGAGCGCATCGAGAGGTCGCAAGACGCATGGCCGAGGCCTGGTTCTACCACCTCACCGACACGGCGCTGGAGGCGGCGGCGCCGGAGATCCTGGAGAAATGCCTCGCCCGCGGCTGGCGGGTCTGCGTGCGCGCGGGCTCCAAGGCGCGGGTTTCGGCGCTGAACCAGCGGCTGTGGACCTATCGCGAGGAGTCCTTCCTCCCCCACGGCGCCCCCGAGGACGGCTTCCCCGAGGCGCAGCCCATCTACCTCACCGCCGGGCGCGAGACCCCCAACCGCCCCGACGTGCTGATGCTGGTCGACGGCGCCGCCCCCGACGTGCCCGAGTTCGCGGGCTTCGAGCGGGTGGTGCTGATGTTCGACGACGCCGACGCGCCCGCCAAGGACCGCGCCCGCGCGGCCTGGCGCGAGGTCTCCTCGGGCGGGATGAAGGCGGTCTACTGGGCGCAGGACGGCGGCCGCTGGGTGAAGCGCGCCGAAAGCGGGGGCTGAGCCCGGCGCCGCCCCGCGGCCGCGCCGACGGCGGAGGCCCGGGCGCCGGCGTCGCGCAACCTTCTTCGTCCCGTCACGCCCCCGTCGTCTTCGGGGCGTGGAAGGGGGCGAGCTGACAGGAGCCTGCCCATGACCCTCGTTCTCGGGGCCGCGATGATGACGGCCGAGATCCCCGCCCATGTCGACTGGCTGCGCGAGCGCGACCGGGACCTCGAGATCCAGGACTGGTTCCTGCCCGCCGCGCTCGAGGATCCCGCGCCGCTGGTCGCGGCGGCGAAGCGGGCGCTCGACGGCTGGTCGGGGCGCCTGGGCATCCACGGCCCGTTCTTCAACGTCGACCTCGCCGCCTGGGATCCCGAGGCGCAGGCCTTCGCGCGCCGCCGCCTCATGCAGGGGCTGGAGGCGGCGGGCCGGCTGGGGGCGAGCCAGATGGTCGCCCACTCGCCCTTCACCACCTGGAGCCACGACAACCTCGTGCTGATGCCGGGCGGGCGCGAGGGCCTGATCGCCCGCTGCGCCGAGCTGCTGGCCCCGGTGCTGGCGCGCGCCGTCGAGCTGGGCGTGGAGCTCGTGATCGAGAACGTCGAGGACAAGGACCCCGCCGACCGCGTGGCGCTGGTCGACGCGCTGGCGCCGGCGCCGGTCTTCGTCTCGCTCGACACCGGGCACGCGGAATACGCCCATGTGGCGCGGGGCGGGCGGCCGACGGACCTGCACGTGCTGACCGCCGGGGCGCGGCTGCGCCATGTCCACGTGCAGGACGTGGACGGCTGGGCGGACCGGCACTGGGCGCCGGGGCAGGGGCGGATCGCGTGGAAGCCGTTGTTCGCCGCGATCGCCGAGCACGCTCCCGGGGCGCGCCTGATCCTGGAGCTGAAGGACCGCGCCGACCTGCCCGAAGGCGCGCGCCACCTGGTCGAGCTGGGCGTCGCGGTCTGAGCTTGCGCGGCCGGCGGGCGCTGCGCGCGCCGCCGGCGGCGGAGCGCCGCGTCGGGCCGCGCGCCCGTGCCGAGGGTCCGCCCGCGGCGCGCGGCCCGGGCGGCGCCTGCGGGCGCCGTCGCAGGCCTGCCGCGGGCGGCGGGCCCGGCCCCGGGGCGCCGTCCCCGGCCCCGCGCGCAGGCGCCGCCGCGTCGGGCCGTGCGCCCATCGCGCGGGTCCGCCCGCGGCGCGGGTCGACGGGCGCGCCCGGGGGCCCCGTCGCCGGCCCGCGGCCGGGGTCCCGGGCGGCTCGGCCGCGATGCGCCGCGGGCGGACCGCCCGGGCCGGGCGCCCGGCCCGACGCGGCGCTTCCGCGCGCGGAGCGGTTTCCTCGCCGCCGGCGAGGCTCTAGCCTGCGCGGGCCCGCCCCCGATCCCAGCCGCCGGAGCCCGCCCCCCCGTGACCGACCTGATCTTCGAGAACGCCCTGCTCCCTGACGGCACCCGCGCCGCCTTCGCCGTGACCGGCGGCCGGATCGAGGCGATCCTGCCGCCCGGCGCGCCGCGCCCCGAGGCCGGCGGCACGGTGGATTTCGCGGGCGCCCTCGTGGCGCCGGGCTTCGTCGAGGGGCACATCCACCTCGACACCTCCTTCTGGGGCGACGCCTGGTTCCCCTACAAGCCCTGCACCGACGGCTTCGACGTGCACGAGCGGGTGGCCTTCCAGCACGAGAACCTGGCGCAGGCCGCGCCCCTCGCGCCGCGGGCGCGCAGCCAGCTCGAGCTCTGCCTCGCCCACGGCTCCACCCGCATGCGCAGCCACTTGATGATCGACCTGACCGTGGGCCTGAGCCATGTCGAGACGCTGCTCTCGGTGCGCGAAGAGTATGCGGGCCTGATCGACCTGCAGCTCTGCGCCTTTCCCCAGAACGGCATCCTGCACTCGCCGGGCGTCGCCGGGATGATGGACGCGGCGCTGGAGATGGGCTGCGAGGTGGTCGGCGGCCTCGACCCCGCCACCTTCGACCGCGACGTCGAGGGGCACCTCGACGCGGTCTTCGACCTCGCCGAACGGCGGGGCGCGCCGGTCGACATCCACCTGCACGACACCGGCACGCTGGGCGTCTTCGAGATCGAGCGGATCTGCGAGCGCACGGTCGCGCTGGGGATGCAGGGCCGGGTCGGCGTCTCCCACGCCTATGGCCTGGGCGACGTCGACCCCACGGCGCAGCGCAAGGCGGCCGAGCGGATCGCCGCCGCCGGGGTGGCGATCATGACCACCGCCCCCGGCGCGCGGAACTTCCCGCCGGTGGCGCTGCTGCGCGAGGCGGGGGCGACGGTCTGGTCGGGCTGCGACAACATCCGGGATTCGTGGTCCCCCTACGGCGACGGCGACATGCTGGGGCGGGCGCGGATGATCGGCTATCGCTCGGGCTTCAACACCGACGCGCAGCTCGCCATGGCCTTCGACGTCGTCACCGAGGCGGGAGCGAAGGCGCTGGGTCTCGCCGACTACGGCTTCCGCCCCGGCGCCGCGGCCGATTTCGTGACGATCCCCGCCGCCCACGTGCCCGAGGCCGTGGCCGGCGCCCCGGGCGGGCGCGAGGTGTGGAAGAACGGCCGCCGGATCGCGGCCGGCGGGCGGCTGCTGGCGGAGGTCTCCCGGATCGGCTGAGCCGGCGGGCAGGCCGGCCTCAGGGCTCCAGCACCATCCGGTCGCCCTCGACCGTGACCCGCGAGAAGCGCTGCAGGAAGTCCATGCCGAGGAGGGAGGAGAACAGCTGCCCCTCCGAGACCGAGGCGCGGAAGCGCTCGGCCTCGACCTCGCCCAGCCGGAGGCGGGCGAGGCGGATCGGGGCGAGGCGCACCTCGCCGTTGGCGGTCTGGGCGCGGCCGGTATAGGCGAGCTCGTCGGGGTCGAAGCCCGCGCGGCGGGCGTCGTCGGCGGTCAGCACCACGCCCGAGGCGCCGGTGTCGATCAGGAAGATCACCTCCGCGTCGTCGACCTGGGCGCGCACCCGGAAATGGCCGTCGGGGCTGCGGGGGACGACGACCTCGCCCGAGGCCGCGACCCGGTCCTGGGTGCGGGAGAGGGAGGCGGCCAGGTCCTCGCGCATGCCGTAGACGGCGACGAAGCCGATGAAGATCAGGCCCCAGAGCAGCGCGTCGCGAAGCCCCGTGCCGATCCGGCCGCGATAGACGGAGACCACCGCCGAGAGCACCACGCCCAGGAGCAGGACCAGGTAGACCAGGCGCTCCAGCGCGATGCCGTCGAGTGCGTCCATGGGGGGAACATCGGGTGCAGGCGCGCGGAACGCAAGCGCCCGCCGGCCGCAAGCCCCTGCGAGGGCCGGCAGGGCGCCGGGCGGCGCGCCCGCCTTTCGCTCCTCCGCCCCACGCCGGGCCCCGCGCCGGGCGCCGCGCGGCCCGGCCTTCCCCCTGCGCGCCGCCCGGCCTAGCCTGCGGGCGGCGGCGCGGGCGCGGGGCCGGCGCGCCGGGCAGGGGAGGGACCGATGCAGGGCCTGAAGAGCGTTTTCGACGAGATGGAGGGGCTGGAGCCGGTCCCCGGCGCGATCCTGCGCCGGGTGAAGGGCGAGCAGGCGATGATCCAGCACGCGATCGTCGCGAAGGGCCTGTCGCTGCCGCCCCACAGCCATCCCAACGAGCAGTTCACCCTGGTGATCCTCGGCCGCCTGCGCCTGACGGTGGGCCATCCGGGCGAGACCACGGTCTACGAGATCGGCCCCGGCGACCTGCTGCGCCTGCCCGGCGGCGTGCCCCACGCCATCGAGGCGCTGGAGGACACGGTCGCGGTGGACGTCTTCGCCCCGCCCTCGGAGGTCACCGGCCTCGACGCGCCTCGCGGCTGAACGAGGCGCTGCGTCGCGGTCCCGTCCGGCCGCGCGGCTCCGCCCGCGGCGCCGGGCGGGCGGGGCGCCGGGCCGGACCCTCGCCGGCCGCTGACGACAGGGCCTGCTCCGCGCGCGGCGCGGGCCGCCTCCCGCGGCCGGCCGCTGCCTGACGGTACTGGCCGCGACCCCGGTCGCGGGCGGCGGAGGCGCCGCGTCGGGGTCGCGCCCGGCCGGCGCCGCGCGCCCGCGGCGCCGGGTCGAGGCGGCGCCTGGCCGGGCCGCCGCCGAGTGCGGGCCTATGGCCGGATGACGAGCTGGGGGCGCCGGGGGCGACCGGGTCCTGCGGCCGGCGTGGACGCAGGGAGGCGGCGGCGCCGCCGGGGGCGGTCAACGGGCGCGAAGGGCCTCGATCAACTCGGCCTTGCGCATCTTCGAGCGGCCGGAGACGTCGAGCTCGGCGGCGCGCCTGCGCAGCGCCTCGACCGTCCAGTCCTCGTAGGGCGAGGCCTTGCCGCCCTTGCGGGACGGCTTGTCGCCGGCCGCCTTCGCGTTGGCGATGCGCGCCGCCTTTTCCTTGCTCGCGCCCTGGTCGCGCAGGGCCTGGTAGACGTCTTCGTCCTTGATGCTCGGGTTCGGCATCGGGGCCTCCGTGGTCAGCCCCCCCGCCCGTTCGATCTAGGCCGCGGACTCCTCGGCGTCGAGCCGCTCCTGCGCCGCCGCCCACAGGTCCTCGGCCCGCAGCACCGCGGCCTCGATCTCGGCGCGCTTGCGCTGCAGGGCCTCGGCCTCGTCGGCGGGGGCGTTCATGTAGAAGCCCGGCGCCATCAGGCGGGCGTCGATCTTGCGCCGCATCGCCTCCAGCTTGGCGATGCGCTCCTCGCATTTCGCGACCTCCGCCTTCAGCGGCGCCAGCGCCCGGCGCAGCTCCGCCTGGGAGCGGCGGGGGCGGGCGGCCTCCTTCGCGGCGGCCTTCTCGGCGGCTTTCGCCTCCTTCGCCTCGCGCTTCTCGGCCTGGCTCGCCAGCCGGCCGCCGCCGCCGCGCTCGGACAGCAGCAGCCGGCGGTAGTCCTCCATGTCGCCGTCGTAGGCGCGCACGCGCCCGTCCTTGACCAGCCACAGCCGGTCCGCGACCGCCTCGACCAGGTGCGGGTCGTGGGAGATCAGGATCACCGCGCCCTCGTATTCCGCCAGCGCCTGGGCCAGCGCCTCGCGGCTCTCGATGTCGAGGTGGTTGGTGGGCTCGTCCAGCACCAGCACATGCGGCGCGTCCCAGGCGGCGAGCAGCATCAAGAGCCGCGCCTTCTGCCCGCCCGAGAGCCGGTCGACCGGGTTCGCGGCGATGTCGCCCCCGATGCCGCCGCGCGCCAGGATCGCGCGCAGCCTGCCCTGCGGCGCATCCGGCAGCAGGCGCTGGACGTGCTGGATCGGCGTCTCGCCGGGCACCAGCTCGTCGAGCTGGTGCTGGGCGAAGAAGCCGACCTTCATCCCGCGCGAGCAGCGCCAGCCCCCCTCCATCGGCGGCAGCCGGCCGGAGATCAGCTTGGCGAGCGTCGACTTGCCCTGGCCGTTGGCGCCCAGCAGCGCGATGCGGTCGTCCTGGTCGATGCGGAAGTTGAGGTCCCGCAGCACCGCCCGGCCATTATACCCAAGCACCGCCTTCTCCGCCTGCATCAGCGGCGGCGGCAGCTCGGCCGGGGAGGGGAAGGAGAAGGGGGAGACGTCCGAGTCCGCCTGGAACTCGATCGGGGTCATCTTCTCCAGCATCTTGATCCGGCTCTGCGCCTGCTTGGCCTTGGAGGCCTTGGCGCGGAAGCGGTCCACGAAGCTCTGCATATGGGCGCGGGCCTTGGCGCGCTTCTCCGCGGCGGCGGCCGTCTGCTCCATCTTCAGGCGGCGCACCTCCTCGAACTGGTCGTAGCCGCCGCCGTAGAGGGTCAGCTTCTTGCGATCCAGATGCAGGATGTGGTTCACTGCCCGGTTCAGGAGCCCCCGGTCGTGGGAGATCACGATCACCGTCGCCGCGCAGGTGGCGAGGAAGTTCTCCAGCCAGATCGAGCCCTCGAGGTCGAGGTAGTTGGTCGGCTCGTCCAGCAGCAGGATGTCGGGGCGCGAGAACAGCACCGCCGCCAGCGCCACCCGCATCCGCCAGCCGCCGGAATATTCCGAGCACGGCCGCGCCTGCGCCTCGGCGTCGAAGCCCAGGCCCCGCAGGATCGCGCTGGCGCGGGCCTCGGCGGTGTGGCTCTCGATGGCGACCAGACGCTCCTGCGCCTCGGCGATGCGCAGGGGATCCTCGGAGGTCTCGGATTCGCGCAGCAGCGCCGCGCGCTCCTCGTCGGCGTCGAGCACCGTCTGCAGCAGCGACAGCTCCGTTCCCGGCGCCTCCTGCGCGACGCCGCCCAGGCGCAGGCCGCGGCCGACCTCGATCTCGCCGCCGTCCAGGTGCAGCTCGCCCCGGATCAGGCGGAACAGCGTGGTCTTGCCGGTTCCGTTGCGCCCGACGACGCCCACCTTGTGGCCGAGCGGAATCGTGGCAGAGGCGCCCTCGAACAGGGGGCGGCCGGCGATGGAGAAGTCGATGTTGCGGATCGCGATCATGGGCCCGCGGATAGCGCAGGCCGCGGGCCGGGGAAAGGCCCGTCGCGGGGGGGCGTCGAAGGGGCCCGGCGCGGATCATGGCGCCGCTGTGCGGAAACCGACCCCATTACAGGGCGGTCGGTGGTTCATGACAATCGAATATTCATCCGCGACGGCTTGATTCGCTTTGATAGGCCCGGCGCCCCAGCTACACTTCGACGCACAAGCTGTCGCAAGCCGAAAAGGGGCCAAGGCCATGCGCGCACAAACGAATTTGCGGGATGGAGACGATCGGAGGGCCGAACTGGAAGACGCCGTCTTCGACGTGCTGGGCGAGGTCTACGAGCTGCCGCCTGAACAGGCGGTCGGGGCGGCGGCCTTCGTGGCGGGGCAGATCGCAGCCTTCCTCGCCGACGTGGCCCGCCTGAACGGCGACCCCGACGAGGCGGAACGCGCGCGCCGGGCGCTCCAGGACCTGTCGGAGACCTGCTGCGAACTGCTTGAGGAGACCGGGGGCGCCTCGGTCACCGCTGCGCGCGCGCTGGCGCGGATCGAGGCGATCGGCGCCCGCGTGCGCTCCGAACCCCGCGTCGCGGGCCTGCCGACGCCGATCGAGGCCCGCTTCGACTGACCCCGCCCGCGTCGCCGGGGGCGCGGCCCCCTCGCGACGCCGGCGCGGGCCGCCCGCGGGCGAGCCCCCTCACTCCGCCGCCGCTCCCGCCGCCGTCCCGCCCTCGGGCCGGTTCCCGGGCCGGTTCTCGGGGCGGCGCAGATAGAAGGCCGAGGCCTTCCAGTCCATCACCTGCTCGTCGCGCTGGTTGTAGACGTGGTAGTGGAAGGCGCACACGCCCATGTGCGGCTTCGACTTCAGCACGCGCGCGTCGGTGACCTCGCACTCCATGCGGATCGTGTCGCCCGGCCGCACCGGGATCAGCCAGCGCAGGCTCTCCATCCCGCCCGAGCCCTGGCCGGCGGGATACATGAAATTGGTCGCGTGCAGCAGCCGGAACGCGGTCAGCATGGTGTGGAAGCCCGAGGCCGCCAGCCCGCCGAACATGCTCTCCTTCGCCGCCTCCACGTCGATGTGGAAGGGCTGCGGGTCCCAGCGCATCGCGAACTCGATGATCTGGCCCTCGGTCATCGTGGCGCCGGCGGTCTTGATGACCGTGCCGGGGGTCAGGTCCTCGAACCAGACGGGGGGGCGGAGGTCGGTCATGCGGCGGCCGTCGCCTCGCGCTGGTAGACCAGCAGGTCGAGCTCGGGCGCGGTTCCCGTCAGCCGGGTCAGGATCATGTGGCATTGCCCCCTGTGGTGGGTCTGGTGGTTGAACAGATGCGCCAGCGCGTGCGCCAGCGGCTGCACGATCAGCTCGGGGCGCGTGACGCGGGTATAGGCGATCTCGCCTGCAAGGATGTCGGACTCGCGCAGCGCGTCGATGCCGGCGACGATATCCGCATCCAGCGCCTCGCGCGCGGCGCGCAGGTCGGCGAAATCGTCGTGGGCGATGTGGTCGAGCGTCCAGGGCGGGCCCTTGATGCCGCGGATCCGGGCCATCCAGATCACGTCGGTGACCAGCAGGTGGTTGAGCGTGCCGTGGAGCGAGCCGAAGAACGCGCCCTCGTCCGAGCGGAGCCGGCCGTCGCTCAGCCCTGCCGCGGCGTCGTAGAGGCGACGATTCGCCCATGCGTTGTAGCGGGCGAAGCCCGCGAAATGCGCTTTCATGGTCCGGTCTCCCATGCTACCGAGCGCGCGCCTTTTCCGGGGCCGGCGCGATCGCGCGGCCCCTCCGACAACCTGATCGACACCCCGATCTCCTGACGAGAGGACCACCCATGGCCGTCGAGCGCACGCTGTCCATCATCAAGCCGGACGCGACCGCCCGCAACCTCACGGGCGCGATCAACAAGATGTTCGAGGATGCCGGCCTGCGCATCGTCGCGCAGAAGCGCATCCAGCTGACCCCGGCCCAGGCCGGCCAGTTCTACGCCGTCCACGCCGAGCGCCCCTTCTACGGCGAGCTCTGCGACTTCATGGCCTCCGCCCCCGTGGTGGTGCAGGTGCTCGAGGGCGAGTCCGCCGTCGCGCGCAACCGCGAAGTCATGGGCGCCACCAACCCGGCCGAAGCCGCCGAGGGCACCGTGCGCAAGGCCTTCGCGCTCTCGATCGGCGAGAACTCGGTCCACGGCTCCGACTCGGCCGAGAACGCGGCCATCGAGATCGCCTTCTTCTTCTCGGGCCTCGAGCTGGTCGGCTGAGGCCGCCCTCGCCGGCGGCCCCGCGCCCCGGCGACCTGACCTGAACGCGCCCGCCCCGGCCCCCGCCGCGGCGGGCGTTTTCGTGTCGCACGCCTGGGTCGAGGGCGGCGACGGCGGCGCAGGGCGGACGCCGCGTCTGCGGCGGGCGGGGCCGGGCGGCCGGCGCTGCAAGGGAAGGTGGGGCCGGCGCGCGTGTCGCCCGCCAACCGCCCGCGCTCCGCGCCGGTCGTCGGAGCGATCGGCGCCGTCCCCGCTCCCGCGAACGCGAACGGCGCGCCCCGCGGGGCGCGCCGTTTCACCTCCCGGACCGGGGCCCGGGCCTCAGCCGGCGCTGCGCCGCCGGCGGCCGCCGCCGCGCTTGGGGGCGGCGGCGGTCTCGTCGCTCAGCAGGTCCAGGGTCGAGCCGGTGGTCTTGCCCAGCTTGGCGATCACGTCCTCGACCGTCGGACGCGGGCCGCGGGGCACCGCCTCCAGCGCCCGGCGCATCGCCGCGACATGGCCCGGCTGGGTGCCGCAGCAGCCGCCGATGATCCTCACCCCGAGGTCGCGCGCGAGGCAGGCGTAGTCGGCCATCAGCTCCGGCGTGCCGGAATAGCGGATGGCGCCGTCGACATACTCGGGGATGCCGCAGTTGGCCTTGGTGACGATCACGTCGTCCTCGCGGATCTCGTCCGCGGCCGAAATGATCCCCACCAGCAGGTCCGGCGCCCCGGTCCCGCAATTGCCGCCGTAGGCCACCGGCGCATGGTCGTGGCCGCATTCATGCACCAGCGCCGCGAGCCGCTTCGGCGCCACGCCCATCATCGTCCGTCCATTGGTGTCGAAGGACATGGTGCCCACCACCGGCAGGCCGACGCGATGCGCGGCCTCGAGGGCGGCCTTGTACTCCTCCTCCGAGGACATGGTCTCGACCCACAGCACGTCCGCGCCGCCGTCTTTCAGACCTTTCATCTGCGCCTCGAAGGCGGCGACGCCGTCCTCGAAGCTCAGCGGGCCGACGGGCTGGAACAGGTCGCCGGTCGGGCCGACGTCGCCCGCGCAGATCACGTCGCGCCCGGACTCGGCGATCGCCTCCTTCAGCAGGCGCGCGGCGGCGGCGTTGATCTCGTGCACCTGGTCCTGCATCTGGTGCAGCTTCAGGCGGTTGGCGGTGCCGCCGAAGGTGTTGGTCAGCACCAGGTCGGAGCCGGCGTCGATGAAGCTGCGGTAATGCGCCTTGACCTTGTCGGTCTCCTCGAGGTTCCAGCGCTCCGGCGCGTCGCCATGCTCCAGCCCCAGCGCGAAGAGGTTGGTGCCCGTCGCGCCGTCGGCGAGGATCCAGGGGCGGGTCGCGAGGAACTGGCTGAGCTTGTCGGTCATGGACGGTCCTGCAGCATGGGTCTCGGGGCCGGGCGCGCGGGGCTTCGGCCGCTCGCGGCGCCGCGGGGGACGCCCCTGTTCCGGGCGCGTGGCGGTCCCCGCCAGCTATAGCGAGCGCGCGTCCCGCTCACAACCGCGTGCGCGGCCGGGCAGGGGGCGCGGGGCGCGCGTGGCAGGGGGCGCGGGCAGCGCGCCTGCGGTTTGCATCCGCGCCCGGCTGGGGTAACGCTTCGCCCTCTGTTTCGCCGCGCGGAGGCGCCCGCCCCCTCCGCGCCCGCGCAGGGCCCTCGCCGGCCTGCGCCGACACGCGGCCGGCGCGGGGAGGAGAAGACCATGACCGCGCAGCTGAAGCCCAAGGATCGTCCGTCGCAGGCGTCGTTCGTGTGGGAGGACCCGTTCCTGCTGGCCGACCAGCTGGAGGAGGACGAGCGCGCGCTGATGGACGCAGCCCACGCCTTCGCGCAGGAGAAGCTGGCGACCCGGGTCACCAAGGCCTTCCTCGAGGAGACCTCGGAGCCCGAGATCTTCGCCGAGATGGGCGAGATGGGGCTGCTGGGCTCGACCATCCCCGAGGAATACGGCGGGATCGGCGCGGGCTATGTGAGCTACGGGCTGATCGCGCGGGAGGTGGAGCGGGTGGACTCGGGCTACCGCTCGATGATGTCGGTGCAGAGCTCGCTGGTGATGTACCCGATCTACGCCTACGGCTCCGAGGAGCAGCGGAAGAAGTATCTTCCGGGCCTCGCGGCGGGGACGCTGATCGGCTGCTTCGGGCTGACCGAGCCGGAGGCGGGCTCCGACCCCGGCGGCATGAAGACCCGGGCCGAGAAGATCGACGGCGGCTACCG
Source organism: Albimonas pacifica (assembly GCF_900113695.1). Classification (GTDB taxonomy): domain Bacteria; phylum Pseudomonadota; class Alphaproteobacteria; order Rhodobacterales; family Rhodobacteraceae; genus Albimonas; species Albimonas pacifica. Next base: position 111,544 of record NZ_FOQH01000009.1, on the reverse strand, counting down.
GCTGACCGGCGAGAAGATGTGGATCTCGAACGCCCCCTTCGCCGACGTCTTCGTGGTCTGGGCCAAGTCCGACGCCCATGGCGGCAAGATCCGCGGCTTCGTGCTCGAGAAGGGCATGAAGGGTCTCTCGGCGCCGAAGATCGAGCAGAAGCTGTCGCTGCGGGCCTCGATCACCGGCTCGATCTCCATGCAGGGGGTCGAGGTCGGCGAGGACGCCCTTCTGCCCAACATCGAGGGCCTGTCGGGTCCCTTCGGCTGCCTCAACCGCGCCCGCTATGGCATCGCCTGGGGGGTGATGGGGGCGGCGGAGGACTGCTGGTTCCGCTCGCGCCAGTACGGGCTGGATCGCAAGCAGTTCAACCGGCCGCTGGCGAACACCCAGCTGTTCCAGAAGAAGCTGGCGGACATGCAGACGGAGATCTCGCTGGGCCTGCAGGCGGCCTTTCGGGTGGGTCGTCTGATGGACCGGGCGATGGCGGCGCCGGAGATGATCTCGATCATCAAGCGCAACAACTGCGGCAAGGCGCTGGACATCGCGCGGATGGCCCGGGACATGCACGGGGGCAACGGGATCTCGGCGGAGTATCACGTGATGCGCCACGCGATGAACCTCGAGACGGTGAACACCTACGAGGGCGCGCATGACGTGCACGCGCTCATTCTGGGCCGGGCGCAGACCGGGCTGCAGGCGTTCTTCTGAGGATGCGGCGCCCGCCGGAGGCGGGCACGCCTATGCCTCGGCCCTTGCGGGCCTCAGGAGGGCCCCGCTTCGGCGGGGCCTTCTGCGCTTCGGGAACCCACCCGAGACCAGGCCCGCGCCCGTCCTCCGCAGCCGTCCGTCGCTGCTTGATGCCTGAGCGGCTCGCCCGCCCCGGTCAAGGACGAGCCGCGCAAGCGCGGTCGCTTCGCGATCCTTGACCGGGGCGGGCGAGCCGCTCTTTCCGGCATCAGCGACGGACGGCTCCGGAGAACAGGCGCTTCCGGCGGGGTGCGGGGCGGGCGGGGGCGGTTCGAGGGCGGCGCGCCCTTGACATCGGGGCCCGGGAAGTGGAAGCCCCTCGCCGACTTCCGACCGCTTCCGACGCCTCCCGAGGGGATGATCATGCACGCCTACCGCTCCCACACCTGCGCCGCGCTCCGGGCCGAGCATGTCGGCCAGGACGTCCGCCTCTCCGGCTGGGTGCATCGCGTGCGGGATCATGGCGGCGTGCTGTTCATCGACCTGCGCGACCATTACGGCATGACCCAGGTGCTCTGCGACCCGGACAGCCCCGCCTTCAAGGACGTCGAGAAGGTCCGCTCCGAGTGGGTGGTGCGCATCGACGGCGTGGTCAAGGCCCGCGCCGAGGACCTGCGCAACCCCAAGCTCGACACCGGCGACATCGAGGTCTACGTCCGCGACGTCGAGGTGCTGGGCGAGGCCGGCGAGCTGCCGCTGCCGGTCTTCGGCGAGCAGGAATACCCCGAGGAGACCCGCCTGCGGTACCGCTTCCTCGACCTGCGCCGGGAGAAGCTGCACCAGAACATCGTGATGCGCTCGAAGGTCATCTCCTGGCTGCGCCGCTCGATGACCGACCAGGGGTTCCTAGAATACCAGACGCCGATCCTGACGGCGTCGTCGCCCGAGGGCGCGCGCGACTTCCTGGTGCCCTCGCGCCTGCATCCGGGCAAGTTCTACGCCCTGCCGCAGGCCCCCCAGCAGTTCAAGCAGCTGATCATGGTGGCGGGCTTCGACCGCTATTTCCAGATCGCGCCCTGCTTCCGCGACGAGGATCCGCGCGCCGACCGCTCCCCGGGCGAGTTCTACCAGCTCGACATCGAGATGAGCTTCGTCGAGCAGGAGGACGTGTTCCAGGCCATCGAGCCCGTGATGCGCGGCGTCTTCGAGGAATTCGGCGGCGGGCGCCCCGTCTCCAAGGTCTTCCCGCGCATCCCCTACGCGGAGTCGATGCTGAAATACGGCTCCGACAAGCCCGACCTGCGCAACCCGATCGAGATGCAGGTCGTCTCCGACCACTTCCGCGACTCCGGCTTCGCGATCTTCGCGAAGATCGTCGAGCAGGAGGGCCATGAGGTCCGCGCCATCCCGGCGCCCGGCGGCGGGTCGCGCAAGTTCTGCGACCGGATGAACGCCTGGGCGCAGAAGGAAGGCCTGCCGGGCATGGGCTACATCTTCTGGCGACGGATCGAGTTGACGGGCGAGGATGCTGCTCCGGGCAGCGAACTGTATGAAATGGCGCGCCAGCAACGAATTAATGACCTTGCGGCGAGCGGCGATACCAATTTCCAGGGCGTCGATTGTTCGTATCTCTACGAAGCAGCCGGCCCTCTGGCGAAGAACATCGGCTTCGAGCGATCAGAAGCGCTTAGGGTTCAGCTCGGATTGAAGGCGGGCGACGCGGCCTTCTTCCTCGCGGGCGAGCCGGCGAAGTTCGTCGACGTGGCCGGGCGCGCCCGCAACACGATCTGGGCCGACCTGCAGCCCAACGACGCGTGGAAGAACGAGTTCAAGCTGGCCTGGATCGTCGACTTCCCGATGTACGAGAAGGACCCCGACACCGGCGCGCTCGACTTCTCCCACAACCCGTTCTCGATGCCCCAGGGCGGGCTCGAGGCGCTGGAGACGATGAACCCGCTCGACGTCAAGGGCTACCAGTACGACATCGTGTGCAATGGGGTGGAGCTCAGCTCCGGCGCGATCCGGAACCACAAGCCGGAGATCATGTACAAGGCCTTCGAGATCGTCGGCCATGACCGTCAGTTCGTCGACGACCACTTCGGCGGCATGCTCTCGGCCTTCCGCTTCGGCGCGCCCCCGCACGGCGGCATCGCGCCGGGCGTGGACCGCATCGTGATGCTGCTGGCCGGGGCGGAGAACATCCGCGAAGTCATCATGTTCCCGATGAACCAGCGCGCCGAGGACCTGATGATGCAGGCCCCCTCGCCCGCCACCAACGAGCAGCTGCGCGAGCTCGGCCTGCGGGTCGTCCCCCGGGACTGAGCCGCCCGAACCGGGCCGCGAGGGGCGCGTCGGGGAGACCCGGCGCGCCCCTCGCCGTTCCGGGCCGGGCGATTCACCCGACCTTGAAGCCGGGGTGGAGAAGCGCCGCCTTATGCCTCAGGCGGCGCCCTCATGGCCTGTTCCGTCAAGTTCGCCGACGAGGCGCTGGTCGGCGCGGCCCGCTCGGAAGCGGAGCTGCAGAGCCGGTCGCTTGCCGGCCGGATCACCCGCCGGGCCCGCATCGGCCGGGCGATCGAGCGCTCCGGCGCCTTCGACCACGCGCGCCTGTCGCGCGTGCTGGCCGGAGAGAGGGAGACCGGCGCCCTGAGCCGCGAGGCGGCGCGGCGGGCGGACATGGGGCTGGTCCACGACGACTCCGTCGCCGGGCCGCCGCCGAAGCTGATCCCGACCTTCGAGGGCGGGCGTCTCGCCCGGGTGCGCCCCGGGCCGCCGGGCCGGGTGCGCAGGGTCTGCGCCGCCGAGCCGGGCCCCTGGCCGCCTCGCCCCTCGCGCGCGGGCGCCGCGCGGGGGGCCCTCGCGACGGGTCCCGGCGCTTGCCGCCTCGGGCGGCGGGTCGTAAGTCTGCCCGGTCCCGATCCGGCCGGAGGCGTCATGCTCTACCACCAGGTCACGCCCAACCCGGCGACCGACCAGATCGTCTTCGTCCACATCCGCAAGACCGCGGGCACCGCGCTCGCGGCCGTGCTGATGCAGGGGCTGGGGGCGCATCCGCCGATGCGCACGCCCTGGGGCTCGGCCGAGCGGGCCGAGACCGGGCTGCTGGCGATCCACGGGCCGCTGAGGCGGGCGGCGATCAACCTGGGCGAGGATCTTGCGATCCTCGGCCGGCGGCTGACGGGGCGGCCGGTGCATCTGGTCGAGGACCAGCCCTTCTACGGGGCCCACATGATCCTGGGCCAGGAGCCGCCCAGCCCGCGGCCGCGCCACTACATCACCATCCTGCGCGACCCGGCCGAGCGGTTTCTCTCGGACCACGCCTTCATGCGGGGCAAGCGGGACCGGGCGCGCTCGGACTGTCTCGAGCATCGGCTCTACGACCTGGAGCTGCCCGAGTTCGTCGAGGCGATCGAGGCGCGACCCGAGGTCTACCAGCACGACTACCAGTGCCGGCAGCTCGCGGGCGGCCTCCCTGACCTCGAGGCCGCCCGGCGCGCGGTGGACGAGCGGCTGTGGCTCGCCGCCACGCTGCCCCAGATCGACCGTTTCGTGGAGCGGATCGGCGAGAAGCTGGGGCTGGCCTTCCCGCCGCTCGGTCACGTGCGCCGCACCCGGGGCAAGCCGGGGATCGAGAGCCTCGACCCCTCGCTGGTCGCCCGGATCCGGGCGCTGAACCGGGGCGACGCGGCGCTGGTCGCCCATGTCGCGGCGCAATTCGAGGCGCTTTGACGCCCGCGTCGGGCGCCGCGAGGTCCGCCGCGCTTGTGCAGTCTCGCCGATTGGGTCTATAGCCCCACGCACCCGGGCGCGATGACCGCGCCCCGCTCACCCCCCGGAGGACGACCGGCACTCCTCATGAACGTCATCAAGGACACACAGGCGCTCGCCGACTTCTGCGCGCGCTGCGCCAAGCACCCCTACGTCACCGTCGACACCGAGTTCCTGCGCGAACGCACCTACTGGCCGCAGCTGTGCCTGGTGCAGGTCGCCTATCCGGGCTCCGGCGACGAGACGGCCGCCATCATCGACCCGATCGGGACGGACCTGGACCTCGGGCCGCTGTTCGAGCTGATGCGGGACACCTCCGTCGTGAAGGTGTTCCATGCCGCCCGCCAGGATCTCGAGATCTTCTGGAAGCTGGGCGACCTGATCCCCGAGCCGCTGTTCGACACCCAGGTGGCGGCGATGGTCTGCGGCTATGGCGACCAGGTCGGCTACGAGACCCTGGTGCGCAAGATCTGCAAGCAGGGCCTCGACAAGAGCTCGCGCTTCACCGACTGGGCCGCGCGGCCGCTGTCGGAGAAGCAGCTCGCCTACGCGATCGCCGACGTCACCCACCTGCGCCGCATCTACGAGCACCTCGACCAGGAGCTTCGCGATTCGGGCCGCGGCCCCTGGGTGGGCGAGGAGATGGCGGTGCTGACCGACCCCGCCACCTACCGCAACGAGCCGACCGAGGCGTGGAAGCGGCTGAAGACCCGCTCCTCCTCGCCCCGGTTCCTCGCGGTCGCCGCGGCGCTCGCCGAATGGCGCGAGACCCGCGCGCAGGAGCGCGACGTGCCCCGCTCGCGCCTGATGAAGGACGACGCGCTGCTCGAGATCGCCTCGGCCCGTCCGACCTCGATGGACGAGCTGCAGCGCTCGCGCTTCCTGCAGCGGGAGGCCCGCAAGGGCGACGTCGCCAAGGAGATCCTGGCCGCCGTCGCCAGGGGCCTGGAGACGCCCGAGGAGGAGACGCCCGAGCGGGAGGCGCCCAAGGCCTCGCGCAAGGGCTCCGAGGCGCTGATCGACCTGCTGAAGGTCCTGCTCAAGAGCCGGGCCGAGGACCTGGGGGTGGCGCCGAAGCTGCTGGCCTCGTCCGAGGACCTGAACCTGATCGCGGCCGAGGACGAGCCGGACGTGCCGGCCCTGTCGGGCTGGCGGCGCAAGGCCTTCGGGGAGCTCGCCCTGCAGCTCAAGCGCGGCGAGATCGCGCTCAGCGCCAACGGGACCGACATCGAGATCGTCGAGTTCGACGACTGATCCGGTCCGGTCTCGGACGATCCAGGCGGGCGGCGCGGGCGAAGGTCCGCGCCGCCCGCCGGCGTTTCGGGCCCGGCTCGGGCGGCCCTCGCGTCGGCTGCGCCTCCGCATCGCCCCGCCCGGCCGTCCCCCTCGCGGCCGCCCCTGGGGACCGGCGCTCCCGGATCGCGGGGGCCGGGGCGAGGGCCGGGGCGGGGGGCGGGCGCTGCGGCCGGCGGCGGCGCGGACCGCGGCCGAGGGGGCGCGCCGGGGGCGGGCGAGGCCGCCGCGCGCGTCCTTACTGGCCGATGCGCGGGGGCGTCGGCGGGGCGGAGGCGGGGTCGTCGGCATCGACGCTCCGCGTCGGCGCGACGGGGCTGAACACGGCCTGGGTGCGCGGCCCGCCGGCCTGCCCCGGCTGGGGCGCGGAGACCGAGACCCGCAGCGCCGCCGCGGTGGCGCCGGCATAGACGCGCACGCCCTGCGCGCCCACCAGGTCGGCGGTGGGAATCGCCCGGTCGGCGCGGATCGGCAGGCGGGCGGGCACGCCCGGCTCGCCGCCGTTGAGCTCCGGCGGGGCCGCGACCAGGTCGAATTCCAGGAATCCGTCAGGCGCCAGGCGCGAGCCGTTGCGCGGCTCCAGCGTGGCGTGGAACCAGCCGGTGGCGGGCGCGGCGCCGTGCGCGGTCAGCAGGCGGCCGCGGTAGATCTGGCCGATCTCCAGCGACTCGACGCTGGCGACGGGGCGCTTTTCGTAGACCGGGCCGCTCGGCCCCGGGGCGCCGCCCTGCGGCGGCGTCTGGGCCTCGACCGGCGCCTGCTCCTCCTCGCCCCAGCTGCAGCCGGCCAGCGCCAGCCCCGCGGTCAGCGCCGCGGCCACGGCCGGACGTCCCCATGCGCGCGTCGCTCGCGGCAGAACCATGCTCGTCGTCCCCGTCATCCCAGTCGTCGGTCCATTCCTCTGCGCCGCCCGTCGGCGGCGGCGCGCATCACGCCACAGCGCGCCCGGAAAGGAAAGGCCTGCGCCCGCCTTCCGCCGGGACGCCCGCCGCCGCCGCAGCCCCGCGCGCCGGCCGATCCCGGCGCATCGCCCGTGCGTGGCTCGCCCGTCGCCCATCCGTCGCGAGCCCGGCGCCGTTCCTCGATCCGACCGCCGATCCGCCCCCGCTCCGGGCGCCCCGGCCGCGCTCCGCCCCGCGACGGGGACGGCAGGGCGGGGCGACGCGGCCGCGCAGCGGACGCGAGGGCCGCCCGGACGGCCCCGCGCGCCGGCCGGGGTGTTGCCGCGCCCGCCCGGGGGCCTTAGGTGAGGCCCCAATCAGGAGATCGCCATGACCGACGCCCCTCAGGCCTTCGAGGACATCGCCGCCGACTTCGAGTTCCTCGACGACTGGGAGGACCGCTACGGCTACGTCATCGACCTCGGCAAGAAGATGCCGCCCCTCCCCGACGCCCTGAAGGGTCCGGAGACCAGGGTCGACGGCTGCGCCAGCCAGGTCTGGATCGTCCCCCGGGTCGAGGAGGGCGCCCCCCGCCGCCTGCATTTCGACGGGGATTCGGACGCGCTGATCGTGCGCGGCCTGATTGCGGTGCTGCGCGCGCTCTACTCCGGGCGCACCGCGCAGGAGATCCTGGCCACCGATGCGCAGGCGCAGTTCCAGCGCCTCGGCCTGACCGAGCATCTCAGCTCCCAGCGCTCCAACGGCCTGCGCGCGATGGTCGCGCGCCTGCGCGCGCTGGCCGAGGCCGAAGCCGCCGGGGCCTGAGCGCCCGGCCCGCCCCCCCGGACCGCCCCCCAAACCCGTGCCGCAGGGGCGCTGCGGGCCCGCCTGGACGACGCGGGACGCGGACATTGCGTCGCGTTTCCGCCGTGCACGACCGGCGCAAGCGGTCTATCGTGCCCGCAACGCACGCGACGCGCGACGCCCCGGCGGCCCTCCTCCGGTCTCCGGCGCGCCGCCCAGACGCAGAAAGGCCTGTCCATGGCGGACGAAGACGACGACATCGTCCTTGCGGAGCTCGACGACGACGAGCTCGTCCAGCAGATGCACGACGACCTCTACGACGGTCTCAAGGAAGAGATCGAGGAGGGGACGAACATCCTGCTCGAGCGGGGATGGGCCCCCTACAAGGTCCTGACCGAGGCGCTGGTCGCCGGGATGAAGGTCGTCGGCGACGACTTCCGCGACGGGATCCTGTTCGTGCCCGAGGTGCTGCTCGCCGCCAACGCGATGAAGACCGGCATGGGCATCCTGCGCCCCCTGCTGGCCGAGACCGACGCCCCCAAGATGGGCACCATGGTGATCGGCACCGTGAAGGGCGACATCCACGACATCGGCAAGAACCTGGTCTCGATGATGATGGAGGGCGCGGGCTTCGACGTGGTCGACCTCGGCATCAACAACGCCGTCGAGAACTACCTCGAGGCGCTGGAGCGCGAGGAGGCCGCGATCCTCGGCATGTCCGCGCTGCTGACCACGACCATGCCCTACATGAAGGTCGTCATCGACCAGCTCAAGGAGAAGGGCATCCGCGACCAGATCATCGTGCTGGTCGGCGGCGCGCCGCTGAACGAGGAGTTCGGCCGCGCCATCGGCGCCGACGCCTACTGCCGCGACGCGGCCGTGGCGGTGGAGACCGCCAAGCAGCTGATCGCCGCGCGCAAGCACAACCAGGTGGCCGCGGGCTGATCGCCCGCGCCCCCCGCGCCCCGCGGCAGGCGGCCGCCCCCTGCGCCTCGCCCTCCCGGCGAGGCGACCGAGCCTCGCAGCGCGGCGTTGCAAGCTATGGGCGAATCCCCCTGCATCGTTTCGCGCGCGTCGGGAGCGCGGCCTCGCAGGCCGCGTCCGCGCCCCGCAGGCCGGAAGCCGTCGCGGCGCGGCGTTCGGCCGACCCTCGGGCGGCCGCCGTCGGCGCGGATCCGCGCCCGGGCGCGCCGCGCGCCGCCGCGCGCCCCCTCCCCAGCCTCGCCGCCGCGCGCCGGACCCCCGCGGCCCCCGCCCGCCGGTGAGCGCCCCATGGCCCCCGCCGATCCCTTCCCGCTCGCCCCGGGCGCCTTCGACGAGGACCTCGCCGCGATCCACGCGCAGGCGCTCGCGCCAAGGCTCGACCCGGGTCTGCCCTGGTTGATCGCCATGGGCCGGGCGGCGGCGGTGGGGGCGGGGCGAAACCCCTCGCTCCACGATCTGGGCTGCGGGGACGGGCGCTGGATGGCCGCCGCCCAGGCGGCGCAGTTCCGGGTCACCGGGCTCGACCTCTCGCCCGCCTGCACCGCGCTCGCCCGGGCCCGCGGCCTGCGCCCCGCCACGATGGACGCTGCCCGGGCGCCGATGCCCGCGGTCGACCTCGTCACCGCGCTGGGCTGGGCGCTGGCCTATCTCGACGCCGCCGGCCGCCCCGCGCTCGACACCGTCGCGCGCCGCGCGGGCGAGATCCTGCGCCCCGGCGCCTGGCTGATCTTCGACCTCCCCGATCCCGCGGTTCTGCCGCCCGACGACGCGGCCGAGGGGCCGGGCTGGCGCTACGCCGCCCGATCGCTCAGGATCGGCGACACGCTCGCGCGCGAGACCGAGACCGAGCGCCTCGTCGACGGCCGCCCCCGCCTGCGCCGCGCCCGCCGCCTGCTGGCGGCGCCCGCGCCCGAGGCGGTGCTCGCGCTGCTCGAGCGCGCGGGGTTCGAGGCCCGCCCCCTCGACCGCTGGGGCGACCACCCCCTGCCGGCGGGCAGCGTCGGCTACGCCGCGCGCAGAAAAGGATGACCCCGCCCCGATGACCCGGCCCGCGCCCGAAGACCCCCGCCCCGAAGACCCCCGCCCCGAAGATCTCGGCCCCGAAGATCTCGGCATCGACGACGCAGCCCTGACCGTCGAGGGCCTCTCCGCCCCCGCCGCCGCGCCCGAGGGCGCGCCCCGCACCCGGCTGATCGCCTGCGGGGCGCTGGCGCGCGAGATCCTGGCGCTGATCCGCCTGAACGGCTGGTCGCACCTGGACCTCAAGTGCCTCCCCGCTCAGCTCCACCTGCGCCCCGAGCTGATCCCCGACGCGGTCGAGGCCGAGGTCGCCCGCGCCCGCGGCCGCTTCGACGCCATCAAGGTGGTCTACGCCGACTGCGGCACCGGCGGCCTGCTGGCGAAACGCTGCCAGGAGCTGGGCGTCGAGATGATCCCCGGCCCCCATTGCTACAGCTTCTTCGACGGCAACGAGACCTTCGCCGCCCGCGGCGACGCCGAGATGACCTGCTTCTATCTGACCGACTTCCTGGTCCGGCAGTTCGACGCCTTCGTGTGGAAGCCCATGGGCCTCGACCGCCACCCGCAGCTGCGCGACATGCTGTTCGGGAACTACACCACGCTGGTCCACCTCGCCCAGGTCGAGGACCCCGCGCTCGACCGCAAGGCCGAGGAGGCCGCCGCCCGCCTCGGCCTCGCCCACCAGCGGCGCTTCACCGGCTACGGCGACCTCGCGGCCTTCCTCGCCGCCGCGCGCTGAGCGCTCAGGCCGCCGCCGGCGCTCCCGCCCGGCGGATGAAGACCATCAGCCCGGCGAGCACCGCGAGGTTCATCACCCCCGCCGCCAGCGCCACGCCGAAGCCTGCATCGTAGCCCCCCGTGAGGTCGTAGAGCGCCCCCGCCTGCCAGCCCCCGACCCCGTGGCCCAGCCAGGCGAAGGCCCCGATGATCCCCATCGCCGACGCCCGCTTCGCCGCCGGCGACAGCGCCCGGGTCGAGGTCAGCACCCCCGTCATCACCCCCGCATAGCCGAAGCCGTAGAGCACCGCGTAGACGTAGAACCCGTCGAGCGTCGCGAAGCGGGTGAAGCCGAACACCATCAGCGTCTGCCACAGCGAGGCGGTGGCATAGGCCGGCAGCGCCCCCATCACGTCCGCGAGCCGCCCGAAGACCAGCCGCCCCAGGATGCCCGAGGCGAGCATCGCCACCATCACGCCCCCCGCATCCGTCGCCGTCAGCCCGCAGCCCTGCATCAGGGGCGCGAGATGCATCAGCGGCACCGACATCAGCGTGCAGCAACCCACCACCGCCACGCACATCAGCGCCACCACGGTGCGGTGGGGCAGGGGGGTGGGCAGCGGCTCGACCGCGCCGGCGAGGCCCGAGGCCGGCGCCGGCGGCTCGCGCATCAGCAGCGCCAGCGGCACGCAGACCGCGAGCGTCGCGACCCCCAGCCCCATGAAGGCGCCGCGCCAGCCCCAGGCCTCGATCATCATCGCCGAGACCAGCGGCACGCCGCCCTGGCCCAGCGCCTGCCCGGCCGAGGCGATCCCCAGCGCCATCCCCGCGCCCGCCGCGAACCAGTTGCCCACCAGCGCGATCAGCGGCGCGAAGAAGGCCGAGCCGCCCAGCGCGCCCGCCACCGCGAACAGCAGGTAGAACTGCCACAGCGCGCTCGCCTGGCTGGCCGCGATCACGCACAGGCCCATCACCGCGGCCCCGAACAGGCACACCGCCCGGGTCCCGACCTGCGGCGCCAGGCGCCCCATCAGAATGCCGCCGACCGCGAGCCCGGCGACGCCGGCCGCGTTGATCAGCGCCACGTCCCCGCGCGCCCAGCCGAATTCCCGCTCCAGCGGCACGAAGAACACCGCAAGGCCGTTGACCATCTGGCCCATGCTCAGCGCCAGGATCACCGCCGCGGCGAAGACCACCACCCAGCGGTAGCGGTCGGGCGTCAGGGTTGCGGCGGTCACGGCGAGTCCTCCCCATTTTCGTGTGGTTTCCTTATCGATGCGCCCGCCGCCGCACCGACGCAAGAGGGCCTCGCTCGTGCGTTGACACGCGCCCCCGGGCGGCGAGGATGCGCCCCATGACCGCCGAACCCTTCGCCTCCCGCCTGACCCGCGCGCCCCTCGCCCACGACCCCGCCCGCGGGGCCGAGGCGTGGGAGGCGCTCTCGGCCCACCTGTCCGCGCCCGAGCTGCGCCCGCTGGTGGAGGGAACCGGGGGCTCCTCCCCTTTCCTCCACGGCCTGATCCGGCGCGAAGCGGAGTGGCTGGCCGACGTCCTGCAGGGCCCGCCCGAGCCCGCGCTCGCGACCCTGGCGGCGGAGATGCGCGCCGTGGCCGAGGCCGACACCGCCCAGCGCGCCGGCATCCTGCGCCGGGGCAAGCGGCGGCTGGCGGTGCTGACGGGGCTCGCGGATCTGGGCGGGGTCTGGGACCTGGACGCGGCCACCGCGGCGCTGTCGGACTTCGCCGACGCGGCGGTGGAGGGCGCGCTGCGCGGCCTGCTGGCGGACGAGTTCGCCCGCGGCCGGCTGTCCCGCGATCCCGACGACGCGGCGGGGGCCGCGGGCCTCTTCGGGCTCGCCATGGGCAAGGGCGGCGCGCGGGAGCTGAACTATTCCTCCGACATCGACCTGATCTTCCTGTTCGACGAATCCCGCCACGAGGCCGACGCCTACGCCGAGGTCCGCTCGCGCCTGGTGAAGGTCGTCCAGGGGGTCAGCCAGCTGCTGTCGAAGCCCACCGGCGAGGGCTACGTGTTCCGCGTCGACCTGCGCCTGCGCCCCGATCCCTCGGTGACGCCGGTCTGCATCGGCATGGACACGGCCGAGCGCTACTACGAATCGCTCGGCCGCACCTGGGAGCGGGCGGCCTTCATCAAGGCCCGCGCCAGCGTCGGCGACATCGCGGCGGGCGAGGCGTTCCTGAGCCGCCTGCGCCCGTTCGTGTGGCGGCGGTTCCTCGACTTCGCCGCCATCCGCGACGCCCACGACATCCGCGAGCGGATCCGCGCCCACCGCGGCGGCGGCGGCCCGATCTCGATCCCCGGCCACAACGTCAAGCTCGGCCGCGGCGGCATCCGCGAGATCGAGTTCTTCGTGCAGACCCGCCAGCTGATCTGCGGCGGCCGCGACCCCGCGCTGCGCGACCGCGGCACCCGCGCCGCCCTTCGCGCCCTGACCGGAGCCGGCTGGGTCGGCGAGGAGGCCGCCGCCGAGCTCGACGCCGCCTATGTCGCCCACCGCGAGCTCGAGCATCGCCTGCAGATGATCGAGGACCGCCAGACCCAGACCATGCCCACCGCGCCCGAGGCCCGCGACCGGGTCGCCGCCCTCTCGGGCTGGTCGGACCGCGCGGCGTTCGAGGCCGACATCCTGGCGCGCATGGAGCGGGTCTCGAAGATCGCCGAGGCCTTCTTCCAGCCCCCCGGCGCCCCCGCCGCGGCCGAGCCCGCGCAGGCCCCCGACCTCGCCTCGGCCGGGTTCGAGCGGCCGGACTACGCCGAGGGGATCATCGACCGCTGGCGCCAGGGCGCGATCCCCGCCACCCGCTCGACCCGCGCGCGCACGCTGCTGGCGGGGCTCGAGCCGCGCATCCTCCAGGCGCTGCGCGCGGCCGCCTCGCCCGACGACGCGCTCGCCCAGTTCGACCGGTTCCTGTCGGGCCTGCCGGCGGGGGTGCAGGTGTTCTCGCTCTTCGAGCAGAACCCCCGCCTCGTGGACCTGATCGCCGAGATCTGCGCCGCCTCGCCGCGCCTGGCCGAGGCGCTGGGGCGCTCCTCGCGGGTGCTCGACGCGATCCTCGCCACCGACTTCTTCGAGCCGCTGCCCGGCGCCGACGCCCTGACCGAGGAGCTCTCGGAATGGCTCGCGCGGGAGGAGGACTACGAGCGCCAGCTCGACGTCGCCCGCTCCTGGGCCAAGGAGATGCGCTTCCGCATGGGCGTGCAGCTCCTGCGCGGCATCGCCGACGCGGAAGAGGCGGGCCACGGGTTCTCGGCCATCGCCGAGGCCTGCATCCGCGCGCTGTTCCCGCTGGTGGAGGCCGAGTTCGCCCGCCGCCACGGGCCCCCGCCCGGCCGCGGCGCCGCGGTGCTGGCGATGGGGCGGCTCGGCTCGGGGGAGATGACCGCGACCTCGGACCTCGACCTGATCGTGCTCTACGACGCGGGCGGGCAGGAGGCCTCGGAGGGGAAGAAATCCCTGTCCTCCCCCGCCTGGTTCTCCCGCTTCACGCAGGCGCTGATCTCGGCGATGACCGCGAAGACCGCGGAGGGGGAGCTCTACGAGATCGACATGCGCCTGCGCCCCTCCGGCCGGCAGGGGACGGTGGCGACCTCGCTCTCGGGCTTCCGCGCCTACCAGGCCGAGCGCGCCTGGACCTGGGAGCGCATGGCCCTGACCCGCGCGCGCCCCGTCGCGGGCCGCGCGGACCTGCAGGACGACGTGCGCGCCGCGGTCGGGGAGGCCCTGCGCCTCGAGCGTCCCGCCGCCGAGGCCTGGACCGGCGCCGCCGACATGCGCGCGCGCATCGCCGAGGCCGAGAAGGGCGGGCGCGAGGACCCCTGGGCGATGAAGCGCCACCGCGGCGGGCTGATGGACATCGAGTTCGTGGCCCAGGCGGGCCTGCTCGCCGCCGCCGCCGAGGGCGCGCCGGACCTGCCGCTGGGCGGCGCCTCCGCCCCCCGGGCGCTGGCGGCGCTGGAGGCGGCGGGGCGGCTCGATCCCGGCGACGTCGCGGCGCTGGCGCAGGCGCACGACCTGCAGTCGCGCCTCCTCCAGGCCCTGCGCGTCGCGACCTCCGGCGGCTTCGATCCCGCGACCGCGGGCCCGGGCCCCATCGCCGCGCTGCTGCGCGTCTCGGGCGAGACGGAGATCGAGGCGCTGGCCGAGCGGATGCAGGCCGCGCGGGAGGCCGCGGCCGAGGTCGTCGACCGCCTGCTGCCCGCGCCTTCGGCCGAGGGGCCGGGCGGATGACGCTGCCCATCGTCTGGCATCCGGACTACACGGTCGCCCTGCGGCCCAACCACCCGTTCCCGATGTCGAAATACTTCTACCTGCGCCAGGCGCTGGAGGAGCGCGGCCTGATGGAGACCGGCGGCTGGCTCGCGCCTGCGCCGCTCAAGGCGCTGCAGGTCGCGGGCGCCCATGACATCGGCTATGTGGAGCGGGTGATCGCCTGCACCCTGACGGCCGACGAGACGCGGCGCATCGGCCTGCCCTCGACGCCCGAGGTGGCCCGGCGCGCGCAGCTCTCCTCGGCGGGCACGCTGCTCGCGGGGCGGCTGGCGCTGGACCGGGGGCTGGCGGTGAATGCGGCCGGGGGCTCGCATCACGCAGGCCCCGACTACGGCTCGGGCTACTGCGTGTTCAACGACGTGGCGGTGGCGGCGCGCACGCTGGCGGACGAGGGCGCGGCGCCGCGGATCCTGGTGGTCGACTGCGACGTGCACCAGGGGGACGGGACGGCGTGGATCTTCGCCTCCGACCCGCGGGTGTTCACCTTCTCGATCCACGCGCAGAAGAACTTTCCGGCGCGCAAGGCGGTCTCGGACCTCGACGTGGGGCTCGAGGACGGGCTGGGGGACGAGGCCTATCTCGCCCGCCTCTCCGACGCGCTGGACGAGGCGGTGGAGCGGGCCTCGCCGGACCTCGTCTTCTACAACGCCGGCGTCGATCCCTGGGAGGGCGACCGCCTGGGACGGCTGGCGCTGACGCTGGAGGGGCTGCGCCGGCGCGACCGGCTGGTGCTGGAGCGGCTGCGCGGCCGCGGCCTGCCGGTCGCCGCGGCCCTGGGCGGCGGCTACTCGCGCGACCCGCACGAGCTGGCGGCCCGCCACGCGATCCTGTTCGAGGAGGCGGCGGCCCTGGCCGCCTGAGGGGAGCCGCCCGCCCCCGCGCGCTCCGACCGAAGGTCGGCTCCCGCCCGCCCACCCCCGCCGACCTCCGGCCGGAGCGCGCGGGGGCGGGGAAAACCGGGGGCGCGGGCGCCCGGCGGCCGGCGGGATCAGGCCCGGCGGCGGCGCCCGACCAGGGCGAAGCCCGCGAGGCCCGCGGCCAGCAACGGCAGCGCGGCGGGCGCGGGGACCGGCGTGCCCGAGGCGCCGGCGTCGAGCGTCAGGGCCATGTCGAGGGGGGTGTAGGTTCCCCAGGCGCCGCCGCCGCCCGCCTCGCGGAAGCGCATCGAGGAGGTGTTCTGGTAGACGCCCGCCCAGTGCCACTTGTCATCGCCCTGGGCGTTGGCGACGATCGACACCCACCAGTTCCCCGCCGTCAGCGAGATCACGTCGAACGCGATCGTGTAGCTCTGCAGGGCGCGGCCGTTCAGCGTCTCGCCGGTGTCGAAGGTCGAGTAGGCGACGCCGGTCCGGCTCGCGGTCGGGGACGTCGCGGGCGCGGCGCCGTCGACGGCGTAGAAGGCGATGTCGAAGCTGAACGGCGCGGCGTCGGTGCTCGACCCCAGGAAGGTCGCCGAGCCGATGTCGTAGTCCGAGCCCAGGATGATGTCGTCCGCCAACTCGTAGTCGTCGATCGGGTCGCCGACGGGGCCGGTGTAGGACGGCTCGAGATAGGTCGCATCCGCTGCGCCGACGCCGCTGTCGTAGGCGGTCGCGGCCTGGGCGCCCGTCTGCGGCGCGAACGCGGCGACGGCCGCGAAGGCAAGGACGGGGACGGAAAGCCGGGGGAGTGCCATGGTACGCTGGTCCGATTTACGCAGCCCGACGGATCGTCAGGTGAACAGATGATGAGGAACCCTAACCTCCTGGATGAACGGGAAGCAATCATTGTGACGTGAAATCAAGGCATTCCGTAGCGGAAGCTTCCGCCTGCTCAGCCCCCGGCCATCGCCTCCAGCCGCAGGAGGGCGATGCGGCGGACCTGCTCGATGGCCTCGGCCAGCTCCGCCTCGGGGTCGTTCTCCACCCGGGCGCGGAAATTCTCCAGGATCTGCTCGCGGTGGCGGCCCTTCACGGCGAGGATGTAGGGGAAGCCGAAGCGCGCGGTGTAGCGGGCGTTCAGTTCCTGAAACTCCGCCAGTTCCTCGGGCGTGCACTGGTCGAGGCCGGCGCCCGCCTGCTCGGCGCTCGATTCGGCGGTCAGCCCGCCCGCCAGCGCCAGCTTGCCCGCGAGGTCGGGGTGCGCGCGCAGCAGCGCCAGCCGCTCGTCCTCGTCGCCCGCCATCACCTGTGCGTGCAGCGCGCCCGAGAGGCCGCCCGAGGTCGCCGTCTCCTCGCCCAGTCCCGCGTCCCAGGCGCGCTCGGCCACCCAGGGCGAGTGCTCGTAGACGCCGCCGAAGCGGGCGACGAAGGCGTCCCGGGTCATCTCGGCGGGGGGCTGGGGGAAAACGAACATGGCGGCTCCTTCGAGCGGGGAGGGCGGAAGACATGCTGCGGCGCCGAAGCCCCGGTGGCGAGCGCGAAACGCCCTTGGCCGGGGCCGCCTAGCGCAGATAACCTCCCCCCCCAGGAAATAAAGACCGGACGACGGGGGACCCTGCCCATGGAGGCGCTTTTTCACGACTGGATCAGTTTTCTGGTCCGGGCCGCGCATATCGTGGCCGCCATCGGCTGGATCGGGTCGTCGTTCTATTTCATGGCGCTGGACTACTCGCTGCGCCACGACCCGGACCTGCCCCAGGGCGTGAAGGGCGAGAGCTGGTCCGTCCACGGCGGCGGCTTCTACCAGATCCGCAAGTATTCGGTGGCCCCCGAGAAGATGCCGGCCATCCTGCACTGGTACAAGTGGGAGGCCTATTCCACCTGGTTGACCGGCTTCGTGATGCTCGCCGTCACCTACTGGTGGGGGGCCGAAGGCCTGCTGATCGACCGCTCCGTCGCCGACATCCCCGTGGGGCTGGCGGTGCTGGTCTCGGCGGGGTCGCTGTTCGTGGGCTGGTTCCTCTACGACCAGCTGTGCAAGAGCGCGCTGCGCGCCAATCCGCCCCTGCTGTTCGCGGTGCTCTACGCGGCCATCGTCTTCATCTGCTGGCTCTACGGCCAGGTGTTCTCGGCCCGCGCGGCCTGGCTGCACACCGGCGCGCTGATCGCCACGATGATGTCGGGCAACGTGTTCATGGTGATCATCCCCAACCAGAAGAAGGTGGTCGAGGTCCTCAAGGCCGGCGGCGAGCCCGATCCCCGCTACGGCGAGATCGCCAAGCTGCGCTCGACCCACAACAACTACCTGACGCTGCCCGTGGTCGCGATGATGATCTCGAACCACTATCCGATCGCCTTCGGCCATCCGCTGAACTGGATCATGGTGGCCTTCGTGCTGGCGATCGGCGGCATCGTGCGCCACTTCTTCAACAGCCACGACATGGGCAAGCACGGCTGGGCGGTCTACTGGCAGCTTCCCGTCGCCTCGTTCCTGTTCGTGGGCATGATGTGGCTCTCGTCCTGGCGGCCCGACCAGGTGCAGGCGGATCTCGAGCCCCAGCGCGCCATGGCGATCGTGGCGACCCACTGCTCGACCTGCCACGCCGCCCGTCCCAGCCACGAGAGCTTCGACGAGGCGCCGGGCGGGGTGATGTTCGACGATCTCGACCAGATCCGCGCCCACGCGCCCAAGATGATCGCGCAGGCGGTGATGTCCAACATCATGCCGCTGGGCAACGAGACCGGCATCACCCCCGAGGAGCGCGCCGTCCTCGGCGCCTGGTTGCGCGCCGGCGCGCCCTCGGAGTAGGCGGGAGCCGACCGCAGCCCGGAGCCCGCCATGCCCCTCCCCGTCGCCCCCGAGACCCTCGCCCTCTTCGTGCCCGTGGCGCTGGCCCTGAACCTGACGCCGGGGGCGGACATGCTGTTCTGCCTCGGGCAGGGGGCGCGCTCGGGGCCGGCGGCGGGGGTCTCGGCGGCGGCGGGGATCTCGGCCGGAAGCCTCGTGCATGCGACGGCGGCGGGCGTGGGGCTGGCCGCGCTGATGGCCGCCCACCCGGTCGCCTTCGAGGTCGTGCGCTGGGCCGGCGTCGCCTATCTCGTCTGGCTCGCCTTCGGCGCCTTCCGGGAACTCGCGCGGGGCGAGGGGCTCGCCCGCGGCCCCGCGGCCCGGGCGATGCGGCCCGCGGCCGCGTTTCGCGCGGGTCTGCTGGTGAACCTGCTGAACCCCAAGATGGGGATCTTCGTGCTGGCCCTCGTCCCCCAGTTCGTGCGGCCCGAGGCGGGGCCGATCCTCGCCCAGTTCCTGGTCTTCGGCGCGGTGCTGGGGATCGGGGGCATGGCGATCAACGGCGCGGTGGGCCTGTCGGCGGGCCACATCGGGCGGGCGCTGGCGCGCTCGCGCCGCATGACCCAGGCGATGCAGGCGGCGACGGGGACGATCTTCCTCGCCCTCGCCGCCCGCCTCGCGATGCAGAGGGCCTGAGCATGGGCACGCTTCTCCTCCGCCACGCGCGGGTGCTGGCCACGATGGACGGGGAGCGGCGCGAGATCGCGGACGGCGGCCTCTTCGCCCGCGACGGGGTGATCGAGGCGGTGGGGCCGACCGCGACCCTGCCCGCGGCGGCGGACGAGATCCTCGACGTCTCCGGCTGCGTGGTGATCCCGGGCCTCGTGAACACCCATCACCACCTGTTCCAGACCCTGACCCGCGCCGTCCCCGCCGGCCAGGACGCGCTGCTCTTCGGCTGGCTGCAGTCGCTCTACCCGATCTGGAGCCGCATGGGCCCGGAGGAGATCCACTCCTCCGCCCTCATCGGCCTGGCCGAGATGGCGCTCGCGGGCTGCACGCTCTCCTCCGACCACCTCTACATCTTCCCCAATGGCGCGCGGCTGGAGGACGAGATCGACGCAGCCCTGCGCCTCGGCGTCCGCCTGCACGCCATGCGCGGCTCGATGTCGGTGGGCGAGAGCGTGGGCGGCCTGCCCCCCGACGCGCTGTGCGAGAACGAGCCCGCGATCCTGGAGGACTGCATCCGCGTCATCGACGCCCATCACGACGCCCGCCCCGGCGCGCTGATCCGGGTGGGGGTGGCGCCGTGCTCGCCGTTCTCGGTCTCGCCGGGACTGATGCGGGATTCGGCGCTGCTCGCGCGCGACAAGGGCGTGCTGATGCACACGCATCTCGCCGAGAACGACGAGGACATCGCCTATTCGCTGGCGACCTTCGGCCAGCGCCCCGGCGATTTCGCCGAGGGGCTCGGCTGGGTCGGCGAGGACGTCTGGCACGCCCACTGCGTGAAGCTCGACGCCTCCGAGATCGCGCTCTTCGCCCGCACCGGGACCGGCGTCGCGCACTGCCCCTGCTCCAACTGCCGGCTCGGCAGCGGCATCGCCCCGGTGCGCGCGATGCGCGACGCGGGCGTGAAGGTGGGGCTGGGGGTCGACGGCTCCGCCTCCAACGACTCCGGCGACCTGCTGGCGGAGGCGCGGCAGGCGATGCTGCTGCAGCGCGTCTCCCGCGGGGCCGACGCGATGAGCGCGCGCGAGGCGCTGGAGATCGCGACGCTGGGCGGCGCGCAGGTATTGGGGCGGGACGACCTTGGCTCCCTCTCGGTCGGAAAGCGCGCCGATTTCGCGGTGTTCGCCACCGACGGCCTCGCCCAGGCGGGCGGCTGGGATCCTCTGGCGGGCCTCCTCCTCTGCGCCGACGCCAGGGCCCGCGAGACCTATGTCGAGGGCCGCGCCGTGGTCCGCGAGGGGCGCATCGTCATGCAGGGCTTCGAGGCCGAGGTCGAAAAGCACCGCAGGCTCGCCCGCAGGCTGGCGGAGGGGTAGGGCGCATTTCAATGCGCCTTGCCGCCCTCCGCCCGCCGATGGCGCATTGAAATGCGCCCTACGCCGCCCCTTCGCCGAACGCCTCCTGCCGGGCCTGGTCCATCAGCGCCCGCATCCGCCGGATGGCGCTGTCGAGGCCCGAGAAGATCGCCTCGCCAATGAGATAATGGCCGATGTTGAGCTCCATCACCTCCGGGAAGGCGGCGACGGGCTTGACCGTGTCGTAGGTCAGGCCGTGGCCGGCATGGACCTCGAGGCCGATGGAATGGGCGAAGGCGGCCATCTCGCGCAGACGCTCGAGCTCGACGTCGCGCTCGTCGAAGCGGCCCTCGTTATGGGCGTCGGTATAGGCGCCGGTGTGCAGCTCGATGACCGGGGCGCCGATGCGCGCGGCGGCCTCGATCTGGCGGCGGTCGGCGGCGATGAAGATCGAGACGCGGCAGCCCGCCTCGCGCAGGGGCGCGATGAAATGGGCGAGCCGGTTCTCCTCCTTCGCCACCTCGAGCCCGCCCTCGGTCGTGCGCTCCTCCCGCTTCTCGGGCACGATGCAGACGGCATGGGGGCGGTGGCGCAGGGCGATCGCCTGCATCTCGTCGGTGGCGGCCATCTCGAAGTTCAGCGGCACCGACAGGGCGCCCATCAGCGCCTCGATGTCGGGGTCGGTGATGTGGCGGCGATCCTCGCGCAGGTGCGCGGTGATGCCGTCGCAGCCCGCGGCCTCGGCGATCTTGGCGGCCTTGATCGGGTCGGGATGCGCGCCGCCGCGGGCGTTGCGGATGGTGGCGACGTGGTCGATGTTCACGCCCAGCCGCAGTCGGCCGAGAGGCTTCGCCAGGGTCATCGCGCGGGTCCTTTTCGCAGAGTCGGTCGCGGGCAGCATAGGCGCCCGCGGCGAGGTTGTCTTGACGCCAGGCGGCCTCCAGGCGCGACCAGAGCGCGCCTCGGCGCCCTCTCCGCGGATCGTCGGGCAGGTCCTCGCCGGAGGGACGGCGCGGCTCAGCTCGCCGGATCGCCGGCGCGGCGGATCGGCGAGGCCTTGGCGGCCTGCTTGGCCTCCTTCGCCGCACGGCGCCGCTCGTGGGCCTGGCGCACCCGCTCCTTGGCGACGGCCATCAGCTTCGAGCGACGGCGGTTCTGATAGGCGGCGATCATCGGGCGCAGCACCAGGTAGAAGGCGACCGAGCCCGCCAGCCCCGGCAGCACGCCCCCCACCAGATAGGGCACGAAGATCGCGTCGAGGTTGTCCCACAGCCAGCCGAAGGTCCAGCCGTGGTAGGGCTCGGCGAAGTGGATGCCGGTGATCTTGCGCCCCATCCAGAACGAGGCGCCGGCGATCACCGGGAAGGTCAGCGGGTTGCCCACGAAGGTGCCCGTGGCCGAGGCCAGCACGTTCGCGCGCAGCGCGAAGGCGAGCGCCGCGGCGATCACGAAATGGAAGCCGAAGAACGGGGTGAACGAGGCGAAGACCCCGCAGGCGAAGCCCAGCGCGATGCGGTGCGGCGTGTCGGGCAGCCGCTGCATGCGCTTGCCCAGGTAGCGGTATCCCCGCTGCCAGCCCTTGCGGGGGGACAGGAATTCCCGGAACCGGTCGCGAAAGGGAAGAGGGTCGCGGCGGCGGAACATGGAGTCAGCCGCCCCCGGCGGGCGCGCCGGCCCGCCCGCGGGCGGACCCCGGCGTGCGCGCGCCCGAGGGCTCGGCGCCGAGCCCGTCCTCGCGCCCGGCCATGCGCACCACCGGACCGGCGGGCAGGGGGGCGGGACGGCTGGCGGGCGCGCCTGCGCCCGGGGTCAGGCGGGCGGCCTCGTGGACCATGGTCTGGGCGTTGAGCATCGTCACCACCTGGGAGACGTGCTTGACGTCGCGCACCTCGAGGTCGATGCGCGCGCGATAGAAGTCGGGCTTGCGCTCGATCAGCTCCAGGTGGGCGATGTCGGCGTTGAGCTCCGCGATCACCGTGCACACGCGCGCCAGCGCCCCGGTCTGGTTGGCGAAGGTCACGGTCAGCGAGGTCTGGTGGGGCTGGGTCCAGGCGGTCTCGGGGTCCCAGCGCAGGTCGACCCAGGCCTCGGGCGTCTCCTCGTAGTCGGCGAGGACGGGGCAGTCGATGGCGTGGACCGTCACGCCCTTGCCCTTCTCGGCGATGCCCACGATGCGGTCGCCGGGGACGGGCTGGCAGCACTCCCCGAACTTGACCTTGCGCGCGCGCGACACGCCCGTCACCGGCAGGCGGGAGCTGTCGCCCGGCGCCGCGGGGCGCAGGGGCGCGTCGAAGTCGCCCTCTCGCCCGAACAGCGCGGTCAGGATCTGGGTCGCCGAGACCTCGGCCGCCCCCACCGCCTGCAGCAGGTCGTCGGGCCCGTCGTGGTTGAGCTTCTCGGCCGCCAGCGCCAGCGCCTTGCGGGTCATCGTCTTGGAGGCGCGCTCGAAGGCCGACTGCACGATGCCCCGGCCGATGCGCACGTCGGCCTCGCGCCGCTCGGCGCGCAGCGCCCGGCGGATCGCCTGCTTGGCGCGGCCGGTGACGGCGATCTCCTCCCACACCGGCTGGGGGCGCTGGGCCTCGGCGCGGATGATCTCCACCGTCTGGCCGTTGCGCAGCCGGGTCGAGAGCGGCGCGCGCCGCCCGTCGATCTTGGCGCCGACGCAGCTGTCCCCGATGCGGGTGTGGATGTTGTAGGCGAAGTCGATCGGCGTGGCCCCCCGGGGCAGGGTGACGACCCTGCCTTTCGGGGTGAAGCAGAACACCTGGTCCTGGAACATGTCGAGCTTCACGTGCTCGAGGAACTCGTCGGGCTTCTCGGCGCTCTTGAAATCGTCGGTCAGCTGGCGGAGCCAGGCGAACGGGTCGGCGGTGAAGCGGTTCTCGCCCCGCTGCCCGTCCTTGTAGGCCCAGTGCGCGGCGACGCCGGTCTCGGCGACCTCGTGCATCTCGCGGGTGCGGATCTGCACCTCGACCCGCTTGGCGTTGCGCCCCGACACCGTGGTGTGGATCGAGCGGTAGCCGTTGGTCTTGGGCGTCGAGA
This sequence comes from Albimonas pacifica, assembly GCF_900113695.1. Lineage (GTDB taxonomy): Bacteria > Pseudomonadota > Alphaproteobacteria > Rhodobacterales > Rhodobacteraceae > Albimonas > Albimonas pacifica. The sequence goes on along the minus strand of NZ_FOQH01000009.1, from coordinate 88,387 downwards.
TGTAGTCCTTGAACCGCCCCGGCACCGTCTTCCAGCGCCGGTGCACGGCGCCCAGCGCGCGGTAGCAGTCGGACTCCGTCCGGCAGATCAGTCGGAACCCGTAGATGTCGGAGAGGCGCGAGAACTCCTGCCCCTTCTCCTCCATCTTCCGCCAGATGGCGTAGGGGCGTTTCTCGCGGCCGGAAACCTCGGCCTCGATGCCTTCCTGGGCGAGGACGATCTGCAGATCCTCGAGGATCTGGGGGATCACGTCGCCGGATTCGCGCTTCAGCTGGCCGAAGCGGCGGATGATCGAATCCCGCGCGCGCGGGTTCAGCACCTGGAAGGAGAGGTCCTCGAGCTCGTCGCGCAGCGACTGGATGCCCATGCGCCCGGCGAGCGGCGCATAGATCTCCATGGTCTCGCGAGCCTTGCGCTCCTGCTTCTCGGGCTTGAGGAACTGGATGGTGCGCATGTTGTGCAGCCGGTCGGCGAGCTTGACCAGCAGGACGCGCACGTCCTTGGACATCGCCATCAGCAGCTTGCGCAGGTTCTCGGCCTGCTCGGTCTCCTTCGAGGAGAGCTTGAGCTTGGAGATCTTGGTGACGCCGTCGACGAGCTCCGCGATCTCGTCGCCGAAATGCTCGGCGATGGTCCCGTAGGTGACGCCCGGGCAGTCCTCGATCGTGTCGTGGAGGAGCGCGGTCGCGATGGTGGCGTCGTCGAGCTTCAGCTCGGTCAGGATGCCGGCGACCGCGACGGGGTGGCCCCAGTAGGGCTCTCCGTTGGCGCGTTTCTGGGGGGCGTGCGCCTTTGCGCCGAAGACGTAGGCTGCGTTCAGCAGACCTTCGTCCGTGTTGGGGTTGTAGGCCTGGACCCTCTCGACGAGTTCGAACTGTCGGATGAAGCCGTCGCCCACATCGTCCTCCCCCATGCGCCGCCCCGGTCGCCCGGGGCGGGGGATCCTCTCGACCTCAGCCCTTGTTTTCCGCCTGCTCGGCCATCAGGGCGCGGAGCAGCTGCTCCTCCGAGACGTCGTCGACGGGCGCGTCGACCTCGCCGCCGCCCATCAGGAGCGCCATCTCGTCGTCCTCGGGCTCGTCGACCTCGATATGACGCTGATGCGACTGGATCAGCCCTTCCTCGAGGTCGTCGGGGGTCAGGGTCTGGTCGGCGATCTCGCGCAGCGCGACGACCGGGTTCTTGTCGTTGTCGCGGTCGATGGTGATCTCGGCGCCGGTCGAGATCTCGCGCGCACGATGGGCGGCGAGCATAACCAGATCGAACCGGTTGGGAACCTTGTCGACGCAATCCTCGACGGTGACGCGGGCCATGAAGTCGTCTCCGGCAGGCGTTTCGGGAGAACCGCCTTAGTATGCCTTGCCGAGACGATGCGCAAGGGCGCGCACGGTGCGAATTCGACGCGTCGAGCGGCGCGCGCCCCGCGGCGGGGCGTCGCTGCGCGGACTCCGGCGACGCGCGCCCCACCTCGCCCGCGCGCGCGCTCCCGCGTCAAGGCGTTTCCGATGCGGCCGAGCGATTTTCTCAACTTTTTCGTGACGGATCGCCGTCGGCGCCGAATAATGGGGCGCCCAACAGGTAATCTTGCGCCCCTGCCGAGAAGGTGGACGCGGTTTCGCCGCGAATTTGCCCCAATGGTTAACAATTCGAGACGAAACCGCCCGTCGAACCGCCGTCGACGCGGATCAAAAATGCACGCTTTGGCGTGAATCGCACTTCCCGGGCTTCAAAGACGGTCGATTTCGGCCGCGCGATGGTTGCATCCTTCTCTGGCTTGGCGAAAGGCTCCGCACGACGCGCCGGAACCGATTCGCCCTGCTGAGGGCGGAGAAATTGTCAGGCACGCGGTTCGCGGCGAAGGAGATTGCATGTTCTACCGTGACGAACGTCTGGCCCTCTTCATTGACGGGTCAAACCTCTACGCCGCCGCGAAAGCCCTGGGCTTCGACATCGACTACAAGCTTCTGCGTAACGAGTTCATGCGTCGCTGCAAGCTGGTGAGGGCGTTCTATTACACCGCCCTGGTGGAGGATCAGGAGTATTCGCCGATCCGCCCGCTGGTCGACTGGCTCGACTACAACGGCTTCACCATGGTCACCAAGCCGGCGAAGGAGTTCACCGACTCCACCGGCCGCCGCAAGATCAAGGGCAACATGGACATCGAGCTGGCGGTCGACGCCATGGAGATGGCCGACCGCATCGACCACATGGTGCTGTTCTCCGGCGACGGCGACTTCCGCCCGCTGGTGGCCGGCATCCAGCGCAAGGCGGTCCGGGTCTCGGTGGTCTCGACCATCCGCACCAGCCCGCCGATGATCGCCGACGACCTGCGCCGGCAGGCCGACAACTTCATCGAGCTCGACGAGCTCAAGGAGATCATCGGCCGTCCGCCCCGCCCGGTGCGCGCGCCCGACACGGTCGACGCCGAAGACGACGCCTGATCGTCGCTCCGCAACCGCTCGCGGCCCGCGCCCCCCGGCGCGGGCCGCGCCGGTTGCGGGACCTCCGCCTTCGCCGCCTCGCTCGGCGATCCGCCCCTCTTCGCCGACGGATCCCCCCGCCATGAGCCGAAGCGCCCAAGCGTTGCCGCCCGCGCCGCCCGAGGCGCCGGCCGACTGCGCCCTCTGCCCCCGTCTCGTCGCCTATCGCGAGGAGGTCCGCGCCCGCGAACCCGACTGGTTCAACGGCGCGGTGGCGAGCTTCGGCGACCCTGGGGCCGGCCTGCTGGTGGTGGGGCTGGCGCCCGGCGTCTCGGGCGCCAACCGCACCGGACGGCCGTTCACCGGCGATTTCGCGGGCGGGCTGCTCTACGCCACGCTCGGCAGGTTCGGCTTCACCTCCGGGGAATTCCAGGCCTCGCCCGACGACGGGCTCGCGCTGCACGGGGCGATGGTGACCAACGCCGTGCGCTGCGTGCCGCCGCAGAACAAGCCGGTGGGGGCGGAGATCAACACCTGCCGGCGGTTCCTCGCGTCGCGCATCGGGGCGCTGGAGGGGCTGCGGGCGATCGTCTGCCTGGGGCGGATCAGCCATGACAGCGTGATCCGCGCGCTGGGGGCGAAGCTGAAGGACCATCCCTTCGGCCATGCCGCACGCCACGAGGTGGGGCGGCTGACGGTCTTCGACAGCTACCACTGCTCGCGCTACAACACCAACACCGGCGTGCTGACGACCGAGATGTTCGAGGACGTCTTCGGCCAGGTGCGCGCCTTCCTCGACGGGTAGCGCCGCCGCCGCGCCCCCCTCCGGCCGGCGGCTCCCGCCCACCCACCCCGCCCCCGACCGGAGGGGGGCGCGGCGGCGGCGTCCGGGACCGCTCGCCACGGGCGACGCCTCCCGGGCGCGCCGCGGGCGGGGCCTCGGCCCCGGGCGCGACGCCCGACGCGGCGCCCTATTCGCCCAGCGCCACGCCCTCCCGCCGCGGATCCGCGGCGCCGCTCAGCCGCCCGTCGGGACCGATGGCGATCACGTGCAGGCCGGAGTTCATGTCGAAGGCCCGCGTCTCGCCGAGGCTCGGCGCCAGCGCCTCCGCCTCGGTCCCCGCCTCGAGATGCGTGATCCCGTTGAGGTTCGCCACGTGCCCCGCCGCCACCGCCTGCGCGGGGCTCATCCCGAAGTCGAGGATCCGCACCAGCGTCCCCGCCACGTAGCCGATGATCCGCGCCCCCCCGGGCGAGCCCAGAACCAGCGCCGGCTCGCCGTCGCGCAGCACGATCGTCGGCGCCATCGAGGAGCGCGGCCGCTTGCCCCCCTCGACCCGGTTCGCCACCGGCGCGCCGTCCTGCTCGGGGCGGAAGCTGAAGTCGGTCAGCTCGTTGTTCAGCAGATACCCGTTCGCCATCAGCCGCGAGCCGAAGCCCGTCTCGATCGAGGCGGTCCACGAGACCGCCATCCCCTCCGCGTCCACCACCGACAGGTGCGTGGTCCCCGGCCGCTCCGCCTGGGCGTCCGGGGCGCGCAGCCGCGCGTGGTCCCAGGGCGGCTCGCCCGGCGCATAGGGCGCCGCGGGCGGGGCGTCGGCGTCCAGCGCCTGCGCGCGCGCCGCCAGGTAGTCGGGGTTCAGCAGCCCCTGCGGCATCTCCACGAAATCCGCGTCGGCCATGTAGAGGCCGCGGTCCGCGAAGGCCATCGCCGAGGCCTGCGCCGTCAGCCGCCACGCCTGCGGACCGTCGCCGAGCGCGGGCAGGTCGCGATGCGCCAGGATGCCCATGATCTGCCCCACGCTCAGACCGCCCGAGGAGGGCGGGCCCATCCCGCAGATCTCCCAGGCGCGATAGTCGACGCAGACCGCCGGCCGCTCCACCACCCGGTAGGCCGCGAGATCCTCCGCGGTCATCGGCGAGGGGTTGGACGACCCCTCCAGCGCCTCCAGCAGCGCCTGCGCCTGGGGGCCGGTGTAGAAGGCCTCGGCCCCCGCGTCGCGCAGCGCCTCCAGCGACCCGGCATAGGCCGGGTTGCGCAGGCGCGCCCCCTCGGCCAGCGGGGCGCCGCCCGCGAAGAAATAGGCCCGGGCGGCGGGAAAGGCGTCGAGCCCGGGGGCCGAGGCGATCGAGGCCGCCATCCGCGGCGAGACCGCGAAGCCCTCGCGCGCCGCCGCGATGGCGGGCGCCAGCAGGCGCGCCATGGGCAGGCGCCCGTGGGCCTGGTGCATCGCCTCCATCAGCCGCGGCACGCCCGGCACGCCGACCGAGCGCGCGCCCGGCACGGCGTCGGCGAAGGCCATCGGCTCGCCCTCCGCCGTCAGCCAGTAGTCGGGGCCGGCCGCCGCCGGCGCCGTCTCCCGCCCGTCCCAGGAGGTCAGGCGTCCCCCCGCCCAGACCAGCGCGAAGGCGCCGCCGCCGAGGCCGGAGCTCTGCGGCTCCACCAGCCCCAGCATCGCCTGCGCGGCGATCGCCGCATCGACCGCCGTGCCGCCCTCGGCCAGCACGTCGCGCGCCGCCTCGGCGGCCAGCGGATGGGCGGCGGCGACCATGAAGCGCTCCGCCACGGCCTCGGCGGGGACCGGGCGGCGGGCGTGGGTCGCCTCGGGCGCGACCTGGGTCTGGGCGGCGGCGGGCAGCGCCAGCAGGGCCGCCAGCGCCAGGCCGGGCAGGGCGGTCGGGAAAGGCGGGCGACGGGACATGGCGGCTCCTCGCAGACGTCTGGCCGGGGCTTCGGGGGCGGAGGCTAGGCGCTCCGCGCGCGCAGGGCCAGCGCGCTTGGCGATCCTCGACCGATCTCCGCCGGGATCTCCCCGCCTGCGCCCCCGCCGCCCCTTTGCTGCGCTGCAGCGCGGCGCTAGGTTGAGCGTGCAGACGCCGCCAGAAGCGCAGGAGACCCGCCATGACCCCCGCCGCCCGCCTCCAGGCCGCCATCGACATCCTCGACGCCTGGGCGCCGGGGCGCCCGATGGACCGCCTCCTGGTCTCCTGGCGGCGCGCCAACCGCTACGCCGGCTCCGGCGACCGGGCGGCCATCGCGGACCTCGTCTACGACGCCCTGCGCCGCTGGCGCTCGCTGGCCTGGCCCGCGGCCGGCGAGGGCGCGGGCGACGGCGGCCGCGCCCGGATCCTGGCGCTGGCGGCCGAGACCGGCGACCCCGAGGCCCTGTTCTCCGGCGCCCGCCACGCCCCCGCCCCCCTCACCGAGCACGAGCGCGAGCGCCTGGCCGAGCGCGCCGAGCGCGGGGTGATCGAGGCGCCCGACGCCCTGCGCCTCGACCTCCCCGACTGGCTGCCGCCCCTGTTCCGCGCCGCCCACGGCCCGAACGCCGAGGCGGTGATGGACAGCCTGCGCCGCCGCGCCCCCGTCGACCTGCGCGTGAACCGCCTGAAGGCGCGCCCCGAGCAGGCGCTGGCGAGCCTCGCGGCCCAGGGGGTGCTGGCGGCGCCCGTCTCGATCGCCTCGGGCCCCGCCACGCCGGACGCGCTGCGGGTGACCTCCGGCGGGCGCGGGCTGAAGAGCGCCGACGCCTATCTGCAGGGCTGGGTCGAGGTGCAGGACGTGGCCTCCCAGGCCGCCGCCGCCTTCGCCGGGGCCCGTCCGGGGGAGCGGGTGCTCGACTACTGCGCCGGCGGCGGCGGCAAGGCGCTGGCGCTGGCCGCGGCGATGGGCGGGGAGGGCGAGGTCATCGCCCACGACGTCGACCCCGCCCGGATGCAGGACCTGCCCCCGCGCGCGGCCCGCGCCGGCGCGCGCATCGCGCCGCTGCCGGGCCCGGTCCCCGATTCGGCGAAGGCGAGCTTCGACCTGGTTTTCGCCGACGCCCCCTGCTCGGGCTCCGGCGCCTGGCGGCGCAACCCCGACGCCAAGTGGGGCTTCTCGCCCGAGGGGCTCGCGCGGCTGACCCGCGTGCAGTCCCAGGTGCTGGCCTCCGCCGCCGCCTTCGTGCGCCCCGGCGGCCGGCTGGTCTACGCCACCTGCTCGCTGCTGGAGGAGGAGAACGGCGCCCGCGTGCGCGCCTTCCTGCCCGGCTCCGGCTTCGAGCTGTCGGAGGAGCTGCGCCTGACCCCCCTCGACGGCGGGGACGGCTTCTACGCCGCCCGGCTCGTGCGCGGCCCGGCCTGACCGCGCGGGGGCCGGCAGGGCCGCCGTCCGGGCGCTGCGCGGCCTGCGCCCGGCGCCGCATCCCCACGCCGTCGCCCCACGCCGCCGCCGGGGATGGGCGCAAGTCGCGCTCAACTCTAGATAGTTGCGCTTTCATGGTTTACCCTTTCTAAGGGTTTCACGCCTTCACTGTCCCGGCGCGGTGACGGCCAGAGCGTCGGCGCGGTCCCCTGTTGTTCGGGGACGGCCCGGCGCGGGGTCGGTCGCCTTCGCCGCCGGCTTCGGCGGGTCGGGAAGACCGGCCGCCGTGCGGCCGGATCGGGCTGGGCGATGGGGAGGCGATGGCGGCGATGAGGAAGGCTGGGTCTCGCGCAACCGCGCCGCCCCCGGGCGAGGCGACGATCACGCCCCGCGCCGCGCCCTGCGCCGCGCCGCCCGCCCGCAGAGCGGCGGCTTGCCCGCCCCCCGCAGGCGCCCGCGGATGACGCTCGACGCCAGCCGCCGCCCGCCCGAGGACGCGCCTCCGCCCGAGCCGGGACGCGAGGCCGACGCGCCCGACACGCGTCGCCCCCCCGCGGGACCGGTCCGCGCCGCCCCCGCCGACGACGCCGCCGACGCCCAGGCCCCTGCCGACGCCTCTGCCGACGCCGCCGCCGGCCTCCCGGACGACGCCTCGCCGCGGCGGCCGGCCGCGGGCCCGTCCGCCGCGACGGCGGGCGACCTGCGCGCGGCGCCCGAGATCGTGGTGATCGGCGTCGCCTCGCTGGCGCTGGCGCTGGCGCTCGCGATCGACGACCACATCGGCATGGCGCTCGGCGCTTTCGCGATCGGGGCGCTGGCCATCGCGCTCGTCGCCCGCGCCGCCCAGCCCTGGTCGACGCGCGCCGCGCCGCGCCCTTCGCCCGACGCCCTCGCGCTCGAGGCGCTGCACGCCGAGGATCCGGGCCCCGTCGCCCTCACCGACGCCCGGGGCCGGACCCTCGCCTGCAACCCCGCGCTGCGCCTCGCGCGCCGGGCCGTCCCCCCGCCGGGCCTGCCCGAGGCCGCGCCGCTGCTGTTCCCCGCGGGCCTGCCCGACCATGCCGAGGCGCTGTTCGACGCGCCCTCCCCGAGCGCCGACGGCACGCCCCCTGCGCGCGAGATCTACCGCCTGCTGCGCGTCGCCCGGGCGGAGGGCGCAGCCGAGACCCGGCAGCTCCGCTTCGGCGGCCGCGCCTGCCGGGTGGGGCTGCGCCGCCTTTCGCCCGACCGGCTGTTGTGGCGCATCGATCCGCCCTCGCCCGCCGCCGCCGCCGGCCTCGCCGCGGCCCTCGACGCGATGGGGCTGCCGGCGGTGATGCGCGGGCCCGGCGGGCTCGCCGCCAACGCCGCCGCCCGCCACGTGGCCCCCGCGCTGGCGGAGCTCGATCCCGCCGCCGCCGCGCCGCCCGACGACCTCGCCTCGGCCGACGGCGGCCCGCTGCGCGGCCTGCCGCTGCCCACCGCCCTGCGCGCCCGCATCGCCGCCGAGGCCGACGCGCCGGGGCCGGAGGCCGGGCGCCTGGGCTGGCTGCTGCTGCCCGGCGACGCGCGCCCGCGCGCGGCCGGGCTCGACCTGCTCGACCGACTGCCGGTGGCCGTCGCGCGGCTGGGGGTCGACGGCGTGCTGATCTCGGCCAACGAACGCGCGCGCCGCCTGCTCGGCCCCGGCGCCGTCGCCGGCGCCCGGTTCGAGCGTCTGGCCGAGGGGCTCGGCCGCCCCATCGCCGAGCGCATCGCCGAGGCCGCGCGCGGCCGCTCCACCGGCCGGGCCGAGATCGCGCGGGGCCGGCGCGACGACCGCGAGACCTTCCTGCAGCTCTCCTTCTCCCGCCTCGAGGAGGACGGCCGCCCCACCCTGATCGCGGTGATGAGCGACGCGACCGAGCTCAAGACGCTCGAGGCCCAGTTCGTGCAGAGCCAGAAGATGCAGGCCGTGGGCCAGCTCGCCGGCGGGGTCGCGCATGATTTCAACAACCTGCTGACCGCGATCGCGGGCCACACCGACCTGCTGCTGATGCGCCACGACGCTTCGGACGCGGACCATTCGGACCTGATGCAGATCCGCCAGAACTCGAACCGCGCCGCCGCCTTGGTGCGCCAGATGCTGGCCTTCTCGCGCAAGCAGACCCTGCAGCCCCGGACCACCGACCTGGTGGCGACGCTGACCGAGCTCAGCCACCTCCTCAACCGCCTGCTGGGCGAGAAGGTGCGCCTGAAGCTGGAACATGGCGAGAATCTCGGCCTGGTGCGCGTCGACGAGCGCCAGTTCGAGCAGGTCGTGATGAACCTGGTGGTCAACGCCCGCGACGCGATGCCCGCCGGCGGAGAGGTGCGCGTGCGCACTCGCAACGTGCGCTTCGACGAGGAATTCCGCCGCGACCGCGCCGTGCTGCCGCCGGGCGACTACGTGGCGATCGAGGTCTCGGACGAGGGCCAGGGCATCCCCCCCGACCGCATCGGCCAGATCTTCGAGCCCTTCTATACCACCAAGAAGCCGGGCGAGGGCACGGGGCTGGGCCTGTCGACCGCCTATGGCATCGTCAAGCAGACCGGCGGCTTCATCTTCGCCGACAGCCCGCCGGGCTCGGGGGCGGTGTTCACCGTCTACCTGCCGCGGCTCGAGGGCGAGGCCGGCGCCGCCCACCGCGCCCCGCCCGCCGACGCCGACGCCCGCCGCGTGGCCGAGACCCGGGCCGAGGGCGTGGTGCTGCTGGTCGAGGACGAGGCGCCGGTGCGCTCCTTCGCCACCCGCGCGCTGGGCCTGCGCGGCTACCAGGTGGTCGAGGCCGAGAACGCGGAGGAGGCGCTGGAGATCCTCGAGGATCCCGGCTTCCACGTCGACGTCATCGTCTCGGACGTGGTGATGCCGGGCCTCGACGGCCCGAGCTGGGTGAAGACCGCGCGCGAGACGCGGCCCGACGTGGCGGTGGTCTTCGTCTCCGGCTACGCCGAGGGCGCCTTCCGCCGCAACCTGGAGGGGCTGCGGGACTTCGTGTTCCTGCCCAAGCCCTACTCGCTGGCCGACCTCTCCGCCGCGATCCGCGAGGCCCAGGGCGACCGGGAGGCCGCCTGACCCGACGCCGCCGCGCCGCCTCCGGCCCGGTCGCCTGCGGCCGGCGGCGGGACCCCGGCGGAACCGGAGGGACGTGGACGCCGCCCCGAGCCCGCCGGCTTCCGCCCCGTCGGGGGCCGACCGGCGCCGGCAGGCCGCCCGGCTCCGCGCCGATCGGCATCGACGCGCCGCTCCGCCGCTGGCGTCGGACACCTGGCGCTCGGGCGTCGGCGCGCCGGGCCCGAGGGCGGCCGATCCGTGCGCGGCGACGGCTGGCGGCTGGCGCGAGTTGACAGCTGTCAACTCGCGCCAGCCGCCGGGCGGGGGCCGAGCGTCGAGAGCGGCGAGGGCGCCCGCCGGCTGATGGGACCTTGTCCGGCGGTGTCGGAGCAGGCCCTGCGCCGGGCGCTCCCGCGGCCGCCCCGTCAGGCGCGCGGGCGGGGAGACGAGACCTCCGGCGGCGGGATCGCCCCGGGCGGAGGTCGGGAAGCGACCTGCGCCCCGTCGCCTCCGCGGTTGCAGGGCGGGCGCTCGCGCGGCTAGGGGTGCGGGCGGGGAGCGCGCGGCGCTCCCGCCCCGACAGGAGCCGCCCATGGGCCAGTCTCGCCCCCCGTCCGATCCGCTCGACCCCCGCGGCCTGATCGCCGAGGCCTATCGCATGCCCGGGATCGACGCCGTGGCCTGCCGGGCGATCTTCTTCGACTGGGCGCTGGGCCGCAGCCGGGACGAGGGCACGACCGAGGCCGTCCGCGCCCTCCACGCCCGCTACGCCGCCGAGGCCTCCGATCACCCGATGACCGCCGTCCTCGCCGAGGGCCTGGCCGCCGCCGAGACCGCCGGGACCCGCCGCACCGGCCGCCGCCGGGCGCGCTGAGCGCCGCGACGCTCCGGAACGAAGACCGCCCCACTCGAAGACCGCCCGACGCGAAGACCGTCCGACGCGAGGACCGCCCGAAACGAAGAAGGGGACGCCCGCGCGTCCCCTTTCCGCGTCCCGAGGCGTCGCGCCTCAGCCCTTCTCGGCGAGCTTCGCGAGGATGCGCGCCCACGCGCGGGCGCCTTTGCGGAAGCTCTCGAGGTCGTATTTCTCGTTCGGCGAGTGGATGCGGTCGTCGTCCAGCCCGAAGCCGATCAGCATCGACGGCATGTCCAGCAGGCTCTGGAAATGCCCCGCCACCGGGATCGAGCCGCCCGAGCCGATGAAGGCGGCCTCGGTCTCCCACTCGGCCGACAGCGCCTCGCGCGCCGCCTCGAAGGAGGGTTTCGAGAAATCCATCACCGTGGCGCCGGCGCCGCCGTGGGGATGCCACTCGACCGTGCAGTCCGGCGGAAGCTGGGCCTCGACGAAGGCGCGCAGGGAGGCGCGGATCTTCTCGGGGTCCTGGCGCGAGACCAGCCGGCAGGAGACCTTGGCGAAGGCCTGCGCAGGGATCACGGTCTTGAAGCCCTCGCCCTCGTAGCCGCCGGAGATGCCGTTGAACTCGCAGGTCGGGCGCGACCAGATCATCTCGAGGGCCGAGCGGTCCTGCTCGCCGGCGGGATGGCTCAGGCCGACCTCGCCCAGAAACTCCTGCGCCGAGAAGGGCAGGGCCTGCCACTGGGCGCGGATCTCCTCGGGCAGCTCGTCGACGTCGTCGTAGAAGCCGGGGATCTGCACGCGCCCCTGGTCGTCGTGCAGGGAGGCGAGGATCTTCGCCAGCACCCGGATCGGGTTGGCGGCGGCCGAGCCGTACATGCCCGAATGCAGGTCGCGGTTGGCGGCCTTCACCGTGATCTGCTCGCCGACCAGCCCGCGGAGCATGGTGGTGATGCCGGGCTTGCCGGGGGCGAACATGCCGGTGTCGCAGATCAGGGCGATGTCCTTCGACAGCTCCTGCGCGTTCGCCTTCAGGAACGGGACCAGGTTGGGGGAGCCCGATTCCTCCTCCCCCTCGAACAGGATCGAGACGCGGGCGGGCAGCTTGCCGTGGACCGCGACCCAGGCGCGGCAGGCCTCGACGAAGGTCATCAGCTGGCCCTTGTCGTCGGCCGCCCCGCGGGCGCGGATCACGCGCCGGCCGTCGGGGAGCGTGTCGATCTTCGGATCGAAGGGCTCGTCATCCCACAGGTTCAGCGGGTCGACGGGCTGCACGTCGTAGTGGCCGTAGAACAGCAGGCTGGGGCCGTCGGCGCCCTCTTCGGCCAGCGCGTCGCCATGGGCCACGACCATCGCGTGGCCGGGCGTGGGGCGCACCTGCGCGTCGAAGCCGAGGCCGCTCAACTCGCCCGCCAGCCACTCGGCCGCCGCGGCGCAGTCGCCCTTGTAGGCGGGGTCGGTCGAGATGGAGGGGAAGCGCAGCAGGTGGAACAGCCGCTCGAGCCCCGCGTCGAGATCCTGGTCGAGTCGCTCCAGGACGGCGGGAAGGGCGGGATGGGTCATCGGAGGCTCCGGGAGGGGGAGAGGATCGCGCGCGAGCCTGCGTCCGGGAGAGGGATTTGGCAACCGGGGGGCGTTCGGGCCGGCCGTGCCGGGCGCTTCCGGACTCGCCAGGGAACAGAGGTCGCGCCTGCTCCCCGGGCCGGGGGCGCGTCAGTCGCGGGCGGCGCGCCGACGGGCGAGGGCGCTGTCCTGGTCGGAGACGCCGAGCAGGGGGGCGAGCTGGCGCAGGAAGGCGTCCTCCTCGGGGGCGCGGGCGCCGTCGGCGAGCGCCACGGCCCACAGCGCCTCGATCACCTCCGTGCGGTCCTCGTAGGGGACGGCCTGCTTGATGAGGCGGGTGAAGCGGACGGTGTCGGGGGCCTCGGCCTCCAGCGCCTCGGCCTCTTCGAGCAGCGCGCGGGCCTGCGCCTCGGGCAGGGAATGGCGGGCGGCGAGGCGGGCGAGGATCTCGGCCCGCTCGCTCGCCTCGTACATCGAGTCGGCCCGCGCCGCGCGCACCATCAGCGCCGCCAGCGCCAGCCGCGAGTCCTCGGTGTCCAGCCGCTCGGGGGGCTCGGGCTGGGCGAAGGCGGCGAGCAGGGTGCGAAACATGAGGGTCTCCCGGGGAGAAATCGGCGGGGCGTGCGGGGCGGAGCCCGCCTGCGGCGAGACCCTTTCATATGGGCGTCGCGGGGCCCGCGGAAAGCCGACCTCACGGCATGCGGATTTCCTCCGATTTTCCGCTTGAAGGGGTATTGACGCCCCCGGCCCGGCCGAATATCAACCGCCCACTCCCGGAACGAACCGGACCGGGACGGCGGCTGCGGTTGTAGCTCAGTTGGTTAGAGTACCGGCCTGTCACGCCGGGGGTCGCGGGTTCGAGCCCCGTCAACCGCGCCATCGCCGCCCACTCCTCCCGCGGGATCGGATCCGTCCGATCCCGCGAGGACGGAGGATCCCCTCTCCCTCCCGATCGGCGCGACGCAGGGTTCGGCGCGACCGTCCGGCCAGGTGGAAACGGTTTCTCAATCCCTTGCGCTGCATCACCGCGGAACAGGCGCGCCCGGAGCGACTCCTGCGGCGCAGGCGGCGGCCCGACGAGGGCGCCCGCGATTCTTCCGCGGCGCAGCAATGCGGCCGTATGCAACTGCATGCGGTTGTGCGCCGTCGATTCCCCCGCCGGATCAGGATCTTGCCGTCGCGCCAGTCGCGATCCGGCGGAATCGCCTCCCCAAATCCGCCGCTTTCTTGGGGCCGCGCTTTGTTGACTGCCCCGCGGCGCGGCGATAGACGTGGCCCGTCTCTGAAGGCCGAGGGCGCGCCGAGGTCGGCGCGGGTCCGTACGGCCAGCGGGAGGGCCCATGGAAGACCTGCTCCGTGAATACCTTCCGATCCTGATCTTCCTCGCTCTGGCGATCGGGCTCGGCCTGGTGCTGATCCTTGCGGCGGTCGTGCTCGCCGTGCGGCGGCCCGATCCGGAGAAGATCTCCGCCTACGAATGCGGCTTCAACGCCTTCGACGACGCGCGCATGAAGTTCGACGTGCGCTTCTACCTGGTCTCGATCCTGTTCATCATCTTCGACCTCGAGGTCGCCTTCCTGTTCCCCTGGGCGGTCGCCTTCCAGGACGTCGGGCTGTTCGGCTTCTGGTCGATGATGATCTTCCTCGCGGTCCTGACCATCGGCTTCGCCTACGAGTGGAAGAAGGGAGCCCTGGAATGGGAGTGACGCCCACCGGACAGGGGACCGAGGCCAAGACCGCCGGTCCCGACGGCGAATACGTCCCCGCCGCCAAGGCCTCGACCTGGCAGCCGGCCTCGGCCGGCGCGGACAAGGACATCTTCGCCCGGAACCTCTCGGACGAGCTGGCGGACAAGGGCTTCCTGCTCACCACCGCCGACGACCTGATCAACTGGGCGCGCACCGGCTCGCTGTTCTGGATGACCTTCGGCCTGGCGTGCTGCGCGGTCGAGATGATGCAGACCTCGATGCCCCGCTACGACGTCGAGCGCTTCGGCTTCGCGCCGCGCGCGTCCCCGCGCCAGTCCGACGTGATGATCGTGGCGGGCACGCTGACCAACAAGATGGCCCCGGCCCTGCGCAAGGTCTACGACCAGATGCCGGAGCCGCGCTACGTGATCTCGATGGGCTCCTGCGCCAACGGCGGGGGCTACTACCACTACTCCTACTCCGTGGTGCGCGGCTGCGACCGGGTCGTTCCGGTCGACATCTACGTTCCCGGCTGCCCCCCGACCGCCGAGGCGCTGCTCTACGGCATCCTCCAGCTTCAGCGAAAGATCCGGCGCACCGGGGTGATCGCCCGCTGAGCGCGGGCGGACCCCAGCGACCGAGCCAGGAGACCGCGAACCGATGTCAGAAGCCCTCGCCGAAATCGCCGCCCTGATGGAGGCGCGGCTGCCCGAGGCGGTCGTCTCCCATTCCATCTCGGTGGGCGAGCTGACGGTGATCGTGGCGCTGGACAAGCTGCCCGAGGCGGTGAAGTTCCTGCGCGACGACCCGGCCTGCCAGTTCACCACGCTGGTGGACGTCTCCGGCGTCGACTGGCCCGCGCGCGAGCAGCGCTTCGACGTGGTCTACCACTTCCTGTCGATGCGCCAGAACCTGCGCATCCGCCTGAAGGTCCATGTGCGCGAGGACGAGCTGGTCCCCTCGATCGTGAACCTGCACCCCTCGGCCAACTGGTTCGAGCGGGAGACCTTCGACATGTACGGGGTCTATTTCTCGGGCCACCCCGACCTGCGCCGGATCCTGACCGACTACGGCTTCCGCGGCCATCCGCTGCGCAAGGACTTTCCGACGACCGGCTATGTCGAGGTCCGCTACGACGAGGCCGCCAAGCGCGTGGTCTACGAGCCCGTCAAGCTGACCCAGGACTACCGCCAGTTCGACTTCATGAGCCCCTGGGAGGGCGCCGAGTACATCCTGCCCGGCGACGACAAGGCGGGCGCGAAATGATGCAGGGCGAGGCCCATTATTTCGCCTTCGGCATGTCCGGATGGCTGGTCTGGCTGATCGGCGCGCTGCTGGTGATCGTGCCGTTCTGGAAGCTGCTGCCGCGCTCCGGCATGCCGTCGTGGCTGGCGCTGTTCGCGATCATCCCGCCGGTCTCGATCATTCTGCTGTGGGTCATGGCCTTCCGCGGCCCGGACAGGGAGAGCAACTGACATGGACGGTTCCGACTTCCAGACCGCCGAGCAGCGGATCCGCAACTTCAACCTGAACTTCGGCCCGCAACACCCTGCGGCGCATGGCGTTCTGCGCATGGTGCTCGAGCTTGACGGCGAGATCGTCGAGCGGACCGATCCCCATATCGGCCTGCTGCATCGCGGCACCGAGAAGCTGATGGAGAGCCGCACCTACCTGCAGAACCTGCCGTATCTCGACCGGCTCGACTACGTGGCCCCGATGAACCAGGAGCATGCCTGGTGCCTGGCCATCGAGCGTCTGGTCGGCGTCGAGGTTCCGCGCCGCGGCCAGCTGATCCGCGTCCTGTTCTGCGAGATCGGCCGCATCCTCAACCACCTGCTGAACGTGACCACGCAGGCCATGGACGTGGGCGCCCTGACGCCCCCGCTCTGGGGCTTCGAGGAGCGCGAGAAGCTGATGGTCTTCTACGAGCGCGCCTGCGGCGCCCGCCTTCACGCGGCCTATTTCCGTCCCGGCGGCGTCCACCAGGACCTGCCCCAGCAGCTGCTGCAGGACATCTGGGACTGGTGCGACCCGTTCCTGGAGGTCGTCGACGACCTCGAGGCGCTGCTCACCGACAACCGCATCTTCAAGCAGCGCAACGTCGACATCGCCGTGATCTCCAAGGAGGAGGCGCTGGCCTGGGGCTACTCGGGCGTGATGGTGCGCGGCTCGGGCATGGCCTGGGACCTGCGCCGCGCGCAGCCCTACGAGTGCTACGACGAGATGGAGTTCCAGATCCCCGTGGGCAAGAACGGGGACTGCTACGACCGCTACCTCTGCCGCATGGAAGAGATGCGCGAGAGCGTGAAGATCATGCGCCAGTGCATTGAGAAACTGGACAAATGCAAGGGCGAGCCGGTCCAGCACAAGGGCAAGCTCTCCCCGCCGAAGCGGTCGGACATGAAGACCTCGATGGAGGCCCTCATCCACCACTTCAAGCTCTACACCGAGGGGTTCCACGTGCCGGCCGGCGAGATCTACGCCGCGGTCGAGGCGCCCAAGGGCGAGTTCGGCGTCTATCTGGTCTCCGACGGGACCAACAAGCCCTACCGCGTGAAGCTGCGTGCGCCGGGCTATGCGCACCTCGCCTCCATGGATCACATCTGCAAGGGCCACCAGCTGGCGGACGTCTCCGCCATCCTGGGCTCGCTCGACATCGTGTTCGGGGAGGTGGACCGGTGAGAACGGCGGCTGCAGGCGCCCTCGCGCTGGCCGGACCGATGTGCCTGGCTGGTCCGTCCATGGCCCTGGCCGCGGAGTTCGACGAGGCGCTGGTGCGGACGGATCGCCGTCCGCTGTTGGAAGGGTTCTGCGAGATCATGGCCTCCGAGCGCGCGGGCCTGTATCGCCAGGCCTCGATCGAGCCCGAGCGCGTCGGCGCGTTCCTGATCCTCTCGGCCGAGAACGCGATGACCGGCGCCTCTAGGGTGGCGGAGATCGAGGACTGGATCGTCGCGGGCCCGATCCTGCCGACGGAAACCCGCCGCTACGTGCTGGTCGCCGACCCCGGTCGGCCGACCGCCGAGTGCGCAGTCAAGGACCTGGGAGAGCGTCACTGATGCTTCGCCGTCTTCATCACGAACAGCCCGAGAGCTTCGCCTTCACAGAGGCGAACCTGGAATGGGCGAAGACGCAGATCGCCAAGTATCCGGAAGGCCGCCAGGCCTCGGCCGTGATCCCGCTCCTGTGGCGCGCCCAGGAGCAGGAGGGCTGGATCTCCCGCCCGATCATCGAGACGGTCGCCTCGATGCTGGGCATGGCCAACATCCGCGTCCTGGAAGTGGCCTCGTTCTACTTCATGTTCCAGATGGCCCCGGTCGGCCGCTACAACGTGCAGGTCTGCGGCACCACCACCTGCATGATCTGCGGGGCCGAGGACCTGATCGCCGTCTGCAAGGAGAAGATCGGGCCCAAGGCGCACACCCCCTACCGCGAGGGGATGTTCTCGTGGGAGGAGGTCGAGTGCCTCGGCGCCTGCGCCAACGCCCCGATGGTGCAGATCGGCAAGGACTTCTACGAGGATCTGACGGCGGAGAAATTCGCCTGGATCCTCGACGAGCTGGCGGAGGGCCGCGTGCCCACGCCCGGCCCGCAGGGCGGGCGCTACGCCTCCGAGCCGAAGACCGGCCTGACCGCGCTGATCATCCCCGAGGGCGAGCCGCGCAATTCGCGCAACGCCTCGGTGCAGCTCGCGACCGCGCTGGGCGACGGGCAGACCCGGATCCAGGGGACCGAGGCGGTGGCCACGGCGGCGGTGATCAACTCGGACATGGGCGCGCCCGCGCCCGAGAAGGCGCCCGAGGCGCCCCAGCCCGAGGCCGCGCCGCCTCAGCCGGAGGCGGAGACCGAGTACGACCACGAGGCCCGCCCCGAGGGGTCGGAGGCGCTGGAGGCGATCCAGCCCGACGTGCTCGCCGAGGCGATCGAGGGCAAGCCCGACGACCTCAAGAAGATCACGGGCATCGGCCCGGCGATCGAGGGCAACCTGAACCTGGCCGGCGTCTTCCACTACAGCCAGATCGCTGGGTGGAGCGACGCCGAGCTCGCCTGGATCGAGGCCAACGTGACCGGCGCCGCCGGCCGCGCCTCCCGCGACGACTGGCGCGGGCAGGCCAAGACGCTCGCGGAAGACGCGGGCGAGAACTGAAGGGAACCGGGGGGCGATGAGCGTGACCGGGAAGCGGGACGGAGACGCCGACAGGGCGCAGACGCGGCTGGCGAGCATCGTCATCGTCGTCGCCATGCTGCTGTGGATGGCGCTCAGCTTCCTGGGCGGCGAACTGGGCATCCCGCTCCGCTTCGCCTTCCTGCTCGACATGCTGTGCCTGGCCGCGCTCGGCTGGGCCCTGGTGACCCTGTTTCTGGTCTGGCGCCGGCGGGAAACCGACCGGGGCGCCGATAAGGAGTGACGCGAATGCTGCGGGACGAAGACCGGATCTTCCAGAACATCTACGGGATGAAGGACCGCACGCTGAAAGGCGCGCAGGCCCGGGGCCTCTGGGACGACACGGCCGGCCTGCTGGCGCGCGGGCGCGACTGGATCATCGACGAGATGAAGAAGTCGGGCCTGCGCGGCCGCGGCGGCGCGGGCTTCCCGACCGGCCTGAAGTGGTCGTTCATGCCCAAGGAATCCGACGGCCGGCCGCACTACCTGGTGGTCAACGCCGACGAATCCGAGCCCGCGACCTGCAAGGATCGCGAGATCATGCGCCATGACCCGCACACCCTGATCGAGGGCTGCGTGGTCGCCGGTTTCGCGATGGGCGCCCATGCCGCCTACATCTACATCCGCGGCGAGTTCATCCGCGAGCGCGAGGCGCTGCAGAGCGCCATCGACGAGTGCTACGACGCGGGCCTGCTGGGCCCCGACGCCCACGGCTGGGGCTTCGACGTCTACCTCCACCACGGCGCCGGCGCCTATATCTGCGGCGAGGAGACGGCGCTGCTCGAGAGCCTCGAGGGCAAGAAGGGCATGCCGCGGCTGAAGCCGCCGTTCCCGGCGAACACCGGCCTCTACGGCTGCCCGACGACGGTGAACAACGTCGAGTCGATCGCGGTGGCGCCCACCATCCTGCGCCGCGGCGGCGAGTGGTTCGCGGGCTTCGGGCGCAACAACAACGCCGGCACCAAGCTCTTCGGCCTGACCGGGCACATCAACACGCCCTGCGTGGTCGAAGAGGCCATGTCGATCCCGATGCGCGAGCTGATCGAGAAGCACGGCGGCGGGGTGCGCGGCGGCTGGAAGAACCTCAAGGCGGTGATCCCCGGCGGCGCCTCCTGCCCGATCATCCCGGCCTCGCAGTGCGAGGACGCGATCATGGACTACGACGGCATGCGGGAGCTGAAATCCAGCTTCGGCACCGCCTGCGCCATCGTCATCGACCAGCAGACCGACGTGATCAAGGCGGTGTGGCGCCTGGCGAAGTTCTTCAAGCACGAGAGCTGCGGCCAGTGCACGCCGTGCCGCGAGGGCACCGGCTGGATGATGCGGGTGATGGACCGCCTGGTGACCGGCGACGCCGAGATCGAGGAGATCGACATGCTCCTCGACGTCACCAAGCAGGTCGAGGGCCACACCATCTGCGCGCTGGGCGACGCCGCCGCCTGGCCGATCCAGGGCCTGATCCGCCACTATCGCGGCGAGATCGAGGACCGGATCAAGGCGAAGAAAACCGGCCGCATCTCCGCCGCGGTGGCCGCGGAGTGATGCAGCCCGCCGCCCATCATCTCGCCGCCTTCAACCTGGGCCGGCTGCTCCATGACTGGGAGGACCCGCGGGTCGCGCCCTTCAGGGACGCGCTCGACCGGGTGAACGCGGTGGGGGAGCGCAGCGAAGGCTTCGTGTGGCGTCTCGGCGACGCCGCGATGGAGGCCGCGCAGCTCGACCCGCAGGGCGCGTTGGGCGGCGATCCGCGCATCGCCTCGGCCCTCTCGGTGTGGGAGAGCGCGGAGGCGCTGGAGCGTTTCGTTTTCAGGACCGTGCACGGGCGCTTCTACGCCCGCGGTCATGAGTGGTTCGAGCCGTGGGCGACCCCGCGGCTGGTGATGTGGTGGGTCCCGGTCGGCCATCGCCCCTCGGTCGAGGAGGGCGTCGCCCGTCTGCGTCGTCTCGAAGCCGAGGGCGACACGGACGCGGCGTTCGGCTGGTCCCATCTGGAACAGGCGCAGCTCTGGAAGACCCGGGGCCGCGGAGCGGCGGAGGCGGCATGAGCGACCTCAAGAAAATCAGCATCGACGGCGAGGTGATCGAGGTCGATGGGGCCATGACCATCCTGCAGGCCTGCGAGGCCGCGGGGGTCGAGGTGCCTCGCTTCTGCTACCACGAGCGGCTGTCGATCGCCGGCAACTGCCGCATGTGCCTCGTCGAGGTGAAGGGCGGGCCGCCCAAGCCCGCCGCCTCCTGCGCCATGCAGGTGCGCGACCTGCGGCCCGGGCCGGAAGGCCAGCCGCCGGAGGTCTTCACCAACACGCCGATGGTCAAGAAGGCCCGCGAAGGGGTGATGGAGTTCCTGCTCATCAACCACCCCCTCGACTGCCCGATCTGCGACCAGGGCGGCGAGTGCGACCTGCAGGACCAGGCGATGGCCTACGGCGTCGACTTCTCGCGCTACCGCGAGCCCAAGCGCGCCGCGGTCGACATGGACCTCGGACCGCTGGTCGGCACCTGCATGACCCGCTGCATCTCCTGCACCCGCTGCGTGCGCTTCATCACCGAGGTCGCGGGCGTCCCCGAGATGGGGCAGACCGGCCGCGGCGAGGACTCGGAGATCACCAACTACCTCGCGCAGACCCTGACCTCGGAGCTGCAGGGCAACATCGTCGACCTGTGCCCGGTGGGCGCGCTGACCTCGAAGCCCTACGCCTTCACCGCGCGGCCGTGGGAGCTCAAGAAGACCGAGACCATCGACGTGATGGACGGCCTGGGCTCCAACATCCGCGTCGACGTGCGTGGGCGCGAGGTGATGCGCATCCTGCCCCGCAACCATGACGGGGTGAACGAGGAGTGGCTCGCCGACCGCTCCCGTTTCGTCTGGGACGGGCTGCGCCGCCAGCGGCTGGACAAGCCCTACATCCGTCGCGACGGCAAGCTGGCCCCCGCCACCTGGACGGAGGCGTTCGAGGCGATCGCCGCCGCGGCCAAGGGCAAGACCGTTTCGGGCCTGGTCGGCGACCTCGCCTCCACCGAGTCCGCCTTCGCGCTGAAGTCGCTGGTCGAGAGCCTGGGCGGCGTCGTGGAAAGCCGACTGAACGGCGCGATGCTGCCCGCCGACAACCGCGCCGCCTACGCCGGCACCGCCACGATCGAGGATCTGGAGACCGCGGACCGCATCCTGCTGGTCGGCGTCGACCCGCGCTCCGAGGCGCCGGTGCTGAACGCGCGCATCCGCAAGGCCTGGCTGAACGGGGCGACCGTGGGCCGGATCGGCGCGCGCAACGACCTGACCTACGACGTCCATCATGCTGGCGAGGGCAAGGCCGCCCTCAAGGACGTGCTGGAGATGAAGAACCCCGAGGAGAACCATGACCTGAACACGGTCGTGGTGGTCGGGCAGGGCGCGCTGGCCCGCGCCGACGGCCTCTCGATCCTGGCGATGGTGCAGGAGATCTGCGCCAGGACCCAGTCGGGCCTGCTGATCCTGCACACGGCGGCCAGCCGCGTCGGCGCGCTGGATCTCGGCTGCGTCGCCGAGGGCGGCGTGCCCGAGGCGCTGAAGGCCGACGTGGTCTTCAACCTCGGCGCCGACGAGGGCGACATCCCGGCCGGCCCGTTCGTGGTCTACCAGGGCTCCCACGGCGACCGCGGCGCGCATCGCGCCGACGTGATCCTGCCGGGCGCCGCCTGGACCGAGGAGTCGGGGATCTTCGTGAACACGGAAGGCCGTCCGCAGATGGCCAACCGCTGCGGCTTCCCCCCGGGCGACGCGCGCGAGAACTGGGCGATCCTTCGCGCCCTCTCGGCCACGCTCGGGCAGACGCTGCCCTTCGACAGCCTCTCGGCGCTGCGCGCCAAGATGTTCGAGGCGGTCCCTCACCTGGGCCAGATCGACGAGGTTCCCGTCAACGAGGGCCCGGCGCTTCCCGCCGGCGACATCGACGACGCGGCCTTCATCGCCCCGGTCGTGGACCACTACCTGACCAACCCGATCCAGCGCGCCTCCACCGTCATGGCCGAGCTTTCCCGGCTGAAGGCGGACCGTGAGGCGCAGCCGATGGCCGCGGAGTAACCGAACCCATGGAAGACGCCGGCTTCTGGACCTCCTACGCCCTCCCAGGCCTGATCATCCTGCTTCAGTGCCTGGTGGTGACGGTCTGCCTTCTCGTCTCGCTCGCCTTCCTGCTGTGGATGGACCGCAAGGTCTGGGGCGCGGTGCAGCTTCGCAAGTCGATCAACGTGGTGGGCCCCTTCGGCCTGCTGCAGAGCTTCGCCGACTTCCTCAAGTTCGCGATGAAGGAGATCGTGGTCCCCGCCGGCGCGGACAAGACCGTGTTCTTCCTCGCGCCCCTGATCAGCTTCGTGCTGGCGACCATCGCCTGGGCGGTGGTGCCGTTCAACGCGGGCTGGGTGGTCTCCGACATCAACGTCGGCATCCTGTTCATCTTCGCCGTGTCCTCTCTCGAGGTCTACGGCGTGATCATGGGCGGCTGGGCGTCGAACTCGAAATACCCGTTCCTGGGCGGGCTGCGCTCGGCCGCGCAGATGATCTCCTACGAGGTCTCGATCGGCCTGATCATCGTGGGCGTGCTGATCACCACCGGCTCGCTGAACCTGACCCGGATCGTGGAGGCGCAGGACGGCGCCTACGGCCTGTTCTCCTGGTACTGGCTGCCGCACTTCCCGGTGATGATCATGTTCTTCATCTCGGCCCTGGCCGAGACCAACCGCCCGCCCTTCGACCTGCCGGAAGCTGAATCCGAGCTGGTCGCCGGCTACCAGGTCGAGTATTCGTCCACCCCCTACCTGCTGTTCATGATCGGCGAGTACATGGCGATCACGCTGATGTGCGCGCTGATGACGACGCTGTTCTTCGGGGGCTGGCTGTCGCCGATCCCGGGTCTGCCGGACGGCATCTTCTGGTTCACGCTCAAGACCGTCTTCTTCTTCTTCATGTTCGCCATGGTGAAGGCGGTCGTGCCCCGCTTCCGCTACGACCAGCTGATGCGCATCGGCTGGAAGGTGTTCCTGCCGCTGTCGCTGGGCTGGGTGGTCATCGCCGCCGGGCTCGCGCAGTACGGCGTCCCCGGCTACGCCCGCTGGTAAGGAGAAACCGCAGATGGCTTTCACCGCCGCCCGCGCCGCGCGCTACTTCGTGCTCGCCGACTTCATCGGGGGCTTCCGCCTGGGCTTCAAATACTTCTTCAAGCCCAAGGCGACGCTGAACTACCCGTTCGAGAAGGGCCCCCTCTCGCCGCGCTTCCGCGGCGAGCATGCCCTGCGCCGGTACCCCAACGGGGAGGAGCGCTGCATCGCCTGCAAGCTGTGCGAGGCGATCTGCCCCGCCCAGGCGATCACCATCGAGGCCGAACCGCGCGAGGACGGCTCGCGCCGCACCACGCGCTACGACATCGACATGACGAAGTGCATCTACTGCGGCTTCTGCCAGGAAGCCTGCCCGGTGGACGCCATCGTCGAGGGTCCGAACTTCGAGTTCGCGACCGAGACCCGCGAGGAGCTGTTCTACAACAAGGAGAAGCTCCTCGCGAACGGCGAGCGCTGGGAGCGGGAGATCGCCCGCAACCTCGAGCTCGACGCCCCCTATCGCTGAGCGGGGGACCGAGGGGCATGATGCGCGGCGACCACCTGGGGGGACGAAAGGAGACGGCCTATGCTGCGCCGTATCGCGACCGCCTGCCTGGCTGCGCTCGCCCTCGCGGGCTGCACCGGGGGCGCGCCGACGCCGACGCTGAAGGAACGCATGGACCCGCGCATGGGCCTGACCGAGCGCGAGATCGTGCAGGAGCTGGGCGTCCCCGACGCCGAGCTGACCACCGGCGAGGAGACGCCGGACGTGGCGGACGACGTCCGCTCGCTGCGCTGGTCGCAGCGCCGGGTGGTGGCCTGGGAGGATCCCTGGGGCCCCTGGCCGCCCTACCAGCCCGGCGGGCTGGGCACGCTGTCCCCCCGCTACGGCGGGCCGGGGATGTATGGCGGCTGGGGCTGGCCGGGCCCCTCCTACCGCACCCGGGTCGAGGAATACGCCTGCGACCTGGAGATCGATTTCACGCGCTCCGCGACGGACGCGCCCTGGCGGGCCTCCGCCTGGCGGGCCCGCGGGAACGCCTGCTGAACGGAACGACGGCGCAGGGGACTGCGCGCCTTGAGATGGCGCAGACCCCTGCGCCCCGCAACACGGGGACGGACCGATGACCGTGGCGACCCTCGCCTTCTATCTCTTCGCCTGCACGGCCATCGCCGCGGGGCTGATGACCGTCCTGGCCCGCAACCCGGTCCATTCGGTGCTGTGGCTGATCCTGGCCTTCTTCTCCTGCTCGGGCCTGTTCGTCCTGGTGGGGGCGGAGTTCGTGGCGATGCTGCTGGCCATCGTCTACGTGGGCGCGGTGGCGGTGCTGTTCCTGTTCGTGGTGATGATGCTCGACGTCGATTTCGCCGAGCTGCGCGCGGGGATGTCGGACTATCTGCCGGTGGGCCTGCTGATCGGGCTGGTGCTGCTGATCCAGCTCGGCCTCGTCGCCGGCCAGTGGGTCTTCGCGGACGCCGCGCCGGAGCTGCGCACCGCCGTCGCCCCGATCCCGGCCGAGGTGGAGAACACCCGCGCGCTCGGGCGGCTGATCTACACGGACTACGTGCTGCTGTTCCAGCTCGCCGGCCTGGTGCTGCTGGTGGCGATGATCGGCGCCATCGTGCTGACGCTGCGCCACAAGGCCGGCATCAAGCGCCAGGACGTGCTGAACCAGATCTACCGCGAGCGGCACGAGGCCGTGGAGCTGAAGGACGTGAAGCCCGGTCAGGGCCTCTGAACGACACGCCGCGGGACGGCAAGCTGAAAGGGAACGCGATGGAAAGCGCGGGCATCGGCATCGAGCACTACCTGACCGTGGCGGCGATCCTGTTCGTCACGGGGATCTTCGGCATCTTCCTCAACCGGAAGAACATCATCGTCATCCTGATGTCGATCGAGCTGATGCTGCTCGCGGTCAACATCAACTTCGTGGCGTTCTCCGCCCACCTGGGCGACCTCGCCGGGCAGGTCTTCACCCTGTTCGTGCTGACCGTCGCCGCCGCGGAGGCCGCCATCGGCCTCGCCATCCTCGTCTGCTTCTTCCGCAACCGCGGAAGCATCGCGGTCGAGGACGTCAACATGATGAAGGGATAAGGGATGCTCGAGAGCCTGACGCTCTTCATCCTGCTGGGGCCGCTGGCGGGGGCCATCCTCGCCGGCTTCGGCAAGACCATGCTCGGCGACAAGGGCGCCATGATGCTGACCACCGGCATCATGATGGTCGCGGCCCTGTTCGCCTGGATCGTCTTCTTCTCGCTGCCCGAGGGCGTCGAGAAGCTGACCCTGTTCCGCTGGGTCGACAGCGGCTCGCTGACCGTGGACTGGGGGATCCGGCTGGACCGGCTGACCTCGGTGATGCTGGTGGTGGTGTGCTCGGTCTCGGCGCTCGTGCATCTCTACTCCATGGGCTACATGGAGGAGGATCCCGCCAAGCCGCGCTTCTTCGCCTACCTGTCGTTCTTCAGCTTCGCGATGCTGGCGCTGGTCACCGGCGACACGCTGCTGCAGCTGTTCTTCGGCTGGGAAGGGGTGGGCGTCGCCTCCTACCTGCTGATCGGGTTCTGGTGGAAGAAGCCCTCGGCCAACGCCGCCGCCATGAAGGCCTTCGTGGTCAACCGGGTGGGCGACTTCGGCTTCCTGCTGGGCATCTTCACGCTGTTCTTCGTCACCGACTCCATCGACCTCGACACCATCTTCGCCGCGGCGCCTGAACTCGCGCGGACCTCCGTCCACTTCCTGTGGACCGAGTGGAACGCGGCCGAGCTCGCCTGCTTCCTTCTCTTCGTCGGCGCGATGGGCAAGTCGGCGCAGCTTCTGCTGCACACCTGGCTGCCCGACGCGATGGAGGGTCCGACCCCGGTCTCGGCCCTGATCCACGCCGCCACCATGGTGACCGCGGGCGTGTTCCTGGTCTGCCGGATGTCGCCGGTGATGGAGTTCGCGCCCGCGACCCAGACCTTCATCGTGGTGGTGGGCGGCATGACCGCCTTCTTCGCCGCGACGGTCGGCCTGGTGCAGAACGACATCAAGCGCGTCATCGCCTATTCGACCTGTTCGCAGCTGGGCTACATGTTCGTGGCCGCGGGCGTGGGCTACTACCAGGCGGCGATGTTCCACCTGTTCACGCACGCCTTCTTCAAGGCGCTGCTGTTCCTCGGCGCGGGCTCGGTGATCCACGCGATGCACCATGAGCAGGACATGCGGAAGTACGGCGGCCTGCGCCACAAGATCCCCGTGACCTTCCTGTGCATGACGCTGGGCACGCTGGCGATCACCGGCGTCGGCATCCCGTTCAGCTACGACCTGATCCACCTGCCGATCGGCTTCGCCGGCTTCGTGTCCAAGGACGCGATCATCGAGGGCGCCTACGCCTCGCACAACGCGGCCTCGGGCTTCGCCTTCACCATGCTGGTGATCGCGGCGGCCTTCACCTCCTTCTACTCCTGGCGCCTGGTGTTCATGACCTTCTTCGGCGAGACCCGGGACAAGAAGCATTACGACCACGCGCATGAGAGCCCGGGCGTGATGATGTGGCCGCTCTACCTGCTGTCGGCGGGCGCGGTGCTGGCGGGCATGGTGTTCTACTACCCCTTCATCGGGGGCGAGAGCGCCGAGGAATGGTTCAACGTCGCCCTCTTCATGGGCGAGGCCAACCACGTCATGCATGACAGCCACGCCGTTCCGGCCTGGGTGAAGCTCTCGCCCTTCGTGGCGATGCTCGGCGGTCTGCTGGTGGCCTGGATCATGTACATCAAGTCGCCCTCGCTGCCGCGGGAGCTGGCCGAGCGCCACTACGGCCTCTACAAGTTCCTGCTCAACAAGTGGTATTTCGACGAGCTCTACCACTGGATCTTCGTGCGGCCCGCGATGTGGATCGGCCGGACCCTGTGGAAGAAGGGCGACGGCGCCGTCGTCGACGGGACCATCAACGGGCTGGCGATGGGCGTGGTGCCCTTCTTCACCCGGCTCGCGGGCCGGGCCCAGTCCGGCTACGTCTTCCACTACGCGTTCGTGATGCTGATCGGCATCTCGATCCTGATCACCTGGCTGAGCGTCGGCGGGGGGGCGCACTGAGATGGACAACATCCTCACGCTGGTGACCTTCCTGCCCCTGATCGGGGCGCTGGTCCTCATCCTGGTGCTGCGCGGCGAGGACGCAGCCGCCCAGCTCAACGCCAAGGTGGTGGCCCTGATCACCACCACGGCCACCTTCCTGCTGAGCCTCGTGATCCTCGGCGGCTTCGACAGCTCCAACCCCGACTTCCAGTTCGTGGAAGAGGGGACCTGGCTGATGGGGCTCAGCTACAAGATGGGCGTGGACGGGATCTCGATCCTGTTCGTGATGCTGACCACCTTCCTGATGCCCATCGTGATCGGCGCCTCCTGGCACGTCACGAGCCGGGTGAAGGAATACATGGCCTGCTTCCTGGTGCTCGAGACGCTGATGCTCGGCGTGTTCTCGGCGCTGGACATGTTCCTGTTCTACATGTTCTTCGAGGCCGGCCTGATCCCGATGTACCTGATCATCGGCATCTGGGGGGGCAAGGACCGCATCTACGCCTCGTTCAAGTTCTTCCTCTACACGCTGCTCGGCTCGCTGCTGATGCTGGTGGCGATGCTGGCGATGTACTGGGAGGCCGGGACCTCCGACATCCCCACGCTGCTGACCTACCCGTTCTCGGCCGAGCCCTTCAGCCTGATGGGCTGGGAGATCCTGGGCGGCATGCAGACGCTGCTGTGGTTCGCCTTCTTCGCCTCCTTCGCGGTGAAGATGCCGATGTGGCCGGTGCACACCTGGCTGCCGGACGCGCACGTGCAGGCGCCGACGGCCGGCTCGGTGGTGCTGGCGGCGATCCTGCTGAAGATGGGCGGCTACGGCTTCCTGCGCTTCAGCCTGCCGATGTTCCCCGTGGCCTCCGAGCTGATGACGGACTTCGTCTTCTTCCTCTCGGTCGTCGCCATCATCTACACCTCGCTGGTGGCGATGATGCAGGAGGACATGAAGAAGCTGATCGCCTATTCCTCCGTCGCCCACATGGGCTTCGTGACCATGGGCATCTTCGCGGCCAACCAGCAGGGCGTCGACGGCGCCATCTTCCAGATGCTGAGCCACGGCTTCATCTCGGGCGCCCTCTTCCTCACCGTCGGCGTGATCTACGACCGGATGCACACGCGCGAGATCGCGGCCTATGGCGGCCTCGCGGTGCGGATGCCGGCCTTCGCGGTGATCTTCATGCTGTTCACCATGGGCAACGTCGGCCTGCCGGGCACCTCGGGCTTCATCGGCGAGTTCCTGACCATGGCCGGCACCTACCAGGTCTCGACCTGGGCGGCGCTCGGGGCGGCGACGGGCGTGATCTTCTCGGCCTGCTATGCGCTGTGGCTCTACCGCCGGGTCGTCTTCGGCGACCTGATCAAGGAGAGCCTGAAGCAGATCGCCGACATGACCCGGCTGGAGAAGGCGCTGTTCGCGCCGCTGGTCGTGGGCACGCTGCTGCTGGGCGTCTATCCCAGCCTGATCACCGACGTGTTCGGCCCCTCGGTCGAGCACCTGGTCGGCGGCGTCGACCAGGCGGTGGCCGAGGCGCGGGACCATGGCATCATCACGACCGCGGACGCGGCGCCGACGCTGATGGAGGCCGCCGAGGCCCCCGAGGGCGGCCACGGCGACGGCGGGCATTCCGCGCAGGGGACGCACTGACATGCTGAGCCAAGACATCTCCGTCATCCTGCCCGAGCTGATGCTCGCGATCTTCGCGATGGTCGCGCTGATGGCGGGCGCCTACGGGCAGGGCGACAAGTGGTCGGGGCCGATCACCTGGCTGACCGCCCTGTTCCTCGCGATCCTGGGCGCGGTGGACGGTCTGACGGGCGGGACGCACACCGCCTTCAACGGCACCTTCATCGACGATCCCTTCGCGCGCTTCGCCAAGGTGATCATCCTGTTCGGCGCGGCGATCATCCTGCTGCTGTCGGACGGCTACATGCGCAAGCACAAGATCATGCGCTTCGAGTATCCGGTGCTGATCGCGCTGGCGACGCTGGGCATGATGGTGATGGTCTCGGCCGGGGACCTGATGGTGCTCTACATGGGGCTCGAGCTGCAGTCGCTCGCGCTCTACGTGATCGCCTCGATCCGCCGCGACAGCCTGCGCTCGACCGAGGCGGGGCTGAAGTATTTCGTGCTCGGCGCCCTGTCCTCGGGCCTGCTGCTCTACGGCGCGTCGCTGGTCTACGGCTACACCGGCGCCACGAAGTTCGAGTCCATCGCCGCGGTGGCCGAGCATGAGACCTCGATCGGCCTGCTGTTCGGGCTGGTGTTCCTGTGCGCGGGCCTGGCCTTCAAGATCTCGGCCGTGCCCTTCCACATGTGGACGCCCGACGTCTACGAGGGCGCGCCGACCCCGGTGACCGCCTTCTTCGCGACCGCCCCCAAGGCGGCGGCGGCGGCGCTGTTCGCCCGCGTGCTCTACGACGGGTTCGGGGGGGCGGCGCACGACTGGGGCCAGATCCTCGCGTTCCTCGCGATCGCGTCCATGTTCCTGGGCTCGGTCGCCGCGATCGGGCAGAGCAACATCAAGCGGCTGATGGCCTATTCGTCCATCGCCCACATGGGCTTCGCGCTGGTCGGGCTGGCGGCGGGCACGCCGGACGGGGCGACCTCGCTGCTGATCTACGTGGCGATCTACGTGACCATGAACGTCGGCGTCTTCGCCTTCATCCTGACGATGGAGCGCGACGGCAAGCCGGTCACCCAGATCTCGGACCTGGCGGGCCTGTCCGGGACCCGTCCGGCCGCGGCCATCGCCATGCTGGTGCTGTTCTTCTCGCTGGCCGGCATCCCGCCGCTGGTGGGCTTCTGGGCCAAGTACTATTCGTTCTCCGCGGCGGTCGAGGCGGGGATGATCCCGCTTGCCGCGGCGGGGGCGGTGGCCTCGGTGATCGGCGCCTTCTACTACCTGCGCATCGTCAAGATCATGTTCTTCGACGAGGTCGGGCAGGGGCTGACCGGCCCGATGCCGCTGGCCCATGGCGTGACGCTGGCCGTCTCGGCGCTGGTCATCGGGCTGGGCGGCATGCCGCTGATCAACCTCTTCGGCGTGCCGGAGGCCGCGGCGGTCGCCGCCGCCTCGCTGATCCACTAGATGGACGTCTGGCCCGAGGGCTACGGGCGCGAGATCCACGAGCAGACCGGCTCCACCATGGACGACGCGCGGGCGAAAGCCCGCGCGGGCGAGCCGGGGCCGGTCTGGATCATGGCCAAGCTGCAGACCGGCGGCCGCGGCCGCCGGGGCAACGCCTGGAAGGACCCGGGCGGCAACCTCGCCGCCACGCTGATGCTGCGCCCGCAGATGTCGGCCAAGGAGGCGGCGCTGCTGAGCTTCGTCTCGGCGCTGGCGGTGGCGGATCTGGCGGGGCGCTTCGCGCCCGCCGCCGAGATCGCGCTGAAGTGGCCCAA
Source organism: Albimonas pacifica (assembly GCF_900113695.1). Classification (GTDB taxonomy): domain Bacteria; phylum Pseudomonadota; class Alphaproteobacteria; order Rhodobacterales; family Rhodobacteraceae; genus Albimonas; species Albimonas pacifica. Next base: position 57,984 of record NZ_FOQH01000009.1, on the reverse strand, counting down.
CGACGTGCTCGTGAACGGCGGCAAGATCGCCGGCATCCTGCTCGAGTCCGAGGGGCAGGGCGCGCGGCCCGACTGGATCTCGGTCGGGATCGGCGTGAACCTCGCCTCGCGCCCGCCGGGCGACCCGGCCGCGGCGTTTCCGCCGATCAGCCTGGCCGACGCCGGCGTGCCGGCGCCCTCGGCCGAAGCGGCCTTCACCGTGCTCGCCGCCGCCTTCGCGCGCTGGTTCGACCGCTATCGCGACGAGGGGTTCGCGCCCCTGCGCGACGCCTTCCTCGCCCGCGCCGCGCGCCTGGGCGAGCCCGTGGTCGCCCGCCTGCCGCGGGAGACGGTCACGGGGATCTTCGCCGACCTCGACCCCGACGGTCGGCTGGTTCTGGACACCCCGCAGGGCGCGCGCAGAATCGCGGCCGCGGACGTGTTCTTTCCCTGAAAGACGAAGCCGAGCGGGAGGAGACCGGGCGATGCTTCTGGCGATCGACGTGGGCAACACCAACAGCGTGTTCGCCCTGCATGACGGCACGGCATATCTTGCGGATTGGCGCTGCGCCACCGATGTGAAGCGCACCGCGGACGAATACTTCGTCTGGCTGCGCCAGCTGATGGACCATCACGGCGTCTCGGCCAAGCAGATCGACGCGGTGGTGATCTCCTCGACGGCCGCGGGCACCATGTTCAACCTGCGGGTGCTCGCCGACCGCTACTTCGGCGTGCGCCCCATCGTGGTGGGCAAGCCCGAGACCGCGGTGGGCATCGACGTGCGCGTCGATCCCGGCACGCGGGTGGGCGCCGACCGGCTGGTCAACACGCTCTCGGCCTGGCGGACCTACGGCGGCGAGGTCATCGTGATCGACTTCGGCACCGCCACCACCATCGACGTGGTGGGCGAGGACGGGGCCTACGAAGGGGGCATCATCGCGCCCGGCGTGAACCTCGCCCTCAAGGCGCTGGAGACCGCGGCGACGGCCCTGCCGGAGATCGACGTGACCAAGCCCGAGAAGGTGATCGGGCTGAATACGGTTGCGTGCATGCAATCGGGCATCTACTGGGGCTACGTATCCCTGATCGAGGGACTCTGCCGTCGGATCATGGACGAGCGGGGCCGCAAGATGAAGGTGATCGCGACCGGGGGTCTCTCGCCGCTGTTCGCGCGAGGAACCGACGTGATCGACGCGGTCGACGGGGACCTGACGCTCAGGGGCCTGGCCGCCATCTATGAATTGAATAAACAAGGCAAGACTTGATGTCCGACCCCTCCGACCTGGTCTTCGTGGCGCTTGGCGGCGCCGGCGAGATCGGGATGAACATGTATCTCTACGGCCATGGGCAGGGCGCGAAGCGCCGCTGGATCATGGTCGACTGCGGCGTCGGCTTCGGCGACATGGAGACCTCTCCCGGCATCGAGCTGGTGATGGCCGACCCCTCCTTCATCGCCGAGCAGTCCGACAAGCTGGTGGGGATCTTCGCGACCCACGCCCACGAGGACCACATCGGCGGCCTCGGCCGCCTGTGGCCGCAGCTGAAAGCGCCGATCCACGCCCGCCCCTTCACCGGCCTGCACATCCGTCGCAAGCTGGAGGAGGCGGGCGTCGACCCGCGCTGCCTGAACATCGTCGACGTGGGCGAGACCATCGAGGCCGGGCCCTTCAAGGTCCGCTTCCAGCCCGTGACCCACTCGATCCCCGAGGCCGCCAGCCTGGTGATCGACACGCCCTCGGGGCGGATCGTGCACACCGGCGACTTCAAGGTCGACGACGATCCCCAGATCGGCGCGCCCTTCGACCTGGAGGCGTTCCGCGCCATCGGGTCCAAGGGGGTGCAGGCGATGGTCTGCGACTCGACCAACGTGTTCCTGCCGGGGCACGGCGGCTCCGAGGCCGAGGTGATCCGCCCGCTGACCGACCTGATCCGCTCGGCCAAGGGGGCGGTGGCCGCGACCACCTTCGCCTCCAACGTCGCGCGGCTGAAGTCGATCGCCACCGCGGCCAACGACGCCGGCCGGGCGATCGTGCTGGTCGGCCGGGCGATGGAGCGCATGGTCTCCGCCGCGGTCGAGACCGGCCTGCTGCGCGACTTCCCCAAGGTGATCTCGGACTACGAGGCCAAGGACGTCCCGGCGGAGCATGTGCTCTATCTGGTGACCGGCTCCCAGGGCGAGGGTCGCGCGGCGCTGGCGCGCATCGCGTCCGGCTCCCACCCCACCGTGCGGCTGGGGGAGGGGGACATGGTGATCTTCTCCTCCAAGACCATTCCGGGCAACGAGCCGGGCGTGGTGAAGCTGTGGAACCAGCTCTCCGAGCGGGGCGTGCACGTGGTCGACGAGAGCTCGCCCGAGCTCACCGGGCGCATCCACGTCTCCGGCCACGCGCGCAAGGAGGACCTGCGGGCCCTCTACGAGTCGCTCAAGCCCCGCATCGCGGTGCCGATGCACGGCGAGCATCGCCACCTGGTCGAGCATTCGGCCTTCGCGGCCTCGCTGCAGGTGCCGGCGATCCCGGCGCCCAACGGGACGGTGGTGGCGATCGGCGGCGACCGGCCGGTGATCGTGGACCAGGTGCCGACGGGGCGTCTCTACCTCGACGGCGACACCATGATCGGGGCGATGGACGGCGTGGTCCGCTCGCGCCTGAAGATGGCCCGCCAGGGCCACGTGGTGGCGGCCCTGGTGGTGGACGAGGGGGGCGAGCTGCTCGCCGATCCCGAGATCCGCGTCATCGGCGGCCCGTCGCAGAGCGAGCGCTGGCCGATGCCGCTGGAGGCGATGATCTACGAGGCCGTCGACGAGGCGGTCGAGGGCCTGCCCAAGCGCCGCCGGGCCGACAAGGACATCGAGGAGGTCGCCTCCCGCGCGGTCCGCGCCGTCTGCGCGCGGCGCTGGGGCAAGCGGCCTGTGGTGACGGTGATCGTCACCCGGCTCGAGGACGAGTGACCGCCCGCGCGTCCCCCGGGACGCGCGGGGGTCCGGACCGCCCCCGGGCGGACGAAAAGGGCCGCCCCCCGGGGCGGTCCTTCGCGTCTCCGGCGGCCCGGCCGGGCCTCGCTCAGCCCTTGGCCTCGCGCGGGCCGTCGTAGACGTGGCCCGGCGCGGTCTCGGGCGTCGCGGGGGTCTCGCCGAAGACGCGGGCGGTGGCGGCCTCGATGCGGCTGACCGCCTCGGGCTCGTTGCGCGCCAGCGCCGCGGCGGCCGAGGAGATCCAGTCGCGGTGCAGCGGCGTCGCGTCCCGCGCCCGCCCGATCTGGAGCTGCAGCACGTTCGAGGAGCCGTAGGCGAAGCTGCACTCGCAGGCCGCCAGGTAGAACTCCCACATCCGGGCGAAGCGCGGGTCGTAGATCGCCTCGACCTCGGCGCGCACCTTCTGGAAGTTGTCCTGCCAGGCGCGCAGCGTGCGGGCGTAGTGCAGCCGCCAGACCTCGCAGTCGAGCACCCACAGCTCCGCCTTCTCGGTCGCGGCCGAGCATTCCGAGAGGGTGGGGGTGTAGCCGCCGGGGAAGATGTACTTGCGCAGGAACGGGCCGGTGCCCGCCGGCGGGCTCATCGAGGAGATGGTGTGGATCAGCGCCACCCCGTCGTCCTTCAGGCAGTCGCGGACCTTGGCGAAATAGGTCTCCAGGTGCCCCACGCCGACATGCTCCAGCATCCCCACCGAGACGATGCGGTCGTAGCGCTCGGTCACGTCGCGGTAGTCGATCAGCTCGAAGCGCGCGCGATGCTCGAGGCCTGCGGCCTTCGCCCGGGCGCGGGCGATCTCGAGCTGCTCCTCGGCCAGCGTGATGCCGGTGACCTCGACATCCGCGGTCGCGGCGAGATAGAGCGCCATGCCCCCCCAGCCGCAGCCGATGTCGAGCACCCGCTGCCCGGGCGACAGGTTCAGCTTGGCCGCGATGTGGCGCTTCTTGAGGATCTGGGCGTCGCGCAGGCTCTCGGTCCCGTCGCGGTAGTAGGCGCAGGAATACTGCAGGTCGGGGTCGAGCCAGCTCCGGTAGAAGGCGTTGCCGAGGTCGTAGTGATGCGAGGCGTTCTTCTTCGACCGCCAGGCGGGGTTGTGCTGCCAGATCCGGCGGAAGGCCTTGTCGATCCAGTGCACCAGCGCCTGGGGACCGGAGAGGTTGAAGGCGCTCTCGTTCTCGAACAGCAGGCTCAGCAGGTCGTAGGCGGTGCCGCCCTCGGGACCGTCCTCGACGATCAGGGTCCCGTCCATGAACGCCTCGGCGCCGATCAGCTCGGGATTGAGGGGGATCTTCCAGTCGAGCGTCGGGTCGGTGATGCGGATCGCGACCCAGGGGCCGGGCTCGGCGCCCTCGATGACGACGGTCTCGCCCTCGGGGGTGCGCAGCTCGACCCGACCCTTCACGATGGCTTTCTGGAAGAGGGCAGGCAGCAGTTTCATGGCGTCCTCCGTCCGTCCGGCTCCGATGCGGGCGCGTCGGCAGGGGACGGGCGGCCTTGCCGGCGGCGGCAGGCGGTCGCGTGCGGGGCTCGGTCGCCGTACGGGAGGGGCGTCGGAGGCCCGGGCCGGAACGGCCGGGCGCGGCGCGAGGTGGACGGCGACGGGCCGCGGCGCGGCCGCTCGCTGGAAAAAGACTTCCGCGCGCCCTGCGCGGAATCAAGAAACGATTGACGTTCGCGTCGAAAGACGTCGCGTCGGGCGCCGGAATGCGGCGCGCCCGACGCGGCTTTCAGGGGCCGGCGCGGCCGGCGGCGGCCGCCTCAGCCCATCGCCTCGCGGTCGGGGCCCATGATCAGCAGCACGATTCCCCAGACCAGCGGCGTCAGCAACAGCGACCCGACGACGGCCCAGAACACGCTGCGCCCCCAGACCGAGGCCCACCAGACCACCAGCCCGAAGGCGACGATCCAGGGTATGGCGAAGAGTTCCATTGTGCGCTCCCGTATCCATTCCCTCTCGGGGAAGGACATAGGGCGCCGCGGCGCGGCCGCAACGGGCGGGGCCGCGCCGGTTGGCGTCGGGGCGTCAGATCCAGCCCTGCAGCTCGTTGCGCACGATCGCCTCGATCATCGCCATGTGGTCCTCGGAGGCGTTGAGGCAGGGGATGTAGTCGAAGCGCTCGCCGCCGGCATGCAGGAAGCTCTCCTTGATCTCCTCGGAGATCTCCTCGAGCGTCTCGACGCAGTCCGACGAGAAGGCCGGGGCCATGATCGCGATATGCGTCTTGCCGGCCTTGGCGAGGCGCGCGACCTCCTCGACCGTGTAGGGCTGCAGCCATTCCTCGGAGCCGAAGCGGGACTGGAAGGTCAGCACGACCTCCTCGGTGGGAAAGCCCAGCCGCTCGCGCAGGCGGCGCGTGGTGGCGGCGCACTGGCAGTGGTAGGGGTCGCCCTTCTCCACCAGGTAGCGCTTGGGCAGGCCGTGGTAGGAGGTGACCAGCGCGTCGGGGCGACGGTCCATGCCCGCATAGGCGGCCTCGACCGACTTCGCCAGCGCCTCGATGTAGAGGGGGTGGGCGTAGTAGGGCGGCACGGTGCGCGCGGCGGGCTGCCACTCGATCTCCATCAGCGCGCGGAAGAAGGCGTCGTTGGCGGTCGCGGTGGTGGCGCCGGCGTACTGGGGGTAGAGGGGGAAGAACAGGATCTTCTCCGCCCCCGCCGCCTGCATCGCCTTCACGCGGCTGATCGTCGAGGGCTCGCCGTAGCGCATGCAGAAGTCGACGACCACGCCCTCGCCGAGGTCGGCGGCGAGGCGGGCGCGCAGCTTCTCGGTCTGCTCGCGGGTGATGGTCAGCAGCGGGCTCTCGTCGCGCTCCCTGTTCCAGATGCTCTCGTAGGCCTTGCCCGAGGAGAACGGGCGCTTGGAGAGGATCACCAGCTGCAGGAGCGGCTGCCAGAACAGGGGCGAGTAGTCGATCACCCGGCGGTCGGAGAGGAACTCCGACAGGTAACGGCGCATCGACCAGTAGTCGGTGGCCGGCGGCGTGCCGAGGTTGACCAGCATCACGCCGATCTTCGCGCGGGGAACCGGGGGATGGTCGCCCGGCGCATGGGCGAGCCGGCCGGCTCCGGCTTCGGTCATCTGGCTGGCGTCGAGCATCGGCCCCTCCGTTTCCTGCGGCCCCCGCGACGGACCCGGCGTCCCGCACTTAGGGGGAGGCGGACGCGGGTCAATGGCGACGAGGGCGCTGGGGGCGTCATGCCGCGTCGCCCGGGCGGGGGCAAGGGGGGGCGGGCGGGACGCAGGCGCCCTGCGGGCGGGCTTGGCTGGGGGCGCGTGGTGGAGGCGTCGGGAGGGATGGGGGAGGGGGGAGCCTCCGGCGGGCTCCGGACTCACCCAAGAACAAGCCCGCGCCTGTTCTCCGGAGCCGTCCATCGCGTCTGATGCCTGAGCGACTCGCCCGCCCCGGTCAAGGACAAGCCGGCTTCGCCGGTCGCTGCGCGATCCTTGACCGGGGCGGACGAGTCGCTCTTACGGCATCCGCGATGGACGGCTCCGGAGAACAGGCGCTCCCGGCAGCGCCTGGGGCCGGGGGCGCGTGGGGCGGGCCGAGCGGCGGGGCAGGCGGGGGCGGCGCGGGCGGCGGGCGCAGGCCCGGGCGTCAGGTCGGGGCGCGCGGTCAGCGGGGGGGCTTGTCGCCGGTCGGGCGCTCGGTCGTGCCCAGCGCGTCGGCGAGGCGGGCGACGGCGGAGCCGGGGCGCCTGGCCTGCGGCTGGTCGGGGCCGGGGGCCCAGCCGGTGAGGGTCACGATCTCGAAGGCGGCGGCGACGCGGCCGCCCTCCGCCGGGCGACGCTCGGCGTGGATCGCGCAGGCGCGGGCCAGGAGCTCGCGGCGCAGGGGGGCGCGGTTGCGCGCGTGCAGGGCGTTGGCCTCGCCCATCGCGCGCAGCTCCCGCATCAGCGCGAGGCTGTCGGCGTAGCTCGTCTCGATCCGGTCGACGTCGGCGACGGGCATCGCGAGGCCCGCGCGCTGCAGCAGCGCGCCCATCGCCCGGATCTCGCCCATCGGGGAGATGCGGGGCGAGAGGCCGCCGGTGGTCGCGGCCTCGGCCTCGGCCAGCGCCTCGCGCAGCTCGGCCAGCGTCGCGCCGCCGAGGCCGCAGGCGATCAGCAGCCCGTCGGGCTTCAGCGCCCGGCGCATCTGGATCAGCACGCCGACCGGGTCGTTCGCCCAGTGCAGGGTGAAGCCGAGCACGGCGAGGTCGAAGCCGCCGGGCGCGAGGGGCAGGACCTCCTCCGCGGTCAGGGGCGCGGTCTCGAGCGCGCCCACCCGGGGGTGGGCGGCGAGGGCGGGGGCCCACTCGGGCGCGCCGGGCCAGACCAGGGCGGCCTTCGGGAACGTCCGGTCGGCGACCATCGAGAGCCGGTCGAGCACGCCCTCGATCGCGGCCTCGTGCAGGAAGCGGGCCTCGGGCCGGGGCAGGGCGCGGCGGGCGCGCCGCGCGAGCCACAGGGCGCGGTCGAAGAGCGCGGGGGGCTGCGCGCCGCCGGCGGCGGAGAGGTCGGGGGGCTGGCTCATCGCGCGCACCGGGGGGGGCGGGGCCGGGCGGCCCGGGATCGGTCGGCGCGGGGGCGGGCGGGCTTCGGGGGCAGGGCGGCTCTCCTTCCTCTGCATCCGGGGCGCAGCGCGGGCTGGCGCCGCGGCTGCGCCGGGATATATTGGCATCGGGACGCAAGGGGAAGGAGGCCGGCTCGCCGATGACCCGTCTCGTTGCGTCCGTTCCCGAGATCGATCCGCCCGCCGCGCGGGAGACCCTGCCGGCGCCCCCGCGCCTCGCCCGCGCCGGGGCCGCGGCGCGCGGCTGGCTGCGGCCGCTGTGGCTGGGGGCGGCGGACCTGCTCTATCCCCCCCAATGCACCTGGTGCCGCGCGGAGGTGCAGGAGGCCCACGCGCTGTGCCCCGCCTGCTGGCGCGAGGCGACCTTCATCTCGCATCCGCTGTGCGACCGCTGCGGCTCGCCGCTCTCGGGGGCCGAGGACGCGCCGTTCTGCGACCATTGCCTCGGGCGCGCGCTGGCCTTCGGGCGGGCGCGGGCGGCCGTGCTCTACGAGGGGCGGGGGCGGGATCTGACGCTGGCGCTCAAGCACGGCGACCGGCTGGACATCGCGCGGCCGGCGGCGACCTGGATGATCCGGGCGGGGCGGGAGCTGCTGGAGGCGGCGGACGTGATCGCGCCCGTGCCCCTGCACTGGCGCCGCCTGCTGGGCCGGCGCTTCAACCAGTCGGCGGAGCTGGCGCGGCGGATCGCGGTCCGCACCGGGGCGCCCTGCTGCGCGGACCTGCTGGCGCGCACCCGCGCCACGCCGATGCAGCGGGGGCTGAGCCGGGAGGCGCGGGCGGCGAACCAGGCCGGCGCCTTCGCGGTGCCCGCGCGCCGGCGGGCGCGGGTCGAGGGGCGCGCGGTGCTGCTGGTCGACGACGTCTATGCCTCGGGCGCCACGCTCTCGGCATGCGCGGCGGCGCTGCGGGCGGCGGGGGCGGTGCGCGTCGACGCGCTCTGCCTCGCGCGGGTTGCGCCGGAGGCCGACGGGCCCATATTCTCTGCCCGGCAGAGCGAAGGTTCGGAATGAAACAGGTCGAGATCTACACCAGCCCCATCTGCGGCTTCTGCGTGCGCGCCAAGCGCCTGCTGGACCAGAAGGGGATCCCCTACGTCGAGTACGACGTGTTCTCCGTGCCCGGCGCGCGCGAGGAGATGATGGAGCGCGCCGCCGGCCGGCGCACCGTGCCCCAGATCTTCATCGCGGGCGAAGGCGTCGGCGGCTGCGACGAGCTGCACGCGCTGGAGCGCGAGGGCAGGCTCGACGCGATGGTCGCCTGATGGCGGGCACGCTGAGGGTCGCGCTGATCCAGACCTGCGCCTCGGACGTGCCGGCGCAGAACCTGGCCGCGACCTCGGCGCTGATCCGCGAGGCGGCGGCGCGGGGCGCGCAGCTGGCGCTGACGCCGGAGGTGACCAACATGGTCACCTTCTCGCGCGCCCTGCAGGCCGAGGTGCTGAAGCCCGAGGAGGCGGACGAGAGCCTCGCGGGCTACCGGGCGCTGGCCGCCGAGCTGGGGATCTGGATCCTGGTCGGCTCGCTGGCGCTGAAGGCGCCGCCGGAGGAGGGGTTCCCGAAGGGGCGGTTCGTGAACCGCAGCTTCCTGATCGACGCCGCGGGCGGGATCGTGGCGCGCTACGACAAGATCCACATGTTCGACGTCGAGGTGGGCGAGGGCGAGAGCTATCGCGAATCCGCCGCCTACCGGCCCGGCGGGCAGGCGGTGGTCGCCGACACGCCCTGGGGGCGGATCGGGATGACGATCTGCTACGACCTGCGCTTCCCCGCGCTCTATCGCGCGCTGGCCGAGGCGGGGGCGGAGATCCTGACCATCCCCTCGGCCTTCACCCAGCCCACAGGGGCCGCCCATTGGGAGCCGCTGATGCGCGCGCGGGCGATCGAGACCGGCTGCTTCGTGCTGGCCCCGGCCTCGACCGGGACGCACCCGATGGTGGCGGTCGCGGAGGGGCGGCAGCGCAGGACCTACGGGCATTCCATGGCCGTCGCCCCCTGGGGCGAGGTGCTGGCGGACGCGGGCGAGGAGATCGGCGCGACGCTGGTCGACCTGGATCTGGCCGAGGTGGCGAAGGCCCGCGGCCGGGTGCCGTCGCTGGCGAACGCCCGTGATTTCGCGAAACCCTGAGGGCCCGGGCCTGCGGCCCGGGCGCCGCCGCGTCCCGGGCGTGCCCGGGGCGGGCGATCGGCCCGCGACGGCGGACCGGCGTCGGGCCCGGGGGCGGGCGCGCCGCGCGCGGACGCCCGGAGGGCCGACCATCTCGAGAGCCTGGACCGGGTAGCCGGCGCCTGCGGCGCCGGCGCCGCCGCGCGACGGGCGCGCGCAGGGCAGGCGGTCGGCGCGCGGCGGCGGTCCGGCGGTCGGCCGTGGGGCCGGCCGGGCGGGCGCGCCGGCGCGACCTCAGGCGAGGCGTTCGGCGGCGGGCACGATCTCGTCGGCCACGAGGGCGTTGAGGTCTCCGAAATGGCCTTGCGAGCGGGCGGGGCGGTCGGGGTCGGAGGTGACGGCGACCGTCAGCTCCAGCTCGGGGATCACGTAGATCGCCTGGCCGCCGTAGCCGCGGGCGTAGGCGAGCGGGTGGCCGCGGGCCTCGGAGAGGAACCAGCCGTAGCCGTAGGCGTCGCCCGAGAAGGGCGAGCGGCCGCGCGGGGTCCAGGAGGCCTCGAGCCAGCTCTGCGGCAGCACCTGCGCGCCCTGCCAGCGGCCGCCCTGGCGCGCCATCTCGCCGAAGCGCAGCATCTCGAGCGGGGACATCGCCATGTTGTTGCCGCCCATGAACCGGCCCTGGGGGTCGCGGGTCCAGGGGGGGAAGGCGATGTCGAGCGGCTCGCCCAGCCAGGCCCGCGCGAGGGCGCGCAGGTCGCGGCCCGCGGCCTCGGCGATGACGGCGCCCAGCACGTGGGTGGAGCCGGTGGAGTAGAGCATTCGCCCCCCCGGCGCGTCCACGAAGGGGCGGGTGAGGGCGTGGCGGACCCAGTTCGAGCTCTGCACCCAGGGGCCGTAGCCGGGGCCGGAGGTGCGCTCGAGCCCCGCGCGCAGGCTCAGCAGGTCGCCCAGCGTGATCCGCGCGACGCGCGGGTCGGCCCCTTGCGGGATCAGCGAGGGCGCGGCGGAGGCGAGGGTCTGCCCGGGCCCCTCCAGGATCCCGCGGTCGATGGCGGCGCCGGCCAGCGCGGCGACGATGGTCTTGGAGACCGACTTCACGTTCACCGGACGCTCCGGCGCGGGGCCGCGGAAGGCGCGGGCGTAGATCGTCTCGCCCCGGTGGGCGACGGCGAGGGCGTGCAGCTGCCCGAGCTCCGAGGCGCGGGCGGCGGCTGGGGCGAGGTCGGCCTCGGCGAGCGCGCGGGCGCGCAGAATCGCGGGGGCGGCGACGGCGGCCAGAAGGGCGGCGAGGACGGGGCGGCGGGTCAGGGTCATGCCGAGGGAGATAGCGGCGGCGCGGCCGCGCGTCAGCGCGCGGGGGCGCACGATTGCGTGGGGCGCGCGTTTGCGGAGCGAGGGGACGCTCGGGATCTCACCCGGAAACAGGGCCGCGCCTGTTCCCCGGATCCGCCCGTCGCTGAAGATGCCTGAGCGACTCGCCGGGAGCGGTCAAGGACAAGCCCGCGCAAGCGCGGGTCGCTTCGCGATCCTTGACCGCTCCCGGCGAGTCGCTCTGATCGGCATCAGCGACGGACGGCTCCGGGAAACAGGCGCTTCGCGACCGGGGCGGGCCGGGCGCCGGGGGCGCCTGGAGAGGCGGGCGGCTGCGCCGGGCGCGACGCCGCCAGGCCCGCCCGCAGGGCGCCTGTGGGCCCGGGCGCCGGCGCGGGACGGGCTCAGTGCGCCTCGGCCCAGCTCGCGCCCTGGCCGGCGTCGACCACCAGGGGCGTGGCGAGGTCGACGGCGGGGAGGGCCGCGCCCTCCATGGTCTTGCGGACCGTGGCGATGGTGGCCTCGGCCTCCGCTTCAGGGACCTCGAAGAGAAGCTCGTCGTGGACCTGGAGGAGCATGCGGCCGGCGAGTCCGGCCTTGGCCATCGCGGCGGGCACCCGGATCATCGCGCGGCGGATGATGTCGGCGGCCGAGCCCTGGATCGGGGCGTTGATCGCCGCGCGCTGGGCGAAACCGGCGCGCGGACCCTTGGCGCCGATCTCGGGCGTGTGGATGCGCCGGCCGAAGAGGGTGGAGACGTAGCCGGTCTCCTTCGCCCCCGCGACGGTCGCGTCCATGTAGGCCTTGATGCCGGGGAACTTCTCGAAATAGGCGTCGATGAAGGCCTTGGCCTCGTCGCGTGGGATGCGCAGGTTGTTGGAGAGCCCGAAGGCCGAGATGCCGTAGATCACGCCGAAGTTGATCGCCTTGGCCTGGCGGCGGATCTCGGGCGTCATCTCCGCCATCGGCACGCCGAAGACCTCGGAGGCGGTCATCGCGTGGATGTCCTGGCCATCCCTGAACGCCTGCTTCAGCGCCTCGATGCCCGCGATATGGGCGAGGATGCGCAGTTCGATCTGGGAGTAGTCGAGCGACAGGATCACGTTCCCGGGCTCGGCGATGAAGGCCGCGCGGATCTCGCGGCCCATCTCGGTGCGCACGGGGATGTTCTGAAGGTTGGGATCGGTCGAGGCGAGCCGCCCGGTGGTGGTCGCGGCCAGGCTGAAGGAGGTGTGCACGCGCCCCGTCTCGGGGTTGATATGCTCCTGCAGGGCGTCGGTGTAGGTGGATTTCAGCTTCGAGACCTGGCGCCAGTCCAGCACTCGCGAGGCGAGCTCGGAGCCCTGCTCGGCGGCCAGCGTCTCGAGCACGTCGGCGCCGGTGCCCCAGGCGCCGTTCTTGCCCTTCTTGCCGCCGGGGAGGTCCATCTTCTCGAACAGGATCTCGCCGAGCTGCTTGGGGGACCCGACGTTGAACTTGTCGCCCGCCAGCTGGTGGATCTCGGCCTCGAGGCCGGCCATGCGCTGGGCGAAGCGGCCCGAGAGGCGGCTCAGGTGCTGGCGGTCGACCTTGATGCCGGCCATCTCCATCTGCGCCAGCACGGGGACCAGGGGGCGCTCCATCACCTCGTAGACCGAGGCGAGGCCCTCGCGCGCGAGGCGCGGCTTGAGGATCCGGTGCAGGCGGAGCGTGACGTCGGCGTCCTCAGCGGCGTAGGGGGCGGCCTTGTCGATCTCGACCCGGTCGAAAGTGATCGCGGCCTTGCCGGTCCCCAGGAGGTCCTTGATCGGGATCGGGCGATGGTCGAGATGCTTGTCCGAGAGCGTGTCCATGCCGTGCCCGTGCAGGCCTGCGTCGAGCGCGTAGGAGATCAGCATGGTGTCGTCGATGGGGCTGACCGGCGTGCCGTGGCGGGCGAGCACCTTGAGGTCGTATTTCAGGTTCTGGCCGATCTTGAGGATCGCAGGATCCACCAGCATCGGGCGCAGGATCTCCAGCGCCTCCTCGCGGTCCATCTGGCCGGGGGCCTTCTCGGCCGCGCCCAGCAGGTCGCCGTCGCCGGTCATGTGGGCGAGGGGGACGTAGCAGGCCTCGCCCGGCGTGACGGAGAGGGAGACGCCGACGAGCTCGGCCACCATCTCGTCGAGGGAGGTGGTCTCGGTGTCGATGGCGACCTCGCCGCGGTCCTCGATCCGGGCGATCCAGGCGCGCAGGGCGTCGGCGTCGCGCACGATCTCGTAGGTCGAGGGGTCGATGGGGGCGGTCAGGGCGGGGTCGCGCCAGTCCTCGGCGGGCAGGGCGTCCGCGGCCTTGCCGCCGGTCTCGCCCCTGGCCTCCGGGCTCGCGCCCTCGGGGGCGGCGGGGGCGGGGAGGTCGGTGACGCCCAGCCGCTCGGCGACGCGGGCGGTGAGGGTGCGGAACTCCATCAGCCGCAGGAAGCCCAGCAGGGTTTCGGGGTCCGGGTCGCGCAGGGCGAAGTCGTCCAGCGGCTCCTCGACCGGGACCTCGGCGCAGAGCGTCACCAGCTCGCGGGAGATGCGCACCTGGTCTGCGTTGTCGATCAGGGTCTGGCGGCGCTTGGGCTGCTTGATCTCCTCGGCGCGGGCGAGGAGCGTGTCGAGGTCGCCGTATTCGTTGATCAGCAGCGCCGCGGTCTTCAGGCCGATCCCCGGGGCGCCGGGGACGTTGTCGACCGAGTCGCCGGCCAGCGCCTGCACGTCGACCACCCGATCCGGCCCCACGCCGAACTTCTCGCGCACGCCGTCGGCGCCGATGATCTCGTCGGCGCCGCCCTTCAGGCCGGGCTTCACGATCGAGACCGCGTCGGTGACGAGCTGCATCAGGTCCTTGTCGGAGCTGACGATCGAGACCTTCGCCCCTGCGGCCTCCGCCTGGCGGGCGTAGGTGGCGATCAGGTCGTCGGCCTCATAGCCCTCCATCTCGATGCAGGGCAGGTTGAAGGCGCGGGTGGCGTCGCGGATCAGGGCGAACTGGGGGCGCAGGTCTTCCGGAGGCTCCGGCCGGTGGGCCTTGTATTCGGGGTAGATGTCGTTGCGGAAGGTCTTCGCCGAGTAGTCGAAGATCACCGCGGCGTGGGTCGGGGCCTCGGCGTCGTTGGCGGCGCGCGCCTCGAGGATCTTCTGGAGCATGTTGCAGAAGCCCGCCACCGCGCCGACGGGCAGTCCGTCGGACTTGCGGGTGAGGGCGGGCAGCGCGTGATAGGCGCGGAAGATGAAGCCCGAGCCGTCGATCAGCTCGAGACGATCGCCGGGTCCCATCGGGCCCCTCCTGTCGCTTTGGGGGCGCGGGGCCTTACGAGGCCGCGCCGGTGTCGGCGGTTCCGGTGTCGGCCGGGCCGTCCTTGAGGATGAAGCGCTTGTCGCAGTAGCCGCATTCGACGAAGCCGTCCTCGGGCGGGATCTGCAGCCAGACGCGCGGATGACCCATGCCCGGGCCGCCGCCGTCGCAGGCGATGCGGGTTTTCTCGACGATCTCGGTCTCGGGCGCGTCGATGCTCATGCGGGCCTCTTCTCAGGGGGGGACGTCGGCTGGCGGGCATCATAGCGGCGCAGCCTGCGCGGGCAAGGCGTGCCGCGGCGATGGCGGCGAGGTTCGACGCCGCGCCGGGGGCGCGGCGCCGCGCGTCGGGCGCAGCGCCCGGGGCGAGGGCGCGCCCGCGCGGCGGGGCGGGCGGGGGCGCGTGGGGGACCGGGGGCCGGGCGGCCTCAGCCGCGCCAGAGCTTGCGGCGGACGGCGCTTTCGACGTCGGCGGCGAGGTTGGCGGCCAGGTCGCGCCCGGGCAGGGCGCGGGCGGCGCCCTCGGGGTCGGCGGGATTGGCGGCGCGCTCGAAGCCCCGGTCCTTCCAGCGCTCGAACAGCAGGGCGTCGGCGGCGTTCTCGGTCAGGATCGCGGCGATCTGCGCCTCGCTCAGGTCGGCGGCGGAGAGGCGTTTGACGTGACCCACGTTCTCGGACTCGACCGTGGGATCCACGCCCAGCTCCCGCGAGATGCCGGCCAGCGCCTCGTCGCAGCGCCGGTAGCCGCCGACGAAGTGGAAGCCCTGGAAGGCGGCCTCGAGGTAGAGGAAGCGCGCGCGGGTCGAGAGGCGGTAGATGCCGGGGTAGCCCACCTCGAAGAACCGGTGCAGCAGGAAGCGCGTGATCGGGTTGCGCCGCTGGGCGCCGCGCCAGGCGTCGAAGGCGCCGGGGGCGGGCTGGCCGCGCTCCTCATGCCGGGCCCAGCGGTAGTTGTAGAAGCTGACCAGGTAGGAGACCGGGTCGCGCAGCAGCACCGAGCACTTCACCTCGCGCCCCGGGAATTTCTCCGAGAGCGAGCGGGAGAGGGAGTGGCCGGAGACGGCGCGGACGCCCGCCAGGTCCTCGAGGCTCAGCGAGGGATAGCGGTTGCCGATCACGTCGCGCAGGGGATTGCGCCAGCGCGGCGCCAGCAGGAAGCCCTCGCCCAGGGTGCGCTCGAAATGGCGCTCGACGGTGGTGCCGGCGCATTTGGGGACGTGCAGGAAGAAATGCACGGGCGCGGAGGCGGGGTCGGGCGTGGTCATCGGGCGGCTCCTTCGCCTTCGCTGCTAGCCGAGCGGGCGGCGGGGGGCAAGCGCGGGGCGTGCGCGTGCGTGCGCGGCCGGGCCGGGGCGCAGGGGCGCGCCGCGGCGGGCGCGGCTGCGAGGGCCCCGCGGCGTACGGGCCGCGAGGGCGGGAGAGGCCCCGGGTCCAGCCCGGGGCGCTCGCGGGGGGCGGTTGCGAGCGAACGGCTTGCGCGGCCGGGCCGTGGGGCGCCTGCGGGGCGGGCGGGGAGCCGCCCGGGCGGTCGCTCAGGCGGCGGGGTCGATGCGGGCGGCGAGTCGTTCGCGCGCCAGGTCGCAGTCGGCGTGCATCTGGGCGATCAGCGGCTCGATCCCGTCGAACTTCTCCTCGCCGCGCAGCCAGGAGATCAGCGCGACCGAGACCTCGGCCCCGTAGAGATCGCCGGAGAAGTCGAAGAGATAGGTCTCGAGGTTCGGGGCGTTGATCCCGAAGGTCGGGCGCACGCCGAGCGAGGCCGCGCCGGGGTATCGCCCGGCATGGGGGCCGTCGAAGACCTCGATCTCGACCGCGTAGACGCCGAATTTCGGCAGCAGCAGGTTCTCGAGCACCACGTTGGCGGTGGGAAAGCCCAGCTCGCGCCCGCGCTTGTCGCCGTGGCTGACCGTGCCGTCCAGGCGATGCCAGTGGCCCAGCATCCGGGCGGCGGCCTCGGGGTCGCCGGCGCACAGCGCCTCGCGGATGGCGGTGGAGGAGACCCGGCCGGCGGGGCCCTCGACCATCGGGGCGGTCACCGCCTCGAACCCGTATCGGGCGCCCAGCTCGGCCAGCATCGCGGCGTCGCCCTCGCGGCCCTTGCCGAAGCGGAAGTCCTCGCCGACCACCACCCGGCTCAGGCCCAGGCGGCCGGCGAGGATGTCGCGGGCGAAGGCCTCGGCCGAGAGCGCGGCCATGGCGCGGTCGAATTCGAGCTCCACGCAGAGGTCCACGCCCAGCTTCTCCAGCCGGTGGCGGCGGGCGGGGGCGTTCATCAGGCGGAAGGGGGGCGCGTCGGGGGCGAAGACCTCGCGCGGGTGCGGCTCGAAGGTGACCACGCCGAGGGGGCGGCCCTCCTGCCGTGCGAGGTCGATCACCGAGGCATGGCCGCGGTGAACGCCGTCGAAATTGCCCATGGCGGCGGAGGCGCCGCGGTCCTCGGGACGGATCTCGGTCCCGGATCGGATGAGGCGCATCGGGTCCCCTGGAAGGCCCCGGGCGAAGCCGCGGGGCCGCCCGGTGTAGGTCAGTCGAACTTGCTGGAGGGCGCCAGAACCAGCGCCTCGCCCTTGAGGACGACCTTGTCGCCCACGCGGCATTCGCAATCAAGGGCGACGCGGCGTTTGGCGTGGATGATGTCGGCGACCGTCACCCGCGCCTCGACCGTGTCGCCGGGGCGCACGGGGGCGAGGAACTTCAGGGACTGGCCCATGTAGACCGTGCCGTGGCCGGGCAGCTGCTCGCCGATCACCGCCGAGATCAGGGACGCGGTCAGCATCCCGTGGGCGATGCGCCCGGCGAAGATCGTGTCGCGGGCGTAGGCGTCGTCGAGATGCACCGGGTTGCGGTCGGTCGACACCTGGGCGAACAGCTCGATGTCGAGGTCGGTGATCGTCTTCAGCACGTAGCGCGACATGCCGATCTCCATTTCCTCGATGCAGATCGTGCCGCGCGGCAGGTTGTCGAGCATGTCGGCTCTCCCGAAGGGGGACCGGCGACGCCGGCCCGGATTCGCCCGCAGCGGCGGGCTTGCTGCACTGCACCTAGCGCAGCGAAGACGATTGCGCAACTATCTTGCGCAATAAAGTTCGCCGATGTGGCCAAAAGAAGGACATATTGTTGCGCCTGCGCGTCGCGCTCCGCCCGCCCCGGGCGCGGTCCCGCCGAGCCCGCCCGCGGGGCGCCCGTGGGCCGGGGGCGGGGCGAGAGCCGGAAAGGCGGGGATTCGCAGGTCCGTGGGCGCCCTGCGGGCGGGCCTGGGCCCGGGGCGACGGGGCGCGCCCGGAGGGCGGGGCTCAGCCCTCGCAGCCCTCGAAGGCCACGGCGCGGTCGGCGCCCAGCACCGTGACCCGCAGCGCGGTCCGGTCGAGCCAGGCGGCGCCCGAGGCCGGGTCCAGCCGCGCGCTGAGGCGCATCGCGTCGCGGCCCAGATCGGGGGCCGCGGTCAGCGCCGCGGGCTCGAACCACAACGGCTCCGGCCCCTCGACCACGGCCAGCAGCGGGCCGCGGGGCGGGGAGGGCAGGCGCAGGCTCGCCTCCAGCCGGCGGGCGTCGCCCTCGCCGGTCAGGCGGCAGCCGGCGAGACGGGCGCCGGTCGAGGCGGGAGATTCGGGCAGCGCCGCGAGCGCCGCCTCGATCGGGGCGAGGCCCCGGTTCGGCGCGCCCCCCAGCGGCAGCGCCACCTCCGCCATCTCGGGCATGCAGATGTCGGCGCAGACGCCGTAGGCGAGGCTCAGCCGCAGGACCATCGGCTTGGCGGGATCGACGGGGACGGCCTTCAGCGGCAGCGTCACCTCCTGCTTGTAGCCCAGCGTGGTCATGCCGAAGAGATCGAAGGCGACCGGGCGCGGCCACAGCACCTCGACCGAGGCGACGTTCTCCGACCCGCTCCAGTCGAACTCCGGCGGGATGCCGGCGTCGCCGGGCACGCGCCAGTAGGTCTTCCAGCCGTCGTCGAGGCGGATGGTCAGGCCCGCCATGCGCCCGCCGTCCTCGGTCTCCCACCCGGCCAGCAGGCGCAGGTCCGAGCGCTGGGCGCGCGCCGTCTCGCCCACGGGGCCCGCGCCTTCCTGCGCGCTCCAGGCGATGGCGAGGCTGCGCGCCGGGCCGCCCGCCTGCGCGCCCTGCGCGGAGGGCAGGGCGAGCGCGAGGCCGGCGAGGGCGAGCGCGGCGAGGCCGCGGCGGAGAGGGCGGTGCGAACGGTTCATGTCATCCAGATAGCCCCGTGGCGCGATCCCCGGAAGTCACGTTCCGGCGAACCCATCCCGGCGGGCGCATATTTCGCCATCCAACCGTTGAAGAGGGGGGGTGGGAGGTCCATCATTCTCTGCATGACGACGGTCCCCTCCGCAGACGCGGCCCCAGAGGCCGAGCCCCGAGCCGGCGGCCCCCTCGAGGGCGAGCTGCTGGTCGCCATGCCCGCCATGGGCGATCCCCGTTTCGCGCAGACGGTCATCTTCATGTGCTCCCACGGCGACGACGGCGCCATGGGGCTGATCGTGAACAAGCCCGCGAAAGAGCTCAGTTTTTCCGACCTGCTCAAGCAGGTGGGCGTGAAGCCGGGGGAGGGGGCGGAGGAATTCTCGGTCCACTTCGGCGGCCCGGTGGAAATGGGGCGCGGCTTCGTCCTGCACTCCGACGACTGGGAGGCGCCGGGCGCCACCAAGCCGCTGGCTTGCGGTCTCGCGCTGACCGCGACGGTGGACATCCTGCGCGACATGTCGGCGGGCAAGGGCCCGCGCCGCGCGGTGCTGGCGCTGGGCTACGCGGGCTGGGCGCCCGGGCAGCTCGAGCAGGAGCTTCAGGCCAACGGCTGGCTGGTCTGCCCCTCCGACCCCGAGCTGGTGTTCGGCCCGGACGACGACGCCAAGTGGCGCCGCGCCATGCTCAAGATCGGCGTCGACCCCTCCAAGCTCTCGGCCCAGGGCGGCTTCGCCTGACCCTGCCGCCGCGGGGCGGCTTCGACTGACCCCGCCGCCGCGGGGCGGGGCGCGCCGCGGATCCCGTCAGAACGGGATCGGGGCGCCCTGCCAGTCCTCGAAGACGCCGGTGGTCTCCATCGTCAGCGCGTCGAACCGCGCGAGCAGGCCGGCGGCGGAGGCGGCGGGGGCGACCTCGGCCGAGGCGCCGCCCATGTCGGTCTGCACCCAGCCGGGGTGCCAGCAGCCGACCGCGATCCCCTCGGCCCTCAGGTCTGCGGCGAGGTTGCGCGCCACGTTCAGCGCCGCGGCCTTGGAGGCGCGGTAGGCGTAGCTGCCCCCGGGCGCGCGCGCCTGGCTGCCCATCGCCGAGCCGATCACCGCGAGCCGCCCCCCCGGCCGCGCGAGGAACGGGAGCAGGGTCGTCGCGGTCAGGAACACGCCGGCGACGTTGACCGCGAAGCTCTCGGCCCACTGCGCGGGCGTGGGGGCCGAGGGCAGCGCCCCGCGCCCCAGCAGCACGCCGGCGTTGCAGACCGCGAGGTCGACGCGCCGGCCGGCGAGCGCCTGCTCGAGCTTCGGCGCCAGCGCCGCGAAGGCGTCGGGGTCGGTCACGTCGAGGGGCAGGGCCTGCACGCCGGTCCCGGCGAGCGCCGCGGCCGCGGGGTCGCGCACCAGCGCCAGCACCTCGTCGCCGCGGGCGCGGGCCTGGCGGGCCATCTCCAGCCCGATGCCGCGGGCGGCGCCGGTGATGACGATCAGGGACATGGGATCCTCCGGGAGATCGGGCAGGGGGCCGGCGAGCGGGCGCCCAAGCGCTCCCCCGCGCGGGACCCGAAGTCAACCGCGCCAGGCAGGGCCGCGACGCCGGGGACCGGGCGGGGCGCGCCCGCCGCCGTCCGCGCTCCTGCGCGCCCGGGGCCCGCGGTGTCGGCGGGATCATGGGGGCGGCGGCCTGCCTTGCCGCGCGCCCGCCGCCCGGGGTCCGCGGGCGGTCGGGGTCCGGGGGCGCGCGGGACGGACCCCGTCGGGGCGCGTCCGGAGATGGAAAGGGGCGAGCCGTCGGGCTCGCCCCTTTCCTGCGCCGCGGGGGCCCGGGCGATCCCGGGCCCCGTTCAGGCGATCTCGACCAGCTCGACGTCGAAAGTCAGGGCCTTGCCGGCGAGCGGGTGGTTGGCGTCGAGGTAGAGCTCGGTCTCCGTGGTCTTGGCCACGGTGACGTTCATCATCTGCCCGTCCTGGAGCTGCACCTGAAGCTGGGTGCCCGGCTCGGTGGGGATGTGGTCGGGGACCGCGGCGCGCTCGACGGCCTGGACGCGGGCGGGATCGTGCTCGCCATAGGCCTCGGCGGGCTCGATGCGCACGGTGCGCTTCTCGCCGACTTCCATGCCGGTCACGCCGGCCTCGAGCCCGGGAATGATCTGGCCGGAGCCCAGCTGGAAGGTCAGCGGATCGCGCCCCTCGGAGCTGTCGAACACGGCGCCGTCGTCCAGCTTGCCCGTGTAGTGAAGATGCAGCGTGTCGCCCGGCTTCGCCTGAGTCATGAGATGTCCTTTCGGCGGGGGGGGTGAATTTGCCGAGGCCGCGCGGCGCGCGGGTGCTCGGTCGCTCCGGGTCCAAGGTCGCAACTGTCGGGCGCGATGTAAACCGCCCCGCGGCGAAAGGTTCCAAGGCGCGGGCGCAGCTTCCGCGCGAGGAGCGACGCTCCGCGCGGCGAGGCCTGCGCGGACGCGGGGCTCAGGGCAGCTCGCAGAGCGGGGTGCGGGGGTCGCCGACGGCCCGGGGCGACATGAGCAGGGCGCAGGGGTCGTAGCCGGCCGCCACGAAGCGCGCGCGGATCCCGGCCAGGGTCTCGGGCGGCAGGGTCTCGTCGCGCGCCAGGATCCAGCCGTAGTCGCGCGACGGATGGCCGATCGCGGTCCACTGGTAGTCCGGGTCCAGCGCGAAGACGATGTAGTCGCCCGAGAGCGGCCAGAGCCAGGTTCCCAGCACGCTCACGAAGGCGACTTCGAGCGCGCCGCGGTCGGAGGCGCCGGTGAAGCGGGCCCGGCCCTCGGCCGTCGCGCGGGCGCCGTCCGCTTCGAGGCAACTGTTGATCACCTCGATGCCGTCGACGTCCTGCGCGGGCGCATAGGTCGCGGTGGTGGCGGCGGCGCAATCGGACTGGAACCAGTTCGGGATCACCGCGATCTCGTGCCAGAGGCCGAGATAGCGCTCGAGCTCGAAGCCGGAGACGGGCTGCACGCCCGCGGCCTCGTCTGCAAGCGCCGGGGAGGCGAGGCCCGCCGCCAGGAGGAGGGCGGCGGCGAGGCGGCCGGGAGGGGGAACGAGCGAGCGCATGGGCGGTCCCTTTGGAAACGGCGGGCGGGGGCTGAAGATAGGCCGGCGGAGCGTCGGGCCCAGGGTCGCGGCGGCGCGCCGCCGCGGAAGCGTCGAGCCCCGCCGCGGGATGCGCGACGGGGCTCGGGGGTCTGGTCAGGGCGAGGCGGCGCGGCCGGGCGCCCCCTCTCCCGCCGGTGGCGGGCAGGGGGGCGGGGGCGCGCGCAGGCGCGCCCGAGGCCTCAGGCGCGACGCCTCAGGAGAGCGCGCCGGCCGACTTCAGGCGGGCGAGATCCTCGGCCGAGACGCCGGCGGCGGTCAGGGCGGCTTCGGTGTCCGCGCCCATCGGGCGGGCGGGCTTCGGCGTCGGGGCCGGGGTGCGGTCGAAGCGGGGGGCGGGGCTCGCCATCGTGGCGCCGCCGACCTCGAGGTAGGCGTTGCGCGCCACGTTGTGGGGGTGCGTCTCGGCCTCCTGCGGGGTCAGCACCGGCGCCACGCAGCTGTCGCCGCCGGCGTAGATCGCCTCCCACTCGTCGCGGGTCTTGGTCCTGAAATGGGCCTCGTAGGCCGCGCGGCGCTTCTCCCAGACGGCCTTGTCGTCCTGGGTCTCGTTGTCCGCGGGGTCGAGGCCGGCCTTCTCGATCATCTCGCGGTGGAACTGCGGCTCGATCGAGCCCACCGAGATGTACTTGCCGTCCTTGGTCTCGTAGCAGCGGTAGTAGGGCGCGCCGCCGTCGAGCATGTTGCTCTCGCGCTCGGGCCCCCAGCGGCCGGCGGCCATCAGGTTGCGGAAGATGCCGGTCATCGCCGCCACGCCGTCGATCATGGCCACGTCGACCACCTGGCCCTTGCCGGACTTCGACCGCTCCCACAGCGCAGACAGCACGCCGAAGATCAGGAACATGGTGCCGCCGCCGTAGTCGGCGACGAGGTTGAGGGGCGGGGTCGGCTCCTGCCCCTTCTTGCCCATCATCCCCAGCGCGCCGGTCAGCGAGACGTAGTTGAGGTCGTGGCCCGCCATCTGGCTCCACGGCCCGTCCTGCCCCCAGCCGGTCATCCGGCCGAAGACGAGGCCGGGGTTCTTCGCGAGGCACACGTCGGGGCCCAGCCCCATGCGCTCCATCACGCCCGGCCGGAAGCCCTCGATCAGGGCGTCGGCCGACGCGATGAGCGCCAGCGCCGCCTCGACGCCCTCGGGCGTCTTGAGGTTCAGGGCCACCGACTTCTTGTTGCGGTTGTTGACGTCGGAGGGGCGCTCGCCCCCCGACTTGCGGTCGATGACGATGACCTCGGCCCCGAGGTCGGCCATCAGCTGGCCGGCGAGCGGGCACGGGCCGATGCCGGCCATCTCGATCAGCTTCAGTCCTTCGAGCGGTCCGGGCATGTCAGTGGTTCCTCTTGCGGTCGTCGAGACCCAGGCCGCGGCCGATGATCTCCTTCATGATCTCCGAAGACCCGGCGAAGATCCGGGTGACGCGGGCGTCCACGTACTGCTTGGCGATCTCGTATTCGTCCATGTAGCCGGCGCCGCCGTGGAGCTGGACGCACTCGTCCACCGTCTCGGCCTGCGTCTCGGAGGCGAAGAGCTTGATCTCGGCGGCGAGCTCGGAGGTGAGCTTGCCGTTGACGTGCTGCAGGGCGCAGTGGTCGAGGAAGGCCCAGGTCGCGTCGAGGCGCGTGCGCAGGTGGCTCATCTTGAAGCGCGAGTTCTGGAACAGGCCGATCGGCTTGCCGAAGGCGGTCCGCTCCTTGATGTACTGCAGCGTGATCTGGAACGAGCGCTCGGCGGCCGAGAGGGAGCCGACGGCGGAGATGATCCGCTCCTCGGCGAGGTTGTTCATCATCACCTTGAAGCCGCCGGTCGGGTCGCCCAGCACGTTCTCCTTGGGGACCTTGACGTTGTCGAAGAACAGCTCCGACGTGTCCTGGCCGTGGCCGCCCATCTTGCGCAGCTTCTTGCCGCGCTGGAAGCCGGGGGTGTCGCCGGGGACCAGGAACAGGCCGACGGCGTGGGACTTGTCCGGGTCGGTCTTGGCGGCGACCACGATCAGGTTCGCGATCTGGCCGTTGGAGATGTAGGTCTTCTGGCCGTTGATCAGCCAGTGGTCGCCCTTGTCCTCGGCCCGGGTCTTCATCCCCGCGAGGTCGGAGCCGGTGCCCGGCTCGGTCAGGGCGATGGCGAGCGGCGTCTCGCCCGAGACGCAGCCGGCCATGAAGCGGTCGCGCTGGTCGTCGGTGCCGAACTTGTGCAGGTAGGGGCCGACGACGCGGTTGTGCAGCGAGGCGGCGAAGCCCGAGCTCGCGCCCGCCATCGCCATCTCCTCGATCAGGATCATGTCGTAGCGGAAGTCGTCGATGCCGGCGCCGCCGTATTTCTCGTCGGCGTACATGCACAGGAAGCCCTGCGCGCCGGCGGATTTCCAGACCTCGCGGCTGACCTGGCCGTTCTCGCGCCAGGTCTCGACGTGGGGGGTGACCTCGGCCGCGACCCATTTGCGGACGGAGTCGCGGAACATCTCGTGGTCTTCTTCGTAAAGCGTGCGGGCGATCATGGGGGTCCTCCCAAGGGGGGGCGCCTTGCGGGGGCGCTCTGACGGGACCGGCCCCCGCGCCCGGTGGGCGGGGGGCCGGAAGGGTGGTTCGGGGTCGCGGTCAGGCGGCCTTGGCCGTCGTTTCGCGCAGCTTGTCGTAGGCCTCGGGGCGCACGCGGAAGCGCTCGCCCCAGGCGTCGGCCAGTTCCTCGGCGCGGCGGGCGAAGGCGTCCACGCCCACGCCGCGGATGAACTGCAGGGCGCCGCCGGTCCAGGCGGGGAAGCCGATGGCCATGATCGAGCCGATGTTGGCCTCGTGTTCGGAGCGCAGGACGCCCTCGTCGAGGCAGCGCAGGGTCTCGATCGCCTGGCGGTAGAGCATCCGGTCCTGGGCCTCGTCCATGGTCACGCCGCCGTTGCCGGTCATGAACTGGCTGAGGCCGGGCCAGAGGCTGCGCCCTTCGGGACCGTAGTCGTAGAAGCCGCCGCCGTAGTGGCGCCCGCCGCGGCCGAGCGCGACCATCTTCGGGGCGATGGCCGCCGAAGCCTCGTTCTTCACCGGGAAGCCGTCGGTGACGCCGAGGCGCTCGTCGAGCTTGCGGTGGGTTTCGCGGACCCGCTCGGAGAGCACCATCGAGACCTCGTCCTGCACCTGCAGGGGGCCGACGGGCATGCCGATCTTCCAGGCGGCCCGCTCGATCATCGCGGGGGCCATGCCGTCGATCAGCAGCGCCATGCCCTCGTTCATGAAGGTGCCGAAGACGCGCGAGGTGAAGAACCCGCGGCTGTCGTTGACCACGATCGGCGTCTTGCCGATCTGCTGGACGTAGTCATAGGCCTTGGCCAGCGTCTCGTCCGAGGTCTTCTCCCCCAGGATCAGTTCCACGACGGCCATCTTGTCGACGGGCGAGAAGAAGTGGATCCCGATGAAGCGGCTGGGGTCGGGCGCCGCCTCGGCCAGGATCGAGATCGGCAGGGTCGAGGTGTTGGAGCCGTAGATGCCGGTCGGGGACAGCTTGGGGAAGGTCGCGGGGATCACCTGCTCCTTCAGGGCGATGTCCTCGAAGACGGCTTCCACGATGATGTCGACGTTCTCGTAGTCGTCGGCGTCGGTGGGGCGGATGTTGGCGAGCAGGGCCTCGGCCTTGGCGTCGTCCATCCGGCCCTTGGCCCTGGCGCCCTCGACGAGCTTGGCCGAGTAGGCCTTGCCCTTCTCGGCGTTGGCGAGGTCGGTGTCCTTCAGCGCGGTCGGCAGGCCGCGGGCGGCGTGGGCGTAGGCGATGCCGGCGCCCATCATGCCGGCGCCGAGGACGGCGGAGGACCCGGCCTTCCACTTCTCGGCCTTGGGGCGGAACTTGCCGCCCTTGATGGCCTGGTTCCCGAAGAAGAAGGTGGTGATGGCGGCCTTGGCCTCCTTCGAGACCACCAGGCGCAGGAACTGGCGGGACTCGTCGCGCAGGGCGGAGTCGAAGCCCATGCGCATGGAGTTGACCGCCACGTCCAGGATCCGCTCGGGCGCGGGCATCAGGCCGCGGGTCTTCTTGATCAGCAGGGTGGGGGCCACCGAGGCGATCTGGCGGACCTTGGGCGAGGTCGCGTCGCCGCCGGGGTAGCGGAAGCCTTTCTGGTCCCAGGGCTGGGCGTGGGCGCCGGGGTTGGCCTTGATCCAGGCTTTCGCGGCGGGGATCAGCTCTTCCTGCGTGGCGACCATCTCGTCGACCATGCCGAGCGCGAGGGCCTTTTTCGGCGCGTGAGGCTTGCCCTCCATCACCACCGGCAGAGCCTTTTCCAGGCCGAGCAGGGCGGTGGTGCGGACCACGCCGCCGGCGCCGGGGAGCAGGCCGAGGGTGACCTCGGGCAGGCCGGTGATGGCGCCCGGCGTGTCGAGGATGATGCGGCGGTTGCAGGCGAGGCAGATCTCGTAGCCCCCGCCCAGCGCCGCGCCGTTGATGGCGGCGACCACCGGGACGGGCAGTTTCTCGATCCGCCGGAGCATCCCCTTGTTCTTCTGGAGATCGTCGAAATAGGCCTGATCGACCTCCTCGGTCGCCAAAAGGCCGTTGAGGTCGCCGCCGGCGAAGAAGGTCTTCTTGCCCGAGGCGATGACGACGCCCTTGAGGCCCTCTTCCGCATACAGGCGGTCGATGATCGCGGTCATGCCCGTCTTGTAGGCGGGCGTCATCGTGTTCGCGCCCTGGCCCTGCATGTCCATGGTGACGACGACGATGCCGTCCTCGTCCTTCTCGTAACGGAAATCTTCCATTCCTCAGACCCTCTCGATGATCGAGGCGATGCCCATGCCGCCGCCCACGCACATGCAGATCAGCGCGCGCTTGAGGTTCCGACGCTCCAGCTCGTCGAGCATCGTGCCCACCAGGCAGCCGCCGGTGGCGCCCAGCGGGTGACCCATGGCGATGGCGCCGCCGACGACGTTGAGTTTTTCATCGGGCACATCCAGGTCCCGCTGCAGCCGCAGGGCGACGGAGGCGAAGGCCTCGTTGATCTCGACCAGGTCGATGTCGTCGATGGTCAGCCCGGCTTTCGCCAGAGCCTTCTTGGAGGCCGGGCCGGGGCCGGTGAGCATGATGGTGGGCTCGCAGGCGGTCAGGGCGATCGCCAGAACCCGGCCGCGGGGCGTCAGGCCCAGGTCCTTGCCCACCGCCTCGTTGCCCACCATGACGAGGGACGCGCCGTCGACGATGCCCGAGCTGTTGCCAGGGGTGTGGACGTGGTCGATGCGCTCGACATGGGGGTATTTCGCCAGCGCGATGGTGTCGTAGCCCATGGCGCCCGGAGCGGCGAAGGAGGGCTTCAGGCCCCCCAGCGCCTGCATGTCGGTGTTGGGCTTGATGAAGTCGTCGCGCTGCAGGATGACGAGGCCGCTTTCATCCTTCACCGGCACCACCGAGCGGTCGAACCAGCCCGCGTCGCGCGCGGCGGCCGCCTTCTGCTGGGAGCGCATGGCGAAGGCGTCGACGTCGTCGCGGGTGAAGCCCTCGAGCGTCGCGATCAGGTCGGCGCCGATGCCCTGGGGGACGAAGCCGGTCTGGATGTTGGTCGCGGGATCGCCGGCCATCGGGCCGCCGGAGGCCCCCATCGGCACGCGGGACATGCTCTCGTAGCCGCCCGCGCAGACCAGGTCCTCCCAGCCCGAGGCGACCTTGGCGGCGGCGGTGTTGAACGTGTCGAGGCCCGAGGCGCAGAAGCGGTTCACCTGGGCGCCGGGGACCGTCTCGTCCCAGCCGGCCTTCTGCAGGGCGATCTTGGGCAGGACCGCGCCCTGCTCCATCACCGGCTCGACGCAGCCGAGCATCACGTCGTCGACGCGCGCGGTGTCGAGGTCGTGGCGGGACTGCATCTCGTGCAGCAGGGTGGTCACGAGGTCGATGGGCTTGACCTCGTTGAGCGAGCCGTCCGCCTTGCCCTTGGATCGGGGCGTGCGGATGGCGTCGTAGATGTAGGCGGCTTCGGCCATGGGGCTCTCCTCCGGCTCCGCGGCCCGGGCCCGTTCCAGGGCGCCGGCGGCCACGCGTCGCGCGGGAGAGTGCCGTTCGCCGAGGGAGGGGGTCAAGCCTGTTAATCGGTCAGTGAATGTGCGTGCGGCGCCGCACAGCGGAACGCTTGGACCGCAGGTATACGCTAACCGACCGACAGGCAAGGGCGTCGTCCGAAGCGACGAGCGGGGCTGCGGCGCGGGCGCGCAACCGCGCGTGCGGGCGGCGCGGGTCCGGTCGTGCCACGGCGCGCACACGCCTGCGGAGCAAGGGTTTTCGGAAAGCCCGGCGTCTGGAAGATGACCCAAGGGCGGGCGACGTCGCCGCCGCCCGTCCCTGGGGACCGTCCACCGGCCGGGCCGGCCAAGAAGGCGTCTCCTCCCGGCGCGGCGTCTTCGCGCCGTCGCCTCAGGTGCGCCGACCCGGCGGAGCGAACATGCGCTCTGCGGGGCGGCCGCGGGCAGCCTATGCGGCGGGCGGTCGCAGCGCAAGCCTGCTTTGCATTCCGCCCGCCCGCGCGTTAATGGCTTGATTAAGAGCGACTCCGGCGGCCTGCGCCGCAGGAGGCGCGAGGGGACGAAGCCGGGCGCGCCGCCGAAGGCCCGGACGACCAGGGAGGATTGGATGAAGCACCCGTCGCATCACGCGAAGACCACGCCCGACAAGCTCGCCTACGTGATGGCGGGCTCGGGGAAGGGGCTGACCTACGCCGAGCTCGACGCCGTCTCCAACCGCGGCGCGCAGGCGCTGCGCAGCCTGGGCGTGCAGAAGGGCGAGGGCGTCGCCATCCTGATGGAGAACCGGCTCGAGTTCATGGAGATCCTGTGGGCCTGCCACCGGGCCGGGATCATCTACACCGCCGTCTCGCGCTACCTCACCCCCGAGGAGGCCGGCTACATCATCCAGGACTGCGGCGCGAAGGTCTTCGTCACCTCCGAGAAATACGCCGAGCGCGGCGACGAATTCGCCGCCCAGGTGAAGCCGGGCACGAAGCTGATGATGGTCGGCGGCACGGCCCCGGGCTACGACAGCTGGGAGGCGCTGGTCGCCGCCCAGCCGTCCGAGCCCGTCGCGGACCCGTGCGCGGGCACGGACATGCTCTATTCCTCGGGCACCACGGGGCGGCCCAAGGGCATCTCCAAGGCCTGGGTCGAGGAGCCGATCGACTACATCAACCCGTTCCTCGAGATGCTGGTGGGGGGGAAGTGCGGGGCGAACGCGGACTCCGTCTATCTCTCGCCCGCGCCGCTCTATCACGCGGCGCCGCTGCGCTTCTGCCTGATCATGGCGAACTTCGGCGGCACCTGCGTGATCATGGAGCGGTTCGATCCCGAAGCGTATCTCGCGGCGGTCGAGAGATACCGCGTCACCCACTCCCAGCTCGTGCCCACGATGTTCGTGCGGATGCTGAAGCTGCCCGAGGAGGTGCGCGCGAAATACGACGTCTCCTCGATCCGGACCGCCGTTCACGCGGCCGCCCCGTGCCCGCGCGAGATCAAGCAGAAGATGATCGACTGGTGGGGCCCGGTGCTGGTCGAGTACTACGCGGGCACGGAAGGCAACGGCGCCACCTTCTGCGACAGCCATGAGTGGCTGGCCCATCCCGGCACCGTCGGCAAGCCCATCGTCGGCGCGATCTACATCGCCGGCCCCGACGGCGAGGAGCTGCCCCAGGGCGAGACCGGCGGCGTCTACTTCAACACCGGCATCGACTTCGTCTATTTCGGCGATCCCGAGAAGACCGCGAAGTCCTTCCTCAAGCCGGGCGTGGGCACGCTGGGCGACGTGGGGTTCCTGGACGGGGACGGGTATCTCTACCTGACCGACCGGGCCTCCTACACGATCATCTCGGGCGGCGTGAACATCTACCCGCAGGAGACCGAGGACCTGCTGATCACCCATGACAAGATCGCCGACGCCGCCGTCTTCGGCGTGCCGGACGAGGAGATGGGCGAGGCGGTGAAGGCGGTGGTGCAGCTGATGAACCCCGCCGAGGCCTCGGACGCGCTGGAGGCGGAGCTGATCGCCTGGGTGAAGGGCCGGCTGAGCCATGTGAAGGCGCCCAAGTCGATCGACTTCCGCGCCGAGCTGCCGCGCACGGCGACGGGCAAGCTGATGAAGCGTCTCTTGAAAGACGAATACTGGGCGGACGCCAGGGCGGGAGCTGCGTGATGGCTGCGAAGAATCCTTTCGATCTCTCGGGCCGGGTGGTGGTGATCACCGGCGGCAACGGCGGCATCGGCCTCGGCATGGCCGAGGGGCTGGCGGTGATGGGCGCCAAGGTCGCCGTCTGGGCCCGCAACGAGGAGAAGAACGCCAAGGCACTGGCGCGCCTGGCCGAGGCGCCGGGCGAGGCCATGGCGCTCGCGGTCGACGTCAACAGCCAGGAGGCGGTGGACGCCGCCATGGCGCAGACGCTGGAGCGGTTCGGGCGCGTGGACGGGATGTTCGCCAACGCCGGGATCTCGGCGCGGAAGGCCTCGCTCCTGGACCGGACCGAGGACGACTGGCGCCGGGTCTTCGAGGCCAACGTGCTGGGCGTGCACCGCGTCTTCAAGGCCGCGGCGACCCACATGGTCGAGCGGGCGAAGGACGGGGACGCCTTCGGGCGGCTGGTGGTGACCTCCTCGACTTCGACGATCTTCGGGGCGGCGGGGAACGAGCCCTATGGCGGCTCCAAGGGCGCGGTGCTTTCGATGATGCGGGCGCTGGCGGTGGAGCTGGCGCGCTTCGGGATCACGGCGAACGCGATCCTGCCGGGGTGGACCGAGTCGGAGATGACCGCGCCGGCCTTCTCGAACGAGAAGTTCGTGAAGGCGACGATGGGCCGGACCCCGATCCGGCGCTACTGCACGCCCGAGGATTTTTCGAACCTCGCGGTCTACCTGATGACCGACGGCGCCTCGGCCCACACCGGGGACTGCCTGCGGATCGACGGCGGGTACTCGATCTTCTGAGCTGGCCGAGGGCGTCGGGCCGCGCGGTCCGCCCTCGCGCGCGGCGCCCCGGCGATCGGGCGAGGCGCGGGACGGGAGACGGCGCCCCCGGGCGCGCCGCCGGGCCCGCGCCGCGGGCGCGACGCCCGGTCCGGGCGGATCCGTGGACGCGGCGCGTCCGCGGCCCGCGCCGGGCGGCGCAGGACGGCGGCGAAGCGGGCCTTCCGCTTCGGAAGTCGGGGCCCGCCGGCGCCGGGCGTCGGGCGCGCCGCGGGCGGACGAGCGGCCCCGGGCGGGACGGCCGACGCGGCGCCTGCGGTGCGCGCGCGGGCCGCCGGGCGGCGCGGGACAGGGTCGCGGGGGGGTGACAATCGGCGCCGGGGCGCTAGCTTCGCGCGTGCGCCGTCCGACCGGAGCGCAACCGAACCGAAACCGCCCCCGGAGAGATCCTTGCCCCCTATCGACGTCCGCACGCCCGCCCCGCCGCCGCCTGACCGCCGCCCGGCCGCGGCCCGTCCGTCGAAGCGCGGGGGGGCGAAGCGACGGCGGACGCTGGCCGGCCTGATCGTCGCGCTCCTCGCCGGAATCGCCGCCCTGTCGCTCGCGCCCGCCCAGGCGCAGCAGACCGGCGCCGCGGCCGAGACGGGCGGCGCCCAGGAGAGCGAGGCCGCGGCCGAGGCCGCCGCCCTGCCGACCGCGGCGCTGCTCGAGGTGCTCCGGAACGCCGAGGCCCGCGACCGTCTGATCGAGGCGCTGGAGCAGGCCCAGGGCGAGGGAACAGCAGAGGGCACGGGCGAGGGCGCCGGCGAGACTTCCGGCGGCGGGGGCGAGGCGGCCTCCGCCTCGGCCTCCGGCGAGACGGCGGCCCCCGTCGCCCCCGCGCCCGGCGAGGACGGCCTCGGCGCGCGCATCGCCGAGACCACGCAGGCCTGGGTGAACGCCGTCGCCTCGACGGCGATGTCGACCTGGAACGAGCTGCTGGAGGCGCCGGACCGTCTCGACGGGCTGGGCGAGGCGGTGGACCCCTCGGTGCTGCTGTCGGCGCTCAAGGAGCTGGGACTGACCATCGTCGGCACCTACGCGGTCTACGTGCTGATCCGGCTGGGGGCCGGCGGGCTGCGGCGGCGGATCGGGCGCTCGGGCGCCGAGGGCGGGCCGCTTCACAAGCTGCTGATGGGCTTCGCGATGGCGGCGCTGGACGCGGCGACGGTGGTCGCCGCCTGGGCCGCGGGCTATGCGATCGCCACCTTCGCGCTGGATCCGCCGGGCTCGGTCGGGATCCGGCAGACCATGTATCTCAACGCCTTCGTGGCGGTCGAGATCGCGCGCAACGTGATCCGGCTGATGTTGCGGCCCGAGACGGGCTCGCTGCGGCTGATCCCGATGCCGGACGCGGCGGCGCGCTATCTGACGTCGCGGCTGATCGTGGCGGCGGCGATCCTGGGCTACGGCCAGCTTCTGGCCGCTCCCATCGTGGCCCGCAACGCCGGCTGGCAGGCGGGCCAGGCGGTGGGCGTCGCGGTGGGGCTGGTCGTGGTGCTGATGGGCTTCGTGGCGGTGCTGCGCCACCGCCGGGCCGTGGCCGACTGGCTGACCCCGGCCGAGCCGGGCAGCCGCCGGGTCTTCGCGGCCCTGGCCAAGCTGTGGCACGTGCCGGTGCTGATCTACCTCGCGGTGCTCTTCGTGATCGTGATGACCCGGCCGGGCAACGTGCTGTGGCCGGTGCTGGAGGCCTCGGGCAAGATCCTGCTGGCGATCGTGATCGGGATGATGATCAACGGCTTCCTCGCCGCGCGGATGCGCGCGGGGGTGAAGCTGCCCGAGAGCCTGAGCGCCAAGCTGCCGCTGCTCGAGCATCGGCTGAACGCCTTCGTGCCCCGGCTGCTGCTGGCGGTGCGGCTGATCGTGGCGGTGGTGGTGCTGGGCGTGGCGCTGGAGCAGGCGGGCGTCTTCGACACCGAGGGCTGGCTCGCGACCGAGACCGGCCTGCGCATGACCGGGGCCGCGGTGAGCGTGATCTTCATCCTGCTGGGCGCCTTCCTGGTGTGGCTGGCCTTCTCGGCCTGGGTGGACTGGCGGCTGAGCCCCGACGTGGGCCGGGTGCCGACGCCGCGGGAGACGACGCTGCTGAGCCTGCTGCGCAACGCCGCCACCATCGCGCTGCTGGTGATCACGCTGATGTTCGCGCTTTCGGAGCTGGGGATCGACATCGCGCCGCTGATCGCCTCGGCGGGCGTGCTGGGCCTCGCCATCGGCTTCGGCGCGCAGAAGCTGGTGCAGGACGTGATCACGGGCGTGTTCATCCAGCTCGAGAACGCGATGAACGTGGGCGACGTGGTGACCGTGGGCGGGATCACCGGGGGGGTCGAGAAGCTGACCGTGCGCTCGGTCTCGATCCGCGACCTGAACGGGACCTACCATCTGATGCCGTTCAGCTCGGTCGACATGGTCTCGAACTTCACGCGCGACTTCGCCTACTGCGTGATGGACGCGGGCATCGCCTATCGCGAGGACATCGACGAGGCCAAGCAGGCGGTGCTGGACGCCTTCGCCGCGCTGAAGGAGGACGAGACCCAGGGCGCGGCGCTGCTGGGCGACGTGGAATGGTTCGGCGTGCAGGCGCTGGGCGACAGCGCGGTGGTGCTGCGGGCGCGGGCGAAGACCCGCCCCGGCTCCCAGTGGGGCTTCGGCCGGGCCTGGAACGAGCAGATCAAGAAGATCTTCGACGCCCGCGGGATCGAGATCCCGTTCCCCCACCAGACGGTCTACTTCGGCGAGCTCAAGGACGGCTCGGCCCCTCCGGTGCACATGGTGCGCGACGACAAGGCCGAGGTGGTCGAGGGCGAGGCGAGCCCGGCCCCCGAGCCTGCCGCCGCCCCCGCCCGCGGTCCGCGGACCGACAAGGCGCTGAACCGCGACATGCCCGACGAGGACGAGGTCTGAGCCGACCGCCCCGGCGCGCGGGCGCCGCGTCGGGCGTCCCGCCCGGGGGGAGCGGCCCGCCCGCGGCGCGAGGCGGGCGGGGCGCGCGGGGGACGGTTTCTTTCCCTGCGCGGCCCGGGCCTGGGGCGGGCGTGGGAGCGCCGCGTCGGGCGTCTCGATCTGGACGGGCGGTCCGCTCGCGGCGCGGCGGCGGGCGGAGGCGCCTGGGGGACGGTTTCTTCCCTGGCGCGGGCCCGGCTTGGGGCGGGTGGCGGAGCGCCGCGTCGGGGCGCGCGCCCCGGAGCGGCGGCGTGTTCGCGGCGCGATCGCGGGAAGGGGCGCTTGCGGGACGGGGGCCTGGGCGGTCCCGGGCATCGGCGGCGGGCCGCCGGGGAGCGCCGCGTCGGGCGCGGCGCCGGGGGCCGGCGGTCGGCTCGCGGCGCGGGGCGGGCGGGGCGCGGGTTTCGGGGGCGCGGGTTTGGGGGGCGCGGCGTCGCGCGGGCGCCGCGCGCTGTTGCGGCGCCGTCGGCTTGGGGCTAGCAAGGGCCCGGAATCGCCGCCGCAGCATCGCAATCATCCGCAAGGGGCATCATGACCGAACCTCTCCGCCTGGGCATCGCCGGACTTGGAACCGTGGGCGCGGGGGTGGTCAGGATCGTCCAGACCCATGCCGCGATGCTGGAGGCGCGGGGCGGGCGGCCGGTGACCATCTCGGCGGTCTGCGCACGCTCGCGCAACCGCGACAGGGGCGTGGATCTTTCGGGCTACGACTGGGAGGACGATCCGGTCGCGCT
This sequence comes from Albimonas pacifica, assembly GCF_900113695.1. Lineage (GTDB taxonomy): Bacteria > Pseudomonadota > Alphaproteobacteria > Rhodobacterales > Rhodobacteraceae > Albimonas > Albimonas pacifica. The sequence continues at coordinate 23,852 of NZ_FOQH01000009.1, read as the reverse complement.
GGCGCGGCGCGAGGACGTCGACGTGCTGATCGAGCTGATGGGGGGCGAGGACGGCCCGGCCAAGGCCTGCGTCGAGGCGGCGCTGGAGACCGGCAAGCACGTGGTCACCGCCAACAAGGCGATGCTGGCCCACCACGGCCAGGCGATGGCCGAGCAGGCCGAGGCCGCCGGCCGCGCCCTGAAGTTCGAGGCGGCCGTCGCGGGCGGCATCCCCATCGTCAAGGCGCTGGGCGAGGGCCTGGCCGCCAACGGCATCGAGCGCCTGATGGGCGTGATGAACGGCACCTGCAACTACATCCTCACCGAGATGGAGGCGACCGAGGCCCCCTACGAGACGGTGCTGGAGGACGCGCAGCGCCTGGGCTACGCCGAGGCCGACCCGACCTTCGACGTGGGCGGCATCGACGCGGCCCACAAGCTGGCGCTGCTGGCCGCGATCGCCTACGGCACGCGCGTCGACTTCCCCGGCGTGCAGACCGAGGGCATCGACCGGATCTCGCTGACCGACATCCACCAGGCCCGCGACATGGGCTTCCGCATCAAGCTGCTCGGCGTCGCCAAGATGACGCCCCTGGGGCTGGAGCAGCGCATGACGCCCTGCCTGGTGCCGGCGGGGAGCTCGATCGGGCTCCTGGCGGGGGTCACCAACGCGGTGGTGGTCGAGGGCGATTTCGTCGGCCAGACCGTGTTCCAGGGGCCCGGCGCGGGGCAGGGGCCGACGGCCTCGGCGGTGATGGCGGACGTGCTCGACATCTCGCGCGGGCAGGTGGGGACCACCTTCGGCGTGCCGGCGACGCGGCTGGCGGCGGCGCCGCGGGCCTCGGACGCCGGCGCGGCGGCCTACTACCTGCGCATGTCCCTGCAGGACGCGCCGGGGACGCTGGCCAAGGTGACCGCGGCGCTGGGCGAAGAGGGCGTCTCGATCCGCCAGATGCGCCAGTACGACCACGAGGGGGGCGCCGCGCCGGTGATCTTCGTGACCCACCCGGCCGAGCGCGCCTCGCTCGACGGGGCGCTGGGGCGGCTGGGGGCGATGGAGGAATGCATCGACGCGCCGATGGCGCTTCGCGTCGAGATCCTCTGAGGCGACGGCCCGCAGGGGACCGGAACACGCCGCGGAACGAAGGCCCTCCCCGGGCGCCGGGGAGGGCCTTCCGCGTTCCGGGGGCGGGCCCGGGGAGCGCCCGAGAGGAGCCGCCGCCGGGGGCGGGATCGCCGACCGGCCGAGGCCGTGGGCCGGGTCGCCTCGGGGCCGCGCCCGCAGGGGGCGCCGGCCCCTGGCGTCAGGCGGCTCGGGCCGCGGCCCGCGCGCGGCCGCCGGCCGGGGTGCAGCGGAAGTAGGCCAGCATCTCGGTCAGCGTCGCCAGCTCCTGGTCGAGGTCGCGGGCGGCCGAGGCGTTGCGGGTCGAGATCTCGGCGTTGCGCTGGGTGTTGGAGTCGAGCTCCGACATCGCGTGGTTGATCTCGTTCACGCCCGAGGCCTGCTCGGTGTTGGCGGCGTTGATCTCGGCGATCTTGCGGGCGAGCTCTCCGACCTGGCCGCGGATCTCGGCGAAGACCTCCACCGCGGAGGCCATCAGCTTCGCGCCCTGCTCGACGTCCGCCGAGCTCTGCTTGATCAGCCGGGTCGTGTCGGCGGCCGCGTCCGAGGAGCGCTGGGCGAGGTTGCGCACCTCCGAGGCCACCACCGCGAAGCCCTTGCCGGCCTCGCCCGCCCGTGCGGCCTCGACCGCGGCGTTCAGGGCGAGGAGGTTGGTCTGGAAGGCGATCGACTCGATCGCGCCGTTGATCTCGTTGATCCGCTTCGAGCTTTCCTCGATCGTGCGCACCGCGTCGGTGGCCTGCTCGATCACCTGCTGGCCTTCCTCCGTGCGCTCGGCGGCGCGGCGGACCACCTGCTCGCCGTCGCGCGAGTTGTTGGCGGTGGCGTTGATCGTGGCCGAGAGCTCCTCGACCGTCGCGGCGATCTCCTCGAGCGTGGCGGCCTGGCGCTCGGCCCGGTCGGAGAGGTCGTCGGCGCTGCCGCGGATGTCGGTCGAGCCGTGGCTGATGCGGTCCATCGCCGAGCGCATCCGCTCGACCAGGTCGCGCCAGGAGCCGCGCAACGAGTGGACCGCGTCGCGCAGGGGCACGTAGGCGGGGTCCATCGGCGCGTCGTCGACGCTGTCGAGATCGCCGGAGGCCAGGGTCTCGAGCATCGAGCCCAGGCGGCGCACGGCGGTGACGCGGGGGGTGATGTCCTGCGCGAACTTCACGATGCGGCGCACCTCGCCGTAGCGGTCCTTCACCGGGTTGTAGGTGGCCTGGATCCAGACGTCGGCGCCGTCCTTGGCGCGGCGGCGGAATTCCTGGGAGACGGCCTCGCCGCGGGAGAGCTTGCGCCAGAACTCGGCGTAGTCGCCCGTGTCGGCCTCCCCCTCAGGCATGAAGATGCGGTGGTGGCGGCCCTTGATCTCCTCCAGCCGCCAGCCCATGGTCTTGAGGAAGTTCTCGTTCGCGTCGAGGATCGTGCCCTTGGTGTCGAACTCGATCACCGCCTGCACGCGCGAGATCGCCTCGATCTTGCCGCGGGCGTCGAGCTCGGCGGTCGCGTCCTGGGTGACGTCGACGGCGAGCTTCATCACCCGCACCACCTTGCCCGCCTCGTCGCGCACCGGCATGTAGGAGGCGCGCAGGAAGCAGATCCGGCCGCCCTTGCCGACGCGGCGGAAGCGGCCGTCCATATGCTCGCCCGCCGCCAGCCGGCTCCAGAACGTGCGGTAGTAGTCGCTGCCCGTCACCTCGGGCGGGCAGAGCGTGCGGTGGTGGCGGCCCACGAGTTCCTCGAGGGTGTAGCCGACCAGCTTCTGGAAACTGGGATTGGCGTCGAGGATCTCGCCTTCGGGCGTGAACTCGATCACGGCCCAGGCCTCGTCCAGCGCCCGGCGAAGCGGGTCTTTCCCACGGGAGGCGGGGCGGGCGAATCCGAACATGCAGCGACTCCTCTCGATGCGTCGCGTCGGAAATAGCCCCATGTCCTTTCCAAAGAATTGCCAAGATCCTCGGCGAGGGATCGTGCCGGCCCCTGCCGGTCCCGGGCGCCCGCGCGCGCGCGCCACAGGAGTTTCCCTTGCCGCCGCGCGCCCCGCTTCGTAGGAAGCCATGGGGCCGTCAGGTCCCTTCAGGAATGCGCGACCCGAGGAGCGTCCATGCCCGACACGATCAAGGAACCCGGCGGCATCTTCGCCGACCGCATGCTGTCCCTGGGACTGGCCCGCGTGTCGGAGGCCGCCGCCATCGCCGCGGCGAAGCTGGTCGGCCGGGGCGACGAGAAGGCCGCCGACCAGGCCGCCGTCGACGCGATGCGCACCCAGCTCAACCTCCTCAACATCGAGGGCGTGGTGGTGATCGGCGAGGGCGAGCGCGACGAGGCGCCGATGCTCTACATCGGCGAGGAGGTCGGGCAGGGCGGCGGGCCCGCCGTCGACATCGCGCTGGACCCGCTGGAGGGCACCACCCTCTGCGCCAAGGACATGCCGAACTCGCTGGCGGTGATCGCGATGGGGCCGCGCGGCTCGATGCTGCACGCCCCCGACGTCTACATGGACAAGCTGGCGATCGGGCCGGGCTACGCGCCCGGGCTCGTCGACCTCGACATGACCCCCACCGAGCGGGTGCTGGCGCTGGCCAAGGCCAAGGGCGGCAAGCCCTCGGACGTGACCTGCTGCATCCTCGAGCGGCCCCGCCACGAGGAGATGGTGCGCGAGGTCCGCGAGACCGGCGCCGCCATCCGCCTGATCACCGACGGCGACGTCGCCGGCATCATCCACTGCGCCGAGGCGCATCTGACCGGGATCGACATGTACATGGGGTCCGGCGGCGCGCCCGAGGGCGTGCTGGCCGCGGCCGCGCTGCGCTGCATGGGCGGCCAGATCCAGGGGCGGCTGCTGTTCCGCAACGACGACGAGCGGGGCCGGGCGAAGAAGGCCGGGATCACCGACTTCGACAAGAAGTATTCGCTGACCGAGATGGTCACCGACGACGTGATCTTCGCGGCCACCGGCGTCACCGACGGCTCGATCCTCCGCGGCGCCCGGCGCGACGGCGAGTGGATGGAGACCGAGACCATCCTGATGCGCTCGCGCACCGGCTCGGTCCGCCGCATCGGCTATCGCCAGCGCAACCAGTAAGGCGCGCGAGACGCGAGACAAGGGGGGCCCGGCGGCGACGCCGGGCCCTTCGTCGTTTTGCGATCGACGCGCGCGGGGACGCCGCCGAGCGCGGCGCGGCCGGGGGGCGGTCCGCAGGCGCCCTGCGGGCGGGCCTGGCTGGCGGGCGCTTGCGGTGGGGCGTTGCATCGGGGGGAGACCGGAGACGCCTCCGGCGGGCTCCTGACTCACCCAAGAACAGGCCCCGCGCCTGTCCTCCGGATCCGTCCATCGCGTCTGATGCCTGAGCGACTCGCCCCCTCCGGTCAAGGACAAGCCCCGCTTCGCGGGGTCGCTTCGCGATCCCTGACCGGAGGGGGCGAGTCGCTCTGATCGGCATCCGCGACGGACGGCTCCGGAGAACAGGCGCTTTGCGAGGCATGGCCGGCGTCGCTCCGGGTCGCCCGGGGCGGGCGGAGCGGGGAGAGAGGCGGCGGGCGTCGGTTGCGGGGACGGGCGCGCACCCGGGGGGCGCTTGCGGGGGCGGGCGGGGGGCGCCAGAGTCGCGGCAGCCAGAAACTCCGGGAGGCCGCCGATGTCCGTTTCCGAAGATCCCGTCGTCGTCGTGGGCGCGGCGCGCACGCCCATGGGAGGGTTCCAGGGCGAGCTCTCCGGCGCCACGGCCGCCGAGCTCGGCGGCGTCGCCATCCGCGCGGCGCTGGAGCGGGCGGGCGTCGAGCCGGGCCAGGTGGGCGAGCTGCTGATGGGCTGCGTCCTGCCCGCCGGGCAGGGCCAGGCGCCCGCGCGGCAGGCCGGCTTCGCCGCGGGGCTGGGCGAGGAGGTCCCGGCCTCGACGCTCAACAAGATGTGCGGCTCGGGGATGCGCACGGTGATGATGGCCCATGACCAGCTTCTGGCAGGCTCGCAGACCGTGATGGTCGCAGGGGGCATGGAGAGCATGTCCAATGCGCCCTATCTCCTGCCCAAGATGCGCGGCGGCGCCCGGCTGGGGCATTCCGAGGTCAAGGACCACATGTTCCTCGACGGGCTCGAGGACGCCTACGACAAGGGCCGCCTGATGGGGACCTTCGCCGAGGACTGCGCCGAGAAGTTCCAGTTCACGCGGGAAGCGCAGGACGAATACGCGATCCGCAGCCTGTCGGAGGCGCTGCGCGCCCAGACCGACGGCGGCTTCGCGGCGGAGGTGGCCCCGGTCGTGGTCCGCACGCGCAAGGGCGAGGTCGAGGTCGCCACCGACGAGCAGCCCCGCAACGCCCGCCCCGACAAGATCCCCACCCTCAAGCCCGCGTTCCGCAAGGACGGCACCGTGACGCCCGCCAACAGCTCTTCGATCTCCGACGGCGCCGCCGCGTTGACGCTGATGCGCCGATCGGAAGCGGAGCGGCTGGGGCTGACGGTGAAGGCCACGATCCTGGGCCACGCCTCCCACGCGCAGGCGCCGGCCTGGTTCTCGACCGCGCCCGCGCCGGCCATGCGGAAGCTGATGGAGCGGGTCGGCTGGAGCATGGACGACGTCGACCTGTGGGAGGTCAACGAGGCTTTTGCAGTGGTCCCGATGGCCGCCGAGGTCGAGCTCGGCATCCCGCGCGGAAAACTCAACGTCAACGGCGGCGCCTGCGCCCTGGGCCACCCGATCGGGGCCTCCGGCGCGCGGATCCTGGTGACGCTGATCCATGCGCTGGAGGCGCGCGGGCTCAAGCGCGGCATGGCCGGGATCTGCATCGGCGGCGGCGAGGGCACGGCTGTGGCGCTGGAGCTGGGCTGAGGCCGGGCCGAGGGGGCTAGCGCTCGGGGTCGGGCGCGAACCCGGGCGCGGCGACCGGCTCGGGGTCGGGCTCGCTCCGCGGCGCGACGGGGCCGAAGACCGCCCAGGCGTAGGCGAGGAGCAGGGAGGCCACGACCATCTCGCCGCCGTCCTCGGCCACCCCCGTCGCGTAGCGCGGGACCGGCCAGGCCCGCACCGCCTCGTGCGCCATGTCGCAGACCACCCCCGCGAGGCCCAGCAGCCCGAAGAGCGCGACGAACACCGCCAGGCGCCGCGCGTCCCCCTGCCGGCGGCGGCGCCAGGCCCAGGCGAGCAGCAGGGCGAGGATCGCGCACTCCGCCGCGACCACCAGCAGCTCGCCCGCGTCCTGGGCGCGCAGGAAGGGCGGGGCGGGCAGGGACAGCCCCTCCGCCAGCGCCCGGCCCAGCCGCTCGTGCCCTTCCAGCGCGTCGTCGGCCAGCAGCATCGCGAAGGCCGCCGCCAGCGCCGCGGGCAGCGCCCCGCGCCCCCGGCAGGCCGCCCAGGCGCAGAGCGTGGCCAGCGCCGCCCATTTCAGGATCGTCCAGGCGGCGGCGAGGTTGCGCTCGGTCTCCAGCCGCCAGGCATCGGGGACCGAGGCGATCAGGTCGAGGAACGACAGCGCCGAGAGCCCGACGTTGGCGCCGATCAGCGCCGCGTCCACCGCCAGAAGCGAGGCCGTCGCACGGCCGGGCGGCAGGCCGGTCCAGGGGCCCGGCGGGACCTGGGGGATCATCGGAAACCTCGCGACGGCGCCGGCGCGCCGGCGAAAATGAAATCCTGTTCATCTGGATGGGTTCGTCATGAAACTGTCAACCCGCCTGCGCGCCTGCGGGGGCCGGGAACGCCCCCCTCGCGCGCGCCGCCGCCCCGGGGAGGGCAGCCCGACGCCCGCCGACAGGCCGCGCCTCGGCGGGACCGACGAGGCGCGGCCGCGCGCGGGCGCGTATCCGGGAGCGCATTCGCCGCGTGGCTTCACCTGCCGGCCGGCTTGCAGTCGGCCGGCAGGGGCCTTAACCATCCAGTGAACCGACGCCGGACCCGAGTCCCGCTCGACCGCCGGCGCAGCGCCAGGGAGCCCAGGGAGCACGCCCATGCCCATCAAGAGCACCAAGGAGATGGTCGCCGCCGCCAACGCGGAGCTGGAGGTGATCCCCGCCGAGACGGCCATCGAGATGCTCGGGGCCGAGGACGTCGTCTTCGTCGACATCCGCGACGTGCGCGAGCGCTGGCGCGACGGCGCCGTCCCCGGCGCCTGGCACGTGCCGCGCGGGATGCTGGAATTCTGGATCGACCCGACCTCGCCCTACGCGAAGGAAGAGTTCCAGAGCGGCAAGAAGTTCGTCCTCTACTGCGCCGGCGGCATGCGCTCGGCGCTCGCGGCCAAGGTCGCCCAGGACATGGGGCTGAGCCCCGTCGCCCATATCGAGACCGGCTTCGGCGGCTGGAAGAAAGCCGGCGGCCCGGTCGAGGAGATCAAGCCCAAGGAGCGCTGAACGCGCCCCTTCGCGGCCCCAAGCAACCAGAAACTCCCAGGAGAGAAGCATGAAGCTCCAGAGCGGTCTGTCCGCCGTCATCACCGGCGGCGCCTCGGGTCTCGGCGAGGCCTGCGCCCGGCGCCTGGCCGAGGCCGGCGTCAAGGTCACCCTGTTCGACCTCAACGACGAGAAGGGGGCCGCGGTCTCCTCCGAGATCGGCGGGCTCTACGTCAAGACCGACGTCTCGGACCCCGAGTCGGTGAAGGCCGGCCTCGCCAAGGCCCGCGAGGCCCATGGCCAGGAGCGGATCGCGATCAACTGCGCGGGCATCGGCGGCGCGGCCAAGACCGTGGACCGGGACGGCAATCCGCTGAACCCCGACCACTTCATGAAGATCATCAAGGTCAACCTCTTCGGCACCTTCAACGTCGCCTCCCAGTCCGCCGCCGGCATGGCCGCGGCCGAGCCGCTGGACGACGACGGCGAGCGCGGGGTGATCATCAACACCGCCTCGGTGGCGGCCTTCGAGGGCCAGATCGGGCAGCTGTGCTACTCCGCCTCCAAGGGCGGCGTGGTGGGCATGACCCTGCCGATGGCCCGCGACCTCGCCCGCTCGGGCATCCGGGTGTGCACCATCGCCCCGGGCCTGTTCCTGACGCCCCTGCTGATGGGCCTGCGTGAGGAGGCCCGCAAGTCGCTGGGCGCCCAGGTGCCGTTCCCCTCCCGCCTCGGCGATCCCAAGGAGTACGCGATGACGGCGGCGCACATCATCGAGAACTCGATGCTGAACGGCGAGACCATCCGCCTCGACGGCGCGATCCGCATGGCGCCGAAGTGAGCTGAGCCCTGGGCCGAACGGCCGAATGCGATCCGGACGCCGCCCCTCGGGGCGGCGTTTCTCGTTGGGAGGGGCGGTCTGCAGGCGCCCTGCGGGCGGGCTTGGCGGGGGGGCGATCACGGGGAGGGAGCAGAGGAATGGCTGCTGGAGGAGCCTCCGGCGGGCTCCTGACTCACCCAAGAACAAGACGCCCGCGCCTGTCCTCCGGACCCGTCCATCGCGTCCGATGCCTGAGCGACTCGCCCGCCCCGGTCAAGGACAAGCCCTCCTTCGGAGGGTCGCTGCGCGATCCTTGACCGGGGCGGGCGAGTCGCTCTTACGGCATCCGCGATGGACGGCTCCGGAGAACAGGCGCTCCCGGCGGGGCCTGGGGCAGGGGGCGCCTGGCGCGGGCGGAGTGAGAGAGAGAGGCGGGGCGGGGCGGACGCGGGCCGGGGGGCGCGGGCAGGGGGGGGGCGCGGTGCGCGGCGGACGGGGCGCCGGGGG
>NZ_FOQH01000009.1:0-15109 GCF_900113695.1 Albimonas pacifica | reverse complement strand
GGGGGGGGGGCGCGGTGCGCGGCGGACGGGGCGCCGGGGGCGTCGCTCCGGGGCCCCGCGGGGCGGATCGGTGGAGAGGACGCGAGGTTGGGCTTGCTATCGGTCAGGTTCGCTGCCATATGGCCCGGATGCGTCGGCCGGGGAAACCTCCCGGCCCGATCGACCGGATGGCGTGAAGCTCGGGCGGCCCAAAAGCTCCGCCCCCGGATCCGGCGGTCCAACGGACGCGAACAGCTCTCTGCACGTCCTGAGTCACGCGGGCCGTCGTTCGACGACCCCTTGCGCCCCGCGGCCCATGCGATGGCCGCGCCAGGGCGCGTTACGCCCATGAAAGGCGCTCGATGACCACGTTTTCCGACCTGCCCCTCTCCGAGCCGCTGCATCGCGCGCTGGAGGAGGAAGGCTACAAGACCCCCACCCCCATCCAGGTCCAGGCGATCCCGCCGGCGCTGGAAGGCCGCGACATCCTGGGCATCGCCCAGACCGGCACCGGCAAGACCGCGGCCTTCGCCCTGCCGCTGCTCGACATGATCCAGCGCGACCGCATCGCGCGGCCCACCCACTCCTGCCGCGTGCTGGTGCTGGCGCCGACGCGCGAGCTCGCCAACCAGATCGCCGAGAGCTTCCGCTCCTACGGCCGGCACATCACGCTGAAGGTCGAGACGGTGTTCGGCGGGGTTTCCGTCAACCGCCAGATCCGGGCGATGAAGGGCGGCGCCGACGTGCTGGTCGCCACCCCGGGCCGGCTGCTGGACCTGATCGACCAGGGGGCGATGACCCTCTCGAAGGTCGAGGCGCTGGTGCTCGACGAAGCCGACCAGATGATGGACATGGGCTTCATCCACGCCCTGCGCCGCATCGTGCCGATGCTGCCCAAGAAGCGGCGCACGCTGTTCTTCTCGGCCACCATGCCCCGCGCCATCGCCGATCTGGCGGGCCAGTACCTGACCGACCCCGTGAAGGTCTCGGTCGCGCCGCAGGCCACCACCGCCGAGAAGGTCGCCCAGCGCGTCCACTTCGTGCGCCAGGGCGACAAGCAGGCCGCGCTGAACGTGGTGCTCAAGGCCGAGGACTATGACCGCGTCCTGGTCTTCACCCGCACCAAGCACGGCGCCGACCGGGTGGTGAAGAACCTCGCCCGCGCCGACATCGACGCCAAGGCCATCCACGGCAACAAGCGCCAGAACGAGCGCGAGCGGGTGCTGGACGCGTTCCGCGCAGGGACCCTGCGGGTGCTGGTCGCCACCGACATCGCCGCGCGCGGCGTCGACGTGCCCGGCGTCAGCCACGTGATCAACTACGAGATCCCCAACATCCCCGAGCAGTACGTCCACCGCATCGGCCGCACCGCGCGCGCCGGCGCCGAGGGCGTGGCGATCAGCTTCTGCGCCGAGGACGAGCGCGCCTACCTGCGCGACATCGAGAAGGTCACCCGCCAGAAGGTCCCCACCGGACAGCTGCCGGCCGCCTTCGCCGAGGAGGCCGCCGAGCTCTCGTCGCGCAAGACCGATTTCTCCGCCGCCGAGAGCGCGCGCGCCGCCGAGGGCGGGCGCGAGGACGGCGGCCGGGGCCGGGGCTCGCGTCCGGGCCGCGGTCCGGGGCAGGGCCAGGGCCGTGGCCCGGGCGCCGGCGCCGGCGCCGGTCGCGGCGGCCCGGGCCGTCCCGGCCGGGGCAAGCCCCAGCAGGCGGCCGAGGGCGGCGCGGGCGAGCGTGCGGGCGGTCCCGCGCGGCCCAGCCACGCGCCCAAGCCGGGCAAGCCCGGCGGCAAGGGCGGCGCCGAGGCGCCCCGTCGCCGGCGCGGCGGCGGGGGCGGCGGCCGGGGTCGCGGCGCCTCCGGCGGGCAGGGCGCCCAGGCCTGGACCTGAGCGACGCCCGAGCGAGGGAAAACAGGAAGGGCGAGGCGGGAGACCGCCTCGCCCTTTCGCCGTCAGGAGACGCCCGTCGCGGGGACCGGGGACCGGGGACCGGGGACTGGAGGCCGCGGGCCTCGCCGACGCCGGCAGAGCGGCGCGCGCGCCGCCCGGGGGCCGCGCGCCCTTCGCGTCAGGCGGGCCGCGAGGGGGCCCGGGTCAGGCCCGGGGCCCGACCGCGGCCCCGACGCGGCCGGGCCGGCGCGCGGCGGGGCTCAGAGCTCCGGGCCGAAGGGGGCGTTGGACAGCAGGCGCACCTCCTGCGCGTCGAGCAGCGGGCGCAGCTTGCCGGCGAAGGCCATGAAGTCCGCGTCGGCGTAGACGCCCTTCCAGTGGGCGCGCCGCTCGGCGTCGTCCTTGAAGCGCCAGACATGCACCAGCTGGTGCAGCGGGCCGGTGTCCGAGACCATGTAGCCGCCCAGCCGCACCGCGTGGCCGCCGGCCTCGAGCGCCGGGTAGCCCTCTTCGGAATAGAGCTTCAGCACCTCGGCCATCTTGCCGACCTTCACCGAATAGGTGCGCATCTCGTAGAGCATCTTGGCCTTCCTCCCTTGCTTTGGCGCGCGAGCCTACCCGGCCGGCCGGTCGGGCGCCAGCGGCAAGCGACGGGAGATCTCATGGCCCTTCGACGCCTCCCCGACCGTGAACGCCGGGGTCGCGATCCGCCGCCGGAGCCGCGCGCAGCGTCGATCGGCGCCCGCGAGCCTTGGTCCGGCGTCGGCGCGGGGCGTCGGGGGCCCAACGGAAGACGCCCGCCCCGGGACGGGGCGGGCGCCGGGCCCCCGCGGATCGCGGGACGGGTCAGCCGCGGCGACGGCTGGAGGCGAGGCCCAGGGCCGCGAGGCCCGCGGCCAGCAGCGGCAGGGCCGCGGGGACGGGCACCGGCTGGGGCACGTCGCCGTAGCGGATGTCGATCGAGGCCGAGGCCAGCGGCGTCGCGCCCTCGCCGAACACCGACAGGGTGATGGTGTAGAGCCCCTCGGTCTGCGGATCGAAGCCGACGGGCTGGTAGAAGCCCAGGTTCCAGGAATTCTGCGCCACCGAGTAGATCTGGATCGCGTCGGCGTAGTCCTCCCCCAGCAGGCCGGTGCCGCCGGCGGCGTCGTCGGCCACGTACTGTTTCGCCACCGTCGGACTGGTCGAGCCGTTGTCGCCCAGCCCGTGGTCCCAGGGGCTTCCGGGGCCGATGCCGATCGGGTCGAACGCGATCAGGTCGGTCCCGTTCACCGTGCCCACCGCGGCGGTCGGGTCGAAGTCGATCGACAGAAGGTAGGTGAAGTCGGCGAGGAACCGATCCGTCGCCGTCCCGTCCAGGTTGACGTTCACCGACCAGTCGAAGTTGAACAGCGACCGGTTCGCCGGCGCGATCCCGTCGGACGGATCGAAGGCGTAGAGCCCGGCGCCGTCGCTGTTGTAGGTCCCGTTGGGGCCGCCCGGGTTGGGGGCGTTGCTGTTGTCGTAGCGCAGCTTGCCGCGCAGGCCGACCTCGATGTTGTCGGCGCGGTCCACGGTGAACGCCGTGTTGGCGTTGCCGAGCCCGAACAGGAGCTGGACGTTCGGCGTGACGGCCTGGTCGAAGCTGGTCAGCGCCGCCGCCGGGCCCGCCATCGCCGCGACCGCAGCCGCCGCTGCTGGAATGAGCCGCATATGCGTCTCCCTGATGTCTTGCGGACCCCGCGGGTCCGACGAACCTCCCTCAGATGAAAACGCTTCTGAAAATTCACGCAGGGTGTTGAACGGGACGGATGCTAACGGCTTGTTCATCTTCGCGCAACTCGCGTGACCTATGGGCAGGTTTCGCGCCGGGCGTGCGGGGGGCTCGTTCGTCCCGTCTCCTGCCGGCCACGCGGTCCGCCTGGTCCCCCGGCGCGCCCGCCGGGACGCCGCCGACGCCGCGCCGCCTTCCCTTCCGGCGCCGCTGGCGCCCGGGGCCCTGCGGAGCCTATCCTCGGGCCATGAGCAGCCCCCGATTCATCCACCTCCGCCTCCACTCCGCCTATTCGCTGCTGGAGGGCGCGATCCAGCCCAAGAAGCTGCCCGCGCTCTGCGAGAAGCACGGGATGCCGGCGGTGGCGATCACCGACACCGGCAACCTGTTCGCGGCGCTGGAATTCTCCGAGACCGCGGCCAAGGCGGGGGTGCAGCCGATCCTGGGCGCGCAGCTCGCGCTTCGCTACGCGCCCCCGCCGCGCCCCGACGCCCGCGCGCCCGATCCCGCGGGCATCGTGCTGCTGGCGCAGGACGAGACCGGCTGGCTGCACCTGATGGACCTCGTCTCCCGCACCTTCCTCGACACCGAGCAGGAGATCCCCTCGATCCAGCTCGGCGACCTGAAGGGGCGCTCCGAAGGGCTGATCTGCCTCACCGGAGGCTCCGACGGCCCGCTCGGCCGCCTCGTGCGCGACGGCAAGCGGGATCGGGCGGAGGCGCTGCTGGGCGAGCTCGACGCGCTGTTTCCCGACCGCCTCTACATCGAGCTCCAGCGCCACGGCCCCACCGACGCCGACCCCCGCACCGAGCCCGAGGCCGCGACCGAGCCCTTCTTCGTCGAGCAGGCCCACGCCCGCGACCTGCCGCTGGTCGCCACCAACGAGGTGTTCTTCGACCGCCCCGAGATGTTCAACGCCCATGACGCGCTGATCTGCATCGCGGGCTCGACCTACGTCAGCCAGGACGACCGCCGCCGCCTGACCGACCAGCACTATTTCAAGAGCGCCAGGGAGATGGAGGCCCGCTTCGCCGACCTCCCCGAGGCGATCGAGACCACGCTCGAGATCGCCCGCCGCTGCGCCTTCCGCGCCCGCACCCGCGCCCCGATCCTTCCGAAATTCGCCGACGACGAGAAGGAGGAGCTGCGCCGCCAGGCCGTCGAGGGCCTCGCCGAGCGCCTCAAGGTCCTGCGCGAGAAGGACACGATGGCCGGCACGCAGGAGGACTACGAGGCCCGCCTCGAATACGAGCTCGGCGTCATCGAGGGGATGGGCTTCCCCGGCTACTTCCTGATCGTCGCCGACTTCATCAAGTGGGCCAAGGACCACGACATCCCCGTGGGCCCCGGCCGCGGCTCCGGCGCGGGCAGCCTCGTCGCCTGGGCCCTGACCATCACCGACCTCGACCCGCTGCGGTTCTCGCTCCTCTTCGAGCGCTTCCTGAACCCCGAGCGCGTGTCGATGCCCGACTTCGACATCGACTTCTGCATGGACCGCCGCGAGGAGGTCATCGGCTATGTGCAGGAGAAATACGGCCGCGACCGCGTGGCCCAGATCATCACCTTCGGCGCGCTGCTGTCCAAGGCCGCCGTGCGCGACGTCGGCCGCGTCCTGCAGATGCCCTTCGGCCAGACCGACCGCCTGTCGAAGATGATCCCGGTCGAGGGCGTGAAGCCCCTCTCCATCAAGGAAGCCCGCCGGGAGGAGCCGCGCCTCAACGAGGAGGCCTACAACTCCCCCGTCGTCGCCGAGATGCTGGACTACGCCGAGAAGCTGGAGGGCCTCTACCGCAACGCCTCCACCCACGCCGCAGGCGTGGTGATCGGCGACCGGCCGCTGCACGAGCTGGTGCCTCTGTATCGCGACCCCCGCTCGGACATGCCCGCCACCCAGTTCAACATGAAGTGGGTCGAGCAGGCGGGCCTGGTGAAATTCGACTTCCTCGGCCTGAAGACGCTGACGGTCATCCAGGGCGCCGTCAACTTTTTGCGCCTGCGCGACATCGACATCGACATCTCGAAGATCGACCTCGAGGACAAGGCCACCTACGACCTCTACACCTCCGCCGACACGGTGGCGGTGTTCCAGGTGGAATCCTCGGGCATGCGCGACGCCCTGCGCCGCCTCCGCCCCACCTGCATCGAGGACATCGTGGCCCTCGTGGCGCTCTACCGCCCCGGCCCGATGGAGAACATCCCCAAATACTGCAACGTCAAGAACGGCCGCGAGGAGCGCGACAAGCTCCACGACCTGATCGACCCGATCCTCGACGAGACCCAGGGCATCATCGTCTACCAGGAGCAGGTGATGGAGATCGCCCGGAAGATGGCCGGGTATTCTCTCGGCGGCGCCGACCTGCTGCGCCGCGCCATGGGCAAGAAGATCAAGGAGGCGATGGACGCCGAGCGCCCGAAGTTCGTCGACGGCGCCAAGGCCAACGGCGTGGGCAAGGCCAAGGCCGAGGAAGTCTTCGCGCTGCTGGAGAAATTCGCCAACTACGGCTTCAACAAGTCCCACGCCGCGGCCTACGCGCTGGTCAGCTACCAGACCGCCTGGCTGAAGGCGAACCATCCGGTCGAGTTCATGGCCTCGGTGATGAACTGCGACCTTCACCTCACCGACAAGCTGGCGATCTACCAGCGCGAGGTGAAGCGATTGGGCATCGAGACCATCCCGCCGTGCATCAACCGCACCAACGCCCATTTCATGGTCAAGGACGGCGCCGTCCTCTACGCCCTGGGCGCCCTGAAGAACGTCGGCCCCGAGGCGATGCGCCTGATCGAGGACGCCCGCGCCTCCGGCGGCCCCTTCCGCGACATCTTCGATTTCGCCCGCCGGGTGGAACTGAAGAAAATTGGGAAACGCCCGCTGGAGATGCTGGCCCGCGCCGGCGCCTTCGACCTGCTCGACCCCAACCGCAAGCGCATGTTCGAGAGCCTGGACGCGCTCGTCGCCTACTCCGCCGCGAGCCACGAGGAGGCCGCCTCCGCCCAGGTCTCCCTCTTCGGCGGCGGCGAGACCAACGCGGCGCTGCCCGAGCCGCGCCTGTCGCGCACCGACGACTGGCTCCCCGCCGAGCGCCTGAAGCAGGAGCATGACGCGGTCGGCTTCTACCTCACCGGCCATCCGCTCGACGACTACAAGGGCGCGCTGGAGCGCCAGCGGGTCCTGACCATCGCCGAGCTCCAGGCCCGCGCCGGCCGCTCCGGCGGCACGATCGCGAAGCTCGCCGGCGTGGTCACCGCCCGTCAGGAGCGCAAGAGCGCCCGCGGCTCCCGCTTCGCCTTCGTGGGCTTCTCGGACCCCACCGGCCTCTACGAGGCCACCTGCTTCTCCGAGCCCCTCGAGCAATACCGCGAGATCCTCGAACCCGGCGCCCTGGTGGTGATCACCGTCGAGGCCGAGGCTCAGGCAGAGGGCGAGGTCAAGCTCCTCCTCCGCGCCGCCCAACCCATCGACCGCGCGGTGGCGACGGCGGGCGCCTCGGGCCTGCGCGTCTTCGTCAACGACCCCGGCGCGGTCGACGCCGTGAAGGCTCGCCTCGCCTTCACCCCCGGCTCCGGCGCCCGCCCCAAGGGCGGCCCGGTCAACCTGGTCCTGATGGCCCCGGACCTGCCCTACGAGGTGGAGATGCGGTTGCCGGGCGAGTTCCCCCTGACGCCGCAGATCGCGGGGGCGATCAAGGCGGCGCCGGGGGTGGTGACGGTGGAGGAGTTTTAAGCGTCAGTAGATCCGGTAGCATCGTTGCCGAAAGTCTCAGCCGCCCAGCTCGAGATATCATTCTTGCTTAGTTGAATGATTTTGACCTTGTTCGCGATCTCATCCTTCACTGTAGACAAGGCTTTGGCGAACGTGTTCGACAGATCGCCGCTCGCTGGTTCAAAGAATACAATGAAGAGAGTGCTTATTATTCCACTGTGAATTGGCTGGATGAGGGACGAAACAAGTGAGTTCGCTTGTTCTTGATCGGGCTTGCGCATTGAGGGCCGGAATGTTGAAAGCCCAATTAGGGTATTTCCTTGTCTAAACACAGCGTCAATTCCATCAATTGTGCCTTTCTGACTTTGGGATGGAGTTCCGTGGCCAGCTTTTATTGCTCGAACGCCGCCCTGCTGAGATATGGCCTCCAAGAGTGACTGGTGCATGCTTTCATAGATCTCTTCCTGCCGTCGGCGACGCTCTGCCAATTCCTTGCGTTTTTCTTCAACGTCGTCTCTTTCACTCGCGCTCTGGGGAGTGTGCGACGCAAGCGTTTCTCGAAGCATCTGTTGGATGGCGTTTGCGTCGAGCTCTTCGCCTCCTCCGCGCTTTTCTCCGAGACGTTCAGCAATTACAGATGAGAGTTCGCCTGCTCGTCCGGCAATAATGTCTTCAATTCGCTTCTCTGTCACCCCAGTTGATGATTTAATGGACTCTAGGGCTTCAACGGTCTTCGCGAAAATTTCGTGACTTCGAGCGGTGCTGTCGTCACTTCGCTGGATCATTGCTTGCTCCGACGAACGCCCCAGCTGAATGGCAACGACCGCTAGGACAATAGATGCGGTTGATAGCGCTATCGAGAAGATCATTGACACCACGTCGAGTGTCGAGAGTTCTAATTGTTCTTTCGAGAGGGCATTCTCAAAAATGATGCCGCCGCCAATGCCGCACAGGAGCACAATTGCAAAAAACGCGAGAGAAGATGCGGGGATATTCCAGTTTTTCAAGGTGTTTCTCAGCTAGATCCGAATCCATGCAATCTAGCGCATTGTGCGACGACGGTTCAACGGGATTGCTTTGGCGGTTTTGGCCGCACCGGGTCTTTCGCTTCTCCTTGGGTGATGCGTACCAACCTTGTCATCGACTCATGCCCTTTACCCTCACACCCCCGTGACCCGGACCCCCTGCCGCATCCCACATTCCGTTTCGCCTGCCTACCTCCGGTCAAACCCATGACCGGAGGCCCCCCATGCTCCCCATCC
The DNA here is from genome assembly GCF_900113695.1 of Albimonas pacifica. Taxonomy (GTDB): domain Bacteria; phylum Pseudomonadota; class Alphaproteobacteria; order Rhodobacterales; family Rhodobacteraceae; genus Albimonas; species Albimonas pacifica. The sequence continues at coordinate 6,529 of NZ_FOQH01000009.1, read as the reverse complement.
TCTACCGCGTGCCCCTCTTCGGCTGGATGCTCCGCGACGCCTTCGAGGGGCGCGAGGATGCTCCGCTGTGGTTCGCGCTCAACGTCATCATGCTGTGGATCCTCAGCGTGATCGTCTTCGGATACGCCGGCCTGATCGTGCCCGCGCTGCTCGGCGTCGCCGTGGTCTTCTACGTCATCCTCGCGATCACCGTCGGACGCTGAGCCGGGGGCAGGGCGCCTCCGCCCGCAGAAGCCCCGGGGCGACGGGGCCGGGCTGGGCGAGAGGCGCGGCGGGGCGGAAACCAACGGTTCACCACGCCCCTGAACCTCGTGTTGAGGCGGGTCGGCGATGCTCCGCGACGGGCCCCGGGTGGGGGCCGCGTTGCGTGGAGCGCCCCGATGTCGCGTCTGCTGATCGTTCTCGCCTGCCTGGGCCTCGCCGCCTGCGCCTCGCCCGCGCGGGATTACTCGAAGGACATCGTCCGCATCCGGCTGGCCGAGGCCGGGCCCGCCGCGGCCCTGCCGGGAGCGCCGCGCGCCCCCGCGGCCGACGGCGCCCCGGCCTGAGGCGCGCGCCGGGGCCGCCGCCGGACCGGCGCCCGCCCCCGCCCCCTGCAGAGCGTCGCGCGCGGCGGGCCCAAGCCCGCCCGCAGGGCGCCTCCGGACCCGGGCGCCCGGCCCTCGCCGGGACGCCTCCGCCCCCGGAATGGCCGCGCCTCCGCCTTGGCTTCGCCGCCTCCCCCGGGGCAGATTGCGCAGGTAGAATCCGACGAGGGGGATCCGGATGACCGCCGAGCAGGCACAGCTCTTCGCCCTGATGGGCGTCGTCTTCGGACTGCTGATCTGGGGGAAGCTGCGCTACGACCTCGTGGCCTTCCTCGCGCTGTTCGCCGCCGTCGCCCTGGGCCTGGTCCCCGCCGACCACGCCTTCGAGGGCTTCGGACATGCCGCCGTCGCGGTGGTGGCGCTGGTCTTCGTGGTCTCGCGCGGGCTGCAGAACTCCGGCGCGATCGAGTGGCTGGCCGCCCGCGTCTCCGATCCCGAGCGGCCGCTGTGGTCGCATATCGGGCTGCTCTCGGCCGTGGGCGCGGGGCTCTCGGCGGTGATCAACAACGTGGCGGCGCTGGCGCTGCTGATGCAGGTGGACCTGCAGACGGCGAAGAAGGCGGGGCGCTCGCCGTCCTCGACCCTGATGCCGCTCAGCTTCGCGACCATCCTCGGCGGCATGATCACCCTGATCGGCACGCCCCCCAACATCGTCGTCGCCCAGTACCGGGCCGAGGCGCTGGGCGCCCCCTACGGCATGTTCGACTTCACCCCCGTGGGGCTGATCGTGGCGGCGGTCGGCATCCTCTTCGTGGCCCTGGTCGGCTGGCGCCTGCTGCCGCGGGGCGGCCGCGCGCCTGTGGAGGAGGCCGAGGCCTCGCTCTACATCGCCGAGGTGCTGGCCCCCGACGGCGCCAAGGTCATCGGCGAGCGGCTGGCCGACCTGACCCCCCTGACCGAGGAGCACGACGTCAACCTGCTGGGCATCACCCGCGGCGAGCGGCGCCTGCCCGGCCTCGCCCGCTACGAGGAGCTGCGCGCGGGCGACCTGCTGACGGTGGAGGGCGAGCCCGCGGCCATCGAGGGCTTCATGGCCGCCGCGGGCCTCCACCACCCCGCCGCCTGGGAGGCGGCGGATGCGGACGCGGGCAAGATCTCCGACCAGGGCGATCCGCCCCCCGACCGCAAGCGCGATCCGCGGGCCGCGATCTCGGGCCGCCTGACGCTGGTCGAGGCGATCGTGCCCGAAGGCGCCTGGGCCGCCGGGCGCACCGCCGCGGGCCTGCGGCTGGCGCCCCGGCAGGGGGTGGTGCTGCTGGGCGTCTCCCGCCAGGGGCGGCGGTTCCGCGAGCATGTGGCGCGCCTGCGCATGCAGCCGGGCGACGTGCTGCTGCTGCTGGGGCCGCGGGAGCGGATGGCCGACGTGATGGGCTGGCTGGGCGTGCTGCCGCTGGAGGGGCGGGAGACGCCGGTGCTCCAGCGTCAGAAGGCGCTGTTCGCGGCGCTGACCTTCCTCGCCGCCGTGGGGATCGCGGCGATGGGCTGGCTGCCGCTACCGGTGGCGCTGGTCGGCGTGGTCGGCGCCTATGCGCTGGGCGGCGTGGTGCGGGGGCGGGAGGTCTACGAGTCCATCGAGTGGAAGGCGATCGTCCTGCTCGCCTGCCTCGTGCCGATCGCCCAGGCGATGGAGGAGACGGGGGGCGCCCAGCTGATCGCCGACGCCCTGGTCTCGGCCACCCAGGGCTGGCCGCCCATCGCGATCCTGCTGGCGCTGATGGCGGTGACGATGACGCTGTCGGATTTCCTCAACAACGTCGCCACCGCGCTGATCGCGGCCCCCATCGGCGTCTCCATCGCCCGCACCATCGGCGTGCCGGAGGATCCGTTCCTGATGGGCGTGGCGGTGGCGGCCTCCTGCGCCTTCCTCACCCCCATCGGGCACAAGAACAACACCATCATCATGGGCCCCGGCGGCTACCGCTTCGGCGACTACTGGCGCATGGGCCTGCCGCTGGAGCTGCTGGTGCTGGCCGTCGGCGGCCCGGCGGTATGGTGGATCTGGGGCTGAACGGAGCGGCCCCGCGGCGGGCCACGGCTCCCCGGCCCGTCCCCGCGCGGGGCGCGGCGCCCGGCCGCCGGGTGCAGGGGGCGCCGCCACGTCGCGCGACGGAGACGGGCGCGTGGGGCGTTTGAGTCTCGACGGCCGCCCAGATGGGCCGCCGCGTCCTCTGGACGATCGAGAAGGAGACGATCCATGCGACGCATCGTGATCCCCGCCCTCGCCGCCTCGGCGCTCGCCCTCGGCGCGCTCGGCGCCTACGCGCAGGGCGGTTCCCCCGCCGCCGGCCCCGCCGAGCGCCCCGCCGCCGCCGAGCAGGGCCACGGGGCCAAGGCGCCCTGGATGCACGACCGGGACGACGGCCCCCGCGGCCGCGGCATGGGCCCCGACGAGGGGCGCCACGGCATGCATCGCGGCATGCACGGCGGCAAGCACGGGGGCATGCATGGCGGCATGCACCGGGGCGGGCCGGGCCACTCGCCGATGATGATGAAGATGATGTTCGCCGTGGCCGACGCCGACGGCGACGGCGAGGTCTCGCTCGAGGAGATGCAGGAGATCCAGGCCCGCATCTTCCGCGCCATGGACGCCGACGACAGCGGCGGGCTGACCCCCGAGGAGATCCGCGGCTTCATGAAGCCCGAGCGCGGCATGGGCCGGGGCATGGGCCCCGGAACGCACGGCGGCATGGGGGGCGGAATGAACGGCGGCATGGGCGGCGCGACCGCGCCCGAGACGCCCCCCGCCTCGGAGTGAGGCGCGCGGCCCGGGGGCGCCGTCGCCTCCCGGGCCGGACCGCGAAGACGGGGACGGGGCCGCCTGCGGCCCCGTTCCGCCGTCAGGCCGCCCGACGGCGCGCCAGGCCCAGCGCGCCCGCCGCGCCGATCATCAGCGCCCAGCCCGCCGGCAGGGGCACCGGCGCCGTGGCGGCCGCGGCGCTGAGCGAATAGTCGACCGAGACGAAGCCGCTGAGCTGCTGGATCGCGGCCACGTCCGCATCGGTGGGCATCCGGCGCAGGCCCGCCGGGGTGGTCGGCTTCATCAGCGCGTCGGCCATGTCGAGATGCCCGCCCCCGACCTCGGTCAGGTCCACCACCGCGCCCGCATAGGGGCCCACGGCGATGTCGAGCTCGCCCGCGTCGAAGGCCGTGTCGCCGAAGTCGGCGAGGCCGAGCAGGTGCCCGATCTCGTGCAGCACGGTGCCGAACAGGTCGAAGACGCCCGCCGCCGGGCCGGAGGCGGCCGCGTATTCCCGCCCCACCGTCATCGGACCGCCGCCGAGGTCGACGATCGACTCGATCAGCGGCCCGAACTCGGAGGCGTCCGTCGGCGTGGGGTCGAGGAACCAGCCGCGGTCGTTGTCGACCCGGATCAGCCCCCCCTTGCCGGCGCCCGAATAGTCGCGCGAGCCGAGCTGCGTGGCGACCGCCAGCGTGCTGCCCGACAGGGCCTGCCAGCCGAACTCCAGCGACAGCGTGCCGGGGTCGAGGATCACGTCCTCCCAGAACGCCGCCGCCGCCGCCATCACCGCCCCCAGCGTCCCGCCGCCGGTGGCGCCGGGCGCCTCCGGCCCGGCCGTGCCGCGGGAGAAGGTGGAGAAGGTCTGGCCGGAGGTCCGCTCGGTCAGCAGGATCTGCAGCGCCGAGGCCGGTCCGGCGGCGGGCAGCCCGACGGCGAGGCCGAGGGCGGCGGCGACGGCCAGGCGTCGGATGGAGCGGAGCGTCATGGAGGCCCTCCCGGGCGCGGGGGTCGGAACCCTCGGTTCCGGTTGGTGCGCAGGGGGGCACAATGGCGCGGATCCGATCCGCCAGCAACCCATGGCGCGGAAACGGAAAAGCTACGGCGCCGGGGCTCTCGGCGCGGCCTGGCGGGCGGGGCGCGGCAGCGCGGCCAGCGCCCGTTCTGCGAGCGCCTCGGCCGGCTGCTCGCCCTCCAGCCGCAGGACGGGCGCGGTCTGCGCGGCGAGCCAGCGCTCGTGTCCCGCGAGGGACCGGCCGGAGAACGCCGGATCGTCGTAGCGCGAGGCCCAGTCGCGGAAGGCGAGATGCGCCGCGTGCATGTCGCCGCCCGGCAGGATGCGGGCCCCGTGGCGCGCGGCCTCGCGCCGGTCGAGGCGGCGCAGGCGGACCGGCGTGGGCGTGCGCAGGAACACGATCAGGTCCACGTCCGCGATCAGCGCGTCGCCCCAGCCGACGAAGGAGCCGGTCAGCACCCAGCCGGGCTGCGCCGCCTGCCGCTCCCGGATCAGCGCCACGCGCTCCTCGGGCGGGCGCTTGGCGGTGTAGGGCGGGTCGGTCGGCAGCCAGTACCAGTCGTCGACGTCGATCTGCGGGACGCCCAGCCGCGCGGCCAGAAGTCCGCCCAGTGTGGTGACGCCCGAACAGGAGGCGCCGGCGAGATGGAGGCGCGGCATCTGCATGGTTCCCTCTCATGTTCGTTTGTCAAGTTTTTCGCGCGATGCGATGACCCGGCGCCGTCTTCGCTGCCGGGTGTCGTGGATGTGTGCGGCGCGCATGGCTGGGGGCAGAGCCTTCAGACGACGGTAGATCACACTCTGATGCGCGGGTTGGGTACCGCATGACCGTTGATCCGTCCTGGGCTTGCCGACTGTCTTCCTGCGGGCGTCGACGGATCCGAGCGAACCGCCGGCCACAAAGGAACCTCGTGGATTCCCGGATGGCCCTGCCCCCAGTGACACGCGCCGGGGATGTCGGGTGGTGTCAGCTCCTTTCTTTTCTCAGCAAGCTGCCGCTGCTGCAGGGCGTGTGCTCGGGGTGACGATGCGGGCGATGGCCCAGATGAAGGCGGCCAGTTCGCGGGCGATGGCGGTGACGACCAGGGTCGCGGGCTTGCCGCGCGCACTGAGCCGGCGATACCGGGCGCAGAGCCGGATCTGCGCTTTCCAGGCGATGTCGCGGATCTCCTGCGGCAGTCCTTCGAGCCGCGCCATGTGCACCTTTCCGACCGCGGCGTGGCAGCGATAGGTCCAGGCGCCCTCGATCAGCATGCGTCGCGCGTCCTTCGAGCCAGCCTTGGTGATGCCGCCCCGCGCCGTCCTTGGGCCGCTCGAGTATTCCGACGGCACGAGCCCGAGCCAGCTCATCAGCTGGCGGGGATTGTCGAAGCGACCGAGATCGCCGGTCTCGGCCATCACGGTGACGGCGGAGATGAAGCTGACGCCGCGCATAGCCTGGATGGCCTCGACCACGGGTGCCAGCGACCAGATCGGGACGAGCGTGCGGATCTGACCCTCGATCCGGGCGAGCCGGGCCGCGGCGTCGTCGACCGCGTGGATGTATTCCTGCAGCACGATCTGGTGGGCGGGATGCTGGAAGCGCAGGCCCGAGAGCCAGACGCGGTGCTTCTTCGTCCAGTTGCAGCCCGTCCGGAAGACCCGGTCGTGGCGCAGCAGGAAGCCCGAGAGCTGCTGGCGGGCGCGGCGCAGGCTCTCCATGGCCGCGGTGCGGGCGCGAACCAGATCGCGCATCGCCTCGTGGCCCTCGTCCGGCACCCAGACCGGCGTCAGCTCACCGGCCCGGTGCAGCCGCGCCAGCAGCACCGCGTCGCGGCGGTCGGTTTTGACCCGGTCGCCGGGGCGGGCGGGCGTCTTCGACGGCGCGACCAGTTCGCAGTCGTGGCCCATCTCGCTCAGCTGGCGATGGATGCCGTAGCCACAGGGGCCGGCCTCGTAACAAAAATGCAGCGTGTCGTGCGCCTTGCTCAACTTCGCCACCAGCTTGCGGATCGCCTCGCGCGTGTTCGCGATCTCGCCGAGATAGCGTACCTCGCCGCCGCGGCGGTCCTCGGCCACCGCCACTGCGATCGTCTCTTTGTGCACGTCCAGACCGACAAATGCTGTACCCTCTCCCATGGTTCGTCTCCTCGTGTATGGGGCTCTGCTCCGTGCCGTACGGGCAATCCCCGGCATAACACGACGGAGACG
>NZ_FOQH01000037.1 GCF_900113695.1 Albimonas pacifica | reverse complement strand
TTGTCGATCGGCTCCCACTCGCAGCGGGTCGCGGCGCAGGGCCAGGTCTTCGGCGCGGGATCCGCGCAGGCGGCGAGCAGCGCGAGCAGGAACAGAGCTATGAGGCGCATCAGGCATCTCCTTCACGGGAGGGCCCCCCGCCCAGCACCGCCAGCAGCGGACCGAGGGCGGCGAGGTCGAGGTCCACCAGCGCGCCGCGATCGCCGGTGCGGATCGCGGCGAAGCGGCGGCCGCCGGGGCTTTGGGTCAGGAACGCGGTCTCGGCGTCGCTCAGGCCGAGCGGGGCGAGCTCGGCCGCAGTGAATCGGCTGGACGGGAAAACCAGCGTCGTCGCGATGCTCTCGAGGATCGAGCCGCCGGCGCGGCTCTCGGCGACATGGGAAACGCGCTGGGTCAGCATGACGAGCGCGACGTTCTTCTTGCGCATCGTCAGCATCCAGTCCTTGAGACGCGCCTCGAAATACCCGTCGTCGAGCAGCTTCCACGCCTCGTCGAGCACGATCAGGGTCGGGCGGCCGTCCTCGACCATCCGCTCGACCAGGCGGAACGCGTACGAGAGCCAGGCGGTGCGGATGGCGGGGGCGTCGAAGATCTCGGTCAGGTCGACGCCGGAGATGTCGCTGGCGAGGTCGAGCGCATCCTCGCCCTCGCCTGCGAAGAGCCAGCCGTACTGACCACCGGGGGCCCAGCGGCCCATGCGGGTGAAGAGATCGCCGCCATCGTCGATGCCGCGCAGGGCGGCGCGGAAGTGGTCCGCCGTTTGCAGGGCAGGGGCGGTGTGGGCGTTGGCCTCGACGGTCTGCGTCAGCGCCTCACGCTGCTGGGCGGAGAGGGGCCCGTCCTCTCGCGAGAGCAGGGCTTCGAGCCAGTCGGCGAGCCAGGCGCAGCCGTGCGCATCGGTCTCGGTCGCGAACGGGTTGAAGCCGGTGGGGGCGCCCATGCGAATTGCGGCATAGGAGCCACCCATGGCGCGAACCGGGGACTCGAGCCCGCGGTCCTTGTCGAAGACAAGGATGCGCGGGGAAAGCCTCTGCATCTGCGCCATGAGGAAGGCCATGGAGGCGGATTTGCCCGAGCCCGTCCGCCCGATCACCAGCGCATGGCCGACGGTACGGTCGCCCGGCGCGCCGGGGAGGTGGAAGCCGAAGCGGTATGCTTCATGGCTGAGGGTCGGCAGCACCGCGACCGGCGCGCCCCAGGGCGAAGCATCGGCTGAGGAACCGGGGCAGGGAGCGTGGAGCGCAGCGAGATCGGCGAAGTTGCCGGAGGAGATCATCGCGGCCCGCGCCCTGAACCCGTAATTCCCCGGCGCCTGCGCGAAGTATGCCGCGCGGGCGCCGATGCTCTCGCGCACCGCGCCGGCGCCCGCAGCCTGCACCGCGCCTCGGATCTGCGTGGCGATCTCGTCGAGCCGGGCGGGGCTTTCCGCGGTCGCCATGATCGAGAGATGGTGCAGGCCGAAGCCCGCGCGCCCTGAGGCGAGATCGTCCGCGGCCTCCTCCAGCTGCAGCGCCAGCGAGCGCGCCGCGTCATCGGCGGCGCGCATTTGGCGCAGGGTGCGCTGGATCCGGGCGAGCGCGTCATAGGGATTGATCGGGGTGTAGCTCTGGCTGAGCAGCGTATCCTCCGGCAGGTCCAGCCCCGCCAGCGCACAAGGCGTTGTCTGGGCGGGATAAGCCTTGAGCGTGACCATCGCGCCGAAGCGGGTCTCGGCGGCGTCGAGCCCGGGCAGGGTGAAGCCATCGCCCCGGAAATGCAGGTCCGAGGTCGCGAGGCTGTCGGCGATGGTCGCGAGGCCGAGCGGATGCACCCGCGGGCGCCACGCGCCGGAGACGGTCGCGCCCAGCATCCCGAGCCATTCCGGGCTCTCGCGCGTCAGACGACGCGGCCCCGCTACTGCAAGGACGGCCTGCATGTGGCCCATGATCTCGTCGAGCCGGGCGATACGTTTGGCCAGGGCCGCGCGCTGCGCCGGGACGCCGCCGCCGGTCAGCCGGGTGCGCAGGCCCGCCGCCTTCGCCGGGCGCAGCAGGACCGAAACCATCACGCGGCGGCGGCGCAGGCCCAGGCTGCGGAGGTGCGCACGCCAGGCGGCGTCCAGTTCGGCCGCGAAGCCATCGGCGGACACCGCGGGAACCTCCGGCGTCTCGGGATGCGAGAGCCGGTGGATGTAGAGCGCGGCATCCGGCGGCAACTCTGCCGCGCAACGGCTCATGGCCTCCGACAGGTCCGAGATGGCCGCGTGCTCGGCAGTGAGCGGGTCCAGCCCCTCGACGAGGAACGAGCCCATCACATCGCCGTCGCGCAGGAGGATCACGTCCTTCCGAGCGAAGCAGAGCCAAGGCAGAAAGCCGGACAGCGCCTGCTCGCGCGCCGCCCCGCGCGGGGCGACCGCCCGCAGCCCGAGGGTGGACCTCAGATCAAGCATGGTAGGCGAAACCCTCGCCGCGGAACCAGCCGGGGGTCGGGGGCGTGCGGCGCAGGGCGGTGAACACCACGTCGCCGATCCGCGGATCCCAGGCGGCGAGCGCGCGCAGCACGACGTAGCTCAGCGCCGCGCTGGCGCCGAACCAGAGGAACGACAGGGTGGCGATGAAGCCTCCAACCGAGACCCCGGTCAGCAGCACCAGATAGCCCATCGGCAGGCCTGCGACGCTGACCGGCCGGGTCAGCGCCTGGAAGCAGGGCCGCGCGCTCATGCGTAGCCCGAGAGGATCGTGCCTGCGCCGAAGATGATAGCGAGCCCGACCACGACGGACACGGCCGAGATCCAGTTCATGCGGCCAGTCGCGAACATCACGCCGACCACGGCGAGCGCCACGAGGCCGATCGCGCGTCCAAGCTCTCCGGTCAGCGTGTCGCCGATGGTGGTGAACATGTTGGTGATGGGCGAGAGCTCCTGCGCCATAGCCGCGGTGGCGACGAAGGAGAGCGCGGCCGAGAGGCCGAGAGCGCGCAGCGCGCGGGTCAGAATTCCCATATTCCGGTGTTCCTGTGCTGGTCGGTCGGGGTGGGGGAGGCGGGGGCCTGCGCGTCGCCGGTCAGCGCGGCGACATAGGCGCGGGTCTCGGGATAGGGCGGCACGCCGCCATGGCGCGCGACAGCCTCGGGCCCGGCGTTGTAGGCGGCGAGGGCGAGGGTCACGTCGCCGAAGCGCGCGAGCTGCGCGGCGAAGTACCGGGCGGCGCCGTCGAGGTTTTGGGCCGCGTCGAACGGGTCGGAGACGCCCAGATCAAGCGCCGTCTCCGGCATCAGCTGCCCGAGCCCCTGCGCGCCCTTCGGCGAGACCGCGCGCGGGTTCCAGCCGCTCTCGCGCTCGATCAGGGCGAGGAACAGAGCGATGAACTCGGCGGCGGAGAGGCCCGCCGCGCGCGGTCCCGCGCCGCCCGCGTGGCGGAGGGCGGCAGTCTCGGCGAGCGCCTTCAGCGCCACCTTGCTGGAGAGGTCAAGCGCGTCTGCGGCAGGCGGCGGCGGGCGGACCTGCGCCTCGCCGCCCGGCGCGAACTCGATCACCGTCGCGATTGCAGGGGCCGCGAGCAGGCAGAATCCGGCCGTCAGGAGAGTCAGGCGCCGCATCGCTCAGGCCCTCGGCAGCTGCTCGAACGTCGCCTCGCGGTGAGGAGAGGCGACGAGGGCGTCGCCATGCTGCTCTGCATCCAGACCGCGCATCGCCTGCCTCCCTCCGGCTGATTGCGGAACCACGGCGCGCAGGAATCCGAAGCGCGGGCGAATACCCGCGGGTCATCCCCCGCCCGAAAGGCGCGGGTCATCCTGAGCTGTCCGGTGGCGAGGGGCGAACGGTTCTCGCCAAAGGCGAGTGCGTGTCGGGCCCCGTGCTTCCGCTTGAACGCGACGACCGCCGCCGCGCCTCAAATCGGGGCGATACTGTCGGGCGCGGAGTCCCGGGTCAACAGTGAAAGTATCTCTTATTCTTGCCGCATCTATTTATAGAATATGAAGTCCGGCACAGTCGGTTTGAGCCTGCGCGTTCAGCGCCGATTCAATCTCTTGGCGCGCATGAAGAAGAGATGAACTCTAACCGCACTTGGCTTGAATAGAACGCTTGGCTAGTCTCGGCCGGATCAACCGCAGAGAGAAGGACGCAAGGTACGCCCGGCGCGGACAGGCCCGCGCCGAAAAAAAGAAAACCCCCGATGATCGGAGACCATCAGGGGCTCGGCTAACGCCGTCGTTTGACAGCTCGACGTTAGCCGTTTCCCCAAGCGCTGGCAAGAAAAGACGCCTTCGGGCGAACAGAGAAGCTGTGCCTGCGCTTCTGGTCTCCGTGAGGAGAGCAGCGAATGACCACCCTCACCCGTCGCGGCGATGCCGCCGTGGCGCGCCGAAAGGCCTTCCTTTCCAACCTGCATCGCCTGCTTGACCAGGCGGCGGCGACGCTCGGCCTGTCTGATGCCGTTGCGACCACCGCGCATGATTTGATCAACCGCATTCCAGAGGACGCCCCAGCGCCGATCAGCCCCGCCGGCGTGGAGCGCCTCGCGGCCCTGCGCGGGGTCGATCCGCGCACCATCCGCTACCGTATCCGCAAGCTGATTGACGTGGGGCTGGCCGAGAACCTCTGCCAGGACGGCGGGCGGCGCCAGGTCGTCCGCGACCGGCAGGGTCGCGTCGCCGAGATCTACGGCATCGGTTTCTGGCCGCTGCTCGACCGTGCCGCGGAGATCGAGGCCGCCGCCGAAGCCCGCCGCAGATCCGTCGACGAGCACGCCCGGCTGCGGCGCGAGATCAGCGCCATCCGCCGCCGCCTACGGCCGGTATTTGAGGCGGGACGCGCGGCGGCGGAGGCCTGCGCCGCATGGCGCAGTTTCCCGCGCCGGCTCGCCCATCTTGGCGTCGAGCGTCTGCGGGATCTCTTCGCCCGCGTGCAATCCCTGCTGGAGGCGGTGGAGGCGCCCGGCGCCGCCTGTGGACAACTCGCCGAGAGCCGGAAAAATC
>NZ_FOQH01000001.1 GCF_900113695.1 Albimonas pacifica | reverse complement strand
CCGCGGGCCTTCTCTTCGGGGGCGCCGTCGATCTGGTCGTAGGCGCGGAACTCGCCGAAGTACTTGGTGATCGCAGCCGTCAGCGTCGTCTTGCCGTGGTCGACGTGGCCGATCGTGCCGATGTTGACGTGCGGCTTATTGCGCTCGAACTTCGCCTTCGCCATCGCGGTCTTTCCTCACATTCGTCGGGTCGCGCGGCGGACCCATGGATTTCGCCGGCGCCCGGATAGAGGGTTTCCCGGGCGGGCGCAACAGTCATGGGGCCTCATGGGGGCCGCCAGGCCGGCCGGCCGCAACGTAACCGAAAGGAATCCGCCGATGCGCGAGGGAATCACGCCGCCCGGCATGGCCCACTACCGGGCCTACCGCTTCACGCCTGCGATCCGGGCGGGGGGGCTGCTGCACCTGTCGGGCCAGCTGGGGCTGGTCTCGCTGACCCCGCCGGAGCTGGCGCAGGGCGCGGCGGGCCAGATCGCCGCGGCCTTCGACCTGCAGGCCCAGGTGCTGAAGGAGGCGGGGCGCGGCTGGGAGGCGGTGGTCGAGATCATGTCCTTCCACGTGGCCGGCCCCGAGGGCGGGCTGCCCCAGCAGATGCCGCTGATGATGGCCGCGCTGGGGGAGAGATTCGCCGAGCCCTGCCCCGCCTGGACGGCCGTCGAGGTCGCGGGCCTCGCCCTGCCCGGCGCGCTGGTCGAGATCCGCATGGTGGCGCTGGCCTGAGACGGAAGCGGGGGGCCGAAGCCCCCCGCGCTTGTCGTCAGCGTCCGCCCGAGAGGGCGACGACGGTCTTCCACAGCTCGCCCCCGCCGCCGGCGATGGCGGCGCGGCCGAGCCGCTCGGACCAGGCGTTCTCGTCGCCCGCCTCGTCGCGCCACTGCCACAGGCGCCGGGTGGTGTGGTGGAGCATGTGCTCCTCGGTCACGCCGATGGCGCCGTGGACGGCGTGGGCGACGGCCGAGACCGGCTCGACCGCAAGCCCCGCGCGGATCTTGGCGACCGCGGCGGCCTGCCAGGAGGGGGCCTCGTCCATGCCGCGCAGGGCCAGCTGGACGGCGGCCTTCGCGGCCGCGGCCTCGCCGGCCTGCTCGGCCACAAGGTGCTGGATCGCCTGGAACTTCCCGATCGGCCGGCCGAACTGCACGCGGGTGTTGCCGTAGTCGATCGACTCGGCCAGCGCGTGGTTGATCGCGCCCGCGATCTGGCCCGCGCGCACCACCGCCAGCGCCGCCGGCAGCGCCTCGCCGCCCATCGGGTCGGGGGCGGAGGCGAGGGGCGCGGCGGAGGCGAACTCCACCAGCAGGCGCGGGTCGCGGCCGATGGTCGGCAGGGCCCGCCCTTCGGGGATCTCCAGCAGGACCAGCTTCGCGGCCTCGCCCTCGCCGGCGGTCGCCAGCACCTTCGCGCCGGGGCGGCCGAAGGGAATCGTCGCCGTGCCGGAGACCTTGTCGCCCGAAAGGGTCAGGCGGTCCCAGGTGGCCAGCGGCACGTCCTCGGGGACCTCCATGCCGGCCTTCGCCATCGCCCAGCCGGCGGCCATGCGCTCGGCCAGGGCCAGGGGGGCGACGAAGCGGCCCAGCGACTCGAGCACGCCGCCGATCTCGGACCAGGCGAGCCCGGCGCCGCCGGCCTCCTCGGGCACCAGGGCGAGGGTCAGGCCCAGCGCCTCCACCTCCGCTTCCAGGGCGGCGGCGGGCTCTCCGGCCTCCACCTTGCGCAGGAGCTTCGCGTCGACCTTCTGCGCGAACAGCCGGTCGAGCTGGTCGGCGAGCAGGGTCGCGGTATCGGTGTCCAGGCTCATCGCAGACCCATCCCCTTGGCCATGATGCCGCGCATGATCTCGCGGGTGCCGCCGCGCAGGCTGAAGGTGGGCGCCTGCTGCGCCACCGCCGCCCGCATCTCGGCGAGGTCCCCCTCCACCGCGCCGGGAAGGGCCCCGGGGGCGAGGTCGCGCACCATCTCGGGCATCCGCTGTTCCAGCGTGACGCCGACTTCCTTTATCACCGCGGCCTCCTGGGCCGGGTCCTCGCCGCGGTCGAGCATGCCGGCGGTGCACACCGACATCTCGCGCAGCGCGGCGAGCTCGGCCAGCGTACGGCCGATGGCGCGGGCCGAGAGGCGGTCGGGCTCGCCGGCGGCGGCGATCTCGTCGACCAGCAGCGGCATCAGCGGGAAGGCCGAGAGGAAGCGGTCGGGGCCGGAGCGCTCGAACGCCAGTTCCGACATGCCCTGCGCCCAGCCGGCGCCCTCGACGCCGACCAGGGCGTCGGGGCCGAGCTGGACGTCGTCGAAGGTCACCTCGTTGAAATGCGCCTCGCCGGTCATGTCGGCGATGCGGCGGATCTCGACGCCAGGCAGCGACAGGTCGACGAGCACCTGGGAGAGGCCCTTGTGCCGGTCGTCGGGCCCGCCGGAGGTGCGCACCAGCGCGATCATCGCCTGGGCGTGGTGGGCGTTCGTCGTCCAGATCTTGCGGCCCGACAGGCGCCAGCCGTCGCCGTCGCGCGTCGCGCGGGTGCGCACCGAGGCGAGGTCGGAGCCCGAGTCGGGCTCGGAAAGCCCGATGCAGAACGTGGCCTCGCCCGAGCAGATCAGCGGCAGCCACTTCTTCTTCTGGGTCTCGGTCCCCACGCGCAGGATCAGGGGGCCGGACTGGCGGTCGGCGATCCAGTGGGCGCCGACGGGGGCGCCGGCGGCCAGCATCTCCTCGATCACCACGTAGCGCTCGAGCGCCGAGCGCTCATGCCCGCCGTATTCCCTGGGCCAGGTCATGCCGATCCAGCCCCTGGCGCCGACGGCCTTCGAGAACTCGCGGTCGAGCCCGGTCCAGGAATGGCCGATCTTCCAGGGCGTGAACTTCGGGGTCCACTCGGCAAGGAATTCGCGCACCTCGGCGCGAAGCTGCGGCTCGACATCGGGCATCTGCACCGGGTCGAACCGGAAAGGCGATGACATGAGCGTCTCCTCTCTCGGCGTCCGCGCGGGGCGCGGGCGTGGGGTCTGCCGTCTCGTTGGGCTCCCTCTCGCGGGGGGAAGCGGGCGGCGGTCGGCGCGGAGTGTCGGACAAAAGCGACCCTGGGTCCAGTGGCGGCAGGGTGGCGCGACGTTCCGCCATGCGGTATCTGCAACCGCACCCGCGCGGCCTCGTGCCGATCAGCGACCCGGCCCGCTCACGCGAAAGTGGACAACCGGGGGCGTATCGGACAAGGCTTCGGGAAGATCACCCAAGGAGAGCCCATGCCCAGGAACGCCGCCGCCGGAGAGCCCGAGGACAAGCCCGCATCCGCGCCGGTCTCCTCCCGCTCGGCCGTGCCGCTCGACCTGGACGGCGAGCAGTCCGAACGCCTGGCCCATGACCGCAAGTTCGTCTGGGCGCTGGCGCGGGGGCTGGAGATCCTGCGGGCGTTCTCGGCGCGGCCTGCGCCGCTGGGCAACTCGGAGCTGGCCGAGATCACCGGCCTGCCCAAGGCCACGATCACCCGCCTGACCCATACGCTGACCGAGCTGGGCTACCTGCGCCTGATCCGGCGCCTGTCGAAATACGAGCCCACCGCCGCCCTGCTGACGCTGGGCTATCCGGTGATTTCCTCCCTGCGGGTGCGGCTGGTGGCGCGCGAGCCGATGCAGAAGCTCGCCAACGACGCCGAGATGTCGATCGCGCTGGGGGCGCGGGACCGGCTGGGGATGATCTACGTCGACGCCTGCCACCCGGCCACCGTCTCGACCATCCGGCTGGACGTGGGCAACCGGGTGGACCTGGCGACCACCGCGCTGGGGCGCGCGTTCCTGGCCGGCATCGCCGAGGCGGACCGCGAGTTCATCTTCGAGCGGCTGGCCCGCAAGCTCGGGGACAAGTGGCCCGACCTGAAGTCGCGCATCCTCGACGCCAAGGCCCAGGTGGACGAGCGCGGCTACTGCATCGCCGACGGCGAGTGGCAGTCCGACATCCGCGCCGCGGCCGTTCCCGTGGTCTCGCCCGACAAGACCGAGGCGATGGCGATCAACGCCGCCGGCCCCGGCTTCCTCGCCACCCGCGAGAAGCTGGAGACCGAGGTCGGCCCGAGGCTGGTGCACCTGGGGCGCTCGATCGCGCCGATGCTCAGCCGCTGAGATCCCGCGGCCGGCCCGCCCGGCCGCCGACGTTCGCGGCCGGGCCAACCGGACCGCAGGAGGAGGAGAGCCCATGAAGGACCACCAGGAGGCCCCGGTCGAGCCGGGCGTCGACGACCCCGTCTGCGTGACCCAGAGGATCGGCGCGACCGCGCTGGTCTGGATCAACGATCCCAAGCGGCGCAACCCGCTGTCGATGGCCCTGCGCCCGGCGCTGATCCAGGCGATGGCCGAGGCCCAGGCCGACCCCGACGTGCGCGCCGTGGTGCTGGCGGGCGCCGGCGGCTGCTTCTCGGCGGGCGGCGACATCTCCACGATGAAGGGGATCACCGCGGCCTCGGGGCGCGCGCGGCTGCAGGACGTGCACCGGCTGGTGAAGATCGTGCAGGGCGGGACCAAGCCGGTGATCGCCGCGGTCGAGGGCTATGCGGTGGGCGCGGGCCTCTCGATCGCCGCGATGTGCGACATGGTGGTGGCCTCGTCGGAGGCGAAGTTCTCGCTGCCCTTCGGCAAGCTGGGGCTGATGCCGGACCTGGGCGTGTTCCACACCCTGCCCGCGCGCATCGGCATGGGCCGCACCAAGCTGCTGGCGATGACGGGGCGCACGATCGACGCGCAGACCGCCGCCGACTGGGGCCTCGTCGAGGAGATCTGCGCGCCGGGCGAGGCGGTGGAGAAGGCGCTGGCGATGGCCGAGGAGGTCGCGCGCTGCGCGCCGCTCTCGGTCGCCACCTCCAAGCAGACGCTGGCGCGGGGTCCGATGAGCCTCGACGACATGCTCTCGGCCGAGGCGGACACCCAGGCGCTGCTGTTCTGCACCGAGGATGTGAAGGAGGGCGTGGCCGCCTTCCTCGAGAAGCGCCGGCCCGCCTTCAAGGGCGCCTGAGCGCGGCGGAGGCGCCCGCGCGGCGCCTCCCCTGCCGCCTGCATGAAAGCCCGGCGCAGACCTGTCCCGCGCGCAGGGGAATCGCGCGGCCGCGGCGGCTTTCCGCGGGGGCCTCGCTTGCGCGCCGGTTGGGGCGCGCCTATGGTCTCGGCATGACCCGAAAGCCCCTCATCGTCGGTCTCGGCGGCACGCTCCGCGACTTCTCCTCGACCGAGAAAGCCCTTCGCATCGCCCTCGACGCCGCGGAGGCGGAGGGCTGCGAGACGGTGCTGATCGCCGGCCGCGCGCTGGACCTGCCCCCCTACTCGCCCGAGGACGAGCGCCGCAGCGACGAGGCCAGCCGGATGATCGAGGCGATCCGACGCTCGGACGGCGTGATCCTGGGCTCGCCCGGCTATCACGGCGGCATGTCGGGGCTGGTGAAGAACGCCATCGACTACATCGAGGATCTGCGCACCGACGCCCGGCCCTATCTGGAGGGCCGCGCCGTGGGCGCCGTGGCCACCGGCGGCGGCTGGCAGGGCGCGGTGACCACGATGAACGCGCTGCGCGACGTGGTGCATGCGCTGCGCGGCTGGAACACGCCGCTGGGCGTGGCGGTGAACACCGCCGAGCCGGTGTTCGGCCCCGACGGCGGCTGCGAGGACGCCAAGATCCGCGGCCAGCTCGAGGCGCTGGGCCGCCAGGTCGCCGGCTTCGCCCGCGCCGCGGTCGGCGACGCCGCCGCCTGACTAGGCCTTAGCGCCCGCGACCCTCCTGGAGCCAGCCGAACGCCCGTTGCAGCAGCGCGGCCGCGTCGCGCTCCACCGGCGCGCCATGGGCGACGACCAGCCGCTCCGCCGGCCAGGCGAGCACGGGCGCGAGCGAGGCGCGCGCCGCCGCGCGGTCGCGGAAGGCGATGCGGAACTTGCGCGGGACGGTCGGCTCCGCCTCCTGCATCCGGTCGAGCTTCGCCACCAGCCCCCGCCAGCCCCTGAACCACCCCGGCGGCAGCGCCTGCAGCAGGTCTGTGAAGATCGCCGTGCGGCTGGCGCGGTGGAACAGCGCGACCTCCGTGAACAGGCGGTTGCCCCGGATCGGGGCGAGGTCGAGCGCGCCCGCGAAGGCGGAGGGGACCGGGTCCGCGCCCAGCACGGCGTGGATCACCAGCTCGGGCCGCTTCTCGCGCACCCCGGGGGCGGCGAGCACGCGGGCCCGGGGGAAGGCGCGGACCCAGTCGGGCAGGAACAGGTGGTGGAGCGCGTTGGGGGCGATCAGCCAGCGCACGGGGCCCAGCGCCTCGGCCTGCGCCAGCAGCGCCTCGGTCGGGGCTACGGGCGACCAGGCGGCGAGGCCGGCGTCACCCAGCCGCATCAGCGCCATGCGGGTGGGAAAGCGGAACCCCGCCATCCCCTCCACCACCGGCCCCTCGGCCAGCCAGAGGTCGGTCCCGAAGGGCGTGAGCATCGCGGTCTCCCCTGCCCCGCGGCCCGCCCGCGGATCGCAGGGAGGCTAGCGGAGGCCTTCGCCCGCAGGCAAGGCGCGGCGGCGCGGACCCCGGGCGCGCGCCCGGCGGCCTGCCGGAGGCGCCGCGTCGGGCGTCGCGCCCGTGGCCCGGGACCCGCTCGCGGCGCGGCCCGTGGTCGGCGCCCGTGGCGGGCGGATCCCGCGGCAGGCGGGCCGAAGGGCGCCGCGTCTGCGGCCGCGCCTGTCGCCGGCCCCCCGCCCGCGGCGCGCCGCTCGGACCCCGCCCCGGGCGGCCCGCGTCTGGGCCGCCCCGCGCTACGGCCGCCCCGCGCCGCGCGCGATCGGATTGCCACCCGTGCGACGCCCGACGCGGCGCCTCCCCGGCCAGCGCCGCACGATACGTCCGCAGCAAGGCCCGGGCTGCGCCTCTCGCCCCCGGGCGTCCCGCACCCCGCCCGCCCCGCGCCGCGCGCGATCCGCCTGCCCCCGCGCGACGCCCGTCGCGGCGCCTCCGCGGCCGGCCACGCACGGCGCGCCTGCGGCAGGGTCCGGCCTGCGCCTCACGCCCCCGGGCGACCTGCACCCCGCCCGCCCGGCGCCGCGAGCGTTCCATCCCCCGCCCGCGCGCGGCCCGACGCGGCGCCTCCGCCGCCGGCCGGCCGCGCAATGGGGGCCGGGGAGGGGGGGCGGACGCCGGTCCGACGGGGGCCGGCCGCCCGGGGCGGATGCGGAACGCGAAGGGGCGGCCCGGAGGCCGCCCCTGACGGTGGCGCTTGTCGCCGCGCTCAGGCGATGCGGCGGTCGCGGCCTTCCCAGTACTTGTCGCGGAGCTGGCGCTTGTAGAGCTTGCCGTTGTCCGCCCGCGGCAGCCGGTCGACGAAGTCGACGCTGCGGGGGCACTTCACGTGGCTGAGGTGGGCGCGGCAGAAGGCGATGATCTCCTGCGCGAGCTCGTCGGAGGGGACCGCGCCCTCGGGCAGCTCGATCACCGCCTTGACGGATTCGCCGAACTCCTCGTCCGGCACGCCGATCACCGCCACGTCGCCGACGCGCGGATGGGTCGCGAGCAGGTTCTCGATCTCGGCGGGGTAGATGTTCACCCCGCCCGAGACGATCATGAAGGTCTTGCGGTCGGTCAGGAACAGGTAGCCGTCGGCGTCGACGTAGCCCACGTCGCCCAGCGTGGTCCAGCCGTGCCGGTTCTTGCTGTCGGCGGTCTTCTGCGGGTCGTTGTGGTAGGCGAAGCCGGGCCCGTCGGAGAAATAGATCGTGCCCTCGGTCCCCGTGGGAACCTCGTTCCCGTCGTCGTCGCAGATCCGGGTGCGCCCGAGGATCGGGGTGCCGACCGAGCCGGGCTTCTCCAGCCACTCGCGCGAGGTGATCGTGACCACGCCGTTGGCCTCGGAGCCGGCGTAGTATTCCTCGATCACCGGGCCCCACCACTCGATCATCGCCTTCTTGACCTGCGGGGGACAGGGCGCCGCGGCATGGATCGCGCAGCGCAGGGAGGAGAGGTCGTATTTCGCCTTCGCCTCCTCGGGCAGGCGCAGCATGCGCACGAAATGGGTGGGGACCCACTGCGAATGCGTGACCCTGCGCCTCTCGATCGTGGCCAGCGCCGCCTCGGGGTCGAACTTGGCCGAGACGATCATCGTGCCGCCCCAGCGCATCACGCGCAGGGCGTAGCCGATGGGGGCCGCGTGATACATCGGCGCGGGGTGGAACCAGACCGTCTCGTCGGTGATCCCCCAGCGCTCGCAGGTCAGCACCATGCCCTTGGTGGGCGTGCCGAAGGGCGCCTCGGACATCGGGCGCACCACGCCCTTGGGCTTGCCGGTGGTGCCCGAGGAATAGAGCATCTCCGAGCCTTCGGACTGGTCGGCGATGGGATGGTCGGGGAACGTCGCCAGCGCCGCCTCCAGCGAGACGAAGCCGCCGCCGGCGTCGTCGAGCATGAAGCGCGCCCCCGGCAGCACCCTGGGGCCGCGGAGCTGCTCGGCCACCGGCCGCTTGGCCTGCGAGGTCACCAGGATCTTCGCGCCGGAGTCGTCGAGGATGTAGTCCACCTCCTCCGGCGTCAGGTGGGTCGGGATCGGGGTGACCTTCATGCCCGCGCGCAGGAAGCCCCAGAAGATCGGCGCGTAGTCGATCCGGTTCTCGAGGAACACCGCCGCGTGGTCGCCGCGCTGCAGGCCGAAGCTGCGCGCCAGATGGGCGACCCGGTTCGAGAGCGCCTCGACCTCGGCGTAGGTGATCGATTCGCCGGTGACCTGGTGGACGAACGCCGGCTTGTCGGGGGTCCGCACCGCCCACACGCCCGGGTGCTTCTCGTCCTCGCGGAATTCGCTCACTTGGTCGCTCCTCCTTCGTCGCCTGTCGGCCGGCAGGTCTTTCGTTTTCCTTATCGTGTTATAACGCGCGGTGCACGCGCTTCGCGCGGTCTGCGGCGGGCCTGCGGCGCCAGGTCCCGCTGTGCGAAACGCGCAAGGCGCAGGTCGCCCGCGCACGCCGCACTTGACTTGGCCTCGCCGGACCCGAAACCTGCCGGCCGACAGGTGAGCGACGGCCGCTCTCCGCCGCAAGGGAGCGACGCGCATGAGCGACCCCACCCGCTTCATCCCGGTCCCCACCCCCGAGACCGCGCATTTCTGGGAGGGCGCGCGCGCGGGCGAGCTGCGCCTGCAGCGCTGCGCGGACTGCCGCAAGGCGTATTTCCCGCCCCGCGCCTTCTGCCCCGAGTGCGGCTCGCGCGAGGTGCGCGTCGAGCGCGCCTCGGGGCGAGCGCGGCTCTATTCCTACGTCATCAACCACCTGCCGGCGCCGGGCTTCACGGCCCCCTACGCCATCGCGGTGGTGGAGCTGGAGGAAGGGCCGCGGATGATGTCCAACATCCTCGACTGCCCCCAGACGCCGGAGGCGCTGGTTCTCGACATGCCGCTCGAGGTCACGTTCGAGCGGCTGAGCGACGAGATCTCGCTGCCCCAGTTCCGCCCGGCGAAGGGGCGCGCGGCATGACCCCGAATTCCGTGGCCATCGTGGGGGCGGCCGAGACCACCGAGCTGGGCCGCATCCCCACCCTCTCCCAGATCGGGCTGCACGCGGACGCGGCGCTGAACGCGCTCGCCGACGCGGGGCTGACCATCCAGGACGTGGACGGGGTCGCGACCGCCGGCCACAACGCGGTGGAGGTGGCGCATTACCTGGGCATCGCGCCGTCCTGGGTCGACGGGACCTCGGTCGGCGGCTGTTCCTTCATGGTCCATGTGCGTCACGCCGTGGCGGCGCTGGAGGCGGGGTTGTGCCGCACGGTGCTGATCACGCACGGGGAGAGCGGGCGCTCGAAGCTGGGGCGCTACGGCCCCTCGATCGCGCCGGCGCTGTTCGACCAGCAGTTCGAGCAGCCCTACGGGGTCACCGCGCCGCCGAACCGCTTCACCCTGCCGGTGCTGCGCAAGATGAAGGACGACGGGCTGACCGAGGAGCAGCTCGCCATGGTCGCGGTGGTGCAGCGCGAGTGGGCGGCCTTCCACCCCCGCGCCAGCTTCCGCGACCCGATCACGGTCGAGGACGTGCTGAACAGCCGGATGATCGCCTGGCCGTTCCGGCTGCTGATGTGCTGCCTGGTGACCGACGGCGGCGGGGCGCTGGTGCTGACCACGGCGGACCGGGCGAAGGATTTCCCCACCCGCCCCGTCTACGTCCGCGGCGTGGGCGAGGGGGCGGAGACGCCGGTCGTCTCGCAGATGAAGGACTTCGGCAGTTCGGCGGCCTTCCGCACCTCCGGAAGGCTGGCCTTCGAGAGCGCGGGGATCGCGCATTCCGACGTCGACCACCTGATGATCTACGACGCCTTCGCGCATCTGCCCGTCTACGGGCTCGAGGACCTGGGCTTCGTCGGCCGGGGCGAGGGCGGCGCCTTCATCGCCGAGGGGCACACCCGCCCCGGCGGCCGGCTGCCGCTGAACACCAACGGCGGGGGGCTGAGCTACATGCACTCGGGCATGTACGGGATGTATGCGCTGCAGGAGGGCGTGCGCCAGATGCGCGGCGTGTCGCCGGCGCAGGTGGAGGGGGCCAAGATCTCGCTCGTCCACGGCGTCGGGGGCATGTTCGCGGCCTCCGGCACGGTGGTCCTGAGCAACGAGGCGTAGGGACGCCGCGCCAGGCGGCGGCCCCGGTCGGTCAGGCGGCGGTGGAGGCGCGCACCGTCAGGCTCGCGTCGGGGGCGCGGACCCGGGTCGGGGCGGGCTCGCCCTCGATCATCGGGATCAGCATCTTCACGGCCGCGCGGGCCACCTCCGGCAGGCTGAGGTTCACCGCCGTCAGCGGCGGATCCGCGGCCAGCGAGCGGGGGCCGTCGTAGCGGGTGGCGATGCGCAGGTCGCCGGGGATCGTGCGGCCGGCGGCATGGGCCGCCTCGCAGGCGCCGGCGGCGAAGACGTCGACCATGGCGAGGATCGCGTCGACCTCGGGATGCTCGGCCAGCAGGCGCAGGGTCTCGGCGCGGCCCAGCGCCTGGCCGCCGGATTCGTCGAGCTGCAGGTGCAGGGGCGCCATGCCCCGGGCCGCGGCGAAGCGGGCGTATTCGGCCTCGGTCTCCTCGTGGCTGGCCCGGCGGGCGGAGGCGGTGATCAGCGCGATCCGCCGGGCGCCCGCCTGCTCGAGATGGGCGAGCAGCAGGGCCGCCGTCTCGGCCGAGCGCAGGTCGACGGCGGGCGCGTCGTCGCGCCCCGGCTGGCGGCCGATGCGCACCACCGGCAGGCCGCGGGCGTCGAGGAGCTGGGCGAAGGGGTCGTCGCGGGCGGGCTCGATCAGCAGCGCGCCGTCGATCAGCAGGTCCTCGACCGAGGGCGAGGCCTCCATCGGCGGGATCAGCATCAGCGAGAGGCCGGCGCGCATGGACTCCTCCGCCGCCGTGGCCGCGATCTCCATCATGAAGCCCAGCCGCGAGCTGCCGCCGGTGATGGCGAAGGGCATCGCCGAGAACAGGCCGATGGCCGAGGCCCGCCCCGAGCGCAGCCGGCGCGCCACCGGGTTGGCCCGGTAGCCCAGCCGCGCGGCCGTGGCCTTGACCCGGGCCACCAGGTCCTCGTCCACGTAGCGCCGCCCGGAGAGGGCGTTCGACACCGTCGAGGGGGCCACGTTCAGCTCCCGCGCGATATCCAGGATGGTGACCTTTCGTCCCCGATTCGCCGTCATGCGCACCCGTCCCCCCGCAGATTCCGCTTACGTAACGCGCAGACCCTGCGCATAAACTGTGCAGACTGCGGAATCTGCCCGCCTTCTGGCGGTTTTCGCTTCACGCTGGGTCAGAAAAACGTTTTTCTAGACCCATCAAATCCTTTTTGCCCGCCGCGCAAGGGCGCAACCGGAGGCCGAGACAGATGACCTGCACGCTCCCGATAACGCAAGCCGCATCCGGCGCGGCGCCCGATCAGGTCACCTTCCGCAGGCGGCTGACCGGGCTGACCTGCAACGATCCCGCGCGCAGCTTCGGGGGGGCTGACCCTCTATGCGCCGCAGACCGCGGGGGGGCTGGTGAAGCTGGTCGACGAGGAGGGCCGCGAGGCGCACCGCTGGCAGCTGCCGGTTCGCCCCGGCCGCCATGCGGTGCTGCTGGCGAACGGGAACCTGGGCTACAACGGCTCCTGCCAGGACGGTCCGGTCCTCTACCCGATCTGGCCGCTCTGGCGCGGCGGCGACTTCATGGAGGTCGCGCCCGACGGCGAGATCGTCCGCCGCCACGTCGACCCCGCCCACCACCACGACGCGCAGTGGCTGGCGAACGGCGACATCCTCTACACCGCCGCCCACCCCCTGCCCGCGGAGATGGTCCGCCGGCTGGGCGGCGAGGCGGGCGCGCGGGTCTACGGCGACGTGGTCCGCCAGGTGAACCGCGACGGCGAGACGGTGTGGGAGTGGAAGAGCTGGGAGCATCTGCGCCCCGAGGACTTCCCCACTCAGCCGGTCTTCGACCTCCAGCACTGGCCGATGATCAACGGCCTGTGGGACGCGCGCGACGGGCTGGTCCTGATGAGCCTGCGCACCACCTCGGGCGTGATCGCGGTCCGGCGCGACACCGGAGCGGTCGCCTGGGTCATCGGACAGGACGTGCTCGCCCAGCAGCACACGCCGGTGCAGCTCGACGACGGCGCCGTGCTGGTCTTCGACAACGGCACGATGCGGCCGGGCGTGTCCTCGCATTTCTCGCGGGTGATCGAGGTGGATCCGGCGACCAACGCGATCGTGTGGGAATACCGCGATCCCGATGCGCCCAGCTTCTTCTCGCCCTACATGGGCGGGGCGCAGCGGCTGTCGAACGGCAACACCTTCATCACCGAATCCTCGACCGGGCGCCTCTTCGAGGTCACGCCCGCGGGCGAGGTGGTCTGGGAATTCATCATCCCCGAATTCGGCCCCTACCCCGAGCCCGGGATGGACCGGATGATCGGCGGCCATCACAACAGCGTGTTCCGTGCGTACCGATATGCCCGGGAGGACGTCTCGTGGCTGTAGTGGAGATGATGACCGACCGACGCCCCCCCTCCGTCGAGCCCGCGTCCGAGGCCGACCGGCCCGGCGTCGCCGCGCGCCTGCCGGCGATCGGGCGCACGCTCGCAGGGCCGCTGCGGCCCGCGATCAGCCTGGGCTTCGTGCTGGCGCTGTGGGCCGGGGTCTCGGCCTCCGGCTCGGTGAACGAGGCGCTGTTCCCCGCGCCCTGGACCGTGGTCGAGGCCTTCATGGAGATGGCCGCGCAGGGGGTGCTGGCGCAGGACCTGAGCGTCTCGCTGGGGCGGGCCGCCGTCGGCTTCCTGATCGGGGCCACGCTGGGCGTGGTCGTGGGGCTCGCCACCGGGCGCACGAAGCTGTTCCAGATCCTGCTGGGGCCGTTCCTGACCCTGATGCGCCCGATCCCGGCCATCGCGCTGGTGCCGGTCGCCATCGTCTGGTTCGGGATCGGCGAGGGCTCGAAGCACTTCGTCATCGCCTACACGGTGTTCCTGACGGTGTGGTTCAACACCCATCACGGCATGCAGTACGTGCCCGAGATCTACATCCGCGCCTCGCGCTCGCTCGGCGCCTCGCGCCTGCGGGAGTTCGTGCAGGTGGTGATCCCGGCCGCCGCGCCGCACATCGTGGCGGGGCTCCGGCTGGGGGTGGCGCTGGCGCTGCTGAGCCTGGTGGCGGCCGAGCTGACCGGCGCCTCGTCCGGCATCGGCTACCGGCTGCAGGAGGCGCGCCAGTACGTGCGCACCGACCGCATGTTCGCCCTTCTCATCGTCCTCGGCGTCGCCGGCGCCGTGGTGGACCAGATCGTGCACCGCATCTCGCGGCGCCTCGTGCACTGGGAGCAGGCGTGATGACCCCGACCGATACCCGAGGCCCCGAGCGTGGACTCGTCGAGATCGACCACGTGGCCATCGACTTCCCCGGCAAGGGCGGCGCGACCCGCGCCCTGACCTCGACCGCCCTGCGGCTGGAGCCGGGGACCTTCACCGCGATCATCGGCCCGTCGGGCTGCGGGAAATCCACGCTGATGAACGCGGTCGGAGGGTTCCTCGCCCCCTCCGAGGGCCAGATCCGGGTCGACGGCAAGCCCGTCGCCGGGCCGGACCCGGAGGTCGGCGTGATCTTCCAGCAATACGCCCTGTTCCCGTGGTTCACCGCGCTCGGCAACGTCAAGTTCGCCCTGCGCCGGCTGGGCCTGCCCCGGGCCGAGCTAGAGGCCCGCGCCCGCGCGGCGCTGGCCGAGGTGGGCCTCGCGGGGCAGGAGCGGAAGTATCCGGGCCAGCTCTCGGGGGGGATGAAGCAGCGGGTGGCCATCGCGCGCACCTTCGCCGCGGGCCCCAAGGCGCTGCTGATGGACGAGCCCTTCGGCGCGCTCGACGCCCAGACCCGGAGCCGGATGCACGAGCTGCTGACCCAGGTCTGGCGGGCGCACCGGGCGACGGTGCTGTTCATCACCCATGACGTGGACGAGGCGCTGGTGCTCGCCGACCGCATCCACGTGATGTCCCCGGCCCCGGGGCGGATCGTCGAGACCCTCGACCTCGACCAGCCCCGCCCCCGCTCCGCCGCGCGCTTCGACGAGGTCCAGCTCGCCGCGCGCGCCCGGATCCTGGACCTGCTTCGCGGCGAGCCCGAGCGGCTCGCGGCCTGACCCTATCGACCCTACGCCCCCTACCGGAGATTTCGACCATGAAACGCGCCCTCCTGGCCGCCGTCGCGGCCGCCTCCCTCTCCCTGCCCTCGCTGGCGCTCGCCGCCGAGAAGCTGGTCTTCGCCTGGACCCCCAACCCCCAGACCCCGCAGGTCGACGTGGCCCTCGCCAAGGGCTACTTCGAGGAGGCCGGGGTGGAGGTCGAGATCGTCTCCTTCCCCTCGGGCCGCGAGGGGTTCGAGGCGCTGATCGGCGGCCAGGTGGACGTGGCCTTCATGGCCGAGTTCCCCGCCGCCGTCGGCATCCTGCGGGTGCAGGACTTCCGGGTGATCGGCGACCTCGCGCGCTACCGCGGCTCGCGCATCATCGGCAACGCCGAGGCCGGGCCGCTGGCGACGCCCGCCGACCTCGCCGGGCGCGACGTGGGCACGGTGCTGGGCACCAACGTCGACTTCTACCTCTCCAAGGTGCTGGCGGAGGCGGGGGTCACGGCCAACGTGATCAACGCCGGGCCCGCGGACCTCGCGCCGGCGGTGGCGCGGGGCGACGTGGACGCGATGGTCACCTTCCCCACCTTCTACGCCGCCGCCAGGCAGGCGCTGGGGGAGAACTACGTCGAGCTGAAGGCCCCGGGCTACGCGGTCCACTACATCCTGACGGCCAACGGCCAGGCGCTGCGCGACCGGCCGGAGGTGTTCAACGCCTTCATGCATGCGCTGTGGAAGGCGGACGAGGACGTGGCCGAGGATCCCTCCGCCGCCCAGGACGCGGTGCTGGCGAACCTGAAGGGCGCCATGCCCAAGGAGGCGCTGGCGGCGATGTGGTCGGAGGTCGAGATCGGCCTCGAGCTCGACCGCGAGCTGCTGGAGCTGATCGTCGAGGAGGCCGCCTGGATCGTGGGCAAGGGCATCGTCAAGGCCGAGGCCCCTTCGGCCGAGACGGTGGCGCAGTCCTTCGACGGGGCGCCGCTGGCCGCCTCCGACGCCGGGGCCGTCGACCTCGAGTGATCCGCGCCCCCGGCGCCGCGGCGGCCGCCCTCCCCAGGGGGCGGCCGTCCGCGTCTCAAAGGAACTGGAAGTCGCCGGCGTCGAGATCGTCCGCCGCCACGCCCTTCAGCAGCAGGTCGACGCCCCGGCCCGTGACCTGCGCGTCGCCGCCCGCGTCGGCGATGTCGAGCGCGCGGAAGCCCTTCACCCGGGCGAGGACCACGAGCTCCCCCGCCTCGAAGTCGAGGATCACGTCGGCGCCGCCGCCGCGGGCGTAGCGGAATTCGTCCACGCCGCCGCCGCCCTTCAGCCGGTCGGCGCCGCCCTGCCCGTCCAGCCGGTCGTCGCCGGCGCCCCCGAGCAGCCGGTCCTGCCGCGCGCCGCCGCGCAGCAGGTCGTCGCCGCCCCCGCCCTTGAGCGTGTTGCGCGCGCCGTTGCCGGTCAGCCGGTCGTCGCCCCCGCCCCCGACCGCGGTCTCGATCGTCGTGCCGTAGGCGATGGCGACGTCGTTCACCCCGCCGAGCGAGGAGAACGCCCCCTCCCGCAGGTCGATCCTCGCCGGGGACCCGCCCCGGTGGACCAGCGCGTCGCGCCCGCCCGCGTCCCAGATCACCGCCGCCTCCCCCGGCTCGGGCGCGGTCCAGCGGGTGCGGCCGAGATGGGCCGCGTCGTTCGCGCCCCAGCGGTCCTGGAGCGCGGCGACGTCGTAGATCATCAGCGTCGCGGGCGCGTGGCGGCCGTCCTCGTAGGACATCACCGTATAGTCGGTCGTGTCCTCGCGCGCGGGCAGGAACGGGCCGGGCGCGCCGCCGTAGTCGCCGGGATGCTTGAGGGCGAGGGCGTGGCCGATCTCGTGCATCAGCAGGGCCCGGTCGGTCGCCGAATCGGAGCGCATCGCGACCCAGGCGGTCCAGTCGTCGCCCACGTAGCGGAAGCTGCCCCAGCCGGCCGAGCCGCCGAGGTCGTCGGCGCGCAGGAAGGTCAGGTCCGCGGCCTCCCCCTCGCGGGCCGGGCGGAAGGAGACGTCGAGGACGTCGGCGAACGCGTCCATCGCGTCGCGCGCGGCGAGCTTGCCGGCCCGCGTCCAGGGGCGGTGGCCGGAGATGAACTCAGGCGCCTCCGGATCGGGTCCGTCCTCGAAGGCGTAGACGAAGGTCTTGCCCTCGGGCCGGGGGCCGCCGCGGTAGGAGAGCGCGTCGATCCGCGCCTCGAGCTGCCGGTCCGATAGCCGCTGCACGGGCGCCATGTGCCCCCCCTCCCCCCGGGCCGCCCGCCGCCGGGATCGGCGAAAAGCGAATGTGAACGGGCGGCGAGTCGCGCCGCGCCCCGCTCGCGTTGCGGTGGCGCGGAAACAATGCCCGACTTCGGTGCAAGTCGCGAGAGTTTGAGCATGAAATCAGGGTTTACGCGGTGGATCGCCGCAACCGGCGGGCGCGTTCGTCTTGGAATTCAGCCTGAATGCAGGTTAAACGGAGTAGGGAGAGCGACAGGACGACTCGGCGCGTCGCAGTGGGGAATCGCGGGGTCGTCGAGCGACGATGCAAGGCACGGAAGCGAGGGCGCCGTGCTTCTGGGGAATCCGGCCGGCCGGGGAGCGGGTCGATTCCGTGTTTGGGGATGCAGGCGACATGAAGTTTCGTGCCAGGGCCTTCTCGGTGGTTCTTGCGGCCGCCGTGGGAACCACACTCGTGGGATGCGATTCCGCCGAGGAACGGGCGCAGTCCCACCTCGAAAGCGGCCTCGCCCTGATGGAGTCGGGCAAGCCCTTCCAGGCTCAGCTCGAGTTCCGCAACGCCATCAAGCTGCAGCCCGACAACGTCGTGGCGCGCTACGAGATGGTGAAGTTCTACAAGGACACCAACAACATCAACGGCGCGGTGGGGCAGCTCCGCGCGATCCTGGGCCAGCAGCCCAACCATGTCGACGCGCGCATCGACATGGCCGAGATCATGCTGGTGGCCAACCAGCTCGACGAGGCCGACAGCAACATCGCGGTGGCGATGGAGCAGCGCCCCGAAGACGTGCGCGTGCGCGCCATCCGCGCCTCGATCGACTACAAGCGCGGCGACCGCGAGGGCGCGCTGGCCATGGCCGACGGCGTGCTGGAGGAGGACCCCTCCCAGGTCACCGCCCGCCTGGTGCGCGTCGCCTGGCTGGTCGACGAAGGCCGGGACAAGGAGGCGCTCGAGGCGCTGGACGCGGGGCTCGCGCTCGACGACGGGGACCTGTCGTTCAACGTCATCCGCCTCGGCCTGCTGGAGAAGCTGGGCCGGATCGACGACATCGGCCCGCAGCTCGAGCGGGTGGTGGAGCACTACCCCAAGACCGACCGCTTCCGCGAGGCGCTGGCGCGCTGGTACGCGCTGCGCAACGACTTCGAGGCGGCCGAGGCGCAGTATCGCGCCATCGCCGAGAACAACCCCAAGGAATTCCAGCGCTCGCTGGACGTGGCGCGGTTCCTCAACTCCGCCTACGGCCCCGCCCGGGCGCGGGAGGAGCTGGTGCGCCTCGCCTCGCAGCCCGACGCGCTGGTGGAATACGACCTGGCGCTCGCCGCGCTCGACCTGCGCGAGGGCGACGAGGCGGCGGCGGTGGAGCGGCTCGACAAGGTCATCGTCGCCCACAAGGGCACCGACGGCGGCGGCAAGGCCGCGATGGAACGGGCCAAGATCCACATCCGCAACGGCGAGTACGAGGCCGCCGACGCGCTGCTGGGCGACCTGCTGCAGATCGACTCGAAGAACGCCGCCGCGCTGACCCTGCGCGCCTCGCGCTACCTGGTGGTCGACGACAACGAGCGGGCGATCCGCGACCTGCGCACCGCGCTCGACGTGGCGCCCGACGACGTGCAGGCGATGATGATGCTCGCCTCCGCCTACGAGCGCGACGGCAGCCGCGAGCTGGCGCTGGAGCGCATGGCCCAGGCGGTGCAGCGCTCGGAGTTCGATCCCCAGATCGTGCTGCGCTACACCACCGCCCTGGTCGAGGCGCAGAAGGTCGACGTGGCCGAGAGCCTGCTGATGGACGCGATCAAGCGCCGGGGCGACCTGCCGCCGCTGCTGTTGACGCTGGCCCAGATCAAGCTGCGCCAGCAGCAGTGGTCGGCCGCCGAGCAGATCGCGCGCCGCCTGCGCGAGATCAATCCCGAGGACGAGGCCGCCGCGCGCATCGAGGCGGGCGCGGCCCTGGGCCAGCGCAAGTTCAGCGAGAGCGCGGACATCCTCGAGGGCCTGGTGACCAAGGGCAAGGACGGCGATGCTGGCACCATCTCGCTGGTGCGCGCCCTGCTGGCCGGCGGCGACATCGAGCGGGCGGTGAACTTCCTCGACCAGCGGCTGGCCGACGATCCCGACGACACCACCGCCCTGGTGCTGCGCGCCTCGATCCTGTCGGGCCGCGGCGAGCTGGAGCTGGCCGAGGAGGACCTGCAGCGCGCCATCGAGCTGGAGCCCGACAACGCCGCCGCCTACGCGAGCCTGGCGCGGATCTACAACTCGATGGGCCGCACCGAGGAGATGTCGGAGGCGCTCGAGAAGGGCGTCGCGATGAACGACGACGACGTGTCCCTGCGCCTGACCCAGGCGATGCAGGAGGAATACGCCGGCAACTTCGACGCCGCGATCGAGATCTACGCCGAGCTCTACCGCGAGCGGCCGAACTCGGCGGTGGTGGCGAACAACTTCGCCTCGCTGCTGGCCGACCACCGCGCCGAGGATCCCGAGCAGGTGCAGCGGGCCTTCAACATCGCCAAGCGCTTCCGGGATTCCAAGCAGCCGCACCTGATGGACACCTACGGCTGGCTGCTGCACCTGACCGGCGGCAGCGCCGAGGCGCTGCCGATCGTGCGCGCCGCCGCCGAGGGGCTGCCCACGAACCCGCTTGTGCAGTATCATCTGGGCGTCGTGCTGGCGGCGAACGGGCAGCTCGCCCAGGGTCGCCAGCAGGTGCAGCGCGCGCTGCAGCTCTCGGAGCAGGTGAACTTCCCCCAGAAGGACACCGCGAAGGAGGTGCTGGCGCGCATCGACGCGCTGGAGGCCGACGCCCTGCGCCAGCGCGAGGAAGAGGCCAAGAAGCGCGACGCGGCGCGACAGGGGGTGACCCAGTGAGGCCAGGCCTCGATACGACGACCGCCCGGGCGACCGGGCGGGCCGCCTCGACGGCCCTCCCGGCGGGAGGGCCTGCGCGTGCGTGACCTGTCGCGTCTGTACAACGAGCACTTCGGCCTGACCGAGCGCCCGTTCTCGCTGCTGCCGGACCCCGATTTCCTGTACTGGGCGACGCCGCACCGCAAGGCCTACACGATGCTGGAATACGGCGTCGCGGCCCACTCGCCGATCACCATGATCACGGGCGAGATCGGCTCGGGCAAGACCACGCTGGTGCGCAAGCTGCTCGACGACATGCCCCAGGACTTCTCGGTGGGGCTGATCTCCAACGCCCAGGGCGACCGCGGGGAGCTCTTGCACTGGGTGCTGATGTCGCTCGACCTGCCGGTGGAGCCGGGGCTGAGCTATGTGCAGCTGTTCAAGCAGTTCCAGACCTTCCTGATCGAGGAATACGCCGCCGGCCGCCGCACCGCGCTGATCTTCGACGAGGCGCAGAACCTCTCGCCGCTGGCGCTCGAGGAGCTGCGGATGTTCTCGAACATCAACGCCGACAAGGACCAGCTGCTGCAGCTGATCCTGGTGGGCCAACCGGAGCTGCGCGACCTGGTGCGCCAGCCGATCCTGCAGCAGTTCGCCCAGCGCATCGCGGCGGAGTTCCACCTGCGCGCGCTGACCGCCGAGGAGGCGGACGAATACATCCAGCACCGGCTGCGCCATGCCGGCGCGGACCGCGAGATCATCGACGCCGAGGCGCGCCGGCTGATCCACCTGGCCGGGCGCGGCATCCCGCGGCTGATCAACCAGCTCTGCGACTACGCCCTGGTCTACGCCTTCTCCGAGGACCGGCCGGTGGCCGACGCGGCGCTGGTGCGCGACGTGCTGGAGGACCGCCGCCAGTCCGGCGTCTTCGCCGCCGTCACCGCCGGGGGCGCCGAGGCCGCCCTCGGCCTGCCGCACCCCGCCCACGGCTGGAGCGAGCCGCCCGCCGCCTCCGGCGGCTGGGGCGAGGCCGCGCCCGCCCGCAGCCGCTGGGGCGCGCCCGAGGGCGAGCCGACATCCTCCCACGGGTCGTCGTCGCAGGACGGCCCGCGGGGAGACCCGAACATGTTCCACGGCGTATGGGACCGCAACGGATGACCCGCCGCGTACGGCTTTCAGGGGGCGAGCCATGCTGAACGATCTGGATCCGCGATACCTGCTGTCGATCCTGCTGCGCAGGTTCCCGATCTTCCTGCTGACGGCGGTGCTGATCTTCTCCGGCTTCGCGGCGGCGGCGGTGCTGCTGCCGGCGGCCTACACCTCGCGCGCGCGGATCCTGGTGGAAAGCCAGCAGATCCCCACCGACCTGGTGCAGTCCACCGTCACCAGCCACGCGGCCGAGCGTCTGCGGGTGATCCAGCAGCGCCTGATGACCCGCGACAACCTGCTCGAGATCGCGGCGCAGTACGACGTGTTCCGCTCCGAGCCGGACATGACCCCCACCGAGATCGTCGCGGCGATGCGCGAGCAGTCGGTGTTCCGCAGCGAGGCGCTGGGCACCAGCTCGGGCCGCGGCGGCGGCATGGCGATGACCTTCACCATCTCCTTCTCCGCCCGCGATCCCGGCGTCACCGCCCGGGTGGCGAACGAGTATGTGACCCGCATCCTCGAGAACAACCTGAAGCTGCGCACCGCGCGCGCCGCCGACACCTACGAGTTCTTCGAGCAGGAGAGCCAGCGCCTGGGCGGCGAGCTGACCGCCATCGAGAGCCAGATGGTGGAGTTCAAGCGCGCCAACCGCGCCACCCTGCCCGAGACGCTCGACTTCCGCACCAACCAGGTGCAGCGCGTGCAGCAGCGCATCCAGCTCCTCGACCGCGAGATGGCCGACCTGCGCGAGCAGCGCAAGACGCTGATGGACCTCAAGGAGGATCCCTCGATCCTGCTGGAGCAGGAGCGTCCGCAGACCGCCTCCGAACGCGCCAAGGAGGAGCTCGAGCGCGAGCTGCAGCTGCGCAGCGCCGTGCTCTCGGAGACCCATCCCGAGATCCGGGCGCTGAAGACCCGGATCATGGCGATGGACAGCCTGATCGCGGCCGACGTCGCCAAGCAGGAAGAGGCGATCCGCAACAACTCCTCCTCCTTCCTCGAAGAGAAGCTGCAGGAGACCAACCAGCAGATCGGGCTGATCGACACCCAGCTCGACCAGATGGCCGACGAGATCGCCGAGCTGGAGCGCCAGGAATCGGAGCTCGAGCGCTCGATCGCCGAGACCCCGAACACCCAGATGGCGCTCAACGCCCTGCAGCGGAACTACGAGGGCCTGCAGCGCCAGTACGACACCGCGCGCGCCAAGCTGGCGGTCTCCGCCACCGGCGAGCAGCTCGAGCTCAAGCAGCAGGCCGAGCGTTTCGAGGTGATCGAGCAGGCGCAGGTCCCGGACTCGCCCGACAAGCCCAACCGCCTGAAGATCCTGCTGCTGGGCTTCGGCGGCGGCACCGGCGCGGGCCTGGGCCTGGTGTTCCTGCTGGAGTTCCTGAACCGCGCCATCCGGCGGCCGTCGGACATCATCTCGACGCTCGACATCCAGCCGCTGGCGGTGATCCCCTACATCTACACCGACGCCGAGGTGCGCCGCCGCTCGCGCGTGCGCTGGACGATGATCGTGCTGGCCGTGGCCGGCGTCGTCGCCGCCACCGCGCTGGTGCATGTCTACTACATGCCCCTGGACCTGGTCGGCGCGAAGATCATCGAGAAGACCAAGATCGACTCGCTCATGGACCTGGTGAGGTCCCGCCTGAGGCTCTGACGCCTGCGCCCCCGCGCCCCGGCCCGCGCCGGGGCGCGCGCCTCCGTCCGCGTCGCGTCCCTTCGAAAGGCCCAGAGACCCATGGAACGCATCAAGGCCGCCATCAACCGCGCCAAGCAGGCCCGCGCGGCCACCCTGGGCGAGGCGCCCGTCGCCCCCCGGCCCACCGACTTCGACAGCTACGAGACGCCGCCGGGCTGGCTGGCGCTGCAGCAGATCGAGCCGGACGAGGAGATGCTGACGCGCAACCGCATCGTCACCTTCACCAAGGACGATCCGGCGCACGTGCCCTTCGACATCCTGCGCACCAAGATCCTGCGCATGATGGAGGCCAACAACTGGAAGACCATCGCGGTCACCTCGCCGACCATGTCCTGCGGCAAGACCATGATCGCGACCAACCTGGCCTTCTCCTTCGCGCGCCAGCGCAACACGCGCTGCGTGCTGTGCGACGTCGACCTCAAGCGGCCGCAGGTGCGCAAGGTCATCGGCCTCGACAGCCAGCTCAGCATGGGCGACTACCTGATGGGCGGCGTGCGGCCGGAGGAGTTCTTCATCCGCATGGGCGACAACCTCGCCGTGGGGCCGACCTCGCAGTCGTTCCGCCACTCGGCCGAGCTGCTCCAGCACCCCGACGCGGCCGAGGCGCTCAAGGAGATGGACCGGGTGCTGAAGCCCGACGTGACCATCTTCGACCTGCCGCCGATGCTGGCCTCCGACGACGCGATGTCGTTCATGAACTACGTCGACTGCGCCCTGCTGATCGCCGCCGCGGGCACCACCAAGGTGCGCAACCTCGACGACTGCGAGCGGCAGCTGTCGGAGATGATCCCGATCGCGGGGGTGATCCTGAACAAGTATGCGCTGAACTCCGAGTCCTACTCCTATTACGAGTACGACTACATGTGATCGGCCTCCGCCCGGCGGAGGACCGCGGCCCGCGCCCCCCGGCGCGGGCCGTTCGCATTCTCGCGATCCCGCAATCCGTTAACCCCGGTTTCCAACGATTCGCTCACCCCGACCGGCGATGGTGCCCCGGAGCGAAACCAGAGGGGGCCTGTGGATGGGCATGACCGTTTCCCGCGCGAAGCTGAGCGCCGACCGCATCGACATCCGCCATGCCGACGGCACGCGCGAGACGCTGAAGGACGGCGTCTATCGCCTGAAGGAGAAGCGCGGCGAGGACGTGCGCCGCGTGGCGACCGAGGACGACGTGGCGCGTCTGCTGGAGATCGGCGCGGGCGCCGATTTCCAGATCCGCCTGCTCGCCGACGGCTCCGAGTGGAAGCTGACGCCGCGGATGATCGCGGTCTCCTACCCCGACGGGTCGGAGGAGGCGGTGAAGGGCGAGGTCTACGAATCCCGCGACGCCGGCGGGGTCGAGACCGAGCGCGCCGCGACCGGCGACGACCTCGCCCGCCTGCAGGCCCTGGGCGAGGGCGAACTGGCCGCCGGGGACGAGGACGACGAGGACGGGCCGAAGCCCGAGCGCGGCGGCAGGCGCGACGACGAGATGGAGGGCGACGACGACGACGACGCCTTCGAGGCCGGCGGCGGCGACGACCGGGTCCGCGGCGGCGGCGGCGACGACGAGATCAAGGGCGGCGCCGGCAAGGACCGGCTGCGTGGCGACGACGGCGACGACGACCTCTCGGGCGGCGACGGCGACGACCGCCTGTCGGGGGACGCGGGCGTCGACCGGCTGTCGGGCGGTGCGGGCCGCGACCGGCTCGACGGCGGCGACGACGGCGACCTGCTGGACGGCGGGGCCGACGACGACCGGCTGGACGGCGGCAAGGGGGCCGACCTTCTGGACGGCGGCGAGGGCGACGACCGGCTCAAGGGCGGCCAGGACGACGACGTGCTGATCGGCGGCGCGGGCGACGACCGGCTGTGGGGCCAGGGCGGCGCCGACGTCTTCGTCTTCGCCCCCGGCGACGGGGCCGACCGCATCCACGGCTTCGACGTGGCGGAGGATGTGCTCGACCTGACCGGCTTCGGCTTCGCGGCGCCCTTCGACCTCGCCTCGATCGCCACGGCGGCGGGCGACGGCGTGCGCCTGACGCTCGACGGGACCGCCAGCGTCCGGCTGGAGGACGTCTCCCTCGAGAACCTCGCGGAGGTCGAGATCCTGATCTGAGCGCCGCCCCCGGGCATCCCCCACCCACCCGTGCCGAGGCGGAGGCGCTCCCGCCCGGCACGGCGTCCGGCGCGGTCCCCATCGGGGCTGCGCCGGTCTGCATTTCAGGGGCGCACGGTCAGTTGCGGTCGCGGATCGAGCCGACGATCAGCAGCAGGATCGCCCAGGTCAGCAGCAGCCCCACGAACACCGCCAGCGACCACACGATGCGGCGGGGATACTCCGCCTCCTGCGCCAGCGTGGGGTGGATGTGGGTGGCGAGATAGCGCTGCGTGCGCCGCGCCTCGGCCCGGGCGGCCTCCAGCGAGGCCTGGGCGGCGGTGTACATGTGCGTCGCCAGCTCCAGCTCCACCTGCAGCCGCTCCTGCTCGCCGGCGGCTTCGGCCAGCGTGGGGCGCGAGCCGGGGACCGGAACCTCGCCCGCGGCGCCGGGGGTGGCGGCGATGCGCGCCTCCTCCGCCGCGATCTGGGCGTCGAGCGAGGCGATCCGCCGGCTCAGCGCCGAGAGCGTGGGGCTGTCGGCGCCCAGCAGGTCCTTGCGGCTGTCGAACTCCGCCTGCGCCTCGGAGCGGGCGCTGCGAAGCTGCGAGATCAGGGCCATCTGCTGGGAGATGTCCGAGCTGATGTCGGCCGTCCCCTGGGAGGAGCGGAACTCCTGCAGCGCGACGCGGGTGCGGCGGATGCGGTTCTCGGCCTCGGCCAGGTCGGCCTGGGCGTATTGCACGGCGTCCTGGCGGGCGCCGGTCGACAGGCCGTTGATCAGGTCGTAGCTCGCCTCCAGCACCGAGGCGGCGACGTCCTGGGCGTCCTGGGCGCGGAAGGCGCGGGCCTCGACGTAGATGATGCCGGCGCCGGTGTCGTAGCTGACGGTGACCGCGCGGTTCCAGTATTCCACCATCTCCTCGATGGTGCGGTCGGTCCCCATCGAGAACAGCCAGTCCCCTTCGGGGCGGTTGTAGATCTCGACCAGGTCGACGTCGCTCTGCACCCGCTCCACCAGCGGCTGCGACTGGAGGTATTCGAACAGCATCTCGCTGTCGCCGGCGGTGGAGTCGGCCGAGCCGCCGAAGATCTCGGTCAGCGGCGAGGGGATGCCCCCCTCGAGGCTGCGCACCGCGAAGCTGACCTGGCTGGCGTACTGGTCGGCGGCGACGACGTTGAGATACCACCCCGCCAGCCCCGAGGGCGCGGCGACCATGACGATGAAGCTCGCCCACAGCCAGATGCGCGACCAGATCCGGCGGCGGCGGGCGCGGCGCGCGATCTCCTCGGACTGCACGTCGACGATGATCGAGGCGCCCCGGGGCTCGGGGCTCTCGGTCGCGGCGGAGGCGGCGGCGGAGGCGCCCGCCCGCCGCTCCCGGCGGGCCGTGCGGCGCGCGGCGCGCGCGTCGGCGGCGGTGGTCAGCGCCCCGGCGGAAGCGCCGGCGCCCGCCGGCGCGGCGGCGGCGGCCGCGGCCGCGTATTCCTCGTCGAAGTCGTCGTCGAGCGGGTCGTCGGCCTGCCCGCCGCGGCGGCCGCCGCGGGCGCCGCGGCCGCCGCCGCCGCCCGCTTCGCCGCGCGCGGCCTTGCGGGCGAGCCTGCGGGCCCGCTTCTCCTGGTTGCGGCGCCGGCGCGCGGGGCCCTCGGCCTCCGGCGTCTCGGCGCCGCCCTCGGTCTCGAGCGGGTCGCTGGTCAGGTTCGGCGCGGGCTCGTCGCCGGGCCGCCGGTCGTTCTGGTCCATGTCAGATCAATCCTCGCCGCGCGCCGCGGCGCTTCTTCATGCGCGCCTTGACGCGCGCCTGGTCCCGGCGCCGGCGCTGGCGGCGGTCGTCGACGTCCGCGCCGGCGACGCTGCCCAGCTCCATGTTCTTCATGTGACGCGAGATCGCGTCCTCGAGGTCGTCATAGACTTCGACGCGCCCGTTCTCCAGCACGATCCCGCAGTCGCAATACTGGCGCAGCTGCTTCATCGAGTGGGAGACCATGATCACGTCGGAATTCGCCAGCTTCTCCTGGAAGACCGCGCGGCTCTTGACCTTGAAGGACTGGTCGCCGACGGCGGTCAGCTCGTCCACCAGGTAGGTGTCGAACTTGATCCCCATCGAGACGCCGAAGGCCAGCCGCGCCTTCATGCCCGAGGAATAGACCCCCACCGGCTGGTCCAGATACGGCCCCAGCTCGGAGAAATCGAGCACGTAGTCGGTCAGCTCCTCGACGTCGACGCCGTAGATGCGGGCGACGAAGCGCAGGTTCTGCCGCCCGGTCATGTCCCTGTGGAACGAGCCCGAGAAGCCCAGCGGGAACGAGACCTTGCAGTCGCGGATGATCCGGCCGGTGTCGGGCTTCAGCGCCCCCGCGATCATCGACAGCAGCGTCGACTTGCCCGCCCCGTTGCGCCCCAGCAGCGCCAGCGAGCGCCCGCGCGGGATGGTCATGCTGAGCTCGTGCAGCACGGTCTTGACGCCCCCCTTGATCGGGAAGGACTTGGAGACGTTCTCGAGCTGGATCACCGCTCCAGCAGCCTCTCGTCGTAGCGGCGCAGCAGCAGCAGGCCGAAGAACAGCATCACCAGCCCCACGGCCAGCGGATACTCCAGATGGTTCAGGCGCGCGTGATAGACGGGATAGATCCCCTCCCGGAAGGCCGAGATCACGTGCACCAGCGGGTTCAGCGCCAGGAAGTCCATGGCCGGACCCGGGACCAGCCGGCTCTCGGGCGTGTAGAGCACGCCGGAGATGATGAACAGCGGCCGGTTGATGATCTTGAAGATCCGCTCCCAGGTCGGGACGATGTGGAACAGCACCGCGTTCAGCGTGCCCATCCCCACCCCCAGCAGCGTCGCGACCGAGAGCGCGCCGGCGATGCGCGGGAAGTCGAGCGACAGCGTCTCGCCGGTGAAGGTCCCCGCGATGCCGAGGATCAGCACCATCACCATGCAGTTGGTCAGCGTCTGCAGCAGCGTGCGCGCGACGATCGCGTCCCAGATGTTGACGTTGGGATACTTCAGCAGGCTGGAGTTGTTGCGCACCACCGTGAACAGGCCCGCGGCGGTGTTGCGGTAGAAGTTGAAGCTCAGGAAGCCGGAGCCGAAGAAGACCACGAAGCTCTGCCCCAGGTCGGGGCTGCGCGACATGAAGGACCAGGCGAAGGACATGATGAAGATCATGCCGCAGGGTTCGGCCACGGCCCAGAAATAGCCGCCCATCGAGCGGCCGTACTTGGTGGACATCTCGCGGCGCAGCAGCGCGATCACCACGCGCCGGTGGACGCGCAGCGGAGAGTCGGCGGCGGAGGCGTTCGTCGTGGCCATGGTTCCTGCGGCAGGTCCGGGCGGTCCGCCCCGGCCGGACGGGCCGGCGGACGGGGCTGCGCACGTCGCGGGCGACGTCGTCGGCGTTCCGGTTAGCATATCCGCGCCGGACTTGGCGAGGCGGCCCGAAGCCCGCGCCCTGCGACCCGCGGGCCCGCCCGGCGCCGGCCGCCTGCGCCCGCCCCGGCATCCCGCGTCCGCCGCCCCTGACGCCGCGTCGTTGCGCGGGCGCCGCAGGGTCGCGCTCTCATGCCGCACCGCAGCGGATTATATTGCGCCGCAACGCAGGCGCCGTCACGCTTCCATCACGGTTCGCGGTGCATGGTGCCGCCGGAACGCGACTCGTCCCGAAGGAGCCCGACAGTGTCGACCCGACGCGCCCGCCCGATCGTGCTGTTCGCCTGCCTGCCCCTCGCGCTGGGCGCGGGGGCGGTTCTCGCCGCCCAGCAGGACCTGGCCCAGCAGGATCTGTCGGAGCGCCGCGCCGCCTCGCACGAGGCCGCCCCCGGCGCCGCCGAGACCGAGGAGAGCCTGATGGCCTGGCCCTGCCTCGAGACGCCGGGCTGCGCCGTCGGCCCCGACCCCGCTTCCGGCTCCGCCCCCGCCTCTTCCGTCGCCGCCATGGTGGTGTCCGAGCCGGTGGAGGCGACGGCGATCCCGCTGCCCGCCGCGCTGGGGCTGATGGGCGCGGGCCTGACCGTGCTGGGCCTGATCGTGCGCCGCCGCCGGCCCGACTGAGCCCGCGCCCCCTGCCCCTCCGCCGCCCTTCGCGCCGCGCGCCCGGTCCGCCGCGCGCGCCGCGGCTGCGTGGCCGGGGGGACCCGGCCGGGGGCGCCGCGCGGCCGGCGCGCGTTCAGCGCCCTTGCCTGCGGGCCCGGCGCGGGGCACACAGGCTGAAAGGCGAGCGCGCCGGTCGGAACAGGCGCGCGCCGAGGGACGAGCGGAACGGGAGACCTGGCGTCATGCGCGGATCGGAAGCGGGACGCGCCGTCGGCGCGTCGGCGGCGCGGCTTGGGCTGCGCGGCGGGCACGGGCTGCGCGGCGGGAACGGGGCGCGGGCGCGCGCCCTGGCCGTCGGACTGCTGGCCGCGGCCCTTGCGGGCTGCGCCTATGCGCCGGCCTCGGGCCCCACGGGCGACGCGGTGCGCCAGGCGGCGGCCTCGCCCGAGACCACGGTGTTCCCCTACGCCTACGCGATCCTGACCCCCGAGGCGGTCGAGGTGCTGGAGCGCAGCCGCGCCGAGCCCCCCGCCGATCTCGCCGGGCGCGGCGCGGCCGACGCGCAGGTGCTGCGCGTGGGCGACGTCGTCGGCATCACCATCTGGGAGGCGGTCGAGGGCGGCCTGTTCTCGACCCAGAACTCCGAGAGCCGGGGCGCCGCCCTGCCCGACCAGCGCATCGGCCCGGACGGGCGGATCACGGTGCCCTACGCGGGGCGGATCTCTGCCAACGGGCGCACGCCCGACCAGGTCGCCTCGGCCATCGTCTCGGCGCTGGCGGGCAAGGCGATCGAGCCGCAGGTGATCGTCACCATCCAGCAGTCGCCGGTCTCCTCGGTGACGGTGCTGGGGGATGCGATCGGCAACGCCGGCCGCGTGCAGCTCAACGGCGTGGGCGAGCGGGTGCTGGACGTTCTGGCGGCCTCGGGCGGCTCGAAGACCCCCGCCCACCGCACGCTGATCCGCCTGACCCGCGGCGACGTGCAGGCCGAGGCGCATCTGGCGCGGATCCTGCGCGAGCCGGCGCAGAACGTGCGCGTGCGCTCGGGCGACGTGATCGCGGCGCTCGACATCGGGCAGAGCTTCACCTCGCTGGGCGCCAACGGGCGCGCGCGGCGCATCGCCTTCTCGACCGAGGTGGTGACGCTCGACCAGGCCATCGCCGAGGCCGGGGGCCTCGACGACCGCCGGGCCGACCCGAGCTCGGTCTTCGTGTTCCGCTACGAGGACCCGGAGGTGGCCGTGGCCCTGGCCGGGCCTTCGGCGGCGCCGGAAGCCGGGGCCTCGGCCACGCCCATCGTCTACGGGCTGGACCTGTCGGACCCGGGCTCGTTCTTCCTCGCGCGGCGCTTCGCGATGGAGGACGGGGACATCGTCTACACCGCCAACGCCGATCTCGCGCAGGCGGGCAAGGTGCTGAGCGTGGTCGACGACGCGCTCTCGCCCACCACGCAGACCCTGCGGCTGCTGAACCAGCTCAACTGATCCGGGCGCCGACGCCGGATCCCGGGAAGGGGGCCCTGCGCGGCCCCCTTCGCCTTTCCGGCGCGCGCCCCGTCCAGCCTCCGCCGCCGCCCCCGCCCGCAGGCCCCGCCCACCCACCCGCCTGCGGGCGGGGGCGGCGGCTTGCGCGGCGCCCTCCTGCGCAAGCCGGCGCGAACCGCCCTGCCCGCCGCCGCGCCCGCGGCCCCGGCGCGCGCGGGTGGGCGGGCGGGGCGCGTGCCGGGGCCGCGGGCGTGGCGGCGGGCGATGCGCGGAAAAGGAAGCGGGGCGTCTGCCGCCAGCGGCGGGGCGCCGGACGGCAGGCGGGATCAGCCCTGCGCGGCGGCGAAGGCCACGTCGGCGTCGCGGCGGCGCACCGGCAGGCGGGGGGGTGTGGGCACGAAGGCGCCGGGCTCGTTGACCTCGCCGGCCGCGACGCGGCGCACGATCTCCTGCGCCGCCAGCGCCCGACCCGCCTTGTTGTAGAACGAGCCCTTCACCTGGATCGTGTCCGCCAGCACCTTCATCAGGTCGGCGGCGAGCCCCGCGTCCACCGGCTCGGGCGCCGTCCAGAAGCTGGCCAGCGGGCCCTGGTGGGTCAGCCCCGCCACGTCGTAGACCGCCGGCCCCAGCGCCAGCGTCGGCGTCCCCGCCCGGATCGCATGCAGCCCCACGGTCGAGTTCACCGACAGCGCCCCGTCCGC
This sequence comes from Albimonas pacifica, assembly GCF_900113695.1. Classification (GTDB taxonomy): domain Bacteria; phylum Pseudomonadota; class Alphaproteobacteria; order Rhodobacterales; family Rhodobacteraceae; genus Albimonas; species Albimonas pacifica. Next base: position 675,527 of record NZ_FOQH01000001.1, on the reverse strand, counting down.
ATGGCGAAGCAGCGCGTCGAGGTCGCCCCCGTCGATGGCGATCACCCGGTCGGCCACGCCCTCGGCCTCGGCCCGGCGGCGCACCAGGCCCGGCCAGTTCTCCAGCCCGTTGTCCAGCGGGTGCAGCTTGAACACCAGCCGCTGCTCCGGCGGGGCGTGGCGCGCGAAGGAGGCGATGACCTCCGCGATCGGCTGGGCGAGCGTGTCGTAGGGGGAGTTGTCGCGCAGCTGGTAGTCCGCCTCGATCTGCAGCGCGAAGAGGTGGTAGGGCCAGGCGCCCGAGACGCAGGTCGCCACCACCGCCTCCGCCTCCCGCTTCAGCCGGTCGCCGCGCATCAGGCGGGGGATCCAGCTGGGGTAGTCGGTCAGCGGGTGATAGCGCTTGTCCATGTCGAAGAACGGCCAGGGCCAGCAGAACAGCGCGTTGACGAGGTTGAACAGCAGCTCGTCCGTCGCCTCGCGGATGAAGGAGTGGGCGTAGCGCGTGCCGAGCTCCGGCTTCTCCTCGATCGCGGCGGCGAGGCGGCGGATCGTCTGCGGGTCGTTGGGGAAGTGGGAGAAGGCGCCCATCCCCCGCCGCTCCAGCGTCAGCCAGTCGGGGCGCAGGTAGCCGAACTCGACCGCGTGGCAGGGGATGCCGCGGCGCTCGGCCTCCTCGGCGGCGACGACGTGATAGGGGAGGCGGTCGGCGTAGTAGAGGACGTCGGTGACGCCCTGCGCGTCCAGATACCGCCCCAGCCAGCGCCGCCAGCCCGAGAAGGTCCCGCGATAGCTGTCCGCGCCCGGCCTGCGCCAGGTCAGCCAGTCGGCGGTGGAGAGGTTCACGCGGCGCGTCTCGTGGCCCTGCGCCTCGAAGGCGCCGGCGAGCTCGCGCCAGAACACCGTCGGCGGGCCCTGCAGGAACAGGACGCGGCGCGCCCGGGTGCTGCGGCCGTCCGCTCCGCCCGCTTCGACTGCGGCCATGCTGGCGCTCCCATCCGCCCGTCACGCGCGCGCGCCGGGTCCGGCCGGCGCCGCCGGGAGGGGCTAGGCCGGGGCGGGGGCCAAGTCAATGCCGCCCCGCCCCTGCATGGGCCCCGGCCCGACCTGCCCGGGCCTGCAGCAGGCATGGCTTGCGCCCGCCCGCCCGGGCGGGCAGGACGGGGCCGGAAGCCGGGGACGCGAGGACGGAGGACAAGAGCGATGGCCGAGCGCTGCGCGCTGCTCCTGCAGGGGCCGTCGTCGACGTTCTTCTCCCATCTGGGCGACGCGCTCGAGGCGCGCGGCGCCCGGGTGCTGCGCCTGCATCTCTCCCCCGGCGACGCGCTGTTCTGGCGGCGCGGCGGGGGGCGGTCCTATCGCGGCCCCTTCGCGGACTGGCCCGCATTCGTCGAGGCGTTCATGGCGGCCGAGGGCGTCACCGACCTGGTGCTGTTGGGCGACAACCGCCCCCTGCATCGCCCCGCCGTGGACCGGGCGAAGGCGATGGGGGTGCGGGTGCACCATGTCGAGCTGGGCTACGTGCGCCCGGACTGGCTGACGGTGGAGCCCGACGGCGGCGGCGCCGGCGCGCCCTTCCCCGCCGACTGGCCGGCGCTGGAGGCGCTGGCCGCGCGCGGCGAGGTCCCGCAGGAGACGCGCCTCTACCGCTCCTCCTTCGCGTCCTATGCGGCGATGGACGTCGCCTGGAACCTGGCGAACCTGGCGCTCTCCTGGGCCACGCATCCGGGCTATCGGCGCCACCAGACCTGGCACCCGCTGGCCGAATACGGCGGCTTCCTGTGGAAGATGCTCCGCGCCCGGCGCGACCGGGCCCATGCGGCGCGGGTGTGGGAGGCGTGGCGGCAGGGCGAGGCGCCGCTGTTCCTGTTCCCGCTGCAGCTGCGCACCGACTTCCAGATCCGCGCCCACGGCCCCGACCCCGACCTGCGCGAGACGGCGAAGGCGGTGGTGCGCAGCTTCGCCCTGCACGCCCCGCCCGAGGCGCGCCTGCTGGTCAAGGAGCACCCGGTCGACAACGGCCTGACCCCCTGGCGGCGCCTGCTGCGCGCGACGGCGGCCCGCCATGGCGCGGAGGACCGGGTCGAGGTGATCGACGGCGGCGACCTGGGCGCGATGCTCGGGCGGGCGGCGGGGCTGGCGACGGTGAACTCGACCGTCGGCCTCTCGGCCCTGCGCCGGGGGGTTCCGGTGAAGACGCTGGGCCGGGCGATCTTCGACCGCGAGGGGCTGGTCGACCCGCAGCCGCTGGCGACATTCTGGTCCGCCCCCCGGCCGCCGGAACCCGGGCGGGTCGAGACCTTCCTCCGGGCGTTGGCCTGGACTTCGCTGGTGCGCGGAAACTTCGACGGCGAGGGCCTGGCCGAGGGCGCCGCGAACGTCGCCGAGCGGATCCTGGCGCCGCGCCGGCATCCCGACACGCCGGGCTGAACGCCGGCCGTCCCGATCCACGACGATGCGACCGCGGCGGCGGCGGCGGGACGGAGGCCCCGGGTCGAGCCCGGGGCGCCTCGCGAAGGGCCGCCGGGTCCGATCCTCGCGCCGAAGTCAGGTCTCGGGACGCCCGCGGACCGGCCGGCGTTGCGCCGAGGGCAAGCCCGCGCGGCCCCTGCGCGCCCCGCCCGCTCACCCGCGCGCAGGGGCCGCGCTTGGCGCGGGCCGGGCGCCGGGAGACCGGGCGCCCCGGCAGCCGCCGCCCCCGGCCACGGCGGGGCGGGTGGGCGGGGCTCGTGGCCGGGGGCGGCGGCGGGGGCCGGGCGCGCCGGGCGCCGGGAAGGCGCAGGTCGGGGGACCCGCACCGCCCCGGCGCCCGACGCCGGGGCGCTCAGGCCCCGGCCGCGGGCGCGGCGGGGGCCTGTGGGCTCACTGGCAGAGCTCGACCGTCGCGGTCACCGTGGCGCGCAGCTCCTGCGCGCCCTCGGCGATGGGCATGTCGGCCATGGCGGATTCGGCCACCGCCGCGCGGGCGAACATCGGCCGCGGGCCGGGCATCGAGATCCCGGTCTCGCTCAGCTCCAGGATCGCGCCGACGCGGGCGTCCGCGGCCCCGGCCAGCAGCTCCGCCCGGGCCAGCGCGGCCTTCACCGCGGCCTGGCGGGCGGCCTCCAGCCGGTCCTTCTCGTCCGACACCGCGAAGCTGACGCCCGAGATGCTGGTCGCCCCCGCCTCGGTCGCCGCCGTCGCCAGCGCGCCGAACTTCGAGACGTCCTTCAGCGTCACCGCCAGGCTCGACCCCGCCTCCCAGGCCACGATCTCCGGCGCCGCGTTGCGCTCGGAGCGGTCGTAGACCGGGTTCAGGTTCACCTGCGTGGTCGAGACGTCCTCCTTCGCCACGCCGGCCGCCAGCACCGCGTCGAGCAGCGCCTTCACCGCCTCGGACGCCTGGGCGAGCGCCTCGCCCGGCCCCTCGGCGCGGGCGTCGGCGCCGAAGCTCACGCGCAGCACGTCGGGGGTCGCGGTCTCGATCCCCTCGCCCTCGACCACCAGGCGGCCGCGGCACTGGGGGGCCTCGGCGGCGGGGCGCCCCTCGCGCGCGGGGCGCTCGGGCGCCGGGCGGGGGGCGGGCTGGGAGCCGGCGGCCTGGGCAAGCTGCAGCTTCGCGCCCAGCGCCTCGTCGGCCTCCTGCGCTTTCGAGATGCGGGCGTCGAGCGTCTCGGCCTCGCGGCCGGCGGCCTTGATCGCCTTCTGCAGGCGGTCGCCCGCGGCCTCGGCTTCCTCGAGCCACTCCTCGCGCGCCTCTCGGCGCAGCTCGGCCTTGCCGCCCTGCGGCTGGGCGAAGGCGGGCAGGGACATCGCGACGCCCGAGACCAGCAGCGCGCCCACCACGATCACCGAGAGGGCGGAGGGCGTCGCGACGCCCGAGGACGAGGCCCGGCGGTCGGCGCGGCGCGAGGGGGCGGAACGGGGGGGAAGGGATCGGGGGCTCATGGAGGCTCCTCCAGTTGTCTGCTCGGCTCCGCAGGTAGCGGAGCGGGCGGCGCCGGCGCATGGCCGGATCGGGCCGATTCCATGGCGCCACGATACAAGAAAGGCCCCCGCGATGCGGGGGCCTTCCTGTCACGCGCGGGGCTGCGGGCTCCGTCGCCTCAGCCGGTCATCCCGTCCCAGAAGGACTTCACCTTGGAGAAGAAATCCGTGGTGCCGGGCGAGTTGTCCTTGCCCGCGGCCTCGAACTCCTTGAGCAGCTCCTTCTGCTTCGCGGTCAGGTTCACCGGCGTCTCGACCGCGAGCTCGAGGTAGAGGTCGCCGCGCCGTCCGCCGCGCAGGGTCGGCATGCCCTTCTCGCGCAGGCGCAGCTGCTTGCCCGACTGCACGCCCGAGGGGACCTTCACCCGGCTGCGGCCGCCGTCGATCAGCGGCGCCTCGATCTCCCCGCCCAGCGCGGCGGTGGTCATCGGCACCGGGATCCGGCAGTGCAGGTCGGGGCCCTCGCGCTCGAAGATCGGATGCGGGGCGACCTCGATGAAGATGTAGAGGTCGCCCGAGGGGCCGCCCATCACGCCCGCCTCGCCCTCTCCGGCGAGCCGGATGCGGGTGCCGGTCTCCACCCCCGCGGGGATGTTGACGTTCAGCCGGCGGTCCTTCTGCACCCGCGTCGCGCCGTTGCAGACCTTGCACGGGTTCTTCACGACCGAGCCGCGGCCCGCGCAGGTCGGGCAGGTCCGTTCGATGGTGAAAAAGCCCTGCTGGGCGCGCACCTTGCCCAGGCCCGAGCAGGTCGGGCAGGCGGCGGGCTGGGCGCCGCCCTCGGCGCCGGTGCCCGAGCAGGCCTCGCACTGGACGGAGCCGGGGACCTGGATCGTCTCGGTCTTGCCCTTGAAGGCGTCCTCGAGCGTCACGCGCAGGTTGTAGCGCAGGTCCGAGCCGCGCGCGGCGCCGCCGCGACGGCGCGCGCCGCCGCGCTGGCCGCCCATGAAGTCGCCGAACAGGTCCTCGAACACGTCCGAGAAGGCCGAGCCGAAGTCGCCCTGCCCCGGGCCGCCGCCCGGACGGAAGCCGCCGCCCATGCCCGCGGAGCCGTCGAAAGCCGCGTGACCGAACTGGTCGTAGGCGGCTTTCTTCTGCGGATCCTTGAGGTGGTCGTAGGCCTCGTTGACCTCCTTGAACTTCCCCTCGGCCGAGGCGTCGTCCGGATTGCGGTCAGGGTGATATTCCTTGGCCTTCTTGCGATAGGCCTTCTTGATCTCTTCCTCGGAGGCGCCCTTGGACAGGCCCAGCACCTCGTAGAAATCCCGTTTGGACATTCCTTGGGTCTCTCCCGTCTAGCCGGTCCGTCGCGGTCCGCGTGGCGATCCGTCCGCCGCGCCCGCGCCGGGTCTGCATCGCGCAGGCGTCCGGGAGGCGTCGGGGGCGAGGGTCTTCCGGGACGGGCCGCGGGTCAAGCGGCGCGTCCTTTCATCACGCAACGGCCCCGCCCCATGGGGGCGGGGCCGCGATCCGGGCGTCGGACCGGAGGCCTCAGCCGGCCTTCCGATCGTCGTCCTTCTTCTCCTCGGTGAACTCGGCGTCCACCACGTCGTCGCCGTCGCGGGCCGCGTCGCGGGCCGCGGCCTCCTGGGCGGCGGCCTGCTCGGCGTCCGAGGACGCCTTGTAGATCGCCTCGCCCAGCTTCATCGACGCCTCGGTCAGGGCCTGGGTCTTGGCCTTGATCGCCTCCAGATCGTCGCCCTCGGCGGCGGTCTTCAGCTCGTCGATGGCGGTCTGGATCGCGCCGCGGGTGGCCTCGTCGACCTTGTCGCCATGCTCGGCCAGCGACTTCTCGGCGCCGTGGATCATGCTCTCGGCCTGGTTGCGGGCCTCGACCAGCTCGCGACGCTTCTTGTCGGCGTCGGCGTTCTCCTCGGCGTCCTTGACCATCTTCTCGATGTCGTCGTCCGAGAGACCGCCGGAGGCCTGGATCGTGATCTTCTGCTCCTTGCCGGTCGCCTTGTCCTTGGCGCCGACCGACACGATGCCGTTGGCGTCGATGTCGAAGCTGACCTCGATCTGCGGCATGCCGCGGGGCGCCGGCGGGATTTCCTCGAGGTTGAACTGGCCCAGCAGCTTGTTGTCGGCCGCCATCTCCCGCTCGCCCTGGAAGACCCGGATGGTCACCGCGGTCTGGTTGTCGTCAGCCGTGGAGAAGGTCTGGGACTTCTTGGTCGGGATCGTGGTGTTGCGGTCGATCAGCCGGGTGAACACGCCGCCCAGGGTCTCGATGCCGAGGCTGAGGGGCGTCACGTCCAGCAGGACCACGTCCTTCACGTCGCCCTGGAGCACGCCCGCCTGGATCGCGGCGCCCATGGCCACGACCTCGTCGGGGTTCACGCCCTTGTGGGGCTCCTTCCCGAAGAACTTCGTCACCTCCTCGTAGACCTTGGGCATGCGGGTCATGCCGCCGACGAGGACCACCTCGTCGATCTCGGACTTGGAGATGCCGGCGTCCTTCAGGGCCGCCTCGCAGGGCTTCAGCGTGCGCGCGATCAGGTCGCCCACGATGGATTCCAGCTTCGCGCGGCTCAGCTTCAGCACCAGGTGCAGGGGCTGGCGCGTCTCGGGGTCCATCGAGATGAAGGGCTGGTTGATCTCGGTCTGGGACGAGGAGGAGAGCTCGATCTTCGCCTTCTCCGCGGCCTCCTTGAGGCGCTGCAGGGCGAGGCGGTCCTTGGTCAGGTCGACGCCGGACTGCTTCTTGAACTCCTCGGCGAGGTATTCGACGATGCGCATGTCGAAGTCTTCGCCGCCCAGGAAGGTGTCGCCGTTGGTCGACTTCACCTCGAACAGGCCGTCGTCGATCTCGAGGATCGAGATGTCGAAGGTGCCGCCGCCGAGGTCATAGACCGCGATGGTCTTGCCCTCTTTCTTGTCGAGCCCGTAGGCGAGCGCGGCCGCCGTCGGCTCGTTGATGATGCGCAGCACTTCCAGACCGGCGATCTTGCCGGCGTCCTTGGTGGCCTGGCGCTGGCTGTCGTTGAAGTAGGCGGGAACGGTGATCACCGCCTTCTCGACCTTCTCGCCCAGGTAGGACTCGGCGGTCTCCTTCATCTTCTGAAGGATGTAGGCGCTGACCTGCGAGGGCGAATATTTCTCGCCGCGGGCCTCGACCCAGGCGTCGCCGTTCTTCCCCTCGACGATCTTGTAGGGGACCATCCCCTTGTCTTTCTCGACGGTGGGGTCGGAATAGCGGCGGCCGATCAGGCGCTTGACGGCGAAGAGGGTGTTCTCGGGGTTGGTGACCGCCTGGCGCTTGGCCGGCTGGCCGACGAGGCGCTCGTCCTCGGTGAAGCCCACCATCGAGGGGGTGGTGCGCGCGCCCTCGGAGTTCTCGATCACCTTCGCGGTCTGGCCATCCATGATGGCGACGCAGGAGTTCGTGGTCCCGAGGTCGATGCCAATGACTTTCGACATTGCGACGTCCTTTCGTTCGGCGATGTGAGAGGGTCGGGTCCGGAAGCGGCCCCCGCCCTCGATCCCTGCGCCCCTCCCTCCCCGATCCCGCCGGGGGATCACGAAAAGCGGAGCGCGACGTTCGTGCGGGATATAGGGGCCTGAACCGGGGCCTGCAAGCGAGGGGGGAGGGGGAAACCACGCTGTTCGCGGGCCGAAGCGGCGCCCTGCCGCAGCCCCGCGGCGCGCGCCCGCTCAGTCCCCCGCGGCAGGGGTCGCGGCGGGGGTCGCGGAGGGGGCCGCGGCGGGGGTCGCGACCGGGGTCCGGGCGCCGGCCGCGACGGCGCCGGCGGCGAGCACGGCGGGGAACAGGAAGAAGGCGTTGAGGACCGCGTCGCCCAGGCCCATCAGCACGATGGCCGCGAGCGGCAGGGCCGCCGCCTCGGGGCGCCAGGCGCGGGCGCGGCGCAGCCGGACCAGGGCCGCGCCCGCCGCCGCGCCCAGGCCTCCGAAGACCAGCGCCACGGCGATCAGCCCGTACTGCCCCGCCATCAGCATCACCAGCCCCCAGGGCCGCGTGCCTGCCGCCCTCCACCAGTCCCAGGCCGAGACGCCGACCAGCGGATCGCCCTCGAACACCGCCATGGCCTTGAGGTCCTGCGAGATCCGCCACAGGAACGAGGCGCGCCCGACCGAGCGGAAGGCGTCCAGCACCGCCTGGCCCAGCGCGGTGTTGCGGGCGATCCGCTGCACCGGCGCCGCGCCCGAGAGGTGCAGCGCCAGCAGCAGCGCCGCCACGCCCACCCCGATCCCCAGCAGCGGCAGGACCCAGCGCCGCCCCCAGGCGGCCAGCAGCGCCAGCGCCGCCGCCATCAGCAGCAGCGCGCCCACCGACTGCGAGGCCAGCGCGATCCCCAGCGCCAGCGCCGCCAGCGCCCCCCGCCAGGCGCCGCGCAGCGCCGCCGCGCTCCACGCCGCCGCCACCGCCGCCGCGGCGGCCCAGATGCCGTAGAGGTTGCCGTGCAGGAAGAAGCCGATCGGCCGGAAGCCCAGGTAGCGCTCGTCGCCGTCGAAGCGGAACGGGTGGGGCCCGTAGATCAGGTCATGCAGGAACGGGCCCTGCAGCCCCTCGGCCACGGCGACGGGCAGGCAGACCAGCGCGCTCAGCGCCAGCCCCTGCACCAGCAGCGCCCGGTCTGCCGGCGTCGCGAACCAGACCCGCCCCAGCAGCCAGGGCGCCCCCCAGCAGCCCGTGACCAGCAGCGAGGCGACGACCGGCCCCGGGCTCGCCCCCCCGATCCAGAGCCCCGCGGCCAGCGGCCACAGGCACCAGGCGGCCATCGGCAGGTCCGCGAGGCCGGGCCGGAAGCCCGCCAGCGCCCGCGGATCGCGGATCGCAGCCCCGGCCAGCGCGGCCAGGGCCGCGATCCAGGTCTTGGCCACCAGCCCCTCCGAGGGCAGGGCCGGACCGACGATCCACCAGGGGAAGCGCTCGGGGAAGGGCTGGCCGTATTCGGCGATGGGCAGCAGCATCAGCCCGCCGAGATAGACCGCCAGGATCGCGATCCGCAGGGGCGCGAGCGCGAAGACGGCCGCGGCGGCGGCCGCGAAGATCAGGGGGCTCGGCGAGATCACGCGCGGGCGCCTCGAGGCTGGCTTTACAGGCGGATCGCAGGGGGCCAAGGCTTTGCGCCATGAACGCGACCCAGATCGTCGGCCTCGCGGCCTTTGTCGTCACCGCCCTCCTGTGCGCGCAGGCCGCGCGCCGGTCAAGCGTCGCGGCCGGGTTCTGGGGCGGGATGGCGGGGCTCTACGCGCTCCTGTCGGTCGACATGGCGCTGGACCTGCGCATGGACCTGCGCCGCGGGATGGTGCAGGCGGCGAAGGCGGCCGGCGACTACGGCGCCCGGCGCGAGGTGCAGCCGATCCTGCTGGGGCTGCTGGCGCTGGGGGTCGTGGTGGGGCTGGCGCTGCTCGCCCGCCGCCTGCGCGGCGCCGGCGCCCGCCTGGCGCTGCTGGGCGCGGCGGCGACGCTGGCGGTGGTGGGAACCGAGGTGATCTCGCTGCACCGGGTGGACGCGATGCTCTACCGTCCCATCGGCCCGGTGATGGCGATCGCCTGGGCGTGGAGCGCCTCGGCCGCCCTGGTCTGCCTCGGCGCGCTGAGGGCGGCGCGGCGCTGATCCGCGCGGTCTGGCGTCCCGGGGCGAATCCCGTGATCCTGCGCGCCATGACCCCTCCCCTCGATCTCAACGGCGTGGCCCTGCACAAGGCCTGGCTCGACCGCCCCGCGCAGGAGGCGATGGTCGAGGACGTGCGCGCCATCGCCCGCGCCGCGCCCTTCCAGCGCTACACCACCGCCTGGGGCAAGCCGATGACGGTGCGCATGACGGCGGCCGGGCGCCTGGGCTGGGTGATCGAGCGCGGCCGCTACCGCTACGCCGACCGCCACCCGGCCGGCGGCCCCTGGCCGCCGATCCCCGACTCGGTCCTGTCGGTGTGGCGCGCGCTCTCGGGCTGGCCGCGCGACCCCGATTCCTGCCTGGTGAACTTCTACGGCGAGGGCGCCCGCATGGGTCTGCACCGCGACGAGGACGAGGGCGAGTTCGCCGCCCCGGTCCTCTCGATCTCGCTGGGCGACCCGGCGACCTTCCGGGTCGGCGGACTCGAGCGCCGCGCCCCCACCCGCTCGACCCCGCTCGAGAGCGGGGACGTGGCGATCCTCGGCGGCCCCGCCCGGCTCGCCTATCACGGCGTCGACCGGATCCGCTTCGGCGGCTCGACCCTGCTGCCCGAGGGCGGCCGCATCAACCTGACCCTGCGCGTCGTGACCTCCGCCTGACCCGCGCGCCCCGGCGCGACGCCCGAGGCCGCCGCAAAGCGCCTGTTCTCCGGAGCCGTCTCTCGCGGATGCCGACCGGAGCGACTCGCCCCCTCCGGTCAGGGATCGCGCAGCGACCCCGCGGAGCGGGGCTTGTCCTTGACCGGAGGGGGCGAGTCGCTCAGGCATCGCAAGCGAGAGACGGATCCGGAGGACAGGCGCGGGGCCTGTTCTTGGGTGAGTCGGGAGCCCGCCGGAGGCTCCCCCGCCGGCCCATCCCGCGCTCCGCGCCGAGCCTCGCGCCCCAGCCAGGCCCGCCCGCAGGGCGCCTGTAGACCGCTCGCCAGCAGGCGCCCCGAAAGCGAACCGGCGGCCCGCTCTCGCGGACCGCCGGTCGTGATGTCGCCGATGGCGAAGGCTCGGATCAGGCGACCTTGCCCGGGGCGGCCGCGCGGACCTCGTCGCCCACGAACGGGTCGTACTGGGCGAAGTTGTCGGCGAACATCTTCACCAGCTTCTCGGCCTGCGCGTCGTAGGCGGCCTTGTCGGCCCAGGTGTCGCGCGGGTTCAGCAGGGCGCCGTCGACGCCGTGCACCGCCACGGGCACCTCGAAGCCGAAGTACGGGTCCTTGCGGAACTCGGCGCCGTTCAGCGAGCCGTCGAGCGCCCCGGTCAGCAGCGCGCGGGTGGCCTTGATCGGCATCCGCTTGCCGGTGCCGTGGGCGCCGCCGGTCCAGCCGGTGTTGACCAGCCAGCAGGTCGCGCCGAACTGGGCGATCTTGTCGCGCAGCAGGGCGCCGTAGACCTCGGGCCTGCGCGGCATGAAGGGGGCGCCGAAGCAGGTCGAGAACGTCGGCTGCGGCTCGGTCACGCCCTTCTCGGTGCCCGCCACCTTCGAGGTGAAGCCCGACAGGAAGTGATACATCGCCTGCGCCGGCGTCAGCCGCGCGATCGGCGGCAGCACGCCGAAGGCGTCGCAGGTCAGCATCACCACGTTCTTCGGCGCGCCGCCCAGACCCGTCTCCGAGGCGTTGGAGATGTAGTCCAGCGGATAGGCCGCGCGCATGTTCGGCGTCAGGCTGTCGTCGTGGAAGTCCAGCGCCTTGGTGTAGGGGTCGTAGACCATGTTCTCGATCACGGTCGAGAACATCGCGGTGGTCGCGAAGATCTCGGGCTCCGCCTCGGCCGAGAGGTCGATGGTCTTGGCGTAGCAGCCGCCCTCGAAGTTGAAGATGCCCGTGTCGGTCCAGCCGTGCTCGTCGTCGCCGATCAGGATCCGAGAGGGGTCGGCCGAGAGCGTGGTCTTGCCGGTGCCCGACAGGCCGAAGAACACCGCCGCGTCCTCGGGGTCGCCGATGGCGTGGTTGGCCGAGCAGTGCATCGCCATCACGCCCTTGCCGGGCAGGATGTAGTTGAGCAGCGTGAACACCGACTTCTTGTTCTCGCCGGCGTAGGAGGTGCCGCCGATCAGGATCATCTTCTGCTCGAAGGAGATCGCGATGACCGTCTCCGAACGGCAGCCGTGCTTCGCCGGATCCGCCTTGAAGGAGGGCACGTTGATGATGGTGAACTCGGGATCGAAGGTCTCGAGCTCGGCCTGCGCCGGGCGGCGCAGCAGGTGACGGATGAACAGGTTGTGCCAGGCGAGCTCGGTCGCCACGCGCACGTTCAGCCGGTGCTCGGGGTCGGCGCCGCCGAACAGGTCCTGCACGAACAGCTCGCGCCCCTCGAGGTGGGCGAACATGTCGGCCTTCAGCGCCTCGAACCCGGCGGGGTCCATGGGCCTGTTGTTTTCCCACCAGACGGTGTCTTCCACCGAGGCCTCGCGCACGACGAACTTGTCCTGCGGCGAACGGCCGGTGTGCTTGCCGGTCGAGACGAGGAGCGCCCCGCCCTGCCCGATCTCGCCCTCGCCGCGCTGCACCGCCTCCTGCATGAGCGCGGGCTCAAGCAGGTTGTAATGGGCGGCCTTCAGACCCTTTACCCCCTGGGTCTCAAGGCTCCGCGCGGGGTTGAACACGCCTCGCTCCATGCTCATGGGCTCCTTCGATCGCTTCCTCTGCCGGCCGATCGGCCCGGGGGCGCGTGCAGACGCAGCCTCCCCCGACCAGCCGTGATCCGGTCTCGTTCCTGTCGGGGCGGCCCCACACAGCCTGACCCCTCGCCTGGGCGCGTCACGATTCCGATCCGCCTTCCAAGATGCGCGGGGTATAACATATCGACAACACTTCAACAGCGCCCCGGCGCTGGGCGAAATGGCGCAGTTCGGCCTCAATGGGGCCGCTTTCGCACCCGATACGTTGAGAAATGATATGAGAGGTCCATGTCTGGACCGGGCGCGCTCGGCGCCGCAGGGCGGGAGACCGCCCCGCGCGCCGGCGCCGACCGCCGCCCAGGGGGGCAGGCGGAACGAAGCGACGGAGCTAGCATGACGAACATCGCGCTCGTGGACGACGACCGCAACATCCTCACCTCGGTTTCCATGGCCATGGAGGCCGAGGGGTATGAAGTGCGGTGCTACACCGACGGCGCCGCTGCCCTGGCCGCGCTGACCTCGCAGCCGCCCGATCTCGCCGTGCTCGACATCAAGATGCCGCGCATGGACGGGATGGAGCTTCTGCGCCGCCTGCGCCAGCAGTCGGACCTGCCGGTGATCTTCCTCACCTCCAAGGACGAGGAGATCGACGAGGTTCTGGGCCTGCGCATGGGCGCGGACGACTACGTGCGCAAGCCCTTCTCCCAGCGCCTGCTGGTCGAGCGGGTGCGCGCCGTGCTGCGCCGCCGCGAGGCCGCCGCCCAGGGCGACGCCGAGCGCGCCGAGGCCGACCGCGCCATCACCCGCGGCAAGCTCTCGCTGGACCCGCTGCGCCACTCCTGCCTGTGGAACGACGAGCCGGTGACCCTGACGGTGACCGAGTTCCTGATCCTGCAGGCCCTCGCCCAGCGCCCGGGCTTCGTGAAGAGCCGCGACCAGCTGATGGACGCCGCCTACGACGACCAGGTCTATGTCGACGACCGCACCATCGACAGCCACATCAAGCGCATCCGCAAGAAGTTCCGCCAGGTCGACGACAGCTTCGCCTCGATCGAGACGCTCTACGGCGTGGGCTACCGATACAAGGAGGTCTGAGGCGGGCATGAGGGACGTCGCCGAGGGGGCCGACAGGACGTCGTCCGCAGGACGCCGCGCCGGCGAGGATCCGGGGACGCAGCAGAGCGCCGACGGCGGGCGCGGGGCGGCCGCCTCTCCCTCCGCCGCCGCGCCGGAGGAGGAGCCCGAGGACGCCGCGCCCCGCGCGGAGGCGCCGGCCTCGTCGCGCCATGCGAGCGCCAAGCCCGGCCGCGCCGAACGGCGCGCCGCCAAGGCGGCGGAGCTGCGCGAGGCCCGCCGCAAGGCGCGCCTGCGCCGCAATCCCGACGGCGAGGACGACGACCAGGCCCCGCCGCGCACGCCCTCGCGCCTGACCCGGCGCATCGTCTCGTTCAACCTCATCGGCCTCGGCCTGCTGGTGGCGGGCGTGCTGGCGCTGAACGACTTCCGCGGCAAGCTGATCGAGCTGCGCACCCAGGCGCTGGAGACGCAGGGCGCGATCATCGCCATCACGCTGGCCGAATCCGCCGGGCGCGACGACGGCTCGCTCGGCATCGACCCGCCCAAGGCGCAGGTCGTGCTCTCGCGCGTGATCGAGCCCGCCCGCGTGCGCGCCCAGATCTTCGACCGCGGCGCGCGGCTGATGGTGGACACCCACCTCGCCGCCGGTCACACCGGCGGCGTCCAGACCGAGACCCTGCCCGCCTCGCGCTTCGACGACCCCGACGGGCCGATGGCCTGGATCGAGCGCGCCGGCCGCTTCCTGCGCGACGTGGCGCTGGGCGACGCGCGCGAGCCGGTGGCGACCGAGATCCTGGGCGGCGTCGCGCGCATGCAGGAGGTCTACGCCGCGCTGGGCGGCGCCGTCGCGCGCGGCGAGCGCGTCAACGCCCGCGGCGAGCTGATCGTCTCGGTTTCGGTCCCCATCCAGACCCTGCGCAAGGTCCATGGCGCGCTGGTGCTCTCGACCGAGGGCGGCGACATCGACGCCATCGTGCGCTCGGAGCGGATCTCGATCCTGCAGGTGTTCCTGGTGGCGCTGGCGGTGTCGATGGTGCTCTCGGTGCTGCTGGCCAAGGCCATCGGCCGCCCGATCGAGCGCCTGGCCCAGGCGGCGCTGGCCGCCGAGCAGGGCGAGCGCGGCAAGCGCCGGGTGGAGATGCCCGACATGTCCGCCCGCGGCGACGAGATCGGCCACCTTTCGGGCGCGCTGAAGCGGATGACCGACACGCTCTACCAGCGCCTGGAGGCGACCGAGAGCTTCGCCGCCGACGTGGCGCACGAGATCAAGAACCCGCTCAGCTCCCTGCGCTCCGCCGTCGAGACGCTGGGCTATGCGCGCACCGAGGCCGACAAGCTGCGGCTGATGAAGGTGATGAACCACGACGTGGCGCGGCTGGACCGGCTGGTCACCGACATCTCCAACGCCTCGCGCCTCGACGCCGAGCTGGTGCGCGAGGAGCGCGAGCCCTTCGAGCTCTCCAACCTGCTGACCACCATCGTCGAGTTCACCCAGCCCAAGGCGCAGGAGCGCGCGGTGCGCATCCGCGACGAGGCGGTGGACGAGAGCATCCGCATGCGCGGCATCGAGGGCCGGCTGGCCCAGGTCTTCGTCAACCTGATCGAGAACGCGCTGAGCTTCTCGCCCGAGGGCTCCGAGATCCGCGTCGCGGCCGCCCGCGGCGGCGACGGCCGGATCCGGGTGACGGTCGAGGACGAGGGCCCCGGCATCCCCGACGACAACCTCGAGTCGGTGTTCGAGCGCTTCTATTCCGAGCGCCCCGACACCGAGGCCTACGGCAACCACTCGGGCCTGGGCCTCGCGATCTCGCGCCAGATCGTCGAGGCGCACAACGGCCGGATCTCGGCCGAGAACATCCGCCCCGCCGGCCACGACCGCCGCGGCGCCCGCTTCGTGGTGGAGCTTCCGGGGTGAGCCGGGGGCCGGGCCCCGCAGGCGCCGCCGCCGCGGCGAAGGCCGCGGCCGGGCGGCCCCGCTCCCCCGCGCGCCGGGGCGCCCGCCGCCGCCCGGGATGAGCCGCCTGCCTCCTCGCGCCCCCGACGGGGCGGCGCCCGCCGACCTGCCCCTCTCCCCCGCCGCGGCCGCGGCCGCCGCGGCCCGCCCCGATGCGCAGGGGATCGCGACGCTGCATGCCTCCTGCGTGGCGCTGACCCCGGAGGCGGAGGGCGGCGAGGCGGCGGCCGGCTTCGCGGCGGCGCTGATCCTGGGCCCTTCGGGCGCCGGGAAATCCTCGCTGGCGCTGGAGCTGATCTCGCGCGGGGCGCGGCTGGTCGCCGACGACCGCTGCCATCTGCGCGCGGGACCCGCGGGCCTCGCCGCCTCCGCCCCCGCCGCCATCGCGGGCCTGATCGAGGCGCGCGGCGTGGGGCTGATCCCCCTGCACCCGCTGGCCGAGGCGCGGGTGGTCGCGGCCGTCGACCTCTCGCGGCCCGAACCCGAGCGCCTGCCGCCCCTGCGCCGCCTGCGCCTGCTGGGCGTCGACCTGCCGCTGATCCTGCAGCCCTCGGCGCCCGCGCTCTTCGCCCTGCTGCTCGCCGGCGGGCGCCGCCACGCGCCCTGACCCGCGGCGCGCTCGACGCGGCGGCCCGCGCCTCGCCTGCAGCGAAGGGGCGCGCAGGGCGCCGCGCCCTGCCCCCCGGTCCGCCCCCATCACCGCCCGTCACCTTCGCTTGACCGGCCTGCGGCTGCGGCGCCGGGCGCCCTATCTCCTGCGCCATGCGACAGGGCATGAGAAGTCCGCGCGCCGGCTGCGGGGGGCCGGGCCGGAGGCGCCGGGGACCGCCCTGCGGGACGCCGGCGCCGCGATGCGCGATTTTCGGCGCCGCACTGCGGCACGCCCTTGCCCCCGCGCGTGCCGCGGCGCATGCTTGCGGCGCAGCGAACCCGCGGCGGCCGGCTCCGGCGCCGCACCCGGCCTCGCCCCTCCGGGCGGCGTCGACCGCTTGGCGTCCGCGAGGGCGCCGCTTTCAGGCAGGCGCCCCCGCGGGCGCCGCAGACCCGAGTTTCAAGGACGCGACACGGCCCTAGGCATGACCCTGGCTGACAGCTCCGATCCCCGCTCCCGCCCCGACGCCTCCGGCGCGGGCGAGCCCTGCGCGGCCCCCATCCCCCTCGCCCTGGTGACGGGGATGAGCGGGGCCGGGAACTCCACCGCCATCCGCGTGCTGGAGGACATGGGCTACGAGGCGATCGACAACCTGCCCCTGAGCTTCATCGAGCGCCTGTTCCCCGAGGGCGGGTCCGAGCCGCAGGACCCCCGCCCGGTGGCGCTGGGGCTGGACGTGCGGACCCGCGGCTTCTCGGCCCCGGCCCTGCTGGCGCGGCTCGACGCGCTGCGGGCGCGCGGCGACCTCGCGCCGGTGCTGATCTTCCTCGACTGCGCCGACACGGCGCTGCTGGATCGCTTCAAGACCACCCGCCGCCGCCATCCGCTCGCCCCCGACGACAGCCCCGAGGCGGGGCTCGCGCGCGAGCGGGACCTGCTGTGGCCGGTGCGCGAGAAGGCGGACCTGGTGCTGGACACCACCGACCTCTCGCCCCACGACCTCAAGGCGCGTCTGGCGCATCTGGCGACGCCGGGGGCGCGGCGGAGCCTGTCGCTGTCGATCCAGTCGTTCAGCTTCAAGCGCGGCGCCCCGCGCGAGGCGGACACGGTGATCGACTGCCGGTTCCTCGCCAATCCCCACTGGCAGAAGGAGCTGCGGCCGCTGACCGGGCGCGATCCGGCGGTGGCCGAGCATGTGCGCCGCGACCCGCTCTACGCCGCCTTCGTCGAGCGGGTGACCGAGCTGACCCTGCTGCTGCTGCCGGCCTATAGACGCGAAGGTAAGGCCTATTACTGTATGGCCCTGGGGTGCTCCGGCGGGCGTCATCGCTCGGTGGCGGTGGCCGAGGACCTGGCGGCGCGCCTGGCCGAGGCCGGCTGGCCCGCGACGGTGCGCCACCGCGAACTGGACCGGGCCGCGGCATGAGGGAAGGGGGTCTTGGGGGCGCGGGCGCCGGGGGCGGCGCGACGCGTGGAACGGATCGGGCGGCGGCGGCCGCGAAGGGAATCACACGCGCAGGGGCCCGCCTCCGCCATCGGCGGCGGCGGGGAACGCAAGGGGAAAGCCGCGGCAGGAGCCGCGGCGCTCGGGAGGACGGCATGAAGAGCAAGACGGCCGCGCAGGGGTGCGCGGCATGATCGGCGTGGTGATCGTGGCCCACGGGGGCCTGGCGGCGGAGCTGCTGGCGGCGGCCGAGCACGTGGTCGGCCCCATGGAACGGGCGCGGGCGATCGGCATCTGGCCGCAGGACGACCTGCGCGCCCGCCAGGCCGAGGTGGACGCGGCGGCCGAGGAGGTCGACTGCGGCGACGGGGTGGTGCTGATCACCGACATGTTCGGGGGCAGCCCGTCGAACCTCGCCATGGGGGCGCTGTCGCGGCCGCGGGCCGAGGTGGTCTACGGCGCCAACCTGCCGCTGCTGGTGAAGCTGGCGAAATGCCGGGGGATGCCGCTGGAGGAGGCGGTGGACCACGCGCTGGAGGCGGCGCGCAAGTATCTCGACAGCGCGGGCGGGATCCTCGCCGCGCGGCGCAAGATGCGGGCCTGAGACGGTGACCGCCGCGACGGCGCGGCGGTTGGCGATCGTCAACCGCAAGGGTCTGCACGCGCGCGCGTCGGCCCAGTTCGTGAACGTGGTCGAATCCCACGACGCCCGCGCCTTCGTGCGGCGCGACGGGATGGAGGTCTCGGGCGATTCGATCATGGGGCTGATGATGCTCGCCGCCGCCCAGGGCGAGGAGATCGAGGTCGAGACCTCGGGGCCCGAGGCCGAGCAGCTGATGGATGCGCTGGAGGCGCTGGTCGCCGGCCGCTTCGGCGAGGGCGAGTAAGGCCGGCGCCGGCGGGACGGCTCTGTCGCGGGCTGCGCCCGCGAGGCGCCCGCCCGCCGACCCCATCGCGGCCCCGCGCGCCGCGGCTAGCGGCCGAGGACCAGCGTTTCCAGCACCCAGTCCAGCGCCTCGGGCGCCCCCGGCAGGACCGCGCCCGGCTCGGCCGGGGGACGCTCGGCCAGCAGGATCTCGATTCCCAGCTCGCGGGCGACGTGGAGCTTGGCGCCGTCGGCGCCGCCCGAGTCGCGCGCGAGCAGGTGGCTGATCGCGCGCCCGCGCATCAGCGCGCGGTCGGCCTCGGGCGCGTGGGGCGGGCGGGAGACGAGGGTCTCGACGCCCGGGATCGGGGGGCCGCTCTCGGCCACCCTGAGCAGGATCTCCAGGTCGCCCCGCCCCTGCAGCGCCGGGGCGGAGGCGCGCCCGGTCGCCGCCAGCACCCGGGCGCCGGGGGGGGCGGCGGCGAGCGCCGAGGCGAGGTCGGGGAAGCGGCGGGCCGGCCCGTCCCACCCCGGCCGCAGGAGCTGGGCGCGCGCCGCCCCGACCGCGGCGCAGGCGGCGGCGGCGTTGGCGCTGATCCGGGCGGCGAAGGGATGGGTGGCGTCGAGCACGGCGTCGATGCGCCGGGCGCGCAGGAAGGCCGCCAGCCCCTCGGCGCCCCCGAAGCCGCCGCGGCGGGTCTCGACCGGCAGCGGCCGGGGCGCGCGGGTGGCGCCGGCGAGCGAGGCGAGGACCCGCAGCCGACTCTCGGCGACGGCGGGGGCCAGCGCTTCGAGCACGGCGCGCGCCTCGGCGGTGCCGGCCAGCACCAGCAGCCGCGGCGGCTCAGCGGCCACGGTCGATCTTCGGGGGCTGCCCGAGGCGTCCCGCCGTCCGGGCGCGCGCGGGTGGGCGGGCGGGGCGTGCGCCCGGACGGCGGGACGCCGGCCCCGGGCGGGACGGGGCCGCGCCGGGCGAGATCATTCCTGCGCCTCCACGAAGGCCAGCACGCCGCCGGCGCGGTCGCAGACCAGCACGTCCACCGCCACCGGCGCCTCGCCCAGCGCCCGGCGCGCGGCGGCGGCGGCGGAGCGGCCGATGGCCTGCGCCAGCGCCGGCGCCTGCGGGCCGGCCTCCTGCAGCGCCTGAAGCACGGTGTTGGCGGCGGCGATCCGCTCCGCCCCCGCCACCCCCGCCGCGCCGGCCAGCGCCGCGAGCGCGGCGAAATCCACCTGGGAGCGGGAGGAGTGCAGGTCCATCGCCCCCTGCCCCAGCTTGGCGAGCTTGGCCGCGCCCCCCGCCAGCGTCAGCCGCGCCACCGGATGGCGGGCGAGATACTTGAGCAGCCCCCCCGCGAAATCCCCCATGTCGAGGCAGGCGTGCTCCGGCAGCCCGAAGCGCGCCCGCCCGGCGGCCTCGGAGGAGGCGCCGGTCGCGCCCATCACATGCGCGAGCCCCGCCGCCCTCGCGACGTCCACGCCCCGGTGGATCGAGGCGATCCAGGCCGCGCAGGAATAGGGCCGCACGATCCCGGTGGTGCCCAGCACCGAGAGCCCGCCCACGATCCCCAGCCGCGGGTTCCAGGTCTTCGCCGCCAGCGCCTCGCCGCCGGGGATCGAGATCTCGACCTCGGCGTCGGGGGCCTGGGCGAGTTCGGCGGAGACCTCGGCGATCGCCTCCTCGATCATCTTGCGGGGGACCGGGTTGATGGCGGGCTCGCCGGGGGGGATCGGCAGGCCGGGGCGGGTGACCGTGCCGACGCCGTGCCCGGCGCGGAAGGTCACGCCCGAACCGGGTGCGCCGCGGCGCACCCGCGCCTCGATCAGGGCCAGGTGGGTGACGTCGGGATCGTCGCCCGCGTCCTTGCGCACGGCCGCGTGGGCGTGGTCGGGGGCGAGGGCGCGGGTCTCCAGCGCGAAGCGGGGGGTCTGGCCGCGGGGCAGGACGATGGTCACCGGATCTTCCCAGCCCCCGCCCAGCAGCGCCCGCCAGGCGGCCTTGGCCGCGGCGGTCGCGCAGGCGCCGGTGGTGAAGCCGGTGCGCAGCCGGGCGCCGCCCGGCCCCTCGGGCGGCGGATGGGCCTCGTCCGGGTCGCGGGGCGGCGGGGGCATCGGCGGCCTCAGCCCTCGTCCTCGAAGAGGTCGCGCATCCACTCGGCCGACTTCCACGCCGCCTCCGGGGGCGTGTGGCCGGGGCGGGGCGCGTGGGGCGAGGGCTCGGCCGCGCCCATGTCGGGGATGTAGCGGGGGCAGTTGGGGAAGATGTGCTCGGCGGTCACGCGCACCAGGCGGCGGGCGCCGGGCAGGCCCTCGATCGCCTCGGGACTGTCGTCGACCTCGGCGCGGCCCGAGATCCGCATGCGGGCGGCCGAGCCGTCGAAGCGCGCGCCGTCGAGGCGGATGAACAGCAGCCCGCAGCGGCCGGTGGCGGCGATGTTGCCGAGGCTTCGGTACATGCGGTTGCCGTCGTAGTCGGGGAATTCCAGCGTGTTCGGCCCGGTCGCGCGCACGAAGCCCGGCGCGCCGCCCTTGAAGGAGCAGTCGACCGAGGTCTCGGAATAGGTGGCGAGGAAGAAGAACGGGGCCTGGGCGATCATCGCGAGATCGGCCTCGGTGAAGACGTCGTGGCGGCGGACCTGCTCCAGCCGGTCGGGCACGGCGCGGCCTTCGTAGCGGTCCTGCAGCTCGCGCATCTTCGGGTCGTAGAAGGGCATGGCGGGCTCCTCGCGCCGGGCGTCGGGTCGGAGGGGAGACTAGGCGAGCCGGGCGGCGCGCGCCAGACGGCGCCGAGCCGCGACGCGCCGGCCGGCGCGGGAGGCCGGCGGCGCGGGGTCGACGGGCGCTGCCGCCCCGCTGCGCGGGACGGGACGCCCGCCCGCCGACCCCGTCGCGGCAGGCGAGGTCCGCGTCCGGGCGCAGGGCGACCTCGCCGTCGGGCCGCCCCCGCGGGCCCCACGCCGGCCCTGCGCTCCGCGCCGGGGCTGGCGCGGGCCGCGACGGCTGGTAGAGAGGGGGCCGAGACGCCGGAGGCCCCATGTCCGATCCCCAGGATCCCGATCCCCAGAACGCCGCGCCGCCGCGGGCGGGCGCGCTCGGCCGGCTGGGGGAGGAGGCCTCGCTGCTGTGCTACGCGCTGCAGTTCCTCACCCGCCTGCCGATCCCGTCGGCCGCCGCCGGGCACGGGCCCGACCGGCTGGCCCGGGCGGCGCGCTGGTTTCCCGTGGCGGGGGCGCTCGTGGGGCTGGGCGCGGGCCTGGTCTTCGCCGCCGCCGCCCTGGCGCTGCCGCCGCTGGCCGCCGCGGCGCTCGCCCTGGCCGCGGGCATGGCGCTGACCGGGGCGCTGCACGAGGACGGGCTCTCGGACACGCTCGACGGGCTCGGGGGCGGCTTCACCCGCGAGCGGGCGCTGGAGATCATGCGCGACAGCCGCATCGGGGCCTACGGCGCCGCCGGGATCGGCCTCGGCCTGCTCGCGCGCGCCGGCGCGCTGGCCGCCTTCGCCCCGATGGAGGGCCTCGCCGCCCTCGTCGCCGCCCATGCCGCCGGCCGCGCGGCGATGATCCCCGCAATCCGCTTCGCAGGCTATGCGCGGGCCGAGGGCGCGGCCGCCTCCGTCGCGGGGGGAATGCCGGGCGGGGCGTTCCCGGCCTCGGTCCTCCTCGCCGCGCTGGTCTGCGGCGCGGCCGCGGGCTGGGCCGGGCTGGCGGCGCTGGCCGCGGCCTATCTCGCGGCGACGGCGGTGCTGGCGCGGCTGCTGCGGCGGCTGGGCGGCTACACCGGCGACGGCCTCGGGGCGATGGAGCAGGCGGGCGAGATCGCGGCCCTGCTGGTCCTCGCCGCCCTCCTGCCCGGCTGAGGCGCATGTCGCTCCTGGTCATGCGCCACCCCCGCACCGCCGCGGCCCCGGGCCTGTGCTACGGCCGCCACGACCCGGGCCTCGCGCCGGGGTGGGAGGCGCGGATCGACGCGCTCTCCCCCGGCCTTGCCGCCGCGGCGGTGGTGACGAGCCCCGCGCCGCGCTGCCTCAAGCCCGCCCGCCGCCTGGCCAGGGCCCTGGGCGCCGGGGTGATCGAGGATCCGCGCCTGCAGGAGCTCGACTTCGGCGCCTGGGAGGGCCGGCGCTGGTCCGAGATCCCCCGCGCCGAGAGCGACCCCTGGGCCGAGGATCCGGTCCGCCGCGCCCCGCCCGGCGGGGAGAGCTTCCAGGCTCTCGCCGCGCGCACGGCGCAGGCGCTGGCCGAGGCGCCGCCGGGGGCGCTGCTGCTGTGCCACGCCGGCCCGATCCGGGCGATCCTGATGGCGCTGCGCGGCCTCGACTTCGCCCAGGCCTTCGCCCGCGCCGTGCCCTACGCCACGCCGTTCGACCCCGCCCCCCCGGGGAGCGCCGGCGACGGGGTCGGCGGGCGGGCGCCTCGCGGGCGCAGCCCGCGACAGAGCCGTCCCGCCGACCGCCTGCGGCGCTAGTCCGCCCGTGTCTGCGGTTTACCCCGCCCTACATCCGTGCTTGGCTGCAGCGCACGGCCGCCCCGCCAGCGAGGAGACCGCCTTGACCGACGCCGACACCGCCCACGCCCCGGACGCGATCCCGACCTACGACCTCGCCGTCGTGGGCGGCGGCGTCAACGGCGCCGGCATCGCCCGCGACGCCGCCGGCCGCGGCCTGAGCGTGCACCTGTGCGAGGCGGGCGACCTCGCCCAAGCCACCTCCTCGGCCTCGACGAAACTCTTCCACGGCGGCCTGCGCTACCTTGAGTTCTACGAGTTCGGCCTGGTGCGGAAGGCGCTGATCGAGCGCGAGACGCTGATCCGCGCCATGCCCCACATCTCCTGGCCCCTGCGCTTCGTGCTGCCCCACCACCCAGGGCTGCGCCCGGCCTGGCTGCTGCGCATCGGCCTCTTCATCTACGACCACCTGGGCGGCCGGAAGATCCTGCCCGCCACGAAGACCCTCGACCTGCGCAAGGCCGAAGTCGGCAAGCCCCTGAAGCCCGAGTTCACCAAGGGGTTCGAGTATTCCGACGGCTGGGTGATGGACAGCCGCCTGGTGGTGCTCAACGCCCGCGACGCCGCCGCCCGCGGCGCTGTGATCGAGACCCGCACCCGCCTCGTCGGCGGCGTGCGCGAGGACAAGGCCTGGCGCCTGCGCCTCGAAGGCCCCGACGGCGCGATCCGCGAGATCCGCGCGCGTGCCGTGGTCAACGCCGCCGGCCCCTGGGTCGACGAGGTCCTGCGCCATCGCCTCGGCCGCAACGCGCCCGCCCACATCCGCCTGGTGCGCGGCTCGCATATCGTGACGAAGAAGCTCTTCGACCACGACCGCGCCTACATCTTCCAGACCTCGGACGGGCGCATCGTCTTCGCGATCCCCTACGAGGACGACTTCACCCTGATCGGCACCACCGACCGCGACCACCAGGGCGACCCCTCGGAAGCCGTCTGCACCGACGAGGAGGCCGACTACCTGCGCGAGGTCGCCTCCCAGTATCTCGCGAGGCCGATCGAGAAGGACGACGTGGTCTGGACCTACTCGGGCGTGCGCCCGCTCTACGACGATGGCGCCAAGTCGGCGACCCAGGCCACCCGCGACTACGTCCTGCAGCTCGAGGACGAAGGCGGCGCGCCGCTGCTCAACGTCTTCGGCGGCAAGATCACCACCTTCCGCAAGCTCGCCGAGGCGGCGCTGGAGAAGCTGAAGCCCAGCTTCCCGCAGATGACCGGCCCCTGGACCCATGACGCGCCGATGCCCGGCGGCGACATGCCCTGGGACGGCGTCCCGGCGCTGGTCGCCGAGCTGCGCGCCGCCCATCCCTTCCTGACCGCGCGCTGGGCCACCCGCCTCGCGCGCATGTACGGGACCGAGGCCCGCAAGCTCCTCGGCGACGCGACGCAGGACACCGACCTCGGCGCCCGCTTCGGCTGGGACCTGACCGAGGCCGAGGTGCGCTTCCTGATGACGCACGAATGGGCCCGCACCGCCGAGGACGTGCTGTTCCGCCGCTCCCGCCTCGGCCTGCGCTTCAGCGCGGAGGAGATCAAGGCGCTCGACGCCTGGATGGCCGCCCAGACGCTCGCCGCCTGAGCGCGCGGCCCGCGGCCCCGAGCGCGCGGCCCAGGCGCGCCGGCCCGGCTCCGCTCCCGCGGCAGGTCCGGCGGGCGGGCGAGGCGTCCGCGCAGCGGGCGCCAGGGCGCCCCCGGACCGCGCCCGTCTGGACAGCCGCCCGCCCCCCGTCCATCTTCGCGCCGCCCCAGCGGAGACCCCTGCCCATGCCCGCCGACAAGACCGCCAAGCCCGCCAAGACCAAGGCGACGAAGGCCGCCCCGAAGGCCCCGACCCCGGCCGAGGACACGGCCCTGCGCCGGTCGATCATCGACCATTGCCTGGCGATGAACGCCACCGGCTTCAACCAGGGCACCTCGGGCAACCTCTCGGTCCGCCAGGGGGAGGCGATGCTGATCACCCCCTCGGGCATCCCCTACGCGACGATGAGCCCGGAGATGATCGCCCGCATGCCCCTCTCGGGCGGGCGGGAGGACGCGGAGGGCCCCAGGGCGCCCTCCTCCGAGTGGCGCTTCCACCGCGACATCCTTCGCGCGCGGCCGGAGTTCAACGCGGTCGTCCACGCCCACGCCCCCTACGCCACGGCGCTGGCGATGACCCGGCGGGGCATCCCCGCCTCGCACTACATGGTCGCGCTCTTCGGCGGCGACGACGTGCGCTGCGCGGACTACGCGACCTTCGGCACCCAGGCGCTGAGCGACGCGGCGCTCGCCGCGCTCGCCGGGCGCAACGCCTGCCTGCTCGCCAACCACGGCCTGCTCGCCTGCGGGCCGACGCTGGAGAAGGCGATGGCGATCGCCGTCGAGCTCGAGGCGCTGGCCCGCCAGCACCACCTCGCCCTGCAGATCGGCGGCCCGGCCCTGCTGACGCCCCGCCAGATGGCCGACACCCACGAGATGATCCGCGCCCTGAACTACGGGAACGGCTGAGCCCCCTCAGCCCCGCCCGATCAGCGGCATCTTCGTCGCCATGATCGTCAGCCACTGCATGTTCGCGCTCAGCGGCAGCGAGGCCATGTGCAGGACCGAGTCCGCCACGTGCTCCACGTCCATCAGCGGCTCGGGTCGCACCGAGCCGTCGGCCTGCGGCACGCCCTTGCCCATCGCCTCGGTCATCTCGGAGGCGGCGTTGCCGATGTCGATCTGGCAGCAGGCGATGTCGAAGGGCCGCCCGTCGAGCGACAGCGCCTTGGTCAGCCCCGTCATCGCGTGCTTGGTGGTCGAATAGGGGAACGACCCCGGCCGCGGCGACTGGGCCGAGATCGAGCCGTTGTTGATGATCCGCCCGCCCTTGGGATCCTGCCGGCGCATCCGCGCGAAGGCCTCCCGCGCGCAGAGCACCGAGCCCGTCAGGTTCACGTTCAGCGACCGGAACCAGTCGTCGAGCGGCGTCTCGTCGATGGTGGCCGACCTGGTGAAGATGCCGGCGTTGTTGAACAGCACGTCGATGCGCCCGAAGGCGGCCTCGGCCGCGTCGAACAGCGCGGCGACCTGCGCGGGATCGGTCACGTCGGTCGCCACGCAGAGCGCGCCCGGCGCCCCGCCCGCCGTCTCCTCCAGCGCCTCCCGCCTGCGGCCCGCCAGCGCGACCTTCCAGCCGGCGGCCAGGAACCGCCGCGCCGTCGCCCGCCCGATCCCCGAGCCCGCCCCCGTGATCACGATCGTCCGCGTTTCGGTCATCCCGCATCCTCCCCGCCGGCCTGTTCTTGAAGCGCGCCCCCGGGCCCGCTAACGCTCGGGGCGCGACGCGGTCGAGAGAAGCCCGCCCGCCCGCCGATTGCAACCCGGCCCGCCGGCCGAGCAGGAGAGCCGATGCCCCGCATCGACGTCCATGCCAGCAAGTGGAGCGGCCTGCCCCACGGCACGCCCGGCGGGACCGTGACCTGGTCCTTCGCCGCGCCCAACGGCTTCAACGACTTCGCAGCCCCCCTGACCGACCCCGGCCTGCAGGCGCTGGCCGCCCGCGCCTTCGCCGCCTGGGCGGCCGTCGCCGACGTCCGCTTCGCCTTCGCCGGGGACGACGCGGCGCTGATCGAGATCGGGTGGAGCGCGCTCGACGGGCCCGGCGGCACGCTGGCCGAGACCCTCTCCAGCCGCCGGGGCGGCGAGCAGCTGCGCGCCGCGGTCCGCCTCGATGCGGCCGAGCGCTGGAACCTCGACCCCGCCCACGACCCGCTCGGATCGCAGGAGGTGAACGCCTACGCGATCCTGGCGCACGAGATCGGCCACGCGCTCGGGCTGGGCCACGACCCGCGCGCCGGCTCGCTGATGAACGCCTTCGCGGGGGCGGCGCTCGACCTCACGCTGCGCGACGCGATCCGGGCGGCGGCGCTCTACGGCCCGTCTCCGGATCCGGGCGGACCGGGCGACGACCTGCGGGCCGGCGACGGGGGCGCGGACCGGCTCAGGGGCGGCGGCGGGGACGACCTGCTGGCGGGGCTGGGCGGCGGCGACCGGCTGCAGGGCGGCGCGGGCGCCGACGACCTGCGCGGCGGGCCCGGCGCGGACCTCCTGGGGGGCGGCCTGGGGCGCGACCGGCTCGCGGGGGGCGCGGGCGCCGACCGGCTGGCGGGCGGGCGCGGGGACGACGCGCTCGACGGCGAGGCGGGACGCGACCGGCTCGCGGGCGGCGGAGGCGACGACCGGCTGCGCGGGGGCGACGGCCGGGACCGGCTGCTCGGGGGCGGAGGCGCCGACCTCTTCGTTCTGGACGAGGCCGAGGGCCGGCGCGACGCGGTCGCCGACTTCACGCCCGGCGAGGACCGGATCGAGGTCCTCTCCGGCGCCGACGGCTTCGCCGGCCTGCGCCTGCGCGAGCGGCCCGACGGCGCCCTGATCCGCGACGGCGACGCGCGCCTGCTGCTCGAGGGGGTGGAGGCCTCGGCGCTCGACGCCGGCGACTTCCTGTTCTGAGGCGGCCGGCGCCGGGCCCTGCGCCGGCCGCGCGACGACGACCTGCCACGTAATCGACCCGACTCCGCGCCTGCGCGAGGCTCCTCCCGTCCCGATCCAAGAAGGAGACGAGAGATGACCGAGAGCCTTTCCCTGCGCGCGCTGCTGCGGCTCGACGCGCTGACCTGCCTGGTCTGCGGGCTGGCGCTGAGCCTGGGCGCGGGCCCGCTGGGCGCCCTGTTCGGCCTGCCGCCGGCGCTGCTGCTGGGCGCGGGCCTGGCCCTGTTCCCCTGCGCGGGGCTGATGGCGCTGGCGATGCGCCGGCCCGCCCGCCCTCTGGTGGCGCTGATCGTCATCGGCAACTGGGCCTGGGCGGCGGCGAGCCTCGGGGTCCTGGCCCTGACCTCGCCCTCCGCGCTCGGCGCCGCCTTCGTGCTGGCGCAGGCCGCCCTCGTCGCCGCCTTCGCCTGGGCCGAGGGCCGCGCCGCCGCCCGCGCCCCGCAGCCGGCCTGAGACCTCCGGCCGCCGGCCTCGCGGGGCCGGCGGCCGTCAGGCCCCGCGCAACGCCTGCGCCGTCGCCTCGTCGGCGGGAAAGAAGCACTCCAGCGCCAGTTCCGACAGCGTCACCTCCGCCGCCGTTCCGAAGACGGTGGTGGTGGAGAGGAACGACAGCTCCCGCCCCCCCATCACCAGCTTCAGCGGCACGGCGACGCCGCCCAGCGGGTCCGGATGCGGGCGCGGCGCGGGGCGGGGGGCGGGGTAGGCCGCCAGTTCCTCGACCAGCGCGTCGAGCTCGGGGTCCGGCGCCAGCGCCGCCTGGCCGCGCAGCCGCTCCAGCACATGGGCGCGCCATTCGGCCAGGTTGGCGATGCGGGGCGCGAGGCCGCCGGGGTGCAGGGTGACGCGCAGGGCGTTCACCGGCCCCTCCAGCAGCGAGGCGTCCTCGACCAGCGCCAGCATCGCCGCGACGCCCGCGTTGGCCGCGAGGATCGTCCAGCGCCGGTCGACGGCGAGCGCGGGGAACGGCTCGTGCCCCTTCAGGATCCGCTCCACCGCCGCGCGGGCCGCGGCCATCTCGGGCGCGTCCAGCGGGCGCTCCGGGTAGACCGGGGCGAAGCCGCCGGCGAGCAGGATCGCGTTGCGCTCGCGCAGCGGCGCCTCGAGGCAGTCGGCCAGGCGCAGCAGCATCTCGCGGCTGGGCCGCGCGCGTCCGGACTCGACGAAGGACAGGTGGCGCTGGGAGATCTCGGCCTCCAGCGCGCAGGCGAGCTGGCTCATCCGCCGCCGCCTGCGCCAGGCGCGAAGGTGGTCGCCGACGCTGGGTTGGGGGGATGCGGTCATGGGATCGGCCTCCGGCTGCAGGGACCGGAGGCTAGGGCCGCGAGGGGGGCCGCGTCGATGACCCGCGAGGTAATCGGACCGCCTCAGCCGAGTTCGAAGGTGGTCACGCCCCAGGTCCAGCCGACGGGCAGGTCCGGCGCCTCGCCCCGGTACATGCGCGCGGTCTCGAAGGCGGGGACCAGGCCCGCGGCCTCGGCCATGGCGACGGCGGGGGCGTTGGCCTCCGGCACGTCGAGGCTGACCGCGGCGCCGGGCGGCGCCAGCGCGCAGAGCGCGGCGAAGAGCCCGCGCGCCGCCTCCGGGTCGGGGGCGAAGAGCGGGCCGATCTTGAAGCCCGCGCGGCAGTCGCGGATCGTGCCCACGCCCGCCAGCCCCCCGTCGCGGATCGCGACGAGCGAGCGGCGGCGCACGCCCGGCGCGGGCAGGATCCAGCCCGCCGCGAACCGGTCGCGCGGAGCGCCGTAGCAGGCCCGGTCCAGCGCCAGGATCGCCGGCAGGTCGCCCGGCTCGGCCGCGCGGATCTCGATCCCCGCGGGCGCCGGGGGCAGCGCCGCGGGCGTCCCGGTGAAGCGCACGTTGCGCCCCACCCATTCGAAGCCCGACTTGCGGTAGTTCTCCTGCTGGGCCGGCACCCCGTCGAGGCCCACCGTCCGTTCGCCGAGATAGTGCATCCCGGCCTCCCAGATCGCGAGGCCCAGTCCGGCGCCGCGCGCCTCGGGCCGCGCGATGTAGAAGCCCAGGAAGCCGAAGTCGGCCGAGACCCGCACCACCGAGATGCAGGAGACCGGCGCTCCGTCCTTCCAGGCCATCCAGAAGCCCCGCGGGTCGGCGGCGAAGAAGGCGTCGAGGTCGTCGAGGCCCGGGTTCCACCCCTCCGCCGCCGCCCAGTCGACGGCGGTCGCGAACTCCTCGCGGGTCGCGGGGCGGATGGTCAGGCCGGGGGGCGGGACGTAGAGCGAGCTCGGCATGGACCCGAGAGGCCCCGCCCCCGCCCCGCCTGTCAAGCGCAACCTGCATCGGATCGAAGGCGATCGCCGGCGCGCAGGCGGCCGGCGATCGGGCCGGCGACGGGGTCGGCGGGCGGGCGCCTCGCGGGCGCAGCCCGCGACAGAGCCGCCCCGCCGGCCCCCGCTCAGGCGGCGCGCATCCCCGGAAGCCCGTGCAGCGCCTCGGCGAGGCGCACCGCCGCGGCCACCCCGTCGATCACCGGCAAGCCCGCGTCGCGGGCCATGCCGTCGGCGAGATGAGCCATGCCCGCGCAGCCCAGCACCACCGCCTCGATCCCGTCCTCGGCCGCCGCGCGCAGCACCTCCTCGCGCACCGCGCGGGCCGAGGCCTCGGGGTCCTCCTCCAGCGCCAGCACCGGCACGCCCGAGGCGCGGACCTTCGTGCAGCGTTCCCCGAACCCGTAGCGGACCGCGTTCTCCGCGATCACCGGCACCGAGACCTCGAGGGTCGTGACCACCGAGAACCGTCGCCCGCGCAGGGCCGCCGCCATCATCCCCGCCTCGCCGATGCCGATCACCGGATGGGGGGCGCTCGCCTTCAGCTCCCACACCCCGGTGTCGTCGAAACAGGCCACGATCGCCGCCGTGGGGGAGAGCCGCGCCGTCTCGGCCGCGTGCAGCGCCAGCAGGTGCGGCAGCGCCGCCTCCCCGTCCGCCGCGCCCTGGATGGCGGGGGGAGAGCCCGCGGGGTTCACCGCCGCGATCTCCGTCCCCGGCCCGGCCACGGCCCGCGCGGCCGCCCCGATCGACCGCGTCATCGAGGCGGTGGAGTTCGGGTTCACGATCAGCAGGCGCATCGCCCTCACACCATCCCCTTGCCGGCGTCCGAGGGCCCGCGCGCCTTGCGCCGCCGGGTCAGCGCCACCGCGCCCAGCGCCGCGCAGATGATCAGGAAGCTGAACACCGTGGTCAGCGTCCCCAGCGCATAGAGCACCGGCGTGGTCACGTTGGTGGTCATGCCGAAGATCTCCAGCGGCAGCGTGTTCCTCGACCCCGCGGTCATCAGCGTGCGCGCGAATTCGTCGTAGCTCAGCGTGAAGCCGAACAGCGCGACGCCGATCAGCGAGGGCCCGATGATCGGCAGCACCACGTGGCGCACCGTCTGCCAGGGCGTGGCGCCCAGGTCGCGGGCGGCCTCCTCGTAGCTCTTGTCGAAGCGGTTGAACACCGCGAACATGATCAGCAGGCCGAAGGGCAGCGTCCAGGTCAGCTGCGCCCCGAAGGCCGAGCTGAACCAGTTCGGCGTGATGCCTGCGATGTCGAACATCAGCCCCACCCCCAGCGAGACCAGGATCGAGGGGATGATCAGCGAGGTCACGGCGAGGTAGAACAGCCAGGTCGCGCCGACGAAGCGCCGCCGGAACGCCAGCCCCGCCATCACCGAGACCACCACGGTCACCGCCATCACCATCAGCCCCAGCATGAAGCTGCGCGAGAAGGACCCCCAGAAGTCCCCCACCGCCTGCTGCTCGAACAGGTCGAAGAACCAGTGGGTCGAGACCCCGTTCATCGGAAAGGTCAGCCCCCCCGAGGGCCCCTGGAAGCTCAGGATCCCGATGGTCACGATCGGCCCGTAGAGAAAGGCCACGAACAGGGCGAAGAAGATCGCGAGGACGTAGAAGGCCGCGCCGCGTTTCTCGGACATGGCTCAGAGCTCCTTGCGGATGTCGACCAGCCGCAGCATCACGGCGATCATGATCAGCACCGTGATCAGCAGCACCACCGCCGAGGCCGCGGCGGCCGGATACTGCAGGAGCGCGATCTCGTTCTGGATGATCCGCCCCACCGAGGCCGACTGAGACCCGCTCATGAACCGCACGGTGATGAAATCCCCCATCACCAGCGTCACCACGAAGATCGAGCCGATCATCAGCCCCGGCTTCGACAGCGGCAGGATCACGTTGGTGAGGATCTGGAACCCGCTCGCCCCCTGGTCCCGCGCCGCCTCGATCAGGCTCCGGTCGATGCGCATCATCGAATTGAAGATCGGCACCACCATGAACAGCGTGTAGAGGTGCACGAAGGCCAGCACGACCGCGAAGTCCGAGAACAGCAGGAACTCCAGCGGTTCGTCGATCACGCCAATGCCCTGCAGGAACTGGTTCGCCAGCCCGTTGCGCCCCAGGAACGGCACCCAGGAGATCATGCGGATGATGTTCGAGGTCCAGAACGGGATCGTGCAGACCAGGAACAGCGCCACCTGCCACACGGTCGAGCGGATGTGGAAGGCCAGGAAATAGGCCGCCGTGAAGCCGATCGAAGCGGTGAACAGCCACGACAGCGCCACGTATTTCAGCGTGTTGAGATAGGTCGCCCAGGTCACCGACGAGGACAGCAGATACTCGTAGTTCTCGAAGGTGAAGTCGGGGAAGAAGTCCCACTCGTTGTAGCCCCAGAAGCTGACGGTGACGATCACCGCGATGGGGATCAGCAGGAACACCGCCAGCACCAGGGCCAGCGGGCTCACCAGCAGCCAGGAGGCCAGCCAGCCGGGCAGCGTGCGCACCTCTGAGGCCTGGGACGTCTCCGCCGGCGGCGCGGCGTCGAGCGGCATGTCGGTCATCTCGGCGTCCCTGCATGTCGGGCGTTGCGGACCCCGGCCCCCGCCGCGCAGGCGGAGGCCGGATGCGTGCGAGGGGGTCGGCGGGCGGGCGCCTTTCGCGCCGCAGGCGCGAAACAGAGCCGTCCCGCCGACCGCGCCGTCAGGCGGCGATGAACTCGTTCCACTTGCGCACGAGGTACTTGTTCTCGTCCATCACCGCGTTCCAGCAGGCGACCGAGCCCATGCGCTCGTAGAACGAGCCGCCGTCGCGGACTTCGCCGGCCTGGGCCATCACGTCGCCGAACGGGTTGGCGATCGGCTCCACGGCCTCCTTGCCCTCGAACCAGTAGCCCCACTCGTTCTCGGTCATGAACTCCTTGGAGGTCTCGGGCACCGCCGAGTAGTAGCCCTGGCGCATCAGGAAGCCGCCGACCCAGCCCGAGAGATACCAGTTGATGTACTCGTAGGCCGCTTCGAGCTCGATCCCCGACAGCGCCGCCGACAGGCCCAGACCGCCGCCCCAGCTCCGGTAGCCCTCTTCCAGCGGCTGGTAGACGCAGGGGATGCCCTTCGACTTCACCGCGGTGATCGCGGGCGACCACATCGACTGGATCACCACCTCGCCCGAGGCCATGAAGTTCACGCTCTCGTCGAAGCTCTTCCAGAAGGCGCGGAACTGGCCGCGCTTCTTGGCGTCGGTGAAGATCGCGATGGTCTTGTCGATCTCCTCCGTCGTCATGTTGCCCTTGTCGCCGTACTGGATCTCGCCCATCGACTCGCAGACCATGGCCATGTCCATGATCCCGATCGAGGAGATGTCGAGGATCGAGGCCTTGCCCTGGAACTCGGGGTTCAGCAGCTCATGCCAGTTGTTGATCGGCCGCCCGATCAGGTCGGGGCGGATGCCCAGCGTGTCGGCGTTGTAGATCGTGGGGATCAGCGTCATCCAGCCGGTCTCGGTATCGGCGAAGGTCTTCGAGCCCGGACCTTCGGTGAAGCCCACCGTATGCGGCGCGGTGCCCTGGGCGATGACGCTCTCAGGCGTCAGCTTGCCCGATTTGAAGATGCCCACGATCTTGTCGTAGTTGGCGATTTTCGAGGTGTCCATCGCCTGCAGGTTGCCCGCGCCCCAGACCTTCTTGCAGATCCAGTACTCGATGTCGGCGATGTCGAAGCTGTTGGGCTGCGTCGCCGCGCGCTGGGTGACGCTGTCGGAATCCAGCGCCGTCATCTCCAGCGTGAAGCCCAGGTCCTCCTTCACCTTCTGCGCCACCTCGTTGAGGTTCGAGACGCCCGTGCCGAACTGGCGCAGCGTCACGTCCTTGATCTCCTGCGCCCAGATCATCGGCGCGCCCAGCACGCCCGACCCCGCCGCCGCGCCCACCGCGGCCGCGCCGCCCTTGAGCACCGCGCGCCGGCTCCAGCCGCCGTTCTTCGTCGTGACTTTCTTCATCTCGGTCATGCCCTGTTCCCTTCTCCCTGTTGCAGGACGGCCAGGCGGACCGCCCCGGATGACTGCGGCGCGCGCCTCTTGCGCGCGCGGCGGCTCACGCCGCGAGGCGGTGCGCGTCCTCCGGCTGCCAGGCCAGCGTCACCGCGTCCCCCACCTGGACCGGATCGACGTAATAGGCGTGGTCGGGGATCACCGCGGTGATCTCGCCCGCCGCCCCCGTTGCGGCGCAGACCGAGACCGAGGCGCCCAGGTATTCGACGTCGCGGATCACCGCCGAAAGGCCCTCGACGCCCGCGCCGGGGCGCGCGACCCGGATGCGGTCGGCGCGCACCGCAAGGCTCGCCGGCCCGTCCTTGATCACGTTGTGCCCGCCGATGAAGCGGGCCACGAACTCGGTGCGCGGGGCGTCGAACACCTCGCGCGCCGGCGCGGCCTGCTCGATGCGGCCGGCGTTCATCACCACCACCAGGTCGGCCAGCGCCAGCGCCTCGTCCTGGGAGTGGGTGACATGCACGAAGGTCAGCCCCAGCTCGCGCTGGATCTTCTTCAGCTCGCCCCTCATGCGGATGCGCAGGAACGGGTCGAGCGCCGAGAGCGGCTCGTCCAGAAGCAGCGCCTGCGGGCGGGTGATCAGGGAGCGCGCCAGCGCCACGCGCTGCTGCTGGCCGCCCGAGAGCTGGCTCGGCAGCCGCTCGCCGAACTGGCCCATGTCCACGAGGTCGAGCATCTCGCGCGCCTTGCGCTCGCGCTCCTCCTTCGCGGTCCCCTTCATCTTCAGGCTGAAGGCCACGTTCTCGACGATCGACAGGTGCGGGAACAGCGCGTAGCTCTGGAACATCATCGAGGTGCCGCGCTTGGCGGGCGGCAGGTGGTGGATGCGGTGGTTGCCCAGCAGGATGTCGCCCTCGGTGACGCTCTCGTGCCCGGCGATCATCCGCAGCGTGGTGGACTTGCCGCAGCCCGAGGGGCCGAGCAGGCAGCAGTAGGCGCCCGAGGCGATCTTGAGGTCGATGCTCTCGACCGCCAGCGCCGTGCCGTAGCGCTTGGTGACCGAGACCAGCTCCAGCGTCTTGTCGTCGACCATGCCCTGCCCGTCCCTTCCCATGCCGCGCGTCGCCCGTCCGCGACCCCGACGACGCAGCAAGCCGCGTGCCAGTTTCGCCGCCCGGCCCCGCGCGCGCCGCAGCGACAGGCAAGCCTGCGCGTCCCACGGCGGGATCGCGCGGCGCCGCAGCCTGCTGCAAGGCGGGATCGGCGTCCATCTGCCGAAGGCGCGGGCGCCTGTGCAGGGGGGCGCCGCATCCATGGGCATATCGAACACGATGTCAGGGTTGTTCGTATCCGTTGAACATGGAATCGTATCCGATCACCCGGCTTTGCTTCCCCGTCCCGGTTGCGCTAACCATCAGGCGAGACAGCTTGCAGGAGCGGCGATGACCCTCGGCGACAGCAGCCCCGGCCTCGAGGAGGCCGCCGCGGCGGAGGACGGAGGCGCCGCCCCCGGCCCCGCCTTCGGCGAGGAGGCCGCGCGCCTGTTCTCCCTGCCTCCCGGCCGCGCGCTCGACATCTGCGCGCGCCTGCATTCGGCGATCCTGGAGCATCGCATCTCCCCCGGCGCGAAACTGTCGGAGGACGAGGTCGGCGAGCTCTTCGGCGCCTCGCGCACCGTGGCCCGGCAGGCGCTGCACGCGCTGGCCCATTCCGGCCTCGCCACGATCGAGCG
The DNA here is from genome assembly GCF_900113695.1 of Albimonas pacifica. Taxonomy (GTDB): domain Bacteria; phylum Pseudomonadota; class Alphaproteobacteria; order Rhodobacterales; family Rhodobacteraceae; genus Albimonas; species Albimonas pacifica. Next base: position 640,383 of record NZ_FOQH01000001.1, on the reverse strand, counting down.
CAACCGCGGCGCCTTCGTCGCCCGCCCCACGCGGCGCGAGGCCAACGAGGTCTTCGAGGCCCGCGCCCTGATCGAGCCGCGCATCGCGCGGCTCGCCGCCGAGGTCGCCACGCCCGAGCACTGCGCCGCCCTGCGCGCCCATCTCGCGCACGAGCACGTCACCGTGGCGGCCGACGACAAGGGCCGCGCGCTGGCGCTGTCGGGGGATTTTCACGTCCGGATCTGCGACATCGCCGACCAGCAGGTGCTGGCGGGGATGGTGCGCGCGCTGGTGGCGCGCTCGTCGCTGATCATCGCGCTCTACTGGCGGCGGGCGGATGCGACCTGCGAGAGCCACGCCCACTCCGCCCTCGTCGAGGCGCTGGAGGCCCATGACGGGGAGGCCGCGGCCGAGATCATGCGCGGGCACATCGTCGACCTGCGCTCGGGCCTCGACCTCGACGAGCGTCCGACGCCGCCGATGTCGCTGGCCCAGGCGCTGACCCGGCCCGCCCCGTTCCGCTGACCGCACCGGCTCCGCGGCGCGGGGAACGCGAAAAGGGGCGCGCGGCGCCCCTTTTCGGATCGGTCTCCGGGCGCGGCGCGGGCCCCGGGGGCCCCGCCGCGCCGGCGGATCATTTCGTCAGGATCAGCTTCTTCAGCCGGGTCACCCGCAGGGTGTAGACCGAGCCGTCGAGGACGATGCGCGCCTCGGAGCCGCCGCCGGTCAGGGCGCGGGCGTCGTGCATCGGGGGCGATTTGAGCTCCGCCTCGCGGCGGGCGCGCTCGGCGCCCGGCACAAGGGCGCGGGCCTCGGCGGTCTGCGCCTCGGCGGCGGGGGAGCCAGGTTCGGAAATCGGTCGGAGATAGCTCATCTCGCCTCCTCAAGCCGGTCGAGCCAGCGTTCAACACTGATGTCGAGCGGGGCGAGGTCGCCGGTCAGCAGCGCCGTCCAGGCGTCGGATCGCTCGGCCGTCGGTCGGGGAAGGCCCGCCGCCGAGAAGGTCCGCCTGAGAAGGGTCCGCAGCATGCGTCCGCTCCGCTCCAAGTCGCGTCAGACGCCGATTCGACGGGGCCGATCCCCTCTCCGTCGGCGTCTCCCAATTTTCTGAGCGAAACAGTCGGATTCGTCAATCCCGATCATCGCGCTCAGGATTGCGGCGCCGCAACGTCGCCCGGGGCGTGAGGCCCGATTCACGCTTTCCGGCCCATCCGGCGCCCCGGGGTCCGGTTTCCGCGCCGGGCGCCGCGCCCGTCACCTTGACTGCCGGCAGGTTTCTCGAAAGTCTGACGCCGCAAAAGCAACCGACCAAGGCCGGATCAACGCGGCCGGATCGACCACCGGGAGGAAATCATGAAGCATCTTCGCGCGCTCTGCGCCGCGGGCGCCGCGGCCGCTGCGCTGGCCGCCCCCCTGCACGCCGCCGACCTCGAGCTGCCCGACCAGCTCGTCTGGACCGCCTACGACACCGGCTCCTCGGGCTATTCCCAGGCGGTGGCCATCGGCGCGGCCATGCAGGACGCCACCGGCACCAACCTGCGCGTGCTGCCCGGCAAGAACGACATCGCCCGCATGGAGCCGGTCCGCCAGGGCCGGGCGCCGTTCTCGGCGATGGGCGTGGGCATCTACATGCTCCAGGAGGGCGTGTTCGAGTTCGGGACCGACCGCTGGGGCCCGCAGTCGGTGCGCCTGGTGTCGATGAACAACTCCGGCGAGGCGGCGCTGGCCGTGGGCGTGGCCGCCGACGCGGGCGTCGAGACCTACGCCGACCTGAAGGGCAAGCGCGTCGCCTACGTGAAGGGCGCGCCCGCGCTGAACGTGAACATGGAGGCCTACCTCGCCTACGGCGGCCTGACCTGGGACGACGTCGAGGTGGTCGAGTTCGGCGGCTACGGCGACAGCTGGAACGGCATGGTCAACGGCGACGTGGACGCGGCCTACGCGATCATGACCTCCGGCTCGGCCTTCCAGATGGAGACCTCGCCCCGCGGGCTGATGTGGCCGCACATCGATCCGGAGAACAAGGAAGGGCTCGCGCGGATGCTGGCGATCGCGCCCTACTTCCAGCCGGTCGTGGCCACCAAGGGCGCCGTCGCCCAGACCACCGAGGGGGGCATCCCCTCGGCCGCCTATCCCTACCCCGTGCTGATCGCCTACGCCGACCAGGACGAGGAGCTGGTCTACAACCAGACCAAGGCGATGTTCGAGCTGTTCGACGCCTACTCGGGCAAGGCGCCGGGCATCGACGGCTGGGCGCTGGAGTACCAGAACTTCGAGTGGGTGGTCCCCTACCACGACGGCGCCATCCGCTACTACAAGGAGGCCGGCGTCTGGACCGAGGCCGCGCAGGCCCATAACGACGGCCTGATCGCGCGCCAGAAGGTCCTGCAGGACGCCTGGGCCGCGCTCGAGGCCGAGAAGCCCGCCGACTGGGAAGCCGCCTGGGGCGAGGCGCGCCGCAAGGCGCTGAAGGACGCGGGCCTGCCGGTCGTCTTCTGACCGCGCGCGGCGCGGCGGGCGGGGGGAGAGGCCCCTCCGCCCGTCCGCGCCGTCGCCCGTTTTCCCGTCGAAGGCCCGGCCCGACGCCGGACCCGCCGAAGACCGGGGCGCCCGCGATCCGCGCGCGTCCCGCCGCCGCTCCCCGTTCGCCGCCCCCTCGTCCCGACGAGGCGCGGCGCGCGGGCGTCGGCCGACAATCAGAAACCACAGGAGGAGACCTGTCTTGCCCCCCACCGTTCCGTTCCGGAAAACCGCCCTGTCGCTCGTCGGCGCCCTGGCGCTGACGCTGCCCTTCGCAGGCCCGGCGTCGGCCGAGTTCGACCTGCCCTCGACCGTGGCGCTGACCGCCTATGACACGGGCTCGACGGGCTTCAACCAGATGATCGCCATCGGCGGCGCCTTCAAGGACGAGGCCGGCGTCAGCCTGCGCGTCCTGCCCGGCAAGAACGACATCGCCCGCGCCGCGCCGCTCCGCCAGGGGCGGGTTCCGTTCTCGGCCTTCGGGGTCGGGCACTACATGATGCAGGAAGGCGTCTTCGACTTCGCGGGCGAGGACTGGGGTCCGCAGCCGGTCCGGATGCTGATGACCAACTTCGCCGGCAAGCTCGGCCAGGCGATCGCGGTCACCAAGACCTCGGGCATCGAGACCTATGAGGACCTGCGCGGCAAGCGGGTGGCCTGGATCAAGGGCTCGCCGGCGCTGAACGTGAACACCGAGAGCTACCTCGCCTACGCCGGCCTGACCTGGGACGACGTCGAGAAGGTGGAGTTCGGCGGCTACGCCGACAGCCTGACCGGCATGATCAACGGCACGACGGACGCGGCCTTCGCCTCGATGACCGCCGGGGGCATGTACCAGGTCGAGGCCTCGCCCGAGGGCCTGCACTGGCCCCGCGTCGATCCCGCGAACGCCGAGGGCGTGGCGCGGATGAAGGACGTGGCCCCCTACATGCGCACCATGACCGCGACCGAGGGCGCGGTGGCCGAGACCACCGAGGGCGGCATCCCCACCGCCGGCTACCCCTACCCCGCGATGATCGCGATGGAGGAGACGGACGCGGACCTCGTCTACAACTTCACCAAGGCGATGTACGAGACCTTCCCCGCCTACCAGGGCAAGGCCCCGGGCATCGACGGCTGGGCGCTGGAGCAGCAGTCGCTGGAGTGGGTGGTCCCCTACCACGAGGGCGCGATCCGCTACTACGAGGAGGTCGGCGCCTGGACCGAGGCCGCCCAGGCCAACAACGAACGGATGATCGAGCGCCAGAAGGTGCTGATGGACGCCTGGGCCGAGCTGAAGGCGCAGGCGCCCGCCGACTGGGACGCGGCCTGGAGCGAGGCCCGTCGCAAGGCCCTGGCCGACGCCGGCTTCAAGCCGGTCTTCTGAGCGCCCGAGCGATCCTGCGCCGCGCGGGCCGGTCCCGCGCGGCGCCTCCCCCAACGCCGATGACAGGGCGCCCCCGCGGGGGCGCGAACCCGGACGGAGACCCATGGACGAGGCCGACCGCCGCGAGCTCGAAGGAGCCGCCCCCGCCCCCCTGCCCCCGCTGGCCCGTGCGATCGTGATCGCCGGCACGGTGGCGTCCGTCGCGCTCGCGGCGCACCAGCTGTTCAACTGGCAGGCCTTCGGGATCGTGCTGATCGAGGGCCGCTACCTCTACATCCTCGGCGCCATCTTCCTGATGATGACCTTCCTGGTCTTCCCGGTCTCGCGCGAGAAGGGGCCGGGCCTGCTGGACTGGATCCCCGCCGTGCTGGCCGCGCTTGCGGGGGGCTATTTCGCCTGGACCGCGGACCAGAGCCTCGAGCAGGGCTGGGAATACGCCGCCCCCGAGGAGGCGGCCTGGGTCTCGATCGTGCTCTACGTCCTGATCCTGGAGGGGACGCGGCGCGCGGGCGGGCTGGTCCTGTTCCTGATCGTGGCGGCCTTCTCGCTCTATCCCACGGTCGCCGACATCATGCCCGACCCGCTGTCGGGCTTCGCCTCGCCGTTCATGGCGCTGGCGCCCTACCACATGATCTCCTCCGAAAGCTCCTTCGGCATCCCGATGAAGGCCTTCGGCAGCCTGGTGATCGGCTTCATCGTGTTCGGCGCGGTGCTCCAGCAGACCGGCGGCGGGCGGTTCTTCAACGACCTGGCGCTGGCGCTGGTCGGGGGCTTCCGCGGCGGCGCGGCCAAGGTCGCGATCTTCGCGAGTGGCTTCATGGGCTCGATGTCCGGCTCGGTGATCTCGAACGTGCTGACCACGGGGGCGGTGTCGATCCCGGCGATGAAGCGCACCGGCTTCTCGGCCCGCTACGCCGCGGCGACCGAGGCCTGCGCCTCCACCGGGGGCGTGCTGATGCCCCCCGTCATGGGCGCCACGGCCTTCGTCATGGCCTCGTTCCTGTCGCGGCCTTACGTGGACATCGCGCTGGCCGCGGCGATCCCGTCGCTGCTGTTCTATTTCGGCCTGTTCATGCAGATCGACGCCTATGCCGCGCGCCGGGGGCTCAAGGGCCTCGAGCCCGGCGAGGCGCCGACGCTCCGCGCCACCTTCGCCGAGGGCTGGCCCTTCATCGCCGTCTTCGCGGTCCTGATCTTCTTCATGGTCGCCCTGCGGCAGGAGACGCTGGCCCCGTTCTACGCCATCGCCCTGCTGCTGGTGATCAACCAGCTGCTCAAGCGCCAGCGCTTCACGATCAAGAGCTTCGGCGACCTGATCGTGGGGATCGGCCGGGCGCTGGCCGAGCTGACGGCGGTGCTGCTGGGCGTGGGGCTGATCGTGGGCGCGTTCTCGGCCACCGGCCTCGCGGGCACGCTGGTCAACGAGCTGGTGTTCATGGCCGGCGACTCGACGCTGGCCCTGCTGGCGATGGGCGCGGTCACGGCCTTCATCTTCGGCATGGGGATGACGGTGACGGCCTGCTACATCTTCCTCGCCGTGGTGCTGGCGCCGGCGCTGGTGCAGGCGGGGCTCAACGAGCTCGCCGTCCACCTGTTCATCCTCTACTGGGGCATGGTCTCCTACATCACGCCGCCGGTGGCGCTGGGGGCCTTCGCCGCCGCCACCATGGCGGGCGCCGGGCCGATGCGCACCGGGTTCGAGGCGATGAAGCTGGGGGGCGTGATCTACCTCGCGCCGTTCTTCTTCGTGCTGAACCCCGCCCTGGTCGGCGAGGCGCCGGCCTGGGAGGTGGCGCTGACGCTCACAACCGCGCTGACCGGGGTGATCTTCATCGCCTCGGCCCTGCAGGGGCATGTCAGCCTGCTTGGCGACCTCGGCTCCGACCTCAAGGGGATGGCGCTGCGCACGATGCTGTTCTTCGCGGGCCTCGCGCTCGCCATGCCCGGGGACGGCGAGCTCGGCCTCGACCGCTGGGCGCTGAACGGCGTGGGCGTCGCGCTGGCGATCCTGCCCTTGATCGTGGCCCGGGCCACCGGCAGCCGGGCGAGGCCGCGCGCCGCCGCCTGAGCCCGCCCCCTCCCCGCGACCCCGCCCCGCCCCGCGCCGGCCCCGGCGCGGGGCTTCGCTTTGGATCGAACCAAAACTGCGACCGCGAGGACACATGGATAAGGACGCCTTCCTTCCCTAGATCGGGAACGCCCGTCCGCCGCCGCCGCCACCCGACCCGGAGACCGCCATGTCCGCCGCGCCCGCCCCCCTGCGAGACCGCCTGCGCGCCCTCGTCGAGGCCCCCGCCTTCGAGCGCATGATCATCGTGCTGATCGTGGTCAACGCCCTGATCCTGGGGCTGGAGACCTCGCCCACCGCCATGGCGGCCGTCGGACCCGCGCTGGTGGCGATCGACCGGGCGATCCTAGCGGTGTTCGTGCTGGAGCTGGCGCTGCGCTTCTACGTGCGGCGCCTGGCCTTCTTCCGCGATCCCTGGCGGATCTTCGACCTGGTGGTGGTCGGCGTCGCGCTGATCCCTGCCGCCGGGCCGCTGTCGATCCTGCGCGCCTTCCGCATCCTGCGGGTGCTGCGCCTGGTCTCGGCCGTGCCCTCGATGCGCCGGGTGGTCACGGGCCTGCTGCGCGCGATCCCGGGCATGGGCTCGGTCGTGCTGCTGATGAGCCTGATCTTCTACGTCTTCGCGGTGATGGCCACGAAGCTCTTCGGCGGCGTCTTTCCCGAATGGTTCCAGACCATGGGCGAGAGCGCCTACACGCTGTTCCAGGTGATGACGCTGGAGAGCTGGTCGATGGGCATCGTGCGCCCGGTGATGGAGGCGTTCCCCTACGCCTGGGCGTTCTTCGTGCCCTTCATCCTGATCACCTCGTTTGCGGTGCTGAACCTGTTCGTGGGCATCATGGTCGACGCCATGCAGACCCACCACGAAGCCGAGGACGAGGCGGCGGCCGAGAACGCGGCCTCCCCCCACCCCCACGGCGCCGCGGCCGAGACCCTGGCCGAGCTGCGCGCCCTGCGCGCCGAGGTGGCCGAGATGCGCGCCGAGCTGCGCGCGCGGCAGACCGGGGGCGCCTGAGCCGGGCGCCGGCCCGCATCGCGACGAAGACCGGCCCGGGCCGAGACCCGGGCCGCGTCGCGTCGCAGCGGCGCGGGTCCTGCGTTCAGCCCCGGCGCCGCACCCAGCCCGCCACGCCCAGCCCCGCCGCCAGCAGGAGGCCGGAGGCGGGCAGCGGAACCGCCGTCGCGGCGATGCCGTAGACGCTGAGCGTGCTGCCCGAGCCGCCGATCCAGTCGTAGTGATAGAGCCGGCCGTCGGCATAGGTCAGCCCGGCGTCCAGCCCGTCGAGGCCCAGGTCGAAGGCCGCGAGCTGCAGGCCCGTCGTCAGGTCGAACCGCCGGATCGAGGCGCTGCCGGCGTAGTCCAGCGCCCAGACCGCGTTGTGGTCGAGATCGATGGCGATGTCGCCGAGCCCCAGGCTCGTGTCCAGGGTCACCACCCGGTCGATCACGTCCGGCGTGGCGAGCGACGAGATGCGGATCTGGGTCAGCGCGCCCCAGGAGTAGCCGCCGCTGCTCTCGGTCCGGTAGAGCGTGCCGTCGCGCACGTCGATGGGATAGCCGCCGAAGGCCGCCGTCTCGCTCGAGAAGCCGGCGGGCGACCCGGCGGCTTTGTCCATCGCCAGCACGTCGAGGCCGCTGGAGTTGGCGGTGTAGTCGCTGAAGAAATAGCGCGTGCCGTCCGCGGCGACCGAGGTGGTGTGGGAATATCCGGTGGACCGCGCGCTCTGGATCGCGCCGGTCAGGTCGGTCGCGTGGATCGTGCCGACGCCCTGCTGGGCGAACAGCAGCTCGCCCGTCGCCTCGTCGTAGCCCAGCCCCTGCGGATGGAAGTTGGAGCCGCCCGCCGACAGCGCCGCATCCAGGCCGTAGCTCGCCACGAAGTCCAGCGTCGTCGCCTCGGCCGCCGTCGCCGCGCTTGTCGCCAGGATCGCCGCCATCGCCAGTCCGCGCATCTCACGCCCCTTCTCACGCCCCGCCGCCCGGTCGACGCCGGGTCCTTCCGTTAAGGCATATGAACAAAGCCGGCCGCCCGATGCAAGCGCGACGGGCCGCGCCGGCGGACGGCGGAGCGGGGACGCCCGCGACGCCGACGCGCCCGGAAATTGAGGGTGGACCAATGAAAAGGCCGCTCCCATAGTCGAGGCTTGTGCGCCGCACCACGCCCGATGCGCCCACCTGACGCCGGGGGGCCGACGCCGAGGGGAGATCATGCCGCCATTCGCCCGCGCCTACGTGCGCTGGATCGACAGGATCAACCGCGCCGTCGGCCGGGCCGCGATGTGGGGGATCTTCGCCCTGATCGGGGTCCTGTTCTGGTCGGCGATCTCGAAGGCCGCCTTCACCCCCTCGATCTGGACGCTGGAGGCGGCGCAGTTCCTGATGGTCGCCTATTACCTGCTGGGCGGCCCCTACTCGATGCAGACCGGGGACCATGTGCGCATGGACCTCGCCTACGGGCGCTGGTCGCCGCGGACGCGGGCGACGGTGGACGCGGTCACGGTCCTGTTCCTGGTCTTCTACCTGGGCTTCCTGCTGGCGGGCGGGATCAGCTCCACCGCCTATTCCATTGAGTTCGGGGAGCGGGCGCGCTCCCTGTGGCGGCCCTACATGTGGCCGATCAAGGTGGTGATGTGCGTGGCGATCGCGCTGATGCTGCTGCAGGCCGTCGCCCAGTTCATCCGCAATATCGCCGAGGCTCGCGGAACGCCCCTGCCCTCCGGCCTCGATCCGGTCCGCGACCATCTCGGCGAGGGCCCGGCATGAGCTATGAAGCCATCGCGCTGACCATGTTCGCCTCGATGATGGTGATGCTGTTCACCGGCCAGCGGGTGTTCGCGGCCATCGGGGCGGTGGCCGTGGCCTCGGCGGTGCTGCTGTGGGGGGGCGGCGGGTTCGAGCTCGCCTTCTCGTCGGCCATGAAGCTGATGCGGTGGTATCCGCTGCTGACGCTGCCGCTCTTCATCTACATGGGCTACATGATGTCGGAGAGCGGCATCGCCGACGACCTCTACGAGATGTTCCATGTCTGGTCGGGCGGCCTTCGCGGCGGACTTGCCGTGGGCACCATCGGGCTGATGGTGGCGATCTCGGCGATGAACGGGCTGTCGGTCGCCGGCATGGCCATCGGGGCGACCATCGCCATGCCCGAGCTGCTCAGGCGCGGCTACGACAAGATCATGGTGACGGGGGTGATCCAGGCGGGGTCCTCGCTGGGGATCCTGGTGCCGCCCTCGGTGGTGCTGGTGCTCTACGGCATGATCGCGCGGGCGCCGGTGGGGCAGCTGTGGCTGGCGGGGGCGATCCCGGGGCTGATGATGGCGGGCATGTTCATCGCCTACATCGTCATCCGCTGCCGGCTGCAGCCGGAGCTGGCCCCGGCGATGCCGGCGGAGGAGCGGGCGAAGATCACCCGGGCGGACAAGCTGCGCTCGCTTCGCGCCGGGATCTGGCCGCTCTTGATCTTCTTCTCGATGACCGGGCTGTTCGTGATGGGCTACACGAGCCTGGTCGAGTCCTCGGCCGTCGGCGCGGTGGCCGCGACGCTGGCCGCCCTGGTCAAGCGCCGGCTGAGCTTCCGCGTGCTGGAGGCGACCGTGCGCAAGACGCTCGGCATCTCCTGCATGTTCATGTGGATCATCCTCGCCGCGCTGTGCTTCGGCGCCGTCTTCGACGGGCTGGGCGCGGTGCGGGCGCTGGAGTCCCTCTTCACCGAGAAGCTGGGGCTGGGTCCGTGGGAGATCCTGATCCTGATGCAGCTGACCTACCTGATCATGGGCACGTTCCTCGACGACACCGCGATGCTGGTGATCGTGGCGCCGCTGTTCGTGCCGCTGGTGGCGTCGCTGGGCTTCGACCTGGTGTGGTATGGGGTGCTCTACACCATCACCTGCCAGGTCGCCTACATGACCCCGCCCTTCGGCTACAACCTGTTCCTGATGCGGGCCATGGCGCCGCCGGGGATCGACATCCACGACATCTACCGCTCGATCGTGCCCTTCGTGGGGGTGATGATCCTGGCCCTGGTCCTGGTGATGGTCTTCCCCCAGATCGCGCTGTGGCTGCCGGGGCTGGTCTACGGCAACTGAGGTCGAAGCAGAACGCGCCCGGCCAACGGGCGCAGCAACCAGCAGAGAGGTGAGACCGATGAACCAGAGAAGACAGTTCCTGAAGGGCGCGGGCCTCGCGGGCGTCGGCGCGCTGGCCGCGCCCTCGATCGTCAAGGCGCAGAGCCCGATCAAGTGGCGCTTCCAGACCTACGCCGGCGCGGCGCTGGGCGAGCATGTGACCAAGCCGATCATCGACGCGATCAACGCCGCTGCCGGCGGCGCGCTGGAGATCGAGCTGTTCTACGCCGACCAGATCGTGCCCACGGGCGAGCTGTTCCGCGCGCTGCAGAACGGAGTGATCGACGGGGTCCACTCGGACGACGACTCGATGGCGGCGCCGGTGGATATCTCCGTCTTCGGCGGCTATTTCCCGATGGCCACCAAGCAGATCATGGACGTGCCGGTGCTGTTCAAGCAGTACGGGCTCGCCGAGATCTGGACCGAGGCCTACGACGAAGTCGGCGTGAAGTGGCTGTCCGCCGCCGGCCAGGACCCGTGCCACTTCAACACCAAGAAGAAGATCACCTCGCTGGCCGACCTCTCGGGGCTGAAGCTCTACACCTTCCCCACGGCGGGCGAGTTCCTGGCCCAGTTCGGCGTGGTGCCGGTCTCGATCCCCTACGAGGACGCCGAGGTCGCGGTGCAGACCGGCGAGCTCGACGGCATGGCCTGGTCCGGGATCACCGAGGACTATACGGTCGGCTGGGCGGACGTGACCGACTACTTCCTGCTCAACAACATCTGCGGGGCCTGGATCGGCTCGTTCTACGTGAACCCCGACAGCTGGGGCCAGCTGACGCCGGAGCTGCAGCAGCTGGTGATGTCGTGCATCGACATGGGCCACTTCTACCGCACCCAGTGGTACTGGGGCGGCGAGGCGAAGCTGCGCGCCTCGGGCGAGAAGCTGGAGCTGACCGAGATCCCCGCCGAGGAGTGGAAGCAGGTCACCGAGGCCGCCAAGACCTTCTGGGACGAGAAGAGCCAGATCTCGGACCGGGCCTCGCGCGTCGTGTCGATCCTGCGCGAGTACAACGAGGTGATCGAGAAGGCGGGCCCGCCCTACGGCCTCGGCTGACGCTTCCGGCGCCTATTGACGAGGGGGGCCGTTCCGCGGCCCCCTTCCCGCATCCCGAACGACCCTGAAGAGGCGACCCATGCCCGGTAAACTGACCCTGGAAGAGCTGCGCGCCGCCGTCGAGACCGGCGAGATCGACACCGTCCTGGCGGTGCAGCCGGACATGCAGGGCCGCCTGATGGGCAAGCGCTTCCAGGCCGAGTTCTTCCTGGAGGGCGCGGTCGAGGAGACCCACTCCTGCAACTACCTCCAGGCGACCGACATGGAGATGGAGACGGTGCAGGGCTACGCCGCGACCTCCTGGGAGAAGGGGTATGGCGACTACATCATGAAGCCGGACCTCTCGACGCTGCGGCGGATCCCGTGGCTGGAGGGGACGGCGCTGGTGGTCTGCGACCTGCTCGACCACCACCACCACGCCGTCCTGCACGCGCCGCGCAACGTGCTGCGCGCGCAGGTGGAGCGGCTGGCGCACCGGGGCTGGACGGCGAACGCGGCGACCGAGCTGGAGTTCTTCCTGTTTCGGGAAAGCTACGAGGAGGCGCAGGCCAAGCGGCACCTCGGGATGACCACGATCAGCGCCTACAACGAGGACTACCACATCTTCCAGACCACCAAGGAGGAGGATGTGATGCGCGCGATCCGCACCCAGATGAACGCGGCCGACATCCCCATCGAGAACTCGAAGGGCGAGGCGGACGCGGGCCAGGAGGAGATCAACGTCCGCTACGCCGAGGCGCTGACCATGGCCGACCGGCACGTGATCCTGAAGAACGGGATCAAGGAGATCGCCTGGGCCAAGGGCAAGTCGGTGAGCTTCATGGCGAAATGGAGCTACGACCACGCCGGCAACTCCTCCCATGTCCACATGTCCCTCGCAGGGCCGGACGGGGAGCCGCTGTTCTACGATCCGGAAAAACCCTACGGGATGTCGGACCTGATGCGCGCGTTCCTGGCGGGCCAGCTCGCGCATGCGGCCGAGATGACGCTGTTCCTCGCGCCCTACATCAACAGCTACAAGCGCTTCGTGGCCGGCACCTTCGCGCCGACCAAGATCTGCTGGTCGATGGACAACCGCACCGCGGGCTTCCGGGTGGTGGGCGAGGGCACGAAGGCCGTGCGCGCCGAGTGCCGGATCGGCGGCGCCGACCTCAACCCCTACATGGCGATCGCGGCGATGATCGCGGCGGGGCTCGACGGCATCGACAAGGGCATGGAGCTGCCCCCCGAGCACCGCGGCGACGCCTACCAGACCGAGACGATCCCCGAGATCCCCGCCACCCTGCGCGAGGCGATGGAGCTGGCGCGCGGCTCGGCCTTCCTGCGCGGCGCTTTCGGGGACGAGGTGGTCGAGCACTACCTGCACGCCGCCCACATCGAGCAGATGGAAATGGACCGCCGCGTCACCGACTGGGAGCTCAAGCGCGGCTTCGAGCGCGCGTAAGCCGGCAGGGCGCCTCTGCGGCGGGCGGAGGGAGCCGCGGCGCGACGCGCGCGCCCGGGGCCCGCGGTCGGCCCGCCGCGGCGGGGCGGGCGGAGGCGCCGGAGGCGGCCGGCGCGAGCGGCGGGCCGGGGAGGCGGATCCCGCCGGACCTCGCGGTCGGCGGGGGGGAGCGGACCCTGCCGGACCTCGCGGGCGGCCGGCGTCGCGGCGCCGGCGGCGACCGTCGGGCGCCCCCCCGCCGTCGGCGGGGGCTGCGACGGCCGCGGCGCCCGGAGGCGGCGCCATGCACCGCACGCAAGGCAGGATCGCCTTGCAATCATCCCGCCCGCCGCGTCAGGGTTCCCCCGCCCGTCGCCGCGGGCGTCCATCGAGGGGAGGTCGATGACCCAGGTTCTCACGTGCGTGTCGCCCATCGACGGCTCGGTCTTCGCCGAGCGTCCCGTCGCCTCCCACGAGGCGGCCTTCGAGGCGATCGCCCATGCCCGCGCCGCCCAGGCCGACTGGGCCGCCCGCCCCCTGATCGAGCGCATCGCGCTGGTCGAGGCCGGGGTCGCCGCCCTCGACGCCATGTCCGACGAGATGATCCCGGAACTCGCCCGCATGATGGGCCGCCCGGTCCGCTACGGCGGCGAGATGGGCGGCGTGAAGGAGCGCGCCGGCGGCATGGCGAAGCTGGCGGGCGAGGCGCTGGCGCCGATCGTGGCCGAGAACTCCGCCGCCTTCGAGCGCCGCATCCTGCGCGAGCCCCACGGCGTGGTCTTCGTGATCGCGCCCTGGAACTACCCCTACCTGACCGCCATCAACACCGTCGCCCCCGCTCTGATCGCGGGCAACGCGGTGGTGCTGAAGCATGCCACCCAGACCCTGCTGGCGGGCGAGCGGATGGTGCGGGCGTTCGTGTCGGCCGGGATCCCGTCGCAGCTCTTCCAGAACATCTTCCTCGACCACGCCACCACCGAACGGCTGCTGTCCGAGCGCGCCTTCGACTTCGTGAACTTCACCGGCTCGGTCGCAGGCGGGCGCGCCATCGAGCGCGCCGCGGCCGGCACCTTCACGCCGATGGGGCTGGAGCTGGGCGGCAAGGACCCCGGCTACGTGCGCGCCGACGCCGACGTCGAGGCCGCGGCCGAGGGGCTGATCGACGGCGCCATGTTCAACTCCGGCCAGTGCTGCTGCGGGATCGAGCGGATCTACGTCCACGAGAAGCTCTTCGACGCCTTCGTCGAGAAGGCGGTCGAGATCGTCAACGACTACGTGCTCGGCAACCCGCTGGAGACGGGGACCACGCTCGGCCCCATGGCCAACGTGCGCTTCGCGAAAGTGGTGCGCGAGCAGACGGCCGAGGCCATCGCCGCCGGCGCCCGGCCGCTGATCAACCCCAAGGGCTTCCCCGACGACGGGGCGGCCTATCTCGCCCCGCAGATCCTGGTGAACGTCGACCACTCGATGTCGGTGATGCGCGAGGAGAGCTTCGGCCCGGTCGTGGGCGTCATGCCTGTGCGCCACGACGCCGAGGCGCTGCGGCTGATGAACGACAGCCCCTACGGGCTGACCGCCTCGCTGTGGACGAAAGACGCCGACGCCGCCGCCCAGATCGGGGCGGGGATCGAGACGGGGACGGTGTTCATGAACCGCTGCGACTACCTCGACCCGGCGCTGTGCTGGACGGGCTGCAAGGACACCGGGCGCGGCGGCGCGCTGTCCCAGATCGGCTTCCACAACCTGACCCGGCCGAAATCCTACCATCTGAAGAAAGGCTGACCATGGCCGCGCCGAGAGCGAACTGGAGCTACCCCACCGCCATCCGCTTCGGCGCGGGGCGGATCACCGAACTGGCCGAGGCCTGCGCCGCCGCCGGCATCTCGAAGCCGCTGCTGGTCACCGACCGGGGCCTCGCGCCCCTGCCGATCACCACCCAGGCGCTCGACCTGATGGAGGCCGCCGGCCTCGGCCGCGCGCTCTTCTCAGACGTCGACCCCAACCCGAACGAGGAGAACCTCGAGGCCGGCATCGACGCCTTCAACGAGGGCGGCCACGACGGGGTGATCGCCTTCGGCGGCGGCTCGGGCCTCGACCTCGGCAAGCTGATCGCGCTGATGGCCCGCCAGGCGATCCCGGTCTGGGACCTCGAGGACATCGGCGACTGGTGGACCCGCGCCGACGCGGCGGCCATCGCCCCCATCGTGGCGATCCCCACCACCGCCGGCACCGGCTCGGAGGTCGGGCGCGCGGGCGTGCTGACCAACTCGAAGACCCACGTCAAGAAGATCATCTTCCACCCCCGGCTGCTGCCCTCGGTGGTGATCTGCGACCCGGAGCTGACCGTCGGCATGCCGCGCGCGATCACGGTCGGCACCGGCATGGACGCCTTCGCCCATTGCCTCGAGGCCTACTGCTCCCCCCACTACCACCCGATGAGCCAGGGCATCGCGCTCGAGGGCCTGCGGCTGGTGTGGGAGAACCTGGCGACCGCCGTCGCGGAGCCCCGGAACCTCGAGGCCCGCGCCCACATGATGAGCGCGGCCGCCATGGGCGCCACGGCCTTCCAGAAGGGGCTGGGCGCGGTGCATTCGCTGAGCCACCCGATCGGGGCGCATTTCAACACCCACCACGGCATGACCAACGCGGTGTTCCTGCCGGTGGTGCTGGCGTTCAACCGCCCTGCCGTGGAGGCCCGGATCGAGGCGCTGGCCGCCTACCTCGGCATCCCCGGCGGCTTCGACGGCTTCATGGAGGCGCTCGTCGACTTCCGCGACCGGCTGGGCGTGCCGCCGACGCTGGTTGCGCTGGGCGTCGAGAACCCCGACATCGAGACGCTGGCGGCCGAGGCGGCCGAGGATCCCTCCTGCGGAGGGAACCCGGTCCCGGTCGACGCGGGCTCGCTCGCGGAACTCTACAGGAAGGCGATGTAACGGATGGCGCTCGGAGAGAACAAGGGCGGCGACGCCCCGGCCGGGAAGGGACGCGGCAAGGGCCGCGGCGCGAAGGCGGGCGGGCCGAAGGGCCGCAAGGGCGGTCAGGGCGGCAAGGGCGGGGCCGGCGGGGCCCGGCCGGCGCTGGCGGCGGCGTTGAAGCAGGCGCGGCTCGCCGCGCTCGCCTTCCGCCGGACCACCGGCCGTCCGCTGGGCGCGGCCGAGAGCATCGGCGCCCTCGAGGCCGTCCGCGCGCTGGGCCTCACGCTGGCCAGGCGCAACGCCGGCCATGACGCGACCGACGCCTCGGGCCGGCGGCTGAAGCTGCAGGTGCGCGGCGCCAAGGGCGACGTGAAGGGCCCCCTGCGGCTCGGCCCCGACAAGGCCGAATGGGACGCGATGGCGCTGGTGATGCTCGACGGGCGCTACCGCCTGCGCGCGGTGTTCGAGGCCGACCGCGCCGCGGTGAAGGCCGCCGCCGGCGACAAGCCGCGCCTGCCCGCGGCCGAGTTCCGCAAGGTGGCCAAGAAGGTCTGGGACGGCGAGGCGCCCGAGGAATGATGCGGAGGCGCGCGGCCGCATGACCCCCGACCTCGTCCTGCGCGGCCTGCGCCTGCCCGACGCGCCGGAGCGGGTGGTCGACGTCGCCGTGCGCGCCGGCCGCATCGCCGCGATCGCCCCCGAGATCGAGACCGAGGCGCCCTCCGAATCCTTCGGCGGGCGCCTCGCCCTGCCCGGCTTCGTCGAGAGCCACGTGCATCTCGACAAGTCCTGCCTGCTCGACCGGGTGGGCGGCGCGCCCGACCTGCCCTCGGCCATCGCCGCCGTGTCGGCCGCCAAGTCCGGCTGGACCGAGGAGGACGTCTTCGCCCGCGGCGCCCGCACGCTGGAGAAATGCATCGCCCAGGGCACGACCCGGATGCGCACCCATGTCGAGGCGGACCCCCGCATCGGCCTGCGCGGCTTCCACGCGGTCAAGGCGCTGAAGCACGAGTACGCCTGGGCGATCGACCTGCAGATCTGCGTGTTCCCCCAGGAGGGGCTGACCAACGATCCCGGCACGGACCCGCTGCTGGTCGAGGCCTGCGCGACGGGGGCCGAGGTGATCGGCGGCTGCCCCTACACCGACGCCGACCCCCACGCCCAGATCGCCCGGATCTTCGACCTGGCCGCCGAGTTCGACCTCGACGTCGACTTCCACCTCGACTTCCACCTCGACCCCGCGCGCATGGACCTGGGCGAGATCTGCCGGGTCACCGAGGCCCGCCGCTGGGGCGGCCGCGTCGCCGTCGGCCACGTCTCCGCCCTCTCCGCCCTGCCGCCGGCCGAGGCGCTGGCCTGGGCGCGGCGCATGGCCGACGCGGGCGTGGCGCTGACGGTGCTGCCCTCGACCGACCTGTTCCTGATGGGCCGCGAGCACGACCGCCTGACGCCCCGGGGCGTCGCCCCTGCGCACGCCTTCCACGCGCAGGGCTGCCGCTGCTCGCTGGCGACCAACAACGTGCTGAACCCGTTCACGCCCTTCGGCGACGGCTCGTTGCTGCGCATGGCGAACCTCTACGCCAACGCCGCCCAGCTCGGCTCGGCCGAGGCGTTCCGCACCTGCCTGTCGCTGGTCACCGACCAGCCGGCGGCGCTGATGAACCTCGCCGACTACGGCCTCGCCCCCGGCATGGCCGCCGACGTGGTGATCCTGGACGCCCCCACGCCCGAGGCCGCGGTCGCCGAGCTCGCCCCGCCCGTCGCCGTCTACCGCGCCGGCCGCCGAACGGTGACCCGCCCCCTCCCCACGCTTCACCGCCCGTAACCCGGGCGCCCTGGCGCCCCCCGGGCGGCCGCCGCGAAGCGCCTGTTCTTCGGCGAGTCGGGAGCGTCCCGCCCCCTCCCCGCCCCCGATCCCCGCGGCTCCCCCCCGCTTGACCCCTCCGCCCGCACAGGACAAAGCCTTGATCGGCCACGCGCTCCTCGCGCCCGGCCGTCGTCGTCCTGCCGCTCGGAGGAGCCCCCATGACCACCCTCGCCATCACCGCCGGACCGTTCCGCTTCCTGGGCGTCCTGAACGAGGCGCAGTGCCCGCTGACCTGCGCGAAGATCCGCGAGGCGCTGCCCTTCGACGGCCAGGCGATCCACGTGCGCTGGTCGGGGGAGGCGGTGTGGGCGCCGCTGGGCGACCTCGACTTCGGGGTGCCCTACGAGGACGCGACCTGCCATCCAGCGCCGGGCCAGTTCCTGCTGTTCCCGGGCGGCAAGGGCAAGGTTTCGGAGACCGAGATCCTGCTCGCCTACGGGCCCTGCAGCTTCGCCTCCAAGGCCGGGCCTCTGGCGGGCAACCCGTTCGCGACCATCGTCAGCGGACTGGACAAGCTCAAGGAGCTGGGGCCGATGACCCTGTGGAAGGGCGCGCAGACGCTGAAGATCGAGCTCGCCGAAGGCGCGACGCAGGCCGACTGAGCCGGGGCCGCGCGCCTCATCCCCGGTCCAGCGCCACGACCTCGTCGATGAAGACGCGCTGGGCCGGGGTGTCGGGGATCTCGAGCCCCCGGGCGCGGGACACGGCGGCGACCGCCGCCTCGGCCGAGCCCAGGAACCGCGCCGCCACGCAGGCCGCCGCCATGCCCGAGCGGCCGATGCCCGCCCGGCAGTGAACCGCGACGCCGCGGCCGGCGGCGATCTCGGCCGCGAGCTCGTCGACGAGGGCTGCGAACAGCGCCGGCCCCGGCAGGCCGAAGTCGCGGATCGGGAAGCTGCGGAAGGCGATCCCGGCGGCCGCGCAGGCCGCCGCCTCGTCCTGCAGGCCGAGGCGCAGCGCCTCCTCCGCCGGCAGCATCGAGACCAGCAGGTCCACGCCCTCCTCGCGCATCGCGCGCAGCTCGCTCGCCAGCCCCCGCCCCCCCGAGGGCGCGGGGCCGATGAACAGGACGCCGGGGCCGGGGCCCGGGATCGCGTGGATCTCGGCGCTCACGGCGTCGGGGCCCGGGCCGGCGCGGCGGGGACGCGGTTCATTGCGCCCGGCGCATCACGCAGACGAAGACGTCGGGCTCGGGCAGCCAGGTGGTGGTGCAGTCGACCTCGACCACCGAGCCGTCGCGCGCCAGCCGCGGGCCGGTGCAATGGGCGACGCCCTTGCGGCGCGCCTCGGCGATGTGGACCCACAGGCGGCCCTGCTCGGCGCCGTCCTCGGGGGCCAGGCGTTCCATCGGTTGGCCGACGATCTCGCCCGGGCTCCAGCCCAGCAGGTCGGAGGCGGCGCCGCGCCAGTCCATCACCAGCCCGGCCGTGTCGACCACCGCCAGCGCGGCGCCGGGAAGGGCGGCGAGCAGCATGTCGATCACGCCCTGGGCCACCGCGGCCTCGCGCGAGAGCTGCTCGACCTCGCCGATGTTGGTGAACACCACGCCGATCCAGCCGCGGGCGTTGGGGATCGGGAAGATGTTCATCTCCAGCCGGCGGCCGTCGCGGATCACCGAATCCCACGACAGCCGGCGCGGCCGGCCCTGGGCGCGCACGCCCTCGATGATCTCGACCATGCCGCTGCGCCCGACGTTGGGCAGCGCCTCGTGCCAGGCGCGGCCCAGCAGATCCTCGCGCGCGCGGCCGAAGTAGAACTCGGCCACGCGGTTGACCGCGGCGAAGCGGTCGTCCTGGTCGAGGGCGATGAAGCCCTCCTCCATCTCGTCGAGCACGAAGGAGATGCCGTCGACCCGCGGCGGGTCGGCGGCCGCGCCCTCGCCGCCCAGCGCCTCGTACTGCTCGGGCGAGAGCAGGATCATCCGGGCGCGGCCGTGGTGGGTCAGGGTGATCGGTCCGCCGGCCACCTCTTCCTGCAGGCGCCCGAAATTGCGCGTGGCCTCCGCGGCGGTGATCGTGCGGTCTTCCTTCAGCCGGTCGAAGGAGCTGTCCTTCAAGGCTCGGTGCGGCATGTCCGCGTGTCCCCAAATGCGGCGCGACCCGCATCCCCTGCAGGCCGCGCCCTGTCGCGAAGTGGTCTGTTGCGCAATGCTACCTGAAATCATGGAGTTTACAAGCGCCGCCGCGATCCGACCCCCGGACCGCGGCGGCGCTCAGCCGTCAGCGGCCGGCGAAGAGCGATGCGCAGATCGAGGCTGTGCCCACTCCGATCACCGCGGCGAAGAACATGGTCATTCCAGGAGAAACGTCCCAGTTTTCCATGAGGTTGGGCGCTCCCCCGCCAACCTTGACCCACTTCGCCTCGAAGGACCAGGCCGCCTGGGCGGCCAGGGTCGTGCAGGTCGCCACGATGCTCCCGATGCCGATCCGAACCATGTTCCAGTCCTCCGCTCTCTCGCCGCCGCGCGGCTGTTTTCCGCTGACCCCAGCGAACGAAAACCTTTTTCCACGCAATTTGCGCGGTTTCAAGATCTTTTTGCGCAAATTGCGCAGAGTGCGTAATTTCGCGGAAAATATCCCGTGACCCCTGCGTCAAGTCGCCGAAAACAAAACGCCCCGCACGCGGAGCGTGCGGGGCGCGGGGCGTCTTCGGCGCCCCGGAGGGCGCGGTGGGGCCGGATCAGTAGCCGCTGAGGGAGGCGAATCGATTCGCGTGGAATCGCTCGTCGCCGAACAGCTGGGCCGCCGGCCGGGCGCGCTTCATGAACAGGCCGATGTCGAAGGCGTCGGTCATGCCCACGCCGCCGTGGAGCTGCACGCCCTCGTTGGTCGCCAGGTCCGCCACCGCCGCCGCCTTGGCCTTGGCGGCCGAGACCAGCCGCGGCAGGCCCTCGACCCCCTCGTCCAGCCCGGACAGGGCCGCCAGCACCAGCGAGCGCGCCTGCTCGATCTCCCCGAACAGGTGGGCGGCCCGGTGCTGGATCGCCTGGAAGGAGGCGATGGTGACGCCGAACTGCCTGCGCTCCTGCACGTAGGCGAGCGTGTCCTCGAAGGCCTTGCCGGCGACGCCGATCAGCTCGGCCGCGAGATGGGCGTTGCAGATGTCCAGCAGCCGGGCCAGCGCCTCGGCCCCCTGCCCGACCTCGCCCAGCGCCCGGGCGGGCGTGGCCTCGAAGCGCAGGATCGCGGTGGCGCGGCTGTCGGCCATCTCCACCGGCTCGACCTCCAGCCCCGAGGCGCCGGCCTCGACCAGGAACAGGCCGGTCGCGCCGTCGGGCGTCGCGGCCGAGACCACGATCAGCCCGGCGATGGAGCCGTCGGCCACGTTCGACTTGGCGCCGGTGATCGCGAAGCCGTCGCCCGAGGGCGCGGCGGTCGTGGCCGGGGCCTTGCCGGTGTGGCGCACGCTCTCGTCCACCGCCAGCGCGCAGAGCAGCTCCCCGGCGGCGATCTTCGGCAGCAGCTCGGCCTTCTGGGCGTCGGAGCCCGCCAGCATCACGGCGGAGGCGCCCGCCACGCCGGTGGCGAACAGCGGCGAGGCGGCCAGCGTGCGCCCGCCCGCCTCCATGATCTGGCCCATGGCGACATGGCCGAAGCCGGCGCCGCCGTGTTCCTCAGGGATCAGGGCCCCCGGAAAGCCCATCTCGGCCATCGCGGCCCAGGTGGGGGCGTCGAAGGCGTCGCCCTCGCCGTCCCGCAGGGCGCGGAGCTGCGCGACCGGGGCCTTCTCGGCCATGAAGCGCATCGCCGCCTCGCGCAGCATCTTCTGTTCGTCGTCGAGAACCAGCGTCGCCATCACTTCATCCCCAGAACGTTCTTCGCGATGATCCCGAGCTGGACCTCGGAGGTGCCGCCCTCGATCGAGTTGGCCTTGGAGCGCAGCCACTCCTTCGCGAGCGCCCCGCCCTTCCAGGCCTGGCCCTCCCAGGCGAGGCCGCCCATGCCCTCGGCGGCCACCTTCAGCTCCAGCCGGCGCTTGTTGAGCTCGGTGCCCGCGTATTTCAGCAGGGCCGAGTAGTGACCCACGCCCTCGCCGGCCTTGGCCTCGTCCTTGGCGCGCTCGAGCGTCAGGCGGAAGCCGAGCTGGTCGATCTCCCATCTCGCGATGTCGGCGCGCAGGACCGGGTCGTCGAGCCGGCCCTGCTCGTCCGCCCCCACCGCATCCAGCGACTGCACCCCCAGCGCGTCCACGGCCGAGGCGTCGCCGCCGATGGCCGAGACCATCTCGCGCTCATGGGTCAGGATGTACTTGGCGTAGGTCCAGCCCTTGTTGACCTCGCCCACCACTTGGGTCTTGTCGGCCTTCACGTCGGTGAAGAAGGTCTCGCAGAACACCGAGGCGCCGGAGATCAGGCGGATCGGCCGCGCCTCGACGCCCGGCGTCTCCATGTCGAAGAGGATCAGGGTGATCCCCTCCTGCTTCTTGCCCTCCCACGAGGTGCGCACCAGGCAGAAGATCCAGTCGGCCTTGTGGGCATACGAGGTCCAGATCTTCTGGCCGTTGATCAGATAGTGATCGCCCTTGTCCTCGGCCTTGGTCTGCAAAGCGGCGAGGTCCGAGCCCGCGCCCGGCTCCGAATAGCCCTGGCACCAGCGGATCTCGCCGCGGCAGATCTTGGGCAGGTGCTGCTGCTTCAGCTCCTCGGAGCCCCACTTGATGATCGCGGGCCCGACCATCGAGATGCCGAAGCTCTTCAGCGGCTCGCGGGCGTTGATGCGGGCCATCTCCTCGCGCAGGACCTTGGCCTGCTCGGGGCTCAGGCCGCCGCCGCCGTACTGCTCGGGCCAGGTGGGGGCGGTCCAGCCCTTCTCGGCCATCCGCTCCAACCACAGGCGCTGGTCGTCGTTCTTGAACTCGGCGTTGCGGCCGCCCCAGCAGATGTCTTTCTCGCTGCGCACGGGCTCGCGCATCGAGGCGGGGCAGTTCTCCTCCAGCCAGGCGCGCGTTTCGGCCCGGAAATCTTCCAGATCGAACATGGGTCTCCTCCCTTCCGCGCCGGTTGCGAGGCGCGTGACATTCCCGAGGGTATGTCATCGGCGGGCGGAGGGGAAGACGCGCGCGTCAGGGACGGCGCGACATGCCGTACCGAGGTCTCGAAAGCCGCGCGCCCGGGCGTTTTCCTTGCAGCGGCCCGGCGTCCGTGGCAGCGATCGGGGGAACGAGCCAGGGAGGAGACATGGCCGATCCGATCCAGCCGCCGGCGCGCTCCGGCGGACGTCGCGTGCGCATCGGCTGCGGCGCCGGCTTCTCCAACGACCGCATCGACCCGGCCCGCGACCTGGCGGAGCGCGGCGCGCTCGACTTCCTGTTCTTCGAATGCCTGGCCGAGCGCACGCTCGCCAACGCCCACGCCCTGCGCGCCGCCGACCCTCGGGCCGGCTACGACCCCTGGCTGCGCAAGCGGATGGAGGCGGTGCTGCGCCCCTGCCGCGAGGCGGGCACGCGGGTGATCTCCAACATGGGCTCCGCCAATCCCGCCGCCGCCGGCGAGGCGGTGGCCGAGGTGGCCCGCGCGCTGGGCCTCCAGGGCCTCAAGGTGGCGGTGGTCGAGGGCGACGACGTCGCAGCCCACATGACCCCGGACCTGGAGCTGATGGACGGCGAGGGCCGCCTCGGCGACGTCCCCCTGCGCATGACCGGCGCCAACGCCTACCTGGGCCACGAGCCGATCCGCCAGGCGCTGGAGGAGGGCGCCGAGGTGGTGATCACCGGCCGCTGCGCCGACCCCTCGCTCGCCGTGGGGCCGCTGGCGCACGCCTTCGGCTGGGCGCCGGACGACTGGGCGCGGCTGGGGGCCGGGACGCTGGTGGGGCACCTGCTGGAGTGCTCGACCCAGGTCACGGGCGGCTACTACGCCGATCCCGGGCGCAAGGACGTGCCGGGCCTCGCCTTCCTCGGCTTCCCCTTCGCCGAGGTCGCCGAGGACGGCTCCGCCACGATCGGCAAGCTTGACGGAACCGGCGGGCTGGTCAGCCGCGGCACGGTGCTCGAGCAGATGCTCTACGAGGTGCACGACCCCGCCGCCTACCTGACCCCCGACGTGACCGCCGATTTTTCCCAGGTGCGGCTCGAGGAGCCCTCGAAGGACCGGGTTTCCGTCTCCGGCGGCTCCGGCCGGACCCGCCCCGAGACGCTGAAAGTCACCATCGGCTTCGACGGCGGGTTCCTGTCCGAGGGAGAAATCTCCTACGCCGGCCCCAACGCCCTGGCCCGCGCGAAGCTGGCGGGCGAGGTGATCGAGACCCGGATGCGCGAGGTCCACGGCCACCAGGGCCCGATCCGCACCGACTTCATAGGCCTCGCCTCGCTGCACGGCTCCGCCCGCGACCCCGACGCGCCCCCGCCCTACGAGCCCTCGGAGGTGCGCCTGCGCATGGCGCTGCGCACCCACGAGCGCGACCTCGCCGAGGCGCTGCCGCGGGAGGTGGAGGGCGCCTGGCTCTCCGGCCCCGCCGGCGGCGGCGGCGCCCGCGGCCGGGTGACGCCGGCGGTGACCACCCGATCCGCCCTGCTGCCCCGGGACCTGGCGCGGCCGACCGTTCGGATGATCACGGCATGAAGGTCCGGCTGCACGAGGTCGCCTCGGCCCGCGCCGGGGACAAGGGGGACGTCTCCTCCATCGCGCTCTTCTGCGACGACGCCGCCGTCTTCGAAGCCGTCCGCGCCCAGGTCCCGCCCGAGCGGCTGACGAAAGAATTCCCGCGCCTGTTCCGCGGCCCCGTCCGCCGCTACGAGATCCCGCACCTGCACGTCCTGAACTACGTCATCGAGCGAGGGCTGGAGGGCGGCGTCAACGCCTCCCTGAACCTCGACGCCCACGGAAAATCGTTCTCGTTCCTGCTGCTGGAACTGGAGATCGACCTGCCCGCACCCGAATAACCGACAAGGAGGAGAGCGCCATGCCCGGCGTCTGGTTCGACGAGCTCAAGGTGGGCCAGGTCTTCGACCACCCGATCCGCCGCACGATCACCGAGACGGACAACGTCCTGTTCACGACGATGACCCACAACCCGGCGCTGCTGCACCTCGACGAGGAGTACTGCCGGACCCAGACCGAGTTCGGCCAGCGGATCGTCAACTCCTGCTTCACGCTCAGCCTGATGGTGGGGATCTCGGTCAACGACACCACGCTGGGGACGGCGGTCGCCAACCTCGGCTGGGACGACGTGCGCTTCCCCAAGCCCCTGTTCCACGGCGACACCATCCGCGTGGAGACCGAGGTGCTGGAGCTGCGGGAATCGAAATCCCGCCCCACGCAGGGCATCGTCACCTTCGAGCACCGCGCCTACAACCAGAAGGGCGAGCTGGTGGGCATCTGCAAGCGCTCCGGCCTGCAGCTCAAGCGCCCCGCGGCGAAGATGGAGGCCTGAGCCCGTGGAGATGACCCCGCGCAGCTGGCTGTTCATCCCCGGCGACAGCGAGAAGAAGCTCGGCAAGGCCGACGCCACCGGCGCCGACGCGCTGATCCTGGACCTCGAGGACTCGGTCGCCCCCGAGCGCAAGGCCGAGGGCCGCGCCCTGACCCGCGCCCATCTCGACGCGCGGCCCCGGGGCTCGCGCGCGCCGCTCCTCTACGTGCGCGTCAACGCGCTCGACGAGGGCGCCCTGCAGGACCTCGCCGCGGTGATGCCCGCGGCGCCGGACGGGATCATGCTGCCCAAGGCCCGCGACGCGGCCGACCTGGTGCACCTCGGCCGCTGGCTGGATGCGTTCGAGGCGGCGAACGGGCTCGAGATCGGCGCCACCCGGATCATCCCGGTGATGACCGAGACGCCCGAGGCCGCCCTGCGCCTGATCACCTTCACCGAGGTGAAGCTGCCCCGCGTCATCGCCCTCACCTGGGGGGCCGAGGACCTGTCGGCCGCGCTCGGCGCCTCGACCAACCGCGCGCCGGACGGACGCTGGGCGCTGACCTACCGGATGGCGCGCTCGAACCTGCTGCTGGCGGCGAAGGCGGCGGGGGTGGCGCCGATCGACACGCTCCACGCCGACTTCCGCGACGAGGCCGGCCTGCTGGCCGCCTCCGAGGAGGCCGCGACCGAGGGCTTCCTGGGCCGCCTCGCCATCCACCCCGCGCAGGTGGCGCCGATCAACCGCGCCTTCGCGCCGTCCGAGGCCTCGGTCGCCCATGCCCGCCGCGTGGTGGAGGCGTTCGAGGCCAATCCCGGCGTCGGCACGGTGGGGCTCGACGGCAAGATGATCGACATCCCCCACCTGCGCCAGGCCCGCCACGTGCTGGCCCTGCACGCGGCCATCGCCTCGCGGGTCTGACGCGGGGCCTTCGGGCGCGCGCCCGGACATCCTCGGGCGCGCCGCTCGCGGCGCGCCCCTGCCCGCCTGCAGGTCGCCTGCGCGACGACGGCCCGAAGTGCTTCAGCCCGAGACCGGGCGGTCCCTGAGCAGGTCGCGGATCTCGGACAGCAGCTTCACGTCCGCCGGCGGCTCGGGCTCGCCCGGGGGGGTGGCGTCCTCGGTCGGCGGCTCCAGCTCGCGCTTCAGCCGGTTCACGGCGCGGACCACGAAGAACAGCACCCACGCCACGATCAGGAAGCTGATGCAGGCGTTGATGAAGACGCCGTAGGTGATCACCGCCAGCCCCTGCTCCTTGGCCTCGACCGCCGAGGCGACCTCCTGGCCCGAGAGGTTCACGTAGAGGCCCGAGAAGTCGATCCCCCCGGTGAACAGCCCCAGGATCGGGTTGACGATGTCGTCCACGAAGCTCTTGACGATGGTGGTGAAGGCGGCGCCGATGACGATGCCCACGCCCATGTCCACCACGTTGCCCTTCACGGCGAACGCCTTGAATTCCTTCAGCATGAATAGGCTCCCCTGCTTGCCGCCCGTCTCGTTCCTGCCTACGCCTCGGCGCGGGCGCGCACAAACCGTTTCCGCCGCCGGGATTGCGTTTCGCGCCCGCCGGCACAGGTGAGGCAGGGCGGCCCGCGCCGCCCCTCCCCTGCGGGCCGCCGCCGCGGCCCCGCCCCCCGATCCCAGCGAAAGGCGCCCCGATGGCCGACCTCTCCGCCTTCCCGATCACCCGCAAGTGGCCCGCCGCCGACCCGACGGTCCTGCAGCTCTACTCGCTACCCACGCCCAACGGCATCAAGGTGGGCGCGATGCTCGAGGAGACCGGCCTGCCCTACGAGGCCCACCTGGTCGACTTCGGATCGAACGACCAGATGTCGCCCGAGTTCCTGTCCCTGAACCCCAACAACAAGATCCCCGCGATCCTGGACCCCGACGGCCCCGGGGGCCCGCTGGCGCTGTGGGAGTCGGGCGCGATCCTGGTCTACCTGGCTGAGAAGACGGGGAAATTCCTGCCCTCCGCGCCCGCCGCGCGCTACGAGACGCTGCAGTGGCTGATGTTCCAGATGGGCGGCGTCGGGCCGATGTTCGGCCAGTTCGGCCATTTCTTCAAGTTCGCCGCCGACAAGGTCTCGGACCCCTACCCCGAGACCCGCTACGCCGACGAGAGCCGCCGCCTGCTGGCGGTGCTCGACGCCCGGCTCGCGTCGCGCGACTTCATCATGGGCGAGGCCTACACGATCGCCGACATGGCGGCCTGGCCCTGGGTGCGCACGCTGGGCGGCTTCTACGAGGCGTCCGAGCGCCTGTCCCTCGACGACTTCCCCCATGTCGGCGCCTGGCTCGCCCGCTGCCTCGCCCGCCCCGCCTCGCAGGCCGCCCTGACCATCCCCGCGAAGCCCTGACCCTCGCCGGGGAGCGCCCCCGCGCTCCCCGCCCGGCGCCTCCGCGCCGCCGGTTGCAGAGTTGACAGCTGTCAACTCTGCTCCCCCCAAGCGCGCCCTCCCCCATCCGGGCGCCCCGGCGCAACGCCGGGGCCTCCTTGCAGAGCGCCTGTTCTCCGGAGCCGTCCATCGCGGATGCCGATCAGAGCGACTCGGCGGGGGTGGTCAAGGATCGCGCAGCGACCGCGCTTGCGCGGCTTGTCCTTGCCCCCCCCCGCCGAGTCGCTCAGGCATCAGACGCGATGGACGGCTCCGGAGGACAGGCGCGGGGCTTGTTCTTGGGTGAGTCAGGAGCCCGCCGGAGGCTCCCGCCTTCCGACCCTCCCGAAAGACCTCCCCCCAGGCGCCCCCCAGCCAAGCCCGCCCGCAGGGCGCCTGCAGTCCGGTCCTCCACGTTCCGCCCTCATCGCCCTGCGCCGAGGCGTCGCCGTTGACGCGCCGCCCCCCGGCGTGGACGACTGGCGCCTCCCTTGCGCCCTCCGGTGACCTTCCCATGACCGACGCCGCCCCTCTCCCCCCCTCCCGCCTGTTCTTCCAGAGCCGCGTGCGCCGCCCGCGCATGGCGAAGGCCGAGGGCGTCTACGTCTGGGACCAGCAGGGACGCCGCTATCTCGACGGTTCCTCGGGGGCGATGGTCTCCAACATCGGCCATTCGGACCCGCGGGTGCTGGACGCCATGCGCCGGCAGATGGAGCAGGGCACCTTCGGCTACCGCCTGCATTTCGAGACCGAGGCCGCCGAGCGCCTCGCCGACATGACCTGCGCCCTGGCGCCCGAGGGCTTCGAGAAGGTGTTCTTCGTCTCCGGCGGCTCCGAGGCCGTGGAGGGCGCGATCAAGCTCGCCCGGCAATGGGCCTGGGCGACCGAGCAGCGCTCGCGCTGGAAGGTGATCTCGCGCACGCCCTCCTACCACGGCTCCACCCTCGGCGCGCTCGCCCTCTCCGGCTACCGCCCCCTGACCGAGCCCTTCGAGGCGATGATGCGCCCGATGCCCAAGGTCCCCGCGCCGCGCGCCTGGCTCGACGGCCTGCCGATGGACGACCCCGCCACCGGCGCCCATTACGCCGCGATGCTGGAGGCGAAGATCCTCGAGGAAGGCCCCGAAACCGTGCTCGCCTTCATCCAGGAGCCGGTGGGCGGCGCCTCCACCGGCGCCCTGGTCCCGCCGGCGGGCTACATGGAGGCGGTGCGCGAGATCTGCACCCGCCACGGCGTCCTGCTGATCCACGACGAGGTGATGTCCGGGGGCGGGCGCACGGGCAGGTTCTGGGGCGGCGACAACTGGAACGCGGCCCCTGACCTGATCGCCGTCTCCAAGGGCTACGGCGCGGGCTACGCGCCGCTGGGCGCGGTGACCGCCCATGACCGCATCGTGCAGCCGGTGCTCGCCTCGGGCGGCTTCCCGCATGGGCATACCTACGCCGGCAACCCGCTCGCCTGCGCCGCGGGCGTGGCGGTGCTGGAGGTCATCGAGCAGGACGGCCTGCTGGCCAACGCCTCCCGCATCGGCGAGGTCCTGAAGGCCCGCCTCCAGGCCCTCGCCCAACGCTTCCCCTTCATCGGGGACGTGCGCGGCCTGGGCCTGCTGCTGGCCTTCGAGATGGTCTCGGACCGCGAGACCCGGGCGCCGCTGCCCAAAAACCTCGACGCCTACGAGCGGCTGGTGGATCTCGCCTATGCCGAGGGGCTGATCGTCTATTCCCGCCGCTCGCGGGGAACCGAGGGCGACCACATCCTGGTCTGCCCGCCGATGATCTCGACCGAGGCCCATGTCGACGAGATCATCGAGAAACTGACCACGGCCCTGACCCGCTTCGCCGCCGAGGCGGGCCTGCCGGCCTGAAAGGACCTTATGACCGAGACCTCCGACATCCTGGTGATCGGCGCCGGCATCGCCGGCGTCGGGGCGGGCGCCATGGCCGCCGCCCGCGGCGCCTCCGTCGCCGTGCTGGAGGCGGAGCCGACCCCCGCCTACCACACCACCGGCCGCTCGGCCGCGATCTACATCCGCAACTACGGCGGCCCGGTGCTGCGCGCCGTCTCCGACGCCGCCCACCCCGCCTTCATGGACCCCGAGGGTTTTTCCGGCGGCGCGATCGAGGGCGCCCTCCTCTCCCCGCGAGGCGTGCTGACCATCGCCACCGAGGCGGACCTGCCCGCGCTCGAAGCCTCCTTCGCCGAGGCCAAGGGCATGGAGCGCCTGACGGGCGCCCAGGCCGAGGCGCTGTTCCCCCTCCTCAAGAAGGGCCGCATCGCCGCCGCCAGCTACGAACCCCAGGCCGCCGACATCGACGTCGACCGCCTGTTCCAGGGTTTTGCGAAGATGCTCCGCCGCGACGGCGGCCGCATCGTCGTGAACGCCCGCGCCGGGAGGATCGAGCGCCGCGGCGACGCCTGGCGCGTCGAGACCCCCGCCGGCGCCTTCGAGGCGCCCGTCCTGGTCGACGCCGCCGGCGCCTGGGCCGATCCGGTCGCCGAGATGGCCGGCGCCAGGCCCCTCGGCATCGTTCCAAAACGCCGCTCCGCCGCGATCCTCCCCCTGCCCCCCGGCATGGAGTCTTCCCGCTGGCCCCTGATCGACCCGGTCGCCTTCGACTGGTACGCCAAGCCCCAGTCCGGCGCCCTGATGGTCTCCCCCGCCGACGAGGACCCCGTGGCGCCCATGGACGCCTGGCCCGACGACATGGTGCTGGCCGAGGGCCTGGACCGCTTCTCGCAGGCCATGGACTACGAGGTCACGCGCGTGGAGCGGTCCTGGGCCGGCCTGCGCAGCTTCGCCCCGGACGAGGTCCCGGTCGTCGGCTTCGCCCCCGAGACCCCCGGCTTCTTCTGGCTCGCCGGCCAGGGCGGCCACGGCATCCAGACCTCGCCCGCCCTCTCGGCGCTGGCGGGAGCGCTGGCGACCGGCGCCGCGCCGGAGCTCGCCCCGGAGGTCGTCGCCGCCCTCTCCCCCGCCCGCTTCGCCTGAAGGCTCCCCCGATGATCCACGACGAAAGCCCCGTCATCGCCAACTCGCTGTGGACCGCCACGGCCCCTCCGCCGCCCGACCGCCCCGCCCTCACGGGCGAGGCCGAGGCGGACCTGGTGGTGATCGGCGGAGGCTTCTCCGGCCTCTCCGCCGCCCTGCACGCGGCCGAGCGGGGCCTTTCGGTCGTCGTCCTGGAGGCCATGACCCCCGGCTGGGGCGCCTCGGGCCGCAACGGCGGCCAGGTGAACCCCGGCCTGAAGGAGGACCCCGAGACGGTCCTCGCCCGCTTCGGCGAGGACCTGGGCGGCCGCTTCATCCGCCTCGCCATGGACGACGCCGACTACCTCTTCGACCTGGTCGCGCGGCTCGGCATCGACTGCGACCCCCGGCGCGGCGGCTTCGTCCAGACCGCGGTCAACGTCGCAGGCCTGCCCCCGCTGCGCGAGCGCGCCCGCCAGTGGCAGGCGCTGGGCCGCCCCGTCCGCGCGCTCGACCGCGACGAGATCGCCTCCCTGCTCGGCTTCGACCACTACGTCGGCGGCGCGGTGCACGAGACCGGCGGCACGGTGCAGCCCCTGAAGCTGGCGCTGGGCCTCGCCGAGGCCGCCGAGGCCCGCGGCGTGCGCATCCACGCCCGCAGCCGCGCCACCGCCATCGAGCCCGGCGCCGAGCGCGTCACGGTCCGCACCGCCGCCGGCGCCGTCACGGCGAAGAAGGCGCTGGTCTGCCTCAACGGCTACGGCGACGGCGTGCACGACCGCCTTCGCCGCTCGGTGGTCCCGGTGCGCTCGGTGCAGGTCGCGACCGAGATCCTGCCCGAGAACCTGCGCCGCACGCTGATGCCGCGGGGCCACCACGGCTCCGACACCCAGCGCCTGACCACCTATTTCCGGATGTCCCCCGAGGGCCGCTTCGTGATCGGCGGGCGCAGCGGCTTCAACGACGCCCGCGTGCCCGGCGACCACGAGGACCTGCGCCGCATCGCCTGCCGGATGATCCCCGACCTCGCGGATTTCGAGTGGACCCACGCCTGGGGCGGCTCGGTGGCGATGACGGTCGACCATTTTCCCCATCTGCACCTTCTGGCCCCCAACGTGCTCAGCTCCGGCGGCTTCAACGGCCGCGGCGTGGCCATCACGGTGGCGCTCGGCCGCGTCCTCGGCGACTGGGCCGCCGGCCGCCCGCCCGAGGCGCTCGACGCGCCCGTCACCCCGCTGCGCCCGATCCCCTTCCACGCCTTCCGGGGCCTGGGCATCTGGGCGACGGTGCAGAAATACAAGCTCATGGACCGGCTCGGCCTCTGACGCCCGCCCCCGGGCGCCCCGCCCCGAACATCCCTCGTCGAGCGCCTGTTCCCCGGAGCCGTCCGTCGCTGGCGGCCAACGGAGCGACCTAGCCCCCGCGGGTCAAGGATCGCGCAGCGACCGCGCTCCGCGCGGCTTGTCCTTGACCCGTGGGGGCTAGGTCGCTCAGGCAGGCCAGAAGCGATGGGCGGCGCCGGGGAACAGGCGCGGGGCTTGTTCCCTGGTGAGTTCCCGAGCCCGCCGGAGGCTCCCCCGCCAGCCCTTCCCTCCGACCCTCCCCACATACGCCGCCCCAGCCAAGCCCGCCCGCAGGGCGCCTGTAGGCCGCTCCTCTGCGGCCTTGGCGCCCGCCGTGCGCATGAGGGAAACCTTGCCTGCGGCCTCGTCCCGATTTAACCGGTTGGCTAGTCAACTAGGCCGCCGCGGGCGAATCCCCCGCGCGCGCCGCCCCGCCCCTCCGGACGCAGAAGCCGGGCCGCGGCGGGACAGCCCCACGGGAGGAGGCTCATGTTCATCAACGCCCTCGCCCGCGACCCCTCGCTGGAGTCCTTCCGGCAGGAGGTTCGCGATTTCTGCGCCGCCCGGATCGGGCCCGAACTGCGCAAGAAGCTCGACCTCGGCCAGCACCTCACGAAAGAGGAATACGACGGCTGGCTCCAGGCGCTCGGCGAGAAGGGCTGGCTCGGCGGCAACTGGCCCAGGGAGGCCGGCGGCCAGGGCTGGTCCGCCGAGGAAGCCGCCATCTTCCGCGAGGAGACCGGCCGCGCCGGCGCCCCCTGGCTGGTCCCCTTCGGCGTCACCATGGTCGGCCCCGTCATCTACACCTTCGGAACCCCGGAGCAGAAGGCGCAGCACCTCCCCGGCATCCTCAAGAACACCACCTGGTGGTGCCAGGGGTATTCCGAGCCCGGCTCGGGCTCGGATCTGGCGTCCCTGCGCACCCGCGCGGTGAAGGGCGTGGACGACGACGGCGCGCATTACCGCGTCACCGGCCAGAAGATCTGGACGACGCTCGCCCACTGGGCCGACTGGTGCTTCTGCCTGGTGCGCACCGACCCCGAGGCGAAGCCGCAGAAGGGCATCTCCTTCCTGCTGATCGACATGAAGTCCCCGGGCATCACCGTGCGCCCGATCATCACCCTCGACATGGGCCACCACGTCAACGAGGTCTTCTTCGACGACGTCCGCGTCCCCGCCGAGAACCTGATCGGGGAAGAGAACAAGGGCTGGGATTACGCCAAGTTCCTGCTGGCGAACGAGCGCGTGGGCGTGGCCGAGCTCGGCTCGATGGTCCGCTACCTCGACCAGCTCAAGGGCGTGCTGGCGAAGACCATGGAGGGGGGCAAGCCCCTCTCCGAGTCCCCCGAATTCCAGCGCCGCGTGGCGGAGCTGGAAGTGCAGTTCGCCACCCTCGAGGCGCTGGTCGCCGACCAGCACGCCGCCCACCAGTCCGCCGCCGACCAGCCCTCGCTGATCGGCGCGGCGGCGCTGAAGATCCGCGGCTCGGAGCTTCAGCAGGCGATCCTGCAGGCGATGACCGACGCGCTCGCCCGCCACGGCCTCGCCTACCAGGCCGACGCGCTTATGGCCGGCTGGAACGGCGAGCTGATGGGCCCCGCCGAGATGGCCGGCATCCTCGCCGAGCACCTGCACCGCCGCGCCGCCACGATCTACGGGGGCAGCTCCGAGATCCAGCGCAACATCATCGCCAAGGGCGCCCTGGGGCTCTGAGGGAGGGGACCATGACCGCATTCTCCACCGAGGAGCGCCAGCTCCTGTCCGAGTCCGCCGAGGCCTGGTTCGCCGACCGCTACGGCCCCGAGCACTCCAAGAAACTCTCGCGCGACACCGAGGACGGCTTCGGCCGCGAGGAATGGAAGACCTACGCCGAGATGGGCTGGCTCGGCCTCGCCCTGCCCGAGGCCGCCGGCGGCTCCGACGGCGGCCTGACGGAGCTCTCGATCCTTCTGGCGACGGCCGGCAAGCACCTGGCTATGGAGCCCCTGCTCCCCACCCTGGTGCTCGGCGCCGGCGCGGTCGCCCAGCTGGGCACGCCGGCCCAGCAGGAAATCCTCGGCAAGGTCGCCGAGGGCGCGTGCCTGATGGCCCTCCTGCACGCCGAGCCCGCCTCCGGCTTCGCGCGCGACCATGTCGAGGCCATCGCCGCCCGCTCCGGCGACGGCTTCAAGCTCGACGGCGCCAAGACCTTCGCCATCGGGGCGCACGCCGCCGACCTGCTGGTGGTCTCGGCCCGGATCGGCGACGCGTCGGGCCCCGTCGGCCTGTTCCTCGTCCCGGGCAAGGCCGAGGGCGTCTCGCTGAACGTTTCCCCGGCCATGGACGGGCGCAAGGGCGCCGCGGCCACCTTCTCGGGCGTGTCCCTGGGGGCGGACGCCCTTCTGGGCGGCGAGGAGGACCGGCTGGCCGCCATCGACGCGCTCCTCGACCGCGGCACGCTGGCCGCCTGCGCCGAGGCCGTGGGCGCCATGCATGCCGCCGCCGCCACCACGCTGGACTACCTCAAGCAGCGCAAGCAGTTCGGCCGCGCGCTGTCGGAGTTCCAGGTGATCCAGCACCGGCTCGTCGACATGAACATCCTGTGCGAGGAGACCCGCGCCGCCGTGCACGCCGCCCTCACGGCGGTCGACGAGGCCCGCCCCGGCGCCGCCCTGGCGGTCGCCCGCGCCAAGGTGCAATGCGCCCGCGCCTCGCGCTTCATCGGCGGCCAGGCGGTGCAGCTCCACGGCGGCATGGGCATGACCGACGAGCTGAGCGCGAGCCACTTCTACAAGCGCCTCTCGGTCCTCGAGGCCCAGTTCGGCGACGGCGAATGGCACCTGCGCCGGCTGATCGCGGCGGGCGCGCAGGCCCCCGCCTCGGCGGCCTCGACCACCGGCATGGCCGCGGGCTGAGGCCCTTTCCAGAGCCAATCGCGCGGGCCGCTCCGGCGGCCCGCGCCGACGCGCGCCCGGAGGAGCCCCCCATGACCGCCCCCAGCTACGAGACGATCCGCTACGAGACCCCCGCGACGGGCGTCGCCCGGATCACCCTCGCCCGCCCCGAGATGCGCAACGCCCAGAACGAGGACCTGCTCTACGAGCTGGACGCGGCCTTCGACCGGGCCGCCCATGATCCGGCCGTGAAGGTCATCATCCTCGCCGGCGACGACCCGCATTTCTCCTCGGGCCACGACCTCAGCGGCGCCCGCGACATGACCCGCTTCACCCCCGTCACCTCCTGGGGCGGCGCGGCGGCGGAGGAACCCGGCGTGTCGGGTCGGCAAGCGCGTGAAGAAGAAATCTACCTCGGCTTCTGCCGCCGCTGGCGGGATCTTCCGAAACCCACCATCGCCCAGGTGCAGGGCAAGGCCATCGCCGGCGGCCTGATGCTGGTGGCGGTCTGCGACCTGGTGGTGGCCTCCGAAGACGCCCAGTTCTCCGACCCCACCGTCGCCTTCGGCGTCAACGGCGTGGAGTGGTTCTCCCACCCATGGGATTTTGGAATTCGCAAGGCCAAGGAGCTGCTGTTCACCGGGGCGCCGTTCTCCGCGACGGAGGCCGAGCGCATGGGCTTCGTCAATCGCGTCGTCCCCCGAGCGGACCTGGCGGCCGAGACCCTGGCGCTGGCCGAGCGCATCGCCCAGCGCCCCGCCTTCGGCCTGCGGCTGGCGAAGCAGGCGATGAACCAGGCCCAGGACGCGCAGGGCTTCCAGACCGTGCAGGCGGCCGCGATGAGCCTCCACCAGATGGGCCACGCCCATAACGAGATCGTCCACGGCATGCTGGTCGACCCCAAGGGCGCCGAGATCATCCGCCGCGAGGCGAAAGCGAAGTAGCCCCGCCGCAAGGGCGCGACGCCCGCCCCACGGGGCGCCCCGGGCTCGACCCGGGGCCTCTGCCGACGCCCGCTCCTCTCCGGCCCTGCGCCGGTCGGCGCCCCCATCGCGAAAGGCCCCACGATGCCCCTCACCGGCCCCGACGTCCTGCTGGTCGACACGCCCCGCCCCAGGGTGCGCCGCCTGACCCTGAACCGCCCCGAGAAGCGCAACGCGCTCTCGAACGAGCTGCGCGGCCGGATCTTCGAGGAACTGGAGAAAGCCGACCTCGACCCCGAGATCCACGTCACCGTGATCCGCGGCGCCGGCCCCAGCTTCTCGGCCGGCTACGACCTCTCGGCGAACAACGAGGAGGGGCGACCCTACCACACCGCCCGCGGCGGCAACGACTGGGCGCGGCACGTGGTCGAGGGCTGGTTCCGCGTCTGGGACCTGGCCAAGCCGGTGATCGCCCAGGTGCATGGCCACTGCCTCGCCGGCGGGTCCGAGCTCGCGGCCGCCTGCGACGTGGTCTACGTCGCCGAGGACGCGGCCATCGGCTACCCGCCGACCCGCCTGATGTCCCCGCCCGACATGCAGTTCCACCCCTGGCTGCACGGCATGCGCCGGGCGATGGAGATGTATCTGACCGGCGACTCGATCACCGGCCTGGAAGCGGTCTCCGACGGCTACGCCACCCGCGCCTTCCCGCTCGACGCGCTCGAAGACGCCACGCTGGCCTTCGCCGAGCGCGTGGCCCTGGTCCCCCCCGACGTGCAGCAGTTCAACAAGCGCGCCGTGCACCGCCAGATGGAGGCAATGGGGATCCGCGCCGGCCTGCGCGCGGGGACCGAGATCCAGGCGCTCGCCTTCACCTCCGGCTCCAGCAGCGCCTACCTCTCCCGTTTCCGCCGCGACGGCGCCTCCGTCGCGGGCCTGGTGCGCGAGCGCGACAAGCCCTTCGACCCCTCCGCCTCCTGACCCCGGCGCGCGCCCGCGCCCGCCGCATCGCCCCCCACTCCTGCCGGCCCGCGCCCCGGCCCGCCCAGCGGCGCCCCGTGCCACAGGCTCCCCGGGAGCGCCTGTTCTCCGGAGCCGTCCATCGCGGATGCCGCAAGAGCGACTCGCCCGCCCCGGTCAAGGATCGCGAAGCGACCGCCGAAGGCGGCTTGTCCTTGACCGGGGCGGGCGAGTCGCTCAGGCATCGGCCGCGATGGACGGATCCGGAGGACGGGCGCGGGCGTCTTGTTCTTGGGTGAGTCAGGAGCCCGCCGGAGGCTCCCCCCTCCCCAACCCCTCGCAGGCCCCGCGGCAGGCGCGCCCCTGCCAAGCCCGCCCGCAGGGCGCCTGTAGACCGCCCGCCTAGCCCGCCCGCCGCACGATCAGCAGGGTGATGTCGTCCGACTGCTCCACCCCCTGCTCGAAGGCCTTCACCGTCTCCAGCATCGCCGCCGCCACCGTCTCCGGCCCGGCGCCGCCGAGGGGGGCGAGGCGGTCGACCATCCGCTGCTCGCCGAACTGGTCGCCCGCCGCGTCGAAGGCTTCGGTGACGCCGTCGGTGTAGAGCACGAGGCTCTCCCCCGGCTCGAGGTCGATCGCCAGGGTGGTGAACTCCAGCCCCTCGGCCACCGCCACCGCCATGTCCCCGGTCGAGGGCACCAGCGCCGCGCCCTCGCGGCCGAGGCGGACGGGGGGCAGGTGGCCGGCGTTGACGATCTCGGCCCGGCCGGCGGCGGGGTCGAAGATGCCGAACAGCAGGGTCACGAACATCATCCGGTCGTTGTCCACCGCCAGCAGGTCGTTGAGCTGGCGGATGCATTGCGCGGGATCCGGCTCGAACAGGGCGATGGCCTTCAGCAGCGTGCGCGAGATCGCCATGAAGAACGCCGCCGGCACCCCCTTGCCCGAGACGTCGGCGATCACGAACACCAGCCGCCCGTCGGGCCGCTCGAAGAAGTCGTAGAAGTCGCCGCCGACCTCCTGGGCCGACTCCATCACCCCCTTCACCGCATAGCCCGGCCGGTCCGCCATGTCCGCGGGCAGCACCGAGTGCTGAAGCTCCCGCGCGATGGCGAGCTCCTGCTGGAGGGAGGCGAGCCGCGTCTCGCGCACCAGCGCCTCGCGCAGGCGGGCGACGAGCTCGGACAGGCGCCGGTGCTGGTCGACCACCCGGCCCGACATCTGCTGGAGCACGGCGGCGATGGGGCCGAGCTGGTCGTCCTCGCGGATCAGGCGGGCGACGGTGTCGCCGGGGGCGGCCTCGGCCGCGGGCGCCTCGGCGGCGGCCGGCGCGGGGGCGTCGGAGCCGGCCTCGCCCGCGCCGCGGGTGGCCGCGACGATGCGGCGGAGGTCGGCCAGCACCTCCTCGCGCGCGCCGGGCTCCAGCGTCTCGGCCAGGGCCTCCATCTGGCGGCGCACGAAGCGCTCCTGCCGGCGGCGCTGCAGCTCGCGCTGGCGGCGCGCGTCGTCGAGCGCGCGCAGGCTGCGGCGCAGGCGGGCGACGGCGGAGGCGATCTGCCCGATCTCGTCGTCGCCCCCGGGCGGCAGGCGGGCGGACATGTCCCCGCGGGCCAGCGCGCCGAGGGTGCCGACCGCGCGCTGCAGGGGCGCGAAGCTGACCCGAAGGTAGAGCCACAGCCCCCCCACCGTCGCCAGCGCCACCGCGATCATCACCGCCATGGTCGCCGCGGTCAGCCGCTGCAGCGCCTTCAGGCTGGGCGTCGCGTCCTGCACCGCCACCAGCAGCCCCGCCGAGCCCGCGGAGATGTCGGCGATGGGGATCGCGGTCACCGAGAACAGCCGCTCGTCCAGCGGCGCCTGGCGCACCACGCCCACCCGCTGGGGCAGCTCGATCGCCAGCTCGCGCCACAGGCGCGGCGCGGTGCCCTCGACCAGCCGGCCGCGGGTGGAGAGCAGATAGGCCTCCGACTGCATCGCCTCGGCGAAGGCCTCCAGCGGGCGGGCGGCGTTCACCCCCACCGCGATCACCGTGGGCGCCCCCGCCCAGGCCCCGAAGCGCGCCGCAGAGACCACCCGGAACGCCCCCGGCGCCACCTGCCGCACGCCGCCGATGGAGGGCCCGTCGAGCACCGCGCCAACCGTCGCCACGTCGAGCAGCGGCGGCGGCTCGGCCGAGGCGGCGGAGGCGTAGATCACCCGCCCCTGCGCGTCGAGGAGCTGCACGTCCGAGACCTCCTCGGCCATCAGCCGGGACTGGAGCAGCACCGCCCCCAGCCTGCGCAGGCGGGAGAGGTCGCCGGCCCCGGCGGCCTCGACCACCGCGGGCTCGGCGGCGATCTCCTCGCGCAGCTCGGCGAGGCGCAGGGTCTCGAGCTCGACGATCTTGCGCCACAGCGCGGCCTCGCCGGCGATGGCGACGTCGGTGTGGGGGCGCACCGCCAGCGCCTCGCGCTGCAGGCCGATGGCGAGGAGCGAGCCGAAGGCGAAGACGAAGGCGAGGGAGACGATGATGGCGATGCGGGTGGAGAGGAGCATGGCTCAGCCCCTCCCGCGGTCGGCCGGGCGCATCGCCAGGGCTGCGACGAGCGCGGCGGCGGCGAAGGCGGCCGTCGCCGCCCCCGGCGGGGCGGAGAGCTGGCGGGCGAGGCCCTCGGCGAGCAGGCCGGCCGCCGCGCCGCCGGCCAGCGCCAGCAGCGCGCCACGCCCGCCCCGCGCCGGCGCCGCGGCGCCCAGCGCCAGCCCCAGCAGCAGGCAGGCCGGCAGCGGCGCGAGGGCGGGCGGCGGACCGCCGAGCGCCGGGCCCCAGTCCTCGGCCGCGAAGCGCGCGGCGGCGGCGAGGCCCAGGGCCAGCGCCACGCCCGCCGGCGGCATCCGGGGCGCGAGCAGCGCGGCGAGGCCCAGGCCCGCCGCGAGCCCGCCGCCCGCGAGATAATCGTCGTAGCCGGGCCCCAGCGGCAGCCAGGTCAGCTCCGCGGCCGCCGCCGGCGCGGCGGCGCAGGCCGCGAGCAGCGCCGGCGCGGCCGAGAGCCCCCGCGCCGCCGCCCGGGCGGCCGCGGACGGCGCGGCGCCCGCCCGGGTCCCGGCGCGCGGCCCCGCCCGCGCCCCGGGGCCGGCCGCGGCAAGCAGCGGCGCGGCCAGCAGCGCCAGCACCCCCAGCGCGAGGAAGGCGGCGCGGCGGCCGACGGCCTCGCCCGCCAGCCCGCCGATCAGCGGTCCGGCGACGAGGGCCGCGAAGACCAGCAGCGCGCGCAGCGCGCGGGGCGAGGCGGCGGGCGCGAAAGCGCCCGCCAGCGCCGCCCCGGCGAAGCCCGCGCCGAGGCCTGCGCCGAGCCGCAGGGCGACGAACAGCTCCCACGTCCGGCACCAGTAGGTCGCGGCGAGGCAGGCCCCCGCCAGCGCCAGGGCCAGCGCCCGCAGCGTCGCCGACCGCCCCGGGGCGCCGCGCCCGACCAGCGCGCCCAGCGCCAGCGCCGCGAGCTCCACCAGCAGCGGAACCACCGGCTGCCAGGCCGGCGTTGCCCACAACGCCCCCCGGTCGACGGCGAAGTTCGCGACCAGCGGCGCCGCGCCCGCCCAGATCGCCAGCGCCGCCGCCAGCCGCCAGGCCGCCGCGTCCGCGCCCGCCGCGCCCGCAGGCGCCGGCGCGGCGGAGGCGGCGCCCGCGGCGGGCGGGCGGACGAGATCGCCGAGGTCGTCGTCCTCGCGCTCCGGCAGGGTCCAGCGGGCCTGCACGCGGGCCAGCACCGGGTCGATGCGCCGGCCGAGGCTGCCGTCGAAGTCGATGGCGCGGATCGTGGCCGCGGCCTCCAGCAGCGCGGTGCGGGCGGCCTGCACCCGCTCGACCTGGCGTGCGAGCGCCTCGGCCGCGGCGGCGAAGCGGCCGCGGGCGCCGGGGGGCGGGGTCTCGGCGAAATCGCCCTCGGCGGCGCGCTCGACGGCGCGGCGCAGGCGGCGGCGGGCGGGCTCCTGGGCGAGGCCGAGGAAGCCCGCGGTGATCGCGCCCCCCGCCGCGCCGGCCAGCAGCGCCGCCAGCCACAGCGCCACGCGCAGCCGCAGCATGGCGTCGTCGAAGAGCGGCGAGGCGGCGGCCACCACCAGCGTCGCGGGCGGCTCGGCGCCCCGGATCGGGATCGCCTCGCCCTCGATGTCGGGCGCGGTGGCGGCGAGGGTGCGGCCCTGCGCGTCGATCAGGGCGAGGGCGCGCACCTGCGGCGCCTCGGCGGCGATGCGCGCGAGATAGGCCTCGGCGTCGGGCAGGCGCTCGAGCGGGATGCCCAGGGCCCGGGCGCGGGCGAACTGCCCGGCGACGGCATGGCCCACCGCCGCGGCGCCGGCGCGGGTCGACTCAGCCAGCGCCGGCACGCTGTAGCCGAGCCCTGCGCGCAGCATCAGCTGGCCCGCCAGCCCCACCGCGAGGGTCAGCGCCAGCGCCACCAGCAGCGCGGGCGTCCAGACCCGGGCGCGGGCCTCGCGGCCCGAGAGGAGCGCGGGGGCGCTCACAGGGCGGCCCGGCGCGGAGAGGGCCGGCGCGAAGCGGCCCGGCCGAGGGAGGGACTGCACGGGCGCCGCCCGCGCAGGGCAGGCCGGCGCGGGGCGGGCCGGCGCGGGGCGGGGCGCGCGCGGGGCATCTGGGCGCTCATGCCTCGTCCGCGGCGAGGACGTCGGCCGCCGCCCGCTCGTGCTCGGCGACGGCTCGGTCGGCGGCGGCGCGCACGCGGGCGCCGGGCGTGGTCGCGGCGGGGGCGGGGGCGGGGGCGGGGGCGGGCGAGGGGGCCGCCCCGGCGGGCGGCGCGGCCGAAAGCTCGGCGGCCAGGCGCCTGAGGTCGCGGGTGGAGCGGTCGAGCACCCATCCCGCCACCCCCAGCGCCAGGACCAGCGCCAGCGGCGCGAGCCAGGCGGCGCGGGCGGCCAGCACCGCGGCGAGCCCGTCGGCATGGCTCGCGCGGGCGGCGTCCGAGATGGTGACGGCGACGTAGCCCACCGGCTCGTCGAAGTCGTTGCGCATCGCCTCGCCGACGACGATGGCGCCCAGTTCCTCCACCCGCCAGCGGTCGCCGACGGAACGGTAGGCGAGCGCGCGCCGCCAGGCTTCGGGGATCTCCTCGCCGACGGCGCCGCGGTCGGTGTTGAACAGCGAGACGCCGGCGGGCGAGAACACCTCGACCGCCAGCACCCGGTCGTCGGCGGCCTTGGCCTGCTCGACCAGCGCCTGGGCCACGCGGACGTCGGGCAGCGCCAGGCCGAGGCCGACGTTGGCCTCGATGGAGCCGCGCAGCTGGGAGAGCAGGAAGTCCATGTTCGCCTCGGCCGAGCGCAGGCCGAGCCGGTCCAGCCCGCCGAAGACCAGCGCGGCGACGAGGGCGAGCGACGCGGCCGTGACGCCCGCGAGGGCCAGGAGGATCCGCGAACTGGGGGCCATCGGCGGGAGGGTCTCGGGCGGCGGGGGACGCAGGGCGGGGCGGGCGGGAACCGGGCCACGCTAGCCCGCGGCCCGGGGCCTGTCACCCGCCAATGCCGCGCGGGCGGCGCCGGCGCAGGCGCCGCGTCGACCCGCGCGCCCGGGGCCGGCGCCTCGCCCGCGGCGCGCCCCGGCGACGGCGCGGGGGGCGAGCGCCGCCCGGGGCGAAGCGCGCGACAGGCGACGCGCCCGGCGCCGGACGGCGGGCGGAGCGCGGGCCGCGGCGCCGGGGCGCCCGGCCGGAGGCCCGGAGCGGCGACGCGCCCGCAGCCGCGCCGCGGGCGCTCGGCTCCCGCCCGCGCCACGCCGGCCGCGGCGCGCGGGCGGTCACGCCCGCATCGCGCCTCCGGCCGCCGTCGCCCAGCGCGGGGCGTCCCCGCCCGGCCGGCCCCGGGCGGCGGCGGCGGCCGGGCGCCGCGCCGGGCCGCGCCGCGGGCGGGACGGCGCGGCCGGGGACGCCGTCGACGCGGCGCCCGCGTCGGCCGGCGGCGCCGCGGGGCGTCGGAAGAGGCGCAGGCGTCCCGGAGCCGCGGCGGGCGGGCCTGTGCGCTGCGATTGGGGCGTGGTAGTTTTCACAAGCCCTTCAGGCGCCTTTCGCAACTCCGACCTCCCGGCGGTTCACGGATGATTCGGCTCGCAGCCCGCACCCTTCCCGTCTTCGCCGCCATCATCGGCTTCGCCATGGCGCTCGCGGCCTATCTCAACTTCTCCGGCGTGCGCACCGCCTACCTCGACCTCGTCCGCTCCCGCGCCGCGATGATCGCCGGCGACATCGCCGCCGACGCCTCCGCCGCCCAGGGCTTCGGCATCCGCCTCGCCGAGCAGCGCACGCTGGGCGAGCTCCTCGCCCGCCAGGCCGCCACCGACCCGCTGATCCTGACCATCGACGTCGCCGGCCCCGAGGGGCGCATCCTGTTCTCCTCCGCTCCCGCCCGGATCGGCGCGCTGGAGACCCCCGCCGGCGAGGACCCCGCCTTCCGCCAGTCCGAGCCCGTGATCGGCGCGCTCGGCGCCCCGGTCGGCGAGGTTCTGGTGCGCCTCGACGGCGCCACGATGGACGCGACCGTCGCGGGCCTGCGCCGCGACGTGCTGCTGGGCGCGGTTCCCGCCGGCCTCGCCGCGGTCGCGGCCGGCTGCCTGCTGGCGCTGGCCCTGCTCAGCCGCCTGCGCGCCCGCGCCCGGCGCGC
This sequence comes from Albimonas pacifica, assembly GCF_900113695.1. Classification (GTDB taxonomy): domain Bacteria; phylum Pseudomonadota; class Alphaproteobacteria; order Rhodobacterales; family Rhodobacteraceae; genus Albimonas; species Albimonas pacifica. The sequence goes on along the minus strand of NZ_FOQH01000001.1, from coordinate 597,623 downwards.
CTCGGCCGCCGAGCACGCCGACATGATCGCCCAGGCCGAGAACGAGATGGCCGGCTTCCGGCCCTCGGCCCGCCGGTGAGGACGCCCCGATGAGAAGCCTCCGCGTCCGCCTCTCCGCCGCCCTGCTCGCCGCGCTGCTGGCGGCGCTGCTGTCGATCTCCTTCGAGACGGTCCGCCGCGCCGACGCCGTGCTGGGCCCCGAGATCGAGCGCAAGGCCGCCACGCTCGCCGACAGTTCCGCCGCCCTGATCGGCAAGGCGCTGGCGCTCGGCATCCCGCCCGACCGGCTGCACGGGCTCGACGCGCATTTCGCGCGGCTGGTGGCCGAGAACGACGACGTCGCCTGGATCGCGCTCGAGGGTCCCGACGGCGCGCCGATCCAGATCGTCTACGCCCCGGACGGGGAGCGCACGCAGACCTCGGGCGTCGTCTCGCGCGCCGTGCCGCGGGCGGAGGGCGCGCCGCCGCTCGCGATCTCGGTCGGGCTCGATCCCGCCTTCGCCCGCGACGTGGTGGCGAACCTGTGGATCGACCTCGCCATCGTCATGTTCGTCACCGCGGTGGTGGCGCTGGAGCTGATCTACGTGGGCCTCGGCGACGGGCTCTACGCCGCCATCGAAGGCGTCGAGCGGCGGCTGCACAACATCCAGCGCGGGGACCTGCGCAGCCACCAGCCGGTGGAGGCGCGGGGCGAGTTCGGGGCGCTGGCCCGCGCCCTCGACGGCCGGATCGAGAAGGTCCACGCCGCCTACGCCCAGATCCGCGACCGCGCGATGGAGAGCGGCGACCGCGCCGCACGCCAGGCGCTGGAGATGCTGCAGGACCGCTTCGGCCTGGGCCAGATGCTGGGAACCGCGGGCGCCGGCCGGGTGATGGCGGTGCGCGCGCCCCTCTTCGTCTTCATGCTGGCCGAGGAGCTGACCCGCCCGTTCCTGCCCGGCCATGTCCGCGCGCTGGCGCAGGCGGCCCAGGGCGAGGGCGCGCTGGCGGGCCTCGACCCCGCCTTCGTCGCGGCCCTGCCGATGATGGCCTTCCTCGCCGTGGTCGCCGCCTGCCAGCCCCTGCTGGGCGGGGTGACCGAGCGGCTGGGCCGGCGCCGGGCGCTGGCCCTCGGCGGGGCGATCGGGCTGGTGGGCTACGCGGCCTCGGCCTTCGCCGACGGGCTCGTGCCCTTCGCGGCCCTGCGCGCGCTGACCGGCTTCGGCTTCGCGATGGTCTTCGTGGGCGCCCAGGGCTACGTGATCGATTCGACCGAGCCCGCGCAGCGCTCCTCCGGCATGGCCGTGTTCATCTCGGCGATTCTGGTGGCGGGGGTCTGCGGCCCGCCCATCGGCGGCATCCTCACCGACCGGGTGGGGGTCGAGGGCACGTTCCTCGTCGCCGGGCTCTTCGCCGGGCTGTCGCTGCTGCTCGCCTGGCTGGTGATGCCCGACGCGGGCCCGGTGCGCGCCGCCGGCCCCGCGATCCGCTGGCGGGAATTCGGGCGGGTGATCGCCTCGCCCTCGCTCGCCGCGCTGTTCTTCCTGTGCGCGATGCCGGCCAAGATCATCCTGGTCGCCTTCTGCTTCTTCCTCGTCCCCCTGCAGATGGAGGCGCTGGGCGCCACCCAGGCCGCCACCGGGCGGATGCTGATGATCTACCCCATCGTGATGGTGCTGCTGGTCCCGGCCTGCGCCCGGCTCGCCGACCGCTGGCGGGCGCGGGCGGGCTTCGTGGCGGTCGGCGGGCTGCTCGCCGGCGCCTCGGCCTTCGCCCTCTCGGCCGGAGGCGCGGACGATCCGGCGCGCATCGCGCTGATGCTGCTGGGCCTGGGGCTGGGCCAGGCGCTGTCGATCGCCGCGCTCTCGGGGCTGGTGGGGGACTACGGGCGCCGCCATGCCGCAGAGGTGACCGAGGCCTCGGTCTACGGCATCTTCCGGCTGGTGGAGCGCACCGGCAACGCCCTGGGGCCCCCGGTCGCGGGGGCGCTGCTGGGGCTTTACGGCTTCGCCGATGCGGCGATGATCGTGGGCGGCGCGGTGATGACCTGCGCCGTCGTCTTCGGGCTCGCCGCAGCCGCGCTGCGCCCGGCCGACCTGGACGTCGAAGGCGTGGAGGGCTGAGCGATGCAGGACCGCAGGACCACCGCCCCGGCCGCCGGCCGCGCGCCGCCGCTCGGCCGGCGGGCCTTTCTGGGCGGCGCGGCGGGGCTGATCGCCGCCGGCGCCGCGGGCCCCGCCCTGCCCCAGGCCCGGCCGTTCCGCATCTACCGCGTCACCTACCGCGGCCGCACCGAGGTCGAGGACGGCTTCGACGACTACCTCGCCGCCAACGGCATCGCGGCCGAGTTCATCGAGCGCGACGCCGACCGCGACCCCGGCAAGCTGCCCGGCTTCGTCGAGGAGATCCGCGCCGAGAAGCCTGACCTGGTGGTCACCTGGGGCACGTCGGTGACGCTCGGCATCGCCGGGCGCCACGACGACCCCGACCCCGCCGCCCATATCCACGACATCCCGGTGGTCTTCGCCCTCGTCTCCGCGCCCGAGAAATCGGGCCTTGTGGCCGACGTCGAGACGCCGGCGCGCAACGTCACCGGCGCCGTGCACATCGTGCCGCCCGAGACGCAGCTCCGCGCCATGCACTCCTACCGCCCGATCGAGAGCCTAGGCGTGCTCTACACCGCCTCCGAGGAGAACTCGGTCGCCATCGTCGACGAGCTGCGCACCCTGCGCGAGAGCATGGGCTTCGCGCTGGTCGAGCGGCAGTTCCGCATCGACGGCGACGCCCGCCCCACCGCCGACGGGATCGAGGAGCTGATCGCCGAGATCAAGTCGGCGGGCGCCAACTGGCTCTACCTGCTGCCCGACACCTTCCTCGGCACGCAGTACGACCGGGTGGTCCCGGCGGCGCTGGAGCAGCGGCTGCCGACCTTCGGGGCGGCGGAGCTCGCGATCCGCAGCGGCGGGGCGCTGGTGGGGCTGATCTCGCGCTACTACTCGGTCGGCCAGCTCGCGGCCTCGAAGGCGGCGCGGGTGCTGCGCGACGGCGAGGATCCGGGATCGATCCCGATCGAGACGCTCAAGCGCTTCTCGCTGATCATCAACCTGCCGGTGGCGGAGAAGCTCGACCTCTACCCGCCGATCGAGATGTTGAACTACGCCGAGGTGCTGACCGGCTGAGGGGCCGGCGGCGCCGGCGGTGCGGGGCATTGGGGAGCGGCCGCGCCACGGGGCGGGGGCCGCGCATTGGGGGAGACCGCGCGATGACCGCGCCCGGCGACGACACCAGGTCCGGCGACCCCGCCGCGGGCGGGCCTTCGGCCGCGCCCCCGGGGGAGGTGCGCCTCGCGGTGCTGGCGCCGGGAGATCTCGAGCGGGTCTACGCCGTGCATCTCGCCGCCATGGCCGCGGTGGGCGACCCCCGGCTGGTCAAGCCCGAGGACCGCGGCTTCTTCGAGCGGCTGCTGGCCGGCGAGGGCCGCCTGCTGGGCGCCTTCCGCGGCGAGGCGCTGATCGGCTACGGCGTCCTGCAGGTGCATCTGCCCCCGTCCGAGGACGCGCGGCCCTGGCTGGGCATTCCCGCGGGCGAGGGCCTCGCCAAGCTCGCCGGCGCCGGGGTGCTGCCGGCGGAATGGGGGGCGGGGCTGCACGACCTGTTCATCGACTGGCGCGTGGCCGAGGCCCGGCGGCTGGAGATCGCGCATCTCTACGCCACCGCCGCGCCGGGCAATCCGCGGAGCTGGACCAACCTGATGGCCGGCGGCTTCGCGGTGCGCGCCCTGCACGAGAAATACGGCGGCCACCTGCGCTATTTCATGTGGCGCCGCTCGGCCCTGCCGGCGGTCGAGGCGGCCGAGACGCCGCCGCCCGACCCCGCCGCCGGCCTCTGGCTCGCCGCCGAGGACGCGCCCGCCCAGCACGCCGCCCTCGCCGAGGGGCGGCTCGGCCTGCGCTGGCGACGGCGCGCGGACGGGGGCCGGGACCTCTGGTACGCCCGCCCATGACCGCGCCCCGCCCCTCCGCGCCCGCGGGCGCCCCCGCTGCGGTCCCGCCCACGGGCGGGCGCGGACCGGCCGCACCCGCCGACGCGCCGGCGCCGCGCCGCACGGGCGGCGGGGCGGAGACCGAGCCGACCGTCGTCCGGGCGCCCGAGCCCGCGCCTGCGCGCGGGGCCGCGACGGACGACCGGACGGCGGCCGGGGCGTCGGGGCCGCCGGGAGCCGCGGGGAGCGGGCGGGACGGCCGCGCGCCCGCCATGGCGGCGTCCCGCGCGGCGACGGCGCCGGTGCTGCGGGTGGACCTCGACGCGATCCGGGCGAACTGGGCGCAGGCCTGCCGGCTGGGCGCGCCGGGGCGGCTGTCGGCGGTGCTGAAGGCCGACGCCTACGGCCTAGGCCTCGCGCCCGTCGCCCGGGCGCTGGCCGAGGCGGGCTGCGCCGCGTTCTGGGTCAACGACCTCGACGAGGCCCAGCGCCTGCTGGCCGTGGCGCCGGGCGCGCAGGCGTTCTGCCTGATGGGGCTCGCCGACGCGACGCCCGCGGCCTTCGCCGCCCTCGGCGCGATCCCCGCGCTGGTGTCGCTCGCCGAGGTCGAGGCCTGCGCGCGCTGGGCCGCGGCCGCCGGCCGGCCGATGCGGGCGGCGCTGCAGCTCGACACCGGGCTCGGCCGGCTGGGCCTGTCGGAGGCGGAGGCGGCGCGGCTCGCCGCCGAGCCCGAGCGGCTGGCGGGGCTGGAGCTGGCGGCGCTGGTCTCGCATCTGGCCGCCTACAACCTGCCCGACGATCCCGGCAACGCCGCCCAGCTCGCGCTGCTGGAGCGGCTGGCCTGCGGGCTGCCGCGCGCGGTCCTGAGCCTCTCGGCCTCCTCCGGCCTGTTCCTGGGGCCGGAGTGGCGCCAGGGCCTGGCGCGGGTGGGCAGCGCGCTGTTCGGAACCCAGACCTCGGTGGTCCGCCAGCCCGGGCTCAGGCCCTGCTATTCGCTCGAGGCGCCGGTGATCGCGGTCGCCGCGCATCCCGCCGGCCGGCGGCTGGGCTATCGCGGGGCCGGAGAGCTCTCGCGCCCCTCGCGGATCGCCACGATCGCGGCGGGCTACGCCGACGGCCTGCCCCAGGTCTACGCCGAGGCGGGGCGGCCCCATGTGCAGGGGCGCAGGGTTGCGGTGGTGGGCGGGGTGGCGATGAACCTCACGATGCTCGACGTCACCGACCTGCCCGAGGCCGCGGCCCGCCCCGGCGCCCGCGCGGTCCTGCTCGACGCCGCCGCCCCGGTGGAGCCGGTGGCCGAGGCCATGGCCTGCGCCCCCAACGTGCTGCTCACCCAGGTCGGCGCGGCGGTGCGCAAGGAATATCTCGGCGCCTGACGCCCCCGCCGCGAGGCCCACGGACGGGCCTCCGGGCGGACCGCCGGCCCTCGGGCCCAGGCCCGCCCGCAGGGCGCCTCCGGACCCGGGACCCGCGCCCCGGGACGGAGGCGCCCTGCGGGCGGGCTTGGCCGGCTCCGGGCCAAGGGCGGCGCCGAAACCACGGGCGCCGCGCGGGGCTCGCGCGGGGCGAGCGGCGGCGTCAGCCGGCGGCGAGTTCCGCGAGGGCCGCCTCGGCGTCGGGCCAGATCCGGAACAGCTTGGCGAAGCCGCTGATCGCGAAGACCTCGGCCACCGGCTCGCTCATCCCGCTCAGGCCCAGCGCCGTGCCCGTGGCCTTCGAGCGGCGGGCGGCGAGCAGCAGCACCCGCAGGCCCGCCGACGAGATGTAGGAGAGCGCCGAGAAGTCCACCAGCACCGGCGCCGGGGCGTCGAAGCGGGGCAGCAGCGCCTCCTCCAGCTCGCGCGCGGAGTTGCTGTCCACCCGGCCCTTCGGGCGCAGCACCACCACGCCGGCCTGCGTCTCCGTCTCGATCTCCACGGTCGCTCTCCCCTCTTGCCTTCGTCAGCCGTCCAGCCGCTTGACCAGGGTCACCTCGTTGACCCCGTCGCGGCGGACGTAGCCGACCTCGTCCATCATCGACTGCACCAGGTGGATGCCCAGGCCCCCCACCGCGCGGTCGTCCAGCGCGGCGTCGAGGTCGGGCGCCGCCGCCCCGGTCGGGTCGAAGGGGCGGGCGTCGTCGCGCACCACCGCCGTCGCCGCGCCGCCCGCGAGCGTGATCGAGACCTCGATCCGCCCCGTCGCGCCGTCCTCATAGCCGTAGCTGATCGTATTGGTCAAAAGCTCGTCCAGCGACAGGGCCAGCGCGTGGGCCGCGCCCATCGGCAGCTCGTTCGCCTCGCAGAAGGCCTCGACCGCCTCGGCGAGGCGGCCGACCTCGGCGAGATCGTTGACCAGCGTCAGGGAGAGGGCGGTCATGCGCAGGCCCTCCCGTCCAGCGGCTCGACGCGGTAGACCGTCTCCCGCCCGAAGTTCTTGGGCAGGTCCTTCTCGCCCAGGTAGGTCACCGCGAAGGCCGGCGCCCAGGGCTGGCCGGTCAGCCGGGCCTCGTGCTGGCGGGCGTCGGATTCGGCGCGCAGCAGGGCCACGAAATGCTGGGAGGCGTAGATCTCGCCGGGCGCGGCCACCCCCTCGATCCGCGCCGCCCGGTTCACGTGGTGCCCGAAGATCATCGAGCGCCCGGTCAGCGGGTGCAGGCCGACGTAGACCGGCCCCGCATGGAGCGCCACGCGGAAGCGCGGACGCGCCTCGAGGCCGAAGCGGTCGAGCTCGAGCTCCGCCACCCCCGCGGTCAGCTCGGCGGCGTAGCCGGCGAGGTCGGTGGCGGTCTCGGCCGCCGCATGCACCGCGTCGCCCCAGGTGTTGATCAGGATCGGCGCGGTCGCGCGCGTCTCGATCCGGGCCTGCACCTCGGCGAGGAAATCCCACAGCAGCGGCACCTGCTCGTCGCGCAGCGTCGAGTATGTGGCGAGGTCGGCGAAGAAGATCGCGCGCACCACCAGCGGGCTAGCCCCGAAGGACAGCGCGCCGAGGCCCGGGGCGATGTCCGAGAGGGGGGCCGCCCCCTCGCCCCGCGGCTCGTCGAGGTCGATCAGCGACAGGCGCTCGATCTCGGGCCACTGGTCCATGAAGTCGGCGGGCGAGCCGGGCTCGGGCGGGGCCATCGGGCTCCAGCACACCAGCAGGCGCGCGGCGGCGCCGAGGCTGTCGGCATGCAGCCGCGCGAGGCCCTGCAGCACCTGGTTGTTGAAGCGCAGCTGGATCTCGTCGCCCGCCAGGCGCTCCTCTCCGGAGGTCTCCACCCGCGCGGCCGCGGCGCGCACCGCCTCGAAGCGGGCGAGGTGGGCGGGGCCGGCGGGGGCCACGTGCCAACGGGCGAAATCCTCGGGCGCGCAGGGCAGGAAGAGGTGCAGCTCCGCTCCGCGGGCGAGCGCGGCCTCGGCGAAGAGCAGCCCGGGGCCGGCGGCGGGAGAGGCGTAGGCGACGCGGGCCGAGGCCGGCAGCGCCGCCTCGATCTCCGCGCGCAGAACGGATTCGCAGGCGGGATCGAGCCACGCCGGATCGGCGGCGTAGGGCGCGGCGCACAGGATCACGGCTTCGGCGCTCACCGGCCGGTCTCCTCCCAACGCCTCGTGCAAGCTGATGGGAACCTTAGGGGTCTCCCGCCCCGGCGCGCAAGCGGGGAGGGCGTCGCGCGGGCCTCGTCGCGAAAGCGTCGTGGCGGGGCGCCAGGATGGGGGCGACGACGCGCGGGCTTGCGCCGGGCGGCCCGCGGGGCGATGTCTGCGGGCGAGAGACGCCGCGACCCCGGGTCGCCGGACGCCGAGGGCCGGTTTCGGCCTACAAGGAGTCTCCCTGCCGCGCGGCAGGCAAGAGCAAAGGATCGCACGCATGGCCACGCTTCTGCACCCTGACGCCCCGAACTTCCGCTCCTTCTGCGGGATGGCGCTGCCCGACGGGCGGCGGGTGCGCGAGCGGCGCTTCTACCGCTGCGCCTCGCCGCGCACCTTCGGCCCGGCGGGGATGGAGGCGCTGGAGGCGCTGGACCCCTACGCCATCGTCGACCTGCGCGGGCGCGAGGAGGCGACCGTGAACGCCTACGTCCTGCCCGACGCGATCAAGGACCGCCGGGTGGCGATGCCGATCGAGCCCAAGACCGGCGACCGCGTGCGCGAGCTGCACGAGGCGGGCCTGCTCGACCGCGAGAGCGCGCGCGAGGCGATGCGCGAGACCTACCGCTACTACGTCGAGGAGAGCGCGCATGTCTTCCAAGACCTGCTGCGCCTCGCGCACGAGAGCGGCGGGCGCCCGATCGTCTGGCACTGCGCCGCGGGCAAGGACCGCACCGGCTTCGCCGGCGCGATGATCCTGGGCACGCTGGGCGCGGCGGAGGAGGCGGTGATGGCCGACTACCTCGCCACCAACGACCTGTGGGCGCCGCCGGCGAACTCCACCGTCTCCGCCGTCCCCGAGCTCGCGCGCGAGGCGCTGCGCCGGGTGGAGGCGGACTACCTGCAGACCGCGCTCGACACCGTCGCGCAGCGCTACGGCTCGATGTCCGCCTTCGCGGCCGAGGCGCTGGGGGGCGAGGACCAGGTGGCGCTGTTCATCGCCGACGCGCTGGAGGAGCCGCAGACCGTCTGAGGCGCCCGCGCGCCCGAACGCCGCCGCCAGTCCCCCCGGCGGCGGTTCGCGCATCCGGGCGGCGGCGCCGCCCGCGCCAGAGGGGCCGCGGCGGCGCTCGCCGGTCGATTTCCGGGGCGGTTCGGTGCTAGACCGGCCCCGGGTCGACGTCGGAGGAGGCGAATGCGCCAGCCCAGCGCCATCGGTCGGATCGTATCCTCGTTCCTGTCCTTCATGGGGCTGGTCGGGGCGATGGCGACCGCGCTGGGCCTCGCGCAGGCGGCGTTCAGCGACCGGCTGGCGCCAGAGGTCTCGCTGACCGGCAGCCCCTGCGATCCCGGCGAGGCGGTGCTGTCGCGCTGGGAACGGGCGCTCGACGCGAACGTCGGCCGCTTCGTCTACCTCGACGTCGCCCTGCAGGAGACGCCGGAATGCGAGGACGGCTCGATCGGCGAGCATCCCTTCTACCGCGAGACGGCGGCCGGCGCGGCGCATTACACGCTCCCCCTCCGCCAGCCGCGGGCCGCCAACAGCATGCCCCGGGTGCGCCTGCCGGTGTCGGAGGCCGCCGAGGCGCTGCTGGCCGACGGGTTCCTCGACTTCGAGAACGAGGGCGCGCTGGTCGGCGAGGGGGTGTTCTTCGTGGACCTGCTGGACGATCCCCACGCCGGGCGGACCTATCGCCTGGCGCCCGCGCCCTACTCGGTCGAGGCGGGCGCCATCCACGCCTGCTCGCGCGCGGTGCACGCGGCGCCGGGGGCCGCCTCGGCCGCCTGGGCCTATCTGCGCGAGTGCGTGGCGGCCTTCTAGCGCGCTCCGGCGGGCGGACCGCCCTCCGACGCCGCGGTCAGAACCGCGCCCGCGTCACCCGGGCGAGCTTCTCCAGCGTGCCGTCGAGCGTGCAGAGGTCGGTGCCCGGCGTGGTCACCGCGTCTGCGGCCGCGGCGACGGCGAAGGCGATCGCCTCGACGAACGGGCGCCCGTCCGAGAGGCCGATGGAAAGCGCCGCGACGAAACTGTCGCCGGCGCCGGTGGAGGACAGGACCTCGACCGCGGGCGGGGCGCAATGCCAGGCCTCCTCGGCCGTGGCGGCCCAGGCGCCGTCGCCGCCGAGGGTCACGATGGCGATCTCGGCGGCGCCGCGGTCGACGAGCTCGCGCGCCAGCGTCTCGGCCTCGCGCGGGCCGAACTCGGTCCAGCCCATCAGCTCCATGCCCTCGTAGTGGTCCATGCGCAGGACGTGGGCGCCGGTGTTGGGCTGGGCCGCGACCTCCAGCGGGCGGCCGGAAGTGTCGACGATCACCTTCGCCCCGACCCGCCCCGCCATGGCGCAGAGCCGGCGGGGAAAGTCCTCGGGCACGCCGGGGGGCTGGGAGCCGGACAGGACCACCAGGTCGCCCGGCCGCATGGCCGCGGTCAGGGCGTCGAGCGCGCCCTGCCAGACCGGCTCCCCCCAGAGCTCGCCCGGGAACACGAAGCGGTACTGGCCGCCGGTGGCGCGGTCGTGGACGGCGATGCTCTGCCGGGTGGGGACGCCGCAGTCGTGCCAGATCGCGGCCAGGCCCTCGGCCGCGAAGCGCTCGCGGTAGGTCGTGCCGAGGGGGGCGCCGGTGCAGATGAACGCCTCCGACGCCCCGCCCAGCTTGCGGATCGCGCGCGAGACGTTGGCGCCGCCGCCGCCGGGATCCATCTGCGGCGGCTCGCAGCGCATCTTGCGGCCTTCCTCCAGCCGCGCGACCCCCGTTGTCAGGTCGAGCGCGGGATTCAGGGTGACGGTGAGGATGCGGGACATGCGCGCTCCGGTTGCCTGGGTGCCGGGCGGGACCCTAGCGGACCGGGGCCGCGCGCCTGAACCCCCCGCGGCGCCGCAGCGCGCCCCCTGCCCTCAGGACAGGGTGAAGAGCGGCCGGAACTCGGTCATGTCGTCGAAGAGGCAGACCTCCGGCGGGCCGAGGCGGAGGGTCGGCAGCGCGGCGAGCAGCGCGGATTCGGCCTCCGAGAGCATCGCGTCGGCCTCGCGCGCGTCCTCGGGCGCCGGCCAGTCGATCAGGTAGGCGAGCGTGATGTGGAAGCGGTAGTCGGCGTGGCCCGGCCGCTCGGCGAGGCCGGTCGCCGCCGCCAGCCGGTCGCGCAGCGCCCGCAGGCGGGCGTCCTCGGCGGGCGTCTCGCCGGTCAGCGTCACCCCCATGCCCGAGGGCGAGAGGGTGAGGCTGCGCGGCGTCATCCGGAACACCGGGTCGGTGTCGAGCGCGAAGCCGCGCACCGCCTCGACGACGGCGGCGTCCGCCTCGCGCCCCGGCAGGTCCTGGGGCAGATGCCGCGGCCAGGCGGCGCCGCGCCGCCCGTGGAGCACCATGTCGAACATCGTCATGTGGAAGGACGAGGGCGGCAGCCAGGCCCAGAAGCGGGCGAGGCCGGCCGCCTCCATCGTCGCGCGCACGGTGGCGAGCGCCGCGTTCGCCGCGGGCTCGCGCACATGGGCGACGATCGTGCTGCCGGGGTCGGGCAGCGCGTCGCCCCGTGCGTCGAAGCGCAGACCGAGATAGGTCGGGGCGGCCTCGCCCTGGCGGGCGGCGAGCGCGTCGGTCAGTCTCACAGGCGACCCCCCTGCCTGGCGTCGAAGAGATGCAGGTCGGCGGGATCCGCGGTCAGCGACAGCGGGCCCGCGGGCAGCGGCAGGGCGGCGTCGGCGGCGACCACCACCGGCGCGCCTGCGGCGAGACCGTGCAGGAGGCGGGTGGCGCCGAGCTCCTCCACCGCCTCCAGCGCAAAGGGCAGGCCCTGGCCCGCGGGGACGAGGCGCGCCTTCTCCGCGCGCAGGCCGGCCTTGACCGGGCCCTGCGGGGCGCCGGCGGGGGCGGGGATCGCGGCCTCCCCAACGCGCAGCCTCCCGCCGTCGACCACGGCGTCGAGCAGGTTCATCGCCGGCGCGCCGATGAAGGAGGCGACGAAGGTGGTGGCGGGGCGGGCGTAGACCTCGGAGGGCGTCCCCACCTGCTCCACCAGCCCGCCGTTCAGCACCACGATGCGGTCGGCGAGCGTCATCGCCTCGACCTGGTCGTGGGTCACGTAGATCGCCGAGACGCCCAGCCGGCGCTGCAGCTTCCGGATCTCCAGCCGCATCTGGTTGCGCAGGCGGGCGTCGAGGTTCGAGAGCGGCTCGTCGAAGAGGAAGACCTTGGGGTCGCGCACGATGGCCCGGCCCATGGCGACGCGCTGGCGCTGCCCGCCGGAGAGCTGGGAGGGCTTGCGGTCGAGGAACTCCTCGATCTGCAGCATCGCGGCCGCCTCGGCGACCTTGGCCGCGATCACGTCCTTCGGGGTCTTCCGGTTCTGCAGCCCGTAGGCGAGGTTCTTCCTCACCGTCATGTGCGGGTAGAGCGCGTAGTTCTGGAACACCATGGCGATGTCGCGGTCGGCGGGGTCGGCCTCGTTCATGCGGCGCCCGTCGATGCGGATCTCGCCCTCCGAGACCGCCTCCAGCCCCGCGACCATGCGCAGGAGGGTGGACTTGCCGCAGCCGGAGGGGCCGACGAACACGACCAGCTCCCCCTGCCCCACCTGGATGTCGACGCCCTTCACCGCCAGCGCCCCGTTGGGGTAGCGCTTGACGACGCCGTCGATCTCGAGCGTCAGGGCGCGGTCGGAGGGGGTGTGCACGGGCGCCTCCACGTGGCGGGCGGCGGCTTCGAGCAGGGTCATCATTTCTCGGTCTCCACCAGGCCCTTCACGAAGGCGCGCTGGAAGATCAGCACGATCAGCGCGGGGGGGACCATGGCCAGGATCGCCATGGCCAGGGCCTTGTTGTACTCGGGGATGTTGGCGCCGATCCACACCTGCAGGATCTGGCGGATGCCGCGGACGATGGTGAACAGGCTCTCGTCCGTGGTCATCAGCGCGGGCCACAGATACTGGTTCCAGCCCACGACGAACATGATGATGAAGATCGCCGCCATCATCGTCTTCGACAGCGGAACCAGGATGTCGAGGAAGAAGCGCACCGGCCCCGCGCCGTCGATGCGCGCGGCCTCCAGCAGCTCGTCCGGCACCGACTTGAAGAACTGGCGGAAGTAGAAGGTGGCGGTGGCGGACGCGATCAGCGGCAGGATCAGGCCGGTCCAGCTGTTCAGCATCCCCATCGACTGCACCACCTCGTAGGAGGGCAGGATGCGCACCTCCAGCGGCAGCAGCAGGGTCGAGAAGATGATCCAGAAGGCGACCGTGCCGAAGGGGAAGCGGAAGTAGACGATGGCGTAGGCCGCCAGCATCGAGATCACGATCTTTCCGACCGCGAAGCCCAGCCCCAGGATCACCGAGTTCCACAGCATCCGCACGCCGGTGATGTCCCCGGTGAAGCCGCCCCGGTCGAAGAGCACCGCGCCGTAGGTCGAGGCGAATTCGCCCCCATAGCCCAGCTGCAGCCCTTCGGAGTGGATCACGATGGGGTCGTAGGTCGAGGAGGCGAAGGCCACCAGCAGCGGGGCCATCATCAGCGCCACCCCGAAGATCAGCACCGCGTGGTGATAGACCTGCAGGTTGCGCCGGCGGCGGTTGGCCCCCGCGGCGGCCGTGGCGCGGGACCAGGAGGCGGCGAGCGCCGGATCGGAGGAGACGGTCATGGCTCTGGCCTCAGGCGTAGTGGACGCGCCGCTCGATCAGGCGGAACTGGATCACGGTCAGGAGGAACACGGCGACCATCAGGATCACCGACTGCGCCGAGCTGCCGCCCAGGTCCTGCCCGCGGAAGCCGTCGAGGAAGACCTTGTAGACCAGCGTCACCGGGTTGTTGCCCGGCTCGCCCTTCAGCATCACGTCGACCACGCCGAAGGTCTCGAACAGCGCGTAGGTGATGTTGATGATCAGCAGGAAGAAGCTGGTCGGCGCCAGCAGCGGGAACACCACCGTCCAGAAGCGCCGGACCGGCGAGCGGCAGTCGATCGACGCCGCCTCCTTCAGCGCGTTGGGGATGCCCTGCAGGCCCGACAGGAAGAAGATGAAGTTGACCGGGATCTGCTTCCAGGCGGCCACCGTCATCATCGCGATCGCCGTGTCGGCGTAGTCGAAGCCCACCCGCATGTCCCAGCCGAACAGGGCGGCGAATTCCTTCAGCGGCCCGATGTGCTGGTCGAAGAGCATCGAGCCGATCAGCCCCGCCACCGGGGGGGCGATGGCGTAGACCCACATCAGCGTGGTCTTGTAGGTCGCCCGCCCCCGCAGCACCGCGTCGGCCGAGACCGCCAGCGCCAGCGCGATCCCGAGCGAGACCACCGACACCACCACCGTGAACAGCGCCGTGAACCGCGCCGCCCGCCCGTAGGTCGAGCTGGTCACCGCGTCGACGTAGTTGTCGGTCCCCACGAAGGTCGCCGTGCCGAAGAACGGGTCCTCGATATGGAAGGACGAGCGCACCGCCTCGGCCGAGGGCCACAGGAAGAAGATCGCGACGATCGCCATCTGCGGCGCAAGCAGCAGGTAAGGCGTCAGGGAGGGGCCGAAGAGGGCCTTCTTCATGGGGGGCTCGCGGACAGTCAGGGGGCGGGGGCCGGAAAGGGAACGGGGACGCCGCGCGGGCGCCCCCGTCCACGATGGGGCCGGGATCAGCCGGAGGTCTTGGCGAAGCGGGCCAGGATCTGGTCGCCTTCCTCGTCGATCGTCTTCAGCGCGTCCTCGACCGAGGTCTCGCCGGAGAAGATCTTGCCAGTCTCGCGGTTGATGACGTCGCGCACCTGCGGGTAGAAGCCCAGGCGGTAGCCCTTGGTCCACTCAGCCGAAGGCAGCAGCAGCTGCAGGATGCCGGTCTCGGCCGAGGGCTTCTCGTCGTAATAGCCGTCGGCCTTGGCCATCTCGTAGGCGGCGGTGGTGATCGGCACGTAGCCGGTCTCGCGGTGCCACATGTACTGGATCTCGGGCGAGGTCAGGAACTCGAAGAACGCGGCGGTGGCCTTGTTCTCGGCCGCGTCATGGCCGGTCAGCGCGAAGAGCGCCGCGCCGCCGATGAAGGTCGACCCGCCGGCGCCCTCGACCGAGCCCCAGTAGGGCAGGTAGGTCGAGGCGAAGGGATGCTTCATCGACTGCTGCAGCCCGCCGAAGGAGCCCGAGGAGCCGATCCACATCGCCACGTCGCCGGTCTCGAACGGCTGCTGGTTGTCGTTCCAGCCGGGGCCGTAGTAGCCGAAGAAGCCGGCGTCCTGCCACTCCTTGAGCTTGGTGAAGTGATGCTGCAGCTCAGGGGTCGAGGACAGCAGCAGCTCGACGTCCTGGGCGGAGTCGTAGCCGTTGTTCTGCGTCGCGAAGGGCAGGTTGTGGCGCGAGAAGAAGTTCTCGACGAAGATCCAGGGCATGTGGCTCTGGGCGAGCGGCACGTAGCCGGCCCCGACCAGCTTCGGCGCAATCTCCTCGAACTCCTCCCAGGTCTTGGGGGCCTCGACGCCCGCCGCCTTCAGCGCGTCCTCGTTGTAGTAGAGGATCGGCGTCGAGGAGTTGAACGGCATGCCGATCATCTTGCCCGAGGCGTCGGCGTACATGTAGCGCACGCCGTCGATGTAGTCGGTGACGTCGAAGCCGGCGCCGGCCTCGTTGAGCAGGTCCTCGGCGGGGAGCACCGCGCCCTTGGCGCCGATGATCGTGGCCGAGCCCGCATCGAACACCTGCACGATGTTGGGCTGCTCGCCGGCGCGGAAGGCGGCGATGACGTTGGTCAGGGTCTCTTCGTAGCCGCCCTTGTAGATCGGCACGATCCTGTAGTCGGACTGGCTGTCGTTGAAGCGGGTCGAGATCTCGTTGACCGTCTCGCCCAGGGCGCCGCCCATGGCGTGCCACCAGGTGATCTCGGTCTGGGCCTGGGCGGAGGCGGCCGAGGCGGCCAGCGCGCCGGCGGCGAGCAGCGTCTTGCGGAGCATGCGAATCCCTCTTGCACGTCGGGAGCCCGCGCGCCCGGTCGGGGCCGCGGGAGGACCGGGGGGATGCCTAGCGGCGATGCATGTCGCGCCGATCACGGTTTCATGTCGGTTTGATTGCAGCGACGGGCGCCCGCGAGGCGCGCGCCGCATTAACGCGGACTTAGGGGGCCGCGGCGCATCACCCGTCTCCCGGGATGGGATGGAAAGGATGCGCCATGGGCCTCGCAGGGCGCGCGCTGACGCTCGCGCGCAGCGCCGAAGGAATGTTCCTGCTGTGCTGGGCCGCGGTCTACGCCGCGGCCACCGCTCTGGACGTAATGGACGAGGTCATCGCCACGATGGTCGCCCATGAGGACTGGGAGCTCGACGAGCTGATCCTGGCGCTGGCCGTGGCGGGGCTGCTCGCCACCGCGGCGCTGGCCCGCCGCGGCCTGCAGCTCCGCCGGACCGAAGCCGGGCGGGAGCGGGCGGAGGCGGAGGTCGCCTGGCTCGCCCAGCACGACCCGCTGACCGGCCTCTTCAACCGCCGCTTCATCGACGAGATGACCGCCCGCCAGGGGGCGGAGCGGCGCGCGGGCGCCGACCGACGCGGCCCCGGCCGGCCCTGGAGCACGGGGGCCGAACGGCGCGGCGAGGGTCCCGCGCTCGAGCAGGGGGCGGTGCTGGCGCTGGACCTCGACGGGTTCAAGCAGGTCAACACGCTCGTCGGCCACGCCGGCGGCGACGCCCTTCTGCGCAAGAGCGCGGCGCGCCTGCGCCGCGCGGTCCCCGGCGGGGTGATCGCGCGCCTGGGCGGGGACGAGTTCGTGGTGATCGTCGACCGGCTGGTCGCCCCGGACCCGCTGGCGCTGGGCGAGCGGATCTGCGCGGCGCTGTCGGAGTCGATCGACCTCGACGGCATCGCGGTGCGGGTCGGCGCCTCGGTCGGCGTCGCCCGCCTGCCCGAGGACACCCGCAGCCTGGCCGAGGCGCTGGGCATGGCCGACGCCGCCCTCTACGCCGCCAAGGACGGCGGGCGCGGCCGCGCGGTCGCCTACCGCCCCAAGATGGGCGACGCCCTCGCCCGCCGCGCGGAGCTCGAGACCGGCCTGCGCCGCGCCCTGGCCGAAGAGCTCGACGAGCCGGCCGCGCAGGAGGCGAGGCCCCCCGACGGGCGGCCCGCGCCGCGGCCGGCGATCTCGCTCCTCTACCAGCCGCTCGTCGACCTCGCCTCCGGCCGCCTGTCGGGGTTCGAGGCGCTGGCCCGCTGGACCGGCCCCGACGGCGCCCCCGCCGCGCAGCCGGACGAATTCGTGGCGCTCGCCGAGCAGACCGGCCAGATCATGCGCCTGTCCGAGCAGCTCCTGCGCCAGGCCTGCGCCGACGCCGCCCGCTGGCCGGAGGGGCTGCGCCTGTCGTTCAACATCTCGCCGGCCCAGCTGGGCGACCCGGGCCTCGCCCGGCGCATCCTCGACACGCTCGCCGAAGAGGGGCTGCCCCCCGCCCGCCTGCAGATCGAGGTCACCGAGACCGCGGTGATGCGCAACCCCGACATGGGGGCGATGATCCTCGACGGCCTGCGCGAGGCCGGCGTGCGCGTGGCGCTCGACGACTTCGGGGCGGGCTATTCCAGCCTCGCCCAGATCACCCGGCTGCGCTTCGACGGCATCAAGATCGACCGCGGCTTCATCGCCCGCGCCGGCGACGGGGGGGAGGGCGACGAGATCCTGCGCGCGGTGCTCGGCCTCGCGCTCGGCCTGGGCGTCGAGGCCACCGCCGAGGGCATCGAGACCGAGGACCAGCTCGCGCGCCTGCGCGCGCTGGGCTGCGGCTTCGGCCAGGGCTTCCTGCTCGGCCGCCCCGCGCCCCAGGCCGAGACCCTGGCCCGCATCGCGGCCGAGGCCCGCGCCCTCGCGCAGACGCTGCGCGCCTCCTGACACCGCGCCCCCGGGCGCCCCCTCCCGGGGCGGCCCGGGGGACGGCGGGCGGGGCGACGCGCGCAGCGCGAGCGCCCGACCCGCCGTCCCCCCGAAACGTCCCCCCGAAGCGCCCCTCGCCATCCGCCCCGGTCAGCGGGTACGCTCCCCCGGCGCGAGGGAGGCGCAACCGACATGCTGGACGGCCCCGACGGCGATCCCGCGGCTCTGGTCGAGACCTGGCTGGGCCGCCTCGAACGGGCGGCGCGCGCCCGCGACGCGCTCGCCCCCCTGTTTCATTCCGAGAGCTTCTGGCGCGACGCCGCGGCCCTCGGCCCCGGGCTGCGCACGCTCTGCGGCCCGCAGGCGATCGCCGGGGCCCTCGCCCCCGCCCTCGCCGCCGCGGGCGCAGGCGGCTTCGTCCTCGACCCCGACGCCCCGCCGCCGGCGCGGGTGCAGCGGGTCGACCGGACCTGCCTCGAGGCCTTCCTGCGCTTCGAGACCCGCCCGGGCCGCGCCCGCGCCGTCCTGCGCCTGGTCGCGCCAGCCCCCGGCGAGCCGCCCCGCGCCTGGACCCTGCTCACCGCCCTGCACGAGCTGAAGGGCCACGAGGAGCGCCTCGGCCCCCGCCGCCCCGCCGGCCAGGCCGAGTCGCGCGATTTCCGCGGCCCCAACTGGCTCGACCGCCGCCGCGCCGCGCAGGCGTTCGAGGACCGCGACCCCGCCGTCCTCGTGGTCGGCGCCGGCCAGGCCGGCCTCGCCATCGCCGCGCGCCTCACGGCGCTCGGCGTCGACACGCTGGTCGTCGACCGGCACGCCCGGGTCGGCGACACCTGGCGCAGGCGCTACCACGCCCTGACCCTGCACAACCAGGTGCAGGTCAACCACCTGCCCTACCTGCCCTTTCCCGACACCTGGCCGACCTACATCGCCAAGGACAAGCTCGCCGGCTGGCTCGAATCCTACGCCGAGGCGATGGAGATCAACGCCTGGACCGGGACCGAGTTCCTGGGCGCCGAGCGCGCCCCCTCCGGCGCCTGGCAGGTCCGCCTGCGCCGCGAGGGCGGCGCGGAACGGACCCTTTCCCCCCGCCACGTGATCCTCGCCACCGGCGTCTCCGGCATTCCCAACCGCCCGGAGATCCCCGGCCTCGGGAGCTTCCGGGGCCGCGTCCTGCATTCCTCCGACTACCGCGACGGCGAGGATTTCTCCGGCCGGCGCGCCCTGGTGATCGGAACCGGCAACAGCGGCCACGACATCGCGCAGGACCTGTGGTCCTCGGGCGCGCAGGCGACGCTGGTCCAGCGCAGCCCCACCTCGGTCGTCAACATCGAGCCCAGCGCCCAGCTCCCCTACGCCTTCTATTCCGACGGTCCCTCGACCGAGATCTGCGACCTGATCGCGGTCTCGATGCCGGTCCCGCTGCTCAGGCGCGCCCACCGCGGCTATACCGCCCGCGCGCAGGAGATGGACGCAGCCCTCCTCGACGGCCTGCGCGCGAAAGGCTTCCGGCTCGACTTCGGCGAGGACGGGACCGGCTGGCAGTTCAAGTACCTCGCCCGCGGCGGCGGCTATTATTTCAACGTCGGCTGCTCGGACCTGATCGCGGAGGGCGAGATCGGGCTGGTCCAGGCCTCGGACCTCGCGGGCTTCGAGGCGGACGCGGCGATCCTCGCCGACGGCCGCCGGCTCCCGCTAGACCTCGTGGTGCTGGCCACCGGCTACAAGGGACAGGAGGCGCTGGTCGCCCGCCTCTTCGGCGAGGCGGTGGCCGCGCGCGTGGGCCCCGTCTGGGGGTTCGGAGACGGTCTCGAACTGCGCAACATGTTCGTCCCCACCCCGGAGCCCGGCCTGTGGTTCATCGCCGGCAGCCTCGCGCAGTGCCGGATCTACTCGCGCTATCTCGCCCTGCAGATCAAGGCGCAGGAGGAGGGGATCGCCCTGCCCGGCTGAGGGCGCGCCCGGGACGAAAACGGGGGCCCTGAGGCCCCCGTCGTCGACAGCCGTCGACCCACGCTTACTCGGCGGCGACGGCCGAGGCGCCGGCGTCGAAGCGGGCGAGGCGCGAGGCGATGATCTCGTGCGCCTCGGACATGATCCGGTCGATCAGCTCCTTGACCGTCGGCACGTCGTGGATCAGGCCCTGGATCATGCCCGCCGACCACACGCCGTGGTTGGTGTCGCCCGAGGTCAGGCCCTCGCGCCCGCGCACGCCCTTGACCAGGTGGGCGACCTCCTCGAAGGGCTTGCCGGCCTTCTCGGCCTCGACCACGGCCTGGCTGATCTCGTTCTTCGCCACCCGCGCGGTGTTGCGGTAGCTGCGGAAGATCAGGTCGGTGGACCGCTCGTCCTGCTCGACCATCGCCTGCTTGAAGGCGTCGTGGATCGGCGCCTCCTTCGTCGCGCAGAAGCGGGTGCCCATGTTGATGCCCTCGGCGCCCAGCGCGAGCGCCGCGACCAGGCCGCGGCCGTCGCCGAAGCCGCCCGAGGCGATCATCGGGATCTTGATCTTGTCGGCCGCGGCCGGGATCAGGATCAGGCCGGGGATGTCGTCCTCGCCCGGGTGGCCGGCGCATTCGAAGCCGTCGATGGAGATCGCGTCGACGCCCATGCGCTCGGCGGACAGCGCATGGCGGACGGCGGTGCACTTGTGGATCACCTTCACGCCTGCGGCCTTGAAGGCGTCGACATGCTCCTGGGGCTTGTAGCCGGCGGTCTCGACCGCCTTGATGCCGCCCTGGATGATCGCGTCGCGATACTCCGCATAGGGCGGGGGCGTCAGGGTCGGCAGGATCGTCAGGTTCACGCCGAAGGGCTTGTCGGTCATCTCCCGGCAGCGCGCGATTTCCTTGGCCAGCGCCTCGGGGGTCGGCTGGGTCAGCGCGGTCAGGAACCCCAGGCCGCCGGCGTTGGCCACGGCGGAGACCAGCTCGGCCGTGCCCACCCACTGCATGCCGCCCTGGGCGATGGGATGCTCGACGCCGAACAGCTCGGTGAAACGGGTCTTCATGTCGTCCTCCTCCGCGCCTCTGCCGGGCGCCCTTTGCAGGTCGGGCCGGGGGCGTGCCCCCCCGGCCCTTCCGTGCTCCTCCCCGGGAGGTTACGCGCAGGTCAAGCGCGCGCGGAACCCCTGACGTCGCATCAGCGCGGCGCCATGCGGATGGCGCCGTCGAGGCGCACGTCCTCGGCGTTGAAGTAGCCGGTC
Organism: Albimonas pacifica; assembly: GCF_900113695.1. GTDB lineage: Bacteria > Pseudomonadota > Alphaproteobacteria > Rhodobacterales > Rhodobacteraceae > Albimonas > Albimonas pacifica. Next base: position 577,100 of record NZ_FOQH01000001.1, on the reverse strand, counting down.
TCGACCATGCACATGGCGAGCTTGGCATACTCGTCCGGGTCGCCCAGCCGCGGCGGATGGGGGACCGAGGCCGAGAGCGCCGCCTTCACGTTGTCGGGCGCGCCCTGCAGGAGCGGCGTGTTGAAGATGCCCGGCAGGATCGTGTTGATCCGGATCCCCTCCGAGGCGAAGTCGCGCGCGATCGGCAGGGTCATCGCCACGATCGCGCCCTTGGAGGCGGAGTAGGCGACCTGGCCCATCTGCCCGTCCTCGGCGGCCACCGAGGCCGTCATCACCATCGCGCCGCGGTCGCCGCAGTCGAGCTTGTCCAGCTCCAGCATGCCCGCGGCGGAGCCGACGATGCAGCGGAAGGTGCCGATCTGGTTGACCTCGATGATCTTCTTGTAGGCGTCGATCGGGAATTTCTTGATTTCACCCGTCTTCCGATCCCGGCCGACGGTCTTGATGGCGTTGCCGATGCCGGCGCAGTTGATCAGGATCCGCTCCTGCCCGATGGCCGAGCGGGCCTTGGCGAAGCCGTCGTCGACCGACGAGTCCGAGGTCACGTCGACCTGGACGAAGACGCCGCCCAGCTCCTCGGCCAGCGCCTCGCCCTTCTCGGCGTTAAGATCGAACAGCGCGACCTTGGCGCCGGCCGCGGCCAGCCGCCGGGCGGTCGCGGCGCCCAGGCCCGATGCGCCGCCGGTGACGACGGCGGAAAGTCCTTTGACATCCATGATCTTACACAGCCTCGATGATGGTCACATTGGCGACGCCGCCGCCTTCGCACATGGTCTGCAGACCCCACTTCTTGCCGCGCGCGTGCAGCGCGTGGACCAGGGTCGCCATCAGCTTGGTGCCCGAGGCGCCCAGCGGATGGCCCAGCGCGATGGCGCCGCCGTTGACGTTCAGCTTCGCGTGGTCGGCGCCGACATGCTTCAGCCAGGCCATGGGAACCGGCGCGAAGGCCTCGTTGACCTCGTAGAGGTCGATGTCGTCGATCTTCATCCCCGCCCGCTTCAGGGCGCGGTCGGTGGCGTAGAGCGGCTCCTCGAGCATGATCACCGGATCGCCCGCGGTCACGGTCAGGTTGTGGATCCGCGCCAGCGGCGTCAGCCCGTGCTGCTTGACCGCCTCGGCCGAGGCGACCAGCACGCCCGACGAGCCGTCGCAGATCTGCGAGGCGTTGCCGGCGGTGATCACGCCGCCCTCGACCAGGGTCTTCAGCCCGCCCAGCGCCTCCATCGAGGCGTCCATGCGCACGCCCTCGTCCTGGGTGTGCATCCCGCCCTCGATCTCGAGGGGCACGATCTCCTTGTCGAAGGCGCCGGCCTCGATGGCGGCCTTCGCGCGGCGGTGGGACTCGAGGGAGAACTCATCGAGCTGCTCGCGGGAGAAGCCGTGCTTCTGCGCGATCATCTCGGCCCCCGCGAACTGGGTGAAGGCGATGTCGGGATACTTCTTGTCGAGGCCCGGCGACTTGGCCGAGCCCGGCTCGAACGAGCGGGTGAAGCGGCCGGAGGAGCCCATGGGCACGCGGGTCATCGACTCGACGCCCGCCGCGATCACCAGGTCCATCGTGCCGGACATGACCGCCTGCGCGGCGAACTGGATCGCCTGCTGGGAGGAGCCGCACTGGCGGTCGATGGAGACGGCGGGCACGTGCTCGGGCAACTTCGAGGCCAGCACGGCGTTGCGGCCGATGTGCAGGCCCTGCTCGCCGACCATGCCGACGCAGCCCATGATGACGTCCTCGATGGCGGCGGGGTCGACGCCGGAGCGGTCGACGACCGCGTTCAGCGCATGAGCGGCGAGGTCGACGGGGTGCCAGTCGGCGACCTTGCCGCCGCGGCGGCCCCCGGCGGTGCGCACGGCGGCGCAGATATAGGCTTCGGCCATGGTGTCCTCCTGAGTCTTTGTCGTTCGGTCATGGCGGCGTCAGCCGCCGAATATTCCCCCGGCGGCGTCAGCCGCCGAACTTGGCGGCGCGCTTCTCGAGGAACGCCGAGACGCCCTCGGCGAAGTCCTTCGAGCGGCCGGCGTCGCGCTGGTGCTCGCGCTCGGCCTGCAGCACCTCGGCGAAGGAGCTGTCGGCGGCGAGCCAGGCCTGCCTGCGGATCAGGCGCAGCGAGGGCTGCGGGCCCTTCGCCAGCCGCTGGGCGAGCTCCATGGCGGTGGCGTCGATCTGGTCGTCCTCGACCACCCGGTTCACCAGGCCCCAGTCCATCGCCTGCTGGGCGGGGATCTTCTCGGCGAGCAGCATCATCTCCATGGCCCGCGCGCGGCCCGCGGCGCGGGTCAGCAGCCAGGTGGCGCCGCCGTCGGGCACCAGGCCGATGCGCGCGAAGGCGAGCATGAAATAGGCCGACTTGCCGGCCACGATCATGTCGGCCGCCAGCGAGATCGACGAGCCGACGCCCGCCGCCGCCCCGCGCACCGCCGAGACGATGGGCACGGCGCTGTCGCGGATCGCCATCATCAGCGGGTTGAAATGGTTCTCCAGCGCGGCGCCCGCGTCTGCGTTCGGGTCGCCCGGCTGCACGGTGCCGCCGGAGAGGTTGGCGCCCGAGCAGAACGCCCGCTCGCCCGAGGCCAGGAGGATCGCGCGCGAGGACCGGCCGGCGGCCTCGATCGCCTCCTTCAGCTCGGTCGCGAGGTCCGAGGTGATGGCGTTCATCGTCTTGGGATCGTTGAGGCGGATGACGGCGACGTCGCCGTCCTTCTCCACCAGCAGCTTGTCGGACATGGAAGTCTCCGGTCGGTCAGGGCGCGCGGGCCGCGAGGGCCCGCGCCGCATCTCGATTGCGCGGTCCCCGCGCGGGCCGGGTCAGCGGTACTCGGGCGTTTCCCAGAACGGGAAGTAGTCGGGCATGTCCGTCGAGACCTTGTCCGGGAAGTTCGGCGCGCGCTTCTCGAGGAAGCTCTGCACGCCCTCCTTCACGTCGGCCGACATCCCGCGGCTGGCGATGCCGCGGCTGTCGACGCGGTGGGCCATCATCGGATGCGGCTCGCCCAGCATCTTCCACATCATGTTGCGCGCCAGCGCCACGGCGACGGGGGAGGTGTTCTCCGACATCTCCCTGGCCAGCGCCCGGGCGGCGGGGAGCAGGTCGTCAGGCTCGTGCACCGAGCGGGCGAAGCCGGTGGCGATCGCCTCCTCGGCGTCGAAGATCCGCCCCGTCGTCACCCACTCGACGGCTCGCGAGATGCCGACGACCCGCGGCAGGAACCACGACGAGCAGGCCTCGGGGACGATGCCGCGCTTGGGGAAGACGAAGCCGACGCGGGCCTTGGTCGAGACCATTCGCACGTCCATCGGCAGCTGCATGGTGGCGCCGATGCCGACGGCCGGACCGTTGATCGCGCCGATCACGGGCTTGAGGCTGTCGAAGATGCGCAGGGTCACGCGGCCGCCGCCGTCGCGCAGCTCCTCGGCCGAGTAGTCGTTCTTGCCGTCCGGGCCCTTCTTGATGAAGTCGCCGGTGGTGAAGACCTTTGCGCCGTCGCCCTTGCCGCGCTCGAGATCCGCGCCGGCGCAGAAGCCGCGCCCCTCGCCGGTGACGATGACCACGCGCACGCGGTCGTCGGCGTCCGAGACGTCGAAGGCCGCGATCATCTCGTTCATCATGTCGCGGGTGAAGGCGTTGAGCTTGTCCGGACGGTTGAGGTGGATCGTGAAGATCCCCTCGTCCAGGGTCGTGAAGATCGTCGAGTAGTCCTTGCGCTCCACCATGGGGGCGTCTCCTCCGTGTCGTTATGCGCCCGTCTGCGCGGGCCGGGTCAGGCGGCGGGCCGCCTGACCTCGATCTCTCCGTCGCCGGCGATGGCCACGACGCCCATGCCGACATGGGCGTCGAAGGACAGCAGCCGGTGGTCCGGGCAAGCGGCGATCAGCGCCGCCTCGCCCTTGACGTCGCCCCAGATCCCCTGGCGCGCCTCCTCCCAGGACCGCGCGGCATGGGCGCCGTCCGTCACCGCGTACCTCAGGCGGGCCAGCGTTTCGGGCGTCTCGTCGCCGAGGCGGGTGACCGTCAGCCGGTCGATGGGGAAGGGGCCGTAGAGGCCTGCGCCGAAGAACCGGACGTCCCGCAGGCGGACGTCGAACTCGGCGCCCTCGAACCCCTCGGCGAACCCTCCCTCGGAGGCGGGCTTGAAGCCGGTGTGTTCGAAGACGATCCGCACCTCCCGGTCGCCGAACTCCATCCGCCGTATCTCGGCGTCGTGGAACGAAACCGTCTCGAACTGGTCGAAGGGCACCGATCTCTCCTCCACGACGCGCATCGGCTCAGTTCACCTGCCGCGACTGGCCTTCCCAGTAGGGGGCGCGGAGCTCTCGTTTCAGGAGCTTGCCGGAGGCGTTGCGGGGCATCGCCTCGATCACGTCGACCGTCTTGGGGCACTTGAAGTGGGCGAGCCGGGTGCGCACGAAGTTGATGACGTCGACGGGGTCCAGCGTGTGGCCCTCCTTCACCGTGACCACGGCCTTCACCGCCTCGCCCCACTTGTCGTCGGGCACGCCGATCACGGCGGCCTCGGAGATGGCGGGGTGGGCGTAGAGGGCGCTCTCGACCTCGGCGGGGTAGACGTTCTCGCCGCCCGAGACGATCATGTCCTTGATGCGGTCGTGGATGTAGAGATAGCCGTCCGCGTCCATGTAGCCCGCGTCGCCGGAACGGACCCAGCCCTCGGCGTCCTTGGTCTTCGCGGTCGCCTCGGGGTTGTTGTAGTAGCCGGCCATGTTGTTGCCCGACAGGATCGCGATCTCGCCGATCTCGCCGATGGGGAGTTCATTGCCGTCCGCATCGATGATCTTGATCTTGGAACCGGGCAGCGCCTTGCCCGCCGAGCTCAGCCGCCTGGGATCCCGGGCGCGGTGATCCTCGGGCGGCAGGAGGCTGATCGTGCCGGTGGTCTCGGTCATGCCGTAGCACTGGCAGAAGTCGCAGCCGAAGACGGTCAGGCACTCCTCCAGCAGGGGCACGGGCATCGGCGCCGCGCCGTAGGCGATATTCTTGACGTGGGAGAAGTCGGCCGCCTGCGCCTGGGGGGTGCGCACGATGAACTGCAGCGCCGCGGGCACCAGGAAGGCGTGGGAGACGCCGCGGTTGATGAACAGGTCGAGGGCCTCGAGCGGGTTGAACTCCCGCGTGATGATCGCCTTGGCGCAGTTGGCGAAACTCAGGCACCACACGCCGATGCCGCCGATATGGGCGAAGGGCATGCACACCAGCATGACCGCGTCGTCGTCCATGGTGTCGTAGTTCATGCCGGCTTCGGACATCAGCGTGCGCTGGCCCAGCAGGTTCGCGTGGCTCAGCATCACGCCCTTGGGCAGGCCGGTGGTGCCGGAGGTGAACAGCACCAGGCAGACGTCGTCAGGCTCGCCGAGGTCGCCCGTGAACTCCGCCGGCTGGCCGTCGCGCCAGTCGAAATAGGAGGGGTGCTTCTCCGACCCGCCCTCGGCCGCGATGATGGTCACGCCCTCGGGGAGCTGGCCGCGGATCTGCTCGACCGCGTCGAGGAACTCGGGGCCGACGGCGAGCACGTCGGGAACGAAGCGCTCGAGGATCTGGCCGATCTCGGCCGGCGCGAGGCGCCAGTTCAGGGGCCCGAAGAAGCCGCCGGCCTTGCACGTGCCGATGAACAGCTCGAAGGCGACGTCCGAGTTCTTGCCCCAGTAGGCGACGTTCTTGGCGCCCAGCGCCTGCAGCCCGTTCGCCACCTGGTCGGTGAACCGGTCGAACTGGGCGAAGGTGGTGATCCGGCCCTCGAACTCGTGGACCATCACGTCGGGGCGGCGCTTGGCGTTCGACCGGGCGAGCGTGCCCATCGTCTTCAGCGCGGCGGGGTCGATCATTCCGTGGTCTCCTCCCTGAGCGGGCGCGCGGCCTGTCCCGGCCGCTCGCGCCCCAATCCTGTCGCCCGGGCGGGTCTGGGCCGCCCGGGCGGTCCCGCCGTCAGATCGAGCGGGACACCAGTTCTTTCATGATCTCCGAGGTGCCGCCGTAGATGCGCTGCACGCGGGCGTCGCGCCACAGGCGGGCGATCGGATACTCGTTCATGTAGCCGGCGCCGCCATGGAGCTGGAGGCAGGCGTCCACCATCTCCCACTGCATCTCGGTGTGCCAGAGCTTGGCGGCCGAGGCCTCGTAGGCGTCGAGCTTGCCGTCGATATGCCGCTTCAGGGCCCAGTCGACATGCGCCCAGCCGACCTGGAGCTTGGACTTCAGGCTCGCCAGCGTGAAACGGGTGTTCTGGAAATCGAAGATCGGCTGCTTGAAGGCGGTGCGGCCCTTGGTGAACTTCACCGCCTCGTCGAAGGCCCGCTGGGCGCCGGCCTGGGCGGCGAGCGCGATCGACAGACGCTCCTGGGGAAGCTGGCTCATCAGGTAGACGAAGCCCTTGCCCTCCTCGCCGAGGCAGTTGGTGATCGGCACCCGCACGTCCTGGAAGAACAGCTCCGAGGTGTCGGCGGAATGCTGGCCGATCTTGTCGAGGTTGCGGCCCCGCTGGAAGCCCTCGCGGTCCGCCTCGACCAGGATCAGGCTGATGCCCTTGGCGCCGAGGCTGGGATCGGTCTTGGCCACCACCACGATGAAGTCGGCGTTCTGGCCGTTGGTGATGTAGGTCTTCTGACCGTTCACCACGTAGTGGTTGCCGTCCTTCCTGGCGGTGGTCTTCACGCCCTGCAGGTCGGAGCCGGTGCCCGGCTCGGTCATCGCGATGGCCGAGATCGCCTCGCCCGAGACCATCTTCGGCAGCCACTTCTTCTTCTGCTCTTCCGAGCCGTATTCGACCAGGTAGTCGGCGACGATGTCGGACTGCAGGGTGAAGCCGGCCGACGAGCCGAGGTAGGCGAGCTCCTCGGCCACCACGGCGTTGTAGCGGTAGTCGAGGCCCATGCCGCCGTAGGCTTCGGGCACGGTGGGGCACAGCAGCCCGGCCTCTCCCGCGGCGAGCCAGACCGAGCGGTCGACGACGCCGGTCTGCTCGAACTCGTCGAGGCGCGGCGCGAGGTGGCGGTCGAAGACCTTGCGCACGGCGTCGCGGAACAGGCCGTGCTCCTCCTCGTAGACGTGGCGGTCCATGGCGTCGAGCATACGATCCTCCCGGTGGCGTTCAATCGACCTTGCGGCCATTAACTAACCAATTAACAGGGGCCGGACAAGCGGCTTGCGTGGCGCAAAGCGACGCGCGCGGAAGCCCCTCGGGCGCCCCTGCGGGGCCCGGCGGACGCTGCGTTGCGCGGCGGTCAGGACTTGGCCAGCAGACCGTCCATGATCAGGGTGATGGTGGTGTCGACATAGGCGCGGCGCAGCTCGTCGTCGATCTCGTCGATGCCGTGCACGTACTTGAGCACGAATCGCGCCGAGAAGATCTGGTCCGCCGCGCCGATGGCGATGAAGTAGAACAGACGCGAGTCGATCGGCTTGAATTCGCCGGCCGCCACGCCCTCGGAGATCATCGCGTGGTAGGCGTGGGAAATCGGGGCCAGGTATTTCTCGGCGATGTCGCGCGCGATCTCGGCGCTTTCGTCGCGCATCGTCTTGATCAGCAGCCGCTGCAGGTAGGGGCAGCGGAAATACATGCGCACCAGGCCCGAGAGATGGTAGCGCATCTTCTTGGACGGGCTCATGTCCATGTTGACCAGCGCCGAGAGCTGGGTGATCGAGGCGCCCAGGTCCCGCTCCAGCAGGGCGAGCATCAGCCCGTTCTTGTTGCCGAAGTAATACTTCACCAGGGCCGAGTTCACGCCCGCCTCGGCCGCGATCTCGCTGATCGGCACGTTGAGCGTGTCGCGCTTGCGCATCAGCTCGCTGGCCGCGGTCAGCAGCAGGTCGCGGGTCGACATCCGATCCCCCTCGGCCACCGCGGCCGTGTCGCTCTTCATCGCCAAGTTAAACGGTCCCCCGGTTCATCGACCTGGACCTTAATCGGGGAGCGAAGCGTTGTCACGCAGGCGTCGTCGGCCGGCCGGCCGGTCGGGCCGCGGCGTTCCTGCTGCGCCGCACCCATGGCGCCGCGCCGCGGCGGGGAGTAAAGTCCGACCCGGCCGGTCCCTGCGTCGGCCGCCCTGCCCGCCGCCGCCACAGGAGACGCCGTGTCCGACCCGATCCCCCACCCCGTCCCCGGACCGCAGCTGGTCGCGGAGCTGATCGACCTGCTGGACGTCGAGCGTCTGGAGATGAACCTGTTCCGCGGCCGGGTCGCCGAGGCGGACGAGGACCACGTCCGCATCTACGGCGGCCACGTGATCGCCCAGGCGCTGCGCGCGGCCTACAAGACGGTCGAGGGCATGGCCTGCCACTCGCTGCACGCCTATTTCATCCACCCCGGCGATCCCGCGATCCCGGTGATCTACGAGGTCGACCGCGCCCGCGACGGCCGCAGCTTCGCCACCCGCCGGGTGATCGCGATCCAGCACGGCCGGCAGATCTTCAACCTCGCCGCCTCCTTCCAGCGGCCGGAGGAGAGCTGGGCCCACCAGCACGACATGCCCGACACGCCCGGTCCCGACAGCGGCCTGCGCTCGCGCCACGAGATCCGCGAGGAGATCCGGCGCAAGACCGGCAAGTTCGACCCGCTGGGCCCGACCCACATCTACGCCATCGAGATGCGCGAGGTGGAGCCCCAGGACCTGCTGGAGCCCAGGAAGCTCTCGGATTTCAACCGGCTGTGGATGAAGCTCCAGGCGCCCGCCGAGCAGCCGCCCGAGGTGCACCAGTGCCTTCTGGCCTATGCGTCGGACATGAACCTGCTCAGCTCCGGCACCCGGCGGCACGGGATCTCGTGGCGCCGCGGCGACGCGATGCAGGCCTCGCTGGACCACGCGATGTGGTTCCACAAGCCGGTCAGCTTCGACGACTGGCTGCTGTATTCGATGGACAGCCCCTTCTCCGGCGGCGCCCGCAGCTTCAATCGCGGCCAGGTGTTCACGCAGGCCGGGGAGCTGGTCTGCTCGGTCGCCCAGGAAGGGCTGATGCGGCCGATGAAGAAGAAGGGCTGAACCGCCCTCCCGGAACGAGGAAGGGCAGCCCCGGGGGCCGCCCTTTCCGTTTCAGCGCCCCCGGATGCGGGGGTCGAGCGCGTCGCGCAGACCGTCGCCGATGTAGTTCACCGACAGCACCGTCAGCGAGATCGCGAGGCCGGGCCAGATCACCCGGTCGGGCGTCAGCGTCATGAAGTTCGCGCCGTCGTAGAGCAGCCGCCCCCAGGTCGGGAAGTCCGAGGGGAAGCCGAGGCCCAGGAACGAGAGCGCGCTCTCGGTGATGATGGCGTTGGCGACGCCGAGCGTCGCCGAGACCATGATCGGGCTCAGCACGTTGGGCAGGATGTGGCGCAGGATGATCCGGCGGGACGGCGTGCCGATGGATTTCGCCGCCAGCACGAACTCGCGTTCTTTCAGGGCCAGCACGTCGCCGCGCACGATGCGCGCGGTCTGCATCCAGCTGGTGATGCCGATCACGAAGACGATCAGGATGAAGATGCCGCTCTCGGGCCCGAAGGCGGTGCGCAGCATGTCGCGGAACAGCATGATGATGACCAGCAGCAGCGGCAGCAGCGGCAGGGCCAGGAACAGGTCGGTGAAGCGCATCAAGGGGCCGTCGAGCCGGCGGAAATAGCCCGACAGCACCCCGATCAGCGTGCCCACCAGCAGCGAGAGCAGCATCGCGGTGACGCCCACCGCCAGCGACACCTGCCCGCCCGCGATGATCTGGGCCAGCATGTCCCGCCCGAGGTTGTCGGTGCCCAGCGGATGCTCCCAGCTCATCAGCTGGTTCTTGGCGCGGATGTCGAGCTTCTGGGGGTCCACGTCGTGGATGAAGGCCCCCAGCGTGCACAGAAGGATGATGAACAGGAACACCGCCATGCCCGCCAGCGCGCCCCGGTGGGAGGCGAACTGACGCCACACGTCCGACCATTGCGAGCGGTGTTTCGGCATCGCGGGGGCGGCGACGAGGGCGGGGCCGCCCGCGGGGGTGGCGCCTCCGGCGGGGATCGGCTGGTCAGTCATAGCGGATCCTCGGGTCCAGGATGCCGTAGAGCAGGTCGGCGATCAGGTTGAACAGCACGATCAGCACCGCGAAGATGAAGGTCAGGGTCTGGACGGTGGGGATGTCGCCGCCCTCGATGGCGCCGATCAGCAGCTGTCCGAGGCCGTTCACCTTGAAGATCTGCTCGGTGATGATCGCGCCGCCGAAGACCTGCGGCAGGTTCAGGGCCAGCACCGTGACGACCGGGATCAGCGAGTTGCGCATCACGTGCACCAGCACCACGACCTTCTCGGTCATGCCCTTGGCGCGGGCGGTGCGAACGTAGTCCTGCCCGAGGTTGTCGAGCATCGAGGCCCGCATGAACCGGCTGATCTGGGAGGCGTTGTAGAGGCCCAGCACCATCGTCGGCATGATCATCTGCTTGATCTGGAAGACGAAGCTCTCCCAGTCCGTGACCTCGTGCGTGGTGTCGTAGATCGAGGGGAACCACTCCAGGTTCACCGAGAAGATCACGATGAAGAGGAGGCCCGTGAAGAAGGTGGGGATCGAGAAGCCGACCATCGAGAACAGCGTGCCGAACTGGTCGAACCACGAATACTGCCGATAGGCCGAGATCACCCCGATCGGGATCGCGATCAGCGCGCCGAGCACGTAGCTCATCCCCACCACCCACAGGGTCTGCGGCATCCGCTGGGCGATCAGGTCGACCACGGGGGAGCGGGTCTGCCAGGACAGGACGCGCAGCCGGTCGCCGTCGCCGAAACTCCAGCCGGTCCACTGCTCGATCAGGTTCAGGGGCTCGTTGACGAAGAACTGGATCAGCCACTTCCAGTAGCGCACGGCGAAGGGCTCGCCGAGGCCCAGCGACAGGCGGATCTTCTCGCGCACCTCGGGCGGGATGGTCAGCGGAAGCTGCGCCGTCGGGTCCGAGGGGGCGAGGTCGAGGATCGCGAAGATGATGAAGCTGATCGCCAGAAGCGCGGGAACCGCGAAAGCGAGCCGTCTGAGGGTGTAGGTCAGCATGTGCGTCTCTGGGACTCGGCCTGGGCCGGGAGGCGCGGAGCCCCCGGACTGCCCCCGAAAGGGGCGGAGGGGGAGGGGCGGCGCCCCTCCCCCGGGGCTCAGGTCCGTCCGATCACTCGGCGCGGGTCCAGTCGGCGATGTTCCACAGCTCGGAGTCCCACTCGTTCATCTTGACCCCCTCGAGCGTCACGGCGTGGGCCGAGACGCCGCCGCGGTGGATCAGCGGGATGATCGCGCCGGATTCCATCAGCATGTCGTTCATCTTGATCGCGAGCTCCGCGCGCTTCTCGAGCTCGGCCGTGCCGGCCATCTCGGCGACCAGCGCGTCATACTCCTCGGAGCAGAAGCGGGGCATGTTGGCGCCCAGCCAGTTGGTCTTCGGCGACGGGATCTCCGAGCAGCGCCAGGAGGCCATGTAGGCCTCGGGGTCGGTGCCGTCGAAGTTGTTGGTGTACATCTCCAGGTCCGCATAGAACTTCTGGAACGTGTCCGGCGAGGACGGGTCGCCGCCGAAGAACACCGAGGCCGAGATGTTGCGCAGCTCGGTCTCGACCCCGATCTCCTGCCACATCTGCTTCAGCAGCGCCTGGGTGCCCTGGCGGACCGAGTTGGTCGAGGTCTGGAACAGGATCGACAGACGCACGCCGTCCTTGGCGCGCACCCCGTCCGAGCCCATCTCGTAGCCCGCCTCGTCGAGCAGGCGGTTGGCCTCGTCGACGTCCGGGGTCTTGCACCAGTCGTTGTTGGTGGAGTTGTAGATCTCCGGCGCGGGCAGCACGTTGCAGGTCACCTGCCCCGCGGCGCCGTAGCCGGCCTCGACCAGGATCTCGCGGTCGATGGCCAGAGACAGGGCCTTGGTCACCGCCGGATCGGTCAGGAACGGATGCTTGCCGCCCTCCAGCGTCGAGCGCGCGTCGCCCAGCGCCGGGTCGGGGTTGGAGAAGTTGGTGTGGATGCGCTCGACCGAGGTGCCGAAGGCCGAGACCACCGTGCCTTTGCCCGCGGCGGCCATCTGGGTCAGGATCTCGGGCTCCACCTGCAGGTTCCAGGCGTAGTCGAACTCGCCCGTCTCGAGGACCGAGCGCGCGGCCGCGGCCGCGTCGCCGCCGCCCTTGAACACCACCGTCGAGAAGGCCGGCTTGGCGGCGTCGCGGTAGTGGGGGTTCGGGGCGAAGACCACCACGTCGTTGGGCTTGAACTCGGACACCACGTAGGGGCCGGTGCCGTTGGGGCCGAAGTTGGCGTCGGTGCACTCGGGGGCCTTGGCGCCCATGCAGTCGGCGAACTGGGCCTTCTGGATGATCGGCGACTGGGCGCCGACGAAGGGCCCGTAGGGGAAGGGCTTGGCGACCGCGAAGTTGACCTTGACGGTCAGCGGGTCGATCACCTCGACGCTCTCGACGTCGGTGAAGGCCGCGACCTGCTGGCAGCCGCCGCTCTCATCCATGCAGTAGGCGGCGGTGAAGGCCACGTCCTCGGCGGTGAAGTCCGTGCCGTCGGACCACTTGATGCCGGGCTTCAGCTTCCAGGTGATCGACTTCAGGTCCTCGGACACCCCGCCGTTCTCCAGCGAGGGGATCACGTCCACGAGCCAGGGGACCATGGTCCCGGTCTCGTCGTAGCGGGCCAGCGGCTCGAGCACGAGCGAGGAGCCCTCGACGTCCTTGGTGCCGCCCGACAGGAACGGGTTCAGGATCGAAACGGCCTGCCAGTAGATGATGTTGAGCTGGCCGTCGGCGCCGCGCTCGGCCTGCGCGGGGGCCGCGCCGGCGAGAAGCGCCGCGGCGCAGGCGCCCGCGAGCAGTTTATGGGTCGCTTTCATGATCTCTTCCTTCTCTCCCTGTTGATGGAAGCGGTCCGGCTTTTTTCCCGGTCCCGCATGGAAGCTCGGGTCATTCCGAAAGGTGGCAGGCGGCGAAATGGCCGTCGCTCAGCTTGCGGAAGGCAGGCGTCTCGACCGCGCAGCGGTCGAAGGCATGGGGGCAGCGCGTGCGGAACCGGCAGCCCGAGGGCGGGTTCGCGGGGCTCGGCACGTCGCCGGTCAGGATGATCCGCTGGCGCGTCGCCTCGCGCCGGGGATCCGGCTCGGGCACGGCCGAGAGCAGGGCCTGCGTGTAGGGATGCCTGGGCACGGAATAGAGCTTTTCGCGGGGCGCGAGCTCCACCATCCGGCCCAGGTACATGACCGCCACCCGGGTCGCCATGTGGCGGACCATGGAAAGGTCATGGGAGATGAAGAGATACGTAAGTCCAAGGCGTTGCTGGAGCTCCTCCAGCAGGTTGACCACCTGCGCCTGGATCGAGACGTCGAGGGCGGCGATCGGCTCGTCGCAGACGATGAAGCCGGGGTCGAGGGCGAGCGCGCGGGCGATGCCGATGCGCTGGCGCTGGCCGCCCGAGAACTCGTGCGGGTAGCGGTTGGCGAAGCTGCGCCGCAGGCCCACCGCGTCCATCAGTTCGTAGACCCGTTCCTGCATCTGCTTGCGCGACAGCGAGCGGTGCTCGACCAGCGGCTCGGAGATGATGCCCGAGACGTTCATGCGCGGGTTGAGGCTGGCCTGCGGGTCCTGGAAGATCATCTGCATCTTCCGGCGGCGCTGGCGCAGGGTCTCGCCCTCGATATGGGTGATGTCCTCGCCGTCGAGGATCACCCTGCCCTGCGTGATCGGGGTCAGGCGCAGGATGGCGCGGCCGGTTGTGGACTTGCCGCAGCCGGATTCTCCCACCAGGCCCAGCGTCTCGCCCTTCAGGACGTCGAAGCTGACCTCGTCCACCGCCTGCACCGCGCCCACCTGGCGGCGCAGCAGGCCCTTGTGGATCGGGAAATGGACCGAGAGGTTCTGCACCCGCAGCAGCGTTTCGGCCGTGGGGGCGGCGCGCGGGGCGTCGAGGGCGGCGGCGTCGCTCATGCCGGAACCTCCGTTTCCGCCTCGGGCGGGGTCCACCAGCAGGCGACCCGGTGGCCCGCCGCGCCGCAGGGCTCGAGCCTGGGGTCGGCCGCGAGGCACTTGTCGAAGGCGTGCGGGCAGCGCGGCGCGAAGGAGCAGGCGACGGGCGTCTCCATCAGCACCGGCGGCTGGCCGGGGATGGTGCGCAGGCGCTGGGGGCGGTCGCCCTCGAGGTGGGGCATCGTCTCCAGCAGGGCGCGGGTGTAGGGGTGGCGGGGGTCCTCGAAGATCTCGAGCACCGGCCCCTCCTCCACGATCCGGCCGGCGTACATCACCGCCACGCGGTCGGCGATGCCGGCGATGACGCCGAGGTCGTGGGTGATCCACACGATCGCCGCGCCGAGCCGCTGGCGCAGGTCTTTGACCAATTCGATGATCTGGGCCTGGATGGTGACGTCGAGCGCGGTCGTCGGCTCGTCGGCGATCACCACGCCCGGCTCGCAGGCGAGCGCGATGGCGATCATCACCCGCTGGCGCATGCCGCCCGAGAACTGGTGGGGATAGTCGTTCAGCCGCGCCTCGGGCGAGGGGATGCCGACCATCGCCAGCAGCTCGGCCGCGCGCTTGCGGGCTTCGGGCTTGCTCAGCCTGAGGTGCTTGCGCAGCGGCTCCATGATCTGGAAGCCCACCGTGAACACCGGGTTGAGCGAGGTCATCGGGTCCTGGAAGACGAAGCCGATCTCGCCGCCGCGCAGGCGCCGCATCGCCTTCGGCGTCATCGCGTCGACGTCCTGGCCGCGGAAGCGCACCATGCCGCCGGTGCGCCGGGCGGGCGGGCTCGGCAGCAGCTGCAGCGCGCTCATCATGGTGACGGACTTGCCGGAGCCGCTCTCCCCCACCACGCCCAGCAGCTCGCCGGGGCGCAGGTGGAAGGACACTCCGTTCACCGCATGGACCGCGCCGTCGCGCGTGTCGAAGACGGTCTCGAGGCCCTCGACCTCGAGCACCGGCGCGTCGTCCACGCCGTTCGTCTGCTGCGCGGTCGCCGGGGCGCCGTCAGCCAAGGGCATCCCGTCCCGCCGCATGGGCGTCGGCCGTTCGCATGGTTCTCTTTTCCCTGTCGGACCCAGTTGTTTTTCGGGTTCTGCGCGAGTCAGAGAATACCAATACGCAAGGCGCCGCAACGCAAAAACGCGGGGGAAGGGCGGATTATCGATAATGTGAGCCGCGCCTTGCGTCACCTGCCTGCCGGCGGTCGGGAACACGCCGCCGGCGCGCTTGACCGGGCGGGCGAAGGCGGCGCAGGCTGCCCGCGTCGTCCCCCTGAGGAGCCCCCCGGATGCCCGTGACCTACACCCCGCGCGAGATGCTGGAGAAGCTGGTCGGCTTCGACACGGTCAGCGCCAAGTCGAACCTCGCGCTGGTGCAGTTCGCGAAGGACTACCTCGAGGGCCACGGCGCGCGCGTCCACCTGATGCCCGACGAGACCGGCGAGAAGGCGGGGCTGCTCGCCAACATCGGCCCCGAGGTCCCCGGCGGCATGGTCCTGTCGGGCCACACCGACGTGGTGCCGGTGGAGGGGCAGGCCTGGAGCACCGACCCGTTCTCGGTGGTCGAGCGGGACGGCCGGCTCTATGGCCGCGGGACCTGCGACATGAAGGGCTTCGATGCGCTGGCGCTCTGCGCCGCAGCGGATGCGGCCAAGGTGGGGCTGAAGCGCCCGCTGCAGATCGCCTTCTCCTTCGACGAGGAGCTGGGCTGCCGCGGCGCGCCGCCGCTGGTGGCCGAGATGCGCAAGGTGCTGCCCCCGGCCTCGGCGGTGATCGTGGGGGAGCCCACGATGATGGGCGTGGTCTCGACCCACAAGGGCGGGGCGGGCTTCACCACCTACGTGCACGGGTTCGAGGTGCATTCCTCCCAGGTGCACAAGGGCGTCTCGGCGGTGATGACCGCGGCGCGGCTGGTCACCTGGCTCGAGGACCGGATGGCCGAGAACCGCGCGAAGGCGGAGGCCGGGCCCTACCCCGAGGCGGAGGGCTTCGAGCCGCCCTGGACCACGCTCCACGTGGGCCTGTTCCATGGCGGCACGGCGGGCAACATCACCGCCAAGGACGCCTGGTTCTCGACCGACATCCGGGTGGTGCCGCCCGAGGTCCCGGCCGAGTGGGCGGAGCGCTACATCGCCGAATGCGCGCGGCTGGAGGCGGAGATCCGCAAGATCCGGCCCGAGGCGCGCATCGACCCGCAACCCCGCATCCCCGTGCCCCCCTGCCGGCGCGAGGAGAACGGCGAGGCCGAGCGCGTCGCCCGCACGATCACCGGCGACAACGCCGAACGCGCCGTCGCCTACGGCACCGAGGCGGGCTTCTTCCAGGAGGCCGGCTACTCCACCATCGTCTGCGGGCCGGGCGACATCGCCCAGGCCCACCAGCCCGACGAGTTCCTCGAGGCCGACCAGCTCGACAAGGGCGAGGCCTTCATGAAGCGGCTGGTGGAGATGCTGGCGGCCTGAGCCGCGGCTTGCGGGCGCCTGGGCGCCCTGCGGGCGGGCTTGGCTGGCGCGCAGGGGGCGAACGGCGGTCCGGGAGGGGGAGGGGAGAGCCTCCGGCGGGCTCCGGACTCACCCGGGAACAAGGGCCCGCGCCTGTTCCCCGGATCCGTCCATCGCGTCTGATGCCTGAGCGACTCGCCCGCCCCGGTCAAGGACGAGCCGGCTTCGCCGGTCGCTGCGCGATCCTTGACCGGGGCGGGCGAGTCGCTCTGATCGGCATCCGCGATGGACGGCTCCGGGGAACAGGCGCTCCGCGAGGGGCCTGGGGGCGGCGGGCGCGTGGGGCGCGGCCTAACCCTCGAAGCCCCAGGCGTAGGCCACGCCGAGGCCGAAGAGGAGCTGGTCGGCGTCGCCGCGCCGGGCGACGATCGGGGTGTCGGCGGCGTCGCCGAGCAGGCGGCTGTAGACCGCGCCCGCGCCCAGGTGCCAGCGGGGCGAGAGGCTCTGCAGCACGCCGAAGCCCACGCGCAGGTCCCGGCCGGGGCCGCCGGCGTCGAAGGCCGGCAGGCCCGAGGCGGCGGCGCCGGCGGCGGAGACGGACCAGTAGCGCTCGGCATAGGCGTCGTTGGTCAGGGTGACGCCGGCGAGCGCCGCGACGGCGCCGCCGGGCCAGGGCAGCGGGTGCACGGCGCGGGCGTAGAGGTTCAGCGCCGCCGCGCCGTCGCCCTCGGTCACGTCGAAGGTCAGGTCCGCGCCCAGCGCCAGGCGGCGCGCGGGGCGGGCGGGGTCGACGAACTCGTAGCCCAGGTTCACGCCCAGCTCGAGCGAATCGTCGACCTCCGGCAGGCGCGCCACGACCGGGTCGTCCACGTCGCTGCGCCCGAAGCGGTAGATCGCGGCAGGACCGGCGCGCCAGCCGCTCCGGTCGAAGCGCGTCTCGAGCAGGTTCAGCGCCGCGTAGTTGCCCAGCACCGTCAGGCGGCCCAGCGGCGTCTCGAGCATCGCGGCCGGCGCGGCGCCCAGGAAGTCGTCGTCCGAGCCCAGCCAGGTCGGCGCGAAGCCCACCCCCACGGCGACCACGTTGGGCAGGTGGTCGAGCGGAATCGGGATCGGGAAATCCCCGCCGGCAAGGGCGGGCGAGGCCCAGCCGAAGAGCGGGAGCAGCGCGGCGCGGGCGGAACCGGGAACCATCTGGCGCGCCTCCGAAGCGGGTCGAACGGCGCGAGGCTAGCCGGCGCCGGGGCGCGCGTCCACGGGCTTCGCGGGCCGGCGGAGGCCGCGGCCCGGGGGGCGGCCCGGGCGCCCCCCCCGCCCGGGCGGGTCCGCTTCGCCTCTTGGCGCCGCCGGGGCGGATCGGGGATCATGCGCGGGCGCCCACGCACGCGGGCGCCTCGGCGACCGGAGCCCATGACCGACGATCCCCGCCCCACCGAAGACCCAGCCGGCGCCGCGCCGCGGCCGCACGCCCCCGTCGGTCGCCCGCCGCCGGGCCTGCGCCGCGGCGGCGGCCGCACGCCGGCGCGCTCGGCCGCCTACGCGTTCAAGAAGGAGCTGGTGCTCAAGACCGCCGCCACGCTGTTCTTCCGCAACGGCTACACGCGCACCAAGATCTCCGACATCGCCGCCGAGCTCGGGGTCACGCCGCCGTTCATCTACTACCACTTCGCCTCGAAGCTGGAGCTGCTGACCGCGATCTGCGCCCAGACCTCGGTGATGTCGGCGGATCTGGCGGAAAGCGCGCTCGCCCACTCGGACGAGGACGTGCTGACCCGCTTCCGCCGCTTCGTGCGCGAGATGTGCCTGCGGGTGATCGAGGAGCGCGAGTTCCTCTCGATCCTGTTCGTGGAGGGCAAGCAGCTCCCCCCCGAGATCTACGAGCGGCTGCGCGCCGACCGTCAGCGCTTCGCCCGCGCCCTGCACCACCTGCTGGAGCAGGGGCGCCAGGCGGGGGTGTTCCGGTTCGAGGACGCCTCGATCGCCAACCAGACCGTCACCGGCATGCTCACCTGGCCGTTCAACTGGTTCAGCCCCGACGGGCCCGAGAGCCCCGAGACGATCGCCGCCCGGATGGAGACCCTGGTGCTGGCCGCCCTCGGCGTGCCGTTCGAGGTGGCCTCGGCCGGCTCGCGCCCGGGCGCAGGCGGCGGCCCGGCGGGTTCGTCGCGGAAAGAGACGCTTGACGACTCGGCGCAACAAAATATGCTCGCCGCTAGCAAATCCTAACCGCGACTATATCGCGGACGACAACGACGGAGGACGCGACGCCCGGGCAGCGGGCGCGACGCCCCCGCGCCCTGGGAGGAAAAGCGACGTGACCGTCGACCCCGCCGCGCCTTGCGGCGTCTTTTCTCGTCAGTCGAACGGCCGGCAGGTCGTGACGCGCGCCGCGCGTTGCGCCATGGTCCCGCCGCAACCGCCCGCAGACGGCGGTCCCAAGGGAGGACATCGATGATCGATCTTCGCGCCCGCGCCGGTCGCAACGGCATCGGCGACGGCCTGCGCCGCGCCGTGGCCCGCAACCCCAGGAAGGACGCCCTGATCTTCCGCGACCGCACCTGGTCCTACGCGGAGATGGAGACGGCGGCCTTCCGCATCGCGACCCACCTGCGCGACGCGGGGCTGCGCAAGGGCGACCGGGTCGCGGCCTTCGCGCGCAACTCCGACGCCTATTACCTGCTGTGGCTGGCCTGCGCCCAGTCCGGCCTGATCCACGTGCCGGCCAACTACGGCCTGACGGGTCCGGAGCTGAAATACAT
The DNA here is from genome assembly GCF_900113695.1 of Albimonas pacifica. Lineage (GTDB taxonomy): Bacteria > Pseudomonadota > Alphaproteobacteria > Rhodobacterales > Rhodobacteraceae > Albimonas > Albimonas pacifica. The sequence goes on along the minus strand of NZ_FOQH01000001.1, from coordinate 557,968 downwards.
CGTCGAGCAGTCGGGCGCGCGCGCCCTGGTCTACGACCGCGCGCTGAAGGGCTCGGTCGACGACATGGGGCCGGTCGCGGGGCTCGACTTCCTCTCGGCCTTCGACGGCGGCGACGAGATCGACGTGATGGCCGCCGCCCAGGGGACCACGGACCCCGAGCGCGAGTGGGACGTGACCGAGGACGACTACGTCCAGATCCTCTACACCTCGGGCACCACCGGAAAGCCCAAGGGCGGGCTGATGAAGCACCGCGCGCTGATGGCGGAGTTCTACTCCTGCATCCACGCGCTGGAATACGTGGAAACGGACCGCTGCCTGTGGTCCCTGCCCCTCTACCACTCCGGCCAGATCCACACCTTCTCGAACCCCCAGATCATGGTGGGCTCGACCTGCGCGCTGCTCGAGCAGCCCAAGCCCGAGGACGTGTTCCGCTGCATCGAGGAGAACCGGATCACCTCGTTCTTCGCGCCGCCGACGGTGTGGGTGGGCCTGCTGCGCCACCCGGGCTTCGACGCCCATGACCTCTCGAGCCTCAACAAGGTCTACTACGGCGCCTCGATCATGCCCGAGCCGATCCTGGTGGAGCTGCGCAAGCGCCTCAACGGCGCGCGCGTCTTCAACTGCTACGGCCAGTCGGAGACGGGGCCGCTCGCCACCGTGCTCAAGCCCGAGGAGCATGACGGCCGCCTGACCTCGTGCGGGCGCCCGGTGCTGAACGTCGAGACCCGGGTCGTGGACGAGAACGACGAGGACGTCCCCGTCGGCGAGACCGGCGAGATCGTCCACCGCACCCCCCACGTGATCACCGAATACTGGAACCGCGAGGACGCCACCGACGAGGCGTTCAAGAACGGCTGGTTCCACACCGGCGACATGGGCCGCTTCGACGAGGAAGGCTTCCTCTATGTCGTCGACCGGGTGAAGGACGTGATCAACACCGGCGGCGTGCTGGTGGCGAGCCGCGAGGTGGAGGACGTGCTCTTCACCCACGAGGCCGTCTTCGAGGTCGCCGTGGTCGGCCTGCCGGACGAAAAATGGCTCGAGGCGATCGCCGCGATGGTGGTGCTGAAGGAGGGTCACGCCCCCTCGGAGGCCGAGCTGATCGCGCACGCGAAGAAAAGCCTCGCGCACTACAAGATCCCCAAGCGCATCATCTTCGTCGAGGACCTGCCGCGAAACGCGTCGGGCAAGATCCTCAAGCGGGAGCTGCGCCGGGTCCATGGCGGAGAGGAGACCGCCGTCCACACCGGCGCGACCGCGTCGGCGGGCTGACAGGAAGGCCCGCGACAAGGGCCGGCCCGAACCAACATGGGAGGAGAGAGACCATGAAACGCACCCTTATGGGCGCGGCGCTCGCCGCGTTCGCGCTGGGCGGCTGGGGCGCCGCCAACGCGCAGGAGCCGCTGCGCATCGGCGTGCTCGAGGACATGTCGGGCGTCTACGCCGACATCACCGGCGCGAACTCCGTCGCCGGCGCCGAGCTGGCGGTCGAGGACTTCGGCGGCACGGTGCTCGGCCGGCCGATCGAGGTGCTGTCGGCCGACCACCAGAACAAGGCCGACGTCGGCGCCTCGATCGCGCGCAAGTGGTACGACGTCGACGGGGTCGAGATGATCACGGGGCTCGGCAACAGCTCGGTCGCGCTCGCCGTGCGCGGGATCTCGACCGAGAAGAACAAGGTCAACATCTCGACCTCGGCCGGCACCAACGCGCTGACCGGCGAGGCCTGCTCGAAGACCGGTTTCCACTGGGTCTACAACACCTTCGCCCTGTCGAAGACCATCGCCCAGTCGGTCGTCGAGTCCGGCGCGGATACGATGTTCATCGTGGCCGCCGACTACACCTTCGGCCACGCGCTGGCCGACGACGCGCGCAAGTTCACCGAGGCCGCGGGCGGCACCGTGCTGGGCCAGGTCAACGCGCCCCTGGGCACGGCGGACTTCTCGTCCTTCATCCTGCAGGCCCAGGCCTCGGGCGCGAAGACCATCGGGCTGGCGCTGGCCGGCGGCGACCTGGTGACCTTCATCAAGCAGGCGGCCGAGTTCGGCGTGACCGAGCAGGGCCAGGCGATGGCCGGCTTCATCATCTTCGTCAACGACATCAAGGCCCTGGGCCTGACCGCGGCGCAGGGCCTCTACCTCGCCGAGACCTTCTACTGGGACCAGGACGACGAGACCCGGGCGATGGCCGAGCGCTACAAGGCCAAGACCGGCGAGATGCCCAACGGCATGCAGGCGGGCGTCTACGGCTCGGTGCTGCACTACCTCAAGGCCGTCGAGGCCGCCGGCACCACCGAGGCCGAGGCCGTCGCCGCCAAGATGCGCGAGATGCCGGTCGAGGACTTCTACACCAAGGGCGCGACGGTCCGCGAGGACGGCCGGGTGATGCGGGACTTCTCGCTCTACCAGGTGAAGGCGCCGGGCGACTCCTCGGGCGAGTGGGACATGCTGACCCGCATCGGCACGCTCGAGGACGGCGAGGCGTTCCAGACCCTCGAAGAGGGCGGCTGCCCGCTGGTGCAGTAAGCCCCGTTCCGGGGGCGCGCCGCGGCGCGCCCCCGTCTCCGCCCCCCTTTTTCACGACGCTTCCGCCCGGGCCGCGCCCCCCGCCGCCGGGCCGAGCCGCCGACGCGAGACGCCATGCCCATCCGCTCGATCCTGATCGCCAACCGTGGAGAGATCGCCATCCGCATTGCGCGGGCGGCCGCCGACCTCGGGCTGCGGGCGGTGACGCTCGCCTCCGCCGACGACGCCGAGGCGCTGCACGCCCGCGCCGGCGACGCCTGCCGCGCGCTGGAGGGGACGGGCCCCGCCGCCTATCTCGACAAGGCCGCGGTGATCGAGGCCGCGAAGGCGGCCGGCTGCGACGCGATCCACCCGGGCTACGGGTTCCTGTCGGAAAACGCCGGTTTCGCCGCGATGTGCGCGGACGCCGGGATCGTCTTCATCGGGCCGTCGGCCGAGATCCTGTCGCGGCTGGGCGACAAGTCGGCCGCCCGGGCGCTGGCCGCCGAGCTGGGCGTGCCCCTGCTGCCGGGTCTTCCGGGCGGCGCCTCCGAGGACGCCGTGCGCGCCTTCGTCGAGGCCCACGGCCCCACCATGATCAAGGCCGTCGCCGGCGGCGGCGGGCGCGGGATGCGCGCCGTGGAGGCGCCCGGCGAGGTCACCGACGCCTACGCCCGCTGCGCCTCCGAGGCGCTCGGCGCCTTCGGCGACGGGTCCCTCTACGCCGAGAAACTGGTCAGGCGCGCCCGCCATATCGAGGTGCAGGTGATCGGCGACGGCTCGGCCGTGGTCCACGCGTGGGAGCGCGACTGCACCCTCCAGCGCCAGGGCCAGAAGCTGGTCGAGATCGCCCCCGCCCCCGACCTGGCGCCCGGTCTGCGCGAGGCGATCCTCTCGGCCGCCCTGCAGATCGCGGGCGCCGTGGGCTACCGCGGCCTCGGCACCTTCGAGTTCCTGGTCGACCTCGACGATCCTGAGACGTTCCACTTCATGGAGGCCAACCCCCGCCTCCAGGTCGAGCATACGGTGACCGAGGAGGTCACCGGCCTCGACCTCGTCGCCACGCAGATCCTGCTGCTGGGCGGCGAGACGCTGGCCTCGCTGTCGCTGACCGAGCCCCCTGCCCTGCGCCCCGGCTACGCCGTGCAGCTTCGCGTCAACGCCGAGACGATGACGCCGACCGGCGAGAGCCGCCCCCAGGGCGGGACGCTGGCGCTCTACGAGCCCCCGACCGGCCCCGGCGTGCGCGTCGACGGCCAGGGCTTCGCGGGGATGAAGATCAACCCGCGCTTCGACAGCCTGCTCGCGAAACTGATCGTGCGCTCCGCGGTTCTCGGCTTCCCGGCCGCCATCGCCCGCGCCGCCCGTAGCCTGGGCGAATTCCGCATCGCCGGCGTGCAGACCAACGCGCCGTTCCTCGCGGGCCTGCTCGCCCGCCCGGAGGTCGCCCGCAACGCCGTCCACACGTCTTGGGTCAAGGAGATCGCGGGCGCCGTCATCGCCCAGATGGCCGACGCGCCCGCCCTGCCCGCCTCCGCCGCCCCCGGCCCCGCGAAGCCCGCCGCCGAGGGGCCGGAGGGCACGGCGCCCCTTCCCGCCCCCCTCACCGGCGTCCTCGCCTCGCTCGAGATCGCCGAGGGCGACGCGGTGGCCGAGGGCCAGCCCGTCGCCATCCTCGAAGCCATGAAGATGGAGCATGTGGTCACCGCCGACGCCGCCGGCATCGTGCGCCGCCTCGCCGCCGCCGCCGGCGAGGCGCTGGTCGAGGGCGACCCGATCCTTTGGATCGAGCCCTCCGACGCCGCCGGCGCCGCGGTGGTGGAGGCCGAGGAGATCGACCTCGACGCCATCCGTCCCGACCTCGCCGCGGTGATCGAGCGCCACGCCCGCGGGCTGGACGAGAACCGCCCCAAGGCCATCGAGCGCCGCCGCTCGCGCAACCAGCGCACGGCGCGCGAGAACATCGCCCAGCTCTGCGATCCGGGCAGTTTCACCGAATACGGCGCCCTGGCGCTGGCCGCCCAGCGCCAGCGCAGGTCCATGGACGAGCTGATCGACATGGCCCCCGCCGACGGCCTGGTGGCGGGCATCGGCACGGTCAACGCCGACCTCTACGGCCCCGAGCGCACGCAGATGATGGCGATGGCCTACGACTTCACGGTCTTCGCGGGCACGCAGGGCTGGATGAACCACAAGAAGAAGGACCGGCTGCTGGAGCTCGCCCACCGCCTGAAGCTGCCGCTGGTGCTCTATGGCGAGGGCGGCGGCGGGCGGCCGGGGGAGACCGACGGGCTGATGGTCCACGGGCTCGACACGCCCAGCTTCCGCCGCTTCGCGGACCTCTCGGGCGAGGTCCCGATGATCGCCGTCGTCTCCGGCTTCTGCTTCGCCGGCAACGCGGCGCTGGTCGGCTGCTGCGACGTGATCGTGGCGACGAAGAACGCCTGCATCGGCATGGGCGGCCCCGCGATGGTCGAGGGCGGGGGCCTGGGCGTCTATGCGCCCAACGAGATCGGCCCCGTCTCCACCCTCGCCCCCATCGGCGCCGTCGACCTGGTGGTCGAGGACGAGGAGGCGGCGACCGAGATGACCCGGCGCCTCCTTTCCTACGTCCAGGGCCCCGCGGCGCATTGGGAGGCCGCCGACCAGCGCCTCCTGCGCTGGAAGATCCCCGAGAACCGCCGCCGCGCCTACGACGTGCGCGAGGTGATCGAGACGCTGGCCGACGCCGGCAGCGTCACCGAGCTGAAGCGCGACCACGCGCCGGGCATGGTCACCGCCCTGATCCGCATCGAGGGCCGCGCCATGGGCCTGGTCGCCAACGACACCCGCCACCTGGGCGGCGCGGTGGACGCCGAGGGCGCCCGCAAGTCCGGCGAGTTCCTGAAGCTCTGCGACCGCTGGGGCCTGCCGGTGCTGTCGCTTTGCGACACGCCGGGCTTCATGGTGGGGCCGGAGGCGGAGGCGGCGGGGCAGATGCGCGCCTCGGCCGCGCTGTTCACCATCGCCTCGAAGCTCTCGGTGCCGCTGTTCACCGTGGTGCTGCGCAAGGGCTACGGCTTGGGCGCCCAGTCGATGGCCGCGGGCGGCTTCCATGCGCCGGTCTTCACCGTCGCCTGGCCGACGGGCGAGTTCGGCGGCATGGGCCTCGAGGGCGCCGTGCGGCTCGGCTACCGGCGCGAGATGGAGGCCATCGAGGACCCGGAGAAGCGCGAGGCCTTCTACCAGGAGAAGCTCGCCCACCTCTACGAGGTCGGCAAGGCCACGACCATGGCGGGCTTCCTGGAGATCGACGCGGTGATCGACCCCGCCGAGACCCGCGCCTGGGTGACCTCCGGCCTGCGCGCCGCGGCCATCGAGGCGCGCGACTTCCACTGGCATCCGGGGAGGGCCGGCTAGATGGACGCGATCCTCGACATCAAGGGGCTGACCAAGTCCTTCAAGGGCTTCAAGGCCGTGAACGGCGTCGACCTGGCGGTGGAGCGCAACACGATCCACGCCCTGATCGGACCGAACGGGGCGGGCAAGACCACCTGCTTCAACCTGATCACCAAGTTCCTCGACCCGACCTCGGGGACCATCACCTATGACGGCGAGGACATCACCTCGACCGGGGCGGCCGAGGTCGCCCGCAAGGGGATGGTGCGCAGCTTCCAGATCTCGGCGACCTTCGCCCACATGACCGTGCTGGAGAACGTGCGCATCGCGTTGCAGCGGCCGCGCGGGGACAGTTTCTCGTTCTGGCGGCCTGAGAACGCGCTGTCGGTCCTCGACGACCAGGCGATGGGGCTGCTGCGCGACGTGGGGCTGGAGGGGGACGCGCGGCGGCTGGCTGTGGAACTGCCCTACGGCCGCAAGCGGGCGCTGGAGCTGGCGACCACGCTGGCGCTGGATCCCAAGCTGCTGCTGCTGGACGAGCCGACCTCCGGCATGGGCCGCGAGGACATCGCCCGCACCGCCGACCTGATCCGCCGCGCGGCGCAGTCCCGCACCGTGCTGATGGTCGAGCACAACCTCTCGGTGGTCTCGGATCTCTCCGACCGCATCACGGTGCTGGCCCGCGGCGAGGTGCTGGCCGAGGGGCCCTATGCGGAGGTCTCGAAGAACCCCGCCGTGGTCGAGGCCTACATGGGGAGCGACGCCCATGCCTGAGACGCTGCTCAAAGTGAGCGACCTGCACGGCTGGTATGGCGAAAGCCACATCCTGCACGGCATGAATTTCGAGGTCCGCAAGGGCGAGCTGGTCACCCTGCTGGGCCGCAACGGCGCGGGCAAGACCACCACGCTGAAGGCGATCATGGGGCTGCTGCGGCAGCGCAAGGGCTCGGTGGCCTTCGACGGGACCGAGACCATCTCGATGGCCCCGCACAAGATCGCCCGGCTGGGCGTGGCGCTCTGCCCCGAGGAACGCGGGATCTTCTCGGCCCTGACCGTGCGCGAGAACCTGCACCTGCCCCCCGTCCTGCGCGAAGGGGGCATGACCGAGGCCGAGATCGACACGCTCTTCCCCCGGCTGAAGGAGCGCTGGGGGAACTCCGGCGCCAAGCTCTCGGGCGGGGAGCAGCAGATGCTCGCCATCGCGCGCATCCTGCGCACCGGGGCGACGCTGGTGCTGCTCGACGAGCCGACCGAGGGCCTCGCCCCCGTCATCGTCCAGCAGATCCGCGATGCGCTGCTGGAACTGAAACGCCGGGGCCTGACTGTGCTGCTGGTGGAGCAGAACTTCCGCTTCGCCTCCACCGTCGCCGACCGCCACTACGTCGTCGAGCACGGCCAGGTGGTGGACCACATGACCAGCGACGAGATCGCGGCGAACACGGAGCGCCTCGAGGCGTTCCTGGGCGTCTGAAGGGGAGGGACGCGCCATGATGGAGCTGATCGGAATCCCGCCGCAGGCCCTGTTCGGCCAGCTGATGCTGGGGCTGATCAACGGGTCGTTCTACGCGATGCTCTCCTTGGGCCTCGCGGTGATCTTCGGCCTGCTGAACGTCATCAACTTCGCCCACGGGGCGCAGTACATGCTGGGCGCCTTCGTGGCGTGGATGCTGCTGAACTGGCTCGGCATTCCCTACTGGGGGGCGCTGGTCATCGCGCCGATCCTGGTGGCGGCCACCGGCCTCGTGATCGAGCGGGTGTTCCTGCGCCGGCTGCACGACCTCGACCACCTCTACGGGCTGCTGCTGACCTTCGGGCTGGCGCTGATCTTCGAGGGGGTGATGCGCTCGCAGTTCGGGGCGGCGGGAATGCCCTACGGCAATCCGCTGCCGGGCGGCGTCAACCTCGGCTTCATGTACCTGCCCTGGTATCGGGGCTGGATCATCGTCGCCTCGCTCGCGATCTGCCTCGCCACCTGGTTCGTGATCGAGCGCACCAAGCTCGGCGCCTACCTGCGCGCCGCGACCGAGCGGCCGGAGATCGTGCAGAGCTTCGGCATCGACGTGCCGCGCATGATCACCCTGACCTACGCCTTCGGCGTGGGGCTGGCGGCGCTGGCGGGCGTGCTGGCGGCGCCGGCCTACCAGGTCAGCCCGAACATGGGCTCCAACCTCATCATCGTGGTGTTCGCGGTGGTGGTGATCGGGGGCATGGGCTCGATCATGGGGGCGATCGTCACCGGCTTCGGCCTGGGGGTGATCGAGGGGCTGACCAAGGTGTTCTACCCCGAGGCCTCGAACACCGTGATCTTCGTCATCATGGCGCTGGTGCTGATGGTGCGCCCCGCCGGCCTGTTCGGAGCCGCGAAATGACCGCCGCCACGATGTCCCCCGCCCTCTCCGCCCCCGCGAAGCTGGCGGTCGCCGCGGTCGTCGCGGCGCTGCTGGTCGCGGCGCCCTTCGGCTTCTACCCGGTGCTGCTGATGAAGGTGATGTGCTTCGCGCTCTTCGCCTGCGCCTTCAACCTGCTGCCGGGCTATGCGGGGCTGCTGAGCTTCGGCCACGCGATGTTCTTCGGCGGCGCCTCCTACATCTGCGCGCATACGATGAAGGTGATGGGCTTCCCGCCCGAGGCGGGCCTGCTCGCCGGCACCGCCTTCGCCGCCCTGCTGGGCCTGGTCGCCGGCGCGCTGGCGATCCGTCGCGAGGGGATCTACTTCGCCATGGTCACCCTGGCGCTGGCGCAGATGTTCTACTTCTTCTGCCTCCAGGCCCCCTTCACCAACGGCGAGGACGGCATCCAGGGCGTCGAGCGCGGGACCCTGCTGGGCCTGATCGACCTGACCGACGACCTGACGCTCTACTACGTCGTGGCGGTGATCTTCGTGGCGGGCGTGGCGCTGATCCACCGCATCGTGCACTCCCCCTTCGGCCAGGTGCTGCGCGCGATCCGCGAGAACGAGCCCCGCGCGATCTCGCTGGGCTACTCGGTCGACCGCTACAAGCTGGTGGCCTTCGTGCTGTCGGCGACGCTGGCGGGGCTGGCGGGGTCGACCAAGGTGCTGGTGTTCCAGCTCGCCTCCCTGACCGACGTCTACTGGACCATGTCGGGCGAGGTGGTGCTGATGACCATCGTCGGCGGCATGGGCACGATCCTGGGCCCGGCCGTGGGGGCGGCGGTGATCGTGATGATGCAGAACTACCTCGCCTCCTTCGGCGAGTGGGTGCTGGTGATCCAGGGCTGCATCTTCGTGCTGGTGGTCTCGGTGTTCCGCCGCGGGATCGTGGGCGAGATCAAGGCCGCGGCGGAGCGCCGGCGCGCCCGCCGCGCGGGCTGACCGGGGGCCCCGCAGCCGCAGGATGCGGCGGCGGGGCGTGAATCCGGCGGCCCGGGGCGCCGTTGCGGCGCCTTTCGCCCTCCTGCGGCTGGCCGGCGGGCCCTGCGCCCGCTAGGCTTCCCTCGTGCTCGAAGCGAGGGGTCCCATGTCGCCGCACGTTTCCCGACGCCGCCTGGCGGCGACGGCCGCCGTGATCGCCGCTCTCTGCGCCGCCGGCGGGGCCGAGGCGCGAACCTGCTCGATCGCGGCGATCGAGGGCGCGGGGGCCGAACTGTGGGTCGAGGGGCGCTGGCGGGCGATCGCCGCGCCCGACCTGCCCCGGCCCCTGCCCCCGGTCGCCGCGATCCTGCGCACCGGCCCCGACGCGAGGCTCGAGCTGACCTGCAACGACGGCGTGGCGGTGACGCTGGGGGTGAGCTCGGAGCTCAACCTCGCCACCCTGACCGAACCCTCCCCCGACGGCGGCGTCCTGCTCCGCCTGCTGCGCGGCGCGGTGGCCGCGGTCGCCCGGGGCGGCTGGCCGGAGTTCGAGATCCGCTCGCCCCTGGTGATCGCCGCCGTGCGCTCGACCGAATGGGCGGTGATCCACGAGCCGACAGAGGGCTCGGCCGTCTTCGTGCGCGAGGGCGTGGTGGCGGTGCGCGCGGCGCAGGGCGAGGGCGCCGCCGTGCTGGCGGCCGGCGAGGGCGTGGACATGCCTCCCGCCGGGCCGCTGGGCCCGGTCAGGTCCTGGGGAGCGCCGCGGGTCGCCGCGCTCGGCGCGCGCCTGGGCCACGGCTGGCGATGACCGGGCGGCCTCGCGGCGCGGCCCGCGGGGGCGCCGCCCCCCGCCGAGGCGGGCGCTGGCCGCTGACGGCGGCGCTGGCCGCAACGCTCCTGTTCGCCCTGTGGCGGGCGCTGGCGGGCGATCCCTGGACCGACGCCTTCGACCGCTGGACCGTCGACCTGCGCTTCCAGCTCCGCGGCGGCTGGCCGGCAGGAGAGCTGGCGGCGGTGATCGCGGTGGACGAGGCCACGCTGGCGAAGGTCGGTCATCCCGCCGCCCTGCGCGCGGCCCTCGCCCGGGCCCTGCCCCTGATCCTCGCGGCCGGACCCTCGGCCGTCGCCGTCGACCTGCTGCTGGTGGACCCCTCGCCCTCGGACGCCGCGCTCTCCGCGGCGCTGGCGGGGGAGCCGCGGGTGCTGCTGGGGGCGGCGGCGCTGAACGCCGCGTCCGCGGGGACGCGGTCCGCAGACCTCGCCGCCGCGCTCGAGCGCAGCGCGATCCCGGTGGTGATCTCGCGCGGGGAGGCGGCGGAGGCGCCGGCGGTCGAGCTGCTGGCGCCGACGGACGGGCTGGCGCGGGCGGCGCGGCTGGCCCACGTGAACCTGCGCCAGGGGGCGGACCGGGTCCCGCGCGAGGCGCCGCTGGCCCTTCCCGTGGGCGACGGGCGGCTGCTGCCCTCGATCGCGCTCGCCGCCGCCGCCGTGGCGCAAGGCGCGCCGCTGGAGCTGGTGCGCGGCCGCGAGGTCCGCTTCGGCCCGCGCGTCATCGATCTGCTGCCCGGCGACCGGGTGATCGTCGACCATCCCGGCGGCCCCGGCGTGATCGCCGAGCATTCGCTGGCCGACCTGCTCGCCGGCGCGGCGCCGCCCGCGGCGCTGCGCGGGCGCATGGTCTTCGTCGGCGCCACCGCCGAGAGCCTGCGCGACGTCTTCGTCACGCCCTACGCGCCGGAGATGTCCGGGGTCACGGTGCTGGCGGGCCTCGCCGCCGGCCTCGCAGAGGGACGGGTGATCCGCCGCGGCCCCGGCGTCGAGGCCGCCGCCGCGGCGCTGGCGCTGGCGCTGTGCCTCGCGGTCTGGGCGGCGCATGCGCGCCCCGTCGGCCGCTTCGCCCCGGCGCTGGGGGCGGCGGCGGCGCTGGCCGGCGCCGGGGCGGCGCAGGCGGCCTTCGCGGGGATCGGGCCGCTGGCGGGGGGGATCTGGCTCGACGGGGCGAGCCTGGGCTTCGGCGTCGCCGCGGGCCTGCTGGCGGGGGCGGCGCGCCGGCGGATGCGGGCGGTGCGCGAGACGGCGGCCCTGGGGCGGGAGCGGGCGAACCTCGCGGGCTTCGTGCCCCCGGCGCTGGCGGACCTGCTGGCGCGCGGCGGGGCGGGCGGCTTCGGGCGGCGCACCCAGGACGCGACGGTGCTCTTCGCGGACGTGGAGGGCTTTACGACGCTGGCCGAGCGGATGGCGCCGCTGGAGACCGCCGACTTCCTCGCCGAGCTGCACGCGGTCTTCGCGGCCGAGACCGCGGCCCACGGCGGCATGGTGGTCGACTGGCAGGGCGACGGGGCGATGATCGCCTTCGGCCTGCCCGAGCCCGCGCCCGACGACGCGGCCCGGGCGCTGGCCTGCGCGGCGGCGCTGGCGCTGCGGGCGCCGGCGCGGCTGGCGGGGCGGATCCCCGGACCTGCGCCGCGGGTGCGCGTCTCGCTGCACCACGGGCCCACGGCGGCGGCGGCGCTGGGGGGCGAGCGGCAGGCGGTGGTGACGCTGGCGGGCGACACGGTCAACCTGGCCGCGCGCCTGCAGGACATCGCGCGCCGCCACGGCCGACGGCTGGTGGCGACGCGCGAGACGCTGGACGCCGCCGGCGAGGATGCCGCCGCCTCCGGCTGGCGCTTCCTGGAGAGCGCCCGCATCCGCGGCCGCGACGCCCTCGCCGAGGTCTGGACCCGCGATCTCCCCGACGACCCGCCCGCGGGCGCCCCGCCCTCCGCCGTCGCCTGAGGTCGTGCCCGCCCCCTGCGCCGGACGCAGGACGGACCTGCGCCGCCCCCCGTGGAGGCGAGGGCGCGCCCGGCGCCGCTGCGCCGAGGGCCTGCAAGGCGATGCGCGACACCCGGGATCCCGCTCCCGCCGGGCCGCGCGCGCGGCGATGCGGCGGAGAGCCCCAGACGATCAGGACGTTCAGCCGGCGACGCGGCGAGCATTCCGGCGCGGGTCAGGCCACCGGCACGGCGGCGCGGAGAGCCCCGCCGGGACGGTCGGGCCGCGGGCGGCGAGCGCCCCGGTACCGCCAGGCCGAGACGTGGCGAGCGCCCCCGGAGCGTTCGGACCGCGGCGCGGCGAGCGCGCGGGGCGGTCGGCTCGTCCGCGCGGCGGCGCGGCGGCCGGGCCATTCGCGCGGCGGCGCGGCGGCCGGGCCATTCGCGCGGCGGCGCGGCGGTCGGGTCATTCGCGCGGCGGCGCGGGGGCGGCCCCGGCAGGGTCAGGCGGCGTGCGAGGCGGCGCGGCGGGGGTGGCGGGCGGTGACGAAGGCCTCGAGGCGGCGGACCTGGGCGGCGACGTCCTCGGCCACGCGGGCGGCGGCCGCGGCGGCCTCGGTGGTCTGGCGGGTGTTCTCCTGCACCGTCGCGTCCATGTGCTGCACGGCGGCGTTGATCTCCTGCACGCCCTGCCCCTGTTCGCGCCCCGCGGCGGCGGCGTCGGCGATGGCGGTGTTGAGCTGGTCGATCGACTCCACGATCTCGGCCAGCGAGGCGCCGGTGGCGTTGACCAGGCTGACGCCGTCCGCCACCTCCGCCGCGCTGCCCTTGATCAGCTCGGAGATGTCGCGCGCCGCCTCCGACGAGCGCTGCGCCAGGGTCCGCACCTCGGAGGCGACGACGGCGAAGCCCTTGCCCGCCTCGCCCGCCCGCGCCGCCTCGACGGCCGCGTTCAGGGCCAGCAGGTTGGTCTGGAAGGCGATCGAGTCGATCAGGCTGATGATGTCCGAGACCTGGGCCGAGGACTTCTCGATCCGCTCCATCGCGCCGGTGGCCTTGTCGGCGGATTCGGCCCCCTGGCGGGCGCGCTGGCGCGCGGTCTCGGTCATCCGCTCGGCCTCGGTGAGGTTGCGCGCGGACTGGGCCACCGTCTCCGACATCTCGGTCATGGTGGCGGCGGTCTCCTCGATGGTCGAGGCCTGGGTCTCCGCCCGGTCGGAGAGGGCGCGCATCGCGTCCGCCACCCGGTCGAGCTCGGAGCGCTGGCTCTCCGCCCCCTCGCGCATCGCGGCGATGGCCGAGGCGAGCTCGCCCAGCGAGCCGCGCGAGGTCTCGGCGAGCCGGGCGAGCCCGCCGCCGTAGCGCCCCTCCAGCGGTCGGGAGAGGTCGCCCTTCGACATCGCCGAGAGCATGGCGTCGAGGTCGGCGAGGAAGGCCGAGATGCTCTCGCCCAGGCGGTTCACGCCGGAGGCGAGCTCGCGCAGCTCCGGCGCCTCGAAATTCGCGTCGACGCGGCGCGAGAAGTCGCCGTGAACGGCCGCCTCGACCACCGCGTTCACGCCGTCGCGCAGCTCGGTCAGGGTGCGCGTGGCGGCCGCGCGCGCGGCCTCGGTGCGCTCGCGCTCCTGCCCGGCGGAGGCCTCGGCCTCGGCCAGCGCGCGGCGCAGGGTCTCGACCCCGCGGGCCAGCGCGCCGATCTCGTCGCCGCGCGCCTGGGCGGGGATCTCCATCCGCCGGTCGCCGGCGGCGAGCCGCCCGACCGCGACTTCCAGCGACAGGACCGGGGCGGTGGCGCGCCCGGCGAGCCACCAGGCCAGCGCCACCGCGAGCGCCAGGGTGACCGCTGCGGTGGCCAGCACGCCGGCCATCTGGCTCAGCATCGCGCCCGCCACGCCCGCCTTCTCGACGCCGACGTAGAGGATGCCCTCGACCCCCGAGGCGCCGCGGATCGGAAAGTAGACGGTGTAGTAGTCCTTGCCCAGGATCGTCGCCTCGCCCCGGTAGGCGCGGCCGGAGGTCACCACCGGGTGCACCGCGCCCGAGGCGCCCAGCACCGTGCCCACGGCGCGCTGGCCGTCGGGCTTGATGATGTTGGTCGAGCGGCGCACGAACTCCCCCTGCGCGGGGTCGAGGGCGAAGACCGTCGCGGTCTCCCCCGTCACGGCGGCGACCCGGTCGATGACGGCGTGGGAGGAAAGATCCGGCTCGCCGTCCCAGGTCAGGGACTGGACCTCCCCGCCGGGGCCGAAGCTGGCCTCGATCCCCGGAACCTCGGCGGCGACGATGGCGGCGGCGGCGCGCAGGGACTGGCCCTGACGCTCCTGCGCCTGGCTCGCCAGACGCTCCATCGTCTGCACGGCGATGGACGCGGACATGGCGAAGATGGCGAAGAGCACGATGGCCGCCGCGGCCAGCGCCGCGCGCGAACGGAGGTTGCCCATGTCTTTCCCCGGAGCAGCCGCTGAGTTGAGACGCCTTCTGCGCCCCGCCGGGTTAAGGGAGGGTTTCGAGCCGCCGCGATTTCCCTTGCGCCCGCGTCAGGCCGGATCCCGCCTGCGTCGCCGCGTCCCACCGTCCCGGCCGGCGGTCGATCGCGACGCGACGCGGGACGGAGGCGACGCGCTCCGATACGCTTGGCGCTGGACAGGACCGCCCCCGCCGGTCCAGTTTCCGCGCCGAACCGACAGCGCCCCAGGAGGTCCGCCATGAGAACCCGCGCCGCCATCGCCGTCCAGGCCGGCAAGCCTCTCGAGATCCACGAGGTCAACCTCGAAGGCCCCCGCGCCGGCGAGGTCCTGGTCGAGATCATGGCCACCGGCATCTGCCACACCGACGAGTTCACCCTGTCGGGCGCCGACCCCGAGGGCCTGTTCCCCGCGATCCTGGGCCACGAGGGCGCGGGCGTGGTGCGCGAGGTCGGGGCGGGCGTGACCTCCGTCAAGCCGGGCGACCACGTGATCCCGCTCTACACGCCCGAGTGCCGGCAGTGCGCCTCGTGCCTCTCGGGCAAGACCAACCTGTGCACCTCGATCCGCGCGACCCAGGGCCAGGGGCTGATGCCGGACGGGACCTCGCGGTTCTCGACGCTCGATGGCGATCCGATCCTGCATTACATGGGCTGCTCGACCTTCTCGAACTTCACCGTCCTTCCGGAGGTGGCCGTTGCAAAAATCCGCGAGGACGCGCCCTTCGACAAGGTCTGCTACATCGGCTGCGGCGTGACCACGGGCGTGGGCGCGGTGATCAACACCGCCAAGGTCGAGATCGGCGCCAAGGCGGTGGTCTTCGGCCTGGGCGGCATCGGGCTGAACGTGATCCAGGGCCTGCGGCTGGCGGGCGCGGACATGATCATCGGCGTCGACCTCAACAACGAGAAGAAGGAATGGGGCGAGCGCTTCGGCATGACCCATTTCATCAACCCGTCCGAGATCGGCCAGGACCTGGTCCCCTACATCGTCAACCTGACCAAGACGCCCTTCGACCAGATCGGCGGCGCGGACTACACCTTCGACTGCACCGGCAACGTCAAGGTGATGCGCGACGCGCTGGAGTGCGCGCACCGCGGCTGGGGCGTCTCGGTGGTGATCGGCGTGGCGCCGGCGGGGGCCGAGATCTCCACCCGGCCGTTCCAGCTGGTGACGGGGCGGGTGTGGAAGGGCTCGGCCTTCGGGGGCGCGCGCGGGCGCACCGACGTGCCCAAGATCGTGGACTGGTACATGGACGGGAAGATCGAGATCGACCCGATGATCACCCACAAGCTGAAGCTCGACGAGATCAACAAGGGCTTCGACCTGATGCACGCGGGCGAGAGCATCCGCTCGGTCGTGATCTACTGATCGAGACCCCGGCTTCGCAGGGATGGAGAGGGCGGCCTTCGGGCCGCCCTTTTCTTTCGCCCGGGCGCCGGCGGCCGGGGCGAGGCCGGGCCGCTCAGCCCTCCGCCCGCCCGGCCCCGGGCCAGGTGTCCGCGACGCGGTAGCCGCGGGGCCAGGGGTCGTCGGGGTCGAGCATGTGCTGGTGGATGCCGGTCACCCAGGCGCGCCCGCTGATCTCGGGACGGATGGCGCGCAGGCCCCCGACCTGCGTCTCGCCCAGGATCCGGCCCTCGAAACGCGAGCCGATGATCGAGGAGGCGGTCAGGGTCTCCCCCACCGCCATCTCGCCGCGGGCGTGCAGCAGCGCCATGCGGGCGGACACCGCGGTGCCGGTGGGGGAGCGGTCGAGCTTGCCGGGGCGGATCGAGACCACCGACGTCGCCGACAGCGCCGCGCCCGCGCGCGTCGCCGGGCCTGCGAAGAGGCAGAAGGAGTGGTGGCGCCAGTCGGGGCGCTCGGGGTGCTCGAAGGCGAAGGCCGCGTCGGCGGCGGCGGTGATGCGCACGCCGAGCTCGGCGAGGTCGCGCGCCTCCGACGGCGCCAGCGCCACGCCCAGCGCCTGCGGGTCCACCACCACGAAGCTGTCGCCGCCGAAGGCGGTGTCGACGGTCAGGGTCCCCAGACCCTCGACCTCCAGCGGGACGGCGAGGCGCGTGGCGAAGGCGGGGAGGTTCTCGAGCGTGATGCGCTCGGCCTTGCCGTTTCGGCATTGCGCGCGGACGCGGACGAGGCCGCCGGGCGCCTCGAGGATCATCTCGGTGACCGGCTCGCGCATCTCGACGATGCCGGCGTCGAGCAGGACGGTGGCGACGCAGATGGCGTTGGAGCCGGACATGGGGGGCGTGTCGGCGGGCTCCATGATGATCCAGGCGGCGACGGCCTCGGGGCGCTTCGGGGGGACCAGGAGGTTCACGTGCCGGAACACGCCGCCGCGGGGCTCGTTGAGGACGAAGTCGCGCAGGGCGCCGTCCTGCGCGATCCAGCGGCGCTGGTCCCACAGGGTCTCGCCCGGCGGCGGCGCGACGCCGCCCACGATGACATCGCCGACCTCGCCCTCGGCATGGGCGGAGACGACGTGGATGACCTTGGTGGAGCGCATCGGGACCTCGTGGCGGGGAGGGGGACGGAAGGGGACGGGCCCTCTCGATAGCATCCCGGGGGCGGGCATGGAAAAGGGGCCCGTCCTGCGACGGGCCCCCGATGGTCGGCCGGCGGGCCAGGCCTCACTTCGAGGCGTCGGCCCAGGCCTCCTTGTCGATGTCGAGGTCCTCGTACTTGTAGATGTGGAACGTCGGGTGCTCGACGCCGGCGGCGAGCTGCTCGCGGTAGTCGCGCAGCAGGCGCATGCCGGTGGGGAACAGCATGGTCAGCGCCACCAGGTTCACCAGCGCCAGGATCCCCATCATCGGGTCCGAGAAGAAGAACACCGACGTCGCCCCCGGCGCCGCCGCGCCGAGGAACACCAGGATCATGATCAGCACCTTCAGGACGTGCCCCGCCATCGGGTGGTCGGTGAACACCGTCAGCGCCGTCTCGCCGAGATAGTAGTTGTAGATGATCGACGAGAAGGCGAAGAGCAGGATCGCGGCCGTGAGGTAGTAGCTCGACCACTCGCCCACGTGGCTCGCCAGGCTCTGCTGGGTCAGGACCACGCCGTTCACCGCCTCGTCGCCCGGCACGTAGACGTCGCCCAGCAGGATCACGAAGGCGGTGCACGAGCAGATCACGATGGTGTCGATGAACACCGACAGGCTCTGCACGATCCCCTGGCTGACCGGGTGGCGCACCCAGGCGGTCGCCGCCACGTTGGGGGCCGAGCCGAGCCCCGCCTCGTTCGAGAACAGGCCCCGGCGCAGGCCCTGGGCCACCGCGGCGCCGACGCCGCCCGAGACGGCCTCCTCGATCCCGAAGGCGTTGGCGACGATCTGCCAGAGCACGCGCGGCAGCTCGGGCAGGTTGATCACGATCACCACAACCGCCATCAGCAGGTAGCCGATGGCCATGATCGGGATGATCACGTCAGCCGCGGCCGCGATGCGCCGGATGCCGCCGTAGACCACGAAGCCGGTCAGGATCGCCAGCGCCGCCCCGGTGTAGAGCGGGTCGACGCCCAGGCTCTCCTCGGCCGCGCCGGCCACCGTGTTGCCCTGGAAGGCGTTGAAGCCCAGCGCGAAGGCCGCGATCAGGCACACGGCGTAGAGGATCGCCAGCCAGCGGAACTCATGCCCCAGGCCGTGGATGATGTATTGCGCGGGCCCGCCGCGATAGGTCCCGCCCGGCTCGTTGCGCTTGTAGAGCTGGGCCAGCGAGCACTCGAACAGGCTGGTCGCCATGCCGATCAGGGCGATCATCCACATCCAGAACACCGCGCCCGGGCCGCCGAGCGTGATCGCCACCGCCACGCCCGCGATGTTGCCGCCGCCCACGCGCCCGCCGACCGAGACCAGCAGCGCCTCGCGCGAGGAGATGTGCCCCTGCGCGCCGGGGTCGGTCGAGGGCTTCAGCACCCCGAACATGCGCCCGAAAAAGCGGAACTGGACCAGGCCGGAGACCAGCGTGAACATCACGCCCAGCACCACCAGGAACGGGATCAGCGACCAGCCCCAGGTGAAATCGCCGACATATCCGAACAATTGTTCGAGGAACGCCATCTTCAATTCCCTCTCGCCTCGCCCCTTCAGGGGCCACCTCGCGCAGTCGGCCACAGCCCCGCCGTTTGAGCCAGCGTCAGTTTCCATGGGGAAACGGTTTCCGCGCGCCGCGTCGCCGGCCGCCCCCAAGGTTCTGCAGCATTCTCGCAGCGCGGCCAGCGACTTGCCGTCTTGCGGATGGAAATCCCGCCTGACGGCGGCACGACCCCGCGCCGGGCGGATCGCGGGCTTTCGGAGCAGAGCGCGCTTGACGAGCGGGGGGGCGCGCCTGCAACAGGGGGCGAACTCACCGGGAGCCTGCCCATGTCCGAGCCGCTGCCCCGCCTCGCCGTCCTGATCGACGCCGACAACACCTCCCCCAAGGTCGCCGAAGGCCTGTTCCTCGAGATCGCCAAGTTGGGCGAGGCCTCGGTGCGCCGGATCTACGGGGATTTCTCCGACGACCGGCTGAAGGGCTGGGCGAAGATCCTGGCCAACTACGCGATCATCCCCCACCAGCAGTTCGCCTACACCCAGGGCAAGAACAGCTCCGACATCGCGCTGGTGATCGACGCGATGGACCTGCTGCATTCGGGCCGCTTCGACGGCTTCTGCCTGGTGAGCTCCGACAGCGACTTCACCCGGCTGGCCTCGCGCATCCGCGAGCAGGGGATGCACGCCTACGGCTTCGGCCAGCGCAAGACGCCCGAGGCCTTCCGCCAGGCCTGCCTGCGGTTCTTCTACATCGAGAACCTGATGGCCGAGGCCGAGGCCGCCTCCCGCGGGACCGAGGAGCCGATCGAGGAAGCCCCCGAGACCGCCGCCGGCGCCGAACCCGCGGGCGAGGCGACCAGCGGGGAGGAGGTCTCCAAGCCCCGCCGCCCCGAGGCGCCCTCCCGCGCGGTGCCCCTGATCCGCAAGGCGATGGAGGGGATGACGGACGAGGACGGCTGGGTCTCGCTGGGCGTGATCGGCCAGCGCATCGGGGCGCTGGCGCCGGACTTCGACAGCCGCACGTATGGATCCTCGAAGCTCTCGGACCTGATCCGGCGGGCGGGTCCCTTCGACATGAAGAAGGACGACGCCAACCACGTGCGCGTGCGCTTCAAGGCCAACGGCGCCAAACCCAAGGCCCGCCGGAAGAAGGACGAGGCCGAGACGGAGGCCTGAGCGCCTCCGATCCCGACCTCCGGCCCGGCCCCCTGCCCCGGCGGTCCGGCGGATCAGATCCGCTTGGCGACCTCCTCCAGCATCACCTCGGTCGCGCCGCCGCCGATGCGCAGGATGCGCGCGTCGCGGGCCATGCGCTCGATCGGGGTTCCGCGCATGTAGCCGGTCCCGCCGTGGAGCTGGAGGCAGCCGTGCACGACCTCGTGCAGGACCTCGGGCCCGGTCGACTTGATCATCGCCGTCTCCAGGCTGACCGGCCGGCCGCCGTCGAGGGCGAGCGCGGTCTGGTAGACCATGGCGCGCACCATCGCCACCTGGCTCGCCAGCATCGCCAGCCGCTGGCGGGTGGCCTGCTGGTCCCAGATGGTCTTGCCGAAGGCGCGGCGCTGGCGGACGTAGTCGAGCGTCAGCTCGATGGCCTTGGCGCCCTCGCCGGCCGAGAAGGCGCCGATCATCAGCCGCTCATGCTCGAAGCCCTGCATGATCGCGTAGAAGCCGCGGTTCTCGCCGCCCAGCAGGGCGGAGGCCGGGACGCGGACATTGTCGAAGTAGAGCTCGGCGGTGTCCGAGCTCAGCCAGCCGTGCTTCTTCAGTTTCTGCGCCACGCTGACGCCGGGGGTGTCGCGCGGGACGAGGAACAGCGACAGGCCGCGCGCGCCCTCGCCGCCGGTGCGCGCGCCCACGATCAGCAGGTCGCCGTAGACGCCGTTGGTGATGAACATCTTCGAGCCGTCGATGATCCAGTCCGCGTCCTCGCCGGGCCCGTCCCGCCGCGCCTTCGTGCGCAGGCCCGCGACGTCCGACCCCGCGCCGGCCTCGGTCACCGCGATGGCGCAGACCACCTCGCCGGCGCAGATCCGGGGCAGCCACTCGGCCTTCTGCTCGGGCGTGCCGACGCGGGAGAGGTGGCTCGCCGACATGTCGGTGTGCACCGTGATCGCCGCGGTGACGCCCCCGAATGTGGAGCGGCTGAGCTCCTCGCCGAACACCACCGACGCCAGCGCGCCCATCTGCGTGCCGCCGTAGTCCTCGGCGTGCTGCATCCCCAGCAGGCCCAGCGCGCCCAGCTTGCGGAAGAGGTCGCGCGGGATCTCGCCGGCCTCCTCCCACGCCTCGGCGTGCGGCTGGATCTCGGTCTCCACGAAGCGGCGCACCTGGGCGCGGAGCATCTGCAGCTCCTCGGGCACGAAGTCGGGATCGGGCAGTCGGAAGCCCGTCTCGGGCGTCTGGGCGAAAGCGTTCACGGCGGGAGCCTCCCTGCAGCGCCCTCCGCGCCCCCTTGCAGGAGCGGCGCGGAGGCGCCATTGAATTTCAAGACGGACGTCCGGTTAATATGTTGGTTACGCCGCCGCAACCGTCGCGGTCAAGCGTCCTGAGCCGGCTCCCTCCCGCCGCCGACGGTTGACCGCTGCGCCGAACGATATTAATAGAACGTCTGTCCGGTTTATTCATATGCCGCCGCGCCTCGCCCCGAGCCGCGCCCCGCCACCCCCGCAACGGAGGCCCGCATGGACGGTTCCCCCCACCCCGGCCGCTGGGACGGCCTGATCGAACCCGGTCGGGTCCACGGCTCGCTCTATTACGACGAGGCGATTTTCCGCGAAGAGGTCGAGAAGATCTGGTTCCGCACCTGGGTCTACATCGGCCATGAGAGCGAGATCCCGGAGCTGAACGACTTCGTGACCAAGAGCCTCGGGCCGATGCCGGTGCTGATGGTGCGCGACATGAAGGGCGAGGTCCGGCTGCTGCTGAACCGCTGCCCCCACCGGGGCAACGCCGTCTGCGTGCAGGAGAAGGGCAACCGCGCCCGCTTCACCTGCCCCTACCACTCCTGGACCTTCGCCAACGACGGCCGGCTGATCGGCTACGCCTTCCCCGAAGGCTACAAGGACGCGCCGAAGAACGAGCTCGGCCTCGGCCAGGTCCCGCGGGTCGAATCCTACCGCGGCTTCGTCTTCGGCTGCATGGACCCCGACGTGATCCCGCTGGAGCAGCACCTGGCCGGCGCCAAGCGCACCATCGACCAGGCCTGCGACAACTCCCCCACCGGCGAGATCGAGGTCACCGCAGGCTTCCTCAAGCACCGCACCCGGGCCAACTGGAAGTTCATCCTCGAGAACGAGTGCGACGGCTATCACCCGGCCTTCGTGCACTCCTCGATCTTCTCGGTCTCGGACAGCCAGATCGGCTCGATCTACGGCGACGACGCGATCTGCGTGACCCGCGCGCTGGGCCAGGGCCATACCGAGGTCGACGTGCGCCCCGAGTTCCGCCGCCGCGACGAGCCGCTGAGCTGGTTCGGGACCACCGCCGCCAAGCTGCCCGCCTACGTGGAGCAGATGAACGCGGCCTACGGCGAGGAAAAGGCCCGCGAAATCATGATCGACGGGATGCCCCACGTCATGATCTTCCCCAACCTCTTCATCGCCGAGATCCAGATCTTCGTGATCCAGCCGGTCTCGGCCCACGAATCCGTCCAGCATGTCACCGCGATCCAGTTCAAGGGCGCGCCCGACATGAACCGGCGGCTGCGCCAGCAGACCATGGGCTCGGTCGGGCCCGCGGGCTTCCTGCTCGCCGACGACACCGAGATGTACGAGCGCAACCAGCGCGGCCTCGAGATCCGGGACCCCGAGTGGCTGTTCCTCAAACGCGGCGAGCATCGCGAGCGGCAGGACGCGGACGGCTTCACCATCGCCCATTCCACCGACGACCTGCCCAGCCGCCACATCTGGGACCACTACAAGACCGTGATGTCCCGCCCGCTGAAGGAGGCCTGAGCCATGTCGATCCCTGCCCAGGACATCGCCGGCCCCGAGATCCTCAAGGAATGGACCGGCGCCGACAAGACCGCGATCCGCGCCGACCCCGCCCTGCATTTCGAGGTTTCGCAGTTCCTCTACCGGGAGGCGCGCCTCCAGGACACCCACGACTACGACGGGTGGGAGGCGCTGTGGACCGACGACGCCCTCTACTGGGCGCCCGCCAACGGCGCCGACATCGACCCCGAGCGGCAGATGTCGATGATCTACGACAACCGCTCGCGCATCGGGCTCAGGATCCGGCAGCTGAAGACCGGGCGCAGACACTCCCAGACCCCGCCAAGCCAGCTCGCCCGCACGATCTCCAACATCGAGCTGCTGGAGAGCGCGGGGTCGGACATCCGCGTCGCCGCCAACGCGATGATCTTCGAGACCAACCTGCGCGGCGACACGGTCTGGGGCGCGCGCAACGAATACACCCTGCGCCGGATCGACGGCGCGCTGCGGATGGCCTTCAAGAAGGTCGTCCTGGTCAACAACAACAAGGCGATCTGGACCCTGTCCTTCCTCGTCTGAGACGCGCCTGCGGGAGGAGACCCCCATGCAAGACCACGCCCCCCCGGCCCCCGAGGCGCTGATCGCCGAGGGCCCGGTCCTGGTCCATTACGCCGACGGCATCGCCGAGATCGAGCTCAACCGCCCCGAGGCCGCCAACGGCTTCAGCCTGGAGCTGGGCCGCCGCCTGCACGAGGCGATCATGACCGTCCACGGCGACCGCCGGGTGCGCGCCGTGATCCTCTCGGGCCGCGGCCGCATCTTCTGCGCGGGCGGCGACATCAAGGAGTTCTTCTCGAAGGGCGAGGACCTGCCGAACTTCCTGCGCATGGCCACGGCCTACCTGCAGACCTGCGTCTCCGGCCTGACGAACCTTGAGGTTCCGGTCGTGGCGAAGATCCAGGGCTACGCCACCGGCGGGGCCGGGATGGGGCTGACCTGCGCGGCCGACATCGCGATCTGCGGCGCCTCGACCCGGTTCATGGCCGGCGCCACCCGCGTCGGCATGGCGCCCGACGGCGGGGCCACGGCGACGCTGGCCCGGCTGGTCGGCTTCCGCCGGGCGATGGACATCGTGCTCACCAACCGCTTCGTCGAGGCCGAGGAGGCCGAGCGCATCGGCCTCGTCACCCGCAGGGTTCCGGACGAGGACCTGGACGCCGAGGTCCGCAAGCTCGCCCGCCAGCTCGCCGACGGGGCGCCGCGGGCGCAGTCGGCCACCAAGCGGCTGATGTGGAACGGGCTGGCGCGGGGCTTCGACGCCTCGCTCCCCGACGAGGCGCGCGAGACCTCGCAGCTCTCGGGCACCGCGGACTCGCTCGAGGGGCTGAAGGCGGTGATCGAGAAGCGCAAGCCGGTGTTCGAGGGCCGCTGAGGGTGGCGTTCCAGACCCGCCTCCAGGACCTGCACGCCCTCGTCACCGGGGGCGCGGCGGGCATCGGCGCGGCGGTGGTCCGCCGGCTGGCGGCCGAGGGCGCCAGGGTCGCGATCCTCGACCGCGACGCGGCGGGGGCGCAGGCGCTCGCCGCCGAGACCGGCGCCGCCGTCGCCGCGGCGGACCTGACCGACTTCGCCGCGGTGCGCGCGGCGGTCGCCCGCCTCGGCCCCTTCGACATCGCGGTCAACAACGCCGGCGTCGACCAACACGCCTTCTTCACGCAGACGACCGAGGCCGACTGGCGCCGCCTGCTCGCGATCAATCTCGAGGCCGCCTTCTGCGTCTCCCACGCCGTGCTGCCCGCGATGCAGGCGCAGGGGTTCGGGCGGCTGGTGATGATCGGATCCGAGGCGGGGCGCCTCGGCTCGCGCGGGGGCGCGGTCTACGCGGCCGCCAAGGCGGGGCTGGAGGCCTTCGGCAAGTCGCTGGCGATGGAGAACGCGCGCTACGGGATCACCGTCAACACCGTCCTGCCCGGCCCGATCGACACCCCCCTGCTGCGCCAGGCGGTGGCGGAGGGGGGCGACAAGCTGCTGCGCGCGATGGAGGGCTCGACCCTCCTGCGCCGGCTGGGCGCGCCCGAGGAGGTGGCGGCCGCCGTCGCCTATCTCGCCTCGCGCGAGGCCGGTTTCGTGACGGGGGAGACGCTGGCGGTCTCGGGCGGCATGCCGCTCGCCTGACGCCCGGCCTCAGCCCACGAAGCTGCCCCCGTTCACGTCCAGCACCGCGCCCGAGGTGTAGGAGGCCGCCCGCGTGCACAGAAGCGCGATGGGCCAGCCGAGCTCCTCGGGCTCCGCCGCGCGGCCGGCGGGCAGCGCGGCGGGATCGAAGCGGATCGAGCGCGAGACCGCCTCGAACAGCGGCGTGCGCACCACGCCCGGGGCGACGGCGTTGACCATCACCCCCCGCCCCACCGCGCGGCGCGACAGCCAGCGCGCCAGGGTGTGCACCCCGCCCTTGGAGGCCGCGTAGGCCGCATAGGCCAGCGACGCCTCCTGAGAGGCGCCGCCGTTGCGCCCGGCGGCGGAGCCGACCAGCGCCACGTAGCCCTCGCCCCGCGCGGCCATGCCCGCGACGATGCCGGCGGCGAGCTGCACGGGCGCGCGGACATTGACGTGCATGACGAAGTCGAAGGCCTCCTCCGGCGACTGCCCGGGCAGGCCCTGGAAGACCCCGGCGACGTTGGCGAAGGCGAACCAGGGCGCGGCCTCGACCAGCCGGGCGCAGAAGGCGGCGTCGCGCAGGTCCCCCTGCTCGACGCGCACCCGCGCGCCCGTCGCCGCCAGCGCCTCGCGCACGGGCGCGAGGTCGGCGAGGTCGGCCAGCGTCAGATCGGCCCCCAGCTCCGCCAGGCAGGCGGCCGTGGCGCGGCCGATGCCGCTGGCGGCGCCGGTGACCAGCACCGGCCGGCCGGAGAGGTCGAGGGCCGCAGGCAGGGGACGGGACATGGCAGGGCTCCGGAAGCGGGGGGCGGGGCGTCAGGCGATCTCGAATTCGGCGGGGTTGGGGCGGGCGAGCGAGGCGGTGAAGTCCTCGTAGGTCCAGGGCCAGGAGGCGACCTTGCCGCTGCGGTCGAAATACCAGCTCGAACAGCCCCCGGCCGCCCAGACGGTCGCGGGCATCGCCGCCTCGAGCCGGGCGTTCCAGGCCTGCGTCGCCTCCTCGCGCGGCGCGACGAGGCGCGGGGTCCCGCCATCCTCGATCAGCGCGGCGAGCCCCTCGATGAAACCCACCTGCGCCTCGGCGGTCATCAGGAACGAGAAGTTGCCGATCGGGCTGTTGGGCCCGCCCACGAAGAAGAAGTTGGGAAAGCCCGGCACGGCGACCGAGCGCAGCGCGCGGCTGGAGACCGCCCACTCCGCATCCAGGTCCCGCCCCCCGCGGCCCAGCACGGTCGTCGGCCGGTGGAAGTTGAACGTGTCGAAGCCGGTGGCGAAGACCAGCACGTCGAGCGCGTGCAGCGCGCCCCCGGCGGTGCGCACGCCCTCGGGCTCGATCCCCGCGATCGGGTCCGTGACCAGCCGCGCGTTCGGGCGCTGGATCGCGTCGTAGAAGCGGTCCGAGATCACCAGCCGCTTGCAGCCCACGGCGTAGTCCGGCGTCAGCCGGGCGCGCAGATCGGGGTCTCGCACGCGGGCGAGGTTCGCGCGGCAGTTCGCCTCGATCTCGGCCAGCGCCTCGGGGTTGCGCCCGACGAGCGCGGCGGCGAAGCGGCCGTTCATCGCCTCGCCCAGCAGGTCGTAGAGGTTGCGCATCCGCTCGGGCTCGGCGGCGAAGGCGGCGCGCTTCGCCTCCGCGATCGGGCGGTTGGGGACCGAGAAGATCCACTGCGGCGTGCGCTGGAAGAGGTCGATGCGCGCCGCCCCCTCCGCCGCCGCCGAGACGATCTGCGTGGCCGAGGAGCCGGTCCCGATCACCCCCACGCGCAACCCGTCGAGGGCCAGCCCCTCCGGCCAGCGGGCGCTGTGGAAGGCGGGGCCGGCGAAGCGCTCGCGCCCCGGGATCGCCGGCAGCACCGGCTTGTGCAGCACGCCCATCGCCGCGATCACCATGTCGAAGGCGCCGGCGTCGCCCGTGGTGGTGGTCAGCCGCCAGCGGCGGCCCTGCAGCTCGGCCCGGCGCACCTCCTCGCCGCAGCGGATCAGGCCGGCGACGCCCAGCGCCTCGGCGGCCCGGTCGAGATAGGCCAGGATCTCCGCCCCGCCGGCGTATTCCGTGGTCCAGTCCGGGTTCGGCGCGAACGAATAGCGGTAGAGATGGGAAGGGATGTCGCAGGCGACGCCCGGGTAGCGGTTCTCGCGCCAGGTCCCGCCCAGCCGGGCGGCCTTCTCGAAGACCGTCGTCTCGTGCCCCGCGGCGCGCATCCGCGCCGCCGCGGCGATGCCCGAGGCGCCGGCGCCGATCACCGCGATCCTGAGCGTCATGCGCCCCTCCTTTCAAATTCCGGTTCGATTTTCGGGCGCAGGGCGGCCCCGCGCCCGCCTCGCCCTACTTCGCCGCCGCCACCGCGGCCGAGAGCGCATCGGCCACCCCGGCCGCGTCCTCGACGCCCGCGGCGGTCGCCTTCTCGATCCAGGCCGCGCGCACGAAGGCCAGGCGCCGGTGCAGGTCGGCCATCAGCTCGGGCGAAGCGGCCTGGACGAGGGTCCCCTCGCGGGCCTCCATCTCCCGGCGGGCCACCTGGTCGTTGAGGGCGTAGTTCCGGCCCACCGCGCGGGCCCAGGTCTCGCCCGCCGCCTCCATCACGATCCGCTGGTCGGCAGGGTCGAGCGCGTTCCAGCTGTCGATGTTCATCACGAATGCGAGGCCGGGGCTGAACAGGCCGCCCTCGACGAGGGTGACGTAGGGCAGCACCTCCATCAGGTTGAAGCTCTTCTGGCTGTCGAGCGGCGCGAAGGCCCCGTCGACCACCCCGCTGGCGGCGAGCTCGTAGAGCTCGGAGATCGGCTTGTTGATCGGCACGGTCCCCATCGCCTCGGCGGCGGGGATGAAGCTGGCGATGGGGTTGCGCATCTTCAGCCCCTGCAGGTCCGCGAGCGAGGCCGCGGGCGCCGAGCGGGTCACGATCTGCGCGGGCGAGGCGACCGAGAGACCCAGCAGCTTCACGCCCTTGAACTCGCCATAGCGCTCCAGCCGCTCCTGGTAGACGCGCCAGTAGGCGACCGAGACCGCCTCGGGGTCGTCGCCGATGAAGGGCAGCTCGACCACTTCGCTCAGCGGGAAGCGGCCCGGGGTGTAGCCCATGATGATGAAGGCGAGGTCGGCCAGCCCGTCCACCGCCGCGTCGTACTGGCCGGCGACGGAGCCGATCACCTTGGGCGGCGTCTCGATTCGCACCCGGCCCTCGGTCCTCGCCTCGACCTCGGCGATGAACGGGTCGATCGCGTGCTCGAGGATCAGGTGCCCCGTGGGCAGCCAGTTGGAGTAGCGCAGAACCGTCTCGGCCTGCAGCGGCTGGGCCGCGGCGCCGAGCAGCGCGGCCAGCGCCGCGCCCGCAAGCATCGTCTTCATTCCCGACCTCCCCTTCGGCGGCGCCGGCTTCTGTCGGCCGGCCACGGCCACTTATGTAGACTTTAAGGCATACACTATGAATCAACCCCCGATCAAGTTGGCCCATGTCGCATATTATATAACAAAATCAATTATATAATCCGATTGCACTTCGCTCCTTCAGACCATTAATCTAATGAAGATTCGAATCATGGCGCCCGCCCGAACGGCGGCGCGGACAGGGGAGAGGCGCATGGACGGAACCGGCGTGGTGCTGATCACGGGCGGCAGCGGCGGCATCGGGGCCGCCACGGCGCGGCGGCTGGCGCAGGACGGCTGGGGCGTGGCGCTGGCCTGGCGCTCGGGCCGCGAGCGGGCGGAGACGCTGGCCGCCGAGCTTCGCGGCGACGGCGCCCGGGCCCTCGCCCTGCCTCTCGATCTCTCCGACGCGGAGGCGACCGCGGCCGCCGTCGACGCGCTCGCCGAGGCGCAGGGCGGGCTCGCGGGGCTGGTCACCGCCCACGGCCCCTTCATCCGCATGGCCCATGTCAGCGCGATCCCGCCCGAGCAGTTCCGCCGCACGATGGAGGACGACGTCTTCGGCGCCTATCACGCGATCCACGCCGCCCTCCCCCACCTGCGCCGCAGCCGCGGGCCGCTGGTGGCGATGGCGACCGCCGCGCTGGGGCGGTATCCCGCGACCGACATGCTCTCGGTCGCCCCCAAGGCCGCGATCGCGGCGCTGGTGCGCGGCGTCGCGGTCGAGGAGGGGCGCTTCGGCGTGCGCGCCAACGCCGTCGGCGTGGGGATGCTGAGCGACGGGATGTTCGACGCGCTGCAGGCCGCAGGCCATTTCACCGAGAGCTTCGTCGAGAAGTCGCGCGCCAACATCGCCCTCCGGCGGCTGGGAACCGCGGCCGAGATCGCCTCGGTCGCGGCCTTCCTGATGTCGCCCGAGGCCGCCTACGTGACCGGCCAGTTGCTGATGGCCGACGGCGGATACGCGGTGTAGAAACGGAACATGGACGAGGCCGCGCAGCAGACATCCCCGGCGAAGCGCGCCCGCAAGGGCGCCCCCCGCCCCCCGCGGCGGGCGGAGCGCGGCGAGACGCCCGCCAGCAAGTCCGAGCAGACCCGCGCCCGCATCCTCGACGCCGCCGCCTTCGTCTTCGCGCGCAAGGGCTATTCGGACGCCCGCCTCTCGGACATCGCGCGCACCGCGCGGATGCAGACCGGCAGCCTCTACTACCACTTCGCCTCGCGCGAGGAGCTGGTGGCCGAGGTGATGCGCGCGGGCGTCGAACAGGTCCACGCCGCCGTGCGCGCGCGGATGGAGACGATCCCCGAGGGCACGCCCGAGGTCGAGCGCCTGCGCCTGCTGCTGGAATGCCACCTGCTGACCCTGATCGACGAGAACGACTACACCCGCGCCATCAGCCGCCTGCTGGGCCAGGTGCCGCCGCGGCTGCAGCTCCAGCATTCGGCCAACGGGCGACAGTTCATGGCCCTGTGGCGCGGGCTGCTGCGCGAGGGGCAGGCCTCGGGCGCGCTGCGCGCCGACGTGGACATGTCGGCGATCCGGATGCTGCTGCTGGGCGCGATGAGCTGGTCGATCGTCTGGTTCAAGCCCGAGAACGGCCCCGCCGAGCTGGTCGCGCGCGACTTCGCGCGCATGGCCGTCGACGGGCTGCGCGCCCGCCCGGACTGAGGCCGGGGCCGGCCCCGGGCCGCCGTCCGCCGGCCAGGCTGCGCCCCCCGCTGCGCGCCCGGACCCGCCGCGTCCCCGACCCGTCCGCTCCGCCTCAGGCCCGCTCCGCCGCCAGCATCCGCTCGCGCAGGGCCTTGCGCATCAGCTTGCCGGTGGGGGTGGTGGGCAGGTCGTCCACAAACTCGATCCGCCGCGGCGCCTCGTGCCGGGCGAGCCGGCCGCGCACGAAGAGCCGCAGCTCCTCCTTCAGCGCGTCGGAGGGGGCCGCGCCCTCGGCGAGCCGCACGAAGGCCGCCACGATCTCGGTGCGTTCGGGGTCCGGCAGGCCGATGACGGCGGCGAGCGCCACGGCGGGGTGAGCGATCAGCGCGTCCTCCACCTCCGAGGGCCCGATGCGGTAGCCCGAGGAGGTGATCACGTCGTCCGCGCGCCCCACGTACCAGAAGAACCCCTGCGCATCCTGCCGCCCGAGATCGCCGGTCAGCATCCACTCGCCCGCCCACTTCTCCGCGGTGGCCTGCGGGTCGCCGAGGTACTCGCGGAACAGGATCGGATGCGGCCCGCGCACCGCGATCTGCCCGATCTCGCCGGCGGGCGCCGGCGCCCCCGCGTCGTCCACGATCGCCGCCACGTGGCCCGGAACCGGGCGGCCGAGGCAGCCGTGGGGCGCCGTCATCCGGCGCTGGTTGTTGACCAGCAGGGTCGAGCATTCGGTCTGCCCGAAGGTCTCGTTGAGCGGGGCGCCGAAGACCTCCTCGACCCAGCGGTAGAGCTCGGCGCCGCAGGGCTCGCCGCCGGTGATCACGGCGCGCACCTGCAGCTCGCCGCGGCGCTGCAGCGCGGGCGGGACCTGGCGCATCATCTTCAGCATCGTGGGCACCAGGAACACCCGGTTCACCCCGTGCTCGGCGAGGGTGCGGAAGGTCTCGGCCGGATCGAAGGCGCCGGCGCGGGGCCGGGCAACCACGGTCATGCCCAGGAACAGGCCGGTCATCAGCGTGCACATGTGCCCCGCCAGCCAGGCCCATTCGGCGGGCGACCAGATCACCTCGCCGGCCTGAGGGTAGTCGTAGAGCCATTCCATCGCCGCCACCTGCCCCAGCAGGTGCGAATGCGGGGCCACCACCCCCTTGGGCTGGCCGGTGGTGCCGGAGGTGAAGTTCAGCGACAGCGGGTCGTCGGCGCGGGTGTCCGCCGTCTCGAAGCGCGAGGGCAGGCCGGCGAGCGCGGCGGGAAGCGAATCCGCCTCGCTCCCGCCCGCGTCCGAGACCAGGATCCGCACCGGGCGCCCGGCGAGGCGGACGGCCTCCCGCGCGCGGGCCTCGTTCTCGCGGTCCGCGACCAGCAGGCCGATGCCGGCGGCGCGCAGGCGGAAGGCAAGCGCCTCGGGGGCGAAGTGGGTGGACATCGGGCAGATCGCGGCGCCGGCCTTCCAGGCCCCGAGCGTCGCCGCGGGCGTGGCGAGGCCCGGCTGCGCCAGCACCCCCACGAAGTCGCCGCGCCCCAGCCCCTGCCCCTGCACCAGATGGGCGAAGCGGGCGGCCATGTCGGCGAGCTCGTCGTAGCCGTGGCGGATCACGCCGGCAGGAGTCTCGACCGCCAGCGCGGGATTGGCGCGCCCCGCGTGCCGGTCGCAGGCGTCGCGGGCGGCGTTGTAGCGCTCGGGCACACGCCAGGCGAAGCGCGCGGCGACGTCCTCCCAGGTGGGGCCCTCGATCATCACCATGGCCGTCTCCTCCCCTCGCCCCCCCCGCGGATCCTGCGCCCACGCTCCGATGGCGATATTCTAAAGATGATTCGATTTCTGGGCGCAAGGCGAGGCCCCGCCGGCGGGGCCGTCGCGCTCAGCCGATCCGGTCGTGCAGGAACGCCCCGATCCGGGCCAGCGAGCGTCCGGCCTCCGGCAGCTCGGGGAAGATCTGGAAGTGGTGGATCATCTCGGGCCAGACCTCGAGCGTCACCTCCACTCCGGCCGCCCGGGCGCGGGCGGCGAAGGTCTCCGAGTCGCTCAGGATCGCCTCGTGGTCGCCCACGTGGACCACCGTCGGCGGCAGGCCCGCGAAGTCGCCGTGGATCGGCGAGGCGAGCGGGTCGCGCGGGTCGCCCCCGCGCCCGAGGTAGATCCGCGCCATCGCCAGCAGCTTCTCGCGCGGGGTCATCGGGTCCAGGCCCGCGCGGGTGACGAGCGACTCGCCCGTCGCCTCCAGGTCCAGCCAGGGCGAGAGCAGCGCGGCGGCGCCGGGCAGCGCTTCGCCCTCCCGCTTCGCGCGAAGCATCGTGGCCAGCGCCAGCGCCGCGCCGGCGCTGTCCCCCGCGAGGGCGACCCGCCCGGGCGCATGGCCCTGCGCCAGCAGCCAGCGCCAGGCGGCGAGGCAGTCGTCGAGCGCGGCGGGATGGCGATGCTCCGGCGCCAGGCGGTAGTCGAAGGCCAGCAGCGGCAGGCCCGCCGCGGTCGCCAGCCGGTGCATCAGCCCGCGGTGGGAGCGGATCGAGCCGACCTGATAGCCGCCGCCGTGGATGTAGAGGATCGCGCCCTGTCCAGACGCCGGATCCGGCTCGGGCCCGAACCAGGCGCCGGGCATGCCGGCGACCTCGACCGGGCGGCTGGGGGGCGCCTCGGCCCCGCCCAGCGCGGCGTCGAAGTCGGCGCGCATCTCGGCGAGGGTCGTCTCGCGGGTCCAGCGGGCGAAGGTCGCCTCCATCCGCGCCTTCGCCGCCTCGATCGGGGTGCGGCCGCTCATGCCCGCATCCCCGTCAGGCGCGTGTCGATGATCGCCTCGGCCTCGGCCACGATCCGCGCGATCAGCTCGGCGCAGGGGGGCGCGTCGTGGATCAGGCCCTGCGCCTGCCCGGCCCAGATGATGCCGCCGTCCACGTCGCCCGAGACCAGCGCCTCGCGCCCGCGCTTGCCCGAGACCAGCTCCGCCACCGTCTCGAACCCCGCGCCGGGCGCCGAGAGCCGGGCCACGGCCTCGTCCGAGACCCGGTTCTTCGCCACCCGCGCGGTGTTGCGGAGCGAGCGGAAGATCAGGTTCGTCGCCCGTTCGTCGTTGGCGACGAGGAAGTCCTTGATCGCGGGGTGGGCCGGCGCCTCGGCCGTGGCGCAGAAGCGGGTGCCCATGTTGATCCCGTCGGCCCCCAGCGCCAGCGCGGCGGCGAGCCCCCGGCCGTCGGCGAAGCCGCCCGAGGCGATCATCGGGATCGTCACCCGGTCGGCCGCGGCGGGGATCAGCACCAGGCCCCCGATATCCTCCTCCCCCGGATGGCCCGCGCATTCGAACCCGTCGATGGAGATCACGTCGACCCCCATCCGCTCGGCCGCCAGCGCGTGACGGACCGAGGCGCACTTGTGGATCACCTTCACGCCGTGGGCGCGCAGGTCCTCGACATGGGGGGCGGGGTTGCGGCCGGCGGTCTCGACCACCGTCACCCCGCCCTCGATGATCGCCCGGCGATAGGCGTCGTAGGGGACCGGGTCGATGGTGGGAAGGATCGTCAGGTTCACCCCGAACGGCCGGTCGGTCATTTCCCGGCAGCGGGCGATCTCGGCCGCCAGCGCCTCGGGCGAGGATTGCGTGAGCGCGGTCAGCATCCCCAGCCCGCCCGCGTTGGAGACCGCCGAGGCGAGCTCCGCGCGGCCGTAGAACGTCAATCCCCCCATCACGATGGGATGCTCGATGCCGAGCAGCTCCGTCACCCGCGTCCGCAATGCCACCGCCGCGACCCTCCCTGGCGCCTTCCGATCCGGGGGCACCATGACGCCGGCGGGCGCCGGCATCAATAACAAAACGGTCGGTCGGTTTATTTCCTAGAGCCCGGCGCGCGGACCCGGCCGGAAGTTGACGCCGGAGCGGCGCAGACCCTCCCCGAACATCTCCGCATGGTCGGGGTTGCGGAACGGGTAGGTGGCCATGATCCCCTCGAACTCCAGCGGCAGCCCGAGATCCGAGAGCCGCCGCGCCGCCTCCAGCGCCGCGTCGCGATCGCCGGTCAGGCCCGCGAGGGCGATGCGCCGCTGGTGGGCGCGCCCGTAGGCGGGATCCCAGCTCCGCGCGCGGGTCAGCCGCTCGTCGGCGGCGTCCCAGGACTTCTCCAGCAGATGCCACAGGCCGAGGTCGGCCTCGATCACCGCGCGGTAGGGATAGACGGGGTCGAGGCGGAACAGACGCTCCTGATGCGCCCGCGCGGCCCCGGGGTCGCCGGAGAAGCCGGTGATGCAGCCGCCGAAATGGTAGTTCACCGCGGCCGAAGGGTTCAGCTCGATCGCCCGGGTCACATGCAGCAGCGCCCGCTCGTGGTTGCGGTTGGTCCACAGCTCCCCCACCGCGGCCAGCGCATGCGCCACCCACGACCCGCGGTCGATGTCCAGCGCCTGCCGGGCGGCCTCGAGCGTCGAGGAGAAGGCGCCGCGGCTGTCG
The DNA here is from genome assembly GCF_900113695.1 of Albimonas pacifica. Taxonomy (GTDB): domain Bacteria; phylum Pseudomonadota; class Alphaproteobacteria; order Rhodobacterales; family Rhodobacteraceae; genus Albimonas; species Albimonas pacifica. The sequence continues at coordinate 523,971 of NZ_FOQH01000001.1, read as the reverse complement.
GCGGCGGAGAACCCCGACATCGCCTGCTGGAAACGGGCCGTGGCGATCAGGGTCAGCGGCAGCGCCCAGCCGGGGGCGAGCTCGGCGGCGCGCAGCGCCAGGCGCTCGGCCTCGGGGTGGTGCTCCAGGCCCGAGGCGATCAGCCAGGAGGCGCGCATCGCCAGCTCCCACGCGCCCAGGTCGCCGGGCGGGCGGCGGTGGGCGCGGCGGGCCTCGGCGCCCTCCAGCTCGGGGACGATGGCGGCGGCGACCTGGGCGGCGATCTCCTCCTCGACGTCGCGCAGCTCGTCGAGGTCGCGGGCGAAGCGCTCGTCCCACAGCCTCCGGTCGCTCTGCGCGTCGACCAGCGCCGCCTGCACCTTGATGCGCCCGCCCGTGCGGCGGATCGAGCCCGAGACCAGGTAGCGCGCCCGCAGCGCCGCCCCGATCTCCGGCGCGCCCAGCGGGCTCGCGCGGAAGCGGAAGGCGGAGTTGCGCGAGATCACCGGGAACGAGCGCCAGGCCGCCAGCGCGGCGGCCACCTCGTCGGCGACCGCGTCGGCCAGCATCGGCGAGGGCGCGTCCGAGAGATCCTCGAACGGCAGCACCGCCACCGCCGGACGGTCGAGCGGGTCGTGGGCGGCGCAGGGCGCCTCTTCGGGCGGGGCCGCCCCGGCCGGCGGGAGCGGCGGCGCCTCGGGCGCGTCGTCCAGCACCGCGGCCTGGCCCACGAAGCGCAGGCCGCGGCTGTGGACGGTGCGGATCAGGCGCTGCGCCCGGCCGTCGTCGCCGATGGCGCGGCGCACGTCGCGCACCCGGCTCGACAGGGCGGCGTCCGAGACGATGCGGTCGCCCCAGATCCGCTCGAAGATCTCCTCGCGCGTGACCATGCGGTCGCCGGCGGAGACGAGCAGGTGCAGCAGGTCGAAGACCTGCGGCTCGATCGGCACGGGCTCGCCGTCGCGCCGGAGCTCGGCGCGGTCCACGTCCAGTTCGAAGCTCTCGAAGGCGAAGCGCATGGCGGATCCTTTCCGCAACGGTAACCCGAAACCGGCGCCGAACCAATGACGCAGCGCTGCGCAGGGTTTTCCCGGGGATCTGCAGGTTTCTCCAGACCGCCTGCAGACCGCCTGCAAGCCCGGACGGGCCGCCTGCGGCATGGTCCGCCTCGTTGAACGTCGACCCGGACCGCAAGGAGACGGCCCATGAACATCGAAACCCCCGCCACGGCGGACCTGACCGCGGTGAAGGCGAAGCAGCAGGCGACCTGGGCCGCCGGCGACTATCCCGCCGTCGGCGCCACCCTGCAGATCGTCGGCGAGCGCCTGGCCGAGGCCATGGACCTGCGGCCCGACGACCGGGTGCTGGACGTGGCCGCAGGCAACGGCAACGCCACGCTCGCCGCCGCCCGGCGGTTCTGCAACGTGGTCTCGACCGACTATGTGGAGAGCTGGCTGAAGGCCGGCATGGCCCGCGCCGAGGCCGAGCGCCTGCCCGTCGCCTTCCGCGTGGCCGACGCCGAGGACCTGCCCTTCGACGACGGCTCCTTCGACGCCGTGCTGTCGACCTTCGGGGTGATGTTCACCGCCGACCAGGAGGCCGCGGCGGGCGAGCTGGCCCGCGTCTGCCGCCCCGGCGGGCGCATCGGACTGGCCAACTGGACGCCCGAGGGCTTCATCGGCCAGCTGTTCCGCACCATCGGCCGCCACGTCCCCCCGCCGCCCGGCGTGCGCTCGCCGCTCGAGTGGGGCGCGGAGGCGCGCATCGACGCGCTGCTCCGTCCGGGCGCCCGCGCCATCGAGTTCAACCGGCGCGAGTTCGTGTTCCGCTTCCGCTCCCCCGCCCACTGGATCGAGCTGTGGCGCCGGGTCTACGGGCCGATGAACAAGGCCTTCCTCGCCGTCGGCCCCGAGGGCGCCGCGGCCCTGGAGGCGGATCTCGCGGCGCTGGCCCGCGAGGCCTCCGTCGACGAGACCGCGATGATCGTGCCGGCCGAATACGCCGAGATCATCGTCTACCGCGCCTGAGCCTGTCGCGCGGGGCCGCCCCCTTCGGCCCCGCGCCCCTCCCCCAGTTGCGAGGTCCCTGCCATGTCCGCCGCCCGCGTCGCCGCCTCCCGCTCCCTGCCGCTGTTCGAGAAATATGGCGGCATGTCCGTCCTGCGCGGCGTGATCATGGACTTCTACGACCGCGCGCTCGACAGCGACCTGGTCGGGCCGTTCTTCGAGCAGGTCGACATGGCCCGCCTGATCGACCACCAGACCAAGTTCATGGCCATGCTGCTGGGCGGCCCCGCCAGCTTCGCCGAGGAGCGTCTGGCGCGCGCCCACGCCCACCTGGGCGTGACCCATGCGCATTTCGACGAGATCGCCGCGCTGATCTCGGCCACGCTCGCCGACTCCGGCTTCTCGGACGAGGACCGGCGCGCGGTGCTGGCCGCCGTCGAGGCGCGCCGCCCGCTGATCGTGGGATGAGGAGACCGCCATGCCGCCCCCGAACATCTCCGCGAAGCTGCTCGACGCGATGGGCGTCGGGCTGTGCCTGGTCGACGCGCCGTCGCTGACGATCCTGTTCCGCAACCCCGCCTTCGCCGCGCTCTACCCCGCGGCGGAGCCCGGCGTCCCCGTCGCCGCGGCGGTCGAGGCGCTGCCGCCCGAGACCCTGCTCGCCGCCGTCGACGGCCCCGCGCTGGAGCTGCGCGCGCGCCCGAAGCGTCGCGAGCTGATCCTCGAGACCCGGGTCCGCCGGGCGATGCACGACGACCGCCCGATCCTGGTGCTGGAGTGCCAGAACGTCTCCCGCCTCAAGGAGACGGAGGCGATGATCGACAGCTACGTGGCCCTGACCGAGCGCCGCAACCGCGAGCTGGAGCGCGAGAAGGTGCAGGTGGAGAAGCTGCTGCTGAACATCATGCCCCGCACGGTCTACGACGAGTACAAGACCTTCGGCTCCGTCGCCCCGCGCCTGTTCGAGCCGGTGTCGGTGATCATGCTCGACTTCGTGGGCTTCACCGAGATGGCGGCCTCGGCCGATCCGACCACCACGGTGGCGGAGCTCAACGACCTGTTCACCGCCTTCGACCGGATCGGCGAGATGCATGGCTGCGAGCGGATCAAGACCATCGGCGACTGCTACATGGCCGTCGCCGGCCTGCCGCACGCGAACCCCGAGCACACGCTCTCGGCCGCGCGCTGCGCGAGCAAGATGATCCGCTACCTGCACCGGCGCAACCAGACCCACCCGCACCGCTGGCGGGCGCGGATCGGGCTGGCCTCGGGGCCGGTGGTGGGCTCGGTCGTGGGGGTGCAGAAATACGTCTACGACGTGTTCGGCCCGGCGGTGAACCTCGCCGCGCGCCTGCAGGCGCTGTCGGACCCGATGGAGATCACGGTGTGCGAGAGCGCGGCCGCCGACCTGTCGGAGGAGTTCGCCCTCCTGCGCCCCCGCACCTCGCGGATGAAGGGCTTCGGCGCGGTCTCGGTCGCGACCCTCGCCCCCCGCCCCCCGGCCGCCGCGGTGGCCTGAGAGCCGGGCCTGCGCGCGCGCCTCGCGGCCCGGGCTTGCCTTGGCGGGCTGGTCCGGGGACTAGCTTCTCCCCGGGGGTCCGCACGGCGGCCCCCGAAGGACGCGCGAACAGGAAAGGCGATCGCATGAAACAGGTGACCCTCAAGGCGCCGGGCGGGCTCGACAACCTGACGATGGCCGAGGTCGACGCCCCCGCCGCCCCCGGCCCGGGCGAGATCCTGGTGCGGGTGAAGGCGAGCTCGCTGAACTACCACGACTACCGCGTCTGCTCGCTGCCGGGCGCCCTGCCCGACGGGCGCATCCCCATGGCCGACGGCGCCGGCGTGGTCGAGGCGGTGGGCGAGGGCGTGAGCGAGTTCGCGAGGGGCGACGCCGTCGTCTCCTGCTTCTTCCCCGAGTGGCAGGCGGGCGACGAGCGGCCCTTCGACTTCTCGACCGTCCCAGGCGACGGGCGCGACGGCTTCGCGCGCGAGCAGGTCGTGCTGCCCGCGACCTGGTTCACCCCTGCGCCGAAGGGCTGGACCCACGAGGAGGCCGCCACCATCACCACCGCGGGGCTGACCGCCTGGCGCGCGCTGGTGGTGGACGGCGGGCTGAAGGCCGGCGACACGGTGGCGGTGCTGGGGACGGGGGGCGTCTCGATCTACGCGCTGCAGCTCGCCAAGGCGATGGGGGCGCGCGTGATCGCCACCTCCTCGTCCGACGCGAAGCTGGAGCGGCTGACCGCGCTGGGCGCCGATCACGTCGTCAACTACCGGACCACGCCCGAGTGGGGCGCGGAGATGCGCCGCCTGACGGGCGGGCGCGGCGTCGACCTGGTGGTCGAAGTCGGGGGCCCGGGCACGCTCGCGCAGTCGATCGTCGCCGGCCGGCCCGGCGCGCATCTGGCGCTGATCGGCGTGCTGACCGGGCGCTCGGGCGAGATCCCGACCGCCCTGCTGATGGCCCGCCAGCAGCGCCTGCAGGGCCTGATCGTGGGCTCGCGCACCCACCAGCGGGACTTCGTGCGGGCGCTGGACGCGATGAAGCTGCGCCCGGTGGTGGACCGCAGCTTCCCGCTGGACGCGCTCGCCGAGGCCTTCCGCTACGAGGAGAGCGGCGCCCATTTCGGCAAGATCTGCGTCTCGATCTGAGCGGCGGGGCGGGGGCGGGCGCTCAGCCCATCCCCGCCTTGCGCATCGCCGCCAGCGTGCGGACCGAGACCGGGGCCGCCAGCACCGCGGTCACCGCGTCGACCACGGCCGCGATCTGCACCTCGGCGAGGCCTGCGTCCCAGCCCTCCCCCGTCGCCTCGCGCACCTGCTCCAGCCGGCCGAGCCCTGCGACCTGGGTCTGGAAGGCCAGCCCGTAGCGCTGGCGCAGCAGCGGCGGCGGCAGGTCGGGGCGCGCCTCGGCCAATGCCTCGCGGCAGAGCGCCAGGGCGCGGGCGTCGGGGCCGGCGTCCACATGGCGCCAGACCGGCCGGTCGTGCCAGATCTGCGAGCACAGGCGGATGAAATGCCCCGGCCGCTCGCCCCGCAGGTGGTCGGCCATCGGCTCGACCATCGCGCGCGCGATCTCCTCGGGCGCGAGGGGGCGTTCGCCCGCGGCGGCGCGCATCGCCGCCAGCATCCCCGCGCGCACCCGGTCGGCGGGGCGGGCGCGCAGGGCGAGGATCGCCGCCACCAGCGCCTCGCGCGAGTCGAAATAGTACTGCACCACCGAGGCGTTGCGCTGCTTCGCGGCCTTGGCCACCTGGCGCAGGGGGGTGTTGGCGATGCCCTCGGCCGCGAACACCCGCTCCGCCGCGAGGATCAGCGCCATGCGCGTGTCCCGCCCCCGCCGGTCGCGCGCGCCGACCTTGCCCTCGCCCGCGGGCGGCGGCCCGTCCTGCGCGGGATCGAGGTCGGACATGAGCGGCTGCGCCTCCGATTGTCGCCGCCCGACTAATATCTCTTCATTATTTCAGCGGCAACGCGTATCTCGGACAGGCGCGAGCGGGTGCGGCGATTCATTCTCCATGGGAGGTGATTACGCGGCGCCGGAGGGCATGGAGCAAGGCCGGCGGCACGGGAGGTCCGGCTGAAACTTAATGCCTCTGCATTCAATCTTGCGCCAACCTCGCGCGGCGACCCCGCGCCCGAACCGCCAGGGAGAGCGCCCATGACCACCCAAGCCGTCCCCCCCGAGGACCCCCGGCGCGCGGCCGAGCCGCTGACCCGCGCCATCCACGCCGCGGTGCGCGAGAAGCTGGATTTCGCGCAGACCCGCGACGCGCAGAACGCCGCCCGCGGCCTCGTCGCCCCCGTCCCCGACGGCGGGCGCATCGCGCGCGAGGACGGGCGCCTGGCCTGGGATCTCTCGGCCTACGCCTTCCTCGACGGCGACGCGGAGATCGACACCGTCCACCCCAGCCTGCTGCGTCTGGCGCGGCTGAACATGAACAACGGCCTCTTCAAGGTGGTGGACGGGGTCTACCAGCTGCGCGGCATGGACCTCGCCAACATGACGGTGGTCGAGGGCGAGACGGGCGTGATCCTGATCGACTGCCTGCAGACGCCCGCCACCGCGACGGCGGCGCTGGAGCTCTACTACGCCCACCGCGGCCGCCGGCCGGTGAAGGCGCTGATCTACACCCACAGCCACGTCGACCACTACGGCGGCGCCCATGGCGTGCTCGACCCCGCCGACGCCGCCGAAGGCCGCGCCGCGGTGATCGCGCCCGACGGGTTCATGGAGGCGCTGGGGGGCGAGAACGTGCTCGCCGGCGTCGCCATGACCCGGCGCGCGCAGTTCCAGATGGGCGCGCTGGTGCGCCCCGGCCCGAAAGGCCAGGTGGACGCGGGCCTCGGCAAAGGTCCCGGTCGCGGGCCGGCCACCCTGATCGCCCCCACCCGGCTGATCGTCGAGCCGGTGGAGACGCACGTGATCGACGGCGTCGAGGTGGTCTTCCACCTCGCCCCCGGCACCGAGGCGCCGGCGGAGATGCACATGTTCTTTCCGGGCCTGAAGGTCCTGAACATGGCGGAGAACGCGACGCCGCTCCTGCACAACTTCTGCCCGCTGCGCGGCTCCGAGGTGCGCGACCCGCGGATCTGGTCCCACTACCTCGCCGACGCCGTCGACCGCTTCGCCGACCGGACCGAGGCGCTGATCTGCCAGCACCACTGGCCCACCTGGGGCTCGGCCGAGATCCGCGACTTCCTCGAGCGGCAGCGCGACCTCTACAAGCACATCCACGACCAGACGGTGCGGCTGATGAACCTCGGCTGGCGCCCGGCCGAGATCGCCGAGGCGGTGACCCTGCCCCCTTCTCTGGAAAGCGATTTCCGCATGCGGGGCTATTACGGCACGGTCAGCCACAACGTGAAGGCGGTCTTCCAGCGCTACCTGAGCTGGTACGACGGCAACCCGGCCAACCTCGAGCCGCTGCCCCCCAGGGAGGCCGCGAGGAAATACCTCGACTACATGGGCGGCGCCGGCTCGGTGATCGCCAAGGCGCAGGCGGACTTCGACCGCGGCGAATACCGCTGGGTGGCGCAGGTGCTCTACCACGTGCTGTTCGCGGACCCCGAGAACGCGGCCGCCCGCGCCCTGGCCGCGGACGCGTTCGAGCAGCTCGGCTACCAGGCCGAGTCCGCCACCTGGCGCAACGCCTACCTCTACGGCGCGCAGGAGCTGCGCCGCGGCGTCATCCGCCTGCCCCCCACGCCGATGCTGAGCCCGGATCTGCTGAACGCGGTGTCGCTCGACATCCTCTTCGACTTCATCGCGGTGCGGCTGGACGCCTCGAAGGCCGTTGGCATGCGCTGGACGATCGACTGGCACGTGACCGACGCCGGCCCCGAGGGGGCGCGCGTGGCCCAGACCCTGTCCAACGAGACCCTGAGCCAGATCGTCGGAAAGGCCGCGCCCTCCCCCGACGCCTGCGCCCGCCTGACCCGCGCCACGCTGGTCGAGCTGACGCTCGCGCGTCTGACGCCCGAGGACGCCGTGGCGCAGGGGCTGATGCGCGTGGAGGGCGACGCCTCCGCCGTCACGGGCCTCTTCGCGATGCTCGACCGGTTCGACATGCAGTTCGACGTCGTGACGCCCTGAGGGCGCCGCCGCTCCCGCCCGACGCGCCGCCGCCCGCCCGGCGCGTGCGGGGCGGGCGGCGGGAGGCCCCGGGTCAGGCCCGGGGCGCGCCCTGCGGGGCCGGCGGCGCGCCGCCGGCCCCGGCCGATCACCAGGCGTCGATGTAGGTCCGGCCCTTGCCGCCCGTCAGCCGCTCGGCGGGGACCGAGCGCAGGCCCGCGAGGATCCACTGGCGCGTCTCCACCGGGTCGATGACCGCATCGAGCTCGGCGGTGATCGCCGCCTGGATCGCCTTGCCGGAGGCGTACATCTTCGCCAGCAGCTCGTCGAACAGCGCCTGCTTCTCCTTGGGGTCGGTCTTGGCCTCCAGCTCCTTGCGGAAGCCGAGGTGCACGGCGCCCTCCAGCCCCATGCCGCCGAACTCGCCGGTGGGCCAGGAGATGGTGAACAGGCTCTCGTGGAAGCCGCCGCCGGTCATCGCCATGGCGCCCAGCCCGTAGCCCTTGCGCAGGACCACCGCGAAGATCGGCACGGTGATGCCGGCGGCCGCCACGAACATGCGCGAGACATGGCGCACCAGCGCGGTCTTCTCCGCCTCCGGCCCCACCATGAAGCCGGGCGTGTCGACCAGCGAGATCACCGGCAGCCCGAAGGTGTCGCAGATCTGCAGGAACCGCGCCGCCTTGTCCGCCGCCGGCGCGTCGATGGCGCCGCCCAGGTAGCGGCTGTCGTTGGCGATCAGGCCGAAGGGCTTGCCCTCGATCCTGACCAGCGCCGTGACGATGCCGAGGCCGAACTCGCGCCGCAGCTCCAGCACCGAGCCGTCGTCGGACATGGTCTCGATCACGTGGCGCACGTCATGGGCGCGCAGGCGGTTCTCGGGGATCGCGTGGCGCAGGAGGCGCTGGTCGGGGGCGGTCCACTCGGCCTCGTCGCCCTGGAAGTAGGAGATGTATTTCTTGGCGGCCGCGCAGGCCTCCACCTCGTCCTTCACCCGGATGTCGACGACGCCGTTCCTGGACTGCACGTCGATGGGGCCGATGTCCTCGGGGGCGTAGACCCCCAGGCCCCCGCCCTCGATCATCGCCGGCCCCGCCATGCCGATGTTGGAGCTCTCGTCGGCGATGATGATGTCGCAGCACCCCAGCAGCGCCGCGTTGCCCGCGAAACAGCGGCCCGAGACCACGCCCACCAGCGGCGCCTTGCCCGACAGCGCCGCGAAGCGCGCGAAGGACGGCCCGTCGAGCCCCGCGACGGACCTGCGCTCGGTCTCGCCGGGCCGGCCGCCGCCGCCCTCGGCCAGCACGATCATCGGCATCCGGTATTCGCCGGCCATCGTGAAGATGCGGTCGAGCTTGCGGTGGTGCCGCTGCCCCTGGGTGCCGGCGAGCACCATGTAGTCGTAGATGGTGAAGGCGCAGCGCCCCTTCTCGGTCCCGAATTTTTCCGCGTTTATGGTGCCGATCCCGGTCACCACCCCGTCGCCGGTGGTGTTCTTGACGAGATCGTCCTCCGACCGCCGCGCCGCCTGCGCTGCAATGACCAGCCCGCCGTATTCCTGGAACGACCCCGGATCGGCGAGGCTCGCCAGGTTTTCGCGCGCCGTGCGCTGGCCGCGGCCGTGGCGCTTGGCGACCTTGTCGGGCTTGCTCTCGTCCATGCCGGCGTAGAGGCGGTCGCGCACTTCCTGCAGGTCGGCGCGGATGTGGTCGAGGTCGACGGCGGCGGCGGCGTCCTCGGTCTCGTCCTGCTCGGCGTCGGGCATCAGGGCGAGGATCGGGGCGCCCTCGTCGAGCGTGTCGCCGGCCGCCGCCAGCACCTTCAGCACCTCGCCGGAGACGGGCGAGGTCACCGCATGCTCCATCTTCATGGATTCCATCAGGGCCGCCACCTCGCCCCGGCGCAGGCGGGCGCCGGGCTCGGGGACCTGGGTGACCGTGCCGATGGTGGGGGCGGCGAGCGGGATCGCGCCCTCGGGCAGCGCCTCGGCCTTCGCGGCCTGGGCGGTTTCCGCGGTCTCCTCCTCCGCGGCTGGGTCGGGGAGGGCGGCGGCGGCCTCGGCGAGCTCCCCGGCCACGCTTTCGATGAAGCGGGTGGTGACGGCGTAGCCCTCGACCTCCGGCCGCCGGGCCAGCGCGCGCAGCCAGCGGGCGTTGGTCTCGATGCCGACGGCCTTCAGCTCGCCCAGCGCCCGGTCGATCTTGCGCAGCGCATCGCCGAAGTCGGGCGAGCGGGAGTGCACGATCACCTTGGCGATCAGACTGTCATAGGCCGGCGAGTTGCCCCACCCCGAATAGGCCAGCGTGTCGATGCGCACGCCGGGGCCGAAGGGCGGCTCCCACTTGGTCAGCTTGCCGACCGAGGGCCGCGCCTGCCCCCTGGCGTCCATCCGCTCGGCGTTCACCCGCGCCTGGATCGCGTAGCCCGAGGGCTGCGGCACCATCTTCTGCGCCAGCCCCAGCTCCGCCAGCGTGCGGCCCGAGGCGATCTCCAGCTGCAGGCGCACGAGGTCGAGGCCGAGGATCTCCTCGGTCACGGTGTGCTCGACCTGGATGCGGGGGTTGGCCTCGATGAAGAAGACCTCCGAAGCGTCGGGCAGCGCGAGGAACTCGAAGGTGCCGAGGCTGCGATAGTCCCCCGCCCGCGCCAGCTTCAGCGCGTGGGAGACCAGCGCCTCCCGCGCGGCGGCGTCGAGGCCCGGGGCGGGCGCGATCTCCAGCACCTTCTGGTGGCGGCGCTGCAGGGTGCAGTCGCGCTCGAGCAGATGCAGGCACTCGCCGGTTCCGTCGCCCAGCACCTGGACCTCGATGTGGCGGGCGGCGGGGAGGAACCGTTCGGCGTAGACCGCGCCGTCGCCGAAGGCGGCCGCGGCTTCGGAGGTGCAGCGGGCGTGGGCCTCGGCGATTTCCTCGCGGGCATGGACCACGCGCATCCCCCGCCCGCCGCCGCCGGCGACGGCCTTGATGACCAGGGCTGCGCCCTCGGGGAGCTGGTCGAACACCGCCTCGGCCCCCGCCGCGTCCACCGGGCCGGAAGAGCCGGGGATGGTGGGCACGTCGTGGCGCGCGGCGTGCGCCCGCGCCTCGACCTTGTCGCCGAACAGCGCCAGCGACGCCGGCGTCGGCCCGACCCAGGTCAGCCCGGCATGTTCGCAGGCCCTGGCGAAAGCGACGCTTTCGGAGAGGAACCCGTAGCCCGGGTGCACCGCGTCGGCGCCGGCCCGCTGGGCGGCGGCGACGAGGGCCTGCGCGTCCAGGTAGGCGCGGGCGCCGCGGCCGGGGATGGGCTCGGCATGGTCGCAGGCGCGCACGTGCAGGGTCTTGGCGTCATCCTCGGGGAAGACGGCGACCGTCTCGATGCGCATCTCGGCGGCGGTGCGGGCGATGCGGACGGCGATCTCGCCACGGTTCGCGATCAGCAGGCGGCGGATCGTCATTCAGAGACCTCCCTTGGTCATTTCGCTTTGGTTATTTCGCCGCATCCGTCCAGCGCGCGAGCGCTTCGTCAACGGCGAGCGGCGCGGCGGGCGGTCGCGCAGGCGCAGGCCGCGGGTGACCCGAGAAGCGCGGCGCCGCGGCCGGCTGCGGCCCGGCGGGCCCGTCCACGAAGGCGCCGCGGGCCTTCAGGTGCGGGTGCTGCTGCGCCTCCTCGTAGTCCAGGATCGGCGCCGCGCAGACGTCCGAACCCTCGAGGATCGCGGTCCACTCGTCCCGCGTCTTCGTCTTCATCACCGCCCGCACCTTCTCGCGCAGCGCGGGCCAGGCGGATTTGTCGAGCTGGGCGTCCCACTCCGGACCCTCCAGCCCGCAGAGACGGCGGAACTCGGCGTAGAACTGCGGCTCGATCGCGCCCAGCGAGAAGAATTTGCCGTCCTTGCACTCGAACGACCCGTAGAAATGGGCGCCGCCGTCGAGCAGGTTCTTCTCCCGCTCTCCCACCCATCCGCCGGTGTTGCGGCCCATCGAGTAGGGGAGCAGCAGGTTCAGCGCGCCGTCGCACATGGCGGCGTCGACGACCTGCCCGCGGCCGGTGGCGGCGGCCTCGCGCAGCGCCGCCAGCGCGCCGACCACGAGGTAGAGCGCGCCGCCGCCGTAGTCGCCCACCAGGTTCAGCGGCTGGGTGGGGCGCTCGGCCGTGCCGATGGCATGCAGGGCGCCGGTGATGGCGATGTAGTTGATGTCGTGACCGGGGGCCGAGGCCAGCGGCCCCTCCTGCCCCCAGCCGGTCATCCGGCCGTAGACCAGCGCGGGGTTGCGGGCGAGGGCCTTGTCGGGGCCGAGGCCCAGACGCTCCATCACCCCCGGCCGGAAGCCTTCCAGCAGCAGGTCGGCGGCGGCGATCAGGTCCAGCGCGCGGGCCTGGTCGGCGGGGTCCTTGAGGTCGAGGGTCACGAACTCGCGGCCCTGGGCGGTGACGTCGGTGGGCGCGAACTGCTTGCCGGGGCGCTCGATGCGCAGGATCTCGGCGCCCATCGAGGCGAGCATGGTTCCGGCGAAGGGCACGGGACCGATGGCGGCCATCTCGACGACGCGCAGGCCGGCGAGGGGCCCGGGGCGGGCTTGGGTCATGGGGACGTCTCCGGCGCGTCAGATCGGGCAGATCGAGCGGATCTTGGGCGGCATGGCGAGGTCGCGGCGGGCCGGCGCCCGCTCCAGCGCCTCGATGATGCGGGGGCGGGTGTCGGCGGGGTCGATCATGTCGTCGAGGCCGAAGGACTCGGCGCCGCCGAAGGGGGTCACCTCGGCCCGCATCTGGGCGATCAGGCGGGCGCGCTCGGGCGCGGGGTCCTCTCCGGCCGCTTTCATCTCGGCGAAGCGGCGGGCGTTGACGACGTCGACGGCGCCCTCGATGGACATCGCGCAGATCTCGGCCGTGGGCCAGGCGAGCGCCGCGTCCGCCTCGAAGCTGCGGCCGCCGGCCATGGCGACGTAGCCCAGGCCATAGCCCTTGCGCAGGACCACCGAGACCCGCGGGACGGTGGCGTGGCCCAGCTCGTAGATCAGTTTGGCGGAGCGCCGGCCGAGCTGCGCCTTCTCCGCCGGCGAGCCGATCGAGAAGCCGGGGACGTCGATGAAATAGACCAGCGGCAGGCCGAAGGCGTCGCACAGCGCCACGAAATGGGCGACCTTGTCGCAAGCCGGCCCGGTGAGCATGCCGCCCAGGCTCATCGCCTGGTTCGCGATCACCCCCACGGGCCGGCCAGCGAGCCGGGCCAGCGAGGTGACGGCGTTCTTCGCATAGGTCGGCTTCACCTCGAAGACCGAGCCCTCGTCCATCACCAGGTCGATCACCCGGCGCACGTCGTAGGCTTTTCGGGTGTTGGCCGGGACCAGGCCGCGCAGGGCTTCCGCGCGAGACCGGTCTTCCGCAGGGGCCGCGGTGATCGGCATCGGCGCGCGGGCGTTGCTCGGCAGGTAGCTGAGGAAGCGCTTGAGGCTGTCGAGGGCGGCGGCCTCGTCCTCGACCCCGAGGTCGGCGATGCCGTTGCGGTCGACCTGCGCCTGGGCGCCGCCGAGTTCAAATTTGTCGACGTCCTCCCCGGTTCCGGCTTTCACCAGCGCCGGGCCGGCGAGGCCCATCGTGGACTGGCCGCGGACCATGGCGATGAAGTCGGCGAGCCCCGCGAAGTTGGTCGGCGCCGCGAAGCCCGCCCCCAGCATGGCGGCCGCCATCGGGGCCCAGCCGGAGAGGCGCGCGAACTCCTGGAAGGTGGTCGTCGAGGGCGCGTAGCGGCGCGAGCTCTGGCCGATCTGGATGCGGTGGCCGCCGCCGTCGAGCAGCATCACCAGCGGCGCGCCCTCGCGGATCGAGCGGCGCACGGCCATGTGCAGCTTCTTGCCGCCAAGCTCGCCCGAGGAGCCGCCCATGGTCATGAAATCCTGGGCGAGGACCACCGCCGGGCGGCCCTCTATCATCGCGCCGCCGGTGACGATGCCGTCGGCGGGGCGCTCGCCCGGCGCGGCGTCGGCCTCGCGGGCGAGCTGGCCGACCTCGCGGAACGATCCGGGGTCGACCAGGTGGGCGATGCGCTCACGCGCGGTCATTCCCGCGCGCTTGCGCTGTTTCGCGACGGCCGCGGGGCGGGCGGCGTCCAGCGTGGCGGCCCGGTCGGAGGCGAGCGCCTCCAGCAGTCCGTCCATCTCGGCGGCCGCGTCGGGGGGCTTGCGGTCGCTCACGGGCGGATCCTCGCCAGGACCTGGCCCTCGGAGACGGCCTCGCCCTCCTCGACCGCCAGCGAGGCCAGCACGCCGGGGCCGGTGGCGAGCACCGGGATCTCCATCTTCATGGACTCGATGACCATGATCTCGTCGCCCTCGGCGACGGTGGCCCCCGCGGCGGCGGTCAGGCTCAGGACCACGCCGGCCACCTCGGACTCCAGCTCGATTTCGCTCATTCCCGGTCTCCTCCCATGGCGCCCGTCCGCGCCCGGGGAATCCGGGGGGCGGCGGTCAGCTCGTCTTTCGAATGCTCGCGATCAGCAGATTCGCCGCAACCTCTCCGTCGCGGCCCAGGCGCGCCGTGTCGCCCGCGATCAGCGCCTGAAGGCACAGGCCCGAGATCACGCCCTGGATGGCGCGCACCGTCTCCTCGACGTCCACGCCCTCCTGCAGCTCGCCCATCTGGCGGGCCTCCAGCACATGCTTGCGGATGGTGCGGCGGTAGCCCTCGTGCAGGGCGGCGATGCGGGGCTTCAGCTCGGGGACCGAGCCGATGGCGTCGACCATCAGGTGATAGACGGCCGTCGCCGCCTCGGGCGCGTCGCGCACCGCCTCCATCTGCGCGCGGATGCGCGCGTCCAGCGCCGCCAGGCCCCTCAGGCCCGCCGTGCGCTCGGCCACCAGCTGGTCGAAGCGCTCCGCCGTGACGTCGGCCACCGTCTCCAGCAGCTTGAGCTTGGCGCCGAAGCGCTGCGCCGGCAGGCCGCGGGAATAGCCCGCGTCCAGCCCGATCTGGGCCATCGAGGCCCCCACCGAGCCGTGCTTGGAGATCAGCGCGATGGCCGCGCGCAACATGCGGCGGTCGGATTTCTCGCGCCGCTCCTCCTTGGGGCCGAGGACGACCGGGCCGGCTTCCGGTTCGGGTGCGGGGCCGTGATCGTCCATCTCTCGCTCCCGCCTCCTTGGCCGCGGCGCGCGCATCCTCACGCACCGATCTTCTCCCGCCGCACGCGGATGCCCGCGGCCTCCCGGTCCCAGGTGTCGGGAGTGACGCCGGCCTCCCTCAGCTCGATCTTGCGGACCTTGGCCGTGGGCGTGCGCGGCAGCTCGTTCACGATGCGAACGTAGCGCGGGACCATGAAATGCGCCATGCGGGGCAGCAGGAAATGCGTCAGATCCTCCGCGCTCAGCGTCCTGCCGGCCACGGGGGCGACGACGGCGAGCACCTCGTCCTCCGACACCTCCGAGCGCACGGCGACCACGGCGCACTCGGCGACGTCGGGATGGGCCAGCACCTCGGCCTCCACCTCGTAGGAGGAGATGTTCTCCCCCCGCCTTCGGATCGCGTCCTTGATGCGGTCGACGAAGTAGAAGTTGCCCTCCGCGTCCGTGCGGAAGCCGTCGCCGGTGTGGAACCAGCCGTTGCGCCAGGACTTCGCGGTCGCCTCGGGGTTCTTGTAGTAGCCGTGGGTCATCGTCCAGGGGCAGTCGGCGCGCAGCACCAGCTCGCCGACCGCGCCCACGGGAACCTCGCAGTCGTTCTCGTCGACCACGCGGGCCTCCACGCCCTCGCGCGGGCGGCCGGCGGCGTGGAGCACGGTGGAGTTGATCTCCGAGACCAGCGGGCAGCTGATCTCGGTCATGTTGAACATGGTGTAGGTGTCGACGCCGAAGCGCTCGGCGAAGGGGCGGGTGTCGAAGTCGTAGGGGATGATCAGGCAGCGCCGCAGCGGGTTGTCGGCGTCGTCGGGCCGCGGCGGCTGCTTGGCGAGGAACTGGGCCATGACGCCCAGAAGGATCACGTAGGTGGTGCCGGTGCGCCGGACCACGTCCCAGAACTCCTCGGTCCTGAAGCTCTCGATCATCGACAGCGAGGCGCCGGTCTGCAGCATCCGGTAGCAGGGGAACGTGCCGCCGACGTGGAACATCGGCAGGTTCACCATCTGCCGGTCGGTCGGCTCGACCTGCGCCACCTTCGCCGAGGCGTAGAGGTGCATGTAGCTGCTCAGCACCCCCTTGGACGGCCCGGTGGTGCCGGAGGTGTAGATGATCGACATCGTGTCCCAGGGCGCGATGGGGCGGTCCAGCGGCGCCAGTTCCCCGCCCTGGGGCAGCACGGCGTCGGCGGGGTGCATCTCCAGGTCCGCCACCGGATCGGGCGGGCCGTCGAGGATCACCGCGCGCCTGAGCTTCGCGCGGTCGATGTCGGCGAGCCGGGGGGCGAGCTGCGCGTGCACCACGATCAGCTCGGCGTCCGAGTTCTCGACCACATGCTCCAGCAGCTTGCCCTTGTAGGCGGTGTTGATCGGCACGTTGACCGCGCCGATGTAGTTCAGCGCGTACCACATGCGCAGGATGTCCGGTCCGTTGGGCAGCCAGACCAGCACGTGGTCGCCCTGCTTCACCCCCAGCCGCTGGAGGCCGATGGCGGTCTGCACCACCAGGTCCTTCATCTGCGCGTAGGTCCACTCCGACATGTCGGGGAAGACGGCGTAGGTCTTGTCGGGCTGCTCGGCGGCGAAGCGGTCGATCAGGTCGCGGATGAGGATCTCTTCGGGGGCCGGCATCCGGGGATCGAGATGGTAGGTCATGCGCGTCTCCCTTGGGGGGAGCCGCCGCGGCTCAGTCCATGAACTGCGGCAGCCAGGTGATGATTTCCGGGAAGGCGATGAACAGGACCACGGCCACGAAGTCGGCGGCGAGGAACCACCCGATCCCGCGGAAGATCGTGGTCAGCGGGACCTTGTCCCCCACCACGCCCTTGATGACGAAGACGTTCAGCCCGATGGGGGGCGTGATCATCCCGATCTCGAGGAACTTGGCGAGGAACACGCCGAACCAGATGATGTCGATGTTGGCCTGATCGAGCACCGGCAGCATCACCGGCAGGGTCAGCAGCATCGCCCCCAGCGGGTCGAGGAACATGCCCAGCACCAGGTACATCAGCGACACGCCGATCAGCAGGGTCAGCTGATCCGCCTGGATCGAGATGATCGCGTCGGCGATGAAGTCCCCCGCCCCCGACAGCGCCAGGAACCGCGTCAGCAGGTTCGCGCCGATCGCGATCAGGAACAGCGACGAGGTGGTGATCAGGGTCTCCTTGAGCGACTCCCACACCCCGCCCAGCGTCAGCGAGCGCTTGGCGAGCGCGATGACGATGGCCGCCAGCGCGCCCACGGCGCCCGCCTCGGTGGCGGTGAAGAGACCGACGAACATGCCGCCGATCACGACCACCAGCAGCGCCAGCACCGGCCAGGTCTCGCGCAGGTGGCGCAGCCGCTCCTCCATCGGGGGGAGGTGGTCGAGCCGCGGGGCCAGCGCGGGGTTCAGGCTCGCCCGGATCATGATCATCGCGATGTAGAGCACCGCGGTGGTCACGCCGGCCCCGATGCCCCCGATGAAGAGCTTGGAGATCGGCGCCTCGGCGAAGACGCCGAAGAGAATGAGCAGGATCGAGGGCGGGATCAGGGCCCCAAGCGTGCCCGCCGCCGCGATGGCGCCGGTGGCGAGCGCGGGGTCGTAGCGCGCGCGCATCATCTCGGGGATCGCGATCCGCCCCATCGCCGCGCAGCAGGCGATGGAGGATCCCGTGACCGCCGCGAAGCCGGCGGACCCGCAGACCGAGGCCACCGCCAGCCCCCCGGGCAGCCGCGCGAGCCAGCTTCGCGCCGCCTCGAACAACCCTCGCGTAAGCCCCGCGTGGTAGCACACGAAGCCCATCAGCAGGAACATGGGGACCGACGACAGCGTCCACTTGGAGGTGAAGTCGTAGGGCATCGCCGCCAGCATCCCCCAGGCGGGGCGGGCGCCGATCAGGGCGTAGATGCCGCCGAAGGAGACCAGCACCAGGCTCAGGCCGATGGGCACGCGCGCCAGCAGCAGGAACACCAGGATGCCGAGGCCGATCAGGCCGACGTATTCGCTCGCCATGCCCTCAGACCCCTTCCGAGGCGGGATCCGCCTCGGGATCCGCGTCGATGGGCGTCTCGCCCAGGCCGCTCTTCGCGCCGGTCCACAGCACCACGACCCGGTAGAGCAGCACCGCCGCGAACAGCGCGAAGCCGACGGGCAGGAAGAAGTAGGTCTGCCAGACCGGAAGCTGGCGGCCGTTCTCGACGATGAAGGAGCCGGCCTCGTATTTCTTGACCGCCTCGAACCAGAACGGCCGGACCATGGCGGCGGCCACCACGAAGGCCACCGCGCAGGCGAAGCCGCCCACGATCCGCTTGCGATGCTTCGACAGGGTCGAGAACACCACCTCCACCGCGATATGGCGGTTGACGATCTCGCTCATCGCCAGCGGCAGGAAGGCGCAGGCGACCATGTACCACTTCGCGACGACGGTCGTGGTCATCGGCACCGGCGCCTGGAAGAGGTTCCGCATCACGACGTCCAGAACGATCTGGAACATCATCAGGACCACCGCCACGGCGCCGACGAAGGCGGCGCCGTGGGAGATCCAGTTCAGCACGCGGCCGATGGCCTGCATGGTTCGCTCCCTGTCCGCTCGATCAGATCGCGGACGGGTCGATCTGCCCGAACAGCTGCTCGGCGAAGATCGCCTGCACCGCCGCCGGGTCCGTGGTGTCGACGCCGGCGAAGATCTCGGTCCACTTCCTGACCAGCTCCTTCATCCGGGCGACCTGCGCTTCGGCGTCGGCGATGCCGTACTTCTGCACGTTCAGGTCGGCGACCGTCTCCAGGTCCGCCTTGCGGAACGTCGCGGTGGCCTGCGCGACCTCGGCCGAGGGCTGGACCACCTCGACGCCGACCGAGGCCGGGTCCTCGAGGTAGCTGGCGTTGACCTTGAAGTAGTCGACGGTCGCCCAGGCGATGGAATCCGAGGCCGCCATGATGAAGCCCTTCTTCTGCTCGGGCGTCAGCTCCTCCCACAGGTCGCGGTTGGTGTTGAACATGGCGTTGCCGATGTAGAGGCCGATCGGCGCGTCGAGGATGTAGTCGGCGACCTCCCCGATCGACAGCGACTTGAGCGTGTCGAGCGTGTGGGTGTTGCCGTGAAGCTGGCCCTGGTTCATCGCCTCGAAGATGTCGGTGGCGCCGATCACGACCGAAGTCGCGCCCATCGCGTCCACCCAGCGCCCGAAGGGCCCGAAGCCGCGCAGGGTCTTGCCCTGGAAGTCGGACATCTCGGTGATCTTGTCGACCGACATCAGGTAGTAGGGCCCGATCACCGCGAAGCCCAGGAACACGGTGTTCTGGTCGCGGTATTCCTTCATGCAGGGCTCGCAGGAATACATGAACTCGGTCGAGGCGGCGGCCATCACCACCGGGTCGTCCGAGGCGGTGGCCATGTCGACGACGAGGTTGGTGTTGGGGAATTCGGCGCGCGTGTAGGCGGGCACCGTGTAGGCCACGTCGGCGATGCCGTCGCGCACGCCGGCGGTGGACTCGGCGTAGCTCAGCAGCGTGCCCTCGTAGGTCTTGCCGGTGTACTCGCCCCCGGTGTTCTCCTCGATCTTCTCGGCGAACATCCGCATCGCCTGCTGGAGCGAGCTTTCGCCCGGCGCGCCGATGACGATGCGCAGCTCCTTGGCGGAGGCGGGGGCGGCGGCGAGGGCGCCCAGCGCGCCCAGCGCGCAGACGGCGGCCGCGCAGAGGCGGCCCGCGGAACGGCGGGTGATCATGATCGTGTCTCCTCCCTGGTCCGGTCTTGATTCGGCCGGATCTCGTGGCGGCAGCGTAATGGGTAATTGGTCAACCACCAACCCATTTCGCCGCATCTTCGGCGCGCCGGGACGCTCCCGCCGCGCCGTGATTTCTTCAAGCCCTCACAACAGCTTGGCGAGCTCGTCCTTCTTCACCTTGCCGGTAGCGGTCATCGGCAGGCTGTCCACGAGGCGCACCTCGGGGCGCTTGTAGGTGGCCATCGCCTGGCCGCACCAGCGCTCGATGGCGGGCCCGTCGAGGCCCTGCGCCTTCTCCGCATCCAGCACCACGAAGGCGACCGGCACCTGGCCCTTGTCGGCGTCCTCGCGCCCGATGACGCCGGAGCCGAGGATCGCGGGGTGGCGGCCCAGCATCGCCTCGATCTCGGCGGGGAACACGGACATGCCGCGGACCTTCAGCATCTCCTTCCGCCGCCCGAGGAAGTGGAGGAAGCCCAGCTCGTCGATCACCCCGATGTCGCCGGTGTGCAGGAAGCCCCCCTTGATCGAGGCCGCCGTCGCCTCGGGCTTCATCCAGTATTCCTTCAGGATCGAGGGGGAGCGGATGCAGATCTCGCCCTCCTCGCCGAAGGGCACGGGGACGCCGGTGTCGAAATCGCAGATCTTGAACTCGGTCCCCGGCATCGGCAGGCCCACGAAGATCGGCTGCAGGCTCAGGTCGTAGTCGTCGTCCTGGAAGCCGGTCGTGAAGGTGTCGCAGGTCTGGGTCTCGGTCATCCCCCAGGCGGCTTCGGCCATCACCGAGCCGGTCAGGGCCTTCCAGCGCGCCCGGAACTCCCCGTTGAGCTTCTTCACGAAGCTGGAGACCTGGGTCTTCTCGATCGAGGTCAGGTCGAACTCGCCGACCCGGGGGTGGTCCATCAGCTCCACCGCGTTGTCGACCAGCAGTTTCACCGCCGTCGCCTTGCGGGCCTGGACGGCGGCCATGAAGGACACCGGGTCCCAGCGGCCGAGCAGGACGCAGGTGGCGCCGGAGAAGATCGGGAAGATCAGGCCCACGTCCTCGCCCGCCATCCAGAACAGCGGGTAGAAGTTGACCATCACCTCGCCCGGCTGCAGGCGGTTGCCGCAGGCCTGCACGGTGGCGGCGGTGTAGATCATGTCGCGCTGGGTGTGCACGCAGCCCTTGGGCATCCCCGTGGTGCCGCCGGTGTAGTTCAGCTTGCACAGCGCATCGAGGTCCACCTCGACCGGCGCGGGCTTCGCCGGCGCCTTCGCCATCGCCTCCGCCAGGTCCTCCGCCCCCCCGGCCGCGGCGCGGTCCGAGACGATCGAGGCGGGGACCGGCCAGGCGGGCGCGGCCGGGATCAGGTCCGCCATGCCGGTGGACCAGACCTTCTTCAGCGAGGTCTTCGGGCGCACCGTCTCCACCAGCGGGACCAGCAGGTCCTGGGCGACGATGAACTCGGCCTGCGCGTCGTTGAGCTCGTAGTCCAGCTCGTGCTCGCGGAACATCGGGTTCACGGGGACATGCACGCAGCCGGCGCGCAGGATGCCGAGGAAGCCGACGATGAACTGCGGGCAGTTGCCCATGAACAGCGCCACCCGCGCGCCGGGCGCGGCGCCGGCCTGCTGGAGCATCGCGGCGAAGCGGTCGGCCTGGGCGTCGAGCGCGGCGTAGGAGATCGCGTGGCCGTAGAAGTCGACCGCGACGCGGTCCGGCGCCGCCTCGGCCCAGCGGCGGAGGTAGTCGGTCAGCGGGATCTCGCCGAAGGGATAGATCGGCTCGCGCGGCAGGTCCGCGGGCCAGCGGGCCTCGACCAGCTTGCGGTGGGCGGCGAGATAGGCGGACTCGTCCGCCGGGGTCCTGGACCCGGCGTCTGCGGCGATGGCCATGGGCGTTTCCCTGCTTGGGAGCGCGCCGCCCGAGGCCCCTGCCCGCCCGCCTTCCGCCGGTTCGCGCATCGAGGGCCCCACGGGTCGACCGGCCGCCCCGCTTTGTTCTGTGGTCGTCGACGGGACTCGGAATATCGCTAATCAGCCGATTAGTCAAAACGGAATCGCAAGGCGCGGAGCGCCCGCTTCCGCCGCCTCTTCATCGCGCGATGAATTCCCCGCTGGACAAGCCGCCCGCGGTCATGTCCCCTGCGCGGCGAACGGCCGGCCTGCCTGTCGGCCGGTGAAAACAAGATCGAGGAGGAGATCCCATGCCCGTCGTCGTCGCGACCATCAAGGTGAAGTCCGGCCAGGGCGCCGAGTTCGAGGCCGCCGCCAAGGAACTCGAGGCCGCCGTCAACGCCAACGAGGAGGGCTGCTCGCTCTACCGGCTCTGCAAGGGCGACGAGGCCGACACCTACGTCTTCGTCGAGCAGTATCGCGACGCCGCCGCGGTCGAGGCGCACCGCGCCTCGGATCACTTCAAGACCCTGGGGCGCAAGATGGGCGCCTTCATGGACGGCCCGCCCTCGATCCTGCGCCTGCAGGAGGTCTGAGCCGCCGCCGCGCCCCCGAGCGCGGCGCATCCCGAGGGGCGGTCCGGAGCGATCCGGGCCGCCCCTTGCGCATTCCGCGACGCCTTTTCGCGCACCGGCCGCCGCCCCTTCCGCGCGCCACGCCCGGTCGCTCTCGCATCGCGCGCCGGCTGCGTCCGCACGCCCCGTCCGGGCCGCATCCGCCTCCGCCCTGCCCGTCCCGACGGCGCCCGGCCGCTCGATCGCCCATCCCGTGGGCGCTCCGCCGCCGGGGAGCCCGGGGCGGCGCCTTCCCGCTTGACAGGCCCGTCAACCGCCCTCCGGAATGTTCGCAGTTGCAACATGAGGGATTGGAGGGGCGACCATGGCGATGGCAGGACTGGGCACCGAGGCCCAGCTCAAGGATCCGGACTATTTCCCGCCGCTGGCCAAGGCGGCGCCGCTGGGCGTGCAGCACGTGCTGTCGATGTTCGTCTCGAACGTCACGCCGGCGATCATCGTGGCGGGGGCGGCGGGCTTCGGCTTCGGCACGCCCGGCGTCGGCGAGCTGGTCTACATGATCCAGATGTCGATGCTGTTCGCGGGCGTGGCGACGCTGCTGCAGACCATCGGCATCGGGCCGGTGGGCGCGCGGCTGCCGATCGTGCAGGGCACCTCCTTCGCCTTCCTGCCGGTGATGATCCCGCTGGTGGCGGGCAAGGGCGTCGAGGCGATGGCCGTGGTCACCGGCGGCGTGCTGGCGGGCGGGCTGTTCCACGCCGTGCTCGGCCTCTTCATCGGCCGGCTGCGCTTCGCCCTGCCGCCGCTGGTCACGGGGCTGGTGGTGCTGATGATCGGGCTGGCGCTGGTCAAGGTCGGCATCCAGTACGCCGCCGGCGGCGTGCCGGCCATCGGGACCGAGGAATACGGCAGCGCGCAGAACTGGTTCGTGGCGCTGGTGGTGATCCTGGTCACGCTGGGGCTGAAGTTCTTCACCCACGGCATCTGGTCGCTGGGCGCGGTGCTGGCGGGGCTGGTCGCGGGCTACGTCGTCGCCTTCGCCTTCGGCATGGTCAGCTTCGCGAACGTCGGGCGCGCGGGCTGGTTCATGATCCCCGAGCCCTTCCACTTCGGCGTCGACTTCACCGTCTCGGCGGTGCTGGGCTTCTGCCTGATGGGGGTGATCTCGGCCATCGAGACCGTCGGCGACGTCTCGGGCATCTGCAAGGGCGGCGCGGGCCGCGAGGCGGAGACGCGCGAGATCACCGGCGCCACCTTCGCCGACGGCTTCGGTTCGGCCATCGCGGGGGTGTTCGGGGCGCTGCCCAACACCTCCTTCTCCCAGAACGTCGGCCTGATCGCGATCACCGGGGTGATGAGCCGCCACGTGGTGACGCTGGGCGCGCTGTTCCTGATCCTGTGCGGGCTGGTCCCCAAGGTCGGCGCGGTGATCTCCACCGTGCCGATCGAGGTGCTGGGCGGCGGCGTCATCGTGATGTTCGGCATGGTCTGCGCCTCCGGCGTCTCCATGCTGGCGGACGTGGACTGGGACCGCCGGGCGATGGTGATCTTCGGCGTCTCGCTCTCGGTGGGCCTCGGCCTGCAGCTCGAGCCCGGCGCCCTCCAGCACCTGCCCGAGACGCCGCGGATCCTGCTGACCTCGGGCCTGCTGCCGGCGGCGGGGCTGGCGATCGTGCTGAACCTGCTGCTGCCCTCGCCCCTGACCGAGGACCAGACCGAGGAGATCTCGGGCGGGCTCGCCGGACGCGCGCACGACTGAGGGGGCGAAGCGCCCCCCAGGGATGCGCTCCGCGCAGGCGGAGGGGGCGCCGCGACGACCGCGGCGCCCCTTGGCGTCGGGAAGGCCCGCGGCGCGCGGCGGGCGGGGCGCCGGGCCGGACGGCCGCCCCCTGCGGACCGGGCCCGGGGCGCGTCGGACAGGCCGCGCCGCGGGCGGACCGGCGCGGCCCGCGCGACGCCCGACGCGGCGCCTCCTGCCTCCGTCCCTGGCGCCCTTGGGGCCGGACGGGCGCGCGGGCGCGGCGGAAACGCTTGCACGGCGAACGATTTGGAGCGATGGGGGCGGGAAGCGCGGCGATGGCGCGGCCGGGTTGCGCCGGGCCGCAACTCATGGTTGATTGTCGCCCGCCCATGGACGCGGGAGCTCCGGATCCTTATGTCCTGATCGCCGGCGACGGGCGCCGTGCAGCAGGGAGACCCCGATGGGTCTGAGATTCTACCAGGTCGCCGTCTGGGCCTACGCCGCGCTCTACATCGGAGCGCTGGCGCTGCTGGCCATCGGCACCTTCGGCCTGTTCGGGCAGGAGCGCGATCCCCTGGCGGGCGTGTTCCTGATGCCGCTCGGCCTGCCCTGGACCCTGCTGATCGACGATCTGCCCCCGGCCGAGGCGCGCTGGGCCGCGATGACCGCGCCGCTGGCCAACCTGCTGCTGGTCGCCGCCATCCGCCGGACCTTCAGCCACGGCTGAGCCGCGTAGCCGGGCGCGCCCTCCCCCGGCTCCACTCCGCCCCGCATCGGCCCCTGCGGCCGCGCGCGGTCAGGCGAAGGCCAGCTTCTTCACGAAGCCCCGCGCGTCGCGGCGCAGGTCGGCGAAGGCCGGGTCGGCGCGCACCAGCTCCAGGCCCGCGCGCGCGGCCTCCATCTCGGGAACCGGGCGCGTCCGGCCCACCTCCTCGAGGTCGGCGAAGAACCGCTCGCGCCCCACCACCTGCGCGAGCCAGGCGTCGATGGGCGCGAACCGCTCCAGCATCAGCGCGCGATTGGCCTCGCCGAACATCTCCACCTCGGCGCTGGGGACGTAGTCCAGCCGCTTGCCCGAGCCGATCAGGTGCTCGCGCAGCAGCTTCGCCGCCCCGCCCGGCAGCTCGAGGTTGCCGCGCCGCGCGATCTCCATCGCCGCCAGCGGCAGCGAGGGGTTGGAATCCGCCACCTCCACCAGTCCCTCGGGCCACTCCAGCCCCGAGGTCGCCATGAAGTCGGGGACCGAGCCGCCCGAGGCCAGAACCTGCGCGTAGTCGCGCAGCGCGAACTCGGCCCTGGGGAAGGTCTCGACCCACTTGCCCAGCATCCGGCGGTAGTTGAAGTGGATCGAGCCGAAATGCTCCTCCAGCCCGTCCTCGCGCAGCGCGCGCAGGTGGTGGCCGAACTTCAGCCGCTGCCCGTGCCAGGAGGTGACGTAGCTGTCCGGCCGACGCAGGGTGCACACGATGCGCACGTTGGCCTTGGGGAACAGCGTCTTCAGCCGCTTGAGCAGCCGCGGCGGCATCGGCGCGAAGTTCGCGAAGACCTCCGAGCACAGCACCACGGCCCGGGGGCGGATCGTCTCCGCCTGCTGGCGGATCGCACGGATCATCTGGCCCGAGGGCGGCAGCTTCTGGTGCCAGGGCGGCACCTCGCGCCGCTCGGCGCTCTCGGCCATCATCTTGAAGGCGAGGGCGTTGTGCGCCTCGCGCACGTTGATCGGGTTGGTGGCGCCGGGCTCCGCCTCGCCGCGGAGCGCGGTGGCGAGGTTGCTCGCCAGCCCCTGCATCTCGACGGCGGGATAGAGGATGCCGGCCCGCGCCAGCGCCAGCCAGTTGGTCGACAGCCAGCTCTGCAGCGAGCTCGAGCCCACCTTGTGGTGGCCCATGAAGATGACGAGATCCACGTTTCTCCCCCGAATGGCCCGCTCCGGCGCCGTCGATCAGTCCGCGTCCGCCTCCGGATCGCCGCCGCCGCCTTTCCGGCCGCCGCCGCCGCCGCGGGCCTTGCGCAGCTGCCGCTTGGCCCGGCGCAGGTCCGCGGCGTCGGCGGCGAAGACCTCGGCCATGGCCTCGATCCGGCGCAGCTCGCCCGCGTCGTACCAGCGCTCGGGCGAGACGTCCTGGGGCGTCTCGAGCGCGGTCTCGGCGGCGCGGTCGAAGGCGGCCTCCATCGGGCCCGGCGCGCCGCCGCCGCCGAAGAACTCGGCGTCGAGGATCCGCGCGTCCTCGAGATAGGCCGCGCGCACCCGCTCCAGCAGGCCCGCGTCGAGGCGCAGCTTGTCGCCCGGGCGCCCGCAGGACTGCAGCGCGCGGGCGGCGCGGCGGCCGACCTGCTGGGGAAGCTGGCGCGTGCGGTGCAGCGCGCGCAGCCAGGCGAGGTCCTGGACCGAGACGCTCTCGTTGGCCTGCATGCCCCCGCCCGCGCCGTCGTCGACCGTGAAGGGCCGGCCCTGGGTCGCGAAGTCGAGGAAGTCGTGCACCACGTCGCCGTCCTTGAGCACCTCGCGGATCATCGGGCGCACCTCGTAGCGGTCGCCGAAGACCTCGCGCCAGCGGCGCAGGCGCGGCGCATAGTTGAAGCGGCCGCGGCCGAGCACGCGGTCGTGGAACTCGTCGAGCGAGCCCTTGAACTGACCGAGCTTGGTGCGCTCCTGGAAGCTGGACAGCACCCGTTCGGCATGGGGGCGGACATAGGCGATCAGGCGCGCGTCGGGGGCGAGGTCGGGCAGGAAGCGCTCGAGCGTGCGCTGCATCAGGGCGGGGTCCACGAATTCGAACCACTCGCCCGAGAGAATGCCGAGGTCCGCGTCCGAGGCCGCCAGCCGCCGGTTCACCCGCCCCCATATCGGCGCGCGCGAGGCCTTCAGCTTGGGCTTGTGGAGCGTCGAGGCGAGGATGCAGTGGTGCAGCCGGTCGGGGTCGACCGGGTAGGTCCAGCTCAGGCCCTCGGCCGACCAGGCGCCCTGCTTGAGCACGTTCTGGATCGCCGTCGTCCCGGTCTTGCAGTCGCCCAGGTGGATCAGCAGTCTGTCGGTCACGGTCGTCCTCGCATGGCGGGCGCGCAGGGTCGCGGAGGCGTTCGGGTCGCCCGACTGCTAAGCGATGCGCGCGGCCGGCTCAACCCGCCGCGCGCAGGCGCGCAGGCCCGCCCCCCCGGACGCGACGACGCGGGCGCCTGCGGACAGGCGCGCCGGCGGACCCGCCTGCGGGGCGGCATGCCGCGGAGGGGCGGCGGACGCAGGTCGACGGGGGGGCTTGCCGGGGCCGCGGCGGGCGGTCTACCAGACGAGCCCGAGCACCCGCCCCCTTTTCCCCGGCCATTACGGGCCCGAAACAGGCGAGCATATGGAAGCGAACTCCACAGCCGCGACGGCTTCCGCCGGGACGGAGACCACGACGCCCGAGCGCAGCGCGTCGGACGCCGGCTGGATCCTGGCCCAGCGGCTGGTATTCCCGGACCCGACGGTGAACTCGCGCATCCGCCTGTTCTGCCACGGCGTGCGGGGCGCGGGACATGACGACGGGCGCAAGGCCTATTTCGCCAAGCCCGGGGCCCGGCTCAAGTTCGACAGCTATTTCAACAGCTTCCACGCGGCGGCCATGGACATCGGCCCCCGCGATTCGGTGATGCTGCGCGTCGAGGGCGAGGGCGTGGCGCTGCTGAAGGTGCACATGGCCCGGCCGCTGCACAGCGACGAGACGCTGCTCTCGACCGTGATCCGGCTGAAGCCGGGGCGGCCGCTGGACCTGGCCCTGCCCCCGATCCGCGACGCCGGCGTGATCCACCTGCGCTTCAACGCGCGCACGCGTCTGCACGTGACCCGCACCGACTGGCTGGTGCAGTCGCCCCGCGCGCGGCACGTCAAGATCGGCGCGGTGATCACCACCTTCAAGCGCAACGACGCGGTGCAGGCCTCGACCGAGCGGCTGGCGCGGTACCTGGAGACCAACCCCGACATCGGCGACCGGCTGTCGCTGATCGTGGTCGACAACGGCGGCGACACCGACGCGGCGCCCGGCGCGCGGGTGATCAAGAACCGCAACCTCGGCGGCGCCGGCGGCTTCACCCGCGGCCTGCTCGAGCATCGCGAGGACCCGGATGTCACCCATGTCCTGTTCATGGACGACGACGCCGAGTTCTTCCCCGAGAATCTGCGCCGCACGCTCGCCACGCTGCGGCTGGCGCGGGCGAAGAACACCGCCGTCGCCGGCACCATGCTGCCCGCCGCCAAGCGCTGGCAGGTGTGGGAGAACACGGCGATCTTCGACAAGCTGTGCCGGCCGATCCTGCAGGGGCTGAACCTGCGCCGGTTCGAGAACGTGCTCGAGCTCGCCCGCCCCCTGACCGGGGTGCAGGGGCGCTATGCGGGGTGGTGGTACTTCTGCTTCCCGCTGAGCCACGTCAAACGGCTGGCCTTCCCCTTCTTCGTGCGCGGCGACGACGTGTGGTTCTCGCTCGCCAACGACTTCGACATCCGCACGGTGCTGGGGGTGTGCTCGCACCAGGACGACTTCGTCTCCAAGCGCAGCCCGCTGACCGCCTATCTCGACGCGCGCTACCACGTGATCCAGATGCTGGCGCACGACGGGCTGCCGTCCGACGAGGCGACGCTGAAGGACCAGCTGACCTTCCTCTATCGCCAGTGGAACGAGAGCTACCACTACGGCGCCGCCGCCGCGGTGATCGAGGCGATCGAGGACGTGTGCAAGGGCCCGGAGTTCTTCGACGAGGATCCCGAGATGTCGGCCAAGCGCGCCCGCATCAAGGAGATCGGCGGCGAGGAGGCGAACCTGCACAAGCTGAAGTGGCGCAGGTCCGGCAACACCGGCGTGGCGCCGGCCAAGCACACCTCGAAGCCGTTCCAGATCCTGCGCAAGCTGACCTTCAACGGGCACCGCTGGATCCCGAAGTCGTTCTTCTACTCGAAGACCGGGCGCTTCGACATGGACACCCGTGCGCGGCCCAACCAGGTGTTCCTGCGGGAGAATTGCCTGGTGGTGGATGCGCAGACGGGCATCGGCTACCGGCTGAAGCGCGATCCCAAGCGGTTCTTCGAGAACCGCCGCCGGTTCGAGGCGGCGTTCCGGCAGCTCGCCGCGAAGCTGCCGGAGCTGCGCAAGGCCTACAAGATCGACAACGTCTCCCAGATCACCGAGGCGGCCTGGCGCAAGCGCCTCGGCCTCTGAGCGGTCCGCCCAGGCCCCGCGTCGGAGGCGCCGCGTCGGCCCGCGCGCCTGCCGCCCGGGCGCGCCCGCGGCGCGGGGCGGGCGGCGCGCCCGGGGCCCGGGGGCCCCGGGGCGGGGCGTCGCGCGGTCCGTCTCAGGACATCGCCTGCCGCGCGCGCCGCGGGCCGGGCCGGCGGCCCGGGCGCCCCTGCGGGCCGCGTCAGGCGCGGGCGCGCCGGATTCACGCGCTGCATCGCACAATCGACGCTTGACGCAGCGCGCCCGGCTCGGCACGCTGGTTAAACGTTTAATCCGGTCGACAGGCGCGCAGAGATGCGGGAGATGACCCTCCAGACCATCGCCGAGGAGTTCGGGGTCTCGTCGGCCACCGTCTCGAACGCGCTGTCGGGCAAGGGGCGGGTGTCCGCGGACCTCGCCCGCCGGATCCGCGCGCGGGCGGCGGAGATCGGCTACGCGCCCTCGCCCCCGGCGCGGGCGCTGCGGACGGGACGCACGGGGGTGATCGGGCTGGTGCTGGCGGACCTCTCCAACCCGCTGTTTCCGCGCTATGCGCGGGCGGTGGACGCGGCGGCGGAGGCGGCGGGCTACGGCGTGCTGATCGCCGATTCCCACGGCGACGTCGGCGCCCAGACCGCGGCGCTGCAACGGCTGGTGCGCCGCGGCGCGGACGGGATCGTGGTGGTGCCCCGGCGCGGCACGCGGGTGCTGGAGCTCGAGGTGCCGCTGGCCGTGATCGACGCGCCCTCCACGCCGGGCAACACCATCTGCGCCGACCATCGCGGCGGCGGCGCGGCGCTGGCGGCCCGGCTGCTGGCGCTCGGCCACCGCAGCCTCGTCCTGGTCGGCGCCAACCGCGATTCCAACGTCCAGCGCGAGCGGATCGGGGGCATGGCCGCGGCCCTCGCCGCCGCCGGCGCGCAGGCCCGCACGATCTGGCTCGAGGATGCGCCCGCCCCGGACTTCCCGGCGCTGGCGCGCGAGGGCGCGACCGCCTTCCTCGCCACCTCCGACCTGCATGCGCTGACCGTGCTGACCGCGCTGCAGCGCGCGGGCCTCGCCGTGCCGGCGCAGGCCAGCGTGGCGGGGTTCGACGACCTCGCCTTCTCGGCCGCGGTCTCGCCCGCGCTGACCACCATGGCCCAGGACGTCGACGCCGTGGCGCGGGGGGCGCTCGCCGCCCTCTCGGCCCGGATCGCGGGCCGGGCCGCGCCGCCGGAGGCGGCCGTTGCGATGACGCTGATCGAGCGCGAGTCCACCGGACCCGCGCCCGCGACCCCAGGCAATCTCTGACAGGGAGACGACAGATGAAGACGACCGCAGCCCTTCTCGCCGGCGCCTCGGCGCTGGTCCTCGCAGGCCAGGCCCAGGCGCAGGACAAGACCCTGACCATCTCGGTCTATTCCTTCGCCCAGGACGAGTTCAAAACCATCGTCTACGACCCGTTCGAGGAGATCTGCGGCTGCGAGCTGGTCGTGGAGACCGGCAACTCGGTCGAGCGTATGTCGAAGATCGAGGCCAACGCCGCCGCTCCGGTGATCGACATGGCGGTGCTGTCCGCCCACGACGCGCTGGCGCTGGCGCGCAAGGACCTGATCGCGCCGGTTCCGGTGGATCAGCTCTCGAACTACGACAAGCTCTACGACGTCGCCAAGGACCCGCTGGGGGACAACCTGGCGGTGGGCTACACGTTCTACGCGACCTCGATCGTCTACCGCTCCGACAAGGTGACGGTGGAGAGCTGGGCCGACCTGCTGGGCCCCGAGCTCGCCGGCAACGTCGCCCTGCCCGACGTGACCACCAACCAGGGCCCGCCGGCGCTGCACATGATCGGCAAGGCGATGGGCGACCAGGACCCCTCGCTGACCGCGCCGATCGAGGCGGTGGCCGGCCACAAGGACGAGATCGTGACCTTCTACGTCCGCTCCTCCCAGCTCGCGCAGCTGATGCAGCAGGAGGAGATCTGGGCCGCGCCCGTGGGCCGCTTCGCCTGGGCGAGCTTCAAGGACAACGGCCTGCCGATGGCCTGGGCCACCCCGAAGGAGGGCCAGACCGGCGGCCTGAACGTGATGGTGCTGACCAAGGGCTCGGCGAACCAGGAGCTGGCGCTGCAGTTCATGGACTTCTGGCTCTCGACCCCCATCCAGCAGGCGCTGGCCGAGGCGCTGGTCGACAGCCCCGCCAACGCCGAGGTCCAGGTCTCGGACGAGGTGGCCGAGAACCTGACCTACGGGGCCGAGACGGTGAAGTCGCTCGACCTGATCCCGCCGGCGGTGATGCTCGACAACCGCGAGAGCTGGCTGGAGCAGTGGAACGCCAAGGTGGCGCAGTAAGCGCCTTCGGGCGCCCCTGGCAGGGGGCGCCCGGACCTGCCCGGGGATGGCGCATCGAGATGCGCCCTACGGGCTTCGTAGGGCGCATTTCAATGCGCCGCTCCCCCGACCTCTCGAAAGGCCCCCGATGTTCTCCAGCCGAGCCGAAGGCCTGGCCCTGACCCTGCCCGCGGCGGTCTTCGCCGCGGCCCTGTTCCTGCTGCCCGTGGGCATCCTGCTGTCGGAGGCCTTCCGCACAGCAGAGGGCGGCTGGACCCTGATGGGCTATTGGGAGTTCTTCTCCTCGGGCCGCAACCAGACCGTGTTCCTGCGTTCGCTGAAGCTGGCGGCCGAGGTCACCGCCGTCGCGGCCGTAATCGGCTACGCCGCCGCCTATTCCATCGTGACCCTGCCGAAGACCGCCCGCGGCCGCGTCTTCGGCCTGGTGATCCTGCCGCTGATGATCTCGCCGGTGGCGCGCACCTACGCCTGGCTGGTGATCCTGGGCAGAACGGGTTTCGTGAACGAGGCTCTGGTCTCGCTCGGGATCGTGGATTCCCCCCTGCGCATCCTGTTCACCGAAACCGCGGTGTTCATCGGCCTCCTGCAGCTGTTCCTGCCGCTGATGGTCATCGCGCTGGTCTCGGCGATGGAGAACATGCCCCGCGACGCGATCCCCGCCGCCCGCGTGCTGGGCGCCAACTGGGCGCAGGTGTTCCTCAAGGTGATCCTGCCGCTGACGCGCGAGGGGCTGGTGATCGGCGGCACGCTGGTCTTCACCGGCTCGCTGACCGCCTACATCACGCCGGCCATCCTGGGCGGCTCGAAGGTGCTGATGCTCGAAACCCTGCTCTACCAGCGCGTGACGGTGGCGAACGACTTCGTCTCGGCCTCGGTCATCGCCATGATCCTGATCGTGATGAGCTTTTCCGCGAACCTGCTGCTCAAGCGCATGGCCACCGCCCGCCGCTCGAGGGCCGCGTCATGAGCCCCCGTCTCGCCGCCTGGGCGGTCCTGGCGCTGGTCCTGACCTTCCTGATCGGGCCGTTCGTGATCATCATCCTGGCGGGGCTTTCGGCCGGCAACAGCCTCGCCTTCCCGCCGCAGGGGATCTCCCTGCAATGGTATCTCAAGGTCTTCACCATCGAGAGCTTCCAGGCCTCGTTCGGCATGTCGATGTTCCTCGCGGTCTTCGGCACGCTGGCGGCGCTGGGCCTCGGGATCCCGGCGGCCTACGGGCTGAACCGCTACAAGGTGCCGGGGGCCGAGACGGTGCGGCTGGTCGTCTCCGCCCCGATCATCGTGCCGGGGATCATCGTGGGCCTGGGCCTGCTGCGCTATCTGGTGATCCCCACCGGCATCGGGATCACGCTGGCGCTGTTCCTCGCCCATACCGCGCTGATCCTGCCCTATGCGGTGCGGGTGGTCTCGGCCTCGATCGAGAACCTTCGCACCGACATCGAGGAGGCGGCCGTCCTGCTCGGCTGCACCCGCTTCGGGGCCTTCCGCAAGGTGGTGCTGCCCAACATCCGCGGCGGGGTGCTGGCGGCCTTCATCCTGGGCTTCGTGACCTCGTTCAACCAGGTGCCGGTGTCGCTGTTCCTGTCGGGTCCCGGCGTGCGGACGCTGCCCGTCGACATGATCGCCTACATGGAGATCAACTACGACCCGTCGGTCGCCGCGCTCTCGGCCCTGCTGGCCTTCATGTCCGTCGCCATCGTCTTCGCGGCGGAGAAATTCCTGGGGTTCTCCAAGTATGTCTGACTTCCTCACGCTCCAGGACCTGACGCTGGCCTATGGCGGCACGGTCGCGGTGGACCGCCTGAACCTCTCGATCCGGCAAGGGGAGCTGATCGCCCTGCTGGGCCCCTCGGGCTGCGGCAAGACCACCACCATGCGCTCCATCGCGGGGCTGCTGACGCCGAAGTCGGGGACCATCCGGCTGGATGGCCGCGACATCACCCGGCTGGCGCCCTCCCGGCGCGAGGTGGGGCTGGTGTTCCAGTCCTACGCCCTCTTCCCCCACCTGACGGTCTTCGAGAACGTGGCCTTCGGCCTGCGCCTGCGCCGCGAGAAGGACCTGGACGCCAAGGTGCGCGCCGGCCTCGCCACCGTCGGCCTCTCGGACTTCGCCGACCGGGCGCCTGCGGCGCTGTCGGGCGGCCAGCAGCAGCGCGTGGCGCTGGCCCGCTCCCTGGTGATGAACCCCAAGGTGCTGCTGCTGGACGAGCCGCTGTCGAACCTCGACGCCCGCCTGCGCCTGGAGATGCGCCTGGAACTCCAGCGCGTGCAGCGCGAGACCGGCGTCACCATGGTCTTCGTCACCCACGACCAGGCCGAGGCCCTGGCGCTGGCCGACCGCATCGTGGTGATGCGCGACGGCGCCATCGAGCAGGTGGGCGCCCCCGAGGAGATCTGGACCGCCCCGGCTTCGGCCTTCGTCGCCGACTTCGTGGGCTTCGAGACGATCCTGCCGGACCCCGAGACCGGCGGCGCCCTCGCCTGGCGCCCCGCCGCGGTGTCGCTGGGCCACGGCCCCCACACCGGCGCCGTGCGCGGCGTCTCCTTCGCCGGCGCCGCACGCGAATACGTGCTCGACACGCCGCTGGGCGTGGTGAAGGCCGAGACGCCGGCCTCCGAGCCCCCCCTGCCGCTGGGCGCCGAGGTCGCCTTCGACCTCCCGCGGGAGACCGCCGCCCGCCTGCCGGGGACGCTGTGATGGGCGTGTGGATCGACACGGACATGAGCGTGGACGACGTCTTCGCCATCCTGCTCCTGCAGGGGCGGGTCGAGATCGACGGCCTGTCGCTCGGCTTCGGCGTCGCCCCCCTGCCCCGCGCCCGCCTGAACGCCGCCGGCGCGGCGTCCGCCTTCGGCTGGTCCTTCGCGATGACGCAGGGCGCCGACCGCGCCGTCCTCGGCGGGCAGGAGCATGCGACCCGCATCCTGGGCGAGACCGGCATCCGCTCCCGCGGAAAAACCCTGCCCGAGGTCGAGGCCCCGCCCCTCCCCCCCGCCCTCCCCGCCCTCTCGGCCTGGCTGGAAGCGCAGGAGCAGGCCACGATCCTCGCGCTGGGCCCCCTGACCAACCTCGCGGCGCTGGCGCTGGCCCGCCCCGATCTGCTGCCCCGCATCGAGCGGATCGTGTGGATGGGCGGCGGCGTCACCTCCGGCAACCACACGGCCTCGGCCGAGTACAACGCCATCGCCGACCCGGAGGCGCTGGCGATCCTGATCGCCCGAGGCGTCCCGATCCGCATGATCGACCTCGACGCCTGCCGCCGCGTGCAGATCGCCGAGGAGGACGTGACCGCCCTGCGCGCCGCCCCCGGCCCCAACGCGGGACTGCTGGCGGACCTTCTCGGCGGCTATCTCGACATCGCGCTCGAGCGGGGCCGCCCGACCATGGCCCTCTACGACCCCATCGCCGCCGCGGCCGTGCTCCGTCCCGACCTCTTCCGCTTCCGCTCCGTGCGCCTCGACGCCGAGCTGGGCGGCCTCCACACCCGAGGCCGCACCGTGGTCGAGACCCGCCACCCCGACACCCACAACGCCGAGATCGCCGAGGACCTCGACGCCCCCGCCGTGAAGGCCCTCTGCCTCGCCGCCCTGGTGGAGGCCGCATGAGCGAGCCCCACGACCTCGACGACGCGGCCCTGCGCGACCGCGCCGTCGCCGCCGCCCGCGGCGACGCGCCCTTCGACCTGCTGATCCTCGGCGGCCAGGTCGCCGACGTCGCGATGCAGGAGCTGCGCCCCGCCGACGTGGGCGTCGTCGGCCCCCTGATCGCCTCGGTCCACGCCCCCGGCGCCCGCGCCGACGCCGCGCGCACGATCGACGCCGCCGGCCTGATCGTCGCCCCCGGCCTGATCGACGCGCACATGCACGTCGAAAGCTCGATGGTCACGCCCGCGGTCTACGCGCAGGCCGTCCTGCCCCGCGGAACCACCACCGTCGTCTGGGACCCGCACGAGTTCGGCAACGTCGCCGGCCTCGAAGGCGTCGACTGGGCCGTGGCCGAGGCCGCCCGCTCCCCCCTGCGGATCCTGCCGCTGGCCCCGTCCTGCGTCCCCTCCGCGCCGGGCTACGAGACCGCCGGCGCCGACTTCGGCCCTGCCGAGATCGGCCTGCTGCTCGCCCGCCCCGGGATCCACGGCCTGGCCGAGGTCATGGACATGGCCGCCGTCACCTCCCGCGCGCCGCGGATGCGCGGCATCGTGCAGGCCGGGCTCGCCTCCAGCAAACCCGTCTGCGGCCACGCCCGCGGCCTGACCGGCCCCTCCCTGCAGGCCTACGCCGCCGCCGGCGTGACCTCGGACCACGAGCTGACCTCCGCCGACGACCTCCTCGAGAAACTGCGCGCCGGCCTGTGGGTGGAGCTGCGCGGCTCCCACCCCCATCTCCTCCCCGAGATCGCCCGGGCGCTGGCCGCCCTGCCCGCCTGCCCGCCCACGCTGACGCTCTGCACCGACGACGTCTTCCCCGACGACCTGCTGCAATCGGGCGGCCTCGACGCCCTCCTCCGCCGCCTGGTCGCCGAGGGTTTTCCAGCCCTGCGCGCCCTCCAGGCCGCCACCTTCAACGCCGCCCAGCGGCTGGGCCGGAGCGACCTCGGCCTCGTCGCCCCCGGCCGCCGCGCGGACCTGGCGCTGTTGCGGGACCTGCGGGACTTCGCCCCCGCCCACGTCCTGCGCGACGGCCGCCCCCCGAGCCTCCCGGTCCCCGCCGCCCCGCGCCCCGACTTCGGCGCCCCGAGCCTTCCCCGCTTCGCTCCCGCCGACTTCGAGACCGCGGCGGCCGGCCCCAAAGCCCGCATCGCCGTCATCGACCGCCCCCGCTTCACCGAATGGGCGGAGCGCGAGGTCCCCGTCCGCGACGGCCGCCTCGCCCTGCCCCCTGAGCTGACCCGCATCGCCGTGATCCACCGCCACGGCCACGCCCCGGCGGTCCCGCGCATCGGCTTCCTGGGGAACTGGGGCGAGTGGCGCGGCGCCTTCGCCACGACCGTCAGCCACGACAGCCACAACCTCACGGTCTTCGGCCACGACCCCGCGGACCTCGCCGCCGCCGCCAACGCGCTGGCCGAGACCGGCGGCGGCATGGCCGTCGTCCGGAACGGAGAGGTCGCGGCCCTACTCCCCCTCCCCATCGCCGGCCTCGTCTCCGACGCCCCCCTCGCGGAGGTCGCGCAGGCCTTCCAGCGGGTGCGCGAGGCGATGGAGGCGGTGGTCGACTGGCAGCCCCCCTACCTGGTCTTCAAGGCGCTGGTCGGCGCGACGCTGGCGTGCAACGCCGGCCCCCACCAGACCGACCTGGGCATCGCCGACCCGCAGGCGGGCCGCCTGCTGACTTCCCCGGTCCTGGAGGATGGGCTGGCCTAGCGCCCGCCCGGCGCCGCCGCGCCCGATGCGGACCGCGAGAGGCCCCGGGTCAAGCCCGGGGCGCCGCCCGGCGGCGGCCGTTTCGCCCCTCCGACGTCCGCGCCTCCCCGGGGCGGGCGCACGCCCGCCGTCGAAGGGGACGCAGGGCGGGGCGGTCGCGGCCGCGCAGCGGACGCGCCGGGGCGCCCGCGTCCCGGGCGGGCCGCCTCAGGCCAGCGCCCGCCTCGCCACCTCCGCCCACCAGGCGACCCCGGTGGGAATGGCCGCGTCGCAGAAGTCGTAGCCGGTGTTGTGGTGCAGCGCCCCGTCCCGCGCCGGCCCGTTCCCGAGCCACACGTAGCACCCCGGCGCCTCGGCCCCGAAGAACGCGAAATCGTCCCCCGCGGTCGAGGGCGCGAACGCCCGCCGCAAGGCGCCCGTCACGCCGCCCGCCGCCGCCGCCGCGACCTCCGTCGCCGCCGGATCGTTCACCACCGGCGGGATCCGCCGGATGAAGTCATACTCCGCCGCGATCCCGTAGGCCGCGGCGATCCCGTGCGCCAGCCGCCCGATCTCCGCCTCCAGCTGGTCGCGCACCTCGGGCGTATAGGCCCGCGCCGTGCCGCCCACCTGCACCTCGTCGGGGATCACGTTCAGCGCCCGCGGATCTCCCGCCTGCACCGAGCAGGCCGAGACCACCGAGGGCTGCAGCGGGTCCACCACCCGGCCCACGATGCTCTGCAGCCCGCTCAGGAACGCCCCCAGCGCCGTCACCGGATCGCGCCCGAGATGCGGCTTCGCCCCATGCGTGCCGACGCCGCGCAGCGTGACCTTCCACGAATCCGAAGACGCCAGCTGCGGCCCGGCGACCACCGCCATCTCGTCCGGCGCCAGCCCCGGCATGTTGTGCAACCCGAAGACCATGTCGCAGGGGAAGCGCTCGAAGAGCCCCTCCTCGACCATCTTCTTCGCGCCCCCGCGGCCCTCCTCGGCCGGCTGGAAGATGAAATGCACCGTGCCGGGCGGCGGATCGGCCGCCAGCCGCTCGGCCGCGCCCAGCAGCATCACCGTGTGGCCGTCATGCCCGCAGGCGTGCATCTTCCCCGGAACCGTCGAGGTCCAGGGGCGGAGCTCCGGCCCCACCGCCTCGGGCATCGCCAGCGCGTCCATGTCCGCGCGAAGGCCCACCGCGCGGTTCCCGCCCGGGGCCCGCAGCGTGCCCACCACGCCGGTGCCCGCGATCCCCTCGACCACCTCCAGGCCCAGGGCCCGCAGGCGCGCGGCCACGATGGCGGCGGTGCGATGCTCCTCGAAGCCGAGTTCGGGGTGGGCGTGCAGGTCCCGGCGCAGGGCGACGAGATCGGCGAGAACGCCCTCGGGCAGACCGCCGGAGGCGGGGCCCCGGGTCGGCACGTGGGCGGGGTCGACGTCAGGGGTCGGGTCGGGGGTCGGGTCGGGGGCGGGGGCGGGGGGGAGTGGCTGGCTCATGGCCGCGCATGCTAGACCCACGCGACTTCCACGCAAGGGCCCCCGATGCAGCCTCACGACTTCTGGCAGGAGATCGCGCCTCCCCCGGCCGCCCCGCCCCCCTGGACCGACCGCTTCCCCGCCTCCCTGCCTGACGGCAGGGTCCTGTTCCTGCCGATCCGCCCGCTGGCGGGGACGGCGAACGGGATCGCCTCGCTGATCCTCAACCAGGCCAGTTTCGCCGTCGAGGCCGCGCTCGCCGACGCGCTCGCCGGGCTGCTGCGCCCCGCGGCCCCCGAGATCGTGGCCGGCCTGCCCACCCTGGGCCTGCCGCTGGCCCGCGCGGTGGCCGAGCGCCTCGGCCACGCCCGCTACGCGCCCTTCGGGACGTCGCGCAAATTCTGGTACGACGAGGCGCTGTCGACGCCGCTGAGCTCGATCACCAGCCCGGGCGGGAGCAAGCGGCTCTATGTCGATCCGCGGATGCTGCCGCTGCTGCAGGGACGGCGGGTGGCGCTGGTGGACGACGTGATCTCGTCCGGCGCCTCGATCGCCGCGGGCCTGCGGCTGCTCCACGGCATCGGCGTCGAACCCGTCGCCATCGGCTGCGCCATGCTGCAGACCGAGCGCTGGCGGGCGCCGCTGGCGGCGGAGTTCCCCTCCGCCCCCGCCCGCATCCACGGCGTCCTGCGCACGCCCCTTCTGTCGCGGGAGGGCGAGGGCTGGGCCCCCGCCGCCTCGCCCGACCCGATCCCGCTCGAGGAGCCCGCCCGATGACCGACCCCCGTTCCGGCGCCGTGTGCGTGCTGGGCATCTTCGCGCGCGACGTCACCTGCCTCGCGCCCCGCCAGCCTCGGATGGGCGAGACGCTGCTCGCCGACGCGGTCTACGAGGGGCCGGGGGGCAAGGGCTCGAACCAGGCGGTGGCGGCGGCGCGGCTGGGGGCGAAGGCGCGGCTGATCACGCGCCTGGGGCAGGACGCCGGCGCCGCGTTGGCGCGGGAGACCTGGGCCGAGGCGGGGGTGGAGCCGCTGGTGGTGGTCTCTCAGACGCAGCCCACCGGCTCGGCGCTGATCCTGGTGGAGACGGCGAGCGGCCGGAACGCCATCGCCGTGCACCCCGGCGCGGCGGCGGAGCTGTGCCCGGCGGACGTGGAGGGCTTCGCGGCGCAGATCGAGGGATCGGCCGTGTTCCTCGCCCAGCTCGAACACCCCCTGCCGGCCACGCGGCGGGCGCTGGAGATCGCGCGCGGGGCGGGGGTGGCGACGATCCTGAACCCGGCCCCCGCGGCGCATCTGCCCGCCGACCTGCTGGCGCTGTGCGATCACCTGACGCCCAACGAGCCGGAGGCGGAGGCGCTGACCGGCCTCTCGGTCGAGAGCGAGGAGGACGCGCGCCGCGCCGCCCGGGCCCTGCGGGCGATGGGGGTCGGGACGGTGGTGCTGACGATGGGGTCTCGGGGGGCGCTGCTGTGCGAGGCCTCCGGCGAGCATCGGCTGCCGGCGCTGGGGCGCGGGCCGGTGGTGGACACGGTCGGCGCGGGCGACGTCTTCGCGGGGGCCTATGCGACGGCGCTGGCCGAGGGGCGGGCGCCGGTCGAGGCGGTGCGCTTCGCCAATGCGGCGGCGGGGATCTCGGTGACCCGGCCGGGGGCGGCGGCCTCGGCGCCGATGCGCGCCGAGGTGGACGCGGCGCTGGGGTGAGCCGTCCCGCCCGGGACGCGGGCGCCCCGGCGCGTCCGCTGCGCGGCCGCGACCGCCCCGCCCTGCGTCCCCGTCGACGGCGGGCTCAGGTGGCCGCCGCCGCCGAGAAGTCGGGGGCGATGGCGGGGCCGCCGCGGGGGCCCGTGCCGACGGAGATCGGGAGGCCGTAGACCTCGCCGAGAAGGCCGGGGGTCAGGACCTCGGCGGGCGTCCCCACCGCGACCAGGCGGCCGGCGGCGAGCAGCGCCACGCGGTCGGCGAAGGCGGCGGCGAGGTTGAGGTCGTGCAGCACCGCCAGCACGCCCACGCCGCCGTCGCGCGCCCGGCGCGCCGCCTGCATGGCGCCCGCCTGCCGGGCGAGGTCGAGGCTGGCGGTGGGCTCGTCCAGCAGAAGGTAGCGGCCGCCGCGGGCGGGATCCTCGGCGCGGCCGCAGGCGATCTGCACGAGGGCGCGGGCGAAGTGGGCGCGGGCCTGCTCGCCGCCCGACAGCGCCGTGGCGGGGCGGTCGGCGAGGCGGGCGAGGCCCGTCGCCTCCAGCGCCCGGGCGACCATCGCGGCGGCCTCCGCCGGCGTGGGGATGCGGGAGACGAGGCCCAGCGCCGCCAGCTCGCGCGCGGTGAAGGGGGCCGAGAGGGCAGGCGCCTGCTCCAGCACCGCGCGGCGCACCGCCATCGCGTGGGCGGATAGGCGGGCCGCGGGGGCGCCGTCGATCCGGATCTCGCCGCAGGCGGGGCGCAGGTCTCCCGCCAGGGCGGCCAGCAGGGTGGACTTGCCCGCGCCGTTGGGGCCGCAGACGGCCAGCACCTCGCCGGGGGCGAGGGCGAGGGAGACCGACGACAGGGTCTCGCGCCCGCCGCGGCGGACGGTCAGGGCGACGGCCTCAAGCATGGGACCTCCGCAGGCGCGACATCAGCAGCCACAGGAAGAACGGCCCGCCGATCAGCGAGGTGGCGATGCCGATGGGGGGCTCGGCCGGGGGCACGGCGGTGCGCACGACGAGGTCGGCGGCGAGCGTCAGGGCGACGCCGGCGAGCGCCGCGGCAGGCAGGACCGCGCGGTGGCCCGGGCCCACCATCAGCCGCGCCAGATGCGGCGCGCAGAGGCCGATGAAGCCGATGGGCCCGGCGAAGGCGGTGACCGCGCCGACGGCCAGCGCCGACCAGCCGGCGGCGGCGAACTTGGCCCGCTCGACGTCGAGGCCGGCATGGAAGGCGGCGCGTTCGCCGAGCTGCAGGAGGTCGAGCGCGCGGCCCATGCGCATGAGACCCGCCCCCGCGATCAACGCGGCGCCGCCGGCGACGGCGACGGGCACGGGGCCGGCGGCGCCGAGGCCGCCCATGGTCCAGAAGGTCAGCTCGCGCAGCTGCTGGTCGTCGGCGGAGAAGACCATCGCGCCGACGCCCGCCATGGCGATGGCGTTGGCCGCGACGCCTGCGAGGATCAGCGTGGCGACCGAGGTCTCGCCCGCCCGCCGCGAGAAGCCGAAGACGAAGGCGGTGACGGCGGCCGCGCCCAGGAAGGCCGCGGCCGGCAGCGCCCACAGGCCCAGGCCCGCGGGCAGCGCCGCGACCAGCCCGCCGCCGAAGACGATCACCGCCACCGCCCCCACC
Source organism: Albimonas pacifica (assembly GCF_900113695.1). GTDB lineage: Bacteria > Pseudomonadota > Alphaproteobacteria > Rhodobacterales > Rhodobacteraceae > Albimonas > Albimonas pacifica. The sequence continues at coordinate 482,775 of NZ_FOQH01000001.1, read as the reverse complement.
GAGGCGCCGGCCGAGACGCCGATCAGCTGCGGATCGGCCAGCGGGTTGCGCAGCACGCCCTGCAGCGCGGTCCCCGCCAGCGCCAGCCCGGCGCCGACCGCGACGCCCAGCGCCGCGCGCGGCGCGCGGATCTGGAGGAGGATCGCCTCGGTCGCCCGGTCGGCCTCTCCGCGCAGGGCGGCGAGGATGTCCGCGAGCGGGATGTGAACGGGGCCGTAGACCAGTTCCGCCAGCAGGGCGCAGAGGGCGGCGAGGGCGAGCGCCGCCAGCGCCAGGGCAGGACGCGTGACGACCCGGAGACCCGGCCTGCGGGTCCGGGGCTCTCGGGCGCCGGGGGCGCCGGCGGCGCGGACCTCGCCCTCGGCGCCGGCGAGGCTCACCCCGGGGTCTCCATCCCGGCGACCTCGATCCGCGCCTGCGGGTGCAGCGCCCGGGCGAGCTCGGCGATGGCGAGCGGCGTGCGCAGGCCGAGGCCCAGCAGCTTCAGCCCGTCCATCACCACCAGCCGGCCGGCCGCGCCGGCAGGGGTGGCGGCGATCTCCGGCCGGGCGAGCAGCGCCTCCCGCCCGCCCATCATGCCGATGGCGTGGTCGGGCACGAGCAGCACGTCGGGGGCGGCGGCGATGGCGGCCTCGGCCGACAGCGGCCGGTAGCCCTCGTAGCCCGTCACCGCGTTGAGCCCGCGCGCAAGGCCCACGATCTCGTCCGCCGCGGTGCCGGTCCCCGCGACCAGAGGCGCCCCGCGTCCGGCGGCGAGCAGCACCATGACGGCGGGGCGGGTCTCGACGCCCGCCAGCGCCGCCTGCAGGGCCCCCATCTGCGCGCGGAAGGCCTCGGCCAGCGCCTCGGCCTCGGCCTCGCGGTCCAGCGCGCGGCCCATGAAGGCGATCTTGGCGGGGATCACGGAGGTGTCCTTGCCCTCCGGCGCGACCTCCACCCGCACGCCGGCGGCCGCGAGCCGCTCCAGCGTCGGCGGGGGGCCCGCGTCGGCCGAGGCGATCACCGCGTCGGGGGCCAGCGCCAGGATGCCCTCGGGCGTGAGCTGGCGCAGGTAGCCGATCTTCGGCAGCGGGCCGGTCTCCGCCGGGAACATCGAGGTGGTGTCGACGGCCACGATCCGCTCCCCCGCGCCCAGCGCGAAGGCGATCTCGGTCAGGTCGCCGCCGGCGACGACCAGGCGCTCGGGGCCTTGCGCGAAGGCGGGCCGGCCCAGCGCCAGCACGCCGCCCGCGCCCAGCGCGAGCAGGGCGCGGCGGGAGAGGGCGGCGGAGCTCATGCGGGCTCCCCTTCCAGCTCGGCCAGCAGGGCGCGCCAGTCCTCGCGCTCGGGCTTGCCGGGCTTGCGCTCCCCGAAGAGCTGCACGAAGCAGAACCCGTCCCTGTCGAACAGCTCCAGCGAGGTCACGTCGCCGGTGTCGCCGGGCTTGCGCACGATCCAGGCCGAGGCGATGCGGTCCTCGCGCAGGTGCAGGTTGAAGCGGGGGTCGAGCACGTTCAGCCACGGGCCCATCACCTTGATCGTCGACACCGGGCCGGTGTGGATCTGCACGCAGCCGCGGTTGAAGGCGAAGACCATGATCGGCTGGCCGGTCTGGGAGGCGCGCTCGAACACATGGCGGCAGGCGTCGAGCGGCACGGGACGCGCCCAGTCGGCGCCCACCAGGCGCATCGCCTGCTCGCGGGCCACGTCGTGGGCGCGCAGCATGCCGAAGAACTCGTGCGTGTCCTTCATCGCGGCCCAGTCGGCGCGGAGCGCGGCGACGTCGATCTCGGCGTCCGGGCGCGGCGCCTTGGCGGGCGGGATCGGGGCGAACTCGGCCGCGGGGGCGTCGTCCTCGGCGTGGGCCTCGATCAGGGCGGTGAAGGCCGCGGAATCGGTCGCCTGCGTCTCGTAGATCTTGTGCATCGCCTCGCCGGCGGCGTCGAAGAACTGGAGCGAGCGGCGCGGGCCGGATCGGGTGACCTCGTTCACCGCGTAGGCGTATTTCCAGTTGAACAGGAACAGGCGCAGGTCGATCTCGCCCAGGAACAGGCCGACGGGGCCCTCGATCTCGGGGGCGAGATATTCCCCGTGCTTCTCGTGCACGCAATGGTCGGAGCGGGTCAGCGCCATCACCTCGCCCACCCCGCCCACGCCGATCAGCAGGTCGCGGAAGGCGCCCTTGTGATCGCCGCGCGCCAGGCGCCGGGTCTCGCCGGTGGCGCGCCGCGCCTCCGACAGCGCGGCCTCGGGCACGCCCAGCCTGTCGGCGAGATCGCGCGCGCGGGGCGGCGGCGCCGCGTCGGATGCAGGGGGGATCGCGGCGAGAATCGCGGCGAAGTCGAGCGGCGTCGCGGCCAGGTCGGTCAAGGCAGCCTCCGCGCGCCGCGGAGGGCGCGTCCAGTCCAGCGGTGAGGGAGAAGCGCGGGGACCTGGCGGAGGCTGGGGTCGCACGGTGATTTCAGGAATTCACCGTTTCCGCCCGCGCCGTCAAGAGCCGGGCGCGCGGGACGCGGGGGCAGCCCGCCGCCCGCCATCAGAACCGCGCCTCGAGCGACAGCGCCAGCGTCCGGCCCGGGGCCGGGTAGGCGGTGGAGCCGTTGGGATCGACATAGGCCTGGTCGGTGAGGTTCACGGCCGAGAGCCGCACCGCCGCCGTCTCGGTGATCGCAAGGCTCGCCCAGGCGTCGAAGGTCATGAACCCGTCGAGCCGGTAGGCCGAGAGGCTGTCGGTCGAATCGCCCGCCAGCCGCATCCGCCCGCCCAGCGTCAGCCGGTCGCCCAGCAGCCGCGCCTGCGCGGTGACGCTCGCCTGGAACGACGGCGGCGAGGACGGCGCGGCGGCGACCGCCTTCGGGTCGGGGCGGCCGTTCCAGGGCCGCTCGTCGAAGGTCCCGTCGAGGTTGACGTCCAGCGCCTCCAGCCCGAGGCCGAGGTCGAAGCGGCCGATGGAATAGGCGGCCTCCAGCTCGGCCCCGCGGAACCGGGTCGTGCCGTCGATGTTCACATAGGCGATGTAGCGCAGGTCGCCGAAGCCGGGCGCGCGGCGCAGGACCTCCTGCGAGGTTATGTAGTCGCTCACGTCCCGCGCGTAGACGCTGGCGCGCACCCGCAGCCGGTCGTCGTCGCGCAACAGGGCGCGCTCCTCGAAGGCGACGCCGCTCTCGAGCATCCGGGCGGTCTCGGGCCGCAGGCCGGGGTTGGGGGCGAAGGGCTGCAGGAAGCCGATGTGGCTGCCCCCGAAGACCGATTCCGACAGGGTCGGCGGGCGCCAGCCCTCGGTGTAGTCGGCGAAGACCTCCCAGCCGCGCGCCGGCAGGACCGAGACCCCGACCGAGGGGACCAGCCGCCAGTCCGACTGGCTGACCGGCAGATCGCTGTAGCCCGCCGTCCCACGCCGCCAGCCGTAGACGCTCGCCGTCCCCTCCAGCCGGTAGCCGTCGAGGCGCAGGCCGCCGCGCAGCCGCAGCCAGTCGGCCGGCGCCAGCGCGGCGCGCGCGAAGAGCCCGCCCACCTGCCGCTCGCCCTCCGGGTTCGCGCCCGAGAACCACACGTCGTCGGGATCGTCGGTCGGATCCTCGGCGACCGAGGCGGTGGAGGTCTCGTCCCCGAAGGCCTCGCCCCCCGCCGTCAGCTCCAGCACGCCGAAGCGCGTCTCGAAGCCCATGGTGTCGGAGATCGAGCCGCCGAACGTGTCCAGCGCATAGTCCAGCTTGAACCCGCCGTAGGAGGCCCGCGGCGCGCGGTCCTGGCGGTTCTCGACCCCGTTCCAGTAGAGCGTCGTCTCCACCTCGTGGATCGAGTTCGCCGGCGCCCAGTCGAGCCGCGCCGTCGCCGTGCGGTTGGTCGTGTCCTGGTCGTCCACCGCCCCCGCCGCGCTGGTCTGGAACTGGGCGCGGTAGTCGAGGTAGCTCAGCGTCAGGTCCGCCGCCGGCGTCAGCGAGATCACCGCCTTGGCGAGCGCCGAGACCTCCTCGGATCCGGTCTGCGAGACCGGGTCCGCGGTGGGCACGAAGGAGGTGGGCGAGGTCTCGACCCGCCCCGCCTCGCCGATGGCGTAGTCGCCCAACTCCTTGCGCGAGATCGCCAGCAGCGCCGCGACGCGGGCGTTCGGCCGCCAGGCGCCGGCCGCGAAGCCGTCGAAGCGATAGGCGTTGTCGCCGGCCCCGATCCTGCCCTGCGCGCCCCAGTCGTCGCCCGCCGGGATCACGTCGTCCGGCTCGATGGTCCGGAACCCGACCGAGCCCGCCAGCGCCCCCGCCCCGCCGACGCCGGCGGTCACCGATTTCTCGACCTCGATGGCGCGCAGCAGGTTCGAATCCACGTAGGCCAGCGAGGAGGAGCCGTGCCCCGCCTGCTGGAAGTTCTGCCGCGCGCCGTCGATGGTGGTGGTCACCCGGCCGCGGTCGCGCAGGCCGCGCACCTCGACCGCCACGCCCGGGTTGCGGCGGTCGTCCACCGCCGTCACGCCCGGCGTGTCCGCCAGCGCGTCGCCGACCGAGCGCAACGGCGTGCGGGCCAGCGCCGCGCGCCCGATCTCGGCCCGGGGCTGGGCGGGGGGCGGCTGCAGGGCGTCGACGTCGATGGGGCTCAGCAGCACCGCCTCGCCGCCGTCGTCCGCAATGGCGGAGGCGGGCGCTTCGGCGCCCGGCGCGGGCGTCTCGGCCATCGGGGCCCGGTCCTGCGCGGCGGCGAGGCCCGCGGAAAGCGCCGCGGCCGAGACGGCGACGGCCGAGGCCGCCCAGGGAAATCTGATCATCGCTCCACCCGGATCGCAGCGTCTGCCTCTCCGGACAGGCGCGCCGGCTCAGGACCAGCCCGCGCACACGCGCCCCGGATGGGTGGATCGGCGAGCCGCCCATCGGCTCGCGGCGCCCTTATCCGACCGTTTCACTTTGGTTTCAACCGGCTTCGGGCATTCTTGACTTCATTCGTCGGTTATCCGAGGTTCCGGGCGTCGCCAGGCGCCGCGCCGGCCCGACCTCGTCCGCCCGGGCGACGGGCCAGCCCCGGCCGTCCCAGCCCCCGATTCCCCCCCCGAGCGTCCGACGCGGGCTTCCGCGCGGCGCCCCAGCACGCCGCCCGCGCCGCGCGGGCGCCGGAGGCCACATGACCGTCAAGATCATCTCCCGGAACTCCTCCGAGACGAACTTCCAGCGCTATCTCGACGCTTTCGACGCCGACTTCGCGCTGATGGGCTTCGGGACCTTCTCGGAGGACTCCGAGGGCGACTACGCCGGCGCCGAGACCGCGATCACCGACACGCCGGCGCGGCGGTCGCAGGCCTTCCTGGTCGACGGCGACCTCAGCTACGACATCACCACCCACCGCCTCGGCGGCACGATGGACGCGATCCGCTTCGGCTACGGCGCGGCGCAGGACGCGGACTCGGGCGAGCTGTCGCTGGCGCGGACCGACTTCGAGATCAGCTTCGGGCGCACCATCCGCGACGAGGACCTCGCCCGCTCGATCCTGGTGGACCTGATGGGCTTCGACGAGGACGGCGACGGCGCCGCCACCTCGGCCCTGCGCGACGAGATCTGGGGCCAGAAGATCAAGTTCATCGGCGGGGCCGGGCGCGACGTCTTCGCCGGCGGCTCGGCGAACGACGTGCTCAAGGGCGGCGGCGGGAACGACGTGCTGCGCGGCGCCAAGGGCGCCGACAAGCTGCTCGGCGGCGGCGGGGCCGACAAGCTCCTGGGCGGGCCCGGCGCCGACGTGCTGAAGGGCGGCGGCGGCAACGACGTGCTCTCGGGCGGGGGCGGCGACGACAAGCTCTACGGCGGCAAGGGGGCCGACGTGCTCTCGGGCGGCCCGGGCACGGACGTGCTGGTCGGCGGGCCGGGCAAGGACCGCTTCGACTTCACCTCCAACGGCTACGGCAAGGAGATCGTGCAGGATTTCCAGACCGGCCGCGACAAGGCCGTGTTCGACGCCGACGACTACGCCGGCTTCCGCGCGCTGATGGAGGACGCCCGCCAGAAGGGCGGCGACGTGATCCTCGACACCGACGCGGGCTGGATCAAGCTGGTCGACACCGACCTCGACGACCTCTCGGCCTCGGACTTCCTGTTCGCCTAAGCGCGCCCGCCCGGCGGCTTCGGCCGCCGGGCGCGGGCCGTCAGCGCCCGCCCGGCCCCCGCGCCTCGAGCCCGAGGGAGCGTCCGGCCTCCAGCAGCTCCTCCCACAGGGAGAGGGCGTAGCTGCGGGGGACCAGGACCTCCCACCGCTCGGCGCCCTGGCGGGCCAGCACGATCCCGATCCGCCCGAAGAGCATCGGCGCCGAGGCGCCCTCGGCGAAGCGGGAGGGGTGCAGGTCCGCCCCCACGCCGCGGGCGAGCAGCACCGCCGCGCCGGGCCCCGAGACGCCGATGCGCGCGCGCGAGCCGCTCTGCTCGACGGCCGAGACCTCGGGCGCGAGATCGCCCAGCGCCTGCGCCGTCGCGCCCATCACCAGCCGCTGGCCGGGGCCGAGCCGGCGCAGCTCCCCCCGCCCCGCCAGCCGCGCGTCGAGGTCGACGCCCGGCGCGGCGAAGGCCTGAGCCATGGCGAGGTCGGCCAGCGCCTCCACCGCCACCTGCGGGGCCGCGCCCGCCGCCAGTCCGAACCGCCCGGAGGGCGCGCCGGCCAGCGCCGGGGTGCGGGTCAGCGCGTCAGCCATGGAGCCTCCGGTTCTCGGGGTCGAAATGCACGGGCGGCACGATCCGGGCGGCGCAGGTCTCGCCCCGCAGCCCGTCCCAGACCTGCACCTCCTCGCCGTGGCGGGCGCGGGCGTCCCTCACCAGCGCCAGCCCCAGAGTGCGCCCCAGGTGCGGCGACCAGCAGGTCGAGGAGACATGGCCCTGCGCGCCCTCGAGGCTCGGCGCGGCGCCGGCGTTCAGCACCTGCGCGCCGGCGCGGAAGGCCTGCGCGGGGTCCACCGCCTGCAGCCCGCAGAGCTGGAGGCGCCCCGCCGCCGTCAGCGCCGGACGGCCGAGCATCGCGCGCCCGATGAAATCGGCCTTCTTCGCTGAGACCATGCGCCCGATCCCCAGGTCGTGCGCGGTCACGCGCCCGTCGATCTCGGCGTGGGTGACATGCCCCTTCTCGATGCGCAGGACGGCCAGCGTCTCGGCCCCGTAGCAGCAGATCCCCGCGCCCTGCCCGGCCGCCATGATCGCGTCGGCGACCGCGGGGCCGAGGTCGGCGGGGACCGCGATCTCGTAGGCGAGCTCGCCCGAGAACGAGATGCGGAACACCCGGGCGGTCACGCCCGGCGCGCCGCGCAGCGGCGCCTGCGCGGCGCCCATGAACGGCATCGCCGCGTCGGAGAGATCCAGGTCCACGACCGCGCCCAGGATCTCGCGCGCCTTCGGCCCCGCCAGCGCCATCTGCGCCCAGGCGTCGGAGACCGAGGCGAGGCGCACGTCGAGCTCCGGCCACAACACCTGCGCGCAGAACTCGAGATGGGCCATGACCTCCTCGGCCTTGGCGGTGGTGGTGGTCAGGACCCAGCGGTCTTCGGCGAGCCGCGCCACGGTGCCGTCGTCCATCACGAACCCGTCCTCGCGCAGCATCACCCCGTAGCGGGCGCGCCCCACCGGCAGCTTCGCCATGCCGTTGAGGTAGACCCGGTTGAGGAAGGCCGGCACGTCGGCCCCCGTCAGCTCGATCTTGCCCAGGAACGAGACGTCGCAGAGCCCCGCGGCCAGGCGCACCATGCGCGCCTCGCGCGCCACGGCGGTCGCCCAGTCGGGCTCGCCGGCGCGCGGGAACCAGGCGGGGCGCAGCCAGGCGCCGGTCTCGAGAAAGACCGCGCCGCGGGCCTGCGACCAGGCGTGGAGCGGCGAGCGGCGCGCGGGCCGGAACGCCTCCGCGCGCGCCGCCCCCGCCAGCGCGCCGAAGGAGACGGGCGAGAAGAACGGGCGCTGGGTGGTCAGCGGCACGGCGCCGGGCGCGAGGCCCTGGGCCTCGGCCAGGATCACGGCGGCGTTCACCGCCCCCATCCGCCCCTGGTCGGTGGCCATGGCCGAGGTCGTGTAGCGCTTGGCGAGCTCGGGGTGGCCGTAGCCCTCCTGCCGCGCCCGGGCGAGGTCGTCGACGGTCACGTCGTTCTGGAAATCGACGAAGCTCTTGCCCCTGCCGGAGCCCTGCGCGCCCAGCGCGCGGGGCGGGGGCGCGTCCTCGGGGGCGGGGTCGAAGGCGGGGGCGGCGGCCAGGCCGATCTCGCCCAGCGCCGCGACCGCCTGCCGGGCGCCGTCGGCGAGGCAGGCGGCGCGGCCGACCAGCCCCGCCGCGGCCCCGGCGACATGCAGGCCCGGCTGGTCGATCGGGGGCAGGAAGGCCTGCCGCGCCTCGGACCACTCCGGCCGCGCGCCGCGCTGGCAGGCGAGCTGGCCGTTGGGGCTCCAGCCCCCCGACATCGCCACGGCGTCGACCGCGAGGCGGCGGCGCGAGCCGTCGCGGCGCTCGATCTCCAGCGCCTCCACCGCGCGCATCCCCACCGCGCGGAGCGGCCGGCCGCGCACGATGCGCGCGACGCCGCGCCAGTCCTCGGCCTGGCCGCCGCGCCAGTCGCCCCGGGCGGGGGCATAGCGCTCGGGGTCGTGGGCGGAAGGCGGGGAGCAGTCGAGGATCGCGGCCACCTCGACCTCGCGCGATTCCAGCGCGGCGGCGAGGGAATAGCCCGCCTCGCCGTTGGTCACGACCGCCACGCGCCGCCCCGGCGCGACCGCCTGCCCGACCAGCCGCCGGCGGATGCCCGAGGCCATGGCGACCCCCGGCAGGTCGTTGCCGGCGAAGACCAGCGGGCGCTCCTCGGCGCCCGAGGCCAGCACCGCCGAGCGCGCGACGATCCGCCAGAGCCGCTCGACCGGGCGGTCGGGATCGGGGGGGAGGTGTTTTCCGACGCGCTCAAGGGCGCCGAAGACGTTGTCGTCATACCAGCCGAAGACCGTGGCGCGGGGCAGGATGCGGACCTCCGGGGCGGCCCGCAGCTCCGCCAGCAGGTCCTCGCGCAGCGCGCTCGAGGCGTCGCCGCCGTCGTCGAGCAGCCAGCCGCCGGGCTCGGCCCCCTCGTCGGCGAGGATCACCCGGGCGCCGGCGCGCGCCGCGGTGACGGCGGCCGAGAGGCCCGCGGGCCCCGCGCCGATCACCAGCAGGTCGCAATGCGCCCAGGTCTTTTCGTAGCGGTCCGGATCCGGCTCGATCCCCGCCCGGCCGAGGCCGGCGGCGCGGCGGATCAGCGGCTCGTAGACCCGCTCCCAGGCTTTGGGGGGCCACATGAAGGTCTTGTAGTAGAAGCCCGCGCCCAGCAGGGGCGACAGCAGGCCGTTCAGCGCGCCGACGTCCAGCCGGCGCGAGGGCCAGGCGTTCTGGCTCCTCGCCTCGAGGCCGTCGAAGATTTCCAGCATCGTGGCGCGGACGTTGGGCTCCTGCCGCCCGCCGGTCCCCACCGTGACCAGCGCATTGGGCTCGGCGGAGCCCGCCGCCAGCACGCCGCGCGGGCGGTGATACTTGAAGCTGCGCCCGAAGATCCCGACGCCCGAGGCGATCAGGGCGGAGGCGAGCGTGTCGCCCTCGAACCCCTGATGCTCGCGCCCGTCGAAGCGAAAGCGGATCGGGCGGCCGCGGTCGATGCGGGCGGCGACGGGAAGGCGGCGGCCGCTCACTGCGCGCCCTCCTGCGCGTCGCGCACGGCGTGGACGGCGTGGGTGACGACGTCCCGCTCCACCACCAGCCAGCGGCGGCAGCCGCCGGAGTGGCGCCAGTGCTCCCTGTGCAGGCCCCGCGGGTTGGTCCGCAGGTGGAGGTAGGCGTGCCAGGCCTCCGGCCCCGCCTCGGGGTCCGGGCGGGTCGCGGCGGCGTCGCCGCGCACCGAGAATTCCTCGCGCGGGCGGGGGCCGCAGTGGGGGCAGTCGATCAGGCTGGCCATGCGCGCCTCAGTGCAGGTTCGGCTGGGCGCCCACGCCCTTCTCGTCCAGCACCGCGCCCGAGGCGAAGCGGTCCAGGCGGAAGGCGCGGGCGGTGGGATGGGGCTCGCCGGTGGCGATCAGGTGGGCGAAGCAGAGACCGGAGGCCGGGGTCGCCTTGAACCCGCCGTAGCACCAGCCGGCGTTGAGGTAGACGTTTTCCAGGGCGCGGTCGATGATCGGGGAGCCGTCCATCGACATGTCCATCACGCCGCCCCAGCTGCGCAGGGCCTTGGCGCGGCTCAGCGCCGGGATCATGGCGACGCCGGCCTCGATCACGTCCTCGACGACCGCGAGGCCGCCGCGCTGGGCGTAGGAGTTGTAGCCGTCGATGTCGCCGCCGAAGACCAGGCCGCCCTTGTCGGACTGGGAGACGTAGAAATGCCCTGCCCCGAAGGTCACCACGTGGTCGATGAAGGGCTTCAGCCCCTCGGAGACGAAGGCCTGCAGGACGTGGCTTTCGATGGGCAGCGTCAGGCCCAGCATGGCGGCCGTGACAGAGGAGTGGCCGGCGGTGGCCAGCGCCAGCTTCCCGCAGCGGATCGTGCCGCGGGTGGTCTCCAGGGCGACGGCGCGCTCGCCCTCGCGCCGGATGCCGGTGACCTCGCAGTGGGGGATCACGTCGACCCCGCGGGAGGAGGCGGCCCGCGCATAGCCCCAGGCCACCGCGTCGTGGCGGACCGTGCCGCCGCGGCGCTGTATCAGCCCGCCCTTGATGGGGAAGCGGGCGGTGTCGAAATCCAGCATCGGCAGCATGCGGCGCAGGGCCGGCACGTCGAGGATCTCCGCATCCACCCCGTGCAGGCGCATGGCGTTGCCGCGGCGGCGGTAGGCGTCGCGCTGGCCGTCGGTGTGGAACAGGTTGATCACGCCGCGCTGGGAGACCATGGCGTTGAAGTTGAGGTCCTGCTCCAGCCCCTCCCACAGCTTCATCGACAGTTCGTAGAAGGGGTTGTTCCCCTCCAGCAGGTAGTTCGAGCGCACGATGGTGGTGTTGCGCCCGACGTTGCCCGAGCCGACGTAGCCCTTCTCCAGCACCGCCACATTGGTCAGGCCGTAGACCTGCGCCAGATAATGCGCGGTGGCGAGCCCGTGGCCCCCGCCGCCCACGATCACCACGTCGTAGGCGGGCGCGGGCTCCGGCTCGCGCCAGGCCGGCGCCCAGCCGGCGTTGCCGCGAAGCGCCTCGCGCAGGAGGGCGAGGGCGGAATAGCGGCTCATGCGCCGGCCCCCGGAGCCGGGGCGAGAAGACGCGCCCCCTTCAACCGGGGCGAAAGAAACCTTACCCAGACGACAGGATCAGCGGAGGCCCGAGCATGACCGAGACCCCACGCCGCGGACTGAAACAGGACCCCCACGCCACCCGCGAGGCGCTGGAGAACAGCCTGGAGCAGGCCATCGGCCACGAGGTCCGCGCCTATCGCAAGAAGATGGGGGTGACGGTCGCCGACCTCGCCGCCGCGACCGGCATGTCGCTGGGGATGCTGTCGAAGATCGAGAACGGCAACATCTCCCCCAGCCTCGCCACCCTGCAGGCCCTGTCCAAGGGCCTGGGCGTGCCCCTGACCGCCTTCTTCCGCCGCTTCGAGGAGACCCGCGGCGCCGTCCACGTCCGCGCCGGCGAGGGCGTGGACGTGGAGCGGCGCGGCACCCGCTCGGGCCACCAGTACACGTTGCTCGGCCATCTCGATCACGCCTCCGCCGGGGTGGTGGTGGAACCCTACCTGATCACGCTGACCGACGAGTCGGACGTGTTCCCCACCTTCCAGCACGAGGGGATGGAGTTCCTCTACATGCTGGAGGGGGAGCTTCAGTATCGTCACCGCGATCGCCTCTACCAGATGCTGCCGGGCGACAGCCTCTACTTCGAGGCCGACGCCCCCCACGGGCCCGAGGTGCTCACCGCCCTGCCCGCGAGGTATCTGTCGATCATCTGCTACCGCGGCGCGGGGGGGTGATGCGACAGGTTTGCCTCTGGGGAAAATTTCTTTCCTGAAATCTTGCCGAGTCGCAAGGGGCTCGCTAGCTTCCTCGCGGATTTTGCGGGAGCGCGCGCCATGTGCGGAATCGTCGGACTGTTCCTGAAGGACAAGACGCTGGAGCCGGAGCTGGGCGGGCTCCTGTCGGACATGCTGGTGACGATGACCGACCGGGGGCCGGACAGCGCCGGGATCGCCATCTACGGCGGGACGGAGCCCGGCCGCGTGCGGCTGACCGTGCAGTCGGCCGACCCGGGCGGCGAGTTCCCGAAGCTGGCGGAGCTCGCCGCCGCCCATGGCGCGGCGATGGCCCGCAAGGACACCCATGCGGTCCTGACCCTGCCCGCCGAGGCCCTGCCCGGGCTTCGCGCCGCGGTCGAGGCCGTGCCGGGCCTGCGCATCATGAGCACGGGCGAGGCGATGGAGGTCTACAAGGAGACCGGGCTGCCCGCCGACGTCGTGACCCGCTTCGGGGTGCGGGGGATGGCCGGCACCCATGGGGTCGGGCACACGCGGATGGCGACCGAGAGCGCGGTGACGACCCTGGGGGCGCATCCGTTCTCCACGGGCGCGGACCAATGCCTGGTGCACAACGGCTCGCTCTCGAACCACAACAACCTGCGGCGCGAGCTGGTGCGCGAGGGGATCCGGTTCGAGACGGAGAACGACAGCGAAGTCGCCGCCGCCTACCTCACCGCCCGGCTCGCCGAGGGGCGCAACCTGGGCGAGGCGCTGGAGGGGGCGCTGGGGGATCTCGACGGGTTCTACACCTTCGTGGTGGGGACGCGGGACGGGTTCGGCGTGCTGCGCGATCCGGTCGCCTGCAAGCCCGCGGTGATGGCCGAGACCGACCGCTACGTCGCCTTCGGCTCGGAATACCGCGCCCTCGTCGGCCTGCCCGGCATGGACCTTGCACGGGTCTGGGAGCCGGAGCCCGCCACCGTCTATTTCTGGGAACGCTGATGCCCGTCTTCGACCTGGCCACCACCCCGCTGCGCGAATTCCACCGCGCGCTGCACAGCGTCCGCGAGGGCGAAAACGAGGCGTTCGAGGTGCTGAACCCCCGCGGCGCGCATTCCGTCGCCGTGGGCGCGATGGCGCCCGTCCATGTCGAGGTGCGGGGGTCCGTCGGCTACTACTGCGCCGGCATGAACGAGGCGGCCGAGATCACCGTGCACGGCTCGGCCGGGCCGGGCGTGGCGGAGAACATGATGTCCGGGCGGGTGACCGTGAAGGGCAACGCCAGCCAGTATGCGGGCGCCACCGGGCGCGGCGGGCTCTTGGTGATCGAGGGGGACGCGGCCTCGCGCTGCGGGATCTCGATGAAGGGGATCGAGATCGTCGTGAAGGGCTCCATCGGGCACATGAGCGCGTTCATGGCCCAGAAGGGCGCCATGGCGGTGCTGGGGGATGCGGGCGAGGCGCTGGGAGATTCGCTTTATGAGGCGCGGCTGTATGTGCGCGGCTCGGTGAAGTCGCTGGGCGCGGACTGCATCGAGAAGGAGATGCGGGCGGAGCATGTGGCCCAGCTCTCGGATCTTCTGGCCCGCGCCGGGGTCGAGGCGGATCCGGCGTCGTTCCGGCGCTATGGGTCCGCGCGGAAACTCTATCACTTCAACGTCGATCACGCGGGGGACTACTGATGTCCTACGACAACCCGCCCACCTTCCCGCGCAAGTCGGCGACCTTCGACGACTACACCCTCTCCGAGATCCGCCGGGCGGCGGCGACGGGGATCTACGACATCCGGGGCGGGGGCGCGAAGCGGAAGGTTCCGCATTTCGACGACCTGCTGTTCCTCGGGGCCTCGATCTCGCGCTATCCGCTGGAGGGGTATCGGGAGGCCTGCAACACCGCCGTCACGCTGGGGGATCGGTTCGCCTCGAAGCCCATTCATCTGAAGATCCCGATCACCATTGCGGGGATGTCCTTCGGCTCGCTCTCGGGGCAGGCGAAGGAGGCGCTGGGGCGCGGGGCGACGATCGCGGGGACCTCGACGACCACCGGCGACGGGGGGATGACGGAGGAGGAGAGGGGGCACTCGGAGCTGCTGGTCTACCAGTATCTGCCCTCGCGCTACGGGATGAACCCGCGGGATCTGCGACGGGCGGACGCCATCGAGGTGGTGGTCGGCCAGGGCGCGAAGCCGGGCGGGGGCGGGATGCTGCTGGGGCAGAAGATTTCCGAAAGGGTCGCGGGGATGCGCGATCTGCCGGAGGGGATCGACCAGCGCTCGGCCTGCCGGCATCCGGATTGGACGGGGCCGGACGACCTGGAGATCAAGATCGGGGAGCTGCGCGAGATCACCGGCTGGGAGAAGCCGATCTACGTGAAGGTGGGCGGCTCGCGGCCCTATTACGACGTGGCGCTGGCGGTGAAGTCGGGCGCGGACGTGGTGGTGCTGGACGGGATGCAGGGCGGCACCGCGGCGACGCAGGAGGTGTTCATCGAGCATGTCGGCCTGCCGACGCTCGCCTGCATCCGGCCGGCGGTGCAGGCGCTGCAGGACCTGGGGATGCATCGCAAGGTGCAGCTGATCATGTCGGGCGGGATCCGCAACGGGGCGGATGTGGCCAAGGCCATGGCGCTGGGGGCGGATGCCGTGTCCATCGGGACGGCTGCGCTGGTGGCGCTGGGGGACAACGATCCCCGGTGGGAGGCCGAGTATCGGGCCCTGGGCACCACGGCCGGGGCCTATGACGACTGGCACGCGGGGCAGGATCCCGCGGGGATCACCACGCAGGACCCGGAACTGGCCGCTCGGCTGGATCCGGTGGCGGCGGGGCGGCGGCTGGCCAACTACCTCGCGGTGATGACGCTCGAGGCGCAGACCATCGCGCGGGCCTGCGGCAAGTCCGACCTGAGGAACCTGGAGCCGGAGGACCTCTGCGCCCTGACCATGGAGGCGGCCGCGATGGCGCGGGTGCCTCTGGCGGGGACCAGCTGGATTCCGGGGGGCGGCGGGTTCTGACCGCCCTTGGAAAAAACCAACGACGGGGGAACCCCGCGCGGAGCAACCGACAGGGATAGACGGATGACCAAGGATCTGGCCGCCTGGGGGAAGGAGCGCGGGGTGCGCTACTTCATGATCGGCTACACGGACCTGTTCGGGGGGCAGCGGGCGAAGCTGGTCCCCCTGCAGGCCATCGCCATGATGCAGGAGGACGGCGCGGGCTTCGCCGGCTTCGCCTCCTGGCTGGACCTGACGCCGGCGCATCCGGACCTGTTCGCGGTCCCGGATGCGGATGCGGTGATGCAGCTGCCGTGGAAGCCGGAGGTGGCCTGGGTCCCCGCCGACCTGCTGCTGGACGAGGCGCCGCTGGCGCAGTCGCCGCGGCAGGTGCTGAAGGCGCAGGTGGAGAAGGCGGCGGCGCTGGGGCTGCGGGTGAAGACGGGGGTCGAGGCGGAGTTCTTCCTGGTCTCGGCCGACGGGGCGGAGATCGCGGACGGCCAGGACAAGGCCGACAAGCCCTGCTACGACCAGCAGGCGCTGATGCGGCGCTTCGACGTGATCTCGGCGATCTGCGACGGGATGCTGGAGCTGGGCTGGGGCCCCTACCAGAACGACCATGAGGACGCGAACGGCCAGTTCGAGATGAACTGGGACTTCGACGATGCCCTGGTGACGGCGGACCGGCACTCGTTCTTCAAATTCATGGTGAAGTCGCAGGCCGAGGCCGCGGGGCTGCGCGCCACCTTCATGCCCAAGCCCTTCGCGGGGCTGACGGGGAACGGCTGCCACATCCATGTCTCGGTCTGGGACCTGGCGGGCGAGGTGAACGCCTTCGCGGATCCGGCCGCCGAGTTCGGGCTGTCGGAGCAGGGGCGGTGGTTCCTGGGCGGGATCATGAAGCACGCGGCCGGGCTCACGGCGCTGACCAATCCGACGGTGAACTCCTACAAGCGGATCAACGCGCCGGCGACGCATTCGGGGGCGACCTGGGCGCCGAACACGATCACCTGGTCGGGGAACAACCGCACCCACATGGTGCGCGTGCCGGGGCCGGGGCGATTCGAGCTGCGGCTCGCGGACGGGGCGACGAACCCGTATCTGCTGCAGGCGGCGGTGATCGCGGCGGGGCTCGACGGGATCGCCACGAAGGCGGACCCGGGCGCGCATTGCGACTTCGACATGTACGCCGAGCCGCAGAAGGCCGAGGGGGCGCAGCGGCTGCCGCTGAACCTGCTCGACGCCCTGCGCGCTTTCGAGGCGGACGAAACCCTGCAGGGCGCGCTGGGGGAGGCGTTCTCGACGGCCTACCTCAAGCTGAAGCGGCAGGAGTGGCAGAGCTACGTCTCCGCCTTCACCACGTGGGAGCGGGACTGGACGCTGGACGTCTGAGACCCGGCGTCGGACGCCGGCGCGACGCCGCCAAGCCCGCCCGCAGGGCGCCTGTAGACCGCTTGTCGAAGCAGCGGTCTACAGGCGCCCTGCGGGCGGGCTTGGCCGGGTCCGCGCATGGGGGGGAGGTCTTGAGGAACCAGCGGAGCGGGAGCCTCCGGCGGGCTCCTGACTCACCCAAGAACAAGCCCGCGCCTGTTCTCCGGAGCCGTCTCTCGCCTGGGCTGCCTGAGCGACTCGCCCCCTCCGGTCAAGGACGAGCCCCCCTTCGGGGGGTCGCTTCGCGATCCTTGACCGGAGGGGGCGAGTCGCTCTGACGGCGCCCGCGAGAGACGGCTCCGGAGAACAGGCGCTGCCGGGGGGCGATCGGGGCGGGCGTCGCAGGCGCCAGGTCGGCCGGCGGAGAGACGGGGGCGGCGGCCGCCGCCGCGGGGGCGCGCCGCGGGCGAGGGGGCGGCCACGGGCGCACGGGGAGACGCGGCGCCGGCGCGGTCAGCCGCGGGAGATGCGGGCGGCCATCTCCTGGAGCATCGGGGCGACCTCCTTTTCCAGGCGCAGGCGGGGGAGGGTGTAGCTCGCGCCGCCGCAGGTCAGGGCGTAGACTTGGCCGTCGCCCTCGGTGCGCAGGGGCACGCCGGCGGTGTTCACCTGGGCGCGCCAGTTGCCGAGCGACATGCACCAGCCGCGCTCCTCGACCATGCGGATCGCGTCGCGGATGCCGGTCAGGATCGCGGGCCAGGTGGCGGGGTCGGCCTGGGCCTCCATCTCCTCGATCAGGCGCTCGCGCTCGTCCTCCGGAGCCGCCGCCAGCCAGGCGCGGCCGGCGGCGGAGCGGGCGAGGGATATGCGGGAGCCGACGTCGAGCTGCAGGCTCATCACCCCCTCGGAGCGGGCGCAGGCGATGTAGGTCATGCGCAGGTTGTCGCGCGCCGAGAGGGCGATGACCACGCCGCCGCCGACGCGCTCGGCCAGCTCCTGCATGTGGATCTGGGCGGTGTCGCGGATCTTCAGGCCCGCGAGGCAGGCGTAGCCGAGGCCCAGCACCGCCACCCCGAGCCGATAGCGCCCGTCGCGGGGGTCGTAGCGCAGGTAGCCCAGCCGGGTCAGCGTGTAGGTGATGCGGGAGACCGTGGAGGCGCCGAGGCCGGAGCGCGCGCAGATCTCCTGGTTGCCCAGACCCTCGTCGCCGGGGCGGAACACGCGCAGCACCTCGAGGCCGCGATGCAGGGCCGAGACGAACTGGCGGTCGCCCTCGAAGGGCTTCTGGCCGACCGCCAGGTCGGAGTGTTCGGGGATGGCCGAGCGCTTGCGCATCTGGGCTCCGGTCAAAGGGGGAGGCGGCCCGTCGGCGCCGCCCCCCCGCAGGCGTCAGCCGGCGGCCGCTTCGGCCGTCGACAGGCGCGCGTAGCCGGGGTTCGCGGCCTTGGGGCCGGTCGCGTCCATGCGGGCGCGGGCGGCGAAGTACTCGCGCTCCAGCCGGTTCACCAGCTCGGCGGTCGGCACCACCTCCTTGACCATGCCGATGCCCTGCCCGGCGCCCCAGATCTCCTTCCACTTCTTGGGCTTCTCGCGCTCGCCCGACTCGTCGAGCTTGAACGACATCTTGGAGGGATCCGAGGTCTCGAGGTTGTCGGGGTCCATGCCCGCGTTGCGGATCGAGGGCTTGAGGTAGTTGCCGTGCACGCCGGTGAAGAGGTTCGAGTAGACGATGTCCGAGGCGCCCGCCTCGGTGATCATCTGCTTGTAGCCGGGGACCGCGTTGGCTTCCTCGGTCGCGATGAAGGCCGAGCCGATGTAGGCCATGTCGGCGCCCATCGCCTGGGCGGCGAGGATCGAATCGCCCTTGCCGATGGCGCCCGAGAGCAGCAGCGCGCCGTCGAACCACTCGCGGATCTCGGAGACCAGGGCCAGCGGCGACTGGGCGCCCGCGTGGCCGCCGGCGCCGGCCGCGACCGCCACCAGGCCGTCGGCGCCCTTGTCGATCGCCTTCCTGGCGAAGTGGTTGTTGATCACGTCATGCACCACGAAGCCGCCGCAGGAGTGGGCCGCGTCGTAGACCTCGGTCCGCGCGCCCAGCGAGGTGATCCAGAGCGGCACCTTGTATTTCACGCAGAGCTCGACGTCGCGGTCGAGGCGGGCGTTGGACTTGTGCACGATCTGGTTGACCGCGAACGGGGCCGCCGGCGCGTCGGGGTTGGCCTGGTTGTGGCGGTCCAGCTCCTCGGTGATCCGCTTCAGCCAGGTCTCGAGCATCGGGGGCTCGCCGTCCTTCTCGCGCGCGTTGAGCGCGGGGAAGGAGCCGACGACGCCGGCCTTGCACTGGGCGATGACCAGCTCGGGATAGGAGATGATGAACAGCGGCGAGGCCATGACGGGCAGCCGCAGGTTCTGCAGGATCGGGGGCAGGCTCAAGACAGGGTCCTTCCGGTTTTCTGGCGGCGACCGCCCGTATCGGGTCGAGTCGGCCGCGGCGTTCCTCTTTGCCGGGCAGCGTATCGAAAGCGACGGAGGTGCGAAATATAATTCCGCCCGTCGAAATTTGCCGCGACGATCGGGCGCCGGGAGCGCCCCCTGTCCGCGTCGTGAGAGGCGGCGCGCGCCGGCCCGCGCCGCCCCATCCGATCACCATGCCCTGACCGGTCGGCCGGGAAAATCGTCGCTTTGGATTAGCTGCGCTTGCCCATTGTCCAGACATTAGGTCAGCTTGTTTGCGTCGCAGCAATTCTCGTTTGCGCAAGGGTGCGATGCAGCGAAGACTTCATGACAGGACGACGACGGCGCCATGACCGCCCCTGCGGCGAGCCCGCCCCCCGTCGCCCCCAAGACCGGCGCGCCCCAGCGCGCCAGGCCCAGACTTCCGGGGAGAGCCATGCAGTTCGGCCTGTTCAACCTGCTGACCTATCGCGACAATCCCGGCGGCATCGCCGGGGTGATCGAGGACGGCCGCACCATGGTCCGCCTCGCGGAAGCGGCGGGCTTTCACGCCGCCTGGTTCGCCGAGCACCATTTCACCAACTACTCGCTGTCGGTCAGCCCGCTGATGATGGCCAGCCACATGGCGGCCTGCACCTCGACCATCAAGATCGGGCCGGCGGTGGTCGTGCTGCCGCTGCACAACCCGCTGCGGGTGGCGCAGGAGATCGCGCTGCTGGACCAGATGTCGGGGGGGCGGGCGCTGCTGGGACTGGGCTCGGGCTACCAGCCCTACGAGTTCGACCGCTTCAAGATCGACATCAAGGCCAAGAACGAGGTGTTCTGCGAGTATTTCGAGGTGCTCCGCCAGGCGATGGAGGAGGGGCATGTCGAGTTCAGGGGCA
Organism: Albimonas pacifica; assembly: GCF_900113695.1. Lineage (GTDB taxonomy): Bacteria > Pseudomonadota > Alphaproteobacteria > Rhodobacterales > Rhodobacteraceae > Albimonas > Albimonas pacifica. The sequence goes on along the minus strand of NZ_FOQH01000001.1, from coordinate 463,208 downwards.
GGCATTTCGAGGCGCCCTCGACGGTGTTCGCGATGCGGCCCGCCTCCGGCAAGCTGCCGCCGCTGTTCCTGACCACGCAGGCGCCGGAGGTGCTGAAGGCCGTGGGCCCGCACGAGCCCACCGCCTTCATCGCCGGCGCCTGGTCGGGCAAGGCCGACGCGCTGGTGAAGTCGAAGGCGGGGCTGCGGGCGAACTGGATCGCCTCGGGCCTGCCCGAGGACACGATGCGCATCGCCATGCAGCAGTATATCGCCGTGGTGCGCTCGCACGCCGAGGCGCTGGAGGCGGCGGAGCGCGCCCGCTCCTACGCCCGCATGGTCTGGGCGCTGCGCCAGCCGAAGATCGACCTGACCGACAAGGGCGAGATCGTGCCGCTGGAGCTGCCGGACGAGCCCAGCCTCGAGGATCTGGCGCGCAACATGGTCATCGGCGACGCGCACGAGGTGGCCGAGCGGATCGTAACGGACATCCGCACGCTCGGCCCCGTGCACTACAACTGCTTCTTCCAGTTCGGCGACATGCCGATCCGGATGGCCGCGGCCTCGCTGGAGCGTTTCGGCGCCGAGGTGATCCCGCTGGTCGAGGCGGAAGTGGGCCCGCTTTCCGAGCTCGGCGACGCCGGCGAGGCGCCGCGCGCCATCGCCCGCGCCGTCTGACCCATAACAAGAACAAGGAGGCGCCCCAGTGGCCTGGCGCATCGGAGTGGACATCGGCGGCACCTTCACGGACGTCGCGATGGTCGAGGAAGAGACGGGGCGCATCGGCATCGCCAAGGTGCCCACGACCCCCCTGGATTTCGCGGAAGGCGTGCTGGCGGGCCTCGCGCAGGGGCTGGAGCGGCAGGGGGTCGGCGCGGATGCGGTGACGCTGCTGAGCCATGCGACCACCATCGTCACCAACGCCCTGCTGGAGAAGAAAGGCGCCCCCTGCGCCTTCGTCGGCACCCGCGGGCATCGCGACGTGCTGGAGCTGCGCCGCTCGGTCCGCATCGACCTCTACGACCTCGAGCAGGATCCGCCGCCGGTCATCATCCCGCGCCAGAACCGGTTCGAGATCACCGAGCGGGTGGATGCGCAGGGCGACGTGGTGACCCCGCTCGACGAGAGCGAGATCCCGGCGCTGGTCGCGCAGATCAAGGCGAGCGGCGCGCAGACGGTCGCGGTGAGCTTCCTGTTCTCCTTCCTCAATCCCGCGCATGAGCAGCGGGTCGGCGCGCTGCTGCGCGAGGCCCTGCCTGGCGTGCAGATCTTCCTCAGCTCCGACGTGCTGCCGGAGATCCGGGAGTTCGAGCGCGCCTCGACCACCGCCGTCTGCGCATATGTCGGCCCGCTGCTGGAGAGCTACCTCACCCGCCTTTCCTCGGCCGTCGAGGGGATCGGGCTGCCGGAGCTGCATGTGATGGGCTCCTCGGGCGGGGTCGTGGACATCGCCGAGTGCCTGCGGATGCCGGCGCAGGCGGTGGAATCCGGACCCGCGGCCGGGGTGATCGCCGCGGCGCTGGCGGGCGAGCAGCTGGGCCTGGACCGGGTGCTGTCCTTCGACATGGGCGGGACCACCGCGAAAGCCTCGGTGATCGTGGACGGCGAGATCCAGGTGACGGCGGAATACGAGGTCGGCGGCACCTCGAACGCCAAGCGCTGGCTGAACGGGTCGGGGCATCCGATCCGGGTGCCCGTGGTGGACCTGGCCGAGGTGTCCTCGGGCGGCGGCTCGATCGCCTGGGTGGACCTGGGAGGCGCCTTGAAGGTGGGGCCGCACTCGGCGGGCTCCCTGCCCGGGCCGGTGGCCTACGGGCGCGGCGGGGACAAGCCGACGGTGACGGATGCGAACGTCATCCTGGGGTATCTGAACCCCGTCTCGCTGCTGGACGGCGAGCTGAAGATCAACCGCGAGGGCGCGGTGCGCGCCATGGAGGCGGAGGTCGGCGCCGCCCTGGGGCTGAGCGCCCACGAGGCCGCCCAGCGGGTCGTGCAGGTGGTCAACGCCAACATGACCCAGGCGCTGCGCATCGTGTCCGTGGAACGTGGCCTGGACCCGACCGAGTTCACCCTGATGGCCTTCGGCGGCGCCGGGGCGATCCACGCGATCTTCCTCGCCGAGGAGCTGGGGATGACCTCGGTGGTGGTGCCGCCGGCGCCGGGGGTGTTCTCGGCGCTGGGGCTGGTGACCACCAACCTCAAGCGGGACTGGTCGAAGACGGTCTATGCGGACCTCGCCGGGATGACGCCCCAGGCGCTGCAGGCCGAATACACCACCATGGAGGCCGACGGGCTGAAGATGCTGGAGGGCGCCAAGGTGCCCGAGGCGCGCCGCCGCCTGGTCCGCCAGGCCGACGTGCGCTATCGCCGCCAGGCCTACGAGCTGACCGTGAACGTGCCGGAAGGGGAGCTGAACGACGCCGCGATGGAGGCCATCGCCACGGCCTTCCATGAAAAGCATCGCCAGACCTACGGCCACGCCAACGAGGCGGAGCCGATCCAGCTGGTGAACATCCGGCTCTCGGCGCTCGGCCTGCTGCCGTCCCTGCGGCTGTCGATGGACATCGACCCCGCCGCGGCGCGGCGCGAGACGCGGCCCGTGTGGTTCCCCGAGGCGGGCGAGGTCGACTGCCCGGTGATCTGGCGCGACGGCATCGCCGCCGACGCGGAGTTCGCGGGGCCGGCGATCGTGGAGTCGCTCGACGCCACCACCGTGGTCCCCCCCGGCTGGACCGTGAAGGTCGACGCCGACGGTTTCCTGCACGCCCGGAGGGCCTGAGCCATGGCCGGTTTCGACACCCCGAACCCCACCGCCGGAATCGACGCGGCCCGCTTCGAGGTCGTGAAGAACGCCCTGATCTCGGCGGCCGAGGAGATGAAGATCGTCCTCGCCAAGACCGCCTACTCGCCGCTGCTGAAGATGGCAGGCGACTATTCCTGCGGCATCTTCTCGGCGACCGGGGACATGGTCGCGCAGGGGCCGGACCTGCCGATCCACCTCGGGTCCATGCCCGATGCGGTCAGGTCGGTCGTGCAGACCTTCCCGGAGCCGGTGGAGGGCGAGGTCTACATCCACAACGACCCCTATCACGGCGGCTCGCACCTGCCCGACGTGAACGTGGTGATGCCCGCGTTCTACGAGGGGCGCCTGCTGGGCTACGGCTGCGTGCGCGCGCACTGGCCCGACATCGGCGGGGGCGCGCCGGGGTCCTATTCGGCCGTCACCGAGATCTACGGCGAGGGGCTGCGGATGCCGCCGACCCGGATCTATGTCGACGGCAAGCCCGACGAGAACATCGAGCGCTTCATCCTCGCCAACGTCCGCGCGCCGTCGGAGCGGCAGGGCGACCTGCGCGCGCAGGTGGCGGCCAACAGGCGCGCCGTCGACCGGATGGGGGCGCTGGCGAAGAAATACGGGACCGACGAGCTGCTGAGGATCATGGACGCGATCCTCGACTACTCGGAGGTGATGATGCGCGCGGCGCTGCGCGGGATCCCCGACGGGACGGCCCGCTTCGTCGACACCATCGACGGCGACGGCATCGTCGAGCCGGGCGAGGCCCACGACCAGACCTTCAAGGTGGCGCTGACGCTCACCAAGACCGGCGACGAGATCACGCTGGACTTCGAAGGCTCGGACCCGCGGGTGAAGGGGCCGATGAATGCGCCGCTGACGGTGACCGCCTCGGGCTGCTTCGCGGCGCTGAAATGGGCGCTGGATCCCAAGGCGCTGATCCCGCCGAACTCGGGCGCCTGGCGGCCGGTGACGGTGACCGCGCCCAAGGGCTGCGTGGTGAACGCGCAGGAACCGGCGCCGGTGACCTACGCCAACCACGAGATGTCGGCGCGGATCTCGGACATCGTGTTCCGCTGCCTGCATGATCTCGCGCCGGGGCGCACGCCCGCGGGGTCCCAGGGGACCGGGGGCGTGACGATCTTCGGCGGCCAGGACTACCGCAACGGGAACACCTACATCTCCTACGAGGTCACCAAGGGCGGCTTCGGCGCGCGGCCGATGATGGACGGGATGAACGGCGTCTCGACCTGCATCGGCAACATGCTCAACACGCCGGTGGAGATCATGGAGATGAGCTTCCCGGTGCGGATCGAGGAATACACGCTCGCCGCCGACACCGGGGGGGCGGGCAAGTATCGCGGCGGCCTCGGCGTGCGCCGGATCTGGCGGGTGCTGGGGGCGGACGCCAACTGCGCCACCTGCGTCGAGCGCACCATGACCCCGGCCTTCGGGCTGGACGGCGGGCGCGAGGGCGCCTGCGCCGAGGTCACGCTGGTGCTGCCCGACGGGACCCGCGAGCGCAAGGAAGGCAAGGGCGGGTTCGCCGCGCCCAAGGACAGCCTGCTGATCTTCCAGGTGCCCGGCTCGGGCGGCTATGGGCGCCCGGCCGAGCGGGACCCCGAGGCGCTGCGCGCGGATCTGGCGGCGGGTTACGTCACGCCAGAGGCGGCCGCCCGGGACTACCCGGAAGCCTTTGAGATACTTAATCAAGCGGGCGCCTGAGACCCGCATCTCCACCTCCACCGCCGACAGGGATCACACGAAGGGGGCCCCATGACCGAGTTCAACCGACGCCAGGTGCTGATGGCCGCGGCCGCAGCGACCGCCGCCGCCAGCCTGCCCAAATTCGCGCTCGCGCAGTCGCGCGAGGAGACGCTGCGCTTCGTCCACGGCTCGGTCTGGACCGCGCTGACGGCGGGCGACCTGACCGGCAGCCGCGCCTCGCTGGCGCTGAGCTGCAACGTCTACGACCGCCTGGTGCGCTTCGGCCGCAAGGAGGCGCCGGGCGGCGGCTTCGAGTTCGACTTCGACGTGATCGAGCCGGAGCTGTGCGAGAGTTTTTCCATTTCCGACGACGGGCTGGTGCTGACCTTCACGCTGGATCCGGCGGCGAAGTGGCATGACGGCTCGCCGGTGACGGCCGAGGACGTGAAGTGGTCGCTCGACCGCGCGGTCTCGGCCGAGACGATGTCGAAGAGCCAGCTCGCCTCGGGCTCGATCACCTCGCCCGACCAGATCGCGGTGGTGGACGAGACCACGGTGACGGTGACGCTGCCCCAGGCCGACCGTCTCGCGCTGCCCAACCTCGCCATGTATCTCGCGCCGATGATCAACTCGACGCTGGCGAAGGCCAACGCGACCGAGGCGGACCCCTGGGCGATCGAGTGGCTGCGCACCAACGCCGCCGCCTCGGGCGCCTACACGGTCGAGCGTATGTCCCCCGACGGCGCCCAGGTGGTGCTGGCCCGCAACGAGGCCTGGACCGGCGGCCCCCTGCCCGGCTTCGCCCGCGTGATCGTGCAGGGCGTGCCCGAGGCCTCGACCCGCGCCACGCTGCTGCAGAAGGGCGACGCGGACCTGTGCCTCGACTTCTCGCCCACGGATCTCGAGGTGCTTGAGGCCGCGGACGGGGTGAAGGTGATCCAGACCCCGCAGCCCTCGGGCTTCGCGGCGCTGGTGTTCAACACCCAGATGGCGCCCTTCGACGATCCGAAGCTGCGCAAGGCGATCTCGATGGCCCTGCCCTACGAGCAGATCTTCGAGACGGCCGCCAACGGCCAGGGCCTGAAGCTCTACGACGGGACCTGGGAGGGCGAGCCGGAGACGGGCGTGTTCCCCCAGCCGATGCCCTACACCGTCGACATCGAGGCGGCGAAGGCGATGGTCGAGGAAGCCGGCCACGCCGGCCTCACCGTCCCCCTCTACTACACCGTCGGCAAGGCGGGGGACTTCGACCCGGCCGCGGCCCTGATCCAGGAGGCGCTGGCGAAGATCGGCATCACCGTCGAGATCCAGAAGACCCCCGACGCCCAGTACGCCGAGATCGTCACCGCCAAGACCGCGCCGATGCTGCTGGAGCGCTCGCTGGCGCTGCTGCCCTCGCCCGACTACTTCTTCCGGATCTTCCTCAACGGCGACAGCCGCTGGAATTTCTCGAGCTGGGCCAACCCGGAGGTGGCCGAGATCCTGCCCGTGGCCCGCTACGAGGCCGATGCGGCGGAATACGAGAAGATGACGAAGAAGCTGGTGTCTCTGGCGTTCGAGGAGACGCCGATGGTGATGCTGTGGAAGCCCACCACCAAGGCCGCGATGGCCGAGGGCGTGACGGGCTACACCATGTGGTATCACTTCGGCCCGGACTTCCGGACCCTGGACCGGGCATGAGCGCGGCGGGTTCCCGGGGGGCGCTGTCGGCGCTGAAGGGGGTCGGGGGGCGTCTGCTCTCCGCCCTGCCGGCGCTCTTCGGGGTGCTGGCCTTGACCTTCATCCTGATGCGGGTGCTGCCCGGGGACCCGGCGAGCTTCTTCGTCTCCTCCCCCACCGCCGGCGAGGCGGAGCTGGAGATCGTGCGGCAGCGGATGGGGCTCGACCACCCGCTGCCGATGCAGTTCCTCTATTATCTGCGCGACCTCGCGACCGGGGATTTCGGGACCGCGATGACCACCGGGCGGCCCGTCGTGGACGACCTGGTGGAGCGGCTGCCGGCCTCGCTGGAGCTGACTCTGGCCGGGCTGTTCCTGGCGGTGGCGATCGCGGTGCCCGCGGGCGTGCTGGCGGCGCTGCGGCCGGGGTCGGTCTTCGACCACGGGGTGCGGGTGATCTGCTCTGCGGGCGTGTCGCTGCCGACCTTCGTCTCGGGGCTGCTGCTGATCTACATCTTCTATTACTGGCTGGGTTGGGCGCCGGACCCGACGGGGCGGCTCGACATCTTCGCCTTCCCGCCCGAGACCGTCACCGGCTTCCTGCTGATCGACTGCCTGCTGGCCGGCGACTGGGACACGTGGTGGAGTTCGCTGAGCCGACTGGTCCTGCCCGCCTGCACCATGGCGCTGTTCACCATCGCCCCGCTGGCCCGGATCACGCGCGGCTCGATGCTGGCGGTGCTGACCTCGGAATTCGTGAGGACCGCCGATGCCGTGGGCCTGCCGCGCTGGAAGGTCATCGTCACCTACGCGCTGCGCAACGCGCTGATCCCGGTGGTGACCGTGTCGGGGTCGATCTTCTCGACCATGCTCGGGGCCAACGTGCTGGTGGAGAAGGTTTTCTCCTGGCCCGGCGTGGGGCGCTACGCGCTGGATGCGCTGATGGCCTCGGACTATGCGCCGGTGCAGGGCTTCGTTCTGCTGATGGCGACCATCTTCGTCTTCGTGAACCTGGTGGTGGACCTGCTCTACGCCGTCATCGACCCGCGGGTGAGCCTGTCATGAGCGTTTCTTCGGACCCTCGCGCCCCTTCTCGGCTTGGCGCCGCCTTCTGGGTGCTGAGGCAGAACCCGGTGACGCTGATCGCGCTGATCGGGGCCGCGCTGCTGGCCTGCGTGGCGATCTTCGCGCCCTGGATCGCGCCCTTCGATCCGCTGCAGTCGGGGACCGGGCCCGCGTTGTCGCCGCCCTCCGCGACCAACTGGGCGGGGACGGACCAGATCGGGCGGGACGTGTTCTCGCGCCTGATCTGGGCGTCGCGGCTGGACCTCACGATCGCGGTGGCGGCGGTGGCGGTCTCGGGGCTGGTCGGCTCGGTGATCGGGGCGTTCTCGGGCTATGCCGGGGGGCGGCTGGATCGGGTGGTGGGGCGCATCGTCGACGTGATGATGGCCTTCCCGCTGTTCGTGCTGGCGATGGCGCTGGTGGCGGCGCTGGGGAACTCGGCGGTGAACATCGTCATCGCCACCGCGGTCATCAACCTGCCCTTCTACATCCGCGTGGTGCGGGCCGAGGTGAATGCGCGCCGCGGCGCGGGCTGGGTCGAGGCGGCGCGGCTGGCCGGCGCCTCGCATCCGCAGGCGGTGCTGCGCTTCCTGCTGCCCAACGTGCTGCCGATCCTCGCCGTGCAGCTGTCGCTGAACCTCGGCTGGGCGATCATCAACGCCGCCGGGCTGAGCTTCATCGGCCTGGGCGTGCAGCCGCCGACGCCCGAGTGGGGGATCATGGTGGCCGAGGGGGCGACCTACATCACCTCCGGCAAATGGTGGCTGGTGGCCTTCCCGGGGCTGGCGCTGACGATCTCGGTGCTGTGCTTCAACCTCGCCGGCGACGGCCTGCGCGACCTGCTGGACCCGAGGACCCGCCCGTGAAGATGTCCCCCGAAGTCCAGGCCGAGGCCGCCCTGCGCCCGATCCTCGAGATCGAGGACCTGCGCATCGCCTTCTCCGGCCGCGGCGGCGAGAGCGAGGCGGTGAAGGGCGTGTCGCTCTCCGTCGCCCCCGGCGAGGTGCTGGGGCTGGTGGGCGAGAGCGGCTCGGGCAAGACCGTGACCATGCTGGCCGCCGCGGGGCTGCTGGAGCGCAACGGGAGGATCGCGGGCGGGAAGGTGCGGATCGCGGGGCAGGACGTGACGCGGGCCTCGCGCGGGATGCTGCGGCCGATCCGGGGCGCGGTGATCTCGATGATCTTTCAGAATCCGCGGGCGGCGCTGAACCCGATCCGGGCGGTCGGGGACCAGATCGCGGACGCGATCCGGGCGCATGAGCGGGTGTCGAAGGCGCAGGCGCGCGAGCGGGCGATCGCCCTGCTGGCCGATGTAAAATTCCCCCGGCCCGAGGCGCAGGCCCGCGCCTACCCCCACGAGCTTTCGGGCGGCATGTGCCAGCGCGCGATGATCGCGGTGGCGCTGGCCTGCAACCCGAAGCTTCTGATCGCGGACGAGCCGACCACCGGCCTCGACCCCACCACGCAGAAGTCGGTGATGGACCTGCTGGCCGGCCTGATCGCCGAGCGGGGCATGGCCATGGTCCTGATCACCCACGACCTCGCCATGGCCGCGGAATACTGCGGGCGCGTCGCGGTGATGGAGCAGGGGCTGCTGGTGGAAACCGGCCTGCCCAGGCGGATCTTCCTGGCCCCGCGGCATCCCTACACCCAGCGGCTGGTGGCCGCCTCGCCGACGCGCGGCGCGCGGATCGAGGACCTGGTCCCGCCGGGCGCCCTGCCCGCCCTGCCCGCGGCGCCCGCGCCCACCATCGGGCGGCCGCACCTGCTGGAGGTCGTCGGCCTCCAGAAGGACTTTGGGAATGGCGCCAAGGCCGTCGACGGGGTCTCGTTCACGCTGAACGCGGGGCAGAGCCTGGGGCTGGTGGGGGAGAGCGGATCCGGAAAATCCACGACATCGCGGCTGGTGTGCCGGCTGCTGGATGCGGACGCCGGCGCGATCGTCTTCGACGGGCAGGACCTGGCGGCGACGGCGGAGAAGGATTTCCACCGCTCGCCCCGCCGCTCGGACATCCAGCTGGTGTTCCAGGACCCGACCGACAGCCTCAACCCCCGGTTCACCGCCCGCGAGTGCATCGCGGACCCCCTGCGCCGCCTCGGCGGCCTGCGGGGCCGCGCGCTGGAGGCCAAGGTGCGCGAGACCGCCGACCTGGTCAGCTTCCCGCAGGCGCTGCTGGACCGGTTGCCGCATCAGCTCTCGGGCGGCCAGAAGGCGCGCGTGGGCATCGGCCGGGCGGTGTGCCTCGAGCCGAAGCTGATGGTGCTGGACGAGCCGACGGCGGCGCTGGACGTCTCGGTGCAGGCCGTCGTGCTGCACCTGCTGGAGCGGCTGCGGCGGGAGCTGGGCATGGCGTATCTCTTCGTCAGCCACGACCTGAACGTGGTGCGCATGATGTGCGCCGACACGCTGGTGATGAAGTCGGGCCGCATCGTCGAGGCGGCGCCCACGGAAAAGCTCTTCACCGCGCCCGACCATCCCTACACCCGATCCCTGCTGGCGGCCGTCCCCTCGCTGGACGCGCTGAAGGACGACTGACGGAGGCCCCATGCTGCCCAACTCGAACCGCGCCCGCGATCTCGCGACCATCGTCCACCAGCAGACCGAGCTCTCGGGGATGCGCGAGACGGGGGCGACGCTGATGACCGGCGGCGACGGCGTCTATGTCTTCGACGAGGACGGGAAGCGGTATCTGGAGGGGATGGCGGGGATGTGGTCCGCCTCGCTGGGCTTCTCCGAGAAGCGGCTGGCCGAGGCGGCCTACGCCCAGATGCAGGATCTTCCTTATTACCACACGTTCCATTCGCGGGGCCATCTGGCGGCGGTGGACCTGGCGGAGAAGCTCTTGGCGATGGCGCCTGCCGGGCGGCCGGGGAACCCGCTGTCGAAAGTGCTGTTCCATTGCTCGGGGTCGGAGTGCAACGACACCGCGATCAAGCTGGCGTGGTACGTGAACAACCTGCGCGGGCGGCCGGAGAAGAAGAAGATCATCGGCCGGCAGATGGGGTATCATGGCTGCACCATCGCGGCGGCCTCGCTGACCGGGATGCCGGGGATGCATCGCGAGTTCGACCTGCCGATCTCGGACCGCTTCCTGCACACCTCCTTCCCCCACTGGTATCGCTTCCATGAGGAGGGCGAGAGCGAGGAGGATTTCGCCACCCGCATGGCCGAGGACCTGGAGACCCTGATCCTGGCCGAGGGGCCGGAGACGGTGGCGGCCTTCTTCGCAGAGCCGGTGCAGGGCGGCGGCGGGGCGCTGACGCCGCCGCGGACCTACTTCGAGAAGATCCAGGCGGTGCTGCGCAAGTACGACGTCCTGTTCATCGCCGACGAGGTGATCTGCGGCTTCGGGCGCACCGGGAACCCCTGGGGCTCGGACACCTACGCGATCCGGCCGGACATGGTGAGCTGCGGCAAGGCGCTGTCGGCGAGCTACCAGCCGATCTCGGCGCTGATGATCTCCGAGGAGATCCACCAGGCGTTGCTGGAGCAGTCGGCGCGGCTGGGGAATTTCTCCATGGGCTTCACCTTCGCCGCCCATCCGGTGGCCTGCGCGGTCGCGCGGCGCACGCTGGAGATCTACGAGGAGGACCGCGTGTTCGAGCACGCGGCCGAGGTCTCGCCCGCCTTCCTGGGCGCGCTGGAGGGGCTGATGGATCATCCGCTGGTCGGCGACGTGCGCGGCGTGGGCCTGATCGCGGGGGTCGAGCTGATGGCCGATCGCGCGCGGCGGGTCCAGTTCGCGCCGGAGGCGAAGGTGGGGACGCGGGTGCAGGAGCGGGCGATGGCGAACGGCCTGCTGGTGCGCGCCTCGGGCGACCGCATCTGCTTCACGCCGCCGCTGATCATCACGCCCTCGCAGGTCGAGGAGATGGCCGGCCTGTTCCGCCGGACCCTCGACCAGACGCTCGACGCGCTGACCGCCGAGGGGCTGGCGCCCGCCGCCTGACGCCCCCGGCGGAGGCGACGCGACGCGGCCGGCCCCACGGGCGCCCCGGGCTTGACCCGGGGCCTCCTGGCCGCCGGCGCGACGGCGGGCGCGGCGCTCGCCGCCGGCGCAGGCGCGGGGGGCGGGCCGCGAGAGGCCCCGGATCAGGTCCGGGGCGCCCGCGGAGGGCGAGGGACGCGCGGACCCCGGGCGAGGGCGAGCGCGGCGGGGCGGGGACGGACGGCGATGCGGCGGAGACGCGGATGAGGCGCGAATGAGACGGGCGAAGCTGGGCCTCTTCAACCTGATGGGACTGCGGGACCGGACCTCGGCCCCGGTGGCGGTCCTGCGCACCACCGTCGACGCGGTGAAGATGGCCGAGGACTTCGGCTTCGACATCGCCTGGTTCGCCGAACACCATTTCACCAACCACTCGATCTGCCCCAATGCGCTGATGATGGTCAGCCATCTGGCGGGCCAGACCGCGCGCATAAGGCTGGGGCCGGCGGTGCTGGCGCTGCCGTTCCACAACCCGCTGCGGCTGGTGCAGGAGGTGGCGCTGGCCGACCTGCTCGCCTCCGGCCGGCTGGCGCTGGGGCTGGGGGCGGGCTACCAGCCCTACGAGTTCGACCGCTTCGGGATCGACCCGGCCGAGAAGCACGCCCGGATGCTGGAGATCTGGGACATCCTCGAACAGGGGCTGACCACGGGGCGGGTCGAGCACTCGGGCGTCCACTACGCGGTGAAGCCCACCGAGCTCTCGATGCGCCCCTTCGGCCTCGCCCCGCCCGAGATCTTCGTCGCCTCCCGCGCGCCGGAGGTGGTGCGCCGCGCGGCGCGGGGCGGGCACACGCCCTTCATCGGCTTCGGGCACCGGGGGCTGGCGCCGGCGCTGGCCGCCCGCGCGGGGCTGGAAGCCGCCTGGGCCGAGGGCGGCGGCGATCCGGCGACGATGCCGCTGGCGGTGCAACGCTTCGTCTATGTGACCGAAGATCGGGCGCAGGCCGAGCTCGCTGCCGCCTGCGTGCGCGATTTCGCGCGGGCCTATCACACATTGGGCGCCGCGGCGCTGGACAAGGATGGGGCGTTCGTGCGTCTGATGCCCCTGAACGACGAACCGCCGCTGGACGACTTCCTGGAGACCGCCGTGATCGGCCCCGCCGAGCATTGCGCCGAGAGACTGGCGACCGAACTGACCGCCCTGCGCCCGACCCACCTGTGCTGCATGATGGGCCTGGCCGGGATCGGGCGGCAGGAGACCCTCGCCTCGCTGGAACGCTTCGGGACCGAGGTCCTGCCCCTGCTCGCCCCGCTCGTCGACGCCGGCGAGCCCGCCCCCCTGCCGGGCCACGCGCCCGCGCTCGCGGCGTGGCGGGGCTGAGCGGCGGCTCCTCCGGCGCGGACGGCGGCCCCGAGCGGGGCGCGCCGAGCCCCCGCCTGCCTCCGCTCAACCTGTTCCGGGTGTTCGAGGCCGCGGCCCGCCACGCCTCCTTCCGCCTGGCGGCGGAGGAGCTGTGCGTGACGCCCTCGGCCGTCTCCCAGCAGATCCGCCACCTGGAGGAGTTCCTCGAGATCCGCCTGTTCCGCCGCCTGACCCGGCGGGTGGAGCTGACCCGCGAAGGCGCGGAGCTGGCGGGCCAGGTGCGCGAGGCGCTGTTCATCCTCACCTCCGCCTGCGCCCAGGTCTCGGACCCCGACAAGCCGGCGGTGGTGACGATCTCGGCCACGCCCGCCATCGCCATGCGCTGGCTGACGCCGCGGCTGCGGGACTTCATGGCGCGGGAGGAGCGGGTGAAGATCACGCTCCTCGCCTCCGACGAGCCCGTCGATTTCGCCCGCCAGGACGTCGACGTCGCGATCCGCTGGGGCGCCGATTTCCCGGGGATGCGGGCGGAGCTGCTGGGCTCCGAGCCCCACTGCCTGGTCTGCGCGCCGGAGCTGCTGGAGGGGGGCGAGCGGATCTCGCGCCGCCGGCTCGCCTCGGTGCCCTTCCTGCACGTGCGCCAGTTCATCCCCATGACCTACTGGCTGGAGAGCGCGGGCCTGCCGCTCGACGCGCTCGGGCCCCGGCAGCTCTACAACGACGCCGCCCTGATGCTCGAGGCGGTGGCCCACGGCCAGGGCATCTGCCTCGCCTCGCATTTCCTGGTCGAGCGGGACATCCGCTCCGGCCGCCTCGCGCGCGCGCATCCCACCGCGATCCGGGTCGACGAGGGCTATCACGTCCTCTCCTCGCCGGAGCTGGGCGACAAGCCCGGCATCCGCGCGGTAAGGGAGTGGCTGCTGGCCGAGGCGGCCGAGTCGATCTCCCGCCACGACCTCGCCCCCGCATCCGCCCCCCTCGATGGAGCCCCCGAATGACCGTCCGCCAGAGCTTCCGATCCGCCTTCCACACCGGCGCCTTCACCGCGCATGTGGAGGACGGAAAGCTCGTCTCGGTGACCCCGTTCGAGCATGACCCCCACCCCGACGAGTCGATCCACGCCTGGCCGGAGATGGTGCACGCCGGCTCCCGCGTCATGCGCCCCTCGGTCCGCCGGGGCTGGCTGAAGCGGGCCGAGCGGGACGGCCGGATGGTTCCCGAGGGCGTGCGGGGCGAGGACGTGTTCCACGAGGTGCCCTGGGACGAGGCGCTGGAGATGGTGGCGGGCGAGCTCGACCGCATCCGCAAGACCCATGGCAACGAGGCGCTGTTCGGCGGCTCCTACGGCTGGGCCTCGGGCGGGCGGCTGCACAACGCGCAGAACCTCACCCGGCGGTTCATGTGGTCGATCGGGGGCTGCACGACGCAGGTCACCAACTACTCCTACGGCGCGGGGATGACCCTGCTGCCCCACGTGCTGGGCTCGAACGAGGCGATCTGGGGGGCGGGGAGCGACTGGCGCTCGATCGCGGCCAACTGCGACCGGCTGGTGGCCTTCGGCGGGCTCTGCCGCAAGAACTGGAAGGTGCAGTCGGGCGGCTTCGGCGCGCACGGGTTCGAGAACGTGGTGCGCATCCTCGGCCAGGCGAAGACCAAGGTGATCAACGTCTCGCCGCTGCGCTCGGACGTGGCGCCGATCGAGGCCGAGTGGCTGCCGGTGCGCCCCAACTCCGACTGCGCGCTGATCCTGGCGCTGATCTGGGTGGTGCAGGACAAGGGCGCCGAGGACCGGGCTTTCCTCGACAAGTACACCGTCGGCGCGGACCGCGTGCTCGCCTACGTGCGCGGCGACGTGGACGGGATTGCGAAAACCCCCGCCTGGGCCGCGGAGAAGACCGGCGTTCCGGCCGCCGAGATCCAGGCGCTGGGCGAGGACCTGATCGGCAAGCGGGTGATGCTGACCGCCACCTGGTCCCTGCAGCGCCAGGACCATGGCGAGCAGCCGTTCTGGGCGCTGGTGGCGCTCGCCTCGGTGCTGGGCCAGGTGGGGCTGCCCGGCGGGGGCGTGTTCTTCGGCTACGGCTCGACGGGGGGCTTCGGCCAACCCAAGGTCTCGACGCCGCTCTTCGGGATGCCCACGCCGCGCTCGGAGGGGAGCCTCGGCATCCCCGTCGCCCGCGTCGCCGACTGCCTGCTGACCCCTGGCGGGACCTTCGAGTACGACGGGCAGGAGATGACCTTCCCCGACATCCGCCTCGTCTACTGGGCCGGCGGCAACCCGTTCCACCATCACCAGGACCTCAACCGCCTGCGAAAGGCCTTCCAGCGCCCCGAGACGGTGATCGTGCACGAGCCCTGGTGGACCGGCACCGCGCGCCACGCCGACATCGTCCTGCCCGCCACCACGCCGCTGGAGCGGGACGATTACGCGGGCTCCTCGCGCGATCCGTGGATCCTCTCGGTCGCCAAGGCCGTGAGCGTGGGCGAGGCGCGCGACGACTTCGCGATCTTCTCCGACCTCGCCGACCGGCTGGGCGGGGGCGAGGACTTCCACCAGGGCCTCGACGTCGAGGGCTGGCTGCGCAAGCTCTGGGGCCAGACCTCGGCGGCGCTGGCCGTGCGCGGGGTGAATACGCCCGACTGGGACACGTTCCGCGAGATGGGCTACTTCAAGGTGCCCGAGCCCGCGGACGTCTTCGACCTCTACGCCGACTTCCGGCACAATCCGCGGGCCAACAAGCTGGGCACGCCGTCGGGGAAGATCGAGCTCTTCTCCGAGACCATCGCCGGCTTCGGCTACGACGACTGCCCGGGCCACCCGGTGTGGATCGAGCCGAAGGAGTGGCTGGGCAAGGCGGGGGACTGGCCCCTGCACATGCTCTCCAACCAGCCTGCGGACAAGCTGCACAGCCAGCTCGACGGCTCTTCGGTCTCGCAGAAGGCCAAGATCCACGACCGGGCGGAGCTCCTGATGAACCCCGCCGACGCCGCCGCGCGGGGGCTCGAGGACGGCTCGGTGGTGCGCGTCTTCAACGCCCGCGGCGCCTGCCTCGCGGGGCTGCGGGTCTCGGACGAGATCATGCCGGGCGTGGTGCGCCTGCCCACCGGGGCGATGTTCGACCCGGGGCCCGACGGGCTGGAGCGCCATGGCAACCCCAACGTGCTGACCCGCGACGAGGGCACCTCGCGCCTCGGCCAGGGCTGCTCGGCCCAGTCGTGCCTGGTGGAGGTCGAGGCGTTCACGGGTCCGGTCCCCCGCGTCGAGGTCTTCGACCCGCCGGTCTTCATCGCCCGCGAGGCCTGACGCGCCCGAAGCGGCCGGCCCTGCGCCGGCCGCGGCCGCCGCGCAGGCGCCGCACGCAACCGGGCGCCCGGCTGCGCCGTCGCGCTGCGCGGCGCGGTCGCCGCAGGCGCCTGGCGGGACCGTCTCCCCGCCGGCGCGGTCCCGAGGGCGGCCGCCGCCAGGCGCCTGCGGCACGGGTCCTCTGCAGCGCCGACGCCGGGCGCCCCTTGGCCCCAGGCGCCGCCGCCCGCCCCGCGCCGCGGGCGGAGCCGCGCCACGGGCGCGCCGCCCGACGCGGCGCTCCCCCGGCCGCCGCGCAGCCGGCGGCCCGGAAACCTCCCGAAGGCCCGCCCCGGGCGCCGACCCAGCCAAGCCCGCCCGCAGGGCGCCTGTCGTCCGCTCGTGGAAAGGCCGTTCAGCCCTCGCGCCAGATCGCCGCGCAGGGGCCGCCGCCGTCCGGGCCCTGGTGCTCGGCGCCGCCCGAGACGAACAGCTCCGTCGTCCCGGTCAGCCCCGCCAGCATCCCGCCGACAAAGCCCCGCGCATGGCGCGTCGAAGAAATGTCGCTGTCGTCCAGCATTGTGTGCCGCGCCCCCCGGATCGTCCCGGCGGTCGAGGCCTCGGCCTTCGCCAGCAGGGCCACGAAGCGGTCGCGGCCCGCAGGGCTCAGCTGGGCGCGGAAGGCGGGGTCGAACCCCGCCAGCAGGTCGGCCACCGCCGGCGCGTCGATTGCGTCGGCCATCACCCCGTGAGCGATGCGCAGCGGCCCGGACCAGGCGTCGGAGAGGCCCAGCACCGCGACCTCGCAGTCCTCCAGCTCCACCCCGGCGGAGCAGCTGGCCCGACCGCTCCACAAGGACCAGTCGTCGCCGATGGCGGCGTCGGTCAGGACCTGCGGCTCGATCTCGCCCAGCGCCAGGGCGATGCCCAGCGCCGAGGCTCCGCGCGAGAGGCCCATGCTCTTGATCATCGAGGTGGTCGCCACCGCAGACGGCCCGCCGGCGTGCGCCACCCGCTCGGCGGTCAGCAGGGGGCATTTGACCTGCACGTAGTGCACGGCGGCGGTGTCGGCGATCCCCGCCTCGGCCATGGCCTCCAGCGTCGCCTCGCGCACCAGCTCCGCCTGGGCGACGCGGCCGATCTCGGCGGGCGCCAGCGCCCTCGTGCGCGCCACGCCGATGGCGAGCGCGGGGGGGCCGGCCGGGGCGTCGGTCGCGATCTCCTCGAAGACCAGCCAGTGGGGGGAGAGGCCGCCCTCGGTGCCCCCCGACATGACCATCGAGATCCGGTCCAGCGCGCCCGGGGGGACGAGGGGCGCGAGGGCCGCTTTCAGGGAGGCCACCGCGTAGCCGCGGGTGAAATCGTTGACGCAGCCGTTGCCCTCGGTCTTGCCGAGGATCGCGCGGATGGCGGCGGGGGCGATCTCGCCCCGGCCGATGCGGGCGAGGATCGCCGAGACGTCCTCGGGGCCCGACATGGACAAGCGGTGGATGCGGGTCTCGCGCGCCATCAGGAGCCCTTCCGCATCGCCCAGCCGGCGACCCGGCGCTCGATCAGGGAGAAGATGGCATAGAGGGCGACGCCCAGCACCGACAGCACCAGGAGCCCAGCGAAGACCATCGGCACGTTGAACATCGAGGAGGCGATCATCATCATGTTGCCGATGCCCTTGTTGGAGGCGACCGTCTCGGCGATGACCGAGCCCACGAAGGCCAGCGTGATCGCCACCTTCAGCGAAGCGAAGAAGTAGGGCATCGAGCGCGGCAGCCCGACGTTCCACAGGATGTCGCGTTTCGAGGCCTTCATCGCCTTCATCACGTCTTCCAGCTCGGGTTCGACCGTGGCGATGCCGGTCGCCACGTTCACCACAATTGGAAAAATGCAGATGATCATGGCGGTGAGGATGGCGGGGACCGTGCCCGCGCCGAACCACAGCACGAAGATCGGGACCACGGCGACCTTGGGGATCGAGGAAATGCCCACCAGCAGGGGGTAGGCGGTGTCGAAGGCCAGTTTCGAGGAGCCGATCAGCACCCCCAGCGCCAGCCCGATCGCCACGCCGAAGACGAAGCCGACCATGGTGGTGTAGAGCGTCTGCCAGGCGTGGGGCCAGATGGCCGGAGCGTACTCGATGAAGGTCGAGAGGATCTGGCTCGGGCGCGGCAGCACCAGGTCGGAGATGCCGAAGATCAGGCAGACCAGCTCCCAGAACGCGAAGACGCCGACGATCAGGGCGGCGGAGGCGAATTTTCTCTGCAGGGGGGTCACTGGGCGGCCTCCGGGATCTGCGGAGCGGCGGGGGCGTGCACGATCAGTTCGCGCAGCTGCTCGACGATCGAGACGAACTCGGGGCGGAAGGTCTGGGAGATCTGGCGGGGGCGCGGGGTGGTGACCTGGCGGTCCTCGATGATCCGGCCGGGGCGGGCGGACATCACGCAGATGCGGTTGGCGAGGAACGCCGCCTCGCGCAGGTCGTGGGTGACCAGCAGGACCGTCGAGCCGCGGGCCATCCACAGGTCCTGCAGGGTGGACCACAGCTCCTCGCGGGTGAACTGGTCGAGGGCGCCGAAGGGCTCGTCCAGCAGCAGCAGGTCGGGGTCGTGGACCAGCGCGCGGCACAGGTTGGCCCGCTGCTGCATGCCGCCCGAAAGCTGCCAGGGGTTCTTGTCGGCGAAGTCCAGCAGGCCGACCTGGGCCAGCAGGGCGTCGACCCGGTCGCGGTATTCGCCCTTGCGTTTCGCGCGGTAGTGCTCGCGGAACGGGGGCACGATCTTCAGCGGCAGCATGACGTTGTCGCGGATCGAGAGCCACGGCAGGAGGCTGGCCGACTGGAAGGCCATGCCGACGCGCACCGGCTCGGCGCCCAGCTCGCGGCCGGCGAAGAAGATGTGGCCGGCGGTGGGGGCGAGGAGCTCGGAGGCCAGCTTCAGGATCGTGGACTTGCCGCAGCCCGATGGGCCGACCAGCGCGATGAAGTCGCCCTTGGCGACTTCGAGCGTGGTGGGCTGGAGGGCGAGGGTCTTTTCCCTGCCCGCGTCGTATTCGACGCAGACCTCGTCGAAATGCACCAGGGGGGTCATGGGGCGCCTCCGGTCAGGTGGGCGAGCGAGAGCTCGACGTTGCGCGGCGCGGGCGCGGGCATGCGCTGGATGTCGGTGACCTGGCGGCCGTGGCCCTGCATCCCGGGGACCAGCTTGCGATCGCGCTGGACGAAGGCGCCGCGGACCAGGGTGTGAACGGGGGCGCCCACGGTCTCGGTCCCTTCGAAGGGGGTGATGCGGGAGCGGGAGTGCAGGTCGGCGGCGCGGATCGTCTCGCGGCGGGAGAGGTCGACGCAGGCGATGTCGGCATGGGCGCCGGGGGCGATGCGGCCCTTCGTCGGCCACAGGCCGAAGCTGCGGGCGGGGGCGCCGGCGGACATGCGCACGTAGTCCATGATCGAGTAGTCGCCCGCCGCCACCCGGGTCAGCATCAGGGGCATCTGGGTCTCGACGCCCGGGAAGCCGCAGTCGACGTCCCAGATGTTGGGGCGCAGCTTTTCTTCCGGCGTATGCGGGGCGTGGTCGGTGGCGATCATGTCGACGACGCCCGCTTTGAGGGCGGCGAGGATGCCGAGGCTGTCCTTCTTCTCGCGCACCGGGGGGTTCACGCGGATCGCGCCCTGCAGCCGCTCGTAGTCCGAGGAGTCGAGGAACAGGTAGCAGGGGCAGGTCTCGCCGGTGACGTCCACGCCGCGGGCCTTGGCCTCGGCGAGGGGGCGGAGTTCGCCGCTGGACGAGATGTGCAGGATGTGGATGCGGGCGCCGGTCCACTCGGCGAGGATGGCGGCGCGGGCGACGGCCTCGATGGCGACGACTTCCGGCCTCGCGAGGATGTGGTCGAGGGGGGCGGTGCGGCCGGCGGCCGACAGGGCGGCCTCACGGCGGGCCATGATCGAGGCGGTCTCGGCGTGGAGCGAGACGCGCAGGCCGGTCAGCGCCGCCTTCTCGAAGCACTCCAGCATCGCGCCCGTCGAGGGGCTGGGGAGATTGCCGAACGTGTTGCCCATGTAGAGCTTGAAGGCGTTGGCGCCGGCGTCGGCGAGGGCCTGGACGCGGTCCAGGGTCTCCTCGCCCAGCAGGGCGTAGAGGCCGAAGTCGACGCAGGACTTGGAGCCGGCGATGGTCGCCTTGTCGAAGAGCGCCTCGGGGGTGGAGGTCGAGGGGACCGTATTGGGCATCTCGAAGACCGTGGTCACGCCGCCCATGGCGGCGGCGGCGGCGCCGCTCTCCCAGTCCTCCTTGTGGGTGTAGCCGGGGTCGCGGAAGTGCACGTGCACGTCGATGGCGCCGGGGAGGAGGTGGAGGCCGCTCACGTCCACGGTCTCGGCGGCCTCGGGCATCGCCGAGGGGGCGCCGACGGCGAGGATCTCGCCGTCCTTGATGGCCACGTCGGCGCGGTCGACGGCGGTCTCGGAGACGACGAGGCCCCCGGTCAGGATCAGGTCAGCGGTCATTCTCTTGCTCACAGGGCCGCCCAGCCGCCGTCGACGGCGAGGTCCGCGCCGGTGATCTGGCGGGCCCGGTCGGAGGCGAGGAACAGGACGGCGTCGGCCACGTCGCGGTCGGTGGAGATCCGGCGAAGGGCGTAGTCGGAGGCGTGCAGGGCAAAGGCCTCGTCTTCGGAGATGCCATGGCGGGCGGCGACGTCGGGGACCACCTTGTCGCGGAAGCGCGGGCCGTCGACCATGCCGGGCGCGACCGTGTTCACGGCGATGCCGTGGGGGCCGAGTTCGAGGGCGAAGCTCTTGGTGATGCCGCGGAGCCCCCATTTCGAGGACGAATAGGCCAGCCGCATCGCCCGGCCGCGCATTCCGAAGGTGCCGCCGACGTTGACGATCCGGCCGGAGCCCCGCGCGATCATGCCCGGCGCCACGGCGTGGATCATGTTGAAGGGGCCGCGCATGTTGAGATGCACGATCTCGTCGAACTCGGCGGCGGAGGTCTCCACCCCGGTCTTGCCGATGGGGCCGGAGCCGCCGGCGACGTTGACCAGAACGTCGAAGGCGCCGCCCAGCGCCTCCTGCGCCTCGGCCACCGCGGCTTCCACCCGGGCGGCGTCGGTGACGTCGCAGGGGAGGATCTCGGCCCGCACGCCCTTGGCGCGGGCGGCTTCGGCGACGGGCGCCACGGCGGCGACGTCGCGGGCGAAGAGGGCGAGGTCCGCCCCCTCCTCCGCGAAGGCCAGCGTGATCGCGGCGCCCATGCCCTTGGCGGGGCCGGTGATCGCGACCCGCAGGCCGTTCAGCATCAGGTCCATCAGAGCAGCTTCGTGATCCGCTCGGACATCGGCGGCAGGAACGCGTCGGTGAAGATCTCCGAGCGGTCCGGCGTGCGCGGCAGGCCGTTGGCGTCGACCACGATGCCGATGGCGGTGTCGAAGCGCGCCGTGTCCACGTCGCCGAGGCCGACGGTGGCGATCTCGGGGTGGTTCATCTCGTCCTGCAGGGTGGCGATCAGGCGCTCCTTCTCGATCGCCTTGTTGATCAGGGGCTCGCGCTCGGCCACCGCGTCGATGCCGGCGTCCATGTCCGCCAGCGTGTCGGCGATGCCCTTGTTGATGGCGGCCACCATGCCGGCGACCAGCTCGGGCTGCTCCTGCGCCATCTTCTTGGGCACGATCATGCCGTTGGAATAGAGGTCCATCCCGTAGTCGCCGTAGTTGATGAACCGGATCTCCTTGTCGGGATCCATGCCCGAGAGCTTGGCCGAGAAGCGGATGGTGTTGACGTAGCCGAAGACGCCGTCGACCTGGCGGCCCTTGAGCATCTGCTCGCGCAGGTTGGGGGCGAAGTTGGTGATCTCGACGCCCGAATCGTCGATCCCCGCCAGCTTCACGAAGGCCGGCCACAGCTTCAGCGCGCCGTCGTTCGCGGCGCCGCCCAGCACCTTGCCTTCGAGGTCCTTCGCCGTCTCGATGCCGCTGTCGGCCATCACGCCGACGGTGAAGGGGGGCTTGTTGTACATCTGGTAGACGCAGATCGGCGCCTCCTCGGGCTTGGTCGCCGCGAGCTGGATCAGCGCGTTCACGTCGCCGAAGCCCACGTCGTAAGAGCCCGAGGCGACCGCGCCCACCGCGGCGCCCGAGCCGTTGCCCTGGTCGATGATCATCTCGATGCCCGCGTCGGCGAAGTAGCCGCGGTCCTGGGCGAGGAAGAACCAGGCCTGCGGGCCCTGGTAGCGCCAGTTGAGCACCATGCGCACAGGCGTCTGGGCGCGGACGAGGGCGGGCGAGAACAGCGAGGCGGCCGCGGCGGCGCCGCCGAGGGCGGCCGTGCGGCGAAGGAGGGTCCGGCGGGTGAGGGTCATCGGGGGCTCCGTCTGTCGGAATGCTGCGAGGGAGGGGCCGGCGGGCTCCGGCCTTCTGATCGGGGCGCAGTCTGCCGTTGCAGGGCGTTGCCGTCTCGTGCTCATTTTGCGGGAGGCCGTTGCCGAAAACGCGCCGCAGGCGACCCTGGGCGCCCCATGCCCCGGGCTTGACCCGGGGCCTCTCGCCGCCTGCCGCGGGCGCAGGTCGGCGGCTCCGCCCGCGCCCGTTCCGTCCGGAGGACCTCATGAAGCACCTGACCACCTTCCGCCTGATCGACGAGGTCGCGCGGCTCGGCTCGATCCGGCGCGCGGCGGAGGCGATGGCGATCACCGCCTCGGCCGTGCAGCGCCGGCTGATCGCCTTCGAGGAGGAGCTGGGCGAGCCGATCTTCGAGCGGCTCCCCCACGGCGTGCGGCTGAACGCGGCCGGGGAGCTCGCCATCCACCACGTGCGCCAGCAGCTCGCCGAGACCGACCGGCTGCGCTCGCGGCTGGCGGACCTGACGGGGGTGCGGCGGGGGCATGTCTCGGTCGCCTGCTCCCAGGCGCTGACGCCCTATTTCCTGCCCGAAGAGATCGGGCGCTACTCGGCGCTCTATCCCGCGGTGAGATTCGAGGTGATGGTGCAGGAGCATGGCGCGGCCTCGGGCGCGCTGGAGGCGTACCTGGTGGACCTCGCGCTGGTCTTCGACGCCGCCGGCCCGCCGCCGTTCGAGATCCTGATCGCCGTGCCCCAGCCGATCCGGGCGATGATGGCCGCCGACCACCCGCTGGCCGGGCGCGGCGAGCTTCGCCTGCGCGAGTGCCTGGAATACCCGCTGGCGCTCCCCACCCGCGCCTTCGGCGGGCGGATGCTGATCGAGCGCTCGCTGGCCGCGCGGGGCTTCTCGGCGACGCCGGAGCTGGAGAGCAACAGTTTCGAGTATCTCAAGGCCCACGTCGCCCGCAGCCGAACCATCGCCTTCCAGATCGACGTGGGCGCGCCGCGCGCCGGCGCCGGCGAGGGCGTGACCAGCGTCCCCGTCGCGGCGCGCGACGTGCACGCGGGCTCGCTCTACTTCGGCCAGCTCAAGGGCCGCACCCTGTCGGTCGCCGCCGCCCGCTTCGCCGACCAGGTGACGCGTCGGCTGGAGGAGCGGTTCGGGATGGGGTGAGCCGACCTCAGGCGCCCCACGACGTCGCGCGCCTCAGGCCGGATATGCCTCGGCGCGCCTCAGGCGCGACGCCTTTGCGCGCCTCAGGCGCGACGCCTCGGCGCGCCTCAGGCGCGACGGCTCAGCGCCGTCAGCGCCCCGGCGCCGACCAGGCCGGCGCCGCCGATGCGCGCCATCCAGGCCATCACCCCGGGGCGGGCGACGCGGGCGCGCATCTCGCCGGCGGCGAGGCCCCAGAGCACGGCGTTGACCGCGCCCAGCACGGTGAAGGTCGCGACCAGGATCGCGGCCTGGCGGGCGTAGCCGGCGGCGGGGTCGATGAACTGCGGGGCGAAGGCCACGAAGAACACCAGGCCCTTGGGGTTCAGGAGCGTCACCAGGAAGGCTTGGCGGAACATGCGCGCGCGGGTGGGCGCGCGTCGGGCGAGCGCCCGGCCCGCCTCGGCGCCTCCGGCCCCGCGCCACATCTTCACGCCGAGCCAGACGAGATAGGCCGCGCCGACCCATTTCACCGCCGTGTAGAGCGTGACGGAGGCCGCCAGCACCGCCCCCATTCCCGCCAGCGAGACCGAGGTCGCGATCAGGTCGCCCAGCGCCACGCCCGCCGTCGCCGGAGGGACCGAGCGCCGGCCCTCGCCCAGCGCGAAGCCCACCACCAGCAGCACCGTGGGGCCGGGGATCGCCACCAGCACCGCGCTCGCGGCCGCGAAGGCCAGCCAAACTCCGAGATCCATCGCCCGTTCTCCCGATCCGCCTCGCGGCAGCAAAGACACGCGGCGGCGGGGCGTTCAAGGGCGCAGGCGAGAGGGGCGGACCGGGCCACGGCTCCGGGCCCGCCGCCCGAAGGGGGCGGCGGGCCGGGCCGGGATCAGCCTCCGGCGGCGCGCAGGGCGTCGAGGAGGGCCGCGTTCTCGTAGCCGTCGGGGGTCATGCCCCGGGTGCGCTGGAAGGCGCGGATCGCGTCGCGGGTGTCGGGGCCGATGATGCCGTCGACGCCCTTGGTGTCGAAGCCCATCGCCGTCAGCCGCTCCTGCATCTCGATCTTCTGGCTGCGCGACAGGGGCTTGTCGCCCCGCGGCCAGGGAGCCTGCACACCGGGCTTGCCGGTGATCCGGTCGCCCAGCAGCCCGACGGCCAGCGCGTAGGAGGTCGAGTTGTTGTAGCGCTTGATCACCCTGAAGTTCTTCCAGGTGATGAAGGCGGGGCCCTTCGCGCCCGCCGGCGCCTCGATCACCGCCTCGCCATGGTCGGGAAGCGACCCGCCGCCGTAGGGCGCGACGCCCATCGCGGCCCAGGCCGAGGTCGGGCGGGTCGCGCCGGTCTGCGCGAAGTCGAAGCCCGAGGGCAGGCGCACCTCCATCCCCCAGGGCTGGCCCATGGTCCAGCCGAAGCGGGCGAGGTAGTTGGCGGTCGAGGCCAGCGCGTCCTCGGCGTCCGCCGACCACAGGTCGCGCCGCCCGTCGCCGGCATGGTCGACGGCATAGGCCTCGAAGCTGGTGGGGATGAACTGGGTGTGGCCCATCGCGCCGGCCCAGGAGCCGACCATCCGCTGGGGCGTGATGTCGCCCGCCTGCAGGATGCGCAGCGCGGAGATCAGCTGCTCCTCGGCGAAGTCGCGGCGGCGGCCCTCGTAGGCCAGGGTCGCGAGCGATTCGATCACCGGGATCGAGCCGTAGTTGGCGCCGAAGGCGCTCTCCAGCCCCCAGATCGCCAGGACGTACTGGCGGTCGACGTTGTAGCGCGCCTCGATCCCGTCGAGCATGGCGCGCTTCTCGGCCAGCTTCTCGCGCCCGGTGGCGACGCGGGTGTCGGAGACGGCGCTGTCGAGATATTCCCAGATCGGGCGGGAGAACTCGGGCTGGTAGGCGTCGAGCTCCAGCACCCGGGCGTTGACGCCCACGCCCCGGAAGGCGGCGTCGAAGACGTCCGGGCGGATGCCCTGGGCCAGGGCCTTGCCGCGGAAGCCGCGCTTCCAGCTCTCGAAATCGGCCGGGGTCGGGGCGGGCGTGGGCGCCGCCGCCTGCGCCGAGGGGCGCGAGGGGGGCTGGCTCTCGACGCTCCGCGGCCCTTCGGCCGAGGCGCAGCCGCCCACGGCGGCCGCCAGGATCGCGCCCGTGAGGATTCGCGGGGTTCGGGTTCGGGACATCATGCCTCCGCCTGCCGCGCGGGCGTCCCTTCGTCGTGAGGGGCGTCGCCGCGCATCTGCTCTCGTCCCGCGAACGGTATCTTGAGCCGGGGGCCGAAAAAAGGCGAGGGTGCGCGGGACAAGCGCGACCGCCCAGCGGAATCGGGACGGCGCGCAGCGATTGGAGGAGACGTCCATGAAAGTCAGCGAAGCGGTGGAGCGGCGGATTTCGGCCCGCGCCTTCCTCAAGGACCCGGTCCCGCGCGAGGTGATCGAGCGGGTGCTGACCCGCGCCGCGCGCGCGCCCTCGGGCGGCAATCTCCAGCCCTGGATCATCACGGTGGTGCAGGACGACAAGCTCGACGATCTGCGCGCCCGGGTGGCCGCGAAGATGGAGAGCGAGGGCCCCGACGAGATGGAATACGACGTCTACCCGCCGAACCTGCACGAGCCCTACCGCTCGCGCCGCTTCGGGGTGGGCGAGGCGATGTACAACCTCCTGGGGATCGAGCGGGCGGACAAGGCCGGCCGGCTGGAGTGGTTCGCCAACAACTACCGCTTCTTCGGGGCGCCGGCGGCGCTGTTCGTGCACGTCGACCGCAAGATGGGCGCGCCGCAGTGGTCGGACCTGGGCATGTACCTGCAGACCGCGATGCTGCTCTTCCAGGAGGAGGGCTACGACACCTGCGCGCAGGAGGCCTGGGGGCGGTTCTACACGCTGATCGACAGGTTCGTGGACGCGGATCCGCAGACGATGCTGTTCTGCGGCCTGTCGATCGGCAAGATCGACCAGGCGCATCCGGTGAACCGGCTCCGCGCGGATCGCGCGCCCACCGATGAGTGGCTGCGCTTCCTGTAAGGCGACGCCGGCCGGGGGCGGGGCGACGACGCCTCGCCCCCGGCCGCTCTCGCGGCGCCCGGCTCGCGCCCGAGCGCCGCGCGGCGCCGACGCGGGCGCCGAACCCGCCCCCCGAGCCCGCGCGCGGGCCGGCGGCGGGCGAAACGCCGTCCCAAGGCCCGCCTGCAGGGACCGCCCTGCCCCCCGCCGCAGGAGACGGCGCCCGGAGGCGCCGCGCCCGCCGCCGCGCCGCGGGCCGGACGTGCCCGCAGGCGGGACGCCCGACGCGGCGCCTGCGCCCTCAGCCGGCCGGGCTGCCTGCGACGTCGAGAAGCGCGGCGGCGACGCGGTCGGCGTCCCCGATCCGCATGCCGGCCACGTTCACCCGGCCGCCGGCCACGGCGTAGACGCCGTGCACCTCGCGCAGGCGATCCACCTGGGCGCGGTCGAGGCCCAGCAGGGAGAAGATCCCCCGCTGCTCGGCGATGAAGCCCCAGCCCTGGCCGCCGGGACGGGCGGCGAGCGCCTCGGCCAGCGCCCGGCGGTTGGCGTTGATGCGCTCGCGCATCGCGGTCAGCTCGGCCCGCCAGTCGGCGGCGAGGTCCGCGTCCTCCAGCACCGCGCGCACCAGGGCGCCGCCGTGGTCGGGGGGCATCGAGTAGACCATGCGGGTGACCGCCTCGAGCCCGTCCTGCGCCGCCTGCCGGCGCGAGGGCTCGGCGGTGTGGGCGTAGACCGCGCCCGCCCGCTCCCGGTAGAGGCCGAAGTTCTTCGAGCAGGACGCGGCCATCAGCGCCTCGGGGACCCGTCCGATCACGGTGCGCATTCCGGCGCAGTCCCGCTCCCAGTCGTCGCCGAAGCCGGCGTAGGCCATGTCGAAGACCGGCAGCCAGCCGCGGCGCGCGGCGATGGCGCCTATCTCGGCCCACTGCTCGGGCGTCGGGTCGACGCCGGTTGGGTTGTGGCAGCAGGCGTGCAGCAGGACCGCGTCGCCCGGCCCCAGTTTCTCCAGCGCCTCGGCGGCGGCGGCGAAGTCCAGCGCCCGGCCGGCGCGGTCGAGCCAGGGGTAGTCGCCCAGGGCCAGCCCCGCGCCCCGGAACAGGTTGGGGTGGTTGGGCCAGGTGGGCGTGGGCAGCCACACCCGCGTCGCCGGCGCCGCGCGCCGGATGAAGGCCGCGAGGATGTAGAGCGCGCCGGAGCCGCCGGCCGCCTGCACCATGGCGCTTTCGGACGCCAGGGGCCGGCCCAGCAGCTCCTCGCCCAGCAGGCGGCAGAACTTGAGGTCGCCGGGAAGACCGACGTAGGTCTTGGTGGTCTGGGCGGCGACCAGGCGTTCTTCGGCGGCCTGCACCGCGCGGAAGATCGGGGTGGCGCCGGTCTCGTCGCGGTAGACGCCGACGCCGAGGTCGATCTTGTCGGTCCTGGGGTCCTCGCGGAACCGGGCCATCAGGGCCAGGATGGCGTCGGGCTCGGCCTTGGGAAGGGTCTCGAACATCGCTTTCAGTCCAGCCGCCGGAAGCCGGTGGGGGGGCCCGCGTCGCCCGCCCCGATCCGGGAGACGGCCTGGGCGAGCGGCTCCACCGCGCAGGCCATGTGATGGGCGTTGGCATGCAGAAGCGTCTCGGAGTCAAGCATGATCCCGACGTGGCCCTTCCAGAACACGAGATCCCCGCGCATCAGGGTCTGGGGCGCGACGGGCTGGCCCAGCGCCGCCTGCATGTCGGAATCCCGCGGGCAGTCGAACCCCGCCGCCCAGCGCGCCGCCTGCACCAGCCCCGAGCAGTCGATGCCCGCCGCCGTGCCCCCGCCCCACAGGTAGGGCGTGCCCGTGAAGGACTCGGCCGCCGCGACCCAGTCGGCCTGGGCGGCGTCGACCGCGCAGACATGCACGGCGGGCACGCAGCCCTCGGCGCAGACCAGGAACTCGCCCTCGATCCGGCCGCGCAGGCGGGCGTTCATCGACAGCGTGGCGCGCGGAACCGTCTTGATGTCCGGCGCGGGGTAGAGGGTCGAGCGCACCGCGCGGACCCGGTGGGTGGGCGCGGGGCCGGCGGGCGCCAGCGCCCCGGCCGCCACGTAGCCCACGTAGCCGTCGCGCGCAGCCTGCCCCCAGGCGAGCCCGTCGGCGGTCTCGTAGACGTCGAAACCCGCGCCCATCAGCAGCTCGGAGGCGTAGCCCTTCGCGCCGGGGCGCGAGAACAGCGGGGTGGAGGCGGCCGCGACCTGCATCGGCGTGGGGGCGGCGAAACGCTCGGCCTCGACGCGGCCGCGCAGGGCCTCGGCGGCGAGGTCGGGGCGGGCGGGGGTCAGCCGGGGATCGTAGGCGGCCATGGCGTCTCTCGCATCCGGCCGGGCGGGAGGCCCGGCGATCCTGGGGGAGCCGCCCCGCGCGGGAGGGCGAGGCGGCGGCGCCTGCCCGGGCGGCCGGGCGGGGGCGCCGGGTTCGGCGCGCCCCGCCGGCGGCCCGGGATCAGGCCTTGTGGCGGTCGCTCAGCACGGCGAAGGCGGCGCGGGCCCCCATCGCCTCGCCGCCCTTGGGGCGGCCGGGCCTGGTGCTCTGGGTCCAGCCGTAGATGTCGAAATGGGCGAAGGCGCGGGCGTTCTCGACGAAGCGGCGCAGGAACAGGGCCGCGGTGATCGCGCCCGCCATGCCGCCGGAGGGGGCGTTGTCGAGGTCGGCGATGCCCGGCTCGATCTTCTCCTCGTAGCCGGGCCAGAAGGGCATCCGCCACAGCGGGTCGCGCACCCGGTGGGAGGCGTCGGTCAGCTCCATCGCCAGGATCTGGTCGTCGGTGAAGAAGGGCGGAAGCTCGGGGCCCAGCGCCACCCGCGCGGCGCCGGTGAGGGTGGCCCAGCAGAGCAGCACGTCGGGGGACTCCTCATCCGCCAGCGCCAGGGCGTCGGCCAGCACCAGGCGCCCTTCGGCGTCGGTGTTGTTGATCTCGACCGTCAGGCCCTTGCGCGAGGTCAGGATGTCGCCCGGCCGGAACGAGGCCGACGAGACCGCGTTCTCGGCCGAGGCGACCAGCACCCGCAGCCGCACCGGCAGCCCCTGGGCCATCACCATCCGGGCGAGGCCCAGCACGTTGGCCGCACCCCCCATGTCCTTCTTCATCAGCCCCATCGAGGCGCCGGGCTTGAGGTTCAGACCGCCTGTGTCGAAGGCGATGCCCTTGCCCACTAGCGTCACCTTCGGCGCGTCCGGATCGCCCCAGGTCAGGTCGATCACCCTGGGCTCGCGGCCGGGGGCGGCGGCGCGGCCGACGGCGTGGACCAGCGGGAAGTTCGCCTCCAGCAGGGCGTCGCCGACGATGGAGGAGACCTCGGCCCCCTGCTCGGCCGCCAGCGCCCGGGCGGCGGCCTCGATCTCGGCGGGGCCCATGTCGTTGGCGGGCGTGTCGATCAGCCAGCGGGTCAGGGCGACGCCGTCGGCGATGCGGTGCAGGCGCTCGGCGTCCAGCGTCTCGGGGACGGCGAGGCGGACGTCCTTCGCCTCGGCCCCCTTGCGGTAGCGGTCGAAGCGGGTGCGCGACAGCAGCCAGCCCAGGGCGGCCTCGGCCTGGTGCTCCTCGGGGGCCTCCAGCCGCCAGGTTCCCTCGGGCAGCTCGGCGGCGGCGCGGCCGAGGTCGAAGCGCGAGCGGGCGCGCGCGGCGGCGTCGCCATGGCCGAACAGCGCCAGCCCCGGCGCGCCGCCGGGCCCCGGGACCAGGCACAGCTGGCCCAGACGCGCGCGGAAGCCCGTGGCCTCGACCCAGGCGCGCTGGGCGGGATCGAGCGCGCCCAGCGCCCGATCCAGCCCGTCGGCGGCGACCAGGCGCAGGGGGCGGGCGTCGGAGGCCTCGCCGACGACGAGGCGGTCGGCGCGCGGAAGGGGGGCGGGGTCGGTCATGAGGTTCCTCTCGTTCGGCCGCCGCAGCCTAGCGGGCCGGCGGGCGGGCGCAAGGCGCCGGGCGCGGAAGCCCTGCCGCGGGCGCGCCTTGCGCCTCCCCCGCGGCGGCGCGACGGGTGGCGAATCGGGCGCCGCCGCCCCATGTTTCCTCCAATCGCGAAGGAGATCGCCATGCAGACCCGCAGCCCGTTTTTCGACGACCTCAGCCGCCTGATGACCTCGGCCGCCGGCGTGGCCCAGGGCGCGCGCACCGAAGCCGAGACCGCCTTCCGCGGCTTCGTCGAGCGCTGGATGGCCGAGAACAACTTCGTCACCCGCGAGGAGTTCGAGGCGGTGCGCGAGATGGCCGTGAGGGCGCGCGAGGAGAACGAGGCGTTGCAGGCCCGTCTCGACGCGCTGGAGTGCAAGACCGACGAGGCCTGAGGCCCCCGGTCCCCGCCGTCCCGCCCGACGTCAGAACGCGTAGCCGAACAGGGCGCAGTCCCCGGCGTAGAGCTCGCCCACCAGCTCCCGCCCGCGCCGGTCGTAGGCCTCGGCGTAGGGCGGGTGCTCGGAGGGCCGGATCTTGGACAGGGGCTGGGGGGGCAGGTCGAACCGCTCCCTCACCGTCGCCATGTCGTCGTGCAGGGTCTCGTAGCGGCCGACGAAGTCCATCGCGTTGGGCGTGACGCCCGGCACGCCGACCCACCAGGCCAACGGGCGGAAGTGCTTCCAGCGCAGGACCCGGCGGCGATAGCGCGCATCCTCCATGCGGCGCAGGAACGCCTCGAAGGTCGGGACGTCGGCCAGCCAGGCCTCGGCGAAGGCGTCGTCGCCCGCCGTCGTGCCCCGGCGCTGACGGAGGTAGGAATAGGCCGACAGGAACCGGTCCCATGGGTTGCGCACGAAGCAGAACTTGAAGGCGGCGCGGGTGGTCTCCGGCTCGTAGGCCCAGCAGTCGGCGATGCGGATGTGGCCGTACATCGGACGGCCGTAGAGCTCGGTCTTGACCGAGGAGCCGGCCGACTTGGGGATGTGGATGAAGATCGAGCCGCTGTCGCGGAAGGCGGCGGGGATCGGGCTGCCCCTGGGATCCACCGCCCGCACCACGGCGCCGCGCACCGCGGGCGGCGCGAGATCCTGCACCGCCTTGCGCGCGACGCTTCGCGCGCGCCGGACATTGGCGCTCAGGTTCATCGACCACCCCCCCTGTCGTTGCCTTGAGGAACCCCTTCCATTCATCGAATAGCATGCAATCGGCGGAGTCATCCAGCTCTCTCGCCGGTGGATCGCGGCGCGGCGAAGCGGCGCCACGGCCCCGGGCGCGCGCCGCGTTGACCGGCGGGGCGCGGCGGTCTAGACCCCGCTCTGGCGGCCCCGTGGCTCAACTGGATAGAGCAGCCCCCTCCTAAGGGGCAGGTTACAGGTTCGAATCCTGTCGGGGTCACCACCTCTCCAACATCGCGAGACCGGCCTGATCCGGCCGCCCAACCACTCCCGGCTTGGCGCAGCCTGCGCGCCGGCGGTGAGGCGGGGCCGGCGGCCCCGGGTCGAGCTCGGGGCTCGCGTCGCGCGGCGAGGGCGAGGGGGACCCGGCGGAAACGCGAACGCCCGCCGCCCCGGGGGGGACGACGGGCGCCGTGCATTCGGCTGGGGCGGGGCCGCTCAGGCGGCGCCGAGCGCCTTCGCCACGTCGTCGGCGGCGGCCCTGGCGATGCCGACCATCTCCTCGGCCTCGGCCGGCGTCAGGCAGAGCGGCGGGGCCATGCCGAGGATGTCGCCCTGGGGCATGGCCCGCGCGATCAGGCCGCGCTCGAGCGCCGCGGCGGCGACGCGGGCGCCGACCTTCTCGGAGGCGTCGAAGAAGGTGCGGGTCCCGGGGTCCTTCACGAACTCCACGGCGGCCATCAGGCCCTCGCCGCGGACCTCGCCCACGATCGGGTGGCCGTCGAAGGCCTCGTGCAGGAGCCTCTGGAAGACGGCGCCGGTGTCGCGGGCGTTCTCCACGATCTTCAGCTCGTCGATCAGCTTCAGGTTCGCCACCCCCGCCGCGGCGCACAGCGGGTGGGCCGAGTAGGTCCAGCCGTGCCCCAGCGGGCCCATGTCGTCGGTTCCCTTGGCCACCATCTCGAACAGCCGCTGCGACAGGATCGAGCCCGACAGCGGCGCGTAGGCCGAGGTCAGCCCCTTGGCGATGGTGATCAGGTCCGGCTTCATCCCGTAGTGGTCCGAGCCGAACATCGAGCCCAGGCGCCCGAAGCCGGTGACCACCTCGTCGGCGATCAGCAGCACGTCGTGCTCGGCCAGCACCGCCTGGATCTTCTCCCAGTAGCCGGCGGGCGGGGGCACGATGCCGCCCGTGCCCAGGATCGGCTCGCCGATGAAGGCGGCGACGGTGTCGGCGCCCTCGGCGCGGATCAGGGCGTCGAGCTTCTCGGCGCAATACGTCGAGAACGCCTCCTCCGACATCGCCGGGTCGGGGCGGCGGTAAAAGTAGGGCGCCTCGGTGTGCAGGATCGGGTTCAGGGGCAGGTCGAAGGCATTGTGGAACAGCTCGAGCCCCGTCAACGAGCCGGTCATCAGCCCCGAGCCGTGATAGCCCCGCCAGCGCGAGATGATCTTCTTCTTCGCCGGCCGCCCGGTCGCGTTCATCGCATACCAGATCAGCTTGACGTTGGTCTCGTTCGCATCCGAGCCGGAGAGGCCGAAGTAGACCTTGGACATGTGGTCCGGCGCGCGGTCCAGCACCATGTGCGCCAGCTCGATGGCGGCCTCCGAGCCGTGGCCGGCATAGGCGTGGTAGTAGGCGAGCTTGCGGGCCTGCTCGGCGATGGCCTCGGCGATCTCGGGGCGCCCGTAGCCGACGTTGACGCAGTAGAGGCCGGCGAAGCCGTCGAGGCTCTCGCGCCCGTCGCGGTCGCGGATGCGCACGCCCTGCCCGCCCTCGATGATCCGGGCGGGGGTCTCGCCGCGGGCGTGGGCGCCGGCGGCGGTGGAGGGGTGCAGGAAGCTCTCTCGGTCCCACTGCGAAAGCAGGTCGTTGGTCAGCATGGCGGTCTCCTGCGCGAAGGGGGGGGTCGGCGCGGAGTCCTACGGGGGATGACGCGGCGTTCCAACCCCCCGGGCCCCGGGGGGCCGGCCGCTCAGCCCAGCGGCGCCTGGCGGGCGGACTTGGAGGCGCGCCGCTCGATCCCCAGCCGCCGCTCGCGCCAGATGATCAGGATGCCCGAGAGGGTGACCAGCGCCGCGCCGCCCAGCACCACCAGCGCCGGCGCCTCGCCGAAGACGAACCAGCCGATGGCGACCGCGAGGATCATCGAGACGTATTCGAAGGGCGCGATCACCGCCGCCTCGGCATAGCGGTAGGAGGAGGTGAGCAGGATCTGCCCCACGCCCCCCGCCGTGCCCGCGGTCAGCAGCAGCAGCCACTGGGTCGCGTCGGGCGTCTGCCAGAAGAACGGCAGGGCGAGGCCGGTCATCACCGTGCAGGCGGCGGTGAACCAGAACACGATGGCCGCCGTGGTCTCGGTCTTCGACAGGCCCCGCACGAAGGTCTGCGCGAGGCCCATCAGCACCGCCGCGACCAGCGCGATCGTCGCGCCGACGGCGGGCGAGCCCCAGCCGACGTCCTCGTCCCCCGGCTCGACGCCCGTGGCGGTCAGGCCGCCCGAGTCGTCCCCCAGCAGGCGCGGGGCCATCACCAGCAGCACGCCCATGAAACCCAGCGCCACGGCGGCGAGACGGTAGAGGCGCACGCGTTCGCCCAGGAACATCGCCGCGAAGACGGTGATGAACAGGGGGGCGGCGTAGGTGATCGCCACCACCTCGGTCAGCGGCAGCATGGTGAGCGCGAGGAACATGCAGCTCATCGCCGCCGCGCCGGCGAGCGAGCGCCAGACGTGCCCCATCGGGTTGGGCGTGCGCAGCCCGCCCGGCAGGTCGCGGCGCAGCGCCAGCCAGATCACGATGGGCGGCAGCGCGAAGAAGGAGCGGAAGAACAGCACCTCGATGGTCGGGATCGAGCCGTCCAGCGCCTTGACCGAGGAGGTCAGCCCCATCAGCACCGCCACCGAGATCACCTTCAGCAGGATCCCGGTGAACGGATTGGGCGTCTCGGCGGGGCCGGAAGCGGGGCCGGGGGCGGCCCGGGGAGAAGGCGGGGGCGAAGCGGGCGCGGTCATCGCCTTTCCCTACGCGCCCCCCGCCGCGGCCGCCAGTGCGCGCGGCGGCGCAGCGCGGCCTGCTCTTGGGCCCGGAGGCGCCCTGCGGGCGGGCGCGGCCCGGCGGCGAGCTGCCTGCCGGACGCCCGCGCCCTCGTCCCGATCCCCGGCCCCGGCCCCGGCCCCGGAACGGCGCGCAAACGCTTCCGGCCGACCTCCCCGCCCCTCGATGCGCGCGCCGCCGCAGTCCCGCTCCTGCTCCGGGCGGCTCAGCCGCCCGGCGCCGGTCGACCCCCGCAGACCGCGGCCCGTCGCCGGTCCGATCCGACCGCTGCGAACGCGGCCTCGGCCCGCCGATGCCGGACGTCTCCCGTCCACGAAGCCCACGCGCCCCCCCTTGGCGCCCTTCGCCCCGGCCTGCCGGAGCCCCCCCCGCGCGCGCCCCCGTGCGCGCCCTCCCAAATCCTTCCCTCACGCCAGCCCCGGGCCGAGGGCGCGACGACCGCCCCGTTCGGGAGCGCCTGTTCTCCGGAGCCGTCCATCGCTGATGCCGATCAGAGCTGCGCGGGGCGCCGGGTCAAGGATCGCGCAGCGACCGCCGAAGGCGGCTGGTCCTTGACCCGGCGCCCCGCGCGGCTCAGGCATCTTCTGCGATGGACGGATCCGGAGGACGGGCGCGGGGCATGTTCTCTGGTGGGTTCCGGAGCGTCCGGCGCCGCTGCCCGGCGGACGCGCGCCCGCCCTCCCGGGCGCCCGCCGAAGCGAGCCCCGGGCCCCTCGGCCCGCCGGCCCGTCCCTGCCGCGCGGCGGTCGACGCCCCCGCCGGGCGCCCCGGTCGACCGCGCCGCGCGGCGCGCCCTCGCAGCCCGCGCCCGGTCGCGCGCGGCGCCCGCGCGCCGCTCGCCCCCCTTCCGCCGGGCCGCCGCGTCGGCTACACGGGCGCCCGACACGTCCAGCCGGGAGCCTGCCCCATGCCCTTCAACAGCTTCGGCCGCCTGTTCCGCTTCACCACCTGGGGCGAAAGCCACGGGCCGGCGCTGGGCTGCGTGGTGGACGGCGTGCCGCCGGGCGCGCCGGTGAGCGAGGCGGACCTGCAGGTCTGGCTCGACCGTCGCAAGCCCGGGCAGAGCCGCTTCACCACCCAGCGGCGCGAGGCGGACGAGGTGCGCATCCTCTCGGGCGTCTTCGAGGGCGTGACCACCGGCACCCCGGTCAGCCTGATGATCGAGAACACCGACCAGCGCTCGAAGGACTATTCCGAGATCGCGAAGACCTTCCGCCCCGGGCACGCGGACCTGGCCTACTGGCGCAAGTACGGGGTGCGGGACTATCGCGGCGGCGGACGCTCCTCGGCCCGCGAGACGGCGGCGCGGGTCGCGGCGGGGGGGATCGCGCGCGCCGTGCTGGCGCAGATGCTGCCGCAGCTGACCATCCGCGCGGCGCTGGTGCGCATCGGCAAGATCGCCGTCGACCGCGCCCGCTGGGACTGGGACGAGTGCGCGCGCAACCCGTTCTGGTCGCCCGACGCGCAGGCGGCGGGCGAGTGGAGCGAGTATCTCGACGGGTTGCGCAAGTCCGGCAACTCGGTCGGCGCGGTGATCGAGGTCGTGGCCTCCGGCGTGCCCGAGGGGCTGGGGGCGCCGGTCTACGCCAAGCTCGACCAGGACCTCGCCTCGGCGATGATGTCGATCAACGCGGTCAAGGGCGTGGAGATCGGCGCCGGCATGGCCGCGGCGGAGCTGACCGGGGTCGAGAACGCCGACGAGATCTTCATGGGCAACGACGGCCGGCCGACCTTCGCCTCGAACCATGCGGGCGGGGTGCTGGGCGGGATCTCCTCGGGCCAGGACGTGGTGGTGCGCTTCGCGGTGAAGCCCACCTCCTCGATCCTGTCGCCGCGCGCCTCCATCGACCTCGCGGGCCAGCCGGCCGAGGTCGTCACCAAGGGCCGCCACGACCCCTGCGTGGGCATCCGCGCGGCGCCGGTGGGCGAGGCGATGATGGCCTGCGTGCTGCTCGACCACATCCTGCTGAACCGCGGCCAGACGGGCGCGCAGCCCGGCGAAAGTCTCGGGCCGCTGGGCTGACCCGCGCGACGACCGTCCGGACACGGCGACGGTCGCGACGCAGCCGGGGCCGCCCGCAGCCGGGCTGCGGGCGAAGCGGGCCGCAGGCGCCCTGCGGGCGGGCTTGGCGGGGCTGCGCCCCGGCGCGGCGTTGCGAGGGACTGGCGAGGGAGGGAGCCTCCGGCGGGCTCCTGACTCACCCAAGAACAAGCCCGCGCCTGTTCTCCGGATCCGTCTCTCGCTTGCGATGCCTGAGCGACTCGCCCGAAGGGGTCAAGGACAAGCCCCGCTTCGCGGGGTCGCTGCGCGATCCTTGACCCCTTCGGGCGAGTCGCTCTTTTCGGCATCCGCGAGAGACGGCTCCGGAGAACAGGCGCTTTGCGAGGCATGGCCGGCGGCGCGCCCTGGGGCGCCTGGACGGACGTCGGGAGGGGCGGGAGGCGAGGGGCTCGATCCGGGGGCTGCGGCGAGGGGCGGCGGGAATTGTCGGGGACGAGGGTTGACCTCGACATAGGTCGAGACCCTATCTGCAGAGGGCCCTTCCGCTCGACCGGAGCCGTTCGTGACCTATCCTGCCTGCCCATGCTGACCGCCCTGACCCGCCGCACCGCCGGCCTCTTCGATCCGAACGCGCCCGCGGCCGGGTCGCCGCCCCAGGAATTCCTCGCCTTCTGCCGGTGGGCGCTGAGCGGCGCGTTTCCCGTCTTCTTCGCCGCCATCGCCGCCAACGTGGCGCTGGCCTGGGCCGAGGTCGGGGTCTCCTGGGCCGTGTCCTGGCTGGTGGACGTGGTGGCCGAGGCCGGGCCGAGCCTGACCGAGCCCGGCGCGCGCGCCGCCTTCCTCGCCGAGCGGGGGTGGGAGGTCGCCCTGCTCGCCGTCTTCATCTTCGCCGCCCGGCCGCTGTGCATGGCGGTCAGCTCGGCGCTGATGCAGTTCTCGATCCAGCCCGGGATGTTCCAGCAGACGGTGTTCCGCCTGCACCGGCACACGCTGGGCCAGGCGATGTCCTATTTCGAGGACGACTACGCCGGCCGCATCTCGGCCAAGCAGCTGCAGACCGGGAACGCGCTGACCGAGCTCGCCTCCGAGGTCGTGCAGGCGGTGGCCTTCGCGCTCGCCACCATGCTGGCCGCGCTCGCCGCGCTCGGGGCCGCGGACTGGCGGCTGACGCTGGGGCTGCTGGGCTGGCTCGCGGTCTACCTCGCCTGGATCGCCTGGATGCTGCCGCGGCTGAGGGCCAAGGCCCGGGCGCGGGCCGACGCGCAGTCGGGCCTCTCCGGCCAGCTCGTCGACACGATCTCGCACATGGAGACGGTGAAGCTCTTCGCCCATGCCGGGCGGGAGGAGACCCATGCCCGCGAGGCGCTGGAGCGGCTGCGGCGCGCCAAGCTCGACTTCGGGCGCACCGCCTGGGTCTACCGGGTGGTCATCGCGGTGCTGGCCGGGGCCCTGCCGGTGGCGCTGGTGGGAACCGCGCTGTGGCTCTGGGCCGGGGGGAGCGGCTCGCCCGGCGCGGTGGCGCTCTCGGGGCTGCTGTCGCTGCGCATCGGGCAGATGTCGGGCTGGATCAGCTTCACCGCCATGGGCATGTTCGCCAACGCCGGCGTGGTCGAGGACGGGATCCGCACCCTGACCCCGCCCCACCGCATGCGCGACGCCCCCGACGCCGCCCCGATGGCGCGCGCCGAGGGGCGGCTGACCTTCGAGGGCGTGACCTTCAAGTACGGGCAGGAGCGCGAGCGCGCCGGCGGCGGGCTGACCGGCTTCTCGCTCGACGTGACGCCGGGGGAGAAGGTGGCCCTCGTCGGCCGCTCGGGCGCGGGCAAGTCCACGGCGATGAAGCTGGCGCTGAGGCTCTACGATCCCGAGGCGGGGCGGATCCTGCTGGACGGGCGCGACATCCGCACGCTCGACCAGGACGCCCTGCGCCGGCAGATCGCCTTCGTCACCCAGGACACGGCGATGTTCAACCGCTCGGCGATGGAGAACATCCTCTACGGCCGTCCCGACGCCGGCGTCGAGGAGGCGATGGAGGCCGCCCGCATGGCCGCCGCCCACGAGTTCATCGAGGAGCTGGAGGATTTCCGCGGCCGCGTCGGCTACGAGGCGCGGCTGGGGGAGCGGGGCGTGAAGCTCTCTGGCGGGCAGCGCCAGCGGGTCGCCATCGCCCGCGCGATCCTGAAGGACGCGCCGATCCTGATGCTGGACGAGGCGACCTCGGCGCTCGATTCCGAGACCGAGGCCGAGGTGCAGGCGGCGCTGGAGCGGCTGATGCAGGGCCGCACGGTCGTGGC
The DNA here is from genome assembly GCF_900113695.1 of Albimonas pacifica. Taxonomy (GTDB): domain Bacteria; phylum Pseudomonadota; class Alphaproteobacteria; order Rhodobacterales; family Rhodobacteraceae; genus Albimonas; species Albimonas pacifica. The sequence continues at coordinate 424,579 of NZ_FOQH01000001.1, read as the reverse complement.
CATCGCGCACCGGCTGTCGACCATCGCCTCGATGGACCGGATCGTGGTGATGGACGAGGGGCGCATCGCCGAGGAAGGGCCCCACGACGTCCTGCTCAAGCGCGGCGGCATCTACGCCGAGCTCTGGGGCCGCCAGTCGGGCGGCTTCATGGGCCTCGACGCCGCCGAGTGACGGGGGCCTGATGGGACCCGGCAGCCGCGGGCCGATCTTCGAGACAGCGCGCCTGCGGCTGCGCCCGCGCGGGCCGCAGGACTTGACGGCCTGCCTCGCCATGGACCGCGAGCCGGAGACGACGCGCTGGATCGCCGGCCCCTGGGCCGACCCCGAGGCCCACGCCGCCTTCCTGCGCGCACGGATCGAGGCCGAGCATGGCGAGGGGCTGGGCTACTGGGTCGTCGTCCCGCGCGAGGCGCCGGAGCGGTTCCTGGGCTGGGTCATGCTGACCCCCGACGGCGCCGGCGAGATCGAGATCGGCTGGCGGCTCTCGCGCGCCGCGCGGGGCGGGGGCGTCGCGACCGAGGCCGCCCTGCCCGTCGCCCGCCACGCCGTCGAGACGCTGGGACTGGCGCGGATCGTGGCCGACATCATGCCGGGCAACGCCGGCTCGCGCCGGGTGGCGGAGAAGATCGGCATGCGCCCCCGCCCCGAGGAGAGCCCGGACCCGGACCACCTTCGCCACGTGCTGACCGCAGCGGACCTTCCCGGCGCCGGCGCCTGAGCGCGCGCGCAGCCCCCCCGGCCCCCGCTTCGCCCTGCCGCGCCCCCTCCGCCCCGCGGCGCCCGCCGGCCCCGCGCGCCGCGGCGCGCCGCCGGCGCCGGCGCCCGGCCGCGTCCGGCGCGACGCCGGGGGCGCCGGCCCGCGACGCGGCCGCGCTGGACGGGCCGGCCTCGCGCCGTAAGGTGACGGGGATCCGGAGAGGCGGAGGCCGCGATGACCCTCGATCCCCTGCTGGCGGCGGCCTCGCCGATCCCCTCGCACGCGTTCGCGGCGCTGGCGGCGGCGGCGCTGGGGGGCGCGCAGCTGCTGCGGCCCAAGGGCGGGCGGGGGCATCGCTGGATCGGCTGGGCCTTCGTGGCGTTGATGGCGTGGACGGCGCTCTCGGCCCTGTTCATCTCCTCGATCCGGGTCTGGGGGCCGTTCTCGCCCATCCACCTGCTGATCCCGACGACCCTTGGCGCGCTGGTCTACGCGGTGCGCGCGGCGCGGCGGGGGAACCTGCGGGCGCACCGGTGGACGATGCTCTCGCTCTACGCCCTGGCATTGGTCCTCACCGGCGCCTTCACCCTGCTGCCGGGGCGGGTGATGCACGCGGTGCTGTTCGGGGAGTGAGGCGGCCCGCCCCAGACGGAGGCGGGCCGCCGCCCGGGGCCCGGCCTCACAGCCGGATGCGCGTCTCCGGCAGGCCGCGGGTGCCGCCGAGGCCGCGCAGGACCGGCGGCGCGCCGACCAGCTCGGCGTCGGGCGCCTCCTGGGCGAGGACCGCCAGGGCCTCCTCCAGCTCGGCCCGGGCCAGCGCCTCGCCGAGGCAGCGGTGGGCGCCGGCGCCGAAGACCGGGTGAAGTTTCGGGTGGTCGTCGCGGGCGATGTCGAAGACCTCGGGCCGGGCATAGACCGCGGGGTCGCGCAGGGCGCCCAGCAGGGAGGCCGCCATGTAGGTCCCCCTGGGGATCGCCACGCCCGCGATCTCGAAATCCTCGATCGCGAGCCGGGGGATCGAGCCGACGACGGGGTCGAAGCGCAGGCATTCCGCGGCGGCCGAGACCTTCAGCCCCTCGGGATCCGCCTTCAGCGCCGCCCATTGCGCGGGCCGGGAGAGAATCTGGGCGAAGCCGGAGGCGAGCGCCATGCGCGTGGTGTCGGCGCCGCCGAGCACCACGGTCGCGACCTGGGTGCGGATCTCGTCCTCCGAGAGGTCGGCGCCCTCCACCTTGGCCAGGAACTCGGTCAGGAAATCCTCCCGCGGGCGCGCGCACCGGTCGTCGAGCAGGCGGGCCGCGTAGGCGACCAGCTCGGCCATGTCGACGTCGGCCTCGTCCAGCACCTCCTTCGAACGGAAGGAGAGCCCGCGCGAGGCGCCGTAGACGACCTGGGTGAAATGCGGGATGTCGGCCTCCGGCAGGCCGAGGACCGAGGCGATCATGCGCGCGGCGAGCTGGCCCGAGACCTCGGCCCCGAAATCGACCTCGCGACCCTTCAGGCCGCGCACCAGGTCGCGCATCTGGCCGGCGATCTCGCCGCGCAGGGCGTTCATCAGCGGGTGGGCGAAGGCGCGCGCCAGCGGGCCGCGGCGGGCGCGGTGGCGGGCGTCGTTGGCGAACAGCAGCGAACGGTCGAAGAAGTCGTAGACCGCCCCCTCGGTCCGCCCCTGCATCTGCATCGCCTCGATCCCCACCTGGCGGGTGAAGCGCGGATCGACCGCGCGCCACAGGTCGTCGTGGCCGAACAGGGTGACGATGCCGAAGCGGTCGACCGCCGCGGGCCCCTGCGCGCGCCAGTGGGCGATGAAGTCGTGGTCGCTCCAGCCCTCGGGCCGCTTCTCGAACCGCGGCAGGTCGCGGATGGCGACGGGGCTGGGCCTCTCGACGCCCTCTCCGGACGTCGGGGCGGTGGCTTGGGTCATGTCGTCCTCCCCGGGAGGCGGATGGGTCCGCGCTTTCCCTTTGCGTCAAGGGTTCTCGATTCGGCAGGTCACGGTCAATCTCGACGCAACGTGACCTTCGCGTGAGTTCCGCGCGAGGCGACGCCGGTTCGCCGTCTTCGCCGCCGGCGCGGGGCCCGGAGCGGCCCTCGCCGCCCGCCGCAGGAGCCCCGCGTCCGCGGGCCGGCGCCGACCTCCGGCAGGCGAGCGGCGGCGCCGGCGCCCCGATGCGGAACGGCGACGGTCCGGCCGAAATGCGGCGTCTCTGCGTCGCCCTGTCTCTGGACCTGTCGGGCGGGGGCGGCTAATCGGGCGGCGGAATGGTCTCCGTCTCGCGGCGGGGACCGCCTGATACATATCGTCCCGCCAGCCGCGAGAGCGCCAGCCGGAGAGCCGACGCGGACGGGCCGGGGAAGGAACGCGAAGGGGGTTGCCACGTGGCCCACGCAGAATCGGACTCCGAACCGACGCGCCGGGATTTCCTCTACATCGCCACGGCTGCAGCCGGCGCCGTCGGCGTCGGCGCCGCGGTCTGGCCTGCCATCGACCAGATGAACCCGTCGGCCGACGTCCTGGCGCTCGCCTCGATCGACGTCGACATCTCGGGTCTCGAGGAAGGCAGCCAGCTCACGGTGAAGTGGCGCGGCAAGCCGGTCTTCATCCGTCACCGCACCGCCGATGAGATCGAAGCGGCGCGCGAGGTGCCGATGAGCGATCTGAAGGATCCGATCGCGCGCAACGACAACCTGCCCGGCGACGCGCCCGCGACCGATGCGGACCGCGCGCTCGACGAGGAAGGCAAGTACCTGGTCATGCTGGGCGTCTGCACCCACCTGGGCTGCGTGCCGCTGGGCGACGGCGCCGGCGACTTCGGCGGCTGGTTCTGCCCCTGCCACGGGTCGCATTACGACACGGCCGGCCGCATCCGCCGCGGCCCCGCCCCCGAGAACCTTCCCGTGCCGGTCGCCGTGCTGGCCGACGGCGTCGTGACGCTGGGCTGAGGAGACGACCCTGATGGCTGGCATCCCGCACGAGCATTACGAGCCCAAGTCGGGCTTCGAGAAGTGGCTTCATTCCCGCCTGCCGATCGGCGGAATGATCTACGACACCCTGATGATCCCCACGCCCAAGAACCTGAACTGGATGTGGATCTGGGGCATCATCCTGACCTTCTGCCTCGTCCTGCAGATCGTCACCGGCATCATTCTGGTGATGCACTACACCCCCCACGTGGACCTCGCCTTCGCCTCGGTCGAGCACATCATGCGCGACGTGAACGGCGGCTGGCTGATCCGCTACGTGCACATGAACGGCGCCTCGCTGTTCTTCATCGCCGTCTACTTCCACATCTTCCGCGGCCTCTACTACGGATCGTACAAGGCCCCGCGCGAGATCACCTGGATCATCGGCGTGCTGATCTACCTGGCGATGATGGCCACGGCCTTCATGGGCTACGTGCTGCCCTGGGGCCAGATGTCCTTCTGGGGCGCGACCGTGATCACCAACCTGTTCTCGGCCCTGCCGCTGGTCGGCGAGCCGATCGTGAACTGGCTGTGGGGCGGCTTCGCCGTCGACAACCCGACGCTGAACCGGTTCTTCTCGCTGCACTACCTGCTGCCCTTCGTGATCGCGGGCCTGGTGGCGGTGCACATCTGGGCCTTCCACTCGACCGGCAACAACAACCCCACCGGGGTCGAGGTTCGCCGCGGCTCGATCGACGAGGCCAAGAAGGACACCCTGCCGTTCTGGCCGTACTACGTGATCAAGGACCTGTTCGCGCTCGCCGTGGTGCTGCTGGTCTTCGTCGTCCTGGTGTTCTACATGCCCAACTGGCTGGGCCACCCGGACAACTACATCGAGGCCAACCCGCTCTCGACGCCGGCGCACATCGTGCCCGAGTGGTACTTCCTGCCCTTCTACGCGATCCTGCGCGCCATCACCTTCGACATCTGGTTCATCGACTCGAAGCTGGGCGGCGTCATCGCCATGTTCGGCTCGATCGCGGTGCTGGCGCTGGTGCCGTGGCTGGACACCTCGCGGACCCGCTCGGGCCGCTACCGGCCCAAGTTCAAGGTCTGGTTCTGGGTGTTCGTCGTGAACTTCTTCGTCCTGATGTGGTGCGGCGGCCAGCCGGCCGAGGGGCTGATCCCGACGATCTCGCTGATCGGCACGATCTACTGGTTCGGCTACTTCCTGGTGATCCTGCCCCTGCTGGGGCTGGTGGAGACGCCCAAGCCCGTCCCCGCCACGATCGAGGAGGACTTCGATCGGATGATGGCCGAGAAGCACGCGAAGAAGAGCGGCGCCGCCGCCACGCCCGCCGAGTGAGCCGGGGAAGGGAGAGACATAAGATGCGCATCCTGACCGCAGCCCGCTTCGCAGGCCTTGTCGCCGCGGGCGCCCTCGCCCTGCCCCTCGCCGCTTCGGCGGCGGAGGGCGGCGGCCACATCACCGACGTCAGCTACTCCTTCGAGGGGCCGCTGGGCTCCTTCGACCAGGCGCAGCTGCAGCGCGGCCTCCAGGTCTACAACGAGGTCTGCTCGGCCTGTCACGGCCTGAAGTTCGTGGCCTTCCGGACGCTCGGCGATCCCACGGGCCCCGGCTACGACGACGCCCAGGTGGCGGCGATGGCCGGCCTCTACCAGGTGGCCGACACCTCGGACGAGGCGCTGCCGGGCGACACCCGCACGGCGGTGGCCTCGGACAAGTTCCCGCCGAACGACGCGGTGGGCGCCCCGGACCTGAGCCTGATGGCCAAGGCCCGCGCCGGCTTCCACGGGCCCTACGGCACCGGCATCAGCCAGCTGGTGAACGGCATCGGCGGGCCCGAGTACATCTACTCGATCCTCACCCACTACACGGGCGAGACCCAGGACGTGGCCGGCGTCACGCTCTACGAGAACGAGACCATGGCCGGCGGCCTGATCTCGATGGCGCCGCCGCTGTCCGACGACATCGTGGAATATGCCGACGGCACCCCCGCGACGGTCGAGCAGATGGCCAAGGACGTCTCGGCCTTCCTGATGTGGACGGCCGAGCCGAAGCTGGCGGACCGCAAGGCCGCGGGCGCGCGCAACTTCATCTTCGTGGGCCTGCTGGCGGTGCTGCTGTACCTGACCAACAAGAAGCTCTGGGCGACGGTGAAGAAGAAGAAGGCCGCCTGAGGCCGACGCGCCGCACGGACTTTCGAGGGACAGAACGAGGGCCCCGACCGCAAGGTCGGGGCCCTACCGTTTTCCGCCCCGTCCCGATCCGCCCTGCCCCGCCTCGCCGGCGCCCGCCGCGCCCTCGACCGCCCCCGCGCCCGCCCCGTCGGAGCTCCCGCCCGCCCACCCCGCTCCGACGGGGCGGGCGCGGCGGCTCGCGTCGCGCGGACGCCCCGGCCGGGCTCAGGGCCGGAACGCCCGCCGCAGGCGCCGTCGCCGCAAGGCGACGGGCGGCCGAGGGGGCTCGACGCCCCCGAGGACGCCCCCCGCCCCACGCGGAACGTAGGCCATGCCGAAGGGAAGAGGCGCAGCGCCCGCCGCAGGCGCCGCCGCCGGAAGGCGGCGGGCGGCCGAGGGGGCTCGATGCCCCCGAGGACGCCCACCTGGCCCTCGGGCGGGGCTCAGCCGGCGGCGGCGTCGGAGGCCGTGCGGCCGGCGCTCAGCTTCAGACCGGGCCAGTCCTGCGCGGCCAGCGCGTCGACCTGGCGGCGGTACTCGTCCTGGCCGATGTAGGGCATGAACACCCGCGGCTTGCCGGGGATGTTCGCGCCCATGTACCAGCTCGCCGCCCGGGGATAGAGCGTCGCCGCGGCGCGCGCGTTGACATGGGCGACCCACTCCTCCTGCGCCTGCGGATCGGCCTCGATCCGGGTCGCGCCGCGGGCCGCGAGGCGGGAGAGCTGCTCGCAGATCATGTCCACGTGGTGCTCGATCGAGACGATCATGTTGGTCAGCACCGAGGGGCTGCCCGGCCCCGTCACCAGGAACAGGTTCGGGAACCCCGCCGTCAGAAGCCCGAGGAAGGCCTTCGGCCCCTCGGCCCAGGCCTGCGACATCCGCCGCCCCCCCTTGCCCACCGGGTCGATCGCCAGGATCGAGCCGGTCATCGCGTCGAAGCCGGTGGCGTAGACGATGGCGTCGTAGGGGGTCTCGCCCGCCGAGGTGCGGATCCCGGTCTCGGTCACCGTCTCCAGCGGGGTCTCGCGCAGGTTCACCAGGCGCACGTGGGGGAGGTTGAAGGTCTCGAAATAGTCGGTGTCCACGCAGATCCGCTTGGTGAAGATCGGGTGGTCGCGCGGGCACAGCGCCTCGGCCGTGGCGGGGTCCTTCACGATCTCGCGGATCCGCTCGCGCACGAACTCGGCGGCGTATTCGTTGGCCTCCGGGTCCAGCGCCAGGTCGTTGAAGGCGGCCGAGAAGGTGATCCCCCCGCTCTCCCAGCGGCGCGAGAACTCGGCCTCGCGCTCCTCGGGCGTGGCCTCCAGCACCGGCTTCTGCGGCAGCGTGGTGACGATGGCGTTGCGGGTGTTGGCGCGCGCCCATTCCCGCCGCTCGGCCGAGCGCGCCAGCCACTCCGCGCGCTGCGCGTCGGTCAGGGGGGCGTTGCGCGCGGGGATCGAGAAGTTGGGCGTGCGCTGATGCACCGCCAGCTCCGCCGCCTGGGCCGCGATGATCGGGATCGACTGGATCGCAGAAGAACCGGTGCCGATCACCGCCACCCGCTTGCCGGTGAAGTCCACCCCCTCATGGGGCCAGAGGCCGGTGTGGTAGGTCTCGCCCCGGAAATCGTCCCGCCCCGGGATGTCGGGCAGCGAGGTCGAGCTGAGGCAGCCGGTGGCCAGCACCAGGTGGGTCGCCTCGGCCGGGCCCCGGCTGGTGGCGATGCGCCAGAGGCCTGCGGCCTCGTCCCACTCCGCGCCATCCACCGAGGTCTCGAACCGGATGTCGCGCTTCAGGTCATGCCGCTCGGCCACGAACTCGGCGTAGGCCTGGATCTCGGGCTGGGCGGCGTATTTCTCGGACCAGGTCCAGTCGCGCTCCAGCTCCGGGTCCCAGGAGTAGGAATACTGCAGCGATTCCACGTCGCAGCGCGCGCCGGGGTAGCGGTTCCACCACCAGGTGCCGCCCACGCCCTCGGCGCGCTCGTAGACCCGGGCCGAGAGGCCCATGCCGCGCAGGCGGTGCAGCAGGTAGAGGCCGGCGAAACCGGCGCCGACCACGACGACGTCGAATCGCGCAGGACTGGAATCGGACATGGAGCTCCTCCCACAGGCTGGTTCCCGGCGGCCGGGCCGCCGCGGCGTCTGCGCGCCGGGGTCATCATGGGCCTGACCGACCGGCCGTTCAATAGACGGCGGAGCGACGGTAACGCTTCCTCAACCCTGCCCCGCGATGGTGCGCGCATCGCCCCGCCGGGCAGGAGGCTCGGAATTGTCGCTGGACGCCCAGATCACCGCCGCGATGGCCTCGGTGCCCGAGTGCATCGCGGCCGGCTACGTCGACATGAGCACCGGCATGCTGATGTCGGTGCGCACGCTGGAGACCCATCCCCAGGAGGTGCTGGACATGGTGGCGGCCGCCACCGCCGACCTGTTCCAGGGCCCCACCGTCTCGGAGATCGAGCGGCGCTTCAAACGCGAGCGCGGCCTGCCCCCGAACCGGGAGATCCGATATTTCAAGGAGATGCTGGTGCTGTCGGAGAACCTGATCCACGTGTTCCTCCGCGCGCCCTCGCATCCCGACCACGCGGCCGTCTTCGTCACCCGGCGCACGGCCAACGTCGGCATGGTGCTGACCAAGGCGCGCATGTCGATGCAGGCGCTGGGCGAGGCCGTGCAGGGCCCCGCGGCAGGGTGACGACGGTCGGGGAGACGAAGGGGGGAGCTGGAACGAGGACCGGACGGCCTCGGCGCCGCCAGGACGCGCTGCGCTCCGGTCCGATGAACGGGCAGTCGGGGAGCCGGGCGCCCTGCGGGCGGGCTTGGTCCAGGACCCGCAGATGCCGCGGCCATCCGACGGGCGCGCGGGAGGCCGAGGGGGAGGGCGCTTCTGAACTCACCCGAGAACAAGCCGCGCCTGTCCTCCGCAGCCCTCCGTCGCTGAAGATGCCTGAGCGACTCGCCCCAAGGGGTCAAGGACAAGCCCGGCTTCGCCGGGTCGCTTCGCGATCCTTGACCCCTTGGGACGAGTCGCTCTGATCGGCATCAGCGACGGACGGCTCCGGAGAACAGGCGCTCCCGGCAGGATCGGGGCGGGCCGGGTCCTGGCGCGGACGGCGCGTGGAGGCGGGGCGCGCGGCGCCGGGGGGAACGGTTTCAGGCGCGACGATCCCGACGCCATGCCGCGCCCCCCCGGGCGGGCGGGCGCGGTAGGGTGCGGGCGCATTCGAAGCGGCCCCCGCGAGGCTTGCCATGACCGATTCTTCCGCCCGCCACTGGATCCTGACGCTCAACGCCGGGTCGTCCTCGCTCAAGCTCGCCCTCTACGACCTGGAGGGGGCGGCGCTCGCCGCCGGACAGATGTCCGAGCTCGACGTGATGACCGTGGCCGCCGGCCGCCTCGCCGAGGCGGTCGCGGGGATGGCGCAGGGCCGCGGGCTCGCCCCCGCCCCGCTCGCCGTCGGGCACCGCGTCGCCCATGGCGTCGAGTTCCGCGCGCCGGGCGAGCTGACCCCCGCGATGCGCGTCGCGCTCGAGAAGGCCTGCGCCTTCGCCCCCCTGCACAATCCGCCGGCCCTGCACGTGATCGATGCGGCCGCCGAGCTCTACCCGCAGGCGCGGCGCATCGCCTGCTTCGACACCGCCTTCCACGCCACCCAGCCCCCCGAGGAGACCACCTTCCCGATCCCGGAGCGCTGGCGCGCCGCCGGCCTGCGCCGCTACGGGTTCCACGGGCTCAGCTACGCCTCGATGGTCCGCCGGCTGCCCGCGCAGCTCGGCGCCCCCCTGCCCCGCCGGCTGCTGGCCTGCCACCTGGCGCGGGCTCCTCGATGGCCGCGATCCTCGAGGGCCGCTCCGTCGCCACCACCATGGGCTTCTCGCCGATGGAGGGGCTGGTGATGGCCTCGCGCTGCGGGGAGCTGGACCCCGGCGTGATCTTCCACCTGCTGCGCGGCGGCGAGAGCCCGGAGAGCCTGGAGCACGCCCTGAACCGCGAGAGCGGGCTGAAGGCCCTGGGCGGCACGCCCTCGATGAAGGAACTGCTGGAGCGGGACGACCCCGCCGCCCGCTTCGCGGTCGAGCACTACTGCCACTGGGCGCTGCGCCACGCGGGCTCGCTGATCGCCTGCATGGGGGGGGTGGACGCGATCTGCTTCACCGGCGGCATCGGCGAGCATGCCGAGCCGGTGCGCGCGAAGATCCTCGACGGGCTGCGCTGGACGGGGCTGGACGAGACCGCGAGCCACGTGATCGTGGCCGACGAGGCGGGCGAGATCGCCCACGCCACGCTCGCCCTGCTGCGCGGCTAAGAGGCGCGGCGCCCCCGCCCCGCGGGCGCGCCGGTCAGGCGACGATCAGGAAGTCCGAAGCCGAGAGGTCGTCCGCGTCGATGCGCGCCAGCGTCACGCCGGCGCCGCCGCCGAGGTCGATGCGCAGGTCGCGCCCGAGGTCCACGCTCAGCGCCAGGATGCCCGCGAAGTCGCTCGCCGGCAGCGGCGCGCCGAAGTCGGAGATCAGCACCAGCCGGTCCTCGCCGGGCGTGAAGTCGAGGATCAGGTCGGCGCCGCCGCCCATGAAATACTCGAACTCGTCCGCGCCCTTGCCGCCGACCAGCAGGTCGTCGCCGCCCTCGCCGCCGAGCACGTCGTCGCCCTTGCCGCCGTAGAGCGCGTCCTCGCCGGCGCCGCCGTAGAGCCGGTCCGCCCCGTCGCCGCCGTCGAGCAGGTTGAAGGTCGGCGCGGCGCCGGGCGCCGTGCCCGACTGGCCGTCGGCGTAGATCACGTCGTCGCCGTCGCCGCCGTAGAGCAGGTCGATCCCCTCGCCGCCCCGGAGCCGGTCGTCGCCCGCGCCGCCGTAGGCGAGGTTGTCGCCGACGGCGTCGGCCAGCACGCCCACCGCGTCGGTGTAGATCGTGTCGTCGCCTGCGCCGCCGTAGATCACGTCGTCGCCCAGGTGAACCGCGTAGAGCGAGGACGGGTCGGCCTGGAAATCGCCGTAGATCACGTCGTCCCCGTCGCCGCCGTAGATCAGGTCGTCGCCGGCGAAGGTGGCGGGCGACGTCGCGGGCGTCAGCCCGGCCGCGGGAACCAGCCCCGCGGCGTCGCCCACGATCAGGTCGTCCCCGCCGAAGCCCGCCAGCACGTCGTCGCCCAGCGGCGAGCCGGCCGCGACCGGCGCGGCGCCGTCCCCGTAAAGCGCGTCGACGCCGTCGCTCCCGAAGGCGAAATCGATCCCGAAGATCGACCCGCCGCGGCCGTGCAGGCCGCTGATCGCCAGTCCGAAGACGCTCCCGATTCCCCGAGGCATGATACGCACCTCCCCCTGTCGACGTCCGGCGACAGGAGAGATCGCGGGACGGTCGAATGAACCCCGATCGTATCGTTAACGTTTCTGAACGGATTCGCCAGAAGTATTTCCGAAGCGTGGAATCCGCCGCCACCGACCGCGCCTGTCGGACGCCCTCAGCTCAGGATCACGCCGGCGGCGACCACCGCCAGACCCAGGAAGCCGGTGCTGACCGAGGCGAGGTTGATCACGTTGAGCTTGCGCAGGCGGGAGCGAACCTCCTCGGGCTTGCGGTCTGGGGCGCGCAGGCGCAGCCCCTCGCGGATGCACCAGGCCAGCCCGCCGAGCCCCAGCACGGCCAGGATCGCCCCTGCCCAGATCAATGCCTGCATCCGTTCAATCCTCTCCGATCACGCCCGCGACCTCGGCGGCGAGCGTCGCGCCGTCGGTCAGTTTCATCAGCCACGGCGCCGGAACGCCGGCGCCGCCGAGGCCATGTATGGCCCCTTCCACGGCGCCGATGAGGATCGCGCGCCCGCAGGAATCGCCGCCCGCGCGGATGTTCATCTCCGCCGCCTCGGCGAAGGAGCGCGCGTGCAGCAGGATGTGGGCGGAGACGGGAACCGACATCGACATCGGGCAGGCCCGCCCGACCTCGCCAGCGAAGGCGACCGGGTCGGGTCCGGCGGCGCGGGCGCGCGCCAGCCCCTGGGCCACGGCCTCGGGGGCGCCGGTCTCGCCGGCGGCGACGGCCTCGGCCGGGCTCGCCCCGATCAGGGCGGCGGCGAGGATGCGCGCCCCGGCCAGCGCCCAGTCGCGCGCCGCGGCCCCGGTGGAGGTCATGGCGACGGCGGCGGCGAGCTGCACCGCGTCGGCCGCGCCCCCCGGCCGGCAGACCAGCGCCGGCAGGCGGGCGAAACCGGGGATCTGGTCGTCCTCGACGCCCGAGGGATCGAGCCGCCCCGCGGCCAGGTTCGCCAGCGTGCCGCGGGTGGGCTTGTCGATGTAGCCGACCCACCAGCCGCCCGCCCCGAAGGCGGCGGCGAAGCGGGCCTGCGCCTCGGCCAGGTCGCCGCCTTTCGCGCCCACCGCCTGCAGGGCGGTGCGCAGGGCGGCGCCGTAGTGCGACAGCTCCCCCGCCCGCTTGCCCGCATGCACGAAGACGCCGGCCGCGCCCTCGAAATCGGCGGCGTCGGGGGTGCGGAAGACGATCGGCCCCTGCAGCGAGGCGATGCGCACGGGATCGTAGAGCCAGTGCAGCCCCAGCGCCGCCGCATCGGCGACCAGCGCGCCCAGCAGCGCGGCCTCGGCGCGGTCGCGCCGCTCGTTCCTGGCGTGCATGGTCTCCCTCCCTCCGGCGTTCGGCCTTGGGGTCCCGCGTTACCAGAGCGGGCGGTTCCGTGCTATGGTCAGGGGGTCGCGCGCGTGGGGGAGGGTCCGGGGATGGAGCCGGTTCTGAAGTCGCTGGGCCTGATGGTGACCGCGGCGGTCGGGCTGGGGGGCATCGCGGTCAGCGCCTGGAACTACGCCGCCACGCAGGAGCTCGCCGCGCGCCGCCCGTTCCTCGAGCGGCAGATGACGCTCTGCTTCGAGGCCTCGCGCCTCGCGGCCCAGCTCGCCACCTCTCCCGACGCCGCCGCCCGCGCCAAGGCCGGCGCGCGGTTCGAGGAGCTCTACTGGGGCGAGCTCGCCATCGTCGAGGACGCCCCGGTCGAGCAGGCGATGGTCGCCTTCCGCCGCAAGTGGACGGCGGGCGAGGATCCGACCGCCCTGCGCGTCCCGGCCCTGACCATCGCGCACCGCTGCCGCGAGCTGGTACTGTCGAGCTGGGACATCGACCTCGGCCCCCTGCCCTCCCTGCGCCCCTGACGCACGCCGCCCGCCCCGGACGCCGGCGCCCCCGGCCCCGCCGCGAGCGCCTGTTCTTCGGAGCCGTCCGTCGCTGATGCCGATCAGAGCGACTCGCCCGCAGGGGTCAGGGATCGCGAAGCGACCCCGCGAAGCGGGGCTTGTCCTTGACCCCTGCGGGCGAGTCGCTCAGGCATCTTCAGCGACGGACGGCTGCGAAGGACAGGCGCGGGCCTGTTCTTTGGTGAGTTCAGAAGCGCCCCGCGGGCGCCCGCCCGCGCGCGCGGCACGCGCGCAGGCCAGGCCCGCCCGCAGGGCGCCTCCTGTCACTCTTCCGGCAGGCAGCCGCCGCCCGAGGGCGTGTCGAGCCAGAACACGTCCCCGGCCGCCATCTCGGTCTTGTCCGCGGACCTCAGCTCGTCGACCGACCCGTCCGCCCGCTCGATCCGCGTGCGCCCCAGCGCCCCCGGCCCGCCGCCCAGCAGTCCCGGCGGCGGCGTCACCCGGTGGCCCGAGAGGATCGAGGCCGTCATCGGTTCCAGGAACCGGATCCGCCGGCGCGTCCCGTCGCCGCCATGGAATTTGCCGACGCCGCCGGAGCCGCGGCGAATGGAGAATTCCTCCAGCAGCACCGGGAACCGCCACTCCAGCACCTCGGGGTCGGTGAGGCGCGAGTTGGTCATATGCGTGTGCACGCCCGAGGTCCCGGGATGCCCCGTCCCGTCATGCAGCAGCCCCGCGCCGGAGCCGCCGCAGACCGTCTCGTAGTACTGATACTTCGCGTTGCCCCAGGTGACGTTGTTCATCGTCGACTGGGCCGCAGCCTGCACCCCCAGCGCCAGCAGCAGGCAGGAGGTGACGGCCTGGCTGACCTCGACATTGCCCGCGATCACCGCCGCCGGATACTCCGGCGCGATCATCGAGCGGGGCGGCACGATGACGTTGAGGGGCTTCATCACCCCCTCGTTCATCGGAATCCCGTCCTCGACCAGCAGGCGGAAGACGTAGAGGACCGCGGCGCGGGTCACCGGCTCAGGCGCGTTGTAGTTGGTGCCGAGCTGGTGCGTGGTGCCGGTGAAGTCCACCGTCGCCTCGCGCTTCTCCTGGTCGACGGTGATCTTCACCCGGATCTCGCGAGCCTCGCCGTCGTAGTCGGGGTCCATCGGGTAGACGTATTCGGCGTCCTTCAGCGTCGCGATGGCCCGCCTGACGCATTCCTCGGCGTTGTCCTGGACGTGGCGCATGTAGGCGTCGACCACGTCGCGGCCGAACTGGGCGACCATCTTGCGCAGCTCGCGCGCGCCCTTCTCGCACGACGCGACCTGCGCCTTGAGGTCGGCGATGTTGGTGTCCGGCGCCCGGCACGGCCAGTCGCCCGAGGTCAGCAGGGCGCGCGTCTCCGCCTCCCGGAACACGCCCTGATCGACCAGCTTCCAGTTGTCGATCAGCACGCCTTCCTCTTCCACCCGGCGGCTGTCGGGGGGCATCGAGCCCGGCGTCAGCCCGCCGATGTCGGTGTGGTGGCCGCGGGCGGAGGTGTAGAAGACGATCTCGGTCCCGGTCTCGTCCCAGACGGGCGTGACCACGGTCACGTCCGGCAGGTGGGTGCCGCCGTTGTAGGGCGCGTTCAGCACGTAGACGTCGCCCGGCTTCATCACCGGGTTCTGCGCGATGATCGACTTCACCGACGCGCCCATCGAGCCCAGATGCACCGGCATGTGCGGCGCGTTGGCGATCAGGTCGCCCTCGGCGTCGAAGACGGCGCAGGAGAAGTCCAGCCGCTCCTTGATCGTCACCGAGGCGGCGGTGTTTTCCAGCACCGCGCCCATCTGCTCGGCGATCGACATGAAGAGGTTGTTGAACACCTCCAGCAGCACCGGGTCGGCGGTGGTGCCGGCGGCCTCGGAGCGGGCCTTCGCCTTGATGCGGTGGAGCTTCACGTGGTCATGGGCGGTGATACGCGCCTGCCAGCCGTCCTCGATCACGATCGAGGTGTGGGGCTCGACCAGCACCGCGGGGCCGGTGAGCACGTCGCCGGGGCGCATCTCGGCGCGCTTCACGTAGCGGGCTTTTCGCCATTCGCCTTCCGAGAAGAAGTCGCCCTCCAGCGCGGTGGGGAAGTCGGTCTCCGCCCGCTCGGCGGTCTCGTGGGCGGGCTCGGAGAGGTCGGCGGCGCGGCCCACGGCTTCCTGGCTGATCGCTTCGATCACCAGCGGCTTGTCGCCGGGATCGAAGCCGAAGCGCTGGCGGTGGGCCTCGGCGAAGGCCTCGCGCATGTCGCCTTCGGTCGAGAGCGGGATTTCCAGAGCCGTGTCCGTGCCCTCGACCTTCAGCAGCAGGCGGGGGTGGTAGGTGATCTCCTTGGGGTTCACGCCCTGCTTCTCGACCTCGCCCCCCACGATCATCGACATGCGGTCGAGATCGGCGGCGGCCTGCAGGCGGCTCTCGCGGGTCAGGCGCGCCTCGACCGCCTGCTGGCGCGAGGCGCGGATGTCCGCGAGCCCCATGCCATAGGCCGACAGCAGCGAGGCCAGCGGGTGGATCAGCGCCCGCTCCATCCCCAGCAGGTCGGCGATGCGGCAGGCATGCTGCGCGCCCGCCCCCCCGAACACCGTCAGGCAATATTTCGAGACGTCATGGCCCCGCTGGACCGAGATCGTCTTCACCGCGTTCGCCATGTTCTCGCAGGCGATGCGCAGGAAGCCGTCCGCCAGCTCCTCGGGCGCCCGGCCGACCTTCTCGGCCATCTCCTCGAACTTCGCCCGGGTGGCGGCGGCATCCAGAGGCTGGTCCGCATTGGGCCCGAAGATCGAGGGGAAGAACTCCGGTTTCAGCTTGCCGACCATGACGTTGGCGTCGGTGACGGCCAGCGGGCCGCCGTTGCCGTAGCAGGCGGGGCCGGGCCAGGCCCCGGCGCTCTCCGGCCCGACCTGGAGGCGGCCGTCCTTGTATTGCAGCAGGCTGCCGCCGCCGGCGGCCACCGTGTGGATGTGCATCATCGGGGCGCGCAGGCGCACGCCGGCGACCTCGGTGTGCAGCACCCGCTCGAACTCGCCGGCGTAGTGGCACACGTCCGTGGAGGTGCCGCCCATGTCGAAGCCGATGATCTTTCGCTCGTCCGCGATCTCGGAGGTGCGCACCGCGCCCACCACGCCCCCGGCGGGGCCCGAGAGGATCGCGTCCTTGCCCTGGAAGAGCGTCGCGTCGGTCAGCCCGCCGGAGCTCATCATGAACATCAGTTTTCCGCCCAGCGCCTCGGCGCCCTCGTCCTCTCCGACCCGGTCGAAGGCCGAGGCGACCCGGTCCACGTAGCGGCGCAGGATGGGGCTGAGGTAGGCGTCCACCACGGTGGTGTCGCCGCGGCTGACCATCTTCATCAGCGGGCTGACTTCGTGGGAAGCCGAGACCTGCCCGAAGCCCGCCTCGCGCGCGATCTGCGCCGCGCGCTTCTCGTGCTGGGGATGGCGGTAGGCGTGCACGAAGACGATGGCGACCGCGTCTATGCCCTCGGCCTTGGCGGCTTTCAGGCCCTCGCGCAGGGCGTCCTCGTCCAACGGGGTCTCGACCGAGCCGTCGGGCAGCAGCCGCTCGTCCGCCTCGATCACCTGCTCGTAGAGCAGTTCGGGCAGCACGATGTGGCGGTCGAAGAGGCGCGGGCGGTTCTGGTAGCCCAGCCGCAGCTGGTCGCGCAGGCCCTTCGTGGTCACCAGCAGCGTGCGGTCGCCCTTGCGCTCGAGCAGCGCGTTGGTGGCGACCGTGGTGCCCATCTTCACGGCGTTGATGCGCGCGGCGGGGATCGCCTCGTCCGAGCCCAGGCCCAGGAAGCGCCGGATGCCTTCGAGCGCCGCGTCCGGATACTGGTCGGGGTTCTCCGAGAGCAGCTTGGCGGTGTGGATGGCGCCGTCGGGGTCGCGGGCCACGACGTCGGTGAAGGTGCCGCCGCGGTCGATCCAGAAGTCCCACCGGCTCATCCATGCCTCCTTCACCAGCCCACCCCGCAGGCGTAAAGGGGGTTTCGGACGGAGGCAACCGGGGCTGGGCGGGGCGAATGGAAATCAGGGCGCTGACGAAGGACGATCTGGATGCGGTGGCGGACCTGTGGAACCCGCTCATCCGGGAGACCACGATCACCTTCAACCCGGTCGAGAAGACGCTCGACGACCTGCGCGAGTGGCTCGCCGCCCCCGGCCCCGCGCTGGGCGCCTTCGAGGGCGGGGCGCTGATCGGCTTCGCCTCCGCCCACCAGTTCCGCGGGGGGCTGGGCTACCGGCGCACCTACGAGCACTCGATCAACCTCGCGCCCGAGGCCCGCGGCCGCGGCCTCGGCCGACCGCTGATGGAGGCGCTGTTCGAGGTCCTGCGCCCGACCGAGGTCCACAGCCTGATCGGCGCGATCACCGCGACCAACGCCGCCTCGATCGCGCTGCACGCCCGCCTCGGCTTCTCCGAGGTCGGCCGCATCCCGCAGGCCGGCTGGAAGTTCGGCGTCTTCCACGACCTCGTCCTGATGCAGAAGATCCTCTGACCGCCCGCCCCGGGGCGCCCCGGCGCAGCGCCGGCCGCCCCCGCAAAGCGCCTGTTCTCCGGAGCCGTCTCTCGCGGGCAGCCGTCCGAGCGACTCGCCCCCTCCGGTCAAGGATCGCGAAGCGACCGCGCTTGCGCGGCTCGTCCTTGACCGGAGGGGGCGAGTCGCTCAGGCAGCCCGAGCGAGAGACGGATCCGGAGAACAGGCGCGGGGCCTGTTCTTGGGTGAGTCAGGAGCCCGCCGGAGGCCCCCCTCTGCCATCCCGCGCAGCCTCCCGACAGGCGCGACGCAGCCAAGCCCGCCCGCAGGGCGCCTGTAGACCGCCGGTCCGGCCTCAGCGCCCCTCGATCCGCCAGGCCCCCAGCGCCAGCCCCGCCGCCAGCAGCAGCATCAGCCAGCCCGGCGCCAGCGGCGTCAGGGTGATGTCGCGCACCGAGTAGGCCTCCTGCCGGGCCATGCCGATCCAGCCGCGCCCCGCCGCCGTGCGCCCCGGGCGCACCCGGCGGAGGTCCGGCATCCCGTCGGCGAGCCGCATCACCCCGCCGTTCGACGCATCGGCGAGCGCCGCCAGCACCGCGCCGGTGGAGACGGGGTTCTCGAACTCCTTGGGCGCGGGCGGGCCGACGGCGGCGACGCCCTCCAGCACCCCGTCGGTCAGGGTCCACAGGCCCGGCTCCTCGGCCCGGATCGTGGCCTGCCAGCGGCCGGGGCCGACCTCGACGAACTCCGCCTCCAGCGTCTCGCCCGAGGGCGAGGCGGCGGTCAGGCGGCCGGGCGTGGTCTCGACCGAGCGGCGGGTGACGGTGACCTCGGCGCCGGCGACCTCGGCGGTCAGCGCCTCCTCCTCCAGCTCCGGCTCCTTCATCAGCCAGTGGGCGAGGCGGCGCAGCAGCTCCGCCTGCGGGCCGCCGCCCTCGAAGCCGCGCGACCACAGCCACGCGTGGTCGGAGGCGAGCGAGGCGACCCGCCCCTCCCCCACCCGGTCGAGGATCAGCAGCGGCGCGGCGGAGGCGCCCGACATCACCGTCTGGCCCGAGGTCGCCTCCAGCTCGATCTGGCGGAACCAGCGGCCCCAAGTCGGACCCTCGCCCGGGTCGGCGTCCTCGGCCGACGGCGCAGCCTGCACGGCGTTCTCGTGCACGAGGCCGGCGGTGACGGGGTGACGTTCGCCGAGCTCGGTCACTTCGGGTCGGTAGCCCTGCTCGAAGATCCGGGCGGTGGGACGGCCGGGCAGGACCGAGCGCAGCGGCGTGCGATAGAGGCTCTCGACCCCCGCGAAGGCCGGGCCCGAGGCGATCAGGATCGCGCCCCCGTCGCGCACGTAGCGCGCCACGTTCTCGATATAGGCGTTGGGCAGCACCCCGCGGCGGCGGTAGCGGTCGAAGATGATCAGGTCGAACTCGTCGATCTTCTGCATGAAGAGCTCGCGAGTCGGGAACGAGATCAGCGACAGCTCGAAGACCGGCACGCCGTCCTGCTTGGTCGGCGGGCGGAGAATGGTGAAATGCACCAGGTCGACCGAGGGGTCGGCCTTGAGCAGGTTGCGCCAGGTCCGCTCCCCCGGATGCGGCTCGCCCGAGACCAGCAGCACCCGCAGCCGGTCGCGCACGCCGTTGACCGAGAAGACGGCGGCGTTGTTGCGGTCCGTAAGCTCCCCCTCGCGCATCGCCACCGACAGCGAGACGACGTTGGAGCCGCCGTGCTCGATCGGGATCGGCAGGGTGGCGGTGCGCCCGACGGGGGCGTCGACGACGGTGTGGATCTCGCCGTCGAGACGGACTTCCACCCGGGCGAAGCGGGTCGCCTCCTCGGGCGCGTCGCCCAGCGCCTCGACGCGGAAGGCGACGTCGACCTCCTCGCCCACGATGCCGAAGGCGGGGGCGGTCTGCAGGGCGAGGCGGCGGTCCCACTCGCCCTCGCGCCCGGTCAGCAGGACGTGGACCGGGGCGGGGAAGTTCGAGAACACCTCCGGATCGTGAGCCTGGCCGTCGGTGACCAGGATCGCGCCGGCGATGCGGTCGGGGGCGATCTCGGCCGCGGCCCCCTCCAGCGCGGTCAGCAGGCGGGTGCCCTGGTCGGCGTCCTCCACGCTCTCGGAGCGGCGGTCGACGCGCACCGTGCGCACCTCCATCGGGGCGTCGGGGTCGCGGGCCAGCGCGTCGAGGGCTGCGGCGAGCTCCGTCTCCGCCGCCTCGGTCTGCGCGTCGCGGCCGTCGATGGCGTTCGAGGCGCTCTCGTCGATCACCACGATGGCGACGTCGGGCAGCGGGTCGCGCAGTTCCTGCGTCAGGGAGGGGTTGCCGAGCGCGGTCAGCAGCGCCAGCGCCGCCAGCCCCCGCAGCGCCCAGCCCGGCGAGCGCAGGACCAGCGACAGCACAACCGCCGCGGCGGAGATCGCGGCGAGGACCGCGAGCCATTCCAGCGGCAGCAGGGGGGCGAAGTCGATCTCGGCGTTCATGCTCGGGTCGTCTCCTGGCTCCGGGTCGCAGGGGTCCGGGTCGCGGGCGTCCGGGGGGCGGGGCGCATCAGTTGCCGAGCCTCTCGAGCAGGGCGGGGACGTGGACCTGGTCGGACTTGTAGCTGCCGGTCAGCACGTACATCACCAGGTTGACGCCGAAGCGGAAGGCCATCTCGCGCTGGCGCCCGCCGTCGCGGCCGACGGGGACCACGAACTGCCCGTCGTCGTCCACCGCCCAGGCCGAGGCCCAGTCCGCCGCCCCGATCACCACCGGCGAGACGCCGTCGTTGAGGTGCCGGAAGGGGGTTCCGTCGGTCTCGGACGCGTCGGCGGCGGCCTCCAGCCAGACCTCTCCGCCGCGCCAGCGGCCGGGGTAGGACTGCAGGAGGTAGAAGGTGCGGGTCAGCACGTGGTCGGCGGGCGCCGGCTCCAGCGGCGGCAGGTCCAGCGGCGCCGCGAGCCGGCGCAGCGCCCGCCCCTCCGGCGTGCCGGTCCCGAAGCCCGAGGCGAGATGCGCGTCGCGGGTGTCGAAGACGATCATGCCCCCGGTTCGGGTGAACTGGTTGAGCTTGGCGTAGGCCGCGTCCGAGGGCGTGGGCATGTCGGCCGAGATCGGCCAGTAGAGCAGCGGGTAGAAGGCGAGCTCGTCGCTTTCCAGGTCCACGCCGATCGGCTCCGCCGGCTCCACCGCCGTGCGCGAGGTCAGCACGCGCGACAGGCCCCGCAGCCCGGCCTCGGAGATCCGGTCGACCTCCGGGTCGCCGGTCATCACATAGGCGAGCACGGTGTCGACCGTGGCCGCCAGCGCCTTCTCGTCGGCGGCCGAGCCGGGGGCGCGCACCGCCCGCTCCCCCGCCGACTGGGCGAGCGCGCCGGGGGGGGCCGCGGCCAGACCCGCGGCCAGGGCCAGCGCGAGCCCCGCCGCCGCCCGGCGCGGCAGGCGCAGGCGGCCGGCGACGGCGAGCGCCGCGACCGCGTCGAGGGCGAGCAGCAGCAGCGCCGCGGCGAGCAGCGCGCCCTTGTAGTCGCGCTCCACCGCCCGGGTCATGCTTTCCACCCGCGCCGAGGCGGGGGGGGCGCCGGCGGGGACCAGCTCGCTCTCGGCGTCGGAGAGGTTGATCGCCACCGTCCGCTCGCCCGAGCGCCAGACGCCCGGGGGGGCGTCGGGGCCGGGCCGGACCTCGGCCAGCCGCGCGCCCTGAACGCCGCGCAGGCGGCCCGGGTCGGCGGGACGGCCGTAGCCGTCGAGCACCGTGACCGGCGTCCAGATCGCGCCTTCGAGCTGCTCGAGCGTCGCCTCCGGCGAGACGGAGGCGGCCAGCGCCAGACGCTCCAGCATCTGCACGAAGAGGCCGGAGAGGGGCAGCGAGGACCATTCGGCGTTCGCCGTGACGTGGAACAGCACCACCCGGCCGTCGCCGCGGTCGGCGGCGGTGACCAGAGGCGTGCCGTCGGCGAGCGCGGCCTGGGTGCGCTCGGCGAGGTCGGGGCCGGGCTGGGCCAGCACCTGGCGGCGGACGTCGATGTCGGCGGGAACCGGCAGGCCCGCGAAGACGGACGAGTCGGCGAAGGGGCGGATGCCCTGCGGCGCCTCCCACGACATCGCGCCGCCCACGGCCCGGCCGCCGGCGCGCAGGCGCACGGGCAGCAGCGGATCCTCGCCGGTCGGGCCGCCCGAGGCCGCGTCGCGCAGCGCCTCGGTCTCGGCCCGCGCGGTGCGGGCGCCGGCGAAGCGGACCAGCAGGCCCCCCTCCTCCATCCAGGCGGTCAGCGCCGTGCGCTGCTCGTCCGTCATCACGCCCAGGTCGGCGAGGATGATCGCGTCGGGGCGGGCCTCGATGATCTCGCTCAGCGTGCCCTCGACCACCTCGGCGGTCGGCTGCAGCGCCTTGCGCAGGAAGTGCAGCGAGGAGGTCAGCGGCCGCGAGCCCGCGTCGTCCTCGCCCGAGATCAGCCCCACGCGCTTGCGGCGCACCGCGTCGTCGGCGAGCGCCACGCCCCCGGCCGAGGTCTCGCCCAGGATCGAGACCCGCTCGACCTGGTTGCGCAGCTCCAGCGGCAGGTCGAAGGCGAGGTCCACGGTCTCCGCGCCCTCGCGAAACTCGGCCTCGGCCACGGCGAGGCGGCGGTCGGCCCCTTCGGGACCGCGGCCGATGGCGGCGGCGGTCACGGTGCGGGGGCCGGCGGCGGGGTCGGCGCGCAGCGCCGTCGCGACCAGGGCGCCGCCCTCGAGCCGCGGCGGGCGAAGGGCCAGCGCCAGGCGGTCGGGGCCGACCACGGTCAGAGGACCCGCGTCGGCCAGCAGCTCGCCCAGGTCGCCGATGTCGCCGTGGGAGAGGCCGTCGGTCAGCCACAGGGTCTCGAACCCGCCCAGCGTCTCGTCCAGGCCCTCGACGGCGTCGGCGAAGGCGTCGCGGTCGGGCGCCCAGGGGCGGGGGGCCATCGCCTCGAGCGCGCCGCGCCAGTCGCCGGCGGGGCGCGCGGCGGGGGGCTCTCCGCCCGGCAGCGGCTCGGCGAGGTTCACCACGACCACGGGGCGGCCGGCGCGCTCGGCCTGCTCCAGCGCCTCCAGCGCGCGTTCGCGCCGCGCCTCCCAGTCGGGGGCCGAGGCCCAGCCGCCGTCCATGGCGAGCACCAGCGCGCCGTCGCCGCCGAACTCCCGCTGCGGGTTCTCGACGGGGCGGGCGAAGGCGAGGATGGCGGCGGCGACCGCCAGCAGGCGCAGCAGCAGCAGCCACCAGGGCGTGCGGTCCGGCATCCGCTCGGGGTCCTGCAGGCCCAGCAGCAGGCGCACGCCGGGGAAGCTGATCCGGCGCGGCGCGGGCGGGGTCGCGCGCAGCAGCCACCACAGCGCCGGCAGCGCGGCCAGCGCCAGCAGCAGCCAGGGGTTCAGGAAAGCGATCGAGCCGATGCTCAGCATTCCACGTCACCTCTTGCGCGGGGGTCCGCGCGTCGTGTTGCACCGCCTTGGGGGGCGGGCCTGGGGCGCTCCGCCCTGCGCGGCGCGCCCGGGTCGGCCGCGGCCGGCCGCCGGCATCCTATCACGGCCGGCCCCGTCGGGCCCCGGCCTTCGCCCCGTCCTTCGCCCCGGCCTTCGCCTCGGGCGGGGCGCCCTGCCCGGCCGCCGCCGGCGCAGGGGCCCGCCGTCGCGGCGTCCTCCCCCGCGTGGGCGGAGCGTCCGCCCGCGCGGGGAAGGACGCCGCGGTCACGAGGCCCCGATGGCGGCGTAGAGCCACAGCAGCGCCTTGCGCGGGCTTTCGTCGGTGCGATGGATCAGGCAGCGCCAGCCGCAGCTTCGCGCCGTGTCCATCAGGTCCGCGCGCCGGGCGGCCAGCTTCTCGAGATAGGCCTCGCGCAGGCCGCGCGCCCTGTGGGTCTCGAACTCCACGGTCCCGCCGAGGGAGCGCAGCACCAGCCGGCCGTCGAAGGGAAAGGTCTCCTCCGCCGGGTCGACGATCTGCACGTAGGCGCCCGAGACGCCGCGCTCGGCCGCGTGGATCAGGGCCGGGAAGATCTCCTCGCGCGGGCCCATGAAATCCGACAGGAACACCGCCTTGCCGCCCGCGGCCAGCGCGGTGCGCGGCGGGGCGCCGAAGTCGGGGCGCTCGGGCTCGGGCGCGGTCTTGGCGAGCTCCATGGCCATGCGCAGGAGCTGCGGCTCCCCGGTGGCGGGACGCTCGGCGAGCGTGCCCAGCAGGCTGGTGCGCTCGCCCCCGCGGATCAGCAGCACGCCCAGCGCCAGCGCCAGCAGCCGCGCGCGTTCGCCCTTGGTGCGGGGCGCGTGGTCGGAGACATAGTCCATCGAGCGCGCCGGATCGGCCCAGATCGAGACGGTCTGCGCCGCCTCCCACTCCATCTCCCGGATGTAATGGACGTCGGACCGCCCGGACCTGCGCCAGTCGATCGCCGTCGCGGGATCGCCGGGCATCGCCTGGCGATACTGCCAGAAGGTCTCCCCCGGCCCGGAGCGCCGGCGCCCGTGCACGCCGGGCACCACCGAGGCGGCCAGCCGCTCGGCCTCCGCCAGCAGGGGCGGGAGGGCGCCCGAGATCTGCTCGGCGTCGCGCCGGAGCCAGGCGGGGCTGCCCCGGTCGGGGATCGTCGTGGCCTGGGGGGCGCGGCTCACGCGGCCGCCTCACGCTCTGCGGCGTGGGCGACGAGGCCGTCGATCACCGCCTCGATCGTCTGGCCCTCGGCCTTGGCGGCGAAGGTCAGCGCCATGCGGTGCTTCAGGGTCGGGCGGGCGAGCGCGACCACGTCGGCGACGGAGGGCACCAGCCGCTGCTCGAGCACCGCCTTGGCGCGCACCGCCATCATCAGCGCCTGCGCCGCGCGCGGGCCGGGGCCCCAGGCGACCGAGCGGTTCACCGCCTGCGTCGCCTCCGGCTCGCCCGGGCGGGCGCAGCGCACCAGCGTCAGGATCGCGTCCACCACGCTCTCGCCCACCGGCATCCGGCGGATCAGCTTCTGCGCGGCGATCAGGGAGGGGGCGTCGAACACCGGCTCCGCCTCCGCGTCGTCGAGGCCGGTGGTCGCCATCAGGATCGCCCGCTCGGCGTCGAGCTTGGGATAGTCCACGTCGATCTGCAGCAGGAACCGGTCGAGCTGCGCCTCGGGCAGCGGATAAGTGCCCTCCTGCTCGATCGGGTTCTGGGTGGCGAGGACGTGGAAGGGCTTCGGAAGGGGGCGGTTGGCGCCGGCGACCGTCACCTCCTTCTCCTGCATCGCCTGCAGCAGGGCGGACTGGGTGCGGGGCGAGGCGCGGTTGATCTCGTCGGCCATCAGCAGCTGGCAGAAGATCGGGCCCTGGATGAAGCGGAAGGCGCGCCCGCCGTGGGCGTCCTGCTCCAGCACCTCGGCCCCGAGGATGTCGGCGGGCATCAGGTCGGGGGTGAACTGCACGCGCGCGGCGTCGAGGCCCATCACCGTCCCCAGCGCCTCGACCAGGCGTGTCTTGGCGAGGCCCGGCGCGCCCACCAGCAGCGCGTGGCCGCCCGAGAGCAGCGCGTTCAGCGCGAGATCGACCACCGTCTCCTGCCCGATGACGCGCCGCCCGATCTGCTCCCGCGCGCGGGAGAGGGTGGCGCCCAGCGCCTCGATCTCGGCAAGGAGGTCGCCGGTCGGCTCGGGGGCGGGAGCGTCGGTCATGGGGCCTCTCCGTTCTGGGGGGCGAGCGCGAACCGCGTCGTCCTTGCGCCGCGGTGGATTCGGCATCCTGACCGCGACTTCCTTTGAAAAGAGTAAGCGCCGGACCTAGCTTGTCCAAGAGCGCCGGCGCCGCGGCGCCGCGAACGGGAGGAGAACCATGGCCGAGACGGATCAAGACCTCGCGAGGCGTCCGTCATCCGACGCCAAATCGGGGGCGCCCGACGCCGACGGGCTGGCGAAATCGATCCAGACGCTCGGCAAGAAGCGCGGACCGGCCCCGGTGCACCTGTGGAATCCGCCGTTCTGCGGCGATCTCGACATGCGCATCGCCCGCGACGGGACCTGGTGGTATCTCGGCACGCCCATCGGGCGGCCGGCGCTGGTGCGGCTGTTCGCGGGCGTGCTGCGCAAGGACGGCGACAAGTATTTCCTCGTCACCCCGGTGGAGAAGGTCGGCATCGCCGTCGACGACGCGCCGTTCGTTGCGGTCGACTTCCGGGTCGAGGATCCGGGCGGACCCGACCAGGCCCTGACCTTCGTGACCAACGTCGAGGACGAGGCCGCGGCGGGCCCCGAGCACCCGATCCGCGTCGCCCGCGACCCCGAGACCGGAGAGCCGAGCCCCTACGTGCTGGTGCGCGCCGACCTAGAGGCGCTGATCGACCGCAAGAGCTTCTACCGGCTGGTGGAGATCTGCGAGCATCGCGAGATCGACGGCGAAAGCTGGTTCGGCGTCCGCTCGCGCGGGGAGTTCTTCCCGGTGATCCCCTCGGCGGAGCTGCCGGAGTAGGCGCCGCCGCCGGCGCCGGGCCAGGCCCCGGGCCAGACCCCGCGCGCGGCTTCGGGCGGGCTCAGTCCTCGCCCAGGTAGGCGCGGCGCACCTCGGCGTCGCCGCGGATCTCCTCGACCGAGCCCGAGGCGATCACCCGCCCCGCCACCAGCACCGAGATCCGGTCGGCGAGGCGGAAGACCGCGTCCATGTCGTGCTCGACCAGCAGGATCGGCGCCTCGGCCTTCAGCGCCTCCAGCAGGTCGCCGAGCCGGGCGGAGCCCTCCATGCCCAGACCCGCCATCGGCTCGTCCAGCAGCAGCGCCTTCGGGCCGAGCGCGAGGGCGCAGGCGACCTCCAGCAGGCGGCGCTCGCCGTGGGAGAGCTCGGCGGCGGGGACCTGGGCGCGGGGCGAGAGGCCCACGCGGGCGAGGGCTGCGTCGGCGGCCTCGCGCAGCCCGCGATCCCAGGCGACGGGGCGCAGGAAGCGGAAGCTGGAGCCCTGGCGCGCCTGCGCCGCGATCATCGCGTTGCGCCGGGCCGAGAGGGGGGCGGCCAGCGAGGACACCTGGAAGCTGCGCCCGAGCCCCAGCCGGGCGCGGGCGGCGACGTCGAGCGCGGTGACGTCCTCGCCCCCCAGCTCCACCCGTCCCGCGTCCGGGGCGATCCAGCCGGCGATCTGCCCGATCAGCGTCGACTTGCCCGCGCCGTTGGGCCCGATCAGCGCATGGATCTCGCCCGGGCGAAGGTCCAGCGACACGTCGTCGGTGGCGGTCAGCCCGCCGAAGGCCTTGCGCAGGCCGTGGACGGCGAGGGCGGGGGCGTGCGCAGGCTCAGCCATCGCGGGGCTTCCCGGCCAGCGCGCCGACGATGCCGCCGCGGAAGAACAGGACCACCGCGAGGAGGGCGAGGCCGAGGAAGAAGGGCCAGCGCTCGGTCGCTCCGCCGAGGAAGGTCTCCAGCAGCACCCAGGCCGCGGCGCCGGCCACGGGCCCCGCGAGCCGCCCGACGCCCCCCAGGATGCAGAACACGATCAGCTCCCCCGACATGTGCCAGGACATCATGGCGGGGGAGACGAAGCCGTTGAGGTCGGCATAGAGCGCCCCCGCCCAGCCGGTCAGCACCGCCGAGACCCCGAAGGCCGTCAGCCGGATCGGGAACGGGCGGATGCCGGCGGTGGCGAGGCGCGTCTCGTTCAGCCGCGCCATGCTCAGCGCCGCCCCGAAGCGCGAGGACATCAGCACCCGGGTGATCCCCATGGTCGCGAGCAGCCCCGCGAAGGCCAGCGCGAAGAAGCTCAGCGGGTCGTAGCTGTCGAGCCCCGGAAAGCTGTTGCGCACGTAGATCGACAGCCCGTCCTCGCCCCCGTAGGCGGGCCAGGAGACGGCGAAGTAATAGATCATCTGCGCGAAGGCGAGCGTGATCATGATGAAGTAGACGCCGGAGGTCCGCAAGGAGAGCGCCCCGAAGACCAGCCCCGCCAGCCCCGCCATGACCATGCCCGCGAGCCAGATCGCGGGCATCTGGTCGGAGGCCTCGATCACGAAGGGCCAGGCGAAGACCGGCTCGTAGTTCATCGCGTGGTGGGCGGCGATGCCCGCGGCGTAGCCGCCCAGCCCGAAGAAGGCGGCGTGGCCGAAACTGACCATGCCCCCGAAGCCCAGCGCCAGGTTCAGCCCCGCGCCCGCCATCGCCAGGATCGCGATGCGCGAGGCGAGGTTGACGTAATAGGGCTCCCCGGCCGCATCGGCCCAGATCGCGCAGCCGGCCAGCAGGGCGAGCAGGGCGAGGCTGACCAGCGGCTCGCGCCAGGCGGCGGGGCCGTGGCGGGTCTCGGAGCGGGTCTCGGGCCGGGTCTGGGGGGGCGTCGCGGTCTCAGCCATCGGCGGGGAACAGTCCCTTGGGCCGCCAGACCAGCACGCCGGCCATCAGCAGGTAGATCAGGAGGGAGGCCACGGCCGCGCCGACGCCCGAGGCCTCCGACGGCGGCAGGAACGCCGCGAAGCCCATCGGCAGGAACACCCGGCCCAGCGTGTCGACCACGCCGACCAGCAGCGCGCCGACGAGCGCGCCCTTGATCGAGCCGATGCCGCCGATGACGATGACCACGAAGGCGAGGATCAGCACCGGCTCGCCCATGCCCACCTGCACCGACTGCAGGGCGCCCACCATGGCGCCGGCGAATCCCGCCAGGCCTGCGCCCAGCGCGAAGACGGCGGTGTAGAGGACGGAGATGTTCACCCCCAGCGCCCCGATCATCTCGCGGTCCGATTCCCCGGCGCGGATGCGCATCCCCATCCGGGTGCGCGCGATCAGCAGCCACAGCAGCACGGCCGCGGCGACGCCGGCCCCGATGATGGCGAGGCGATAGGTCGGGTAGGCGGCGCCTCCGGGCAGCGAGACGGCGCCCTGCAGCGCGGCCGGCACGTCGAGCCACAGGGGCTGCGGGCCGAAGATCCAGCGCGCGCCCTCGGAGAACACCAGGATCAGCGCGAAGGTCGCCAGCACCTGGTCGAGGTGGTCGCGGTCGTAGAGCCTGCGCAGCACCAGCGCCTCGACCAGCGCGCCGGCCGCGGCGGCCGCGGCGGCGCCGGCGACGAGGCCCAGCCAGAAGCTGCCGGTGCTCCCCGCCACCCAGGCGCAGACGAAGGCGCCGGTCATGTAGAGCGAGCCGTGGGCGAGGTTGATCAGCCCCATCACTCCGAACACCAGCGTCAGCCCGGCGGCGGCGAGGAACAGCATCACGCCGAGCTGAACCCCGTTCAGCAGCTGCTCGATCAGGAGGGCGAGGGTCACCGGGTCTCCAGGGTCGGGGCAAGGACGTCGCGAGGCCGGCGCAGGCGCCGCTTCGCGGCGCGTCGTCCTTCGGATGGGGCCGGCGCCGGGGCGTCGGGGCGGGCCGCCCTGCGGGCGGTGACGCGCCCGACGGCGCGGGCGGGAAGCGAGGCCGCCCTGCGGGCGGTGACGCGCCGCGAAGCGGCGCCTGCGCCCGGGATCGCCCGAAGGGCGAGCGGACGCCGCGAAGCGGCGCCCGCGGATCCATCGGCATCCCGAAGGGCGGCCGAGCGCCGCGAAGCGGCGCCCGCGCGGCGGCCGCCGGAAGGCGCCTCGGGGGCGCGTCCGGCGGTCCCGTCGCTCACTGCAGCTCGCACTCGGCGGCGTAGACGTCCTGGCGCTGCTTCACGGCCACGCCGATCAGCTTGTTGGTGGGCTTGCCCTCGCCGGCCACCACCTCGCGGACGTAGATGTCCTGGATGGGGTGGTTGTTGTTGCCGAACCTGAACGCGCCGCGGACCGAGTCGAACTCCGCCGCCTTCAGCGCCGCCCGGAACGCGTCCTTGTCCTTCGGATCGGCCTTCTCGATCGCCGACAGGATCAGGTTGGCCGCGTCGTAGGCCTGGGCGGCGTAGATGGTGGGCGTGCGGCCGTGCTTGGCCTTGAACGCCTCGACGAACGCCTTCG
The DNA here is from genome assembly GCF_900113695.1 of Albimonas pacifica. Classification (GTDB taxonomy): domain Bacteria; phylum Pseudomonadota; class Alphaproteobacteria; order Rhodobacterales; family Rhodobacteraceae; genus Albimonas; species Albimonas pacifica. Next base: position 395,298 of record NZ_FOQH01000001.1, on the reverse strand, counting down.
ACTTCGCCACGTCGAGGTCATGGCTCCACTCTGCGGTGTTCTTCACCCCGATCGCCGCGTCGCCCACGGCGCCCAGGATGATCTCGTCGAAGGAGAAGGCGGGGCCGAAGACGGGAATGTCGACGCCCGCGCCCGCATACTGCTTCATGAAGGCGATGCCCATGCCGCCCGGCAGGAAGAAGAACACCGAATCGGCCCCCGAGGCGCGGATCTGGGCGATCTCGGCCGCGTAGTCGGTCTGGCCGAGCTGGGTGTAGATCTCGGCGGCCGGCTCGCCTTCGTAGAGGCGCTTGAACCCGGTCAGGCTGTCCTTGCCGGCAGGGTAGTTGGGGGCGAGGATGAAGGGCTTCTCGAAGCCCTGCTCCTTCATGTAGGCGCCCATCGCCTCGTGCAGGTTGTCGTTCTGGTAGGCGGCGTTGAAATAGTTCTCGTGGCAGCCCTTGCCCGCCAGCGCCGAGGGGCCGGCGTTGACCGAGACGTAGAACACCCCCTGGCGCACCGCGCCCGGCACCACCGCCATGGCGAGGTTCGACCAGATGATCCCGGTCAGGATGTCGACCCCGTCCTTCTGGATCAGCTCGTCGGCGAGGCTCTTGGCCACGTCCGGCTTCTGGGCGTCGTCCTTCTCGATCACGACGACGTCGGGGTTGCCCGCCTCCTCGACCGCGAGCATGAAGGCGTCGCGGGCGTCGATGCCCAGATGCGAGCCGCCGCCCGAGAGCGTGGTGATCATGCCGATCTTCACTTCGGCGACGGCCGGCGCGGCCGCGAGCAGCGCGGCGCAGGCCGCGGCGACGATGGAGCGTTTCATGGAATGGTCCCCCGGTTCCCTGTCGGTATCGATTTGCGCGCAGAATGCCCCGGCGCGCCCGGCAGGGAAAGGCCCCCGGGGGCGCCTTTCGCCCCCTCGGCCCCGGGCGGCGGCGCGATGAGCGCCGCCCCCCTCCCCTGCCCCGCGCTCGAGGCCGGGATCAACGCCGCGCGGGCCGAGGCCGGTCTGCCCCCGCTCGTGCCCCACCCGGCGCTGCGGGCGGCGGCGATGGCCCATGCCGCGGATCTGCTGGGCAACGGCGCCTTCGATCACGCGGGCTCCGACTCCTCCCTGCCGATGGAGCGGGTGATGCGCCAGGGCCTGAGCCCGCGCCTCGCCGCCGAGAACATCGCCATGGGCCAGCCCGACGCGGCGGCCGCCGTGGCGGCCTGGCAGGGCTCCGAGGGCCACCGCGCCAACAACCTCGAGCCCACGACGACCCTGGTCGGCGCCGCCGAGGCGCGCTACGGCCGCCTCGGCCTCGTCTCCGACGACCAGCCCCTGTGGATCGCGGTCTTCGCCGCCGGGTTCTGACGCCCGCCCCGGGCGCCCCGGCGCGACGCCCGCCAGAGGCCGCGGAGCGCCGGTACTCTGGCGAGCTCCCGAGCCCCTTCCCCGCGCGCAGCGCGCAGGCCGAGCGAGCCCCGCCTCGCGAGGCCCGCCCCGGGCGACAGCCTCAGCCGGCCTGCATCTTCGCGATGGCCTCGGCCTGGGCGATCAGCTTCTTGGCGGTCTCCACATGGAGGTTCTCGACGATCTTGCCGTCGACCACGGCCACCGCCTCGCCCTTCGCGCGGGTCTCCTCGAAGGCCGCCACCTGGCGCTTCGCCAGCTCCACGTCCGCCTCGGAGGGCCCGAACTCCGCGTTGGCGATGTCGAGCTGGGCGGGGTGGATGAGGGTCTTGCCGTCGAAGCCCATCTCGCGCCCCAGGCGGCAGGCGGCGCGGTTGCCCGCCTCGTCCTGGTAGGCGTTGTAGACCCCGTCGAGGATCGCCAGCCCGTGGGCCCGCGCCGCCAGCAGGCACCAGCCGAGCGAGGTCATGACCTCGGCCCGCCCCTCGGTGTGCAGGGCGCCCAGCTCCTTGACCAGGTCGTTGGTGCCCATCACGAAGCAGGCGAGGCGCGGGGTGGCCGCGGCGATCTCGCGGGCGTTGAGGATGCCGATCGGCGTCTCCATCATCGCCCAGATCTTCGTCGCGGCGGGGGCGCCGGCGTCGTCCATCAGCCGCTCGACCGCGTGCAGGTCGGCGGGCGCGTTGACCTTGGGGACCACGATGGCGTCGGGGCCCATGGCGGCGATGGCCCGGATGTCGGCCTCGCCCCACTCGGTGTCGAGGCCGTTCACCCGCACCGTCACCTCGCGCAGGCCGAAGCCGCCCTCCTTCAGGGTCTGCACCACCAGCTCGCGGGCCGCTTCCTTCTCGGTGGGGCCCACGGCGTCCTCGAGGTCGAGGATCAGGCTGTCGGCCGGCAGGCCGCGGGCCTTCTCCAGCGCGCGGGCCTTGGCGCCGGGCATGTAGAGGACGGAGCGGCGCGGGCGGGCGAGGTCGGACATGGAGGCTCCTGGATGCGGGAGGTCGGTTCGGATCGCCTGCGCGGGATACAAGCCGCGCGGCGGCTGCGCAAGAAGATGGCCCGACGGGCGACGCCTGCGCAATTTTCGCGGCGCCGCAGCCGGCGGTTAACCTTGTTTTCGTCCTTTGCGCGCAGGGTGCGGGCAAGGCCGTCGCCGGATCGGGCGGCCTCCCCGCCGTTCCGACGCGACAGGCCGCGCCGGCGCGGGGGGAGGCGCCCCCGGCGGCCGATCCGTCGACCCGAGCACCGGCGCCCGGCCGGATCGGTCGGCGGCTCGGGGGTCCGGGCCCCGGCGGCGCCCGGCGCCCAGCGCAAAGGTGATGCCATGGACCGCGACGCCGACACCCGCCCCGCCTCCTCCCCCGCCCCGCGGCCCGCGGGCCGGCCGCCCGTCGGCGCCGCCGTCGGCCGCCCCGCGACGGGTCTGGCCGCGGACAGACCTGTCGGGGCCAGTTCTGAAAAGGGCGGCTCCGCCGAGGGGAGACCCGTCGTGGGCCGACGGGCCGCGCGCGAGCGCGGCGCCCGCGGCCGGCGCGGCGCGTCGCGCCTCGTCCTGGCGCTGACGGCGGCGCTCGGCTGGGCGGCGCCGGGTCTGTCGGGCGGCCCGGCCCTGGCCCAGGCGCCGGTCCCCGTCCAGGGCGCGACCTGCGGCGCGCGGGCCGAGGTGGTCTCGCGCCTGAAGGCCAAGTACGGCGAGACCCGCCGCGGCTACGGCCTGCAGCGCGGCCAGGCGGTGGTGGAGATCTACGCCTCGTCCGAGACCGGGTCCTGGACGATCATCATGTCGATGCCCAACGGCCTCGCCTGCCTGGTCGCGGCCGGCGAGAACTGGGCCGCCCCGGGCGCCGAGGCCGCGGAGGCGCCTGGCGACCCCGCCTGACCGGCGCGCCGCCGACGCCCGGCCGCCCTGCGGCCGGCGCCCGGCGCCCGTTGCGCAAGGCGCCGCGCGTGGCGAGCGGTCTACAGGCGCCCTGCGGGCGGGCTTGGCTGCGCGGCGCGCGGGGCGGTCGAGGCGCCCGGAGGGCCCGGCGCCTTGCGACGCCCGCCCCGTTGCGCGGCGAAAGGCCATTGCGCCGCCTCCGCCGCAAAGCGCGACGCAGCCAAGCCCGCCCGCACGGCGCCTATGGACCCGGGAGCCGGCCCACGAAAAAGGGACGGCCCGGAGACCGTCCCATTCCTGTCCACAACAGCGCGAGCGTGACGTGTCAGGCCGCCTCGAAGATCGCCGCGACCCCCTGGCCGCCGCCGACGCACATGGTCTCGAGGCCGTACTTCGCGCCCCGCCGCTTCATCTCGTGCAGCAGCGTGGTCATGATCCGCACGCCCGTGGCGCCGATCGGGTGGCCCAGCGAGATGCCCGAGCCGTTGACGTTCAGCCGCGGGTCGGAGGCGTCCATCCCCCACTCCTTGAGCACCGACAGCACCTGGCAGGCGAAGGCCTCGTTCACCTCGATCAGGTCCATCTGGTCGAGGCTCAGGCCGTTGCGCTCCATCACCCGCTTCGTCGCCGGCGCCGGGCCGATGCCCATGTGCGAGGGCTCGCAGCCCGCCGCCGCCCAGCCGGTGAGGAAGGCGATCGGCTCCAGGCCCAGCTCCTCCAGCTTGTCCTCGGCCACCACCAGGCAGGCCGCCGCCGCGTCGTTCTGCTGGGAGGCGTTGCCCGCCGTCACCGTGCCGCCCTTGGTGATGGCGCGCAGTTTGGCGAGGCTCTCGGCCGTCGCCTCGGGGCGGATGCCCTCGTCGCGGGCCACGCTCACAGGGTCGCCCTTGCGCTGGGGCACGTCGACCTTGATCACCTCGCCCTCGAAGCGCCCCTCCTCCCAGGCGGCGTGGGCCTTGGCGTGGGAGGCGGCGGCGAAGGCGTCGGAGTCCTCGCGCGCGATCTGGTAGTCGCGGGCGAGGTTCTCGGCCGTCTCGATCATGCCGGAGATCTTGCCGAAGCGGTCCTCGGGCTGGGAGCGCTCGCGCCCGCGGTCGAGGCGGTCGTAGAACTGGGCGGTGCCGGCGCGTTTGCCCCAGCGCATGTCGTTCGAATAGTACTCGATCCGGCTCATGCTCTCGACGCCGCCGGCCATGACCGCGTCGCAGGCGCCGGTCTGGACCATCATCGCGGCGGTGGCGATGGCCTGCAGGCCGCCGCCGCAGCGACGGTCGAGCTGCATTCCCGGGACCTCGACCGGCAGGCCGGCGGCGAGCGCGATCCAGCGGCCGGTGCAGGGCGTCTCGGAGTTGGCGTAGGACTGGGCGAAGACCACGTCGTCGATGCGCGCGGGGTCGATGCCGGACTGGGCGATCACGGCCCTGGCGGCGGCGCCGCCCAGGTCCTCGACCGGCAGGTCCTTGAAGGCGCCGCCGAAGCGGCCGATGGGGGTGCGCAGGGGCGCGACGATGGCGGCGCGACGGGTCACGGGCGTCTCTCCCACGGTTCTGGTCGACTCAAGCGACCCTGCCGGGCGGCAGGGAAGCGAGCGCACCCTACGCCCCCGCGACGGCGGGCGCGAGGGGGGTTTGCGACGTCTCGGCGCCGCAGGGCGGAACGCGCGGGTCGCGCGGGCGCGCTCTCAGGCCTTCCCCGCCTTCCGCATCCGCCAGGCCGCCAGCGCCACGAAGATCGAGACCAGGACGATCAGCAGGGTGGCGAGCGCGTTGATCTCGGGCGTCACCCCGAGGCGCACCTTGGAGAACACCACCATCGGCAGGGTCGAGGCGCCGGGGCCGGAGACGAAGCTCGCGATCACCAGGTCGTCGAGGGAGAGGGTGAAGCTCAGCAGCCACCCCGCCACCAGCGCCGGGGCCATCATCGGCAGGGTGACGTCGAAGAACACGCGGGGCTGGCGGGCGCCGAGGTCCATCGCCGCCTCCTCGACCGAGGTGTCCACGTCGGTCAGCCGCGCCTGTACGATCACCGCGACGAAGGCCATGCAGAAGGTGGCATGGGCGATGACGATGGTGTCGACGCCGCGCTCGGCCGGCCAGCCCAGCAGCGCCTCCATCGAGATGAAGAGCAGCAGCAGCGACAGGCCGGTGACCACGTCGGGCATCACGATCGGCGCGGTCGCCATGCCCGACAGCAGCAGGCGCGGGCGGAAGCGGCCGAAGCGGGACATGGCGTAGCCGATCAGGCAGCCGAAGATCGTGCCCAGCGTCGCCGACATCGCCGCCACCTTCAGGCTGACCCAGGCGGCCTGCAGGATCTGGTCGTTGCGCAGGAGTTCCCCGTACCACTGCACCGACCAGCCCCCCCAGACCGAGGCGAGCTTGGAGGCGTTGAACGAGTAGATCACCATGATCGCCAGCGGCACGTAGAGCACCGCGAAGCCGAAGGCCGCCGCCATCGGCAGGGCGAAGCGCGAGAGGCCGCGGCCGGACATGCGGGCGTCGCTCATCGGCTCACTCCTTCACGCCCCATCATTCCTTCACACCCAATGCGTTGCGCGCGAACATGATCGGCACCACCAGGAAGGCCAGCATGGCGATGGCGACCGCCGAGGCCAGCGGCCAGTCGCGGTTGTTGAAGAACTCGGTCCACAGGGTCTTGCCGATCATCAGCTGGTCGGGGCCGCCGAGCAGCGCGGGGATCACGTATTCGCCGACCGAGGGGATGAAGACCAGCAGCGAGCCCGCGATCACGCCCGGCATCGACAGCGGCAGGGTCACGTCCAGGAACGCCCGCCAGGGCCTGGCGCCGAGGTCGTGGGAGGCCTCGAGCAGGGCGCCGTCCAGCTTTTCGAGCGTGGAGTACAAGGGCAGGATCATCAGCGGCAGGTAGCCGGTGACCATGCCCATGTAGACCGCGAAATCGGTCTGCAGCATGGTGATCGGGCCGAGGCCGACCAGGCCCAGCGCAGAGTTGATGAAGCCGGTGGGGCTCATCAGCCCGATCAGCGCGTACATGCGCAGCAGGAAGCTGGTCCAGAACGGCAGGATCACCAGCATCAGCAGCAGGTTCTTCATCGGCGAGCGGGCGATCCACAGCGCCATCGGGTAGGCGATCAGCAGGCAGATCACGGTCGAGGCCGAGGCCATCCAGATCGAGTTCAGGTAGGCCGAGACGTAGAGGTCGTCCTCGAGCAGGTAGGCGTAATTGCCGAGGTTGAGCGTGATCGTCAGCAGGCCCTGATCCCAGTCGAACAGCGAGGTGTAGGGCGGGCGCGCGATGGCGGGCTCGGAGAAGCTGACCCGCAGCACCACCAGGAAGGGGATCAGGAAGAACAGGGCCAGCCACAGGGTGGGCACGGCGACGACCAGCGCGCGGCCGCGGCGGACGATCCAGGTCATCGGCAGGACCTCCGGAGAGGGCGCGGCCAGGCCGCGGCAGGCAGGAAAGGACGGGCGCCCGGGCCCGGAGGCGCCCTGCGGGCGGGCTCGGCTGCGCCGCGCGCCGGGCCGGCGGCGCGAAAGCGGTCGAAAGCTGCGTTTGCGGCCGGCGGCACGGCCGCGCCGGAGGCGATCCGGGCGCCCGACCCGCCGCCGCCGCGACGCAGCCAGGCCCGCCCGCAGGGCGCCTGCAGGCCGCTCGGGCCCCGGAGGCGCGCCGGCGCCGCGGTCACGACAGCAGCGCCACGCCGGCCGCGGGGGGCCAGGAGATCCAGACCGTTTCCTCCCAGGTCGGCGCATCGGCGTCGTGGCGGTCTCGGTTCGCGAGCGTCGCGCGCACCCGCTGGCCGGAGGGCAGGACCACACGGTAGTGGCTCAGCCCGCCCATGTAGGCGATGTCCTCGACCACGCCCTGCGCGGCGCCGCCGACCGGGCCCTCGGGCGCCTCGCGGCGCAGGCGCATCTTCTCGGGGCGCACGGCGACCCAGACCGTCTGGCCGAGCTGGCAGCTCATGCCGTGGTCGATGTAGATCTCGCCCCCCAGCGCCTGGGAGCCGACGCGCAGGTGGTCGGACTCGTCCTCGGTCACCTGCCCCTCGAAGATGTTCACCGAACCGACGAAGTCGGCGATGAACCGGTTCTTGGGGTATTCGTAGAGGTCCCGCGGCGCGTCCACCTGCACCAGCCGGCCCTGGTCCATCACCCCGATCCTCGTGCCCAGCGTCATCGCCTCCTCCTGGTCGTGGGTGACCACGATGAAGGTGGTGCCGAGCGTGTCCTGGATGTCCATCAGCTCGAACTGCGTCTCCTCGCGCAGCTTCTTGTCGAGCGCCGAGAGCGGCTCGTCGAGCAGCAGCGCCTTGGGCTTCTTGGCGAGCGCGCGCGCCAGCGCCACGCGCTGGCGCTGGCCGCCCGAGAGCTGGTGGGGCTTGCGGTGGGCGAGCGTGTCGAGCTTCACCAGCTCCAGCATCCGCTTCACCTGCGCCTCGATCTCGGATTTCGGCAGCCGGTCCTGCTTCAGCCCGTAGGCGACGTTCCTGGCCACCGACATGTGCGGGAACAGCGCGTAGCTCTGGAACATCATGTTGACCGGCCGGTCCCAGGGGGGGACCGAGGTCATGTCCTGGCCGTCGATCTCGATGCGGCCGCTGTCCGGGGTCTCGAACCCCGCCAGCATCCGCAGCAGGGTCGACTTGCCGGAGCCCGAGCCGCCGAGGAGGCAGAAGATCTCCCCCTCGGCGACGTCGAGGCTGATGTTGTCGACGGCCCGGAAGCCGTCGAAGGTCTTCACCACGTCCGCGATGCGGATGAAGGCGCGGTCCGATTTCGGGGCGCGCGTCGGGGGGCTCGCGGGCGCGGTCATGCTCGGACGCCTTATTGGCCGGTCTTGATCGAGGTCCAGGCCCGGTTGACGGTGCGCGAGACGCGCGCGTCGTAGACCACGGCCGTGTAGAGCTTCTTCTTCGCCGCCTCGGTGGGGAAGATGCCCGGATCCGAGGTGATCTCCTCGTCGACCATCGGCAGGGACGCGGTGTTGGCGTTCGCGTACCAGACGTAGTTGGTGATGTCGGCGGTGATCTGGCCGTCCATAATGAAGTTGATGAACTTGTGCGCGTTCTCGGGATGCGGCGCGTCGGCGGGGATCGCCAGCGTGTCCATCCACAGCAGCGCGCCCTCGTCGGGGATCACGTAGGCGATCTCGACGCCGTTCTCGGCCTCGGCCGCGCGGTCGCGGGCGATGAACACGTCGCCCGACCAGCCGACCGAGAGGCACACGTCCCCGTTCGCCAGGTCGTTGATGTACTGCGAGGAGTGGAAGTAGCGCACATGCGGCGCGATGGTCTTCAGCAGCGCCTCGGCCTTCTCGATGTCCGCCGTCTCGGTCGACTGGGGGTCGAGGCCCAGGTAGTTCATCGCCGCCGGAATGATCTCGGTGGGCGCGTCGAGCATGGTGATGCCGCAGTCGGCGAGCTTGGCCGCGTTCGCCTCGTCGAAGACCAGCGCCCAGGAGTTGGTCGGCGCGTCGGCGCCCAGCCGTTCCTCGATCTTGGCGGTGTTGTAGCCGATGCCGGTGGTGCCCCACATGTAGACGACCGCGTGGGCGTTCTCGGGGTCCCAGTTGGCCAGGCGCGCCATCAGGTCGGCGTCCATGTTCTCGAGGTTCGGCAGCTTGGACTTGTCCAGCGGCTGGTAGATGCCGGCCTGGATCTGGCGGGCGAGGAAGTCGCCGGTGGGGACCACCACGTCGTAGCCGGTGGAGCCGGCCATCAGCTTGGTCTCGAGCACCTCGTTGGAGTCGTAGACGTCGTAGGTGACCTTGATGCCGGTCTCCGCCTCGAATTTCTCGATCGTGTCCTCGGCGATGTAGTCGGACCAGTTGTAGACGTTGAGGACGGGCTCCTCCTGCGCCTGGGCGGCTCCGGCGGCGAGGCCTGCCGCAGCGGCGGCGAGGAGGGAAAGAGCGGTCTTGCAGGTCATTGAGCGGGCTCCCTGTCGTCGGCGCCTGCGCGGCGTGCAGGCCCTGTCGAGGGATGACCATATGAGCGCTCTCGCAGGCGCGAAAGGGGGATTCTGAACGCCCCGCCCCGGCGCCGCGGCCGCGACGGCAGGCGAGGCGGCGCCGTCGCCCGCCGGCCCGGGCGCCCGGGCGCGGCCGGCGCGGGGTCAGTAGCCCTCGAACCCCTCCACCGCCCACAGCACGTAGGTCACGCTGCGGTCGGCATGGGTGGCGAAGCGGCCCGAGCCCACCGGAACCGCCCAGGCGAAGCGGTCGGCGATCTCCTGCCCCTGCGCCTCGCTCTCGACCGCGAGCAGCATCAGGCGGTCGTCGCCGGGCTGCAGGCGGGAGCGGAACTCGAAATGGTTCGAGGGCACGCCGTCGGGGTCCCAGACGGCCACGTCCCGAAAGCCCATGCCGCCCTCGAACAGGCACTCCGACAGGCGCCGGCGGTCGTTGGAGAGCAGGACCTGCGCGCCCTCGCCCTCCATCGCGCTCAGCGCCGCCTCGCAGAAGGGCCCGCCGTTGCGCATCTTCTTGTACGGGTCGGCGAAGCGCGGCAGGTCGCGCGCCCAGAGGTCGTAGACCCCGCCCAGCAGCAACACCGCCACCACCGCCACGATCCCGACCCCCGCCTGGACCTTGCCCGCGAGCTCCCCCCAGGGCCGCGCCAGCAGCCAGCGCGCGGCGAGGATCGAGCCCCCCACATAGGCCGGCGCCGCCCAGTTGGCGTTGGCCTGGCTGAGGAAGGCCTGCACGCACATCGCCGCCAGCAGGGGCGCGGCCGACCAGGCCAGCAGCCGCTCGCGCCAGTCGCCGCGACGGGCGGGATCGAAGGGCAGCGTGACCAGCGCCGCCAGCACGGCCAGGAACGCCACCGGCCCGATGACGCCGAACTGGGCGCCCAGGAACTCGGCCAGCTCGCCCGGGTGCGCCAGCCCGCCGCGCCCGACCTCGGCGTTCTCGCCCAGATGCGCGACGGTGACGAAGCCGTGCATCGCGTTCCACACGATGTTGGGCGAGAGCACCAGCGCCGCCACGCCGGCCGCCAGCCCCGCGCCCCTGCGGCGCGAGGGACCGAGCGGCGTCTCGCGCGAGAACAGCACGTAGCCCAGCAGCCCCAGCGGCAGGGCGACGGCGGTGTATTTCGCCAGCATTCCCAGGCCGACGCCGGCGCCGACCAGCGCCCACCAGCCCCAGGGCTCGGCGGACTTCGGCCCCGGCTGAACCTCCATCGCGCGGACCAGCGCGTAGAGCGCCAGCACCCAGCCCGCCATCATCACCGGATCGGTGGTCATCAGCCCGGCCGAGATCGAGACGCCGGGCGCCGCGGAATAGAGCAGCGCCGCCCAGAACCCGCAGCGCGCATCGAACAGCCGCCGGGCGGTCAGGAACACCCCCGCCCCGACCGCCAGATGCGCCAGCGGCGCGAAGAACCGCAGCCCGAAGGCGGTGTCGCCCAGCACGCTCGTGGAGGCGAGGATCAGCCACCCCACCAGCGGCGGCTTGGAATAGTGCCCGGCCGCCATCTCGCGCCCGTAGGCCCAGTACTGCGCCTCGTCGAAATGCACCGGGATCAGCCCCAGCGCGTTCAGCGCCAGCCGCAGGACCGCGAGCCCCGCCAGCATCGCCCAGGCCCGCTGCGACCACAGCACCCGCTCGGCCGCCGCCGCGCCCGAGGCGCCGCCGCCGCGGCCTCCGCCGCCCTTGCCGGCGCCTTTCGCAGCCGGCTTCGGCCCGACCGCGGGCGCCTTGCGCGGGGCGGTCTTCCGCGCCCGCGAGGGGGTCCTGCTGCTCTGCGCGCTCATGCTCGCTCCGGCCTCCCGCGCCTCGCCTCCGGCGCGCCCCGGTTCTGCCAGCGCCCGCCCCCGCGCGCAACCGGACCCCGCGCCGCGCACCGCCCCGCGCCCCCCTCGACGAGACGCGCCCGGCGCGACGCCGGCGGCCCTCGCAGAGCGCCTGTTCTCCGGAGCCGTCCATCGCTGATGCCGATCAGAGCGACTCGCCCGCAGGGGTCAGGGATCGCGAAGCGACCGCGCTTGCGCGGCTTGTCCTTGACCCCTGCGGGCGAGTCGCTCAGGCATCTTCAGCGATGGACGGATCCGGAGGACAGGCGCGGGGCTTGTTCTTGGGTGAGTTCGGAAGCGGCCTGCGCGTCTGAAAGGCCCCCCTCCCCCCGGGGCGGGACCCAGCCAAGCCCGCCCGCAGGGCGCCCGTAGACCGCCTCCTCAACGGAAAACGGCGCGCCCCGATCCGGAGCGCGCCGCCGCATGACCCGGGAGCGTCAGCCCCCGATCACACCTTCTCCTGCGTGTACTGGCGCAGCTCGCGCCGGGCCACCTGGCGGCGGTGCACCGCGTCGGGCCCGTCGGCCTGGCGCAGGGTGCGGACGTGGGTCCACATGTGGGCCAGCGGGAAGTCCTGGCTGAGGCCGCCCGCGCCGTGCATCTGCATGGCCTCGTCGATCACCTCCAGCGCCATCCGCGGCGCGGCGGTCTTGATCATCGAGATCCACGGCCCCGCCTGGCGCGGGTCGCCCTGGTCCATCATCCAGGCCGCCTTCAGGCACAGCAGGCGGCACTGCTCGATCTTGATCCGGCACTCGGCGATGATGTCGTAGTTGGCGCCCAGCTTGTAGAGCGGCTGGCCGAAGGCCTCGCGCTCGAGCGAGCGCTTGATCATCAGCTCCAGCGCCCGCTCGGCCTGGCCGATGGCGCGCATGCAGTGGTGGATGCGCCCCGGCCCGAGGCGGCCCTGGGAGATCTCGAACCCCCGGCCCTCGCCCAGCAGCAGGTTCTCCGCCGGCACGCGCACGTTCTCGAAGCGCAGGTGCAGGTGGCCGTGCGGCGCGTCGGGATTGCCGAACACCTGCATGGCGCGCAGTTTGGTGATGCCGGGCGTCTTCGGATCCACCAGGATCTGGGAATGCTGCTGGTGCTTCGGACGGTCGTCCGAGGGCGTGTGCACCATGACGATGTAGAGCTCGCAGCGCGGGTCGCCGGCGCCCGAGATCCACCACTTCTCGCCGTTCAGCACATACTCGTCGCCGTCGCGCACGCAGCTCAGGCGGATGTTGGTGGCGTCGGAGGAGGCCGTCTGCGGCTCGGTCATCACATAGGCCGAGCGGATCTTGCCCTCGAGCAGCTTGCCCAGCCACTTGTCCTTGTGGGCCTGGGAGCCGTAGCGCTCCAGCACCTCCATGTTGCCGGTGTCGGGGGCGGAGCAGTTGAAGGTCTCGGCCCCCAGCGGCGCCTTGCCCATCTCCTCGGCGAGGTAGGCGTATTCGACGGTCGAGAGGCCGTAGCCGCGCTCCGAATCCGTCAGCCAGAAGTTCCACAGGCCGCGCTCGCGCGCCTTGGCCTTCAGCCCGTCGATGATCTCCAGCATCTCGGGGGTGTAGGTCCAGGGGTCCGGGGCCTTGGCGTGGGCCTCCTCGAAGGCGGCCGAGGCGGGGATGATCTCGTCGCGGACCATCGTGGCGACGGCCTCGTGAAGCGGCTTCAGCCGCTCGGTCATGCCCAGCGACATGGTCTCGAGCTCGGGCTTGATGAACTCGGGTCTGGCGTTCATGGGGTCTCCTCCCGTTTCCGTCGCCCCTGCCCTTTCAGCGGGCTTCCAGCCCTCCCAGGGCGAAGGCGACGATTTCGTCGATGATCCGGTCGAGATGCGCCTCGGTCTCGCCCTCGCGGGGGCGATACCAGTAGACGGCGCCGTTCAGCGCCGGCAGCAGCGTGCGCACCGTCACCGCCGCGTCGCAGCGGCGGAAGGCGCCGGTTTCCTGCCCCTGCTCCAGCACCCGCAGGAACAGGCGTTCGTGGGCGCCGCGCAGGTGGATCAGGTCGGCCATGGCGGCGCGCTGCTCGGGCGCCGCGCTTTCGCGCAGGAACATCTCCACGCCCTGCAGGGCGCAGCGATGCCAGGGCTGGTCCTTGAGGATCGAGCGCACGTGCACCCGCATCATCCGGTCCATCCGCGCGCGCGGGTTTCCGCCGGCCCCTTCGGCCTGCGCCACCGCCTCGTGGATCATCTCCAGGCTGCGGCGCACGACGTCGGTGAACAGGTCCAGCTTCGAGCGGTAGTAGTGGTAGACGCGCCCCTTGGTGGCCCCCATCCCGCGGGCCACGTCGTCGATCGAGGTGGCGGCGAAGCCCCGCTCCATGAAGGCCACCGCGGCGGCGGCGAGCACCTCTTCGAGGGCCTGCGCGCGGGCCGCCTCGGCCGCCGCGGCCGGGTCGAGGGGGGCGTCCTGCGCCGCGTCCGCGGGCGCGACGCCGACGACCGTCCCGACCACCTCGGAAGACGGATCGGAGGGGGCCGCGCCGGGCCGGTGCTGCGGGGTTGCGCTCATCATCGGGAGCCTACATACTGCCGAGTATGTCGTCAACGCCGGCGATCGAGATCCGCTCCGGCGCCCCTCGGGGGACGGCCGGAGCCGGGCGCGAGACCCGGCCACAAGAATGCATGGGGAGGACGCGTTGAGCTATCTCGACGACCTGTTCGGCGTGCGCGGCAAGACCGCGCTGGTCACCGGCGGCGCCACCGGCATCGGGCGGATGATCGCCGAGGCGCTGGCCCAGGGCGGCGCCCGCGTGCTGATCGCCTCGCGCAAGGGCGCCGACTGCGAAGCGGCGGCGGCGGAGATCAACGCCCTGATCAAGGAGGCCGGCGGCGTCGGCTCGGTCGAGGGCTTCTCGGGCGACGTGGGCTCGGAGGGCGGCTGCGAGACGCTGGCCCAGGAAGTGGCCAAGCGCACCGACGCGCTGCACATCCTCTTCAACAACGCCGGCGTCGCCTGGGCCGCGAAGGACTTCGACACCTTCCCCTACGCCGCCTGGGACAAGGTCTTCCGCGTCAACGTCGCGGGCGCCTACGAGCTGACCCGCCAGCTGCTGCCGCTGCTGGAGAAGGCCGCGACGGATGCCGACCCCGCCCGGGTGATCTCTCTGGGCTCGGTGATGGGCCACTGGCCGATCGGGGACGGGAGCTATTCCTACTCCGCCTCCAAGGCCGCGGTGCATCAGATGACCAAGATCCTGGCCAAGGAATGCGCCTCGCGCCGGATCACCTTCAACGCCTTCGCGCCGGGCCCCTTCCCCTCCCGCATGACCGCCTTCGCGACCGGGACGGAAGAGAAGCAGGAAGCGGTGGGCCAGGACATCCCGCTGGGCCGCGTGGGCCGGGCGCAGGACATGGCCGGCGCCGCGCTCTACCTGTGTTCGCGCGCGGGCGCCTACGTGACGGGCTGCATCCTGCCGCTGGATGGCGGCATCGGCGTGATGACGGGCGGAGACCTGTGGGAAAAGGGGAGAGACTGACATGCTGACCGAAAACGGGGTCGAGGACTACGATCCGCTCGCCCGCGACGTGCCGACGTGGTCGGTGGCCGACTTCAAGGCGAAGATCGGCGAGGAGATCGGCGTGACCGCCTGGTTCCACATCACGCAGGAGGCCGTCGACGCCTTCGCGGTGGCCACCGACGACCGCAACTTCATCCACGTCAACCCGCCCCGCGCGAAGGAGCACGGCCTGCCCGGCACGATCGCGCACGGGTTCTTCACCCTGTCGCTGCTGGCGGGCTTCGCCTACCAGCTCTCGCCGAAGGTGAAGGGCGCGGTGATGGGGTTCAACTACGGGCTCGATAAAGTCCGCTTCATCAACCAGGTGCCCGTCGGCTCCAAGGTCCGCGGCCGCTACACGCTGGCCGACGCGCAGGAGAAGGACGGCGCGCTCGTCACCGCCTACGACGTGGTGGTGGAGATCGAGGGCCAGGAGGTCGCCTCGGGCGGCAAGCCCGCGCTGGTCGCCACCTCGCGCGGATACGCGAAGCTCGGGGGGGAGGCATGAGCCGCGAAGCCAACGCCGCCGCCCAGCTCGACGAGGCGGCGCTCGGCGCCTACCTCGAAAAGCATGTCGAGGGCTTCAAGGGCCTGCAGGAGGCCAAGAAGTTCTCCGGCGGCCAGTCCAACCCGACCTACCTGCTGACGGCGAACTCCGGCCGCTACGTGATGCGCGCCAAGCCCCCGGGGGAGCTGCTGAAATCCGCCCACCAGGTGGACCGCGAGTACAAGGTGATGAAGGCGCTCGGCCCCACCGCGGTGCCGGTCCCGAAGATGTACCACCTGGCCCCCGACGGGGACGAAAGCCCCATCGGCCGTATGTTCTACGTGATGGAGTATCTCGAGGGCCGCGTGCTGTGGGACCCGCGCCTGCCGGATCTCTCGCCCGAGCAGCGCTTCCTGACCTACGACGCCCTGAACGAGGCGATGGCCGCCCTGCACGACGTCGACGTGAAGGCCGTGGGGCTCGAGGATTTCGGCCGCCCCGGCAGCTACTACGAGCGTCAGTTCGGCCGCTGGTCCAAGAACTACCGCGCCTCGGAGACCGAGCATCACCCGGACATGGAAGCCCTGATCAAGTGGCTGGAAGAGAACATGCCCGCCGATGACGGCACCGTGTGCCTGGTGCACGGCGACTACCGGCTCGACAACGCCATGTTCCACCCGACCGAGCCGAAGCTGCTGGCGGTGCTGGACTGGGAGCTGTCGACGCTGGGCCACCCCTACGCGGACCTCGGCTACCAGTGCGCCTACTGGCGCCTGCCCTACTCCGAGCGCGTGCGCGGCATCGGCAACCTCGAGCGCAGCCGCGCCACCGGCCTGCCGGTCGAGGAGGAATACGTCGAGGCCTACTGCAGGCGCCGCGGCCTGACGGGGATCCCGAACTGGGAATTCTACGTGGCCTTCTCGCTGTTCCGCTACGCGGCGATCATCCAGGGCGTCTACAAGCGGGGCCTGGACGGCAACGCCTCGGACCCCGAGACGGCGAAGAAGTCCGGCAAGAACGTCCCCATCGTGGCGCGCGTCGCCATCGAGGGGCTCGAGAAGGCCGGGTCGCTCTGATGGCCGGCCGGTTCGAAGGGCTCACGGTCCTGATCACCGGGGCCACGGGCGGCTTCGGATCGGTCTCGGCCGCCATGTTCGCGAAGGAGGGGGCCCGCCTGGTCCTCTCCGACCACCCCTCGACGCCGCTCGACGAGGTGGCGTCGGGGATCGAGGGCGAGGTGGCGACGCTGGCCGGCGACGTCACCGAGGACGGCATCCACGACCGCCTCGTGGCGCTGGCGAAGGACCGCTTCGGCGGCCTCGACGTCGCCGTCAACAACGCCGGCCTCTCCCACCCCCGCGCCCGCCTCGAAGAGGTGGAAGACGCCCGCGCCCGCCTGGTCTTCGAGGTCGACCTCTGGGCCGTCTGGAAGGCGATGTCCGCCCAGATCCCGGCGATGGACGTCCGGCAGGGCGGCCGCGGCGGCGCGATCGTGAACATCGCCTCGCTGGCCGGCATCGCCGGCGCCCCGATGATCTCGGTCTACTCCGCCGCGAAGCACGGCGTGATCGGCCTGACCAAATCGGCGGCCGCCGAGAACGCCCGCCGCGGCATCCGCATCAACGCCATCTGCCCCGCCTTCGCGAAGACCCCCATCGTCATGGGCGGCGCCGTCAAGGCGATGATGGACAAGGGCTCCACCCAGGAGGAGGCCGAGGCCTTCGTCTCCCGCGGCGTCCCCATGCGCCGACTGGGCGCGCCGGAAGAGATCTGCCAGGCGATCCTCTGGGCCGCCGACCCCGCCAACGGCTTCATGACCGGCCAGGCCATCGCCATCGACGGCGGCGTCACCGCCGTCTGACGCGCCCAGCTTGCCCCAGGCCCCCGCCCGCCACGAGCCCTTCCGGGAGCGCCTGTTCTCCGGAGCCGTCCATCGCTGATGCCGAAAAGAGCGACTCGGGCGGAGGGGTCAAGGATCGCGAAGCGACCCCCGAAGGGGGCTTGTCCTTGACCCCTCCGCCCGAGTCGCTCAGGCATCGTCAGCGATGGACGGCGCCGGAGAGCAGGCGCGGGCTTGTTCTCTGGTGAGTTCGGAAGCGGCCTGCGGGCGCCAGCCCGCCGCGCGCGAAGCGCGCGCATGCCAGGCCCGCCCGCAGGGCGCCTCCTCCCCCCTTGCCGGCGCGGCGGAGGGCCGCGCCCGTCGCGCCTCGCTGGACAGCCGCGCCTCCCCCGGCGTAGCGCGGAAAGGTCAGGAGATCGCCGCATGTCCCAGCCGTCCGCCCCGCCCGCCTCGTCCGACGTCGTCATCGTCGGGGGCGGCGTCGTCGGCGCCGCTATCTCCTGCTGGCTGAAGGCCTTCCTCGGCTTCCCCGGCTCGGTGACGGTGATCGAGCGCGACCCGAGCTACGCCCGCGCCTCCACCGCCCTCTCCGCCGCGGGCCTGCGCCGGCAGTTCTCGACGCCGGTCTCCATCGCGCTCTCGCGCTACGGCGCCGAGGTCCTGCGCGCCGCCCCCACGCTCTTCGCCATCGACGACGAGCCGGGGCCCGACCTGAATTTCCGCGAGGACGGCTACCTGATGCTCGCCGCCTCCCCCTCGCAGGAGGCCGCGATCCGCGCCAATCACGCCGTGCAGACGGCCGCGGGGGCGGAGACCCTCCTCCTGACCCCGGACGAGATCGCCGCCCGCTGGCCGCACCTGCGCACGCACGACCTGACGCTCGGCGCCTTCGGGCCCCGCGGCGAGGGCTGGTTCGACAACATGGGCTTCCTGACCGCCGTCTCCCGCAGGGCCCGCGCCGCCGGCGCGCGCTTCGTGACGGACGAGGCGAGCGGCTTCGAGATGCAGGGCGGCCGGGTGGCGGCGGTGACGCTCGCCTCCGGCGCCCGCATCGCCTGCGGGTCCGCGGTCGTCGCCGCAGGCCCCCGCAGCGGGGACGCCGCCGCCTGGGCGGGCCTCGCCCTGCCCGTGGGCCCTCGCAAGCGCACGATCTTCGTCTTCGACTGCGCCACGCCCCCCGACCCGGCCACCCGCCCGCCGATGATGATCGACCCCTCGGGCGTGTTCTGCCGTCCCGAGGGCCGCTTCTTCCTGGCCGGCGCCCCCCCGGTCGAGGACCCCGAGGTCGCCCTCGACGACTTCGACCCGCGCCACGAGGAATTCGAGGAGATCGTCTGGCCGGCGCTGGCCGAGCGCTCGGAGGTCTTCGAGGCGATCCGCCTGCAGCGCTTCTGGGCCGGCCACTACGAATGGAACGCCTTCGACCGCAACGGCGTGGTGGGCCCGCACCCGGACGTGGCCAACCTGGTCTTCGCCACCGGCTTCTCCGGCCACGGCCTGCAGCACGCCGCCGGCGTCGGCCGCGGCGTGGCGGAATGGCTGCTGCACGGCGGCTACCGCAGCCTGGACCTGGCGCCGCTGAGCTGGGCGCGCCTGCTGGAGAACCGCCCGCTGGTCGAGACCGAGATCATCTGAGCGCCGCGACCGCCCCGGCGCGTCCCGGGCTCGACCCGGGACGCGCCGGCGCCCGGCCTGCGGCCGAGGCCCCGGGTCGAGCCCGGGGCGCCCCGCTCCCGCCGCAGGACGCGGAAGGCCCCGGAAACGCTCCGGGGCCTCCGCGGTTCGAACGGCCGGCCTCAGGCCCGGTCGGCCTGCAGGATCGTGGCGTAGTTGGCGACCGCGGCGCCGCCCATGTTGAACAGCAGCCCATGCTCGGCGCCCTCGGCCTGCATGCCGCCGGCCTGGTTGGTCAGCTGCCGGAAGCCCAGCGCGTGCATCGAGACGCCGGTGGCGCCGACCGGGTGTCCCTTGGCCTTCAGCCCGCCCGAGAGGTTCACCGGCGTCCGGCCGCCCTTGAGCACCGTGCCCTCGGCGATCGCCTGCCCGCCGCGGCCGGCGGGGGCGAGGCCCATGGCCTCGTAGACCAGCAGCTCGGCGATGGTGAAGCAGTCGTGGACCTCGGCGAAGTCGATGTCGGCGACGCTCAGGCCCGCCGCGGCATAGGCCTGCGCGATGGCGCGGGCCGGCCCCTCGAAGGCCACGAAGTCGCGGCGCGACATCGGCAGGTAGTCCGAGACATGCTCGGCCGCGGCGATCTTCACCCGCTTCCCGGCGTCCCCCGCGACGTCGGCGGCCTGCAGCACGATGGCGGCGGCCCCGTCGGTGACCAGCGAGCAGTCGGTCAGCCGCAGCGGCGGGGCGATCAGCGGGTTCTTCTCGCCGACCTCGTTGCAGGCCTCGAAGCTCATCGGGCGCTGCATCTGGGCGAGCGGGTTGTCCATCGCGTTGGAATGGTTCTTGGAGGCGATGCGGGCCATGTCGGCCAGCGGGTCGCCGTGGCGCTCGGCGTAGGCGCGCGCGGCGAGGCCGAAGACCTGCGGGAAGCTCAGCGCCGCCTCGGCTTCGTCGTTCTGGTAGCCGGCGCCGGCCAGCGCCTCGGTCACGTCGGGGGTGGAGCGGTGGGTCATCTTCTCGGCCCCCACCACGAGGACGGTCTTCGCCTTGCCGGCAAGGATCGCGTTGATCCCCGCGTGGATCGCGGCGGCGCCCGAGGCGCAGGCGTTCTCGCAGCGCGCGGCCGGCGTGAAGCGGAAGTCGGGATGCGCCTGGTGGATCAGCGAGGAGGCGAAGCCGTCCTTCACCAGCCCCGAGTTGAAGTGGCCGAGGAACACGGCGTCGATCTGCGAGGGGGCGGTCTGCGCCTCCTCCATCGCCTCGCGGGCGCTCTCGACGATCAGCGCCTCGAGGCTGTCCTGCAGGCGGCCGAACTTGGTGTGGCCGGCGCCGGTGATGTAGATGTCCTGGCTCATGGGTCGCTCCCTTCCCGTCGCTTTCGCGGTTTCGTGCATATGCACAGCTCCGGCGGGTTGCTTCCATACGCAGGACTACGTAGGTGCCTGCGTAGACGGGCGAGGAGGCGGACACGATGGCGGGACGAAAGCGGCCTCCGGCCTCGGAGCAGCCGGACCTCTTCGCGGAGGCGGGCCTGTCCCCCGCCCCGCCGGCCGAGGCGCCCCCGAAGCGGCCGCCGCCCCCGGACCTGAGCGCGACGGACGACGCCTCGCTGTCGGCGCTGGCCTTCGTCGAGGCGCCGGTGGCCCTGCTGGTGCTGGCCAACCGCCGGATCCTGCAGGCCAATCCGGCGGCGGCGGCGCTGTTCGGCTGGCCGCGCCACCTGATGCAGGGGCAGTCGGTGCGGATGCTCTACCCCTCCGCCTTCGAATTCCGCGCGGTCGGCGAGCGCTGGCTGCGGCTGATGCGCGACCGGCCGGTGCACGAGGACGAGCGGGTGATGCAGGCCCGCGGCGGGACGATGTTCTGGGCCCGCGCCCGCGGCCGCACCCTGACGCCCGATGCGCCGTTCGAGCTGATGGTGTGGACCTTCGAGAAGCTGGAGGGCCCCGAGACCCCCGACCAGCCCGGCCTGACCGCCCGCGAGCGCGAGATCGCCCTGCACGTGGTCGCCGGGCGCACCGCCAAGCAGATCGCGCGCCTGCTCGACATCTCCCACCGCACGGTGGAGGTGCACCGCGCCTCGGTGATGCGCAAGCTGGGGGCGCGCAACGTGGCGGAGCTGGTGTCGCGGATCATGGAGACGCGGTGAAGCGGCGGGCGCCGAGGGGCGGGGGCGCCCTGCGGGCGGGCTTGGCGATGCGCGCCTCCGGCGCGCGCGGGCTTCGCCCGCGGAAGGCCGCTTCTGAACTCACCAGAGAACAAGCCGCGCCTGTTCTCCGGAGCCGTCCGTCGCTTTTGATGCCTGAGCGACTCGGCCGATGGGGTCAAGGACAAGCCCCGCTGGCGCGGGGTCGCTTCGCGATCCCTGACCCCATCGGCCGAGTCGCTCTGATCGGCATCAGCGACGGACGGCTCCGGAGAACAGGCGCTCCCGGCGGGCGTCGGGACGGGCGCATGGGGCGGGCGGCGCGAAGGCGGGCCAGGGTCGGGGCGGCGGCCCGCTGCGGGGGCCGGAGGGGCGGCCTGCGACTCGGGCGCCTATCGGCGGCCGGCCGGGGACGGCGCCGCCCGTCGCGGCCAGGGCCGCGGTCAGCCGAGTCGGGAGGAGATCACGCCGGTGTTGATGCCGCCCATGCGCAGCTCGCCGAACAGGCGCTGGTATTCCATCTTGGGGCACAGGTTCTGCACCACCTCGACGCCCTTCGCGCGGGCGCGGGCGGCGGCAGGCTCGTTCACCACCCCGATCTGCAGCCAGATCACCTTGAGGCCGCGGTCGAGCAGCGTCGCCAGCGCCTCGTCCACCACCTCGCCCGCCTGGTCGGAGCGGCGGAACACGTCGACCATGTCGATCGGACCGAGCTCGGCGGGGATGTCGGCCAGCGAGGCGCGCACCTCCTGCCCCCACAGCCGCTGCCCCGCGGCCACGGGATTGACGGGAATCACCCGGTAGCCTTTCAGCGCCAGGTAGCGCCCCACGTAGTTCGAGGGCCGCACCGGGTTGGTCGAGACGCCGACCATCGCCACCGTCCTGACGCTGCGCAGGATGCGGCGCAGCCCGTCCGGCGAGGGGTTGGAGGCGGGGTCGAAAGGGGCTTCGGTCTCGGTCATGGGCTCACCTTAAGCCGCGGCCTTCGCTGGGGAAAGCGGCGCGGGGCGGGGCGACGAAAAAAGCGCCCGCACAAGGCGGGCGCTGAAGTCGGAACGAGGGACAGTGAGTGGATGACGGGGGCGGACCCGCCGTCATCGCCTCATGGGAAGTATATGGAGCCGCGACGGGACCTTGGAAACCCCCTCGCGAAAGTTTGCGGTATGTTTCAGCCTCCCCGTCGCCGCGCGGCCACGCCCCGGAACGGGGCGCCGGGGGCCGGTCCGCGGGCCCGGCCCGCCGGAACCGCCTCACCGGGGCCGGGTCGCGGCGTAGAGCGAGACCGCGGCCGCGTTCGAGACGTTGAGGGAGCCGAAATCCGCCGCCGAGTCGATCCGCACCAGCGCGTCGCAGGTCTCCCGCGTCTTGGGGCGCAGGCCGGGCCCCTCGGCCCCCAGCGCCAGCGCCACGGGGCCGGGACGGGCGGCGAGCGCCGCGTCGATCGTCGTCTCCCCCTCCCCGTCGAGGCCCAGCAGCGCATAGCCCATCCCGCGCAACGTCTCCATCGCCGAGGAAAGGTTCTTGACCCGCAGGTAGGGTTGGCGCTCCAGCGCGCCCGAGGCGGTCTTGGCGAGCGCCCCGGTCTCGGGCGCGGCATGACGGGCGGGGGCGACCACGGCGCGGGCGCCGAAGACCTCGGCCGAGCGCAGCACCGCGCCGACGTTGTGGGGATCGGTGACGCGGTCGAGCAGCACCACGACGTCGCGCTCCCCCCGCGGCGCGCAGACCTCCTCCAGCGAGCCCCAGTCCAGCGGCAGCACCTCCAGCGCCGCGCCCTGGTGGACGGACTGGGGGTCGAGCGGGGCGTGGAAGCGGCGCGGATCGGCG
The DNA here is from genome assembly GCF_900113695.1 of Albimonas pacifica. Classification (GTDB taxonomy): domain Bacteria; phylum Pseudomonadota; class Alphaproteobacteria; order Rhodobacterales; family Rhodobacteraceae; genus Albimonas; species Albimonas pacifica. Next base: position 372,848 of record NZ_FOQH01000001.1, on the reverse strand, counting down.
GATTCGGGCGCGAGGCCGGCGGCCTCGATCACGTCCTCGCCGAGGCGCACCGCGGCGTTGGGCGTCAGGATCAGGCGGGTCTTCTTGCGCTTCGGGTTGGCGAGCGCGTCGCGCACCGCGTGCAGGCCGAAGAGCCACAGCGCCCCGTCCCCGCCCGGCCCCTGCCGCCACGGCGCGGGCCTGGGCGCGCCCGGATTGCCGCGCGCGGGGCCTTTCGGCCCGCCCTTGCCGCCGCTCCACGCTCCTTTCGCGGGGCGCGCTCCGCCGCGCTCCCCCCGCTCGGCGCGGTCGCTGGTCCTGGCGCTGGGTTTGCTGCGATCGCCGTCCTCGGCCATGACGTTGCTCCTTCGCGCGGAAAAAGGGCGCGGGGACCGCTTGACCTCCCGCACGGAGCCCCTTACACCCCGCGTCGCGCCCTGTGGAGGGGTGGCAGAGCGGTCAAATGCAACGGACTGTAAATCCGTCGGGGAAACCCTACGCTGGTTCGAATCCAGCCCCCTCCACCACGCAGCCCTTCTCAAAACTGCTGATCCTGTGTCGCCCTGGAAGTCTCCGACATTTCCGAGGGTTAGCCGAGGGTCGCACTGCCGAGACCTCACGCGAGCACCGAAACCGGAGCGGAAACGCCCCCGGAAGGGGCGTTTGGGCTTTGACACGTGAACCGGATGGCGGCCCGAGCCGCGGCGCGATAACCCCGGGCATGCGCCGCATCTTCTACGCCCGCCATCGTTTCCCGCCGGTCATCATCCCGCACGCGGTCTGGCTCTACCTTCGGTTCGCCCTCGGCTGCCGCGATGTCGAGGACCTGCTGGCCGAGCGCGGCATCGACGTCTCCTGCGAGACGGTGCGCCGCTGGACGCTCAAGGTCGGCGCCGCCTATGCCCAGCGGATCCGGGAGCGGCGCCTGCGGCCCACCGGCCGCTGGCGCCTGGACGAGGTCTTCCTGCGCATCCAGGGCCGGATCCACCATCTCTGGCGCGCCGTCGACGACGAGGGCGAGGCGCTCGAGGTGATCGTGCAGCCTCGGCGCAATCGGAAGGCGGCCCTGAAGCTGCTGCGCAAACCGCTCGAACGACAGGGTTTCGCGCCGGAGGTCGTCGTTACGGACCGTCTGCGCTCCTACGGCGCGGCCTTGCGGGATCTCGGCCTGGCGGACCGCCAGGTGACCGGCGGCCGGTTGAACAACCGGGCCGAGGTCTCGCATCAGCCGACGCGCAGGAGGGAGCGCCAGAGGCGAGGCTTCCGCTCGCCGGGCGGGGCCCAGCGCTTCCTCTCGACCCACGCCGCCGCCTGCACCCATTTCAACAACCAGCGTCACCTGATTTCCCGCCGAACCATGAAGAGGTTCCGGGCGGAGGCCCTCGCAACCTGGCGCGCGATCGCCGCCGCCTGAGGTCGGGCCCGGTGTCGCTCGCGGGCGCCGCCGACTTTACGTGTGAAAGCCCGCAGCGCGGTCAGCGCTGCCCGATGCGGCGGCGAAGCGAGGGGGGGTCAGCGTCCGCGGAAGGCGGGCGGGCGCTTGGCGGCGAAGGCGTCGCGGCCTTCCTGGTAGTCCTCGCTGTCGAAGCAGGCCTGGACGGCGGCGTCGATCGCGGCCCGGTCCTCCGGGGCGGGACGCTCGAGCGCGCCGCGGATCGCTAGCTTCGCCGCCGTCATGGTCAGCGGCGCGTTGCGGGCGATGCCGGCGAGATAGTCGCGGGCCGCCTCGTCGAACCCCGTCGCGGGCAGGATCCGGTTGATCAGGCCGAGGCGCAGCGCCTCCGCCGCGTCGTAGCGCCGTGCGGTGAAGAAGATCTCCGCCGCGTTGGCCGGACCCACCACGTCCACCAGCGTCTTCACCCCGGCATAGCGGTAGCCGAGACCCAGCCGCGCGGCAGGGATCGCGAAGCGCGTGTCCTCGGCCGCGATGCGCAGGTCGCAGCCGAGCGCGAGGCCCAAGCCCCCGCCCACGCACCAGGCGCGCAGCAGGGCCACCGTCGGCTTCCCGATCCCGGCGATCGCCTCGCCCGCCTCGCGCCCGACGCGGTCGTATTCCGCGACCTGCTCGGGCGTGGAGCGCAGGCGGCCGAACTCGGTGATGTCGGCGCCGGCCACGAAGGCCTCGTCCCCGTCGCCGCGGACCGCCACCACGCGCACCGAGTCGTCGGCGGCGAAATCGGCCATCACCTGCGGGATCTGGCGCCACATGGCGTAGGTCACCGCGTTGCGGCGGCGGGGGTTGGAGACGATCATCCAGCCGACGCCGCCCTCGACCCGCGCCTCGATCCGGGGGGTGTAGCCGTCCGCCTCGGCGACGGGTTCGATCCTGCTCATACGACCTTGCGCTCCTTCAGCCCGCGGATCGCCTCGGCGTCGAGGCCGAGCTCCGCGAGCACTTCGACGGTGTGCTGGCCCGCCTCGGGCGTCGGCCGGTCCAGCACGGGCTCTGCGCCCGACATCCTGAGCGGCTGGTTCAGCACCTTCAAGCGCCCCCGGACGGGATGCTCCACCTCGCCCACCAGGCCGAGATGCCGGACCTGCGGATCCTCGAACACCTCGTCTATGCCGTAGATCGGGCCGCAGGGAATGGCGGCCGCCTCCAGCGCGCTTCGGAGATCCTCGGTGGTCCGGGTTCGGGTGATCTCGCGCACCAGCGCGTTCAACGCCTCGCGGTTCTCCAGCCGCTTGGGCCCGGTCGCGTAGCGGGGATCGTCGGCGAGCTCCGGCCGGCCGATCACCGCGCAGAAGTCGCGCCACATGCGCGCGCCGGTGACGGCGATGTTCATCGAGCCGTCGCGGGTGGGATAGACCCCCATCGGCGTCGCGGTGGGATGGTCGTTGCCCGCCTGGCCCGGCACCACGCCGTCGATCAGCCAGCGGGCGGCCTGGAAGTCCAGCATCGCCACCTGCGCCTGCAGCAGGCTGGTCTGCACCCAGCGCCCCTCGCCCGTCCGCTCCCGGTCCAGCAGGGCCATCAGGATGCCCATGGCGCAGAACATGCCGGCGGTGAGGTCGGCGATCGGCACGCCGACCCGCACCGGACCCTGGCCGGGCAGGCCGGTCACCGACATCAGCCCGCCCATCCCCTGCGCCACCTGGTCGAAGCCCGGCAGGTCCGCATAGGGCCCGGTCTGCCCGAAGCCGGAAATCGAGCCCAGCACCAGCCGGGGATTGCGGGCGTGCAGCCCCTCCCAGTCAAGGCCGAGGCGCGCCTTCACGCGGGGGCGGAAATTCTCCACCAGCACGTCGGCGCCGTCCACCAGCCGCATCAGGATCTCGCGCCCTTCCGCCGACTTCAGGTCCAGCGTCAGGCTGCGCTTGTTGCGGTGCAGGTTCTGGAAGTCCGAGCTGGCGCGGTCGGCGTAGCCGCTGGCGTCATCCGGCGGCTCGACCTTGATCACGTCCGCGCCCCAGTCTGCGAACTGCCGGACGCAGGTGGGGCCCGAGCGGATGCGGGTCAGGTCCAGGACCCGGTAGCGCGACATCGGTCCGGCCGGAGCGGCGGGGGCGGAGGTCGGGGAGGGGGCGCTCATCGCGGCGCCTCCACCGGCACGATGCGTTCCTCGCGGATCGAGACCCAGACCGGCGCGTCGAGGTCGAAGACCTGCTCCGCCGGCGCGGCCGCGCGCAGGGTGGGGCCGGGGGCCCCCTCCAGCGTCAGGCCGTAGTCCCAGCGTTCGCCGAGGAAGATCCGCTCCCCGATGCGGGCGGCGAGCTGCACCTCGCCGGGACGGGGCGCGGCCTCGGCCCCCCGGGCCGCGAGGCGCAGGTTCTGCGGCCGGATCGAAGCCAGCACCGCCTCGCTCCCGCCCTCGGGATCGGGGATCGAGAAGGCGGGGAAGGTCAGCCGGCCGGCGCCGCGGCGCCCCTCGATCAGGTTGGTGCGGCCGATGAACTCCGCGGCGAAGCGGGTGCGCGGGCGGGCGTAGAGGTCGTAGGGCGCGTCCACCTGCTCGACCCGGCCGGCGTTGATCACGGCGATGCGGTCGGAGATCGCCATCGCCTCGGACTGGTCGTGGGTGACGTAGACGGTGGTGATGCCGAACTCCAGGTGCATGCGCTTGATCTCCGCGCGCATGTCCTCGCGCAGATTGGCGTCGAGGTTCGACAACGGCTCGTCCAGCAGCATCACCTTGGGCTGGGGCGCGACCGCGCGGGCCAGCGCCACGCGCTGCTGCTGGCCGCCCGACAGCTCCGCGGGATAGCGCCCGGCCAGGTGGCCCAGCTTGACCACGTCCAGGATCTCGGCCACGCGGCGGGCGACCTCCTCCTTCGGCAGGCGCTTCATGCGCAGGCCGAAGCCCACGTTCTGCGCCACGGTCATGTTCGGCCAGATCGCATAGCTCTGGAAGATCATGGACATGCCCCGCCGCTCCGGCGGCAGCGAGCCGCGGGGGGAGGAGATCTCGGCCCCGTCGAGCAGGATCCGTCCCGCGGTCGGCGCGATGAAGCCCGCGATCATGCGCAGGGTCGTGGTCTTGCCGCAGCCCGAGGGGCCGAGCAGGGACAGGAACTCCCCGTCCCGCAGCGTCAGGGACACCCCGTCCACGGCCTTGAAGGACCCGTAGCTCTTGGACAGGCCGTCCAGCACAAGCGTCGTCATCTCAGGTCTTCCGGATCATGAAGTCGCGCCCGAGCAGCTTGATGCCCACGGCGACGACGGCGGAGGTGATGACCAGCAGCAGCACCCCCATGGCGGCGAGGTTCTCGTAGCGGCCCTGCTCGCTCAGATCGAGCGTCAGGATCGACACCACGCGGTTGTCGTAGCTGGTCAGGAACATGGCGGTGGACAGCTCCCGCGAGCAGATCACGAAGACCAGGATCCAGACCCCCAGCAGGGACTTCTTCAGCACCGGCGCCACCACCTCGACCAGCGCCCGCAGGCGCGAGCCGCCGTGGATCAGCACCGCCTCCTCCAGCTCGGGGTTCATGCTGCGCACGCCCGAGGCGCAGGAGACGAAGGAGATCGGCAGGAAGCGGGTGACGAAGGCCACGATCACCAGCGCGCCGGAGCCGTAGAGCGACAGCGGCGGGCCGGCATAGGCGGCGTAGAAGCAGATCGCGAGCACGATCCCCGGCACCGCCACCGGCGCCACCGCGACGAAGGCGAGCGCGCGCGCGCCGGGCAGCAGCCGGCGGATCACCAGATAGGCGACCGCGAAGCCGAGCGCCGTGCAGGCCGTGGCCGCGACGAGCGAATAGCTCATCGTGTTCCACAGGGCGCTCATCACCGTCTCCTGCTCGAACAGGATCTCGCGGTAGTTGCGCAGCGTGAGGTTGTCGAGCGTAGGGGCCTTGGCCCAGGCCACCTGGAAGGAGGTCGAGATCAGGATCGCCGCGGGCAGCACCACGGCAAGCAGCGTCACCACTCCGCCATGCGCCAGCAGCAGCCATTTCCAGCGCCCGATCCGCATCGGCTGGCGCGAGCCGCCCTTGCCGGAGACCGAGACGTGCCCGCCCTTCAGCAGCAGGCGCTGCGCGATCAGCAGGACCAGCGTGATCAGCACCAGCGGCACGGAGAAGGCCATGGCGAGCTCGATGCGCGCGGGATACTCGAAGAAGGTGGTGAGCTGGGTGGTCGCCACGTTGTAGCGCGCCGGGATCGCGATCAGCGCCGGCGTGCCATAGAGCGCGATGGTCTCCAGGAACACCAGCATCGTCGCGCCCAGGATCGCCGGCAGCGCCAGCGGCAGGGTGACGATCCAGGTGGTGCGCATCGGTCCCGCGCCGTGGATCGCCGCCGCCTCCTCCATCTCGGACGAAATCAGGTCCAGCGCCGAGGTGGCGAAGATGAAGATCAGCGGGAACACGTTCAGCGCGATGATGAAGGCGAGCCCCCAGACGCTGAAGATGTCGAGCAGCGGCTCGGTCGAGCCGGTGGCCGAGGCCCAGATCCGGTTGATCCATCCCGCGTTCGGCCCGGCCAGCAGGATCCAGCCGATGGCGCCGAGAAAGGGCGGCATGATGAAGGCGCCGATCACGCCGAAATGGAACAGCCCCCGCGCCGGCATGTCCGTGCGCGACACCGCCCAGGCCATCGGCAGGGCGAGCAGCAGCGACAGGACGACGGTGATGGCGGCGAGCTGGAGCGTCTGGCCGTAGGCGACGAGATAGCGGCTGCGCGTCGCCACCTCCACGAAGTTGCCGAAGGTGAACGCCCCGGTCTCGGGGTCGCTGAAGCTTTCGATGAAGAGCCGCGACAGCGGCCCCACGACCAGAAGCGCCAGCGCGATCGCGAGGAGCGCGAACAGCGCGAGCGTCCAGTCGATGCGGAGGGCGCGCCGCGGCGTGCCCTCCGCGACGGTCTGCGTCAGGTCGGTCACGCTCAGATCCCGAAGATGTCGCGGAACTCTTCCGCCACCACGGTGACGTCGCTCACCATCTGATCCACCGTCGGGGAGATCAGCGTGATCTCGTCCAGCGCCGGCACGCCGTCCGCCAGCGGCACGCCGGGCCGGATCGGGTTGCCGTAGTCGGCGGCGATCACCTCGGCGAATTCCTGGCCGAGCTGGAATTCGAGGAACAGGCGCGCCGCGTTGGGATGGGGGGCGGCCTTCGGGATCACCGTGGGCGAGGTGATCACCACCGTGCCGTCGGTCGGATAGACGGTCGCCAGCGGATTGCCCCGCGCGGCCGAGATCCCGGCCGAGGCCGCCGGCCCCGCGCCCACGGCGGATTCGCCCGAGGCGGTGGTGGTGGCCACGTCGATCGAGGAGCGGCCGATATAGGGGTTCTGCTCGGCCATCTTCTCGAAGAACTCGAGCCCGTAGAGATCCTTCATCTTCACGGCCCAGAGGCCGACATAGCCCGAGAAGCCGGGATGGCCGATCGCGACCTTGCCCTTCCACTTCGGGTCCAGCAGGTCCGGCCAGTTCTTCGGCGCCTCCGCCTCCGGCACCTGGTCGGAATTGTAGAGGATCGCCATCGTGCCTGCGATCACGGTGTGGAACATGTCGTCGGGATCGATGCCACGGAACTCCTCGTACACCTCGTCGCGCCGGATCGGCCGGTAGGCTGCGGCGAGGCCCCGCTGCTTGAGGTCGATCGCGTGGGCGATGTTGGAGGTGGTGAAGACGTCGGCGTTGTTCACGCCGGTGTCGATGTCCTGGTTCAGCCGCTGGAACGCCACCTGCGCGGTGGAGCGGACCACGTTCACCTCGACGCCGGGATAGGTCTCGGTGAATTTCGCCGCGGCCCGCTCGGCGGATTCCGAGGACATGGGCACGATGTACCAGGTCAGCTCGCCCTCGGCCTTGGCGGCCTCGTGCAGCGCCGCGAGGCTGTCCTGCGCGCGCGCCCCGAAGGGGCGAAGGCCGGCGGCCGCCGCGGCGGCGGCGGCCGAAGCCGCCAGAAACGTTCGTCTGTCGAGGGTCACGTGACGGGTCCTCCCTGAGAGCGGGGTCTTCGCCCCTTGCGCCGTCGGCTTGCGGCGGGATCCGGCGGCGCTCCGGATCCCGTGCGGCCGGTCAGCCGGCCGAAGTCTCCCGGGGCATCGCCGCGACGAGATCGGCGTAGACGCGCCCGCCGGACAGGATGTGGTCGCGCATCGCCGCCTCGGCGGCGGCGGGATCGCCCGAGGCGATGGCGCGGACCACCCCGCCATGTTCGTCCCAGGACCGCTCCACCCGCGCCCGCTGGTTGAGGCTCGAGGCGTGGAAGAAGCTCATGCGGCTGCGCGTGTTGCGGATCAGCCCGGCCAGATAGTCGTTGCGCGCGCCGGCGTAGATGGCGGCGTGGAAGCGGGCGTTGAGGTCTATGTAGGCGCGGCTGTCATGCTCCCGCGCCGCCGCCTCGCTTTCGGCGTGGCGGCGCGACAGCTCCTCCACCTCCGCGGCGGACATGCGGCGGGCGGCGAGGGCGGCGGCCTCCCCCTCCAGCGCCACCAGCGTCTCCATCATCGCGATGGCGTCCTTGACCTCGAGCCCGGCGACCACCGCGCCGTGGCGGGGACGCATCGTCACCAGCCCCGAGGCGGCGAGCTGCAGGATCGCCTCGCGCGCCGGGGTCCGCGAGACGGAGAACCGCTCCGCCAGCGACCGCTCGTCGATGCTGTCGCCGGGACGCAGCGCGCCGTGGCGGATCTCCCGCTCCAGCAGCTCCCGCACCTTGTCGCTCGCTTTCGCCATCCCGGCCTCCTCTGCCCATCAACGCATACGTTGATTCTGTTTGTGCATACAAGAGAATCGTGTTGAAAGACCTGACAGCTCATTTCCCGCCGCAGAAGCGGGTTTCATGCACACAGGAGGAGGCGCGCTTGCGAACGACGGCGATCCGGATCCACCGCCACGGCGGACCCGAGGCGATGCGGCTCGACCAGGTCGAGCTTCCCGATCCCGGCCCGCAGGAGGCCCTGGTCCGCAACACCGCCATCGGCGTGAACTACGCCGACATCTACGAGCGGGAGGGCGACCACGGCGGGCCCCACACGGCGAAACCCCTTCCCCTGACGCTCGGCCACATGGCGGCGGGGGTGGTGGAGGCGCCGGGCGAAGGCGCCGGCGGGCCGCCGGTCGGGACGCGCGTCGGCTATATCGGCGGCGGCAGCTATGCCGGGCACACGCTGGTCCCCGCCTCGCGGCTGATCCCGCTGCCCGACGCGATCCCCGACGAGGTCGTCGGCGGCTATCTGCTGCGCGGGCTGACCGCGGAATACCTGCTGCGCCGCCTGTTTCCGGTGAAGGCGGGCACGGTCGCGCTGGTCCACGCCGCGGCGGGCGGCATGGGCCTCGTCCTCGGCCAGTGGGGCGCGGCGCTGGGCGCCCGGATGATCGGGACCGTCGGCTCGCCCGCCAAGGCGGAGATCGCCCGCGCGCATGGCTACGACGCGGTCGTCGACTACGGGACCGAGGACTTCGCCGAGCGGGTGATGGAGCTGACCGACGGGCGAGGCGCGGACGTGATCTACGACGGGATCGGCAAGGCCGCCTTCCTGAAGTCGCTCGACTGCATCCGGCCGCGAGGCATGGTGGTCAGCTACGGCACCGCCTCGGGCAACGTGGGCGAATTCGACCTGCAGCGGCTGCATTCCAAGTCCATCGTCGTCACGCGCCCCACGCTGCGCAGTTGGATCGCCGACCCGCAGGAGGCCGAGGCCGCCGCCCGCGCCCTGTTCGAGGCGCTGGAAAGCGGGCTGATCCGCACCCCCATCGCCGACCGCCTGCCGCTCGCCCGCGCCGCCGAGGCGCATCGCCTGCTCGAGGGGCGCGCCCTGACCGCGCCCGTCGTCCTCGTTCCGTGAGAGACCCGATGACCGAAGCCTATCCCCCGAACTGGGCCCCGCAGCGGAGCTTCGCCGACGGCCGCATCGGCCTCGCGGTCGAGGCGGGGATCGCCACGCTGGCGATCAGCATCCCGCAGAAGATGAACGCGCTCGACGTCGAAGCGACCGCCGGCATGATCGAGGCGCTGGAGGTCGCGGAGGCCGAGGCGCGGGTGCTGATCCTTACCGGGCTCGGCGGGCGGGCCTTCATCTCGGGCGCCGACATCGGCGGCTTCGACGGGCCGAAGCAGCACGGGACGAGCTTCCTCGACCGGCAGCGCCGCCTGGCCGAGACCCCGCTTCCGACCATCGCCGCGATCCGCGGCTACTGCATCGGCGGCGGGCTGATGACCGCGCTCAACTGCGACATCCGCCTCGCCGCCACGGACGCCCAGTTCGGCGTGCCGGCGGCGAAGCTCGGCATCGCCTACGGGCACGAGGGGCTGGCGCGGCTGGTCGAGGCGGCCGGCGCCGCGCGCGCCCGCCGGCTGCTGTATGCCGGCGACCGGGTCGACGCGCAGACCGCGCTCGCCTGGGGGCTGGTGGAGCATGTGCTGCCGCCCGAGAGGCTCTGGGACGAGGCGATGGACCTGGCGCGCCGGATCGCTTCGAACGCGCCGCTCTCGATCCACGCCACCAAGCGCACCGTCGCGCAGATCGTGGGCGACCCCGACGCGCGCGACCCCGCGGAGATCGAGCGCCTGTCCCGCCTCTGCCGCGACAGCGACGACTTCCGGGAGGGCCGCGCGGCCTTCCACGAGAAGCGCCAGCCGAACTTCACGGGACGCTGAGATGACCCTGATCCTGCATCACGCCTGGAAGTCGAGCGCCTCGCGCCGGGTCCGCCTGTTCCTCGAGGAGAAGGGCCTCGCCTGGGAGGGGCGCGAGGTGGACCTGTCGCGCCAGCAGCAGCACAGCCCCGAATACCTGGCGGTGAACCCGCTCGGCGTGGTGCCGACCCTGCTGCACGACGGCCGCCCGCTGCACGAGAGCGGCACGATCTGCGAATATCTCGACGCGGTCTTCCCCGACCCGCCGCTGCGCCCGCGCGATCCCTACGACCTGGCGCTGATGCGGAACTGGGTCCGGCATGTCGACGGGCAGATCGGGCACCTGATCCGCTTCAACTGGCGCCATTCGATCCAGAAGCGCGCCGAGAAGATGACGGACGCCGAGCTCCAGGCGGCGCTGGAGCGAATCCCGAGCGCCGAGCGTCGGGACGTCTGGCAGCGCGTCGCGCGGCGTCCGTATACGGAGGAGGAGCTGGCGGAATCGAAGGCGGCGCTGCTCGCCCTGCTCGACCAGATGGAGGGGATGATGGCGGGCGGCTGGCTGATCGGCGGCGCCTACTCGCTGGCCGACATCGCCGTCGCCCCCTTCGTCAAGCGGGTCTCGGAGGAGATCGCGCCGGAGGCGCTCGCGCCCTCGGCCCGTCCCGGCGTGGCGGCGTGGTGGGCCGCGGTCCAGTCCCGCCCCGCCTATGCGCGCGCGCGCTTCGATCCCTTCGTGGACCCGGCCTGAAGAGCCGATCCGCCGGATGCTGCCGATCGCCCCTTCCACCGGCTTCGACACGTTGGCGGGATGGCGCCCGCGAGGACCATGGGGCTCGCCCTCGGGCGGCAACGCTCTCATGCCAGGTCGCGAGGGCCTCGGCCCGGAGCCTCTTCATGGTGCGGCGGGAAATCAGGTGACGCTGGATGTTGAAGCGGGTGGAGACGGCGGCGTCGGGCGCGAGGAAAACCTGGGCGGAACCGGGCGATCCGAACCCGCCCCTCCGACGCTTCCGCCGGCGGGTTGGCCGGTGCGAGACTTCGGCCCGGCTGTTCGAGCGGCCGCCGGCCGCATGGCGGTCCGCGAGGCCAGGATCCCGCAAGGCCGCCCCATGGGAGCGCAGCCCGTCGGTCACGGTCGCTGCGGGCACGAAACCCCGCCGCTTGAGACGTTTGCGCAGCGATTTCAGAGCCGCCTTCCGGTCTACGCCTCAGAGCCCTTGAGCCAGCTGGGGGCTCCTCGCCCTGCGCGCTTGCGCCCCCGGCGACCGAGGACTCCCCGATCATCACCCGCAGCCTCTCGTCATGACTGAGAGATCCTCGGGGGCAGGTCACGTCCGCTTGACACGCGGCGGCACGGCTGGCAGGCGCCGAGGATGGTCAAGAGATCCCCGAGCGGACGGCCCGCCGCGCTCTCGCAGGCCCGGCCGCCGCAGCGTCGCCGGGGACGGGAGCGGTTCGCCCGCCTCCTGGACGTGACCGAGCAGCTTCTGGTGGAGCGGCCGGACGCCGACGTCACGCTGGCGATGATCGCGGAGCGGGCGGGCGTGCCGTTGCCCTCGGTCTATCACTTCTTTCCCAACCGCAACGCGATCCTGATCGAGCTGGCGCGCCGCTATCACCAGGACCTGACCGAGCTGAACCTGCGGCCCATGGCGCCGCCCCCGGACAGCTGGCAGCAGCTGGTGCGGGCGCGGCACGCGATCGGGCGCGACTATCTCAACGCCCACCCGGCCGCCCTGCGGCTGTTCATGGGGGCCGGGGTCAGCGTCGAGGTGCGCACGCTGGACCTCAACGGGAACACCTCGATGGCCGGGCTGCGGGCGGCGCAGATGCGGGCGCGCTTCGACTGCCGGGGGCTCGAGGGCCTGGACGAGTGGCTGGGCAACGCCTTCGGCCTGATCGACGGGATCTGGGCGATCTCCTGGGCGCGCCACGGGGTGGTGACGGACCCCTTCCTCGAGGAGTCCCTGCGCGCCGCGGTGGCCTATCTTCGCTGCTACCTGCCCGAGCATCTGCCGGCGCTTCCCGCGAACAGCGGCGAGTTACTCGAATAAATTCGGGTTTCAGACGGTCGCCCGAGGGCGGGCGCGGAGGCTCCCGACATGAGGCTCACGCCGTCGTGCGCCGAAAGAAGATCGGACAATCAAGCGGTTCGGCCGAGTCGGCAGGGGCTTGCGCCCGGGGCCGCGTGCGCCCGGAATCGGTGATCGGCTGCGTATGAATAGTCGTTGCCGGTCGAAATCCCACTCCGTTAGCCTTCTCTGCGAAACCCAGTTCCAGAAGGCCGGAGACCGCCGCGATGAGACGCAACACCAAGGATGCCGAGCTTCGCGAACGCGCGGCCCAGGTGATCCCCGGCGGCATGTATGGACATATGTCCACGGCGATGATGCCCGAGGGCTATCCCCAGTATTTCGCGCAGGCCGAGGGAACCCGGATCACCGACGTCGACGGCAACGTCTACATCGACTTCATGTGCGCCTACGGCCCGAACCTTCTCGGCTATCGCCATCCCGACGTGATGGCGGCCGTCCAGCGCCAGCAGGCGCTGTCGGACACCGTGACCGGGCCGGGCGAGCCGATGGTGCAGCTGGCCGAGGCGATGGTGGACATGGTCTCCCACGCCGACTGGGCGATGTTCTGCAAGAACGGCGGCGACGCCACCACCATGGCGCTGATGATCGCCCGCGCGAGGCAGGGCAAGCGCAAGGTGCTGGTCGCCCACAAGGCCTACCACGGCGCGGTCCCGTGGAACACGCCCCGCCCCGGCGGCGTGCTGCCCGAAGATCGCGCCCACCTGATCTACTACGACTACAACGACCCCCAGGCGCTGGAGGACGCGGCGAAGCAGGCGGGCGACGACCTGGCCGGGATCTTCGCCGCCCCGTTCCGGCATGACACCTTCGCGGACCAGGAGCTGCCCGACGCCGAATACGCCCGCGCCGCCCGCGCGGTCGCCGACCAGCACGACGCGCTGCTGATCGTCGACGACGTGCGCGCCGGCCTGCGCATCGCCCGCGACTGCAGCTGGGAGACGCTGGGCGTGCGCCCCGACCTCTCGGCCTGGGGCAAGGTGCTGGGCAACGGCCAGCCGATCTCGGCCCTGATGGGGAACGACAAGGCCCGCGAGGCGGCGCAGAAGATCTTCGTCACCGGCTCGTTCTGGTATTCGGCCGTGCCGATGGCGGCGGCCGTCGAGACCCTGCGCATCGTGCGCGAGACCGACTACCTCGAGCATCTCCAGCGCATCGGGACGATGTTCCGCGAGGGGCTGCTGGAGCAGGGGCGGACCCTCGGCCTGCCGATCAAGTCGACCGGCCCCGCCACCATGCCCATGGTGCTGTTCGACGACGACCCCGACTTCCGTTTCGGCTATGCTTTCTGCCAGGCGGCGATGGAGCGGGGCGTCTATCTCTCGCCCTACCACAACATGTTCATCAACGCCGCGATGACCGAGGACGACATCCGGCGAACGCTCGACGCGACAGGCGCCGCGCTCGAGCACGTCAAGAAGAACCGCGCATCCATCGAGCCGCCCGCCGCCCTGGCGAAGATGGCGGCCCTGGTGGCCGAACACTGACGCGGTCGACAGCCAACGCGCCGACAGGGAACCCGACCATGATGCACTTCGATACCAAAAGGGGCCTGCGCGCCCTCGCCTTCGCGGGCGTGGCGATGGCCGCCCCGCTGACCTCGCTTCCCGCGCTCGCCCAGGGGTCGGACACCCTGGTGATCGCGCGCTCGATGGACGTGAACTCGCTCGATCCGCAGCGGGCCTTCTGCGACACCTGCCAGTTCTACCTGACCGCGGTCTACGAGACGCTGGTGACGCTGGCGCCCGACAACAAGTCCCTGGTCCCCAACCTCGCCGAGCGCTGGGAGGTCAACGACGACTTCACCGAGTTCACCTTCCACCTCAAGGACGCGACCTTCGCCGACGGCAGCCCGGTCGAGGCCTCGGACGTGGTGTGGAGCTTCGAGCGGCTGAAGAACCTGAAGGGCTCGCCCTCGTTCCTGATGGACGGCCTGGTGGGGGCCGAGGCGGTGGACGCGAAGACCGTGAAGGTCACGCTCGAGGCGCCGAACGGGGAGTTCCTCAACAAGGTCTCCGCCCCCTACGGCGGCATCGTCAACGCCGAGGTCGCCATGGCCAACGGCGCGATCGCCGGCGAGGAGGCCGCGACCGAGGACAAGGCCGAGCCCTGGTTCCTCGCGAACTCCGCCGGTTCCGGCCCCTACATGCTGAAGGCGTATTCGCCCGAGGCGGAGCTGCGCCTGGGGCGCAACGACGCCTACCACGGCGAGGCGCCCGGCTTCTCCGAGATCGTGGTCACCCAGATCAGCGACGCCGTGAGCCAGGCGCAGGCGCTGGAGACCGGGCAGGTCGACATCGCCATGCAGATCGACCCGGACACCGCGAGCTCGATCCGCTCGGACGACGTGACGACCGAGGTCGTGCCCTCCTACAACTTCCTCTACGTCGGCTTCATCCCCGGCGCGAAGGGCATGAAGGACGTGCTCACGCCGGAGGTCCGCACCGCGCTGGCGCTGGCCATCGACTACGAGGGGGTGCTGGACTTCACCGTGGGCGGCGCGGGCGCCCGGCAGGCGGCCCCGATCCCCAACGGCTTCCCCGGCACCGCCGGCCTGACCCCGCGCGAGCGCGACCTGGAGAAGGCGAAGGAGATGCTCGCCGCCGCCGGCGCCGAGGATCTGAAGCTGGTCGCGGGCTATCCCAACGACAACATCTACGGCGTCGACTTCAACATCATGATGCAGAAGGTCCAGCAGGACTTCGCCGAGGCGGGCGTCGAGCTGGAGCTGAAGCCCCTGACCTGGTCGGTCTGGCGCGACGAACTGGGCGCGGGCGAGTGGGGCGTGACCGCCATCTACTACGCGCCCGACTACTACGGCTCGGGCCAGTACGTGTCCTACTTCGGCATGATGGAGGGCTTCCCCTGGGCCAACCGCGCGGGCGTCGGCGACAGCGCCCTGGTGCGCAACGAGACCGAGGAGAAGCTCTACGCGCAGGCGCTGGCCGCCTCGGGCGAGGAAGCCGACGCGATCTATGCCAAGATCGCCGAGGAGATGATGAAGGAGGCGATCATCCTCCCCCTCGTCTCGCCGAACCTGGTGCTGGCCTATCGCTCGGACATCGAGGGGGTGCGCTACTCCGCCTGCTGCAACCTGCCGCTGGCCGAGATCAGCCGCAAGTAAGGCCTGACGGCGGGCCCCGCGACGCGCCCCGGGCCTGACCCGGGGCCTCGCGCGGCCCGCCGCTTCGCGCGGCCCGCCGCCTCGCGGGGGGGCCGGACGCAGGACAAGGACGACCCCGGATCATGCTCGCCTACATCGCCCGTCGGCTGATCGCCATTCCGTTCCTGCTGCTGGGCGTGGCGAGCGTCTCCTTCCTGCTGTCGCAGATGACCAAGGGCGACCCGCTGGCCGCGCTGGTGCCCGAGCGGATGATGGACAATCCCGAGATCGTCGCGGCGGTGAAGGCCCAGTGGGGCCTCGATCAGCCGCTGCCGGTCCGCTACGGGATCTACATCTCCAACCTGCTTCAGGGCGATCTGGGCACGTCCTTCGCCACCCGCCGCCCCGTGGCCGTCGACATCGCCGAGCGGCTGCCCGCCACGCTGGAGCTGGTCTTCGCCGCGATGATCATCGGCACGATCATGGGCGTGGGATTAGGTTTGCTGTCGGCCCGCTTCCGCGGCTCGGTCTTCGACGGGCTGGCGCGGATTTTCGCCTTGATCGGCTCGTCGCTGCCGATCTTCTGGTCGGGGCTGATCCTGCTCTACCTGCTGTCGGTGCGCGTGGCCCTGGTTCCGGGCACCGGCCGCCTGCCGCCGCGGGTCGAGCCGCCGCCGGACGTCACCGGCTTCTATACCGTCGACGCGCTGCTGGCGGGGGATCTCGACCTCTTCGCGCAGGCGCTGGCGCATCTGGCGTTGCCGGCGCTGGTGCTGGGCTGGGCGGTCTCGGGCGTGATCACCCGCCTGGTGCGGTCCTCCCTGATCGAGGGGCTCAGCCAGGACTACGCGCGCACCGCGCGGGCCAAGGGGGCGCCGGAGCGGGTGGTGCTGATCAACCACGCGCTGCGCAACGCGCTGATCCCGCTGCTGACCATCCTCGGCTTCACCTTCGCCTACCTGATCACCGGCGCCGTGCTGACCGAGGCGATCTTCGCCTGGCCGGGCATCGGCAGCTATGCCGTGCGCGGCGCAGCTTCGCTCGACTATCCCGCCATCGGAGGGGTGACCATCGTGGGCTCCATCGCCTTCCTTCTCGCCAACCTGCTGACCGACATCGCCTACGCCTGGGCCAACCCGCGCATCAAGGTGGGCGGATGACCGCCGCGCCCGACGCTGCGCCCGGGGCCGTCCTCCCCGCCCCGCGCCGCCGCCCATTGGTCGGCCTGGCGCGCGCCTGGCGCCGCCTGCCGCCGACCGCCAAGGTCGGCGCCGCGATCCTGCTGTTCTGGGTGGTTGTGGTGCTGACCATCCAGCTCTGGCCGCTGGCCGATCCGCTGAAGATGGTCGGCCGTCGGCTGCAGGAGCCCTCGGCCGAGTTCTGGCTGGGCACCGACGCGCTGGGGCGGGACGTCTTCGCGCGGACCCTGCACGGCGCGGTCTGGTCGATCCCCATCGCCTTCGTCGTCGTGGCCTGCGCGGTCGCCATCGGCTCGGCGCTGGGCGCGGTGGCGGGGTTCTTCGGCGGCTGGTGGGATTCGATCATCATGCGGCTGGTGGACGTCACCGTCTCCTTCCCGCCGATCCTGCTGGCCATGGCCGTCGCCGCGATGCTGGGGCCGGGCCTGCTGAACGCCTCCATCGCCATGATCATCGTCTGGTGGCCGATCTACGCCCGCCTGATGCGCGCCCAGGTGCTGGAAGTGCGCGAGCGCGAGCATGTCGAAGCCGCGGTCGCCGGCGGCGCCCCTTCGGGCCGGATCCTGGTGGTCCATGTCCTGCCGCTGTGCTGGACGCCGACGCTGATCAACGCGACCATGGATTTCGGCCAGGTGGTGCTGCTGGCCGCGTCGCTGTCCTTCATCGGGCTAGGGGCCACGCCGCCCTCGCCGGAATGGGGCTCGATGATCTCCGAGGGGGCGACGCGCTTCTACAACTGGTGGATCGCCTTCGGTCCCGGCATGGCGATCCTGTCGGTGGTGCTGGCGAGCTCCTTCCTCGGCGACGGCCTGCGCGACCTGTTCGACCGGAGGTCCGCATGAGCGCGCCGCTGCTCGACATCGCCGACCTGCGCGTGAGCTTCCGCAACGATCGGGGCGAGGAGGCCGAGGCCCTTCGCGGCGTCGACCTCACGCTCGAGCCCGGCAAGGTGCTGGGCGTGGTGGGGGAGAGCGGCTCGGGCAAGTCGGTGGCGATGATGGCCTTCCTGCAGCTGCTGCCGCCCACGGCCCGCATCTCCGGCTCGGCCCGGTTCAAGGGCGAGCAGCTGGTCGGCATGTCGCCCTCGAAGATCCGCCGGATCCGGGGCAAGGCGGTGGGCTGCATCTTCCAGGACCCGCTGTCGGCCTTCAATCCGGTGATCACGCTGGGCGACCAGATCATCGAGGCGATCCGCCTGCACGACCGTTCGATCACCCGCCGCGCCGCGCTGAAGGAGGCCGAACGGCTGTTCGAGCTGGTGGCCATCCCGCAACCCGCCCGCCGCGTGCGCCAGCATCCGCACGAGTTCTCGGGGGGCATGCGCCAGCGGGCGATGATCGCGATGGCGCTGGCGAATTCGCCCGACCTGCTGATCGCGGACGAGCCGACGACGGCGCTCGACGTCACCGTGCAGGCCCAGATCCTCGACCTGCTGGGGGACCTGCGCAAGGAGCTCGGCATCGGCCTGATCCTGATCACCCACGACCTCGGCGTGGTGGCCGGCATGGCCGACGACATCGCGGTGATGTACGGCGGCCGCGTGGTCGAGACGGGCCCCACCGACCCGATCTTCTACGAGACCGCGCATCCCTACACCGCCGGCCTGATCGACGCGGTGCCCACGCTCGACGCCGACGGGCCCCTGCGCCAGATCGAGGGCACGCCCCCCTCGATCTTCTCCCGCCCCCCCGGATGCAGCTTCCATCCGCGCTGCGGCCGCGCGCAAGCGATCTGCATGACCGAGGACCCGCCCCTGCGCCGCCTCGGCGCCGGCCGCTGCGCCTGCCACTTCCCGGTGCGGACCCCGCAGGAGGCGCCGGCATGACCGCCATGGATCCGCACCCCGTCACGCCCGCGGCGACCGCCGAGCCGGTGCTCAGGGTCCGCGGCCTCGCCAAGGAATTCCCGATCTCGGGCGGGCTGCTCGGGCGCCATGTGGCCACCGTGCGCGCCGTCTCGGGCGTCGATCTCGACGTCCATGCGGGGGAGACCTTCGGCCTGGTGGGCGAGTCCGGCTGCGGCAAGTCCACGCTCGGCCGCTGCATCCTGCGCCTGATCGAGCCGACGCGGGGCGAGGTGCGCCTCGCGGGGGAGGACGTCGCCGCCGCCGATCCCGCCCGCCTGCGCGCGCTGCGCAAGGAGATGCAGATCGTCTTCCAGGACCCGATGGCGAGCCTGCATCCCCGCCTGACCGTCGCGCAGATCCTGGCCGAGGGCCTGCGCCTGGCCGAGCTGCCGCCCGACCGGCTTCGCGCCCGGATCGCCGAGCTGATCGATCTCGTCCGCCTCCCCGCGGACACGGCCGCGCGCTATCCCCACCAGCTCTCGGGCGGCCAGCGCCAGCGCATCGGCATCGCCCGCGCGCTGTCGCTGAACCCGCGGCTGATCGTGCTGGACGAGCCGGTCTCGGCGCTGGACGTCTCGATCCAGGCGGGGGTGCTGAACCTGCTGCAGGAGCTGCAGGCGGAGCTGGGCTGCGCCTACCTGTTCATCGCCCACGATCTTGGCGTGGTCCGCCACATCTCGCACCGCGTGGCGGTGATGTACCTGGGCCGGATCGTCGAGACGGCGCCGGTGGCGGACCTCTTCGCCCGGCCGCAGCACCCCTACACGCAGGCCCTGATGTCCGCGATCCCGCGCCCCGATCCGCGGGCCGAGCGGGCGCGGCGGCGGATCGTGCTGAAGGGGGACCTGCCCTCGCCGCTCGACCCGCCGCAGGGATGCCACTTCCACACCCGCTGCCCGCGGGCGAGCGAGCTGTGCCGGCGCGAGGCGCCGGCCTTGGCCCCCGCCCCGGACGGCGCCGGCCGCGTCGCCTGTCACCATCCGGGCCCGGCCTGACCCATCCGGAGGCGGGCCGCCAGAGCCCGCCCCGCCCCCGCAGGGAGGACCCGACATGACCCCAGCCGCGCCCGCGGTGGGCTTCGTCTCCGACGACCTGACCGGCGGCCTGCTGGTCGCGAGCTATTTCGAGGAGGCGGGCCTCGCCTGCCCGGTGATCCTGGGCGCCGAGGCGGCGGCGACCGATCCGCCCCGCGCCCCCCTCGCCGTCGTCGCCACCCGCGCCCGCCTCGCCCCCGTCGCGCAGGCGCTGGAGGAGACGGGCCGCGCCTTCGACGCGCTCGAGGCCGCCGGCTGCGCCGCCTTCGGCTACAAGGTCTGCGGCACCTTCGACTGCACCGAGGAGGGGAACATCGGCCCCGTCGCCGACCGTCTCGCCGACCGCTTCGGCGCGCCCCTGCTGATCCAGCCCGGCTACACCGAGTTCGGGCTGACCGTGCACTGGGGCCACATGTTCTACCGGGGCGTCCTGCTGTCGGAGTCCGACAAGCGCTTCGACCCGGTGACGCCGATGGCGGACCCGAACCTCGCCCGGTTCCTGTCCCGCTCCACCCGCGCGCCGGTCCCCCTGCTGAGCCATTTCGAGATGGCGAAAGGCGAGGCCGCCGCGCGCGAGGCGCTGGCCGCCCGCGTCGCCGAGGGCGCGCGGCTGGTGATGCTCGACGCCAGCGACGACGCGGACGTGGCGATGTCGACGCGCCTTTCGGCCGACGCCAGAGCCATGGTCGGCAGCGACAGTTTCGTGATCGCCTTCGGCCTGGCGCGGGCCGCAGGGCGGGAGGGGGAGGCGCCCTCTCCCCGCCACGTCGACGGACCCGCCGCGCTCTTCGTCGGCTCCGTCGGGCCGGTGGCCGAGGGGCAGCTCGCCGAATTCGAGGGCGCCGGCCACCCGGTCCTGCGCCTCGACCTGCTGGATCCCTCGCCCGAGGAGGCCCGGATCGCCGCCGCCCTCGACTGGGCGGCCGCGCGCCTCGGCGACCGCCCCTTCGCCGTCACCACCCTCGCCGACGCCGAGGGGGTGAAGCGCGCGCAGGCGGCGCTCGGCGTGCTGGGCGCCGCGCGCAAGGCCGAGCGGCTGCTGGCCGGCGTCGCCGCCGGGGTGCAGGCGCGGGGCGCGCGGCGGATCCTCGTGGGCGGCGGCGAGACCTCGGGCGCCATCGCCCAGGCGCTGGCCGTGCCGCGGCTGCGGGCGATGCCGCGCGGCCCGCAGGGCGGCGGCTTCTGCGTGGCCGAGGGGGCGGCGCCGCTGTCGCTCTACCTGAAGTCGGGCAAGATGGGCGCGCCGGACGCCTTCCTGCGCGCGCTGGACGAGATGAAGCCATGACCGAGGCGGAGAGCCGCGAGGCGCTGGTCCACCTCAGCCGGGAGGCCATCGCGCGGGAACTGTCGAACGCGACCGCCGGCAACATCTCGGTGCGGGCGGAGCAAGGGATGCTGATCACCCCCAGCTCGATCCCGCCGGATCGGATGACGCCCGCGCAATGCGTGCCGACCGGCTTCGACGGAGCGTGGGAGGGGTCGTTCCGCCCCTCCTCCGAATGGGCGCTGCACGCCCGGATCTATCAGACGCGGCCCGAGGTCGGGGCGATCGTCCACGCCCACCCGCCGCACTGCGTGGCGCTGTCGGCGCTGCGGCGGCCGATCCCGGCGTTCCACTACATGGTCGCGGGCTTCGGCGGGGACGAGGTCCCCTGCTGCGCCTACGCGACCTTCGGCACGAAGGCGCTGGCCGACGCGGTGGCGCAGACCGTCGGGACCCGCTTCCACGCCTGCCTGATGGCCAACCACGGCGCCATCGCCTTCGGCCCGGACCTGGAGACCGCCTTCGGCCGCCTGGAAAAGCTCGAGGCCCTCGCCCGCCAGTACCTGCTGGCCTGCTCCGCGAACGCGCCCATCGTGCTGCTGACCGAGGCCGAAATGCGCGACGTCCGCGCCGCCTACGCGGCGGGCGCCTACGGCGTGACGCCCGCGGCCGCGAAGGGCTGACGTCGGCGCCGACCTGCAAGGCCGCAAGCCCGGCCCCGAGGCGCGGCGGCTCGGCCTCGCCCCCCTGCGCGCCTTGCCGGGCGGCGTGGACGAGGAACGATCCGATCTCCATCCCGGCCTCCCGGCAATGGCGCTCGGCGCCCGGGTGAAGGCGGTCGGGGATACGGTCGAGCGCGCCCTCGCGACCAAGGCGCATTGCATACGGCGGGCGGGCTTTGACGCGTGGACTGGATCTCTGCCCCATCAGGTTCGCCGTTTCGCGCGCCTCGGGTGATTGACGCCTTGGAAAGCATCCGGCGGCCGCGCTCGCGCACATGCCTCGCGTCCGGATGTTCGGCGCCGTTCACGTCAGCCGCCGAGCTCTCGCGTATCGCGGCCCCGACGAACCGCTCGAACCGGCGAGGGTCCGCGGACATCGTCCGGGATGCGCCGACCGACGGCCGCAGGGTCCGCATCTGGACGCGAGCCGGAGGCATCGGCGGCGAATCCCTGGCGCTCGTCCTCGATGCCTTCGGCTCGCGTCCATGGGCGGCGCGGGAGCCGGGGCGGGTCGTGGCGCTTCGCGGCGGAGCCTCGACGCCGCGGCGCGCGCGGTCCTAGCGGACGGCCTCGCGCTTCACGCTCACGCCCGCGGCCTCGCGGTCCCAGGCGTCCGGGGTCGCGCCCTCGAGGCGGAGCTGGGCCTTCTGCACCTTCAGCGTCGGGGTCTTCGGCAGGGCCTCCATCACCCGGATGAAGCGGGGGACCATGTAGTGCGGCATCCGCTCGCGCGCGAAGGCGAGCAGTTCCGCCGGATCGACGACGGCGCCGGGGGCGGGGACCACGGCCACCAGCACCTCGTCCTCGCCATGCTCGGAGGCGACGGCCACCGCGGCGCATTCGGCGACCGTGGGATGGGCCTGCACCTCGATCTCCACCTCGAAGGAAGAGATGTTCTCGCCCCGCCGACGGATCGCGTCCTTGATCCGGTCGACGTAGAAGAAGTTGCCCGCCGCGTCCCGGCGCAGCGCGTCGCCGGTGTGAAACCAGCCGTTGCGCCAGGCGGCGGCTGTCGCCTCGGGGTTCTTGTAATAGCCCGAGCAGAACACCCACGGGTCGTCCGAGCGCAGGATCAGCTCTCCGACCTGGCCGTGGGGCAGCTCCTCGTCATGCTCGTCCACGATCCGGGCCTCGATCCCCGGCCGGGTCCGCCCGCAGGCGCCCGGCACGTCGGGATTGATCTCGGTGATGATCGGCGAGGCGGTCTCGGACATGTTGAACACGGAGTAGTAGGCGAGGCCCGCGCGCCGGCACAGCGCCTCCGACTCCGCGTTGGAGGGGGCGAGCAGCGCGAGGCGCAGGGGCGTCTCGATCTCGTCTTCCCCGCGCGGCAGCTTGGAGAGGAACGTCGCCACCGTCCCCATCATCACCACGAAGGTCGCGCCGGTGCGCCGCGCATCGGCCCAGAAGGTCTCGGTGCGGAACCGCTCCAGCA
The DNA here is from genome assembly GCF_900113695.1 of Albimonas pacifica. Classification (GTDB taxonomy): domain Bacteria; phylum Pseudomonadota; class Alphaproteobacteria; order Rhodobacterales; family Rhodobacteraceae; genus Albimonas; species Albimonas pacifica. Next base: position 350,141 of record NZ_FOQH01000001.1, on the reverse strand, counting down.
CCGCCAGCGAGCCGCCCATCGCCATCGCCCAGGCGATCTTGGACATGCCGGTGATGTGGAACATCGGCGAATGCGCGAGCCCCCGGTCCGAGGCGTCGGCGGTGGGGATCGAGACCCGGGCCAGCGTGTTGATCTGCACGTAGGAGGCGAGAACCGCCTTCGACGGCCCGGTGGTGCCGGAGGTGAACAGGATCGCCTGCACGTCCCAGGGCTGGATCGGCCGGTCGAGCGGCGGCGCCTCGGTCGGCGAGCCGGCGGTCAGCGTGCTCTCGGGCAGGACCCTGACGGCGGCGTTGGGCGCCTCGGCCGGGGCGTCGAGGGCGACGACGGTGCGGAGCGGGCCGGTGTCCACGTCCGCCAGCCGCGGGACCAGGCCGGCGTGGCAGACCAGCACCTCGGCGTCGGCGAGATGCAGGACATGTTCCAGCAGCCCGCCCTTGTAGGCGGTGTTCATCGGCACGAAGACCGCGCCCAGGTGATTGATCGCCAGCCACAGGCGCACGAGGGCGGGCCCGTTCTCGAGCCAGCACAGAACGTGGTCGCCCTGGCGCACGCCGAGGTCGCGCAGGGCGTTCGCCGTCTCCAGCGTCTTGCGGCGGGCGTCGGCCCAGGTCCAGTCGGGCTCGTCCATGCCGAAAACGGCGAAGGTGGCGTCCGGCGTCGCCGCGGCGTGGGCGTCGAGCAGGTGGCGGAAGACGCAGTCCTCCGGCGCGGGGATGCGGCGGGTCGGCTGGTCGGTCATGGCGCGGTCCTCGGGCGGAGGGAGACGCTCGCGGCGGTCTCACCAGGTGTCGATGTAGGGGTGCTTCTTGCCGGTTCGCGGCGGGACGGGAGGCAGGCGGCGCAGGCTCCGCGAGATCCAGGCGCGGGTCTCGGCTGGGTCGATGACGTCGTCGACGCCCCCGCCCGCCACCGCGTTCACGGCGCGCGCGGTCTCGTAGGCCTCGGCGACGCGGCGGTCGAACTCGGCCTTGCGCTCGGCCGGGTTCTCCATCCCCGCCAGCTCGTTTCGGAAGCCCAGCTTGACCGAGCCCTCGATGTTCATGCCGGCGAATTCGGCGGTGGGCCAGGCGACGGTCATGAAGCCGACCAGCGTCCCTGCCCCGCACATCGCCTGCGCGCCAAGGCCGTAGGCCTTGCGCACGATCACCGTGAACAGCGGCGCGGTCATGTTGGCGCCCACGTTGAACAGCCGCGCGCAGTGGCGCACCAGCGCCGTGCGCTCGTGGTCGGGCCCCACCATGATGCCGGGGCAGTCCACCAGGCTGACGACCGGAATGTCGAAGGCGTCGCACAGCTGCAGGAACCGCGCGCCCTTGTCCGAGCCGTCCGAGTCCACCGCCCCCGACAGGTGATGGGGGTTGTTGGCGATCACGCCCAGCGGCCGCCCCTCGATGCGGATGAAGGCGGTGATGATGCCGATGCCGAACTTCTCGCGGATCTCGAGCACGCTGCCCTCGTCGGCGAGTCCGTGGATCACGTCGCGCATCTCGTAGAGGCGGGTGCGCCGCTCGGGCACCACGTGGCGCAGGCGGCGCTGGTCGGGGGCGGTCCAGTCGTCGAGCGCGCCCTGGAAGTAGGAGAGGTATTTCTTGGCGACCCGCACCGCCTCGGCCTCGTCCCTCACCAGGATGTCGACCACGCCGTTGGGCGCCTGGAAGGACATCGGCCCCACCTCCTCGGGCGTGTAGATGCCCAGGCCCCCGCCCTCGATCATCGCCGGGCCGCCCATGGCGATGGTCGAGGCCTCGGTCGCGATGATCACGTCGCAGCAGGCGAGCAGCGCGGTGTTGCCCGCGAAGCAGCGGCCGTTGTTGATCCCCACCATCGGCACCAGGCCCGACAGCGACGAGAAGGTGGTGAAGGTGGTGACGTCCAGCGCCACCCGCGGCCCGTCGGGATCGTCGCCGGGCCGGCCGCCGCCGCCCTCGGAGAACAGCACCAGCGGGATGCGGAACCGGTGCGCCAGCTCGTACATCCGGTCCTGCTTGTAGTGGTTGTTCCGGCCCTGGGTGCCGGCGAGCACCGAGTAGTCGTAGCCCACCACCACCGCGCGCGAGCGGTCGTCGGGGAACAGGTCGCCGTTGATCGAGCCTGTGCCCGCCACCACCCCGTCCGCCGGCGTGGTCCGGCGGAGCGTCTCCATGTCGTGGCGCTGGTGACGGTGGGCGACGATCAGCGGCCAGTACTCGGTGAAGGAGTCCGCGTCGACCAGCTCCTCGACGCTCTCGCGCAGCATCCGGAAGCCGCGGGCGTGGCGCTTCTCCACGGCCTCGGGGCGGTTCTCGTCGAGGGTGTAGGCGTGGCGGTCGATGGCTTCCTGCAGGTCGGCGCGGATGTGGTCGAGGTCGATCTCTTCGGCCGCCGAGGCGTCGGCGCCGGCCTCGACCTCGGCTTCCTCGAGATAGACCACCGGCCAGCCCTCGCGCACCACGTCGCCGGGCTTCATGGTGATCTCGCGCACGATGCCGGAGCGGTCGGCGACGATGACGTGCTCCATCTTCATGGCCTCGACCAGCGCCACCTGACGGCCGGCCCAGACGGCTTCTCCGGGTTCGACGTCGATGCTGACCAGCGTGCCCTGCATCGGGGCCACGAGGCCGACGGCGCCGTCCCTGGTCGGGGCCGCCGTCTCCTGCGCGGCCTTGCCGGCGGCCTTGGAGGCGGCCTTGGAGGCGGCGTCGTGGGCGAAGAGGGCCAGCGGGTCGTCGCGGTCGATGCGGGCGCCGGCGTAGCCGTCGCCGGATGCGGCTTCGGGGGCCGCGGCCTCCTCCTCCGCGGCGGCGGCGAGGGTCGCGATCTGCTCGTCGACCCAGCGGGTGTGCACCTCGCCGGCCAGCACGTCGGGATGGCGCAGGATGGCGCGCAGCAGGGACTTGTTGGCGCGCACCCCTTCCAGCCGGAAGTCGCCCAGCGCCCGCTCCGCCCGGCCCGCGGCGGCCGCGAAGCCGCCGGTCGGGGCATGGGCGATCACCTTGGCCAGCAGCGAGTCGTAGAGCCCGCTGGTCCGATAGCCCCGGTAGCCGAAGCCGTCGACGCGCAGGCCGGGACCGGTGGGCGGCTCGTAGGTCTCGATCAGCCCGCCGCCGGGCTTCACCGAGCCGTCGGCCCCGATGGTCTCGAGGTTCACCCGCGCCTGCACGGCATAGCCGCGGGGGCGGGCGACGGCCGGATCGTCGAGGCCGAGCTCCGCGAGGCTCGCGCCGCCCGCGACGTGCAGCTGGGTCTGCACCAGGTCCACGCCGGTCACCGCCTCGGTCACCGTATGCTCGACCTGCAGGCGGGCGTTGGCCTCGATGAACACGAAGGGCTGGGCGCCGGGGCGGCCGGTGGCGTCGACCAGGAACTCGAAGGTGCCGAGGTTGAGGTAGTCGATCCCCCGGGCGATGCGCAGCGCCGCGTCGATGATCTCCTCTCGCAGGCCGGGGTCGAGGTTGGGCGCCGGCGCGATCTCGATGATCTTCTGGTAGCGCCGCTGGATCGAGCATTCCCGCTCGCCCAGGTGCGCCACCGCGCCGTGGCGGTCGCCGACGATCTGCACCTCGACATGGCGGGCGCGGGGGATGAAGGCCTCGACGTAGAGGTCCTCGCGCCCGAAGGCGAGGCGGGCCTCGGAGGTGCAGCGGGCGAAGGCCTCCGCCACCTCCGCGTCCGACAGCACGGCGCGGGAGCCGCGGCCGCCGCCGCCGCCGATCGCCTTGATCATCATCGCGCCGCCCGGGCCGAGGTCGGCGAGGAAGGCGCGCGCCTCCTCCGCTGTCACGGCGCGGTCGATGCCGGCGTTGACCGGGGCGCCGGCGGCGACCGCGGCCTGGCGGGCGCGGGCCTTGTCGCCGAACAGCTCGAGCTGCGCGGGCGTGGGCCCGACGAAGGCCAGCCCCGCCTCGGCGCAGGCGGCGGCGAAGTCGGCGCGCTCGGCCAGGAACCCGTAGCCGGGGTGGACCGCGTCGCAGCCCGCCGCCTTCGCCGCTGCGATCACCGCGGCGATGTCGAGATAGGCGGCCGCGCCGGCCCCGGCCACTTCGACGGCGACGTCGGCCCGGCGGACGTGCAGGCTGTCGGCGTCGTCGGCGGGGTGGATCGTCGCCGTCTTCAGCCCGAGGTCGCGGGCCGCGTTGGCGATTCGGATGGCGATCTCGCCCCGGTTGGCGATCATCAGCGCGGAGAGGCTCATCGAGAGGCTCCTGGAAACGGGACGGAAGAGGGGGCCGGGACGCGGCCGAGGCGTCGCCGCCTTTGGCGGCCGGGGCGCCGGCCGCCGAAGGCGACGGCGCGTCGGGCGGGCCCGGCGGTCAGGCGGGGCGCCCGGCGGCGCCTGCGCGCGCCGGCTCGCCGCGGCGGACCGGGGCGGGCGCGCCCGCGTCGAGAAGGTGGCAGCGCGCCCAGGCCCCCTGCCCCGTGTCGGTCGTCGCCGGCTCGGCGCGGTCGCAGGGGGCGAAGGCATGCGGGCAGCGGGGGTGGAACCGGCACCCGGCCGGCGGCGAGAGCGCAGACCCGATCTCGCCCCGGATCACGTCGCCGGGCGGCGGATGATCGGGGTCGGGATGCGGCGCCGAGGCGAGCAGCGCCTGGGTGTAGGGATGCCGCGGCCGGTCGAAGACCGTCTGCGTCGGCCCCCATTCCACCAGGGCGCCGAGGTACATGACCCCCGTCTCGTGGGAGAAGTGCTCCACCAGCGCCAGGTCGTGGGCGATGATCAGGTAGGCGAGGCCGAACTCCTCCTGGATGTCGGACAGCAGGTTCAGGATCTGCGCCCGGATCGAGACGTCCAGCGCCGAGGTCGGCTCGTCCAGCACCAGCGCCTTGGGCCGCAGCGCCAGGGCGCGGGCGATGGCGATGCGCTGGCGCTGGCCGCCGGAGAACTCGTGCGGGTAGAGCTTGGCTGCGGCGCGCGGCAGGCCGACGACCTCCAGCGCCTCGTCGACGCGCTTGCGCGCCTCGGCCCCGCTCATCCGGTTATGGACCAGCAGCGGCTCCGACACGATGCGGCCCACCCGAAGGCGCGGGTTCAGCGAGGAATAGGGGTCCTGGAAGACCGCCTGCACCTCGGAGCGGAACTCGGTCAGCGCCCCGCCCGAGAGGCCCGAGACCGCGCGCCCGCGGTAGACGACCTCGCCGGCCGTGGGACGCTCCAGCAGCAGCATCAGCTTGGCGACGGTGGTCTTGCCGCAGCCGCTCTCGCCCACGAGGGCGAAGGTGCGGCCGGGCTCGATCCCGAAGCTGACGTCCTCGACCGCGTGGACCTGACCGGCGCGGCGGAACAGTCCTCCGCCGACGTCGAAACGTTTCACCAGGTGGCGCGCTTCAAGCAGCATGGACCGCCTCCGACTCGCTGAGCCAGCAGGCCGAGACATGGCCGTCGGGCAGCTTGAACTCCGGCGGGTAGGCCTCGTCGCAACGGGCCATCCGCTTGGGGCAGCGGGCGGCGAAGCGGCAGCCCCGCGGCAGGTCCAGCAGGTCCGGCGGCTGGCCGCCCAGCGCAAAGAGCCGCTTGCGGCGCGCCCCCAGCCGGGGGATCGAGTCCAGCAGCGCCTGGGTGTAGGGGTGCGCCGGACGGCGGAAGATCGCGCGCGACGGCCCCTGCTCGACGATCCGCCCCGCGTACATCACCGCGACCCGGTCGCAGATCGAGGCGGCGACGCCCATGTCGTGGGTGATCAGCACGATCGCCACGCCCGTCTCCTTCTGGATCTCGCGGTAGAGCTCGATCATCTTCACCTGGATGGTGACGTCGAGGTTCGAGGTCGGCTCGTCGGCGATCATCACCTGCGGCTCGCAGGCGATGGCCATCGCCGAGACGGCGCGCTGGCGCATGCCGCCGGAGAACTGGTGGGGATACTCGTCCAGCCGCCGCTCGGGCGAGGGGATGCGCACCCGGCCCAGGGCCGCCGCCGCGCGGGCGCGCGTCTCGCGCAGGGTCCGGGTGATGCGGTGGTGGCGCAGGGGGGAGCCGACCTGGTCGCCGATGGTGAACACCGGGTTGAGCGAGGTCATCGGGTCCTGGGTGACCATCGACAGCCGCCGCCCCCGCCAGTCGCGCGCAAGCTCCCGCTCGCTCAGCTGCGTGAGGTCCACGCCCCCCACGCGGACCGAGCCCCGCGCGATGCGTCCCGCGGGCTTCGGCAACAGGCGCAGGATCGAGAGGCAGGTCATCGACTTGCCCGATCCGCTCTCCCCCACGATGCCCAGCGTCTCGCCGGCCCCGACCTCGAAGCTGACCCCGTCCACCGGGCGGAGCACGCCCCGGCGCAGGTGCAGTTCCATCACGAGGTCCTCGACCGCGAGGGCCGGCGCGTCCGCATCCGTCACAGCTGCTTCCTCCGGGGATCGAGCACGTCGCGAAGCCAGTCGCCGAAGAGGTTCGAGGACAGGCACACCAGCATGATCGCGACGCCCGGCATGGTGATCGCCCACCACGCGTTGGTCAGGTACGCCCGGGCGTCGGCCAGCATCAGCCCCCAGGAGATCGCCGGCGACTGGATGCCGAGGCCGAGGAACGACAGCGACGCCTCGAAGATGATCACCTGCCCGATCTGCAGGGTGGCCAGCACCAGCATGGTGTTGAGGATGTTGGGCGCGAGGTGGCGGTGGAAGATCGTGGCCGACCCCACCCCCGCCACCTTGGCGAGCGCCACGTAGTCGCGTTCCTTCAGCGACAGGATCTCGCCCCGCACGATGCGCGCGTACCAGGTCCAGTAGGTGACCACGATCACGATCACCACCGTCTCCAGCCCGGGCTCGAGCACCGCGGCCAGGATCAGCGCCAGCGCCAGCGGCGGGATCGACATCTGGATGTCCACCAGCCGCATGATCAGTACGTCCGCCCAGCCCCCGAAGTAGCCGGCGACCATGCCCGCGAGGGAGCCGATGCCCCCCGACAGCACGATCGCCCACAGCGAGACCACCAGCGACACGCGCGCCCCGGCGACGATCCGGCTGAGGATGTCGCGGCCCAGGTTGTCGGTGCCCAGCGGATGCGCCCAGCTTCCCCCCTCCGCCCACACGGGCGGCTGGAAGTTGGCGCGCAGGTCCAGCGCCGCGGGGTTCCAGGGGGTCAGCGCGTCGCCGCCGATGGCGCAGACCACCAGCAGCAGCAGGATCAGCCCCGAGAACCAGGGGACCCCGGCCGACGGCAGCCGCCAGCGGCGACGGGGCCGCGGCGCCGCCGTGTCGGCCGGGGCGAGGTCGGCTTCAACGGCCATGACGGATCCTCGGGTCGACGATGCCGTAGCTCAGGTCGACCAGCAGGTTCGCCACGACGAACATGGCGGCGGCGAACAGCACGCCCGCCTGCACCACGGGGAAGTCGCGGGCGAACAGCGCCTCGACGACCGTGCGGCCCAGGCCCGGCCAGGCGAACACCACCTCGACCACGAAGGAGCCGCCGAGCATCGCGGCGAAATAGACGCCCAGCATGGTGATCAGCGGGATCGCGGCGTTGCGCAGCGCGTATTTCCACACCAGCGAGAACTCCGGCGTGCCGACGCTGCGGCCCATGCGGATGTAGTCGCTGTCCAGCACGTCCAGCATCGCCGAGCGGACGATGCGGGTCTGCGCCGCCACCGGATACCAGCCCAGCGCGATGGCGGGCATGACGACATGGGCCGGCGTGCCGGCGCCGTAGGCCGGCAGCCAGTCGAGGTGAATGGCGAAGATCAGGATCAGCAGCAGCCCGACCCAGAAGTTGGGCATCGCCTGGCCCGCCATGGCGAAGACCTTGCCGAAGCGGTCGACCCAGCCCCCGCGGTTCACCGCCGAGAGCACGCCGAACGGGATCGCCACCGCCATCGAGAAGGCCAGCGCCACCGCCGACAGCAGGATCGTCGCCGGCAGCCGGTCCAGCACCAGGTCCAGCGCGGGCATCTCCCAGCGGTAGGAGCGTCCGAAGTCGCCCTGCAGCGCATCGCCGGCGAAGATCAGGTATTGCCGCCACAGCGGCAGGTCGAGGCCCAGCTTGATGCGCAGCGCGTCGATCACGTCGGGCGGCGCCTCCGGCGGCAGCATCAGCACCACGGGGTCCCCGGTCAGCCGGGTGATCGTGAAGATCACGATCGAGGCCCCGACGATCGACATGAAGCCCTGCAGCAGACGGCGGGCGAAGTATCCCAGCATGACGGCTCCCTGGTCGCGAAGGTTCGGCCGGCGGCGCCTGCGAGGGGCCGCCGGACCGGGGTTCGGAGGAACCGGGCGGATCAGTCCTGCTTGAGGCCGATCTCCTGGAAATTCCGCCAGAAGCCGGGATGCGGCCAGGGCGTGTATTCCACCTTGTCCGCACGCCAGGCGAAGGTGACCAGCGGCCGGTAGGTGGTCAGACCGCCCAGCACCAGCTCGTGCTTCTTGCGGGCGATCTCCTTCAGCGCGGCCTCGCGCTCGTCGGGGTCCATGATCGTGTTCACCGCCTCGACCATCTCGTCCATCTCGGGATGGCCGGCGGTGTGGGAGTAGGAGCCCCAGCCCTCGCCGGGCACGAACGAGTGCAGGTGCCCGCTCCACGCGGTGCCCGGATCGCCCGGCACGCCGTGGCCCCACATGTGCGAGAGGATGCCCCCCTCCATCTGCGGCGTGTCCTCGGCGCGGCGGTTGACGTTGATCCAGGCGCCGTACTCGAGGTTCTTCATGTTGCAGCGGATGCCGATGGCCGAGAGATAGGCGAAGAACGCCTCCCCCATCTCCTTGATGTTGGGCTCGCGCGGGGTGATCAGGTTGTAGCAGTTCGTCTCGAACCCGTTCGGATAGCCCGCATCCGCCAGCAGCTGCATCGCCTTGGCCGGGTCGTAGGGGTAGGGCTTCAGCTCGGGGTCGTAGGCGGTCTCGCCCGGGCCGACCTGGACGTAGCGCTGGCCCTGGCCGAACAGCACCTGTTCGATGATCGCGTCGATGTCGGCGCCGTAGGCGACGGCCTGACGGACCTCGAGCTTGCGGAAGGGCGAGTCCTCGGGCGTCATGTCCATGTCGAAGAACAGGTTGTTGCCCGAGACGCGGCTGGCGGTGGCGACGTTGTCCAGCGCCTCGACCTCCTCGATCATCGCCGGGGGCACCGAGTCGATCCAGTCGACGTCCCCGGTGCGGAAGGCCGCGACGCGGGTGAGGTCCTCGGGGATGATCTTCACGATCAGCCGGTCGACCGTGGGGTGATGCTCCTCGTTCCAGTAGGCCTCGTAGCGGTCGAGGACGAGCTCCTCCTTCACGCTGCGGGAGACGAACTTCCACGGGCCGGTTCCGATCGGGCGCTGGGCGAATTCGTCCTCGCCGACCTCCTCGAAATAGGCCTTCGGGATCGCCCACAGCTGCAGCCAGTTGGCGACGTAGTTCGCGTCCCCCTGGGTGAAGTGCAGCTTGAAGTGCAGGTCGTCGACGATCTCGAACTGCGCGACGTTCGCCTGGTAGTGAGGCCAGCGCGAGACGGCCGGATCGCGCAGGCGCTCGTAGGCGAACTCGAAGTCGGCCGCGGTCAGCGGATCGCCGTTGTGGAAGGTCACGCCGGGCCGGATCTTCACGTCGATGACGGGCTTGCCGTCGACCTCCAGGACCTCCCAGCTCTCGGCCAGCCAGTTCATCCGCTCGCCATCCGGACCGGGCCGGACCAGCTGCTCGAACATGGTTCCGATATAGTATTGATCGACGCCGGCCGAGTACTTGGCCGGGTCCATGGTGGTGGATTCCGCGGCCAGCGCGACCGTCAGCGACGATTTCGTCTGCGCACTCGCGGAAAAGGCCGTCCCTGAAAAGGCCACGGCGAGCGCCAGGACGGCGCCCCATCTCGGATGGACCATTGAAGCTCTCCCTGGTGCGTTTCCTCCACCGGACCGCTCTGCTGGCGAGGTCTCGGATTGCGACATTCTGACACTGCGACCAGATGCAAGTCAAATTAACTTCGCCAACCTGACGATCCGCTCTCGCCGGGCGGAGCGGTCTTCCCGGCGGCGAGTTGACGTTAAGGAAGCATGTAAGCAGCTGGAGACCTTTGGATATCCGGCGCCTCCGCCAATCGGCTTTGACACGCAAACCGGTCGGCGACCCGAGACGCGGCGCGACAAGCCCGGGCATGCGCCCCGTCTCCTTCGCCCGACATCGCTTGCCGCCGCTCACCATCCAGCACGCGGTTTGGCTCCACCTTCGGCTCGCCCTCAGCTGCCGCGATGTCGAGAACCTGCTGGCCGAGCGCGGCATCGCCGCCTCCTGCGAGACGGCGCGCCGCTGGGCCCCCACGTTCGGCGCCGCCTTTGCCCAGCGGATCCGAAAGCGACGCCCTCGGCCCTCCGGCCGCTGGCGCCTGGACGAGGTCTTCCTGCGCATCCGGGGCCGGATCCACCATCTCCGGCGCGCTGTCGACGACGAGGGCGAGGCGCTCGAAGCGCTCGTCCAATCTCGGCCTGATCGAAGAGCGGCGCTGAAGCTGCCGCGCAAGCCGCTCAAACGACGGGGCTTTGCGCCGGAGCCCATCGCCACCGACCGGCTGCGCTCCTACGGCGCGGCGTTGCGGGATTTCGGCCTGGCGAACCGCCATGTGACCGGCGAGCGATCGAACTATCGGGCAGAAGTCCCGCACCGACCAACCCGCAAGAAGGAGCGCCAGAGGCGAGGAGTCCGCTCGCCCGGCTCGGCGCAGCGGTTCCTTTCAATCCACGCCGCCGCCTGAAACCCCTTCAGCATCCACCGTCACCTGCTCTCCCGACGAACGGTGAAGAGGCGCCGGGCGGAGGCCTTCGCGACCTGGCATGAGAAAGCTGCCGCCTGAGGGCGGGGCCAATGTTGCTCGCGGGCGCCGCCGACTTCACGTGTCGAAGCCCACGTTCGGCGACCTGCTGCCGGAGCGCGGCATCGACCGTTCGAGCAGCATGGACCAGGTGCGGGCGGACGACTGGATCGCAGGGTGGCTCCCCGGCGAGGTCTTCGCGCAGCCCCGTCGCCAGTCGGACGGCCACGCGATGACGCTGCTGCTGGCCGAGCCCGAGGACCGCTGATCCGACCTGGCGCCCCGGATCCCTGTTCCGACGGGATTCCTCCCAGTTCCCTCCCTGCGAATTCCCTGTTCGCCCGGATTCATTTCCCTGTTCCGCGGAACAGGGTGTTCACCTGCAACCGACTGAGACCGAACAGGGTTTCGCTTCGGCCTTCACCTCAAACGCCCGAAGCCGCATGGGTTTCCCCGTAAGTTCCCGGTTCTTGGCCCGGTGCAGGGTTCGGGCGGGACTGCGCCCACCACCACTCAGCCCTTCTGGAAACCGCTGATCCTGCCTCGACCGGGCAGTCTCCGGCATTTCCGAGGGTTAGCCGAGCGTCGCGCCACAAAGACCTCACGAGAGCACCGGAACCGGAGCGAAAACGCCCCTCGGCGGGGCGTTTGCTCTGCGGCCGGGTTTCAGGTGAGGTCTTGAGGCCGGCGCCGCGCCGCGCGCCCGGTCGGATCCGGCGAGGCTCGAAGCCCAGGACGCGCCACTGCTCCGTCCAATCGAGCGGGAGGTCCGGCAGCCGCCGCAGCGCCCCCGGCAGTCAGATCGTCCGGCTGCCCGCCGTTCTGGATCGCCTCGGCGATGTCCGGCGCCAGGAAGGCCAGCGGCAGGATCCGGTTGACCGATCCCTTCCGACCGCCCTCCCGCCGCTCGATCTCGCCGACCGAGGCGACCGCGTCCGCGAGCAGTTCGCCCGCCCATCGCCGCGCATCGGCGACCATCGCGATCAGCTCCGCATCCGGCTTCCGCTCGCGTCGGTCGAGCCCGATGACGATGGGCTTCGCCCGCCCGGCCTGGCGGGTCTGCAGCGGCGCCTCGATGCGAATCGATTCGCCCCACGCGTCACGATCGGACTCATCGACGAGGGTCGTCAGCCTGATCGTGATCGCCAGCACCTTTCGGCCCAGATCGATCCGCTCGACCAGGTCGATCAGCGGCGCGATGCGATCGTCCGGCTCGCCCGCGAGGGTCGTCGCACGCTTCAGCGCTTCGGCAATGCCTGTCGGCGGCACGCCGGCCCGATGCAGATCCGCGGCGAGCCGATCCGCATCGCCGAGATGGGCCTTGAGGGTGCGCAAGACGAAGCCCTCCAGCGCCACGGCCGGCATCCGCATCGCCGGCGCATCCCCATCCGGCCGGGAGGCGTAGTACCAGTACCGCTTGCGCACGACGCCCTGCCCTGCCTTCACCGGGCGCGAGGCATGCGTCGGCTTCATCGCGCGCCCCTGCGCATCGAAAAGCATCCCGTCGAGCGCCCGAGCCGATGCCCGGCACGCCCCGGATCGCTTGCCGCCGCCGTTGTCGTCCAGTGCATCCTGCACCGCGTCCCAGGCGTCGCGATCCAGGATCGCCTCGTGCATCCCGGGATGCCGCTCGCCCTTGTGCCGCGTCTCGCCGATGTACACCGGGTTGCGCAGAAGCTCGTAGAGCGCCCCGCGCGAGATCGACTTGCCGCCAGAGCCGTTCGCCCGCCGCTTGCTCACCACGCCGGTCGCATCCAGCTCCGCCTTCAGCGCCCGGACGCAGCCGAGATTCAGGTAGCGGCGGAAGATCATCCGCACCGTCTCGGCTTCGGCCTCGTTCACCACCAGCGCCCGGTCCTTCACGTCATAGCCCAGCGGCGGCAGCCCGGCCATCCACATACCCTTGCGCTTTGAGGCAGCGATCTTGTCCCGGATCCGCTCCGCCGTGACCTCCCGCTCGAACTGCGCGAAGGACAGCAGCACGTTCAGCGTCAGCCGCCCCATCGAGCTGGTGGTGTTGAACGCCTGCGTCACCGAGACGAAGGACACCCCCGCCGCGTCGAAGATCTCCACGATCTTCGCGAAGTCCGACAGGCCCGGGTCAGCCGGTCCACCTTGTAGACCACGACGGTATCGATCCGCCCCGCCCGGACATCGTCGAGCAGCCGCTGCAGCCCCGGCCGGTTCATCGTCCCGCCCAAGATCCCGCCGTCGTCGTAGCGCTCCGGCAGCTCCCGCCAGCCCTCGTGGCGCTGGCTGAGCACGTAGGCGGCGCAGGCCTCGCGCTGCGCCTCCAGCGAGTTGAAGTCCTGGTCCAGCCCCTCCTCCGACGATTTCCGGGCGTAGATGGCGCAGCGCTTCAGGCTCATCGGCCACCCTCCTCACGCAGGCCGAAGAAGGCGGGCCCGTTGCGCCGCGTGCCGGTGATGGCGCGGGCCACCGCGGAGAGGGAGGCGTAGCGCCTTCCCTTCCACTCCCCCTTCCGCCGTCACCGCCCCCTCGTGAGTCTCGCCACGCCAGACCTTGATCAGTCGGGCGCCGGCGGGGGCCGTCGGTCGGCGGCGCCCCGCGTCCCGCCGCCTGCAGCGCAGCCTCGGCCGAGGCGCCGGCCGCCCGCGCCGTCTCGATCTTCCGCGAGTCGTCGGCGAGCCGGGCCGGCTCGCCGCCCCGCGCCTCGGCCTGCGCGGCATGCGCCAACGCCAGCCGCATCAGCTGGCCGCTGACCGAGGCGGGCGCCGCTGCGCCCGTCCTCTCTTCCCACGCGCGCCGGAGCGCGGCCGCGTCCAGCCTGCCCAGCTGCTCCAGTTCCGCGGCCAGACGCGAGGCGGCCGAGCCGCCGCCTCGTCGCGTCGCCCGCTCAGGCCGCATCGGCCGCGGCCTCCGCCCGGCCGAGCCAGTAGACCGTCCTGCCGTCTGCGCCCTTCGCGCTCTCGACCGCGAGCCCCTTCTTCCGCAGGCCGGTCAGCGCCGCGCGGGTGGTGTGGGCCTGCCAGCCGAGCGCCTCGGAGAGCGCGTCGATGTCCGCCTCCTCCGGCGCCGAGATCATCTCCACCAGCCGCGCCTGCTTCGTGCCGGGCCGGAAGAGCGGCTTCGCCGGGGCGGCCTCGTCCTCAGGCGCGGCATCGGTCGCGGCCCGCGACGCGGCGTCGATCACGGTCGGAGGCGCGTCGGCCTCCTCCGGCTCCGGCTCGCCGTCCGCCGCTGCGGGCTCACCGTGTTCCCCAGGCGTCGCAGGCGCAGCCGCGATCACCGTCTCCGCGTCCTCGGCATCCTCCGCTGCCCGCGCGGGCAGGCCGATCGCCTCCAGCCCGGCGGGCGCGATCCGCAATCCAAAACTCCAGCCGTCCTCGGTGTCGCACCAGGCCTCGGCGTCGTGGCGGGCGGCCACCTCCTCGACCCACCCCGTGTCCCGCAGGCGGGCCAGCGCCCGTTCCAGCATCTTCCCCTTCGCCCGCACGCTCTCGGGCGGCGGCAGGAGCATGAAGTCCGGCCGCGCGGCGGCGGCGGAAAGCAGCACCAGCTGCAGGTCGGTGAGCTTGATCTTGGTCTTCGTCGCGGTCTCCAGGCGAGGCCCGCGCCCGATGCGCGGCCTCCCACCGCGCAAGGCCCCGGCGGCGAGGCCGAGGCGGTCGGCGCAGGTCAGGCCCTGCGTCGCGACGCCCGCACCACCGCTTCCTGTGCGGGAGAAGTCGAGCGAATTCGAGCCGTGTCGGCGAGACATCCGCCTCGGAGGCAGAACGGCTGCACTTCAGCGCCAAGGGCCGGATTCCTGATCCTGCCAGGAGGCCGCCATCATAGCCAGGTTTCCGAAAAGCGGACGTTCGCTGCGACCGACGCCGATGGCCGCCTGGGGCGGAGAGCCGACATTCGCCGCAAAACCGACGAAGGTCGGGATCTCGAGCGGAGCGGGCCGTCGGATCGAACACGATGCGCCGGCGCCTCGCCACGGGCCACGGCCTGCTCGCCGATGCGGCCGGAACGTTCGCCATTGTCGGCGCTGTCGCAGCCTCCCTCAGGCGGCGCCGAGCTGTGTTCTCAGAATGGCTTTCGGCCCCGCGGGGCCATTCGCGGCGGTCGCTCATTTCCTGTCGCAGCCCTTTGCGACTGGTTGATCGCAGTCCCCGAATTCAACCGCCGGCCAGGATCTTCGCGGCGGCGCGCAGATGGCCCGGCGCATGGTCGATGCCGGAGAGATCCTCCTGGTTCGGGGCGAGGCCGAAATAGACGCCGGCGAAGTCGCGCGCGGGATCGACGTAGATGCCCTGGCCCATGTTGCCGTGCTTGAACAACGCGCCGTCGTGGAACGCATGGTCCCATTGCGCGGTGTTGTAATCCGGGCGGACGCCGAACCAGCGCGTGCCGTAGCCCTCCTCGGTGGTCCCCGCGTAGGCTTTCGGGTCGCCCAGGGTCTGGATGCGCTTCAGGAGCCTGTCGGAGATCACCTGCCGCTCCGCCACGGCGCGCCAGCTGGGCGTGTAGAGCAGCGCATAGCGCAGCCAGTCCTCCGGCGTGACGTTCAGCAGACCCGCGCCCAGCGGCGTGCCGTCCGGCGTGAGGCAGATCAGGCAGGGATTTCGCGCCCCGATCTTCGACCAGACGCGCTGGTTGAAATATTCATCCCAGGGCAGGCCGGAGATGTTCTCGACGGCGAGGACGAGCACCATCGTGATCGCGGAGGAATATCGGAAATGCTGGCCCGGACGCTCGCCGGGGATCGGCTTCGCCTCCTTGTTCAGCTGCCGCCAGTCGCCCTTGCCCTCGAAGGCCGCGGTGAAGAACTTCGCGATCCAGGAGTCGGGATTGACCAGGTTCTCGAACGTCTCCTCGATGTCGAGCCCGCTGGCCATGTTCATGGCGTGCGTCATCGTCACCGCGTCCCACGCGGTCCCCTTCAGCTCGGGCACGTAGGTCGGCACGGGCTTGTCGAGATCGAGCTTGCCCTCCTCCCACAGCATCGCGGCCAGCAGGCTTGCGGTGGTCTTGGCGGTGGACATCGTGGCGTGGATGTTCGTCGGGTTCATGCCCGGATAGGTCTCGAAGACGACTTTCCCCTTGTGGGCCATCATCATGGCCTGCACCTGCCTCGGCCCGACGAGATAGGTCTTCAGGGGCGGCGCGACGCCGCCGTCATGCGCCTTGAAGGCGACGTCCAGCAGGTCGGGGCGGATCGCCCGCTCCAGCACGCTGATCCCGCCGGGCGGGATCACGGCCTTGCTCTTGAAGAACGCGGGCAGGTTCAGGTTGTAGTAGACCGAGTCGTCGCTTCCCGACTGCCAGTTGGCGAAGCTGTAGCGCGCGTTCGCGCCCTGCACGAAGTCGAGCGACAGGGGCTGCTTCCACTTCGCCATCGGGCCGTCGAGCACGAGCGGCTCGATCGCGGGCGCGCCGACGATCCTGGGCATCGTTGCTCCTCCCGCCGCCATGGCCGCCTCCGGGTCGAGGCCGAGCGCGGCGATCCCCGCCGCGGTTCCGAGCGACGCGCCCGCGGCGATGAATTTTCGTCGGTCGACGCCGCCCGTCGCGCCCGCCGTCCCGTCGTCGGCCTGTCGCTCGGTCCTTGTCCTGTCGGTGGTCATCGTCACCTCCTCCGGTCGGACGATCATCCTCGTGACGCTGGCGCGGGAAGATCCCCCGCGGCGTAGGGTTCTCCTCGGCGCCGGCTTGAACCGCCGCGAGGTCGCGATCGGGCGCGGAAAGCGACGCCGCGATCCACCGAACGGACCGCGATGATCAGGTCCCGGCCCGGCCGGACCGCGCCCCGTCGCCGGCTGTTGGCGTTCATCGCGTCATGGTCCAGGCGCTTGCCGGAGACCGACCGGTCGAACCCGCCGCGGAAGACCTTCGGCCAGGTGCGCCGGTCCACGATCCGGGCCCGGCGCCGCCCGGTCGCCTCCTGGACGTCGAGGCCCGGGGTCATGTCCATCCCTTTCCCTGCATCGCCATGGTCGCGATCCTTTCCCGAGCCACAGCGCGCCCGCTCACCTCACCGGCAGCGTCAGCAGCGGCTTCGCGCCCGGCACCTCGCCCACGATCGAGGCGAAGAGCGCGTTCAGAATGGTGAAGCTGACGCGGGAACTCAGGTCGTCGTCGCGGATGAAATACCAGGCGCCGTCGCGCTCGACCGCGAGCCACGCGTCGGCGGGCGCCGCCTCCGCCTGCCTGATGGTCAGCCAGTCGCGCGGGGGGGCCTTGCGCGCGCGCACCACGCCGGCGGCGAGGTCCCCCGCCGACACGTCGACATAGGCCGAGGCGAAGCGCAGGATCTCCATCACCGAGCGGTTGTTGACCACGATCTCCCGCAGGGGCGCGCCGCCGTCCAGCACCCGCGACAGGCGCCCGGACTCGGCCAGCAGCTGCTCGGTTCCCGAATTGGCGGTGTCGACGATCGCGAAGGAATGGCGCGTCGGGTCGAGGTCGAGCAGCTCGCGCAGGCGGCGCGTCCGCGGATCGCCGTCCGAGCCGCTGGCGAACTTCAGGAACAGGGGCTTCGACAGCTTCAGCGGCTCGAACGTGTTCGGGTCGTCCCGGGTCATGAACTGCATGCCCGAGGGCAGCGCCTCGGCCATCGCGCGGGTGTCGAGGCGCGACAGCGGGATCTTGCCGCCGCCCGAGGTGCTGTAGACCCCGTAGGACAGCTCGACCGCCCCGTCGCGCAGCAGCGCGTCGAGCAGGTCCAGCATCTCGAGGAAAGCGTCGTAGCTGGCGGGGACGTAGATCCCGTCCTCGACGTGGAACTCGAGATTGCGCAGCCGGTTGATCTTCTTGGCGCCGACCCGCAGGACGACCGCGGGGTCCAGCCCGGACTGCGTCAGCACCGTCAGCTGATCGGCCCCCATCGGGGCGTGCAGGCGCCCGAGCATCTCGCGCGAGTCCGGCAGCGCCCAGGTCACCGTCGGGGTCTCGGCATAGGAGACGCCGCCGCTGATGCCGAAGGTCGAGGGCGCCTGCTCGGGCAGGGTCGCCTGCGCGCCGGCGCTGCCGCCGGCCGCGAAGCTGGTGGTGATGCTGCCGATCTGCAGAAAATACGGCGTCTCGTCGTAGCGCAGGCGCACGATGTTGAGCAGGAGCTGCTCGTTCGTCGTCTCGCGCAGCATCTCGTTCAGGTCCCAGTGGCGGGCCTGGATCACCCCGGCCTGAACGCCGCAGCCGCCCAGAAGGACGAGCGCCAGCGCCGAGGCCGCCCGCCCGACGGACCTGCGCCGTCCGCCGGCTGGCGTGGCCCTGGCCGGAGCGACCGGCGTTCGGCGGACGCCTCCCGTCATTTCAGCCACCCGAGGATGAAATTGGGCACCACGGGGGTGATGTTGAAGCTGATCGTCCACTCCGGACCGAAGGCGCCGGGCTGCGCGACGTAGTAATCCGCCGCAAGCTCGAGCTTCACCGGCGTCCCCGCCAGAATGACCGTCTTCGACACGGTCAGGTTGAGCGGGACGGTCCAGTCCTCGGCCTTCCAGTCGTAGGTCATGGTCGGCTGAGTGCCGACGTTCCATCCATCGCCCGGCAGGAACTTCAGGAAGAACTGGACCTGGGACGCGCTGTAGTCGTAGCTGTCGCCGGCCACGGCCCATTGATGCTTTGGAAACACGCCGTAGACGCCCCAGTCTTCGAACCGGGCGAGCAGAGCTTCGGGGCCGAGGCGCAGTTGCTCGCCGCCGACCCGGTCGTCGGTCGCCGTCGGCAGCGTTCCCACCGCCCCGACCGCCCACAACAGGCCGCTTTTCTCGGTCACGCCGTAGCCGATGTCGAAGCCGATGTCGCCCAGCGCGTCGACCCCGCCGAAGCCGCCCTTTGCGACGTCGAAGACGGGCTGGTCGAGCAGGATCGGGAAGGCCGGACGGATGAAGAGGGTGGCGGCGCCGCCGTTCGCCCTCTCGCCCAGCGGAAACGGGAAGATCGGCTGGAAGAGGAGCGTGTAGTTCGCCTGGTCGTCCGCGCCCGGGAGATCGCCCGTGTATCCGGTGACCTGGTTCTTGAACGTCAGGCTCGCGAGCGCGTTGTTCGGGTTCGCAAGCTCGCGCGCCACCTGGTCGGAGGACGGCGCCCCCGCGGATTGCGCCATCGCCGACACCGGATCGAAACAGGCGAGCAAGGCGGCGAAGCTCGCGAGCGAAGTCCGCCGGAGCCGTGGCCTGCACGACAGCCGTCGCCTCGAACGACATCGCATTTGCGGCTCCCCCCTCGTGAGGACCCCTCGCCGCGGCCTTGCGCGGCGCCGAACGCGGAAGCGTGCATCGGGATCAGATCAGGACGCGCGCCCCGTCCGCATTGACGGGGGTCACCGACGGTCGACCGGGCGAGATCGCCGGCGCAGGCGCCGCATCGGAGCCTGGCCGCCGACGGACAGGCGTTCCTGGCCCGAGATGCGGCGGCCCGTCGCCGACGGACCTTCGCGGCGGATGGCTTCGACGGCGGCTGAGGGGCCGGCCGGGCGGGGCCAGGGATCCCTACGCCCTGCCGACGCGTCTCCGCCAGCACGGTCGAGGCGGATGACCGGCGTCAATGCACCGGGTTTTCGTGTGCGCCATCAGTTCCGAGAGGGTCGAGGAGCGACCGCCGCGATGCGCTGGATGGCGGTCGACGCCGCCGGCGCGATCGCGCGTCCGAGGCAGGTCGCCGCGTCGTCGACGACGAGGGAGAACAAGACCCGCGGACCGGAGGGAGGGTTTGTCGATGAGAACGCTCGCCATTTTCGCAGCCGCCGCCATGGCGGCCTCCGTCGCGGCGGCGCAGCCCGCGCCGTCGCCGGACCATCCGGACTGGGCCGCGGCGCTGCTGGCCAAGGGGACGCCGATCACCGTCTACACGGCCAGGAAGGTCTACACGATGGACCCCGGCCGGCCGGAGGCCGAGGCGGTCGCCGTGCTCGGCGGCAAGGTCCTGTCCACCGGAACGCTGGAGTCGATGAAGCCCTGGCTCGCCCGCTACGCCTACGCCGTCGACGACACGCTGAAGGACAAGATCGTGCTGCCCGGCTTCGTCGAGCCGCACACGCATTTCTACTCGTCCGCCAGCTTGATGGGGCTGAGCTACATCGGACCCATCCAGCTGCCGAACCCCAGGGGCGGCATGCACGACCCGGTCCCGACGCATGACGCGGTGCTCGCGAAGCTTCGCGAGATCGACGCGACGACCTCGGACCCGACCGAGCCGATCATCGCCTACGGCTTCGATCCCGCGCAGCAGGGCGGCACGCTCGACCGCGACGATCTCGACGCGATCAGCACGACGCGCCCGATCTGGGTGATCGCCTTCGCGCCGCACTTCGCCTACCTCAACTCCGCCGCCCTCGCGGCCACCGGGCTGAAGGACGACACCGACATCCACGGCGTCTACAAGGACGCGGACGGCAAGCTGACGGGCGTCTTCAACGAGAACCTGGCCATGCTGGCCGCGCTCAAGCCCGTGGGGGGGAAGATCGCCGCGCTCGGCGGCGTCGACGGCCTGAAGTTCATGGGCGACATCGCGACGAGCGTGGGGATCACCACCACCTCCGAGATGGTCTTCGGCGCCATCGGCTTCGACAGGGAGTGGGCCGACACCACCGAAGCGATGAAGGACCCGGACTTCGCGGTGCGCATGCGCTTCGTGCCGCTCGAGATGGTGCTGCACGAGAAGAACGGCGACGACGCGGTGGATGCGTGGCGCAAGCTCGCCGCGCAGGGCGACGACCGGCTGTTCGTGGACGGCATCAAGTTCTTCACCGACGGCTCCCTGCCGTTGATGTCCAGCATGGTGCAGTTCCCCGGCTACCTCGACGCCACGAACGGCAGCGTCAACAACATCCCCTGGGACCAGTTGGCCTCCCGCATGCGGCCCTGGTGGCAGGCGGGGGTGCAGATCCATTGCCACGCCAACGGGGACCTCGCGCTCGACGTCTGCCTCGGCGCGCTGGCGGAGCTGCAGGAGGCGAAGCCGCGCTTCGACCACCGCTTCACGGTGGAGCACTACAGCATCAGCACGCCCATGCAGGCGCGGCGCATGCACGCCCTGGGCGCGGTCGCCAGCGCCAACATCTACTTCACCAGCTACCGCAGCCAGCTGCACAGCGAGCATGCCTACGGCCCCGACCGCGCGGAGGCCTTCGCCCGGCTCGGCTCGCTGGAGCGCGAGGGGGTGATCTTCGGCCTGCACTCCGACTACCCGCAGGTGATCGTGCCCATGGACCCGCTGAAGGCGGTGTGGACCGCCGTCAACCGGCTTGCCGAGGACGGGACGACGGTGATGGCGCCGGGCGAGCGCATCGGGGTGGAGCGCGCGATGCGCGCGATCACCCTCGACGCCGCCTACATCCTCGGGATGGAGGACCAGGTCGGCAGCCTGGAGCCGGGCAAGCTCGCCGATTTCGCGGTTCTCGAGGACGACCCCTTCGCGGTCGATCCGATGAAGATCAAGGACATCGGCGTCTGGGGCACGGTCTTCGCAGGGGCGCTGCACCCGTCGGACCGGTGAGGGAACGGGGCCGGGCGGCCTCGGGCGAACGCGTCCGGACCGATGCGCGCGCAACGCCGAACACAGTCAGGGCAGAGGAGGTTCGCATGAAACGCTTCGCAAGAACGTCCGCGGTTTTCGCGATGATGTTCGCCGCTCCCGCCCTCGGGCAGGACACCGGGCCCGCGCCGGCCACCCTGATCGCCAACGTCCGCATCTTCGACGGGGTCGACGCGGCGTTGATCGAGAACGCCAGCGTTCTGGTGGAGGGCGCCCACATCGCGGCGGTCTCCACCGACGAGATCGAGGCCGAGGGCGCGACGATCATCGACGGCGGCGGGCGCGTCCTGATGCCCGGCATCATCGGGTGCCACGAGCACGTCATGATGCAGCTTCCCATCTCCACGCTCCTCAACTCGGACGAGCGCTACATCGCCGCCGTCGCCACCGCGACGGCCGAGACCTATCTGATGAGCGGCTGGACCTCGATCCGCGACGCGGCCGGCAACACCTTCGGGCTGAAGAAGGCCATCGACCAGGGCTTCGTCGTCGGCCCGCGGATCTATCCCTCCGGGCCGATGATCACCCAGACCTCCGGTCATTCGGACCACCGCACCTTCCAGAAGCCGCTGACGGCCGCGACGCACGGCGTGCCGACGACCGGACTGGAATATTTCGACCTGGCGCTGGCCGACGGCGTGCCGGAAGTGCTCAAGGCCGTGCGCGAGGCGATGCGCATGGGCGCCACGCAGATCAAGATCGCGGTCGGCGGCGGCACCGGCTCCTATGCCGATCCTCTCGACGTCGTCCAATACCGGGACGACGAGATCAGGGCCGCGGTCGACGCTGCGTCCGACTACAACACCTACGTCATGGCCCACGTCTACAACGACAAGGGCGCCCAGCGCGCCATGAATGCCGGCGTCCGTTCGATCGAGCACGGCAATCTCCTGAGCGAAGAGACCGTGCGGATGATGAAGGACAAGGATGTCTGGTGGTGTCCGCAGGTCATCACCTATACCGAAATTCCGAAGGGTTACACCGACGACCAGGCCGACAAGCACCGGCAGGCCTATGACGGCATCGACAGCGCGTTCAAGGCGGCCAAGACGATCGGCTACGAGAAGATCGGCTTCGGAACCGATATCATCACCGACCCCGCGTTGATCGCCCGGATGAACGATGAGTTCACGCTGCGCACGAACTGGTTCTCGAATCTGGAGATCCTGCGCCAGGCGACGTCGCGGAACGGCGAGATCCTCGGCCTGTCCCATCGCTACAGCCCGGGCAGGATCGGCGTGATCGAGGAAGGCGCGCTCGCGGATATCCTGCTGGTCGACGGGAACCCGCTCGAAGACCTCTCGATCCTGACCGATCCCGAGGCGAACCTCGATCTGATCATGAAGAACGGCGTGATCTACAAGAACGCCTTGACGCGGTAGGTGCGTCTCCCTCGTCTCGGAGGAACGTGTACGCATGGCGTTGAAGGTCGGGACCGCCGCGAACGTCTCCTCCCGAGTTCATGCGCCGTCGTGGGTTGCGCCCGAGCCCGGGCCGTCCCGGTCGCGGCAGGATGCGCCGTTCTCGACACCGCACATTCTGACGAGCAGCCCTTGGCGCGTCGGTCGCGGACGGCGGCGTCGGTCCGCATAGCCGGTCTTCGGGGCGATCGCCACGATCGCGACCCAGCGCGAGCTACGCTCCGCTTCGCTGTCCGGCGCCAGGCGAACCGCGCGATCGCGCGCTTCAGGGGAGACCTTGTTCGTCGTCCTGCTCATGGGGCTCCATCCTGCTCGGGCGGTGGAGCCTCCGGCAGACCCGGCGCGGTTCATCCTCGAGCCGAAGCTCGGGGAGGGACAAAGCCGCTTCTGGCGACGATCAGGCGACGGGACGACGCCCCCAGAGGTCCTTGCTGGATCCGCCGATCCGGTACCCGGCCGACTTCAGCAGCGAGAAGCACCAGCGCTTGTCGGCTGCGCTCAGATGCTTGTGCTCCAGCACGATCGCCATCGGGCGCCAGCGCTCCAGGTCGATCAGGCGCAGGATCTCGGCGTCGAAGCCCTCGGCGTCGATCAGCAGGAGGTCGAACGAGGTCAGGCCCGTCCGTCGGGCGAGCCCCTCGAAGGTGACGCAGGCCACCTGCTCCGAGACCAGGATCGCTTCGGGCGGCAGGTCGCGCAGCGCCGGCGTGGCGAGCTTGCGCCACTGGGCGAGCACCAGGTCGCGGTCAAAGGAGCCCAGGCGGCTGCCGAAATCGCCGCGGCGGCGATCGCCCCGGCGCTCCTCCGCCAGGTTCCACAGGGTCCGCTCCTCCTCCACCGGCCCCAGGGCGAGGTTCAGGCACTGCACGCCGCTCCGCCCCGCATGGGTGCGCAGCAGGGCCTCGAACGCCTCGCGCTGCGGCTCGAGGCAGAGGCCGGAGACTTTCTCCTCGGGGATGCGGCCGCGCTCCAGCACCGCGGTCAGGTCGTCGTTCGCGCGCCCGTCGTTGGCGCCGATCTGCACGAAGCGAAGCTCGCCGGTCGCGGCGAACACCGCCTCGATCAGCGCCTCCACGGAGGCGGGGGCGCCGTTGCCGATTTCGGCGAGCAGCGGCGGCATGCGTCTGAAGGCCTTGATGCGATTGACGAAGGACAGCATATCGACCTCAGAGTTTAAGCGGCGGCGGCCCCGGTTCGACAGGGCTCGGGGGCGCCGGCGCGCAGTCCGGCCCCGGCGCCGGCGCACAATGGGCGAACGTCCCCGCAAAAGGAAGAGGCGCACCATGCAGTCGAGATTGATGCCGCTCGTCGTCGCCGCGTCGCTCGTCGCCGGCCAGGCCTGGGCGCAGCCGGCGCCGATCGAGGGCACATGGCTCAGCGAGGACGGAAAGCTCGCCGTGGAAGTGGCGCCGTGCGGCGAGGCGCAGTGCGGCCGCATCGCCTGGATGGCGCCCAAGGCGGGACGGGACGAGCCGCGGCTCGACGACGAGAACCCCGATCCCGCGCTCCGGTCCCGGCCGCTGTGCGGCCTGCGGATCGTGGAGGGCCTGCAGCCGGACGGAAACGGCGGCTGGCGCGGCGGGCGGCTCTACTACCCCAAGCACGGGCGCAGCTACAGCATCGACCTCTCGCCGCTGCCCGACGGCGACATGCGGATGCGCGCCTATCTGGGATTGCCGGTGCTGGGGCGGACGGAGACCTGGTCGCGCGCGTCCGCGCCGCTTCCCGCCTGCGGCGAGCCGGCCGCCTGACGCGCCGCCAGGAGCCGGCGCACGAAGGCCAGGTCCTCGGGCTTGTCGACGTCGTGCGCGGCCTCCGGCTGGTCGAGGCGCGCGGCCGCGGCGCGGCAGCCCGCGGCGACGCCCAGCGCCGCCACCGCGCCGTCGAGGGCGAGGCGGCCGGCGAGATAGGCCGCCAGCGGGCGCAGCCCCAGGCGGCGGACCATCCGCCAGGGCCGCTTGCGGTCGGCCTCGAGCCGGGTCCACAGCTCGATGGCGCGCCGCGCCTCGGGCGTGCGGCAGGCGAAGATGTTGCAGCCGCTGAAGTCCCCGTCGCGGAAGCGGAGCCAGGTGCGGGCGGCCGGGCTGCCCGCCGCCTCGACCGCCGCGCGGGGCGAGAGCGCCGCGGCCACGTCCGCCTCCCCCACCTGCGCGAGCGCGTCGCGGATCATCGCCGGCGACAGCAGCGGATGATCCGCCGTCACGATCAGCAGCGGCGGGCCCAGCCGGTCGAAGGCCGCCAGCGCGCTCCGCGCAGGCGAGCCCTCCGCGGCGAGACGCTCGATCCCTTCGGCCGGGATCGGGGGCGCCTCCGGCTCGATCGAGACCGCGACGCGCCCGACCTCCGGCGCGGCGGCGAGCGCGTCGAGCACGTGGGCGAGCATCGGCCGCCCCGCGAGCGGCGCGAAGGCCTTGTGGGAGACCCCGGCCGCCCGGGCCACCGGGTCCGTCGCCCCGCGCGACCCGGCCAGGACCAGCGCCGACCAGGTCACAGCGGCTTCTCGTAGATGCGCCAGGTCTTGGTCAGCCGGCCGCCGAGCTGCTCGATCATGCGGCGGACCGGCAGATTGTTCTCCAGCAGCCAGCTCAGCTCGATCCGCTCCAGGCCGCTGGCCAGGGCGCGGGCCTCGAGCGCATAGATCAGCATCAGCGGGATCGCCTTGCCCAGCACGGTCCCCGAGATCTCGCGCCGCACGCCCATCAGCGGCACCCGGCCGGTGCGAAGGCCCGAGACCTTCAGCCGCCACAGCAGCTTCGCCCAGCCGAAGGGCAGCAGCCGCCCGTTCAGGTCGCGGATCGCCTCGTTGAGGTTGGGCAGCAGCACGATGAAGGCGACCGGCCGCCCGTCGATCTCGGCGATCTTGACCAGGTCGGCGTCGATCAGCGGCCGCATCTCCCGGGCCATCGCGTCGATCTCGGCCTCGGTGAGGGGGGTGAAGCCCCAGTTGTCGGCCCAGGCGTCGTTGAAGATGTCGGTGATGACCTCGATCTCCGCCGGGAAGCGCCGCATGTTCACCGAGCGGACAGCGACCTCCTGCGCCGTGCGCTCGGCGATGCGCCGCGGCCGGTCGGGAAGCCGGGCGGCGAGGTCGAGCTCGTAGGCCACCAGGTCGCGCGCGCGCGCATAGCCGCAGGCCTCCACCGCCGCGCCCAGCCAGCGGGGATCGTGCTCCATCAGCAGGTAGGGGGGCGTGTCGAAGCCGTCGACCAGCAGCCCGCAGCTCTGGTTGGCCGAGAGGTTGAACGGCCCGCGGACCAGCCCGGCCCCCAGGCCGCGCAGCCAGTCCTCGGCGGCCTCGAACAGCGACGGCAGGACCGAGGGATCCTCGGCCGAGATCATGCCGAAGGAGCCCACCCGCCGCCCCGCGTCCGGCGCCGCCAGGCGATCGAGCTGGGCGCTGATCCGGCCCACCGGCCGGCCGTCGCGCAGGGCCAGCCACAGGCGCACGTCGGCATGGCGGAAGAACGGGTTGCCGCGGGGCGACAGCAGCTGCCTGCGCTCCATGCGCAGGGGCTCGATCCAGTGCGGGTCCTGCGCGGCGACGCGGCCCGGCAGATCGATGAAAGCCGCGACGTCGGCGCGCGAGACCGCCTGCTTCACCGTCGTGCCGGTCCGGGTCGGGTCGTTCACCGCGGCCTCCTCATCCTTCATGCGTGACCACGCTCCATAGACCGAGGGCGGCGAAGGCCGCCAGCGGGGCGAAGGCGGCGACGGGGGCCGAGACGGCGCCGGTCTGGGACATCGCCGCGGCGAAACCGTCGATCGCAATGTAGAGGAAGCCGAGCGCCACCGCCGAGCCCGCCTTGCGCGCGCCGTCGCCGATCCTGCCATGGGCGAAGCCGGCGCGGGCGGCGAGCAGGATCAGGACGGCGGGAACCAGCCAGTCGGCGTAGCCGCGCATCAGCCGGGTGCGGTAATAGGCGTCGCCCCGCACCGCCTGCAGGTCCCCCGCCAGCACCGCCGCCGCCTCCGCCGAGGTCGACGCCTCTCCGCCGGCGAAGCGCAGGATCTCGGCCGGGCCCATCGCGGACGACCAGCGATAGGTGGGATGCGTCTCCAGGCGGCCGCCCAGGGGGCGCACCCGCGCCTCCGTCAGCAGCCAGCCGCCGGCCTCCCGCTGCGCCGAGGCGGCCGCGATCCGGCCCGCGATCCGCCCGTCGTCGTCGAGCAGGTGGAGCGTGACGCCCTCGGCCGAGCGGGCATCCGGCGCGATATGGGCGAAGCTGGCGACGACGCCAGGTCCGCGGACCCACAGGTCCTCGGTCTGCAGCTGCGTCTCCGAGGCCCTCGGGAACCGCTCCGCGAGGCGGGCCTCGGACTGCGAGCGCAGCCGGTCGCCCAGCAGACCGTTGGCCGCGCCCAGCACGAGCGCGAGCGGGACCAGCAACGCCAGCAGGCGCAGCGTGCCCGCGCCGGCCGCGCGCAGCGCGGTCAGCTCGCTGCGGGCGGCCAGCATCAGGAAGCCCAGCGCGGCGCCGATCAGGATCGCGGGCGGGGTCAGGGTGACGGCGAGCAGCGGCAGCCGCAGCAGCGCGTATTCGAGGAGCGCGCGGCTCCCCCCCTCCTCCGCCACCGGGGCGCCGTTCGCCGCGAGATCGAGCGTCAGCCCGAGCAGCAGCAGCGTCGCGCCCGCCCCCAGGATCCGCCGCAGGATCTGGCGCGAAAGGTACAGGCCCAGGGTCACGGGTTGTCGGGCCGCGGGGCCGGCCGCACCCGGTCGATGGCCCGCAGCACCAGCCGGAGCGAGGAGCGCGACCCCTGGCTCTGGGTCGACATGTAAAGCCAGCCGGACAACAGCAGAAAGCCCCCCGTGACGCTCCAGACCGCGAGCGCCGGGTCCATGCGGCCGAGCGTGCCGAGCGTTTCCGCGAACAGCAGCAGATGGTGGAACCCGGTCAGGATCGCGACGGCGATGGCGATGCGCGGCCAGGTCGGGGAGCGCTTTCGCGACACGCCCAGCGGCACCGACAGCAGCGCCACGGCGATCATCGAGACCGACCGGGCGATCCGGGCATGGAACTCCGTGGCGTAGCGGGCTTCGGGTGGCAATCCGTCCTCTCCCGTCATGCGCACGGACAATTCCGACAGGGTCAGCTCCCGTTCGCTGCCGCCCCGCGGGCGGAACGGGCTCTGCGCCAGGTCGAACTCGTGCTCGAGGCGCAGGCGCGTGAAATCGAGGCGCGCCCCCCCCGCCAGCATGGTGGTGCCGTCAAAAAGGATCAGGCCCACCACCCCCTGCGCCGGCCGCGGATCCACCACGGCGTGGGCGGCGGTGGTCGCGGTCTCCTGGCCGTCGCGCCGCTCGACGACGAAGACGCGGCTGAGCACGAGGCCGGTCGGATCGGCGTCCTCGGCCGAGATGATCAGGTCGTCGCCGACGTGCAGGAACACGTTCTGCTCGATCGGCCCCACCCAGCCCCCCTCGCTCAGCGCGTGGGCGAGGGTGCGGTAGGCGTAGCGGCTGTAGGGCTGCACATAGCCGAACAGGATCAGGCTGAGCATCGCCAGCAGCCCGCCGCACAGCACGAACACCGCCCCGATCCGGCGCACCGACCAGCCCGCCGCCTCGAGCACGTCGGCCTCGTTGTTCTGGCACAGCGAGGCGAGGACCCCCAGCGTGCCGATGGCGAAGGCCAGCGGCAGCGCCAGGCCCAGGTAGTGCGGCAGCAGGCTGGCCAGCATCCCCAGCAGCGGCGCGACGCCCACGCCGGCGCCCGCGACCAGGTCGAACAGCCGCAGCAGCCGCTCGATCAGCAGGGCGCCCATGGCGATCAGCAGCGCCTGCGCCATGCGCGGCAGCATCAGCCGCAGGAGATGCCGATCCGCGACGCCCCCGAGCATCAGGCGGCGTCCCGGGTCCCGGCCGGCGCCGGCAGCGCGAAGACCAGCGCAGGCCCGTCCTGCACCGTCCCGTCGCGGCCGATCCGGCGTTCGTGCATCGCGACCCGCACCGCCCCCCGCTCGCCCGAGACCCGGAACAGCCGCCAGGCGCCGGGACCGCGCGGATCATCGGCCGGGGCGCTGCCCGAGGGCGCGCCGAGGACGGGGATGCGCCCGTGCGGCGCGTCGATCCACGACAGCAGCGCGCGATGCGCGTGGCCGTGAAGCACCAGCGCCGCGCCCCCCTCGGCCAGCACGGCGCGCAGCGCGGCCGCGTCCGTCAGGCTCTTGCGGCGGGACAGAAGCTCGGTCGGCGGATGGTGGACCAGCACCACCGCGGGCGCGCCCCCGGCCCTCGCCGCGTCCAGGCGCCGGCGCAGCGCGGCGAGCTGTTCGCTCCCGATCCGCCCCGTGGCGAGGAAGGGCGGCGTGGCGACCGCGCTCGACAGCCCGATCACCGCGACCCCGCCGACGCGGCGCAGCCAGGGAAAGCCGGGGCCGTCGTCGCCCCCGGTCATTTCGCCCCAGGCGGCGCGCATCGGGCCGTCCCAGCCGCGCGCCAGCGCCTCGTGGTTGCCCGGGATCGTGGCCACGCGCCCGGCCGGGCCGAGCCGCGCGAGCCAGGGGCGCGCCGCCTCGAACTCGGCCGGAAGCGAGAGATGGACGAGATCGCCGGTCACCGCGACCAGGTCCGGCGCCTGCGCCGCGAGGTCGTCGATCAGCGCCTCGGCCACGCGCATGTCGTGGCGCCGCCGCACCCCCGTGGCCCGCCCGAGCTGCGACAGCCCCCTCTTGCCGAGGGACTGGCGCAGCGTCGGCGTCCCGAGAAGCAGGTGCAGGTCGCTGATCTGGGCAAGACGGAGGGAAAGCGTCAGGGTGGGGGACCTTCGAGCCGGCCATGGACATTCGCAGCCGAACCATAGAGGCATGACGGCGGCGGCGGCAATGCACGGGAAAGGGAACGCGAGTGCGCAGGGTGCAGATCGTGGAAGACTCGGACGCGACGGCCTTCGGCCTCGACGCGACGACGCGGCTGACGCGCCAGCTGGCGCGGCTGGACGCGCAGCCCGCGGAGGCGGACGCCGAGGCGGCGCTGCGCGGGGACCGGGTCTACGACGCCTCGGTCCTGCGGGCGCTGCTGGCGGCGCCCGAGGGAACCTGGCTGGTCGACGCCGAGGCGCTCCCCGTGGCCGTCCGCTTCGCCCCCGAGGGGGCCGAGGCGGCGACGCGGGCGCTGGCCGAGGGCGTCCTGCCGCCCGGCGCCGCGCCGACCACGGCCGAGGCGCTGGCCGGCGGCTACGATCCGAAGCTGCGGCGACGCAACGCGCCCTTCGTGCTGCGGGCGGAGGATCCGCGGGTGGAGCAGGCGCTGTTCGACGCCTCCTACAAGGGCGTCACCGACGCGGTCACCAAGCATGTCTGGCCCCCGCTCGCCCTGCCCGTCACGCGCTGGTGCGCGCGGGCGAGCGTCACGCCCAACCAGGTGACGGTCGCCAGCGGCGTGCTGGTGCTCGTCGCCTTCTGGCTGTTCTGGATCGGCGCCTTCGGCTGGGGGCTGGCCGCGGCCTGGGCGATGACCTTCCTCGACACCGTGGACGGCAAGCTCGCGCGCACCACGCTGAGCGCGTCGCGGTTCGGCGACGTGCTCGACCATGGCATCGACCTCGTGCATCCGCCGTTCTGGTGGTGGGCCTGGGCGGCGGGCTGCGCGGCGGCGGGCGATCCGCTGGGCGACGGCGGCGCGGCGGTGGCGGTGATCGTCGCGGGCTACGTGCTGCAGCGGGGCGAGGAGGGGCTGTTCATCGCCCGCTTCGGGATCGAGATGCATGTCTGGCGGCGCTTCGACAGCCTGTTCCGCCAGATCACCGCGCGCCGGAACCCCAATCTAGTGATCCTCACGGCCGCGGCGCTGCTGGGCGCCCCGCGCGAGGGGCTGATCGCCGTCGCGGCCTGGACGGCGCTGTGCTTCGGCGTCCACGCGCTGCGCATCGGGCAGGCCTTCCTCGCCGCCCGCCGGGGCCCGCTCGTCCCCTGGATGGCCCAGGCCTGATGCGCGCGGCGCGGCTGCGCAATCCCGCCAGCGCCCGCAACCGGGGGCGGCCCGCGACGCCGCTTGCCGGCGACGTGCGGGAGGTGGAGCTGACCGGGCCCGACCGGCTGGACGCGACGCTGGCCGCGCTGGCCGCCGAGGGGATCGAGCTGCTGATCGTCGACGGCGGCGACGGCACCCTGCGCGAGATCGCGAGCCGCCTGCCCGACGCCTTCCCCCGCCCGCCGCGCCTCGCCGTAATCGCGGGCGGCAACACCAACCTGGTCGCCCGCCACGCCGGCGCGGCAAAACCGGCGGAGATCGCGCGCCTCCGCGCCGGCGGCGGCCGGGAGCGGCGCCTGCGCCTGCTGCGCGCCGAGCGCGAGGGCGCGCCCCCGCTGCGCGGCTTCATCCTCGGCTGGGGCGCCTACGAGACCGCGACGCGCATCGCCGCCGAGGAAGGCCGCGGCCGCGGCGCGCCGCAGGTGGCGCGCACCATCCTCGCGACCCTGCGCCGCGCCGCCTTCGGGGCGGAGGCCACCTCGCTGCGCCGCGGCGTCGAACGGGGGCTCGGGCCCGGCCGCGCGCTGGCCGGCGTCGCGACCACGCTCGAGGGGCCGCTGCTGCCGGGGCTCGATCCGTTCTGGGGCGAGGGCGACGATCCGATCCGCTGGACCGAGGCGCCGGCGCCCGCCCCGCACCTGGCCCTGGGCCTGGCCTTCGCCCTCGCCGGGCGGCCGACGGGCTGGATGCGGCGCGCCGGATATCGCAGCGGGCGCGCCGCGACGCTCGAGCTGGGCGCCCCCGCCTTCGTGATGGACGGCGAGCGGTTCGAGGCCGCCGGCCCCGTGCGCCTCTCCGCCGCCGAGACGCTGACGTTCCTGTCATGAGCGCCCTGCCCGATCCCCTGCGCTCGCTGATCGCCGCCGAGGCGGACGCCCCCGCGCCCCCCGCCGCGCGCGCCTTCGCCGAGCGCTTCGCCGCGCGGCCGGGCGTGGTCGCGGTGCTGTTCTACGGCGCGATGATGCGCGACGACGCCGGCTCCGGGCTGATGGACCTCTACGTGCTGACCGACCGGGCGCGGGACTGGAGCGGCCCCGGACTGGCCGCCGCGGGCTGCCGCATGCTGCCGCCCAACGTCCACCACGAACGGCAGGGGGAGGCGGCGGCGAAGGTCGCGGTGCTGACGCTGGCCGCCTTCCGCCGCCGGATGCGCGTGCGCTCGCGCGACACCACGCTCTGGGCGCGGTTCGCCCAGCCCGTCCGCCTGCTCCACGCCCGGGACGCGGCGGCGCGCGCGGCGGTGCTGGAGGCGCTGGAGGAGGCTGCGGCGACGGCCTCCTGGTGGGCGGCGCGGCTCAGCGAGGCGCGCGACGCCGAGACGGTCTGGCGCGACCTCTTCGCCGCCACCTACGGCGCGGAGCTGCGGGTGGAGCCGGCGGGCCGGTCCCGCGACCTGGTCGCGGCGGCGCCCGAACGCTGGCGGCTGCTGCACGAGACGCTGATCGCTCCGGCCCGGCCCGACGCGCAGGCGCGTCGGCGCGCGGCGCGGGCCTGGGGACGCCGGCGCCGCATCGGCAAGGCGCTGAACCTCGCGCGGCTGGTGAAGGCCGCCTTCACCTTCCGCGGCGGCCTGCCCTACATCGTCTCGAAGATCGAGCGGCATGGCGGCCGCCCGCTGGAGCTGAGACCGTGGGAGCGCCGCCTGCCCTGGCTGGCGGCGCCGGTCGTCATGCTGCGCCTGCTGCGCGAGAAGCGCCTGCGCTGAGCGGCAGGACCCCGATGGCGACGCCCGCGGCCGCGAAGACCTCCACCGCCCAGTCGATCTCGGCCGGGGTATGGGCCGCGGAGACGGAGACGCGCAGCAGCGAGATCCCGTTGGGCGTGGCCGGCGGCAGGGCCACGTTGGTGTAGAGCCCGGCGTCGATCAGCGCGTTCCACAGCGCCACCGCCTGGGCCGCGTCCGCAAGCTGAACCGCGATCACCGGGCTCGGCTCCGGCCCCAGCGCGAAGCCCAGCGCGTCGAGCGCGGCGTAGAGGCGGCGGGCGTTGTCCCACAGCCGGTCGCGCAGCTCCGGACGCGCCTGCATCTGCGCGAAGCCGGCGCGCGCGCCGGCCACCGTCGCGGGGGTCATCGAGGCGGTGAACATGTAGGGCCGGGAATAGGAGCGCAGCGCATCCAGCTCCTCCCTGTCGGAGACGCAGAAGCCCCCGACCGAGCCGACGCTCTTGGAGAAGGTGCCGACCACATAGTCGCAGTCCGCCTCGACCCCGTCGGCCTCGGCCTTGCCGCGCCCGTTGGCGCCGAGCACGCCCAGGGAATGCGCCTCGTCGGCCAGGAGGTAGACGTCCGGTCCCGCCTCCCGCTTCACCGCCGCGATCTCGCGCAGGCGGCCGGCGTCGCCGAGCATCGAGTAGATCCCCTCGACCACGATGATCTTGTCGCCGGGCGTCCCCTCAAGGCGGGCGAGCCGCCGGGCGAGGCTTTCGGGATCGTTGTGGCGGAAGCGGATGGTGTCCGCGTCGCTCAGCCGGCAGCCGTCATAGATCGAGGCGTGGCTGTCGGCGTCGATCAGGAGGTGATCGCCTTTCTCGGCGAGCGCCGAGATCACGCCGAGATTGGCCAGGTAGCCGGTCGAGAACACCACCGCCCCGCGCCTGGCGTAGAAGGCCGCGATCTCCTGCTCCAGCATCAGGTGCGCGCCGTAGCTGCCGTTGGCGATGCGCGACCCCGTGGTCCCCGCGCCCCAGGCGCGGGCCGCGTCGGCCGCCGCCTCGACGCAGACCGGATCGAAGGTCAGG
Source organism: Albimonas pacifica (assembly GCF_900113695.1). Classification (GTDB taxonomy): domain Bacteria; phylum Pseudomonadota; class Alphaproteobacteria; order Rhodobacterales; family Rhodobacteraceae; genus Albimonas; species Albimonas pacifica. Next base: position 316,825 of record NZ_FOQH01000001.1, on the reverse strand, counting down.
CCGAGATAGTTGTTGGTGCCGAACAGGGTGACGTCGCGCCCCTCGAGGCGCCCCTGGGTGGGCGAGGAGACGGCGTCGAAGCGGAGCGCGGCCGGGTCGCGCCCCTGGGCGCGCAGATCGCCGTAGGCCGCGCGGATCGCCGCGGCCCTTCTGTTGAGTCCCATGCTACCTCTTCCGCCTCACTGCACGCCTGCGGAACGCAGGTCTCGGATCGCGTCGGCGAGATCCGCCACCGTCTTCACTTCGGCGATCCGGCCGAGCGGGATGGCGACGTCGAACTCGTCCTCCAGTTCCAGAACCAGGTCCATCACGCTCACGGAATCGAGCGAGGTGTCGGCGATGATGTTGCTCTGCGCGGTCAGCTCGCCCTCCGCGGCGCCCTGCGCGCGGAGAAGCTCGAGGATCCGTTGCTCCAGGCCTTCGGTCATTCGGCGGTTCCTTGCAGGGGACGAGCGGGGCTAGAGGACACCCGTCTGCCTCGCCTGTTCGCCGGGCCAGACGAACGCGGCGACGCGCTCCTCGGCCACCGGCAGGTCACGGGGAAAGTCGACCTCGCACCAGGGCAGGCCCTCGATCGAGGCGACGCCCACGCCGTCGCCCTCGTCGGCCAGCCGGTCGATCACCGACAGGTACCAAAGACGCAGGGCGGCCGGATCGCTGAGCGTCCGGGACAGGGCGTCGACGAAGCGCGCGCCGCCGTCGTCGCGCATCCGGATCATGCCGATGGACTCGCCGTCGACGGGTCCTTCCAGGGTCTTGCCGATCCGCCGCAGGCGACCGTCGCTCACCCTGACCTTCATGTCGTCCGCGTCGTAGACCGGCTTGCGGTCGATGGCGACGGTGATCCCGGTCCCGGCCTGCTCCAGCAGCCGGCGCAGCGTTTCGGGGCCGAACAGCGTGTCGCCGTTCAGCAGCAGCGTGTCCGGCCCGAAGCGATCGCGCGCGGTCCAGCAGGAGCCGATGTTGTCGGCGATGGAGTAGAACGGATTGACGATGCACGCGACGTCGGCATCCACGTTGAGGGAGCGCACCGCGGACTGCACCGACTCCGCCTCGAAGCCGGTGACGACCGTGATGTCGGTGACGCCGCAGGCCGCCAGGGCCCGCAGCTGCCAGCCGAGAATCGGCACGCCCCGGACCGGGATCAGACATTTCGGGCGCACGTCCGTCAGCGGCGAAAGACGCTTTCCCTGGCCGGCGCTCAGAATGATCGCGTTCGTGGTCGTGCGGGCGTCTGCATCGGACCAGGTTTGAATGTGAGGAATCGTCAGCCTCGCTGTCCCGTCATGCTGTCGAGCGGAAACCGTAACCGATCCGTCACGTTTGACAATACCGCGCGCGACGGCAACCTCCGACGTCGGCGATCAGGGCCGAAGCCAGCCCTGGGCCCGATACCAGCGCGCCGTGGCCGCGAGACCCGGCGCCAGGTCGATGCGCGCGGACCAGAGCGCGGCGGGAAGCTGACGCTCGGGCGCCGAGCTCCAGTCGGGGTGGAGCGCCTCGCGGATCTTTCCCGATCCCACCATTCCCGGCCCCAGCAGGCGCGCGCGCAGGTCGCCCAGCCGCCCGACCGCCTGCAGCACCGGGCGCGGCGTGCGCAGCGTCGGCGCCGGGCGGGCCGGCGCCGGGGGACCGTCCGCCTCGCCCTCCGGCCGCTCCCCGGCCGCGGCGGCCAGCGCGGCGGCGATCTCTCGCCAGCCGTAGCCTCCGGTCCGGGCGTCGGCGACCTCGTAGATGCCCGCCGGCGCCTCGACCGCGGCGGCGACGGCGGCCGCCAGGTCCCAGACCGAGACCATGCAGATCCGCGCCTCCTCCCCGCCCGGCACGACCTGCACGGGCAGGCGGGCGCTGCGGAACAGCGGCAGCGTCGCCCGGTCGCCAGGGCCGTAGACGGCGCAGGGCCGCAGCACGGCGAAGGGCGCGCCCTGCGCCACGGCGGCGACGCGGGCCTCGCCCTCCCGCTTGGAGGCCGCGTAGTCGGAGAGCTGCGGCTCCCGCGCGGCCATCGAGGACAGCAGGACGAAGCGCGCCCCCGGCGCCGTCTCGCGCCAGGCCCGCGCAGCCGCCTCGGCGCCGTCTGCGTTGGCCGCGAGGAACCCGTCCCGCGAGCGGGCCTTCACCGCGCCGGCGATGTGGATCACCGCGTCCGCCCCGTCGACCAGCGCGCGCAGCGCCTCGGGGTCGGAGAGCGAGCCGGGCGTCGTCTCGACCGGGTCCCGCGGCCCGAAGGCAAGCTCGGGCGACCGGCGCGCAAGGATCCGGAGCCTCCAGCCGGCGGCCGCGAGCGCAGGCAGGACATGGCTCCCCACGAAGCCCCCCGCGCCGGTGACGGCCGCCAGGCGGGTCACCCGTCGTAGCCGCCGCTGCGATACGCGTCGCGCACGCGGGCGCGGCTCAGCTTGCCGGAACTGGTGCGGGGAAGCCCGTCGTCGGAGAGCGCGATCCGCGCCTTCAGCCCGGTCGCCGCGGCCAGCGCCGCCTCCACCTGCGCGCGCAGGGCGGCGCGCGCCTCGGGGTCGCGCGGACGGCAGCGCACGACGAGCACCAGCTCCTCGGGGCCCTGCTCCGGCATCTCGCCGAAGGCGGCGACGTCGCCGCTGCGCAGCCCCGCCACGGCGTCCTCGACCGCCCATTCCAGGTCCTGCGGCCAGATGTTGCGGCCGTTGAGGATCACCAGATCCTTGGCCCGCCCGGTGATCGCAAGCTCCCCGTCCCGCAGGAACCCCAGATCGCCGGTGTCGAGCCAGCCGTCCGCCAGCGCCTCGGCGGTCTGCGCGGGGTCGCGGAAATAGCCCTCCATCAGGCTCGGCCCCCAGGCGTGGACGCGCCCGGCGGTCCCCTCGGGCAGCGGCCGGCCGGCGTCGTCGCGGATCTCGATCCGGTGGCCCGGCAGCGGCGCCCCGCAGGAGACCACCGCCGCCGCGCCGTCGCCGGCCGGACGGGCGAGACGCCAGCCCGCGTCCCGGCGGGAGAAGGAGAGGCCGAGCGTGGCCTCGGCGAGGCCGTAGCTGGGCAGGAACGCCTCCCGGCGGAAGCCGGCGGGGGCGAAGGTCTCGGCGAAGCCGTCCAGCGCCTCGGGGCGCACCATGTCGCCGCCGATCCCCGCGACGCGCCAGGCCGAGAGATCCGCGTCCCCGCTCAGCCGCGCCCGCCGCGCCGCGAGCTGGTAGCCGAAGCTGGGCGCGTAGGAGATCGTGGCCCGCCGCGCCGCGGCGAGCTCGAGCCACAGGCCCGGCCGGCGGATAAAGTCGCGCGTGGCGAGGTGATCCACCGACATGCCCATCGCGATGGGCATCAGCAGGGAGCCCACCAGCCCCATGTCGTGATAGAGCGGCAGCCAGCTGACCCCGCGATCCTGCGGCCCCACGTCCAGCGCGTCATGCCCCATGCCGCGCAGGTTCGCCATCAGCGCGCGATGGGTCACCGCGATCCCCTTCGGCGCCCGGGTCGTGCCGGAGGAGAACTGGAGATAGGCGAGATCCCCGGGCGCGGGCGGCGGGGGCAGAGCTTCGGGCGTCGCCGTGACTTCCGCGAGCGTCCCCAGGTGCACGAGCCGGCGGTCGGCCAGACCCTCCGCCGCCCAGTCGGCGAATTCCGCGGGCGCCAGCGCGGCCCGGATGTCGGCGACGTCGGCGATGCGGCGCAGCTGCTCGGCGTAGACGGCGCGGGAGCCGAAGGCGACCGGCAGCGGCATCGGACAGGGCAGCAGGCGCGCCAGGATGCAGCCGCAGAAGGCCCGGACGAAGTCGGCCTCGGTCTCGGCGAGGATGCCCACCCGGTCGCCGGGCGCGAGGCCGAGGCCCAGCAGGCGGCCCGCCGCGTCCGCCGCCTCCTCGGCGAGGCGCGCGAAGGGCAGCTCCTCGCGCAGGGCGCCGCGGGGCCCGAAGAAGAACAGTCCTTCCTCGGCCGCATCGAGCCCCGCCAGGGCCTCGGCGAAGGTGGCGGCGTGGACGGCGCCGTTCCCCGTGGTCTCGCGTTGCATTCTCAGCCCCGTGTCCATGCGGTCTCGCCTCGCATTCCATCTGCGGATGCGAGCCTGTGCCAGATTTCCGAGGCCACTGGAAGGCGCGGCCGTTGCGGGCCCCGGCCGAAGCCGCTAGGCCGCCGGCAACAGGAGAACTCTCTGATGCATGTCGGCGTCCTGCTCAACCACTACGAACCGCACCAGGTTCCGCATGTCGCGCCCTACGCCTTCGCGCTGTCGCGGCTGCGCCCGGAGTGGACGGTGCGCGTGCTGTGCTCGACCGAGGCCGAGGCCGCCTTCGCCGCCGACATCGGCCGGCTGCACCCCGGCCAACGGGCGCGGATCGAGCGTCTGCCCGTCCCGCTCCACGCCCGGCTCCTGGACCCGGCGCTGCGTCACGTCGCCTTCTATCGCAAGACCGCCGTGCTGAAGGCCTCGCGGGAGATGTTCGCCGGCCTCGACGCGCTGCTGACCCCGGAGCTGACCAGCCTGTCGCTGAAGGACGATCCCCGTCTCTCGCGCCTGCGGCTGATCCATACCGGGCACGGCACGCCCGACCCCTTCGGCCGTCCGCTGGGCCTGATGGATCCCCGCAGCGACCGCGCCGACCTGCGCCTGGTGCAGAGCCGCCGCATCGCCCGCATCGCCCAGGCGCGCGGACGGCTGCGGGAGGGGGCCTGGGGGATCGCCGGCTACCCGAAGTTCGAGCTGGCCCGGGGCCCGCGGCCCCGGCTCTTCGACGACGACCGGCCGGTGGTGATCTACAACCCCACCCAGAGCGCGGCGAAGACCTCCTGGCGGCGCTTCGGTCCGCAGGTCCTGGACCATTTCGCCCGCTCCGACCGCTGGAACCTGATCTTCGCGCCGCATGTGCTGCTGTTCCGCCGCCGCTTCACCCGCGGCGCCAGCCTGCCCCGCCGGTTCCGGAGCGGCCCTGGCCTGCGCATCGACCTCGGCTCGCGGGCCTCGGTGGACATGACCTATCTCCGGGCGGCCGACCTCTATCTGGGCGACCAGTCGAGCCAGATCTACGAGTTCATCCAGCAGCCGCGCCCCTGCGTGTTCCTCAACGCCCACGGCGCCGACCCGCAGGGGGCGGATTTCCGCGCCTGGAGCTTCGGCCCGGTGATCTCGGACCCCGCGCAGCTCGACGCGGCGCTCGACCGGGCGATGGCGGAGTTTCCGCGCTGGGAACCGGTCCAGCGCCAGGCGCGCGACGAGGAGCGCCCCGAAGGGGACATGCCCGCCTCCGAGCGCGGCGCCGCGATCGTCGCCGAGTTCCTCGAGACCGGCGCCGTCTCGGATCGCTGGCGCTGAGATTGCCTCGCGGGCGCGGCGGCCTGTAGATGGGGGCCGCCGCCGCCCGCGCCGCCCCGCAGGAGAGCCGATCCTGATCCGCCGCGACACCATTCATGGACGCCTGATCCGCAACGCCGGCCTGCTGCTGGGCGGACGCGCGGTCTTCGGGCTCGTCAACCTGGCGACCAGCGCGCTGGCGCTGCGCGCCTTCGGGCTCGGCGACCTGGGCGTCGCGCTGCTGCTGCACGCCTATGCGCGCCTGTTCTCCGACGTGCTGAAGTTCCAGTCCTGGCAGGCGATCCTGCGCTACGGCGCCATGCTGGAGGCCCCGCGGGACCGCCGCGGGCTCGAGAACCTGCTGGGCTTCGCGCTGGGGCTCGACATCGTCGCCAGCCTCGCGGCGATCGGCGCCGCGCTGGCCTTCCTTCCGCTGGCGCGGGACCTGTTCGAATGGCCCGAGGCGGTGGCCGAGTTCGCGCCCTGGTTCCTGATCTGCATCCCCTTCATCATGCAGGCCACGCCCAACGGCGCGCTCAGGCTGTTCGACCGGGTGGACGTGCTGGCCGCGCAGCACGCGCTGAACGCGGTCTTCCGCCTGGTCGGGGTCGGGGCGGCCGTCGCGCTGGACGGCGGCGCCCTGCATATCGCCGCCGCCTGGTTCACGGCCTCGGTGCTCAGCGGCGCATGGGTGTTCGCGGTCTTCGCGCGCGAGATGCGCCGCCGTCGCCTGCGGCCGCGGTTCGAGACCCCGTGGCTCCGCGCGGGCACGCGGTTTCCGGGGGTCTGGCGGTTCCTCCTGCTCACCAACGCCGCCAGCACGGTGCAGCTGTCGGTGAGCCATCTGACCACGATGCTGGTCGGCGCGCGTCTCGGCGCCGAGGCGGCCGGCGCCTTCGAGATCGCGCGCCAGTTCGCGGCCTCGATCGCCAAGCCCGCGCGGGTTCTCGGCCCGCTGGTGCTGCCGGACCTGTCGCGGCTGACCGCGCGCGGCGAGTGGCAGGCGCTGGCGCGCTTCCTGGTCCGGCAGCTCTGGACCACGGCGCTCGCGGCGCTGATCTTCGCGGCGGTGCTGTTCGCCGTGCTCGACCCGCTGGTCGCGCATGTCTACGGGCCGGAGATGGCGCGCCATGCGCCGCTGTTCCAGCTCTTGACCGCAGGCGCGCTGATCGGGGCGCTCGGCTTCGCCCTGGAACCCGCCTATCTGGCCGCCAACCGCGCCGGCTCGGCGCTGGCGATCCAGTCCGCCGCGGCGGCCCTGTACCTGCCGCTGGCGCTGCTGCTTGCGGACCGTTCGGGCGTGACCGGGGTCGGCGTCGCGATCCTCGCTCACGCCGCGCTCTACCACGGCGCCCTCGGCGTCGCCGGACGATCGATGCTGGGCAAGGCGCAAGGGGTCGCGGGCGTCGACACGTAGACCGGATGGCGGCCCGGAGCGCGATGCGACAGGCCCGGGCATGCGCCGCACCGGCGCCGTCACGTCATCGAGCGATCGCCTGATACGGCGGCGCTTCCGCTTGCGGGTGGGGCGAGGGGAGACTTCGGCCCGGTCGTTCGACCGGGCGTCGGTCACGGGGCGGACCTCCAGGCCGAGATCCCGCAAGGCCGCGGCGCGGGCGCATCGCGAAGAGGCTGCCGAACGCCGGATCGCCGCGCGCCCTGCTTGGAAAAGATCGAAGGGGCCCTTACGGTAGCTCCCGGACCCGCCCGTCGAAGGCGGGCCGGCGGCGCTCGGATCGCCGCGGACACGGCTGCCGGGAGGATGCCGACGTGATTCACACCACGATCGAGGAGCGCCGCGCGATCCGCGACGCGGTCGCCGCGCTGCTGCGCGACCGCAGCACGGAAGCCGCCGTCCGCGCCGCCATGGAGACGCCCGAGGGCTTCGATCCCGCCTTGTGGCGCGAGCTGGCCGCGATGGGCGTGGTCGGCCTGCTGGTCGCTCCCGAATTCGGCGGCGCCGGCCTCGGTCCGGTGGAGCTGGAACCGGTGGCCGAGGCGATGGGCGCGGCGCTGCTCTGCTCGCCGTTCCTGTCCTCCTCCGTGCTCGCCGCGGGGCTGCTGGCGGCCAGCGGCGACCGCGCGGCGCAGGCGGCGCATCTGCCGGGAATCGCCGCGGGCACGACGATCGCCACCGCGGCCCTGACCTCGACGCGCGGGGACTGGACGCCGGAGGGAGTCGCGGTCTGCGCCACGGGCGCGGGCGACGCCGCCTCGCTGACCGGCGTCGCGGACTACGTGACCCACGGCCAGGCCGCGGACCTGCTGCTGGTCGCGGCGCGGACGGGGGAGGAGATCGGCCTCTTCGCGGTGGCGGCCGACGCCCCGGGCGTGACGCGCACGCCCCTGCCGACCTTCGACCGGACCCTGCGCCTTTCCCGGATCGACTTCCGGGACGCGCCCGCCGTGCAGGTCGGCCGCCCGGGCTGGGCGCCGATCCGGGCGGCGCTGGACCTCGCGCTGGTCGCGATGGCGGGAGAGCAGGCCGGCGGCGCCCGGCGGGTGTTCGAGATGACCGTCGACTACGCCCGGACCCGCATCCAGTTCGGCCGGCCCATCGGCAGCTTCCAGGCGATCAAGCACATGGCCGCCGACCGCCTGCTGGACGTGGAGACCGCGACCTCCGCCGCCCGCGACGCCGCCGAGGCGCTGGCCGAGGGCGGCGCGCGGGCCGCGTCCGCCGTGCCGCTGGCCGCGTTCGCCTGCGCCGAGGCCTGCGGACGCGTGGCCGCGGACGCGATCCAGATGCATGGCGGCATCGCCTTCACCTGGGCGCATCCGGCCCATCTCTACCTGCGCCGGGCCCGCGCCACGGCGCAGCTTTTCGGCGCCGCCCCGTTCCATCGCGAGCGGTTCCTGACGGCGCTCGAGCACCCGGCCGCGACGCCCGCATCGGCATCGGCCGCCGCCCCCGACGCGGACGACGACCCGGCCCGCGCCGCGCTGCGCGCCGAGGTGCGCGCCTGGCTCGCGGCCAACTGGCGCGACGACCTGCCCACGGTCGAGGACAAGTGGCGCCTGCCCCCCGAGGTGAAGGCCTGGTTCGTCCGGGTGCTGGACGCCGGCTGGGGCGTGCCGACCTGGCCCGAGGCCTGGTTCGGCCGCGGCCTCGACGTCGAGCAGGCGCTGGTGGTGGACGAGGAATTCGCCCGCGTCGGCGCCCCCGGCGCGCGCCAGGACAAGAGCAACCTCGCCGCCTGCACGATCTTCGACCTCGGCGACGAGGCGATGAAGCGCGCGATGATCCCGCCGCTGCTGCGGCGCGAGCTGACCACCTGCCTGCTCTACAGCGAACCCGCCGCGGGCTCGGACCTCGCCGGGATCCGGACGCGGGCGGAGCGGGACGGCGACGACTACGTGATCGACGGCCAGAAGGTGTGGACCTCCGGCGCGGCGCATGCCGACTACGGGATGCTGATCGCGCGCACCGACTGGGACGCGCCCAAGCATGCCGGGATCACCTTCTTCATGCTGCCCATGAAGCAGCCGGGGGTGGAGGTCCGCCCGCTTCCCCAGGTCACCGGGGAAGCCCATTTCAACGAGGTGTTCCTCGCCGGCGCCCGGGCGCCGGCGGCCAACATCGTCGGCCCGCTGAACGGCGGCTGGCGGGTTCTGCAGACCGCGCTGGCCTACGAGCGCGGGGTGATGGGCGAAGGGCCCCGCGGCGCGCGGCGGGAGCGGATGTCGGACGACCTCGTGGCGCTGGCCCGCGCCCGGGGGCGGCTGGACGACCCGGCGCTGCGCCAGGACCTGGCGGGCGTGCTGGCGCTGCGCCGCCTGCTGGCGCTTAACAACGCGCGCGGCAAGGCGGCGCTGGAACGGGGCGACACCTCCTCTCCCGTGATGTCGCTGGGCAAGCTCGCGATGTCGCGCGTGCTGCATGAGGAGGCGCGGATGCGCACCGCCATCCTGGGGGCCGAGAGCCTTCTGGACGGGCCCGAGCACCCGCTCGCCGACGACGCCAACTTCCTGGCGCTGAACGCCTATTTCACCTCCATCGGCGGCGGCACCGACCAGATCCAGCGCAACATCATCGCGGAGCGCGTCCTCGGTCTCCCGCGCGAGGCGGAGCCGGATCGGGGCGTGCCGTTCCGCGAGGTGCGCAGCGGCTGACGGCCTTCGCGGGAACGATCCATTCCGACCTCCCCGTCAGGCGCCGGGGTAGGCTCCGATCCGCGGACAGGTTTTCGGCGGCAGGCCCGGTTCAGATCCTCGTCCTGCCGCCGGGTTCGACGCCTCGACCGGGTGGAATGCCGAGACGCGGCGCGAAAGGCCCGGGCCTGCGCCCGGTTTCCTGCGCGCCATCGGCTGCCGCCGGTCGTCCGGCACGCGGTCTGGCTCCACCTCCGCTTCGCCCTGAGCCGCCGGGATGCGGGGGACCCGCGGCCCGCGCGCGGGATCGACGTCTCCCACGAGACGGTGCGCCGCTGGATGCATAGGTTCGGCGCCGCCCCTGCCAAGCCGATCCGGGAGCGACGCCCGCGGCCCCCCGCCGCCGCCGGCATCTGGTCGAGGCCTTCATCCGCATCCGCGGCCCGATCCGCCATCTGGGCCGCGCCGGCGTCGCCGCCGCGCCCGGGCGCCGGGCTCAGACCAAGGCGCGCACGAAGGCGAGCAGGTCGCGGTTCGCCACCTCGGCATGGGTGGTGCACAGGCCGTGGGGCAGGCCGGGGTAGGTCTTCAGCTCGCCGTTCCTGAGCAACTTCGCCGACAGCGGCGCCGAATCCGCGATGGGGACGATCTGGTCGTCCTCGCCGTGCAGCACCAGCGTGGGGACCGAGACGGTCTTCAGGTCCTCGGTGAAATCGGTCTCCGAGAAGGCCTTGATGCCGTCGTAATGCGCCTTGGCGCCGCCCATCATGCCCTGCCGCCACCAGTTGGCGATCACCGCCTCCGAGGGCGCCGCGCCGGCGCGGTTGTAGCCGTAGAACGGGCCCTCGGGGAGGGCGCGGTAGAACTGGGCGCGGTTGGCCGCCAGCGCCCGGCGCATGCCGTCGAAGACCTCCATCGGCAGGCCGCCGGGGTTCGCGGCCGTCCTGAGCATCAGCGGCGGCACCGCGCCGATCAGGACCAGGCCCGCGACCCGGCCCTCGGGCTGGCCGTGGCGGGCGACGTAGTGCAGCGCCTCGCCGCCGCCGGTCGAGTGGCCGACGTGCACGGCGCCCTTCAGGTCCAGCTTGCGCACCACCGTGGCGGCGTCGGCGGCGTAGTGGTCCATGTCGTGGCCGTCGGAGACCTGCGAGGACCGCCCGTGGCCGCGCCGGTCGATGCCGACGACGCGGTGGCCGTTGGCCAGGAAGAACAGCATCTGCGCGTCCCAGTCGTCCGAGGACAGCGGCCAGCCGTGGTGGAAGACGATGGGCCGGGCGTCCTTCGGGCCCCAGTCCTTGTAGAAGATCTCGACGCCGTCGGGGGTGGTGACGAAGCTCATCGGCTCGGTTCCGGTAATGGAGGGGGAGGAGGCCGGGGCCTGCGCGGCCGCGGCGAGGGGCAGGGAAAACGCGGCGGCCGCGGCCGCCGCGCCGATCATCACGCGCCGGCGGAGCACGCCGTCGGGCGCCAGGTCTTCGGGGGGCGGGCCGCCGGCCGGCCGGGAGGAAGGGTGTTGCATGGCACGTCGCCTCTGCAGGGAACGGGAGGTCGGCGCGCCCCGTCCGGGGGCGGAACGCGTCGACCTGCGCAGGGTGCGCTCCGGGCCGGGGGCCTTCCATCCGGCCTCGGGCGAGCGGACCAGGACCTTGGGATGAGCCGGGTCCGCCCTCTGGATCGCGCAGGAGACGGACATCGCGCGCGGGCGTCGGGCGCGCCGAAGGCGCGGGCCGCCGACGGCCCGCGCCCGGGCGGGAGACGGAGGGAGGCGGCGCGCGCCGCGTCAGCGGTGCGGGCGGAAGGTGGTCAGCTCGGTCTCGTCGCTGTTCACCACGAAGACCGCGAGCAGCTTGGCGGGCTCGCTCGTCGAGGCGTTGGAGCTGACGTCATGGAAGTCGCCGGGCATCTCGGTGAAGCTTTCCAGCGCGCGATAGACCCTGCTCTCGCCGCCGTTGATCTGCATCCTCACCGCGCCCTCGAGAACGGTGGCGTAGATCAGGGCCGAGGGCGCGTGGACATGGGCGGGGCTGTAGCCGCCGGGCGCGTATTCGACCAGCACGCCCTTCAGGCTCTTGCCCGGCAGGTTCGGGATCGGCTGGTCGTAGACGAGGGTGATCGTCCCGCCGTCCGCAAGCGCGGGGGCGGGCGTCAGAAGGCAGGCGGCGAGACAGGCGGCGGCGGTTCGGGCGATGGCGCGCATCGGATCGGCTCCTTTCAGGCGGACTTGGCAAGGGCCTGGCGCTGCAGCCAGGCGTCGAGGTCGAGGCGCCCGAGGCGCGCCTCGCCCAGGGGAACGAGCGACAAGGCCTCGACGCGGCCGCCGAAGTAGCGGGCGTCGGGATCGCTCAGGACGGGACGCAGGTCGCCGGCGGCGGCGAGCCGGCGGCGCAGCATCGCGTCGAGGGGCGCGCGCTCGGGGCCGGCGATCTCGATCACGCCCATCGCGGGGGGCGAGAGGGCGGCGGTCGCGACCGCCTCGGCCACGTCTTCGGCCGCGATCGGCTGGAGCTGGCCGACCGGCGCGCGCACCTCGCCGCCGGTCTCGGCGCCGTCGGCGATGGCGGTCAGGAACTCCATGAACTGGGTCGAGCGGACCACGGTCCAGGGCAGGCCGCCCTCGCGCAGCCCCTGCTCCTGCGCGAGCTTGCCCAGGAAGTAGGCGTTGTCCGGCATCCGGTCGACGCCGACGATCGATAGGGCGAGGTGATGGCGCAGCCCCGCCCGCCGCCCCGCCGCGGCGAGATTGCGCGAGGCGGTGCGGAAGAAGTCGAGGACAGCCGCCGGTTCCCAGCTGGGCGCGTTGACCAGGTCGATCACGGCCTCGGCCCCGGCGAGCGCGTCGTCCAGGCCGGCGCCGGCATAGGCGTCGACCCCCGTGGCCGGCGAGACGGCGACCGCCTCGCGTCCCATGGCGCGCAGCCGCGCCGTCACGCGGACGCCGATCAGGCCCGTGCCGCCGACCACGACGATCCGTCCCGCCCCCGGCTTCTCCGAACGCTGCATATCCGTGCTCCTTTCCGCATCTCGGGTCCGCGCGGCGCCGGAGCGGCGGCGCTGCGGCCCGGCCCGACGATGCGGCCCGGGAGGCGCCCCGGCCATCGGCCGCAGGGCTTGCGCGCTAGGCCCTTGGTCGGATGCGCGGCACGGGCGGCAGGGCGTCCGCGCGGGCGTGCCGGCGCGCGCGTCGATCCTCCCTTTGGAGTATCGACCGGGGGGGCGGGGTCGCGGCAGGATCGGCCCCGTCGGACTTGCCGACGGCGGCGCGGAGGAGGTCCGATGCCCGATCTGCCGGTCCGCGCCGCGCCCCAGACGCGACGCGGGATCGAGGCCGAGGCCGCCCGCCTCGCGCATGTGGCGGTCCGGCCGGCGCCGTCCGGGCGGACGTCGCGCGACGCCGCGCCCTCGCCGGCGGCCCTCGCGCATCTCCCGGCCCGCGCCGGGCGCATCGCCGCCGCGCAGCGGGCCGCGGTGGTCCCGGACGACGGCGACGCGTCGCCATGACCGCCGCGCGCGCCGCATGATCGACCCGCCGATCCTGGCCGCCCTCGTCGCCACGGCGCTCGGCGCGGCCCTGGGCGCGGCGCCGGCGTCCGGCCTGCGCCGTGGTCCCGCCCGGCGCGGTGCGCAGGAGCGGAGGCTCGACCGCGCGGCCCGGAGGATCGTCGAGGGCATGACCGTCCACGCCCGGTCCGCCGAGGCGGACGGCGGCTTCGACGACGTCGGCCCCAGCGTCGCGCGCTGTTTCGGCCGCGCGCGGAGAGCTTCGACGTCAAGCGCCCCCCCTGCATCGCCTTCGCCGAGGTCTGTCGCGCGATGCTGACCGAGGCGATCCCCCCCGACGACCTCGACCGGGTGCGCGCCATGCAGCGGCAGGCGATGGAACGGGGCGGGACCTTCGGGAGCGAGCGCCGCCTGCGGCGCGCCGACGGGGCCTGGCGCTGGCGCCGGGTCTCGGCCGCGCCGTCGCTCGACCGCGCCGCGGGCGCGCCGAGGAAGAACGGGCCCCTGACGGCGCGCTATCGCCTGCATCGCGCCGACGGCGTCTATCGCCGGGCGGAGAGCCGCCTGGCCGGCCAGCGCGACGGCGGCGGCGTCGTGACCCGGCCGACCGGGGCGCTGCTGGACGTCGACGACGAGGTCCGCCCGCAGGAGGAGCTCCGCCGCGCGCTCGACCGGCTGGCGCAGGCCTCCCGCGCCTCGAGCCTGGCGGAGCTGGCGGCCTCGATCGCGCATGAGGCGAACCAGCCGCGCGCCGCGGGGCATGGGCTTCAGCCTCGCGCCGCCCTGCACGGCGCCGGCCCGCCCCGCCCCGGCCGCGCCCCCGTGACCGTCCCGCGACCGCGCCCTCTTTCGACCGACGCCAGGAACCTGCCCCACATGCCGCCTCCCCCGCCCGCCGTCGTCGGCGTCGTCGACGACGACCCCCGCCTCCGCGCGGCCCTGAGCGAGCTCCTCGAGTCCGCCGGGTGCGAGGCCTGCGTGCGGGCCGACGGGCGCGCGCTGCTCGACGATCCCGACTTCGCCCGGCTCGACTGCCTGGTCGCCGACATCGGCATGGCCGGGATGGACGGGCTGCAGCTCGAGGCGCTGGCGCGCGCGCGGCGGCCCGACCTGCCCGTGATCCTGATCACCGGACGCCCTGAAACGGCCGAGCGACTGATCGCCGACGGCCGCCCGGCCCGTCTGATCTTCCGAAAGCCCTTCGACGCGCAGGCGCTGCTGGCGGCCATCGAGGCGGAGGTCGCCCTGCGCCGCGGCTGACCCTGGCCGGCGTCCCCTGGCCGGGGCTTGGTACAACCGTTTCCTTCGTTTTCGGTCCTATGAGTCGGACCGTCGTCCGGGCGATGCTTCGTATGCATTCGATCCAGTCGAGACCCCCCGATGCGCACCGTTCCAGACAGCGACAGCCCCCCGGATCGCGGACAGGCCGCCGGCGCCTCGGCGTCGGCGGAGGGGCGCCACCGCACCCTGTTCGAGACCTCGGGCCTCGCGATCTGGCAGGCCGACTGGTCCGCCGCCCTGCCGATGTGCGAACAGGCCGAGCGCGAGGGGCGCGAGGTGCGGGACTGGTTCCTCGACCATCCCGAGAAGGTGCGCGAGGCCGCCGCCCAGGCGCATCTGACCGACGCGAACGAGGCCGCGGCGCGCCTGTTCGGCGTCGAGAGCCCGGCCGTCCTGCTGCGCGAGGGCATCGGCCGGTTCCGGACCGAGGCCTCGGTCTCGGCGCTGCCGGGCATCTTCGCCGCCATCCGCGCGGGCGCGCCCTGGGCGGATGCGGAAACCACCTTCCGCACCGCCTCGGGCGCGCCGGTGGAGGTGCTGTTCCGCGTGGCCCTGCCCCCCGATCACGACGGCTGGCGGCGCACCCTGATCGCGGCGATGGACGTGACGCCCCTGCGCCGGGCCGAGGCCGAGCTGCGCCGGGCGCAGGACGCGCTCGCCCATCACGCGCGGGTCACCATGCTGGGGCAGCTCGCCGCCTCGATCGCCCATGAGGTGAACCAGCCGCTGGCCGCCGCCGTCTCCTACGCCCGCGCCGGCGCCCGCTGGCTGGCGCGGGAGACGCCGGACGTCGACCGCGCCCGGCACAGCCTCGAGCAGGCCGAGAGCAACGCCCTGCGCGCCGCTCGCATCGTGGAGCGCATCCGCGGCATGACCCGGCGCGCGGCGCCGAACGTCGGTCCGGTGGACCTCGCCGCCCTGGCCGAGGAGACGCTGGCGCTGGCCCGGCGCGATCTCGCCGCGGCCGAGATGCGCGTCGACCTGCGCGCGCCGCGGCGGCTGCCGCCGGCGATGGGCGACCGGATCCAGCTTCAGCAGGTGCTGATGAACCTGATCCTCAACGCGCTGGAGGCCGGGCGGGGCCTGCCGGAGGAGCGGCGGCGGCTCGAGATCGCGCTGGCGCGGACGCCGGGGGGCCTCAGCCTGGCGGTGGAGGACCGCGGCCCCGGGCTCGATCCCGAGGCGCGGGCGCGGGTCTTCGATCCGTTCTTCTCGACCCGCGAGGGGGGCATGGGCATGGGCCTGTCGATCTGCCGCAACATCGTCGAGAGCCATGGCGGCGCGATCCGGGTCGAGGCGCCCGTCGCCCCCTGCCCCGGCGTGCGGTTCGTGGTGGAGCTTCCCGCCGCCCCCGGATCCGCGGCCGATCCGGCCGCGGATCCGGTCGGCGCGGTCTGCAGGGCCGCCGAATGACCCGGCCCGCGGCCGCCCCCGCGCCCGCTCCGGCGCCCGATCCGGAAGTGTGGATCCTCGACGACGACTCCGGTCTGCGCGGGGCGCTCGAGGCGCTGCTGGTCTCGGCCGGCTACGCGGCGCGCCAGTTCGAGACCGCGGCCGCCGTGCTCGCCGCCGCCCGGCCGCCGGGCCCCGCCTGCCTGCTGCTGGACGTGCGTCTGCGCGCGGAGAGCGGGCTCGACCTGCACGAGCGCATGGCGCGCGAGGGGACGGGGATGCCGGTGATCCTGATGAGCGCCTTCGGGGACATCCCGATGACGGTGCGGGCGATGCGGGCCGGCGCGGTGGACTTCCTCGAGAAGCCGTTCCGCGACGAGGCGCTGCTCAGCGCCGTGCAGGCGGCGGTCCGCCGGGACGCCGAAGCCGCGGCGCTGCGGGCGGAGGCCGCCGCGCTCGCCCGTCGCCACGAGACCCTCTCGGAGCGCGAGCGCGAGGTGATGGCGCTGGTCGCGGCGGGGCTGATGAACAAGCAGATCGCCGGGCGGCTGGGGCTGTCGGTCGCGACGGTCAAGATCCATCGCGGCGCGGCGATGCGGAAGATGGCGGCGCCCTCGCTCGCGGATCTCGTCCGCGCGGCGGAGATCCTGGGCGTGCGCGACCCCGCGCTGGGGCGACACGCGACCTGACCGGCCCCTCCGCCGGGCGACGCGGGCGGGGGCGTCTCAGTCCAGGTGGCGCGCCAGCAGGTCGAGAAGACGCGGCAGCGCCACGGCCTCGGCCCGCGCGTCGAAGTTGGTGGCGCAGATCAGCGTGCCGGGGCGGCGGAGGGCGGGGTCGACGAACCAGCTCGACACCGGGCCCGGCGCGATGCCCCGGCTCCAGGCCTCCTGCTGGAACGCGCGGTCGTCGACGTCCGCGCGCAGCCACACGAGCGCCGCCGGCCCGCTGGGCGCGGCCTCGATCCCGGCCCCGGCCAGCGCTGCGAGCAGCCGGCCGCGGCGTTCGGCGTAAAGCGCCTTGGTGCGCCGCAGATGGCGCAGGTAGTGGCCTTCCTCGAGGAAATGCATCAGCCCCCGCTGCGCCACCGGACAGGGGGCGGGCAGGATGTGCGCGGCGACCTCGGCCATCCGCGGCGCGATGCTCAGGGGCGAGACGACGAAGCCCAGGCCGATCATCTGCCCCAGGGTCTTGGCGAAGGTGCCCAGGTGGATCACCGAGCCGCGCGCGTCCTCGGCCGCCAGCGCCGGCGTGGCCCGGCCGTCGAGCTGCAGCTCGGCGAGGAAATCGTCCTCGATGATCCAGGCGCCCGTGCGGTCGGCCCAGTCCAGCAGCGCCCGGCGGCGGGCGGGCGACAGCGCCGACCCCAGCGGCGCGTGCTGGCAGGCCGAGACCACCGCCAGCGCCGCCTCGGGCGCCCGGGCGACGGCGCGCGCCACGTCCAGCCCCTCGGCGTCCACCGGCGAGGCGACGGGGCGCAGGCCCTGCCATTCCAGCGACCGGCGGATCACCGGAAAGCCGGGATCCTCGACCAGCGCCTCGGCCCCCGGTCGGGCCCGCGCCGCGATGGCGAGGGTCAGGCCGGCGCGGAAGCCGGTCGTGACGACCACCTGGTCGGGCGCGCAGGCGATGCCGCGCGCCACCGCCAGATGCGCCGCGATCTGCGCCCGCAGGCCCGGGTCGCCGCGGGGATCGGGCTGCACCGTGCTCTCGAAGGACCGCGCCCGCGCC
Organism: Albimonas pacifica; assembly: GCF_900113695.1. GTDB lineage: Bacteria > Pseudomonadota > Alphaproteobacteria > Rhodobacterales > Rhodobacteraceae > Albimonas > Albimonas pacifica. The sequence continues at coordinate 299,571 of NZ_FOQH01000001.1, read as the reverse complement.
GCCCGTCCCAGCAACCGGGCCCAGACCTTGACCGGATAGGCCTCCTGCGCCGGGACCCCGTTCTGGAAGGGCAGCGAGGGCGCCTCGTAGGCGGGCGTCATGCCGGGCATCGGATCGGGCAGGGCCTCGACGGCGGGACGGGACGCCGCGGGCCGCTCCGCCGCGCGCGACGGGGCGACCAGGGTGCCCGAGGCGCCGGAGGCGATCACCAGCTGCTCGTCGGCCAGGATCTCGTAGGCGCGCCGCACCGTGCCCCGCGCCACCCCGAGCTGGGCGGCCAGATCGACCCAGGAGGGCAGCCGCGCGCCATCGGGAAGGCGGCCGTCGCCGATCGCGGCGCGGATCGAGCCGGCGATCTGGTCGGCGATCGCGCGCCGCCGGCTGCGGTCGATGTCGAAGACGAGCCCGGGCCTGGTCATCCGCATGCATCCTGTCCGAGGCGGGCCCTCGCGCCCGCGGCTTCCCCACGACGTCGCATCGGTCCCAGCCCTTGGTCTTAGCCGACGATCCCCAGGCGTGACTGCGCCGGGCCCGTCCGGCGCGCAGACTGTCCCCATCGCCGCCGTCGAAGCAACCGGGCCGCGCCCCCCACGTCAAGGCCCCGACCCGCCGAAGAGGAGACCGCCATGCCGCGCCGAGCTTCCGCCCCGTTCCCGTCGCCGGGCCGGCGCATCCTACGCGCGCCCGCCGATGCGGCGGCGGGCGGCTTCGCCCTGCCCGCGCGGACGCCGCCCGGCTTCGCCAGGGGCCGCGCCGACGCGGCGGGCGCAGAGGCAGGCCTCCCGCACGAGGCTGCGGCCGGGTCGCCGCCGATCGGCATCGACGACCTGCACGAGGCGGCCGAAGCCCTGCGCGGCCAGGCGATCCGCACGCCCCTGCTCGAGTTCGACAGGCTGAACGCCTGGGCCGGACGGCGGGTGTTCCTGAAGGCCGAGAGCCTGCAGCGCACCGGCTCGTTCAAGGTCCGCGGCGCGTTCAACCGGCTGTCGCGCATCGCCCCGCGCGACCGCGGCGCAGGCGTCGTCGCCTGGTCGTCGGGCAATCACGCCCAGGGCGTCGCGGCGGCGGCGCGCCTGCTGGAGATGCCCGCGACGATCGTGATGCCCGCCGACGCGCCGGCGATCAAGCTGCGCAACACCCGCGCCCTGGGGGCCGAGGTCGTGCTCTACGACCGCCGCCGCGAGAGCCGCGAGGCCATCGCCCGCCTGATCGCGCAGACCCGGGGCGCGACGCTGGTCCCCTCCTACGACGACCCGCTGGTGATGGCCGGCCAGGGCACGGTCGGGCTCGAGATCGCGGCGCAGGTCAGCGCCGCGGGGGGCGAGATCGGCCAGGTCCTGGTCCCCTGCGGCGGCGGCGGCCTGATCGCCGGCGTCGCCACCGCGATGCACGCCGAAGCGCCCGGGGCCCGCGTCCACCCGGTGGAGCCGGCGGACCACGACGACACCGCCCGCTCGCTCGCCGCCGGCCGGCGGCGGACGGCGCGCGGGGGAGCGCCCTCGATCTGCGACGCGCTGCTGGCGCCGACGCCGGGCGCGCTGACCTTCGAGGTCAACCGCCGCCTGCTCTCCCACGGGCTGAGCGTCGACGACGAGACGGTGCGCGCCACGATGCGCTTCGCCTTCGAGGCGCTGAAGCTGGCGCTGGAGCCCGGCGGCGCCGTGGCGCTCGCGGCCCTGCTGTCGGGCGCGGCGCCGCGGAGCGAGGGCGACGTGGTCGTCGTCCTCTCCGGCGGCAACGTCGACGCCGGCGCCTTCGCCCGGATCCTCTCCGACGCGCCGAGGCCGCGCGCGGACCCGTTTTCCTGACCCCCCGGCGACAAGGAGATGACGCCATGCAGCCCCGGATGACCGACTACTTCAAGCGCACGCAGCCCGGCCTGAAGGCCCTGATCGAATTCGAGAAGGCTCTGCGCGAAAGCCCGCTGGACGCGAAGCTGCTCCACCTGGTCAAGCTGCGCGCCAGCCAGATCAACGGCTGCGCCGCCTGCATCCACCTCCACGTGGACGAGGCGCTGAAGGACGGCGAGAGCCACGCCCGCCTGCACATGCTGGCCGGCTGGCGGGAATCCCCCTGGTTCGACGCGAAGGAGCGCGCGGCGCTCGCCTGGACCGAGGCGCTGACGCTGGTCGCCCGGACCGGCGCCCCCGACGAGATCTGGGCCGAGGTCGAGGCCGCCTTCGACCCCGACGAGCGCGCCTGGCTCAGCTTCGCCATCGGCGCGATCAACCTGTGGAACCGCGTGCAGATCGGCTTCCGCGCCGTGCATCCCGACCTGGCGCCGGGGCCGCAGGCCCGCGCCGCCTGACCCGCCGCCCCGGGGCGCCCGGGCGGGCGCCCCGCCCCCGTCGCTTGCGACCTCTCCCCCCCCGCCGACCGCGCCCGCCCTCCGGCGGCGCGCCACGGCTTTGCAAAGGACGAACCTCATGACCCCCGAGCGTCGAATGTCGTTGGCCGTCGATTGGGACGAGGCCGACCGGGACCTGCTGGACGCCCTGCTGGACGAAGCGCTCGGTGAGAGCTTCCCGGCGAGCGACCCGCCCGCGCTGCCCACGCTGGCCGAGCTGCGCCGGCGCCGCCTGACCGCCGCGACCCCGGACGCCGCGGCGCGCTCGCACGGCAAGCCCCCCGAGGCCGGAGACGCGGCCTGGGAGAGCTGAGCGGAAGCGGCGCCGCGGCGTCCGCCCTCTCCCGACGTCCGGCCTCTCCCGACGTCCGGCGCGGCCTCTCCCGACGTCCGGCGCGGCCTCTCCCGACGTCCGGCGCGGCCTCTCGCGACGCCCTCTCCCGACCGGCAGGCGGCTCCCGGCCCCCTCAGCCCTCCGCGGGCAGGGGCGGGAAGGCGGCGGGGCGGCGTTCGAGGAAGTGGGCGACGCCCTCTTCCATGTCGGGGACGCCGTGGCATTTCTCCAGCTCCACGTCGGCCATGCGGGTGGCCTCGGCCAGGGTTTGGACGAAGGCCCCGCGGAGCTGGGCCTTGATGACCGCCATCGAGCGGGGGGAGCAGTTCGCGGCGAGATCGCGGGCGACCTCGAAGGCGGCCTCGGCGAAGCCCGCGTCGGGAAGCGCGCGGGCGAGGCCCAGGGACGCCGCCTCGGCCCCGCGCAGCGTGCGGCCCGACAGCAGCAGGTCGGCCGCGTTCATCGGCCCGATCAGGCGCGGCAGCAGCCAGGCCGAGCCGTGCTCGGCCACGAAGCCGCGCCGCGCGAAGGCGGTGGTCAGCTTGGCGCCCTCGGCCACCAGGCGGATGTCGGCGAAGAGGGGCAGGACGAAGCCCACCCCGGCCGCGCCGCCGTTGATCGCGCAGATCAACGGCTTGCGGCCCGACATCAGGTAGGAATAGCGCTGGGCGAAGTCGCCCTCGACCGCGGGCGGCGCGGCGGTGGAGCCGGGGCCTTCCCCGTCCTCGGCCGCCACCGCGTCCATGTCCGCGCCGGCGCAGAAGGCGCGGCCTGCGCCGGTCAGCAGGATCGCGCGGGCCTCGGGGTCCGCCTCGGCCTGCGCGAAGCGCTCGCGCAGCAGGGTCTCCAGCCCCGGGGTCCAGGCGTTCATCCGCTCGGGACGGTTGAGGGTCAGGACGGCGACGGCCTCGCGGACCTCGTAGAGCAGTTCGGACATGGTCACCTCAGGGGGAAGCCGAGCGCGCCCAGCGCCTCGCGCAGGCGCTCGCGGCCGTTAAGGTAGGCGGGGTTCGACAGGCGGTCGTGGACCCGCGCGGCCCAGGCCTTCGACGATCGTCCGGTCCCGTGGCCATGGGCGGCGAGCGTCGCGTCGTAGGCCGCCACGGCGTCCGCGTCGTCGGCGTCGTAGCGGCCGTGGTGCAGGACGACCGACTGCGGCAGGCGGGGCTTCACGGCGGTGATCCGCGCAGGGTCTTCATGGCCGATGCACAGGCCGAAGACGGGGGCCGCGCCCTCGGGCAGGCCCAGCTCGGCCGCCACCGCCTCGGGGCGGTTGCGCAGGGCGCCGATGTAACAGCAGCCGAGGCCGAGGCTCTCGGCCGCCAGCGCCATGTTCTGGGCGGCGAAGGCGCAGTCCGTGGCGGCCGTCAGGAAGGTCTCGAGACAGGCGAGCGAGGGCAGCTCCAGCCCCTCGCGCGCGGCCAGGCGGCGGGCGCGGGAGGTGTCGGCGACGAAGCACAGGAACAGCGCGCAGTCGCGCACATAGGCCTGGTCCTGGCTGAGCGCCGCCAGCCGCGCCTTCTGCGCCGGGTCCGCGACCGCCACCACCGACCAGCTCTGCATGTTCGAGGAGGTCGCGGCCGACTGGCCGGCGGCGAGCAGCGTCTCCAGCAGGCCCTCGGGCAAGGGGCCCGGCACGTAGGCGCGCACCGACCGGTGGGCGAGCATCAGGGCGATGGTCTCGTTCCACGGGCCCGGCGCGGGCGCCGGACCCGCGCCGTAGCGGGCGGCGAGCGCCTCCTGCGGCGGGGGCAAGGCGTCGAGGGTCATGGCGCGCTCCGCTCAGGCGGCCAGGCGCCACAGGCCGTCGTCGTGGCGCGCGAAGGTCAGCCGGCCGCGGCCGATCAGGGTGTTGGCGTGGGCCAGGCTCTCGGCGAAGGCGAGGCCGGCGTGGTGGGGCGGAAGCTCGCGCTTGAAGAGGCGCGGGATCAGCTCCCCGACCGAGAGCGGGCCGTCGGCGCAGGCCGCGAGGATCTTGCCGAAGACCTTGTCGTGGTGGGCGTTCAGCTCGGCCACCCGCGCATGCAGGCCGCGGAACGGCAGCTTGTGGCCGGGCAGCACGAGGGCGTCGTCGGGGATCTCGGCGCGCAGGGCGTGGAGCGAGGACAGGAACCGGTCGAGCGGGCGCGCGAAGGGCTCGTAGGGCCAGACGCCGACGTTGGGGGTGATGCCCACCATCACCTGGTCGGCGGCGAGGAACACGCCCGCCTCCGGGCACCACAGCATCGCCATCTCTTCCGAGTGGCCGCCGCCGGTGCGCACCTGCCACGCGCGCCCGCCGATCTCCAGCACCTCGCCCGCGACGATCGAGCGATAGGCCGCCGGCATCCGGTGCACGGTGCGCACGTATTCCGGGCCGCGGCCCAGGATCCCCTCCATCGCCTCGCGCGAGAGGCCGCGGGAGAGGTAGAAGTCCTGGTCCTCGCTCTCCGTCTCCTCGAAGAGCGCCGCGACGCGCAGGCGGGTCAGCAGGTATTCGGACTGCACCATCAGCAGCTCCGCCCCGGTGCGGCGCAGCAGCCAGCCGGCGGCGCCGACGTGGTCGGGGTGGTGGTGGGTCACGATCAGCCGGCGCACCGGACGCCCGGCGAGGGGGCCTGCGAGCAGCGCCTCCCACCCCTCCAGCGAGGGCGCGTCGCCGAGGCCCGCGTCCCAGATCGTCCAGCCGTCCCCGTCCTCCAGCGCGAAGACGTTCACGTGGTCCAGCGCCAGCGGCAGGCCGAGGCGCATCCACAGGACGCCGGGCGCGACCTCGACCGCGGCGCCGGGGGCGGGAGGCGTGTCGAAGGGCGTCGAGATGGCGGAGACGGGGGCGGAGGCGTTCATGGGCTCGAGTCCGGGATCGGGGAGGAGGAAGGGCGAGGGGCGGCGCGCGTCGGTCAGTCCAGCGGCGCCTCCAGCCCGTCGATCAGCCGCTGCCGGAGCACGTTGCGCTCGACCTTGCCGGTGGAGTTGGAGGGGATCTCGTCGAGGAAGAAATACCGCCGCGGCCGCTTGAAGTCGGCGAGGTCGGGGCTCGCGCGGCAATAGCTGTCCAGCGCCTCGGCGCTGAGCCCGGGGTCCTTGCGCACGATCGCCGCGCAGACCATGTCGCCCCACTTGGTCGAGGGCAGCCCCACCACCGCCGCGTCCTTGATCGCGGGATGGTCGAAGAGGATGTTCTCGATCTCCGAGGGGTGGATGTTCTCGCCCCCCGACTTGATGGTGTGGTCGATGCGCCCGTGCACGGTCAGGAAGCCGTCGCCGTCGAGGCTGCCGGCGTCGCCGGTGAAGTACCACCCCTCGCGCAGCACGGCCGCCGACTTCTCCGGCAGGCCCAGATAGCCGTCCATGACGGCGGGGGTCTTGACGATCACCTGCCCGATCTCGCCCTCCGCCGAGCGGTCGTCGGGCGAGGCGGCGTCGGCCTTCACCAGGCGCATGTCCACCCCCGCCACCGTGTGCCCGACGGAACCGAGGCGGTGGGGGTGCACGCGGTAGTCGATGCCCACGACCGTCAGCGCCTCGGTCATGCCGTAGAGGTTGAAGAAGGTCTCGGGGAACAGCTCCATGCAGGCGCGGGTGGTGGCGTCGTTCAGGGTCTGGCCGCCGTAGAAGCCGCAGCGCAGCGAGCTCAGGTCGTAGCGGCTCAGGTCCTGCTGCATCATCATCACCATCTGCGTGGGCACGCCGTGCAGGCAGGTGATGCGCTCGGAGCCGACCAGGCTCAGCGTCTCGTCCACGTCGAAGCCGCGGGTCATCACCGCGGTTCCGCCCAGCATGACGAAGGGGATCACCTGCAGCTGCAGCTGCGCGATGTGGAACAGCGGCTTGTTGTGGATGCAGGTGTCGGAGTGGCGGAACCCCGCCTCCAGCGCCATCGACATCGCCCCGATGATGTCGGCGCGGTGCGAGCGGATCACCCCCTTGGGCAGGCCCGTGGTGCCGGAGGTGTACATGATGAAGGCCGGGTCGTCCCAGGACGCGCCGAGCCGGGGCTCGCGCTCGGCCGCGGGGGCGACGAAGGCGTCGAAGGGGGTGGCGAAGTCGGGCGTGCGGTCCCCGATGTGGACGAAGCCCAGGCCCCTGGCGGCGAGCTCGGGGGCGAGGATCGCCACCCGCTCGGCCAGTTCGTCGTCGAAGACCACGATCTTCGCACCCGAGTTCTCGATGATGAACTTCAGCTCGTTCGCCGCCAGCCGGTAGTTCACCGGCACCGCCACGCCGCCGAGCTTCAGCAGGCCGTAGAACCCCGCCACCTGCTCGGGCAGGTTCCAGGTCAGGAAGGCCACCTTGTCGCCCGGCCCGATGCCGGCCGCCTGGAAGGCGTTGGCCGCCTTGTTGGCGAGCCGGTTGAACTGCGCGTAGGTCCAGCGCCGCCCCTCGAAGACGATGGCGGTCTTGGAGGGCCAGCGGGCGGCGGCCTGGGTCAGGTGGTAGCCGATGTTCATGGCGCGCGGGTGCCTCTCGGGAGGGTTCAGTCGGGGAGACGGACTTCGGAGCGGCAGGAGGCGACGGGGCGTCCGTCCTTCTCCAGCCGGTGCAGGACCTCGGCGACCTGGCCGCCGGGCTCGTGGCGCAGGGTGGTGATCTCGGCCGAGCCGGTGACCCGCTCGTCGGCGAAGACCATGGCGTGGTAGCGCAGCGCCATCTTCGACACGAACGCCTGCGGGCCGAAGTGCTCGCGCAGCTGGCGGGCGAAGATCGCGCCCCACTGCTGGCCGTCCACGAAGGGACCGGGCAGGCCCATCGAGGCCGCGACCTGGTGGTCGAAATGCACCTGGTACCAGTCCCAGGTGGCGGCGCCGTAGGCCATCATCCGCCAGGTGGGGAAGCTCTCGTCGATGGGCGGCAGCGCCTCGCCGGCGGAATGGGTCATGGGGCGGCCTCCGCTGAGGTCGTCTGCGCCAGGGGCTGGAGGAAGAAGGTCTCGCGGTTGGTCGCCACCACCTCGCCGGCGGCGTCGGTGTAGGTGGCGACCGAGATCAGCATCAGCTGGCCGCGCCCGTCGCGGGAGGATTTCTCCTCGATGCTCTCGAGCACGTATTTCACCGAGATCCGGTCGGTCGGCAGCACCGGCCGCATGAATTCGTATTCCTGCCCGCCGCGGATGTTGCGGAACCCCTCCATGGGGATGTCCCACTCATGGGCGAGGTAGCCGTTCTCGTTCGGCGTGCCGGGGGCGTAGGCGCCGCTCTCGACCACGAAGGTCGGGGGGGCGATGCGGCTGGGGTAGCCATGGGCGCGCGCGTAGCTGTCGGAGTGGTAGAGGGGGCTGCGGTCCTCGACCGCGATCGCGAAATAGCGGATCGCGGCGCGGCCGACCTCCTCCTGCGCCGGGTAGGACCGCTCCGCGCCGATGAAGGCGCGGAGCTCGTCCGTCAGCAGGCCGCTCATTGCGGGCAGACGGCGATCGGGACGATCTCGATCACCATCTCGCGCTTGAGGATGCCGTGCACCACCACGCCGGTGGCGGCGGGGAAGTCCTTGCCGAACCACTTGCGGCGCACCTCGGCGACGCCGCGGTAGTCCTTCAGGGTCGGCTCCTCGACGTATTCCACCGTCTTGATCATGTCGGCCATGCTGGCCCCACCGACCGCGAGCATGGTGGAGATCGAGGAATAGATCAGGTCCGCCTGCTCGACGACGTCGTAGTCGTGCCAGACCTCCTCGGTCGCCGGGTTCATCGAGCCGAAACCCGAGCCGAAGATCATCTTCCCGGCCTTCACGCCGGCCGAGTAGCTGAGGTTGTTGTAGCGGTCCCAGCCCGGCACGTGGATCCGCTCGGGCACGTCGCGGCTGGCGGTGATGTCGTACTGCACGACCGCGTCGGGGTGCAGGAGCTTCGGCTGCATGATCCCCGCCGCGCCGGGATAGACCGGGCCCAGCGCGTCGAAGCGCGGTTTTCCGCTGGCGCGGTAGTCGCCGCGGACCTCCGGCACCAGGAAGTCGATGGTCTGCACGACATGGCTGAGGTCGAGGCCCAGCATGGTCAGCATGTCCGAGGCGATCTCGAAGATCCGCGCGGTCTGGCCGACCACGTCGCCCTTGTAAGCGATCTCCCCGTCCGCGCCGAAGGGCAGGATCGTGGGCAGGTGCACGATGCCCTTGGTCACGCCCGCGCTCTCGACCCCGGCCGAGGCCTCGATCTCGATCAGCGCGTCGGGGCGCAGCAGGGCCTTCACCGGCACGGTGTTGACGGTGATCTCGCGCCCGCCCAGCACCTCGGCGCGCACGCCGGCGGCCTCGGCATACTGCTCCAGCGCGTGGACGGGGACGTATTCGACGACGCGGGTGACGTCGTCGAGGCTCTTGCCCGCGGCCTCCATCAGCGTCTCGATCTTCTTCCAGGCGACGCGGCACTGGTCGGCCATGCCGCCCTCGACCACCACGTGAGCGCCGTCGAAGCGCGAGGCCGAGGCGCCGGACAGGAACGTCCCCGCCGGCGTCGTCTTGCCCAGCGTGAACGAGTATTTCTTGTAGTCGAGCCAGGGGAAGCTCGTCGGTTCGATCGCGTCCAGCACGGGGGGTCTCCTTCGGGCGGGGGGTCAGTAGGAGCGGGGGAGGCCCAGCCGCTCCCCGATGAAGTTGCGGCCCATCTCGTTGGAGACGGGGGAGAAGAGGCCCAGCCGGGCGTCGCGGAACAGGCGTTCCATCGGGCTTTCCTCGACCAGCCCGTAGCCGGCGAGCACCCGCATCCCGCGGTCGGTGGCGCGCTGGCAGGCCTCGGAGGCGAAGAGCTTGGCCATCGCCGCCTCCTTCGAGCAGTCGATCCCCTGGGACAGCATCCAGGCCGCGCGCATCGTGAACAGGCGGGCATGCTCGACCTCGGTCGCCATGTCGGCGATCGGGTGCTGGAGGGCCTGGAACGCCCCGATGGGCCGGCCGAAGGCGTGGCGGTCGCGGGCGTATTGCACCGTCTGGTCCAGCACGCCCTGCATGATGCCCACGTACATCGCCGCGGCGAGGATGCGCTCCTCGTCCAGCGTCGCGATCAGGTGGTAGAAGCCGCGCCCCTCCTGCCCCAGCAGGTTCTCCGCCGGGGCGAGGGCGTCGTCGTAATAGGTCTCGCAGGTGCAGGCGGCGCGGTGGGCCATCAGCTCCATCCGCCGCGCCTCGAAGCCGGGCTGGTCGGTGGGGACCAGGATCAGGCTCAGCCCGCGGGCGAGCCTGCCCTCGGGCGCGGGCGAGGTCCGGCACAGCACCACCACCGCGTCCGCCTCGGCCCCGAAGGAGGTGTAGAGCTTGCGGCCGTTGACCTTCCAGCCCTGGGGCGTGAGCTCCGCCCGGGTCCGCCCGCGCAGCGCGTCGGTGCCGCCGTCGGGCTCGGAGATGCCGAAGGCCAGCGCCATTTCGCCCGAGGCGAGCCTGGGCAGGATCGCCGCCTGCTGCGCGGGCGTGCCGTGCTCGCGCACCGCGCGGGCCGACATCGCGAAGCCCACCAGGTTGGTGCCCAGCGACGGAAAGCGGCGGCAGACCTCCTCGACCAGCACCGCGCCGTAGGTGACGTCGGCGCCCGAGCCGCCGAACTCCTCGGGAATCGAGAGGCCCGGCCAGCCGAGCGCCGCGATCCTGTCGAAGACCTCGCGCGGGATCCTGCGGGCGCGGTCGGCGGCGCGGATCGCGGGCTCGGGCAGGTCGCGCTCGAAGAAGGCGCGGACCTGGTCGCGGATCTGCTCGTGGCCCGGGTCCGCCGAGAAGTCGAGGCTGGTCCTCAGGCCGCCCGAGAGCTCTGCGGCGTCGTCCAGGGTCATGCGGTCGCTCCTTGCGCGGGCCGCGCCGGGCGCGCCCGTGGAGGGGCGAGGGGACGGGCGCCGGGCGCGCCGGACCTCCCCTCGGCGGGTCCTGCGATCACGTTGCGACGCAGCATTTGTCCGGTCAAGATGAATTTCACATATTGGTCGTGAAATTGCATGGTGTTCATTATTTGAACTTATATCGCTCCCGCGAGCGTCGGGTAGTCGACGTAGCCCTCGGGCCCCCGGGCGTAGAATCCGGCCGGGTCGGGCGTCGCCAGCGGCGCGCCGGCGGCGATGCGGGCGGGAAGGTCGGGGTTGGCGATGAACAGCTTGCCGAAGGCCGCCGCCTCCGCCTCTCCGGCCGCCACCAGCGCCGCGGCCGACTCGGGGGTGAGCTTCTCGTTGGCGATCAGCGGGCCGCCGAAGACCCGGCGCATCATCGGCGCGAGGCTGTCGGGGCGCACCGCCTCGCGCGCGAAGAGGAAGGCGAGCCGCCGCCGCCCCAGCGCCTCCGCCACGTGGCCGAACAGCGCCGCCGGGTCGGGATCGGACATCGAGTGCCCGTCGCGCGGCGACAGGTGCACGCCGATGCGGTCCGCGCCCCAGATCGGGATCAGCGCGTCCACGATCTCCAGCAGCAGGCGGGCGCGATTCTCGACGCCGCCGCCGTAACGGTCCGCGCGCCGGTTGGAGCCCGCCTGCAGGAACTGGTCGATGAGGTAGCCGTTGGCGCCGTGCACCTCGACCCCGTCGAAGCCCGCCCGCAACGCGTTGCGCGCGGCCTCGGCGAACTCTGCGACCACGCCGGCGACCTCGGCCGTCTCCAGCGCGCGGGGCGTCTGCCAGCCGCGCTTCGGGCGCACCAGGGTCACCGTGCCCTCGGCCGGCAGCGCGCTGGGCGCCACCGGCGCGCGGCCGCCGAGGTGCACCGGGTCCGACAGCCGGCCGACGTGCCACAGCTGCGCGACGATCCGCCCGCCGGCCGCGTGCACCGCCGCGGTCACCCGCCGCCAGCCGGCCGTCTGCGCCTCGGTCCACAGGCCGGAGACCCCGCGGTAGCCGACCCCCATCGGCGAGACCGGGATCCCCTCCGACACGATCAGCCCCGCCGAGGCGCGCTGGGCGTAGTAGTCCACCATCATCGCAGGGACCGCGCCCGTTCCCGGCTCCGCCCGGCACCGGGTCAGCGGCGACATCACGATGCGGTTGGGCAACGACAGCGCGCCCAGGCGCACGGGCGACAGGAGGGGGGACATGGCGGCTCCGCTTAATTCAAATAGTGAACTTATGGCCCACTTTGGTTTGAATGATAAAACTTGACCGCTTTCGCACACAAGGCTTTGCTGCCGCGGTCCGGACAATCGCCTCCGGCCCCCTCTCGTCCAGCCGGAGACCGCCCCATGCCCCACCCCGTCCGCCGCCATGTCGTCGAGGTCGACGGCCGCGCCGTGCATCTGCGGGTGCTGGGCTCGGGGCCCGCGGCGGTGCTGCTGCACGAATCCCCGCGCAGCTCGGTGGCGGTGCAGCCGCTGGCGCAGGCGCTGGCGGACCGCTTCACCTGCATCTGCCCCGACACGCCCGGCTACGGCCTCTCGGACCCCCTGCCCCTCGCGCGGCCCGAGATCGCGGATCTCGCCGACGCCACCGCCCGCCTGCTCGACGCGCTGGGGCTGGAGGCGCCGGCCCTCTACGGCACCCACACCGGGGCCGAGATCGCGCTGGAGCTGATCCTGCGCCACCCGGGCCGCGCCTCGGTCGTGGCGCTGGACGGCTATCCCGTCTTCACCCGCGCCGAGCAGGAGGAGCAGCTGCGCTGGTATCTGCCGCGCTTCCCCACCCGCTGGGACGGCTCGCACATGGCGCAGCTCTGGGCCCGGGTGCGCGACCAGCTGCAGTTCTACCCCTGGTATGCGCGCGGCGAGGCCAACCGCCTGCGCTTCGATCCCCGCACGCTGGAGGGGCACGACCAGGTGATCGCCGACCTGATGGACGCGGGCGTCGAGGACGCGCCGAACTACGCCACCGGCTACGGCGCGGCCTTCCGCTACGACGGCGCCGGCGCCGTGACCCGCGCCGCGCAGGCCGGCGCCCCGGTGATCTACCTGTGCCGGGAGGACGACCTGCTGCACCCGCACCTCGAGCGGATCGCCGCCCTCGCCCCCGAGGCGCGGCTCCGCAGCCTGACCCCCGACCGCGCCGCCTGGGCCGCGGCCATGGCCGAGGCGCTGGCCGTCCCCGGCGCCGCCCCCGCGCCCGCGCTTCCCGCCCAGCCCGCCCGCCTGCGCTTCACGCCCGAGGGGATGCTGATGCGCCGCGCGGGGCCGGCGGAGGGCGCGGCGAGGCTGCTCCTGCACGGCCATCCGGGCTCCGGCGCCGTGCTGGCGCGGGAGACGGAGCGCGCGGCCCTGGGCGGCCCGGTCTTCGTGCCGGACCTGCCCGGCTCCGGCCGCTCGGCCCCGCTGGGCGGGGATCCGGCGACGCTGGCCGCCCGGATGGCCGGGACGCTGGCCGCGGCCCTTCCCGACGGGCCCCTCGCGGTGGAGGCCTGGTTCACCGCCCAGCCGGTCGCGCAGGCGCTGGCCGCCCTCGATCCCGCCCGCTTCCGCATCGCGGCGATCCACGATCCGCTGCCCTCGGGCGCGGCGCTGGACGCCCTGCGCGCCCGTCATGCGCAGGAACTGCCCAGCGACTGGCACGGCTCGCACATGATGGCGGCCTGGTGGACGGCGCGCGACATGCTCGCCTATTCGCCGTGGTTCGAGCGCACCGCGGCGACGCAGAGGCCGCTGCCGGCGGAGGTGGACCTCGCGATCCTGCAGGCGCAGGCGCAGGCGATCCTGCAGGGGCGCTTCACCGAGCCGGAGGTGATCCGCGCCCTGCTGGGCTGAGGGGGCGCCCCCCTGCCCGCCCGGCGCCGGACAGGAAAAGGCCGGGGCGGTCGCGCCCCGGCCTTTTCCGTTTCCCGTCCGACGGCGGGCCGCCGCCTCAGGCGACCGCGCGCAGCATCGGGCTGCCGCCGATCAGCCCGGCCTTGGCGGCGTCGTAGTCCGCCGCCCAGCGATCGACGATCTCCTGCACCGGGCGCACCGCGTCGATCACGCCCACGCCCTGGCCCGCGCCCCAGATGTCCTTCCAGCGCTTGGCCTTCTTCTCGTTCAGCGTCCACTCGAGCGTCTCCTTGGTCTCGAGGTGGAGCTTCTCGGGGTCGAGGCCCGACCTGACGATCGAGTCGCGCAGGTAGTTGCCCGGATGGCCGGTGAAGAGGTCCGAGAGCAGGATGTCCTTGGCCTCCGCCTCGATGATCATCCGCTTGTAGTCCTCGACCGCGTTGGCCTCGGCGGCGGTGATGAAGGCGGTGCCCACGTAGGCGAAGTCGGCGCCCATCGCCTCGGCCGCCAGGATCGAGCGGCCGGTGGAGATGCAGCCCGACAGCGCCAGCGGGCCGTGCCACCAGCTGCGGATCTCCTGCATCATCGCGAAGGGCGACATCTCGCCGGCGTGGCCGCCGGCGCCCGCCGCCACCGCGATCAGGCCGTCGGCGCCCTTCTCGATGGCCTTGCGGGCGAAGAACGAGGTCGTCACGTCGTGATAGACCTGCCCGCCCCAGCGGTGCACCGCGTCGTTCACGTCCTCCCGCGCGCCCAGCGAGGTGATGATCAGCGGCACCTTGTGGCGCTCGCACACCTCCATGTCGCGGTCGAGTCGGGCCGACATCTTGTTGACCACCTGGTTGACCGCGAAGGGCGCCGCCGGGCGGTCGGGGTGCTTCGCGTTGTAGGCCGCCAGCTCCTCCTCGATCTGGAACAGCCACTCGTCCAGCAGCTCCGGCGGGCGGGCGTTCAGCGCGGGGAAGGAGCCGATGATGCCCGCCTTGCACTGGGCGATGACCAGCTCGGGCCCCGAGATGATGAACAGCGGCGAGGCGATGACGGGCAGGCGCAGACGGCCGCGGAGGAAGTCGGGGACGGACATTCGCTTGTGGATCCTTTCAGAAAAGGTCCCCCGAGGCCCCGCGCCGCGCGCGGCCCCGGTCAGGACCCGTTGCGGGGGCGCGGCGTCCGCTCGCCCGCCCAGCGGGTGCGGTGCCGTTCCGAGTCGGGCAGGCGGTTGAGGCGGTCGGCCAGGCGGTCGGCCTCCTCGCGCAGCAGGGCGGCGAGGCCGGGGACCCGGTCGGGGGCGAAGCGCTCGGGGATGCCGTTGAGCGACAGCGCGCCGATGGGCCGGTCGTTGCGCGCGGTCAGCGCCAGCGCCAGCCCCATGATCCGGCCCTGCGGCTCGTCGGGGGCGAGCGCGTAGCCCAGCGCCCGGGCGAGGCGCACCTGCTCGCGGATCGCCTCGGGCGTCTGGCCCGGGGTCTTGGACAGGCGCGCGGCAGAGCGCTCGAGCACCTGGTCGACCTCGAAGTCCGGCAGGGCCGCGAGCAGCGCGATCCCCGTCGCGCCCGAGCCCACCGGCTTGCGGCTGCCGATGTCCATGGGCAGCGTGCGGATCGGGAAGTCGCCCGTCTCCACGTCCAGGCAGATCAGGTCGAGGCCCGAGCGCAGGCAGTAGGTGGCGGTGTCGCCGGTCGCCTCGGCCAGCCGCTCCAGCGCCTCGCGCGCGCGCTGGCTCAGGTCGTGGCGGTTCGAGGCGGCCGAGGCCAGGGCGAAGAACTCCAGCCCCAGCGTGTAGCGTTTCGACAGGGTGTCCTGGTCGACGAAGTTGTGGTTCGAGAGGCTCGAGACCAGCCGATACGCGGTGGCCCGGTCGAGCCCGCTCTGCTCGGCCAGGTCCATCAGGCGCAGCCCCTCGGCGGGGGCGGCGGCGATCAGCTTCAGAAGGCCCATGGCCTTGTCCACGGTCTGGCTCCCCTGGGGCGCCTTGCGGCGGGGCTTGTCCCGCCCGGCCTCGGGCCGCGCGCCGTCGTCTTCGCCGTTCGTGTCGTCTTCCTTCGGCGTCATTCGCTCCCCGCTCTCCTGGCGACCGTCCGTGCCGGTCCTTCGACCTGCACATACACGACCGGGGAGCGCGCCGCCTCAAGTCGTCCGACGAATCGGAAGATGCCGGAGGCTCGGCCGCGGCGCAACAAGATTTTGAATAGTGAACGCGAACCGATCTTGTGTGCGATATGCGAAATTTTCTCGTTGACATGCCGCGAGTGCGAAGCGCAGCATCGATGTATGGACAAACGAGCGATCCAGCCCAGGCGCCCGACGCCGCAGCGCCCCGCGGAGGCGGTCCCCGAGGGGGGCCGCGCCGGTCGCGGCGCCGCCGCGCAGGGGGCCGGGCGGGCCACGCTCGACGGGCGCCGCCGGGCCGTGCCGGGCCCGGCGGCCGTTCGGTCCTCGTCGCCGCGCGAAACGACGGCGACGCCGGAAACGACCGTGCCGGGCGGCGTCCCGACGGGTCGGCGCCGGAGCACAGGGAAGACCCAAGGGAAGAGACGCCGGGCGTGCCTGTTTCGCCGGAGCGATCATGCGCAAGCCAGACCCTTCGCCGGCCCGCCGCCGCGCCGACCGGGCGCGCCGCTGGTCCGGACCAGCGTCGCCCGCCGGAGCCCGCCGGGCGCCCCGCGCGGCTGACCCGAGCCGGGTCGGCCCCGCGATTTCCGTCTTCGCGCCCGCGGCGCCTGCCGCGGCGCACGCTTCCGCTGCCGCGGTGCCCGCCGCGGCGCCCGTTTCCGCCGTGCACGGCCCCCTCGCGCGCCTGCGCCGCAGCCGGAGGACCCCGGCCCGATGACGCGATACCTCGTCGTCCGACTCGCCGGCGCCGCCGCCACCCTGCTGGCGGTGCTGACCTTCGTCTTCGTGCTGGTGCGCCTCGCCGGCGATCCCGTGCGGCTGATGATGCCCGACCAGGCCACCGCGGCCGAGGTCGAGGCGGTGCGCGAGGCGCTGGGCCTGAACCGGCCGCTGATCGTGCAGTACTGGGATTTCCTGACCTCGGCGCTGGGCGGCTCGCTCGGCGACAGCCTGCGCCAGGGCCGCCCGGCGCTGGAGGTGGTGCTGGAGCGGATGCCGGCGACGCTGGAGCTCGCCTTCCTCAGCTTCGCCATCGGCTTCGCCGCCGCCGTGGCGCTGGCGGCGACCGCGGAGGTCGCCGGCTCGAAGCGTCTGCGGGGCCTGTTCCTGTGGATCGCCACCGCCCGCCAGTCGGCGCCGCCGTTCCTGTTCGGCATCGTGATGGTGCTGATCCTGTCGGTGAACCTGGGGCTCCTGCCCGCCATCGGGCGCAACAGCTGGCTCAGCTACGTGATCCCGGTGCTGACCATCTCCACCTTCGAGATCGCGCTCTACCTGCGCCTGATCGGCTCGGCCTTCGACGAGATGCGCGAGGCCGACTGGGTGCGCACGGCGCGCGCCAAGGGCGTGTCGCGGCCCCGGCTGGTGCTGCGCCACATGCTGCCCAACGCGCTGCTGCCGGTGGTGACGGTGGCGGGCATCAACCTGGGCGTGCTGATCGGCGGGCTGGTGGTGCTGGAGACGGTGTTCAACTGGCCGGGCCTCGGGCGGCTGATCATCGATTCGGTCAACAACCGCGACTTCCCCGTGGTGCAGGCGGGGGTGCTGGCCATCGCCGCCTCCTTCATCGTGATCAACCTGGCGGTGGACTTCCTCTACGCCGCCCTCGACCCGCGCGTGAGGCTCGCATGACCGCTCTCGCCGACGCCCCCCGCCCGCGCCGCCTGCGCCTGCGGCCGACCTTCACCGTCGCCGTCGCGGCGATCATGCTGGCGGCGGTCTTCGCGCTGGCGATCCTGGGGCCGCTGTGGCCGGGCTTCGACCCGGACACGCAGAACCTGTTCGGCGCCAAGATCCCGCCCATCCAGGACTGGGCGCACCCGTTCGGCACGGATCCGCTGGGGCGGGACCTGTTCTCCCGCCTCGCCTGGGCTTCGGGGGTGTCGATCCTGATCGCGCTGGCCGCGGTCGCGATCTCGGCCTGCCTGGGGCTGGCGCTGGGGCTGGTGGCGGGCTGGCGGGGCGGCTGGCTCGACGGGCTGCTGATGGGGGTGGGCAACACCCAGCTCGCGATCCCCGTGGTGCTGCTGCTGATCGTGCTGGTGGCCGCGCTCGGCGCCTCGACCGTGCTGCTGGTGGTGCTGCTGGGGCTGACCAACTGGGTGGCCTACGGGCGGCTGACCCGCTCCCTCGTGCTGACCCTGCGCGAGCAGGAGTTCATCGTGGCCGCGAAGACCGCCGGCGCCTCGGACGCCTGGATCATCCTGCGCCACCTGCTGCCCAACGCCGTGCCCAAGGTGCTGATCCTCGCCGCTTTCGACACCGGCGTGATCGTGACCATCGAAAGTTCGCTCAGCTTCCTCGGCCTCGGCGTGCAGCCGCCCGTCCCCTCGCTCGGGCTGATGATTGCCGAGGGGCAGCGGTATCTGCAGACCGACCCGTTCCTGACCGTGTTCCCCGCGCTGGCGATCTTCTGCCTGATCGGCGGCATCCAGTTCGCCGGACAGGGCCTCGCCGCTCGCCCGCCCTCGCGTGGAGGGCGCTGAGCCCCTCGCGATCCGTCTTCCCCGCAGCCTCAACCAAGACCAAACCGACAGGGACCCGCCATGACCCACAGCCTTCGCCTCGCGGCCGCGGCCTCCGCGCTCGCCCTCGCCGCCGGCGCCGCCGGCGCCCAGGGCGTCGAGACCGTCTACCCCGCCCTCTACGGGGAGCCGTCGAACCTCGACCCGATCTACGACACCAACCTGCCGGCGCTGAACGTCTACTATGCGATCTACGACCGGCTGGCGACGATCGACGCCGAGGGCCGGGTGCAGCCGCAGATGGCCAGCTCCTGGACCTATTCGGACGACCTGAAGACCTGGACCTTCACCCTCAACGAGGGGATGACCTGCCACACCGGCGAGCCGATGGACGCCGCGGACGTGGTCTTCACCTACAAGACCGCGCTCAGCGAGACGACCTCGCGGCTGGGCGGCTACTTCGGCCTGATCGAGAGCGTCGAGGCGACCTCGCCGACCGAGGTGGTGTTCCAGCTCAAGGCCCCGTTCGCGCCCTTCGACCGGCAGACCACGCTCGCCGGCATCGTCTGCCAGGAGCAGTACGAGGCGATGGGCAAGGAGGCGTTCGGCCGGAACCCCGTCGGCTCGGGCCCCTACAAGTTCGTGGAATGGAGCGCGGGCGACTCGATCGCCACCACCCGCTACGAGGGCTATTTCGGCGAGCCGGGCCAGTACCCCAACGTCGTCTTCAAGCCCGTCCCCGACGGCACCACGCGCGCCAACTCGGTCCAGTCGGGGGACCTCTCGATGGCCCTGCTCGAGCCCTCGCTGGTCCCCGCGGTGAAAGAGGCCGGCGCGGTCGAGGTGGTCACCCAGCCCTCGAACCGGGTGATCTACGTGGGCTTCAACTCCAACGCCCCGTTCCTGGGCGAGGAGAAGGTGCGCAAGGCGATCGACCTCTCGATCGACCGCAAGCTGATCGGCGAGAACCTGCTCAACGGCGCCGTGACCCCCGTGGCCCAGCTGCTGGCCCCGGTGACCTTCGGCTACAACCCCGACCTGAAGCCGACCGAGCAGGACCTCGACGCCGCCAAGGCGCTGCTGGAGGAGGCGGGCTACGACGGCTCGACCATCACGCTCAGCTACCCCACCACGGGTCTGCCGCAGGTCGACCAGCTCGCCCAGGCCGTCGCCTACTTCATGGGCCAGGCCGGCATGAAGGTGGAGTTCGACGCGCAGGAGCAGACCACCTTCCTCAACAACTGGTTCACCTCGAAGCTGCCGGGCGTCTACATCTTCGCCTTCGCCCCCTCGGTCATCGACGGCAACCTGCCCTACCACATGCTGCTGAAGACCGGCGGCCAGGGCTACACCTTCGACGCGCGCATCGACGCGCTGATGGACCAGCAGATCGCCGAGACCGACGGCGACAAGCGCGCCGAGCTGCTCGGCCAGGTCGGCGAGATCGTCTACGAGCGCACGATCTACGCCCCCCTGTTCAACGACGACTACATCTACGGCGTCGCCAAGGACGTCGAGTGGACCCCGCGCCCCGACGGCATGATGACCTTCCGCTGAGGACCGATCCGATGAGCGAACCCGTCTCCATCCCCCTCAAGGACACGGCCCTCGTGGTCGTGGACATGCAGCGCGCCTTCTTCAACGAGACCGACAGTCTCGGGCGCGCCGGGCTCGACGTGACGCCCCTGCGCGCGGCGATCCCCGGCTCGATCAAGCTGGTCGAGATGGCCCGCAAGGCCGGCGTGCCGGTGATCTTCACCAAATACGTCTACATGCCCGGCATGGTCGACTTCGGCGCCAACCGCGGCGCAAAGGCCGAGGACCGCATGGCCCAGAAGTCGCTGGCCCATGGAACCGACGAGGTCGAGATCATCCCCGAGCTGGGCGTGAAGCCCGACGACATCGTGATCGAGAAGTCGCGGCCCTCGTCCTTCTACGGCACCCGGCTGGAGCCGGTCCTGACCTCGATGGGCATCCGCAACCTGGTGATCTGCGGGGTGACCACGAACATCTGCGTGGAATCCACCGCCCGCGACGCCGGACAGCGGGACTACGGCACCTTCGTCGTCTCGGACGCGGTGGCGGAGTTCACCAAGGAGCGCAACCACTACGCGCTGTTCGGCATCGGCTGGGTGTTCGGGACCATCGCCACCTGCGCCGACGTGGCGAAGGGCTGGCTCGGCGAAGACGCCGCCGCGGCGGCCGAGTGAGCCGGCCGTGAGGCCGCGCGCCTTCCTCGCGGGAGCGGACCTCCGCTCCCGCGTCTCCCCGTCCGGGCCCGGCGCCCGGACCGCCCCCGCCGGGAGGGATCCGATGTCCGCGCCAACGCCCCTGCTGTCGATCCGGGACCTCGCGATCGAGTTCGCGACCCCCGCGGGCCCGGTGACCGCGGTGCGGGGCGTCGACCTCGACCTCGCGCCCGGCCGGACGGTGGCGGTGGTCGGCGAGAGCGGCTCGGGCAAGTCCACCATGGCCGCGGCGATCAACGGGCTGCTGGCCGCCAACGGCCGCATCGCCCGCGGCTCGATCCTGTTCGAGGGGCGGGACCTGGCGCAGGCCACGCCCGCCGAACTGCGCGCCGTGCGCGGGCGCGGCATCGGGCTGGTGCCGCAGGACCCGATGTCGAACCTCAACCCCATCCAGCGCGTCGGCCGCCAGATCGCCGAGGCGCTGTCGGTCCACGGCCTGATGCGCGGCGCCGCCGCCTGGTCCCGCGCGGTGGAGCTGCTGGACATGGTCGGCATCCCCGACCCCGGCCGCCGGGCCAAGCAGTATCCCCACGAGCTTTCGGGCGGCATGCGCCAGCGGGTGCTGATCGCCATGGGCCTCGCCTGCCGCCCGCGCCTGCTGATCGCGGACGAGCCGACCTCGGCCCTCGACGTCACCGTGCAGAAGGTGATCCTCGACGAGATGGCCGCCCTGACCGCCGAGATGGGCACGGCCGTGATCCTGATCACCCACGACCTCGCGCTCGCCGCCGAGCGGGCCGACGAGGCGCTGGTGATGTTCCGCGGCGACATGGTCGAGCGGGGCCGCGCCGCCGAGGTGATGCGCAGCCCCCGGGCCGAGTACACCCGCCGCCTGATCGCCGCGGCGCCCACGCTCGCCTCCCGCCGGCTGGTGGGCGATGCGGTCCCCGCCGCGGCCGCCGATCCCCGCCCGCGCCGGGACCGCGTGCTGGCCGAGCTGGTGGGCGTGCGCAAGGAATACCCCGGCAGGCGCTCCCTGTTCGGCCGCGAGCCCGCCTTCGCCGCCGTGGAGGACATGACCCTCGAGATCCCCCGCGGCGAGACCGTCGCCGTGGTGGGCGAGAGCGGCTCGGGCAAGTCCACCACCGCCAAGCTGCTGCTCAGGATCGAGGACGCGACCGCGGGCGACATCGTCTTCGACGGCCGCGCGGTGACCCGGCTGAAGGGCCGGGCGCTGTTCGACTTCCGCCGCCGGGTGCAGCCGGTGTTCCAGAACCCCTACGGCTCGCTCGACGCCCGCTGGACGGTGGGGGCCTCGATCGAGGAGCCGCTGCGCATCCACGGCCTGGGCGACGCCGTCTCCCGCCGGACGAAGGTGCTCGACGCGCTCGACGCCGTCGCCCTGCCCCGGGAGATGCTCAAGCGCCTGCCGGCGGAGCTCTCGGGCGGCCAGCGCCAGCGCGTCGCCATCGCCCGCGCCCTGGTGCTGGAGCCCGAGCTGGTGGTGCTGGACGAGGCGGTCTCGGCCCTCGACGTGATCGTGCAGGCGCAGGTGCTGGAGCTTCTGGCCGACCTGCAGGCGCGGCTGGGGCTGAGCTACCTCTTCATCAGCCACGACCTCGCCGTGGTCCGCCAGATCGCCCACCACGTCCACGTCATGCGCCGCGGCCGCGTGGTCGAGAGCGGCGCGCCGGAGAAGATCTTCACGAGCCCCGAGACCGACTACGCCCGCGAGCTGATCGCGGCGATCCCCGGCGCCGCCCCCCGCGCGGCGCCCCCCGCCCCCGAGCAGCCCGCCCTGCGGCGGGCCTGACGGCCGCAGGGCGGACGTCGGCGGGCGGCCCGGGGGGTCAGAGCCCGTGGGCGGCTTTCGCCAGGTCGATCGCGGCCTGCTGGTGGGGCTGGAGCTCCATCTGGCCGTAGCCGACCATCACCTCGAGCCAGGGATCGACCACCTCGGTGCGCGCGCCCAGCAGTTCCTCCATCACGGCAAGGCCGCAGTAGGGGACGTGATAGGCGGAGTAGCCGCCCTCGTGCGTGCCCACCAGCCGGCCGCCGCAGAGCTCGGCCGCGAGCGCCTTCAGCTTCGCGGTCATCTCCCGGTAGGTGTCGGAGTGCAGCATCATCCGCCCCAGCGGGTCGTTCGCGCCCGCGTCGAAGCCCGAGGCGATGACGATCATGTCGGGCTTGAAGCGGGCGATGGCCGAGACCACCACCTGGTCGAAGGCCGCGACATAGGCGCCGTGGCCGCTGCCCGGCGGCAGGGGGATGTTGATGTTGCAGCCCTCTCCCGCGCCCTCTCCCCGGTGCTCGACGAAGCCGGTGGCCGGCGGATAGAGCCGGTCCTGGTGGAGCGAGATCGTCAGGGTCTCGGGGTCGTCGTAGAAGGCCTGCTCGGTGCCGTTGCCGTGGTGGACGTCCCAGTCGACGACCGCGACCCGGCCGAGACCCAGCTCGGCGCGCGCCTTCAGCACCGCGACCGGGATGTTGCCGTAGATGCAGAAGCCCATGGCGCGGTCGCGCTCGGCATGGTGGCCGGGCGGGCGGGCGAGCGCATAGGCGTTCGCGACCTCGCCGGCCAGCACCGCCTGGATGGCGCGGTAGGTTCCGCCCGCCGACAGCAGCGCGATCTCGTGGCTGCCGTGGCCGAAGGGCGAGAGGCCGGGGTCGCCGCCCTTCAGGCGGGCGCTCTCCTCCTTCACCCAGGCGACATGGGCGGGGGTGTGGAAGCGCAGCAGGTCGGCCTCGGCGACCGGCTCGGCTTTCAGCGAGGTCAGTTCATCCAGCAGGCCCGAGACCTCCAGCAGGTTGCGCATCCGGCGCTTGGTCTCGGGGTTCTCGGCGTGCTCGCCGGGCTGGATGGTCAGGCTGGGCGCGAACAGCGAGGCGTAGTTGCCCGTGTTGTGCCACAGGTAGAGCTCGTGAAAGACGAAGCCCGTCTTGCCCTGCGCCATGGTCTATTCCTCCCTGGGTCGCGGAGCGGCCCCGGCGCGGCGCCGGGGCCGCCAGGATCAGCCGCCGATCGCCGCGCGCGCGCAGCGCTCGGCGAACAGCACGGTGGTGGTGTTGATGTTGCCCGAGATCATCTTGGGGAACAGCGAGGCGTCGCAGATCCGCAGCCCCTCCAGCCCGTGGACCCTGAAGGTCTCGGGGTCCACCACCGCCATCTCGTCCCGGCCCATCTTGCAGGTGCCCGAGGCGTGGTAGAGCGTGGTGCAGTGGCCGCGGATGTAGTGCTCCAGCTCCTCGTCGGTCCGGCACTCGGCCGAGGGCTGCATCTCGCCGTCCAGCAGCGAGGCGAGCGGGTCGGTGGCCGCCACCTCGCGCTGGATGCGGATGCCGCGGATCAGGGTGGCGATGTCCTGACCCGTGGGGTCGGAGGTGAAATACTTCGGGTCGATCAGCGGATAGGCCACCGGGTCGGCGGTGCGGAGCGTGATCTCGCCCACCGACTCCGGCCGCTGCAGGGTGCAGTGGAAGGTGAACCCCGCCTTCGAGGCGAGGAACCGCCCGTAGTCGCGCTGGGGCGAGACGGCGCCGTAGAACTGCAGGTCCGGCTCGACGTCGGGACGCGAGCGGACATGGGCCGAGGCCGCCACCCAGGCGGAGGCGCGGATGCCGGTCTTCGACTCCTCCCACTCCTTCTGGGAGGCCGCCAGATCCTCGGCCGTCCAGGCGCCGATGCCCTCGTTCTCCTTCGTGTAATAGGAGAAGGGGATGTTGATGTGGTCGACCAGGTTCTTGCCCACGCCCGGCAGGTCATGGACCGGATCGACGCCCACCGCCTTCAGCTCGTCCGCCGGCCCGACGCCCGAGAGCAGCATGAGCTGGGCCGAGCCGATGGCGCCGGCGGTCAGGAACACCTCGCCGTCCGTCTCGACCGAGCCGGGCACGCCGTTCTCGAGGTATCGCACGCCCTTCACGCGGCCCTTCTCGACGATCAGGCCGGTCAGCAGGACGCCGGTCTTGAGGGTCAGGTTCTCCCGCTCCATCGCCGGCTTGAGGTAGGCGCGCCCGGTGCCCGAGCGCTCGCCCTCGCGGATGGTGAACTGGAAGAAGCCGAAGCCCTCCTGGCTGGCGCCGTTGTAGTCGTCGTTGCGCGGGTAGCCGAGGTTCACGCCGGCGTCGACATAGGCCTGCTCGTAGGGGTGCAGGTATTCGGGGTGCTGGACGTGCAGGGGGCCCGCGTTGCCGTGGAACTCGTCCTGGATGTCCTTGTTGCCCTCGAAGGACTTGAAGTCCTCGAACACATCCTTCCAGCCCCAGCCGGGGTTGCCCAGCGCCTCCCACCGGTCGAAGTCGTAGGGCAGGCCGCGGATGTAGATCATCGCGTTCATCGAGCCGGAGCCGCCCACCATCTTGCCCCGCGGCCAGAAGATGCGCCGCCCGCGGCAGCCCGCCTGCGGGACGGTGTGGTAGCCCCAGTCCTCATGGGTGTTGAACAGCGCCACCCAGTCGGAGGGCATGCGCGAGGTGATCGAGGGCTGGCCCCCCGCCTCCAGCACCAGCACCTTGCGCGCCGGGTCGGCCGAGAGGCGGTTGGCCAGCACGCAGCCTGCCGAGCCGGCGCCGAGGATGATCGCGTCGTACATGTCTTATCCCTTGGAGGAGAGGCGTTTGGCGAGGTCGCCGGCGAGGCCGGCGAGCCCCTTGGGCAGCAGCACGGTCGCCGCCGCGATGATCAGGCCGAGGCCCAGCGTGCGGAACTCGCCCGTCTCGCGCATCGCCTCGTCGGCGAGCATCAGCAGCACGGCGCCCGCGACCGGCCCCCAGAAGGTCCCGACGCCCCCCACCACCACGATGGCCAGCACGAACAGCAGGTTGGTCATCGAGAACACGTCCGGCCCGATCGCCTGGAAGTGCACGGCGTAGAGGCCCCCCGTCAGCCCGGTGAAGAAGGCCGAGAGGGCGAAGACCAGCAGCTGCGTGTGGAAGCGGTTCACCCCGCGCGCGACCGCATAGGCGGGATTGTCGCGCAGCGCCTTGAAGGCGAGGCCCATGGGCGATCGGATGATGAACCAGCTCATCAGCAGGGTCAGCACGAAGCCCGCCAGCACGATGCCGTAGTTGCCCATGATCCAGTCGCCGCGCAGCCACTCGCGCGTGCCGAAGCTGCCGAAGCGGGCGAAGCCGGTGGCCCCGCCGGTGAGCTGCCGGCAGGAGGCGCCCTCGTAGTAGAAGCACTCGGTGTCGGTGACGATCAGCAGGTAGATCACCTGCGCGATGGCGTAGGTCAGCAGCGCCACGTAGACGCCCGAGAGCCGCAGGCAGGCGAGCCCCATCACCATCGAGGCCAGCATCGCCCCGCCCGCGCCGGCGGGGATCGAGACCCAGACCGACCAGCCGAAATAGTGGCTCAGCATCGCGCAGCCGTAGCCGCCGATGGCGAAGATCGCCATCTGCGCCAGGCTGAAGATCCCGGCGTAGCCGAAGATCAGGTTCCACTGGACCGCGACCGAGGCCCAGACCAGCGCCAGGATGATCTGGCCCATCACGTAGCGGCTGTCGATCAGGAACGGCAGCGCCGCGGCGATGGCCAGCACCACCAGGCCGATCGCGAGGTCCCGCGTCCAGGAGCGGTCGGCGGCCGGCAGGCCCGCGGCCGCGGCCGCGGGCGCCTCGGCGGAGAGTGTCGCGTCGCTCATGATCTCCTCACAGGCGCTGGATGCGGGCGCGGCCGAACAGGCCGGCGGGCCGCCAGATCAGGATGGCGATGACCAGCAGCAGCAGCGTCGGGAAGCCCCAGCGGGCGCCGGCGGCGAACTGCATGGCGGCCTCGACCAGGGCCAGGCCGAAGGCGGCGGCGATGGCGCCGGGAAGGTTCCCCAGGCCCGCCACCACGCACATGATGAAGGCCTTCAGCATCGGGTCCGCCCCCAGCGTCGGGGTCAGCTGGGTGATCGAGCTGACCAGCACCCCGCAGATCCCCGCCAGCGCGCCCGAGAGCGCCAGCACCTGCAGGTAGACCCGCTGCACCGGCACGCCCATCAGCAGGGCGGCGTCGCGGTTCTGCGCCGTGGCCCGGATCGCCCGGCCCATCTTCGTGCGCGCGATCAGCAGCGAGGCCGCGGCCATCACCCCGACCGAGACCAGCACGATGGTCACGTTCAGCCAGGGCACCGCGCCGGCGCCCACCGGGATCGAGCCCGGCACGTCGAAGGGCTGGCCCAGCGGCTGCCCGCCGTAGAGCAGCAGCAGCGCGTTCTGCAGCGCGATCGAGATGCCGACGGTCGCGATCATCACCGCGGTCTCGAACCCCGCGCCGGAGCTGCGCAGCAGCTGGCGCACCACCAGCAGGTGGAGCAGCGCGCCCATCGCCGCGCCCGCCAGCATGGCGAAGACGATGGCCAGCGGCAGCGGCAGCCCGAGCTGGACCGAGCCGGTGTAGGCCGCGTATCCGCCCAGCGCCAGCAGCCCGCCATGGGCCATGTTCAGCATTCCCATCGAGCCCCAGACCAGCGACAGCCCGATGGTCGCCAGCGCATAGAGCGCGCCGTTGGTCAGGGCCGTCGTGACGACGGCGACGACGACGTCCAGCATCGCTCAGCCTCCCAGGTAGGTCGCGAGAAGCTCCTCGCGGTTCATCAGGTCGTCGGGCGCGCCGGACCACACGATCTCGCCGTCGTCGAACAGGTGCATCACGTCGCTCAGCTCGGCGACGCGGGCGGGGTTCTCCTCGACCAGCAGGATGGTGCGGCCCTGCTCGCGCAGGCGGGCGATGACCTCGTAGATCTGCTCGATCACCAGCGGCGCGAGGCCCAGCGACGGCTCGTCGAGCATCAGGACCTGACCGCCGGCCATCAGCCCGCGGCCGATCCCGACCATCCGCCGCTCGCCGCCCGAGAGGGAGGCCGCGACCTGCGTCCTGCGCTCGGCGAGGCGGGGGAGGAGCGCGAAGACCTCGTCGAGCCGGCGCTTCTCCTGCGCGGCGTCGCGCTCGAGATAGGCGCCCATGCGCAGGTTCTCGAGCACGGTCATGTCGGGGAACAGCAGGTCGCCCTGGGGCACGTGGGCGATGCCGGCGGCGGCGCGGCGGTGGGCGGCGTGGTCCTGGATCTCGGCCCCGAGCGCGAGGATCCTGCCGCCCCGCAGCCGCGTGAGGCCCGAGACGGTGCGCAGCAGCGTCGACTTGCCGTGGCCGTTGGGCCCCACGACGGTGACGATGCAGCCCCTCGGCACCTCCAGCGAGACGCCCTTGAGGACGTCGGGCCCGCCGTAGCCCGCCCGCACGTCCTTCAGCGCCAGGGCGACGGCCGCTCCGGTCGGGTCAGGCATCGGCGCCCTCCGAGAAATGCTTCTTCAGCCGGCCCGCGGCGCCCTGGCCGAGGTAGGTCTCGACCACCGTCGCGTCCTCGGCCACGCGGTCGGGGGGGCCTTCGAAGATGATCTGGCCGTGGTGCATGATCAGCACCCGGGTCGAGAGGGTCAGCAGGAAGCGCATCACGTGCTCGATCAGCACGATGGTCACGCCCTGCCCCTGCATCCGGCGCACCAGGCCCTGGATCAGGTCGATCTCCTCGGCGTTCAGGCCGCCGACGGGCTCGTCGAGGAACACCATCCGCGGCTCGGTCGCCATGGCGCCCGCGATCATCAGCAGCTTGCGGTCGAGCACCGGCAGCGCCCCCGCCGTCATGTGCGCCTTGGAGGAAAGGCCCGCGAAGTCGAGCGCCCGCTCCGCCGCCTGCCGGCTCGCGCGCGACAGGCGGAAGCCGGGGAAGCGGCGGGCGTGGCGGCCGAACTGGGCGGCGACCTGCACGTTCTCGAGCACGGTCAGGTGCTCGAAGGCGGCGTTGAGCTGGAAGGTACGGGCGATCCCGGCGTGGCAGATCTCGTCCGCCCCGGCCTCGGTGATGTCGCGCCCGTCGAATTCGATGCGCCCGGAGGTGGGCGGCGTCACCCCGGTGATCACGTCGAAGAACGTGGTCTTGCCCGCGCCGTTGGGGCCGCCGATGCCGAGGACCTCGCCGGAAGAGACGTCCAGCGAGGCGCCGTCGACAGCCTTGAGGGAGCCGTAGTGACGGCTCACCTCGTGGCAGGCGAGAAGGGCCTGCGTGCTCATCCCAGCCAGGGCGGCGTGAGGAACTCGCCGTTGGCGTAGAGCGCGGGGCCGACCAGGATCGGCGGCACCGTCAGGTCCTGGTGCTGCAGGAACTGGTGCGGCATGCCCAGCGAGGGGTCGGGGGTCTGCGCCGGGTAGGAGAAGGCCGACTGGCCCTCCGGGTCGACGTGGCAGACGCCGTTCACGCCGCGGAACACCAGCTTGCGCTGGACGGCCGCGATCTTCTGGGCCTGCTCCTTGTCGAAGGGCGCGCCGGGGCCGCCGGCGATGGCCGCCGACAGCGCCCATTTCCACAGCCCGTCGTAGGTCTGCGAGCCGGTCATCGGCGACGAATTGGCGCCGAAGGCCGCCAGATAGGCGTCCCGGAAGCCCTTGGCGTAGTCGTCGGGCAGGCAGGCGACGGTGGTCGAGTAGAGCACGCCCTTCACCGCATCCCCGCCGATCTCGCGGAAGGCCGGCAGCGAGGGGCCGTACTGCATGTAGACCAGCGACCGGGTCGGCTGCGGCACGAACTGCTGCATGAACTGCGCCAGATCCTGCGGCAGGAAGTGGGTGACCGCGATCACCGCCGGCGGGTCCTGGCGCAGCTTGGCCAGCACCGGCCCCCACTGGTTGTTGGGGAAGGGCACGGTCTCGTAGAGCGAGACCTCCCAGCCGTATTCCGCCGCCTTGTCGCGCACCGCGTTGGCGATGACGATCGAGTATTCGTTGGCCGAGGGGATCAGCGCGATCTTGCGGTTCTCCGGCGTCCAGGCGCCGGCCTCGATCAGGCTGTTGAGGTAGGGCAGCAGGTTGAGGCCGTAGTAGAGCTCCGGCGGATCGCCCTGGAACGAGCCGTAGTAGCGCTCCGGGTCCTCCAGGAACTTGGTGTTGTGCGAGATCACCGTGTTGTAGTGGGTGAACAGCACGTCGTTGTCGGCGGCCACGTCCATCTCGACCATCGAGGTGCCGACGTTGTAGCCGTTGACGATCACCGGCGTCTCGTAGCGGTCGATCAGCCGCTGCATCGCCTGCGAGGTGTTCGAGGCGCCCATGTCGCCGGTATCCTCGACATGCAGCTCGACCGGGCGGCCGAGGATGCCGCCGGCGGCGTTGATCTCGGTCACCGCCAGCTCGAGGCCGTTGCGGAACTCGATCCCGTCGGCCGCCGCGGCGCCCGACAGCGGCAGGGCCGATCCCACGTGCACCGTCTCGCCGTCCTGGGCGCGGGCCGTGTTGAGGCCCGAGAGCAGCGCGGCCCCCGCCGCGCCGCCGGCGGCCGCGCCGCCGAGCAGGGCTCGTCTGTTCATCATGTGCTGCGTTCCTTCCTGTCGATCCGTCTGGCCGGGCCTGGTCCGGCGAGGGCGACGCGCCGGGTCGCGACCCGGGGCGCTGGGGGGCCTGCGGGGCGGCGCCTCACAGGAAACTTTCGGGGCGCAGCGCCTGCCAGGCGCGGGCGAAGGCGCAGACCCGGGCGTCGCGCCCGCGCCCCGCGATCGCCTGCAGGCCGAGCGGCGCGCCCGACCGGGTCCGCCCCATGGGCATCGAGGCGGCCGGCTGCTGGGAGAGGTTGATCGGGTAGGAGAAGCCCGCCCACTCGATCCAGCGCGGCAGGCCGGAGCCGGGGGGAACCTCCTCCCCCGCCTTGAAGGGCGGGACCGCGACGGCGGGTGAGACGATCAGGTCCAGCCCCTCGGCCAGCCGGTCCATGGCCGCGCCGAAGGCGGCGCGCGCGGAAACGGCGGCGAGGTAGTCGACGACGGACCCGCGCTCGGCCTCGGCCGCGATCGCCTGCATCCCCGGATCGACCGCCGCGCGGGCCTGCGCGTCGAGGGTCGAGAGGCGCGCCGCCGCCCCGGCGTACCAGTGCGCCTTGAAGATCCCCAGCAGCTCGGAGACCATGGGCAGCTCGATCTCCACCAGCTCCGCGCCCGCGTCGACCAGCGTCGCCAGCGCCGCGTCGAAGGCCGCCGCGACGTCCCTGTCGAGCGCGCCCGAGGGGGGCGTGCGCCAGACGCCGAGGCGTGCGCCGTCGAGGGCGAACTCCTCCGTCGAAAGCGCGGGCAGGCGCCCCTCGCCCTGCAGCCAGTCGGCGAGGTCGCGGCCCGCCATGACCGCGAGCATCGCCTCCATGTCCTCGGCGCGCCGGGTCATCGGGCCGAGATGGGCGACGGTGCCGAAGGGGCTGGCGGGGAAGGCGGCGACCCGGCCGAAGGTCGGCTTGATCCCGCAGATCCCGCAGAAGGCCGAGGGGATGCGGATCGAGCCGCCGCCGTCGGTGCCCAGGTGGAACACCCCCGCGCCGAAGGCCGCCGCGGCCCCCGCGCCGCCCGAGGAGCCGCCCGCCGTCAGCGCCCGGTCCCAGGGATTGACGACGCCGCCGCTCGTGCCGCCGTCGGTCACCGCCTTCCAGCCGAATTCCGGCGTGGCGGTCAGCCCGAGGAAGGTCAGCCCCGCCGCCCGCATCCGCGCCACCGCCGGGGCGTCCGCCGCCTGCGGCGCGGGGTCGGTCGCGTGCGAGCCGTAGCGCGCGGGCCAGCCGGCGACGGCGACGATGTCCTTGATCGTGGCGGGCACCCCGTCGACCGGGGAGAGCGGCGCGCCCGCCCGCCAGCGGGCCTCGGAGGCGCGGGCCTGCTCCAGCGCCCGGTCGGCGTCGATCAGCACGAAGGCGTTGGTCTCGTCGTGGCAGGCCTCGGCCCGGGCCAGCGCCGCCCTCGCGACCTCCACCGGCGAGACCGCGCCGCGCGCGTAGCCGTCGGCCAGCGCCGACGCGCCCAGTCGGCACAGGTCGGGCGCCTGGTCCATCGGCGTGGCGCGGCGCGGCGTGTCGAGCATTCCGGCGGGGGCTCCCAAGGTTGTCTGCACAAATGCTGCATTGCAAATTCAGTTCCATAAAATGCATAATTTGGTGATCAGATCGGCGCCCGATAGCGAATGGAGCCCATCGTGCCGGCAACCATCAAGCAGCTGCATTACATTTGCGCAGTCGCGGACAGCGGCAGCATCATGGGCGCCAGCGACGCCCTGCGCATCGCGCAGAGCTCGATCACCGCCGCGATCGAGGCGGTGGAGCACGACCTGGGCGCGCGGGTCTTCGACCGCCGCCGCGGCCGGGGCGCCCGGCTGACGCCGCAGGGGGAGCGCTTCATGCAGGCCGCGCGCCGGCTGCTCTCGGCCGAGCGGCGCTATCAGCAGGAGCTCAGCGCGCTCGCCGACCAGCATTCCGAGCTGCGCATCGGCTGCTTCGAGCCCTTCGCCTCGCTGTTCGTGGTCGAGGTGCTCAGCCGCCTGCGCGCGAAGCTGCCCAACCTCAAGGTCTCGCTGGTGGAGGGGGACCAGCCGCGGCTGAAACGGTTCCTGGAACGGGGCGAGCTGGACCTGCTGCTGGCCTACGACCTGGGCCCGGATTTCGAGGCGGGGGTGACCGAGATCACCCCCTCGCCCCCGCATGCGCTGGTCTCGGCCGCCGGTCCCTTCGCGGCGCGCGACAGCGTCTCGATCGCCGAGCTGGCGGCGCATCCCTTCGTGCTGCTCAGCCAGC
The DNA here is from genome assembly GCF_900113695.1 of Albimonas pacifica. Classification (GTDB taxonomy): domain Bacteria; phylum Pseudomonadota; class Alphaproteobacteria; order Rhodobacterales; family Rhodobacteraceae; genus Albimonas; species Albimonas pacifica. Next base: position 267,936 of record NZ_FOQH01000001.1, on the reverse strand, counting down.
CCCTGACGGTGACCTACCTGCTGACGCTGCTGGGCGCCTCGGGGCTGCCGCCGGTGATCGGGTTCCGCTCGCGCTCCTACGACTCGGTGCTGCGGGCGGTGGCGGCGGGGTTCGGGAACTCGGTCCTCAACCTGCGCCCGCCGAAGCCGCTGGACGTCGAGACCGGCTGCCTGCGCCTGCCGCTGACCGACGACCTGCCGGCGCCGATGCTGATCGCGGTGGACAACTACGGCGATCAGAAGCCGCGGGTGGTGCGCGCCTTCATGGACGAGCTGCACGCCTACCTGACGCCGCCCGGCGCGACCGGCCGCCTCCCCGGCCGCGACGCGCCGCGCGCGGCGGACCTCGAACGCCGCCTGTCCTGACGGGCGCGCGGGCGGGTTCCCGGGGCCGCCCCCGGGACCCGCCCGCGTCTCACGGATCCGCGGGGGGACGGCCGCGGGCGCGGGTCTCCCCGGCGGCCTCGGCCAGGGACCGGCCCAGCGCGTCGCCGAGCGCGAGGGCCGCGGCGCGGGCGCGGGCCGGGGTCCATTCCGCCCGGCGGCGCGCCTCGGCCCGGCGGGCCGGTGCGCCGCGCCAGCCCAGGTCGAGCGCGATCCGCCCCAGCGGCGCGCCCTCCGGCGAGACCAGGAAATGCTCGCGCGAGGGCGCGCCGGCCTGCGCCCCGCCCACCGGCAGGCGCAGCCGGGCGGCGGGACGGCCCGCGACCATCCAGGCGATCTCCAGCGCCGCGTCTGGGCTGGGGGCGAAGGGCCCGAAGTCGAGCAGCGCGTCGAACCGCGGATGCCAGCGCCGGTCGGCCCGCGGCTCGGCCCTCAGTTCGCGCGCGAGACCGGTCTCGGGGTGCAGCCCGTGGTCCTGCACGGCGAGGCGCAGGACCGCCGGCGCGCCCGCCTCGACCGGCGCGTCGCCGGCGAGCTCGAGGTCGTGGACCAGCACGGTCAGCCGGTCGCCGGGCGCCCGCCCCGGCGTCTCGTCCCGCCAGCCGGTGGCGAGGAACCGCCGCCAGGTCCGGGCGAAGCGGCGCAGGAGCTGCGCCTCGAGCAGGGTGGCATGCGGCTCCCAGGCGCCGTCGGTCATGTAGAACTCCGGCCCCGGGATCGAGGGCGCCGCCGCCCGCACGCCGCCTGCGGCCGACCAGGCCGCCCGCCGCGCGGCGTCGAAGGCGTCCGCCGCGGGCAGCCGTCGCACCAGCGCCGGCGCCTGCAGGTGGGGCGCGGCGAGCGACGCCCGGCTCGCCGGAACCGCGTGCGCCAGCGCCGAGAGCAGGGTCAGCGAGGCCTTGGGCTCGCGCAGCGGATCGGAGGACTCCGCCTCCGCCGCCACGAACAGGTCCGGGCCGCCGACGTAATAGGCCGGCCGGTCCCGCTCCCAGTTCTCCAGCAGCAGGTCGTGGACGCGGACCTCCTCCCCCTCGGGCCGGGCCGGCTCGACGCTCATCTCCTCGACCTGGAAGGGCTGCGGGCGGCCCTGCCGGTCGACGGCCGCCAGCGTCACGCCGGGCGAGAGCTCGACCACGCCGCTCTCGGCCATGGTGGGCACGCCGTCATGCAGGCTCCAGGCGTTCAGCGCGGCGTAGCGCGGGCCGCCGTCCTCGGGCCGGCGCAGGGGATGGCCCTCGGTCGCGCCGAGCGCGAGGCCCGCGATCCGGGCGAGCGCGCGGCGGCTGAGCGGCCGCTCGACCAGCGCCACGCGGCGCGGGCCCTGCGGGGTCCAGACCGCGTCGCCCTCGACCACCGTCTCGATCGCCTTGACCGAGAGGTCCGCCATCAGCACCCCGGCGCCGTCGGCGAAGCAGCTCGACGGCGGCTGGTAGTAGCGGTTCAGCGGCCCCCAGACCCCGAGGCTGAGGGAATAGCCCTTGTCGGCGGTCACATTGCTGTCGATCGGGAAATAGGAGCCCGAGACGATCAGGGTCGAGCGTTCGGGCATCCCCTCGACCAGGCGGCCGCCGGCCTGGGCGGCGACGTCCTCGCCGTTCAGGGCGGCGTACCAGGCGGTGTAGCCGGAGCGCCAGGTCCCGGGGGCCAGCTCCTCGGGCACGTCCATTCCGGCGGCCTGGGCGGCGGCGATCACCGCGTCGGGGTCGCCGCCCAGCAGCGCCACAAGGATCCAGTTGTGATAGAGGAACCAGGCGGCCGCGTTGGTGGAATCGCCGCCCATCGACAGCGCCTCGTTGATGTTGGCGATGAACCCCGCCGAGCAGATCCCGGCCGCGAGCTCCGCGCGCGCCTCCTCGAGGCCGCCGGCCGCCTGCAGCTGGGCCCAGGCGTTCGTCGTGGGGGCCCAGCCCCCGCGGATCATGCCCAGCGAGGCCGCCCACATCGATCCCCGCAAGGCGCGGTCCGCGTCGCCCATCGCCCCGGCGAGCCGGCCCGAGTCCACGTCGAAGCCGGCGCGCGCGCGCGCCGCGTCGGTCAGCAGCGCCAGCCCGTAGCCGCCCCACCACGCCGCGGTGATGCCCGGGTTCGCGGCCTGCAGCCCGGGGCCGATGGCGGCGGCCGCCGCGCTCCCCCCCACGTTGGTGAAGAAGGCGTGGCGATAGCCCGAGTAGGGGCCGTTGTAGCTGTAGCTGTTGTAGTAGCCGAAGCCCGACTCCGAGGGCTGCGGCGCGATCTTGTCGTTGGGCAGGTTGATCTCGGCGAGGTTGGCCAGACCGGCGCGGAACTGGCTCACGTAGGCCGGGTCCGCGTAGTAGGGCAGCGCGTCGATCAGCGCCTCCAGCGCCTGCGAGGCGAGGACCGCGCGCAGCGCGGCCTCCGGCCCGGGCCCCGCGGCGGGGGGAGGGGCGGCGAGGCCGCCCGCTCCGGGTCCCTCCCCGGGCGCGGCGGCGCGCCCGGGACCTGCATTGGGAATGGCGGCGATCAGGGCGTCGGCCAGCGCCTCCTCGAGCTCGGGATAGGTCACGACGGCGTCGCCGGCGCCTTGACGATCACCGCGAAGTCGACCGTGGCCGAGCCCAGCGTGTTCGTCACCGTCTCATGCACGGCGGCCCGGCTCTCGGGCGTCGCGGTCCCGCCGTTGGGCGCAATCCGCCCGGTGGCCGCGTCGAAGCCGAGGAAGGCCGGCAGCGGATCGCCGGAGAGCTCCGCGGTCCAGGGCGTGCTGGGCAGCACGCCGAAGCTGGGGGCGTAGGACTCCTGCACCGCGGGGCGGCTGTTGAGCACGAAGCTGATGTCGGGGCGGTGCATGTAGTTGGGCGACATCCCCGACATGGCGAGCAGCCAGGGAATGGGGAGCGGCGAGAACTGGAGCCGTCCCTCGCCCGCGACCAGGAATTCGAGGGCCTCGTCGGCGGGCGCGGCGCCCTCCGGCGCCGGGGGTCTCACCACCTGGATCGCGCAGGCGAGCGACAGCGGCTGGCCGGCGCTGTTGAGCTGGGCGTGGCCCATGGCGGCGAAGCGCCAGGTCTGGGTCACGACCTTCGGCCCGTCCCCGTCGGCGGCCTTCGGGGCGTCGCCGTCGGCCTTGGGCTTCAGCCGCGGCGCGTAGCGGATCGAGCCGTCGTCCATCAGCGACAGGTAGCGGGTGACCGGATAGGTCTCGCCCTCCTCGACCACCACGGTGAACACCCGGCTCAGGCCGGTCCCGTCGGTCTCGATCTGCTGCACGGCGTCGGGCAGCGTGGTGGGCGCGCCCAGCCCCGCCGCGCCGTCGGCCCCGGCGAGCAGCGTCAGCCCCTGGGCGACGGTGGTCCCCACCATCAGGAGGTCGTTCTTGTCCTTGTTGAGGAAGGGCACGAAATAATCGACCGCCGAGGCCCGGGCGCTGACCGCCAGCCCCGCGGGCTTCACGTAATCGTCCACGAACTCCTGCACCGGATCCGGCGGCTTGCGGAACATCTGGTAGATCAGCAGGCCCACGCCCACGAGCGCCAGCAGCACCGCCAGCGGCCCCGCCACCGCGATGATCGGGGCGAGGATGCTCTCGGCCGCGATGAAGCCCACGTCGATGGCCCAGGCGCCCACGGTGGCGAAGATGGTCAGCGCGCCGCTGACGATGTTGAGGATGTCCGAGGCCAGCGCCACGCCCTGGTCGCCGGTGGCGATCTCGTAGATCGAGAAGCCGATGCCCGCCAGGATGAACAGCGGCCCGATGCGGGTGGCCACGAACTCGTCGAGACTGCGCCCGAAGACCTTGGCCGCGAGGCTCAGCTCCGCCTGCTCCACCTCCCCTTCGAGGGCCAGCAGCGGGCGCACGTCCTCGGCGAACTTGCCGACGCTGCCCTCGGTGTCGCCGAGGAAGCGGGCGGTGGTGTTGCCGATGCGCTGCAGCGCCGCCTCCAGCGCGTCGGACTCGCCCTGGGCGAAGACCCGGCTGATGCCGCCGATGCGCTGCCACTTGGTCAGCCCCTCGGCCGAGTAGAGCGCGTAGATCCGCACCCCGCGCTTGACCACCGCGGCCAGGAACTGGATGCCCATCTGCACCGCGTTCAGGATCACTTCGGTCTTCTGGGCGGCGTCGAGCTTGTCCCACTGCTTGAAGGCGCCCAGCAGGTTGAACAGCGCCAGCCCCGCGATCCCGGTCATCAGCACCGACCCGAAGATCGACGAGACGGTGGAGAACTTGGGGAAGGTCTTCGAGAACCAGGCGACGAAGGTCTTGGCGACGTAGGGGAAGGACAGCGCCTCGTCCACCGCCTCCGAGAAGCCCACCAACGCCTCGATCGAGTCGCGCAGCATCTGGTCGGCGTTCTCGTCCGCCAGGAACGTGGCCAGCTTCTCGGCCGCCTCGCGGATCTGCTCGTCTTCGTTGTTGATGTTGTTCTGGACGAAGGTTTCCAGATACTGCTTGATGATGTCGAAGGTCGTGGAGTCGTTCTCGAAGCTGTACATGCTCGGAACGATGTTGGTCGACAGGAAGGCGCTGATCGTGTCGGTGTATTTCTTGGAGAACACGCCCGAGGGGTCCAGCGCCGTCAGCACCGCCGCGTTCTGCTGGAACAGCCGCGTCAGCGTCATCCCGTCCGAGGAGCCGGTCGAGATCCCCATCTGCAGGGCGATGTTGGCCAGCACCGCGGGGGCGGTGTTGTAGGTGTAGAAGGCGAAGGCCCAGAACAGGTTCTGCTGCTTGGCGTAGTCGCCCGCCTGCTGCACGTCCGCGATCAGCGTCTGCTTGAGGTCGGGGGGCGAGTTGCCGTCCACGGTGACGTTGGCCTGGATGTCGGCGATGTCGGCGGCCACCTGCTGGTCGATGATCGTCGCATACTCGGGCGCGCGGTCGATCTGGTCCTGCAGGTAGTCGGCGGTCAGGGGGAAGCGTTCCTGCCAGCGGTACTCGAACAGGCGCTGGCTGTGGGTGTTGTAGACGCGCGAGGCGGCGATCTCGGTCCGCAGCCACTGCGCCGCCCGCGGCCCGTTCATCTGCTGCGCGGCCGAGAGCGTGGAGGACGACAGCCCCTGGGTCATCACCGCCGTCGCCATGCGCCCGTACCACGCGCCGGGATCGGCCACGCCCGGCACCGGGCTCGCCGCGATGCGGGCGACCTCGCCGGAGACGGTGGGATGGGGCGTGCCGGGGAACAGCAGCGACCACATGTCGGTCGGGATGAAGCTGTTCATGATCTCGCCGAGGTCGCCGGTCACGGCGCTCTGCACCGCGTCGCTCCACTGGCCCTTGTCGTTCTGCACGAAGCCGTTCATCGCCAGCAGGCCGTAGATGGTCAGCGGCGAGGCGGCGGCCGCCGCCGCCGTCTCGGCCAGCGTCGCGAAGCGGGCGTGCAGCGCGGGGTGGGCCTCGGCGTGGCGCTCGACGGCGCGGTGGGCGGTCTCGGCGGGGAGGCGGCGCACGGCGTCGTCGCCGACCCGCGCCCGGCCGCCGTCGGCCGAGAAGGTCATCCGCCCCTCGGTCGGAAGGCCCGCGCGGGCCGCCGCCTCGGGGTCGAGGCCCGACCAGCGCAGCTCCCGCCCCCGCAGGACCGAGGCCTCCACCGCCTCGCCGCCCAGGTGCAGGCGGCCGCCGAAGACCCCGAAGGGCGCATGCCGGGCCGAGCGAGAGTAGATCCCCGTCGCCGCCGGCCAGGCGCGTTCGCCCCGCAGGCCCAGCAGCGTGCCGTTGGGGGCGATGGCGTCCACCTCCAGCGCGCCGTCGAGGCGCAGGGCGGCCGCGTCCTCGCGCAGCATCATCCAGTAGGGGAAGACGCTGTCGGGCTGGTCGCCGCTGGGCGCGGTCCCGTCGGGCTGGACGGTGTCGGGGTCGGGGCCCGCCAGGCTCTTGAAAGCCAGCGCCCAGACGGTCTGGCCGTCGTGCTCGGCGAGCTGCAGCGAGGCGTCGAAGCTGCCGAGCGGGGCCTGCCACTCGTCCCCCGTCAGCTTGTCGGCGAAGAGGAAGGTGAAGGTGGGCGGCGCGATCGGCCCGCCCGGCGTCACCGTGTAGGTCAGCCGCAGGCGTCCCTTGCCGCCGGCCCAGTCGGCGGCCTGCCAGGCGGGGGAGGCCGGGTCCCAGTCCAGCGCCACCGCCTGGCCGCCCGAGGTGACGTAGGCGACCCCGGCGTCGGGGGCCACGTCGCAGTCGAAGACCGCGGTGGCGGCGGCGGTCACCGAGATCACCGCCTCGGCCGACCCCACCGTGCCCACGCCGCCGGTTCCGTCATGGGTCAGGTGCAGGCGTCCGCCGCCGTGGGGCCCCTCCCAGGTCAGCACCCGGTCGTGGGCGTCGTAGCGGAAGCTCTCCCGCGGGACGGGGACGTGGTCGATGAACAGCTGCTCGCCCGCGAGATCGCCCTGCTCCGGGCGCACCAGGATCACCGAGGTCGGCGTCCGCTCGGCCCGCAGCCCGGCCGCGAGCGGCGAGGCGGCGTCCTCCATCGGGATCAGCGTCAGGTCGTGGACTTCGGCGATGCGCGGCCCGATGGCGGCGCGCGAGCGCAGCGGCCGGCCCCGGCGGGGGCGGCTGCGCTCGCGGTCGCGGTCGCGGACGGGGGCGAGGGGGACGAGCATGTTCATGGTTTCGGCTCCTGCCGACAGGGCGCCTCGGCGCCGGCCGGCTCTGTCACGGGGTCGCAAACGGATCGGAGAACAGGGCCGGCGGCCGGCGCCTGATCAGCCGTCGACGCACGCGTCGACGGAGCGCGCGATCCGGGAGGCCCCGGAAAGCCCTCGTCACGCGGTCGCCGGCATGCGTCCGCCCACGCCCGCTCCCTCGCCTCGGCGCCGGGAAGCGGCCGTGCGGAGCGGGTCGGGGGACCGCTGGAGGATCGGGACGCCACGCGCATGGCCTCGGCGGCCGCGGGCGCGGCCGACGGCTATCCGCCCTGTCTCGATCCTGTCGCGATGAGGTTGCGCCGGTGAAACCGCACGAGCTGTCTGAAATTCGCGCGCGCAGAACGGCGCGTCAGCCGGTGTTCGAAATCAACTTAAAGCCCTCCCTGGTACGCTGGGCCTGCGTTCGATACGCTGCGGTTCATCTACTTGAGGCCGCAACGTAAAGCTACGCCGCTTCCGCGCCAGCGTCAACCTTGGGGCGAGCCTCGGCCCGCTCACATCGCCGGCATCCCCCGTCGGACGCGCCCCCCGCAAGGGCGCGCGCCCGTCGGCAGGCGGCCCCGGCGCGGCGGTCCGCGCGCCAGCACTGCCGCGGACCGTCCGGCGGGGCGCCCGAGAGCGCCTCGGATCCGGGGCCGCGCGGGCGACGCGACGGGCGCTCGATGCTCGGGTCGCGACCCCGGCCGGGGCGACCTGTCAAAATAAAACTGGAGATTCCGAAATCAGAGCCCTGAATTTCACCGTCCGTCTCGCCATGATTCATATGTCATCAGATGAATTGCATTCATCTTCATTGAATTCTCCCCCTTTCACCCCAGATATCGTTGACGCTCAGCATGCGCTTTTCGCATCGCGCGCCGGGGCCGGCGTCAGGACGGCCGGCGCGGCGCGTCGATGCCTGCGGCCCGGGCGGATGACGACTACGCGATGACGATCCCCGCCGCCGAGGCGCAGCCCCCCGCCGGCGCAAGCGCGTCGCCCGCTCGCCGATCCAGGAGAATGAGCCGCAATGACCGATCCGACGGACGAGCTCCACCGCCCCCTGCGCCGCGCCGACGACGTCGCGCGCACCCGCGACTGCCTGACCTGCCGCGCCCCCTTCGAGAGCGAGTGGTCGGGCGAGCGCATCTGCCGGCGGTGCAAGAGCCATCGCGCCTGGCGCAGCGGCGCCCCCCAGGTCTTCGGCCACCCCGTCCGGGGCTGAGCCGCCCCCACGCGTCCTGCGGGACAGGCCGGCATGACCCGGCCTCCGATCCTGCGTCCCACGCCGGCGGCCGGCCGGCCTTCGGCAGCGCGGCCGTCACGCGACGGCCGGCGGCTCCGCGCGTCCCGCGACGCCCGGCGACAGGCGGTAGGTGAGGCCCTGCGCGGCGTCGGGGGCCGCGAGGTCCTGGGTGGCGGTGGTCACGAACAGGTCCCGCAGCCCCTCGCCGCCGAAGGCGGGGCAGGAGGCGTGCAGGCCGCCCACCGCCAGCGCCCGGTCGAAGCGGCCGTCGGGACGGTAGCGGGCCACGCGCCCGGCGCCCCATTGCGCGTTCCACAGCGCCCCCTCGGCGTCGGTCACGGCGCCGTCGGGAAACAGGCCCTCGGGGCGCAGGTCGGCGAAGACCTCCGGCTCGCCGGCCGGCCAGCCCTCGGCGTCGAGCGCGACCTGCAGGATCCGCTGCTCCGCCGTGTCGGCGAAATAGGCGAGCCGCCCGTCGGGCGCGAAGCAGATGGCGTTGGGGATCGTGATCGCGGGGAACAGCCGCTCCAGCGCGCCGCGGTGGTAGCGGTAGATCGCGCCCGCCCCCGCCTCCGCCGCCTTGCCCATGGTGCCGATCCAGAAGCCGCCGAAGGGATCCGCCCGGCCGTCGTTGGAGCGGGTGGCGGGGCTCCCGGCCTCGAGGTCGACCAGCTTCTCGTGCTCGCCCGTGGGGATGTGGAAGCGGCGCAGCGCGGTCTCGGTCGCGACCAGCAGGTGGTCGCGGTCGATCCAGGCGGCGGCGGAGGCGTGCTCGGGGAAGCGCCACTCGGCCGGGCCCGCCCCGGTGCGGGTCATCAGGCGCTTGCCCAGGATGTCGAACCAGAACAGCTGGCCGCGCAGCGGGTGCCACAGCGCCCCCTCGCCCAGGCGGCAGACCCGGTCGCAGAAGACGCTCACGCCGCCGCCCCCCGCCCGGACGAGAGGCGCAGCAGCCCCTTCTGGAGCAGGATGAACAGCAGCAGCAGCGCGCCGATGACGATCTTGGTCCACCAGCTCGAGAGGCTCCCGTCGAAGACGAGGTAGGTCTGGATCAGGCCCATGGTCAGCACGCCGACCAGGGTGCCGAAGACATAGCCCGCCCCCCCGGTCAGCAGCGTGCCGCCGATCACCACCGCGGCGATGGCGGTCAGCTCGGTCCCCACCGTCGCCAGCGGATAGCCCGAGCCGGTGTAGACCGAGAACACGATCCCCGCGAGCCCCGCCATGAAGCCCGAAAAGGCGTAGATGCCGACGGTGGTGCGCGCCACGCGCACGCCCATCAGGCGGGCTGTCGCCTCGCCGCCCCCCAGCGCGAAGACCGAGGCGCCGAAGCGGGTCCGGTGGACGAGGATCATGCCGGCCAGCACGCTCGCCAGCATCAGCGCGCCGATCAGCGTGAAGCGCCCCTTGCCCGGCATCAGCCAGTAGGCGTCCTGGATCAGGTCGTAGAACGGATGCTGGATGGGCACGGATTCGATGGTCAGCATGTAGCCCGCCCCGCGGGCGAGGAACATGCCCGCCAGCGTCACGATGAAGGCCGGCATCGCGAGGTGGTGGATCAGCGCCCCCATCCCCGCCCCGAAGGCGGTGGTGATCGCCAGCAGCAGGGCGAAGACCAGCAGCGGATGCAGCGAGGTGTCGCGCAGCACGACCGCGATGAACACGCCCGAGAAGGCGATCACCGAGCCGACCGAGAGGTCGATCCCCCCCGACAGGATCACCACCGTCATCCCCACCGCGACGATGCCCAGGTAGGCGTTGTCGGTCAGCAGGTTGCCCGCCACCCGGGTGGACAGCATGTAGGGGAACTGCAGCCAGCACAGAAAGCAGGCGACGAGGAAGATCGCGACGGTCGCCGCCAGCGGGTAGAGACGCGGGTTCATCGTCCGGCCTCCTTCGCCGGCAGGAGGGAGGCGGCGGGGGGCGGCCCCTCGCGCAGGCGCAGCCGTCGGGCGCGCCAGGCGCGGACCAGGGTCGGCGACTGGATCACCAGGATCGCCACCACCAGCGCGGCCTTGATGACGAGGTTCATCTCCGACGGGAAGCCCGCCAGCAGGATGCCGGTGTCGATGGTCTGGATGATCATCGCCCCCAGCAGGGACGCGGCGATGGAGAACCGCCCGCCCATCAGCGAGCCGCCCCCGATCACCACCGCGAGGATCGCGTCGAGCTCGAGCCACAGGCCCGCGTTGTTGGCGTCCGCCCCGCGGATGTCGGCCGTCGCCACCAGCCCCGCCAGCGCGGCGCAGAGGCCCGAGGCCATGTAGACCGCGATCAGCAGCACCCGCGCGTTGACCCCCGCGAGCGCCGAGGCCCGGCGGTTCACGCCCACCGCCTCGACCAGCAGCCCCAGCGCGGTGCGCCGCATCAAAAGCGTCGCGCCGAGCCCGGTCGCGAGCCACAGCCAGGCCGGAACCGGCAGGCCGGCGAGGTCTCCCGCGCCCAGGAAGGCGAAGCCGGGATCGGAGAAGGTCAGGATCCGCCCCTCGGTGATCAGCTGCGCGACGCCGCGCCCGGCGGTCATCAGGATCAGGGTGGCGACGATGGGCTGGATGCCCGCCACCGCCACCAGCGTCCCGTTCCACAGCCCCGCGACGAGGCCGGTCAGCAGCGCCAGCCCCAGCGCCGGCGCGAGCCCCATGCCCCCCGCGACGGCCGAGGCCGCCACCGCCCCGCAGATCGCCATCACCGCGCCGACCGAGAGGTCGATGCCGCGCGTCGCGATCACCAGCGTCATGCCGACCGCCAGCAACGCCACCGGCGCGCCGCGCTTGAGGATGTCGATCACCGGGCCGACCAGGCGGCCGTCGACCAGCTCGACGTTCAGGAACCCCGGAAAGGCCAGCGTCGCCAGCGCGGCCAGCGCCGCCAGCGTCAGGATCTGGGGAAGGAGACGACGAAGGACGGCGGGCATCAGGCGGCCTCCCCTTCCCGGCCGGGCTCGTGCGCCTGGGCGATGGCCGCGACGATGGTCTCGCCCGAGATGCCCTCGCCGGTCAGCTCGGCCACGTGGCGGCGGTCGCGCACCACGATCACCCGGTCGGCGACGGCCACCAGCTCGTCGAGCTCGGACGAGATCACCAGGATCGACATGCCCTGCCCCACCACCTCGTGGATCAGGCGCAGGATCTCGGCATGCGCGCCGACGTCGATGCCCCGCGTGGGCTCGTCCAGAATGAGGAACCGCGGGTTCATCGCCAGCCACCGCGCCAGCACCACCTTCTGCTGGTTCCCGCCCGAGAGCTGGCCCACCGGCTTCTCGGCGTCCGAGGTGCGGATGTCGAGGCGGGCGATGTAGTCCTCGGCGAGGCGCTTCTGCTCCTCCCGCGGGATCGGGCGGGCCCAGCCGCGGCGGGCCTGGAGCGCCAGCGCGATGTTCTCGCGCACCGAGAGGTCGGCGACGATGCCGTCGGTCTTGCGGTCCTCGGGCGCGAAGCCGAAGCCGGCGGCGATGGCCTCGCGCGGGGTGGCGAGGGGGATCGCCCCCTCGGCGTCGCGCGCCTCGCCCGAATGAGCGGCGCGCACGCCGAACATCAGCTCCGCCGTCTCGGTGCGCCCCGACCCCAGCAGACCTGCGAGGCCCACGACCTCGCCCCGCCCGACGGACAGGTCGAAGGGCTCCACCGCGCCGCGGCGCCCGAAGCCTTCGAAGCGCAGCAGCTCGGGGCGGTCGACGGACGCATGGGCGCGGGCGCCGGCCTCGACCGCCTGCTCCAGCTCGCGGCCCAGCATGTGCTCGATCAGGCGCAGGCGGTCGAGGTCGGCGGTCCGCTCGGTCGTCACCTTGCAGCCGTTGCGCAGCACGGTGACGCGGTCGGTCAGCGCGAAGACCTGGTCGAGGAAATGGGAGACGAAGACGATCCCCAGACCCCGGTCGCGCAGGCCGCGGACCACGTCGAACAGCATCTCCACCTCCCGCGCGTCGAGCGAGGCGGTGGGCTCGTCGAGGATCAGCACCTTGCCCGACAGCGCCACGGCGCGCGCGATGGCCACGATCTGCTGGACCGCGACCGACTGGTCGCCGAGATCCCGGCCCACGTCGATGTCGAGCCCGTAGCCCGCCAGCATCGCGCGCGCCTGCGCCCGCATCGCCCGCCCGTCGACCATGCCCCAGCGGGTCGGCTCGCGCCCGAACAGCAGGTTCTGCGCCACGGTCAGGTTCGGCAGCAGGTTCACCTCCTGGTAGACGGTGCCGATCCCCAGATCCTGCGCCTGGGACGTCGAGCGCGGATCGATAGGCCGGCCGTCGAGCACGATCTCGCCGCCGTCGCGGGCGTAGGCGCCGGTCAGGCACTTGATCAGCGTCGACTTGCCGGCGCCGTTCTCGCCCAGCAGGGCATGGATCTCCCCCGCGGCGAGGTCGAAGTCCACGCCGTCGAGCGCGCGCGCGCCGGGGAAGGTCTTGGTCAGCTTGCGGATCGTCAGCAGCACGGGGGTCGGGCTCCGAATGGGCGGGCGCGGGCGGAAGCGTGCCTCCGCCCGCGCCGCGGGTCACGCGCCGATCAGTAGCCGAGGTCCTTGCGGGCCTCGTATTCCGCCATCGGGTCGTCGGCGGCGGTGTAGAGCTTCGACTCGGTCTGGATGAACTTCGCGGGCTGGGTCCCGTCCTTCCAGTAGGCCGCCAGCGCATCGAAGGCGGGGCCGGCCATGTTCGGCGTCAGCTCGACGGTCGCGTTGGCGTCGCCCTCGGCCATGGCCTTGAAGATGTCGGGCACCGCGTCGATGGAGACGACGAGGATGTCCTCGCCCGGGTTCAGCCCCGCCTCCTTGATCGCCTGGATCGCCCCGACGGCCATGTCGTCGTTGTGGGCGTAGAGCGCGCAGATCTCGGCGCCGCCGTTCTCGGCCTGCAGGAAGCTCTCCATCACCTGCTTGCCGCGCGAGCGGGTGAAGTCGCCGGTCTGGGAGCGCACGATCTCGATGTTGTCGTGGCCCTCGATCGCCTTCTCGAAGCCCGACTTGCGCAGGATCGCGGGGCTGGAGCCGGTGGTGCCCTGAAGCTCGACCACGCGGCAGTCCTCGCCCGCCACCTCGTCGACCAGCCACTGGCCCGCGACCTCGCCCTCGTGCTCGAGATCCGAGCCGACGGCGGTCAGGTAGAGGTCCTCGGAGCTGTCCACCCGGCGGTCGAGCAGGACCACGGGGATCTCGGCATCCTTCGCCTCCTCGAGCACCGAGTCCCAGCCGGTGGCGACGACCGGGGCGAGCAGGATCGCGTCGACCCCCTGGGCGATGAAGCTGCGGATGGCGGCGATCTGGTTCTCCTGCCGCTGCTGGGCGTCGGAGAAGCGCAGGTCGATGCCCCGTTCCTCGGCCTGCTGCCGGGTCAGGGTGGTCTCGGCCGCGCGCCAGCCGGATTCCGATCCGATCTGGGCGAAGCCCACGGTCTGCGCCGCCGCCATGGCGGGGACGGCGAGGATGGCCGCGGTGGCCAGCAGGGTCTTGAGCATGTCGGTGTCCTCCCTAATGAAATCCCGGGCGTTATCGGCGCCCGATGGGTCGGTTGGTCGTGGCGCGGCCTCCCTGCCGCGCGGGCTCCCCCGAGGGGGGATGGGGCGGGGGCCGCCGAGGCGCCCCCTGCGTCTTCGCTTCCTTCACTCGTGGAACGGCTCGGCCGGCAGGCGGCGGCCCAGAAGGAAGGCGTCGGCGACCAGCACCAGGGGCGCGAGGTCCACGTCCGAGGCGCCCGCGGCGATCAGCTCGCCGAAGCGGCGGTAGAGGTCGGGGTACTCGCCCGGGTCCTCCAGCCGCTGCGGCGCCCCGTCGAGCTCCAGCGCAGCCCCGCCCTTCGCGAGGCGCAGGAGGCCGGCGTCGGTCTCCACCTCGATGTCCCAGCGCGGCGGCCCCTCCCAGCGGAAGTCGAAGCGCGCCTCGACCGAAAGCCCCTCCGCGCCGGCGAAGACGAGATCGCAGGCGATGGGCGTTTCGCAGTTGGTGGGCACGTGCAGGTCGGCGGCGGTCAGGCGCACCGGCCCCGGCAGGATCGCGGTGAGGATCGAGAGCGCGTTGATCCCCGGATCGAACACCCCCAGCCCCCCTGCCTGCCAGATCCAGGTCTGGCCCGGGTGCCACTCGCGCACGTCCTCCTGCCAGGTGATCCGCACCCGCCGGGCAGGGCGGGAGGCGAGCCAGTCCCGCGCCGGCGCGACGCCTGCTGCATGGCGCGAGTGCCAGGTCGCGAAGAGCGTCACCCCCTGCGCGGCGGCGAGGTCGGCCAGCGCCTGCACCTCGGCCACCGTCTGGCCGGGGGGCTTCTCCAGCATCACGTGGCGGCGGGCGAGCAGCGCCGCGCGCGCCGCCTCGTAGCGCGCCTGCGGCGGCTGGCAGAGCGAGACGGCGGCGACGTCGGGCCGGGCGGCCAGCAGGGCGTCGAGCTCGGCGTGGTTCTCCACCCCCTCGACGCCCCCGGACCGGCTGGCGGTGGCGGCGAGCCGGAATCCCGCATCGGCCGCGATCGCCGGCAGGTGCTGGTCGCGGGCGATCTTGCCCACCCCCACCAGCGCGAGGTCGATCGCGTCGGCGCGGGTCATGGCCTCAGTGACTGTCACGGGGGACCGCCTTTCCGCGCTTGCCCTTGAGGAAGTCGAAATCCGCCCCGGTGTCCGCCCCCTCGACATGGGAGTGGAAAAGGCGGGCGTAGCCGCTCTGCGGCGGACAGGCGGGGGCCCAGGCGAGCAGGCGCTGCGCGAGCTCCTCGTCGGAGACGTCGAGATGCAGGCGCCGGGCCTCGACGTCGACCTCGATCATGTCGCCGTCGCGCACGGCGGCCAGCGGGCCGCCCACCGCCGCCTCGGGCGTCGTGTGCAGGATCACCGTGCCGTAGGCGGTGCCGGACATGCGCGCGTCCGAAATGCGGATCATGTCCTTGATCCCCTTGCGAAGAACCTTGGGCGGCAGGCCCATGTTGCCGACCTCGGCCATGCCGGGATAGCCCTTGGGCCCGCAATTCTTCAGGACCATCACGCAGCTCTCGTCGATGTCGAGGTCCTCGTCCGCGATGCGCGCCTTGTAGTGGTCGATGTCCTCGAAGACGACCGCCCGGCCGCGGTGCTTCATCAGATGCGGGCTGGCGGCCGAGGGCTTCAGAACCGCCCCGTTGGGCGCGAGGTTGCCCTTCAGCACCGCGATGCCGCCGGAGCGGGCGAGCGCCTTCTCCACCGGCAGGATCACGTCCTCGTTCCAGTTGCGGGCGTCCTTCACCTGCTCCCACGCCGTCTCGCCCGAGACGGTGAGCGCGTCGCGGTTCAGGAGCCCCGCCTCGCCCAGGCGCTTGAGCACCACGGGCAGACCGCCGGCATAGAAGAACTCCTCCATCAGGTATTTGCCCGACGGCATCAGGTTCACGATGGTGGGGATCTCGCGCCCCAGCCGGTCCCAGTCGTCGAGCGTCAGGTCCACGCCCGCGCGCCCCGCCAGCGCCAGCAGGTGGATCACGGCGTTGGTCGAGCCGCCGATGGCGCCGTTGCAGCGGATCGCGTTCTCGAAGGCCGCGCGGGTGAGGACGTCGGAGGGCTTCAGGTCGTCCTTGACCATCTGCACGATGCGCCGGCCGGTCATCTGCGCCATCACGCGGCGGCGGCTGTCCACCGCCGGGATCGCGGCGTTGCCCGACAGCGCCATGCCCAGCGCCTCGGCCATGCTCGCCATCGTCGACGCCGTGCCCATGGTGTTGCACGAGCCGGGAGAGCGGCTCATCGCCTGCTCGGCCTCGAGGAAATCCTCGCGGGACATCTCGCCGGCCTTGATCGCCTCCGACATCTGCCAGAGCGCGGTGCCCGAGCCGACGCGCTCGCCCCGGAACCAGCCGTTCAGCATCGGCCCGCCGGTGACGGCGATGGCGGGGATGTCGACCGAGGCCGCGCCCATCAGCAGCGCCGGCGTGGTCTTGTCGCAACCGACCATCAGCACCACGCCGTCGAGCGGGTTGGCGCGCAGCGCCTCCTCGACGTCCATGGCCGCGAGGTTGCGGTACATCATCGCCGAGGGCCGCAGCGAGCTTTCGCCGGGCGAGAACACCGGGAACTCCAGCGGCAGGCCGCCGGCCTCGTAGATCCCGTTCTTCACCCGCTGCGCGAGGTCGCGCAGGTGGGCGTTGCAGGGCGTCAGCTCCGACCAGGTGTTGCAGATGCCGATCACGGGACGGCCGTCGAACAGGTCCGCCGGCAGTCCCTGGTTCTTCATCCAGGAGCGGTGGTAGATGTGGTCCCGGCTGTCCCCGCCATACCATTCCTGGCTGCGGAGCTTTCGGGGCCAGGGCGCGGGCGTGAAGCTCATGGGCAGGTCCTTCAGAGCGCGCGCACGGCGAACCGCGGCTCGGGCGAGACCGGGGGCGAGACGCGCAGGGGATTGCGGAGCGGCAGGCCGAAGGACGCCGCCTCGATCTCGAAGACGTCGCCGTCGCGGGGGACGACGCCGGCCGCGAAGCTCAGCGTCGAGGTGCCGAACATGTGCACGTGCACGTCGCCGGGCTGGCGGAACACCTCGTACTTGAAGTGATGGTGCTCGAGGTTGGCGATCGAGTGGGACATGTTCGCCTCGCCCGACAGGAACGGCTGCTCGAACACCACCTCGTTCCCGCGCCGCACCCGGCTGACGCCTTCGACGGAGTCCGGCAGCGGACCCACCCGCAGCTCCGGCCCGATGGCGGCGGGGCGCAGCTTGGAATGGGCGAGGTAGAGGTAGTTGCGCCGCTCCATCACGTGGTCGGAGAACTCGTTGGCCAGCGCGAAGCCCAGGCGGAACGGCGCGCCGTCGGGGCCGATCACGTAGATGCCGGCGATCTCCGGCTCCTCGCCCCCGTCCTCGGCGAAGGCGGGGGAGACCAGCGGCTCCCCCGGCGCGACCAGCGCGTGGCCCTGGCCCTTGTAGAACCACTCGGGCTGCACGCCGGCATGGCCGTTGGCGGGCTTGCCCCCCTCGATGCCCAGCCGGAACATCTTCATCGAGTCCGTCAGCTCCTCCTTCGCGTCGGCGTGCATCGAATCCCGCGTGGCGGCGCTGCCCAGGTGCGTCAGCCCGGTGCCGGTGACGTGCAGGTGGGCGGGGTCGGGGTGCAGGATCGGGGGCAGCAGGCGGCCCTCGGCATAGATCCGCTCGAGGTCGACGGCGGCGCCGAGGCCGATGGAGGCGACCCGGTCGGTGAGGCTCTCGCCCCGCGCGATGCAGTCGAGCGCGAGGTCGCGCAGGCTGGCCGCGGACTTCAGCTCGAACGCCTCGGTCCCTTCGCGGGCGACGACCTGCAGGGCGCCGTCCGCGCCTCGGATCTGGGAGAGAAGCATGCTCAGGCCCCCTTCTTCTTGTTCATCACGTCGAAGATCACCGCGGCCAGCAGCACCAGCCCCTTGATGACCTGTTGCCAGTCGATGCCGATCCCCAGGATCGACATGCCGTTGTTCATCACGCCCATGATGAAGGCGCCGACCACCGCGCCGATCACCGTGCCCACGCCCCCCGACATCGAGGCGCCGCCGATGAAGACCGCGGCGATGACGTCGAGCTCGAAGCCCAGCCCCGCCTTGGGCGTGGCGGTGTTCAGGCGCGCGGCGAAGACCACGCCGGCCAGCGCCGCCAGCATCCCCATGTTGGCGAAGGTCAGGAAGGTCAGGCGCTTGGCGTTGATGCCCGAGAGGGTCGCCGCCTTGGCGTTGCCGCCGATGGCGTAGATCCGTCGCCCGACCGTGGTGCGCGAGGTGACAAAGGAATAGATCGCGATCAGCAGGGCCATCACGATGAAGACGTTGGGCAGCCCGCGGAAATCGGCCATCAGCCAGCCCATCCAGACGAGCGCCGCGAAGATCAGCAGGTTCTTGGCGACGAAGAATGCCAGCGGCTCGTCCGCCGCTCCGGCCGCGACCTGGCGGCGGCGCGTGCGGACGGCGATCGCCAGCACCGCCGCCGCGACGGCGACCACCAGCAGCAGCGAGAAGAGGTTCAGCTCCTCCCCCCCCAGCAGGTCCGGCACGAAGCCCGAGGAGATCAGGCGGAACGCCTCGGGGAACGGACCCACCGACTGGCCGGCCAGCGCCCAAAGGGTCAGGCCCTTGAACACCAGCATCCCCGCCAGCGTCACGATGAAGGAGGGGATGCCGAAATAGGCGACCCAGTAGCCCTGCGCCGCCCCGATCAGCGCCCCTGCGATCAGGCACAAGAGGCCCGCGAGCAGGAACGGGATCTCCCACTGCACGATCATCACCGCGGCCAGCGCCCCGATGAAGCCCAGCACCGAGCCGACCGAGAGGTCGATGTGCCCGCACACGATCACCAGCAGCATGCCGATGGCCATGATCACGATGTAGCTGTTCTGCAGGACCAGGTTGGTCAGGTTCACGGGCTTGAGCAGGATGCCGTCGGTCGCGACCTGGAAGAAGGCCATGATCACGATCAGCGCGAACAGGATCCCGAACTCGCGCAGGTGCCGGCGCAGATAGCGCAGCGAGCCCCCCAGCTGGCTCTCGGCCGGCTGGCCGTCGGCGCGCGTGCGCTCGGCGCGGGAGGGCTCCGCGCCCGGGGCTGTGGTCTCGGTCATGCGGCCTCCCGGGAGGATTTGACGATGGCGGCCATGATCCGCTCCTGGCTCGCCTCGGCGGTGGGCATCTCGGCCACGAAGCGGCCCTCGTTCATCACGTGCAGGCGGTCGGTGATCCCCAGCAGCTCCGGCAGTTCGGAGGAGATCACCACCACCGCCTTGCCGGCGGCGGCGAGGTCGCGGATCACGCAGTAGATCTCGAACTTCGCGCCCACGTCGATGCCGCGGGTCGGCTCGTCCAGGATCAGGATCTCGGGGTCGGCGTGCAGCCACTTGGACAGCACCACCTTCTGCTGGTTGCCGCCCGAGAGGTTCACGCATTCCTGCTCGATCGAGGCGGACTTGATGTTCAGCCGGGCGCGATAGCGCTCGGCCAGCGCCGCCTCGCGCGCCGGATCCACGCGCCAGCCGTCGGCGATGCTGTCGAGCTTCGCCAGCGGCACGTTGCGCCGGATGCTCTCGTCGAGCACCAGGCCGTAGGTCTTGCGGTCCTCGGTCACGTAGGCGAGGCCGGCGCGGATCGCGCGGGCGACGGTGGAGGTGTCGGCGGGCGCCCCGTCGATCAGCACCTCGCCCGTCGCGTCCCGCCCCCAGGAGCGGCCGAAGAGGCTCATGGCGAGTTCGGTGCGCCCGGCGCCCATCAGGCCGGCGATGCCCAGCACCTCTCCCCGGCGGACGTGGAAGCCGACGCGGTCGACGGCCTTGC
Source organism: Albimonas pacifica (assembly GCF_900113695.1). Classification (GTDB taxonomy): domain Bacteria; phylum Pseudomonadota; class Alphaproteobacteria; order Rhodobacterales; family Rhodobacteraceae; genus Albimonas; species Albimonas pacifica. The sequence goes on along the minus strand of NZ_FOQH01000001.1, from coordinate 248,497 downwards.
GCTCGGGGTGGAGGGGGTGGCGCACGGTCCAGTCGCGGACCTCCATCGCCACCTCGCCGATGCGCGGCGAGCGGGGCGGGTAGCGGTCCTCGAGCCCGCGTCCGACCATGTGCCGGATGATCTCGTCCTCCGAGATCCCGTCCGCGCAGTCGAGCCGCGCCACCGCCGCCCCGTCGCGCAGCACCGTGACGGTGTCCGCCACCCGGCTGATTTCGTTGAGCTTGTGGGAGATCAGGATCGAGGTGACGCCCCGCCTGCGGAATTCCGCCAGCAGTTCCAGCAGCTTGTCGCTGTCCTGCTCGTTGAGCGAGGAGGTCGGCTCGTCGAGGATCAGCAGCCGCACGTTCTTCGACAGGGCCTTCGCGATCTCCACCAGCTGCTGCTTGCCGAGGCCCAGGTCGTCGACCTTGGTCTCGGGGTGCTCGCGCAGGCCCACCTGGGCCAGCAGCTCGGCGGCCCGCGCGTTGGTCTCGCGCCAGTCGATCACGCCGCGGCGGGCGCGCTCGTTGCCCAGGAAGATGTTCTCGCCCACCGACAGCAGCGGCACCAGCGCCAGCTCCTGGTGGATGATGACGATGCCCTCGCGCTCGCTGTCGGCGATGGCCTGGAAGCGCTTCTCCTGCCCGTCGAACAGGATCCGGCCGGAATAGGAGCCGTGCGGATAGACGCCCGAGAGCACCTTCATCAGGGTCGACTTGCCCGCCCCGTTCTCGCCGACGAGGGCGTGGATCTCGCCTTCCTCGACCGCCAGGGTCACTCCGTCCAGCGCCTTGACGCCGGGGAATTCTTTGGTGATCGCCTGCATTTCAAGGATCGCGGCCATCTCGGCCCCCGCAAGAAAGGGCCTCGCCGGGGAGGAGCGTCCGGCGAGGCAGTCGAGCCCGCCCCCGTCTGGAGGAGCGGAGGACCCGCCGCCGCAGGCGGCGGGGCGGGCGGGCTCACTCGATCTGGTCGCGGCTGTAGTAGCCGCTGCCGATCAGGACCTCCTCCCAGTTGGCTTCGGTCACGGGGACCGGCTCCAGCAGGTAGGAGGGCACGACCTTGACCCCGTTGTCGTAGGTCTCGGTGTCGTTGATCTCGGGCTCGCCGCCGGCGAGCAGCGCGTCGACCATGCCCACCGTCACCTCGGCGAGCGCGCGGGTGTCCTTGAAGATGGTCGAATACTGGTCGCCGCGCAGGATCGCCTTGACCGAGGGCACCTCGGCGTCCTGGCCGGTGACGATGGGCATCGCCATGTCGCCGGTCCCGTAGCCCACGCCCGAGAGCGAGCTGATGATCCCGATCGAGAGCCCGTCGTAGGGCGACAGCACCCCGTGGATCGCCTGGCCGGTGTAGTTGGCCGACAGCAGGTTATCCATCCGCGCCTGGGCCACCGCGCCGTCCCAGCGCAGGGTGCCGACGGTGTCCATGCCCATCTGGCCCGAGGGGATCGCGACCTCGCCCGCGTCGATCATCGGCTGCAGCACCGACATCGCGCCGTTGTAGAAGAAATACGCGTTGTTGTCGTCGGGCGAGCCGCCGAAGAGCTCGACGTTCCACGGCTTCACGTCCGGGAAGCGGGCCTTCAGCCCCTCGACCAGCGTGTTGGCCTGCTGCACGCCCACCTGGAAGTTGTCGAAGGTGGCGTAGTAGTCGACGTTGGCGCTGTCGCGGATCAGGCGGTCGTAGGCCACCACCTCGATCCCCGCCGCATCGGCGTTGGCCAGCGCCGAGGTCAGCGTGGTGCCGTCGATCGCCGCGATCACCAGCACGTCGACGCCCTTGGTGATCATGTTCTCGATCTGGGCGAGCTGATTGGGGATGTCGTCCTCGGCGTACTGGAGGTCCGTCTCGTAGCCGGCCTCCTGGAACTTCTTCACCATGTTGTCGCCGTCCGAGATCCACCGCGCGGAGGATTTCGTGGGCATGGCGATGCCGACATAGCCCTTGTCCTGCGCAAGCGCGGGCAGAGCGGTCATGGCGACGAGCGCGCTCGTCGCGAGCAGGCGCGTGATCGGGGTCATCGGTGTCCTCCCTCTCGGCGCGCGGGGGACCCAAGGCCTCCCAGCCGTCCTCGCGCGCCTTCGTATGGGCCGGGTCGCGCCCGGCGAGGGGAAAGCTACGCTTGCGCAGACATGCGGGACAAATCAGTCTTCCGCCCGAAGATATACCGAAACGGATATGTCCGATGCCCGACCGCCTGCCCGAGGACCCCTCCCGCCGCGACGAGCTGCTGCGCCGCGGCCTGCGCCTGCCCCAGCTCCGCCTGCTGGCCGCGCTCGCCGAGACGGGGCGGATCTCGGCGGCGGCGGCGCAGGTCGCGATCACCCAGCCCGCCGCCTCCCGCCTGCTGGCCGAGCTGGAGCGGATGGTGGAGGCGAAGCTCTACGACCGCCACGCCCGCGGCGTGACGCTGACCGACGCGGGCCGCCTGCTGGCCGCCCGCGCCGCCATCGTGCTGCGCCAGCTCGACCAGGGGCATGTCGAGATCCAGGAGATGACCCGCGGCGCCCGCGGCCTGGTGCGCATCGGGGCGGTGACCGGCCCGGCGCTGGAGATCGTGGTGCCGGTGATCCGCGAGCTGCGGGTGACCTACCCCGAGATCGAGATCGCGGTGCAGGTCGACACCTCCGACAAGCTCGCCGACCAGCTCCTGAAGCTGGAGCTCGACTTCTACATCGGCCGCCTGCCCGAGGAGGTGGACGCGCGCGCCGTCTCGATGCGCCCGATCGGGCCGGAGCCGGTCAGCCTGGTGGTGCGCCGGGAGCATCCGCTGACCCGCCGCGACCCGGTGCTGCTGACCGACTGCCTCGCCTTCGACTGGGTGATGCAGCCGCCCGGCGGCCTGCAGCGGCGCACGGTCGAGAGCTATCTGCTCGAGACCGGCAACCCCCTGCCCCGCCGGATCCTGGGCACCTCCTCGGTGCTGCTGACGCTGGCGCTGATCTCCAACACCAACGCCATCGCGCCGCTGTCGCGGGCGGTGGCGACGTTCTACGCCGGCGCCGGGGGCCCGGGCGGCGGCATCCACCTGCTGAGCATCGCCGACGAGATGGCGGTGACCCCGTTCTCGCTGATCCGGCGGGCCGGCGAGACCGCCTCCCCGCCCGCCGCCCGGGTGCTGGGCCTGATCGAGCGGCAGCTTCCGCCCCTCTAGCGCCGCCGTCGCCCGGGGCGCACGCGCCGCGGCGCGGCGCAGGGGGCGGGGCGGCCCCCCCGAATGCGGACCGCCCCCGCCCGGCCTGGGCCGGACGGGGGCGGTCGGGTCTTTCGACGCGCCTGGCTCAGAAGCGCAGGGTCAGGCGCACCGCGCCGCCGTGGGAGCTGTAGCCGTCGGCGAAGGCGCCGTCGTAGATCGCCTCGACCGACATCTCGTCCGTCGTGACGACCGCGAGGCCGGCGCTCAGCCGCGCCGTCGCCTCGGGCACCGCCACCACCGTCTCGAACGAGCCCAGCGCCGGGTTGGCCGAGGCCAGGCGGCCGTCCGCCCCGTAGCCGTCGAGCGTGGACAGCGTCGCCCCCACCCGCACCCAGGCCCGCAGGGTCGAGGCCTCGGTCAGCGGCGTCTCGCCGCCGACCTCCAGCGCCGGGGTGATCATCGCCGCGGTCTCGCTGCTCGACGACAGCGCGAGGTTCAGCGCCCCGGCCCCCGTCTCGGTGTAGCCGCCGGCGGCGGAGTGCACCACGTCGAGGTCCAGCGACGGCCGCAGCCAGCCATGGGGCAGCGGCATCGTCCAGTCGGCGTGCAGGCGGCCCTCGAGGCTCCAGATGTCGGTCTCCGCGCTCGCCGTGGCGCCGGCGAGCCGCCGCTTCACGTCGAACGAGCCCCAGCTTCCGCCGACCGCCGCCGAGAAGCCCCAGGCCCCGACCTCGTGCCGCGCGGCGAGCGCCAGGAACCCGGTCCCGCCCTCGGCCGAGGTTCCGGTGTCGCCGGAATAGTCGGCGCCCTCGTAGCCGACCGCGACGCCCACGCCCCAGCCCGGCGCGACCATGGCCTGACCGGCGAGGCCGGTGGTCCAGACCGAGCCGTCGTAGCCGAAGGCGCCCGAGGCGTCGCCGTCCTGCTCGCGCCGCTCGAGCGCGCCCAGCATCCGCACGCAGCGGTCATCGCCCAGCATCACCCCGCCGCCGTCCGCCGCGCTTGGCGCGTCGCAGCTACGCGCCGCGTCGAGCCGGGTGCGCGCCCGGTCGAAGTTGGCCGCGGCGGGGGCGAGCGTCGCCCCCGGCGCGAAGATCGAAAGGGACTGCGCGTAGGCGGCGGTGTCGAGGCGGGCCAGCCGCTCCTGCCCGGCGAAGAACTCGCCGAAGCCGCCGCCGCCCGCGTCGAACACCTGGTCGAGGTAGCGCGCCGCACGGGCCTGCTGCCCGTCGAGGCCGAACGAGGCGTCGGCGAAGTCGCTGTCCACGACCTCGATGGCGAGTTCCCCGCCCTCGCGCCGCTGGGCGAAGTCGAAGAGCACTCCGGTGACCTCGTCGAACCGCCCGCGCAGGCCGCCGTCGGCGGCGATCACCCGCACCTGGGCGCCGGGCGAGATCGAGACCGGCTCGATCAGCAGCTCGCCGCCCAGCCGCGCCGTCCCGTCGATCCGCAGCAGGTCCATCCGCGTCCGGTCGAAGTCGCCCGTCACCCGCAGCGTGCCCTCCCGGGTCTGCGTGAAGTCGCCGGTCAGCCGCACCGGGCCGATGCCCGAGCGGGGCGGCGCCGGAGGCGTGCCGTCGGTCAGCCGCGGCCCGCCCCCCGGCGCGCCGCCCCCGCCCGAGAACACGCCCGGCTCGGCCACCAGGTCGACCGTGCCCGCGTTGACGACGTCGCCGTAGGAGCGGTCGACCCCGGTCCAGCTGCCGCCGTCCTCGACGCGCAGCGATCCGGCCGCGCCGCCGACGCCATCGGCGTTCTCGAAGCGGATGTCGCCCTCGAGCAGGCCGTAGACGTAGGCGTGGATGTAGGCGCCGTCGTCGTCCCTGGTCCCGTCGGCGAGGTAGCGCAGCGCGTAGCCGTTGCGCGTCCCGCTGAGCGAGACCGTGCCGGTGGACTCGATGGTCACCACCGGGTTGCGGCCGTCGATCACCATGATCCCGGCGGCGCTGCTGTCGGTGCCGCCCTGCACCAGGCCGGCGACGTCGACGGTCACCGTGCCCAGCGTGGTCGCGCCGTCGGTCTGGGCCAGCACGCCGATGGCGTTCTCGCCCGAGGCCTGGATCGTGCCGCCGATGTCGAGCGTGACGTCGCCCGTCGTCGCCGCCGTCGGCGCGTCCCCGGCCTGGGAGCCGTAGCTGACGCCCTGGGGCCCGCCCTCGATGCCGCCGCCGCCGGAGATCGACTGCGCGATCAGGCCGTGGGCGCGGGTTCCCGTGGTGCGGATCGCGCCGCCGTACATCTGGAAGGTCACGTCGCCGCCCTCGCCGTCCGCGGCCTCGCGCCCGGGGATGCCGCGGAACTGGAAGTTGGGACCCGAGGCGTCGCCGCCGATGCCGCCGCCGCCGCCGATCGACTGCAGGATCACGCCGTGGGCGCCGTCGCCGGACGTGGCGACCTGGGCGGAAGTGGCGACCTGGGCTTCGACGTCGAAGTCGACGGACACCGCCCCGCCGTGGCCCGACGCGCCTCCGGCGCCGCCGACGGTGACCGAGGCCAGCGAGCCGGTGTCGGCGGCGCCGCCCACGCCGCCGCCGCCGCCGATCGACTGGGCGACCAGGCCGAAGGCCCGGTCTCCGCCGGTCATGATCGTGGACTGCTTCAGCGAGATGGAATAGTTCGCCCCGTCGCCCGAGGCCCCGCCGCGGCCGCCGACGGTGACCTGCAGCTGGTGGGAGTCGTCGTCCTCCGACGCCTCCGAGTTGCCGGCGCCGCCCAGGCCGCCGCCGCCGCCGATCGACTGCAGCAGCACGCCGTAGGCGTCGTCGCCCCGGGTCGAGAAGGTCAGGGCGTGGTTCTGGTCGTCGAAGATCAGCGTGCCGCCGTCGCCCGCGGCCCCGCCGGCGCCGCCGTCGGCGCCGCCCACGGTCAGCGTGCCCGCCGCCTTGTCGGAGCCGTCGGCGCCCAGGCCGCCGCCGCCGCCGATCGACTGCACCACCAGCGCATGGGCGCCGTAGCCCAGGGTGGAGAGCGTCGCGCCGCTGGCGTTGCCGTAGAACACCGCCGTGCCGCCGTCGCCGCCGGTCCCGCCGGTTCCCCCCACGCCCAGCGTGAGGTTGGCCGTGGCCTGCGAGCCCTCGGCCGTCGCCGTCCCGCCGGCGCCGCCGCCGCCGCCGATGGACTGCACCACCGCCGCCTCGGCCCAGTCGCCCCGGGTGGCGACCGAGCCCCCGAAGGTCAGCTGCGCGCGCCCGCCGACCCCGCCGGAGCCGCCGCGCCCGCCGACCTCGAGCGCCAGGTCGTAGGAGGTGGTCTCGTCGTCGACGCCCTCGTCGTCCTCCTCGCCGCCCGGATCGTTGGCGGCCGAGCCGCCAAGGCCCCCGCCGCCGCCGATGGACTGGGTCACGATCCCGTCGGCGTCGTCGCCCATGGTGTCGATGTCGCTGGAGATGTCGAGGGTCGCGAGCGCCCCGGTCGCGCCGGAGCCGCCCGAGGCGCCGATGCCGACGGAGACCTGGCCGGAATACTCGCCGCCCTCGCTCTCGCCCTCGCCGCCTTCCTCGCCGGCGGTGCTGAAGCTGAGGCCGACGCCGATGGTTCCGCCCTGGCTGGTCCCGCCGCCGCCGCCGACGGATTGCGCGACGATCGCGCGCGACCCCGGGCCCGCGGTCGAGATCGTGGTCCCGGAGGCGGCGGTGAGCTGGACCTCGCCGCCGACGCCGCCGGTTCCGCCCGTGCCGCCGACGCCGATGTCGACGTTGGCCGCGAAGCCGCCGCCCTTGGTCCCATTGGCGGCCGAGCCCACGCCCCCGTCGCCGCCGCCGCCGCCGATCGACTGCAGCATCACCGCGTTGGCGTTGGCGCCGAAGGTCTGCACCGAGGCGGTGTCGGACAGGGTCAGCGTCACGTCGCCCCCGCGCCCGCCGCTCCCGCCGGAGCCCCCGACGGAGGCCGCGAGGTCGAGCGAGGCGCTCTCGCCGTAGCCGATGGTGGCGCTCATCGCCTGGCTGGCGCCGCCCGCGCCGCCGCCGCCGCCGATGGATTGCGCCAGGATCCCGTGGCTGCCGTCGCCGCCGGTGGCCAGCATCGAGTCGTCGGAGATCTCGACGTCCGCGACGCCGCCGGCGCCGCCCGAGCCGCCCGAGCCGCCCACCGCGGTGGTGACCGCGAGCCCGACCGTGGCGGTCGGGTCCTCGGGGTCGACGGGCACCGCCAGCACCAGCGCGTCCGCAACCGAGGAGCCGCCGAGCCCGCCGCCCCCGCCGATCGCCTGCACCAGCAGGGCGACCGAGTCGGTCGCGTCGTAGTCGGGGGCGCCCTCGTCGGTCAGGCCGGTGAGAAGCGTCGCCCCGCCCGACAGCCGGGCGAAGGTCCCGTCGTCGCCGCCCACCGCGTTGCCGCCGCTGCCGCCCGAGCCGCCGACCGAGACGGTGAAGCCGAAGCCCGCGTCCGCGGTCATCCCGTGGGCCGAACCGCCGGTCCCGCCGCCGCCGCCGACGCCCTGCACGACCGCGGCGGGCGAGCTGGCCCCCCGGGTCCGGATCTGGCCGCCCTGCATCGAGAGCAGGACGTCGCGCGAATTGCCGCCCGCGCCGCCGCCGCCGCCGATCTGGAGGTCGACCACGTCCTCGGCGCCCACGCCGAGGCTGGAGCCGCCGGCGCCGCCGCCGCCGCCGACCGACTGCACCACCATCCCCGGCGCGTTCTGGCCGTAGGTGTCGATGTAGGCGCCGTGCCACAGCGCCTCGGCGACCCAGCCGGCGCCGCCGGACTGGCCGGTCCCGCCGAGCTGGAGGGTGGCGAGGTCCAGCACCCCCCCGCCCGAGGCCGTGCCGCCCGCGCCGCCGCCGCCGCCGATCGACTGCACCAGCACGCCGATGGCATGGTCGCCCCGGGTGATCACCGAGGTGACGCCCGCGTCCGAGGGGGCGCCGTCAGCGTCGTCGGCGTCGATGCCCGAGACCGTGCACCCGTCGTAGTCGGTGGAGATGCAGGCGCTGAAGGCGTCCCCCGCCGCCCCGCCGGAGCCGCCGACGCCCAGGCCGAGCCCGACCGAGAGGTCGATGGCGTCGCCGCCCGTCCCGCCGCCGCCGCCGATCGACTGGGCGACCAGCCCGTGGGAGAAGGCGCCCGAGGTCTCGGTCGTGCCGGCGACCGCGAAGATGCTCGCAAGGCCGCCGCCGCTCGCGGCCCCGCCGCTGCCGCCCACCGCGGCGATGCCGAGCGCGCCCGCGCCCGAGCCGCCGCCGCCGCCGACCGACTGCGCCAGCACGCCGATCGAGGCGTCGCCCCTGGTGGTCACGTCGCCGGCGGTGTTCACGTTGGCCGGGCCCGAGAGGCTGCCGGCGTCGACGCCGGAGGCGCCGCCCTGCCCGCCGATGGACAGCGTGCCCCCCGACACGCCGGCCGCGCCGCCGCCGCCCGAGATCGACTGCGCCACGATGCCGTTCGACCCGTAGCCCGCGGTGGTGACCGAGCCGGAGTGCTGCACGGTGACCGCCGCCCCCAGGCCGCCCTCGCCGCCGTCGCCGCCGAGCCCCAGCACCAGGCCCGCGCCGATGCCGCCCGCGCCGCCGCCGCCGCCGATGGACTGGCCCAGCAGGCCGTAGGAATGGTCGCCCAGGGTGCTGATCGAGCCCTGCGAGGTGATCTCGACCTTGCCCGCGTCGGCGCCGTTGCCGCCGTCGCCGCCCGAGCCGAAGAGCACGTTGGTGAAGTCCGCGCCGACCCCGCCGCCGCCGCCCAGCGAATGCAGGACCACCGCGCCGGAGAACGCGCCCTGCGTGGTGATCGACGAGCCCTGGGCCGCCGTCACGGTGATGTCGCCGCCCGCGCCGCCGTCGCCCGCGACGTCGGCGTCGCCGCCGCCGACGCCGCCGACCGACTGGGCGACCAGGCCGTAGGCCTCGCCCCCGTTGGTGCCGAGCGAGGTGTTCGCGCCCATCTCGATCAGGATGTCGCCGCCGCGCCCGCCCGCGCCGCCGCGCGAGCTGCTCGCGCCGTTCCCGTCGCCGCCGTCGCCGCCCCGCGCCAGCGCCACCATGCCCATGACGCCGTAGCCGAAGGTCGAGATCGTGCCGGTGTCGTTCTGCAGGTGGATCTGGCCGTTGGAGCCGTCGGCGTTCACCGCCGCCGCCGCGCCCGCGCCGCCGACGTTCTTGTCGGGCGATGCGCCGCCGTCGCCGCCCTCCGAGAACGCGAACATCGCCGCCGACCCCGATCCCTCCTTGAAGGTCGAGCCGAGATACGGCGCGTAGATCATGATCGAGCCGGAATTCTGCAGCCAGATCGGCCGCCCCTCCTCGCCGCGCCCGCCGGGATCGGAGTTGTCCTCGGAGGACTGGCCGGTGCCGCCCTGCGAATGGGCGAAGATGCCGGCGATCGAGGTCTGCGGATCGGAGACCGCGCCGCGGGTGTCGAGATACATCTCGATGGCGCCGTCGTTGAAGACGTTGATCGTGCCGCCGGCGCCGCCGGCCCCGTTCTCCGAGCCGCCGTCGCCGCCGGCCGCGAACAGCGTGATCGCCCGCGCGCCGTTGGGAACCGCGAGCAGGCTCGAGGACGAGTCGCCCAGTCGGATCAGCCCGTCCGCGTTGTTGGTGACCGAGAGCTCCTTGGCGTCGCCGCCGTTGCCGCCCTTCTGGTCGCCGGCGCCGCCGTTCATGTCCGCGCCCTGGCCGCCCCGGCTGGTCATGCGGATGCCGAAGACCTCGCTCGTGTTCGCGCCCGGCGCGTCCGAGCGCACGAGGATCGAGCCGTAGTTGAAGGTGGTCAGGGTGCCGCCGTCGCCGCCGCGCCCGCCGTCGTTGCCGTTGGAATCGGGCGTCGCGCCGTCGCCGCCGGTCGCGCTCATGTCGACCACCGACAGCCGCCCGGTCCCGCCCGAGCCGCCCCCCGTCAGGGTCAGCGACCCGCGGTTGGTGACGATGAACTCGCCCCCGTCGATGCCGCGGGCATCCTGGTTGCCGTCGTTGCCGCTGGTCGACCCGTTCGCCCCCGTGGCCTTGACGTCGATCACGATCGGCTGCGAGCCGGCCGTGGCGGTGATCTCGACGTCGTTCTCGATATAGGAGAGGAAGCCGTCGTCGTTGATCGAGCCGACGAACGCGGCGCCGGTGTCGCCGGTCTCGAGCGTGCAGGTCTCCGCGTAGCCCGCGCTGCAGGCGAGGATCTGGTCGGCGCGGAGCTGCGAAAGGGGCAGGACGGCGAGCGCGGAGGTGGTGGCCATCAACGCGCAACGGAACGGCCGCCGCGGCGCGGCGTGGCGGTGGGAGATCGACATGAATCAGTTCCCCTGCAGTCGGGGCGCGACGCCTGCGCCTGCCCCGTTCAAAACCCGGTCGCGCTGCCGTCCGAAGACCGCGGCGACCAGATCCGAAAGCCCCCCGACTCCGCGAATCCGCCGGCAGAAGACCATGCGTCAGCCATCAAGTCATCATGTATTTGGTTTCGAGCCATAACTGCTCGGAACAAACGTCGATAATCGCCTCAATTTCCTGAATATGTTCTCGCGCTCCGGTTGCATTGGCGCAGGCCGTTCCCGCGCGCGACGCAGCCTGCACGGGCATGTCCGCGGGCGCCCGGACGAGGCGCTCAGGCGCCCGCCCCTGCGCAGCGCCGGACCCCGGGCGTCCTGCATCGCCGGCCACAGTCCCGAGGGGTCAGGCGGCGACGCGGCGAGGGTCGCCGCGGCCGTCCGCGCGGGCCTCCCGCGCAAGCCCGTGTCGCAGGCGATGGGGCGCCGCCCCGTCGGGCGGCGCCGGTCGGCGGCGGCCTAGACGGCGGGCGGGTCGAGGTAGACGCCCCGCTCGGCGCCCAGGCCCGCGCGGATCATCCGGCTGGGGTCGTCGGCGAGGACCTCGAGCTCGCCGCGCTCCAGCGCCTCGAGGGTCGCCTCGGCCACCGACTCCGGCGTGACCTTGGGCAGGTCGAGGCCCTGGGTCAGGTCGGTGTCGATGAAGCCCGCGTGCATCCCCACCACCTGCGTGCCCTGCCCGGCGAGCTCCAGCCGCAGGCCGTTGGTGATCGACCAGGCCGCCGCCTTCGAGACGCCGTAGGTCGCCAGCAGCGGACCGTTGATCCACGAGGCGATGCTCAGCACGTTGACGATGCCGCCGCCGCCGTTCGCCGCCAGCGCCGGCGCGAAGGCGAGCGCGGTGCGCAGCGTGCCGACGGCGTTGGTCTCGAACTGCGCGCGCATCCGCTCGATCGCGCCCGCCTCGGCGAACGCCCCGGTCATCGCGATGCCGGCGTTGTTGACCAGAAGCGTCACGTCCCTCGCCTGCTCGGCCGCCGCGGCGACCTCCGCCTGCGAGGTCACGTCGAGCTTCAGCGGGACCACGCCCGCAAGCGTCACCGAGCCCGGATCCCGGGCGCCCGCATAGACCTTCGCCGCGCCGCGCGCGAGCAAAGCCCTGGCGAAGGCCAGCCCCAGCCCCCGGTTCGCGCCCGTCACCAGGGCCACCGATCCTTCGACCTTCATCCGACGTCCTCCGGCTCGTGCATCCGCCCGGCGAGGGCCGGACGAGCCAATGATGACGAGCATCATGTATGAATTTAGATGATGGTCGTCATGATTGAAGTCAAGCCCCGCCCGGCGCCCCGGAACGCCTCAGCCGCCGCGGAAGTCTGCGGCCAGCTCGACCAGCGGCGCGACGGCGGGGTTGGCGCCTGCGCGGGCGACCAGCAGCACGACGTCGAGCTGCGGGGCCGCCTCGAGCGCGACCGAGGCCACGCCCGGGATCCGGTCGTCGCAGATCGAGCCCGGCACCAGCGCCACCCCCAGCCCCGCCGCGACCAGCCGCAGGATCGTCTGCTGCAGCCGCGGCTCGTAGGCGAAGCGGGGCGGCGTGGAGAGGCCGGCGCACCAGCCCTCGATGGCCTCGCGCAGGGGGGCGGCGGTGGAGGCGGGGGCGGCGATCAGCGCCTCGCCCGCCAGGTCCGCGGGCCGGATGCGCTCGCGCCCGGCGAGGGGGTGGCCCTCGGGCGCCGCCAGCCGCAGGCGGTCGCGCAGCAGCGGCAGCGCTTCCAGCGCGGGGTCCGGACGGCCGAGGAAGGTCACCGCCGCGTCGAGCTCGCCCCGGCGCATGCGGACCTCGATCTCGGCGGGGGTCGTCTCCTCCAGGATCAGGCGCACGGCGGGGCGACGCTCGGCGTAGAGACCGGCGAGCCGGGGCACCAGCCGGTGGGCGGCGTGCATCATGAAGCCCAGGCGCAGCTCCCCCTTCTCGCCCAGCGCCACCAGGCGCGCGTCCCGGCAGGCGGCCTCGAAGCGGGCCAGCACCTCGCGCGCGTCGAACAGGAAGCGGGCGCCGGCGGGGGTCAGGGAGACGTTGCGCGAATCCCGCTCGACCAGGCGCGCGCCCAGGTCGCGCTCCAGCTCGGCGATGCGGCGGCTGAAGGCGGGCTGGCTCATGTGCACCCGCTCCGCGGCGCGGCCGAAGTGCAGGGTCTCGCCCAGGGCGACGAACCAGGCCATCTGGCGCGTGTCCATTCGATGCGCTCCGTGCATTGATATCGACCTTAACCAGCATTGGAGCATATCGGTCCGCTGTGGCAACACCGTCGGCGATCCACCTGCACGAGGCGTCGCCGCGATGATCTCCAACCTGCTCGTCGTGGCGCCGATATTCTCCCTGATCCTCGTGGGGTGGATCGCCCGCCGCAAAGGCGCGCTGGGGCCCGCGGCCACGCGCGAGGTGAACCGGCTGGTGGTCTACCTGGCCCTGCCGGCGCTGCTGTTCGACATCATGGCGGGGGCGAGCCTCGACCAGATCTGGCGGCCGGACTTCATCGTCGCCTTCGCGGCCGGCTGCGGCGTGGTCTTCGCCCTGACCATCGCCATGCGCATGGGCGAGGGCCGCGGGCTGGCCGACGCCGCCATCGACGGGCTGAACGCGAGCTACGCCAACACCGGCTTCATGGGCTTCCCCCTGATCCTCGCCGTGGTCGGCGAGACCGGCATGGGCCCGACGCTGGTGGCCACGATCCTGACGGTCAGCGGGCTCTTCGCCGTGGCGATCGTCCTCATCGAATGCAGCCTCCAGGCCCGGGCGCGCCCGCACGAGGTCGCCTGGCGGACCCTGAAGTCGCTGGTGCGCAACCCGCTGCTGATCGCGCCCGCGCTGGGCGCGGCGGCGCTCGCCACCGGCTTCCATCCGCCGGCGCCGGTCGAGCGGTTCCTCGACCTGCTCGGCGGCGCGGCCTCGCCCTGCGCGCTGATCGCGCTGGGGCTGTTCCTGGCCGGCGACGCGGCCGAGAAGGGCGGCGAGGCGCGGCCGGGGACCGCGGGGCGGCTGGCGCTGATGAAGCTGGTGGTGCACCCCGCGGCGACCTGGGCGATCGCGGGGCCGCTGATGGGCCTGCCCGCGCCGCTGGTGCATGTGGCGGTGCTGCTGGCGGCGCTGCCCACCGGCACCGGCCCCTTCATGCTGGCCGAGTTCTACGGCCGCGAGGCGCGCCTGACCGGCAGCGTGGTGCTCTCGACCACCGCGCTTTCGGTCGTGACCCTCTCGGCCTACCTCGCCTTCGCCGGCACGCCCTGAGGCGCCGGTCCCGCGGGCCCGAAACGGGCGCGCGCCGCCTCCAGGATCTCGTCCGACAGCGCCGGGTCGTCGCTCAGCCGGGCCAGGACCAGCGCCCCGACCATCGAAGCCCATTGCGCCGCCGCCGCCTGCCGGCGCGCCTGCTCATCGGCGCCGGGCGCGGTCTGCGCCATGCGCTCGATCCGCCCGCGCATCGCGCGGGTCATCTCGGCGCGCGCCGGGCCGGGCAGGCGCGCGGCCTCGCTCGCCAGCGCCGCGATCGGGCAGCCCCCGGCGACGTCGGCGCGGTGGCTGTCGGAGAGATAGAGCGCCGCGCTCTCGGCCGGGTCCGCGGGACCGGGCCCCAGCTCCTCGAAGGCGGCGGCCAGGGCCTGGGCGACCAGGTCGTCCTTGTTGCGGAAATGGCCGTAGAAGCCGCCGTGGGTCAGGCCCGCGGCCTTCATCACCTCGGCCACCGAGACCGCGTCGCAGCCTCGCTCGCGGAACAGCCGCCCGGCCGCCCGAAGGATCGCCGCCCGGTTCTTCGCCACCTGATCCCGGCTCACCCGCATCGCCGTCTCCTTGCCCAGACCCCGGTCATGACGCCTATCATGAAAAGCGAGGCGGGCGCCATCGCGCCCCCCAAGGAAGGCTCAGGCCCGCGCCAGGAGGCGGCCGAGGATCTCGAACACCTCCGGTTCCTGCATCTGGGCCACGTTGAAGCGCATGAAGCGCCCGCAGGCGCGCGACAGGCTGAAGGCGTCGCCGGGGGCGAGGACCACGCCCTCCTCCCAGGCCGCGCGGGAGAGGGCGGCGCCGTCCACCCCCTCGGGCAGGCGGCGCCACAGGAACAGGCCCTGCTCGGGCGCCTGCTCGGGCGCGATCCCCAGCGCCGCGAGGCGCGGCGCGACCGCGCTGGCCGCGGCCGCGAGCCGGGTGCGCATCCCCTGCACGTGCCGCCGGTAGGCGCCTTCCTTCAGCAGGTGCAGCACCACTGCCGCCGACATCGCCCCGCCGCCGAAGGAGGTGGCGAGCTTCAGGTCCACCAGCGCCTCGATCCAGTCCGGCCGGGCCGCGACGTAGCCGCAGCGGATCGAGGCCGACAGCGTCTTCGAGAAGCTGCCGATCTGGATCACCCGCTCCAGCCCCGCGAAGGCCGCGAGGCGCGGGCTCGGCCGTTCCTCGAAATCGGCGAAGACGTCGTCCTCGAGGATCAGCAGGTCATGCGCCTCGGCCAGCCGCAGCAGGCGGTGGCACACGACGGGCGAGAGCCCGCCGCCGGTCGGGTTGTGCGGGCCGGAATTGGTCACGTAGAGCCGCGGGCGATGCGCCGCCAACGCCGCCTCGAAGGCCTCGAGGTCCGGGCCGGAGGGGCCGCGCGGCACGCCGATCGCCTCGACCCGGTGGGCGCGGAACAGGGCCAGGAAGTTGAAGTAGCACGGATCGTCCACCAGCACCCGGTCCCCCGGCTCGAGCAGCAGGCGGCAGGCGAGGTCCAGCGCCTGGGCGCCGCTCTCGGTCAGCATGATCTGGTCGGGATGCGCTTCGACCCCGGCGTCGGCGAGGCGCACGGCCAGCAGGCCGCGGAGCTCCGGCAGGCCCAGCGGGGTGGCGTAGTCGGTCAGCGCCGCCTCCCCCGACCGCGCGAGGCTGCGCAGGGCGCGCCGGATCTCGGCCTGGGGCATCCAGCTCGCCGGCAGCCAGCCGCAGCCCGGGTTGGCCCGCACGTGGCGGCCGTCGAGCGCCTGGCGGGTGATGCGCAGGGGGTCGATCTCGCGCGCCAGCGGCGGGCCGCCGTCGCCGAGCGCGAAGGGCGGCGGATGCGCGGCCACGTAGAAGCCCGAGCCGCGACGCGGCTGCACGACGCCCTCGGCCACCAGCCGGTCGTAAGCCTCGACCACCGTCGAGCGCGAGACGCCGAGCTGCGCAGCCAGCCCCCGGATCGAGGGCAGCCGCGCCCCCGGCGCCGCCTGCCGCCCGGCGATGCGGCCGCGCAGCCGCTCCATCACCTGCTCGACGAGGGTCCGGCCGTCGGTTCGAGAGAGGGGCGAGGTCGCCATCTGTACCGCTCCTGGCTCCAGTACGGTCCGGTCGGATCGTACTGGAGCGTCCCTGTCGCCGCCAGCCTGCGCGGGCCATGGCTGGCGCGGTTTCCAGGGATCGGGATCTCCATGACGCCTCTGCACGCGCCGCTGCTGGCCCTCTGCCTCTTCGCCGTGACCTTCGCGGTCAACCTTCAGGCGCCGCTCTACCCGGCCTATCTCGCGCAGGCCGGGCTGGGCGCCGGGGCGGCGACGCTGGCCTTCGCGGCCTATGTGGCGGGGCTGATGCCGACGCTGATCCTGCTCGGCGGGCTCTCGGACCGGGTCGGGCGCCGGGCGCCGCTGGTCTGCGCCCTGCTGCTGAGCTTCGCGGCGACGCTGCTGCTGGCGCTCTCGCCCGGCTGGGCGGAGCTGGCGGCGGCGCGGGTCCTGCTGGGGATCGGCACGGGCCTCGCCACCCCTGCGGGAACCGCCTGGATGGCCGAGCTGATGGGCGAGGCCCGCGCGAAGCCCGCGGCGCTGATGGTGACCTCGGCGACCACGCTGGGCTTCGGCGGCGGGGCGCTCGCCACCGGTCTCAGCCTGATGGCGCAGGGCCCGAGCTTCGCGCCGGCGAGCTTCTGGGCGCTGCTGATCGCGGCGCCGCCGCTGGCGCTGGCCTGCCTGCGCCTGCCCCGGATCGCGCCGCCGCGCCGGGTCTCGCCGCTGCGCCTGCCGGTGTTCCCGGCGGGGAGCGCGCCCTACGGTCTGGCGCTGGCGCTGGCCTGGGCCTCGACGGGGATGACCATCGCCGCGACGCCGCTGCTGCTGGCGCGGCTGGAGCTGGACTCCTGGTCGGGGCCGGTGATCTTCCTCGCGCTCTTCGTGGGCTTCCTGTGCCAGCCGCTGGCGCGGCGGACCAGCAACCCGCGCGCCCTGCGCATCGGGCTGGGGCTGATCCCGCTGGGCTTCGCGGGGCTGCTGGCGGGGGCGGCGACCGCTTCGGTCCCGCTGATCCTGCTGGGCACGGCGCTGACCAGCGCGGCGAGCTACGGCTTCGTCTACCTCGCGGCCCTCTCCGAGGTCTCGGCGCTGGCGCCCGAAAACCGGGCGCGCGCGGCGGCGGGGCTCTTCGTCTACGCCTATTGCGGGTTCTCGGCGCCGGTGGTGGCGGCGGGGGCGCTGGCGGACCGGATCGGGCTGGTCCCCGCGATGGGCGTGTTCTTCGCCGCGCAGCTCGCCTGCCTGCTGGCGCTGGCGGGCGCGATGGCGCGGGCGGGCCGCCTGCGCGCGCGACGCGCTCAGACCTCCGCCGCCGCCCCGGCCGCCGCCGCCCCGGCCGCCGCGTCCCCCTCCGGCGCGAGACGCCCGCGATAGCGCACCAGCAGCCCACGGGTCAGCGGCGCGCGCAGCTCGACGTCGAAGCGGAAGCCCTCCGCGTCGGCGTATTCCCGGGCGACCGAGACCGGCAGCAGCGCGGCCGGCAGCGGCAGCGGCCCGATCCGCCCCGCGCGCACCGGGTAGTGCAGCGCGCCGTCCTCCACCCGCAGGCCGAGGCGGAAGGCGAAGGGGCCGAAGCGCTCGGTCATCCCATCCGCTCCGGCGCAGAGATGCGAGCGGAAGCCGCGCCCGTCGAAGCGGCGCAGCCAGGTCTCGCCCCGCGGCGTCGCGGTCTTGACCACCTCGACGGGCACGTCCTCGGCGGCGGCGGGAAAGCCGAAGACGGCGGCGAGCAGCCGGCTCCACGCCCCCTCGCCCCGGGTCACCGAGGCGCGCCCCCGCCAGCGGGAGACGTCGGCCGTCAGGTGCGTGGCCCGGACGGCCTGCGGCAGGGTCTCGAAGGCCGGGCCCAGAACCCGGGGGAAGATCGGCGCGAACGGCTCGACCCGGCGCTCGACGCGGACGCTCAGGTCGGCCATCGCGGCCTCGGCCTCGGCCAGCGTCACCGCCTCCAGCGCCGGGCGGGCGCCGACGGGGAGGGAGGCGCGGCGCAGCAGGGCGCGCGCGGCGACGGCGGGGATGAAGGGGCCGTCCCCGTCGTCGACCCGCAGCGCCCAGGTCCGCCGCTCGGCCCCCACGACGACGCCGACCGACATCCCGCCGACGCCGCTGCCGAAGGGGGCGAGCAGGTCGGCCCCCGCCTTGAAGGCGGCCAGCAGCGGCGACGAGATCGGGACCGGCCAGCGCCGGCGCAGGCGCGCGAAGGCGGCGAGGCCGTAGCGCATCGCCGCCAGTTCGAGCCCCGCGCGGAACAGCGCCGTCTCGGCTCCGAAATGGGCGGGGAACAGCGCCTGGTCCGGCGTCTCGATCTGCCAGCCCTGGCGCACGAGCCCGCCCGGCAGGCGGTAGTCGGCGGGATCGGACCAGCCGGGGACCTCGGTCCAGGCGCCGCCCCGGCGCACCCGCATCGGCCGCCCCGCCTGCGCCAGGATCGAGCGCATCACCGAGCGGCCCCGCGGGCTGCGGTTGCCGGGCAGGATGGCGCAGTCGATCAGGCGGGGCGTCTCCCGCCCGACCAGCGCGCGCACCGCCGCGCTCGACAGCGCAGGCGTCGAGGACAGGCCCGAGATCGCGCAGCGTCCCGCCGCGCGCGCCGGCCCATCGAGCGCCGCGATCCCGGCGCAGAAGCGCGCGTCGTCGGCGAGGTCGAGGTAGTGCAGCCCCCTGGCCAGCGCGGTGCGCGGCAGCCGCAGGGGGTCGTCGCCGTAGGCGTGGAAGGGCCCGGCCGCGTCGATCACCACGTCGTGGCCGTCGAGCTCGCGCAGGTCGCCCTCGCGGTCCATGCGCAGGGCGGCGCAGCCCAGCTCCGCCGCCAGCGCCTGCGCGGGCGCGAGGCTGCGGCCCGCCACCGTCACCGCGTGCCCGTCGCGGACCAGCAGCCGCGCCAGCCGCGCGCCGAAGACGCCGTAGCCGCCGAGCACCAGCACCTTCACCGCAGCAGCCGCCGCTGGAAGGCGGGGTCCGGCAGGGCGCACATGTCGCCCCGCCCGAACACCGCGTAGCGGTTGCGCGCCACCCGCTTGTAGAGCCAGCCGCGCAGCGGCCGGGGGGCGAGGCGCAGGGCGCCGGTCAGCCGCCCCCAGCCCCCGAAGCGCCGGCCGGCGTGGAGCACCGCCTCGAAGTCGACATGCGCCTCGCCCCGGTCGAGGAACAGCCAGCTCTCCGGGTCCGTCGGGACCATCCCGTAGTGGCGCAGCAGCGCCGCGCCCAGCGGCGTCTGGATCGGGCAGATGCGCGCCTCTCCGCTGCGGTCGAGGCGGTGGATCATCCGCGCGCCCCAGCTGCAGATGGCGCATTCGGCGTCCATCACCGCGAGGGGGCGGGAGTCGTCGAAGGCGGGAACCGCCGGGTCGTCGCGATAGGAATAAGCCGGGCGCATGGCGCGACTCTCGCCGAGACCGGGCGCCGCCGCAATGGACCGAGCGTCGCTGGCCGCGCGCCCGCGCCGTCTTCTCTCGCGAGCGGGACCGCCGACGACGCGCCGCCGCCGTCGCGGCCCGCGCGCCCAGCGCCCTCTGCACGCCCGCGCCCGCCCGGGTCCCCGCGCGTCCGGCTCGGCGGCCGGCCTCGCGCCGATCCGGGCCCGTCGCGGGACCGGGCCTCGGGTCGGTCGGGGGGCGAGGGCGCGCGGGCCGCTTGGCCGGCTCGCCCGCGACGCGGCGGCGCCCGGGCGCGCGGGAACCCGCCCGGCCCCTTGCGCCCTGCGCCCCGGCGGGAAACAAGGAAGCCCCTGCGCAGGAGGCCCGAGCCGATGACCGCCCCCGATCCCTTCGCCCGCACCCGCGCCCTCTTCGAGCTGCCGGAGGGGGTGATCTACCTCGACGGCAACTCCCTGGGCCCCCTGCCCCGCGCCGCGCGCGAGCGGCTGGCGCACGTGGTGGCGCAGGAATGGGGCGGCCTGCTGATCCGCGGCTGGAACGAGGCCGGCTGGATCGACCTGCCCGCCCGCGTCGGCGCGCGCATCGCCCGGCTGATCGGGGCCGAGCCGGGCGCGGTGCGGGCCGCGGATTCCACCTCGGTCAACCTTTTCAAGGCGCTCTCGGCGGCGCTCGCCCTGCGGCCGGGGCGGCGGACGATCCTGTCCGACTCCGGCAACTTCCCCACCGACCTCTACGTCGCCCAGCGGCTGGCCGAGGCGCTCGGCCAGGGCCATGTCCTGCGCGTCGTCGCCCCGGAGACGGTGGAGGACGCGCTCGACTCCGACGTGGCGGCCCTGATGCTGACCGAGGTCGACTACCGCACCGGCCGGCGCCACGACATGGCCGCGCTGACCGCCCGGGCGCAGGCGGCCGGGGCGCTGACGGTCTGGGACCTCGCCCATTCCGCGGGCGCGCTGCCGGTGGACCTCGCCGGGGCGGGGGCCGATTTCGCGGTGGGCTGCGGCTACAAGTATCTCAACGGCGGGCCCGGCGCGCCGGCCTTCCTCTACGCGGCGCCGCGCCTGCAGGCCGAGGCGGCGCCGGCGCTCGCCGGCTGGATGGGCCACGCGGCGCCCTTCGACTTCGTCCCCGACTACGTCCCGGCGACGGGCATGGACCGGATGCTGGCGGGCACGCCCCCGATCCTCTCGCTCTCCGCCCTCGACGCGGCGCTGGAGGTCTGGGAGGGCGTCGACCTCGCCGCCCTGCGCGCCCGCTCGATCGCGCTCTCCGAGGGCTTCGTCGCGGCGCTGGAGGGGCGGGAGGACCTGGTCCTCGCCTCCCCGCGCGACCCGGAGCGGCGGGGCAGCCAGGTCTCGTTCCGCCACCCGGAGGGCTATGCGGTGATGCAGGCGCTGATCGCGCGCGGCGTGATCGGGGACTTCCGCGCGCCGGACCTGATCCGCTTCGGCTTCGCGCCCCTCTACAACACGCCCCAGGAGGTCGCCCGCGCCGCCGCGATACTCGCCGAGGTGCTGGACGCCGCCGCCTGGGACCGCCCCGAGTTCCGCCGCCGCGCCAAGGTGACCTGAGCCCCTCCGCGCCGTCCGGGCGCGGCTTCCGCCGGCTGAAATCCCCAAGGGCCCACGCGGGCATGGACATGCGCGGCGGGCTGGTCTGAACTACGCTCTCGCCGATCCGGCCGGCGGGCGCGGGCTTCGGCCCCTCCGCGGCGCCGGGATCGGGACCCGTCTTCCGGCCGCGGCCGCGCATCGCGCGGGCGGCCTCGCCCCGCAGCGCCGCCGCCCCGCTCCCCCGGGCCGGCCGCCGTCCGACCGGCCCCGGCGGCCGGCGACGAGAAGGAAACCGAGATCATGTCCCAGCCCCGGCGCGTCCCCCATTGCAGCCACTGGGGCGCCTACGACCTGCTGGTGGAGAACGACGAGATCGTGGGGGTCGAGCCCTCGCCCCTCGATCCCGCGCCGTCGCCGATCCTGCGCTCGGTCACGGCCTGGCTCGACCCCGCGCGGCGGATCAAGACGCCGCTGGTGCGCGAGGGCTGGCTCAAGGCCCGCGGCCGCGGCGGCGCCGGCGAGGGCCGGGGGCGGGAGCGCTTCGTCGAGGTGAGCTGGGACCAGGCGCTGGCCCTGGTCAACGAGGAGCAGGCCCGCGTGCGCGAGGCGCACGGGCCGGCCGCGATCTTCTCGGGCTCCTACGGCTGGACGAGCTGCGGGCGCTTCCACCACGCCCAGACGCTGGTCAAGCGCTGGCTGAACCTGGCGGGCGGCTTCACCGGGCATGTGGACACCTACAGCTACGGCGCGGGCCCGGTGATCCTGCGCCACGTGCTGGGCGGAACCGACGCGCTGACCGGGCGGGGCACGACGCTGGACGCGGTGGCGCGCCATGCGGGGACCGTGGTGATCGTCGGCGCGCTCAGCGGGCGCACCGCCCAGATCGAGGCGGGCGGGCTCGCGAGGCGCACCCTTCCCCGCAATATCGAGGCCCTGCGGAAAAGCGGGGCGCGCATCGTGCATGTCTCGCCCCTGCGCGACGACGTGCCCGCCGACCTGGGGGCCGAGTGGTGGCCGATCCGGCCCGGCACGGACGCGGCCCTGCTGCTCGGCCTCGCGGGAGAGATCGTGGCCGCGGGGCGCGAGGACGCCGACTTCCTCTCCCGCTGCACCAGCGGGTCGGAGCTGCTGCTCGCCCACCTGCGCGGCGAGGACGACGGGCGGCCCAAGACCGCCGAGTGGGCGGCCGAGATCACCGGGCTCGACGCCGGGGCGATCCGCGCCCTCGCGCGGCGCTTCGTCGAGACCCGCAGCTTCGTGACCCTGAGCTGGAGCCTGCAGCGCGCCCGCTTCGGCGAACAGCCCTACTGGGCGGGGATCGCGCTGGCCTCGGTGGCGGGGCAGATCGGGCTGCCGGGCGGGGGCGTGGGCTTCGGGCTCGGCTCGACGGCGGGCAACGGCGGGCCGTTCGGCACCGGCAAGGCGCCCTCGATGACCGCCGGGCGCAACGCCATCGACAGCCGCATTCCCGTGGCCCGGATCTGCGACATGCTGGAGAATCCCGGCGCGCCCTTCACCTACGAGGGCGAGACGCGCCCCTATCCCGACGTGCGCATGATCTGCTGGGCGGGGGGCAACCCGTTCCACCACCACCAGGACCTCAACCGCTTCGCCCGCGCCTGGACCCGGCCCGAGACCATCGTGGTGCAGGACCCGATGTTCACCGCCACCGCGCGGCGGGCCGACATCGTGCTGCCGGCCTCGACCTCGCTCGAGCGCAACGACATCGCCGCCACCTCCCGCTCGGATTCGATGATCGCCATGCACCGGGCGGTGACGCCGCGCTGGCAGGCGCGCTCCGACTTCGAGATCTTCCAGGAGCTGGCCGAGCGATCCGGCGTGCGCGAGGGCTTCGACGAGGGGCTCGACGAGATGGGCTGGCTGCGCCGGCTCTACGACGAGTCCTGGGCCGCGAACCGCGAGACGCTGGGCGTGGACGGCCCCTCCTTCGACGCCTTCTGGGAGCAGGGCTGGTGCGAGAACCCCGCCCGCGAGGACCACGCCTACCTCGCCGGCTTCCGCGCCGACCCCGAGGCCGAGCCGCTGAGGACCGAGAGCGGGCGCATCGTGCTGGGCAGCCGCACGCTCGCCGCGCTCGCCCATGACGACTGCCCGGCGCATGCCGCCTGGCTCGCGCCCGAGGAGTGGCTGGGCGCGCCCGGGGCCGCGGAGCGCTTCCACCTGGTCACCCAGCAGCCGGAGGGGCGTCTGCACAGCCAGCTCGAGACCGGCGCCGCCAGCCGCGACGCGAACAAGGCCCACGGCCGGGAGGTGGCGACCCTCAACCCCGGCGACGCCGCCCGGCTGGGCGTGGCCGAGGGCGACCCGGTGCGCCTGTCGAACGCCCGCGGCGCCTGCCTCGCGACCGCGCGCCTGTCGGAGGCGGTGCGTCCCGGCGTGGCGGTGCTGCCCACCGGCGCCTGGTGGACGCCGGAGGCGGAGGGGGGGCTCGACCTCGCCGGCAATCCCAACGTGCTGACCAACGACGTGCCGGCCTCGGCCTTCTCGGGCGGCTGCGCGGCCTACACCTGCCTGGTGAGCGTCGAGCGGGCCAGCGCCCCGAACCAGGACGCCATGGCCCGCTACGACGCCGAGATCGCCGAGCTGGTGCTCGCCCGCTAGCCTGCCGGGCCCCTCCGGGCGCGGCGGGCGGCGGCGGCCCGGGGGCCGCCGCTTCGGCGCGTCACGGCCGGGCGGCGCCCGTCGCCACCCGCGGGGGCGCCTCCCTCAGCCCGCCGCCTCGACCTGCCGCGGGGGCCAGGCGGAGCCGGCGATCAGCCCGTCGGGGCGCCCGGCGAGGATCGCCAGCGCCCGGCGGGCTGCGGCCTCGGCGGTGCGGATCCGGGCGGCCTCGGTCATGCCGCCGACATGGGGCGAGAGCAGCACGCCCGGATGGGCGACGAGCGGGCCGTCGGGCTCCGCCGGCTCGGGGTCGCAGACGTCGAGCCCCGCCCCCGCCAGCCGCCCCTCGTCGAGCGCCGCCAGCAGCGCCGCCTCGTCGACCAGCGCCCCGCGGGCGGTGTTGATCAGCAGCGCCCCCGGCGGCAGAAGCGCCAGGGCGCGCGCGTCGATCAGCGGCGCGCCGGCGGGGCGCGCGTGCAGGCTGACCACGTCCGAGGCGGCGAGCAGGGCGTCGAGGTCGGGCGCCTGCGCCACCCCGGCGGCGGCGAGCTCGGCAGGATCCCCGTGGCGGGTGAAGGCCGCCACCTGCATCCCGAAGCCCGCGCCGGCGATGCGGGCGACCTGGCGGGCGACCTCGCCCCAGCCGACCAGGCCCAGGCGCAGGCCCCGCAGTTCGCGCCCCGCCGGGCCGTCGCGCCAGTCCCAGCGGCCCTCGCGCACCGCCCGGTCGCCCTCGGGCACCCGGCGGGCGAGCGCCAGCAGCAGCGCGAAGGCCTGCTCGGCGACCGAGATCGCGTTCTCCCCCGGGGTCGCGGCGATCGCCACGCCCAGCTCCCGCGCCAGCGGCAACGCGATGCGGTCGACGCCGGCGCCGTGCACCACCGCGACCCGCAAACGGGGCATGGAAGCGAGCATCGCCGCGGGCAGGCCGCGGTCGCGCAGGATCGCGGCCTCCGCCTCGGCCATCGCCGCGGCGAGCGCCTCGGGCGTCAGGCGCCATTCCTCGGCGATGCGCATGCCGGCCGCGCGCAGGAGGGCGAGGCCGGCGGGGTGGATCGGCTGGCGGATCAGGCAGAGACCGCTCACCGCGCCCAGGTCTCCGCGCGCGCCGCGCCGCGGGCGGACGCCCGGCCCGGACGGTCCGAGGCCGCCGCCCGCCGCCGCTCCGCCGCGGCCGCCGCCCGCGGCGCGCCCGCCCTGCCGATCCCGAGATATGCCATCCGCGCCGCGCTCCGTCCTGTCCGCTCCAGCAACCGGCGGGGATCATCTTCCGCACCCGGGCCCGCGTCCAGCGCCCGCGGCATCGGGGCGCGCTGCGCCGCAGGGGCGTGGGGCGCGGCGTCGCGCCGACCGGGTTTCCAGCGCGCCGGGGACATGGTTCAGTTCCGCCGCCCCGGCCGCTCAGGCCGGGGCTCCCGGCGCCCCCGGCGCCGCCCGCAAGCCTGGCGCCCCCGGCGCCGCCCGCAAGCCCGCCGCCCCCGCCCCCGGCGCGGAGGCCCTCCCCGCCGCCGCGCGCCCGCACGCGCCGCAGGCGCCGCCGCCCCCGCCCCGGGGCCGCGCGCGCCGTCGACCAAGGAGCCGCCCGATGGCGTCCCGCCTCCCCTCCGCCCCCGCCCTCGGCGCCCTCGCCGGGAGCCGCGCGGCATGAGCGCCGATCCCCGCCCCGTCGTCCCCTACGTCGCCCGCGAGGTCGCGCCCGCCTGGCTCGACGCCCTGCGCGCCGCCCTGCCCGAGGCCCGCATCCTCCCCTTCGCCGAGACCACGCCCGAGGACCGCGCCGCGGCCCGCGTGGCGCTGGCGGCGGATCCCGACCCCGCCGAGCTCGCCGCCCTGCCGGCGCTGGAATGGGTGCAGAGCCTCTGGGCCGGGGTCGAGCGGATCGTGGCCGAACTGCCGCAGAGCCTGAAGGTGGTGCGGCTGGTGGACCCGCAGCTCGCCGCCTCGATGGCCGAGGCGGTGCTGGCCTGGACGCTGTATCTGCATCGCGACATGCCCCACTACGCCGCCGCCCAGGCGCGGGGCGAATGGGCGCCCGCCCCGATGCGCCTGGCGCAGGAGCGGCCGGTGGCGATCCTGGGGCTGGGGCATCTGGGAAAAGCCGCCGCGCGCCGCCTGCTGGCGCAGGACTTCCCCGTCATGGGCTGGACCCGCACGCCGAGCGAGATGGAGGGGGTCGAAACCTTCCACGGCCCCGAGGGCCTGGCCGCGATCCTCTCGAAGGCCGAGATCGCGGTCAGCCTCCTGCCCCTAACGCCCCAGACCCGCGGGCTGCTGGGGGCCGAGGCGCTGGACCGGCTGCCGAAGGGCGCCGGCCTGATCAACTTCGGCCGCGGGCCGGTGGTGGACGTCGCGGCGCTGTGCGAGCGGCTCTCGGACGGCCGCCTCGGTCACGCCGTGCTCGACGTCTTCGAGGTCGAGCCGCTGCCGGCCGGTGACCCGCTGTGGACCCACCCCGGCGTGACGATCCTGCCGCATATCTCGGCGCCGACGCACAAGGGCAGCGCCTCGGCGATCGCCACGGCCAACGTGCGGCGGTTCCTGGAGACGGGGGAGATCCCGCAGGTCGTGGACCGCGGCCGGGGCTACTGACGCCCCGGGATCTGCGGGCGGCCTCGGCCACGGCGGAGGCGCCGCCCGGGCCTGCATCGCCGCGAAGGCGACCGTCGAGACGCGGGACGGCGGCGCACGGCCCTCCCCGCTCTCCAGTTCCACGGCGCCGCCTTCCCGCAGGTCTGGGCGCGCCCGCCCACGCGGTCCGGCGGCGAGACGGGCAAGCCGCGGCGCCCAACCCCGACCGCCTGATCCAGCGCCCCTGGCTCCCTGCCGGCGCCAGGATGGGCGCGAAGCCCGGGCGGCCCTCGAGACCGACCGCCCGGCCTCCCGAGATCGTCGCGGCTGAGTTGGAGTTGGGGATGCCGCAGACGGCATAGGCCGGCTGCGCGAAGGGCTTGCGGCGACTCGGCCTTTGGCGACGATTGCGTCGACGGTCTCAGCCAGTCGGCGCACGACGGTCTCGCTGCACCGTTCCGACAGGGCAAGGTCGTGGCGCCATGCAAGGCGTCCCTCGGGTTCTCCGGGTCGGCAGGCCGCTGCGCAGCGCGCCTTGCCGAGGCCGGCGACGCGGAATTCGCAGCCGGCCCCGCTCTTGTGGACAGCAGCCATTTCAGGACGAAATCGACTGTCCAGATCAAAGGCGATATGCTCAGCGCGCCGCCGGAGCGTTCGTGCGGAAGAGAGCCCGTTGCAGCCGCAAGGGCAGCTGGCAGCCTGGCGTCAGATTCCAGCCAGGACGGATGGGTCGCCGCTTCGCCAGATACTGTCGATGGTCACGCGACGGATGACCCAGTCATCCCCCTCCCGCAGCAACTCGACGTCATAGCGGTTCTTCATCAGGTATTGGCGCGTGGGATCCGCGCGCGAGACATGCTGCGCCTCCACGAGCGCGTCGAGGCGGGCCAGGTCGCCGTCCACGGCGACGCGCGGATTGCCGACGGTATGGCTGGTGTCGAGCGCCGCCAGAGAGCCGAGCAGCGCGGCGACGATGGTCTCGCGGCCCTCCAGCACGGGGTAATCGAACCCGGCCTTCCGGCCCGCGGGCCGGAAATCGGACACGGCGTCCTCGGCGAAGGCCGAGGCCAGAAGCGCCGCGTCGCGCCGGTCGATGCCCGCCGCGAAGCGGTAGAGCGTTCCGGCGACGGCAAGGATGTCGGATGCCTGGGGGGTCATGGGCGTCGAGCCTCGGTCTGCGCCGGCGTGTCCAGCAGGGTGATGCGCGTGTCCGCGATGGTTTCGGCGAAGCCCGCCCCGAAGAGGCCGGCCGGGGTCTGGAAACCGGGGCGGACCTCTCCGGCCAGGACGCGCCGGGCGGCCTCGGCCGCCGCGAGGGGCGTGAAGCTGTAGCCGTTGACCGTGTCCAGGACCGCGCGGACGCTGCGGCCGTCGGCGCCGGTCACGATGACCGAGGCCTGATAACGGTTGGCCCCGCGCTCCGCCTCGGTGGGGCCGGCGGGCATGTCGGCCAGCCCGCCCCTGGGGAAGGCGGCGCCGGAGACATGGACGAAGGTTTCCACATCCGCCGCCCCGGTGCTGCGCCAGATCGTGACGAGATCGGGCAGCGTCGCCGGGAAGCAGGGCGCCGGCCCGCTTCCGAAGTCGAACGCGGCCCCCTGCGACGGATCGCGCTCGACCAGCACGCCGTCCACCCTCGCCAGGGTCCGGGCCGTCAGGTTCTGCGAGGCGCTGACCGCCGATCCCCGCGACATGGCGCCGGCGACATGCAGCGCGACGCCGACCTTGCGCGGCGCGGCGACGTGACGGGCGGCGACCCCGGCGAGCGAGCCCAGCATCGCCACGCTGCCGCCGCTGCCGGGCAGCAGCATCACGCCGGCGGCGCGGGCCTCGGCGTCCAGCGCCTCGGCCAGCTCGTAGCTGTCCAGCTCCGCCGCGATGTCGAGGTAATGGACCCGGCTGCGCAGGGCCCCGCGCATCAGCGGCCCGGCCGTGCGCGGGAAGGGACCCGCGCAGTTGAGCAGGACCGAGACCCCGGCGAGGCCGGCGTCCACCGCCCCCGGATCGTCCAGCGCGAAAACACGGCGATCAAGGTCAAGCGCCTCGGCCACCTCGCGCAGCCGCGCCTCGTCCCGCCCGGCGAGGATCGGGCGAAGACCCAGCGCCGCGGCCTGCTCCGCCGCCATGCGCCCGGTGTAGCCGGCCGCGCCGTAGATCATCAGACGGGTCATTGGTGCTGCCAATCCTTGTAGACGAATTCGAGGCTGTAGCCGTCCGGGTCGCGGACCTGCGCCGCGTAGTATCTCGGATCGTAGTGAAGCTGCGGCCCGGGCTCGTGCAGCGCCTGCGCTCCCGCGGCCAGGGCCGCGGCATGGGCCGCCTGCACCTCGGCCTCGCTGTGGGCGACGAAGCCGACATGAACCGCGCCGGGGGCGGGATCGCCCTGCCGCAGCCAGAAGAAGATGCGGCCATTGGCGCCGAAGCCCTTGAGGTCCGGGTGGCCGTGCGTCCCGTCGTAGTCGTGCCGCACGGCGATGCCGAGGGTCGGCAGCACCGCCTCGTAGAAGGCGATGGCGCGGGGAAGGTCCCGGACCGTCAGGAAGATATGGTCGAGCATGGGGATCTCCTCAGATCATGTAGCCGCCGCCGACCTCGATCGACTGCGCGTTGATCCAGCGGCTGCGGTCCGAGAGCAGGCCCGCGACGACGCCGCCGACCTCGGCGGCCTCGCCGACGCGGCCAAGGGCGGTCTGGCCGGCGAGCAGCGTCTCGAAGTCCGCGCTCAGCCCGCCGCCCAGCTCGGTGCGGATCGGGCCCGGGGCGATGGAATTGGCGCGGATGCCGCGCGGCCCCAGCTCCTTGGCCTGGTAGCGGGTCAGCACCTCGAGCCCCGCCTTGAAGCTGGCATAGGGCGCCACCCCCGCCGTCGCGACGCGGGAGGTCGCGCTGACCATGTTCACGATATGCCCGCCATCGGCCATCAGCGGCAGCAACGCCTGCGCCAGGAAGAACGGGCCCTTCAGATGCACGCGGTAGAGCCCGTCGAACGCGTCCTCGCCGACCGTTTCCAGCGGGGTGAAGACCCCGTGGCCCGCGTTGTTCACCAGCGCGTCGAAACGGTCGCGCGACCAGGTCGCGGCCAGCGCCTCGGCCACCTGCGCCCGGAAGGCGGGGAAGGAGGCGCTGACGCCCACATCCAGCGGCAGGGCGACGGCGGCGCCGCCTTCCGAGGCGATGCGCGCGACGACCTCCTCGGCCTTGCCGCGGTTGGCGTTCCAGGTGAGGATGACGCCCATGCCGTCGCGGGCGCATTCGAGAGCGGTCGCGGCGCCGATGCCGCGGCTGCCGCCGGTGATGATGACGATCTTCATCTGAAGCTCCTTGCGCTGTCCGACCCCAAGCTAGGGGCCGGGCCGGCGCCGCGCCGATCCGATCGTGGCGCAAACTTGCCTGATCCTGCTTTCCGGGCTCTTCGTCATTGGCGCGGGGGGCGAAACCGGTCACCCATGTCCGGGCCGGACGTCACGACGGCCGTCGCCGGCCGCCCTCGCGAAAGCATCCTCATGACCGCAGGCCCCTCCCCGCAGACCCTCGAAGAGCTGCGCCGCCTCCTGGGCCGTGGCGACGACCGCCGGACCGAGACCGGCATTCCCCGCCTCGCCATGGTCCGGGGCCGCGTGCCCGAGCATGAGCTGGCCGCCGTCTACAAGCCGATGATCAACCTGATCCTGCAGGGATCGAAGACCATGTCGGTCGGCGACCGCACCCTTCGCTACGATCCCGCCACCTATTTCGTGATGTCGGTCGACCTGCCCGCCATCGGCACGATCCATGCCGCCGAGGACGGCGCGCCCTACCTCGCCGTCGCCCTGACGCTGGAGCCCGCGCGCATCGCCGCGCTGCTGGCGGATATCCCGCCGATGCCGACGCCCCCGCGTCAGGAAGGGTTCTCCGTCGCCGCCGTCACGCCCGAACTGCTGGATGCCTGGGCGCGCCTGCTGCGGCTGATGCAGCGCCCCGAGGACATTCCCGCCTTGGCGCCTGCCTACGAGCGCGAGATCCTCTATCGCGTGCTTTCAGGTCCGATGGGGGCCATGATGCGCGACATCGCCACGCCCGACACGATGCTGCACCGCATCCACCAGGCGATCCAGTGGCTGCGGGCGCATTACGCGGAGCCGGTGTCCATCGAGGCTCTTGCCGGGCGGGCGGCCATGTCCGTCTCGGCTTTCCACCGGCACTTCAAATCCGTGACCTCGCTCAGCCCGCTGCAGTTCCAGAAGCAGCTGCGCCTGCTGCAGGCGCGCACGCTGCTGCTGACGGGCGCGGGCACGGCGACCTCGGTCGCCTTCGACGTCGGCTACGAGAGCGCGACGCAGTTCAGCCGGGAATACGCCCGGCTGTTCGGCCTGCCGCCCGGGCGCGACGCCGCGCAGGCGCTGGCCAGGATCCGCAACGCCCCGCATCAGTCCTGAGGAAACCGCCATGACCTTCACCCATGTGACCGTCGGAACCAACGACATCGAAGCCTCGCGCCGGTTCTACGACACCGTGCTGGGCGCCCTCGGCTGGAGGAGGATCAGGGACCAGGGCGACTCCGGCTCCTTCTGGGGCCCGGACGCCCCCTGCTTCATGGCGACCCGTCCCAGGAACGGCGAAGCCGCCACCGTCGGAAACGGCACGACCATCAGCTTCGCAGCGCCCGACCATGCCGCGGTCCGGGCGTTCCACGCGGCGGCGCTGGCCCTGGGCATGCCGGACGAGGGCGCGCCGGGCCCGCGCCCCTGGGCGCCCGGCGCCCTGGCGGCCTACACGCGCGACCCGGACGGCAACAAGCTGGCCGTCTACGGGAGGGAGAGCGCAACCTGAGGCTGTAAGCCCTTCGCCCGATCCGCCTCGTGCAATCTCGGCGTTCTCGTTGGGCGCGCCGTCGTGCGGCGTCCTCATCCAGCCTTGATGAAGGTCGCCCTGAACCAGGCGATGCGGAAGCGCCTCGCTCCGCAGCAAGGGTCGCGTCTCCAAGCATTGCAGGCATGTGGGATCGAGCTGGCGACGGGTCGTTTGGGCTCGAAGCGGACCAAACCGCGTTGCGGAAGCGCCCACGGAAATGGCCGGCGCAGGCGCCGGCCATTTCCTGTCCCACAACCCGGAATGCGTCGCCCCGAAGGGCGGGCGTTTCTCGGGTCGGGGTCCGGCGGCGCCTCAGGCGGCGCCGGGGCGTTTGCTGCGGAACAGCAGGTGGACGGCGTAGACCCCGCCGATGGCGGCCAGGCCGATCACGTCCGTGATCGGGTCGGGGTAGATCAGCGTCGCCCCCGCTGCCAGCAGCACCGCGCGCGACGGCCAGCCGAGGATGCCGACCCGGTAGAGCCAGCCCTCGAGCGCCGAGGCGAACAGCCAGATCGCCAGCAGCGCCGAGGTGGCGGACAGCAGGATCCACCCGACCGAGCCCTGCAGGATCAGCGAGGGGTTCAGCACGAACAGGAACGGCAGGATGAACAGCACCGAGCCCAGCCGCATGGCGAAGAGGCCGGTGCGGGTGTTGTCCGCCCCCGCCACGCCCGCCGCCGTGATCGCGGCCAGCGACACCGGCGGCGTGATGTAGGACATCATCCCCCAGTAGAGGATGAACAGGTGCGCCCCCAGCGGGTTCAGCCCCGCCTGCACCAGCGCCGGCGCCAGCAGCACCGACAGGAAGATGTAGCAGGCCGAGACCGTCATCCCCATGCCCAGCACGAAGCTGGTCACCGCGCCTGCGATCAGCATCAGCGCCACGCTGTCCCCGGCATAGAGCAGAAGCTCGCGCGAGAAGGCGCCGGCGACGCCGGTGTAGCTCAGGCCGCCGACCACCAGGCCGATGCCCGCCAGCACCGCGACCAGGTTGCCGACGTTGCGGCCGAGATCCATCAGCAACTCCTGCACGCGGGCCCAGTTCATCCGGTACTTCGAGCGGAACATCGACAGCACCAGCAGGACCGCGGTCGCGTACCAGGGCGCATAGGCCTCCATGCGCATGAACAGCAGCATGTAGATCAGCGCGCCGAGGCAGAGCAGATAGGACCAGCCCTCCTTCAGGGTCTGGCGGATCGAGGGGATCTCCTCCGGCGCCAGGCCCTTGAGACCCTTGCGCGCGGCGTAGCCGTCGACCTGCATCAGCAGCGCCACGTAGAACAGCAGCGCCGGCAGGAAGGCCGCGATCATCACCTCGGCGTAGGGCACGCCCAGGAAGGACGCCATGATGAAGGCGACCGCGCCCATCACCGGGGGCATCAGCGTGCCGCCGGTGGAGGCGCAGGCCTCGACCGCGGCGGCGTAGTGGGCCGGGTAGCCGGTGCGCTTCATCACCGGGATGGTGATCGCGCCGGTGGTCAGCACGTTGGAGATCACCGAGCCCGACAGCGAGCCCATCAGCGCCGACGAGACCACCGCCACCTTGGCCGGCCCCCCGCGCGAGCGGCCCATCAGGGCGGTGGCGAGCTTCATGAAGAACTCGCCGCCCCCGGTGATGGTCAGGGCCGAGCCGAACACCACGAAGCCGATCACCAGGTTGGCGACCACCTGCATAGGAATGCCGATGATGCTCTCGACGCCCATCGCGTGGATGCGGATGGTGCCGGCGAGGTCGTAGTCGGTCCCCCACAGG
Organism: Albimonas pacifica; assembly: GCF_900113695.1. Classification (GTDB taxonomy): domain Bacteria; phylum Pseudomonadota; class Alphaproteobacteria; order Rhodobacterales; family Rhodobacteraceae; genus Albimonas; species Albimonas pacifica. The sequence goes on along the minus strand of NZ_FOQH01000001.1, from coordinate 216,192 downwards.
AAACCCGGCATGTAGGCGGCGTAAAGGGGATAGGAGCCGAATAGCAGCGCCACCGCCAGCAGCGGCCAGCCCCCGCAGCGGCGCACGCCCTCGAGCACCAGGACGACCAGCACGCCCGAGGCGGCCACGGCCTCGGTCGGGGCCTCGAACTCCCAGCCCATGTTGATGATGTCGAGCGCGTGGATCGCCAGGTAGCCGGTCGCCACGATCGCGAGGACCGCGCAGAGCCAGTCGTACCAAGGCACCCGCGCCGCATCCGCCCGCCGGGCTGGGAAGATCAGGTAGGCGGCCGCGAGGAAGATGCCGATCAGGTAGTACAGGAACCCGTTGCCCAGCGGCTGGAAGCCGGCGATGCCGAGCAGGAAGGTCTGGTTGATCGTCATCAGCATGCCGGCCGCGGCCAGCGCCAGGACGGTCCAGTAGGACACGCCGTGAAGCCGCCCCCGGGACGGCTGGTCGGAAGCGGCGGCGGGCGCCGCCTGCGGATTGGAAGTCATCAGGGGCCCCGAGCGCGCGTGGCCGGAGCGGCCTCTCGGGCCGCTCCGAAGGATCAAGGTCGGATCAGTTCAGCGAGGCGACGGCCGCCTGGCGCTTCTCTTCCCACAGGGCGGCGAATTCCTCGTCGCCGAGCGACTCGCCCTCGGCCACGGCCTCGTCCCAGGCGGCGAGCAGGGCGTCGAGGCGCTTCACCGCGCGGTCGTTCCAGGCCTGGGCCTCCTCGGTCCAGATGCCCTTCTCCTCGAGGTAGCGGATCGCGCCCTCGTGGAACGGCACGTCGATGGGGGGCAGGCCCGCCTCATCGAGCTTCCAGCGCGGCATCACCGCGGTGCCGTCCTTGAACATGTCGTAGGTCTCGTCCAGCGCCTTGGTCATGGCGTAGACGTCGTCCGCGGACTTGTCGGCCATCGTCACCAGCACCGGGTAACGGTAGGCCATCAGCTGGGCCGGGTTCTCCTGGGAGATGCCGGCGCCGACGGTCTCGGTGTAGGGGGCGAAGAACGGGGCGAGGTCGCTCACCCGCTCCCAGCCCTCGGCGTCGTCGCGGGGGATGTCGGCCCAGTGGATGCCGCGGGGCGACTCCGCCAGCTCATAGAGCTGCGAGGGCGTGGTGGTGGTGCAGGTGGCGTCCGCCTGGCCGGCGGCGAGCGAGCTCATCGCCGCCCCGTAGGTCGGGAACATGATCGCCTCGACGTCGTCGCGGGTCAGGCCGCCGAAGGCGAGGATGCCGTCGCACTTCACGTTGACCGAGGGGTTGCCGGCCACGAAGGCCACGCGCTTGCCGCGCGCGTCGGCGATCTTCTCGATGCCGGCGTCGGCCGCGGTGGGCATGCCGAAGGAGGACGGGCGCCCGGCCAGCGTGCGCAGGTTCTGCGGACCCCAGCGGCGGTCGGCGAAGTCGTAGATGCCCTCGGCCGAGAAGAACGCCTCGGTGGCGAGGAAGCCGTAGTCGGCGCGGCCCGAGACCACCGGCTGCAGGCGGCCGATCGAGGAGCCGGAGGGCTGGATGCGGACGCGGGTGCCGTACTTGCGGCCGAAGGCGTCGGCGATGGCCGAGGCCTCGGCGTAGCCGGCGGAGCCGACGTCGTAGGACGACCAGGTCATGGTGTCCGGCAGCTCCTGCGCCTGCGCGGGCGCGGAGATCGCGAAAGCGGCGCCGGCGATCAGGGATGCGGCGGCCAGCCTGGCGGGGCGGGTGCGGGTCATTCGGAATCCTCTCTAGCCGAGCCTCCGCCACACGGAGGCTCCCTGGAACGTGGCCCCCGAGGCGAGGGCGCCAAGCTCTTCCCGGCTTTTCGTACAGCGGAACGTATCTGTCACATATGCATCATGTCAATCGCTGTGCGGAACATCGTTATTCACATTGAAATGATGTGGAATCTTCAGGCGGTTTGTTCCCGACTCGCCCGGGTCCCGCGCGCGCGTGGCGCCTCTTATCTAGGCGCGCCGCATGTCGGAAGCATGGCGGGCCGCGTCATCGTGGCCTCATCGCGCGGCGCCCCCGCCGGGGAGCCGAGCGATCCGCGCGATCCGCCCGGCGACGGCGCGGTCGTGCGGCTCCCGGGCGCGCGGACGGCTTGTGTCCGGCGTCCCGGCGCGGGCGTCGCAGCGGGCGCCCGGGCGGCGCGACGACGCCCGCGCCCCGGGACGGAGGCTCCGGCGGACGGGACGGGTCATGCAGGGGCCCCTGCAAATGGCGGTCGCGGAGGGCGGACGAAGCCGTTCGCATGGGGCGCGTCGCCCGGCTGATCGCCCGCGCCGCGCCGGCGCGGGATCAGCCTGTTTCCCTCCACCCGCCGGTCCGGGCCCGGCCGCGCGCCGCGGGGCCTCAGCCGGAGCAGGATTCGTGGCGGGCGTTCACCGCGCGCAGCGCCTCGCAGGCGTCGAGCGTGGGCTGGCCGTCGCGCAGCACCACCGAGGACGAGAGCGCGTGCGAGATCTCGGCGGAGGTGAGCTCGGGCCGCGCCGCCAGCAGCAGCGCCGCCACTCCCGCCACATGGGCGGTGGCGACCGAGGAGCCGGAGACGTAGTTGTAGGCCTCCCCCGGCGCGGCGCTGATCACGTCGACCTCGGGCGCCGGCAGGCCGCGGCCGCCCTGCGCCCCGCCCGCCGCGATCACCCCGGGCATCGAGGCGGGGAAGGCCGGCCGGGCCTGCTCGCCCCAGGCCGCGATCACCACGGCGCCGTCGGCGAGCGCCTTCTCCACCAGCTCCGCCAGCAGCGGGTCGGGCGGGCCGCCGAGGCTGAGGTTCAGCACCCGGATGCGGTTGAGGATCGCGAAGTTCAGCGCGCGCGCCAGCGAGAAGCTCGAGCAGCTCCCGCCCCCGTCCTCGCGCTGCCAGCAGGCGCGCAGGCCCACCAGGTCGACCCCCGGCGCCACGCCCACGATCCCGCGGGCGTTGTCGGCCTCGGCCGCGATCAGCGAGGCGACGGCGGTGCCGTGGGCCTCGGCGGCCTCGCCGGGTTCGCGGGCCACGAAGTCGCGCGCGTCGGCGAGACGGGGCGCGAGGTCGGAGTGGCGGGCGTCGATGGCCGAGTCCACCACCCCCACGCGCACCCCGGCCCCGGTCGAGCCCTGGTGCGCGCGCGGCGCGTTCAGCAGCGCCAGCGCGGTCTGGGCGGGGAACAGCGGGTCGCCGTAGTGGAGCGCCAGCACCTGGAAGGACTGCATGCGCTGGACGGTGCGGATCCGGGCGTCGGCGCGCATCGCCTCGATCAGCGCGTCGACGTCGGGGATGCCGCTCGCGTCGATCACCAGGCAGTGGACGGCGATGGCGTTCAGCGGCCATTCGGCGGCGAGGCGCACGCCGTAGCGCCGCTCGATCTCGGCGGCGACGGCGGCCAGCGCCTCGGGGTCGTCCAGCGGCACGGTCAGGATCAGGTGGTCGGGCCGGTCGAGGCTGTCGGCGTCGGCCAGCCGCCAGGGCGGCGCCTCGGCCGCCGGCAGGGCCTCCTGCGCCTGGGGCGCGCAGGCCGCGCCCAGCAGCAGCGCGCCGACCAGACCCAGCGCGCGCCGCGACCCCCTGGGGATCACGGCTGCGCCTCGGGGGCGGCGAAGAGGATCTCGGGCGCGGCCATCAGCGCCTGCGCGGCGGCGTCGAGGTCGGCGCCCTCGGGCCCGGCCGCGCGGAACACGCCGCCCTCGGAGGGCTCGCCCAGCAGGGTCAGGCCCTGGGCGGCGAGCAGCCGCTCCAGCGCCGCGCGCGGGACGTCGGGCGCGGCCTGGAAGCGGATCGCGGCCCCCGCCTCGGCGGTCTGGGAGGTCAGGGTGCGGTAGGCGTCGTCCTCGCCCACGCCGATCGGCAGCACCGCGATCGCCAGCGCCGCGGCGCAGACCCCGCCGGCCACGGCGAGCCCGGCGCGCGACGTCAGCTTCGCCAGCAGGCGCGCGAACGCGCTTTCCTGAGCGGGCGCGGGCATGCGGGCGCGCTCCTCGGCCTCGATGCGCGCGCGCAGGGTCTCCCAGCTCCGCGCCTGGGCCTGCTCCATCTGCGGCTCCTCGAGCATGCAGACCCGGGCCGCGACGCCGAGCTGGCGGTCGACCTCGGCGGCGAAGTCGTCGTCGGCGGCGATCGCGCGCTGGACCGCCGCGGACTCGGCCGCGTCGAGGGTTCCGTTCACGTACCAGGGGATCAGCGCCCAGAGGTCGTCCTCGCGCGCCTCCCGTCCATTTTCAGCCGTGTCAGCCAAGGGCCATCTCCATCGCATCGCCGTCGTCGTCCGCGAGCATCGCCCGCAGCCGTCGCCGGGCCGTCATCATCCGCGTCTTCACGGTGCCGACCGGACACTCGAGGATCTCCGCGATCTCGGTGTAGAGGCAGCCGTTGAAATAGGTCAGCTCCACCACGGCGCGAAGCTCGGGCCTGAGCTGCTCCATCGCGCCGGCGAGGTCGGTCTTCAGGATCACCGCCTCGGCCTCGTCGACGCCGCCGCCGATCAGCTCCTCGTCGAGCTCCACGTCGTTGCGCCGCCGCCCCGCCTTCTGGCGGGCCTTCAGCGACATCCGGTAGGCGATGCCGAAGATCCAGGTCGAGACCTTGGAGCGGCCCTCGAACCGGTCGGCGGTGCGCCACACGGTCATCAGCGCGTCGTTGGCGATCTCCTCCGCCGCGTCCTGGCTTTCGGCCACCCGGGCGGCGAAGCGCATCACCCGCGGGAAATAGCGCCGGTGGAAGATCTCGAAAGCCCCCATGTCGCCCTGGGCGATGGCGGCGAGCAACGCCTCGTCCGTCTGCTGCATGCCGCCGCCAGGTGTGTTCCGGTTCGGTCTCGACCCACGCATACCACCGCTCGCTCCGTCTCGTGCAGGGATAGGTGCCGCGGGCGCGGCGAAAGGTTCGCGGCGGGGGGGCGAAAAATCTTCGGTCGATCGGGTCACGGGTCGGTCCTCGCTGTCGGGGCGGCGGCGACGGCGCGCGGAGCGGCGTCGGCGGAGGCGGATGCGGGCCGGTCGTGCGGCCGCGCGGCGGCGGGCTGCGCGCAGGCGACGCGGGGGGGACGCTGGGCTGCCGCACCCCTGGGGAGGGGGTCGCGCGGCGCCTGGCCGTCCGGGTCGTCCCTGCGCGGCCAGGCCGCCGGGCGCTCTCGCATCCGCGCCGGAGGCGACCTCCGGCCCGACGCCAGAGCTACGCCCCCACCGTGGCGCCGAGCGTTGTCGCCAGCGTTGTGCGCAGGGTGGTTTCAATGCGTACGAACGATTTTCGCACCGCACCGGGACGCCCGCGCCTCACGCGCGCGCGCAGCTCCACAGGACGCCGCGCCGCCGGCCGGAGGCCCGAGAGGGGGGGGAATCGTCGGCCCGGGGCGAACCTTCCCCGAGGCGGGCGGCACACAAGGCCGACGATGCAACGCGTCCCCGGCGCGCCGCGGGCGGAAGAAGCCCAGCCGGCGACCCGGGCGACCGCGACGCCCCCCACCAGCGCCGGCCGCCGGCGCCCCTTTCAGCGACGGGAGACCGCCATGTTCCACCAGGCTTTCGCGATGATCGACGCCACGTTCGCGCTGTGGCGCTGCGGCGGGGCGGCGACGCTGGCGCGGGTGCTGGCGGCGACGCTCCTGCCCCGGCCCGCCGGCGCCCGCCCCGCGGGAGAGCGGCGATGAGGCTGCTGCCCAGCGCGCTGATCGCGCTCTCCATCGCCTCGACCCCGGTGATCTGGAGCCTGTCGCAGGTCCGCTGGCCCGCCCCCGCGCCCGGCCTGCCGGCGGGGGCCGAGAGCCGGCTCGCGGCGCTGGAGACCGAGGCCGCCGGGCTGCGCCGGGCGCTGGAGGACCTGCGCGGGCGGGTCGACGGGCTCGACGCCGGACGGTCCGCGGCGCTCCCGCCCCGGCGGGAGCTGTCGGAGGGCGACGCGCCCGCCTCGGACGCGCTGATCGACGCCTTCGCCCAGGTGGTGCTGATCGCCGACCGCCGCTCGGCCAACGCCGGGCTGACGGCGGCGACGCCGGCGTTCCTCGAGGAGATCGCGGGCCTGCCCCGCCCGGACCTGAACGACGACTGCCAGGCCGCCACCAACCCGCGCCTGACCGACCTGCTGGAGACGGCGGACGTGGGCCCGATCCGGGCCCGCCTGCTGCGCCCGGCGCTGGTCTCGCTGCGCCAGGTCTTCGCCAACGTGCAGGTGTTCGAGCCGGAGCTCTACCGGCGCATCACCTCCGCCGGCTCGCTCTGCGTGCGACGGATCCGGGGCTCGGACGACAGCGCCTCGGCCCATGCCTACGGGCTGGCGGTGGACCTCAACATCGACGGCGTGCTCGACGAGCTCGCCGACGGGCGCACCCAGCTCGGCCTGATCCTGCTGGCGGACTTCTTCCGCAAGGAAGGCTGGATCTGGGGCGCGGGCTTCGGGCGGGAGGACTCGATGCACTTCGAGGTCAGCCGCGAGAAGCTCGAGCAGTGGAGGCGGCTCGGCCTGATCTGACCCCCCCGGCACGGCCCCAGCCCCCCGGCGCGACGCCCGCGCCGGGGGGCTTGCGCGTGGCCGGAAGCGGCGCGCCGCGCTTGCGGAAACGCTTTCTTTTCCAGACGCCTGAACCTTCCCCGCCGGTCCCCGCACCCATGCAGGACGGCGCCGCCGCGGCGTCCTTAAAGCAACCCTGACGGGAGACAGCACATGCCCAGGAACAAGATCACCGGCACGGACGCCGACGACATCCTCGACGGCGGCGAGGGCGACGAGCGCATCCTCGGCCTCGGCGGCGTCGACGAGATCCGCGGCGGCAAGGGAGACGACCGCCTCGAGGGCGGCGAGGGCGACGACGTCCTCGAGGGCCAGAAGGGCGACGACATCCTCGTGGGCGACGCGGGCGACGACGCGATGTTCGGCGGCGCCGGGCGCGACGCGATGGTGTGGAACAACGGCGACGGCTCCGACCTGATGGACGGCGGCCGCGGGCGCGACATGGCGGTCGTCGGCGGCTCGGACGAGCTGGGCGACGTCTTCGCGATCGCCGGGAACCCCGAGGTCCCCGGCGGCGTGCTGTTCGAGCGCACCGACTTCGGGCCCTTCACGCTCGACATCCGCAACACCGAGATCCTGCAGGTGAACGGCGGCGGCGGCGACGACGTGGTGGACGCCTCCGCGCTCGAGGCCGGCCTGATCGGGCTGCGCGTCGACGGCGGCGCGGGGAACGACGCGATCCGCGGCTCGCAGGGGCGCGACCGGCTCTCGGGCGGCTCGGGCGACGACCGCATCGAGGGCGAGGGCGGCGCGGATGTGCTGCGCGGCGGCGCCGGGGCGGACCTGCTGATCGGCGGCCAGGGCGACGACGCCATGCGGGGCGGCCGGGGCGCCGACGTGATGGTGTGGAACAACGGCGACGGCTCGGACCTGATGGACGGCGGCGCCGGCGGCCGCGACCGCGCGGTCGCCAACGGCTCCGACACGGCCGGCGACGTCTTCGCGATCGCCTCCTCCGAGACCGGCGTGCTGTTCGAGCGCACCAACTTCGGTCCCTTCGCCCTCGACATCCGCAACACCGAGACGCTGGAGGTCAACGGCGGCGGCGGCGACGACGTGGTGGACGCGAGCGGCCTGCTCGCCGAGGCCCTCGCGCTCGAGATCGACGGCGGCGAGGGGAACGACCAGCTCACCGGCGGCCAGGGCGACGACCTGATCGAGGGCGGCGCCGGCGACGACCTGCTGGTCGGCTTCCGCGGGAACGACGCCATGTTCGGCGGCGACGGCGACGACCGGATGGTGTGGAACAACGGCGACGGCTCCGACCTGATGGACGGCGGCGCGGGCGCGGACACGGCGGTCGCCAACGGCTCCGACGCCGCCGGCGACGTCTTCGCGATCCGCGACCGCGAGGGCGGCGGCGTGTTCTTCGAGCGCACCAACTTCGGCCCGTTCAGCCTCGACATCGTCGCCACCGAGACGCTGGAGGTGAACGGCGGCGGCGGCGACGACGTGGTGGACGCGAGCGGCCTGACCGCGGCCGGCGCCATCGCGCTCGAGATCGACGGCGGCGAGGGGAACGACCGGATCACCGGCTCCGAGGGCGACGACCTCCTCGAAGGCGGCGCCGGCGACGACCTGCTGGTGGGCTTCCGCGGCGCCGACGCCATGTTCGGCGGCGACGGCGACGACCGCATGGTGTGGAACAACGGCGACGGCTCCGACCTGATGGACGGCGGCGCGGGCCTCGACACGGCGGTCGCCAACGGCGGCGGCGCGGACGAGGCGTTCTCCCTGGTCGACTCCGCCGAAGGCGTGCGCTTCGAGCGGGTCAACATCGGGCCGTTCGCGCTCGACATCCGCAACGCCGAGATCGTGGAGCTGAACGCCGGCGCCGGGAACGACGTCTTCGACGCCTCCGCGATGACCGACGCGGGCGTCTCGGTCCGGGCCTCGGGCGGCGAGGGGAACGACCAGCTGCTGGGCGGCGCGGGCGACGACGTGCTCGACGGCGACGCGGGCGACGACTTCCTGCAGGGCGGCCGCGGCGCCGACCTGATGCGCGGCGGCGACGGAAACGACGCCATGCGCTGGAACAACGGCGACGGCTCGGACGTGATGATCGGCGGCGCGGGCGAGGACGTGGCCGAGATCTTCGCGGCCGGCGACGGCGTCGACGTGTTCGAGATCACCGGCGGCCCCGACGACGTGCGGGTCGAGCGGACCAACCGCGGCCAGTTCTCCGTCGACATCTCCGAGACCGAGACCCTCGACCTCGAGACCAACGGCGGCGACGATCTCATCGACGCCAGCGGGCTCGCGGCCGGGGGGATCGCCGTCGACATCCAGGCCGGCGCCGGCGACGACACGGCCATCGGTTCGCAGGGCGACGACATCCTCAACGGCGGGGAGGGCGACGACCTGCTGGTCGGCGGGCGCGGCGACGACCTGATGGTCGGCGGCGACGGCGACGACCGGATGGTGTGGAACAACGGCGACGGCTCGGACGAGATGCGCGGCGGCGCGGGGCTCGACACGGTCGAGGTCAACGGCGCCGACGGCGCGGGCGACGTCTTCACCGTGGCCGGCGACGCGGAAGCGCTGACCTTCCAGCGGGTCAACCTGGGGCCGTTCACGCTCGACGTCACCGACGCCGAGCGGATGGAGATCAACGGCGGCGGCGGCGACGACTCGGTCGACGCCTCGGGCGTGACCGACCCAGGCGTCCGGCTGCAGATCGACGGCGGCGCGGGCGACGACGCGCTGGTCGGCGGCGCCGGCGACGACCGGCTGATCGGCGGCGCGGGCGACGACGCGATGACCGGCGGCTACGGCGCGGACGTCTTCGTCTACCAGGGCGGGGCCGACGTCGTGACCGACTTCCAGGACGGCTACGACCGGCTCAAGATCGAGATCGCGGACGACGCGGGCCTCTCGATCGTCCAGCAGGGGGCCGACACGGTGCTCGACTTCGGAGGCGGCGAGACGCTGACCCTTCAGAACGTCTACGCGGGCGACATCGGCTTCGAGGACTTCCTGTTCTGATCGCGCCGGGAGACCGGCCCGGCGGGGGGCGCCTTTCCGCGCCCCCCGCCCTTCGCGGCCCCGCCCCCTCCCGGGCGGGGCCGCTCCGCGTTCAGCGTCCCGTGCGCTCGCGCCAGGCGGCGTAGGCCTCGAGCGGCGCGTCGGAGGTGGGCGGGTAGAGGCCGATGATCTTCGCCCCGCCCAGCACCTGCTCGAGAACGAAGTCCTCGTAGCTCTCCATCCCCAGGCACTCGTCGGCCAGCTCCTCGGCGAGATGGGCGGGGACCACGATCACCCCGTCCTTGTCCCCCACGATCACGTCGCCCGGAAACACCGGCGCATCCCCGCAGGAGATCGGGACGTTGAGGTCCATCGCCTCGTGCAGGGTCAGGTTGGTCGGGGCCGAGGGCCGGGCGTGGTAGGCGGGCATCTCCAGCCGGCCGATCCCCTCCGCGTCCCGGAAGCCGCCGTCGGTGACCACCCCCGCCGCCCCCCGGATCGCCAGCCGCGTGATCAGGATCGAGCCGCCCGAGGCCGCGCGCGCGTCCTTGCGGCTGTCCATCACCAGCACGTGGCCGGGGGGGCAGGTCTCCATCGCCACGCGCTGGGGGTGGTCGGGGTTCCTGAACACCGAGATGTCGTTGCGGTCCTCGCGCGCGGGGATGTAGCGCAGGGTGAAGGCCTGGCCGACCATCACCTCCTCCTTCGGGGCCACCGGCAGGACCCCCTGCACGAACTGCCCCCGCAGCCCGCGCTTGAACAGCGCGGTGGCGAGCGAGGCGGTGGAGACGCGCTTGAACTTGGCGCGGGTCTCCTCGGAGAGCACGTAGTCGGTCATCGGGGCGTCCCTCAGTGGATGTCCGGCTCGGGCACGGGGGGGCCGAAGTCGGTCAGCAGGTAGTCGAAATCGCAGCCCTGGTCGGCCTGCAGGATGTGTTCGGAGAACATCCAGCCCCAGCCGCGCCCGTAGCGCGGCGCAGGCGGGGTCCAGGCGGCGCGGCGGGCGGCGATCTCCTCCTCGCTCACCAGCATGTCCAGCCGCCGCCCCGGCACGTCGAGGCGCACGACGTCCCCGTCGCGCAGCAGCGCCAGCGGCCCGCCGACGTAGCTTTCGGGCGCCACGTGCAGCACGCAGGCGCCGAAGCTGGTCCCCGACATGCGCGCGTCCGACAGGCGCACCATGTCGCGATGCCCCTGCTTGAGCAGCGCCTTGGGCATCGGGATCATCCCCCACTCGGGCATCCCCGGCCCGCCCTTGGGGCCCGCGTTGCGCAGCACCAGCACGGCGTCGGGCGTGATCTCCCAGCTCTCGTCGTCGAGCTTCGCCTTCAGCGCGGGATAGCTGTCGAAGACGAAGGCCGGCCCCTCGTGCACCAGGAACTTCGGGTCGCAGGCCACCGGCTTGATCACCGCGCCCGAGGGGGCGAGGTTGCCCTTCAGCACCGCCAGCGAGCCCTCGGGGTAGATCGGGTTCTCCAGCGGGCGGATCACGTCGTCGTTCCACACCCGCGCCCCGGCGATGGTCTCGCCCAGGGTGCGGCCCGTCACGGTCAGACAGTCGGTGTGCAGCGCGCCGCGCATCCGCTCCATCAGCGCCGGCAGGCCGCCGGCGTAGAAGAAGTCCTCCATCAGGTAGTCCTTCCCCGCCGGGCGGACGTTGGCGATGACGGGGGTCGTGCGGCTCTTGGCGTCGAGGTCGTCGAGGCTCAGGCCCACGCCCGCGCGCCGGGCCATGGCCACGATGTGCACCACCGCGTTGGTCGAGCAGCCGGTGGCCATGGCGACGGCGACCGCATTGTCGAAGGCCTCGGCCGTCAGGATCCGGTCCGGCGTCAGGTCCTCCCAGATCATCTCCACGATCCGCCGCCCGCACTCGGCCGACATCCGGATGTGGTTCGCGTCCGCCGCGGGGATCGAGGAGGCGCCCGGCAGGCACAGGCCCAGCGCCTCGGCGATGGCGGTCATGGTCGAGGCGGTGCCCATGGTCATGCAGTGGCCGTAGGAGCGGGCGATCCCCCGCTCCATGCCCTTCCAGTCCTCCTCCGAGATCGTGCCCGCCCGCCGCTCGTCCCAGTACTTGAAGGCGTCCGAGCCCGAGCCCAGGGTCTTCCCCTGCCAGTTCCCCCGCAGCATCGGTCCCGCAGGCAGGTAGATGAAGGGCAGCCCCGCCGAGACCGCCCCCATCACCAGCCCCGGCGTGGACTTGTCGCAGCCCCCCATCAGCACCGCGCCGTCGACGGGGTGGGAGCGGATCAGCTCCTCCGCCTCCATCGCCAGCATGTTGCGGTAGAGCATGGTGGTCGGCTTCACGTAGTTCTCGGAGACCGAAAGCGCGGGCAGCTCGATCGGCCAGCCGCCGGCCTGGAAGACGCCGCGCTTGACGTCCTCGACCCGGCTCTTGAAGTGCTGGTGGCAGGGGTTGATGTCGGACCAGGTGTTGAGGATCGCCACCACCGGCTTGCCCACCCAATCCTCCTCGCCATAGCCCATCTGGAGCGTGCGGGAGCGGTGGCCGAAGCCGCGGAAGTCGTCCGTGGCCATCCAGCGGGCGGAGCGGAGCTCCTCGTAGGTCTTGCGGGTCATGCAGGTCGGCCTCGGGACGCGAAGGACGGGAGGGGGGCGCGTCCGCCGCCGGTCCGCGACGGACGGCAGGCGGGCGCGGGCGCGCGCGGGCTCGGGGGCGCGTTCGGGTGCGCGCTCGGGGGCGGGCGGCGCGGGGCCTGCCGGCCGCTTCCGCTCACGCGCGGCGCCGCGGGAGGCGCGCCGCGGCGACGCCCGGCGACGAAGGGGCGCTCGGCCCCGGCGGACCGGCGGTGCGGTCGAGCGGCATGGGGAACCTCCCTGGAACCGGGCGCTGTCGGCCCTTTCCGATGCACTAATATATTAGTGCATCTCCCGCAAGAACCGAATAGGGTCGCGGCCGGGCGCGGGGAGCGGTCGGGAAAGGTCATGACGCAGTTTCAAAGGCTTGAGGCCCGCGGGCCGGTCCGTGACGGCGACGGGCGCGGGGGCGGCGCCCGGCGCCTTCCGCGGCGGCCGACGGCGGCGCAGATGCTCTACGACTCGCTGCGCGAGCGGGTGCTGTCGCTGGAGCTCGCGCCCGGCGCCGCCCTCTCGCGCGCCGAGATCGCGCAGAGCTACGGCGTCAGCCAGACCCCGGTGCGCGACGCCCTGCAGCGGCTGGAGGCCGAGGGCCTGGTCGAGACCTTCCCCCAGTCGCGCACCCAGGTCTCGCGCATCGACCTCGCCCACGCGCGCGAGACCCAGTTCCTGCGCCTCGGGCTGGAGCTGGAGGTGGCGCGCGTGCTGGCGGCCCTGCCCGACCCCGCCGCCGCCCTCGCCCCCGCCCGCCGCATCCTCGAGCGGCAGGCCGCCGCGCTGGCCGACGACGACCTCGAGAGCTTCTCGGCCCTCGACGCCGGCTTCCACCGGGCGCTGGTCGAGGCCGCGGGCCACCCCGCCCTGTGGGACCTGATCGCCGAGCGTTCGGGCCATATCGACCGCCTGCGCGCCCTGAACCTGCCGGATCCGGGCAAGCCGCTCGACATCCTCTCCCGCCACCGGGAGATCCTGGAGGCCATCGCCGCCGGCGACCGCGCGGCGGCCGAGGCGGCCGTTCGCCGCCACCTCTCGGGCACCCTCCAGGCGGCCGAGGCCATCAAGGCCCGCCGCCCCGACTGCTTCTGAGCGCGCCGCCGGCGCCGGGACGCCCCGAAGCGCCCCACGCGCCATGCGCCTCGCGCCCCGTCTCCAACGCACCGCCCGCCGCGGGGGCGCCCCGGGCCTGACCCGGGGCCTCCCCCCGCTCGCCCGGGCCGCGGCGCCGGCGGCCTCAGCCGTTGGTCGGCGGCACCGGCCCCTTCTGGGCGGTGATCGGCCCGTAGTGGGCGGGCTCGCGGTGGACGGCGAAGTTGAAGAAGGTCTCGCGGTAGATGCGGCAGAGGTCGAGGTCGCAGCGGGCGACCACCACCTCGTCGCCCAGCGTGGAGGCCATGGCGACCACCTCGCCCGAGGGCGCCACGATCATCGACTGGCCGATCATCGGCGAGCCTTCCTCGATCCCGCACTTGGCGGTCCCCACCACCCAGGTCGCGTTCTGGTAGGCGCCGGCCTGCATGGCGAGCTGGTTGTGGAAGTTCGACAGCCCGTCGATCTCCGGATGCCCGGTGTGGTCGTTGGGGGTGTTGTAGCCCAGCAGGACCATCTCGACCGAGCGGAGCGCCATGACCCGGTAGGTCTCCGGCCAGCGGCGGTCGTTGCAGATGCACATGCCGAAATTGCCGCCCATGGTCTCCCAGACCGGAAAGCCGAGGTCGCCGGGCTGGAAGTAGCGTTTTTCGAGGTGCTGGAAGGCGCGCTCGGGCCGGTGGTCGGCATGACCCGGCAGGTGGACTTTTCGATACTTGCCGACGATGGCGCCCTTGTCGTTGACCAGCACCGCGGTGTTGAAGCGCTTCAGGCCCGCGTCGGTATGGGCGAGTTCGGCGTAGCCGAGGTAGAAGCCGATGCCCAGTTCCGCGGCGGTTTCGAACAGGATGCGGGTCTCGGGGCCCGGCATCTCGCGTTCAAAGAAGACGTCGACCTCCTGGTCGGCCTCGAACCACCAGCGGGGGAAGAAGGTGGTGAGCGCGAGTTCGGGGAACACCACCAGCTTCGCGCCGCGGGAGGCGGCCTCGCGCATCATCTCCAGCAGGCGGGCCACGCAGTCGGCGCGGGTCTCGCTCAGCGCGATCGGGCCCATCTGGGCGGCGGCCACGACGATGGGGCGGGCGCGGGGGTTGAGGGAGGCGGGCATCAGGCGGCTCCTTTCCTTGCGGCGGCGGTGGCGGGCGCGTCGACGGCGCCGCGGGCGATGACCACGCCGTAGTCGGCGCGGGCCTGGTCGGCGCTGAGCAGCCCGTCGAGCACGTCGTCGAGCACGGCCTCCGGGTCCCGCTCGAACGGGTTCCCGTAGCCGCCGCCCGCAGGCCCGGTGGCCACGAAGGTCTCGCCCTTCTTCGCCGCCCGGTAGGGGACCTTGGAGGGGAGCGAGGTTTCCTTGCCGTCCGGCGAGATTGAGGTCAGGGACGCCGTGCCCCCCTGCCCGCCCCCGGCGAACCCCCAGGGGCGGAACTCATGCCCCTCGCCCTCGACCGAGCCGCCGCCGTCGGCGAGGAACTCGAACCCGCGGATCGAGCCGAAGCCGCCGCGCCACTTGCCCGGCCCCGTCACGCCCTCGTTCAGCTCGTAGCGGGTGACGCGCAGCGGCAGGTGGCTCTCGATGTCCTCGATGGGGTTGTTGCGGGTGTTGGCGTAGAGCGTGTCGACCGCGTCCATCCCGTCCATGCCGAAGCGGCCGCCATAGGCGCCCTCGAAGATCTCCATGTGCACCCAGTGCTCGCCCGAGGTCAGGCCGGAGAAGGCGATGACCTTGAGGTTGCCGATGCCGGCCGAGACCTGCTCGGGCGCGCATTGCGCCAGCGCCTTCATCACCGTGTCGGCGAGCCCGTTGCCCCCGGTGAAGCGCGCGATCACCGGCGCGGGGAAGTTCGGATTGGCCAGCGTCCCCTTCGGCGCGAAGATGGTGATCGGGCGGGTCAGGCCGGAGTTCTGCGGGATGATCCCATGCACCGCGCTGTCGAGCAGCACGGATCTCAGCGTCAGCCAGATCGCGATGTCGGTGGTGCCGACATAGGGCATGTTGATCGGCCGGTCGTCGCATTGCGGCGAGGTGCCGGTGAGGTCGACGTGGATCTCGTCGCCCTTGACCGTCAGCGTCACCGCCAGCGTGTAGTGGCGGCGTTCGGGGTCGTCGAGGAAGCCGTCCAGTTTCGTCTCGGCCTTGTAGACCCCGTCCGGGAGGGCGGCGATGGCCTGGCGCATCATCGCCTCGGAGTGGTCCATCAGGGCGTCGACGGCTGCCTCGACCCGGTCCTGGCCGTGTTCGTCGATCAGGGCGCCGAAGCGCTCGGCCCCGATCTCGCAGGCGGCGATCTGAGCCTCCATGTCGCCGACCACCAGTTTCGGCGCGCGGACGTTGTCCTTGAGGATCTGCCAGACGGCGGCGTTGTCGACGCCGCGGTCGCGGACCTTGATGGCCTTGAACTGCAGGCCCTCGGCGTAGACGTCGATGGCCTCGACGATGCCGGCGGAGCCCGGCGTCTGCGCGCCCACGTCGAGGTGGTGGGCGGTGGTGGCGGCGAAGCCCACCAGTTTTTCCTGCCGGAACACCGGGACCAGGAAGGCGAAGTCCGGCCCGTGCGAGGCGCCCCCGTAGGGGTCGTTGTGCAGGATCACGTCGCCGGGGTTCACCGTGTCGCCGCGAGCGGCCAGCGTCTCCAGCACGTTCTGCACGTAGCCGGCGATGGGGCCGGACTGGAGGGGGGTGGACTGCATGGATTCCGCGATCTGCCGCCCTTGGGCGTCGGTGAGGGCGGCGCCGAAATCCTCGGATTCCCGGATGATCGAGGAATAGGACATGCGCATCAGCTTGTAGCCCATCTCGACGGCGATGGACTGCAGCGCGCCCTGGATGACCGAGGCGGAGATCGGGTCGATGGTCGAGGCCTTGGAAGTCATTCCCGTCATCCCTTCTGCGCGACGCGGATCAGCAGGTTGCCGCCGGCGTCGGCGACGAGGCTGTCGCCGGGGCGCAGCATCGAGGTGGTGTCCTTCTGGGTGATCAGGGCCGGCCCCTCGATCACCGTATCCAGCGGCAGCCGGTCCCGGCGGTAGACCGGCGTGGTCATCCGGGTCATGGCGCCGTCGACGCGGAAGGCGATCTCGGCGTCGTGGAGTTTTGCCGTCTCCAGGCTGCCGCCGGAGGGCGCGGCGGGTTTTTCGAGCACCGGCATCGCGCCGACGCCGCGGACGCGGACGTTGACGATCTCGATGGGGTTGTCGTTGATGCGGCCGTATTCGCGGCGGTGCTGCTCGGTGAAGTCGGCGTAGATGGCGTCCATCGCCGGAGCGTCGAGGGCCGAGCCCGGGAAGGCGCAGCGCAGCTCGTAGCCCTGGCCGACGTAGCGCAGGTCTCCGGCCCGCTCGAACCGCATCTCCTCGGGCGAGAACCCGTCGGCGGCGAGGCGGGAGGCGAGCTCGGCCTGCATCTCGGCCAGCAGCGACTCCAGCGCGGCGGCGTCGGTGTCGGCGGAGGTGACGAAGGCGGTGCGGACCAGGTCGTATTTCATGTCGGTCGCCGTCAGACCGACGGCCGAGGTGATGCCCGGCGCGGGCGGCACGATGACCTCCGGGATGCCGAGGATCGCGGCCACGTCCACCGCCTGCAGCGGCCCGCCGCCGCCGAAGGCCATCAGCGAGAAGGCGCGGGGATCCAGCCCCTTCTGCACCGTCCGGGACCGAACCGCGTTGGCCATGTTGGCGTTGACCACGGCGAGGATGCCGTCGGCGGTTTCCTCGAGGCTCATGCCCAGAGTTTCGGCCAGCTCCCCGACCACCCGGCGCGACGCCTCCACGTCGAGGCTCATCGCCCCGCCCAGGAACGCCCGCGGGTCCAGCCGGCCCAGCGCCACGTTGGCGTCGGTCACCGTCGGCTGCGTGCCGCCCCGCCCGTAGGCCGCCGGCCCGGGGACCGCGCCGGCCGACCGGGGCCCGACCTTGAAGCCGCCCGCCGCGTCCACATGGGCGATCGAGCCGCCGCCGGCGCCGATCGTGTGGATGTCGATCATCGGCGCCAGCACCGGGAAGCCGGCGATGGAGGTGTCGCGGGCCGAGGCCTCGGCGAAGGCGCCCTCGCGCACGATGCCGATGTCGGCGGAGGTGCCGCCGACGTCGAAGGTGATCAGGTTGTTCCGGCCCGAGAGCGCCCCCGCCCAGGCGCCGCCGATGATGCCGGCGGCGGGACCCGACAGCAGCGTCAGGACCGGCAATTCGGAAACCATGCGCGCGGTGGCGGCGCCGCCGTTGGAGCCCATGATGTGCAGGTCGGCCTCGAAGCCGGCCTCCGACAGGCGGGTCTCCAGCCGGCTCACGTAGTCGCGCACCTTGGGGCCGATGAAGGCGTTCATGGCGGTGGTGGTGAAGCGCTCGAACTCGCGGAACTGGGGGGAGACGGTGGAGGAGGTGGTGACGAAGATCCCCGGCGCCTCGGCCTCGACGATGGCCTTGGCGCGGGCCTCGTGGGAGGGGTCGAGGTAGGAGAACAGGAAGCAGATGGCGATGGCCTCGACGCCGGCCTCGGCGAGTTCCCGGGCGGCCTGGGCGACGGCGGCCTCGTCCAGCGGGGCCAGCTCGACGCCCGGAGGGGCGATGCGGCCGCCGACGGTTTTTCTATACCGCCGCTTCACCAGGGGGCGGTCCTGCCACGGCACCTCCTGGCGAATGGAATAGTGCTCCGGCCGCTGGTGGCGGCCGATGTGGATCACGTCGCGAAACCCTTCGTTGGTGATCATGCCGGTGACCGCGCCGTCATGCTCCAGCACCGCGTTCGTGGCGGTGGTGGTGCCGTGCAGAACGTGGTCGACGGCGGAGGGCTGGACGCCCGCCAGCTCGCACAGCTCGCGCACCCCGGTCAGCACGCCCTCGGAGGGGTCGTGGGGGGTGGTGGGGACCTTGTGGACGGTGCTCTCCCCGCTCTCGGTCTCCACGAGCACGAGGTCGGTGAAGGTGCCGCCCACGTCGACGCCGATGAGTTTCATCGTTGATATCCTTTGAAAATCACTGCCCGGCGGGGCGGTTGTGGCCGCGGATCGGGAACACCGGCGGCATCGCCGCGTCGGCGCTGCGCCCGGCCCAGTCGCGGGTGTGCACGAGGTCCATCGAACGCTTCTGCGCGGCCTCGACCCTCACCATGGCGCTGTCGTAGTCGATGAAGATCGCCCGGCCGTCCTCGACCACCTTGCGGCCGTCCACGTAGACGTCCTTGATCGGCCGCTCCCCGCCCGAGAAGATCAGGGCGCGCACCGGGTCGCGCAGGGGGCGCAGGGAGGCGTGGGTGATGTCGACCAGCACCAGGTCGGCCTTCGCCCCGGGCTCGATCTTGCCGATGTCGTCGCGCCGCAGGGCCTTGGCGCCGCCGACGGTGGCGGCGTGGAACAGCATCTCGGCCGTGGGCTTCGCCGCGTTGCCCGAGATCGTGCGGGCCACGTAGATCGCGGTCTTCAGCTCCTCGACCATGTTCTGGGGGTGGGTGTCGGTGCCGATGGTCATGTTCACCCCCCGCTCCACGTAGGACGAGAAGTGCTGCAGCGAGATCCCGCGCCGCACGAACACCGTCGGGCAATGCGCCACCGAGGCCCCCGCGTCCGCGATCAGCCCCAGGTCGTCAGAGGACGTCGTCCAGCCCACCTGCGGATGGCTGTCGAGGAAGATCCCGTGGCCGATCAGCGTGCGGTCGTTGAGGATGCCGATGTCCTGCATCCAGCGGATGGGCGTCACGCCGTGGCGGCGGATCATCTCGTTGAACTCGATGACGCCCTGGGCAGCGTGGATGGTGAAGGGAAGGTCGCGGGCCTCCGCCTCCTGCATCGCCTCGCGCAGCAGGCCCTCAAAGCAGGTGTCGATCTGGCTGGGCGAGACCACGCCGGAGACGCGGCCGGAGGGGTGTTTCGCGGCTTCGTCCAGGCAGGCCATGGCGGCGCGCATGGACTCCTCGCCGCGTTTCTCGTCGAGCTCGTAGTAGACCGAGTGGCCGTTGGAGGTCTTCCACGGGCCGTTGCGGAACATGGGCGCGGCGAAGGCGCGGATGCCGGTGGCGGCGAGGCCGTCGAGCCAGCCCTCATGGGCGAAGGAGATGTCGCAAAGGGAGGTCACGCCGGACTGGAGGAGTTCGGCCAGCGCCACCTCGGTCGAGGCGCGCATGCCCTCCTCGTCGATCTCGAACAGGGTCAGGAACTCGTAGAGCGAGCTCATGTAGAACTTTGGAGAGTAGACCTCTTCGGTCAGGCCCTTGAGCATCGTCTCGAAGCTGGGGTGGGAGTGGACGTCGACGAAGCCGGGCATGACCATGCGCTCTCGCCCGTCGATCTCCTGGTCGACCGCGCCGGTCCAGGTCCCGTCGGCCGAGAGGATCCGGTCGCCCTGGAAGACCACATCGACGCCGCGGGCGTATTCGTGCCGGCCGGCCTCGGCGTTCCAGACCACCGCCCAGGCGGCGTTGCGGATGACGGTGATCGGGGCCTCGGGGGCGGTGGGGTCGGTCATGCAGGCTCCGGTCTGGGGTCTTGGCGTCAGGAAAGCTCGAGGCCGACGTAGCGGGCGAAGGCCTCGATATGGTCGTGGAAGGCCTCGGCGAAGCGGCCGGCGGCGGGTTCGTCGCCCGCGGCCACCGCCTCGCCG
Source organism: Albimonas pacifica (assembly GCF_900113695.1). Classification (GTDB taxonomy): domain Bacteria; phylum Pseudomonadota; class Alphaproteobacteria; order Rhodobacterales; family Rhodobacteraceae; genus Albimonas; species Albimonas pacifica. The sequence continues at coordinate 196,498 of NZ_FOQH01000001.1, read as the reverse complement.
ATGCGGATGTGGAAGGTGGTGATCTCGGTCGGGTCGAAACGGTCGGTGCGCTGGTAGTTGGCCAGCCAGAACCTCCGCGAGATCGCGTAAAGCGGCACGATGGGCGCGAGGAACGGGTTCGCCGCGCTCTCCAGCAGCAGATCGATGAAGGCCCGGTCGTGGCGCAGCACCGGCACGTGGTCGGCCTGGCCGCGCATGCGGCGGAACTCGGCGGCCATGGCCGTCAGGCGCTCGGCCTGCTCGGGCGTGCGGCGGCGCGCGGCGGCGCGGACCATGGCGACTTCGAGCGCCCGCCGCGCCTCCAGCGCGCGCAGCTGGGTGTGCACGTCGATCTCGCAGACCACCATGCCGCGGCGGGGGCGGTTCACCAGGATCTTGTCCGAGGCGAGCCGCTGCAACGCCTCGCGCACCGGCGTGCGGCCGATGCCCAGGCGCTGGACCAGCGCGGGCTCCGAGACGCGGGCGCCCGGTTCCAGCTCCATGGTCACGATCAGGTCCTCGATGGCGCGGTAGGCGCGGTCGGCGAGGCTTTCGTCGGCGTCCTGGGGGCGAGGGGCGGCGGGCTTGCGGGGGCCGGGGGCCTCGGCGGGGCCGGCGTCCAGCTCCGAAGGGTCCAGCTCCGAGGGGGTCTCGCTCATCTCCACGCCTCCAGGCTCGGGGGGGAGAGCGTATCGAGCCGCCGTCCCGCCCAGTCTCCCGGTCCGACGCGGTCCCACACGCGGGCCGCGGCCGCACGCGCCTCGGCGACGATCCGGGCCCGGTCGAGGCCCAGCACGGCGCGGTCGCGCACGACCCAGCGGCCGTCGATCATCACATGGGACAGGTCCTCCGGCTCCGCCGACCACACCAGCATGCGCACCGGATCGCGGCAAGGCGCCGTGGTCAGCCCGTCGAGCCGCCAGACGCAGAGGTCGGCCTTCGCCCCCGGCGCGATGCGCCCGAGGTCGTCGCGCCCCAGCACGCGGGCCGGGGCGAGGGTGGCTGCCTCGAACATCTCGCGCGAGGTGACGCGGCGGGGCGAGCGCTCGTGCAGGCGCGCGAAGGCGGCGCCGAGGCGCATCTGGCTCAGGATCGACTGCGGCGCGGTGTCGGAGCCGAGGCACATCGTGACGCCCGCGTCGCGGTATCGCGCGAAGCTCTCCATCGCGTAGCCCCGCCGCCCGAACACCCAGGGGCAATGGGCGACAGAGGCGCCCGAGGCCGCGAGGATCTCCAGGTCCCGCCCCGGGTGCAGCAGGGCCGAGTGGCCGGCGGTGAAGATCACGTGGCCCAGCATGCAGCGCTCGGAGAGGAAGCCGAGACGCTCCAGCCACTCCAGCGGCGTCATGCCCTCGCGCGCCACCATCTCGCGCCACTCGAAGATCGCCTCGGAGACATGCAGCGCCACGGGGCAGTCGAGCCGCTCGGCCGCCGCGCGCGTCTCCTCCAGCAGGCGGGGCGTCGCCATGGCGACCTGCAGCGGCGAGAGGTAGCCGTTCAGGCGGCCGTCGGCGCGGCCCCGGATGTCCTCCACGAACCCGCAGGCGGCGCGGAACGCCGGCAACCCCTCGTCCTCGCGCCAGTCGATCGAGACGCGCTTGCCGTCCTTCGAGCCCCAGCGGGCCGAGCCGTAGCCGTTGGCGATCCAGGCCCTGATCCCGGCCTGCTCGGCGAGGTCGGCGACCTCCGCCCCCGCCCCCCAGCCGATCTCCATCACCGTGGTGGTTCCGGAGCGCAGCAGGTCGAGGATCGAGAGGGCGGCCATCGCCCGCTCCGCCTCCCGGTCCATGGCGAGCGCCATGGCGGGCAGGATCTCGGCCAGCGCGGTGAACTGGAACTGCGGCTCGCCCACGTCCTCGACCACGGTGCGGTCGAGGGGGGCGGAGGTCAGATGCGCATGGGCGTCGATGAAGCCGGGGGCGAGCAATGCGTCGCCCAGCTCGGTGATCTCCTCCGGCGCGGCGTCGGGCAGGCTCCCGCGCGGGCCGACATGGGTCACGCGGGCGCCCTCGACGACCACGAGCCCGTCGCGCAGGTGGCGATGCTCGCCGTGCTGGAAGGCGATGACCTGGTCGGCGGCGAGGATCGTGCGGCTCATCGGTCGCCTCCGGAGCGGGCGACGGCGCGCGCCTGGATGCGCGCCGCCACGAAGAACAGGGACACCGACAGCAGGATCACCAGCGTCGAGACGGCGGCGATGGCGGGCGAGATCTCGTTGCGCATGCTCTCCCACATCCGGATCGGCAGGGTGACGTTGCCGGGCGAGGTGATGAACAGGGCCACGATCATCTCGTCGAAGCTGGCGATGAAGGCGAAGACGGCGCCGGCCATCACGCCGGGCTTGATGATCGGGAAGGTCACCAGCCGGAAGGTCGACCAGCCCGAGGCGCCGAGGTTCTTCGCCGCCTGCTCCAGCCGCGGATCGAACCCCGCCAGCGCCGCGGTGACGTTCACCAGCACGAAGGGCGAGGCGAGCGTCGCATGCGCGATGGCGATCCCGATGGGCGAGCCCACCAGCCCCAGCGGCGCATAGAAGAAATAGACCCCGATCGAGACGATGATCGCCGGCACCACCAGCGGCGACAGCAGGAAGGCCGTGACCACCGCCCGGCCGGGGAATTTCGCGCGGGCGAGGCCGAGGGCGGCGGCGGTCCCCAGCACGGTCGCCAGGATCGCGGCGACCACCGCGATCCAGATCGACAGCCACGCGGATTCCAGCCAGCGGGCGGTGGTGAAGAAGTCGGCGTACCAGCGCAGCGACCAGCTCTCGGGCGGGAAGCTCAGGAACTCGGAGCCCGAGAAGCTCAGCGGGATCACGATCACCACCGGGAACACCAGGAACAGCGCCACCAGCAGGGCGACGGCGCCGAGGGCGACGCGGGCCGGCAGGCCGGCGGAGAGACGCAGGGCGCGGGCGCTCATTTGCGGCCCCCCATGGCTTTGCCGAGGTCCACGAAGCGCGAGGCGACGGCGACGATCAGGAGCGTCAGAACCAGCAGCCCGCCCGCGTAGGCCGAGGCGAGGTCCCAGTTGTAGAGGTCCACCTCCTGCGCGATCAGCATCGAGACCATCATGTCCCGCGGCCCGCCCAGCAGCGCCGGCGTCACGTAGAAGCCGATCGACAGCACGAAGACCACCAGCGCCCCCGCGGCGACCCCCGGCAGCGACAGCGGCAGGATCACGTGGCGCAGGACCGAGGCGGTCGAGGCGCCCAGGTTCTCGGCCGCCTGCACCAGCCGCCCGTCGATGCCCTTCAGCGCCGCGTAGATCGGCAGGATCATGAAAGGCAGCATGATGTGGATCATGCCCACGTAGACCGCGAAGGTGGTGTTGAGCATGCGGATCGGCGCCTCGATCAGGCCGAGGCCGCCCAGCGCCCCGTTCACCAGCCCCTCGCGCCCCAGCAGCACCATCCAGGCGTAGGAGCGGATCAGGATCGAGCTCCAGAACGGCGCCAGCACCGCCGCGATGGCGAGGCGCGCGAGCCAGGGCGGGGCGAGGGCCGCGAAGAGCGCCAGCGGATAGCCGATGACCAGGGTGGCCAGCGTGCAGACGAAGGCGATCTCGAGCGTGCCGAGGAACACCCGCTGCGCCACCTGGTTCTCGATCGCCGCGAAGAGGGGCGCCCAGTCCCCCTCCCCCGCCGCGCGGGCCAGCATCATCGCCACGGGCGCGAGGTAGAAGACGCCGAGGAACGCGATCAGCGGCAGCGCCAGCCAGGCGGGCGTGGCGGCCCGCGCGCGCAGCGCGCCGAGGCGGGCGGGGGCGAGGGGCTCGGCGAGGCTCATGCCGCGCGCCCGTCGACGAAGCCGCGCATGGCCGTGGTCGCCCAGTGCAGGCGCACCCGCTCCCCCGGCCGGTGGCCGCCCGAGAGGTCGGCGAGCGGCTGGTTCACCTGCACCGCCTCGCCGGTGTCGAGCGCGGCGAGGTAGACGCGGCGGTCGCCCACGAAGGTCGTCTCGCGCACCGTGGCGAAGACGGCGACATGGGCGGGGGGGACGGGGGCGTCCTCGTCGGCGATGGCGATCCGCTCGGGGCGGATCGCGATCTCCAGCGCGCCGGCGGCGGGGCCCGCGCCCGGCCAGGGGGCGACGACGGGACCGAGGCGCACGGCGCCCGGGCCCTCGGGCACGGCGGTCAGGGCGTTCGACTCGCCGAAGAAGGCGGCGACATAGGTGTCGGCGGGGCGGTCGTAGATGGTCTCGGGCGCGTCCACCTGCAGGATCGCGCCGTCGCGCATCACGCAGATGCGGTCGGACATGGTCAGCGCCTCCTCCTGGTCGTGGGTCACGAACAGGACCGTCAGGCCCAGCCGCGCCTGGATGCGCTTGATCTCCGCCTGCAGCGTGGCGCGCAGGTGCTTGTCGAGCGCGCCCAGCGGCTCGTCCATCAGCAGCACCGGCGGCTCGAACACGATGGCGCGGGCCAGCGCCACGCGCTGCTGCTGGCCGCCGGAAAGCTGGCTCGGCAGGCGGTCGGCGAGATGCGCCAGCCCCACGATGTCGAGCATCTTCGCCACCGCCGCCTCGCGCTCCGCCTTCGGGCGGCCGCGCATCCGCAGCGGAAAGTCGACGTTCTCGGCCGCGGTCATGTGGGGGAACAGCGCGTAGCTCTGGAACACCATGCCGATGTCGCGCTTCGCCGGCGGCATGGCGTCGACGGTCCGGCCGCCGACGGCGATGCGGCCCTCGGTCGGGGTCTCGAACCCCGCCAGCATCATCAGCGAGGTGGTCTTGCCCGAGCCCGAGGCGCCGAGCAGGGAGACGAACTCCCCCGCCGCGATTTCCAGGTCGAAGCCGCGCACCGCCCAGGAGCGGCCGTAGCGCTTGCCGACCCCCTCGAAACGGACGGGGGCGCCGAGGCGGCTGGGGTCGGTCATGGGGCTCTCTCCGGTCGGGTCAGCGGAGGTCATGGACGATCTCCCCGCCGATCACGGTCATCTCGCAGCGCGTGTCGCGCAGCGTCTCGGGCGGGATCGCGAGCGGGTCGCGGTCAAGGAAGATCAGGTCGGCGAGCATCCCCGGGGCCAGATGGCCCTTCAGATGCTCCTCCCGCCCCGCCCAGGCGCCGAGACGGGTGCAGGCGACGAGCCCCTCCTCGACCGTGCAGGCCTGGGAGGCGTCCAGGTCCTCGCCCCCCGCCGCGCGGCGGTTGACCAGCGACCACAGGCCGAGGAACGGGTTCTCGTCGCAGACCGGCGCGTCGGAGTGGATCGGCGCCGGCACGCCCGCGTCGATAAGCGCGCGCATCGGCCAGAGCCGCGCCATCTCCGCCGGCCCGCGGGCGGCGAGATGGGCGGCGCCGAGGTCATGGGCGAAACCCGCGGCGGTCGAGGCGACGATGCCCGCGCGCTTCAGCCGGCCGACGGCCTCGGGCGTGACGGCGCAGCAATGCTCGATCCGGGCGCGGTGGTCGGCCACGGGGAAGCGCTCCAGCGCCGCCTCGAAGGCCTCGATCACGAAATCGACGCCGCGGTCGCCCATGGCGTCGACGCAGACCTGGAGGCCGGCGCGATGCGCGGTCTCGACCTTCTCCACCAGGTCGTCGCGGTCCATCAGGATGCGGCCGCGGTTCCCGGGCTCGCCCTGGTAGGGCGCATGCCAGGCGGCGGTGCGGGCCGAGGTGGCGCCGTCGGCCACCCACTCGACCCCCGTCAGCCGCAGCCGCTCGTCGCCGAGGCCCGAGCGCATCCGCGCCCCCAGCAGCCCGCGCCAGAAGCCCTCGTCATGGCCGTTGGCGATGACGCCGACGCGCAGCTTCAGCCCGCCCGCCGCATGCAGGCGCTGGTAGGCGGCGAAGCCCGCGGCCTGCGTCGTCGAGTTCTGGATCGAGGTCACGCCCAGCGCCGCATAACGGGCCAGCACCCGCTCCATCCCCGCGAGGAAGTCGTCGTCGGTCTGCGCGGCGCCGGCATGCTCCACCAGCATCCGCGCCGCCCGGCCCTCGACCAGCCCGGTGGGGCGGCCCTGGCCGTCGCGCTGCAGCCGGCCGAAGGGGGGATCCTCGGCGGCCTCGGTCCAGCCCATCTCGGCCAGCGCGGCGGAGCTCGCCAGCGCCACCAGCGAGCAGCGGCGGTAGATCAGCGCCGGCCGCCCGCCCACCGCGGCGTCGAGCTGCGCGCGCGTCGGCCAGCCGCCCATGGCGAGGTCGTCGAAGCGGAAGGCGCAGATCCGCGCCGACTGGGGGCGCGAGGCGGCCTCGGTCGCGATCAGGCCCAGCAGCGCCTCGCGCCCGTCGGGGGCGGCCTCGGCCAGGTCCAGCCAGCGGCCCATGCGCACCGCCTGCATGTCGGCGTGGCAGTGGCTGTCGACGATGCCGGGGATCGCGGTCCGCCCGCCCCCCTCGATCACCGGCGCGCCCGGCGCCAGCGCGCGCATCTCGGCGGCCGCGCCCATGGCCGCGATCCGCCCGCCTGAAAGGGCCAGCGCCTCGACCCGCTCTCCGGGCCGGCGGAAGGTTCGGATGTCGGCGTCGAGCACCAGCGCGTCGATGGGAAGGGCCATGGATCGGTCCGTTCAGGAGAGGAGCGCGCCGCCGCCCCGTTCGCCCGGCCGCAGGGAGACCCGGCCGGGCGATGGGGGGGGCGGGACGGCGGCGCGAGGCGGGAGGGACGCCGCGACGCCCCCGCGCCCGTGGGAGGACGCGCGCGGGGGCGTTCGGCGGGCGCCCGGGCGGCGCCCTCCCGGTCGGGTCAGCCCAGCATCATCGCGTTGAACTTCTCGATGACTTCCGGCCGGTTGGCCGCCCACCACTCGAAGTCGTACTGGACCATCCGGGACATGTTGGCCGGCGCGGTCGGCAGGTTCGCCAGCGTCGCCTCGTCCAGCAGGTCGGCGGAGTCGACGTTGGTGAACCCGTAGGGCAGCAGCTTGGAATACCGCGCCTGCGCCACCGCCGAGGACGAGAAAGCCACGAACTTCTGCGCATTCGACAGGTTCGGGCAGCCCCTGGGCAGCAGCCAGGCGTTGGAGATCAGCGAGCCGCCGTCCCACAGGATCTCCAGCGGCTGCCCCTCCATCTTCGCGGCATGCACGCGCCCGTTCCAGGCGGTGACGAAGGGGGCCTCGTTGTCGAGCAGCATCTGCATCGGCTGGGCGCCCGACTCCCACCACTTCACCACGCCCGGCTTCACCTTCTCGAGGCTGGCGACGGCCCGGTCGATGTCGAGCGGGTAGATCCCCTCGGCGCTCGCGCCGTCGGCGATCAGGGCGCCGACCAGCTCGGGGATGTTGCCCTTGGTGGCGATGGGCATCGAGCGGCCGCCGGGGAATTTCTCCAGGTCCCACATGTCGGCCCAGCCGGTCGGCGCGCTCGCCCAGGCGTCGGTGCGATAGGCCAGCATCTGCGCGAAGGGCACGATGTCGACGCCGTGGGAGGAGCGGTAGTTGTCGGTCACCCCGTCCTCGACCAGCGAGTAGTCGATCTCCTCCAGGTAATCGCCCTGCTTGAGGAACTCGAGCATCGTGCCGCGGCCGATCTGGCAGACGTCCCACTGCACGGTGTTGGTGTCGACCATGGCGCGGACCTTCGCGGGATCCGGCCCCACGGCCTCGACCACCTTGATGCCGCAGAGCTTCTCGAACGGCTCGAACCAGGCCTTGCGCTGCATCTCGGTCCCGATGCCGCCCCAGGTCACCACCACCACCTCGCCCGAGCCCTTCCAGGCCTGCGGGATCTCGCCGAACTGGGGCAGGTCGGACTCCGCCTGCGCCAGCAGATGGCGCGGGAGGGTCGTGGCGGCGGCGAGCCCGCCGATGGCCCCGCCGAACAGCTTGAGGAAGTCGCGGCGCGAGGTCGGCGGGGCGATGGCGCTGGCGCGCAGCCGCGCGAGGGCCCGCTGGCGGTCGAGATCGTGGCTCATGGGAGGTCCTGTCGGGAGAATCGGTGTCGGGTCTTGGCGACTCGAAAGGTACGGACCTCTCAGATGCGCCGCAACAAAATATACGATCTTTTGTAGATCGCCTATGAACTCGGTTTTCCTGCATTCGCGATCCGCGACATGGTCCCCCGCGGGCGGCTGCGCGCTTTCCCCGCGCCCGGGGCGCGCCCCGCCTGTGCTAGGGCGTGCCCGCGACTGCGGGAGAGGCTGCGGGAGAGGCGGCATGGCCGAACTGACGATCACGGGCTTGGGCAAGCGGTTCGACGACGGCTCGCGGGCGATCGCGGGGCTGGACGCGACCATCCGCGACGGCGAGTTCTTCGTGGTCCTGGGCCCCTCGGGCTGCGGAAAGTCCACGCTCTTGCGCCTGATCGCGGGGCTGGAGACGGCGACCGAAGGAACCATCGCCTGCGACGGGACCCCCTGGTCCGGACCGGGCGTGCACCTGCGGGCCGAGGATCGCCGGGTGGGCTTCGTCTTCCAGTCCTACGCCCTCTGGCCCCACATGACGGTGGCCGAGAACGTCGCCTTCCCCGCCGAGGCCGCCGGCCGTCCCCGGGCGGAGCGCGAGGCGCTGGCCGCCCGCTGCCTCGAGACCGTGGGCCTGACGCCCCATGCCGCCCGCCGCCCCGCCGAGCTCTCGGGCGGGCAGCGGCAGCGCGTGGCGCTGGCGCGCGCGCTCGCCTCGGACGCGCGGGTGGTGCTGATGGACGAGCCGCTGGCCAACCTCGATCCCCACCTGCGCGCGGCGATGGAGGAGGAGTTCCTGCGCGTGCACCGGGTGGGCGGGGCCACCACCCTCTACATCACCCACGACCAGCGCGAGGCGATGGGCCTCGCCGACCGGATCGCGGTGATGATGGACGGCCGTTTCGCCCAGGTGGCGGCGCCGGACGAGCTCTACTGGCGCCCGAACTCCGTCGACGTCGCCCGCTTCGTCGGCCGCGGCGCCCTGCTGCCGGCGACGCGCCGGGGCGGGCTCGCGACCGTCGAGGGGTTTCCCGAGATCCCCCTGCGCGACGGCGCGCCCGACGTCCGCCCGGTCCCCGACGGCCCCTGCGGCCTGTTCGTGCGCCCCGAAGAGGTCGCCCTCGGCGCCGGCGGCGCCCCCGCCCGCGTCCTGCGCGCCACCTACCGGGGCGGCGTGCGGGAGCTGACGCTGCGCACCGACGAGGGGCTGGAGGTGGAGGCGCTCGCGACCGGTCCCGTCGCGCCGGGCGAGCGCGTGGGCGTCTCGATCCGCTCCGGCTGGCCGCTGCCGGCGCCGGAGCTCGCCGCCCTCGCCCCCGCCGCGCGGGAGCGGGCCGAGGCCTGACGGCCTGGGCGCCCCGCCCGCTCCGCGGGCGCCCCGGGCTCGACCCGCGGCCTCCCGCGGCCGGCCGCGGGCGCAGTCCTCAAGCGTCCGCCCCTCAGTCCCGCCAGGGGATCGCCCCCGCCGGCAGGCGCCGGCCCAACCGGGTCAGCGCGATCATCAGCCCCGCCGTCGCCGCCACCGTCACCGTCGCCATGGCCGCGGCGAGGGAGGTGTAGCCCCCGTCCTCGTAGTTGAAGATCGCGGTCCCGATGGTCTCCGATCCCCGCGACCACAGCAGGGCCGAGACGGTGACCTCGTTGTAGGCGGTCATGAACACCAGGATCGCCCCCGAGGCCGCCGAGGGCAGCACCGCCGGCGCGAAGATCCGCCTCAGCCGCAGCCCCAGCGAGGCGCCCGCCACCCGCGCCGCGTCGTCGAGGCTGGGGTCGAGCTGCGCATAGGCCGCCGCCACCGGCTTCAGCGCCACGGTCAGGAAGCGGATCAGGTAGGCGAAGAAGATCACCGTGACCGTGCCGTAGAGGCTGACCCCCAGCCCCGGCAGCGGGGCCACGAACACCAGGATCAGCGCGATCGACAGCACCAGCCCCGGCAGCGCATAGGCCACGTCCGCCATCCCCGAGGCGAGCCCCGGCAGCGGCCCCGCCCCGCGCGCCCGCGCCACATGCCCGAACACCACCGCGAAGAGGCCGAGGACCAGCGCCGCGCCCCCCGCCGCGAGGAAGGAATTGGCGAAGGCCCGCCCGGTGGCGGCCTGGCGGAACAGCACCTCCTCGAAGTTCTCCAGCGTCACGGTATCGGCCGTCAGGGTCACGCCATAGGCCCCCACCAGCGCGGTCGAGACCAGCGAGGCCAGCGGCAGCGCCAGCGTCGCCAGCACCACCAGCGCCAGCCCGGCCTCGGCGACGGGCCGCCCCGCGCCCAGGTCGAAGGCGAGCGGTCGGGAGGGGGGGCCGATGCTCTCGGCCCGCGCGCGGCCCTCCAGCCGCCGTTGCAGCAGGGCCGCGAGCAGCGCCACCAGCGCCATGACGCAGGAGAGCACGGCGACCTCGCCCAGCACGCCGGGGCCGAAGGACGACAGGCGCTGGTAGATCAGAACCGGCAGCGTGGTGTAGCCCGCCGGAATGCCCAGCAGGGCGGGAATCCCGAAATTGCCCAGCCCCGAGACGAAGGCGAGCATGAAGGCGGCGGCGAGATGCGGCGCCAGCATCGGCGCCAGCACCCGGCGGAACAGCCGCCCCGGCCGGGCCCCGGCGATGCGCGCGGCCTCCAGCGCCTCGCGCGGGAGGGCGCGCAGGCCCGCGCGCACCAGCAGCATCGCCAGCGGCGCGTGCTGGATCGCCAGCAGCAGCACGATGCCGCCGGAGGAATAGAGCGGATGGGTCGAGCCCAGCGGCGGCGCGACGCCCAGCGTGCGCAGCAGCACGCTCGACGGCCCCAGCGACTGGATCCAGGCGATCGCCGTCACATGCGGCGGGATCATCATCGGCACCAGGATCAGGAACACGAACCCGGTCTTGAACCGCACGTTCGTCAGCCCCAGCAGCAGCGCGTAGAGCGTGCCCAGAACCAGCGCCAGCCCGGCGGAGAGAAGCGAGGTCTCGAGGCTGCGGCGCAGGGCGCGCAGGACGGTCTCGTCGCCCAGCGCCTCGGCCAGGGGGCCAAGCGAGGCGCCCTGCTCGCCCGAGAGCCCGGCCGCCATCAGCCGCAGGAACGGGCCGCCGACGAGGGCGAGCACCAGCAGCGAAAGGGCGGCGGCCCCCAGGCCGCCGCCCTTCAGGTCCCAGGAACGCGCCTGCGCCATCAGCCGCCGAAGATCTCGGTGAACTTCGCCTTGTTGGCCTCGTCCTCGGCCAGCGCCTTCGCCGGGTCGAAGTCCATCAGCGTGATGGTGTCGCGCGCGGGGAAGCCCTCGGGCGCGGGGACGGAGGCATCGGCGGGCAGGTAGCCCATCTGCGCGGCCAGCTCCTGGCCCTGCGTCGACAGCAGGAAGTCGATGAAGGCGCGCGCCGCGTCGGGGTTCTTCGCGGTCGAGAGGATCGCGGCGGGCTCGGTGACGGCCGAGACGCCCAGCGGCGGGAACACGAAGGCCACCGGCGCGCCCTTCTGCGCCTCGCGGATCGGCAGGAAGTCGACGATGATCCCGCACAGCTTCTCGCCGCCGGCCACCGCCTTCATCACCCCGCCGTTGCCGCCCTGCGCCACCGCGCCGGTGTCGGCGAGCTTCTGGTAGTAGTCCCAGCCCAGCTCCGGGTTCGCGGTCAGCGCGGCCATGTGGATCGTGGCCGCGCCCGAGGTCAGCGGCGAGGGCATCGCCACCTTGCCCGCGCAGGGCCCCTCGACCAGATCCGCCCAGGTCTGCGGCTTCGCCTCGGAGCGGGTGTTGTAGACGATCCCCGAGGTGATCAGCTTGGTCGAGAACCAGGTCTTCTCGTCGTCGTAGAGCCCGCGCGCGAGGCCCGAGACGTCGGCCTCGGGGTAGGGCATCAGGCGGCCCTCGGCCTTCAGCCCCTCCATGGTCGCCGAGTCGGCGATGAACAGCACGTCGGGCTGGGGGTTCCCGGCTTCGATCTCGGCGCGCAGGCGGGCCATGATCTTGGTGGTGCCGTCGCGCACCCAGTCGACCTGGACCTCGGGGTTCGCGGCCATGAAGGCGTCGATCGTGGCCTGCGCGTCCTCGTTGGGCTGCGAGGTGTAGACGACCAGGCTTTCCGCCTGCGCGGCGAGGGGGGCGGCCGCCAGGACGGCGGCGGCGATCAGGTGGCGTCTCATGGAGGCTCCGATGTCCGGATTCGTCAGGAACCCGCTTCGTATCGCGATCATGTTGCAGTCCTGTGTCGGTTCGGCGCCGGGGCCGCAAGCGAAACCTCCGCGAGGCGCCCTCACGCCGAGCGCAGCCGCGCCTCCAGCCGGGGGCCTGCGAAGTCGAGGAAGGCGCGCAGCTTCCGCGCCCGCCGCCCCGGCGCATAGAGGATGTGCACCGGCCAGGGCGTCGGCTCATGGGGCTGGAGCACCCGCTCGAGCCGCCCCTCGGCCAGCGCCGCGGCGGCCTGGTAGGACAGGACCCGGGTCAGCCCGGCCCCGGCGCAGGCCGCGTCCAGCGCCGCCTCGGCGGTGTTGACCGCAAGGCGCGAGCGGATCGCGACGCCCCGGTCCTGCGGCCCGAAGCGCCAGCGGTCGGGGGCCATCAGGGCGGTGAAGGTGATGCAGTCGTGGCCCGCCAGGTCCTCCGGCGCCTGCGGCCGGCCGCGGGCGGCGAGGTAGGCGGGGCTCGCCACCACCACCCGGCTCACGGCGCCGAGGCGGCGGGCGCGCAGCTCGCCCAGCGGCGGCTCGCCCACGCGGATGGCGGCGTCGAGCGGCTCCTCGCCCAGGTTCGCCGGCCGGTCGCCGAGCGCGAGGCGCACGTCGACCTCGGGGAAGGCGGCCAGGAACTCGGTCACCACCGGGATCACGTGCAGGCGGCCGAAGACCACCGGGGCGGTGAGGGAGAGGACGCCGCGCGGCGAGGCGAACTCGCCCGCCGCCGCGCGCTCCGCCTCCGCCAGTTCCTCGAGGATGCGCCGGCAGGCCGCCACGTAGTCCACGCCCGCGTCGGTCAGGGTCAGCCCGCGGGCGGAGCGGCGCAGGATCTGCGCGCCCAGCCGCGCTTCCAGCTCCGCCACCCGGCGCGAAACGGTCGCGAGCGGCTGGCGCAGGGCCCGCGCCCCGGCCGAAAGGCTGCCTGCGTCCACGCAGGCGACCAGCGTCGCCATCGCCTCGTATCGATCGGTCATGCTCTCGGTTTCCGGGAGGAAGGTTCCCGAAACTGGCCTCTGCCGCGGCGGAATGGAAGGGGCCATCTCGCCTGACATCGCAACCCGATGGAGGCACCCATGTCCCGCATCCCCGTCCCCGCCACGATCGACGACGCCCCCGAGGCGGCCCGCCCCGCCCTGCGCCAGGTCGAGGCGCAGCTCGGCGCCGCGCCCAACCTCTTCCGCCTCGTCGCCCACAGCCCCGCCGCGCTGGAGGGCCATCTCGGCATGTTCGGCGCGCTGTCGAAGGGCCGTCTGCCGGCGGCGACGCGCGAGCGGATCGCGCTGGCGATCGCCCAGCTCAACGGCTGCGGCTACTGCCTGTCGGCGCATGCCTATCTGGGGGCGAACCTGGCGAAGCTGAGCGCCGAGGAGATCGCCGCCAACCGCCGCGGGCGGTCCACCGACCCGCGCGCCGACGCGGCCGTGCGCTTCGCCGTGGCGGTGGCCGAGGCGCGGGGCCGGGTCTCCGACGCCGCGCTCGCCGAGGTGCGGGCGGCGGGCTACGACGACGGCCAGATCGTCGAGATCGTCCAGCACGTCGCCTTCAACACCTGGACCAACTACCTCAACGAGCTCGCCCGCACCGAGATCGACTTTCCGCAGGTCTCCCTCGACCAGGCCGCCTGATCGCCCCTCCGGCGGCGGGCGCCCCCCGCCGCCGGCTTTCCAAGGAGCCGCGCCCCATGCCCCGCCCGCCCCTGCCCCCGTTCGACGACGCCTCCGCCGCCCTCAAGGCGCGGATGGCCGAGGACGCCTGGAACGCCCGCGACCCGGAAAAGGTCTCGCTCGCCTACACCCCCGACAGCCGCTGGCGGAACCGCGGGACCTTCCTGCGGGGCCGCCCGGCGATCGTGGCCTTCCTCGCCGACAAGTGGCGGCGCGAGCGCGAGTATCGCCTGATCAAGGAGCTCTGGGCCTTCTCGGGCGCCCGCATCGCCGTGCGCTTCGCCTACGAATGGCGGGACGCCGAGGGGCGCTGGGTCCGCTCCCACGGCAACGAAATGTGGTCCTTCGACGCCGAGGGCCTGATGGCCGAGCGCCACGCCTCGATCAACGACCAGCCCATCGCCGAGGCCGAGCGCCTGTTTCGCTGGCCCCTGGGACGGCGGCCCGACGACCACCCCTCGCTGAGCGATCTGGGCCTGTGAGGCGCTCCGCCCCGGCGGCGGGGCCGGCGGAGCGGCTCTGTCGCGGGCTGCGCCCGCGAGACGCCCGCCCGCCGACCCCGCTCACGACGCCTGCGCCCCCTCCCGCCAGGCGCGCGGACTGCGCCCCGACCAGCGCTTGAAGGCCCGGGTGAAGGCGCTCTGCTCCGAAAAGCCGGTCAGGAAGGCGATCTCGGCCAGCGAGTAGCGCGAGCCCGCGACCAGTTCCTGCGCCAGCCGCCGCCGCGCCTCGTCGACCAGCGCCTGGAAGGTCAGCCCCCGCTCGGAGAGCCGCCGCTGCAAGGTCCGCGCCCCCATCCCCAGCCCCGCCGCCACCTCGGCGAGCGAGGGGGCCCCGTCGCTCAGCCGGGCGGCCGCCGCCTCGATCACCCGGACTTCCAGGTCGCGCCCCTCCGCCTCGGCGCGCGCCTCGCGCGCCGCCAGCTCCCGGTCGACCTGCCCGTGGATCCAGCGCCAGATCGCGAGATCCCCCACCGCGCAGGGCCGGTCGACATGGGCGGTCGAGAACTGCATCCCGTCCGCCTCCGCCCCGTACTCCGGCGCGACCCCGAACAGCGCCTCCAGCGCCCCCCGCGTGCCGAGCGGCGGATGGCGGAACTGCACGCGCACCGGGCGCAGATCGGGGCCCGTCGCCTCGCGGAACAGGGTCACGAAGGTCGCCAGCGCCCCCTCGCTCGACAGCCACGCCCCGGGGCGCGCCGCCTGCGGGCTGCGATGGACGAAGCCGTAGACCTCGCCCAGGTCCTCGAAGGCGAAGGTCGAGGCGCTGTTGAACCGAAGCGCGTAGCGCGCCTGGCGCTGGAAGGCGTGGCGCAGGGTGGGGGCGGACTTCAGCGCCAGCCCGATCGCTCCGAACTCCTCGCAGCGCATGGCCGCGCAGACCGTGGTCAGGAAACGCACGTCCGGCGCCTCGCTCTCGGCGATGGCTTCGAGCAGCGCGAAATAGGCATCCGGCGCCACCCAGGCCTCGGGGTCCTCCGCGGCCTGCGGCGTCAGGCCGGCCAGGACCCACAGGGCGCGCTTGTCGGCGATCCGCTCCGCGGCCGCGATGTGCTTGCGCACGAACAGCGCCGAAATGGCCGCCATCGCCCCATCCCCTCGACCGCCCGGCCGCGCCCCTGCGGTCGCCGACGGTCCCCGGATGCAACGTTCATCGGCCTGGCGCGCCGGGTCAAGACTTCGTCACGCAGGGTCAAGACCCGCCCCGCGCCCGCGTCCTATCCCGATCCCGCCCGCTGCGCCGCCCCGGCCGCAGCCCCTCGCAAGGAAGGACCCGGACCATGTGGAGAATGAGAGATCAGGCCAGCCGCCTCGCCCTGGCCGCCGCGCTGGGCGTCGGCCTGGTCAGCGCCGTCGGCCTCGCGACGCTCGAGCGCGCCTGCGCCCAGACGGCCGCCGCCGCCCCCTCCCGCGCGGTGACCGCGACCGCGCCGGCGGCGAACGACGGCCTCCCCCGCCCCGGGTTCGAGATCGCGCCCGGCGCCACCGCCCTGGTGGTCACCGACCCGCAGAACGACTTCCTGTCGCCGCAGGGCGTCGCCTGGGGCGTCGTCGGGCGGTCGATCACCCGGAACGGAACGGTCGAGAACCTCGCGGCGCTGTTCGCCGCCGCCGAGGAGACGGGCATGCCGGTCTTCATCTCGCCCCACTACTACTACCCACACGACCACCGTTGGACGTTCGAGGGCGCGCTCGAGACGGTGATGCACGGGCTCGGCATGTTCGACCGCCCCGGCCCGCTGAAGATGGAGGGGTTCGAGGGTTCGGGCGCCGACTGGCTCGATCGCTACAAGCCCTTCATCGAGAACGGCCGCACGGTGGTGACCAGCCCCCACAAGGTCTACGGCCCCGACAGCAACGACCTGGCGCTGCAGCTGCGCAAGGCGGGGATCTCGAAGGTGATCCTGGGGGGCATGTCCTCCAACCTGTGCACCGAGTCCCACATGCGCGCCCTGATCGAGGCCGGCTTCGAGGTGATGGTCGTTTCCGACGCCACCGCCGGCGCGATCACCGAGCACTACGACGGCTACGCCGCCGCGCTGACCAACTTCCGCATGATCGCCTCCGACGTGGACGCGACCGCCAACGTGACCGTGGCGATCCGCGCGGCCCACGGCCTCTGACCCTGTCCGGGTCCGAGACCCCGGACCCGGCGCCCGACCCCGGAGACCCGTCCCGGGGCTCCGCATCCTGAAACCTGAAAGGACCGAACCCATGATCCTGCGCATCACCGCCCTCGCCGCCGTCGCCTTCGCCGCCGGCGCCTGGGCCGCCCCCGTGCTGGCGGCCGACGAGGTCAACGTCGGCCCCGGCCTGACGCTCGCCGGCGCGCCGCTGGCGATCCGGGGCGTCGACCCCGTGGCGCTCGCCACCCTCGACGCCGTCGCCCCGGGCGACGCGGTGCGCACCGTGGTGCAAGAGGGCGTCGCCTACTACTTCGCCTCCGCCCTCACCGCCGAGGCGTTCGAGGCGGCGCCGGCGAAATACCTGCCCCAATACGGCGGCTTCTGCGCCTTCGCGGTGGCGCTGGGCAAGAAGCTCGACGGCGACCCGCGCTACGCGGACATCGTGGACGGCAAGCTCTACCTGTTCGTCAACGCCGAGATCTTTGCCAAGTACCTGGAGACCCCGCAGGAGATCCTGGCCAAGGCAGAGGCCACCTGGGCGTCCATCGAGCACGCCGCCGCGGACTCGCTCTGAGCCCTGGCGCCGGCGGCCCCCAGGCCGCCCGCGCCCCCGGTCCGGAGCCGTCCGGACCCTCCGCCCCAAGGGCGCCCCGGGCTCGACCCGGGGCCTCCTGCTCTCCGCCGGAGCACGGCCAGGGGCCTTCCGCCCCCGGCCCGACCCTCAGGGCAGGTCGTTCCACCGATACGGCACGGGATCGTCCGCGAAGCCGCGGGTGCGGTGCTCGGCCTCCAGGTGGGCGACCAGGCGCTCGGCCATCTTCCAGGTGTGCGCCTCGGCGTCGGTCTCGGGGCGGGCGAGGATCTCGTCGATCTCCGCCATCACCGCGTCCCGGTCGATGCCGGTCACGCGCCCGCCCTCGACCACCGCGCGCCCGCCCACCAGCACCGTCTCGACCGCGGCGCGCGAGCCGCGGTGCAGCACCGCCTCGGCGATCGGCGTGCGCGGGCTGATCCGCGGCCGGCCGATCCGCGCGAGGTCCATCAGCACCACGTCCGCCGCCCAGCCCGGCTCCAGCCGCCCGGCGAGCCCGCCGAACCCCGCCGAGGCGGCCCCATGCTCGGAGGCCATCTGCAGCACCGCCGCCGCGTCCGGCCGGTCCGCGAACATCCCCGTGCCGCGGTGCAGCGCCCAGACCAGCTTCATCTCCACCGTCATGTCGCGGTCGTCCACCAGGTTCGACTGGTCGATCCCCAGCGCCACCCGCCCGCCGCGCGCCCTGAGCGCGTTCACCGGCGCGATCCCCGAGGCCAGCCGCAGCCCCGACGAGGCGTTGTGGCAGACCGTGCAGCCGCAGCCCGCCACGATCTCCAGCTCCGCCTCGCTCATCCAGTTGCCATGGCCCAGCGTCACGTTCGGCCCCAGCAGGCCCAGCGCATGCAGGTGCTCGACCGCGCCGCGGCCCAGCCGCTCGCGCGCGAAGTCGCGCTGGCGGCGGGTCTCGAGCAGATGCATGTGCACCGGCGCGCCGAGGTCCGAGGCGGTCCCGAAGATCTCCTCCAGCGCCCCGTCGGTCAGCCAGTGCAGGTTGGCCGGCGCCAGGGCGGCGCGCACATGCTCGGGCCGCGCGGTCTCCCTGCGCGCCTTCAGCCGGCGGAAGAACGCCATCTGCTCGGCCACCGGCACGCGGGAGGCCGCCAGCCCCGCATTCGCCCACTCGGCGAGATCGGCGGGGGCGCGGGACAGAACCTCCTCGTCCGGCTCGTAGGCCAGCACGTTGCGGTCGCGGATCATCCAGGAGAACGCGGCCCGCATCCCGATCTCGTCATAGGCGTCGAGCACGGCGTCGGCGGTCTCGTCCCAGGCCTCGCGATCCGGGGGGAGATTGGAGAAGATGTGGTGGACGCAGGTGGTCCCGCTCTCCAGCATCTCGATGGCCGAGAACAGGGTGTCGAGCCGCAGCGGCAGCTGGCGCATGGCGCGGAAGCGGGGCAGCCACAGCTCCAGCGGCGCGAAGGGCACGCCGGCCATCAGCGGCGTCAGGCCGAAATGGTGGTGGCCGTTGGCGAAGCCGGGCATGGCGACCATGTCGGGGCCGCCGAGGCGGGGCAGGCCCTCGCGCCCCGCCATGATCTCGGCCACGGGGCCGATCTCGGCGACCTTCCCGGCCTCGATCAGGATCGCGGCGCCGTCGTCGACGATCATCGCGCCCGCGGCGTCGACGCCTCGCAGGACGTGGCCGGCCTCGACGATCAGGTCGGGGGCGTCGGGAGAGGGCATGGCGAGGTCTCCTTGCAGACGGACGCGCCCGGCGGGCGGGCCGGGCGCGAAGGGGCGACGGCGGAGGCCCCGGGTCGAGCCCGAGGCGCGCGTGGGGCGAGGGGCGCGCGGGCCGCCCCCGGCCGGCGCCGGGGGCCTCCCGCGACAGCGGCTCAGATGGTCGAGCCTTCCACGCCCTCGACGAGGTAGTCCATCGCCCAGAGCTTGGGATCGTAGAGCTCCATCGTGGTCTGCGAGACCACCTTGCCGTCGTTGGTCTTCAGGGGGCCGGTGAAGATCGGGGCGCCGCCGCGGATCCGCTCCTGCGCCTCCATCGCGGCCTTGCGGGCGGCCTCGGAGGCGCCGGCGCCGAAGGGCGAATTCTGCACCATGTCCTTGTCGAAGCCGCCCTCGTTGACGTTGGGCAGCGGTTCTCCGGCGGCGATCAGCTCGGCGTACTGGCGGTAGACCGTGCCCCACTTCAGCTCGGCCCCGGTGATGAAGCCCCTGGGCGCCAGCGGCGACTGGTCGGCGTTGTGGCCCAGGCTCTTGACGCCGCGGGCCTCGGCGGTCTCGACCACCACCTTGGGGCTGTCCACATGGCAGGCGATCACGTCGCAGCCGGCGTCGACCAGCGCGTTCACCGACTCCGCCTCGCGCACCGGCAGCGACCACTCGCCGGTCATGATCAGCTGCACGCGGGCCCCGGGGTTCACCGAGCGCACGCCCATGGTGAAGGCGTTGATGTTGCGCAGCACCACCGAGATCGGCTTGGCGCCGACGAAGCCGATCCGGTTGGTGGTGGTGGAGAGGCCGGCGGCCACCCCGTTCACGTAATGCGCCTGCTCGATATAGCAGAAGTAGCCGCCCAGGTTCGCCGGGTGCTTGTCGGCCGACCACAGCGAGGTCGGGTGGCGGAACTGCACCTCGGGGTATTTCTTCGCCATCTCGATCATGAAGGGATCGAAATAGCCGAAGGAGGTGGCGAAGATCAGCGAGGCGCCGTCCAGCTCGATCATCGAGCCCATGGTCTTCGAGACCGCGACGCTCTCGGGCACGTTCTCCTCCTCGACCACCGTCACGCCGGGCAGTTCGCGCACCGCCTGGGCGCCGACCGCATGGGCCTGGTTCCAGCCGAAGTCGTCGCGCGGGCCGACGTAGATCATGCCGACCACGGTGTCGGCGGCTTTCGCCGAGCGCCCGCCTGCGGCGAGCGCGGCGAGCGAGGCGGCGCCGGCCAGGACGGCGCGGCGGCTGGGAGAGAAGGCGGGTCGGGTCATGTCAGGATCCTGCTGGGAAGGGCTGCGAGAACGGCCGTTCGGCCTGGTCGTGCGCCCCATGCGATGCGGCGGCGTCCCGGGGCGGGGGACGCCGCGGTGCGGCTCAGCGGCGGCTGAAGGGCGGGGCCGGAGGCGCGGGCAGCGCCTCGGCATAGCGGGAGAGGAGCGCGCCGAGGTCGGGCGCGGCTTCCGCCTCCGGCGCCAGCGCCCGGCCCTCGACCAGGTGCAGGTGGTGATCCATCAGGCGGGCGGCCTCCTCCGGCTCGCTCCGGCGCAGGGCGTCGAGGACCGCGCCATGCTCGGCGACCGAGCAGTCGGCGGCGTGGGGCCGGCCGTGGACCGCGAGGATCAGCGAGCAGCGCACCACCAGCTGGTTGATCCAGGTCTCCAGCAGGCCGTTGCCGGTCAGCTCGGCGATCAGGGCGTGGAACTCCCAGGCGAGGCGGACGCCGGCGCGCGCGTCGCGGGCCTCCAACGCCTGCCGCTCGGCGCGCAGGTGGCCTTCGAGGGCGGCGCCGGTCTCGGGGCGCCAGTCCTCGGCGAGGATGCGCAGCGCCTCGCGCTCCAGCGCCCGGCGGACGCGGAACACGTCGCGCGCCTCCTCGGCGGTGGGACGGGCGACGGCGGCGGTGCGCTTGCCGCCCAGCTCCACCAGCCCGTCGGCCTGCAGGCGCTGCAGGGCCTGGCGGACGAGGGTGCGGGAGATGCCGAAGGGCGCGCCGATCTCGTCCTCCGGCAGGCGCGCGCCGGGCTTGAGCTCCTGCTCCAGGATGGCCTGGCGCAGGGCGCGGTAGGCGGTCTCGGAGCGGGAGGCGAGGGGCGGCATGGCGAATCCGTTTCGGAGTTGTTTTTGTATACTTGATTGCGATGCACTGGAACGCAAGCGGGAAATCACCGTCCCCAAGGCGCCGTCGGCATGAGCCAGATATGCGGCAGCGCCTCCCCATCCCGCCCCCATTATGCGCAACCCTCGCCACCAGGAGACGGAGAGGCGCGCACTTGTGCAGCTCTCCGCAGCTGAAAGCGCTTCGCCAGGGCGCCGCCCGGCGATCCTGCTTCCCAGCCATGGAAATCACGTATACAAGATCTCACCTGAATCCCGCACCGGATACCGCCCCATGCCCGAGATCGCCCCGCGCACCGTCACGCTGCGCCTGAACCAGCAGCAGCTGGAGCTTCTCGACCGCACCCTGCCCCGCGCGGGCGTCACGGACCGCGCCGAGCTGGTGCGCCTGGCCCTGCGCGAGGCCGCCGAGCAGGAGGCCGCGCGATGACCCGAACCCTGATCTCCGAGGAAATCATCGCCCCCGGCACGGGCAAGGCGATCGAGCTGCTGAAGGGCCAGGTCCTGCGCATCGAGCAGGTCGAGGGCGGCCAGTGCGTCGACTTCAACGCCTTCAACCTGCACGACTACAAGGAGTTCATGCACTGCGGCCGCACCCGCACCGTGCACGGCTTCAACCCCTCGGCCGGGACCTTCCTCTGGTCGGCGCCGCCCCGCGAGAACGCGATGATGTATTTCCTCGCCGACACGGTGGGGCGCAACGACGTCCTGTTCCCGCGCTGCTCGGCGTTTCTCTACGAAAGCGCCTACGGCTTCCACGACCACACCAACTGCCACGACATCCAGGCCGAGGCGCAGCGCGAATACGGGCTGACGCCGGACGACGTGCACGACAGCTTCAACTTCTTCATGTTCACCGAGGTCGAGGTCGGCGGCACGGTGAAGATCGACCGCCAGTCCTCGAAGCCCGGCGACCATGTCGAGCTGCTGGCGCTGATGGACGTGCTGGCGGTGCCCAACGTCTGCGGGGCGGACGTGATGCGGACCTCGAATTTCTCGCTCAAGCCGATCCGGGTCTCGGTGTTCCAGGCCTCGGCCGAGGACCTGGCGCAGGTCCCCGCCCTGCCCCGCCTCGCCTCCCAGCGCACGCCGGCGCAGTTCCGCAACCCCACGATCAAGGCCACGCGCGAGTTGACCCGCGACCCCGCCTACCGGCCCGAGTTCACCAACGCCCCGATCCGCGAGGAGACGCTGGAGGTGGCGCTGAGCGGCGAGGAGGCCGCGATGCTCGACCGCCTGGCGCGCCGCGAGCTCTACGGCGACGACGACGGCGCGGCCCTGCGCGACGTCCTGTTCTCGTGGTGGGAAACGCGGTTCCTGACCGCCGCCAACGGGGCGCCCTCGATGGAGACCGACGCCGCAGGGTGATCCCGGGCGCCCTCCCCGGGGCGTGGTCTTTTCGGCTCACCGGATAGGAAGTCTTCCTTAGTGAGACGCCATCCCACTGCGCCCCCTTGCAGAATCGAATATTGATGGTGAACAAAAGCTGACTGACGCTACGCAGGGTCCGGGGGGACGCGGGCGTCGGGCGCCGGGCGAAGGGTCGTCCGGCAGGCTGATCCTTGGGGGAAACGACGTGTCCGTCATCCTGTTCGAAAACCGCGCCCCCGGCGCGCGGTCGCGGCTGCGCGCAGCCCTGCTCGGCTCCTGCTGCACCGGCGCCCTCGCGCTCGCCGCGGGCGCGGCCTCCGCCCAGACCCTGGCCGCCTGCGCCACGCCGGTGGTGGGGACCGGCAAGAGCTGCACCGTCGAGGCGGGCGCGGACGTCTCGGGCGTCCGGATCCTCTATTCCGACCCCGACGCCGCCGGCGGCGGCCAGCAGGACGCGCCCGACGGCACCGGCTACACCGTCTACAACCATGCGACGCTCGACGGGCCGGCGGCCTCCGACCAGTACGCGGGCATCGCGCTGCGGCTGCAGGGCGGACGCGGCGCGGACGACAAGGGCGACGCGGGCGACAGCGGCGCCGGCGGCGACCTGCGGGTCGAGAACTACGGGAACGTGACGGTGACCGACCTGGTGTTCTCGGCCCATGGCGGGGACGATTCCGCGGTCGGGCTGTGGGACCGCAGCAACATCATCTACGGCATCTACGCCCCCTCGGTCGGGGGCGAGGGCCGCGACGCGCGCGCCCAGGACATCGGCGGCGGAAACGGCGGCCATGGCGGCGCGGGGGGCGTGGCCACCCTGCTCAACGAGGGCCGGATCCTGGTGGGCGCCGGGAACGGCGGCGGCGCCGAGCGGGCCGGCGCGGTGGGGATCCTGCTCAGCTCCACCGGCGGCTCGGGCGGCCTGCGCGACACCACCGACGGCGAGCCGAAGTCCGGCTCGGGCGGCGACGCCAAGAACGTGGGCCTGTCCAACTACCGGCGCATCGACGTCTGCGGCAGCACGGTGGACGGCTGCGGCATGGGCGACGAGGCGCTGAGCGTGACCGCGGCCGGCCTCTACCTGGAAAGCCTGGGGGGCTACGGGGCGCAGCCGACCTCCTCGGGGGGGAACGGCGGCTCGATCAGCATCAAGAACCTGGCGCGGATCACCGTCGAGGCGCTGGTCGAGCGCTCCGGCGGCGCCTGGGGCATCCACGCGGTCAGCGGCTCGGGCTATGCGGGGCTCGATTCCAAGTCCATCGGCGAGCCCGGCGGCCATGGCGGCGACGCGAAGGCGATCACCATAACCCATGCCGGCGCGATCCGCCTGCGCGCGGGCGACTTCGACGCGCCCGAGGGGACCACCGTCCAGCGCGCCTGTCTCGAGACCGACGACCCCGCCTGCACCAGCGTCGACGTGCCCGACTTCGCCCACCAGTCGGCGGGCATCCTGGCGGCGAGCTACGGCTCGGCCGCCGGCGCCTCCCACGACGGGACCTCGGATCAGAACGGCGGCAAGGGCGGCGACGCGAGCGCCAATTTCAACAGCACCGGGCTCGCGTCTTCGTCGATCTCGCTGCGCAAGAACGCCTCGGTCGACGTGGCGGGCGACAACGTGATCGGCGTGGGCCTCTTCGCGCAGGGCGGCGCGGGGGGCCTGGGCAACTCCACCGACTCGCAGGGCGGGGACGGCGGCTCGGTCGGGGCGCTCAGCGCGACCCTGAAGACGGGCGCGCGCATCTCGACCTCGGGCGAGAACGCGGTCGGCCTGATCCTGCACGCCAAGGGCGGCGACGGGGGCGGCGTGCGCTCTCCCGGCGGGCTGGCCGACTTCAACGACGACGACGCGGGCGAGGGCGGCTCGACCGCCGGGGTGACCCTGCACCTGCCCAACGTCAGCGACGGGCCGGCGCCGACGATCACGACCGAGGGCGACCGCGCCGTGGGCGTGGTGCTGCAGTCGCTGGCCGGCGGCGGCGGGCCGGGGCTGGCGGAATACACCTTCATCGACATCGGCGAGACCAAAGGCGGCAAGGGCGGCGTGGCGGGCGCGGTCGACGTGGTCGGCGGCGCGGCGATCTCCACCGACGGGCGCGGATCGCACGGCATGCTGATGCAGTCGATCTCCGGCGGCGGCGGGGCGCTGACCTCGGACGGCGACTTCATCGCGGTGGCCGGCGGCGGCGGCGGCGAGGGCGGCGTCGGCGGCCTGGTGCAGTTCTTCAACTACGGCAGCCGCATCCACACCAGGGGCGACGTCTCGGCCGGCGTCGTGGCGCAGTCCATCGGCGGCGGCGGCGGCGACGTGATGGGCGACGGCGGCGCGCTGAGCGTGATCACCGTCGGCGGCCAGGGCGGCCCCGGCGGCGACGGCGGCGAGGTGACGCTGACCTACGACAGCGCCTCCTCGACGATCACCGAGGGCGACTTCTCCTTCGGCGTGCTGGCGCAGAGCATCGGCGGCGGCGGCGGCAACGGCGGCGACGTGTTCAACATCGACGCCCGCCTGCCCACGGTCGCCATCGGCGGCGCGGGCGCCAACGGCGGCGCCGGCGGCCTGGTGCACTTCCTCGGCGAGCCCGACGGCAAGGGCGGCCGGCACTTGATCGCCACGTCCGGCGCGAACGCCCACGCGCTGCTGCTGCAGTCCATCGGCGGCGGCGGCGGCACGGGGGGCGACGCGCAGTCGCTCAGCTTCGGGCTCGGGTCGCTGTCGGCGATCTCCATCGCCGGCGGCGCCGGCGGCGGCGGCCACGGCGGCCAGGTGGAGGCCACGCTCGAGGACATGGACATCGTGACAGAGGGCAGCCACGCCCGCGGCATCGTCGTCCATTCCATCGGCGGCGGCGGCGGGGCCGGCGGCGCCGCGACCAGCCGCAACGTCAGCTTCGGCGTGGCGACCTCGGTCAGCCTCGGCGGCGTGGGCGGCAACGGCGGCCCCGGCGGGACGGTGACGCTGGACCTGACCAACACCACCGTCTCCACCGGGGGCGACACGCTCCAGGATCTCGAGGACGGCGAGGGCTTCGTGGCCAACAACCACGGCATCGTCGTCCAGTCGATCGGCTCGGGCGGCGGCATGGGCGGGTCGGGCAACGCGCTCGCCTACGCCATGGAGCTGCCGGTCGAGGAGATGGACGCCAACCTCGCGGTCGCCGGCGCGGCGGCGGTGGGCGGCATGGGCGGCCCCGGCGGCGACGGGGGCGAGATCGCGATCTCGCTGACCGACAGCGTGGTGACCACCCGCGGCGACGGCGCCCACGGCATCCTGGCGCATTCCGTCGGCGGCTCGGGCGGGGACGGCGGCGACGCCACCTCGATGTCGGTCGCGGCGCTGCTGGTGGAATACGCCAAGTCGCTGGTCGAGAAGCTCGAACCCGGCGACGACCCGGACCCGACCCCGCCGGGCGGGGAGGAGACGGGCCCCACCGACATCGACACCTCCGTCTCCGTGGCGCTGGGCGGCGCGGGCGCGGGCTCGGGCGTCGGCGGCACGGTGACCGTGGCGCTCGACGGCGCCAGCATGATCGAGACCTTCGGCCCCTCGTCGTACGCGATCCTGGCGCAGAGCGTGGCCAACGGCGGCGGCAACGCCGGCGTCGGCGGCGCCGGCGCCAAGCAGTTCCACGAAGGCGACGGCATGATGACCAACATCGGCATCGGCGCCTCGGCCGCCAACGCGGCGCGCGCGGGCGGCGCGCTCTCGGTCTCGCTGGGCGGGGACACGGTGCTGCGCACCCATGGCGAGAACTCGCGCGGGGTGGTGCTGCACAGCGTCGGCGCCGGCGGCGGCGCCTCGTCGGCGAGCTTCGTGGGCATGCCGGGCGAGCTGGCCGACGCGGTCGCGCAGAAGCTCGCCGGCATCAAGGCCCCCTGGATCAACATCGGCATCGGCATGACCGGCGGCGCCGGCGGCAAGGGCGGCGACATCGAGGCGCTGGACCTCTCGGGCGGGATCGAGACCTTCGGCGCCGACGCCGACGGCGTGCTCGCCCAGACCATCGGCGGCGGCGGCGGCGTGGGCGGCGGCTACGGCGGGGACGACGGCGAGGACGAGGACGACGACCGGCCGCTGCTGGACTTCGCCCTGGACCTGCAGGAGCTCAAGGAGCAGATCGCGCGGCCCTGGTCGGCGACGATCCTGGTCGGCGGCAAGGGCGGCTCGGGCGGCGACGGCGGCGACTACGCCGTCGCCTCGACCGAGACCGCCGCGTTCCGGATGCCGACGCTGGACGGCGCCATCGTCACCCATGGCGACTACGCCGACGGCGTGGTGCTGCAATCCATCGGCGGCGGCGGCGGCGCCGGCGGCGCGGCGGTGCCCGAGGACACGCTCGGCATCCTCGACTTCTCGCTGCGGCTGGGCGGCGACGGCGGCAAAGGCGGCCAGGGCGGTTCGGTCGGCTTCCGCCTGGGCGCGGACGCGCAGGTCGGCACCGAGGGCTTCGGCGCCCACGGCGTGGTGCTGCAGTCCATCGGCGGCGGCGGCGGCATGGGCGGCTCCGGCTCGCGGCTGATCGCCAAGCTGAACCTCGACGACGGGTCGGAGAGCGGCGAGGTCCCGGGCTTCGTCAAGCAGGACCTCGACGAGCTGTTCGGCGACGGCGAGGCGCCGCTGCCCGCCGCGGTGCTGCGCCTGGGGCTCGGCGCCTCGGGCGGCGGCGGCGACGGCGCCAAGGCCGGGCGGGCCGAGGCCAACGGCGAGGGCGGCCTGATCCAGACCACCGGCACGGCGGCCTTCGGCCTGGCGGTGCAGTCGATCGGCGGCGGCGGCGGCATGGGCGGGGTCGGGACCGCGCCCCTGACCGCGGCCGAGGTCGAGCTCGAGCACATCGACCCCGACGACCGGCAGCTGTTCATCGACAACCTCAACGCCCTGTTCCGGGGCGCGCATCTCGACTTCATCGCCGGCGGCGACGGCGGCAAGGGCGGGAACGGCGGCGACGCGCTGGCGGCGGGGGCGTTCACCATCCTCACCTCCGGCGACCGCGCGCCCGCGCTGCTGGTGCAGTCGGTGGGCGGCGGCGGCGGCGCCGCGGGGATCGAGGGCGCGCGCCTGCTGCGCCACGGCGCCCAGGGCTCGATCGGCGATTCCGGCTACGCCACCGCCCGGCTCGGGGCGGGCACCGCGATCAACACCACCGGCGTCGCCTCCCACGGGGCGATCGTGCAGTCGGTCGCCGGCGGCGGCGGCCTGACCACGGCGACCATGGCCTACGGCACGGCCCTGCGCCGCTACGACCCCGACAGCCCGCCCGCCTCCCTGCTCGACGAGATCTTCGAGCTGCGGCTGGGCGCCGACGACCTGAGCTGGGGCACGGCCAAGTCCGGCGTCGCCACGCTCCAGCTCGACGACGACATCACCACCCGGGGCGCGGGCGCCTACGCGGCCATCGTGCAGTCGGTGGCGGGCGGCGGCGGCGTCGTCTCGCTGACCCCGGCCGAGATCGACCGGGCGCGCACCACCACCCTCTCCTCGGGCGAGGTGGTGATGGGCACGACCGTCGACTGCTCCGACCAGAAGGCCTGCGCGGGGGCCGAGCATGTCTCCGTCGCCGTGAGCGAGACCGCCTACATCACCACGCTGGGCGTCGGCTCGCGCGGGATCGTGGCGCAGTCGGTCCAGAGCGGCGGCGGCGTCGCCACCGGCTTCGAGGAGCTCCAGCGCCCCAGCGCCGGCGAGGCGACGCAGGTCACCCGGATGCTGTCGGTGGTCGGCTCGAGCGCCTTCCGCGGGCCGATCCCGGGGGCCTCGACCCTGACCTTCGACGGCGACGTCCAGACGCTGGGCGCCGACGCCGACGCGCTGGTGCTGCAGGTGATCGGCGGCGGCGGCGGGATCATGGGCGCCGCGGGCGGCGCCTCGTCCACTTTCGACGAGAACAACAAGCGCCACGACGCCGAGCCGATCACCGTGGCGGCCGATTCCGCGAACTACCGGATGGGCATCTCGCTGGGCCAGACCAATCCGGCCGGCGGCCCGCAGAACCAGTCGCTGAACGCCGACCTGGGCGGCTGGGCGCACACCTTCGGCGACCATGCCGAGGCGGTCATCGTGCAGTCGATCAGCGCCGGCGGCGGCATCGCCGGGCTCTACCAGGACCCGACCTCGGATTCGCAGGCGGCCGCCTCGATCCGGGTGGGCGCCGACGGCGTCGACTCCGGCGGGGACCCGCAGCGGCAGCGCGACTACGGCCTGAACGAGGCCGCGGCGGCCGGGCGGCTGACCGCCAAGCTCGACGCCGCGACCTACCGGACCGAGGGCTGGGGCGCGAACGGCGTTCTGCTCCAGCAGATCCAGGGCGGCGGCGGCGTCGCGGCGACCGGCGCGCACACCGTGCGGCTGGTCTCGGGAACCACCTCGGACGGCTGGGAGCGGGTCGGCCTGACGGTCGGCGGCGACTACGGCGGCAGCTTCGGCAGCGGCGAGCTGCACCTCTCGGCCATCGGCGGCGCCGGCGTGCGCACCCTCGGCCAGGGCGCGACCGCGGTGCTGGCCCAGAACGTCGTTGGCGGCGGCGGCGTCGGCGCGACCGGAACCTCGCAGCCGCTCGCCCGATCGGCGGCGGAGGGCGTGGTCGAGGCGCGGCTCGGCGGCTCCAACACCACCGACGGTCCCGGCGGCGGCGGCACGGGGCTGGTCGACGTCGACATCGAGGACGCCTCCTTCGCGACCTCGGGCGACGCCTCCCACGCGCTTCTGGTGCAGGCGGTGGGCGGCGGCGGCGGGCTGGCGCTGGCGCCCTCGTCCTGGCTGACGAAGGCGACGCTGGGGACCTCGGGCGGGGGGACCTCGGTCGCCGGCGAGATCGACGCGCGCATCGGCGTCGCCGACGGCGGGGCGGACGGCGGGGCGACGCTGCTGCAGACCCGCGGCACGGGTTCGCGGGCGGCGACGGTGCAGGCGATCTCGGGCGGCGGCGGCGTGCTGGCCGCGCCCTCGATCGGCGCGAACTGGATCACCGACCACGTGCCGGTGCAGCTGGGCGCCGACGGCGGGACCTCGGGCAAGGGCGGCACGATCACGGCGCGCTTCGGCGCCCGGGCGATCACCCAGGGCGACTACGCCGACGGGCTGCTGGTGCAGTCGATCGGCGGCGGCGGCGGCGTCGCGGACATCGCCGACGACGCCGGCGCGGCGCCGAACCTGGCGCTGACGCTGGGCCAGACCGCGGGCGGCGGCCGCCCCAACCAGGTGCGCCTGCGCCTGTCGGGCAAGGGCCTCGACCGCGGCGGCATCGACACCGCCGGCGACGGCGCCTACGGCGTCCTGCAGCAGGCGATCGGCGGCGGCGGCGGGCTCGCCTCCTTCGCCGGCCGCTCGGCGCTGGTGGAGATGACCCTGGGCGCAAGCTCGACCGGGGGCGGCAAGGGCGCGGACATCGCCTCGATGCGCATGGATGCGGGCAGCTACTTCCCCTACACCGGCACCACGCTCAGCCACGTGATGACGCGGGGCGACGACGCCCACGCGGTGGTGCTGCAGTCGATCGGCGGCGGCGGCGGCGTGGCCCGCGCGGCGGCGCTGCGCGACGGCGGCGAGGCGCATCTCGCCCTCGGCGGCCGCGGCGGCGACGCGGACGGGGCGCGGGCGCACATGGTCTACGCCTCCGAGTTCGCCACCACCGGCGACCGGGCGCTGGGGCTGGTGGTGCAGTCCATCGGCGGCGGCGGCGGCATCGCCGTGGCGGGCGAGGCCGAGGACGTGGCCTCGATCCGTCTCGGCGGGGCCGACGGCTTCACCGGCCAGACGGACGCCGACCAGGCGATCCTCTACCTCTACCCCAACCCGACCAACCCCTGCCCGGGCCGTCCCTGCCACGTCACCTTCGGCGAGGGCGCGCACGGGCTGGTGGTGCAGTCCATCGGCGGCGGCGGCGGCATCGCGGGCGACGTCTCGCTGGCCGACGGGCTGACGCTGATCGACTACGACGCCGCGGATGCGCAGGGGCTCGAGAAGACCTGGGGCGGCACGCAGGGCGTGGGCGCCTCGGAGCTGGTGGCCCTCGCGGTCGGCGTGGACGTGGTCACGCTGGGCGACGGCGCCTACGGGCTGATCGCCCAGTCCATCGCCGGCGGCGGCGGGCTGGCGGGCGGCAAGGACGGCGCCTTCGCCGGCAAGACCGGCGTGACCAACGCCGCCAACGTCGCCGGCCCGATCATCATCGACGTCGGGCAGACCGGCTCGGTCGTCGCCTCGGGGCGCAACAGCGTCGCGGTCTTCGCGCAGGCCCTGGGCGACGACCTCTCCGCCCAGGACATCGAGGTCAGCATCGAGGGCGACGTGATGGGCGGCACCGGCGAGTTCGGCCTGGGCCTGCTGGTCCACGGCGGCAACGCCTCCAACCTCCTGACCATCTCCGACACCGGCACGCTGGGCTCGCTCGAGGGGCAGGCGGTGCGCTACGTCGGCGCCACCAACGACGGGCAGTCGCGGCTGACCATCGACAACGCCGGCCTGCTCTCGGGCTCGGTCGAGGCGATTTACCGCGACGGCGAGGTCTACCTGAACCAGGGCGGCGGCGCGTCGGCCGAGATCGCGGCGCGCACGGCCCCGGTGGCGACCGGGCGGCTCAGCCGGCCGGCGGCGCGGCTGATCAACCGCCGCGGCGGCGTGGCGACGGGGGCCCGGGTCTACCAGGCCGACGTGGTCAACCGCGGCCTGCTGGTGGCGGGCGATGCGGGGCGGTTCGCGCCGCTCTCGATCGCCGGTCACCTGGTGCAGGGGGACCGCGGGACGCTGGCGGTCGACGCCAACCCGATGACCGGCAAGGGCGACGTGATCCGGGTGGCCGGCGACGCCCGCCTGGACGGCGAGCTGCAGGTGGCCGCCCGCGCCCTGGCGCTGGGGGCCGAGCACCAGGTGATCGAGGTGCAGGGCGACATCTCCGGTGCCTTCGACCGGGTCGCCGGCGCCCTGTTCCGCTTCGAGCAGGTCGTCGGGAACGGGACCCTGGGCGTCCGCGCCACCGGCATCGAGATCGACGAGGCCCCCGGCGTGACCGGCCAGGAGGCCGCGGCCGCCCGTTACCTCGAGCGGCTGTTCATGACCGGCGACGACTCCTACGCCCGCTTCTTCGGGCGGCTGGAGGCGGCGGCGGCCGGCGGCGCGCTGATCCCGGCCCTGTCGGGCATGACCCTGGGCGCCTCGATGGCCGGCGAGGCCGCGACCTTCGAGCTCGCCCGCGACCGCTTCGACGCGCTGCTCGACTGCGGCGGGACCGGCGGGCGCACCGTCGCGCTGGGCGACGCCTGCCTGACGATGCTGGGCTCGGGCCGCGATCTCTCGCAGGACGGGAACGGCGCGGCCGGCTACGACGGCCAGACCTGGACGCTGGGCTTCGCGGGCCAGATCGAGGTCGCGCCGGGCTGGCTGGTCTCGGGGACCGTGGGGTGGGAGACGCTGAACCTCGCCCAGCAGGGCGGCGGCTCCTCGGTCGACGGGACCACGGGCTTCGTGGGCGCCGGCGTCACCCGCGAGATGGGGCCGCTGGCCCTGTCGGCGGCGGCGACGGCGGGCTGGTCGGCGTTCGACACCACCCGCGCCCAGGGCCTGCTGGCCCGCGGCGCGGCGGACGCCGAGCATGACGCCCTGAGCCTCGGCGCCCGGCTGCGGGCGGCCTGGACGCAGGAGCTCGACGGCGGCTGGCTGCGCCCCTCGCTGGACCTGGACCTGATCCACGTCGCGGCCGAGGGCTATACCGAGAACGGGGCGGGCCGAAGCGCGCTGCGGGTCGAGGACAGCGACGCCGCCGCCCTGGTCCTGACCCCCTCGATCGAGGCCGGCCTGCGCCGCGACCTGGGCGAGGATCTCGGGCTGCGCGCCTGGGGCCGGGTGGGGGTCAGCCTGTCGACGCTCGACAGCTACGACGCCACCGCCCGCTTCGCCGGGGACACGACCGGCGCGCCGGGCTTCGTCAACGGCGTGGCGCAGTCGCAGGCGGTGGGCCGCATCGGCCTCGGCGCCTCGCTGCAGGCCGGCGAGCGCATCGACGTGGGCGTCAGCTACGAGGGCGCCTTCGCCGACGGCTACACCGGCCATGCCGGCCGGATCGGCGTCGCCATCCGCTTCTGAGCCCCCGCCCGGCCCTCCGTCCGGGCGGCCCGAAAAAGACAGGCCCCGTCTCCCACCGGAGACGGGGCCTTCTCATGTCCGCAAACGGCGGCGCGGCGCCGAAGCGCGACGCCCGTCCCGCGGGCGCCCCGGGCCTGACCCGGGGCCTCTCCCGCCCTGGCGGCCGGGCGCGCCGCTGCGGGGCGAGGCGCGCCCTCAGCCCTCGCCGCGGGCCTTCAGCGCCCTGCGCCGGGCCTCGACCACCTCGCCCGCCGCATAGCGCTGGTCGGCGAGGCCGGACATCACCGACACCAGGCAGGCGTCGCGCAGCGCCTCGAACTCGCGCAGCGAGGTTCCGCCGGCCTGGGCGTCGGACTGCTCGGCCACCCGGTCGATCAGCTCGTCGGTCAGCTCCGGCGCCTCCAGCTTCGTCCAGGGCAGCTTCAGGGCCGGGCCGAACTGGGCGAGGAAGTGGCGCATGCCGTCCTCGCCGCCCGCCAGGCGGTAGGTCAGGAACGTGCCCATGAACGACCAGCGCAGGCCGGCGCCGTAGCGCACCGCGTCGTCGATCTCCTCGACCGTGGCCACCCCGTCGTTGACCAGCCACAGCGCCTCGCGCCACAGGGCCTCCAGCAGGCGGTCGGCGATGAAGCCGTCGATCTCCTTGCGCACCCTGAGCGGCTTCATGCCGATCGAGCGGTAGATCTCGGCGGCCGTCTCGCAGGCCGCTTCGGAGGTCTTCTCCCCCCCGCAGATCTCCACCAGCGGCAGCAGGTAGACCGGGTTGAACGGGTGGCCCACCACCAGCCGCTCGGGCCGGGCCATGCCCAGCTGCAGGCGCGAGGGCAGCAGGCCGGAGGTCGAGGAGCCGATCACCGTCCGGGCCGGCGCGGCCGCGTCGATCTCGGCCAGGACCCGGATCTTGAGGTCCTCGCGCTCCGGCAGGCTTTCCTGGATGAAGTCGGCGCCGGCGACGGCCTCGGCGAGGGTCGCGGAATAGGTGATCTCGCCCTCCGCCGGGAGGGGGACGTCCTTCATCAGCTGGCCTTGCGCGGCGCGGGCGTTCTTGAGGACCTCTTCGGTCTTGCGGGCGATCTCGGGGTCGGGATCGAACAGGCGCACGTTCCAGCCATCCAGCAGGAAGCGCGCGGCCCAGCCGGCGCCGATGACGCCGCCGCCGACGAGCGCTGCGGTCTTGCGATCAGTCATGTTTCACCAGCTTCAGCTTCTCGCGCACCTCGGCGGGGCCCATGACGCGGGCGCCCATGCCCTCGACGACGCCCCGCGCCCGCTCCACGAGCTGCGCGTTGGTCGCCTTCACGCCTTTCTCGAGCCAGAGGTTGTCCTCCAGCCCCACCCGGACGTTGCCGCCCGCGAGCGCGGCCATCGCCGCATAGGGCAGCTGGTCGCGCCCGATGGAGAAGGCCGAGAACTGCGCCCCCGCCGGCAGGTTGTGGACCAGCGACATCAGCGTCAGCGGATCGGCGGGCGCGCCGTAGGGGATGCCCATGCACAGCTGGATGAGGAGGGGGTCGTCCAGCAGCCCCTCGCGCTGCAGCTCCTTGACGAAGACCAGGTGGCCGGCGTCGAAGACCTCCAGCTCCGGCCGCACGCCCAGCGCCTGCACCTGCCGCGCCATCGCGCGCAGCACCGAGGGCGTGTTGGTCATCACGTAGTCGCCCAGCGCGAAATTCATCGTGCCGCAATCGAGCGTGCAGATTTCGGGGCGCAGCTTCGCCACATGCTCCAGCCGCTCGGTCGGGCCGACCATGTCGGTGCCGGCGGGGTCGAGGGGCAGCGGGGTCTCGCCCGACCCGAAGACCACGTCGCCGCCCATGCCGGCGGTGAGGTTGATGATCACGTCCACGTCCGAGGCGCGGATGCGCGCGACCACCTCCTCATAGAGCTCCAGCCGGCGGGCGGCCTGGCCGGTCTCGGGGTCGCGGACGTGGATGTGGGCCACGGCGGCGCCGGCGCGGGCGGCCTCGATCGAGGCGGTCGCGATCTGCTCGGGCGTCACCGGGACGTGGGGGCTCTTGCCCGCGGTGTCGCCGCCGCCGGTGACGGCGCAGGTGATGAAGACGTCGCGGTTCATGGACATCGCGCCTCCTGAAGGGGAATCGGGGATCGGCGCATCTGCGCCTTCCGCGACACCCTCGCGGCCCTCGGCGACGCTTGCCTCGCGTCCCGCGACGAAAACTTTGCATTGCACGACGCGATGACGACCGCGGCCCGCATCTCGTCGCGATTTGCAAACTTGGCGTCGCGCGTCGTATCGATGCCCCGAAACCGACTCCTATGATGCCGAGAGCGCCACCGCGACCGACCGCTTCCGCGGGGTCGCGCGCTTCGCCCCGGCGGAGGAGGCGCGCATCGGCGGGGGGCGGCGGCTTCGCTCCGCTCCCGCGCCGGCGCATCCGCACCCGGAGCGACCCTCGACGCCGACCAAGGAGAGACCCCGCCCATGCCCGCCGCCATCCTCCCGCGTCCGCCCCTCCAGGCCCCCGCCCCGGAGCCCCGGTCATGAGCGGCGGCCTGGCGCGCATGATCGCGGTTCGGATCGGGCTGGGCGCGCTGACGCTGCTGCTGATCTCGGGGCTGATCTTCGGGGCGATGGGCCTGCTGCCCGGCGACGTGGCCGAGGCGATCCTGGGCCAGAACCGCACGCCCGAGACGGTGGCCGCCCTGCGCACGCAGCTCGGCCTCGATCAGCCGGCGTGGAGCCGGTATCTCGACTGGATCGGCGGGATGCTGACCGGGGACTTCGGAAAATCCCTGGCCTCGGGCCGCCCGGTGGCGGACCTGATCGGGGGGCGGCTGGTGAACACCCTGTCGCTGGCGGCCTATGCGGCGCTGATCTCGGTGCCGCTGTCGATCGCGCTGGGGATCCTGGCGGCGCTTTACCGAGGGCGCCTAGCGGATCGCGGCATCTCCATCGGGGCGCTGACGGCGATCTCGATGCCCGACTTCTTCGTGGCCTACGTGATGATCTTCCTGTTCGCGGTGACCTGGGGCCTGCTGCCCTCGCTGGCCGCGGTGACGCCGGATGCGGGCCTCGGAGAATGGCTCTACCGCGCCACCCTGCCCGCGCTGGCGCTGACGCTGGCGACCTCGGCGCACATGCTGCGGATGACGCGGGCGTCCATCGTGAACGTGCTGGCGTCTCCTTACGTCGAGATGGCGAAGCTGAAGGGGCTGACGCCGTCGCGCGTGGTGGTCCGGCACGCCCTGCCCAACGCGCTGGCGCCGATCATCAACGTGGTGGCCGTCAACCTCGCCTTCCTGATCGTGGGCGTCGTGGTGGTCGAGACGGTGTTCGTCTACCCCGGGCTGGGCCAGCTTCTGGTGGACTCGGTCGCCGCGCGCGACGTGCCGGTGGTGCAGGCGGCCTGCCTGATCTTCGCGGCCGCCTATGTCTCGCTGAACCTCCTCGCCGACATCCTGGCGATCCTGACCAACCCCCGCCTGAGGACCGCCCGATGACCCGGCTCGCCGTGCTCCGCAGCGCGCCGCCGACGGCCTGGTTCGGCCTGCTGGTGCTGACCGTCGTGGCGCTGCTCGCCCTCTTCGCCCCCTTCGCCGCGCCTTATGGCGAGCGCGAGGTCGTCGCCGGCCCGTTCGAGGTCTGGTCCGAGAGCCACTGGCTGGGCACCGACAACCTCGGCCGCGACATGCTCAGCCGCCTGATCTGGGGCGCGCGCAACACCATCGGCATGGCGCTGCTGACCACGATGATCGCCTTCGTCGTGGGCGCCGCGACCGGCCTGCTGGCCGGCACCGTGGGCGGATGGGCGGACCGGCTGCTGGCCTGGATCGTGGACGTGATCATGGCCATGCCCTCGCTGATCCTGGCCTTGCTGCTGATCTCGATCTTCGGCGCCTCGACCGCGATGCTGATCGGCATCATCGCCGCCATCGAGGCGACGCGCGTGTTCCGCCTGTCCCGCGCGGTCGCGATGAACATCACCGTCATGGAATACCTCGACGCCGCCCGGCTGCGGGGCGAGTCCCTGCCCTCGATCCTGTGGCGCGAGGTGCTGCCCAACGCCTCCGCGCCGCTGGTGGCCGAGTTCGG
Source organism: Albimonas pacifica (assembly GCF_900113695.1). Classification (GTDB taxonomy): domain Bacteria; phylum Pseudomonadota; class Alphaproteobacteria; order Rhodobacterales; family Rhodobacteraceae; genus Albimonas; species Albimonas pacifica. The sequence continues at coordinate 160,355 of NZ_FOQH01000001.1, read as the reverse complement.
GCTGCGCTTCTGCTTCGTGTTCCTGTTCGTCTCGTCGCTGTCGTTCCTGGGGCTGGGGATCCAGCCGCCGACGGCCGACTGGGGGTCGATGGTGCGCGACAACGCCACCCTGATCACCTACGGCGACGTCACCCCCCTGCTGCCGGCCGCGGCCATCGCGCTGGTCACCGTCTCGGTGAACCTGGTGGTGGACTGGGTGCTGCACCGCTCCTCCGGGCTGAAGGATTGAGACGATGAGCGAGACGCTTCTCGAGATCCGCGGCCTGACCATCACCGCGCGGTCGGGGGGAAAGACCTCGACCCTGGTGGAGGACGCGAGCCTGACCCTGAACCGAGGCGAGGTGCTGGGCCTGATCGGCGAATCCGGCGCCGGCAAGTCGACGCTGGGCCTCGCCGCCATGGGGTTCGCGAGGGATGGCTGCCGGCTGGCCAGGGGCTCGGTCGTCTTCGACGGCCAGGACCTGGTGAAGATGCCCGAGCGCCGGCGGCGGCGCCTGCGCGGCGCCCGGGTCGCCTACGTGGCCCAGTCGGCCGCGGCCAGCTTCAACCCCGCCCGCACCCTGCTGGAGCAGACCATCGAGGCCCCGCTCCGCCACGGCCTGATGACCCGCGCCGAGGCCGAGCGCGAGGCCATCGCCCTCTACACCCGCCTGCGCCTGCCGGACCCCGAGACGATCGGGCGCCGCTATCCCCACCAGGTCTCCGGCGGCCAGCTGCAGCGGGCGATGACCGCGATGGCGATGATCACCCGCCCCGACCTGATCGTCTTCGACGAGCCGACGACGGCGCTCGACGTCACCACCCAGGTCGAGGTCCTGGCCGCGATCCGCGACGCGGTGGCCGAACTGGACACCGCCGCCATCTACATCACCCACGACCTCGCCGTCGTGGCCCAGATGGCCGACCGCATCATGGTCATGCGCCACGGGAAGGTCGTCGAGGAGGGCGAGACCGCCGCCCTTATGTCCAACCCCCAGGCCGACTACACGAAATCCCTGTGGTCGGTCCGCGAGTTCCGCGCGCAGACCAAGCCGCCGTCCAGCGCCGCCCCCCATGTCGAGGCGCGCGGCATCGTCGCCACCTATGGCGACGCGCCGGTGCTGCACGGCGTGGACCTCTCGATCCAGCCCGGCCGCACGCTGGCGGTGATCGGGGAGAGCGGCAGCGGAAAATCCACCCTCGCCCGGGTGATCTCCGGCCTGCTGCCCGCGCGCGAGGGCGAGTGCCGGATGCATGGCGAGGCGCTGCCCCCCTCCTACCGCCAGCGCTCGCGCGAGGATCTGCGGCGGGTGCAGATGATCTTCCAGATGGCCGACACCGCGCTGAACCCCAAGATCAAGGTCCGCGACGCGCTGGGCCGCGCGCTGACCCGCCTGATGGGCCTGCGCGGCCGCGCCCGCGAGGAGCGCCTGCATCAGCTGATGCGCGAGATCGACATGGACCCCGCCATCCACCTCGACCGCTATCCCGGAGAGCTCTCGGGCGGCCAGAAGCAGCGCATCGCCATCGCCCGGGCGCTGGCCGCGGAACCCGAGTTCCTGATCTGCGACGAGGTCACCTCGGCCCTCGACCAGGTGGTGGCCGAGGAGATCCTGCGCCTGCTCGACCGCCTGCAGCGGGAGCGGGGGCTGACGATGATGTTCATCACCCATGACATCGCGACGGTGCGGGCGCTCGCCGACGACGTGGTGGTGATGAAGGACGGGCATGTCGTCGCCGCAGGGCAAAAGGACGACGTCCTGGATCGCCCGACGGATCCTTACGTCCGCACCCTGATGGAATCGGCGCCCGAGATGGACCCGGCCTGGCTCGACCGCCTGCTGGCCTCCCGCGCCGCCTGAGGAGTTTTTCGAATGGCCCACTCGCACCCGATGCCGACCGACCCCGAAGTGGTCGAATTCATCGAGCAGACCCTGTCGTGGTATCCCGCCGACGCCTACGCCATGTCGCTCGAGGAGAACCGCCGCCTCTACGACGCCATGGCCGAGGCCTTCCGCGCCCCCCGCCCCGAGGGCGTGGTTGCAGAGGATTTCGAGTTCACAGCTGTCAACCCGTCGCGCGCGATCAAGTGCCGGCGCTACCTCCCTGAAGGCGTGGACCGCGAGGGCCCCATGGTCCTCTACGCCCACGGCGGCGGCTTCGTGCTGGGGGGCCTCGAGAGCCACGACGACGCCTGCGCCGGCATCGCCGAGCTCACCGGGCTGGAGGTGGTCGCCGTCGACTACCGCCTGGCGCCCGAGCACCAGCACCCCGCCCAGGGCGACGACTTCGAGGCGGCGTTCGAGCATGTGGCCGCCTCCGGCCGCAAGGTGATCGTCGCGGGCGACAGCGCCGGGGGCAACCTGGTGGGCGCGCTGGTCCTGCGCCGCCGCGCCTCCGGCGGCCCGGTCCCGGCGGGCCAGGTGCTGATCTACCCCGGGCTGGGGGGCGACCGCAGCAAGGGCTCCTACATCGAGATGGCCGACGCGCCGCTGCTGAAGGCCAAGGAGGGCGAGACCTATGCCGGCATCCGCACCGGCGGGACCCTGACCGAGGCCCAGCGCAACGATCCCGACATGGGTCCGCTGCGCGCCGCGGACCTGTCGGGCCTGCCCCCGGCCTTTGTGGTCACCGCCCATATCGACCCGATCCGCGACGACGGCGCCGAGTGGGCCCGCCGCCTGGCCGAGGCCGGCGTCCCCGCCGAATGGCGCGACGAGCCGGAGCTGGTCCACGGCTACCTGCGCGCCCGCCACATGTCCAAGCGCACCGCCGCCAGCTTCGCCGCGATCTGCGAGGCCATCACCCGCATGGCCGAGGGCCGCTTCGCCCCCGCCCCCGCCCCCGCCGAGACCTGAACGCCGGCAGGGCGCGCCGCGCGCCCCGCCCCATGAGCCCGGCGCGGCGCGCCCTGCGCGCCCGCCCCATGAGACAGAACAGAGAGGTGAGACCATGTCCCGACTGATCCTTCCCCGGCAGGGCTTCCAGCCCAGCCGCCGCGCCGTCCTCGCCGGCGGCGCCGCCGTCTTCGCGATGGCCGCAGCCCCCCGCGCCCGCGCGCAGGAGCCCAAGAAGGGCGGCGAGTTCCGCCTGGTCGCCTCGGGCAACACCTCGGACAGCCACGATCCGGCGACCTGGGGCACGTCGGGGATCATCAACATCGGCCTGTGGGGCGCGGTCTACAACAACCTCACCGAGGTGCATCCCTCGGGCGAGGTCATCGGCGAACTGGCCGAGAGCTTCGAGCCATCGGCCGACGCCAGGACCTGGACCTTCCGCCTGCGCGACGGGATCACGTTCCACGGCGGCCAGACGCTGGAGGCCGCCGACGTCGCCGCCTCGATCAACCATCACCGGGGCGAGAATTCGACCTCCTCGGCCAAGGGCATCGTGGCGCCCATCGCCGACATCCGCGTGCCGGACGCGAAGACGGTCGTGTTCGAGCTCAACCAAGGCAACGCCGACTTCCCCTTCATCCTGACCGACTACCACCTGGTGATCGGCAAGGCCGTCGAGGGCGCCATCGACTGGGAGACCCCCAACGGCACCGGCGGCTACACCTTCGTCAGCCACAATCCCGGCGTGCGCATGGTGCTGGAGCGCAACGCCGACTACTGGAAGGACGGCCGCGCCCATTTCGACCGGGTCGAGCTGATCTCGATCCGCGACCCCGCCGCCCGCATGAACGCGCTGGTGACGGGCGAGGTGGACGCGATCTCCTCGGTGGACATCAAGTCGATGTCGCTGCTCGCCCGCGCCCCCGAGATCGAGGTGATGGAAACCCCGGGCACCCAGCACTACACCTTCCCGATGTGGTGCGATCAGGCCCCGTTCGACGACGTCAACGTGCGCCAGGCGCTGAAGCTGGGTCTCGACCGCGAGGCGATGCTGCAGACGATCCTGCAGGGCCACGGCTCGGTCGGGCGCGACAGCCCGATCACCCCGGCGAACCGCTTCTTCGACCCGGAGCTGGCGGTCCCGACCTACGACCCCGAGCAGGCCAGGGCCCTGCTGAAGAAGGCCGGGCATGACCGGCTGGCGGTGGACCTCTCGGCCGCCGACGCGGCCTTCGCCGGCGCGGTGGACGCGGCGACCCTGTTCCAGGAGAGCGGCTCGGCCGCGGGCATCGACCTCAACGTGATCCGCGAGCCGGACGACGGCTACTGGTCGAACGTGTGGCTCAAGAAGCCGTTCTGCGCCTGCTACTGGGCCGGGCGTCCGACCGAGGACTGGATGTTCTCGCAGGTCTACGCCTCGGACAGCCAGTGGAACGACGCGCACTGGAAGAACGAGCGCTTCGACAGCCTGCTGCTGGAGGCGCGCGCCGAGCTCGACCAGGACAAGCGCGCCGAGATGTATGGCGAGATGCAGCGCATCGTGGCGACGGACGGCGGCACGATCATCCCGCTCTACGCCAACTACGTCGACGCCCGGAACAGCCGGATCGCGACGGGCGAGCAGGTGTCGACCGCCAATGCGCTCGACGGCTGGAAGTGCATCGAGCGGTGGTGGGTCGCCTGACCCGGGGCCCCGGCCCCCTGCCCCCGTCGGCGGCGTATGCGCCCGCCGACGGGCCGGCGCCTGGGGCGGCCCGGCCCGTGCCCGGCGCCGGCACGCGCCACAGCGCGCCCTATGCGCCGGCCGGCGGGCCCGGCCCGGGCGACCGACCGCCGGGCGAGACCGAGCGGATCGGCTTCCTGCTGATCCCCCAGTTCTCGATGATGGCCTTCATGTCGGCGACCGAGCCGCTGCGCGTCGCCAACCGCCTCGCCGGCGCGCCGCTCTATGCGTGGAGCGTGGTGTCGCCGGACGGGGAGGCGGTGGTCTCCTCCTCCGGCCTCACGGTGATGGCCGAGGGGCCGCTGGAGGCGGCGAAGGACCTGCCGATGCTCTTCGTCGTGGCGGGGTTCGAGCCGGACGCCCATGCCGCCCCGCCGCTGCTGGCGGGGCTGCGCCGGATGGCGCGGCGGGGCGCTTCGATGGGCGCGCTCGACACCGGCGCCTGGCTGCTGGCCCGCGCCGGCCTGCTGGACGACGCCCGCGTGACCCTGCACTGGGAGGCCGCGCCGGCCTTCCGCGAGACCTTTCCGGACATCGAGGTCAGCGAGGACCTCTATGAGCTCGACGGCCGCCGGATCACCTGCGCGGGCGGCACGGCGGCGATGGACATGATGCTGGACATGATCGCCGCCCGCCACGGCCAGGACCTGGCGGTGGCGGTCGCGCGCCAGTTCATCCAGGACGGGATGCGGGCCCGCTCGGTGCGCCAGAAGGGCCGGTTCCCTGCGATGCGCGGCCGCCCCGACCGCCGCCTGACCGCGGCGCTGGAGCTGATGCAGCGCGAGCTGGACCGGGCTCTCTCGCCCGCCGAGATCGCCCAGGCCGCCAATCTCTCCGTCCGCCAGCTGGAGCGGCTGTTCCGCGACCGGCTGGGGGAATCCCCCGCCGCCGCCCACCTGCGCCTGCGCCTCGAGCGGGCGCGCGAGCTGCTGCGCCAGACCGACCTGCGCGTGCTGGAGGTGGCGACGGCGACCGGCTTCGCCTCGGGCGCCTCCTTCGCGCGGGCCTATCGCTCGGCCTTCGGCGAGGCGCCGCGCAACGACCGGCGCGAACCCGACCTGCCCCGCGCCTGAGCGCCCGCCGCCCGGCGCCCCAGGCTCGACCCGGGGGCCTTTCGCCGCAGGGTGCAGGCGCACCGTTCGGAAAGCCGCCCCCCGCCCGCCCCATGAGGCGCCCCGGGCTTGACCCGGGGCCTCTCGCGGCCGGCCCCCAGCGCTGCCTTCAGGCCTGCGCGGCGACCAGGGCCGCGCAGGCGTCCCGCTCCAGCACCATCTCGGCCTCGCCGGTGGACTGCTCGAAGCCGAGCCGGTCGTAGAAGCGCCGCGCGTTGGGATTGTCGTCGTAGACGTGCAGCTTGAGGTAGGACGCGCCCCAGCACGCGGCCGCGTCGCGCAGCGCCGCCGCCAGCAGACGGGGCCCGAGTCCCTGCCCGCGCGCCTGTTCCGAGGCCCAGAGGTCCGACACGAAGATCCCCGCGGCGCCGCGGATGGTCGAAAAGATCGGCGAGTAGAACACCGCGCCGAGGAAGGCGCCCTTGCCCACCCCGGCCACCTGCGCGCGGCAGATCGGGGCGGGGCCGTGCAGGGCGCGGGAGAGGTCGGCCTCGGTCGCGGCGAAGGGGTCGCCCATGGTCTCGGCCAGGCTCTTCAGGGCCACGGCCAGGCGGGGGACGTCCTGGGGCTCGGCCAGGCGGATGGCGGTCATATCGCGGTCTCCTCGGCGCCCTTCAGGCCCAGCAGGGCGCGGGCCTCGGCGGGGGTGGCGACCTCGCGGCCCAGCTCCTCGACGATGCGGCGGATCCTGGCGACCTGCTCGGCGTTGGAGGTCGCGAGCTGGCCGCGCGATATCATGAGACTGTCCTCGAGGCCCACCCGCACGTGCCCGCCCATCGCCGCGGCCATGGTGGCGAAGGGCATCTGGTGACGCCCCGCCGCCAGCACCGAGAACGTGTAGTCCGCGCCGAACAGCTTGTCCGCCATGCGCTTCATGTGGAGGAGGTTCTCGGGGTCCGCGCCGGCGCCGCCCAGCACGCCGAAGACGAACTGGACGAAGAGCGGCGCCCGGACCACGCCCCGATCCATGAAATGGCGCAGCATGTGGAGGTGGCCGACGTCGTAGCACTCGAACTCGAACCGGGCGCCGCGCTCCTCCCCCATCTCGCGAAGGACGCGGGCGATGTCGCGCGGGGTGTTCTTGAAGATCAGGTCGTCGCTGTTCTCGAGGAAGGGCTGTTCCCAATCGTGGAGCCAGGTCTCGATGCGCTCGGCCGCCGGGTAGAGGGCGAAGTTCATCGAGCCCATGTTGAGGCTGCACATCTCCGGCGAGGCGTCCTTCGGGGCGGCCAGCCGCTGGTCCAGGGTCATGGTCGCGCTGCCGCCGGTGGTGAGGTTCAGCACCGCGTCCGTCTGCTGGCGGATGAGCGGCAGGAACGCGCGGAAATGGGCGGGATCGGCGGAGGGGCGGCCCGTCTGCGGGTCCCGCGCGTGCAGGTGGAGGATCGAGGCGCCGGCCTCGGCCGCGGCCACCGACTGCTCGACGATCTGCTCGGGCGTGACCGGCAGGTGCGGCGACATCGAGGGCGTGTGGATCGAGCCGGTGACGGCGCAGGTGATCAGGATCTTGGACATGGTGGGACCGTTTGCGGCTTCTTGTGGGGGCCTGGGGCCGGGCGCGCCCCGGACTTGATCCGGGGCCTCTTGCGGCCGGCCGCGAGAGGCCCCGGATCAAGTCCGGGGCGCCCGTGGGGCGGGCGGAGGCGCCTCAGCCGCGGAGCGCGGGGGCGAGGTCTTCGGCCAGCGCGGTCAGCGAGGCGTCGAGGCCCTCGACGATCTCGTCGAGATGGGCGGGCTCCAGGATCAGGGGCGGACAGACGAGGATGTGGTCGCCCTCGGTCCCGTCGCGGGTGCGGCGGGAGTAGACGATCAGGCCGCGCTCGTAGGCGAGGTCGACCAGGCGCTGGTGGGCGTTGAGATGCGCAGGCAGGGGGGCCTTGGTCACGCGGTCGGCCATCAGCTCGAAAGCCGTCAGTAGGCCCTTGCCGCGGACGTCGCCGATCAGCTCGTGCTTCTGCATCAGGCCGTGGAGGCGGGCCATCAGCGCCTCGCCCATGGTCTGCGCGTTGGTGCAGAGGTCCTGGCGGGCGAGTTCATCCAGCACGCCCAGGCCCGCGGCGCAGGCCAGCGGGTTGCCGGCGTAGGTGAACCCGTGGGCGAAGCCGCCGGCGTCGAGGACGGGGTCCACCAGCTTCTCGTCCACGATCATCGCGCCCAGCGGCGCGTAGCCGGCGCCGAGGCCCTTGGACATGACCACGATGTCGGGGCGGGTTCCCCAGTGCTCGCAGCCCAGGAAGCGGCCGGTGCGGCCGGCGCCGGTCATCACCTCGTCCAGGATCAGGAGGACGCCGTGGCGGGTGCAGATTTCTCGCACGCGCTCCATGTATCCTGCGGGCGGGACCAGGGCGCCGGTGGAGGCGCCGCCGACGGGCTCGACGATGAAGGCGGCGACGGTCTCGGGGCCCTCGGCCTCGATCGCGGCGTCGAGCATGTCGGCGTAGTGGCGGCCGGTTTCGGGGTCCGCGGGGTCGAGGCCGTCGAGGTAGGCGCGCGGGGCCGGGACCTTGGGCATCGCCTGCATCATCGGCTCGAAGGGTTTCGTCAGGGGCGTGTAGGAGGTGACCGCGAGGGCGCCGAGGGTGCAGCCGTGGTAGGAGGGGGCGCGGGAGAAGATCTTCCAGCGCTCGGGCTGGCCGGTGGCGAGCGCGTGTTGGCGGGCGAGCTTCATGGCGCTCTCGACCGCTTCGGAGCCGCCGGAGACGAAGAAGACCTTCGAGAGGCCCTCGGGCATCAGGGCCGAGAGGCGGGCGGCGAGGGTCTCGGAGGCCTCGGTCTCGAAGTGGAGGCGGTAGCCGAAGGTGGCCTTCTCCATCTGGCGCTGCATGGCGGCCAGGACGTTGGGGTTGGAGTGGCCGATGTTGCAGACCATCGCGCCCGAGGAGCCGTCGAGGTAGCGCCGGCCGTCCTTGTCCCAGATGTAGACGCCGCGGGCCTGCTCCAGCACCGGCTTGCGGCCGCGGCCCTGGTAGAAGAGGTGGCTCATCTCAGGCTCCCCGAAGGGCCGCGCAGTCGCGGGGGCGGAAGGCGGCGAGGACCGCCTCGCCCTCGGCGAAGGGACGCTCGTCGATCATGTTGATCGCCTGCATCTGACGCTCGCCGAGGCGGATGAAATAGCGGACGGTCTGGCCCTGGTAGTCCACCGTCTCGACGGTGGCGGGGGCGGAGATCATGCCCGTCGGGACGGCGCCCTGCGGCATCAGCTGCAGCTTCTCCGCCCGCAGGACCAGCTTGGCGGGGCCGGAGACGACGCCCGGAGCGCGGGCGGCGGCGACCTCGACGGGGCCGAAGACGGGGGCGTCGAGGGTGGCGCCCTGGGCGGAGGCCTGCGTGCAGGGCGCGTCGAAGATGTTGGAGGCGCCGAGGAAGTTCGCCACGAACTCGGAAGCCGGGGCGTTGTAGACCTCCTCGGGGGTGCCGACCTGCTCGACGTGGCCGGCGCTCATCACCACGATCTTGTCGGACATGGCCAGCGCCTCGGACTGGTCGTGGGTGACGAAGACGGTGGTCACGCCGATGCGGTCCTGGATGCGCTTGAGCTCCACGCGCATGTCCTCGCGCAGGTTGGCGTCCAGCGCCGAGAGCGGCTCGTCGAGCAGCAGCACGTCGGGGTTGATGACGATGGCGCGGGCGAGCGCGATGCGCTGCTGCTGGCCCCCGGAGAGGGCCTTGGGGTGGCGGTCGCCGACGTGGGGGAGCTGGACCAGTTCCAGCGCGTCCTTCACGCGGCGGGCGATCTCGTCGCGGGAAACCTTGCGGTATTTCAGGCCGAAGGCGACGTTCTCGGCGACCGTCTTGTGGGGGAAGAGGGCGTAGTTCTGGAAGACGATGCCGAGGTTGCGCTTGTGGATCGGGGTGTCGTTCATCCGCTTGCCGCCGATCAGGATCTCGCCCTCGGTCGGGTCCAGCAGGCCCGCGATCATCCGCAGGTTCGTGGTCTTGCCGCAGCCCGAGGGACCGAGCAGCGTCACGAACGCGCCGTCGGGGATCTCGAGCGTGGTCTTGTGGACGGCGGTGAAGTCGCCGAAGCGCTTCACGATGTCCTTGAGGATGACGGAACTCATGGGGCGCGGGTCTCCGGCGCGGCGGGGACGGGAGAGGTGCGCCCGCCCGCCCCGCGTCTGGGGCGCGGGCCGGACGGGCGCGACTGAGGCCGTGAGCCGCCTCAGTACCCTTTCTGGACGCGGCCGAAGGTCTTCGACCAGTCGGCCTCGTGGCCGTTCCAGTAGGCGGGGTCGGCGAAGGTCAGACCCTCGAGCGTGCCGGAGGGGTCGAAGGCCGGCAGGGTGGGGATCTTGTCGCCCAGCTCGACCTTCTGGGGGTCGAGCGCGGGCGGGTAGTTCTGGCCCTCGGCCACCGCGATGGCGGTCTCCGGCGCCAGCATGAAGTTCAGGAGCTCCTCGCAGGCCTCCATGGGCGAGCCCTTGAGGACGAACATGCACTCCTGCCAGCCGTAGCCGTTGGGGGGGTCGTAGTAGCCGATGTCGTGGCCCTGCTCCTGCAGGGCGTAGATGCGGCCGGACCAGCCCTCGGTGACGTGGATCTCCTCCTCGGCGAGCAGCGACATCAGCTCGGCGCCGGAGGTCCAGTACTTGAGCGCCAGGTCCCGGTGGGCGCGGATGGCGTCCCAGCAGGCGTCCTCGTCGGTCACGCCGTTGGGGTCCTGGTCGGTCTGCAGCGCCGCGTACCACATCCGGGTGCGCCAGTCGGACCAGCCGCCGATCTTGTCCTTGTGGGCCTCGTCGATGAGGATCTTCGCGCCCTTCTCCTTCATCTCCTCGTCGGAGATGTGCTTGCGGTTGTAGGCGAGGCCGGTGGTTCCGTAGTCGTAGGGCACGCAGGAGAGGCTGCCGTCGGAGACCTTGCGGAACACCTCCACCAGCTTGGGGATCACGTATTCCAGGTTGGGGATGTTGGCCTCGTTGAGCTCAGAGGTCAGGCCCAGCCCGTGATAGCGCGCGTAGTCGAAGACGCCCGAGAGGTGGGCGATGTTGTATTCGCCGGGCTGGGAAGCCTTCACGCGGCTGAGGTATTCGTCGCCGCCGCCGAAGGTGCCGTCCACGACGGTGATCCCGGTTTCGGCGGTGAAGGGATCGAAGGCGTTGGCGCGCAGGGCCTCGGAGACCACCCCGCCCCAGCCGTCGAAGCGCACCTCGGAGACCGACTGCGCCAGGGCGCGGTAGGGGGTCACCAGGCCATAGGCGGCGCCGGCGGCGCCCAGCAGGCCCATGAACTTGCGGCGGTCGAGGTCGCCGTTCAGCACACGCTCTCGCGCGCGCTCGTAGCGGGTGGTGGCGTCCATCTTGCGGGTCATGTCGGTCTCCTTGTCGGGATGGGGGCGGCCGGGCGTCTGGCGGCCCGGTCCATAGGGGTCTCAGCCGCCGGATCGGGCGGCGAGGCGGCGGGCGACGGCGGCGCCGATCAGCGGCAGGCCGACGGTCATCACGATCATCACCGTGCCCAGCGCGTTGATCTCGGGGGAGATCGAGTTGCGCAGCATGGCGAAGATCTGGGTGGGCACGGTCTCGACGCCCCCGGGCTTCCAGAACAGCGTCCCGGTGATGTCGTCGAAGCTGATGGTGAAGGCGAAGAGCGCGCCGGCCGCCACCGCAGGCGCCATCAGCGGCAGGGTGACCGCGAAGAAGGTCTGGATGGGGGAGGCGCCGAGGCTTTGCGCCGCCTCCTCCAGCTCCGGCTTGATGGCGATCAGGCGGGCCTGGACCACCAGCACCACGAAAGGCAGCGTGAAGATCACATGGCCGAAGAGGAGGAGCGCGAAGCTCTTGTGCAGGCCCAGGAAGTTGAGGAACAGGAGCAGGGCCACGGCCAGCACCACCTCGGGCACGAGGATGGGCGCGATCAGGAAGGTCGAGATCGTGTTGGCGCCGGGGACGCGGTAGCGGACCAGGGCGAGGCTCGCCAGCACGCCCAGCGTCGTGGAGATGACCGCGGTCAGCAGGCCCAGCACGATCGAGGTGCGGAAGGCGCGCAGGATCGCCTCGTTCTCGGCCAGCTCCACGAACCAGCGGAAGGAGAAGCCGGTCATCGGGAAGGCGCCGAACTGGGAGGCGTTGAAGCTCAGCAGCACCACCACCGCCACCGGCAGGAACATGAAGACGTAGACCAGCACGGCCCAGGTCGAGACGGCCGCCCAGCCGAGGGAGAACCTGCCCATCAGCCGAGCCCCTTCATCAGCTGGGCCATGCCCAGGTAGCGGTTGTAGATCGCGACCAGCAGCCCCAGCACCGCCAGCAGCATCAGGCTGAGCGCCGAGCCGAGCGGCCAGTTCAGCTGGGTGATGATCGCCTCGAACACGAGGTTCGCGAACATCGCGTCCGTCGGGCCGCCCAGCACCAGCGGCGTGATGTAGGTCCCCGCCCCCAGCACGAAGCACAGCAGCCCCCCGGCCGCGAGCCCCGGCAGCGAGAGCGGCAGCGTCACCTCCAGGAACGACTGCCAGCGGGTCGCGCCGAGCGAGGTCGCCGCGTCCTCGAGGTTGGTGTCGATGCCTTCCAGCGAGACGTAGATGTTGAGGATCATGAAGGGCAGCAGGAAGTGCACCAGCCCCAGGATCACCGTCGTCTCGTTGTAGAGCATGTTGATCGGCTCGGAGATCACGCCCAGCGCCATGAGCGCCGAGTTGATCGCCCCGGAGACGCCCAGGATGTTGATCCAGCTCATCGTGCGGATGATGTAGCTGATCCAGAACGGCAGCATCAGCAGCAGCAGCAGGATCATCTTGTTGCCCCGCGAGCGCGCGATGAAATACGCCGCCGGATAGCCCGCCAGCGCGCAGACGACGGTGGTGATCGCGGCGATGCGCAGGGTCGAGATCAGGATGTCGCGGTAGAAGGCGTCGGTCAGCGCCTCGGCCCAGTTGTCGAGGTGGAAGCCCGCCACGTCCGCGCCCGTCGCCGTGCGCAGCCAGAAGCTGTAGACCACGATGAAGATCAGCGGCACGAACAGCAGCAGACCCACGGCCGTCAGGGCCGGGGAGAGCAGGATCCAGGGCTGGCGCGCCTCGCGGGCCTCGACGGACGACATGGGCGATGTCCCACCTTTTCGCTGATGCGAAAAGGATGGCGGCGCCGCGCGACATAGATCAAATAGATATCGAGAATTGTGACTAGAGGCACCGTCTATGGCTCGCGCCGTCCCCACCCCCCGCGCCGAACCCGAGCGCATCGCGCGCGAGCTCGACTGGAACCTGCTGCGCACCTTCGTGGTGCTGGCCGAAAGCCCCTCGATCACCGAGGGCGCCCAGCGGCTGCGGCTGAAGCAGCCCTCGGTCTCGGCGGCGCTGAAACGGCTGGAGGAGCGGATCGGGCGCAAGCTGATCGACCGCTCGCCGGGGCGCTATGCGCTGACGGACGCGGGGCGGCTGCTGTATCGCGAGGCGCTGGAGATCAACGGCTCGGTCCTGCGGCTCTCGACCCTGATGCGCGAGCTGACCGACGAGGTGCAGGGGCATGTGAAGATCAGCGTGGCGAGCCACGTGGTCTGCCCGCTGTTCGACCGGGCGCTGGCCGCGTTCCATGCCGACCACCCCCACGCCACGGTCTCGATCGACGTGCTGTCGAGCGCCGACGCCATCGCCGAGGTGATGGCCAAGCGCTCCAGCTTCGCGGTCTGCCTGGTGCGCGACCACAACCCGCGGCTGGAGTACCGTCGCCTGTATCGCGAGTTCTTCGGCCTGTTCTGCGGCCCGCCCCATGCGCTGTTCGGGCGCCGCGACCTGCAGATGTCGGACATGGCCGGCCACCGCTCGGTCAGCTTCGAGACGGACCGGCTGCAGGACGTGCTGCGGCCCGTCACGCTGATGCGGGCCGAGGCGGAGCTGGGCCAGAAGATCACCGGGCTGTCCTCGCATCTCGAGGAGGTGCGCCGGATGATCGTGGCGGGGCTCGGCGTCGGCCCCCTGCCCGTGCATGTGGCCGAGCGGGACGTGCGCGACGGGCTCTTGTGGCAGGTGCCGCCCTACGCCGGCCTGCCCGCCATCGACGTGCACGTGGTCTGGAACGAGCATGCGGTGAAGAACCGGGCGGAGGAGCTGCTGCTGGCCCGCCTCCTCGAGGCCATCGAGACCACGCCCATCGAGGCGCGCACCTATGCCGGTTCGGGCGCCGATCCGGGCGGCGCCCCGGGGGCCTGAGCGGTGGCCTGAGCGGTGGCCTGAGCAGGGGCCTGAGCGGGGGCGCTGCGCCTGCGCGCGGCGAAAAAGCGCTCGCCGGGCCGCGGCATCGGGCCTAGCGTGCCGCGCAGGAGACCGGCCGAGGGGAGCGACATGACGAGCGGACAGGCGGACAGGGCGCTTCGGGCGCGGGCCGCGAAGGCGATCCCCGGCGGCATGTACGGGCACATGGCGACCACGCTGGCCCCGCCGAGCGCGTCCCAGTTCTACGCCCGCGCCGAGGGCTGCCGCCTGTGGGACGTGGACGGGCGCGAATACGTCGACCTGCTCTCGGCCTTCGGACCCAACCTGCTGGGCTATGGCGAGCCGCGGGTGCTGGCCGCGGCCCGCGCGCAGATGGAGGTCTGCGACACCGCCTCCGGCCCCTCGGCGCTGATGGTGGAGCTGGCCGAGACGATGGTGGCGCGCATCGCGGACGCCGAATGGGCGATGTTCTGCAAGAACGGCTCGGACGCGACCGGCATGGCGGTGATGATCGCGCGCGCCTGCACCGGCCGCCGGGTGATCCTGACCGCGCGCAATTCCTACCACGGCGCCCAGCCCTGGTGCACGCCCCGCCCCGTGGGCGTGCTGCCCGAGGAGCGCGCCCATATCGCCCATTTCGACTACAACGACCTCGCCGGCCTCGAGGCGGCGGTGGAGGCGGCGGGCGAGGACCTGGCCGCCATCCTCCTCACCCCCCATCGCCACGAGACCTTCGAGGACCAGCTCGACGTCGACGCGGCCTTCGCGCGGAAGGTGCGCGAGCTCGCCGACCGCGCCGGCGCGCTGGTGATGCTCGACGAGGTGCGCACCGGCTTCCGCCTGGCCGCCGGCGGCGCGTGGGAGGGGCTGGGCGTGGCCCCCGACCTGACCTGCTGGGGCAAGGTGCTGGGCAACGGCCAGCCGATCTCGGCCGTGACGGGGGCGGAGAAGGTCCGCGCAGCGGCGGCTTCGGTGTTCGTCACCGGCTCGTTCTGGTTCTCCGCCGCGCCGATGGCCGCGGCGCTGGAGGTGATGGCGCAGGTGGCCGAGGGCGGCTACCTCGACCGCCTGCAGACCGCCGCCCGCCGCCTGCGCGAGGGGCTGGCCGAGCAGGCCGCCCGCCACGACTTCGGCTTCGTGCAGAGCGGACCTGCGGCCATGCCCCTCTTCCGCTTCGAGGAGGACGCGGACCTGCGCCGCATCTACCGCTTCTGCGACGTGGCGATCGAGAACGGGGCGCTGCTGAGCCCCTACCACAACATGTTCGCGAACGCCGCGATGACCCCCGCCGACGTCGACCGCGTGCTGGAAGCGACCGAGGCCGCCTTCCGCGACCTGCGCGCGCGCAACGCCGACCTGCCCCCCGTCCCCGCCCCGGTGGCCGCGCGCCTCGCCGCCATGGGCCGCTGATCCCCCGCCCTGACCTCCCCGTCCTGATCTCCCCGTCCTGATCCCCCCGCCGAGGAAACCGCCATGTCCCTGACCGACGACGCGTTCGGCTACGCCTCCGCGCGCGAGCTGCACGGCCTCTACGCGGCGGGCGAGGCCGCGCCTTCCGAGGCGGTCGCCGCCGTGCTGCGCCGGATCGAGGCGCTGGATCCGGGACTGAACGCCTTCTCCTCGGTGATGGCGGAGGAGGCGATGGCGGCGGCTCGCGCCTCCGACGCCCGCTTCGCCGCGGGCGAGGCGCGGCCGCTGGAGGGCGTGCCGGTCACCATCAAGGATTTCTACGACGTCGCGGGCCAGCCGACCGAGACCGGGTCCTGGGCGGTGCGCAAGGGGCCGGCGGCGGCGGACAACCCGGTGACGGCGCGGCTGCGCGCGGCCGGGGCGGTGATCGTCGGCAAGACCACCATGTCGGAATTCGCCTGGTCGGGGATCAGCCGCAACCCGGTCAACGGGATCACCCACAATCCCTGGGGGCATGGGCTGAACGCGGGCGCCTCTTCGGCCGGCGCGGGCGTGGCCGCGGCGGCGGGGTTCGGGCCGCTGCATCTGGGCTCGGACGGGGCGGGCTCGATCCGGATGCCGGCGCATTTCTGCGGCGTGTTCGGGCTGAAGCCGACCTACGGGCGGGTGCCGCATGTGCCCGTCTCGAACACCGACTACGCGGCCTACATCGGGCCGATGACCCGCACGGTCGCCGATGGGGCGGCGATGCTGAAGGTCATGGCCGGGCCCCACCCCCTCGACCACACCAGCGCCGAGGCGCCGCCCGCCGATTATCCCGCCCTGCTCGACCGCCCGCTGCGGGGCCGGCGCATCGCCTTCTCCCCCGACCTCGGCCATGCCCGCGTCGACCCGGAGGTGGCGCAGGTCGTGGCCCGCGCCGTGAAGTCGCTGGAGGATCTGGGCGCGCAGGTCGAGGAGATCTCGCCCCCCTGGGGGCCGCTGGGCCCCGACCTCGGCCGCTTCTACTGGACGGCCTTCCTCGGCCGCCGCGCCGCCCTGCTGGAGGAGTATGAGGCGCGCATGGGCGCGGACCTCGTCGCCTGCATCCGGGAGGGGGCGCATTACTCCGCCACCGACTACCTCGACTGGCGCGAGCGCAAGTTCGCCTACGTGGCGCAGATCGCGCAGACCCTTCAGGCCTACGACCTCCTGGTCACCCCTGCCGCCTCGGTCGCGGCCTTCCCGGTGGAGCTTGTGCAGCCCGAGCATTGGCACGCGCACGCCTGGGACTGGCTCGCCTGGGCGCAGTTCTCCTACCCGTTCAACATGTCGGGCGATCCGGCCTGCTCCGTGCCCTGCGGCGTCACCCCCGCGGGCCTGCCGGTGGGGCTGCAGATCGTCGCCCGGCGCTTCGACGACCTCGGCGTGCTGCAGGCCGCCCATGCCTTCGAGCAGGCGCGCGGGCCCTTCGCGCGCCCGCCCCTGTGACCCCTGGAGGAGCCGCGATGCCCCGCGCCTACGCCCCCGCCGACGCCGCCCCCGTCCTGGTCACCGGCGGAACCCATGGAATCGGCGCCGCCTGCGTGCGCCTGCTGGCCGACGAGGGCTTTCCCGTCCTGTTCTGCGGCCGCGACGCCGAGGCGGGCGCGGCGCTCGCCGCCGAGATCCCCGGCGCCACCTATTTCGAGGCCGACCTCGGCTCCGCCGCCGGCATCCACGCCGCCGCGGACCGGGCGCTGGCGCTGTCGGGCGGGCGGCTCTCGGGGCTGGTGAACAACGCGGGCGTGGGGGTGCGGGCCGACTTCGCGAAGACCGACGACGCGCTCTACGACCGGGTGATGGACCTGAACCTGCGCGCGCCGACGATGCTGACGGCGCGGCTGCTGGGGGCGCTTGCGGGCGGCTCGGTGGTGATGATCGCCTCGGTGGCGGGCAAGGCGGGGGAGCGGGGGCTGGCGCTCTACACCGCCTCCAAGGCCGCGCTGATCGGGCTGACCAGGAGCCTGGCGCTGGAGATCGGGCCGGAGGTGCGCATCAACGCCGTCTGCCCCGGCCAGATCGAAACCCGGATGATGGGGCGCACCCTGTCGCTCCCCGGGCGGCGGGAGCTGCTGACGGCCCGCATCCCGATGGCCCGCCTTGGCCTCGCCGAGGACGTGGCCGAGGCGGTGGCCTGGCTGATCTCTCCGCGCTCGGGCTACGTGACGGGCGACGTGGTGACGGTGGACGGCGGCGAGACCGCCGGCCTGATGGTCTCGGAGGACTGAGCATGTCGATCGAGACCTGGGCCCGCAGCCTGACCGAGGCCGTCTGCGCCCGCGATCCCTCCGCCGTCGAGGCGCTGTTCCAGCCGGGCGGCTTCTGGCGCGACTTCGTGGCCGCCGGCGGCACGCTGCAGACGATCGAGGGCGCCCCGGCCATCGCCGCTTTCGCCTGCTCGGCCGGCGCCGACGCCGGTCTGAAGGTGACGGCCGAGGCGCCGCCCCTCCTCCCCGGCGCCGACCCCGCGCAGGAAGGCTTCGTGGCCTTCGAGACCGCGCTGGGCCACGGGCGGGGCTACGTGCGGCTGCAGGACGGCCGCTGCCGCACGCTGATGCTGACGCTGGAGGGGTTCCACGACCACCCCGAGCCGCTGCGCGCCCGCCGGCCCTCGGGGCTGGTGGAGGACGCGCAGGGCCGCAACTGGAAGGAGCGGCTGGCGGCGAAGGGCGAACAGTATGGACAGGGCGAAGACCCCTACGTCCTGATCGTCGGCGGCGGTCAGGCGGGGCTGGCGCTCGCCGCGCGGCTGGAGATGCTGGGGGTTCCGTATCTGGTCGTCGACCGTCATCCGCGGGTCGGGGACCAGTGGCGCTCGCGCTACAAGGCGCTGACCCTGCATGACCCGGTCTGGTACGACCACATGCCCTACATGCCCTTCCCCGACTTCTGGCCGGTGTTCACCCCCAAGGACAAGATGGGCGACTGGCTCGCCGCCTATTCCCACGCGATGGAGCTGGTCGTCTGGACGGGGACCGAGTGTCTGGGCGCCGCGCGCGAGGGCGACGGCTGGACCGTGACGCTGAAGCGGGGGGACGAGACCGTGACCCTCTCGCCCAAGCACCTGGTGATGGCGGTGGGCAACGCCGGCTTCCCGAAGGTTCCGCAGTTCGAGGGGCGGGAGGCGTTCGGGGGCGTGCAGCTCCACTCCTCCGAGTTCGCCTCGGGCGAGGGGATGGAGGGCCGGCGCGTGGTGATCGTGGGGGCCAACAACTCCGCCCATGACATCGCCGCGGACCTCGCCGCGCATGGCGCGAAGCCTGTGATGATCCAGCGCTCGTCCACGATGATCGTGCAGCAGACGACGGTGATCGGCCCGATGCTCGGGCCGCTGTTCTCGCAGGAGGCGGTGGAGCGGGGGGTCACGACGGAGCGGGCGGACCTGATGCTCGCCGCCTCCCCCTTCCGGGTGCAGGAGGAGAACGCGCGGCGCCTCTGGGCGAAGGTGCGCGAGGACGAGGCGGGGTTCTACGACGCGCTCGAGGCCGCGGGCTTCGCGCTGGACTTCGGCGAGGACGGCACGGGGATGCTGAAGTATCCCCGCACCGCCTCGGGCTACTACTTCGACGTGGGCGCCTGCGCGATGGTGATCGACGGACGCATCGGGCTGCGCTCTGGCAAGGGCGTGGCGCGGCTGCGGGCGGAGGGGGTGGAGCTCGACGACGGCGAGGTCCTGCCCGCCGAGATGATCGTCTACGCCACCGGCTTCGGCGCCATGGAGGAATGGGTCGCCCGCCTGATCGACCCCGAGACCGCCGCGCGCGTGGGGCGCTGCTGGGGCTACGGCTCGGGCGTGCGCGGCGATCCGGGGCCCTGGGAGGGGGAGCTTCGCAACATGTGGAAGCCCACGCCCGAGCCGGGGCTGTGGTTCATGGGCGGCAATCTCGCCCAGTCGCGCTTCTACTCGCGCCTGCTGGGCCTGCAGCTGAAGGCCCGCCACGCGGGGCTGGCGCTGGGGCCGGCCTGAGGGGCGGCGCAGGCCGGCCTTAACCGGCTGGCCACCCTCCGCCGCCTATTGCCGGGGGCGAGATGGCCCCGAGGATCCGCATATCGCCGGCGGCGGCGGCGCCGGTCGGCCTCGCGCTGCTGCTGGCGGCGCTGGCCGGCCTCGTGCTGCTGCTGGCCGCGCTGGCCGCCGGGCGCGCGTCGCCGGAGGGGGCGGCCCCCGCCGCCCTGCATCTGCCGGCGGAAGCCGCGCGCTCGGTCGTGGTGATGATCTCGGGGGCCGAGGGCTGGACCCCGGGGCTGGAGGCGCGGGCGGCGCGGCTCGCGCGCGGGCGGGCGCTGGTGGTGGGGCTGGACCTGCGCCGCCTGCCCCGCGACTGCGCCGAGGCCGGACGCGCGGCGACGGCGCTGGTCCGCGCGGCGACGGCGCGGGCGGGGGTCGGCGCGATCCCGCCGACGCTGGTCGGCCGGGAGGAAGGCGCGGGCCTGGCGCTGGCGATGGCCGCGGCGGCGCCGGACGCGGTCAAGGGCCTCGCCACCGACCGCCTCGCCCCCGCGCCGGGCTGCCCGGAGGCGGCGGAGGCGGCGACGGCCGGCCGGCTCGCCAAGGCCCCGGTGCGCTGGTTCGACCTGACGGACGCGGCCGGACGCTCGCCCCTGCCCCCGCTGCCCGGCGTCGCCGCCGTCGCGCCGGACGGGGAGCGGATCCGGCCCCGGCGCGGGACGCCGGACGCGGGGCCGGCGGCGGTCTCGGTCGGCTTCCTCGAGACGGCGTGGGCCGTCTCGGGCGCCGACGTCGCCTTCCGCGAAGGCGCGGCGGGGGAGCCGATGCCGGTGGTCCTGCACCCCGTCCCCCCGGGCGCGGCGGAGCGCGGGGTCTTCGCGATCTTCCTCTCGGGCGACGGCGGCTGGGCGGCCTTCGACGCCCAGGTCGCCGACCAGCTGGCGGCGCAGGGCGTGCCGGTGGCCGGCGTCTCGCTGCTGCGCTGGCTGTGGCGGGAGAAGCGGCCCGAGGCGATGGCGCGCGAGCTCGCCGGCCTGATCGCCCGGCGCAGCGCCGCGTGGGGGGAGCGGCCGGTGCTGGTGATCGGCTTCTCGATGGGCGCCAACGTCGCCCCCTTCGCCCTGCGCCGGCTGCCCGCGGCGGCGCAGGCGCGGCTCGCGGGTCTCGTGCTGCTGGCGCCGGAGCGGCGCACGGGGTTCGAGATCTCGCCCGCCGGCTGGCTGGGCGGCGCCACCGGGGCGGCCGACGTCGCCGCCGAGATCGCGGCGCTGCCCCCCGCGCTGCCGGTGCTGTGCGTGCGGGGCGCGGAGGAGGAGAGCTCGGCCTGCGACCCGCCCCTGCCCGGGGCCGCGACCCTGGCGCTCCCGGGCGGGCACCACCTGGGCAAGGCCCACGACCGGGTGGCGGAGGCGATCCTGGAGCTGCTGGGCGCGGCGCCCGGCGGCTAGAGGAGGATCGAGGCCTCGAAGACGATCATCGCCACCACGCCGATGGTGATCGCGATGGAGATCGCGCCGGCGACGAAGCCCGCGAGCAGGACCACGCCGTCCTCCTCGATCAGGCCCAGGGCGCAGATCAGGATCGAGATCGCGGGACCCCAGGCGGACAGCGGGATCGGCAGGAACAGCGCCACCGAGATCAGCAGCAGCATCAGCCCCAGCAGGCGCTCGCGTCCCGGGGCGAAGGGGGCGGGGAAGCGGGGCTTGAGCACCCTCTCGACCGGCCGCATCACCGGGCGCAGGCGGTGGATGCTGCGCCGGAAGGCCTCGCGTCCCACCTCGATCGCCATCACCCGCCGCGGCAGGGTCACGCTGCGCCGTCCGCGCACGAGCTGCAGCGAGAGCAGGATCAGCGGGATCGCGGTGACCAGCGTGGCGCCGATGGGCAGCGGCAGCATGTTGACGATGGCGAACAGCAGGAAGGTCCAGCCGAAGGAGCGCTCGCCCAGCGCGGCGAGGATCTCGCCGACGGTGATCTTGTCGGCTCCGCGCCGCGAGTTCGCCGCCCGCAAGAGCGATAGGGCCAGCGATCGTTTGCCGAGCCCGCCCGTCGCCTGCATGATCCGCCCCTGTCCTTCTCGCCGTCGCCGGAGGGAGCCGTCTCCCGCCGGACCGCTCAGATGGGGGCGGCGGCGACCGGGACGGATGCGACCCGACGTCTCCCGCCCACCGGGCGCCGCGCCCGTTGCGCAAGGCGTGTGCGCCGAACCGGCCCCGGGAGCAAGCCCTGTCGCGCAATAGGCGGGCCGGAGGCGGCCCGAACGCCCCCCCCGGCGCCGCCCCCGCGGCCCCGCCGCGGAGGCGGCGAGGGCGCGCCCCGAGGGCGGGCGCGCCGCGCCCGGCCGGGGCGCAGAGGGGGGCGATGCCTGCGCCCCGATCGCCGGCGAGGAGGCGCCGGGGGGGGGGGCCGCGAGGGGCCGGCGGAGGGACGCGGCGCCCCCGTCTCGTCAGAACGGCAGGCTGCGCGGGACGATCTGCTCGGCGGTGCGGCCGAGGTGGTCGCGGTCGGGGACGCCCGCCATCATCCGCACCTGCGCCTCCTCCAGCCGCGCGCAGGCGGAGGCGGCGTCGAGGGTCAGGACCTGCCCGTCGGCCACCACCTGGCGGCCGTCCACGAAGACGTCGCGCACCGCCCGGTCGGCGGCGTGGAACACCAGGCTGCGCAGCGGGTCGTGCACCGGGCGCATCCACGGATTCGCAAGGTCCACCAGCACCACGTCCGCCTTCATCCCCGGCGCCAGCCGCCCGATGTCGTCGCGCATCAGCGCCGTCGCCCCCCCCACCGTCGCCGCGTGGAACACCTGGTCGAGCGAGGTCGCCTCGACGTCGCGCCCGGCGATGCGCGCGAAGGTGGAGACCTTGCGCATCTCCTCGATCATGTTGTGGGGGCTGCAGTCGGTGCCGATGCCCATGGTGACGCCCGCGCGCACGTAGTCGCCGAAGTTCTCCATCAGGTGCGAATAGCGCGAGAACGGCGTCGGGCAGTGCGCCACCGCCGTGCCGCTGTCGGCGAGGATGCCCAGGTCCTCGTCCGTGCACCAGCGGATCCAGGAGTGGCGGTCGAGGAACATCGCGTGCCCCAGGATCGTGCCCGGCGCCAGCACGCCGAGGTCGTTGGCCCACTGGATCGGGGTTCGGCCGTGACGGCGCAGCATCTCCTGCACCTCCCACACGCCCTGGGCGGCGTGGAACGTGTAGGGGACCTTGCGCTCGCAGGCCGCGTCGAAGGCGTCGCGCAGCAGCTCGCCCGTGCAGTTCTCGATCTGGGAGGGGGAGACCACGCCCGTCAGCCGGCCCGAGGGCTCGTGCGCCAGCCCGTCGATGAAGGCCAGCGCCGCGTCGAGCCCGTCGCGCCCGCCCTGCTCGTTCCAGGCGAAGTCGAGCCGGTGGTCCACCTCCAGCTTCCAGGTCCCCGAGCCGAAGCTGGGGGCGAGGAAGCCGCGCAGGCCGCTCTGCACGAACAGCTCGGTCCAGCGCGGGAACAAGGCGCCGATGTCGCACAGCGTGGTGACGCCCGAGAGGAGCAGCTCGCAGGCCGCGGCCTCGAACCCGGCCTCCATGTCCTCGTGGGTGAAGCCGCCGAAGGCCTGCATCCTCTCGTAGAGGCCGGTCATGTAGTGGTGGCGCACGCCGTGCTCCTCGCGCAGGCCGCGCTGGACGGGCTGGCTCTGGGGATGGGCGTGGATGTCGACGAGGCCGGGCATGACCATCAGCCCGGCGCCGTCGATCACCGTCTCGGCCTCGCCCTCGAAGTCCGGGCCGACGTGGACGATGCGGTCGTCCGTGAAGGCGAGGTCGACGTCGCGGGCGTAGACTTGGCGGGCGCGGGCGGGATCCCAGACGACGGCCCAGGCGGCGTTGCGGACGAGGGTGGTCGGCATGGGCGTCTCCGGGTGGCGCGCGCCGGGCGGCCGGGGGCCGGGGCGGGCGTCGGTCGTGGGGGGATCCCGCGCGGGGGCGTCGGGAATACGGTTGCATCGGGAACGATAGGGCCGCCCGCGCCGCCCCGGCAAGCGCCGCCGTCCGCAGGCGGCGCGGCGGCGGGCTGGACCTCGTGCGGGCGGCGCGGCATTCAGGGGGCGCAACGACAGGGAGAGGCTTCGCGATGGGCGAGACGTGGAAGGTCGGCGTGATCGGCCTGGGGATCATGGGTCGGCGGATGATCGAGCACATGGGCCGCCATCCGGCCTTCGAGGCGGTCGCGGCCTGGGATCCCTCGGCCGAGGCCTGCGCCCAGGCGGCGCGGCTGGCGCCCGGGACGATCGTCGGCTCGGCCGAGGCGGCGATCGAGGCGGCGGACGTGGTCTACCTCGCCTGCCCTCCCGCCCCGCGCAAGGCCTACGCGCTGGCCGCCGCGGCGCAGGGCAAGGCGGTGTTCCTGGAGAAGCCCTTCGGCGTCGACGTGGCCGAGAGCCGGGACCTCGCCGCGCGGCTGGCCGCGGCGGGGACGCCCGCGGCGGTGAACTTCACCCAGGCCGCCGGCGCGGCGCTGGCGGCGGTGCTCGGGGACGAGGGGCGCGGCGAGGATCGCGGCGTCGACATCGTGGTCACTTATCCGCACTGGCCCCGCGCCTGGCAGATCGAGGCCGACTGGCTGCGCTTCGCGGCCGAGGGCGGCTACGTGCGCGAGGTGATCTCGCATTTCCTGTTCTTCTCGGGCCGGGTGCTGGGACCGCTGTCGCTGGTCTGGGCGAAGCCCGCCTATCCGGCCGATCCGGCGCTGTGCGAGACGCATATCGCCGCCCGGCTGGAGAACGCCGCCGGCGTGCCGGTGTCGGTCTTCGGCTCGGTCGGCGGCGTGCAGCCGGACCGGCAGGAGGTGACGGTCACGGGGTCGAAGCGGAGCTGGCGGATCTCGGACTTCTACCGCACCGCGGTCTCCGACGGCGGCGCCTTCGAGCCGGTGGGCGAGGAGCCCGCCGATCCCCGCGCCGAGAGCCTGCGCGCGCAGCTCGACCATCTCGACCGGATGATGCGCGGCGAGCCGCACCGGCTGGCCACCGTCGAGGAGGCGCTGGCGGTGCAGGAGCTGGTCGAGGCGATGCTGGCCCGCTGAACCGGCCCGCCGGGGCGCAGCGGCGCGCCGCGCCCCAAGGGCGCCCCGGGCCTGACCCGGGGCCTCTGCCCGACGCCCGCCCTCGAGCCGGACCCGGGGGCGCCGCGAGACGCCCGCATCGGGCGCCGTCCGCAACCGTTGCGCAGGAGGCCCCGGGTCAGGCCCGGGGCCCCGCCCCCGCCTGCCGTTGCGTCGCCGGCATCTCGACGCAGGCCGGGGGCCTTCCGTTCGCGCATGGTCCGGACCATTATCGCCCCTTCTTTCCTTCCGGCGACCGCTTCCGGCCGCCTCCCTTCGAAGACTGGAAACGACGTGACGACGGTGTTGAGCTGGGACGAGTGGTCCGCGCGCGATGGTCTGGGCCTGGCCGAGCTGGTCCGCTCCGGCGAGGTGAAGCCCGAGGAGCTGGCCGCCCAGGCCGCCGCGGCCGCCGCCCTGACCAACCCCAGGATCGAGGCGGTGATCGAGTGCTTCGACGACGCGATCGCCGACGCCTCGGCCGGGGGGACCGACCTGGGGGGCGTGTTCGCGGGCGTGCCCTTCCCGATGAAGGACCTCGGGCCGACCGTGGCGGGGCGGCTGCAGGAGCAGGGCTCGAAGTTCATGGCGGGCAACCGGCCGACGTCGGACGCGTTCCTCACCACGAAGATCAAGGCCGCGGGCCTGAACATCATGGCGCGGACCACCACGCCGGAGTTCGGCTGCTGCTCGTCCGCCGAGAACCCCGAGGTCTACGTCACCCGCAACCCGTGGGACACGGACTACACGTCCTGCGGGTCGTCGGCGGGCACGGCGGCCTCGGTCGCGGCGGGGGTGTTCCCGCTGGGGCACGGGACGGACGGGGGCGGCTCGATCCGCATTCCCTCGGGGGTCTGCGGGCTGGTGGGGCTGAAGAGCTCGCGCGGGACCTTCTCGGTCGCGCCCTACGCCTCGGACTACGCGGCGCCGGTGTCGACGCAGGGCTGCCTCAGCCGCACGGTGCGCGACACCGCCGCCTTCGTGGACGCCTGCCGGGGCGGGGCGCCCGGGGAATACATGCCCTACTGGACGCCCGAGGTTCCGTTCCTGGAGATGATCCAGCGCGACCCCAGGCCCCTGAAGATCGCGGTCAGCCATGAGTGGGGGCCCTACCGCGCGACGCCCCATATCGCGGCCGAGCTGGAGCGGGTCGCGAAGGTGTTCGAGGACCTCGGCCACCATGTCGAATGGGTCGTCCCCACGGTGGACTTCGAGAAGGCCTACGCCGCGCAGACCACCTGCTACATCACCCAGTTCGCGCAGACGGTGAACAACCTGCTCCGCGCGCGGGGCCTCGAGACGCCCCCCGCGGACCTGATCGAGCCGATGAACATCCGCATCTGGGAGGAGGGCAAGGACGCCTCCTTCACCGAGCGCTCGGACATGCAGTATGCGTTCAACGAGACCTCGCGCGCCTTCGGCGCGTTCTTCGAGAGCTGGGACGTGATCCTGACCCCGATCACCGCGCGGGAGACGCCGCGGATCGGGACGACGGAGTACCTGACCACGACCTCCGAGCCCTCGCCGCTGGCCTGGTTCGAGAACCTGTGGGGGTTCTTCGCCTACACGCCGCTGAACAACCTGTGCGGCACGCCGGGCCTGTCGATCCCGATGGCCCGCCACGCCAACGGCCTGCCGCTGGGAATGCACCTGCAGGCGGCGCAGGGGCGCGACGGGCTGCTGCTGCAGCTCGCGGCGCAGGTGGAGCGATCGCTGGGCGGCGACTGGCACGGGGGCGCGAAGCCCGCGGTGCATGTGACGACCGAGGGCTGAGGCGCGCCGCATCGCGGAACCCGAGAGCCCCGGCGCGCGCCGGGGCTTTCTGCGTCTCAGGTCCGCTCAGGCGGTGAGGCGGGCGGCGACGTTCTCGGCCCAGGCGGCGATCGACTGGGTGGGCGGGGCCGCGGTCGGGGCCGGCAGGGCGGCGGCGTCGGCGACGTGCAGGCCCGGCAGGCCGTGGATCTGGCCGGCCGCGTCGACCACGCCCCCCGCCTCGGGCAGGCCCAGGCAGGCGCCGCCCATCGGGTGCACCGAGGAGGGGCGGCGGCCCATGCGCATCGTCCCCCCGGCCTCGCGGGCGAGCTGCTGCATGGTCTCGTAGACGCGCGCGTAGATCGGGCTGTTGGCGGGGTCGAAGTCGATCTTCAGCCGCCCGTTCTCCAGCCGCACCACCCCGTCGGCCGCATCCACCCCCATGGCGGAGGCGACCGAGCCGCGCTTCAGCCGCTCCCGCCATTTGCGCGGGACCGGCCAGTAGTCGAGGCTGGGGAGGTTGTTGAGCCCGATCGAGACGCGCGGCTCCTCGGCGTCGCGCAGGAAGATGCCCCCTTTCGAGGGCAGGCCGAGGGTCAGGTCCGTGCCGGGCTCGTTCAGGTCCCAGAACCCGCGCATGTCGCCGTTGCCCGAGAAGCGGCGGCCGAGGCCGGGGATCGGCGGCAGGCCGCCCGCCTCGACGCTCGTGAGCAGCAGGCGGAGCGTGTTCATGGTCCCGGCCGCCACGATCACCGTGCGGGCGCGCAGGCGCTGGGGGCGGCCGCGGCGCAGGTCGCGGGCCTCGACCTCGTAGCGGGCGTCGGCCTCGCCGGTGGCGCGGATCGTCCGGACCTCGGTCAGGTCGCGGACCTCGAGGCCCTTCTTCATGGCGGGGGCGAGGTAGCGGATGTCGAGGCTCGACTTGGCGCCGGAGGGGGAGCCGAGGAAGCCGTTGTCGTTGGACCAGTAGTCGGTCTCCCACCGCTCGACGCCGTTCTCGTCGGTGATCTTCTTCGGGGCGTCGGGGTCTTCCGGCAGCAGGAAGCCGGTGCGCACGTCGACCTTGGGGATCGCGGGCTCGACGGCGGGGTGGTTGTGGTAGCGCTCGCGCGAAGTTCCGGGGGGGCGATTGTGATCGCCCGGCTTCGTGGACTGGATGCGCGCGAGGAAGGCGGCGTTGTGGGGCGCCATGCTGTCTTCGGAGATGCCCTCCACGTGGCCGTCCCAGTAGTCGGGCGCGGCGGGGCGGCGGTGCACGGCGGAGTAGACGTGGCTGCCCCCGCCGACGCCCGAGGAGCAGATCACCTCCATCCCCGGGGACCAGAAGAATTCCAGCATGCCGCGCTTGTTCAGCGTCAGCCGGCCGCCCGGCGTGCGGCCGCCGTTCAGCGTGCGGACCGCGCGGCGCAGCATCCCCAGGCCGCGAGGGAACGGCGCCCGGGACTTGATGCCCATCGAGCGGGTGGGGACCGTGTCCCACCACGGGCCGCGTTCCAGCAGCAGGGTGCGGGCGCCGGCCTCGGCCAGGCGCGCGGCCGTGATCGAGCCGCCGAAGCCGCTGCCGATGACGATCGCGTCCCAGGTGGGCTCGCTCATGGGGTGCGCCTTGCGTGGGCTCGCATCCGGTCCTCCCTTGCGGCGGTCAGATCAGCGCCAGCGGGCGCAGGGGGGCGCCGGTGGCGCCGGTGAACTTCGGGGCGGCGGCGATAAAGCAGACCTCGGCCGCGCCGGTCTCGGCCAGGGCGTCGAGGGCCAGGTTCTCGATCAGGTGCACCCCGGCCTCGACCAGGCAGTGCTGGTGGACGGGCATCAGGATGCGGGGATGATCGGTCCCCGGCAGCACCTCGACGGCCATGGTGTCGGCCCCGATGGCGACCACGCCCCGCTCGGTCAGCCAGCGGGCGGCGGGGAGGTCGAGCCCCGGCTCTCCGGCCACGTAGCGGGGGTTGTCGGTCATGTAGAAGCGGCCCCAGCCGGTGCGCAGCAGCACCGCGTCGGCCTCACGGGGTTCAAGGCCCGTGCGCGCGCACCACGCCTCGAGATCGGCGACGCCGACGGGGCGGCCGGCCTCGAGATGCTCGCCCCCGTCGAGGCCCGAGAGGTCCATGACCAGGGCGCGGGTGACGATGGGCGGGATCTGCTCGGCGCCCAGCTCGGCGAGGCCCTGGTCCCCGACCACCTCTTCGGCGCTGCGGTTCCCGAACATGCGGTCGCCGATGGTGAAATGGCCCAGCGCGTCGATGTGGGTGCCGACGTGCATGGTCATGCCCACGCGCTCGAGGTTCGAGCCGACCTCGTTCTCGACCCCCATCGCCCGGCGCACCTTCAGCGTCGCGGCGGAGCGGGCCGAGAGGCTCATCACATAGGGCGTCTGGTTGGGCGGGATGCGCGGCGCGTCGGCCTGCACCGACTGGCCGAGGTCGATCACCCGCCCCTCGCGCGCCAGCGACAGGGCGGCGAGCGTGGTCCGGGGCGTCAGCAGGCGGCAGGCGCCCAGGGTCTCGCCCCCGGGCCACTGCGCATGGTCGTGCATGCAGGCGGTCACGTCGTCTCCTCCCCTTCGGCGGCTCGCGGGCGTTGCAGCCTCTGGCGTCTTGAGCCAACCTTCCGGCCGGTCACCATGCATGGGCCGCGGCCCCGCATCAATCGTGACCGGAGGCGCGCCGGCGAAAGACCGCGCGTCCCAACCCGGGAGGATACCGACCATGATCATCGCGCTCGTGCAGATCCCGCGCAGCCCCAAGCCGCCGGCGGAGGCCGCCATCAAGGGCGGGCTCGCCTCGGCCCCGATCTACCGGGAGGTGAAGGGGCTGATCTCCAAGCACTACCTCAACGGCGAGGCGGGGGGCGGCGGCGTCTACATGTTCGACACGGCCGAGAACGCGCAGGCCTGGTTCAACGACGAATGGCCCGCCTGGATGGAGAGCCGCTTCGGAACCCGCCCCACGCTGACCATCTACGACTGCCACGTGGTGGTGGACAACGTGGCGGGCGAAGTGCGGGTGGACGGCGAGCCGGCCGAGCTGCCGGCCTGATCCGCCCCCCGCGCGCGGCGATCTCGTCGCGGAGGCTTCCGCGGCGGGGCCCTCGCCCCCACATGCATCGCCGGATTTGAATGCGAGGAGATCGGCGATGGCGATCAAGCTCACCTGCCTGGCCTGCGGGCAGGCCAACCGCGTGCCTGCGGAGAAGCTGGGCGCGGGACCCAAATGCGGCGTCTGCGGCGCGGGCCTGGCGACAGGCGCGCCGGTGGACGTCTCCTTCGACGTGCTGGAGAAGGCGGCGCGCACCGACGAGTTGCCGCTGGTGGTCGACTTCTGGGCCGCCTGGTGCGGCCCCTGCCGGATGATGGCGCCGGAGTTCGCGAAGGCCGCGAAGCAGATGCAGGGCCGCGCCCGCTTCGCCAAGCTCGACACCGAGGCCGCGCCCCAGGCCGGCGCCCGCTACGGCATCCGCGGCATCCCGCTGCTGATCGCCTTTCACCGCGGCCGCGAGGCCAAGCGCCAGGCCGGCGTCCAGCCGGCGGCGAAGATCGTGGAGTGGACGAGCGGCCTCGTCACCGCCTGACCGCGGCGGGGGGGCCGGGGCGCCCGCGCCCCCGCCCGAACGCCGGGCGGCCGCCCGACGAGGCGCCGTCGCGTCGGGCGGGCGGAGCGCTTGACGCGTCCGGGGCGCGGGGCTAACGGGGCGGGAGGGGCCGCTGCCAGCCCGTCGCCAGTTCGACGGTCCCGCGCGAGATCTCGCGCGTCGTCGCCGCCCCGATCTTCCCCGAACCCGCGAGGGTCCATGTCCGCCCCCCTGACCGCCGGCGCGCTGGCGGATCTTTCCGATCCGCAGGACGCGCTCCAGCGCCTCGCCGCCATGGCCGAGGGCTGGGGCCTCAATGTCCGCCCCTCCGACGCAGGCGGCCTCGCGATGCGGGGCGAGGGCTGGGCGGTCGACATCCTCCCCGCCCCCGGGGGCCTGTCGCTGGCCGCCGAGGCCGGGGACGAGGCGATCCTGCGCGGGCTGAAGGAGATGGCCGAGTTCATGCTCGCCGACCTTTCGGCCGAGGCGGCCGAGCGGCTGCGCTGGTCCGACGGCGCCCGCCCCGGCGCGCCCGCCGCCGACTTCCGCGAATGGACCTATCTGCGCCGGCACGCCGTCATGCCCGGGCTCGACCGCCTGGTCTTCGCCTGCGCGGACGCGGCGCGCTATGCCGGCGCGCCGATGCATGTGCGCCTGCTGGTCCCGCCCTGCGACGGGTCCGCGGCGCAGTGGCCGCGCCAGAAGCCCAACGGCGGGCTCGCCTGGCCCGCGGGCGAGGCGACGCTGGCCGCGCGCGTCTACACCGTGCGCCGGGCCGATGCCGCGAGCGGCGAGATCGAGGTCGACGCGGTGGTCCACGGCGACGACCTGCTCGCCGGCTGGGCGGCGCGGGCGCGGCCGGGCTGGCGGCTGGGGGTGCTCGGGCCCTCGGGGGCGCCGCCGCTCGACGGGCCGCTGATGGCGGGGGCCGACCTCTGCGCCCTGCCCGCGCTGGCGCGGATCCTCGCGGCCTCGGCCGGGCGGGAGGGGCTAGCGGTGGTCGCGGCGCCGGCCGAGGCGGCCGCCTATCTCGCGCCGCCCGCGGGGATCGCGCTGAAGATCCTGCCCCCCGACGCCGGCGCCGAGGCGCTGGCGGACGCCTTCCTCGAGGCCGCCGAGGCGCGGCCGCTCTCGCCCTCCGCCCGCTGGTGGTTCGCCGCCGAGGCGGCGGGGGTGCGCCGCGTGCGCGGCCGGCTCGACGCGCTCGGCGTCGCGCGGGGGCGGCGCGACTGCGTCGCCTACTGGCGCGCCTGACCCATCCCGCAAGGCCCGGCGGCCGCCGACGGCGGCCCGGGACCCAGCCCGACCCGCGAGCGCGCCGCCGCGCGCGAAAGACCGACGAAAACCGTCGGTCTCCCGGGCGTTCCGCGCGGGGGGCCGGCGCAAGCAGAGGGACCCGACCATGACCGCAGACCGCCCCCACAGGAGCGTCCTTCGCGACGGCGCGGCGCCGCTGGCGCTGATCGCCACGCTCGCCGCCGCCGCCGCCTCCCCTGCGCTCGCTCAGGACGCCGAGCCGGTGACGCTGAGCCCGATCCTGGTCGAGTCGGAATCCGACTCCACCCTCCGCCAGGACGGCTACGTGGCGCAGGAGGGGCGCCAGGCGACCAAGGTCGACACGCCGATCCGGCTGATCCCGCAGGCGGTCTCGGTGGTCACCCAGGACCAGATGGAGGACCAGAAGCCCCGCACGGTGCTCGACGCGCTGGCCTACACCACGGGCGCCAACATCAACGCCTTCGGCTACGACAGCCGCTACGACGCCTATTACATCCGCGGCTTCCCCGCCTACTACACCGGCATGTTCCGCGACGGGCTGCGCCTCTACAACGGGCCGTCCGCCTGGTTCCGCAACGATCCCTGGACGCTGGAGGGGATCGCGGTGCTGAAGGGGCCGTCCTCGTCGCTCTACGGCGTCTCGGGGCCGGGCGGGATCGTCAACATGGTCTCCAAGCGGCCCAAGGACGAGCCGTTCCGCGAGGTCGAGGTGCTGGCCGGCACCAACGACCGATACCAGGGCGCCTTCGACGTGACCGGCCCGGTCCCGGGGTCGGAGACGCTGAGCTACCGCCTCACCGGCCTCGCGCGCAGCGCCGAGACCGAGCTCGTCGGCTTTCCCGACGACCGTCTGCTGATCGCCCCCGCCCTGCGCTGGGAGATCACGCCCGACACCACCCTGACCCTGCTGGGCGAGTACGGCGAGGCGACCGCCGGCGGCACGGCGGGGTATTGGAACTCCAGCTACGGCGTCGCCTCGCGGATCCCCTCGGCGGACCCGGCCTGGAACGACTTCGACCAGACCCAGTGGCGGATCGGCTGGGAGCTGGAGCATGAGCTGACCGATCAGGTCACGCTGCGCCAGAAGGCCCGCTATGCCGACGTGGACGCGGACCTGCAGTACTCGGGCCTCTATTCCACCGGCGCGCCGACGCTGGCGCGCTACTGGGGCCACTACACCGAGACCATGGCCCAGTTCACGATCGACAACCAGGCGCAGGTCGAGATCGCGACCGGCCCGGTGGATCACACGCTGCTGGCGGGGATCGACTACACTTGGGCGGAGTACGACGCGAATTCGCTGGTCGACTACGCCTCGCTGGCCTCGATCCGGAGCTCGGCGGTTCCCTATTCGGGCGGGCAGAACCAGAACCAGATCGGGCTCTATGTGCATGACCAGGCGGTGTGGCGCGACCTGACGGTGTTCCTGTCGGGGCGCTGGGACCATGTCGAGACCACCTCCCGCGACGCCGCGCGGGTGGGGACGGACACCACGGACGAGGCGTTCTCGGGCCGCATCGGGGTCAGCTACGACCTGGGGAACGGGCTTGCGCCCTACGCCAACCTCGCGACGTCCTTCTCGCCCAACATCGGGCTGGTCTACGAGCCCGCCTCGGCGGCGGTGGGCGCCCCCGCGAAGCCCACGACGGCGCTGCAGAAGGAGGTGGGGATCAAGTACGCGATCCCCGGGACCAACAGCCTGCTGTCGGCCGCGCTCTTCGACATCGAGCAGGAGGACGGCGTGGTCTACGACACCTCGACCGGCGTGAACCGGCAGGTGCAGCTCGACCTGCGCTCGCAGGGCGTCGAGTTCGAGGCGGCGACGAGCTTCGACAACGGGCTGGGGATCATCGCCAGCTGGACCCACCTGCGCATGACCATCGAGGAGGGCGCGGCCGGGACCGCGGGTAACGAGCTGTCGGCGACGCCCAACGACATCGCCTCGCTGTGGGTGCACTACGCGCCGCCGTCCGGGGCGCTGAAGGGCTTCGGCTTCGGGGCGGGGCTGCGCTACATCGGCGACAGCTGGGGCGACGACGCCAACAGCTTCCTCAACGAGGACCGGGTCTTCGTCGACCTGGCGGTCAGCTACGACCTCGGCCGGCTGGGGATCGAGAACGCGCAGGCGCAGCTCAACGTGCGCAACCTGTTCGATACGACCGATCAGACCTGCTCGGCCGGCTACTGCTACTGGGACGAGGGCCTGAACGCGACCCTCGCCCTGCGCTACCGCTTCTGATGGGCGCGCGGAACGCGGGGGGAGGCGCGGTCTCCCCCTGGGGCGTGACGCTCGCCATCGGCGGGCTCTACGTGGGCCAGAGCGTGATCGGCGGGCTGACCTGGAGCGGCCTGCCCGCCGTGCTGCGCGCGCAGGGCCTGCCGCTGGAGCATGTGGGGCTGCTGTCGCTGCTGGCGCTGCCCTGGGCGCTGAAGTTCCTCTGGGCGCCGGCGGTGGAGCGCTTCCGGCTGCCGCAGGGGCGGCCGGCGCGCTCGGGCGCGGTGGTGCTGATCGGCGGGGCGGCGGCGGTCTGCGGGCTCGGCGTGGCGGGGATCGTCGGGCCGACGCCGCTGCTGGTCACGCTGGCGGCGCTGATGGCGGTGGCCTGCGCGACCTCGACCGTCGACATCGCGGTGGACGGCTACGCGGTGCAGAACCTGCGGGACCGGGAGCTCGGCTGGGGGAACGCCGCCCAGGTGGGGGGCGGCTACCTGGGACATGCGCTGGGGGCGGGGGCGTTCCTCGCGGCCGTGGGCTGGGTCGGCTGGGGGCCGGCGGTGGGGCTGGCGATCCTCGCCGTGGCGCTGCTGGCGGTTCCGTTCCTGCTGCGCGTGCGGCGCGGAGAGCCCGTCGGGGCGCCCGGCCCCCGACCCTCGCTGCGCGCGGCGCTGGCGCGGGCGGAGATCCGGCGGGGGCTGGTGCTGGCGGCGATCCACGTGACCGCGCAGAAGACCGCGATGGGGCTGCTGGGGCCGTTCTTCGTCGACCAGGGCTGGAGCCTCGCGCAGGTGGGGCTGCTGAACGGGGCGGGCTCGCTGGGGCTGGGCGTGGTGGGCGCCGGGCTCGGCGGATGGCTGGTGCGCCGGCTGGGGATCCGGGCGGTGCTGATCGGCGCCGCGGGGGTGCAGGCGGGCGTGCTGGGGCTGATCGGGTTGCACGCGGCGACCGGCGCGCTCCCCGCCCCGGCGCTGATCGCGCTGGCGCTGGCGGGCGGGTCGCTGGTGATGGCGACGGGGTTCGTGGCGCTCTACGCCCAGTTCATGCGCTGGTCGGACCCGGCGCAGGCGGGGGTGGACTTCACCCTGTTCCAGAGCGCGGACGCCGCGGTCTCGATGACCACCGGGCTCGCGGCCGGGCTGCTGGCGGGCGCGCTGGGCTACGCGGCCTTCTTCTGGATCGCCGCGGCGCTGGCGCTGGCGGCGGTCCCGGCGCTGGTCTGGGCGACGCGGGGCGCGCGCTGAGGCGGAGGCCCCGGGTCAGGCCCGGGGCCCCTGCGCCGCGGGCGGATCACCCGGCGACGAGCGCCTGCGCCAGCGCCATGCCGGTCGCGGCCTGCACCGGGTCGATCACCGGCACGCCCAGCGCCGCCTCCAGCGCCACGCGGTGGCCCGCCATGCCGGCGCAGCCGAGCAGGATCGCGCCCGCGCCGTCGGCCTTCAGCGCCTCGCCGACCTCGACGATGCGGGGGAAGGACTCGGGCGCGTGGCTTTGCGCGACCGACATGTTCAGGGGGCGGATGTTCGCGAGCCGCCCCAGCACCCCCATGCGGCGCATGTAGGGGCGGTGGCGCAGGATCGACTTCGGCGACAGCGCGATCGAGCCGAAGAGGTCCGCCCGCGACATCGCCGTCAGCACGGCCGATTCCTGGATCCCGAACACCGGGCAGGACGCGACCGAGCGGCAGACCTCCAGCCCCGGGTCGGAGTAGCAGGCGATGACGAAGCCGGAGGCGTCGGTGCGCTCCTTCGCCATGCGGGCGAGCGGCATGACCACGCTGTCGCTGTCCTCCTGCGTCTCCACGCCGAAGGGGCCCTCGGTGAGGGTCACGCATTCGATGGCCGGGCCGCCGGGGAGGGCGAAGCCGGCCAGCGCCTCGCGCATGCCTTGCGTCACGTCCTCGTTGGAGTTGGGGTTCACGACGACGATAGGGCCTTTGGGGGAGCCTCTGGTCATGGGGCGATCTCCGCGCCGAAGTTGTGGGCGGGGTCCAGTTCGGGGGCCTTGTAGCCGGGGCGGCCCGCGATCTCGGGCAGGCCGCGGGAGATGAAGGCGCCGGAGCCGCGCTCGGCCTTCAGCTCGCCGCCGTCGACGATGCGACGACCGCGGCTCAGGACCGTGACCGGCCAGCCGGTGAGGCTCATCCCCTCGAAGGGGGTGTAGTCCATGGCGTCGTGCTGGTCGGCGGCGGTGACGGTGCGGGTCAGCTTCGGGTCCCAGATCGCGATGTCGGCGTCGGCGCCGATGCAGATGGTCCCCTTCTTCGGGTGCATTCCGTAGAGGCGGGCTGCGTTGGTCGCCGACAGCGCCACGAAGTCCTGCAGCGTGATGCGGCCGGCGTTCACGCCTTCCGAGAACAGCAGCGGCAGGCGCAGGGCGATGCCGGGCATGCCGTTGGCGATCTTCTTGAAGGGGGCGTCGGGGCCGTTGGAGAGTTTTCCGGTTTCGTCGAACCGATACGGCGCATGGTCGGAGGACCAGAGCGTGAAGGTGCCCGTCTGCAGGTGCTTCCACAGCGCCTCGCGGGTGCGGGCGTCGCGCACGGGCGGGGAGCACATGAACTTCGCGCCCTCCATGCCGGGGCGGTCGAGGTCGGATTTGTCGAGGAAAAGGTACTGCGGGCAGGTCTCGGCCCAGACCTTGGCGCCGTCGGCGCGGGCGCGGCGGACGATCTCTGCGCCCTCGGGGGTGGAGACGTGGACGATCACCAGGGGCGCGTCGACCAGCTTGGCGAGGCAGATGGCGCGGTGGATCGCCTCTTCCTCGGCCAGCGCGGGGTGGGAGGGGGCGTGGTAGCGCGGCGCGGTGTGGCCCGCGTTCATGAGCTGCTCGCCCATCCACTCGATCATACCGTTGTTCTCGGCATGGACCATGGTGACGGCGCCGTGGGCCTTGGCCACGGCGAGGATGTCGAGGAACTGGCGGTCCTCGATCTTCATCAGCGGGTAGGTGATGAAGACCTTGAAGGAGGTGACGCCGCGGGCGAAGGCGGCGGGGAGCTCGTCCTTCAGGACCGTTTCGGTCGGGTCGGCGACGATCAGGTGGTAGCCGTAGTCGATCACCGAATTGGGCGCCGCGCGGCCGTCGTAGAGGTCCAGCGTCTGCGTCACGCCCATGCCCCGGTGCTGGGCGGCGAAGGGGACGAAGGAGCTGTTCCCCCCGAAGGCCGCCGAGACCGAGCCGGTGTAGTAGTCGTCCGCGGTCATGATCCCCGCGGCGCTCTCCTGGGCGATGTGGCAGTGGGCCTCGATGCCGCCGGGCAGCACCAGTTTCCCGGAGGCGTCGACGACGTCGGGCGCCTCCAGGCTTTCGCCCATCGCGACGATGCGCCCGTCCTTCACGCCCACGTCGGCGGCGAACACGTCGGAGGCGGTGGCGACCGTCCCCCCCTTGATCACGAGGTCCAGGGTCATGCGGCGAGACGTCCTCCGGCGGCGGGGACCCGCGCCTCGGCGCGGGAGATCAGGCGGTCGAGTTCGGCGAGGTCGGCGGCGGTCAGCTTCGGGCCCGGCGCGCGGACCTTGGCGGACTTGATGGCGCCGCGGCGGCGCAGCGTCTCCTTGCGCAGCGCGAGGCCGAGGCCGGGCTGGACCTCGTGGCGCACCAGCGGCAGCCAGGCGTCGAACAGGTCCTCGGCGGCGTCGGCCTTGCCCTCGGCGTGCAGGCGCACGACGTCGACCATCATCTCGGGGAAGGCGAAGCCGGTCATGGCGCCGTCGGCGCCGCGGGCGAGCTCCTGGCACAGGTGCAGGCCGCCGTTGCCGCAAAGGATCGAGAGGCGGGGGGTGGATTCGGTCCCCGAGCCCTCGCGCACCCGGGTCAGCTTGTTCAGCCCCGGGCAGTCCTCATGCTTGAGCATCACGATCTGGGGGTGGCGGCGGGTCAGCTCCAGGATCGTGTCGGCGGAGACCTTCACGCCGGTCAGCTGGGGGTAGTCCTGGAAGCAGACCGGCACGTCCTCGCCCAGCATGGCGCAGGCCTGGGCGTAGTAGTTCAGCACCTGCTCCTCGGTGGCGAGGCTGGGGATCGGGGCGATCATCACGCCCGCGGCGCCGGCCTCCATCGCCTCCTGTCCCAGGCGCGCGAGGTTGTCGAGGCCGGGGGCGGAGACGCCGACGATGGTCTCGAAGCCCTTCGGCGCACGGGCGAGGAAGCGGCGCATCACGGCCCGGCTTTCGTCGGCGGCGAGCTTCATCGCCTCGCCCATCACGCCGAGGATGGTCATGCCGTCGCAGCCGGCGGCGATGTAGCTGTCCACCAGGCTGTCGATGCTCTCGAGGTCCAGCGCCCCGTCGTCGGCGAAGGGGGTGGCGGCGATCACGTAGACGCCGGCGGTGTGGCGGTCGATCTGGGTCATTGGGGGGGTCCTCCCGGCGCTTACGGCTTCGGCTTGGGGATCGGGTGCGGCTCGATCTCTTCGAGGCGAGCGTAGCGGTCGGCGAAGAGACGCGCGATGGGGAAGTCGCCCTGCCAGTCGAAGCGCAACGTCTCGGGGTCCACCAGCCCGTCGCGGGCCTGCAGCGCCACCGCCTCGCCGATCAGCAGCTCGCGGGTGGGGCCGAAGGTCAGGCCGGTGATCTTGCGGCATTCCAGCGCCACCGGGCAGTCGGCGAGGCGCGGGGGGGCGACCCTGGCGGAGGGGGCGAGCTTCAGGCCCAGCGCCTCCGGCTCGCCGCGGTCTGCGGGGTAGACGGCGGCGCTGTCGACCATGTCGCCGATCTGGCTCAGCGCAGGGATGTTCACCACGAACTCGCCGGTGGCGAGGATGTTGCGCGTGGTGTCCTTGGGCTCCTCCGCCTTGTGGCCGAGGCCCACCACCACCAGCGCCGGGTCCTCGCCGAAGACGTTGAAGAAGGAGTAGGGGGCGGCGTTGACGACCCCCTCGGGGCTGATGGTGGTGATCCAGGCCACGGGCCGCGGGATCACCGCGCCGCACATCAGCTTGTAGCGGAGTTTCGGGTCGAGCCCGTCGAAATCGATCAGCATGGGTCAGTCCTGAGGGGGCGTGGCGCCGGTCTGGGCGGTGATCCGGCCGTAGTGCTCGATGCGGCGGTGGCGGGCGAAGTCGAAGATCGTCTCCTTGCCGAAATTGCAGGCGTCCATGTCGGCGTCGGCCACGATCAGCTCGTCGCCCTCGGTCTGCGCGCGGGCGACGACGAAGCCGTTGGGGTCGACGATGATCGAGCCGCCCATCAGCGGGTGCCCGTCCTCGTCCCCCGCCTTGGCCACCGCCACCGCCCAGCAGGCGTTCTGGTAGGCGCCCGAGGTGATGGACAGCTCCGAGTGGTAGAGGCGCTTCTCCAGCCCCTCGTCCCCCATCTGGGAGTTCACCGAGGGGGTGTTGTAGCCCAGCACGACCAGTTCGACCCCCTGCAGGCCCATCACCCGCCAGGTCTCGGGCCAGCGGCGGTCGTTGCAGATGCACATGCCCATCACCGCGCCCTCGTTGCGCCAGACGGGGAAGCCGAGGTCGCCCGGCTCGAAATAGCGCTTCTCGAGGTGCTGGTGGGTGCGCTCGGGGTCGTACTCGACATGCCCCGGCAGGTGGACCTTGCGGTACTTGCCCACGATCGCCCCGGTGCGATCCGTGAGGATCGAGGTGTTGAAGCGCCGGCCCTCGGGCGTGCGCTCGGCGTAGCCGAAGCTGATCGCGATGCCGTGGGCCTTCGCCCGGTCGAACAGGGGCTGGGTGGCCGCGTTGGGCATCGCGTCCTCGTAGAACGAGGGGATGTCGGCCTCGTGCTCCTTCCAGCGGGGGAAGAAGGTGGTCAGCGCCAGCTCGGGGAACACCACCAGGCCGCAGCCCTGCTCCGCCGCCCGGTCGAGCAGCGCGATCATCCGCGCCACGACCGAGGCGCGGTCCTCCGCCTTCTGGATGGGCCCCATCTGGGCGCCCCCGATCTTGATGACGCGCATGGCGTCTCCTCC
The DNA here is from genome assembly GCF_900113695.1 of Albimonas pacifica. GTDB lineage: Bacteria > Pseudomonadota > Alphaproteobacteria > Rhodobacterales > Rhodobacteraceae > Albimonas > Albimonas pacifica. The sequence continues at coordinate 121,359 of NZ_FOQH01000001.1, read as the reverse complement.
GCTGGAGCGGAGCCGCGTCCCGTCGGGCCGGCGCCTGCGCACGCCCCGCGACGAGGGCGGGCGGGCGGCGCGGCCGGTCGGGGGGCTCCCGGCGAGAATGGTCCGGACAAGACCCTAACCAGCCCCGCCGGGCGCGTCGATGTCGCGAACGCCGCGGGGAGGCGCGCCGCGCCTTACAAAACGCGCCCGGCGCAGGTATAGGGGTGAGATGACGACATCGGCTCTGCGCGCTCTTTCCGTCCACCTGCTCACCGCCACCGGGGCGGTGTTCGCCATGCTGGCCTTGCTGGCGGCGGTGGACGAGAAATGGAACCTGATGTTCCTGTGGCTGGTCGTGGCCTTCGCGGTCGACGGAATCGACGGGCCGCTGGCGCGCAAGTACGACGTGCGCACCCACGCGCCGCATATCGACGGCGTGGTGCTCGACCTGATCATCGACTACCTCACCTACGTGTTCATCCCGGCCTACGCCCTGTTCCAGTCCGGCATCCTGCCCGGCGTCTGGGCCTGGGTGGCGCTGCTGGGGATCACCTTCTCGTCCGGGCTCTACTTCGCGGGAAGCTGGATGAAGACCGGGGACAAGAGCTTCCTGGGCTTCCCCGGCTGCTGGAACATGGTGGTGCTGGTGCTGTTCGCCACCACGCCCTCGCCCGGCGTGATCATGGCGGTGATCACGGTGCTGGCGGCGGCGATGTTCGCGCCGCTGAAGTTCATCCACCCGGTCCGCACCGTGCGCTGGCGCAAGATCTCGCTGCCCGCGGCGATCCTGTGGACGGTGTTCGGCTGCTGGGCGGCGCTGGCGCATTTCGACCCGGGCGTCTTCGTGCAGACCGGGGTGGTGGTGACCAGCCTCTACCTGCTCGGGGCCGGCATGGCCCAGCAGCTGAGCGACGCCTTCCGCCGCCGGGCCTCCTGAGCGGCCGATGCTCTCCTACCAGCACGCCTACCACGCCGGGAACGCCGCCGACGTGCACAAGCACGCCATGCTGGCGCTGGCGCTGGACTACATGGCGCGCAAGCCCAAGCCCCTGACCTATTTCGAGACGCACGCCGGCCGCGCGCTCTACGACCTCGCGGGCCCCGAGGCGCGCAAGACCGGCGAGGCCGAGGCCGGCCTCGCCCGGATGGAGCGCTGGTTCGCCCCCGATCACCCCTATGCCCGCGCGCTGGCCGAGGCGCGCGCCCAGGGCGGCGCGAGCGCCTACCCCGGCTCCCCCCTCGTCGCCCGCGCCCTGTTGCGCGCCGACGACCGCATCGTGCTGGCCGAGCGCCACCCCCAGGAGGTCGCGGCCCTTCGCGAGGCCCTGCCGCTCGCCGAGATCCACGACGCCGACGGGCCGTCTCTGGCGCTGTCGCTGACCCCGCCGGACCCGCGGCGGGGGTTTCTTCTCGTGGACCCGTCCTACGAGGTGAAGTCCGAGTGGTCGGCGATCCCGGAGCTGGTCGCCAACATCCGGCGCAAGTGGCCGGTGGGGGTGCTGATGCTGTGGTATCCGCTGCTCGCCTCGGGCGCCCACCGCGAGCTGACCGCGAAGCTCGCCGCGATGGGCCCCGAGGGCGTGGCCCGCTCCGAGGTCCGCTTCCCCCCGGCGCGCGCGGGTCACCGGATGATCGGCTCGGGCCTCTGGCTCGCCAACCCGCCCTGGGGCTGGGAGGAGGCCGCCCGGGCGCTGGAGACGAGGTTCGCGGCCCTCAAGCCCTGACCCCGCCCCGCGCGCCGCCAGCGCCCGACCGCGCCGCCGCCCGCCCCCCGCGCCCCGCCGGCGACCCTCGCAAAGCGCCTGTTCTCCGGAGCCGTCTCTCGCGGATGCCGGAAAGAGCGACTCGCCCCGGCCGGTCAAGGATCGCGCAGCGACCGGCGAAGCCGGCTTGTCCTTGACCGGCCGGGGCGAGTCGCTCAGGCATCCATCGGCGAGAGACGGCGCCGGAGGACAGGCGCGGGGCTTGTTCTTGGGTGAGTCAGGAGCCCGCCGGAGGCTCCCGACCTCTCCCATCCCGCCCGCCCCCGCCAGGCGAGAGACGCCGCCAGGCCCGCCCGCAGGGCGCCTGCGGGCCCGGAGACGGCGCGCCGTTGCAGGGGACGGGGAGGGGCGGTAGAGGGGACCGGCTTCGGCGCCCCCTCCGGAAGGGGCTGCGGAGCGGCCTCGCCTAGTTCTCTGACCTGCTCTCGGGACCCCGCCATGGACTACGACGCGATCGTTCTGGGGGCCGGGGGGGCCGGGCTGATGGCGGCCCTGACCGCGGGCCAGGCCGGGGCGCGGGTGCTGGTGCTGGATCACGCCGAGAAGGCCGGCAAGAAGATCCTGATCTCCGGCGGCGGACGCTGCAACTTCACCAACATGGGCGTCGAGCCGGGCTGCTATCTCTCGGCCAACCCGCATTTCGCCAAGTCCGCGCTCAGCCGCTACACGCAGTGGGACTTCCTCGACCTCGTCCAGCGCCATGGCATCGCCTGGCACGAGAAGACGCTGGGGCAGCTGTTCTGCGACGGATCGGCCCGCCAGATCGTGGCCATGCTGCTCGACGAATGCGCCCGCGGCGGCGTCGAGATCCGGCTGGAGACCCCGCTCGGCGAGATCGGCCATGCCGACGGCCGCTTCCGGGTCGCCGGCGCCTCGGCGCCCCGGCTGGTGCTGGCCACCGGCGGCCCCTCGATCCCCAGGATGGGGGCGAGCGGGATCGCCTACGACATCGCCCGCCGCTTCGGCCTGAACGTGGTCCCCCCGCGCCCGGCGCTGGTCCCCTTCACGCTGGGCGAGGCGGACGCCGACCTCAAGGCGATCAGCGGCGTCGCCTTCCCCGCGGTCGCCTCCGCCGGCGGCGTCTCCTTCGAGGAGGCGGCCCTCTTCACCCATCGCGGCCTCTCCGGCCCCGCGATCCTGCAGGTCTCCTCCTACTGGTCGCCGGGCGAGCCGGTGCGCCTGCGCCTCCTCCCCGACGCCGCCGCGAAGCTGCGCGAGGCCAAGCGGCGCGCGCCCCGCGCCCATCTCAAGGCGGCGCTGGCCGAGCATCTGCCCCGCCGCCTCGCCGACGCGCTCGCCGCCCGCCTCGCCCTGCCGCAGGAGCTGGGCAACACGCCGGACGCCGCGCTCGACGCGCTGGGCGCGGAGCTGGAGGCGATGGAGTTCCGCCCCACCGGCACCGAGGGCTACGCCAAGGCGGAGGTGACCGCGGGCGGGATCGACACCGACGGCCTCTCCTCGAAGACCATGGAGGCGAAGGCGGTCCCCGGCCTCTACGCCATCGGCGAGGCGGTGGACGTCACCGGCTGGCTGGGGGGCTACAACTTCCAGTGGGCCTGGGCCTCGGGCGTCGCCGCGGGCAGGGCCGTCGCCGAGGCGACCGCCGCAGGCCGCGCCGCTACTTGAGCTGGCTGTCCTTGGAGCCGCGGCGGTTGATGCCGCCGCGCGCGACCGGGGCGCGGTCGCGCTCGGTCTGGCACTCGATGCAGAGCCGCACGCCGGGGATCGCCTGGCGGCGGGCCTCGGGGATCGGCTCCTCGCACTCGGCGCAATGGGTCAGGCTCTCGCCGCGCGGGCGGCCGGTGGTCCGCAGGCGCAGGAGCTCGTCCTCGATGGACGCCTCGATCTGTTCGTTCACCGCGCCGTCGCGCGCCCAGCCGCCAGCCATGTGCAGGTCCTCCTGCCCCTCAATGTAGGGGCGAAGGCGCGCTCAGGCCAGCCAGGCGACGAGCAGCGAGATCGTCGCGAAGCTGGCGGCGGTGGACAGGATCAGAGAGGTCGCGCAGACCTGCTCGCCCCCGTAGGGCTGGCCCAGCAGCGGGAAGAGGGAGAGCATCGGCATCGCCGCGTTGGCGATGCCGATGGCGGCCATGCCGGGCGAGACCCCGGGCAGCAGCCAGAAGGCCGCCGCGGTCAGGGCCGGGTGCAGCAGCAGCTTCGCGGCCGAGATGGTCAGCGCGCGCCGCCAGGCCCCGCTGACCGGGAAGCGCGCCACGGTGCCGCCCACGGCGAAGAGCGCCACGGGCGCCGCCACCGCGGCCATCATCGTGATCGCCGTCTCCAGCGGGGCGGGCGGCGCGAAGCCGATCGAGCGCGCCGCCACCGCCAGCGCCACCGCCAGCAGCAGCGGGTTGCGCGCGGCGTGCGAGAGCGAGCGCCACGCCAGCGCCTTCCAGTCCGCCTCGGGCGAGGAGGCGACGTTGGCCGCGACCATGGCCAGCGGGATCATCACCGCGCTCTCGACGATGATGATCATCGCGAAGGCGGCCGCGGCCTCGGGCCCGAAGACCAGCGAGGTGATGGCGAAGCCCATGAAGCCGGTGTTGGACGAGGCCATGCCCAGCCCGAACACCCAAGCGATCCCCGGCCCCTGGTCGAAGAGCCGGCGCATGATCGCCCGACCGATCACCATGCCGACAAGCGAGGCGCCGAGGTAGCCGATCAGGAACGACCACTCGAACCCGCCGGGCCCCTGCCCCTCGCGCGGGATGGCGATGGCCTGGAAGATCAGCGCGGGCAGGCTCACGCGGACCACGAAGGCCCCCAGCGCGCCGAGCCCGTCGGTGACGAGATACTGCCAGCGGAAGGCCGCGTAGCCCGCCAGGATCAGCAGGTAGAGCGGCAGGGTGATCCAGATGATCTCGAGCACGGGCGGGCGTCCGGAGAGGGGTGTGGCAGCGCTGTCATGGCCCGGATGCGGGCCGATGCGCGAGACGGCGGCTGGGCGCGCGCGCTTTGGGCGCAGGGGCGGGGCGACGGGCGCTCGGGGACGACGGCCCCGTCGGCCGGCGGAGCGCGGCCCCCTCCCTCGTCGGTCGCGGAGACGGCCGGCGTCGCGCCGGAGGTCCCGGAGCGCGGCCGGGGCCTGTGCGGCCGGCGGGGACGACCGAAGCGCGGGGCCAAGCGGGCGGGCAGGCCGCGCGGGGACGACGAGCATGGCGGCGGGGGAGGGAGCCGCGGGGCGCGCGGCCGGAGACAGAGCTCGCCGGGGGGAGGCGAGGGGAGACGAACCGCGCCGGCCGTAGGGGACGGCCGGCGCGGGAAGAGAGGGGGCCGGGGACGGGAGCCCGGCCCGGCCCTAACAGGTCACTCGCAGGCGTCGGCGGGGGCCTCGGCGAACTTGGTCCAGGCGCCGTCCTTGATCTCGATGACGTAGCCCGGCAGCTCGGCGTCGTGCTTGGCGTCGAAGCAGACGTCGTCGCCGACGATGCCGTCGAAGGTCACGCCGTCCATCGCGGCCAGGATCGCCGCGCGCTCCTCCTCGACCTTGGCCGGGTCGCCGGTGACGCCCGCGGCCTCCATCACCTGCTTGAGCAGGTAGACCCCGTCATAGGCCTGCGCGTCGGAGTGGTGGGCGCCCAGCTTGTGGATGCCGTTCGCCTCCAGCCGCTCCAGCAGCTTGGCGTCGAAGGCGGCGGACTGCTCGGTGCGGCCCTTCCAGAAGCCGGCCACGACCATGGTGCCGTTGCCCTCGGGGCCGAAGAGCTCGACGATCAGCGGATCGGCGAAGATCTGGGAGCCGATGATCCGGCCCTCGTAGCCCTGGCGACGCAGCTCCTTGATCACCTTGGAGGCGGAGTCGGGCAGGCCCGCCACCGCCACCAGGTCGGGGTTCGACTGCATGATCTTGGCCGCCTGGCCGGACATGTCGAAGGACTTGTACTGCACCGGGATCGGCTCGCCGACCTTGATGCCCGCCTTCTCCATCAGCGCGGGATAGAGCTGGGTGCCGGCGCCGGCCGAGACGACCTCGTCCGAGACGTAGACGATCTCTGCCGTCTCCATCGGCAGGCCCGCGTCCTTCATCGCCGTCAGCAGGCGGGAGAACTGCTTGCTCTCGTCCTCGGTCAGCCGCCAGCCCCACTTGCTCTCGGCCACCAGGTCGGGGGCGGAGGCGGCGGTGGGGATCATCAGCACGCCGAAGCGGTCGGCCATGGTCAGCGCCACCCGGGTCTCGCCCGAGGAGAACGGCCCGAGGATCGCCAGCACGTTCTCGTCCTGCACCAGCGTGCGCACGCCCACCGCGGCCTGCTTGGCGTCGGAGCCGGTGTCGAAGCGCACGATCTCGATCGGCTTGCCGTTGATGCCGCCGGCGGCGTTGATCTCCTCGACGGCGATGTCGAAGGCGTGCACGGCCGGCTCTCCCGGGCCCTTCAGGAAGCCGGTGGTGACGACGATGTTGCCGATCTTGATCGTGTCCTGGGCCAGCGCCGGGAGGGCTGCGAGGCTGAAGGCGGCGAGGCCGGCGGCCGCCGCTAGCGTCTTCGCGCGAAGCGTCATGATGTGGGTTCCCCTGTTTGCGGTTTGGTCTTGCTTATGCGGGCTCGGCGCCCAGGTAGGCCTCGGCCAGGGCGGCGTCGGCGGCGAGGTCGGCGGCGGCCCCTTGCAGGGTCACCCGGCCGAGTTCGAGGACATAGGCGCGCGAGGCGATCTCGAGCGCCATGTGGGTGTTCTGCTCCACCAGCAGGATCGAGAGGCCCTCGCCGTTCAGCTCCTGGATCAGCGAGAACAGCTTCTCGACGAACAGCGGCGAGAGGCCGAGCGAGGGCTCGTCGAGCATCATCAGCTTGGGTCGCCCGATCAGGGCGCGCCCGACGGCCAGCATCTGCTGCTCGCCGCCCGAGAGGACGGTGGCCTTCATGTCCCGGCGCTCGGCGAGGTTGGGGAAGCGTTCGTAGACGGCCTTGATGTCCTTCTCGACGGCGCTCTGGTCGCGGCGCAGGTGGCCGCCCATCAGAAGGTTCTCGTGCACCGTCATCGAGACGAAGATCTGGCGCCCCTCGGGCACCAGCATCATGCCCGAACGCACCCGCTCGGCCGAGCCGGCGTTGGTCAGGTCGCGGCCCATGAAGCGGATCGTCCCGCCGGAGGGCTTCACCGCGCCCTGAAGCGCGCGAAGCAGCGAGGTCTTGCCCGCCCCGTTGGCGCCCAGCACGGCGACGATTTCGCCCTCGCCCACGGTGAGGGAGACGCCGCGCACCGCGTGGGTGCGGCCGTAGGTGACGTCGAGGGCTTCGGTCTCCAGCCAGGCCTCAGACATGGGCGGCCTCCTTCTCGCCCGCGTGGCGGGGACCGAGATAGGCCTCCAGCACCTGCGGGTCCTCGTGCACCTTCGACACCGGGCCGTCGTAGATCTTGCGCCCGAAGTTCAGCACCACGGTGGAGGTGCACAGCGAGCGCACCAGGCTCATGTCATGCTCGACCACCAGCAGGGTCACGCCGGTCTCGGAGATCTGCAGGAGGAAGTCGCGCAGGCTGGCGGTCTCGACGGCGTTGAGGCCCGCGGCCGGCTCGTCCAGCAGCAGCAGCTTGGGCTTCGCGGCGAGCGCGCGGACCACCTCGATCTTCTTGCGGATGCCGTAGGGCAGCGTCGCCACCACGTCGCCGGGCCGCGTCTCGATGTTCATCGAGGCGAGCAGGTCTTCGGCCTCGCGGTAGGCGGCGGAGCGGCCGAAGGCCGAGACCGGGGCGACGAAGTCCCGCCAGCCGCGCGCCCGCGACTGCTGGCCGAGCATCACGTTCTCGACCACCGACAGGTGCGGCATCAGGCGGATGTTCTGGAAGCTGCGCGCCATGCCCAGCCCGATGCGGGCGCGCGAGGGATAGGCGTCGATGACCTCTCCATCCAGCGTCACCGTGCCCACGTCCTGCCGGTAGACCCCGGTCAGGAGGTTGAACATCGTGGTCTTGCCGGCGCCGTTGGGCCCGATCAGGGCGAGGCGGCCGCCGGCGGGAACCTCGAACGAGACCTCGGAGATCACGGCGAGGCCGCCGAAGCTCTTCGACAGGTCGTCGACCTTGAGAAGCGGCTGGGTCATTCGGCGGCCTCCGCGCGCGCGGCCCGGGGGGCGCGGTTGAGCGGGCGCAGCCGCTCGACCATGGTGCGGGTGATCAGGCCCTCGGGGCGGAAGATCATCATCAGCACCGTGGCGACGCCCAGGATCACGAAGCGCCAGGATTCGTCGGGCGGCGTCGCGGCGCCCTCGATGCCGAGCGCTCCGAACACCGCCTCCTTGAGCGCCGGGAGCGTGTCGCGCAGCGCCTCGGGCAGGAGCGTGAAGAAGGCCGCGCCGAACAGCGGCCCCCACGCGGTCTGCGCGCCGCCGAGCAGCACGTAAAGCAGCACGTAGATCGAGAGCGAGGCGTTGAAGACCTGGATCTCGACGAAGCTGTAGGCATGGGCGTAGAGCGCGCCCGAGAGGCCCGCCAGCGCCGCGCCCAGCGCGAAGGCGCAGACGCGCACCATGCGCACGTTCACGCCCATCAGGTCGGCCACCACCTCGTCGTCGTGGACCGAGCGGACCACGAGGCCGAAGCGGGTGGACATCAGCCAGAACACCCCCACGGCGACGATCACCGCGGCGATCGCCGGCACGTCCCAGTCGATGAAGGTCGGCACCGGCAGGCCGGTGGCCCCGCCCAGCGCGTCGGAGTTCAGGATCAGGCCGGCCACGACCTCGGCGAAGGCGAATGTTCCCAACACGAGATACACCCCCTTCAGCCGGAGGATCGGGAAGGAGATCGCGAAGCCGATGACGCCCGCCACGATCATGCCCGACGCGATGGTGACGAAGAGGGGCTGGTCCATCTCCATCGCGAGGTAGGCGGCAGCGTAGGCGCCCAGCGCCTGGAAGCCCGCGCCGCCGAGGTTCAGCTGGCCCGTCGCCACGGCGAGGAAGATGCCGTAGGCGAAGATCACGTTGATCGAGAGGATGGTGATCAGGCCGATCCAGTAGCCGCTCATCACAGCTTCCCCTTGCCGATGGCATGGTGGCCGAAGAGGCCCTGCGGACGGATCAGCAGCGTGATCAGCAGGGCGCCCCAGACGGTCGCCTGCACCGTGTCGGCGCCGGCCCAGTGGATGGTCATCATCTCGATCAGCCCGATGATCACCCCGCCCGCGACCGCGCCCCACAGGGACCCGAGGCCGCCCACGACCATGCCGGCGATGGCCTTGGAGCCGATGTCCTCGCCCATCTGCGGGGAGACCTCGCCGTAGTTGACCGCGAAGAGCGCGCCGGCGAGGCCGCAGAGCATGCCGGTCAGCATGAACACCACCGGCACCACGCGCCGGGTCTCGATGCCCAGGATCCCGGCGGCGTCGGGGTTCTCGGCGATGGCGCGCAGCATCCGGCCGATGCGGGAGGATTTCATCATCCACACCAGCCCCAGCACCAGCAGCACCACGACCGCCAGCGACACCACCTGCGGCACGCGCAGGTGAATCCCCGCAAGCGACAGCGTCAGGTCCGCCGAGGGGCCGGGGAAGCGCTGGGCGTCGGAGCCATGCTCGATGCGCACCAGGTTCTCGAGGATCAGCAGGAAGCCCAGGGAGGAGACCAGCGGGATCGCGTGCTCGGTCGAATCGCCGTAGCGGGTCTTGAGGTAGCGGAAGGTGAACCGCTCGACGATCAGCGAGGCGACGATGGCGACGACCACGCCGCCCGCCAGCGCCAGCGGCCAGGGCAGCGGGCCGGAGATCCCGAAGGGCAGGCCCCAGAAGGCCAGCGACCAGCCCACCATGCCCGCCAGCATGAACAGCGTGGGGATGGTGAAGTTCAGGAAGTTGAGGATCGAGATGGTGAGCGTGAAGGCCACGGCCACGGTCACGTAGACCGAGCCCAGCATCAGCCCGTTGGCGATCTGCTGGAGGAGAAGCATCAGGCCCGGACCTCCGCCAGGGCGAGCGCGGGCGCGCCCGACTCGCGCGCCAAGACCGCTCCGCGCCCGGCGCCGCGGCGGCCCGCCGCAGGCCCGCGCGGGGCGCGTGTATACAAAACCGCAGCCTCGACCCGGGCCCCGCGCGTCGCGTCCCCCTGCCCGGCCCCGGCCGCGGGAAGATCGGCCGCCGGCCGCCGCTCGTGCCGGGTTCGACCCGCTCCAGACCCTGTATTCGGCCGTATCCGCACCGTTTCGCCCTTTCCGCCGGGTTGTTGCCGGCTGTCACGTCACCCCTGTCGCGGCTCCCGAAGCCGGCCCCCACGCCACGGGGCGATGGGCTGGGCTCCGCGAAACGCCGGACATTCCCTGACAAGCGCAGTTGAAATGTCCTGACAACTTGTACACGGTGCGAACCGGCCCTATCGGAGTCAAGCGAAACATTCGGCAGCCTGCCCCCCGGCGCCCACGGCGCGGGCGCCTGCCTGAGGGGAAGGAGCCCTGAGCCGTGCATTACGATTTCGTCCCCATCGCCCACCGCCAGCCGCTGAAGTGGCCGAACGGCAAGCGCCTGGCGGTGATCCTGACCACCAACTTCGAATACTGGGACCCCGCGCGCGAGGATCCCAAGCCCTTCTACCCCGGCGGCCCCGGCATCGTGGGGGGCGAGCTTGCGGGCGACGTCTACGACAACCCCAACTGGACCTGGCGCGAGTACGGCCAGCGGGTCGGCGTGTGGCGGATGTTCGACGTCTTCGACGCCGAGGGCGTGCCCTCGTCGTGCACGATGAACGCCAAGATGGGGATCGAGCGGAAGGCCGTGGTCGACGCCGCCGTCGAGCGCGGCTGGGAGATCGTCGCCCACAACTACGTGCAGACCGACCTGCTGACCGACTTCCACAAGGACCCGGAGAAGGAGCGCGAGGTGATCCGCGAGACCCTGCGGATCTGCGAGGAGACCACCGGCAAGCGGCCGAAGGGGTGGCTGTCGTCCTCCCTGCGCTCGACGCCCAACACGGCGGATCTGCTGGCGGAGGAGGGGATGCTCTACTTCACCGACCTGCTCAACGACGACCAGCCCTACCTGATCCACACGAAGTCGGGGAAGCCGCTGGTCTCGGTGTCCTATACGTCCGAGGTCAACGACTTCACCGTGTTCATGCGCCAGGGGCAGACCTGCGACGGCGGCTTCGCGGTGTTCAAGGAGGCGTTCGACTGGCTCTACGCCGAGTCGGAGCATTCCGGCCGCTTCCTCAACATCGGCCTGCACCCGCATGTCATCGGCCAGCCGTTCCGCATCCGGGCGCTGCGCGACTTCATCCGCTATGCCAAGCAGTTCGACGACGTGTGGTTCGCCACCCGCGAGGAGATCGCGACGTGGTATCTGGAGACCCACCAGAGCCACATTCCCACGGCCTGAGCCCCCCGCCCGGCGCCGCGACGCGCCGGGCCCCTCGCGGAAGGAGATCCCCGACCATGCTGACCCTCGGCGCCGCCACCATCGAGCGGATCGTGGACATAGACCCCTTCCGCTTCGGGCTGACCCAGATCTTCCCCGACGCCTCGCTGGAGGCGCTGGAGGACGCGCGGGCGTGGCTGGAGCCTCACAGCCTCGATTTCGCGACCGGCCAGGTGCTGCTGGGGGTGCAGAGCCACCTCTTGCGCATCGGCGGCCTGACCATCCTGGTCGACACCTGCGTGGGCGAGTGCAAGCCCCGCCCCAGGCGCCCCGACTGGCATGAGCGGCGCGACACCGGATACCTCGACCGCCTCGCCGCCGCCGGCGTGCGGCCCGAGGACGTCGACGTGGTGATGTGCACCCATCTCCACGCCGATCACGCCGGCTGGAACACGCGGCTGGAGAACGGCCGCTGGGTCCCCACCTTCCCCAGGGCACGCTACGTGATGGGCCGCGCCGAGCTCGACCACTGGACCGCCGAGGAGGCCCGCGCGCCGGGCGAGGCGAACCACGGCCTCTTCGCCGATTCCGTGAAGCCGGTGGTCGAGGCGGGCCTCGCCGAGCCGGTCGAGGAAGGGTTCGAGCTGACCGCGGGCCTGTCGCTGATCGCTCTGCCCGGCCACACGCCCGGCCAGATGGGCCTGTCGCTGAAGCACCCCGGCGGCACGGCGATCTTCTGCGGCGACGCCCTGCACTCGCCGGTGCAGCTGCGCCGGCCCGACTGGTCCTCGGCCTTCTGCACCGATCCGGTGCAGGCCGCCCTCACCCGCCGCGCGATGCTCGAACAGGCCGAGGGCTCGGGCGGCATGATCCTGCCGGTGCACCTGCGCGGCGCCACGGGCTTCCGGCCCGAGCGCGTGGGCGACCACTGGCGTCCCGTCTATCTGTGAAAGGACCTCCTCCATGCACGTCTCCCCCCGCGAAAGCCTGAAGCCATGAGCCGCGTCGCCGTGCTGGGCGGCGCCGGCGGCATCGGCCGGGCGCTGGTCTCCTCCCTGCTGGCGCAGGGGGACGAGGTGGTGGTGCTGGACCTGCCCGCCTCGCTCGAGGCGCATCCCCAGGACTGCCCGGGCGTCGACATCGACGTGACCTCCGAGGTCGCGGTCGCCGACGCCATGGCCGAGGTGGCCCGGATCTGGCCCGAGGGGGTGGACGGGTTCGTCAACCTCGCCGGCTGGAACGCGGTGATCAAGCCGGTGAGCGAGATCCCCACCGAGCATTTCGACGAGGTGATCGAGGGCAACCTGCGCGGCCAGTGGGTGGCGGCGAAGGCCGTGCTGCCGCTGATGCGCGAGGGCGGCGCGATGGTGCTGATCTCGTCGGGTCTCGGCCAGTTCATCCGGCCGGGCTTCGGGCCCTACGCCATGGCCAAGGCCGGCGTGATCGCGCTGACCAAGACGCTGGCGCTGGAATGCGCGCCGAAGCTGCGGGTCAACGCGGTCGGGCCGGCGGTGGTGGACACCGGCTTCATCCGCGGCGGCGCAGGCCGCTCGGACGAGCGGGCGGACTCGATCGTGGACCTCGAGTTCCACAAGCGCGTGACCCCGATGGGCCGCGTCGCGGTCGCCGAGGACATCGCCGGACCCATCCGCTTCCTGCTGGGACCGGACAGCGGCTTCATGACCGGCCAGGTGCTGTGGGTGAACGGCGGGGCCTACATGCCCTGAGCCTCGCCCGGAGGCGAGCCTCGCGAGGCGGGGCTCGCTCGGGGGGCGCTTCGCGCGGGAAGGCCGCTCCCGACTCACCCAAGAACAGGGGGCGCGCCTGTCCTCCGGATCCGTCTCTCGCTGAAGATGCCTGAGCGACTCGGCCGGAGGGGTCAAGGACAAGCCCCCTTCGGGGGTCGCTGCGCGATCCTTGACCCCTCCGGCCGAGTCGCTCTGATCGGCATCAGCGAGAGACGGCTCCGGAGAACAGGCGCTTGGCGCCCGGGGCTGGCGTTGCGCCGGGCGCCCTTGGCTTACGTCTCGGTCTGATCGGGGCGGTTGATCAGGCGGTTGGCGGCGAGCAGCGCGCGTGCAGGGGCGGCGCCGGGAGGGGCGGCGAGGTAGCGGGGGCGCCACTCGGGCTTCAGACCCTCCTTGAAGCGGCGCAGGCCGGTGAAGCTGTAGGTCTTCGTCCCGTGCTCGTAGAGGGCATGGGCCAGCTTCTGCCAGGCGGGGGCGCCGGCGCGAGGCGTGAGGCCGGAGAGCGGGGCCATGGCGAGGTCGAGCCAGGCGACGCCGTCGGACTTGAGATCCTCGCACATCCGCAGGAACAGGAATTCCATGCACTTGGCGGGCACGTCGTCGACGTGGCGCATCAGGTCGATGGCGACCTCGTGGCCCCGGGCGGTCTCCATCAGGGAGACGAAGGCGACGATCTCGCCCTCGCGCCGCACCACGGCGACGCGGCCGGCGGCGACCCAGTCGGGGGAGAAGGCGCCGAGGGAGAACCCCTTCTCGCGCGCGCCGCGGGCGGCGAGCCAGGCGTCGGAGACCTTGCGCAGGCGGTCGATCTCGCGCGCCGCGGCCTCGGGGGGGAGGATCTCGGCGGTCAGGCCGTCGCGGGCGGCGAGGGAGATCACCCGGCGGTGGGACTGGCGCTTCGAGCCCTCGAGGGTGAAGGCGGCGAGGTCCACGCGGGCCTGCTCGCCCATCTTCCAGAAGCTCAGCCCGGCCTCGGCGTAGAGGGACAGGCGCTCGGGGCCCACCTGGTAGAAGGCGGGGACGGCGCCGGCGGCGCGGGCGCTCTCGATGAAGGACCAGATCAGCTCGGGCCACAGGTGCTCAGGGCCCACCGGGTCGTGCAGGGCGAGCCAGGTGGAGCCGCGGCGGGCGTACATGACGAAGGCCTCGCCGTCGGCGGAGAAGTGCAGGCGCTTGTCGCCGGAGAGGGCGAGGCGCGCGGCGGCGACGGGCTGGGCGGCGACGATCTCGGCCGCGCGCTCCAGCGCCCGGGCGTCGGGGGCGTCGTCGAGCGGCAGGCGCAGGGCCGGCAGGAAGCCCAGCAGGGCGAAGGCGGCGGCGACGCCCGCCCGGGCCCCGACGCCCCAGGCCTGGTGCGCCTCGGCGGCGGCGATCAGGGCCTGCGCGGCCTGCGCCTCGACCGAGGACAGGCGCCAGGAGAGCGCGCCGACCGCCGTCATCGCCAGGATCGAGGCGAAGGCGCGGGCGCGGCGGGTGGAGAAGGCGGGCAGCCGCAGGCGCGTCGGGCGCTGGAAGCGGGCGCGCAGCAGCGCCAGCAGCCCGGCCAGCGCCAGGTGGGCGGCCGCGAGCCAGGGCGCCGCCTGGGAGAGGGTCAGCGCCAGCCCCGCCGCCAGCGCGGCCGCGACGGCCAGGCGCCAGGCGAGGTCGAGCCCGCGGGCGAGGCCCTGCACGCTCGCCACCAGCACGGCCCCGGCGAGGGCGGCGACGGCGAAGGCGGAGGCGGCGTCGGCCGACGGCGCCCGGGCGAAGATCGAGGCGAGGCCCAGCGCCAGGGCGAGGGCGGCGAGCGGGCGGGGCGCGGCCTCGGCCGCCAGCCGCAGAGCGGCGGCGACGGGGGCGAGACGCGCCAGGCGACGGGCCTCGCCCCCGCCCATGGCGGCCAGCGCCAGGGCCAGCGGGATCACGTGGTAGATCAGCCGGTAGAGGACCAGGGCGGCGGCCGCGTCGGCGGGGTCGGTGGATTTCGACAGGCCCGCGAGGATCACGATCTCGAACACGCCGATGCCGGCGGGGGCGTGCGACAGCACGCCCAGCGCGAGCGCCAGGGCGTAGAGGGGCAGGAAGCCCGCGAAGTCGATGGAGCCTGCGGGCAGCAGCACCCACAGGACCAGGGCGGCGGCCACGGCCTCGGCCACGGTGACGACGAGCTGGCGGGCCATGGCGAGGCGGAAGCGGGCGGCGGGGACGCGGGCCGAGGGGACGGGCGCGGTCTCGGCGTCGGCCTGGGCGGCGGCCTGCTCGGCGGGCGTGGCGGGCCGGGCCTTGTCCGCCGGCGCGGCGTCGGAGGGGCCGGCGGCGAGGCGCGCGCCCCAGCGCCCGCAGGTGGCGAGGGCGGCGAGCGTCGCGCCGATCACGCTCAGCGCGAGGAGGACGGCGGCGGGCTCGCCCACCCCCAGCATGGCGGCGGCGGGGGCGGGCGACCACAGCACGGCGGCGCCGGCGGTCAGCGCCAGGCCCATGGCGAAGGAGAGGGTGCAGCAGGCGACGAGGCGCAGGATCTCGCCTGCGCCGACGCCCATCGGGGCGTAGAAGCGCCAGCGCACGGCGGCGCCGGTGACGGGGCCGAGACCGGCGGTCTGGGCGACCGCGAAGGCGGCCGCGGCGCCCGGGGCGACCTGGCGCCAGGAGCGCGGCCTGCCGATCGCGGCGAAGCCGGTCCAGTCGTAGAGGGTCAGCGCGAGGAAGCTGAGCGCGGTGGCGCCGGCCGCGACGGCGAGACGCCAGCCGGAGGTCGCCTCGATGGCGTGCAGGAGCTGGGCGCGGTCCACGCCCTCGGCGATGCGGGCGAGGCCGGCGAAGGCCAGCGCCACGATGGCGAGCACGGTCGCGACCGCGATCCGCCGCCGGTTGGCCTTCAGCGCGGCGCGAAGCCCCGCGACGCGATCCGAGATGCCGGAAGTCGTCCCGTCGCCCGCGCCCCTGCGCGGCGACGCCTGAAAGCGCGCGCCCATGATCCACCTCGATCGTCGTCCACCGGGGACCGTCGAGGCCCCACCCACGGGCGAGGGGATCGCAGATGGAAATGAAGGAATCGCCCACAATGCAGGCCGGGAGGGCCGCCGCGGAAGGGAATCGCGCGGGATCGGCGCGCGATCCCGGGGCGGCCGGCGCCCTGCCGCGGCGGGGGGGGTGCGCGGGCGCCCTGCGGTTGCATGGGGTGAGGCGGCGGGCTTCGGCGGGGCGGAGCAAGGGGAGACGCGGGGCCTGCGTGCAGGCGTCCGGCGGCCACGGAGGGCCGAACGGAAAAGGGGGCGCGGTCGGAACCGCGCCCCCTTCGGATGTCCCGCGATCGCGAGGGCGATCAGGCGGCGAGGCCGCCGGCCTCGTCGAGCTTCTGGAGGTGGTGGTCGACGTCGCCGAACATGCGGTCGATGATCGACAGGCGCTTGAAGTAGTGGCCGATGGAATACTCCATCGTCATGCCCACGCCGCCGTGCAGCTGGATCGACCGCTCGCCCAGCGCCTTCAGCGACCGGCCGACCTGGGCCTTGGCCGCGGAGCAGGCGCGCGAGCGCTCGACCGGGTCCGGGTCGCGGGCGCACATCGAGGCGTACATCGCCATCGACTTCGCCAGCTCCAGCTCGACGAACATGTCGGAGGCCTGGAACTGCAGGCCCTGGAAGCTGCCGATGGCGCGGCCGAACTGCTCGCGCTGCTTGATGTAGTCGACGGTGAGCTCCAGCGCCTTCTCCATCGCGCCGACCGCCTCGGCGCAGAGCGCCGCGATCGCCTCGTCGGCGGCCTGGCGGATGACGGCCATGCCCTTGCCCGGCGCGTCGCCCAGCAGCTCGCCCTGGACGCCCTCCAGCTTCACCTCGGCGGCTTTCAGGCCGTCCTGGGTGTCGTAGACCTGGAGCGACACGCCCGAGGCGGAGGGGTCGACCAGGAACAGGGCCACGCCCTCCTCGTCGCGCACCCCGCCGGAGACGCGGGCCGAGACGATCAGCTTGTCGGCCGCCCCGCCCCACAGGACCAGGGTCTTGTCGCCGGTCAGCGAATAGCCCTCGCCGGACGTCTCCGCCTTGGTCGCCACGTGGGCGAGGTCATAGCGGGCCGGGCCTTCGGAGTGGGCGAAGGCCAGCTTGCAGGCGCCGCCGATGATCTCCTCGGCGAGCGCCTGGCGCTGGGCGTCGGTGGCGCCGTTGCGCAGGATCGAGGCGCCGATGACCGCGGTGGACATCCAGGGCTCGAGCGCCAGCGCGCGGCCCATCTGCTCCATCACGATCATCACCTCGACGCCGCCGCCGCCGATGCCGCCGTCCTCCTCCGCGAAGGGCAGCGCCAGCAGGCCCTGCTCGGCATAGGCCTCCCAGATGGCGGGGTCGAAGCCCAGCGGCTCCTTCATGTATTTCCCGCGGGTCTCGAAGCCGTAGCGGTCCTGCATGAAGCGCGCGACCATGTCCTTGAGGAGCTGCTGCTCCTCGCTCAGTTCGAAATCCATGTGCCCCTCACAGTCCCAGGATGGCTTTGGCGATGATCCCGCGCTGCACCTCGGAGGAGCCGCCGTAGATCGTCACCTTGCGGTAGTTGAAGTAGCCCGGCGCGATGGCGTCCGCCCAGTCGGGCCCGACGGAGGGCTCGTTCGAGCCTTCGCCGCCCGTGGATTTCGGCATCGCGTAGGGGCCGACCACGTCCATCAGCAGATGGGTGCAGGTCTGCTGGATCTCGGAGCCCACCAGCTTCAGCACCGAGGACGCCGGATGGGGCTTCTTGCCGCCGCGCACCGCGATGTCCGACAGCACGCGCAGCTGCGTCATCTCCAGCGCCTTGAGCTTCACCTCGGTCTCGACGACCTTCTGGCGGAAGCGCGGGTCGTCCATCAGCGAGCCTTCGCCGACCGGCATCGAGGCCGCCAGCTCCTTGATCCGCTGGATCTTGGCCTTCGAGGCGCCCACGCGGGCGATGCCGATGCGCTCGTTGCCCAGCAGGAACTTGGCGTAGTCCCAGCCCTTGTTCTCCTCGCCGATCAGGCCGGAGACGGGGACGCGCACGTCGTCGAAGAAGACCTCGTTCACCTCGACGCCGCCGTCGATGGTCTGGATCGGGCGCACGGTGATGCCCGGCAGGTCCATGGGGAACACGATGTAGGAGATGCCCATCTGCTTCTTGGGCGCGTCCGGATCGGTCCGCACGAGCGCGAACATCCAGTTGGCGTGCTGGGCGAAGGTGGTCCAGGTCTTCTGGCCGTTGACGATGTAGTGGTCGCCGTCGCGCACCGCCTTGGTCTTCAGCGAGGCGAGGTCGGAGCCCGCGCCCGGCTCGGAGAAGCCCTGGCAGAACCAGTATTCGCAATCCAGCAGCTTGGGCAGGAAGTGCTTCTTCTGCTCCTCGTTGCCGAAGGTGTAGATCACCGGCCCGACCATCGAGATGTTGAAGCCCTGCGGCTCGGGCGCATGGTTGAACTGCAGCTCCTCGAGGAAGATGTACTGCTGGATCGGGGTCCAGCCGGGGCCGCCGTACTCGGCGGGCCAGCGCGGGGCGGACCAGCCCTTGGCCGCCAGGATCTTCATCCACTCGACCATCATCTCGCGCGACGTGCCGCGCCCTTCCTTCACCCGCTGGCGGGTTTCGGCGGGCAGGTTCTCCTGGATGAAGGACCGGACTTCCTTGCGGAAGGCCTTCTCCTCGGCTGTGAACTCGAGTTCCACGGGGTTTCCTTTCCCTGTCTGTCGCGGAGGCGGCGTCAGCCCGCCGCCCGCGCGTTCAGCACCTCGTCCCGCAGGGTCTTGCGGGAGTATTTTCCGACCGCCGTGCGGGGCAGCGCCTGGCGGATCTCGACGCCCTGGGGCAGCTCGTGCCGGCCGAGCCGGGTGTCGAGGAAGGCCCGCAGCGCCTCGATGGTCAGCGGGGGCGCGCCGTCCCGCAGGACGACGTAGGCCCAGGCGCTCTCGCCGCGGTAGTCGTCGGGCAGGCCGATCACCATCGCCTCGACCACGTCGGGGTGCTCCAGCACCGCGTGCTCGACCGCCAGCGGATATACGTTGTAGCCGCCCGAGAGGATCAGGTCCTTCTTGCGGTCCACGAGGTAGAGGAACCCGTCCTCGTCCGCGTAGCCGATGTCCCCGGTCAGGAACCAGCCGTCGACGAAGCTCTCGGCCGTCTCCTGGGGGTTGTTGTGATAGCCGCTCATCAGGGTGGGCGACTTGATGCGCATCTCGCCGGTCTCGCCGGCGGGGAGGACCTTTCGCGGGTCGTCGACCGAGACGATCTCGATGCGGATGCCGGGGATCGGCAGGCCGATGGTGCCCATCTTGGCGTCGGGCGTGCCGGCGGGGACCATGGTGCCCGCGGCCCCGATCTCGGTCATCCCCCAGCCGCCGCGCAGGCCCAGCCCGGTCAGCGCCTTGATCCGCCGCCAGGTCTCGACCGCCAGCGGCGCGCCGCCGGCGCCGATGGTGCGCAGCGAGGAGAAGTCGCGCGTCTCCACCCCGGGCATGTTGGCGACGGCGATCCACAGCGTCGGGACGCCGCCGGTGGAGTGCGGGCGCTTGCGCTCGATCGCGTCCACGAACTTCTCCAGCTCGAACCGCTGCTGGAGGATCAGCACGCCCCCCGTCGCGATGCGCCGGATCATGATCGCCGAGAGGCCCATGATGTGGAAGAGCGGGCTGATCGAGAGGCCGCGTTCCCCCTTCTCCACCCGCTCGGGGTCATGCTCCCAGGCGTAGCGGTAGAGCTGGGCGGCGGCAGCGAGCGCCGCGTGGGTCAGCACGGCGGCCTTGGGCAGGCCGGTGGTGCCGCCGGTGTATTGCAGAAGCGAGGGGTCCTCGGGCGTCACCGGGACGGGGGGGAGGGTCGCGTCGGCGCCCTCGACCAGCGTCTCCCACGACAGGACGCGGTCGTCGGCGGGGACCGGGCCGCCGGTCCCGCCCCAGGCCGCGTCGTCGGCCAGAACCGCGCGCGGCAGGATCCCGGCCGCCAGCAGCTCCAGCGTGCGCTGGGCGAAGGGGGGCTGCGTGAGGCTGATCAGCAGGCGGGCGCCGCTGTCGCGGACCTTGTGCTCCAGCTCGCGCACGGCGTCCAGCGGGCTGAGGTGGGTGACCGCCGCCCCGGCCTGCAGGATGCCGAAGAAGAAGATCGGGTGCAGGACGGTGTTGGGCAGGTAGAGGGCGACCACGTCGCCCTTGCCGACCCCGATCCGCCTGAGCCCGGCGGCGACCCGCGCGCTTTCGCGCGCGAGCCCCTCATAGCTCAGCTCCCGGTCGTTGTAGTCGATCGCGACCCGCCCGGCGTACCGGGCGGCGTAGTCCGCGAAGAGGGCGTTGAGGGTGGTCGACGCCGGAACATAGTCCGGGTCGACCCCCTCGGCATGCCACTTCGACCGGGGCGCCCCCATCAGGCGGCCTTCGAGCCGGCCGCCGCGTCGGCGGCGAAGGTGGTCCCCTGCTCGGCCAGGCGGGCGAGGTAGGGGCACGGACGCAGCTCCTCGTCGCCGGTGTTGTCGGCGTAGATGTTCAGCCGATCGGCGATGTAGGCGGGCGTCACGCTGTCGGCGTAGAACATCGGGCCGCCCTTGCCCATCGGGAAGCCGTAGCCGTAGAGGTAGATCACGTCGATGTCGGAGGGACGCAGCGCGATCCCCTCGTCGAGGATCTTGGCGGCCTCGTTGATCATCGAGAACATCAGGCGCTCGAACACCTCCTTCTCGTCGATCTCGCGGCGCTTGATGCCCTGCTCCTTGGCGACCTTGGCGATCAGGGCGTCGACCTCGGGGTCCGGGATCGGCGTGCGGGAGCCTTCTTCGTAGAGGTAATAGCCCGCCTTGGTCTTCTGCCCGTGGCGGCCCATCTCGTGCAGCGCGTCGCCGACGGGATCCTTGGCGCCCGTCTCCTGGCGGATGCGCCAGCCGACGTCGAGGCCGGCCATGTCGGACATCTGCAGCGGGCCCATCGCCATGCCGAACTTGGTCAGCGCGCCGTCGACCTCGACGGGCGAGGCGCCCTCCAGCAGCAGCTTGCGCACCTGGGCGCCGCGGGCGTGGAGCATGCGGTTGCCCACGAAGCCGTAGCAGACGCCCACGACCACCGGCACCTTGCCGCCCTTCTTGCCCACTTCCATGGCCGTCTTCAGCACGTCCGGCGCGGTCTTATCGCCCCGCACGATCTCGAGCAGGCGCATGACGTTGGCGGGCGAGAAGAAGTGCATGCCCAGCACGTCCTGGGGCCGCGAGGTGACGGCCGCGATCTCGTCCACGTCCAGCGTCGAGGTGTTCGAGGCCAGCACGCAGCCCGGCTTGCACTTGGCGTCGAGGTCTTTGAAGATCTTCTTCTTCAGATCCATGTTCTCGAACACGGCCTCGATGACCATGTCGGCGTCGGCCACGTCGTCGAAGTTCGAGCTGGGCGTGATGTTGGCCAGCGCCTTGTCCACCTGCGCCTCGGTCAGGCCGCCGCGGGCCTGGGTGGCGCGGTAGTTCTTCTCGATGATCTTCATGCCGCGATCGAGCGCCTCGGGGTTGAGGTCGATGATCGTGACGGGGATGCCCGCGGAGGCGAAGGACATGGTGATGCCGCCGCCCATGGTGCCGGCGCCGAGCACCGCCATCTTGTTGATCGGCCGCGCCTTCACGTCCTTGGTGACGCCGGGGACCTTGGCGGCCTCGCGCTCGGCGAAGAAGGCGTGGCGCTGGGCCTTCGATTCCTCGCCCGAGACGAGGTCGAGGAAGTATTCCCGCTCCTTCTTCATGCCCTCGGCGAAGGGCAGCGTGACGGCGTTCTTCACCGCCTGCGCGTTGACCGAGGGGGCCTTCAGCCCGCGCGAGCGGCGCAGCAGCTTGGCGGCGGCCTCGTCGAAGGCGGCCATGTCGGTCTTCGGCGCGTCCATCTTCGACAGCGGCCGCAGCGGGGCCTTGTCGGCCACCAGCTTGCGGGCGAAGGCGACGGCGCCCTCCACGAGGTCGCCCTCGATGATCTCGTCGATGGCGCCCATTTCCTTGGCCTTCTTGGCCGGGATCGGCTCGCCGGTGACGATGGGGCCCAGGGCCGCGACGGCGCCGATCAGGCGCGGCAGGCGCTGGGTGCCGCCGGCGCCGGGCAGCAGGCCCAGCTTCACCTCCGGCAGGCCGATCTTGGCCGAGGGCGCAGCGACGCGGTAGTCGCAGCCCAGCGCCACCTCGAGGCCGCCGCCGAGCGCGGTGCCGTGGATCGCGGCGACGACGGGCTTCTGCAGCGCCTCGAACGCGTCGATCACCTCGCCCAGGCCCGGGGCCTGCGGGGGCTTGCCGAACTCGCGGATGTCGGCGCCGGCGTGGAAGGTGCGGCCCTTGCAGGCGATGACCACCGCGTCGACGTCGGGCGACTCGGCCGCCTTGGCGGCGTCGTGGAGCCCCTTGCGCACCGCATGGCCCAGCGCGTTCACCGGCGGGTTGTCGGATTCCACGACAAGAACGCGACCCACCATGCGGGTCGACGAAATGGGGTCGGACACGAGCTTCTCCTCCCGGCTCATGAAGATATCCTGCATGCGATTTCTGCATTGCAGAATTTAATTTTGCAGTTTGACGCGAAGGCTAGGAAGTGCTGAATTCCAAGTCAACCGGATTGCGCCTCCCGCACAAGATATGGGCGGGGACCAGACGCGCAACCGACGAAGGGAGGCGAGACTGGATGCCCCAGAAGCCGCCGAACGGCGCGGCGCGCGCCGCCGCGCGCCCCGTTTCGACACCGATCCCAGCCCCGACCCCAGCCCTGCGGACCCGCCCGTGACCGCCGACCTCCCCGAACCCGTCGCCGAACCGATCCCCGCGCCCCCGAGCCTCGGCTACCAGGACCGTCACGGCCTGGTGGTGGTCGAGAAGCGGGGCGCGGAGATGATCGGCCATTTCGACATCACCGAGGACCACCTGAACCGGCAGGGAATCGTCCACGGCGGCGTCTACGCCACCATGCTCGACGCGATCATGACCTCGGCGGGAACCTACGCCGACGGGGCGGCGCGCCGGCGGCCGGCGGTCACCGTCTCGATGACCGTCAACTTCACCGGGCGGGCGAGCGAGGGGCGCGTCGCGCTGCGCTCGCGCCTCGTGCAGCGCACCGCGCGCAGCTTCACCGCCGAGGCCCAGGCCACCGCCCCCGACGGGACGGTGCTGGCCCATGCGCTCGGCAGCTTCCGCTATTCCGCCCCGCCGGCCGAGCCGGCCGCGGGCGGCGCCTGACGACCCCAGGGAGGAGACCGCACGTGTTCGACATCAAGGGCAAGGTGGCCATCGTCACCGGCTCGACCAAGGGCATCGGCCTGGCCATCGCCTGGCAGTTCGCCCGCTCCGGCGCCAAGGTGGTGATCTCGTCGCGCAAGGCCGAGGTCTGCCGGCAGGTCCGCGACGAGATCGCCGACGCCGGCTTCGAGGCCATCGCCATCCCCTGCCACATCGGCGAGCGCGAGCAGCTCGAGGAGCTGGTCGCCAAGACGGTCGAGAAATGGGGCCGCGTCGACATCCTGGTCTGCAACGCCGCCTCCAACCCGGTCTATGGCCCGATCTCCGAGCTGCCCGAGGCGGCCTGGGACAAGGTCATGGATAACAACGTCAAATCGCCCTACATCCTGGCCAACAACATCGTGGCCCCGATCATGGCCAAGCAGGGCGGCGGCTCGATCGTGATGATCTCCTCGATCGCCGCGCTGCGGGCGTCGGAGACGCTGAGCTTCTACTCGATCTCCAAGGCCTCCGAGGCGCACCTGGCCAAGAACCTGGCGCTGCACTGGGGGCCGAAGGGCATCCGCGTGAACGCGATCCTGCCGGGCCTGGTGAAGACCGACTTCGCCAAGGCCCTGTGGGAGGACCCCGAGCGGCTGGAGCGGATCGAGAACAAGACTCCGCTGCGCCGCATCGGCCAGCCCGACGACATCGCGGGCGTGGCCCATTTCCTCGCCTCCGACGCCTCCGCCTACGTCACCGGCCAGCTGATCGTGGCCGACGGCGGCGAGACCATCTTCTAAGACAGGGAGCACCCAAATGCGTGAAGCCGTCATCGTCTCCACCGCCCGCACGCCGATCGGCAAGGCCTATCGCGGCGCCTTCAACAACACCCAGAGCCAGGAGCTGATCGGCCATGCCGTGAAGCATGCGGTCGAGCGCTCGAAGGTCGATCCCTCCGAGATCGAGGACTGCGTGATCGGCGCGGCCATCCAGCAGGGCGCGCAGGGCCTGAACATCGGCCGCCAGGCGGTGATCCGCGCGGGCCTGCCCGACTCGATCGCCGGCATGTCGATGGACCGCCAGTGCGCGTCCGGCATGATGGCCATCGCCACCGCCGCCAAGCAGATCATCGACGACGGCATGACCATCGCCGTCGGCGGCGGGGTCGAGTCGATCTCGCTCTGCCAGAACGAGCATCGCAACGGCTTCCGCGCCGCGGACCCGTGGATCAAGGAGCATGTGCCCGCCCTCTACATGTCGATGCTGGAGACGGCGGAGATCGTGGGCGAGCGCTACAACGTCTCGCGCGACTACCAGGACGAATACGCGCTCCGCTCCCAGCAGCGCACCGCGGCGGCCCAGCAGCGCGGCGCCTTCGACGACGAGATCGTGCCCCTGACCTCGACCATGGCGGTCGTGGACAAGGAGACCAAGGAGGTCTCGTTCAAGGAAGTCACGCTGGAGAAGGACGAGGGCAACCGCCCCTCGACCACGCTCGAGAGCCTGCAGGGCCTGGGGCCCGTCTTCAAGGACGGCCAGAAGATCGCCCAGGGCAAGCACATCACCGCCGGCAACGCCTCGCAGCTCTCGGACGGCGCCTCGGCGTCGGTGCTGATGGAGGCGAAGGAGGCCGAGAAGCGCGGCCTGCAGCCGCTGGGCTACTACCGCGGCATCGCGGTCGCGGGCCTGAACCCCGACGAGATGGGCATCGGCCCGGTCTACGCCGTGCCCAGGCTGCTGGAGCGCCACGGCCTGAAGATCGAGGACATCGGCCTGTGGGAGCTCAACGAGGCCTTCGCGGTGCAGGTGCTCTATTCCAAGGACAAGCTGGGCATCCCGGACGAGCTGTTGAACGTCAACGGCGGCGCGATCTCGGTCGGCCATCCCTACGGCATGTCGGGCGCCCGCATGGTCGGCCACGCCCTGATCGAGGGCAAGCGCCGCGGCGCCAAGTACGTGGTCTGCACCATGTGCGTGGGCGGCGGCATGGGGGCGGCGGGCCTGTTCGAGGTCGCCTGATCCCTCGCCCATGACGAGACCCGGGGGCGCGGCGCAGGCCGCGCCCCCTTCTATTGGGGGGCCGAAGGGCGCCCGCCCCGGTCTCCTCCGTCCCTCGCCGCGCGCACCAGGTCGCGCGCCAGCGCCGCGGCCTCGGCGTCGTCCAGCGCCTCCACGCCGCCGGTCAGCGCCTGCCAACCGGGGAAGGACAGCGCCAGCTCCAGCGCCGCCAGCATCCGGCGGCGGGCATGGGGCGCCTCGGGCAGGTCCGGGGCGAGGCCGGCGGCGGCCTCGGCCAGGACCGCGCGGAAGCCAGCCACCGGCGCTTCCAGCGCGGGCACCAGCGCCGCGTCGCGCAGGACGTTCGCCAGCATCGCCGCATTGGCGCGGTAGAAGCCGTAGACCGCGGCGAAGCCCGCCTCCCGTCGCGCGTCCGGATCGGCGATCCCGGCCAGCGCGCCGAGGTCGGGGAACGGGTTCAGGTCCGCCCACAGCGACGAGCAGGCCGAGAACAGCGCCGCGTCGTCGGCATAGTGGCGATAGACGGTCGCCCGCCGCACCCCCGCATGTTCCGCCACCGCGCTGATCGAGGTGCGCGCCGGGCCCACGCTGCCGTGCAGCTCCATCGCGCTCTGGGCGATGCGCCGGCGGGTCTCGGCCTCCTGCTCCGCCCTCAGGCGTTTCCGGTAGGGGCGATTTTCATTGGACATGCATGTTCGATCAAAGTTGACAGGCGCGCCGGCGCGCGCCATGGATTTCATCAGACGCCACTGTATCGCGAAAGGAGAGGGCGATGGAAGGCGAAGCGAAGACCGCGCGGGTGGTGGGCCCGCAGGACGGCGAGCTGGGGTTCCTGGGCACGATCGGGGTGCGGTTCCTGGCGTCGGGCGCCGACACCGGCGGCGGGTTCAGCCTGGTCGAGCATCCGATGTCCCCGCGCGTGCTGGCGGCCCCCCTGCACCGGCACGTGAACGAGGACGAATACAGCTTCGTGCTCGAGGGCCGGGTGGGGGCGCTGCTGGGGGACGAGGTGCGGGTGGCGACTCCGGGCGACCTTGTATTCAAGCCGCGGGGCCAGTGGCACACGTTCTGGAACGACGGCGACGCCCCGGCGCGGATCCTGGAGATCATCGCGCCCGCCGGGTTCGAGCAGTTCTTCAAGGCGCTGTCGGACATGGGCGGGGTGACCGGGGCGGAGCCGGCCGAGGTCGCCGCCCTGTCGGCCCGCTACGGGCTGGAGATGGACTTCGACTCGATCCCGGGCCTCTGCGAACGCTTCGGCGTGGTCTTCCCCGGGGAGCGGCTGGAGCCCAAGGGCTGGTCGCCCGTCGATCCGCGCAGCCAGCGCGCGCCGGCCTTCCCCAGGGCGCCCGAGCGCATCGGCGCCTGAGCGCCGGCGCGCGGGCACGGGCACGGGCACGGGCAGGCGGCCCCCGAAAAGACCACGGGCGGGCGGGGCCGAAGCCCCGCCCGCCCGCGGGCCCGTCCGGAGCGCGCTCCGGAAAGGGAACGGTCCGGGCCGGGAGGTCGGGGGCGTGGGGCTCCCCGACCCGGGTCGGCCCGGTCCGCTCTGGAGCTCAGAGCTCCTGCAGGTTCACCGCCGAGGACTTGCCGCGACGCTTGTCGACCTCGATCTCGAAGCCGATCTTCTGGCCCTCGTTCAGGCCCTTGAGGCCCGAGCGCTCGACGGCGGAGATGTGGACGAACACGTCCTTGCCGCCGTCCTCAGGCTCGATGAAGCCGTAGCCCTTGGTGCCGTTGAACCACTTAACCGTACCCGTCATCATGGTGATGTCTCCTTCTACCGGGCGCCCATCCGCGCCGCGCCGACCCGGGCGCGACGACGAATCCTCCGCGACCCCGCCGAAAGGCTGCGGGGCGATGCCGGCACGCGGCCAGCGCCCTGCGGGAGCGCTGTGACGTATTCGGCGAGGCCGGGGGCCGCGAAATTCTGCAAGGGGGTCTTTCGTTCGTCGCGCGCGGCGGCGCTTGGGCCAGCCGGCGACAGGTTGCCGTGCCGCGCGCACCGACGCGGTTCTTCGACCGGGGTGCAGGGCGCCCTGTCAGGCGCCTCCCCCAACCAGCGCTATCGACCGGCTCTCCGCTCTTCCGGCGGAGACGCTGGGCGAGGGGCGCGCACCGCGGGACCGGCCCGAAGCACGCAGCGCTGAATCCGCAATCTCACAGGTCACGCGCTCCGCGCAAGCGGTTTTGCAAGCCGTATCGGGCAAAGGATTGGTTTCCCTCGCCGCCGTCGCGCCGGCGCCGCAGGCTGACGGGCGCGGAAGCCCGCCCTGTCCCCGGAGCGGCCCCGAAGCCGCCCTGCGCAGGCGAATCAGGCCCCGCGCGCGGCCTGCAGCGCGCTCCACACCCGGACCGGGGTGGCGGGCATGTCGAAGTCGCGGACGCCCGCGCGGGCCAGCGCGTCGCGCACCGCCGACATCCCCGCCGAGAGCGCGCCGACCGAGCCCGCCTCGCCCACGCCCTTGGCGCCGAGCGGGTTGATCGCGGTCGGCATCCCCTCGGCGAAGGCGCAGTCGATGGCGGGCAGGTCGGAGGCCCGCGGCATGGCGTAGTCCATGAACGTGGCCGACAGCACCTGCCCCTCGGGGTCCGCGACCACCTGCTCGAACAGCACCTGGCCCAGCGCCTGCACGACGCCGCCCTGCACCTGCCCCTCGGCCATCTGGCGGTAGATCACGTGGCCGATGTCCTCGACGCCCGAATAGGCGACGACGGCGCAGGCGCCGGTCTCGGGGTCGATCTCCACCTCGCAGACGTGGCAGCCGTTGGGATAGGTGCAGTCGGAGGGCTTGAAGGAGCCGCGCGCGCTCAGCGCGAGGTCCCGCGCCTCCGCCGCCCGCGCGATCTCGGCCAGCGTCATCGCCCGGTCGGTGCCGGCGATGCGCACCTCGCCCTCGGCGTATTCGAGATCGGCGGGGGAGACCTCCATCGCCTCGGCCGCCAGTTCCTTGGCGGCCGCGACGACCTTCTCCACCGCCTCGCGCACGGCCGGCGCGCCGGTGGTCATGGCGGCCGAGCCGCCCATGCCCTTGCCCACCTCCAGCACGTCGGTGTCGGCCTGCACGTAGTCGATCAGATCCTCCGAGACGCCGAGCTGGGCGGCGGCGAGGCCGGTCATCGCGGTCTGCAGCCCCTGCCCCGCGGACATCACGCCCACCGCCAGCCGGATCCGCCCGTCGGAGCCGACGGTCGCCTCGGAATGGTCGGGGGAGAGCACGCCGAAGGGGCCGCCCGCGACCTCGATGCAGTTGGCGACGCCGAGGCCGCGCAGCAGGCCGCGCGCCTCCGAGGCCGCGCGGCGCTCGGGGAAGCCGGCGAGGTCGGCAAGCTGCGTGGCCTGCTCCATCACCTTGGGAAAATCGC
Organism: Albimonas pacifica; assembly: GCF_900113695.1. Classification (GTDB taxonomy): domain Bacteria; phylum Pseudomonadota; class Alphaproteobacteria; order Rhodobacterales; family Rhodobacteraceae; genus Albimonas; species Albimonas pacifica. The sequence continues at coordinate 93,072 of NZ_FOQH01000001.1, read as the reverse complement.
CGCTGTCGTAGGAGAAGATGAAACCGGTGTCCCAGGGCATCGCCTCGGGCGGGACCAGATTGCGGCGGCGCAGCTCGACGGGGTCGAGGCCCAGTTCGCGCGCCGCCTGGTCGATCGCCATCTCGGTCAGGTAGGTCGCCTCCGGCCGGCCGGCGCCGCGGTAGGGGGCCGAGGGCGTGGCGTTGGAGAAGACACCGATCACCTGCCCCGCCGTGACCGGGAAGCGGTAGGTCCCCGAGACGCCCCCGAAGTTGCCGATGGCGACCGTCGAGCGGCCGGAGACGTAGGCCCCCACGTTGGGCGTCAGCCGGGCGCGCAGGGCGGTGAAGTTCCCCTCCGCGTCGAGGCCCAGCTCCGCCTCGGCCAGCATGTCCCGGCCGGGCTCGTCCGAGAGCAGCGCCTCGGAGCGGGTGGCGGTCCAGCGCACCGGGCGGTCCAGTCGGGTCGCGGCCCAGGCGCAGAGCACCTCCTCGCGCAGGGGACCGGACTTCATGCCGAAGCTGCCGCCGACGTCGGGGGCGATGACCCGGATCTCCTCCGCCGGGCGGCCGAGGATCGCGGCCAGCGTCGCGCGCATCGAGGGCGCGTTCTGGATCGAGGCCCAGACCGACAGCCGCCCGTCCGCGGAGGGGACCGCCACGCAGGCCCGCGGCTCCATGGTGGCGGCGGCGACGCGGCTGACCTGGCTGCGCAGGCGGGTGACGTGGGCGGAGGCGGCCAGCGCCTCGCCCGCGGCCTCCCAGTCGCCCTTCGCCCAGGCATAGGCGACGTTGCCGGGGCGGTCGTCCCAGAGCAGCGGCGCCCCCTCCGCCCGGGCGTCGTCGAGGGTCAGGACCGCGGCGCTCTCCTCGACGTCGTAGACCACAGCCTCGGCGCCGTCGGCGGCGGCGTGGGCGGTCTCGGCCAGGACCATCGCCACCGGCTCGGCCGCATGGCGGATGCGGTCGGCGACCAGGAACGGGCGCGGCGTCTGGGTCCACAGCCGCTCGCCGGTGCCGTCGGGCTCGACGCCCTTGACCTTCATCGGGACGGAGAACGGGGCGATCCCGTCGGCGGCGAGCTCCGCCGCCGTCAGCACCGCGACCACGCCGGGAACCTCCCGCGCGGCGGAGACGTCGAGCCCCGAGAGCCTGCCGCTCGCCTGCGGGGCGCGCGCGAAGGCCACGTGCAGCGCCCCCTCCACCTTCACGTCGTCCGAATAGCGGCCCCGGCCGGTGGTGAAGCGCAGGTCCTCGCGCCGCCCGCGGCGCATGTCGGTGCGGGGATCGGGGCGCGTCTCGGTCATGGGGGGGCTCCTTCGATCCGGGATCGTCGGCGAGAGAGGAGGGCGGGCCCTGGGAGGCGGGCGCGGGGAGCGGAGGCGGCCTCCGCTCCGGGCGCATGAATGCACAAGGGGGCGGCGATGGCCAGAGCCTTCGCCGCCCCCCGTCAGGCCGGAGCCGTCCTCCCTAGCGGGAGAAGAACAGCTCGGGCAGGTAGAGCGCGATCTGCGGGAAGATGATGATCAGCGAGAGGCCGAGCAGCGTCACCAGCACGTAGGGGATGACCGAGGCGTAGATCTCGCCCATCCCGATGCCCGCCGGCGCCACGCCCTTCAGGTAGAAGAGGTTGAAGCCGAAGGGCGGCGTCATGTAGCCGACCTCCATCATGATCACGAACAGGATGCCGAACCAGATCGGGTCGAAGCCGTTGGCCGCGATGATCGGCAGGAACACCGGCAGGGTGATCAGCATGATGCCCACGGGATCGAGCACCATGCCCAGGAAGAACAGCACCGCCATCATGAAGGCGAGGCCGCCGTACTTGCCGCCCGGGATCAGCTCGACCACGTCCGAGATCAGCGCCTGGGCGCCGAGCGCGGTGTAGGCGGCCGAGAAGGCGTGCGCCGCGAACAGGATCCACATGATCATCGTGGTCAGCTTCAGCGTCGCCTTGGCCGAATCCGAGATGTTCTTGAGGTTCAGCTGCCGGTTCACCGCCGCCGCCGCCATGGCGCCGAAGACGCCGATCGCCGCCGCCTCGGTGGGCGTCGCGAAGCCGCCGAAGATCGAGCCGAGCACGATGAAGACGATGAACAGCGGCAGGATCACCGCGGCCAGCGACTTGAGCTTGATGTCCCAGCCCGCGCGCTCCTCCTTCGGCAGGGCCGGGCCCATCGAGGGCTGCAGCCAGCAGCGCACGGCGATGTAGATCGAGACCAGCACGAACAGCAGCAACCCCGGCCCGATGCCCGCGGCGAAGAGCCGGCCGACCGAGACCTCGGTCTGCAGGGCGTAGAGCACCATCAGGATCGAGGGCGGGATCAGGATGCCCCATCCGCCGCCCGCGTTGATCGCGCCCAGCGCCATCTTGCTGTCGTAGCCCCGCTCGAGCATCCGCGGCAGGGCGATGGTGCCCATGGTCACCACAGCCGCGCCGGAGATGCCGCACATCGCCGCGAAGATCGCGCAGATCGCCACCGTGCCGATGGCGAGGCCGCCCCGCACGCCGCCCCACCACACGTGCATCATGCGATACAAGTCATGGGCCACGCCTGATCGCTCGAGCATCATCGCCATGAAGACGAAGAGCGGGATCGCCACCAGCGTGAAGCTCGACATCGAGTCCCAGAGCTTCGAGGCGATCAGGTAGAACGCCATGTCCCCCCACTTCCACCACAGGAAGATCGAGGACAGGCCGCCGAGAACGAAGGTCAGCGGGGTTCCCAGGAACAGGAAGAACAGCAGCGCCCCGAAGAAGATCAGGGTCATGACTTCGACGCTCATGCCTCGCCCTCCTCGCCATGGGCCGGACCGTCGATGGCCGGCGCCCCGTAGACGTCGTCGGGGACCGGCAGCCCCATCAGCACCCGCACGTCGGCGACGATGCGCACGATCCCCTGCAGGAACAGCAGCAGCGCCGAGAGGGGGATGAAGAACTTCACGAACCAGATCTGCGGTTTCCAGGCGGAGTTCGAGCGCTCGAGCTTCTCGTAGCTCTCCATCGCGAGGTCCATGCCCTGCCACAGCAGAACCCCGACGAAGAGCAGGAACAGGAAGCAGGTGGACAGGTCCGCCAGCGCCTTCCGCCTCGCGCTGAAGGTTCCGTAGAAGATGTCGACGTTGACGTGGCCGCGCTCGGCCAGCAGCCAGCCGCCGGCGATGGTGCCGTAGACGGCGAAGACGAGCTGCGCGGTCTCGGACGTCCAGATCAGCGGGCGGCCGGCGAAGTAGCGCATGACCACGTCGCATAGAAGCAGCAGGAACAGCGGGATCACCACCCAGGCGGCGATCCGTCCGATCCATCGGTTGAGCGCGGTGATCGCTCGGGCGAAGGAGGCGAACATGGGACCTCGGGAACTACGCGGTCCGGCGCGGGGTCCGGAACCGGGTCAGGAGGGGGACCGCCCGCGCCCCGACGGGGACGGGCGGCGGATCTTCGGGAGCGGACGGCGGCCGGGGCGCCGGGGGCGCGGGCCGGCCGGCGCGCCGCTCAGCCGCGGTCGATGCCGAGCTGGGACATGAACTCGTTCAGCCGGTCCGCCGCGGTGGCGGCCGCCTCGGAGCGTTCGGCCTCCCGCGCCAGGATCTCGGCCGAGGCCTTGGCCATGCGCTCCTGCACGTCTTGCGGGAACTCCATCACCGTCACGCCCTGGTTCTCGACCCCGTCCTTGATGGCGAGGGTCTCGAGCAGCTGGTACTCGGTGGTGCGCGCGTAGTAGCGGTCCTCCAGCAGGGCGGTCAGGTGCAGGCGCAGGTCGTCGGGCAGCGCCTCCATCGCGTCGGCGTTGAACACCCAGGCGTCCGAGCTGAAGGCCAGCGCCGGCTTCATGTGGTACTTGCACACCTCCCACAGCGAGAGGGTCTTGGCCCCCACCGCCGCCCCGTAGTGGGCCCCGTCCACGACGCCGGTCGACAGCGCCTGGTAGAGCTCGGAGGTCGGCACGAAGCTGGGCGAGGCGCCCGCGGCCGCGAGATAGTCGAGCAGCGCCCCCGAGGCCCGCAGCTTGAGGCGCGAAAACTCCTCGGCCGAGGCGATCGGCGCCTTCAGGATCAGCTCGGTCGGATAGGACTTCTCGGCCTTGTAGATGACGCCGTGCTTCTCGGTCTCGGCGCTCATCATCGCCTCGATGCCGAGGTTCTTCTGCAGGTGGCTCTGCTGCCAGTAGTCCTGCAGCGTGCCCGGGATCCCGTAGGCGAAGGCCGCGACCGAGGAGACGTCGGCCATGTAGGAGGCGGACGAGGTCCCCGCCTGCGCCACGCCGCGGCTGACGATGTTGAAGATCTCCGGGCCCTTGGCCAGTTCGCCCGCGCCGAAGAGCTGCCAGCGGAAGCGGCCGTCGGTGCGCTCCTCGAGCATCGAGGCGAGCTTGCCGAGCGAGCCCTCGAAGGACGAGGACGCCTTGGGCCAGACGGCCTGCACGCGCCATTCCACCTCGCCGGCGGCGATGGCGGGGCCGATCAGGGCCGGGGCGGCGAGGGCCGCGGCGCCGACGCCGGCCGCGCCGCGCAGCAGCGCGCGCCGGCTGGGGGGCGCGGGGCTGGGGGTCTCGTGGGTCATGGGTCTCCTCCCCTGACGATCCGGTCTTGTCGCCGGATGCGCATGACGCAGGCTCCGCCCGTCGCCGGGCGGAGCCGCGCGCGAGCCGCGCCCGCGCTTGACGCGGGGCGCGGCGGTCACGTCGGCGCTCCTCAGGAGTAGCCGAGGTCCTTCATCAGCGTCCTGAGGCTGTCGGCGCAGGTCGCGGCCTTCTCCGACTTGGCGGCCTCTTTCTCGATGATCTGGCCCGACGCCTCGGTGAACAGCGCCAGCACGTCGTCGGGGAACTCCTCGACCGTGATGCCCTGGGTCTCCACGCCCTCCGTCAGGGCCTTGGCCTCGAGGTGCATGTATTCGGCCGAGCGCAGGAAGTAGCGCGTCTCGACCGCCGCCTCGAAGACCGTGCGGATGTCGTCGGGCAGCGCCTCGACCGCGTCGGCGTTGAAGATCCAGGCGTCGTCGGTGAAGCCGAGCGGCGGGCGGTAGTGATGTTTGCACACCTCCCACAGCGACATCGACTGGGCGCCCTGCGCGGCCCCCCAGTGGGCGCCGTCGACCACGCCCGAGGACAGGGCCTGGTAGAGCTCGGAGCCCGCGATGTAGCTCGCCGAGGCGCCGGCGGCCGTGAGGTAGTCGAGCATGGTCCCCGAGGAGCGCAGCTTCAGCCCCTTGAAGTCGTCGACCGAGTTGACCTTCTTCGACACCACCAGCTCGGTCGGGTAGGCCTTCTCGGCCTTGTAGATGACGCCCTTCTCGGCGAGCTCGGAGGCGAACAGCTCCTCCACGCCCATGTTCTTGATGTAGTGCATCTGCTCGAGCGCGTTGCGCAGCGTGCCCGGGATGCCGTAGGCGAAGCCCGCGCAGGTGCCCTCGTTCTCGTAGTAGGAGGCCGAGCCGGTGCCCATCTGCACGATGCCGCGCTGGGTGATGGCGAAGATCTCCGGGCCCTTGGCGAACTCGCCGGCGCCGAAGAGCTCCATCTTGAAGGCGCCCTCGGTCTTGTCCTCGAGGATCGAGGCCAGTTTCACCAGGCTGTCGTTGAACGACACCGAGGCCTTGGGCCAGTGCGACTGGACCCGCCAGGTCACCTGTCCCTGGGCGATGGCCTTGCCGATGAAGGCGGGGGCGGCGACGCCGACGGCGGCCGCGCCGCCGAGCATCCCGCGACGGCTGACGCCGCGCGATTCGTTGGTCATGAGCTCCTCCCTTTGGGCGCGCCGCACGTCTTGGTCTGCCCGCGGCGCTTTGGGCCATTCAGACCATCGTCCTGCCGGTCAGTCAACAAAGATGAAACACGGGTTTCAAACTGGCGTGCGGTCCGGGCCGCGGCGGGCCGCTCCCCTGCCGGCGGTCGTCAGGAGGGCGAACAATCGCCTGCGGACGCTGCGTCAGGGCGCCCGCGTCGCGCGCCGGACGCGCCCGCGCGGCGGGCGCGGGGCGGGCGCGGCGGGCCGGCCGCGACCGCACGGTCCCGGATCCGGCCCCGGGTTCGGGCCGGGCGCGCGCCTCCCCGCATTCGTCGTTCAAGGAAACGTGCAGGCGACAGGCCCCGGGGGCGCCGGCCGATCTGCGCGCCCGCGCCCCGGCGCCGGCGCGGGCGCGGGCGCCGCGGGCCGGGCGCGCGGGCAGGCGCTCAGCGCAGCCCGTCCTCCCCGGTCACGTCCCAGGCCTCGAGCCCGCCCATGCGGCTGTGGACGCGGCCGCCCTGGGACATCGCCAGGGCGAAGAGGATCTCGCCCGCCCGCGGCCCGTCCGGCAGGCCCACCTCCATCGCGTCGAAATGCGAGCGGACGTAGGCCGCGTTCACGTGGCCCAGCGGCACGTCCAGCCGCGCGCCCATCCCGCCGACCTTCATCGCCGAGGGCACGATCGCCTTCGAGGGGCTGACCAGCGCGCGCATCGCGTAGCCGCCCGGCACATGCCACAGCGCGCCATGCTCGATCTCGCCGCCCTCGCCGACGATGGCGCCCTTGCCGTAGGCGTCGACCCTGCCGGGGCCGCCCATCGCCTCGACGAGGCGGCTCGCCATCGTCTCGCCGAGCGGCTTGAGATCCTCCATCGCGCCCTGGATGTCGGCCACGTAGCGGCCGGCGAAGGGGTTGGAGACCACGGCCACGATCGAGGCGCGGATCCGCGGCGTGTGCGGGGCCGGGCCGCCCTCGTGGTGGATCTCCTCGACGGTCAGCGCCGTGCGGCGGATGCGGAATTCGGGCATGGTCTCCCCCCTTGGGATCAGTCGAGGACGGGCGCGATGGGTCCGCAGACCCGCGCCTGGTCCTGCAGGAACAGGGCGGCGGCCTGGATCAGGCCGCGGGCCCGGAACTCTTCGGCGACCGCGAGCCCGGCGTCGAGGGCCCGCGCCGCGTCCCCCGCCGACAGCGGGCCGACGGCGAGCGTCGCCTCCCGCTCGCCGAGGTCGCTGTCGGGGTCCTCGTCCCGGGCGGGGCCGCGGGTCACGGCGGGGTGGCCCGGCAGGTCGACGGCGTTGGCGATCAGGGTGGCGGCGGCGTCCGCCAGCGCGGCCGAGGGCGCGAGCACCGTCGCCGCCTCGGCGATCCCCAGCGACAGGCTGCGCCCGCCGCGGCCGGAGGTGGCGATGCCCCGCGCCGGATCCTCGTGGCGGATCACCGCCGTGCCGGCGTTGCGCGCGTGGTCGCCGACGGCGAGCGCGGCGCGCATCTCCTGCCCCGGGCCGAGATGGATGGCGACGTCGCCGCCGTCGTTCACGTAGGCCTTGGTCAGGCGGCGCCCGACGATCATCGCCTCGAGCACCTCGTCGGCCACGGCGCCCGCGACGGCGGCCATGGGGGTGATGAAGCGCCCGGCGAAGGGCAGCGTCGCCGCCAGCATCCGCCGGGCGATCGGCCCCTCCAGCGCCGGCGGGTCGGCGGGGTCGAGGGGGCGGCGCAGCAGCGGCAGCTCGGCCGTCAGCTCCTCGAGCAGCCCGTCGAAGCGGCGGGCGGCCTGCAGGAGGGCGGCCTGCGCCTCGTCGTGGTCGCCCTCGGCCTCGATCACCAGGTCGATGGGGCCGTGGTTGAGGTGCAGGCGGCGGCCGTCGGGCAGCATCCGGCCCTGGGGCCCGCCCCTGGCCGGCCGCTTCTGCGGCCCGCTCATCTGCGGCGCGGCGGCCAGGCGGGGCCGCCCCTCGCGCCCAGCGAGCGGGCGGCGTCGCCGTAGTCGCCGCCCGTGGCCAGCACGTCCTCGACCTCGCGGATCGCGCCCTCGTGGCCGCCCATGGCGGCGTAGGCGGCGCGCGGCAGGGTGAATTCCAGCGGCGCGACCAGCGCCGGCGTGGGCACGTAGCCGAAGCTGCGCGCGGGCAGCGTGGTCACGTCCACCATCATCGTGATGCCCCCGCCCGGCCACACGTAGACCGGCGCGCCCCCGGAGGTCAGCGTCGTCTCCGCCCCCTGGACCGAGCGCGTCAGCCGGACCGGGTTGCGGGTGACGCCGGCGCGCAGCGAGCCCCCCGCCCCGCCCATGAAGAGCACGGTGCAGAGCGCGGGCTCGCAGTTCTCGGCGATGATCTCGACGGGCTCGCGCAGCGCCTCCGGCAGGGGGGCGGGACGCGGGACCAGGTCCTCGTCCAGCACGTAATAGGCGTGCTGTTCGCCGGTGGTGGAGACCATCAGCAGGGTCAGGCCCGGACGCGCGCCCTTCCTGGGGTTCCACGGCCCGAGGATGGTCAGCGGGTCCGAGACGTTGGTGCCGCCCCAGCCGGTGCCGGGCTCGGCCACGCGGAAGTAGCGGCCGGGGGTGGAGCGGCGGCCGAGGATCTTGATGCCGGTGTCGGGCCAGCCGATCTCCTTGCCCGCCTGGTGCTCGGAGACGACGCCGGTGATGTGGTCGTCGACCACCACCACCTCGTCCACCAGCCCCTGCCACTGGGTCGCGAACATGCCGATGGTGGCCGAGCCGCAGCCGACCCGCATCTTCGTTTCGCGGATGCCGTTGACGATGGGGGCCTCGCCGGCCTGGACGATCACCGTCTCGCCGCCGTCGACGGTCAGCTCCACCGCCTCGCCGTTGCACAGGGCCAGCAGCGTGTCGCAGGTGACGCGGCCCTCGGCCTTCTCGCCGCCGGTCAGGTGGCGCACGCCGCCGAGGCTCAACATCTGCGAGCCGTATTCGGCCGTGGTCACGTGGCCCACCGCTTCTCCCTTCGCGCGCACGGTCGCCGTCTCCGGCCCCAGGTGGCGGTCGGTGTCGATCTTCACCTTCACGCCGCAGTAGGAGAAGATGGCCTCGGTCACGACGGTGACCAGGTCCGCGCCCTCGACTTCCCGGCTGACGATGAACGGCGCCGGCTTGTAGTCGGGATAGGTGGTGCCCGCGCCGATGCCGGTGACGAAGCGGTCGGCGTCCGGGACGATGGCGCCGTCCCACTCGGCCCCGAGGAAGGGGACCACGCTGTCGCCCGCCTCGATCCGGCGGTCGAGCACGGTCAGCGGGTCGCAGCGCACGATCCGCCCGCCCTGGTTGGCGTAGCGGTCGCAGGCGCCGGTCTTGCCCTCGGCCACGTAGCACATCACCGGGCAGGCGTCGCAGCGGATCTTCTCCACCTTGCGGCGGGCCTCGGGGGCGGCGGGGTCGGAGGCGTCCATCATCGCGCGATCCCCCCGGCGAGGCGCCCGGCGGCGGGCGGCGGGAGGTCCCGGGTCGGGCCCGGGACCCGCGCGGGGCGGGCCGGGCGCGCGGCGCCACGGGCCTGGCGCGCGGCCTGCGGCGGGCGGGTCGCAGCGGTCATGACCTGGCCTCCTGCGCCGCGTCGATGGCGGCCTTCACCCGGTGCGGCAGGGCCGGCAGGCGGTCGATGCGGGCGCCGGTCGCGTGGCGGACGGCGTTGAGAATCGCGGGCGCGGTGGGGATCAGCGCGTGCTCGCCCAGGCCCTTGGCGCCGTAGGGGCCTTCGGGGTCCGGGACTTCGAGGAGGATCGTGCGGATGGCGGGCATGTCCGAGGTGGTGGGGATCAGGTAGTCGTGCAGGTTCTCGGTGCGGCCGGGCACGAAGGCCTCCATCAGCGCCATGCCGAGGCCCTGGGCGATGCCGCCCTCCACCTGCCCTTCGGCGAGCATCGGGTTGATCACGCGGCCGAGGTCGTGGGCGGCGGTCATCGCGACGACCTTCACCGTGCCGAGCGCCCGGTCCACCTCGACCTCGGCCATCTGCGCGCCCCAGCCGTAGACGGCGTAGGGGCTGCCCTGGCCGTTCTCGTCCAGCGGCAGGGTGGGCGGGTCGTAGGTCTCCTCGGCCGCCAGCGCGTAGCCGTTCGCGTCGACGGGCAGGCGGGAGAGGTCGATGCGGTGGGCCTGCCCGCCCTCTTCGACCAGGATCCCGCCGGGGGCGAGGCGGATCGAGGCGCCCTCGCCCATGTTCGCGAGCCTGAGGACGGCGCCGCGCAGCGCCTCGCCGGCGAGCCTCGCGGCGTTGCCGCTGACGAAGGTCTGACGGGAGGCGGAGGTCTTGCCGCAGTCGGGCGTCAGCGCGGTGTCGGGGCCGACCAGCTCGAAGGCCTCGGGCGCCACGCCCAGCGCCTGGGCGCAGATCTGCGCGATCACGGTGTTCGAGCCCTGGCCGATGTCCGTCGCCCCCTGGTGCAGGCGCAGCCGCCCGTCGGGCGTCACCCCCACCCGCATGGTCGAGGGATTGGGCAGCGAGGTGTTCCCGCAGCCGTACCAGCACCCCGCCACGCCGACGCCGCGCGGCCGCTCGGGGTGCGCGGCGTTGTGGGCGGCGACGCGGGCGAGCGCCGCCGCCCAGTCCTCGCGCAGCGCCTCGAGGCAGGGCCCGATGCCCACGCCCTTCAGGCGCTGGCCGCAGACGGTCGGCTCGTCGTCGCGCAGCGCGTTGCGGATGCGGAACTCCAGCCGGTCGAGGCCGAGCTGCTCGGCCAGTTCGTCGTAGAGCGCCTCCTGAACCAGCGCCGCCTGGGGCACGCCGAAGCCGCGGAAGGCGCCGGAGGGGACCACGTGGGTGTGGATGGCGCGGGCCTCGGCCCGGTAGTTGGGCGTGCGGTAAGGGCCCGAGGCGTGCACCGGCACCCGGTTCGCCACCGTCGGCCCCCAGGAGGCGTAGGCCCCGGTGTTGAAGTCCCCGTCGAAGACCATCCCGCAGATGCGCCCGTCCGCATCCGCGCCGATGGTGGCCGTCATCCGCGCCGGGTGGCGCTTGGTGGTGGAGGCGAGGGACTCCGCCCGGCTGTAGACCAGCCGGCACGGCCGCCCCGTGGCCAGCACCGCGAGCCCCAGAAGCGGCTGCACCGAGAGGTCGAGCTTCGAGCCGAAGCCGCCCCCCGCCGCGGTAGGGACGATCCGCACCTTCGCCGGGTCCAGGCCGAGGGTCTGGGCGGTGTCGTCGCGGTCCATCACCGGGGCCTGGGTGCAGGCCTGGATCACCAGCGTCTCGCCGTCGAGCCAGGCGCAGCCGGCCTCGGGCTCGATATAGGCGTGCTCGACATGGGCGGTTTCGAGGGCGGTCGTGGCGGTCACGGCGGCGGCCGCGAGGCCGGCCTGCGCGTCGCCCTGGGCCACGAACCCCGCGGTCATCAGGTTGCCGGGGCGGTCGGGGTGCAGGGGCGGCGCCGTCTTCGCGGTCTCGGGGTCGAGCGCGGCGGGGCGCTCGGTCCACTCGACGGGGAAGGTGGAGAGGTCGAGGGCGGCCAGCGTCTCGGGCTCCGCCACCACCAGGGCCACCGCTTCGCCCCTGAAGCGGGCGGGCGAGGGGGCCAGCGCCGGCTGGTCGGCGAAGGGCGGGATCACGCCGAAGCGGTTCGTGCCCTTGACTTCGGCCGCGGTCAGCACCGCCTCGACCCCCTGCTCGGCAGCCCAGGCCTTGAGGTCGCCGAAGGCGAAGGCGGCGTGGTGGTGGGGGGAGCGGATCACGTGGATCGCGAGCGCGCCGGCGGGGATCGCGTCGGCGCCGAAGACCTCGGCCCCGGTGACTTTCGCGAGGCCGTCCAGCCGCTCGATCCGGGCGCCGACGGGGGCGCCTTCGGGGGCCCGGACGGGGGCGGCGCCGGGCGTCTCGCGCCAGGCCTCGCAGACCGCGTCGATGATCTTGGCGTAGCCGGTGCAGCGGCAGAGCACGCCGCCCAGCGCCTGCTCGGCCTGCGCGCGGGTGGGGCGCGGGGTCTCGGCCAGCAGGGCGGTCGCGGTCATCAGCATGCCCGGCGTGCAGATCCCGCATTGCGCAGCGCCGTGGCGCAGGAAGCTGCGCTGCAGGGCGTCGACGCTCGCGCCGCCCAGCCCCTCGACCGTGCGCACAGCGCGCCCCTCGGCCTGGGCGACGGTCGTGAGGCAGGCGCAGACCGGGGCGCCGTCGAGCAGCACCGTGCAGGCGCCGCAGTCGCCCGCGTCGCAGCCCGACTTCACCCCCAGCGCGCCGGCGGCCCGCAGCGCCTCGGACAGCCGCCGGCCCGGGGGCGCGCTCAGCGAGACGCTCTCCCCGTTCAGGGTCAGCGCAAGGCCGGGGGCGGCGGCGTCGAGGCTCACAGGGCGGTCTCCGGCGCAGGCGCGCAGGCGAGAAGCGCCCGTCGCAGCAGTTCCGGCGCGACGGCGCGGCGATAGCCCGCGTCCGCGCGCACGTCGTCGATAGGCGAGAGCGCAGCCGCCGCCGCGGCGGGGTCCAGCGCCTCGCCCAGCTCGGCCAGCGGCCGGCCGACCAGCGCGGCCTCGACCGCCCCCAGCCGCTGCGCGACGGGGGAGCAGGCGCCGACGGCCAGCGCGGCCGAGACGACCCGCCCCCCGGCGACGACCAGTCGGGCGGCCGCCATGCCGATGGAGATCACCAGATGCGCCCTTGCGCCCAGCTTCTCGAACGCCCCCTGCCCGGCCAGCGCCGCGGCGGGGACATGGACGGCGACCAGCAGCTCGTCCGCGGCCAGAGCGGTGCGCCGCGGGCCCAGCAGGAACGCGCCCAGCGCCAGGCGCCGGGTTCCGCGCAGGGAGACGAGCTCCACCTCCGCGTCGAGCGTCAGCAGCGGCGGCACGCTGTCGGCGGCGGGGGAGGCGTTGACCAGGTTGCCGGCCACCGTGCCGCGGTTCTGGATCTGGGTCGAGCCCACCACCCGCGCCGCCGCCTGCAGCCCGGCGCAGGCCGGCGGCAGGGGCGCGCGCGCCACCGCGGTCCAGCTCGCCGCGCCGCCCAGCCGCAGCCCCTCGGCGGAAAGCGTCACGCCCTGCATCTCCGCCACGCCGGTCACGTCCAGCACCGGCCCCCGCAGCTCCCGCGCCCGGGTGGCGGCCAGCAGGTCCGTGCCCCCCGCCAGCACCACGCGCCCGCCCTCGGCGCGCAGCGCCAGCGCGCGGGCGAGATCGGCGGGACGCTCGTAGCTCATGGGACCCTCGGGGCTGGCCGGCTCGCAGGGGCGAGGGCGGGCGTCGGAGATCGGGCCATGCGGGTCGTTTGCATGCCAATGAAAGTCTGGGCCCGGCGCCCCCGGCCTGTCAATCGCGCAATCGGGCGGCGCCCCCGCTCCCGCGCGATCAAGCGCTTGCCGACCGGTCGGGAGGCCTGTCCTTTCCCCGCATCCTGCGTTAGGGGAAGAGGAAACCGCACCTGGCGGGGGAGGAGACGACGTGACCGCGGCCGGCGACGCGACCACTGGCAAGGGCCCGGCGGGCGAGGATCCGCAGGGCGCGGACCCGCGGGACGGGACCGGCTACCGGCTCACCGCGCAGGCGGGCCACCTGCTGCGCCGCGCCAACCAGCGGCACCTGGCGATCTTCTCGGCCCGCATGCCCGACCTCACGCCGCGCCAGTTCGCGGCGCTGGCCAAGCTCGACGAGGAAGGCCCCGCCTCCCAGAACCAGCTCGGCCGCGCGACCTCGATGGACGCGGCGACGATCAAGGGCGTGATCGACCGGCTGGCCCGGCGCGGTCTGGTGGCCACCGAGCCCAGCCAGGAGGATCGCCGCCGGCTGATCGTCTCGCTGACCGAGGCGGGCGCCGAGCTCTTCGCCCGGGCCGCCCCCGTGGCGCTGGAGATCACCGAGGAGACGCTCGCCCCCCTCGCCCCCGAAGAGCGGCGCCTGCTGACGGCGCTGCTGGACCGCATTTCCTGACGCCGCCGCCCAGCGCGCCTGGGCGCTTCCCGGAGCCGGCTCGATGAACGACATCGCCCAGCGCGTCTACGACCACCAGTGGAAGATCGACCCGATCGTCCGCTCGGTCATCGACACCGACTTCTACAAGCTGCTGATGGCGCAGACGGTGTTCCACAACCACCCTCACGCGCGCGTCACCTTTAGCCTGATCAACCGCTCCGACGACGTGCCGCTGGCGCGCCTGATCGACGAGGGGGAGCTGCGCCAGCAGCTCGACCACGTGCGCACCCTGCGCCTGACCCGCGGCGAGAGCACCTGGCTGCGCGGCAACACCTTCTACGGCAAGCGCTGGATGTTCGAGCCGGAGTTCATGGACTGGCTGGAGAACTTCCGCTTTCCCGAGTACCGGCTGGAACGCCGCGGCGACCAGTACGAGCTGACCTTCGAGGGCCCCTGGATCGAGGCGATGATGTGGGAGATCCCCGCGCTCGCCATCCTGATGGAGCTGCGCACCCGCGCGGTCCTGCGCGAGCTGGGCAAGTTCGAGCTGCAGATCCTCTACGCCCGCGCCATGACCCGGATCTGGGAGAAGATCGAGCGGCTGCAGGCCCTGCCCGGCCTGCAGATCTCGGACTTCGGCGCGCGGCGGCGGCATTCGTTCCTGTGGCAGGACTGGTGCGTGCAGGCGATGATCGAGGGGCTGGGGCCGCGGTTCTCCGGGACGTCGAACTGCCTGATCGCCATGCGCCGCGACCTGGAGGCGATCGGCACCAACGCCCATGAGCTGCCGATGGTCTACTGCGCGCTGGCGGGCGAGGACGACGCCGCGCTCGCCCAGGCGCCCTACAAGGTGCTCGAGGACTGGCAGAAGGATTACGAGGGCAACCTGCGCATCGTGCTGCCCGACACCATCGGCTCGGCCGGGTTCTTCGCCCATGCGCCGGAGTGGATCGCCCGCTGGACCGGCGCGCGCATCGACAGCGGCGACCCGGCCGAGGGCGCCGAGACCGCCATCGCCTTCTGGAAGCGCCACGGCGAGGACCCGCGCGAGAAGCGGATCATCTTCTCCGACGGGCTCGACATCGACGTGATCGAGCGTCTGCACGCCCGCTTCGCCGACCGGGTGAAGGTCAGCTACGGCTGGGGCACGCTGCTGACCAACGACTTCCGGGGCCTGGCGCCGCGCGACGGGCTGGCGCCCTTCTCGCTGGTCTGCAAGGCGGTCTCGGCCGAGGGCCGGCCCTGCGTGAAGCTCTCCGACAACCCTGTGAAGGCGACCGGCCCGGCCGAGGAGATCGCCCGCTACAAGCGCGTCTTCGGCGTGGGCGAGCAGGCGGCTCGGCCGGTGATGGTGTAGGGCGCATTTCAATGCGCCTGGTCGCTATGGGGTCGGCTCTCCGCGCCCTGCGGGGGCTCTGACCCCGGCCGCGCGCAGCGGCGCATTTCAATGCGCCCTACAGCCGCCCCAGCGCGAACAGCCCGCTGTTGGCGAGCCCGTCGAGCATGAACTGCACGGCGAGCCCCGCGAGCAGCACGCCGAACACCCGCGCGATCACGTGCACGCCCGTGCGCCCCATCAGGCGCTGCAACTGGCTCGCCAGCATCATCGCCGCGAAGGCGACGCCCAGCACCGCGAAGACGGCGATGGCGACGCCCGCCCCCTTCTCCCAGTCGCCGTCCGTGTCGGCCATCAGCAGCACCACCGCGCCCATCGCTCCCGGCCCCGCCAGCAGGGGCGTCGCCAGCGGGAACACCGAGATGTCGGGGCGCGAGCGCGCCTCGCGCGCCTCGTCCTCGGTCGTGGAGGTCGCGCCCGAGGGGCGGGCGAAGACCATGTCGATGGCGATCAGCAACAGCAGGATGCCGCCCGCGATGCGCAGCGCCGGGAGGGAGATCCCGAACAGGTCCAGCGCCGAGTCCCCGAAGATCGCGAAGGTCATCAGGATCGTGCAGGCGATGGCGAGCCCGCGCAGCGCCGTCCCCAGCCGCTCGCGCGGGGTCTGCCCGGCGGTGAGCGTGGCGAAGACGATGCCCACGTCCAGCGGCCCGACGGTGGCGAACATCGTCGCGAAGGCGACCAGCAGCGTCTCGTGCATCCCTCTCGCCCCCTCCGCGATCCCGGCCCCATATGCTGCCAGCCCCCGCCGCGCCGGCGCAACCCGCCCCGCGCGCGCAGGGACCGCGCCGCGCCGGCGCCGGCCGACGCCGCCAGCGCCCGCGGCCCCCGCCTCTGCCCGGTCGCCGGACTGCGCCGGGGCGACGCCGGCCGCCCGGCGGGAGCGCCTGTTCTCCGGAGCCGTCCGTCGCGGATGCCGATCGGAGCTGCCCGCCCGCCCCGGTCAAGGATCGCGGCACGCGACCCTCCGAAGGAGGGCTTGTCCTTGACCGGGGCGGGCGAGCAGCTCAGGCATCGGACGCGATGGACGGGTCCGGAGGACAGGCGCGGGGCCTGTTCTTGGGCGAGTCAGGAGCCCGCCGGAGGCTCCCCCCTCTCCCGCCCTGCGCTCCCCTCCAGGCCGCGCGACGCAGCCAGGCCCGCCCGCAGGGCGCCTGCAGGCCGCTCCCCCGTCACCTGGCGCGCAGCCGCTCCGTCCGTTCGGCGTCGACCCCGCCGTCCGCGTCCAGCGCCACGCGATAGATCTCCCGCGCCGCCTCCGCGCCGACCCGGCCCAGCCGCACGTCCTCGGCGACGAGCGCCGGGTCCCGCGCCGCCGGGTCTCCGTAGCCTCCGCCGCCCGGCGTTCCCACCCGCACCCGGTCGCCCGGGCCCATGGGAATGTCCTGCTCCTTGGAGAGATGCGGCGGCACGTGAACCTCGCCGCCGCGGATCACCTCGACCGTGTTCGGCGCCCCGTCGCGTCCCCCCAGGGCGCCCGGCGGCCCGAAGCGCCCGTGGTCCATCACGAAGGAGGCCCGCGCCTCGCCCCGCCGCAGCTCGATCTCGTAGCTCAGCCCCAGGCCGCCCCGATGCTCGCCGGCCCCGCCGGAGTCCTCGCGCAGCGCATAGCGGCGATAGAGCACCGGGAACTGCTGCTCCATGATCTCCACCGGCGGCGCCTTGGAGATGCCGATGGTCGAGCAGCCGTTGGCCAGCCCGTCCCCCCCCGCGCCGCCGCCGTAACCCCCGCCCGAGAGCTGGTACATCACGAAGCCGCGCCCCTTCTCCGGGTCGAAGCCCCCCAGGCCGAAGTTGCCCGAGGTCCCCGCCGGCGCCGCCGTCACCCGCGCGGGGATCGCCTTGACCAGCGCCGAGAACACCGCCTCGGCGATGCGCTGGGAGGTCTCCGCCGCGCAGCCCGAGACCGGGCGCGGGTAGTGGGCGTCGAGGAAGGTGCCCTCGATCCCCTCCACCTTCAGCGGCTCGAAGGCGCCGGCCGAGATCGGCACGTCCGGGAAGATGTGCCTCACCGCCAGGTAGACCGCCGAGAGGGTGGTGGCGCGGACCGAGTTCATCGGCCCGGTGCAGGGCGCGGAACTGCCGGCGAAATCGAAATGCAGGTCGTCGCCCCGGCGCTCGACCGCGCAGCGGATCTCCAGCGGCTGGTTCACCACCCCGTCGCTGTCGACATGGGCGAGGCCCTCCCAGCGCCCTTCCGGCACCTCGCGCACATGCACCCGCATCTGGGCGGCGGCGCGGCGGCGAAGCTCGGCGATGGCGGCCTCGACCGTGGCGTCGCCGTAGCGGTCCAGCAGTTTTTCCAGGCGATCGGCGCCGACCTGCAGCGCCGCGGCCTGGGCTTTCACGTCGCCGATCCGCTGCTCCGACACCCGGATGTTGGAGCAGATGATCGCGTAGATCTCCGGATCCAGCACGCCCTTCTTGAAGAGCCGCACCGGGGGCAGCCGCAGCCCCTCCTGCTCCACCGCCGTGGCCGAGGCCGAGAAGCCCCCCGGCACCGCCCCCCCGGTGTCCGGCCAGTGCCCGGTGTTGGACAGCCAGCACCAGATTTTTCCATTCCGATAGAAGGGCTTCGCAAAGCGCACGTCCATCAGGTGGGTGCCGCCGAGATAGGGGTCGTTGACGATGTAGACGTCGTCCGGCTCTGGCGCCGCGGTCAGCCCCTGGGCGATCCGCTCCAACAGGATCCGGGTCGATTCCTGCATCGCCCCCACGAACACCGGCAGGCCGTTGGGGCCCTGGGCGATCAGCGAGCCGTCGTCCGCGGCATAGATCCCGTCGGCGCGGTCGTTGGCTTCCGCGATGATCGGGGAGAAGGCCGCGCGGGTGAAGGCGAGGTCCATTTCCTCGCAGACCTGGCTCAGCCCCGCCTGGATCACCGAGAGAGTGATGGGGTCCAGTTCCACGCTCATGCCGGGACCTCGATCATCAGGTTGCCGTCCGCGTCCCCGCTCGCCCGGCAGCCGGGGTCGAGGACCAGGGTGCTGTCGAGCTGCTCGACGACGGCGGGGCCTTCCAGCACCGCGTCGGCGGGCAGCTTCTCGCGGCGATAGACCGGCGTCTCGTGCCAGCCGTCCTCGAACCAGACCCGGCGTGCGCCGGTCCGCGCCTCGGCCAGCGTCGCGGCGCGCCCCTCGGCGGGGATCAGCAGGGCGAGGTCGATCTCCGGCCGCACGCCGACGATGGAGGCGGCGAGGTTCACCAGCGCCGGCCGGATCTCCGGCAGGTCCACGCGGAACCGCTCCCAGTAGGCGCGGGCGAAGAGGGCGTGGAGCTCCTCGCGCGAGGGCGTCGCCGAAGGCAACGGCACCCGCAGCAGGTGGGTCTGGCCGATGAACTGCATGTCGGCGGAGAAGCTCTCCTGCACTTCGCGGACCTCGACGCGTTCCTGCGCGATCAGGGCGCGCCCCTCCTCGGCCTGGCGGGCGAGGGTGGCGTGCACCAGCTCCATGTCCGCGAGATCCAGCGGCTGGTTGAGCGTGTTGACGAAGTCATGCCGGATGTCGGCCACCACGCAGCCCAGCGCGTTGGTGATGCCGGGGCGGGCGGGCACCAGCACCCGCCCCACCCCCAGCTCGCGCGCCAGCGCCACCGCGTGCAGGGGCCCCGCGCCGCCGAAAGCGAAGAGGGCGAAGTCCCGCGGATCCTCGCCCAGGCTCAGCGAGACCATGCGGATCGCCCCCGCCATCTTGGCGTTGGCCACCCGGATCACCGCCGCCGCCGCGCCCTCGGCGTCGAGCCCCAGCGGCCCGCCCAGCTCCCGCGCGAACACCTCGCGCACGGTCTCCAGCGAGACGCCCCCCTCCACCGCATTCAGCCGCGAGGGATCGAGCCGCCCCAGGATCAGGTTGGCGTCCGAGATCGTGGGCCGCATCCCGCCGCGCCCGTAGCAGATCGGCCCGGGCTGGGCGCCGGCGCTCTCGGGCCCCACCTCCAGCAGGCCGGCCGCGTTCACATGGGCGATCGAGCCGCCCCCCGCGCCCACCGTCCGCACGTCCACCATGGGGACGTGGATCGGCATGGCGTATTCGACCTCGATCTCGTTCGAGACGGCCGGCTGCGCGCCCTTGATCAGCGCCACGTCGGTCGAGGTGCCGCCCATGTCGTAGGTCAGCAGGTTCGCCGCCCCCGCCCGCCGGCCCGTATAGGCCGCCGCCATCACGCCGGAGGCCGGCCCCGACATCACCGTCTTCGCCGCCTCCCGCGCCACCAGCCGCGCCGAGACCATTCCCCCGTTGCCGTTCATCACCAGCAGGTCGCGCGCATAGCCGCGGGTCGCCAGCTCGCCGGCCAGCCGGTCCACATAGCGCTGCAGCAGCGGCTGGACCGAGGCGTTCACCGCCGCCGTCACCCCCCGCTCGAACTCGCGGCTCTCCGACAGCAGCGCATGGCCCAGCGTCACGTAGGGGTTGGGCCAGAGCTCGCGCAGGATCTCTCCGGCGCGCAGCTCATGGGCGGGATTGGCGTAGGCGTGGAGGAAATGGACCACCACGCTCTCGCACCCCGCCGCCAGCAGCGCGCGGGCCGCGGCGCGCAGGGCGACCTCGTCGAGCGGCGTCAGCACGGCGCCGGAGGCGTCCATCCGCTCGGGAACCTCCAGCCGCAGGTCGCGCGGGATCACGGGCACGAACCTGCCGACCATCCCGTAGGCCTGCGGGCGGGTGCGGCGGCCGAGCTCCAGCACGTCCCGGAAGCCCTCAGTGGTGATCAGCCCGGTCTTGGCCAGTCGCCGCTCGAGCACCGCGTTGGTGGTGGCGGTGGTGCCGTGGACGATCAGGTCCAGCGTCGCGGGGTCGGCGCCGGCGGCGTCGAGCGCCGCCAGCACGCCGCCCGCCTGGTTCTCGGGCGTGGTCGGCACCTTGGCGAGGCGCACGGCCCGCCCGCCGGGGCCCGCCGCCTCGTCCAGCATCACCAGGTCGGTGAAGGTGCCTCCCACGTCGATGCCTGCGACCACGCTCATTCCGAGTTCTCCGTTTCGTGTCTCGACCGGGCGCCGAGGCGCCGCGTCGACGCCTGCGCCCGGGGGCTCCGCCGCGCCCGCGGCGCGGGGCTGTCGGCGCGCCCGGGGCGACCGCCGCCCGGGGGCCGACGCCGGACCGGCGCCGCGGGCGGGGCGCCTGCCGCGGGCGAAACCGCCGACGCGGCGCCTCCGCGCGGGGCGGGGCGAAGGCCCCGGCCCGCGCGACGCCCGCTTCCGGCGCCGCGCCCGCCCCGCGCCGCGGGCCGGACGCGAGCCCGGGGGACGCGGGTCGACGCGGCGCCTCCGCCGCAGGCGGAGGCCTCAGACGCCGACATGGCGGTGCAGGAGGCCGGGGTCGGCGCGCAGCGCGGCGGCCTCGACCGTCTCGGCGGTGCGGCCGTTGTCGAGGAACGTCACCCGGTCGGCGATCTGCAGCACCGCGTCGGCCCGCTGCTCGACCAGCACGATGGCGACGCCGCGGGACTTCATCTCCAGCGCCGCCTCGCGGATCAGGGCGATCATCGAGGGCTGCAGGCCCTCCGTCGGCTCGTCCATCAGCAGGACCGAGGGCTCCAGGCACAGGGCGCGGGCCATCGCCAGCATCTGCTGCTCGCCGCCCGAGAGCGTGCCGGCCCGCTGGCGCAGCCGGTCGCGCAGACGTGGAAACATCTCCAGCATCCGCTCGCGGGTCGCCTCGCCGGTCGAGCGCGTCATCAGGCCGACCTCGAGGTTCTCGGCCACCGTCAGCTCGGCGAAGAGCCGCCGCCCCTGGGGGACGTAGCCGATGCCCTTCTTCGGGATCTCGTGGGGCTTGAGCCCGACCAGCTCCTCGCCCGCCAGCGTCACCGAGCCGGCGCGCACCGGAACCAGGCCCATGATCGCCTTCATCGTCGTGGTCTTGCCGGCGCCGTTGCGGCCCATCACGCACAGGATCTCGCCCGCGCCGACCGCGAGCGAGACGCCCCGCAGCGCCTGCACCTTGCCGTGGAAGGCGTCGATCCCGCGGACCTCGAGCAGAGCCATCCCTCAGCCCCCCAGGTAGGCGCGTTGCACCGCCGGATCGGCGTGGATCTCGGCCGGGGTTCCCTCGGCGAGGACCGCGCCCATGTCGAGCACCGTGATCCGGTCGGCGAGGCTCATCACCACGTCCATGTTGTGCTCGATCAGCAGGACGGTGGCGTCTTTCGCGACCTCGCGCACCAGGACCTTGAAGCCCTCGATCTCGCCGTCCGAGAGGCCCTGCGTGGGTTCGTCCAGGATCAGCAGGCGGGGGTTCTGGGCGAGTCCCATGGCGATCTCCAGCAGGCGCTGGTGGCCGTAGCTGAGGTCTCCGGCCGGCTGGTCGAGGCGGTCGTCGAGGCCGACGCGGGCGAGCGCCGCCTCGACCTCCGTCGCCAGCGACTGGCCGGGGGCCAGGCGGCGCTGGACGGCCAGGGCCACGTTGTCGAACAAGGCGAGGTTCGCGAAGATCGAGGTGATCTGGAAGGTGTAGGCCATGCCGCGGGCCATGCGGGCGTGCGCCGGCAGGCGGGTGACGTCCTCGCCGGCGAAGGTCACGCGGCCCTCGGTGGGCAGGATCCGGCCGGCGAGTAGCCCCACGAAGGTGGATTTGCCGGCGCCGTTGGGGCCGATCAGGGCGCGGATCTCGCCGGCCGGCAGGGTGAAGTCGACGTGGTCGACGGCGCAGAGACCGCCGAACCAGCGGGTCACGCCTTTGGTGGACAGCAGCGGCTCGGCGGAGGGCGCGGCGGCGGGGGCGGTCATGGCAGCCACGGACACGCCCTCCGGCGCAGTTCGCCCAGCAGGCCGGCGGGGGCGAAGAGGGTCAGCGCCACCAGCGCGGCGCCCGCGATCAGCATGTAGGCGTCGGTGATCCCCGACGAGAGGTCGATGAGGTAGAACATGAAGGTCGCCCCCAGCAGCGGCCCCAGCACGGTCCCGGCCCCGCCCAGCAGCACCCACAACAACGGCAGGATCGAATACTGCACCGAGGCGAAGGTCGCCCCGACATAGCCGAACAGCAGCCCGTAGGCGGCCCCCGCGGCTCCGCAGAGCGCGCCCGAAACCACGATGGCCCCCAGCTTGTAGCGCGCGACGTCGTAGCCGAGCATCCGGGCCCGCTCCTCGTTCTCGCGGATCGCCACGAGGACGCGGCCGGCGGGGGAGCGGACCAGGGCCAGGACGACGAACATCGCGACCGTGAACAGGAGCCAGGCGGCGAGGTAGCGGACCTCGGGGGCGGCGAGGTCCAGGCCGAAGACGGTGCGGGCCTCGCGGGCGATGACGAACCCCTCGTCGCCGCGGGTGTATTCGAGGAAGTAGAGGATCGTGAGGTACCCCGCCTGGGCGAACATCAGGGTGACGATCATGAAGGCCACGCCCGCGGTGCGCAGGGCCAGCGCTCCGACCACCGCGGCCACGAGCGCCCCCGAAAATATCCCCAGCAGGAAAGCCGGCTCGGCGGCGAGGCCGAGGTGCTGCATCGGCAGGCCCATGCCGTAGAGGCCCGCGGCGAAGAACAGCGCGTGGCCCAGCGACAGCAGGCCCGCGTAGCCGAACATCACGTTGTAGCCCATCGCGAAGACCGCCAGCGTCAGCACCCGGGCCATGGCGCCGTGGTGATACTCGGGCAGCAGGAAGTTCGCCGCCAGCAGCAGCAGCGCCACGCCGACATGCAGGGCGCCGGGTTTCATGAGGCCGGTCATGCGGGGCGCGCTCCGAACAGGCCCTGCGGGCGGAAGACGAGCACCATCGCCACCAGCAGCGTCGCCAGGATTTTTGCAAGCGTCGGCGAGAAGAAGACGGAGATGATGCCGTCGGACATGCCGATAAGCAGAGCGGCGAGGACCGTGCCGCGAAGGCTCCCCAGGCCGCCGATGATGACGACGATGAAGCTCAGCAGCAGCGGGTCGCCGCCCATCAGGTAGTGGGCCTGCTGGATGGGGACGATCAGCACCGCGGCGATCGCCGCCAGCCCCGCCCCGATGGCGAAGGTCATCGCGAAGACGCGGTCGACGGGAATGCCGAAGGCCTGCGCGGTCTCGCGGTCGAACTGCGTCGCGCGCATCACCAGGCCGAGGCGGGTGCGCGAGAGGACCAGCCAGACGGCGATCAGCAGGACCACCGCCGCGGCGATGACGAAGAGCTTGTAGGAGGTCGTCGACAGGCCCCAGGGCCAGTAGAGGGCGAGGCCCTCCTCCCCCCACTCGATCCAGGGCAGCGCCAGGCGGTGGTTGAAGGGGGGCTGCACGGGGCGGGCGTCGGGGCCGAACCCCATCAGGGTCGCCTGCTGGACGATGTAAAGCAGGCCTATGGTGGCCACGATGGTCCGCTCGGGGTCGTAGCCCACCCGCTCCAGCACCAGCCGGTCGGCGGCCCAGGCGAAGGCCCCCACCGCCAGCGGCGCGACCGCCAGCGCCACGGCGAAGCCGAGCCAGGCGGGGGCGCCCAGGGTCTCGTCCACGAAGGTCGCCACGAACCAGGAGGCGACGGCGCCGAGCATGAAGAACTCGCCATGCGCCACGTTCACCACCCGCATCACCCCGAACACCAGGCTCAGGCCCAGCGCGGTCAGCGACAGCACGGCGGCGAGCACCGCGCCCTCCAGCGAGGCCAGCAGAAGGTAGGGGCCGAAGTCCATGGGCGGGGTCTCTCAGGCGGTTCGCGAGGGCCGGACGGCCGGCCCCGAGGGCGCGAGGGGACGGGCCGCGGCGCGCGGGCGGCGCGGCGTCGGATCGGGTCGGAAGCTGGGCGCGGGCGCCGGCCGGGACCGGCCGGCGCCCGGGGAGGATCAGAACGACATGGTCGTGTAGTCGACCTCGTCGGGATACATCCCCGCCTCGATCGGCGCGGTGTGCTGGAGGACCAGCTTCCCGCCCTCGACCTTCGAGATGTACTGCGGCCCGAACACCTGGTGGGTCTTGCCGTTGAAGATCTTGGCGCCCTGGGGGTGCATCTCCGAGGCCGGCATCTCGCCCATCGCCTCGACCGCCTCGATCAGCTTCTGGCGGTCGGAGGGGCCGGCGTAGCCCGCGGCCTCCATGCCCGCCTTGATCACGAACATCGTCTCCCAGCAGCCGAACATGTGGGCGTAGGTGGAGATGTCCTTCGGGTCGGAGACCGAGGCGCCGTTGGCGTCGCAGCCCACCTTCTCGCGGTAGAAGGCGTCGAACTGCGGCCCGCCCTCCTGCGCGTAGCGGGGCATCCCCTCCCAGAAGTAGGTGCCGTCGAGGTATTCGAGGCCGGGGTTGGTCAGGTCGGTCGCCTCGAGGCTGTCGATGAAGCCGAAGATCTCGGGGCGCGAGGGGCCGAAGAACTCGCCCATCTCCTTGACGAAGGTCAGCACCGCGGGGCCGACCATGACATGGTAGAGCACCTCGGTGTCGCGCGGGATCTGCGGGAAGTACTTGGTGAACGAGGTCTCGGTCGGCGGGATCGCGATCTGGGCGATGACCTCGCCGCCCTGGGCCTGGATCGCGGGCACCAGGCTGTCGCGGTGGTCGTGGCCGAAGGCGTAGTCCGGGTAGACCATCGTCACCTTCTTGCCGAGCGTCGAGGTGATGTAGGGCGCCATGGCCGAGACCTGGCTCTTCACGTCGCAGATGCCCGGCTGGAGGGTCCAGCGGTTCAGCGCGCCCGAGGCGACGTGGTGCCCCTCGGAGACCACGAAATAGGGGATCTTCAGCTCGCCCGCGCGGGGGGCGGAGCCCATCACCACGTGGGAGAAGAGCGTGCCGTAGGCCACGTCGCAGCCGGCCTGGGTGGCGAGCTTCTCGACCACCTCGGCCCCGCGCTTGGGATCGGTGCCGTCGTCCTCGGCGACGATCTCGACCGGCCGGCCGTTGATGCCGCCCTGCTCGTTGATCAGGGTCGCGGCGGCGGTGGTGACGCGGTCGTACCAGCGGCCATAGGCGGCGCCGATGCCGGTGCGGTGGACCTGGAAGCCGATCTTGATCGGGGCCGAGCTCTGCGCCTGGATGTAGGGCACGAAGCCGGGCATCGCGCCCAGGCCCGCCCCCGCGGCGCCGAGGCCGGCCAGCCCCTTGAGCGCCGTGCGCCGGGTCAGCAGACTGGAGGTCCCGGCGCCCGTGGCCGTGGTCTCCATCTTCGCCGTCCCCCCGGACGCGGACTTCTTCACGTTCTCGGACATAGGACCCTCCTCTGTCGGTCCCCGGCTCGCCGCCGGTTTTGTAGGCTCAGGCTGTATGTGTGCAAACGAGTTGTCCAGCGTTTTCACACCAGGCGGCTTCAGGCGCCCTTCGGAGCGGCAAGGAGCCACAATCCGAGCAGGGTTGCCAGCACCATGAAGCCGGCCAGCGGGATTTGGCTGCGCGCCGCGCGGCGGGCGGAGCCGAACAGCTCGAGCGCCGCGGCATGGGCGGCGAAGACCCCCACGACATGGCCCGCGACGATCGCCGCGGCCTGCGACAGCCAGATCGGGCGCACGTCGTCGACATGGTTGAAGAAGGAGGTGGTCACCTCGTGCGAGGTGAAGCCGGTCAGCGCCCAGTGCAGGTGCAGCGGGTCGCCCAGCGCCGCCCACAGATACTGCCCCTGCACCAGCGCCACGGGGATGTAGTGGGCGACGTGATAGCCCGCGACGATGGGCACGAGCGAGAGACCGAGCCGCCCGAAGGCGCGCGGCAGGCCGGGCTGCGCCGGATCCCCGGGCCCCGGCGCCCCGGCGAGCGCGCGTCCCGCCGCCACGCAGCCCCCGCAGGCCAGCGTCAGCAGCGCGACCGTGCCGGCCATGCCGAGCAGGGATTCGGCGATCACCGCCGAGCGGCCCGGGAACTCGAGCGGGTTCACCCCGATCCAGCCGAGCCAGACGTAGGTCTCGTTCAGCCCGTCGAAGATCCCCGCCCCCAGCGCCGCCAGCGCGAAGCCCGCCGCGCCGGCGCCTGCGAGCGCGCCCGACCCGCCCTCGGCGAGCGCGGCCCCGGGCAGGCGCAGGACGAGACGACCGTCCCCGGCCCGGACGGGCGCGAGGGCGGCGAAGAGGGAGAGCCAGGCCCCGAAGCCCTCGCCCCGCTCCAGCCAGGCCTCGCCGAAGACCAGGGCGAGGGCGACGTGCCCGAGCCACCACAGCGCCATGGCCGAGGCGGCGCGGGCCGGGTCGAAGGGCGCGGGGTCGGCCAGCGCGAAGGCCATGACCAGCAGCCAGGAGAGGGCGGCGGGCCACATCCCCAGCCCCGCGGGCAGGCGCGCAGGCGGCGGGCGCCCGCCCAGGAGGCGCGCGCGGATCTCCCGCGTCGCGGCCCGGAAGGGGGAGATCCAGGCCCAGAGGTCGCCGCCCGCCAGCATCGCCGCCGGCAGCAGGATGTAGAGCCCGCACCACAGCCCCAGAGAGGCGAGGTTCTCGAGCGGGTCCCGCGGCCCGAACCAGCCGATCAGGACCAGCGCCCAGAAGCCGAGGGCCGAGGCGAGGCCGAGCAGCCGCTCGCCCCCCGCCGGGGCCGGCAGGGGCAGGCGGACCGCGCGGGCGGCCGCCCGCGCCCAGGCCGGCGGCGCCAGCGCCAGCGCCAGCGCCGAGGCCGCCACCGCCGCGGCGCCGGCCGGGATCCAGTAGGCGGTGGGCAGCAGCAGCGCGACGGCGCCCTCGGAGACATGCGCCCGGGCCGGCGCGGCGAGCCCCGCCGCGAGCCACGCGGCCGCCGCCGCCGCCGCCGTGACGGCGAGCCCCGGCGCCGCGCGCGCCGCGCGGCGTCCGGGACGATGTGCAGAGAACCCCCGATCCAGCATGACCCCACTCGGCGCCATCCGCGCGCGCCGGGCAACCGACGCCTTGTCGCGGCCGGCCCCGCCCGCGCGCCGAAGGCGCCGCGTCGGGCCTCGCGCCCGGGGCCGGCCGCAGACCCGCGGCGCGTCCCGGCGCCGCCGCCCGGGGCGACCGCCGCCCCGGGCGCGCGGTCCGCCCTCGCGCCGCGGGCCGGCGCTTGCGGCAGGCGCGCGGCGCGACGCGGCGGCCGGGCGCCGCGGCGGCCGCCGGGCCGGCCGCCGCCCTTGCGCCCGGCGAGGTCGGCGCGCGGCCGGCCGCCCGCCCCGGCGCCGCGGGCGCGCCCTTGCCCCCGTCGCTCCGCCCGACGCGGCGCCGCGCCGGACCGGCGCGCCCCTCCGGCGCCCGCCGCCCAGGCTTCGCCGGAGGGCGTCGCACCGCAGGCCGCCCTCCCCCGCGCCCCCCGCGCGACGCCCGCCCCCGCGCCTCCCGCGCGACGCCTGCCGCGCGCCGCGGGCGCGACCGACCCCCAGGCGCTCCGCCCGACGCGGCGCTTCGCCCGGCCCCGGCGCGCCCCCTTGATCGTCCGGCACGATTGCCCGAGGCTCGCCGCCAGCCCGTCCCTTCCCAGCCCGGAGCCCCGGATGACCGCCGACAGCGCCCTGATCGTCATCGACCTGCAGGTCGACTTCTGCCCCGGCGGCCTGCTCGCCGTCGCGGGCGGGGACGAGATCGTCCCCCTCGTCAACGCGCTCCAGGGCGAGCACGCCTCGGTGATCCTGACCCAGGACTGGCACCCGGCCGATCACGCCTCCTTCGCCGCCAACCACCCGGGCGCCGAGCCCTTCTCGCTGACCGAGGCGCCCTACGGCCCCCAGGTCCTGTGGCCCGTCCATTGCGTCCAGGGCACGCCCGGCGCGGCCTTTCACCCGGACCTCGCGACCGACCGCGCGGACCTGGTGATCCGCAAGGGGTTCCGGCCGGCGATCGACAGCTACTCGGCCTTCTTCGAGAACGACCACGAAACCCCCACCGGCCTCGCCGGCTACCTGCGCGAGCGGGGGATCGCCGACCTGACCTTCTGCGGCCTCGCCACTGACTTCTGCGTGCGCTGGTCCGCGGTCGACGCCGCCCGGCTGGGCTTCCGCGCCGCCGTGCGCATGGACGCCTGCCGGGCCATCGACCTCGACGGCTCGCTCGCCCAGGCGATCGAGGAGATGCGCGCCGCCGGCGTGACCCTGATCGAGGGCTGAGGCGGCGCCTCCCGTCCCCTCGCCCATCCCCTCGCCCAGGCCCTCGCCCGCCCCGTCCGCGCGCCCTGCCCGCACCCCGCCTCGTCCAGCCCGACGAGGCCCGACCGCCCCCGAGGCTCCAGAAGAGAGGGCGGAACCGTCGCGGGCGCGCCGAGGCTCTGGCGCTCGGGCGCATTACCGGCGAATATCCGACCGGCCGGCAGGCTTGCCGCGCCGCACCTGCCCCCGCCGCCTCCCCCAGGACGAGGCGATCCGCGGGGACGGGGAAGGACGAACCAGGAGGGAAGATGACCGCACATGACGCGCGCCTTGTGGGCGCCTACGAACTCCCGTACCGGCATGCGCCGGACAAGTCGCTCGCGCAGATGCAGGCCGAGGCCGCGCTGGGCGCGGTGGCGGACGCGGGGCTCTCGCTGAAGGACGTCGACGGCTTCTTCTGCGGCGGCGACACGCCCGGCATGGGGCCGATGAGCCTGATCGAGTATCTCAACATCACGCCGCGCTACGTGGATTCGACCGAGACGGGCGGCAACTCCTACGTCTCCCACGTGGCCCGCGCGGCCCGGGCGATCGACGCGGGGCTCTGCGACGTCGCGCTGATCACGCTGGCGGGCAAGCCGCGGACGCCGGCCAAGGGCTCGCGCCCGATGACGGATTCGAACAAGCCCGACCAGGACTTCGAGCTGACCTACCACCCCACGGTGCCGGCGAACTACGCGCTCGCCGCCCAGCGGCACATGTACGAGTACGGCACGACGTCGGAGCAGCTCGCCTGGATCAAGGTCGCGGCCTCCCATCACGCCCAGCACAACCCCCACGCGCTGCTGAAGGACGTGGTGACGGTCGAGGACGTGGTGAACTCGCCGATGGTCGCCTCGCCCCTGCACCGCTTCGACTGCTGCGTGATCACCGACGGCGGCGGCGCGCTGATCCTGGCGAAATCCGAGATCGCGAAGCGCCTGAACCGGCCCTCGGTCAAGATCCTGGGGACCGGCGAGGCGGTGAAGCATCAGGGCGCGGGCGACATCGACCTGACCTGGACCGCGGGCAAGTGGGCCGCCGAGAAGGCCTGGAAGATGTCGGGCTGCACGCCGGACCAGATCCAGTACGCCTCGATCTACGACAGCTTCACGATCACCGTGCTGCTGGAGATCGAGGATCTCGGCTTCTGCAAGCCCGGCCACGGCGGCGGCTTCGTGGCCGAGGGGAACCTGATCTCGGGCAAGGGCAAGCTTCCGTTCAACACCGACGGCGGGGGCTTGTGCTCCAACCACCCCGGCAACCGCGGCGGCATGACCAAGGTGATCGAGGCGGTCCGCCAGCTGCGCGGCGAGGCGCATCCGGCCGTCCAGGTCCCCGACTGCGCGCTGGCGCTCGCCCACGGCACCGGGGGGAGCCTCGGCACCCGCCACGGCGCCTCGACCCTGATCCTGGCGCGGGAGGACTGATCCGATGGCCGAAGACCACAAGATGACCTACGCCGATCCCTGGATGCTGCCCGAGACCAAGGGCTTCTGGGAGGCGCTGAACGACGGGAAGCTGGTGATCCGCACCTGCAACGACTGCGGGCGCGGCCACCACTTCCCCCGCGCCATGTGCCCGCACTGCTACTCTTCCAACCTCGAGTGGAAGGAGAGCGACGGGACCGGGACGATCTACTCGTTCACCGCCCAGCAGGTGAAGGGCGGGGGCAAGTACGTCTACGCCTATGTCGAGATCGCCGACCGGGTGCGCGCCATCACCAACATCGTCGACTGCGACCCCGACGCGCTGCAGATCGGCCAGAAGGTGAAGGCGGCGTTCCGCCCCTCGGCCTCGGGCCAGAACATCCTGGTGTTCACCCCCGCCTGATCGGGGCGAACGCAAAGACAAGGGCGGCGCCGGGGATCCCGGCGCCGCCCTTTTTCGTCTCCCCCCGGGTTCAGCGCACCCGCTTGCGGTCGAGGAAGTCGAGGATCGCCTCGGCCATCGGCGCGGCCGCCTCGGGGTCGAGGTGGAAGTGGTGGTCGCCGTTCAGCTCGATCCGCTCGTAGTCGGGGATGATCTCCGCGGCCCGCTCGGCGACGCCGCCGTTCTGGGGGCGGTTGCTCAGCGTGCCCTCGGTCGCCCAGATGTTGAGCACCGGGCAGCGGATGGCGCGCAGCACGCTCTCGACCTGCGCTTCGCTGAGCTTCACTGCGGAGGAGGCGAACAGCCGCGCGTCGCCGCGGATGCGGTAGCCCTCGGGCGTCTCGATCAGGGCGCGCTCGGCCAGCGCCTGGCCGGTGCGCTCGGCGTTGCCCTTGTCGCCGCGGCGGCGGATGTATTCCTCCGGGCTCGCGAAGCTGCGCAGGGGGCGGCTGCCGCGGGTCTCGCGGACGAAGGCGCGCAGGGTGGCGGCCACGTCCTCGCCGATCGGCTGGGGGACGAGGGCGTCGAGCGCCACGTAGGCGCGCACCCGCTCCGGCAGCGCCGCGGCCAGCAGCGAGGAGATGTTGGCGCCGCGCGAATGCCCCAGCAGCACGCAGTCCTCCCAGCCGAGCTGGTCGATCAGGTCCGCGAGCTGGGGGAGGTCGTCCCAGATGTTGTAGGTCGCGTGCGCCGCCCGGTGGCCGCTGAGCCCCTGCCCGCTGAGGTCCGGCGCCACCACCCGGCAGCCGGTCAGCCGGGGCGCGAGCTCGGCGAAGCTGCCGCCGTGGTCCATCCAGCCATGCAGCGCCAGCACGGGCGTGCCGCCCCTCGGCCCCCAGGCGAGGCCCGCGAAGCGCAGGCCGTCGATTTCCCAGGCGCAGTCCTCGGGCGCGTCCCGCAATGTCTCGAGCATCGGTGGTCCTTCCATCGGCGTCTTGCCGGATGATGACGCATCGCGGGCGGCGAGGCGACCCGCCGCCCGCGTCGGCGGCCTTGCGGGCCGGTCAGATGGCGCGGTCCAGCGCCTCCCAGTAGGGGGCGCGGATCTTGCGCTTGAAGATCTTGCCGGTGTCCTCGCGCGGCAGGCTCGTCTCGAAGACCACCCGGCGGGGGATCTTGTAGGAGGCGAGGGTCGCCTTCAGCGCGTCCTTCAGCCCGGCCTCGGTCAGGGTCGCGCCGGGGCCGGGCTGGACATGGGCGCAGACCACCTCGCCATAGGTCTCGTCGGGAATGCCGAAGACGGCGCAGTCGGCGACGCCGGGGAGCTTGTGGATCTCGGCCTCGATCTCGGCCGGATAGACGTTGGTGCCGCCGAAGATGATCATGTCCGACGCCCGGCCCGAGAGATACAGGAACCCGTCCTCGTCGAGATGACCCATGTCGCCGGGCGCGAGCAGCCCCCCGGCCCGCCCGGTCGAGCGGCGCTTGGAGTCGTCGCCGTGATAGGTGAAGTCGGGATAGCAGACCCGGCGCGCGACGATCTCCCCGCTCTCGCCCGGGGGCAGCGGGGCGCCGTCAGGGTCGTGGATTTCGATCTCGCAGCCCGGCAGGGCGCGCCCGACCGTGCCGGGATGGGCGAGCCACTCCTGCGCGGTGCAGTAGGTCACGGCGCCGAGCTCGGTGGAGCCGTAGTGCTCGGTGATCACCGGGCCGAACCAGTCGATCATGGCGCGCTTGACGTGGGGCGGACAGGGCGCGCCCACATGGTTGACGCTGACCAGCGAGGAGACGTCGTGCCGGCGCTTCGTCGCCTCGTCCAGCGCCAGCAGGCGCACGAACATGGTGGGGACCATCAGCGCATGGGTGATGCGGCTTTCGGCGATGCGCGCCAGCACCCGCTCGGCCCGGAAGCGGGGCTCGACCACCAGGTTGCCGCCCATGCCGTAGACGCCGAAGAGCCAGCCGTTGGGGGACGAGTGATAGGCCGGCCCCGGGATCAGGAACACGGCGTCGGTCATGCGGTCCTGCCAGCCCTCGAGCCCGCCGACGATGCGCAGCATCTCGCCCGAGGCCTCGGTCTGCTCGGGCGTCGGCGGCAGGCGGCGCACGCCCTTGGGGTTCCCGGTGGTGCCGGAGGTGTAGATCATAGAGCCGGGCGAGACGGCGAAGGGCGGCTGCAGCTCGTCGTGCGCGGCCACGAAATCGGCCCAGACCTCGACGCCCTCGGGGACGGCCGCCTCGGCCTCGCCGACGCTGTAGTCCTCACGGATCAGGGCGGGGGTGGGGGCGGCGATCACCCGCACGCCCGGCGGCATCGCGGCGCGGGCGCGGCGCAGCAGGTCCGCGTGGGCGACCACGGCCCTGGCCCCGCAGTTGTCGAGGACGTAGCGCACCTCCTCGGGGGTGTTGTGCCAGTTCACCGGGACCACGTAGGCGCCGACCAGGCCGGCGGCGAGGGTGGCGGCGATGAACTCGAAGCTGTTGCGCATCAGCACGGCGACCACGTCGCCCTCGCCGACCCCCATGGCCCGGAAGCCGGCGGCGGCGCGGCGCGCCTCGACGTCGATCTGCGCGTGGGAGCGGGTCTCGTCCCCGATCCGGACCCAGGGTTTTGAAACGGTCATGGAGCATCTCCCGCGCCCGGCCTCATCGGAGCGCGCCGCCGGCCGGGCGGGGCGGCGCGCCTGCAGGTCTCAGCGGCCGGTGAACGAGGGCTCGCGCTTCTCGAGGAAACTTCGGACGCCCTCGCGGTGGTCCTCGGTGTCGAAGAGGCGGTAGATCGTGTCGATCGCCCACGAGCCCAGCTCGCGCGGGTCGCCGCAGGCGGAGCGGCGCAGCCCCTCCTTCATGCAGCGCAGGGCCAGCGGCGGGTTGCGCGCGATGCGCGCGGCCAGCGCCTCGGCCTCGGGCATCAGGTCCTCGTGGGGGACGACCCGGGAGACGAGGCGGTAGTCGAGCGCCGTGGCCGCGTCGATCGCGTCGCCGGTGTAGAGCAGCTCCGCCGCCCGCTCGGGCCCCACGATGGCGGGCAGGCGCAGCAGCCCGCCGATGTCGCAGATCAGGCCGCGGCGGATGAAGAGCTCGGCGAAGACCGCCTTCTCGGAGGCGATGCGGATGTCGGCGTAGAGCGCGAGCTCCATCCCCCAGCCCACGGCCGAGCCGTTGACCGCGGCGATCACCGGCACGGGGCAGTCCAGCGCCGCCATCGCGGCCGGCGTCGGCGGGCGCTTGGCGAGGGTGGAGGGGGGCTTCTTCTCGCCCGTCATCATCTCCTTCACGTCCTCGCCCGCGCAGAACGAGGGGTCGGCGCCGGTGACCAGCACGCAGCGGACCTCGTTGTCGGCGGAGGCGCGGCGGAAGGCGGCCTCGAGCTCGTCGTAGGCCTGCCGGTTCAGCGCGTTGCGCCGGTGGGGCCGGTTGAGGGTGATGCGGGCGACGTGGTCGCGGACATCGTAGATCAGGGTGTCGAAACCGGGCGCGGCTCCGTCCATGGCGTCGTCTCCTCCCCGCGGCGCCGTCCGCGGGAGGCGGCGGGCCGTCGTCGGTCTTTCGGGTGGCCTCGCGGAGGGGTCGCGACGACGCCCTCGTCCGTCGCGGGACGAGGGCGTCCGGGTGTCTCCTCCCCCTTCGGGGCGCCGCCGGTCTGCGCCGACGTCCGTTGCGCGAAGATATTAGCTGGTCGCTTAAACAGCAATCCTTCCGTGAGCCTCACGCCCCCGGCGGCGGCAGGATCCGGTCCCCGACCAGGCGGGCGAACCACTCCGCGAACATGTCCTCGGTGTCCTGGCAGGCGTGGAATCCGGCCTGGCGGATCTTGATCGTGGAGACGATCCACGGGTCCCGCGGGCGCTTGCCGCCATGGGCCATCACCCGGTCCGCGTAGTGGTGGGATTCGCCCAGGAAGCGCGACAGCGGCGGCGCGAGCAGGTCGTGGCGGGCGCGGATCCGGTCCCAGGCCTCGGCGCGCTGCGGCAGCCAGGCGGCGAGCTCCAGCGGCTCGGGCTCGGCCGGCTCATGGCCCAGCGCCCGGGCGATCGAGGGCCACAGCCGATGCCAGTCGGCGACGTCGCCGTTGGCCACGTTGAAGATCTCGTTGGCCGCCGTCGGCGCCTCCGCCGCCCACAGCAGGGCCTTGGCGACGAGGCGGGAATCGGCCGCCTCCCACAGGTAGGCCGGGCCGCCGGGGAAGCCGAAGGGGCGGCCTTCCTCGGCGCAGAGGGCGGCGAAGACGCCCAGCACGGGGGCGATGTTCATGGCCGAGCCGACGGCTCCGCCGAACACCACCTGCGGGCGCAGGATGGTCCAGTCGAAGGCGGCGGTCTCGGCCGCGGCGCGCAGGTGATCCTCCTGCAGCCAGTAGAAATTCGGGTGGTCGTCGCGGGGCCAGCGCTCCTTGGCCGGCACCGGCATGGTGCGCTTCACGTGCCCGCCGTAGGCCTTGGTGCCCTGCAGGATCGAGACGTGGCGCAGGCCCGGCGCCGCCTCGACCAGGGGGTCGAGGAAGTTCGCGAACATCGCCCGGTTGGTCTCCATCTGCCCCGGGTCCAGCCAGCCCGCCACCAGGCCCGGCAGTTCGTAGAGGGCGGCGTAGACGGCGTGGGTGACGTCCCCCAGCCCGGCGATCGCGGCGGCGCAGGCCTCGCGGTCCATGAGGTCCAGCGCCAGGTGCTCCACCCCCGGCAGCGCGGGCGGCGGGCGGCGGCAGATGGCGGTCACGCGCCAGCCGGCGGCCGCGAAGGCCTCGACCGCGGCCGAGCCGACCACTCCCGCGCCTCCTGCGACGACGACATGGGTCATGCGGTTCTCCCCTCATGCGGCGCCCGTCCGTGCGGGATCGCCAGCGTTGGACGCGACGGCATACGATTCTCGCCCCGACGTCGACGAGGATGCTAAGGTCCGCACAAGGTCGAATCAATTAAGCGACCAATTAAGGGAGGAACGACATGAAGCGCATGATCGGGACGGGGCTGCTCGTCGCCGCCGCCGCCTTCGCGGCGGGGGCCGCCTGGGCGCAGGACACGGTCAAGGTCGGGGTGATCTTTCCGCTCTCGGGCGGCGCGGGTCCGCAGGGCCAGCACATCGCCGAGTCGCTGGACGCCATGGCGACCATGATCAACGACAAGGGCGGCGTGATGGGCCGCAAGATCGAGCTGCACGTGCGCGACGACGAATCCACCCCCGCGGTGGGCGTCTCCCGCGCCAACGAGCTGATCGGCGAGGGGGTCGAGGTGATCATCGAGGGCTGGAACAGCCCCGTGACGCTGGCCATGCAGCCGGTGATCGCGCGTGCGGGGATCCTCGACATCACCGCGATCTCCAAGGCCGACCCGATCCTGTCGGGCGAGGGCAACCCGCTGGCGATCCGCTTCAACAGCTCCAACGCGCTCGACGGCGCGGTGATCGCCAAATACATCGTCGACCAGGGCGCCACGCGCATCGCCTTCCTCACCGAGAACGACGCCTACGGCAACGGCGCCCAGGCCTCGATCGAGGCGGCGCTGAACGCCTCGGGCCACGCTTACGAGATCGTGGCGGTGGAGAAGTTCCCCTTCGACCAGGCCGATTTCCGCGTGCCGCTGTCGACGGTGAAGGCCGCGGACCCCGAGATCACCATCGCGATCAACGCGAACGAAGGGCTCGGCATGCCCGCCCTGATCCGCCAGGCCTCCCGCTCCCGCCTGCCGGGGACGCTGGTCTCGGCCGTGGGCACGGTGGCGCCGAGCGTGATCGAGGTCGCGGGCGAGGCCGCCAACGGGGTCGTGGGCGCCGACATCTACTTCCCGCAGGTGGAGCCCTTCGCCTCCAACCCCGTGAACCAGGCCTATGTCGCCAAGATGCAGGAAATGCACGACCGCACGCCCGACAAGTTCATGGCGCTGGCGGCCGCGGCCCTGCAGGTTTGGGCGATGGCGGTCGAGGAGGTGCAGTCCTTCGAGAAGGAGGCGGTCGCCAACCGCATCCGCGGCGGCTCCTTCACGGGCACGCTGCTGGGCGACGTGACCTTCCAGCCCAACGGGCAGCTCGACTCGAACCACTACCTGTTCACGGTGGTGGACCAGAAGATGGTGGTCGAGCAGTAAATGGCGTCGACCCGGACCGCGGCCCCGGCGCTGCAGGTCGAGGGGCTGCGGGTCGCCTTCGGGGCGCTCGTGGCTCTCGACGACGTCTCATGGCAGGTGGCGCCCGGGGAAATCCTGGGCATCATCGGCCCCAACGGCGCGGGCAAGAGCACCTGCTACAACGCCGCCACCCACCTGGTGCGGCGCGAGGGCCGCGTGACCCTGCTGGGCGAGGACGTCACCGACGTCCCCGCCCATCGCCTCGCCGCCCGCGGCCTGCGCCGCGCCTTCCAGCAGAACGCCTTCTTCGGCGACCTGACGGTGCTGGAGAACATGGCCGCCGTCCTGCAGGACGAGCGCGGGGCGAGCCTCGGCCGCGCGGTCTTCCGCCCCTTCGCCACGCGGCGGGACGCCGCCGAGACGCGGCGCGCCGCCGCGAAGGCGCTGGAGCGGATGGGCGTGCCCGCCCGCTATCACCACGCCTACCCGGGCGAGACGCCCTACGGCGTGCAGCGGATGCTGTCGATCGCGCTCGCCAACGGCTCGGGCGCGAAGATCCTGATGCTGGACGAGCCCGCCGCCGGCCTCGGCGGCGCCGACATGGCGGAGCTGGTGACGCTCCTCCAGTCCCTGCGCGCCGAGGGCATGGCCCTCGTCGTCATCGAACATCACATGGACCTGATCATGAGCGTCACCGACCGGATCGTTGTGCTCGACCAGGGGCGGATGATCGCCAGCGGCCCGCCCGAGGAGGTCCGCCGCGACCCCGCCGTGCTGGAAGCCTACCTGGGGCGCAGCGCATGAGCGCGCCCGAAACCAGGCCGGTGCTGGAGGCCGAGGGGCTGGAGGTGCGCTACGGCGGCAACCTGGCGCTTTCGGTGGATCGTCTGGCCATCGCCCAGGGCGAGCTGGTGGGCGTCGTCGGCGCCAACGGGGCGGGCAAGTCGACGCTGGTCAACGCGCTCGCCGGCTGGTCGCGGGGCGAGCCGAAGGCCACGGGGACCGTGCGGCTGGACGGCCGCGACATCTCCGGCCTGCGCACGCCCGAGCGGGTGAAGGCCGGCCTGCTGCTGATCCCCGAATCCCGGCTGGTCTTCGCGACGCTCAGCGTGGACGAGAACCTCGCCCACGCCGCCCACCCCCGTCATGCGCAGGGGCGGCGGGCCTATTCGACGGACGAGATCTTCGACCTGTTCCCGAACCTCGCCTCGCGGCGGGGGCACCTGGGCGGGCAGCTCTCGGGCGGGGAGCGGCAGATGCTGGGGATCGCCCGCGCCCTGCGGCTGGCGCCGCGGGCGCTGATGCTGGACGAGCCCTCGATCGGGCTGGCCCCGCGGCTGGTCTCCACGGTGCTCGAGACGATCCGGGCGCTGGTCGACGACGGGCTGACGGTGCTGCTGGTCGAGCAGAACGTGAAGGCGACCATTCCGGTGGTCGACCGCCTGGTGCTCCTGGAGCGGGGCCGGATCCTGGCCCAGGGCCCCACCGCAGAGATGCAGGACGACCCCCGCATCGCCGAGGCCTATCTGGGAGGCGCCGCATGAACTTCGCGCAACAGGCGCTGAACGGGCTGATCCTTGGCCACGCGTTCGCGCTGATCGCCATCGGCTGGACGGTGCTGCTGGGCACCGCGCGGCTGGTGAACTTCGCCCATGGGCAGATGTACATGATCGGCGCCTTCGTCGCCTGGTTCGTGATGTCCTCTTGGGGCCTGCCCTACCTGCTGGCGGTCCCCGCCGCGATGCTGGCCGGCGTGATCATCGGCTGGATCATGCAGGCCACCCTGCTGCGGCTGACGATCAAGCAGGACCTCGTCTCGATCATGATCGTGACGCTCGGCTTCGGGCACATGCTGGAGGGGGCGGCGGGCCTCTCCTTCGGCTCCACCGGGCAGATCCTGGATACGCCGCTGTCGCTGAAGGACATCTACATCGGCGACTTGTGGATCACCTGGCAGGACGTGGCCATCGTGATCGTCACCATCGCGGTCTTCATCGCCCTGAAGCTGGTGCTGGAGAAATCCCGCCTCGGCCGGCTGGTGCGCATGGTGGCCGAGGACCCGAAGCTCGCACTGCTGGCCGGCGTCGACGTGCGCCGCGTCTACCTCGGCGTCTTCGCCTTCGAGGGGGCGGCGGTGGCGCTGGCCGCGGCGGTGGTTGCGCCGCGGACGCCGATCCTGACCTCGATGGGCTTCCAGGAGGTGATCATCACCTTCGTCGTCGTGGTGCTGGGCGGCATCGGCAGCGTCACGGGCAGCTACCTCGCGGGGCTGGGCCTGGGCTTCTTCACCGCCTTCTTCGGCGCCTACGTCAGCCAGGCCTACGCCACGGCGGCCATGTTCGGCGTGCTGATCGTGGTGCTGGCCCTGCGGCCCGGCGGCCTCGCGGCCCGTGCGGGAGGGCGCTGAGATGCGGATCGTGCTCTGGCCCGCCGTCGCGCTCGCGATCCTCGCCGGCCCCTGGCTGCTGGGGGGCGGAGGGGCGGTGTTCTCCGCCTTCGTGCTGATCGCGATCTTCGCGACCATGGCCTACGGGCTGGACGTGATCGTCTCGGATCTCGGCGAGGTCAGCCTCGCCCATCCGGTGTTCTTCGCCTGCGGGGCCTACGCGACCGCGATCTCCACCACCCGGCTCGGCTTCGGGCCGGTGGAGAGTTTTCTGCTGACCGTCCTGACCGCGCTGGCGGTGGCCGCCGTGATCGGGCTGGTGACGCTGCGCCTGCGGGAGTTCGTGTTCTCCCTCGTCACCTATGCGGTGACGGTGGTGGCGATGACGGTGGCGGCGAACTGGGCCTTCCTGGGCGGGTCGGACGGGATCAGCGGCATCCCGCTGTTCTCGCTCGCCGGCTGGCAGGCGCGCACGGACCGGGAGCTGTGGCCGGTGGCCTGGGCGCTGCTGATGGGCGCGATCTACCTCGTCGACGCCTTCCGCCGCTCGGGCCTCGGCCAGCGGGCGATGACGGTGCATCTGAACCCCGAGCTCGCCACCATGTCGGGCATCGACCCGCTGCGCACGCGGCTGCAGGTGTTCCTGGTCTCGGCCCCGATCACGGCGGCGGCGGGATGGCTCTACGCCTACCAGCGGGCCTACATCTCGGCCGACGTGCTGGAGACGTATTTCCTGATCCTGATGCTGACCGCGGTGGTGCTGGTGGGGCGGCGGATGCTGCTCGCCCCGCTGATCGGCACTGCGCTGATCCTGATGCAGGAGAAGTTCCTGTCCTTCGGGGGCTACGTCGACTCGATCGTGCTGGGCGGCGTGCTGATCCTGGTGCTGTCGTTCCTGCCCGGCGGCCTCGCCGGGCTGGCGCGCAGCGGGCTGAAGATGGCGAGGCGAGGGGGCTGAGCCCCCCGCCTCAGTCCCCCGCCATCTCGATCAGCGCCCGCACCGCGAGCCTGTAGCCCCGGGCGCCGAGCCCGGCCATCACCGCCGTCGCCACCGGCGAGACCAGCGAGTGGTGGTAGATCTCCTCGCGCTTGTGGACGTTGGAGATGTGCAGCTCGATCAGCGGGCACGGGACCATCTTCAGCGCGTCCATCACGGCCATCGAGTAGAAGGTGAAGGCGGCGGGGTTGATCACCACGCCGGCCGCGCCTTCGTCGATGGCCTCGTGGATCCAGCCGATCAGCTCGGATTCCGAGTTGGTCTGGCGGAACACCAGCGGGAAATCCCCGGCCTCGGCCCGGCACATGGCCTCGACCTCGGCCAGCGTGGTGCGGCCGTAGATCTCGGGCTCGCGCTTCCCCAGCCGGTTCAGGTTCGGTCCGTTCAGGACCCAGATCGCGCCGCTCATGCTCACCCCTGGTAGCCGAAGAGACGGGGCAGCCACAGCGACAGCCCCGGGAAGAAGGTTATCAGGGCCAGCGCCAGCAGCATCGCGACAAGAAACGGCAGCACCTCGCGCACGATGGCGTTGAGCTTCTGGCCGGAGATCGAGGCCATGACGAACAGCAAGAGCCCGTAGGGCGGCGTGATCAGCCCCAGCATGATGTTCACGACGCAGACGATGCCGAAATGCACGAGGTCGATGCCCAGCGCGTTGGCGGTGGGGATGAACACCGGGACCACCACCAGCAGGATCGTGGTCCCCTCCAGCAGGCAGCCCAGCACCAGCAGGATCAGGTTGACCATCAGCAGGAACGCCAGCGGCGACAGGTCGAACCCCGCCAGCCACCCCGAAAGGGCGGAGGGGATGTTCTCCAGCGTCACCACGTAGTTGTAGACGATGGCCCCCGCGATCAGCATCCCGATGGAGATCGTGGTCCGCGCCGCCCCCGAGAGCGAGGCGTAGAACGACGCCGGCGTGATCGACCGATAGAGGAAGGCCGAGACCAGCAGGGCGTAGAGCGCGGCGACCGCCGCCGCCTCGGTCGGGGTCGTGGCGCCGCCGTAGATGCCGCCCAGCAGCACCGCGGGCATCAGCAGGGCCGGGAGGGCGGTGAAGGTGATCCTGGGCAGGTCCCGGGCGGGCACGGGGGCCTCGACCGGGAAGGCGCGGCGGCGGGAGACGCCGACGATCAGGCCCGCCTGCATCAGGCCCATCAGGAGGCCGGGGACCACGCCCGCCAGGAACAGGAAGCCGATGGAGGCGTCGGAGACCAGCGCGTAGATCACCACCGGGATCGAGGGCGGGATGATCGGACCGATCACCGCCGACGACGCGGTCAGCGCCGCGGCGAAGGCGGGCGGATACTTGCCCCCCTCGGTCATCATCTTCTGCATCAGCTTGCCGGTGCCCGCCGCATCCGCGATGGCCGAGCCCGACATGCCCGCGAAGATCACCGACTGCACCACGTTCACCAGCGCCAGCCCGCCCCGGAACCGCCCCACG
This sequence comes from Albimonas pacifica, assembly GCF_900113695.1. Lineage (GTDB taxonomy): Bacteria > Pseudomonadota > Alphaproteobacteria > Rhodobacterales > Rhodobacteraceae > Albimonas > Albimonas pacifica. The sequence continues at coordinate 52,463 of NZ_FOQH01000001.1, read as the reverse complement.
AAGGCGTTGCAGAAGGCCAGCAGGCGGGAGGTCATGGCCCCGGCGTTCATCAGCTCGGCCGCCAGGATGAAGAGCGGCACCGCCAGCAGGATCCAGCTGGAGAACAGGCCGTTCAGCATCTGCTCGGCCGCGGTCCCGAGGTCCATCCCCCGCATCATCAGGTAGAGGATCGAGGAGGCGATCATCGCATGCCCGATCGGCAGCCCCAGCAGGGCCAGCGCCACGATCGAGATCACCGAGGCCGCGAACGGGTCGATCGGCAGGCTCACGGCAGGTCCTCGACGTTATGGCCGCCCGGCTCGGGCCGCCCGCGCAGGGCCTGCACGAACAGCCAGGCGTAGCGGAACAGCACCGCCACGAGGAAGATCATGAAGACCATGAACAGGTGGTCGTAGCGGATCCGGAGATAGGAGGTCTTCTGGATCGACATGAAGCTCACGAAGTCCCAGGCCGCCGGCAGCGAGGCGCCGTAGAGGAACAGCAGCGCCCCCGCCGCGACGACCTGCATCCAGCGCCGGGCCTTCCGGCCGGCGGCGCCCCAGATCACGTCGAAGCGGATCTCCTCCCGCTCGGGCAGCACCAGGCCGGCGCCCCAGAGCACCAGCCACAGCCACATCACCAGCGTCAGCTCGGACGCCCAGCCCACCGGCAGGTTCAGCAGGTAGCGGAAGGCCACCTGCACGATGAAGGCCGCGAACATCGTCGCCAGCATCCCGACGGCGACGTTCTCGGCCCGGCGATGCAGCCAGCCGCCCAGCGAGGTCAGGCGTTCCATGGTCCCGGGTCCCTCCTGCTCCGCGCCCGGGAGAGGTCCCGGGCGCGGCGCGACGCGGCGCTCAGAGCGCGTTGATCTTCTCGAGCATCCCCTCGGGCCAGGAGGCCGAGAGCTCCGAGTCGAGATACATCTTCTGCGCATGGGCGCGGAAGGCGTCGACGTCGGGGGTGTAGACCTCGAGCCCGCGCTCCTTGAAGCTCTCGGCCAGCGCTTCCTCGCGGGCCAGATGCTGTTCCGTCGACCAGGCGATGGCCTCGTCGGCGGCGGCGTCGAACTCGGCGCGGGCCTCGTCGGACATGCCCTCATAGGCGTCCCTGGAGATCACCAGCAGGTCGTAGCCGACCAGGTGCGAGGTCAGGACGATCTGCTTGGTGACCTCGTAGAACTTCATGTTCTCGACGTTGGGCAGCGGGTTGTCCTGGCCGTCGATGGCGCCGGTCTGCAGGCCGGTGTAGACCTCGGCATAGGCCATCGGCGTGGGGTTGGCGCCCAGCGCCTCGCCCAGGAACTGCCAGGCCTCGCCGCCGGGCATCCGCAGCTTCACGCCGGCCATGTCGGCGGGGGTCATCACCTTCTGGTCGGTGCGCAGGTTGACCTGCCGCGTGCCGAAATAGGTCGGCCCCAGGATGTGGATGCCGAGCTGGTCCTCGGCCATCTTCTTCATCTCGGCGCCCGCCTCGCTGTCGAAGAACGCCTTCAGGTGGGCCGCGTCGCGGAACAGGTAGGCCGAGGTCAGGATCGAGAAGGCAGGGATCTGGTTGGCGATGTCCTGGGGGGCGATGTTGCCCATCTCCAGGTTGCCGCGCTGGATGGCGATGATCTCGGCGCCCTGCTTGAACAGGGTCCCGCCGTAGTAGGGCTCGATGGTCGCGATGTCGGAGACGTCGGCCACGAGCTTCTTCATCATCTCGGCGCGGATGTCCTGCTCGGAGAACACGGCCGAGAATTTCAGCGTCGGCTTGTCCTGCGCGAAGGCCGGTCCGGCGGCGAGCAGCGTGGCCCCCGCCAGCAGGCCCAGCGCGGTTCTGCGTGCAATCTTCATCATGGTCTTCCTCCCTTTCTCGTTCCCGTCTGGTCGTCCATTGGGGACCGCGCGTCCCGGGGCAGGCCCGGGGGTCCCATCAGGCGGGCCTGCGCCGCCACCCGGAAGGGGGCGTTGGGTCCGCCGTATCCGGCATAGGCGCCCTGCCGCTCCACGATCTCGAAGAAGATCCCGTCCCCGAAGGGCCGCGAGTAGAGCTGCAGGAACCGCCCGCCGGCGTCCTGGTCGTAGAGGATGTTCGCGGCCCGCAGCCGGGCGACATAGGCGTCGTCCAGCGCGAAGCGGGCGGCGAGGTCCTCGTAATAGTTGTCGGGCATCGGCAGGGGCGCGAAGCCGTTCTGCGCAAGCGCCTCCGCCGTCGCCAGCAGGTCCGTGGACGCGAAGGCCACGTGCTGGACCGAACTGCCGAAGCTGTCGGCGATGAAGCGGCCGGCGAAGGTGCGATGCGTCTCGGCGCCGTTGAGGGTCAGGCGCAGGGCGCCGTCCTCGGCCTCGATGGCCTGGCTGCGCACCAACCCGCCGGGGTCCACGACGTCGACCATGGGCTGCTTCTCGACCTCGAACAGCGAGAGGTAGAACAGCGACCAGGTCAGCATCTCCTCGTAATTCATGGTCTGGGCGACGTGATCGACGCCGGTGAGGCCCGCAGGCGTGGCGGGGGCGTCGTCCTCGACGGGCCGGAACTCCGTCTCCCAGACTTTCGCGAGGCCGCTGGAGCGGTCGATGAAGTGCAGCACCCCGCCGCCGACGCCGCGGATGGCGGGGATGTCGAGCTCGCCCGGCCCCACGGCCTGGGCGAAGGTGGCCGCGCCCAGCGCGCGGGCACGCTCCACGGTCGCCTGGGCGTCGTCCACCGCCAGCCCGAGGTCGCAGACGTTCAGCCCATGCGCGATGTGGGAGGCCCCGGCGAACCCGTCGCGGTCGGTGTTCACCACCACCCGCGCCTCGCCCTGCCGCCACAGGTCCACGGCCTTGGAGACGTGGCGCCCCTCCCTCCGGAATCCCATGGCGCGCAGGAGGGCGCCGAGGCTCTCGGCCTCGCGCTCGTCGGCGGCGAATTCGACGAAGCCGACGCCGCGGGCGTGGATGCGCGGCGGCATCGGGGGCGGGGCGATGGCGATCTCCGGCTCCAGCCGCGCCACCTGGTCCATCAGGTGCAGGAGCGAGCGGCGGCCGTCCACCGCGATGGTGCGCGGGCTGCCGCCCCGGAACTGGTCGTTGAACACCTCGAGGCTCAGCGGGCCCTTGTAGCCCGTGGCGGCGACGGCCCGCATGAAGCCCGTCACGTCCAGGTCGCCCTCGCCCGGCATGCAGCGGAAGTGGCGGGACCAGTAGAGAAGATCCATGTCGATCTTCGGCGCGTCCGCCAGCTGCACGAAGAAGATCCTGTCGCCCGGGATCCGCCGGATCGTGTCGGGATCGATGCCGCGGCCGAGCGTGTGGAAGCTGTCCACGATGAGGCCCACGGCGGGGTGGTCGGCGCGGCGCACCACCTCCCACGCGTCGCGGTGGTCGTTGACGTGGCGGCCCCAGGCCAGCGCCTCGAAGCCCACGCGCAGGCCGCGGGCGGCGGCGCGCTCGCCCAGCTCGGCGAAATCGTCGGCCATGCGGTCGATGCCGCCCAGGCTCTCGGGGTGCACCGAGGAGCAGATCAGCACCAGGTCGCAGCCCATCCGCTCCATCAGGTCGAACTTGCGCTCGGCCCGGTCGAAGGCGCGGGCGCGCAGGGGCTCCGGCAGGCCCTCGAAGTCGCGGAAGGGCTGGAAGAGGGTGATCTCGAGGCCCTGGTCCGCGGCCATGCGCGCGACCTCGCGGGCGCCATGCTCGAAGGCGATGAAGTCCTGCTCGAAGATCTCGATGCCGTCGAAGCCGGCGGCCGAGATCGCGGCCAGCTTCTCGCGCAGGTCGCCGGCGAGGCAGACGGTGGCGATCGAGGTCTTCAGGGGCGTGCGGCTCATGCCGGGGCCTCCGGGACGGCGTCGAAGCTCTCGAAGGCGGCGCGCATCCGCGCGGGGTCGGCGGTCAGGCCGGTGAACAGGCCGAAGGCCCGCACCGCCTGGTGGATCGCCATGCCGGACCCCGGCAACACCCGGCAGCCGCGGGCGCGGGCGACGCGCAGAAGCTCGGTCTCCAGCGGGAAATAGACCACGTCGGCGACCCAGTGGCGGGGCTCGATGGCGGCCTGGGGGATCGGCAGGCCGGGCAGCTTCGCCATGCCGACCGGAGTGGCGTTGACGATGCCGTCCGCGAGCGCGGCGCAGGCCGGGTCGGTCGCGGCCTCGGCCCGGCCTGCGCCATGGCGGGCGACGACGGCGGCGGCGAGATCCCGCGCCAGCCCCGCGTCCACGTCGAGGATCAGCAGCCGCCCCACGCCCGCATCCGCCAGCGCATGCGCCACCGCGCCGCCGGCGCCGCCGGCCCCCAGCAGCAGCGCCGTCTCGCGCGGGACGTCGGGAAGACCGGTCCGGAAACTTTCCGCGAAGCCGAAGTGGTCGGTGTTGTGCCCGTGGCGGCGGCCGTCGCGGAACACCACCGTGTTCACCGCGCCCACCGCCGCGGCGTTGTCGGACAGGGCCTGCAGGTGGGCCATCACCGCGCGCTTGTAGGGATAGGTGACGTTGATCCCGTCGTAGCCCTCATGCTCGAGCCGCGGCAGAAGCTCGGCCAGCGGCTCCTCGCGCCCCGCCATGTCGATCAGGCGGTAGTCGAGCGCGATGCCCTGGGCGCGCCCTTCCTCGACATGCATCCGCGGCGTGCGGGACGGGCCGATGCCCTGGCCGACGAGGCCGACGCGAACCCGCCGCCCCGCGCCCGTCGCGCGCGCCTCCCCGCCCGGAGCCCTGTGATCCGCCAAGCCGATCTCCTCCCGTCGCCGATCTCTCCCTTCGGCTTGGCCAGAAAATGTCCGCTGCGGTTAAATATGTCAACAATGTTCGTATCGGTTAAATAGGCGCGACGACGAGGGGGCTGGCGCCGCGGGTCGGAGGGCGCTGGACTGGCCGGCGGAGGAGACGGCATGGACGAGGCGGACGAGGACATCGCGGCCGACGGCGCGCGGCGGCGCTGGAAGCAGGACCCGGAGGCGGTGCGCGCGGACATCCTGGGCGCCGCCCGGAAGCTGTTCGCGCAGAAGGGCTATTCCGGCGCGCGGATCGAGGAGATCGCGGCGCTGACCGCCTGCTCGAAGCGGATGATCTACTACTATTTCGGCGACAAGGAGGGGCTGTGGCGCGCCGTGCTGGCCGAGGCCTACCGGCGCACCCGCGAAGCGGAGGAGGCGCTGGACCTCCACGGCCTGCCCCCGGCCGAGGCGCTGCGCCGGCTGGCGGATTTCACCTTCGAGAATCACGCCGCCCGGCGCGACTTCATCCGCCTGGTGATGATCGAGAACGTGCACGAAGGCGCCCACATGCCCCAGGCCGACGAGATGTCGGGGCCCAACCTCTCGGTGATTCGGCTGCTGGAGGACATCTACCGCAGGGGCCTCGCGGCGGGGATCTTCCGCCCCGGGCTGACGCCTCTGGAGCTGCACTGGCAGATCTCGGCGCTGTCGTATTTCAACGTCGCCAACCAGGCGACCTTCTCGCGGATCTTCGGCGACGCGCTGTTCACGCCCGAGGGCCAGGCCCGCCTGAAGCGCCAGGTCGGCGAAAGCCTGCTGCGCTTCGTGCTGACGCCCGAGGCCGCGGCGCGCGAGCTGCCCTGAGGCCCCCTCAGTCCGGGCCCCTCAGCCCGCCGCGCCCCGCCAGCGCGGGACCGGCGCGCCCAGCAGGCCGGGCGCGGGGGCGCGCAGCGCGAGCCGCCCTCCGCCCCCCGGCCCGCGGCGCGAGGTCAGCGCCATGCGGTCGAGGCGCGGGCCGACGAAGGCGGGCTTGGTGGGATGGGTCATCGGCGTCGGCAGGCGCCCCACGAGCCGCCCGTCGGGGGCGAAGCGGCACAGCTCCGAGCCGCCGACGCCCGCGATCCACAGGTGGCCCTCGGCGTCCATCGCCGCGCCGTCCGGGCGCCCCGGCAGGGCGTCGAACCGCGCGAAGACCGACCGCTCGCGGACCTCGCCGCCCTCGAAGCGCAGGGTCCACAGGGTCTGCACCGTGGGGTGGGAGTCGGAGACGAACAGCCGCTCGCGCGCCGCGTCCCAGGCCAGGCCGTTGATCGTGCGGAAACCCTCGGCGACCCGGCGCGGGGCCGCGTCGGGACCCATCACGTAGAGCGCGCCGTCGGGGCGCAGGTTCTCGAGGTCCATGGTCCCGAACCACAGCCGCCCGGCCGCGTCCACGCAGGCGTCGTTGCAGCGCCGCCCGGGGGCCTCGACGCCCGCCAGCCGGTCGAACCGGCCCGCGGCCTCGTCGAAGAGGAACAGCCCCGTCCCCATCCCCACCAGCGGCCGGCCGGAGGCGTGGAGCTGCACGAAGCCCGCCATCTCCGGCGTCGCCCAGGCGCGGGTGCGGCCCTGCCCCGGGCCTGCGGATTCGCTGCGCAGGAGCTGGCGCCCCTCCACGTCGACCCACCAGATCGCGCCGTCCTCCTCCCGCCAGACCGGGCTCTCGCCGAGCTCGGCCTCGCGGTCGGAGACGGGGGAAAACGCAGGCGCGTCAGCGGCCTGGGCCTGTGCGGTCGGCTCGTTCATCTCCCCCTCCCCGCCCGGTCCCGGCGGCGCGTCAGAATCTCGTTGACGCCGATCTATGCCGTTTCTAGTGTTTCACCACAACTGATATATTAGTTGGCCGGCAGGGCCGACAGGGAGGATGTGATGACTGGATCGCTCGCCGGACTGCGCCGCGCCGCGGCCGCGGCTTCGCTCGCCGCGCTGGCTGGCCTCGCCCTCGCCGCGCCCGCGGGGGCCGAGACCGTGCTGCGCCTGGGCACGGTGCTGTCGCCCAACGACCCGATGGGCCAGGGGCTGGAGCAGTTCGCCAGGGAGGTCGAGGCGGCCACCGGCGGCGAGGTGGTGGTGGAGGTGTTCCACAACTCCCAGCTCGGCGACACGACCGAGATGCTCGACCAGGCCCGCGCCGGCGCCAACGTCGGCACGGTGACCGACGTCGCCCGCCTGTCGGCCTTCGTGCCGTCGCTGGCGATCATGTCGGCGCCGTTCCTGTTCGACACCTACGAGGACGCCGACAAGTTCGCCCTCTCCCCCGAATACCTCGGCTGGGGCGAGGAGCTGGCGGAGACCGCCGGCCTCGTGATGCTCGCCTCCAACTGGTACCAGGGGCCGCGCCATGCGCTGACCCAGGGGCCGGTGACCGGGCCCGCGGACCTCAAGGGCCTGCGGATGCGCACCATCGGCGCGCCGATCTGGATCGAGACGATCCGGGCGATGGGCGCCGAGCCCACCCCGATGGCCTGGGGCGAGGTCTACTCGGCCCTGCAGCTCGGCGCGCTCGACGCGGCCGAGGCGCAGCCCACCGCGATCTGGGGCGCCAAGCTCTACGAGGTGGTCAAGACCGTCACCAAGACCGGGCACATCCAGCTCGTAACCGCGCTGGTGATCGGGGCGGAGACCTGGGACGAGATCTCGCCCGAGAACCAGGCCATCGTGCGCGACCTCGCGGTGCAGGGCGGGCGCTACGCCTCCGGCCTGACCATCGAGCTGGGCGAGAAGGCGCTGGCCGACGTGGCGGCGACGGGGGTGACCGTCGCCGAGGTCGACCTCGCGCCGTTCAAGGAGGCGGTCTCGGGCGTCTACGCGACGCTCGACCTCGAAGAGGAAGCCGCCATCGTCAAGCGCGTGCTGGGCGAGTGAGCCGATGCGCCTGATCACCGGCGTCGCCGCGGCGGGGACCCTGCGCCCCGCCGCCGTCGCGGGCGGCGCGCGATGAGCGCGCTCGCCCGCCTCGACCGGGCGCTGCGCAGGGCCGAGGGCTGGGGCGCGCTGGCGCTGCTGGCCGCCATCGTGGCGCTGGTGGCCGCGGCCTCGGTGGCCCGGGCGCTCGGCGCGCCGATCATCTGGTCGGTGGAGGTGGCCCAGCTTCTCTTCGTGTGGCTGTGCATCCTCGCCGCCGATCTCGCCATGCAGCGCGACCGGCACTTCGGCCTCAGCTTCCTGGTCGACGCGCTCAGCCCCCGGGCGGCGCGGCGGCTCGCGATCCTCAACCACGCGGTGCTGGCGATCCTGCTGGCCTTCCTCCTGGTCCATGCCTGGCGCAACACGATCCTGATGCACCCCCGCCTGATCGGGGCGACGCAGATGCACGGCTCCTGGCTGCACGGCTCGATGGTGGCGGGCTTCGCGCTGATGCTGCGCACGATGCTGACCAACCTCTGGCGCCTGGCGGCCGCGCCGGCCGAGGCGCCCGCCCCCTCCTCCGCCCTTCCTGCACGGGACGCCTCGTGATGCTGCTGCTGATCGCGGGGCTGTTCGCCCTGTTCCTGTTCCTCGGCCAGCCGGTCGCCTTCGCGCTCGGCCTCGCCGCGATCCCGGTGTTCATCTTCACCGGGACCATGCCGCCGGCCGTCGCCATCCAGAAGATGGTGGCCACGACGCAGAGCTTCCCGCTCCTCGCCGTGCCCTTCTTCATCCTCGCCGGCAACCTGATGAACGTCACCGGCATCACCGAGCGGCTGATCGGCTTCTCGCGCCTGCTGACGGGGTGGCTGGCCGGCGGGCTGGCGCAGGTCTCGATCGTGCTCAGCTTCATGATGGGCGGCATCTCGGGCTCCGCGGTGGCGGACGCGGCGATGGAGAGCCGGCTGCTCGGCCCCGCCATGGCGCGCCAGGGCTATGCGCCGGCGACGACGGCGGCGATCCTGGCCTTCGGCTCGATCATCACCGCGACGATCCCCCCCTCGATCGGGCTGATCCTGTTCGGCTTCATCAACGAGGTCTCGATCGGCCGCCTGTTCCTGGCCGGCATCGTGCCGGGCGCGCTGCTGACGCTGACCCTGATGCTGGCGGCCTGGCTGGTCGCCAAGCGCCGCGGCTACGTCCCCGACCTCGCCGAGCCGCCCCGCGCGCGGGAGCTGTGGGCGAGCTTCCTCGACAGCGTCTGGGCGCTGATGTTCCCGGTGATCCTGATCGTGGGCTTCCGCTTCGGCATCTTCACCGCCACCGAGGCCGGCGCCTTCCTGGTGGTCTACGCGCTGCTGGTGGGCCTCTTCGTCTATCGCGAGCTGACCCTCGCGCGGATGCGCGAGGCGCTGGAGGCGACGGTCCACGATCTCGGCATGATCATGCTGCTGATCATGATGGCGGGCGTGCTGGGCTATGCGATCACGCTCGAGCGCGCGCCCCAGCAGGTGGCCGAGGCGGTGGCGGCGCTGACCTCCAGCCCCGTGGGCGTGCTGGCGCTGGTCACGGCGCTGCTGGTGATCTCGGGCATGTTCCTCGAAGGCGCGGCCAACATCCTGCTGGTCACGCCCATCGTGATGCCGGTGCTGGTGGAGGCGGGGTGGGACCCGATCCACATGGGCATCCTGCTGGTGCTGCTGATCAACCTGGGCGGGCTGACGCCGCCGGTCGGCGTCATCATGTTCACCGTCTGCGGGATCCTCGACGTGAAGAGCGGGGCCTACGTGCGCGCATCGGCCCCCTTCTTCCTGGCGCTGGCGATCTTCTTCATCCTGCTGGCGGCGGTTCCGGCGCTGTCCACCGCCCTGCCCAGGATGTTGATGTGAGACGGGAGACCCAGGCCACGATGAGCCCGCGCGCCGCCGCCGAGACCCCGGCCGACCCCCCGATGCCCAGCGCCCACGTGCCGGCCTCGGCGCTGGTCTACGAGACGCTGCGCGCGCGCATCGTCTCGTTGCAGCTCCCCCCCGGCGCGCGGCTCTCGCGCCCCGAGCTGGCGGCAGCCTTCGGCGTCAGCCAGTCGCCGGTGCGCGAGGCGCTGCTGCAGCTCGAGGCGGTGGGCCTGGTCGCCACCTTCCGCCAGTCGCGCACCGAGGTGACGCTGATCGACCCCGCCAAGCTGCGCCAGGAGCATTTCCTGCGCGCGGGCATCGAGTGCGAGGTCGCCAACGCGCTGGCCGCCGCGCCCGACAAGTCGGTGCTGCTCAAGGCCCGCGGCATCCTCAAGATGCAGGAGGCGCTCTCCGACGACCTCCACCAGATCGAGCTGTTCCGCGAGCTCGACGCCGACTTCCACCGCGAGCTCTTCGCCGCCGCGGGGCAGGAAGCGCTGCACGGGCTCGTCGCCGACCGCTCCAGTCAGATGGCGCGGGTGCGGGCGCTGGACCTGCCGCGGACCAGCAAGATGCGCTCGGTGATCGAGGGGCACGCGGCGGTGCTGGCGGCGATCGACGCGGGCGACCGGCACGGCGCCTCCGACGCCATGCGCCGCCACCTCTCCGGCTCGATCGAGCGCCTGCCCGAGATCGTCGCCCAGCGGCCGGACTACTTCGCGGCCCGCTGAGCGCCGGGACGGCGGGCCCGTCCGCGGGATGGTTGCCGAGTGTAACCGTCGCCCCACGCAGCCCGTGAAGATTGAGCGACGCTCGCCGAAGGCGATTGCAGAATCAGTCTTGCTTTCCGAGGGTTGGAATCGGTTTGCACGAAAGTGCACCGTTCGTTCGGGGGGACGAAGCCGGCGGCACCCGGAGCGCTCCGCATTCCGCGCGAGGCGTTCGTCGCCCTGTGGGGAGCGAAACCACCATGCTCATCGTTGCGTCTCGCGCGCGGCTTCGGCCTGCGTCCGCGTCCGGCCGTCTGACCCGCCTGCTGGGGGCCTGCTCGGTTCCCGCCCTGTGCCTGGGCGGGGGGGCCGCGCTGGCGGACCCGTTCCCCTGCCCCGCCGGAGGGTCGCAGGACGTGGTCTGCACCATCGACGCGGACGAGACCGGCGACGGCGTCTACGTGAACTACAAGGGCCCGAACGGGACCGAGGACAACCCCGACGCGCCCACGGCGGCGAGCTACACGCTGACCAGCGCCGCCGACGTCGACCAGTCGGCCCAGGCGCCGGGCGTCTTCGTGGTGCGCACCCGCGGCGGCCAGGGCTCGAACGCGCCCGACGACGCGGGCGCCAGCGGCCGGGGGGGCGTCGCCTCGATCACCAACACCGGCACGATCGACGTGGACGCGCTGCTGTTCGACGCCGCGATGGGCGGGGGAGGCGGCGTCGGCCTCGTCGACGATCCGGGCATCGTCTACCTGCTGCATGCCTCCAGCTCCGGCGGCGCGGGCATCAACGCGCGCGACCAGGACGTCGGCGGCGGCGACGGGGGCGCCGGCGGCGCCGGCGGCTATGCCGAGGCGATCAACAGCGGCGCGCTGACCCTGCGCCCGACGGGCGCGGCCAGCGGCGCCGGGACCGACGGCGCGGTCGCGATCTTCGCCGGCTCCACCGGCGGCGTCGGCGGCAACCGCGACACCACCATAGGCGAGGATCCCGAGGACGGCGACGGCGGCACGGCCGGCGACGTCCACGTGCAGAACACCGGCTCGATCTCGGTCTGCGACGCCTCGGCCGCCTGCGACGGCGGCGGCGCGGCCGAGGGCCCGACGCTGAACCGCCTCGCCGAGGGCATCCACGCCGAGAGCGTCGGCGGCTACGGCGGCCCCAACACCTCGATCGGAGGGCGGGCCGGCTCGGTCTCGGTCGACACCACGGGCGACATCACGGTGGTCGCGCCGGTCGCCCCGGGCGGCGCCGCGCGGGGCGTCTACCTGCTCAGCCAGGGCGGCGCCGCGGGCATCGACAGCCGCAAGTCGGGCACCCCCGGCGGGAGCGGCGGGCACGCGGGCGTGCTGACCGTCCGCCACGACGGCGTGATCACGGTCGACGCCGGCGACTTCGACCCGCGCGAGGACACCGAGATCGACCGCGGAGAGGACGTCACGCCCGACGTCCTTCCCGGCTACATCGACCAGGCCGGCGGCATCGTCGCGGTGGCGCTCGGCGCGGCGGCGGGCGGGTCGCACGACGGCGCCTCGAACCAGGACGCCGGCGACGGCGGCGGCGCCGGGGTGGACGAGAACGACCTGTTCGCCCCCTCCACGATCACGCTCGCGGCCCGATCCCGGGTGGAGGTGATCGGCGACGAGCTGATCGGCATCGGCCTGTTCCTCGAGGGCGGCGACGGCGGCAAGGGCCAGTCCTCGGACAGCAACGGCGGCGACGGGGGCTCGGCCGGGGCCGCGACGGTCAGCCTGGGCCAGAACGCCGTGATCACGACCCAGGGCGACAACGGCGTGGGCGTGCTGGTGCGCACCAAGGGCGGCCCGGGCGGCGGCCTCTGGACGCCGAGCGGGCTGACCGACTTCCGCGACGACTCGGCCGGTTCCGGCGGCTCCAGCGGCGCGGTGACGGTCGAGAGCGGCGTCGCCGCCGACGACCTGACCCACGCCGCCTACATCGCGACCAGCGGCGCGCGCGCCATCGGCATCGCGGCGCAGAGCCTCGCGGGCTCCGGCGGGGCGGCGAGCGAGAACTACTCGCTGATCTCCACCGGCGCCACCAACGGCGGCAACGGCGGCCATGCGGGCGCGGTGACGGTCAGCGGGCGCTTCGGGATCCTGACCGATGGCGCGGGCGCGCACGGGGTGCTGATGCAGTCGATCTCCGGCGGCGGCGGCGACCTGACCTCCGACGGCGGGCTGATCGCGGTGGCGGGCGGCGGCGGCGACGGCCAGGCGGGCGGCACGGTGACCTGGCACGGCGACGGCAGCTCGATCATCGTCTCGGGCGTGGCGGCCTCGGCCCTGGTGATGCAGTCGATCGGCGGCGGCGGCGGCGACGTGAACGACTACGGCGGCGCCGGCAGCGTCTTCACCATCGGCGGCCAGGGCGGCCCCGGCGGTCCCGGCGGCGCGGTGACCGCGAGCTTCGACCAGGACATCGAGCTTCAGACCGACGGGCGCTTCGCCTACGGCATGCTGATGCAGTCCATCGGCGGCGGCGGCGGCAACGGGGGCGACGTGTTCACCATCGCCGGCCGCCTGCCCAGCGTCGCGGTCGGCGGCGACGGCGGCGTCGGCGGCGACGGCGGCGCGGTGACCCTGACCGAGACCTCGGTCGGCGGGAATCGCCGCCAGATCTCCACCCGGGGCGACAACGCCCATGGCGCGCTGCTGCAGTCGATCGGCGGCGGCGGCGGCGCGGGCGGCGACGCCCGCGCGGTCAGCTTCGGGATCGGCTCGCTCTCGGCCATCGCCATGGCCGGCGGCGCGCAGAGCGGCGGGCACGGGGGCACGGTCACGGTCGACCTCAGCCAGGTCGACGTCTCCACCACGGGCTCCCACGCCAAGGGCATGGTGCTGCACTCGGTCGGCGGGGGCGGCGGCGCCGGGGGCGCGGCGAGCTCGGTCAACCAGAGCTTCGGCATCTCCACCGCCGCCGCGGTCGGCGGCAAGGGCGGCGCGGGCGGAAACGGCGGCGCGGTCTCGGTCGCCCTCGACGCCATGACCCTGACCACGGGCCAGGCCTCGGACCCCACGGCCGCCTCGCACAACCACGGGCTGGTGGTGCAGTCGGTGGGCGGCGGCGGCGGGATCGGCGGCTCGGGCGACGCCACCGCGGTCGCCTCGGCGCTGAGCATCCCCGACGCCGACGTCTCGATCGCCGTCGCCGGCGCGGCCGGCGTCGGCGGGGCGGGCGGCGTGGGCGGCGACGGCGGCCATGTCAGCCTGACCCTGACCGACTCGGCGCTGCAGACCGCGGGATCGGGCGCCCACGGGATCGTGGCCCATTCCATCGGCGGCGGCGGCGGCGTCGGCGGCGAGGGCGGCGCGATGGCCGCGGCCTCGACCCTGCGCGAGAAGATCGCCGAGCAGGTCCCCTCCGAGGGCGACGAGGAGGAAGGCGTCACCCTCAACGCCTCGATCTCGGCGGCGGTGGGCGGGGCGGGCAACGCCGCCGGCAACGGCGGCCTGGTCGAGCTCTTCCTGGGCGGCGGCGGCCGGATCGTGACGCTAGGCGACAGCTCCAACGGCCTGCTCGCCCAGTCGATCGGCGGCGGCGGCGGCGACGGCGGCATCGCCTCGGCCGGGGTGAAGAAGTTCGGCGAGGGCGACGGGGTGAAGACCTCGCTCTCGGTCGGCGGCCAGGGCGGGGGCGGCGGCCACGGCGGCGACATCTCGGCGGACCTGAAGCGCTACACCGCCGTGCGCACGGCCGGCGAGGGTTCGCGCGGGGTGGTGCTGCAGACGGTGGGCGGCGGCGGCGGGACCTCGCAGACCGTCACCGTCGGCCTGCCCGGCAACCTGACCGAGCAGGTCACCGAGGCGCTCGCCGGCGTGAAGGCCCCGCGGATGACCGTGGGCGTGGGCATGACCGGCGGCACGGGCGGCCGCGGCGGCACGGTGCGGGCGCTCGACCTCGACGGGGTCATCGTGACCTACGGCGCCGACGCGGACGGGGCGCTGATCCAGGCCATCGGCGGGGGCGGCGGGCTCGGCGGCTCCTTCGGGGGGACCGGGACCGAGGAGGAGGAGGACGGCTCGGGCGGCTTCAACCCGCTGGAGTTCGGCCTGAAATACAACGAGATCAAGGAGGCGATCGAGCGTCCGACGGCGCTGAGCCTCACCGTGGGCGGGACCGGGGGGACCGGGGGCGACGGCGGCAACTTCGTCGACCTCGACGCCCAGACTCCAGACGGCGACCCGCCGTACACCTCGCCCACCCTGCGCGGGCGGATCGTCACCTTCGGCGACTTCGCCGACGGCGCGGTGCTGCAGTCCATCGGCGGCGGCGGCGGCGCGGGCGGCTCGGCGGTGCCCTCGGATTCCATCGGGCTGCTCGACCTGTCGATGCGGGTGGGGGGCGTGGGAGGCGTAGGCGGCAGCGGCGGCTACGTGGGCTTCCAGCTCAAGGGCGGCGCGCTGATCTCCACCGCCGGCTTCGGCGCCCATGGCGCGGTGCTGCAGTCCATCGGCGGCGGCGGCGGCATGGGGGGCACCGGCTCGCGGCTGGTGGCGGGCTACGGGCTCGACGCGCAGACCGAGGCGCCCGAGGCCGATCCCTCCGACCCCGGCGAGGCGCCTCCGGGCACGGAGCTTCCCGACCCCGACGGCGGCGGCGCCGTCGACTACGGCAACGTGCGGGTCAACGACGACCCGGCCTTCGACAAGATCGACGTCTCCGACCTGCTCGCGCCCGAGGACCCGCTGCCGGCGGCGGTGGTGCGCATGGGCGTGGGCAGGGGCGGCGTCGGCGGCGCGGCCATGAACGGCGGCCTGATCGAGCTGCGCGCGAACGCCGGATCGAAGATCCGCACCGCGGGCTTCCACGCCTTCGGCGTCGTGGCGCAGTCCATCGGCGGCGGCGGCGGCATGGGCGGCATCGGCAGCGCGCCGATCACCGCCGACCAGATCTCGCTCGAGGACGCGCAGGAGGACGCCAACCGCGCCGACTACGCCGCCACGTTCAACGCCCTGTTCCGCGGGGCGCACCTGGACTTCATGGCCGGCGGCGACGGGGGCGTGGGCGGCTCCGGCGGCGCGGTCGAGATCTCGGGCGCCTTCGACATCGCCACCACGGGGCCGCGCAGCATCGGCCTGCTGGCCCAGTCGGTGGGCAACGGCGGCGGGGCCGCGGGGATCGAGGGCGCGCGCATCATGCGGCTGGGCGGCGACGGCAGCCCCGGGGGCGCGGGCCTGGTGGACGTGATCCTGGACGCCGGCGCCTTCATCGACACGCAGGGCGTCGGCTCGCACGGGGTGGTGGCGCAGTCGCTGACCGGCGGCGGCGGGACCGTCGCCTCGACCCTCGCCTACGGCTCGGCGCTGCGGCGCTACAACGTCGACGCGCCGCCCGAGACGGCGCTGGCCCTGCCGTTCGAGCTGTCGATGGGCGCCACCGGCGGCGCGGCCTCGTCCTCCGGCGTCGCGAGCTTCGCGCATGACGGCGTGATCAAGACCTCGGGCGGGCACGCCCACGGCGTCATCGTGCAGTCCATCGCCAACGGCGGCGGCGTCGCCCTGCTGACCGAGGCCGAGATCGACCGGGCCACGACCACCACCGTCTCCTCCGGCACGGTGACGCTGGGGACCACCGCCGCCACCTGGGACGCGGCCGGGGTGGACGTCTCGCTGGGGGCGGACGGCCTCGTCGAGACGCTGGGCATCGGCGCGCGCGCCGTGGTGGCCCAGAGCATCGACACCGGCGGCGGCGTCGCCGGCGGCTTCGAGGTGATGCAGCGGCCCAGCGCCGGCGAGAGCTCTCTCGTCTCCCTGATCTACGGGGTGAAGAGCGGCCGTCCCGGCCAGATCTCGGGCGAGACCGTCAGCCTCGAGGCCGCGGGCGTGGTGCGCACCATCGGCGCCGACGCCGACGCGCTGGTGCTGCAGTCCATCGCCGGCGGCGGCGGCCTCATCGGCTCGGCCGGCGGCGCGTCCGCCACGCTCCGCGCGAACGGGACCGTGCAGGCGGCCGCTCCGATCGACCAGACCTCCGACGCGACCGTCTACTCGGCTTCGATGACGCTCGGCGGCCAGGGCCCGACGGGCGGGCGCCACCAGAACACGGTGCGCGCCGACCTGGGCGGCCACGTCGCCACCTGGGGCGATTTCGCCGAGGCCGCCATCGTGCAGGGCATCGCGGGGGGCGGCGGCATCGCCGGCTTCTCGCACGACCCCACCTCGAGCCAGCAGCTCCACGCCTCGATGCGGGTGGGGGGCCAGGGCCAGACCAGCGACTCCGCCTCCAACGGCGGGGTGAGCGCGACCTTCGCCGGGAGCTACGCCACCTCCGGCTACGCGGCGGGCGGGCTGGTGGCGCAGTCGATCTCCGGCGGCGGCGGCGTGGGGGCCATCGGCTCGCGCGCGGTGCGCGCACGCAAGGAGGACCTGCCCGACGGGACCGCCGGCATCGGCGTCGTCGTCGGCGGCGACTCCGGCGCCCAGGGCGCGAACCACCCCGGCGACGTCGCCCTGTCGCTGCAGTCGGGCGCGAGCCTCGCCACCGCCGGCGACGGCGCCTTCGCGGCGGTCGCCCAGGGCATCCAGGGCGGCGGCGGCCTCGGCGCGCTGGGCACCTCGCTGCGCACGAGCTCGGGCGAGCACGGGAGCTACGACCTCGACGCGCGGGTCGGCGGGACCAACGGCACGGGCAAGCCCAACGTGCCCCTCGCCCCCGGCGCGCCCCAGTTCGCGACCGGCCCGGACGTCCAGCTGCGCCTCGACGGAGCCGGCGTCTCCACCTCCGGCGCCATGGCGACGGCGCTGCTGGGCCAGTCCATCGGCGGCGGCGGCGGGCTGCTGATCGCCCCGGCGCAGGGCGTGCCCTCGTTGGTCGTGGGCGCCGACTTCCAGGCCGCCCAGGGCGGCTTCGTGACCTACGAGATCGCCGCCGACGCGACGACGCCGGTCTCGGTCGCGACCGCGGGCGACTTCTCCCGCGGGGCGGTGATGCAGTCGATCGGCGGCGGCGGCGGCGTCTTCGCCGGCGCCCCGCTCGACGACGGCTACGCCGACCCCGACGGCGCCTCGGTCCGGCTCGGCGCGGGCGGCGCCTTCAGCGGCGGAGACGCGCGAAAGGTCGACGGCACGCTGTCGGCCGGGATCTCGACGCAGGGCGACTTCGCCGACGGCGTGGTGCTGCAGACGATCGGCGCCGGCGGCGGCCTCGCCGACTTCGCCGAGACCGCGGACACCGACCGGCTGAGCCGGGTCGACGTCACGCTGGGCGCGAACGGCCCCCTGCTGGGGCGGGGCTGGACGACCTCGGCCACGCTCGACGGCGCCGGGCGGGGGGTGGCCATCGACACCGCCGGCCACGGCGCCTACGGGCTGGTGCTGCAGTCCATCGGCGGCGGCGGGGGGCTCGTCTCCCACCAGGCCGACCGCATCGGCCAGGCGACGGTTCGGCTGGGCACGAGCGCGCCGCTGAACGGCGTCGAGGGCGGCACGGTGCAGGTCGCCTACCAGGCCCCCTCCAGCGGCGAGGTTGCCGACCAGCATATCGCGACGCGGGGCGACGACGCCCACGCGGTGGCGCTGCAGTCGATCGGCGGCGGCGGCGGCATCGTGCGCTTCCGCGGGAGCGAGAGCGGCCCGGGGATCGAGATCGGGCTCGGCCAGCGCAACGCGACCGGCATCTACACGTCCAACGGCGGCCCGGTCACCTGGGCGGCGCCGGTCGCCTTTTCGACGCAGGGCGACCGCGCCATCGGCATCGTCGCTCAGTCGATCGGCGGCGGCGGCGGCATCGCCGCGACCGGCGCGCGCGAGGACATCGTGGACATCACCCTGGGCGGCGGGGGCGGCGACGCCGGCGCGGTCACGGTGACGGTCCAGTCGCGCGACGGCTGCGCCGCCCCCGACAGCGCCTGCAACCTGACGCTCGGCGAGGGCGCCCACGGCATCGTCGCCCAGTCCATCGGCGGCGGCGGCGGCCTGCTGGGCGACGTCTCGCTCGCCGACGGGATCGAGCTGGTCTACGTGACCGGCGCGAACGGCGGCGGCGACGGCTTCAGCGGGGTCGCGGGCGCCTACGGGCGGGCCTCGAACGTGGTCGTCAACCTGCGCTCGAGCCTCAGCACCCAGGGCGACGGCGCCTACGGCATCATCGGCCAGTCGCTGGGCGGGGGCGGCGGTCTCGCCGGATGGTCCGGCGGAACCCAGGCCGGACGCAGCGGCGTCTCCAGCGGGCGCAACCAGGCCGGCCAGGTCTCGATCGACATCGACGCGCCGCTCGCGGCCACCGGGACCAACAGCGCGGCGATCTTCGCCCAGAGCCTGAGCGACGACTTCGACGGCGAGAAGATCGAGATCGACATCTCCGCCCCCGTGGTCGGCGGCCTCGGCGAGTTCGGCGTCGGGCTGCTCGCCCACGGCGGCA
The DNA here is from genome assembly GCF_900113695.1 of Albimonas pacifica. GTDB lineage: Bacteria > Pseudomonadota > Alphaproteobacteria > Rhodobacterales > Rhodobacteraceae > Albimonas > Albimonas pacifica. The sequence continues at coordinate 33,928 of NZ_FOQH01000001.1, read as the reverse complement.
ACGGCAACAACCTCGTCAAGCTCGAGGAAGGGGGCCTGCTGAGCGCCCTGTCGAATACCGCGATCCGCTACGTGGGGGCGAGCAACGACGGCAACTCGAAGCTGACCATCGACAACGCCGGCCAGGTGAACGGCTCGATCCTGGCGACCTACGCGAACGGGAACGTGTTCCAGCCGACCCTGTCCACCGCCGCCTCCGCCGTCGCCTCGGCCGCGGGCGCCGAGATCGCGGCCGGGCGCCCGGTCCGGCGCTCGGCCCCGGCGGCGCGGCTGATCAACCGGCGCACGGGCGTGGCGCTGGGGGCGCGGGTCTACCAGGCGGACGTGGTCAACCGCGGCCTTCTGGTGGTCGGCGAGACCGGCGACGTCTCGCGCCTGCGCATCCGCGGCCACCTGACCCTGCACGGCTCCAGCGAGCTGGTGGCCGACGTGAACGGGCTGCGCGGCGTCTACGACCTGCTGCAGGTCGATGGGGACGTCGCCCTGGCCGGCCGGCTGACGCTGCTGCCCTCGGCCGTCGCCGGCGGGTCGGAGTTCCGGCTGCTGGAGGCGGGCGGCGAGATCACGGGCCGCTTCGAGGCGGTCGAGAGCGCGCTGTTCGGCTTCGAGCAGCAGATCGACGGCCAGACCCTGTCGCTGACCGCGGCCAGCGCCGACATCGACCGGCCGGAGTTCGGGCTCGGCGGCCAGGAGTCGGCCGCCGCGCGCTATCTCGAGCGGGTCTTCGTCACCGGCGATCCGACCTACGCGCGCCTGTTCGGGGAGCTCGACCTCGCCGCCGGCGCCGGGGGCGGGGCGCTGGGGGCGCTGCTGTCGGGCATGACGCTCGACGCCTCGCTGGCGGCCGAGGCCGCCACGTTCGAGCTGACCCGCGACCGCTTCGACGCGGCGCTCGGCTGCACGGGCCCCGGCGCGCGCAATTTCGCGGGCGGCGACGTGTGCCTGAAGATGCTCGGCTCCGCCCGGCATTTCGACCAGGACGGCGAGGGCCCCGGCGCCGGCTTCTCGGGCGAGGCCTGGACGACCGGCCTCGCCGCCGGCCTGCAGGTCACGCCCGAGTGGCGGCTCGGCGCGGCGGCGGGCTACGAGGCGGTGAACCTGAACGGCGAGACCGGCCGCGGCGGCTCCGAGGGCGGCGCGGGCTTCGTCGGCCTCGCCGCCACGCGGAGCTGGGAGCGGCTGGCGCTGTCGGGCGCCGCGACGCTGGGCTGGGGGTCGTTCGACACCGACCGGGCGACGGCGCCGCTGGCCCCGGGCAAGGCCACGGCCGACCACGACACGCTGAGCCTGGGGGCGCGGCTGCGCGCCTCCTGGACCCAGCCGCTGCCGGCGACCTCGGGCGGCTGGGTGCGGCCGATGGTGGACCTCGACCTGATCCACGTCTCGGCCGACGGCTACCTCGAGCAGGGGGCGGGGGCGCGCTCGCTCCGGGTCTCGGCCAGCGAGGCGACCGCGGTGGTGGTCACCCCGGCGGTGGAGTTCGGCGTCGACCGCGCGCTCGACGACGGCCTGTCGCTGGGGGCCTGGGCGCGGGTGGGCGCGAGCCTGTCGAGCCTCGATTCCTACGACGCCACGGCGCGGCTCGCCAACGACGCGAGCGGCGCGGCCGGCTTCTCGAACGGCGTGGCGATGCCGGGGACGACGGCGCGGCTGGCCGCGGGCGTCAGCCTCGCGCAGGGCGAGCGCGTCTCGGTCGGCCTGCGCTACGAGGGGGCCTTCGGCGACGGCTACGCCGGCCATGCCGCGGGGATCGACGTGTCGATCCGCTTCTGACGCGGCAGGGGCGGGCGCTGCGCGGCGCCCGCCCTTCGCCTCCCCGGGCCCGTCGCGCCCCGCCCCCCCGCCCTCGCGCGGCGGGGGCGGGGGGTCCTGCGCCGCCCTCTCCCGAACCGCCCTTCCCGACGCCGCCCTCTCCGCCGCCGCCCGGCGCCACGGCGGCGCGGAAAAGGTTGACTTTAGAGGCGCCTGGAGGGGAGGGTTCAGGAAGCTGCCCAAGCGTAAAGAGGACGCCGCGATCCGTCGGGCGGCCCGGCGGGCGGCGCGAGGGGACGCGAAGGGAGCTGCGTTGCGATTCGCATCCGTGGTCTGGGGGGCGGCCGAAGGCAGACGGCTCTGGCTTCTGTGCGTGCTCATGGTCGCGACGGTCAGTCCCGTCGGGGTGCTGGCCGTGGTCAACACCGTCATCTCCGGCGGCGCCGGCTACACGGTGCGGGCCCTCGACGTGGCGCTGTTCCTGCTCTCGACGCTCGGCGTGGTCGGGGGGCAGCTCGTCGGCGCCCGGCTGACCGTCGACGCGGTCGAGACCCTGCTCGACGGCATCCGCATGCGCCTGGTGGGCAGTCTGCGCCGCCTGGAATACTCCGACTTCGAGCGCATCGGCGGCGGGCGGATCTACGACGCCCTGACCCGCAACACCGGCGTGATCTCGGAAGCGGCGATGGTGATGCTGCCGGGCTACGCGGCCCTGGGCTCGCTGGCGCTGGGGGGGCTCTACACCCTGGCGCTGTCGCCGGTGGTGTTCTTCACCCTGGCGGGGATCCTGGGCGCCTCGGCGGCGCTCTACACGATCTCCCAGCGCAGCGTGCGCGCCGCCCTGACCGAGGCGGCGGGCGCCGAGACCGCCTTCCTGCGCCTGCTCGGCCACGTGGTCCACGGCTTCAAGGAGACGCGCCTGCACCGCCCGCGCGGGGACTCGCTGGAGGACGCGCACCTCTCCCCCGCCTCGGCCGCGCATCGCGACGCGCGCGCCCGGGCGGCGGCGCGGATCAACAGCGGGATCTCGATCTCCTACGGGTTCTTCTACGTGGCGCTGGCCTCGATCGCCTTCGTGCTGCCGCCCTTCGTCGGCGACCAGGAAATCATCGGCCAGGCGATCTACGTGGCGATCTTCCTGCTCTCGACGGTGGAGATCATCCTGCGCTCGATCCCGCTGATCGCGCGCGCGGAATTCGCCCTCGACGAGCTGGAGCGCGCCGAGCGCGCGGTGGAGGCCGCCGCCGCCGGGGCCGAGACCGGCGAGGTCCCGGCCGCCTTCGGCGAGATCCGGGTCCGCGCCGCCACCTTCACCTATCGCGACGCGGCCGGGGCGCCGGCCTTCTCGATCGGGCCGGTGGACCTGACGGTGCCGGCGGGGGAGACGCTGTTCGTCGTGGGGGGCAACGGCTCTGGCAAGTCGACCTTCCTCAAACTGCTCTGCCGGCTCTACCCGCCCGACTCCGGGGCGCTGGAGCTCGACGGCCGCCCGGTCGGGCCGGCGCAGGCGGCGGAGTGGCGGGGGCTGTTCAGCTCGGTGTTCACCGACTTCCACCTCTTCGACCGGCTCTACGGGCTCGAGGACCGCGACCCCGCGGAGGTGAACGCCCTGCTCGCGGACCTGGGCCTGGGGCGCAAGGTGCGCTTCGAGGACGGGGCCTTCTCGACCACCGATCTCTCGACCGGCCAGCGCAAGCGGCTGGCGCTGGCGGTGGCGCTGCTGGAGCGTCGCCCGATCCTGATCCTGGACGAGGTCGCCGCCGACCAGGACCAGGAGTTCCGCGAACGTCTCTACCGGGAGATCCTGCCCCGCCTTAAGCGGGAGGGGCGAACCCTGATCGTGGTGAGCCATGACGACCGCTACTACGACTGCGCCGACCGGGTGATCCGCTTCGCGGACGGGCGCATCGTGGACGAGCGGCGCCTGGAAGGAGCGCGAGAGTGACCGATCCCAGCCAGCCCGGCCCCGCCGCGCCCCCGCCCCGCAGTCCCGCCCGGCCCGAGAAGCCGCCGCTGTTCACCCGGGGCGAGCGGATCGTGGCCTGGGCGGTGGGCGTCTCGGGGGCGCTGGCGATCGTGCTGCTGGTCTTGTGGAACGTGATCTTCGTGCAGATCCTCCCCGGCCAGGCGGGCGTGCGCTACAAGCTTCTGGGCGGGGGCACCGAGCTGGGCGAGGCCCTGCCCGAGGGCTACGCGCTGAAGTGGCCCTGGGACCGGATCTACATCTACGAGCTGCGCGTGCAGCAGTTCCCCTTCTCGATCGAGGCGCTCTCGTCCGAGGGCATGTCGGTGCGCATCGAGGGCAACGTGATCTACCGCGTGCGCTACGAGACGCTGGGCGGCCTGCAGAAGGCGGTGGGGCCGGAATACCGCGCCCGCGTGGTGGGGCCGATCTCGGTCGCGGCCCTGCGCCACGCGGTGGCCAACCACACCTCGAACGAGCTCTATTCGATCAACTTCGACGCGCTCAAGCGCGAGGTGCTGGACGACATCACCACCCACCGCGCCGCCGAGGTGATCGAGTTCCTCGACGTCGCCGTGCGCGGCATCTACCTGCCCGAGCAGGTGACCCAGGCCATCGACCAGAAGCTGGCGCAGGAGCAGCTCGCCGCCTCCTACGAGTTCCGGCTGATGTCCGAGAAGCAGGAGGCCGAGCGCCGGCGGATCGAGGCGATCGGCATCCGCACCTTCTACACCATCGTCTCCGAGGCGCTGAACGACTCGCTGCTGACCTGGCGGGGGATCGAGGCGACGGTGCAGCTGTCGAAGTCGCCCAACGCCAAGGTGGTGGTGGTGGGCAACGGCAAGGACGCGATGCCGCTGATCCTGGGCGGGGAGCTGGGCGCCCTGCCCGCGGTCGCCCAGCCGGTCCCCTCGATGCCGCCCGGCCAGGACACGGCGCTGCCGAACTGGAACGACATCCCCATGCTGTTCCCCGAGCTGCAGTCCCAGGTGGACTCGCGCGGGGCCCGCAGCGGCGGCGTCCTGCCCCCGCGCGGCCCGCTGCCCGCCGACGGCTCCGCCCCCGAGCGCGAGCCCGGCGACGGCCTGCCCGCCCTGCCCGGCGGCCGGAGCGGGGGGACCGGCGGCGACGCCGACGACCCCGGCGCCGCGGTCGCCCGGCCGGGCGGGGAGCCCGCAGTCGGCGCCATCCCCCAGGACGGCCGCCAGCCCGCCCCCGACGGCGGCGCGCCCCCGGGCTCGCCGCCCCCGCCGAACTGAGGCGGGGCCCGCGCGGCCCCGCCTTCCGGGGCCCGCGCGCACGGCGGGGGGCGCGCGCGCGCGCCCCGCGCCCTTCCCCGCGGCCCGCGCCGGGCCGGGGGCGCCGCCGCAAGGAGGACGCGCGATGCTTCCCTACATTCTCTGGGCGATCTACATCGCCGGCGCGCTGGGCGTCGGCTGGCTGGGGCGCAGCACCCTCGCCGGCTTCGGCGGCTGCCTGGTGCTGTCGCTGCTGTTCACGCCCCTGGCGGTGCTGCTGGCCCTGGTGCTGCTGCAGCGTCGTCCCGCCCGCTGAGCGCGAACTCCGCCAGCGAGGTCTCGATGCGCGGATCGCACCCGGTCAGGAGCGCGAAGTGGCGCTGGTCGCCCAGGCCCACCGGGCAGCCGGCGAGGCCGAGGTCCTCGGCCGCGAGGCTCAGCGCCAGCATCCCCACGCCGGCGTGCATCAGCCCCAGCCGGTAGGCGTTGAAGGCGTAGCGCGGCGCCAGGGCGCCCGGCCGCCAGGCCAGCACCACCACCGCGTCGGGCGTCGCGCGGGCCTGCATCGCCTCCCGGGTCTGGTCCAGGACCGCCTGCAGCGGATCGCCGCCCGCGACGGACGGGTCCGGGAAGCGCGTCAGCGCGTGGGCGAGATCGTCGTAGCCATAGAACCCCCGCGGCAGGCCCAGGCAGCGCCCGACGGCGAGGTAGAGCGACACGTCCCCCTTCGCGCCCCCCGCCGGCAGGTTGCGCGAGTGCCCGCCGAGGCCGGCGGCCTCGCGCTCCGCCCGGCGGCGGGCGATGCGCCACAGCAGCGTGGCGACCGCGCCGACCTCCAGCGGCCGCGCCCCCGGCTCGCGGCGCGAGCGGCGGCTCTCCAGAACCGCGGCGAGGGGGCGCGAGGGGGCGTCCGGCGCGGGGCGCGGCAGGGTCACGCGCGCAAGGTCGGACCGCGCCCAGGCCGGCGGCGGCGCGGGGAGGGGCGGACGCTCGGGCCCGCCCGGGACAGGCGCGTGCAGGCGGTGCACGTTGCGGGTCAGACGGTGGCCCAGCCGGTCCCAGGCGGTCCAGCCGGCGTCCGCCGCAGCCTCGGCCGAGCCGGGGACCGGCGGCGGGCGCAGCACGCCGGCGGCGGCGAAGACCCCGCGCGCCATGGCCGGCATCGGCGGCGCCCCGGCGTGGCCGTGGCCCAGCAGGGCGCCCAGCAGCGGCAGCCCCTCGGGCCCCAGCGTCACCAGCGCGTCGAGGTCGGGGATCTCGAGGATCGTCTCGCGCGGGCCGCGGGCCGCGACCGTCCCCGGGGGCAGCCGCAGCGACAGCGACGGCGGCGTGGGATCGAGCGGCAGGTAGCCCAGGCGCAGCGGCTCGAAGGTCGCGGCCCGCAGGCCGGGGGCGCCCAGCCACCAGGTCAGCAGGCCCTCGGCCCGCAGCCGCGCCAGCAGCGCCCGCGCCTCCTCCGCCAGCCGCGCGGTGTCGGCGGGATCGGCGGGAGGCGCGTCCGGCGCGCCGTCGACGCCCTGGCAGAGGGCCGAGAGCTGGGCCCAGGCCAGGCCCCCCCGCGCCAGCGCGGCGAGCGCCCGGCCCAGCGCCGGCGCCTCCCAGGGCAGCCGCGTCTCCCGGGTCTCGACCAGCGTCAGGCGCAGGGCGCCCGGCAGGGCCTGAGCGGCCGTGACGCGGGGATGCAGGCCCAGATGCAGGCTCCAGCTCTCCGGGTCCGACTCGGGCCGCGGTCCGGGCGCCTCCGCCTCGCCGCCGGCCGCCGCGGGGACCAGGCGCAGCGTCTCCCCCCGCGGCGGCCCGGGCGCGTCGCCGCTCATCGGGCGGCCCGCCGGGCGGGAGCGGATGCGGCGGCCGGGACGGATGCCGGGCCCGGAGCCCGGGAGGTCGCGGCGGACGCCCGGCCCCGCGCAGGCGCCGGGCGACGCCCCGGGGTCGGGGCGATGGCGGGCGCCAGGGCCGCGGAGGGCGCGGGGCGGGTCACAGGACGAAATCGATCGGGTTCAGCTCCTCCTCCCGCGCGGGGCGGTCGCGCCAGCCCATCTTCGCAGGAACCTCGAGCAGCCGGCCCGGGCCGCGCCGGGACCAGAAGTGGCGCATTCCCGGCGCCACCACCTTCACGCAGGCGAGCGGCAGGTCCCCGCGGGCGTAGTCGTGGACCAGCATCTCGATCCCGCAGGCCGCCAGCCGGTCGCGCGCCTCGAGCACCGCGCCCCGCAGGCTGGGCGCCTCGGGCCGCGGCATCCGGCGCACGTCGCGCAGCGCTCCCGCGGCCGGGCGCATCCAGGGCTGGCGGTCGAGCGTCTCCGTCTCCAGCCAGCGGGCGAGGTGGCCGTCGAACTCGGCCTTCTCGGCCTCCGCCCCCTCGGGGCCGTCGAAGGCGATGATCTGGTTGAGCTCGGTCAGCGCCCGCTCCGCCGCCACGCGGGGGTCGAAATGGGCGCCGAAACCCATCAGGATCCGCCCTCCCCCCTCGATCGTCGACGAGACCGCGACCGCCGCCGGGATGCCCACGTCGGTGGTCAGGTCCAGCAGGTGCACCTGGCGCCCGCGCTCGGCGTAGACCGCCAGCATCCGCTCGACGAAGGCGTCGGCGATCCCCTCCAGCGCGATGCCGGGCCGCGCGAGGCGGTTGTACCACCAGATCGCCACCGCATCGCGCTCGACCACCTCCAGCAGGCCCTGCAGGACCGCCTCCGCCGGCGTCGCGCCCGCCGCGCAGCCGTTGGAATCGCCGAGCGCGAAGGGATGGTCCCCCGGCACGCCCCGCGGCTCGTAGCCGTGGTAGCAGAAGCGCGTGGGCAGCCAGCGCGTGGCCTCGTGGGTCAGGGACCAGACCGGGGTCCACTCGACCTCCGCCGTCTCGTCGAAGGGCACGGGCACGTGGTGAAGCGGCGAGCTCTGCGCGTTGATCCGGGCGCGCTCGGCATACTGGCGCTCGGAGAAGCCCAGCAGCGCCTCGGGCCGGATCGCGGCCTCGCCCAGGTCGGCCAGGCGCGCGCGGATCCGCGGCTCGGCCCCCGACCAGCCCGAGCCGTAGCGCTCCACCGCCTCGGCGAGGCAGGAGACGCGGGCCTGGGCTTCGGTCAGGCCCTTGCCGCTGGCGGCGCCCGGCTTGCCCGCGCGCCGGTTGCGGGTGAAGTCGACGCCGCCCCGGGTGGCCTGGCTGGCGTTGAACACATAGAGGCCGCGGCCGTGGTCGTGCCCCGGCACGATGCCGGAGACGATGCCGGTCAGGTCGCTGACCAGCGGCTCCAGCCGCGCCAGCGCCTGCTCGGCGCTCCAGGCGCGCCAGCCGCCGATCTCGCTGTCGACCGACGCCTCCTCGCCCAGCGGGAAGGGCTCGGCGGCGGCGGGGGGCGGGGGCGCCTCGGGGCCGCAGACCGGACAGTCGCGGAAGGTCCAGCAGCGGTGCAGGCGACGCTCCCCCGTGGCGCCGTCGATCTCCAGAAGCGCGCCCGAGAGCGTCTCGCCCTCGTCGAGCGCCATGCGGGTGATCTCCAGCGTGGCGGCGGCGCGGGCCATCTCGAGCGACGCCGGCAGCCAGGCGCGCGCGGGCCGGGGCCCGGCGGCGCCGGCGGGGGCGAGCGCGTCGTTGGGCCGGTGCTCGGCCATCCGGCGCAGGAGGCACGCGAGGCAGCCGCCCCCCGTCGCGCCGCCGAAGCCCGGCCCCATCAGCGGCCCGATCAGCGCCCGCCGCCCGCCCGGGCGCATCGGCAGCCAGGTCCGCTCCGACCCCAGCGCCCGGGCGAGGTCCTGCAGCGCGGGGTCGAGGTAGTCGTCGACCAGCGCCACCACCAGCTCGGCCGTGCGCAGGTCGCCGGGCGCGAAGCCCGAGCCCATCAGCATCCCGGTCAGCGCCCCCGCCCCGGTCGAGCCCGCCGCCGCCCCGCGCCCCAGCCCGGCCACCGCGACGCGGGCGGAGGCGAGGCGCAGCTCGGTCTCGGCCGGGGGCAGTCCGCCCTCGGACCAGAAGGCCTGGCGGTTGACGTCGGCGCCCGGGGCCAGCGCCACCACCTGCCCCGCCTCGTAGAGGCTGACCAGCGTGCGGCGCGCCTGCTCGCCCGCGTCGGGGGCGGCGCCGGGGTCGGCGGCGATCTCGGCGAGGATGCGGGCGCCGGTGCGCTCCCCGGTCAGGCGGGGAATCAGGCGGCTGTAGAGGTCGCCGCGCAGGCGCAGGCTGCGCCCCTCGGCGAACAGGAGGAAGCGGTCGCTCGCCTCCTGGTGGACGGTGAAATGGGGCGCGATCGCCAGGTGCTTGTCCGCCAGATCCTCGGCCATGGCCCGCCGCGCCTCCCGTCCGCCGGCGCCGCCGCGCCCTCCCCTTTTCCCTTGCGTAACCGGGGGCGGGCGGCGCTGGCAAGGCAAACATGGCTGCGACCGCGAGTCCGAACCGCCTGACCATGAACGACTTTTCATGGAAAAGAACTTTACGTTGCGTCGCCCTTGTGAAACGCTCTGCGGCGGATCGACTGCCGCGCCATGCACGCATGACGGGCGCCGGGCGACGCCGGGACAGACGGGGGGGAAGGCATGACGGCTCAGATCGAGACGACGTCCGGCGACGACGGGGGCCCGCCGCGCGCGCCGACGCCCGAGGCCGACGCTGCCTGCGACCGCATCATCTGGAACCACGTGGCCTATGCGGCGGTCGCCGGCCTGGTGCCGATCCCCGCGGTGGACATCGCCGCCGCGACGACCGTGCAGGTGCGCATGGTCGCCCAGCTGTGCGAGGCGCGCGGCGTGAAATTCTCCGAGCAGGCGGTGAAGACCGTGATTTCCACCCTGATCACCGTGGGCCTGCCCCGCGGCGTGCTCGGCTACCCGGCGATCTCGGCCGCCAAGTCGGTGCCCGGGATCGGCACGCTGCTGGCGGTCGCCACGCTGCCGGCGCTGAACGGCGCGGTGACCTGGGCCGTGGGCCGGGTCTTCGACTGGCATTTCGCCCGCGGCGGCACGATCGAGACCCTGAACCCCGCCGCCCTGAGCAGCCGCTTCGCCACCGAGGTGGAGCGGGGGAAATCCGCGGTGAAATCCGCGGTCCGCCGACGCGACACGTCGAAGGCGGACGATGCCGAGGTCGTCAAGACCGAGGCCGGCTGACCGGCCCGGCGGGCCGCGCCCGCCGCCGCCGACACGACGTCGCCGCTCCGCCCGGCGACGCGGCGCGCCGACAGCCCGGCGCTCCTGGCATTTGACCCGTGGGGGGAGGACCCGAAGATGACCCATCACCTGATCGCAGCCACGTTCGATCTCGCGCCCGACGCGCGCCCGGCCCCGTGGCCGACGGCGGCCGGCCCCGCCGCCGCGCCGGCCGAGACGCTCGACGCGCCCCTCGCCGCCGCCCTCCTCTGCACGCCCTGCTGCTACGTCTGCAAGGGGCCGGAGGAGGCGCAGGCCGCCGAGACGCTCGACGCGCCGCTCTCCGCCGCCATGCCCTGCGCCCCCTGCTGCTTCATGTGCAGGGGCCCGGAGGAGGCGCCGGCGGCCGAGGTCCTCGACGCGCCGCTCTCCGCCTCCGCGCCCTGCGCCCCCTGCTGCTTCATGTGCAGGGGCCCGGAGGAGGCGCCGGCGGCCGAGGTCCTGGACGCACCCGCCGCCGCCGCGCCCTGCGTGTGCCTGTTCTGCTGCCAGGCGTCCCCGGCGGCGTCCGAGGACCACGCGTCCTTCGCCGCGGGCTGAGGCCCCGCGCCCGTCTCCTCCGGCCGGAGGGGGCGGGCGGCGATCCGCGTCGCCTGCACGCGACCCGAACCCGGCTTCCCCGAAGCCGGGTTCGCCCTGTCCGGCCCTGCGCGAGACCTGGATGACCGACCCCGACCTGCACGCAGCCCCGGTCCGCCCCGAGGACGCGGCCGAGGCGCATGCCTTCCTCGCCGGGCTCTTCGCCGAGACGACCGCGGCGGAGGCCTGGTGGCGCAAGCGCCTGGACGAGGGGCCCGAAACCCTGGCGCTGGTGCGCGACCGCGCGGCCCCCGGCGCCCCCGTGGCCGGGCTGGGCGCGCTGGAGGACCGGGCGATGATCCGCCTCGACGGGCGGATGTGCGTCTTCGCGCGCCCGCCGGGGGCGGCGCCGGCGCTCGACGCGGCGCTGAACCGCGGGATCGAGGCGATCGCCCGGCCTCTCGGGGTCGGCCTGCTCGCCGCCACCGTCGACGCGCCCGAGGACCCGGCAGCCGCACCCCTCTGCCCCGCGGGCTTCGCGCCCTACCAGCGCCTGCTGGTGGTGTCGCTGCCCCTCGACCAGCCCGCCTCGGCGCCGCCCGAGGGGGTGAGCGTCGCGCCTCATGCCGGCGGCGACCCCGAGGCCGAGGCCGAGGCCGCCGCCATCGCCTGGCGGATGCTGAGGCGCGAGCGGGTCTGGCCGGAGCTGGACGGCCCCGCGCTCGCCGAGCAGATGGCCCGGCCCGAGAGCCTGTGGCTGCTGGCGCGCGAGGGCGCGACCGGCCGCGTGGTCGGCGTGGCCGAGACCCTGCCCGCCTCCGGCTTCTACAGCATGATGGCGATCGCGCGCAGCCACTGGGGGACCGGGCTCGCCGACCACATGACCCGCGCCGGCCTGCGCGGGATGGCCGAACGCGGCGCCGCCTTCGCCTTCTCCCTGGTGCGCCCGGAGAACGCGGCCTCGCTGAAGCTCCAGGCCCGCTCCGGCGCCGCGCCGCTGCGTGCGCTGCAGATGTGCACGCGCGAGGTGCCGGCCCGGGCCTGAGCCCGCGGCGTCGGTCCGCAGGCAGGCGGACCGCTCGCCCCCGGACCGCCCCTGCGCCGGCGCCGGGAGGGGCGCGCGGCGCAGTGATCGGGGGGCGGATCGTCGTCCCGACAAATCCCTTGACAGACCGGACGCAACGGAAAGCAAAATGTGTTCATGAACCCATCGCCATTCCAGGACGGCAACCGCCGGCGCTTATCCATTGAACACCTCCCCCCGGGCCCTCATCGAGTTGTCGTTGCACGGCGGATTCAGCGCACGACTTTCGACGGGCGAGCGACTTTCGCTGGGGTCGAAACAAAAGGCGCTGCTGGCCGTGCTGGCGCTCGCGCCTGACGGCGCCCGCGCCCGGGCCTGGCTGCAGGCGGCGCTGTGGAGCCGCTCGGACGCGCCGCAGGCGCAGTCGAGCCTGCGCACCGCGATCTCCGACCTGCGCCGCGCCCTCGGGCCGGCGGCCGGCGTGCTCTCGGCCTCGCGCAGCGACGTCTCCCTCGACCTCGAGCGCGTCCGCGTCGTCGACGATCCCGGCGACGGCGAGCTGCTGGCGGGCATCGACCTGCCCGACGCGGACGGTTTCGAGGACTGGCTGCGCCAGGCCCGGCAGGGCCGGCGGCGGCGCCCTGTCCCGCCCCCGGCGCGCCCATGGAGCGCCGAGGTCGTGGTCCTGCCGCTGCTGTCGGCCGGATACGCCGCCGCGCCCTCGCCGCTGGGCGACCTGGTCTCCGAGGACGTCGCCCGGCGGCTGGGGCGCACGGGGGTGCTGGACGTCGTCTCCCATCTCTCGGCGCGGGAGTTCGTGCGCCAGGGCTCCGGCCTGCCGCTGGCGAGCAGCCTCGGCGCCGCCTTCGTGGTCTGCGGGCGTGTGCTCCAGACCAGCCCCCGGATCGACTGCGAGATCGACCTGCATGACATCGCCGCCGGCCGGTTCGTGTGGAGCCGCCGGTTCCTCTGCGCGGCCGACGAGCCGTTCGAGCGGCCGGATTCGATTTCCGCCGGCATCGCGCAGGCGGTCTTCGCCACCCTGGCCGGACGCGCGGTGGAGCAGGCGCGCGCCCTGCCGCTGGAGCAGCTCAGCGGCCGCGAGCTGACCGTGGCGGCGATCCGGCTGATGCACCGCTCCGCCCCGGGCGAGTTCCTGGAGGCCGGGCGCCTGCTGAGCCACGCGCTGGGGCGCGATCCCCGGCAGGCGGCGACGCACGCCTGGCTGGGCAAGTGGCACGTGATGCGGGTCCAGCGCAGCCTGTCCGAGGCGCCGCGGCAGGATCAGGACGCGGCCCTGCGCCACGCGGCGCGCGCGCTCGACGCCGATCCGGACGCGACGCTGGCGCATGCGGTGACGGGCTTCGTGCACAGCCACCTGATGCGGGACTTCACCGCGGCGGAGACGCATTTCTCCGCCGCCCGCGCGATCGTGCCGAGCGACGCCTTCTCGACCTTGCTGCTGGGCGCCGTGCGGGCGTTCCAGGACCGGCCGGCGGAGGCCATCGAGCTCACCGAGCGGGCGCGCAGCCTCTCGCCGCTGGACCCCGAGCGCTACCACTACGACTCGCTCGGGGCGACGGCCTACCTGTGCGGGCGGCGCTTCCAGGAGGCGCTCGACCTCGCCCAGACCTCGCTGAAGGCGAACCGGAACCACCCCTCGACGCGGCGGGTCGAGATCATCGCGCTGCAGATGCTCGACCGCGGCGACGAGGCGCGAAGCGCCGCGCGGGCGCTGATGGAGCTCGAGCCGGGATTGACCATCGACCGCTACCTCGCCCGCCACCCCGCGGCGGAGAGCGCGTCGGGACAGGAATTCGCACGGGCGCTCGCCGCGGCGGGCGTCCCCCAAAGCGCTTGAGGAAGGAGTGAGGTCCATGGCGACGCAGGGGGGATACGGCGGCTACGGCGGCTACGGAGGATATGGCGGATACGGGGGCTATGGCGGCTATGGCGGCTATGGCGGATACGGGGGCTACGGCGGTCTCGCCATCGGGCTCGACGCCGGCCTCGTCGCGCGCGGCGCGCCCGCGCCCTACGACCCGGCCCTGTCGGCCGGGATGCTCTCGGCCGCGGACGGCATCGCGGTCCCGTGGGCGCCGGTCGCGCCGCGCCCGGGCCGGGCGCTCGACGATCCCGCGAACCTGGCGCTCTGGGCGCCCTGGGTGCGCGGCTTCATCCTCTCGACCGAGATCCTCCCCAGGCTCGCCTTCGACGTGCAGGAGGACGGGGCCCACGGCATCGAGATCTCGGAGCTGGAGGAGCGTCCGAAGCGCGACGGCCTGCCCGCGATGCTGGTGAAGGCCCCGCTGGTGCGCATCGACGCGCCCGGCGACGCGGCCTTCGCCGAGCAGATGAAGCTGGTGCGCGCCTATGCCGACCTGCGGGTCGACCGGCAGGCCGAGATCGTCTCCCAGCTCGGCTTTCCGACGCCCTATTTCGGGACGATCGTCTCGCTGCACCCCGCCCGCGACGCCTGTGCGCTCGAGCTGATCGCGGCGATGCAGGGGCTGGCGGCGACCGTGTCGATGCGCGTGAAGCACGCGCTGGCCTGTCGCCGGCCGGACGAGCTCTCGCACCAGATCATGCCGATGATCCCGACGCCGGGTCACGGCGCCTTCCCGGCCGCCCATGCGGCGGAGGCTTTCGCGGTGGCCGACCTGCTGAAGATGCTGCTCGCCGCGGCCCGGGCGCACGCCCCGCGCTGCGCCCCGGCGGCGGAGACGGCGCAGGCGGTGAACGCGGCGCTGGACCGGCAGGCGGCGCGGATCTCGGCCAACCGGGTGGTGGCGGGCGTGCATTTCCCCGTCGACGGCTTCGCGGGGGCGGTGCTGGGCCGCTGCCTCGCCGCGCATCTGGCCCGGCGCGCCGGGTGGGAGGCGGCCGAGGCCCGGTTCTGGACCTTCGACGGCGCCCGCCTGCGCAACGCCGCCGACGACTTCGATCCCCACGAGATCACCCCGCCCGACGCCGCGCCGGGGCTGCGGGAGACGCCGCGCGACGACCCCCAGAGCCCCAGCGAACTGAGCTGCGAGGCGGTCGAGGCGCGCGGCGTGGGCGTGTCGAAGCCGCTGCGGTGGCTGTGGGACAAGGCGGTCGAGGAGCTCGCGGCCCGGATGGAGGGCCGGCCATGACGCCCGCCCCCCGATGGCAGGATGCGGGCGTGAACAGCCTCGACCCCTATGGCGACTGGGCCAGCAACGACGGGGCCGACTTCCTGCTCGACTTCAAGCGCGACCTGACGCGGATCCGGCAGGAGGCGCGGGAGCCCAATTTCTGGGCGACGATCCGGACGCAGCCGAGCGGCCGGAGCGACGACGAGACCGAGATCCCGTTCGACTACATCCGCATGGGGTTCATCGAACGCGCGCTCCGTCTTTCGGTCGGCCCGCCGCCGATCGACGACCTCAAGCCGGACGATCCGGCGGTGTTCACCGTGCCGGTCGCCCTGCGTCGGGACGCGCTGCACGAGGCGCAGACGCCGCCCGCCGCCCCGGACGCGCCGCCGGCCGGCCCGGCGCCAAGGCGGTTCGCCGACGTCGCCGACGTCGATCTCGACGACGCGGACGTGATCATGATCGTCGTCGATCACGCGCCCAACCCCGCGCACGAGGCGTTCCTCGCCCCCGACGGAAGCCGGACCCGGGTGCTGTGGCACTGGGCGCAGGAGGGCCAGGCCCGCGCGGGCCAGCAGACGCCCTTCGGCCGCGCCCTGTCGGGGGCGGAGATCGACGCCGCGCGGCGGGCCGCGCCGGACCCGGAGACGGCCATGCGGCGGCTCGGCCTGATCGACGTCGCCCGCGATCAGCAGCCCGTCGGCCTGGCGCGGACCACCCATGGCGCCGCCGTGGCGGCGCTGGCGGCGGGCCGTCTCGGCGCCGCGGGTCCGCCGCACGCGGCGACCGGGGCGGAGCGGGCCTGGCTGATGACGGTGGGGTTGCCCTCCTTCGGCAACTGGGACCATTCCGGCGCGGGGCTGACGGTGTTCGTGAGCTACGCGCTGCATCATGCGCTGCTGCGGGCCCTGGCGCTGATCGCGGCGCAGAACAAGCCTCGGGTCAGGGTGCTGGTCAATCTCAGCTACGGCATCTCCGGCGGCCCGCACGACGGATCGGGGATGATGGAAAGCCACATCGACGCGGTGCTGCGCACCTATGACGAGCGCTGGCGCAAGGTCTTCCACCCCTCGTCCGGCCCCGGCGCCGCCCTGCCCGACGGCGTGCCGGCGACGGCGCCCATCGCGCTCACCCTGCCCGCCGGCAACGGGCTCCAGTCCCGCGCCCATGCCCGCGCCGCCGGCGGCGAGGCGCCCGGGCCGGTCGCGCTCGCGGTGGACTGGCATGTCCCGCCCGCCGACCGCACCTCCAGCTTCGTCGAGGTCTGGCTGCCGGGCGACGCCGAGGCGCCCGCGATCGAGATCGCGCCGCCGAACGCCGGGCAGGCCACGACCTGGCGGCCGCAGCTCGTCAGGGACGGCCCGTCCGTCGTCGCCCGCAAGCTGATCTCGGCCGACGGCCGCGTGCTCGCCCGGCTGACCTTCGACCGGCCGTTCTTCTCCGACGCGAAGGCCCGCTTCGTGCTCGCGCTCGCGCCCACGGACGCGAGCGCGGCGGCCGCCCCCCGCGACCCGGCGCCGGCCGGCGTCTGGCGGATCCGGGTGGCGGCCGGCCTGAAGCCGCGGCAGGAGATCGCGGCCTGGATCCAGCGCGAGGACCAGACCGTCGGCCTGGCGCAGCGCGGCCGCCCCAGCCGCTTTGGGGGCGACGCGAGCTACCGGCGGTTCACGCCGGCGGGCGCCTGGCGGGAGATGCCGGGCGACGAGGGGGGCGCGATCCGGCGGTTCGGCACGCTCAGCGGCGCCGCGACCGGCCGGGCGCCCCTGGTGGTGGGGGCCTTCCGCGGCTCGGACCGCCGCGCCTCGCCCTACTCGGCCGCCGCCGCGCTGCGGCCGGATCCGCCCGGCCCGCCGCCGGAGCGCGAGCGCCGCACGCCGGTCGCGATGCTGGCCGCCGACCGCGCGCCGACCCTGCCGGGCGCGCCGACGGCGAGCAACCGCAGCCCCGGCGGCGTCGCGCTGGCCGGGACCAGCGCCGCATCGGCGCTGGCGGCGCGGCGCCTGGCCGACGCCTGGACCTGCGCCGACGCCGATCCCGCCGCCCTGCTGCGCAGCCTGGCCGAGCAGGGAGAGGCCGAGATCGCCCAGGCCCCGCCCCTCTCCCCGCCGCTTCCCGGATCGCCGGACGCGCGATCCACGCCCCCCGACGAGCGCGGCGGCCGGGGGCGGATCCTCCCCTCCCGGTCCTCGTGACGGCCCCCGCCCCCGCGCGCACGCCGCGCGGGGGCGATTTCGCGCGTCGCTGACGCCGGGCTGCCGCTGCGCTGACGCGCCTCCTCCACGCTTCCCCTCGCACTCGCCGCGGCCGGGATCCGGTCCCGCGGCCGACCCGAATGGCGCGAGGAGGAGATCACCATGCGCAAGAAGACCCTTGCGGCCGCGGCCGGCCTGGCCCTGACGCTGTCGGGCTGCGAATCCTACAAGGCGGCCACCTTCAGGGCCGAGCCCGGCAGCGGCGTCCCCGGCCCCGCCAGCGCCTCGCTGAACCTGCCGGTCGCGCCGGGCGCCCCGTCCGCCCACCCGGCCGGCGCGGCCTTCCCGCCCGGCGCCGAGGCGGCCGCGGCCGCCTTCCGGGCCGCGCTCGCGACGAGCTGCGCCCCCGCCGGCCAGCCGGGGCCGACGACGGAGTCCGTCGTCGGCGCCGCCGCGCTGGCGCTGGCGCCCTTCGCCTTCGACCTGGTCGCGGGGGCGATCGTGTCGCAGATGAAGTCGTCCATCGACGCCCTCGCGGCCCGCAGCCAGGCCGCCTGGAAAGCCACCTGGTACATCGAGGAGCCGGCCGGCTTCATGGCCTGGACCGGCGGCGCGAAGCCCGACGACCAGTGCGTCGTGCTGCTGCGCCGGCACGGCAAGGGCGACGCGGCCGAGACCACCTTCGTCCACCTCGCCCGGCTCGTGCCCATGGGGTCGCGCCGGGGCGCCGTGCGGCTCGAGCCGCTGTTCCACTGGGCGGGCAAGACCGCCGCGCTGACCGGCAGGGGCGAGGGCCTGGCGATGGGCTTCGCGCTGTCGATCCGGGCCGTGCAGCCCTCCCAGGCGGGCTACGCGATCGAGGACATCGAGCTCGGCTCCTACGCCATCGGCGACGTGCGGATCGGGCAGGCGATGGGCCGCGAGGCGCTGCCCGCGGGCACCGGCCTGCTGCGCCTGCCCTCGAGCGAGGCGACCGCGCTGGAGCTGACCTTCGCCGTCAGCGAGACCGGCAGCGGCTTTCCCGACGCCAGCGCCGCGAAGGCCGAGATCGACGCGGTCGACGCGGCGCTGCGCCCGGCGCTGAAGTCGCGCCTGGTGGGGGCGCTCGGCGATGGCTGAGCGCCCCCCCGGGCTGCAGGGCGCGCTGGGCGTCGCCGTCGCGGACCTCGCCGGCTGCGCGCGTCCCTGCGCGCCGCCGCTGGTGGAGCCGGCGGGCGTCCCCACGCCCTCCCTCGCGCGGATCGTGGCGGAGGCGCCGCCCGCGGCCATCGTGCTGATGGGCGAGAGCCTCGGCTCGACCCGGCTGTTCGACGCCTTCTCCGCGCTGGAAGGTCCGGAGGGCGAGCCGATCCGTCCCGCGCCGCCGCCGACCGCCGCCGCCCCGAGCCGGGCGGCGGCGACGAGGGAGACCGGGGCGCGACGCCCCGCGCCCCTTCCCCCCCGCAAGACCCGACAGCGAAAGGAGCCCGTCATGTCCCGCATTCTCCGCCGCCGCCTCGTCGCGGCCCTCGCCCTCGCGTCCGTCGCCGCGCCGGCGGCGTCCCTCGCCCAGTCCGCCCTGCGCCCGGCCCTGCCCCGGCCCGGCGCGGCGCTCGTCGAGGCGCCGGTCGGCCTGGCGGCCGACAGTCCCGCCGCCGCCGCCGCCGCCGCCGAGACCGAAGCGGCGCGCGAGGCCTCGGCCTGGCTCGAGTCCCTCTGCGGCCCGGCCGACGACACCCAGCATGTGGAGCGCTACGACGGCGCCGCCGGCCCGGGCGCTTCGCCCGCCGGCAACGTCGGCTTCGTGGCGCGCCACGAGCCCGCGGTCGTGCAGCTCCAGTGGAACGAAGACCTTCACCGGATCTACGCGGGGCCGAACGCCGACCCGGGGAACGTGACCGGCCAGCGGTGGTGCAGCGGGGCGCTGATCGCGCCCGACCTCGTGCTGACGGCCGGGCACTGCTTCCACCGCTCGGGCGACGGCTGGATCCGCCCCTCGGTGCGCGTCGGCGGCCGGTGGAGCGTGGTCTCCGAGGCGGAGCTCGCCTCGCGGATGCACGTGAACTTCGGCTACCAGCTCCCCCCCAGCGGCGACGCGCCCCGGCCGGCGACCGCCTACCCGATCGCCGAGCTGGTCGAATACCAGCGCGACGACCTCGACTACGCGATCGTGCGCCTGGGGGCGGGGGCCGACGGCCGGCCGGCCGGCGACCGGTTTCCCGTGGCCGCCGTCGCCGCGGGGGCGCCCGCGCTCGCCACGGCGCTGATGCTGATCCAGCACCCGAACGGCGATCCGAAGAAGGTCCACGGGGGCCCGCTGGATTTCGCGAACCCCGCGCGCCTCTACTACGGCTCGCTCGACACGATGGGCGGCTCCTCCGGCGCGCCGCTGATGAACCCTGCCGGCGAGGTGGTCGGCGTGCACACCCACGGCGGCTGCACGCGCGGCGGGGCGGGGCACAACTCGGCGACCTCGATCGACGCCATCCTGGCGGCGTCCGACATCCTCTGAGGTCCGGCCATGACCCGCTTCTCCCTCCGGGCGGCCCTTGTCCCGGCCCTGGCGCTGGCCCTCTGGCCGCCCGCCCCGGCCGGGGCGCAGGGCGAGGAGCCGCCCTACCGAACGCCGCGGCTGGAGGACCGGCTCCTGCCGCAGCCGACGCCCGATCAGCGGCTTCCGCTGCCGCCGCAGGGCACGACAGGGGTCCCGGGCCCGGGCGTGCCGCCCGAGCGTTTCCTGGACGATCCGAAGCTCTGGATGCCCTGGCCGCCCGACCAGCCCCTGTGCTGCGCGACCGGCCGGCCCTGCTGCGGAACCCTAGAGCCGCTGGGCTTCGACCTCTCGCCCGACGGGGGCGCGTCGGCGGCCCCGCCGCCGAGCCTCGTGCAGCTCCTGGCCCCTGACCGCCCCCCGGCGGCGGAGGCCGGGTGCAGCAACCCCCTCGGCCTGCCCTCCGCGGTGATGGAGACCCTGTGCGACCCGGCCCTGCTGGAGGAGACCCGACCCTGCAGCGACGCCGTGCGCGCGCTGCTCGCGATGCGGTTCCGCGACGATCCGGCGGAGACGGGCGCGGACGCCTACCTGATCGGCGCGCTGGAGCTGATGGCCCGCGACATCCCTCCGGCCGACCGGGTCGCCTTCCTGATCGCCTACGAGGCGGCGCTGGGGGCCTATCTCGACCTGTGCCTGACGCCGCTCGAGCGGCTCGCCACGGCGGCGCCCGCCGCGGCGGCCGAGGCGATCGCGCGGCGCACGGGCGTCTTCACCGACGACGCCCGGCCGAACTGGCGCTGCGGCGGCGTCGTGGTCGGCGGCCATGTGGCGACGGCCCTGCACTGCCTGCGGGCGCCGGGCCGGCCGACGGAGCTGCTGCCCCTGGACGGCCTCGCGTTCCGCAGCTCCGAGGGCATCCCGGTCCGGGGCTTCGCGCCCGAGGCTGCGGTCTGGACCGTCGCCGACCCGCCGGCGATGCTGCGCTCGGGCGGGCACGGCGACGCCGACGACATCGTCGCCCTCCCCCTGCCCGCGGACGCGCGGACCGGCTGGGGACCCGAGCTCGAGATCGCGGCCGCGGACCCGGGGGCGGCGCTGATCTCCGCAGGGCCGAACCTGAACGCGCGGGAGCGCGCCTCGATCCGCGCGATGCTGGCGATGCCGGCGCCCGGCACCGGCGGGCTGTTCTTCGCCGACGTCGGCGTGATGTGCCGGGCGATGGCGACGAGCGCGGAGGGCTGCGTGCTCCACGCCTGCCAGACCGAGCACCAGATGAGCGGCAGCCCGCTGTTCACGACCGGCCCCGACGGCGCCGCGCGCCTCGCCGCGATCCAGGTCGCGCGGATCGATCCGGGCATGTCGGAGACATGCCTGCGCCTTGCGCGAGGCCCCGCCACGCCCAACCTCGCCGCCTCCGCCGCCCGCCTGCGCTTTCCCGACGGTCGCTGAGGGGCCGCACGATCCCCGGAGGCCGAGGGGCGCCCGTCCGGGTCCTGGCGCCCCCCCGCCCCCCTTTCCGGCGACATCACGATCGAGGCGCGGCTTAGGGTCGACGCGGACGACGGGACGGCCGTCTGGGAATGGGACACGCCCCCCTCGGCGACAGCTTGCCGGACGGCGGTCCGCCCTGCGTCTTCGCTGCGGTCTTCGAGATCTGAACCCGCGGCGGCGTCACCGCCTCCGTCGCCCTCGTCGGCTTCGGCTTGCCGCCGACCGTCGCGATCCTCGCCGTCCACGACGAGATCGCGCCGGCCCGGCACGTCCCGGTCCGCGTCTCCCAAGGGGGCCGGTCCGCGCCTTCGGGCGCGGACCGGCCCGGTTCAGTCGCCGATCGGGACCGGGTTGGCGACCTGGCGCTCCGTGGGGCCGTCGGGGTCGGCATCCTCGCCGAGGTAGGCGACGTCCGCCCCGAGGATCTCGCCGGTGAAGGCGAAGGGCGCGCGGTCGTAGTAGGCGAGGCTGACGGGCGAGCCGAGATCGCGGCCGAAGTCGAGCGCGTCGTTGGCCGTGAAGCCCAGCGGGGCGCTGACCGGGATCACGCCCGAGGCCACCTCGGTCCCGTTCACCCGCAGGACCACGCGCAGGGGGCCGGCGGGGCGGCGCTCGACGTAGTCCGTCTCGACCTCGATGGCCGCGCGGCCGGCAGGCAGCCTGCCGGAGGCCTCGATCCGGGTGCGCTGGATCTCGAAGAGGTTGTATTCGTAGACCAGCGCCCCGTCCTCGACGAAGAGCGAGAGCCCTCCCGAAAAGCCGCCCAGCGCATAGATCACGCCGCTCGCCCCGGCGGGGGCGTCGAGCTCGACCCGCACGCGGTTGCGCCGGTTGCCCAGGGCGGGAGCCGCGAACTCCGGCAGGCGGGTGATCGCGCCGGGGAAGGTCCAGGAGGTGTAGGGCGGCGTCGCCCGCAGCTCGGGGTGGAAGGTCGGGATCCACAGGCCGCCGCCGATGGGCAGGCCGTTGTTCTTCGTCAGCTCGATCAGGAACAGCTCCTTCATCTGCGCCAGCTTCTGCGGCATCGCGGCGGCGAGGTCCTCGGACTGGGTCCAGTCGCGGCGCAGGTCGTAGAGCTCCCAGCGGTCCTGGTCGGGGGTCCACTCGTGGATGCCCTCGGGCAGGCCCGGGACCCAGGGCGCGCGCGGACCGAAGGCCGAGGCCATCCAGCCGTCGTGGTAGATGCCGCGGCTGCCCATGATGTCGAAATACTGGGTGCGGCGCACTTCCTCCGCGCCGGCGTCGGCGAAGGTCGAGGCGAAGCTGACCCCGTCGAGCGTATCCTGGGGCACGCCGTTCACCACCCGCGGCGGGGCGATGTCGAGCAGGTCGTAGATCGTCGGGACCACGTCGATCACGTGCAGGAACTGCGGGCGCGGCGCCGCGTCGGCCTCGATCCCGGCCGGCCAGCGCACGGCGAGCGGGTTGCGCGTGCCCCCGAAATGCGAGGCGACGAGCTTCGTCGCCTGGTAGGGGGAGCTTCCCGCCCAGGCCCAGCCCGCATGATACATGTTGTCGGTCTTGCCCGTGCCCAGCACCTCGAGCCCACCCAGCGCGTCGAGCGCGGCCATGTGCTGCTCGACGGTGGAGGGGATGCCGTTCTGGGCGAGCAGCTCGCTGATCGTGCCGTTCTGGCCCTCGGCCGAGGCGCCGTTGTCGCCCCAGACGTAGAAGATCAGCGTGTTCTCGCCGTAGCCCAGCGCGTCGATCTCGTCGACGATGCGGCCGACCTGGACGTCGACATGCTCGGTGAAGCCGGCGAAGACCTCCATCAGGCGGCGCTGGAAAGGCTTCTCCGCCTCGGGGATCGAGTCCCAGGAGGCGAGCGTCCCGGGCCGCGGCGTCAGCGTCGCCGTCTCGGGGATCCAGCCGATCTCCTTCGCGCGCGCGAACGTCCGCTCGCGGTAGGCGTCCCAGCCGTCGTCGAACCTGCCCGCATACTTGTCGGCCCATTCCTGCGGGACCTGGTGCGGGCCGTGGGAGGCGCCGCTGGCCCAGTACATGAAGAACGGCCGGTCCGGGGCGAGGGCCTTGTGCGTGCGCAGCCAGCCGATCGCGTCGTCGGCGAGATCCTCGCTCAAGTGATAGGCGTCGCCGCCGCCGGAGGCGTGGGGCGTCTCGACATAGGCGGTGTTGCGCACCAGCATCGGCTCGTATTGCGACGCCTCGCCGGCGAGGAAGCCGTAGAAATACTCGAACCCGTAGCCGGTCGGCCAGTTGTCGAAGGGACCCGCCGCCGTGGTTTCGGAGGCGGGGGTGTTGTGCCACTTGCCCCAGGCGCCGGTGCTGTAGCCGTAGTGCTTCAGCACCTCGGCCACGGTGGCGCTGCTCTTGGGGATGCGGCCGCTGTAGCCGTCCCAGTCGTTGGCGAGCTCGGCGATCTGGCCGGAGCCGACCCGCTGGTGATTGCGCCCGGTCAGCAGCGAGGCGCGCGTGGGCGAGCACATCGCGGTGGTGTGGAAGCGGCTGAAGGCGATGCCCTGCGTGGCGATCTCGTCCAGCGTGGGGGTGTGGATCTCGCCGCCGAAGGCGTCGGTCTGGGCGGGGCCCACGTCGTCGATCAGGACGATGAGGATGTTGGGCGCGTCCGCGGGCAGGCGCCTCGCAGGCGGCAGCGGGCTGTAGACGGACTCCTGCATCGTGCGCCCCGCGACGCTGCCCGAGGGCTGCGGCGGGAACGGCAGGACCTCCTGCGCGACGAGCGGCGTGGCCGCGAGGAGCAACGGGACGATCGACGAGGCGCGCAGCATGGCGGCTCTCCCCCCAAAGGGAATGACCGAGCGCGTCGCGCGCCTCCCGCAGCGGAGACGCCCTCGCCGGGCGGTCCCGGCCTGCCCGCCCCGCCCCGCACGTGCCGGTCCGGCGCGCACGAGGACGCCGGAAGCATTGACGCTGGGTCAGGACCGCGCATTGATTGCGATCAAGAAGCGAGAGACGGGGTGGCGATACGCAACCTGAGCCCGCATTCGAATTCCGATGCATCAGCCGCCGCCCGCCCGGGACCCGCGGCCGGATCCAGGACGAACGCCCGCGACGGCGCATCGCGGCGCCTCGCCCCGCGGCGCCGGCGGCGTCTCTGCGGCCCGCTCCCGCCCACGGCCTGCGGAGCGGTTCGCCATGAAGCGCATGGCGGTCCGGCCCGCCGCGTCCCTCGCCGCCGTCGAGGAGCGGCGATCGATCCCGGGCACGTGGGCCCACGACCTCCCCGCCCGCCACCGCTGCGCCTCCGACGCCGCGACCCCGAGCTTCGCCTGCACGGTCCGGGTCGACCCGGCCGGGCGAGGGGAGGCAGCGACCGGAGGCCCCGAGGGACCGGCCCCTTCCGCTTTGGAAGACCTGGGCCCCGGGGCGCCCGCTCAGCCCAGGTCTTCGGCGGCGGGATCCGCGGTCAGGCCGTAGCGGCGCATCTTGTCGTTGAGGGTGCGGCGGGGGATGCCCAGGGCCTCGGAGGCGCGCAGGGTGTTGCCGGAGCGGGCGGCCAGCACCGCGGCGATCTCGCGCGCCTCGAACTCGGCGACCCGCTCGGCGAGCGTCATCGGGCCCGCAGCGGCCGCGGCGCGGCGCGGCATCTCGAACAGGCCGAGCGCATAGGCCTCGGCGCTGGCCTTCAGCTCGCGCACGTTGCCGGGCCAGGCGAGGCGCCTGAGCTTCTGCTGCAGCAGCCAGGGCAGGTCCGGGTCGGGGCGGCCGTAGCGGCGCGCGGCGAGCTGGGCGTAATGGGCGAAGATCAGCGGGATGTCCTCGCCCGCCTCGCGCAGGGTGGGGGTGGCGAGCTCGGTCCCCGCCAGGCGGAAGAACAGGTCGCTCCGGAACCCCTCCACCAGCCGCAGCGAGGCCTTGCTGGCGGCGATCACCCGGATGTCGAGCGGGCGCGGCGCGGTTTCGCCGATCCGCTCGACCGCGCGCTCCTGGAGCACCCGCAGCAGCTTGGCCTGGATCGAGGGCGGCATCGCCTCGACCTCGTCGAGCATCAGGGTGCCCCCGTGGGCGGCCTCGAGCTTGCCGGCCCGCCCCTCGGCGTCATGGGCGAGCGCGCCGCGGCCGTGGCCGAAGAGGATCGTCTCGGCCATCGCCTCGGGCAGCGCCGCGCAGTTGAGCGCCACGAACGGCCCCTCGGCGCGGGCGCTGCCGGCATGGATCGCGCGCGCGGCGAGCTCCTTGCCGGTGCCGGTCTCGCCGGTGACGACCACGTCGAGATCCACCGACGCCAGCGCCGCGATGCGCTCGCGGAAGGCGCGCATGGCGCGCGACTTGCCCAGGATCGTTCCCTGGTCGCGCTGGCACAGCACCTGCTGGAGGCGCGTGACCTCCCGCCGGGCGGCCTGCGCCTCGACCGTGCGGCGGATCACCGAGAGCAGGTGCGCCGAGTCGTAGGGCTTCTCGAGGAAGTCCTCGGCGCCGGCGCGCATCGCCTCGACCGCGTGCGCCACGTCGCCATGGCCGGTCAGCAGCACCACCGGCACGCCCAGGGCGCGCTCGCGCAGGGCCCGCAGCAGGCCGATCCCGTCCATCCCGGGCATGCGCAGGTCGCTGATCACCATGTCCGGGGGCATGTCCGGCGGATCGTCCATCGCCGCCAACAGGTCGGCGGCGGCCGCGAAGCCGCGCACCGCGTAGCCGGCGGCGTCGAGCAGGTCGGCGAGCGCGGCCAGGTGGTCGGCGTCGTCGTCCACGATATGAAGGCGCGCCGCGCTCACGTCCGCTCGTCCTGCTCCGCCAGCGGCAGGGAGACGCTGACCTGCGTGCCCTCCTGCGGGATCGAGCGAATATCGAGCGTCCCCCCGAAATCGGCAAGGATCGCCTTGCAGATGGCGAGGCCGAGCCCCAGCCCCTCGCCGGAGAGCTTGGTCGAGAAGAACGGGTCCGCCACGCGCGGCAGGTCCTCGGCCGCGATGCCCGCGCCGTTGTCGCGCACCGTGATCGCGGCCCGCGCGCCCTCGACCGCGAGCGCGACCTCCACCTCGGGGCCCGGGCGCCCCTCGACCGCGTCGAGCGCGTTGAGGAGCAGGTTCGCGACCACCTGCTCGATCCGCACGCTGCCGGCCATCACCGGGGCGGGGTCCGGCGGCAGGCGCAGGGCGGGCGTCACCCCGACCGTCTTCGCCCGCGGCAGCACCAGGTCGAGCGAGGACTTCACCGGCGCGCGCAGGTCGATCAGGCTGACGTCGACCGTGTCCTTGCGCGCGAAGCTCTTGAGATGCTTGGTCGTGCGCTGCATCCGACGGATCATGTCGCGGGCCTTGCCGATCCGCGCGAGGGTCTTGGCCTCCCCGGCCGGGATCCCCAGCTCGGCGGCCGAGAGCGTCGCCTCCATCGCGGCGAGCGGCTGGCTGATCTCATGCACGATGGCGGCGGACATGCGGCCCATGGCGGCCATCTTCTCGGTGTGGATCAGCGCCTCCTGGGCGGTGCGCAGGTCGGTCTCGGCGAGCTTGCGCGCCTCGATCTCGCGGCCGAGGTCGGCGGTGCGTTCGATCACCATGGCCTCCAGCCGCTCGGACTGCGAGAGGCGCATGGCGACGATCTGGCGGCGCTGCTCGACGCCCTGGAGGATGGCCGCGACGGCGAGCGTCGCCAGCGCCGCGAGCGCCGCCCAGGCCCCCGCCAGCAGCCGGATCCCCTGCAGGGAGCGCGCGGCCACCACCTGCCCGCCGGTGGCCGAGACCGGGGCGATGCGGGCGATCCAGCCCTCCCCGCGGGCGTCGGCGCCGCGGGGCGGCTCGCTCAGCAGCGGCGCGGCCGCCTCCAGCCCGACGCCCTCGTAGGTGCGCGCGCCGACCAGGCGCTCCAGCACGTCGGGCGGCAGGGGCGCGAGGGGGCGGTACTGCCACTCCGGCCGGGCCGAGAGGAAGGCCACGCCATGTTCGTCGGTCAGCGCCACGTCCGCCTCGGCGGCGCGCCAGGTGTCCTGCAGCGGGCTGAGGTCGAGCTTGACGACGACGACCCCCGCCGCCCCCGCCCCCTCGACCCGGGCCGAGAGGAAATAGCCCGGCACGCCGGTGGTCACGCCGATGGCGTAGTAGCGCCCGTGCCCGGTGGCGAGCGCGTCCTGGAAATAGGGGCGAAAGGCGTAGTTCTGCCCCACGAAGCTCTCGGGCCGGTTCCAGTTCGAGGCCGCGATCGTCTCCCCCGTCGCGTCGAGCAGATAGAGCACGTCCGCCCCCACGTGGCCGGCGACCGTCTCGAGATAGCGGTCGGCGTCCTGCAGGGGGCCGGCGCCCGACAGGGCCCGGCGGATGCGCGCGTCCTGGCCCACGACGTCCGGCAGGGCGCGCAGGCGGTCGATCTCGGCGGCCACGGCGCGGGTGGTCAGCAGCAGGGTCTGGTCGAGCTCCTGCCGCGCGACGTCGACCGCCCGCGCGTGGGCGAGCACCCAGACCAGGGCCGCCATCAGCCCCGCCAGGATCAGGGCCCGCGCCGTGGTCATGGCGCGGCGGCCCCGGGCGCGCCGCGGGCCCGGCCGCTCGGGGCGGGGCGCGCGCTCATGCGGGCCGGCCGGCCCCGTCCCGCTCGCCCCGCGCCTGCGCCCAGTTGAGCGCGAGCAGCGCCACGACCAGGGCCGCCCCCACGATCTCGACCGTCAGCGAGGGCCAGAACAGCGCCACGATGCCCGGCAGCAGCAGCACGCGCATCCACCACTGCAGGGGCCGCCACAGGAACGCCTCGAGCACGGCCGCGAAGGCGACCAGGCCCAGGATGGCGATCGCCCCGCTCCACAGCACCATCGGCAGCGGACCGCCGAGGATGATCTCGTCGTTGTAGACCATGAACAGCGGGATCAGATACAGGCCCTTGGCGTATTTCCATGCCTGGATGCTGGTCTCCATCGGCTTCGATCCGGCGATGGCGGCGCCGGCGAACCCCGCCAGCGCCACGGGCGGGGTCACGTTGCTGTCCTGCGAATACCAGAACACCACCAGGTGCGCGATCAGCAGCGGGATGCCGAACTCCTCGGTCAGGGCCGGCCCGACGAGGATGATCAGCACGATGTAGGCCGCCGTCACCGGCAGCCCCATGCCCAGGATCAGCGAGGCGATCACCACCAGGATCAGCGCCAGCAGCAGGTTGCCGCCCGAGAAGGCGATCATCATCGCCGAGAACTTCAGGCCCAGCCCGGTCAGGCCCACCACGCCCACGATGATCCCCGCCACCGCGCAGGCCATCGACACCGCCACGGCGTTGCGCGCGCCGAGCTCCAGCGCCTCCAGCGTCAGGGCGACGCCCCGGCGGCAGAGCGCGGCGAAGCCCGCCGCCGTCGGGCGGCCGGCGAAGAAGCTCCACAGCGCCCGCGCCGCGGCCGCGGTCAGGATCGCGCCGATCGCGTAGAAGCCCACGCGCATCGGCGAGTAGCCCGCCACCAGCAGCGCGATCAGCGCGACCAGCGGCAGCAGGAAATGCCAGCCCTCGGCCAGCACCTCGCGGGTGCGGGGCAGGTCCTCGGCCGCGAGCCCGGTCATGCCCTGCTTCACGGCGGCGATGTGCACCAGCAGGTAGACGATCCCGAAGTAGAGCGCGGCCGGGAAGATCGAGATCAGCACGATGTCCACGTAGGGCACGCGCGTGAACTCCGACATCAGGAAGGCGCCCGCGCCCATCAGCGGCGGCATGATCTGTCCGCCGGTCGAGGCCGCGGCCTCGATCCCGCCGGCCTGGGCGGGGCGGTAGCCGAGCTTCTTCATCAGCGGGATGGTGAAGGCGCCCGTGGTCACCACGTTGGCGATGGCCGAGCCGCTGATCGAGCCCATGCCGGCGCTGGCGATCACCGCCGCCTTGGCCGGCCCGCCCCGCTGCCGGCCCGTCGCGGCATAGGCGAGGTCGATGAAGAACTTGCCCGCGCCGGTGACTTCCAGGAAGGCGCCGAACAGCACGAAGATGAAGACGAAGGTCGCGGCCACCCCCAGCGGGATGCCGAAGATCCCCTCGGCCCCCAGCGTCATCTGGCTGGCGAAGCGGTCGAGCGTATAGCCCCGGTGGTTGAGGATCCCCGGCATCCAGTCGGCGAGGAACGGCAGCTCGCCCCGGTTGCCGGCGAAGGCGTAGACGGTGAACAGCGCGCCGATGACCGTCATCCCCAGGCCCACGGCGCGGCGCGCGCCCTCGAGCACCAGCAGGATGGTCAGCACCCCCATCCACACGTCGATGTCGCGCGGGAAGATCTGGTTGGCGATGGTGTCGATGTTCATCGGCACCCACGCCCCGGCCGCGATCCCGGCCAGGATCAGCGGCCCGTCGATGGCCCAGCCCAGCGCGCCGCGCGGCCGGTTCGCCCCGAAGACCGGGTAGATCAGGAAGCACAGCACCAGCACGAAGCCGAGGTGGATGGGCCGCTGGAAGAACAGGCCCAGCGGCTGCACGCCGGCGGCCCAGAGCTGGAACAGCGACAGGGCGATGCCGATCGCCGTGATCGCGCGCAGCACGATCCGGGGCTGCGGCGCCGGACCCGGGGCGAAGTCGTTTTCGGTCGTCATTCGTCCGTTCCGATCAAGGCGATCCGCACCCGCTCGCGCGGGGCGGCCGCGGACAGGGACACCTCCCTGTCGCCCATCCTGAGCCGGTGATCGACGTCGCCCGCGCCCGGCCTGAGCACGTAGGCGTCGCCCGGCACCGGCTCGTCGATATCCAGTATGAAGTAGCCGCCCCGCCCGTCCGAGACCTGGCGCCCGCGGCCGGGGATGTGGTCGAGGCCCGCCGCGAAGTCCGGCAGGTGCGAGCGGACCAGCACCATCCGCCCGCCCCGGTTCTCGTAGCAGTCCGCGACCTCGAACCCCTTCACCGAATGGCGCCACAGAACGCACCATTCGGCCCCTTCGGGCGCCTCGAACCGGGCGATCGGCTCGCCGCTCTCGCGCGTGGCCAGCAGCGTCCCGGCCTCGGCCAGGGCGGGGACGGACAGGAGGAGGGCCAGAAGCCCTCCCCGCCGTCCGCGCGTCACGGGCGCAGGCGATCCGGGACCGTGGCCCCGATCTCCTCGAAGTAGCGGATCGCGCCGGGATGCAGCGGCACCGGGGTCGCCTTCAGCGTGAACTCGACCGTGGTCTGGTTGGCGGCCGGGTGCACCGCCTGCAGCTCGGCGATGTTGTCGAACATGGCCTTGGTGATCGCATAGGCCAGGTCGTCCGACATCTCCGAGGAGACGGCGAGCACGTTGGGGATGCCCAGCACGTCGATGTCCGCGTCGACGCCGGTGTAGGTGCCGCCCGCCAGCGTGCTGACCGCGAAGGTGGGATCGGCCTCGCTCGCCGCCGCGAGCTGCTCGGGCGTCAGGGCGATGATGACGATCTCCTGCGTGGTGGCGAGGTTGAGGATCGAGGAGGTCGGCGCGCCCACCGACCAGAAGCCCGCGTCGATGTCCCCGTTCGACAGCGCGTCCGCGGTCTCGTTGAAGTTCAGGCGCTGCTCCTCGATGTCGTCGTAGCTGATGCCGTTCGCCTCGAGGATCGCGGCGGTGTTGACCTCGGTGCCCGAGCCGGGCGCGCCGATCGACACGCGCTTGCCGCGCAGGTCCTCGAGCGTCGTGATGCCGCTGCTCTTGAGCGCCACGATATGGATCATGTTGGCGTAGAGCGAGGCGAGGCCGCGCACCATCGGCAGCTGCTGGCCCTCGAAGCGGCCGGTCCCGGCGTAGGCCTGGGACACGGTGTCGGCGAGGCCGATGGCCAGGTCCGCGTCGCCCAGCGCGATCAGGCCCATGTTCTCGACCGAGGCGCCGGTGACCTCGGCGGTGGCCGAGTAGCCCTCGACGTGCTTGTTGATGACCTCGGCGAGGCCGCCGCCGAGCGGGTAGTAGACCCCTCCGGTGCCGCCGGTCGCGATGGACAGCTGCGTCTGCGCCGCCGCCGGCGCGGCCGCGCCGAGGCCGAGCGCGACCAGCGCCGCCGCTCCGATCAGGCCCTTCGGCCCGCGAAGAATTGCGTCAAGCATTGCGTCCTCCCATGACGTCGTCTCGTTTCGCGTTCCTCCCGCGACGGGCCCACGCTCTCAGACCTGAGGATGAATGGGCATGATTTTTTTCCGCCCGGGACGATTTTCGTGGCGACCGGCCGCCACCCTTGTAGCAGGATTTCGCCAGAACGGCGCGTCCACCCGCAGGCCGCATCCGGCGCTGCGCGCCGCCGCCAGCCTTGAAGCCGGCTGCCAGGCGCCGCCAGATCAGTCCCGGATTCCGGTTCCGCGGGGGCAGGGTCAGAGAACGTGGGGATCACGTCATGAGGCGCGGGAGCGGTCATCGGGAGCATGCGGCACGAACGCGAACGCCGCCCCTTTGGGCGGCGTTCAAGCGATTGGTGATGTTTGATATTCTGGTTGCGGGGGCAGGATTTGAACCTGCGACCTTCAGGTTATGAGCCTGCGGAAGACCATCCGTGAAGCCATTGGCTTGGTTGATAGATCTTGAGCGACATCCGCAGTTAGCTCTTTCTCAACGACTTTTCGCGAGCCTCGGCGACAGGCCCGGACATGTGGAGACGAGTTCGGACGGAATTCGTTCGGACACGGATCGGACATCGGGCCGCAAGAGCCATTCAGCGGAGGCGGTCGATGCCCAGGAGATCCACCGAGAAGCTCAGCGACAGGTTCATCCGGTCGCTCCCGGATACGGAGACGCGCGCCCGGATCGTTTATGACGCGGCCCTGCCCGGCTTCGGGCTGCGGCTGACGCCGGGCGGGGCGCGCGCATTCGTGCTGAACTACGTTGTGTCGGGACGAGAGCGGCGGATGACCATCGGGCGGTTCCCGGCCTGGTCGACCTCGGCAGCCCGCGAGGAAGCGCGGGCGCTGCGCCGGCGGATCGACCTCGGCGAGGACCCGATGGCGGAGAGCGCCGCGCGGGACGCGGCGGCGGCCGCCGCGCGGGCGACGCCGACGGTCGCGGATCTTTTCGCGCGCTATGATCAGGAGCACCTGCCGACCAAGGCGCCGCGCTCGGCGGCCGACGATCGAAGCATGTGGCGCAACTGCATCCTGCCCGCGCTTGGCGCGCGCAAGGTTGCGGAGGTCGCGCCGGATGATGTCGACCGGTTGCATGCCGAGGTCTCGCGGACACGGCCGGTCCGGGCGAACCGCGTCGTCGAGGTGCTGCGCAAGGCGTTTAACCTCGCGATCCGGTGGGGCTGGCGCGCCGACAATCCCGCCGCGGGGGTGCGGCGGAACCGGGAGGAACCCCGCGACCGCTACCTTGCGCCCGCCGAGATCCGTCGCCTCGTCGCGGCACTGGATCGGCATCCCGAACGGGTCAGCGCCAGCGCGATCCGGCTCCTGATGCTGACCGGGGCGCGGCGCTCCGAGGCGCTCGGCGCGACCTGGGACCAGTTCGATCTCGAGGCCGGGATCTGGATCAAGCCGTCCTCCCAGACCAAGCAGCGCCGGGCGCATCGCGTGCCGCTCTCGGCTCCGGGGGTGAGGATGCTGGCGGAGATGCGGCAGGCGGCGCGAGGGCGCTTCGTGTTTCCGGGCGCGGATCCGGAGCGGCCGCTGACGGACGTGAAGCGCACCTGGCTGGCGGTTTGCCGCGACGCCGGGCTGGCGGTCGGCGAGCCCATGCGATCGGCCGCTGGCGAGGTTCTGCGGGACCCGCAGGGCGAGCCGCGTCTGCGCTGGACGCCGACCGTCCGCCTGCATGACCTGCGCCACACCTATGCGAGTATCCTGGCCTCGGAGGGCCTGTCGCTGCCGGTGATCGGCGCGCTGCTCGGCCATAGCCAGCCGCAGACGACGGCGCGATACGCGCATCTGCTCGACGATCCATTACGGGCGGCGACGGAAGCGGTCGCCGGGGTCCTCGCGGCGCAGTCCGTGGACGATGCCGACACGAGGGACGCCGCTCTCGGACAAGCGCAGACGAGAGTTTAGCCCGCGGTTAACCACTTTCGCGCTACGACGAAAGCACGGCCAATCCTCGCCGCAACCGCTCGAGACCCCACCGATGCGGTTGCCGTGGCCAGAAGGCCCCGTCGTCCCAGGCCACCAGTCCCTTCGGCGGGGGTCTCGCTCCAGCACAGGAGCAGGACGCATGGGCAAGCCCTCGACCGACGCCACCGACGCTCAGCAAGGCGGCCTTACGCTCGCCGGCCGCCGCTATCTGTCGCCTGCAGAACTTTCCCGACTTCTCGGCGTCACGCCCCGCACGCTGAACCGCTGGCATGAAGCCCGCATCGGGCCGCCGAGGGTCAAGGTGGGCTCGATGGTCCTCTACGACTGCGAGAAGCTGCCGGAATGGCTCGATTGCCATGAGTGCCGTCCGGTCGAACGGCGCTCCGACCGGCGGAGGGCGCGCTGATGGCCTGGGACATCGACGCCGAGCACGCGCCCCGGCGAAGCACCCCGACGATCGCGGATCTCCGCGCCATGACGCTCGTGGAGCGCAGCCGGCTTGGCGAGAGCGATCGCGCGAATGCGTTTCGCCTCGCAGCCCGCTTTTCGGACCACCTTCTGCATCAGCCCGGCCGCGGCTGGGCGGTCTGGGATGGCCGACGCTTCGATTTCGCGAACGGGT
This sequence comes from Albimonas pacifica, assembly GCF_900113695.1. Taxonomy (GTDB): domain Bacteria; phylum Pseudomonadota; class Alphaproteobacteria; order Rhodobacterales; family Rhodobacteraceae; genus Albimonas; species Albimonas pacifica. The sequence continues at coordinate 532 of NZ_FOQH01000001.1, read as the reverse complement.
GGGAGCGGGCGCTTCGGATCGGCATGCGGCTGCCCGATCTCATCGAGGAGGAGGCCGTAGCAATCCGACTGCATGAGGCCACGGACCAAGAAGCTGAGGCCAGGATGTGGATCACTCGCGACGGCGTTCGGCCCCGGCAGATGACCCACGCACGATCGCTTGTGCAGAAGGAACGGGCCGCCGACCATCGCAAGGTAAGCGTCCGGCCTCGCCGCTCTGCCGGGTCTGCTGAAGTGTCGATAGTGTCCATGAAGGGATGATGGACACGATCGGAGGCGTTTTTGGGCAAGCGGGGCCGGCGTCGGATCTGGACGGACGACGAGAAGCGGATGATCTGCGCGCAGACGCGGCTGGCCGGGGTTTCGGTGAGCCAGGTTGCGCGGCGCTACGACGTGAACACCAATCTGGTCTTCACCTGGCTTCGCGATCCGCGCTTCGCCGGGACGGCGGAGGATGAGACCCCGTCGTTCCTGCCGGTCGAGGTCGTCGGGGCTGCGCCGGCGCCAGCGGTCAGGGCGGCGGCCGAAGGTCG
>NZ_FOQH01000005.1 GCF_900113695.1 Albimonas pacifica | reverse complement strand
CGCCGCCCGCCAGATCGATCTCGACCCGACCTTCGGCCGCCGCCCTGACCGCTGGCGCCGGCGCAGCCCCGACGACCTCGACCGGCAGGAACGACGGGGTCTCATCCTCCGCCGTCCCGGCGAAGCGCGGATCGCGAAGCCAGGTGAAGACCAGATTGGTGTTCACGTCGTAGCGCCGCGCAACCTGGCTCACCGAAACCCCGGCCAGCCGCGTCTGCGCGCAGATCATCCGCTTCTCGTCGTCCGTCCAGATCCGACGCCGGCCCCGCTTGCCCAAAAACGCCTCCGATCGTGTCCATCATCCCTTCATGGACACTATCGACACTTCAGCAGACCCGGCAGAGCGGCGAGGCCGGACGCTTACGGGGAAGCTGGGAGAGACACCGCATGTTCCGCGCAGCCTGTCTGCTCGCCGCCGGCGCCGTCTGGGCGCCGGTCGTCGGGTCGTCGTCCGCCCAGGCGCTCGACGGCGTGACCGTGCGGGCGGCGATCCACGACCCGGCGGTCTCGAGCGTCCCCGTCGCCACGCCCGAGGAGACGGCCGACCCCGCCCTTCGCGCCTTCGCGGCCGCGCTTCTGGCCGACCTCGAGCAGCGCCTCGCCGCCGGCAAGGACCGCCCCGCGCGGGCCGAGGCGCGCGTGGCGCGCATCCCGCTCGTGGCCTCCGGCGACGCGCCCTTCCCCGCCCTGCCCGCTCCGCCCGACGCCGAGGGCGCCGACTGCACGGTCGAGTCGCCCTGGCTCGCGCTCGCCGTCAGGCGCGACGAGACGGGGCTCAGGCTGGACCTCCGCGCGCTGTGGAGCGAGCGGCAGGCGCTGCTCGACCTCGCCGCGCTGGATAGCGAGGCGCCCCTGCCCACGGCGGCGCCGCAGGAGCCGCTGACGCGCTCCGAATTCGCCGCGATGGCCGAGGCCTGGCGGCGCGAAGCGATGGGAGGCGAGGCCCCGCCCGAGGGCGCGCCGCCGCTGGCCGAGCGCCTGCCGCCGGACGCGGCCTGGCTCTTCGCCCATGCGCCCCAGGCCGGGCGAGGGCCCTTCGACCTGGGCGCGGAGGGCGCGCTGCGCCGGCTCGTGCCCCGGCTGGCGCCGGATTACGCGGCGCTCGCGGGCGCCTTGATCTCACGCTGCCTTGGGGGAGGCGGCGAAGGCGGACGTTTCGGCGGTCCGCTCGACATTCGGGCCCTGGCGGGTCCGGACTTCGGGGCGTCGGTCCGCAACCCGGACTGACGCCCCGATCGTGTGGGAGGGCCCGTGGGAACCGCGGGCCGGAAGGGGAGTGAAATCATGGCGTTCAATTCAGTAAGGACAAACACGACATTCACAGGCTTCAGCGCCGGGGACGAAGCGACGATCCTCGACGCGATGCGCACGGCCTACAACGGCTCGGCCACCGCCAAGAAGATGTTCGACGACTGGATCGCGGCGGGCAACGACATCGAGGTCGACTTCGTCGCCAACGCCTTCCAGGCCTTCACCAACACCGGCCGCATCGAGATCGACCTGAGCTATCTCGACGACGCCAGCTACATCGACAACAACGGCCAGGCGGTCGAGGACACCGCGGTCACCGCGGTCCTGCACGAGCTGGTCCACGCCCTGACCGGCAAGCGCGACAACTGGGACGGCGTCACCGAGTACCGCGGCGACACCGTCAAGATGTCGAACAAGATCTACAAGGAGCTCGGGATCGCCGAGCAGAACTCCTACATCGCCTACGACAGCTCGGGGACCATCCTGGAGCGGGACCGCGAGTACACCGCGGGCGGGGCGATCGACCGCTCCCAGTCCGGCGACCGGGACTGGAACTCCTCGGCGGCGGGGGTGTCGAAGGACCTGCTGATCGGCGGCGCCTCGGCCAACAACCTGCAGTCGGGCCGCGGCGCGGACGTGCTGTTCGGCGCGGGCGGCGACGACAACCTCAACGGCGGCGACGGGGACGACGTGGCGCTGCTCTCGGGCAAGCCCACCGACTACGACATCCGGGTCAATCCCGACGGCACCTGGACCTCGCGCCACGTGCGCGGCGACGCGGACGAGGGGACCGACACCTTCTCCAACATCGAGAAGGTGCGCTTCGAGGGCGACGAGACCTTCTCCCTGTCCAAGGGCGGGCTGACCTTCCAGACCGACTTCGCCTTCGTCGTCGACACCACCGGGTCGATGTGGGACGACATCGGCGCGGTGCAGGCGGCGGCGACCGGCGTGATCGACGCGCTGTTCAACAACGACGCCATCGACGCGCGCGTCGGCGTCGTCTCCTACAAGGACAACGACAACGGCGAGCCGACGCAGGTCCTGCTGAACTTCACCGACCAGGACGCCTTCGCCGACCGCAAGGCGGCGGCGCAGGCGGCGATCAACTCGCTGTCGGCCTCGGGCGGCGGCGACACGCCCGAGTCGGCCTTCGACGGCCTGCTCAAGGCGCTCGACGGCTCGATGGGCGAGTGGCGGACGGGCGCGGGGACCAAGCGCATCGCGCTGTTCACCGACGCGCCCGCCAACGACGCCCACCTGCTCCCCACGGTGCTGAACTTCGCGCTGAACATCGGGGCCGTGATCTCCTCGCGCACCACCGAGGCGATCGGCGCGGGGATGACCGTCGACACCTTCAAGTTCAGCTTCGGCGACGGGCTCGCCGGCCGCGACGCGGGCTCGGAAGGGGACGAGTTCCCCGACTTCGTGCCCTCCGACGACCCGGTGGCGCCGCTGTCGGGCGTGGCCACGGTGCAGATCACCACGATCCAGATCGGCTCGTCCTCGACCGACCCCGACCTCGTCGACGCCGTCGACCAGACCGGCGGCGCGGTGCTCGAGGCGGCCGATCCGGCGGAGGTGGTCGAGCGGCTGATGAACCTCATCAACACGCCCAACTACTCGATCTCGGCCGAGACCTCCTCGCTCGAGGAGGGCGACGACGGCTTCACCCGGGTGACCTTCACCGTCTCCCGCGACCGCGCCGACAATGCGGCGGTGGTGACGCTGGGCACGACCGGGACCGCCGACGGCGACGACGTGAGCCACGTCAACGCCTCGGTGGCGCTGGAGGCGGGGCAGACCTCGGTCAGCTTCGCGGTGCGGGTGCTGGGCGACGCGGTCAACGAGCTCGACGAGACCTTCGGCATGACCATCGAGTCGATCGACGAGACCGCCACCGTCGGCATCGGCGAGGCCGGCTTCGCGATCCTCAACGACGACGCCCTGCTCGAGGGCACGCCGGGCGACGACGAGCTGCGGGGCACCGCGCTCGAAGACGTCATCGAGGGGCGCGGGGGCGACGACCTGATCCGCGGCTTCAAGGGCGACGACGTGCTCTCGGGCGGCAACGGCCGGGACGCGGTCTTCGCCGGGCGCGGCCACGACGTGGCGCGCGGCGGCGGCGGCGCGGACCGGGTCGACGGCAAGCAGGGCGACGACCGCGTGCTGGGCGGCGCGGGCGACGACGTGCTGCGCGGCCAGCGCGGCGACGACGTGCTCGACGGCGGCCCGGGCTTCGACCGGCTGATCGGCGGCGCGGGCGAGGACATCTTCGTGCTCCGTGCCGGGCGCGACGACTTCGACCGGGTGCGCGACTTCCAGGATGGGCTCGACCTGTTCCGCGTCGAGGGCGCGGGCGGCGCCGACGGCGACGACCTGTCCTTCGAGATGCGCGCCGACGCGGCCCGGGTGTTCCTGGGCGACGACCTGCTGGCGGTGGTGCGCGGGGACTTCGCCGCGCTCGACGCCGGCGACTTCGTCTTCGCCTGATCGCGACAGGCTCCGGCGGCGGGGCGCGCCCGTCGCCGGAGCTCCCTTCCGCCCTTGGCGATTCCCCCCTGCGCGCGGGCCCCGGCCCGGCCAGCCGCGCCCCGCTCCCGCAAGGCCGGATCGGTCGGGCGCGGGGGGAGGCGCAGAACGAAAAACCCCGCTCGCGGCGATCGCCGGAGCGGGGTTTTCAGGGAAGGTGGTGGAGCCTAGGGGAGTCGAACCCCTGACCTCTTGCATGCCATGCAAGCGCTCTCCCAACTGAGCTAAGGCCCCTTGCCTTTCGTCGCCGCCGGCTTGGGTGTTCCGTCTGGCGTGGCGGTGATCTAGACCAGCGGAGGGGGGGACGCAAGGGGTGTTTTCCGCCTTTTTCCCCCGGCCCTCCATGTCCTTGCGGCAGGCCGAGTCCCTCGGGATTCAGCCGGCCGCGAGGCCCGCCCGGAGGCGGGCGCGAGGCGACCTCAGGTCTCCTCGTCGCCGTCGTCGTCCTTGCCGCCGACGCCGATGCCGATGTCGTCGTCGGAATCGTCGTCGTCATCGAGCAGCACGTCGTCGTCGGCGTCCGAATCGTCGTCGTCGTCGTCGAGCAGATCGTCCTCGATCACGGGCGCGTCGCTGGCCGTCTCCTTCTCGGGCTTCGGCTTGGCCCGCGACATCGGCGGACCCTTGCGCTCGCTCAGCTGGGCGAGGTCGAAGGAGGCGCCGCAGCTGGGGCACGGCGCCGGATCTCTCATCAGGTCGTAGAAGCGCGTCTGGCAGCTCGGGCACACGCGCTTCGCGCCCCATTCAGGTTTGGCCATCAGGACCCCCGGCAGGCGAACAGTGAAGCGAAGGCGCCGGCCATGCCACAGGATTCCGCAACGTGCAAGCGCACGCGGACATGGCGGCGGACGCGCGCGGAAACGCGCGCCGGACCGATGCAGGCGCGCCGCCGGCCCCGCGCGGCCCGCCCGCGGGCGCCGCCCGGGCGCCCCGCGGCCGCGCGCGCGCAGAAAGTCGCGCGCAGAGTCGGGCCGCACGCCGCCCCCGCCCGGCCGCATCCGACCGGCCGCCTCCGCCGCCCGCGGACGGCGAAGCCTCGCCCGCGATGCGGCGGGCGCGGCCCGGGAGGCTTCGGGGGCGCCGCGGGGGCGCGTCCATTTCGCACTTGCGAAAAGCTTGCCGCGACGCCCCCCCGGGCCTAGGTTCCGCCCCGAACCCCCGGGCGGCCCGGTCCTTCCGGCCGAGGCCCGTCCTCGCGCGCCGCAGCGCGCCGAAGGAGGCGGACGCACGCACATGCTCTACCACGCCTACGAACTCTCGCACGCCGCCATCGGGCCCCTGCGCGCCGCCGCCCAGTTCGGCCGGCAGGCGCTGAGCCACCCGCTGAACCCGGCCTCGATCACCTTCCCCGCCCGCGCCGCCGCGGCGGGGCTGGAGATGTTCGTCAACGCCACCCGCCGATACGGCAAGCCGGACTGGGGGCTCGAGACCACCACCGTCGCCGGCGAGCCCTCGAAGCTGACCATCGAGACGGCGCTCGCGAAGCCCTTCTGCGACCTGATCCGCTTCCGGCGGGGCGGCGCGGTCGCGCGCTCGCGCAACGATCCGCCGGTCCTGATCGTGGCCCCGATGTCGGGCCACTTCGCCACCCTGCTGCGCGGCACCGTCGAGGCGATGCTGCCCGAGCACGACGTCTGGGTCACCGACTGGCGCGACGCGCGCAACGTGCCGCTGTCGGAGGGGGTCTTCGACCTCGACGACTTCACCGACTACGTGACCGAGTTCTGCCGCCACATCGCGCGCGAGACGGGCGAGCGCGCCGCGGTGCTGGGCGTGTGCCAGCCGGGCGTGCCGGTGCTGGCCTCGGCCGCGATGATGGCCGAGGACGCGGATCCCGCGCGCCCGGCCTCGATCGTGCTGATGGGCTCGCCCATCGACACGGCCAAGAACCCCAAGCAGCCCAACGAGCTCGCCACCACCCACGCGCTGAGCTGGTTCGAGCAGAACGTGATCGTCACCGTGCCCTGGCCCAACATGGGCTTCATGCGGCGCGTCTACCCGGGGTTCCTGCAGCTGTCCGGCTTCATGCAGATGAACCTCGACCGCCACCTCAACGCCCATCTCCAGCACTTCCGCCACCTGGTGAAGGGCGACGGCGAAAGCGCGGCGAGCCACCGCAAGTTCTACGACGAATACCTCGCGGTGATGGACCTGGACGCCGCCTTCTACCTGCAGACCATCGAGCGGGTGTTCCAGAAGCGCCTGCTGGCGGTCGGCGCGTTCCGCTACCGCGACGAGCGGCTGGTGAAGCCGCAGGCGATCCGCGACATCGGCCTGATGACGGTCGAGGGCGAGCAGGACGACATCACCGGCCTCGGCCAGACCGAGGCGGCGCAGACCCTGTGCACGTCCCTGCCCGACGCCAAGCGCCTGCACCACGTGCAGGACACGGTCGGGCATTACGGGGTCTTCAACGGCTCGCGCTGGCGCAACTCGATCCAGCCGAAGGTGCGCGCCTTCGTGCGCGCCCAGCGCACGATGCTGCGCGGCGCGCCCGAGGAGGTCGTGCCCCCCGCGCCTGCCCCGCGCAAGCCCAGTATAGACGGCGCGCTGGACGCGGCCGGGCTGACCGGCGCCAAGCAGCTCAAGGCCGCGGCGCTGAAGAGCGCGGGCCTTGCGGCGAACGGCGCGAAGGGAGCGGGGCGCAAGTGATCCTGCGGCGGCGTCGCCCGCCCGCGACGCCGGAACCGGAGCCCGAGGAGCTGCCGGTGGCGGCGCTGGGCGTCTCGGTGCGTCTGCGCCGCAATCCGCGGGCGACGCGCTTCACGCTCTCGGTCAGCCGCGTCGACGGCCGGCCGCAGCTGACCTTCCCCGAGCGGGCGAGCCTCGCCGAGGCGAAGGCCTTCCTGGAGCGTCACCTCGGCTGGCTGGAGGGGGCGGTGGCCCGCGTGCCCCCCGCCCGGGTGGTCGCCCACGGCCGCGCCCTGCCCTTCCGCGGCGCCTCGGTGGTGCTCGAGGCGCGTCCCGGCCGCTTCGCCCCGAAGCTGGAGGACGGGCGGCTGGTCGTCTCCGGCGCGCCCGAGGGCGCGCCCGGCCGGGCGCGGGCCTTCCTCAAGGACGCCGCGCGCGAGGCGCTGGTCCCCGCCGCCCATGGCTATGCCGCGCAGGTGGGGCGCAGGGCCGCCGGCATCACGCTGCGCGACACCCGCTCGCGCTGGGGGTCGTGCAGCTCCCAGGGGGCGCTCAGCTTCTCCTGGCGGCTCGCCATGGCGCCGCCGGAGGTGCTGGACTACGTGGCCGCCCACGAGGCCGCGCACCTCGTCGAGATGAACCACGGCCCCCGCTTCTGGGCCCTGGTCGAGCGCCTGCGCCCCGACTGGCAGGACAGCCGCGACTGGCTGCGCCGCCACGGCGGCGACCTGCACCGGGTCGATTTCGGAAGCTGACCGGCCGGCCCGGGGCGCGGCGCGCGTTTCAGCCCCCGATCGTCAGCTCCCCCCGCCGGACCATCTTCGCCAGACGCGGCAGCCGGGCGCGCTTCAGCCCGCCGGCTGCCTCCGCCGCGCCCTGCAGCGCCGGGAACGGGGCCAGCGCGCGGGCCAGCGCCCGGCCCATGGCCCGGGGCCGCCGCCCCGCCAGCTCCCACAGCAGCGCGTCGGGGTGGAGGGGCGCGAGGCCCATGTCGCGCAGCTTGCGCGCGGGGAAGTCGCGCAGGTTGAAGGTGACCAGCAGCTCCGCCCCCGCCGCCCGCGCGGCCGAGACCACGTGCACGTCGTCCGCGTCCGGCAGGGTGAAGCCCGGCTCGGGACCCACGGCGGCGGAGGCCCAGCGCGGCCCCTCGCCCGGCGCGGCCTCGGCCGGGCCGTCGGGCCAGCGGGCGGCCATCGCGGCCGCCTCGGCCCGCACGGCGGCCTCGGCGGCGGCGCCGTGGTCGCGCGCGCTCGCATGCGCCCACTCGTCCACCACGCCCGGCGACCAGCGCGGGGCGATCAGCCCCTCGACCGCGGCGCAGAGCAGGCAGCCCCGCACCAGCGGCGGGAACAGCACGCAGGCGTCGAGGAACGCGACCGCCGCCCGAGCCTCGGCCGTCATCCGTCCAGTCGGAAGGTCAGCGCCTTGAGATAGGAGGTCTCGGGCAGGCCCGGATGCTCGGGGTGGTCCGGCCCCGCCTCGCCGAAGCGCAGGAGCTGCGCCTCGCGGCCCGCCTGCTCGATCCCGCGCACGCAGGCGGCGCGGAAGGCGGCCGGGTCGGCGGCGTGCGAGCAGGAGCAGAGCGTCAGGTAGCCCCCCGGCGCCGTGACCCCCGCGGCCAGGCGCGCGATGCGCGCATAGGCCCGCAGCCCGTTCTGCAGCGCCGATTTCGCCGGCGCGAAGGCGGGCGGATCGCAGATCACCACGTCGAAACGCTCGCCGGCCTCGCCCAGCTCGCCCAGCGCGTCGAAGGCGTCCGCGCGGCGGGCCGAGAACCGCTCGCCGAAGCCCGAGCGCTTCGCGCCCTCGCTCGCCAGCGCCAGCGCGGGCTCGGAGCCGTCGACCGCGAGCGCCGAGGCGGCGCCCCCCGCCAGCGCCGCCAGCGCGAAGCCGCCGACATGGGAGAAGACGTCGAGCACCCGCGCCCCCCGGCACAGCCGCGCCACGAAGGCGTGGTTGGGACGCTGGTCGAAATAGAGGCCGGTCTTCTGCCCGCCCACCAGGTCGGCGAGGTAGACGGCGCCGTTCATCGAAACCTCGACCGGCCCGTCCAGCGCGCCGCTCAGCAGGCGGGTCTCGCCCTGCAGCCCCTCGAGCCCGCGGGCGCGGGAGCCGGCGTTGAGCATCACCGTGCCCACGCCCGCGACCTCGCGCAGGGCCTGCGCGATCTCGTCCGCGCGCGCGTCCGCCCAGGCGGCGTTGGGCTGCATCACGCAGGCGTCGCCGAAGCGATCCACGATCAGGCCCGGCAGGCCGTCGGCCTCGGCATGGACCAGGCGGTAGAAGGGCGCCTCGAACAGCCGCTCGCGCAGCGCGAGCGCGCGGGCGATGCGCCCTCGCAGCCAGGCGCCGTCGATCTCGGCCTGCGGGTCGCGGTCGAGCAGGCGCCCGGCGATGCCGCTCTCGAGGTTCACCGCCACCAGCCCCAGCGGCCGGCGCTCGGCGTCCTGCAGTTCGGCGACGCTGCCGGGCGGGATCTTCCGGGTGCGCCGGTCGAGCACCAGCTCGTCCTGGTAGACCCAGGGCGCGCCCGCGAAGAAGCGCCGCCCGGCCCTGGGCTTCAGCCGCACCACCGGCCGCGCGCCGGGCGCGCCGTGGGTCTCGCCTTCGGCGTCGCCGCCGGCGTCGGGGGAGATGTCGTCAGGTTCGCTCATGCGCGCCCCATACGACACCGCCCGCCCGCCCGCCAGCCTCGATCGCGCATCCCGTCCGCCGCGCGGACGTCCGCGCCCGCTTGCCCCGCCCCCGCGCCGCGGGTTACCTGACCCCACCGCCGCCGCGTCCCGCATCCAGGAGACCCCGCCCATGCTGCTCTTCGTCGGCCTCGGCAACCCGGGGCGCGAGCACGCCAAGCAACGCCACAACATCGGCTTCATGGCGGTGGACCGCATCGCCGAGGACCACGGCTTCTCGCCCTGGCGCGAGAAGTTCCAGGGCCTGGTCGCCGAGGGCCGCCTGGGCGACGCGAAGGTGATGCTGCTCAAGCCGCAGACCTACATGAACCTCTCGGGCCAGTCGGTGGGCGCTGCGCTGCGCTTCCACAAGATCGAGATCGGCGCGGTCACGGTCTTTCACGACGAGCTCGACCTCGCGCCCGGCAAGCTGCGGGTGAAGCACGGCGGCGGCCACGCGGGCCACAACGGCCTGCGCTCGATCCACCAGCACTGCGGCGAGGCCTACGCCCGCGTGCGCATGGGCATCGGCCATCCGGGGCGCAAGGAGCTGGTCTCGGGCTACGTCCTGCACGATTTCTCGAAATACGACGCCCAGTGGCTCGACGACATGCTGCGCGGCTGCGCCGACGGCGCCCCGAAGCTCGCCGCCGGCGACGACGCCGGCTTCATGAACGCGGTCGCCCTGCGCATGGCGCCCCCGAAGCCGAAGAAGCCGAAGCCGGCCCCTGCTCCCGCCGCCGGCCCCCCCGCCGCCGCCGCCCCGGAGGACGCCCCCGGCCTCGATCCGCTCGAGCGCCTCCGCCGCCGCTTCTCCTGACGCCGGTCCCGGGCGTCCCTGGCCCCACGCCCTGCCGGGAGCGCCTGTTCTCCGGAGCCGTCCATCGCGGATGCCGATCAGAGCGAGTCGCCCGCCCCGGTCAAGGATCGCGAAGCGACCCCCGAAGGGGGCTCGTCCTTGACCGGGGCGGGCGACTCGCTCAGGCATCGGACGCGATGGACGGCTGCGGAGGACAGGCGCGGGCTTGTTCTTGGGTGAGTCCGGAGCCCGCCGGAGGCGCCCCCCTCGGAGGTCTCCCCGACCTCTCCCCCCGCACGAACCCCGCCAGGCCCGCCCGCAGGGCGCCCGTGGTCCGCCCCCTCCCCGCTTGACCCCGCCCTCCCCCCATGCGATCCGCCTGCGCGACCAGCTGACCGGAGGGACCAATGGGCTTCAAATGCGGCATCGTCGGCCTGCCGAACGTGGGCAAGTCGACCCTCTTCAATGCGCTCACCCGCACCGCCGCCGCGCAGGCCGCGAACTTCCCCTTCTGCACGATCGAGCCGAACGTCGGCGAGGTCGCGGTCCCCGACCCGCGCCTGCCCACGCTCGCCGAGATCGCCAAGTCCAAGCAGCTGATCCCCGCCCGCCTGACCTTCGTGGACATCGCGGGGCTGGTGAAGGGCGCCTCCAAGGGCGAGGGCCTCGGCAACCAGTTCCTCGCCAACATCCGCGAGGTCGACGCCGTCGCCCACGTGCTGCGCTGCTTCCAGGACGACGACGTCACCCATGTCGAGGGCCGGGTCGATCCGATTTCCGACGCGGAGATCATCGAGACCGAACTGATGCTGGCCGATCTCGAGTCCATCGAGCGCCGTCTCAACAACCTCTCCCGCAAGATCCGCGGCGGCGACAAGGAGGCCGCCGACCAGGACCGCCTGCTGCGCCTGGCCAAGACCGCGCTGGACGAGGGCCGCCCCGCGCGCACCGTCGAGATCGACGCTGATGACGAGAAGGCGTGGAAGTCGCTGCAGCTGCTGACCTCCAAGCCCGTCCTCTACGTGTGCAACGTCGAGGAGGCCTCGGCCGCCACCGGCAACGCGCTCTCGGAGAAGGTCGCCGCCATGGCCGCCGAGCAGGGGGCCGCCTCGGTGGTCATCTCCGCCGCGATCGAGGAGGAGATCGCCCAGCTCGACGACGCCGAGCGCACCGAGTTCCTGGCCGACCTCGGCCTCGAGCAGCCGGGCCTCGACCGCCTGATCCAGGCGGGCTACGGCCTGCTGGGCCTGCGCACCTACTTCACCGTCGGGCCCAAGGAGGCCCGCGCCTGGACGATCCCCGCAGGCGCCCGCGCCCCCCAGGCCGCCGGCGTGATCCACGGCGACTTCGAGCGCGGCTTCATCCGCGCCGAGACCATCGCCTACGAGGACTACGTGGCCTGCAAGGGCGAGGCCGGCGCGCGCGAGACGGGCAAGCTGCGCGTCGAGGGCAAAGCCTACGAGGTCGCCGACGGCGACGTCCTGCACTTCCTGTTCAACGCCTGACCGGCCCCGGCCCCGGCCGCGGCTCCGGCAGAGGCAAGACCATCCCGCGGAAGTTGTTTCCGTGGGGTGGAGCCGCCTGACTCCGGGTCGCCTTGTTTCGGCCCGGATGCCGCCGCGTCAGTTTGATCTTGTAAACCCTGTTCGCGCCGGCTGTTAACGAGTCTTGAACCTCGACGGCGGATTTTGGTCCCGGGCAGCGAGGAAGGGGTCGGAAGATGAAAGCGTCGATCGTGGGACCGCTTGGACTGGGCGCGCTGGCGGGGATCGCCGGCGTCGCGGGCGCCGTGGGCGCGGGCTTGCCGATCCTCGGCTGTCTCGCGGCCTACAGCCTGTGCGGCGCCGCGGGCGTGCTGGGGGGCGCCGTGCTGAACTACCGGATGGTCACGGCGCACGAGACCGCGCACGAGACGCGGGAGACGGAGACGTCGCCGCGCGTCCAGGCCGCCTCCGCCGCGTCCAGCCCCCGCCGCCTCAGCGCGGCCGGCTGAACGCCGGGACCTGCCGAGCCTCCGCCGCGCAGGTCGCGCGGCCGGCATGAGCTGATCCTGACCGCCGCCGCGGATGCTGCGCAGCCAGCAAAAGGAGATCTCGACCGCCGCCGCGGATCCTTTACGGCGGCGCTGAAATCCTGCTGTCCTCCAATGCGCCTGCTGCTCGGCGGCGCGAGCGCGCGTCCGCCGCCGCCCCACCCGCGCGGGCGAGGTGGCGTGAGCCCCCGAGTCCCGGGCTCTCCCCAAGATGCGCTCCGGGTTCCGGCGCAGCCGTCGGGCCGTGCGGTTCGCCAGGTGGTCCCCGCGCGCCCCCTTCGCATTCCCCTGCGAGAGAAGCGCGCGCCCTCCAGCCCCGGAAGCCTCCCGCCCCAGAAAGCGGGGCGTCCTGCCGGCCGTCGCGCCGGCGGGCGTCTCTCTCGCGGGCCGCCGCTGCGCGCCAGGCTCCTCCGGCGGCGCCGATCCGTCTGCGGGATCGGCGGCTCGTCCGTCGACGCGGCCATGGCGTCGTCCCGCTCCGCCGGCGGCGCCGTCGCGGCCGCCGGGTCCGTCCCTGCGCTCGTCCTCGCCGTGCCGGCTTCAGGCGGCGCCCGGCCCTCCGTCGCAGACGGAGAGCCGGGGGCGCCGCTTCGCCCGCTCCCGGCAGGCGGGTTCAGGCCGACACGAGGCCGGATCGCCGGGCGGCGGGGGGCTCGGGCTGGAGGTCGAGCGCGCCGTGGGGCGCGCCCTCCGTCCAGGCGACCAGCCAGCGGCGCGGGCGCACCATGCGGGCGCGCAGAAGCTCCAGCCGCCAGCAGGGCTCGGGCCGCCCGCCCGGGCCGGGGCGCGAGGCGGCGGGGGACATGCGCCAGCGGGTCTCCACCCCCTGCGCGCCGCCGGGATCGGGGGTCAGCAGCAACGCCAGCGGCGGCGGCGCGCCCTGCCCCGCCGCCGGCGCCGCGCCGGCCTCGGCCGCCAGGTGCAGCCGGCGCACCGGGGTCAGGCCCGGGGGCGCCGGCAGCTCGACCACCGCCAGCCCCGCGGCGCCGGCGCGCAACGCCTCCTCGGCGCACCACAGCGCGTCCTCGGGCCGGCGCGGCGTCGCCAGCACCAGGCGCGCGGGGTCGAGGAAGCGCGCCAGCCCGTCGGGGTTCGTCGCCCCCTCGGCCCGCGGCCCGCGGATCCACAGCACCGGCCCCGGCCCGGCCTGCGCCGCCAGCCGCGCCGCCGCCATCGCCGCGAAGACCGCCGCCGACGGCCCGCAGACCTCATGCGCGCGCCCCAGCGCCAGCGCCGCCGCCTCGGCGCCCGCCGCCCCCTCCCGCGGCTCGGCCAGCGACAGCGCGGGACGCGGTCGACGCTCGGCCCCCAGCAGGGCGCGCAGAGGATCGCGGGACATGGGCGGCTCCGGTTCGTTCTCTTTATGTTCTAGCTCGAATCGCGCCGCCCCTGCAATCGCCGGCCGGGAGGGGCCTGCCGGCTCCGGGACGGTTCCGGAACGACATCAGTCGCTTGGCCTGGCGCCGCTCGCAGTTTCGGAGGATGCCGGGGGGCCGCCGACATCCTTACATTCGTTAATGTAGTAGCGTAGCCTCCACTGCTCCGGGAGCGGTGACCGCGGCACGGGCCCCCAGCCCCGTACCGAGCGTAGCGTAGGCCAGGTTCCCGGAGCCCGCCGCAGCCCCAGCGCGGCGACGACACGATCCTGCGGCGGGTCTCGCGAGCGCGAGGCCCGCCGTCGTCGTTCCGGCATCCCGCATCCCCCTGATTCCCCCGGGTCTTTCCTCCGAGCGCCGAAAAACGGACAAACGCGCGGAGCGCAGACGGCGCCCGGGGGGCGTCCCAGGAATATCAAGGGCTTGGACGGGCGATCCTCACCGTTTTCGAGGATTTCGCCGGCGCCGCGTTAACGATAACTTAATACTTGTATTTAGCGTATCTGTCACCGCTCCGGGGGTGACGGCCAGGAGCCGGGGGCGTGCCTCCTCCGGCGACGGCGTAGCGTGGGCCGATCCTCCCGGAGGCCCCTTGCGGCGGCGACGTCGCATCGGCCAAGTCCTTGTGCAGGCGAAGAAACGGCGGATCCCGCGCAGCGGGGTCCGCCGTCTGCTTTGGGGCCGCCGCCTCGGCGCAGGCCCCCCGACTCGCCCCGACTCGACTCGCCTCCCGTCGCCGCCGCCGGACTCTGTTCTCAGCCGCTTTGCCGCCGCTCGACGATATGCATCCAAGTTTTTTCAATGGCTTGCGATCTCACCCCTCACGATTTCGGAGGATTTTGCAGGGGGCCCATCAACTATATCTTAATACTCGTAAATGGCGTTCCCCACCGTTCGGGGCGGCGGATCGAGACGTGCAGGAGCCACGCCGAGATCGTGCGTAGTGTAGCGTGCCGGAGAAACGGACTCGGCGGATCCCTCGCCGCCGAAGGCGCAGCCTCGGAAAGACAGCCAAGGGCAGGCGCCGGCGGGTCTCGCGAATGCGAGGCCCGCTTCGCCTTCGGCGGGTCGGGATGCGCCGGCCCCGGCCGGAGCGCCGGGCGGCGCCGTCCCCGCAGGGACGCCGCGCGCGGCCGACCCGAAGGTCGAACCGCCGCCGCCAGCTTAGAAGCGGCGCCGGGCCGATGCCAAGGGATTCCCTCTCATCCAGCCGCGCTCTGCCCCGGCCGCCCTCAGTCCCCGGCCAGCAGCCGCTCCGCCCGGGCGCCCGCGGGGCTGGCGAGATAGGCCTGCGTCTCCGGCCGCTCCTGCAGCCAGCCGGACCAGCGGCGCATGACGCCGGCCATCCGCGCGGGCTCGACGCCGAGCTGGGCCATGGCGACGCCGCCGTTCACGGATTCGAAATACTCCGCCACCAGGTCGCCCTTCAGCACGAAGCGCGACATGCCGTCGATCACCACCCGCTTGCCGGCGTATTCGGGGATCGTCGAGGTGAAGCTCGACAGCGACCACGCGTAGCCGAGGTCGCCCACGCGCAGGCCGTCGAACATCTCCCACCGATAGTCGGCCGCGTCGCGGTGGAACAGGTCCTGCATCATGTGGGCGATGGAGGCGCGGCCGCGGTGGGGGCCGTAGATGTAGTCGTGGTAGACCGCGTCCTCGGTGAAGCAGGCGGCGAAACGCGCGCCGTCGCCGCTCTCGGCGGCGGCGGTGAAGCGGGCGAGCAGGCGATCGAAGTCGCGGTCGGGCATCGGGTCCTCCCAGTGTCTTTGTCGGGCGATGGAACGACGGCGGGGCCGCCCGGGGCAAGGCGGATCGACAGGGGCGCGCGGGCTCGCTAGCGTCGCGCAAAACCGCGGCCTTGCCGGCCGACCGGTCGATCCTGGGAGGACTCCATGCCGCTTCGCCTGCTCTCGCCGGTTCAGCTCGGCCCCTACACGCTCGCCAACCGCCTGGTCATGGCGCCGCTGACCCGCTCGCGCGCGACGTCGGACGGCGTGCCGACGGCGCTGATCGCCGAGCACTACCGCCAGCGCGCCTCGGCGGGGCTGATCGTGTCGGAGGCGACGCTCATCCAGCCCCAGGGCCGCGGCACGCCGGACACGCCGGGCCTGTGGAGCGACGCGCAGGTCGAGGCCTGGAAGCCCGCCGCCGCCGCCGTCCACGATGCGGGCGGGCGGATCTTCGCGCAGCTCTGGCACGTCGGGCGCCAGTCCCACCCCGACCTGCAGCCGGCGGGCGAGGATCCCGTCGCCCCCTCCGCCATCCAGGCCACCGGCCAGGTGCGCACCCCGTCCGGCGTGACCGACTTCGCCCCGCCCCGCGCGCTGGAGGCGGACGAGATCCCCGGCATCGTCGAGGCCTACGGCCGCGCCGCCGCCCGCGCGCTCGAGGCCGGCTTCGACGGGGTCGAGCTTCACGCCGCCAACGGCTACCTGATCGACCAGTTCCTGCAGGACGGGGCCAACATCCGCACCGACGCCTACGGCGGCCCGCTGGAGAACCGCTCGCGCTTCCTGTTCGAGGCGCTGGAGGCGCTGGTCGCCGCCTGCGGGGCGGATCGGGTGGGCATCCGCCTCTCGCCCCACAACATCCACGGCGGCATCCACGACAGCGACCCCTGGGCGCTGCATGAGCACGTGGTGCGCGGCCTCGCCGGCCGGGGGCTGGCCTATCTGCACGTGATCGAGCCGCGCACCCTGCCCGGCGGGCGTCACCGCGAGGGCGAGGCCGCCAACGCCGCGATCCGCCTGCGGCCGCTGTTCGACGGCCCCTACATCGCCGCCGGCGGCTTCGGGCGCGACGGGGCGGAGGAGATCCTGCAGCAGGGCCACGCCGACATGGTGGCCTTCGGGCGGCACTTCATCGCCAACCCCGACCTGCCCCGGCGCTTCGCCGAGGACCTGCCGCTCAACCCCTACGACCGCAAGACGTTCTACACCCCCGGCCCGGTCGGCTACACCGACTACCCCACCTGGGACGAGGTGCAGGCCGCCTCCGCCTGAGGCGCCCCCGGGACCTCGCCGGGGGCCGCCGCGCCCCCGGCTTGATCCGGATCAACGCCGCGTCGGGTCCCGTGAGATATTCACGGATCATGATGATGAGCGACATTCTCGACCGGCTCGGCGACGGCCCGGCGGCGGCGATCCTGGGGCTGCTGACCGGCGTGGTCTTCGGCGTGGCCGCGCAGCGGTCGGCCTTCTGCCTGCGCGCAGCGACCGTCGAGTTCGCCCGCGGCCGGATGGGCGAGCGCGTCACCGTCTGGCTGCTCACGGTCTCCACCGCTCTGGTCTGGGTTCAGGCCGCGCGCCTCGCGGGCCTGTTCCGCCCCGAGGACGCGCGCATCCTGGCCGTGCCGGGGTCGTGGAGCGGCGCCGTCGTCGGCGGCCTCCTGTTCGGGGTCGGCATGGTGCTGGCGCGGGGCTGTTCGGGCCGGCTGCTGGTGCTGGCGGCGACGGGCAACCTGCGGGCGGTGGTCTCGGGGCTGATCTTCGCGGTGGCCGCGCAGATGTCGCTGCATGGCTGGCTGGCGCCGGCGCGCGACGCGATCGCGCGGCTCTCGATCACGCCGGGCGGGCGCAACGTCGACCTGCTGGCGGGCCTGGGCGTCCCGGACTGGGGCGGGCTGGCCCTGGGGCTCGGCTTCGCGGCGCTGGCCCTGGCGCTCGCGCGGCGCAACCGGGTGGGGCCGCGGATCCTGGTGTTCGGCGCGGGCGTGGGGTTCTCGGTCGCGCTGGGCTGGGTGGCGACCTCGGCTCTGGCGCAGATGGCCTTCGATCCGGTCTCCGTCACCTCGGTCACCTTCTCGGGCCCCTCGGCCAACACCCTGATGTTCTTCCTCGAACCGTCGCCGGAGCTCGGCTTCGACATCGGCCTGGTCCCGGGCGTGTTCCTGGGGGCCTTCTGCGCCGCGGGGTGGGCCGGAGAGCTGCGCTTCCAGGGCTTCCATGCCGAGAGCCAGATGCAGCGCTCGATGATCGGCGCGGTGCTGATGGGCTTCGGGGCGATGCTGGCGGGGGGCTGCGCCATCGGCGCCGGGGTCACCGGCGGCTCGGTCTTCGCCGCCACCTCCTGGCTTGCGCTGGTCGCGATGTGGGCGGGCGCGATGGCGACGGATCTTCTGCTCGACCAGCGCGGCGCGGCTCAGGCGGGCGCGAACCGGTAGCCCTGCCCCTCGGTCCGCACCGTGCCGATGCCGCCCTCGGGCAGATGGAACCCGATCAGCGCCTGGCCCGAGGCCGCCAGCTCCGCCATCAGCTTCGCGCGCGTCTCCGCCGCCTCCTGCGGCGCCTGGTCGGACCCCAACGCCATCGCGGGGTCCGAGAAGGCCACATGCCCGTTGCCGATGCAGTCCCCGACCAGCAGCGCCTGGCCGAGGTCGAAGGCCATGTGCCCGGGCGTATGGCCCGGCGTCAGCCGCGCGGTCACGCCCGGCAGGGGGACGTCGCCGTCCGCGATCCGCCGCATCCGGTCCGCGACCGCCTCCAGCCGGCGGCTGGCCCCGGCGTAGAAGGCGAGCCGCGCCTCGCCGATGCTCCCGGCCGTGGCGGGGTCGGTCCAGTAGTCGAACTCGGTCCCGCCCATCCACAGAGCGGCCTCGGGGAACAGCGGCTCGTCGAATTCGTCGAGCAGGCCCCACAGGTGATCGGGGTGGCCGTGGGTGAAGATCACGTCGGTGATCTTCTCCGGCGCCACGCCCAGCGCGTCGAGCGCCGCCGGCAGCTCTCCGGCGGTGGGCTGGAAGTCCGGGCCGGCGCCGACGTCGAACAGCGCCGTGCGGTCCTCGCTGCGCAGCAGCGTGACGTTGCAGGGCGCGATCAACGGCGCGTCGGGCGACAGGCCGTGGCGGGCCATCACCTCGGCCGCCTCCGCCTCCGGCAGGGTCCCGAAGAGGAAGGAGGGCGGCAGCTCCAGCCGCCCGTCGGACAGCGTGTCGAGCCGCATCCCCCCGCCTTCCAGCGTGGTCGCCGTCCAGGCGCGGCGCGGCAGGGCCATGGCGGCGGCGGCGGCGGCGGTCAGCAGGCGGCGGCGGGTGAGGCGCATGGGAGGCTCCGCAGGGGTCAGCCGAAGACGTCGGCGGTCAGGTCCGCATACCAGGCGAAGGCGTCCGCCCAGTTGGCGCGACGAACGTCCGCGCTCTCCCCGGTCTGGGAGATGCGGTGGGAGACGGCGGCGAGCCGCCCGTCGGGCCCGGGGGCGAACTCGGTCTCCTCGGCCACGGCGTCGCCCTCGGCGATCGAGGACCAGCAGGCGCTGCGGTAACGCGGCGTCGGCTCGGGGCCGAGGTCCAGTTCGTGCAGGATCGCGGCGGCCGCGACCTGCCCCTCCGAGGCCGCGGCGGAGGCGGCCTTGGGGATCGCGCCGGTGGCGGCGGAATCCCCCACCACATGGATGAAGGGCTGAAGGGTCGAGCGCAGGCCCGTCGCCTCGACCGGCGCCCAGCCGGAGGCGTCGGTCACGCCGGCCGCGAAGCAGATCGCGCCGGCCTGCTGGGGCGGGATCACGTTGCAGGCGTCGACGTCCTCGGCGTCGCCGTCGACGACCACCTGCATCCCGCCCGGCCGGATCTCGAGCCGGTCCGCCCCGAAGTCGGGGCCCAGCCGGTCGATCATGCCGGTGTAGTGGACCTGCCAGCCCTCTTCGAACAGCGCCTGCTTGGCGTAGCGGGGCTTGGGATCCACGATCAGGATCTTCGCGGTCGGGTTCCGCGCCTTCAGCAGCGACGCGACCATCGAGGCCCGCTCGTAGGGCGCGGGCGGGCAGCGCGAGGGGTCGGGCGGCGCCACCAGGCACCAGGTCCCCCCCTCGGGCAACGCCAGCGCCTGGTCGCGGATCGCCCGCGGATCGCCGCCGGTGAGATAGGCCGAGGGGATCGCGGCCTCGTCCCGCGGCGACCAGCCCGGCAGCCCGTCGGGCACGTAGGCGATCCCCGGCGCCAGCACCAGCCGGTCGTAGTCCAGCGCCTCCCCCCCCTCCAGCGTCACGCGGCGGGCGTCGGGGTCGACGTCCGTCGCCCGCAGCGGCGCCATCCGCACGCCCGCGGCCGCGACGGCGTCGTAGCCATGGGCCAGCGCCTCGAACGGCACATGGCCGCCGATCGCGAGGTTGGAGAAGAAGCAGGAGCGGTAGATCGGGTTCGGCTCGACCAGCGTCACCTCGCAGGCGCCCGCCAGCCGCCTCGCGGCGGTCGCTCCGCCCGGGCCGCCGCCGATCACCACCACCCGGGGCCGCGCCTGGGCGAGGGCGGGGGCGAAAACCGCGGGGGCGAGCAGCGCCGCCCCCGCGGCCGTCAGCAACCCGAGCGCCTGGCGCCGCGAGACGCCGGGGCCGGTCGGGCCTGCGCCGGGCGAGGCGACGGGGGGCCGCGCGCGCCGGGTGGGACGACCGCGGCCCATCGGATCAGTCCCCCAGGCTCTGGAGGTAGGCGATGATCGCCTCGCGATCCTCGGCCTTGCGCAGGCCGGCGAAGCTCATCTTGGTTCTGGGGATCACCGCCTTGGGCTTTTCCAGGAACGCGTCGAGCGTCTCTTCGGTCCAGACCAGGCCGCCTTCCGCGGCCTCCGTCATCGCCCTGGAGTACTTGAACCCGTCGATATGGGCCGCGGGCGCGCCGACCGTGCCGTTCAGGATCGGGCCGGTGCGGTTCTGGGCGCCCTCGCCGACCTGGTGGCAGGCCTTGCACTTGGCGAAGACCTTCTCGCCGGCCGCGACCAGCTCCGGGTCCGGCCCGGCGGGGGCCTCCGGCGCGGCTGCGGCCGGGGCCGGCACGGCGGCGGTCTCGACCGGCGCCTCCGTCTCCGAGGTCTCGGCCCCGTCGTCGTCGGGCGTCACGTCGATCACGGTCGCATGTCGGGTGACCGTCGTCTCGGCCTTGCACGCGCTCATGCACGGCGGCTTCGAGAACTCGGCGACCTCCACCGCGTCGCGGTCGTCGACGAAGAACCCGTCCGCGTTGGGCATCTCGACCTCGAGGAACGTCTCGCGCGACAACTCGAAGTCCTCGTCCACCAGGTCGTTGAGATAGAGCAGGTAGGCGGTGATCGCGTAGGTCTCGTCGCCGGTCAGGCTGCGCCCTTCGGTGAAGGGCATGGCGCGGTGGACGTAGTCCCAGACCGTCGAGAGATAGGGCCAGTAGCTGCCCACCGTCTTCACCGGGTCCTTGCGGTCGAGCGTGCCCTCGCCCCCCGCCAGCACCGGCCAGCGGCCGACCGCCTCGCCGAAGTCGCCGTGGCAGACGGCGCATTTCTCGACATAGAGGCCCTCGCCCGTCGCCACGTCGCCCGAGCCCTCCGGCAGGCCCAGGCCGTCGGGGCGCACGTCGATGTCCCAGGCGGCGACCTCCTCTGGCGTGGCCTCGCGGCCCAGGCCCATCTGGGCGGCGGCGGGCGTCGCGATCAGGGCGGCGAGCGCGAGCGCGGTCAGTTCAGGAAATCTCGACATTCTCAACCCTCCCGTCCGGCATCACGAGCCAGGTCTGGATGCCGTTGTTGTGGTAGATCGAGTTCTCGCCCCGGAAGGCGCGAAGCTGGTCCTTGGTGGGCTGCACGTAGCCGGTATCGTCGATCGCGCGCGACTGCAGGATCATCTCCGACCCGTCCCAGTCGACGTCGAAATGGAACCGGTGCAGGGCCTTGGAGAAGGACGGCCCGGACAGCCGCGCCTCGTGCCAGGTGATCCCGCCGTCGGTGGTCACGTCCACCCGCCGGATCGTCCCCCGGCCCGACCAGGCCAGCCCGGTGATCACCAGCGGCCCCTTGCCATGGGTGATCGGCGCCTGCGGGCTGGGCGAGGTGATCACCGACTTCGCGTCCATCACCCAGGTCCACTTGCGGGCGGAGCCGTCGGCCATCACGTCGGTGTACTTGGAGGTCTCCTCCCGCTGCTCCCAGGGCTCGTCGCCCACCTCCAGTCGGCGCAGCCACTTCACCCACATGTTGCCCTCCCAGCCCGGCACCACCAGGCGGGCGGGATAGCCATGCTCCTTGCGCAGCGCCTCGCCGTTGGCCTTGAACGCCACCAGGCAGTCGTCGAGCATCTTCTCCAGCGGGATCGAGCGGGTCATGCCGGCGGCGTCGGCGCCCTCGGCCAGCACCCACTTGCCTTCGGGCTTCACGCCGGCCTCTTCGAGCAGCAGGCGCACGGGCACGCCCACGTATTCCATGTTGTGGATCATGCCCTGCGTGAACTGGCAGCCGTTGAGCTGCGCGCCCGCCCACTCCATCCCCGAGTTCGCGGCGCATTCCATGAAATAGACGTGCGTCTCGCGCGGGAAGCGCTCGAGGTCCGCGTAGGTGAAGACCATCTGCCGGTCGACGAGACCGTTGATCATCAGCCGGTAGTCGGGCTTGGCGAGCTCGATGGCGCCGGCGTGGTGCCGCTCGAAGGCGCAGCCCTGGGGGGTGATGGTGCCTTCGAGGGCGTGGATCGGGGTGAAGTTGACCGAGCTGATCGGATCGGCGGTCAGCCAGGGC
The DNA here is from genome assembly GCF_900113695.1 of Albimonas pacifica. Taxonomy (GTDB): domain Bacteria; phylum Pseudomonadota; class Alphaproteobacteria; order Rhodobacterales; family Rhodobacteraceae; genus Albimonas; species Albimonas pacifica. The sequence continues at coordinate 556,641 of NZ_FOQH01000005.1, read as the reverse complement.
ACGTCGCGGCGCACCACGTCGCTTTCGAAGCGGATCGGCAGGCCGTAGGGGGTTTCGTCCACGCCCTCGCCCAGCAGCTGGTTCCAGGGCTGCACCTCGGTGATCAGCGGGTCGGACGCGGCGCGCGCGCCGCCGGCGGCGAGCGCGCCGCCCGCGGCCATGGCGCCGAGGAAGCCCCGGCGCGAGGGTCCCTTGTCGCTGTCGTCGCTCATGCGGTCAGGTCCTCCTTGGTCAAAGGGATCAGGCGCCGACGACCGTGACGGTGTCGGAGGGGGGCCGGTTCACGGTCCCCAGCTTGCGGATGTGGCTTTCGATGACGTCCCAGATCTGCGGGCCCTCGGTCCCCTCGTTGACCGAGGCCCAGCCGGCGACCGTGTAGGATTTCCCGGCCTCGAGCGCCTCGCCGGTGTCGCTCAGCGCCAGGTCCGAGATCCGCGAGCCCATGGGCGCGGAGACGTCGATGCGGTAGCTCATGCCGCCGACGCGAACCATGTCGCCGCCCTGCTGGTAGTAGGGGTCGGTGTTGAAGATGTTGTCGGCCACGTCCTCCATGACCGTCTTCAGCGTCTCGCCGGTCATCTCGGTGCGGTAGCACCGGCCGTAGGTCATCGAGGCGACGTTGTGGATGTCCTCGCGGGTGATCGGGTCGCCCGGCAGCAGGGTCGGGCCCCAGCGCACGCCGGGGGAAAGCGCGATCTGGGCGTCCCGCTCGGAGCGGATCGCGTCGCAGATCACGTCGTCCCAGGTCCCGTTGAAGTTGCCGCGCCGGTAGAGGAGGCTCTCGGTCCGCCCCACCACCTCCTCCAGCGAGGCCTTGAAGGGCGCGCGGTGGCCGTCGACCAGCGCGGCCATCTCGGCGTCCGGCGCGATCACGTCCGAGAAGATCGGGATCAGCTTGTGGCGGAACCCCATCATCCGGCCGTCGCGCACGTCGAGATCGACCCGCGAGACGAATTTGCCGTTGGAGCCCGAGGCGATGATGATGGTCTCGCCGACCAGCACCGGCTCGGGGATCGCGTCATGGGTATGGCCCGAGAGGATCACGTCGATGCCCGAGACCTGCCCCGCCATCTTGTGGTCGACGTCGAAGCCGTTGTGCGAGAGGCACACGACCAGGTCGGCGCCCTCGGCGCGCACCTCGTCGACCATCTCCTGCATCCGCTCCTGCCGGATCCCGAAGGAGTAGCCGGGGAACATCCACCTGGGGTTGGCGACGGGCATGTAGGGGAAGGCCTGGCCGATCACCGCGACCCTGGCGCCGCCGCGCTCGAAGATCGCGTAGGGCTCGAAGGCGGGCTCGTCCCACTCGACGTCGAAGATGTTGGCGCCCAGGAACGGGAACGGGAGCGTCTCGACGATCTCCTTCACGCGCTCGGCGCCGAAGGTCCATTCCCAGTGCGAGGTCATCGCCTCGACGCCCAGCAGGTTCATCGCGTCGACCATGTCCTGGCCCCGCGTCTCCAGCGAGACCAACGAGCCGTGCCAGGTGTCGCCGCCGTCGAGCAGCAGCGCCTCGGGGCGCGCGGCGCGGATCGCCTTCACCACCGTCGCCACCCGGTCGAGCCCGCCCATCCGCCCGTAGCCCCGCGCAAGCGCCACGAAATCCTCCGAGGTCAGCGCATAGGCCTCGGCCGAGCCGGGCTTGATCCCGAAGGTCTCGAGGAACTCCGATCCGGTGACATGCGGCGGGCGGCCCCTGGCCTCGCCGACCCCGAGGTTCACCGAGGGCTCGCGGAACCAGATCGGCTTCGTCTGGGCGTGGATGTCGGTGATGTGGATCAGCGTGACGTTGCCGAAGTCGTCGAACTGCAGGAGCTGGTCCTGCGTCAGGCTCTGCTGGGCGGCGAGCCGCGACCAGCCGCCGAAGCCCGAGGCCCCGACCAGCGCCGAGGCCGCCAGGCCCGCCTGCAGGAATTCGCGGCGTGAGATCATCGGGTCAGGCTCCTTCAAGGCGCGTGCGCGCAGGTCTTCCGAGCGGACCCGCAGGGGGTCCGTCGCGTCGGGACTGGATCGGCGGCGGCCCGGGGGCCGCCGCGCAGGGTCGAGAGTGCGGCGGACGCGGCGCGCCCGTCAGGGACGGACGGCCACGCCCTCGACCGCCAGGCCCATGCCGCGGGCGGCGACGTAGAGCTCGAGCGCGCGGAACTCGTCCGAGCCTTCATTGAAGGTCTCGGCGCGGGTGTCGCGGATGCAGCCCTTGAAGCGGTTGTGGATCGAGACGAGGCCCGCGTTCTTCAGCCGGTAGGTCGGGAAGCCCGCGGTGTGCCCCTGGCTGAGGTGGTCGGCGCGGATCATGTTGCCGTTGTTCTGCTCGTGGCAGTTGGCGCAGCTCAGCTCGAGCTGGCCGTAGCGGGTGTAGTACATGTCCTTGCCCTGCTCGTAGTAGGGCGCGGCGGGGCCGTCGATCTCGACCGCCACCGGCAGGCCGCGCGACTGCACCGAGATCGCGGCGGTCATGTTCAGCATCGGGTCCGAGGACCAGCCCCAGGCCTCGGCCCCCATGCGGTTGGTGCGGCAGTCGTTGATGAAGTCCTCGACCGACCACAGCGCGCCCGCGGCGTTCAGCTTCGGGGTCGTGGCGCGCACGCCCTTCAGGCTTTCGATGTCGCCGTGGCAGGCGGCGCAGGACTTGCCGGCCGAGCCCTCGACCGCGGCCCAGCTGTCCAGGCCCTGGTCGACGAAGACCATGGCGGGGTTGTCGAAATCGTCCATCTCCATCGCGCGGGTGGCCTCGTCGCGATAGAGCCAGCCCGAGATCAGCTCGGGCAGCGCGCCCTCGAGATGGGCGGGCGCGGGGGCGCGGGTGATCAGCGGCGGCTCGCCGTTGATCGAGAGCTCCGCGTCCTCGGAAGGGTCGGCGCCGGCCGACCCCGCGAGGCCGAGCGCGAGAAGCGCGGCCAGGGCCGTTGCGGTCTTCTTCATGGGGTGTCCTCCCTGCGGTCGGACCGCCCGCGCGCCCCCTCCCAGGGCCCGTGCGGGCGGCCCGGTCGGGTCACGCGACCTCGATCGGCTTCACGTCCTCGTAGACGGAGCCGTCGTCGTCGTACCAGGCGAACCTGAACTCGCCCGAGGCGTCGACCCTGGCTTCGAACTCGAAGTAGGGGTTGGTCGAAATGCCCGGCTCCATCGCCACGTCCACCACCAGCGCGCCGTTCAGCTCGCAGGTGAAGCGGTTGATGATCTGGCGGGGGATGACCGCGCCGTCCTTGTCCTTGCGCTGCCCGGATTCCATCGGGTGGGAGATCAGGGTCTTGATGGTCACCACCTCGCCGGCCGAGGCGGACTTGGGGGTCTTCACGCGGGGCTTCACACCGTCCATGGTCTTGTCCTCCTGCCTGTCCGCTCAGCCGCCGCAGCCGCCGATGGTGACCTTCACGGTCGCCTGCGCCTTCACCACCGACCCGTCGGCCATCTTCGCCATCGCCACCACGTCCTGGGTCTTGGCGAGCCGGATCCGCGTCGAGGCGGTCTGCGACCCCGCCGCCGGCCCGAACCGGAAGGTCGCCACGTCGGGCGAGGGGTTGCCCGCCGCCCAGATCGCGATCTCGACCGCGCCCGGGGCCGAGACGGTCACGGGAACGGTGTTGCCGTTCTCGGCGATCTCGGGGGCGGTCAGGGTCAGCCCGCCCTCGGCGGGCGCGGCGCCGCCGGAAAAGGCGGCCATCGCCTCGTCCAGGGTCCTGGCCATCGCCCGGAACGGCAGCGCCGCAGCGGCGAGCCCGCCGGCCCCGAAGGCCAGGAGCGCACGTCTCGTCAGTTTCATCGTCGGTCCTCCCGGGCGCGGGGCGCCCTGATCAGTCGGCGGCGCCGCGGCGTCCTGCCTGGTTCGGGCGTCGCCGCCCGGATGCGTCGCACGGGCCCGCGGCCCGTCACTCCTTCAGCGTCATCAGGAAGGCGACCACGTCCTCGACCTGCGTCGCGGTCAGGATCGGGGGCAGCTCTCCCTTCGCGGCCTTGCCGGTGTAGGCGTCGCCGGGGCGGATGTAGGGGCCGGTCTTGTAGAAGGACGGCATCACCGTGCCCTCGAACGTGTGCTTGGCGTCGGCCACCAGCCCGCGCAGCTCCGCCTCCGACCAGCGGTCGGCGGCGCCGTCGAGCGACGGGCCCACGTTGCCCTGGAAGTCCGCGTCCAGCGCCGAGACCTGGTGGCAGGCCACGCAGTTCCCCTCCGCGCGGGAGGACATCACCTTGGCCCCCACGCCCGGGTCGCCCGGCGCGCCGGTCAGCGACGCGGCGATGGCGCCGTATTCGTCGTACTGGACCGCCCCGGGCGCCGTCTCCGCCCACGCCATCCCACAGGCCAGCGTCGCGGCGAGCCCCGTTGCGAGCATCCCTGCGATCCGAGTCATCCGATCCTCCCTGATCTTCTTCCCGTAAGGTTATCGCCGCGCTGGCCGAGTTTCAATCGAATATATGGTTATCTGCATTTACGATTTCCCCGACCTGCGCCTCAGTTCCCCGCCAGCCGCCGCGCGAGGTATTCCTGGAACAGCTCGTCGCCCTCGTAGCCGTGCTCGAGCACCCAGTTCAGCAGCGCCTCTGTCGTCGCCGGCCCGAAGGCGCCGGGCATCGAGACCACGGCGGCCTGGGCGGCCGTGACGTCCTCCCCCGCCTCCTCCGGCAGGAAGATCAGCGTGGGCGTGAACACCACGCCCCAGCGGCGCACGGCCTGCTTCTCGGTCAGCACCTCCCCGTCGAGGTCGGTGACCTCCGAGGCGCCGAACATGTTGATCTGCACCACGAAGAACTTCTCGCGGATCAGCGCGTCGATCTCGGGCCGCGGATAGACCTCCTCGTGCATCTTCGCGCAGTAGATGCAGCCGCGCTGCTCGACGAGGATCAGCAGGCGCCGGCCCTCGGCGGTCGCCTCGGCCAGGTCCTCGCGCAGATCCTTGAAGGTCTCGCGCAGCCAGTCGGGCTTGTGCAGGCCGTCGTCGCCCACCGGCGAGGCCGCGGCCGGCAGCGCCAGCAGGGCGGCGAGGGCGAAGAATGCGGCGCGGATCATCAGGTCCTCCCCGACGCTCAGGAGAGCGTCGCGCTCCAGTCGAAATGGTCCAGCAGGAACTCGGCGATGCGGTTCACCGAGCCCGTTGCGATCAGCAGCGCGAAGACGATCAGCATCGCCCCCATCGCCTTCTCCACGACGCCCAGCCAGCGGCGGTTGCGCGCGACCCAGCCCAGGAACGGCCGCGCGAAGAGGGCCGCGATCACGAAGGGCGCGGTCATGCCCAGCCCGTAGACCAGCAGCAGCAGGCCGCCGCGCCAGACCTCGTCCATGCCCGCGGCCACCATCAGGATCGCCGCCAGCGCCGGGCCGACGCAGGGCGTCCAGCCGAAGCCGAAGGCGAGGCCCATCACATAGGCCCCGGCCACGCCCGAAGGGTCCGAGGCGCTGTGCACCCGCGCCTCGCGGTAGAGGAACGGGATCCGCACGACGCCCAGAAAGTGCAGACCGAAGACCAGCAGGACCGCGGCGGCGACGTAGGAGAGGGGCTCGCGCCACTCGACGAACAGCCGACCCGCCGCGGTGGCGCCCAGGCCCAGCAGCACGAAGATCGTCGTGACCCCCAGCGAGAAAGCGATCGCCGAGCCCATCAGCCGGCGCTGCGCCCCGGGCGCGACCAGCCCGTCGCCGCGCAGCTCCTGCATCGAGAGCCCGGCCATGTAGCTGAGATAAAAGGGCGTCATCGGCAGGATGCACGGCGACAGGAAGGACAGGAGCCCCGCCAGCGCCGCGCCGCCGAAACTGATCTGGAGCATCCGCCGGACCCCTCCCATGGTCCTGCTTGCCCGCCGACCGGCAGCGTTCTACTGTATATCTCGATATCCCTATGAGTCGTCAATGCACATTCGCAGACTGTGGAACACCGCTCCCGGCGCGACCCCGTCGCGCCGCGCCCTGCTCGCCGGCCTGGTCGCCGCGGGGGCGGTCTCGGCCGTGCGGGCGCGGGCCGCGCCGTCGCTGTCGCTGCTGATGTTCGAGACGCCCGGCTGCGCCTGGTGCCGCCGCTGGGACGCGGAGATCGCGCCGATCTACCCGCGCACCGAGGCGGGCCGGGCCGCGCCCCTGCGCCGCCTCGACATCCACGCCCCCCTGCCCGAGGGTGTGGGACTGAGCCGACCGGCGGTCTTCACCCCCACTTTCGTGCTGCTGCGCGACGGACGGGAGGCCGGCCGGATCGAGGGCTATGCGGGCGAGGCCTTCTTCTGGGGCCTGCTCGACCAGATGCTGGCGGAGGCGACCGAGTGACCGACGCGACCCTGCCGCGCTCCGGCGCGATGTTCCGGACCGAGGCGGAGCCCCCGGCCGCCGTCTCGCCCCCCGCCCCCTCGGTCCGCGACGTCGTCGCCTGCGCCGAGGAGGCCGCCCAGCTGATGAAGACGCTGGGCCATGAGGGCCGCCTGCAGATCCTGTGCCACCTGATCGGCGGCGAGAAGAGCGTGACTGAGCTCGAGGCCCTGCTCGAGACCCGCCAGGCCGCCGTCTCCCAGCAGCTCGCCCGCCTGCGGCTCGAGGGGCTGGTGCAGGCCCGGCGCGAGGGCCAGGCGATCTTCTACTCGATCCTCGACCCCAAGGCGGCCGAGATCGTGACGTTGCTGAACCGGCTTTACCGGCGACCTGACGAAGAGGGCTGAGACCCTCCGCAGGGGAGGAGACGATGGGTTACGAGACGCTTGCGGCCCTGGCGGGGCTGCTGGGCGGCATTGCGCTCGGGCTCGCGGCCCGGCTGGGGAATTTCTGCACCCTGGGCGCGCTGGAGCACGCCCTGTTCGGCCGCGACCGCACCCGGCTGCGGATGTGGGGGGTGACGCTGGGGGTCGCCGTCCTCTCGGTGCAGGGGCTGGCGGGGCTGGGGCTGATCGACCTCCCGGCCTCCTTCCATCGCGCCATCGCCTGGAACCCGCTCGCCTCGGTGCTGGGCGGGCTGACCTTCGGCTACGGCATGGCGCTGGCGGGAAACTGCGGCTTCGGCGCGCTGGTGCGCGTGGGGGGCGGGGACGCGCGCTCGCTGGTGGTGGTGGCGGTGATGGGGGTGGCGGGGTTCGCGACGCTCGCAGGCCCCCTCGCGCCGCTGCGCGCGGCGCTGTTCCCCCAGTCGCCCAGCGAGGGGCCCCAGGACATCGCGAGCGTCCTCGCCTCCGTCTCCGGCCTGCCGGCGGGCGCGGTCGCGCTCGGCATCGGCCTTGCGCTGCTGGCCTGGGGGCTGACGCACGCGCCGCTGCGCGCGGCGCCGGCGCAGATCGCCTGGGCGGCGGTCGCGGGGCTGGCGGTCGCCTGGGGATTCGCCGCCACCTCCTGGCTCGCCTGGGCGAGCCTCGGCGGGGTGGCGGTCGAGGGCCCCTCCTTCACCGCGCCGGTGGGGCGCACGATCCTGTGGCTGATGACCTCCACGGGGGCGGACGCCTCGTTCTCCGTCGGCTCGGTGCTGGGGGTGGTGATCGGGGCGCTGGCGGGCTCCCTGCGCCGCGGCGGCTTCCGGTGGGAGGCCTGCGAGGACCCGCGCGAGCTGGGCCGCCAGGTGGGCGGCGCGGCGCTGATGGGCGTGGGCGGCGTGGTGGCGATGGGCTGCGCCATCGGCCAGGGCCTCTCGGGCTTCGCCACGCTCGCCTGGTCGGGGCCGGTCACGCTGGCCGCGATCTGCGCCGGCGCGGCGCTGGGCCTGCACCGGATGATCGCGGGCTATCAGCCCGACTGAGCCGGGAGGGCGAGGGGCCGCGCGGCCCCCTGCCCGGTCCTTCAGCCCCCGATCGGCTCGACCCCGCACCACTCGGCCACGAACAAGGCCATGGCCTTGGTGCAGCGGCGCACGGATTCGAGGTCCGCCCGCTCGTCCACCCCGTGGATCCCGTCGCCCGCGGGCCCGTAGCACAGCGTCGTCATCCGGTCGTAGAGCGCGTAGACCCGCGCATCGAGATAGGCCGGCGTGACCTCGGTGCGCAGGGGCGCGCCGAAGACGCTCTCGTGGGCGGCGGCGAGGATCGCCTCGGCCTCGGTTCCCGGCTCCTGAACGAAGCCTTCGGTGTGGAAGCCGTTGACCACGATCTCGGGCGGGTTGTTGGAGAGGAACCTGTCGCCCCGGGTCAGCGCCTCGACGCAGGCGCGGATCTCGGCCTCGGCCGCGTCCGCGCTCTTGCCCGGCAGGTAGGAGATGCGGCAGTCGACCGTGCACCAGGCCGGGACGGAGGAGGCCCAGTCCCCGCCCGCGATCTTGCCGATGTTGAGGTTCAGCGGGTGGTCGATATGGCCGAAGAGAGGATCGCAGGCCGCGGCCTCGTTCCACCGCGCCTCCATCTCGCGCAGGGCGCCGACGATGCGCCAGGCGGCGTCGATGGCGTTGGAACCCGCGCCCATCTCGCGCACGTGGACGGGGATGCCGCGCACCTTCACCTGGAACCACATCACGCCGACCCCGGCGCGCACCAGCACCTCCTGCATCGACTCGGGGATCAGGGCGGCGTCGGCCTTGTAGCCGCGCAGATGGGCGGCGAGCGCGCCGTTGCCGGTGGACTCCTCCTCGACCACCGACTGCACGTAGACTGTGGCGGCGGGCTGCAGGCCGATGGCGCGCAGCGCGTCGAGGATGGCGATCATCGAGACGTGGCCCGACTTCATGTCGATCGCGCCCCGCCCGTGCAGCCAGCCGTCCTCGACCTCGGCCGAGAACGGCGGGCGGGACCACATGTCGACCGGGCCCGTGGGCACCACGTCGAGATGGCCCTGCAGGATCAGCGAGCGGCCGGTCTCCTGCCGCGGGCGGTGGATGCCGACCACGATGGGGGTCTTCGAGTGGGTCTCGGAGAAGGCGCTGCCGCCGGGATGGCGGGCGATGGCGGCCTCGTCCATCGCGAAGCGCTCCATGGCGAGGCCCCGGTCGCGATACTGGCGGAACACCCAGTCCTGGGCGGCGTGCTCGTTGCCCCGCGTGGTGTCGTAGGAGACCAGCGTGCGGGTCAGCGCGACCTGGGCCTCGAAACCCGCGTCGACCGCGTCGAGGATGCGCTGGGAAAGGGCGGGGTCGAGGGGCATGAGGCTGGGTCCTTGAAGGGAGGCGGGGTCTACAGGCGCCCTGCGGGCGGGCTTGGCTGCGGGGCGCCTTTCGGGGAGGGCGCGAGGGATGGGCGGGCGGGACGGGCGGAGGGGGGAGCCTCCGGCGGGCTCCGGACTCACCCAAGAACAAGCCCCGCGCCTGTTCTCCGGAGCCGTCCATCGCGCCTGATGCCTGAGCGACTCGGGGGGAGGGGTCAAGGACAAGCCGCGCAAGCGCGGTCGCTGCGCGATCCTTGACCCCTCCCCCCGAGTCGCTCTGATCGGCATCCGCGATGGACGGCTCCGGAGAACAGGCGCTTTGCGAGGGGCGTGGGGCGTCGCGCCCGCGCGCCCGGACGGGAGAGGGCGCCGCCCCGGATGGCGGGCGACGCCGGGGGGGTCATTCGGCGGCGGCGCGGGTCACGGCGAGCGCGTCGAGGAAGGCCAGGATCTCGGCCTCGTCGACCACGTCGGCGTATTTCGCGTTCATGTCGAAGAGGTTCGCCTCGTGCGGGCCCGGGTGGCGGTCGCCGCAGGCGTCGGAGACGACCGTGGTGATGAAGCCATGGGACATCGAGTCCACGCAGCTCGCGCGCACGCAGCCCGAGGTGGTCAGGCCCGTCAGGATCACCTGGTCGATCCCCGCCGCCGTCAGCGTCGAGGCGAGCGAGGTGCCGAAGAAGGCCGAGGGGTATTGCTTGGAGATCACCAGCTCGTCCGCCTCGGGCGCGAGGCCCTGGGCGAAGGCCGCGGTGGCGCGGCCCTGGATGAAGGCGTCCAGCGGCTTGGCCTTCTGCAGGAAGCGGCCGCCGTCGAGGCCGGAGGGGTGCAGGCTCACCTCGGTCAGGATCACCGGCACGCCGACCTCCCGGCACTTCGCGCGGATGCGCAGCGCCGAGGCGAGCGCGTCGATGCAGCCCTGCCCGCCGTAGAGCGGGCAGTCGGGGTCGTAATAGGCGTGGGCGAAGTCGACCATCACCAGCGCCGGGCGCGCGCCGAACCCGGCCTTCTTGCCGTAGGCGCGGGCGTAGTTGTCGCCGAGATCCTCGGCCATGTCCTGTCCTCCTTGCCGCGGCGCCGGGCGGGCGGGCGTCCGCCCGGCGCGAGCCTCGCGTCAGGCGATTTCGGGGAACTTCTTCTCGAAGGCCCAGACGTCCTCGAAGCCGACGAGCTTGTTGAACTCGCCGAAGTCGTAGAGGTCGACGGCCGAGGTGGTCTCGCCATGGGCCTTGAGATCGCCGTAGGCCCTGGTCAGCGCCTGGCCGACCGCAAGGAACCCGACGGCGGGGTGGATGGCGATGGAGTAGCCGAGCTCCTTGAGACGGGTCTCCGAGAGCAGCGGCGTGCGGCCGCCGTTGACCATGTTGGCGAAGAGGGGCGCGTCGATCTCGTCGGCGACGCGCTTCATCTCGTCCTCGGACTCCGGGGATTCCACGAAGATCACGTCGGCGCCGGCGGCGGCGTAGGCCTTGCCGCGCGCGATCGCCTCGTCGAGGCCCAGCGAGGTGCGGCTGTCGGTGCGCGCGATGATCAGGAAGTCGTCCGAGCGGCGGCTGTCCACGGCCACCTCGATCTTCTTGACCATCTCCTCCACCGGCACCACCCGGCGGCCCAGCGTATGGCCGCAGCGCTTGGGGAACTCCTGATCCTCCATCTGCATCGCGGTCACGCCGGCGGCCTCGTAGCCCTGCACCGTGTGGCGCACGTTGAGAAGCCCGCCGTAGCCGGTGTCGGCGTCGGCGATCACCGGGGTCGAGGTGCGCGCGCACATCTGCCCGATGCGCTCGACCATGTCGCGATAGGTGGCGATGCCGGCGTCCGGCAGGCCCAGGTAGGAGGCCACCGTGCCGTAGCCGGTGACGTAGAGCGCCTTGAAGCCTGCGCGGTCGGCGACCAGCGCCGAGATCAGGTCGAAGATCCCGGGCGCGAGGATGAACTCCCCGTTCTTCAGCGCCGCCTTCAGTGCGGGATCGGCCATAGGTTTTCCTCCGGTGGTTGTGCGTCGCGTTCAGGCGCCGGCCAGCAGCCGTCCGCCTCCGGGAACGCGGTCCTCGATGCCGACCGCCCGCAGCATCGCCCACAGCGTGGCCTGGTTGGACGTCACCACGGGGACGCCCAGCTCGGCCTCGAGCGGCTCGATCAGCGGCAGGGTCGGAAAGTCGGTGCAGGTGATCAGCAGCGCGTCCGAGCCCGGCACGAAGCAGGCGCGGGCATGGGCCGCCACCTGCTCGATCGGGGTCTGCGCGATGCGGATGAATTCGTGGGGGCCGTTCTCGCCCAGCCCCAAGCCCTCGATGCGGGCGACCTCGAAGCCGCAGTCCGCCAGGAAATGCGTCTCGTGCTCGTTGACCCGGCGGGCGTAGGGGGTGGCGACGGACAGGCGCCGGGCGCCGAGCGACCGCAACGCCTTGACGATGGCCGCGGAGGTGGTCAGGCAGGCGACCCCGTTGCGGGCGGTCAGCTCCTGCTCCAGCCGCTCGGGCGGCGAGATCATCGAGCCCGCGGTGCAGGCGTAGGCGGCCGCGTCCACGCCGCAGGGGGTCAGCATGGCGACGGCGGCGTCGAGATCGGCGTGCAGGTGGGCGAGACCCTCGGCGGTCCCCGCGTCATGCAGGCGCATGCGATGGGTGTGGAAGGTCACGCCCGGGGGGATCATGCGGGCCCACTCCGCCTCGTTGACCGTATTGGTCGGCGGAACGATCAGACCCAGCCGGGCCCTTGGCCCATAGGCCGAAGAGTGGCGCGGCGAAACCGCAGCCGGGCCGGATTCGGGGTTGGAATTCGAAGAGGTCAGGTCCATAGCGTCCCCAATCCATCTGGTTGCGGGGCGTTTGTCCAGACCTTTTCGCACTCGACATGCGCCCTCAGGTTGCGCGAAGGTTGCGCATGCGCCATGACGCGGCGCCCGGCCCGGAAATTTCGCCGACCGCAGCCGCCCACGGAGTAGATTCGATCATGAGCCAGCCTGCCAGCCAGACGCCCGGACCCGCCTCCGACGCGGCCGACGAGTCCGGACCTCGTCACGCCCGGATCCGCAAGGTGCTGGAGCAGCGCGTGCGCGACGGCGTCTACGCCGTGGGCTCGCTGATGCCCACCGAGATCGAGCTGGCGGCGGAGTTCGACGCCTCCCGCTTCACGGTGCGCGAGGCGCTGCGCCACCTGACCGAGAACGGCTATGTCGAGCGGCGCCAGGGCGTGGGCACCCGCGTCATCGCCGCCCGGCCGCAGGCGACCTACACCCAGAGCTTCGACCACCTGCACGAGCTGTTCCAGGTGGCGATGGACACGTTCTACGTGGTGATGGACGTCCAGGACGTGGTGCTGGACGCGGACCTCGCCGAGGACGTGGGCGGCCTGCCCGGCGAGACCTGGATCCGGGTCGACGGCGTGCGCTGGACCGAGCCCGGCGGCAAGCCGCTGTGCTACATCCAGAGCTACGTGCCCGAGCGGTTCCGCGACGTGGTCCCCCAGTTCCGCGGCCTGCAGGGCCCGTTCTTCGCGCTTCTCGAGCAGCATTCCGAGCATCCCATCGACGAGTGCGTGCAGGAGATCCGCGCCCAGCCGATGCCCGAGGCCTTCCAGCGCCAGCTGGGCCAGGCGCCGGGGGGCTGGGCGATGCTGCTGCTGCGCCGCTACGTGACGGCGGGGGGCGTGCTGATCGCCTCGTTCAACTGGCATCCGGCCGAGCACATGACCTACGTGATGCGCATCCACCGCTCGAAGCTCGGCGGCCCCGCGTAGCCGCCGCCGCGGAGCCTGGCCGCGCCTCCCGCCACGCGCGATCGCGCCGGTCATCCCTCGATGCGCCTCGCCCCGTGCGCCCGCCGCCGGCCCCTGGAACCTCCGGCCCCCTGCGCGCGCAGAGGCGCCGCGTCGCGCGTCGCGCCAGCGGCCGGCGTCTGGCCCGCGGCGCAGGGCGGGCGCTCCGCCCGGGGCCCCCGGGCCCGGGGCGCGCCGCCGGATCGCGCCGCGGGCCGGACGCCTGCCGCGGACGGAACGGCGGACGCGGCGCCCCGGACCGCTCGCGCGGGAGGCGGGCCGGGGGCGCGGACCTCTGCGGCCGGGCCCTCACATGATCGCGGGCTTGTCGACGTGCGGCGAGGCGGCGGCGGCCGCGGCCTCGGCCGGCGGCAGGCGCTCGTCCCACAGGCGGGCGATGTAGCGCCCCCCGTTGACCCCGTCCGAGCCCGGGCCCGCCAGCCACCCGATCGCGCGGCGCATGATCGCCGCGGGCAGCAGGTTGCCGTCGGCGCCCTTCTTGTCGGCCGAGGGCGGCAGCAGGTCGGTGTCGGCCGCCCCGCCCGGCAGGTAGACGTTCACGCTCACGCCCGTGCCCTCGAGGTCCTGCGCCCAGACCCGGCTCGCCGCCTCCAGCCCCGCCTTCGAGGGGCCGTAGGGCGAATAGCCCCGACGCACCATGGTCTGGTCGGAGGTGGAGACGTTGATCACCTTGCCCGATCCCCGCGCCACCATGCCCGGCACGACCGCGCGGGCCATGTTGAAGGCGCCCGTCAGGTTCGCCTGCACGATGCGGCCCCAGGCCTGCGGGTCCGCCTCCCAGAACCGGGTGGGGACGGTGTTGAAGGTCTCCGAGATCGCGCGCATGCCGATGCCGGCGTTGTTGACCAGCACGTCGACGGGGCCGAGCTCGGCCTCCACCCGCGCCGCCAGCGCCTCGCAGGCGGCGAAGTCGGCGACGTCGCAGGGCAAGGCCAGCGCCGGCGCGCCCAGCGCGCGGCAGGCCTCGCCGGCCGCCTCCAGCGCGGGCGAGGCGGCGGCGCCGGTCACGCAGACCGAGGCGCCCTGCCCCGCGAGCTCCAGCGCCATCTCCAGCCCCAGGCCCCGCGAGCCGCCGGTGACGATGCAGACCCGGCCCGTCAGCGCGCCGCTCATGCCCCCGGCCTCCGGCTCGCGAGCGCGGTGGGCTTGGTCGAGATGATATGGCTCATCATCGCGGCCGCCGCCCATTCGGGGTCGCGCCGCTCCAGCGCGGTGACGATGTCGCGATGCTGGGCGTTCGAGCGTTGCACGTTGATCTCCTGTTCGCAGACGAAGCGCTTGATGGTCACCAGCGGCAGGGCGAAGGCCTGCGCGGTCAGCGCGCGGAGCTGGCTGGAGCGCGTGGCCGCGATGATCACCTCGTGGAAGCGCGCGTTGAGGCCGAAGAACCGCTCCGCCTCGCCCTCGCCCGAGGCGTCGCCGAGGCCGTCGATCTCCTCGATCAGCCCCTTCATGCGGTCGAGCTCCTCGCGCGTGATGCGCGTGGCGGCGAGGGTGGCGGCGTAGCTCTCCAGCCGCGCGCGCAGCTCGAAGATCACCGCGACCTCGTGGAACGAGAAATCCGCCACGTAGCGGTGGCGGTTCTGGGCCAGCGCCAGCCCCTCGGCGGTGAGCCGGTGGAGGGCCTCGCGCACCGGGGTGCGCGAGGTGCCGGTCATCCGCGCGAGGGGCTCCTCGCGCAGATGGGTCCCGGCGGCGAGCTCGCCCGAGAGGATCGCGGAGCGGATCGTCTCGTAGGCGCGCTCGGCCGGCTTCTGCCCGGCCTCGGGTTCGGCGACGTGAACGTCCGGATGGTCGAGGCCCATGGGCGCCCCCTTCAGTGGTGGGACAGAAGCGAGCCGTAGCCCTGGATCTTGTCCTCGATGCCGTTCATGCGCAGCGCGTGCCAGTAGGTGGCGGTGTTGATCGCGATCACCGGCTTGTCGAGCCAGAACTCCGCGATCCCCCCGACCCGCGCCATGGCCAGGTTGGTGCCCGCCTGCACGATCGCCTCGACCGAGGGGTCGTTGACCTCGATGATCGCGTCGCGCAGCGTCTTCTCGGTCTCGTGGGCGATCAGCATCGGGGAGGCGCATTTCAGCCCCTTCACCTGCACCACCTCGAAGCCGCAGTCGGTGAAGTAGCGCTCCACCTGCTGGTCGCCGATCGGCATGTAGGGGGTGATCACGGCGATCTTCTTGATGTCGCCGAAGCACTTGAGCGCGTTCATGCAGGCGTCCGAGCCCATCGCCACGGGCATCCCCGCGCGCTTCACGATCTCGGCCTGCAGCTTGTCGGCGCGCTCCTTGCCGTCCCAGAAGGTCTCGGCGGACATGCCCATGATCATCGCGCCGGGCGAGCAGGTCTTGACCGCGTCGATGGCGTCCATGGTGGCCGCGCGGATGCCCATGACGAGGTTGTTGAAGTCCTCGTCCGAGTGCACCGGGTTGTCGGGGATGATGATGCGGCTGAAGTGGTTGGTCACGCCGACCGGGCGCATGTCGTCGAATTCGGGCTGCACCGAGGTGTTGGTCGAGGGCGCGATCACGCCGAACTTCATGCGGTAGCCGAGGGAGTCGGTCATAGTCTGATCCTGTCGGTGTTTTCTGGTTCGCGGGGGGCGATCTCGGGGTTTCGGGCTCGAGGTTCGGGGCGGGCTCAGGCGACCTCTTCCAGGTCGCGCAGCGACTGGATCATCGACGAGCCCATCACGAAGGCCTTGTGGCGCACGGGATCGGCGGCGGTGTCGCGCATCT
This sequence comes from Albimonas pacifica, assembly GCF_900113695.1. Taxonomy (GTDB): domain Bacteria; phylum Pseudomonadota; class Alphaproteobacteria; order Rhodobacterales; family Rhodobacteraceae; genus Albimonas; species Albimonas pacifica. Next base: position 541,098 of record NZ_FOQH01000005.1, on the reverse strand, counting down.
CCTGGTGGAAGGCCTCGCGGGCGGCGGGGTCGGTCTCGGCCATCATCTTGCGGTTGCGGATCGACTGGGCCTGCACGGTGTCCACGCAGGCCTTGCGGCGCTGGCGGGTGTACTGCGCGAAGATCGAGGCGTCCGCCTCGCCCTTCCATACCTTCGCCAGCTTCTCGGTCAGGTTGACCGCGTCGTGGACGCCGCCGTTCATGCCCATGCCGCCCAGCGGATTGTTGAGGTGGGCCGAATCGCCCGCCAGGAACACCCGGCCCATGTCGTAGGTCTTCGCCACCCGCTGGTGCACGCGATAGGCGGTGGCGTGGACCACGTCGTAGGGTCCGTCCTTGGGGCACAGCGCCTGCAGGCGCTTCTCCATCAGGACCGGGTCCTTGATCTGCTCGTCGGTCATGCCGGCCTCGGTGGGCAGCAGGATCCGCCACAGCGAGGGCGTGCGCAGCAGCACCGCCCATTCGGCGGGGTCGGTGATGTAGGCGATGGGGGCGAGGTCCTCGATCGCCTCGGCGAAGTCGAAGGTGGTGGACATCGAGAAGAAGGTCTCGGGGATGGTCATCCCCTCGAACTCGATGCCCAGCATGTCGCGGATGCGGCTGTGCGCGCCGTCGCAGGCGATCAGGTAGCGGCCGCGCAGCCGCTCCTCGTCGCCGTCGGAGTTCTTCACCGTCAGGGTCACGCCGTCGTCGTCCTGGCTCACGCCCACGGCGGTCGCGTCGTAGACGATGTCGGCCAGGTCCCAGCCGTCGATCATGTCGCGCAGCTTCTCGGTCAGCTTCCACTGCTCGCACTGCAGGCGGTAGGGGTGGTTGGTCTCCCCCTTCAGCAGGCCGAGGTCGAAGGTGGCGACATTGCCCTTCTCGCGGTCGCGGAACTGCCATTGGGGGCAGATCAGGCCGCGCTCGATCAGGTTGTCCATCACGCCGAACCGGTCCAGCATGTCCATGGTCGGCGGATGGAAGGTGGAGGCGCGAAGGTCCTTGGGAAGCTCCCGGCTGCGTTCGACCACGGTCACAGGGATCCCGTCCATCGCCAGGCTGCAGGCCGCGACCAGGCCCACAGGGCCGGCCCCGACAACCAGAACGCGCTCGTTCTCACCGCTCATCGACGATCCTTCGCCTCCTGCAACATTTCCTTGACAGCCCACCGGGCCGCTCCCAATGTGTACAAGTTGTCAGGACATATCAATCCGCTTTTTCACCGAATGTCCGGTGCAAGCGGAGCGAGGGTCCAGGCGACGCCGTATGTCGGCGCGCCGGCGGCGTGGGAGAGCCAGGCGCTTTCCAGCCGGACGCGCGGGAAACGAAGGGGATGCGAAGCCGTGACGTCCGCGAGCGCTCCGGAGAGCCACAGCCGCGAGGGCCCGCGCCAGGCGCGTCCCGTCCGGCCCGGCGCTTCCGCACGCCCGCGGCGCAGGGCGGGGACCCGCCCCGGGGATCCCGGCGCCGACCCAGGTTTGTATACATGATAACGGGCCGGGCGGGGGGCTGGAGACCCCTGCCCGGCCCCACGCCCCGACCGCCCCGCACCGCGAAGAAGGGCGGCGGCGATGCCCATCAGGAAAGGACCCGCCTCATGCCCAGCCTCACCCGCACGCGCCTCGCGTCCCGCCTTCCGATCGCCGCCGCGGCGCTGGTCGCGGGCGCCCTCGCGGCCGTCTCCGCCCAGGCCCAGACGGTCGCCATCGGCACCACCCAGGGCGGCGCCACCAACCAGCTCGCCATCGCCATCGCCAACGCGGTGTCCGAGGACGGCGCGGTGCAGATGCGCCCGCAGATCATGGCCAACACCTCCCAGTACATCCCGCTGGTGAACGCCGGCCAGATCGAGTTCGGCGTCGCGAACTACCCCCAGACCTGGTACGCGATCGAAGGCACGGGCATGTCGACCGAGCCCAACCCCAACCTGGTGATGGTCGCCAACCTGTTCCCGTTCAAGGCCGGGATCGTGACGCCCGAGTCCGCCGGCATCCAGACCTTCGCCGACGTGAAGGGCAAGGGCGTGCCCCGCTTCCCCGACAACAGCCTGGGCGAGTTCGTGATCCGCATGGCGCTCGCCGCCGGCGGACTGACCTACGCCGACGTCACCGAGGTGCCCGTCGCCAACTTCCCGCGCATGTACGAGGCGTTGAAGGCCGGCCAGACCGTGATCTCGATCTCCGCCGTCGGCGCGCGCCCGGCCTACGACCTCGAGGCGTCGCTGGGCGACATCCAGTTCCTGTCGATGACCGAGGAGAACCTGCCCGGCATGAAGGACCTGATGCCCGGCATCTTCCTGTTCCCGCTGGAGGCCTCCGAGGAGATCCCCGGCCTCGACGAGCCGGCCACGATCTTCGCCTACAACTACCTGCTGTGGGCCAACAAGGACGTCGCCGACGACGTGGTCTCGGCGGTGGTGAAGTCGATCTACAACCACGCGACGGCGCTCAAGGAGTCCTCGCCGATGTGGAACGAGTTCGACCCCGCGCTGCTGTGCAAGAACGTCGAGCTGGAGTTCCACCCCGGGGCGCTCGCCGCCTGCGAGGAGCTGGGCATCCTCTGACCGCGGCCTGACCGCATCCGCCCCCGGCCCCCCTCGCGGGCCGGGGGCCCGATCCTTCCCGACCGATATCGACGAAAGGCGGCCATGAGCGGGCGCATCCTCACTCCGATCCAGTGGACCCTGTGCCTGGTGGTGGCGCTGCTGCCGGTGGCCTGGGCGCTGAACGCGCCGCTCTGGCTGGGCCTGCTGCTCTACCCCGAGCAGGTGGCCGGCCTGATGCTGGGCCTCGCGGCCTGCACCGTCTTCCTGCGCTCGGCCCCCGAGCGGACCGGGGCGCTGGTCTTCGTGGACCTGGCGCTGGCGCTGGCGAGCCTGTGGGTCGGCGTGCACCTGCTGGTCCGCTTCCCGGTGCTGTCTGAGGGCGCGTTCTTCCATCCCGAGGAGAGCCTGGCGCTGGGCATCGGCGTCGCCGTCGTCTCGCTCGAGGGGCTGCGCCGGCTGGGCGCCTGGAGCCTGATCGCGATCCTGGGGGCGCTGGTGCTCTATGCGCTGTTCTCGGACCTGGTGCCGGGCAAGCTGCAGGGCCGGCCGATCCCGGCCGCGGACATCGTGCGCTTCATCGGCGTGGATTCGGCCGCGACGCTCGGCTCGGCCCTGCAGGTCGCGGCCTTCGTGGTGGTGCTGTTCATCGTCTTCGGCCGGCTGCTGGTGATCACCGGCGGCGCGGGCGTGCTGACCGACGCGGCCCGCGCGCTCGCCGGCGACAGGCGCGGCGCCACGGCCAAGATGGCGGTGATCGCCTCGGCCTTCATGGGTTCGATCTCGGGCTCGGCGGTCTCCAACGTGATGTCGACGGGGGTGGTGACCATCCCGGCGATGAAGAAGGCGGGCTTCAAGCCCAAGACCGCCGGCGCGATCGAGGCGGTGGCCTCGACCGGCGGCCAGATCCTGCCGCCGGTGATGGGCGCCGCCGCCTTCCTGATGTCCGAATTCCTGCAGATGCCCTACCGGGACATCATCATCGCCGCCCTGATCCCGGCGCTTCTGTATTTCTACGCCGTCTACGTGCAGATCTCCCTTCTGGCCGACAAGCACGACCTCGGCGCCGGCGAGCAGGAGGCGGCCAAGCCCGCGCGCGAGATCCTGCGCCACGCGATGGTGGTGATCGTGCCCATCGGCGCGCTCCTGACCGGCATGTTCGCCTTCAACATGGAGGCCGAGACCGCGGTGGTCTGGGCCTCGCTGGCGCTGCTGGCGATCGGGCTCCTGAACCTCGCGGGCCTGCACCGGATCCGCTTCGGCGAGGTCGCCCGCGCGCTCTACGACGCGGGCCGCGACGCGGCCGAGATCCTGCTGATCTGCGCGGTCGCGGGCATGATCATCGGGCTGCTGTCCTCCTCGGGCCTTTCCTTCGGGCTGTCCTTCGTGCTGCTGCAGCTCGGCGAGGGCTCGCTGCTCCTGCTGCTGCTGCTGACCGCCGTGGTCTCGATCATCCTCGGGATGGGCCTGCCGACCTCGGGCGTCTACCTGCTGCTCGCCACGCTCTCGGCGCCGCCGCTGGTGCAGCTCGGCGTGGGCAAGCTGGAGGCGCATTTCTTCGTCTTCTACTTCGGCCTGCTCTCGATGATCTCGCCCCCCGTGGCGCTGGCGAGCTTCGCCGCCGCCTCGATGGCCGGGGCCCGGGCGATGGAGACGGCGTGGGAGAGCGTGCGCCTGGGCTGGATCGCCTTCGTGCTGCCCTTCATCTTCGTCTACCACCCGGGCCTGCTGATGCAGGGCAGCCTGTGGGAGATCTTCGCGGCCACCGTCACCACGGTCGTGGCGGTGCCGATGATCACCGGGGCGCTGATCGGCTACGGCCGCCGCCGCCTGACCCCGGTCGAGCGGCTGGCCGCCCTGGCGCTGGGGGCCCTGTGCCTGCTGCCGCCGGGCACGGTGATGTGGATGACCGCGGCCACCTGGCTCGCCACGCTCGCCTGCATCGCGCTGATCTTCCTGCACCTGCGCGCCAACGCCGAGGACCAGGGCCCCGCAAGGGCCTGAGACCGCCCGCGCCCGCGATCCGAAACGGCCCCGGGGATCCCCTCCCCGGGGCCGTCCGCGTTCGCGGCGCCCCTCCGCGCGGCGCGCGACGCCCCGCCGCGCGTTTCGCAGGCGCGGCGGCGGAATTCACTTGTGGACATGCGATATCGATACTTGCACGCTGGCCCCCGGACGCGGGCTCCTCCCGCGCCGACAAATCATGGGCTCGGCCTCGACGCCGGCCCGCACCCGCCGCGCGCTGACCGGCGCGGCGAGCAACAGCGGAGGGTCACATGAAATTCCTGGGCAGACGATCCCTGGGTCGGCTGGCGACGCTCGGCGTCGCCTCGGCGCTGATGGCGAGCGTGGCGGCGGGTCCGCTGCGCGCCGCCCCGCCCGCCGACACCTTCGTCATGGCGAAGGACATCTCCGACATCATCACCCTCGACCCGGCCGAGGTGTTCGAGTTCTCGGGCGGCGAGATGATCGCCCAGATCTACGACCGCCTGATGTGGTTCGAGCCCGACGACATGTCGAAGCTGGTCTGCGGCGTGTGCGAGTCCTACGAGATCTCGGACGACGGCAAGACCATCGCCTTCACCATGCGCGAGGGCATGACCTTCGAGAGCGGCAACCCCGTCACCGCCGACGACGTGGTCTATTCGCTGCGCCGTGTGGTGAAGCTCAACAAGACCCCGTCCTTCATCATCACCCAGTTCGGCTGGACGCCCGAGAACGTGGACGAGCTGGTGCGCGTCGAGGACGGCAAGGCGGTGGTCGAGATCACCGAGGAGTTCTCGCCCGCGCTCGTGCTCAACGCGCTCTCGGCCGGCGTCGCCTCCATCGTCGACATGAAGACGGTCGAGGAGAACGCGACCGACGGCGACATGGGCTACGCCTGGCTGAAGAACAACTCCGCCGGCTCCGGGCCCTTCAGCCTGCAGACCTGGAAGGCCAACGAGCTCGTCTCGATGACCGCCAACGAGACCTTCCGCTCCGGCGCGCCGGGCGTGAAGCGGGCCATCGTGCGCCACGTGGCCGAGCCCGCGGCCCAGCGGCTGATGATCGAGAAGGGCGACATCGACCTCGCCCGCGACCTGACCCCCGACATGGTGGCGGCGCTGGAGAGCGACTCCTCGGTGAAGGTGCAGACCGACGCCAAGGCGGCCCTGATCTACATGGCCGGCAACCAGGACCATGAGATCCTGGGCAACCCCAAGGTGATGGAGGCGATCCGCTACCTCGTCGACTACAAGGGCATGGCCGACAGCTTCCTGAAGGGCCAGTTCAAGGTCCACCAGGCCGCCTGGCCCGGCGGCATGTGGGCCGGCTACACCGAGACGCCCTACGCGCTCGACGTCGAGAAGGCCAAGGCCCTGCTGGCCGAGGCGGGCTATCCCGATGGGTTCGAGATCCAGATGGACACGCTCAACCAGTCGCCCTACCCCGAGATCGCGCAGGCCGTTCAGGCGACCCTGTCGATGGCGGGCATCAAGGCCTCGATCACCACGGCCGAGGGCAAGACGCTGTGGCCGATGTATCGCGCCCGCAAGCACGCCCTGATCCTCGCCCAGTGGTCGCCCGACTACGTCGACCCCCACTCCAACCTCGACGCCTTCGCCCACAACCCGGACAACTCCCTCGAGGCGAAGCTGACCGGCGTGCTCGCCTGGCGGAACGCCTGGATGGACGAGGCCATGAACGAGATGGTCGTGAACGCCCGCAACGAGGGCGACGTCGACGCGCGCGAGCAGCAGTACTTCGACATCCAGAAGAAGCTGATGGAGGAAGGCCCCTACGCGATCCTCTTCCAGCAGACCGAGCAGGCGGTGATGCGGGCCGAGGTCGAGGGCTTCGTCTCGGGCCCGACCTTCGACCTGATCTACTACCGCACCGTGACGAAGTGAGGACCCTCGCTTGACGGAGCAGACGAGCGCGGCGGCGTCGGGAGCCTTCCCGGCGGCGCCGCGCGCCCTCAAGGCCACGGCGGGCGCGGTCCTGTCGCTGGTCCTCACCTTCCTCGGGCTGACGGCGATCACCTTCGTGATCGGCCGGGTGATGCCCGCCGACCCGGTGCTCGCGGTCGTGGGCGACCGCGCCTCGGAAGAGGTCTATCAGCGCGTGTTCCTGGAGATGGGCTTGGACAAGCCCCTCTACGAGCAATACCTGCGCTACCTGGGCCAGATCCTGACCGGCGACTTCGGCATGTCGATCATGACCACGCGGCCCGTCACCGAGGACATCCTGAGGTTCTTCCCCGCGACGCTCGAGCTCGCGACGCTCGCGACCCTGGCGGGCTGCCTGCTGGGCATTCCCATGGGCGTCTGGGCCGCGGTCAACCAGGGCCGCTGGATCGACCATGTGGTGCGCGTGCTGGGGCTCGCGGGCTACTCGGTGCCGGTGTTCTGGCTGGGCATGGTGGGGCTGCTGGTGTTCTACGGGAACCTCGGCTGGGTGGCCGGGCCCGGGCGCATCGACATCTATTACGACGGCGTCGTCGACAGCGTGACCGGCGTGATCCTGATCGACAGCGCCCTGCAGGGCGAGTGGGACATCTTCTGGAACGCCGTCTCGCACCTTGTGCTGCCGGCCTCGGTCCTGGGCCTCTACGCGCTGGCCTACATCGCGCGGATGACGCGCAGCTTCATGCTCGACCAGCTTGGCCAGGAGTACATCCTGGCGGCCCGGATCAAGGGCGCCTCCGAGTTCTCGGTGATCTGGCGGCACGCCTTCCGCAACGTGCTGGTGCAGCTGATCACCATCATCGGCCTGACCTACGCCTCGCTGCTGGAGGGCTCGGTCCTGACCGAGACCGTCTTCGCCTGGCCCGGCATCGGCCAGTACATCACCACCTCGCTGTTCAACGCCGACATGAACGCGGTTCTGGGCGGGACGGTCGTGGTGGGCATCTGCTTCGTGGGGATCAACATGCTCTCCGACCTGCTCTACAAGCTCGCCGACCCGAGGGCCCGCGCATGAGGACCCTCGCATGACCATGGCCACCCAACCCCGGGCCGCGGGGCTTCGCGGCTGGCTGATGGACCCGTCGCCGGCCTCCACCTGGCAGGCGCGGGCGCAGCGCGGCTATCTCGGCTGGGTCGGCTTCCGCTCCAACCCGATCGCGATGGCGGGCTTCGTGATCGTGGCCGCGCTGCTGCTGGCCGCCGCCTTCGCCCCCTGGATCACCGCCACCGACGGCCTGACGCCGAACCTCGGCGCCCGCCTGCTGCCCCCCTCGGCCGAGCACTGGCTCGGCACCGACCAGCTCGGCCGGGACATCTTCGACCGGATCGTCTGGGGCTCCCGCATCACCCTCTACATCGTCATCCTGGTCTCGATCATCGTGGCCCCCATCGGCCTCGCGGTGGGCACCATCGCGGGCTACGCCGGCGGCTGGGTGGACGCGGTGCTGATGCGCATCGTCGACATCTTCCTCGCCTTCCCCCGCCTGATCCTGGCGCTGGCCTTCGTCGCGGCGCTGGGCGCCGGCATCGAGAACGCCGTCCTCGCCATCGCGCTCACCACCTGGTCCCCCTACGCCCGCATCGCCCGGGCCGAGGTCCTGACCATCCGCAAATCCGACTTCATCGTCGCCGCCGAGGCGCAGGGCGCCTCCACCTTCCGCATCATCCGCCGCCACGTGGTCCCGCTCTGCCTCGCCTCGGTGATCGTCCGCCTGACCCTCGACATGGCCGGCATCATCCTGACGGCGGCGGGCCTCGGCTTCCTCGGCCTCGGCGCCCAGCCGCCGTTGCCCGAGTGGGGCGCGATGATCTCCACCGGCCGCCAGTTCCTGCTCGACCAGTGGTGGGTCCCGACGGCCCCCGGCGCCGCCATCTTCCTGGTCTCGCTCGGCTTCTGCCTCCTCGGCGACGGCCTTCGCGACGTCCTCGACCCCAAGAGCGCCTCCGCATGAGCGAACCCCTCATCGAGGTCGAGAACCTCCGCGTCTCCTTCCGCACCCCTCACGGCCCCATCGAGGCCGTCCGCGGCGTCTCCTTCACCCTGGGCCGGGAGCGCCTCGGCATCGTCGGCGAGTCCGGCTCCGGCAAATCCCAGACCGGCCGCGCCATCCTCGGCCTGACCGCCCGCAACGGGAGCATCGACGCCGACAGGATGACCTTCGACGGCATCGACCTGCTGAAAGCCTCCCCCCGGACGCTGAGGAAAATCCGCGGCGCCCGCATCTCGATGATCATGCAGGACCCCCGCTTCTCCCTGAACCCGGTGGTCAAGGTCGGCGAGCAGATCGCCGAGGCCTACGCGATCCACGCGCACGCCTCGAAGCGCGTCGCCCGCCGCCGCGCCCTGGAGATGCTGGAGACCGTGCAGATCCGCGAGCCGGAGAAGGTCTTCCACCTCTACCCCCACCAGGTCTCCGGCGGCATGGGCCAGCGGGTGATGATCGCGATGATGCTGATCCCGGAACCGGACGTCCTGATCGCCGACGAGCCCACCTCCGCCCTCGACGTCACCGTCCAGATGCAGGTGCTGGCGCTCCTCGACGACATGGTCCGCGACCGCGGCATGGGCCTCGTCCTGATCTCCCACGACCTCCACCTGGTCGCCAGCTTCTGCGACCGCGTCATCGTCATGTACGGCGGCCGCATCATGGAGGTCCTGGAGGCCGGCCGCCTGCACGAGGCGCAGCACCCCTACACCCGCGGCCTGCTGAACTGCCTCCCCAGCCTCGACCATCGCCAGGAGATGCTCCCCGTGCTCGACCGCGACCCCGCCTGGCTGACCGAGGCGCGCCGATGATCGAGATCGAGAACCTCTCCATCACCTTCGGCGAGGGCGCCTCGACCGTCCACGCGGTCCGCAACGTCTCCTTCTCGGTGGCCGAGGGCGAAAGCTACGGCCTGGTGGGCGAATCCGGCTCCGGCAAATCCACCATCCTGCGCGCCATCGCCCGCATCAACCCGCAGTGGTCCGGCACGATCCGCGTCAACGGCCGCTATCTCACGTCCAAGCGCACCAAGGCCGAGGCCCGCGCCATGCAGATGGTCTTCCAGGACCCCTACGGCGCGCTCCACCCCCGCCACACCGTCGACGCCATCCTGCGCGAGCCCCTCGAGATCCACGGCCTGAACAACCGCGACGCCCGCATCCTCGCCGCCCTGAAGGACGTCGGCCTCGGCCCCGAGTTCCGCTTCCGCTACCCCCACCAGATCTCCGGCGGCCAGCGCCAGCGCATCGCCGTCGCCCGCGCCCTGATCCTGGAGCCCGAGATCCTGCTGCTGGACGAGCCGACCTCCGCCCTCGACGTCTCCGTCCAGGCCGAGATCCTCAATCTTCTCAAGCGCCTGCAGCAGGACCGCGGCCTGACCTACCTGATGGTCTCCCACAACCTCGCCGTGGTGGCCCATCTCTGCGGCCGCGTGGCGGTGATGAACCGCGGCCGCATGGTCGAGGAGGTCACCGAGGACACCCTGCGCGCCCACACGCCGTCCGAGCCCTATACCGCCCAGCTGATGTCCGCGACCGAGGGCTACGACCGCGAGGCCGTGCGCTCCTACCGCACCTTCGACTGACATTCGCGCGCAGGCGCCCCGGGCTTGACCCGGGGCTTCCGCCGCAAGCGCCGCGCCCGCCCGCCGGCGAAGCGCCCGCTCCCGGCCGCGACAGGCCCCGGGTCAAGCCCGGGGCGCCCGCCTGGGGCCGCCGCCGCGCGACGCGACCTCATCCGTCTCCCTTACAGACCTCTTGCGCGGCGCCCCTCCGTCATGCTCCCCCTGAAAGGCCGCGCGGGCCCTCGCCCTGCGCGCCAATCAACAAGCGGCCGCAACGCGCCGCGCTCGGAGGAAGACCCGGATGACCAACCTGCCCCCCTATCAGCACCGCTCGCGCTCCATCGCCGGCTGCATCGCCTTCGTCACGGGGGCCGCCTCCGGCATGGGCCGCGCGACCGCGCATCTTTTCGCGCGGGAGGGCGCGAAGGTCGCCATCTCCGACCTCACGCAGGAGGGCGTGGACGCCGTCGCCGCCGAGATCGCCGAGGCCCGCAAGGACGACCCCTCGATCGGCGAGGTCCTCGCCTTCGCCATGGACGTCTCCAAGCTCGACGCCATCCAGGCCGGGATCAAGACGGCGACCGACCACTTCGGCGGCCTCGACATCCTCGTCAACAACGCCGGCTTCTCCGCCTGGGCCCCCATCGACGACCCCGACGCCTACGAGACCCAGTGGGCCCGCGCCCTCGACGGCATGCTGACCGCCCACCAGCGCACGATCCGCACCGCCCTGCCCTGGCTGCGCAAATCCGCCAACCCCCGGGTGATCAACATCGCCTCGACCGAGGGCCTGGGCGCCACCCCCGGCAACACCGCCTACGTCGCCGCCAAGCACGGCGTCATCGGCATCACCCGCGGCTTCGCCTGCGACCTCGGCCCCGAGGGCATCACCGTCAACGCCATCTGCCCCGGCCCGATCCGCTCCGGCATCACCGAGCGCATCCCCGAGGAGCACAAGGTGATCTACGCCAAGCGCCGCACCGCCCTGAAACGCTACGGCGACCCCGAGGACATCGCCAACGGCGTGCTCAGCTTCGCCCTGCCCTCGGCCAGCTACATCACCGGCACCGCGCTCCCCGTCGACGGCGGCCTGACCATCCGCCGCGCCTAGAGCGGCGAGGCCTCGGCCCGCGCGCCCGCAAAACTCCAGAAGCGCTCCGCCAGCGGGCGGGGCGCACGGGGTTTGCGCAGCATCACCAGATCGGTGGAGACCCCACGCCCCTCGATCCCCACCGTGGCCAGCGAGGGCCCCACCGCCGGCCGCGCCATCTCGAACCAGCCGATATCAACCGCCGCCACTCCCGTGCGCAAAGCGAGCCGCATCAAGGAGATGGCATCCGCCTCGCCCGTCCTCACGGTCTCGGCGCCGACCTCCGCCAGCCAGCGCCCCACGCCCGAGGCCAGCGGCCCCCCATGCACCCGCCCCACCACGGCGACCCGCACGCCCTTCAATTCGGATTCCGTTACCTTCGCCCGCCCGAAGAACGGATGCCCCGGCGGCGCCAGCAGCCCCACGCGGCGCGTCGCCAGCACCCGCGCCTCGAACTCCGCCCCCCGGACCGCATTGATCGGCGACAGTTCGTCCCGCGCCGAGGGCTCCAGCGTCAGCGCCAGGTCCGCCTCGTCCGTGCGCACCGCGTCGTAGAGGCGCGACGGGCTCAGCGCCAGCACGTCGATCCTGGCCTTCGGATGCTGGGTCGCGAACGCCTCCGTCAGCGCCGCGCGTTCGGCGATGAGGGTGGAGTCGAGCGGCGCCGCAATCCGTAAATCGTTGGAAAGGATCTCCCTCGCCCGCTGCAGCGCCCAGTCATGCTCCAGCACCACGCGCTTGGCGTTGGTGATCAGCGCCCGCCCCTCGCGCGTCAGCGACACCCTGCGCGAGGTCCGCTCGAACAGCCGGAACCCCAGCCGGCGCTCCATCTCCTTGATCATCGCCGACAACGCCGGCTGAGAGATGTTCAGCTCGGCGGCCGCCCGCGTAAAACTTTCATGCTCGGCGACCTTCACGAAGGCGCGGAAGGGGGTGGCTTCGAGGTCCATCGGCGCTCCGATCCATAAGCGATCCCGAATGATCGCCCAAGAATCCGATATTGGAAAGCGCCGACCGCCTGCGCGACCCTGCGCCGAAAGAAACCGGAGGAAACGCCCATGTGGTCTTTCGAGACCGACCCCGAGTTCCAGAAGGAGCTCGACTGGATCCGCGACTTCGTGCGCGAGAACGTCGAGCCCCTGGACCACGTCCTGCCCAGCCAGTGGAACATCCACGACGAGGGCTTCAAGCGCCTGGTGCGTCCCCTCCAGGCCAAGGTGAAGGAGCGGGGTCTCTGGGCCTGCCACCTCGGCCCGCATCTCGGCGGCAAGGGCTACGGGCAGCTGAAACTGGCGCTGATGAACGAGCAGCTGGGGCGGTCGCGCTTCGGTCCGATCACCTTCGGCACCCAGGCGCCCGACACCGGCAACTCCGAGATCCTGGCCCATTTCGGCACGCCCGAGCAGAAGAAGAAGTGGCTGGAACCCCTTCTGAACAATGAGATCGTGTCCTGCTACGCGATGACCGAGCCGCAGGGCGGCGCGGACCCGCTGATGATCCAGACGACCGCCGAGCAGGACGGCGACGGCTGGGTGATCAACGGCGAGAAGTGGTTCAGCTCGAACGCCAAGTTCGCCGCCTTCTACATCATCATGGTGAAGACCGAGCCCGAGGCGAACGACCCCTACCGCCGCCAGTCGATGTTCATCGTCGACGCCAAGACCCCCGGCATCGAGATCATCCGCGACTACGGCTACCACGGCCAGGCCGAGCCCGAGCACGCCCACGTCCGCTGGACCAACGTGCGCGTCCCGCCCGAGAACCTGTTGGGCGGACGGGGAGATGGCTTCGCGGTGGCCCAGACCCGCCTCGGCGGCGGCCGCCTCCACCACGCCATGCGCGCCATCGCCGAGAGCCAGAAATGCCTCGACATGACCTGCGAGCGGGTCGTGAGCCGCCAGACCAAGGGCGAGCCCCTGTGGAAGCAGCAGATGGTGCAGGAGCGGATCGCCGACGCCTGGATCCAGCTGCGCCAGTTCCGCCTGATGGTGCTCGAGACGGCCTGGCTCGCCGACCAGGGCCGTGACTGGCGCGACCTGCGCCAGGAGGTCTCGGCGGTGAAGGTCATGATGACCAAGGTCTTGCACGACATTTCTTCGATGGCGCTTCACCTTCACGGCTCGCTGGGCATCACCACCGACGTGCCGTTCTCGGACCACCTGATGAACAGCTTCATGATCGGCCTCGCCGACGGGCCGACCGAAGTCCACAAGTCCGTCGTCGCCCGCCAGCTGCTGAAGCAATACAAGCCCAACCCGGAGATGTTCCCCGACTACGTGCGCTGGAAGGCGCAGGAGAAGCAGGCCCAGCGTGTGAAGGAGGCCGGGTAATGGACGTGAAAGACACCGATTTCTCCGGCAAGCGGGTCCTGGTCGTCGGCGGCTCCGCCGGCATCGGCAACGCCGTCGCTCAAGGCTTCCGCAAGCGCGGCGCCGAGGTCCACGTCTGGGCCCGCAAACCCTCCGCCAAGGACTACGAGGGCGTGCCGGAATCGGACCTCGAGGGCATCCACTACCACCAGATGAACGTCTCCGACTTCGAGGCGGTGGAGAACTGGCAGGCCCCCTTCGACAGCCTCGACGTGGTGGTCTGCGCCCAGGGCCACGTGATCTACAAGCGCGGCGAGTTCAAGTGGAAGGGATTCCAGGAGGTTACGGACGTAAACCTCACCGCCAACATGGTCATCATCGACAAGTTCCTGCCGATGCTGGAGAAAACCAAGGGCTCGGCGATCGTGGTCAGCTCCACCGCGGCCTACCACGCCACCGTCGGCAACCCGGCCTACAACGCCTCCAAGGCCGGCGCGGTGGCGCTGGTGCGCACGCTCGGCGCCGCCTACGCCCGCTCCGGCGTGCGGGTCAACGGCCTCGCCCCCGGCTTCGTGCCCACAAGGATGACCGAGGTCACCACCGCCCGCGAGGATCGCGCCGACGCAATGCGGTCCCGCATCCCCATGGGCCGCTTCGGAAAACCCGAGGACATGGCCGGCGTCTGCCTGTTCCTGGCCTCGCCGCTGGCGGCCTATGTCACCGGCCAGACCATCGCCTGCGACGGAGGTTTGGTTCTGTGAGCCAGGCCCCTGACACACAGGGGAAAAGGGAGGTCGGGGGCGTGGACCTCGACCGTCTCGCCGCCTGGATGGACGCGGAAGACCTGGGCGAGGGGCCGATCGAGGCCGCCCGCCCGCTCTCCGGCGGCACCCAGAATGTGCTGCTGCGCTTCCGGCGCGCGGGGCGGGACTATGTCCTGCGCCGCCCGCCGCCGGTCCCCCGCCAGGGCTCCAACCGGACCATGGAACGGGAGGCCCGCGTCCTCGCCGCCCTCGCCGGCTCGGACGCGCCCCATCCCCGCCTGATCGCCGCCTGCACGGACCCCGAGCCGCTGGGCGTCGCCTTCTACCTGATGGAGCCGGTCGAGGGCTTCAACGCCGTCACCGGACTGCCCGAGCCCCACCGCTCCGACCCCGCCATCCGCCGGCGCATGGGGTTCGCGCTGGTGGAAGGCATCGCCGCCCTCCACTCGGTCGACTACAAGGCGGCAGGGCTCGAGGATTTCGGCAAGCCCGAGGGCTACATCGCCCGCCAGGCCGACCGCTGGCTGGGGCAGCTCAAGGACTACGAGCGCCACGCGGAATGGCCCGGCCGCGCGGGACTGCCCGGCGTCGACCGCATCGCCGACTGGCTGCGCGCGAACCTGCCCCCTGAGCAGCCGCCCGGCATCCTTCATGGCGACTATCAATTCGGAAACGTGATGTATCGCCCGGGCTCCGGCGACCTCGCCGCCATCGTGGACTGGGAGCTCGCCACCATCGGCGACCCGCTGGTGGATCTGGGCTGGATCGTCGCCTGCTATCCCGGCTCCGGCGGACCGGAGCTGCCGGTGCTCAAGGTCGAGCCCTGGGACGGCTTCCCCACCGCCGACGAGCTGATCGCGCGCTACGCCGCGCTGTCGCCACGCAGCCTCGACCATGTCGACTGGTTCGTCGTGCTCGCCTGCTTCCGGCTGGGCATCATCCTGGAGGGCACCCACGCGCGCGCCTGCGCGGGCCGGGCGCCGAAGGCCACCGGCGACCTGCTGCACGCCACCGCCGTGGCGCTGATGGGCCGGGCGCTGCACCGCATCGGCTGAAACCGCGCGACGGGGCCGCAGAGAGCCCCGCGCGCCCCGCGCCCCGGGGAGGGGCGAAGGAGCGTCCGGCAAGAGACGCTCGTCAGGGAGAGAGACGCATGCTGCTGCCCCCGATGGTCGACTACCACGAGACCGCCCGCGCCCATCGCCGCCCGCCCCCGCCCGAGCGCTTCTGCTTCGCCGACATCGTCGACGGCCACGCGCAGGACCCCGAGCGGCAGGCGCTGATCTGGACCAACGCCGAGGGCGCCTCGAAGCGCTTCACCTTCGCCGAGATCGCCGTGCTCTCGAAACGGATGGCCAATGCGCTGCGCGCGGCGGGCGTCGCCCGCGGCGACCGGGTCGTCGTGATGCTGCCCCGGATCCCGGAGTGGCAGATCGCGGTCACGGCGCTGTCGCGCCTCGGGGCGATCGTGGTTCCCTGCCTGACGATGCTGACCCGCAAGGACCTCGAATACCGGATCGGGGCGACCGAGCCCGCGGCGATCCTCACCGTGCCGGGCGAGACCGCGAAGTTCGAGGGGCTCGTCCCCGAGGGCTGCGCCCGGCTGGTCGTGCCCTACGGCCAGGGCGAGGCCGCCGGCTGGACCGACGTCCACGCGGCGATGGACGGGGCGTCGGAGGAGATCGCCTCCGAGCGGATGGCGCGGGAGGATCCGGGCTACATCTATTTCACCTCCGGCTCGACGGGGACGCCGAAGGGGGTGACGCACTCGGCCTGGTTCGCGCTGGGGTTCATCGAGATCGCGGCCTACTGGTTCGACATGAACGACCAGTCGAAGGAGGACGTCTGCTGGGGCACGGCGGACACGGCCTGGGGGTTCAACGCGACCTCGACGCTGATGGGGCCGTGGCTGGCGGGGGTCTGCGCCTTCGTCCATGACGGGCCGTTCGACCCGAAGATGCGCCTCCAGCTCATCCAGGACTGGGGAGTGACGATCTACGCCGCCGCCGCCTCGGAGTATCGGTGGATGCTGGGGGAGGACGTGGCGAGCTTCGACCTGACGAAGCTGCGCCTCTCGATCACCGCGGGCGAGAGCCTGGACGCGCCGACGGCCGAGCGGTGGATGCGGCTCTCGGGCACCAAGTTCCTGGAAAGCTACGGGCAGACCGAGAGTTTCATGTCCATCGCCAACTTCCCCTGCACCGAGATCCGGCCGGGCTCGATGGGCCTGCCGATGCCGGGGTTCCCGGTGGACGTGGTCCACGAGGAGACCTGCGCGCCTCTGCCCCCCGGCGAGACCGGGGCGGTGGCGCTGAAATGCCCGTTCGACGGCCTGATGCTGGGCTACTGGCGCGACCCGGAGCGGACCGAGGCCTGTTTCCGGACCGCCGCGGACGGATCGCGGTGGTTCATGACGGGCGATCTCGCGCGCAAGGATGCGGACGGGTACTTCTGGTACGAGGGGCGGGCGGACGACGTGATCAACGCGGCCGGCTACCGGATCGGGCCGGCGGAGGTGGAGGGGGCGGTGATGTCCCATGACGCGGTGCGCGAGTGCGCCTGCGTGGCGAGCCCGGACGAGAAGCGGGGCGTGGTGGTGAAGGCCTTCGTGGTGCTGCACGCGGGCCATGTGGGCGACGAGGCGATGGCCAGGGTCCTGCAGGACCACGTGAAGGCCCAGACCGCGCCCTACAAGTATCCGCGCAAGATCGAGTTCCTGGACGAGCTGCCCAAGACCGTCTCCGGCAAGGTCCAGCGCCGGGTGCTGCGCGACCTCGAATACCGCCGGGCGCGCGAAGCGGCCGTCTGAGCGTCCGTCGCCGGCGGAGCGGGCGCTGCGCCGACCCCGGCGTCCGGCCTGCCGGGGTCAGTCGAGGCGCCAGCGCACCACGATGTTCGACGATCGCCACAGCGGACCGGGGTCGGTGAAGCGCCCCGCCTCCTCGCCCCCCTGCGCCGCGTAGAAGGCGCGGGCGCCGGCGTTCTGCTCGACCACCGCGAGGGCCGCGGCGGCGTGGCCCCGCGCGCGGAGCCCGGCGAGCGTCTCCGACAGCAGGCGGGCGCCGAGGCCTCCGCCCCGGGCGGCCCGGCGCACGTAGAGATGCTTGATCTCCGCCGCGCCCGCCATCGCCGGGTGGCCCGCGGGCGCGAAGGCGCTCACGCCCAGCAGGCCCTGCGGGCCTTCGGCGACCAGCGCGCCGGCGCCCGCTTCCCCGCCTGCGAGGGTCGCGCGCCAGAACGGCAGGCGGCGGGCCTCGTCCAGCCGGCGCAGGGCCTCGGGCGGGGCGAGGTCGCGGTAGGTCTCGCGCCAGACCTCGACATGCAGCGCAGCGAGGGGGGCGGCCTCCTCGGGCCGGGCCGGGCGGATCGCGGCTACGGGCGCCGGCGGGGCCGCGCGGCTCACGGCCGCCCGCCCGCCTGGCGCATCAGGTCCTCGAGCGTCGGGTCGCCGGGGTTGGCGGCGAGCGCGTCGGCGAGGATCGCCTGGGCGGCCTCCGCCCCCTCGGTCGCGGCGGCGATGCGGGCGCGCATGTGCCAGGCGTCGATCAGCTGGGGGTCGAGCTCGGTCGCCTCGGCGAAGGCGGCGGCCGCCGCCGGGAAACGGCGGGTGGTCAGGGCGAAGCCGCCGAGCTGGAGATGCGTCTCGGGGAAGTCGAGGCGCGCGGCCATCGCGCCCTGCCACTCGCCGAGGGCGGCGCGCAGGTCGGTCGAGGTCCGCTCGGGCATATAGGCGACCGGCGCGCCCAGCATGGCGCGGGCCGCGGCCTGGCGGACCAGGCGGGCGGGGTCGCGCAGCAGGACCGCCAGCTGGGCGAAGCTCTCCTGCGCGCTCAGCGGGCGCAGGGCGCCGACGGCGGCCGCGCGGACCAGCGGGTCGGGATCCGAGAGCAGCGGCAGCGCCCGGCGCGCCGCCTCGGGGTCCTGCGCGCCCTCCATCAGCCACAGGGCGGTGGCGCGCGCGATGCCGGGCTGCTCGGGGTCGAGGGCGAGCGCGGCCAGCTCGCCGGCCGAGGCGGCGGCGTTCGCGCGCCCACGCGCGAGCGTGGTTCCGAAATGCGGGCGGGCGGCGGCGTCGGGATGGCGGGCCGCGATCTCGGCCGCGGCCCAGGCGGGGTCGCGGTCGGCGTGGCAGCCGGTGCAGGCGTCGGGCGCGCCGGTCAGCGCCGCCAGATCCGGCCGCGGGATCCGGAACGAGTGATCGCGCCGCCCGTCGATCCCCATGTAGTCGCGCGAGACCATGTGGCAGGAGACGCAGCGCGCGCCGTCGGAGTCCTGCGGGTGGAAGTGGTGCTCGGCCGAGGCGAAGTCCACGAGCGGCAGGGACGGGAACTCGGGGTTGCCGGCGGGCGAGTGGCACTGGGCGCAGAGCGCGTCGCCCTCGATCTTCACCTGCGCCGCGTGGGGGTCGTGGCAGTCCATGCAGCCCACGCCCTTGCGATGCATCTTCGACTGCAGGAACGAGCCGTAGACGTAGACCTCGTCCAGGATCTGCCCGTCGGCGTGGTAGAGGCCGGGGCGCAGAAGCGCGAGGCTGTAGGCGTCCGCATAGGGCGTTCCGGGCGGCGGGTTGCCCGGCAGGAACGCCTCGCGGCGGGAGTGGCAGCCGGCGCATTGCTCCATCGCCGCCCCGGTCTGCGAGACGTCGACGGCGAAGCCCGGGTCCGTGCCCTGCCCGCCCTGCGCCCAGTCGACATGGCCGCGCCCGGGGCCGTGGCAGGCCTCGCAACCCACCCCGATCTCGGCCTGGCTCGAGGCGTAGCGCCCGCTGCGCGGGTCGTAGCCCTTGTCGTAGCCGGTGGCGTGGCACTCGGCGCAGCGGCTGTTCCAGGTCTTGTAGGGCCCGGTCCAGTGCAGCCCGTCGCCCGGAGGCAGGTCCTGGTCGGGGTAGAGGTGATACCAGGCCCCCCGCTCGGCGTCCCAGGCGAGGTCGAAGCTCTGCAGCCGGCCCGGCTCGGTCTCCAGCACGTATTGCTGGAGGGGGGCGATGCCGATCACCCCGCGCACCCGGTAGGCGGCGCGGACGCCGTCGGCCTCGGTCACGGCGATGCGGGGCGTCCCGTCGGGGTCGGTGGTGAAGCGGGCGGCGAGCCCGTTCTCGTCATGCTCCACGCCCGAGAAGTCGCCCAGCGCGCGGCCCTCCTCCGGCAGGGTCCAGGCGAGGTCGTGGTGGGAGCCGGTCCAGGCCTCCGCCTCCGCCCGGTGGCAGCCTGCGCAGCTCTGCGAGCCGACGTAGCCCGCCTCCTGCGCATCGGCCCCGGCGGACAGCGCCAGGGCCGCCAGCAGGACGAGGATCGGGGACGCGAGGCGGCGCATGGGCGGGCTCCGGTGCTGTGCGCCGCCGTGGAGGACGCGACGCTGGCGGGCGGGCCGCGACCTGCCCCGGCCTGCAGAAATAGCGCGCCGGGCGGCGGGCGGGCAACGGCGCAGGCGCGCGAAGCCGTTGAATTTCCGCCGCGAACGCCGACCCGCCACGGCGGGACCGCGGCGGCGGCCCCGCCGCCCCGCACGCCCCCGGCAAAGGACGCGGCCCCTCGCGGAGCGCCGGCCGACCAGGCGACGCCGCCCGGCCGGCCGGCGTTCGGGCTCAGCTCACTCGGCCAGGCCCACGTAGTCCAGCGTGAAGCGCTCGATCGCCAGCGAGGCGCCGACGCCGTCCGAGGTCGAGACCGACAGCGGCTGCAGCGCGAAGGACTTGTCGAAGCCCCCCAGCAGCGCGTTCGCCCCCACGCCCTTGCCCACGGCCACGTCCGCGCCGACGCCGAAGTAGTCGCCCTCCATCGCCGAGACCTCGGCGTCGATCGAGGGCGCGAGCACCGCCCATTTCAGCGTCTCCTCGGCCTTGATGGTCAGGTCCGCGCCCAGCTTGCCCATCTCGGCGGTCAGCTCCTCGGTGGGGCGGTCGTCGGCATGTTCGAAGACGCAGTCGAACTTGGTCGAGGAGACGATGATCAGGTTGGTCTTGTCGGCGAGCGTGCAGGTCAGCACGCCGAACTCGACCCGGACGTCCTTGTCCTGGGCGGCGGCCGGCCCGGCGAGGGACCCGGCGGCGAGCAGCGCGGCCAGGGCCGCGGCCGCGGCGCGCAAGGAAAGCTGGAGCATGACGATCTCCCTTGAAATCGCGGCGGAAACCTCCGCCCGGGCGGACCGTCGGCCGAGCCAACCTCGAACCGCCCGCGCCCGACCCTGCGGCAGGGCTACGCGCGCGGCGCTGAACCGCGGCTGAACCGCGGCCTCAGGCGACGCCGCGCCGGGCGGCGGAGGGCGCGGCGTCCGGCCGGAACGCTCCGAGGGCCGCGGCGAGGTCGGCCGCGCGCTCGTCGCGCATCTGCGTCACGCCCAGGTCGGACCCCAGGGGCGCCGCGCCGGCGCCGGCTCCCGAGCAGCGCGCCGCCGGGGCCGAGGGCGGCGCGGGCGTGATCCGCCGCCAGCGCCGCCACGCACATCGCCGGCGTCCGCCCCGTCGAGGGCGAAGCCCAGCGCGAGGCAGGCGGCGCCCGACTTCCCCGACCAGATCGCGGCCGGCTGCATCCCGGCTCCGCTCCCTTGCCGAACGCATGTCCGCCGCTGTCGAAACTCCCTTCTCCACGGGCCGCCGGCCAGCGGACAGCGCCTGGACTCGTGCCGGTTCCCCGGGCGCGACGCCCTGCCCTTTGCCCGGCGCCGCGGCGCGTGCGACGCTGCGCCCCTGGGTGGCTCGGGGGGCGCGATGGACGACCGCAGGAACCTGCGCGGCTGGTGGGACGGCGCGCCGCCCCCGCCCTGGCCGGAGGGGCGGGGGCTGGCCGTCTCGGTGGTGGTGAACGTCGAGGAGGGGGCCGAGTTCTCGGTCGCCGACGGCGACGCCGTGAACGAGCGTCTGCCCGAGGCGAACCAGCGCCTCGACGCCCTGCCCGATCCCTGCATGGAAAGCCAGTTCGCCTATGGCGCGCGCGCGGGCTTCCGCCGGGTGCTGGACGCGCTGGCGGCCCACGGCGTCCCCGCGACCTTCTCCACCTGCGGCCGCGCGGCCGAGCGCACGCCCTGGCTGGTGCAGGCCGCGCAGGCGGCGGGACACGAGATCTCCTGCCACGGCTGGCGCTGGGAATCCCACGCCGGCATGGCCGAGGCCGACGAGCGCGCCGCCATCGCCCGCGCCCACGCCGCCGTCGCCGCCGCGACCGGCGCGGCGCCGGTCGGCTGGCACACCCGCTCGGCCTCCTCTCCGAACACCCGCCGCCTGCTCGCCGAACATGGCGGGTTCCTCTACGATTCCGACGCCTACGACGACGACCTGCCCTACACGGTCGCCGTCGCCGGCCGCCCGCATGTGGTCCTGCCCTACGCCTTCGACACCAACGACATGCGCTTCGAGCCGGGGGGCGGCTTCATCCAGGCGCGGGACTTCGCCGACTATTGCCTCGCCGCGCTCGAGCGCCTGCGCGCCGAGGCCGCCCGGGGCGAGGCGCGGATGCTCTCCATCGGCCTGCACCCCCGCCTGATCGGCCGCCCCGCGCGCATCGGCGGGCTGGAGACGCTGCTCGCCGCCCTCGCCCGCCTCGCCGAGACCGGCGAGGTCTGGCCTGCCCGTCGCCGGGACATCGCGCAGCGCTGGCGCGCCGCCGCCGGCCTGCCCCCCTGGACGCCTTCTCTGCCGGAGCCCACGCCATGAAGATCCTGCTGGCGAACCCCAATATGACCGAGGCGATGACCGAGCGGCTGGCGCAGGTCGCCCGCTCCGTCGCCGCCCCCGGCACCGAGATCCTCCCCCTCACCGCGCCCCGCGGCTTCCCCTACATCTCGTCCCGCGCCGAGGCGCAGATCGCCGGCGCCATCGCGCTGGAGATGATCGCCCCCCATGCGCGCGAGGTCGACGCGGTGGTGATCGCGGCCTTCGGCGACCCCGGCCTCGACGCGGCGCGCGAGCTCTTCGACCTGCCGGTGACGGGGATGGCGGAGGCCTCGATGCTGGCCGCCTGCCAGCTCGGCCGCCGCTTCGGGGTGGTGACCTTCGCGCCCTGGCTGAAGCCGTGGTATCACGCCTCCGTGCGCGACCTGGGGCTCGAGGCCCGCTTCGCCGGCCTGCGCTCGGCCGAGGACATCGACGGCCCGGTGACCGAGGTGGCCTCGACCATGCGCGACACCCTCCTGCGCCTCGCCGAGCGCATGGCGCGCGAGGACGAGGCCGACGCGGTGATCTTCGGCGGCGCGCCGCTCGCGGGCCTCGCGCGCGACCTCGCCCCGGACCTGCCCTGCGTGGCGATCGACCCGATTTCCGCCGCCGTGACCCAGGCCGAGGCGCTGGTCCGCCTCGCCCCGCGCGGCGCGGACCGGGGCGCCTACGCCCGCCCGCCCGCGAAACCGTCCGAGGGCCTCGACCCCGCCCTCGCCGCCTGGATCGCCCGCGCCCCCTGACGCCCCGACGCCCGCCCCGGACGCCTGTGGCGCGACGTCCGCCAGCCCTCGCCAAGCGCCTGTTCTCCGGAGCCGTCTCTCGCGGATGCCGACCAGAGCGACTCGGCCCCCGGGGTCAAGGATCGCGCAGCGACCGCGCGAAGCGCGGCTTGTCCTTGACCCCGGGGGCCGAGTCGCTCAGGCATCGCAAGCGAGAGACGGATCCGGGGAACAGGCGCGGGCTTGTTCTTGGGTGAGTCAGGAGCCCGCCGGAGGCTCCCGCCCCCGACGATCCTTCCCAACGCCCCCACGAGCGCGCCGCAGCCAAGCCCGCCCGCAGGGCGCCTGTAGACCGGTCCTCCCGGGTTCAGCGCTTCTTGCGCTTGCCCTCGTAGGGGTTCTCGCCCTTGCGCCAGTTCAGGCGGATCGGCGTGCCCTCCATCCCGAAGTCGCGGCGCAGGCCGTTGACCAGGAAGCGCTTGTAGCTGTCGGGCAGCTCGTCGGGGCGCGAGCAGAAGGCGACGAAGGTCGGCGGCCTCGTCTTCGCCTGGGTCATGTAGCGCAGCTTGATCCGCCGCCCGCCCGGCGCGGGGGGCGGATGGGCCGAGGTCATTTCGCCCAGCCACTGGTTCAGCTTCGCCGTCGAGATCCGCATCTCCCAGCGCGAGCGCGCCTTGAGGATCGCCGCGCGCAGCCGCTCCAGCCCCTCGCCCGAGAGCGCCGAGACCGGCACCACCGGCGCGCCCTTGAGCTGGGGCATCAGGCGGTGGAACTCCTCGGTCAGCAGCTTCAGGGCGCCGTTGCGGTCCTCGACCAGGTCCCACTTGTTGACGCCGATCACCACCGCCCGGCCCTCGCGCTCGGCGAGGTCGGCGATGCGCAGGTCCTGGGTCTCGAAGGGCTTGTCGGCGTCGACCAGCACCACCAGCACCTCGGCGAACTTCAGCGCGCGCAGGCCGTCGGATACCGAGAGCTTCTCGAGCTTCTCCGACACGCGGGCCTTCTTGCGCATCCCGGCGGTGTCGAAGATCCGCATCCGGGTGCCCGCCCAGTCGATCTCGACCGAGATCGCGTCGCGGGTGATGCCGGCCTCGGGGCCGGTCAGCAGCCGGTCCTCGCCGAGGATCTTGTTGATCAGCGTCGACTTGCCCGCGTTGGGCCGGCCGACCACGGCGATCTGGATCGGCTTCTGGGGCGCGCCCGGCTCGATCCCGTCGCCCTCGGCGTCGCCCGCGGGCGCCTCGAGGTCGTCGTCGGCGACCGGCTGCGAGGCGGCGGCGGCCTGGGCCTCGTGTTCCTGCATCGCCTCCTGCAGGGCGGTGTAGAGGTCGCCCATGCCCTCGCCATGCTCGGCCGAGAGGGGGATGGGCTGGCCGAAGCCGAGGCTCCAGGCCTCCATCGCGGCGTCGGCGCCCTGTCGGCCCTCGGCCTTGTTCACGCCCAGCAGGACGCGCGCGCCCTTGCGGCGCAGGATCTCGGCGAAGGTCGCGTCCTGGGGCAGCAGGCCGGCGCGGGCGTCGACCAGGAACAGCGAGGCGTCGGCCATGTCGACCGCCCGCTCGGTCAGCGCGCGCATCCGGCCGGGCAGCGACTCGGCGTCCGCCTCCTCGAGGCCGGCGGTGTCGATCACCATGAAGTGGAGGTCGCCCAGCCGCGCCTCGGCCTCGCGCAGGTCGCGCGTGACGCCGGGCTGGTCGTCGACCAGCGCCAGGCGTTTGCCCACCAGGCGGTTGAACAGCGTCGACTTGCCCACGTTGGGCCGCCCGACGATCGCGAGCTTGAACACCGCGTCACCATTCCGGCCGTCCCGGCCGGTCCCAAAAGAAATCCGGCCCGGTCCGATCCGGAGGGGGCCATCAACGATAGGCGAGCAGCTCGCCCTCGTCGGTCAGAACATACACGGTTCCGCCGGCCACCGCCGGCCCCGTGCGCGAGCCGCCCGGCATCTCGATCGCCTGCCCCGGCGCGCCGGTCTGGGC
Source organism: Albimonas pacifica (assembly GCF_900113695.1). Lineage (GTDB taxonomy): Bacteria > Pseudomonadota > Alphaproteobacteria > Rhodobacterales > Rhodobacteraceae > Albimonas > Albimonas pacifica. The sequence goes on along the minus strand of NZ_FOQH01000005.1, from coordinate 516,567 downwards.
GTCGAAGCTCAGCAGCCGGCCGTCGGAAGAGGTGATCAGCACCCGGTCGCCCGCCAGCACCGGCCCGCCGTAGACGATGCGGGTGGTGGCGTCGTCGGCATCCTCGCGCGCCTCGAGCTCGGTGCGCCACAGCGTGGCGCCGGTCTGCATGTCGAGGCGCACGACGGCGGGCTGCGTGGTCACGGCGTAGAGCGTCTCGCCCGCCGCCCAGACCGGCGACAGCGAGCCGAAGTCGCGCTGCCACACCCGGCGGCCGTTGCGGCCGTCGAACAGCGCCAGCGCGCCGGCGGCATTGCCCGCGATCACCACCGGCCCCGGCGCCAGCACCGGGTCGGAGGTCACGTCGGAGAAGGCCGAGAGCCCGGAGCTCTTGCCCAGCGAGACGAGGGTCGCGGTCCAGACCCGGAAGCCCGGCGCGGTGCGCACCATCATCAGCTCGCCCGAGCCGAAGGGCAGCACCGCCACGTCGGTGGCGAGCCCGGGCGCCGCGCCGCCCAGGTTGCCGGCGTTGGAGAGGCCGGTCTGGATCTCCCAGCGCTTCTCGCCGGTGGCGGCGTCGAAGCCCGCGGCCACGTCGGCGCGGTTCACCGCCACCACCATGCCGCCGCGCACGGTCGGCGCGGCGCGGTAGGGGGCGGCGCCCTGCACGGTCCACAGCACCTCGCCGCCGGCGGCGTCGAGGGCGGTGAGCTGGCCGAAGCCGTCGGTGACGTAGAGCTTGCCGTCGGCATAGGCGAGGCCGCCGCCGTAGCCCGCGTCGCCGTCCTCGTCCTCGGGCGTCAGGTCCACCGACCACTTGCGCGAGCCCGAGGTGGTGAAGGCCTCGACCCCGGTCTCGCCGTCGCGCACGAAGACCGTGCCGTCGGCGATCACCGGACCGGCCATCGGGATCCGCTCGTCCGCGCCGGCGCCGGCGGAGACCCGCCAGGCCAGCGACAGCGAGGCGGGCGCCTCCAGCCGGCCGCCGGAGCGCTGGGCGCCGCCGCCGCGGTGGGTCCATTCCTCCGCGCCCTGCACGGGCGGCAGGGGCCGCGGCGTCGCCGCCGGCGGCGCGGCCTCGGCGGCGGCGCGGATCGGGATCCGCTCTCCCGGCAGGCGCACGTCTTCGTCGTCGGAGCAGCCGGCGACGGCCATCGCCGCCATCAGGGCGGTCAGCAGGACCGGACGCATCATCCCTCGCCCTCCCCCAGAAGTTCCTGAAGCTGGGTCAGGCGCTGCCCCAGCGACGGGCTGAGCATCGGATCGGCGAGCGCCGTCTCGACGTCCTCGCGCGCCCCGGGCAGGTCGCCCGACTGCAGGCGGGCGACGGCGCGGGCCTCCAGCGCCAGCAGGCGGAACGGCTGGCCCTCGGCCACGTAGGCGGCCAGCGCGTCGGCGCGCGCGGCGGGGTCGAGATCCTCGGCGCGCAGGAGCGCGGCCTTGAAGCCCGCGAGATCGCGGTAGAGCGGGTCGGCGGCCCCGTCGCTCTCGAGCCCGTCGAGCACCTCGACGGCGGCCGCGCGCTCGCCGGCCTCGACCAGGGCGGCTGCCTGCGAGAGGCGGGCGATCACCGCGGCGCCGGCGTCGAGCTCGGCGGCGCGGGCGGCGTAGGCCTCGGCCCGCTCGGTCGCGTCGGGAATGTCGGCGGCCTCGATCAGGCGGGCGCCGGCGGCCCGGGCGGCCGCGTCGTCCTGCTGGTCGAGCCAGGTGGCGATCCCGGCGCCGGCCACCGCCAGCACCACGACGCCCACGACCCAGGGGCCCCAGCGCCGCCAGGCCGTCAGCATCCGGTCGCGGCGAAGCTCTTCCGAGACCTCGTCGATGAAGGAGTCCCTGTCGGCCACGTAAATGGATCCCTTGTCGTTTCCCCGGCCCCGCGGGCGCGTCGTCGCGTGCCGGGATCGCCGCGAGGGGGCGGATTTCCCCGTGTCGGCGATCCGAAGACCGCGGTTTTGCGTATAGTTGTCGTCTGGATGCGGCGCAAGGTTGCGCGGACTAGCGCCCCGCGCCATCTACGCGCTCTCACGGACACGTCACCGTCGGCGTGACCGAAGCGCGCGCCCTCCGGACGCGGTTGACGTTTGCGTCAGAATGACGAGGTTGACGATCGGCCGGGCCGTCGGAACGCGGCGCGGCGCCAGCCGCGAGACGGAGCGGCGCGCGCCGCTCCGGCGAGCGCGGAGAGGCGCGTCCGGGGCGCGACGGAACCCGCCGCCCGCGGCGTGAGAGAAGGGGGCCGGCCCGGCCGGGCTCCGCATCGAGTGGACCGGCGCGCGCCGGAAAGTGACGAAGGCCGGCGCCCGCCGGTGGACGAAAGGCGGTTTCATGAGACTGGTTCCCGTTCTGATGGCGTTGGCCGTCTGCGTCGGGCTTTGGTTCTGGATCGTTCCGGCGAACGGCCAGCAGGTGGCGGCGGTGGACGCCCCCGCCGCCGGCGCCGATCCGCGCGGCGAGGCGCCGGCGGTGAAGGTCGTGGCCTTCCGCTCCCAGGCGCAGGACGTGCGCAACGCCATCGTCCTGCGCGGCCGGACCGAGGCGCACCGCCTGGTCGAGGTGAAGGCCGAGACCGCGGGCCTCGTCGTCTCCGACCCGCTGCGCGCCGGCGCGCATGTTCAGGCGGGCGACCTGCTGTGCCGGCTCGATTCCGGCTCGCGCGAGGCGCAGCTCGCCGAGGCGCAGGCCAAGCTCGGCCAGGCCGAGGCCGACGCCGAGGCGGCCGACACGCTCGCCCAGCGCGGGCTGACCGCCGAGAACACCGCCAAGGCCCGCCGCGCCGCGCTGGAGGCCGCCCGCGCCGCCGCGCGCGCCATCCAGCTCGACATCGAGCGGCTGGAGATCGACGCCCCCTTCTCCGGCGTGCTGGAGACGGATTCGGCCGAGATCGGCTCCCTCGTGCGCACCGGCGACGTCTGCGCCACGATCATCTCGCTCAGCCCCATCGAGATCGTGGGCTTCGTCCCGGAATCGGAGGTCGACGAGCTTTCGGTGGGCATGCCCGCCCATGCGCGGCTGGTCGACGGGCGCACCATCTCGGGCGAGGTCGCCTTCGTCTCGCGCTCCGCCGACCAGACCACCCGCACCTTCCGCGTGGAGATCGAGGCGCCCAACCCCGACCAGGGCGTGCGCGACGGCATGACCGCCGAGATCCTGATCCCCGTCGCCTCCGACCAGGCGCACCTGGCGCCGCAGTCGGCGCTGACGCTCGACGACTCGGGCGTGCTGGGCGTGCGCACCGTGGCCGAGGGCGAGGGCGGCGCGCCGGAGGCGAGGTTCGAGCCCGCCGAGATCCTGCGCGAGGACGAGGACGGCATCTGGCTGACCGGCCTGCCCGCCGAGGTCGCGATCATCTACGTGGGCCAGGAGTTCGTCGCCGACGGCCGCGCGCTGGACGTGACCTGGAAGGACTGGGACGGCGCGCAATGACCCCCCGCACGGATTTCAGCACGAACGGATCCCTCGCATGACCGGCATCATCGACTGGGCCGCGGCCCGGGCGCGGATGATCTTCGCCTTCATCCTGCTGACCATCGGGGCGGGCTCGCTCGCCTACGTGGGCCTGCCCAAGGAGGGCGAGCCCGACATCGACATCCCGATGGTGTTCATCTCGGCGCCCTTCCCCGGCATCACCGCCGAGGATTCGGAACGCCTGATGGTCAAGCCGCTCGAGCAGGAGCTGCGCTCCATCGACGGGCTCGACAAGATGACCTCCTTCGCCTCGGAGGGCTACGCAGGCGTCCTGCTGCAGTTCGAGTTCGGCTGGGACAAGACCGCCACGCTCGCCTCCGTGCGCGAGGCGGTGGACACCGCCAAGGTCGAGTTTCCCGCCGGCGCGGAGGAGCCGGAAGTCGACGAGTTCAACTTCTCCGAATTCCCGATCCTGGTGGTGGCGCTGTCGGGCGACGTGCCGGAACGCACGCTGCTCAAGGTCTCGAAGGACCTGCAGACCCGGCTCGAGGGCCTGCCCGAGGTGCTGGAGGCGGGGCTCGCCGGCCACCGCGAGGAGATGCTGGAGGTGGTCATCGACCCCCTCAAGCTGGAGGCCTACGACGTCACCGGCCAGGAGCTGGTGCAGGTGGTGGTCAACAACAACGCCCTGGTGGCGGCCGGCGCGGTCGAGAGCGGCTCGGGCCAGTATTCGGTGAAGCTGCCGGGCTCGTTCGAGGACCCCTCCGACGTCTACAACCTGCCGGTGAAGGTCAACGGCGACCGCATCGTCACCATGGGCGACATCGCCGACATCCGCCTGACCTTCGAGGACGCGCGGGGCACCGCGCGCTACAACGGCCACCCCACGGTCGCCCTGCAGGTGGTCAAGCGCAAGGGCATGCCCGTCATCGACACCGTCGACGCGGTGAAGGCCGAACTCGAGCGCGCCAAGGCCGAATGGCCCCAGCCGCTGCGCGAGGCGGTGGCGATCAACTACGCGATGGACGAATCCACCCAGGTGGCGGGGATGGTCGGCCAGCTCGAGGGCTCGGTGCTGACCGCCATCGCGCTGGTGATGATCGTGGTGCTGGGCTCGCTGGGCGTGCGCTCGGCGCTGCTGGTGGGCTTCTCGATCCCGACCTCGTTCCTGCTGTGCTTCGGGCTGCTGGCGGTGTTCGGGATGTCGATCACCAACATCGTGATGTTCGGCCTGATCCTCGCGGTGGGAATGCTGGTGGACGGGGCGATCGTGGTCGTCGAATACGCCGACCAGCGCATCAAGGAGGGCTCCGGCCCGATGCACGCCTATGTCGAGGCGGCCAAGCGGATGTTCTGGCCCATCGTCTCCTCGACCGCGACGACGCTCTGCGCCTTCCTGCCGATGCTGTTCTGGCCGGGGATCCCGGGCGAGTTCATGGGCAACCTGCCCGTCACCTTGATCTTCGTGCTCTCGGCCTCGCTGGTGGTGGCGCTGATCTACCTGCCGGTCGTGGGCGGCGTCGCGGGGCGGCTGACCCGCACGCTCGACCGCCGCTCGGCCGCCATGCAGGCGAGCTGGTCGCGGGGCGCGCGCGCGGCGCGCTTCGCGGTCATGGCCCTGCTGACCGCCGGCGCCGCCTTCATGATGATCGAGGCGCCCGGGACCCCGGCCCGCATCCTCTTCGCCGTGGTCCTGGTGCTGTTCTGGCTGGAGCTGTCGGCCGTCGCCGGCTCGTTCCGCGACCACGGCCTGCCGCCGCCGTCGCGCGCGGGCTACCGCCGCACGCCCTTCGGCCAGGTGATCCGGTTCCTGACCGGCAACCCGATCATGCCCTTCGTGGCCATCGGCTCGACGCTGGCCGCGGTCTTCTTCGTGATGGCGGTGTGGTATCCCGCCAACCAGCTCGGCACCGAGTTCTTCGTGAAGACCGAGCCGGAGCGCGCCGTGATCTACGTGCGCGCGCGGGGCAACCTCAGCCTCGCAGAGCGCGATCGCCTGCTGCATGCGGTCGAGAACATCGTGCTCGACATCGACGGCGTGCAGTCGGTCTTCGCCTTCGCCGGCGACGGCGGGCTGAACGACCGCGGCGGCAACGCCCCCAAGGACGCCGTCGGCCGCATCCAGCTCGAGCTTTCGCCCTGGGGCACGCGCCCGCCGGGCGACGAGGTGCTCGCCGTCATCGAGGAGGCCATCGCCGCCTATCCCGGCGTGATCTCCGAGGTCGCCCAGGCCCAGGAAGGCCCCCAGCAGGGCAAGCCGATCCAGCTGCGCCTGCAGGGCGACGACTGGCAGGAGCTCCAGGACGCCGCCGCGCTGGCCCGCGACCATTTCGAGGAGATGGAGGGCCTGGCCGAGGTCGAGGACACCCGCCCCCTGCCCGGCATCGACTGGGCGCTGGACGTGGACGTGGCCCAGGCCGGCCGCTTCGGCGCCGACGTCAGCCAGATCGGCCCGATGGTCAGCCTGATCACGCGGGGCATCCTGCTCGACGAGATGCGCCCCGACGGCTCGGACGAGGAGATCGAGATCCGCGTGCGCTACCCCGAAGAGGACCGGGTGATCTCCACGCTGGACACGATGCGCATCCGCACCTCCGCGGGCCTCGTGCCCCTGGAGAACTTCGTGGAGCGCGAGCCCGTGAAGAAGCTGGGCGAGATCAACCGCTTCAACGGGACCCGCTTCTTCGACGTGAAGGCGGACGTGGAGGAAGGCGTCAACGCCAACGTCAAGATCGCCGAGATCCAGGCCTGGATCGAGGCCGAGGACCCCTTCCCCGCCTCGGTCGCCTGGTCCTTCACCGGCGACCAGGAGGAGCAGGCGGAGTCGCAGGACTTCCTGATGAAGGCCTTCGCCGGCGCGCTGGGGCTGATGTTCGTGATCCTGCTGGCGCAGTTCAACTCGTTCTACAACTCGGCGCTGGTGCTCTCGGCGGTGGTGATGTCGGTGGCGGGCGTGCTGGTGGGCATGGTGATCATGCAGCAGCCGTTCTCGATCATCATGACCGGGACGGGCATCGTGGCGCTGGCGGGCATCGTGGTGAACAACAACATCGTGCTGATCGACACCTACCAGGAGTTCCGCCGCCAGATGCCGGAGCTGGAGGCGATCGTGCGCACGGCCGAGCAGCGCATCCGCCCCGTGCTGCTGACCACGATCACCACCATGGCCGGCCTCGCGCCGATGATGTTCGGGATCTCGGTCGACTTCTTCGGGGGCGGCTACACGATCGACGCGCCCTCGGCGCTGTGGTGGAAGCAGCTCTCGACCGCGGTGGTCTTCGGGCTGGGCTCGGCCACGGTGCTGACGCTGGTGGTGACGCCCGCGGCGCTGGCGGCGCGGATCTGGATCGGGGTCGGGGCGGCGAAGGCGCTGGCCTGGTCGCGCGATGCGCGCGAGGGGATGCGCCTGCGCCGGGCCGCCGCGCGCACCGCGCCCGCGGATCTGGTGTGGACCGGCGCGCCCGCCCCCGCGGCCCAGCGCTCGCTGAACCTCTTCGAGGAGGCGCACCCGAGGGCGGCCGAGTGAGCGGCCGCCCGGCGCGGGCTCAGTTGGTGGGGATCATCAGCACCGGGTTCGCCTCGGAGCTGGTCTGCTCCATGACGGTGGCGAGCAGCATCAGCATGGCGAAGCTCGCCTTGCTGGGGGCGTCGTCCGCGTCGATCCAGAAATAGTCGCCGTTGTATTCCGTCGCCGCATAGGCGCCGTGCAGCAGCGGCGCGCGGTCGGTGCGCCGGATCACGATGACGCCGGGCGGGCGACGCCAGTCGCCGGTCAGGAAGTAGGGCTCCTCCGAGTCCTCGGCCAGGATCGTGCGCCCGGCGTCGTCGAGGATCTCGATCAGCGGCCGGGTCTGGATGGCGATCGAGGCCGGCGCCCGCCGCGCCTGGGCGAGCGTCACCGGATGGCGCTCGTCGCCCTCGGGCAGGCGCAGAAGGCGGCGCGCGGTCTGCGCGTCGGCCGAGGCGCGCCCCGAGGGGTCGTCGAGGATCGTCAGATAGGCCACGGCGGCGCCCGTGTCGGCGTCGCGCTCGAACTCCATCAGCAGCCGGCCCGCGTCGCGCATCCGGGTCAGGGCCGAGATCAGCGTGTCGAAGTCCCCGCTCGACCCCGGCTCGGGCGGCGGGCCCGGCAGGCGCTGGTTGACCACGCCGTTGATGCTCTGCACCGCGAGGCCGAAGAGCGCGCGCAGGTCGGCCCCGCCGGAAGCCAGCGCCAGCAGGTCGGCGGGCGTGACGGGGCGCAGCACCACGCGGGCGTAGTCCACCCCCTGCAGGGGCTTGAGCGTGAAGGTCGGCCGGTCGGCGAAGGAGCCCTCGGCGAAGACGTTGAAATCGCTGTTGAAGAGGAAGTCGGTGCCCAGCACGTTGCCGGCCGAGCCGACCACCCGCCGCTCGTAGCCCGCCACGATCTGGTCGACACGCACGAAGCTGGGGATGTCGCCGTTGCGCACCGCGACGATGCTCTGGAGGAGCTGGCTCTTGCGCGCGTCGCGCAGGGCGACGGCGTAGTCGGCCTGGTCGGTCACCACCGCCCGCGGCCCGATGCCCGTGCACCCCGCGAGCAGCCCCGCGGCCGCCAGCGCCAGGATCGCCCGCGGCGCCCGAGGGAAAGACCGAACCCGTCTCATGAACGCTCCGCCGCTGAAATCCCGAGCCCCCCGCCTAGCGGCCGTCGATGGCGGAACCGCGGCGAGCCCGGCCCCTGGCGCTCCGCCCGCCGCAACGTCATCCGGCCCGCCCCGGAGGCCCGCAGGCGCCCCGCCCGCCCCGCGCCGCGGGCGGACCCGCCCCCCCGGCGCGACGGCCGACGCGGCGCGTCCGGCGAAGACGGACATCTCCCCGCCCGCCCCCCGCGCCCCTCCGGCCGTCCCGTCCGCCGCCCGCCCAGGGCCCCCGGGCCGCACGCCCGTCCGCCCCCGCGCGCCGCGAGCCCGCCGCCCGCCCCGGGCGCGCCACCCGACGCGGCGCCCTGGCCGCAAACGCAACGGGCGCTCCCCGCGAAGGGAGCGCCCGAAACCGGCAGGAACGGCCCGCAGGTCAGATCGCGCGGGCGCGGCTCTCGGCGAGGTAGATCTCGCGCAGGCGCCTGGCCACCGGGCCCGGGGTCCCGTCGCCCAGCGTCGCGCCGTCGATCTCGACCACCGGGGTCACGAAGGCGGAGGCGGAGGTGAAGAAGGCCTCGGCCGCGTTCTGCGCCTCCTCGATCGTGAACTTGCGCTCCTCGACCTTCATCTGCGCTTCCTTGGCGTATTTCATCACCGAGGCGCGGGTGATCCCGTGCAGCAGGTCCGTCGACAGGTCCCGGGTCACGATGGTCCCGTCCTTCGTGACGATCCAGGCGTTGTTCGAGGTGCCCTCGGTCACGAAGCCGTCCTCGACCAGCCAGGCGTCGTCCTTGCCCTGGGCCTTGGCCTCCATCTTCGCCAGCGACGGGAACAGCAGCTGCACCGTCTTGATGTCGCGCCGCGCCCAGCGCTGGTCCTCGATGGCGATCACCTTGATGCCGGTCGTGGCGGTCGGCGAATGCTCGATCGACTTGGCCTGCGTGAACAGCACCAGCGTGGGCTTGAGGTCCTTCGCCCAGACGAAGTCGCGGTCCGAGGCGCCGCGGGTCACCTGCAGGTAGACGCCGCCTTCCTTGACCTCGTTGCGCTTCACCAGCTCGCGGTGGATCTCCAGCAGCTCCTCGTCCGAGCAGGGCTCGGCCATCTTCAGCTCCGACAGGGAGCGGTGGAGGCGGGCGATGTGGCCCTCGAACTCCAGCAGCTTGCCGTCGAGGACCGAGCAGACCTCGTAGACGGCGTCGGCCATCAGGAAGCCGCGGTCGAAGATCGAGACCTTGGCCTCTTCCTCGGGGAGATACTCGCCGTTGACGTAGACGATGCGGGACATCGCGAAGACTCCTTGCGCGCGCAGGTGGCGCGGATCAGCCCCAGAGGGCCGGCGTGGACGGGTGGACGCCCTCGGCGTCGTAGAAGAGCGGCGGCTCGCGGTCCTCGGCCAGCAGCAGCGGCCCGTCGAGGTCCACGACCTCCGCCCCCTGCGCGCAGAGCACCGCCGGCGCCATGGCGAGCGACGAGCCCATCATGCAGCCCACCATCACCTGGTAGCCCTCGGCGCGCGCGGCGTCGCGAAGCTCGAGCGCCTCGGTCAGGCCGCCGGTCTTGTCGAGCTTGATGTTGATCATGTCGTACTTGCCCTTCAGGGCAGGCAGCGTGGCGGTGTCGTGGCAGCTCTCGTCGGCGCAGACCGGCACCAGGCGCTCGACCTCGGCGAGGTCGTCGTCCTTGCCGGCGGGCAGCGGCTGCTCGACCATCGCCACGCCCAGGCGCTGCAGCGCAGGCGCGAGCTCGGCGTATTCGGCGGCCGACCAGCCCTCGTTGGCGTCGACGATGATCTTCGACTTGGGCGCCCCCTCGCGCACCGCCTCGAGGCGGGCCATGTCGCCCTCGCCGCCCAGCTTGATCTTGAGGAGCGGGCGGAAGGCGTTCTCGGCGGCCTTGCGGCGCATGAACTCGGGATCGGCGAGCGAGAGCGTGTAGGCGGTGATGCAGGGGCCCGGCTTCTCCAGCCCAGCGAGGCGCCAGGCCTCGATGCCAGCGGCCTTCGCCTCCAGGTCCCACAGGGCGCAGTCGACGGCGTTGCGCGCGGCGCCCGCGTGCATCCGCTCGCGCAGCGCGGCCCGGTTGAGGCCCTGGGTCTCCAGGGCCTCGATCTCGGCGATCACGCCCTCGGGCGTCTCGTCGTAGCGCGGATAGGGGGTGCACTCCCCCCATCCCTTGAAGGCGCCGGCCGCGACCTCGACGGTCACCACCGCCTGCTCGGTGCGCGAGCCGCGCGAGATGGTGAAGGCCTCCCGCAAGCGGAAGACCTCCCGGCGGGCGGTCAGGATCGGGCCGGCCACGGGGCTCAGGCCACGAGCGCGTCGACGAGGGCGCCGACGCCGGTGCGGAACGGGTCCACGGCGGGCATCTTGTACTCCGCCTCCAGCTCCTTGAGGTAGGCCAGCGCCTCGGCCTCGGGCATGCCCGAGGTGTTGACCGAGATGCCGATCACCTTGCAGTCGGGATTGACCATCTGCGCCATGGTCAGCGCCAGATCCGCCACCGCGCCGATCGAGGGCACCTTGTAGTCCGGCAGGCCGCGCATGTGGGGCCGCGTCGGCTCATGGCAGACCACCAGCGCGTCGGGCTGGCCGCCGTGGATCAGCGCCAGCGTCACGCCCGAGTAGGAGGCGTGGAACAGCGAGCCCTGGCCCTCGATCAGGTCCCAGTGGTCGGCGTCGTTGTCGGGCGTGAGATACTCGATCGAGCCCGCCATGAAGTCGGCGATCACGGCGTCGAGCGGCACGCCGCCCCCGGTGATCAGGATGCCGGTCTGGCCGGTGGCGCGGAACGAGGACTTGATCCCGCGCTTCTCCATCTCCTTGCCCATGGCGAGCGCGGTGTACATCTTGCCCACCGAGCAGTCGGTGCCGACCGCGAGGCAGCGCTTGCCGGTGCGCTTCACGCCCGAGGCGATGGGGTATTTCACCGTCGGGATGCGCACGTCGTGCAGCGAGCGGCCGTTGGCCTTGGCCAGCGCCACCAGCTCGGGCTCGTCGCGCAGCAGGTTGTGCAGGCCGGAGGCGAGGTCGAGGCCCTTCTCCAGCGCCTCCTTCAGCACGACCTTCCACTTGTCGGAGATGATGCCGCCGCGGTTGGCGACGCCGATCACCAGCGTCTTCACGCCGGCCTCGACCGCCTGGTCGATGGTCATCTCGGGCAGCTTCATGTCGGCGTTGCAGCCGGGAAGGCGAAGCTGGCCGACGGCGGCGTCGGGGTTCCAGTCCTTGATCCCCTGGGCGACCTTGGCCGCAAGCGGATCGGGCGCGTCGCCCAGGAACAGGAGGTAGGGAAGCTCGATCATCGGCCGCTCCATGGTCGGGCAAGCTGCGGGAAGTTATCGATACTCGACCATTTCACGGCCCCGCCCGTCAATATTCGTTCGCGCACTGACGATAATTCGCAACATCCTCCCGCGGCCGGCGGATTTGGCGCAAGGGTCGTGCACGGAACCGGGGCCTGCGGGCGGCCCCGTGCAATCCGTCGCCGCGATGCAGCAAGCTCAGGCGGCGGCGACCGCGGGGCGAGGCGATTCCGAGGGACCCGCATCGCTGAGCGCGCGCAGCGTATCGGGGCGACTCGTCTCCTCCGGCACGGCGCAGAGGCCTGCGCGGGCCAGCGCCCGGCCCACGGCGGGCGAGGCGGTCAGCAGCGCGAAGGGGATCGCGAGCGTCAGCCCCGCCAGCACCGGCGCGGCCCAGGGCAGCGCGCCGGGCACGCTTGCCGCGATCAGCGCGGTCAGGCCCGCGCCGAACAGCGTCTGGGGCCAGAGGCCCCGCACCGCGTCCGCCAGCGTCAGCGCGTGCACGTCCCGCTCCTGCCCGTTCCAGGTCACCGTGCGGCCGAGGGCCAGGCCGATCAGGAAGATCGTCACCCGAAGCGCGGCGGCGGGGGCGAGGAGGATGGAGAAGACGGTCTCGATCAGCGCCCCGGCGAGGAAGCGCGGCGCGCCGCCATAGGCGCGGATCGCGCCCGGGGTCAGGGCCACGTCGATCCAGCCGGCGACCTTGGGGACCAGCGACATGGCGAACATCACCAGGAACATGGCGAGCCCGAAGGCGAGGTTCACGTCGTTCGCCTCCCCCAGCACGATCTTGGCGGCGGCGGCGAGCGTCATCAGCATCCAGGCCGGCGCGCCGAAATACATCATGATCGCCGCGAAGATCTGGAAGCGGCTCATCGGCTTCAGCCCCGGCAGGGCCAGCAGCTTGAGATACTGCATGTTCCCCTGGCACCAGCGCAGGTCGCGGCGGGTGAAGTCGAGGAGCGTGGGGGGATTGTCCTCCCACGACGGGCCCTCGACGGGGATCACGCGGACCTCGTAGCCCGCCCGGCGCATCAGCGCCGCCTCGACCTGGTCGTGGCTCAGGATCCAGCCCCCCAGCGGCGGCTTGCCCGGCAGGCGCGGCATGGCGCACTTGGCGCGGAACGGGGCCACGCGCACCAGCGCGTTGTGGCCCCAGAACGGGCCGCAGTCGCCATGCCACCAGGCCGCGCCGATGGTGAAGGAGCGCATGCCGTGGCGCATCCCGAACTGGAAGATCCGCGCGAAGGCGGAGGCCGACGGCGTGCCGACCACCAGCGACTGCAGGATGCCGATCCGCGGGTGGCTCTGCAGGATGCGGGTCATGCGCACGATCGCCTCGCCCGCCATCAGGCTGTCGCTGTCGAGCGGCAGGAACAGGTCGTAGTCCTTGCCCCAGCGCCGCAGGAAGTCGCGGATGTTGCCGGCCTTCCAGGCGTCGTTGCGGCTGCGGCGGCGATAGACGGCGTTGCCCAGCCGCGGACGCCAGCGCGCCATCGCGGCCTCCTCGGCCGCGGCGATTTCGGGGTCCGTGGTGTCGGAGAGGACGAAGAGGTCGTAGGCGTGCCCCTCGCCGGTCAGGTCCAGCGAGCGGCGGATCTCGGCCAGCCGGGCGAGCGCGCGGTCGGGCGCCTCGTTGCGGATGGTCATCGCCACCGCGGTGCGCAGACGGATCGGCTGGTCGGGATCGACGTCGAGATGCGGCGCGGCGCGCGCGAGCCCGTCGCGCGCGCCATGCAGCAGCCACAGGCCGATGACCGCGTTCCACGCCCCCATCAGCGTCCAGGGCGCGCCGACGGCGATGCAGACCAGGATCACGACGTCCGTCGCGCTCCACCCGCCGGCGCCGAAGACCTGGGTCGCCCCCCAGATCACCGCGGCGAGCGAGACGAGGTTCAGCCCCGCCGCCAGCGCCCGGCGCCGGGTCAGCGCGCGGGCCTGCTGCAGCCCCGCAGGCGTGGTCGAGGGCGCATCGCTCGGCAGCGGCAGGCCTGTGGCGATCTCGGTCATGCTTGTCCCTTGCATGCGCGGCGCGGGCCGCGTTCTCTCGTCATTCCCGCAGAGGTAGACGGAAACAGGCGAACGTGGAGTCGAATTCCAATCACGACCCGGCGACGACGCTGCGGCAGGAGACCGCGCCCGCGCTGGTCTACGTGGCCCCCCGGCAGGCCGAGATCCGCGAGATGCCGCTGGGCGAGGGCGAGGCGCTGCTGCGCATGGAGGTCTCGGCCCTCTCGCGCGGGACCGAGCGGCTGGTCTTCGAGGGCCGCGTGCCGCAGAGCGAGCGCGCCCGGATGCGCGCGCCCTTCCAGGCGGGCGAGTTCCCGTTCCCGGTGAAATACGGCTACTGCGCCGTCGCCCGCGTCGAGGAGGGGCCGGCCGAGTGGCTGGGCCGGCGGGTCTTCGCTCTGCATCCCCATCAGGCGCGCTTCCGCCTCCCCCTCTCGGCCCTGACGCCGCTGCCCGAAGGGCTGCCCCCCGGGCGCGCGGCGCTCGCCGCCAACATGGAGACGGCGCTGAACGTGACCTGGGACGCCGGCGTCGGCCCCGGCGACCGCGTGGCGGTGGTGGGCGCGGGGCTGGTCGGCTGCCTCGTCGCCCGGCTCTGCGCCCGGATCCCCGGCACGCAGGTCATCCTGTGCGACAGGCTGGCCTCGCGCCAAGCGGCGGCCGACGCGCTGGGCGTCAAGTTCACGTCATCGCCCGGTGAGTTCCCGCCGCCCTTCGCGGGGTTCGACGGGGGCGCCTGCGACGTGGCGATCCACGCCTCCGCCTCCGCCGCGGGCCTCGCAGCCGCGCTCGCCGCGCTGGGGCCCGAGGGGCGGGCGGTGGAGGCGAGCTGGCACGGCGCGGGAGAGACGCCGGTGCCCCTCGGCGGCGCCTTCCACGCGCGCCGGCTCTCGCTCGTCTCCAGCCAGGTGGGCCGCCTGCCCCCCTCCCGCGCGCCCCGCTGGGACCACGCCCGGCGGATGGGCGCGGCCCTGCGGCTGCTGGCCGAGGACCCGGCGCTGGACGCGCTGATCTCGGCCGAGACGCCCTTCGCCGAGCTCCCCGCCCGCCTGCCCGAGCTGCTCGCGCCCGGGGCGGAGGGGATCGCGACCCTGGTGCGCTATCCGTGAGACCGGCCGCCCTTCTTCCGCCGCCTCGTTCCGTCATCGTGACCGGGCGGCGCTTGACCTGCCGCGCTGGTCCGTGAAGCTGCGCGCGAGCCGTTGACCGTCCCCGAACCGGAGAATTCCATGTACGCCGTCGAGGTCCGAGACCACGTGATGCTGGCCCATTCCCTGCCCGGGGAGGTGTTCGGCCCCGCCCAGGGGCTGCACGGGGCGACCTATGTGGTGGACGTGGCCTTCTACCGAGCAGAGCTCGGGCCGGAGCGGATCGTGGTCGACATCGGCCGCGCCCACGAGGCGCTGAAGGCGGCGCTCGCCCCGCTCAACTACGCCAACCTCGACGAGACCTTCCCCGGCGAGCTGACCACCACCGAATGGCTGGCGAAGCACGTCCACGACCAGCTCTCGGCCGCGGCGCGCGCGGGGGGCCTGGGCGTGGGCTCGGAGGGGATCGAGCGGATCCGGGTGACGCTCAACGAAAGCCACGTGGCCCGCGCCTGGTACGAGGCCGCGCCGTGAACGAGCCGGCCTCCGGGACGCTGCGCGCGAGCTTCGCGATCCCCGGCGACATCGACGCGCCGACCGGGGGCTACGAATACGACCGCCGGCTGATCGCCGCCGCACCCGAGGCGGGGCTGGAGCTGAGCCACCTGCCCCTGCCCGGCGGCTTCCCCACGCCCTCGCGCGACGAGGCCGCCGCGGCGCGCGCCACGCTCGCCGCGGCGCTGGCCATGTCGCGGCGCCCGATCCTCGCCGACGGGCTCGCGCTGGGCGCGCTCGAGCCCGAGCGCTGGCCCGACGGCCTGGGCGAACGGCTGGTGATCCTGTGCCATCACCCGCTGGGGCTGGAGACCGGGCTGCTGCCCGACCAGGCCCGCGCGATGCTGGAGACGGAGGGCCGGGCGCTGCGGGCCGCGCGCTCGGTCCTGACCACCTCGCGCGCCACCGCCGCGACGCTGGCCGCCGAGCTGGGGGTGGATCCTGCGCGCATCCGGGTGGCCGAGCCCGGGCTCGACCCCGCCCCGCGCGCGCCGCGGCTGGGCGATCCGCCGCTGCTGCTGGGCGTGGGCACGCTCAGCGCGCGCAAGGACTGGCCGACGCTCGCGGCCGCGCTGGCGATGCTCAAGGACCGCGACTGGCGCTGCCTGATCGCCGGCGACGCCACCCGCGACCCCGAGGCGGCCGCGCGGCTGGAGCGGCTGCTGATCGACGAGGGGCTCGACGACCGCGTCGCCCTGCCCGGCGCCCTGCGCCGCGTCCAGATCGAGCGGCTCTACGAGGAGGCGGACCTGTTCTGCCTGCCCTCGCGCCACGAGGGCTACGGCATGGTGGTGATCGAGGCGATGGCCCGCGGGCTGCCGGTGCTCGCCTCCGACGCCGGCGCGATCCCCGAGGCCGCAGACGGCGCGGCCTTGCTGCTGCCCCCCGGCGATCCCGCCGCCTGGGCGGAGGCGATCGCGGGGCTGCTCGACGACCGCCAGGCGCGCGACCGCATGGCCGAGGCCTCGCTCGCCCGCGCCGCGCGCGCCGCCACCTGGGGCGACGCCGCGCGGATCGCGGCCGAGGCGCTGGCCGGGGCCGCGGGCGCCGGAGCGGGGACGCGATGAGCTTCGCCTCGAGCTGGCTCGCCCTGCGCGAACCCGCCGACGTCGCCGCGCGCGACCGCGGCCTGCTGTCGGCGCTGTCGGACTGGGTGGACGGGCGCAGCCTGCCCGCCACGGACCTGGGCTGCGGCACGGGCTCGACAGTGCGCGCCGTCGCGCCCTACGCCCGCTCGCTCGACTGGACGCTGGTCGACAACGACGTCGCCCTGCTGGAGGAGGCGGCCGCGCGCACCGGGGCGCGGACCCGCCCGCTCGACCTCGCCGCCGCGCCGGAGGCGGCGGTCGAGGGGGCGCGCCTGGTGACCGCCTCGGCGCTCTTCGACCTGGTCTCGGCCGACTGGCTGGGCCGTTTCGTGCAGGCGCTCGCGCCCGACGCCGCGGTCTATGCGGCGCTGAACTACGACGGGCGGGAGGCCTGGTCCCCCGCCCCCCCGCACGAGGCGCAGGCGCTGGCGGCCTTCCACCGCCACCAGGCGGGCGACAAGGGCTTCGGCCCCTCGCTCGGGCCCCAGGCAGGCGCGACTCTGGCGGCGATGCTGGCGCAGCGGGGCTGGAAGGTGCGCGTGGCCGACAGCGCCTGGCGGCTGGGGGCGGGCGAGCGCCCGCTGATCCGGGCGCTGGCCGAGGGCTCGGCCGAGGCGGTGGCCGCGACCGGCGCGCTGGTCGGCCGCAGGCTCGCCGACTGGCGGGCGGGACGGCGGGCGGCGACGGCGGTCGAGATCGGCCACCTCGACCTGCTGGCCCTGCCGCCGGAGGGCTGAGCGCTCAGCGCCCGGTCATGCGGCCCATCACCTCGTCGCGGTCGACGAGCCGGTGCTTCAGCGCGGCCAGCACATGGGCGAGCGCGAGGAACGCCAGCAGGATCGCCAGCGGCCCGTGCACGTCCTGGAGCAGCGTCTCCGCCAGCCCCCGGTTCGCCTCCAGCGGCAGGGCGAGGTCGGCCACGAACCAGAAGTCGGCCGGCGCGGGATAGGCGCTGACCCCGATCCAGCCCACGATCGGCGTCGCGATCAGCAGCGCGTAAAGGAGCATGTGCACCGCGTGCGAGGCGAAGCGCAGCGGCCGGGCTAGCGGCTCGGCATAGGCGGGCTCGCCCAGGGCGGCGCGGGCCACGACCCGCAGGATCATCAGCCCCAGCACCGTCAGGCCGAAGGACTTGTGCAGCGCGTAGAGCAGGTCGAACCCGCCGGGGCCGAGGGCCGCGTTCGCGGCCTCGACCGCCTCGGTCTCGTAGCCCTCGATGTAGAAGCCCAGCGGCAGCAGCGCGAGCAGGCACAGCGCCACCAGCCAATGCAGGACCCGCTGCACGAGGGGATAGACGGGGGGATGGACGGGGGGATGCGTGCGGGCGCTCATGTCCGGCTCCAGCTGCGGCGCAGGTCGCAGGTGAACAGCACGTCCCCGTCGCCGAAGACATGCACCCGGGTCTCGGGGCGCAGGGCCTGGTCGAGGCTCTCGATCGGGTTGAGGCGGAAGCCCTCCTTGCCCGAGCCCAGGATCATCGGCGCCACCAGGATGTGCAGCAGGTCCACCGCGCCCGCGTCGAGGAAGCGCGCCAGCGTGTCGGCGCCCCCCTCGACCAGGATCCGGCGGTGGCCGCGGGCGTGCAGCGCCGCGACGATGTCGGCCGGCGCGAAGCCGCCCGCGTCGCCGCGCAGGCGGATCGCCTCGACGCCGGGGGGGACCGCGACGCCCTCGCGGGTGATCACGATGACGGGAGCCGCCCCGTCGCTCAGCCCGCCCCAGCTCCGCGGCAGGCGTCCGGAGGGATCGACGACCACCCGCGCCGGGTGGCGACCGTCGCAGCGGCGCACGGTCAGGCGGGGGTCGTCGGCGGCGACGGTGCCGACGCCCACCACCACCGCGTCCACATGGGCGCGCAGCCGGTGGAGGTGGTCCAGCGCCATCTCGCCGTTGATGTACTTCGACGCCCCGGTCACCGTGGCGATCTTTCCGTCCAGCGTCTGGCCGAGCTGGGCGACGACGATGGGCCGGTCGTCGCCGGTCTCCGGCGTCAGGGGCAGGAAGGCCTCCTTGGGGGCGTAGGTCATGGGTCGCTCGTCTGGCTTTCGGCGGCCGGGAGGCCAGGTCGGGGGCGGTCGGCGGGCGGCGGAACGAGGGCGGCGGGCGCGAACCTGCCGCAGGTCATGGTAGCGCGATGGCGTCGCGAAACGAGGCGCGGCATCTGCGTCACTCCGCCGGAGCGGGAGCGGCGCGGGCCTCGGCCTCGCGCGCGGGGCGGGCCGGCGCCGGACGACGCCAGGGCTGGGACTTGAAGAAGCCGGCGACATAGGCGGTCAGGATCAGCACGCCGAAGCCCGCGAGGTTGCCGATCGCGACCGTGATCCCGTCGCGCCCCGCCACGTCCAGCGCCGCGCCGATCGCCTGGGCCAGCACCATCGAGACCAGGAACACCGCCAGCGACTGGGTGCCCACCTTGCGCACCACCGGCACGAAGCGCGCCCAGCCCGTCGTCTCGACCCAGCCGCGCCCGGCCGGGCCCAGCGCGGCCCAGCCGAGCACGACCAGGGCCGCGAAGGCCGCGACGGAGGTCATGTTCAGCCGCTCGCCGGGGATGAAGAGGTCGAAGCCGAAGGCGGCCTCGGCCCGCGGGCCCATCATCTCCATCAGCCAGGCGTCGAGCGCGGGGGCGTAGGCCGCGATGTCCGCGACCCAGGCCCAGGGCAACGTCACGACCACCACCGCGACCGCGGCCCAGAGCCAGCGGCGCGCGGGCGCGCCGGGCAGGCGCAGCGGCTCGGTCAGGCGGTGGCCGCGGGGGCCGACGGCCATCCAGGCGAGATAGGCGAGCGCGAGGAAATGCAGCCAGCGCAGCAGGCCCATCTCGGTCTTGCGCCACAGCGGCTCGGAGGCGGCGCGGGCGGCGGCGATCCAGTCCTGCAGCAGCCAGCCCTGCGGCAGCCACAGCCCGTCGTGGATGCGGAACCAGGCGAAGGGGATCGAGATCAGCACGACCGCCAGCGCGATCCAGGTCAGCAGGCGGCTGCGCGGCGGGACCGGGATCCAGCGCAGGCCCAGGAAGAAGCCCGAGAAGAACACCAGCGCCCAGCCGAAGGGGTTGAAGAACCACGGGATCTCGGGCGCCCAGGGGCGCGAGGGCAGGTCCAGGAGGCCGAACTGCGTGGCCAGCCACAGCGCCGCCACCAGCGCCGCCGCCGCGGGCGTCCCGCCCGCCAGATACGCGGCCATCACCGCCGGGATCAGCGCCAGGATGACGAGATACATCGGCAGGATGTCGAAATAGTTCGGGACCCAGGTCAGGGTGAACAGGCCCGCCAGCGCCGGCCCGGTGTCCTCGAACAGCGGCAGGATCGGCACGCGGGCGACGTAACGGACCGCGGGATCGCCCCAGCCCTGCGCGTCGAGGGTCCACAGCAGCAGCGCGACGACCAGCAGCAGGCCCACATGCGCCCAGTAGACCTGCCAGACCCGGAACCCGATCCGCGCCGTGCCCATCGGCCAGCCGTGGTCGCGATAGGCCCCGCCAAAGGCGATGGCCGAGGCCATGCCCGAACAGAACACGAAGATCTCGGTGGCGTCCGAGAAGCCGAACCGCGCCGGGATCCACAGCGTCCAGGGGTCGAACGGCGTGTGCGCCAGCAGGATGATGAACATCGCCAGCCCCCGGAAGAAGTCGAGCCGCATGTCGCGGGGCTTCTTCGCGGGCGCGGCCCCCGTCGCCGGGACGGCGGAGGGGCGGGCGGCGTGGGCGGGGCTGGCGGTCATTCGGTCTCCGGCCGCTCTGAGGCGACGTTGCTGGGGGCGGTCTTACTGGGCGGCGAAGGCGGCGGCGCGCAGGGCGGCCGCGCGCTCGGCGATGGCGGCGCGGCGGCGGGCGGCGTAGCCGTCCTCGGCCCCGCGGGCGGCGCAGCGGCGGGCGAGCGCGGCCTCGGCCGCGCGCACGTCGCCGGCGGCGAGCGCCGCGTCGATGCTCATCCGCTCGAACAGGTCGCGCTGGGCGTGGCTGCCGCCGATGCGCGCAAGCTGCGGCAGGGCCAGCGACAGCGCCCGGTGCGCCTCGCCCCAGCGCCCGGCGCGGAAGGCGTTCAGGCCGCGGGCGGCGGGCAGGCCCGCGACGGCGCAGACCTCGTGCTGGTCGTGGTCAAGGCCCTGCGCGTCGCGCGCGATGCGCGCGGTCAGCGCCGCGGCCTCCTGCGTCCGCCCGGCGCGGTTGAGCGCCAGCAGGTAGTGCAGGTCGGCGAAGACCACGCAGCCGTCCTCGGTCCGCGCGGCGGCGAGCGCGCCGAGCTCCTCCCAGCGCCCGCCGACGTCGGTCCCCTCGAGCTCGAGGCGCAGGAGCAGCGAGGCGGCGTTGGCGATGTCGCGGTAGTCGTCGGTCGGCTCGGGCCGCACCTTGCGGTCGTAGAGCGCCAGCGCCGCGCCCAGGTTCCCCCGGTCGAGGTGAAACAGCGCCAGGTGCCACCACACGTGGCAACCGAAGTTGTTGCAGTGCGACCAGTGGCGCGACTTGCCGGCGAGCCAGCGCACCCCCGCCTCCGCCCGGCCGGTCATGTCCATCACATGCGCCACCGCGTGCAGCCCCCAGGCGTCGTCGGGCGCGAGCTCCAGCCCCGCGCGGCCCTCCGCCTCGGCCTCGGCGTATTCGCCCGTCTCCTCCAGCGCGAAGGCCCGCTGGCCGAGGACGTAGCCCCGGTGCGGATGCTCCGGCCCGAAGCCTGCGTGGGGCTGGACGATGCGGTCGGCGGCGCGGCGCATGCCGGCCGCGTCGCCCAGCATGAAGCGGATCGCCTGGGCGAGCTTGGCGGCGAGCGAGTCGCCCGGATGCTCGGCCACGATCCGCTCCAGCCGGTCGGCGGCGACGAAGGCGCGGCCGGCGCGATGGTCCGCGAGCGCGGCGACATAGGCCCGCTCCCGCGCGTCGGCGCCCCCCTGGTCGGCGGCCGCCCGGGCGGCGGCCAGCGCCGCGTCGATGGCGGGGTCCAGCTCCCGCCGTCCCAGCAGCGACAGGAACAGGCCCTGCGCCGCATGGCCCAGCGCGAAGCCGGGGGCGAGGGCCAGCGTCTCGCCCAGGTGCACGGGAGTGGCGGCGGAATGGGCGAGGAAGGCCGCGACGGTCCGGTCCCACGGGCCCGCGGCCCGGGGATCGTCGAGCGAGATCGGATGGCCGGCTGCGTCGTCCAACATGGCGTCTCCTGGCCCGGCGTCGTCGCCGGAAGGGGCTGCGGTCCGCCCGCTCGCCGGGCGTCCCTGTGCCATGCTTATGTGTTGTTCGCAGGGCGCGGACGGTTCGTTTCGCCCTCTCACCCAAAGGTGACGCCGCGCGAGCGCCGGCGCGATGGCGCGTGAGCGCCGCCCGGGGTCAGGTGAGGACCGCCGCCGCCGGCCCCGGCGCCTGGGAGGATCGCCCATGAGACCGCTGATCGTCGCCCTCGCCCTGCTCGCCCCGCCCGCCGCGGCCGCGCCCGAGCGGGTCGAGCCGCGCCCCGGCCTGCGGGTGATCGAGACCGCGATCCCCTACGCCGAGCTCCTGCCCCGCCTGCGCGCCGCCATCGCCGCGGAGGGCATGGGCCTGGTGACCGAGGCCGGCCCCACAGAGGCCGCCGCCGCCCGCGGCGAGACGATCCCCGGCGACCGCGTGCTGGGCGTCTTCCGCAACGATTTCGCCGTGCGCGCCCTGCGCGCCTGCCTGCCCGCGATGATCGAGGCGCCGGTGCGCTTCCACCTCGTCGAGACGCCGCAGGGCGCGTCCCTCTCCTGGAAGACGCCGGGCGCGGTCTTCGCCGCCTACGCCGACGACTGCGGGCCGGGGATCGCCGGGATCGGCGCCGAGCTCGACCCGATCTTCGAGGCGATCGCCGCCCGCGCCGTCGCCCCCTGAGCGCTCACCAGCGCCGGTCGACCTTGGTGGTGAGCTGGACCAGCGTCTCGATCCCCCGCACCCCCTCGATCATCGCGATCCGGTCGAGCGCCGCGTCGAGCTGGGCGGTGTCCGGCGCCCCCACCTGGGCCGCGAGGTCGAAGCGGCCCGAGGTGGTGTGCAGGCTCTCGACCTCGCGCATCCGGCCGATGGTGGTGGCCACGGGGTTGGCGTAGCGGGGCTCGACCTGCACCAGCACATAGGCGCGGATCATCGCGCCGGGCGCGGTCTCGGTGCGCACGGTGTAGCCCCGGATCACGCCCGCGCGCTCCAGCTTCTCGATGCGGGCCTGCACGGTGGTGCGGGCCAGGTTGAGCTTGCGCGCGAGCTCGGTGGCGGGGGCGCGGGCGTTGCGGGCCAGCAGGCCCAGCAGGGCGCGGTCGGTCTCGTCCAGCGACTCGGACATCTGACATCCTGACGATTAACTCGGCGATCCGCAGGCAAAATACATCATTATGCGCATTTAGTCAGGTCGATTTCGACCGCATATCCCGCATCCTCAGTTATCGGAACAAACGGCAACGGAGCGATCCGACCGACCCATCCTACCGCGCAGCAGAAGGAACCGCCGCGCATGTCCCAGGCCGCCCCCATCTGGTCCTCCCTGGAAGCCTTCATCGCTTCCGAGCAGCCGGACGAGCCGGTGTTCTTCCTCAGCCCCTCGGCGGTGACCGCGGGCGCTAGGGCCTTCCTGGACGGGTTTCCCGGCTTCGTGACCTACGCGGTGAAGGCGAACCCCGCCCCCGCGGTTCTGCTGGGCCTGATCGCGGCCGGCGTGCGCGGCTTCGACGTCGCCTCCCCCGAGGAGATCGCGATGCTTCGCAAGCTCTGCCCCGAGGCGGCGCTGCACTACCACAACCCGATCAAGTCGCGTTCGGAGCTGCGCTTCGCGCTGGCCCATGACGTGCGCACCTACTCGGTCGACAACCGCGCCGAGCTGGAGAAGATGATCGAGGTCTTCACCGCCGAGTCCGATCCCTCGCGCATCGAGCTCTCGGTCCGCTTCCGCATGCCCGTGAAGGGCGGCGCCTACGACTTCGGCACCAAGTTCGGCGCGACCGAGGAGTATGCGGCCGAGCTGCTGGCCCGCGCGGCCGCGGCAGGCTTCGTGACCTCGCTGACCTTCCACCCGGGCACCCAGTGCAAGTCGCCCGACGCCTACGTCTCCTACATCGAGGCGGCCGGCCGCATCGTGAAAGCGGCCGGGGTTCGATGCGCGCGGCTCAACGTCGGCGGCGGCTTCCCGGGCGGCAAGGCCGAGGGCGCCCCCGAGCTGCCGGTCTACTTCGCCGCGATCAAGGCCGCGGCCGTCGCGACCTTCGGCGAGGATCACCCGGCGCTGGTCTGCGAGCCCGGCCGCGGCATGATCGCCAACTCGATGGCGCTGGTCACCCGCGTGAAGCTGGTCCGTGAGGACGGCGCGGTGTTCCTCAACGACGGCGTCTACGGCGGCCTCGCCGAGGCCCCCCTGACCGGCACGGTTCCCGCGATGCGCGCCTGCCGCGAGGACGGCTCGGCGGTCGAGGGCGCGGGCGTCGCCCGGGTGATCTTCGGCCCGACCTGCGACTCGGTCGACCGGATGCCCGGCGACAACGAGCTGCCCGAGACGCTGGCCGAGGGCGACTTCGTGATCTTCGAGGGCCTGGGCGCCTACGGCACCGCGACCGCGACCCGCTTCAACGGCTTCGGCCCGGGCCGCACCGAGCTGACCGAGACCCTGGGCGCCCCCGAGGTCCTGGCGCTCGCCGCCTGATCCTCGCGCCGCATCGCTGAAACGCCGAACGGCCGCGCCCCCGGGCGCGGCCGTTTCCATTGCGGGGGGCCGACCGCTCGGGCGGCGGCCGGCATGAAAACGGCGCCCCGGGGCTGGCCCGGGGCGCCGGTTGGCGTGCGCGGCAGGGGAGGTCAGGCGTCGCCGTCGCGGTCCCGCTCGGCCAGCGCGCGGGCGACCTCGCGCTCGATCAGGGCGCGGATGTTGGCCGAGATGCGCTCGCCCAGCGGACCGGCCAGCTCTTCGCGGATCGACTGGCGCACGATCTCCACCAGCTCGTCGCGGTTGCGCGGCAGGCCGGTCGCGGCGAGCGGTCCGGGGGTCGCGCTGGAAAAGGCCTCCCGCAGCTCGCGCGACGAGGCGCCGGCGCCCTCGCGCTCCACCTCCGGGTCGGCGGCGACGGGGCGCAGGCTCCCGGAACGCGGATCGTCGGCGCGCAGGCTCTGCGCGCGGGGCGGGACCTCGGCGTCCGCCGCGGGCTCGGAATCGACCGATCCGGCCGGGGTCTCCGCCTCAGGCTCGGGCTGGAAGGCGGGCTGGGCCGGGTCGCCGGGGAACGGCGGCGGGGTCTGCGCGTCCTGGCCGGCATCCTCGACCGGCGGGGCCGGCTCGGGCGTCAGGGCCCAGGCGGGGGGCTGGGCGAAGGAGGTCGGGGCTGGGGCCCCCGACGACCAGGCCGGCGGCTCGGGCGAGACGCCGGCGGGCCGCTCCTCCGCGGCGTCGTCCGACCGGGGCTCGGCAGCGGCGCCCCAGGCGGGGGCCTCCGGCGGGACGCCCCAGGCGGGCGCCTCGGGCGCCGGCGGGGCGTCGCCGGGCTGCGGCGCGGGGGCCCAAGCGGGGACTTCGGGCGCGGGCGCAGGATCGGGCGCGGGCGACCAGGCGGTCGGCTCGGGGGCGGCGGAGGCGCCGCCGCCGTCGATCCGCTCGGTCAGCAGCAGCGGAGGCTCCTCGTCCTCCGCGGGCGGCAGCACGTCGGGCAGCGGCGCGCCCAGGCGCCCGCCCCCGCCGCGCATCTGCGGGGTCAGCACCAGCACGCCGGCGCCGTCCTCCTCCTCGGCCAGGGTCCGGCGAACCGCGTCGCCCAGATCCTCGCCGTCCCTGTCTCCCTGCCCGCCGACCATCGCGTTACGGCCGGTAGGGCTTGGACCACTGGGTCTCTTCGCCCCGCGGGTAATCGTAGGGATTCTCGGCGACGACGTCGGTCCGGTACTCGTCCGGATCGTAGGGCGTGACGTCGAGGCCGAGATGGCTGACCGTCAGCGCGCCCACCGAGGCGAGCAGGTTGTAGCCGGCCACATACTCGTCCCGCTGGGCCGAGATCAGGTCGGCCCGGGCCGAGGCCAGCTCCTGCTCGGCGTCCAGCACGTTGAGCGTGGTGCGTGCGCCCAGCGTCGCTTCCTCGCGCACGCCGTCGAAGGCGATCTGGGCGGCCCGGATCTGCTGGCGCGCGGCGGTGATCGAGGCGCGCGCCACGTCGAGGCCCGACCAGGAGTTCGACACCGTCTGGCGCACCGTGCGGCCGGTGTCCTGGATCAGCGCCATGGCGCGTGCCAGGTTCGCCTGCGCCTGGCGCACGGCCGAGGCGTTGCGCCCGCCGGTCCACAGCGGCATCGAGGCGGTGACGCCCACCGACACGGCGTTCGAATCCGTCGCCGACTGCACCTCGTCGATGAAGACCGAGCTGTCGGAGTAGCCGGCCGAGCCGTTGATCGAGACCTGCGGCAGCCGCCGGCCGATGGCGACCTTCACCTGGCTCTCGGCCTCGCGCGCGTTGAAGCGCGCCGCGATCAGGTCGGGGTGCTGCGCCTCGGCCAGCGCGATGGCGGCCTGCTCGCTCTCGGGCAGCGGGGGCAGCGGCGGCGGGGTGTCCAGCTCGTCCGCCGCCTCGCCGACGGCGGCCAGGTAGGCCTGGCGGGAGCGGGCGAGCTGCCCCACGATCGCGGCGAGCGTCGAGCGCGAGGCGGCCAGGCGCGACTCGGCCTGGGCCACGTCGGTGCGGGTGACCTCGCCGACCTCGAAGCGGTCCTGCGCGGCCTTGAGCTGCTCGCCGATGACCCGGACGTTGGAACGCGCCACGCCCACCAGGGCGATGTCGCGGCGCACGTCCTCGAAGGCGGTGACCGCGGCCAGCAGCACGTTCTGCTCGGCCGAGGTCAGCGAGGATCGCCCCGAGCGCACCGCCTGCAGCGCGGCCTCGGAGCTGTTCTCGATCTGACCGCCCGAGTAGATCGGGATCGAGCCCTGCAGCCCGAGGTCGAAGGGATCGGTGTCGTCGCGCGACCGCGGCGCCGCCAGCGAGCGGCGCGTGTCGGTGTTCTGCCAGCCGTAGTCGGCCTGGAGGTTGACCGTGCCCCAGGCCTGCGCCCGCGCCTGGAACTCGGCCTCGTCGAGGCCGCGCAGGGCTGCGCGCTGGGCCGCCAGGCCAGGATGGTTCGCGTAGGCCTTCGCCATCGCGTCGGCCAGGCTTTCGGCCTGCGAAGGCCCAGCCAGGGCGAGCAGCGCGCATAGCGCCGTCGCGAGGCCAAAGGGTTTGCTCGTCATCGTCTGTGTTCCCGCCGTTGTTCCGCTCGGTTTTCGTGCGAGCCGGGCGCGGTGCGGGCCGACCCGGCTCCTTCGGGCGAACCCTAGCGGAGGGAAATGCGGCCGGAAAGCGAAACCGCGCGTCACCGTGCGGCGCCGCGGCAAGCGTGACCGTGGGGACTCAGCGCAGGCCCGGGCCGCGCGCGGCGGGCGGGACGCGAAACGCCCCGGGCGGGCCCGGGGCGGCCTGTCGTGCGCGGCGCGGGACCGACGCTCAGAACTCGAAGACGGCGGCCTTCTCGAAGCCGTCCAGCACCGGGGCTGCGGCGTCGAACACCCGGAAGGAGGAGACGACGCCGGCGGTGCGGGTGAACACCTCGCAGCGGCCGTAGGCGCCGTTCATGCGGATCGCCACCAGGCGGCCGCCCTCGCGAAGCTGGTCGAGCAGCGGCTGGGGCAGCTCCTCGACCCCGCCCTGCACGAAGATCACGTTGTAGGGAGCGTGGTCCGCGGCGCCCTGCGCCATCGGCCCCTCGATCACCTCGGCGTTGTCGACCTCGTGATCCTCCAGCGCGGCGCGGGCGGCGCGGGCCATGTCGGCGTCGCTCTCCACCGCGATCACCGCGGCGGCGAGACGGGCGAGCACGGCGGTCGAGTAGCCGAGCCCGCAGCCCAGGTCGAGCACCAGGTCGTCGGGCCCCACGTCCGAAGCCTCGAGCATCTTGGCGAAGGTGCGGGGGTCGAGGATCACCCGGTTCGGGCCCAGCGGCAGATGCTCGCCCGCGTAGGCGACCTCGCGCAGCGGGCCCGGCGCGTAGGCCTCGCGCGGGACGGAGAGCATGGCGTCGATGATCGGGTAGGACGTGACGTCCGAGGGACGGACCTGGTTGTCCACCATGGCGACGCGGGCTGCGGCGTAATCGGTCATCCGGATCTCCGAGGCGCTCGGGCCGTCTGCGCGCGGCCCCTGACGTTCAGGCGGATAGCGCAGGAGCGGCGCGCGTGCAATGCGACGGGGAGGTTTGCGGGCGCAAAACGCGCCGGAAACGGCCGATCCGGCGCCCGGGCGGCGCGGCTCAGCCCAGGCACTCGCCCTGCCCCAGCGGCTCCTCGACCGCGGCGAAGAAGATCCAGTCGGCCGCCGGCCCCACCTCGAAGATCACCGAGACCTGAACCTCCGCCGGGACCAGGTCGCGGGTCTTGATCTTGCGCGCGTAGCTGCGCGGGCCGGCGGGACAGTGGATGTCGAGAAACGCGTGGTCGGCCTGGGCGGCGGCGAGCCAGCTCTCGAAGGCCGCGATGGCGTCGGGGACCGAGACCGGGACCGAGGGCGGGGCCAGCGGGTCCGCGGACGGCGCGAAGGCCACCCGGCAGCCGGTGAAGACCGCGCCCGCCACCGCATGTTCCATATGCGCGAGCTGCACCTGGCCCGTGGCGCCGCTCCAGGCCAGCCCGTTCGAGCGCACGTCGATCCGCGAGGCCGAGAGCGGGTCGAGGGGCGCGAGGCCGTTTTCGTCGGCGTCCTGCGTCTCGATCATCGCCTGGGCGCAGCGGGTCAGGGCGAGGTCGCTCCAGTCGTCCTCGACCGGGCCGGCAAGCGCCTCGGCCGAGGCGGCGAAGAGCAGGAGCGCGGCCAGCACCGGGCGCAGCAGGCGCGGGGCGGCGGGCCGGGCGGGACGCTCCCCGAAGACCGGGTTGGACAGGGGACGGGGACGACGCATGGACATGACGCGGCTCCGCAGCCGGAGCGGCGGGGGCGGCCGCGGACGCGATCCTCAGGCGACGCCTCCCCCGGGGCCGACCCTGGCCCCCGCGCCGCACGCTCGCGCGCAGGTAAGCGCGGCAACGGTTAGGGAGAGGTTGCAATCCGCAAGCGAAATGCGGGGAACTTTCGGGGAAAATCGATGGTCCGGGGGCGATCCGCCCCGCGCCCGCGTTCCGGGGGCGATCCGCCCCCGGGCGAGCTGAAGGGCTCCCCGTCCCGGCGGCGGGCGCCCGCAGGCTCAGGCGGCGGCGCCGGCGCCCTGCCCCTTGGCCCCGTCGCGGATCAGCTTCCACTGGATCGCGTCGAGCAGCGCCTGGAAGGAGGCGTCGACGATGTTGGGCGACACGCCCACC
Organism: Albimonas pacifica; assembly: GCF_900113695.1. Lineage (GTDB taxonomy): Bacteria > Pseudomonadota > Alphaproteobacteria > Rhodobacterales > Rhodobacteraceae > Albimonas > Albimonas pacifica. The sequence continues at coordinate 488,250 of NZ_FOQH01000005.1, read as the reverse complement.
GTCGACCAGCGCCGCCCCTGCCCGTCGGTCGAGTCGATATGCACCCGCGTCACCGCCTCGGTGCCGCCGGAGGTGATGCGGACCTTGAAGTCCACGAGCCGCAGGTCCTCGATGAAGCCCTGGTAGCGGCCGAGATCTTTGGCCAGCGCCCGGCTGAGCGCGTTCACCGGGCCGCGGTCGTCGTCGGTGGCGAGGTCGCGGGACTCGGAGACGGACATGATCCGCTCCCCGTCCACCACGCAGACCACCACCGCCTCGGAGACGGTGATCGCGTCGCCGCGGGCGTTGATCCGCTTCTCGACCATCACCCGGTAGCGCTCGACGTCGAAGAACCTCGGCAGCAGGCCCAGCTCGCGACGGGCCAGCAGCTCGAAACTCGCCTGGGCGCCGTCGTAGGCGTAGCCGGCGTCCTCGCGCGCCTTCACCTCCTCGAGGATGCGGCCGAGGCGCGGGTCGCCCTTCTCCACCTGCAGGCCCATCTCCAGCAGGCGCTGGCGCAGGTTGGACTGGCCGGCCTGGTTGGACATCGGCACCACGCGCTCGTTGCCGACGACCTCGGGGGGGACATGCTCGTAGGTGCTCGGGTCCTTGAGGATGGCGGAGGCGTGCAGGCCCGCCTTGTGGGTGAAGGCGGCCTCGCCGACGTAGGGGGCGTGGCGGTTGGGGGTGCGGTTGAGGATGTCGTCCAGCATCCGGCTGACGCGGGTCAGCTTCGGCAGGTCCTCGCGCTTCACCCCGACCTCGTAGGCGTCGGCGTAGGGTTTTTTCAGCAGCAGCGTCGGGATCAGCGAGGTGAGGTTGGCGTTGCCGCAGCGCTCGCCCAGGCCGTTGAGCGTGCCCTGGATCTGGCGGGCGCCGGCGTCGACGGCCGCCAGCGAGCCCGCCACCGCCATGCCGGTGTCGTCATGGGTATGGATGCCCAGGTTGGCGCCGGGAATGCGTTTGACCACCTGGGAGACGATCTCCCCGATCTCCGCCGGCAGGGTGCCGCCGTTGGTGTCGCACAGGACCACCCAGCGGGCGCCGCCCTCCATCGCCGCCTCGAGGCAGCTCAGCGCGTAGTCGGGGTTGGCTTTGTAGCCATCGAAAAAATGCTCGGCGTCGAACAGGGGCTCGCGCGAGAGGCGGCCGAGGTGGCGGACCGAGTCGCGGATGGCGTCGCGGTTCTCCTCCAGCGTCACGCCCAGCGCGGTCTCGACCTGGTAGTCGTGGGTCTTGCCGACGAGGCAGACGGCGGGGGTCGCTGCGTTTGTCACCCCCGCCAGCACCTCGTCGTTCTCGGCCGAGCGGCCCACCCGCTTGGTCATCCCGAAGGCCGTGAAGGTGGCGCGGGAGAGCCCCGGGGCGCGCTGGAAAAAATCGCTGTCGGTGGGGTTGGCGCCGGGCCAGCCCCCCTCGACGTAGTCGACGCCCAGCGCGTCGAGCGCCCTGGCGATGCGGATCTTGTCCTCGATCGAGAAGGTCACGCCCGAGGTCTGCTGTCCGTCGCGCAGGGTCGTGTCGAAGAGGAAGAGCCGCTCGCGGGTCATCTCAGGGCCTCCAGGGCTGCGGCGTCGAAATCGGCCCCGCGTTCGGCGGTCGTGCCGCCCTTGCCGGTCTGCACCACCAGCCCGGCCTGGTTCATCAGCGCGCGCAGGGCGTCGGCCGTCGCAAAATCCTTCGCCGCCCGCGCCGCGTCGAGCTTCGCGCAGGCCGCTGCGATCACCGCGTCATGGTCCTGCGCGTCCCCCTGCCCCGCGCCCTCGGCGAAGGAGAGGCCGAAGCCGAGGAACACGGCGGTGTCGACCACCTGCTGAAGCGCCTCGGGGTCCGAGTCGGGCCGGGTCAGCACCTCGCCCGCGAAGCGGTGCAGGGCGCGCAGGGCGCCGTAGGTGTCGAGGTCGTCGGAGAGGCGCTCGATCACCTCCTCCAGCACGTCGGGGTCGTCCGCGTCGGGAGAGATCCCGGCGCGCCGCGCCCGATCCGCGAGGCGGTTCAGGCGGTTGAGGATGGCGCGGGCCTGCTCGACCACCGCCTCGGTCCAGTCCAGCTCGTCGCGGTAATGGGCGTTGAGCAGGATGGCGCGGATCACGTCGGCGGGGATTTCCGCCAGCTTGTCATGGGCGGTGAAGAAGTTGCCGAGGCTCTTCGACATCTTCTTGCCGTCGACCCGGATCATGCCGTTGTGCAGCCAGACCTCGGCGAACCCGTGGTCGGGGGCGGCGCAGCAGGACTGGGCGATCTCATTCTCGTGGTGGGGGAACATCAGGTCGGCGCCGCCGCCGTGGATGTCGAAATCCTCGCCCAGCAGTTCCTTGGACATGGCCGAGCACTCGATGTGCCAGCCCGGGCGGCCGCGGCCCCAGGGGCTGTCCCAGCCGGGCTGCTCTGGCGTCGAGGGCTTCCAAAGCACGAAGTCCATCGGGTTCTTCTTGTAGGGCGCGACCTCGACGCGCGCGCCGGCGATCATGTCCTCGACCGAGCGGCCCGAGAGCTTTCCGTAGTCGGGATAGCTGTCGACGGAGAACAGCACGTGGCCCTCGGCCTCGTAGGCGTGGCCCGAGGCGACCAGCGTCTCGATCATCGCGACCATGCCGGGGATGTGGCCGGTGGCGCGAGGCTCGTGCGTGGGGCGCAGGACGCCGAGCGCGTCCATGTCCTGATGATACCACTCGGTCGTCTCGGCGGTCAGCTTCGCGATCGCCTCGAGCGGGGGCATCTCGGGGTAGAGCTGGGCGGCGCGGTCGTTGATCTTGTCCTCGACGTCCGTGAAATTGCGCACGTAGTCGACCCGGTCGGCGCCGTAGACCAGGCGCAGCAGGCGGAACAGGACGTCGAACACCACCGCGGGGCGGGCGTTGCCGATGTGGGCGCGGTCGTAGACGGTGGGGCCGCAGACGTACATGCGCACCCGCGGATCCTCGGCGCCCAGGCGCCAGTCGCGGGGGATGAAGGCGGTCGTCTCGCCGGTGGCGGAGTTCCGCAGCTTCAGCGGGTGATGGGTCATGTCGGCCTCGGCGGTCGCGCGTGGATGCAGCGGGGCCCGCGGCCGGCCGTTGGTCTTTCTTGGATCGGGGAAAGAGCGAACGCCGCCGCGGACTGTCGTCAGCGGGTAATGCAGATCCCGATGCAGATCGGGAGGGTGTGGGGCGTCGCGGTCATGGCGCGGTGTATGACGCCTGTGCGGGCGCATGGCAAGCGTCCATTGCATCGCCGCCCAACCGGCCTGCCGCGCGACGTCAAGCGGGGATGCAGGGGCCCCCGGCGGCCCCGCCGGATCAGGTCGCGGCCGTGGCCCCGCCGGATCAGCTCGCGGCCGTGGCCGCGGCGGGCTCAGCTCGCGGCCGAGGCCGCGGCGGCGCCGCCGGCGGCGCGGTCCATCAGGCGACGCGCCTCGGCCAGCGGCATCGGGCGGCCGAAATAGTAGCCCTGCGCCTGCTCGCAGCCGTGGCGGCGCAGGCGCTCGAGGTGGGAGGCGTCCTCCACCCCCTCGGCCATCACCGGCATGTTCAGCGCGCGGGCCTGGAGCAGCGTCGCCTCGACCATCGCCGCGGCGGCCGGGTCGCGGTCCATCGCGTCGATGAACGCCCGGTCGATCTTCAGCCGGTCGAAGGGGAAGGAGCGCAGCGCGCCCAGCGAAGCGAGCCCCGCCCCGTAGTCGTCCATCGCCACCCGCACGCCGAGCGCCTTGAGCTCGACCATCACCTCCAGCAGGCGGCCGTGGTCGGCGATCAGGCTCGCCTCGGTCAGCTCGATCTCCAGCCGCTCGGGCGCGAGGCGGGCGGCGAGCAGCGCATCGGAGACCTGCTCGGCGAAGTCGGTCTGGGTGAGCTGGCCGGGCGAGGCGTTGACCGAAACGCCGAACGCCTCCGGCCAGTCGGCGGCGGCGCGGCAGGCCTCGCCGATCACCCAGGCGCCGATGGGGCGGATCAGGCCGGTCTGCTCGGCCACCGGCACGAACTCGCCCGGCAGGGTCAGGCCGTGGCCCGGGCGCCGCCAGCGCAGCAGCGCCTCGAACCCGGTGATGCGCCCGTCGGCCAGCAGCGCCTGGGGCTGGAACCACAGCTCGAACTCGCCGCGCGCCAGCGCCTCGCGCAGCTCCATCGCCACCGCCGAGCGGGCGCGCACCGCCTCGTCCATGCGGCTCTCGTAGAAGCGCGGCGACTCGCCCGCGTCGCCCTTGGCGCGGTAGAGCGCGAGGTCGGCGCGCGACTGCAGCGCGGCGGGCGTGTCGGCGTCGCCGGGGAACAGGGCCACGCCGATCCCGCAGCCGACCGAGAGCGACAGGCCCTGCCAGTCCACCGGCGCACGCACCGCGGCGGCGAGGCGGCGGGCGAAGGCCTCCGCCTCCTCTCGGTCGGCGAGGCCGGTCTTGAAGGCGACGAACTCGTCGCCCCCGGTGCGCGCCGCGAACTCCCCCGGGCCGAGGGCTTCGGCGAGCGCAGCCGCCACCCCGCGCAGCAGCGCGTCGCCGGCGTCGTGGCCGTGGACGTCGTTGACCGGCTTGAAGCGGTTGAGGTCGATGGCCGCGACCGCGAGGCGCGCGTGCAGCGCGGCGGAGGCCGAGACCGCCTCCCCCAGCGCGTCCTGCAGGCAGGCCCGGTTGGGAAGCTGGGTCAGCGGGTCGTGCAGCGCCATGTGGCGGTAGCGGGCCCGCGCCTCGCGCACGGCGGAGCGGTCGATGACGATGAAGGCCGCGCCGAGGATCAGCACGATGGCGGTCAGGGTCACCACCAGCAGGGCGATGCCGTGGTCGTCCATCATGCCCGCCGGGATCGCGACCGAGGCGTCGGGCGCGAACTCGGCCACGTGGAAGCCGATCCAGAACATGCCGCCCATGCAGATCACGAACGCGCCCGCCGCCTGCCAGGGCGCGCCGGCGCGCGAGCGGTTGCGCAGGATCGCCGAAGCCGCGGCGCAGATCAGCGACGCCCAGGCGACCAGCGCCGCGAGCATGTCGGCGCGCCACAGCGTTCGCCCCTCCGCCGCGACGGCGGCGATGTTGGAGACCTGCACCCCCGAGGTCAGCAGCCCGTAGCCCGCCCCCACCACCAGCGCCGCGGCGACTCCGCGCCGGCCGTGGGCGTATTGCAGCAGGCCGACGCCGCCGGCGACGGCGACCACGAAGGAGAGGATCACCAGCACGGGGTCGTGGGCGTGGGGCGCCCCCTCGATGTAGCCGAGCCCCAGAAGGGTCTGCATCGCCCAGATGTCGGCGCCCGAGGTGATCCCGGTCAGCACCAGCCACCAGCGCCGCCGCTCCCGCGCCTCGACGCAGGCGCGCAGGTAGAAGCGCACCGACAGCGCCACGCCCGTCGCCCCGACGACCAGCGCGGCGGCGATCATCCTGGGGTCATGGCCGAGGGCGGCGGGGTCGAGCATCGCAGGCGGCTCCGTGTCGGATCGCCTCCCCGCTATCCGACGGGCGTGAAGAAACCTCAAACGCGGGGGGCCCGGGCGCCGCCGATCTGCGCCGTCCGCGCCGTCCGCCGATCCGCGCCGCCTGCGGCCCGCCGCGGCGAAGCGCGGGACGGACCCGCGGCTCACCCCGCGATGCGGCTCGCCGCAGGCGCGGGCGCGGCTTCGGACCGGGGGAAGCCGACGGCGGGACCGGAGGCGCGCTCCCCCTGCGGCGGGATCGCGCCCGGGGCGGGGGGCGCGGGGGCCGGGGCGGATGCGGCGGGAGGCGGGTCGCTCGCGCCGGCGTCCGGCGGCGGGGAGGCGGCGGGCCCGGCCGGCGCCATGCCCATGCGGCGGCGGACGGCTTCGGCCTCGATCGGGCGGCCGAAAAGGAAGCCCTGCCCCTCGGTGCAGCCTTCCTCGCGCAGGAAGCGCAGGCCGTCCTCGGAGGAGATGCCCTCCGCCAGCACCGGGATCGACAGCGCCCGGCCCAGCAGCAGGGTCGAGCGCACGATGGCCAGCGACTGGGGATCGCGGCCGAGGCTCTCGACGAAGCCGCGGTCGATCTTGATCTTGTCGAAGGGAAAGCTGCGCAGCGCCGCCAGCGAGGCGTAGCCCGCCCCGTAGTCGTCCATCGCCACCCGCACGCCGATGGCCTTGAGCTCGATCATCACCGCGCGCAACTGCTCGTGGTCGGCGATCATCGAGGCCTCGGTCACCTCAAGCTCCAGCCGTCCCGCCTCGAGGCCGGAGGCGAGCAGCGCGTCGCGCACCAGTTCGACGAAGTCGGACTGGGCGAGCTGCACCGGGGCCACGTTGACCGCCACCCCCACCGGCTCGATCCAGGCCGCCGCCTCCCGGCAGGCGGCGTGCAGGACCCAGGCGCCGATGTCGCGGATCAGCCCGGTGCTCTCGGCCACGGGGATGAAGGCGTCGGGGGCGAGCAGCCCCCGCTCGGGGTGGCGCCAGCGGATCAGCGCCTCGTAGGCGATGACCGCGCCGTCGCCGAGCGAGGTCTGGGGCTGGTAGCGCAGTTCGAACTCGCCGCGCGCCAGCGCCTGGCGCAGCTCCATCGCCAGCGCCGAGCGGTCGCGCGAGGCCTCGTCCATGCGCCGGTCGTAGAAGACGATCTCGCCCCCCGCCTCCTTCTTGGCGCGGTAGAGCGCGAGGTCGACCCGGGTCAGCAGCGCGCCCGCGTCCTCGCCGTCGCGCGGGTGCAGCGCGATGCCCAGGCTCGCGCCCACGCCCAGGCTCGACCCCGCCCAGTCGATCGGGACCACGATGGCGTCGTGGAGGCGGCGGGCGAACCGCTCCGCCTCCTCGCGGGCGCAGGGGAACTTCAGGGCCACGAACTCGTCCCCGCCCGCGCGCGCGAAGACCTCCCCCGGGGCGAGCGCCGCACGCACGCGCTGGGCGATGCCCTGCAGCACCGCGTCGCCGGCGGCGTGGCCCTGCACGTCGTTGATCGGCTTGAAGCGGTCGAGGTCGACCCCCACCACCGCCAGCGTCGCGCCGCCGTGGCCGATGCCGTCGGCCTCGGTCCGGCCGCGCGCCTCCTCCAGCATCCGCTCCAGCGCCTGGGCGAGGAAGGCGCGGTTGGGCAGGCCGGTCAGCGGATCGTGCAGGGCGAGGTGGCGGAACTTCTCCTCCTCCGCCCGGGCGGAGGCGAGGTCGATGCGCGAGAACAGGAAGGTGATCGCCGCGCAGAGCGCCGAGATCGCCCCGACCATGAAGCCCAGCGAGCCGCCGTCGACCAGCCCCGCGGGGACGGCCGCGTCGGGGTCGGGCGCGAACTCGATCGCCTGGGCGGCGAAGCCGGTCATGCCCAGGATGCTGACCTGGATCAGGATCACGCCGCGGCGGCGGCGGATCATCCGCTCCGGCCCGTGCAGCAGCAGCGAGGCGTAGCCGAAGGCGCCCAGCGCGAACCCCGCCGCGACGCCCCCGAGCAGGGGATCGAACTGGAAGCGCCCGGGCGCGTGCATCGCCTCGAGCGCGAGCAGGTAGACCGCGAGCCCCGCCGCCCCCGACCCCGAGCCCATCGAGATCGCCTGGACGACGCTGCGCTCCCCCTCCAGCCCCGCGTTGAACACCGCCACGCAGAGGCCGATCGCGAGCGCCAGCGCCAGCGCCAGCGGGGCCACGTCGAAGCCCACCGTCGCCTGCCCGCCCTGCCCGTCGCTCCAGCGATGGCCGAGCACGATCAGCATGCCCGTCGACCAGGCCATGATGCCCACGGTGGCCCCGACCAGCGTCTGCCAGAGGCGCCGACGCTCCCGCGGTTCATGGGCCATGCGGATCAGGAAGCGCGAGATCGCGAGCGCGGTCAGCGCGACATAGGCGAGCGTGCCCGCCAGGAAGGCGAGGTGGAATCCGTCCTCCGCCCCGGTGATCTCGGCCGTCATCGTCGTCCTCGCGCACGCCTGCGCGTCCGGCCTAGGGCAAAGGCATGAACAAACCGCAAAGCCCGGCGCGCGCTCGGTTGACCGGCGCGGGCGGGCGGCGCTAGATGCGCCGGCGCATGCGCAGGGCCCCTTAGCTCAACTGGATAGAGCAGCGGACTTCTAATCCGCAGGTTGAGGGTTCGAGTCCTTCAGGGGTCGCCAGCGCCGGGCCGCTCAGCCCCGCAGCGCGCGCCGCAGGACGGCGGCGAGATTGGCCAGCGCCAGCGCCGCCGAGGCCGCCAGCACCACCGAGGGGCCCGCCGGCGCGTCCCAGGTCCAGGACGCCCCCAGCCCCCCCAGAACCGAGCCCGCCCCGATCAGCGCGGCGGCGAGCGCCATGCGCTCGGGCGTGGGCGAGACGGCGCGGGCGGCGGCGGCGGGGATCACCAGAAGCGCCGTGATCAGCAGCGCGCCCACCACCTTCAGCGCCGCCGCGACCAGGAAGGCCAGCGCCAGCATCAGGATCAGCCGCTCGCGCGCAGGATCGCGCCCCTCGGCGGCGGCGAGATCGGGGGAGAGGGTGGCGGTCAGCAGGCCCGTCCAGCGCCAGGCCAGCAGGGCCAGGGCGGCGGCGGCGCCGAAGAGGATCGTCCACACGTCGCCCTTCGAAACTGCGAGGATGTCGCCGAATAGATACCCCATCAGGTCCAGCCGCGCCCCCGGCAGGAAGGCCATCGCCACCAGGCCCGCCGCGAGCGCGGTATGCGCCGCCACCCCCAGCAGCGTGTCGGCGGCGTAGGAGCGCCCGGCCGACAGCGCCACCGCCGCGGCCATCAGCCCGGCCAGCGCCAGCACGCCCGCGAAGACCGGGATCTCGAGCGCCAGCGACGCCGCCACGCCCAGGATCGCGGCATGGGCGGTGGCGTCGCCGAAATAGGCCATCCGCCGCCAGACCACGAAGCAGCCCAGCGGCCCCGCCGCCAGCGCCGCCGCCACGCCCGCGATCGCGGCGCGCGCCAGGAAGTCGTCCAGCAGCCCCATCAGCCCTGACCCGCGCCCCGCCCCTGGGGGCCATGGTCATGGTCGTGGTCATGATCGTGACGATGGGGGCCGTGCCCATGATCGGGGTCATGGTCGTGGTCATGGGCATGGTCGTGGTCATGGCGATAGAGCGCCAGCGCCCCCCCGGTGCCGAAGCCGAACAGGGCGCGGTATTCCGGCGCCGCGGCGACCACGGTGGGCGTGCCCTCGCAGCAGACATGGCCGTTGAGGCAGATCACCCGGTCCGAGGCCGCCATCACCACATGCAGGTCGTGGCTGACCATCAGCACCGCGCAGCCCAGCTCGTCGCGCAGCTCCGCCACCAGCCGGTAGAAGGCCGAGGCGCCGGGCTGGTCGAGGCCGGTGGTCGGCTCGTCGAGCACCAGCAGCTCCGGCCGGCGCAGCAGCGCATGCGCCAGCAGCGCGCGCTGGAACTGGCCGCCGGAGAGCTCGGAGAGCTGGCGGGCGCCGAGGCCGGGGGCGCCGGTCCGCTCCAGAGCCGCCTCGCGCACCGCGCGGTCCCGCTCGCCCGCCAGCGCCAGGAAGCGGTCCACGGTCATCGGCAGCGTGCGGTCGAGGGCCAGCGATTGCGGCACGTAGCCCAGCCGCAGCCCGGGGCGGCGGCGCACCCGGCCGGAGGCGGGCTTCAGCGCGCCGGCGAGCGCCCGCGCGAGGCTGGTCTTGCCGGATCCGTTGGGGCCCACCAGGGTCACGATCTCCCCCGGCCGCAGGCTCAGCGTCACGTCGCGCAGCACCTCGACCCCGTCGTAGCGGATCGAGACGCCGGTCGCCTCGACCAGCGGCGGCGCCTCGGCGCGCGCGGCGGGAACGGCGGCGGCGGCGGGGTCTGCGGCGGCGGCGCTCATTCGCAGGGGCTCATTCGGAGGGGCGGGCCTGGCAGTCGGGGCAGACGCCCTCGATCTCGACCACCGTGCGCTCGACCTCGAAGCCGAGGTCGCGCGCCGCGTCGGCGACCGAGGCGGCGGCGGGCCCGGCCGAGGTCTCGGCCACCCGCCGGCAGCCGCGGCAGATCATGAAGGCGGGGGCGTGGGCGGTCTCGGCCCCCTCGTCGGGATGGGCGCAGGCGACGAAGGCGTTGAGCTTCTCGATCCGATGCGCGAAGCCGTTGGCCACCAGGAAGTCCAGCGCCCGATAGGCCACCGGCGGCTGGGCGGCGTGGCCGCCGGCGCGCAGCCGCTCGAGCACGTCGTAGGCGCCGAGCGCCTCATGCGAATCCAGCAGGATCTCCAGCACCCGCGCGCGGGCCGGCGTCAGGCGCAGGCCGCGCTCGGCGCAGGCGGCCTCGACCGAGGCGCGCGCCGAGGCGACGCACCGGCCGTGGTCGTGGCGCTGGAAGGCCGCGGGAGGGGCGGCGGGATCGGGGGCCGGATCGCTCATCTGTTACTGTATAACATTTCACTTGTTATGATGTAACGCAATTGCTACCTGCTGCGCCGGCAAGAGGCAACCGGCGCGGCCGGGAGCGGAGACGACGGACGCCCCCCGAGGCGGGGCGGGAAAGGCGAGACGGGCATGACGGCGATGCGCTGGGCGATTGCGGGGCTGGGGCTGACGCTTGCGGGGCTGGGTCAGGCGGGCGGGGCGCGCGCGCAGGAGCCGCCGCGGGTGGTGGCCGACATCCCGCCCGTGCAGTCGCTGGCGGCGATGGCGATGGCCGGCGTCGGCGAGGTGGAGCTGATCGTGCCCCCCGGCGCCTCGCCCCACGGCTTCTCGATGCGCCCCAGCCAGGCGCGGGCGCTGGAGCAGGCGCAGCTGGTGATCTCGGTGGGGCCGGAGCTCGCGCCCTGGCTCGCCGAGGCCGCCGACGCGCTGGCGGGGCCCCAGGCGGTGCGGCTGGACCTCCTCGACCAGCCCGGCACGCTGCTGCTGGAGGCGCGCGACGAGGCGGTGTTCCGCCACGATCATGACGCCCATGACGAGGGCGAGGGCGAGGACGGGTCGGCGGAGGACCACGCCGACGACCCCGTCGAGCGCCACGACGAGACCCACGACGACGACGCCCACGTGCACGACGACCACGATCACGGCCACGACCACGGCGGCGTCGACCCGCACGCCTGGCTGAACCCCGACAACGCGGTGGTCTGGCTGGAGGCCATCGCCGAGGCGCTGGCCCGGATCGACCCGGCCCGCGCCGAGACCTACGCCGCCAACGCCGCCGCCGGCCGGGCCCGGATCGAGGCCGCGGCGCAGGAGGCGGCCGACCTGCTCGCCCCCGTCCACGGGCGCCCCTACGTGGTCTTCCACGACGCCTACCGCCATTTCGAGCGCCGCTTCGACATGCCCGCGGCGGCGGCCGTCTCGCTCAGCGACGCGGCCCAGCCGGGCGCGCGCCGGGTGGCGGAGGTGCAGGCGGCGGTGGCCGAGAGCGAGGCGCTGTGCGTCTTCGCCGAGCCGCAGATGCCGCCGCAGCTCCTCGACTCGGTGGCGGGCGAGACGGTCCGCCGCGGCGTGCTCGACCCGCTGGGGGCGACGCTGGCCCCGGGGCCGGAGCTCTATCCCACGCTGATCGTGAACATGGCCCAGAGCCTCTTCGAATGCCTCGCCGACCGGGCCTGAAGCCCGCGGCCGCGCCGCCGCCTGCAGCGACGCAGGGCCGAGCGCGGCGCCCGAACAAGAAACGCCCCGGAGGATCCTCCGGGGCGTTTCTTGTTGCGGGAGGGCGGTCGCCCTGCCCGGTCGCTCGGAGGCGGCTCAGAAGCCGTATTCGGCCTCCCACACGTAGTCCGCGTAGTTCTTGATCGAGCGGTCGGAGCTGAAGCGCCCCATGCCGGCGATGTTGATCGTCGACTTGCGCAGCCAGTCGCGGCGGTCCTTCCAGGCGTCGTCGATGCGGCGCTGGACGGTCCAGTAGCTGGTGAAGTCGGCCGTCACCATGAACCAGTCGTGGTGGCGCAGCGTGTCGCCGATGGCGCGGAACCGGCCTGGGTCGTCGGGCGAGAACACGCCCCGCTCGATCTGGGTGATGACGCGGGCCAGACGCTCGTCCGCCTCGATGGCGGGGCGCGAGTCGTAGCCCTTGTCGCGCATCGCGTTCACCTCGTCGGCGGTCTTGCCGAAGATGAAGATGTTCTCGGGGCCCACCGCCTCGCGGATCTCGACGTTGGCGCCGTCGAGGGTGCCGACCGTCAGCGCGCCGTTCATCGAGAGCTTCATGTTGCCGGTGCCGGACGCCTCCATGCCCGCGGTCGAGATCTGCTCCGACAGGTCGGCGGCGGGGATCAGACGCTCGGCCATCGAGACGTTGTAGTTGGGCGGGAACACGATCTTGAGCTTGTCGCCGATCGCCGGGTCCTCGTTGATCTTCTTGCCGATGTCGTTGATCAGCTTGATGATCAGCTTGGCCTGCTGGTAGCCCGGCGCCGCCTTGCCGCCGAACAGTTTTACGCGGGGCGTCCAGTCCTTGCCGGGATTGTCGCGGATCTCGTTATAGAGCGCCGCCGCCTCCAGGATGTTCAGAAGCTGGCGCTTGTATTCGTGGATGCGCTTGATCTGCACGTCGAACATGGCGTCGGGGTCGACGCCCACGCCGGTATGCTCGAGCATCCAGTTCGACAGCGACGCCTTGTTGATGCGCTTGGCGTCCCACAGCGCGTCCTGGAAGGACTTCTGCGTGGCGTGGCCGCGCAGCCGCTCGAGCTTGTCGAGGTCGGTGATCCAGCCCTCGCCCACGGTCTCGTTCAGAAGGTCGCGCAGGCGCCCGTTGCAGGTGTTGATCCAGCGCCGCGGGGTCACGCCGTTGGTGACGTTGACGATGCGCTCGGGGTGCAGCTCGTGCAGGTCCTTGAAGACGGTGCGCTTCATCAGGTCGGTGTGCAGCGCCGAGACGCCGTTCACCTTGCACGAGCCGACGAAGGCGAGGTTGCCCATCCGGATCTCGCCATGGTCGATGATCCGCGTGCTCTCGGGCCGGTCCGGGAACTCCTGCTCATGCCTGCGGTTGATCTTCTCGATGATCTGCAGGTGGCGCGGCAGGACGCGGGACATCAGGTCCCACGACCAGCGCTCCAGCGCCTCGGGCATCAGGGTGTGGTTGGTGTAGTGCAGCGTCCCGCGGGAGATCTCGAAGGCCTCGTCGAAGGACATGCCGTGGCGGTCGATCAGCAGGCGCACCAGCTCGGCCACCGCGATGGCGGGGTGGGTGTCGTTGAGCTGGATGGCGACCTTGTTGGGCAGCTCCCGCAGGTCCTTGTGGTCGGAGACGAACCGGCGCAGCAGGTCGCGGATCGAGGCGGCGGTGAAGAAGTACTCCTGCTTCAGCCGCAGCTCCTTGCCCTGGGGGGTCGTGTCGTCGGGATAGAGCACCCGGCTGATGGTCTGCGCCAGGATCGCCGGCGCGGCCGCCCCCACGAAGTCGCCGCGGTTGAAGCGGTCGAGCTCGAACAGGCGCTCGGGCTTGGCGGACCACAGGCGCAGCGTGTTGGTCCAGCGGCCGCCCCAGCCGGGGACGGGCGTGTCGTAGGCGGCGGCGATCACCACCTCCTCGGGCTCCCACTCGGCCGCGTCGCCCTCGGTCGTGCGGACCGAGCCGCCGAAGCCGATGCGATGCTGCACCTCGCGGCGCTGGAACTCCCACGGGTGGGCCTGGCGGAGCCACTCCTCCGCCTCCTCCACCTGCCAGCCGTCGTGGAAGCCCTGGCGGAACAGGCCGTGGTCGTAACGGATGCCGTAGCCGTGGGCCGGCAGGCCGACGGTGGACATCGAGTCGAGGAAGCAGGCGGCCAGACGGCCGAGGCCGCCGTTGCCGAGCGCGGCGTCGGGCTCGTCGTCGAGCACCTCGCGCCAGTCGATGCCGTGCTTCTCCATGGCGTGGCGGGCGAGCTCGCCCAGCCCGAGGTTGTCGATCGCGTCCTCGAGCAGGCGGCCGATGAGGAACTCCATCGACAGGTAGTAAACCCGCTTCCGGTCCTCCTTGTAGACCTGGCGGACGCTGTCGAACCACGGGGCCACGACCATGTCGCGGATCGCGTGGGTCAGCGCCAGACGCCAGTCGGAGAGAGTCGCCGTGTCCGTCGTCTTCCCGATCGAGAAGGTCAGGTGATTGAGGACGGCGTCGGCGAGCTCGTCTGCGTCGGCGGGGCGCGAGACGGCGTGGCGAAAGTTCATGGCCTGGTCCCTGTGCTGCACGAGCGAGGTTACTGCACGATAGATTGACGAAGGGCAACAAACAGGGGGCGCGTTCGTCGCAGGTTCAGCGGGTTCGCTCGAATTCTAGGCGCTGCGCAAGGGCGCGCAGCACGTCGGCGCCGCCGATTTGCGCAGCGGCGACGGGGTGGCGACGCCGCCAGTTCGGGGCCTCGACGGTGGTCCCGGGCACGTTCTGGGGCTCGCGCACGCCGAACACGTCGTCGATCTGCACGGCCATCAGGGCCGAGGTTCCGCGGGCCAGCAGCGCGTGGATCGCGTCGCGCAGCGCGGCGTCGGCGAGGGTCGGCGGCGCCTCGGGGTCGAGGCCCTCGGGCAGCAGATCCTCCTCGGCCAGCAGGCGGCACATCGCGGCGCGGCAGAGGGCGCGCTCGGCCCGCACCGCCTCGGCCCCGGCCGCGTCGATGTGGCCCAGCGAAAGCCTCAGGTCGGCGTCGTCCGCCGCCCACCAGCCGGCGAGCGTGGGGGTGTCGTGGGTGCCGAAGGCCGCGAGGCTCGCCTCCGCGAAGTCCCGCGGATTGCGGTAGCCGTGCGGCCCCCCCTCGAACTGCAGGATGGCGCAGCCGTGGAGGTGGGAGGCGGCGAGGCGCTCGCGCAGGCCGTCGGGAACGGTGCCGAGGTCCTCGCCCACCACGACGCAATTGCGCTTGGCGGCCTCGATCCTCACCAGCGCCATCAGCATCTCGGTGGGGTACTTGACGTAGCCGCCGGGGGTTCCGTCCTCCGGCGCCCAGAAGCAGCGGTCGAGGCCGATGACGTGGTCGATGCGCACCGCGCCGGCGTGCTTCATCGCGGCGCGCAGCATCTCGCGGAAGGGCGCGTAGCGCAGGGCGCGCAGCCCCTCGGGGTCGTAGGGGGCGAGGCCCCAGGCCTGGCCCTGGCTGTTGAGCGCATCGGGCGGCGCGCCCAGGCTGACGCCCCGGGCGAAGGCCGCGGGGCTCGACCAGGTCTCGGCCCCGCCCGGGCGCACGCCCACCGCGATGTCGAGGTAGAGGCCGAGCGCCATGCCCGCCTGCGTCGCGGCGGCCTGGGCGGCGGCGAGCTGCTCCTCCGCCTGCCATTGCAGCCAGGCGTGCCAGCGGATGCGGTCGGCCTCGATCGCGGCGAAGGCCGCGACCTCGGCCGAGGCCGGATCCTGCAGCGCCGGCGGCCAGGCGCGCCAGTCGTCGCCGTGCCGCTCCGACAGCGCCTCGTAGATCGCGAAGGGCACGCGGGCTGCGCCGGCGCCGGCGAGCCAGCCCTCGAACGCCTCCGCCTCCGGGGCGCCGGGCGTGGCCCAGCTCCGCGCGTAGAGCGCGCGCAGGGCGGGCTCGCGCAGTCGGCGGTGGAGCTCGGGGTCGGCGAGCGGCCGGCCCTCCCACGCGGCGAGCGCCTGCATCGCGTCGCCGGGCAGCAGGTGGGGCGCGTAGCCTTCCACCAGGCGCGGCGCGACGCGGCGCGCGTCCAGCGCCACCCGGGTCGAGGGCGAATAGGGGCTGATCCCGCCATAGGCCGTCCCCAGCGCATGGATCGGGTTCACGCCGAGGAAGGCCGCGCCGAGGGGGGCGGCGGAGGCCGCGGCCTCGGCCAGATCCGCGAAATCCCCTTCCGCGAGGCTCTGCGGCCCGGTCAGCGCGTAGACGGCGCCGGTCAGGCCCCAGACGCGGGCGCGCCCGGCGACGGCCTCGACCGTGGGGGCGGAGGCGGGGGCGGCGGCGACGAGCACGCTCTCGCCCCCCGCCTCCAGCAGGTGCAGGCCGGGGGGGAGCGGGGGCGTCGGCTCGCCGGCGCCCCCGCGCAGGACGCCGCCGTCCTCCAGCGTCAGGACCCAGCCGAGGGGGACGGGGAGCGTCCAGGGCTCGCCCCCCTGCCCGTCCGGACCCGCGGCCTCGAGCACGACCTCCCGCGGCAGGCGGCGGGCGGCGGCGGCGCGGCGGGCCGCCAGCGCGGCCTCCGCCTCGGCCTCCCCCGTGGGCAGGCCCATGGCCGCCAGCAGCGCCGCGCGGGTGGCGTCGGAGGCGACATGCTCGGCGCCGGTGATCTCGAAATAGCGGTCGAAGACGCCGACCTCGCGCGCGAGTCGGGCGGCGGCGGGCTCGGCCGGGACCGCCTCGAAGACCAGCGCGTGGTCGGCCTCGATCTCCAGCGGGGGCGTGTCGGGGGCCTGCGGCGCGCCGTCCGGGCGGGCGGCGTCGAGCGCGAGCCGCCAGCGCAGGCCGGGGCCGGGCTCGGGCAGCACCAGGGGCGAGGGAGCGGCGCCGGCGTTGATCGCGATCGCCACGGGGGCGCAGTCCGCCCCGCCCCGCAGCACCAGCACCAGGCCGGGAAGCGCGTCGTCCTCCCAGTCGGGCGCGCCGCCGGTCAGGGCGGCCCATTCGGAATCCGGCAGGCCGTCGGGGCGCGGGGCGCCGTGCAGGAAGCCGGGCTGGCGCAGGACCGGCAGGCGGGCGCGCAGGGCCGCGCAGGCGGCGGCGAAGGCGGCGAGCGTCTCGTCGCCCCGCGCCCAGTCGATCCAGGTGGTCTCGTTGTCCTGGCAATAGGCGTTGTTGTTGCCGCCCTGGCTCTGCGCGACCTCGTCGCCGGCGCGCAGCATCGGCGTGCCCTGCGCCACGAAAACCGTCAGCAGCAGGTTGCGCCGGCGGCGCGCGCGGGCGGCCTCCTGCTCGGGCCCGCCGGGGCCCTCGGGGCCCATCGGGTCGCTGTCCTCGTGGGCGTGGCCGTCGCGGTTGTCCTCGCCGTTCGCCCAGTTGCGCCGCTCGGCGTACAGGGTCAGGTCCGCCAGGGTGAACCCGTCGTGGGCCGAGACGAAGTTGACCGAGGACCAGGCCGGCCGGTGGTCGTGGTCGAAGGCTTCGGCCGAGCCCAGCAGGCCGGAGGCGAGGTCGTGCATGCCCCGCGGCTCGCCCTTCCAGAAGCGGCGGGCGGCGTCGCGGAACCCGTCGTTCCAGTCGCGCCAGCCGGGGGGGAACTCGCCGGTGCGCCAGCCGCCGGGGCCGATGTCCCAGGGCTCGGCGATCAGGTGCAGGTCGGCGAGCGCGGGGTCGGCGCGCAGCGTGGCGAGGAAATCGGAGGTCAGGTCCACCTCGCCGTCCCGCCCGCGGGCCAGGACGGGGGCGAGGTCGAAGCGGAAGCCGTCGACGCCCATCCGCTCGGCCCACCAGCGCAGGCTTTCCAGCGTCAGCCGCTGGGCGAAGGATTTTGAAAGATCCAGCGTGTTGCCGCAGCCGGTCTCGTTCGAATACCCGCCGGGCGCGTCCGGATGGTGGCGATACCAGCTCGCGTCGTCGAGGCCGCGGAACAGGATCGAAGGCCCGTCCTCGTCGCTCTCGGCCGAGTGGTTGTAGACCACGTCGAGGATCACCTCGATCCCCGCGCCATGCAGGGCCGCGATCGCCTCGCGCAGGCCCTGGGCGCCCTTCGGCCCCATGTAGCGCGGCGAGGGCGCGAAGAAGCCGAAGGTGTTGTAGCCCCAGTAGTTCGTCAGGCCGAGGCGGACCAGGTGCGGCTCGTCCATGAAGGCGTGGACCGGCAGCAGCTCCAGCGCCGTCACGCCCTGGCGCTTGAGGTGGGCGAGGATCGCGGGGTGGCCGAGCGCCTCGTAGGTGCCGCGGATCTCCGCCGGGACCTCGGGGTGCAGCTCGGTCAGGCCGCGGACATGGGCCTCGTAGACCACCAGCGCCTCGGGCGCGTGGCGCGGGCGCTCGGCGGGGTCGACCTTCGGGCGGTCGTGCACGGCGATGCAGCGGGGCATGAAGGGCGCGCTGTCGGTCGGGTCCGGCGAAAGCGGGTCGCCGGGGGCGTGGGCGCAGAGCGCCTCGTGCCAGCGCGGCTCCCCGGTGAAGGCCAGCGCCCAGGGGTCGAGCAGCAGCTTCGCGGGGTTGAAGCGGTGGCCGGCGGCCGGGTCCCAGGGGCCGTGGGCGCGCAGGGCGTAGAGCTGGCCCTCGGCGATCCCCTCGACATGGGCGTGGCGGACGTCGCCGGTGCGCCCCGGAAGCGCCAGGCGCGCGGTCTCGCGCCCGTCGGGGTCGAAGAGGCACAGCTCGACCCGCTCGGCATGGGCCGAGAGCACGGCGACGTCGGCCCCCGAGCCGTCGAGGCGCAGGCCGAGGACGGCGGGCGATCCGGGCGTGACGCGCAGGCTCATGCGGCCGCCGGCGCGATGCGGCGGTAGAGGGCGGCGTAGGCCTGGGCGCTCTCGTCCCAGCCGACGGGGTGGGACATGGCCTTGCGGGTCAGCTTCGACCAGGCCTTGGCGTCGCGATGCACGTCGCAGGTCCTCCGGATGGCTTGGGCGAGGTCGGCCACGTCGTCGGGCGCATGCAGGAAGCCGGTCGCGGCCCCCGAGCGCAGGGCGGCGGCGTTGGCGTCGACGATGGTGTCGGCGAGCCCGCCGGTGCGCGCCGCCACCGGGGCGGTGCCGTAGCGCAGACCGATCAGCTGGGTCAGGCCGCAGGGCTCGAACCGCGACGGGATCAGGATCGCGTCGGCGCCCGCCTGCAGGAGATGCGAGGCGGGTTCGTCATAGCCGATCTCGACGCCGATGCGGTCGGGATGGGCGGCGGCGGCGGCGAGGAAGGCCTGCTCCAGGTCCTCGTCCCCCGAGCCGATGACGGCCAGCGCCGCCCCCTCCTCGAGCAGCGCCGGCAGCGCCTCGATCAGCAGGTCCAGGCCCTTCTGGCGGGTCATGCGCGAGACGACGCAGAACAAGGGCGCGCCCGGCGCGGGCTCGATCCCGAAGCGGGCGCAGACCGCCTCGCGGTTCGGGGCCTTGAGGCGGGGGCGGTCGTAGTTGACGGCGAGCGCCCGGTCCGTCGCCGGGTCCCAGACGGTCGTGTCGATGCCGTTGAGGATCCCTTCGAGGTCCGAGGCCCTGTGGCGCAGCAGCCCGTCGAGGCCCCAGCCGAAGGACGGCGTCAGCAGCTCGCGCGCATAGGTCGGCGAGACGGTGGTGATGCGCTCGGCATGGGCGAGGCCGCCCTTGAGGAAGCTGACCCGCCCGTGGAACTCCACATGCTCGGGCGAGAACATCGCCTGCGGCAGGGAGAGGGCCGGCAGCGTCTCGGCCCCGAACATGCCCTGAAAGGCGACGTTGTGGATGGTGATCACGGCGCGCGGCGCCTCGGGGCCGATCAGGCGCAGGTAGGTGGGGACCAGGCCCGCCTGCCAGTCGTGGGCGTGCACCGCGTCCGCCCGCCAGCCGTCGAGCCCCCAGGCCGCCACCCCTGCGCCCAGCCAGGACAGCAGGCCGAAGCGCAGGTGGTTGTCGGGCCAGTCGCGCCGGTCGGGCCCGGTGTAGGGGCCGCCCGCGCGGTCGTAGAGGGGCGACTGCGCCAGGATCAGGTCCAGCCCCTCGGCCTCGCCCTCCAGCAGGCGGACCGCGCCGAAGGGGGTCGACCAGGCGTGGGCGCGCGCGCCCTCCAGCCGCTCGGCCAGGCCCGGATAGGCCGGCAGCAGGGTGCGCATCCGCACGCCGAGCGGCGCCAGCGCGCCCGGCAGCGCGCCGGCCACGTCCGCGAGGCCGCCGGTCTTCACCAGGGGCGCGCATTCCGAGACGACGGAGAGGATCTGCAAGAGGGCGGCTCCGGAGAGGCTGCGACGGGATGGGCCGGGGTCAGGATGCACGCCCCCGGACCGGCGGGCAATGAACGGGAGGCCGCAGCGCCCGCGGCCTCTCGACATGGGCGCGACAAGGTTGACGACAGGTTGACGGCGCGGCGGCGGCGGCGCGGCCGGGCCGCTCTCGTGCCTGAGATGGCGCGCGCCGGCGATCTCGCCACGGCTGACGTGGCGACCCCTGCGGGAAGCGGCGCCCCGGGGTCGCCGCCCCGCCCGTCAGCCGTGCCGCCGCGCCTGCCGCGGCGGCTTCTGGAACAGCGAGGCGACGGCCGCGCCCGCCAGCAGGACCGGCGCGCTCCACAACCCTGCCGAGACGTCGCCGGTGGCGTCCGAGATCCAGCCCGACAGGATCGGTCCCGCCGACTGCCCGACCGCGAAGCAGACGGTCATCGCGGCGACGGCGGCGGCGATGGCGCCCGAGCCCAGGTGCCGCTGGGCGATGATGGCGATGGAGCTCGGCCCCGCCATCACGCTGCCCCCGTAGAGCACGGCCGAGGCGTAGGCGCCCACCGGCCCCGGCCAGATCAGCGCCGGCATCGCCCCCACCAGCGTCGCCGCATAGGCCAGCGCCGGCCCGCGGTTCGAGGGCAGCCGCCCCAGCGTCCGCCCCCAGAGCACCGAGGAGAACACCCCCACGCCGCCCATCACGATCCAGAAGCTCGAGGCCAGCGTCTCCGACCCGCCCTGGGCCTTGAGCATGGCGATCACGAAGGTGGTCCAGCCGGCGTAGCCCGCCCCGAAGCAGGTGTAGGCGATCGTGGTGGGCAGGATGTGCAGCGCATCCGCCCGGCTCAGCCGGCCGCCGCTGCGCGGCGCGCCCGGCGGCGTCGCCGCCCGCGCCGCCGGCAGCGCGGCCGCGGTCCCCAGCGCCGCCAGCGCCGCCAGCGCCAGCCAGCCCGCGCGCCAGCCGCTCTCGTCGAGCCCGGCCGCGGCCGGCGCCGCGAGGCCCGAGAGCACGATCCCCGCCGCGGGCCCGGCCGAGTAGACGCCCACCAGCACGCCCCGCCGCTCGGGCGAGGCGCCGGGCGCGGCGCCTCCCGCCAGCGCCGCGCCGAGGATGTAGGCGAAGGCCCCGAAGAAGCCGCCGAGCGCGCGCAGGGCCGAGAGCGCGTCGAGCCCCGTGGGCAGCGCGGTGGCCGCCAGCGTCAGCGCGCTCAGCGCGACCGCCGCCGCGAAGGGCCGCCCCGGCCCCCAGCGCCGCGCGGCCCAGGCCGCGCCGAAGGCGCCGGCCAGGTAGCCCACCGCGTTGAAGGTGTTCAGCGCGCCCGCCTCGACGTAGCTCAGCCCCAGGTCGTCCTGCATCGCCGGCAGCAGCAGCGAATAGGCGAAGCGCGAGAAGCCCAGCGCGATGGCCGAGGCCGCCGACAGCCCCAGCGCCGTCAGCAGGCTGCGCCGCCAGGCGCGGCTGTCGTCGTCCATCCCGGCTCTCCCTCGCGTTTCTTGGGCGAAGGTCTAGCCGAGCGCCGCGCCAAGGGAAACGCCCTCTGCGCCTTCTCCCGTGTCCGCCGCCGCCGGTCCGCGCCGCCGCCGGCGCCGGCGCGCCGGTATGGGCGGGCGGGAGGAGAGCGGGCGTCCGCGCGGGCCCGCCCCCGGCGCAGCCCCTCCCCGGCCCTGCCCGACCGCGCGCCCCGGGGCTCCGGCCCGCCCCGCGCAACCGGCCCCGACCCTCCGGCCCCGCGCGCCCCAGGCCCCGGCCGCCCCACGGCCCCACGCCGGACCGGCCGCGCGGGCGGGCGGCCCGCCGCGGGCGGGACCGCGACGCGCGGCCCCCGGGTCGCCGGCGCCAGCCGGCGAAACGAAAACGCCCCGGGACCGGCCCGGGGCGTCTCGACGGTCGGCGGCCGCGCAGGCGTCAGGCCGGCTCGGTCTGGTCCGCCCCGTCCGAGACCATGTCGAACAGCCGCTGCTGCTCGCCCGCCCAGGCCTTGATGTCGTATTTCGCGACCTTGCGGCGGAGCTGGAGCATCCGCGCGCGCCGCTCCTCCTCCTGCATGTCGAGCGCCTGGTCGATGGCCGAGTCCATCGCCCGGTGCGAGAACGGGTTGGTGATCACCGCGTCCGACAGCGCCACCGCCACGCCCGCGAATTCCGAGAGCACCAGCACCCCGTCGCCGTCGGTGCGCGCCGCGCAGAACTCCTCGGCCACCAGGTTCAGCCCGTCGGCCAGCGGCGTGATCCAGCACACGTCGGCGGCCTGGTAGTAGGCGATCAGCTCCTCGAAGGGGATCGCGTTGCCGATCAGGCTGACCGGCTGCCACTCGAAGCTGCCGAAGCGGCCGTTGATGCGGCCGGTGATCGCCTCGATCTCGTTCTGCACCGTCTCGTAGGCGGTCATGTTGCGGTTGGCCGAGACCGACACATGCATCAGCCGCACCTTGCCGCGCAGCTCCGGACGCCGCTCCAGCAGCCGCTCGAAGGCCTGCAGCTGCTCGATGTTGCCCTTGGTGTAGTCGGTGCGGCTGACCGAGACGATCAGCTTGCAGTCTTCGCCCAGCCCCTCGCGGATGCGGTAGCGCGAGACGGCGGTCTCGGGCGAGCGGGCCCTTTCCTGGATGAACTCGACGTCGACCCCGACGGGGAAGGCGCCGATGGCGATCTTGCGGCCCTCGTGGTTGAGGTAGGTCGGCGTGATCCGCTCCTGCAGGGCCATGCCGCCGGCGGGGACGAAGTCGGGGTTCGACTTCTCCTCGTCCACGCCCTCGATGTCGAAGAGCGAGCGGGCGACGTGGATGAAGTTCTGCGCATAGCGCGGGATGTGGAAGCCGACGATGTCGCAGGCGAGCAGCGACTGCACGATTTCCGCGCGCCAGGGCAGCACGTTGAACATGTCGGCCGAGGGGAACGGCGTGTGGTGGAAGAAGGCGATCTTCACGTCCGGGCGCAGGGTGCGCAGGTAGGCCGGCACCAGCCACAGGTTGTAGTCGTGCACCCAGACCACCGCGCCCGGCGCCGCCTCGTTGGCGGCCGCCTCGGCGAAGGCCCAGTTCACTTCGCGGAACGTGGGCCAGTCGACCGGGTCGTAATTGTACTTGTCCTTGAAGGAATGGAGGATCGGCCAGAAGGCCTCCTTCGAGGTCACGTGGTAGAACGAGCTGACCTGGTCCTCGCGCAGCGGCAGGCGAGAGACGTTGTAGGTCCCGAAGTTGTCGGTGATCTCGACCACCGGCTCGAAGTCGGGATTGGCCGGATCCTCGGCCAGCTTCCAGGCCACCCAGGCGCCCTTGCCGACGCGGCCGAAGAAGCTTTTCAGGGTGGGGACGATGCCGTTGGGGCTCTTGTTCGCGCGTCGCTCGACCACCCCGTCGACCACGACCTCCTCGTAGGGTTGGCGGTGGTAGACGATCACGAGATCGGAGGACATCAGAAATACTCCCGGTCGGTATGGGGGGGCGCCGAGGCGCGGTCGTCGCGGCTCATGCGGCCGTCTTGCGGGGCGAGGGCGGCGAGGGATGCAGCCCCAGGGCCGCGATCGCCTCGAGGATGCCGCCCGCGCCATGGGCCTGCGCCCGGTGCAGCGTGTCGCGGTCGCGCAGGCGCTGCACGAGCCCGGGCTCGGAATTGCCAACCGCCACCGCCGGCACGTCCATGTCGAGCATGGAGAGATCGTTGAGCGTGTCGCCCGCCGCCAGGGTCTTGTGCTCCGGCACGCCCAGGAAGGCGAGCAGGCGCAGCAGCGAGGGCCCCTTGGAGACGCCCCGCGGCAGCACGTCGAAGAAGATGTCGGCCGAGATCAGCGGGTCGTGGCCGATCTCCCTGACGATCTCGATGGCCGAGGGGTCGAAGGTCTCGGGATCGTAGTCGTAGGAGACGCGGTAGCGGAACGGCGTGGGCTGCAGCGTCAGCCCCGGATGCCCGTCCAGCGCCTCGCGCACCCTGGGCCCCGCGTCGTCCCAGATCGCTGCGATCTGCTCCTCCAGCGCCTCGATCGGCTTCACCCGGCCCTGCCCGGGTTCGTCGTCGGAGAATTCCATGCGGGCGATCGTGGTGCCCACGTCGCCGACCACGTAGTCGGGCCAGGGCACCGGGCCGCGGCACAGCTCCTCGAGGAACTCGGGGTCGCGGCCGGTGACGAAGATCAGCCCCACCTCGTCGCGGTTGGCGTCGATCCATTCGTAGAGCGCGCGGCGGTCCGCTTCGGATCCGCCCAGGAAGGTGCCGTCGAGGTCCGTCGCCAGCACGAAGCGGCGGGCGGCGAAGTCGCGGTGCTCGGCCGAGGGCGAGCCCTCGGGCGGGTTCAGCGTCTTCACCTCTGGCAGCGCTTCGTCGGTCAGGGGCGTGTCGGATTTCTTCTGCAGGTTCTCGCCGCTCACGACAGGATCTCCTC
This sequence comes from Albimonas pacifica, assembly GCF_900113695.1. GTDB lineage: Bacteria > Pseudomonadota > Alphaproteobacteria > Rhodobacterales > Rhodobacteraceae > Albimonas > Albimonas pacifica. The sequence continues at coordinate 464,361 of NZ_FOQH01000005.1, read as the reverse complement.
GAAGTGCCACCGGGCGCGGCGGGCGTGGGGGTGGCCGATCTCCAGCTCGACCAGCGCGCGGGGCTCGCCCTCGATCGGCCGGCCCCAGAGCATGGCGAAGGCGTCGGAGACGGCGTGCCCCTCGTGCAGGATGCCGCGCACCGCCTCGCAGATCGGCAGATGCACGCCGTGCTTGCGGGCCAGATCGGTGACCGAGAGCGCGTTGCGGTCGCCCTCGACCACCACCGGCTTGCCGTCGAACGTGTCCTCGCGCTTGATCCCCTGCCCCAGCTGCAGGCCGAAGCTCATGTTGCGCGAGGCTTCCGAGGAGCAGGTCAGCGTCAGGTCGCCCACGCCGGCGAGGCCGGTGACCGTCTCGCGCCGGCCGCCCAGCGGCTCGGCCAGGCGCTTCATCTCGTCGAGGCCGCGGGTGATCAGGGCGGCGCGGGTGTTCGCGCCGAAGCCCGCGCCGGTGGCGATGCCGCAGGCGATGGCGATGACGTTCTTCAGGGCGCCCCCGACCTCGACCCCCGGCAGGTCGTCGGAGATGTAGGGGCGGAAGCTCTCGGTCCCCATCGCCACCGCCATGCGCGCGGCCACGGTTTCGGCCGGGGCGGTGTCGAAGAGCTCCCCGCAGTCGGAGGCGATGGTGCAGGCGGTGGGGTGGCCCGCCGCCGCCTCGCCGGCGAAGTTGGGGCCCGAGAGCGCGCCCATCGGGTTGCCGTGCAGCTCCTCCGCCGCGACGTCGGACATCAGCAGGCCCGAGCCCGGCTCGATCCCCTTGGCCGCCAGGATCACCGGCGTGGTGGCGGGGATCAGCTCGGCGAGCTTCTTGGCCGTCTCGCGCACCGCCGAGGAGGGCACGACCATCAGGATCGCGTCCGCATCCTCGACCGCGATGGCGAGGTTGGAGGTCACCCGGATCGAATCCGGCAGGTTCACGTCGGGCAGGTAGCGCGCGTTGCGGCCGTCCTCGCGTAGGGCGCGCGCATGGTCGTCGCGGCGCGCCCAGAGGGTCACGCCGCGGCCGGCCTTGGCGGCGATGATCGCCAGGGCGGTGCCCCAGGAGCCGGCGCCGACGACGGCGATGCGGCGGTAAGGGGCGGGAGCGGGGGCGCGGTCGTCGGACGCGCCGATGTCGAATGCGCTCATCGATGTCACCTCGAATCGGTCCGGAGGGCGGGCCGGAGTCGTCGCTGGGGTCTGGGAAACGACATAGGCGGAAAACCGGCCGCGTCCCGCGCCTGCGGCGTCGCGGCTGACCGGGTGCGGCGCGCCCGAAGGCGGCGAAGGGTCGGCTCGACGATGTTGCGGCAGCGCGGCATGTCAGATCGAAATATAGCGAGGCGACCCCGCGCGATCAACCTTGGCCTTCGGCGCCGCAGCGAATCGCGGGGACCTCGGACTACGCATGCGAATACTGACGTCGCTCCGCGGCGCCAAAAGGGCGCCCCGAAAGCGGCCATTCTTTCGCCCAACTCTACATGCAGACCGCAATACGAATTCGGGACATCCCGTCGCATCTTTTTGGAGCCGGGCATCCAGTTGGGCCCGCAGGCGAATTCCGCCGTCATGATACTGAGATGAACCGCCCCCAGAATGCGGTCCGCGCTGCGGCGCAGCAAGAAAACCTTGAAACGCGGGAACTTTCGCTAAACTCTGAGCATCATGAGCGCACGAGTGGGAAGATCGCACGTTTCCAATGCATCCGTCGCGCAGGGCGCCGCCGCCCTGCCGCGAAAAGCGGCGCCCTCGGCGCCGGTCCCCCGCCGCCGTCCTGCGTACCGCGTACCCGATCCTCGTCAGACAAGGAGCCAGCGATGACCTCGCGCATCCGTACCGTCGTTTTTCCCGTGGCCGGTCTCGGAACCCGCTTCCTGCCCGCCACCAAGGCGACCCCGAAGGAGCTGCTGCCGGTCATCGACAAGCCCCTGATCCAGTTCGCCATGGACGAGGCGCGCGCGGCCGGCTTCACCCGCATGGTCTTCGTCTCGCACCCCACCAAGGGCGCGATCGAGGACTACGTGCGCCACGACCACGACCTGCATGCGACGCTCTGCGCGCGGGGCAAGGACGACCTCGCCGCGATGCTCAAGGGCATGGCCGCCGCCGAGCACGAGGAGATCGAGTTCGTCATGCAGCCCGAGCCGCTGGGCCTGGGCCACGCGGTGCTGATGGCGCGCGACCACGTGCAGGAGGAGGCCTTCGCCGTGGTCCTGCCCGACGACCTGATCCTGGGCGAGCCGGGCTGCCTGAAGGAGATGGTCGAGGCCCATGCCGAGACCGGCGGGCATCTCGTCGCCGCCATGGAGGTCGCCCAGGCCGAGACCAAGTCCTACGGCGTGCTCGACCCGCTCGAGCGCAACGGCCGCTTCACCCGCGCCAAGGGCATGGTCGAGAAGCCGAAACCCGAGGATGCGCCCTCGCGCCTCGCGGTGGTGGGCCGCTACGTGCTCGACAGCTCGATCTTCGAGGACCTGGCCGCCCAGAAGCCCGGCGCGGGCGGGGAGATCCAGCTCACCGACTCGATCGCCACCGGGCTCAAGCGCGTCGGCCTCGCCGGCTTCGAGTTCTCGGGCACGCGCTTCGACTGCGGGTCCAAGGCCGGGATGCTCGCCGCCAAGCTGCACCTTGCGGCCTCGCACCCCGAGTTCCGCGACGTGCTGGCCGCCCACGGCCTCGCCACGGCTCGGCCGGACCGCATCGCCGCCGAGTGAACCGGCGGAAAATTCAGGGCGCCGGAGACCGGGGGACGGGTGGTCCCCCGGGGTCCGGCGCCCTACTGTTTCCAGGACAGCTTCGCCCTGCCCCGTCGCGGCCCCGCCGCGCGCAGACATGGAAGAGATCGTCGTGACCTATCGCCCGCACCGGATCGAAACCGGGGCCGGCCCGCTGATTCCGACGGAGTTGGCCGAGCGCATCGCCCAGGGCCGCCAATCCTCGCTGTTCGACGTGCTCGGCGCGCATCCGCAGGATGACGCCTGGCGCCTCGCGGCCTTCGTCCCCGGCGCCGAGCGCGTCGAGGCCATCGACCTCGAGGGCGAGACCTTCGCCGAACTCTCCCCCCAGGGCGCGGACGTCTTCGCAGCCCTGCTCGACGCCCGCCCCGAGGCCTGGAACTACCGCGCCTGGCGGGGCGGGACCGACTGGGAGGTGAAGGAGGTCTACCGCTTCGCCCCGATCCTCGGCGAGCTCGACGAGCACCTCTTCGCCGAGGGCGCCCACGGCCGCCTGTGGGACGTGCTCGGCGCCCATGTGCGCGAGCATGAGGGCGTGCAGGGAACCTCCTTCGCGGTCTGGGCCCCCTCCGCCAGGCGCGTCTCGGTGGTCGGCGACTTCAACGACTGGGACGGCCGGCGCCACGTGCTGCGCCCCCGCGGCTCCACCGGCGTGTGGGAGATCTTCATCCCCGCCGTGGGCGACGGCGCGCGCTACAAGTACGAGCTGCTGGGCCCCGACTGGGAGCTGCTGCCCCCCAAGTCCGACCCCGTGGGCTTCGGCGCCGAGATGCGCCCCGACAACTGCTCGGTCGTGCGCGACCTGCGCGGGCGCAAGTGGCGCGACGCGGCCTGGATGGAGAGCCGGGCCGCCCGCCAGTCGGTCGACGCCCCGATCTCGATCTACGAGGCGCACCTGCCCTCGTGGAAGAAGAAGAACCTGTGGGAGTGGCTGAGCTGGCGCGACCTCGCCGAGCAGATGGTCCCCTACGTCGCCGAGATGGGCTTCACCCATATCGAGGCGCTGCCGATCACCGAGCATCCGTTCGACGGCTCCTGGGGCTACCAGCCCGTCGGGCTCTACGCCCCGACCTCCCGCCTCGGCGGTCCGCACGAGTTCCGCGACTTCGTCGAGGCCTGCCACGCCGCGGGCCTGGGGCTGATCCTCGACTGGGTGCCGGCGCATTTCCCCTCGGACGCGCACGGGCTGGCGAAGTTCGACGGCACGCACCTCTATGAACACGACGACCCCCGGCAGGGCTATCACCCCGACTGGAACACGCTGATCTACAACCTCGGCCGGCGCGAGGTCGCGAACTTCCTCGCCGCCAACGGGCGCTACTGGCTGACCGAGCACCATGTCGACGGCCTGCGGGTGGATGCGGTGGCCTCGATGCTCTACCGCGACTACTCGCGCAAACCGGGCGAGTGGGTGCCCAACCGCGACGGCGGGCGGGAGAACTGGGAGTCGGTGAACTTCCTGCGCCGCGTGAACGCCGAGGTCTACGGCGACGATCCCTCGGTGATGACCATCGCCGAGGAGTCGACCGCCTGGCCCGGCGTCTCGAAGCCCGTCCACGACGGGGGCTTGGGCTTCGGGTTCAAGTGGAACATGGGCTGGATGCACGACACGCTCCAGTACATCGAGCGCGACCCGATCCACCGCCGCCACCACCACGGCGAGATCAGCTTCGGCCTGCACTACGCCTTCTCGGAGAACTTCGTCCTCCCGATCAGCCATGACGAGGTGGTGCACGGCAAGGGCTCGATGCTGGCCAAGATGCCGGGCGACATGTGGGGGAAATTCGCAAACCTTCGAGCCTATTACGCCTTCATGTTCGGACACCCCGGCAAGAAGCTCCTGTTCATGGGGCAGGAGTTCGGCCAGGCCACCGAGTGGAACCACGAGACCTCGGTCGACTGGGACCTGCTGGCCGATCCGAAGCACGATGGGCTGCGAAAATTGGTGCGCGATCTCAATCACCTGTACCGCGATGCTGAGGCGTTGCACAAAGGCGACTGCCGCGAGGACGGCTTCCGCTGGGTCGACGGCTCGGCCGAGGCGCAGTCGGTCTACGCCTGGCTGCGGCTGGCGGAGGGCGCGAAGCCGGTGCTGTGCGTCTACAACTTCTCCGGCGCGCAATACGACGACTGGCGCATCGGCGTGCCGGCCGCAGGCGCCTGGAGAACCCGTGTGAACTCCGACGCGCAAGCCTATGGCGGCGCTGGCAGAGGGCCCTCAGGCACGGTCCAGGCGGACGCGGCCCCGGCGCATGGGTTCGAGCATTCGCTGAAGCTCTCGCTGCCGCCGCTGACCGGCATGATCTTCGAACTGGAGGGCTGAGGGCGCCTGCGCGCCCCGCCCCAACCCTGTTCCCCCGAAAAGGAGACGGCCTCCTATGATCCTTCGCGACGACGCCGCCACCGAGGCGCTTGCGGAACACTGCCGCATCGTCCACGCCTCGGCCGGAACCAACTACGAGGCGGCGCAGCTCACCGCCAAGCGGATGGGCGCCTTCGTGAAGGGCGAGACGGCCGAGTTCGGCTTCTGGGCCCCCGAGCTGCTGGAGATGCGCATCCCCGACGGGGACGTGTTCCTCGAGGTGCTGCAGCCCGACGCCCAGGTCTCGCTGACGGTCTCGCGCCAGAACGCCCGCTTCCGGCGCACCCGGGTTCCGGTGGCGCGCACCGACGCCTGGGTGTTCTGCGCGGTGCAGGGGATGCGGGCGGGCACGCGCGAGCAGATCGGCGACTTCTACTGCCTGACCTGGCGCGACGCCAACGGCTACTGGAAGCGGATCTTCGACCCGATGGCGATCTCGGTCCCCTTCGGCGTCTTCGCCCCGGCCGAGCTCTACGACGTCGCCGCCATGCAGGCGGCCCGCGCAGACAAGGCCTATTTCGAGGGGCTGGAGCCCGGCCCCGACGGCGCGCCGACCAAGCTCGGGCCCCCGGTCAACATCCTGCAGATCCACACCTCGACCGCCACGGTGGGCCGCACGCTCGCGAGCCTCGCGCGACAGATCGAGCACGTGGGCGACCGCGTGCGCCACGGCGGCGCGCTGGAGCCCGCCGACCGGCTGTTCCTGGGCTACGACGCCGTGCAGCTCCTGCCCGTCGAGCCGACCACGGTCTACGAGGCGGGCCCGAGCTTCTGGCACGACGACGCCGACTACGGCGACGTGGTGACCATCGACCTGCGCCGCCCCGACACCACCAACTGGGGCTACGACAACGTGCTGGCCGGCATGGCGGGCGTGAACCCCGCGATCCTCGAGACCGGGCGCCCGGACGAGCTGGTCGACGTGGCCGCGGCGCTGCACAACTTCCCCGGCAAGCCCAAGAAGCTGATCTTCGACGTGGTCTACGGGCATTCCGACAACCAGGGGCTCGAGGTGCTCAACCGCCACTGGTTCGCCGGGCCCAACATGTACGGCCAGAACGTCAACTACCGGAACTGGAACGTGCGCGCGATGCTGCTGGAGATGCAGCGGCGCAAGGGCGATTTCGGCGCCGACGGGATCCGCGTCGACGGCGCCCAGGACTTCAAGTGGTGGGACGCCGACGCCGAGGTGATGCGCCACGACGACGACTACCTCCAGGAGATGGCGGACGTCGTGCAGGAGGTCGCCGGCGCGAAGTTCCGCCCCTGGTTCGTGTTCGAGGACGGCCGCCCCTGGCCGCAGGAGGACTGGGAGCTCTCCTCGACCTACAAGGCGGTGATCGAGACCCAGCGCGACGACGACGTGTTCCAGTGGGGCCCGCTGACCTTCGCCCACAACACGCCGTTCCTCTACACGTTCTGGCTGTCGAAATGGTGGCGGATCCGCGAGATCGTCGAGGGCGGCTCGAACTGGATCTCGGGCTGCGCCAACCACGACACGCTGCGCCGGGGCACGCAGGTGAACCCCAAGCTCAACGTGAACACGCGGCTCGGCGACACGCGGATGGACATCCTCGACCACGCCTACGACAACCCCGCGATCTCGATGCTGACCTACGCGGCGTTTCCGGGCGTGCCGATGGACTTCCTCAACGCGGTCGCGCGGGCGTCCTGGGGCTTCATCCGCAACCAGGACGACAAGTACGGCGTGAAGATCATGGCCGAGGAGGCGATCAGCTTCGACTGGCAGGTCGACGAATACGCCTTCTCGATGCCCTCCTCCTTCGCCCGGCTGAAGGCGCTGGGCTTCGAGACGCGCGAGGATCTCGACCGCTACCTCAAGGTGCTGCCGGCGCTGGTCGAGGTGACGGACTACGACCTCGACGTGATCTCGGGGCTGCTGAACGCGGTCGACCCGCCGCTCTCGGGGCCCAAGCCCTTCACGCCGGCGGGTCTGAAGCTGATCGCGCGGGCCTGGATGGACGACATGCACGACTACTGCAACGTCGCGGGCTACGTGGACCGGCTGTCGGAGGCGCAGACCTCCTTCGGCCTCGCCCTGCGCGAGTTCCGCGCGAAACGCCCGTGGCTTCGCAACAACTTCGGGCCGCGCGACAGCTTCTCCTACGCCCAGCCGGTGGACGGCACGGTCCTGTTCACCTCCTTCCGCCACGGACCGGACGGGGAGCAGGTGTACATGGTGGTGCATATGGAGGGGGGCGAGACCACCGACTTCGATCCCCTGACCCTCGACCACCAGGCCTGGAGCCAGGAGGGGTGGGAGCTGGCGCTGCGCACGCCCTCGATCGGGCCGGACTACACGGGCGGGCCGATCACGCTGCGGGACTCGATGGGGGTTGTGTTCACCCGTCGCCCCGACTGAGGCTGCGGGGACGTCCGGGCGCGAAAAGCGTGAGAAAGCGGCGCAATCTCAATGCGCCGCCCCGGGAATCGTCTATGGTCCCGGTTCGGGACGAACCGACGCAAGGGAGGGTCGGATGCACGGCACGCACAGGGGCGCCTCGGATCCCGGAGGCCTCGCCCGACAGTCGATGGCCTTCGTCCTCGCGGGGGGCCGCGGCTCGCGCCTGCGCGAGCTGACCGACCGGCGCGCGAAACCGGCGGTCTATTTCGGCGGCAAGGCGCGGATCATCGACTTCGCGCTGTCGAACGCGGTCAACTCGGGCATCCGGCGCATCGGGGTGGCGACGCAGTACAAGGCGCACTCGCTGATCCGCCACCTGCAGCGGGGCTGGTCGTTCTTCAACTCGTCGCGCGGCGAGGGGCTCGACATCCTGCCCGCCAGCCAGCGGGTGGACGAGCGCAACTGGTATCTCGGCACCGCCGACGCGGTGTTCCAGAACATCGACATCGTCGAGGGCTACGAGCCCAAGTACATGGTGATCCTGGCCGGCGACCACATCTACAAGATGGACTACAGCCGGATGATCGCCCAGCACGTCGAGAGCGGCGCGGACGTCACCGTCGGCTGCATCGAGGTCTCAAGGGAAGAGGCCTCGGCCTTCGGCGTGATGGCCGTGGGCGACGGCGGCAAGATCACCGAGTTCCTCGAAAAGCCCGCCGACCCGCCGGAGATGCCGGGCCGCCCGGGCCGCTGCCTCGCCTCGATGGGCATCTACGTGTTCGAGACCGCGAAGCTGATCGACATCCTGCAGGCCGACGCCGAGGACGCGCGCTCGGAGCACGACTTCGGCAAGGACATCATCCCGGCGCTGGTGGCGGCGGGCGGCGCGCAGGCGCACAGCTTCTCCGAAAGCTGCGTGATGACCGGCGACGAGACCGAGCCCTACTGGCGCGACGTGGGCACGGTGGACGCCTTCCACCAGGCCAACATCGACCTGACCCAGTTCGAGCCCTCGCTCGACATCTGGTCGAACGACTGGCCGATCTGGACCTATTCCGAGCTGACCCCGCCGGCGAAGTTCGTGCACGACAGCGACGGGCGCCGCGGCTCGGCCTTCAACGCCCTGGTCTCGGGGGGCTGCATCGTCTCGGGCTCGCAGGTGCGCGAGAGCCTGCTGTTCACCGGGGTGAAGGCGCATTCCTACTCGGAGCTGCGCCAGGTGGTCGCCCTGCCCTACGTGACGGTCAACCGCCACGCGCGCCTGCGCAACGTGGTGATCGACTCGGGCGTCGAGATCCCGCGCGGCCTGGTGGTCGGCGAGGACCGGGCCGAGGACGCGCGCTGGTTCCGGGTCTCGGAGGGCGGGGTGATCCTGATCACCGCCGACATGCTCCGCCGCCGCGCCGAGGCGCTGGGCGGCGAGCTCGCGGGCGTCGTCTCCTGACCCGACGCCCGCCCGCCCGGGCGCCCCGGCGCGACGCCGGGGGCCCTCGCAGAGCGCCTGTTCTCCGGAGCCGTCCATCGCGGATGCCGATCAGAGCGACTCGCCCGCCCCGGTCAAGGATCGCGCAGCGACCGCGCTTGCGCGGCTTGTCCTTGACCGGGGCGGGCGAGTCGCTCAGGCATCGGACGCGATGGACGGATCTGGAGAACAGGCGCGGGGGCCTTGTTCTTTGGTGAGTTCGGAGCCCGCCGGAGGCTCCCCGCAAGCAGCCTCTGCGAAGCCTCCCCATCCTCGCGCCGCAGCCAAGCCCGCCCGCAGGGCGCCTCCGTCCCCCGGCGCCCGCCGGCGCACGGTCAGTCGGGGATCGCCACCACGTCGTAGATCGCCTCGATCTCCGGGCTGATCTGCACGCGTCCCAGCGACTCCTGGATCAGCCCGTAGATCGCGCCGCTCTCGTAGATCCGGCTCAGCTCGCGGTCGATCGCCAGGCGCAGCCGGCTCTCGCCCCGCTTCATCGCCAGCGCATAGGGCTCGCGCGAGAGCATGCGCCGCGCGATCACCGGCTGCACCGTGGGGCGCATCCGGCCGAGCTGGTAGAGCAGGATCGACTGGTCGCCCAGATAGGCCTCCACGTCGCCGCGCTGCAGCGCCTCCAGCCCCTCGACATGGCTGCGGAACAGGACGAGCCGCGCGCCCGGCGCGTGCTCGGCCAGCACCTTGCGGGCCAGCGCCTCGGTGGTGGTGCCGTTGAGCACGCCCACCGGCTCGTCGGTCAGCCGCTCCAGCGCCTCCGGGCCGCCCTTGCGGAACACGATGCCGGCGCCGTCGACATAGTAGGGGATCGAGAAATCGAGGCTCGCCCGCCGCTTCAGGGTCTGGGTGGTGGGCCCGCACAGCAGGTCGATGCGCCCCTCGACCAGCGCCTCGAAGCGGGCTGCGGCGGTGACGGGGACCCATTCGACCGCGATCCCCCCGCCCGCGGCCTCGACCAGCCCCGGGGCGGCCGCAGCGCAGAGCTGAACGGCCAGCCCCGCCGGCCGGCCCGCGTCGTCGGCGTAGGAGAAGGGCGGCGCGTCGAGCCGGTAGCCCAGCCGCAGCGTCCCGCGCGCCAGGGCGTCGTCCAGCACGTCGGCCGCCGCCGGCGCGATCCCCGCCAGCATCCCGACCGCCAGCGCCGCCAGCGCCCACCGTTTCGCACCCCGTCCCGCCACGCGCCCCTCCCGCTTTCGGGCTCACTCTCGCGCCTCCGCCGGGGCGAGGCAACCCGCGGCTCGGTCCCGCGCCCCGCCGCGGCCGCGCGCCCGCGTCCGGCCCGCCGACCGCCGCCGCCCCGCGGCGTCTGGAAATCCCGCCCCCTTCGCGCTATCCCCCGGGCGACACCCGCCGCGCGGCGCCCGGCCGCGCAGCCGACCCCCGCCCCGCCCGCGCGCGCCCCTCGCGCGCGGCGCCCCCCGCAAGAGGCCCCGACGAAGCATGGAAGCGCTCGACTACCGCGAACCGCAGGCGAAGGTCCTTCACGGCGCCCAGGGCGACTGGGAGATCGTGATCGGCATGGAGGTCCATGCCCAGGTCCTCTCGAAGTCGAAGCTGTTCTCCGGCGCCTCGACCGCCTTCGGCGCCGAGCCCAACACCAACGTCTCCCTCGTCGACGCGGCGATGCCCGGCATGCTGCCGGTGATCAACGACTTCTGCGTCGAGCAGGCGGTGCGCGCGGGCCTGGGGCTGAACGCGCGGATCAACCTGCGCTCGGTCTTCGACCGCAAGAACTACTTCTACCCGGACCTGCCGCAGGGCTACCAGATCAGCCAGTTCAAGCACCCGATCGTGGGCGAGGGCGAGGTGCTGGTGGACATGGAGCCCGGGGTGGCGCGGAAAGTCCGCATCGAGCGCATCCACCTCGAGCAGGACGCGGGCAAGTCGATCCACGACATGGACCCGTCGCTGAGCTTCGTGGACCTCAACCGCACCGGCGTCGCGCTGATGGAGATCGTCTCCCGCCCCGACATCCGCGGCCCCGAGGAGGCGGCGGAATACGTGCGCAAGCTGCGCCAGATCCTGCGCTATCTCGGCGCCTGCGACGGCAACATGCAGGAAGGCTCGCTGCGCGCGGACGTCAACGTCTCGGTCTGCAAGCCGGGCGACTACGAGCGGTTCCGCGAGACGGGCGACTTCTCCGTGCTGGGCACGCGCTGCGAGATCAAGAACATGAACTCGATGCGCTTCATCCAGCAGGCGATCGACTACGAGGCGCGCCGCCAGATCGCGATCCTCGAGGACGGCGGCTCGGTCGACCAGGAGACGCGGCTCTACGATCCCAACAAGGGCGAGACCCGCTCGATGCGCTCCAAGGAGGAGGCGCACGACTACCGCTATTTCCCCGACCCCGACCTGCTGCCGCTGGAGATCGACGAGGCCTACGTGGCCCGCGTCCGCGACAGCCTGCCCGAGCTGCCCGACGCCAAGAAGAAGCGCTTCGTCGAGGCCTACGGGATGACCGAATACGACGCCTCGGTCCTGACCGCCGAGCACGAGAACGCCGCCTTCTTCGAGGCGGTGGCCGAAGGCCGCGACGGCAAGACCGCCGCCAACTGGGTGATCAACGAGCTGTTCGGGCGCCTCAACAAGGAGGGGCATTCGATCGACGAGAGCCCGGTGAGCGCGCAGCAGCTGGGCGGCGTGATCGACCTGGTCAGCTCGGACGCGATCTCGGGCAAGGGCGGCAAGGACGTGCTCGACCTGCTGTGGTCCGAGGAGAAGGGCGCCGATCCCGCCGAGCTCGTGGAGCGCAAGGGGATGAAGCAGGTCTCCGACACGGGCGCCATCGAGGCGGCCGTCGACGAGGTTATCGCCGCGAACCCCGACAAGGTGGCGCAGGCCCAGGAGAAGCCGTCGCTGGCGGGGTGGTTCGTGGGCCAGGTCATGAAGGCGACCGGCGGCAAGGCGAACCCCAAGGCGGTGAACCAGATCGTGCGCGAGAAGCTGGGGGTCTGAGCGCGGGCTCCCCGGCCCGGAGGCGCCCTGCGGGCGGGCTTGGCCGGGGCGGCGCCGATTGGGGGCGGCGGGAGCCGATCCGGGGGCCGAGCCTCCGGCGGGCTCCGGAACTCACCAGAGAACAAGCCCGCGCCTGTTCTCCGGAGCCGTCCATCGCTCGGGCTGCCTGAGCGACTCGCCCCCGGCCGTCAAGGACAAGCCCCGCTTCGCGGGGTCGCTGCGCGATCCTTGACGGCCGGGGGCGAGTCGCTCTGATCGGCGCCCGCGATGGACAGCTCCGGAGAACAGGCGCTCCCGGACGGGTCTGCGCGTGGCGCCGGGGACGCTGCCGCCGCGGGCATGTGCGGGGGCCGTTGGAAATGGGCGATCCGCGGGCTAGGGTCCGCTGCAAGAGCAACCGGGAATCCAGCCGAATGAGCGCATACGAGTACAAGACCGTCGCCGCCCCTCGCCGCGCGGGCCGCTACCGCGGCGTCGCGAAGGGCGCCGAGAGCTTCGCCCGAACGATCGAGGAGATGCTCTCCTCCGAAGCGATCGACGGCTGGGAATTCCTGCGCGCCGAGAACCTGCCCTGCGAGGAGAAGCACGGCTGGCTGTCGCGGCGCGAGACGGTGTTCCACTCGGTCCTGGTGTTCCGCCGGGTGCGCGAGCAGGTGCGCCCCGCGGCCCCCGCCCCGGCCCGCGACTGGGCCGAGCCCGGCTTCGGCGAGCCCGCCCCCGCCTTCCAGCGCCCCGAGCCCGCCCCGGCGCCCGCGCCCCAGGCGCAGGGCCGCGCCCAGGGCGTCGCCGCCGATCCCGACGCCGCGATGATGCGCCTCGAGCCCGAGATGCGCGACCCCGCCGCCGAGGGACCCCGCCTGGGCCCCGCCGACCGCTGAGCCGGCCCGTCCGGACAGGACCGAGGACGCAGGGGGCCGGCGATCCCTTCGCCGGCCCCGTCCTGCTGCGGGCCGAGGCGCCGCGCGCGCCTCAGTCCTCGTCCTCGTCGTCGTCGTCCCCCACCACGGCGCTCACCCCCGACCCCACCACGTCGGCCGTGGTCGAGACCGCGGTCCCTGCGACCGAGACGGTGGTCGAGACCACCGTCCCCGCCACGCTCGCCACCGCGCAGCCCGAGAGCGCGCCGAGCGCCGCGAGCGCCAGCAGCCGGGTCACGGGCCCGCCTCGCCGGCGAGCGACAGCGAGAGCGCGTGGACCCGCGCCTCCATCTCCGGCTTCAGCAGGCTCATCACCATGCGTTGACGTTGCACCCGACTCTTGCCGTCGAACGCGGCTGACCTCACATGGACGCGAAAATGGGTCTCGCCGCCCTCGCGATACCCGCCGTGTCCGCGGTGTCCCTCGGATTCGTCCACGATCGCCAGCTCGCTGGGGTTGAACTCGGCGACCAGCTTCTCCCGCATGCGGCGGGCCCAGGGACCCTCGGCCCCGCCCTCCGCCTGCTCTCCTGCGTCGTTCCCGCGCATCGTCGGCATCCTCCGGCTGTTCCTCGGGCGTCTGCGGGCTAGACTGTCGGGTCGCCGACCGACCCGCAAGCCGAACGAAAGGAAGACCCGCGTGACGCGCCGCTCGTTCCTCGACTACGACGTCTCCGTCTCCGCCGACAAGGCGCGCCGGGCCCGCCGGCGCGGGCATACGGGCGCGTTCGAGGGGGGCGAGCGCCAGTGCGAGTGCGAGGGCTGCGACCGGCCGGGCCTCTACCGCGCGCCGCGCTCGCCCGACGACCTGGAGAGCTTCCACTGGTTCTGCCTGGAGCATGTGCGCGAGTACAACCGCGCCTGGAACTACTTCCGCGACCGCTCCGACGAGGAGGTCGAGGACTACCTGCGCCACGCCACCGTCTGGGACCGGCCGACCTGGCGGATCGGCAAGGACGGCAAGCCGCAGGTCTCGGCCAACGGCCATGCCGAGGGCCAGGCCTGGCGGCGCTTCGGCTACAACGACCCGTTCCAGGTGCTGGGCGAGAACGCCACCATCAATCCCGGCAAGGCGCAGGAGACCTCCCCCGCCCGCCCCAGGCGCCGGCTGCTGCCGGCGAACGAGCGCCGGGCGCTGGAGATCCTGGGCGTCGAGGACGAGGCCGGGCGCGCCGCCATCCGCACCCGCTACAAGGCGCTGGTCAAGGACCTGCACCCCGACATGAACGGCGGCAGCCGCGACGCCGAGGACCGCCTCTCGAAGGTCATCTGGGCCTGGGAGCAGATCAAGACCAGCCGCAACTTCCCCGCCTGACCCCCGCCGCCCCGTCCAGCCGCCCGCGCGCGACGCCCGCCGGCCCCCGCAGAGCGCCTGTTCTCCGGAGCCGTCCATCGCGGATGCCGATCAGAGCGAGTCGCCCCCGGGGGTCAAGGATCGCGCAGCGACCCCCGAAGGGGGCTTGTCCTTGACCCCCGGGGGCGACTCGCTCAGGCATCGGACGCGATGGACGGATCCGGAGAACAGGCGCGGGGCTTGTTCTTGGGTGAGTCGGGAGCCCGCCGGAGGCTCCCCCTCTCCAGTCCCGCGCAGCCTCGCGACAGGCGCCCCGCAGCCAAGCCCGCCCGCAGGGCGCCTGCAGACCGCTCGCCCTTTCAGACCGCCGCCGCGACCGCCGTCGAGAACTCGCGCTTCAGCGTCTCGATCTCCTCGATCCCGACCGAGACGCGGATGAACCCCTGGGTGATCCCCAGCGCCAGGCGCCCCTCCTCGGTCAGCGCGCGATGGGAGGAGGAGGGCGGGTGGCTGAGCAGCGTCTGCACGTCGCCCAGCGAGGGCGCGAAGGGCAACTGCTCGGCCGCGCGGATGAAGGCGTTGGCCGCGGCCCGGCCGCCGGCGAGGCGGAAGGCGACCATGGTCCCGAAGCGCCCCTGCAGCAGCGCCCCCGCCCGGTTGTGGTCGGGGTGGTCGGGGCGGCCGGGATAGATCGCGGCCTCGACGCCCGGCAGGGTCGCGAGGTGGTCGGCGAGCGCCGAGGCGTTGGCCTCGGCCCGGTCGTAGCGCAGGCCGAAGCTGAGCACGCCCCGCTCCGCCAGCCAGCAGTCGAAGGGGCTGGCGGTGGCGCCGATCGAGCCCTGGGCCGCGAAGAGCTTTTCGCGCACCCCCGGATCCCGCGCCGCCACCCAGCCCAGCGTCGCGTCGGAATGCCCGGCCAGCAGCTTGGTGACCGAATGCAGCACGACGTCCGCGCCATGCTCGAACGGCCGCCAGCCGCGGGGCGTGGTGAACGTGTTGTCGACGACGAAGAGGGCGCCGGAGGCCTGCGCCGCGGCGCGCGCCGCCTCCATGTCGGCGACGCGCAGCGTGGGGTTCGAGACGACCTCGGCGAAGATCATCGCCGCCGGGGTCCTCGCGGCCGTCGCCCAGGCGGCGGCGTCGGTGGGGTCGATGAACTCGACCCCGATGCCGAAGCGCGGCAGGTCCTGGGTCATCATCCGCAGGGTCCGCCCGTAGAGCTGGTTCGAGGCGATCACCCGGTCGCCGGATTTCAGCAGCCCCAGCAGCACCGCCGAGACCGCCCCCATCCCCGAGCCGAACATCAGCCCGCCGCCCCCCGCCTCGGGCACGCCCTCGAGCGCGTCGATGGCCGCGGCCAGCATCTCGGCGTTGGGGTGGGATTCGCGCGCGTAGGCGTAGCCGCGGGTCCGGCCCTCGTACTGAGCGTCGAGCGCGTCCGCGTCCTCCGCCCGCCAGACCACGGAGGGCCAGATCGGGCTCGCCACCGGACGGGAGACCGAGGCCGGAGGCGTCGGGCGGCGGGCGGGATCGGACGGGGCGCGGTCTGACATCGGGAACTCCAGGATCGATCGGCGACGCGCCTGTGTAGCGCGAGCGGGGAGCGGGCGGGAAGCGGGCGCGTGGGCGCCCTGCGGGCGGGCCTGGCGGGGGCGCTTTCGGGGGAGGACTGGAAGACCCTTCGGGGACAGGAGCCTCCGGCGGGCTCCTGACTCACCCAAGAACAAGCCCGCGCCTGTTCCCCGGATCCGTCTCTCGCTTGCGATGCCTGAGCGACTCGGCCCCCGGGGTCAAGGACAAGCCCGCGCAAGCGCGGGTCGCTTCGCGATCCTTGACCCCGGGGGCCGAGTCGCTCCGGGCGGCATCCGCGAGAGACGGCTCCGGAGAACAGGCGCTTTGCGGGGCGTGGCCGGCGGCGCGCCCCGCGCGCGACCTCCCGCGCGGCGCCTCTGGGAAGGCGGCGCGGCGGGCTCAGCGGGCGGCGGGGCGCCAGCCGGCGTCGCGGGCCTCGGGCTCGGTGCAGAACCAGCGCTCGCCCTTCGATTCGTCGATCTTCGTGCGCAGGTAATCCGCCTGGCCCGGCATGTGGTAGATCCGCCCGTTGCCCGAGACGTTGCCCTTGATCGGACAGGGCGAGCCGGGGCCCTTCTCGGCCTCCAGCGCCGCGTCGAGGGCGGCGCCGGTCCTGGCGATCTTCGGCGAGGGGCCGTTGCGGCGGAACGCCCAGGGCGTGTCGAAGTCGCCCGACCACATGCCGAGCTTCGCGGCCTTGGCCTGCGCTTCGACGTCGCCGTAGAGCTCCGGGCGGCCGCGGTAGATCACCGCCTGGCCCGCCGCGATCATCGCCCGGCCGAGGTCGCGTCCCCGCGCCTCGCAGCGGGCGAGCGGGCGGTCGTAGCGGTCGATCTCCTCCCAGGCGCAGCTCACCTTCGCGCCGTCGATCAGTTCGGCGAGCGCCTGCGTCGAGGCCTCGCCGCAGGGCCAGGGCGCGCCGGCGGCGTCGAGACAGGTCTGCGCGCGTTCGGGCGCGTCGATCTCCAGCAGGCGGATGCGCTGGCCGGCGATCCTGAGCGTGTCGCCGTCGGTGACCTCGGCGGGACCCGCGATGCGGCCGGGATCGCCGGCGAAGGCGGCGGAGGCGACGGCCAGCGCGGCGCAGAGCGACGCGGCGAGGCGGCGGCGGCAGGACATGGCGGCTCCGAGACTCGATCCGGGATCTGTTAGGGTTTCTTAACGCGTCTCTTAACCCGGGCCCCGAGCCGCGTCATGCCCCGCCCGGGGCGCCGCTGCGCCGCCCTGCCCGCGGTTTCGGCGATCCGGGCGCCCGACGCGGCGCCTCGCCGCTGGCGCCCTTGCGCCTGCGGATCATATGCTGCACGAAACATCCGCAAGGACAGGCCGGACCGGACCGGCGGAAAGCGAGCGATACGATGGCCGACGGCGCGACCCCCGATGCGATGACCCCCACCAAAGACATTTCGGTGCGCGAGGTCTTCGGCATCGATTCCGACATGACTGTCAAAGGCTTCGCCGAGGCCAACGACCGCGTGCCGACGATGGACCCCACCTACCAGTTCGACCGCGACACCACGATGGCGATCCTGGCGGGCTTCGCCCACAACCGCCGCGTGATGATCCAGGGCTATCACGGCACCGGCAAGTCGACTCACATCGAGCAGGTCGCCGCCCGCCTGAACTGGCCCTGCGTGCGCGTGAACCTCGACAGCCACATCTCCCGCATCGACCTGATCGGCAAGGACGCGATCAAGATCCGCGACGGCAAGCAGGTCACCGAGTTCCATGAGGGCATCCTGCCCTGGGCGCTGAAGAACAACGTCGCCATCGTCTTCGACGAATACGACGCCGGCCGCCCGGACGTGATGTTCGTGATCCAGCGCGTGCTGGAGGTGGACGGCAAGCTGACCCTTCTGGACCAGAACGAGGTCATCCACCCGCACCCCTATTTCCGCCTGTTCGCGACCGCGAACACGGTGGGCCTGGGCGACACGACCGGCCTCTACCACGGCACCCAGCAGATCAACCAGGGCCAGATGGACCGCTGGTCGATGGTGGTGACGCTGAACTACCTGCCCCACGACGCCGAGTGCGGCATCGTGCTGGCGAAGAACAAGGACTACGACACCGCCGAGGGCCGCACCACGATCTCGCGGATGGTGACGGTGGCCGACCTGACCCGCTCGGCCTTCATGAACGGCGATCTCTCGACCGTGATGTCGCCGCGCACGGTGCTGGCCTGGGCCGAGAACGCGCGCATCTTCGGCGGCGACATCGGATTCGCCTTCCGGCTGACCTTCCTCAACAAGTGCGACGAGCTCGAGCGCCAGACGGTCGCCGAGTTCTACCAGCGCTGCTTCGGCAAGGAGCTTCCGGAAAGCGCCGCTTCGGTCGCGCTGGGCTGATCGCCCGCCCGACCGCCGGGCCGGCCCTCGGGCCGGTCTTCCCCACGTTCCGCCTCGCCTGAGCGCAAGGGCGGATCACGGGACCCGGCCCCGGTTCGACGGCGGCGCGGGTCCAGGAGGCGCATTTCATGGCCGCGAACGACCGCGACAACCCCGCAGATCCGTTCAAGAAGGCGCTGGCCGAGGCGACCCGCGCCATGGCGGGCGACCGCGACCTGCAGGTCAGCTTCTCGGTCGACCCGCCGGGCATGACCAACGACAGCCTGCGCCTGCCCCAGGTCTCGCGCCGCATGAGCCGCGAGGAGGTGATCGCCGCCCGCGGGGCCGGCGACGCCTACGCCCTGCGGATGCGCTTCCATGACGACGCCGTCCACAACCGCTACCTGCCCCAGGGCGACATGGCGCGCGCGCTGTTCGAGGCGATGGAGACCGCGCGCTGCGAGGCGATCGGCGCCAAGGCGATGCCCGGCGTCGCCCAGAACCTCGATGCGCGCATGGCCGAGACGGCGCGCAAGATGGGCTATTCCGAGATCACCGATCCCGCCAAGGCGCCGCTGGCCGAGGCCGCCGGCTACATGCTGCGCCAGATGGCGACCGGCCGCCCCCTGCCGGCGGGCGCCGAGAACGTGCTGGGCCTGTGGCGCGGCTTCCTCGAGCAGCAGTCGGTCGAGAGCCTGACCGCGGCCTCCGACAGCCTCGACGACCAGACCGCCTTCGCCAAGATCGCCCGCCAGGTGATCGACCAGCTCGGCTATGGCGAGCAGCTCGGCGAGGACCCCGACGAGCCCGACGAGCAGGACGACGAGAACCAGGAGGAGGGCGAGGAGGCCGAGCCCGACACCGACGAGGGCGGCGACGAGGAAGGCGACGACCAGCAGGACTACGCCCCCGACGACCAGTCCTCCGAGGCGCCCGACAGCACCGCCGCCCAGGCGCAGCTCGACGAGGACGAGAACGCCGACCTCTCCGACGACGCGGCCGAGGACGAGGGCGACCCGCCCGACAGCCCCCCGCGCGCGCCCTCCGCCTCCGAGGCCGACCCGGCCTACAAGGTCTTCTCGTCGGCCAACGACGAGGAAGTGGTCGCCACGGAACTGGCCGAGCCGGAGGAGCTGGAGCGGCTGCGCGCCTATCTCGACCAGCAGCTCGAGCCGCTGAAGGGCGCCGTCAGCCGGCTCGCCAACAAGCTCCAGCGCCGGCTGCAGGCCCAGCAGAACCGGAGCTGGGAGTTCGACAAGGAGGAGGGCGTGCTCGACGCCGCCCGTCTCGCGCGCGTGGTGGCGAACCCCACGACGCCGCTGAGCTTCAAGGTCGAGAAGGACGCCAAGTTCCGCGACACCGTGGTGACGCTGCTGATCGACAACTCGGGCTCGATGCGCGGCCGCCCGATCTCGATCGCCGCGATCTGCGCCGACATCCTCGCCCGCACGCTGGAGCGCTGCGCGGTGAAGGTCGAGGTGCTGGGCTTCACCACCCGCGCCTGGAAGGGCGGGCAGAGCCGGGAGCAGTGGCTCCAGGCCGGCCGTCCGCAGGCGCCGGGCCGGCTCAACGACCTGCGCCACATCATCTACAAGCCCGCCGACGCGCCATGGCGCCGGGTGCGGGACTCTCTTGGCCTGATGATGAAAGAGGGGCTCCTGAAGGAGAACATCGACGGCGAGGCGCTGGAATGGGCGCACCGCCGGCTGGAGAAACGCCCCGAGCAGCGGCGGATCCTGATGGTGATCTCCGACGGCGCGCCGGTGGACGATTCCACCCTGTCGGTCAACGCCTCGAACTACCTCGAGAAGCACCTGCGCGACGTGATCGCGATGATCGAGCGCAAGAAGCAGGTCGAGCTGCTGGCCATCGGCATCGGCCACGACGTGACCCGCTACTACGACCGCGCGGTGACGATCACCGACGTCGACCAGCTCGCCGGCGCGATGACCGAGCAGCTGGCCGCGCTCTTCGACACCGACCCGATGGCGCTCGGCAAGGCCGCGCGCCGGGGCAAGATGCGCCGGGCGGCCTGACCGCCGCCCGGAGCGCGCCCGCCCCGGGCGCCCCGCCTCCGCCGGGCTCAGGTCAGGCGGGCGCCCATTGGGCGGCGCCGCGATGCGACCTTCTGTCCGCTGATCTCTTAATCGAAATGAACGACGCTGGAGCCTGCGTCGGGGGGCCCGGCGTCGGTCCGCCGGTCGTCTCCGCGCGCCCGCCCGGCGCGCGCAAGTCGTGAGCGCAAGTCCATGTTCCTGCGTCCCTCCTCCCTGCTTCTGGCCGCGGCGCTGGCGCTGCCGGCGGCCTCCGCCTCGGCCTTCGCCACCTACGTGACGCCGGTCGCGCCGAACCCCGACTACCTCTACCTGCAGATCGACTGGGAGACCTCGGTCGCCTCGGGGACCGTCACGGCGGCGGACCTGAGCTATCTGAAGTTCACCACCTACGGGACCTCGGGCGGGGTGCAGGGCGAGGACGAGGCGATCGTGGGCGGCGTGGTGCAGCCGCTGGCCAACACCGCGCGGGCGCTCGCCGATCTCGCCTTCTCCTTCGTGCTGGGCCTGCCGCCGGGGGAGCGTCACCTGGCGCTGACGAGCTTCGACAACAACCTCGGCGACATCGTGCTGGACTACGACCCGTTCGTGTTCCCGCTGCCCGACCAGCTCACCCTGCTCGACGTCGCGGGCGCGCTGGACGAGGGGTCGGGGCGGGTGCTGGTCGACATCGCCTTCTTCGCGCCCGCCAACGGCGGCCCGCCGGCGCCGGAGCTGAAGTACCAGCAAGTCGACGTCGACTCGATCGTCGCCACCCCCCTGCCCGGCGCGCTGGCGCTGCTGGCGGCGGGCCTGGGCGCGCTGGGGCTGATCCGCCGGCGGGGCTGAGCGCCCTCAGCCCC
Source organism: Albimonas pacifica (assembly GCF_900113695.1). Lineage (GTDB taxonomy): Bacteria > Pseudomonadota > Alphaproteobacteria > Rhodobacterales > Rhodobacteraceae > Albimonas > Albimonas pacifica. Next base: position 443,476 of record NZ_FOQH01000005.1, on the reverse strand, counting down.
CCTCCAGCCGCGCCGCGGCGGCGAGGCCCGCGTGGCGGCCGGTGGCGAGGCAGGCGGTCAGCAGCCAGCCGCCGGTGGGCGCCTCCCAGTCCAGCATCTCGCCCGCGCAGTGGACGCCGGGGACCGCGCGCAGCATCAGCCCCTCGTCCAGCGCCGCGCGGCTCACGCCGCCGGCGGTCGAGATCGCCTCGTCCATCGGCCGCAGCCCGGCATGGGCGACCGGAAGGGCCTTGAGGCGGGCGGCGAGCGCGGCGGGCGCCTCCGGCGCGGGACGGGCGAACTCCATCGCCAGCGCCCGGCGGGCGGGGTCGAGGCGCAGCGCCTTGCGCAGGCGGTTGGCGAGCGACTCGCCGCGGCGGGCGCGCGCGAGGCGGGCGGCGGCCTCGGCCTCGCTCAGGTCCGGCAGCAGGTCGATGACCAGGGGCGCGCCGTCGCGCACCGCGGCCGAGACGGCGTAGATCCCGCCCCCCTCCAGCCCACGGGCGGAGATCACGAACTCGCCGCGGCTGACCAGCGGGCCCGCGCGCAGCGCCGCCGCCTTCACCGGCTCGCCGAAGCGGGGGGCCATCGCCGGGGACCAGTCGACCGCGAGGCCGACGTTCGCGGGGCGGAACGGGGCGAGCGCGACCCCGCGGGCGGCGAGCAGGCTCGCCCAGCCCCCGTCCGAGCCGAGCCGCGCCCAGCTCGCCCCCCCGAGCGCCAGGATCGTCGCCGCCGGGGTCTCGAGCCGCGGGCCCTCGGGCGTGTCGAAACGCAGCGCCTCGCCCTGCCACCCCGTCCAGCGCCAGCGGCGGCGCAGCGCCGCGCCCTGCCCCTCCAGCCGCGCCAGCCAGGCGCGCAGCAGGGGCGAGGCCTTCATCGCCCTGGGGAACACCCGGCCGGTGGAGCCGGCGAAGGTCTCCTGCCCCAGCCCCTCCGCCCAGGCGCGGATCTCGGCGGGGCCGAAGGCCGCGACCATCGGGGCGAGCCAGGGGGCGGCCTCGCCATAGGCCTCGCAGAACCCGGGCGCGGGCGTGCGGGTGATGTTGAGGCCGGAGCGGCCGGCCATCAGGAACTTGCGCGCGGGCGAGGGCATCGCCTCGGCCACGGTCACGGCGTGGCCGCGGGCCGAGAGGACCTCGGCCGCCATCAGGCCGGCGGGGCCGGCGCCGATCACCAGGGCGGGGGTTGCGGACATGGGGTGCTCGGGGTCTGCTCCGCGGGGCCCCCTCGATGGCGCGCCGGGCGCGCGAGGGCAAGGGCGTTGCGGCCCCGCGCGGCGCAGGGGCCGGGCGTCGCATCCGCCGGCAGGTTTCGGCCCGCCCATAGGCTTGCCGCGCGCGGTTGGGTATGGTCGCGCCCGACAGGCGGTCCTACCGGCCGCACGACAGGAGGAAACCCGTGAACGACGCCTATATCTGCTCCCCCCTGCGCACCCCGGTCGGCGGCTTCGGCGGCTCGCTGAAGCCGGTGATGGCCCACGAGCTGGGCGCGGCCGTCGTGAAGGCCCTGCTCGAGCGCACCGAGATCGCGCCCGAGGACGTGGACGACGTCCTCTTCGCCCAGTGCTACCCGTCGATGGAAGCGCCCGCGCTCGGCCGCGTGGTGGCGCTCGACGCCGGCCTGCCGGAGACGGCGGGCGGGCTGCAGCTCGACCGTCGCTGCGGCTCGGGCCTGCAGGCGATCATCTACGGCTGCCTGCAGGTCGCCTCGGGCGGCTCGGACCTGGTGATCGTGGGCGGGGCCGAGTCGATGTCCAACGCCTCGTTCTTCACCCATGAGGGCCGCTACGGCGCCAAGGCGGGCGGCATGATGCTGCACGACAGCCTGACCCGCGGCCGCGTCACCGCCGGCGGCAAGAATTTCCCGGTTCCCGGCGGGATGATCGAGACGGCGGAGAACCTGCGCCGCGACTATTCGATCCCGCGCGAGGAGCAGGACGCGTTCGCGGTCGAGTCCCACGCCCGCGCCGTCTCGGCCCAGCAGGGGGGCCTGTTCCGCGACGAGATCGTCCCGATCACCATCAAGACCCGCAAGGGCGACGTGGTGGTGGAGACGGACGAGCATCCCCGCCCCGACGCGAACCTCGAGGCGCTCTCGAAGCTGCGCCCGATCATGGGCCGCCAGGACCCCGACGCGACGGTGACCGCGGGCAACGCCTCGGGCCAGAACGACGGCGCTTCGGCGGCGATCGTGGCCTCGGGCGCGATGGTGGCGAAGTATGGGCTGACGCCGCTCGCCACGCTCTCGGGCTGGGCGGTGGCGGGGGTCGCCCCCAACCGCATGGGCATCGGGCCGGTGCCGGCGGTGGCCAAGATGCTGACGCGGGCCGAGATGTCGCTCAAGGACATCGACCTGATCGAGCTCAACGAGGCCTTCGCCGCCCAGGCGCTCGCCTGCACCCGCGAGTGGAAGTTCGAGAAATCGGATTTCGAGCGGATGAACCCGATGGGCTCGGGCATCTCGCTGGGCCACCCGGTCGGCGCGACCGGCGGGCGGATCCTGGCGACCATGCTCAACCACATGAAGCGCTCGGGCGCGAAAACCGCGGTCGAGACCATGTGCATCGGCGGCGGCCAGGGCCTCGCGGCGCTGTTCAAGGCCGCCTGAGGGGTCCGAGCCCCGGGGGTCCCGCGGCCCCCGCGCAGACCCATCAAGGAAGGCCCCGGGCGCTCCCGGGGCCTTTCGCGTGCCGCCCGCCGCAGCGTGCGCCTCGGGAACGCTTCGCGTGCCGCCCGCCCCGGCGGGCGCCCCGGGCTCGACCCGGGGCCTCCCGCCCGCCGCCCGTCCCGGGCCGGGCGTGGCGAGGTCGCTGGACGGCCGCCCTGCGCGCCCCTCTCAGCCCAGCGCGAGGCCCGTCTCGGCGGCGAAGGCCAGCAGGCGGGCGACGGTCGCCTCGGGCTGCTCCTGCTGCACCCAGTGGCCCGCGCCCTCGATCAGGTGCACGCCGTGGAAGCGCGCGAAGGCGCGGTCGTCCATGGCGCGGATGTCGGCGCCGGGCTTTTGGTAGATCCCCCAGTCGCTGGCCCCGGCGAGGAAGATCGCCGGCGCCTCGATCCGCCGCCCCGCGAACAGCCGATGTTCGCGAAGCTGCGCGGGGTCTAGGCTGCAGCGATACCAGTTCAGCGCCCCCTGGAAGCCGGTGCGGGCGAAGGCCTCGGCATAGACCGCCATCTCCGGGTCCGTCAGCCAGTCGTTCGCGGCGAGCGTCTCCGCATCGGGCATGTGCGGGGCCACCGTCTCCGCCATCCCGCAGGCGCGGTCCATGACGTAGTAGGTCGGCATCTGCGCCAGCGCCTCGGCCGTCCAGCCGTCGAGCGGGTGCGGGGCGTTCTGCGCCCAGTCGGCGCTCTTCATGTGGTAGTAGGCGCGCAGGAAGGCGTGCAGGCCCTGGGGGGCGCCCAGCATCTCCGCCTCCGCCTCGCGGGTGGCGTAGTGGTGCTGGTAGTGCTTGCGCGGCCGCGGCAGGGCGGCGAGCGCGGCGTCGATGTCGGGCGCCGGCGGCTCGGCCGGGCCCGGGGGCAGCGGCGGCGGGCCGGCGAAGGGGGCGCTCATCAGCGCCACGCGCTCGAAGACGTCCGGCCGGGTCAGCGCGGCCCAGGAAGCGACCGGCGAGCCGAAGTCGTGCCCCACAAGCAGCTCCGCCCGCTCCCGCCCCAGCCGGCGCACCAGGGTCAGCGCGTCGGTGGCGAGGTTGAGCATCCGCGAGGCCGCGAGGTCGCCGTCGTAGCGCCCGTCCCAGCCGGTGGTGCCGCCATAGCCCCGCTGGTCGGGAGCGACGACGTGGAACCCCGCCTCGGCCAGCGCCGGCATCACCCTGCGCCAGCTGTAGGCGAGCTCCGGGAACCCGTGCAGCAGCAGGGCCAGCGGGCGGTCCGGCGTCTCGTGCCCCGCCTCCAGGATCTGCATCGAGAGGCCGTTGACCCCGTCCACCCGCCGCACGCGGATCGAGGGGGGCAGCGGCGCATCCGCCAGGGTCGAGGTCATCGCAGTCCCGCCTTCATGCCGGTTCCAGGGAGGGGCATGGAGCGCCGCCGCCGCCCCGCCTGTCAACCGGCCGGTCGGTGAAATCAGCGATCCCGGCGCCCCGGAAGCCCCCCGCTCCGCCCGCCGGGCGTCGCCCGACCGACCCGCCCGACGGCGCGAGACCGCCGCCCCACAGGGCCCCCGCGCCGGCGGCTCCGGTCCGGCGCCAGGGCGGCGCCGACGAAGCGGCGGCTGCGTCAGGCGGGCTCGCGCACCAGCAGGCCGGAGGCGAGGTGGGTGAAGGCCTCGATCGCCTCGGGCAGCACCGCGTCGGGGCTCTCGCTCGCCGCCACCCACAGGGCCGCGTTCAGCGCCGCGCCGTTCAGCAGCCGCGCCGCCGCCTCGATCGAAACCGGCTTGATCCGCCCCGTTCCGGCCAGCCGCGCGAGACAGTCCATGGTGGCGGCGAGGCACTTGTTCTGGCTCGGCCAGTTCGAGGGATCGCCGAGCACCGCCGGCCCGTCGAGCAGCACGATGCGCTGCACCTCGGGCGTCATCGCGGCCTCGATGTATGCCACGCCCTCGATCAGCAGCTTCTCCCAGTCGTCGCCGCCCCGCCGCTCGGCCTCGGCGGCGGCGCGGGTCGCCATCTCCTCGTCGACCTGGTCGACCACCGCGGCCAGCAGCCCGCGCTTGTCGCCGAAATTGTGATAGAGCGCGCCGCGCGTCAGCCCGACCGCGGCGGTCAGGTCGTCCATCGAGGTCGCCGCATAGCCCTTCTCGGCGAAGGCCCTGCGCCCGGCCGCGATCAGCTTGGCGCGGGTCTCCGCCATCATCTCCGCCCGCCTGGCCGCCATGGCTCCTCCGTTCTCCGTGCGCGTCGCCCATTGACATACGCGGCGTATGTGACCAATTCACATACACAACGTATGTGAAACCGCCCCCCGGGGCGAGTCCCGAAAGGACGACCGCCATGCTCCGCAACGAACCCGTTTTCCCCGAAGGGCGCCACGCCCTCTACGACGCCCACGGCTATTCCGCCGCGATCCGCTCGGGCGACCTCCTGTTCGTCTCGGGCCAGGTGGGCAGCCGCCCGGACGGCTCGCCCGAGCCGGACTTCGCCAAGCAGGTGGACCTCGCCTTCGACAACCTGCGCGCGGTGCTGGCCGCGGCCGGCGCGGGGCTGGAGGACATCGTCGACGTCACCACCTTCCACACCGATCCCGAGGCGCAGTTCGAGACGGTGCTCGCGGCCAAGAGCCGGGCCTTCCCCGAGGCGCCCTACCCCAACTGGACCGCCGTGGGCGTCACCTGGCTCGCGGGCTTCGACTTCGAGATCAAGGTGATCGCCCGCCTCCCCCAGGCCTGAGGCGCAGACGGCGAAGGGGCGCGATCCGGCGGATCGCGCCCCTTCCGCGCAGGCCCCCGCGGTCAGCGCAGCGCGTCGGGCAGCGGGATGAACTCGGCCGTGTCGCCGGGCGGCAGGGCGAAGCGGCCATGGGCGAAGTCGCCCTCCGCCCAGGCGCGCTTGGCCTCCTCGATGCGCTCGGGCGAGGAGGCGACGAAGTTCCACGACACGTAGCGCGGCCCGTTCAGCGTCTCGCCGCCGAGCGCCATCAGCCGCGCCCCCTGCTCGCCCGCCTTCAGGCTGATGCGGTCGCCGGGGCGGAACACCATCATCCGGCCGGCCTCGAACCGCTCGCCCGCGATCTCCACCGCGCCCTCGACGATGTAGACGCCGCGGTCCTCGTGGTCGTCGGGCAGCGGCAGCGAGGCGCCCGGCGCCAGCGCCACGTCGGCGTAGAAGGTCTCGGTGAAGGTCTTCACCGGGGCCTTCGCGCCCCAGGCGTGGCCCAGGATCAGGCGGGTCGAGACTCCGCCGTCCTCGAGGAAGGGCAGCGCCGCCTTGCCGTGGTGCTCGAAGGCGGCGTCGACGTCCTCGGCCTCGTCGGGCAGCGCCACCCAGGTCTGGATGCCGAACAGCGAGCCGGGCTTGCGGCGCATCTCCTCGGAGGTGCGCTCGGAGTGGGTGACGCCCTGCCCCGCGATCATCCAGTTGACCTCGCCGGGATAGACCATCTGGTCGGCCCCGGTGGAGTCGCGGTGATGAAACTCCCCCTTGTAGAGGTAGGTGACGGTCGCGAGCCCGGTGTGCGGGTGCGGGCGCACGTCGATGCCGCCGCCGGTGAGGAACTCGGCCGGGCCCATCTGGTCGAAGAAGATGAAGGGGCCGACCATCTGGCGCTTGGGCGCGGGCAGCGCCCGGCGCACCTCGAAGCCGCCGAGGTCGCGGGCCCGGGGGATGATCAGCGTCTCGATCGAGTCGAGGCCGCCGGCCTCCGGGCACTCGGGGTTCTGGGTGGGGTTCCAGCTCATGGCGCGTCCTTCCGTTGCAGGCGGATCGGGGGGGCGGATCGGGGGCGCGGCGGGCGCCCCCGACAGGCTCAGGCGGGCAGGTCGAAGAAGAGGTAAGCGCCCTGCGAGGCCCAGAGCAACTCGGGCGGCGTCTCCTCGACCTGGAGGCCGTCGCCGGCGACCAGCCGCTCGTCCTCCATCATGCCGAAACCCTCGACGAGCTGCACGAAGCCCTTGCGGCCGGGGGCGAGGTCGAAGCGGGTGCGCGCGCCCTCCTCCGGCCGGCCCCACCAGACGCGCACGTCCGAGCCGAGCGTCAGCAGCCCCGCCCCGTCGCCGGAGGCGAGCAGGTGCGGCCCCTCCCCCTCCGGCAGGCGGGCGCGGGCGTAGGCCGGGGCGCCGCCCCGCAGGCGGGGGATCAGCCAGATCTGCAGGGCCTGGGCCGCCTCGTCGGGCGAGGGGTTGGCCTCGGAATGGGTCACGCCCGACCCGGCGCGCATCAGCTGCACCTCGCCGGCGGCGATCTCCTCGACATGGCCCATGTCGTCCTCGTGGCGCAGGCGGCCCTTGAGGACCACGGTCAGCACGTCGACGTCGGCATGGTCATGGGGCGGGAAGCCCGCGCCGGGGGCGATGCGGTCCTCGTTGAGCACCCGCAGCCGGCCGTGGCCCATGCGCTCGGGGTCGTGGAAGCCGCCGAAGGAGAAGCTGTGGAACGCGTCGACCCAGCCCAGACGGCTGCGGCCGCGGTTCATGCTCTCGTGAATCAGGTGGGTCATCGCGCGTCTCCTTTCCGCTCAGGGCTCGCCGAACAGTTCGGCGAGCGCGGTCAGCTCCTCCGGCCGGACCTCGTGTCCGCCCGGATGCAGGGCGAGGCGGGTCTGCGCCCCCTGGGCGCGGAACCACTCGGCGAGCGCCTGAGTCCCCTCGCGCGGGGCGATCGGGTCGCGGGCGCCGCCGCCGATCAGCACCCGGGCGCCGGCGAGCCCCGGCTGGGGCGCGGGCGTCCAGGGGATCAGCGGGTGCAGCAGGGCCAGCCGTTCGAAAAGGCCCGGCGTGGTGAAGGCCATGGCGGCCAGGATGTTGGCGCCGTTGGAATAGCCGAGCGCCCAGGCCGGCGAGCCCGGATGCTCGGCGATGCGCGCCCCGATCCAGGCGGCCAGCGCGTCGCGGCGGGTCTCGAGGTCGGCCATGTCGTAGACGCCCTCCGCCTTGCGGCGGAAGAAGCGCGCGGCGCCATGCTCGGAGACCTCGCCCCGCGGCGCGATCACGCCGGCCTCGGGCAGGAGGCGTGCGAGCAGGTCCGCGAACTGGCTCTCGTCCCCGCCGGTCCCGTGGAAGGCGAAGACCAGCGGCGCGCCGGGGCGGCGCGGCGGGCGCACCAGCGCGATGCGGCCGTCGACGGGTCCGATGCGGTCGGTGGCGACCTGGGTCATGGCTCGGCTCTCCTGCTCGAAGGGGCGGATTGGGGCGGAGGGGGGGCGGAGGGGGGGAGGGGGGACCGATCCCCCCCTCCGTCGGGGTCAGGCGTCGATGGGCTCGAGGATCTCCTCGATCCGCGAACGCAGGCGCTCGTGCTGGCGGGGCAGCTTCAGCGCGGTTCCCAGCGCCTCGGGCGCCTCGTCGCGGTCGAAGCCCGGCTCGGCCGTGGCGATCTCGAACAGGACGCCGCCCGGGGTGCGGAAGTAGATCGCCCAGAAGTAATCCCGGTCGATCGGCGGCGTGATCTGCGCGCCGGCCTGGGTCAGGATCCGCCGCGCCTCGTCCTGCGCCTCCCGGTCGGGGACCGAGAAGGCGATGTGGTGGACCGAGCCCGCGCCCTCGATGGCGCGGGGGGCCTCGGCGTCGGCGACCAGGTCGACGACGTCCGCACCGTTGCCGTTCGCGACCTTCAGCCGGGTGCGCGCGCCCTCGACGCCCGCCACCGCGTAGCCCATCGTCTCCAGCAGCGCCTGGGTCCGCGCCGTCTCGCGCAGGGTCAGGGTCACGCCGTGGAAGCCGCGGATCGCGTGGGCGGCCTCGACGCCGCCGCCGGTCCAGCCTTCGCGCGGATCATCCGCCACCTCGACCAGCGCGATGGCCTCGCCGTCGGGCCCGGCCAGGTTCAGGCCGGTCTCACCGAAGGGCCCGTCGCGGCGGGCGTGGGGCACGCCCAGGGCGTCGAGCCGCTCGGCCCACCAGTCGGCCGCGCCGAGGGGGATCGAGTAGGCGACCTCGGAGGTCGTGCCGGCGCCCTTGGCGCCCTTGCCGATGCCGGCGAAGGGAAAGTAGGTGATCGCCGTGCCCGGCCGGCCCAGTTCGTCGCCGTAGTAGAGGTGATAGGTGTCCGGGGCGTCGAAGTTCACCGTCTTCTTCACGCGGCGCAGTCCCAGCGCGTGGGTGTAGAAGGCGTTGTTCTCGCGCGCGCCGGAGGCGAGCGCCGTCACGTGATGCAGACCGTTGATCTTCATAGCTTCGTCCTTCGGCTTCGCGGGGCCAGGGGGGGCGCCCGTCGTCCAGCCCAAGATGGGGGGTGACAGCCCTGCCGAGAACCGCAATAAATCGTCGGACATCATTGCAGTTTGCGGAACGATCCGATGCCCGGCGAGCTGGAGACCCTTCGCGTGTTCCTGGAAGTGGCGGCGCAGGAGAGCTTCGCCGCCGCCGCCCGGCGCCTGGGCCAGAGCCCGGCCGCCGTGACCCGCGCCGTGGGCGCGCTGGAGACGCGGCTGGGCGTGCAGCTCCTCCTGCGCACCACGCGAAGGGTCTCGCTGACCGCGGCGGGGGCGGCCTATGCCGCGCGGGTGCGCCCGCTGGTCGAGGGGATCGAGGTCGCGGCCGAGGACCTGCGCGCCGACACCGGGGCGCTCTCGGGCCGGCTGCGGATCAACGCGCCGATCTCGCTGGGCCGGCGGATGCTGCCCGAGGCCATCGCCGCCTTCCGCGAGACCCACCCGGCGGTGGAGTTCTCGGTGACGCTCACCGACCGGCTGATCGACGTGATGGCCGAGCCGGCGGACCTGGCGGTGCGCATCTCCGGCCAGCCCTCCGACAAGCTGACGATCTGGCGGCGGATCTGCCCGGTGCGCCGCTGCCTGGTGGCCTCGCCCGCGCTGCTGGCGCGCGAGGGGCGCCCGGCCGATCCCGGCGCGCTGGGCGGCTGGGCGCTGCTGGGCCACGGGCCGGAGGCGGGGCCGGAGGTGTGGGAGCTCAGCCGCGGCGCCCGGCGCATGCGCGCCACCGCCGGCGCCCCGGTCGCGGCCAACAACGGCGAGCTGATCGCCGAGCTCGCCGCCCGCGGCCAGGGCGCGGCGCTGCTGCCCCGCTTCATGGTCGAGGACAAGCTGCGCTCCGGCGCGCTGGAGGAGATCCTGCCCGAGTGGGAGGCGCCGCCGCTGTGGCTGACCCTCTACTATCCGCCCTACGAGCGGCTGCCGCGGCGGGTCGCGGCCTTCTCGGACTTCTTCGAGGTGCACGTCACCCGGACCCGCCCGGTATGAGCGCGCCCCGCCCCGGGGCGGCGGGGACTTGACGGCGGCAGGTTTCCGCCGTCAACCAATGGCCGCGCGCCGCCGGTCCCCTGCCGCGGCGCCCGAGGAGGGCTCGACGTGACGCAACCGGCGCCGACGCGATCCGATCGCGACCGTCCCCCGGACCGGGTGGCGGTGGTGGTCGAGGACGACGCCGACGCGCGCGCGGCGATCGACTCGCTGCTGCGCTCGGTGGGGATCGAGACGCGCCTCTTCGCCTCGGCCGCCGAGCTGCTGGCGGGCCCGATGCCCCCCGGCGCCGCCTGCCTGGTGGCGGACGTGGTGATGCCGGGGCTCACGGGGCTCGAGCTTCAGGCCCGCCTCGCCGAGCGGCGCTGCATCGTGCCCATCGTCTTCGTCACCGGCTATGCCGACGTGCCGATGGCGGTGCGCGCGGTGCAGGCGGGGGCGCTGGACATGCTGGTGAAGCCGTTCCGCGACCAGGCGCTGCTCGACGCGGTCGAGCAGGCCTTCGCCCGCCACCGGGAGCTGCGCGAGGCGGAGAGCGCGCTCGACGACCTGCGCGCCCGGCTCGCGAGCCTGACCCCGCGCGAGCGGGAGGTGATGCGGCGGGTGGCGCAGGGGCGGCTGAACAAGCAGATCGCCGCCGAGTTCGAGATCGCCGAGATCACCGTGAAGGTCCACCGCGCCAGCATGCTGCGCAAGATGCAGGCCCGCACCGTGGCGGAGCTCGTGCGCATGGCGGCCGCGCTCGAGCGCGACGGCGACTGACGCCCCCTGCCCCGGCCGCCCTATACCATGGGATAGGCGCGCTCGCCGCAACGGCTGATCCCCGAGGCCGAGGGTCCATCTGACGCCTCGCGCCCCCGCCGCCTAGGCTGTCTGCAGGGACGACGGCCGGGAGGATCCAGGGTGCTGCGCCAATCCATGTTCGCGCCCGCCGAGCGCGCGGTGGCGAGCCGCCTGCTGGCGGACGCCGAAGCCTCGCTCGAGCGCGACGCCCGCCGCACGCGCGAATGCCTGCGCCGCCTCGCCGCCCTGATCGAGGCGCCCTCCGACTCCGCGCAGGGCCCGGGCGCCATCGCCCGCGGCGGTCTCGCCCCCTGGCGGCTGCGCCGGGTCGAGGCGCATGTCGACCGCCGCCTCGCCTCCCCGATCGCGGTGGCCGAGCTCGCCGCCGTGGCGGGGCTGAGCGAGGGGCACTTCTGCCGCGCCTTCAAGGCGAGCGTCGGCCAGACGCCCCATGCCTTCGTGGTCAGCCGGCGGATCGAGCGCGCCCAGGACCTGATGCTGACCACCGCCGAGCCGCTGAGCCAGGTCGCCCTGCAGTGCGGGCTCGCCGACCAGGCGCATCTGACGCGCCTGTTCCGCCGCCACGTGGGCGCGACGCCCCTAGCCTGGCGGCGCACCTACCGGCAGGAGCATTGAGCGCAAGGCCCCCCGTTCGCCGTCTCACTCCGCCGCGGGCAGCCAGATCCGGAACACGGCCCCGTGGGAGAGGTTCGGCTCGGCCTCGATGCGCCCGCCGGCGGTCTCGACGATGGTGCGGCAGAACATCAGGCCCACGCCCATGCCCTCGGGCTTGGTGGTGAAGACGTTGGCGAAGAGCCGCCCCTCCCAGCCCTCCGGCAGGCCCTCGCCGGTGTCGCGCACGGCGATGGCGACCATCTCCCCCTCGCGCGCGGCGGTCACCGAGAGGATCCGCGGCCGGCTGGTCACGTCGCGCATCGCGTCGATGGCGTTGCGCATCAGGTTGACCAGCGCGAGCTGCAGCTTCAGCGGGTCGATCAGCACCGGCGGCAGGTCCGGCGCGAGGTCGGTGCGGATCACCACCCGTTCGAGCTCGGCCTCCTGGCGGCTGCGGGCGATGGCCTCGCGCGTCGCCACCGCGACGTCGACCCGCACGCGGTCCGCATCCTCCCCGCGGTAGGAGCCGCGCACCGCGTCGATCACCTGCGCGGCCCGCTCGCCGACGACGAGGATGCGCTCCAGCGCCGCCTCGGCCTCGCGCAGGTCGGGCGGGTCGCGCCGCAGCCAGCGCAGCCCCGCCGCCGCGCCCAGGCCGATGCTGGCGAGCGGCTGGCGCAGCTCATGGGCCAGCGCGCCCGAGATCGCCTCGACCAGGGTCAGCCGGCTCTCGCGGGCCCGGTCCGCGGCGAAGGCGGCGCGGGCCTGGCGGGCGTAGAGACGCGCGGCGCCGATCAGCAGCACCGCCAGCACCACGCTCGCCGCCGCCAGGCCGAACAGCCGCCCGGCCCACCAGCCCAGCGTCAGCCGGGTCCCCCCCGAGAGCCAGGCGAGCAGCGCGATCTCGATGATCAGCGAGATCAGCACCACGATCAGCCACAGGTCGAGCAGCGAGGCGAAGCGGCGCGCCAGCGCCGCGATGGCGACGAGGCAGATCGCGACCGCCGTCGGGGGCACCGCCCGCCACAGGGGCGCCACGTGCAGGGCGTCGCGCATGAAGGGCGGCAGCGGCATGTCGGTGAACAGCACCGCCCAGCCCAGGCCCGCGACCCCCGCCACGACCGCGGCCAGCGCGGCGGCCGTGGCCCCGCGGCCGGGCCCGCGGGCGCCCGCGGGCCGCCCCGCGGGCGCGAGGGCGTAGGCGAGCACGAAGAGCGGGAAGCCCAGCCGCGCGACCGCGGCGATGGTGGCGGTGGCGTTCAGCCGCCCCGCCCCCTCCAGCGCCGGGAAGGCGCCCGGGAAGGACAGGCCCCAGGGCACGATCATCGCGCCCGCGAAGAGATAGCCCGCCGCCAGCGTCAGCAGCCCGCGCGTGGGCTGCACCGCGTTCACCCCCAGCAGGAGACCGGCGGTCAGCATCTGGCAGATCAGGGTGGCGGCGACATAGGCCGCGGTCAGCGGCTCGGTCCCCGGCAGCCGCACGGTCGCGGACGGGGCCACGAGCAGCAGCGCCGCGACCAGCAGCCCCACCACCGCGCCGGCCTGCGCGAGATCCGCGCGCCCCGGCCGCTCGGTCGAGATCAGCAGGACCTGCGGCTCCCCCTGCCGGGACGCCGGGGGCGGGGCCTCTGCGCAGCGGCTCCGGTCCGGGCGCGGGTGCGGGCTCATCGGGCCGGCCGAAGCGCGCGACGGGGCGCCGGCCGGCGCGAGGCGCGCGCGCCGGGGTCGAGCCTTCGCTGATCTCGCCGGCCCATGTCGCGCTCGCTCCCCCGCCCGTCGCCGGATGCTTCCAGCGCCGGGATAGCGGGAGCGATCTTCATAGGCAATCGGCGCCGGGCGCGGGCGCCGCGGCGGCGGCGCAGGCGTCAGGGGCGCAGGCGGCGGGCGGCGTCGACCAGCTCCGGCAGGTTGCGCGCGCCCATCTTGCGCATCGCCGCGGCCCGGTGGATCTTCACCGTCGCCTCGGCGATGCCCAGCGCGGCCGCCGTCTCGCGGTTCGAGGCGCCGTCGGTCACCCGCTCCATCACCTCCCGCTCGCGCTCGCTCAGCGAGGCATGGGCCCGGCGCAGGGCGTCGAGGGCGCGCCGCTCCCGCCGCCGCTCGGCGTCCAGCGCCAGCGCCCGGTTCACCGCCTCGATCAGGTCGGAGGGCCGCACGGGCTTGGCGAGCACGTCGAGCGCGCCGTCCTTCATCGCCTGCACCGCCATGGGCACGTCGACATGGGCGCTCATCACCACCACCGGCGTCGCCGACCCCTCGGCGCGCAGGCCGGCGAGGAAGCTCAGCCCGCTGCGCCCGCGCAGGCGGATGTCGAGCACCAGGCACCCCGGCGCCTCCAGGCGCCCGGCGTCGACGAAGGCCTCGGTCGAGGCGAAGCACTCCACCCGCAGGCCGAGCGAGCGCAGCAGCCCGTCGACGGCCTCGCGCACGTCGGCGTCGTCGTCGACGACGAAGACGGTAGGGGCGGGCCCCTCCTCGTCAGCGTCCATGGCCGCAGGCGCGCGTCCGGGTCACGGCTTCGGCTCCTCCTCGGGGCGCGGGCGCCGCGGGCCCGGGCGCGGGGTCATGCGGGTCCCGCGTCGCGCGGGCGCGACGGCTCCGGCGCGGGAACGGGGTCGCCCCGCAGGGCCTCGACCGCGCCCATCGCCACCAGGAGCCAGGCGCCGGCGAGGCCGAGATGCTCGAAGAAGGCGTTGGCGGCGAGGCTGCGGTCAAGCCCCGGCGGCATCTGCCACCAGCGAAGCGCCAGGAACGTGGCCGCCAGCGTGAAGAGCCCGAGCGCCGCCGCCGCCGGCCGCCGCCAACGGCCGGCGAGGACCATGGCGCAGGCGCAGAACTCGAACGCCACCACTCCGACGGCGAAGAGCCAGGGCGGTTCGAGCCCGAAATGCGCCATCTCGGCCAGCGCCGCCTCGCGGTCGAAGAGCTTGGCGATCGCGCCCTGCAGATAGGCCGCGCAGAGGCCGAGCAGGCCCAGCCAGACCAGGACGCGGCGCGCGGCGGGGGGAACATGCGGCGCCATCGGCTCAGACCGCCCAGCAGGCGCAGCCGAGCGCGCCCCAGAAGGCCTTGAGGTCGCGCGTGGGGACGCCGCCGCCCCAGGCGTGGGCGTGGTCGTGGCCGTGCACCGCGCAGGCCGAGCCGCAGCCGCAGCCCGAGGCGGCCGCCCGCGCCACGGCCTGCCCCGCGCCGGGCGCCTTCCACCCGGCGTAGCCGCCCCAGGCGTTCACTGGCGACCAGTCCGGCATCGCCGGCGGCGGCCCGCCCGCGTCGAGCGCGGCGAACGCGCCCTTGGCGAAGACCACCCGGCCGCCCACCATCGTCAGGTCCGAGGTCAGGTCGGCGATCTCGGCGGTGGGCACCGCGAAATAGTCCCGGTCGGGCGCGATCAGGTCCGCGAGCATCCCCGGCGCGATCCGCCCCCGCCGCCCCTCGTCGCCCGCGAACCAGGCCACGTTCTCGGTCCACATCCTGAGCGCCTGGGTGCGGTCGAGCCGGTTGCGCTCGGGCGTCAGGACCAGCCCGCCGACGGTGCGCCCCGAGATCAGCCAGCTCAGCGAGACCCAGGGGTTGTAGCTCGCCACCCGCGTGGCGTCGGTGCCGGCGGAGACGCGGGCGCCGCTGTCGAGCATCCGCTTCACCGGGGGCGTCGCCTCGGCCGCCCTGGCGCCGTAGCGCTCGACGAAGAACTCGCCCTGGTAGGCCATGCGGTGCTGCACCGCCACCCCGCCGCCCAGCGCGGCGATGCGGTCGATGGAGCGCTCGGAGATCGTCTCGGCGTGGTCGAAGAACCAGTTGAGGCCGGCCAGCGGGATGTCGCGGTCCACCCGCTCGAACACGTCGAGCGCGCGGGAGATGGTCTCGTCATAGGTGGCGTGCAGGCGCCAGGGCCAGCGGTTCTCGGCGAGGATGCGCACCACCGCCTCCAGCTCGCCCTCCATCTCGGGGGCGAGCTCGGGGCGGGGTTCGCGGAAATCCTCGAAGTCGGCGGCGGAGAACACCAGCATCTCCCCCGCGCCGTTGTGGCGGAAATAATCGTCGCCCTGGCGGTATTTGACCGAACGGGTCCAGCGCAGGAAGTCCTCGGTCTCCTCCTTCGGCTTCTGGGTGAAGAGGTTGTAGGCGAGGCGCACGGTCAGCTCGCCGTCGGCGTGCAGCTTCTCGATGACCTCGTAGTCCTCGGGGTAGTTCTGGAAGCCGCCGCCCGCGTCGATCACGCCGGTGACGCCCAGCCGGTTCAGTTCGCGCATGAAGTGGCGGGTGGAGTTGAGCTGGTATTCCGGCGGCAGTTTCGGCCCCATCGCCAGCGTCGCATAGAGGATCCCGGCGTTGGGCCTGGCCAGCAGCAGGCCGGTGGGCTCGCCGTTCGCGTCGCGCTGGATCTCGCCGCCCGGCGGGTTGGGGGTGTTCCGGTCGTAGCCCACCGCGCGGAGCGCGGCGCGATTCAGCAGCGCCCGGTCGTAGAGGTGCAGCAGGAACACCGGCGTGTCGGGGGCGACGGCGTTGATCTCGTCGAGCGTGGGCAGGCGTTTCTCGTCGAACTGCGTCTCGGTGAAGCCGCCGACCACGCGCACCCATTGCGGGGGCGGGGTGACCGCCACCTGGGCGCGCAGCATCGCCATCGCGTCCGCGAGGCTGCGCACCCCGTCCCAGCGCAGCTCGAGATTGAAGTTCAGCCCGCCGCGGATCACGTGGGTGTGGTTGTCGATCAGCCCCGGCAGCACCCGGCGGCCGTGGAGGTCGATGCGCGCCGTGTCGGGCCCGGCCAGCGCCAGGATTTCGGCGTCGTCGCCGGTCGCCACGATCACGCCGTCGCGGACGGCGAGGGCCGAGACCTCGGGCGCCGCAGGGTCGAGCGTGGTCACGCGGCCGTCGATGAGGATCAGGTCGGGATGCATCGGGGATGCTCCTTGTCGGGGGATCAGCCGCGGTCGTCGGCGGAGGGAGGCTGCGGCGGACAGGCGGGCCCGGAGGCGCGGTGAGCGCTGGGCAGCTCGCCGAACAGGTGGTCGAGGCAGGGTTGCGGCAGGCGACGCTCGACCGCGGCGGTCTTCGCCTCGGTCCCGATCCAGCGCAGCAGCGGCAGGGCCTGCTCGCCGAGCAGGATCCCCAGCAGCCCGACCAGCGCCACCACCGGCGGCGCGGGCGAGCGGACCTGCAGGAGGCTGTAGATCACGCCGACCAGCAGGCCGCAGCCCAGCGACACGAGATAGATCTTCATGGCTTGTCTCCTTCCGGGAGCGGGCGGGGATCGCGGCCGGCGGGCGGCAGGCCGACGAGGTGGCGGACCTCGGGCGGGGCCTCGCCGCGGTGCCACCGGCGCAGGGCGCCCTGCAGGTCGGCCTGGACGCCCGCGGCGCGGGCGTGCTGGCGCAGGTGCTCGGCCCAGCTCTCGACCATGAACCACTCGACGATGCGCTCGGGGTCGGCGGCGTCCTCGGCCAGGCCCCAGGCGTAGGCGCCGTCGCGCCGGCGCTGGGGGGCGAGGCGGGCGGCGGCGTCGCGGAAGGCGATCCGGTCCGCGGCGGCGACGCGATACTCGAGCGTCACCAGAACCGGGCCGCGGTCGTGCTGGAGCTCGGCCGCCACCGCGGGCTCGGGCCAGTGGTTGGAGGGCGAGAGGTCCTGGTCCCCAGCCGGCAGCGGCAGGCGGCGCGCGACTAGCGCCGACAGCGCCAGGCCTGCCGCCGCGAGCAGCATCGCGCCCCGCAGGCCCAGCTGCTCGGCCGCGAGGCCCCAGCCCAGGCTTCCGGCGGTCATCGCGCCGTTGAACACGGTGAGGTAGACCGCGAGGCCGCGGCCCCGCACCCAGTTCGGCAGCACCCCCTGCGCGGTGCCGCTGAGCGTGGTCAGCGCCGCGATCCAGGCGCCGCCGATCAGCAGCGCCAGCGCCAGCGCCGCGGGTTTGGGCGGCCCCAGCGCCAGCGCCGCCACGCAGGGCGCCGTCAGCAGCGCCGCGCCCAGCAGGATCGCGTCGTTGTCGAAGCGCGCGCGCAGCGCCGGCAGCGCCACCGCCCCGGCGATGGCGCCCGCGCCGACCGCGCCGAGGATCACGCCGTAGAAGCCCGCGTCCCCCCCCAGCAGGTCGCGCGAGACCAGCGGCATCAGCGCCCAGACCGAGGCGCCGAAGGGGAAGAACATCGCCGCGCGCAGCAGGGTGCGGCGCAGCTCGGACGAGGCGCGGGCATAGCGCAGGCCGGCGCGGAAGGCGCCGGGGAAGCGTTCGGCCAGCCCGTCGTCGGCCGCGGCCGGCCGGCGCCACCACAGCAGCGTGGCGATGACGAACACATAGCTCGAGACGTCCGCGAGATAGGTCGTCCCCGCCCCCACGCCCGCCAGCAGCAGCCCGCCCAGCGCGGGCCCGATGGAGCGGGAGATGTTCACCCCCAGAGAGTTCAGGGCCACCGCGCTCTTGAGCTGGGGGCGGGAGACGAGCTCGGGCACGATCGACTGCCAGACCGGCCCCATCAGCGCCGCGCCCACGCCGGCGACGAAGGTCAGCCCCACCAGAAGCGGCAGGGTCAACGCATCGGCGAAGGCGAGCAGCGACAGCGCGAGGCTCGCCGCCGCCATCAGCAGCTGCACGCCCAGCAGCAGCTTGCGCCGGTCGACGATGTCGGCGAGCACCCCCGCCGGCAGCGCCAGCAGGAAGGCGGGCGCGGTGGCGGCGGCCTGCACGGTCGCCACCGCCGCGGGCGAGCCCGCGATCTCGGCGGCCATCCAGGCGCTGGCCACGTCGCGCATGAACGAGCCGGTGTTGCCCACCACCGTCGCCACCCACAGCGCGGCGAAGACCCGCTCGCGCAGGGGCGCGAAGGCGGAGACGGGCGCCGGGGCCTCGGGCGACGCGCTCATCGCGCCGCCTCCGGCGCGAGGGTCGAGACGACCTCGACCCGCATCCCCGGGCGGAACAGCTCGTCGGGGTTGGGCAGGCGCGCGCGCACGGTCAGCATGCCGGTGGCGGGATCGACGGTGGCGTCGGCGTGCTCGGGGCGGAGCGGCCCCGCGCTCAGCGCGCCGCCCGCCGTGCGCACCTCGAGCGCGAGGCGGGAGAACAGCGTCGCA
Organism: Albimonas pacifica; assembly: GCF_900113695.1. Classification (GTDB taxonomy): domain Bacteria; phylum Pseudomonadota; class Alphaproteobacteria; order Rhodobacterales; family Rhodobacteraceae; genus Albimonas; species Albimonas pacifica. The sequence continues at coordinate 425,234 of NZ_FOQH01000005.1, read as the reverse complement.
AGATCGCTCGCCCCCGCCCGGCGCAGCGCCGCGAGGCGGTCGTCGTAGGGCACCTGGTAGGCCACGATCAGCGGATCGAGCTGCACGATCTCGGCGAGCGGCGGGCCCACGGCGGCCTCGACGAAATCGCCCACCGCGACGGCGGGCGCGCCGATGCGCCCGGCGAGCGGCGCGCGCAGCACGCTGCGCTCCAGCCGCAGGCGGGCCGCGCGCTCCTGCGCGGCGGCGCGCTCGGCGTCGGCGGCCGCGACCTCGGCCTGGGCGCGCGCGGCGTCGAGCCGGGCGGCGGAGGCGACGTCGCGCCGGCCCAGCTCCTCCATCCGCGCGGCCTCGGCCCGGGCGAGCTCGGCGCGCGCCCGGGCGGCGCGGGCCTCGGCCGCGGCGATCTCGAGGTCGAGGGCCTGGAAGGCGTCGTCGAGGCGGATCAGCGGGTCGCCCTTCTCCACCGCCTCGCCGCCGCCGAACAGCACCTCGACCACCTTGCCGTCGCGCCCGGTGGTCAGGGTGGCGCGGTTGGCGGCCTCGATCCGGCCCTGGAACAGCATCTCCTGCGCCGCCAGCGGCCCGGGCGGGGCCAGCGAGACCGCCCCCGCGAGGACGAGGGCCGGGACGGATCGGGCGAGGGACATGGGCGGCTCCGGGAACGGGGACGGGGTCGGAGATCGGCCGGGGCCGCCGCCGCGCCGACAGGCGCGGCGGCGGCGGACCTCACTCGGCGGCGTGGGCGGCGGCGGGGACGGGGGCCAGCGTCTCGCCATGGGTCACGCGCTCGGGCGCCTTGTGGACCATGGTGTAGGCGTAATCGACGCCCATGCCGTAGGCGCCCGAATGCTCGCGCACCACGTCCATCACCGCGTCGTAGCTGTCGCGCCGGGCCCAGTCGCGCTGCCACTCCAGCATCACCTGCTGCCAGGTCACCGGGATGCAGCCCGCCTGCACCATGCGCTGCATGGCGTAGTCGTGCGCGGCAAGGCTGGTGCCGCCGGAGGCGTCGGCGACCATGTAGATCTCGTAGCCCCCGTCGCGCATCGCCTCGAGCGCGAAGGAACAGTTGCACACCTCCGTCCACAGGCCCGAGACGACGACCTTCTTGCGCCCGTTGGCGGCCAGCGCGTCGCGCACCTTCTGGTCGTCCCAGGAGTTCATCGAGGTCCGCTCGAGCAGCGGCGCCTGCGGGAACACCGCCAGCAGCTCGGGGTAGGTGTGGCCCGAGAAGCCCTCGGTCTCGACGGTGGTGATGGTGGTGGGGATCGAGAAGATCTTCGCGGACTTGGCCAGCGCCACCACGTTGTTCTTCAGCGCCTGGCGGTCCATCGACTGCACGCCGAAGGCCATCTGCGGCTGCTGGTCGATGAAGATGAGCTGGCTGTTCTGCGGGGTGAGCAGGTCGAGTTTGCCGGACATGGGAGCCTCCTGTCGTCGGTCTGGGATCGGGGGGAGCGTCGCCGCCGCGCGCTCAGGCGGCGAGGAAGTCGAGCAGCAGGGCGTTGAAGACGTCGGGCGAGGTCTCGACCAGCCCGTGGGAGCCGCCGGGAACCACTTTCAGCACGCCCTTCGGGGCCAGCTTCACCGCCTTCTCGGCCGAGGCCGCGATCGGCACGATCTGGTCGTCGTCGCCGTGGACGAACAGCGCAGGCACGTCGATGGCGGCGAGGTCGGCGGAGTAGTCGACCTCCGAGAACTCGTGGATGCAGTCGTGCAGGCCCTTCAGCCCGCCCTGCATCCCCTGGCGCCAGAAGGCGTCCTGCAGCCCCTTCGAGACTGTCGCCCCCTCGCGGTTGTGGCCGTAGAAGGGGACGGCGAGGTCCTGGAAGAACTGGGAGCGGTTGGCCGCGACGCCCGCGCGGATCCCGTCGAAGACCTCGACCGGCAGGCCCTCGGGGTTGGTCTCGGTCTTGAGCATCAGGGGCGGCACCGCGCCCACCAACACCGCGCCCGAGATCCGCGCCGTTCCGTGGCGGCCGATGCAGCGCGCCACCTCGCCGCCGCCGGTGGAGTGGCCGACCAGCACCGCGTCGTGGAGGTCGAGATGCTCCAGCAGCTCGTGCAGGTCGTCGGCGTAGCGGTCCATGTCGTTGCCCTCCCACACCTGCTGGGAGCGGCCGTGGGAGCGGCGGTCGTGGGCGACGACGCGGAAGCCGCGGGACCCGAAGAACAGCATCTGCGGCTCCCAGGCGTCGGCGCTCAGCGGCCAGCCGTGGGAGAACACGATGGGCCGGCCGGCGCCGAAGTCCTTGAAGAAGATCTCGACGCCGTCGGAGGTGGTGAAGCGGCTCATGGAAACAGGTCCTGACTGGAGGGCGCCGGGCGGGCCGGCGCCGGGAACGGAACCGCCCGCGCGCCTCGCGCCCGGCGGAAGGGGCGGAGCGCGGCGTCCTCGCCGCCCGTGCGACGGCGGGCGGCGGGCCGGGGCGAAGGGGGCGTCATGCGGAGGCTCCTCGGGGCGGCTTGGGCGGGAGGATCGCGCCGACGGGCCGTGCGGGGATTGTCCGAAACCGACGCGATCTGGACAGGCCTGCGGTCAAAGGCCCGCCCGCGGCGTGCGCTGCCGACGGACGGCCCGGGCGCCGGCCCTAGGTCGCGCGCGGGCGGCCCGGGCGCGCGGCCGTCGCCGCCGGGGCCCTGCGTCGGGCGGCGCGCCTGGCCCGCCCCTCCCGGAGCGCGGACCGCCGACGTCGATCTCGACGACCCGGCGGCCGTCGTCGAAACGGCCGTCGCGGGCGGCGTCTCGCCCTCCGCGCGCCGCGCCTTCAGGTCCACCCCGCCCGCCGATGCCGACCGCTTCGTCGACCTCTCCGCGTGAGGCGTCGACTGCACGATCCGGGCGGGCTGGCTGCCCGAGACGAACCTGATGGCGCGGCGCGTCGGGCCGGTGGCGGGCAAGCGCGTCGCGAGCCCCCTGGGTCGCCGCGCCCCGCAAGCCGAGCCGCGTCGCGGGCCGCGCGGCGCGCGGCGGAAGCGGCGCTCCGCGAACCACCCGGAAGGCCGTTGCGGAAAGGCGCGCGCGATGCGCGCGGCGTCTTGACGGGCGCGGGGCGGACACGTAGATCAGCGATCAAGGCGGGTGTAGCTCAATGGTAGAGCAGAAGCTTCCCAAGCTTACGACGAGGGTTCGATTCCCTTCACCCGCTCCAAATCTTTGGATTTGTCGAACCATCTGAAATATAAAGATAAAAATAGGCCATTTTGGCCTGTGTAGGTATTGTGCAGAAAGATTTGCGGAATCGCTTCGCGGACGCGCGCGCAGTGTGCGTTCTGATGCCCCGCAAACGTGCCGATCAGTCGGCTTGCCCTGCCGGATCATCAAACGATTCTAGATCACCTCGTTGCTGCCGCTGTGGTGCGGCGCGCCGTATCAGAGCGTAGGATGCTGCCGGCAATAACGGCGCGGCCTAAGCCGCGCCGACCGTTCAGGGGTGGGTCGGGCGGGATGAAAGACAGAAAGGCCGCTCACGGTTGAGCGGCCTTTCTGTCTTTCAAAACAATGTACCTTGCCGACTGGCTTCAACGTAGCGCCGCCATGCAGGTGTGGCGGCTTCCTCGTCCAGCCATGCCGTGATATGCGCCACAACGTCACCGCCGTTGGCCTCCATGGTGCCGCACGGGTGGAAATGCGAGCGATAGCCTGTTTCCGTGATCGGCAGCGGCGCACGCTCGGGCTTGATACTGCGGATTTCAAGGTGGGCGATTACGCCCCATCTACAGGGGTTATAGATGGTCTCAATCTCGATGCTTTGCCATGTGAAGCGGTGGATTTGGATTTGGGGTTGCTGTTCCATGGTCAGCACCCCGCAAACACATGCACGGCGTCATGTGCGGTCTGGATGGTGAACAGGTCGCCGCTCAATTCGGCATCCCGCGCCATGGCTTGCCAGTCAATATAGTAGCGCAAGGATTGAGGAATCGCGGTTGTTTCCTCCGTTACGTCCTGCACGTAATCGGCAAGGCTGGCATATGCGCCAAGGTGGCGGTCGTCCAAAGCCTGCCGTGCCTCGTCCAGATCGCCGCTGTAATAGTCCAGCAAGGCCGCACCGATGTCGCCATGCTCGGCAATAAAGGCCGCAAGCTGGCTGACGCGCTCGAAACCTTCGTATTCTGACAGGCGGATGCCGCCAAAGCCCTCATAATCATGGATCGCCCATTCCTCGGCGTTCTCGATGGGGGAAGCCTTCAGCATGACGCGCACAGCGTCATAGATCGCCCATGGCTCCTGCGCGGCGTCGATCCACGCGCCGTGCAAATAGCCGTTATTATAGGCCGCAAGACAGGCCACATAGATGCGGGGTTGTTCTGTCGTGGTGTTGTTTCTCATTGTTTTTTCCTTTGGGTTAGCGGTTGCGCATGCAACCGACTAGCCACGCGGCAATGAGCGGGGTTCTTGCCGTCCAGACCGGAAAACGGCGGATGGTGCGGGCCGGAGCGCAGCGACTACACGGTCGCCGTATTCCGCCCGAAAGGGCTTGGCCTTGACGGCAAAGGGGCCGCAGGCCCGAAACAGAAAAGGCGGCCAAAGCCGCCGGAAGAAGATCGCGGCACAAGGCCGCGCCTGATCGCTGACCTTAGGTCAGCATATGCGCGAGGGATCGTTACCGTATGGCCGGGACGTTTCAGCGGCCCGGTGCGCAAGGCGCATAGAGCCTGCTCCGGCATCTGCTGGACGCGCCTGAATCCTAAAAACTATAGGAAGCTAAAACTGTTTGAGTAGCATTGCGCACAAGTGGAAGAACGCCCGTCATTTTCCAGAAAACACATTTAACTGGCAGCCGGTTCAGGCTTCTCGCCAGAGGTCTCTAACGAGCGAGCATGTCCTTGATATACGGGTCGCCATGGACTTCCGGATAGTGCATCAACAGCTTTTTGATGCGTTCCTTGTTTGCGTCCGACAGGTGCGCCCCACGGCCAACGACCCCTTTGTTGAATCGATTCTTTTTCTCGCTGATCTGGGCGAGTGCGTCTTCGCACGCCTCCGGGTTTGTTGCCACTCCACCCGCCTTCAAAATCTCCATCATTGTTGCAGCCGGGTCAGCGATCATCTCTTCAAACCTGACGAAGCGTGCATTTGGAACGGATCGCCAGCCAACGTAAAATTGCACAAACCATGGGATTGCAAGATCAACGATTACTTCTTCCAAATCATTGTCTGGCAGCGCGGCGTGACGTTCAGAGATTTCAGCAACGGTCATGATGCGATTTTCGCGCCGGATATGATCCCTGAGACTGACCACAATATCGAACAAATCTCTCACCAGGACTATCGGCGTAAGCCTGTATCTGGCGATCAGCTCGTCAGTCCACTCGCTATGCTTGATATGATGCTGGGCTACATAGGCTGAGTGATTGTAACGCGATAGACGTAGCTCGCACAGTTCCTGCTCCCGCGCTCCCCATGCTGGCGTGAGGCGCACGCGCCGCAACCCACTATGCGCGGCAAGGGCGTGTGCCAAAAATGTCGAACCCGACTTCATCATACAAGCGATCAAAATATGTGGTTTCTTGGGCAACAGAGGCCGCGCGGCCATCTCAAGTGCGAGCGTGAATGGCGAGTAGAACTGTAGCCCCTTTTTTTTAATTGAAGACGGCATCATTTTTTTTCTTTGGTTTTATTGATTTTCTCTCCACATAGTCCGCCGCTACGGCGCCAAAATAGAAAATTTGCTTCATAAGCATTTCGGAAATTTTGAAGGCGAGTCTCGTCAGGGGAAAGTATAGCCTTTCTATCCCGACCAGCTTGCGAGACTTCTCAAAACGGCTTTCGCCGATTGTCGATTCCACATCAAAATCTGGCAGGATTGGCGACGGTGCGACGCAGAACGCACGCAGCCGATGTCGCCAAACCTGTCCGTGCATAACGTCGATGGGGGCCCATAGCGCGCGGCCGAGATGCAGAAGCCTCTCCGCTGCCCGCTTGTTTACGACATAGCCGTATGCTCCGGCCGGGGTGCCGTACAGTCGGCGAAGGGTTAGTTCGCCTTCCAGATGGCGCACGATCCTGGATCGCCTCACATGCTTGGGCTTACCCAAGAAGCGTATAATATCCCATCTTTCTCGGAGCCCCTCGATCACACGCAAAGCCTGCGGAAGATCGTCCAGCAGAAGAGCATCGTCTTCCAAGATCAGTGCGCACTCCAGTCCACGCCGCACAACCTCGGCATAAACCGCAAGGTGCGAGCGAGCGCAGCCGACTTCCCCGGCAGTCATCCCCTTGCCGTAGAAGAGTCGTCGCCTGATCTTGCTGTATTCGAGCTTCGCATCCGGTGTTGATCGCGCGTCGATGGCGTCAAACACCTCGGCCCTCAAACCCAATTCCGCCAATCGGCCATTAATTCGGTCTCGGCGTGATTTTGAATCTTTCAAACTAATGACAAATATATGCACGTTTCCGACCGCAAAATTTAAATCTTATCATATCCGAAGAAGGAGAATTCCTCTTCAAACACCTCATTGATACGCTTGATATGATCTTTAGAAAAATAAGCATCCAGAGGAAGCTCGTTCGACATTAAGCCCTTTTTTTGCGTGAGGAATATCTAAACTCACATCATCTCGGCCGAACGTATCTACAAAATCTTTAAGATCGTTCTGAATATTCTCGTATTTAAAAATCCTCTTAACTGCGATTTTCCCAGACACATCCTTGTATCTATCAATGTTCAAAACGGCCTTGTAGTCATCGCCGCGTAATGCCGTATCCAGAAATGGCCTGAGGTCTTTCCTATCGGCCTGCATAAGCCCGCCGGATTTGTATTTTTTCATCGAAAGCCGCATGTTCGCCCAGGACAGTACTTTTCTGTAGGGACTGCGCTCAATGCAAGCGATTTGCATCCCATCATCAATATTCTGAAGCCGCATTACTTCTGATAGCGGCATGTGGTTGTAGTACCTCCCCTCAGGAGGGCGAATCCTGCGCAAAAAGTACTTAGAGACGCGAGGGGTGATATTCTTGATAGAGCTTTTGCTTTGGTGCATCAGTCTCTTGAGGTAGATTTTCTCTTGATGCGGGGCATCCGAATAATTTTGCGCCCCTCTACCCATTCCCAGTCTGGCAATTTCGTCAATCGGGGTAATAGGGGTGATGATACATCCATCGCTACAGTAACGCGACAGTGCCATCTCCACACTTGTTCCCGCGACCTTAACCCCTTTAATGAAAACAAACTTATTTGCCTCTGATAAAATCAAAATCATTCCCGCTGGTTATTATTTTATATTTCGGATATAATAGATACGCAATTATTGGTCAATAATGTAATTCATATATACATAGGAAGTTCGGAATTATTTAATATATACATCGTAATATCATTAAATTTCAAAGGATAATGCGGCGCAGAAATAGTAAAAGACGCCGCTCCCCCTACGAAGCGGCGGTGGTCATTGTCGCCTTTCTCGGGACTGCCGGCATTGTGTTTGGCAAAGCAAACGTCAACGCGCCCGATGTCGCCTGCTATCAGCCGGATATCGGCGATGGCGACACTTTCCGCTGTGACGGCCAGCGGGTGCGTCTGGTCGGGATCGACGCGCCGGAAATGCCGGGGCACTGCCGCCCTGGGCGGCGTTGCGTCGATGGCGATCCGCACGCGGCGAAGCATTATCTCTCGTCGTTCACCCGCACGCGGGTCAGGCTATCAGATTGGATCAAAAAAGCGATCAGCAAGCGCCAGCTTCTCGCTACATAGTCGGCCCCGACTTATCCTTAAAACTCGGTTTTAACGGCGACGGTGTTTTCGGTGGTTCGGGCTTTGGCGGTGTCGCTGTTTGCGGCGGTTGCATGAACCGTGATTGTGGCTTCATGAATTTCGACAAGAGCGCGCGCAGGCCGCGTTTTCTGCGGCGGTTCTTTCTGCGGCGCTTGGCGGGCTTCATGAAGCGCGAGATCACGCGCCGGAATGACGGCATGAATCCCGGCGTCAGTTCTGGCGGCGCGTCGAGATCGTCTTCGGCCTCGTCATTGCTGGCAACCTGTTGTTCCGCTGTGCGGCCCGGTTCCGGTTGCAGAAAACGCGAGCCGCTTACTTTGTCCGCCCCGGCGGGCCTGTGTCCCGCCGCGCCTGGCGCTGCTGTTCTTCTATTCTGCGTTCTTCCTCGATGCGCCTGCGCAATTCGGCGGCGCGTTCGGCATCCTCGGTGTAGCGTTGACGCTCGGCGGCGAATTGCGCGGCCTGTTCGCGCCGCTGCTGCGCATGACGCTCGCGCAATTCCTCGCGCTGCTCGGCGTGGGTCTGCTCCCACAACACTTGCATGTCGTGCCGCTCGCGCGCCTGTTGCGCGTGAAGCTGCCGCCACGCCTTTTCACGGGCGGCACGTTGTTCCGCGCCGCGTCCCGGATTCAAGCGGTTTTGCAAAGCGTCTATGAAGCCGTCGATGCCGCTGCGCTTTTCTTCTGTCTCGCGCTTGAGACGATCACGCGCGGCGGAGTGCATCGCCGCTTGGTGATCCAGCTTTTCCTGCAACTCGATGGATAGCACATGATCGAGATGCCGCGCTTCGGTGTCATGCCACGCGGCAAGTTTCTCGACTTCCTGTCGCTGGCGCTCATCAAGCGCCCGCGCGACCACAGGATCAAGCGCAGGTGGAAGATCCGGCTGCTGCACCTCTTCGGGCGCGGCGGGCCGATCTTCGGCAACAGGCGGTGTCTGTTCTTCCGGTGATGGTGGCGTGATCGCTTCCGGTGCGGGCGCATCTTCACGCACCCGTTGCATGGCCTTCGCCTCGGCGGCTGTCGGCAGTGCGGCGCGATCCACATCCGCCATGAAGGCGCGCACCTCGGCGGCTTTCATTTTCAGTTCGCGGCCAAGGCTCAATACAGAGCCTTCCTCCGTCACCAACACAAAGTCGCGCTTGTCGCCTTGCGCGAGCATGTAGCCTGCATCTTCAAGGGTGGCTTTGAAGGCAGCGCCATTGTCGGCGGTTTCTTTCAGAGCCGCAATTTGCGCACGGCGGTCGGCAACGGAGAGCGCAGCGCGCTCGGCCTGTTGCCACTCGCCATGCGTGGCTTCCGCGCGGGGGAACGCGGCCTGCTTTTCGCGGTCGCGCTTGGCGTGTTTGCCGGGAACGTGTTCGTGCCCGAACTCTTGTTCCATGCGCAGGCTGGCGCGTTCATGCGCGAGATAATTATAGCTGTCACTGCGCAGTGTCATGGTTTCAAGGTCCGTGCGCTGCCAGACAACATGGATGTGCTGGCGGCCTTTCTTTTCGTGCATGACCACGGCGCGGGGCTGGCCGTCCAGACCCAGCTCCTTTTCCAGCACCTCGACCGCGCGCACCCATTGCTGCCGCGTCATGTCATAGCGTGCGTCGGGGTCGATGTTGACGTGATAGAGACCCTTGGTGCCGCGCGTGCCTTCGCAAAGGGTCTGCCAGTCGCGGAATGTGGCGGAAAGATCATCGATGCCGGAATGCAATTCCAATACCTCGATGCGCTCGTTCGTATCCGTGCGCATCAGGTGCTTCGCAAGCTGGCCCGGCCCGCCGCGTGATCCCCCCTTGACGATCATGCGATAGCTTTCATGCGGGGCCTCACGCGTCCGGTGGCGGGACGGCTTTCCCGCCCGGCGGTGGCGCGGATTTGGTGTCGGGTGGCGGCGGTTGATCGACGGTCGGCGCAAGATCGACGGCGCGGGCATAGTCAGGGTCTTTGCCAAGCGCATCATAGATCAGCCCGCGTATGCGGGCGAGATCGGCAAGGGCTTCTCGAATATCGGGCAGGACGGTTTCAGGCATACCGCCCGTATGCAGGTAGCGGGCAATCTGGTTGAGATTGCTGCCTGTCTTGCCAAGGTGCCCAAGCACTTGCCGCATAGCCTGCGCGTCGGCAGGCACACGCCGCTGTGCACGCGGCCCGGCGTTACCGATGGCAGCGGCGCGCAAAAAAGCGGCGGCGGCCAGTCCTGCCTTATCGGCGCGCGCGAGAAACGCTGCATGCTCGGCCTCGGTCATGCGTGTTTTGACCTGCCGGATGCGCTGGCGTTTTTCGGATTTGGGCTTGGGTGGCGGCTGGGTCATGCCGTGCCCCCGGCGTTGTGTTCATCGGTCGGGCATGTATCCATGCGTCCTCCCTTTGCTGCACGGCGCAATGGCCGCTCCATTGTCGTCACCGGGGCGAAACCCGGCCAAGGTGCAGGAACGGCGTTCCTGCGAGTGGTCAAGGGCGCGATAGCCCTTGTCAGGGTTCCAAGGGGCGCGAAGGCTCCTTGGTGGTGTCGCAGAGGCAAAGCCTCCGTCATGGGTCGCAGGGAGCACGAAGGCTCCCCGGACGGGTCCACGGGTTGTCAAAACCCTGGTCTGGAGGGATGCAACGGGAGGGCGAAGCGCCACCCTTGCCAAGCTGGACGGGTACCCCGTCCATGGCTTGCACAGTCTCCGAACATACAACTTAGGATAGCACGAAACGTGCGAGGGTGTGGGGTAGCATCGCATGCAGTAGGTCGAGCGGGGGATTGCAGCGACGCTCCCCGGCCACGCAGCCTGTCAAAAGCAGACTCGGGCGATTGCTCGAGATTATACCACAGGTTGCGGGCGGCCAAGGGATTCATTTCGCAGTCCGTCCCGGCAACAGAACGTCGCGTGCTTCGGTGAGCATCTGCGCAAGCCGTGTTGATCCGCCCGTGTCGGGGTGCAGCTTTTGCATCAGCCGTTTCCACGCGGCGCGGATGTCTGCCGTGGTCGCACCCTCGGCCAGCCCCAGAATGGCCAGCGCTTCGGCGCGGCTCATCTGGCCGCTGCGGGGCGGCGGTGCTGATTTTTCCTGCCGCTGTTCTTGCCGTTGTTCTTGTCGCCGTTGCTGACCTTGGTTGCTTTGCTCTTTCTGCCGATAATAGGGGTTTGGGTCGTATGTGAGCGGCGGCTCCCAATAGCTTTCGGGGTATTTCTCCCGAAGCTGGGCGAACATGGCCTGCACATTCCAGTAGTCAACGGGGCGCAGATAATACGGATGGCCGCCGGGATGCGTGACGATCGCCGCGTCCCGTCCAAGGTTCAAAATCTCGTCGGGCGTCAATAGCGGCCTGCCGGTCTCGCCAAAGCTCATGCCGCCGCTACCATCGGGATTTTCACTCCGGCCAACGGTCTGCACGGTCTTCTTGCCTAAGGTCTCGGAGAGGTATTTGGCGCTTTCGAGATCGTTGACGTTGCAAAACCACTTGTAGGCGCAGTTGGAGAGGATCGTGCCCGCGCCTTGGCCGTAAAGGTCTTTGAGCTGGTCGATGCCCTGCACGATCAGCGCGTAATCGAGACCGTAGCCTGAAAGCGTGGCAAGGTCGCGCGGCATATCCTCGATCTTCCCGAGCGCGGGAAACTCGTCGATCAGGACAAGGCAGCGGTGGGATGGCGCAGCGGATGAGTTGCGCGGGGCGCGGCGGTAGGTGTGGCTCACTGCCGCCAGCATCAGGCGCAGCCAGGTCCGTTGCGTGTCGATCCGGTCGGGCGGGATCACCAGATAGACCGTGCGCGGCTGACGCATCAGGTCGGAAAGGGCAAATGTCGAGATCGCCGTGGCGGCTTTGACCTGCGGATCGGAGAGGAACTTTGTGTTCTCCGACAGGTTCGCCATGATGCCGGAATAGGTCTCGTCGGCAAGGTCGAGATAAGGGCTAACCATTTCACGGATCGCGCCGCCGAAAGCCGAACTCGCCGCCATCGGCACCAGAAATTTATCGGTGAAGTCTTTGCGGCTCATGCTCACGATCTCGCGGGCGCGGGCGAGCGTCTTGGTCTCGCCCGGCTGATCCGTGATCCACAAGAGCACGGCGGCAAACACATTGGCGGCGCTGCCCTGCCAATAGCGGTCCTTGTCGCCGGGCGATGACGGGCAAACCGCGCCCGCCAGCCCTTGCGCCACCGCGACGGCGTTGGGATCGTTTCGATCCAGCACGTCCAGCGGGTTGAAGGTATCCTGCGGGATACCTGCTTTTTGATAGGTCGCGGCAAGCTCGTTCCACGGATTGATGACATGCACCTTCTCCGTGATCTTCGTGGACAGGCGCGCCCGCGCCGTGACGGCGGCGTTCTCGCCCTTCGGATCGATTACGATCATCGATCCCGCGTAGCGCAGCAGGGTCGGGATAATGACGCGGGTGCCCTTGCCCGTGCGGGTGCGCGCGACGATCAGCGTGTGATGCTCTGGCGTCGTACAAATCGGGATGCCGGGTTGCTGGTTCAGCGGCACGGGGGTGGCGTCTGGATGGCTGCTCTTGCCCAGAAAGACGCCGCTGCGCAGCCAGTCGCGATACGGCGGCGTGATTTGCATGCCTTCAAAGTGCGCCGTGCCATAGTTATCGGAGAGGTCCGGCCCTGCCAAAGGCGGGTCGCTCTTGATCCATCGGACCGCATACCAGATGCCGCCGCCGATGGCGGCATAGAGCAAGAGCGACGTGAAGCCCCGGCTTTCCCCGACCATGTAGATCACAAACGAAAGCCCGATGGCGACGGCATAGGCGATTCCGATCCAGATCAGGATGCGCAGCCACAAGGGACGTTTTCTGGGGGGACGCTTCTTGGCGGGGCCTTCCGTTGGTGCGGCGTCCTCCGGCATCAGAACGGCCCGCCCTTGGCTGGCGGCATGGCCGGGGCCACCCTGTCAGGCACGGCCAGTTCTGGCGCACCTGCATCGGCACAAAGCCGGTTCCATATCCGCGCATAATGCGGGTGGCTGGTGGGATCGCTCACAAGGCGGTGCAGCAGGTCTTCAAGATAGTTGCCCAGCATCTGGCTCAAGACGCGCTCCGGCGGTGCAGGCGCGCGGCCTGCACCCGCCGCGTCCAGCGACTCGACGTGTTCCAGCAAGGACAACAATCCCGGTTGCAACTTGACCATCATCGGCTGCGGATCAGCCGCGTCATTTTGTGCCGCGTCCAAAACTTGCATCAGCATGCATACGTCAGGATGCGCGGCGAACTGCGCCCGCAACCCCGCGAGGGCGGGATGCGGAGCAGGATCAGGCGTATCGCCCACGCTGCGTTCCCAAGCGGTGCGCGCCGCATCAAAGTCCTGATCGCCCGTGGCGGGCTTCCTGTCGTCTGGCATGACAGCCTTCCCCTCAAGACATGCGGCAGTATGCCGGGGCGCGACCGCAAAGGCGCACCGCCTTTGCGCCGGAAGTAACAAGTATTGCCGATCACATTGCGCGAAAACGACTTTTGGCTCAACCTTAAGAGAGAGGTTGCGCATTGTTTGCATTGCTGCGCCGGATCGGGGGACGTTTGAAATGGGTAGCTTGCGGTGCTGAATTTATCGTCGCGGATGTGATCCGCTGGTGTGAGCCTGTCTGGAAGCCACAAGCCCGCGCTTCGAAAAAGAAGCCCGCCGTTATCGGCCGGCGCTGCGTCACGGGTCAGATCGTCAGGATCGACCGCGCGGGCTGGGTGCATATCAAGGTCGCCGCCTGCACCGCCGAGCCTGCGCCACACTGGCTGCGTCCCTTGCCACCGCCGCTCGCACGCGGCGAGATGATCCGCCGCCAGCGCGGCAAGATCGGACAGGGAAAAGTCGTCCGTTTGCCGTGGAGCGACGAAACCGCCCGCGCCGCTGTGGTTGGATCGCGGTTTGTGGGGAAGTGAGCGGAAACCATCTGCGAAACAGCCGTTTCAAGCCGGAAAAGCAAATAAGAACACATGGGGAACATTTAGGGTTGTAAAGCGTGAGGTTACGAGGCACAATGAGTCGACTTCGCTTCCAAAGGGAGCCATGACATGGGTGCCATGAAAAAGATCAAGCCACCTGTCCATCCGGGCGGGTTCGTAAAAACCAAGGTAATCGATGCGCTCGGGATTTCCGTTACCGATGCAGCGCAAGCGCTCGGCGTGACTCGTCCGGCGCTCTCGAAACTCCTGAATGAACGCGCGCATCTGTCGCCTGAAATGGCGCTGCGGCTGGAAAAGGCATTCGGCATGTCGATGGACAAGCTGATGCAAATGCAAAACAGTTTCGACATTGCCGAAGCGCGTAAGCGCGAAAGGGACATTAACGTTCTTCCCTTCAAAGGCGGTTTATTGCATGGGCACGCAAAACACGCATTGGGGGGCGGACAATGACCACGAAAACTGCGCAAGCTGCGCCTGTCATTCCGTCTGCATCCGGGCTCTGTTCTGACCTCGGTGCCGCAATTGCCTCCGAGCGCGCCTTGGCATCTGTGGCCCTTGCACTGGGCGCAGAGACTGTTGGCACGCTGTCGTCACAAGAGAAGGCATTGGGCAAGGCTGCGGCTTCCACCGTTGTATCGAAGAAAATAATCTCCCAACTGAAGGACATGATCCGCGCGGGGGACGATCCTCTTGGTGATATTTTCTGCGTGCTGCGCTCTTCCGAAGAGCGCCGTGAGAACGGCGCGACGTATACCCCGACGCCCATCGTGCAAACGATGGTGGATTGGGCAGCGGCCAAGAATCCGGCGCGGATCGTCGATCCCGGCGTTGGGTCTGCCCGTTTTCTGACACGCGCGGCGGCGGCTTTCCCGAAAGCTGAACTGGTCGGCATTGATATTGATCCGCTGGCGGCGCTGCTCGCGCGTGCCAATCTTGCCGTGTCGGGTCATGCCAAACGCGCGCGGGTTCTGCTCGGGGATTACCGTCGCTTTGCCGAACGTATCGACGGCAAGACGCTCTATATCGGCAATCCTCCTTATGTGCGGCATCATCAGATTGAGCCGAAATGGAAGGACTGGCTGTTCAATGAGGCATCAAAGCTCGATCTGACGGCCAGCAAGCTTGCTGGGCTGCATGTTTACTTCTTCCTCGCCACCGCGCGGAGCGCAAAGCCCAAAGACATTGGGGCCTTCATCACCGCTGCCGAATGGCTCGATGTGAATTATGGCGCGCTCGTCCGCTCGCTAGTGCTGGGCGACCTCGGCGGCCAGAGCGTAACCGTCATTGATCCCACGGCACAACCGTTCCCGGATGCAGCGACAACGGCGGCGATCACGACCTTTGAAATCGGCGCGCAGCCGAAATCGATTTATTTCAAGCGCGTGGAAAAACTGGCCAAGCTCGACGGGCTTGGGAAAGGCCGCCGCGTTCATCGTGATCGGCTCGCAGCGGAATCTCGCTGGTCATACCTGACCCATTCGACTGAAAAGCCGCCCGAAGGCTATGTGGAACTTGGTGAATTGTGTCGCGTCCATCGCGGGCAGGTCACAGGCGCGAATGGCGTCTGGATTGCCGGAGAACATAGCGTCGGCCTGCCGGACTCCGTCCTGTTCCCCACGATCACCCGCGCGCGCGAAGTCATGGAAGCCGAAGGGCTGCTGACCGACGCGGCAAGACTACGCCGGGTTATCGATCTTCCCGCCGACCTTGACGAGCTAGGCACGTCAGAGCGCAACGCCGTGAAGCGGTTTTTGAAAACCGCCCGCGCGATGGGAGCCAATCAAGGATATGTCGCCAGCCACCGCAAAGCATGGTGGGCGGTTGGTCTGCGGGAAGCGGCACCGATTATTTCCACCTATATGGCGCGTCGTCCGCCTGCATTCGTCATCAACAAGGCCGATGCGCGGCACATCAACATCGCGCATGGTCTTTACCCACGCGACAACCTGTCAGAAAAAGTAAAGAAGGCGCTCGTTGACTATTTGCAGGTCAATATCTCGCAGCGATCAGGCCGAACCTATGCGGGCGGCCTCACGAAATTCGAGCCGCGTGAAATGGAACGTCTGATCGTGCCGGGTCCGGCGCTTCTAGCTGCGGGAATGACAGCGTGATTGAACCGCCTGTTTGGACAAGCGAACAGCTTGAAGCTGATCTTCTCAAAGCCATTGCGGCCTTTTCCAAAGAGCGTCTGGAAGAGCCTTTGGAAGATTATCTGGAAGCCTTCGACGAATATCAGGGGTACGTCGAAGAAATACTGGAAACGACAATCGACCTCTCCGACCTCGATGCGCCCGCGCTCGATGTCCTGGGCGATCCCCATTTGCTGGAAGCCTTCCGCTATCTTGCAGGGCCACCGATTTCGGCTGACGATCTCAAGGTGCTCGCCGATGCCCGCTCCCTGACCAAGAGTCATCTGGAACGCACACCCGATGATGTGCAAAAGCTCATCGGCGTTGTCCGTCAGGTCTTGGATCGCCGCCGTTTTGCATGGGTCGTGGAAAACCGCGAACCCACCGAAGCGGAACGGAATGCAGCGGTCATGGCATCAGCCGCACTGATGGCGGCAAGCCGGACCCAAACGCGGCGGCGCACCCTTGGCAAGGATCAACAGGAAGCGATGGTGAAAGAGGCGCTGACGGCGCTCGGCTTCACCGAAGTTGCTTCACGCAAGATTCCGAACATCTCCCATGCGCCCGCGCCGGGAGAATTTTGCGGCGAGAGTGTCCTGGGCACCCGGAAAGGCGATATTATCGTTCGCCTCTGGGATCATCGCGTCATGCCGATTGAATGCAAGGTCTCCAATTCATCCACCAATTCCGTCAAGCGCCTCAACAATGACGCGGCGGTGAAGGCGGATAGTTGGAAGCGTGATTTTGGTTTGCGTCAGGTCGTGCCGACAGCCGTTCTCAGCGGCGTTTATAAGTTGCACAATCTCATGGATGCGCAAGATCGCGGCCTAACGATTTTCTGGGCGCACGATTTGAAGCCGCTGACGGATTGGATCACGGATACGCAGCCTGCGCCGTAATGCGGCATCACTTCTGCTTCTTCGCGTAATCCTGCCACATTTCTTCGAATAGCTTGCGCAGCGTGAGCTTCCGGCGTGCTGCTTCCATTTTGACGGCAGCCGCCATTTCGGGAGAGAGGCTGAAACCGACAATCTGCCGGTCCCGCTTTGCTTCAGTGTTCATTGCCATGGGTAAATTGTGTCGACATGTCGACGGAAGTCAATCATGAAAGATCGTAGTCCTTGGGCGCTCCTATGCTGATTGACGTTGGGGCAGCTTTGTTACGGCGGATGGAATGTTGTCACAGGCGGTCATTGATGCGCGGGTTTCAGGCCTGATCGGGCGCTTCTATGAAGCGGCAGCGGATGATACCTTGTGGACGGGAATCGCGGCCGACATTTCGGACACGCTGGAGTCCACGAGCGCCGTGCTGAAACTGCACGGCGCGGATGACGATATTCGTGTTCTCGAACATACCGACAATCTGCGCATGGCCGACCACCAGCAGTCCTGGGCTGCGAACTGGCACCGGCAGGATTTATGGGTGGAGCGATCCGCGCGTTTCGGCGTGGGGTGCATCGTGACCGACCATGATCTTGTTTCCCCATCGGAACAACGCGGTAGCGGCTTCTATCAGGAGTGGCTACGCGCCCTCGACATATTCCACATGGTCGGCGCGGTCTTTCCCGGCGGCGACGGGGCGCTAGGCGTACTTGGCATTCACCGCCCGGAACGCGCAGGCGCATATGCCGATGCAGACCGGCACAAAGTGTCGATCTTGTTGCCTCATCTGCAACGCGCCTTCTGGCTCGGCGGACAATTCGCGAAAGCGGCGGCGCACCGCGCCCTTGCCGATGAAACCCTGTCACGCATTGACGCGGCAGTTTTCGCTGTGGATGCGCGCTGCCGCATTGTTTCGGCGAATGCGCGGGCGGAAGCGCTGCTGCGCGCGGGGCTTCATCTTTTCGGTGGGCGCGGGCGTTTGCGACTGGCGGATGGGGCGCTCGATCAATGCATGACGCGGCAAGTCCGCGCCTGCGTCCAGACCGCCCAAGGCCACGCTGCCGCGATTGGGGCGGCCCTGACCATTCCGCGCGCTGAGCGTCTGCCGTTGACGATGATCGTCGCACCTTTGCCGCCCTCCGCTCTATTCGGCCCTGCCGCCACAGCTCGGCCCTTGGCGCTGGTCATGGTGCGCGATCCCGAAGCGTCCACGCTGGCCACCGACTGTCTGCGTGATCTTTTTGGCTTCACGCGGATGGAGGCCATCATCGCCGCCGATCTCGCGGGCGGCTTATCGCTCGATGCCGTGGCCAGGCGGCGCGGGATCGGCGGCGCGACGGTCCGCTCCCACCTCAAGCGTATTCTCACCAAAACCGGCACGCACCGGCAGGCGCAAGCCGTGGCGCTCATCGCTCGCAGCGTAGCGGGGTTGAACAAGGACTGCGCATTTCTCCCCTGAACAGGGGACGAAACCCATACCCGGAAAGGTTTATCACTGAGCGCCCCGGATCATCCCCAATGCGCCAGCGGAGCCTGCCCACGATGCCACCGAATACCGCCGCACAGCCTGACTCCCAGACAGGGCAACGCCCAGCATGGGTACGAATATTACTCTGGGTCGGTGCGGCCTTCCTTCTTTTCAATACGGTGGGCGTAGCGCTGTTCGTCGTATCAGGGCCGAGCATCGGCATAGGCATGCTGGTGCGGTTGGCGCTGGTCGGCGCGGTGCTCGCGCTACCGCTGTGGAAGTGGCACGGCCTGAACGTCCTGCACACATGGCGCAATCCGAAGATCGCAAGTTTCACGCGTCGCGACGATCCCGCGACGGGCGGTTTTCTGTTCGAAGTGGAACCCGCGCGCGCGGCGCGCATGCCTGCACTGCCGCTGTTTGCGGTCGGGGTGTTCCTTCTACTGAACGCGCTGCTGGCGGGCACGCGCTCGACAGGGGCCTTCTTGGGTCTTTATGTGGTTGCACTCGTCTGCATCGGCGTGGGTTGCACCTTTGTGCTGCCCGGCGCGCGAGCGCGCAAACCCGTCAAGGTGTCGGTTTCGGCGCAGGGCGTCCAAAGCGGCGATATCAATATGTCGCTTGAATCCGTTGCGGATGTGGGTGTCAGTCATGGCGGGCTGGTCGTTGATCCCGATCCGCTCATGCCGGGACGCAACGGCGTTTCCACCGCCGCCATGGCAGGACGCCATATGGGCCGCCGCCAAGAGAAGCGCGGATATGAAGTCACGATCCGCGCAGATGGGGACAGCCAGCCGGATATTCTTGCTGGCGGCCTGACCGAAGATTGCGCCCATGCTCTTGCAACCGATCTTCAAAAGGCCATTGATCGAGCGGCAGGGGTTTAGAATGGCGTTATCAATAATTTCTACAAGGCGTACCTCTACCGCAACCGGCAGCTTTATGCTCGTCGTTGGCCTCTCGCTTGCGACAACGCCGCCCGCCTATGCGCAAACGCCCACCGCGATTCAGACCTTCACACAAGAAAATAAGGCGGCCTGCGCAGCGGCGGGTGGCACCCCAAAGATATTGGATTCGTATCTAACACCCGTGGATGATCTGAACGACGATGGCACAGCAGATTACGTGACCGATCTCGCCGGTCTGGAATGCGCGAATGCTTGGAGCTACTTTTGCGGCTCTGCCGGTTGTCCAGTCACCGTCTGGCTGTCAGCGCCGCAAGGATACACGGTCGGTTGGGGTGGCAGTGCGCAAGCATGGCGGCAGCAAGGCACGCAGGTGATCGTCTCGCTGCACGGCCAGCTTTGCAAGCCGCCGCGCATCGGCGCGCAAAGCTGCGATGTAGCCATGCGCTTCGATCAGGCATCAAATGAACCCGAAGGAACCACAGGCGCGCGCAGCGCGGCAAAGCCCGCCACCGTTGGCGGGTGGCAACTTCGACAAGCAGGTAACGGCTCTGCCGTTGCCGAGGTCACAGGCGTTGGTTCCCTGACCAAGCTCTCCGCGCTTTGTCTGCGCGACCGCCCTGTTATGATGGCGGCGCTATCGGAAGCAGCCGGTGCGCGCCCGGTTGTTTTCACATTCGCGTTCGCGGATCGCAGTATCGATGTCACCGGCACGGCTGGAACTGCTTCACAGAAGACTTTCATCCTTGATCCGCGCACCGCGGGCTTGGCGGCGGCGCTCTCCGGCAATGCCGATACGGTCGATCTGCGTATCGCCGGGCGGGATCAGGGCCTGCTTTCGCTAAAAGGGTCCACTTCGGCGCTGCGCGGCGCACTGTCGTCTTGTATGCCGCTTTAGCGAGAGATCGCCGTCTTTGAGATTTGCGGCTGACATTGGAATTGTGCCTGCAATGCTCTATGCCCAGCGGGCGCGGAGACGGTTCTCGCGCTTTATCGACACCCTTTAGAATAATGAACGGAGCGCACCGGTGCGCGCACGACGCAGACAAGATGCGGAACGGATGAAGGCGCGGGCGCGCCGTGTCATGGCCCTGTGGGGTCATGGCCTGTCCGCCGATGTGCCGCCGTCGCCGCGCGCGGTCGGCAAGATCGCTTCGACGCATGGGCGGCCTTGTTCTTGCTGGCTGTGCCGTAGCCGTAAGGATGTTCCACCAAAACGTGAACGTGGGTTCGAATTGCACAAGTGATCTTGTGATGTTGACGGTTGGTCGCGGAGAGTCGCAGAGGCGCTTCCTGCCGACAAGTCCACCCCACACGTCCTTTTTCATCATGCACCTTGGCACAAGCTGACCTGTCACCAGCGCAAGCCTAGCGGCTCCTTCTCTTCGTTGCGGCCCTACGGGTGCGTGGCGGCCATCCAGTGCCTGTTTCGGGGCATGAAAGGCCGTGATGGTTGCGGCCTCGCCGGACAGGAGAAAAATCATGCGTCTCATCACCGCCAACGAATTGGATCAACAGCCTGAAAGCGTCCTGCAATCGAAGTTCTTCACGATCAGCCAGGAACTGGCGCAAACGGAAGAGCACACCACGGAACGCGCGAACGCGCTGGGTTCCTTGGAGAATATCAACCGCGCGATCATCGCACGCCGCCTCAAAGGGCCGGGGATGTAATCCCCTGCCTTCGGGCGATAGGGAGAGGCAGCCGATGCAACTGCATCCGCTGCAAAGGGAGACCCAGCCTTTGGCCGCGTCAGTGTTTTTCCAAGCGTTCTCCCCTCTTTGTGCGCCAGCGGCGCAGCGGTGAACGACGAACCCTTTCTACGTCCGAGCCGGACGCGGGTTCGGATCGCAGGCATGGCGGCGCTTGAGGCTCTGCGCACCGTGTTTCCCTGCCTGCTTTGGCCGTATTCACCCCTATTGCGCCAGCGGCGCGTCGTGAACACGGCAACGCCAGCCCCGTTGCATCGGCCATCGAACTCGATGGCTGAAACGATGCGGGCTAGCGTTTGGGGCGGCGGGGCTTGTCCGTCTGCTTCGCTTTGACGGACTGCACCGCTTTTGCCTTGGCTTCCAGCGCGTCGATCTCCGCGTTCATTTCGGTATGCATGGCATCCCATCCACCGATGCCCATCAAAACGCGGTCGGCGTGTTTGATGGTGTTCACATGCCCATAGTGTTGCTCGATCATTTTGACGGAAGTGCCCATTTGCTGGGCGAGGATATATACGTCCACGCCAGCGGACAGCCGCAGCGTCGCATAGGTGTGGCGGAAGCAATAGGTAGTGCGGGGAATGCCGCTCGGTCCATCGCGTAGCTCGGTGTATTTCAGCAGTTCTTCGACCGTATCGCGGTAGAGCCATTTGGCGGGTTTACCGTTGATGATCGTGAACACGGGATCGTCGGGCTTGGTGGCCTTGGACAATTCCCGTACCCGATCCAGATAGGTGTTCACACTGGTGGGGGCGATCAGCTTGCGCTCCTTGCCCTTACCGCGCACATAGATGACCAGAATTTCCCGGCCATCTTTGTCCTTGGCGGTTGTGATGTCCCGCCAGCGCAGATTCTTCGCTTCGGGCGGTCGCATCCCCGTGTTGCACATGATGAGGATGAAATTGTAGCAAATCTGCCGATACCAAATGCCTTGCGGCGTGGTCGCCTCCTTCATCCATTTGCGGCCTTTGGTGTGCAGTTTGCGGTATTCTTCCAGCGTGAACTCGTCACGGCGGTTGGATTTCAGCTTCGGCATGCCCTCGAAGCGATGATGCGCGGGCACGTATCGCTTGCCGATGGCATAATTCATGATCGCAGCGAAAATGCTCATTTCGATGCGGATGGTGGAATCGCTGATGATGCTGTTACGGCGTCCTGTGCCGTTCTCGCGCCGCCACAGCGGATACTCCGCCCAGCGATCCTGCGTAATCAGATGCACTTGCGTGGTGCCTACATAGGCGTTCAGCGGCCCCTCGACCTTGCTTTTGACGTTTCTGGCGCGCGCCTGACTGACTTCGCCAGCGTTGGCGCGCCGTTGCTGTGCTTGGACGTATTCCTCCGCAACTTGCGAGAAGGGGCGATTGAATACGGGAACATCGTGTTTCACCCGAAAACGGATGTCGGCATCCTCGTCCATGGCACGGTCGCGCGCCGTCTGCCGGTCCGCCGTGCGCAGCGAGATCGTCTTGTAGCGGTCTTCGTTCTGGATTCTGATCCGGCAGTAATAGTTATCGTGCCCGACATCGCCACGTCGGAAGATGATAAGGCCCGGCTTGACCTGCTCTTTGTCGAGGATGAAACTCATTTCTACGTTTCCCACTGTGCAGAAACCGTGCAGATTGGCGGCGTAAGTGGTTGATTTGCCGTACCTGTGTAGGTTCTGTGTGGGCTATTGTAGCAAAAAATGTTGTTTTATTGTAGTAGTTTGTTATGATCCCTTCACCCGCTCCAACCCCGTCCTGACATCGCCGGTCCCCGCAAGGCGCGGTTCAATGCGCGGCCCCGCCCTGCGTCCTGCATGCGCAAGGGGCGCCCGATGGACGCCCCCTGCCCGGTCCCGCGGCGCGCGGCCGGCTCAGTCCTCGCCCCCCTCCTCGAGGGAGCGGTCCATCTGCATCTCGACCCACATCGCGTTGACCACGGCGAAGAGGGCGGCGAGCGGCAGGCCGAGCATCCAGGCGAAATACCACATCGGCTCAACTCCTTCTCAGTAGAGGCTCTCGCCCTTCTCGGTCACGTCGGCCTCGGTCACCTTGCCCCACAGGACCCGGTAGACCCAGGCGGTGTAGACCAGGATCAGCGGCAGGAAGATCACCGTCGCCCCCAGCATCACGAACAGCGTCAGATGCGAGGACGACGCGTCCCACACCGTCAGCGACGAGTTCGGATCGACCGTCGAGGGCAGGATGAACGGGAACATCGTCAGCCCGACCGAGGACACGATCCCCAGGATCGCCATCTTCGACCAGCCCATGGTCGAGAGATCCCGCCCCGCCCGCAGCCCCCGCACCGCCATGGCGATGCCCACGAAGCCCATCAGCGGCGCGACCGCGATCCACGGCCGCTCGAGATAGGCGACCAGCCAGGTGCCCTCGCGCACCACGTCCGACAGCAACGGGTTGGAGGGGCCGTCGGGGCTCGGCGCCTCGACGAAGCGGTAGCCGTCGATCCCCACCAGCAGCCACAACCCTGCAAGCGCGTAGCCCCCGGCTGCGACCAGACCGGCGAGCGAGCCGTAGCGGCGCGCGCGCGCGGCGATCGCCCCTTCGGTCTTCAGCCCCAGCCAGGCCGCGCCGTGCATCAGCAGCATCGACATCGAGACCACCCCGCAGAGCAGCGAGAACGGGTCCAGCAGCGCGAAGAATTTCCCGAGCGCCGAGCCGTCGTAGATCGACATCAGGTCCGGGGTCAGGTGGAAGGGCGCGCCCTGCAGGACGTTGCCCACCGCCACGCCGAACACCGTGGCCGGGACCGCGCCGCCGACGAACAGCGCCCGGTCCCAGTTGCGCCGCCAGCGCTCGCCCTCCCGCTTGGAGCGGTACTTGAACCCGACGGGCCGCAGGATCAGCGCCGCCAGCACCGCGAACATCGCCAGGTAGAAGCCCGAGAAGCTGACCGCATAGAGCGGCGGCCAGGCCGCGAAGATCGCGCCGCCGCCGAGGATGAACCAGACCTGGTTGCCCTCCCACACCGGGCCGACGGTGTTGATGACCACCCGTCGCTCGACGTCGGTGCGCGCCACGAAAGGCAGCAGCGCGCCGGTCCCCATGTCGAAGCCGTCGGTCAGGGCGAACCCGATCAGCAGGACGCCCAGCAGCGCCCACCAGATCACCCGCAGGGTCGCGAAATCGATGAAGTCGTGAAGGATCATGGTCTCACTCCGCCGGCTGGACGGCGTCGGGGCCGGGCGCGGCCCCCGGGCCCTGAAGCAGGGCCTTGCGACGCCGGATCCATTCCTCCGTCTCCTCGACGTCCTGGTGCGGGCCGAGGCGGATGTATTTCAGCATCAACGCGATCTCGATGACGAAGAGCACGGTGTAGAAGGCGACGAACCCCGCCAGCGTGATCAGCAGGTCCGTGACCGAGAGGTGGCTGACCGAGAGCGCGGTCGGCAGCACCCCGTCCACCGTCCAGGGCTGGCGGCCGTATTCGGCGACGATCCAGCCGCACTCGGCCGCGATCCAGGGCGTCGGAATGATGACGACCGCCAGACGCAGCGCCCAGCGGGGGTAGCGCCCCTTCCCGAAGCTGTTGAGGAAGAAGAACAGCGCCATCACGCCGATGAACAGGAAGCCGAGCGCCACCATGATCCGGAAGGTCCAGAAGATCGGGAACACCGTCGGCGCGGTGTCCCAGGCGGCCTGCAGGATCTGCTCCTCGCTCGCCTCGCGCGGGTCGTCGACATAGCGCTTGAGCAGGAAGGCGAAGCCGAGGTCGGGGCCGTGGTCCTTGAACGAGATCAGCGCCTCGGCCGGGGCCTCGTCGCGCATCTCGCGGATGGTCATCAGGTTGTCGTAGGCGACGATGCCCGAGTGGATGCGGGTCTGCGCCTCGCCCACCAGCTGCTTGATGCCCGGGATCTCGGTGGTCAGGGAGCGGGTGCCGATCAGCCCCATCACATAGGGGATGTGGACGGCGTAGTGGGTCTCGCGGTCCGCCTGATCCGGCAGGCCGAACAGGGTGAAGGAGGCGGGGGCGGGCTCGGTCTCCCACATCGCCTCGATGGCGGCCATCTTCATCTTCTGGGAGTGGGAGGCGTTGTAGCCCGACTCGTCCCCCAGCACGACGACCGAAAGCGAGGCCGCCAGCCCGAACGAGCAGGCCACCGTGATCGACCGCCGCGCGAGCTGCTCGTGCCGCCCCTTCAGCAGGTACCAGCACGACACGCCCAGCACGAAGACCGAGGCGCAGACGTAACCCGCCGAGACGGTGTGCACGAATTTCGCCTGCGCGACCTCGTTGAACAGCACCTCGTAGAACGAGGTCATCTCCATGCGCATGGTCATCGGGTTGAACTCGGCCCCCACCGGGTTCTGCATCCAGCCGTTGGCGATCAGGATCCACAGCGCCGAGAAGTTGGAGCCGAAGGCGACCAGCCAGGTGACCAGCAGATGCACCCGCGGGGTCAGCTTGTCCCAGCCGAAGAAGAACAGGCCCACGAAGGTCGCCTCGAGGAAGAAGGCCATCAGGCCCTCGATCGCCAGCGGCGCGCCGAAGACGTCGCCGACGTAGTGGCTGTAGTAGCTCCAGTTCATGCCGAACTGGAATTCCATGGTGATGCCCGTGGCGACGCCCAGCACGAAGTTGATGCCGAACAGCGTGCCCCAGAACTTGGTCATCTGCCGCCAGATCGGGCGGCGGGTCATGACGTAGACCGTCTCCATGATCGCGATCAGGACCGAGAGGCCCAGCGTCAGGGGAACGAAGAGAAAGTGATAAAGCGCCGTCAGGGCGAATTGCAGGCGGGAGAGGTCGACGACGTCCAGCTCCATGCGAGGTCTCCTTCGGTGACCGTGGGACGGAGAGGGGCGGCGTCGTGCGGCGCCGCCGCGACTCGCTTGTCGTTCGGGAATTATATTCCCTGAAACGAATTTGATGTGGAATGCGGCATAAGGCTGCTTTCGCTGGGGAAATCCTGCACAGCCCATCACGATCCGTCGAGCCGTTTCCGGCCCGGCGCCGGTTTTCAGCCCAGGCTGTGCAGCCGGTCGGCGGCCTCGCGTTCGGCTCCGCGGTGGGAGGCGAGCAGGATCGCGGCCTCCGGCAGCCAGGCGCGCAGGCCGGCGAGGACGCGCCGGGCGGTGGGCGCGTCCAGCCCCTCGGTCGGCTCGTCGAGCAGCAGCAGCGCCGGGCGGCGCAGCAGCGTGCGGGCGAGCGCGAGGCGGCGGGACTCGCCGCCCGAAAGGCCCGCGCCGCCCTCGCCGAGGCGGGACTGCAGGCCGCCGCGGGCCTCCACCGTCGCGCGCAGGGCGGCGGCGTCGAGCGCGGCCCAGGCCTCGGCCTCGCTCAGCCCGTCGCGGGCGAGGGCGAGGTTCTCGAGGATCGTGCCCGCCACCAGGGCGGAGCGCTGGGGGAGGAAGGCGATCTCGGCGCGCAGCTCCGCCTCCGGGATCGGGCCGACGGGGCGGCCCCGCCACAGGACCTGCCCCGCGTCGGGGGCGAGCACGCCCGCGGCGAGCGCGAGCAGCGTGGACTTGCCGACGCCGGAGGGACCGACGAGGGCCACCGTCTCCCCCGGCGCGACGGTCAGGGAGACGTCGGAGAGCGCCGGGCGGGCGGCGCCGGGGCGGCGAAGCGAGACCGCCTCGACGCGCAGCGACGCGGGCGCCCCGTCGCCGGGGACCGCGGGCGCGGCGGCGGTGGGGGCCGCGGGCGCGGCGGCGGTGGTTTCGGCGGGCGCTTCAGGCGCTGCCATCACCCGCGCGGCGGCGTCGCGCATCCGGCCCAGCTCCACCGCGCCGCGGCGCAGGGGGCCCAGGGTCTCGGCAAGGGCGAGGGCCGCGAAGACCGCCAGCGCCGCGACGGCCGGGGAGATCGCGCCCTGCGCCGCCAGCGCGCCGCCGGCCGCGAGCGTGGCGGCGGCGAGGGCCGCGGCGAGGATCGTCAGGCGCAGGCCCGCGCGCCGCTCGACGCGGTCGACGGCGCGCAGGGCCTCGCGGGAGGCGCGGTCGTGGGCGGCGGCGGCCACGCGCGCGGCCTCCATGCCGCCGAAGACCACCAGGTCGCGCCGTGCGCGGGAGAGGTCGATCATCCCCTGCCGCAGCGCCTGCGCCCCGGCCTCGGCGGCGGCGGAGGGGGCGAAGGCCGCCCGGCCCGCCCGCCGCAGGATCAGACCGCCGCCCAGCGCGAGCCCCCCGCAGACCAGCGCCGCGACGCGCAGGTCCACCAGCCAGGCGAGCAGCGCGAACGCCCCCGCCAGCGTCAGCGCCCCCGCCGCCAGCGGCAGGGCGAGGCGCAGATAGAGCCCGTCGAGCGCGTCGACGTCCGCGGTGATCCGGGTCAGCGCCGCCTCGCCCCGCAGGCGCATCAGCGCCTCCCACGGGGCGGCGGCCTGGCGGCGCATCAGGTCGATGCGCAGGCGCGACAGGGCGCGCAGCGTGGCGTCGTGGGTGGCCAGCCGCTCCCCATAGCGCGCCGCCGTGCGGCCGAGCGCGAAGAAGCGCACGCCGGCGCCGGGGCGGAACACGTCGAAGGCGATCCCCGCCCCCGCCAGCCCCGCGGCGCCGGCGGCGGTGACGAACCACCCCGACAGGCCCAGCAGCGCCGCCCCCATCCCCAGCACGCAGACCGAAAGCGCGAGGCCCACGAGCAGCGCCCGCCGCTCGGCGCGCCACAGCAGGCGCAGGGCGTGCAGCAGCGGCCTCATCCGCCGGCCTCCGCAGGCTCGGGCGCCGTCCGGGGGGCGAGGCGCAGCTCCGCCCCCATGGCGGCGATCAGCGCGGGGTCGTGGGTGGCCACGATCACGGTCGTCCCCCGCTCGGCCAGCCGGCGCAGGCCGCGGATCACCGCGGCGGCGGTGGCGGCGTCGAGATCGGCGGTGGGCTCGTCGGCCAGCAGCACATCGGCGCGCGAGGCCAGGGCGCGCGCCACCATCAGCCGCCGCGCCTCCCCGCCCGAGACGCCGGCCCCGGTCTCGCCGAGCCGGGCGTCGAGCCCCTGGGGCAGCGCCGCGACGACGCCCTCGGCCTCGGCGGCCCTCAGGGCCTCGGTCAGGTCTCCGGTCCCGCGGGGATCGAGCACGGCGCGCAGGGGCGCGTCGGGAAAATGCGGGGCCTGGGGGATCCAGGCGAGGCGAGCGCGCCAGGGGTCGGCGGTCTCGGCGTCGAGGCGGCGGCCCGCGACCTCGATCCGGCCCCGCTCGACGGGCAGCAGCCCCGCGAGGGCCGCGAGCAGCGTGGACTTACCCGCGCCCGAGGGGCCGGTGACGGCGAGCGAGCGGCCGGGCGCGATCTCGACGTCCGGCAGCGCCCGGCCGCGGGCGACGACGCCCGCCAGGCGGATCGTGGCCGGGCCCGGCAGGGGGGCTGCCGGGGCGCCGCGGCCCAGGATGCGCGCGGGCTCGGCGGCCTCGGCCGCCTCGATCTCCTCGGCCACGGCCAGCGCCGAGGCGCGGTCGTGCCAGGCGGCGGCGAAGTCGCGCAGCGGCTGGAAGAACTCGGGCGCGAGCAGCAGCAGGAACAGGCCCTCGAAGATCGTCAGCGGCGCGCCCCAGGCCCCGAAGCCCAGCGTCCCGAGCAGCGAGAAGCCCACGTAGACCGCCGCCATCGCGATGCCGAGGGCCGAGAAGAACTCCAGCACCGTCGAGGACAGGAAGGCCACCTTCAGCACCGCCATGGTCCGCGCCCGCAGCCCGTCCGAGCGGGCGGCGAAATCGCGCGCCATCCGCTCGCGCGCGTCCAGCAGGCGGATGTCGGGCAGCGCGGCCAGCCGCTCCATCAGCAGGCCGTTGAGGTCGGAGATCTCGGCGAGCTGCCGGCGGCTGGCGCGGGCGGCGGCGACGCCGATCAGGGCCATGAACACCGGGATCAGCGGCCCCGCCGCCAGCAGGATCAGCGCCGCCGCCCAGGAGATCGGCGCCGCCGCCGCCAGGATCGCGACCGGCCCGACCACGGCGCGCAGCGCCGCGGGGCGGTAGCGGGCGAGATAGGGGACCAGCATCGGCAGCTTCTGCGCCGCCATCGCCGCCGCGCCGGCCGAGGAGGCGCCCTGCCCCGGCGCGTCCGTGCCCGCGGCGGCCTCGCCCCGCAGGCTCTCGGCCTCGACGAGGCGCGCGCGCTCGGCGGCGAGCACCCGGTCGCCCCCCTCGAAGGCCAGCGCCCCGGCGCGGTGGTCGAGCGCGGCGCGCAGCACGGCGGCGAGCAGGAAGACCAGCGCGCAGGCCAGCGTATCCGACAGGGGCGCGCCGCCCTCGACCCAGCCGGATATCGCCCAGGCGATCGCCCCGGCCTGCACCGGCCACAGCAGCGCCGCGGCCGCGGTGAGGCGGGCGGAGCGGCGCAGGAGCGGCGCGGCCGGCGCCTCGATCGCGGCGAGGCGGCGGGCGGCGGGCGAGGGCGGAGGACGGCGGAAGCGGCTCATCGGCGCCGATCCGGGCGCGACGGGGAGACGGGGGCCGGGCGGCGGGGGCGGACCGCGACCGGCGCGCGCCGGCGGCTCGCCCCGCCGCGCCTCCCGACGATGTCCCGGCCTGTCGCCATCGCGCCCGCGCCCATCCCGTGCTCTCCCCGGCGAGGTCCCTGCCCTGCGCCGCCGCTTCGCCGCGGCCCGTTCCTGATCAAGACGATCGGGGCCGGTTGCGCAACCGGGTCCCGCCGACGCACCCGCCGCGGCCCCGGGCGAACGGCCGCCGCGGGCCGCTCCATCCCCGACGACGCGGCGGCGGGGGGCGGGGGAGAGGCCCCGGCTCGAGGCCGGGGCACGCGCCTGGGGTCGAGGGCGCGCGAGGAAGCGCGCGGAGACGCGACCGGGGCCCACCGCCATGTCCTTGGGAGGGTTGCGGCGGGGACCGACGGCGCGGGGAGGCTCAACGCCAGGGGGGCGTGCGCTTCTCGGCGAAGGCGGCGAGACCGGCCTGGGTCTCCTCGGTCTGGGAGACGTTGATGAAGGTCTCGGTCACGTCCGCGACCTCGCGGCGGAAATCCATGTCCTGGGCGCGCATGAAGTTCGCGTGCGCGATGCGGGTGGCGCCGGGGGGCTGGCGGGCGAAGGATTCGGCCAGCTCCATGGCGCAGTCCATCACGCCCCTGCCCTTCGCGACCCGGGCCACGAGGCCGATCCGCTCCGCCTCGTGCGCGTCGAAGCTGCGGCCGGTGAACAGCAGGTCGAAGGCCCGGTGCTTGCCGATCACGCGCGGCAGATGCACGAAGTGGATCGCCGGGATCAGGCCGTTGTCGAGCTCGGGATAGCCGAAGGTCGCGCTCTCGTCCGCCACGATCACGTTGCAGGTGATCGAGAGGGTCATGCCGCCGCCGCGCGCCGCCCCCGAGACCGCCGAGATCGTCGGCTTGCCCATCGTGTGCTGCACGTCGAGCATGTCGAGATAGAGCTTCTGCAGAAGCGAGCGCACGCCCGCCGCCCCCGCCTCGCGCAGCAGCTTCAGGTCGAGCCCGGCGCAGAAGATCTTCTCCAGCGCGCTGCACAGGATCACGGCGCGGACCTCGTCGTCGGCGGCGCAGGCGCGATAGGCGGCCAGGATCTGGTCCAGCATCGGCAGGGTCAGCGCGTTCAGCGGCGGCGCCTCCATGACGATGCGGGCGATGCGCCCCTCTTTCTCGGTGCGCACCAGCTGGGCGTCGGTCATGGGCGGGTCTCCTCCGGGTTCTGCCTGTCGGCCGGCAGACTAGGCCCAGAAGCGCCGCCGCGCCAGAAGCGCCAGCACCGCGAGCAGCGGGGCGATGAGCGCGGCGGCGAGGAAGGCCCCGCCGTAGCCCCAGGCCTCGGCCGCGGGCTGGGAAAACAGCGGCGAAAGGAACTGCCCCAGGAACACCGCAGAGGTCATGCCCCCCGTCGCCCGCCCGCGCACCCGGGCGGGGGCGAGCGAGACCACGGTGTTGAAAAGATTGGGCATGGTCAGCCCCATCGCCGCCCCCGCCACCGCGCCGCCGAGGCAGATCTGCAGCAGATCGCCCGCCTGCGACACCCACACGAGGCCCGCGCCGAAGGCCGCGAAGGAGACGCCGAACATCCCCCCCGGCCCCAGCCGTCCGCGCAGCTTCGCCGCCGCCAGCGCCGAGACCGAGGACATCAGCGTGAAGACGCCGAGCGCGAGCCCCGCCTGGCTGGGCGCGTCCAGGCCGAGCTCGCGCAGGCGGAAGGGCAGCTGCACCGGCATCACGTACATCGCGACCATGGTGCCGAGGCCGAGCGCGTAGAGGATCGAGAGCGTCCCCCAGGGCGCGGGGGCGCCGTCGTCCTCGGCGGCGGCCTGGGCGCGGGCCTCGGCGCCGCGGGTCTCGGGCAGGAAGATCACGGCGGCGAGCAGCACCAGCGCCGCAATGCCGTAGAGGGCGAAGGGCGCGCGCCAGTGCAGCTCGGCCAGCAGGCCCCCGCCGGTGAGGAAGATCAGCCCCGCGAAGCCGATGGCCGAGGCCTGGCGGCCCATGAAGCGGGCCTGCGCCTCGCCCCGGAACAGGTCTCCGGCCATGGCGGAGGCGGAGGTCAGCACGCCGGCGACGGCGACGCCCAGCATCGCGCGCCCCACGAGGATCGCCGGCAGCGTGTCGAGCAGCAGCCCCGACATGCCCGACAGCACGTAGAGCACCATGGCGGCCAGCAGGATCCGCCGCCGCCCCAGCCGGTCCGAGAGCCCGCCCGCCAGCGGCGCGAAGATCGCGACCAGCAGGCCGGGCAGCGTGACCGCGAGGCGGGTGAGCATCGCCGCGTCCGGATCGTCGGCGAAATGCCCCTCCATCCCCGGCAGGCCGGGGGAGATCACGGTCGAGGCCATGATGGTCAGCGACGAGGCCGCCAGCAGCGACAGCATCGTGGCGAGCGAGGGTTCGGCGCGCGAGCGGGCGGCGGCGGGGCCGCGGACGTCGGCGGGCGCGCTCATGCCGCGGCCCTCCGGGCGACGTGATGCAGCGCCCGGCGACGGGCGACATCGTTGGGCGCCCGGCGACGGGCGACGGCGGGATCGGGGCGGAGGTCGGACGAAGCGGCGGCGAGGCGCGCGGACATGCGGGCATCCCTTGAACGAAGCGGCGATGCGGGGTCAGCTAGGTCCTCGAGCATGGTCGAGGTCAAGGACAGTAATGACGCCGAACGATTCGTCGCTGCACGATAGGGCGGAGGGCGCCGGCCGCAAGGGGCGCCGTTACGAAGCGCTGAGCGTGGGGCAGCTCTCGAAACGCTCCGGCGTGCCGATCTCGACGCTGCATTTCTACGAGGCGCAGGGGCTGCTGGAGGGCTGGCGCACGGCGGCCAACCACCGGCGCTACTGGCGCGCCTCACTGCGCCGGCTGGCGCTGATCCGGGTGGCGCAGCGCGCCGGCGTGCCGCTGCGCGAGATCCGCGAGCAGCTCTCGGCCCTGCCCCACGAGGAGGTGGCCTCGGCCGAGGACTGGGCGCGGCTGGCCGAGAACTGGCGCGCGGGCCTGACCGAGCGGATCGAGCGCCTGACCCGCCTGCGCGACGAGATGGAGAGCTGCATCGGCTGCGGCTGCCTCTCGGTCAGCCGCTGCCCGCTGCGCAACCCCGGCGACGCGCTGGGCGCGCAGGGCCCCGGCGCGCGGCTGCTGGACCCCGCGGGCGAGGACGCCGAGGACCCGCGCGACGACTGAGCCGGCAGGCGCCGGCGCCCGGGTCCGGAGGCGCCCTGGGGGCGGGCTTGGGCCTGGGGCGGGCGGAGCGCCTGGACGGTCGCGGCGGCGCGCGCGGGGAGCGGCGCAGGGTTCGGCGTGGACGGCGCCGCGCCAGAGGCGACGCGGCGCCGGAGGCGGGCCGCGAGAGGCCCCGGGTCGAGCCCGGGGCGCCTCCGGACGCGGCCGGTGGCCCGGCTCCCGCCGGCGGGCGCGGGACGCGGGGCGAAGGCGGAGGCGCGACGGAAAAGGGCCGCCCCCGGGAGCGGCCCTTCGTGGTCGGGGCGCCGCGGTCCGCCCGGGCCCGAGGGCCGGGCGGGCGGCGCGGCGCGGCGGGCCTCAGCCCGGCTGCTTGACCATGCGCAGGTAGGGGAGCTTCGCCTCGAACGAGCCGTGCTGGGCCTTGGCGTCGGCGTCGGAGACGGCGGGGACCACGATCACGTCCTCGCCCTTTTTCCAGTTCGCCGGCGTCGCGACCTTGTGGCCGGCGGTCAGCTGCAGGGAATCGATCACCCGCAGCAGCTCGTCGAAGTTGCGGCCCGTGGTCATCGGGTAGGCCATCATCATCTTGATCTTCTTGTCCGGCCCGATCACGAACACCGTGCGCACGGTGGCGTTGTCGGCGGCCGTGCGGCCCTCGGACGTGCCGTCGAGCTCGGAGGGCAGCATTCCGAAGAGCTTGGCGACCTTCAGCTCCGGATCGCCGATCATCGGATAGCTGACCGTGGCGCCGGTGGCGGTGGTGATGTCGGCCTTCCAGCGGTGATGCGCCTCGACCGGATCGACCGAGATGCCGATGATCTTGGTGTTGCGCTTCGCGAACTCGTCCATCAGGCCGGCCATGGCGCCCAGCTCGGTGGTGCACACGGGCGTGAAGTCCTTGGGATGGCTGAACATGATCGCCCAGCCGTCGCCGATCCAGTCGTGGAAGTTGATCGTCCCCTCGGTGGTCTCGGCTTCGAAATCGGGCGCGGTGTCGTTGATCCGCAGCGTCATCGTGTTCTCCCAGAGCATCGCGCGGGTCGCCTTTCCCGCGTCGCGTGATACCATGGGCAGGCCGCACGTCGGACGCAACCGGGACCGAGAGCCCGGAACGTCGCGTCGCGCGGCATCGATCCCCGTTCTTCAC
The DNA here is from genome assembly GCF_900113695.1 of Albimonas pacifica. Taxonomy (GTDB): domain Bacteria; phylum Pseudomonadota; class Alphaproteobacteria; order Rhodobacterales; family Rhodobacteraceae; genus Albimonas; species Albimonas pacifica. The sequence goes on along the minus strand of NZ_FOQH01000005.1, from coordinate 391,858 downwards.
AGGCCGGGGATAACCGCATCCCGGTGTAGACTGACAGGGCCTTCGAGCAGGGAGACCCCACAATGCATGACGGATCGCTCGCCCCCGGCGAGCCGCAGCCGCATTCCGACGCCCCCGGCGCCGGCTTCTCCGAGGCCGGCGCGCCGCCCTCGAACATCGAGGCGGAGCAGGCGCTGCTGGGCGCGATCCTGATCAACAACGAGGTCTACGACCGCGTCTCGGGCCTGCTGCAGCCCCAGCACTTCTACGACCCCGTGCACGCGCGCATCTACGAGACCGCCGCCCGGCGCATCCAGAAGAACTTCCAGGCCAACGCCGTCACCCTCAAGACCTTCCTCGAGGACGACGAGGGGCTCAAGGAACTGGGCGGGGCCGAGTATCTGGCGCGCCTGGCGGGCGCCGCCGTCTCGATCTACTCGGCCAAGGACTACGCGCAGGCGATCTACGACCTCGCCATCCGGCGCGAGCTGATGAAGATCGGCGTCGAGATCCGCGACCGCGCCCAGCGCGCCGACGTCGACCTGGAGCCCACCGAGCAGATCGTGCAGGCGGAACAGCAGCTCTACGGCCTCGCCGAGAAGGGCCGCTCCGACGGCGGGTTCGTGAGCTTCCTCAAGGCCGCGACCGAGGCGATCGAGGTCGCCAACGCCGCCTACCAGCGCGACGGGGGGCTCGCGGGCATCTCGACGGGTCTGATCGACCTCGACAAGCGGCTGGGGGGCCTGCACCCCTCGGATCTGCTGATCCTCGCCGGGCGCCCGTCGATGGGCAAGACCTCGCTCGCGACCAACATCGCCTTCAACATCGCCAAGGCCTTCCGGGAGGGCGAGCGGCCCGACGGCACCTTCGGCACGCTCAACGGCGGCAAGGTGGGGTTCTTCTCGCTCGAGATGTCGGCCGAGCAGCTCGCCACCCGCATCCTCTCCGAACAGTCCCGCATCGCGTCCGAAAAGATTCGCCGCGGCGACATGGAGGAGGAGGAGTTCCGCCGCTTCGTCGAAGCCGCGCGCGAGCTCGAGAAGATGCCGTTCTACATCGACGACACCGCCTCGATCCCCATCGCCACGCTGGCGGCGCGGGCGCGCAGGCTCAAGCGCACCCACGGGCTGGATGCGCTGGTCATCGACTACCTGCAGCTGATCCGCGGCTCCGGCCGCTCGGACAACCGCGTGAACGAGATCGCGGAGATCTCGATGGGCCTGAAGGCCATCGCCAAGGAGCTCGACATCCCGGTCATCGCGCTCTCGCAGCTGTCGCGCCAGGTGGAGAGCCGGGAGGACAAGCGGCCGCAGCTGTCGGACCTTCGGGAATCGGGCTCCATCGAACAGGATGCCGACGTGGTGATGTTCGTGTTCCGAGAGGAATACTACAAGGAACGCGAGAAGCCCTCGGAGACCGACGTCGAGGCCACGATGCGGTGGCAGGAGGTCATGGAATCCGTGCGCGGCAAGGCCGAGGTGATCATCGGCAAGCAGCGCCACGGGCCCATCGGCACCGTCGAGTTGTCCTTCGAGGGCAAGTTCACCCGCTTCGGCAACCTCGCGCGTTCGGAGGGCTACGTGGAGCATGACGGCTTCTGATTCCCTGGTCGCCGGGGGCCTTGCGGCCTCCGCCCCGACCCCCGACTTCACCCCCGCTTCGGGTCCCGCCGCCTCCCGCCCGGTGCTGACGATCGACCTCGACGCGGTCGCGGCCAACTGGCGGGCGCTGCAGGCGCGCTCGGGCAAGGCCGAAGCGGCGGCGGTGGTCAAGGCGGACGCCTACGGGCTGGGGGTGGGGCCGGTCGCCAGGGCGCTTCGCGCCGCCGGCGCGCGCACCTTCTTCGTGGCCCATGCCGCCGAGGGCGCGACCCTGCGCGGGATCCTGGGCCCCGGGGTTCCGATCCACGTCTTCAACGGCTTCATGCCCGCCGACCTCGACGCCTTCCGCGGAGCCGACCTGATCCCGGTGCTGGCCTCGCCCTTCCAGGTGCGCGCCCTGCGCGAGGCGCTGCCCGCGCTCGGCCGCGAGGCGCCCCCCAAGGTCGGCCTGCATATCGAGAGCGGCATCAACCGCCTGGGCTTCACCCCCGCCGAGATCGACGCCCTGCGCGCCGAGCCGCCCAGCGAATTCGACATCTCCCTGGTGATGTCGCATCTCGCCAGCGCCGACGAGCCGGGCAATTCGATGAACGCCCGCCAGCGCGGCGCCTTCACCGGGCGCGCGCAGCTGCTGCACGGGCTCGCCCCCAACGCCCGCCTGTCGCTGGGCGCGACCGGCGGCACGCTGCTGGGCCCCGACTTCCACTTCGACCTGACCCGGCCCGGCGTCGGCCTCTACGGCGGCGAGCCGTTCATGGAGGCGCGCACGGTCGTCCACCTCCACGCCCCGCTGCTGCAGGTGCGCGAGATCTCGGTCGGCGACAGCGTCGGCTATGGCTCGACCTGGACGGCGAAGCGGCCCTCGCGCATCGGCGTGCTGGGGCTGGGCTACGCGGACGGGTTCTTCCGGCTGTCGAAGGGGCTGCAGCTCCATCTCGACGGCCGCCCCGTGCCGCTGGTGGGCCGGGTGAGCATGGACATGATCACCGTCGACCTCACCGACGCGCCCGAACCCGCGCCCGGCGCGATGGTCGAGGTGCTGGGCCCCCACCAGTCGGTCGACGACCTGGCCAAGGGCATCGGCACCACCGGCTACGAGGTCCTGACCTCCCTTGGCCCGCGCTACGCCCGCCGCTATGTCGGGGGCGCCGCGGGCTGAGCCGCCCGCGGACCCGAGCATCGACGAACGAGGGGAACCGGGCGAGATGAGCCAGTCGGACCGCCGCCGAATCCTGCTGCACATCGGCCTGCAGCACACCGGCGCCCGGGCCATCCAGGCGATGCTGGCGCATAACCGCGAGCGGCTCGTCGGCCAGGGCGTGCGCCCGGTGATCTTCGATCACGGCGGCTGGCCGCTGGTCTACATGTTCGCCACGCCCGACCGCAGGCTGGAGGGCGGCGACCCCCGGTTCCGGCGGCTCTGGGGGGAGCGGCGCAGGGGCGCGCGCCCTGCAGCCGTGGCCGCCGCGCGGCGCGAGCTCGACGCCGCGCTCGACGATCCCCACGCGCATACCGTGATCCTGTCGTGCGAGCTGCTGGCCGAGCAGCTCCGCTCGCGCGAGGTCAAGGCGCTGGCCCGCCGCCTGCAGGAGGCGGGCGAGGTCTCGGTCCTGGGCTACCTGCGCGAGCCGGGCGCCTACGCCCAGGCCGCCGCCGAGACCCGCCTGCGCGAGGGCGTCTCGCTGCGGATGCTCAAGCGCACGCCCCCGCAGCCCGGCTATCGCAAGTCGTTGCTGAAGTTCATCCGCCACTTCGGCCAGGCGGCGGTGGAGCTGCGCCCCCACCACCCCCGCCGCCTGGTCGGGGGCCGCGTGCTCGACGATTTCGAGAGCGCCTGCGGCTTCGCGCCGGGGACGCTGGAGCGCCCCACGGCGCCGCTTCCCGACACCCGCCTGTCGCGGGCCGCCGCGCTCCTGCTCGACATCCGCAACCGGCTGATCGGCTGGCGGCGTCCGGGGCGCGCGATCCGTTTTCCGCCGATGCTGACCCGGCCGCTGGCCGAGTTGCTGCCCGGGCGCGCCTTCCGGCTCGGGACCGAAACCCGGCGCGAGGCGCGCCGCCGCTCGCGCCGGGACATGGTCTGGCTGGGCGAGGCGCTGGGGCGCCGGCCCTTCCCCGCCGGCCGCGGCCCCGCCCTGCCCCCGCGGCCGCGCGCGCCGGGCGGCTGAGCGTCGTGCCGGCGGCGACCCGCAGCCGCGGCTGCGCTGCAATGCGGCCGCGCGGCCTTGGCCCGCCGCGCGGCCTTGTCTATATCGGGAACGCGGCCGAGGGGTCGGCGCCGCCCGGCGCCCTGCGCGCCGCGACTGGATCCGGGGTCGGGAAACGAGCACCATGAGCGAGGCGCCCGCACGCCGCATCTACCTCCACATCGGGCAGCACAAGACCGGCACGACCTGGATCCAGAACGTGCTGGACCACAACCGCGCGCGCCTGGCCGAACGGGGGATCTGCTATCCCGACCTCGGCGCCTGCCACGGCTGGCCGCTGGTGTTCCTGTTCGCGCGCGAGGACGACATCGACCGGCTGGGCCCGATGATCGGCCAGCGCCGCCGACACTCGAATCCCAGGCGCAAGGCGCAGAACCGCGCGATCCTCGACGCCGCGCTGGACGATCCGACGTGGCGCAAGATCGTGATCTCGGGCGAGCAGCTCTGCGACATGCTGCGCTGGAACGAGGTCCGCGCCATGGGCGAGGCGCTTCGGCGCGAGGGGACCGAGATCAAGGTGATCTTCTACGCGCGCGAGCCGCTGGGCTACGCCGCCTCGATGACCCAGCAGCGGCTGAAGGCGGGCCTCACGCTGGACGAGCTGCGCGCCGAGCCGCCGACCCCCGACTACAAGCGCCGCCTGCAGAAATACTTCGAGTTCTTCGGCCGCGAGACCGTCGAGATCCGCGTCTACGACCGCCAGCGCCTGAAGGACGGCGACGTGCTGGCCGATTTCCTCGACGCGATCGACGAGCCGGACCTGGCGCTGGACGCGCCGGCCTCGCTCGCCTCCAACAGTTCGATGAGCGGGCGGGCGGCGCGGCTGCTGGACCTGCGCAACCGCCTGTTCAAGCGGATCTCGCCGACCTTCGCGCGCCGGCATCCGCCGTGGATCATGCCCTCCATCGCCCGCGTGCCCGGCCCGCGCTTCGCACTGACGAAGGGGCTGAAGGCCGAGGTCACGCGCCGCTCGCGCCGGGACGTGGCCTGGCTGGGCCGCCAGCTCGGCTTCGCGCCCTTCCCCTCGACGCAACCCGCCGACGGCACGGCCGCGCCCGGCGAGACGCCCGCCGGCGGCAAGGCCGGCGCGGGCAAGCGCAGGCGCAAGGGTCAGGGCAAGGGCGAGGGCGCCGGCCGGCCCGGCGGCCCCGGCCGCAAGCGCGCCGCGGGCGCGGGCCCCCGGCGGCGCCGGGGCGGCGAAGGCCAGGGCGGCGCGGGCAAGGCGGGCGCCGGCAAGGCGGGTCCGGGCCGCGCGGGGCCCGGCAACGCCGGCGCGAACCGGGTCGGCCCGGGCAAGGCGGGTCCCGGCAAGGTCGGGCCCGGCAGGGTCGGTGAAGGCAAGGCGGGGGCTGGCAAGGTCGGCGCCCGCCGGGCGGGCGCTCGGCGCCGCGCCGCAGGAAAGGTCGCGACATGACGATTCTGGCCCCGATCCAGATCTTCCTGGCCGCCATCGGCCGGGCCGTGCTGACGCTGTGCGGGGGGACGGGGGCGCTGGTGCTCTTCGCCCTGCGCTCGGTCAGCCACGTGTTCCGCCCGCCCTGGTACCCGCTGGAGTTCGGCCGCCAGCTGATGCGCATCGGCTGGTTCTCGCTGCCGGTGGTGGGGCTCACCGCGCTCTTCACCGGCGGCGCGCTGGCGCTGCAGATCTACACCGGCGGCGGCCGCTTCAACGCCGAATCCGTGGTCCCCTCGATCGTCGCCATCGGCATGGTGCGCGAGCTCGGCCCGGTGCTGGGCGGGCTGATGGTGGCGGGGCGCGTCTCGGCCTCGATCGCGGCCGAGCTGGGCACGATGCGGGTCACCGAGCAGATCGACGCGCTGACCACCCTCTCGACCAACCCGCTGAAATACCTCGTCGCGCCGCGCCTGCTGGCGGCGACGCTGGCGATGCCGGTGCTCGCCTTCATCGGCGACGTGATCGGGATCATGGGCGGCTTCGCGGTCGGGGTGACGCGGCTGGGCTTCAACCCCTCGACCTACATCAACACCACCTGGACCTACCTGACCAACGACGACGTCGGCTCGGGCCTGATCAAGGCGGCCGTCTTCGGCTTCATCATCGCGCTGATGGGCTGCTGGCAGGGCTACAACTCCGGGCGCGGCGCGCAGGGGGTGGGCAAGGCCACGACCAACGCGGTGGTCTCGGCCTCGATCCTGATCCTCGCCGCCAACTACATCCTGACCGAGGCGCTGTTTCCCGCATGACGCAGACCCCGATGATCCGCATGTCGGGGGTCGAGAAGGCCTTCGGCTCCAAGACCGTGCTGCGCGGCGTCGACCTCGAGGTCGCCAAGGGCGAGAGCCTGGTGATCATCGGCGGCTCGGGCACCGGCAAGTCGGTGACGCTGAAATGCGTGCTGGGGATCATCCACCCCGACGCGGGCGAGATCGAGATCGGCGGCGCCCCCGCCACGCGGCGCAACCGCGAGGCGCTGCTGAGCCGCTTCGGCATGCTGTTCCAGGGCGGCGCGCTGTTCGATTCCATGACCGTGTGGGAGAACGTCGCCTTCCGCATGCGCCACGGCCACGGCCGGCTGCCCAGGGCCCAGGCCCGCGAGATCGCGATCGAGAAGCTGCGCCGCGTGGGCCTGACGCCGGAGACCGCGGACCTGTTCCCCGCCGAGCTCTCGGGCGGCATGCAGAAGCGCGTGGGCCTCGCCCGCGCCATCGCCACCAACCCCGAGATCATCTTCTTCGACGAGCCGACGACGGGCCTCGACCCGATCATGGCGGGCGTGATCAACGACCTGATCCGCGAGCTGGTGACCGAGATGGGCGCAACCGCGATGACCATCACCCACGACATGACCTCGGTGCGCGCCATCGCCGACCGGGTGGCGATGATCCACGAGGGCAAGATCCGCTGGCAGGGCGACGTCGAGGAGATGGACCGCACCGACGACCCCTACGTCGACCAGTTCATCCACGGCAAGGCCGAGGGCCCCATCGCCGCGATCCGCTGAAGCCCCTCGGGATCTCTTTCCCCGACGCTCGCCACAGTCGCCCCCGGCCCCACGCCCCGCTCGGTGAGCGCCTGTTCTCCGGAGCCGTCCATCGCTGATGCCGTAAGAGCGGCTCGCCCGGGGCGGTCAAGGATCGCGGCACGCGACCCCGCGCAGCGGGGCCTGTCCTTGACCGCCCCGGGCGAGCCGCTCAGGCATCTTCAGCGATGGACGGATCCGGAGACCAGGCGCGGCTTGTTCTTGGGTGAGTCAGGAGCCCGCCGGAGGCTCCCTCCCTCCGCAGTCTCTCCCCGACCTCCTCGCAAGTGCGGCGCAGCCAGGCCCGCCCGCAGGGCGCCTGTAGACCGCCCGCGCGCCGTCAGGCGCGCGCTTCGGCCGCCGCCAGCACCGTCGGCAGCATCGTCGCCGCGACGTCGCGCGGAGACGCCAGCCCCGCCCGGTCCTCGCCCGGTCGGAAGCGGGCGCGCAGGCCGGTGGGCATCGGCGGCGGCGACAGGTGCAGCACGTTCAGCGGGAAGCGCGCCGTCTCGACCTCCCAGGCCGTCGTGATCGCCCGGGCCGCGGCCTTCGAGGCCGCATAGGTCCCGTGGAAGGGCCCGGTGTTGTGCGCGTCGTCGAAGAACACCGCCCGCCCGCCGCCGGGTGCGAGGCGCAGCAGCGGGTCGAGGCTGCGGACCAGGCGCTGGGTGGCGCGCGCGTTCACCGCCATCGCCTTGTCCCAGTCCTTGTCGGCCGCGTGCTCGGCCGGCGACAGGGGCGGGTCGTTGACGGCGGCGTGGATCCACAGGTCCAGCTTGCCCCAGCGGCCGTGGATCGCGGCGCCCAGACGTTCGATCGCCGGATCGTCGGTGATGTCGAGGGGCACCAGCGTCGCCTGCGGCCCGCCGGCGGCGCGGATCGCGTCGTCCAGCTCCTCCAGCGCGCCGACGGTGCGGGCGATGGCGATGACCTCCGCGCCCCGGGCGCCGAGCGCCTCGGCGAAGGCGCGGCCAAGCCCGCGGCTGGCGCCGGTGACCAGCGCCGCCTGCCCTTTCAGGTCCTGCATGAAGCCTACTCCGCCGCCTTCAGCGAGATGCGTCCGCTCTCGATCATGTCCGAGGGCTGGATGGGGTATTCGCCCGAGAAGCAGGCGTCGCAATACTGCGGCTTCGACGGATCGCGGCCCTCGCCCTCGCCCACGGCGCGGTAGAGGCCGTCGAGCGAGATGAAGCGCAGGCTGTCGACGCCGAGATGCACGCGCATCTCGTCCTCGGTCATGTGGGAGGCCAGCAGCTTCTCCTTGTCGGGCGTGTCGACGCCGTAGAAGCAGGGCCAGGCGGTCGGCGGCGAGGCGATGCGGAAATGCACCTCCTTGGCGCCGGCGTCGAGGATCATCTCCTTGATCTTCAACGAGGTCGTGCCGCGGACCACCGAGTCGTCGACCAGCACCACCCGCTTGCCGCGCACCAGGGCGCGGTTGACGTTCAGCTTCAGCCGGACGCCCATGTTGCGGATCTGCTCGGTCGGCTCGATGAAGGTGCGCCCGACGTACTGATTGCGGATGATCCCCATGGCGAAGGGGATGCCCGATTCCTGGGAGTAGCCGATGGCGGCCGGCGTGCCGGAGTCGGGCACCGCGCAGACCAGGTCGGCCTCGACCGGCGCCTCGCGCGCCAGCTCCACCCCGATCTGGCGGCGGCTCTCGTAGACCGAGCGGCCGCCGATGACGCTGTCGGGGCGCGAGAAATAGACGTGCTCGAAGATGCAGAACCGGGGGCGCTGCGTCTCGAAGGGGGCGGAGGAATGCACGCCGCGGTCGTCGATGATCACCATCTCGCCCGGCAGGATCTCGCGCACGAACTCGGCGCCGACGATGTCGAGCGCGCAGGTCTCGGAGGCCAGCATCCAGCCCTTGCCGAGCCGGCCCAGCACCAGCGGGCGCACGCCCAGCGGGTCGCGGCAGCCGATCAGCTGGTTCTCGGTGATGCACAGGATCGAGAAGGCGCCCTCCACCCGGCGCAGCGCCTCCTTCATCCGGTCGGCGATGGTGCGGTGGAAGCCGCGGGCCATCAGGTGCACGACCGCTTCGGTGTCGGAGGAGGAGTTGAAGACCGAGCCGCGCTCGATCAGCTCGCGCCGGATCGAGAGGGCGTTGGTCAGGTTCCCGTTGTGCGCCAGCGCCATCGAGCCCATGGCGAGGTCGGCGAGGAACGGCTGCACGTCGCGCATCGCCGTCGCGCCCTTGCCGCCCGCGGTCGAGTAGCGGACATGGCCCAGTCCGATGCGGCCCGGCAGTTCGGCCATGCTCTCGGCGGTGGTGAAGTTGTCGCGGACGTAGCCGAGCTTCTTCGAGGAGTGGAAGCCGGAGCCGGCGTCATGGGTGACGATGCCGCCCGCCTCCTGCCCGCGATGCTGCAGGGCGTGCAGGCCGAGGGCGACGAAGTTGGCCGCGTCGGACAGGCCGAAGACGCCGAACAGGCCGCACTCCTCGCGCAGCTTGTCGCCGTCGCGGTCTTCGAAAGGGCTGGCGAGCGGCGCGAGACGGGTCTCGGGCATCTGGCGATGGCTCCCATGGTCCAGGGGGGTCGCTGACGTCTGTATACGCGGCCCGGCGAGCGTTGTCATCGCGCCGCGTGTCATCGCGCCGTCATGTAACGCATGCCGCACGCGGATGCGAGGGGGCGAGGGGTCACGCCCGCGGGATCGCGGGCGCGGCGGTTCGTCAGGCGTCCTGCGCGCCGGCGCCGGTCAGCGCCGGGACGCCGCCGCACTCGGCCATCAGGCCGTTGATCGGGCTCAGCGCCCACTCGGGCAGCGTGGTGGGCAGACGCTCGGAGATCACGGCGGCGGCCTCGGAGATCATCGCGACCGAGCGCGACTCGTCGACGATCGCCAGCCGGTCCCCCGGCGGCACCACCAGGTCGTAGATCATGAACGCCACCGCCGCGAGCAGCAGCCCGCGCACCACGCCGAAGACGAAGCCGAGCGCCTTGTCGACCGGGCCCAGGATGCTCTCCTGCACCGCCGAGGAGAACAGCGGCGTGAAGATCGACAGAAGGATCAGCACGATGGCGAAGGACACCGCGAAGCCCGCGAGCTTGGAGAGCGTGCAGGCCCCGGCCAGGATCTCGCCCGCCACGGGGATCTCCTGCAGCAGGGGCTCGAGGAAGGGGGCGGCGTAGAGGGCGACGATCGCCGCCACGATCCAGCCGGCGATGGCCAGCGCCTCGCGGGTCAGCCCGCGCGACCACGCCAGGATGCCCGACAGCGCCAGCACCGCCAGGACCACGCCGTCGACGATCGTGAAGCTCATTCCTGCTGGTCCCCTCGTCCGGTTCCGGGTCGCTGTTTTCCGGACCCCACCCCGGGGCCGTTCTCGCCGAGCACTTCGCCCGCAAGGGTCGAGAGATGCTCGATTCGTCGGACCGTCATGCCAGAATTCGCCCCCGGCTTCACCTGCGAAGGCGCGAACGCGACGTTGAAGCCGAGACGTGCGGCCTCGCGCAGACGGGTGTCCGACTGGGGGGCGGGGCGCACGGCGCCGGAAAGGCTGATTTCGCCGAAATAAACGGCCTCGGCGGGCAGCGGCTCGCCGCCCGCGGCCGAGAGCAGCGCGGCGGCGACGGCGAGGTCGGCGGCCGGCTCGGTCACCCGCAGCCCGCCCGCCACGTTGAGATAGATGTCGTTGCCCGAGAGCGCCACGCCGCAGCGCGCCTCCAGCACCGCGAGGATCATCGCCAGCCGCGAGCTGTCCCAGCCCACCACCGCCCTGCGCGGCGATCCGGGGGGCGAGGGCGCGACCAGCGCCTGGATCTCCACCAGCACCGGCCGGGTGCCCTCGACGCCCGCGAAGACCGCGGCGCCGGGCACCTCGCGCCCCCGCTCGGACAGGAACAGGGCCGAGGGGTTGCCGACCTGCGCGAGCCCCTTGCCGGTCATCTCGAAGACGCCGATCTCGTCGGCCGGGCCGAAGCGGTTCTTCACCGCGCGCAGGATGCGGAACGGATGGCCCCGCTCGCCCTCGAAATAAAGCACCGTGTCGACCATGTGCTCGACCACCCGGGGGCCGGCGATCTGGCCCTCCTTGGTGACGTGGCCGACCAGGATCACCGCCGAGCCGCGGCGCTTGGCGAAGGCGGTCAGGGCGTGGGAGGCGGCGCGCACCTGGCTGACCGAGCCCGGCGCGCTCTCCACCGAATCGAGCCACATGGTCTGGATCGAATCGACGATCGCCACCTGCGGCTTCTCCGCCTCGAGCATGGCGAGGATGGAATTCAGGTCGGTCTCCGCCGACAGCGCCACCGGCGCCTTCTCGAGCCCCAGCCGCGCGGCGCGCATGCGGATCTGGGCGGTGGCCTCCTCGCCCGAGACGTAGACGCACTTGGCGCCCTGGCGTGCGAAGGCCGCGGCGGCCTGCAGCAGCAGCGTGGACTTGCCGATCCCCGGATCGCCGCCGACCAGCACGGCGGAGGCCGGCACCAGCCCGCCCCCCAGCACCCGGTCCAGCTCCTCGACCGCGGCCGAGAGGCGGGGCGGCGCGGCCTCCTCCCCCTCCAGCGACACGAGCGCGGCGGCGCGGGTCTTGCCGGCGCGGGCGACGCCGACGGACTTGGGCAGGGAGGCGGCGACTCCGGTCTCCTCCTGCACCGAGTTCCAGGCGCCGCAGGAATCGCAGCGGCCCGACCAGCGGGCATGGATCGCGCCGCACTCGGCGCAGACGAAGATCGGGGCGTTCTTGGCCATGCCGGGGTTGTGCGACGTTCGGCGGCCCAAGGAAAGCCCTGCCGTCAGCCGGCCGCCGGGCGCCCGCCCGCTCCCCGCGCGGCGATCATCGCCCCGCTCCCGGAGTCGCCAGGGAGATCGCCAGCGAGGCCAGCACGCAGCCCGCGAAGAGCGGCAGCCCCCAGGCGGTCTCGACCGTGCCCCAGCCCACGCCCTTGGCCACGATCACCCCCAGCGCCACTAGGAACACGTCGGCCATCGACAGCTTCCCGAGCACCGCCAGAACCGGCGTCCAGCGCGCCCCGATCCGCCCGGAATGCACCCCCGCCAGCGCCAGCGTCTTGGCATAGGGCATGACCACCCCGAACAGCGCCACCAGCGCCGCGAGCCCCGGCTCGTCCTCCCACAGCGCCGCCACGCCCGAGAGGATCGAGATCGTCTCGCCGTCGAGGAACGGGATCAGCCCCGCCGAGACCAGCGGCGCCGCCCAGGCGAGCGGGAACAGGACCAGCAGCGAGAGATTGGCCCAGGCGAGCCAGGCCGGCGCGCGCGCTCGGCTCATGCGACGGGTTCGGACAAGGGCGCCTCCGGCGACGAACGGACCGCGGCGCGCCCCCGCCCCGCCCCGGGGACGGGCGGCCGCGCCCTGCCCCCGCCGAGATAGTCGCCCCCGCCCCCGCGGTCCAGCCTCGCGCCCGCCCCAAGCGCCATGGCGCGACGCCCGCCACGCCCCGCAAAGCGCCTGTTCTCCGGAGCCGTCTCTCGCGGATGCCGCCCGGAGCGACTCGGCCCCCGGGGTCAAGGATCGCGCAGCGACCGCGCGAAGCGCGGCTTGTCCTTGACCCCGGGGGCCGAGTCGCTCAGGCATCGCAAGCGAGAGACGGATCCGGAGGACAGGCGCGGGCTTGTTCTTGGGTGAGTCAGGAGCCCGCCGGAGGCTGCCTCCCTCCCCGATCCCTCGAACCGCTCCCCCGGGCGCGCCGCAGCCAAGCCCGCCCGCAGGGCGCCTGCAGACCGCTCGCCTACTCCGGCAGATCCAGCGCGATCAGCGCCTGTCGCCCCTGCGCCAGCGCGTCGAGCGCCCGATCGACCACGCCCGGCAGGGCCGCGAGCTCGCCGCAGCCCTCGGCATGCGCGCCATGGGCCTTCGCCAGCATCACGTGGTCGATCGAGGGCGAGAGGTCGGCCATGAACATCCCGTCGTCCGCCGCCGAGGCGCCTTGTCCGTACATGGCCAGCGTCGAGTTGCGCACCGCCCCCCAGCGTCGGTTGTTGAAGATCACCGACAGGATCGGCAGCCCGTGCGCCTCCGAGGCCCAGTGGCAGGCGGAGGGGTTGTTGAACATGTAGGCCCCGTCGCCCATCATGCAGACCACCGGCCCGGGCACGCCCGCGTTGCGCATCCCCAGCGCCGCGCCGAAGCCCCAGCCGAGGCCCCCCGCCGGGCTCGCCCCGAAGAACTGCCCGGGGCGGGAGAAGCGGGCCTGGTTCACCCGGAACGAGTACTCGTTGACCACCGTCGCGTCGTGGGGCAGCAGCGCCGCCAGCGCCTTGCTGGCCGAGGCCGCGGTCATCCGCTCGCCGGCGGCCTCGGCGTCGAGGGCCGCGCGCATCCGCCCGTGCGCCTCGACGGCGCGGCGGCGGCGGGCGTCGACGCGGGGCGCCGCGTCGCCCACCGGGCCCAGCGCCTCGAGCAGGGCGGCGAGGGCCAGCGCCGGCTCGGCGGCGATGGCGCCCTCGGCCTGGAAGCTGCGCATCGGATAGCGGGCGTGGACCGGGTCGAGCCCGATCTCCCACAGCGCGCCGGCGAAGGCGGGCCGGGTCACGGCGGGCACCCAGGGCACGTCGCAGGCGATGTTGAGCGCCAGGTCCACCCCGCCCATCGCCCGGCCGGTGTCGAAGCCCAGGTGCATCGGGTGGTCGTGGGCGAGGTTCACCGTGCGCGGGTTGAACTCCACCACCGGGATCGCCCACAGGTCCGCCAGCGTCTCGAGCAGCGCCGCCGCCGTGGCGCTGCGGCCGAGGTTGGCGGTCACGATCATCGGGCTCTCGGCCGCGCGGAGCGCCGAGGCGAGCCGGTCGATCGCCTCGAGGTCCGGGGCGAGACGGGCCGAGACGGTGGGCGCGCGCGCCGGCCGGTCGGGGTTCACCTCCTCGGCCAGCATCTCGCGCGGGAGCGACAGGTAGACCGGCCCCGGCGGGGGGGCGGAGGCCACCTCCAGCGCGCGGGCGAGGCCGTCCTCGACCTGCTCGCCGCGGCGGATCTCGTAATCCCACTTCACCGCCTCGCGCAGGGTCGAGGCCTGGTCGAACATCTCCTGCGCCCAGTGGATGAAGCGGGTGCGGGTGCCGTGGGGCGTCGCCGGCCCGTCCGAGTCCGTCACCGGCGTGCGCCCCGCCGACAGCAGCATCGGCACGTTGTCGCGCGCGGCGTTCATCGCCCCGCAGACCATGTTCGCCGTGCCGACCGAGACATGCACCATCGCCGCCTGGGGCGTGCCGGTGATCAGCGCGTGGCCGTGGGCCATGGCGACCGCGAGGTTCTCGTGCGGGCAGATCAGCGGCCGCGGCAGGTCGGGAGACTGGGCGCCGGCGCGCCCGTAGGCCTCGACGATCGAGGGGAAGTCGGTGCCCGACACCGAGTAGAGCGCGTCCACCCCGTAGCGCTTCATCGCGCGCAGGTAGGCTTCCGCCGCCAGCAGTCCCGATCCCTGAGCCATCGTCCGTTCCCTTCGTCGCCTGTCTCCGACCCGCCGCAGGCGCGGCGAGGTCGGGGATGCATGGCGCAAGATGCGACAGTTGTCCAGACAAACAGGCGTCGCCCGGCGCCGGCCGTGCGGCCCTGCCCGGGCCTGCGCGCGGCGGTCCCGTTCCACCCTGCGGCGCCGGGCCGGGCCTTTCGGGCGGCCGGCCTTTCGGGCGGCCGGCATTTCGGGGGCGGGGCGCCTCGGGGGCTTGCGTCCGCCTCCGGCGGGGTGAAGAACGGCCGGCGGAGGGCGACCGACATGCGCAGATTCATCTCCGGCCTCTGGTCCCAGGTGCTGCAGCCGATGCTGCGCCGCCCGCCGCGTCGGCAGGTGGCGGCGCTGTGCTGGCGCGAGGGCGAGCGGGGGGTGGAGGTTCTGCTGATCTCCAGCCGCGGCACCGGGCGCTGGATCCTGCCCAAGGGCTGGCCGATGCGGGGCAAGGACCTCGCCGGCGCCGCCCTGCAGGAGGCGTGGGAGGAGGCCGGCGCCCGCTTCGTCGAGACGCCCGCGGTCCCGGTCGGCCGTTTCGCCAGCCTCAAGGTCTCCGACAGCGGCCTGCCCGAGCCCAGCGAGGTGATGGTCTTCGCCGCCGAGGTGCGCGAGCTCGCCGACGACTTCCCCGAGCAGGGTCAGCGCCGCCGCCGCTGGGCCGCGCCCGACGAGGCGGCGGGCCTGGTGGAGGAGGCCGGCCTCGCCGAGCTGATCCGCGCCTTCGGGCGCGGCCGCGCCCGCCCTGCCCGCTGACCTCCCGGTCGCGCCGCGCGCGCGCCGCGCCGCCCCTGCCGCCGGACCGGACCGCCCCGCGCGGCCCCCCTGCCCCTCTGAGGCCGATCCGCACGCAATCGGTCGGGGGTGTGGACATGCCGCCCCGCCTGCCGCAGGAGGGAGGCCGCGCGGCCAGCCGCCCGCGGGGAGGTCCCCGCGCGCGCGGCCCCGCCGGAGACCGAAAGGCGCGGATTGGACGACGGGCAGGACAGCAACCGCTGGCGGCAGCTGGACAAGGACCTCAAGCGGATCGGTCGGCTGGAGCTGAGCGGCCAGTCGATCTCGCGTCCGCTGGTCGCGCCCGGGGCGGCGCTGGTCTTCATCCTGCTTGCCTGCGGGGCGGCGGCGCTGGTGCTGGCGCCGGGCGGCTCGGGCTGGGCGGTGGTGCTGGCGGCGGGGGTCGGGGCCTACATGGCGCTCAACATCGGCGCCAACGACGTGGCCAACAACGTGGGCCCGGCGGTGGGCGCGCGGGTGCTGACCATGGGCGGCGCCCTCGTCATCGCGGCGGTGTTCGAGAGCCTGGGCGCCGTGATCGCGGGCGGCGACGTGGTCGCCACCATCGCCGGCGGCATCGTGGCGCCCGAGGGTTTCGAGACGCCCGAGGGATTCATCCGCGCGATGATCTGCGCGATGATCGCCGCGGCGGTCTGGGTGAACCTCTCGACCTGGCTGGGGGCGCCGGTCTCGACCACGCACTCGATCGTGGGCGGCGTGCTGGGCGCGGGGCTCGCGGGCGGGGGCCTGTGGGCGGTGAACTGGCCTGCGGTGGGCGCCATCGCGGCGGGCTGGGTCGCCTCGCCCCTGATGGGGGGCGCGGTGGCGGCGGGGCTGCTGGCCTTCCTGCAGTCGCGCATCGCCCGCGCGCCCGACCCGCTGGAGGCCGGCCGCCGCTGGACCCCGACGCTGATCGCCGCGATGACCGGCGTCTTCACCGCCTACCTGGCGCTGAAGGGCCTGTCGCACCTGACGCCGGTGAAGGTCTGGCAGGCGGTGGCGGTGGGGACGGCGACGGGCCTCGTCACCTGGCTGACCCTGCGCCCGCTGATCGCGCGCGCCAGCGCCGAGATGGAGGCGCGGCCCCGCTCGCTGAAGATCCTGTTCCGGCTGCCGCTGGCGATCGCGGCGGCGCTGCTCTCCTTCGCCCACGGGGCCAACGACGTGGCCAACGTGGTGGGCCCGCTGGCCGCCATCGCCCAGGCCGCCCAGCACGCCGAACCCGGCGCCACGATCGTCGCGCCGCCCTGGGTGATGGCCATCGGGGCGCTGGGGATCAGCCTGGGCCTGCTGCTGTTCGGCCCGCGGCTGGTGCGCATGGTCGGCGACGAGATCACCAAGCTCAGCCCGCCGCGCGCCTGGTGCGTGGCGATGTCGGCGGCGACGACGGTGATCCTCGCCTCCTGGCTGGGGCTGCCGGTCAGCTCGACCCACGTGGCCGTGGGCGGCGTCTTCGGCGTGGGCTTCCTGCGCGAGTGGCAGGAGGCGCGCCGCGCCCGCGACGCCCGCCGCGCCGGCGCGCCCGAGCATCCGCCCGAGGAGCGCAGCCGCCGGATGCTGGTGCGCCGCTCGCATTTCCTGACCATCGTGGCGGCCTGGGTGGTCACCGCGCCGGCGACCGCGCTGCTCTCGGCGCTGCTGCTCGGCGGGACGAACCTGCTGGCGCCCTGAGGCCCGGAGCGGGGCGGCCGGCGCCGCAGCGTCGGAGGGCGGCGACCGCCCCCCGCCCGCCGGACTCAGCGTCCCTTGAACTGCGGCTTGCGCTTCTCGAGGAAGGCCTTCGGCCCCTCGCGCGCGTCCTCCGAGGCGAAGACGGGGCCCGCGAACTCCTGCTCCAGCGCCAGCGCCTCCGGCTCGGTGCGTCCCAGGCAGGCGCGGGCCGAGCGGCGGATCATCTTCACCGCCAGCGGGCCGTTGGCGGCGATCTTCTCGGCGAGCTCGATCGCGGTCTCCAGCACCTGGTCCTGCGGGACCACGCGGTTGAGGAACCCCCAGTCCATCGCGGTCTTCGCGTCGATCAGGTCGCCGGTCAGCAAGAGCTCCATGGCGCGGGCGAAGGGAAGCTGCTCGGGCAGGCGGACCGAGGAGCCGCCGGCGGGGAACAGCGCCCACTTGACCTCCTGCACGCCGAACTTCGCCGTGTCGGCGGCGACGCGCAGGTCGGTGCCCTGCACCAGCTCCATGCCGCCGGCGATGGCGTGGCCGTTGATCGCCGCGATCACCGGTTTTTCCACATCGAAGCCGCGCAGCAGGCCCTTGGCCCCCAGCTCGCGGTCCTTGAGGTAGCGCTCGTCGTATTCGTCCTCGGCCCCGCGGGCCTTGGAGATCAGCGGGATCAGCCGGCCGAGATCCGCGCCCGCGCAGAACGTGTCGCCGGCGCCGGTGACCACCACCGCGCGCACGCCGTCGTCGTCACGAGCTTCGGCGAAGGCGTCGGCGAGGTTGCACAGCAGTTCGGGGTCGAAGGCGTTCTTCTTCTCCGGGCGGTTGAGGGTCAGGACCATCACGTGGCCCCGCATTTCCTTGAGCAGCTTGGACATGGTTCCTCCTTTGCGGCGGGCTTTCAGGCCCGCTCCTGTTTCAGTCGCGCTTCCAGGTCCTGGCGCTTGATCTTGCCGGTGACCGAGCGGGGCAGCTCCGCGTCCTCGACGAAGCGCACGGCCTTGGGGATCTTGTAGCGGGCGATCTCGCCCCGGCAGGCCTCGACCAGGGCTTCTTCCGTGACGCTCTCGTCGCGGCGCACGACGAAGGCGACGGGGACCTCGCCCCACTTGGCGTCCTCGCGCCGGACCACGATGGCGTCGACCACGCCGGGGAAGGCGAGGAGCACGCGCTCGATCTCGGCGGGGTAGATGTTCTCGCCCCCCGACTTGATGAGGTACTTGCGGCGGTCGACGAAGCTGAGCGTGCCGTCGGGGTTGCGGGTGAAGACGTCGCCCATGTGGAACCAGCCGCCGCGGAAGTCCTTGGCGTTGGTCTCGGGGTTGTTCCAGTAGCCGGAGAACAGGGTGGGGCCGCGCACGCACATCTCGCCCGGCTCGCCGTCGGGGACCTCGCGGTCCTCCTCGTCCACCAGTTTCACGAGGCACCAGGAGTTCTGGGATTTGTCGAGGCGCGCCGGCGCCTGGCCGACGGGGATGCGGCCGCGGGAGGCGGGGGTGGAGCCGGTCTCGGTCGCGCCGAAGGTGTTGAGATAGGGGGCGTCGAGCAGCGTGGTGATCTCCACCAGCTGCTCGCGCGGCACCAGGTCGGCCATGACCCCGCAGTATTTGACGCCCGCGGCGGGCTTGCCCTGGCGCTTCATCGCCTCGATGAAGCCGCCGATCATGCCGGGCATCAGGGTCAGGCGGCCGATCCGCTCCTTCGCGACCACCTCGGCGAGCGCGTCAGGCTCGTAGCCGTCCATCACGATCACCTTGCCGCCGTTCATCAGCGTCGCGAGGGAGGTGTCGGTCGAGGCCATGTGGAACAGCGGCGCCCAGGCGACGAAGCCGTCCTCGGGCGTGGTCGGCAGGTCCGAGGCCGCCACCATCGCACGCGCCACCTCGGCGCGCTGGGAGATCAGCGCCCCCTTCGGCAGGCCCGTGGTGCCGGAGGTGTAAAGGATCACCAGCCCGTCCTCGGGATGCGGCCGCGCGGCGGGGGGCTGCTCGGATTCCGCGGCCAGCGCGGCCTCGTAAGGCGCGCCCAGCTCCAGCACCTCCGGCGCGCCGGGCAGTTCCGCGGCGAGGCCGGCGGCGGTCTGCGCGAAGCGGGGCGAGGCGACGATCAGCGCGGGCTCGACCAGCCCGAGGCAGTGGCGCAGCTCGCCGTCGGCCATGCGCCAGTTCTGGCAGGCGGCGATGCAGGCGAGGCGGGCGCAGGCGAGCAGCAGCTCGATGTATTCCGCCCGGTTCTCCGACAGGATCGCCACCCGGTCGCCCCGGCCCACGCCGCGCGCGGCCAGCGCGTTCGCCAGCCGCGAGGCGCGGGCGTCGAGCTGGGCGTAGGTCCAGGTGCGCTCGCCCTCCTCCAGCGCGATGCGCCCGGCGTCGAGCTTCGCGCGCTGGGCGAAGAGATCCGCCACCGTCAGCCCCGCCGCCCCCGCGGCCACGGCGGGATCGATTCCCGCAGGCGCGGTCCTTGCCGCTCCGTCCATCTGCGTCTCCTCCGGCGTCTCCAGGCCCGGGGGCCCGCGGCCCCCTCGTCTCCCCCGACGACTTCCGCGCCGGTTCGCGACATGCGAGAACCTCCCCCGAAACGGACGCCGCCGCAAGGTGGACGTACCGCGGAGTATGTCCGAGGGAGGAACGAGATGCTGGAGCAGGCCGAGGATTTCCGCGCCGAGAGCCGGGGGCTGCACGCCCTGCTGGCCGACGCCACCGACGCGCAGATGGCGCAGGAGACGCAGTTCAAGGGCTGGACCATCGACACGGTCGTCCAGCACCTGCATTTCTTCAACCTCGCCGCCGAGATGGCGCTGGTCGACGAGCCGGCGCTGCTGGCGCTCTTCGCCGACCTGAAGGCCGCGCGCGAGTCGGGCGAGACCACCATCGCCTACACCGATCGTTATCTGGAGGGCCTGAAGGGCCAGGCGCTGCTGAAAGCGTGGATCGAGACCTGCGAGAAGGTGGCCGACCTCTTCGCCCCCGCCGATCCCAAGGCGCGGCTGAAGTGGGCGGGCCCGGACATGAGCGCGCGCAGCTTCATCACCGCCCGCCTGATGGAGACCTGGGCCCACGGCCAGGAGGTCTACGACATCCTGGGCGCCGAGCGGACCGAACACGACTACATCCGCAACATCGCCATGCTGGGCGTGAACACCTTCGGCTGGACCTTCGTGAACCGCAAGGAGCCCGTGCCGGAGACCAAGCCCTACATCCGCCTCACCGCCCCCTCCGGCGAGATCTGGGAGTGGAACGAGCCCTCGGACGCCGAGCGGGTCGAGGGCCCGGCCGTCGCCTTCTGCCAGGTGGTCGCCCAGACCCGCAACATCGCCGACGTGGACCTCTCGGTGACCGGCCCGGTCGCTGCCGAGTGGATGGCCAAGGCCCAGTGCTTCGCCGGCCCCCCCAACGATCCCCCCGCCCCCGGCACGCGGTTCCGGGTGGGCTGAGGCCCGCCCCGCCGCTCGCCGCACGAACCGTCGGCGGGGGCGGAGGCGCGACCCCGGCCCCACGGGCGCCCCGGGCTTGACCCGGGGCCTCGGCCGGACCGTGCCGCCGGAGCCGACGCGGGGCGCGCGCCCACCGGCCGGCCGCAGGACGCCCCGGGTCAGGCCCGGGGCGCGTCGCGACGCGGCACGGCATGCGCTCGAACGGCAGGCATCGCGCGGGCGGGCATGAAAAAGGGGCGGACGCTGCGGCGTCCGCCCCTTTCATCTCTCGACGGCCCCAGGGCTCAGTCGGCCTGGGCGGCCGCCCCGGCGGCGGCGGCCGCCTCGCGCTCGACCTTCCAGCCCGGCTCGATGCCAGAGTAGAAGTCGAGGTCGCCCATCGACCAGGGCACGAACCAGATCACCAGGCACACG
The DNA here is from genome assembly GCF_900113695.1 of Albimonas pacifica. Taxonomy (GTDB): domain Bacteria; phylum Pseudomonadota; class Alphaproteobacteria; order Rhodobacterales; family Rhodobacteraceae; genus Albimonas; species Albimonas pacifica. The sequence continues at coordinate 371,389 of NZ_FOQH01000005.1, read as the reverse complement.
GCGATCCAGATCGGCGTCGCGATGATCGTCACCCACATCAGCTTGCGCTTCAGCGCGAAGTCCGACGGGGCCGAGGCGGGGGTGCCCGGCGCCACCTCGCCCACGTCCCCCTGGCTCTTCATCCCGATCGGAAGCGAGATGTAGAGGGTCATGAACCAGATGACGGCGAGCAGGACGATGGCGGCGGTGATGGTCAAACCTGTTCGAGCTCCGTCAGCGTGCCGTTGAAGTCCTTGGGGTGCAGGAACAGCACGGGCTTCCCATGCGCGCCGATCTTCGGCTCTCCGTCGCCCAGCACCCGGGCGCCCGACGCCTTGAGATGATCGCGCGCGGCGATGATGTCGTCGACCTCGTAGCAGACATGGTGGATGCCGCCCGAGGGGTTCTTGTCGAGAAAGCCCTTGATCGGCGAGTTCTCGCCGAGCGGATAGAGCAGCTCGATCTTGGTGTTGGGCAGCTCGATGAAGACCACGGTGACGCCGTGATCGGGCTCGTCCTGCGGCGCGCCCACGTTCGCGCCGAGCGCGGTGCGATACTGGGCGCAGGCGGCCTCGAGGTCCGGCACGGCGATGGCCACGTGGTTCAGGCGTCCGATCATGGGCGTTGGTCTCCGTCTCTCTCCCGTTCCGCGAGGAGGTAGCCGCGCCCGGCCCCGCGCGCAAGGCGACGCGGCGGCGCGGGGGCGGACGGGGGGCGGAGCGCCTCCGCCGCCGCGCCCGCCGCCCGTCGCGGGGGCGTGTCGCGAAATGGGCCAGAAGTCTCCCAGAACCCGGCGCCTCGCCGCCGTCCGAGCGCCATCTCGGGACCGAGGTGGTGCGCAGTCGGACGGAGGCGCGACGTCGTCCCCCGACCGGCGCCCGGCGAAGAGGATCAGGGCGCCGCGGAAATAGCCGGGCCGCATTTCCACGGCTCCGGCCCGTCGCCCCCCGAGGGCGGCGTCCGACCCTCGAAAGGTTCGCTTGATGAAACCGACCACCCGCTTCGCCCTGCTCGCCGGCGCCGCAGCCGTCGCCCTGCCCCTCGCCGGTCCGGCCTTCGCGCAGTCCTCCGACCCGATCAACGACGGCAAGCAGGCCGGGCGCGACGAGCCGGCCGCCTCGGCGACCGACTCCACCCCCGCCGCCGGCGAGCTGAAGAGCCGCGAGGTGCTCGACCGCGAGCGCGGCGAGATGTACGACGCCCGCGACTCCGAGGACGAGGCCCAGCTTCGCGAGGATCTCTCCGAGAAGATGCGCGGCGCCGTCGCCGCCGACGAGATGGGCGAGGAGATGCCCGAGCGCTTCATGCGCGTCGCCGACCTCGAGGGCCGCAGCGTCGTGGGCGCCGGCGGCGAGGACCTGGGCGAGGTCGCGGGCGTGACCCGCGACGGCGAGGACGCCCGCCTCCTGATCGAGAGCGGCGACTTCCTCGGCCTCGACGAGACCTATTACTTCGTGCCCCTCTCGGCCGTCTCGATGGCCGACGAAGAGGTGCGCCTCGACTATCTGACCGAGGGCGACCTCGACCGGATGCGCGAGGACGATCCCGAAGAGCACATGCTGCTCACGGAGGACGAGGAAGTCTCGATCCGGGGCTGACCGCGCTCCGGCGATCCCCAGACGACCGGGCGCGCGCAAGGCGCGTCCGCCGGTCCGCCCCGACCCCCGGGGCGGGCCTTCGCCTGCGCGACGCCCGCGCCGCCCCTGCGTCAGGCGTGGCGCAAGGGGCGCGCGCGCTCGCGGCGCCGCTGGACAAAGCGTCGCCCCTCGTCTACCCCGCGCACGGAAATTGCGGTGGAGGCCCCTTCGCCGCAATGCAACGAAACGCGAAGCGCCCGAACCGAAGGGGAGACCCATGCGCGTCTATTACGATCGCGACTGCGACATCAACCTGATCAAGGACCTGAACGTGGCCGTGGTGGGCTACGGCTCGCAGGGTCACGCGCATATCCTCAACCTGAAGGACTCGGGCGCGAAGAACCTCGCCGTCGCCCTGCGCCCCGGCTCCGCGTCGGCCGCCAAGGCCGAGGCCGCCGGCCTCGCCGTCAAGTCCATCGACGAGGCCGCCAAGTGGGCCGACGTCATCATGATGGCGATGCCCGACGAGCTGCAGGCCGAGACCTACTACAAGTACATCCACGACAACCTGAAGGACGGCGCCGCGATCGCCTTCGCCCACGGTCTGAACGTGCACTTCGGCCTGATCGAGCCGAAGTCCGGCGTGGACGTGATCATGATGGCCCCCAAGGGCCCCGGCCACACCGTGCGCGGCGAGTTCGTGAAGGGCGGCGGCGTGCCCTGCCTGGTCGCCGTGCACCAGAACGCCTCGGGCCGCGCGCTGGAGATCGGGCTGAGCTACTGCTCGGGCATCGGCGGCGGCCGGTCGGGCATCATCGAGACCGACTTCAAGGAAGAGTGCGAGACCGACCTGTTCGGCGAGCAGGCCGTCCTGTGCGGCGGCCTCGTCGAGCTGATCCGGATGGGCTTCGAGACCCTGGTCGAGGCCGGCTACGCCCCCGAGATGGCCTATTTCGAGTGCCTCCATGAGGTGAAGCTGATCGTGGACCTGATCTACGAGGGCGGCATCGCCAACATGAACTACTCGATCTCCAACACCGCGGAGTTCGGCGAGTATCACTCGGGCCCGCAGATCCTCCCGCGCGAGGAGACCAAGGCCCGGATGAAGAAGGTCCTGACCGACATCCAGCAGGGCGCGTTCGTGTCCGAGTGGATGCGCGAGTACAAGGCCGGCGCGCCGATGTTCAAGGCGATCCGCCGCAACAACGACGCCCACCAGATCGAGGAAGTCGGCGAGAAGCTGCGCGCCATGATGCCCTGGATCGCGCAGAACAAGATGGTCGACAAGTCGAAGAACTGATCCCGGCTCCGCCGGATCGGATCGACGCCGCATCCAGGGGCGCCGCGGGAGACCGCGGCGCCCCTTCTCGTGCCGCCGCCTCACGCGCTCGTGCCCGCGCGCGAGCCCTCCGCCCGCCGGAGCCGGAGCCCGGCCGCGTGCAAGGGGCGTCCGGCGGGCGAGAAGCCAAGACGCCCCCCGCCGAGACGCCCTCCTCCGCCCCCGGGCGCCGCGCGATCCCTCCGCGGCGCCGGGCGGGGGCGGCCGGCGGCGGCCTGCCGGCCGGGGCGCGGCGCGCGCCTGCGCGCCGCGCCCCCTTCCCCGCCCCGCCGCGGGGGCTGGCGGATGAACTCCGCCTGCACGGGGCGGCCACAGGGCGGCGCGCGGCGCCGCCGGGCGGAATAGGCGGGCCCGGGCCGCGCGAGCGCGCCGCTTTCGGCGCCGGATCGCCTTGATCGGCGACACTCATGAAGAAGACCCCGAACCCCGAGAAGGAGCCAGGACCATGAAGATCCGCTCGCTCATCGTCGCCGGGGTCGCGGCTGGAGCGCTGCTGGCGCCCGTCGCGGCGCCGGCGGTCCCGTCGATCCAGATCCCCGCCTCCGGCCCGGCCGGAGCCGAGGTGCTCACGGTCGCCGGAAAGGCCGACCGCGCCCAGGCCAAGCGCAAGGCCCAGGCCAAGAAGAAGCGCCAGGCCGCGGGCGGGGCGAAGCGGCAGGGCGGCAAGCGCCAGGCCGCCGAAGGCCGCAAGGGCGGCGGCAAGTCGGGCGGGCCCGCCCGGCGCGACGAGCGCAAGACCGCCCGCAAGGCCGACGACCGCGACCGGCCGGCCGAGCGCGGCGGCGCCAAGCGCCAGGCCGTGCGCGAGTGGCGCGAGGACCGCCGCGACGAGCGCCGGGAGGCGCGCCGCGAGGACCGGCGCGACGACCGCCGCGAGGCGCGCCGCGAGGACCTGCGCCGGGACGATCCGCGCCTGCTCTACCGCCACGGGACCCGCGACGATCCGCGCCCCGCGCGGCCCGCGTGGCGCGACGACGACCGCGACCGGTTCGCGCGCCGCGACTGGCGCGACGACGATCCCCGCCGGCGCGACCCCCGCTGGGCGGACGACGACCGCCGCTGGCGCGGCGACGACCGGCGCTGGCAGGACGACGACCGCCGCTGGCGCGACGACGACCGCCGTTGGCGCGACGCCGACCGGCGCGACCGCTGGGAGGACGAGCGCCGGCGCTGGGCGGGCTGGCATCGCGACCACGACCACGACCGCAGCGAGCGCTACGGCTGGCGCGAGGCTTCCTACTGGGACCGCTACGACGACCGGGACTATCGCCGCGACCGGGGGTTCCTGCTGTTCGCCCCGACCCGCGACGCCCGCTGGTCCTCCGGCTGGAGCCAGCCGCGACAGGTGCGCGTGATCCGCGCGGCCGAGCCGCGCTGGGTCCGCCCGCGCCAGGTCTCCCACGCCTCGCTGGTCGCGCCGGTCTTCGGCTGGCGGCCGGATCCGGTGAGCTCGCTCTTCGGGCTGGGCTCGGCCGCGCACGCCTATCCCTACGGCTGGGACGCGCGCCCCGCGCCGCGCGTGGTGCGGGTGATCGACGGTTATCCCACGCGGGTCTACCGCACGGGATATTCCTCGCCCTACGCCGGCGGCTACCAGGCCTGGCAGCCGAGCGCCTTCGACGTCGGCTACGGCTCCTTCGGGTCGAGCAGCCTCTTCGGCGACCTCGCCGGGCCGCTGACCGCCCTGCTGCTGGCGGCCTATCTCTGATCCGCCGCCGGGAGGGGGAGGCGGGCGCCTCCCCCTCCCGGCGCCTGTTCGCGATGCGGAAACGATCCGTGTCCCTTGGCCTCCGCCGCCGCCCGGCCTACCGTCTGGCCGACCAGCGCCGGAGCCGCCGATGACCGCCCCCCAGAGTCCGAACCTGCCCCCAGAGCTCGCCCTCGACCAGCGTCCCGGACTGCCCGAGGACCTGCGCTTCCTGCTGGGCGACTACCCGCGCCTGATCTGGGGCGACCACCCCAACTTCGGGCCGACGACGCGCTTCTACCTCGACCGCCACGCCATGTTCCGCGAGGCGATGACCGTGATGACCCGGCTGACCGACGAGGCGCTCGACGGCGCAAAGCCCGTCGGACGCTGGAGCAACGAGTTCGGCCGGATCGCCGGCTTCTTCCTCCAGCAGCTCCACGGTCATCACCAGATCGAGGACATGCACTACTTTCCCGCGCTCCTGAAGCTGCAGCCCAGGCTGCAGCGGGGGTTCGACATCCTCGACCGCGACCACCACGCCATCCACGACGCGCTCGACCGCTTCCAGGCCGGCGCGGTGGGGGCGCTGAACGCGCTGCAGGCGGGGCCCTCCGACCCCAAGCGCCCGATGGCCGAGGTGCTCGAGGAGCTGCGGCGCATGGACCGGCTGATGGACCGTCACCTCTTCGACGAGGAGGAGATCGTGATCCCGATCATGCTCGACGCGGGCGAGGACTCGCTGGGGCTCTGAGGGCGCGGCGGGGCCTCAGACGCCGGTCGACTCGGGCTTGCGCAAAGTCACGCCGTCGATCCGCCAGCCCCCCTCCATCGGCATCATGCAATAGTCGGCGATCCACAGCGCGCCGGAGGCGTCGCGCAGGATCACCGACTGGCGCAGGCGCGGGCCGCCGGGGGTGGTCTCGGGGGCGAGCTCGCCGAAGCGCCACTCCGCGGGCGCCCAGACCATCGGATAGCCCTGCCGCACCATCCGCCCGAAATTCTCCGGCGAGCCGAACAGGCCCTGGATGTCGGGCGAGGCGAAGCCCCAGGCCGCCTCGACGTCGCCGGCGAGGAAGGCTTCGAGCTGCCCCTCGATCGCCGCGCGCAGGTCGGCCCCCTGCCCCGCCTCCTGCGCCTGCGCGGCGGGAAACGGCGCCGCGGGCGCGAGCGCGAGCGCCAGGGCGGCGGCGAGGCGCAGGCCCGGGCGCAGGCGATCGCGCCGGCGGCGGGCGGGTCGGGTCGGCCGGGTGGCGGGCATCTCGCGCTCCTCGATCTCTGTCGGTCCTCTGCCAGGGTTTACGCAGCGCGGCGGCGTTCGGTTTCGTCACGCCTCTTGCACAGCGATTTTACGTGCAATATATATTCGCGTAATCGAATTCTTGACGGAATGAGCACATGAACCCTGACTGGATCCTGGGCCTCCTGGGCGGCGCGCTGATCGGCGCGGCCTCGGGGCTGCTGCTGCTGGGCTCGGGGCGGATCGCGGGAATTTCCGGGATCGCCGGCGGGCTGATCGAGGACCTGATGCGCGGTCTTCCCGGCGGGCGCGCCGGGCGGCTGCTGACGGCGGAAAACGCGCTGTTCCTGCTGGGGATGATCCTGGCGCCGGCGCTCTACCTCGGCCTCGGCGGGGTGAAGGAGATCGTGGTCGAGGCGGACGCCCCGACCCTGATCGTGGCGGGCCTGCTGGTGGGCTTCGGGGCCCGGCTGGGTTCCGGCTGCACGTCGGGCCACGGGGTCTGCGGGGCGGCGCGGCTGTCGCGGCGCTCGTTGACGGCGATGGGCGTGTTCATGGGGGCCGCGATCGCCACCGTGGCGCTCGGCCGGCTGCTCTGAGGGGAGGAGACGATGCGCAGAGTTCTCGCTTTCGTCGTGGGGCTGGCCTTCGGGCTCGGCCTGCTGGTCTCGGACATGGCCAACCCGGCGCGGGTGCTGGCCTTCCTCGACGTGCTGGCGATCCCCGCGGGGACCTGGGACCCCACGCTGATGTTCGTGATGGCGGGCGCCATGTCGGTCAGCGCGGCGGCCTGGCTCCTGGCCCGCCCGCGGCGCGCCGCCGTCTTCGGCGGCGCCATGCCCGGCCCCGCCCGCCCGCAGATCGACGCGCGGCTGGTCGGCGGCTCGGCGCTCTTCGGGATCGGCTGGGGCCTCTCGGGGATCTGCCCGGGCGGCGGGCTGGCGGCGCTGGCCATCGGCGGCGCGCCGGTGGCGGTGTTCCTCGCCGCGATGGTCGCGGGCATGGCTCTGTTCGCGCTGGTCGACCGCAGGTTCGCCCAGGCCCGCGCCTGAGGCCCCATCCCCCTTGCACGACGGGCCGGCCGCCGCGCCGGCCCGTTTCGCCTGCGCCGCGCCCCGCGGCCAGACCTGTGCAGCGGCGCTAAGCCTTCGTTTACCTACAAGCGTCACCATCGGCCCCGTCATCCCCTGATGGACGGAGCCCGCCATGCCCCTTCCCGGACTGCGCCGCCCGATCCGCCGTTGCGCGCCATGGCCGGCGGCCGCGCTGCTGCTTGGCCTCGCCCTCGGCCCGCCGCCCGCGCTCGCCGGCGCCTGGACGGCGGAGCCGGGGACGAGCTTCCTCTCGACCGCCGCCGCTCCCGATCCCGACGGGCCCACCGGCCTGCGCCGCGACCGCTATATGGAGCACGGGCTGCTCGACGGCCTCACGGTCGGCTTCAACAGCAACCAGGTGATCGACCCCGGCCAGCCCGGACGGTTCGAGGGCCGGGTGGAGGGCTTCGTGCGCGCCCGCCTCCTGCAGAGCGAAACGGGGCACGTCGTCTCCCTTCAGGCCGAGGCGGGGGGCGGGGTGCTCAAGGCCGACGACGGCGCCGACATGGCCGCCCGGCTGATGTGGGGCAAGGGCTTCGCCACCGCCCTGGGCGACGCCTGGACCGAGGCCTCGGTCGGCTGGCGGGTCGAGACGGCGGGAGACGAGGCCGACCGCGCGCTGGGGGCCGCCGTGCTCGGCCTGCGCCCGGCGCCGGGCTGGCTCGCCATGGCCCAGATCGAGGCGGATCTCGACGGCGAGGCCGCGGTCCGCGGCTTCCGCGGCGCGCGCGCCTGGCAGGCCACGCGCGTCTCGCTGATCGCGGTGCGCGAGATCGGGGCGGGCGACAGCCTCTCGCTCCAGGTCGAGGCGACGCCGTGGAGCCGCGCGGTCGCCGACGGCGTGCAGGTGCGCCTGGGCCTGTGGCGGCGGTTCTGAGCCGCAGACGCCGGCCCCCGCCCGGGCGGGCCAGATGAACGGCGCCCGTCCGGCCGGCTCACCCGCAGTTCAATCTCGATGCGCCATATTCCCCTACGTCATGCGCCCGGCGGGGACCGGGCCGGACGACCCTGGGGAGGATCCGACATGCCTGCAAGCAGCGGAGGCGGCGGCGGCGCCGGCAAGGCGAACGTCCATGACCTGAGCGGCAACTGGGTCGAGCTCGACGAGATCGCGGACGACCGCGATCTCCTCAAGCGGCTCGACGAAACGGAACGCGAGGCCATCGCGCTCTTCGACCGGTTCGACGACCTGCTGGTGGACGGCTCCGCCAGCGTGCATGTCGCGAGCCTGCTCCTGCCCGCCGTGCAGAAGGTGCGCGAGGCTGCCTCGACGGCCGCGGCGGACTTCTTCCTCAAGCTCGACGGGGTCTCGGCGGCCGACGCGCGCGCGCTCGCCTATCTCAAGGACGCGGCCGAGGAGCTCGAGGGGCTCGAGATCCTGGTCCACGAGATCAAGGGCCTGGGCCGGTCCGTCGACAAGTCCACCCCGGTGCTGATGTTCAAGATCGGCGAGGCGGACGACGACGGCGGCGACGGCCGCTCGGCCTGGGATCCGCTGGCCGACTACGACTTCGGCGGGGGGGACACTTCCGATTTCTGACGCCCCTCTCCCCGCCCGCCCCCGCGGGGAGTTCCCCGCGTCCGTTCCGCCCTCGCCAGGCTCCGGAACGGGCGCGGGGGTCCGGGGGCGACCGCGCCCGACCCGCGCGCCGGGCCCCGAAACGACAGGGCCAGGGCGATGAGCGCCACGGGGGGATACCGGGTCGACCGCAACTATGTCGCGAGCTTCCAGCCCGAGGCCGCGCCCCTGATGCTCCACGCCCTGCAGGCGCTGCGCGGGCGGCGGCCCATCGCGCTCGACCGGCCGCTGCGGGTGCTCGACCTCGGGTGCGGCGCGGGCTTCGGCCTGTCGCTGCTGGCCGCCGCCAACCCGCGCCACCGCTTCGTGGGCGTCGACGCGGACCCCGACCACGTGCTGCGCGCGCGGGCGCTGGCCGACGCCGCGGAGCTGGGCAACGTCGCCTTCCTGGAGGCCTCGTTCGAGGAGCTGCTCGCCGATCCCGCCGCGCTCGGCCGCTTCGACGTGGCGATGGCGCACGGGGTCTGGACCTGGCTCGACGCCGCCGCGCGCGCCGACCTCGCCCGCCTGCTGCGCGAGGCGACGGCGCCGGGCGCGCTGGTCTACCTGGGCTACAACGCCGCCGCGGGATGGGCCGCGATCGAGCCGTTCCGCGCGCTCGTCGCGAGCTTCGCCGCCGGCCGCCGCGGCCCCGCGGCCGAACGCGCGATCCGCGAGGCGCAGGGCTTCTTCGCCGTGCTGGACGAGGCGCAGGCGGGCCTGCTGCGCGCCTCGCCGGCGCTGTCGCGCTTCACCCGGCGGCTGTCGCGGTTCCCGATGGAGTATCTCGCCCACGAATACCTGCCCGCCGGCGCCGGCGCCTGCTGGCCCCACGAGGTCGCCGAGGCGCTGGCGCCGGCGCGCCTGTCCTACCTCGGGTCCGCGCGGCTGACCGACAATTTCGACCGCCTCGCCTTCTCCGCCCCCGTGCGCGAGCGCCTGGCCGAGGCCGAGCGGCTGGGCCGGGGCGACGCCGAGATGCTGCGCGACATCGCCGCCGGCCGCACCTTCCGCATGGACGTCTTCGCCCGCGGCCAGGAGGCGCTGGCCCCCGCGCAGGCCGAGGCCGAGCTCGACCGCCTGTCGGTGATCGCCGCCGCCCCCCTGTCGGCGGCGCCCTCGATCCTCGCCGCCCGCGGCCGGGTGGAGCCGAAGCCCGGGATCGCGGTCCCCGCCCTCGCCTTCGCCGCGCGCGGGCCGTGCACGATGGCCGAGGCGATCGCCCACGTGGCCGCCGGCGGCCACGATCCGCACCGGGTGCGCCAGACGCTGGTGGTGCTGCTCGCCGGCGGCCTGCTGCGGCCCTCGGCGGCCCCGGACCCGGAGGCCGAGGCCGCCTGCCGCCGCTTCAACCGCGCCGCCCACGCCGCGATCCGTCGCCCGCCCGCCTTCGCCTCGGCCGTGCTGGGCGGGGGCGTCTGCGCGACCCGTTTCGAGCGGGCGATGATCTACGGCGACCCCGCCTGGCCCGAGCGGGACCCCGAGGGGCGTGAGGATCCGCTCGACGCGATCCTGGACGACGACGGCGAGACGCCGCCCCCCGACCTCGACCACCTGCGCCGGCTGATCCCCGACCTCGACGACCATGTCGCCGCCGCCGCGGCGCCTGCCGAGGCGCGCTGAGCCCCTGCTCAGCCCCCCCGACGGATCGCGCGCCGCCCTGCGTGAAAATCCCGTGCGGAATTCCGCGGGACCCCTCTTGCGAAGCGGCCGGGGTCGCCCATCTATGTAAATGTGAATTACATTCACATCGACATCTGAGAGGACCGAGACGGAGATGGACAGGATCAAGGACCTGCTGAAACGCGGGGAAGCCACGCTGGACCACTGGGGCAAGCCCGGCTGGATCGGAGCGATGGTCTTCCTCTTCATCGTGGCGTGGCCGCTGGGGCTCGCCTTTCTCTTCTACATGATCTGGAGCGGACGCATGGGCAAGGGCTGCAACTCCCGTTGGAAACGTCGCGCGGGCGGCGTCTACCAGTCGAGCGGCAACACCGCCTTCGACAGCTACAAGGAGGAGACCCTGCGTCGCCTCGAGGAGGAGCAGGAGGCCTTCCAGGCGTTCCTCGAGCGGCTGCGCAAGGCCAAGGACCAGGCCGAGTTCGACCAGTTCATGGACGACCGCCGCCGGCCGACGGCCGACGCCGCCACCGCCTGACGGGCCACGGCCCGGCGGGCGCCTCGCCCGGGACCTGACGCGGGTCCCGGGCCCGAAGACCCGGGCGCCGCGCGATCGCGCGCAGGCGCCCACGCGGACCGGTCGCCCTTCGGGGGGACCGAGGCCCCGGCGGCGGGGTCTTCCCCCTCTCCCCCGACGTCGGGGCCTGACGCGCCCGGAGACCGCGAGGTCTCCGGGCGTTCCCCGTTCTGGGGCGGCGCGCCGTTCCGGAACGGGACGCGGGGCCTCCGGCGCGGCGGTTGATTTTCCCAACGAACGAACCGGCGGAAAATCATGGCGCCGGCGCCATGGTCGCAGGATCCTGAACGCGTTTGCGCGGCGGGAATGATGACGGGTTGATGACCGGCTGCTAAGTTGCGACTCGTTTCAGAGGTCCCCGGAGGTCTCCCCAGAGGTCCATGAGCCACCATCAGGGAAAGATCGCGCCGCAGTTCTTCGTGACGGCCCCGCAGCCCTGCCCCTACCTGGACGGGCGGTCGGAACGGAAGCTGTTCACCACCCTGCGCAACCCCGACGCCGCCGCGGTCAACGACTTCCTGTCGCTGCGCGGGTTCCGCCGCAGCCAGGGCGTGGTCTACCGGCCGTCCTGCGCGGGCTGCAACGCGTGCCTGTCGACCCGCATCCCGGTCGAGGGCTTCCGCCCCGGACGCACGCTGCGCCGGATCCGGGCGCGCAACGCCGACCTCGCCCGCCACGCGGCCGAGGCCCAGGCGACCGAGGACCAGTACGACCTGTTCCGCCGCTATCTCGACCGTCGCCATGCCGACGGCGGCATGGCGGAGATGGACGCCTTCGAGTTCGCCGCGATGATCGAGGAGACGCCGGTGCGCACCCGCGTCGTCGAGTATCGCCGCGCCCCCGACCGCGCCAAGGGCGAGCGCGGGCCCGACGTGCTCGTCGGCGCCTGCCTGACCGACGTGCTCGCCGACGGGCTGTCGATGGTCTACTCGTTCTTCGAGCCGGAGGAGGATCGCCGCTCGCTCGGCACCTACATGATCCTCGACCATCTCGAGATCGCGCGGGCCGCGGGCCTGCCCTACGTCTACCTCGGCTACTGGGTCCCCGGCTCGCCGAAGATGGACTACAAGGCCAAGTTCACGCCCTTCGAGATCTACCAGGGCGAGACCTGGCGGCGGGTCGACGCGCCCGAGCGGGTCAGCGCCGACGCCCCCTCGCTGCCCACCGACCCCATCGCCGACCAGGTCGCGCGGCTGATGAACGGCTGAGGCCCGGGGCGCGGGAGCGCCCCCGGCGTCCGTCCCCGTTCACCGCCGCGTAGGGCGCATTTCAATGCGCCGCTCCACGCGCCCCGGTCCGCCCCCCATGGGCGCCGGTCATGGCGCATTGAAATGCGCCCTACGTGGGCGCGATCTCGATCTCCAGCTTCTGGAAATAGGGCGCCTCGGGCGTGGCGATCGGGCTGGGGAACTCCGGCCGGTTCGGCGCGTCGGGGAAGTTCTGCGCCTCGAGGCACAGCCCCCCGAAGGGTCCCGCCGGCGGGCCGTCGAGGCCGGGCGCGCTGAGCGACAGGGCGGGCGCGTCATAGACCTGCACGCTGGGCTGATCGGTCCACAGCCGCATGCGAAGATCGCCGGCCGAGCTCTCCAGCTCCGCCGCGGGGCGCGCGGGGTCGCGGCCCCCGGTCAGCGCGTAGGCGTGGTCGATCGCGATCCCCTGCCCGTCCGCGCCGCGCAGCGTGCGCCCCATCCGGAAGTCCGGCAGGCCCTCGCCCGCCGGGATCAGCCGGCCGGTGGGGATCTTCTCGGCGTCGATCTCGGCCCAGGCCTGCGCGTCGAGCGTCAGGCGCTGGTCGAGCACGTCGCCGCCCCCGTCGAGGTTCCAGTAGGCGTGCTGCGCCAGGTTGATCGGCGTCGGGCGGTCGGGGCGGGCGTGCATCTCGTAGATCAGCCGCGCGCCTTCGAGCCGCACGAAGACCTCGAAGGCCACCGCGCCGGGGAAGCCGTCCTCGCCGTCGGGACTGTCGTAGCTCAGGCGCAGGCCGCCCGCGGCCGCCTCCATCCGCCAGGTGCGGCGCGACAGGCCCCGCCCGCCGTGCAGCAGGTTGCGCCCCTCGTTGGGGGTCAGGCGCACCTCGCGCCCCTCCAGCGCGAAGCGCGCGCCGCCGATGCGGTTCGCGACCCGGCCGCAGATCGCTCCGAAGGCGGGCGAGTGGGCGGGATAATCCTCGAACCGCGCGAGGCCCAGCGTGCAGGGCCGCCAGCCGCCCCCCACCGCGGCGCGCCAGTCGCGCAGCACGCCGCCCCAGCTCAGCAGCCGCACGCGGGCGGCCTCGCTTTGCAGCGCGGCCTCGTGGATCGGCCCGCCCTCGTGGCGGGCGATCTCTCGGATCTCGACGGTCATCGCAGGTCCTCCCGTTGCCGCCCCAACAGGTGCGCCGATGCGGCGCGGCGATCAAGCGCCCCCTCGCGTCAGGCGGGGCGTCTCGACATCGCCTCCCGGCCGCGTTAGATGACCGGCCAAGTTCGAAAGGGGCGCCCGCGCGCGCTCCGTCTCCGCGCGAGCCGCGCGGCCCGGAAGGAAAGAGCGCCCGGCCCATGGAAAACGTCCTGCTCATCATCCACCTGATCCTCGCCGCCGTGCTGATCGGCCTGGTTCTGCTGCAGCGCTCCGAAGGCGGCGCGCTGGGCATCGGGGGCGGCGGCGGCGGCGGCATGGTCTCGTCCCGCGGCGCGACCACCGGCGTCGCCAAGGCGACCTGGGCGGTGGCCGGCGCCTTCATCGTCACCTCGCTGGTCCTGACCGTGATCGCGGCGCAGAGCTCGAGCGAGCGCTCGGTGCTCGATCGCATCGGCACGCCCTCCGCCGGCGACGAGGCGCCCGCGACCAACGCCGACGACGAGCTCGCCCCCGACCTGCAGCGCCTGCTGACCCCGCCGCCCGCCGACGGCGGAACCGGCGCGGCCCCTTCGCCGAACGCGCCGCTGGCGCCGCCCTCGGCCGACTGACCGGACCCGGACGGAGCGGGCCGCCCCCGCTCCACGCAGCGGAGCCAACTTCCGCGCCACGGTTCGCCGCATTTCGGCCCTGCCCCGGGTCGACGTTCACCCCCGGCCGGCGGCGCCCCCGCCGGCCGTTCGTTTCCAAGCGACCGGATGACCGAGATGAGCGCGCGACCCTCCCTGCCCCTGCGACTGGCCGAGCGCTTCGGCGCCCTCGCGCAGGACGCCGCCCGCAGGGTCGCAGAACGCGGCTGGACCCGGGGGCTGGCGCTGCTGGCGCTGTGCCTCGCGCTGTTCCTGCCCGGCATCGCCGACCTGCCCGTCACCGACCGCGACGAGGCCCGCTTCGCCCAGGCCACCAAGCAGATGCTGGAGACGGGCGACTACGTCGACATCCGCTTCCAGGACGAGCCGCGCTGGAAGAAGCCGGTGGGCATCTACTGGATGCAAGCCGCCTCGGTCGCCGCCGTCGGCGGGCCGGAGGGGACCGGCATCTGGGCCTGGCGCATCCCCTCGGTGCTGGGCGCGATCCTGGCGGTCTTCGCCACCGCCTGGGCCTTCCGCCCGCTGATGGGGGCGCAGGCGGCGTTCCTCGCGGCCGGGCTGACCGCGATCTCGCTGGTGCTGGCGGGCGAGGCGAACATCGCCAAGACCGACGCCATGCTGCTGGGCTTGACCATGGTGGCGCTGGGGGCCTGGGTGCGGCTGCTGACCCGTTCCGGCCTCGCCTCCGCCCCGCCGCCGATCGAGATCGCGGCGGGCCGCGCGCTGGACGTGCCCGACCCCGACGCGCCCGCCGCCCCCGCGGGCAAGGGCTGGAAGGTCGACCCCTACCACCCCCATGCCGTCCGCGCCGGGGCCCTGCCCCCGGCCGAGGACGCCCGCCGGCCGCGCCCAGACGCGCTGGCCCTGCGGCTGATCCTGTGGGGGGCGCTGGGCCTCGCGGTGCTGGTCAAGGGCCCCATCGCGCCGGCGATCCTGGCGCTGGCCGTCCTGGGCCTGTGGATCGCCGAGCGCAGCCTCGCCCCGTTCCGCGCGCTGGGCTTCGCGAGCTGGGGGCCGGTGCTGTTCGCCGTGCTGGTGATCCCGTGGCTGGTCGCCATCCACCTCGCCTCCGACGGGATGTTCTGGATCGAGTCGGTGGGCGGCGACTTCCTCGACAAGCTCGCCTCGGGGCAGGAGAAGCACGGGGCGCCTCCGGGGACCTACTTCGGCGTGGTCTGGGCGGTGCTCTGGCCCTGGGCGCCGCTGATCCTGCTGGCCGCGCCCTTCGCCTGGCGCACCCGCGGCGCGCGGGCGACCGCGCCGCTGCTCGCCATCGCGCTCGCCTGGTGGCTGATCGTCGAGGCGACGCCCACCAAGCTGCCCCACTACCTGCTCCCCGCGGCCCCCGCCGCCGCGGGGCTGGTCGCGCTGTGGCTGACCTCTCCCGTGGCGGCGCCGCGGCGCTGGCAGTCCATCGCCGCCGCGATCCTCTTCGCGCTGGTGGGGGCCGCGCTGGGCCTCGCGACCATCGTCCTGCCGCTCTACGTCAACGGGACCGTCTCGGTCTGGGGCGCGATCCTGGCGGTGGTGGGGCTCGCCTTCGTGGCGCTGGGCGCGGTCGCGCTGTGGAACGCGCAGCGCCGGGCCGCGGTGGCGACGATGTTCGCCGCCGCCCTCGCCCTCTACCCCGCCGTGCTTCAGTTCGCCCTGCCCTCGCTGACCTGGGGCTTCCCCAGCGCCCTGATGGCCAGCGCCGCCGCCCCCTACGAGGCCTGCGTCGGCCGCCCCGCCGACACCCAGAGCTACCGCGAGCCCAGCCTGGTGTTCCTGCAGGGCACCGGCACCCGCCTCCTGCAGCCGGCCGAGGCCGCCCGGTCCCTGCGCGAGGATCCCGCGCCCCTGGTCTGGATCGAGGACCGCCGCCGCGACCAGCTCGACGAGGCGCTGAACCTGACCGGCGAGGCGCAGCCCCCCGCGCTGCGCGAGCTGACCTCGGTCACCGCCTTCAACCCCAACCGGGGCGGCGTCACCACCCTGCGCCTGCTGACCCGCGAGGGCGTCGAGCCGCTCGCCGCCTGCCCGTGAGCGTCGCGGCCGGGGCGCCACGCCCCGGCCTGCGCGCCAACCCTGCGCTTGGCCCCGCCCGCCGCGCGCGCTATACCGCGCCCCCGGAGCCGAGGGACCCCGCATGACCAGCCCGCGCATCACCGTCATCGCCCCGATGAAGAACGAGGCGGAGAACGTCGCCGCCCTGGCGGACGAGATCGCGGCCGCCTGCGCCCCTCTCGCGCCGTTCGAGGCGATCTTCGTCAACGACGGATCCGACGACGACACCTCCGCCGCCATCGCCGCCGCCCGCGCCCGCCACCCCTGGCTGCGCGAGCTGCGCCACGCCGCCTCCTGCGGCCAGTCGGCGGCGGTGTTGTCGGGCGTGCGGGCGGCGCGTGCGCCGATCTGCTGCACGCTCGATGGCGACGGGCAGAACCCGCCCGCCGAGATCCCGAAGCTGGTGCAGCCGCTGCTGGACGACGCGACCGGGACCCTGGGCCTGGTGGCGGGCCAGCGGGTGGACCGGCAGGACACGGCGTCGAAGAAATGGGCCTCGCGCGCGGCGAACGGGCTGCGGCGGCGGATGCTGCACGACGACACCCGCGACACCGGCTGCGGGCTGAAGGCCTTCCCGCGGGCCGTGTTCCTGTCGCTGCCGTTCTTCGACCACATCCACCGCTACCTGCCCGCGCTGGTGAAGCGCGAGGGCTACCGGATCGCCCTGGTCGACGTCTCCCACCGGGCGCGAGGGGCGGGGAACTCCAATTACACCAACTTCGGGCGCGCCCTGGTCGGGGCGCTGGACCTGATCGGCGTCTGGTGGCTGATCCGCCGACGCAAGCTGCAGACGGTGGCCTCGGTCGACCCGGGCCTGGACGAGGACGCGTGATGCAGGCGCTGGCCGAGTTCCTGGGCGCCGATTCCACGGCCGAGTTCGTCTGGATCCTGATCGGCCTCGCCGGCCAGGCCCTGTTCATGGGCCGCTTCCTGATCCAGTGGCTGGCGTCCGAGAAGGCCAAGCGCTCGGTGATCCCGCTGGCCTTCTGGTGGTTCTCGATCGGCGGGGCCGCGGTTCTGCTGGCCTACGCCATCCACCGCGGCGACCCGGTGTTCATCCTCGGCCAGAGCCTCGGCTTCTTCATCTACGCCCGGAACCTGTGGCTGATCCGCGCCGAGCGGCGCGGCGCCGAGGTCACCCCGCCCCCGCCGCCCACCGCCTGACCGCGGCCCCTTGCGCAGGCCGTCCAAGCGGTCTTTGATGCGTCGCAGCAGCGCGTGGAGCAACCGCGCCTGCCCGCATCAGGGGGACCGATGGGACGACTGACGACGCATGTGCTGGACACCGCCTCCGGACGCCCGGCCGCGGGGATCCGCATCGACCTCTACCGGCTCGCCGCCGACAGCCGCGACCTGCTGGCCGAGGCAGTGACCAATGCCGACGGCCGCACCGATGCGCCGATGCTGGAGGGAACCGCCTTCCGCGCAGGCACTTACGAGCTGGTCTTCCACTGCGGCGCCTATCTCGAGGAGCGCGGCAGCGACCTGCCCTCGCCCCCGTTCCTCTCCGACATCCCGATCCGCTTCGGCATCGCCGAGGACGGGCACTACCACGTGCCCCTGCTGCTCTCGCCCTACGGCTATTCCACCTACCGGGGCTCCTGAGATGCGCGACACGCTGCGCTTCGTTCTGAACGGCGAGGCGGTCTCGCTCTCGGACGTCGACCCCCGCACCACGCTGCTCGACTGGCTGCGCGAGCGCCGCCGCCTGACCGGGACCAAGGAGGGCTGCAACGAGGGCGACTGCGGCGCCTGCACCGTGGGCGTGACCCGGCTCGAGGACGGCGTCCCCCGCCGCCGGGCGGTGAACGCCTGCATCCAGCTCCTGCCGATGCTCGACGGCGCCTCGGTCACCACGGTCGAGGCCATCGCGGGTCCCGAGCGGCTGCACCCTGCCCAGCAGGCGATGGTCGACCTGCACGGCTCGCAATGCGGCTTCTGCACCCCCGGCTTCGTGATGAGCCTGTGGAGCGCCTATCCCGACGGCCCCCAGCCGCGCCGGGCGGTGGAGGACGCGATCGCGGGAAACCTCTGCCGCTGCACCGGCTACGGCCCGATCCTCGAGTCGGGCGAGAAGATGCACGCCCTGCCGGCCCCGGACTGGGAGACCGATCCCCTGCCGGCGCTGGAGGCCGTCGCCTCCGCCGAGAGCCTGGCCCTGACCGCCGCCGGCTGCACCGCCTACGTGCCGGCCACCGAGGACGAACTGGCGACCCTCGTCGCCGCCCACCCCGAGGCGGTGATCGTCGCCGGCGCCACCGACGTCGGCCTGTGGATCACCAAGCGGCTGATGGAGCCCGCCGCCCTGATCTTCGTGAACCGGGTCAAGGGCTTCGACCGCGTCGTGGAGACGCCGACCCATGTCGAGCTCGGGGCCGGCGCGACCTACGCCCGCGCCGCCGCGGCGCTGGCGAGCCTCTCGCCCGACCTCGGCGAGATGGTCCGCCGCCTCGGCTCCGTGCAGGTCCGCAACTCCGGCTGCGTGGGCGCGAACATCGCCAACGGCTCGCCCATCGGCGACGGCCCCCCGCCCCTGATCGCGCTGGGAGCGGAGCTGGTGCTGCGCAAGGGCGACGCCGCCCGCACCATCCCGCTGGAGGACTTCTTCCTCGACTACGGCAAGCAGGACCGCGCGCCCGGCGAATACGTCTCCGCCGTGCGAATTCCGCGGCCGAAGTCCCCGGATTCGTTGAAGGTCTACAAGATCTCCAAGCGCTTCGACCAGGACATCACCGCCACCCTCGGCGCCTTCCTGATCGAGATCGCGGACGGCGCCGTCGCCTCCGCCTCCATCGTCTACGGCGGCATGGCCGGCATCCCGAAGCGCGCCCGCGCCGTCGAGGCGGCGCTGCTCGGCCGCCCCTGGACGCTGGAGACGGTCGAGGCCGCCCTGCCGGCCTATGCCGAGGACTTCCAGCCGATGTCCGACATGCGCGCCTCCGCCGAATACCGCCTGCGCGCCGCGCAGAACCTGCTTCTGAAGACCTTCCACGAAACCTCTGGCGCGCCTTCGAAAACCCGCCTCGTCGGCGCGGAGGCGCTGGCATGAACGCCCCCTCCCGGCCGCTGTCGCAGAAGACCGAGATCGAAGGTGGGGTCCGCGCGCCGCAGCGCCACGACTCCGGGCACAAGCACGTCTCCGGCACGGCGACCTATGTCGACGACATCCCCACGCCGGCGGACTGCCTTTCGGTCGCCTTCGGCCTGTCGCCCAAGGCCCGCGCGCGCATCCTCTCGATCGACCTCGGCCCCGTCCGCGCCGCCCCCGGCGTGGTCGACGTGCTGACCGCGGCCGACATCCCCGGCGCCAACGACGTCTCCCCCAACGCGGTGCACGAGCCCCTGCTGGCCGAGGACGGCGAGGTCTTCTTCGTCGGCCAGCCGATCTTCGCGGTCGTCGCGAC
This sequence comes from Albimonas pacifica, assembly GCF_900113695.1. Lineage (GTDB taxonomy): Bacteria > Pseudomonadota > Alphaproteobacteria > Rhodobacterales > Rhodobacteraceae > Albimonas > Albimonas pacifica. The sequence continues at coordinate 352,281 of NZ_FOQH01000005.1, read as the reverse complement.
CAGCCACCTCGCCGCCCGCAAGGCCGCCCGCCTCGCCCAGATCGAGTGGGAGGAGCTGCCCGCCATCCTCACGGTCGAGGAGGCCGTCGCCGCCGACAGCCTCTTCGAGGCGCCCTACGTCATGCAGCGCGGCGACGCGCTGGCCGCCATCGCCGCCGCCCCGAAGGTCATCGAAGGCTCGATCGGCATTGGGGGCCAGGAGCATTTCTACCTGGAATCCCAGGCCGCTCTGGCCGTTCCCGGAGAGGATGCGGACGTCACGGTTCACTGCTCCTCCCAGCACCCGACCGAGATCCAGCACAAGGTCGCCGAGAACCTCGCCGTCCCCTTCAACGCCGTCACCGTCGAGGTCCGCCGCATGGGCGGCGGCTTCGGCGGCAAGGAGAGCCAGGGCAACGCCCTCGCCGCGATCTGCGCCGTCGCCGCCAAGCGCCTGAACCGCCCGGTCAAAATGCGCTACGACCGCGACGACGACATGCAGATCACCGGCAAGCGCCACGGGTTCCGCATCGACTATCGCGTCGGGATCGACGAGGACGGCCGCATCCTCGGCGTCCAGTTCGAGCAGATGGCCCATTGCGGCTGGTCGCTGGACCTCTCGATGCCCGTCGCCGACCGTGCGATGTTCCACGCCGATAACGCCTATTATCTGCCCCATGCTTATATCCGGTCTTATCGTTGCCGGACAAACACCTGCTCCAACACCGCTTTCCGCGGATTCGGCGGGCCGCAGGGCATGGTCGGGATCGAGCGCGTGCTCGACCAAATCGCCTTCGAGCTGGGTCGCGAGCCGGCCGAGATCCGGGCCCTGAACTACTACGACCGCCCCGGCGGCGAGCGCGTCATGACCCCCTACCACATGGAGGTCGAGGACAACGTCATCCACGCGCTGAGCGAGCAGCTCCTCGCCTCGTCCGACTACGCCGACCGTCGCGCGAAGATCAAGGATTTCAACGCGCAAAGCCCGGTTCTTAAGAAGGGGATCGCGTTCACGCCGGTGAAGTTCGGCATTTCCTTCACGCTGACCTGGATGAACCAGGCCTCGGCGCTGGTGCATGTCTACACCGACGGCTCGGTGCACCTGAACCACGGCGGCACCGAGATGGGCCAGGGCCTGTTCGTGAAGGTCGCCCAGGTCGCGGCGGAGGTCTTCCAGATCGACTTCGACCGCGTGAAGATCACCGCGACCAACACCGGCAAGAGCGCCAACACCGCCCCCACCGCCGCCAGTTCCGGCAGCGACATCAACGGCATGGCGGTCAAGAACGCCTGCGAGCAGATCAAGGACCGGCTCACGGCCTTCGCCGCCGAGCGCTTCCAGACCACGCCCGATCAGGTCCGCTTCCTGCCCGGCCGCGTGCAGGTCGGAGAGGCCCAGATCGCCTTCGAGGAGCTCGTCTCCCAGGCCTTCATGGCGCGCGTGTCGCTCTCGGCCGCCGGGCACTACGCCACGCCGAAGATCCACTGGGACCGCGCCGCCGCCCGCGGCCGGCCCTTCTACTACTTCGCCTACGGGGCGGCGGTCACCGAGGCGACCATCGACACGCTGACCGGCGAATACCGCTTCGACCGCGCGGACATCCTCCACGACGTCGGCCGCTCCCTGAACCCCGCCATCGACCTCGGCCAGATCGAGGGCGGCTACATCCAGGGCCTCGGCTGGCTGACGATGGAGGAGCTGTTCTGGGACGACGCGGGCCGCCTGCGCACCCATGCGCCCTCGACCTACAAGATCCCCACCGCCTCCGACCGGCCGGAGATGTCGATCGCGCTCTTCGACAACGAGAACCGGGAGGAGACGATCTTCCGCTCGAAGGCCGTCGGCGAACCGCCTCTGATGCTTGGCATTTCCGCGCTGATGGCGCTGTCCGACGCGGTGGCCGCCTGCGGCGACGGCACGGTCTACCCCGACCTCGACGCCCCCGCCACGCCCGAGCGCGTGCTGCGCGCGGTCGACCGGGTGCGCGGCCGCGCCTGGGAGACGACGCGGGAGAGCGGGCGGTGAGCCTCGACCTCGCCGGCCTTCGCGACGCGGTCGCGCGTCATGGCCCGCTGGTCCGCGTCGTCGTCGCGGCCGCCCAGGGCTCGGCGCCCCGCGAGCCGGGGGCGGCGATGCTGGTCCACCCCGATACGTTCGAGGGCACCATCGGCGGCGGCGCGCTGGAGTTCGAGGCGCTGGCCGAGGCCCGCCGCCGGCTGGCGTCCGGCGCGCCGGACGGCGTGGCGCGCTACCCGCTCGGCCCCGCGCTGGCGCAGTGCTGCGGGGGCGCGGCGACGCTGGCGTTCGAGCGGTGGGACGCGGCGACGCTCGCCGCGCTGCCCGATCCGCAGGCGACCCCGCTTCATGCCCGCCCGCTGGGCGCTACCTCCCAGATACCGCTCGCCATGCGCGCGCTGCAGAAGGCCGCGCGGTCCGGGAAGGGGGCGGAGTTCCTGTTCCTGCCCGGCGACCCGCCCTGGCTGGCGGAGCCGCTGACCCCCGCCCTCACTCCGCTATGGGTCTGGGGCGCGGGGCATGTCGGCCGCGCGGTGGTGCGGGTGTTCGAGGGGTTGCCCTTCGCGGTCACCTGGATCGACGACGCGCCGGGGCGCTATCCGGCAGATATCGCCCCCCATGTCCGCGTCCTGCCCGCGCCCGACATGGCTGCGGCTGCCGCGCTGGCGCCCGCGGACGCGGCGCATCTGGTGATGACCTACAGCCACGCCATGGACCTCGAGATCGTGCACGCGCTGCTCGCGCGCGGGGCGTTCGCGCGGCTGGGGGTGATCGGCTCGGCCTCGAAGGCGGCGCGGTTCGGCGGGCGGCTCGCGGCGCTCGGACACGACCGGCAGGCGATCGCGCGCATGGACTGTCCCATCGGCCTCGCAGGGCCGGAGGGGTTGAAGGGGGGCAAGGCGCCGGCGGAGATCGCGGTCTCGGTCGCCGCCGATCACCTGCGCTGGCGGGCCTCGCGCGGGGTGGCGCTTCGCGCGGGAGGGGGGGCCGAATGACAGCGCTTCTGTCGATCCGGGGTCTGTGGAAGCGGTTCCCGGGCGTGATCGCCAACGCCGACGTCAGCTTCGACATCCAGCCGGGCGAGATCCACGCCCTGCTGGGCGAGAACGGCGCCGGCAAGTCGACGCTGGTGAAGATGATCTACGGCGTGATGCGCCCCGACGAGGGCGAGATGCTGTGGCAGGGCCGCCCCTACGCCCCCCACGCCCCGGGCGAGGCGCGCGACACGGGCGTGGGCCTGGTCTTCCAGCACTTCTCCCTGTTCGAGGCGCTGACGGTGGGCGAGAACGTGGCCCTGGGCCTGCCGGCGGAGCAGGCGGGGCGCGATCTGCCGGACCGTATCCGAAAGGTATCGGCCGAATACGGCCTGCCGCTGGACCCGGACCGCCAGGTCGGCGAGCTATCCGTTGGAGAGCGCCAGCGCGTCGAGATCGTGCGCTGCCTGCTGCAGTCCCCTCGCCTGCTGATCATGGACGAGCCGACCTCGGTCCTGACCCCGCAGGAGGTGGAGACGCTGTTCCTCACCCTGCGCAAGCTGCGCGACGAGGGGGTGGCGATCCTCTACATCTCCCACAAGCTCGAGGAGATCCGGGCGCTGTGCACCGCGGCCACGGTCCTGCGCGGCGGCAAGGTCGTGGGCGCCTGCGACCCGCGCCAGGAGACGGCCCGCGGCCTCGCCGAGATGATGATCGGGCGCGAGCTCGCCGCCCCCGGCGCCCCCGCGGGCACGGGCGGAGAGACGCGGCTGGAGCTCGACGACCTGACCGTGATCTCCGAGGCGCAGTTCGGCGTCTCGCTGCGCTCGATCTCGCTGGAGCTCAAGGCCGGCGAGGTGCTGGGCATCGCCGGCGTCGCGGGCAACGGCCAGGACGAGCTGACCGCGGCCCTCTCGGGAGAGACCCGCGTCGCCCCCGGCATGATCCGGCTGGAGGGCCAGCCCATCGGCCACCTCGGCCCCACGCGGCGCCGCCGTCTGGGGCTGAACGTGGCGCCGGAGGAGCGGCTGGGCCACGCCGCCGCGCCGGAGATGTCGTTGACCGACAACACCTTCGTCTCCGCCCGCACCCGGCTGAAGCTGTCGCTGAAGGGGCTCTTGAAGCTCGGCGCCGCGCGGGGCTACGCGCGCAGGATCGTCGAGGATTTCGACGTCCGCACCCCCGGGGTGGGGGCCGCGGCGGGCTCGCTCTCCGGCGGGAACCTCCAGAAATACGTGATCGGGCGGGAGATGCTTCAGCGCCCCGAGGTGCTGGTGATCTCGCAGCCCACCTGGGGCGTGGATGCGGGCGCGGCGCAGGCGATCCGGCAGGCGATCCGGGACCTGGCGCAGGAAGGCTGCGCGGTGCTGGTGATCTCGCAGGACCTCGACGAGCTGATGGAGATCTCCAACCGCTTCGCCGTCATCGCCGGAGGGCGGCTCTCGGCGCCCCGGCCGGCGGGCGAGACCTCGATCGAGGAGATCGGACTGCTGATGGGAGGAGGGGCCCATGCTGCGGCTTGAACCGCGAAAGGAGCGCAGCCGCGCCATGGCGCTGGCCGCGCCGCTGATCGCCGTCGCCCTGACCATGATCTTCGGCATGATCCTCTTCGCCCTGCTGGGCAAGGATCCGGTGCGCGCCATCGTCACTATCTTTTGGGAACCCCTCACGAACGACTTCTCGCGCTCCGAGCTGCTGGTGAAGGGCACGCCGCTGGTGCTGATCGCGGTGGGCCTCGCGATGGGCTTCCGGGCGGGGATCTGGAACATCGGAGCCGAGGGCCAGTTCATCGTCGGCGCCATCGCCGGGGGGGCCATGGGCCTCGCCTTCTACGACGTGCAGGGGGTCTGGGTGCTGCCGCTGATGTGCCTGGCCGGCGCAGCGGCGGGGGCGGCCTGGGCGCTGATCCCGGCGATCCTGAAGGTGAAGTTCAACGCCAACGAGATCCTGGTCTCGCTGATGCTGGTCTATGTCGCGGGCCTGTGGCTGTCGGCGCTGGTCACCGGGCCGCTGCGCGATCCCGACGGGTTCAATTTCCCCGAGAGCCGGCTGTTCCACGACTCCGCCACCCTGCCCATCCTGCTGGAGGGCACGCGCGCCCATGTCGGCGCGCTGGCCGCGCTGGCCGCGGTGCTGATCGGCTGGGCGCTGATGGAGCGGCACGAATACGGCTTCTCGCTCAAGCTCTTCGGCCAGGCGCCGCGGGCGGCGCGTTTCGCAGGATTTTCGCAGCCGCGCACCGTCCTCCTGGCGATGGCGGTCTCGGGCGGTCTCGCGGGCCTTGCGGGGACTTTCGAGGCCGCGGGCCCCGTCGGCCAGCTCGTGCCCGGCCTGCCGGCGGGCTACGGGTTCACGGCGATCATCGTGGCCTTCCTGGGCCGGCTGCATCCGGCGGGGATCCTGCTCGCGGGGCTGCTGATGGCGCTGACCTACATCGGGGGCGAGGGCGCGCAGCTGGCCATGCAGCTGCCGGCGGCGGCGATCTCGGTGTTCCAGGGGATGCTGCTGTTCTTCCTGCTGGGGATGGACGTGTTCTCGCGCTATCGGCTCGTGCCGACGCGGGGCCTGCGCAAGGGGGCGGCGTGATGGATCTTTCCGCGCTCAATCCGGTGGCCATCGCGGTGTCGCTGATCGTGGCCGCCACGCCCCTCGTGTTCGCGGCCATCGGAGAACTGGTGGTCGAGAAGTCCGGCGTCCTGAACCTGGGCGTCGAGGGCATGATGATCGTCGGCGCCATAGCGGGCTTCGCCGGCGCGAACGTGACGGGCTCGACCACCTTCGGCGTGCTCTGCGCGCTGCTGGCGGGGGCGGCCCTGTCGGGGGTCTTCGCCTTCATGACGCAGGTGCTGATGTCCAACCAGGTGGCGACGGGCCTTGCGCTGACGCTGTTCGGGCTGGGGCTGGCGGCGATGCTGGGGCAGCCCTACTCCGGCATCCCCGCGCCGGACTTCCCGCGGGTGTGGCTGCCCGTCCTGTCCGATCTCCCGGTCGTCGGGCGGCTGCTGTTCTCCCATGACTGGCTGGTCTACGTCTCGCTGCTGCTGGCCGGGACGACGGCCTGGGTGCTGACGCGCACCCGCGCGGGCCTGGTGCTGCGGGCGGTGGGGGAGAACCACGACGCGGCCCATGCCATCGGCTACAAGGTCGTCCTCATCCGCACCGGGGCGATCCTGTTCGGGGGCGCCTGCGCGGGGGTAGGCGGCGCTTATCTCAGCCTGGTCGCCTCGCCGCTCTGGGTCGAGGGGATGACGGCCGGGCGGGGGTGGATCGCGCTCGCCATCGTGGTCTTCGCCTCGTGGAAGCCGTGGCGGGCGGTGCTGGGGGCCTACATCTTCGGCGGCGTGACCATCGCGCAGCTGAACCTGCAGGCGCTGGGGGTGGCGATCGAGAGCCAGTATCTCTCGATGACCCCCTACCTGGTGACCATCGTGGTGCTGGTGATCATCTCGGCCGACAAGCGGCGGGCGCGGATGAACGCGCCGGCGTGCCTCGGGCGGCCGTTCTTCGCGGCGGGGTGAGCGCTCGACGTTGCAGACCGCCGCGACCGTATTTCAGAAGAGAATTCCAGGAGGCCTCGCCTTGTTCAGATCCGCCCGCATGGCTTCGGCCCTGCTGCTCGCCCTTGCGCTCGTCGCCTGCACGGCCCCAGCTCCCACCCCCACCCCCACCCCCCTGACGACAGCAGAGCGCAATGTCCTGGGTCAACTGCTTCTCGCTCCCAATTCCACGGGCGCGATGATGCGCGTAATGCGTGAGGAGTATCCCGCCGAAGCGGAGGCCCTGACCCGCGATATGATCGCGATCGAACGCTCGGATCGCACCGACGCCGAGAAACGCGCCGTTGCGGCAGAACTTGGACGCGAGTATCGCCTGCGCCATGCCGATGGCTTGCTGCAGGCGAACGACGAGAGCCTGCGGGCCTACCTGACCTCTCAACAGGCGGTCATTGAGGCGCTCGCCGATGATCCCGCCACCTGCCGCCGGTATCTGTTCGGAGGATTCGGCGCTCTGACTCCGGAGGCGAAAGAGCGTGTGGATCCCCTCTATGCGGAGACGCTGCGAGCCCAGACCTCCGCGATGGCCCAGGGCGAACGCGCGCCGGTCGGTCGCCGCATGGAAGAGGACGCCGGCGTCGCGGCGGCGGCAAAGGCGATCTTCGCCGACTTCTCCACCGCCGAGATGGCCGCGTTGAAGAACGAGGGCTCCGACGCACAGGTCTGCGCCGCCTTCAGGCGATTCACTGTCCGCCTGCTCGAGGACGAGCGGCCCGGCGCCGACTCGCTGCGCGCTCTGACGGCCTGGAACGCGGCGCAGTCTTGACCGGCTGCGTACGCTGCGGCGCCGCAAGATGAACCCGTGACGCGCCCGGAAAGCCCCGCTATCGTCGCGCTCAGGGAATGACCGACCAACCCCCAGGGAGTTGCAGCACCATGGAAAGAAGAACGTTTCTCGCCGGCCTCGGCGCGACCACCGCGGCCACGACGCTCGGCCTCGGGCGGGCCCGCGCGCAGGATCCGGTGAAGGTCGGGTTCATCTACGTGGGCCCGATCGGCGACTTCGGCTGGTCCTACCAGCATGACCAGGGCCGGCTCGCGGTCGAGGAGGAATATGGCGACAAGGTCCAGACCTCCTACCTCGAGTCGGTGCCCGAGGGGCCGGACGCCGAGCGCGCGCTGCGCCAGATGGCGCAGTCGGGGCACAGCCTGATCTTCACCACCTCCTTCGGCTACATGAACCCGACGCTGAAGGTCGCCAAGCAGTTCCCGCAGGTGAAGTTCGAGCACGCCACCGGCTACAAGCGCGATGCGAACGTCGCCACCTACGGCTCGCGCTTCTACGAGGGGCGGGCGGTGATCGGCACCATCGCCGGGCGGATGACCAAGACCAACACCATCGGCTACATCGCCTCGTTCCCGATCCCCGAGGTCGTGCGCGGCATCAACTCGGCGTTCCTGGCCGCCAGGGCCGTGAACCCCGACGTGAAGATCAAGATCGTCTGGGTGAACACCTGGATCGACCCGGGCAAGGAGGCCGACGCCGCCAACGCCCTGATCGAGCAGGGCTGCGACGTGATCATGCAGCACACCGACAGCCCCGCCCCCCTGACCATCGCCGAGGAGAAGGGCATCTACGCGTTCGGCCAGGCCGCGGACATGAAGGAATACGCCCCGACCGCGCGGCTGAGCTCGATCATCGACGACTGGGCGCCCTACTACATCGAGCGCGTGGGCATGGTGATGGACGGGACCTGGGAGGCGACCGACACCTGGAAGGGCATCGCCTCGGGCATGGTGAAGATCGGCGACTACAACAACGTGCCCGAGGACGTGGCCGCGCAGGCCGACGCGATCAAGGACGGCATCGTCGCCGGCACGCACCACCCGTTCACCGGCCCGATCAAGAAGCAGGACGGCTCCGACTGGCTCGCCGCGGGCGAGACCGCCGACGACGGCACCCTGCTGGGCATGAACTTCTACGTCGAGGGCGTGGACGGCGAGCTGCCGAGCTGAGCCGACCCGCCCGCAGAGCGAACGGGGCCCGGGCGGCGACGCCCGGGCCCCTTTTCCATGCACAACCCGTCAGGGCGATCCGTCCGCGGCGCGCCCAGGCCCGCCCGCAGGGCGCCTCCGGGCCCGGGAGCCGGCGCGCTCCGGCCAGGGGAAGGCGCTCCGGCCCGGAGGCGCCCTGCGGCGGGCCTGGGCCTGCGGCGGGCGGAGGGGCGTCAGCCTCCCAGCGCCTCGATCTTCTGGTTCAGCCAGGGGGCCTGGTAGCCGAGCTCGAAGGCGCGGCGGTAGTCCTGGGCGGCCTGCTCGGTCTGGCCCGCGCTTTCGCGGATCTGGCCGCGGGTGGCCCAGGCCGCGGCCCAGCCGGGCGAGAGCCTGACCGCCGCGTCGAGATCCGCGATCCCCGCCGCCGCATCCCCCGCCCGCGCCAGCGCCACGCCGCGCTGCAGGTGGGCGGCGGCGTCGGAGGGATCGAAATGCAGCACCCGCCCGAAAGCCGAGGCCGCCTCGCTCAGCCGCCCCAGCGCCGCCAGCGCCACGCCGCGGTTGTAGTGCACGTCCGGGTCGGAAGGCGCGATCTGCGCCGCCCGGTCGAGGTCGGTCAGCGCGCCGGAGGCGTCGCCCCGCTGGAGCTGCAGCGTGGCGCGCCCCACCAGCGGCTCGGCCGAGGTCGGCTCGAGCTGGATCGCCCGGCCCCAGTCGGCCAGCGCCTCGGGCGTGCGCCCGCGCCGGGAATAGGCCAGCGCCCGGTTCACGTAGATCGCCGGCAGCGAGGCGTCGGCCTGCTGGGCGCGGTCGTAGGCGCCGATGGCGTCGCCGTCGCGCCCCATCTCCGAGAGCGCCACGCCGTAGTTCGTCCAGGCCGCGGCCGCGGTGCGCCCGCTGATCCCGCCCTGGTTCAGCGCGGTCTGGCAGGCGCCCGCCAGCTCGGCCGACTCCGCGTCCGCCTTCAGGCACTTGTCGAGGAACGGGTTGGCCCGCGCAGCCCCCGGCGCCGCCAGCACGCCGGCCAGCGCCATCAGGACCACGAGCCGCGCCCCGCCGGCGGTCCCGCGCGGGACGCGCGGGCCGGGGCGTCGGCCAGACGAACCGGCGCGGGCGCGGCCCGCGTCGGGAATGGAACGCATCTTCATCATGCGGCGACGATGCCCGAGCACCAAGGCGCAAAAATGGCCGAGCGGGGGCCCTCCGCGCCCCCCTCCGCGAGCCCGGGCCGCGCGCCTTGCGACCTCGCGAAGGGTTGATCCGCAGCCTGTCGGCCGTCAGGCTGTCGATACGGGCGCATCGCCTGCCCCCTCCCTTTCCCGTCCCGGATCCTTTCCTGAGTGCCCCAGGCCCCTTTCGACTCCCGCGAGATCGCCGCCGCGCCCCCCGTCGGCTCCGCCACCCCCAAGGGCGGAGGACCCGCGCCCGAGCGCCCGGACAACGCGCTGGGCGCGGCCTGGATGGCGATGTCGGTGGTCACCGCCTCGGCGATGGTGCTGGCCGTGCGCGGCATGGCCGAGGGCGTGGACAGCCGCATGACCGTGCTGCTGCGCTCGGCCGGGATCATGGCCTGCGTGGCGGTGATGATGCTCTCGCCCCGGTTCCGGGCCAGCCTGCGATTCTCGAACCCCAGGCTGCACCTGGTGCGCGGCGGGCTGATCGCGGTCTCGACCCAGTTCGGGTTCTACGCGATCTCGACCCTCAACCTCTCGACCGCGACGGTGCTCAGCTTCACCGCCCCGATCTTCGCCACCCTGCTGGCCGTCCCCCTGAACGGCGAGCGGGTGGGCCCCCGCCGCTGGGCGGCGGTGGCGGTTGGATTCGCGGGCTGCCTGATCATCCTGCGTCCGACGCCCGAGGGGCTGGACTGGGCGATGCTCTCGGCGCTGCTCGCCGCGGTGCTTTTCGCGCTGGCGCTGGCGCTGTCGCGCGGGGTGGCGGCGGCGGACGGCCCCGCGGCCGCGTTCGTCTCGGCCAACGCGATGATGCTGATCCTCGCCCTGCCCATCGCCCTGCCGGTGTGGGAGCTGCCCACGGGCGTCGGCGGCTGGAGCCTGCTGGCCCTGCTGGTCGCGACCTCGGCCGCGCGCAACGTGGGCGACCTGCAGGCCTACCGGCACGGGGACGCCTCGGTGATGGGGGTGATCACCTACGGGCGGCTGGTGCTGATCGCCGCCGCCGCCTGGGCGATCTTCGACGAGGTGCCCGACGGCCCCACCCTGCTGGGGGGCGGGGTGATCATCGCCTCGACCCTCTACATCGCCTATCGCGAGCGGGCGGTGGCGCGCGAGCGTCGGGCCGTGGCCGCGATCCGCGACGAGAGCTGACTGAACGCCCCGCGCCCCTGCGGCGCCGCGGCACGTCTGTAGGAAGTTGCGCGCAAGCCCTCTGCACTGGCTGGAAATTGCGCAAGGGCGCCAATGACAAAGGCGCCGCGCACGGAACCGCCCCAGGATGTCCGAATCCTTAAATCCGTCCTTGATCGGGGGGGCATGAATCAGTATGTCCCCCGCCAACAGGGTCGCCGATCCCAACCTCGACCAGGGCCGCCGCCGGAGACAGACCGGCGCCGAGTCACAGGGGGGGCGCTAAGGGGCCGCTGGGTTAGACCTGCTGGTAGGGGAGACTACGTCATGCATGACGGCAGCCTCTTCCGACTGGGGATCGACCTGGAGACAGGCGCCACCCATGAGGAAGCTCACGACATGAGCGGCCGCGAGGCCGACGTTTACGCCGACGTTCCCGTTCGGGACGTTTTCGACGAGACGCGCGACGATCATTTCATCCGCCGGGACGGGAAGGTCTTCGCCGGCACGCACCTCATCATCGAGGTCGTGGACGGCGAGGGGCTGGACGACCAGGCCCGGATCGAAAAGGCGTTCCGCGACTGCGTGGACACCTGCGGCGCCACGCTGCTGCACATCCACACGCACAAGTTCTCGCCCCAGGGCGTGAGCGGGGTCGCGGTGCTGGCCGAGAGCCACATCTCTGTCCACACCTGGCCCGAGATCGGCTACGGCGCCTTCGACGTCTTCATGTGCGGCGACGCGCAGCCCTGGAAGGCGGTCGACGTCCTGCGCGAGGCCTTCTCGGCCGGCGACGTCCGGGTGAAGGAACTGCTCCGCGGCGAGGAAGTGGTGGCGGACCGGCTCTGAGCCCTCCTCCATCGCCTTTGCGAAGGGCGGCCCCCCGGGGCCGCCCTTTCGCGTCTGCGGGGCTCAGTCCAGCGGCGTGATCGGGTCGCCCGGGCGGATCGGCCCGCCGCGCTCGATGGTGCAGTTGAGGCCGGAGCGGTTCAGCAGCCCCTCCCGCAGCCCCTTGATGCCCAGAAGCTTCTCCAGGTAGGCGCAGGGGAAGTTGAACCGCGCCCCGAACAGAACCGTCTCGCCGATGCGGAACCGGCGGCCGACGAGGTGATTGACCGGCACGCCCCGCACCGTGAGGTTGCGGCGGTGGTCGCCCGGCGCGATCTCGGCCTTCAGGCCGGGCACGCGCGGCTCGCCGATCGCGATCGCCTCGAGCACCTCCATCTCGATCAGCGTCGCCTCGCGCGCGTGGGGCTTGGAGGGGTAGGTCCCCGTCCCGAGGAAGTACCGATCGCCCTCGATCCCCTGCCCCGCGATCAGGCGCGCCTCCGCCAGTTCGACCATCGGCTGGGAGGCGGCGGGGGAGACGTGGATGTGCAGCAGCTCGCCCTGCCAGGCCGGCGCGACGGTCATGCCGCGGCCAGGCTCAGGCCGCCCTGGCGGGCGAGGAAGGCCACGATCTCGTCCACCCCGTCGCCCTTGGCGACGTTGCCCATCACGAAGGGCAGCCCGCGGCGCATCCGCTCGGCGTCGGCGCGCATCACCTCGAGGTTCACGCCCACGTAGGGCGCGAGCTCCACCTTGTTGATCACCAGCAGGTCCGAGCGGGTGATGGCGGGTCCGCCCTTGCGGGGGATCTCCTCGCCCGCGCAGGTGTCGATGACGTAGATCGTCAGGTCCGCGAGCTCCGGCGAGAAGGTGGCGGCGAGGTTGTCGCCCCCGCTCTCGATCACCACCAGGTCGAGGTCGGGGAAGGCGCCCCGCAGCTCCGCCACCGCGGCGAGGTTGATCGAGGCGTCCTCGCGGATCGCGGTATGGGGGCAGCCGCCGGTCTCGACGCCGCGGATGCGCTCGGCGCTCAGCACCTGCATCCGGGTCAGGGCGTCGGCGTCCTCGCGCGTGTAGATGTCGTTGGTGATCACCGCCATCGACAGCCGATGCGCCAGCGCCCGGCACAGCGCCGCGGTGAGCGAGGTCTTGCCCGCCCCGACCGGGCCGCCGATGCCGACCCGGAGGGGCCCGTGGGGAGACTTCTGCAAGGTCACGATCGGAACAGCCTCGTGGTCTGGGTTTCGTGGAAGATGCTGGAGAGGTCGACGGCGAGGCAGGCCCCGCCGACGTCCTCCGGATCCGCCGCCAGCGCCTCGGCCGCCACGGCCTCGCACACGGGCGCGAGGGCGGCGATCACCGCCTGCGCCTCGGTCTGGCCCAGCACCGAGAGGCGGATCGCGGCGGAGACGAGGTTCGAGGCGAAGGCGTGCAGGTAGGCCGCCGCGGTCTCGGCCAGCGGCAGATCCTCGCGCCGGGCGGCGCGGCCGAGCGCCACCGGCAGGGGCGCGGGCGCGCCGGAATGGCCGCGCACGGCGAGGGTGGTGCGCGCGAAGGCCTCCCCCTGCGCCGTCGCTTCCAGCGCGCGCTCGGCGGAGGGCTGGAGGGCGGCGGCGAGCTCGGCCGGCGCGGGGTCGTCGGGATCGCGCCAGGCGGCGGCGAGCAGCACCGCGTCCGAGCGCCCGGCCCCGTGGCGCAGGATCGCCTCCAGCCAGGCCTGCAGGGCGGCGGCGTCGGGCAGCAGGCCCGCCTCGGCCGCCTGCTCCAGCCCGTGGGAATAGGCGAAGGCGCCGACGGGATAGGCGGGCGAGAGCCAGCTCGCCAGCAGCAGGGCGCCGCGTGCGTCGAGGCTCATGCCTCGCCCTCCGGAACCTGGCTCATGCCTCGCCCTCCAAGGCCCGGCTGACACCCTCCGAAGCCTGGCTCATGCCTCGCCCCGCAGGCGGGCGGCGACCTTCTGGGAGTCGCCCTGGCGATACATGTGCACCTCGCGCACCAGGCGGATGGTGGGCTTCACCGCGAACAGGATCGAGCCGACCAGGAACATCCAGGTGCCCGCCTCCATCCACGCCTCGGAGAAGAACATCACCGAGCCGACGACGAAGGTCAGCGCCGCGCCGAAATCCACGCAGGTGTAGACGATCTCGTAGATCGCGAAGAGCCGGCCCGTGCGGTCGGAGCGGTGCTTGGCGCCGGGATCGAACAGCATCATGCGGGGTCTCTCATATGCGCGTCGGGGTCGTGGTGGGGGTCGTGCCCGTGCGAGTGGCCGTGGGTGCGGCCGTGGCCGTAGGCGCCCCCCTCGGGGCGGAAGGGTTCCTCGACATGGGCGACCCGGGCGCCGAGATGCTCGAGCATGTGCTCGAGCACGTGGTCGCGGCGGATCAGCAGGCGGTCCGCCTGCACCTCGCAGGGGGTGTGGCGGTTGCCGACGTGCCAGGCGAGCCGGGCGAGGCCGGCGGCGTCGGGGGCGCGCGCCTCGGCCAGCGGCTCGGGGGCGGCGCGCAGGGCCACGCGGCGGCCGTCGGCGAGCGTCAGGGCCAGGCCCTCGGCCAGTTCTGCGGCTTCGGGCAGGTCGAGCAGGATCTCCTCGCCCGCGTCGGTGGTCAGCAGCCCCCGGCGGCGCCAGCGCCCCTCGTAGGGCAGCGACAGGCTGTCGGCGGCGGGGCCGGTCAGCGGATCGAGCGTCAGGGCTCGCGGAGCGGGGGGCTGGCTCATGGAATCCTTCCGGTTTCGGCCCCGCCATCCCGCCCGATCCGACCTGCGCGCGCAACCCTCAAGGATGTCGCCGTCCGGCGCTCGAACCCACGCAGTGAAAAAGCGTTCGACGCATATGAGGGTCTTGTTAAGAAATCGGCCGGCTTTTGGGCGAAAAATCGGCCGCGCGCAAGCACTTGACCCTTGCGTCGGGTCCAGGTCGCCTCGGATCGACCGAACCAACCCCCTGCGGTTGCACGATAAAATATCAGAGTTAACGATCTTGGCAGGACCGGATCCCACTCTAAAAACGATTTCAGAACTCCGGGCTCTGGTGGCTGAAAAATGGCGAGAGCATTGCTGCTGACCTCCGTTTCGCTTATCTCTGCAACGGTGCCGCTGTGGGTCGCGAGCGACGACGCCGAGTGGACCGAAGTCGGGCGGATCGGCGCTTTGAACGTCTGGGTCGCGCCCGACCGCTACGTCTTCGACGAGGCGGCTGAAAGACTGTCGGTGGCGACGCGCCTCGACGGGGACTTCGACCTGATGCTGTCGAGCGTTCCCGGGGCCGAGGCCGAGCCGCCGCATCTCCATTCCGCGGGCATCCGCCGGATGGAGCTGGCCTTCGTCCACGACTGCCGTCTCGGCACGGTGGAGGAGGTCCAGGTGCACGCCGGTTACGACGGCGAGGGGAGACGGGTCGCGGTGCGCCCCGGTCTCGCGGCCCTGGTGGCGCAGAGCGCCCGGGCCGACGCGCGCGCGGTCTCCACGCCCGCCGTGCGCGACGCCATCCGGCAGGCGTGCCGCGACCGCGGAGCGATGCGCAGCGCCTGAGGGCGCGCGCGGCCCGCGCCGGAGCGTCGCTCCGGCCCCGACGACCCCGAAGACCCCGCCCGACATGCGACGATGCATGCATGAAGGATCCGCGCCCTTGGCGCCAACCCGCGCCGCCCTAGAACGAGTTCGTAGGGCCCTCCGAGGATAAGCTGACCATGACGATCCTGTTGCGCTGCGCGACGGCCGCGGTGCTCGCGACGACCGTTCCCGTGGTCGGCGGGTCGGGGTTGGAGACGTGGACCAACGTCGGCCGTCTGCGCGGTCTCGAGATCCTCGTGGCGCTCGACCAGGCCTATCTGGACGACGACGGCCGCCATGTGCTGGTCTCGACCCGGGTGCAGGGCGACTTCGACGCGCGGCTGGACACCCTGCCCGAGCTCGACGCCGAGGTCGCGCCCGCCCCCCGCGGCGTGGGCGTGTGGGCGCTGCATCTGACCTATGTCTACGATTGCGGCGTGGGCGAGATCGCCGACGTGACCTTCCACGCGGCCTACGACCACGACGAGCGGCGGATGACCGCCCCGGACGACTTCATCGACCTGGTGGTGCGCAGCCACCGCACCGGCCTCGCCGCGGCCTCCTCGCCCGAGTCCCGCGACGGCTGGCGGCGCCTCTGCGCCCGTCTGCAGGCCCGCGCTCCGGCGCTGCGGTCCTGATCCGGGGCTCGGCGCCGCGGTCTCGACGATCCTGACCGGGCCGCCGACCCCGCGCCGCGCGGGCGCGGCCCGGGGCGGGGCGGCGCTCAGAACATGAAATAGCGCTGGGCCATCGGCAGCTCGGTCGCGGGCTCGCAGGTCAGAAGCTCGCCGTCTGCTCGCACCTCGTAGGTCTCCGGGTGCACCTCGATGTGGGGGGTGTGGGCGTTCAGGCGCATGTCGGCCTTGCCGATGTCGCGGGTGCCCTTCACCGCCACCAGCCCCTTGCGCAGGCCCAGCTGGGCGCCGATCCCCTCGGCGATCGCGGCCTCCGAGACGAAGGTGACCGAGCCCATCTCCTGGCTGCGCCCCAGCGCCCCGAACATCGGGCGCGAATAGACCGGCTGCGGCGTGGGGATCGAGGCGTTGGGATCGCCCATCTGGGCCATGGCGATGGTTCCGCCGACCACCACCAGCTCGGGCTTCACGCCGAAGAAGGCGGGGGACCAGAGCGCGAGGTCGGCGCGCTTGCCGACCTCGATCGAGCCGATCTCGCGGCTGATTCCGTGGGCGATGGCGGGGTTGATCGTGTACTTGGCGATGTAGCGCTTCACGCGGACGTTGTCGTTGGCGCCGGTCTCGTCCGAGAGCCGGCCGCGCTGGACCTTCATCTTGTGCGCGGTCTGCCAGGTGCGGATGATCACCTCGCCCACCCGCCCCATCGCCTGGCTGTCCGAGGCGATGATCGAGAAGGCGCCGATGTCGTGGAGGATGTCCTCGGCGGCGATGGTCTCGCGCCGGATCCGGCTTTCGGCGAAGGCCACGTCCTCGGGGATGTCGGCGTCGAGGTGGTGGCACACCATCAGCATGTCGAGATGCTCGTCGATGGTGTTGCGCGTGAACGGCCGCGTGGGGTTGGTCGAGGAGGGGATGACATGCGCCTCCCCGCAGACCTTGATGATGTCGGGGGCGTGGCCGCCGCCCGCGCCCTCGGTGTGGAAGGCGTGGATGGTGCGGCCCTTGATGGCGGCGAGCGTGTTCTCGACGAAGCCGCTTTCGTTGAGCGTGTCGGTGTGGATCATCACCTGCACGTCCATGGCGTCGGCGACCGACAGGCAGCAGTCGATGGCGGCCGGCGTGGTGCCCCAGTCCTCATGCAGCTTCAGCGCGCAGGCGCCGGCCTTGACCATCTCCTCCAGCGCCGCGGGGCGGGAGGCGTTGCCCTTCCCCGACAGCCCGAAATTGATCGGCAGCCCGTCGAGGGCCTGAAGCATCCGCCCGATGTGCCAGGGCCCCGGCGTGCAGGTGGTGGCCATGGTGCCGTGCGAGGGCCCGGTGCCGCCGCCCAGCAGGGTGGTGACGCCCGAGTGCAGCGCATCCTCGACCTGCTGGGGGCAGATGAAGTGGATGTGGCTGTCGAAGCCGCCGGCGGTCAGGATCCGGCCCTCGCCGGCGATGACCTCGGTGCCGGGGCCGACGATGATGTCGACGCCCGGCTGCACGTCGGGGTTGCCGGCCTTGCCGATGGCGCAGATCCGACCGTCCTTCAGGCCGACGTCGGCCTTGTAGATGCCGGTGTGGTCCACGATCAGCGCATTGGTGATCACCGTGTCCACGGCGCCCTCGGCGCGGGTGACCTGGCTCTGGCCCATGCCGTCGCGGATCACCTTGCCGCCGCCGAACTTCACCTCCTCGCCATAGACGGTCAGGTCGCGCTCGACCTCGATCACCAGCTCGGTGTCGGCGAGCCGCAGGCGGTCGCCGGTGGTCGGACCGAACATGCCGGCGTAGGCGGCGCGGGAAATGCGGGCGGGCATGGTCAGGCCTCCGGTCTGCGAGAGGGGGCCCGGGCGGCGGCCCGGGGGGATGGGAACGGCGGTCGGAGGACGCGCGATGGCGCTGGACCGCCCGGTTTACGTGGCGCTACCGTCTGCGCGCCGGCGCGCGTGGGGCGCGCCGCAGAGGGAGAGAGGACGCCATCGTGATTCTTCGCAAGGCATCGGCGCGCGCGGCGCTGCTGCTCGTCGGCGCGGCCGCCGTCGGAGGGGCGGCGCA
Organism: Albimonas pacifica; assembly: GCF_900113695.1. Taxonomy (GTDB): domain Bacteria; phylum Pseudomonadota; class Alphaproteobacteria; order Rhodobacterales; family Rhodobacteraceae; genus Albimonas; species Albimonas pacifica. Next base: position 334,464 of record NZ_FOQH01000005.1, on the reverse strand, counting down.
GGCCGAGACCCAGCTGGAGCGCGGCGAATACCTGGTGCGCGTGGTGGCCGCCTGCGGCAACTGCCACACGCCCTTCGGACCGACCGGCCCGGACATGAGCCAGGAGCTCGCGGGACGGCTGGTCGAGAAGAACCCGGCCTTCGAGGCCTGGGCCCCCAACATCACCCCGGACCCGGAGACCGGCGTCGGCGCCTGGTCCGACGCCGAGCTGAAGCGCGCGATCCGCGAGGGGATCCGCCCCGACGGCTCGCTGATCGGCCCGCCGATGCCCTTCGTCTTCTACCGCGACCTGGGCGACGCGGACCTCGACGCGATCGTGGCCTTCCTGCGCACCTTGCCGGCGGTGAAGAGCGAGACCCCGGCCTCGGTCTACAACTTCCCCCTGCCCCCCGACTACGGGCCGCCGGTGGAGAGCGTGACCGCGCCCGCGCGCGGGCCGACCGCGGAATACGGCGAATACCTCGCCGGTCCCGTGGCTCACTGCATGGAGTGCCACAGCAAGTTCGGCCCCGCCGGCCCGATGCTCTCGACCCATCTCGGTTCGGGCGGGAACGAGTTCCACGGGCCCTGGGGCATCTCGATCACCGCGAACCTGACGCCGCATGCGGACGGCATCGCCGGGCGCAGCGACGAGGAGCTGATCGACATGATCCGGCTGGGGATCCGCGACGGCAAGCCGATGCTGCCGCCGATGGGCTATCCCTACTACGCCAAGATGACGGACGAGGACGCGCAGGCGATCGTCGCCTACCTGCGCACCCTGCCCCCGCTGCCGCTGCCCGAGTGAAGCCGCCCGCCGGGGCGCGCCCGCGCCCCGGCGACCGTCGCCCCGCTCGGGGCGTGCAGGCGGCCGCGCGCGCATCAGTCGCCGCCCCCGTCGCCGCCGTCTCCGCCGTGGCGGCGAAAGCTGCGCGAGGCCGGATCGCCCAGCCCGGTCCCGTCGCCCGAGGCGTCGCGCCCGCCCGAGGCGCGGCCCAGGTGCAGGCAGACGGCGGGGATGTAGAGGATCATCAGCTTCCAGGCGTTGAACGCCTTGTCGAACTCGGCCCGCGGGTCGCCGTCGCGCAGGGCGGCCACGCCCTCGCCCACGACCCAGGCGACGCCGACGGTGGCGGCCAGCGCCAGCGCGCCGCCGAGCCACACGCCCCTGCGCCCGCCCAGCAGGCGGCCGCCGAAGAGCGGCAGCACCCAGCCCACCACAAGCATCAGCGCGACCGCAAGGGCGGGGGTCATGCCCGGCCCGCCGCGCCCGGCGCCCGCGGCGCGCGCGGATGCGCCCGGCCAAGCGCCCGAACCGGCGCCGCCGGCCGCGCCGGGTCGGCTTCGGCCGCGGGGCGGCCGCGGCGATGGGCGATCGCGCCCGTGCGCCTCACAGCGGCCCCATGACCTTCTGGTTGAAGCCCCAGACCTCGCGCTTGCCGGCGTAGGGGACCAGGGTCACGTCGCGCGACTGTCCCGGCTCGAAGCGCACCGCGGTGCCCGCGGCGATGTCGAGCCGCATGCCCCGCGCGGCCGCGCGGTCGAAGTCGAGCGCGGGGTTGGTCTCGGCGAAATGGTAGTGCGAGCCCACCTGAACGGGCCGGTCGCCGGTGTTGGAGACGCTGAGGACCAGCGTCTCCCGCCCGACGTTGAGCTCGATGTCCCCGGCCGCGGGGAAGAGCTCGCCCGGGATCACCGCAGCGCCCTCCGCGCGGCCCAGACGGCGGCGACCGCGAGGGCGGCGAAGGCCAGCGTCTCGACGCCGTGGGGGTGCAGATGGCCCTCGGGGCCGGCATGCGCGAAGGCGGCGGCCGGGGCGAGGGCGATCAGCGCGGCGAGGGTCCTGGTCATGCTTCGATGTCTCCTTGTCGGTGCTTGCTTCGTGCGCGCCCGGCCCGGCCCTGTCCCGGCCGGCGGGCGATCTGGGGATCAGCGGATCGGGTCGTGGACCGTCACCAGCTTGGTGCCGTCGGGGAACGTCGCCTCGACCTGCACCTCGTGGATCATCTCGGGGATGCCTTCCATGCACTGGTCGGCGGTCACCACCGCGGCGCCCGCCTCCATCAGGTCGGCGACCGTGCGCCCGTCGCGCGCGCCCTCGACCACATAGTCGGTGATCAGCGCGATGGCCTCGGGGTGGTTCAGCTTCACGCCGCGCGCCAGGCGTCCGCGCGCCACCATCGCGGCCATCGAGACCAGGAGCTTGTCCTTCTCCCTGGGCGTCAGGTTCATGCGGGTCGTCCCCTCGTTCTCAAGCGTCCCCCCGCCTCGCGGCGGCGGGGACCGTCACATCGTCCACGGCCGCGGCAGCGACCCGCCGCGCCAGAGCTCCAGCAGCGGCGCCAGCATCCGGCGCAGCGCGCGTCCGTCGCGCGCGAGGATCCTGACCGTCGCGACCCCGTTCACCCGGCTCGCGGCCCCCAGCGCCTCCGCGCCGGGCCCGGGAAACGAGGCAAGCAAGTTCCGGGCCGAGACGACGGCGGCCTCCGCCCCCGGCCCCGCCACGACCGCGGTCGCGGCGCAGATCCGGCCGCCGAAGGTCGCGGCCCGCGCGGCGAGCGCGCCCACGTCGCCCTCCAGCCGCAGCCCGTCCGCCCAGACCAGCCGGCCGTCGATGCGCAGCCGCCAGGCGTCGCGGAAGCGGGCCTCGCGCACCGTCTCGCCCATCGCGGCGCGGCCGAGGATCAGGGGCTCGACCCCGATGAAGGCCGCGTCCGGGGCGAGGTCGATCTCGAGCCTCCGGTCCAGCGCGCCGCCGTCGAAGAGGATCGTCTCCTGCGGCAGCCATTCCAGGGTCGCGCCGGGTCCGGCGCGCAGCCGCGTGCGGACCCGGGCCGGACCCTCATGGGGTTGCGCGCGGTAGACCCGCTCCGCCGTCTGGGTGGTGGTCACGAGATGCGAGCCCGCGCCCGCCTCCGCCGTCCAGTCGAAGCGGTCGCCCCCGGTCAGCCCGCCGGCGGTGTTGAGCAGCACCGCCTCCAGCGCCGCGCCCTCGTAGACCGTCGGCAGCATGCACTTGGCCGAGCCGCGCTGATAGAGCCCGTCGAGCCGCGAGCGCCCGGCCCGGATCTTGGAGGAGACGCGCCCCTCGCCCTCCGCCCGCGGTTGCCGCGCGAGCGCGCGCCCGGGGGCGGCGGTCGCGGTCGCGGGGCGGGCGGCGTCGAGCATCCAGGGGTCCGGGGCTGGCTCCGCCGCGGGGGCGGAAAAGGGAAGGTCGATCCGGACGATGACCCGTTCACAAACGCCGCGCAACCCCTGCGCCGGGACCTGCGACGGCGATCATGCCGAAGCGGAGATGACCGGCCCGACGGCCCCTGCCCGCCCCTTGGGCGCCCTGCCCAGCGCGCAGGCGCCGCACCGCCCGCACGCCGCCTCGGCGCGCCCGGCGACGCCCCGGCGCTTGACCCGGGCGGCCGGGCCGGCGGATACCTCCGCCCGCCCGGCGAAGGCGGCCGGCGAGACGCGATGAGGGGGACTTGGGGTGGAGACGTTGACCTTGCTGGGCCAGGCCCTGCTGACCGCGATTCCCGCGGCGTGGATCGGCATCGGCGTGATCGAGAACATCCGCTTCCCGCCGGTGAACGGCGATCTGGTGAGCATGGTCATGCGCATGGACCGCGTGCGCGAGGAACGCCCCGAAATCTACGAGAAGGTGAAGGGCAACCGCATCGACCACCCCCGCGTCCACTCGCTCGCCTACGCCGCCATCGTGGCGTTCGAGCTGCTGGCGACGGCGCTGCTGGGCCTCGGCGCGCTGCTGCTGGTCCTCGCCGCGCTGGGCGCCGCCGGGCCGGTCTTCGCGCGCGGCGTGGCGGCGGCGGGGGCGCTGGCCTTCAGCCTGGTCTGGGGCGGCTTCCTCGTCGGCGGCCAGTGGTTCCACTACTGGGCCGGCTGGAAGGACAGCCAGTTCACCCATTTCTTCCTGGTGCTCTGGGGCGCCGTGCTGTTCCAGATCCTCACCTGACCGCCACCCGACACCGCCGCCCGACGGGCCCGCGGGCGCGCCCGTCGTCCGCGCGTCGCGGGACCGCGCGCCCCCGTCCTCCGCCGGAGCCGCCCATGACCCCGATCCTGATCCGCGGCGCCACGGCGCTGCTGCCCGACGGCCCGGCCGAAACCTCGGTGCTGGTCGCCGACGGCGCGATCGCCGAGATCGGCGCGCCTTCCGCCGCGGGCGCGCTGCACGTGGACGGGCGGGGGCTGGTGCTGGCCCCGGCCATCGTCGACATCCACGGCGACGCCTTCGAGCGGGCGGTGATGCCCCGCCCGGGCGTGTTCATGCCCGGCGAGGTCGCGGCGATGGACGTCGACCGCCAGCTCGCGGCGCTCGGCATCGCCACCGCCTACCACGCCCTGACCCTGAGCTGGGAGCCGGGCCTGCGCTCGGTCGAGCGGGGGGAGGCGTTCCTCCTGGCCCTCGCCGCCGCCGCGCCGCGGCTGGGGATCGACCACCGCATCCAGCTCCGCTGGGAGACCTTCGCGCTGGAGGCGATCCCGCTGATCGAGCGGGCTCTGGCCCAGGGCCCCACGCCCTCGATCGCCTTCAACGACCACACCTCGATGATGCTGCGCGAGCGCTCGACCCCGGTCACCGAGCGCGCCTTCGAGCACGGTCCGCACTATGTCGCGGCCCCGTTCGACGACCCGGGCGTGCGCCGGTCCGTCCGCTCCGTCGCCGCGCGCACCGAGCTGAGCGAGGAGCAGTATCTCGCGCGGCTGGCCGAGGTCTGGGCGCGCCGCCCCGGCGTCCCCGCGGCCATCGCGCAGGTCGCGGCCATGGGCCGGGCCGCGGGGGCGCCGATGCTGAGCCACGACGACAGCCAGCTCGAGACCCGCGCCTTCCACCGCGCCATGGGCGTCGGCATCGCCGAGTTCCCGATGTCCGAGGCGGTGGCCCGCGACGCCCGCGCGGCGGGCGAATCCGTGGTGCTGGGCGCGCCCAACGCCCTGCGGGGCGGCAGCCACATCGGCTCCCTCTCCGCCGCAGACATGGTCGAGGACGGGGTCTGCGACATCCTCGCCAGCGACTACCACCACCCCGCCCTGCCCGCCGCCGTCGGCCGGCTCGCGGCCGAGAAGCGCGCCAGCCGCGCGGCGCTGTGGGCCTGCGTCTCCGCCAACCCCGCCCGCGCGCTGGGGCTCGCCGACCGCGGCCGCATCGCGCCCGGCCTGCGGGCCGACTTGACGCTGCTGGAGTGGCCCGAGGGCGCGACGCCCGCCGCGCGCCTGACGCTCTCGGCCGGGCGGATCGCGCATCTGTCGGGGGACCTGCTGCGCGCCTGACCTCAGCCGCGCCGCGGGCCGGGCGCGCCCCGGATCAGGTCAGGGGCGCGCCCGGCCCGCGCCTCGCGCTCAGTCCTTCAGGGCGTCCAGGATCGGCGCCCATTGATCGCGCACCGGCTCCAGCGCCTTCGCCGGGCGGTCGAAGATCGACAGCCCCTGCTCGGCGAGCTCGGCGTAGACCGCGCGCTCGGACAGGCGGGCGAGGGGGGCGTGGCCCAGCTTCTCGAACTCCGCGTCGAGCCCGGCGGCGGCCTTCGTGCGCGGGCGGATCCGGTTGCCCACCAGCCGCACCTCGACCCGTCCCTTGCGCACGCGCTTGAGGTCCTCGATCTCCTTGAGGAAGCGCTTCGTCGCGTCGAGGTCGTAGAACGAGGGCGAGACCGGCGCGATCAGCAGGCGGGCCTGGGCGATCAGCTCCTCGGCCTTGGCGCCGCGCAGGGCGCCCGGCGCGTCGATCACCAGCCAGTCGAGCTTCTTCGGCCGCTCGCCCACGTCCTTGGACTTCGACCAGTCCAGCGCCTCGACCGCGGGCGCCTCGACCGGCCGGCGCCGCGTCCAGCGCAGGGCCGACTTCTGGCGGTCGGCGTCGGCCAGCGCCACCTTCGCCCCGGTCGCCGCCAGGGCGGCGGCCAGCGTCGTCGCGATCACGGTCTTGCCGCAGCCGCCCTTGAGGTTCGCCACCAGGATGGTGCCCCCGGCCGTGTCGGCCATGCCTTCGTCCTCCCGCCCGTCCGGGCGACCGTGCGCCGCGCCCCTGGCGCCGGCCTGCCCGCTCGCCGTCGAATTCGCGCCGCAGGCTTTCAGCATACCGGCCCCCGCGCAAGCCCGCCCCGCTCCCGCCCGCCTCCCCCGGGATGGAGCGCCCGCCCGTTCCGTGGAATGATCGCCCCGCCGCGCCCGCGCGCGAGAAATGGATGCGACGGAAACCGTCGGCGCGGGCGTGCAAGATCCGGAACCGCACCCCGCGAGCCGCCGCTGCGGAGATCGAACGAGAGATGACGCTGCAGAAAGACACCATCGCCGCCCTGCGCTTCGGACTGGGCTTCCGCCCCGACCAGCGGGGCGAGCGCGACCCCGACGCCATGGTCGCCGGACTGCGCGCCGTCGCCGCCGCCCGCCCGATCGTGGACGCGGCCGAGGACGAGCGCCTGTGGACCGAGCTCCAGGAGTTCCGCGAGGCCAAGAAGGCCGACCGCAAGAACAAGAGCGACGAGCGCGCCGCCATGATCAAGGACGAGCGGCGCGACTTCTACCGCCGCCTGACCCGCGTCTGGGACGCCTCGCTCGCCCGCTCCGTCGAGGCCGAGCACGCCTTCGCCGAGCGCATGGCACGGTTCTGGGCGAACCATTTCTCGGTCTCGATCAAGTTCCCCGCCCATGCCTCGCGCGTGGCGGGGTTCGAGGACCAGGCGATCCGGCCGCACCTGGCGGGCCGCTTCTCGGACATGCTGCAGGCGGCGACCATGCATCCCGCGATGCTCGTGTTCCTCGACCAGAACCGCTCGGCCGGGCCCTCGACCAAGGCCGCCAAGCGCGAGGGGCTGGGCCTGAACGAGAACCTGGGCCGCGAGATCCTGGAGCTGCACACGCTGGGCGTCTCCGCCCCCTACAGCCAGCAGGACGTGATCGCGCTGGCGATGCTGCTGACCGGCTTCACCATGCGCGGGCGCCAGGGCTCTTTCGTCTACCGCGACGAGTGGGCCGAACCCGGCCGCTTCGAGCTGATGGGCGAGAGCTTCCGCGGCGGCTCCCAACAGGAGACGCTGCGCGCGCTGGAGATGCTGGCGACCCACCCCGCCACTGCGCGCCACATCGCCACCAAGCTCGCCGCCCATTTCGTGGCCGACGAGCCGCCCGCCCGGCTGGTCGAGGCGCTGGAGGCCGACTTCCGGCGCACCGGCGGCGACCTCGCCTCGCTGTCGCGCACGCTGCTGACCCACCCCGACGCCTGGGGCCCGCTCGGCGGCAAGGTGCGCCAGCCCCAGGAGATCGTGGTCGCCGCCCTGCGCGCGGCCGGGGTCACCGCCAAGACCCTCGAGGGCCGCAACGACCCGTTCAAGGGCCTGACGCTGCAGGCGCTCAAGGACATGGGCCAGCAGGTCAACCGCGCCCCCGGGCCCGACGGCTGGCCCGAGGCCTCGGCCGAGTGGATCAACCCCGGCGCGCTCGCCATCCGGCTGGAATGGGCCGCGCGCATGGGCGAGGCGCTCGCCGCCCGCCAGCTCGACCCGCGCGAATACGCCGAGACGGCGCTGCGCGACGCGCTCGACCCCCAGACGGCCTGGGCGATCGCCGCGGCCGCCGAGAAGCGCGAAGGCTTCGCGCTTCTGCTCGCGTCCCCCGACTTCAACCGCCGCTGAGGAGGCGAAGATGTCCATGGATTTCTCGCGCCGCGGGCTGCTCAAGGGCGGCCTGACGCTGGGCTGCTCGGCGGCGGCCTATCCGCTGATGTCGAAGGTCACCTTCGCCTCGGCCCCCGGCGACAACCGGCTGGTGGTCATCGTCCTGCGCGGGGCGATGGACGGGCTGGCCGCGGTCGGGCCCTACACCGACCGCGACTATCTCGCGATGCGCCCCAACCTCGCGACCTCGCCCGAGCGCAAGGGCTTCGACCTCGACGGCCGCTTCGCGCTGCACGAGGACCTCGAGGCGCTGATGCCGCTGTGGCGGGCGGGGGAGCTGAGCTTCGTGCACGCCGTCTCGACCCCCTATCGCGACAAGCGCTCCCATTTCGACGGCCAGGACGCGCTGGAGAGCGGGACCGAGGCCGAGAGCGGGGGCATGACGCCCTCGCGCGACGGCTGGCTGAACCGGGCGCTGTCGCTGCTGCCCGGCGCGCAGGCCACCACCGCGGTGGCGGTGGGGCGGGACAACATGCTGCTGCTCGACGGGCGCAACCCGGCGCTGAACTGGTCGCCGGATTCGGACCTCCAGCTCAGCCCCCAGGCGCTGCAGCTCTTCGAGATGATCTCGGCGCGCGATCCGCTGTTCGCCGCCGCGGCGAAGGAGGCGACGCAGATCGACGCCTCGCTGGGCATGGAGGGGGGGCCGGCCAAGCGGGTCGACGCGCGCAGCCTCGCCGCGCTGTCGGCCGAGATGCTGCGGGGCGACAGCCGCATCGCCGCCTTCTCGCTGGGCGGCTGGGACACCCACCGCCGCCAGGAGGGGACGATCCGCAAGCCGATGAACCAGCTCGCCGCCGCGATCGGGGAGCTCAAGACGGGCCTCGGCCCGATCTGGGAGCGCACGGCGGTGATGTGCATCACCGAGTTCGGCCGCACCGCGCGCGAGAACGGCTCGGAGGGCACCGACCACGGCACCGGCGGGCTGATGATCTACGCGGGCGGCTCGCTGTCGAAGGCCGCGGTCTACGGGCAATGGCCGGGCCTGCGCGCCTCCGACCTCTTCGAGGACCGCGACCTGATGCCCACCGACGACCTGCGCCGCCACGCGGCCTGGACGCTGCGCACGCTGTTCGGGATGGAGCGCGGGGCGCTGGAGCGCGACGTGTTCCCGGGCATCGCGATGGGCCAGGACGCCCGCATCTTCGCCTGACGGGCGGGGAGCCTTCGAGCAGAGGCCGACGGCCGCCGTCCGCAAGAAGACGGCGGCCGTTTCGCGTCCGGACGCGGGAGGCGCCGCGGCAGGCGTCGTGCGTGGGGGCGCCGGGCGCCCGCGGCGCGGGGCGGGCGGTGCGCAGGGGCGCTGCGGGGCTGGCGGAGGGCCGGACCGGCGAGCGGGGAGGACGCTCCTGACTCACCAAAGAACAATGCGCCCGCGCCTGTTCTCCGGAGCCGTTTCTCGCTTCTGATGCCTGAGCGACTCGGCATCAGCGAGAGACGGCTCCGGAGAACAGGCGCTCCCGGAAGGGCTTCGGGGCGGGCTGGGTCAGTCCAGGAGGCCGAGGTCGTGAAAGCTGGCGACGCGGTCGCGGCCGATCACGACGTGGTCGTGGACAAGGATGCTCACCGCGCGGCAGGCCTCGACGATGCGCCGGGTCATTTCGACGTCGGCCTGGCTGGGGGTGGGGTCGCCGGAGGGGTGGTTGTGGGCGAGGATCAGGGCCGAGGCCTGCAGTTCCAGGGCGCGGCGCACCACCTCGCGAGGGTAGACGGGGACATGGTCGACGGTGCCGCGGCCCTGCGCCTCGTCGGCGATCAGCAGATTCTTGCGGTCGAGGTAGAGGACGCGGAACTGCTCCACCGGCTCGCGCGCGATGCGGGTGGTGCAGTAGGCGACGAGCTGGTCCCAGCTCTGCATCGCGTCGCGGCCCATGACCCGGGCGCGGGCGAGGCGCTGGGCCGCCGCCTCGACGATCTTGAGCTCCTGCACCACCGCGTCGCCGACGCCCTGCACCTCGGTCAGGCGCGCGGGCGGGGCCGAGATGACCTCGTCGAAGCCGCCGAAGTCGCGCAGCAGGCGCTTGGCGAGCGGTTTCACGTCGCGGCGCGGGATGGCGCGGAACAGCACCAGCTCCAGCAGCTCGTAGTCCGGCATCGCCTCGGCGCCGCCGTGCATGAAGCGCTCGCGCAGGCGGCGGCGATGCTCGAGATGGTCCGGGGGCGGGGCGGCGGGGTTGGAGGGCTTGCGGGCCGGCGTCGGGGCGGCGGTGGGGAACAGCTCCGGCGCAGGGTCGGCCGCGGACCAGTCGCCGGCGTCGCCGCTCTCGGCGAGGCCGGGCGACGGGGGGCATGCCCCGCCCGAAGCGGCGGCGCCGCGCCGCCCGACGGGCCCCGCGTCCCCGCCTTCAGGCAGGGACGGCGCGAGGCCGGGCAGCAGCGGCGCCTCGCGCAGCGATTCAGTCTTCGAGGCTCTTCGGCCCATGCGCGACTCCGCTTCAGACGGATGTCCGAAGGGTGACCGCAGAGGGTTAGCGCGGGGTTAAGGGCGGCCGGAAGGGTTCACCAGGATCGGAAACCCTGCCGAGGACCTCAGCGCTCCCAGGTCGGATGGAAGCGGCCGGCGGGGGAGAGGGTGAAGACCTCGCAGCCGTCCTCGGTCACGCCCACCGCGTGCTCGAACTGGGCGGAGAGGCTCTTGTCGCGGGTCACCGCGGTCCAGCCGTCGGCGAGCGTCTTGGTCTCGGCCCGGCCGAGGTTCACCATCGGCTCGATGGTGAAGAACATGCCGGGGCGCAGCACCGCGCCGGCGCCGCGGCGGCCGAAATGCAGGACGTTGGGCGGCTCGTGGAACTCGCGCCCGACGCCGTGGCCGCAGAAGTCGCGCACGACCGAGCAGCGCTCGCCCTCGGCGTAGGTCTGGATGGCGGCGCCGATGTCGCCGAAGGTGTTTCCGGGACGCACCTCGGCGATGCCGCGCAGCAGGGCCTCGTGGGTCACGTCGATCAGCCGCTCGGCCCGGCGGTTGGGCTTTCCGGCGACGAACATGCGGCTGGTGTCGCCGTACCAGCCGTCGACGATCACCGTGACGTCGATGTTGAGGATGTCGCCGTCCTTGAGCTTCTTGGGCCCCGGGATGCCGTGGCAGACCACGTGGTTGACCGAGATGCACGAGGCGTGGCGATAGCCGCGGTAGCCGATGGTGGCCGAGACCGCGCCCCGGTCGAGGATGTCCTGCTCGATCCGCGCGTCCAGCTCCTCGGTCGAGACGCCGACGGCCACATGATCCGCGATGCGGTCGAGGATCCCGGCCGCGACCTGCCCTGCGGCGCGCATGCCGGCGAAATCCTCCGGCTTGTAAATGCGGATTCCCTCGGCCGTAACGGCGGGCTGCGGCGCATCCATGCCCCTGATCCTCTTCTCGTCTCGCGTGCGCGCAATGTAGCGCATCGCAATAGCCTTGGCGACGGCGCCGCGGTCGCGGCGGGACGGCGCCCCCCGGCCCGGCGGGGCGGGCGAAAGCGGCGCCGAAGGTCGCGTTCGGCCGAGCCTTTCCCGGTCTCGCGCGCCGGCCTGCCGAGGGGACCGGCCGCCTCTGCGGCGCGGCGACGCATCTGCGACGCCCCGCCCCGGGCGGGGGTCTCGTCCGCAGATGCGCAGGGGCGACGCGCCCTCAGGCCGGAGGGATGACCGGCAAGGGCCGGCCCAGGCGGACGCCCGCGGGCGAGATCTCGCAGGCGTGGGCGACGGCCTCGACGCCCGCGGCCTGCGCGCGCCGGAAGGCCGCGGCATAGGCGGGGTCGATGTCGGCGGCGAGCCCGACCCGGTCGCAGTCGGTCCGCTGCACCAGGTAGAGCATCGCCGCCCGCGCCCCCTGCCCGGCCATCGCGGCGAGCTCGTCGAGGTGCCTCGCCCCGCGCGTCGTCTTCGCGTCGGGAAATTCGGCGAGCGTCCCCTCCCGCCGCAGGGTGACGCTCTTCACCTCGACGTAGCAGTCGGGGCGGCCCTCGGCGCCCAGCAGGAAGTCGATGCGCGAACGCTCGCCGTATTTCGCCTCCGCGCGCACGGCGTCGTAGCCGGCGAAGGCGGGGACCGCGCCTGCGCGCAGCGCCTCGCCGGCCGCCCTGTTGGCGACGCCCGTGTCGACCGTGGCCCAGCCGCCGCCGGGCAGCGCGGCGAGCTTCCACGACCAGCGCAGCTTGCGCGCGGGATCGTCGACGGGGGCGAGGCGGATCGAGAGGCCGGGCTCGGCCAGCCCGGTCATCGCGCCGGGGTTGGCGCAATGGGCGGTGATCTCCTCGCCGGCCCGCGGGCCCTCCTCGAGGACGGCGTCGGCCAGAAAGCGCTTGTAACGGCGCAGCAGCCGCGCTTTGACGAGGGGGGTCGGGAACTCCATGCCCGGACCCTTATCCGATGGCGCGCGGGAGACAAGACGGATGAAGGACGACACGCCCACGTCGGCGATGGTGGTGATCGGGGACGAGATCCTCTCGGGCCGCACGCGCGACGCGAACATGCACCACCTCGCCGGGGTGCTGACCGAGGCCGGCGCGCCGCTGAAGGAAGTCCGCGTGGTCGCCGACGACCGAGAGGCGATCGTGGCGGCGATCAACGAGCTGAGGGCGCGCAACACCTACGTGTTCACCTCGGGCGGCATCGGCCCGACCCATGACGACATCACCGCCGAGTGCGTGGCCGAGGCCTTCGGGGTCGGCATCGACGTGCGCGCCGACGCGCGCGAGATCCTGCTCGCCCACTACGGCGACCCCGACAAGCTGACGCCCTCGCGCCTGCGCATGGCCCGGATCCCGGAGGGCGCCTCGCTGATCGCCAACCCGGTCTCCGGCGCGCCGGGCTTCAAGATCGAGAACGTGCACGTGATGGCCGGCGTGCCGCTGATCTTCAACGCCATGGTCGAGAGCGTGCGCCCCACGCTCGAGGGCGGCCCGCCGATGCTGAGCCACGCCTTCCGCATTCCGATGGCCGAGGGCGACATCGCGGGGCCGCTGGCCGAGCTCGCGGCGGCGCATCCCGACATCTCCTTCGGCAGCTACCCGTTCTACCAGGGCGGCTACGGGGCGACGATCGTGGCCCGCAGCCAGGACCGCGACGAGCTCGCCCAGGCCGCCGAGGCGCTGCGCGCGATGTGCAAGGCGCTGGGCGCGGCCAACGTCACCGAGCTGCCCCCGCTCTGAGGCCCGCGCCTCGCCCCGTGGCGCCCGCCCGGCGCCACGGGCGCTCGGCGCCGGCCTCCCGTCTGCCCTCGCAGGCCCCGGAGCCTGCCCTCCCCTCTCCCGCCCTCTATCCCCCGCGCCCGGCGCCGCCCGCGACGCCGGGCGCCGCGTCGTCCGATCGGGCGGCAAGGCCGGCGGCGCGCCCAGGCCCGCCCGCAGGGCGCCTATGAGCCCGGGCGCCCGCCCCTCGCCGAGGACGCCTGCGGCGGGCAAGGGGCTCGCGGCTCCATGGGCGCCCTGCGGGCGGGCCTGGGCCCGAGGCCGGGCGATGCGCGCCCACGCCTTGATGGCCGCGCGGGGCGAAGGGTCCGCCGTCCCCCTTTTCTCCGCCCGGCGCCCGGCCTAATCAGGGCGCGGGGGCCCGCTTGGCGGAATGGTAGACGCATGGGTCTTAAACACCCTGGCCGAAAGGCGTGCCGGTTCGAGTCCGGCAGCGGGCACCCCCCGGTCCGAGCGACGACGCCGCGCCAGGCGCTCTCGCCCCTCTTCCCGGATGCCTCCGCCTGAGCCGCGGCCTGCGGGCCCAGGCGCTCGCCGCTGCGCCCGCGGCGACCGCGGCCGAGCCGAGCAGCAGGGAGCGGCGGGGCCGGGCCGCCGGGAACGCGGGGCCGGGCCGCAGGAAAGCCTCTACCGGAAGCGGCCCGGATCGCAGGCCGAGAGGTCCTCGTTCAGGGCCTGGCCGGCGGCGATCTCGGCGGCGAGGCGCCCGATCCGCGGACCTGCGGTCAGGCCCACGTGCTGGCCGCCGAAGGCCGCCACCACCGCGGGCGCGCCGGGGATCGGGCCGATGGCCGGCAGGCTGTCGGCGAGGACGGGACGGTGGCCCATCCACTCCTCCTCCGCCTCCCACTCCAGCCCCGGCCAGATCCGCGCGGCGGCGGCGCGCAGCAGCTTCGGCGGCGCGGCCGAGGGGCCGGCCTCCAGCCCTCCGAACTCCACGATCCCCGCCATGCGGATCCCGAAGTCCATCGGCGTGGTCACCGCCTTCACCTCGCCCACCATCCACGGATGCGCCGGGCGCGAGGCGGGGTTCTTCAGCGCCAGGTGGTAGCCCCGCTCGCTCTCCATCGGCAGGCGCAGGCCGAGCCCCGCGGCGAGCCGCGCCGACCAGGCCCCCGCCGCCAGCACCACCCGGTCGGCGCGCATCGCGGCGCCCCCGGCGAGCGTCACCCGTCCGGTCCCGTCCAGCGCCTCGACCTCGGCGCGGCGGACCACGCCGCCCTCGCGCGCGAAATGCTCGGCGAGCGCGGCCACGTAGGCGCCGGGGTTCACGATCCAGCCGTGGTCGGGATAGATCGCCCCGAAGGTCCAGGCCTCGCCCAGCGCGGGGTCGCGCTCCAGCAGGCCGGCGCGGTCGACCTCGTAGGGCACGAAGCCATGCTCGGCCCGGATGGCGTTGGCCAGGCCGTCCTTCTCGTAGGCCGCCCGGCTGCGGAACAGGTGGCCGTAGTCGCCGGTCTCGATGAACCGCTCGGCCCCGGTGCCGGCGGCGAGCGCGCGGTGCTCGTCGACGCTGTCGCCGGTCAGCCCCGCGAGCGCCGCGGCGATGCGCCGGACCTGCCCCTCGCGCCCGTAGGAGAGGTAGCGGGCCAGGAACGGGATCATCCGCGGCACGTAGGACCAGCGCAGATAGAGCGGCTCGCCCGGGTCGAACAGCATCCGCGGGGCCTTGGCGAGCAGGCCCGGAACCGGCACCGGCACGATCGAGCAGCGCGCCAGGATGCCGCCGTTGCCGAAGCTCGCCGCCCCGCGGTCGCCGGGCGGGGCGCGGTCGACCAGCGTGACCTGCCAGCCCATCCGGCGCAGGCGGATCGCCGCCGCCACGCCGGTGATGCCGGCCCCCACCACGATCGCCCTGCGCCCGGCGCTCCCGGCCGCGTCCTCGCCCTGCATGTCTCGCCTCCGCTCGGTTCCGCGCGCCACGCTCGGCCCCGGACCGGCCGCGGTCAAGCCTGCGCGAGGCCGCGGCGGCGGCGCCTCCGCGCCCGTCCGGGAGCCCGCCCGGGGGCCGCGGCCGGGCCCCGGCGCCGGGGTCCGACGCAGGGTCGCGCGACCCCTTGCCCGCCGGCCGGTTATCGGCTTGAGTGCGCGCCCCGCCCTCGATCCGCGCCCCGGAGAGCCGACATGACCGCCCGCATCCTGATCCTCAACGGCCCCAACCTGAACCTGCTGGGCCTGCGGGAGCCCGAGATCTACGGCGCCGACACGCTCGCCGACATCGAGGCGCGCTGCGCCGACGCGGCCGAGCGACGGGGCGTGCGGGTGGACTTCCGCCAGACCAATCACGAGGGGACGCTGGTCGACTGGATCCACGAGGCGCGCGGCGCGGTCGACGTGGTGATCCTCAACGCGGGCGCCTACACCCACACCTCGGTCGCGATCCTCGACGCGCTGCGCGCCTTCGAGGGCAAGGTGATCGAGCTGCACCTGTCCAACACCCACCGGCGCGAGGAATTCCGGCACCTGAGCTACGTGTCGTTCCGCGCGGACGGGGTGATCATGGGCTTCGGCGCGCCGGGCTACCTGATGGCGCTGCACGCGGCCGCGGACATGGCCGACGCGGACCGGGACGCCCGGGCGTGAGCCCCCAGGCGCCCGGAGGCCCGCCGGCGGACCTGCTGGCCGACGCTCCCGCGCCCCTGGCCGAGAGCCCGCTGGCCGCGGCGGGCTGGATGGCCCTGGCGCTGTGCTGCTTCTCGGCGCTGGCGGTGGCGGGGCGCGAGGCGGCGGCCGAGCTCGACACGTTCGAGATCCTAGCCTACCGCTCGGTGATCTCGCTGGCGATCGTGCTGGCGGCGGCCTCGGCCACGGGCGCCCTGCCCCTGATCCGCGCCCGGCGGATGCGCCTGCACCTGGTGCGCAACACGTTCCACTTCGCCGGCCAGAACCTGTGGTTCCACGCCGTCGCGGTGATCCCGCTGACCCAGGTCTTCGCCTACGAGTTCACCTCGCCGATCTGGATCGCGCTCCTCGCGCCCCTGGTGCTGGGCGAGCGCTTCGCGCGCGCCCGCCTCCTGGCCGCCGCGATCGGCTTCGCCGGCATCCTGGTGATCGCGCGCCCCTGGGCGGGGGAGGCGGGCGCGGCCTTCGGGGCGGGCCAGGCGGCGGCGCTGGCGGCCGCGGTGGGCTTCGCCTTCAACATCATGCTCACCAAGCGGCTGAGCGCGAGCGAGAGCACCGTCTCGATCATGTTCTTCATGTGCGCGATCCAGGCGGCGATGGGCTTCGCCTGCGCAGGCGTCGACCTCGACCTCGCCCTGCCCTGGCGCACCTGGCCGTGGATCGTGCTGATCGGTTTCTGCGGGCTGGCGGCGCATTACTGCGTGGCCCGGGCGCTGGCGCGCGCGCCGGCGACGGTGGTCGCGCCGATGGACTTCGGCCGCCTGCCGATGATCGCCGTGGTGGGCATGCTGCTCTATGCCGAGCCGCTGGAGACCGCCGTCTTCGCCGGCGCCGCCCTGGTGCTGACCGCGAACCTGATCAACCTGCGCGCCGAGCGCCGGCGCGCGGCGGGCTGAACGCCGCGCGTCCCGCGGCCCGGGGACGCCGGTCCCCGGGCCGGGCCTCAGAGGAAGTCGTCCGCGCCCAGCGTCAGGCCGCCCGCGCCCAGCAGGACGCCGACGGCGCGGTCGTCCGCGTCGATCACCAGGCGCAGGTCGTCGCCCTCGGCCTCGAAGCGCAGGTCCGCGAAGCCGAGGCCGGGGGCGAGTTCGATCCGGTCCAGCCCCTGCTCGAAGTCGGTCACCGTGTCGACGCCGCGTCCGTCGAGCACGAACACGTCCGCCCCGCCCGGGGCGGCCGCGTCGGGAAGCGTCGACAGCTCGATCGTCATCCCGAAGCCGGCGTCGCCCCAGCCCGTGCCGCCGGTCGAGACGTGGGTCCAGGCCGCCGAGGGGACCTCGCGCGGCGGCGTGAGCGGCTCGAGGATCGCGTAGCCCGCGCCGTCGCCGGTCAGCACGTCGTCGCCCTCGCCCCCCTCCAGCCGGTCGTCGCCCTCGCCGCCGAGGAGCGTGTCGCCGCCCGCGCCGCCGAACAGCGTGTCGTCGCCCGCCCCGCCGTCCATGTAATCGGCGCCGCCTTCGCCCAGCAGCGCGTCGTCGCCCGCGTCGCCCAGCAGCTCGTCCGCGCCCCGGCCGCCGGAGAGGGCGTCGTCCTCCGCCCCGCCGACCAGCAGGTCGGCGCCGGCATCCCCCGCGATCCGGTCCGCGCCGGCGCCGCCGAAGAGCCGGTCGGCGCCCTGCCCGCCATGCAGCGCGTCGTCGCCCGCCTCGCCGAGCAGCAGGTCGTCGCCGCGCCCGCCGTAGCCGGCATCGTCGCCCCCGCGCAGCCGCAGCAGGTCGTCCTGGGCGCCGCCGAGCGCCGTCTCGGCCCCCTCGCCGCCCCAAAGGGCGTCCTGGCCGCGCCCGCCCTCCATCCGGCCGCCGCGCCCGCCGACGACGAAGAGGTCGTCGTCGCCCTGGCCGCCGAAGAGCGCGTCCCGGCCCCGGTCGTCGACCAGCCGGTCGTCGCCCGCGCCGCCGAAGAGCGCGTCGGCCCCGGCGCCGCCGAACAGCAGATCCGCGCCGGCGCCGCCGCGAAGGTCGTCGGTTCCGCCGCGGCCCAGGAAGGTATGGGCGCCCGCGCCGCCGATCATCGCGTCGTCGCCCCGCGCGCCCTCGACCCGCTCGATCCCGTGGATCTCGCCCGCCCCGGTCTCGGCCCGGTAGACGCCTGCGCGCAGGTCGACGTGGACGCCCCCGGGCGCGCCCTCGATCACCAGGCGGTCGAGGGCGCGGCCGCCGTGGATCGCGTCGCTCCCGGCGGAGAGGAAGATCGAGTCGAACCCCGCCCCGCCGCGCACCAGGTCGTCTCCGGCGCGGCCGGCCAGGTCCTCGTTCGCGGCGCCCCCGATCACCACGAGGTCGCGGCCGCGGAACCAGGCGGCGGGCATCTTCGCCCCGGCAGGGTCGTCGGAGGCCCGCTCCAGCCAGCGCAGGACCGAGCGCGCGGTCACCTCGAGGCCGCGCACCACCACCGACTGGCCCGAGGGCTCCTCGACCGTCAGCCGGGTCACGATCTCGACGCGGCGACGCGGCTCGACGTCGAAGTAAAGGACGCCGCCCGGGGCGGGGTCGATCTCGGGGATCGAGACCATCGCCTCGGAGACCTCGATCCGCCGCAGCCCGTCGCCGGTGGCGACCAGCACCGGCGAGGCGGCGCCTGCGGCGATCTCGGCCACGCGGCGGCCGAGGTCGAGACCGTCGGGCGCCTGGCGGAACGACAGGCGGATCGGGGGCTGGTAGGGCATCGGGGACAATCCTGGAATGGCGGAATGAAATCGTCGCGTCGCGACCCGCTTGCCCCGGCCCGGACCCGCCCGTCAAACGATTTGGCGGGCGCGATCGCGGCTTCGGCGCCGCGGCTCGGCGCGGGGGCGGCGGGGCGGCGGCGGCCCCTGCGGCTCCCCGCCCCTTCCGCGGCGCAACAAGCCGTGTTAAGCGCCGCGCGGCTCATTCCGGACGCCGAACGAAGGACCTGTCATGAACCTCGACGCGATCCCCGCGGGCAAGAACCCGCCCTCCGACATCAACGTGGTGATCGAGATCACCGGCGGCGCCGGCGGCGGCGCCCCCGTCAAGTACGAGATCGACAAGGACTCGGGCGCCGTCTTCGTCGACCGCATCGTCAACACGCCGATGTTCTACCCCTGCAACTACGGCTTCGTGCCCAACACCCTGCATGACGACGGCGACCCGACCGACGTGCTGGTGCTGTGCGACTTCGACCTGGCCCCGGGCGTCGTGATCCGCTGCCGCCCGGTGGGCGTGCTGAAGATGGAAGACGACGGCGGCATGGACGACAAGCTGATCGCCGTCCCCGTCGAGAAGGTCGATCCCTTCCAGGCCCACATCCAGGACCTCGAGGACATCGCCCCCAAGACCCGCGAGCGCATCAAGCACTTCTTCGAGCACTACAAGGACCTCGAGGCCGGCAAGTGGGTGAAGGTCATCGGCTGGGGCGACAAGGCCGAGGCCGAGGCGATCCTGCAGAAGTCCGTCGACGCCGTGAAGAAGTGAGGCGCCGGGCCCCGCGGGGCCCCGCCCTCGCCCAGGCGAGACCCGCAGACGACGAACGCCCGGCCGATGCGGCCGGGCGTTCCGTTTTCCGGGAGGCGCCGAGCGCCGTCAGATCAGGATGAACCCGTCTTCCAGCTCCTGGACGCTTCCCAGGTCGGCCGAGCTCCGGAACTCGGCGATGCGGGTGCCGTCGGCGGCGAGCTCCACCGCGAAGCCGCCCGTGACGGCCACGATCTCGAGGTCGTCGAGGGTCAGCCCCGCGACGCCCCAGGCGTCCTCGCCGGCGCGGAAGTCGAGCACGCGGTCCACGGCGTCGCCGGCGCCGTCGAGGCGGAACTCGTCCGCGCCGAAGATCCCGGCGTCGTCGCCCACCATCACGTCCGAGCCCGCGCCCCCGACCAGCACGTCGTCGCCCGCGTGGCCGGTCAGCGTGTCGTCGCCGTCGCCGCCGAAGAGCGTGTCGGCGCCCTCGCCGCCGTCGAGCGTGTCGGCGCCGCCGTCGCCGAACAGCCGGTCGCGGCCGGCGCCGCCCAGGACCTGGTCGCCGCCGCCGCCGCCGTGCAGGTCGTCGTCGCCGTCCTGCCCGTCGATGCGGTCGTCGCCCGAGGCGCCCTTGATCAGGTCGCCGCCGGCGCCGCCGACCAGCAGGTCCGCGCCCGAGCCGCCGAAGATCCGGTCCGCGCCGCCCTCGCCGAACAGCGCGTCCGCGCCGCCCCGCCCGACCAGCGCATCGCGCCCGCCGCCGCCCTCGAAGGTCTCGGCCCGCCCGGCGCCGCGAATCACGTCGCGCTCGCCCTCGCCCTCGACCCGCTCGAGCGAGGCGAGCTTCACGGTCTTGCCGCCCGGCAGCGTCATCACGCCCTTCTTGAGATCGATGTCGACCTCGGCCCGCCGGCCGTAGAGGGCGCGGAAGAACTTGAGGTCGAGCGTGTCGGTCCCCGCGCCGCCGTCGATGCGCCCGGGCCCGGTGAAGAAGACGTCGTCGTTCCCCCCGCCGGCCCGCAGCACCCCGCCCCCGCGCCCGGTGACGAGGACGTCGTAGCCGTCGGTCCCGTCCACGTTCATCGGCAGCCGCAGCAGCGCGATCAGCCGGACCGCGTCGTCGATCGTGGGCTCGCGCCCCTCGAGCACGTATTCCAGCCGCTTGACCGCCTTGCGCACCGCGCCGTAGTCGGCCTGCACGTTCTCCATGATCGCGAAGGTCTTCACGGCGAAGCGGTCGCGCAGCGCCAGGTCGACGATGTCGCCCGGCTTGCCGTTCGCCTTCAGCTCCACCCGCACGTCCATGCGCAGCCGGTCGGAATAGAGCACCAGCAGCCCGGTGCCGTCGCCCTGCGGCGTCACGTCGGTGCTCTTCACCCCGCCCTTGGCCAGCGCCACGATCAGCGACAGCGTCGGCGTGCCCAGCGCGCGCCCCGCCTCGGTCACCGTCAGGACGGTTCTGCCCTTGCCCATGGTCTTCGGCTCCCAGCCGTCAGCGTTTCCCGTTCATTTCCATGAGCGGCCGGAGCGGCGGAGTCAAATCACGCCCCGCCCCCGCAGCCCGGTCCGCGCGCGGCCGATGCGCCGGGGACGCGCCCTTTCCATCCCCCGCCGCATCCGCTAACCGCGTAAGGGAACGGAGGCGCCCGCGACGGCGCGGCAGGGACATGACGATGCTCTACGACACCCCCGACGCCTGGCTCTCGGCCCCGCAGCGCTCGGTCGCGCTGATCGGCATGTCGGGGGTCGGCAAGACCCGGCTCTCCTCGATCCTGCGCGAGGAGGGGGAGTGGTTCCACTACTCCGTCGACTACCGCATCGGCACCCGCTACCTCGGCGAGCGCATCACCGACGAGTTCAAGCGCGAGGCGATGAAGTCGCCCAAGCTGCGCGAGCTGCTGCGCTCCGACAGCCTCTCGATCCGCTCGAAGCTGTCGTTCCACAACCTCACGCCCCTTTCGACCTGGCTGGGCAAGCCCGGCGACCCCGAGCGCGGCGGCATGGACTTCGACGAATACGTCCGCCGCCAGCGCCTGCACCGCGAGGCGGAGATCGCCTCGATGCTCGACGCCCGCGCCTTCGCCGAGCGGGCGCGCGAGCTCTACGGCTACCCGCATTTCGTCTGCGACACCTCCGGCTCGATCTGCGAGGTGGTGGATCCCGACAACCCCCGCGACCCGGTGCTCTCGGCGCTCAGCCGGGCGATGCTGCCGATCTACATCCGCGGGGGGGACGAGCACGTGGCCTCGCTGATCGCGCGCTTCGACCGGGCGCCCAAGCCGATGTACTATCGCGACGACCAGCTGCTCGAGTTCTGGGCCGCCTACCTCGAGGAAGAGGGCTGCGCGCCCGACCAGGTCGACCCCGACGCCTTCATCCGCTGGGGCTTCGCGCGCCTGATCGAGGGGCGCCGCCCCCGCTACCAGGCCATCGCCGACCGCTGGGGCCTGACGGTCGAGGCCGACGAGATCGCCGCCGTGCAGAGCGAGGCCGAGTTCGCCGACCTGATCGCCCGCGCTCTGGACAGACGCGACGCGTCGACTATGTAAGCCCACCCCCGCGGCGCCCTGCCGCGGCCCGCGTCGCCCTATCGCCCAGGTTTCCGCCGTAAGGTTCCGCCATGCCCATCAAGATCCCCGCCGGCCTCCCCGCGATCGAGGTTCTCGACCGGGAAGGCGTGATGGTCATGTCGGACGACGCCGCCGTCCGGCAGGACATCCGCCCGCTGCACATCGGCCTCGTGAACCTGATGCCCACCAAGGTGCAGACGGAGACCCAGTTCGCCCGTCTGATCGGCGCCACCCCCCTGCAGATCGAGCTGACGCTGATCCGCATGACCGAGCACGCGAGCCGCAACACCTCGCCCGAGCATCTCGAGGCGTTCTACGCCCCCTTCGCGGAGATCGAGGCCTCGGGCCGGCGCTTCGACGGGCTGATCGTCACCGGCGCCCCGGTCGAGCGGCTGCCCTTCGAGTCCGTGACCTACTGGGACGAGCTGTGCCGGATCTTCGACTGGGCCCAGACCCACGTGCACGCCTCGCTGGGCGTGTGCTGGGGGGGCCAGGCGATGCTGGCGCACTACCGCGGCGTGCCCAAGCGCGACCTCTCCGACAAGGCCTTCGGCATCTACCGCCACCGGGTGCTCGAGCCCTCCTCGCCCTATCTGCGCGGCTTCTCGGACGACTTCTCGGTGCCCGTCTCCCGCTGGACCGAGACGCGCGAGAGCGATTTCCCCCAGGGCGTGGGGCTGAAGACCCTGATCGCCTCGGACGAGGTCGGCGCCTGCCTGGTGGACGATCCGGGGATGCGGGCGCTCTACATGTTCAACCACCTCGAATACGACCGCGACACGCTGCGCGCGGAATACGACCGCGACGTCGCCGCGGGCGGGCCGATCCAGATGCCCCGGAACTACTTCCCCGGCGACGATCCGACCAAGCCGGTGCTCGACCGCTGGCGCAGCCACGCGCACCTGCTCTACGGGAACTGGGTCAACCAGATCTACCAGACCACGCCCTACGACACCGCGCTGATCGGCCGGGCCGACCGCGCGGCCGAGGAAGAGGCCGCCGCCGACGAGCCCGTCGCCGGCTGACCCGCGCGGGCCCGGGCCGGGCGTCGGCGCCGCCCCGGCGCGCAGGGCGCCGGACGCCTCCCGCCCGCGCGGCCGGGTCCGCCGGCGACCCCGCGCGCGCCCCCGGACCCGGCGCGGGCTTGGATCGCGGCCGCGGACGCCTACCTCAGGCGGAAGAGGGCGGCCCGCCAGGGCCCGTCCGGTCCCGGGTCGCGAAAGGAACGACATGAGCTTCGGCAACATCATCGGCGGGCTGCTGCAGAAGGGCCTCGCGAGCCAGTCCCACGACCGCCTGCGCAGCGGGGTCGGCCGGGCCGAGGCCGGCGGCGGCGCCGACCGGATCCTGCAGTCCCTGCTCGGCGGCTCCGCCGCGCGCGGGGGCTCCGGCGGCGCCGGCGCCACGGGCGGCGGGGGCCTGATGGACCTCGCCCGCCAGTTCCTGACCACCGAACAGGTCGGCGGCATGAGCGGCGCCAAGATCGGCGGCCTCGGCGCGCTGGCCGGCGGCCTGCTGGGCGGCGGGCTGTCGGGCGCGGCCAAGGGCGGCGCCATGGCGGTGCTGGGCACGGTCGCCCTCAAGGCCTGGCGCGAGCACCAGGCGGGCGCCGCCCCGGGCGACACCTCGATCTCCGCCGAGCCCGCGCCCGAGGAGCTCGAAGCCCTCACCGATCCGCGGACCGAGAAGCTGGTCCTTCAGGCGATGATCGCCGCGGCCCAGGTGGACGGCCACGTGGACGAGCGCGAGCTCGACGCGATCCTCGCCCAGATGACCGACGGCGAGGCCACCCCCGACGAGCGCGAGGCGGTGCGCGAGGCCGTGCGCCGCCCCGTCGACCTGCAGGAGATCGCCCGCGGCGTCTCCCGCCCCGAGGCGGCGATCGAGGTCTACCTCGGCGCGCTCCTCGCGGTCGACATCGACACCGAGGCCGAGCGCGCCTGGTTCCGCGACCTCGCCTCCGCCCTGAAGCTCGATCGCGACGTGGTCGCGCGCCTGCACCGCATGACCGACGCGCCGATGGTCTGAGCCGACCGCGGCCCGCCCCCGACCCCTCCCCCCGCTCCCGCCCGGACCGGACGCGGAGCTTCCGCGCGCGGCCCGCGCCGGGCGGACCGGGGGATCCCGGCGCAAGCCGGGGGCGGGCGGGCCGACGGCGCCCGCAGGGCGCCGAGGTCCGACAAGCCCCCGGCGCCCGCCGCTCGCAGCGCCCCCCTTGCCGCGCCTGCGCCCGGCTGCCACGCTGCGCCTCCCTCCCGGCCGGCTGCCGCCGGCGTCGCCGAGCGTCCCGATGCCCTTCTCCGACCTGCTGATGATCGCCGCGATCTATTCCGCCACCGTGCTCTCGCCCGGCCCCTCGGTGATGGCGATCAGCGCCACCGCCATGGCCTCGGGGCGGCGGGCGGCGCTGGCGCTCGCGGCGGGGGTGTGGTGCGGGTCGGTGACCTGGTGCCTCGCGGCGGCGCTGGGGATGTCGGCGGTGATGCTCGCCAACGCCTGGATGCTGGAGGTCGTGCGCTACGCCGGCGCGGCCTACCTCATGCGCCTCGCCTGGATCTCGGCGCGCAACGCCGCGCGCGCGACGCCGCCCGCGGCGCGCGCGGTCGACGGGCGCGACCTGCGCCGCGCCTGGCGGCGGGGCCTCTTCATGCACCTCGCCAACCCCAAGGCGATCCTCTTCTTCGGCTCGCTCTTCGCGCTGGTCGTGGACCCGGCCGCCCCGCCGCTGGCGCTGGCCGAGGTGGCGCTGACCACCGCCACCTGCGGCGCGATCCTGTTCCCCGGCTTCGCGCTCGCCTTCTCCACCCGCCGCGCCCGGGCCGTCTACGCCCG
The DNA here is from genome assembly GCF_900113695.1 of Albimonas pacifica. Lineage (GTDB taxonomy): Bacteria > Pseudomonadota > Alphaproteobacteria > Rhodobacterales > Rhodobacteraceae > Albimonas > Albimonas pacifica. The sequence continues at coordinate 310,189 of NZ_FOQH01000005.1, read as the reverse complement.
CCTGCGCCGCTGGCTCGAGGGGGGCTTCGCCGTCCTTTTCGCCGCCGCCGGCGCGGCGCTGCTGACCGGCAGCCTCTCGCGATGACCCCCGCGCGGGCGCCGGCCCGCCCGCGGCCGCCCTCCGCCCCCTGCCCGGAGCTCTGCCCATGATCATCGGCCTCGGATCCGACCTCGCCGACATCCGCCGCATCCAGAAGACGCTGGACCGCTTCGGCGACCGCTTCGTGCAGCGCGTGTTCACCGAGATCGAGCAGGCCCGCTCCGAGCGCCGCAAGGAGCGCGCCGCCTCCTACGCCAAGCGCTGGGCGGCGAAGGAGGCCTGCTCCAAGGCGCTGGGCACCGGCCTGCGCATGGGCGTCGCCTGGCGCGAGATGGGGGTCGCGAACCTGCCCACCGGCCAGCCCACCATGATCCTGACCGGCGGCGCCAAGCAGCGGTTCCTCTCCCTCGTCCCCGCGGGCTGGGAAGGCCGGATCCACGTGACGATGACCGACGACCAGCCCTACGCCCAAGCCTTCGTGGTGATCGAGGCGCTGCCTGCCGACCACCCCCAGCCCCCCTACCCCACCCGCGGCTGACCCCCGCCGCGGAGCCCCGCGCCGCCCCCGTCCCCGCCGGTGCCCCCTTGGGGACCGCGACATGGCCCGATCCGGGCCCATGCCCGCCCGCAGGGCGCCTCCTCCCCCCGCCCCCCTCTTGCTCCTGCGTCCCCCCGGCCCTACACATCCGCGCGCGCAGCCATGCGCCCGACCGCCTCAGACGCCGCGACACGACACGGAGCGCGACACGCATGATTTCCGGCAACCAGATCCGGTCCGACTTCCTGGGTTTCTTCGAGAGCCGCGACCACCAGGTCGTGCCCTCCTCGCCCATCGTGCCGCGCAACGACCCCTCGCTGATGTTCACCAACTCGGGCATGGTCCAGTTCAAGGACGTGTTCACCGGGCTGGAGACGCGCCCCTATTCCCGCGCCACCACCTCCCAGAAGTCGGTGCGCGCCGGCGGCAAGCACAACGATCTCGACAACGTCGGCTACACCGCCCGCCACCACACCTTCTTCGAGATGCTGGGCAATTTCTCCTTCGGCGACTACTTCAAGGACGTCGCGATCGAGCAGGCCTGGACAGTGTCCACCCAGGTCTTCGGCCTCCCGAAGGAGAAGATCCTCGTCACCGTTCACGCGACCGACGACGAGGCGGCGCAGCTGTGGAAGAAGATCGCGGGCCTGCCCGACGAGCGCATCATCCGCATCGACTCCGACGACAACTGGTGGCGGATGGGCGACACCGGCCCCAACGGCCCGTGCTCCGAGCTCTTCTACGACCACGGCCCCGAGGTCTGGGGCGGCCCTCCGGGCTCCCCCGAGGAGGACGGCGACCGGTTCATCGAGTTCTGGAACCTCGTCTTCATGCAGTTCGAGACGCATGCGGACGGCTCCTCGACCCCGCTGCCGAAGCCCTCGATCGACACCGGCATGGGGCTCGAGCGGGTCACCACGATCCTGCAGGGCAAGCACAACAACTACGACACCGACCTGTTCACGCCGATCATCGCGGCCTCGGCCGACCTGACCGGCCAGGCGGCGAACGGGCCGATGGTGACCTCGCACCGGGTGATCGCCGACCACCTGCGCTGCGCCTCGTTCCTGATCGCCGAGGGCGTGCTTCCCTCCAACGAGGGGCGCGGCTACGTCCTGCGCCGGATCATGCGTCGCGGCATGCGCCACGCCCACATGCTGGGCGCGAAGGACCCGCTGATGCACCGGCTGGCCCCGGCCCTGATCGACCTGATGGGCGGCCACTACACGGAGCTCCGCGAGGCCGAGGGCCTGATCAAGGAGACGCTCCGCGCCGAAGAAGAGCGTTTCAAGGCCACCCTCGACCGCGGCCTGAAGCTGCTGGACGCCGAGATCGAGGGCCTGGCCGAGGGCGAGAAGCTGCCCGGCGACACCGCCTTCAAGCTCTACGACACCTACGGCTTCCCGCTGGATCTGACCGCCGACATCCTGCGCGGCCGCGACCGCGAGGTCGACCAGGACGGCTACGACGTCGCCATGGCCGAGCAGAAGGCCAAGGCCCGCGCCGCCTGGTCGGGCACCGGCGACGCCGCGAACCTCAAGGTCTGGTACGACATCCGCGACCGGGTCGGCCCGACCGAGTTCCTCGGCTACGCCGACACCCGCGCCGGCGCCACGCTGGTCGCGCTCGTGAAGGACGGCGAGGAGGTCGAGTCCGTCTCCGGCTTCGAGCCCTTCGAGGCGGTCTTCAACCAGACCCCGTTCTACGCCGAACAGGGCGGCCAGCAGGGCGACCAGGGCACGATCTCGATCGGCAAGGGCCTGACGCTGGAGGTGACCGACACGCTCAAGCGCGCCGACGGCGTCTATGTCCACGTCTGCCGCATCGCCGCCGACGACGCGCATGTGGTCCGCGTGGGCGAGAGCGCGACCCTCCAGGTCGGCCGCGACCGGCGCGACGCGCTCTGCGCCCACCACTCCGCCACCCACCTCCTGCACGAGGCGCTGCGGCGCCGGCTGGGCGACCACATCTCCCAGAAGGGCTCGCTGGTGGCCCCCGACCGGCTGCGCTTCGACATCTCCCACGGCGGCCCGATCTCGGCCGAGGAGATCGCGGACGTGGAGCGCGAGGTGAACGCCCGCATCCGCGCCTGCTCGCCCGTCGAGACCCGGGTGATGCCCATCGACGAGGCCCGCCAGTCCGGCGCCCGCGCGCTTTTCGGCGAGAAATACGGCGACGAGGTCCGCGTGGTCTCGATGGGCGGCACCGACCAGGGCGAGAACCACCCCTGGTCGATCGAGCTCTGCGGCGGCACCCATGTGAGGAACACCGGCCAGATCGGCTTCTTCAAAATGCTGCGCGATGAAGGCGCCGCCGCCGGCGTGCGCCGGATCGAGGCCGTGGCCCACGAGGCCGCCGAGGCCTTCGTCGCCCGCCAGTCGGCCATCGTCGCAGGGGCCGGCGCCGCGCTCCACGCCACCCCCGACGAGATCGCCGGCCGCATCGAGGCGCTGAGCGCCGAGCGCCGGGCGCTGGAGCGCGAGCTCGCCGAGGCCAAGAAGAAGCTCGCCACCGGCGGCGGCGGCGCGCAGGTCGAGATGATCGGCGACGTGGCCCTGACCCTGCGCGAGGTCGAGGGGCTGAACCCCAGGGAGATGAAGTCCGCGGTCGACGAGCTCCTGGCCCAGGCGCCCGGCGTGGCGGCGCTGGCGGCGAAGTCGGACGGCAAGGGGTCGATCGTGATCGGCGTCTCGAAGGCCTTCACCGACCGCATCGACGCCGTGACCCTGGTCCGCGCGGCGGCCCCAAGCCTCGGCGCCAAGGGCGGCGGCGGGCGGCCCGAGATGGCCCAGACCGGCGGCCCCGACGGCGACGGCGCCCCGGCGGCGCTGAAGGCGGTGGAAGAGGCGGTGCGGGCGGCGCTCGGCTGACCCCCTCCACGACCTTGCGAGAAGGGGCGGGGGCGGAGACGCCCCCGCCCTTTGCATTTCCGGCGGCGGCGGGGGCGAGCGGTCTACAGGCGCCCTGCGGGCGGGCTTGGCGGGGGGGCGCCTGTGGGCGAGGGCTCGCCGGGACTGCAGAAGGCGGAGCCTCCGGCGGGCTCCTGACTCACCAAAGAACAGGCGCTTTGCGGGAGCCGCGGGCGTTGGCGCCCGGGCGCGGGCGTGGTCTGGTGCGCGCCAGAGGAAACGGCCGGCGCGAGAGGCGGACTGAAAGATGACCGACGACTTCTTTCCCGAGGATGTCATGGAGCTGGCGGCGGAGGTGCTGGACCGCGCCAGGGCGAAGGGGGTGATGATCGTCACCGCCGAGAGCTGCACCGGCGGGCTGATCTTCGGGGCGCTGACCGCGGTGGCGGGCTCGTCCACGGTCGCCGAGCGGGCCTTCGTGACCTATTCGAACGCCGCAAAGACGGAGGTGCTGGGCGTGCCCCGGGCCGTGCTCAAGGAACATGGGGCGGTCTCGGACGCCACCGCGGCGGCGATGGCGGCGGGGGCGCTGGAGAAGTCGCGCGCCCAGCTCGCGGTGGCCGTGACCGGCATCGCGGGGCCCGGCGCCTCGGGGCCGAAGCCCGAGGGCATGGTCAGCTTCGCGGTCGCCGACGCGGCGGGAGCGCGGGCGCACACCGAGCAGTTCGGAGCGCTGGGGCGCGGCGCGGTGCGCGCGGCGACCGTGCGCCATGCGCTGGGGATGCTGAAGGAGGCGCTCGGCTGAGGCCGGGCGCCCGCCCGCCCCGCGGCGCCCCGCCGGGCCCGCGCCGCGGGCGAGCGGCCGGCCCCGGGCGGGCGCGTGGCGCGGCGCCCCCGCTGCGGCTAGGCCTTCGGGCCGTAGAGCACGGCGGCGCGCTGCTCGAAGGCGCGCACGATGCGCTGCATCGCCTCGTTGAACACCACGCCGATCAGCTTCTGCAGCACGATCGACTTGAACTCGAAGTCCACGAAGAAATCGACCTCGCAGCTGCCCGCGTCCACCGGGCGGAAGGTCCAGTGGTTGTTGAGATAGCGGAACGGCCCGTCCAGATAGGCCACGTCGATCCGCCGCTCGTCGGGGTAGAGGTCCACGCGGCTGCCGAAGCGCTCGCGGAACACCTTGAAGGAGATCACCAGGTCCGCCTCGATCCGCTCGGACCCGTCCTCGCGCTCCTCGCGCTTGCGGATGCGGCAGGCGGAGCACCAGGGCAGGAACTCGGGATAGGCGCGCACGTCCGCGATCAGCGCGTACATCTGGTCGGCGCTGTAGGGCATCACGCGTTTTTCGGCATGCGTCGGCATGGGGGAAGTCCTAGTTTACGACCCGCCTCCGAGCGAGGGGGACGGATCGTCGCAACGCCTCTCCCTTTGCGCCCGCGCGCGGGCCCGCGTAGGGTCCCCCGCGGCCAGCGAGGGAGACGCGCATGACCCAGAGCCAGACCGGCGCCGAGGCGACCGGCCAGCGGACCCAGGCGGGCCCCGACGGCAAGCCCTACGTGATCGACCAGATGATCTCGGCGAAGTCCATCGCCGCCCGGGTCGAGGCGCTGGCCGACGAGATCGAGGCGCATTTCGGCGGCACCGAGAAGCTGATCGTGGTGGGCCTGCTGCGCGGCTCCTTCGTGTTCATCGCCGACCTCGCGCGCGAGCTGGACCTGCCGCTGGAGGTCGACTTCATCGAGGCCTCCTCCTACGGCAACGCCATGTCGTCCTCGCGCGAGGTGCGCATCCTCAAGGACCTGCGCGGCGAGATCGAGGGCCGCGACGTGCTGGTGGTCGAGGACATCGTCGACACCGGTTTCACCCTGCACCACGTCCTGCACCTGCTCGAGGCCCGCAAGCCCCGCCGGCTGGAGGTCTGCGCCCTGCTCGACAAGCCCTCGCGCCGCGAGGCGGAGGTGAAGGCGCGCTTCGTCGGCTTCACGATCCCGGACGAGTTCGTGGTGGGGTATGGGATCGACTATGCGCAGCGGAACCGCAACCTGAGCTTCATCGGCAAGGTCCGCTTCGTCTGACGCCGCTCAGACCGGGATCCGCAGCCGGCGCGCCAGCGCCGACAGCGGCAGGGCCAGGGCCGCGGTTACGACCAGCGCGGCCAGGAACGCCCCGGTCGGCGACAGGCCGAGACCATGCTTGGCCCAGAGCACGACCGGGACGTGCACCAGGTAGACCATTGTGGCGACCTCGGCGATCCGGCCACTGGCGGCGCGTCGGCTCGACCGCAGCGCCAGCAGCGCCGCGGCCGGCGCCGCCGCGGCCAGTCCCAGCAACAGGTCAAGCGAGCCCGCGGGACCGAACCGCCCGAGCGTCAGCACGGACTCCGCCGCCATCGCCGCCAGCCCGCCGGCCAGCACCAGCGCCAGGACCCGCCCGGGGATCGCCCTTTCCCAGCCCCCTGCCCGCGCCGCCCAGCCGAGCGCCATGAACGGCAGCCCCACCGTCAGCGCGTTGCGCGTGATCCAGAACGTCGAGACGTCCGCCCAGCCGCCCGCGAGCGACGGCGGGCGGAACAGGAACGCCAGCTGCACCCCCCAGCCCGCCAGGAACAGCGCGGCGCCGAGCGCCGCCAGCCCCCGCCCCGGGACCCCGCGCAGCGCCAGCAGCAGCGCCCCCGCCGGCGCCGCCGCCGCGAGATACCACAGGTGCCCCCAGCCGAAGAGCGCGCGGCCCGCGATCTCGACCGCGCGCGCAAGGTCCAGCGGCTCGGTCCCGATCCAGAAGCAGGCGTAGATCGCCGACCACGCCAGGTAGATCCCCGCGATCCGCCGCAGCCAGCGACCGCCGCCGCCGGGCCGCTGCGCGGCCTCGTGCAGGAACCAGCCGTTCAGCACGAAGAAGCCCGGCACGGCCAGCCGGAACAGCCCGTTCCACATCAGTTGCCCGGCGAGGTCCGAGACCTCGGACAGCGCGTGGGCGTGCAGCCCCACGACCATCGCCGCCAGCAGCAGGCGCAGCGCATCGACGGCGAGGTTTCGCGACAAGCCGGGCTCCTCCGGTCGAGGCCGGCGCAGGCAGGGACGCGCGCCGCGGACCGCCGGCGGCGGACCGCAGACCTTCTCCGGGGGCGAGAGCGGCCGGTCAAGTCCCGCTCCGGGGCGCCGCGCCCGCCGATCCCGCCCGAAGTCGCTGGAAAAGCGCCCCGGACGCCGCCGATCGGGCCCCCTCCGATTGCCCTTCCCCGCCCCGCCCGCTACAACGTCCGCACCAAGAACAGAGCGACAGCAGGCAGCCGTTGACCGACGATCAGGAACCGCCCGAGGACGCCCCCGAGACCGGGGGGGAACCGCCTCGCCGATCCAGCTACGACGGCCCCGTGATCGCCGTCGAGGAGGAGATGAAACGCTCCTACCTCGACTACGCCATGTCGGTCATCGTCTCCCGCGCCCTGCCCGACCTGCGCGACGGGCTCAAGCCCGTGCACCGGCGCATCCTCTACGCGATGCACGAGACCGGGAACACGCACGACAAGCCCTATCGCAAGTCCGCCCGCCCCGTCTCGGACGTGATGGGCAAGTATCACCCGCATGGCGACGCGGCGATCTACGACGCGCTGGTCCGGCTCGCGCAGGACTTCTCCATGCGCATGCCGCTCCTCGACGGCCAGGGCAACTTCGGCTCCATGGACGGGGACAAGCCCGCGGCCATGCGCTACACCGAAGTGCGGATGCGCAAGATCGCGCTGTCCATCCTCGACGACATCGAGAAGGACACCGTCGACTTCGTCGCCAACTACGACGGCCAGGACCGCGAGCCGACCGTCCTGCCCGCCCGCTTCCCCAACCTGCTGGTCAACGGCGCCGGCGGCATCGCGGTGGGCATGGCCACCAACATCCCGCCCCACAACCTCGGCGAGGTCATCGACGGCACGCTGGCGCTGATCGACAACCCCGAGCTCGAGATCTCCGATCTCATCGAATACATCCCCGGGCCCGACTTCCCCACCGGCGGCCTGATCCTCGGCCGCGGCGGCGCGCGCAAGGCCTATCACACCGGCAAGGGCTCGGTGCTGATGCGCGCCAAGACCCATATCGAGGAGATCCGAAAGGACCGCTTCGCCATCGTCGTGGACGAGATCCCCTACCAGGTGAACAAGGCCACGATGATCGAGCGCATCGCCGAGCTCGCTCGCGACAAGCGCATCGAGGGCATCTCCTCGGTCGCCGACGAGAGCGACCGGCAGGGCATCCGCGTGGTGGTGGAGCTCAAGCGCGACGCGACCCCGGACGTGGTCCTGAACCAGCTGTTCCGCTACACGCCGCTGCAGACCTCGTTCGGCTGCAACATCCTGGCGCTGAACGGCGGGCGGCCGGAGCAGCTCGATCTCAAGAAGATCCTGACCAGCTTCATCTCCTTCCGCGAGGAAGTGGTGGCGCGCCGGACCGCGTTCGAGCTGCGCAAGGCCCGCGACCGCGCCCATATTCTGTGCGGCCTGGCGGTCGCGGTGTCGAACGTGGACGAGGTGGTGCGGATGATCCGCTCCTCCCCCGACCCGGCCACCGCCCGCGCCCGCCTGATGGAGCGCGACTGGCCCGCCCATGAAATCGCGGACTACATCCGCCTGATCGACGATCCGCTGTTCAAGGTCGCCGACGACGGCACCTACCGGCTGTCCGAGGTGCAGGCCCGCGCCATCCTCGACCTGCGCCTGCAGCGCCTGACCGCCATCGGCGTGCAGGAAGTCACCGACGAGCTGGAGGAGCTGGCCGCCAAGATCCGCGAGTATCTCGAGATCCTGGCCAGCCGCGAGCGGATCCTCGACATCATCCGCACCGAGCTGCGCGAGGTGCAGGAGGCCTTCCCCTCCCCCCGCCGCACCCAGTTCGTGGACTACGACGGCGAGCTCGACGACGAGGACCTGATCGAGCGCGAGGACATGGTCGTCACCATCACCGCGCAGGGCTACATCAAGCGCACGCCGCTGGTGGACTACCGCTCCCAGGCGCGGGGCGGGAAGGGCCTGTCCTCGATGTCCACCAAGGACGAGGACGTGGTGACCACGCTGTTCGTGGCCAACACCCATACCCCGCTGCTGATCTTCACCACCGACGGCATGGTCTACAAGCTCAAGACCTGGCAGCTGCCCTCGGGCGGGCGCGCGGCGCGCGGCAAGGCCATCGTCAACGTGCTGCCGATCTCGCCCGGCACCGGGATCGCGGCGGTGATGCCCGTCGACAAGCCCGAGGCGGAGTGGGAGAACCTGCAGATCGTCTTCGCGACCTCTGCGGGCGACGTGCGGCGCAACGCCCTGTCCGACTTCACCAACGTCATGCGCAACGGCAAGATCGCCATGCGCGTGCCCGAGGGGGTCAGCCTGGTCCGCGCCCATATCTGCGACGAGAGCTTCGACTTCTTCCTGGTCACGGCGATGGGCAAGGCGATCCGCTTCCCCGTGCCGGAGGTCCGCGTCTTCAAGGGCCGCGAGTCGACCGGCGTGCGGGGCATCCGCCTCGCCTCGGGCGACCGCGTGGTCTCGATGGCGGTGCTGCGCCACTTCGAGGCGACGCCGGAGGAGCGGCAGGCCTACATCAAGTGGAAGCGCGCCACCGCCCAGGCCGACGCCGAGGAGCCCGGCGACGAGAGCGACGAGGAGGCCGTGGCCGACGTCGCCATCTCGGCCGAGCGGATCACCGAGATGTCGGCGGCCGAGGAGATCATCCTCACCATCACCGAGCGGGGCCAGGGCAAGCTGAGCTCGTCCATGGACTATCCCACCCGCGGCCGCGGCGGCCAGGGCGTGGGCTGCATGGACAAGGCCCAGCGCGGCGGTCCCATCGCGGCGGCCTTCCCGGTGCAGATGGACGACCAGATCATGCTGGCGACCGACAAGGGCCAGTCGATCCGCTGCCCGGTCAACGGGATCTCGCTGCGCTCGCGCACCGCGGGCGGGGTGAGGGTGCTGAACGCGGCCCCGGACGAGACCGTGGTCTCGGTCGCCTGGATCGCCGAGGCGAACGAGCCCGAGCCCGGCCCCGAGGGCCGCGAAGGCCCCGCCCCCGAAGCGCCCTCCGACGAGGGCTGAGGCCGGCGACCGAGGCCGCGGCCCGATCCCGGCGGCAGGGGCCGGGGGCCGGGCCACCGCCCGGCGCGCCCGACCCTGAAACGGCGGAACGCCGCCCGACCTCGCGGTCGGGCGGCGTTCGTGCGTTCAGGCCCTCGGGGGGGCGGCGGCCGGCCTTGCGGCTCTGGCGAGCCGGGCCTGCGTGCAGGCCCGGCGGCGCCGGGTCAGATGTGACCCAGCAGGACCAGGATGATCACGATCACCAGCACCAGGCCCAGGCCGCCCGAGGGGCCGTAGCCCCAGCCCGCGCTGTAGCCCCAGCGCGGCAGCGCGCCGATGAGGATCAGGATCAGGATGATGATCAGAATAGTGCCGAGCATGGTCGCCTCTCGCTCTGTTCCGCCGGCGTCGGCGCGCAGCGCGCCGGCGGGCGCGCGACGCCGCGCCCGGTCCGGTGGGAAATCCGGTGTCTCGTCGTTCCAGGCGCGCCGCGACGCCAGCCGGTCCTGGGGGACGCGCCCCCCGGGCCGGCTCAAGTCGCGGCGACTGAGGTCAGGTAGCGCGCTTTCCGCGGCGCCAAACGATTGCGGCCGATATTTCACGCATACGGCCGAACCGCCTGAATTCGGCGAAAACGTCCAGTCGCGGCTCCTTGAAAGCGCCGCCTTTTCGGAGATCGGGGGACGGGACGCCCCGGCGCCGGCGTTTCCCGCCAAGGGCCGCCGCGCCGGTGTGAAATAGATCGTTTCGCGCAGGCGCTCTTCCGCCGGGGCTTCGCCGGTGCAAGATACCGCAACGGAAAGCGACCCGACGCGGGCCGCCGCGCTGCGCAAAGGATTGGCGCCATGACTCTCACCCTCCCCTGGCTCGCGCCCGTCGCGCGCGTGCTGCTGGCCTTCATCTTCGTCTACTCGGGCTTCGGCAAGCTGATGGATCCGGCGGGGACCGCCGCCTACATCGAGTACGGCGGCCTGCCCGGCGTGCTCGTCTGGCCGACCATCGTGGTCGAGCTGGCCGGCGGCCTGCTGGTCGCGCTCGGCCTCTTCGCCCGCATCTCGGCGCTGGCGCTGGCGGCCTTCTCGCTGGTGGCCGGCATCCTCTACCACTACCTCCCCGGCCAGGGGATGGAGGGGATGGAGGCGATGAACCAGTCGATCCACTTCATGAAAAACCTCGGCCTCGCCGGCGGGCTGCTGTTCGTGGCCGCGATGGGCCCGGGGCCCTACTCGCTGTCGAAGGGCGGGCTCTGAGACCGCCGTCCGCCCGCGCGGCCGGAAAGGTCGCGCGGGCGCTTCCCTGCGCCGCCCGGGACGTGTAGACCCCGCGCCATGACCCAGACACGCTCCGACATCGCCCCCATCCACGTCATCGGCGGCGGCATGGCCGGCTCCGAGGCCGCCTGGCAGGCCGCCTCGATGGGCGTGCCCGTGGTGCTGCACGAGATGCGCCCCGAGCGCCCCACCGACGCCCACCAGACCGACGGCCTGGCGGAGCTGGTGTGCTCGAACTCCTTCCGCTCGGACGATCACGAGACCAACGCCGTGGGCCTCCTGCACTGGGAGATGCGCCAGGCGGGCGGGCTGATCATCGGGGCGGGCGACCGCAACTCCCTGCCCGCGGGCGGCGCGCTGGCGGTGGACCGGGACGCGTTCTCGGCCGAGGTCACCGCGACGCTGGAGGCCCACCCGCTGGTGACCATCGAGCGGGGCGAGGTTCCGGGCCTGCCGCCGGCGGACTGGGATTCGGTGATCGTCGCGACCGGCCCCCTGACCTCGCCGGCGCTCGCCGACGCGATCCGCGGGCTGACCGGCGACGACGGGCTCGCTTTCTTCGACGCCATCGCGCCCATCGTGCACGCCGAGTCCGTGGACCTGTCGAAAGCCTGGTTCCAGTCGCGCTACGACAAGGGCGAGACGGAGGAGGAGCGCACCGCCTACCTCAACTGCCCGATGAGCCGCGAGCAGTACGAGGCCTTCATCGACGCCCTCCTCGCCGCCCCCAAGACCGAGTTCAAGGAGTGGGAGGGCACCCCCTATTTCGAGGGCTGCCTGCCGATCGAGGTGATGGCCGAGCGCGGCCGCGAGACCCTGCGCTACGGCCCCCTCAAGCCCGTCGGCCTGACCAACCCCCACGACCCGACTGTGAAGCCCCACGCCATCGTGCAGCTTCGCAAGGAGAACGCGCTGGGCACGCTGTTCAACATCGTGGGCTTCCAGACCAAGATGAAATACGCCGCCCAGACCGAGGTGTTCCGGATGATCCCCGGGCTGGAGGAGGCGCGCTTCGCCCGGCTGGGCGGCATCCACCGCAACACCTTCCTCAACTCGCCCCGCCTGCTCGACGGCGCGATGCGCCTGAAGGCCGACCCGCGCCTGCGCTTCGCAGGCCAGGTGACCGGCGTCGAGGGCTATGTCGAGAGCGCGGCCATGGGCCTGCTCGCCGGCCGCCTGGCCGCGGCCGAGCGGCTGGGCGCGCCGCTCGTCGCGCCGCCGCCGACCACGGCCATCGGGGCGCTGCTGAACCACATCACCAGCGGGGCCGAGGCCTCGACCTTCCAGCCGATGAACGTGAACTTCGGCCTGTTCCCGCCGCTGGAGGCGCCCCTGAAGGGCGGCCGCCGGGGCAAGCGCGACCGCGCCCGCGCCTATGCCGAGCGCGCCAAGGACCACTGGCTCGACTGGCTGGGCGCCCGCGCCGCGGCATGAGCGGCCGACCTCGCCAAACATAGTCGAATACCGACATCATTTGACGCATTCGCCCATCCGCCCCATGATCGGGGCGGAGGCGAGATCATGACAGACCCCTACAAGACCGCCGAGACCGAGTTCCCCGACGCCGTCTACGAGCTCGAGGACTCCCAGGCGACCCAGGCGCTCTACCGCGACTGGGCCGACAGCTACGACGCGGACCTGGCCGCGAACGGCTACGCCGGACCCAGCCGCTGCGCCCGGGCGCTGGCGAAATTCGTCGAGGACCGCTCCGCCCCGCTGCTGGACGTGGGCTGCGGCACCGGCCTCTCGGGAGAGGCCTTCGCCGAGGTCGGGTTCACCACGCTCGACGGGGCCGACTTCTCCGACGAGATGCTGGAGGTCGCCGCGCGCAAGGACGTCTATCGGGCGCTGCTGAAGGGCGACGCGGCGCGGCCCCTGCCCGTCGAGCCCGGGGCCTATGCGAACCTCGCGGCGGTGGGGGTGTTCAGCCCCGCCCATGCGCCGCCGGAGCTGATCGACCAGGCGCTGTCGCTGGTGCCCAGGGGCGGCTGCTTCGTGTTCACGCTCAACGAGCATGCCCTGGCCGAGAAGAGCTACGAGGGCCGCCTGCGCGAGGTGATCGACGCCGGCGCCGCGGACCTGCTGTTCAAGGAGCACGGGCCCCACCTGCCCGGCCAGGCGCTGCAGGCGACCGTCTACGTCCTGCAGCGGCGCTGAGCGCCCGCGACCCGGCCCCTGGGCGCGTCCCGACGGCGGGCTTCAGCCCGCGGCGGAGCGATGCGCGCTAGAGACCCCCGAAGAACACCCGCCGCAGCAGCCCGCCGCGGCGCACGAATTCCGACGGCGGCGCCTGGCGGAACACCTCGAAGCCCGGGCGGGCGGCGGGGCGCAGCGTCTCCCCCGCTCGCCAGGCGGCGAGCAGCGCGGGACGGATCTCGGCCGAGGGGCGCAGGGTGCGGGCCTCGGCCAGCTTGGCGAGCCCGTCGGCGGCGATGCCGCGCAGGGCCTCGCGCAGCGGCTCGGGCGTGACCCCTTCGGCGAGCGTGTTGCGGTCGAGCTCGGCCTCGGTCGGGATCGGGTCGCCGCCGCGGGCGTAGAGCGCCGGCAGCGCCCGGATCAGCGCCGCCGCCCCCCCGGCCCAGCCGGCGAGACGCGCGGCCCTGTCGTCGGGCTCCGACATGGCGCCGCCCGCGCAGATCCGCGCGGCGAGGCGCATCAGCGCCCCCGCGGTCCCGTCCACGTAGGCGTCGAACAGCGCCCGGTCCCCGATCGCGGGCCCGTGCGCGTCGTAGGAGCGGGCGTCGAGCAGCGCCTCGAACAGGTCCCGCGGCAGGGCGGCGGCGGAGATCGCCTCGGCCAGCGGCTCCACCACCTCGTGGCGGCGCGGGACGGCGCCGTCGTGGATCTCGGCCAGCGCGTCGCGCCACCATTGCAGGCGGATCTCGCCCAGCATCGGCTCGGAGACCACCGAGGGGATGCGCGCCACCTCCAGGTTGAAGGCGTAGAGCGCGAACAGCCGCGCGGAGGCCGGCGGCGGCGCGAGGCGCGCGGTGGCCCAGCGGTCGCGGTCGTTGTCTCGGACGAGGGATTCGCAGGCGTCGTGGCTCATGCCCCGTCCAGTGGCCCAGCCCGGCGGCGGGCGCAACGGTCCTCGGGCCGGCTCGGACCCCATCCGGGGGGCCAGCGGGACATGGAACGGGCGGCCCCCGGAAGGGCCGCCCTTGGGATCGTCGGCGCGGCCCCGGGCTCAGAACAGGATCTTGGTTCCGGCCACGAAGAACAGCGCGTCGCGCGCGCCGCCCGAGGCGCGGCGGCGGTCGCCGCTCTCGCCGAAGGCCCGCTCGTAGTGGACGCCCACGTAGGGCGAGACCAGCCGGTCCACGAGATCGTAGCTCAGCCGCGCGCCGACCTCGACGATCGGGGCGAAGCCGCCCCGGTCGATGCCGGCGTCGTCCACCAGCGGCAGGGTCGCCTCGATCGAGGGGGTCAGGATCACCCGGTTGGTGATCAGCGCCTCGTAGTCCACCTCCGCCCGCAGGAACGGCTTGTCGGAGAGGTAGGCGTCCGCATCCACCTCGAACCACTGGGGCGCGAGGCCGTGGAAGCCGACGACGCCGTAGACCCGGTCCGGCCCCTCGGGGGTCGAGACCATGATCCCCGCGGTGGCGTCCCAGAAGTCGGCGATCGGGGTGGCGAGGCGCGCCTGCGTCTCCAGCTTCTCGAAGGCGCTCTCCTCCAGCCCGTATTCCGCCTCCGAACGGATCAGGACCTTGAGGTCGTCGTAGCCGGCCGTGAAGTCCGCGCTCCAGGCCAGCAGGTCCTCGTCGCCGGTGCGGAACTCGAACTGCTCGGCGTTGAAGTTCCAGGCGAGCGGCTCGGCCGCCGCCGGACCGGCGAGGGCGATCAGCGCGGCCGGGACGGCCGCGGAGAGGGTCATGCGGCGCATCTCAGCCTCCGTGCGAATGCGAATGGGCGGGGGCCGCGGGGGCGGCCGAGGCCCGCGGCCCGCCCTCGACGATCACCTTGCGGAACATGCCGCCGGCCATGTGGTAGGACAGGTGGCAGTGGAAGGCCCACTCGCCCGGCGCATCCACCTCGGTCTCGGTGTAGACGGTGGTCCCCGGCGCGATCGAGACGGTGTGCTTGATCGGGTCGTACTGGCCCGAACCGGTGTCGAGGATCGTCCACATCCCGTGCAGGTGCATGGGGTGGGTCATCATCGTCTCGTTGACGAACTTGAAGCGGACCCGCTCGCCGTACTGCAGGCGGAGCGGGGGCGCGTCCTCGTATTTCACGCCGTTGATCGACCAGATGTAGCGCTCCATGTTGCCGGTCAGGCGCAGCTCCACCTCCCGCGTGGCCTCGCGGTCGGGGAAGAGGGGGGCGGCGGCCTTCAGGTCCGCGTAGCTGAGGAACTTGCCTCCGTCAGCCGCCGTCGGCGTCAGGCCCGAGCCCGGCGCGTAGAACGGGTCCGAGGCATGGGCCGCGCCCGCCATCGTGGTCCCGTCGGGCATCACGTGGCCGCCTGCGGGCATCGCATGGCCCGCGTGCGCGTCGCCCGCCATGGTCGAGCCGTCGGGCATCACGTGCCCGGCGCCGCCGCCGGCCGCCATGCCGTCGGTCATGTCGCCCATCGCCTTCTCGGCCGCCGAAGAGGCGTTCTCGTCATGCGCGGCGCCGGCCATGGTCGAGCCGTCGGGCATCACGTGGCCGGCGTGGTCCATGCCGGCCATCGAGCCGCCGCCCATGTCCCCGCCGCCCATGTTCCCGTGGACCATGTCGCCGTGGTCCATGCCGTGCATCATGCCCATGTCGGCCATGGTCAGCAGGGGCGAGGGGCGCAGGGGCGGAACCTCGGGCGCGGCGCCGACCTGCCCTTCGGGGGCCAGCGTGCCGCGCACCATGGCGGTGCGGCCCATGGATTCGAACAGGATCGGATAGGCCTCCGCCCGGGTCGGGCGCACGATCACGTCGTAGGTCTCGGCCACCGCGAGGCGCAGCTCGTCCACCGTCACCGGCTGCACGTCCAGCCCGTCGGCGGCGACCACGGTCATCTTCAGCCCCGGGATGCGCACGTCGAAGAAGGTCATCGCCGAGCTGTTGATCAGCCGCAGCCGCACCCGCTGCCCCGGCTCGAAGACGCCGGTCCAGTTGCCGGCCGTGTCCTTGCCGTTGAGCACGGGCGTGAAGCCCTGCACGTCCTCGACGTCGGTGGGCATCATCCGCATGTCGCCCCAGGCCGCGCGATCCGCCAGCGCCGTCCCCAGCCCCTTCTCGGAGGCGTCGGACAGAAGGTCCATCAGCGTGCGCTGCTCGCGGTTGTAGTAGTCGGGGCTGGCCTTGAGGTTGCGCCAGATCCGCTCGCCCCGGTGGGGATGGGCGTCGGCCACCTGCACCACGTAGTCGCGGTCATAGCGGTAGGGTTCGCGCGTCGTCGGCTCGATCACGATCGCCCCGTAGGCGCCGTCCGGCTCCTGGAAATGGGAGTGGGAGTGGAACCAGTAGGTGCCCGCCTGCTCGATGGGGAAGCGGTAGGTGAAGGTCTCGCCCGGCTTGATGCCGGGGAAGCTGATGCCGGGCACGCCGTCCTGGTCGGGGGGCAGGATGATGCCGTGCCAGTGCACCGAGCTCTGTTCGGAGAGGTTGTTGGTCACGCGGATCGTCACCTCCTCCCCCTCCTGGAAGCGCAGCACCGTGGGCTCGGTCGAGCCGTTGAAGCCCACGCCCATGCGGGAGAAGTCGGCGGTCTCGACCCGCACCGGGTCGATGGTCAGCGCGTAGTCGCCGGCGAAGGCCGTGGCGGCGGGAAGGCCGAGCACGGGCGCCAGCGCCAGCGCGCGCAGGGTCGCGTTGAAGCTCATCGCGAAGATCCTCGTCTGGAGGGGGACGGCGCGGCCGCAGGCGGCCGCGCCGGGGCCCCGGACGCGGGGTCCGGGGCTCTGCGTCCGGGGTCGGGCCTCAGTGGCCGGGGGCGTGGAACATGCCCACCATGCCGGCGCCGGCATGGCCGGGCACGCCGCAGGCGAACTCGACCGGCTCGCCCATGTGGGCGGGGAAGGTCCACACCAGCTCGGCGGTCTTGCCCGGCGCCACCAGCACCGTGTTCGACATGTCGTGCATGCCGTGGCCCATCGAGGCCTGCATCGCCTTGGCCGCGGCCATGTCCATGCCGGTCGGCTTCAGCACCCCGTGGTCGGCGAGCATCTGCATCTCGGCCTGGTGCGCCTCGTGCATGGCCATGGTGCCGATCCCGAACTCGTGCGCCAGGGCGCCGGCGTTGCGGATGCGGAAGCGGATCGTCTCGCCGGGGGCGACGTCGACGCTCTCGGGCTCGTAGAAGGTGTCGTCGAGCACGATCTCGACGGTGCGCGCGGGCGTGCCGCCGGCCATGCCGGCGGGCGAGGCCCCGTGGCCCCCATGGGCGCCGGCGGCGAGCGCCGGGGCGGCCGAGGCGAGGAGAAGCGCCGCGGCCAGGCCGCGCGCGGAAGTCAGGACGGTCATTGTGAAAAGCTCCGATCGATCACGAAGGAGCGCACGGCCGGGCGGCCGGGCGCGGGTCGGCGTCGTGAGGGATCAGGCTCGCGGAGGCGGCGGGTCGGCGGGTCGGCGGCGAGGCTGCGCGCGTGCACCTCGGCCGGGGGCTGGCAGGGCGGCGCGCTGCGCCCCGTCTGCGCCGCGACGAACGCCGCGGGCGCCGGCGGCTCGATCGCCGCGCAATGGCTGGCGGTCATGGCGCAGTCGGCATGGGCGGCGTGCGGGGCCGGCGCCTCGTCCGGCGCGACGGGCGCCGGCGCGCCGTGAGCGGCATGCGCGCCGTGGCCGGCATGAACCGTCGCCTCGACCCGGGCGCGGTCCGCCTCGAGGCTGCGCCCGGCCGAGGCGAACGACGGCCCGCCGCCCGCGCACCACAGCGCGAGCAGCGTCAGGCAGACCGAAAGCAGGCGGGCCAGCGCGAACATGCGCAGACAATCCCGGGTCGCGGGCCCGGCGACAAGTCCCGTTCTCGTGATCGCGACCGAGACCGAGGGTCGCGGCCGGCGCCCCCGCCCGGCGGACGGCGCGCCGGATCGCGCGATCCCACCGGACCGCCCCTTGACGCCCCCCCGGGAAAACCCTATCCCCACGCTCGGATGGCGACGTGGCGGAGTGGTTACGCAGCGGATTGCAAATCCGTGCACACCGGTTCGATTCCGGTCGTCGCCTCCATCCAACCCCTTGAAATCTCCGGCCGCCCCGCGCGGCTCGCCCCTGTCGGCGGGCCGGGCCGACGCGCGCCTGCCGCCCCAGTCCGCGCCCGCGCCATTCCCTTGGCGCGCCGCCACGCTATCTGCCGCCCGGCGGCTGACGGAGGAGGCGAGGGGTGCGCAGATCCCTGATCATCGGGGCGTCGGGAGGCGTCGGAGGCGCGCTCGTGCGGGCGCTGGAGGCGCGGGGCGACGCGGTCACGGGCCTGTCGCGCAGCGCCGACGGGCTGGACCTGGCCGACCCCGCCTCGGTCGAGCGGGTGATGGCGCGCCAGGAGGGGCCCTTCGACCTCCTGCTCGTCGCCACCGGCATCCTCGCGCCGAAGGGCGGCGCGCCGGAGAAGGCGCTCGCCCAGATCGAGGCCGCGGCGCTGGCCGAGCTCTTCGCGGTCAACGCCATCGGCCCGGCGCTGATCCTGCGCCACGCGCCGCGGCTGCTGCCGCGGCGGGGGCGCGCCACGCTCGGCGTGCTGACGGCGCGGGTCGGCTCGATCGGCGACAACGGGCTGGGCGGCTGGCACGGCTACCGCGCCTCGAAGGCGGCGGCGAACCAGATCGTGAAGGGCGCGGCGATCGAGCTCGCCCGCACCCATCCCGGCTGCACGGTGGTCGCCCTGCACCCGGGCACGGTCGAGACCCCCTTCACCGCCGCCTATCCCGGCCGCGACAAGGTCTCGCCCGAGCGGGCGGCGGAGAACCTGCTGCGAGTCATCGACGGGCTGACCCCGGCCGACACCGGCCGCTTCCTCGACTGGGCCGGCGAGGAGATCCCGTGGTGAGCCGCCGCCCGGCGCTGGCGCTGGTGCTGGGCGACCAGCTCACGCCCGACCTCTCGGCCCTGCGTGCCGCGGACCGGGAGCGCGACCGCGTGGTGATGGCCGAGGTCGCGTCGGAGGCGACCTACGTCGCCCACCACCCAAAGAAGATCGCCCTGATCTTCGCGGCCATGCGCAAGTTCGCCGCCCGGCTGCGCGAGGCGGGATGGCAGGTGGACTACACCACGCTCGACGACCCGGAGAACGCGGGCTCGATTCCCGGCGAGCTGCTGCGCCGGGCGGAAGAGACCGGCGCCCGGCAGGTCATCGCCACGCGCCCCGGCGAATGGCGGCTGATCGCGGCGCTGGAGGACCTGCCGCTGGAGGTCACGCTGCACGAGGACGACCGCTTCATCGCCTCCCACGCGACGTTCGACCGTTGGGCCAAGGGGCGCAAGTCGCTGCGAATGGAGCATTTCTATCGCGAGATGCGCCGCGCCACCGGGTTGCTGATGGAGGGCGACGCGCCCGCCGGCGGCCAGTGGAACTACGACCACGACAACCGCAAGCCGCCCCGCGACGACCTGTTCCTACCCGAGCCCCTGCGCTTCGAGCCCGACGAGACCGTGGCCGGGGCGCTCGACCTGGTCGAGGCCCGCTTCCCCGACAATTTCGGCGCCCTGCGCCCCTTCGCCTTCGCCACCGACCCCGAGCAGGCCGAGGCGGCGCTGGCGCATTTCCTCAAGGAGGCCCTGCCCCGCTTCGGCGACTACCAGGACGCGATGCTCGCCGGGCGGCGGTTCCTCTACCACGCGGTGATCTCGGCCTATCTCAACATCGGCCTGCTGGACCCGCTGGAGGTCTGCCGGCGGGCCGAGGCGGAATGGACCGCCGGCCGCGCGCCGCTGAACGCGGTCGAGGGCTTCGTCCGCCAGATCCTCGGCTGGCGCGAATACGTGCGCGGGATCTACTTCCGCGAGGGGCCGGGCTACGCCGCGCGCAACGACCTCGGCCACAAGCGCGACCTGCCGCCCCTCTACTGGGGGGCGGGGACGCGCATGGCCTGCCTCGCCGAGGCCGTGGGCCAGACGCGGGAGGAGGCCTACGCCCACCACATCCAGCGCCTGATGGTCACCGGCAATTTCGCGCTGCTGGCGGGCGTCGACCCGGCGCAGGTGCACGAGTGGTACCTCGCCGTCTACATCGACGCCTTCGAGTGGGTCGAGGCCCCCAATACCGTGGGCATGAGCCAGTTCGCCGACGGCGGGCTGGTCGCCTCGAAGCCCTACGTCTCCTCGGGCGCCTACATCGACCGGATGTCGGACTACTGCGGCGGCTGCAGCTATGACGTGAAGACCAGGGTCGGCGAGGGCGCCTGCCCGTTCAACCTGCTCTACTGGCGCTTCCTCGACCGCCACCGCGCGCGGTTCGAGGGCAATCCGCGCATGGGCGCGATGTACCGGACCTGGGAGCGGATGGACGCCGGCAGGCGCCGCGCGATCCTGGAGCAGGCGGACGCGTTCCTCGCCCGGATGGAGGCCGACGAGACGGTCTGACCCCTGCCCGTCCCTGGACCAGAAAGGGCCGCCCCGGGGGGCGGCCCTTTCGGCGCTCGACGGTTCGGGCCGGGCTCAGAGGAAGCCGAAGTCGCTCGCCTCGAGGTCGGCCGCGACCGTGCCCTCGAGCAGGACCGAGCGCTCGTCGGTCAGCGCGATCAGCACGCCGTCGTCGGTGTCCTCCATCAGCGCGCGCAGGGCCGCGAAGCCGCCGACGTCGACGCGGCTGAACACCACCCGGTCGCCCTGCGAGGCGTCGAAGTCGGCGACCACGTCGTCGCCCGAGCCCTCGACGAACACGAAGCGGTCCGGGCCGCGGCCGCCCTTCATCCAGTCGTCGCCGTCGCCGCCGTAGAGCCGGTCGGCGCCCTTGCCGCCATAGAGGCGGTCGTCGCCCTCGCCGCCGTAGAGCCGGTCGCGCCAGGCGTTGCCGCGCAGCACGTCCTCGCCCTCCTCGCCGTAGAGCCAGTCCTTGGCGCCGCCGCCCAGCAGCGCGTCGTCGCCCGCGCCGCCATGGGCCTGGTCCTGCAGGTCGCCGCCGGTGAAGCGGTCGGCCGCCTCGCCGCCCTCGAAGTTCAGCGAGTAGCCCGACAGCAGCGCCATGATCGCGTCCGCGTCGCCGTCCTGGGCGGCGGAATAGAGCGCGTAGGTCGCGTTGGTCTCCGCGTCGGCGCCCGCGCCCGGCTCGGCCGAGACGTCGAGGCCCGAGATGGTCAGCGCCGCCGCGAGGCCGGTCACCTCGCCCTCGGGGCCCGTGCCCTCCTCGCCGGTGGTGCCCTCGACCCAGTCGCCGAACACGATCTGGTCGACGGAGCCGGAGATGCCGTGCCCGAAGGCGGGGCCGTTGTGGATGAAGTCGTAGGCGAGGTCGGCCCCCTGCAGGAGGACCGAGGCGGGCGAGGCCTCCTCGGTCTCCGCGTCGTCGTAGGAGACGAGCACCTGGGAGCCGTTGAGGTAGTAGGTGCCGCCGAAGGCGCTGTCGGGCGTGCCGCCGTAGAAGGCGGTCGAGCCGTTGACGAGGGCCGCGAAATACTCGGCGATGTAGGTGTTGAAATTCACGCCGCCCGCTGCGGTGGCGTCGATGGTGACGTAGTCGGTTCTGGCCATGAAGGCGCCCCTTGTCCCGGCCGATCCCGGGAGGATCGGCGCGCGTGTCGCAAGACCTGATGGAGATCGGGTCGTCTGCTGGCTGGCTGGCGGGGTCCCGGGGCGGGACGGCTGCAGTGCGGGCTTCGACCGTAGGGATTGGTTATCCAAGCGCAGGCCGCGATGCAATGGCGGACAGGGCCGGCGCCGCCCCCGTGCGCGATCGTTCCCGGGCGAGGAACGACGCGTCGCGATTCCGGAGGCTTGTCCCGCGTCGTGGAGCGGTTAGGTGTTGGGGCTCAGACACCGTCTTCCGGAAGGACCCGACATGCTGCGTCTCGGCGTCGTCACCGCCTCCACCCGCCCTGGCCGCATCGGTCCCTCGATCGCGGCCTGGGTCGCGGAAGAGGCCCGCGCCCACGGCAAGTTCGAGGTGTCGGAGGTCGACATCGCCGACTTCGACCTGCCCGTCTACGACGAGCCCAAGCATCCGCGCATGCAGGACTACCAGAACGCGCACACGCAGAAGTGGGCCGCGGCGATCGACGCCGCCGACGCCTTCGTCTTCGTGACGCCGGAGTACAACTACGGCCCCACCCCGGCGCTGCTGAACGCCTTCACCTACCTCGCCAAGGAATGGGGCCGGAAGGTCTGCGCCTTCGCCTCCTACGGCGGCGTCTCGGGCGGCATCCGCGGCGTGCAGGCGATCAAGCCGATCTTCGCCACCGCCAACATGATGTGCCTCGCCCAGCAGGTGACGATCCCCTTCGTCTTCGGCCAGCTCGAGGAGGGGAGCTTCACCCCCTCCGACCCCAACAAGGAGGCCGTGGGCCCGATGCTGGACGAGCTCGCCGCCTGGGCGGGCGCGCTGAAGTCGATCCGCTGATCCCGGCCCGCGGGCGGCCCCGGCGGCCGCCCGCGCTGGAAAAGTCGGCCCGGGACGGCTAGGAGGGCGCGACCCCGCGCCCGCGCGCGCCCCCAGCAGGCGCGCCGAGCGGCGCATCGCCAGGACCGACCCGGACCCGTGACCGAACCTGCCTCCACGCCCCCCCGCGCCCCCGATCCGCTTCGCCCCGACGCCGTGATGGCGCCGCCGAAGACGGCGGAGGAGGCGAAGCGCCAGGCCCGCCGCCTGCGCGCCCAGGACCGCTGGGAAAGCGCGCTCGAGAGCCGGGGCGCCCGCCTGCGCGCCTGGCTCGACATGCTGTTCGCCGATCACGGCGCGATCCGTGCGCTCTACCTCAACCTGCATCCCGTGGGAGGGGAGGCGTTCCGCGCCGCCCAGCCCCTGCCCGGCCAGATCGCCCGCCTCGCGCGGCGCGAAGGGCTGCGCGCCGTGATCTCGCTGCGCGGCGGGGTGCTGCACGGCTCCTACCCGCTGGAGCGCGAGGTCTGCGAGCGCGAGGGCCTGGTCTTCACCCGCGCGGTCCTGCGCTCGCGCGGGCTGCCCAGCCGGGAGGAGTTCGCCGCGATCGAGACGCTGATCCGCGAGACGCCGACCCCGGTCCTGTTCCACTGCAAGTCGGGCGCCGACCGCGCGGGCTTCATGGCCGCGCTGTGGATGGTGCTGCGCGAAGGCAGGACGGCGGCCGAGGCCTCGGATCAGCTCTCGCTGCGCTTCGGGCATCTTTCGCGCGGGCCGACGGGGGTGCTGGACCGGTTCTTCGCGGAGGCCGCCGCCGCCGAGGCCCGCGGCACGCCCTTCCGCGACTGGGTCGAGACGGAATACGACCGCGAGGCCATCGAGGCCGCCCACCGCGCGCGCGCCAAGCGGAGCTGGCTGTCG
This sequence comes from Albimonas pacifica, assembly GCF_900113695.1. Lineage (GTDB taxonomy): Bacteria > Pseudomonadota > Alphaproteobacteria > Rhodobacterales > Rhodobacteraceae > Albimonas > Albimonas pacifica. The sequence continues at coordinate 287,066 of NZ_FOQH01000005.1, read as the reverse complement.
CGGGCCGCGGGCTGGATCACCGACCGGCTGCTGCGGCGGGAGTGAGCCCCGCTCAGCCCGGCTCGCCGCCGCGCCGCACCAGCTCGGCGTCGAGCGTGGGGCCCATCATCGCCGCCTCGGCCCGCACGCTGATCGGATCCTCCGGCAGGAACCAGTGGAAGCCGAACAGCGTCGCCTCGCGCGCCGACAGGCGCACCTCGACCGCCGCCCGGTCGCTGAGCGAGACGCTGATCGAGAGATCCTCGGGCGCGCGGCCCTGCAGTTCGCGCTGCACCATGGCCGCGGCCTCGGGCGCATCCACCCGCCCCATGCCGAGCGCCACCGCGGCGCGGGAGGCGGCGACGCGCAGGTCGGCCTCCGCCCGCAGCGCCACCGCGTAGTCGGTCAGGGTCAGCGCCGCCACCAGCAGCGCCGGCGCCCAGAGCGCGGTCTCGGCCTTGGCGATCGTGCGCAGCAGCCCGCGCAGGCGCTGCGGCCCGAAGGCGGCGAGGCGGCCCTGGGGCGCGCTCATCTCGGACGGCGGAGGTCGGGGGAGGTCCGGCGGGCGGAAGGAGTCGGCGCCACGACGTCTCCCCACGCCGTGACGCCTGGAATCGACCCCTGGTCGAAACCCCTCTCCACCGATGCGGAACGGGCGGGCCCGGTCCGCGCGGCGTCTTCGGCGATGCGAGGGGGACGGCCGCCGGCCGTCGCGTCGAGCGCGTCTCGATCCATGCTTCCCCCCCTCCCGCGGCGCTCTCTCCAGTCCGCCGCGGCTTGCGTCGCGTCATCTCGACCCGGACGTAACATGAATGAAAAATGAAGGGCAAGCTGTATTTTCGTTCATACCGCTCGCGTCCCGCGGGCGCGGGTCCGGGCGACGGCGCCCGCAGACGACGGCGCCCGGGGCCCATCGGGCGCCGGGCGCGGGATTGCTGGCGAGGCGGGCGCGCCCGCCGGTCGCGGCGGGCGGCGCGGATCAGAACGGCAGCTTCATGCCCGGGGGCAGCGGCAGGCCCTCGGCGGCCTTGGCCATCTCGGCCTGGGCGGCCTCGGCGGCGCGCTCCTGGGCGGTCTTGATCGCGGCGACGACCAGGTCCTCGACCGCCTCGCGGTCCTCGGGCACGAACAGGGTGGGGTCGATCGCGAGACGCTTCAGCTCGCCCTTGCCCGAGACCCAGGCCTTGACCAGGCCCGCACCCGCCTCGCCCTCGACTTCCAGCGCCTCGACCGCGGCCTGGGCCTCGGCCATCTTCGCCTGGAACTCCTGGGCCTTGGCCATCATCTTGGCCATGTCGCCGAGGTTGCCTAGACCTTTCAGCATGATCTCGTCCTTTCTGCGGACGGCGAGGCGCCTGCGCCCGCCTGTCTTCACGGTGTCTTCGGCCGGGGGACGCCGCCGGGGGCGGTCGACGGGATCAGTCGCCGTCGAAGGCGTCCACCGGCTCCCATCCATCCCAGTCCTCGTCCTCGGGGGTCTCCTCCCATTCGGGCGCGGACTGAGTTTCTTCGGGCTCGGCCGCGGCCCCGAAGGCGCGGGTGGCCATGATCTCGGCGCCGGGGAAGGCGGCGATGGCGGCGGCGACCAGCGGATGCTCCTTGAGCCGCGCGTGCAGGTCGTCGCGCTCGGCGTCCTGGCGCTCGCGCGCCGTGGGGGCGCCGCCGGAGCTCTCGACCGCCACCATCCAGCGCGAGCCGGTCCAGGCCATCAGCCGCTGGGCGAGGTCGGAGGCGAGGCTCTCTGGCGCGTCGTGCGCGGGTTCGAAGACGATGCGCCCGGGCTGGTAGGAGACGAGGCGCACATGCGCCTCCAGCTCCACCAGAAGGCGGGCGTCGCGCTTGTCGCGCACCAGCTCGAGCACCGACTCGAAGGTGGTCAGGGCCGCCACCGCCTCGGGCAGCGGCGGCGCCTCGCGGCGCGCGACCGAGGGCGTGGCGGCGGCGAGCGTCGGGCGAGGCGCGGCCGCGGCCTGGGGCGCGTGGGCCGGCGCGGGCCCGCCGTTCACCGCCTGGCGCATCTGCCCGCCCTGCCCGCCCGAGGCATGGCCCCCGCCCCCGCCCCCGCCGGGCGCCGGCGCGCCGCCGGCGGGACCGGCGGGCGCGCCGCCCTGTTCGGTCAGGCGGCGGACCAGATCCTCGGGGCTCGGCAGGTCGGCGACGTGGGTCAGGCGGATGATCGCCATCTCGGCGGCCATCATCGGGTTGGGGGCGCCGGCGGCCTCCTCCATCGCCTTGAGCAGCATCTGCCAGGCGCGGGCCAGCGGCCGCAGCCCCAGCCGGGCGGCGAAGTCGCGGGCGCGGGCCTGGGCCTCGGGGCCGGCGGTGGGGTCCTCGGCCGCCTCCGGCGTGACCTTGGCGATGGAGATCCAGTGGGTGACCTCGGCGAGATCGCGTAGCACCGCCAGCGGATCGGCGCCGGCGGCATATTGTTCCGACAACTCCGCCAGGGCGGCCGCGCAGTCGCCCTTCATCACCGCCTCGAACAGGTCCAGCACCCGGCCGCGGTCGGCGAGGCCCAGCATGGCCCGCACCTCCTCGGCCGAGGTCTCCCCCGCCCCGTGCGCGATCGCCTGGTCCAGCAGGCTGAGCGCGTCGCGCACCGAGCCCTCGGCCGCCCGCGCGATCAGGGCCAGCGCGTCCTCGGCGACGGAGGCGTTCTCCATCCCGCAGATCTTCGCGAGATGGGCGATCATCACCTCCGGCTCGATCCGGCGCAGGTCGAAGCGCTGGCAGCGGCTGAGCACCGTGACGGGGACCTTGCGGATCTCGGTGGTGGCGAAGATGAACTTCACATGCTCGGGCGGCTCCTCCAGCGTCTTGAGCAGCGCGTTGAACGCGCTGGTCGAGAGCATGTGGACCTCGTCGATGATGTAGACCTTGTAGCGCGCGGAGGCGGCCCGATAGCGCACCGAGTCGATGATCTCGCGCACGTCCCCCACGCCGGTGCGCGAGGCGGCGTCCATCTCCAGCACGTCGACATGGCGGGATTCGGCGATGGCCCGGCAGGGCTCGCAGACGCCGCAGGGGGCGACGGTGGGGCCGCCCTGCCCGTCGGGCCCGATGCAGTTCAGGCCCTTGGCGACGATGCGCGCGGTGGTGGTCTTGCCGACGCCGCGCACGCCGGTGAGGACGAAGGCATGGGCGATGCGGTCGGTCTCGAAGGCGTTGCGCAGGGTGCGCACCATCGCCTCCTGGCCGATCAGGTCGGCGAAGGTCTGCGGGCGATGCTTGCGCGCCAGCACCTGGTAGGCGGCGCCCTCATGGCCGGGCGTCTGGGTCGGTGGGGCGGCGTCGTCGGCCATGCGCTCCCTCTCGGCGGGGTCTGCGGATCCTCGCCCGGCGCGGGGACGCGCCGGCGGGCGGGGCGGACCCGCGGGCCAGAGGGTAAGGAGCCCGCCTGCCCGCCGCAAGGCGCCGCGGGGCGGCGGGCGCGGCCCGCGAAAAACGAAAGCCGCCCCGGGGAGGGGCGGCTTTGCGAGGGTGAGAGGCTGAACGCGACCCAAGCGGGACTCGTTACGGCTGCTTCCTTCCGGACCTGACCGGGTTGGCGAGGCGCTCGCCCACGCCAACCTCTCGACCCGCCAGATACGCGCCCCGCGCCCCCGTTTCAACCCCCTCGCACGCCCCTCCGGCCCGGCCTCCCGCCTCGCCCGGCACGCCTCTCCCTCCCGGGCGCCCCGCCCGCCGCCCGCCGGCCCCCGGCGCCCCCGGGAGCGCCTGTTCTCCGGAGCCGTCCATCGCGGATGCCGTCAGAGCGACTCGCCCGCCCCGGTCAAGGATCGCGCAGCGACCGCGCTTGCGCGGCTCGTCCTTGACCGGGGCGGGCGAGTCGCTCAGGCATCGGACGCGATGGACGGATCCGGAGGACAGGCGCGGGCGCTTTGTTCTTGGGTGAGTCAGGAGCCCGCCGGAGGCTCCCTCCCTCCCCATCCCCTCCCGACGCCCACAAGCCAGAGCCCCCCGCCAAGCCCGCCCGCAGGGCGCCTCCGTCCCCGGGAGTCCGTCGCTCCCCGCTTGCTCCTCCCCGCCGCCGCGGTCCATAGAGTCGCCCCAAACAAGCACGGAACCGAGGGGAGCCCGCCGCAGATGCCCGATCCGATCATCCCGGAAGAGACCATCGCCTTCGCCGGCGGAACCCGCGACCGCGCGGACCGCATGCGCGGCGACGCCGCCCTGATCCGGCGCTTCTGGAGCGACCCCGAGGCGCGGGTCCTGCCGCTGTGGCGCGGCAAGCCGCTGCTGGCGGAGGCGGGCGGCGATCTCTCGCTCGGCTGGCTGCCCTCCGATTCCCCGGTGCTGGAGGTCACGACCGACAAGCCGGTGTTCCTGGGTCTCGAGGATGCGGGCGGCCGGCCCTGCGCGCGCTTCGCGCTCGACATTTCGGCCTGGGAGGATCCCGCCGCCCCCGACGGCCCCCCGGGCACGTTCCGCGACGCCACCGCCAACCGCCATCCCGACCTGCCCGACACCCACGCCTTCCTCGACCTGCGCCAGGAGATGGCGCGGCTCAGCGTGCAGGACGCCGCCGACGCCTCCACCGCCAAGGGGGTGATCGAGTGGCACCGCTCCCACCCGTTCTGCTCGCGCTGCGGGACCCGCTCGGAGATGGTCCACGCCGGCTGGCGGCGCGAGTGCCCCGCCTGCGGCGGCCAGCATTTCCCGCGCACCGACCCGGTGGTGATCATGCTGATCACGCGCGGCTCGAAGGTGCTGGTCGGCCGCCAGTCGATGTGGCCGCGAGGCATGTGGTCCCTGCTCGCGGGCTTCATGGAGCCGGGCGAGACGCTGGAGGCCGCCGTGCGCCGCGAGGTGGAGGAGGAGGCCTTCATCCGCGTCGGCCGGGTGATCTACGTCGCCTCCCAGCCCTGGCCCTTCCCCGCCTCGCTGATGATCGCCTGCGCGGGCGAGGCGCTCGACGAGGAGATCCGCATCGACGAGCACGAACTGGAGGCCGCGATGTGGGTCGAGAAGGACGAGATGCGCGAGGCGCTCGCCGGCCGTCACCCGGTCATCGCCCCCGCCCGGCAAGGCGCCATCGCCCGATCCGTGATCGAGGCGTGGGTCGACGGGCGGGTGCCGGAGTTCCGCTGAGCCGCCCCGGCATCCCCGGCCGCTCGGGCGCCCCTCCGCGGTGCGGCGCGAGGGGGGCCTGACCGGCCCGTCTGCGGCGGCCTGTCGCAGAAGGGGTTCCGATCCGGGCGACTTTCCCTTAGGTTGCGGTCCCGGCCGGCTCCGCCGGACCCCTCGGCGCGCCGGCCCCCCGCATGACGAATTCTGGGAGGACGCGACATGCGCATGGAAGACGTCGAACTTCAGGCCCGGGCGCTCTACGACGAACTCGGCCCCCGCGCCATCGCCACCGCCGCGCAGCGCGCTGCGAAATACGAGGACAAGGGCGACGCGGAAGAGGCGCACAACTGGCGCCGCATCCAGCAGCGCCTGACCGAGAAGCGCGGCGCCCGCCAGAGCTGAGGCGCCCCGCGCCGGCAGGTGAAGGGGCGGACCGCAGGGTCCGCCCCTTCCGCGTTCCGGGGGCTCAGGCGGCCGAGGAGGCCTCCTCCACGAAGCCCTTCCAGTTGCGCATGTACTGCACGAAGGACGGCGACAGCCCTTCGGCCATCAGATGCGCCTCCGAGACCGGGGTCGCGGGCGAGGCGTAGCCCGCGTCCGCCAGCGCCCGGTTGGGGAAATCGTGGCGCAGGATCGCGGCGCGCCCGATCACGGCGTAGTCGCAGCCGCGGTCCAGCACCTCCTGCGCCTGGGCGGCGGTCATCAGCTTGCCGGCGACGCCCAGCTTCGTCTCGCCCCGCGGCAGGTCGGTGAACCAGCCCAGCAGGTCGCGCTCGGCGAAGGCCTCGTCGACGGGCGCCTTGAAGACGTCCCACAGCGACATGTCGAGATAGTCGAGCTTGCCGCCCGTCATCACCTGGGCGGCGAGGTCGCGGATCTCGGCCAGCTCCATCCCGAACCGCTCGGGCGACAGGCGCAGGCCCACCTGGAAGTCGGGGCGGCAGGCCGCGCGGATGCCGTCGAGGATCTCCAGCGTCAGCCGGGCGCGGTTCTCGAGGCTGCCGCCGTAGCGGTCGTCACGGCGGTTGTACTTCGCGCTGAGGAAGGCGCAGAGGATGTAGCCGTGGGCGCCGTGGATCTCGACCCCGTCGAAGCCCGCCGTCTGGGCGCGCAGCGCGCCGGCGACGAAATCGTCGCGCAGCCGCTCGACCTCGGCCGTGGTCAGGGCGCGGGCCCCGGTCTCGGCGTCGTCGGAGGGGGCCACGACGTCGCCCGCCAGCTCCCTGGGGCAGCGCATGCCGCCGTGGTGGAGCTGCACGGAGGAGACCGAGCCCGCCGCCCGCAGCGCGTCCGCGAGCCGCGTCAGCCCCTCGAGATGGCGGTCGTCCCAGATGCCGAGCTGGCCGGGGAAGGCGTTGCCGTTGCGCTGCACATGGGCGGCGCAGGTCATGGTCAGGCCGAAGCCGCCCTGCGCGCGCATGGTCAGCCAGCGGAACTCGTCGTCCGAAAGCGTGCCGTCCATGTGGCTCTGCTGGTTGGTCAGCGGGGCCAGCATGAAGCGGTTCTTCCACGCGGGTCCGCGCGCGAGGGTCAGTTCGTCGGCAAGTCGGGTCATGGCGGGTCCGGGCTCCTCCAGAGTCATTGTTCGGAGGCGACGGGACCAACTTGTCGACCGGCTGTCAATCGCGCCGCCCCGATGAACGGAGCCGCGGCGCCCCCCTGCGCGGGCGTGAATGGGGCGGGACCGGGCGCCGAATGGTCCGGGACGGGACACGATCCCGCCCGAGGCCGGCCTTTTCGCGCTGACACAAGGCGCATGACGACGGCTCCGGCCGTCCTGCGCGGGGACGCCCCGCGCCCGGAAGACGCGAGCAGGAGGAGAATCCCCATGGCCAGCCCCAAGCACGATCCCATCGTCGAGTTCGCCGGCAACGGCGACGACCAGGTCTTCGGCCTCGACAACGACGACCGGCTGCACGGCGAGAACGGAAGCGACGAGATCTGGGGCCGCAAGGGCGACGACCGCCTGTTCGGCGGCAACGGCAAGGACGCGCTTTACGGCGGCGACGGCCACGACCTGCTCGACGGCGGCAACGGCAAGGACGTGCTCGAGGGCGGCGAGGGCGCCGACAAGCTGATCGGCGACAACGGCAAGGACGCGCTCTACGGCGGCTGGGGCGGCGACGTGCTCAAGGGCGGCAACGCCAAGGACCTGCTGGTCGGGGGCAAGGGCTCGGACGTGCTGTTCGGCGGCTCGGGGTCGGACGAACTGCGCGGCGGCGGCTTCTCGGACGAGCTCTACGGCAACGACGGCGGCGACCTGCTGGTCGGCGGCGGCGGCGACGACTTCCTGTTCGGCGGCAAGGGCGGCGACGTGATGCGCGGCGGCGGCGGCGACGACGTGCTGGCCGGCGGCCCGGGCGTGGACCGCCTGATCGGCGGCGCGGGCGACGACACCTTCGTGCTCTCCCAGGGCGGGCGCGCCAGGGTCGTGGACTTCGAGCAGGACGCCGACCTGTTCCTCGTCGAGAACGGCGCCACGCGCTTCGCCGATCTCGAGCTGCGCGAGGCGCGCAACGGCGACCTGGTGGTGAAATACGAGGACGACGTGGTGCTGCGGATCAAGGACGGCGACGCGGACGACTACGACCACCAGGACTTCATGTTCGCCTGAGCCCCGCGGGGCCTGTGGGATGTGCCCGACGAAAGGGGCGGCGCCGACGGCGCCGCCCCTTTTTCGCGTCCGGGTCCCTGGCGCTCTCGCGGCGCGCGCTCAGTCGGCGGCGAGGCGCACGCTGTCGCGGTAGGGGTGGGCCGGATAGACGCCCAGGATCCGGCGGTAAGAGGTGAAGAAGGCCAGCTCCTCCATCGCCAGCCGCACGTTGGGGTCGTCGGGGTGGCCCTCGATGTCGGCCAGGAACTGGGTCGCGGTGAAGGAGCCGTCGACCATGTAGCTCTCCAGCTTGACCATGTTCACGCCGTTGGTCGCGAAGCCGCCCATCGCCTTGTAGAGCGCGGCGGGCACGTTGCGGACCTGGAAGATGAACGTGGTCAGCACCTTGGGGGCCGCCGGCTCCGCCTCGATCTTCTGGCGCGACATCACCAGGAAGCGGGTGGCGTTGTGCTTGTTGTCATGCACGTCGCGCGCGAGGATCTCCAGCCCGTTGATCTCGGCGGCGAGCTCGGAGGCGAGCGCGGCCTGCGTCGGATCGTTCGCCTCGAACACCTGCCGGGCGGAGCCGGCGGTGTCGGCGCCGGTGATCGCGCGGATTTTATGCTCTGCGAGGAACTCCCGGCACTGGCCCAGCAGCACGGTGTGGCTCATCGCCGTCTTCACGCCCTCGAGCTTCGCGCCCTTGGGGCCCATGAGCTGGATGGCGACCGGCACGAAGGTCTCGCCGATGATGAACAGGCCCGAGCCCGGCAGCAGCGCATGGATGTCGGCGACCCGGCCGTAGGTGGAGTTCTCGACCGGCAGCATGGCGAGCTTGGCCTCGCAGCTCTTCACCGCCGCGATCGCCTCTTCGAAGGTCTGGCAGGGGAGCGGGTCGAGCTCGGGATAGGCCTGGCGGCAGGCGAGATGCGAGTAGGCGCCCGGCTCGCCCTGGAAGGCGATCTTCTCGAGGATGGGTCCGGCGGATGGATCGGGTCGGGTCGTGTCTTGCGTCATGGTCTCCGCGCGGTCTCGCGGGCCCTGACGGGCCCGTGAGAAAGCTCTCTCCGGTCAATGGGTCGCGCCTTATACGCCTTGCGGCCGGTCGCGGGAAGCGGGTAGGAGATCGCTCACCCAGCCGCGCCTCGCCGGCCGGACGCAGCAGACGCGCGCCGGCCCCGGGAGGGGGGCGAAGCGGGCCACGGAGCGAGACGCGACAACCGGCGCCCGGCAAGGAACGATAAAGGGGTCTGGACCGACATGGACACGATGGAGATCAACAAGATCGTCGGCGCCTGCGTGGGCGCGCTGCTGATCTATCTCGGCGTTCAGTTCTTCGCCGAATTGATCTTCCACCCGGCCGCTTCCCATGGCGACGAGCATCACTACGCCTACGCGCTGGAAGTCCAGGAAGCGGGCGGCGGCGAGGAAGAGCAGATCGACGTGGCCGCCCTGCTCGAGGCCGGCGACGCCGGCCGCGGCGAGCGGGTGTTCGGCAAGTGCCGCGCCTGCCACAAGGTGGACGGCTCGAACGGCACCGGCCCGCACCTCGACGGCGTGATCGACCGCGAGATCGACTCGGTCGCCGGCTTCTCCTACTCCGGCGCGCTGGAGCAGGTGGGCGACGTGTGGTCGAAGGAGAACCTCTACCACTTCCTCGAGAATCCCAAGGCCGTCGCCCCCGGCACCGCCATGGGCTTCGCCGGCCTGCGCTCCCCCGAGGACCGCGCCGACCTGATCGCCTACCTGGCGTCGCTGCAGTAACGACCCGCGCCCCGAGCGCGACCGACAGGAGCCGCCCCCCGGGGCGGCTCTTTCGATTCCGGCCTCCGGTTCCGCCCCTGGTCGCCCTTCCCCGCGCCGAGGCGCGCCCCTCCGGACGCCCCTCGCCGGGTCTGCTCGCCCGGTCTGCTCGCCGGGAGACGAGCGGCGGACGCTCCCCCGCCGCCCTGCCCCCGAACCGTCCGGCCGCTGCGCGCGCGGCGTCGCCCGACCGTCGCGCCGCGGTGCGGCCGACCGCCTCGTCGCCGGGCTCGGCGCGCGCCGCCCGCCCGCCGGCGTCGGCGCCGGCTGCGCGGTCCGGGCGCCGCGCCGGCCGGAGGCCAAAGCCCGCCCGCAGGGCGCCCATGGGCCCGGGAGACCGCCCCCGGCCGGGAAGGCGGCGCGCCTGCGGCCTGGGGTCCGGAACGTCGGTGCGGCGGGGGCGCGCGGTCACGTCCTCGCGGGCGCGCTTGAAACGTCGGAGGGCGCGGCCTAACCCTTGGAGGGACGGACACAAGGGAGATCCGCCCATGCGCAAGCGCCCCGCCGACCGACGCCGCCTCGACCTGCCCGCCCCCCCGGGGAGGGCCGCGGGGACCGGCGCGATCTCGCGGCGCGACCTCGGGCTGGGGCTCGCGGCCTTCGGCGCCGCGGCGACGCTCCTGCCCCGGCTGGCGGGCGCCCAGGGCGCCGGCGCCCCGGCCCCCGCGGTCGGCGAGGGCGGCGCGATCGTCAGCCACGGGATCTCCACCTTCGGCGACCTGAAATACGCCCCCGACTTCGCGCATTTCGACTTCGTCAATCCCGACGCCCCCAAGGGCGGCACCTGGTCGGGCCGCGGCACCGGCGCGTCCAGCACCTTCGACAGCCTCAACCCCTTCATCCTGAAGGGCGAACCGGCGCAGGGCCTGGGCGCGCTCTACGACACGCTGCTCACCGGCTCGCCCGACGAGATCGACGCGGTCTACGGCCTGCTGGCCGAGAGCCTGGAATACCCCGAGGACCGCACCTGGGTGATCTTCCGCCTGCGGCCCGAGGCGACCTTCTCCGACGGCTCGCCGGTCACGGCCGAGGACGTCAAGTTCACCTTCGACATCCTGCGCGAGCAGGGCCATCCCTCCTACCGCATCCAGTATCGCGACGTCGAAAGCGCCACCGTGCTCGAGGAGCGCGCGATCCGCTTCGACTTCCGCGAGGGCGTCTCGACCCGCGACCTGCCGGCCATGGTGGGCGGCTTCGCGGTGCTCTCGAAGGCCTGGTGGGCGGAGCGGGACTTCTCCGCCTCCACCCTCGAGCCGATCCTGGGCTCGGGCCCCTATGCGGTCGAGGTGGCCGAGCCCGGCCGGCGCATCGTCTACGCGCGGCGCCCGGACTACTGGGCGGCCGACCTGCCGGTGAACGTCGGCACGAACAACTTCGACCGCTACGTCTTCGAGTATTTCAAGGACTACACCGCCGCCTTCGAGGCGTTCAAGGCCGGCGCCTTCACCTTCCACGAGGAGTTCTTCTCCAAGATCTGGGCGACCGAATACGGCTTCCCCGCGATCGAGCGCGGCTGGGTGATCAAGGACCAGGTGCCCGACGGGCGGCCCTCGGGCACGCAGGGGTTCTGGTTCAACATGCGCCGCCCCCAGTTCCAGGACCCGCGGGTGCGCGAGGCGCTGTCGATGGCCTTCGACTTCGAATGGTCCAACAAGACGCTGTTCTACGGCCTCTACGACCGCACCGTCTCGTTCTTCGAGAACTCGCCGATGGAGGCCGAGGGGATGCCCTCGGAGGCGGAGCTCGCGCTGCTCGAGCCGCTGCGCGCCGACCTGCCGGCGGAGGTCTTCGAGGCCCCCGCCTACACGCCCCCGGTCACCGACGGCTCCGGCTCCGACCGCCGCGTGCTGCGCCGGGCGATGAAGCTGCTCGACGAGGCGGGCTGGACGGTGAAGGACGGGATGAGGGTGAACGCCGAGGGCCAGCCCCTGAAGATGGAGCTGCTCGACGACAGCCCCACCTTCGAGCGGATCATCGGCCCCTTCATCGCCAACCTGCGCAAGATGGGCGTCGACGCCTCGATGCGCATCGTCGATCCCGCCCAGTACCAGCAGCGGCAGGAGGATTTCGACTACGACGTGGTCCCCGGCCGTTTCGTGATGTCGATGACCCCGGGCCAGGAGCTGCGCTCGCTGTTCGGCTCGGACGCCGCCGGCTCGCCGGGGACGCCGAACCTGACGGGGCTCGCCAACCCCGCCGTCGACGCGCTGATCGAGAAGGTGATCGGGGCCGACAGCCGCGAGAGCCTCGACGTCGCCGCACGCGCCCTCGACAGGGTGCTGCGCGCGCTGCACATCTGGACGCCGAACTGGTACAAGGGCGAATACAACATCGCCTACTGGGACGTGTTCGGCATGCCCGAGAGCCCGCCCCCCTACAGCCGCGGCGACGGCTACTGGTGGTGGGACGAAGCGAAATACGAGAAGCTCAAATCGGAGGGCGCCCCGCTGTGACCCCGGAAGAGACCATGATCCTGATCGGCGTCGCCGGCGCCGCCGCGGCGGCCGCGGCCGCCGCGCTCGGCCAGGGCCGCCGGCCCGAACCCAAGCCCGTCCGCGTGCCCGTGCAGGGCCCGCGCAGACGCCCGGAGGCCACCGAGGCTGACAGGACCGACGCCTGAATGGGCGCCTATATCCTTCGCCGCATCCTGCTGATGATCCCCACCCTGCTGGGGATCATGGCGATCAACTTCGCGGTCATCCAGTTCGCGCCGGGCGGCCCGGTGCAGCAGATCATCTCCCAGCTCAACGACCCGGCCTCGGCCACCGACCGCTTCACCGGCGGCGGCGGGGGGGAGGCCGGCGGCGGTGGCGGCGGCGGCGCGCCCGGCGGGGATTACCGCGGGGCCCAGGGTCTCGACCCCGACTTCATCGCCGACCTCGAGCGTCAGTTCGGCTTCGACAAGCCGCCGCTGGAGCGCTTCGGCCTGATGATCTGGAACTACCTGCGCTTCGACTTCGGGGAGAGCTACTACCGCTCGATCTCGGTGATCGACCTGATCGTGGAGAAGATGCCCGTCTCGATCAGCCTGGGGCTGTGGACGACGCTGCTCGCCTACCTCGTCTCGATCCCGCTGGGGATCCGCAAGGCGGTGCGCGACGGCTCGGTCTTCGACGCCTGGACCTCGGGCCTGGTGATCGTGGGCTACGCGATCCCGGGCTTCCTGTTCGCGGTGATGCTGCTGATCTTCTTCGCCGGCGGCAGCTACTTCCAGTGGTTCCCGCTGCGGGGGCTGGTCTCGGACGACTTCCACCGGCTCTCCACCGGCATGCAGATCGTGGATTATTTCCACCACATCGCCCTGCCCGTGCTGGCGATGGCGATCTCGGGCTTCGCGACGCTGACGCTGCTGACCAAGAACTCGTTCCTCGACGAGATCCGCAAGCAGTACGTGATGACCGCCCGCGCCAAGGGCCTGACGGAGCGCAGGGTTCTCTATGGCCACGTGTTCCGCAACGCCATGCTGATCGTGATCGCGGGCTTCCCGGGGGCCTTCATCTCGATCTTCTTCACCGGCGCCTTCATCATCGAGATCGTGTTCTCGCTCGATGGCCTCGGCCTGCTGGGCTACGAGAGCGTCGTGAACCGCGACTACCCGGTGGTGTTCGGGACGCTCTACCTGTTCTCGCTGCTGGGCATGGTGGTGAAGCTGATCTCGGACCTGACCTACGTGTGGATCGACCCGCGCATCGACTTCGAGAGCCGCGCGACATGAGCCGGACCGAGACGCCCGACGCCCCCGACGCCGTCTCCGCGCCCGAGACGCCCGCCGGCCCCGCCCCCGCGCCCGCGCTGGCGCCCCCGCCGCGGCGGGGGCTGTTCCAGCTCGACCCGCTGCAGAAGCGGCGCTGGGACAATTTCCGCGCCAACGGCCGGGCCTTCTGGTCGCTGTGGATCTTCCTGATCCTGTTCGTGGTGGCGCTGTTCGCCGAGTTCGTGGCCAACGACAAGCCGTTCCTGGTGGTCTACCGGGGCGAGACGATGTTCCCGATCTTCGAGTTCCACCCCGAGACCGACTTCGGCGGCGACTTCGAGACCGAGGCCGACTATCGCGCCGTCGAAGTCCGCTGCCTGATCCTGACCGGCGGCCTCGAGAGCTGCTTCGACGACCCCGAGGGACTGATCGCCCAGGTCGAGGCCGGCGAGGAGATCGAGGGGGCCGAGCCCGGCTCGATCTGGTGGCCGCTGATCCCGTTCAGCTACGACACCATCAGCTACGGGGTCGCCACCGCGCCCTCGCCGCCCGACGCGACCCACTGGCTGGGCACCGACGACCAGGCGCGCGACGTGCTGGCCCGGGTGATCTACGGGTTCCGGATCTCGGTGCTGTTCGGCCTGGCGCTGACCGCGCTGAGCTCGGTCATCGGCGTGGTGGCCGGGGCCGCGCAGGGCTATTTCGGCGGCTGGGTCGACCTGACCTTCCAGCGCGTCGAGGAGATCTGGTCGGCGATCCCCACCCTGTTCCTGATCATGATCATCGCCGCGATCATCGAGCCGACCTTCTGGTCGATGCTGATCCTGCTCAGCCTGTTCCAGTGGACCGCGCTGGTGGGCGTGGTGCGGGCCGAGTTCCTGCGCGCGCGCAACTTCGAATACGTGCGCGCCGCCCGGGCGCTGGGGGTCGGCGACTGGACGATCATGTTCCGCCACCTGCTGCCCAACGCGATGGTGGCGACGCTGACCATGATGCCCTTCATCCTCACCGCCTCGATCTCGACGCTGGCGACGCTGGACTTCATCGGCTTCGGCCTGCCGGCCTCCTACCCCTCGCTGGGGGACCTCGCGCTGCAGGGCAAGAACAACCTGCAGGCGCCCTGGCTGGGCTTCACCGCCTTCTTCACCTTCGCGATCATGCTGTCGCTGCTGGTCTTCGTCTTCGAAGGCGTGCGCGACGCCTTCGACCCCCGAAAGGCCTTCCGATGAGCCGCCTGCTGGACGTCCGCGACCTGACCATCGGCTTCCGCGGTCAGGACGGGATCTCGGTCGCGGTGCACGGCGTCTCGTTCCACGTCGACCGGGGGGAGACGCTGGCGCTGGTGGGCGAATCCGGCTCCGGCAAGTCGGTCACCGCGCTCTCCACCGTCGGCCTGCTGCCGGAGGCGGCGCAGGTCTCCGGCTCGGTGATCTACGAGGGCACGCAGATGGTGGGCGCGCCGGCGAAGGATCTTCGCCGGGTGCGCGGCAACGACGTCAGCTTCGTCTTCCAGGAGCCGATGACCTCGCTCAACCCGCTGCACACGATCGAGAAGCAGATCGGCGAGAGCCTGGCCCTCCACCAGGGCCTGCGCGGCGCCCAGGCGCGCGAGCGAACGCTGGACCTCCTGCGCAAGGTCGGCATCCGCGACCCCGAGGAGCGGCTGGGCGCCTACCCCCACCAGCTCTCGGGCGGGCAGCGCCAGCGGGTGATGATCGCCATGGCGCTGGCGAACGGCCCCAAGCTGCTGATCGCGGACGAGCCGACGACCGCGCTCGACGTCACCATCCAGGCCCAGATCCTCGACCTGCTGAAGCAGCTTCAGCGCGACGAGGGGCTGTCGATGCTGTTCATCACCCATGACCTCGGCATCGTGCGGCGCATCGCCGACCGGGTGGCGGTGATGAAGGACGGCCATATCGTCGAGACCAACGCCACCGCCCCCCTCTTCGCCGACCCCCAGCACGCCTACACGCGCAAGCTGCTCGCCGCAGAGCCCAGGGGCGTGGCCGAGCCTGCCCGCACCGACGCCCCGGTGGTGATCGAGACCGAGGGCCTGAAGATCTGGTTCCCGATCCGCCGCGGCATGATGCGCCGGACCGTCGGCCATGTGAAGGCGGTGAACCACGCGCAACTGGCCGTCCACGCCGGCGAGACGCTGGGGATCGTGGGCGAGAGCGGCTCGGGCAAGACCACGCTGGCGCTGGCGCTGATGCGCCTGACCGCCTCCGAGGGGCCGGTGGTGTTCCTGGGCGAGAACCTGCAGGGCCGCTCGCCCCGCGCCCTGCGCCCGATCCGCCGCCAGATGCAGATGGTCTTCCAGGACCCGTTCGGCTCGCTCAGCCCGCGCATGACGATCGAGCAGATCGTGGCCGAGGGGCTCTCGATCCACCGGCTCGAAGGGGTCGACGACCCCCGCGCCGCGGTTGCGGAGGCGATGCGCGAGGTCGGCCTCGACCCCGCGATGATGGACCGCTACCCGCATGAGTTCTCGGGCGGCCAGCGCCAGCGCATCGCCATCGCCCGGGCGATGATCCTGAAACCGAAGCTGCTGGTGCTGGACGAGCCGACCTCGGCGTTGGACATGACGGTGCAGGTGCAGATCGTGGATCTGCTGCGTGACCTGCAGGCGCGACACGGCATGGCCTATCTTTTCATCTCGCACGACCTGAAGGTGGTGCGGGCGATGTCGCACAGGGTGATTGTCATGAAGGCCGGCGACATCGTCGAGAGCGGGACCGCGGCGGAGGTGTTCTCGGCCCCGCGCACCGACTACACGCGCGAACTGATGCGCGCGGCCCTGGGCGGCGCGGCGGCATGATCCGCTTCCTCGGACGAAAAGGCGCCCCGGCGGAGGCCGGCGGCGCGGTGTCGGTCGCGCACACCCATTTCTACGTCGGCGCCACCGGCGCCCTGCCCGAGGCGGACCTGCCCGCGTCCGGCCTGCCGGTGGCGGTCGAGTTCTCCGACGGCGTGGTCGCCGCGGGCCGCGCGATTCCCATGGCCGGCGGCCGCACGCGCCTGCAGGTCGAGGGCTACCGCACCTCCCGCGGGGCCAGGATCGGTCCCAAGGCCTGGATCCTCGAGCCGACGCCCGACGACCCCGCCCGCTTCCGCGTCCGCGCCAGCGGCGACTGAGGCGCGGGCCCCGGCCGGCCCCGCCGCCGGCCGCCTCCGCCGGCGCGCGGCGCCCTGCAACGCCGCCCTCGGCGCCGGCTCCCGCCGCTCCGGCGCGCCGCCCGGCGCCGTCCGCCCCATGCCCGGCCCCCCGCCGTGCGGCGCGACGCCCGGCGCCGGCCTGCCCCCCGGCGCGCCCCTGCCCGGCCAGCGCCCCTCGCCGCCCGGCGCCCTCGCCCGATGCGCCGCGCGGGCGCGCGCGGGCCGCGGGCGCGCGGGTCGACGCGCGGCCTCCCCCCGCGCCCTGCGCGCCGCCGCCGTCTTGCCGCGACGCCCCCCGCGCGCTATCCCGCGCCCGACACCGCCTGCGCGCCGCGCGCGAGACCGCCCCCAGACCCAGAGGCCGCCATGATCCCCCGCTACGCCCGCCCCGAGATGACGGCCGTCTGGACGCCCGAGACCAAGTTCCGCCTGTGGTTCGAGATCGAGGCCCACGCCTGCGACGCCCAGGCCGAGCTCGGCGTGATCCCGAAGGAAGCCGCCGCCCAGGTCTGGACCGCGAAGGACAAGACCTTCGACATCGCGCGCATCGACGAGATCGAGCGCGAGACGAAGCACGACGTCATCGCCTTCCTCACCCACCTGGCCGAGCTGGTGGGCCCCGAGGCGCGCTTCGTGCACCAGGGGATGACCTCGTCGGACATCCTCGACACCTGCTTCAACCTGCAGCTCGTGCAGGCCGCCGACATCCTGATCGCCGACGTCGACGCCCTGCTCGCCGCCCTCAAGCGCCGCGCCTACGAGCACAAGGACACGGTGCGCATCGGCCGCTCCCACGGCATCCACGCCGAGCCGACCACCATGGGCCTGACCTTCGCGCGCTTCTACGCGGAGATGAAGCGCAACCGGAACCGACTGGAGAAAGCCCGGTTCGAGATCGCCACCGGCGCCATCTCCGGCGCCGTCGGCACTTTTGCGAATATCGACCCGTTCGTGGAGGAGCACGTCTGCAAGGCCATGGGCCTCGAGCCGGAGCCGATCTCCACCCAGGTGATCCCGCGCGACCGCCACGCCGCCTTCTTCGCGGCGCTCGGCGTCGTCGCCTCCTCCATCGAGAACGTGGCGATCGAGATCCGCCACATGCAGCGCACCGAGGTCCTGGAGGCCGAAGAGTTCTTCTCCCCCGGCCAGAAGGGCTCCTCGGCGATGCCCCACAAGCGCAACCCGGTGCTGACCGAGAACCTCACCGGCCTCGCCCGCATGGTCCGCGGCTACGTCGTGCCGGCGATGGAGAACGTGGCGCTGTGGCACGAGCGGGACATCTCGCACTCCTCGGTCGAGCGCTACATCGGCCCGGACGCCACCATCACGCTCGACTTCGCCCTGTCGCGCCTGACCGGGGTCATCGACAAGCTGGTCGTCTACCCCGAGAACATGCTGGCGAACCTCAACAAGTTCAAAGGCCTGGTGCATTCCCAGCGGGTGCTGCTGGCCCTCACCCAGGCCGGCTGCTCGCGCGAGGACAGCTACCGCCTCGTGCAGCGCAACGCGATGAAGGTGTGGGAGCAGGGCGCCGACTTCCTGACCGAGCTGAAGGCCGACCCGGAGGTGACGGCGGCCCTGAGCGACGCCGAGCTCGAGGAGAAGTTCGACCTCGGCTACCACCTCAAGCGCGTCGACGCGATCTTCGCGCGGGTCTTCGCCGAGGACTGATCCTCGCGACGCGGCGCGGAAACGGCCCGGGCGGCGACGCCCGGGCCGCTCGCGTTCCGGGGGCCTGCGCTCGGCGCGGCCCCGCTGCGCAGCGTCGCAGTTCGGGACGCGGACGATGAAACCGAAGCGGCGGCGCCTACGTATCACCGAGGAGAGGCCATTGGGGGGAGAGGCCTTGGCCGACCCGGGCAGGAGACCGACGCAATGACCCCGCCGACCATCCACCGCCGCCGCTTCTTCGCGCTGGGCGCGGGCGCGCTCGCCCTGCCCCATGTCGCCCGCGCAGCCCAGAGCGCGCATGCCTTCGTCTTCGAGCCCCTGGACGGCGCCGGCCAGCGGATCGCGCTGGCCGATTACGCCGGCCGCCCGGTGCTGGTGGTCAACACCGCCTCGCGCTGCGGCTTCACCCCGCAATACGACGGGCTCCAGGCCCTGTGGGAGGCCTACCGCGACCGCGGCCTCGTCGTGGTCGGCGCGCCCAGCCGCGACTTCGGCCGGCAGGAATACGAGGACGAGGGCGCGATCAAGGACTTCTGTGAGGTCAACTTCGCCATCGACTTCCCGATGTCCGGCCTCGTGCAGGTGAAGGGCCCGCAGGCCCACCCGTTCTACGCCTGGGCCGCGCAGGAGGGCCGCAGCGCCGGGCGCGACCTGCCCGCGCCCCGCTGGAATTTCCACAAGTACCTGCTGGGCCCGGACGGCGCCCTAGTCGGCGCCTGGGACAGCGCGGTCGCGCCTCAGGACCCCGAGATCCGCGAGGCGATCGAGGCGCTGCTCGTCGCCGGCTGACGCCCCCGCCGGCGCGACCCCGACGCCGTAACTCCTCCCGCGCGCCCTTCGGCGCGGTTCCGACCGCGCGCCCTTCGGCGGGACTCCGGCCGCGCGCCTTCGGCGCGACTACAACCGCGCGCCCTTCGGCGCGACTTCGACCGCGCGCCTTCGGCGCGACGCGAAAGGCCCCGGGGCGGCCAGCCCCGGGGCCTTCGTCGGTCCGGCCGGCGGCGCGGGCCGCCCTACCAGTCGTATTTCCAGTTCACGCCGACCGAGGAGCCGTCCTCGCCCGAGGTCTCGGCATCCACGGTGACGTTGTCGAAGACGTCGATCTCGACTTCCACCGCGGTGGCGCCGCCGTCCACGGGCTGCTTCACGCCCACGTAGACGCCCTCGGCGATGTTCTGCCCGGCGGAGATCGCGGTGGCGTCGCCGTCGGTGTCCACCGCCAGCACGTCGAGCCCGACCGCCGAGCGCACCCGCCCCAGCGTGCCCTCGCCCCCCGAGGCCAGCGTCGCCACGCCGGCCGCGAGCTGGATGCCCTGCGCGGCCGAGAGGCTCTGGCGGTTGGTCCCGAAGATCACCCGCGGCAGGACCTCGTCCTCCGGCAGGGCGGGCACCGACTCGAAGGCGAGCCGCGGGTCCGAGGCCGAGCCCCGCACCGCGATGCGCCCGGTGATGTCCTCGCGCTCATGCTCGAAGACCACGTCGAGCTGCGGGTCGATCTCGGGCCCGCCCAGGAAGCGCACGTCCGAGCGGGCGAGGTCGAAGTCCCGACCCAGGAAGTCGAGCGTGCCGCGCACGCCCGAGACCAGCCCGGTGATCCGCGGCGAGGCGGCGTAGCCGGTGATGGCGAGGTCGACCTGCCACTCCGAGGTCAGGCCGCGCCCGCGCACGAAGATGTCGCCGGGCGCCACGATCTTGAGGTCGAGCGTGGGGCCGCCGGAGGCCTCCTCCTCCACCTTCTCGGGGGGCTCGCCCTTGATCTCGATCTCGCCGAGGTCGGGCAGCGAGGGCGGCGTGGCGTTGACCAGGCGCACCTCGGCGCGGTCGATGCGGATCTCTCCGGTGACGGCGGGGGCGATGGTGGGGCCCTCGACCCGGATGTCGGTGGAGACGGCGGCGGTGACGTCGTCGCGGCGCACCAGCACCGCCTCGCGCGTGGTCGCGGTGGCGGTGATCCGGTCGCCGACGAGGTCGACGTTCGCCTCGACCGGCCCGCCGGCGCCGTCGGTGGCGGTCAGGCGCACCCGCAGGCCGCCGCCCTCGCGCAGGGAGGAGCGGACCTGCAGGTCCGACAGGATCGTGCCCGCCTCGAGATGCTGGTAGCTGCCGTCGATGAGCCGGATGCGCCCGGTGGGCTGCGGCGCGTCGATGGCGCCGGTGACCTGCAGGTCGACGTCGAGCTCGCCGGTCAGCACGTGGTCGGGGAGCGGCAGCAGGGGCCAGATGGCCTCCGCCCGGCCCTGCCAGACCACCGAGGCGTCGATCTGCGCGCCCGGCGGCGGCGCGGGGAACATGCCCGCGGGGCGCAGCGGCAGTGTGGCGGCGACGCGCACGCCGTCCTCGCCGAAGGGACCGCGGATCACGCCCTCGGCAGACATCGTGCGCCCGTTCCAGTCGGCGTCGAGATCGGCGGCGAGCGTGCCGTCCCCCGCCGCGATGTTGGAGAAGCCGAGCTCGCGCGCCTGAAGGTTCACCCGGGCGCGGGCGGACCCCGGGCGGGTGTCGAAGTCGGCCGAGAGGTTGACAGAGCCCGAGTCCACCGGCGCGTCGACGATCGCCGCCAGCGCCGGCAGGTCGCCGATCGCGAGCGTCAGGTTGCCCCGCGCCCCGTTCGAGGCGAGCGCGGCCTCGCCCGTCAGCCCGCCGCCGGGCAGCGTCACGTTCAGGCCGCGCACGGCGGTGGTCCCCCCCGACAGCGTCGCGGTCAGCGCGCCCTGCTGGGCGATGGAGACCTCGCCCGCGTCGAGCGACAGGGTCGAGAGGGTGATCGTCTGCGGATCGGAGTCGAGCCGACCGCGGCCGTCGATCCGCAGGCGGATCGGCTCCTCCTCGGCCGTGGCGCCCTGCCCCTCGACCGAGAAGGTCAGGGCCGAGAGGTCGCCGTTCGCCCGCGCCGTCACCCGCGAGAGGGAGGCCGCCCCGGCCACGTCGACGGTGGAGGCGACGAGGGTCGCCTGCCCGGCCGGCGCCTCGATCAGGTTCGAGCCCTCGGCGTCGAGGCTGACCTGGGCGATGGTGGCGCCGCCCGCGTCGATGCCGCTGGCGGTGGCCTTCGCCGTGGCCGAGGGCGCGCCCAGCAGGTCGGCGGCGGTGGCGTCGAGCTGCACGCTGCGCACCGTGGCCCCGCCCGCGCTAACGCCCCCGACCGTGGCGGTCAGGGTCGCCGAGCGGCCGGTGGTCAGCCCCTCGGCCGTGGCGGAGGCGTCGAGGGAGGCGACGGAGACGCCGCCGTCGGCGGTGATCGAGCGGGCGGCGAGGTTGGCCTCGGCCCGGCCCTCGCCCAGCAGATCCTCGCCGCGGGCGTCGAAGTCGACCCGCTCGATGGCGGCGCCGGGGGCGGTCACGCCGGTCGCGAAGCCCACCGCGGTCGCCGCGGGATCGTCGATCAGGTTCACCCCGTCCACGGCGACGTCGAGCACCTGCACCCCCGCGCCCTGGCCCGAGGCGTCCTCGGCCAGCAGGCGCACCGTGCCCTGGGGCGCGCCGGTCAGGTCCTGAAGGTCGGCCTCGACGGTGGCGCGGGCGAGTCGGGCGTCGAACTGGGGGGAGGTCGCCTCGGTGACGACCGCGGTCGCGCGCACGGCCGGGGCGCCGGTCAGGTCGGTGGCCTCGCCGGTGACTTCCAGGCGCTGAACGCGGGCGACGTCGGCGCGCGGGTTCTCGTCGGCGGCCTCCTCGGCCGCGTCGGCGGCGGCGTCGGCGGCCTTGTCGGCCGCGCTCTCGGCGCCGGCCTCCTGGGTGGTCTCGGCGGCCTTCTGCGTGGCCTTCTCGACGCCCGAGGCGCGCAGCACCGCATCTTCGGCGGCGATGGCGAAGACGGCCGAGACGCTCTCGCCGGTCGCGTCGCGCACGGTCACGTCGAGGTCGGCGAAGGCGAGCGCGCCGTCGAAGCCCTCCAGCCCGTCGGCGCGGCCCACAAGGTGCAGGTCCTGGCGCCCCTCCGGCGTGGTCAGGTCGAGGTCGCCGCGCAGCGAGCCCGCGATCGGCGCGCCGGCGAGGTCGGAGAAGGCGCCCAGATCCGCGACCTCGACCGCGAGCGAGCCGTCGACCAGCGTCTGCGCGAGATCCACCTCCGCCCGGCCCGCGAGCGTCGCGCCCATGGCGGCGCCGGTCAGGTTCGTCACCGACAACAGGTCCCCGTCGAGCGTGAAGTCGGTCGCGACCTGCGCCGGCCCGTAGCGGGAGCCGGAGGCCTCGACCGCGACGTTGCCCGCCACGGTCTCGCCGGCGGTGACGTCATGGGTGATCGCCACCTCGCCGTAGGGCTCGCCCTGGAAGGTCAGGTCCTCGGCCGCCGCGCGGCCGGTGAGGTGGATCGCCGAGAACGGCCCCTCCGCCCGGCCCGAGACGTCGAGCCGCCCGCCGGCGACCTGGTCGTAGGCGGCGGCGACCGGCTCGAGGCTCGGGGTCGACAGCGCATAGTCCAGCGCCGCGGTCGACTGCGCCACGTCCGCGGTCCCCTGCGCCGAGACGCTCAGCAGCGGGCTGTCGATGGACAGCGTCTCCAGCGTGGCGACCTGGCTCTCCAGCCCCCAGACGGCGCGGATGTCGAGGCGGGTGTCGCCCATCAGGTCCGGCCCCAGCCGGTCGAGCCGCACGCCGGTCGCGTCGCCGTCGGCGGTGACGGTCAGCTCCTGCCCCTGCACGGTCGCCGCGACCTCCAGCGCCGCTTCGCCGATGTCGGCGGGGGCGGTGGCCAGGCCGGCCAGCGACAGGGCGCCGGAGGCGGAGAAGTCCTCGGGCACGCCCTTCAGCGCGCCGTCGAAGGCGATCCGCTCGAAGTCCACGCCCTCGGCCACCTGGGACATCACCGCGCCGGCGACGAGGCTGAGGTCGAAGTCCATCTCCCCGTTCGCCCGGGTGTAGGTCCCCACGGCCGAGGCCTGGATCGAGGGAGAATTGAACGCGCCCGTCTCGATGCGCACCACCCCGTCGTCGTCCTCGCGCACGGAAAGGTCGAGCTCCGCCCGCTCCCCCAGCGCGGTGCGCGCCTGGTCGGAGAGCTCGGGGCCGGGGACGAGCGCGAGCTGCGCGTCGACCGAGACCGGGGCCTGCGCGTCGATCACGGCCAAGCCGTCGACGCGGATCACCTCGTCGACCTCGGCGGCGAGCGTGAGGTTCCAGTCGACCAGCGGGCCGGAGGCGTCGACATTGACGAAGCTCGCCGAGGTGTTGGGCAGGCCGCCCATCACGGCGACGAGGCCGCCGGGCGCCTCCTGCGCGTTCAGCGCCAGCTTCAGGCTCTCGTCCGAGAAGTCGCGCACGTATTCCAGGTCGATGGTCCCCTCGACCGCGTCGGTGCGCCGGATGTCGAGCTTCAGGGACTGGATCTGGCCCTCGTCGACGAAGGCGCCGGTGGCCTCGAAGGCCAGCGACTGGGGGGCGAAGACCCCCTCGGCCACGAAAGCGTCCACCAGGCGCAGGCTCTCCACGCGCACGGCGATGGGGGAGCGGGGCCAGGCGAAGGGATCGAAGCCGGCCTGATCGATCTCGGAATCCTCGACCACCTCGACCTCGGGCGGGGTCGGGGCGCGCAGGATCCGCATGCCGGTCAGGGCGATGTCGGTGATCTCGACCTCGCCGCGCAGGATGCGTCGCGCGTTCCACGAAAGCTGCGCGCTGCGCGCCTCGAACCACACCCCCTCCCCGTCGGCGATCTTGATGCCGGCGAGCACGGTCTGGCCGTCCTCGTTCTCCTGCACGCCGTCCGCGGTGATCTCGAACTCCCCCTCCACCGAGATCTGGGAGAGCACGAACTGCACCAGCGAGTTCTGCAGGCCGAGCAGCGAGAACTGGGCCGCAGCCGGGCTCGCCGTCAGCAGCGCGCCGGCGAGCGCCAGCGGACCGAGGAGGGGGAGGAGGGCGCGCCGCATCAGTAAGCCTGTCCGATCGAGAAGTAGAAGCCGAAGGCGTCGTCGACCTTGCGCCCGTTCAGCGGGAAGGCGAGGTCGAAGCGGATCGGCCCGACGGGGGAATAGTAGCGCCCGCCGAGGCCGGCGGCGTACTGCACGCCGTCGGAGAAGTCCGGGGCCACGGCCGTGGAGACCGAGCCCGCGTCCACGAAGGCCACCACGCCGAAGTCGCCGTAGACCCGCGCCCGCGCCTCCAGCGACAGCTCGGCGACCGAGCGTCCGCCTGTGGGGTCGTTGTTGGCGTCGAGCGGCCCGATCATCTGGTCGCCGTAGCCGCGCACCGAGCCGCCGCCGCCGGAATAGAGCCGCTTGGTCAGCGGCACGTCGTTGAGCTTCTCGGCGAAGATCGAGCCCAGCCGCCCGCGGCTGGCCAGCACGTAGCGGTGCTCATCGTCGATGGGCAGGTAGCCCGAGACGATGGTCTCGGCCCGCAGGAACTGGGAATCGCCCCGGTCGCGGAAGGCGTGGTAGGGCGTGGCGTAGACGCCCGCGCGGATTCCCTCGGTCGGGTTCAGCAGGTCGTTGGAGCCGTCGTAGCGCACGAAGGCGGGCACGCCGAACAGGACCACGTCCTCGGTGTAGAACTGGTCGTTGATGCGCGAATACTCGACCAGCCCGCCGGCCCCGTAGGTCCAGTAGCGGCCCTGCTCGCGCTCGATGCCCGCCGAGAGCGTGGCGCCGGTCTCGTCGTAGGCGTTGTCCTCGATGTTGCGCACCTGGGCGAGGCCGGTCAGCGTCTGGCGGCGGCGGATGAACTGGGGCTTGCGCCCCTCCAGCGTCAGGCTCTGTTCGGAGGCGCCGAGCACGCCGGTCAGGTCGATGCGCTCGCCCCGGCCCAGCAGGTTGCGCTGGGTGTAGCCGCCGCGGACCTCGGGCCCGCTGTCGGTGTTGAAGCGCAGGCCCGCGGTGGCGGTGTTGCGCGGCCCCTCGACCACGTCGACCAGGATCGGCACGGCGTCCCCCTGGGGATCGGCCGGAGGCTCGTCGGGCACCTTGACCACCACGGAGTCGAAGAGCTCGGTCTGCATCAGGTCCGACTGGTAGGCGCGCAGGTCGCGCCGGTCCACCGGCCGGCCATGGCGGAAGTCGCGGTAGCCGCGGATGTGCTGGGGCACCACGTCCTGCGTGCCGGAGACCTCGATCTCCCCGTATTCCGCATAGGGGCCCGGCGCGATCGAGGTCTCGATCTCGATCGTGCCCGCCTCCATGTCGGCGATGGCGCGCCGCCCCTGCAGCTTCGCCCAGGGGCGGCCGTTGTTGAGCAGCGCCGCCAGCGCCTTGCTCTCGGCGTCCAGGATCTCGCCCGCGTCCGCGCGCCGCCCGACGGGGGAGCCCGCCTGCTCGGGCGTCATCAGGTCCAGACGGCGGCGGCGCGAGGGCTCGCCGATCACCACGAACTCGTGCCGGGTCAGGCGGAAGGCGGGGCCCGGGTCGATGATCACGCGCGCGATGGCGTTCTGGCGGGGGGCCTCCTCCTCCTCGGCCGTCTCCTCCGCGGGCGTCTCCTCGTCGGAGGAGGAGCCGAAGAGCTCGGCGAAGGTGTAGGAGGCGCGGCCCTTGCCTTCGTTGGGATCCTTCGGCGCGGCGGGATCGTCGGGCAGCTGCTCGACCTCCACCGTCACCTCGGGGCGATAGTAGCCGAAGCTGCGCAGGATCTTCTTGGTCGCCTCGACGTCCTGCTCGGCGCGCCGGCGCAGGATCGCGACCGAGGGGGCGCCGTCGTCCTGGCGACGGTAGAGGGAAAGCGATTCCTGCAGCGCCGAGGTCGCCTCGTCGCGGGGCGAGCCGACGAGCTCCACCTCGTAGTCCACGCTGCCCTGGGGGGCGGCGAACTCGACCGGGGGGAAGTCGCCCTTGCGCTCTCCGAAGAGGCCGCAGCCCCCGAGCGCGACGGCGAGGGCAAGGACGGCGCAGGCGGTCGTGCGGCGCGCGAGGGTCGGGCCGGCGGCGCCGGCGGACGGACGGGTCATGCGCGGATTTTCACCCCGTTTGCGGCGGATCGGAACTGGCGCGGGCCCACGATGCGCGGGCCCGGCGCGCGGCGCAAGGCACGTGCACGTCAGCGACGGGGCCGGACGGGGCGTCAGCGCGCCTGTCGGCCGCGGGCCGCCGGCGGGCGCGGACGCGCGGCGCACAGCAGCTTGTAGGCCCCGTCGCCGCCGACCTCGGACCACTCGACGAAGGCGCGCTCCAGCACCTTCTCGTAAGGCAGGGTCCGGTTGGCGACCAGCCACAGGCGGCCCGAGGGCTTCAGCAGCCGCGCCGCGGCCTCCAGGAACGCGGTCCCCAGCGCCAGCGACACCTCGCGCCCGTCGTGGAAGGGCGGGTTGGCGACCACCGTCTCGTGCGAGGCGCGGGGAAGCGGCATGGCACGCACGTCCGCCCAGTGAAAACGCGCCCGCGGGTCGGAGAGATTGGCCTGCGCGCAGGCCAGCGCGGCGTGTTCGGCCTCCACGAGGTCGAGCGAGGCGACGTCCGCCGATTCGAGGATCCTGGCCGACAGGAACCCCCAGCCGGCCCCGAGATCGGCCACCGCCCCCTTCAGCGGCGGCAGCGCCTCGGCCAGCAACGCCGAGCCCGGATCGACCTTGTCCCAGGAGAACACGCCCGCGGCGGTGACGAAGTCGCGCCCGAGCCCGTGGACGCGCGGCGCGGCCGCCGCCTCCTCCAGCCATTGCGCGAAGAGCGCGGGCGCCTCGCCCTGGCGCACCAGCGACAGCACGCGGCCGTGGCGGCGGGGGGCGGCCTCGACCTCGAGCCCCTCCTTGCGCAGGGCCTTCTGCAGGCTCTCGATCCCGTCGGTCTTGGCGCCGGAGACGAAGAGCCGTCCGCCCTCGGCCGTCTTCGC
Organism: Albimonas pacifica; assembly: GCF_900113695.1. Classification (GTDB taxonomy): domain Bacteria; phylum Pseudomonadota; class Alphaproteobacteria; order Rhodobacterales; family Rhodobacteraceae; genus Albimonas; species Albimonas pacifica. The sequence continues at coordinate 260,340 of NZ_FOQH01000005.1, read as the reverse complement.
CCAGGCGCGGGCGAGGTTGGCGCGGTTCTCGGCCCGCGCGCGGGTCAGGCAGACCGCCGCCGCCGGGAACTCCGCGAGGTCGGCCGGCAGTTCGGCATGCACCTCGCGCCCCTCGGCGTCGAGGGCGGCGTGCAAGGGTTTCGACCCCTGCTCGCAGACCAGCGCGTCGCGGGCGAAGGCGCGGGAGGGACGGGCGCGCAGGACCAGCAGTCCGCGCGGCCCGAAGGGCGAGGGCTCGCCGTCGAAGGCGTCGGCGAGCAGTTCCATGGGATCGGGTTCGGCCATGCCCCCGCCGATACCCCGAACCGCCCCCGGGCGCCAGAGCCCAGGTCCCTCCCGGCCTCCCGCCGCAACGCCCCCCCGCTTGCGCGCCCGGCCCGCCCCAGCCGCCGGCCCGCCCCAGGCCCCGCCGCGAGCGCCTGTTCTCCGGAGCCGTCCGTCGCTGATGCCGATCAGAGCGACTCGCCCGAAGCGGTCAAGGATCGCGCAGCGACCCCGCGCAGCGGGGCTCGTCCTTGACCGCTTCGGGCGAGTCGCTCAGGCATCTTCAGCGACGGACGGCTGCGGAGGACAGGCGCGGCCTGTTCTTGGGTGAGTTCAGAAGCGCCCCTTCGCCGGCGCCGGCCGGCGCGCGCTCGCCGAGCGCGCAAGGCCGAGCGAGCCCCGCCTCGCGAGGCCCGCCCCACGCGCCGACGCTCGCCCCGCGCCGCGGGCCGAACGCCCCCCCAGGCGGGCCGCCCGACGCGGCGCCCTCAGCCTTCGTATTCGACCAGCAGGTCCTTGGCGTCGACCTGCGCGCCCGCCGAGACGTGGACGGTCTTCACCGTGCCGTCCCGCTCGGCGTGCAGCGCCGTCTCCATCTTCATCGCCTCGATGGTCAGCAGCATGTCGCCGGCCTTGACCGTCTTGCCCGCCTCGACCGCGATGGACGCCACCACGCCCGGCATCGGCGCCGCGACATGGGCCGCGTTGGCGGCGTCGGCCTTCGGCCGCGCCTCGACCGAGGCGGCGACCTTGCGGTTCCTGACCGTGATCATCCGCTGCTGGCCGTTGAGCTCGAAGAACACCTTCACCGTGCCGTCCTCGGCGGTGTCGGTCATCGCCGAGAGGCCGACCTGCAGGGTCTTGCCCTGCTCCATCTCGACCTCGATCTGCTCGCCTTCCTGCATGCCGTAGAAGAAGGTCGGCGTGGGCAGCACGCGCACCGGGCCGAAGTCGGCGTGGCGCTTCATGTAGTCGGTGAAGACCTTGGGATACATCAGGTAGCCGCAGAGATCCTCGTCGTCGATCTCCTCGCCGTCGAGCTCTTCCGACACCTGCTTTCGGATCGCCTCGAAGTCGGCGGGCGGAATGCGGGCGCCGGGGCGCGTCTGGTCGGGCGTCTCGCCCTTCAGCGCCTTCTTCACCAGCTTCTTCGGGAACCCTCCCGGCGGCTGGCCGAGGTCGCCGCGCAGCATCCCGATCACCGACTCGGGGAAGCTGACGTCCACCTTGGGGTCCAGCACCTGATCCACCGTCAGCCCGGCCGAGACCATGGTCAGCGCCATGTCCCCCACCACCTTGGAGGACGGCGTCACCTTCACGATGTCGCCGAACATCTTGTTGACGTCGGCATACATCTTCGCGACCTCGTGCCAGCGCTCGTCCAGCCCCATCGAGCGCGCCTGCGCCTTGAGGTTGGTGAACTGCCCGCCCGGCATCTCGTGGAGATAGACCTCCGAGGCGCCGGCCTTCAGCTCGCTCTCGAAGGCGGCGTATTGCAGGCGCACCAGCTCCCAGTAGTCCGACATCTCGCGGATGCGGGCGGGCTCGAGCTGGGTGTCGCGCTCGGTATGCCGCGTCGCCTCGACGATCGAGCCCAGGCAGGGCTGCGAGGTGAGGCCGGAGAAGCTGTCCATCGCCGCGTCCACCGCGTCGACGCCCGCCGCCGAGGCCGCCAGCACCGTCGCCGCCGAAATGCCCGAGGTGTCGTGGGTGTGGAAGTGCACCGGCAGCCCGGTCTCCTCCTTCAGCGCCTTGATCAGCGGCCCGGCGGCGGCGGGCTTCAGCAGCCCCGCCATGTCCTTCAGGCCGAGCACGTGGACGCCCGCCTTCTGCAGCTCCCTGGCCATGCCGACGTAGTATTTCAGGTCGTACTTGGCGCGGTCGGGGTCGTTGATGTCGCCGGTGTAGCAGATGGCGCCCTCGAGCACCTTGCCCGTCTCCAGCACCGCGTCCATGGCGACGCGCATGTTCTCGACCCAGTTGAGGCTGTCGAAGACCCGGAACACGTCCACGCCCGAGCTCGCCGCCTGGTGCACGAAGCGCTGCACCACGTTGTCGGGATAGTTGGTGTATCCCACCCCGTTGGCCCCGCGCAGCAGCATCTGGGTCATCAGGTTGGGCATCCGCGCGCGCAGGTCGCGCAGCCGCTGCCAGGGGCATTCGTCGAGGAAGCGGTAGGCGACGTCGAAGGTCGCGCCGCCCCAGCACTCGACCGAGAACAGCCCCGGCAGGTTCTTCGAATAGGCGTCCGCGGCGCGGATCATGTCGTAGCCGCGCATGCGGGTGGCGAGCAGCGACTGGTGGCCGTCGCGCATGGTGGTGTCGGTGATCAGCAGGCGCTTCTCGGCCAGCATCCAGTCGGCCACCGCCTTGGGGCCCTGGGCGTCGAGCAGGTCGCGCGTGCCGGGCACCGGGCCCGCCTCGACCGGCTTCGGGGGCACGGGCTTGCGGGCGTGGGCCGGGGGCTTGGGCCGGCCGGCGGTGTCGGGGTGGCCGTTGACGGTGACGTCCGCGATCCAGGTCAGCAGCTTGGTGGCGCGGTCCTGGCGGGCCGGGAAGTCGAAGAGCTCGGGCGTCTCGTCGATGAACTTGGTGGTGTAGTCCGAGCTCAGGAACTTCGGATGCTTCAGCAGGTTCTCGACGAAGGCGATGTTGGTCGCCACGCCCCGGATGCGGAACTCGCGCAGCGCACGATCCAGCCGGGTGATCGCCTCGTCCGGCCGCGGCGCCCAGGCGGTGACCTTCTCCAGCAGCGAGTCGTAGTAGCGGGTGATCACCGCGCCCGAATAGGCCGTGCCGCCGTCGAGGCGGATGCCGAAGCCGGTCGCGCCCCGATAGGCGGTGATCCGGCCGTAGTCGGGGATGAAGGAGTTCGTCGGGTCTTCCGTCGTCACGCGGCACTGCAGGGCATGGCCGTTGAGCTGGATCGCGTGCTGGCCGGGGACGCCGGTGGCCTCGGCGACCGTCGCGCCCTGCGCGATCCGGATCTGGGCCTTCACCAGGTCGATGCCGGTGACCTCCTCGGTCACGGTATGCTCGACCTGGATGCGCGGGTTGACCTCGATGAAGAAGAATTCCTCGGTGTCCATGTCCATGAGGAATTCGACGGTGCCGGCGTTCACGTAGCCCGCGTGGCGGGCGATGCGCAGCGCCAGCTCGCAGACGTTGGCGCGCTGCTCCTCGCTGAGGTACGGCGCGGGCGCGCGCTCGACGACCTTCTGGTTGCGGCGCTGCACGGTGCAGTCGCGCTCGAACAGGTGCAGGATCGAGCCGTGGGAGTCGCCCAGCACCTGCACCTCGACATGGCGGGCGCGCTGGATCAGGCGCTCGAGGTAGCCCTCGCCGTTGCCGAAGGCGGCCTCGGCCTCGCGCTTGCCGGCGCGGACCTTCTCCTCGAGCTCCGAGGCCTTGAGGATCGGGCGCATCCCGCGCCCGCCGCCGCCCCAGGAGGCCTTGAGCATCAGCGGATAGCCGACCTTCTCGGCCATGGCGCGCACGGCCTTCATGTCGTCGGGCAGCACCTCGGTCGCCGGCACCACGGGCACCCCGGCCGCGATCGCGGCGTTGCGCGCGCTGGCCTTGTCGCCCAGCATCCGCATCGCCTTGGCGGTCGGGCCGATGAAGGCGATGCCCGCGGCGTCGCAGGCGTCGACGAAGGCCGGGTTCTCCGACAGCAGGCCGTAGCCGGGGTGGATCGCGTCGGCGCCCGACAGCTTCGCCACCCGGATCATCTCGTCGATCGAGAGATACGCCCCGACCGGCCCCAGCCCCTCGCCGATGCGATACGCCTCGTCCGCCTTGAAGCGGTGCAGGCCCAGCTTGTCCTCCTCGGCGTAGACGGCGACCGTGGCCTTGCCCAGCTCGTTCGCGGCGCGCATCACGCGGATGGCGATCTCGGAACGGTTGGCGACCAGGATCTTCTTGAAGTCTTTCATCGGGAAGCATGCTCCGGCTTGGGCGCGGATAGGTTCGGACATAGAAACCATAGGCGGCTGACCGGGAGCAAGGGACTTCGCTGCGGCGCAGCGAAACCCGCCCGGACTTCGCCCGAGTCTCGCCGCTGTCTCGGGCAGGATGAGGGCGGACGGGCACGAAAGGGAATCGCGATGCAGTGGCGTGGACGGCGCGGCAGTTCGAACGTCGAGGACCAGCGGGGGCGATCGTCCCCGGGCGGCGGCTTTCCCGGCGGCTTCGGCCGGCGGCCCGGCGGGTTCCCGGGACAGGGCTTTCCCGGCGGCGGGCGGCGCATCTCCCTGCCCCGCTCGAAGGCGGGGTGGGTGGTGTTCCTGGTGGTGATCGGCATCTCGATCTTCGCCGCCCAGCAGGAGCGGAGCGTCGGCCCCGGCGGCGCCGGCGGCTCGGGCGGCGCGCTGATCCAGGCGGACCGCGAGGCCGGCCAGTTCGCCTCCGTCGTGCTCGCCGACACCGAGGAGGTCTGGGCCCGGCGCTTCCAGGACGAGCTGGGGCGGCGCTACGATCCGCCCACGCTGGTGCTGTTCTCGGGCTCGGTCCGCTCGGGCTGCGGGGGGGCGAGCGCGGCCTCGGGGCCGTTCTACTGCCCGCTGGACGAGAAGGCCTATCTCGACACCGACTTCTTCGACGCGCTGGAGCGGCGGCTCGGGGCCAGGGGCGACTTCGCCGCCGCCTACGTGATCGCCCACGAGGTCGGCCACCACGTGCAGAACGAGCTGGGCATGCTGGAGCGGGCGCAGGCGATGAAGGCGGGGCTCGACGAGGCCGGCGCCAACGCGGTGCAGGTGAAGGTCGAGCTGATGGCCGACTGCCTCGCCGGCGTCTGGGCGCGCGAGGCGCAGCGGATGTTCGGCAGCCTCGACGAAGGCGACGTGGACGAGGCGCTGAACGCCGCCTCGCGCATCGGCGACGACACCCTGCAGCGCGAGGCGGGGCGCACGGTGCGGCCGGAGACCTTCCAGCACGGGACCTCGGCCGACCGGAAGGCCTGGTTCGCGACCGGCTGGAACGAGGCGACCATCGCCGCCTGCGACACGTTCTGACGCGGCGAGGAGCGGCGAGGGGGGGGCGAGGGCGGCTGGCCGCCCTGCCCCGCCTCAGTCCGCCGGCGGCTCCGCCGAGAGCTCGACCGCCTGCCAGTCGGCCTTCTCGCCCTGCACCTCGAGCCGCGCGAGGTCGGCGTGCAGGTCGAGGCCCGCGCCCTCCAGCGCCGCCTTGACCACAGGGGCCGCGGCGGCGGCGTCCTCGGGCGTCTCCCACTCCACCAGGGTCGCGAGCGCGAGGCGCCCGTCGGGAAGCGGACGCTCCACCGCCAGGTCGCGCAGGAAACCCGGCCGGGTGCGCAGCAGGCGGTGGATGAAGCCGACGCGGCGCAGGAACTCCGCGCGCGACGCCTCCGGCAGGGTGAACCGGTCGAGACGCACGAGGCCCGGGCGCGGGGCCGCGTCCTCGAACAGCGCGTCCTCGAAGGCGGCGTCGAGCGCCGCATCGAGGCCGAAGGATGCGTCGGCGGAGGCGTCCTGCGGGGACGCGAAGGCGGGGGTCAGGTCGAGCGGCATGGCTGCGGTCTCCGTCGGATCCCTCGGAGGGGCTGCGTATGCTGACCACCTGACGACCTCGACCTAGGTCGAGGTCAAGCGGAAATGCGCGGCCGGAGCGGTCCGCCTCACCCCTTGCGGGCGGCGGGGGTCAGCAGCGTCTCGGGGCGCGCCTTCTCGGCGAGCTGGAACAGGGAGAAGGTCTGGTTGACGTAGTTCACGGCGCCGGAGACGTGCTTCTCGAAGGCCTGCAGCTCGGGGGTGCGCTCGGCCTCGATCAGGCGCACGGGACGCTCCTGCGGGAGGGTCTCGAACTGGACGTAGAACCAGGGCTCGCCGCGGCGGAGCACGATGTCCCTGGAGACGTCGTGCCACTCGAAGGCCCACATCAGCGGGCGCGGCCAGGCGTGGATCGGGAAGCGGCCCCCGAAGATCGTGCCCGGCAGCGGGTCGGGGCGGTAGTGCAGGAAGGCCGAGAGCTGGGTCATGTAGACCGGCTCGTCCGCCACGAAGAGGTAGGGAAGGCTGACCTGCACGGTGGGCTTGTCGGGATAGCGCCACTCGGCCTCGCCGACGATGTGCAGGTGCTTGTTGAGCTTCTTGGGGCGCACGGGGCTGGCGGCGCCGAACATGTTGCGAAGGCCGGGGCGGCCCTCGGCGTCGCGCTCGAAGCGCAGGTGGAGGTCGAAGGGGCAGCGGATCACGAAGTAGCGGGATTCGAGGTTGATCACCGCCGGGCAGCGCGAAGCCGACTTGGCGTGACGGCGGTTCATCTCGGCGGAGCGCACCCGCTCGGGCGGGAAGAACACCACGCCGGCGTCGGGCTCGGTCAGCAGCCAGCCGACATCCACGGGACCGGTGGCGCGCGGCGCCGCGGGGCCGGAGGGGGCGTCGAACATGCGGGAGAGGGACATGGGGGCGCGCTCCGGGGCGGCGGCGGGACTGGACGCGACTGTGCCCCGCGCAGGCGCGGGCGGCAAGGCGGCGGGGGAGGAGGCGCCCTGCGGGCGGGCCTGGCAGGGGCGCGCCTGAGGGGGGCGTTGCGGGGGATCGGGGACGGGGGGAGCCTCCGGCGGGCTCCTGACTCACCCAAGAACAAGCCCGCGCCTGTTCCCCGGATCCGTCTCTCGCTTGCGATGCCTGAGCGACTCGGCCCCCGGGGTCAAGGACAAGCCCGCGCAAGCGCGGGTCGCTGCGCGATCCTTGACCCCGGGGGCCGAGTCGCTCCGGGCGGCATCCGCGAGAGACGGCTCCGGAGAACAGGCGCTTTGCGGGGCGTGGCCGGCCGCGCGCCGGGGCGCATGGGTCGCGTCCGGCGCGAACCTGCGGGGGCGGCGGGGGCCGGGGACGGCGGGCGGGGCGATGCGCGGAGCGCGAGCGTCCGTCCGTCGCCCCGGCCCGTGGCTCAGGCATCGACGATGAAGACGTGAACCGCGACGGGGCCGTGGGCGCCGAGCTGCAGGACGCCGCCGATGTCCGCCGAGCGGCTGGGGCCCGTCACCAGGTTCACCGTGCGCGGCTGGGCGCCGGAGCGGCGCACGCGGGCCCAGAGCTCCTCCAGCCCCGGCACGATCTCCGAGCGGCGCAGCACGATGAAATGCGTCTCGCCCAGGAAGGTCAGCGTCACCGGGTTCGCAGGGCCCGAGCGCAGCGCGACCGTCCCGGTCTCGGCCGCGCCGCAGACGGCGCGCGAGAGCGTGGCGGGCTCCTCGATCCGGCCCGGACCCCGGGTCGCCTCGAGGCCCGACCAGTCGAGGGAGACGAGGTCGAAGTCCTCGCCCATGCGCACCGCGGCGGGCAGATTGCGCGCGCGCAGCTCCTCGGCCAGCGCCTGCGGCAGGGACGAGAAGCCCGGCACGTGGGAGACGCTGGCGTCCACCGCGCGCAGCTTCTCCTCGAACCGCGCCAGCGCCTCGGCCCCCTCCAGCCGCGAGGCGGCCGGGCGCGGCGCGGTCTGGGCGCCGGCGAGACGCAGGCGGGCCGCCACGCCCTCGGCGCGCTCGGCCGCGGGGCGGCCCTCCTCCAGCCGGCGGCGGAGGTTGGCGAGGATGCGCACGCGCGAGCTCATGCCGCGCCCCCCTTCCGCCGGCCCTCTGCGTCGGGGTTCCATTGCGCGAGGAAGGTGCCGCCCTTCTGCGGCGCGGGGAAGTCGCGGGTCTGCGTCCAGGCCCGCCCCGCCAGCGGCAGGCGGCGGATCGAGCCCGCCCCGAGCAGCCGCAGCGCGCGCGCAGCCAGGCTCGCGCCGATCCGGTAGAGCCCCGGCCGGCGCGCCGCCCAGGCCCAGGCGCCCATGCCCCGCCGCATGCCCTTGGGCGAGAGCTTGCGTTCGAACTCCCGCTCCCGCCAGTGGCGCATCATCTTGGGCAGGGGGATGCGCATCGGGCACACCTCCTCGCAGCGCCCGCAGAAGGTGGAGGCGTTGGGCAGGTTGCCGCCCTGCGTCACCCCGATCAGCGCCGGCGTCAGCACCGCCCCCATCGGGCCCGGATAGACCCAGCCGTAGGCATGCCCCCCGACCGCGCGATAGACTGGGCAGTGGTTCATGCAGGCCCCGCAGCGGATGCAGCGCAGCATGTCCTGGAAGTCGGAGCCCAGCATCTCCGAGCGGCCGTTGTCGAGCAGCACCACATGGTATTCCTCGGGCCCGTCGGGATCCTCGGCCCGGCGGGGGCCGGAGGAGAAGGTCGTGTAGACCGACATCTCCTGCCCCGTCGCCGAGCGCGCCAGCAGGCGCAGCACGGTCGAGGCGTCCTCCAGCGTCGGCACGATCTTCTCCAGCGAGGCGAGCACGATGTGCACCTTCGCCAGCGACTGCGACAGGTCCCCGTTGCCCTCGTTGGTGACGATCACCGACTGGCCGGTCTCGGCGATCAGCATGTTGGCGCCGGTGATCCCCACCTCGGCCTCGAAATACTTGCGCCGCAGCTCGCCGCGCGCCTCGAGCAGCAGCTTGTCGAGCCCCTCGAGGTCCCGGTCCTGCGGCAGATGCGGGTGGAATTTTCGAAAGGCCTCGCGCCACTGGGGCACGTTCACGTGCATCGCGGGCGCGATGATGTGGGAGGGCGTCTCCTTTCGCAGCTGGATGATGTATTCGCCGAGGTCGGTCTCGACAGGCTTGACCCCGTTCTCTTCCAGGTAGTCGTTCAGCCCGATCTCCTCGGAGATCATCGACTTGCCCTTGTTGACCGTCTTCGCCCCCGCCTTGCGGCAGATGTCGAGGATGATCGCGCGGGCCTCCTCCGCCGTCTCGGCCCAGTGGACGTGGCCGCCGGCGTCGGTCACCGCCTGCTCGTAGGTCTCGAGATAGACGTCGAGATGCTCGAGCACGTGGTTCTTCAGGTCGCGGCCGGCGTCGCGAAGGGCGTCGAACTCGGGCACCGCCCCCGCGGCCCCGGCCCGGCGGGCCATCGAGCCGGTGAGCGCGGTGGTCATCTGCTCCATCAGCGGCGCGTCGGCCATCGCCTCGCGCACGTTCTGGCGGAAGTTCGGAGTGGTGGGCGCGTGGGTCATCAGGCCTCTCCGATCATGGCGATCATGCGCTCTCTCCGATCGCCGGGACGTCGGTCATGCCGGCCAGCACCTCGACCACGTGGCGGGCCTTCACCGGGCGGCCCTCGCGGCTCATCTTGCCGGCGATGTTCATCAGGCAGCCGAGGTCGCCGGCGAGGATCGTGCCCGCGCCGGTCTCCTGCGCGTGGCGCGCCTTGTCGCCGGCCATGCGGTCCGAGATCTCGGGGTACTTCACGCAGAAGGTCCCGCCGAAGCCGCAGCAGACTTCGGCCTCGGGCAGCTCGCGCAGCTCCAGCCCCTCGATCGCCCCCAGCAGGGCGCGGGGCTGGGCCTTGATGCCCAGCGAGCGCAGGCCCGAGCAGCTGTCGTGGTAGGTCACGGGGCCCTCGGGGGCGCGGCCGTCGGTGGCGGCGACGTTCAGGACGTCGCGCAGGAACTGGGTGATCTCGAAGGTCCTGGCGGCCAGCGCCTCGGCCCGCGCGCGCCAGCGGTCGCCGGCGCGGAACATCTGCGGGTAGTCCTTGATCATCGTCGCGGCGCAGGAGCCCGAGGGCAGGACCACCGCGTCGAAGCCCTCGAACTCCTCGATCACCCGGCGGGCGAGGCGGCGGGCGCCGCGGCTGTCGCCGGCGTTCCAGGCGGGCTGGCCGCAGCAGGTCTGGTTGGGCGGCACGCGCACGTCGCAGCCCGCGTCGGCCAGCAGCTTCGCCGCGGCGAAGCCGACCGAGGGTCGGAACAGGTCGACGAGGCAGGTGGCAAGCAGCGCCACGCGGGGCTTCTCGCCCTCGGATACGGTCATGCCCAGCGGCCCTCCCTTGTCGCCCGTCCCTCCTGTAAAGCGCGAGCGGGGGCGCGGGGCAAGCGTGCAGGCCGCGGGGGCGCGCGGGTTTCCGCCTTGCGGCGCCCCGCGCGCCCCGCGCCGCGCCCCGCCGCGCCCCGCCGCGCCCCCGGGGGGCTTTCCCCCGCGGCGATTCCGGCGTATAGGCGCGCGTCTGCGGCAGGGACACCCCTGGAGGCCCGCCGCAGGGACGTGCGCGGACGGTCCGCGCATGCGCAACCAGATATATGATTGGAGTCGACGATGGCCGACCTTCCGGTTCTCGAGGCCACCGCCCGCTCCGGCACGGGCAAAGGGGCTGCCCGTTCCGCGCGGCGCGAGGGGCTGGTTCCCGGCGTGATCTACGGCGGCGGGATCGATCCCGTCACGATCAACGTCAAGCACAACGAGCTGCTCAAGCGGCTCAAGGCCGGGCGCTTCCTGTCCACGCTGTTCAACGTGAAGGTGGACGGCCAGGACAACCGCGTGATCTGCCGCGCCGTGCAGCGCGACGTGGTCCGCGACCTGCCGACCCACGTGGACTTCCTGCGCCTGACGGAGAAGAGCCGCGTGAACCTCTTCGTTCACGTCGACTTCGTGAACCAGGAGGCCTCGCCGGGCCTGAAGAAGGGCGGCGTGCTGACCGTGGTGCGCTCCGAGGTCGAGCTGAACGTGGTCGCGGGTTCGATCCCCGATCACATCACCGTCGACCTGACGGGCAAGAGCTTCGGCGACGTGATCCACATCTCCGACGTCGAGCTGCCCAAGGGCGTGACCCCGGTGATCCGCGACCGCGACTTCGTGCTGGCCAACATCTCCGCTCCCTCGGGCCTGCGCGCCTCCGAGGCGGCCGAGGAGGATGCGGCCGAGGAGGCTCCCGCCGAGGAGTGATCCTCGCCGGCCTCCCGCCGACGCGACCCGACGCCCGCTTCTCTCCAGGAGCGGGCGTTTTTCGTGGCGCCCCCTTTCCCGACGCCCGCGCGCCCGCGAGTTGACAGCTGTCAACTCTCCCCCGCGGCGCCCCCGCCTTCTCGCGCGACGCGCGCCCCGGGCCCCCCGTGCCCCACGCGCCCCCGGGGAGCGCCTGTTCTCCGGAGCCGTCCATCGCGGATGCCGATCAGAGCGACTCGCCCGGCCCCGTCAAGGATCGCGAAGCGACCCCCGAAGGGGGCTTGTCCTTGACGGGGCCGGGCGAGTCGCTCAGGCATCGGACGCGATGGACGGATCCGGAGGACAGGCGCGGGCGTCTTGTTCTTGGGTGAGTCCGGAGCCCGCCGGCGGCTCCTCCCTCCCCGCCCTTCGCCCCCCCGTCCCCCCGGTCGCGACCCGGCCAAGCCCGCCCGCAGGGCGCCTGCAGACCGCTCCCCGCCGCGATCCGCCGCCTTGCCCGCGCCGGCCGCTCCGCGCTAGGCCGGCCGGGACCGCCCCTGACGGAGACGCATGATGACCGACGCCCCCTCCCGCGAGGCTTCCGACGCGCTGGTCCGCGATGCCTCCGGCGCCCTGCCCCGCCTGCGCGAGATCATGCGCCGCCTCCGCGCCCCCGACGGCTGCCCCTGGGACCGCGACCAGGATTTCGCGTCCATCGCCAAGTATACCGTCGAAGAGGCCTACGAGGTCGCCGACGCCATCGAGCGCGGCGACATGGCCGACCTGAAGGACGAGCTCGGCGACCTGCTGCTGCAGGTCGTCTACCACGCGCAGATGGCGCAGGAGGCGGGGCTGTTCGATTTCGACGACGTCGCCCGCGCCGTCGCCGACAAGATGCTCCGCCGCCACCCCCACGTCTTCGGCGACGAGGACGGCGTGGTGCGCGAGCTGCGCCCCGGCGACTGGGAGCGGATGAAGGCGGCCGAGCGGGCGGGGAAGGGAAAGGTCGAGGCCGCGGCCTCGGCGCTCGACGGGGTGGCGACGGGGCTGCCGGGGCTGACGCGGGCGGTGAAGCTGCAGGCGCGGGCGGCGCGGGTGGGCTTCGACTGGCCCGACGCCTCCGACGTCATCGCCAAGGTGGTCGAGGAGGCGGGCGAGCTCGCCGAGGCCCGCGACCGGCTGACCGCCGACGAGGTGGAGGCTGAGTTCGGCGACCTCGCCTTCGTGCTGGCGGACCTCGCCCGCCATCTCAAGGTCGAGCCGGAACATGCGATCCGGCGCACCAACGCCAAGTTCGAACGCCGGTTCCGGGAGGTGGAGCGGCGGCTCGCCGCGAAGGGCAAGCGGCCGGAGGACTCGGATCTCGCCGAGATGGACGCGATCTGGGACGAGATCCGGGCCGAGGACAGGGCCGCGGCCGCGCCCGTCCCGGGCCCGAAGGCCGCGCCCGACGACCGCATGTGACCCTGCGTCCGTCGCGCCTTGCGGACGCCTCGCCGCTTTGACCCCGCCTCGCGCTTCCGTTATCACCCAAGCCGTGCGCGGCCCGACCTTCTGCGGGGCCGCAGGACGGCCCGGAGATGACCGCCCGCCGATGACCGACACCATCCTGGATCGTTGCGAGGCCGCGGGCCTGCGCATGACCGGACAGCGGCGCACCGTGGCCCGCGTGCTGGAGGCCAGTTCCGACCACCCCGACGTCGAGGAGCTGCACCGCCGCGCCGCCGCGGAGGACGCCCGGATCTCGCTGGCGACCGTCTATCGAACCGTGAAACTGTTCGAGGATGCGGGGATCGTCGAGAAGGTGGATTTCGGCGACGGCCGCGCGCGCTACGAGGACGCCGAGCGCGAGCATCACGACCACCTCATCGACATGGCCACCGGCGAGGTGATCGAGTTCGTCGACGAGGAGATCGAGGCCCTGCAGCGCAAGGTGGCCGAGAAGCTCGGCTACGAGCTGATGGGCCACCGCATGGAGCTTTACGGCCGGCCCCTGAAGGGGACCAAGGCCAGGCGGGGCCGCTGAGGCCCCATCCTTTCCGCCGGCGCGCCGCCCTTCGGGGCGGGCCCGCCGGCCCGAGCAACGGAGACGCGAAAATGAGCGCCATCGTCGATATCGCAGGCCGCGAGATCCTGGACAGCCGCGGCAACCCGACCGTCGAGGTCGACGTGACGCTGGAGGACGGCTCCTTCGGCCGCGCGGCGGTCCCCTCGGGCGCCTCGACCGGCGCGCACGAGGCCGTGGAGCTGCGCGACGGCGGCTCGCGCTACAAGGGCAAGGGCGTCACCCAGGCGGTGGAGTCGGTCAACGGCGAGATCTTCGAGGCGCTTGCCGGCGTCGACGCCACCGAGCAGGTCGCCATCGACCGCGCGATGATCGAGCTGGACGGCACCGAGAACAAGGGCCGGCTGGGCGCCAACGCCATCCTGGGCGTGTCGCTGGCCGTCGCCAAGGCCGCGGCCGAGAGCGTGGCCCTGCCCCTCTACCGCTATGTCGGCGGCATCAACGCCAAGGTGCTGCCCGTGCCGATGATGAACATCATCAACGGCGGCGAGCATGCCGACAACCCGATCGACGTGCAGGAATTCATGATCATGCCGGTGGGCGCGAGCTCGCTGCGCGAGGCGGTGCGCATCGGGGCGGAGGTGTTCCACACCCTGAAGTCCGAGCTGAAGGCCGCCGGCCACAACACCAACGTCGGCGACGAGGGCGGCTTCGCCCCGAACCTCGCGGGCACCCGCGACGCGCTCGATTTCATCATGAAGTCGGTGGAGAAGGCGGGCTTCAAGCCGGGCGAGGAGGTCTATATCGCGCTGGATGCGGCCTCGACCGAGTTCTACGAGGACGGCAAGTACCACCTCAAGGGCGAGGACGCGGTGCTGACCTCGGAGCAGATGGCCGAGTACCTGCGCCGCCTGGTGGCCGACTACCCGATCATCTCGATCGAGGACGGCATGGCCGAGGACGACTGGGAAGGCTGGAAGGCGCTGACCGACCTGGTGGGCGACCGTTGCCAGCTGGTGGGCGACGACCTGTTCGTGACCAACACCCGCCGCCTGATCACCGGAATCGAGATGGGCGCCGCGAACTCGATCCTGGTGAAGGTCAACCAGATCGGCTCGCTGACCGAGACCATCGAGGCGGTCGAGATGGCGCATCGCGCGCGCTTCACCAGCGTGATGTCGCACCGCTCGGGCGAGACCGAGGACGCGACCATCGCCGACCTCGCGGTGGCGCTGAACTGCGGGCAGATCAAGACCGGCAGCCTCGCGCGCTCCGACCGGCTGGCGAAATACAACCAGCTGATCCGCATCGAGGAGGAGCTGGGCGAGGCCGCGATCTTCGCGGGCCGTTCGATCCTGAAGGGCTGAGCCGCCGCGCCGACGGGGCGCGGAACCGACGCCGCGCCGGGCCCGGCGCGGAAGAGCTGGAGCGCCGCCGATTCTCACCGAGGGTCGGCGGCGCTTCGCGTTCCAGCCGTCCGTCGGCCGGATGACGTTGCGCAAGCTGTGAGGTTTCTCACAGACGTTCTTGACCGAAAAGCGTGATTATTCGGCATTTGTCGTAATATTTACGGAATATGAAAGCGCCGTTAAGACGGCGCACAGGGGCGGCTTGGTATCCGATCCGCCATGACCACCCCATACAGATCCTATCTCCGGCCGGCCGACCGGGTCCCGGCCGTATCCGCGGTTCCGGACCGTCGCGCCCGCTTCTTCGGCGGCGGCGAGGCGGCGCGCGGCGGCGCGGGCGGACGGCCGCCGCCGCTGAAGGCCTATGCGCGCCTGCAGACGGGGGCGTTCCAGGGCGGGCTCCGGCTGCGCCATGTGGCGATCCTGGCGGTGGTGGCGGCGGTGATCGTCTACGTCCGCTCGCAGGGCGGCTGAGGGCCGCGACGGCGTCTGAAGGCGCGCGCGCAAACCTGCGGGACGAAAGACTCTTTTCAAACCGCCCCCGCTCCGGCATTGTTTGCAGTCAGGCTGAGGCGCGTTCCCGCTCGGGGCGGCGGCCATCGGAGCAGGCAGGCGAACGACATGAACGAGAGCGGCGCCACGCGGCGGATCGCCCAGGCGGTCTTCGGCTTCTTCGTCATCGCGACCACCAGCTACTTCGGATACTCGGCGCTGCAGGGCGACACCGGGCTGGTGGAGCAGGTGCGTCTGGCGCGCGAACAGGCGACGCTGGAGGCGAACCTCGCCGAGCTGAAGACCGAGCGCCGGCGGATGGAGAACCTGACGCGCCGCCTCTCGGACCGCTACCTCGACCTCGACCTGCTGGACGAGCGCGCGCGGCGGATCCTGGGCTATGCCCGGCAGGACGAGATCGTGATCCGCTGAGCCGTCGCGGCCGGCCGGGTCCCGACGCGGCCGCGCCGAACGCGCAGGCCGCCTTATCGTTCGCCAAAGCCATGTTTTCACGACGGCACGCTTCCGGCCGGAACGCACGAAACTTCCCGTAGTTTCGCCAAAACCGCAATTCGGTTGCTCGGTATTGGCGTGCAGTCGTTATGGTGCGAGGCTAGAAAAGTCGGAACATCGTGAACGATCCGGGCCCACACCAGGGAGGTTGACGCCATGGCCGCCACGCGGCGAAAGAAGCCCAATGCGTCCAAGGAGGAGCTGCTCGCCTATTATCGCGACATGCTCCTGATCCGGCGCTTCGAGGAGAAGGCCGGCCAGCTCTACGGCATGGGACTGATCGGCGGGTTCTGTCACCTCTACATCGGCCAGGAGGCCGTCGTCGTCGGGGCCGAGGCCGCGGCGAAGGAGGGCGACCAGCGCATCACCACCTACCGCGACCACGGCCACATGCTGGCCTGCGGGATGGATCCGAACGGGGTGATGGCCGAGCTGACCGGGCGCGAGGGGGGATACTCCCGCGGGAAGGGCGGCTCGATGCACATGTTCTCCAAGGAGAAGGAGTTCTACGGCGGGCACGGCATCGTCGGCGCGAACGTCCCCCTTGGCGCGGGCCTCGCCTTCGCGAACAAGTACCGCGAGAACGACAACGTCACCTTCACCTATTTCGGCGACGGCGCGGCGAACCAGGGCCAGGTCTACGAGACCTTCAACATGGCCTCGCTGTGGAAGCTGCCGGTGATCTTCATCATCGAGAACAACCAGTACGCGATGGGCACCAGCCTGAAGCGCGCCTCGTCGTCCCCTGCCCTCTACACCCGCGGCGCCGCCTTCGGGATCGAGGGCGAGGCGGTCGACGGGATGGACGTGCTGGCGGTGAAGGAGGCCTGCCTGAAGGCCGCCGACCTCTGCCGCAAGGGCGAGGGGCCCTACATCCTCGAGATGAACACCTATCGCTATCGCGGGCACTCGATGTCCGACCCGGCGAAGTACCGGACCCGCGAGGAAGTGCAGAAGATGCGCGAGACCCGCGACCCGATCGAACATGTGCGCGAGCTGCTGACGCTGGGCGGCGACGCGACCGACGATGAGCTGAAGGCCATCGACAAGGAGGTCCGCGGCATCGTCAACGCGTCCGCCGACTTCGCCCAGGAGAGCCCCGAGCCCGCGCTCGAGGAGCTCTGGACCGACGTGTACGCCTGAGGAGGGGGACGAATGGCCGTTCAGATTCTGATGCCCGCGCTCTCCCCCACCATGGAGGAGGGCACGCTGTCGAAATGGAACGTCAAGGAGGGGGACAAGGTCTCCTCCGGCGACATCCTCGCGGAGATCGAGACCGACAAGGCCACGATGGAGTTCGAGGCCGTCGATGAAGGCGTGATCGGGAAGATCCTGATCGAGGAAGGCACGGAGGGCGTGAAGGTGAACACGCCCATCGCGGTGCTGCTGGAGGAGGGCGAGGACGCCTCCGCCGCCGACGCGGCCGCCGAGCCGAAGGCCGAAGCCGACGACGGCGAGGCCGAGAGCGCGCAGGACGCCGCCAAGGGCAAGTCCGACGCGGTCGCCGCCGCCAGGGAGATGCCGCACGGGACCGTCCCCGCCTCGGCCAAGCCCGGCGCGCCGATGGCCGAGCTGGAGCTCGACTGGCCCGAGGACGCCAAGATGAAGAAGCAGACCGTGCGCGAAGCGCTGCGGGATGCGATGGCCGAGGAGATGCGCCGCGACGGCGACGTCTTCGTGATGGGCGAGGAGGTGGCCGAGTACCAGGGCGCCTACAAGATCACCCAGGGCCTGCTGGACGAGTTCGGCGGCAAGCGGGTGATCGACACGCCGATCACCGAGCACGGCTTCGCCGGTCTCGGCGTCGGCGCGGCCTTCGCCGGGTTGAAGCCCATCGTCGAGTTCATGACCTTCAACTTCGCCATGCAGGCGATCGACCAGATCATCAACTCGGCGGCGAAGACGCTTTACATGTCCGGCGGGCAGATGGGCTGCCCGATCGTGTTCCGCGGACCCAACGGCGCCGCGGCGCGCGTCGGCGCGCAGCACTCCCAGGACTACGCCGCCTGGTATGCGCAGATCCCCGGCCTGAAGGTCGTGCAGCCCTACTCGGCCGCCGACGCCAAGGGCCTGCTGAAAAGCGCGATCCGCGACCCCAACCCGGTGGTGTTCCTGGAGAACGAGATCCTCTACGGGCGGTCCTTCGACGTGCCCGACGTCGAGGATTTGACGATCCCGCTGGGCAAGGCCCGGATCTGGCGCCAGGGGACGGACGTGACCCTGGTCAGCTTCGGCATCGGCATGACCTATGCGCTGGAAGCCGCCGAGGCGCTCGCCGCCGAGGGGATCGAGGCCGAGGTCATCGACCTGCGCTGCCTGCGTCCGATGGACACCGACACGGTGGTGAAGTCGGTGATGAAGACCAACCGCTGCGTGACGATCGAAGAGGGCTGGCCGGTGGCCTCCATCGGCAACCACCTCTCGGCGACGCTGATGACGAAGGCGTTCGACTATCTCGACGCGCCGGTCCTGAACTGCACCGGCAAGGACGTGCCGATGCCCTACGCCGCCAATCTCGAGCGCCATGCGCTGGTCACGACCGCCGAGGTGGTCGAGGCCGCCAAGGCCGTCTGCTATCGCTGAGGGGGGAGGGAGATGTCCATCCAGATCCTGATGCCCGCGCTTTCCCCCACGATGGAGGAAGGCACGCTGGCCAAGTGGGCGGTCAAGGAGGGGGACAAGGTCTCCTCCGGCGACATCCTGGCCGAGATCGAGACCGACAAGGCCACGATGGAGTTCGAGGCCGTCGACGATGGCGTGATCGGCAAGCTGCTGGTCGCCGAAGGGACCGAGGGGGTGAAGGTGAACACCCCCATCGCCGTCCTGCTCGAGGAAGGCGAGGACGCCTCGGCCGCCGACGAGGCCGCTTCGGCCAAGCCCGAGGCGAAGCCTGCGCCGGCCGAGAGCGACGCCGAGAAACCCTCGGCCGGCCCCGCCGCGCCTGAGCCCAAGACCGCCGAGACCCCTGCCCCGCCCGCGCCCGAGACTGCGGACGGCGAGCGGGTCTTCGCCTCGCCGCTCGCGCGGCGGATCGCGAAGGAGAAGGGGCTGGACCTCGCAAAGGTCAAGGGCTCCGGACCCAAGGGCCGGATCGTGAAGGCCGACGTCGAGAGCGCCAGGCCAGAGGCGGCTGCACCCGCCGCGAAGTCCGAGGAGAAGGCCGCCCCCGCGCCGGTCGCGAAGGCCGAGCCGGCCAGCGCGGATGCGGTCAAGAAGCTCTACACGGACGTGGAGTTCGAGGAGGTGAAGCTCGACGGGATGCGCCGCACCATCGCCGCGCGCCTCAGCGAGGCGAAGTCGACGATCCCGCATTTCTACCTGCGGCGCGACATCGAGCTGGACGCGCTGATGGCCTTCCGGGCGGAGCTGAACGGGGCGCTGGAAAAGCGCGGCGTGAAGCTCTCGGTCAACGACTTCGTCATCAAGGCCTGCGCGGCGGCCCTGATCCAGGTGCCCGACTGCAACGCCGTCTGGGCCGGCGACCGGATCCTTAAGTTCTCGCGCGCGGACGTCGCCGTGGCGGTCGCCATCGAGGGCGGCCTGATCACGCCGGTGCTGCGCTCGGCCGACACCAAGTCGCTCTCGGCCCTGTCGGGGGAGATGAAGACGCTGGCCGGCAAGGCCCGCGACCGCAAGCTTCAGCCCCAGGAATACCAGGGCGGGAGCTTCGCGATCTCCAACCTCGGCATGTACGGGATCGAGAACTTCGACGCGGTGATCAACCCGCCGCATGGTTCGATCCTCGCGGTCGGCGCCGGCCTGAAGAAGCCGATCGTGGGCGCGGACGGGGAGATCAAGGTGGCCACGGTGATGTCCGTGACCCTCTCGGTCGACCACCGGGTGATCGACGGCGCGCTGGGCGCCCAGTTCCTCGAGGCTGTGAAAAACAACCTCGAGAACCCGATGGCCCTGCTGGCCTGACGCCAGCTCCGGAAACGAAAAAAAGGGCGCGGAGGCATCAGCCTCCGCGCCCTTCTTCATTCCGCCCGCCGAAGCGGCGGAGATCTCACATCAGCTGATCCATGCTCAGCGAGGGCTGGTCGCAGCCCGCATCGCCCACGACCTTTGCCGGCACCCCGGCGACGGTCTTGCAGGGCGGCACGTCCTTCAGCACCACCGAGCCCGCCGCGATCCGGCTGCAATGCCCGATCTGGATGTTGCCGAGAATCTTCGCGCCCGCCCCGATCAGCACGCCATGGCCGACTTTGGGATGACGATCGCCATCCTCCTTGCCGGTGCCGCCCAGCGTCACGCCGTGCAGAAGCGAGCAGTTGTCGCCCAGCACCGCCGTCTCGCCGATCACCACGGAATGCCCGTGATCGATCATGATCCCGCGGCCCACCCGGGCATTGGGATGGATGTCGATGGCGAAGACCTCGGAGGCGCGCATCTGGATGAACAGCGCCAGGTCCTGACGCCCGTTCATCCACAGCCAGTGCGCGACCCGGTAGCTCTGGATCGCCAGGTAGCCCTTGAAGAACAGCAGCGGCTGGACGTAGCGGTGGCAGGCGGGGTCGCGCTCGTAGACCGCGACCACGTCCGCACGAGCGGCGGCGCCGATCGACTTGTCCTGCCGGATCACGTCGCGCGCGACGTCCTGCAGGATCAGTGCGGACAGGTCCGGCGCGGCCAGCTTCTGGGCGATGCGGTAGCTCAGCGCATCCTCGAAGCTGTCGTGGTGGAGCACGGTCGCATGGACGAGACTGCCGATCAGCGGCTCGTCCTCGACCATCTCCCTGGCCTCGTCGCAAATGCGGGACCAGACCGGGTCCAGCTTCGCGGGGGCGTCTTCCTTCGGGGCCACGGACATGGCGGTCCTCCCTCGGGGCCGCGCGCGGAGTGCGCGCCTTTCCGAGAGATCGTTGCCCGATCCGGCGTTTCAAGCCAAGGCGTCATGACCAATTGTGAAGAGATCGGTCACCGAAGCGTCGCCCCGGGATCACGCCGCCGGCGGCGCGAAGGTCAGCCGGTGGATGTTGAACTTCACCCGCCCCCCAGTGAAGGAGCCGCCCTGCGGGGTCAGCCGCAGCCCGATGTTCGTCGAGTAGGCCAGCGGCGCCCCCACCACGGCCACGATCCCGGCCCCCGCCCCGGTCGCATGCCCGGAGCCGTAGCGCGTATCCGCCTCGGTCACCCCAAGCGACCAGCCCGAGACCCCGGTGATCGCCTGCTGAACCCGGGCCGTGATCCCCAGCACCAGCGAGCCGGCGGGGATCTGCCCGGTCGTGACCTGCGCGCCGCCCGCCGTCAGCTGGTGCTCGAACTCCACCACCGTGATCGCGCCCGAGGGCGCCGCGGGCAGCGTCAGGCTCGACCACACGCCGGCGGCGTATATCACCTCGGCGCCCTCGTCCTCGACGAAGGCCCGCCATCCGACCAGCGGCACGACGAAGTCCCAGCCCCCGTTCACGGCGATCGCGACCTGCGAGGCTCGCCCCGCCCAAGCGTCGGTCGAGCCCACGGGGATGATGTAGCGGTCGCCCTCAGTCGGCGTGCTCGGCGGCGTCGCCAGCGTCCGGCTGCGCGCCGCCAGCATCACCAGCTGGTCGAGGCGGATCAGCGCCTCGTTGACGGTGATGTGCTTGGACGCCTGGCCGGCGGCCAGCAGCGGCAGGTCGAGGTTGGCGGTCTCAGCCATCGAACGTCACCTTCCCATAGTGGCCGGCGCCCACGGCGGCCGACATCTGCGCGATCTCGAAGGTCGCGGCCCCCGGCACTCCGTCGGCCGCCTGCATCGCGGTCGTGTAGATGAACTCCGGCGCGCTCACCTGCGTCTGGCGCACCACCGTCCCCGAGGTCGCCCGCACCCGCACCCGGTAGGCCTCGATTTCCTCGAACAGCGGCGTATCGCCCGCCGGCCAGTTGTCGGCGTCGAGCCGTCCGCGCCGGATCCACGACACCGCCACCTCGCCGCCCGGTCGCCGCTCCGCCTCGATATGGACCGGAGCGAAGGGCTTCAGCGCCGAGCCTCCCCAGGTCCAGGTTGCATGGGCGAAGCTGCCCGAGCCGAGGTCGTCCGTCGCCGGGCCGATGCGGTAGTGCCGCTCGAGGTCGAGGTTCTCGAGCCCCAGGTCGAAGCCGATCAGCCGACGGTTCAGCATCACCAGCACCGCACCTGCCGGCGTCGGCGCACCGATCACCGTCTCGGTCCCCGCGACGCCGCGCAGGAAGCCCGAGAGCTCGTAGATCCCCGGCGCCACCAGCGTCGCGTCCCGGAACTGAAGCACCTCCCAGCCGCCGAGCGGGGAGCTCAGCGCCGCCAGGTTCGCGCCGTTCAGAACCGCCAGCCGATCCGCGCTCGACAGCGTTCCCGAGAGCATCTGCACCTGCACCTTCACGCCCCGCGTCCACAGCCACGGCTGCGCGCCCGGCAGCGGCGCAAGCAGTTTCGCCACCGTAGAGGGCCGCGTCGTGGCCCCCTCCGGCACGTAGTCGTCATCCCGGTCGGAGCCGTAGAGCGCCACCGTCCCCGGCCAGGGCGTCGACCAGACCGCGGCGAAGCCGTTGTCGGCGTCTCCCCCGAACAGCGCCCAGGGCACGTCCATCAGGCGATAGCCCGGCACCCCCGCCCCGGGGCGAACGTCCAGCGGCGCCTCGGGATCGTCGCCGAAGGGCCGCGCGCCGAGCTGGTAGATCGAGGCCTCGACCCGCGTGGCCTCCACCATCCGGGTCAGGCCCTCCGAGATGCGATCGACGCGATACTCCGGGTCGCCCTCGGGCCCCAGGCGCACCACGTCCCCCGGCTCGAGGCTCAACGCCGTGCCCGGCAGGGCGAAGCTCACCGTCTCCCTTGCCACCGCGCTCTCGCGCGCCCACCGGTCGGCGATCTCGATCGCGCGCCCGCGGCTCATGGCGATCGGCAGCTCGGAGCCCTCGACGCCGACCGCCGCGCCGTCGGGGTTGATCACCTCCGCCGCGCCGGCCTGATAGGAGGCCTCGGTGCGCAGGTAGCCCACCCGCACCTCCTTCAGCGCCGCATTGTAGGGCGCGCGCACCCGCTCGATGTCCCGCGCAGGGCCCGCGCCGTCCTCGACCACCGTCTCCGGGTCGATCTCGGACGCCGCCTGCATGCCGCGCATCACGAAGCGCAGCGTGCCGCCGCTCTCGTAGGCGTCGAATCCGTAGGCGATCATCAGCGCCTGCAGCGCCGCGCGCGGCGACTGCGTGGCCTGCTGGACGTAGCCGTCCATAAGCGCATGGAGGCCGGTGACGTCGATGTCCGTCAGCCCCGCCTCCGCGCAGATCTCCGCCACCACCCGGTCGAGCGAGGCCGAGGCCACGCGCCCGTTCAGCCAGTGCCCGTATTCGTAGTTGGCGCCGTCCGACCACAGGTCCGGACGGGTGGGAAACGCGGGCCAGGGCCGCGCGTCCCAGGTCCAGACATGGACGTTGGACAGGTCCAGCATCCGGGCCCCGTATCGGGTCGAATAGGGGTTGTTCGCCGCCTTCCCCCAATGCAGCTGCATCGCCTGGATCATGCGGCGCTGGATCAGGTCGTCCCGCATCCCCGAGGAGAAATGCGGCAGCGCGTTCTCCGAGCTCTTCGGGTCCACGAAGACGTTCGGCTGGTTCGTCGCCTTGTCGACCGCGCCGCAGCCGATCTCGGTCAGCCAGATCGGCTTCGACTTCGGCCGCCAGTTCGTCCGGTCAGACTGGCGAACGCCGTCGACCCGGTCGAAGTGCATGTTCGACCACCAGTTGCGGATGTCCTTCGCCCGCCACACCCAGGGCTCGCCGTACCAGTCCTCGATCGGCGTGCGCACCTGCGCCCGCCGGTCCGCGTCGGAGGCGTAGTACCAGTCGTAGGTCTCCCCCGCCTCGAAGCGCGAGGCGAGATAGTCCAGGTCGTAGATCGTCGGCGAGATCTCGGCGTCCAGGTGATCGAACCCGTCGCGCCAGTCGGTCAGCGGCGCGTAGTAGTCGATCCCCACGAAGTCGATCCCGGGATCGCTCCACAGCGGATCGAGGTGGAAGATCCGGTCCCCGCTCCCGTCCGCGGGATCGTGGCCGAAATACTCCGACCAATCCGCAGCATAGCCGATTTTGGTCCCGCTCCCCAACACCGCGCGCACATCGCCGGTCAGCGCCTTCATCCGCTCCACCGCCGGATAGACGGTCTTCTCCGAGCGGATCTGCGTCAGGCTGCGCATTTCCGAGCCGACGCAGAACGCATCGACGCCCCCCGCCAGCGCGCACAGATGCGCATAGTGCAGGATGAACCGCCGGTAGCGATGCGGGCTGGCCCCCGAGAACAACACCGTGTCGCCAGAGGGCGTGAAGTCCCCAGGCTGCGCGTCGCCGAAGAAGTCGTCGACCTCGTCCGCCGCCGCCGCCGTCTGGTCAGGCGAGCCAGGCCGCCCGGCGGCCGGCATCTGCGTGATGCGCCCGCGCCAGGGGAAGGCCGCCTGCTCGCTCCCGCCCCAGGGATCCGGCTTGCCGTTGCCCGGCGCCACGTCCATCAGGATGAAGGGATAGAACAGCACCCGCAGCCCGCGGCTCTTCAGCTCGCGAATGTATCGCACCACCGATCCATCCGAGGGCGTGCCCCCGTAGATCGGCCGCCCCTCGCCGTCGCGCCCCACCAGGTAGGCGTCGCCGCGCGCCTCGCCCCCCACGGTCCAGACGTGGGGCGCGGTGACCTTGTCGGCATATTCCACGCCCGGCCGGATCTGGCATTCGGCGCAGCGCAGGTCGTCGCCGAACCAGCTGACCACCAGCGAGACGCTCTCCAGCTCCGGCAGCTCCTCCAGCAGCTGGTCCAGCGCCACCACCGCGTCGGTGCGGTCCGACCAGGCGTTGAGGTTCAGGAACTTCTCCTGCCCCTCGCCCAGGATCTCGCGCACCGGCTCCGTCTCCAGCACGAACTCGCCGGAGCCGGGGATCATCGTCACGCCCTTGACGATCTTGTGGATGCGCAGCTCGCCCTCTTCGCCGACCTCGACGCTGGCGGGCGACTTGGGACGGCGGAACACCTCGACGCTGATCTGGGGAACGCGGTTTCCGAACTGGCCGACGGGCACGTCCTCGAAAACCATGTAGGCGAGGCCCCGGAAGGCGGGCGTGTTCTCCTCGCCCTCCACCGCTTCGATGGCAGGGTCCCGCCCCTGCCCCTCGGTGCCGCGATGCAGGCGCCAATTCAGCGAATCCGCGTTGATCTGGCGGCCGTCCGCCCAGATCCGGCCGATCCGGGTGATCGGCCCCTCGCACAGCGCCACCGCGAAGCTGATGGTGTAGGAGTATTCCGAGACGGTCGTGCCCCCGCCCCCGCCCTTGCCGCCGTGCTCCTCGCGGTTCACGTGCTCCTTGAAGCGGGTCGACCAGATCACCTGCCCCGCCACGCGCATCCGGCCATAGACGCGCGCGATCGGCGCGCCCTCGTTGGCCGCCTGCACCCGCAGGGTCGAGGCGCGGCCCCGCTCCACCGCGCGGCCGCCCCCGCCCAGGATCTTCTGGTCGATCAGCCCGCCGACGACCGCGCCCGCAGCCTGCCCCAGCGCCATCGCGCTGACGCCGGCGATGCCGCCCCCGACGGCGCCGCCGACGGCGGCGCCTGCGGCGGCAAGAACCAAAGTCGCCATGGATCACTCCGGAAAGCTGAAGGCCGCCGCGATGCGCCGCCGCCAGGAAGGTCCGAGGGACGAGCCCACCACTCCACGCCCCGAATAGGCGTGGATCATCCGGGGCTCGTCCCCCCCGGTCTCGACCAGGATGCCCAGGTGCTTCGCGGGCCCCTGGGCACGCATGCGGAACAGCAGCACGTCGCCGGGCCCGGCCTCCGCCGTCGGAAGCTCGACCAGCAGGCGGCGGCACGCGTCGAACAGGCGCTCTTCCCGGCTCGCCTCCATCCAGTCGGGCGAATAGGGCGGCGGGGTCTCGGGCTCGCTCCCCAGCACTTCGCGCCAGACGCCGCGCACCAGGCCCAGGCAGTCCGCCCCCGCGCCCTTGGCGCTCGCCTGATGCCGATAGGGCGTGCCGAGCCAGTCCCGCGCCGCGGCCACGATCACCGCCCGCCGCCCCTCAGTCATGGAACAGCGAGCCGCCGTCGTGCAGCTCGTCCGAGCGCGGATAGGCCGTCGACCAGTCCTCGCCCGGCATCAGCGGAAAGCCTCGGAAATTCAGGAAGTTCGCGAACTTCGCCTTGCAGGTCGAGGCGGTCTTGTCGCAGCCCGCCACCAGCCGGAAGCCGTCCCCCGCCTGGATCGGCGACGCGGGCGTGTTCCACAGGTCCACCACCATCTGCCCCGCCTGCAGATAGAACCGACGCACTGAGACGACCTGCCCGTCGTTCGCGCCCGAGGTCCACTCGACCTTGCCGTAATCGAACCAGCCCGCCGGACTTTCCGCCGCGTTCCCGGCGACCGCGAAGCGCCGCGCATCCTGCACGGCCAGCACCTCGCCGCTCCTGCGGAAGGCGCCGTCCAGCTCCACCCCGCAGCGCGCGTCGCCCACCTCCGCGTCGCACGAGCGCTGGAACACCCGACCCAGCGGCCTGTTCAGCACCTCCGAGCGGCCCAGGATCTCCAGCTCAAATGCCAGGTCCCCGCGCCGGATCTCGCCGACCACGCCCACCGACAGCTTCTCGCGGCTGCCGACGTCGGTGAAGTCCACCACCCAGCGCGTCACCTCGGCCCCGTCATAGAGCCCCAGCAGGATGTCCTTCTCCCGGATCGCGTCCGAGCGCAGCGCGCCCATCGTCTCCTGGTTGTCGACCGCCAGCCCCAGCGAGCTTTCGACCTGCGTGCCCTCGAACCCGGTCTCCGGCTCGAACTCCACGCCGCCGAAACTCAGCGGCTGGTCGTGGTCGGTGAAGCCCAGCTCGACGCCGTCGCGCCGCTTCACCACCCAGCACCGGCACAGCGTCGTCGTCTCGCCCTCGAGCGCCAGCTCGAGATCCCGATCCAGCTCGCGCATCAGACCCGCACCTCCACCACCGGGATCGAGGGGATCTCGCCCGCCTGAAGGGCTGTCAGGCTCCACACGATCCGGTCCGTGTCGAAGCGCACCGGCACGTCGAACTCGAACCCCGCGGTGATCGCCTGCCCCGCCGCCGGCGGCACGATGAAGCTGATCTCGCCGGTCGAATCCGCCACCACGAAATCCGCCGCCGCCACCTGCTCGACCCCGTCCACCGCGACCCGAGTAGTCCCGGTCACCGGCTTGGCGATGGTCCGCACATAGGGGTTCACCGCCGCCTCGTAGCTCTTGGTGAGCTGGAACAGGTAGGTCGAGCCGTCGCCCGTCCCGATCCGCTGATCGCCCGAGGACACTTCCTCGGACGGCGCGCAGGACTTGTAGTCCAGCCAGTCCTTCCAACGGAACGCATGCAGCTGCCCGCGGCGCGCCTCGAAAAAGGCCACCACCTCCTGCAGGTCGTCGAGGCTCGAGACGCCGATGCCGGCGTCATAGCTGCGGCGCGACTCCGCCCAGTTGGTGTTGCGCTTCTCGAAGCCGTTGGCGAGCGTCACGATCTCCGTGCGCCGCATCGGACCGCCGGTCGAGCCGACCGAGAGCGTGTCGGGGAACCTCACCTCGTGAAAGGCCATCTCCGCCTCCTGTCTGCGCGCCCTGCCCTTGAGGGCGGCGTCACCCGTTGCGCACGCCCAGCTGCACCGCCCGCGCCACCTGCGCGGCCACCTGGCTGCGGGACTTGCTGAAGCCCGCGACGTCGGGGGTCGAGACGTTCACCGTCACGCTCACCGAGCGCCCGCCGCCGCCGCCCGCGGCGACGCCCAGCCGCCCGTCGGGTCCGCGCTGCAGAGGCAGGATCGCCTCCGGCCCCGCCTCGCCCATCAGCCCCGCGCCGCCGCGCATCCCGAACAGCGTCGGCCCCTCGACCACCCCGCCCCCCGCGAACGCCCGCAGACGCCCGCCCGAGAACGCGCCCCCCGCCGCGAACGGCGAGATCCCCCCCAGCAGCCCCGAGATCCCCGAGGTCAGCGCCGAGCTCAGCGCCCCGTGCACCGGCCGGATCGCCGCATCGAAGGTCCGCCCCGCCAGGTCCGAACCCAACCGGCGCATCACGTCCGACGCGCCAGACCCCCCGGTGATCATCCGGTCGAAGGCCGAGCGCAGAGAGCCCGAGATCGCCCCCGCCAGCCCCTGCGCCTCGCGCGAGGTCTCGCGCATCTCGCCGCGCAGGCGGGCCATTTCCTCGGCCACGCCCTGGGCGAGGCCCTGGGCCTCCTCCCCCGCCGCGCCGAACTCGCGCAGTGCGCCCGAGAGATCGCCGTCCAGGTTCTCGGTCATCCGTCCGCCTCCCGCGTCACGTCAGGGAACCGCGCCCGCAGCGCCTCCAGCTCCGCGCGCCCCATCGGCGCGGCCCCCTCGCCCACGTAGGGCTCGGAGGCCGCCAGGAACTCGCGCGGGGTCATCTCCCAGAAGTCCCGCGGCGTCATCCGCAGGACCCCCAGGCCAAAGCGCATCATCGCCGGCCAGTCCATCGCTCAGCCGTCCTCGCTCAGGGGGGCGAAAGTGGCGGCCAGCAGGCGCGCCGCCGCCCGCGCCGCTCCACCAGCGCCCCCCTCGAAACTCATCGACGCGACCTGCTCGTCCGAGGCCGCAAGGCCCCCGCCCCGCAGCCCCGCGCCCAGCAGCGCCACCAGGTCCGAGGCGCCGAACTCGCCGCCCTCGAACCGCGCGATCAGGCCCGGCAGGCCCGTCGCGCCCAGCCGCGTCTCCAGCTCCGCCAGCGCGCCCAGCGTCAGCCGCATCGCGCGCCGTTCGCCCTCGACGACGACCTCCGCCTCTCCGCGCGCCGCGTTGACCATCTCAGGCCGCCGCGAAGCTCACGGCGCCCGCCGAGGCCAGCGAGATCTCGTAGACCGCCTCCCCGTCGTGCTGGCCCGAATACTCCAGCGCGGTGATCTGGAAGCTCCCCTCCAGCGTGCCGAAGTCCGGCACCACCACCTGGAACTCCGGCGCCGTGCCGTCGAAGAACGCCTGGCGCAGCGTCGCGTCGGTGTCCGCGTCCAGGAACACCCCCGAACCGGAGATCGAGGCCGACCGCAGCCCCGCCCCCGCCAGCAGCTGCCGCCAGCGCCCGGCCGAGCCGATATGCGTGACGTCGACCGTCTGCGCATTGAAGGCGATGCGCGTGGCGCGCAGCCCCGCCACCGTCGTATAGCCGCTTCCGGTGTCCACCTTCAGCAGCAGGTCCTTACCGCTCTGAGCCGCCATTTCCCGCGCCCTCTCTTAGGTTTATGCCTCGATCCTGAAGCGAAAGCGCAGCTCGATGGCGCGCCCGCCCGTCCGCTCGCGGCGCGCCCGGGCGCCCCGGAAATCCGCCGTGGCGATCCGGCCCAGCGAC
This sequence comes from Albimonas pacifica, assembly GCF_900113695.1. Classification (GTDB taxonomy): domain Bacteria; phylum Pseudomonadota; class Alphaproteobacteria; order Rhodobacterales; family Rhodobacteraceae; genus Albimonas; species Albimonas pacifica. The sequence continues at coordinate 231,644 of NZ_FOQH01000005.1, read as the reverse complement.
AGCGCCGGAAGCGGCCCGAGAACCGCCGCGCTCACCGCCTCCGCCGCGACCTTCGCCGCCGCGAAGCCTTCGTCCGAGCCATGAACCGTGATCTCGAAGTCATGGATCGCCCCGGACAATCCCTGCGCCGACCAGTCCGAAACCCGCTCGTCCCCGAGCGTCACGAACACCCCCGCAGCGGCATCCGCGGCATCCGCATGTGGCGCCGCGTCATAGATCCGGCCGCCCACCAGCGTCGCCAGCGCGGCCGAGCCGGTCAGCGCCGCATAGACCGCCTCCTGCAAGGCGAAGGACGCGCGATAGGTCATTGAACCGCCTCCTCTTCCGCCCAGCATGCGAGGAAGCGTCCACGGGGGTCCGCCTCTGCCACCCCGGTGATCCGGAACACCCGCCCGCCCTCGCGGAACCGCTGGTCCGCCCGCGGGCGCAGGTCCGAGCCGATCGGCGCCGACCGCACCAGGATCCGCCAGCGCACCCGGGACCGCTCGCGCCCCCGCTCCTCGCCCTCGGAGGCGGAGCGCGCCTCGAGCGAGGCCCAGAAGCTCGCCACTTTCGACCAGGTCCGCTGCCATCCGCCCGCCCCATCGGGGCTGCGGATCTCCTCCTCCAGCGCCAGCTTGCGGTTCAGCAGCGGCGCGAAGGGCTGGTGCGGCCTCACAGACGGATCTCCCTGTGACGGGCGACCAGCGCCTCGACCCCATAGGGCGCCTCCCGCGCCGGATCGGCCGAGACCTGGCGCTGCTCATAGTACTGAGCCGCCAGCAACATCACCGCCTGCCGCAGGTCGACCGGAACCTTGTTCCAGCTGGTCCCGTAGCCCGCGGTCAGCTCGATCTCGATCCGCCCGCCGGTCGGCACGCCCGGCAGCGCCCGCCCCCGCGCGCCGTCGATCCGCGGCCGATGCGCCGCGGGAACCAGGGCGTAGGTCGAGGGATCGGCGGTCGACCAGCCCCCGTCGGCGTCCAGCAGCGTCACCGCGTTGATCCACGACACCGGCGCCACCGGGATCGGCTCGGCGAACCCGTCCCGCCAGCGCGTCACCGTCCAGGTGAATTTTCGCGCGATCAACGCCTTGCCGGTCATTCCTTCCACGACCGCCCCGGCCGCCCGGGCGTAGAGGTCAAGCGCCCCGCGCTCCTCCTCCTCCATCCCCTCCGGCAGCCGAAGGTGAGCCGCCAGTTCGGCCAGCGGGATCGGCGCCCAGGGGGCCGGCTCCAGTTCGCTCAGCATTCTCGGATCCTCCTCAGCCGGCCGTCACGCGCACCAGCACGCTGCGGCTCAACACCCGCGCCTCGCTGGTCCGCACCCGGTTCGCGACGTGGTAGAGATGCCCGGGCCGACCGCCCGTCAGCACCGCCGTCGCCGTGGCGCCGGCCTGGGTCGAGCTCGCGACCGCCAGCGCCAGCGCGTCCATCTCGTCCGGCACGACGGTCCAGCCCAGGTCCTCGGTCACGGTCTCGCCCGGGGCGAGATCGGAATAGAGCACGGCGAAGGGCCGCTCCTCGGCCGGCGCCTTGGTCACGTATTCGGTCATGATCCCGCCCTCGCCGCGCTCACACGCCGTCTCAGGCGCAGCCGCGACCAATCAGATTTCATTGGAGAAGAGACGCCTTCGCGCAGGCCCGGTCACGTGGGGAAGCAGGTCGCGGACGTATCACGCGAAGGCGTCCGGCCAGCCCCGAAGGGCGCAGCCCCCGCGGCCCGGGTCAGGAAACCGGGCCGCGGATCGTCAGCCTCAGGAAGCCGAGAACTTCAGCAGCTTGATCGCCGAGAAGTCGGTCACGTCGCCGCCCACGCGCTTGGTGGCGTAGAACAGCACGTGGGGCTTGGCCGAGAACGGATCGCGCAGCACCCGCAGGTCGGGACGCTCGGCGATCGTGTAGCCGGCCGCGAAGTCGCCGAAGGCGATCGACCGGCTGTCCGCGGCGATGTCCGGCATGTCCTCGCAGATCAGCACCGGGTAGCCCATCAGGCGCGCCGGCTCGCCGGCCGCGAGACCGTCCGACCACAGGAAGCGGCCGTCCGCGTCCTTCATCTTGCGCACCGCGCCGGCGGTCTTCGAGTTCATCACGAAGCTCGCCTTGGCGCGGTAGCGGGCGCCCAGCGCGTAGACCAGGTCGACGATCGCGTCGGCCGGGTTCAGGGCGTTGAAGTCGCCCGCCTGCCCGGTCACCACATGCTCGAGCTGCCCCCAGACGCCGGTCCCCTCCGCCACCGAGGCGTAGTCGAGGATCCCGGTCGGCTGGTCGCCGCCGTCGCCGATGATGAAGGCCGAGCTCTCGGCGCGGGCGAACTTGTCTGCGATCCGGTCGGCCAGCCAGCCCTCGATGTCGAAGGCGCTGTCGTCCAGAAGCCGCTGCGAGGCCTTCGGCAGCGCCGAGAGCTCATGCAGCGGGATCGAGACGCGCTCGATGGTGGGCGTCGAGCTCTCGGCGACCGAGCCGGCCTCGGTGGACCAGCCGTGGCCGAAGTCCTCGTGGTCGACCAGCACGTCGAAGGCGTTCGACTCCACCTGCACCACGTTGGCGATCGAGCGGATCGAGCCCGCGCCGGTCAGCACCCCCTGGATGCGCGCCGCGGTCTGCGGATCGACCAGGTAGCCGCCCTCGGCGTTGACCGAGGTCGACAGCCCCTTGCGCTCGACCTGCACGCCGCGCAGGGCGTCGTCGTCGCCGGTGCGCAGGTAGGCCGCCAGCGCCTTGCGGTGGGGCGCCTCCGCATCCGACGCCCGGCTCAGGGCAGGCCGCGAGGAGACCGAGGCCGCCTTGCGGTCGATCTGCTCCAGACGGTCGTCCTGGGCGCGCATCCGCGCCTTCACTTCATCCTGGAAGGCGCCGAATTCCTTGAGAAATCCCGCAACCGCCGACTTGGCCTCGAGGCCGTGGCCCATGTCCTTCATCCTGGATATTCCTTCATCCATAGATCGTCAGGTTCGCCGCGATGCGCCGCTTCAGCGGCCCCGCGCCTCGCTCAGCGCCTCGGCCAGGGCGGCCTCGAACGCATCCTCGTCGCCGTCGGCCACGGCCGCCGACGCGCGCGCTTCGGGCAGCATCGGGAAGGTCACCAACGAGACCTCCCACAGATCCACCTCCAGCAACGAGCGGCCGCCCTGGGGCGTCCGTCCCGCCTTCACCGCGCGGTAGCCGATGGACAGGCCGTCCACCGCCCCCGCGCGCAGCAGCGCCAGCGCTTCCGCGCCGCGCCGCACCTCGGTCATCAGCCGGCCCGAGACGCGCAGCCCCCGGCCGTCCTCGCGCACCAGGTCCCAGACGCCGATCGGCTCGCCCGGATCGTGCTGCCACAACAGCTTCACCGAGCGTCCCGCCTCCCGCATCCGCCGGAGGCTCGCCTCGAAAGCGCCCTCCTCGACCACGTCGCCGGAGGCGTCCGCGATCCCGAACAGCGAGGCGTAGCCCTCGATCCGCCCGTCGTCGGCCACCGTCGCCACCTGGTCGAAGGCGACGAATTTCGTCTCCAACCCAGGCAGTTGCCGGGCGGAGTTCGATCCGTAGGTCATCTCGGACCCCCCTCAGGGATGAAACCGGCCGTCCATCACGACCGAGACCAGCTGCCCCAGCATCGCCGTGGCCACGCCGAACACCGCGACCCAAAGCCGTTTCTCAAGCCGATCAACGGTCTCGTCGATCTTCTTCAGAGACAGCTCCAGCGCCGCCCAGCGTTCGTCCAGCACCCGCTCCAGCGCTTCGATGCGCGCGTGGGCGCTGTCGAACGGCTCGTAGAGGTATCGGGACCCCGAGCCCTGGGACCGCAGAGAGCTCCGGTTCATCGCGCGCCGCCCGGGGGAAGCCCCAGCATCGCGCGCTTCTCGTCCTCGCTGAGGAAATCGGCCTCGGTCACCCGCCGCCACAGCGCCTCGCGCTCCGGCGCCAGCGCCGGCAGGGCGTCGAGATCGGGCTTCAGCACGATCGGCTCCCCGGCCTGCGCCGACAGCCAGGCCGCGAACCCCGCCGCCACCTTGCTCACCAGCGGCAGCACCGTCTGGCGATAGAAGGCGCGGTTGGCCTCCTGGTAGTTCGCATAGGTCGCGTCGCCCGGGATCCCCAGCAGCATCGGCGGCACGCCGAAGGCGATGGCGATGTCGCGCGCCGCCGCCGTCTTGGTCTGCAGGAACTCCATGTCCGAGGGGCTGAACCCCATCGGCTTCCAGTCGAGCCCGCCCTCCAGCAGCATCGGCCGCCCGGCGTTGCGCGCGCCCTGGTGGTTCTCCTCCAGCTCCTCGACCAGGCGGCGATACTGGCTCTCGGTCATCGTGCCGCCGTCGGCCGCCCGGTAGACGATGGCGCCCGAGGGCCGGGCCGCGTTGTCCAGCAGCGCCTTCGACCACCCTCCGGCCGAATTATGGATGTCCACCGAGGCCATCGCGGCCTCCATCGGCGCCATCCCGTAGTGATCGTCCAGCGGATGGAAGGTCTTCAGATGCAGGATCGGCTGCGCCTCGGGCGACATGTCGAACCGCACCTTCTTGGCGCCGACCGCATACTCGTAGGCCTCCGGCCAGCCGTCCGCCCCGGGGATCACCCGCATCCGGTCCGGACGCAGCGCGTAAAGCTCCGCCGGCAGGCCCGAGGCCAGCGTCCCCGCCGCCTCCACGAACGCATCGCCCGACAGCAGCAGGTGGCCATAGACGCTCTCGAGGAACGCCGCGCGGACCTGGCCGGGGTTGGGCCGCTCCAGCAGATGGGCGGCGGGGTGGACGTCCAGCCGGCGCACCCCGTCCGAGAGGATCATCGGCACCGCCGCCGCCGCCTCGGCCACCATCCGCACGCAGCGGAAGCCGATCACGTTCCGCCCGAAGCCGTTGCGCGCCAGGCTCACCGAATCCCGCGGCGACCACGCCGCCCGCCCCGTCGTGGCCCAGGCCACCGCCGCGCCCACGGCCGAGGCCTTGGCCTCGGTCGGCGCCGCCTGGCGCGCAGGCGAGGTTTCGGCCGCGCTTCGCAACCAATTGAAAGCCATCGGCCTTCTCCCTTGCTTGTCAGCTGACGCCCCGCCCGGGCGCTTCAGATCCGCCGCACCCGCGGGCGCGCATCCTCGCCCTTGCGCAGCTCGGTCACCGCCCAGACCAGGGCGTCGACGCGGTCGGGGCTGCCCTCGCGCGGGTCGCGCTTCGGGCCGAAGGCGCACATCTGGTCCTCGAGCTGCGGGAAGCTCCCGACATGCCGGACCAGGCCGCGCTCGTAGGCCATCGCCGCGGGCTCGGCCCGCGCCAGTTTCCCGCGCGACGCGCTCACCCCCGTGTAGGCGATCTCCGGGTCCAGCTGGCGGATCAGGGCCTCGACCATCTCGCCGCCCTGGTTCACCTCGGCCACCACCCGGTCGGCCTGCCATTCGTGGTAGGCGTCGACCGCCCTTCGGGCCCAGGCCAGCGGAGCCGCCCCCTGCACCGTCAGGTCGGCCAGCACCCAGACCACGCCCTCGGCGCAGATCCCCGCCACGACCATGCCGCAGCTGTCCGCCGAGGCCCCCGAGGTCGCGGCGGGGTCCACCGCCACCACGATCCGCGCCAGCGGCGGCGCCTTCGCGGCCCGCCCGGCATCCAGAGCGGCGCGCGACCACAGCGCGCCCTCCACGTCGTCCAGCAGCTCTCCGCCCAGCTCCTGCCGGGCGAAGCCGGTCTGGCCGAACTGCCGCTCCATCGCGGCGAGGAATTCCGGCGCTAGGTTCGCCGCGTTCGCCTCGGTCGGCGCGCGGGTCACCACGGTGTCGCCCGCCTCCAGCAGCCGCTTGAGCAGCGGCGTGCGGCGGGGCGTCGTCGTCACCAGCGCCTGCGGCGCCTCCCCCAGCCGCAACCCCAGTCCGAGGTTGTCCCAGGTCGCCGCCCCGCGCCGCCACTTGGCCAGCTCGTCGCACCAGGCGGCGTCGAACTGGGGGCCGCGCAGCGCCTCCGGCTGGCTGGCCGAGAAGGCCTGCGCCTCCGCCCCGTTGGGCCAGCGCAGCAGGCGGCGGGTCGCCACCCACTCAGGCCGTCGATCGGGGGGCGAGCAGGCCCTGATGCCCGAGGGCCCCTCGATCATCACCTCGCGGACCTGGTCGAAGGTTTCGCCGACGAGGGCCAGGCGCGATCTCGCCCCTGCCGCCAACGGCGTCCCCCCCTCGACCAGGGACCGCACCCATTCGGCCCCGGCGCGGGTCTTGCCCGCGCCGCGGCCCCCCAGGATCACCCAGGTCCGCCAGCCCCCCGGCGGCGGCGACTGGTGCCCCGCCAGGCGCCAGACCTCGAAGGTCCAGCGCATCGCCGCCGCCGCCCCGTCGCTCAGCCCCTCGACGAAGCGTCGCCGCTCAGTCTCGTCCAGAGAGGCGAGCCAGCTCGCCCAGGATCTCCCGTCTGGCGGCGTCGAGGTCCACGTCCCCGTCGCCGCGTCGTCCCCGCTTTTCGATGTCTGCGACAAGCTTGTCCTCGCATCTGCACAGGGTGGCGATGGCGGACTGGAGGCGCGTGATCTCCTCCGCCATCTTCTTCGCCCGGGCCCCGTCCTCGACCTCCTCCGAGATCCCGGCCTCCTCCATCGCCAGGGCGAACTGGTCGATCCGCCTCAGCAGCAGGCCGTGAAGCCGCAGAAAGGTCCGGTGCGCGGTCTGGAGATCGCCCAGGGGGTCGGGCGCATGGTCATCGCGGTTCATCGGGTCTCCCTCGTCGACCCTGATCCGCCCGCAACGAAAAGGGCTCCGCGACCGATCGGTCGGGAGCCCTTTTCGCCTGCTTGTCCCAGCGTGCTCTCTTTCTACCTGAGAGCGCCCGCGATGTCAATCGCTAAATTCCAGGTTGCGCGCCGTCCGCTCGGGTCAGTCCGATCCGTTCCGCTGCCGCTCGATCTGCCGCCATCGCGCAACGTTGCGGTTGTGCTCCGCCAGGGTCCGCCCGAATGCGTGCCCGCCAGTTCCGTCGGCGACGAAATACAGGAAATCCGTCTCCTCCGGGTTCACCGCCGCTTCGATCGAGGCGCGCCCCGGGTTGGCGATCGGCGTCTCCGGCAGGCCGGGGATGACGTAGGTGTTCCACGGCGTCGGCGCGTCCAGCTCGCTGCGCCGAAGGCCCCGGCCCAGGGGCGCCTTGCCCTCGGTCACGCCATAGATCACCGCCGGGTCGGTCTGCAGCTTCATCCGCCGCTTCAGCCGGTTCTCGAAGACCGAGGCCACCGCCCCGCGCTCCTCCGGGATCCCGGTCTCCTTCTCGATCAGCGAGGCGAGGATCAGCGCCTCCGCCTTGTTCGAGATCGGAAGGTCCTCGGCCCGGTTCGCCCAGGCCTCGTCCAGGATCCGGGCCTGCGCCGCCTGCATCCTGCCGATCAGCCCCTGGCGCGTGTCGCCGCGGTTCACCTGGTAGGTCTCGGGGGCCAGCGTGCCCTCGGCCGGCATCTCGGCGATCTCGCCGGTCAGCACGTCCATCGCCTCGATCTGCTGGACCACCTGCCACACGGTCGAGCCCTCGACCACGGTGATCCGGTAGGTCACCCGCTCGCAGGTGGACTGGTCGACCACGCACTGCATGGCGTCGTGCATCGAGATGCCCGCCGGCATCAGGAACTCGCCCGCCTGGATGCGCGAGCCGAGCTTCTCGTAGCGCGCGCCCAGCCGGAAGATGCGCGCGTCGGAGATGACGCCCGCCTCTTCCAGGATCTCGGATGTCCGGGTCAGGTTGGCGCCCGAGGGCACCATCACCTGGACCGGCGCCTGCGCGGGGCCCTCGCCGGTCCACTGGTTCACGCCCCAGCCGATGACCCCCGCGAGGATCACTCCCAGAACGATGAAGATCGTCAGCGCATTCGCCGCGACGTGGCGCATGCCGCGATCAGTCCATCTGCCCGAGGATCAGCGAGGCGTTGGTGCCGCCGAACCCGAACGAATTCGAGAGCGCCACCCTGATCTCGCGCTTGCGCGCGACGCCGGGGGCGAGGTCGATCGCCGTCTCCACCGAAGGGTTCTCGAGGTTCAGCGTCGGCGGCGCGACCTGGTCGCGGATCGCGAGCGCGCAGAAGATCGCCTCGACCGCGCCGGCCGCGCCCAGCAGGTGGCCGATCGCCGACTTGGTCGAGCTCATCGTCACCTTCGAGGCGTGCTCGCCCAGCAGCCGCGTCACCGCGCCCAGCTCGATCTCGTCGCCCAGCGGCGTCGAGGTGCCGTGCGCGTTGACGTAGTCGATATCGGCCGCCGTCAGCCCCGCATTCTCCAGCGCCGCGGACATGGAGCGGAAGCCCCCGTCCCCGTCCGGCGACGGCGAGGTGATGTGATAGGCGTCGCCCGACAGGCCGTAGCCCAGCACCTCGGCGTAGATCTTCGCGCCGCGGGCCTTGGCGTGCTCGTATTCCTCGAGCACGACGATCCCCGCGCCCTCGCCCATGACGAAGCCGTCGCGGTCCTTGTCATAGGGACGCGAGGCCTTCTCGGGCGTGTCGTTGAAGCCGGTGGAGAGCGCCTTGCAGGCGCAGAAGCCCGCGACCCCGATCTCGCAGACCGGGCTCTCGGAGCCGCCGGCGATCATCACGTCGGCGTCGCCGTAGCGGATCAGCCGGGCCGCGTCGCCGATGGCGTGCGCGCCCGTCGAACAGGCCGTCACCACCGCGTGGTTGGGACCCTTGAAGCCGTATTTGATCGACACCTGGCCGGAGCACAGGTTGATCAGCGCGCCCGGAATGAAGAAGGGCGAGATCCGGCGCGGACCCTTTTCCTTCAACGTGATGGCGGCCTCGGCGATGCTCTCGACGCCGCCGATGCCCGAGCCGATCAGGACGCCGGTGCGCTTCCGCTCGGCCTCGTCCTCGGGCATCCAGTCGGCGTCCCGCACGGCCTGTTCGGCGGCGGTCATCGCGTAGGTGATGAAGCGGTCGACCTTGCGACGGTCCTTCGCGGGCACCCAGTCGTCGGGATTCCACGTGCCGTCGGTGCCGTCGCCCAGCGGAATTTCGCAGGCGACCTGGGCCGGCAGATGGCTGGCATCGAAATACTTGATCTTTCCGGCGCCGGATTTCCCCGCGACCAGACGCGACCAGGTCTCCTCGACGCCGCAGCCAAGCGGCGTCAGCAAGCCCAAGCCGGTGACGACGACCCGCCTCACGCGCTGCTCCATCCGTAAATTCTTGAGTTTCCGGGCGCGACCCTAGCCGCGCCCCGGCGCCTTTAGCAAGCGACGCTCCCGAAACCGTCATCGGTCCGGGAGCGATCCGATCAGCTCGCGGCGTTCTCGGAGATGAACTTCACGGCGTCGCCGACCGTCTGGATGGTCTCGGCGGCGTCGTCGGGGATCTCGATCCCGAACTCTTCCTCGAAGGCCATGACCAGCTCGACGGTGTCGAGCGAGTCTGCGCCCAGATCGTCGATGAAGCTGGCGCTCTCGGTGACCTTGTCCTCTTCGACGGACAGGTGCTCGACGACGATCTTCTTAACGCGCTCGGCGATGTCGCTCATGCGAGAATCCTCACTCCTCTTGGCCCTGTCTGAGGGCCCTGTCGTCCCTTGATCGCGTCCCTCGGCAAGGACGCCTCGGGCCGGAAACCTGTTCGACGGGCCGGGGGTCCGGTCCGTCGCTTGTGGGGCGGCTATATCATAGCGGCCGGGGGTGGCAACAATGAATCGCCCCCCTCCGGCGGCCTCCGGGCCGCCGCCCCAAGACCTCAGATCATCGCCATGCCGCCGTTGACATGCAAGGTCGCGCCGGTCGTGTAACCGGCCTCGGAAGAGGCCAGATACACCGCCGCCGAGGCGATTTCCTGCGCCGTGCCCATGCGACCCGCGGGGATGCCGGCCAGCAGCTTCTCCTTCTGGGCGTCGGGCAGCTTCTCGGTCATCGCGGTCGCGATGAAGCCGGGCGCGATGCAGTTGACGGTGACGCCCCGGCTCGCGACCTCTGCCGCCAGGCTCTTGGACATGCCGATCAGCCCGGCCTTCGAGGCGGCATAGTTCCCCTGCCCCGGGTTGCCGGTCACGCCCACGATCGAAGTGACCGAGATGATCCGCCCCCAGCGCGCCTTCATCATCCCGCGCAGCACCCCGCGCGAGAGACGGAAGGCCGCCATCAGGTTGATCTGCAGGACGGTCTCGAAGTCCTCGTCCGACATGCGCATGAACAGCTGGTCGCGGGTGACGCCGGCGTTGTTCACCAGGATGTCGACGCCCCCCATCGCCTCGGCCGCGGCCTTGGGCAGCGCCTCGACGGCGGCGGCGTCGCTCAGGTTGCAGGGCGTCACGAACGCCCGCTCGCCCAGCTCGGCGGCCAGCGCCTCCAGCGGCTCGGTGCGGGTGCCCGACAGGGCCACCGTCGCGCCCTGCGCGTGCAGCGCGCGCGCGATCTCCCCCCCGATGCCGCCCGAGGCGCCGGTCACCAGCGCCCGCTTGCCGCTCAGATCGAACATGCCGCTCATCCCTTGATCTCGGCCGCCACGGCCTTCGCGTCCTCGGGCCCGTTTACGGCCTTCGCCGCCAGCCCCTTGTCGATGCGCCGCGCGAGCCCGCTCAGCACCTTGCCCGCGCCGATTTCCACCAGCTCGGTCACGCCCTGGGACTGCATCCACAGGATGTCCTCGCGCCAGCGCACCGCGCCGGTCACCTGCGCCACCAGCAGTTTGCGGATCTCGTCCGGGTCCGAGACGCCCTCGGCCTTCACGTTCGAGACCACCGGCACCGCCGGCGCCTTGATCGCGACCTCGGCCAGCGCCTGAGCCATCTTGTCGGCGGCGGGCTGCATCAGCGCGCAATGGAACGGCGCGCTCACCGGCAGCAGCATGCCCCGCTTCGCGCCGAGCGCCTTGGCCGCCTCGATCGCGCGCTCCACCGCCGCCTTGTGACCCGAGATCACCACCTGCGTGGGCTCGTTGTCGTTGGCCGCCTCGCAGACCTCGCCCTGCGCGGCCTCCGCGGCCGCCTGGCGGGCGCCGTCGAGGCCGATGCCCAGCAGGGCCGCCATCGCGCCCACGCCCGGCGCGCAGGCCGCCTGCATCGCCTCGCCGCGCAGGCGCAGCAGCTTCGCCGTCGCGCCCACCTCCAGCGCGCCCGCGGCGCACAGGGCCGAATACTCGCCCAGCGAGTGCCCGGCCACGAAGGCGGCGTCGGCGATGGTCACGCCCTCGGCCTCCAGCGCCCGCATCGCGGCGATCGAGGTCGCCATCAGCGCCGGCTGGGCGTTGGTGGTCAGGGTCAGCGTCTCGGCCGGACCCTCCCAGATCACCGCGCTCAGCTTCTCGCCCAGGGCGTCGTCGACTTCCTCGAAGACGGCCGCCGCCGCCGGATAGGCCTCGGCCAGGGCCTTGCCCATGCCGACCGCCTGGGCGCCCTGCCCCGGGAACACGAATGCGCGCACGCGAAATCCTCCCATCGCTGCCTCGGCTCCGCTCTACCGTTCCCGCCTGCGCGTCGCAACCGGCGCCGTCCCGGCCTTGCGTTCCGCGGCGAAATCGGCGATACGCGCGCTTCCTTCCGAAAACGGATGCCGTCGCGCCTCTCGTATGCGGGCTTCGGAAGGCTTCGCCCCCGCATTTTGAAGCGTCGACAAGATAAGGATGACCAGATGGCGCTCTACGAGCACGTCTTCATCGCGCGTCAGGACCTGTCCAACGCGCAGGCCGAGGGGCTGATCGAGCACTTCGGCCAGGTTCTCAAGGACAACGGCGGCGACGTCCAGGGCTCCGAATACTGGGGCGTGCGGACCCTCGCCTACAAGATCAACAAGAACCGCAAGGGCCACTACGCCTATCTCAAGACCGACAGCCCCTCGGCCGCGGTCATGGAGATGGAGCGCCTGATGCGCCTCCACGACGACGTCCTGCGCGTCCTGACCGTGAAGGTCGAGGAGCACGAGGAAGGCCCGTCGGCCGTCCTGCAGGCCAAGAATTCCCGTGACGACCGCGGCGGTCGTGGCGGCCGGGATCGCGGCCCCCGCGGCCCGCGTCGCGACTGATAGGCAGAGGAGACACCAACCATGGCTCGCAAGCCTTTCTTCCGTCGTCGCAAGACCTGCCCGTTCTCGGGCGAGAACGCGCCGAAGATCGACTACAAGGACGTGAAGCTCCTGCAGCGCTACATCTCCGAGCGCGGCAAGATCGTCCCCTCCCGCATCACCGCCGTCTCGGCGAAGAAGCAGCGCGAGCTGGCCAAGGCCATCAAGCGGTCCCGCTTCCTCGCCCTGCTGCCCTACGCGATCAACTGAGGAGCACTGACAGATGGAAGTGGTTCTTCTCGAGCGCGTCGAAAAGCTGGGCCAGATGGGAGACGTGGTCTCCGTGAAGCCCGGCTACGGCCGCAACTTCCTTCTCCCCCAGGGCAAGGCCCTGCGGGCGACGAAGGCCAACCTGGCCCAGTTCGAGGCCCAGCGCGCCCAGCTCGAGGCCCGCAACCTCGAGCTCAAGGCCGAGGCCGAGACCGTGGCCGCCAAGCTCGACGGCCAGTCGTTCGTCATCATCCGCTCGGCTTCCGAGATGGGCGCGCTCTACGGCTCCGTCACCACGCGTGACGTCGCCGACGCGGCCACCGAGAACGGCTTCTCCGTGGATCGCCGCCAGGTGAACCTCGACAAGCCGGTCAAGGAGCTCGGCCTGCACGACATCCGCATCATCCTCCACCCGGAGGTCTCGGCGACCGTGACGATCAACGTCGCGCGCTCGAACGAGGAAGCGGAGCTGCAGGCCACCGGCAAGTCGATCCAGGAGGCCCGCGCCGAAGAGGAAGCGGCCGCCGAGTTCGACATCCAGGAGCTGTTCGAGGACGACGAGGAGGCCGAGGGCCTGCTCTCCGATCCCCGCGGCTCGGACGAAGACGAGCGTCTCTGAGACCCGGATCCGGTCGCAGCCGAATCCTGAAGCGCCCGCGGCGGACCCGCCGCGGGCGCTTCTCGTTCCAGCCTCCGCGCCGCTCGCCGGCCCCCGCCGCCCGCCGGCCCCCGCCGCCCGCAGGTCGAAGACGCCGCGTTCGCCCCTTCCCCGTGCAGGTCCGTCAGGGGCGCCCCGGGCTTGCCCCGGGGCCTCTCGACGCCTGCGACCTGCGTCGGGACAGGATTGGACATCCGGCTCCCCCCCGGCGCCATCGTCGCGGCCTTCCGCGAGATTGTCTCTCGGGACGTTCCCGCGCCAGCGTCTTCGGCCTTCCCGGGCCGCCCGGACCATCGCCGGCGCGGAAGCTCTTGATCCCCTTCGCCCCCGGCGCTAGCCCAAGCCATGGCGAACGAACTCTCCACCTGCCTGGTCCTGTCGACCGTCCGCGCCGCCCGCGCCCTCACCCGGCGCTATGACGCGCGGTTGCGGGAATACGGCGTCACCCTCGCCCAGTTCTCGGTGATGGGCTCGATCCGCGAGAAGGCCGACCGCACCCTTTCCGAGCACGCAGAGCGCATCGCGATGGACCGCACCACGCTGTCGCGCAACCTCGACCTGCTCGAGCGCAAGGGACTTGCCCGCAAGGACGCCGGCGGCGCCGGCAACGCCCGTCGCTGCGCCCTGACGCCCGAGGGCGACGCGGCCCTCGACCGCCTGATGCCCGTCTGGCGCGAGGCGCAGGCCGAGATCCGCGGCCGCCTCCACGAGGCGGACCCCGACGCCGACCCCGACGCCTTCCTGCGCATGCTGGCCCTCCTCACCCGCCTCTGATCTACGGCCGTCGGCCGCAGGCCTCCGTACGCGATCCCTCGCGGCGCGCTTGTCCGCGGCCAGCGTTGTGCATATACACCGTGCATCTACACCAACGAGGCCGCCATGACTCCCACGTCCCTTCCCGACCCGTCCGACCCGATCGTCGTCACCGGCCTCGGCGCCGTCTCGCCCCTCGGCGTGGGGATCGAGGCGACCTGGCGCGGCCTGATGGCGGGCCGCAGCGGCATTCGCGCCAACGACCGTTTCGACGCCTCCGACTACGCCTGCCGCATCGCGGGTCTGGTCCCCGGCCGCGACGAACCTGACGGGCTCGATCCGCTCGACCACGTCGACGGCAAGGACCTGCGCAAGATGGACCTGTTCATCCTCTACGCCCTCGCCGCCGCCTCCCAGGCGCTGAGCCAGGCCGGCTGGGCGCCCGATGACCCCGAGCCCCTCTCCCGCACCGCCACCGTCGTCGGAACCGGCGTCGGCGGCGTGCCCGCGATGAGCGGAGCGATGGACACCATCCGTTCGCGCGGACCCCGCCGCCTGTCGCCCTTCATCGTGCCCTCGTTCCTGCCGAACCTCGCCGCCGGCTGGATCTCGATCCGCCACGGCTTCACCGGCCCCATCGGCGCGCCGACCACCGCCTGCGCCGCCTCCGCCCAGGCCATCGCCGACGGCATGCGCCTGATCCGCTCCGGCGAGGCCGACGTCGCCCTCGTCGGCGGCGCCGACGCCTGCGTGGACCCGATCTCCATCGGCGGCTTCTCCGCCGCCCGGGCGCTCGCCACCGAGTTCAACGACCGCCCCGAGGACGCCTCCCGCCCCTTCGACCGGGCCCGCTCCGGCTTCGTCCTCTCCGAAGGCGCCGCCGCCCTGGTGATCGAGACCCTGTCCCACGCCCGCGCCCGCGGCGCGACGCCGCTGGCGGTCCTCGCCGGCCACGGCGCCTCCGCCGACGCATATCAGCTCACCGCCGGCCACGCCGACGGCCGCGGCCCCCGCGCGGCGATGGCGAAGGCGATGGCCATGGCCGGCCTCGCCCCCGCCGAGGTCGACTACGTCAACGCCCACTCCACCTCGACGCCGGTCGGCGACGCCGCCGAGATCGCCGCCATCGCCTCCGCCCTGCCGAACCGGGGCGCCGACCTCGCCGTCACCGCCACCAAGGCCAACACCGGCCACCTGCTCGGCGCCGCCGGCGCGCTCGAAGCCGCGATCACCGTCGAGATCCTGCGCCGCCAGACGATCCCGCCCGCCGCGAATCTCCCCGATCCCGAGCCCGCCGCCCGCGCCTGGACGCTGGCGACCGAAGGCCCCGTGACCCGCCCGATCCGGGCCGCGCTCTCCAACGCCTTCGGCTTCGGAGGGGTGAACGCCTGCCTCGCGTTCCGGGATGCGGCCACCCTGCCCGACTGAGGCTTTCCGGCGGCTTTCCTCGCCGCGCGGCCCGCGCTAAACGGGCGCCGAACGCAACGGGATGCGAGGACCTCCGCCATGACCCGCCGCAACGGCCTCACCTATCGCGACGCGGGCGTGGACATCGACGCGGGCGACGACCTGGTCAAGCGCATCGGGCCCGCGGCCGCCTCCACCCTACGCCCCGGCGTCGCCGACGCGCTCGGCGGCTTCGGGGGGCTCTTCGACCTCAAGGCCGCGGGCTTCCAGGACCCGGTGCTGGTCGCCGCCACCGACGGCGTCGGCACCAAGCTTCGCATCGCCATCGACACCGGCCATCTCGACGGCGTGGGCGTCGACCTCGTCGCCATGTGCGTCAACGACCTGATCTGCCAGGGCGCGGAACCCCTGTTCTTCCTCGACTACTTCGCCACCGGCAAGCTGTCGGTCGACGAGGGCGCCCGGGTGATCGAGGGCATCGCCGCCGGCTGCCGCACCGCCGGCTGCGCCCTGATCGGCGGCGAGACGGCCGAGATGCCCGGCATGTACGCCGCCGGCGACTTCGACCTCGCCGGCTTCGCCGTCGGCGCCGCCGAGCGCGGCCAGACCCTGCCCGTGACGGCCCAGCCCGGCGACGTGGTCCTCGGCCTCGCCTCCGACGGCGTCCACTCCAACGGCTTCTCCCTGGTCCGCCGCGTCGCCGAGCACGCCGGCCTGACCTGGGACTCGCCCAGCCCCTTCTCCGAGGGAACCCTCGGCGAGGCCCTGCTGACCCCCACCCGCATCTACGTGCGCCCGGCGCTGGCCGCGTTCCGCGCCGGCGGCGTGCGCGGCTTCGCCCACATCACCGGCGGCGGCCTGACCGAGAACCTGCCCCGCGTCCTGCCCGAGGGCCTCGGCGCGACGCTCGACCTGACCGCCTGGACCCTGCCCCCGGTCTTCGCCTGGCTGCGCGACGCCGGCGGCCTCGAGGAGGCGGAACTGCTCCGCGTCTTCAACTGCGGCATCGGCCTCTGCGTCGTCGTCGCCGCGGACCGCGCCGACGAGCTCTCCGCCCTCCTCGCCGCCGCGGGCGAGACCGTCCACCGCCTCGGCGAGATCGCCGAGGGCGAGGGCGTTTCCTACAGGGGCTCCCTGGCGTGAGCGCAAAGGCCCGCGTCGCGATCCTGATCTCCGGCGGCGGCTCGAACATGAGCGCGCTGCTGGACGACATGGCCGACCCCGACCACCCCTGCGAGCCGGCCCTGGTGCTCTCGAACCGCGCCGACGCCGGCGGCCTCGCCAAGGCCGCCGCGCGCGGCGTGGCCACGGCCGTGGTCGACCACCGCCCCCACAAGGGCGACCGCCACGCCTTCGAGGCTGAGCTGAACGAAGCCCTCGCCGCCGCCCGCCCCGACCTGATCTGCCTCGCCGGCTTCATGCGCGTCCTGACGCCGGAGTTCGTCGCCGGTCACGCCGGCAAAATGCTGAACATCCACCCCTCGCTGCTGCCGCTGTTCCCCGGCCTGCACACCCACGCCCGCGCCATCGAGGCCGGCTGCGCGGTGCACGGCTGCACGGTGCACGAGGTGACGGGGGAGCTGGACCTGGGCCCGATCCTCGGCCAGGCGGTGGTGCCGGTCTTGCCCGGCGACGACGCGGATGCGCTCGCCGCCCGGGTGCTGCGGCAGGAGCATCGCCTGTATCCGCAGGCCCTGCGCCGCTTTGCGGTCGGCAAGCGCGAGCCCTTCGCGATCCTCGACCAGCCGGCCTGACCGCGAGGACGGCCGGGCGGCCCTCGGCGCCGCAAGCGGCGCCGTCGCCCCGCCCTGCCGTCCCCGTCGACGTCGGAACTCATCGGCGCGGGGGCCGCAGCCCCCGCCCACGGGCTCAGGCCGCGTCGTCGAGACCGCGGCCCCGGATCATCGCCGCCGGATCGGGCTCGCGCCCTCGGAAGGCCAGCCACGCGTCCATCGGATCCAGGCTGCCGCCCCGGGTCAGGATGTCGTCCGCCAGCCGCTTCGCGGTCTGCGCGTCGAAGACATCCCCCGCCTCCTCGAAGGCCGCGAAGGCGTCGGCGTCCATCACCTCGGACCACATGTAGCTGTAGTAGCCCGCCGAATAGCCGTCGCCCGAGAACACGTGCAGGAAATGCGGCGCCGAATGGCGCGAGACGATCGCCTGCGGGATGCCGATCCCCTCGAGCACCGCCTTCTCGAAGGCCAGCGCCTCGAACCCTTCGGCCGAGGTCAGCCGGTGCATCTCGTGATCGACCAGCGCAGAGGCGAGATACTCCACCGTCGCGAAGCCCTGCCCGAAGTTCCGCGCGGCCAGCATCTTCTCCATCAGCGCCGCCGGGATCGGCTCGCCGGTCCGGTAGTGGCGCGCGTGCCTGCCCAGCACCTCGGGCGTCTCCAGCCAGTGCTCGTAGAGCTGCGAGGGCAGTTCCACGAAGTCCCGCGCCACCGACGTCCCCGACACCGACGGATACTTCACGTCCGACAGCATCCCGTGCAGCGCGTGGCCGAACTCGTGGAACAGCGTGCGGGCGTCGTCGAAGGACAGCAGCGTCTCGTCATCGCCTTGCGCGAAGTTCATCACGTTGAGGATCACCGGACGCACGCGCCCCACGGACGCGTCGAAATCCTCCTGCCCCACCATCTGGCTCATCCAGGCGCCCGAGCGCTTGGAGGGCCGGGCGAAATAATCGCCCACGAACAGCGCCAGCGGCACGCCGCCGCGCGTGACCTCCCAGGCGCGGGCGTCGGGGTGGTGCAGGGCCAGGCCCTCGACCTCCCGGAACTCCAGCCCGAACAGGCGGCCGGCGCAGTCGAAGGCGGCCTCGATCATGCCCGAGAGCGGGAAGTAGGGCTTCAGCTCCGCCTCCGACAGCGCGTGGTCGCGCGCCCGCGTCTTCTCGGACCAGTAGCGCCAGTCCCAGGCGGCGATGGGGTCGTTGGCGCCGGCCTCGGCGGCGACCTCGGCCAGGCGCTTCGCCTCCGCCTCGGCCTTCGCTTTCGCCGGGCCCCAGACCCGCATCAGCAGCTCGCGCACCGCATCCGGGGTCTTCGCCATCTCCGGCGCCAGCTTGAACTCGGCGAAGGTCGGATGGCCCAGCAGGTTCGCCCGCTCGATCCTGAGCTCGACGATGCGCGCGATGATCGCGGTGTTGTCCGTCTCCCCCCCGTTGGCCCCGCGCGAGACCCAGGCCCGCCAGGCCCGCTCCCGCAGGTCCCGCCGCGGGGCGAGCTTCAGGAACGGCTCCACCGAGGAGCGCGCCAGCGTCACCATGTGCCCCGTCTTGCCGCGATCCTTCGCGGCCCGGGCGGCGGAGGCGACCAGGCTCTCGGGCAGGTCCGCCAGGTCCTCCTCCCCCAGCTCCATGAACCAGCCGCTCTCGTCGGCCAGCACGTTCTGGGAGAACCGGGTGGCGAGCTTCGAGAGCTCCTCCATGATCTCCGCCAGGCGCGCCCGCCCGGCCTCGTCCAGCCGCGCGCCCGAACGCTCGTAGCCCTGCCGCCACAGGAACAGCACGCGCGCCTGCTCGGGGCTCAGCCCGTCCTCCGGCACGGCGTCGACGCGCGCAGCCAGCGCCGGGTCCATCGAGACGGCCGACCAGTGGCGCGACATCACCGGCGCCATCTCGCGCTCCAGCTCCCGGATCGGGTCGTCCGAGCAGGTGGAGGCGAGCGTGTAGAAGACGGTCGCAACCCGCCCCAGGCCGCGGCCCGCGGCCTCCAGCGCCTCGATGGTGTTGGCGAAGGTGGGGGCGTCGGCCGAATCGCGGATCGCGGCGATCTCGGCCTTGTGGGCGGCCAGCGCCCGGCCGAAGGCCTCCCGGATCGCCTGCGGCGTGGCCGCGGCGAAGGGCGGCAGGCCATGGGGATCGGCGGTCGGCGCATCCAGCGCGACGGCGCCTGCGGCGGGGGCGGTGGCGGAGGATTCGTGGCTCATCGTGGCTCCCGGTGGAGGCCCGCCGGACGGCCGGTTCCGCGGCCGGGGCGGGACGAGGCGTCCGCTTGCCCCTTGCCAAGGACCCGCGGCACGCGGAAGGTCTTGATAACGCGCGGACGATGCGCGGCTGTCACCGGTCTATCAGGGCCGGAGCCCAGCCGCCAGCGACGGCGCGGAGAGCCGGGCCGCGCGCCGACCGGGGGGTCGCGCGCCGGCCCAGGGGGCTGGACGACAGGGACAGAGGCGGCCGGTCTGCGCAGGGGCCCGCCGCGCCGAGGGGATGGTGCGGCCATGGTGCGTGGCGGCGCGGGCGAAATGCCGGCCGAAGGAAAGGGCGCGATCGTCGTCATGCAGACGAAACCGTCTAAAGGAACCGGCGCCGGTCCGGTGATGGAGCTGCGCCTGCTCGGCGCGGCGCTGGCGCGGCGTCCCGACGGGGCCGCGCTCACCGGGCTCGGCGCCAAGGGCCTGGCGGTGCTCGCCTATCTGTCGATGCAGCCCGGACGCACGGCGACGCGCGACGTGCTGGTGGACCTGCTTTGGTCCCAGGGCTCCCCCGACCAGGGCCGCGCCTCGCTGCGCCAGGAGCTGCGGCGGATGAAGCGCGCCATGGGCCCGCTCTTCGACCAGGTGATCGAGACGCCGGGCGGGCAGATCGCCCTTCTCCCCGGCTCGGTCGTCACCGACCTCGAGCGGGTCGAGACCGCCTACGCCTCGCGCGAGACCTCGGGCCTCTCGGCGCTGATCGACAGCTACGGGGGGCCGCTCCTCTCCCCGCTCGCGGTGCCCGAGGCGGTGTTTCAGGACTGGGTCGCCGCGCGCAACTCCCAGATCGAGGCCGCCGTCGGCGACGGACTCCTGCGCCTGATGCTCCTCGACGAGAGCGCCGGGCGCCTCGACCGCGCCGCCGCCGCCGCGCGAAAACTCCTCGACATCGACAGCCTGCAGGAGGACGTGCACGCCTCGCTGGTGCGCATCCACGTCGCCGCCGGCCGCATCCCCCAGGCGAAACGCGCCGTCGAGGCCTGCAAGACCCTGTTCGAGGAGGAGCTCGGCGGACCGCCCGAGATCGACCTCGACGCCCTGATCCCCGACGCCCGCCCCGCCCGGCCGTCGGCGCCCGCCCCCGCCCGCACGGCGCCCGAGCGCGCCGCCCGCAAGCCCGCCCCGGACGACCGCCCGCTGGTGGCCATCGCCCCCAGCCTGGGCCAGACCCGTGAATGCGCGGTCGCCATGGCGGTTGCCGAGGCGGCGCTGGAGCAGCTCGCCCGTATCTGCTGGATGCGCGTGCGCGGCACCGCGGCGCTGGAGGCCTCGGGCATCTGCGTGGCCGACCTCGCCCGCGCCGCCGACTACGCCGTCACGCTGCGCGTCGAGATCGGCGAGGAGACCGCGGCCGAGATCGTCGCGGCCTCCCGCATGGGCGACGCCGCCTCGGTCGCCGCGCGCCGGCTGGCCATGGCCCCGGGGGGCGAGCTCTCCACCGCCGTCGGCCTCGGCCGCGCGCTGGCCGGCGCCCTCTGCGCCGATCTCACGGAACTCGAGACCCGCGCCGCCCTCGCCGCCCCCTCCGCCGACAGCGCCTGGCCGCGTCTGATGCGCGCCCGTGGCCTGGTCATGCACGGCGGCCCCCGCGCCGCCGAGACCGCCCGCGCGCTGCTGGATCCGCGCGCCCGCTCCGGCGAGGCGGACGCGGCCGAACTCTGCATCCTGGCCCTGAGCCATCTCGAGGAATGCTGGTCCGGCTGGTCCGCCGGCCCGCGGGAGGCGCTGTTCCGCGGCCGGGAACTGGCGCTGCGCGCCCTGCGCCGCGCGCCGGGCGATCCCTGGCCGCAGCACGTTCTGGGCCTCGCCGCCTCGCTGATGCTCGACCTCGACAGCGCCCGCGCCCACCAGCTCCGCGCCCTGACGCTGGCCCCCGGCTTCGCGCCCGCGATCGGCGAGATGGCCCGCCTGCTGGCGCTCGCCGGCGACGCGGACGAGGCCGGCGACTGGGCCGCCCGGGCGCTCGCCGCGGCCCCCGGCGCCGCCGAGGCCGCCGCCTGGATCCGCGCGCCCGCGCTGGCCCGTTTCGCCATCGGCGACTGGGAGGGCGCGCTGGAATGCACCGACCGGGCCCTCGCCCTGCGCCCCGACTGGGCCCAGACGCGCCTGCTCCGCGCCGCGACGCTCGAGGCGCTCGGCCGCTCCTCGGAGGTCGCGCGCACGCTCGAGCCGGCGGCGAAGATCCTCTCGCGGATCTCGGTCGACGCGGTGCGCCTCGCCCATCCCTTCGCCGACGAGCAGCGGATCGAGGCCCTGGTCGCCCCCCTCTCCCGCGTCGCGGCCGAGACCGCCTGAGGGGGCCCGCGCCCCCTCAGCGCACCAGCAGCAGCAGCGCCACCCCGGCAGTCGCGCAGGCCAGCCCCGCGTAGCGCAGCCGCTCCGGCCCCCAGTCGCGCATCAGCTCAAGCAACTGCTCCAGCCGATGCGGCGAGGTCGCCAGCAGCAGCCCCTCCACCGCCAGGATCGCGCCCAGGGCGAACAGAAGATCACGCATCGCGCGAGGACCTCCGGCCATGAAAAAGGCGGGCGAGACGCCCGCCGGAAACGCAGACCGGCGGCGCGAGGTCCCGCGCCGCCGGCCGCATCCGCTCTCGGTTCGCCTCAGTCCGCGGCAGGCGCCGGGGTCGTCGGCGTCGCCTCGCCCGAGGGCGCGGCCGCGGGCGCCGGCTCGGCCGGAGCCTGCGACGCCTCGGTCCCGGCGGCATCCGCGGGCGCGGTCTCCTCGACCATCCGCTGCAGCTCGCCTTCGCCGAAGTAGCGGAAGAATTCGCTGTCCGGCGTCAGCACGATCGAGGAGTTGCGCCCCTGCAGCGCGGTCTCATAGGCCCGCAGCGAGCGGTAGAAGGCGAAGAACTCCTCGTCCCGGCCATAGGCGGTCGCGAAGATCCGGTTGCGCTCGCCGTCGGCCTCGCCTCGGATCACCTCCGACTCCCGCCGCGCTTCCGAGACCAGCTCGATCGCCTGGCGGTCGGCGTTGGCGCGGATCCGCTGGGCGGCCTCCTCGCCCCGGGCCCGCTCGTCGGCGGCCTCGCGCTGGCGCTCGGCCTGCATCCGCTCGAACGTGGCCTGGAGGTTCTGCTGCGGCAGGTCCACCCGGCGCAGACGCACGTCGACGATCTGCACGCCCAGGTTCTGCGACTGCGCCCGCGTGGTGTCGCGGATGCGGGTCATCAGCTCCGAGCGCTCGTCCGACAGGATCGTGTCCGAGGTGACCGAGCCCAGCACCTCGCGCAGCGAGGCGTTGAGGATCCGCTCCAGCCGCGGCAGGGCGTTCATCTCGCTGCTCACAGCCTGGCGGAAGCGCACCGGATCGGTGATGCGCCAGCGGGCGAAGGCGTCGACCACCAGGCGGCGGTCGTCGATCGGCGTGACCTCCAGCTCGCCGCCTTCCAGCGGCAGGATCCGGTCCTCGTAGAAGATCACCGTCTGGATCAGCGGGATCTTGAAGTAGAGCCCGGGCTCCCGGTAGCCCTCGGTCTGCCCGACCACCTGGCCGAACTGCAGCTTCAGGGCCTGCTGGCGTTCGTCCACGATGAAGATCGAGTTGACCAGCACGAAGACGGCGACCACGACGACGCCGATCAGGATGGGAAGCTTCTTCATCGGTCGGCCCCCCCGCCCTGGCTGCGCCGCATCTGGTCGAGCGGCAGATAGGGCACCACGCCCCCGCCCCCCGTGCCGCCGCCCGCGATGCCGTCGCTGACGATGATCTTGTCCACGTCGCCCAGCACCCGCTCCATGGTCTCGAGGTAGAGACGCTTGCGCGTCACGTCCTGGGACTCGGAATAGGCGTCGTAGATGGACTCGAAGCGGGCTGCCTCGCCGCGCGCCTCGTTGACGGTCTGGGCCGCATAGGCCTCGGCCTCCTGCACCAGCTGCGCGGACTGCCCGCGCGCCTCGGCCAGCGCCCGGTTGGCGTAGGCCTCGGCCTGGTTCTCGAGCCGCACCCGGTCCTGGCCGGCCGCCTGCACGTCGCGGAACGAGTCGATGACCTCCCGCGGCGGGTCGGCCTTGTCGAAGTTGACGCGCACGATGTTGACGCCCGACTGGTAGCTGTCGAGCGTCGACTGGATCAGCGCCTGCACGTCCTGGGAGACGATGGCGCGGTCGCGGTTGAGGATCGGCGACAGCTCGGAGCGCCCGATGACCTCGCGCATCGCCGCTTCGGAGACGGCGCGGATCGTGGATTCGGGCTCGGCGAGGTTGAACAGGAAGGCGGCCGGATCGGAGATGTTCCACACCACCTGGTAGTCGACGTCGACGATGTTCTCGTCGCCCGTCAGGATCAGGCCGGCGTCGGTCTGCTGACTGCCGCCGGTGCGCGGACGCTCCTGGCCGATGTTGATGACGTTCTCGCGGGTGACCGGCAGCACTTCGTAGGTGTAGATCGGCCAGGGCGCGATGTTCAGGCCCTGCTCCCCGATCGAGGCGAATTCGCCCAGCCGCAGCTCGACCGATTGCTCGGACGTGTCGACGGTGTAGAGCGAGGCCGCGAGCCACGCGCCGACCAGCGCCACGGCCGCCAGCACGTAGCCGCCGCGCCCGATGCCGTCAGGCAGGCCCGAGCCGCCGCCGCCGCGGTTGCCGCCGCCGCCGCCCTGGCCGCCGAAGATCACCTTGAGGCGGTCGCGGCCCTGACGCAGCAGCTCGTCCATGTCGGGGCCCTGGTCGCCCCCGCCGCCGCCGCCGCCGGAGCCACCGCCCCCGCCCCATGGGCCGCGGCCGCCGCCGCCGCCCGAGTTCCTGTCGCGACCCCCGCCGCCCCATGGGCCGCCGGAGTTGTTGGAGAAGGGCATGTCCCTGATGTCCTCCCGGGATATTGCAGCTGTATTCGGTTCTTCGTGTAGCAGACGGGGCGCGCGGGCGGAAACCCTCGCGCTCCGGTGGAGCGACGCGCTCAGCGCGTCGGAGTCTTCATCGTGACCAGCTCTTCGGCCGCCGTGGGATGCACGGCGACGGTCCGGTCGAAGTCTTCCTTGGTGGCGCCCATCTTGAGGGCGATGCCGGCGAGCTGGATCATCTCGCCCGCCCCGTGCCCCACCAGATGGCAGCCCAGCACCTTGCGGGTGGCCTTGTCCACCAGCAGCTTCATCAGCATCCGCTCGTCGCGGCCCGACATCGTGTGCATCATCGGGCGGAAATCGGCCGCGTAGACCTCGATGTCGTGGGTCTCGCGCGCCGCCTCCTCGGTCATGCCGCAGGTCCCGATCTCGGGCTGCGTGAAGACCGCCGTCGGGATCAGCTCGTGATCGGCCGCGGTCAGCTCCCCCTCGAAGACGCTTTTCGCGAAGGCCGCGCCCTCCCGGATCGCGACCGGCGTCAGCGCCACGCGGTCCGTCACGTCGCCGATCGCCCAGATCGAGGGGACGCTGGTGCGCGAGTATTCGTCCACCACCACCTCGCCCTTCGCCCCCAGTTTCACCCCCGCCTCCTCCAGCCCGATCCCGCGGGCGTTCGGATGGCGGCCGGTGGCGTAGAGCACCGCGTCGGTCTCGATGGTTTCGCCGGAGGTCAGCTCCACCGCCAGGCCGCTCTCGGTCGGATCGCCGATGGCGGCGACGTCGCTCTCCACCCGGATCTCGACGCCCTTCTTGATCATCTCGGCCTGCACGAAGCCCGCGACCTCGCCGTCGAAGCCGCGCAGGATCCGCTCGCCGCGGTAAAGCTGGACGACCTTCGCGCCCATCCCGTTCAGCACGCCCGCGAACTCGCAGGCGATGTAGCCGCCGCCCACGATCACGATCCGCTTCGGCATCTCCGGCAGCTCGAACACCTCGTTCGAAGTCATCGCGTGGCAGGCGCCGGGCACGTCGGGCACGAAGGGCGCGCCGCCGGTGGCGACCAGGATATGCTTCGCCGTCAGGTCCTTGTCGTGGGAGCTCAGGCGCACCGAATGCGGCCCCGTCACCACGCCTCGCGCCCGGTGCAGCTCGACGCCGGCGGCGCCGAGGTTGCGGGCGTAGATCCCCTCCAGCCGGGCGATCTCGCGGTCCTTGGCGGCCATGAAGTCGGGCCAGGAGAAGCGGCTCTCGCCCACCGTCCAGCCGTAGCCCTTGGCATCCTCGAAGCTCTCGGCGAAGGCGGAGGCGTAGACCATCAGCTTCTTGGGCACGCAGCCCCGGATCACGCAGGTGCCGCCGTAGCGGTATTCCTCGACGATCGCGACCTTGGCGCCGGCCAGCGCGGACATCCGCGCCGCGCGCACTCCGCCGGAGCCCGCGCCGATGACGATCAGGTCGTAGTCGTAGGCCATGCGCCTCTCCCCCTTTCAGGCCCCCCTTGCAGGCCCACGGCTTGGTTCGCGCCCACACTTAGTCCCGCAGCGCTCCCGGCGCCATGGGCGCCGGGGCGATGCGGGGGCGAAAGCCCGGGGAAACCGCTCGCGCGCGATCACGCGCGCGCCAGCGGAGCCGCTCAGACGAAGTCGTCCTCGTCCTCTTCCTCGTCGTCGATCTCCAGGACCTCGACGCCGCCGTCCTCGTAGCCGACGATCACCCGGTCGCAGATGTCGATGAACAGGCCCGTCTCCACCACGCCGGGAATGGCGTTGAGCTGGGCGGCGAGCTCGTCGGCGTCGCCGATCCGCTTCAGCCGGCAGTCGATGATGAAGTTGCCGCAGTCGGTGACGAAGGGCTCGTCCCCGTCCATGCGCAGGGTGGTCAGGGTGCCGGCGACGTCCATGTCCTCCAGCGTCTCCTCGACGATGGCCTTGGTCGTCTCCCAGCCGAAGGTCACGATCTCGACCGGCAGCGGGAACGCGCCCAGATGCTCCACCTGCTTGGACTGGTCGGCGATCACCACCATCCGGTCCGAGGCGGTGGCCACGATCTTCTCCTGCAGCAGCGCGCCGCCGCCGCCCTTGATCAGGTTCAGGTCGGGATCGAACTCGTCGGCGCCGTCGACCGTCAGGTCCAGCCAGCCGGCCTCGTCCAACGTGACCACCTTCAGCCCCGCCGACTCCGCCTGGCGCGCGGTGCGCAGACTGGTGGCGACGCAGGTCAGGTCCAGCCCCTCCGCCCGGGCGCGCTCGCCCAGCAGGTCGACGAACCATTTCGCGGTCGAGCCGGTGCCCAGGCCCAGCCGCATGCCGTCCCGCACCAGGTCGAGGGCGGCCTTCGCGGCGGCCCGCTTCGCGATTTCCGAGCGGTCGAGACCCATGGCGCCCTCCTGTGCGTTGCCCCGGCGCCGGGGGGCCGGAGGCTCCCGGACGGCGCAGGAGCGGACGGCCCACGTCGGGCCGTCGACTCGCGCCACCCTCTAGCGCGGATCGCGCCCCGAAACCACCGCCCGCGAACGCGCGCGGTGGGCCTCCGCCCGGCCGACATTTTCGTGATCGGGGAGGCGCCCGGAGCCGATCCGCCGTAACTGAGTCTTCAAGGCCGCCCGTCCCCGCGCCGGACGGGCCCGAGCGAGGAAGAGGACGCCCCATGACCCCTGCCGCCGCCGCACGACCCGACGCCTGGCGACGGATGGCCGGCGACTGGTCCCCCTGGCACGACCGGGGCGGCCGGCTGTCGCCCCTGCGCGGCGGCGTCTTCGCGCTGGCCCTCGCCCCCGGCCTGTGGCTGGCGCTCGCCCTCGCCGGCGCCTTCGGGCCCCTGGCGCTCGGCGCCGAGCCGATCCACGAGGCCGAGCACCTCACCGGCCTCTGGGCGCTGCGCTTCCTGCTGCTGTCGCTGGCGCTGACGCCGCTGCGTCGAATCACCGGCTGGGGACGGCTTGCGCAGGTGCGGCGGATGATCGGCCTGACCGCCTTCGCCTACGCCGCCGCCCATTTCGGCCTCTACGCGGTCGAGCAGCAGCTCCAGCCCCTGCGCATCGCCTCCGAGATCGTGCAGCGCCTCTACCTCGCCATCGGCTTCACGGCGCTGCTGGCCTTCGCCGCGCTGGCCGCCACCTCCTTCGACCGGGCGATCCGGCGCCTCGGCGCGAACTGGCGCCGCCTGCATCGGCTGGCCTACGCGATCGCCGTCCTCGGCCTCGCCCACTACGCCCTGCAGGAGAAGCTGGACGTGGCCGAGCCCGCCTTCCTCTTCGGCCTCTTCGCAGCCCTCATGCTGCACCGGACGCCGCTGGGCCTCGCCCCCGGCCGCGCCTTCCCCGAGGCGCGGATCCTCGGCGCGGCGATCCTCGCCGCCGCGCTGACCGCCTTCTCGGAATACGCCTGGCACGCGACGCTCACCGGCCTGCCCGCAGAGCGGATCCTCGCGGCCAACCTCGACCTCGCAGCCGGCCGCCCCGCGGTCCTGGTCCTCGCCGCCGCCGCGATCCCGGCGCTGATCCCCCTCGGCCGCCGCCTGCTCTCCCTCGCCCGCCCCCGCGAGATCGCGCACGAGGCGCGCTGACCCCGGCCGCCGCGCGGTCCCCGGCGCGCTCGCCCACGCCCCACCGGCCGCTTTGCCGCGGCCGGCGTCGCCGCGCCCCCTTCCCTCCCGCCGCGCTTCCCGTCACTGATGTCTCCCGGACGGCGAGGGGCCGCCCGCCCGGCCGGACCGACGACCCATGACGATGCACCAGAAGGCGGAGACCAGCCGCGCCCCCGACGGCGCGCCGCCGCCCGACCGCCTCGCCGTCGCGGTGATCTCGCTGGGCCAGCTCCTCGCGTGGTCGGCCCTCTACTATACCTTCCCCGCTCTGCTGCCGCGGTTCGAGGCCGAGTTCGCCGCCGCCGCCGTGCCCGCCTCGCTCGCCATGACCCTGTCGCTCGCCACCATGGCCTGCCTCGCGCCCACCTCGGGGCGCTGGGTGGACCGGGGCCGGGCGCCCTGGACCATGCCCGCGGGCGCCTTGCTCGGGGCGCTGGGCCTCTGCCTGGTGGCGCTCGCCGCGGCCAAGCCGCTGTTCCTGCTGGGCTGGGCCGTGGTCGGCGCGGGCTCGGCCTTCTGCCTCTACGAGCCCTGCTTCGCCCTGCTCACCCGCGCCCGCGGCCTCTCGGCCCGGCGCGCCATCGCGGCCGTCACCCTGACCGCGGGCTTCGCGACCCTCGTCTCCTTCCCCGCCAACGCCGCCCTCGAGGCCGCCTTCGGCTGGCGCGGCGCGGCGCTCGGCATGGCCGGGGTCGCCGCCCTGCTCGCCGCGCCCCTCCTCGCCTGGTCCGCCCGGCGGATCGAGCGCGAGGCGCCGCCGCGCGCGCCCGGCGCCCCCGTCTCCCGGGGGCTGAGCGTGCTGACCGCCCTGCGCCGCCCCGGCGTCGCGCGGATCGTGGCGGCCTTCCTGGGGGCCTCGGTCGCCCATGGCATCGTCGCGGCCCACATGCTGCCGCTGCTCGCGGCCCAGGGCGTGCCCCAGGCGATCGCGATCAGCGTGGCGGCGGCGGTGGGGCCGATGCAGGTGGTGGGGCGGATCGCCCTGATCGCCTCGCCTCCCGGCTGGCCGCCGCGTCGGCTCGCGACCGCCTCGCTGACCGGGCTCGCGCTCGCCTCCGTCGCCCTGCTCTCGGCGGGCTGGGGGCTCGGCCTCGCCGGCGCGGCGCTGTTCGTGGCCCTGCAGGGGATCAGCATCGGAACCGTCACCATCCTGCGCCCGGTGGTGCTGGCCGAGACCTCGGGCACCGGCGACTACGGCTCCGTCTCCGGCGCCGCGGCGCTCGCCTGGATCGCGGGCATGGCCGCCTCGCCGTCCCTGGGCGGCGCGCTGCGCGCGCTCGGCGGGGCGGAGGCGACGCTTCTCGCGACCCTGCTCCTCTCCCTCTCCGGCGCGCTGCTGCTCATGCCGCTGCGCCGCGGCTGACGGCGCGGTTTCCACCGCCTGCGTTCCGCCCTAGGCTCCCCCCGCGCAGGTCCGCGCGCCCCCCTCCCGAGGAGCCCTCCATGTCCGCCACCCCTCCCGTCTTCGACGGCCACAACGACGTGCTTCTGAAGCTCTGGCGCGCGGAGGAGGGCGGCCAGTCGCCGGAGGACCTGTTCATCGAGGGCTGCGGCGGCCATCTCGACCTGCCCCGGATCCAGGCGGGGGGGCTCGGCGGCGGCTTCTTCGCCTGCTTCGCGCCCAACGACGACTTCTCGATGGGCTTCGGGCGCGACGACGACCCCAACGGCTACTCCGTCCCCCTGCCCGACGACCTTCCCCGCTCCCGCGCGCTGGAGATCACGATGGCCGAGGCCGGCATCCTGCTGCGCCTGCAGGCCCGCGGCGCCCTGAGCGTGGTGCGGACCGCCGCCGAGATCGAGACCTGCCTCGCCGAAGGCCGCGTCGCCGCGATCCTGCACATCGAGGGGGCCGAGGCGATCGACCCCGAGCTGCGCGTGCTCGACGTGCTCGAGGCCGCGGGCCTGCGCTCGCTGGGGCCGGTATGGAGCCGCAACAACATCTTCGCCCACGGCGCGCCGTTCCGCTTCCCGTCTACGCCCGACACCGGCCCGGGCCTGACCGAGCTCGGCCGGGAACTGGTGCGCGAGTGCGACCGGCGCGGGATCATGATCGACCTGTCCCACATCACCGAGACCGGCTTCTGGGACGTGGCCGAGGTCTCGAGCAAGCCGCTCGTCGCCACCCACTCCAACGCCCACGCGATCTGCCCCCACGCGCGCAACCTCACCGACCGCCAGCTCGACGCGATCCGCGAACGCGACGGGATGGTGGGCGTGAACCTCGCAACCGGCTTCCTGCGCCCCGACGGGCGGATGGCTGAGATGGAGACGCTCGACCCCCTGATCGCCCACTTCGCCTACCTGGTGGAGCGGGTGGGCGAGGACCGCGTCGGCCTCGGTTCCGACTTCGACGGGGCCCGCATCCCCTCCCCGATCCGCGACGCCGCCGGCCTGCCCGCGCTGCGCGAGGCGCTGGAAGCGGCGGGGATGGGGGGCGAGCTGCTCGAGAAGCTGTGCTGGAAGAACTGGACCCGGGTGCTGCGGGCGACCTGGGGCGCCTGAGGCGACCGGCGGGGACGAGAGCGATCGCGCCCTTGCGGGCGCGGGCGGTCTACAGGCGCCCTGCGGGCGGGCTTGGCTGCGGGGCGCCTGCGGACAGGTCGCGACGGATTGGGGAGGAGGGAGCCTCCGGCGGGCTCCTGACTCACCCAAGAACAATGCGCCCGCGCCTGTCCTCCGGATCCGTCTCTCGCTTGCGATGCCTGAGCGACTCGCCCCCTCCGGTCAAGGACGAGCCCCGCTCCGCGGGGTCGCTTCGCGATCCTTGACCGGAGGGGGCGAGTCGCTCTGGTCGGCATCCGCGAGAGACGGCTCCGGAGAACAGGCGCTTCCGGCGGGGCCACGCGGCAGGCGTCGCGGGCGCGCGATCGGCGGGCGGGGCATCGGTTGGACCGTCGGCGGAGCGATGGCGGTGGCGATGCTCTGGGCGGCAAGACGAAAGCGCCCCCGGACCGGGGGGTCGGGGGCGCTGCATCCTGTCGACCCCGTCGCCGAGGCGCGGATCGGTCAGTGGGTCTGGATCGAGGCGATCTCGTACTGGCCGCCGTCGAGCTCGCCGAACAGCTCGTGGACCTGCGGATGCTCCACCGGGTCGCCGGTGTCGTCAGGCAGCAGGTTCTGCTCGGAGACGTAGGCGTGGTAGTAGCTCGTCTCGTTCTCGGCCAGCAGGTGGTAGAAGGGCTGGTCCTTGATCGGGCGGCTCTCCTCCGGGATCGCCTGCCACCACTCCTCGGTGTTCGCGAACTCGGGATCCACGTCGAAGACCACGCCGCGGAAAGGGTGGATGCGATGGCGCACCACCTGCCCGATGCGGAACTTGGCTTCGCGATGCATGAGGCTGTGGGCCATGCGCGTCCCCGGCGTCTTGCGAGTCTCTTGGGCGTGATTGTCCATCCCGAAACCTAGGAAATCGTTCACGGCCTGTCCAGAGCGGCGCCGCAACGCAACATCCCGCGGGGCGCGCGCATCGACGCCCGCGCCCGCGCGTGCTACCGCGGATTCACGCCCCCGACGACGGCTCCAGCGCCCGCCTGGAGCGCGCCGCCGGCCTGGACGAGGGAGCATTCCGCCGATGGACATCGCAATCCAGGTGCTCGAGATCGTGGCCCCGGTGTTCCTGCTGGGCCTCGTGGGCTTCGGATGGGTGAAGGCCGGGCACGACTACCGCGTCGATTTCGTCACCCGGATGAGCTTCTCGATCTCGGTGCCCGCGCTGCTCTTCACCGCGCTCGCCAAGGCCGAGCTCGATCCCGACGCCTTCGCCCGCCTCGCCGGCGCCTCGCTGATCGCCTACCTGGCCGCGGGCCTTGGCCTGTGGGCGATGCTGCGCGCCGCGGGCCTGTCGACGCGCACCTGGCTCGCGCCGCTGACCTTCGGCAACACCGGCAACGTCGGCATCCCCGTCGCCATGTTCGCCTTCGGCGAGACCGGCCTCGCGCAGGCCGCGGTGATCTTCGCGGTGATGGCCTGCCTGAGCTTCACGGCGGGGGTCTGGATCGTCTCCGGCGGCGGCTCGCCGAAGGAGGCCGCCAAGCAGCCGATCTTCTACGGCGCGGCGCTGGGCCTCGTCTTCGCCCTGACCGGCTGGGAGCTGCCCCTGTTCCTGATGCGCTCGCTCGAGCTTGCGGGGCAGATGGCGATCCCGCTGATGCTGGTCACGCTCGGCGTCTCGGTCGCGCGGCTGACCGTCAGCGGCGTGGGGCCGGCGATCGTGCTCTCGCTGCTGCGCATTGCGGTCTGCGGGGCGGCCGGCTGGCTCGGCGCCTGGGCGCTGGGGGTGGACCTGTCGGGGACCCATGCGCTGATCCTGCAGATGATCATGCCGATCGCCGTCACCTCCTACCTGATGGCCGAGCGCTACGCCGCCGAGCCCGAGCGGGTGGCCGGCGCCGTCGTCGTCTCGACCCTGGTGGCGGTGCTGACCATCCCGATCGCGCTGGCGCTGATGCTCCCTGACGCCGGGATCTGAACGACGCGCTTCAACGTCGGCCCGCAATGCGCTATATTGGCTTGCAATAACGAGCAGACGACCCAACCGACCGAAACAGGCGGACCCGACATGATGGCGCGCATCACGGCCGCGTCGCTCCTGGCGCTGGGGATCCTTTCCGGCTGCGCGAGCGATTCCCAACCCGACAACGTCGAGAACGCCTGCGCGATCTTCGACGACCGCCCCCACTGGGAGCGGGCGATCCTGCGCGCCGAGCGCAAGTGGAACGCCCCCGCCCACGTGGCCATGGCGATCATCTGGAAGGAGAGCTCGTTCCGCGACGACGCGGCGCCGCCCAAGAAGTACATCCTTGGCTTCATTCCCAACGGCCGCATCTCCTCGGCCTACGGGTTCAGCCAGGCCATCGACGGCACCTGGGACTGGTACAAGAAGGAGACCGGCAACAGCGGCGCCGACCGGGACGACTTCGACGACGCCTCCGACTTCGTGGGCTGGTACATGGCCAAGAGCAACCGGCTCGACGGAATCCCCATGACCGACGCCTACAACCAGTACCTCGCCTATCACGAGGGCCACGCCGGCTATCGCAGCGGGCGCTGGAAGAACAAGGAATGGCTGCGCCGCGTCGCCTCCGAGGTGCACCGCAAGTCGCTGGAATACGAGCGCCACATCGCCGTCTGCACCTGACCGGGCGCCCTGAGGCGCCCCACGCGCGCGTCTCAGGCGATCCCCGCCTCCCGCCCCAGCATCGCCGCCTGGGTCCGGTTTCGTGCGTCCAGCTTCCGGCACAGCGTCTTCACGTGCAGCTTCACCGTCACCTCCTGAAGCGCCAGCTCCCGCGCGATCTCCTTGTTGGACAGCCCCCGGCACAGCCCGCCGAGCACCTGGCGCTCCCGCTCCGAGAGCTTGTCCTCCAGCGGATGCGCCTCCGCCTCGGGCTCGGGCGCGGTCATGAAGGCGACGGGAGCGTAGATCTCCCCCGCCAGCATGAACCGCACCGCATGCACCAGCGAGGCGGCGGCGATGGTCTTGGGCAGGAAGCCCGCCGCGCCCGCGTCCAGCGCGTCGCGCGCCACCTGGCGGCTGGCCGCGCCGGACATCAGCGCGACCGGCTTGCCCGCATTCAGCGACAGCGCCCGGCCCAGACCCTCCAGCCCGTCCATCCCCGGCATCTCGTAGTCCAGCAGCACCAGGTCGAACGGGCCGTCGCCTTCGATCCGGCCGACGGCCTCGGTCAGGCTTTCGGCCGCGGCGATCTGCAGGTCGGGCTCGCGCGAGAGGAACGCGCTCAGCGCGTCGCGCACCAGGGCGTGGTCGTCGGCGATCAGCAGGCGCATGCGGCGCGGCCTCCGTCCTCTTGCCCGCCGGGGCGGGAGAAGCCGAAGGCGGCGGAGGGGTCTGCGCCGTCATGGGCCATGGCTCTGCTCCGGGCGGATAGGGAATCAGCTCCCGGCAGAAGACCCGAAGACCGTTAGCTTTCCGTGTCCGGACCGCCGGCCCGGCCCTCGGCGGCCGCCGCCGCGCCCGGGGCCCGCAGGCCGGCGCCGCCGACCTCCGGATAGGCGGCCGCGATCATGCGGCGGGCGAGATGGTCGTAGGCCGCGACCCAGGCCAGGCGCGCCTGCGGCGTGAACCCGCCGCCCAGGTGCCGCTCCAGCATCCAGATCAGCGCCCGCCCGACCGCGGCGTAATCCTCCGGGCGCACGCCGTAGTCCACGTGGCGGCGCGCCAGCGCCTCGACCGGCTCGACCAGCGCCTCAGGCCGGTCCAGCGCCTCGATCACATAGGCCAGCGTCTCGGTCAGCTTGCGGCCCTGCTCGGTCGGATCGCCCGAGAACAGCGCCCGGCTCTCGGGCGCGATCTGGAACAGCCGGCCGTAGAACAGCCCCGCCGCCAGATCCCGCGCGGCGTAGACCGGCGCCCAGCTGCCCCGGATCGCCGCGATCTGCTCGTCGTCGAGCCCCATGCCGTCCTCCGCTGAAGCCGCGCCGACATCCTAGCCCATCGCCGCGCCCCGTCGAGCGCGACCGGACGTCCCCGCTTCGCGAGGTCGCTGCACCGCCAGGCATGGGGGACGTCGGCACGCGGAGGGATCCAGAGGCGCCGGGCGTGGGGACGCCCGGCGCCGATCCCGCGGGCGGGCGCGCTCCAGGATCCGGGGAGATCCTGACGGCCGGGGAGCCGTCGCGCGTCCCGCCTCGCATGCGCCCTGCAAGCTACGCGGGCGCGCAGACCCCGGGGAAAGCCACGAGGTCGGCGGACCGGACCGTCTGGGGAGGCGGCCGGGCCGTTCGGGGTCTGCGATTCGGGGCAGGTCTGGGAGTCCGCCTCGAACCTTGCAAGGAACATGAAACTGATCTTTCATCCCGTCAATGGGAATGAAATCAGCATTTCAGGGCGAATCGCCCAAGCCGACTCGCGCCTCGCGCGAGACGGCGGAGTCCGCCTCCGAGGCGTCGCTGATCCAGCGCATCCACCGCGTCTACGCCGCCCTGCCCGACGGGGAGCGGCGCGCGGTCGATCTGGTGCTCGAGGGGCCGGGCGAGCTGGCGCTCTGGCCGGCGACCGAGCTCGCGGCGCGGGCCGGCGTCTCCGCGCCCACCGTCTCGCGCCTGTTCCGTCGGCTGGGCTACGCCTCCTACGACGAGGCCCGCCGCGCCTCCCGGGCGTTGCGCGCCTCGGGCTCGCCGCTCTACCGGGCCGATCCGGCGACGGGGGACTGCGCGGCCGACGGGGTGATCGCACGCCATCGCGCGGCGGAGATCGCGGCGATCGAGGCGACCTTCTCCCGCCTCGACCCCCGCCGGATCACCGCCGCCGCCCACCGGCTCGCCACCGCCCCGCGGATGCGGGCGGTGGGGTTCCGCAACAGCTACTTCGTGGCGGAATACGCGCGGATGCTGTTCAGCCAGATCCGCCCCGACGTGCAGCTCCTGAACTGGAACGGGCAGACCGCGGCCGAATCGCTGGGCGACGTCGGACCCGAGGACGCCGTGCTGCTGGTCGACCTGCGGCGCCGGCCCGCCGGCTTCGCCGCCTTCGCCAGGGCGCTGGTGGGCGCCGGGGCCGACGTCGTGTCGATCTCCGACGCGGCGCCCCGGGGCGAGCCTCGGCCGAAGTGGACGTTCGCCTGCGCGGTGAACACGCCGCAGACCTTCGACGCCCCCGGCCCCGCCTTCGCCCTGGTGCGCCTGCTGGCCTCGGAGGCGATGCTGCGCCTCGGCCCCGCCGCCCGCCGGCGCATCGAGCGGATCGAGGGCCTGCACGAGTCGCTCGCCGACCTGTCCTGAGCGGCGCCCCTTGCAACGGCCCGCAGCCGCGGTCTAGCGTCCGCGCAGACGCGACAGGGGCGCCCCCGCGGGGCTGAGACGCACCCTTCGAACCTGATCCGGATCGTGCCGGCGGAGGGAGTCGCGACGGGACCGCCCCCCGCGCCTCCCGCCGCGTCCTCCCCCGCCGAACCCAGGGAGGACCGACCATGACGCAGACCGCCCCGATCTCGCCCGGCGCTCGCCTCGCCGCGATGCGCGCGGCCGCGCCCCTGATCCACAACATCACCAACTACGTGGCGATGAACGTGATGGCCAACGTGCTGCTGGCCGCCGGCGCCTCGCCCGCCATGGTCCACGCGCGCGAGGAGGCCGCGGACTTCGCCGCCGTCGCCTCCGCCCTGACGGTCAACATCGGCACGATCTCGCCCCCCTGGGCCGAGGCGATGGAGGCTGCGGCCGCCTCCGCCGTCGCCCATGGCAAGCCCTGGGTCCTCGACCCCGTCGCCGTCTTCGCCTCCGGCTACCGCAGCGGAGCCTGCACGCGCCTCCTGGACCTGCGGCCCACCGCGATCCGCGGCAACGCCTCCGAGATCCTGGCCCAGTCGGGCGGCGCGGCGGGGGCCAGCGGCGCCGACGCGGGCGACGAGGTCTCGGCCGCAGAGGACGGCGCGCGCGCCCTCGCGCGGCGCAGCGGCGCCGTGGTCGCAGTCACCGGTCCGGTGGATTTCGTGACCGACGGGACCCGCGCCCTGCGGGTGGCGAACGGCCACGGGCTGATGCCGAAGGTCACCGCGCTGGGCTGCTCCCTGACCGGCGTCGTCGCGGCCTTCCTCGCCACCGGCGAGGATCCGCTCGACGCCGCCGCCGCGGCGCTCGCCTTCTACGGCCTCGCCGGCGAGCGGGCGGCGCAGGGCGCGACGGGCCCCGGCGGCTTCGCCGTGGCCTTCCTCGACGCCCTGCACGCGCTGACGCCCGCCGAGCTCGACGCCGGCGCCCGGATCGAGGCCGCATGAGCCGCCCGACCTTCGATCCGCGCCTGAGCCTCGTCACCGACCCTTCGGCCCGCGCCGGCGTGGTCGCGACCGCCGTCGCCGCCGCGCGCGGCGGCGCGGGCCTGATCCAGCTGCGCGACAAGACCGCCCCGGACGCGGAGCTCCGGGCGGCCGCCCGCGCCCTGATCGCGGCCCTCGCGCCCTTTCCCCACGCCCGCCTGCTGGTCAACGACCGCCCCGACCTGGCGGCAGAGGTCGGCGCCCACGGCGCCCATGTCGGCCAGACCGACGCCGAAGTCGCGCAGGCCCGCCGCCTGCTCGGCCCCGACGCGATCCTCGGCCTCTCGATCGAGGATCCCGCCCAGCTCGAAGGCGTGGACTGGTCGGCGATCGACTACGTCGGCGCGGGGCCGGTCTTCGCGACCCCCACCAAGACCGACGCCGCCCCCGCCATCGGCTTCGAAGGCCTCGCCGCCATCGCCGCGCGCTGCCCGGTCCCCGTCCTCGCCATCGGCCGCATGTCGGCCGCCCATGCCCCCGCCGCCCGAGCGGCGGGGGCGGCCGGCCTCGCCGTCGTCTCCGCCCTCTGCGCCGCCGAGGATCCGCTGGCCGAGGCCCGCGCCCTCCTCGACGCCTGGGAGGCCGGCCCGCCCCCCGAAGGCCCGCCCCCCGAAGGAAAGTCCCGCCCATGACCCGCGCCGTGCCCAACATCCTGTCGATCGCCGGCTCCGACCCGTCCGGCGGCGCCGGGATCCAGGCCGACCTGAAGGCGATCTCGGCCAACGGCGGCTACGCCATGGCCGCGCTGACCGGCCTGACCGTGCAGAACACCCGCGGCGTGCGGGAGGTGCAGATGCTCCCCCCCGCCTTCGTCGCGGCCCAGGTCGAGGCGGTCTTCGACGACGTCCCCGTGGACGCGGTGAAGCTGGGCATGCTCGGCGACCCGCAGGTGGTCGAGGCGGTGGCCGCCGTCCTCGCCGCCCGCCGCCCGCCCGTCACGGTGCTCGACCCGGTGATGGTCGCAAAGGGGGGCCACCGCCTGCTCGCGCCCGAGGCGGAGGCCGCGATGCGCACGCTGCTGCCCCTCGCCGACGTGCTGACCCCGAACCTGCCCGAGGCCGCCGTCCTCCTCGGCGCCCCCGAGATCGTCTCGGAGGCGGAGATGTCGGCGACCGCGCGCGCCCTGCTCGCCCTCGGGCCCAGGGCGGTGCTCCTGAAGGGCGGGCACCTGCCCGGCGACCGCCCCAGCCCCGACCTGCTAGCCTGGGAGGGGGGCGAGCTCCTGCTCGAGGGTCCGCGCATCGTCACCCGCAACGCCCATGGCGCGGGCTGCACCCTGTCCTCGGCGCTCGCCACCCAGCTCGCCCTGACCGCCGGCGACCTGCCCGAGGCCGCCCGCCGCGCCAAGGCCTACGTCGCGGCGGCGATGCAGGCGGCAGACGGGCTCGACGCAGGCGGCGGGCACGGTCCGCTCGATCATTTCTTCGCCCTGCGCGGCTGAGCCCCGCGCCAGGCGCCCGGCAGCGAAAAGGGCGGCGCGCCGGCCCGGCGCGCCGCCCCCTGGTCCTGTCGCCGCGGGTCCCGCAGGACCCGCGGGCCGCTCACTCGACCTCGCCCATCACCTGGGCCTTGGCCTCGATCAGCAGCTCGTCCATCTTCGCCCGAAGGCCGTCGGCCGGCAGGTCTCTCGCCTCCAGGTCCGCCTTCACCTTGCGGAAGACGTCGTCGTCGCCCGCCTCCTTGAGATCCTCGACCACGATCGAGCGCGCGTAGTCCGCCGCCGCCTCGCCGTCGAGCCCCATCAGCCCGGCCGCCCACAGCCCCAGCAGCCGGTCCCGCCGGGCCTCGGCGCGGAAGCGCATCTCCTCGTCATGGGCGAACTTGTTCTCGAACGCCCGCTCGCGATCGTCGAAGGTGGTCATCGCGGTCCTCCGCCTGTGCAAATCCGGGCCTCCCCCCGGCGTCTTCTCAAGATAGGGAATCCGCGCCGCGGAACCCAGACCCACGCTCGCCCGCATGGCCGGAAGAATCCTTGCGACAGGTCAAGCGAGCGACTAAACGGCAGTCCCCGGCGCGCGGGATCCTCCCGCGCGCCCGTCGATCTTTTTCCGGGGCTCCCGATGGCGCGACGCAGACTGGTCTACGAAGGCAAGGCGAAGATCCTCTACGAGGGTCCCGAGCCGGGCACGTTGATCCAGCACTTCAAGGACGACGCCACCGCTTTCAACGCCGAGAAGAAGGACGTCATCGACGGCAAGGGGGTGCTCAACAACCGCATCTCCGAGCACATCATGACCGGCCTCAACGAGATCGGCGTCCCCACCCACTTCATCCGCCGCCTCAACATGCGCGAGCAGCTGATCCGCGCGGTGGAGATCATCCCGCTCGAAGTCGTGGTGCGCAACATCGCCGCCGGCAGCCTCGCCAAGCGGCTGGGGCTGGAGGAGGGCATGCACCTCCCCCGCCCGATTATCGAGTTCTACTACAAGGACGACAAGCTCGGCGACCCGATGGTCACCGAGGAGCATATCGCGGCCTTCAACTGGGCCTCCCAGCAGGACGTCGACGACATCATCGCCCTGGCCTTGCGGGTGAACGACTTCCTCTCTGGCATGATGCTCGGCGTCGGGATCCGGCTGGTCGACTTCAAGATCGAGTGCGGGCGCATCTACGAGGGCGACTACCAGCGCGTGATCGTGGCCGACGAGATCAGCCCGGATTCGTGCCGCCTGTGGGACGTGAAGACGGGCCAGAAGCTCGACAAGGACGTGTTCCGCAAGGACCTGGGCGATCTCGCCGACGCCTATTCCGAGGTCGCCTCGCGCCTGGGGATAATGCCCCGCCGCCAGGGCCGCGCCGCCGCCGGGCCGAAGCTCGTCCACTGAGCCGCCGGCCCACGCCCGGTCACGAAAGCGCGCCCGCCCCCGGCGGGCGCTTTTCTTTTGCGCCGCCCGCGGCGAGGATCGCGCCCTCCCGCCCCCGCGCGCCCCGCGCGCCCTCCCCGCCCGCCATCCCCGCCGCCGGCGCGCCGCCGCACCGCGCCCCATCGCCCGGAGGCCGCCGCCCGATGACGCCCCGAACGCTCGCCGCCGCGGCCCTGGGCGTCGCGCTGATCGTGGTCATGGCCTTCGCCGCGTGGACCGGTCTGCAACGCGCCGCGGGGACGGAGTTCGTCCCCGTCGCCGCCTATCCCGGCTTCCGCCACCTCGCCTCCGGCCCCGGCGGCGCCTCGGCCGGCGGCGCGGCGATGGTCGGCCTCGACGCCGCCGAGCGCCCGGCAGCCCCCGCTCCCGGCGAGCTCTGCGGCCTGATCTGGTCCGCCCCCGGCGTCCCCGCCGAAGGCCCGCCCGAGGCCCGAGACCGGATCGCCGTCTTCTCCGACGCCAACTGCCCTTACTGCCGCCGCCTCGACGAGATCGTGGTCGACCTGGCGGCCGACCGCCCCGACCTGCGCCTCGTCCACCACGAATGGCCGGTGCTGGGCGAGGGCTCCCGCCTCGCCGCGCGCGCCACGCTCGCCGCCGCCGCCCAGGGCGCGGCCGAGCCGATGCGCCGCCGCCTGCTGGCCGCGCGCTTCGTGATCACCCCCGCCTACCTGGCGCAGACCGCAGCCTCGCTCGGCCTCGACCCCGACCGCCTCGCGCAGGACATGGCCGGTCGCCGCACCGACGCCGCGCTCACCGCCACCGCCCGCGCGGCCGAGACGCTGGGCTTCCTCGGCACGCCGGTCGTCGTGATCGGCGGAACCGTCGCCACCGGCGCCGTCTCCCGCGCCACGATCGACCGCCTGCTCGCGGCCGAGGCCGCCCGCCCCGACGCGCCCTGCCGCTGATCCCGGCGCGCCGCCCGCGCCCCGGAGCCCGTGAGGGGGACGGCCGGGCGGGGCGATGCGGAGGCGCAGCCGACGCGAGGGCCGCCCGCGCCGCCCCGCCGCGACCGCCCGCCCGCTTGCCCCGTCGTCCATTCCGCGCTATCGCGCGGCGCAAATCCCCTCAAACGGCCCCGGGAGATCCGCCATGAAGGCCCGCGTCCACGTCTCGCTGAAATCCGGCGTGCTCGACCCGCAGGGCGAGGCGATCCGCCACGCGCTCGGGACCCTCGGCTTCGAGGGCGTCGAGGGCGTCCGCCAGGGCAAGCTGATCGAGCTCGAGCTCGCCCAGACCGATCCCGCCGCCGCCGAGGCCGAAGTGAAGAAGATGTGCGAGGCGCTGCTCGCCAACCCGGTGATCGAATCCTACAAGATCGAGATTGCCTGATGCGCGCCGCGGTCATCGTCTTCCCCGGCTCGAACTGCGACCGGGACATGCAGGTGGCCTTGCAGGCGGTCGCCTCCGCGCCGGTCGAGATGGTCTGGCACAAGGAGACGGCGCTGCCCAGGGGCCTCGACCTCGTGGCCCTGCCCGGCGGCTTCTCCTTCGGCGACCACCTGCGCTGCGGCGCCATCGCGGGCAAGTCGCCGATCATGCGCGCCGTCTCCGACTTCGCCCATGCCGGCGGCCACGTGCTGGGCGTCTGCAACGGCTTCCAGATCCTGACCGAGACCGGCCTGCTGCCCGGCGCGCTCCTGCGCAACGGGAACCTCAAGTTCCTGTGCAAGCCGGTGGCCCTGAGCGTGAAGACCTCGGCCAGCCCGTTCACCTCCGCCTGGAACGCGGGCGACGTGGCGACGATCCCGATCGCCCACCACGACGGCGCCTATGTGGCCGACCCCGACACGCTGGCCGAGCTCGAGGGCGAGGACCGCGTCGCCTTCACCTACGCCCAGGGCGCCCCCAACGGCGCGGTGCACGACATCGCCGGCGTGCTCTCGGCCAACCGCCGGGTGCTTGGCATGATGCCCCACCCCGAGCGGGCGGTGGACCCGGCCCACGGCGGAACCGACGGCGCGCCGCTGTTCCGCAGCCTCGCCGACGCGCTCGTCTCGGCCTGAGCGACGGGCGCCCCGCTCGCCGCGCCCCGGGCATGACCCGGGGCCTCGCCCGCCCCCTCCGCAAGGCGCCGCCCCTCCGCGGCGCCTTCGTCGTTTCAGGCCGCCCGAGCGCCCGCCCTGGGCCGCCGCCGCGCCGCCGCCGCGCCGCCCCGCAGGCGCCCGCCCGGCCCTGCCTTCACGTCGCACCGCTCGGCACGCAAAAACCTCTCCGCCCCCTCTTGCCACCCCCTGCGCGCCCGGCTACACCCCGCCTCGTCGAGCGGGCT
Organism: Albimonas pacifica; assembly: GCF_900113695.1. GTDB lineage: Bacteria > Pseudomonadota > Alphaproteobacteria > Rhodobacterales > Rhodobacteraceae > Albimonas > Albimonas pacifica. The sequence continues at coordinate 190,412 of NZ_FOQH01000005.1, read as the reverse complement.
ATAGCGCAGTCTGGTAGCGCGTCCGTCTGGGGGACGGGAGGTCGTAGGTTCGAATCCTGCTAGCCCGACCAATCGAGCGCCAGCCGGCAACGGCTGGCGCTCTTCGCATGCGGCCCCCGGTTCCACCCCGGCGCGCCGACAGCGAGGGGAGGGAGAGCCATGACCGCGCCCGTGCAGCCCGATGCGGAGCCGCAGCCCCTCGGCGTCCTGCCCTCCCAGGCCCTGCGCGCCCTGATCGCCGAAGGCCGCATCTCGGCGCAGACCCCGATCCCGGCTCCGCAGATCCAGCCCGCCAGCCTCGACCTGCGCCTCGGCGCCGTCGCCCACCGCGTCCGCGCCAGCTTCCTCGCCGGCGGCGACTCGACGGTGGAAGATCGGCTGGAGCGCTTCACCATGCACTCCATCGACCTGTCCGCCGGGGCGGTGCTGGAGAAGGGCTGCGTCTACGTCATCCCCCTGCAGGAGCGGCTGGACCTCCCCCCCGACGTCTCCGCCGCGGCCAACGCCAAGTCCTCCACCGGCCGGCTCGACCTGCTGACCCGCCTGATCACCGACCGGGGCGAGGAATTCGACCGCGTCGACCCGGGCTATTCCGGCCCCCTCTACGCCGAGATCTCCCCGCGCAGCTTCTCGGTCCTGGTGCGCCCGGGCATGCGCCTCAACCAGATCCGCCTGCGCCGCGGAAACCTCGCCTTCTCCGACGAGGAGCTGCGCGCGCTCCACGCGCGCGAGCCGCTGGTCGACGGGACCCCGATCATCGACCACGGCCTCGCCTTCTCGGTCGATCTGACGCCCCGCGGCGACCAGCCCGTGGGCTGGCGGGCCAAGCCCCACACCGGGCTGATCGACCTCGACCGCATCGCCGCCTACGATCCGGCCGAGTTCTGGGAGCCCCTGTTCCCCGCCCCGCGCGGCGGCCTGATCCTGGACCCCGGGGCCTTCTACATCCTGGTCAGCCGTGAATCCGTGGCCATCCCACCGATGTACGCCGCCGAGATGCAGCCCTACCTCGCCATGGCCGGCGAGTTCCGCGTCCACTACGCCGGCTTCTTCGACCCCGGTTTCGGCCACGCCTCCGCCCACGGGACCGGCTCCCGGGGCGTGCTGGAGGTCCGCTGCTATGAGGCGCCCTTCGCGCTCGAGCACGGCCAGGTGGTCGGGCGCCTGGTCTACGAGCCGATGGCCGCGGTCCCCGACGTCCTCTACGGGGCCGACCTCGCCTCCAACTACCAGGGCCAGGGCCTGAAGCTCGCCAAGCAGTTCCGCGCGCCCGGATAGTCGCGGCCAAGTCGCGGAACGCAGACGGTTGTTATGAGATAACATAACGGATGCCTGTCACCCAATATTCACGCTCGGATCGCGGCCGCTCTGTTATCGCAGCGCCGACGCAACCCGATCGAGGAGAGGGCACATGCTCCGCAACACCGCCGCCATCGCGCTCGCGCTCGCCGCGGCCCTGCCCGCCGCCGCGCAGGAGCTGCCCCAGGCCTCCAGCGAATGGTTCACCGACGCGCAGGCGGTGATCGAGGCGCGCAAGGCCGCCACGCCCAACACCAACCGCGCCCGAAACGTGATCCTGTTCGTCGCCGACGGCCTCGGCGTGGGCACCAACTACGCGGTCCGCGTCTTCGACGGCCAGCGCAAGGGCCTGCTGGGCGAGGAGAACGTCCTCCCCTACGAGGCGTTCCCCAACGTCGCCCTCGTCAAGACCTACAACATCAACGCCCAGACGCCCGACTCGGCCCCCACCGCGGGCGCGTTGAACACCGGCGTGAAGCAGCGCTTCAACCTCATCAACCTCGGCGAGAACGCGATCACCGGCGACTGCGCCTCCGAGGCCGGGAACCGGCTGACCACCTTCGCGGAGATCGTGACCGGGATGGACAAGTCGGTGGGCATCGTCTCGACCGCCCGCCTCACCCACGCCACCCCGGCAGCCGTCTACGCCAAGACCGCCAACCGCAACTGGGAAGGCGACGCGCCCGAGGGCTGCACCGACATCGCCGCCCAGATGATCGAGGCGATGACGTCCGGCCTCGTCGACGTCGCCCTCGGCGGCGGCCGCCGCTTCTTCCATGGCGAGGAGCAGATGGACGGCGACGGCAAGGGCGGCCGGCGCAAGGACGGCGTCGACCTGATCGCCGCCGCGCAGGAGGCCGGCGCCCAGTACGCCTGGAACACCGAGACCGCGCAGGCCCTGACGCTCGACGGTTCCGCCCCGATCCTCGGCCTCTTCGACGCCTCGCACATGAAATACGAGCATGACCGCCCCGAGGGCGAGATCGGCCTCGTCGACATGACCCGCATGGCGATCGAGGCGCTCTCGACCAACGCGAACGGCTTCTACCTCGAGATCGAGGCCGGCCGCGTCGACCACGCCAACCACGCCGGCAACCTGCACCGCACCCTGACCGACGGCGTCGCCTTCGCGCAGGCCGTGGCGCTGGCCGACGAACTGACCGACGACGCCGACACGCTGATCATCGTCACCGCCGACCATGAGCACGCCATCGCCTTCAACGGCTACTGCGGCCGCGGCACGCCGATCACGGGCCTCTGCCACGACGTCGCCAACGAAGGGGTGAAGCACTCGGACGAGCTGGTCGCCGCCGACGACGGCAAGCCCTACCCGGTGGTGGGCTACCTCAACGGCCCCGGCTCGGTGCTCAAGAAGCAGGAGGACGGCAGCTACTCGGGCGAGCGCGAGGCGCTGACCCAGGCGCAGGCGACCGACCCCGACTTCCTGCAGCAGGCGCTGATCCCCAAGTCCTCCGAGACCCACTCGGGCGAGGACGTGGTGGCCTGGGCCAAGGGCCCCTGGGCGCATCTGCTGGGCGGCACCATCGAGCAGAACGTGATCTTCCACGTGATGCACGCGGCCGCGACGGCCGAGTGATCCTGCGCTAGGCTTCGCGGGGGCCCGCCGCGCGCGGGCCCCCGCCTCCGTTCCGGACCGCGGCCCGCGTCTGCGCGTCCGGATCCGCCACCAGACGCGACGCCCCCGCGCCGACCGGGGCTCCGCCGCGGCGCCCGGGAGACCGCCATGACCCCGCCCCGCCCCTCCCGCCCCGCGCCCGCCCGCCGCGACCTGCTGCGGGGGCTCGCCGCCGCGCCCCTTCTGCTGCGCGCGCCTGCCGCCGCCGCCTCGGCCGCCGAGCAGCCGATCCGCCTGCGCGAGCTCTACGAGAAGGACCTCTCCTTCTCCGCCCTCGCGCTGTCGCTGGAGGGCGAGCGGACGACCATCGAGGGCTTCATGGCCCCGCCCCTGAAGGCCGAGAGCCGGTTCTTCGTGCTCACCAACCGCCCGCTGGCCGTCTGCCCCTTCTGCGAGTCCGAGGCCGAGTGGCCCGACGACATCCTCGCCGTCCTGACCCGCCGGGTGGTCGACGTGATCCCCTTCAACATCCGCATCGCCGTCGAGGGCCGCCTGTCGCTGGGCGCGCGGACCGACCCCGAGACCGGCTTCGTGAGCCGCGTGCGCCTCGAGGACGCCGAGGTCGAGCGGGCATGAGGCACGCCCGCCCCTTGCCGGCCTCCGATCCCGCCCTCGGCGACCTCCTGGTCGAGGGGCTGGAGGTGCACGCCCCCGACGGCCGCACGATCCTCGCCGTCGACCGTCTTCAGGTTTCCGCCGGCGCGACGCTGGGGGTCCAGGGCCCCTCGGGCGCCGGCAAATCCACGCTCCTGCATGCGATCTGCGGCCTTGTCCCCGTCGCCGCCGGCGCCGTGCGCTGGGGCGGCACGGATCTCGCCGCCCTGCCCGAGGCCGCCCGCGACGCCTTCCGCCGCCGCGCCCTGGGCCTGATCTTCCAGGACGTCCTGCTGCTGGAGGAGCTCTCGCCCCTCGACAACGCCGCCGTCTCCGCCGCCTGGGCCCCTCGGGCCGAGCGCGGCGCCATCCGCGCCCGCGCGGCCGAGCTTCTGGTCCGCTTCGGCGTCCCCCAGTCGGGATCCGTCGGGCCGCTCTCGGGGGGCGAGCGCCAGCGCGTCGCCGCGGCCCGGGCGCTGGCGCGCGACCCCGCGGCGATCCTGGCCGACGAGCCCACCGCCAGCCTCGACCGCGAGACCGCCGACCGGCTCGTCGCAGACCTCCTCGCCGCCGCCCGCGCCCGCGGGCGCACGGTGATCGCCGTCTCCCACGACCCCGCGATGATGGCCGCCATGGACCGGGTGATCCAGGTGGTCGACGGGCGGGTGCGCCAATGACCCCCGACGACCTCTGGCGCGCGCTGTCCGACCCCGCCCAGGACCTCGCCCTCACCCTGGCCCTGCTGCTGCCGGCGGTCGTCCTCGCGGCGCTGGCCCTGCGCGGGCAGGCCCCCTGGCCGCTGGCGCGCGCGCTGCTGCTGCGCTTCCGCTGGACGAACCTCTTGTTCGTGGGGCTGATGGCGCTCTCCGTCGGCCTCGGCGGCGCGCTGCTGAGCCAGGAGCGCGCCCTGCGCCAGGCCGCCGCCCGCGCCGCCGACCCGTTCGACGTGATCGTGGCGGCGCCGGGGGACGAGGTCCGCGTCCTGCTCGCGACCGTCTACCTCCAGCCCGCCGCCGCCCTGCCCCTGCTCGGCGCCGACGCCCTGCGCGCGATCCAGGCGGATCCCCGCGTCTCCCTCGCCGCCCCCGTCGCCTTCGGCGACAGCCACGACGGCGCCCCCGTGGTCGGCACGACGACGGCGTTTCTCGACCGCCTCGCCGGCCCCCCGACCGAGGGCCGCCCCTGGCGCTCCGCGTCCGAGGCCCTCGCCGGCGCCCACGCCGCCGTGACCCTCGGCGAGACCATCGTCCCCGCCCATGGCCACGGCGACGCCGCCGAGCCCGAGGCCCACACCGGCGCGGGTCTGACCGTCGTCGGCCGCCTGCCCGAGACCGGCGGCCCCTGGGACCGCGCGATCCTGGTTCCCATCGAGACGCTGTGGGCGCTGCACGGCCTCGCCTCCGGCCACGCCCCGCAGGAGGGGGAGCGCCTCGGCCCGCCCTTCGACCCGGACTATTTCCCCGGCGCCCCCGCCTTCGTCCTCTCGGGAGAGCGGCTGGCCGACGCCTACGCGATCCGCGCCCGCCACGACCGCGAGGGGGCGATGGCCTTCTTCCCCGGCGCCACGCTCGCGCGCCTGCACGCGGTGCTGGGCGACGTGCGCGAGGCGATGTCGCTGATGGCGGTCCTCACCCAGGCGCTGGCCGCGGCGGGGGTGCTGGCGGGGCTGGTGGCGCTCGCCCGCCTCTTCGCCCGCCGCTTCGCGCTCTTGCGCGCGATGGGGGCGCCGCGGCGCTTCGTGCTGGGGGTGGTCTGGCTCTACGCCGCCTGCCTGCTGGGGGCGGGGTGCCTCGCGGGGCTCGCCCTGGGCTGGGCCTCGGCCGGGCTCGTCTCGGCGGCGGTCTCGGCGCGCATGGACATGGCGATCCGCGCCTCGCTGGGCTGGCCCGAGATCCAGCTCGCCGCCTGCGCCTTCTCCGCCGCCTCGGTCCTGGCGCTGGCCCCCGCGCTCGCCGCCTACCGGCGCGCGCCGGTCGAGGACCTGCGCGCCGGCTGAGCCCGCGACGCAAAGGGCGGACGGCCCGCGGCCGCCCGCCCTCTCCCCCCGCCGGAGCCCCCGGGGCCGCCCTCAGGCGGCGTCCGAGGTCCCCGCATCCAGGTAGGCGCGCCAGCCGCCATGGGCGGTGACGTCCTCGGCCCCTTCCAGCCCCGCCGCCTCGCACAGGAAGCCCTTCACGGCCGAGCCGTCGGCGAGCGTCACCGTCCCGATGCCCAGCGGCGCCGGCACGCCCGCGATGAACGCGCCGAACTGCGCCATGGGCACGGCCCAGACCTCGACCGCGATCGCCGCCCCGTCCTTCGCCCGCACCATCCCCGGCCGCTTCGGCCGCCCGCCCGGCAGCGCATAGAGGCGGTAGTCCGCCGAGGTCGTGGTCGCCTGCAGGAACCGCGCCCCCAGCCGGGTCAGCTCGTGGTTCAGCGGCAGACCCGACATGTGCGCGCCCACGGCCGCCAGCGGGATCTCGTCGGGCAGCGCGGCGGGCGCCCGCTCGGCCCCCCGCGGCGCCATCCAGCCCGTCGCCCCCAGCCGCACGCCGGCCCGGGCATGCAGCGTCTCGCCCAGCGCCGCGAGCGCTGCGTCCCGCCCGGCCTTCGCCAGCAGCGTGACCGAGCCCGGCCGACCGTCCGCGCGCGGCGCCAGCGGAACCGCCAGCCCGCACAGATCCATCAGGTTCACGAAGTTGGTGTAGGTCCCGAGGTTGGAATTCGGCGCCACCGGGTCCGCCTCCAGATCCGCCACCGAGTAGAAGGTGGGGATGGTCGGGACGGCCATCAGGTCCACCGCGTCGACCATCGGCTGCGCGATGCGCTTCAGCGCCTGCAGCGCATACTGGCCCTTGAAGGCGTCGGCGGCCGAGAACGCCTCCGCCTTGCCGATGATCGCCCGGGTGACGGGGTGCATCTCCTCGGGCCGGTCGCGGATGATCGCCTCGGTCGCGGCCCAGCGCTCGCCGACCCAGGGGCCTTCGTAGAGCAGTTTCGCGATGTCGTGGAAGGGCTGGAAATCCAGCTCGACGATCTCGCCCCCCAGCGCCTTCAGCTCGGCGAGCGAGGCGTCGAAGGCCGCCTCCTGCACCGCGTCCCCGAAAAACTCCCGGGTGGCGGCGGAGGGCACGCCCACCTTGAACGACGGCGGCGTCGCCGCCAGCGCCGGGGCCACGGCCGGCCGCGCGTAGGCGTCCGAGGGATCGAAGACCGCCGCCGCCCGGAACGCGGCCCAGGCGTCCCCCACCGTCAGCGCGAAGATCGAGATCGTGTCGAGCGTCCGGCACGCGGGAACCATCCCCGTGGCCGACAGCGCCCCCAGCGAGGGCTTCAGCCCCACGATGTTGTTCAGCGCCGCCGGCACCCGGCCCGAGCCGGCCGTGTCGGTGCCCAGCGAGAAGCTCACCAGGCCGCGCGCCACCGCCACGGCGGAGCCCGAGGACGAGCCTCCCGGCACGATCGCGGGATCGACCGCGTTCTTCGGGATCGGATAGGGCGAGCGCACGCCCACCAGCCCGGTCGCGAACTGGTCGAGGTTGGTCTTGCCCACCAGGATCGCGCCCGCGGCCTTCAGCGCGGCCACCACGAAGGCGTCCGCCTCCGGCTCGTAGACCGAGGCGGGACAGGCGCAGGTGGTGGGGCAGCCGGCGGCGTCGATGTTGTCCTTGGCCGCGAAGGGCACGCCCCACAGCGGCATGGCGACGGGATCGAACGGCGGCAGCGCCGCGGCGGCGGCCTTCGCGGTCTCGGGGTCCACCAGGTGCAGGAAGATGCCGGGATCGCCGGCCTCCTCGATGCGCCGGAAGGCCTCCTCGATCACCTCGACGGGCGAGGCGCCGCGGGCGTAGGCCGCGTGCAGGGCCGAGATATGGAAGGGCAGGTCCTTCATGGGATCGCCTCGCTTTCTTGTCTGCCTGGGCGCGGCGCTCAGGCCGGCTCCACGAACTCCACGGGCCGGGTCCAGTGGATCAGGACCACGCAGCCGTCCTCGGACCATACGCTGTGCACGGTGCCTTCGGGATTGAAGACGACGTCGCCCGCCCGGGCCACGCCGTTGTCGTCGGACTGGCTGCCTTCCAGCACCACGATGGTCTCGAGCCCGGTATGCCGGTGCCGCGGCACCGAGGCGCCGGGCGCGTAGCGCAGCAGCGCCACCGCGGCGGGCCCCTCCGCCAGCCGGTGGATCTCCACCCCCTCGCGGAAGAACTCGAAGGGCAGCGTCGACCAGCCCCCTTCCAGCGCCGGGGGGAGAAGGCCGCGCAACACCGCGGGGACGTCGACGACGGGGGCCGAGGCGGAGGCGGCGAGATCAGACACCCAGCGCCTCCCGCACCTGCGCCGTCGTCGCCGTCCATCCCACGATCGCGCCCTGCGCGCGGATCATCTCGATGGCGGCCTGCTTGAAGGCGGGGAAGTAGGACTCGGTGGCGTCGGTGGCGAGGATGCACTCGTAGCCCCGGTCGTTCGCCTCGCGCATGGTGGTCTGCACGCAGACCTCGGTGGTGACGCCGGCGAAGACCAGCTGGCGCAGGCCCTTCTCCTTCAGGACGTCCCCGAAGGATGTGGCATGGAAGGCGCCCTTGCCCGGCTTGTCGATCACGGTCTCGCCCTCCACGGGATAGAGCTCGGGGATGATGTCGGCGCCCGGTTCGCCGGCGATCAGGATGCGGCCCATGGGGCCGGGATCGCCGATGCGCAGGGACGGGTTGCCTCGGTCGCGTTTCGCGGGCGGCAGGTCCGAGAGGTCCGGGCGGTGGCATTCGCGGGTGTGGATCACCGGCAGGCCCGCCTTGCGGAACCCGTCGATCAGGCGGGCGGTGGCGGGGACGATGGCGCGCAGCAGTTCGACGTCGTTGCCCAGGCTCGCGCCGAAGCCGCCGGGCTCGACGAAGTCGCGCTGCATGTCGATCACCACCAGGCCCAGCGCGGAGAGGTCCAGCTCGATCGGGAACGGCTCCGCGTCCAGGATCGCCATCAGTCGTGCCCCGCCATGTGCCGGCCGATCTCGGCCACGTCCGCGTGCTCGGCGGCGACCTCGTAGCCGAAGCGGCCCTCCGACATCACCAGGATGCGGTCCGAGAGCTCCAGGATCTCGTCGAGGTCCTCCGACATCAGCAGCACCGCCGCGCCGCCGTTGCGCGCGGCCATGATCCGCTGGCGGATCTCGGCCACCGCGGTGAAGTCGAGGCCGAAACAGGGGTTGGAGATGATCAGCAGGTCCACCTCCCCCGACAGCTCCCGGCTCAGGACCGCGCGCTGGACGTTGCCGCCCGAGAGGCTCTCGATGGGGCTGTCGAGGCTGGCGGTCTTGACCTTGAAGGCCTTCACCAGGTCGGCCCCCAGCCGGGTCATGCCGGCGCCGTCGAGCCACCTGCGCGTGCCCTTCCCGTTCACGTCGAAGGAGCGGAAGGAGATGTTCTCGGCCACGCTCATCTTCGGCGCGCAGGCGTTCTTCAGGGGTTCTTCCGGCAGGTAGCGCACCTTCAGGCGGCGCTGCTCCTCGCGCGTGGCGTGGTAGGGGACGCCGTGGACCTTGATCTGGCCCGCCTCGCAGGGGCGCTGCTGGGTCAGGATCTCCATGAACTCCGACTGGCCGTTGCCCGAGACGCCGGCGATGCCCACGATCTCGCCCGCGCGAACCTCGAACCCGTCCACCTCGATCTGGCGCAGGCCCGAGGCGTCGGTGGCCCGCACCCCCTCGACCCGCAGCACGACCTCTCCCGGCGCGCCGGTCCGCGCGGCGGGCTTGGCCAGCGTCTCGGCGCCCACCATCATCTCCGCCATGTCGGCGTGGGTCAGGTCCTTCACCAGCCCGCCGCCGGTCTTCACGCCCCGGCGCAGCACCGAGACCTCGTCCGCGAAGGCCGTCACTTCGCGGAACTTGTGGGAGATCATCAGGACCGAGATCTCGCCCGCCTCCGTCAGCCCCCGCACGACCCCCAGCACCTCGTCGGCCTCGGACGGCGTGAGCACCGAGGTCGGCTCGTCCAGGATCAGGAACCGCCGCCCGAGGTAGAGCTGCTTGAGGATCTCCAGCTTCTGCCGCTCGCCGGCGGAGAGGCGCATCACCGGCACGTTCAGCGGCGCCTTGAACGGCATGGTGTCCATGAACTGCTCGAGGTCCCGCCGCTCGCGGCGCCAGTCGATGATTTTCGGCGCGTCCTCGCGCGAAATCACCAGGTTCTCCGCCGCCGTCAGCGAGGGAACCAATGTGAAATGCTGGTAGACCATGCCCAGCCCCATGGCGTGGGCGGTGCGGGGGTCGGGGATGTCGACCTCGCGCGCGCCCACGACGACCGAGCCCTCGGTCGGCGTGTAGAAGCCCATGATGCATTTCACGAGCGTCGACTTGCCCGCCCCGTTCTCCCCCAGCAGGGCGTGGAACGAGCCCGGCGCGACCTTGATCGAGACGTCGCTCAGCGCCGTGAAGCCGCCGAAGCGCTTGGTCATGCCGACCGTCTCGACGCCCAGCGCCTTCATCTCGGGGGAGAGGACGGTCATTTGCCCACCGCCTTCAGGCAGGCCGTGAAGTCTTTCGAGTTCGACACCGCCCCGAACACGCCGCCCTGCATCTTGATCATCTTGATCGCGGCGTGGTGGTTGCCCATGTCGGTCGCCCCGCAGCAGTCCTCGAGCAACAGGCACTCGAAGCCGCGGTCGTTGGCGTCGCGCATGGTGGTGTGCACGCACACGTCCGTGGTGATGCCGGTGAGGACGAAGTTCTGGATGCCCTTCGTGCGCAGCAGCAGCTCCAGGTCGGTGGCGTAGAAGGAGCCCTTGCCGGGCTTGTCGATGATCGGCTCGCCCTCGATGGGGGCCAGCTCCTCGATGATCTCCCACCCCGGCTCGCCGCGGGTGAGGATGCGCCCGCAGGGGCCCTCGTCGCCGATGCCGGCGCCGATGCGGCGCGAGCGCCAGCGCTTGTTCGGCGGCAGATCGCCGAGGTCGGGGCGGTGCCCCTCCCGCGTGTGGATCACCAGCCCGCCCCAGGCGCGCATGGCGGCCAGCACCGACTTGATCGGCTCGATGGGCGCGCGGGTGTTGGACAGGTCGTAGCCCATCTTGTCCACGTAGCCGCCGACGCCGCAGAAGTCGGTCTGCATGTCGATGACGATCAGCGCCGTGTTCTCGGGGCGCAGGTCGCCGTTGTACGGCCAGGGATAGGGGTCGGCCGCGAGCGGGCCGGCGGTCTCTAGCGTTCCATCCATCGCGTTCATTCCGCGGCCTCCTTCGCGTCGGGGCTGTAGGTCCGCGTCGGCTCCGGGAAGCCGCAGGAGGTCCCGTCGGTGACCTTCACCGCGTCCTCCCAGGGCAGCCGGGCCGTGCCCGCGACCATGTCCTGCATGAACGTGTAGGGGCAGTCCTGCGCGCCCCCCTTCACCGCCACGTAGCCGCGGTGGAACAGCTGGTAGATGTTGTTCTCCACCCCCCAGCCTTCCCGGGCCTCCCGCACCAGGTCGGGGCGGACCTCGGCGGTGATGATCTCGTCCGGGCGGCCGGAGGTCCCGTGCGCGATCACCGAGCCGTCGAAGTTGCAGATCATCCCCTCGCCCATCGAGTCGAAGGTCCCGTCCGAGCCGCACATGCACACGTTCGCCGTCACCATCAGGTTCTGGAAGGCGTTGGCCTGGTTGGTGAACCGCCAGCTGTCGCGGATCGGAGCGGTGTAGCCGGCGGTGCGCAGCATGATCTCGGCGCCCTTGTAGGCGCACTCGCGCGCCATCTCGGGGAACATGCCGTCATGGCAGATGATCAGCGCCAGCTTGCAGCCCTTGGGGCCGGTGATGACGGGGATGCCCTGGTCGCCCGGCTCCCACGGCTCCACCGGAACCCAGGGGTGCATCTTGCGGTAGTAGAGCTGGATCTCGCCCTGGTCGTCGATGATCAGGCCGGTGTTCCAGGGCATCCCGCCCGGGTTCAGCTCCATGATCGAGAAGCAGCCCCAGATGCGGTTCTCGATGCAGGCCTGCCGGAACGCCGCCACCTCCGGCCCGTCGACCGAGCACATGATCGCCGGGTTGACGTCCATCGACAGGCCATGCAGCGCGTATTCGGGGAACACCACCAGGTCCATGCCCGCCAGGTTCCGCCGCGCCTTGCCCACCATCTCGACGATGCGCGCGGTCTGGCGCGCCAGGTCGTCGGGCGTGACCACCACCGGCAGCTGCAGCTGCACCAGTCCGATCACGACGCCGTTCGGGGAGGGGTTCAGTCCGCCCAGGCCGTTCATCGCGCTTCCTTTCCTGTGATCGATCGTCTCGCGGTCGCCATGCGCCCGCCATGGCCTCGCCGCGACGCGCGACCCATATCCAATGCAACGACACCGCCGGCGCGGCGCTCCCGCCCGCCGGCAAGCCGAACCCGGAGACGCCCATGACCCGACGCGCCCTGCCCGTGACCCTGACCGCCTCGCTCGCCGTCGCCGCCGCCATGGGCGCGACGCTCGTCGCCGACGCCGCGCGCGCCCAGGACGCCACCGCCAAGCTGCTGAGCCCCGAGGGGAACCCGGTCGGCGTCGCCTCGCTCTACAACACCCCCGCCGGCGTGCTGATCGAGCTGGAGCTGACCGAGGCGCCCGAAGGCACGCACGCCTTCCACATCCACGAGACCGGCGCCTGCGGCCCCGACTTCTCGGCGGCCGGCGGGCATCTGGGCGTCGACGCCGCGCCCCACGGCTTCCTCAACGAGGCGGGCCCCCATGCCGGAGACCTGCCCAACATCCACGTGCCCGAAAGCGGTCAGGCGATGATCTCGACGCTGGCCCCGCTGGCCAAGCTTCCCGACTCCGACGGCGAGAGCCCGGCCGAGGCCATCGGCGACTCCGCCCAGTCGCTGTTCGGCGGCCGCGCCCGCCTGCCGCTGCTGGACGCCGACGGGGCGGCCCTGGTGATCCACATGGGCCCCGACGACTACCAGACCGACCCGGCCGGCGCCGCGGGCGAGCGGATCGCCTGCGGGGTCATCGAGGCCCTGTAAGCCGATGCAGGGGCGGGGGGACATCCTCTCGCCCCTCACTTGGTGATCGACAGCTCGCCCGGCGCGCCGGTCATGGCCCGCGCGGTCGAGGAGGTGGCGATCAGCATGCCCAGCGTCAGCACGTAGGGGGCTGCGTAGAACAGGTAGTAGCCCGAGGTGATCCCGACCGATTGCAGAGCCGGCCCCAGCGCGCCCGCGCCGCCGAACAGAAGAGCCGCGCCGAAGCACTGGATCGGGTTCCAGCGGGCGAAGATCACCAACGCCACCGCCATCAGCCCCTGCCCGGACGAGATCCCCTCGTTCCACGACCCGGGGTAGTAGAGCGACAGATACGCCCCCGCCACGCCCGCCGAGGCGCCGCCCACGGCGGTCGAGGCGATGCGGATCCGGTTGGGCCTGAGCCCCATGGCGCGGGCGGCGTCGGTGGAATCCCCCACCACCCGCACGATCAGCCCCACCTTGGTGGCCCGGAACACCCACCACAGCACGACCGCCAGCGCCGCCCCGATCACGAACAGCACGTTGACGCGCAGCGCGGCCTGCACCTGCGGGTAGCTCGACCAGGACCCCAGCTCGATCGCCGGCAGGTCCGGGGCGACGGGCTGGATGTAGGGCTTGCCGAAAAAGAAGGCCAGGCCCATGCCCAGCAGCATCAGCGCGATGCCGATGGCGATGTCGTTGACCCGCGGCAGCGAGCACATCAGCCCGTGCACCAGCCCGAACAGCGCCCCCGCCAGCGCCGCCGCCAGCACGCCCGCCCAGGGGTTTCCCGTCTCGTAGGCGATGGCGTAGCCCGCCATGGCGCCAAAGACGAGCGTGCCCTCCAGGCCGAGGTTGATGCGGCCCGAGCGCTCGGTCAGGCACTCGCCCAGGCTCACGAACAGGAACGGGGTCGAGACCCGGATGGCGCCGCCGAGGATGGCCAGCGGAACGCCCCAGTAGCCGATATCGGTCTCGTTCATCTGGAGCTCCAGCGTTCGGGGGCGAAGATCTTGAAGCGGCCGTAGACGGTTTCGCTCAGCAGGATGGCGACGAAGACGAAGCCCTCCAGCACCAGCACCGTGGCGTCCGGCAGGTCCATGCGCCGCTGCACGAGGCCCGAGGACGCCTCCATCCCCCCGATCAGGATCGCCACGGGGATGATCGCCAGCCCGTTGTGCCGGGCGAGGAAGGCGACCAGGATCCCTGCATACCCATAGCCCGCCGCCAGCGAGCCGTTGGCCGAGCCCTGCACCGCCGAGACCTCGATCATCCCGGCGAGCCCCGCGAACGCCCCGCCCAGCGCCGTGAAGCCGATCAGCAGGCGGCCCACCGGCAGCCCCTGGATCTGCGCCGCGCGCACGTTGCCGCCGACGAGCCGGGCGGCGAAGCCCCAGGTGGTCTTCTCGATCAGCACCCAGGCGACGACGCAGCAGATCACGCCCAGCGCGAACCCCCAGTGCACGTCCATGCCGGGAAGGTCGCCGATGCGCAGGCCCTCGGCCAGCGGCGCGGTGGAGGGCTTGTTGAGGCTGGCGGGATCGCGCAGGGGGCCCTCGACCAGGTGGTTCATCAGGGCGATGGCGATGTAGGCCATCAGCAGCGAGGAGATGGTCTCGTTCACCCCGCGCTTCTGGCGCAGCGCGCCGACCGCGCCGATCCAGGCGCCGCCGACCAGCATCGCGAAGATCGCCATCAGCGGCACGCCGATGATCGCCGGCATCCAGGGCATCGCGGCGCCCAGGCCCCCGGCGGCCACGCCGCCGAGAACAATGGCGCCCTCGCCCCCGATGATCATCAGCCCCAGCCGCGCGGGCAGCGCGACGCACAGCGCCGCCAGCAGCAGCGGCGCGGCGCGGCTCAGCGTGTTCTGCCAGCTGAACCAGGTGCCGAAGCCGGCCTTGTAGACCAGCGCGTAGAAATCCGCCGGGCTCTTGCCCAGCGCCAGCAGGAACAGGCCGAAGGCGGCCAGTCCCACGATCAGCGCGCCCACGGGGAGCGCAACCGCCTCCAGCCGCCTCGCCCAGCGGGCGAGGGAGCCGGAGGCGGCCGGGACCGCCGCGACCTGCGCAACGGACTGGGCCGCGGACGACATGGGGGATGCAGCCTGGTCCGACATCGCGACGGTCCCTTTGCGAGAGCGATCAGGAGGTGGAACCGACGACGCCCTCGACCAGGTAGTCCATGCTCTCCAGCTCGACGTCCGTCTCGACGAAGGCCGAGCCCGCGCCGACGATCACGTCGCCCGTGTTCGACTTCATCGGCCCCTTGAAGACCGAGAAGCCGCCCTTGAGGATCTCGGCCCTGGTGGCCTCGAACTGGGCGCGCGCCTCGTCGGAGACGGCGGGGCCCAGGGGCGACATCTTGATGAAGCCCTCGGCGAGCCCCCCGCGTACGAAGTTGTCGATGGTGCCGCCCGACTGCACGGTCGAGACCATGTCGGTGTAGACCTTGGCCCAGTTCCACTCGGCGCCGGTGAGGTATTTCTCGGGGGCCAACGCGGACTGGTCGGCGTGGTAGCCGCACACGAACGCGCCGCGGCCGGCGGCGGTCTCCATCACCACCTTGGGGCCGTCGACGTGGCAGGTGATGACGTCGGCGCCCTGGTCGGTCAGCGCGTTGACCGCCTCGGCTTCCTTGACGGCCAGCGACCACTCGCCGGTGAAGATCACCTGGCAGGTGATCTCGGGGTCCACCGCCCGGGCGCCGAGCAGGAACGAGTTGACGTTGTTGAGCACCTGCGGGATGGGCTTGGCGGCCACGAAGCCGATCTTCTTGGTCTTGGTCGCGTGCCCCGCGGCGATGCCGTTGAGGTACTGGCCCAGCCCGATGTAGCCGAAGTAGGAACCCACGTTCATCGGGTGCTTGTCGGCCGACCACATGCCGCCGCAGTGCTCGAAGCGCAGGTCGGGATACTTCTGCGCCATCTCCAGGATGTGCGGGTCGAAATAGCCGAAGGAGGTCGGGAACAGCAGGCTGGCCCCGTCGAAGTTGATCATCGATTCCATCGACTTCTGGACCTCGACGGACTCGGGCACGTTCTCCTCCTCGACGACCGTCACGCCCGCCATCGCCTTCACCGCGGCGGCGCCCTCGGCATGGGCCTGGTTGTAGCCGTAGTCGTCCTTGGGCCCGACGTAGATGAAGCCGATGGTCAGGTCGGCCGCCTTCGCGCGGGTGGCGAAGCCGCCCATCGCGGCGACGCCGGCGAGGGCGGCGGAGGATTTCAGGAAACCGCGGCGCGAGGTGCGGTGGAATTCGGTCATGATCGGCTCCCGGGCTCGCCATGGAATGTCGTGGGGCGGGGTCCCCCCCGGGCCTGCGTCGAGCCGCGTGGCGCAGCTCCCGACGGCGGGCCCGGACCGCCCTCTGGGGCATATCAGGACAAGCCTGCGCGGATGTAATCTGCTAGTTTCGCACCGCACCGCTGCACGGAGTGCAGCGCAAGCGGCGCGCGGGGCGGCGCCAGCCGCCTTGACGTCGCGCAGGACAGGCCGGACGCCCGCCGCGCGGCTGCGAGAGGGAGAGGCGATGCGCCACCTGCTGCCCCTGCAATACATCGACGCGGTCGCGCGCACCGGCTCGATCCGCCGCGCGGCGGAGACGCTCAACATCACCTCCACCGCCCTCAACCGCCGGATCCTGGCGATGGAGGAGGAGCTGGGCGTGCCAATCTTCGAGCGCCTTCCGCGCGGCGTGCGCCTCTCGCCCGCGGGGGAGCTGCTGATCCACCACATCCGCAGCCAGATCTCGGACCTCGAGCGGGTGAAGAGCCAGATCGCCGACCTCTCCGGCGTGCGTCGCGGCCATGTCGCCATCGCCTGCTCCCAGGCCTTCCTGCCCTTCTTCCTGCCCGAGATGATCGCCCGCTACCGGCGCGACCACCCCGGCGTGACCTTCTCGGTCCAGCGCCGCGACCGCGCCCAGGCCGAGCAGGCGCTGGCCAGCCACGAGGCCGACCTCGCCCTGATCTTCGAGCCGGTGCGCATCGCCGAGTTCCAGACGCTCGCCCGCGTGCGCCAGCCGGTGCACGCGATCATGGCCCCGGGACACCCGCTCGCCGCGACGCCGGAGCTGCGCCTGCGCGACTGCGTGCAATACCCGCTCGCCCTGCCCGAGGCGGAATACGGCGTGCGCCACCTTCTCGACCTCGCCTGCCGGGCCAAGGGCTTCGCGCTGGAGGCGTCGGTGGAGTCCGACAGCTTCGAGTTCCTGCGCATGCACGCGGTGGCCGAGAACATCCTGACCTTCCAGATCCCCGTCGGCCTGCCGCACGCCTCCGAATGGCCCGACGCGGTGGTGCGCGAGCTCGACCGTCGCGACGTGCCCCCCGGCGTGGTGGCGCTGGGCCAGCTCCGCGGGCGGGCGCTGCCGGTGGCGGCCTCCCGCTTCGCCCAGCAGATGACGACGGTGTTCGAGGAGCGTTTCGACAGCGAATGACGGAAATGGTTGCCGCGTTCTCGACCACGACCCACCCGATGCCGAAACGACGCGCAGTTTTCCGCCCCTGCCTGCCTCCCATCTGAACGTTCCCGCTTGCCGAAGCGGCGCGATTCGGGCACGAATTGGTTCAAGTCGTCACCGATGACGACCCCAGCGGTCCAACGGCGGGCCAGCTTCTCAACCGCGCCAGGCGTCCGGATCCTCCGTGCGCCCAGCCAGGGAGCTGCGCCACATGGATGGATCGACCCTCGATCCCGATTTCGAAGCCCACCTGCCGGCCGCGCTCGCGGCCCGCGTCGACGCCGTGGTCGTCGGCGGCGGTCCCACCGGCTTCCGCGTCGCGCGGGAGCTGTCGCGGCGTGGCCGCTCGGTCGCCCTGCTCAACGCCGAGAGCTGGGCGCCCTACAACCGCGTCAAGCTCACCCCCCTGCTGGCGGGCGAGGTGCAGTTCGGCCAGGTCGCCCAGCCGCGCGATCCGGTGGGCGACGGGCTCGCCCATCACTACGCCGGCCAGCGCGCGGTCGCCGTCGATCTCGACGCGCGCCTGGTCGAGACCGCCTCGGGGCGCCTGTTCCCGTTCCGCGACCTGGTGATCTGCACCGGCTCGCGGGCCTTCTTGCCCTCGATCCCCGGGATCGGGGCGCGCAACGTCTTCACCTTCCGCGACGCCGACGACGCCGCCGCCCTGAAGGCGCGCAGCCTCACGGCCCGCCAGGTGGCGGTGATCGGCGGCGGGCTGCTCGGCCTCGAGGCCGCGCGCGCCATGGCCGCCCAGGGCGCGCGCGTCTGCGTGATCGAGCACGAGATGCGCCTGATGCCCCGCCAGCTCGACGCCGAGGCCGCCGCCCTCCTCTCCGCCCGCCTCTACGCGCTGGGCGTGACCTGCCTGACCGGCGTGCGGGTCGAGGAGGTCCTCGCCCCCGCCGGCGCCGTGACCGGCCTGCGCCTCTCGACCGGCGAGACGCTGCCCGCCGACACGCTGGTGGTCTGCGCCGGCGTGCGGGCCGAGACGACGCTGGCGCAATCCATGGGCCTCGCCGTCCACCGCGGCATCCTGGTCGACGCCGCCATGCGCACCTCCCACCCGCACGTCTACGCCGCCGGCGAATGCGCCGAGTTCGACGACCGGGTCGAGGGGCTGGTGGGCCCCTGCCTCGACCAGGCCGAGACCGCCGCGAAGACCCTCTGCGGCGAGCCCGCCGCCTTCGCCCGCGCCGCCCCCGCCACCCGCCTGAAGGTGGTGGGCGTTGAAGTCTTCTCCATCGGCGAGGTCGAGGCGCTGGAGGAGCGTCCCGGCGTGCGCGCCTTCGCCTGGCGCGACGCCAGCCAGGGCCTCTACCGGAGGGTCTTCGTGGAGCGCGGCCGCCTCGCCGGCGCCATCGCCATCGGCCCCTGGGCGGAGCTCAACCGCGTGCAGCAGGCGGTGACCGCCCGCAGCCCTGCGCCGCCGCTCTTCGCCCCACGCTTCCGGCGCGAGGGAACCCTCTGGCCCGCCGCCGCCCCCGCTTCCGCCGCCGACTGGCCGGAGGCCGCGACGGTCTGCAACTGCACCGGCGTCACCCGCGGCCGCCTCGGCGAGGCGATGGCGAACGGCGCCGCCAGCCTCGACGCGCTCCGCTTCGAGACCGGCGCCTGCACCGTCTGCGGAACCTGCCAGCCGCTGCTGGAGGAGATCCTGGCCGGCGGAGCCGCCTCCGCCACCGCCCAGCGCTGGTGGAGGATCCTCTCGGCCGTCTCCATCGCCGCGGCGCTGCTGGCGCTGGTCACCGCGCTCGCCCCGCGCGTGCCGATCCCCGACGCCTTCGAGGCCCGCGGCGGGCTGGAGACGCTGTGGTTCGACAACATCGTCAAGCAGTGGACCGGCTACGGGCTGCTCGCCGTCACCGCGGCGCTGATGCTGCTGGGGCTGCGCAAGCGGCTGCGGGTCGCGCGCCGGCTGGGCGGCTACGACGCCTGGCGGCTCGTGCATCTCGGCCTCGGGGTCGCGGCGGCGCTCGGCCTCTTCCTGCACACCGGCTTCCGCTTCGGCCTGAACCTCTCCTCGGCGCTGATGACGGTCTACGTGGCGGCGCTGCTGCTGGGCGGGATCGCCGGCCTCGCCACCGGCGCCGACCACAAGCTGCGCGACGCGGGGGTGGGCTCCGCCGCCGCCCCGCCCCGCAAGATCCCCGTCTGGCTGCACATCCTCGCCCTGTGGCCCCTGCCCCTCCTGCTGGGGGCGCATGTCCTCGGCGTCTACGCCTACTGAGGGCCCGGCATGCGCACCCCCCTCCTCTGGCTGCTGTGGACCGCCCTGACCCTCGCCGGCGCCGCCGCCGTCGGCGCCGCGGTCTTCATCGGCGGCGACCGCACCCCGATCCTGCTGGGCGAGACCACCGGCGTGCACCACCAGTTCGAGACCGCCTGCGAGAGCTGCCACGGGGCCGAGCCGCTGTCCGCGACCGAGGACGCGCTCGACGCGCTCAACGAAAGCTGCCGCAATTGCCACGACGACGAGCTGAAGCTCTCCGACGACAGCCACCCGCGCAAGAAGTTCCGCGACCCGCGCATGGCCGACTACTGGGTCAAGCTCGACGCCCGCGCCTGCACCACCTGCCATATCGAGCATGAGCCCGAGATCACCCGCCCCGGCGCGGTGACGCTGGCCATGGACTACTGCGTCGCCTGCCACGCCGACGGCGAGCAGAACGTGCGCGCGGAACGGGAGAGCCACGCAGGCCTGGGCTTCGAGACCTGCGCCTCGGCCGGCTGCCACAACTTCCACGACAACCGCGCCCTCTACGAGGATTTCCTGGTCAAGCACGCGGACGATCCGTGGCTCCTGTCCCACCCCGTGCAGGCGAACGCCGCCGCCCTGCGCGCCCCCGACGCCCGCTTCGCCAAGCCCGTGGGCGAGCCCCTGACCCTCGCGCAGGCCGAGGCCCCGGCCGAGGTCCTCGCCCGCTTCCCGCAGGCCGAACTCGCCGCCTGGGCGGCCTCGGCCCATGCCGAGACGGGCGTGAACTGCGCGGCCTGTCACGCGCCCAAGGCGGAGGACCAGGCGACGCTCGCCGCCGAGTGGTCCGACGCCTTCGACCTCAAGACCTGCGCCAAGTGCCACCGCAACCAGGCCCAGACCTGGACCGAGGGCCGCCACGGCATGGCCTTCCACAAGGGGATCGCCAGGCCCCGCAAGCTGGAGAAGCGGCTGAAGTCGATCGGCCTCGCAGGGCTGGAGGAGGACCTGCCCGCCGCCATCCGCGCCTGGCTCGAGGATCCGGCCCCCGCCCCGCGGATGTCGGTCGCCGCCGCCCGCCTGCCGATGAAGGCCGAGGCCGCGCACGCGGTCCTCTCCTGCGCCTCCTGCCACGACCCCCACGCGCCCGAGCGTGCGCCGGCGCGGGTCGAGACCTGCGCGGGCTGCCACGACGACGAGCACACGAAAGCCTACTTCGGCTCCCGCCACCACGAGCTCTATCTGGCCGAGATCGCGGGCGAGGGGCCGCCCGGCTCCGGCGTCGGCTGCGCGGACTGCCACATGCCGAAGGTCGAGGACCCGGCCTCGGGCCGCGTCTTCACCACCCACAACCAGAACGCCTACCTGCGGCCGAACGAGAAGATGATCCGCCCGGTCTGCATGGACTGCCACGGCCTGGGCTTCGCGATCGACGCGCTCGCGGACCCGGCGCTGGTGGCGACCAATTTCAAGGGACGTCCCGCCGCCCACATCCCCGGCATCGACTGGGCGGCGCGGCGCGTGACGACGGGGGAGGCGGCACGCCAATGACGCTCCCCCGCCGTCGAGGTGCAACCGAAGCTGCAACGAGGGGTTTAGAAATGCCCGCGCATAAAATCAAACTCGCCGCCGCGGTGGTCGCGGCCGGCATCGCCGTCCCGGCCATGGCCGCCGACGGCATCCCGCCGCAGAGGGTCGCCGACATGCTGCATGCGGTGATGAACTCGGACCGCACGGTCTACACCCGCATGGTGGTGAACCGCCTGGCCAACAAGGAGGGCGTGATCAAGGCCTCGGAGCATTTCGAGGACGACAAGGCCCTGCCGCTCCCCGCCCAGATGTTCCGTTTCGGGGCCGAGATGGTCGCCGACCAGACCGAGGAGTTCACCTACTCCCTGCTCTCGCTCTGGCCGGTGAACAAGCAGAACGCCCCCAAGACCGACGCCGAGAAGGAGGGGCTGGAATACGTGGCCGAGAACGTCGGCGAGAACTGGTACGGCGAGGAGGAGCTGGGCGGCCAGACCTATTTCACCGCCGTCTACGCCGACACCGGCGTCGCCGAGGCCTGCGTGAGCTGCCACAACGAGCACAAGGACAGCCCCCGCACCGACTTCGAGCTGGGCGACGTGATGGGCGGCGTGGTGATCCGCATCCCCATCGACGGCTGAGGCCCCCCGCCCCGGCGCGCCCGCGCCGGGGCCCGACAGACGCCCGCCCCGGCCCCCGCGCCCGCGGGCGGGACCCCATCGGCCCCGGCGGCACGCGCGCCGCCGGGGCCGAGATCCCCGCACCCGCCCGGGCGTCGCAGCCCCGGGCCGACAGGAGACCCCGAGATGACCCCCGAAAAGGTCGCGCTGGTGCAGACCAGCTTCAAGAAGGTGGCCCCGATCGCCGACACGGCCGCCGACATCTTCTACGCCCGCCTGTTCGAGATCGCCCCCGAGGTCCGCTCGCTGTTCCCCGAGCAGATGGGCGACCAGAAGAAGAAGCTGATGCAGATGCTGGCGACGGCGGTGAACAACCTCCACAAGGTCGAGACCATCGTGCCCGCCGTCCAGGACCTGGGCCGCCGGCATGTGGCCTACGGCGTCAAGGACGCGCATTACGACACCGTCGGCGCGGCCCTGCTCTACACGCTCGAGAAGGGCCTGGGCGAGGACTGGACCCCCGAGGTCGCCGACGCCTGGACCGAGACCTACGGCATCGTCGCGACCACGATGAAGACCGCCGCCGCCGAGGTCCCGACCGAGCCCGAGAAGAAGAAGGGGTTTCTCGGCCGCCTGTTCAGCAACTGAGCCGTCGGGCGCAGGCCCCGTCCCGCGTCCCCCGAACGTCGGCCTTCTCCGGCCGTGCCCGCGCGCGCGCTCGCGCTCCGGGCGCGCCCCGAGTTCGACCCGGGCTCGACCCGGGGCCGCCCGACGCCGGCCCCGGACGTCGACCTTCGTGGCCGCGGACCCTCCCGCGCCGCCCTGCGGGGCCGGCGCGGGAGGGGTCTCGTTCAGGCCACCGCGGCCGCGGCGGCGGAGAGCCTGGCGCGGCAGTCGGCGACCATGCGCTCGATCAGCTCGGCGCAGGTGGGGATGTCGTCGATCAGGCCGCAGACCTGGCTCGCCCAGACCAGACCGTCGTCGACCTCGCCCGACTCCAGCGCCGCCCGGCCCCGCGCCCCGGCGACCAGCGCATGCACGTCGCCGAACTCGGCCCCGCCGGGGCGGGTCTCGATCGAGACGACCTCTTCGGAGACGGCGTTCTTCAGCACGCGGCCGGTGTTGCGGAACGTGCGGAAGATCAGGATCGTGTCGCGCTCGCCGGCCTCGACGATGGCCTTCTTGATGTTCTCGTGGATCGGGGCTTCCTGCGTGGCGCAGAAGCGGGTGCCCATGTTGATCCCCTCGGCGCCCAGCGCGAAGGCGGCGGCCATGGTGGCCCCGTCGCCGATCCCGCCCGAGGCGATCAGCGGCACCTTCACCGCGCGCGCCGCCGCCGGGAACAGGATCAGCCCGCCCACGTCGTCCTCGCCCGGGTGGCCCGCCGCCTCGAACCCGTCGATCGAGATCGCGTCGACCCCCGCCCGCTCCGCCGACAGCGCATGGCGCACGGAGGTGCACTTGTGCACCACCTTGCCGCCGGCGGCGTGGATCTTCTCGATGAAGTCCTTGGGGGAGCGGCCCGCCGTCTCGATCACCTTCACGCCGTTGCCCAGCGCCGCGTCGAGGTATTCCTCGTAGGGCACCGGCTGGGCGGTCGGGAAGATGGTCAGGTTCACGCCGAAGGGCTTGTCCGTCATCTCCCGGCAGCGGGCCACCTCGGCGGCCAGCGCGTCGGGCGAGGGCTGGGTCAGCGCGGTCAGGATCCCCAGGCCGCCGGCGTTGGACACGGCCGAGGCCATCTCCGCCTTGCCCACCCACTGCATGCCGCCCTGGATGATGGGGTACTGCGTCCCCAGCAGCTCGGTCACTCTGGTCTTCATGTCAGCTCCCTGGTCTTCATGCGCCGCGGCCGAGGGCCGCGCGGAAATCGCGAAGGCAGAGGCGCACCGCCTCCACCAGCATCAGCCCGAAGGCGACCGGCGCCATCATCGCCACCGGCCAGGCCGGCCAGGTGCCGGTCCCGATCTGCACCGCGCGCGCCGTGTCGAAGGACTTGATCGCGTAGCGGGCGCAGTACCAGGCGACGATGGCGTAGACGCAGACCTCGATCAGCAGCACCAGCCCCGCGATCAGCTTGCCCAGCGCGCCCTGCATCCAGGGGTCCAGGATCTCGAGCCGCGGGAACGTCGCCTCGCGATGCGCCAGCGGCAGGCCCCAGAACACCATCACCGGGAACAGCACCGACTCGATCATGTTGAAGGCGCCGGGGATCAGGTCGGTATGCAGCACGTAGCGGCCGAAGACCGTCAGCACCGTCAGCGCCAGGATCGCCAGCAGGCACAGCCCCCCGCCCAGCGCCGCCAGCCCCCACTCGAATTTTCCCAGGGCGTCGTAGGATCGTCTCAGCATCTCGACCTCACTGGATCTGGGAGGGGAGCCAGGTGACGACCCCCGGGAACTCGACCATGATCAGCGACACCACCACCGCCGCCACCAGCGCGAACAGGCCCGTGGTGCGGAAGATCGGCCCCACCGGGTGCCTCACCGCCGCGCAGGCCGCATAGGTCGCCAGCCCCACCGGCGGCGTCAGCAGCCCCAGCGAGATCATGAAGCAGGCCATCACCCCGAACCACAGCAGGTCGACCTGGGCGGCCTCCAGCACCGGCAGGATGATCGGGATCAGCAGCACCATCACCGCGGCCGACTCCAGCAGCAGGCCGCCGATGAAGAAGGCCAGCAGCATCAGCGCCACCAGCACCGTGGGCTGGGCGAGCAGCGGCTCGACCGCCGCCAGCAGCTCGCGGGGCGCGCGCGACAGCGACAGGAAGCGGCCGAAGGCCTGCGCGCCGATGACGATGATCATCAGCATCGAGGTGACCTTCACCGAGTCCACCAGGCTGTCGAAGATGTCCCGCAGCCCGATCCGGCGCAGGGCCGCCATGCCCACCAGCGCGGTGAAGGCGCCCAGGCCCCCCGCCTCGCCGGCGGTGAAGACGCCGCCGTAGATGCCGCCGAAGATCACGAACATCAGCACGACGACGAAGATGAAGGCGGCGACGGCCGAGGTCGGAAGCTCGGCGTCCGCCTCGCTCTCGGCCGGGGCCGCGCCGGGCTTGGTCTCGCCGAAGACCCACAGGCAGCCGATGTAGCACAGGATGCACAGCAGGCCGGGGATCATCGAGCCGATGAACAGGTGCCCCACCGGCACCAGCGTCAGCGAGCCGTAGAAAATCATGATCAGCGACGGCGGGATGATCGCGGCGAGCGAGCCCGAGACCGCGGCCAGCGACACCGCGAAGCGCTTGGTGTAGCCCACCTGCTGCAGCTGCGGCCCGGCCATCACCGCCAGCGCCGCGGAGGTCGCCGCGCCCGAGCCCGACACCGCCCCCAGCATCCCGCCCGAGACGATGGTCGCCGCGCCAAGCGGAAAGCGGCGCTTGCCGGCCAGGCGATAGCCCACGCGGAACAGGTCCTCGACCACCCTGCCCCGCAGCAGGAACTGCGCCATCAGCAGGTAGAGCGAAATGATCGAGAGCGAATAGGACGAGGCGGCGCCCACGATGTCGGCGGCCAGCAGCCCGTCGAACAGGCGCGTGCCCATCATCGCGAACATGCCCGCGATGCCGGCGCCCATCAGCACGATCGCCACGCTCTGTCCCAGGATCAGGAACACGGCGAACCATGCGGAGACGAAGATCAGGGCCTCATGAGAGGTCATCGAATTCCCCGCGACATGAAGAAGTGCGGCGGGAGGCGCGCGTCGCGCCTCCGGCGAAGACCGTCGCCCCCGCGGGGGCGACGGCGATCCGCGCGACGGCCGCGCCCGCGGGCGCGGCCGGGACCGGCGTCCGCGCCCTGCGGGGCGCGGAGGGGATCAGTCGGCGAGGTACTCGGCGACGCCCGGCGGCAGCTCGCCGCCCTCCTCCTGCACCAGCTCGGCCCAGAGCTGGGCGGCCTTGCGGGCGGGATGGCCGTCGGCCTCCATCGTCTCGATCCACTGCTTCCAGGTCGCGACCGAAGCCTCGGCGATGTGGTCCTGAAGCTCCTGCGGCAGGTCGGAGGCCTGCACGAAGGTGGTGCCGGCGGCCTCGGCGGCGGCGCGGACCTCGAGGTACTGCTTCTGGATGAACTCGGCGTTCTCCAGCGCCACCTCGCGGGCGACCTCGTCCATCGCCTTCTGCTGCTCTTCGCTCAGCCCGTCCCAGGCGGACTTGGAGATCGCCGCGTAGCTCTCCCAATGGCCCAGCGCCACGCCCTCGATCGAGTATTTCAGCAGCTCGGTCATCGAGTAGGACTTCCAGTCGGCGACCGACAGCAGGATGCCCTCGATGGTCTTGCGGCTCAGCGCCTCGTAGGCCTGCGCCGCCGGCATGGTGACCGGGTTCACGCCGAGGTTCTCGAGCGTCATGGTCTGCAGCGCCGCGCCCGCGCGCAGCGGCAGGCCCTGGAAGTCGGCGGGCGAGGTGATCTCCTTCGAGACCGTGTTGATCGCATAGGGGCCGGAGGCGCCCAGGCCCCAGGCGACGATGCCCTTGGGCTCGATCTCGTATTCGTAGAAGGTCTTGCCGTCCTTCAGCTCGACGTCCGAGTCCATCAGCTTCTGGAAGGCCCGGGTGATCTGGGCGCTGTCGGTGCCGTAGACCGGCAGCTGCGAGATGTCGGTCAGCGGGAAGGCGCCGGGGATGTAGGGGGCGAGCAGCGGCGAGACGATGTCGACCGTCCCCCCCTGCAGCGCGTCGAGCCCGCGGCCCACGCCCACCAGCTCGCCCGCGTAGAAGCGGGTGAAGGTGAGGTCGGTGCGCTCCTCGAGCTTGTCCGCGAACGGGTCGAGGCTCTGGCCCACCCACATGTGGACCTGCGGCAGCGAGGCCGAGATCATCAGGTTCTGGGCGACCGCCGGGGCCGAGGTCACGGCCAGCGCGGCGGCGCCGGCGAGGGCGCCTTTCACAAGGGTCTTCATCGGGTTTCCTCCCATGGTGCGGCCCGCGTTTTCGCGGGTCCGGTGCGAACGACTGCTCGTTTTCGGTCTTGGGCGCGGCCTCGGGCGGCCGCGCCGGGTCTTGTGTGCGACGCGCCCTTCCGGCGCGCCGCGGTCAGGGCCGGGGCGCGCTCAGGCGCGCTCGACGAAGTTCAGCTTCTCCCGGATGTCGCGCTTCATGATCTTGCCGTTGTGGTTGCGCGGCAGCGGCTCGGGCGTGATCGTGAAGCTCTCGGGCGCCTGGTAGTCGGCCAGTTCGCGCCGGCAGTGGGCGGCGAGCGCGGCCTCGTCCAGCGGCTCGGGCGAGACCACCACGGCGTGCACCCGCTCGCCCAGCACCGGACAGGGCTTGGCGACCACCGCGCTCTCGGTCACGCCGGGGAAGGCGGCGAGCACGCTCTCCACCTGGGCGGTGAAGATCTTGTAGCCGCCGCGGTTGACCATGTCCTTCTTGCGGTCGTGGACGTAGACGAAGCCGTCCGCGTCGATCGAGCCGATGTCGCCCGACTTCCAGAACCCGCCCGCGAACTCCTTCGCCGTGGCCTCCGGGTTCTCCCAGTAGCCCGGCACGACCATCGGTCCGGAGTGCCAGAGCTCCCCGTGCACGCCGGGCGGGCATTCGCGCCCGTCCTCATCCATGACCACGCTCACTGCGCCATAGCTCGACTTGCCGACGCTGAGACGGTGGCTCGCGGTGAATTCGGGGGGGATCATGGTGACGGGCGACGTGGTCTCCGTCGCGCCGTAGCAGTTCATCAGCTTGAGGTTCGGGAGCTTCTGCGCCAGCCGCTCGATGGTCGGCGCGGGCATCGGCGCGCCGCCGTAGCCGCCCCAGCGCCAGGCCGAGAGGTCGTGGTTCGCCGGATCGTCCTGCACGAGGCAAAGGTTGTACATCGCCGGCACCATGGCGCAGTGGGTCAGCTTCTCCTCCGCCGCGAGCCTGAGGAAGGCCGAGGCCTTGAATTCCCGCATCACCAGCAGCGTCGCCTGCGCGCGCACCGCCTTGTGCACGCCGCCCACCAGGCCGGTGACGTGGCTCAGCGGCGCGATCACGCCCTCGCGGTCGCCGGGGCGGCTGTCCATGAAGCTCGCGAAGGCGGTGGCCGAGTGGACGATGCCCAGGTGCGTCAGCATCGCCCCCTTCGGCACGCCCGTGGTGCCGGAGGTGTAGAGGATGGTGGCCACCGCCTCCTCGTCGACCTTCGCGGGCGGGGGCGCGGCCTCGGGATCGGCGCCCAGCAGGCGGTGGTAGTTGCAGAACCCCTCCACCTTGCCGAGCGCGAAGCGGCGCACCAGCGCGGGGGTCTCGCAGGCCGGCGGCACGACCTCGGCCGCCTCCGGCTCGCAGATCAGGATCTTCGCGCCCGACTGCACCAGCGCGTGGCGCAGGCCGGGGGTCTGGTCGCGCAGCGACAGCGGCACCAGGATCGCGCCGAGCCGGGCGACCGCGTAGGTCAGCACCACGAAGGGCGCGTCGTTGCCCAGCAGCAGGGCCACCCGGTCGCCGGGGACCACGCCCTCGCCATGCAGGGCGGCGGCGAGGCGGCGCACCTCCTCGTCGAGCTGCGCCCAGGTGAAGCGCAGTTCTCCGCAGACCAGCGCCTCGGCCCCGGGGCGCGCGGCGACCGCGGCCTCGAGCATGGCGTGGATGTCGGAGGGGCGGTCGACGAAACAGTCGACCACCCGGCTTCCGTAATGCAGCTCCCGTCTCGTCGCGGGGTCTATCGCTGCGGCCATGGCGTCCTCCCCGGGTCGCGGCCCTTGTTTGGTCGGCGCCCGCGTCTGCGCGGGCGCACGCGTCGCCGCCCGCGTCAGTGCGGGCGCACGTAATGGTGCGTGTTGGCGCCGACGCGGCCCTTGGCCTTGCCCAGCTCGTCGCGGGCGATGACCATCAGGTGCACCTCGTCGGGGCCGTCGATGAAGCGAAGCGCCCGGCCCCAGGTCCACAGGTAGCTCAGCGGCGTGTCGGGCGTGATGCCGGCGGCGCCGAAGACCTGCATGGCGCGATCGGTGATCCCGGTCTGCAGGCGCGCGGCCACCACCTTGATCGCCGAGACGTCGACGCGCGCGGCCTTGGCGCCTTCGCGGTCCATCTTCCAGGCGGCGCGCAGCATCAGCAGGCGGGCCTGGTCGATGTCGAAGCGGGCCTCGGCGATCCAGTCCTGGATGTTGGCGCGGTCCGCCAGCGCGCGGCCGAAGGTCTTGCGCTCCAGCGCCCGCTCGCACATCAGCTCCAGCGCCAGCTCGCACTGGCCGATGGTGCGCATGCAGTGGTGGATGCGCCCCGGCCCGAGCCGCGCCTGCGCCAGCATGAAGCCGTCGCCCTCCGAGGCGAGGATGTTCTCCACCGGCACGCGCACGTTTTCGTAAAGCACCTCCGAATGCCCCTCGGGCGCGTGGTGGTGCATGATCGGCACGTCGCGCACGATCTTCACGCCGGGCGTGTCCATCGGCACCAGGATGAAGCTGTGCTTCTTGTGCCGGTCCGCGTCAGGAGACGGATCCGAGACGCCGAACACGATCGCCAGCTTCGCGTTGGGATGCATCGCCCCGGTCGAGAACCACTTGCGCCCGTTGATGACGTAGTGATCGCCGTCGCGGATGATCGTGGTCGAGAGGTTGGTGAGGTCCGAGGAGGCCGTGTCCGGCTCCGTCAGACCGACGATCGAGCGGATCTCGCCCATCATCAGCGGCTTCAGCCAACGCTCCTTCTGCTCGGGCGTGCCGAACTGGTGCAGGATCTCCATGTTGCCGGTGTCGGGGGCCGAGCAGTTGAAGACCTCCGAGGCCCAGGGCACCCGCCCCATGATCTCGGCCAGCGGCGCGTATTCGAGGTTGGTCAGACGCGTGCCCGGCTCGTCGTCCTTCAGACCCGGCATGAACATGTTCCACAGGCCCGCCTCGAAGGCCTTGGCCTTCAGGCGGTCCAGCAGTTCGATGGGATACTTGCCGGTGCTGTGGAAGGTCTCATGGAACTCCTGGTTGGCGGGCAGCACGTAGGACTGCATGAAGTCCTCCAGCTTCGCCATCAGGCTCTGGGTCTTTGCGGAATACTCGAAGTCCATGGGTCGTCCCCCTTGCGTGTCGGGCCGCGCGCGTCAGGCGTCGCGCGGCGGCGTCGTGATCTCTCTGGCGGCCTTGGCCCCGGCCGCGGGCACCAGCGGCGCGATGGGCGCGTCCATCGGCAGGCCGGCCATGATGTAGCCGCGGCGGAAGTCGACCGCGTGGCGCAGGGTCCAGTCGCGCGCCACGTCGGGGTCGCCCATCGCCACCGCGTCGATCACCCGCCCGTGCGCCTCCAGCTGGCGGGCCGGCGCCTGGGGCAGATGCGGCAGCAGCGCCTCGAGGCCGGAATAGAGCAGGATCCCGATCGGCTCCTGCGCCAGCGCCAGCGCCGGGTTCTTCGTCGCCTCGGAGATGATCGAGTGATATTCGAGGTCGAGACGCACCACCGCCCGGTCGTCGCGCGCCTCGGTCGCCTTGGCCATGCGCGCCTGGTTGGCGCGCAGCTTGGCCACGTCGGCGTCGGTGGCGTTGCGCGCGGCGAGCTCGGCGGCAAGCGGCTCGATCTCCACCGCCACCCGCCAGAGCTGGTCGAAGGTCACCTCCAGCATCCTGAGCGCGCGGGTGTTGCGCGAGGCGAGCTCGCGGGCCTTGGGCGTCGAGACCACCAGCTTGCGGGGCGAGGCGCGGCGCACCAGCCCCTCGGACTCCAGCCGCCGGATGCCCTCGCGCACGGTGGATCGGTTCACCCCGAAGAGCGCGGCCAGCTCCACCTCGCCCGGAAGCTGCTCGCCCGGCAGCAGGCGGCCCTCGAGGATCTGGGACTCGAGCTGGGCCGAGACCTGCTCATAGGCCTTCGAGACCTGGATGGGCCTGGGCCTGAGCCCCATGCGCGTCGCTCCCCTGCCGTCATGGCGGCGGCCGGACGTTGGCCGTCCGGCGTTCAGTGTCGGTTTGTCGGACACTATTCAGGGCGCGCGCGGAGTCAATCTCCGCGTGGGCGCTTTCGCCCGCTTCACCCTCCGCAGCCGCAGTCCGGGCCGTGCAGGTGGCCGTGGACGGGGCCCAGCCCCCATTTCTCCCGCAGGGCCTTCATGTGGGCGAAGTAGGGAATCGCCTCGCGCACCGGCCGCTCGCCGCCCGCGAAATCGTCGTAGAGGGTCTGCACATTGACCACGAGCCGTTCGGGATCGCCCAGGCCCGCGAAGCGGCCCAGCTCGATGTCATGGGCGGCGGCGAGGAAATCGAGCCCCGCATCGAAGCGCCGCCGCGCCTCCTCCGTCACGAACACGAGGTAGTCGCGCATCGCCCGCACCCCGTCCTTGTCGGTGACCGGCCCGTGGCCCGGGACGACCACCTCGACGTCCATCGCCAGGATCCGGTCGCAGGCCGCGATCCAGTTCGACAGCGGCCCCGCCCAGGCGATCGGCGTGCCCTCGTTGAACAGGATGTCGCCGGTGTAGACGACCTTCTCCCCGGGCAGATGCACCAGCGTGTCGCCCTTGGTGTGGGCGGGCCCCACCTCGATCAGCCGCACCTCGCGGTCGCCGACCCGCAGCGCGGTCTCGCCCGAAAAGGTCTCGGTGGGCGGGGTCAGGGTGATGCCGACGAAGTCGAAGGGGGCGAAGCACTCCCGCACGAAGTCGCCCGCCTCGCCCAGCATCGCGGGGTCCGACATCAGCGCGAGGAACATCGCCGGGGGCACGTGGGCGAATTCCTCCGCCGTGCCCTGGCTCGCCACGATCCGCGCGCCCTCGACGAGCTGGTTGCCGTAGGTGTGGTCGCCGTTGGCGTGGGTGTTGACCAGGGCGCCGATCTTCTCCGCCTGCGGGACGGCGGCGCGCATCGCGGCCAGCATCTCGCCGGTCAGCTTCAGGTCGAAGAGCGTGTCGACCAGCAGGCTCGCCTCGCCGTCGGTCACCAGGCCCGCGTTCGACCAGCCCCAGCCCCCGTCCGGCTGCTGCCAGGCCCAGCAGCCGTTCCCGATGTCGTGCAGCCCGCGGCTGCAGCCCCGCTTCGCCATCATCGCCTCCCTGCGTCGCTCCGGCCCGTTCTAGCGCGCTCCGGCCCTGCCCGCAGCCTTCGCGACGACCGGTCGGCAGGCTTGCGCGCCTGCCCGCCCCGACGCGAAGCTGCGCCCGGCAAGCGGGCCGCCAGGCGCCCCCGACAGGGAGATCCCCAGGAAGTTCGTCACCGAGCTCGCCCCCGGCGGCGGCGAGGTCGACGATGCGCCCCTCGCCCTCGAGGAACGCACCGGCGTCCTCTCGATCCCGCAGACGTTCTACGCGCAGCCGATCTGCCACAAGCGCAACCGCTTCTCCGCCTGCGGCACGGACATGGACGTGGTCTGGCCGCGGTATTCGAAGCTGATGGATTTCGAGCTGGAGTTCGGCGTCTGCATCGCCCGGACCTGCAAGGACGTCCCGTGCTAGCGCGCCCGCGAGGCGATCTACGGCTACACGATCGTCAACGACGTCTCCGCGCGCGACGCCCAGGCGGCCGAGATGGGCGGCCAGCTCGGCCCGGCCAAGGGCAAGGACTTCGGCGACGCCGACGCCATGGGCCCCTGCCCGGTGACGCCCGACGAGATCCCCGACCTCTAAGACCTGACCATGATCGCGCGGGTCGACGGCGAGGAATGGGGCCGCGGCCCCTCTGGCGAGATGCTGTGGACGTTCGAGGACGTGATCGCCCACGTCTCCGCCTCCGAGACCCTGCGCCCGGGCGAGTTCATCGGCTCGGGCGCCGTCGGAAACGGCTGCGGCCTCGAGCACCTGCGCTTCCTGGAGCCGGGCGACGTGGCGACGCTGGAGGTCGAGCGCATCGGCACGCCGCGCAACCGCGTCCTCGCGCCCGCCTGCCCCCCGAACGCCGCGAGGCCGCCCCGAAGGACGGCCTCGACATGCGCGGGGATTTGGTGGAGCCGAGGGGGATCGAACCCCTGACCTTCGCATTGCGAACGCGACGCTCTCCCAGCTGAGCTACGGCCCCGTTGGCGCGCTTCCTAGACAGGCCCCCGGGGGCTGTCAAGCGGCCCCGTGCGGAGTTCTTCGGCCGAGCGCGAGGCGCCGTCGCGACAGCCGCGCCCGGCGAGGCCGTCGGACCCGGCGCGCAGCGCCGGCGCCGCGCCTGAGGCGGGCGGGCGCGGGGGCGGATAGCCCTCGCCAGGCCCGTGCGCGCAGGGCGGAGGAGGCCGGGCGGGGGGCCGCGGGGGCGCGGCCTTCGGGCGCATCCGGGGCCCGGTTCGGGCGGCGCGGGGGCGAATGCGCGCGATTCAGCGCGACTCGCGCGCCCGCAGGGCGTTGCGACGGTTGATCCGGCGAGGCGCCGCGGCTACCTGTGCCCGAACGCTTCCGCCCTGCCGCATGGATGACCGCCCGATGCACTCGATCGCCACCATTCTCCTGATGATCCTGAACTTCGTGTGGTGGGTCGTGATCATCCACGCGGTGATGAGCTGGCTGATCAACTTCGACGTCATCAACCTGCGCCAGCGCTTCGTCTACACGGTCTGGTCGACGCTCAACCGCCTGACCGAGCCGCTCTACCGGCCGATCCGCTCGATCCTGCCGCCGATGGGCGGGCTGGACCTCGCGCCGCTGGTGCTGCTGTTCGGCATCATCGCGCTGCAGGTGCTGATCTCCAACAACCTCACGGGCCCGGCCTACTACTGAGACCGCCGGTGAGCGCGCCCCGCCCCTGGCGCCCGGCCGAGGGCGGCGGACTGCTGCTCGCCGTCCGCGCCACGCCGCGGGGCGGGCGCGACCGGATCGAGGGCGTCTCGACCGACGCCGAGGGGCGGACCGCGCTCGCCGTGCGCGTATCGGTCCCGGCCGAGGGCGGCAAGGCCAACGCCGCGGTGCTGCGGCTGGTGGCCCGCGCCGCCGGCCTGCCCCGCTCGGCGGTGACGCTGGAGGCCGGCGCGACCGCCCGCAGCAAGCGCCTGCGCCTCGCGGGCGACGCAGAGACCCTGGCCGCCCGCCTGGAAGCCGCCCTGCCCCGCTGAGCCCCTCCGCCGGCCCCGCCTTCCCCCGTCCGCCGCCGCGCCGCGCGCCGGACCGATCCCCGGGGCGCGACGCCCGACGCGGCGCTTCCCCGCGCGCCGCAGGCGCGCCCGTCGGCCCAAGCGCTGCGCCCAGCCCCAGGCCGCCGCAGGCGCCGACGCCAGCCGCCGCGCCGCGGGCCCGACGCCTCCCGGGGGCGCGAGGCCCGACGCGGCGCTCCTCCGGCCGCCACGGGCGCGCCCGCGGCGTCGGAACGCGCCATCGCGCATTGCCGCCTCCGGCCTGATCGCCTAACCAAGTCCGACTCGCCCCCGGCCGGCCCCCCGCCCGCCGGTGGGCGCAAGGCAATGGGTGGGAGCCGGGGCATGTACAAACTGTGGTCCTTCGTGTCGGAGTATTCGCTGCTCCTGATCGCCGGCGCGCTGGTCGCGCTCGGCTGGGCCAACCTATCCCCAGACACCTACCACCACTTCGTCGAGTTCCCGCTGATCGACGACTTCTTCATCGGCCACCTGCACGTCGACGCCGAGGGGCACGCCCACCGCACGCTGACGCTGCACTACCTCATCAACGACGTGCTGATGGCGCTGTTCTTCGCCATCGCCGGCAAGGAGGTCTGGGAGGCCGTGGCGCTCGAGAACGGCTCGCTGCGCGGCAAGAAGGCGATGACCCCGCTGGTCGCGACCGCCGGCGGCATGCTGGGCCCGATCGCGGTCTACCTCGGCCTCGCCATGGTGATGGGCTCGGAGACCTACGACGCGGTCTCCCGCGGCTGGGCGATCCCGACGGCGACCGACATCGCGTTTTCCTACCTCGTGGGCCGCATGGTCTTCGGCGCCGGCCACCCGGCGGTGCGCTTCCTGCTGCTGCTGGCCATCGCCGACGACGCGGCCGGGCTGATCATCCTCGCGATCTTCTACCCCTCGGCCGAGCTCGCGCCCCAGTGGCTGCTGCTCTCGCTCGCCGCCGCCGCGGGCACCTACCTGCTCGCCAACTGGCTGCCGCGCCGGCTGGACCGCGGCAAGCAGGACCGGCCGAACTCCACCTGGGTGCGTGCGAAGCTCGGCTTCTGGCCCTACCTGATCGGCGGCTGCATCTGCTGGTACGGCTTCCAGGAATCGGGCATCCACCCGGCGCTCGGCCTGCTGCCGATGGTGATGACCATCCCGCACGCCGACGTCAGCTTCGGCTTCTTCGCCGAGGCGGAGGAGCACCTGCACGACCTGCTCAACGAGATCGAGCATGGCCTCAAGCTCCCGGTCGAGGTGATCCTGTTCTTCTTCGGCCTCGCCAACGCGGGGGTCGAGTTCTCGGCGATCTCGGCGCCCACCTTCCTGGTGCTGGCGGGCCTGCTGATCGGCAAGCCGCTGGGCATCGCCTTCATGGGCTGGCTTGCCGCCAAGCCGATGCGCCTGGGCCTGCCCGAGGGGATGCGGATGATCGACCTCTTCGTGGTCGGCTGCGTGGCGGCGATCGGCTTCACGGTGGCGCTCTTCGTGGCTTCGGTCGCCTTCCCGGCCGGCCCGGTGCAGGACGCGGCCAAGATGGGCGCGCTGTTCAGCTTCTTCGCCGCGGCGATCTCGATCGTCGCCGGCATCGTGACCCGGGTGAAGAAGGTCCACGGCTGAGCCTCCGCCGGGCCCGCGCGGCCGGGCCCCGAACCGCAGACCGCCCCGGGCCGACGCCCGGGGCGGTCTCGTTTCCGGGGTCTGCCCGGGTCGGGCCCCGGGACTCCGCGGGCGGCCCGCCGCCTCCGCGCTCTGGTCCTCAGCCCGCGGCGGCGGTCCAGGGGTCGTAGGCGCCCAGGTTCCACAGCCCGCCCTCGGGGTCGCGGATCGAGACGGCCAGCCCGCCGTAGTCCTTCACCTCGAGCGGCATCACGATCTCCGCCCCCGCCGCCAGGGCGCGGGCATGGGCGGCCTCCACCGCCGCGTCGTCGGGCAGCACGAGGTAGGGGCTGCCCCCCGCGCGCCCGTCCCCGGGCGGCCCCTGCAGGTCGCCGAAGCCGCCCTCGCGGAGCGAGCCCAGCATCACCATGCCCGCGCCCAGCGTCAGCTCGGCATGGGCGATCCCGCCGCGGTCGTCGGGAAAGACGGCGTGGCGGGCGAAGCCCAGCACCTCGCACAGCCAGTCGATCATCGCGGGGGCGTCCCGGTAGGACAGGGTGGGAATCACGTGGCTGCCGGTCATCGGGTCCTCCTGCGCTCGGCGTCTGCGGACCCGGTATGCCGGCGTCCCGGCCGCGCGGTCTTGAAGAAATGTCGCCGTCCGCTCAGTCCGGCCGCCGCGCCGCCAGCGCCCGCGCCGTGGCCCCGCCCAGGGCCCGCATCTCGCGGGCCATGTGCGCCTGGTCGGCATAGCCCATCTCGGCCGCGAGGTCCGCCAGCGGCGCCGCCTGCGCGCCGCGCAGCCGCGCCAGCGCCCCCTCGAACCGCGCGAGCCGGGCCAGCCGCTTCGGCCCCATCCCCACCTCGCGCCTCAGCGCGTCCGAGAGCCCCTGGCGCGAGACGCCCAGCCGCTCCGCCAGCTCCGCCACCGGTCGCCAGGGCGCGCGGTCGATCTCGGCCAGCGCCCGGGCGGCGAGGGGCGAGGGGCCCTGCGCCCCCGCCGTCGCCCGTGCGAGCACGCCTGAGACCGCCTCGAACCGCGCGGCCCAGGTCGGCGCGCCCGCCGCTCGGTCCTCGAGCTCCGCGGCCAGCGCCGGCGCGATCTCGCGCAGGTCCACCGTC
This sequence comes from Albimonas pacifica, assembly GCF_900113695.1. Classification (GTDB taxonomy): domain Bacteria; phylum Pseudomonadota; class Alphaproteobacteria; order Rhodobacterales; family Rhodobacteraceae; genus Albimonas; species Albimonas pacifica. The sequence goes on along the minus strand of NZ_FOQH01000005.1, from coordinate 154,481 downwards.
TCCCCCGCCGCCTCCGCCAGCCGCGGCCCCAGCAGCCGCCGCGCGGCGAGCGGGGCGAGGTCCACCTGCAGGCAGACCGCGGCGCCGGGATAGGCGATCCCCACAGGCCGGTCGTGCAGCCCCGCCGTGAAGCTGCGCAGGAGCGGGCGCGAGCGGGCGGCGTCGCGCAGCTCGAACCCGCCCTCCAGCACCAGGATCAGGGGGACGAAGGCGCAGGCGGGCGCAAGCTCCGTCCCCGGCAGCGGCCCTGCCAGCGAGAAGCCGACCATCCGCCGCGCGCCGGCCGGGGGGGCCGGCGCCGCGACCAGCCCCGCCGCGGGCGGGCCATGGGGGTCGTGCAGGGGCGCATCCATGCCCGTCAGCCTGCCACGGCGCGCGGGCCCTGTCGCGCGCCGCCGCGGCGCCGGCGGGCGCAGGCCGGCCGCAAAGGCGCTGGACGGCCCCGCGCCGCCGGGCTAGGACGCGCACATGACCCAAGCCAAGACCGTGCGCGTGGGCGATCTCGCGATCTCCAACGCCCTGCCCCTCACCGTGATCGCCGGCCCCTGCCAGCTGGAGGGGCTCGAGCATGCGCTCGACATCGCCGGCGCGATGTCCGAGGCCTGCCGCGCCGCCGGCGTCGGCTATGTGTTCAAGGCCAGCTACGACAAGGCCAACCGCACCTCCCTCTCCGGCCGCCGCGGCCCGGGGATGGAGGAAGGGCTGGAGATGCTCTCCGAGATCCGCTCGCGCACCGGCCTGCCGGTGCTGACCGACGTTCACGCGCCCGAGCAGTGCGCGATGGCGGCCGAGGCGGGCGTCGACATCCTGCAGATCCCCGCCTTCCTGTGCCGGCAGACCGACCTGCTGCTCGCCGCCGGCGCCACGGGCAAGGTGGTGAACGTGAAGAAGGGCCAGTTCCTCGCGCCCTGGGACATGGCCAACGTGGCCTCCAAGGTCTCGTCCACCGGCAACGACGCGATCCTGCTGACCGAGCGCGGGGTCTCCTTCGGCTACAACGCGCTGGTGGCCGACATGCGCGCCCTGCCGACGATGGCGAAGACCGGCTACCCGGTGATCATGGACGCGACCCACGCGGTGCAGCAGCCCGGCGGCCTCGGCGGCTCCTCGGGCGGCCAGCGGGAGTTCGCGCCCGTCCTCGCCCGCGCCGCCGTCAGCCTCGGCATCGCCGGCGTCTTCATCGAGACCCACGAGAGCCCCGACGAGGCCCCCTCCGACGGTCCCAACATGATCCCGCTGCGCGAGATGCCGAAGCTGGTCGAGACCCTCGCCGCCTTCGACCGCCTCGCCAAGGACAACCCGATCGAGCTCTGACCCGGCCCGCCGCCAGGCGCCCCGACAGGCTTCCCCCGCGGAGCGCCTGTTCCCCGGAGCCGTCCGTCGCGGATGCCGATCAGAGCGACTCGCCCCCGGGGGTCAAGGATCGCGAAGCGACCCGCGCTTGCGCGGGCTCGTCCTTGACGCCCGGGGGCGAGTCGCTCAGGCATCGGACGCGACGGACGGCTTCGGGAAACAGGCGCGGCCCTGTTCCTTGGTGAGTCAGGAGCCCGCCGGAGGCGCCCCCGCCCCGGCGGAAGGCGCCCCGCCGGCCCCGGGCCCAGGCCCGCCCGCAGGGCGCCTCCGCCCCCTATTCCACCGCCGGCACGGCCTTGAGATAGGCCGCGATCGCCTCGCGATCCTCGGGCGGCAGCTTCGCGGTCTCCTCGATCACCGCGGTCATCCCGCCGCCGGCGCTGTCGAAGTCCGGGGTGAAGCCGCTCTCGAGATAGTAGGCGATGTCGGTGACCGACCAGCTTCCGATCCCGGAGGACGAGGGCGTGATGTTGGGGATCGTGCCCTCGCCGTCGGGGTTGGGCCCGCCCGCGAGCCAACGCTCGAACTCCGGCCCGCCCAGCGGACCGCGGGGCGTGTGGCACTCGCCGCAATGGCCGATGCCCTCGACCAGCCGCCGCCCCGCCTCCGCCTGGCCCGAGAGGCCGGCGATCACCGGCTCCGGCCGGAAATAGAGCAGCTTCCACCCCCCGATCGCCGCGCGGATCGAGTAGGGGAAGCCCAGGTCATGGGGCTGCGAGGGCGTGGGATCGGCCGGAAGGGTCTTGAGATAGGCCAGGAGGTCCAGCGCGTCCGCGACCTCCATCCGCCCGTAGGATGGCCAGGGGAAGGCCGGGTAGAGATGCTCGCCCGACGGCCCCACCCCCCGCAGGAAGGCCGAGGCGAACTGCTCGGGCGTCCAGGCGCCGATGCCGGCCTCGGGGTCCTGGGAGATGTTGGGGGCGTGGAAGGTTCCGAAGGCCGTGGGGAAGGCGCGGCCGCCGGCGAGCGCCAGGCGCGCCTCGCCCTCCGCCCCAGGGGCCGCGTGGCAGGAGACGCAGGAGCCGAGGTGGAACAGCCGCTCGCCCCGGGCCGCGGCCTCGGGCGAGGGGCTCCAGCCGGCGACCTCGGCGGGGTCGATCGGATCGGGGGCGGCGAGCAGCCAGGCGGCGCCCGCGCCCGCCGCGGCCAGGGCCGCGACGGGGATCAGCCAGCGTGCGGAAGACATCGCTTCAGTTCTTCTGGACGCGGTATTTCTCGTGGCAGGCGCGGCAGTTGGAGGCGACGACCCCCATCGCGGCCTTCATCTCGTCGGCGTTGGTCGCCGGCATCGTCTTGGCCTGCTGGCTGTCGGCGATGAACTTGGCGGCGGCGGCCTCGAAGCCGGCGCGATCCTCCCAGATCGCCGGGGCGGCCTCGGAGGCCTCGGAGATCGCGCCCTCGGGGAACTGCGAGGGGAAGCCCAGGGCGACCGCGTTCAGCGTCAGCAGGGCGGCCTTGACCGCGCGGGGCTCGAACTCGGCCTCGCCCTTGGCGATGGCGCCCATGATGCCGACGGCGGCGCCCGCGTCCTTCATCATGTTCTGCCGCAGGGAGATGGGGTCGTCGATCCTGGGTTCGACGTCCGCGGCCTGGGCGAAGCCGAAGCCGGCGGCGGCGATCGCCGCGACGAGCGTGGACGCGATGAGACGAGATTTCCTGGGCATTGCCTGGGGTCCTCCGAGTTGGGCCCGGCGCTCCTGACTCCGAGCGCCTTGCGCGCACGCTAGCAGGAGAATCGCGACGACGGCACGACGGATGCGTTTCCGACGGCGCAACTCGGGGCCTTCGGAGGCCCTGCCCGTTCACACCTTCGCGAGGCGCCCGCCGGACCGCCCGGCGCGCGCGCCCGCGCGGGGCCCCGGCCGCTCAGACGCGGCCGCGGGCGATCTTCTCCTCGGCGGGCCAGCCGGCCTCGAAGCGGGCGCGCAGGGCCAGCATCCACAGCGCCAGCGCGCCGGCCTGGTGCAGGATCGACCAGGACAGCGGCGCGGCATGGATCACCGTGACCACGCCCAGCACCACCTGGCCGAACATCATCGCCAGCACCCAGTCCGCGCGCCGCTTCAGCCCCGCGTGCGCCGCGCCGCGCATCCGCCACCAGTAGACCGCGCCGAGAAGCAGCAGGCCGTAGCCCCACATGCGGTGGATGAACTGCACCAGCGCCGGGTTCTCGAAGAAATTGGTCCACAGCGGCTCGTAGTCGAAGGACTCCGAGGGCAGGAACTCGCCCCCCATCAGCGGCCAGTCGATGTAGCCGCGCCCCGCGTCGATGCCCGCCACCAGCGCGCCCAGCAGGATCTGGACGAAGACCGCGAGGCACAGGACGCTGCCGAAGGTCATCGGCGCGGACATCCGCCGCCGGCGTGCCTGCAGGAGCTCGGCGCCCGAGCGCGAGATCTCCCACGAGTAATGCGCCAGGATCCCCAGGATCGCGAAGGCGAGACCCAGGTGCGTCGCCAGCCGGTAGGAGGCGACGGAGACCATCTGCCCCTCCAGCCCCGAGGCGACCATCCACCACCCGATCGCGCCCTGCACGCCCCCCAGCGCGCCCGGCAGCACCAGCCGCCAGGTCCAGCCCGAGGGGATCTTGCGCCGCGCGAGGAACCACACGAAGCCCGCGGCCCACACCAGGCCCACCAGGCGGCCGAGCTGCCGGTGGCCCCATTCCCACCAGTAGATCGTCTTGAACCCCGCGAGGTCCATGTCGCGGTTGATCGCCTGGAACTGGTGGATGGTCTGGTACTTCTCGAACTCCGCCTGCCAGGCGGCTTCGCTCATCGGCGGGATCGCGCCGGTGACGGGCTTCCATTCGGTGATCGAGAGGCCCGACTCGGTCAGGCGGGTGAGGCCGCCGACCAGCACCATGACGGCGACGAGGGCGGCGAGGATCTGCAGCCAGATGGCGATGTGGCGACGGTTGGCGCGGCGACGGCGCTCGGCCTCGCCCGGCGCGGCCTTGGGCGTCGCGGGCTGGGCGGCGGCCGGCTGGCCGGAAACGTCCTCGAAGATCGAGCGGGGCCTGGACATGGGCGTCCCCCTGTCGGAACCGGATCATCACGGCCCGCCGGGCGTCGTCCCCTGCGACAGGGTGGCCCGCTCGCGCGCCGCGCCGGCCGGGGGAATGCCCGGCCGGCGCGCGCAATTGGCCCGGAACGGCGCCCCGCCGCAAGAGGACGGCAGGCCGCGGCGGGCGGGGGGCGGCGGTTTTCCGCCCCCCGCGCCCGCGATCAGTTCAGCAGGGCGCTGGCCAGCCCGATGACGGCGGCGATCTGCAGCGTGTCGCGCGACACGCGCATCACCCGGTCGTCGACGAGGTAGTAGTCGTAGCCCGAGGGCGGCCGGCGCAGGCCGTAGCGGTCGTAGTCGCGGATGATCACGTACTCGCGGTCGCGCGGCAGGCGGTAGCCCGGCTCGTAGACCACGCGGTCGCGCTCGCGGATCACGACCACGTCGCGGTCGCGGTCGTAGTCGCGCGCGTCCCCGCCGTTCTTGAACTGCTTCCACTCCTTCTTGGACACGCCCTTCTTGGCGAGCCCCGGCGGCACGCCGCCCGGCGGATCGGCGAGCACGGGCTGGGCCGCGAAGGCCACGCCCAGCGCAGTCAGCGCGGCGAGCGCGAGGCCCATGCGGCGCATCGTGCGGCGGTCGTCGGTCCCGGCGGACAGGGCCCGGGCGCTGGCGCGGGTGGCGGGGGTCGGGGTCATGTCGGTCTCCTTCCCGTTTGGCTTCCCTGGCCGCCGTCCCCTGCCCTCCCGCGTCCCCGGTCTCATCTCCGCCTGCGCTTGGGCCCTTCGGCCAGCGTGCGGATGATCCCGTGGAGCGTTCGGACGTCCTGGTCGGTCAGCGGCGCTCGGGAGAAAAGATTGCGGATGTTGAGGCGCATCGTCGGGCCTTTTTCCGACGGAAAAAAGAAATTCGCCCCCTCGAGCTCGTCTTCCAGGCGTTGCAGCACGCGGTCCACCGACTCGCGGTCCGCGAGGCCCAGTTTCCCCGGATCCATCACCGCAGCAGGGGTTTCCGTGGCCTGCCGGCGCCACTCGTAGGCGGTCAGCAGCACGCATTGCGCCAGGTTCAATGAGGCGAAAACGGGGTTGGCGGGGACCGAGATGATGGCCTGCGCCCGCGCCACGTCCGCGGTTTCGAGGCCGGTGCGCTCCGGCCCGAACAGGACGCCCACCTTCTGACCCGCGCGAATGCGCTGCAGGGCGTCCTGCATGGCGGCGGCGGGGGTGAAGACGGTCTTGGTCAGCTCGCGGGGGCGGGCGGTGGTGGCGTAGACGTATTCCAGGTCGCCGATGGCGGCCGCCTGGTCCGCGTGCACCGTGGCCCGGTCGAGCACGTGGCCCGCGCCCGAGGCCATCGCCACCGCCTTGGGGTTGGGCCAGCCGTCGCGCGGCGCCGCCAGGCGAAGCTGGTCGAGGCCGAAGTTCCACATCGCCCGGCAGGCCGCGCCGATGTTCTCGCCCAGCTGCGGGCGCACCAGCACGAAGACGGGCTGCTCGGTCTCGGTCACCGCCTGCCGCGAGGCGTCGGTTCCGCTCATCGTCGGGGTCCTCTCCACTTGGCCCAAGCGCGGGCGGCCCGGGGCCGCCGGAGGGGCCCTTTGCCTGTCCGCGCCGCCAAGGGCAAGGGCGCCGGCCGCCGCGTCAGCCGACCAGGGCCGTGAAATGCGCCTTCACCCGGTCCCGCACGCGGGGCCAGAGGGCCGGGGCGCCGGTCTCGATCGGCGGCCCGCAGCGGGCCAGCACCTCCGCCTCGCCCACGTTGAAGTCCGGCCAGGTGCCGCCCCCGGTCTCGAGGTTCAGGAGCACCGGCTGCAGCCGGTCCAGCGCCTTGGCGAAGCGGGCGTCGGGGGTCCGCGCCGCCTCGAACTCCCGCCACAGGGCCAGCAGCGCCTCGCCCTGCGCGCCCGGCAGCAGGCCGAAGATGCGCTCGGCGGCGGCGTCCTCGGCGGCGTCGTGGTTCTCGGGACGCGCGCCGTGCAGCGGCACGTCGCCCACGTCGATCTCCACCAGGTCGTGGATCAGCAGCATCCGGATCGCGCGGTCGACGTTCACGCCGTCCGGCGCCTCCTCCTCCCCCAGCGCCATGGCGTAGAGGGCGAGGTGCCAGGAATGCTCGGCCGAATTCTCGCGACGTCCCGAACCCGTGCGGCTCGCGCGTTCCACCTCGCGCAGGCGGGCGGCCTCGGAGAGGAAGGCGAGGCGGGCGTCGGTCGCGTCCATCGGCATGGCTGTCTCCTGTATCGTCGGCCCCGGTTTATGCGCCAGGATGCCCCGACGAGGCGAGGGTCGGGAGAGACGCATGGCCTGGGACGAGGCGGTGGCGCAGCGCATCCGGACGGCGCTGGGGCCGCTCGCCGCCGAGACGGTCGAGCGGAAGATGTTCGGCGGGCTGTGCTTCCTGCTGCGCGGCCACATGCTGGGCGGCGCCTCGGGCGCGGGGATGGGCGGGGGCGCCCTGCTGCGGGTCGGGCCGGAGGGCGAGGCCGAGGCGCTCGCCCTGCCCGGCGTCGCGCCGATGATCCTGCGCGGCCGCCCGATGCGCGGTTTCGTCAAGCTCTCCCCCCAGGCCGCGGCGGATCCCGGGACGCTGCCGCGCCTCGTCGCCCTCGCCGCCGCCTTCACCGCCGCCCTGCCCCCGAAATGAGACCCGCGGTCCCTTGCGCCCCGGCGGCCCCGGGGGCGCGCGCGGGGCCTGACCCGGGGCCTCTCGCGGCCCGCCCCGTCGCGCCGGCCGCGGATGCAGGCTCCCGCCCGGCCCCGGGGCGCGCGCCTGGCGGCGACGCTCAGGCGCGCACCATCCACAGGCTGCTTTCGGGCGCGCCGCTCCAGGGCAGGTCGCGGATCCCCGGCCGCTCCGCCGCGCCCATCCGGGTCAGCGCGTAGCGGCTCGCGTGGATCGGGCGGAAGGCGCCCGACAGCAGCCAGGGCGCGAGGCCGTTCTGCTCGGAATAGCCCCGCCACTCCCAGTCCGCCGGGTAGCCGTCGGGCAGGAACACGTCGTGGACATGCACCCGCACCCCCGGCGCCAGCCGCGGCAGGATCTCCGACAGGATCAGGTCCACGTCCGTGCCCGGCATCAGCAGGTGGGAGCTGTCGAAGACCGCCATGTCCCCGGCCTCCAGCGCCTCGAAGAGGGGCATGTGAGCGGCCGACAGCAGCTCCCGGCGCCAGCTCACGGCCAGGTCCAGCAGCGCGGCGCGGGGCGCGGGGTCGATGCAGACCTGCTCGGCCCGCGCCCCCGCATCCGCCAGCGCCCGCGCGAGGAACCGGGTGGAGTGGCCCGAGCCCACCTCCACGATCCGCCGCGGCGGCCCGCTTCGCGCCAGCGCGTAGGCCGCGGCGCCGTCGAGCCGGGGGAACCAGTCCTGCCGCCACCGCGGCTGCGGGGCCGGCCCGCCGAGCGCGGCCAGCGCCCCGGCCAGCGCGTCGATCCCGGCCAACGTCGCCTCCAGCCCCGGGCGGGCGGCGTCGAGCAGCCGCTCCATCGCCGGATAGCCCTCGGGCGGGCGCACCGACTGCGCGTAGCGGTAGGGCACGAAGAACCCCTGCCGGCGCAGGCCGGTCACGGTCTCGAGCCCCATGCGCAGTCGCCTGAACGCGCGGCCGGCCATCGCCTCTCCCCCTCTTCGCGTGCGCCCTCGTCCTAGGGCCCCCTCCGCGCGCCTGCAACCCGGCGAAACCGGCGAAGAATCTCGGGCCGCGGCGCCCGTCCCCCTCGCCCCGCCCCGCGACGAGGTGCTAGCGTCGCGCCCGTCGCGGCGTCAGGTCGCGACGCCGCCGCGCTCCCGCCCGACGCGAGCGCTTGCCATCCGCGCGGGGCCTTTGTATCCCGCTGCATACCGTTCGACCCCCGCGGCCGGCGCGCCTGACGTCTGCGCCGCGGCCCCGCATACCGACCGGCCCGAGGCCAATGGAGAGCCGCATGAGCAAGATCAAGGTCGAAAATCCCGTCGTGGAGCTCGACGGCGACGAGATGACCCGGATCATCTGGGACTTCATCAAGAAGAAGCTGATCCTGCCCTATCTCGACGTCGACCTGCTCTACTACGACCTCGGCATCGAGGAGCGGGACCGCACCGACGACCAGATCACCATCGACGCCGCCGAGAAGATCAAGGAGGTCGGCGTCGGCGTGAAATGCGCCACGATCACCCCCGACGAGCAGCGCGTCGAGGAGTTCGGCCTCAAGAAGATGTGGCGCTCGCCCAACGGGACGATCCGCAACATCCTGGGCGGCGTGATCTTCCGCGAGCCGATCATCTGCAAGAACGTGCCGCGCCTCGTCCCCGGCTGGACCCAGCCGATCGTGGTCGGCCGTCACGCCTTCGGCGACCAGTACCGCGCCACCGACTTCCGCTTCCCCGGCAAGGGCAAGCTGACGATCAAGTTCGTCGGCGAGGACGGCGAGACGATCGAGCACGAGGTCTTCCAGGCCCCCGGCTCGGGCGTGACGATGGCGATGTACAACCTCGACGACTCGATCCGCGACTTCGCCCGCGCCTCGATGAACTACGGCCTCGCCCGCGGCTGGCCGGTGTATCTGTCGACCAAGAACACGATCCTCAAGGCCTATGACGGCCGCTTCAAGGACCTGTTCCAGGAGGTCTTCGACGCCGAGTTCGCCGACAAGTTCAAGAAGGCCGGCATCACCTACGAGCATCGCCTGATCGACGACATGGTGGCCTGCGCCATGAAGTGGTCCGGCGGCTACGTCTGGGCGTGCAAGAACTACGACGGCGACGTGCAGTCCGACACCGTGGCCCAGGGCTTCGGCTCGCTGGGCCTGATGACCTCGCAGCTGATGACGCCCGACGGGAAGATCGTCGAGGCCGAGGCCGCCCACGGCACCGTCACCCGTCACTACCGTCAGCACCAGGCGGGCAAGGAGACCTCGACCAACTCCATCGCCTCGATCTTCGCCTGGACCGGCGGCCTGAAGCACCGCGCCACGCTCGACGGCAACGACGCGCTGATGACCTTCGCGACCGCGCTGGAGAAGTGCGTCGTCGACACGGTCGAGAGCGGGTTCATGACCAAGGATCTCGCCCTGCTGGTCGGCCCCGACCAGAAGTGGCTGACCACCATGGGCTTCCTCGAGAAGGTCGACGAGAACCTCAACAAGGCGCTGGCCTGAGCCTTCGGGGCCTGATCCCTCAGGCCCCGGCCCTGAACGACCGGGACGGCCCGCGGAGCGATCCGCGGGCCGTTCGCGCATCTCCCCACCCCCGCCGCCCGCCTGTCACCGCCCGGCCGCAATCCCCGCCTAGCTTTCCGGTCTCACGCGTCGCAGCAGGAGCCTCCCGATGTCCGACCCGATGACCCAGGATCCCGCTCCCTACGGGGAGCCCGCCGAGAAACCCTCCGGCCTGCGCAGCTGGGATGCGGTGAAGCTGGTCTACGTGCTCTATCTGGTGGGCTTCGCCGTGCCGCTCTGCGCGCTGGCCGGCGTGGTGATCGCCTACGCCAAGCGCGACGAGGCCGCCCCGGCCGAGGCCAGCCACATGGCCTTCCAGATCCGGTCCTTCTGGGTCGGGCTCGGCGCGATCGTGCTGGGCGCGGTCCTGACGCTGGTGCTCGTGGGCTGGCTGGTGATGGCGATCTGGGCCGTGTGGGCGGTGGCCCGCTTCGTGACCGGCCTGCTCAAGGCGCTGGACGGGAAGCCCGTCGCCGACCCCGACGGCTACGGCTTCACCGCCTGAGCCTTCGCGCGGACGATCCCCCGTCCGGTGCGCCCCGCACCGCCGCCGCCTGCCCGGCGGCGTGCGGTTAAGCCGATCTTTACCGTCGTCGTGGTCCCTTGGCGAACCGAAGCGACGGCGAGGAGAGGCCGATGTTCAGGTCGTTCGCGGCAGGGCTGGGATGGCTCGCCGACTACATGCGGTGGCGGGGACCGGCGGGCCTGCCCCTCGCGCTCTGGCACGTCGGGTTCTGCTTCCTCGGGCCGCCGGGACGGCGGATCCGGGCGCCGGCGGGGGGCGGCCGCACGGTCCGGCTGCGCGCGCGCACCTCGGACCTGCGCGTCTACCGCAAGATCGTGGTGCAGCGGGAATACGAGCTCTCCCCCGACCGGGCGGAGGCGATCGACCGCCGCTGCGCGCGCGCCCAGTCGGCCGGCCGTCGGCCGCTGATCGTCGACGCCGGCGGCAACATCGGCCTGTTCTCTCAGGAGGCGGCGCGCCGCTGGCCCCAGGCCGACGTTCTGTGCGTGGAGCCGCACCGCGGCAACCTCGCCATGGCGCGGCGCAACTGCACGGGCCTGCGCAACGTGCGCTTCCGCGACGCGGCGCTGTGGAGCTCCGCCGGCCGCCTGGTCCCCGAGGATCTGGACGCGCGGGAGGGCGCCTTCTCCTACCGCCCGGCCATAGCGGACTCGCGCCTCGCCGACGTCTCGACGGAGGCGGTGACCATCGACGCCCTGCTGGCCGAGCGTCCGGACGCCGAGCTGGTGCTTCTGAAGATGGACATCGAGGGCGCGGAGGCCGAGGCGCTCGCCCCCGACGCCGCCTTCTGGGCCCACCGGCCCGCCATCCTGATCGAGCCGCACGACTTCCTGCCCGGCCGCTCCGCCACCCTGCGCGGCCTGCTCTCGCAGGAGGATTTCCGCGACTCCGACATCGAGGTCCGGGGCGAGGGCCTGTTCGTCTTCCCCACCGAGCGGCCGGAGCTCGAGCTCCACGGCCGGGCGCCCCTGTCGCTGGCGGCCGGCTGACCTGCTCCCCGGCGCCTCCCGCGCGGGCCCGAGGCGCCGCGACGCCGGTCTCGCCTGCCGCCCGCTCCCGCCCGTGGCGCAGGGCGGGCGTCGGCGCCGGGGGCCCGCCGCCCCTCGCGAGCGGTCCGCGCCAGGCCGATGGGCGATGCTCGCGGCCTGCCAAGGGCGCCCCTGGCGCGAGGCCGGGCGCAAGCCAGACCGGCGGGGCATGAGGCGGGCCTCGCCGGCGCTCGCGCGGGCCGGCGGGCAGGCTGCAGCACGACCGGGCGCCTGGCCTGCGGCGGACGTCGGCGTCCCCCGGCAGGGCCGATCCGCCCGCTGCGGGACGGCCACGGGCGCGTCTGCAGCGGGTCAGACCTCTCCGATCAGGATGCCGGCCGCCAGCACCAGCGCGCCGCCCACCACCACCTGGAGGACCGCCCGCAGGAAGGGCGTGCTCATCCACCGCTTCTGGATCCAGGCGATCGCCCAGAGCTCGGCGAAGACCAGCGCCAGGGCGATGACGGTCGCCGTCATGAAATCCGGGATCAGGTAGGGCATCGCGTGCCCCAGGCCCCCGACCGTGGTCATGATGCCCGCCGCCAGCCCCCGCTTCACCGGCGAGCCGCGGCCCGAGATCACGCCGTCGTCCGACGCCGCCTCGGTGAAGCCCATCGAGATCCCGGCCCCGACCGAAGCCGCCAGCCCCACCCGAAAGGTCGTCATCGTGTCGCCGGTGGCGAAGGCCGTCGCGAAGATCGGCGCCAGCGTCGAAACCGAGCCGTCCATCAGCCCCGCCAACCCCGGCTGCACCCAGGTCAGCACGAAGCGGCGATGGTCGGCCTCGGCCTCCGCCGCCTCGGCGTCGTCGTCGAGGCGGGCTGCCTCCAGCCCCTCCGCCGCGCGTTCGTGGCCGCGTTCGGCGAGCGCGAGGTCCCCCAGCAGGCGCCGCTGCGCGGGATCGGTCGCGCGGGCTGCGGCGCGGTCGTAGAACTCCGCCGCCGCCCGCTCCATCCGCGCGGCCTCGCCGCGCAGGGTCGCGATATCGAGGGTCTCGGTCAGCCAGACGGGCCGGCGGGCGTACCAGCCCGCCACGTGCTCGCGGCGGATCAGGGGGATCGGGCCGGAGAAGCGCGACTCGAAGAGGTCGATCAGCCGGCGACGGTGGCCGTCCTCCTCCTGCGCCATGCCGTCGAAGATCGCGGCGGTGGCGGGGAACTCGCCTCGCAGGCGGGCGGCGAAGTCGGCGTAGATGCGCGCGTCGTCCTCCTCGGAGGAGATCGCCAGCGCCAGGATCTCGCGGTCGTCGAGCTCGGCGAAGGTCTTGCGGGCGGAGAGGAAGCGGAACATGGCGCACTCGCGGGTCTGAATCTGGAATCGTTCTAATATAGTTTCACCGCGATGCAACCGCCCGCCTCGCCGCACCGCCCCCGCGAACGAAAACGGGCGCCCCCGAGGGGGCGCCCGCTTCGCTCCGGCGATGGGGCCGCAATCAGTCTTCCATCACCTCTTCGCCGCCCTCGTCGGGGGAGGCGCCGAAGTCGAGGCCGTGGGCCGCGCGGATCTTGTCCTCGATCTCATGGGCCACGTCGGGGTTCTCGCGCAGGAAGGTCTTGGCGTTCTCGCGCCCCTGCCCGATCCGCTGGTCGCCGTAGCTGAACCAGGAGCCGGACTTCTCGACCACCCCCGCCTTGACGCCGAGGTCGATCAGCTCGCCGGTCTTGGAGATGCCCTCGCCGTACATGATGTCGAACTCGACCTGCTTGAACGGCGGCGCGACCTTGTTCTTCACCACCTTCACGCGGGTGGTGTTGCCCACCACCTCGTCGCGGTCCTTGATCGCGCCGATGCGGCGGATGTCGAGCCGCACGGAGGAGTAGAACTTCAGCGCGTTGCCGCCCGTCGTGGTCTCCGGCGAGCCGAACATCACGCCGATCTTCATGCGGATCTGGTTGATGAAGATCACCATGCACTTCGAGCGGGAGATCGAGCCGGTCAGCTTGCGCATCGCCTGGCTCATCAGCCGCGCCTGCACGCCGACCGAGCTGTCCCCCATGTCGCCCTCGAGCTCCGAGCGCGGGGTCAGCGCCGCGACCGAGTCGACGACCACCACCGACACCGCGCCCGAGCGCACCAGCGTGTCGGTGATCTCCAGCGCCTGCTCGCCGGCGTCGGGCTGGGAGATCAGCATCTCGTCCACGTCCACGCCCAGCTTGCGGGCGTAGGTGGGGTCGAGGGCGTGCTCGGCGTCGACGAAGGCGCAGATGCCGCCGTTGCGCTGCTCTTCCGCGATGACGTGCAGCGCGAGCGTGGTCTTGCCCGAGCTTTCCGGCCCGTAGATCTCGATGATGCGGCCCTTGGGAAGGCCGCCGATGCCCAGCGCGATGTCGAGCCCGATCGAGCCCGTCGACACCGCTTCGATGTCCATCACCTGGCGTTCGCCAAGCTTCATGATGGAGCCCTTGCCGAAGTTCCGCTCGATCTGGGCGAGCGCGGATTCGAGGGCTTTCTGCTTGTCCATGCCGGTCCTGCCGTTCAGGTCGAAGATGGTCTGAGCCATGCCTGTCTCCATATGCCTCGCGCGCAGGGTCCCGTCGACTGCGACGCCGCGTTGCGGGGGCCGACCTGCGCCCATGTTCTGCTTTTGCCCCGATCTTAACCGAGAACTTTACGCGAACATAGACGTAATTCGACCAACGACGCAGAGACTGGGCGGCCAGGGTTAAGAAAGCGTTGCCCAGCCCCGCGATCCGGCGCCGTCGCAAGCCCCGCTCGCCGCTCCCGGTCGCCGCACCGTCCAGCAAACGATCCGCCGCCCCGCCCTGCCCGCGCCTCTCGCCCGGCCCCTAACCCCCTGCCAGCCCGGCGAACTCGCCCTGCCCCCCCGCGCCCGGACACGGCGCGCCGGCGGCCCCACGCCTGCCCCACGTGCCCCCGGGAGCGCCTGTTCTCCGGAGCCGTCTCTCGCGGATGCCGGAAAGAGCGACTCGCCCGCCCCGGTCAAGGATCGCGCAGCGACCGCGCTTGCGCGGCTTGTCCTTGACCGGGGCGGGCGAGTCGCTCAGGCATCCATCAGCGAGAGACGGCTCCGGAGGACAGGCGCGGGCGCTTCTGTTCTTTGGTGAGTCGGGAGCCCGCCGGAGGCTCCGCGCCTCCCCGATCTCTCGCAACGCCCGCCAGAGTCGCGACGCAGCCGAGCCCGCCCGCAGGGCGCCTGTAGACCGCTCGCCCGCCTGCGCGCTGGCTCGGCGAGGCTCGACGCACCTCGAGCGCCCCGCCGAAACGGCGAGGGGCGCGCCAGAAGACGCGCCCCCTCTTTCGAAAAACCCGACGCCTTCAGGCGAACTTCGCCGGGCGGCCTTCCATGCCGGCCGCGATGGCCTCCAGCTGGTGGGGCTTGCCGATCAGCGCCTTCTGCAGGCGCGACTCGGCCAGCAGCGGCTCCAGCGCGCCGCCTTCCTCGTCGGCGATGTTCAGCAGCTCCTTGGCCGAGCGCAGGGCCGAGGGGCTCTTGCCGGCGATCTCGCGCGCCAGTTCCCGGGCGCGGGCCAGCGGATCCTCGGCGATCTCGGTCACGAAGCCGTAGTCGAAGGCGGCGTCCGCCTCGAACACCTCGGCGGTGTAGGTCAGCTTGCGGATCACGTCGCCGCGGGCGAGGTGGCGCATCGCGGCCATGCCGCCCATGTCCGGGACCAGGCCCCACTTCATCTCCATGATCGAGAACCGGGTCCCCGGCGCCGCGATGCGGATGTCGGCGCCGAGACAGATCTGGAAACCGCCGCCCAATGCGAAACCCTGCAGGGCGCAGACCACCGGCACGTTCAGCATCCGCCAGCCCCAGCAGGCGTTCTGCGCCACGTTGGCGGGCCCGTGGGTGCGGTCCATGATGTCCATGCCCAGCGAGCCCGCGCCCGTCGACTTCATGCGCTCGAAGCCCGACTTGTCGAGGCCCGCGCAGAACGCCCGCCCCTCGCCGCGCAGCACCACGCAGCTCACGCCCTCCATGGCCGCGATCTCGGCCTGGGCGTCGGCGATGGCGCGCATCAGCTCGGGCGTGATGGCGTTGAGCTTGTCGGGACGGTTCAGCACGGCCTCCACCACGCCGTCCTCGGGCTGGGTCACGATCACCAGGCGATCGGTCATTTCGGGGTCTCCTCCTCGCAAACGATCTGCCGGCCGGTCGGTCCCGGCCGTGTCGGGCGACACCTTGGCGAGGGAGCGCGCGCGAAACAAGCCGCCGCCCCGCCCCGCCGGGCGCCCGCTTCGACGCGGGCCCCGCGCCGCGGCCCGTGGAACGCCGTCGCGCCCGACGGCAAACCCGGCCCCCCGCGTGCAAGCACATACGGAACGCGGCGCCCCCCGGCCGCATTCGCGTGCATAAGGAGACCATGATGACCGCGATTCGCCGCTTCCGCCCCGCGCTTTCCTCCGCGCTTCCCCTCGCCGCCGGCCTCGCGCTGGCGCTCGCGGGATGCAGCTCCGCGCCCGAGGGGCGCCAGGCCGCGCTCTCGGGAACCGGGGGCGACTGCGCCTCGGTCGACTGGAACGCCCAGGGGGTCGAGGACGCGATGGCCGGCCGCTCGCCGGCCTCCGGCCTCGCCCGGCTCTCGGGGTGCCCGCGGCTGGTCGATCCGGACGGGGCGCAGGACGCCTACATGGCCGGCCACGACGAGGGGCGGGGGGCCTACTGCTCGCCCGAGAACGGCGCCAGGCTGGGCCGGCGCCGCGTCTCCCCCACGCTCGACTGCCCCGACCCGCTCGCCGGGCCGTTCCAGGCGGCCTACGCCGCCGGCCTCCAGCAGCCGGCCGAGGCGCTGCCCGAGGAGGAGGAGCTCGACGAGCGTCGCGACCGATCCGGCGTGCGGGTGCGCCCCTATCTTTCGGTCGGCGTCGGCTCGGGCGGGTGGAGCGGCGCGTCCTGGGGCATCGGCCTGCTGTTCTGAGCGCCGCGCCCGCCGATCAGCGCGCGCAGCGCCGGCCGCTCGCCGCCCTGCGCGCGTCCCGCGGGCCGCGCGCCGCCGCCGGCGGCGGGGCGCACGCCGCCGGGCTTGGCGAGCCCCTCCAGCACCTCCAGGGGCGAGAGCGACTTCTCCTTCAGGCCCGAGCGGGGCATGGCGTAGACGCGCCGCGTCGCCTCGACCAGAACCGCGCCGCCCAGGCGCTGGGCGTCGAAGCGCCGGCCCACCCCCTCCCACAGCCGGTGGGTCTTGAGCCAGTAGCGCCGGTGCGAGGGCGGCCCGTAGAGCGCGGCCTGCGTGCGCTCGGGCGCGAAGTCGTGGCCGCGCAGGGCCGCCTCGAGCTGGCTCGCCGAATAGGGCCGCCCGTGGCCGAAGGGCGTGGCGTCCGAGCGCGCCCACATGCCGGTTCGGTTCGGGGCGATGACGATGGCCTTGCCCTCGGGCGCGAGGACCCGGTGCATCTCCTCGAGCAGGGCGCCCGGCCGCTCCGATGTCTCCAGCGCGTGGGCCACGATCAGCCGGTCCACCTGGCCCGCGGTCAGGGGCCAGTGGGTCTCGTCGGTCAGCACGGCGGCGTTGGGCCCCTCGGGCGGCCAGCGGCAGACGCCCTGGGGCGCGGGCATCAGGCAGATCACCCGGGCGGCCTCGCCCAGGAAGGGGCGCAGCAGGGGGGCGGCGAAGCCGAAGCCCGCCACCGTCTCCCCCGAGACGTCCGGCCACAGCGCGCGGATCGCCTCCTGCAGGCTGCGCTGGGTGGCGCGCCCGAGGGGGGTGCGGTAGTAGAACCGCCTCAGATCGATCACATCGAGGTGCATCGCGCGCCCTTTTTCCGCCCTCGCCCTAAGTGCAGGGTGCGCCGCGACGCCGGAATTGCAAGAGACGGAGACCGCAGATGCCGCTCGAAATCCAGGTCATCCCCTGCCTGCAGGACAACTACGGCTACCTGATCCACGAGACCAGCGAGGACGTGTGGGCCGTGGTCGACGCCCCTGAGGCCGCGCCGCTGAAGGCCGCGATCGACGCCGCCGGCGGCCGGCTGGACCTGATCCTGGTGACCCACCATCACGACGATCACATCCAGGGCATCCCCGACCTGGTCGCCGCCTACGGCGCCAGGGTCGTGGGCCACGGCGCCGACGCCAAGCGCCTGCCGGCGCTCGACGTCGCCGTGTCGGAGGGCGAGAGCGTGCAGGTCGGCGCCGAGCGCGCGACGATCCTCGACGTCTCCGGCCACACGATCGGCCACATCGCCTTCTGCTTCGAGGGCGCGAAGGTCGCCTTCACCGCCGACAGCCTGATGGCGCTCGGCTGCGGGCGGGTGTTCGAGGGGACCTACGCCCAGATGTGGGAGAGCCTGAAGAAGCTGATGGCGCTGGATCCGCAGACCCAGGTCTACTCGGGCCACAACTACGGCGCCGCCAACGGCCGCTTCGCGCTGTCGATCGAGCCGGAGAACGCCGCCCTCAAGGCGCGCATCGAGGCGATCGCGGCGGCCGACGCGGCGGGCGAGCCCATCGTCCCCGTCACGCTCGCCGAGGAGTTCGCCACCAACCCGTTCCTGCGGGCCGGCGAGGCGTCGGTGAAGGCCAACCTCGGCATGGAGGGCGCCGAGGACGGCGCCGTCTTCGCCGAGGTCCGCAAGCGGAAGGACAGCTTCTGAGCGGGCGGGAGCGCCTCGGCGCGGCGGGCGGCCGCCGCGGCCGCCGCGCCGCGCGGCGGGCCGAGCGGGAGGCCGCGGGCCTGCGCCCCCGTCGACCGCGGATGCCGCGGATGCGCCGGATGGGGCGCAGCGGCGACGACAGCCCCGCCTCCAGCCTCTGGGGCTACGTGGTGCGCATGAGCGGCGTGCACCAGCTCGGCCTGTGCGTGACGGCGGTGCTGGTGGCGCTGCTGGACCTGGTGCCGGTGGAGCTGCAGCGCCGGCTGATCGACGACGCGATCACCCCGGGCGACGTGGGCCTCCTGTGGACGCTGGCGATGATCTACGCCGGCGTCGCGGTGACCCAGCAGGTGCTGAAGCTCGCCCTGCGCATGTACCAGGGCTGGATCTCCGAGAGCGCCATCGTCCACACGCGCCGCCATTCGCTGAAGATGCGGGTGCGCGCCGCCGCCAAGGACGAGGACGACGAGGGCCACGGCGTCTCGGCGGTGGTGCTCGGCTCCGAGATCGACCGGCTGGGCGGCTTCGTGGGCACCGGCGTCTCCGACGCCTGCGCGAATTTCGCGATGCTGGTGGGCGTCTTCGCCTACATGACCTGGACCCAGCCCGAGCTGGCGCTGGTCTCGGCCGCGCTGCTCGCCCCCCAGGCGCTGGCGGCGCCGCTGCTGCAGGGCCGGCTGAACCGGCTGATGAACATGCGCTTCCGCCTGCTGCGCACGCTGGGCGCGCGCTCGGGAGAGACCCGCGCCGCCCAGGCCCGGGTCGGCCGCCTGCTGCCGCGGATCTACGGCAACCGGCTGGCGATCTACCTGGTGAAATACGGGATGAAGGGCATCCTGAACCTGCTCAACCAGCTCGGCCCCCTGGCCGCGCTCGGCTATGGCGGCTGGCTGGTGACCCAGGGCGAGACCACGGTGGGCGTGGTGGTGGCCTTCGTCTCGGCCTTCCAGCGTCTCTCGGCCCCGCTGCGCCAGCTCCTGACCTTCTACCGCCAGTGGCAGCAGGCCCGCGTGCAGCACGACCTGGTGGCCGGCTGGATGGCCGGCGGCCGCGTCAACGGCGCCGGCTGACCCCCTCGTCGCCGCCTCCCCCGGAGGCGTGCCACGCCCGCCCATCTCGCCCCTGCCCCACGCGCCCCCGGGGAGCGCCTGTTCTCCGGAGCCGTCCATCGCGGGCGCCGATCAGAGCGACTCGCCCCCCGGGGTCAAGGATCGCGCAGCGACCGGCGAAGCCGGCTCGTCCTTGACCCCGGGGGGCGAGTCGCTCAGGCAGCCCAAGCGATGGACGGCTTCGGAGGACAGGCGCGGGCGTCTTGTTCTTGGGTGAGTCCGGAGCCCGCCGGAGGCTCCCCCGCCAGCCGCTCCCCGGCGACCTCGCCCCCAGCGCCCCCCGGTCAAGCCCGCCCGCAGGGCGCCTGCTCTCCGCCTGCCCCGGCTCCGCCCCCCCCAGAGCCTTCGAAAAGGGAGTTGACCGCGGCCGTCATTTCGATGTTTCTGGAATCATGAGAACGACGCCCGACTCCCCCCTCGCCCTCCCCGAGCCCGAGGCACCCGCGCCCGAGGCCGCCGCCCAGGCGTTCGCCGCCCTGGGCTCGGAGCCCCGGCTGGAGGTGATCCGCACCCTGGTGCGCGCCGGCCCCGACGGCCTTCCCGTCGGCGCCCTGCAGGAGCGTCTGGGTATCGCCGCCTCGACGCTCTCGCATCACCTGCGCTTCCTCGCCGCCGCGGGCCTGCTGAGCCAGAAGCGGCAGGGCCGCTCGCTGATCTGCCGGGCGAGCTTCGCCAACATTTCCGCCCTCGTCGGCTTTCTGCAGCGCGAGTGCTGCGCCGACGCGGGCGGCCCCTCCGCCCATTCCCACCCGGGCTGCCTGAGCCCCACCGACGGAGCCGAGAGATGACCGAGCTCGCCCTTCGCACCGCAGACGCCTTCCGGACGCGCCTGCGCGGGATCGACCGCGTCTGGCTGCTGATCGCCGCCATCGCGCTCGCCACCGCCCTGCTGGTCCCGGCGCAGGCGCCGGCGGTCTTCGACGTCGCCGTCGGCTCGTTCCTGTCCACCCTGCCCTTCATCGCGGTGGCCGTGGGCCTCGTCGCCTGGCTGAAGGCGACGGGGGCCGAGGCGATCGTCGCCCGCGCCTTCCAGGGCCGCGAGATCCGGATGATCGTGCTCGCGGCGATCGTGGGCGGGCTGGCCCCGTTCTGCTCGTGCCAGGTGATCCCCTTCATCGCGGGGCTGCTGGCGCTGGGGGCGCCGGTCTCGGCGGTGATGGCCTTCTGGCTCTCCTCGCCGCTGATGGACCCGGCGAGCTTCATGATCACCGCCGGCGCGCTCGGCTGGCCCTTCGCCATCGGCAAGGCGGCCGCGGCGGTGGGGGTCGGCCTCGGCGGCGGCCTGCTGACCGCGGGGGCGATGCGCGCGGGGCTCTTCGCGAACCCGCTCAAGCCCACCGCGCCCTCGGGCGGCTGCGGCTGCGGCTCGCCGTTCAAGGGCAAGCCGGTGTGGCGGTTCTGGGAGGTCGAGAAACGCCGCGCCACCTTCCGGACCGAGGCCGCCTCGAACGCGCTCTTCCTGGTGAAGTGGATGGCGCTCGCCTACCTGCTCGAGGGGCTGATGATCCAGTTCGTGCCGGCCGAAACGGTGGGCGCGCTGGCCGGCGGCGAGGGCCCGCTGCCGATCGTGGTCGGCGCGCTGGTGGGCATGCCCGCCTATCTCAACGGCTACGCCGCCCCGCCGCTGGTCGCGGCCCTGGTCGCCCAGGGCATGAGCCCGGGCGCGGCGATGGCCTTCCTGACCGCGGGCGCCGTCTCCTGCATCCCGGCGATGGCGGCGGTGTGGTCGCTGGTCCGCCTGCCGATCTTCGCGGCCTACGTGGCGCTGGGGCTCGGCGGGGCGATCGTCGCGGGCATGGCATTCTCCTTCGTGGTCTGACCCCGAAGCCAGACCCCTGCGCATGGCCGGGGCCGCCCCTGGGCGGCCCCTTTCGCGTCCGCCCTCAGGAGCGGTGCGCCTGCAGCAGCACGAGCACCGTCATCACCTCCAGCCGCCCCAGCAGCATCCCCGCCGAGAGCAGCCACTTGGCCGCGTCGGGGAGCGAGGCGAAGGAGCCCGCGGGCCCGATCACGTCCCCGATCCCCGGCCCCACGTTGGCGAGCGCGGTGGCCGCTCCGCTGACCGCGGTCGCCATGTCGAGCCCCATCAGCCCCAGCGCCATGGCCAGGGTGAAGAAGGTCAGCAGGAAGAACATGCAGAAGGCCATCACCGAGCTCAGCGCCGCGTCGTCCACGGGGCGGCCCTCGAAGCGGACCTTCTGGATCGAGTTGGGGCTGTGCACGCGCCGGACCGCGGCGAACAGCGCCTTGGTGGCGATGATGATCCGCATCGACTTCAGCCCGCCCGAGGTCGAGCCGGTGCAGCCGCCGAAGCAGGTGATGATCAGGAAGACCGCCACCGGCGCGGGGCCCCACAGCATGTAGTCGGTGTTGGCGAAGCCGGTGGTGGTCACCAGGCTGACCACGTTGAAGGCCGCGAGGCGCAGCGCGTCGAGCGGCGGCTCCGCCCGCTCCGCCGCCAGCCAGGCGGCGACAGCGAGGATGATCACGCCCAGCGACAGCAGGTAGACGCGCACCTGCTCGGAGCCGAACACCCGCCGCGTCCAGCCGCGCAGGTACCAGATGAACGGCAGGCTGCCCGAGAGCATGAACACCACCGCCAC
The DNA here is from genome assembly GCF_900113695.1 of Albimonas pacifica. Classification (GTDB taxonomy): domain Bacteria; phylum Pseudomonadota; class Alphaproteobacteria; order Rhodobacterales; family Rhodobacteraceae; genus Albimonas; species Albimonas pacifica. Next base: position 133,105 of record NZ_FOQH01000005.1, on the reverse strand, counting down.
CCACTGGATCGCGGGCGTGTCGTTGTAGTGCCCCAGCGAGGCGTCGTGGGTCGAGAAGCCCCCGGTCGAGACCGTGGTCATCGCGTGCATCAGCGCCTCGAAGTCGTTCATGCCGCAGAGCTCGTAGGCCACCATGCAGGCCAGCGTCAGCAGCACGTAGACCATGGCGGTGCCGGTGGCGAAGCGGCCGGCGGAGGCGAATTCCTTCTCCGCCTTGTCCGAGGACTCGGCGCGGTAGAGCTGCATGCCCCCGACCCGCAGCATCGGCAGCACCGCGATGCCCATCACGATGATGCCCACGCCGCCGATCCACTGCAGCATGGCGCGCCAGGCGAGCAGCCCCCTGGGCTGCCCGTCCAGCCCCGAGATCACGGTCGAACCGGTGGTCGTCAGGCCCGACATCGCCTCGAAATAGGCGTCGGTCACGCTCAGCCCGCCCACGATCATCGGGGCCGCGCCGGCGGCGGCGGCGGTGATCCAGGCGGTGGTGGTCATCACGAAGGCATGGTGGGCGCGGAAGCCCGCGCGACCGCCGCGCGTCGCGGCGGCGACCAGGGCGCCGAGCACGACGCTGAGGAAGGCGGCCTCGACGAAGGGACCGTCCGGGCGCCCGTCCACGGCCGCGGGGGCGAGCATCAGCAGGCCCATGGCGGCGAAGAGGATGCCGTTGGTGAACAGGACGAGCTGCAAGGGGGGGGACCGCTCGATTCCGCGCCGAAGCCGGACGCGCGCGGGACGCTAGGGCCAACGGTGCAGGCTGTCCATGCGGCCGAGCCACGCGTCCGCGCAGGCCTCCCGCGCGACGGGCGGCGCGCCCAGCGGGCGGCGCCGGCCGGATCGCCGGGCGGCGTCCGGGGCCGCCGGAACCTGTTCCCCCCGCCCCGCGGGAGGCCGCAGGGCGTGGGTGGTCCAGAACGAGGCCACCGCCCGCGCGCGGAGACGGCGGCGCTCGCCTGCGGGCCGACCGACCTTCCGAAGCGACGGGGCGAGGCCGACGCCTGCATCCGGGGGAGGCCGGTTCGGGCGGCGGCTGCGTCCGCGGAACCGACCTGCCCCCGGCGCGGCTCCGCCCAAAAAGAAAAGGCCACGCGCAACGCGTGGCCTTTTTCAAGTCCAGAAATCCGCAGGAGGGCGTAAATTTCCCGTGCGCGGATCAACGCTCTGATTGCAGCGGCAGCCTTGGGGAGAGGCCAGACGCCTATTGGCACACTACGCTGAGCTGGGGTCAACGCTCACGCAACTGATGCGGGAATGAACTTAGCGCATCGAGAGGGCCCGTCAACCCGTAAGTGGCCCATATAGGTGCACAAACGTATTTCATTACAATATCATACCCCCGTCCACGGTCAGAGTTTGTCCGTATACATAGCTCGCCAGGGGGGAGGCGAGGAACAGCGCCGCGCCGGCCATATCGGCCGGTTCTCCCAACCGGCCGGCCGGAATGCCCGCCAGCGCGCCCGCTTTTCGCTCCGGATGCTCGGTCGTGACCTTGGTCAGCTTCGTGTCCACCAGGCCCGGCGCGATGCCGTTGACGCGAATCCCCTCCGGCGCCCAGGCCTGGCCGAGGGTGCGGGTGAGCCCCACCACCCCGGCCTTCGAGGCGGCGTAGGCCGGGTTTCCCTTCGCGGCATGGTAGGCGACGATCGAGCTGACGAGAATCAGCGAGCCCTTCGCCGCGGCCAGCATCGGGCGGAACTTCACCGCGCAGGCCATCTGCGAGTTCAGGTTTACGTCGACCACCCGCGCGAAGCCCGCCATCTCGAACTCGCCGCGCTTGTAGAGCACGGTGCCCTGGCAGGCGACCAGCACGTCGAGCCGCTCGAAGGCCGGCGTCACCGCCGCCACCGCCTCGAAATCCGCGGCGTCCACGCCCTGGTAGCGCAGGCCCGTCAGGTCCGAGCCCTCGACGCCCGCATAGTCCTCGGCTGAGGGGCGGGTGCCCCAGACGTGGACCTCGGCCCCCGCCTCGCAGAAACCATGGGCCACGCCGTTGCCGATCCCGCTGGAGCCGCCCACCACGAGGACGGTCTTGCCGGAGAAGTCGATCGGGTTCCTCATGCGTCGTCCTCCCTCACGCGTCCCAGGCGGCGGCGAGCGCGGGGCGCGCCTTCAGCCGCTCGACATAGGCCGAGAGGTTCGGCCGCCCGGCCCGGTCCGTCAGCCGCGACGAGCCGACGATGCAGGCGTGACCGCACATGATGTCGGCCGCCGAGAACTCGCCGGCGAGGTATTCCCGCCCCTCCAGCCCCTGCTCGACGGCGTCGAGCATCCGGGCCAGCAGCTTCTCGGCGCGGATCGCGTTGGCGGCGTTGCGCTTCGCCTCGGGCAGCAGGATCGTCTCGACCACCAGCGTGTTGACGGGAGGCATGATCATGCCCTCCGCGTAATGGAACCACTGGAGATAGCGGGGGAAATCCTCGGACTCGACCGAGGGCGCCAGCTTGCCCGGCGCGTGGCGGGCCAGGATGTACTGCACGATCGCCCCGGATTCGTAGAGGCTGACTTCCCCGTCGTGGAGCACCGGCACCCGGCCCAGCGGATGGCTCTTCGCCAGTTCCGGCCCCCGCATTGCGGGATCGCCCAGCCTGTAGCGCTCCAGCTCGTAGTCGAGGCCGAGCTCGTTGAGCAGCCAGACGATCCTGACCGCCCGCGTGTTCGGGGCGTAGCAGATTCTCATGGGGGTCCTCCCGGCCCTTGGGGCGTCGTCGCGGACCGCTTCACGCGGCCTTTCGCGGCGGAGCCTAACGACCGGCAGGCAGGGCGTCCACGCCCCGCGGGGCGTGGACGGCCCGCTGGGGATCAGGCGCGCGCCGCCTCGGCCGCGCGGCGGATCGCCGAGATGTTGTCGCAGTAGGCCTTGGGGTTCGCGGCCGAGCCGCCCTTGAACACCGCCGAGCCCGCGACCAGCACGTCCGCCCCCGCCGCGGCCACCAGCGGCGCGGTCTCGGGCGTGACGCCGCCGTCGATCTCGATATGCACCTGCCGGTCGCCCAGCATCTCCCGCAGGCGGCGGATCTTGGGGATCTGGGAGCCGATGAACTTCTGCCCGCCGAAGCCGGGGTTCACGGTCATCACGCACACCAGGTCGATGCGGTCGAGCACGTATTCGATCGCCTCGGCCGGGGTCGCGGGGTTCAGCGCCACGCCCGCGCGGCAGCCCAGCTCGCGGATCGCCTGCAGCGTGCGGTCGAGGTGCGGCCCCGCCTCGGCATGGGCGGTGATCACGTCGGCGCCCGCCTCGGCGAAGGCGCGCAGGTAGGGGTCGACCGGCGCGATCATCAGGTGGACGTCCATGATCCCCGTCACGTGCGGGCGCAGGGCGCGCACCGTCTCGGGGCCGAAGGTGATGTTGGGCACGAAATGGCCGTCCATCACGTCCACATGGATCCAGTCGGCGCCCGCGGCCTCAGCGGCCCGGCACTCGGCCCCGAAGTTGGCGAAGTCGGCGGCGAGGATCGAGGGCGCGATCTTGATGGGGCGCTCCTGCGCCTCGGGGGAAGTCGGGCTGTCGGCGGTCATGGAAGGGCTCCGGCTGCGCGCGTTCGCGTCGGCGTCACTGGCGGGGGGCGCGCTCCGCTTACCGCGCGGCCGGGGCGTCGTCCAGCGGCCGAGTCGCCGCGCCCTCTCCCGAATTTACGTCTGCGTGATCCGCCGCGCCCCCCGGCTTGACCGCGCCGCCCCCGCCTGCGCTGACTCGCGCAGTCCCGCCCGACCGGAGCCGCCATGACCTCGCAAGCGCCCCTGGCCCCCGCCGGCCCGCGCAAGTTCGCCGATCCCGACGTCACCGCGACAGGAGAGCCGCGGGCCTCGGTGGCGCTGAGCCGGCCGCGGACGCTGTGGTTCAACACCGGCACCCTGTGCAACATCGCCTGCAAGGCCTGCTACATCGAGAGCTCGCCCAGCAACGACCGCCTCGTCTACATCACCACCGCCGAGGTGGAGCGGTTCCTGGACGAGGCCGCGGACCTCGGCTGGCCGCTGGAGGAGGTGGGCTTCACCGGGGGCGAGCCGTTCCTCAACCCCGAGGCGCCGGCGATGATCGGGGCGGCGCTCTCGCGCGGCCACGACGTGCTGGTGCTGACCAACGCCATGCGCCCGATGATGCGCCCCGCGGTGCAGGCGGCGCTGCGGGCGCTGATCGCGGCCCATGGCGCGCGCCTGACCTTCCGCGTCTCGCTCGACCACCCCGAGCCCGGGCCCCATGACGCCGAGCGCGGCGCCGGGGCCTTCGCGTCCTCGCTCGAGGGGCTGCGCTGGCTGCGCGACGCGGGCGCGCGGATCGCCGTGGCGGGACGCCTGTGGGACGAGGAGGAGCCCGCCCTGCGCGCCCGCTTCGCCGCCCTCTTCGCCGCCGAGCGCCTGCCCGTCGACGCCGCCGACCCTGCCGCCTGCGTGCTGTTCCCCGAGATGGACGCCCGCGCCGACGTGCCCGAGATCACCACCGCCTGCTGGGGCATCCTCGGCAAGCGCCCCGAGGAGGTGATGTGCGCCTCCTCGCGCATGGTGGTGCGCCGCCGCGGGGCCGCCCGCGCCTCGGTCGCGGCCTGCACGCTGCTGCCCTACGATCCGGCCTTCGACCTGGGCGAAAGCCTGGCCGAGGCCTCGGCCCCGGTGAAGCTCAACCACCCCCATTGCGCCAAGTTCTGCGTGCTGGGCGGGGCCTCCTGCTCGGCCTGAGGCCCCCCTCCCCTCAGGCCCGCCGCCGCCGCCCGCGCGCGAGGCCGAAGGCCGCGAGGCCCGCAGGCAGCATCGCCGCGGCCGCGGGCAGCGGGATCGGCGTGTAGGTCAGAACCTCGTCGGGGGCGAGCCGCGTGCCGACGCCGTCGGCCAGCAGCGACCACTGCTCGCCGCCGCCGTCGCTCTTGGTCTCGAAGTCCTGCTTCCAGCGGAAGGTCATCACGCTGGCGCCCGTGAACACCGCGTTCTGCGCCGCGCCCGCCTGCACCACCAGGCCGACGGGGATCTTGAGCACCGCGTCCACGCCCTGCCCCAGCGGCTTCTGCGTGATCTGGCAGGTCGCGCACTCTGCGGCCGCGGGGTTGAAGACGATGTTGTCGTCGGCCGAGGTGGTGGCCGCGATGGCCGCGACCAGCGGGTCCAGATCCCAGATCATCACCCCGTCGATCAGCACCTGGATGCGCGAGATCGCGATCCGCGTCGCGCTGCCGGGCTGGTTCATGTCGTAGCCGATCTGGAACCCCTCGCCCTTGTAGCCGATCGAGGAGAGGGCGATCGCCTCCGAGCCGCTCCATTCCGCGCGGTCGGCCTCGTCGTCGAACTGCTTCTCGCGGAAGCCGAGGTTGCCGAAATCGGAGGGCGTGTAACCGGCGTTCGTGCCGCCTGCGCTCAACGGCGCCAGAACCGCCCCGTCGGCGAACACGTATTCGTCGACGGCGGAGTCGACGAAGAGCGGAAAGCTGCTGACCGGCGTGGTGACGGCTTCGGCCTTCCCGGACACGAATACGCACGCGACGGCGACGATCGCGAGCACGCGACTATGAAACATGAACTGACCCCGACTCTGGTCGGCGGATCCCCATCCGCCGTCATCGGACCAAACGTAAATCGAGGAATTTCATGATGCAACGGAAACGCCGGACGGGTTCCGTTAAGTAATGCGCCCTGGACGGAAACGACGCGGCGGGTCCGTCCAGGGGCGCGCGCGGGCGCTCAGCCCTTGCGGCGGCCGCGCATCCCCAGCGTGCCGGCGCCGGCGAGGGCCGAGACCAGCATCAGCGCGGAGGCGGGCAGCGGCGTGGGCAGCGGCTCCTCGGCCGAGCCGCCGCCGTCGAACAGGTTGGTGTTCGAGGCGTAGAGGCTGATGTGGCTGATCCCGTGCTTGCCCAGCGAGCGGGCGAACTCGCCGAAGACCACGCCCGGCTGGATCAGGAACATCACCACGTTGCCCGCCGAGTCGACGTCGCCCTTCTTGAGCGCGTTCTTGTTGGCGGACTTGAACAGGATCACCGCGCTCGACCACTGGTCCCAGAACCCGTCGTCGAGGCTGAACGAGCCGCCCTCGGCCCCGCCGTCGATCGAGAAGCCGGCGCCCTCGTACTTGCCTTCGTCGATGTCGAGCTTGGAGGCGAAGACCCAGTCGCCGAGCGAGAAGGCGCCCTGCCCGTTCAGCACGTCGGCCTTGTCGTTCTCGGCGTCCAGGACCTGGCAGTCCAGGCTGAACCCCGAGGCGTCGCCGGCCATGTTGGTGGAAGTGCAGGGCAGCGTGGCCGCCGTAGCGGCGGCCGCCTGGCCGCCGCCCAGACCGATTGCGCACGCGATCCCCATCACGGACGCAAACGAAAGCCCACGCGCAAACCGCGCGAGCGAACGCAACGAGACGTACATCGTCTATCCTTTTGACCCCGAATGCCGGTCCATCCCCATGGCCGACATTCACGTGACGTTCAGAAAGTCACGTCGCCTACATATGGAGGGCGGGTGTCACAATCAAGACAAAATTCACTTTACTGAAAACGTTTTTCGGAAAACTCTCCGTTGCGGCTTTCCCGACACGTCAACCCGATCTGCGCGTGGCCAGAGCCGCGTCGAGCGTATCGCTCAGCGCTTCGACCGGAACGTCGCGGGTCACGAAAGCCTCGCCGATGCCGCGCGCGAGGATGAACGTCGGGACCCCGGCCTTCACCTTCTTGTCCTGCGCCATCAGCGCGATCAGGCCCGCCGAATCGGGCAGCTCGCCGGGGATGTCGGCGAGGCTGGCGCGCATCCCCATCGCCTCGAAATGCGCCGCCACCCGGCCCGGCGTCTCCTGCGAGCAGAGGCCCAGCCGCGCCGAGAGCTCGAAGGCGAGCTGGCAGCCGATCGAGACGCCCTCGCCATGCAGCAGCCGCGACGAATAGCCCGTCGCCGCCTCCAGCGCGTGGCCGAAGGTGTGGCCGAGGTTCAGGAGCGCGCGGTCCCCCGTCTCGGTCTCGTCGCGGGCCACGATCTCGGCCTTCATCTCGCAGGACCGGCGCACGGCGCGGATCCGGGCGGCCACGTCGCCGGAGGCGAGCGCGGCGCCGCCCTGGCCCTCCAGCCACTCGAAGAAGGCCGCGTCGCCCAGCAGGCCGTATTTCACCACCTCGGCGTAGCCCGAGAGCAGTTCGCGCGCGGGCAGCGTCTCCAGCGCGTCGGTGTCGGCGAGCACCAGGCGGGGCTGGTGGAAGGCGCCGATCAGGTTTTTGCCATGCGGAGAGTTCACCCCGGTCTTGCCGCCGACCGCGCTGTCGACCTGGGCGAGCAGCGTGGTCGGGACCTGCACGAAGCCCACGCCCCGGCGCAGGATCGCGGCCGCGAAGCCCGCGAGGTCGCCGATCACGCCCCCACCCAGCGCCACCACCAGGTCCGCCCGCTCGACCTTCTGCGCGAGCAGCCACTCGACCGTACGGCCGAGGTCGGACCAGTTCTTGGTGGCCTCGCCCGGCGGCAGGGCCAGCGCCTCCATCGCGACGCCCGAGGCGGCGAGCCCCTCGCGCAGCGGCTCCAGCCAGCGGGCGGCGACGGTCTCGTCGGTGACGACCGCGACCCGGGGGCGCGGCAGCAGGGGGGCGATGAACTCGCCGCCGCGCGCGATCAGGCCGGGGCCGATCTCGATCGAATAAGCCCGCGCGCCCAGCGCGACGTCCACGGTCTCCCGCATGGTCCCTGCCCCTTCGTCCAGGAAATCGTTCAGGCCGGGCCCGCGTCGCCCCGCGCGGCGAGCGCGTCGAGGATCCGGGCCACGACCGCCTCATGCCGCTCGCCGGCGTGGCTGTCCACCGTCACGTCCGCCTCGGCATAGACCGGGTAGCGCGCGGCCATCAGGTCGCCCAGCGTCCGGCGCGGGTCGCCCACCGCCAGCAGAGGGCGCGCGGCGCCGCCCTTCTTCATCACCCGGCCCAGCAGGGTGTCGAGCTCGGCGCGCAGCCAGCACACCGTCGCGCCGCGTTCGCGGATCGCCTCGCGGGTCAGGGCGTTCATCCAGGCCCCGCCGCCGGTGGCGATGATCTGGGGGCCGCGCTCCAGCAGGCGCGAGATCACGCGCCGCTCGCCGTCGCGGAACTCGGGCTCGCCGTACTGGGCGAAGATCTCGGGGATGGTCATGCGGGCGGCGCGCTCGACCTCCTCGTCGCTGTCCACGAAGCCCGCGCCGAGATGCGCCGCAAGCCTGCGCCCGACCGACGTCTTGCCCGCCCCCATCAGCCCGATCAGCACCACCGGCCGCGCGAGGCGCAGAGGACCGCGCGCCGGCAGCTCGCCCGCCGGCTCCCCGGCCGCCGCCGCGGCCGCCGCATCCACGGCGGCGGCGAAATCCGCCGCCGCCGCGCCGCTCTCGGGCGCGTCGGGCTCGGGGGCTGCGGCCGCGGTCGGCCTGGGGTCGGCGTCGGACGTGGTCATGGTCTCGCGGATCCTGCGCACGACCCTGCGAGGTCGGGCGCGTTGCGGGCCCCCCGCGCGCCCTGTAGAGTGCGCGCCGAGGCGAAGCCGGGCCTCTTTACGCCAGCGCGTCGCGCGGCGCAAAGGGCCGGCGGGCCGATGCGGCGGGGCTGGAGCGGCGCTCCGGACCCTTCCAGGCGGGCGCAGACCCGCCGGAGCGCCCGCCGCACGGTCGAATCGAACGCAAACATCGGCGCCGCCGGGCGCCCGGCGGAGCAGGCATGTCGGTGGTCTTCAGATACCTTCTCTATCTCGTGCTGCTGGCGGCGGCGGGCTTCGCCGTCTACGCCGCCTTCGCGGAGCTGCCCGCCCCGGTGCGCGAGATCTCCCGCCCCGCCCCTCCGCCCAACGGCTGAGATGGTCCCGCGCGATCCCCTGCGCGCCTTCCTCGAGGCGCTGCAGGCCGAGCGCGGCGCCGCCGCCAACACGCTCGCCGCCTATGCGCGCGACCTCCAGGACCTCGCGGAATTCGCCGGGGCCGACTGGGCGCAGGCGGACCGCGGGACGCTGGAGGCGTGGCTGTCGGATCTCGAAGCCCGCGGCCTCGGCCAGGCGACGCGGGCGCGCCGGTTGTCGGCCGCCCGGCAATTCTACCGCTTCGCCCTGTCGGAGGGCTGGCGCGAGGACGATCCCGCCGCCCGCCTCTCGGGCCCCGGCGCCGCCCGCCGCCTGCCCAAGACCCTGACCGAGGCGGAGGCCGAGGCGCTGATGACCGCCGCCCGCCGCCCCGCCCGGGGGACCGAGGCGGGAAAGCGCGACGCCCTGCGCCTCGCCTGCCTGATGGAGCTGCTCTACGCCACCGGCCTTCGGGTCAGCGAGCTCGTATCGCTGCCCGTCGCGGCCGTGCGCGGCGACCCGCGCATGATCCTGGTGCGCGGCAAGGGGGGGAAGGAGCGGATGGTCCCCCTCTCCCCGCCGGCGCGGGAGATGCTGGCCGCCTGGCTCTCGCATCGCGACGCGACGCCGGCCTGGAAGGGCTCGGCCTTCCTGTTCCCCTCCCCGGGCAAGGCGGGGCACGTCACCCGGCAGCGGATGTGGCAGCTTGTCCAGGGGCTTGCGGCCGCGGCGGGGATCGAGCCGGCCCGGGTCTCCCCCCACACGCTGCGCCACGCCTTCGCGACGCATCTGCTGGCGCACGGGGCGGACCTGCGCTCGATCCAGCAGCTGCTGGGGCACGCGGACCTCTCGACCACCGAGATCTACACCCACGTGCTGGACGCGCGGCTCAGGGAGCTGGTGCTGACGCATCACCCCCTCGCGGGCGGCTGAGCCCGTCGCAGGGCGCGAGCGGCCCCGGGGCGGGCGTCGAGAAACAGGAAGGGCCGCCCCGGAGGGGGGCGGCCCTTCGCATCTCGGCCTGCCGGCCGGTTCAGGCCATGGCGGGAGCGGCGGAGGTCACGCGCACCGGCTGGGGGAACACGCCCAGCACTTCCCGGATGCGCGCCTCGGCCACGTTCGGCGAGGCGGGGGTCACCACGCTGACCAGACCCAGCTTCTTGTCCTCGACCACCTCGATCGAGGCCTCGATGCCCGCGGCCGCCAGCGCCTCGCCGTGGATCCGGCGGATGGCGCTCTTGCGCAGGTCGGGCTTGAAGATCTTGCCCACCGCGGTCTTGGGGATCTCGGACATCAGCTCGATGTAGCGCGGGTGGGCGGCGCGTTCGTTGACGTGCTCGACCGCCCAGGCGTGCAGCTCCTCGACCGTGGTCTGCGCGCCCGCCGCCAGCTCGACATAGGCCGCGGGGACCTCGCCCGAATGCGCGTCGGGCTGGCCGATGGCGCCCACGAAGGCGACGGAGGGGTGCCTGGCCAGCGCCTCCTCGATCTCGGCGGGGTCGATGTTGTGGCCGCCGCGGATGATCAGGTCCTTGGCCCGGCCGGTGATCCAGATGTAGCCGTCGGCGTCGATCCGGCCCAGGTCGCCGGTGCGCAGCCATTTCTCGTCGGCATAGAGGTTCACGTTGCGCGCGGCCTCGAGATAGGTCGCCCCCGGCCGCACGCCGGGGTTGGAGACGCAGATCTCCCCGATCTCGTCCACGCCGCACTCCTTCGTCACGGCGCCCGAGGCGTCCATGTGCAGGATCCGCACGTCGGTGTAGGGGAACGGCAGCCCGACCGAGCCCACCTTCTGCACCCCGTCGCGCGGGTTGCAGGAGACGAGGCAGGTCGCCTCGGTCATCCCGTAGCCCTCGAGGATCTTCACCCCCGTCGCCTGCTCGAACCGCTCGAACAGCGCCTTGGGCAGGGGCGAGGAGCCGCAGAGCGCGTATTTCACCGAGCTGACGTCGGCGTCGATCTTGCGCTGCATCAGGGCGCCGGCGGCGGTGGGCACCACGATCATCAGCGTGGCCTTCCAGCGCTCGACCAGCTTCCAGAAGTTGTCGAAGACCCCGTCGCCGCGATAGCCCGCCGGCGTCGGCATCACCATGTGGGCGCCCGACATGATGCAGGCCATCCAGATCGGATAGGCCGCGAAGACGTGGAACATCGGCAGCGGGCAGAGCAGCACGTCGCTCTCGCGCACCATCATCGCGGCCGAGCACCAGCCGTTGTAGAGCATCCCCACATGGGAATGCTGCGCCACCTTGGGCATGCCGGTGGTGCCGCCGGTGTGGAAGCAGGCGCCGATCTGGCTCTCGTCGCCGGATTCGGCGAAGGTCAGCTCGGCCGAGCGCCTGGCGACCTCGGTGTGGAAGTCCAGCACCTTCGCCTTGTGCCCGCCGGCGCGCCTTGGCCGGATCAGCGGCACGATCCAGCTCAGCGGCGGCGAGAGGTAGCGCTTCAGGTCGACCTCGAGCACCGCCTTCACGTTCGGGGCCAGCGCCACCGCGGCGGCGGCCTTGTCGGCGACGTCGGTCTTGGGGAAGGGCGCGAGCGTCACCAGCACCTTGGCGTCGAGCTCGCGCAGGAGCGCGCCCAGGCTCTCGGCGTCGAGCAGCGGGTTCAGCGGGCAGACCTTGCCCGCGGTGGCGCCGGCGATCAGGGTGATCGCGGCCTCGTTGCAGTTGGGCAGCAGGTAGGCGACGGAGTCGCCCTCGTGCACGCCCAGTTCGCGCAGCAGGTTGGCGGTCTGGGCGGCCTGGGCGCGGACCTCGGCCCAGGTCAGGGTGATCGCCTTGTCGGTGGGGCCCGACGTGATCTGGAAGCTCACGGCCGGCCGGCGCGGATAGGTCGAGGCGGTCCTGGAGACCTGCTCATAGACGCTCTTCGCGCTCCAGCGCTCCGAGACGGGGACCTCCTCCCACCGCGCCTTGTCCATGCGTGTGGCGAACGCGCCGCTCTCGCTGACCATCCCGTCTCCTCCCTGAGACATTGCAGTTGAAGCTTTGGCTTCCACTTGGCCGCCCCGGGCGCAGGGCGCAAGTCAAACCTGACGTAAACGTAAGCCTCTGCGGGCTTCTCGCGGAGAGACTAGCGGGATTCCCGCGGCTTGGGCGCCGAAATCGCCGCGCGCGCGCTGCGCGGCCCGGTCACTCGGCCGTGAACTGCAGCCGGGCGAGCCGGGCGTAGGTTCCGTCGGCGGCGACCAGCTCCTCATGCGTGCCCTCGGCGGCGATGCGCCCGCGCTCCAGCACGAGGATGCGGTCGGCGCGCTTCACGGTGGCGAGGCGGTGGGCGATGACCAGCGTGGTGCGGGTCTCCGACAGGCGCGCGACCGCCTCCTGCACCAGGCGCTCGGACTCGGCGTCGAGCGCCGAGGTCGCCTCGTCGAGCAGCAGCACCGGCGCGTCGCGCAGGATCGCCCGGGCGATCGCCAGCCGCTGCTTCTGTCCGCCCGAGAGCATCACGCCCCGCTCCCCGACATAGGAGCCGTAGCCGTCCGGCAGGTCCATGATGAAGTCATGCGCCGCGGCGGCGCGGGCGGCGGCCTCGATCCGCGCCTGCGTGGCGCCCTTGGCGCCGAAGGCGATGTTGGCCGCGACCGTGTCGGCGAAGATCGCCGGGTCCTGGCTGACCACCGAGAAGATGCGCCGCAGGTCGGGCTGGGTCATCGCGCCCGCCCCGGTCCCGTCGACGCGGATCTCGCCCGACTGGGGGTCGTAGAAGCGCAGCAGGAGCTGGAAGATCGTGGTCTTGCCCGCCCCCGAGGGCCCCACCAGCGCCACGGTCTCCCCCGGCTTCACGGTGAAGGAGACGTGGTCGAGCGCGGAGCGGTCGGGGCGCGAGGGATAGCGGAAGGTGACGTCGTCGAAGACGATCTCGCCCCGCGCGGGGTTCGGCGCGGGGACCGGGGCGGCGGGCGCCTGGATCGGGTCTTCGGCGTCCATCAGCTCCAGCAGGCGCTCGGTCGCGCCGGCGGCGCGCTGCAGCTCGCCCCAGATCTCGGAGAGGGAGCCTGTGGCGCCGGCCACGAGGCCCGCGTAGATCAGGAACTGGACGAGCTCGCCCGCCGACATCGCGCCGTCGCGCAGGTCGGCGGCGCCGATCCACAGCACGCCCACGACGGCGGAGAACACCAGGAAGATCACCGCGGCCGTCAACAGCGCGCGGGCGAAGATGCGCTGGCGGGCGGCCTCGAAGCTTTTCTCCACCAGCCCGCCGTAGAGGCGGCGGCTGTCGTCCTCGGCGGTGTAGGCCTGCACGGTCTGCGCGGCGAGCAGCGTCTCGGACGCGCGCGCCGAGCTGTCGGCCAGCGCCTCCTGGTTGATCTTCGAGAGCCGGCGGACCTTGCGCCCGAAGGTCAGGATCGGGATCACCACCAGCGGCACGATCAGCAGCGCGTAGCCGGTCAGCTTCGGCGAGGTCCAGAACATCAGCGCGAGCCCCCCCATCAGCAGGAGCGAGTTGCGCAGCGCGACCGAGACCGACGACGAGACCACCGAGAGCAGCAGCGTGGTGTCGGCGTTGAGGCGGCTGAGCACCTCGCCGGTCATCAGCCGCTCGTAGAAGGCGGGGGACATGCCGATGACGCGGTCGTAGACGATGCGGCGCACGTCGGCGACCACGCGCTCGCCGAGGCGCGTGACGAGGTAGTAGCGCGCGGCGGTGGCGGCCGCGAGAGCCGCGGCCACGCCCAGCGCCGAGAGGAAGTAGTAGTCCATCAGCTCGATGCGCTCGGCCCGGAAGCCGTCGACCACGCGGCCGGCGACGATCGGCAGCACGAGGTTGAGGACGGTGGTGGTCAGCAGCATCGCCAGCGCGCCCCAGGCGATCGCCCGGTAGGGGGCGAGCAGCGGCCCCAGCCGGCGGAGGCTTCCCACCGAGCGCGAGCGCGGCCGGTCCTTGGTGTCGTCTGCGTCGGCCACGGGCGCTCTCGTCGCGTTGGGGGCCAGGCCCGTTCGAACGGCGGGGGACCGGGCCGGTGGGTCGGATCGGGCGGGCCGTCCGGATACCAGCGCCGCGCCCGCGGAGCAATGCGCCCAAGGCGCGCCCGCCCCCGCCGGCGCAGGCGCCGCGTCGACCCGCGCCCCGTCGCCCTGTCGCGCCCGCGGCGCGCGGCAGGCGTCGCGCCGGAGGCGCGCAGCAGGCGTTGCGCCGGAGGCGCGCAGCAGGCGTCGCGCCGGAGGCGCGCAGCAGGCGTCGCGCCGGAGGCGCCGGAAAGCGTCGCGCACGCGAGACGGGGCGGGCGTCGGATCCACGGCGCACGCCATGCGTCGGGCGCTCGGCCCTCGGCGGGCGTCGCATCCCCGGCGCGCCCCTGGGCCGGGGCCGCGCGGCGGCGCCGGCCGCCGCCCGGCCGCCTGCGGCGGGCGTCGTGATGGCCGGGACGCGGCCCGAGGGCGCGGGAGGCGTGGCGGGGGCGGCTTTCACGGCCGCGCAGATGAAAAAACCGCCGGTTTGTGAGTTTGGTCACGCTCCGATCACGCAGGCCGTGGCAAAAGCGACTCGTCCCAACGGACTCGCCGCGAAAATCCCTGCCCGGATCGCCGCGACGAGCTTCGTCTGAGCCGGCCCGCTTCTGTCCCTCGTGAGCGTGACGGCCGTCGGACCGGGACCTCTTCCCTCCCCCGGGCGCGGGGAAAGGACGAGGCCCCGGATCGGACCCGACCCGCGGCGGCGCCGGAAGCGCCGCTGGTCCTCCGGGGCGCGGAACAGCGCGCCTCCCTCGCCGCCCACGGCCCCGGAGGACGATTTTTCCCCATCCGCACCGAGCCTGCGCCCGCTCCGGCCGCGCCGTCGCCGGGCATTTTCCACATCCTGCGCGCGCAATTCGCTCGACCCCGGCGCCGGATCGGGGCAATGGGGAGGGACCCTGGCCGCCTCGTCGCGCCGCCTCCCGACCCCAGCCGCGACCCTCGTCCCAATGCGCCTGATCATCTCCTTCGCCGCCCTGCTGATGTCGGTGGTGCTCGTGCAGCTCGGCTCGGGCTCGCTGGCGCCGCTGGACGCGCTGTCGGGGGCGGCGCTGGGCTTCTCGGCGGCCGAGATCGGCCTGCTGGGCTCGGCGCATTTCGTGGGCTTCTTCGTGGGCTGCTGGCTGGCCCCCAGGATGACCGGCACCATCGGCCACGTGCGCGTCTTCGCGGCCTTCGCGGCCTCGGGCGCGATCGGGGCGCTGGCGCATCCGCTGTGGCACGAGCCCTGGTTCTGGGCGGTGCTGCGCATGCTGACCGGCTTCGCGGTGGCGGGCTCGGCCACGGTGATCGAGGGCTGGCTGCAGGCGCGGGTCACCAACGACACCCGCGGGCGGGTGATCGGCGTCTACCGGGTGGTGGACCTGGGCGCGGCGCTGGCGGCGCAGGCGATGATCTCGTTCCTGCCGCCCGCGACCTTCGTGAGCTACAACATCGTCGCCTGCATGTGCTGCCTGTGCCTGGTCCCCCTGACGCTGACCAGCGCGCCCGAGCCCGAGAAGCCCGAGACGCCGCCCCGCCTGCGCCCGCTCAAGACCCTGCGCCTGTCGCCGCTGGGCGCGGCCGGGGTGTTCGTCGCGGGCATCACCATGCCGGCCTTCCGCATGGTGGGCCCGCTCTACGGGCTGGAGGTGGGGCTGGATGCGAACGGCATCGCGCTGTTCCTCTCGGCGGCGATCCTGGGCGGGGCGCTGGCGCAGGCGCCGGTCGGCTGGCTCGCGGACAAGCACGACCGGCGCTGGGTGCTGGTGTGGCTGTCGGTGGCGGCGATGGCGGTGTGCCTGGGCGTCGCCTGGATCGGGGGCGCCTCGCCGGCCGCGATCTACGGCGGCGCGCTGGTCTTCGGCCTGGTCAGCTACCCGATCTACTCGGTCAGCTCCGCCCACGCCAACGACTTCGCCGAGCCCCAGGAGGCGATCGAGCTCAACGCCTCGCTCCTCTTCATCTACGCCATGGGCGCGATCCTGGCGCCGTTCTTCTCGGCCCGGCTGATCGAGGCGGCGGGGCCCTCCTCGCTCTTCGTGTTCATCGCCGCCGCCCATGTGGCGCTGGCGGTGATCGGCTTCTGGCGGATGCGCGCCCGCCCGCCCGCGGCCGAGAAGACGCCCTACGTCTACACGCCCCGCTCCTCCTTCATCGTCGACCGCCTGCTCGGCCGCCGCCGCTGACGGCCTGATCTCCGCCCCATGCCCACAGCCCCCTGCGCCTCCGAGGCCGGAGCGCGCAGCGGGCCCGCGCGCCCGCCGGGCCGGGGCGGGGGTGGGCGGGCGGGCCGTCCCGGGCCGGGGGGCGCGCGGGCCCCTCGCCCCTCGCCCCTCGCCCCGGGAGACTCCATGCGTTATGAGGGGCGCGACCTCCGACCGGACGCCGCGCACGCCCGCAGCCACACGCAGACCAACCGGACCCGCATGACCCGCATTCTCGTCACCTCCGCCCTGCCCTATATCAACGGGATCAAGCATCTCGGGAACCTGGTGGGCTCGCAGCTGCCCTCCGACGCCTACGCCCGGGTGATGCGCCAGCGCGGGCACGAGGTGCTGCTGATCTGCGCGACCGACGAACACGGCACCCCCACCGAGCTCGCCGCCGCCAAGGCCGGCAAGTCCCCGGCCGAATTCTGCGACGAGATGCACGAGGTCCAGGCGGAGATCGCCCGGGGCTTCCGCCTCAGCTTCGACCATTTCGGCCGCTCGTCCAGCCGGCGCAACCACCGGCTGACCCAGCACCTCGCCGGCCGGCTCGCCGACGCCGGCCTGATCGCCGAGGTGACCGAGAAGCAGATCTGGTCCCCCGCCGACGGCCGCTTCCTGCCCGACCGCTACGTCGAGGGGACCTGCCCCAACTGCGGCTACGAGAAGGCCCGCGGCGACCAGTGCGAGAACTGCACCAAGCAGCTCGACCCCACCGACCTGATCAACCCCTACTCCGCCATCTCCGGCTCCACCGACCTCGAGGTGCGCGAGACCAAGCACCTGCACCTGCGCCAGTCGGCGATGCGCGACAGGCTGAGCGCCTGGATCGAGAGCAAGACCGACTGGCCGGTCCTGACCACCTCGATCGCGAAGAAGTGGCTCAACGACGGCGACGGCCTGCAGGACCGCGGCATCACCCGCGACCTCGACTGGGGCATCCCGGTGAGAAGGGGCGAGGCCGACTGGCCGGGCATGGACGGCAAGGTCTTCTACGTCTGGTTCGACGCCCCCATCGCCTATATCGCCGCCACCGCCGAATGGGCCGACGCCACCGGCCAGGACGACGCCGCCTGGCAGCGCTGGTGGCGCGACGACAAGGGGGCCGAGGACGTCCGCTACGTCGAGTTCATGGGCAAGGACAACGTCCCCTTCCACACGCTGGGCTTCCCCGTCACCCTGATGGGCGCCTCCGCCGACGGCGACGAGCGCTGGCACCTGGTCGACTTCATCAAGTCCACCAACTGGCTGAACTACGAGGGGGGCAAGTTCTCGACCTCCTCGGGCCGGGGCGTGTTCATGGACCAGGCGCTCGACATCCTGCCGCCCGACTACTGGCGGTGGTGGCTGCTCGCCAACATCCCCGAGAGCGCGGACACCGACTTCACCTGGGAGAGCTTCCAGGCCGGCGTGAACAAGGACCTCGCCGACGTGCTCGGCAACTTCGTCAGCCGCGTCACCAAGTTCTGCCGCGCCCGCTTCGGCGAGGAAGTTCCGCGCGGCGGCGCCTACGGCGAGATGGAGGCCGAGGTGACCGCCGAGATCGCCGAGCGCCTGAAGGCCTACGAGGCCCACTGGGACGCCATCGCCATCCGCCGCGCCGCGGCCGAGCTGCGCGCGATCTGGGTGGCGGGCAACGAGTATCTCCAGCGCGCCGAGCCCTGGGCGGTGTTCAAGACCGACCCCGAGCGGGCGGCCGCGATCATCCGCTTCTCGCTCAACCTCGTGCGCCTCTACGGGATCCTGTCGCGGCCCTTCGTGCCCGACGCCTCCGACACGATCCTCGAGTCGCTGGGCCTCGATCCCGAGGTCGCCTCCAAGGACTGGCCGAAAGACGTGGGCGAGGCGCTCTCGGCCCTCTCCGCCGGCCATGCGTTCACGGTCCCGGAGGTGCTCTTCGCCAAGATCACCGACGAGGCGCGCGAGGAGATGGCCGCCCGCTTCGCCGGCGCCTGAGCCCGGCCCGGCCCGCGGCTCGGCACGAACCGAAGGGCGCGCCCCCCGGCGCGCCCTTCGCGCTCCTGGGCGCCCCTGCCGGCCGCAAGCCGCGGCCCGCGCCTCAGGCCCGCCGGCGCCGCCCCGCGGCGACGAGCGCCGCGAGGCCCGCGGCCAGCAGCCCGCCCGCCGCCGGAACCGGCACGGCCGTCGCGCCGAAGCTCCCGGCCGAGAGCTGCGCGCCGACCCCCGTCCCCGAGACGCCGAGCTGGTAGCCCACGATCTCGGCCACCACCAGCACGTCCGCCTGCGAGGGCAGAACCCGCCGCCCCGCATACTGCACCGGCCCGAGCAGCGAGTGGAAATAGGGGCTGTTGAGATCCGGCAGGCCGTCGCCGCGCAGCGCCTGCACATGGCCGCCGCCCTCGACCACCAGCGGGGCCTCGAAGACCGCGCCCGTGCCGGGCTGGAGGATCTCGACGACTCCGGCGTCGAAGGGGCTGTCGCCGTAATCGCCGAAGCCGATGGCGTGGGCGATCTCGTGGATCAGCACGGTGAAGGCGTCGAAGCGCCCCGCCGCGTCCCCCGTCGCGCCGCCGTGGCGACGGCTCGCCTCGATCGAGCCGCCGGCGCCGTCGCCCGCCGTCGTGGTCGTGGCGACGGCGGCGTATTCGCCGCTCATGTCGAAGGGCGTCGGGTCGAGATGCCAGCCGCCCGAGACGCTGGTCGCGAGCTCCACCGTGCGCGCGTTCGCCTGACCGATCATGCCCGGCCCGGCGGGGGGCGAGCTGGCGGTCGTGGTCCGCCCCAGCCCCGAGATGTCGGCCCAGCCCACCTCGATGTTCACCACCGTGCCCGCGCCGCCGTCGTCGAGCGCGGCCTCCCACACCGTGGCGGCCGCACGCGCCAGCGCCAGCAGCGTGCCGCCGCCGGCCGAGCTCTCCGGCCCCGCGAGCGAGGCGACCGACTGCGAGACCTGGATCGTCAGGGCCGAGGCCGGCGTCGCCGCCAGCCCGACCCCGAGGAGCAACGCGGCCGCGCCCGCCGCGGCCCCGCCGGCGCGGCCCGCGCGCCCGGAATGCTGCTTCATGAAATGGACCCCCTGTGCGGCGCGGCGCTCCTTCCCGGAACCGACCCCTCGGCCCGGACGCCTTCACCTTGCGGAATGCACCCTAGCCAGCGCCGCCGGCCCGCTCAAGCCTCCCGTCCCGCCGCCCCCTGCGGCCCCGTCGCGGCCCTGCCGCGACGCCGCGCGGGCGGTCGCCGGCCGTGGCCCGCGCGCCACGCCCGCGCCTTCTCGCGCATCCTCGTTGCCGAGCGGCCGGGGCGCGCCTATCTTCCCGCGATGACGCATGAGCCCCTCTCCGAAGAGATCGAGACCTGGCTTCTCGATCAGGCGCTGGACGACCCCGACATCCTGCTGCTGTTCGGGGATCTGTGCCTGCGCCTGCATGCCATCGGCGTTCCGCTCGAGCGGGCCGCGCTGAGCTGGCCCACGCTGCACCCGCTGTTCCAGGCGGAGCAGATCTACTGGCGCCTGGGCGAGGAGGCGGAGCTGTTCCAGTTCCGCCACGACGCCGAACGCTCGAAGGACTTCGAAAAGAGCCCGTTCAAGCATGTTCTGGTCAACCGGCTCGACCGCCTGCGCCGCAAGCTGGAGGGGCCGGAGAAGCATCTCGACTTCCCCGTCCTGCAGGAGCTGCACGACAAGGGCTTCACCGACTACCTGCTGACCGCCACCCGCTTCCGCGTGGCCGAGGTCGACGGCTTCCGCGGCGGCGACTCGGGGCTGATGGCGTCGTGGTCCACCACCCGGCCGGGCGGCTTCTCCGACGGCGACCTGCAGGCGCTGAGCCGGGTGCAGAAGGTCTTCGCCGTCGCCTGCCACGCGGCGATCCAGAAGCGGGTGATGGTCAACCTCGCGGACGCCTACCTGGGCGCCACCGCGGCCAAGCGCGCCCTGAAGGGCGACGTGCGCCGCGGCGACGGCGAGACGATCCGCGCGGTCGTCTGGCACTCGGACCTGCGCGGCTCGACGCGGCTGTCGAACGAGATGGATCCCGCGGACTATCTCGACCTGCTCAAGACCTACTACGACTGCACCGCCCAGGCGGTGATCGACGAGGGCGGCGAGATTCTGGAGTTCATCGGCGACGCCGTGCTCGCGATCTTCCCGATCCGCGGCGACACCGGCGGGCCCGAGGCCGTGCGCGCCGCCGTGCGCGCGATGGAGAAGGCGCTCGACCTGCGCGAGGCCTGGATCGGGGCCGCGCCGGAGGAGGCGCGCGAGCGCATGAACTTCTCCATCGCCATGAGCATGGGCGAGGTGATGTTCGGCAACATCGGCGTGCCGACCCGCCTGACCTTCTCGGCCATCGGCACGGCGGTGAACAAGGTCGCCCGCCTCGACGAGCTGTCCAAGACCCTGGGGCGCATGGTGCTGGTGACGCGCGAGGTGGCGCAGGTGGAGCCGGACCGCTGGATCTCGGTCGGCCCGCAGTCCCTGCGCGACTTCGACCGCGGCATCGAGCTCTTCACCCGCGCCTGCGCCCGCGACGCCTTCGTGCCGATCGCCGCCGCGGCGGGCTGACCGGGCGGGCTGGGCGATGGCGAGGCTGCGGCCCCGCGCCGCCGGCCGGGCGGGCCGCATCGCGCTGCCGCCGGTCCTCGCGCTCGCCGCCGCCCTCCCCGGCGGGCTGCTGCTGGCCGAACTGCTCGGGCGCCTGCTGCTCGCCGACGCGCGCGGGGACCCCTCCGCCGGCGCGGCGCTGGCCGTGATGCTGCTGACGGGCCTTGCGTCGGCCTGCAGCGCGGTCCTGGGACTGCTGGACGGCGGGCTGATCGCCTGGCAGGGGAGCGAGCGCCTGCGGCTTCGGGCGCTCGTCGCGGGCCTCGCCGCGCTGGCGGCGCAGACGGCGATTCTGATCTCGCTGAACCTCTCGGGGCCGTGAGGCCGCGCCCGGCGCCTGGCGCGCCCGTAGGCGCCGCGCAGCCCGCCGCCCGTCGCGCGGGCGGCTGACGCGACCGCCCCTGCCCGCCTTCTGGGCGCCGGGGCGGCGCATTCTCCCTGTGCGAAAAACAGGCCGCCGGACGGGGACGCAGCGTTTCCGCTGCAGCGCAAAAAAGCTGTCGCAAATCCCTTACAATTCCTTCCCGACCTCCCTATTTCAGCGCTCCCGGCGGCTTCCCGACCGGGCCTTTCAAACCAGACCGTTCGAGGTTTCCCCATGCGCGCCTTCCTGGCTGCGCCCGTTCTCTATGCGATCTTCGGCCTTGCGGCCCTCTACGCAGCGAACGCGGCGCCTTTCCTGGCTCCCTGAGCCTTCCACCCTCCCTCCCCGGCTGCGGCGGCGGCGCTGTTGACGCGCCCGCCGCCTCGGCCCCTGATTGAGGCTCCGGCCCCGACAAGCGTTCACGGGCCTTCCCGCCCCTCGCCGTCGCAGCGGAGCCGCCCATGACCCTCCTGATCCTCGGCCAGACCCTCGCCTTCGAGGCGGACCCGTTCGCGGTCCCGCCGGAGGAGAGCGCGCGCCACGCCTCCCGCGGCGGCGTGCTGGTCGAGGACGGCATCGTCGCCGCCCTCGGGACGGCCGACGACCTGCGCGCCGCCCATCCCGACGCCCGCATCGTGGACATGGGCGACGCCCTGATCTCCGCCGGCTTCGTCGACTGCCACGCGCACTATCCCCAGACCGGCATGATCGCCTCCTGGGGCCGTCGGCTGATCGACTGGCTGAACGGCTACACCTTCCCCGAGGAGTTGCGCTTCGCCGACCCCGCCTATGCGCGCGCGCAGGCCGAGCTCTACCTCGACCTGACGCTGAGCAACGGCACCACCACCCCCTGCGCCTTCGCCACCGTCCACCCCGAGAGCGCCGAGGCGATCTTCGCCGCCGCCGAGGCCCGCGGCCTGCGGCTCGCCGCCGGCAAGGTGATGATGGACCGCAACGCCCCCGACGGCCTGCGCGACACCCCCCGGACCGGCTACGACCAGTCGAAGGCCCTGATCGAGCGCTGGCACGGCCGCGGCCGCCTGACCTACGCCGTCACCCCCCGCTTCGCCCCCACCTCCAGCCCCGAGCAGCTCGAAGCCGCCGGCGCGCTGTGGGCCGAGCACCCCGACTGCCTGATGCAGACCCACCTGAGCGAGCAGCCCGAGGAGATCGCCTGGGTGCGCGGGCTCTACCCCGACGACGCCGACTATTTCGCGGTCTACGAGCGCTTCGGCCTTGCGGGGCCGGGCGCCATGATGGGCCACGCGATCCACCTGACCGACCGCGAGAGGGCCGCGATCCTGGCCACCGGCTCGGGCGTCGCGCATTGCCCGACCTCGAACACCTTCATCGGCTCGGGGCTCTGCGACGTCGCCGGGCTGAAGGCGGCGGGCGTGCCCGTCGGATTGGCGACCGACGTCGGCGGCGGGTCCAGCTTCTCGATGCTCGCCACCATGCGCGCGGCCTACGAGGTCGGCCAGCTGCGCGGCCACCCCCTGCACCCCGCCCAGCTGTTCTGGCTGGGGACCGCCGGCTCCGCCCAGGTGATGCGCATCGCCGACAAGGTGGGCACGCTGGCGGTGGGGATGGAGGCGGACCTGGTGGCCCTCGACCTCGCCGCCACCCCGGTTCTGGCGCAGCGCACCGGGCGCGCGCGGGACGTGTGGGAGGCGCTGTTCGCCCTGATCATGCTCGGCGACGACCGCGCCGTGCGCCAGGTCTGGGCCGCCGGCAAGGAGGTCCGCCCGTGAAGATCGCCGCCAATCTCGGGCACCTGTGGAAGGACCTGCCCCTCGACCAGGCCATCCGCGCCGCCGCCGCCGCCGGCTTCGAGGCGGTCGAGACCCAGTATCCCTACGCCCACGACCGCGCCGCCGCCGTGCAGGCGCTGGCCGACGCCGGCATCCCCATGCTCGGCGTCAACGTGCCCCCCAGCGCCACGGGAGAACCCGGCATGGCCGCCGTCCCGGGCCGCGAGGCGGAGGCCCGCGAGGGCATCCTGCGGGCCATCGACTGGGCGCAGGCGCTGGGCGCGCGCCACATCCACGTGATGTCCGGCCGCGCCTCGGGCGAGGCCGCGGGCGCGACCTTCCGCGAGACCCTGCGCTGGGCCTGCGAGCGGGCGGCGGAGGCGAAGCTGACCCTGGTGCTGGAGCCGCTGAACGACCGCGACCAGCCCGGCTATTTCCTCTCGACCCTCGCCCAGGCCGCCGCGATCATCGAGAGCGTCGGACGCCCCGAGCTGGGCCTGATGTTCGACCTCTACCACGTGCAGGTGCAGGAGGGGGACGTGCTGCGCCGCTTCGAGCGTCACCTGCCCCTCATCCGCCACGTCCAGTTCGCCGGCGCCCCCCGCCGCAGCCCCCCCGACACCGGCGAGCTGGCGCTGGAGCGGGTGCTGCCCATGCTCCGCGACCTCGGCTGGGACGGGTGGATGGCGGCCGAATACGGCTCGCCGGGGCCGACGGACGACTTCCTGGGCTGGCTGCCGCTCTACAAGTCGCTCTGACCGGCGCCGCCTCGCGCGCGCGCCCCCAAGGCGCGCCCCGGGCCTGACCGAGACCTGTCCCGACGTCGGCCAAGGGCCGGCCGGCGCGGCGTCCGGGGGCGACGACCGCCAGCGGCGCCGTCGTTCTCTCGCCAGGCGGATCGCCCCGGGCCGCCCGGCCGCCGAAGGCCCCGGGTCGGGCCCTGGGCGCGCGGCCGGGGCGGGCGCGTCGCGCCCCCCTCCCGGCCCTGCACCGATTGACGCCCGCGCCTCACCCTATACGTTGCGGAGGCGCGGCGGCCCTTCGCCCGCCCCCCTCTCCCGGAGCGTCCGATGCCCCTGCCCGCCCTCTCCGCCGTCGCCCTCTACGGGGGGCTGAACGGCCTGGTGCTGTTCTGGCTCGCCTTCAACGTCGTGAAGGTGCGGCGCGAGCGGAAGGTCTGGATGGGCGACGGGGGCGACCCGCGCGTGATCCGCGCGATGCGCGGCCAGGCGAATTTCGTCGAGTTCGTGCCCCTGACCCTGCTGCTGATCGCGCTCGCCGCCCTGCTGGGGGCGCCGAGCCTCGCGATCCATGCGCTGGGGGCGATGCTGACCGTGGGCCGGGTGCTGCACGCCTGGCACTTCACACAGGCCGACGCCGCCCGCTGGAGCCGCGGCGCGGGCGCGCTGCTGACCCTGCTGGCGTTGCTGCTGGCGGCCCTCGGGGCCATCTCCCATGGCCTGATGGGTCTTGGAACCGGAATGGAGGCATGATGGACGGCGACATGACCGCCCCCGCGGGCGAGGCGATCTGCGAGGCGCTGCTGGCGGCGGCGAAATCCGCCGGCGCGCAGAGCGCCGACGCCATCGCGATCTCGGGCGAGAGCCTCTCGGCCGACGTGCGGGGCGCGCGCCTCGAGCAGGCCGAGAGGGCCGAGGGCGTCGACGTGGGCCTGCGCGTGCTGATCGGGCGCAGGCAGGCCACCGTCTCGGCCTCCGACGCCCGCCCGGCGACGATCGCCGCGCTGGCCGAGCGCGCCGTGGCCATGGCCCGCGTGGCGCCCGAGGATCCCTGGTGCGGCCTCGCCGACCCCGGGCAGCTCGCCGCCTCCTGGGACGTGGCCGCGCTCGACATGCTCGACCCCGCCGGGCCGCCCGATCCCGCGGCGCTCGAGGACGCGGCCCGCGCGGCCGAGGCCGCGGCGCTGGCCGTGAAGGGCGTGACCCAGGCCGAGGGCGCCGGCGCCGCCTGGTCGCGCCGGCGCATCCACCTCGCGGCCTCCAACGGCTTCTCCGGGGGCTACGCGCGCACCACCTCGTCGCTCTACGTCTCGGCCATCGCTGGCGAGGGCCTGGGGATGGAGCGCGACCACCGCGCCGAGAGCCGGCGGCGCTGGGCGTCCCTGCCCTCGGCCGAGGAGATCGGGCGCGAGGCGGGCGAGCGGGCCGTCGCCCGCCTGAACCCCCGCCGCGCCCCCACCGGGGCCTGGCCGGTGATCTACGACCGCCGCATCGCCTCGAGCCTCATGGGCCACCTGCTGGGCGCGGCCAACGGCGCCTCGGTCGCCCGCGGCGGCTCCTGGGCCGCGGACCTGCTGGGGGAGCGGGTGCTGCCCGCCGGCATGGACCTGGTCGAGGAGCCGCTGCGCCCGGGCGCCGCCGCCTCCCGCCCCTTCGACGCCGAAGGGCTGCCGGTGAGCGAGCGCGCCTTCGTCAGGGACGGGGTGCTGACGAGCTGGGTCCTGGACCTCGCCTCCGGCCGCCAGCTGGGCATGGAGTCGACGGGCAACGCCATGCGCGGCGCCTCGTCGACGCCCTCGCCGGGAACCTCGAACGTCCGGCTGACGCCGGGGGCCCTGAGCCTCGAGGAGATGCTGGCGCAGGTCGGCACGGGGCTGCTGGTCACCTCGATGATCGGCGCCTCGATCAACGCCACCACCGGCGACTATTCCCGCGGCGCCTCGGGCTTCTGGATCGAGAACGGCGCGCTCGCCTACCCGGTCAACGAGATCACGGTCGCGGGCAACCTCAAGCGGATGCTGGCGGGCCTGACCGCCGCCAACGACGGCGACGAGACGAAATCGGCCGTGGTCCCCTCCCTGCTGGTCGAGGGCCTGACGGTTGCCGGCGGCTGATCTCGATCCCCCTGCCCTCGACCCCCGCGACGCCGAGGATCTCGCGCTGCTGACCGAGGCGGCGCGGGCCGCCGGCGTCATCGCGCTCCGCCACTTCCGCGAGGACCCCGAGTCCTGGGAGAAGGGCGGCGGCCAGGGCCCGGTCTCGGAGGCCGACCTCGAGGTCGACCGGATGCTGCGCGCCGAGCTCGGCGCGGCGCGGCCCGGCTACGGGTGGCTGTCGGAGGAGACCGAGGACGAGGGCGCGCGGCGCGAGGCCCGCCTCTCGGCCGAGCGGGTGTTCATCTGCGATCCGATCGACGGCACCCGCGCCTTCCTCAAGGGCGAGGAGACCTGGGGCCACGCGCTCGCCGTCGCCCAGGGCGGCGTGGTCCGGGCGGGGGTGATGTTCCTGCCCGCCCGCGGCGCCATGTACGCCGCCAGCCTCGGCGGCGGCGCGACGTTGGACGGGGCGGCGCTGGCGCCCTCCGCCCGCACCGAGCTGACCGGCGCCGACGCGCTGGTATCGGCCGCCGGAATGCGGCCCGAGCGCTGGAAGGGCGCGCCGCCGCCGGTGACGCGGCACTTCCGCGCCTCGCTGTGCTACCGGCTGTGCCTGGTGGCGCAGGGGCGGTTCGACTGCTCGATCTCGGTGGGCGGGGTCTGGGAATGGGACGCCGCCGCCGGCGACCTGATCCTGCGCGAGGCCGGCGCCGCCGTCTCGGACGCGCGGGGCGAGACGCCGCGCTACAACCGGCCGGAACCGCGGCTCTCCGGCCTGATCGCCTCCGCCCCCGGGCTGCACCGCGCGATCCTCGACCGGCTGGCGCCCCACGACTGAGCCCGGAGCGCCGCGTCGGCGGTCGCGCCCGCGGCCGGCGTCCGGCCCGCGGCGCGGCCCGGCCGGGCGCCCGGGGCGGGCGGGCGGCGGGCGTGGCGCTTTACCTCCAGTGGCTTGCAGGCGGCCAGCCGCCCGCCGGGCGCCCCGGGCCGGGGCCCGGGTCGCGCGCGCCTGCGGCGCGCGGGGGGTGGGGCGGGCCGTGGGCGCCGAGGGCCTGTGGGTCGCCCGGGGCGACGTTTGAGGGCGGCGTGCGAAGATCCCCTTGACCTTCCAGCGACTGGAAACCTTATATCCGGCGCCGAGCCAAGGAGCCGGACCATGAAAGACGCTGCATTCCAGGAACTTGACCTCCCGACCGAGTCGCCCTCGGCCCCGCCGGGCCTGTCGATCTCGGTGGCGGGGATGACCTGCGCGGGCTGCGCGGGGCGGGTGGAGCGCGCGCTCGCCGCCCTTCCCGGCGTCGCCTCGGCCCAGGTGAACCTGGCGCTGGAGCGGGCCGACGTGGCGCTTGCGGGCGCCTCGGCCGCCGAGCTCGCCGCCGCCCTGCGCGGGGCCGGCTTCGCCGCGCGGGAGGAGACCGCGGCCCTCGCCCTGCGGGGCATGACCTGCGCGGGCTGCGCCAGGCGCATCCAGCGGGCGCTGGAGGGGGTTCCCGGCGTGGTCGCGGCGGAGGTGAACCTCGCCCTCGACCGGGCCGAGGTCCGCCGCCTGCGCGGGGCGGCCGAGGACGGGGAGCTGATCGCCGCCGTGAAGGCCGCGGGCTACGAGGCGACGCTCGCCGACGCCGGCGCGCTCGCCGCGCAGGAGCCGCGCGCGGGGGCCGAGCGCTGGGACCTGCCGCTCGCGGCCCTGCTGACCGCGCCGCTGCTGGCCCAGATGATCGCCATGACCTTCGAGCCGTCCTGGCGGATGCCCGGCTGGACGGAGCTGGTCCTGGCGACCCCGGTCGTCGCCTGGTTCGGCCGCCGCTTCCACCGCGGGGCGCTGGCCGCGCTGCGCGCGCGCACGGCGAACATGGACACGCTGGTCTCGATGGGCACGCTGGCGGCCTGGGGCTTCTCGACCTGGATGCTCGCGACCGCCCATGCCGGCCACGCGCCGCATCTCTACTACGAGGCGGCGGCGGTGATCATCACCCTGGTCCTCGCCGGCAAGGCGCTGGAATCGCGGGCCAAGCGCGCCGCCTCGGCCGCCCTTCGCCAGCTGATGGCCCTGCGCCCCGACAGCGCCCGGGTGCTGCGGGCAGGCGAGGAGATCGAGGTGCCGGTGGCCGAGGTCTCGGTCGGCGACATGGTGATCCTGCGCCCGGGCGAGCGCGCCCCCGTGGACGGAACCGTCGTGCGCGGCGAGAGCGAGTTCGACGAGAGCCTGGTGACGGGCGAGCCCCTGCCCGTCCCCCGCCTGACGGGCGACCCGGTCCCCGCCGGCGCGGTGAACGGAACCGGCCAGGTGCGCCTGCGCGCCGACCGGGTGGGGCGGGACACCACGCTCGCGAAGATCGCCGAGATGGTCGCCCGGGCCCAGACCGGCAAGGCGCCGGTGCAGCGGCTGGTGGACCGCATCGCCTCGGTCTTCGTGCCGGTTGTGCTGGCGATCGCGGCGCTGACGCTGATGGGCTGGCTCGTGGCGGGGGCGTCGCTGGACGCCGCCGTCTCGGCCGCGATCTCGGTGCTGGTCATCGCCTGCCCCTGCGCGCTGGGGCTGGCCACGCCCACGGCGCTGGTCGCGGGCACCGGGGCTGCGGCGAAGGCCGGCGTGCTGATCAAGGACATCGCCTCGCTGGAGCGGGCGGCGCGCATCGACGCGGTGATCTTCGACAAGACCGGCACCCTGACCCTCGGCAAACCCGAGGTCGCCGAGGTCCGTCCGCTCGCCGGTCTCTCGCGCGAGGAGCTGCTGGCGTTGGCGGCCTCCGTGCAGCGCGGGTCCGAGCATCCGCTGGGCCGGGCCATGGTCGCGGCGGCGGAGGGCCTGCCCCTGCGCGAGCCCGAGGGCTTCCGCGCCGCCGTCGGCGCCGGCGTCGAGGCGCGCATCGACGCCGTCCCGGTGCGCATCGGCCGGCAGGACTACGCCGCCCCCGGGGCCGGCGCGGAGCTGCAGGCGCAGGCCGCCGAGATGGCCGGCGCCGGGCGCACCGTGGTCTGGGTGGCGCGCGAGGGCGAGGCGCTGGGGCTGATCGCCCTGTCCGACGCCCCGCGCGAGGATGCGGCCGAGGCGGTCGCCTCCCTGCGCCGGCGCGGGGTCGCCGTCTCGCTGCTGACGGGCGATGCAGAGCCCGCCGCCCGCGCGGTGGCCGAGCGGCTGGGGATCGAGGACGTCGTGGCGGGCGTGCGCCCCGAGGGCAAGGCCGAGGTCGTGCAGGCCCTGGTCGCGCGGGGCCGGCGCGTCGCCATGGTCGGCGACGGGATCAACGACGCGCCGGCGCTGGCCGCGGCCGATCTCGGCATCGCCATGGGCGGCGGCGCGGACGCGGCGATGGAGGTGGCGGGGGTGGCGCTGGTGCGCCCGCGCCCGACGCTGGTGGCCTCGGCGCTCGACATCGCGGCGGCCACGTCCTCGAAGATCCGCCAGAACCTGTTCTGGGCCTTCGCCTGGAACACGCTCTGCATTCCCGTGGCGGCGGCGGGCCTGCTGGACCCCGCGGTCGCCGGCGCCGCGATGGCGCTCAGCTCGGTCAGCGTGGTCGGCAACTCCCTGCTGCTCACCCGCTGGCGCCCCGGCGCCCAGGAGGCTGCACGATGAACATCTCCGACGTCTCGGCCCGCTCGGGCCTGCCCGCCAAGACCATCCGCTACTACGAGGACATCGGGCTGGTGCGCCCGGCCCGCGGCGAGAACGGCTACCGGGATTTCTCGGACCGGGACGCGCACAAGCTGGCGTTCCTGGCCCGCTCCCGCTCGCTGGGCTTCTCCATCGAGGAGTGCCGGACCCTGCTCGCGCTCTACGAGGACCGCGAGCGCGCCTCGGCCGACGTGAAGCGGGTGGCGGAGGCGCATCTGGTCGAGATCGACCGCAAGGTCGCCGAGCTGCAGGCGATGCGGGAGACGCTGACCACGCTCGTGCATCGCTGCCACGGCGACGACCGGCCGGACTGCCCGATCCTGACCGACCTCGCGGGCACGTAGGGCGCATTTCAATGCGCCGTCGTAGGGCGGGGGGGGCGGCGTGGGGGCGGCGCTGGACAGACGCATTGAAATGCGCCCTACGCGTTCCGCCCGCCCCACAGGCGCCCCGGGCTTGACCCGGGGCCTCTGCCCGCCGCCCGTCACGTGCGCCGCGCGGCGGATGCCGTCCCTGCGCGAGGCCCCAAGACAGGCCCGGCCCGCCCCGGGATCAGTCGTCGGGATCCTCGAACATGCGGGGCTGGTTGGGGTCGTCGGGGTCGGGCTCCGCCTCGCCGGGGGGGACGTTGTCCAGAAGGCCCGCGTCGCGCAGCTCCTTCAGGCCCGGCAGGTCGCGGGCGCTCTCGAGGCCGAAGTGGTCGAGGAAGCCCTCCGTCACCACGTAGGTCGAGGGGCGGCCCGGGGTCATCCGGCGGCGGCCGAGACGGACCCAGTTGCGCTCGATCAGCAGGTCCAGCGTGCCCTTGGAGACCGCGACGCCGCGGATGTCCTCGATCTCGGCGCGGGTGACGGGCTGGTGGTAGGCGATGATCGCCAGCGTCTCGATGGCCGCCCGCGACAGGGGCCGCGTCTCGACCACCTCGCGCGCCAGCAGCCAGCCGAGATCCGCAGCGGTGCGGAAGGCCCAGGAATTGCCGGCCTGCTCCAGCGTGACGCCCCGCCCCTCGTAGCGCCGGCGCACCCGCTCCAGCGCCTGGGCGGCGTCGCATCCCTGGGGGAGGCGGGCGGCGATCTCGGCGGGCGTCAGCGGCTCGCGCGAGGCGAAGAGCACCGCCTCGACCATCCGCTCCTGCTCCTCGATGGGGGGCGAGGGGAACAGCGGCGCGGCGGCGTCGTCTTCGGGTTCATCGGGCATCGGCGGCGCGACGCCTCAGGGTGATCTCGCCGAACACCTCCTGCTGGCGCAGCTCCGCCTCGCCGCGGCGCACCAGCTCCAGCATCGCCACGAAGGTGGCGGCGGTGGCCGAGCGGCGACGCTTGGGATCCTCGCGCCAGGAGGCGGGCAGGAAGCTCGACAGCGTGCGCCAGTCGAGCACGTCGCCGATCAGGCCGCGCAGGCGCTCGATGGCCTCCTCGGGCGTCATCACCGGCGCGCGGTTCATGTGCAGGGGGCGGTAGTCGTCGCGGGTCTTGATGCGCGAATAGGCGCGCAGCAGGTCGATCAGGCTCGCGTCGTAGATCACCGTGCGGCGCAGCGTCTGGGTATCCGGCGCGCCGCGGGCGAAGCGGTCGCGCTCGAGCTGGTCGCGGCCCATCAGCCGGGCGCCGGCCTCGCGCATCGCCTCCAGCCGCTCCAGCCGCCAAGCGAGGCGGGCGGCCAGTTCCTCGGCCGAGGGGCCCTCCTCGGTCGGCTCGGGGGGCAGCAGCAGCCGGGATTTGAGGTAGGCGAGCCAGGCGGCCATGACCAGGTAGTCGGCGGCCAGCTCGATGCGCAGACGCTTGGCCTCCTCGACGAAGGCGAGGTATTGCTCGGCGAGCTGCAGGATCGAGACGTGGCGCAGGTCCACCTTCTGGCTGCGCGCGAGCGTCAGGAGGATGTCGAGCGGGCCCTCGAAGCCCTCGACGTCGACGACCAGCGCCTCGGCCGCGGTCTTGTCGTCGCCGGTCAGCGCCCCGGTGCGCCCGTCGGGGACGTCGCGGAACAGCTGGTCCCAGGCGGCGCGCTCAGGCATGGGCGCTCTCCAGCAGGCCGACGATCTCGGCGTAGCGGGAGTCGGCGGCCCGGGCGTCGAACGCCTCCGGCGCCCGGCGGGCGGCGAGCGCCCGCTCGGCGCGGGCCAGCGCCCGGCCCTCGAGGCGCGGGGTGGCGCTCAGCGCGCCCTCCATCTCGGCCATGTCGCCGTTGCAGTGCAGGATCAGGTCGCAGCCCGCGGCGATCGAGCGCTCGGCCCGTTCCGCCATGCCGCCCGCCAGCGCGTTCATCGACAGGTCGTCGGTCATCAGCAGGCCGTCGAAGCCCAGCTCCTCGCGGATCGCGCGGATGCCGGCGGGGGACTGGGTGGCGGGGGCGTCAGGGTCGATGGCGGAGTAGACGATATGCGCCGTCATCCCCATCGCGAGGTCCGCGAGCGGCCGGAAGGCCGCGAAGTCGTGGGCGCGCAGCTCCTCCAACGAGGCGTCGACCACCGGCAGCGCCAGGTGGCTGTCCGCGGTCGCCCGCCCGTGCCCCGGCAGGTGCTTCAGGACCGGCAGCACGCCGCCGGCCGCCATCGCGTCCGTCACGATCCGCCCGCGGCGGGCCACCGTCTCGGCCGACCGCCCCAGCGCGCGGGTCGAGATGATCCCGTCGGTCTCCTCGAAGCGCACGTCGGCGATGGGCATGCAATTCACGTCGAGGCCGACGTCGTGCAGCTCGGCCGCGATGGCGCGGAACTGGAGGGCCAGCGCCTCGTCGGCCAGCGCCTCGGGCAGGCCCTCGACGATGCGCTCCATCCACGGCCATTCGCGCCAGTGGGGGGGCTTGAGGCGGGCGACGCGGCCGCCCTCCTGGTCCACCAGGATGGGGGCGTCGCGGCCGACGGCCTCGCGCAGGTCGGCGGTCAGGGCGCGCAGCTGGTCGGGGCTCTCGACGTTGCGGGCGAAGACGATGAAGCCCCAGGGGTCGGCGTCGCGGAAGAAGGCGGCCTCGCCGGCCGAGAGGCGGGGCCCGGAGCAGCCCAGGATGATCGCCCGGGCGCTCATCGGATGGTGGCCACGATGCAGGCGTCGCCGCGGGACTTCAGCGCGGCGCAGAGCTCCTGCGCCTGCCCGCGGTCGGCCACCGGCCCGGCGCGCAGACGGTAGAGCGTGCGCCCGCCGGACTCGACGGTGGTGACCGCGTGGGCGAGCCCGCTCAGCAGGTCCTCGTGCCGGCGCTGGGCGCGTCGCCACTGCGATTCCGCGATGGCCTGCGAGTTGAAGGCGCCGAGCTGCACCCCGATGTCGCCCGTGGCCAGCGAGGTCGCGGCCGGCGTCGGCGCGGGGATCGCCGCGGCGGCGGCGGCCGCGGCGGCGGCCATCTCGGCGCGGGTCGGGGCGCGCGGGCGCAGCGGCGGCGGCGGTGCGGCGACGGCGGAGAGGGAGGAGCTCTCGTCCTCGTCCTCCACCTGGCTCGCGGTCGGATCGTCGCCCATCTGCTGCTCCTGCAGCGCGCGGGCCACGGCGCGCTCGATCGCGTCGGGGTCGGCGTCGGGGGCGGCGGCCGGGTCCTGGGCGCCGTCGGAGGGCGTCGCCAGCGGATCGGGCGCGGTCAGGTAGGGCTGCGGCTGGTCCTCGTCGGCCAGCCCTTCGGCCTGCGGCGCCAGGCCCGGCTCGACGGCCGAGCCCGCGACGCCGCCCACGATGCGGCTGACGGCCATGTCGGTGCGCTCGAGCTTCAGGCCGCCCGGATCCTCGGGCACGATCTTCATCGGGCCGTCCTCGGCCCTGAGAAACGGGATCTGCCCGGAGTCGCGGGTCAGCAGGCCATGACCCCAACTGACCAGGCCCCAGACCAGCGCGATGGCGCAGGCGCCGCCGAGCGCGCCTGCGAATTGCCGCCGCCAGCCGCGGCCGCCGCGTTCGTCGAACCCGTAGGGGTCTCCGGCCATTTCGGCCATTCGGAATCCCGCCTGCGCTGAGGCCGGCCCCCGAAGTTTTCCCCGTGAGGCGCGGCGATGACTGCTCGTCCCCGCCGCGGACGCTTGTTCAGCGCATCTCTTCGGCGGGGGTCACCCCCAAGATACCCAAACCGGCGGCGATGACAACCGCGACGGACTTCACAAGCGCCAGCCGGGCCGCGGTTCCCGCAGGATCCGTCTCCTGCACGACACGCAGCCGCGGCTCGTCCTTGCCCTTGTTCCAGTGGGCATGGAAGGCCGAGGCGAGGTCGTAGAGGTAGAAGGCCACCCGGTGCGGCTCGTGATGCCTGGCCGCCGTCTCCACCAGCCGGGGCCATTCGGCGACCTTGGCGGCGAGCTCCAGCTCGTCGGGATGATCCAGCGGCGCCAGCGCCGCCTCGTCGGCGGCCACCTGGCCCAGCCCCGCCTCGACGGCGGTGCGGAAGATCGAGTTCACCCGGGCGGAGGCGTACTGCACGTACCAGACGGGGTTGTCGCGCGACTGCTCGGTGGCCTTGGCGAAGTCGAAATCCAGCGGCGCGTCGTTCTTGCGGGTCAGCATCACGAAGCGGGTCACGTCGGGACCCACCTCGTCCACGACGTCGCGCAGCGTCACGAAGGTGCCCGCGCGCTTCGACATCTTGAACGGCTCGCCGTTCTTGAAGAGCTTCACGAGCTGGGTGAGCTTGATGTCCAGCGGCACCCGGTTGCCCGACAGGGCCGCCGTCGCCGCCTTCAGGCGCTTCACATAGCCGCCGTGGTCCGCGCCGAAGACGTTGATCAGCTCGTCGAAGCCCCGCTCCACCTTGTCGTAGTGATAGGCGATGTCGGGCGCGAAATAGGTCCAGCCGCCGTCCGACTTCTTCAGCGGCCGATCCACGTCGTCGCCGTAGTCGGTCGAGCGGAACAGGGTCTGGGGCCGCGGCTCCCAGTCCTCGGGGGTCTTGCCCTTCGGCGGCTCCAGCACGCCGACGTAGACCAGGCCCTTTTCCTCGAGCGTCTTCAGCGCGCCCTCGATGCGGCCGCCGGAATAGAGCGACTTCTCCGAGAAGAAGACGTCCATCTTCACGCCCAGCGCGGCCAGATCCTCGCGGATCAGGTCCATCATCATCCCGGTGGCGAAGTCGCGCACCTCGCGCAGCCACTCGGCTTCGGGCTTGTCGAGCAGGGCGTCGCCGAACTTCGCCTTCAGCGCCTCGCCCACGGGCACGAGATAGTCGCCGGGATAGAGCCCGTCGGCGATCGCCGGCTCCAGCCCGTGCGCCTCGCGGTAGCGCTCGTAGGCGGAGCGGGCCAGCACGTCGACCTGCGCGCCGCCGTCGTTGATGTAATACTCGCGCGTCACGTCCCAGCCGGCGAAGTCCAGCAGGCTCGCCAGCGCGTCGCCGAAGACCGCGCCGCGGGTATGCCCCACGTGCAGCGGGCCGGTGGGGTTGGCCGAGACGTACTCGACGTTCACCTTCCTGCGCCCGCCCATGTCCGAGCGGCCGAAGTCCGCGCCCTGCGCCAGCGCGGTCGCCACCGCCGCCCGCCACACGGCGGGCGAGAGCCGCAGGTTGAGGAACCCGGGCCCCGCCACCTCGGCGGAGGCGACGCGCGCGTCCGCCTCCAGCAGGGGCGCGAGCGCCTCGGCGATGTCGCGCGGCTTCATCCGCGCGGGCTTGGCGAGCACCATCGCGGCGTTGGTCGCCATGTCGCCATGGGCGGGATCGCGGGGCGGCTCGACGGCGACGTTGGCGAGATCCAGTCCCGGGGGCAGCGCGCCCTGCGCGGCCAGCGCCTCGAGGCTGTCGGTCACCAGGGCCCGGATGTCGGCGAAGAGGTTCATGGAAGGCTCCATCTGCGGCGCGCGACCTTTGCCACCGCCGCGCCCGCGGGTCAACGCGCCACGCCCCCCGCACGCCCCGCCCCAGGCCCTCCCGGGAGCGCCTGTTCTCCGGAGCCGTCCGTCGCTGATGCCGATCAGAGCGAGTCGGCCGGAGCGGTCAAGGATCGCGCAGCGACCGCGCTCCGCGCGGCTCGTCCTTGACCGCTCCGGACGACTCGCTCAGGCATCTTCAGCGACGGACGGCTGCGGAGAAGAGGCGCGGGCCTGTTCTTGGGTGAGTTCAGAAGCGGCCCCCGCGCGCGCCGCAGGCGCGCAGGCCGCCCGCAGGGCGCCTCCGGGCCCCGTCACCCTCCGTGCCGCGCCTCGCCGAGGGCCGCGTCATAAGCCTTCTGCGCCTCGATCACCGCCTCCATGTTGCGCTCGGCCCAATGGGCCAGCGCCGAGACCGTCTCGGTCAGCGTGCATCCCAGCGGGGTCAGCGAGTATTCCACCGTCACCGGCACCGTCGGGAAGGCCTCGCGCGCCACCAGCCCGTCGCGCTCCAGCTTCTTCAGCGTGGCCGAGAGGACCTTCTGCGAGATCCCCTCGATGTCGCGCCGCAGCCCGTTGAAGCGCACCGGCCCCGGCTTCAGCCGGTCCAGGATCAGCACCGACCACTTGTCCGCCAGCCGGTCGAGCACCATCCGCGTCGGACAGGCCTGCGCATAGACGTCCCAGGGCCG
Organism: Albimonas pacifica; assembly: GCF_900113695.1. Lineage (GTDB taxonomy): Bacteria > Pseudomonadota > Alphaproteobacteria > Rhodobacterales > Rhodobacteraceae > Albimonas > Albimonas pacifica. The sequence goes on along the minus strand of NZ_FOQH01000005.1, from coordinate 97,604 downwards.
CTCCATCCGCGTCCTCCTCCTCCCGCCCCGGGGCCGGTCACCCCGAGGTCACCACGTCACCGGAAAGTGCCTTCTTACGCGCTTTCCGACTGCGGTCTATGTAACCCATGGAAACAAGGTTTCCAATGGATACCACATCGTTTCGGAGGTCCCCAATGCCCGGCAAGATCCTCGTTCTCGGCGCCGGCGGCGCCGTCGGCCGCCCCCTGGTCCGCGCCCTCGTCGCCAGGGGCGAGCGCGTGCGCGCCGCCACCCGCGACGGGCGCGCGGTCGAGGGGGCCGAGGGCGTCGCCTTCGACCACGCCGACCCCGCGACCTTCGCCCCCGCCTTCGAGGGGGTCGACCGCCTCCACCTGATGCTGCCCGGCGGCTACGTGGCGGTCACCCAGATGCTCCTGCCGGTGGTGGACTTCGCCGCCGCCCGGGGCGTGAAGACGGTGATGCAGAGCGTCTTCGGGGTCGACGCCGACGACACCATCCCCTACCGCCAGGTCGAGCTGGCGCTGGAACGCTCGGGCGCGCCCTTCGTGATCCTGCGCCCCAACTGGTTCGCCGACAACTTCCTGAACTACTGGGGTCATGGCGTGCTGGCGGGCGAGATCGCGGTTCCGGCGGGCGAGGGCGCCTCGTCCTTCATCGACGTGCGCGACGTCGCCGAAAGCGCGGCCGCGGCGCTGACCACGGACCGTTTCGACGGCCGGGCCTTCAACCTCACCGGCCCCGCGGCGCTGACCTACGCCGAGGCCGCCGCGATCCTGGCCGGCGCCCTGGGCCGCCCCGTCGCCTACCGCGACATCCCCGAGGCGCCCTTCGTCGAGGGCCTGATCGCCGCCGGCCTGCCCGCCGACTACGCGCCGTTCCTCGCCTCGATCTTCGCTCCGGTGCGCGCGGGCTGGACCGCCGCCGTCGCCCCCGACGTCGAGACCCTGACCGGCCGCGCCCCCCGCTCCCTCGAGACCTGGGCGCGGGACGCGGCCCCCGCCTTCCGGACGCTCGCCGCCGCCTGAGGCGCCGCCGCAGCCGACCCCGCGCGCCCCCGCCCAGCGGGGGCGCGCCTCGCCGGCCGCCAGCGCCTCAGGTGCGCGACATCGGGTCGGTGAGCTGGCGGTGCTCCTGCAGGGCGAAGCGGTCGGTCATGCCCGCGATGTAGTCGGCCACCACCCGCGCCCGCCCCGCCGCGGACATCGCGTGCATCGCGGAATCGCGCCAGTCGTCGGGCAGGACGCGCGGCGTCTCCATGTAGATCTCGAACAGCTCCGCCACCACCGCCGCCGCCTTGCGCCGCATCCGGGCCACGCGCCAGTGGCGATACATCCGCTCGAACAGAAAGCCGCGCACCTGCCGCAGGTCCGAGACCAGCCCGTCCGAGAAGGCGATCACCGGCCGCCCCAGCGCCCGGATCTCGTCCGCGGTCTCGGCCCCGGACTGCGCCAGCCGCAGGCGCGAGGTCTCCAGCACGTCCTCCACCAGCGCCCCGAACACGCGCCGCAACGCCTCGTGCTGGCGGCGCGCGGGGTCGAGGCCGGGATACCTGCGGTCCACCTCCGCGAAGCAGTCGCCCACCACCGGCAGGGTCGCGATCTCCTCGGCCGTGAACAGCCCCGCCCGCAGCCCGTCGTCGAGGTCGTGGGTGTTGTAGGCGATGTCGTCCGACAGCGCCGCCGCCTGCGCCTCGGCCGAGGCGTGGGTGTGCAGCTCCAGGTCGTGGCGGGCGACGTATTCGGCCAGCGCATAGTGCAGCTCGCCCGTGTCCGCGCCCATTTCGCACAGCGGCCCGTTGTGCTTGGCGATGCCCTCCAGCGTCTCCCAGGTCAGGTTCAGCCCGTCGAACTCGGCGTAGCGCGCCTCGATCTCGGTGACGATCCGCAGGGCCTGGGCGTTGTGGTCGAAGCCGCCGTAGGGGATCATGGCGGCGTGCAGCGCATCCTCGCCGGTGTGGCCGAAGGGCGTGTGGCCCAGGTCGTGGGCCAGCGCCACCGCCTCCGCCAGCTCCTCGGTCAGGCCGAGGTCGCGCGCCAGCGTGCGCGCCACCTGCGCCACCTCGATGGAATGAGTCAGCCGGGTGCGGTAGTAATCGCCTTCATGCTCCACGAAGACCTGGGTCTTGTGCTTGAGCCTGCGGAAGGCCGAGGAGTGGATGATCCGGTCGCGGTCGCGCTGGAAGGGCGTGCGGTGGGCGGATTCCGGCTCGGCGTGCAGGCGCCCGCGCGAGGCGGCGGGCAGGCAGGCGTAGGACGCGGGCATCGGGGCGCTCCCGGCTCTGGAATGCGGGGTCGGGGGCGTCGGCGGCCGCGACGCCTCTTGCGTCCCCCCCGCCTCCGCCTAGATGATGGCGCGAGGCCTACACCATCCTCCGCGAAGGGAAAACCGCCATGGCCGCGCCTGACTTCTCGCTCGACCTCTCGACGCCCGCGATCTCGATCCCGCCCCGCGCGACCGACCGCGCCTTCGCGCGCCTGGCCGAGATCGCCGACGACGCCGGCCGCCCGCAATGCCTGCGGGTCGCGGTGGAAGGCGGCGGCTGCTCCGGCTTCCAGTACGAGATCACGCTCGAGGACGCGCCCGCCGAGGACGACCTGGTGCTCGAGAAGGACGGCCAGAAGATCCTGGTCGACCCGGTCTCGCTCCCCTACCTCTCCGACTCGGTGATCGACTTCACCGACGAGCTGATCGGCGCCCGTTTCGCGGTGGAGAACCCCAACGCCTCCAGCTCCTGCGGCTGCGGCGTCTCCTTCTCGATGTAAGCGCGCGGCCCGCCGCCGCCCGCCACGAGCCCTCCGGGAGCGCCTGTTCTCCGGAGCCGTCCGTCGCTGGCGGCCAACGGAGCGACTCGCCCCCGCCGGTCAAGGATCGCGAAGCGACCGCGCGCAGCGCGGCTTGTCCTTGACCGGCGGGGGCGAGTCGCTCAGGCCGGCCAGAAGCGATGGACGGATCCGGAGACCAGGCGCGGCTTGTTCTCTGGTGAGTTCCAGAAGCGCCCCGCGGGCGCCAGCCCGCCGCGCGCGAAGCGCGCGCAGGCCAAGCCCGCCCGCAGGGCGCCTGCGTCCCTGCAGACCCGCCCCTCCCCCTCTCGCCTTCGCGCGTCGGCCCCGATACTCTGCCCCCCGACCCCACGCAGCAGCATCCAGGCCCGCGCCCGATCCCATGCCCACCCCTGAGACGCTCCTGAAATCCGTCTTCGGCTTCGACGCCTTCCGCCCCGGCCAGGAGGAGATCGTCTCCGCCATCGAGGCCGGCCGGAACGTCCTGGCGATCATGCCCACCGGCGGCGGCAAGTCGCTGTGCTACCAGCTCCCCGCCCTGGCGCGGGAGGGCGTGACGCTGGTCGTCTCCCCCCTCATCGCCCTGATGCGCGACCAGGTGGCTGGCCTGCGCGAGGCCGGCGTCGAGGCCGGCGCCCTCACCTCCGCCAACACGCCTCAGGACAACGAGCGCATCTTCGAGGCGATCGACCGCGGCGCCCTGAAGCTCCTCTACCTCGCGCCCGAGCGCCTCGCCTCCTCCCGCCAGCTCCTCGCCCGCCTGCCGATCTCGCTGCTGGCGATCGACGAGGCGCATTGCGTCTCCCAGTGGGGCCACGACTTCCGCCCCGATTACCTTCGCATCGGCGAGCTGCGCGCCGCGCTCGGCAACGTCCAGACCGCCGCCTTCACCGCCACCGCCGACGAGGAGACCCGCGCCGAGATCCTGCGCCGCCTCTTCGACCACGACGACGCCCCCCTGACGGACGACGTCGGCGGGGGGGGCGAGGACCCCGCCGCCCCCGCCGTGTTCCTGCGCGGCTTCGACCGTCCCAACCTCTACCTCGCCTTCGAGGCCAAGGCCTCGCCGCGCAAGCAGCTGATGGACTTCGTCCTGCCCCGCAAGGGCCGCTCGGGCATCGTCTATGCGGGCAGCCGCAACAAGTGCGAGGTGCTGGCGACCGCGCTGCGCGCCGAGGGGCTCGACGCCCTGCCCTACCACGCCGGCCTCGACGCCGAGACGCGCTCCCACACCCAGGACCGCTTCTCCCGCGAGGACGGCATGGTGATCTGCGCCACCGTCGCCTTCGGCATGGGCGTGGACAAGCCCGACATCCGCTTCGTGGCCCACGCCGACCTGCCCAAGTCGGTCGAGTCCTACTACCAGGAGATCGGGCGCGCGGGCCGCGACGGCGCCCCCGCCGACACCTTCACCCTCTACGGGGTCGAGGACATCAAGCTCCGCCGCCTGCAGATCGACGAGAGCCAGGCGCCGGAGGAGCGCAAGCGCGCCGACCACCAGCGCCTCAACGCCCTGCTCGCGCTGGCCGAGGCGCCCGGCTGCCGCCGCCAGACCCTGCTCGCCTATTTCGGCGAGGCGCGCCCGCAGCCCTGCGGCAACTGCGACCTCTGCCGCAAGCCGCCCGAGCTCTTCGACGGCGCCGTGGCCGCCCAGAAGGCCCTCTCGGCCATCTACCGCACCGGCGAGCGCTTCGGGGTCGAGCATGTCGTCGACGTCCTGCTCGGCAAACCCAACGAGCGGGGCGAGCGGCTGGGCCACGACCGCCTCTCGGTCTTCGGCATCGGCAAGGAGTTCGACCGCAACGCCTGGCGCGCGATCCTGCGCCAGCTGCTGGCGCTGGGGCTCGCCGCCGTCGACGGGCAGACCGGCGGCTGGCGGCTGACCGAGGACGCCCGCCCGGTGCTGCGCGGCGAGAAGGGCCTGCAGCTGCGCAAGGACGCGCTCAAGGCCCGCGGCGCCGCGAAGGACGACCGCCGCCCCGCCCCCGCCGCCCTGGTGGACGAGGCGGACGAGCCCCTGCTCGCCGCCCTCAAGTCCCTGCGCCGGCGCCTGGCCGAGGCCCAGAACGCCCCCGCCTACATCGTCTTCAACGACCGCTCCCTGATCGACATGGCCACGAAGAAGCCGCGGACCATGGACGAGCTCGCCACCTGCCACGGCGTCGGCGCGGCGAAGCTCGCCCGCTACGGCGCCGAGTTCCTGGAGGTCCTCACCGGCGCGCCCGCTCCCGAGGCGCACCCGACCCGGATCCGCGCCGCCGCCGCCGGCACGGGCGAGGTCTTCGACGCGCTCCACGCCGCCCAGCTGCGCCTCGCGCGCGGGGCGCAGGGCACGGACAAGCTGCTGACCTGCACCAACTCCACCCTCTCCAAGGTGGTCGAGCGCCGTCCCGACAGCCTCGAGGCCCTCGCCGAGGTCCCCGGCATGGGCCCCCAGCGCGCCGAGCGCTTCGGCCCCGCCTTCCTCTCCATCCTCGCCGCGGCCGCCGAGGCCTGATCCCGCCCGCCCCCGGCGCCCCGGAACCCGCCCCTCGCGAAGCGCCTGTTCCCCGGAGCCGTCCGTCGCTGATGCCGATCAGAGCGACTCGGCCCCGGGGGTCAGGGATCGCGAAGCGACCGGCGAAGCCGGCTTGTCCTTGACCCCCGGGGCCGAGTCGCTCAGGCATCTTCAGCGACGGACGGATCCGGGGAACAGGCGCGGCCCTGTTCCCGGGTGAGTTCAGAAGCGCCCCCGCGCGCAGCGCAACGCCTGAGCGAGCCCCGCCTCGCGAGGCCCCCGCCAGAGGCCAGGAGACCCCCGCCGATGAAGATCGCCACCTTCAACATCAACGGCGTGAAGGCCCGCCTCCCCGCCCTGCTGGAATGGCTCGACCGGGCGAAACCCGACGTAGTCTGCCTGCAGGAGATCAAGTCCGTCGACGAGACCTTCCCGCGCGAGCCCATCGAGGACGCCGGCTGGAACCTCGAGACCCACGGCCAGAAGGGCTTCAACGGCGTCGCGATCCTCGCGCGCCGCCCGATCGAGGACGTGATGCGCGGCCTGCCCGGCGACGAGAGCGACGAACAGGCCCGCTACATCGAGGCCACGATCTCGGCCGACAAGGGCGCGGTGCGCGTCTGCGGCCTCTACCTGCCCAACGGCAACCCCGCTCCGGGGCCGAAATACGACTACAAGCTCGCCTGGATGGAGCGGCTGGAGGCGCGCGCGGCGGAGTTGATCGCCTCGGAGGAGATCGCGGTGCTGGCGGGCGATTACAACGTCATCCCCCAGCCCGAGGACGCCGCCCGCCCGCAGGCCTGGACCGAGGACGCGCTGTTCCTGCCGCGGACCCGGGCCGCCTACCGCCGGATCCTCAATCAGGGCTGGACCGACGCGCTGCGCATCCACCGCCCCGGGCCCGAGGTCTACACGTTCTGGGACTACCAGGCCGGCGCCTGGCAGAAGAACGACGGCATCCGCATCGACCACCTGCTGCTGACCCCCCAGGCCGCCGACCGTCTGAAGGGCGCCGAGGTCGACGCCTGGGCGCGCGGCGGCGACAAGCCTTCCGACCACGCCCCCGTCTGGATCGAGCTCGACCTCTGAGCCTGCGCCGCCCCGGCGCCCTGGCGCGCGCGCTGCGGGCGCTCCGACGCTCCCTTGCCCGCGCAGGCGCCCCGGGCCCGACCCGGGGCCGCTCCCGCCCCCGCCGTCCGCGCGGGGCGGGCGAGAGGGGGCGCTCTCCGTCGCCGCGCCCGGCCGCCGCCTTGCGGGTTCCGCTCCCGCCCCATAGGTAGGCGCGAAGGCGCGCCGACCCGACCGCATCCGGCCGCGCGAGGAGACCCCGAAATGAGCGTCACGCGCGAGGACATCCTGAAGGCCCTTTCCCGGGTGGTGGATCCCGGCTCGGGCAAGGACCTGGTCGCCGCCGACATGGTGCGCGCCCCCTCGTTCGAGGCCGGCCAGGCCCGCTTCATCCTCGAGGTCGACCCCGCCCGCGGCCGCGAGATGGGTCCCGTGCTCCAGGCGGCCGAGGCCGCCGTGGGCGCCCTGCCCGGCGTCGAGAAGGTGCAGGGGGTGCTGACCGCCCACGGTCCCGCCGCGCCCGCCGCGCGCGCGCCCGCGCCCCCCGCCGGGGCGGCGCCGAGCCTCAAGATCGGCCGGCATCCGCAGCCGCAGGCCTCTAAGAAGATCGCGGGCGTGGACAAGATCCTCGCGGTCGGCTCGGGCAAGGGCGGGGTCGGCAAGTCGACCGTCTCGGTCAACCTCGCCGTGGCGCTGGCGCAGGCCGGCAAGCGGGTGGGGCTGCTGGACGCGGACATCCACGGCCCCTCCCAGGCGCGGATGCTGGGGCTGTCGGAGCGTCCCCGCTCCGACGGCGACACGATCATCCCGCTGAAGGCGCACGGACTGACGGCGATGTCGATCGGCCTGATGCTGCCCGAGGACGAGGCGGTGATCTGGCGCGGCCCGATGCTGATGGGCGCGCTCCAGCAGATGATGAACCAGGTGCGCTGGGGCGAGCTGGACGTGCTGGTGGTGGACCTGCCGCCGGGCACCGGCGACGTGGCGCTGAGCCTGTGCCAGAAGGCCGAGGTCACCGGCGCCATCGTGGTCTCGACCCCGCAGGACGTGGCGCTGCTCGACGCCAAGAAGGCGGTGGCGATGTTCCGCAAGCTGGAGACGCCGGTGCTGGGGCTGGTGGAGAACATGTCGGTGTTCGTGTGCCCCCACTGCGGCCAGCCGAGCCACATCTTCGGCCATGACGGGGCCAAGGCCGAGGCGAAGCGCCTGGGGCTCCCGTTCCTGGGCGAGATCCCCCTGCACCTCGACATCCGCGTCTCGGGCGACGCCGGCGCCCCGATCGTCGCCGCCGCGCCCGACGCCCCCCAGAGCCAGGCCTTCCGCGACCTCGCCGCCCGGTTGATCGAGAGCGGCAAGGCCTGAGCCGCCGGAGGTCCGCTCCCCCGCCAGCCCCACGCGCGCCCCGGGCCTGACCCGGCGCCTCTTCGCGGCGTGCCGTGAGGCGCGAGCCAGGCGGTTCGGCGCCGATCCGAGACGGAGGCTGGGGGCAGGTTCGGCAGGGAGACCGGGGCCCTTCGCACAGGCGCTTGTCGCAGCGTTCCCGACGCGGCCCGCCGCTCTCAGGCCCTCCACGCCCACGCTCCCTGCCGGCGGCAGGAGGGAGGCCCCGGGTCCAGCCCGGGGCCCCTCGGGGCGAGGGACCGCGCCCCACGACGAGGCGGCGGCGCAGGATCGGGCCGCCGCGCCGAGCGCCCCCCGGAGGCAGGACGCCGAGCCGGGCCGCCGCCGCAGGCAGGGCGCCGCGCCGGGCGGCTCCCGGAAGCCGGACGCCGCGCCGGGCGGCCGCGGAAGGGAGGAGGCCGCGCCGGGCGGCCCTCGCAGGCGGCGGCCGCGGCGGGCGGCGGAGCTCGAAAAAGTCGGCGGCGCGCGGGCTCAGTCGATCGGCGACAGCAGGGCCGGCGAGACCACCAGCCGGCGCACGCCGTGGGCGTGGTCTTCCTCGAACGTGTTCTCGGCGCACCAGCGGTGCAGGGTCATCACGTCGACCCGCGCGCACCAGGGGCGCACCGACCAGGTGACCTGGTAGGGCGAGCAGCTCTGCTCGGAGTACTTCGGCCCGGTGGTGGAGCCGGCGAAGACGACCGGCTCCCCGAAGCCGGTGGGCAGCGCGCGCGGCTGGCTGGGCGCGGCGGGGATCGAGGGGTCGGGCGCGGCGTAGTCGAACTGGGAGAAATCCAGCGCCTCCGGATCGTTGACTGCCAGGAACACCTGGGTCTCGACGCGCAGCTGCGGGTTGGCGCAGCGCTCGCTCGCGCAGGCGCCGAGCCCCGCCCCGGGCCCCGCGTCGCAGGTGGTGTGGACCCAGTGCACCTCGACCGTGTCGCCGGGCTCCAGGCCGTGGCAGGCGCCGTGGCCGTGCAGCGGATCCTCGCGCTCGAGCGCGGTCAGCTCGGCGGTCTCGTTGCACAGCCACCCGCCATGCTCCCCTTCCCCGCCGGGGACCGAGAAGCCCGGGCCCTTGTGCTCGGCGTTCACGTGGAAGTGGATGTTGCACAGGTTCATGCGCGAGGCCGGGGGCGCGGCGGCGAAGCCGCGCGGGTTGGCGCCGGACTTCACCGAGATGTCGCGCGGCGCCTGCGGCCCGAACCCCTCGCACAGCGGCTCGGCCCCCGCCTGCGCCGGGGCGGTCGGCGCCAGCGCCGCGAGGGCGGCGAGGACCGTCAGGACCGCCGCAAGGGGCGGGATCGGGACGGCGGGTCGGTGCATGCTCGGGCGCTCCGCAGGGCCCGGGCGGGCCGGGCGGTGGGCGACAGGAAGTCGGCGACTCGGGTTGAGACGACGTTAAGGCCGCGCGCGCAGGGGCTTCAGGCGGCGACGGAGCGGGCGGCGCGGCGGTCGCGCGGCCCGGGACGGCGCCGCCCTCCCCCCGCGTCGTTCCGACGCGAGGGGGCTTGCCTCCGTGACCCCGCCGGTTAACTGCCTCCACTCTCGCGGAGGGGCCGAGTCGCGCCTCTCCGCCGGCCCCTTTCGCCCGCGACACCCAAGGAGACGTCATGCGCCTGCGCCTAGGATGCGAGATCGCCAGCGATTTCCAGGCCCCCACGCCGATCGTCGCGATGCTCAACGTGCACCACTCGCGCGTGTCCTGCCTCGAGCGGCCGGACCACCTGACCGTGTCGCCGCCGGTGCCGATCGACCACTACCGCGACTCGTTCGGCAACTGGTGCGCCCGGATGGTGGCCCCCGCGGGGCGGTTCTCGCTGCGCACGGACGGCATCATCCGCGACGACGGCGCGCCCGATCCGGTGTTCCCCGACGCCCGGCAGGCCGCGATCGAGGACCTGCCCTCCGACACGATCCAGTTCCTGCTGCCCTCGCGATACTGCGAGTCCGACAAGCTGATGGAGGAGGCCTGGAACCGCTTCGGCCACCTGCCCGAGGGCTGGGCGCGGGTGCAGGGAGTGGTGGAATACGTCCACCACCACATCGTCTTCGACTACATGGCCGCCCGCAACACCCGCACCGCCTTCGAGGCGAACCAGGAGCGCACCGGCGTGTGCCGCGACTTCGCCCACCTGGCGGTGGCCTTCTGCCGGGCGCTGAACGTGCCCACGCGCTACTGCACCGGCTACGTCTCGGACATCGGCCAGCCGCCGCCCTACGCGCCGATGGATTTCGCCGCCTGGATGGAGGTGTTCCTCGACGGGCGCTGGATGACCTTCGATCCGCGCAACCTCACCCCCCGCAGGGGCCGGGTGCTGGTCGGGCGGGGGCGCGACGCGGCCGACGTGCCGCTGACCCACTCCTTCGGCTTCGCGCAGCTCGCGAAGTTCGAGGTCTGGATCGACGAGGCGCCCGACGCCGCCTGACCCGGCCGCCCCCCGCGCGACGCGCGAGGGGGGCGCGGCGCCCGCCCCGGCCCGCGGTCAGGCCGTCGGGGCGTCGGCCGGCGCCGGAGCCCGATCGGCCGGGGCGATCGGGCCCGCGGCGAGCCAGCGGTGCACGAAGGCCAGCTTCTCGCGCGCCCGCTCGGGCAGCACGAACGGGTAGAGGTCCGCGAGGCCCATCGACCGGTTCACGTGGTTCAGCGCCAGCCCCAGCTCGCAGCCCCGGTCGACCAGCGCCAGCGCGTCGCGCTCGGCATAGGCGTCGTAGTCCGGCCCCGCCGAGGGCGCGTCGAGGCCCGCGGCCACGAAACTGTCCACGATGTCGGTCAGGTGCAGGAGATGGGCGCAGCTCTCCGCCCAGTCCTCGTGCGCATGGGCGGAGGCGTATTCGCTGACGTGCTCGTCCTGCCAGTCGGGGGGCGGGCCCTGCTCGTAGTGGCGCGCGAGCGCCGCGGCGTAGTCCTCCCGCTCGTCGCCGAAGAGGGCGCGGAACGCCTCGAGGAACTCGGCGGAGGCCGAGAGGCGGAGCTGCAGGGCATGGGCGAGCTCGTGGCGGAAATGGCCGTTGAGCGTGCGGAACGCCTCGCCCAGGTCCTCGCGCCGGCGCGCCCGCTCGGCGCGGTCGGCCTCGGCGAGGTTGATGGTCACCACCCCGTCCGCGTGGCCCATGATCACGTCCACGGGGCCGTGGCGGGTCTCCTCGGCCAGCATCTTGAACACCGGCGCGGGGCCGGGGTCGTCGGGCGTCCACCAGTCCCAGCGGGCGAGGTTGGCCAGCACCCAGCGCTTGGCGGCCTCGGCCTCGGCCCACTGGGCGACCGCCTCGGGCAGCGAGGGATCGGGGGAGGTGTGGGTCATGGCGCAGGCGCGGCAGAACTCGCCGCCCTCCGCCGGCCAGTTGCAGCCCAGGCTCTCGCGGTGGGCGCAGGCCCGGGGGCCCGCCTCGCCCTCGGCGGCCAGCGCCGCGAAGGCGCCGGCGCGGCTCTCGGCGTCGGGATCCCAGACCACCTGCGCGCCGCAGGCGCAGGCGAGGTTGTGAAACCACAGGCGCCCGCCGCAGGCGGGGCATTGGAAGAGGCGCATCGCGGCTCCTGTCTGGCGCGGCCCCGCCCTGCCCGGCGGACGCGGCCTCGCCGACGCCGCCGGGGGGTCAGAGGGGCTTCAGCCCCTCCGCCTCCAGCGCCGCCTGAACGGCGGGGCGCGCCTGCATCCGGGTCCGGTGCTCATGCACCCTGGGGAACCGCGCGATATCCAGCTTGTCCGTCTCCATCCACCGGGAGACCGTGTAGAGATAGGCGTCGGCGACGCTGTGACCATCCCCCATCACGAACGGGCCCTTGAAGACCTCCTCCTCGATGTGGCGGAAGCTCTCGCCCACCGTCTGCGGGACCTTGGCGACCATGTCGGCGTGCGAGCTCTCCTGGTCCGCCCAGCGCGCGGCGCGCCGGCCGTGGGCGTGGTTCACGTGCAGCGTGGCGCAGAGATAGGCGTTGAAGCTCTGCATCTGCGCGAAGGCCCAGGGGTCGGTCGGGGCGAGGCCCGCCTGCGGGAAGCTCTGCGCGATCCAGGCCAGGATCGCCGGCGTCTCGGTCAGCGGCCCCTTCTCCGTGACCAGCAGCGGAACCCGGCCCTTGGGGTTCATCGCCAGGTATTCGGGCGTGCGCTGCTGGGCGGCGGCGAAATCGACGCGGTGCAGCTCGAACTCGGCCCCCGCCTCGCGCAGCGCGATGTGGGAGGCGAGCGAGCAGGCGCCGGGCGAGGAATAGAGCGCGATCAAGACGGATCCTCCGGTCTGGCCCCGCCGTCGTCGGGCGGCGGGGCGGTCGGCGCGCACCCTAGCGGCGCCTGCGCCGGGGCGGAAGTCTCGGCGGGCGCGCGGCCGCTCAGGCCGGCGCCATCGCCCGCGCCGCCGCGACCAGCCGGCGCGCGGCCGCGCTGCGCGGGGCGTCGAGGATCGCCGCCGCCGGGCCCTGCTCGACCACCCGGCCCGCCTCCATCACCGCGAGCCGCGGGCAGACCGCGCGGGCGACGGCGAGGTCGTGGGTGACGAACAGCATCGCGAAGCCCCGCTCCGCCTGCAGCCGGGCGAGCAGCGCCAGCACCCGCTCTTGCGTGGTCACGTCGAGGGCCGAGGTCGGCTCGTCCGCGATCAGCAGCGCCGGGCGGGCCGCCAGCGCGCGGGCGATGGCGATGCGCTGACGCTGGCCGCCGGAGAAGGCGAGCGGCCGGCGCGCGGCCGCGTCCGGCGGCAGGCCCACGGCCTCGAGCAGGCGGGCGACCTCGGCCCGCGTCGGCGCGCCGGGGGCTGCGAGACGCAGGTGGGCGACGGGCTCGGCCACGATCTCGCCCGCCGTCATCCGCGGATTCAGCGAGCCGAGCGCGTCCTGGAAGACCATCTGCACGGTCCCCTCCCGCCGCACCCGCCCGACGTCGGGGCGCAGCAGCCCCGCCGCCAGCCGCGCCACGCTGCTCTTGCCCGAGCCCGAGGCGCCGACCAGCCCCAGGCTCTCCCCCGCCCGCAGGCTCAGGGAGACGTCCTGGAGGACCGCCGCCGGCGCGGGGCGCAGCAGCGCGCGGCGGGCGTAGGAGAGGCCGACCCCCTCCAGCGCCAGCACCGCCGGCCCCTGCGGCGCCCGGGCGACGGGGCCGGGCGCGTCGAGCCGCGGCAGCGCCGCGGCCATCGCCCGGGTCCAGGGATGGGAGGGGGCGCGCAGGATCGTCTCCGGCGGGCCGGTCTCGACGATGCGGCCCGCCTGCATCACCGCCACGCGGTCGGCGCAGGCGGCCGCGGCGGCGAGGTCGTGGCCGATCAGCAGCGCCGCCATCCCCCGATCGCGGCACAGGCGGCGCAGCAGCGCCAGCAGCGCCGCCCGCCCCGCGACGTCGAGCGAGGCGGTGGGCTCGTCGGCCACCAGCAGCTCCGGGTCGCCCGCCAGCGCCAGCGCGATCACCGCCCGCTGGCGCTGCCCGCCCGAAAGCCGGTGCGGCGGGCGGGAGAGCATGGCGGCGGGCTCCGGCAGCCCGGCCTCGGCCAGCAGCGCCTCGGCCCGCGCGCGCGCCGGGCCGCGGGCGAGGCCGCGGCGCAGGCGCAGCGTCTCGACGAGCTGGGCGCCGATCGAGGCCATGGGGTCGAGCGCGGCGCTCGGGTCCTGAACCACCGTGGCGATGCGCAGGCCGCGCAGGGGACGGAAGCCGGCCTCGGGCAGCGTAGCGAGGTCGAGGCCGGCGAACAGGATCCGCCCCCCCGTCACCCGTCCGGGCGGCGGGATCAGCCCCAGCAGGGCGGCGGCCAGCGCCGACTTGCCGGCGCCGGATTCGCCCGCCAGCGCCAGGATCTCGCCCGGCGCGATCTCGAGGCTGGCGCCGTCCACCGCCTGGCGCCCGCCAAAGGCGACGCGCAGGTCCTCGATGCGCAGGAGCGGGGTCACGGGCGCGCGCTCCGATGCGGGTCGGCGCGCGCGCGCAACGCCTCGGCGGCGGCGTTGGCGCCCAGCGCCAGCGCCACCAGCAGGGCCGAGGGGAAGGCCGCGATCCACCAGCGCCCGGCGAACATCTGCTCGGACCCCAGCCGGATCAGCGTGCCCAGCGAGGGCGTCGACGGCGGCGCGCCGAGCCCGAGGAACGACAGCGTCGCCTCGGCGATGGCCGCCAGCGGCAGCAGGACCGCGGCCAGCGTCAGCAGCGGGCGCGCGACGCCGGGCAGGACGTGGCGCAGCAGGATCCGCCACCCCGGCAGGCCGGTGATGCGGGCGGCGGCGACGAAGTCGCGCCGCGCCTCCACCGCGGCGGCGGCGCGGGCCACGCGGGCGAACTGCGGCCAGTCGCTGAGCCCAATGGCGAGCGCGGTGGCCGGGATCGCCAGCGCCTCCCGCGCGCCGGGGGGCAGCAGGGCGCGGGCGAGCCCGTTGACCAGGATCGCCACCAGGATCCCCGGCAGGGTGAGCTGCACCTCCGCGAGCCGCATCAGGACCGCGTCGAGCCAGCCCCCCGCGGCCCCCGCCACGACGCCCACGAGCGCCCCCAGCCCCAGGCCCAGCGCCGTCGCCGCCAGCGCCACCAGGATCGAGAGCCGCCCGCCGTAGAGCATGGTCGACAGCAGGTCCCGCCCCTGCCCGTCGGTCCCCAGCCAGAACGGCGCCCGCCCGCCCTCGGCCCAGGCCGGCGGCAGGAAGGCGTCGCGCAGCGACAGGGCGGCGGGATCGAACGGGTCCTGCGGCGCGACCCAGGGCGCGAACAGGCAGGCGAGCGCCGGAAGCAGGCCCAGCGCCACCGCGAGGACGAGGACGGGACGCACCGCCGCTCAGCCCCGCAGGCGCGGGTCGAGCGCCAGGTGCGCCAGGTCCGCGACCAGGTTCACCGCCACGAAGATCGCCGCCGCCAGCACCAGGCAGCCGGCCATGGCGGGGGCGTCCACCGCCTCGACCGACTGCAGGAAGAACAGGCCCGTGCCCGGCCACTGGAACACCGTCTCGGTGATCACCGAGAAGGCGACCAGCGCGCCCAGGTTGGTGGCCGTCGCCGCGATCACCGGGGGCGCGGCGCTGCGCAGGGCGTGGCGCAGCGCGACCCGCTCCGGCAGGCCGCGGGCGCGGGCGAAGCGGATGTGCTCGGCGGCCAGCGCCTCGGCGGTCTCGGCGCGCGCGAGGCGCAGGATCGCCGGCAGCTGGAACAGCGCCAGCGTCAGCGCCGGCAGCAGGATCGAGGCCCAGCCCTGCGCGGTCAGCAGCGAACTGCGCCAGCCGCCCAGCTCCACCGTGCCCGCCCGCCCGGAGGCCGGCAGCCAGCGCAGCTCCACCGCGAAGACCTGGATCAGGGCGAGGCCGATGACGAAGGTCGGGACCGAGACCCCCAGCAGCGAGGCCGCCGCCGCCCCGCGCGAGCCGGCCGAGCCCGGCCGCAGCCCCGCCCAGGTCCCCGCGGCGAGCCCCGCGGGAATCGCGAACAGGGCCGAGACGACGACCAGCTCCGCCGTCGCCGGCAGCCGCTGGGCCAGCGCCTCGGCCACCGGGATGCGCAGCCGCCACGACAGGCCCAGGTCGCCGCCCAGCGCCGCGCCCGCCCAGTCGAGGAAGCGCAGGAGCGCCGGCCGGTCCAGCCCCAGCGCGATCCGCGCCTCGGCCCGCCGCTCGGGGGAGGCGTCGAGGCCGACCATCGCCGCGACGGGATCGCCCGCGAGCTCGGAGATCGCGAAGGCCAGCGCGCCCGCGGCCAGCATCACCAGCGCGCCCTGCCCCAGCCGGCGCAGGACCAGCCCGGCGACGCCGCCGGCGGCGGCCGCGCGGACGAGGCGCCCGGCGCTCATGTCCCCGCCGCGGAGGGCGGGCTCCGGCGGCGGGCGGCCGCCGGAGCGCGGCCCCCGCCCGGGACTCGCGGAGGGATCATTCGCGGATCACGACGAAGCGCGGGCGCAGGGCGTCGTCGGGGCAGATCGGGGCGTCGACATGGGGGGCGCTCGCCCAGGCGATCACCTGGTGGTGGAGGGGGGCGTAGGGCGCCTGCTCGCGCACGATCTCCCAGGCCTCGGCGATCATCGCGTCGCGCCGGGCGAGGTCGGTCTCGGTGGTCATCGCGGCGATCAGCTCGTTCAGGCGCAGGTTGTCGAAGCCGGTGGCGTTCCAGGCCCCGCCGGCGCCGACCAGGTAGTCGAGCACGAAGGCGCTGTCCAAGGTCGGCGTGCCCCAGCCCAGCAGGTAGAAGTCGGTCTCCCGGTTCTGCACCTTGGGGAAGTGGCGGGCGCGGGGCTGGAGGTCGAGCGAGACCTCGATCCCCACCCGCGCCAGCATCGGGACGAGGGCCTGGCAGATCTCCTCGTCGTTGTTGTAGCGGTCGTTGGGGCAGTCGAGGCGGACCTTGAAGCCCTCGGCGTAGCCCGCCTCGGCCAGCAGGGCGCGGGCGCGCTCGGGGTCGTAGGGATAGGGCGCGTCGTTGGCGGGCGTGGCGCCGTGCACGCCCGGCGGGGTCAGCAGGCCGGTGGGATAGCTCAGCCCCTCCATCACGTGGTCGCGGATCGCCTCGCGGTCGATGGCGTGGTTCACCGCGAGGCGCACGCGCCGGTCGCCGAACGGGTTGCGCCCCCCCACGTCGGAGCTGCGCAGCTCGGCCGAGCCCTGGTCCATGCCCAGGAAGATGGTGCGGATCTGGGGCGCGCTCGCCACCGTCATCCCCGCCGCCCGGATCCGCGCGAGATCCTGCAGCGGCGGGTCGAGCACCAGGTCGACGTCGCCCGCGAGCAGCGCCGCCACCCGGGTCGCGGGGTTGCGCATCGGGCGATACTCGATGCGCGCGAGGTTGCCCGGGAACAGGCCCTTCCCCCACCAGTCGGGATTGGCGGAGAGCGCCGTCAGCTCGTCGGGGCGGCGCTCCTCCAGCACGAAGGGGCCGGTGCCGTTGGCCTGGCGGACGGCGGCCGTCTCCTGCTTGGAGGCGTAGTCCTGGGGCGCCGTCACGCCCATGGCCTCGGCCCAGCCGCTGTCCATGATGAAGACGTTGGTCAGCTGGTTGGGCAGGATCGGGTTCGGCCCCGAGGTGCGCAGGACCACGGTCAGGGGATCGGGCGTCTCGACCTCAACGATCGAAGCGAGCTGCTCGCGCCAGTCGGAGGTGGGGGCCATCGCCCGGCGGATCGAGAAGGCGACGTCCCGGGCGTCGAACGCCTCGCCCCCGTGGAAGGTCACGCCGGGGCGCAGGGCGAAGCGCCAGCCGCCCTCGATCGCCTCCCAGGCGGTGGCGAGCTCGGGCTGCAGGGTCATCGTGGGATCGCGGGTGACGAGCGCCTCGTAGATCATGCCGGTCAGGGCGATCGTGGGCCCCTCGTTCTGGGCGTGGGGGTCGAGGGTCAGGGCGTCGGCCTGGGAGGTCCAGCGCAGGGTCTGCGCGGCGGCCGGGACCGCGGCGAGGACGAGCATCGCGGCAAGACTGCCGGCGACGGCGCGCCGGACGTTCGCAAATGGCATGGACCCCTCCTGACGCGCCGACTGGGGACCCCCGGACCACGGGCGCGGCGTCCATCGTCGCGGGGTCGGCGCTTCGGACCGAAAAGCTAACCTGAACAGGCCTTCACGCTCAACACGACAGGCCGCGCGAGCCGCCCGCAGAATGAGCCCGCCGCCGCCCGCAGGCAAGCCTCGCCCGGGGACCGGCCGCCGGCGCGGCGTCGGCGCCCCTTGGCGACTCGGCCGGATTGGGCCAAACGCGCCGGCCATGGCTCCGACGCTCCCCTCCCCCGCCGCCCGGGCGACGACGCGATGCTGATCGAGGCGCTGACCGGCGCCCTGATCGGCGTGCTGTTCGCGGCCGGGTTCCTGGGCATCGTGCGCCTGGGGCTCGACCGGCTGAACCAGGGTCTGGCGAGCTCCGCCGGCCTGGCGGCGATGATCGCCGTCTGCCTGTGGTTCGACGGCTGGATCCTGACCGCGGCGCCCGGCTTCGCGCTGGGGACGGCGGCGCTGCTGGCGATCCGCTCGGCGCGGCGCTGAGCGCTCAGCCCCCCTGCGCCCGCTCCCGCCGGCGCGCCTCCTCCCGCTCGATCATCTTGGCGACCCGCATGAAGCGGGCGAAGGCGATGACGACCGAGAACACGAAGCCGTTCCACCCGCCCAGCACGTGCCCGCGCGCCAGCCAGGACTTGAGGAACACGAACGGCCCCTCGACCATCAGGCGCAGGCGCAGCTTCCACAGCTTGCGGGGCTTCGCGGCCTCGGCCTGGAAGGAGGAGTAGGCGTTCTCCTTGGCCACCAGCCCGTGCCAGTCGAGGAAGGGGAAGTGGTGGATCGGCGCGCGCAGCCGCCGCGCCGGCCCCTCGACCTCGACCCGGTCGAAGAGCGGATGGTCGCGGTAGCGCCCCACGCTGCGGTGATAGAGGCGCACCACCGCGTAGTCGTTCGCCAGCGGCCGCGGCCGCTCGGCCCCCGGGTAGACGTTGAGGATGCGCAGCACGTAGGCCGCGGGCGCGGGATCCGCGGCGAGCGTCGCGCGGATCTCGGCGGCCAGTTCCGGCGTCACCACCTCGTCGGCGTCCACGTTCAGGAGCCAGTCGTGCCGGCACCGGTCCTCGGCGAAGCGCTTCTGGGCGCCGTAGCCGGTCCAGTCGCGGTGGAACACCTCGGCCCCCGCCGCGCGCGCGATCTCGACCGTTTCGTCGCTCGATCCGCTGTCGACCACCACCACCTGGTCGGCCAGCCCCTCGAGGGCCGCGAGCGTGCGCGGCAGGCGCGCGGCCTCGTCCTTGACGATCAGAAAGGCGGAGAGGGGGGGGGGCACGGTCACGGGGCGGCGGGCCATCTGCGGAGAGCCGGGAGATCGGCGGGGCGACCATAGAGGCTTGGCGAGCCGCGCGAAAGCGGCGGAGGCGCCGGCGCCTGCTTCGGCCGAATTCGACGCGAAACCGCGAAGATCGGCTGTAAAATCGCCGATGAACGACGCCCGACGCAACGTCGAGCGCATTGTCGCGGTGCAGCATTTCCGGCGACGAGTTGTTGCCTTTCGCGCCTTCCGGGTCCAGAAGGCGCGCGGAACCGGCCCCTGCACCATGACCGCCGATCGAAGCGAGAAGCCGACAACATGACGACCGCGAACACCGCTCCCATTCCCGAGCTCTATGTTTCCTACGACAGCGCCGCCAAGCTGAAGATGGAGGCGGCCGAGCTGCCGTCCTGGGATCTCACCGCGCGCCAGGTCTGCGACCTCGAGCTGCTGATGAACGGCGGCTTCAACCCGCTCAAGGGCTTCCTGACCGAGGCCGATTACGACGGCGTGGTGGAGAACATGCGCACCGCCGACGGCGCGCTGTGGCCGATCCCGATCACGCTCGATGTCAACGACAAGTTCGCCGACACGATCGCGCCTGGCCAGGACATCGCGCTCCGCGACGCCGAGGGCGTGATCCTCGCGATCATGTCCGTGACCGACAAGTGGGTCCCCAACAAGTCGCGCGAGGCCGAGAAGGTCTTCGGCGCCGACGACCTGGCCCACCCGGCGGTCAACTACCTGCACAACACCGCCGGGAACGTCTACCTGGGCGGCCCGATCACCGGCATCCAGCAGCCGGTGCACTACGACTACCGCTCGCGCCGCGACACGCCCAACGAGCTGCGCGCCTACTTCCGCAAGATGGGCTGGCGCAAGATCGTGGCGTTCCAGACGCGCAACCCGCTGCACCGCGCCCACCAGGAGCTGACCTTCCGCGCCGCGAAGGAGGCCCAGGCCAACCTGCTGATCCATCCCGTCGTGGGCATGACCAAGCCGGGCGACGTCGACCACTTCACCCGCGTGCGCTGCTACGAGGCGGTGCTCGACAAGTATCCCGCGTCCACCACCCACCTGTCGCTGCTGCCGCTGGCCATGCGCATGGCAGGTCCCCGCGAGGCGGTGTGGCACGGCCTGATCCGCCGCAACCACGGCGTGACCCACTTCATCGTCGGCCGCGACCACGCCGGCCCGGGCAAGAACTCGGCGGGCGAGGACTTCTACGGCCCCTACGACGCCCAGGACCTGTTCCGCGAGCACGAGGCCGAGATCGGCGTCGAGATGGTCGACTTCAAGCACATGGTCTACGTGCAGGAGCGCGCCCAGTACGAGCCCGCCGACGAGATCGAGGAGGGCGTGACCGTCCTCAACATCTCGGGCACCGAGCTGCGCCGCCGCCTGCAGGAAGGCCTCGACATCCCCGAGTGGTTCTCCTTCCCCGAGGTGGTCGAAGAGCTGCGCCGCACCCGTCCGCCGCGGGCCCAGCAGGGCTTCACGGTGTTCCTCACCGGCCTCTCGGGCTCTGGCAAGTCGACGATCGCGAACGCGCTGATGGTCAAGCTGATGGAGCTGGGCGGCCGCCCGGTGACGCTGCTCGACGGCGACGTGGTGCGCAAGCACCTGTCGTCCGAGCTGGGCTTCTCCAAGGAGCACCGCGACATCAACATCAAGCGGATCGGCTACGTCGCGTCCGAGATCACCAAGAACGGCGGCATCGCGCTCTGCGCCCCGATCGCGCCCTACACGGCCACCCGCCGTGCCGTGCGCGAGATGATCGAGGCCTACGGCGCCTTCGTCGAGGTGCATGTCGCGACCTCCCTGGAGGAGTGCGAGAAGCGCGACCGCAAGGGCCTCTACAAGCTGGCCCGCGAGGGGAAGATCAAGGAGTTCACCGGCATCTCCGACCCCTACGAGGCGCCCGAGAAGCCCGAGCTGAAGCTCGAGACCGAGGGCACCGACGTCGACAACTGCGCCCAGACCGTGCTGCTGAAGCTGGAGCAGATGGGCCTGATCGGCTGATCGACCGGCAGGCGGCCCCCGCGGCCGCCCCCCGATCCGCGCAGGAACGCCCGCGCCCCCCCGGTCGCGGGCGTTCCGCATTCCGGCGCCGGCCCCCGCCCGGCTGCGCGCCGACGGGCCGGAACCGGCCTCATGCCTCCGCTCCAGCCCCTCCGTCCGCGTCGCTCACGTCCTCGTCAGAACGCGATCGCGCCCGGCTTAAGACTTTGCCAACCTGACTCCCCTCTAACTCGCGCCGGACTCCGGGGGCGGGCGCCGTCCGTCCCGCGGGCCGAGGATGGAGCGCATCGTGACGATGGAGCGGATGCAGCCGCGAACGCAGACCGACGCGCCGGCCGCGCCGGTCGACCTCGCCGCCACGGGCGAGCGGGCGCGCCGCGCCCTGGCCGAGGCGGAGCGGCGCGGCCTGCCGCCCGACCCGCGTGTGTTCGAACTGTTCTACGCCTATCTCGGCGGCGAGGACCCGCGCCTGTGCGCCGCCGTCGACGCACTGCTGCCCGAGGGCGGGGGCGCCAACCTCGACGCGGTCGAGCGCCTGCACGAGACGCATCTCGCCCTCGGCGGCCAGGCGGAGCGGTTCCTCGACGTCGGCCGGGAGGTGGAGCTCGAGCTCGCGCTGCTGTCGGAATCGCTCGCCCGCCGCTCGGCGGCCAACGACGCCTTCCACTACGACCTGACCCGGGCGCGCGACGGCATGTCGATCCTCGCCCGGCCCGGCACCGTGCGCCAGACGATCCGCGACCTGATCGACCTGACCACCCGCTACGCCCAGCAGGTCGAGGGGCACGACGCCGAGCTGGCCGCCGCGCGCGCCCAGATCTCCGACCTCCAGGACGAGCTGCAGGACCTGCGGGAGCGGTCCTACATCGACCACCTGACCGGCCTCGCCAACCGCCGCCGCTTCGACGCCGCGCTGGAGCTCGCCATCCACGAGGCGCCCGAGCGCGGGCCGCTGAGCCTGGTGATCTGCGACCTCGACCACTTCAAGCGGATCAACGACGGCTTCGGCCACGCGGTGGGGGATTCGGTGCTCAAGCAGTTCGCCCGCCTGCTGCGCCAGAACGTGCAGGGCAAGGACACCGCCGCCCGCTTCGGCGGGGAGGAATTCGCGCTGGTCCTGCCCCGGACCGAGCGTCTGGGCGCCCGCCACGTGGCCGAGCGCATCCGCCAGGAGCTCGCCGCCCGCGCCTTCGTGATCACCGGCACCCGCAAGCGGCTGGGCAGCGTCACCGCCTCGCTGGGCGTCGCGGAATGGCGCCGGGGGGAGGGGGCGGCGGCCCTGATCGCGCGCGCCGACGCGGCCCTCTACCGGGCCAAGAACAGCGGCCGCAACCGGGTGATCGTCTCGGATTGAGCGCTGCGCCCCGCGCCCCGCCCCTCAGCCGATGGTGGCGAGCGCGGGGAAGGTCTCCAGCAGCCAGAAGGCCAGCGTCTCGAAGGCGCCGGTCATCATCAGCAGGCCGACGGCGACCAGCAGCGCGCCCATCGCCATCTCGACCCGGCCGAGGTGCCGGCGGAAGCCGCGCATCCAGCGCATGAAGGGGCGCACGAAGGCCGCCGCGAGGATGAAGGGCACGCCGAGGCCGAGCGCGTAGACCGCCAGCATCCCCACGCCCTCGCCGATGGTCTCGCGCTGGGCGGCGAGGAACAGGATCGAGCCGAGCACCGGCCCGATGCAGGGCGTCCAGCCGAAGGCGAAGGCCAGCCCGATCACGTAGGCCCCCGCGAAGCTGCCCGCCGCGCCCCCGGCGTCGAAGCGCGCCTCCTGCATCAGGAACGGGATCTTCTCCATCCCCGAGAGGCGCAGCGCGGCCGCCAGCAGCGCCAGCGCCGCCAGCACCGGCCAGTGGGCCTGCGCCTGTTCGACGAACCCCTCCCAGCCGCCCGAGAGCGCCAGCAGCGCCGCCGCGGCGATGGCCAGCGCGGCCGTCAGCGGCGCGCGGCGGAAGCCGATGAAATGCTGGCCCATCACGTAGATCACGAAGCCCGCGGCGATCCCGAACTCGTAGCGCCAGGACTGCAGGGTCTGGCCCACCAGGCTCGCCCCCGCCCCCAGCGCCACGAACACCGTCCCAAGCCCCGCGACGAAGAACAGCGACGAGATGAACACCCGCCGCGCCAGCGCCGCGTCGGCCTGCTCCTCCTCCCCCGTCAGCTTGTCGAGGGTCGAGCCCGCCATGAACGCGAGGTAGGGCGGCGCCAGCGGCAGCACGCAGGGCGACAGGAAGCTGAGGAGGCCGCCGAAGAAGGCGGCGAGCAGTCCGATGTCGGTCATGCGGCGCGCGGGGCTCCCTGTGCGGGGTCTCGATCGAGGGCGGGCGAGCGTCCTTCTGCCCCCTCGGGCCGGCCGCGTCGACCGGGCGCCGCGTCGCCCCCGCTCACTTCGCCGTGTCTGCGGAGGCGTCCGCGCCGCCCGCCTCCACAGGCGCGGCCTCCGCCTCCGGCCGGGGCGCGGCGGGCGTCTCTCGTGCGGTCGGGGCCTCCGCCTCCGGACCGCCGCCGCCCGCGGGCGCCTGCGCGGCGGGCGTCTCGGCCGGGGCCTCCGCGGCGGGCGCGTCGTCGGCCGGGGCCTCCGCGGCGGGCGCCGCTTCCGGCGCGGGCGCGGCCGGCGGCGCCTCGGGCGCGGGCGCGGCCGCATCCGTGCCCGCGGCCCCGCCCGGCGTCGCGGCGGCCTCCTGCTCGGCGGACGCGGGCGCCGCCCCGGTCGCCGCGGAGCCGTCGAGCGTGGCGAGGTAGGCGACCACGTCCTCGATCTCCTGCGCGCTCAGCCAGGGCTGGCGCAGCGCCGGGGTCAGGGCGGCCTGGGACAGCGAGATCGTGTGATAGGCCGGCATCCGAGACCCCGCCCGCGCGATCCGCGGGTTGATAACCAGCAGCCGCAACTCGCCGATCTCCAGCCGCGTGGCGACCCCGTCGAGGTCCGGCCCCGGCGGCAGCGGCAGCAGCGCCGCCGCCGCGGCGTCGAGCCCGCCCGAGCCGTCGCCCGTGGGATCGGGTCCGTCCACGCCTTCGCCGGCGCCCTCGTCGCCGGCCGCCTCTCCCTCGCCGCCGTCGGCGACCGCCTCGGGCGCGGGGCGCTCGGGCGGGGGCGCGGCCGTCTCCGGGGCGAGGCGGCTGTCGGAGTCGGAGCCGTCCTCGTCCTCCAGCGCCGCGGCTTCGGGATCGTCGAGGGCGGGGGGCAGCTCGACCTCCGGCTCCGGGCGAGGCGCGCGGTCGGCCAGCGCCAGCGGCACGATCGGCGCCTGCGGCAGGCCCGGCGCCGCGTGGCAGGCCCGGCAGCCGCCCAGCGCGGGATCGGCGTAGATCGCCCGCCCCCGCTCGGCGTCGCCCGTGGCCCCGCCCAGCGGCGCGGGGATCGTGCGCCCGTCCACCACGGTGTAGGCATGCGCCTGCGGGCGGGGGTCGCGCGCGGGCGCCTCGGCCGCGGCGGGGTCGGCCGCCTGCGCCGCGGCGGGCGCGGCCGCCAGCGCGGCGAGGATCGCCAGCGCCGCGCCGGAGCGGCGGGCGGCGGAACGGCGGGAGCGGCGGGAGGGCGAGAAGGGCATGGCGTCGACGGTTCGTCTCGGGCCCCGGACCCTAGGGTCGGCGCGCGGGCGGCGCAAGCGAGGGGCGGCGTCTTGCCCCGGGCCGCGGGGAAGGTTAGCCCCTGTCCCGTCCGCCGGAGCCCGCCCATGTCCCCCGACCCCCTGCCCGTCCCCGATCTCGAGATCGACGCCCTCGGCCTGATCTGCCCCCTGCCGGTGCTGCGCGCGCGCAAGCGCCTGGCCGGGCTGCCGGCGGGGGCGGTGCTGGCGATCGTGGCGGACGACCCGATGGCCGCGATCGACCTGCCGAATTTCTGCGCCGAGGAGGGGCACGCCCTGCTCTCGGACGCGCCGGCGCCGGGGGGCGGGCGCCGCTTCGTGATCCGCAAGGCCGGCTGACCCGCCCCGACGCGCCGGCAGCCGCGCCCGGAGCCGCGCCCGCCGGCGCCCCCCCCGGCGGCCCCGACCGGTTCACGACCTGGAAACCGATTTTCCCAACGCCCCGGCAACCGGTTTTGCACATCTGCGCCTAACCGCTATTGAAAACATCTGATCAACCAGACATCATTACGGTCCGTCCACCTTAATATCCAAGCCCCCTACGCCCGATATACGGAACCGTAATCCAAAACAATTCCGCTTAACCAGCAGCTTTCACTTAGCGAATACTCGCCGCCGCCTATGCCATCCCCCGGGGAATGATCCCCGGCTTCCAGGGGTGGGGGCGAGGATGAGCGCGACGACCAAGGGCCGGACTCTGTTCGGCGGCAACGGCACGCAGTCCCTGCGGGGCACCGACGGCGCCGACACGATCTACGGCGACAAGGCGGGCGAGGGCGGCTTCGAGCTGCGGCTCGAGGATCGCGACGGCGGCGCCGAGGCCCGCCGGCCGGGCGAGATGACGCTGGTCACGCTGGGCGGCGAGATCCACGCCTACGCCGCCGCCTCGGGCCGCGGCGCCGGCGGCGCCCAGGCCTGGCGGCTCGACGCGGACGCCGAGGGCCTGACCCAGGTCTGGTCGCAGGACGCCATGTGGTACGGGCTCGACGACCTGCTGACCGGCGCGCCGACGCTGGCCTCGGCGCGCTTCGGCGGGCAGGACTACCTGATCACCGCGGGTCTGGGCGTCTCGATCGCCACGCTCGACGCCTCCGGCGCGCCGCAGCTCCTCGACCGGATCGACTGGGACTGGGGCAACGGCCTGCTGCGCCCCGGCGCGGTGGTCCCGTTCGAGATGGGGGGCGAGCTGCGCATCCTGGTCGCCGGCGGCGAGGAAGGGGGCGTGAGCGTGCTGCGCCTGCGCGCGGGCGAGCTCGAGGTCGTGCAGCGCACCGCCGACGACGGCCGGCTGGAGGTCGGCGAGGTCTCGGCCGCCGCGCTCGCCACCGTGGGCGGCCAGCGCTACGCGGTGATCGCGGCGCGCGACGAGGGCGAGGTCTCGGTCTGGCGCGTCGGCGCCTCGGCCCCGACCCGCGTCCAGCTGCGCAGCGCCCGCGACGGCGAGAGCCGCTTCGACCTGACCGAGGTCGAGGACCTGGCCGTGGCGACCGCGGGCGGCGAGGTCCTGGTCTTCGCCGCCGGGCCGGAGAAGCTGGTCGCCTACCGCCTGACCGCGGCGGGGCAGCTCGTGCGCGTCGGCTCGACCGAGGGCGCGCTGGCGCTGGAGACGGCGGAGCTCGACGGGCGCTCCCTGCTCTTCGCCGCCGAGGAGGACCGGCTGCGCGTCTACGAGATCGCCGCGGGCGGCCGGCTCGACCTGATCGAGACCCATCGCGCCGGCTGGGGGGCCGAGATCACCGACCTCGCCGCCGTGGCGAAGGGCGACGAGGTGCTGCTGATGGCGGCGCGCGCCGACGCCGACGGCCACGACCTGTTCAGCTACGCCGAGGCCGGCGACGACACGATCGAGGCCGGGCGCGGCGACGACACCGTGCGCGGCGGCGGCGGGAACGACCGCATCTTCGGCGGCGACGGCGAAGACCGTCTGATGGGCGAAGCGGGCGACGACACCGTCGCGGGCGACGCCGGCGCGGACGCGGTGGCCGGTGGCGCGGGCGACGACGACCTGCGCGGGGGCGACGGCGACGACCGCCTCTACGGCGAGGCCGGCGACGACGCCGCGCAGGGCGACGCGGGCGCCGACCGGATCGAGGGCGGCGCGGGCCACGACCGGCTCGACGGCGGGACCGGCGACGACTCGCTCGACGGCGGCGAGGGCGACGACCGCATCCTGGGCGGCGAGGGGAACGACCTGGCCCGCGGCGGCGCCGGGAACGACGTGATCGAGGGCGGCGCCGGCGACGACGTGCTCGAGGGCGGCGGCGGGCTCGATTCGCTCTACGGCGGCGCCGGCGACGACGAGCTCGCGCTCGCCGACGCCTCCGACGGCCGGCTCTGGGGCGGCGAGGGCGCCGACCGGCTGCTGGGCGCGGCCGGGCGCGACCGGCTGTGGGGCGACTCGGAGGCCGACTTCCTGTTCGGCGGCGAGGGCGCCGACCAGCTCCGCGGCGGCGAGGGCGCCGACCGGCTCGACGCGGGCGCGGACAAGGACCGCCTGTGGGGCGACGCGGGCAAGGACCAGCTCTCGGGCGGCGCGGGCAAGGACCGGCTGGTCGGCGGCGAGGGGAACGACCGGCTCGACGGCGGCGCCGACGCCGACAAGCTCTGGGGCGGCGCGGGCCGCGACTTCTTCGTCTTCGGCAAGGGCGACGGCAAGGACAAGGTGATGGACTTCGCCGGCAAGGACCGCCTGGTCTTCGAGGACGTCGCCCGTTTCAAGCAGCTCGACATCTCGACCCGCAAGGGCGACGCGGTGATCGAGCACAAGGGCGGCGTGGTGATCCTCGACGACGTGAAGGCGGGCGCGCTCGACGTCGCCGACTTCCTGTTCGGCTGATCCCCGTCCTCCCGCCCCCGGTCCCGCGCAGGCCGGCCCTCACCCCTGGCTGCGGAACCGGGCGCAGGGATCCTCGCGCCCCGTCGGGGCGGTCGAGATCACGGCGAGGTCGTAGGGCAGGCTTCCGTCCGCCCGCCGCCACGGCGCCAGGGCCGCGTCGACGTCGCCGGGCGCGTCCTGCGCCCACTCCGCCTGGAGGATCGCGAGGGTGGAGAGCCCGGGCGCCGCGTCCGCCAGCACCCAGGGCACGCCGCGGTCGCGGCGGGCATGGCCGTTGCCGGTGACCAGCATCGCCTGCGCCCCGCCGGCCCGCTCGCGCACGCGCAGCAGCGCCTCGGCGAAGCGGGCGTCGCGCAGGCGCTGGGCCTCGACCATCGGGGCCAGCATCTCCGCCGGCAGCGCCCCGCAGTGCGAGCGGTCGAGCTCCACCTCCAGCGCCGCCTGTTCCGCGGGGGGGAGCGGGGCGTCGAGCCCGTAGCGCGCCGCCCCCTCGCCGAAGGCCGCGGCGACGCCCTCGCCCATCGCCTGGCGCAGCGCCGCGCGCGGGACGCCGCCGCCGGCGACCTCCGCCCGGGGGACCGCGTCGAGCACGCCGTGCCAGGGGGCGTAGTCGTCCCATCGCGCGGCGGCGCGCAGCTCCGCGTCGGGGCTCCCGGCCGCCCGCAGCGCGGCCAGCGCAGGCTCGACCTCCTGCGGGACCATCTCCAGCGCCAGCGCCTCGACCCCCAGCGCCGCGGCCAGCGCGGCCTGGAGGCGCTGGTGGGCCGGGTCGTCGTGGATCTCGCCGACCACCAGCAGGTCGACGCCGCGCGCCCGCTCGACCAGCGCCGGCAGGCCGTCGAGCGGTCGGCCCGAGGGCAGCTCGACCAGCCGCGCGCCCTCCGGCAGCCCCGCATCCGGCGCGCCGCCGGAGGCGCAGCCCGCCGCCAGCGCCAGCGCCCCCGCCGCGAGGAGCCTGCGCAGCGCGCCCGCCGGGCGCAGGCGCGCGGGGCGCGGGACAGGGGCGAGGTCGGGGGAAGGGAGCGAGCTGTGCATGGCGGCGAGCCTAACGCCCCAGCCGCCCCGGGCAAGCGCCGCCTGCGTCCCGGGGCCGCGCGCAGGCGGACCGGCTCGGCCCAGGGGCTGCGCGACGGCGGAGCCGGCTCCGTCGCCCGGCGAAGCCCGCGCCGCGCGCGGCGCCTTCGGCGCAGGCCAGGCCCCGCCGGCGCCTTCGGCGCAGATCCGGTCGCGGCGAGGCTCGATGCGCCGGGGCCCCGCCCCGGCCCGCCCGTGCGCCCGTCGCTCGGGCCGCCGCCGACGCGCCCCCGCCCGTGACCCGCGCCCTGCCCGGCGGCGCCCTCCGTCGCCCGGTCCCGGGCCGGCCGCGGGCTGCCCCTGCGGCGCCTGTAGCGGCCCTGCCGCGCCCCCTCGCCGGCGCGTGATGCGCGGCTTCGCGGCATGGCGGCGGGCGGCGGGCCGCGTTAGAACGAACCAAGTCCTCGTCGCGAACGCCCGACGCAGAAGGAGCCGAGCGCATGCCGCGACTTGCCGCCATCCCCGGTGTCGCCCCCCTCCTCTCCGCCCGCCGCCGTCTGGCGGCGCTCGGCGCGCTGGCCGCCGCGGCGCTGGCCTCCGGCTGCGCCTTCACCACCGAACAGCTCTATTCGCAGGCGCTGGAGCGCTACGCCGCCGCCGGCCTGATGCGCACCGAGTACGATCCCGCCGACGCGCCCTTCACCAACGCCGACCTCGCCCGCGACTTCGAGCGCATCGCCTTCCACATGGAGTTCGAGGACGGCGAGCGGCTGGTGCAGAAATCCACCCCCGTCTCCCTGGTCAAATGGGACGGGCCGGTGCGCTGGCAGCTCACCGGCGACGGGGCGACCCCGCGCGATTTCGACGACTACCGCGGCTACACGGGCCGGCTGTCGCGGCTCACCGGCCTCGACTTCATCGAGACCGACGTCGACCCCGACATCCTGATCATGATCGCCACCCCGGCGCTGCGCGCGGCCTTCGTCGAGAAGATCGACGCGGACGGCTCCGGCGCGCGGATGCCGCTGATGCGCGAATGGGCGCGCAACGACCTCTATCCCTGCGTCGGCCAGGTCGGCCGCACGCGCGAGGGGGGCAAGTGGCGCAACAAGGCCACCATCGTCATCAAGTCCGAGACCAGGGGCGTCCTGCGCCAGAGCTGCATCCACGAGGAGCTGGCCCAGACCATGGGCCTGCTCAACGACGACGGCGACGCCCGGCCCTCGATCTTCAACGACGACCAGGAGTTCGCCCTCCTGACCCGACATGACGAGCTGCTGCTGCGGATCCTCTACGATCCGCGGCTGCGGGCGGGCATGACCGCCGAGGTCGGCATGCCCATCGTGCGCGAGATCGTCGACGAGATCGGCCCCGGGCCCCGCCTCGACGGCCTCTCGCCGCTGGCCGCCGCGCGGGCCGGGGCCTCGGGATGAGGCGCGGGCTGCGCCGGGGGGCGCTCGGGGGGCTGGCGCTGCTGGCGGCGGGCTGCGCGCAGCCCGATCCGGAGCGTCATTTCGCCGAGATGCAGGCCTCGCTGCTGGCCAAGGGCTGGCTGCGCACCGACATCGCCCCCGCAGACGCCCCCTACGACCGCCGCGACCTGGAGCGGAACTTCCGCCTGATCGCCTTCCGCACCGAGTTTCCCGACGCCGGCGACATCCTCGACGAGCGCCCGCTGTCGAAGTGGCGCGGCGACCTCACCTGGCGGATGCTGGGCGAGGTCCGCCCCTCGGACCGCGCCCGGATGGAGACGCTGGGCGCCCGGATCGCCCAGGCGACGGGCCTCGAGGTGCGCGAGGCCGGGACGGGCGAGACCGCACGCATGACGATCATGTACCTCGGCCCCGACTCGCGCCCGCGGATGCGCGCGGCGCTGGGGACGCGCTATTCGGACGCGCAGCTCCAGATGTTCGACGCCTGGGCCTCGCAGCTCTGGGTGGTCTGCTACGCCACCACCTACCGGGGCGGCGACGGGCGCTGGAACACGGCCGCGATGATCGGGATCCGCGACGAGCTGCCCGACCTGCTGCGCGACTCCTGCCTCGACGAGGAGGTGGTGCAGGCGCTGGGCCTGCCCAACGACGACGCGACCGTGCGGCCCTCGATCTTCAACGACGACGAGGAGTTCGCCTTCATGACCGAGCATGACGCGGACCTCTTGCGGATCCTCTACGACCCGCGCCTCCAGCCGGGGATGACCGAGGCCGAGGCCGCCCCCATCGTGCGCCGCATCGTCGACGAGATGACCGACGTCCCCGCCCGCCTGCCCGCGCGCGAGCGGGCGCGCCAGGCCCCTGCGAAGCCCGCGGCCCGCACGCCCCAGGGCCGCCCGCCGAATCCCCTGCCCCCCCGGCGCGGGGTCGGCGAGCAGGTGTCCTGACCGGGCGCGCGGTCGCCCCTGCGGGGGCCCCGGCGCCGCGGCGCCTCAGTCCTCGGGCCGGTCCTCGGGTCAGTCCTCGGGTCAGTCCTCGGGTTCGGTGGTGAAGCGCAGGGGGAAGCCGTTGGCGCGGCCGGCCTCGTTGGCGTCGGCGGCCTTGGTCTCGGCGACCTCGCGGGTGTAGACGGCGACCACGCAGACGCCCTTCTGGTGGGCCGTGATCATCACCCGCCAGGCCTGGTCCTCGGTCAGGCGGAACACGCTCTTGAGCACGGCGGTGACGAATTCGCGCGGGGTGAAGTCGTCGTTGAGCAGGATCACCTTCCAAAGCCGCGGACGCTGCGCCTTGGGTTTGACCTTCGCTTCGAGATCGGAGTCGGCGGTCCCGCTCATGGGCCTCTCCCGTGACCTGCCCGGAGCGCTGCTCCCCGGCCGCGTCGCGCGACCCGCACAGGGTGGCACGAGCCGGCGCGCAGGTCCATGCCCGCGCGGCCGCGGGGGCCCTGGGCCGCGCGCGGCCTTGACCTCGCCTCCCCGCCCGGGGGATGGGAAGGGCCCCCGCGTTTCACGCCCCCTCCGGAGACCCTGCGATGACCTACCTCGGCCTCGACCTCGGCACCTCTTCGGCGAAGGCGGCGCTGATGGACGCGGACGGAGCGGTGATCGCCTCGCGCTCCGCGCCGCTGGCGGTCTCGCGCCCCGCGCCGGGGTGGTCCGAGCAGGCGCCGCAGGACTGGATCGACGCCTGCTGGGCCGCGCTCGACGCGCTGGCCGCGGACCATCCCGCCGGGATGGCGGCGGTCGAGGGCATCGGCCTGTCGGGCCAGATGCACGGGGCCACGTTCCTGGGGGCCGACGACCGGCCGCTGCGCCCCGCGATCCTGTGGAACGACATGCGCTCGGCCCCCGACTGCGCGGCGCTGGACGCGGCCGCCGACTTCCGCGGCATCGGCGGCAACCTGGTGATGCCGGGCTTCACCGCGCCCAAGGCCGCCTGGCTGGCGCGGGAGGAGCCCGGGCTGTTCGAGGCGACCCGGCGCATCCTGCTGCCCAAGGACTACGTGCGCCTGGCGCTGACCGGCGAGGCGGTCTCGGACATGTCCGACGCCTCCGGCACGCTGTGGCTGGACGTGGCCGCCCGCGACTGGTCGGACGACCTGCTGGGGGCGACCGGGCTCGACCGCTCCCACATGCCGGCGCTGGTCGAGGGGTCCGAGGTCTCGGGCCGCCTGCGCCCCGAGCTCCGCGCCCGCTGGGGCATGACCGGGGCGCCGGTGGTGGCCGGCGGGGGCGGCGACAACGCCGCCGCGGCCTGCGGGGTGGGGGCGCTCGCGCCGGGGACCGCGTTCGTGTCGCTGGGCACCTCGGGCGTGCTGTTCGTCGCGGGCGACGCCTTCCGCCCCAACACCGCCGGCGCGGTCCACGCCTTCTGCCACGCGGCCCCGGGCCTGTGGCACCAGATGGGCGTGATCCTCGCCGCCGCCGACGCGCTGGAGTGGCTGTCCGCGATCACGGCGACCCCCGCCGCGGACCTGATCGCCGAGGCCGAGGCCGCCGACACGTCCGGGGCCGCGCCGAGCGAGGCGCTGTTCCTCCCCTACCTCTCCGGCGAGCGCACGCCCCACAACGACCCCGCCGCCCGCGGGGCCTTCGCGGGACTGGCCCGGGCGTCGTCCCGGGCGGATCTGACGCGGGCGGTGCTCGAGGGCGTGGCCCTGGCCTTCGCCGACTGCCAGGCGGCGCTGGGCGCGGCGGGCACCGATTTCGAAAGCGCCTGGGCCGTGGGCGGGGGCGCCCGCTCGCGCCTGTGGCTCAGGATCGTGGCCGCGGCGCTCGATCGCCCCCTGACCCTGCCGCCCGCGGGCGACTTCGGGGCGGCGCTGGGCGCCGCGCGCCTCGGCCTCTGCGCCGCGACCGGCGCCGAGGCGACCGCGGTCTGCGCGCCCCCCGAGCCGGCGGAGGTCATCGCCCCCGAGCCCGCGCTCGTCGCCCGCATGGCCGAGCGGCGCGGACGCTTCCGCGCCCTGCACCCCGCGATCGCGGGCGCGCTGGAAGCCTAGGCCACCCGGCCCTGCCAGCGCCGGCGCGAGGCCTCGTCGAGGACCGCCAGCGCCACGAACACGAGCCCCCCGGCCGAGAGCGCCGCGCCCACCACGCCGACCGAGGCCCAGCCGTAGCCCGCCGCCAGCGCCAGCCCGCCCAGCCAGGGCCCCAGCGCGTTGGCGGCGTTGAAGGCGGAGTGATTGAGCGCCGCGGCCAGCATCTGCGCGTCGCCCGCCACGTTCATCAGCCGCGTCTGCAGGATCGGCGACAGCGCGCAGCCGAGCCCCACCAGGAACACCGCCGGCATCATCAGCGCCACGTCGTCGGCGACGGCCGCGAAGATCAGCATCGCGACGGTGCTGGCCAGCATGGTCGCCACGATCGCGGGCGTCATCGCCCGGTCCGCCGCCCAGCCCCCGGCCATCGAGCCCGCCGTCATCCCCGCCCCGAACACCGCCAGCAGCCCCGGCAGCCAGGAGGCCGGGGCGCCCGCATGCTCGATCACGATCGAGCCGAGGTAGGTGTAGACGCAGAACATCCCCGCGAAGCCGATCGCCCCCATGCCCAGCGTCAGCCAGACCTGCCGTCTGCGCAGCGCGCCCAGCTCGCGCAGCGGGCTCGCGCCCGCGTCCGGGCGCTGCTCGGGCGCGAGCCAGGTCAGCAGCCCGGCCGACGCCGCCGCCAGCCCCGCCACCATGGCGAAGGCCCAGCGCCAGCCGAAGCCCTGCCCGAGCGCGTTGGCGAGCGGCACGCCCACGATGGTGGCGATGGCCAGCCCCAGCAGCACCCGCGCCACCGCCTGCCCCCGGCGGTTGGGCGCGACCATCGAGGCCGCCATCAGCGCCGCCGCGCCCAGGTAGGCCCCGTGCGGCAGGCCCGCGACGAAGCGCGAGGCGACGAAGGCCGGGTAGCCCTCGACCAGGCCCGAGGCGCCGTTGGCAAGCGCGAAGAGCGCCATCAGCCCCACCAGGATCGTGCGCCGCGCGATGCGCGCGGCCATCACGGTCAGGACGGGGGCGCCGACGCACACGCCCAGCGCATAGGCCGAGATGGCGTGGCCGGCCTGGGTCTCGGCGATGCCGAACTCGGCGGAGAAGAAGGGCACGAGGCTCATCGAGGCGAACTCGGCGACGCCGATGGAGAACCCGCCGAGAGCGAGCGCCAGCATCACGAGCCCGCCGCGCGCGACGGTCGCAGGGGAGGACAAGACCGGACCTTTCGGCTTGCGGCGCGAAGCGGGGGGCGGCGCCGCGGAAACGGATGCGGCGGGGCCCAGGCGACTCGCGCCCCGGCCCCGCCGTTCGCCCCCATCCTGCCCGCCCGCGCCGGCCGCCGCACGCGACGATTTCGCATCCGCACGCAGTCCCGCCTTGCAGATGCTGCATGGCAGCAAGGCGCCTGCGACCCGGGGCGCCGGGAACGTCGAGCCCCCCGGACCCAAGCGGGCAAGACCGCCCCTGGCGGGGCGGGCGGACTACAGGCGCCCTGCGGGCGGGCTTGGCTGCGTCGCGTGGGGGGAGAAGCGACGAGGGACGGGCTGGCGGGGGAGCCTCCGGCAGGCTCCTGACTCACCCAAGAACAATGCGCCCGCGCCTGTTCCCCGGAGCCGTCTCTCGCCGATGGATGCCTGAGCGACTCGCCCCGGCCGGTCAAGGACGAGCCGCGCAGGCGCGGTCGCTTCGCGATCCTTGACCGGCCGGGACGAGTCGCTCTGATCGGCATCCGCGAGAGACGGCTCCGGAGAACAGGCGCTCCCGGGGGCGCATGGGGCAGCCGCGGGGCCGGCGGCGGGCGGGGGCGCGCCGCGGCGGGAGGGCGGTCAGTCGGCGGCGGCGCCCGCCGCCAGCTCCGCGAGCCGCAGGCAGACGCCGGTCGCGGCGGCCATGTCCTGGACGCTGATCCACTCCAGCGGCCCGTGGATCTCGGTCATGCCGGTGAAGAGGTTCGGCGTCGGAACCCCCATCTCCGTCAGGCGCGAGCCGTCGGTGCCGCCGCGGATGGGCGTCGAGACCGGCTCGATCCCCTCCGCCCGGCAGGCGGCGCGGGCGAGCTCGACGGGCGTCATGTCCGTCTCCAGCCAGTAGCGCATGTTGCGGTACTGGGGCCGGATCTCGCAGCTGATGCGGGCCCGCGGCTCGCCGAGCTGCGCCGCCTCGCAGACCGCGCGCAGCAGGGCGCCGTGACGCTCCAGCGCCTCCAGTTCGAAGTCGCGCAGGATGACGCCGATCTCGGCCTGCGCAGCCGTGCCCTCGAGCTTGTAGACATGCAGGAACCCCTCGCGGCCCGAGGTCGTCTCGGGCGTCAGGGTCGCCTGCGGCAGGGTCTGCACGATCTTCGCCGCCAGGTGCAGGGCGTTGACCAGCTTGTCCTTGGCCCAGCCGGGATGGGTGGCCACCCCCTCGATCCGCACCAGGGCGGCGTCGGCCGAGAAGCTCTCGAACTCGATCTCGCCCTTGCGCGCGCCGTCGAAGGTGAAGGCGAAGTCGGCGCCGAGGTCCTTGGGCAGGCGCGCGTCGACCCCGCGCCCGATCTCCTCGTCGGGGGTGAAGGCGATGCGGATCCGCGGCCGGGGCCGCGCGGGATCGGCCAGCAGCGCCCGCGCGGCGGTCATGATGATCGCCACCCCCGCCTTGTCGTCCGCCCCCAGCAGCGTGGTCCCGGAGGCGACCACGATGTCTTCGCCCTCCTTGCCCGCCAGGTAGGGCGAGACCTCGGGGCTCAGCACCAGGTCGGGCGCGTCGGGATAGGTGATCGGCCCGCCGTTCCAGTTGCGGATCACCCGCGGCTTGACGCCGGTCGCCCGGAAGGCCGGCGCGGTGTCGACATGCGCGAGCAGCCCCAGCGTGGGCGCCTCGACGCCCTCCGAGGCGGGGATCGTCGCCAGCACCGCGCCGTAGGGGGTCAGCGTCACCTCCTGCGCCCCGATCTCCTCCAGCTCGGCGACCAGCATCCGCTGCAGGTCGAGCTGGATCTCGGTCGAGGGCGAGCCGGCCGCGGTCTCGTCGCTCTGGGTGTCGACGGCGGCGTAGCGCACGAGGCGCGCTTCGAGCTCGCGGTGGCGTTCGGCGGTCATCGGGGGGGCTCCGGTTCCGGGATCGGGGAGCCCCGGTGATCGCAGAGCGGCGCCGCCCCGTCCAGCGCCCCGATCCCGGCGCCCGGGGCCGGTCCCGCCGCGCCGCGGTCGTCGCAACGGACGTCGCGCTCGTCCGCGCGAGGCGCCATAAGGAAGACTGACCGAGGGCACGACGCATCGGCGCGGCGCGTCCCCTCCCCGGGCCCCGGGGCCTGCAGGAAAACAGCGCGCCGGGAGGAGAGAGATGACGACGACCGAGCCCCAGGCCGAGGCCCCGGCCGTGCCCGCAGCCGTCCACGACACGCCCACCGACTCGACGCTGGTGTTCCGGGCGCTGGCCCGCCACCCGGGACGCGTGGCCTTCCGCTCCGACCGGCTGGACCTGACCTATGCGCAGACCGCGGGCCTGATCGCCCGCATCCAGCGGGTGCTGGAGCGCCACGGGGTCGGCCCCGGCTCGCGCACCGCGATCCTCTCGGCGAACCGGCCCGAGTCCTGGTGCTCCAGCGTGGCCAACATCGCGCTCGGCGGGGCCACGACGATGCTGCACCCGCTCGGCGCGCGCGAGGCCCAGACCGCCCAGATCGCGGAGCTGGGCGCCCAGGTGGTGATCGTCGACGCCGCCGATCACGCCCCGCGCGGGGCCGAGCTGCAGGCCGACCACCCCGGCGCGACGTTTCTCACCCTGGGTCCGGCCGACTACGGAACCGACCTGCTCGCCGCCGCTGCGGCGGAGCCCGACTGCGCGCCGATCAACCGCTCCGACCCGCGCCAGCCTGCGCATTACAATTTCACCGGCGGCACCACCGGGCGGCCCAAGGGGGTGATGCGCACCGCCGGCGGGGCCGGCAAGATCACGCTGGCCGTGATGGCGGATTTCGACCTGCCCCCGCAGCCGCGCTATCTCGCCGTCGCCCCGATCTCCCACGTGGCGGGCACCAAGATCACGCCTACGCTTCTGAAGGGCGGCACGATCCACCTGATGAACGGCTTCGACCCGGCCAGGGTGCTGGCGACGATCGAGGCCGAGAAGATCTCGATGACCCTGCTCGTGCCGACGATGATCTACGCGCTGCTCGACCATCCCGACATGGCGACCCGCGACGTGAGCAGCCTCGAGATGGTGCTCTACGGCGCCGCGCCGATGTCCCCCACCCGCCTGGGCGAGGCCATCGCGAAATTCGGCCCGGTCTTCGCCCAGCTCTACGGCCAGACCGAGTGCTACCCGATCGCGGTCCTGCCGGTCGCCGACCATGACGTGAGCCGCCCCGAGCTGCTGTCGGCCTGCGGCTTCGCCGTCTCCTCGGCCACCGTCCGCCTGCTGGACCCCGAGGGCAACGACGTGCCGCAAGGCATGCCCGGCGAGATCTCGGTCCAGGCCCCGCAGGTGATGGAGGGCTACTACCAGCGCCCCGACCTGACGGCCGAGACCCTGGGCGACGGCTGGCTGCGCACCGGCGACGTGGCGGTGCGCGACGCCGAAGGGCGCCTCTACATCGTCGACCGGCGCAAGGACATGATCGTCTCGGGCGGCTTCAACGTCTACCCGCGCGAGGTCGAGGACGCGCTGGCCGAGCATCCCGACGTCGCCATGGCCGCGGTGATCGGCATCCCGGACGAGAAATGGGGCGAGGCCGTCTGCGCCTACGTGGTCCCCAGGGCCGGCGCGACGCTCGACCCCGAAGCGCTCGCCGCGATGGTCAAGGCCAGGAAGGGCGGCGTGCACACGCCGAAGTCCTTCCACCTGGTCGACGCCCTCCCCCAGACCCCGCTCGGCAAGATCGACAAGGTCGCCCTGCGCACCCCCCACTGGGCCGGCCGCGAGCGCAAGGTCGGCTGACCCGCCCCGCGGCAGCCCGCGCGCCCCCCGGCGCGCCGGGCCGCCGCCCCCGCTGCCCATCTCTCCCCCACGCCCGCCTCCGGCGCCCCTCGCCACAGGCTCCCCCCGGGAGCGCCTGTTCTCCGGAGCCGTCTCTCGCGAGCGCCGATCAGAGCGACTCGCCCCCTCCGGTCAAGGATCGCGAAGCGACCGCCGAAGGCGGCTTGTCCTTGACCGGAGGGGGCGAGTCGCTCAGGCAGCCCAAGCGAGAGACGGCTCCGGAGAACAGGCGCGGGCGCTTTGTTCTTGGGTGAGTCAGGAGCCCGCCGGAGGCTCCCCCGCCCGCCATTCCCTCTCGACCTCCCCACAAGCGCCGACCCAGCCAAGCCCGCCCGCAGGGCGCCCGTAGTCCGCTCCCTCCCCCTTCGCCCGCGCCGTCCCCGCAGGGCGAAGCGGCTAGTGTCCGACACTCTTGCGCCCTCCCCCCGCGCCCTTTACCGATCCTGACGACCCCCGCGGGCCCCGTCGGCGCCCGCGGCAACGAGAGGAGACGCAGCGAATGCAGATCGACGGACTGGCCGCCATCGTCACCGGCGGGGCCTCGGGCCTGGGCGGGGCGACGGCCGAGATGCTGGCCGCCAGGGGCGCCAGGGTCGCCATCTTCGACCTCAACGAGGAGTTGGGGACCGCGAAGGCCAAGGCCATCGGCGGCAGCTTCCACAAGGTGAACGTGGTCGACGAGGACGAGGTCTCGCAGGCCATCGCCGAGGCCGAGGGCCTGCACGGCAAAGCCCGCATCCTGGTCAACTGCGCCGGCATCGGCCCGCCCGCCAAGGTCATCGACCGCGACGGCAACCCGCTGCCGCTGGCGAAGTTCGCCTCGATCATCAACGTGAACCTGATCGGCACCTTCAACGTGCTCTCCAAGTTCGCCGCCCGCATCCAGGCCGAGGACCCGGTCGGCGAGGAGCGGGGCGTGATCATCAACACCGCCTCGGTGGCCGCCTACGAGGGCCAGATCGGCCAGGCCGCCTACGCCGCCTCCAAGGGCGGGATCGTGGGCATGACCATCCCCATCGCGCGCGAGTTCGCCCGCTCCGGCATCCGGGTCTGCACCATCGCGCCGGGCCTGTTCCTGACCCCGCTGCTCGCCTCCCTCCCCGAGGAGGCGCAGCGCTCGCTGGGCGCGCAGGTGCCGTTCCCGAGCCGGCTGGGCGACCCCAGCGAATACGCCAAGATGGCCTTCTCGATCATCGACAACCCGATGCTCAACGGCGAGACGATCCGGCTGGACGGCGCGATCCGCATGGCCCCGAAGTAAGACCACCCGCCTCCCCGGCCCGGCCGGGGAGGCGCCACAAGACCAGAGGGAGGAGAGGCGCGATGCTGCCCACCGAAGACCAGGCGATGGTTCGCGACATGGCGGCCCGCTTCGCCGCCGAGAAGCTGGCCCCCAACTCCGCCCGCTGGGACGAGACCGGCGCGTTCCCGAAGGACGTGATCCGGGAGATGGGCGGCCTCGGCCTGATGGGCATGCTGGTCCCCGAGGACTTCGACGGCGCCTTCACCGACAATGTCGCCTACGCCCTGGCGCTGGAGGCGATCGCGGGGGGCGACGGCGCGGTCTCGACGATCATGTCGGTCCACAACTCGGTCGGCTGCGTCCCGATCCTGCGCTACGGCACCGACGCCCAGAAGGACCAGTGGCTGCGCCCGATGGCGCGCGGCGAGAAGCTGGGCGCCTTCGCCCTGACCGAGCCGCATGCGGGTTCCGACGCCTCCGCCCTGAGGACGCGCGCGGTGCGCACCAACGCGGGCTACGTGCTGAACGGCGTGAAGCAGTTCATCACGTCGGGCAAGAACGCCGACGTCGCCATCGTCTTCGCCGTCACCGACCCCGAGGCCGGCAAGAAAGGCATCTCCGCCTTCATCGTCCCCACCGACGCCCCCGGCTGGCGGGTCGCGTCGCTGGAGAAGAAGCTGGGTCAGACCCTGTCGGACACCGCCCAGATCGCGCTCGAGGACCTCGAGATCCCTGCGGAAAACCTGCTGGGCGAGGAGGGCGAGGGCTACCGCATCGCGCTGTCGAACCTCGAGGGCGGGCGCATCGGCATCGCCGCCCAGGCCGTCGGCATGGCCCAGGCCGCGCTGGACTACGCCGTCGGCTACGCGAAGGAGCGCGTCTCGATGGGCAAACCGATCATCGAGCACCAGGCCGTCGGCTTCCGCCTCGCCGACATGGCGACCCAGGTCGAGGCCGGCCGGCAGATGGTCCTGCACGCGGCCTCGGTGAAGGATGCGGGCCTCCCGGCCCTGCAGGCGGCCTCGATGGCCAAGCTCTTCACCTCCGAGATGGCCGAGCGGGTCTGCTCCGTCGCCATCCAGACGCTGGGCGGCTACGGCTACACGCGAGACTTCCCGGTGGAGCGGATCTATCGCGACGTGCGCGTCTGCCAGATCTACGAGGGCGCCTCGGACATCCA
Source organism: Albimonas pacifica (assembly GCF_900113695.1). GTDB lineage: Bacteria > Pseudomonadota > Alphaproteobacteria > Rhodobacterales > Rhodobacteraceae > Albimonas > Albimonas pacifica. The sequence goes on along the minus strand of NZ_FOQH01000005.1, from coordinate 57,958 downwards.
GCGGATGCTCATCGCCCGCGGCCTCGCCGCCTGATCCCTGCGGGAGAGGACCCCCGGGCCTTCCCCGACGCAGCCGTCTTCGGCTTGCCGGACGCCCGCCCCACGGGCGCCCCGGGCACGACCCGGGGCCTCCGCCGCCGCTCGTCGCGGCGCAGTCCTCGCGATCCTGCGCGCCCTCAGCCGCCCGCGGCGCCGGCGCGGATCGTCTCCACCGGCTGGCCCAGCGCCGAGAGCGCCGCCAGCGCCTCCGCGACCGCCTCGCCGCGCGCCAGCGCCGCCACCCGGCCGCCCTCGGCCAGCGCCTCGCGGATCGCCTCGAGGTCGAGCGGATCGGCCGCCGAGCGCTCCGCGTCCCGCCGCGCCAGCTCCAGCGCGGCCGCGGGCGCGTCGGTCGGATGCGCCACCAGGTCCGCCTCCTGCATCCGCCGGACCGCGCGCAGGGGCATCAGGTCGACGTCCGACGGCAGCTCCAGCAGGCTCAGCCGGGCCGCGACCGAGACCGGGGCCCGGCCGCGCTCCACCGCCGCGCGCACCTCCTCCAGCGCGCCCGGGACGTCGCCCGCCTCGGCGCGCAGGCGGGGGCCGTCCATGATCCAGTTCCAGAAGGCCCGCGGGCTGGGCTCCAGCGGCGTCTCCATCATCCGCGGGCGCAGCTCGGCGAGGCCTGCGAGGAACGGGCCGGTGGCGGAGCTGAGGAAGCTCTCGGCCAGCGTCTTCACCCGCTGGGCCAGCACCGGGGCCACGCCCTCGGTGCCGATGGCGACGACCAGGGGGTCGCGGTCGACGATGGCCGGCGTGATGGCGGTGCACAGCTCCGGCCGGTCGACGATGTTGACCACCCGCCCCCAGCGGCGGACCTTGCGCGCCATTTCCGCGTCGCCCTCGGGGTCCACGTCGCTCGCGCCGATGGCGAGCCAGGCGCCCGCCACCGCGGCGCGGTCGTCGCGCGCGGGCAGATGGGCGAGGCGCCCCTGGGCGGCGAGGGCGGCGAGCTCCTCGTTCAGCTCCGGCCACATCACCGTCACCTCGGCCTCCGTGCGCAGGAACAGGCGCGCCTTCTGGGCCGCGGTCTCGCCGCCGCCGCGGATCAGCACCGAGCGGCCGCGCAGGTCGAGGAACAGGGGGAAGTAGCGCATGGCGGTCTCGCTGGTCGGCTGGCTCGGACGGGCGGCGGGCGCGGATCGCCCCGCAGGATCGCCGCGGCGTCCCCGGGGGGCGGTCGTGCGCGACAATGGCGCGCCGGGCGCAGGAGGCAACCCCCCGCTTGACGCCTCGCGCCCGCCGGGGCTGATGGGAGGCTCGATCCGACCCGAAGGAGCCGCCATGTCCGCCGCCGATCCCTCCGCCTCCGCCGCCCCTGCGGTGGAGGTGCGCCCCACCCCCGTCGCCGCCCCCGAGGCGCTGGAGCTGATCGCGGGCAGCGAGGCGGAGCTCGCCTCGATCTACCCGCCCGAGGTGCGCTACGCCTTCTCGCCCCAGCAGCTGATCGATGCGCAGGTGCATTTCGTGGTGGCCTGGAGCGAGGGCGAGCCCGCCGCCTGCGGCGGCTTCGCGCCGCTCGACGGCTACGGCGAGCTGAAGCGGATGTTCACCCGCCCCGAGCGCCGCGGCCGCCGCCTCGCCGGCGCGATCCTGGCGGCGCTGGAGGCCGAGGCGCGCTCCCGCGGCCTGCCGATCATGCGCCTGGAGACGGGCGAGGCCAGCCCCGAGGCGATCCGCGCCTACGAGCGCGCCGGCTACGTCCGCCGCGGCCCCTTCGGCGACTACCAGGAGAACGGCTCGAGCGTGTTCATGGAGAAGCCGCTGGCCTGAGGCCCGCCCCGACCGGCGACGCCCCCCGACCGACGCCCTGCGACCCGCCCGCGGGTCCCTGCCCCGCGGTCCGCCGCTCGCGGCCTCCGCCCCCGGGCGCCCCGCAGGTCCTGCGCCGCGGGCCCGACGCCCGGCCCGAGCGCGACGCCCGACGCGGCGCCCGGGCGGACGGGAGGCCCCGGGCGCGCCCCGGGCGCGCCTCGTCAGGCGGAGCGCTGTTCGGGGGCGGCGCCCGGCTCGGCGATCAGCAGGGGCGTGCGGTCGGTGCAGAACCAGGTCAGCCCGTATTCCACCGGCCGTCCGGCCGCGTCCTCGCTCAGGCTCTCGGCGCGCAGCAGCGGCGTGGTCTCGGGGATCATCAGGTGGCGCGCGATCAGCACGCCCGGCCGGCAGGCGGTCATCCGCGTCCAGCGCCGGGTGTAGTCCGCGACCCCCCCGGCCGCGAGCGCCGCGGTGATCGAGCCGGTCTCGCGCAGCGCCTCCGGCAGGCCGGGCAGCGCCGCCGCCGGGAACACCGTGCGCGCCACCGCCATCGGCACCCCGTCGGCCAGCGTCAGCCCCTCGTAGACATGCACCGGCGCGCCGCGCGCGATCTCCAGCGCCTCGGCCTCCGCCCGGCTCGCCGCCTGCGTCTCCAGCGACAGGATCCGCCGCGTCGGCTCCCGCCCCGCCGCACGCAGGTTCTCCGAGAACCGCGTGCGGCGCGAGATCGGGTAGTCGGTCGTGGCGTGGGTCACCGTCGCGCCTGCGCCGCGACGCACATGCACCAGCCCCGCTTCGGCCAGCGCCGCCGTCGCCCGGCGCAGGGTGTGGCGGTTGACCCCGAAGCGGGCGGCGAGCGCGGTTTCGGAGGGCAGACGCTCCCCCGTCGCCCAGCGGCCCTCGCGGATCTCCTCGGCCAGCGCGTCGCGGATCCGCGCCCAGATCGGGCCGGCCGGCGCCTCCGCCCCCTCGCCCGCCTGCGCCCGCCCCCCCAGTCCCTGCGGCATCCGATCCTCCCGGCCGTCATGCAGATGTCACCAATCGCGCGTTGCTTTCACGCGCCGACTCGGCGATACCATACTTGTGCAGTTGTCGAGTTGGCTAGACAGAAATGCAACCTGTGACCTCTCCCGATCAGATCGCCGCCCGCAGGGGCTGGATGAGCACGCTGGCCAGGGCCCCGGCCGAGCGGCTGGCGGCGTTGTGGGAGGCCTCCGCCCTCCCCTCCCCCGAGGAACCCGGCGGCTACGAGTGGCTGCGCCGGCCCGAATCCGGCGCGGTGATGCTGCGCGGACGGGCGGGAGCGGTCGGCGCGCCGTTCAATCTCGGCGAGATGACCGTGACCCGCGGCGCCCTGCGCCTGGCCTCGGGCGAGGTCGGCCACGCCTGGGTGCAGGGCCGCGACAAGCGCAAGGCGACGCTGGCGGCCCTCGCCGACGCCCTGATGCAGACCGGGGCGGCGCGCGAGGTCGAGACCGCGATCCTCAGCCCCCTGCGCGAGGAGGCGGGCGCACGGGCCGAGGCCCGCGCCGCCCGCGCCGCCGCGACGAAGGTCGAGTTCTTCACCATGGTCCGGGGAGAGGACGGATGACCGCTTTCGCCGCCGAGGCGCTGGACGGCGCCTTCGCCGACGCGCCCGCCGAGGCCTCGCGCGCCTTCCGCGCCGCCCTCGACGCGATGTCCCGCCCCGGGACCCTGCAGCACGCAGGCGGCGCCCGCCCGCCCGCGCCCCTGCCGCCCGCCGCCGGCGCGCTGGCCCTGACGCTGGTGGACGCCGAGACGCCGGTCTGGCTCGCCCCCGAGCTGCGCGCCGGCCCCGTCGAGGCCTGGCTGCGCTTCCACTGCAACGCGCCCCTGAACGCGGCGCCCGAGGCGGCCGCCTTCGCCTTCGGCTCGCCCGCCTCCCTGCTCGCCGAGCTCGACCGCTTCGCGATCGGGACGCCCGAATACCCCGACCGCTCCACCACGCTGGTCGTGCTGCTCGACGCCTTCGAGGGCGCCGAGGCCGAGCTGACCGGCCCCGGCATCCGCGGGACCGCGCGCCTCGCCCTCGGCTCCTCCCGTGCGGAGATCCTGGCGCTGGCCGCGCCCAACCGCGCGCTCTTCCCCCAGGGCCGCGACCTGTTCCTGGCGGCGGAGGGGCGGCTCGCCGCCCTCCCCCGCTCCACCCGCCTCCGGGAGGTCTGAGCGATGTATGTGGCCGTGAAGGGCGGCGAGCGGGCGATCGACAACGCCCACGCCTGGCTGGCGGAGGCGCGCCGCGGCGACGTCTCGGTCCCCGAGCTCAGCCTCGCCCAGATCCGCGAGCAGATGACGCTCGCCGTCAACCGGGTGATGGCCGAGGGCTCGCTCCACGATCCCGACCTCGCGGCGCTCGCGATCAAGCAGGCCCGCGGCGACCTGATCGAGGCGATCTTTTTGGTTCGCGCCTACCGCACCACCCTGCCGAGGTTCGGCCATTCGGTCCCGCTGGAAACCTCCGAGATGGCCGTCTCCCGCCGCGTCTCGGCGACCTTCAAGGACGCCCCCGGCGGCCAGGTGCTGGGCCCGACCTTCGACTACACCCACCGCCTGATAGATTTTGCATTGGCCGCCGAGGGCGAGGCGCCCGAGGCCCCCACCGCCCCCCCGCTCGCCGAGCGCACGCCCCACATCGCCGAGTTCCTCGACGCCGAGGGCCTGCTGCAATCGGAACCCGAGGGCGGCGAGACCCCCTCCGACCTCACCCGCCAGCCGCTCGCCTTCCCCGCCGACCGCGCCCTGCGCCTGCAGGCGCTGGCGCGCGCCGACGAGGGGTTCACCCTGTCGCTCGCCTACTCCACCCAGCGCGGCTACGGCCGCAACCACCCCTTCGTGGGCGAGCTGCGCGTGGGGATGGTCGCGGTCGAGGCCGAGATCCCCGAGCTCGGCTTCGCGGTCGAGATCGGCGAGGTCGAGCTGACCGAATGCGAGACGGTCAACCAGTTCGCCGGCTCGCGCACCGAGCCCCCGCAGTTCACCCGCGGCTACGGCCTGACGCTGGGCCATTGCGAGCGCAAGGCGATCTCGATGGCCCTCGTCGACCGGGCGATGCGCTGGAAGGAGCTCGGCGAGGACGACGTCGGCGCCCCCGCCCAGGACGAGGAATTCGTCCTCTCCCACTGCGACAACATCCAGGCCACCGGCTTCCTGGAGCACATCAAGCTGCCCCACTACGTCGACTTCCAGGCCGAGCTGGAGCTGATCCGCCAGCTCCGCCGCGAGGCCGAGGCCGCGCAGGCGCAAGCCCGGGCCGAGGCGCAGGCCGCGAAGGAGGCCGCCCAATGACAGCCGCCGCTCCCACCCGGGCCGACCCCGACTACAACTTCGCCTACCTCGACGAGCAGACCAAGCGGATGATCCGCCGGGCGCTGCTGAAGGCGGTGGCGATCCCCGGCTACCAGGTCCCCTTCGCCAGCCGCGAGATGCCCATGCCCTACGGCTGGGGCACCGGCGGCGTGCAGGTGACGGCGGCGACCCTCACCCCCGAGGACACGCTGAAAGTCATCGACCAGGGCGCCGACGACACCACCAACGCGGTCTCCATTCGAAAATTCTTCCAGCGGGTCGCGGGCGTCGCCACCACCGAGGCGACGGCCGAGGCGACCCTCATCCAGACCCGCCACCGCATCCCCGAGACGCCGCTGACCGAGGGCCAGATCCTCGTCTACCAGGTGCCGATCCCCGAGCCGCTGCGCTACCTCGAGCCGCGCGAGACCGAGACCCGCAAGATGCACGCGCTCGAGGAATACGGGCTGATGCACGTGAAGCTCTACGAGGACATCGCGCGGCACGGCCATATCGCGACCTCGTATGCGTATCCGGTGAAGGTGGAAGGGCGGTATGTCATGGACCCCTCGCCCATTCCAAAATTCGACAACCCCAAGATGTCGAACTCGCCCGCCCTGCAGCTGTTCGGCGCCGGGCGCGAGCAGCGGATCTACGCGATCCCGCCCTGGACCGAGGTGGTCAGCCTCGACTTCGAGGACCACCCCTTCGATCCCGGCGGCGCCAGGGAGGCCTGCGCGCTCTGCGACGCGCGCGGGGTCTACCTCGACGAGGTGATCGTGGACGACGCGGGCGGGCGCATGTTCGTGTGCTCGGACACCGACCACTGCCGCGGCCGGATCGAGGCGGGCCACGTCGGCGCCTCCGCCCCCGCAGCCGCGCCCCACGGAGCCCCGGCATGATCAACCAGCTGCGCGTCTACCGCATCGACCCCGCCGCGCGCGAGGCGTTCCACGCCCGCTTCCGCGACCACGCCGCCCGGCTGATGCGGGCGCTCGACTTCCGCATCCTGGCGATGTGGGAGGAGGACCGCCGGCCGCTGGGAGAGGACGAGCTGAACTTCGTCTACCTCCTCGCCTGGCGGGACGAGGCGGAGATGCAGGCGAAGTGGGCCGCCTTCATGGCCCAGGAGGAATGGGCCGAGATCAAGACGCGCACCTCGGCCGAGCATGGCCCGATGGTGCTCGGCAACCTCGACCGGATCCTGGTCCCCGTCGACTATTCCGCCGCCCTGGAGCCGAGATCATGAGCGACGCCCCCCTGGCCCCGGCCCCGGCCGCGCCGCTCTTCACCGTCGAGGGCCTGACCCGCCGCTACGGCGCGCGGATCGGCTGCGAGGACGTCTCCTTCGAGCTCTGGCCCGGCGAGGTCATGGGCATCGTGGGCGAGAGCGGCTCGGGCAAGTCGACGCTGCTGTCGTGCATCTCCGGCCAGATGGATCCGGACGCGGGCCGGGTGCGCTACGCGACCCGCGACCTCGGGACGGTCGACGTGCGCGCGCTGTCCGAGCCGCGGCGGCGGATGCTGATGCGCACCGACTGGGCCTTCGTGCACCAGAACCCGCGCGACGGGCTGCGCATGACCGTCTCGGCCGGCGCCAACGTCGGCGAGCGCCTGATGGCCGTCGGCGCGCGCCACTACGGCGCGATCCGCGAGAGCGCGACGGACTGGCTGGGCAAGGTCGAGATCGCGCCCGAGCGGATCGACGACCGCCCCGCAGCCTTCTCGGGCGGCATGCAGCAGCGCCTGCAGATCGCGCGCAATCTGGTGACCGGGCCGCGGCTGGTGTTCATGGACGAGCCGACGGGGGGTCTCGACGTCTCCGTCCAGGCGCGGCTGCTGGACCTGATCCGCGGGCTGGTGCGGGAGCTGGGGCTCTCGGCGATCATCGTGACCCACGACCTCGCGGTGGTGCGGCTGCTGGCGGACCGGCTGATGGTGATGAAGGGCGGGCGGGTGGTCGAGACCGGGCTGACCGACCAGGTGCTCGACGATCCCCAGCATCCCTACACGCAGCTGCTGGTCAGCTCGGTGCTCCAGGCATGAGCAGTACCCGAAAGATAGCGCCTTGCGCCGAAACGCTTCCTGCGCCGTCGCGCCACCGCGGGATCGGTCGGGACGGGACTTGCCGGACGCTTCGCGCCGGCACCGCCCGCCCGCCGACCCCGCTCCCGACGCCGGCCGTCCGCCTGCCGCGGCGGGGTCGGCGGGCGGGCGATGCGCAGCCCGAAGGGCAAGCGAGTCCCGTCCCGACCGACCCGAGGACCCCCCGATGATCGAGCTCCGCTCCGTCTCCAAGACCTTCACCCTCCACCAGCAGGGCGGCCAGGTGCTGCCCGTCGTCGAGGGCGCCGACTTCCACGTGGCCCCCGGCGAGTGCGTGGCCCTCGCCGGCCCCTCCGGCGCGGGCAAGTCGACGCTCCTGCGCATGGTCTGGGGCAACTACCTCGCCGCCTCCGGCTCGATCCGGGTGGGCGCGCTCGACGTCGCCCGCGCCGCGCCCCGAGAGATCATCGCGCTGCGCCGCGAGACGCTGGGCTACGTCTCCCAGTTCCTGCGCGTCGTGCCCCGCGTGCCCACGCTCGAGGTGGTCGCCGACCCCCTCCTCGCGCTGGGCCGCCCCCGCGCCGAGGCCGAGGCGCGCGCGGCCGACCTCCTCGCCCGGCTCAACGTGCCCCGGCGGCTCTGGACCCTCTCGCCGATGACCTTCTCGGGCGGCGAGCAGCAGCGGGTGAACATCGCCCGCGGCTTCGCCCACGCGTACCCCGCCCTGCTCCTCGACGAGCCCACCGCCTCCCTCGACCCGGTCAACCGCGCCGTGGTCCTCGACCTGATCCGCGAGGCGAAGGCGCGAGGCGCCGCGATCCTGGGCATCTTCCACGACGCCGCCGCCCGCGCCGAGGTCTGCGACCGCGAGGTCGACGTCTCCGCCTTCGCCCCCCGCGCCCCCGACCCCGTGGCGGAGCCCGCCTGATGCGCGGCACCCTGCACCTGGTCGTGGGCCCGTCGGGCGTGGGCAAGGACACGCTGATCGCCGCCGCGCGCGCCGCGCGCCCCGACCTGCTGTTCCCGACCCGCACCATCACCCGCCCCGCCGGCCCCGGCGAGGACCACGAGCCGGTCTCGGAGGCCGATTTCGCCCGCCGCGCGGCGCTCGGCGACTTCGCCCTGCACTGGCGCGCCCACGGGCTCGCCTACGGCATCCCCGCGGCGGTCGAGACCGCGCTCGCCGCCGGCCGGCACGTGATGATCAACGTCTCCCGCGCCGTGACGGCCGAGGCGCGCAACCGCTTCGCCCCCGTGCGCATCCTCGCCCTGACCGCCGACCCCGAGATCCGCGCCCGCCGCATCGCCCGCCGCGGCCGCGAGACGGAAGGCGAGATCGAAGCCCGCCTGCGCCGCGCGCCCCCCGCCCTGCCCCAGGGCCCGGACGTGCGCACCATCGACAACAGCGGCGCGCTCGACGCCGCCACGGCGGCCTTCCTCGCCGCCCTCGCCCCCGCGCCCCGCGCCGAAGCCCCCTTGACCCGGAGCCCCGCATGACCCTCGCCGAAGCCCCCGCGCGCGCCGCCGCCTCCGCCCGCGAGACCGTGCTGACCAACGCCCGCCTGGTGCTGGCCGACGAGGTGATCGCCGGCTCCGTCGTGATCCGCGACGGCCGCATCGCCGAGATCGACCCCGGCCGGACCCGCGCCGGCGAGGACCTCGAGGGCGACCTCCTCGCCCCCGGCCTGATCGAGCTGCACACCGACAACCTCGAACGTCACTGCCAGCCCCGCCCCGGCGTCGACTGGCCGCGCGAGGCCGCCGTCATCGCCCATGACGCCGAGCTCGCCTCCACCGGCATCGCCACCGTCTTCGACGCGATCCGCGTGGGCTCGGTCGCCAGCTTCGAGAAGGCCGCGTATGGCAAGTACGCCCGCGAGGCGACCGACGCGATCAACGCCCTCAAGCGCCAGGGCGCGCTGCGCATCTCGCACCTCCTCCACCTGCGCGCCGAGATCTGCTCCGAGACCCTGGTCGAGGAGCTGGCCGAGTTCACCCCCCAGGACGAGGTCCGCATCGTCTCGCTGATGGACCACACCCCCGGCTTCCGGCAGTTCCGCGACATCGCCCAGCTGAAGAAATACCACATGGGCAAGCACGGCCGGACCCAGGCCGAGTTCGACGAATACATGCAGTTCCTGGGCGAGCTGAGCCTGCGCGTCTCCACTCCGCACGAGACCGAGGCCGTCGCCGCCGCCCGCGCCTGGGGCGCGACGCTGGCCAGCCACGACGACACCGACGTGGCCCATGTCGAGGCCTCGGCCCGCCACGGCGCCCGCATCGCCGAGTTCCCCACCACGCTGGAGGCCGCCCGCGCCTGCCGCGACCACGGCATCGCGGTGATGATGGGCGCGCCCAACCTGCTGCGGGGCGGCTCCCACTCCGGCAACGTCGCGGCGGCGGATCTGGCGGCAGAGGGGCTGCTCGACATCCTCAGCTCGGACTACGTGCCCGCCTCGCTGCTGATGGCGGCGGTGAAGCTGGGCGAGATGACCGGGGACATCGCCAGGGGCTTCGCGACGGTCACCCGCGCCCCGGCGCAGGCGACCGGCCTGACCGACCGCGGCGAGATCGCCCCCGGCCTGCGCGCCGACCTGGTGCGGGTGCGCACCGCCCATGCCGCGCCCGTGGTGCGGGGCCTGTGGGTGGAGGGGCGCCGGGTCTGACGCCCCGCCCCCCGCCGGCCGCCGCGACCGCCTCACCAAGGGGGCCCCGGGCTCGCCCCAGGGTCTCCTGCCTCCCGCGCGCCCCTCGCCGGCCTGCCGCAGCCGCCTCCGCCCCGGGCTTGACCCGGGGCCTCCTGCCCGCCGCCCGCCTCACGGCCCGCCGTGCCCGGATCGGCACGGCGAAGGCCCCGGGTCGAGCCCGGGACGCCCCCGGCGTTTCCGCCTCGCGGGACCCCGGCCGCCGGCGCCGGGCCGCGCGTCGCCTTACCTTCCGACCGGCTTGACGCGGCCCCTCCCGCCGGGCTTGCTGCGCGCGGGAGGACACCATGGCCAATCTGGAAAAACTGGTCTCGATGGAAGACCTGCGTCGCCGCGCGCGCCGACGGATGCCCCGCGTGGCGTGGGAGTTCCTGGACAGCGGCACCGGCGCCGAGACCGCGCTGAAGCGCAACCGCGAGCGCATGGACGCCGTGACCATGGTGCCGCGGATGATGCGCGCCGCCCGCACGCCCGACACCTCGGCCCCCCTGCTCGGCCGCACCTGGACCGCCCCCATCGGCGTGGCCCCCGTGGGGCTGCAGAGCCTGATGTGGCCCGGCATCGAGAAGGCGCTGGCCGCCATGGCGGCCGAGCGGGGCATCCCCTACTGCCTCTCGACCGTGGCGGGCGAAAGCCTCGAGGACATCGCCCGGGTCAACCCGGACTTCTGGTTCCAGCTCTACGCCCCCACCCAGGAGGCGGCGCGCAAGGACCTGATCCGCCGCGCCCATGACGCGGGCGCCAAGGCGCTGGTGCTGACGGTGGACATCCCGCGCTCGTCCCGCCGGGAACGCCAGCGGCGCGCGGGCGTGGGCATGCCGCCCAAGACCACGCCGCGGCTGATCGCCGACGTGCTGAGCCGCCCGAGCTGGGCGCTGGCCACCTGGCGGCGCGGCGTGCCGACCATGCGGACCCTCGCCCCCTACGTGCCGGCGGGCGACATGAAGACCATGGCCGAGTTCACCGCTAAGAACCTCGGCCACGACCTGACGCCCGAGGCGGTGGCCGAGATCCGCGACCTCTGGCCCGGAACCTTCATCGTCAAGGGCGTGCTGCACCCCGAGGACGCCGAGAAGATGGTCGAGATCGGGGTCGACGCGGTCTGGGTCTCCAACCACGGCGGCCGGCAGGTGGACATCGGCTGCGCCGCCATCGACGCGCTGCCCGGCATCGTCGCGGCGGTGGGGGAGCGCACCGAAATCATCTTCGACAGCGGCATCGCGTCCGGCGCCGACGTCGCCCGGGCGGTGGCCCTGGGGGCGAAGATGTGCTTTCTCGGCCGGGGCTTCGTGTGGGGCGTCGCGGCGCTGGGCGCGCCGGGCGCGGGCCACGCGGAGTTCATCCTGCGCGACGAGCTGTCGAACGTGATGTCCCAGCTCGGCTGCCATCGCCTCGACGAGCTGAAGGAGCGGCTGGCGTGATCATCACCCTCTACGGCATCGGCGTCTCGGCCTTCGTGGCCAAGGTCCGCATCGTGCTCGACCTCAAGGGCCTGCCGTTCGAGGAGGTCCCGCCGCCGGGCGGCTACGGCTCGGACGAGTATCGCCGGCTGGTTCCCGCGGGCTCGGTGCCGGGCATGGTGGTGGACGGCGTTCCGCTGCACGATTCCAACGCCATGATGGAGTTCCTGGACGAGATCGCCCCCGAGCCGCCGCTGATGCCCTCCGAGCCCTTCGCCCGCGCGCGCGTCCGCGCCCTGCTCGGTTTCCACGACACCCGCGTCGAGGCCGCCGTCCGCGCCCTGTTCCCGCTGGTCAAGCGCGACTGGCGGGCGGAGCCCGAGGCGGTCGAGGCCGCCTGCGCGGGCGTCGAGGCGGCGCTGGAGCGGCTCGACCAGCTCGACGCCGCCGCCGCGGTGCTGGCGGGCGAGGGCGTGACGCTCGCCGACCTCGCCTATCCCTGCACCCTGCAGATGGGCGCGATGCTGGGGGCGGAGATGGACCGCCCCCTGGTCCTGCCGCCGCGGATCGAGGACTGGTGCGCCCAGGTCTCGACCCTGCCCGCCGTCGCCCGCTCGCTCACGATCCACGCCGAGGCGATGGAGGACTGGATGGCGGGCTTCCGCCGCGCCTGACCGCCCTCGCCCAACCGGAGGCCCCACAGATGACCGATCAAGCCGCCCGCATCGCCGACGCGATCATGGCCCGCGCGCCTTTCGACGACCTCGGCGCCTCGGCGCCGCAGAGCCTGGTCGAGGCCTACGCCCTGCAGGCGCGGGTGGTCGAGAAGCTCGCCGCCGCCCATGGCGGGATCGGCGGGCGCAAGATCGCCTGGAACACCGCCGCCCAGATGGACGCGATGGGCCTGAGCGAGCCGGGCGCCGCCTGCATCTGTGCCGACCTGGTGCGGAGATCCCCCGCGACGCTCGCCGCCGCCGACTTCCACACCTTCGCCATCGAGCCCGAGATCTGCGCGATCCTGAAGGCCGACATCGCGCCCCGCGAGCACGGCCACGACCGCGCCTCGGTCATCGAGGCGGTCGAGCGGCTGGCCCCGGCCTTCGAGCTGCTGGATCCCCGCGGCATGGGCAAGGCCGCGCCCTTCTCGATCCTGTCGCAGAACATCAACAACCGCGGCATCGTCATCGGCGGACCGGGCCTGCCGCCTCACGACGTGGACCCCTCGGCGCTGCGCTCGGTGGTGACCTGCAACGGCGAGACGATGCTCGACAAGGCGGGGGCCGCGCCGATGGACCCGCTCACGGCGGTGGCGTTCCTGGCGAACCGGTTCAACGCGCTCGGCCAGACGCTGAAGGCCGGCGAGGTGCTGCTGCTCGGCGCCCACCTGCCGCCCACGCCGATCCCCGCCCCTGCGACGATGCGTTTCGATCTCGGCGCCCTCGGGGCCGCGGAATTCACGATAGCCTGAGCGCTCCCCGCCGCGGGGGCGCGGCGCGCGCGGCGGGGGCGTCCCTCCCGCCGCTTCTCGGACCGACATGCCCGCCGTCTCCCCCTCGATCTGGCCCTGGGTGCTGCCGCCGCTGATGCTGGTGGCCTCCAACGTGTTCATGACCTTCGCCTGGTACGGGCACCTCAAGTTCGCCTCTGCGCCGCTGTGGGGCGTGGTGCTCGTCAGTTGGGGGATCGCCTTCTTCGAATACTGGCTGGCGGTGCCCGCGAACCGCATCGGCCACGCCGTCTATTCGGCCGCCCAGCTCAAGACGATGCAGGAAGCGATCACCTTCGCGGTGTTCGTGGTCTTCTCCTCGACCTATCTGAAGGAGGCGCTGGCCCCCTCCCAGCTTCTCGGGTTCGCCCTGATCGTGGGCGGGGCGGCGCTTGTGTTCCTCAAGCCATGAGGGCAGGGTCGCGCGAATGAGCATCTCCGACGACGCCTACCGCCACATGCCCGCCCTGCGCGGCCGGGTGCAGGACCCGATGACCTCGCGTTTCCGGCGGATGGAGGCCTGGATCGGCGAGCTCGACGCGGTCGAGGCCGAGGCCGGCCGCGATCCCGTCGCCTGGCGCTGGTCGGAGGCGCAGCGCGAGGCCTCGCGCCGCGACCTGCTGCGCGGGCGCGAGGGCGAGGACCTGTGGATCTTCGGCTACGGCTCGCTGATCTGGGACCCCGCGGTGCGGGTGGCCGAGTTCCGCCGCGCCCGGCTGCAGGGCTTCCGCCGCAGCTTCTGCATGCATCTCGAGGGGGGCCGCGGCTCCCCCGAATGTCCGGGCCTGATGGCCGCGCTCGACGCCGACCCCGGCCATGCCTGCGAGGGCGTCGCCATGCGCCTGCCCGGCGGCATCGCCGACGAGGAGACGCGGATCATGTGGATGCGCGAGATGATCACCGGGGCCTACATCCCCGCCTTCCTGCCGGTCGAGACCCCGCAGGGCGAGGTCGAGGCGATCTGCTTTCTCGCCGACCGCGCCAACGACCGCTTCGTATTCCTGCCCCGCCCCGAGCGCGCCCGCCGCATCGCCACCGCCGAGGGCCGCCTGGGCACCAACCGCGAGTATCTCGAGAACCTGCTCGACAGCCTCCACGCGCTGGGCATCGAGGACCCCGAGATGATGGAGCTCCTCGCCATGGTCCGCGAGGCCGCCCGGGAGACCGCGGCCGAGTAGACCCCGACGGGGCGCGGACGCCCCAGCGCGTCCGCTGCGCGGCCGCGGCTGGCCCGCCCTGCGCCCCCGTCCCGGGCGGGGACGTGCGAGGCCGTTTCCAGACCCGATCCGGCGGTTCTTCGATGAGCGCAAGCTCGGCGGCGCCGGAGCGAGGGCGAGCCCCCGCTCCGCCGGCGGTCCTGGCGAGGTCTTGAAACGCGCAGTCGGATGGCCGCCCGAGGCGCCCCGCCTCGCCGCCGAAGGGGACGCAGGGCGGGGCGGTCGCGGCCGCGCAGCGGACGCGCCGGGGCGCCCGCGTCCCCGGCGGAACGGCCGGCGTCAGTAGGACTTCGGCAGCCCCAGCACCCGCTCGGCGATGAAGCACAGCGCGAGCTGCGGCGAGACCGGCGCGATGCGTGGGATCAGGCTTTCGCGCAGGTAGCGCTCGACGTGGTACTCGCGGGCGTAGCCGAAGCCGCCATGGGTCATCACCGCCTGCTGGCAGGCGTCGAAGCCGGCCTCGCCGGCGAGATACTTCGCCATGTTGGCCGAGGCGCCGCAGGGCATGCCGTTGTCGTATTCCCACGCCGCCTTCATCGTCACCCACCAGGCCGCTTCCAACGCGGCGTATTTCTGCGCCAGCGGATGCTGGATCGCCTGGTTCCGGCCGATGGGCCGGTTGAAGACGATCCGCTCCCTGGCATAGGCCGTCGCCTTGCGCAGGGCCGCGAAGCCCAGCCCCACCGCCTCGGCCGCGATCAGGATCCGCTCGGGGTTCATCCCGTCGAGGATGTAGCGGAAGCCCTTGCCCTCCTCGCCGATGCGGTCGGCCTCGGGGATCTCGAAATCCTCGAAGAACAGCTCGTTCGAATCGACCGCCTTGCGGCCCATCTTCTCGATCTCGTTGACCTTGATGCGCTCGCGGTCGAAGGGGGTGTAGAACAGCGACAGGCCCTCGGTGGGGTTCTTCACCTCGTCGAGCGGCGTGGTGCGCGCCAGCAGCAGGATGTTGTCGGCCACCTGCGCGGTCGAGATCCACACCTTCTGCCCGTTCACCACGTAGCGGTCGCCCCGCTTCTCGGCCCGCAGCTTCAGCTGGGTGGTGTTCAGCCCGGTGTTCGGCTCGGTCACCCCGAAGCAGGCCTTCGCCCGCCCCTCGGCCATCGGCCGGATCATCCGGTCCTTCTGCTCTTCCGTCCCGAACACGTCGACCGGCTTCAAGCCGAAAATGTTGATGTGCACCGCCGAGGCGCCCGAGAGCCCCGCCCCCGACTCCGCGATCTCGCGCATCATGATCGAGGCCTCGGTCACCCCCAGCCCCGCGCCGCCCTGCGCCTCCTTGGTGCAGATCCCCAGCCAGCCCTCGGCGGCGAGCGCGTCGTAGAAGTCGGTCGGGAACCCGCCCTCGCGGTCGCGCTTCAGCCAGTAGGCGTCGTCGAAGCGGGCGCAGATCCGCGCGATCGCGTCCTTGATCTGGGCCTGGTCGTCGGTGAGGGCGAAGTCCATGGGATCCTCCTTGGGAACAGGCGTCAGGCGGGGCGGCGCAGGGCGCCGGCCTCGGCCAGCGCCGCGATCTCGTCGGCCGAGAACCCGGCCTCGGCCAGCACCGTCTCGCCGTCGCGGCCCAGCGCCGGGGCGGGGCGGTCGGGCGCGGCCGGGGTGCGCGAGAAGCGCGCGGGCACGGCCATGCCCAGGATCGGGCCCTCGGTCGGGTGCTCCTCGCGCCGGAAGAAGCCGGTGGCGGCGAGATGCGGGTCCTCGAGCAGGCTCTCGAACGTGTGCATCGGCATCGCGGGGATGTCGGCCTCCTGGAAGAGGGCGAGCCAGTCCTCGGTGGTGCGGGTCTGCAGGATCGCCGAGAGCTCGGCGTAGACCAGGTTGATGTTGGCCATGCGGGCGGGGAAGGTCGCGTAGCGCGCGTCGGCGTCGGGCATCTCCGGGCGGCCGATGGCGGCGAAGAACCGCCGCCAGTGGGCGTCGGTGTAGACCAGCGCGCAGATCCAGCCGTCGGCCGTCGCATAGGGGCGGCGGTCCGGGGACAGGTGGCGGGGGTAGCCCGAGGGGCCGTGGGGCGGGTCGTAGACCAGCCCCCCCATGTGGTCGCCCATCACCATGGCGGCCATGGTTTCGAACATCGGGATCTCGACCCGCTGGCCGAGGCCCGAACGCTCCCGCTCGATCACCGCCGCCAGGATCGCGTTGACCGCGGCCAGCCCGACGATCCGGTCGGCGGCGGCGGTGGGGATGTAGGCCGGCGCCCGGCCCGAGCGCTCGAAGGCGTGCGGGATCCCCGCCGCCCCCTGGATCAGGTCGTCGTAGGCCGGCCGGTCGGCGTAGGGCCCCTGCTGGTCGAAGCCCACCAGCGCGGCCTGGATCAGGCGGGGATTGGCCTCGGCCAGCGCCTCGGGGCCGAGGCCGAGGCGCGCCATGGCGCGCGGCCGCACGTTGGTCACCAGCACGTCGGCGGTCTTCGCCAGGCGCAGCAGCGCCTGCGCCGCGCCCGGCGCCTTGAGGTCCATCGCCACCGAGCGTTTGCCCCGGTTGGCGTTGAGGAACACCGGCCCCATGCCGGGGTTCCGCTGCGGGCCGATCTGGCGGGTCACGTCGCCGTCGGGCGCCTCGACCTTGATCACGTCGGCGCCCATCTCGCCCAGCACCTGGGTGGCGTAGGGCCCCATCAGCACCGAGGTCAGGTCGAGGATGCGCAGGCCTGCGAGCGGTCCCATCGTCGGGCGTCTCCTTCCCCGTTCGTCCCGCCCCGGCCTCGCCGCGGCGCCCCATTTGTTCAGGGTGATGGACAAATCTTTCATGATCCGGGACAAGGGATAGCCAGCCGCCCGCCCGCCGTCAATCGACCGGCCGGCAGGGAGCGGCGGATCGTGCAGGCGGACCGGGAGGAGCGCCGATGCCCGCCACCGTGCGGCAGGTCGAGAACGCGCTGGCGTTGCTGGAGTTCTTCGCCGCCCGCAAGCGTCCGGCCACGCTGGCCGACGTGGCGGGTCATTTCGGCTGGCCGCGCTCCTCGACGTTCAATCTCCTGGCGACGCTCGCCGAGGGCGGCTGGCTCTACGAGCCCCGCGCGCGGGGCGGCTACTATCCCACGCCCCGCTGGCAGGCGCTGGCGGGGGAGATCGCCGAGGGCGAGCCCGCGCCCGAGCGCCTCGCGGCGCTGGTGCGCCGGATCTCGGCGCAGACCG
The DNA here is from genome assembly GCF_900113695.1 of Albimonas pacifica. Taxonomy (GTDB): domain Bacteria; phylum Pseudomonadota; class Alphaproteobacteria; order Rhodobacterales; family Rhodobacteraceae; genus Albimonas; species Albimonas pacifica. The sequence goes on along the minus strand of NZ_FOQH01000005.1, from coordinate 40,867 downwards.
GCGAGACCGCCTGGGCGAGCGCCCCCTCGGGCCAGCACGCGGTGTTCCTGGAGGTGGCCGAGTCCGAGGCCGGGATCCGCTACGCCGCCCGCCAGGGGGCGCGGGTGCCGATCCACCTGACCGCCTCGGGCCAGGCGCTGCTGAGCCAGATGCCCGAGCGCGACCGCGAGGCGATCCTGCGCAAGGCGGGGTTCGAGGTCCGCGGCCCCGCGGCGGCGCGCGACCTCGCGGAGGTCCGCGCCCAGATCGCGGCGGGCCGGGCGCGGGGCTGGTTCCGCTCGGCCTCCTACTGGTCGGCGGACCTGGGCGGGGTCTCGATCCCGGTGGCGGTGGAGGGGCGGGTGTTCTCGCTGACCGTCGCGGGCCCCCTGTTCCGGGTGGCGGAGAAGGAGGAGGCCCACGCCCGCCTGCTCCATCGCGCCGTCGCCGAGGCCTTCGGCGCGGACCATGCCGCGCGCACCCTGACCGCGATGCACGTGCTGACCTGAGAGGCCCCGCGCCCGCCCCGCCCCGGGCGCCCCTCGCCCCGCGCGCCGCCGCCCGCCCCGCGCCGCGGGCGCCGCAGGACCCGCCGGCGCGAGGCCCGACGCGGCGCTTCCCCGGCCCGCGCCGCGGCGCCGGGCCGGGGGGCCGGCCGCAACGTGGCCTCCGCCGCCGGCGCCCGCCTGCCGGGCGCGGCCACCGCGCGCCGCCGCGCCGGCCCGGTCGGCGGTTTCGCCCCGAACGAGGGCAGCGCGACGGCGGCCGACGGCGTATACTCGCCGCCGAGCCTCGCGGCCGGCGACGCCTGCCGCGCCCGGCTGCGGGAGGATCCGCCGGGCCGCGAGGCCTTCGCCTTCGCCCCGGCGGAGCCGTTCATCCGGGCGGAGGCGCGCCGCGCCTCCGCCCCCGCGCGCAAGGAGGCGCCATGATCGCCGTGATCTTCGAAGTGCAGCCGAAGGCCGACCGCAGGGGGCCCTATCTCGACCTCGCCGCCGACCTGCGGCCGCTGCTGGACGAGGTCGAGGGATTCGTCTCGGTCGAGCGGTTCGAAAGCCTCACGACCCCCGGCAAGCTGCTGTCGCTGAGCTTCTGGGAGGACGAGGCCGCGCTCGAGCGCTGGCGCAGACTCGAGCGGCACCGCGCGGCGCAGACCGCAGGGCGCCGGGCGTTCTTCGAGGACTATCGCCTGCGGGTCGCCGGCGTGATCCGCGACTACGGTATGGAGGACCGCGCCCAGGCCCCGAAGGACAGCCTGGCGGCGCATGACGCAACGGAGGCCGGCTGAGCGCCGCTGCCGCCGGGATCCCGGACCGCGCCGCGCCTTGCGTCCCTCGGTCCCGGGCGGAGGCGCCGCGTCGCCCCGCGCGCCCGGGGGAGGCCCCGCGCCCGCGGCGCGTGGCGGGCGGTCCGCCCGGGGCGGGGCGCGGCCGGCCGGCGGACCTCGCCCCGCGGCGCCGCCCCGGGGCCGCGACGCGGGGCCGCGCCGCGGGCCGGACGCCCGCCGCGGGCGCGCGGTCCGACGCGGCGCCTGCGCCGGCGGCCCCGGCCCGGGCGAGCGACGCTTCGCCGCTGCCGGGGGGCGCGAAAGCGGCGGCGACGCGGCTGCGGGCGCGTCTGCGCCGCCGCCGCGGCGACGGGCCTCCGGGGCGCGGGGTTGGCTTGGCGCCCCCGCCCCCATATTTTCCGCGCCACGCCGGCCGAATCGAAACGTCGCGCCCGCTCGAGGGCTTTCTGGCCGCAGACCGCGGCGCCGGCGCCGGGACACGCCCCCGGCCCGGCCCCACAACAGGATTGGAAGATGCTGAGCAGCCTCTTCGGGATGTTCTCGGCCGACATGGCCATAGACCTCGGGACCGCGAACACGCTGGTCTACGTGAAGGGGCGCGGGATCGTCCTCAACGAGCCTTCGGTGGTCGCCTTCGCCACCAAGAACGGCAAGAAGGAGGTTCTCGCCGTCGGCGAGGACGCCAAGCTGATGCTCGGCCGCACCCCCGGCTCGATCCAGGCGATCCGGCCGATGCGCGACGGCGTCATCGCCGACTTCGACGTGGCCGAGGAGATGATCAAGCACTTCATCCGCAAGGTGCACCGGCGCGGCTCCTTCGCCTCGCCCAAGATCATCGTCTGCGTGCCCTACGGCGCCACGCCGGTCGAGGAACGCGCGATCCGCGAATCCGTGATGGCCGCCGGCGCCCGCAAGGCCGCCCTGATCCCCGAGCCGATCGCCGCGGCCATCGGCGCCGGCATGCCGATCACCGAGGCGACCGGCTCGATGGTCGTCGACATCGGCGGCGGCACCACCGAGGTGGCGGTGCTGAGCCTCGGCGACATCGTCTACGCCCGCTCGATCCGGGTGGGCGGGGACAAGATGGACGAGGCGATCATCTCCTACCTGCGCCGCCAGCAGAACATCCTGATCGGCGAGAGCACCGCCGAGCGGATCAAGTGCACCATCGGCACCGCGCGGATGCCCGACGACGGGCGCGGGCGGGCCATCGAGATCCGGGGCCGCGACCTGCTGAACGGCATCCCCAAGGAGATCGAGGTCACCCAGGGCCAGATCGCCGAGGCCCTGGCCGAGCCGGTGATGCAGATCAAGGAGGCGGTGATGTCCGCCCTCGAGGCCACCCCCCCGGACCTCGCCGCCGACATCGTCGACCGCGGCGTGATGCTGACGGGCGGCGGCGCGCTGCTGGGCGACCTCGACCTCGCGCTGCGCGAGCAGACCGGCCTCGCCATCACCACCGCCGAGGAGCCGCTGTCCTGCGTGGCGCTCGGCACCGGCAAGGCGCTGGAGCATGAGAAGGACCTGCTCCACATCCTCAACTACGACCGCTGAGGGCGCCTCCCTCCGCGAGCCGACGCAAAGGCGCCCCCCGGGGCGCCTTTCGCGTTTCCGGGGCGCCGGAGCCGGGCGCGGGCGCGGACGCCCAGGCGCCTCCCGCTCCGCCCCCGGCCGCCCCCTGCGCCGGCCTTCCTTTCCGATCGCCTCTGCGCGGAAATCCACGCAACCTGAGGATCCGCGCGCCCTGGCGCCGGTTCCCGCGTAAGCTGTGCGCCACGGCGGCGAGTCGGCGTGCGCGTCGCCGCCCGAGAGGAGCAGGGAGGAACGTCATGTCCACGTCACGCAGGCGCGCCCCGGAGCGCGCGGGCGCCCGCGCCGCCGCGGCGCTGGCCGCAGCGCTCGCGATCCCGGCGCTCGCCGCCGGGCCCGCCCTCGGCGCCGAGGGCGCCTCCAGCCACTACCTGCCCGGCGCCACCGGCGACCTGCTGCTCGCGGTCCCGCCGAGCCCGGGCCTGGTCGTCGCCAACACGCTCTGGGTGCAGAGCGGGAGCGTGGGGCGCGCGGTGCTGGGGGGACAGGCGCGGGTGGGGCTCGACCTCGACCTGGTCCTCGACCTCGCCGCCGGCGCCTACACCTTCGAGACGCCGGTCCTGGGCGCCACCTGGACCGTCGCGGCGCTGGTCCCCTTCGGACGCGCCGACCTCTCCGCCAGCGCCGTGGGGCCTGCGGGCGGGCGCATCGACCGCTCGGGCGACCGCTTCGACCTCTCCGACGCGGCCTTCGTGCCGGTGCAGCTCAACTGGAATTTCGGCGAGATCTCGCTGGAGCTCTCCGAGACGATCATCGCCCCCACCGGCGGCTATTCGCGCGGCCGCGCGATCAACCTCGGCCGCAACTACTGGAGCTTCGACACCGCCGCCGCGATCACCTGGTTCGACCCGGCGGCGGGGCGCGAGATCTCAATCGCGCCCGGCCTGATGCTCAACACCGAGAACGAGGCCACCGACTACCGCACCGGCGCCGAGTTCCACGTGGATTTCACCGCCAACCAGTTCCTGTCCGAGACCTTCGCCCTGGGCCTGCGCGGCTACTGGTACCAGCAGGTCGAGGGCGACTCGGGCGCGGGCGCGCGGCTGGGCGACTTCCGCTCCAGCTCGCTGGGCCTGGGCCTGGGCTTCCTGTGGTCGCCCGCGGCGGCAGGGGGGCGGCTGAGCCTGATGGGCAAGTGGATGCACGACGTCGAGGCGCGGAACCGCTTCGACTCCGACTACGTCTCCTTCACCGCCGCCTGGACCTTCTGAGCGCGAGGCCGCGGGACGACGACCGGCGAGCCCCCGGGCGGGCCGCACGGCCCTGCCCGGAGGCGCTCGCCTCCGCCCCTCGTCCCGGCCGTCGTCCCGCCTTTGCGCCGGCGTCGAGGCCCCGTCTTTCGCCCCCCGCCCATCCCTGTCGCACCGCCCCTCGCGCGCGCGAGTCGCGGTTGGAGCCCGGGGTGCTTGGGTGTATGGGGAGCCATCAGGCGGGACCGCGCGCGGCGCGGCCGCCGCGCGCGTTGACCGGCCCGACCGGCGGGCCCAGTCTGGGGGCCGGCCGGGGAAGGGCGCTGGACGCGGACCGCCGACGGAACCGGGACGGGCGCGCGACGACGGCGGGCAGGACCTGCGCGGAACCGCCCGGCCCGGCGCGGAGGCGCCGCGCAGAAACCCCGGCGCAGGGGCGCCGGCAGGACCCGGGCGCCGAGGCGCCGATCAGGAGTTGCGACGCAGGCATGGCCAGGGAAGACGGCATCGCGGAAGGCGGGGCGGCGCGCGCGCTGCGGCGCATCCTGCTGGCGTGCCTCTGCGTGGGCCTGCTGGCGGTCTTCGTGTTCTGGCGCATCGACAGCCCGCGCGCCGAGCGGATGCGCATGGGCGTGGTCGACGCGCTGGGACCGCTGGTCGAGCAGGTCTCGGGCCCGCTCGACTTCCTCTCCGAGGCGACCGTCGATTTCGAGAACTTCGTGCGCGTCTACGAGCAGAACGACGCCCTGCGCCGCGAGATCCAGCGCCTGCGCGCCTGGCGCGAATCCGCGCTCCAGCTCGAGCAGGAGAACGCCCGCCTGCGCGCCCTGAACCACGTGCGCCTCGCCCCCACGCTGGGTTTCGTCACCGGCGAGATGATCGGGGATTCGGGCGGGCCGTTCCTGGCCACCGGCCTCGCCAACGTCGGCGCCCGCGACGGGGTCGAGGACGGGGCGGCGGTGATGGACGGCTCGGGCCTGGTCGGCCGCGTCGTCGGGCTGGGGCGGCGGGCCTCGCGGGTGCTCTACGTCACCGACTATTCCTCGCGGATCCCGGTGCTGATCCGGCCCTCGGGGCGGCGCGCGATCCTCTCGGGCGACGGGGCGCGGGCGCCCCGGCTCGACTTCCTCGAGGATCCCGAGGGGGTGCGCCCCGGCGACCGGATCGTGACCTCCGGCGACGGGCAGGTGTTCCCGCCCGACCTCGCGGTGGGCATCGCCGTGGTGGGACCGGACGGCACGCCGCGCGCGCGGCTGGCGGCGGACCTCGAGCGGCTCGAGTTCGTGCGCATCCTGCGCTACCGCCCCGACACGACCATCGACCGCCCCGGCGGCCTGATCCGCAACGGCCCCCTGCCCGACGGCGAGCCCGAGGCCGTCGACGGCGAGGAGATCGAAGACGAGAGCGGGGCGGCCGCGCCCCTCGACGCCCCCTCCCCCGAGGCCTCGGCCGGAGACGCGACGGAGAACCCCGTCGCGTCGGCGTCGCGATGAGCGCGCCGGTCGTCGGGCCCGTGGCGGCCGCGCGCCGCCTCGCCGCGATGGCGGCGCTGGCGGCGCTGGTTCTGGGGGCGCTGCTGGTGCAGGCGGCGCCGATGGGGCCGCTGCCGGACGGGCCGGTCCCCGACCTCGCGTGGTGCGTGCTCGCCTTCTTCGTGCTGCGCAAGCCGCAGGCGGCGCCGCTGGGGCTGGTGGCCCTGCTGGCGATCCTGCGCGACGCGCTGCTGGGCGGGCCGCTGGGCGCGGGCGCGCTCTCGGTCCTGCTCGCGACCGAGGCGCTGCGCTGGCGCGCGCGCGAGCTGCCGCCGCCCCGCTCGGTCTGGGGCGACTGGGTCTGGGCCTCGCTGGGCTATGCGGGCGTGCTGGGGCTGCAGTGGCTGCTGCTGGGCGTCTCGCTGGGCCATCCGCCGGCGCTCTCGGCGCTGGTTCCGCACCTGGTCGCCACGGTGCTGGCGATCCCGCTGGTGGCGGGCGTGCTGCGCTACGGCCTGCGCATCGGCGCGAGCCCGCGCCAGGACGACGAGGCCCGCCGCCTGCCCCGTCCCTTCGGCCGGAGCGCGTCATGAGCCGCTGGCGCCCCGCCCCCGTCCCCCGCTCGGCCCGGCTGACCCGGCGCGCGGCGATCCTCTTCGCCCTGCAGGGCGGGGTGATGGGCGCGCTCGCCTGGCGGATGCGCAAGCTGCAGGTCGACGACGCCCAGCGCTACCGGCTGCTGGCCGAGGAGAACCGGATCAACATCCGCCTGATCCCGCCCGCCCGCGGCCAGATCTTCGACCGCCGCGGCCAGCCGCTCGCCGTCAACCGCCAGAACTACCGCGTCACCCTGGTGCGCGAGCAGGCCGGCGACGTCGAGGCGGTGCTCGACCGTCTCTCTCGCCTGATCGAGATCCCCGATCACGACCGCGAGCGGATCCTGCGCGAGATGACGCGCAAACCCGCCTTCGTGCCGATCCCGGTCGCCGAGCACCTGAGCTGGGAGGATTTCGCCCGGGTCAACGCCAACGCCCCCGCCCTGCCCGGCATCGACGTCGAGGTCGGCCAGACCCGCTTCTATCCGCACGGGCCCTCGCTCGCCCACACCGTGGGCTACGTCGGCCGGGTGAACGAGCGCGAGCTGGAGGCCGACGGCGGCGCCACCCCGCTGCTCCAGATCCCCGACTTCCAGATCGGCAAGACCGGGGTCGAGACGCGGGCCGAGGACGTGCTGCGCGGCGCCGCCGGCCTCAGCCGCATCGAGGTCAACGCCCGCGGCCGCAAGGTGCGCGAGCTGAGCCGCGAGGAAGGCCAGCCCGGCGCCGACCTGCAGCTGACCATCGACCTCGACCTGCAGCGCTACGTGATGGAGCGGCTGGGGGGCGAGAGCGCCTCGGTCGCGGTGATCGAGATCGCGACGGGGGACGTGCTGGCCTCGGCCTCCTCGCCGGGGTTCGAGCCCAACCAGTTCGTCTTCGGCATCAGCTCGAAGAACTGGTCGGCGCTGCTCAACGACCCCTACCGGCCGCTGTCGAACAAGACCGTGGCGGGCGTCTACCCGCCGGGCTCGACCTACAAGATGGTGGTGGCGCTGGCGGCGCTGGAGAAGGGCGTGATCGACGCGGGCGAGAGCGTGTTCTGCAACGGGCGCTACCAGCTGGGCGAGAGCTATTTCCACTGCTGGCGGCGCGGCGGCCACGGGCACCTCGACCTGCGCGAGGCGCTGAGCCAGTCCTGCGACGTGTTCTTCTACGAGATCGCGCGCCGGGTGGGGATCGACGCGATCTCCGACATGGCCCGCCGGCTGGGGGTGGGGGTGCGCCCCGACCTGCCGGTGCCCGCGGTGTCCGAGGGGCTGGCCCCGACCAAGGACTGGAAGCGGGCGTCGTATGACCAGAGCTGGCAGGTGGGCGACACGCTCAACGCCGGCATCGGCCAGGGCTACGTGCTGGCCTCGCCGATGCAGCTTGCGGTGATGACGGCGCGGATCGCCTCGGGCAAGGCGGTGGCGCCGCGGATGATCCGCGGCCAGGGCGGCCGTCCCCTGCCCGACCCCGAGGCGCCGCCGCTGGAGGTGAACGCGACCCACCTGCGCCTGGTGCGCGAGGGGATGTGGTCGGTGATGAACGCCTCCCGCGGGACCGCGCGCAAGAGCCGGATCTACGCCGACGGGGTGGAGTTCGCGGGCAAGACCGGCACCTCGCAGGTGCGCCGGATCACGGCGGCCGAGCGCGCGGCGGGCGTGTTCCGCAACGAGGACCTGCCCTGGAACCGGCGCGACCACGCGCTGTTCGTGGGCTACGCGCCCTACGATGCGCCGCGCTACGCGGTTTCGACCGTGGTCGAGCACGGCGGGGGCGGCAGCTCGACCGCCGCGCCGATCGCCCGCGACGTGATCATGCGCGCGCTGTGGGGGGGCGAGCCCCCGCTCTCGGCCTATCCGCCCGGCGAGCGCGAGGCGGAGATGGAGCGCCGGATCCGTCCCCCCGCGCCCCGCCCCGAAGACGCGGCCCCCGAAGCGCCCCCGACCACCGGCGCGGCGCCCGAGGCGCCTGCCGGCCCCTCGCCGACCCCCGCGACCTCCCCCGTCGATCCCTCCGCCCCCGCCTCCGGCCGCCGCGCCTGAGGAGGCGGAGGCGCCGCGTCGAGCGTCCCGCCCGCGGCCCCCGTGCCGCCCGCGGCGCGTCCCGCCGTCGGCGCATGGGGCGAGGGGGCCCCTGCCCGGCGCCGGCGGCGCAGCCCGGCGCGTGCGCCCGCGGCCGAGCGGGGGCGCTCCTGGCGACGGCTCCGCGGGCTCCGCCTCGCCGGCGGGCGCGCGGGGCGGGCGAGCCTCCGGGGCGGCGGGCGCCGCGCCCCGCCCGGCCTCGCGCCCGGCGCGGGCCGGGGGCGCGGGCGGCCGGGGTCGGATCCCATCCCTCCGCCGCGCCCGACGTCGCGCGGCGCCCGCGTCTGCGACCCTGCCCGCAGTTGCGGCCGGCGCGCCCGCGCGCGAGGCTGGCCGCGGGCGCAACCAGGCGGGACGGCAGGCATGGCGCAGGGGGGCGGACGGCTGGCGGCGGTGCTGCGCGAAGTCGTCTACGGAGGCAACGACGGCATCGTCACCACCTTCGCCATCGTCGCGGGCTTCGCCGGGGCGGGCGCCGAGGGCGCGGCCCCCGGCATCGGCGCGGCGGCGGTGCTGCTGTTCGGGCTCGCGAACCTCTTCGCCGACGCCACCGCCATGGGGCTGGGCGCGTTCCTCTCGGCGCGCTCGGCCCGGGCGGCCGCCGCGGCGCGCCGCCGCCGTCAGTCCGCGACGCCGGCCGAGGCCGCCCGCGCCGCCGACCGCGCAGCCCTCGCCGCCCGCGGCCTGCCGCCCGAAGACGCCGAGGCGATGTCCGCGATCCTCTCCCGCGCGCCCGAGCTGCGCGCCGAGTTCGCGGCCGGCGCGCTGGGCCCCGAGCCCGCCGGCCGGGCCGAGCGCCCGGTGCGCGGCGCGCTGGCCACCTTCGCGAGCTTCGTGATCTTCGGAACCGCGCCGCTGGCGCCCTACCTGCTGGGCGTGCCGGACGAGCGCGCCGTAGCGCTGTCGCTGACCGCCTCGCTCGCGGCGCTCGCCGCGCTGGGCGCCGTGCGCTGGCGGGCCACCGGCGAGCGCCTGGCGATGTGCCTCGCCGAGACGCTCGGCGTCGGCGCGGCCTGCGGCGCGGTCGCCTTCATCGTCGGCCTGCTGTTCCGCTGAGCCGCGCCCCGGGGCGCGGCCGGGTCCGCGACGCAGGGCGGGCGCCCGGCGCCCGCCCCCCGGCCCGCCGCGATCCCGCGACGGGGTCGGCGGGCGGGCGTTTCGGCCGCGGAGCGGACGAGAGAGCCGCCCCCGACCCCGGCCCCGGGCTGACCCCTAGAAGTGCAGGGTCTTGCCGTAGGCCGCCAGAACGCCCTCGTGCATCATCTCCGACAGCGTGGGATGGGGGAACACGGTCGCGATCAGCTCGGCCTCGGTGGTCTCGAGCGTCTTGCCCACCACGTAGCCCTGGATCAGCTCGGTCACTTCCGCGCCGACCATGTGGGCGCCCAGCAGCTCGCCGGTCTTCGCGTCGAAGACGGTCTTGATCAGCCCCTCCGGCTCGCCCAGCGCGATGGCCTTGCCGTTGCCGATGAAGGGGAAGCGGCCGACCTTGACCTCATGCCCCGCCGCCTTGGCCTTCGCCTCCGTCAGCCCGACCGAGGCGATCTGCGGGTGGCAGTAGGTGCAGCCGGCGATGTTCAGCGGATCGGTCGCGTGGGCGTCCTCGCCCTTGATCAGCTCGGCCACCATCACGCCCTCGTGCATCGCCTTGTGGGCGAGCCAGGGCGCGCCGGCGATGTCCCCGATGGCCCACAGGCCCTCGACCCCGGTGCGGCAGAGCTTGTCGGTGACCACATGGGTGCGCTCGACCTTCACGCCGGCCTCCTCCAGGCCCAGGCCCTCGACGTTGCCGACGATGCCCACGGCCGAGATCACCGTGTCGAACTCCTGCGTCTCGGTCTTGCCGTCGGTCTCGATATGGGCGACGACCTTGCCCTTCGCCCGATCCAGCTTGGCGACCTTGGTCCCTTCGAGGATCTTCATCCCCTGCTTTTCGAAAGCCTTGCGGGCGAAGGTCGCGATCTCCTCGTCCTCGACGGGGAGGATGCGGTCCATGACCTCGACCACCGTCGTCTCGGCGCCCAGCGTGTTGTAGAAGCTCGCGAACTCGATGCCGATGGCGCCCGACCCGATGACCAGCAGCTTCTTCGGCATCCGCTTGGGCAGCAGGGCGTGCTTGTAGGTCCACACCAGGTCGCCGTCGGCCTCGAGGCCGGGCAGCTCCCGCGCCCGCGCGCCGGTGGCGAGGATGATGTCCTTCGCCTCCAGCGTGCGCTCGCCCTTCTCGCCCTTCACGGCGACGCGGCCCTTGCCGGCGAGCTTCGCCTCGCCCATCACCACCTCGATCTTGTTCTTCTTCATCAGGTGGCCGACGCCCGAGGTGAGCTGCCCCGCGACCTTGCGCGAGCGCTTGACCACCGCATCCAGATCGAAGGACGGGTTCTCGACCGAGAGCCCGAACTCCTTCGCCCGGTGGAACAGGTGGAAGACCTCGGAGGAGCGCAGCAGCGCCTTGGTGGGGATGCAGCCCCAGTTGAGGCAGATGCCGCCGAGGTGCTCGCGCTCGACCACGGCGGTCTTCAGCCCGAGCTGGGCGCAGCGGATGGCGGCGACGTAGCCCCCGGGTCCCGCCCCGATAACGACGACGTCGAACTTGTCCCCGGCCATGGCGCTTGCCTCCCATGCGGTTTCGGTCTGGTCCCGCTTACCCTAAGCGCAGGCGGGCGGAAAAGCGAAACCCCGGCAAGCTTGTTGCGAAGTGCGCCGCGCGCGGGACCGGATGCTGTCCCGCCCCTGCACGCGGCCCGCCTGAACGACGCCCCCCGCCGCGCCGCTCAGCCGCCGAAGCGGCGCACCTCGCCCATGTAGCCCACGTCCTCGAGCCAGGCGGCCTCCCCGGGCGTGCTCTCGCGCCCCAGGGCGGCGTTGCGGAAGGGGAAGCGGCCGAAGCGCTCGATCACCGCGCGGTGGGCGAGCGCGTGGGCGCGGTTCACCCGCCGGTCCTTCACCCCCAGCCGGCGCACGAAGAGGCCGACGGAGAGGTCCTGGTCGGGCATCCGCTCGGAATGGCAGAAGGGGAGGTAGAAGAAGCGCCGCGCCTCCTCCGGGACGGCCAGGTCCTGTCCGCGCGCCAGCGCCCGCCGCGCCGTCCGCAGCCCGCGGGGGTCGGTGGCGAAGGCCAGCGCCGAGCCCCGGTGCATGTTGCGCGGAAACTGGTCGAGCACCAGCAGCAGCGCCAGCGTGCCCTCGGGCGTGGCCTGCCAGCTCTCGAACGCGCCGCCGCGGGCGGCCCGCCAGGTCCGTGCGAAACGCGCGCGGATCGCGTCGTCCACGGCCGGCCCGCCCCCGAACCAGCCGGAGGGGCCGAGCTCTTCGAACCAGAAGTCGAGGACCTGGGCGGGGGTGGGGGTCATGGCGCTCTCCGATGCTGGCGATCGCCGCGGAGGATCGACCGCCGCAGCCCCGGGAGCAAGAGCGCGAGGAGGGCCGGCCGATGCCGGACCAGAGCGGCGCCGGCGCGCGGCGGATCGCGGAACGCCGGGCGCGGGCGGAGGCCCGGCCCGCGGCCGGGCCCCCGGGCTCCGGCGCCCTCAGACCGAGCGGAAGCGGGGGTCGGGGTCGGGGGAGGGCTCGCCCTCCGCCGTCTCCGCAACCTCGGCCGGGGCGGGCTCCTCCGGCGACGCCCCGGCGCCGGCTTCGGCGGCGGCTTCGGCGGCGGCCTCGGCCTCGGCCTGCTGGGCCTCGGTCTTCTCGCCGGCGAGCTCGATGGCGTAGTCGGCCGCGACCGGGGTCGCGCCGGGCGGAACCAGGGGCGTGGCGAAGGTCTCGTCGGGCGCGATCGACGGGCGGCGCGTCATCCGCCAGGCCGCGTAGACCGCGATCGCGGCGAACATCGCCAGCACGAAGCCGAAGAAGGCCCAGGGCCCGAAGGTCTCCATCAGCGCGCCCACCGCCAGCGGCCCGCCCACCGCGCCGACGCCGTTGAGGAACAGCAGCCCCCCGGAGGCGGCGGCCCGGTCCTCGGCCTCGAGATAGTCGTTGGTGTGGGCGATCAGCAGCGAATAGAGCGGGTTGGCGATGCCCCCGATCACCGCGGCCATGGCCAGCACCACCCACACGACCTCGCCCGCCACGGCGCCCGCCAGCGCGCCGGCGGACCCCATCGCGGTCATGATCAGGATCAGCCGGCGGCGGTCCATCCGGTCCGAGAGCCACCCCACCGGGAACTGGCTGACCAGCCCGCCCACGTAGATCAGCGCCACGAAGATCGAGATCTGGGCCACCGACAGCCCCTTGGCGGTGCCGTAGACCGAGGCCATGCCGAAGATCGCCGAGAACACCGCGCCCAGGAACACCGTCCCCACCACCCCCAGCGGCGAGGCCGAGAACAGCGACCGCAGGCTCATCGGCTTGGTGGTCTGGTGCACCGGCGCGGGGGAGACCGACAAGAGGATCGGCGCGAAGCTCAGCGACACCGCCACCGAGATCAGCACGAAGAGGTCGTAGCCGCCGGGATCGGCGAGGTTGAGCAGCGCCTGCGCCGAGATCACCCCCAGCATCTGCGTGGTCATGTAGAGCGACAGCGCCTTGCCCCGGTTCTCGTTGGTGGCGCTGTCGTTGAACCAGCTCTCGGCCACCACGTAGACGGCGGCGAAGCAGGTGCCCACGACCACGCGCATCAGCCCCCAGGCCCAGACGTTGGGGATCGCGGCGTAGAGGATGAAGACGGCCGAGATGATCGAGCCCATCGCCGCGAAGACCCGCACGTGCCCCACCCGCCGGATCATCCCCGGCGCGGCGCGCGACATGATCAGGAAGCCCAGGAAGTAGCCCGACATCACCAGCGACATCTCGCCGGCCGAGAATCCCTCGATCGCGCCGCGGATGCCCAGCAGCGAGCCCTGCATGCCGTTGCCCATCATCAGCAGCAGCATGCCGAAGAGCAGCGCCCAGGTGTTGGAAAGCAGGCTGAGCATCGGATCCTCCAGGCGAGACGGCGGCGGCGCGGCGCAGGCCGCGCCGGGGCCCGAGACTCGCCCGGACATGCGGCGGGCGCAACCTGCGCGGAGGTCTCGCCCCGGTCTTTGCCATCCGCGACGCGCGCAGGTCGCTTTCAGACGACAGAGGTCGTGACGCAGCGCCCGCGGGCCGACCTCGCCCCCGTCGCATTCGATGAATGGAATTTCATTGCACCCCATGAATTCGGCGCCGCCAATGCGGTTCCGGTGGGGGCGGCGTCCGGGGGGCCAGACGACGCCGAGGGATCGCGGCCAGCAGCGGCGCGCGGCGAAGCTCCCGCCGGAGGAGCGAGTCATGGATCCCGCCTATCCCCTGTCCACCGTCACGGTGACCATTCAGAACCACTGGTTCGGGCCGAACTTCGTGAACGGCCTGGCCCTCAACACGGCCGAATACAGGATCAAGTCCGACACCAAGGCCGTGCTGACCTTCAAGGGCGGCTTCGACGCCGGCGTCACCTTCAAGCAGACGCTGACCGGAACCGGCTTCGGCGTCGATCCGACGACCGGGCGCATGACCGGCATCGTCACCTCCTGGACCGCCTTCGAGAAGGAGGCGCCCGAGAACCGCTGGACCTTCGAGGGGCTGAACAACCCGCTGGCGCGGATGAACGACCTCGCCTCGAATCCCGACGTGACCTTCGACTCGCTGCTGCTGATCCCGCTGCAGTACAAGTTCATCGGCGACCGGTTCGAGGATTTCTACATCAACGGCTCCTTCGACGACATCGCCATCGGCAAGGCCGGCGACGACTGGTTCTACGGGCTCGAGGGCGAGGACACGCTGCGCGGCGGGACCGGCTCCGACCATCTCGACGGCGGCGACGACGACGACCTGATCCAGGGCGGCAAGGGCGCCGACGACCTGCTGGGCGGCGCCGGGGACGACCTGATCTTCGGCGGCGCCGGCGCCGACGACATGCGCGGCGGCGACGACCGCGACGCGCTCCATGGCGGCGGCGGCAAGGACCTGGTCAAGGGCGGCCGCGGCGCCGACGAGCTGCGCGGCGACGGCGGCGACGACCGCATGGTCGGCGCCGACGGCGGCGACCTGATCTACGGCGGCGACGGCGACGACCGGGCGCTCGGCGGCAGCGAGCGCGACGAGATCTACGGCAACGCCGGCGACGACCGCCTCAAGGGCGGGGCCGCGGGCGACGAGATCTACGGCGGCAAGGGCGCCGACGGGGTCTACGGCGGCGGCGGCTCGGACCACCTCGAGGGCGGCGCCGGCGACGACCTGGTCAAGGCCGGCAACGGGGTGAACTACGCCTACGGCGGCGCGGGCGACGACACGGTGGTGGCCGGCGAGGAGATCGACCAGCTCTTCGGCGGGGCCGGCGACGACATGATGCGCGGCGGCGCGGGCGCCGACTTCATCTTCGGCGGCGCCGGGGACGACGTGCTCTCGGGCAACCTGCGCAGCGGCGGCGGCGACGCGGCGGTGGACAACTTCTTCTTCGCCGGAAACTTCGGCGACGACGTGGTCACCGACTTCGAGTTCAACCAGGACGGCATCGTCCTGCTCGGCGGCGTGGACCGGTCCCTGGTCACCGCCACCGAGATCGGCTCGGACGTGCTGATCGAGGTCGCCGTCGGCGGCGGCCAGTCGATCCTGGTCGAAGGCGGCGCCGGCGTCTTCAATATCGAGATCGACATGATCATCGCCGCCTGAGCGGCGCGCCGGCCGCAAGCGGAAGGGCCCGCCGGCGACGCCGGCGGGCCCTTCTTCGCGACCGCGCCACGCGCCCTCTCAGGGAAACAGCAGCGACGAGTCCCCGTAGGAATAGAAGCGGTAGCGCCCGGCGATGGCATGGGCGTAGATCGCGCGGGCCGGCTCGACCCCCACCAGCGCCGAGACCAGCATCAGCAGGGTCGAGCGCGGCAGGTGGAAATTGGTCATCAGCCCGTCGGCGACGCGGAAGCGGTGGCCGGGGCGGATGAAGATGTCGGTGTCGCCGACCCAGGGCTCCAGCCGCCGGTCTTCGGTGCCCGCCGTCTCCAGCAGGCGCAGCGCCGTGGTGCCGACCGGGATCACCCGGCCGCCGGCGGCGCGGGTCTCGTTCACCGCCTCGGCCGCGCTTTCGGGGACCTCGCCCCATTCCGAGTGCATGCGGTGGTTCTCCACGTCCTCGACCTTCACCGGCAGGAAGGTGCCGGCCCCCACATGCAGGGTCAGCCGGGTCGAGCGCACGCCCGCCGCCTCCAGCGCCGCCAGCAGGGGCGCATCGAAATGCAGCGAGGCGGTGGGGGCGGCGACGGCGCCCGGACGCTCGGCGAAGACGGTCTGGTAGTCCTCGGCGTCCTTCTCGTCGGCGGGGCGACGGTGGGCGATGTAGGGGGGCAGCGGCATCACCCCGGCCGCGGCGATGGCGGCGTCGAGCGCTGGGCCGGCCACGTCGAAGACCAGCCGCACCGCTCCCGCCTCGCCCTTCGCCGCGACGGTCGCGCCGAGCTCCGCCTCCGGCGGGCCGAAGACCAGCCGGTCGCCCTCGCGCAGGCGCTTGGCGGGACGGGCCAGCGCCTCCCACGCGTCGGGGGCCTCGCGCGAGAGGAGCGTCGCCTCGACCTTCGCGACGCCCGACCCGTCGGGGGAGGGGCGACGACGCTCGCCGAACAGGCGCGCGGGGATCACGCGGGTGTCGTTGAAGACCAGCAGGTCGCCGGGGCGCAGCAGCGAGGGGAGGTCATGGACATGCCGGTCGGAGATCGCGCCGCCCTGCGCGTGCAGCATCCGCGCCGAGCTGCGCGGGCGCACCGGGCGCAGGGCGATGAGCTCTTCGGGCAGGTCGAAATCGAAGTCGTCGACGCGCATCGGGGCCTCGGAAGGTCGTCGGGTGGGTCCGCGCCCCTCTGGCCCCGGCGGCAGGCGAGGTCAAGAGCACGGAGGGGCTCGCGACCGGGGACGCAGGCGCCCTGCGGGCGGGCTTGGCGGGGGCGCGGACGGGATGGGGGCGAGGGATCGGGGAGGGGAGAGCCTCCGGCGGGCTCCGGACTCACCCGAGAACAAAGCGCCCGCGCCTGTCCTCCGGATCCGTCCATCGCGTCCGATGCCTGAGCGACTCGGCGGGAGCGGTCAAGGACAAGCCGCGCGGGGCGCGGTCGCTTCGCGATCCTTGACCGCTCCCGCCGAGTCGCTCTTGCGGCATCCGCGATGGACGGCTCCGGAGAACAGGCGCTCCCGGGAGGCGCGGGGGGCAGGCGTCGCGGCGCGCCCTGGGGCGAGGGGCGGGGGCGATCACGGATGGATCACGGGCGGGGCGGGCGCCGTCGCGGCGGATGACCATCCCGTCATACGGATGAAATTCGGGCTGCGCCGGGCGCGGGGCGGCGCCAGATGGACCTCCTCGACGCCGCGTCGGCGTCACGACCCAAGAGGGAGATTTCCGATGACCGCCGCAGACAGCCCCGCCGCCTCCGAGGCCGCCGTCGCCGATCCGCTCGCCCCCGCGGCGCTGGCGGCCGATCCCGCCCGTGCGGCGCTGAGCGTGCTGGGGGCGGGGGCGGCGGCGACCATCGCCTTCGACCTCTACGGACAGGCGATCAGCCCGCTGCTGGGGGGCGCCGCGCTCGCCCCCGTGCCGCTGGCGCGCCAGACGCTGCAGACCGTGTTCGGCTGGGACTCGGCCGGGGGCGCGCACCTGCTGCACTACCTCGCCGGGCTGGTCGCCTACCCGCTGGGCTGGCTGATGATCGCCCGCCCGCTCGCCCGGCGCGCGGGCCTGCCCGAGCTCGCCGCCGCCGCGCTCTGGGGCGTGGCGCTGTGGATCTTCGCGATCGGGATCATGGCGAGTTGGGTGAACGGCAACCCGTTCTTCCTGGGTTTCGCCGGCATCGCCTGGGTGGCGCTGGCCGGGCACGTGCTGTTCGCCCTCGTCTGCGCCTGGGCCCTGCGCCGGACGGCGGGGGCCGGCGGCTGACGGCCGCCGGCGCGGGGCCCCGAAAGCGAGAAGCCCCCGCGAGGGGGGCTTCCGGTCACTGCTTGTCGGCGGCGATGTAGACGTCGACCATCTTGTCGGGAGTGCGCGGCGGCTCGCCGCGGGTGATGGCGTCGACCTTGTCCATGCCGTCGATCACCTGGCCCCACACCGTGTACTGGCCGTTCAGGAAGCTGCCCGGCGCGAACATGATGAAGAACTGGGAGTTGCCCGAGTTCGGGCTCTGCGAGCGGGCCATGCCCACCGTGCCCCGCTCGAACGGGACGTTGGAGAACTCGGCCGGCAGGTCGTCGTAGTCGGAGCCGCCCCGGCCGGTGCCGGTCGGATCGCCGGTCTGGGCCATGAAGCCCTCGATCACCCGGTGGAAGACGATGCCGTCGTAGAAGCCCTCGCGGGCGAGCGTCTTGATCCGCTCGACATGCTTGGGCGCCACCTGGGGCAGGAGCTGGATGTAGACCGGGCCGTCCTTCAGCTCGATCACCAGGGTGTTCTCGGGGTCTTGCAGCTCCACGGCGTGGGCCTCCATCAGCGGCGCGGAAAGGGTCAGCGCGAGCAGCGCGGCGAACAGACGTCTCATCCTTGAAGGGCTCCTCCCAGCCTGGGACGCGGCGGCGGACGCCCTTGCGGGGCGAGGCCGGTCAGGGGGCGTAGCGCGGATGCGGATCGGGGTCAAATGAAGCCGGCGGGAGCAGGGGCCGGGCGCGCCGCGGCGCAACCGCAGGGGGAGCGATTAAGCGCTCGGAAACGTTTCCCGCGCTAGGGATCGCAGACGCGGCCGGCCCCATGCCTGCCGTGGACGGAGGCTCCCCCGACCCGGGCGGAGCCCGCCGATGGGAGGGCGCGAATGGCGGACGCGCGTCTTGCGGGCATCATCGGGCGGCTGCGCCGCTCGGCGTCGCGACGGGCGCGCCGCGCCGCCGCGCCGCGGCCCGCGCGGGCGGCCGCCGCGGCGCTCTCGGGCGCAGCGCCGGGCGTGACGCGCGGCGCCGCCCCCCGGGGCCCGGACGCCGGCCCGCGCCGCGGCGCGCGCGACGCCCCGCCCGCCGGGGCCGCGGCGGAGGCGCCGGCGGGCCTCGGGCGGATGGCGGGCCGCCTCCGCGCGCCGGTCCTGGTCGCGGTCGGGGCGCTGCTGCTGGCGCTTGGCGTCGGCGCGGCGATGGCCTGGTCGAGCGAGCAGACTGTGCGCATCCACGCCCTGCGCCTGGTCGAGAGCTGGTCGGCCGCGATGACCGAGGCTGCGCCCGCCCTGCCCCGCCACCTGCGCGCCGGCCGCCTGCACGAGGCCGACCTCGACCCCCTGCGCGAGACCGGCGCCCGCGCCGACGCCTATGGCTTCCGCCTGTTCGATCCCCAGGGCGCGCCCGTCGCCTCCGCCTGGCGCTGGCGCGGCCGCACCCTCGCACGGCTGGAGCCCGCGCCGCCCGTGCTCCGCGACGCCCACGGGGCCCTGCCGCCCGAACCGGGGCCCCTGCCCCTGCGCTCGCCCGGGGTCTGGGCGCGCCTCGCCGCCGGGGAGCGGGTGGTGGAGCTCGACGCCGCCGCCTCGATGCCCGGCGGGCCGCTGCGCGTGGCGGAGGTGTTCCTGCCCGTCCACGACCCCGCCGGCGAGGTGGCGGGCTATGCCGAGGTCTACGTCGACGTCGCCGCCTTCGCCGCGCGGGTCGAACGGGTGCAGGCGCTGGCCGGCGTCGCGCTGGCCGCGGCGGGGGCGCTGGCCTTCGCCGGCCCCGCCTTCGCCTGGCTCGGCGCCCGACGGCGGCGCGAGCAGGCGGAGGCGCGGGTGATCCGCGCCGCCTCCCTCGACGCGCTGACCGGCCTGCCCAACCGCGCCGGCTTCGCCGAGGCCGCCGCCCGGGCCGCACGGGCTGCGGCCCGCGACGGGGCGCGGCTGGCGGTGCTCGCCGTCGACCTCGACCGGTTCCGCGTGGTGAACGAGCTGCACGGGCCGGAGATGGGCGACGAGGTGCTGCGCGCCTCCGCCGCCCAGCTCCGCGCCGGCCTGCGGACCGAGGATCTGCTCTCGCGCGTCGGGCCCGACGACTTCGCCGCCGTCCTGCGCCTGGCCGACCCGGGCGACCTGCCCGCGATCCTGGCGCGGCTGTCGTCCCATGTCGCGACGCCCCGCGCCGACGCCGAGGGGCGGCCGTTGACGCTCAGCGCCTCGATCGGCGCCTGCCTGCTGCCCCCGGGGGAGACCCGCGTCGAGGCCGCCCTGCGCCGGGCCGAGATCGCCCAGCGGGAGGCCCGCGCCGCCGGCCCCGGGCGCATCTGCGTCTTCGCCCCGGAGATGGAGGCCCGCGTCCAGCGCCGCCGCGAGGTCGAGACGGCGATCCGCGAGGGCGTCGCCCACGGCCGCTTCTCGCTGCATTACCAGCCGCTGGTCCGCTCCCGCGACGGGACCACCCGCGGCTTCGAGGCGCTGATGCGCCTGCGCGACGCGCAGGGCCGGCCGATCCCGCCGGCCGAGTTCATCCCCGCCGCCGAGGACATGGACCAGATCGGCGCGCTCGGGGCCTGGGCCCTGCACGAGGCGACCTCGGTCGCGGCCGGCTGGCCGGGGCGGATGGCGGTGTCGGTGAACCTCTCGGTCGCCCAGTTCCGCGACGGGCGGCTGGTGGACACGGTCCGCTCGGCGCTCGCCGCCTCCGGGCTCGCGCCCCGGCGGCTGGAGCTGGAGGTGACCGAGTCGATGCTGATCTCCGACTCCGAGGCGGTGGAGCGGCAGCTCGCCCAGCTCCGCGCCCTGGGCGTGTCGATCGCGATGGACGACTTCGGGGCGGGCTATTCCAGCCTCGCCTACCTCTGGCGGTTCCGCTTCGACCGGCTGAAGCTCGACCGCAGCTTCGTGCTCGCCTTCGACGCCCATCCGGCGCGGGCGCGGGGCATGATCGGCGGCATCGTCGCGCTTGGCCGGCGCCTGGGCATGAAGGTCACCGCCGAGGGGATCGAGACCCCCGTGCAGGCGGCGGCGATGGCCGAGCTGGGCTGCGACACGCTGCAGGGATATCACTTCGGCCGCGCGATGCCCGAGGCCGACCTGCGCGAGGTGATGCGCTGGGAAGCCGACGCAGACGAGGAGCGCGCCGTGGGCCCGCGCCCGCCGCTGCGCGACTTCGCAGCCAGCCACGACCCGGCAGAGGCGCCACGCCCCGAGGAGCCGGACCGCCGCGGCCGCCGTCCGGCGGAGGCACCCGACGACGATCCGCAGCCGGCCTTGAAGGCCGCCCGGGCATGAGCTCCGGGCGGCGCGCGCTCAGCGGCCCAGCCGGTCCAGCAGCCGCGCCTCGATCTCGGCCGGCACGAAGTTGGAGACGTCGCCGCCCAGACGCGCGATCTCCTTGACCAGCTTCGAGGCGATCGCCTGGTGATGGGCGTCGGCCATCAGGAACAGGGTCTCGACCTTGTCGTTCATGGCGCGGTTCATGCCGACCATCTGGAACTCGTACTCGAAGTCCGAGACGGCGCGCAGGCCGCGGATGATCACCTGGGCGCCCACCTGCTCGGCGAAGTGGATCAGCAGGTTCTCGAAGGGCTCGGCCACGATCTCGGCGCCGGTCTCGCGGGAGATCGGGGCGGTCTGCGCCTCGATCATCGCGGTCCGCTCCTCGAGCGTGAACAGCGGGCCCTTGTCGCGATTGATCGCGACGCCGATGACCAGCTTGTCGACCAGCGTCGCCGCCCGCCGGATGATGTCGAGATGGCCGTTGGTGACCGGATCGAACGTGCCGGGGTAGAGCCCCGTGCGATGCTTCGCAGCCGTCATATTCCTCCCCGCGCTTCCCGCGCCCGGTCCGGCCGCGAGGCGCGGCAGGCCCGTCGCCCGCGCCGCCGCGTTTCTCGCGGCGATCGGCGGGCAAGCGACACCATCGCGACCGCAGGGTCAAGGTCACGCAAGGGGAACCCAAGGGAAACCGGCGGGATTTCCCCTGCTGGGGGGCCTCCGCGCCCTCGGGCGGGGGCCTGGGCGCGCAACCTGCCGGCGGTCGGGGCGGGGGCGCCGCGCGCCCGCGAGAATCGGCCGCCGGTCAGTCGCGCGGGCCGGGCCTCAGTAGCCCTTGATCATGTCGGCCAGCGCCTCGGTCTCGTGCTCGAGCTGGCCCATCCGGTACTTCACCACGTCGCCGATCGAGATCACCCCGACCAGCTTGCCCTCCTCGAGCACCGGCATGTGGCGGAAGCGGCCCTCGGTCATGCGCTGCATGATCTCCTGCACGTCGTCCGAGGGCGTGCAGGTCATCACCTTGGCGGTCATCACGTCGGCGACCACGCGGCTGAGGCAGCCCGCGCCCTCGCGCCCCAGCCAGCGCACCACGTCGCGCTCGGAGAGGATGCCGTCCACCTTGCGCCCGTCGCCCGAGACGATCAGCGCGCCGATCCGCTTCTCGGAGAGCATCGCGGCGGCGTCGGCGACGCTCTTGGAGGGGGCGATCGAGGCGATCTCGCCGGATCCCTTCTGGCGCAGGATTCGTGCCACGGTCATGGTTTTCCTCCCGGAAATCTCCCTCTGGGAGAACGAGCCTGAGCGTCCGCGCCCCTCGCGTCAAGCGCCAACGCGGGGGCGGGCGCGGCCGGATCGGGGGGAGGGCGCGCGGCGGGTCCGCAGGCCCGCCGCGCGTCCGGTCACTCGGCGGCGACGCGGCCCTTGGCGCCCAGGATCTCGCGCAGGTAGCGGCCGGTGTGGGAGCGGGGCTCCTTCGCCACGTCCTCGGGGGTTCCGACCGCCACGATCTCGCCGCCGCCGTCGCCGCCCTCGGGGCCGATGTCGATCAGCCAGTCGGCGGTCTTGATGACGTCGAGGTTGTGCTCGATCACCACCACGGAGTTGCCCTGCTCGACCAGGTGATGCAGCACCTCGAGCAGCTTGCGCACGTCCTCGAAATGCAGGCCGGTGGTCGGCTCGTCGAGGATGTAGAGGGTCCGCCCCGTGGCCCGGCGCGAGAGCTCCTTGGCGAGCTTCACCCGCTGCGCCTCGCCGCCCGAGAGGGTCGTCGCCTGCTGGCCGACCTTCACGTAGCTCAGCCCCACCTGCATCAGGGTGTCCATCTTCTCTCGGATCGCGGGGACGGCCTTGAAGAACTGCTGGGCGTCTTCGACCGTCATGTCAAGAACGTCGGCTATGCTCTTGCCTTTGTAGAGAACTTCCAGCGTCTCGCGGTTGTAGCGCTTGCCGTGGCAGGTCTCGCACTCGACGTAGACGTCGGGGAGGAAGTGCATCTCGATCTTGATGACGCCGTCGCCCTGGCAGGCTTCGCAGCGGCCGCCCTTGACGTTGAAGGAGAAGCGGCCGGGCTTGTAGCCGCGGGTCTTCGCCTCGGGCAGACCCGCGAACCAGTCGCGGATATGGGTGAAGGCCCCGGTGTAAGTCGCTGGATTCGAACGCGGAGTCCGGCCGATCGGCGACTGGTCGATGTCCACCACCTTGTCGAGATGCTCCAGCCCCGTCAGGCCCTTGCAGGGCGCTGGCGTCTGCTTGGCTCCGTTGAGGCGCATCGAGGCGGTCTTGAACAGGGTCTCGATGGTCAGCGTGGACTTGCCGCCGCCGGAGACGCCGGTGACGCAGAGGAAGCAGCCGAGCGGGAACTCGGCGTCGACGCCCTTGAGATTGTTGCCCACCGCCTCCTCGATCCTGATCGACTTGCCGTTGCCGGGGCGACGCTCGGGCGGGATCGCGATTTCGCGCGTGCCGACAAGGTATTGGCCGGTGATGGAATTCGGCGCGGCGGCGATGTCGGCGGGCGTGCCCTCGGCGATGATCTCGCCGCCGTGGACGCCGGCGCCGGGGCCGATGTCGAGCACGTAGTCGGCCTCGCGGATCGCCTCCTCGTCATGTTCGACCACGATGACGGTGTTGCCCTGGTCGCGCAGGTTCTTCAGCGTCTGCAGAAGCCGCCCGTTGTCGCGCTGGTGCAGGCCGATGGACGGCTCGTCGAGGACGTAGAGCACCCCCGTCAGCCCCGAGCCGATCTGCGAGGCGAGGCGGATGCGCTGGCTCTCGCCGCCCGACAGGGTGCCGGAGCCGCGAGACAGCGTCAGGTAGTCGAGGCCGACATTCACAAGGAAACCAAGGCGTTCACGGATTTCCTTGAGAATGGCCCTGGCGATCTCGTTCTTCTGGACCGACAGGCTGTCGGGCGCCGCCTCGACCCAGGCCAGCGCCTCGCGGATCGAGCGTTCCGCCACCTCGCCGATGTGGTTGCCGGCGATCTTGACCGCCAGCGCCTCGGGCTTCAGGCGGGCGCCGCCGCAGACGCCGCAGGGGCGGTTGTTCTGGTAGCGCTCGAATTCCTCGCGCACCCAGTTCGAGTCCGTCTCCCGCCAGCGACGCTGCATGTTGGGGATCACGCCCTCGAAGGGGCGGGACAGCGTGTAGACCCGGCCGCCCTCGTCGTAGCGGAAGGCGATCTCCTCCTTGCCGGAGCCGCGCAGGAAGGTCTCGCGCACGCTTTCCGGCAGGTCGCGCCAGGGGGTGCGGAAGTCGAAATTGTAATGTTTTCCAAGCGCTTCGATGGTCTGCTTGAAGTAGGGGCTCTTGGATTTCGCCCAGGGCGCGATGGCCCCGTCCCAGACCGAGAGATTCTCGTCCGGCACCACCAGGCGGTCGTCGAAGAACAACTCCACGCCCAGGCCGTCGCAGCTCGGGCAGGCGCCGAAGGGGGCGTTGAACGAGAACAGGCGCGGCTCGATCTCGGAGATCGTGAAGCCGCTGACCGGGCAGGCGAATTTCTCGGAGAAGACGTGGCGCTCGGGCTCGGGGGCCGCCTCGCCGTCCTCGGCGCGCACGGCGGTCTCGATCACCGCGATGCCGTCGGCGAGGCCGAGCGCGGTCGAGAACGAATCCGCCAGCCGCTGCTCCAGCCCCTCGCGGACCACGATGCGGTCGACCACCACGTCGATGTCGTGGCGGAACTTCTTGTCCAGCACCGGCGGCTCGTCCAGCTCGTAGAACTGGCCGTCGACCTTGACCCGCTGGAACCCCTGCTTCTTCAGCTCGGCGAATTCCTTGCGGTATTCGCCCTTGCGGTCGCGCACGATGGGGGCGAGGAGGTAGGCGCGCGTCCCCTCCTCCATCGCCATCACCCGGTCGACCATGTCCGAGACCTGCTGCGCCTCGATCGGCTTGCCGGTGACGGGCGAATAGGGCGTGCCGGCGCGGGCGAACAGCAGGCGCAGGTAGTCGTAGATCTCGGTGACCGTGCCGACGGTGGAGCGCGGGTTCTTCGAGGTCGTCTTCTGCTCGATCGAGATCGCCGGCGAGAGGCCCGAGATATGGTCCACGTCCGGCTTGTTCATCATGTCGAGGAACTGGCGGGCGTAGGCCGACAGGCTCTCGACATAGCGCCGCTGGCCCTCGGCGTAGATCGTGTCGAAGGCGAGCGAGGACTTGCCCGAGCCCGAGAGCCCGGTGATCACCACCAGCTTGTCGCGCGGCAGGTCCACGTCGATGGACTTGAGGTTGTGCTCGCGCGCGCCCCGGATCGAGATGGTCTTGAGTTCGGTCATGGCTCCCGCCCCTTCTCGTCGCCGCGCCCGGAAGCGCTCTAGATAACGCGCGGGGGGCGGATGCCGAGTCCTGCAGAGTGTAAACAAACCGAGAACGCCCCCGCAAGGCGGCGCGGCGGCTGGTCGCTGCTGACAGCACGGTGGCAGCAGGGGGGCGGGCCGGAACGGGCGCGACGCCCTCGCACGACGAGGTTCCCGGGCCGGCTCGGGCCGGCGCGCAGCCGATCGGCGCCCCCCTCGTCTCGGAGGTCGAAGATCGCGGCGGCGGTCTCGCTCATACGCCCCGGGGCGGCCCTCAGCCGGCACCGTCGCCCGGCCCCGCCTCGTGCGTCAGGAGGTGGTCGGCCCGCTGCAGGACATGGGCCGAGCGGCCCACGATCAGCGGATCGGGCGCGCGCACCACGGCGGGGTCCTTGCCCGCGTAGGGCAGCCGCGACAGCAGGTCCTGCATGCAGTTGATCCGCGCGCGCTTCTTGTCGTCGGACTTCACGATCGTCCAGGGCGCGTCGGCGGTGTCGGTGTAGAAGAACATCGCCTCCTTCGCCTCGGTGTAGGCGTCCCACTTGTCGAGGCTGGCGAGATCGATGGGGCTCAGCTTCCACTGCTTCAGCGGATCGGTGCCGCGGGCCTTGAAGCGCCTGCGCTGCTCCTCCCGCGTCACCGAGAACCAGTACTTGAAGAGCCGCAGGCCCGAGCGGGTCAGCATCCGCTCCAGCTCCGGCGCCTGGCGCATGAACTCGAGGTATTCGGAAGGCGTGCAGAACCCCATCACCCGCTCCACCCCGGCCCGGTTGTACCAGGAGCGGTCGAAGAGCACGATCTCGCCGGCCGTGGGCAGCTCCTTCACGTAGCGCTGGAAGTACCACTGGCCGCGCTCGGTCTCGGTGGGCTTCTCCAGCGCCACCACGCGGGCGCCGCGGGGGTTGAGATGCTCCATGAACCGCTTGATCGTGCCGCCCTTGCCGGCGGCGTCGCGGCCCTCGAACAGGATCACGATGCGCTCGCCCGTCTCCTTGGCCCAGCGCTGGACCTTCAGCAGCTCCACCTGCAGCTCGGCCTTGCGCGCCTCGTAGACGGGGCGGCGCATCCGGGTGCGGTAGGGGAAGGCGCCGCTCTCGAAGGCGCGGCGGATCTCCTCGGGGTCGTGGCGGCGTTCGGCGAGGGTCGGGCGGCGCTCGGGCGGGACCGGCCCCTCCGGCGCTTCCGCCTGCGCGAGGCGCCTGGGCGCCGCCCGGGGCCGCGGCCGGCGGGCGGGCCCGGGCGCCTCCGCGGCCGCCGCCTCGGCGGCGTCGGGTCCGGGGGCCTGGGGGTCGGGCTCGTCGGCCATGCGCGTGGCTCCCTCTCGCGCCGCAGGGGCGGGCTGCGACGGTTCCATGACGTCATCCGCGGTCCGCGAGGTCAACCGTCCCCGCCGCCCATGGCCTCTTGGGCCGCACGCCGTTAACGTCCGGCTAACCCGGATTCGACTCGAATGCGTGCACGGGCGCGGGATCGAGGAACCAAAGGCGGGAAGACGCGGACCGGGGCGACGGCCCCGGACGGACGGAGAGCGAGGGACATGGCGGGCAGCGTCAACAAGGTCATCCTGATCGGCAATCTCGGGCGCGACCCGGAGGTTCGGACGTTCGCGAACGGGGGCAAGGTGTGCAACCTGCGCATCGCCACCTCCGAGACCTGGCGGGACAAGAACACCGGCGAGCGTCGCGAGCGGACCGAGTGGCACTCGGTCGCCATCTTCAACGAGGCGCTGGCCAACAACGCCGAGCGCTTCCTGAAGAAGGGCTCGAAGGTCTACATCGAAGGCCAGCTCGAGACCCGCAAGTGGCAGGACCAGTCCGGCCAGGACCGCTACACGACCGAGGTGGTGATCCGTCCCTTCCGGGGCGAGCTGACCTTCCTCGACCCGGCCGGCGGCCAGGGCGGCGGCGGGGGCGGCTTCGGCGGCGACCGCGGCGGCGACGACTTCGGCGGCGGCGGCGGCAGCTACGGCGGCGGCGGCGGCGCGGGCGGCTCCGGCGGCGGCTTCGGCGGGGGCGGCGGCGGCCGGTCCGGCGGGGGCGGCGGCTTCGGCGGCGGCGGCGGCGGCGCCTCGGACATGGACGACGACATCCCGTTCTGATCCCCCGGTCCGAAACCTTCGAGGAGAGCGTCGTGAGCGGCATCATCGTCGTGGGCGCCGGCCAGGCCGGCGCCTCCCTGGTCGAGACCCTGCGCGCCGAGGGCTACGACGGCCCCGTGACCCTGCTGGGCGACGAGGGCGCGGCCCCCTACCAGCGCCCGCCGCTCTCCAAGAAATACCTGCTCGGCGAGATGACCCGGGACCGGCTGCTGCTGCGCCCCGAGGCCTTCTTCGCCGAGCGCGGCATCGAGGTGCGCGCGCAGGCCCGCGTCGCCTCCGTCGACCCGTCGGCGAAGGTCGCGACGCTCGCCGACGGCGAGACCCTGCCCTTCGACAAGCTCGCCTTCGCCACCGGCGCCCGGCCCCGCCTGCTGCCGCCCGAGATGGGCGGCGGGCTTGCAGGGGTGCATGCGGTGCGCACGCTCGCCGACGTCGACGCGATGCGCGCGGCCTTCGAACCGGGCCGCCGGCTGCTGGTGGTCGGCGGCGGCTACATCGGGCTGGAGGCCGCCGCGGTGGCCGCCAAGCTCGGCCTCGCGGTCACGCTGATCGAGGCGGCGCCGCGGATCCTGGGCCGCGTCGCCTGCGCCGAGACGGCGGCCTGGTTCGCGGCCCTGCACCGCGCCCACGGCGTCGACCTGCGCGAGGGCGTGGGCCTGGCGCGGCTGGAGGGCGAGGACGGCCGCCTCGCGCGCGCGGTCCTCGCGGACGGCGAGACGCTCGACGTCGACTTCGCGGTGGTCGGCATCGGCGTGCAGCCCAACGCCGAGCTCGCCGAGGCGGCGGGCTGCGCGATCGAGAACGGCGTCGCGGTGGACGCCGCCTGCCGGACCTCGGTCCCCGACCTCTTTGCCGCGGGCGACTGCGCCTCCTTCCCCTGGCGCGGCGTCCGCGTGCGGCTCGAGTCGGTGCCCAACGCCATCGACCAGGGCGCCGCCGCGGCCCGCGCGATGCTGGGCGCCGCGACCGCCTACGACCCGATGCCGTGGTTCTGGTCCGACCAGTACGACGTGAAGCTGCAAATCGCGGGCCTGGCGAAGGACTGGACCCGCATCGTGACCCGCCCCGGCGCGCGCGAGGGCGCGATCTCGCACTGGTACTACCGCGACGCCGAGCTGATCGCCGTCGACGCGATGAACGACCCGCGCGCCTACATGAGCGGCAAGCGCTGGCTCGAGTCCGGCCATTCCCCCGCCCCGGAGGCCCTGGCCGACCCCGCCGCCGACCTCAAGACCCTCTAGCGCCCCCCCCCTTTCTCCGCCGCAGGCCCCCCGCGCCGCGCCCGACGTCCCCCGGGCGCGCCTCCGGCCGCGCGCGCCGGCAACCCTCGCAAAGCGCCTGTTCTCCGGAGCCGTCCATCGCGGATGCCGATCAGAGCGACTCGCCCCCTCCGGTCAAGGATCGCGAAGCGACCCGCGCTTGCGCGGGCTTGTCCTTGACCGGAGGGGGCGAGTCGCTCAGGCATCGGACGCGATGGACGGATCCGGAGACCAGGCGCGGGGCTTGTTCTTGGGTGAGTCCGGAGCCCGCCGGAGGCTCCCGCCCCTCGCCAACCCAGGCGCCCCGACCCCCGGTGCCCCCGCCAAGCCCGCCCGCAGGGCGCCTGCGCCCCTGCTCCCTGCCCTTCGCGTCATTCCTGTTGACACCGCACCCCCCGCAACGCGTATTTGAAACATGCGTTCGATTCAGTCCGCCAGCGACGCGCCGGGCACCCGCCAGCGCATCCTCGCCGCCGCCGAGCAGCTCTTCGCCGAGCGCGGCGTCGCCGGCGCCACCATGCGCGCGGTCACCGCGCTGGCCGGCGCGAACATGGCGGCCGTCAACTATCATTTCGGCAACAAGGACAACCTCGCCATCGAGGTGTTCCGCGGCGTCGCCCGCCGCACCGCCCGCTCGCGCCTGGCGCGGCTGGCCGAGGTCGAGGCCGCCGCAGCCGCGCGGGGCCGCCCGGCGCGGCCGGTCGAGGTCGTGGACACGTTCCTCGACCCCTACATGACCCCGCGCACCGGCGACCTGCTCTCGCACCTGGTGCTCTCGCACAAGGTCCAGCCCAGCCCCTGGACCCACGCGGTGGTGCGCGAGGAGCTCGACGGGCTCGCCGCGGCCTATATCGAGGCCCTGCGCCGCGCCGCGCCCCACCTGACCCGCGCCGAGGTCACCTGGCGCTATCACCTGATGGTGGGCGCGATCCTGATGGCGGTGGCCGACACCGGGCCCGAGAGCCGCATGAAGCGCCTGTCGGCGGGCGCCTGCGACCCCGCCGACCGCGAGGCGCTGCGCGCCGAGCTCGCGGGCTTCCTCGCCTCGGCCTTCGAGCGACCGACCGCGGAGGCCCTCGCCGGGCTCTCCGCCAACAGCGACGGCCCCCGGGGCCGCGATCCAGAGACAGACGAAAACGTCGACCGGGAGGAACCCTCATGCCCAGCCCCGCGCGGCCCCGCGCCGCCCTGAGAGCCGCGATCCTCGGCTCCGCCTCCGTCCTCGCGCTCTCCCTGCCCGCCGCGGCGCAGGAGACGATCCCGCTGACCATCGTCGCCGGCCACGCGCCGGTGGCGATGGGGGTGGCGCTGCTGCGCGACCATTTCATCCCCGAGGTGGACCGGATCCTCGCCGAGCAGGGCGACTACCAGATCGAGTGGACGCAGGCCTACGCGGGCTCGGTCGCCGACTACAACGGCGTGCTCGAGGCGGTGGAGGACGGCATCGCCGACCTCGGCTACGTCCCCCACCTGTTCGAGGCGGACAAGCTGCCGCTGGAGCAGATCACCTACGTCACCCCCTTCGGCACCGCCGATCTGCCGAAGCTGATGGAGGTGATCGAACGGCTGCACGAGGAGCTGCCCGAGCTCGACCAGGCCTGGGCCGACCACAACCAGCGGGTGCTGGCCCCCGTGGGCATCGACGCCTACCACCTGCTGACCAGCTTCCCCGTCGAGACGCTGGCCGACATGGACGGGCGCAAGATCGGCACCGCCGGCCTCGCGCTGAACTGGCTGAAGGGGGGCGAGGCGATCCCGGTGGCCCTGGCCCTGCCCACCTTCTACAACTCGATGTCGACCGGCCTGATCGAGGGCATCGTCACCTTCGAGACCGCCGTCGCCCCCTACAAGTTCCACGAGGTCGCCCCCTACATCGCCAAGGTGAACTTCGGGGCGCAGTACGGCTCGGCCCTGACCGTGAACCTCGACGTGTGGGACACGCTCCCCGACCCGGTGAAGGAGGCGATCGAGGCGGCCGCGCAGTCCTACATGGACGTGGTGGCGGAGGCCTACTACACCTCCGGCGCCCAGAGCCTGGAGGCCGCCGCCGCGGCCGGCGCCACGGTCTCCGAGTTCCCCGACGCCCAGCGCAAGGCCTACGCCGAGAAGATGCCCAACGTGGCGATGGAGTGGGCGAAGGCCCTCGACGCCAAGGGGCTGTCGGGGACGAAGACGCTCGAGACCTACATGCGCCTGAGCCGCGAGGCGGGGATCGAGCACGCCCGCGACTGGTCGCAGGAATGAGCCAGGCGGCCGGGCAGGCCGCCGCGGTCGAGGAGAGCGCGGGCCCCGACGCCCTCCCGCCCCGTCCCTGGGCGGCGGCGCGATGGCTCGGCCGGGTCTCCTCGGCGCTGGCGGTGGCGGGCACGCTGGGGACGGTGGCGATCATGACGATCATCAACCTCGACGTGGGGGGGCGGTATTTCTTCGGAAAGCCCTTCCCCGCGACAGCGGAGATCGTCTCGGCGGGGATCGTCTCGATCGTGTTCCTGCAGCTCGCCCATGCGGTGGGCGAGGGGCGCTCGATCCGCTCCGACATGCTGATCGGTCGCCTGCGCCGGCGCAGCCCGCGGTGGGCGGATGCGCTGGATGCGGTCCACCATCTCGCGGGCGCGGCGATGCTGGCGGTGCTGGTGCGCTACGTCTGGCCCAAGATCGTGGACTCGATCGCCGACGACGAGACTGTGGGGCTCTACGGCATCCTGCAGCTTCCCGCCTGGCCCTTCGCGGTCTGCGTGCTGGCCGGAGCGGTGCTGGCGGCGCTGCAGTTCCTGCTGCTCGCCGCCGCCCACGCCCGCGCCGCCCGGCTGGGCCGCGCCCCGTGACCCCGCCCCGCCCGCTCCGAGCCGCGGCGCCGGCCGGGCGCCGCGTCCCCCCTGCGCCCGCCGGGCGCCCCGGCTCTCCTGCGCCCGGCGGGCGCCCCGGATCGCCTGCGCCCGCCGGGCGCCCCTGCCACCCGGCGCCCCGCCCGCCCCGCGCCGCGGGCGCGGCGGCTTCCCCCCGCGCTCGGCCCGACGCGGCGCGGCCGGCGCAGCCGGCGCCCGGAGGCGCCGCGTCCGGCGCTCGGCTCGGGGCGGGCGTCAGGCCCGCGGCGCGCGGCGAGGCCGGCGCCGGGGGGCGCCGTCTCCCGCGGCGGGCCGAGGCGGCACGCCCCCGGGCAGACCCCTCCGGGGCGGATCCTGCAGAGCGCGGCGCGCGCCGCGCGCCCGGCCTGCGGCCGGGCCCCGCCTGCGGCGTCCGTTCCGCCCCCCGCCCCCGGAAACGCCTCCCCCGGGCGCGGCGCCGGCCCGGCGCCGCGGGCGCGCCGCTCGCGCCGGGCGGGACGCCTGCCGCGGCGCCTCCCCGCGGCCGCGGGCGAGCCGCGCCGGAGTTCGCCGCGCGGGGCCTGCAGCAGGCGCGTCGCAGGGCCCGCCCGGGCGAGCCGGACGCGACCCGCGGCCGACGCAGAGGCGGTCTCCGTCGCCGCGGCGGGAGGCCCGCCCCCGGGCGCTCCCGGCGAGGCCTGCCCGCACGATCCCCCGTCCCTCTCCCTCCGCCGCACGTCCGGAAATGCCGCCCATGAGCAACGTCGAGATCGGCCTCGCCTCCATCCTGCTGATCCTGGTGCTGATCCAGACGGGGATGCATGTCTCGATCTGCCTGATGGCGGTCAGCTTCCTGGGCGTGTGGCTGGTGAAGGGCAGGATCGCGGTGGCGGGGGCGCTGCTCGGCCAGGCGGCGCTGGATTCGGTGGCGCGCTATTCCTTCGGGGTGATCCCGCTCTTCGTGCTGATGGGGGTGCTGGTGGGCGTCTCGGGCATGGGGCGCGACGTCTTCGACGTCGCGGGCCAGGCGTTCCGCAGGCTGCGCGGGGGGCTCGGCATCGCCACCGTCTTCGCCAACGCCGTGTTCGCGGCGGTCAACGGCACCTCCATCGCCTCGGCCTCCGTCTTCACCCGCATCGCGGTGCCCGAGCTGATCCGCCAGGGCTACACGCCCCGCTTCTCGGTCGGGGTGGTGGCGGGCTCCTCGGTGCTGGGGATGCTGATCCCGCCCTCGCTGCTGCTGATCCTGTTCGGGATCCTGTCCGAATCCTCCATCGGGGCGCTGTTCACCGCCGGCATCCTGCCGGGGCTGCTGCTGGCGCTGCTCTACGCGCTGCTGATCCTGGGCCTCGCCACCTTCGCGCCCCGCTTCGTCGGGCGTCCCTCCAACGCCGATCTGCGCATCATGGGGCGCGCCGAGATGGCGACCCGGTCGCTGCCCGTCCTCGCCCTGATCGTGCTGGTGCTCGGCGGCATCTACGGCGGCGTCTTCACGCCGACCGAGGCCGGGGCCGTCGGCGCGCTGGGCGCCCTCGTGATCGCGCTCGTCAAGCGCCGCCTCACCGCGCGCGGCTTCTGGGAGATGCTGGTCGAGACCGGGCACGTCACCGCCTCGATCACCTTCCTGATCATCGGCGCGCACATGTATTCGCGCCTGCTGGCGCTGACCGGCCTGCCCCGCGCGATGAACGGGCTGCTGGAGGGGCTGAACCTGGGCCTCGACGGGGTGCTGATCCTCTACCTGGTGATGATCGTGCTGCTGGGCACGATCCTCGACAGCGCCTCGATCCTCTTGATCCTGCTGCCGCTGATGCTGCCGGTGATCGAGACCTTCGGCGTCGATCTGGTCTGGTTCGGCATCGTCACCATCATCGCGGTCGAGATCGGCCTGCTGACGCCCCCGCTCGGCGTCGCCTGCTTCGTGATCAAGTCGAACCTCGAGGACCGAACCATCACGCTGGGCGACATCTTCATCGGCGCGGCGCCCTTCGCGCTGACCATGGTGCTGGCGATGGCGCTGGTCTTCGCCTTCCCCTGGCTCGCGACCGCCCTGCTCTGAGGTCTGCGGCGCCCGCGAAATGCCGTTACGTCATAGCCGGTTGGCCGCAGGATGAGGCTTGACCGGCGGGCGCCCGCCGATCGATAGGATTCGACGTTCCCCGACGTATTGCGTCGATCAGTCATCAGGATTTCCGACATGCGTGCGCTTCGCTCGCCTCTCCTCGCCGGCTCCCTCGCCGCCGCCGCCCTTCTCGCCTCGGTCCCTTCGGCCTCCGCCCTCGCCGCCTTCGACCTGTTCTACGATTCCGTCCTCGACGGTCAGATCGTGGAGGAGGACGTGGTCGGCGTCGGCCGGATCAGCTGGGACGGCACGCCGACGCTGGGCTTCACGCCCTTCTCGGCGATGACCGACCTGTCGATCCAACTCGACTACCTCGACGGCGCGCTCAGCTTCACCGAGGTCGACCTGATCGGCGACCGCGACGCGACCGGCGTCCTGATCTTCGAGATCGCGGGCGGCCTCGGCCTGACCTTCTACAGCGACCAGATGATCTCGCCGGATGGTCCGCCGGGCTCCGCGGTCGAGTTCCAGACCGTCGACGCCGTGCTGAGCCACGAGCCCTACACCGACGGCGCGCCCTGCTGCGGCGGCGACGGGGTGGTCAACCTGGCGCAGCTCACGATCTTCTCCGAGGAGTTCAACGAGTTGGGCGAATACGCCGGCGTCGCGGCCGCCTCGCCGGTGCCGCTGCCGGCGGCGGGGGCGCTGCTGGCCGGGGGCCTCATGGGCCTCGCCGCGCTGCGCCGGCGCCGCGCCGCCTGAGACCGGCCTGCGGGCGCGACGAAGAGGGGGCGGGCCGGCGAGGCCCGCCCCGCGCCGTTCAGGGCAGCGGGATCGAGACCAGCGACCCCGCCTTGCCCAGCGTCACCCAAAGCCGGTCCTCGCGCACGCAGCAGTTGGTGGGCTGGGTCGAGCGGCCGAAGTTCAGGACCTTCGCCACGGTCCCGTCCGCCTCGGCCGCCACCAGCCGGTTGCCGGCGGAGCCGGCGCCGTAGAGCCGCCCCTCGTGGAACACCATCCCGTCGGGGTGGAAGCGGGCGTCCATCTGCACGAAGAGCTCCGGCTCGCCCAGCGCCGCGCCGCCGGCCCAGGCGAACCTCAGGTAGTGGTGGGCGATCGTCATCCCCGCCACCAGCGAGCCGTCGGGATGGAAGCCGATGCCGTTGGGCATGCCGGTGCACTGGGCCAGGACCTCGATCGAGCCGTCCCTGCGCGCGAGGCAGAGCTGCCCGCCGCGGAACGGCTCGGCCGGATCCTCGACGATCATCTCCCAGTTCTGGGGGTTGGTGAAGACGATGTCGCCCTCGGGGGTGAAGACCAGGTCGTTGGGGCGGTTGGGGGCGGGGGAGGCGTCGCCGTAGCCGTCGGCGAAGACCTCCCACCGGCCGTCCAGCGTCACCCGCTGGATGCAGCCGGGATACTGGGGATCGGCGAAGTCCATCCTGCCCTTGCCCGGCCACAGCCCGCCGTTGTTGGCGACGTAGAGCGCCCCGTCCGGCCCCAGGCGCATCCCGTTGGGAGAGCCCGGAACCTCGCACAGGACCCGCGCCGCGCCCTTGTCCCAGATGCGGATGCAGTGGTCGGCGAGGTCGACGAAGGCCACCGCCCCGTCGGGCAGGACCACGGGCCCCTCCGGGAAGCCGAGGCCGTCGGCCTCGACCCTCGCGTCCTCGACCTGGACATCCTCGGGCACGTGTTGGGTCATGCGTCTCTCTCCTCCCGCTGACCGGTTGACCGGTATGCATTCTGCGCGCATTGAACCCGGCGGGGAGCGCTTTGCAAAGCGGCGATCTCATGCTAGCGGTTTCGCCAAGCGGAATTCGCGGCGCGCTTGACGACCCGCCGCGCCCTGAACCGGCCCGCCAGAGGCCGGGGGACCAGCGCCGCGCCGGCCCCTGCCCCGCGGAGCCGGACAGGCCATAGGAGGAGACGACGGATGCCGGACGACGGCGCGACCCGCCCCGCCCAGCCCCTTTCATCGCTGGCCCCCCTGTTCGCCCCGCGCGCGGTGGCGGTGATCGGCGCCTCGGCCGACCCCCAGCGCATCGGCGGGCGGCCCATCGCCTACGCCCTGCGCGCGGGGTTCGAGGGCGCGCTCTACCCGGTGAACCCCAACCGCGACGAGATCCAGGGCGTGAAGGCCTGGCCCTCGGTCGCCTCGATCCCCGAGCCCATCGACTTCGCCCTGCTCGCCATCCCCGCCCCCGGCGTCCCCCAGGCCCTGCGCGACTGCGCGGCCAAGGGCGCGAAGGCCGCGGTGATCTTCACCGCCGGCTTCGCCGAGATCGGCGGCGACGGCCCTGCGCTGCAGGACGAGATCCTCGCCATCGGGCGCGAGCATGGCGTCCGCCTTCTGGGCCCCAACTGCCTGGGCCTGTTCAACGCCGCCACCGGGCATTGCCCGACCTTCACCTCGGGGATCGAGGCGGCCATGCCCGTGCCGGGGCGCGTCGGCCTCGTCACCCAGTCGGGCGCCTACGGCACGCATCTGCTGAACATGGCCCGCGACCGCCGCATCGGGGTGCGCCAGTGGGTCTCGACCGGGAACGAGGCCGACGTGACCGCGCCCGAGTGCATCGGCTGGATGGCGGCCTCGGACGAGATCGACGTGATCGGCGTCTACATGGAAGGCGTCAACGACCGCCCCGCGCTGTTCCGGGCGCTGGAGGCGGCGCGGAAGGCCCGCAAGCCGGTGGTGGTGATGAAGGTCGGCCGCTCGGCGGTGGGGGCGCAGGCCGCGGCCTCGCACACCGCCTCGCTGGCAGGCTCCGACGCGAGCTTCGATGCGGCGCTTCGCCGGTTCGGGGCGCTGAGGGCGAAGACCACCGAGGAGATGCTCGACATCCTCTACGCCACCTCCCGCGCGCCCCTGCCCAAGGGGCGCAAGCTGGGGGTGCTGACCGTCTCGGGCGGCGCCGGCGTGCTGATCGCGGACGCGGCCGAGGACGTGGGGCTGTCCCTGCCGCCGATGCCCGAAGCCGCGCAGGCGGCGGTGCTGGAGACCAATCCCCTCGCCTCCGCCCGCAACCCGGTGGACATCACCGCGGGCGTGCTGAACGACTTCTCCAAGGTCACGTCGGCCACCGCCGTGCTGCGGCGCGAGGGCGGCTACGACATGACGGCGGCCTTCTTCACCTCGTGGACCGCCTCTCCCGTCGTCGGGCCGAAGCTGCGCGAGGCGCTGCTGGCCGGGCTCGACGGCGACGTCGACCACCCGTTCGCGATGATCTGCCAGGGCGACGCCGCGGTGATGGAGTCGTGGGAGGCCCTGGGCATGATGACCTTCGAGGACCCCTCCCGCGCCATCCATGCCATGGGCGCGCTCGCCCATTTCGCCGAGGCCTTCGACGCCCCCGAGGAGACGCCCCCGGCGCCGCCCGAGGGCGTGGCCCTGCCCGCCGGGCCCCTCTCCGAGCTCGCCGCCAAGCGCCTGCTGGCGCGCGCCGGCGTGCCGATCCCCGACGAGACGCTGGCGGCCGATCCGCAGGAGGCCGCCGAAGCCGCCGCCCGCCTGGGCGTTCCCTGCGTCCTGAAGATCGTCTCCCCCGACCTCGCCCACAAGACCGAGGTCGGCGGCGTGCGCCTGAACGTCCCCCCGATGGAGATGGAGACCGCGGCGCGCGAGATGCTCGAGACGGTGCGCGCCAGGGCCCCCCACGCCCGCATCGAGGGGCTGCTGGTCGGCCCCATGGCCGGCGAGGGCGTCGAGCTGATCGTGGGCGCCCGCCGCGACCCGGTGATGGGCCCGGTGATGCTGATCGGGCTGGGCGGCGTCTTCACCGAGGTGATGAAGGACGTGGCGGTGGAGCTGGCGCCGCTGACCCCCGCCCAGGCCCTCAAGACCCTGAACGGGCTGCGCGGCGCGCCCCTGCTGCACGGCGCCCGCGGCAAGCCCCCGGTGGACGTGGCCGCGGCGGCCGAGGCGATCAGCCGCCTCTCCGCGCTCGCCGCCGCCGACCCCGACGGCTTCGAGAGCCTGGAGATCAACCCGCTGCTGGTCACGCCCTCGGGCGTGCTGGCGCTCGACGCCCTGATAGAGCCCCGCAACCGAGAGGACGACGAATGAGCGGAACCGACCTGATGGGCCCCGCCCTCAAGGACACGCCCTGGACCTTCGCCGAGTTCCCCGAAGGCGAGCCCATGGCCGAGGTCGCGGTGGAGCTGAACAACGAGCGCGCCGCCCTCTGGGCCGGCCTCTACGGCGGCCCGCAGGCGCAGCCGGGCGAGCCCGCCCCGCGCGGCCTCGCGGTCGCGGCGATGATGGAGGCCTACATCCGCGCCATCCAGCCCCGCCCGCCCGGGAACGTCCACGCCGGCCAGACCCTGACCTTCTTCGGCAAGCCGAAGGTCGGCGCCGTCCTGACCGCCCGCTTCACCGTGGTGAAGAAGGAGCTCAAGAAGGACCGCCGCTGGCTGACGCTCGGCGTCGAGATGTTCGACGCCGAGTCCGGGGGGGACGCAAAGGTCCTGTCGGGCGAGATCCTGTCCATCTGGGCCGCGTGAGGAGCGAACCGATGTCCCTTCCCGACACCATCGCCCCGCTGGAGCTCGCCACCTCCCCCGACACGGCGCAGGCCTATGGCGAGCTGACCTTCGACTTCAACCCGATCCACGTGGACCCGGAATTCGCCGCCCAGTCGATCTTCGGCCAGTGCATCTCCCACGGCACCATGGCGCTGAACCTCGCCATCGAGGCCTGCGAGCGCACGTTCGGCGCCGACGTCGACCTGGCCTCCCTCAAGATCCGCTTCTCGCGCCCGATGCCCGTCGGCCAGACCCTGACCGCCGGCGGCCAGCTGACCGACCCCGAGACCGGAACCTACGACATCTGGGTGACCCTGCCCGACGGGACCCGGACGCTGGAGGGGACGATCACGGCGGCCTCCGCATGAGCGCGAGCTTCGTCCGCGCGGCCTGCGTCACCCCCTTCGGACGGATCGAGGGCTCGTCCGCCCTGTCCCTGATGGGCGACGCCGCCCAGGCGGCGCTCGACGCCGCGGGGATGGAGCGGAGCGACATCGACGGCCTGATCTGCGGCTACGCCACCACGCACCCGCACCTGATGCTGTCCACGGTCTTCGCCGAGGACTTCGGCATCCGCCCCGCCTACGCCCACGCCGTCCAGCTCGGCGGCGGCACGGGGGCGGCCATGCTGATGGTCGCCGACATGGCGATCCGCTCGGGCGAGGCGCGCAACGTCCTGGTGGTGGCGGGCGAGAACCGCCTCACCGGCATGTCCCGCGACGCCGCCGTCCAGACCCTGGCCCAGGTCGGGCACCCCGTCGGCGAGGCGCCGCTGGGGGCCACCATCCCCGCTTATTACGCGCTCGGCGCCGCGCGCTACCTGCACGAGACGGGGGCGACGGAGGCGGATCTCGCGGAGCTCGCCGTGCTGATGCGCCGTCATGCCTCGCAGACCCCCGGCGCTCACCTTGCGGACCCGTTCTCGGTCGCCGACGTGCTGGCCTCCAAGCCCATCGCCACGCCCCTCAAGCTGATGGACTGCTGCCCGATCTCCGACGGGGGCGGCGCGGTGATCCTCTCGGCCGAGCCGGGTCCGGGGGCGTCCCTGAAGCTGATCGGGGCGGCGCAGGCGCATACCCACCAGCACCTGTCCGAGGCGCCCGACGACCTGGCGCTCGGCGCCCGCATCTCCTCGGCGAAGGCGCTGGAGCGGGCGGGGCGCACGATCGGCGACATGGGCTATCTGGCCGTCTACGACAGCTTCACCGTGACGCTCGCCCTGCTGCTGGAGGCGCTGGGGGTCTCGGCCCCGGGCAAGGCCGGGCAGGATGCGGCCGGCGGGCGGTTTGCGCGCAGCGGCGCGCTGCCGCTGAACACCCATGGGGGGCTGCTCTCCTACGGGCACTGCGGGGTGGCGGGCGCCATGGCGCACATGGCAGAGGCCTGGGCCCAGATGACCGGCCGCGCCGGCGCGCGCGCCATCGCCTCCGAGCCCGCCCACGCGATATACCACGGCGACGGCGGGGTGCTGTCGTCCCACGTCACCCTGGTGATGGAGCGCGTCTCATGAGTTCCGGCATCGAGCTGCAACGCTGCCGCGCCTGCGCGAAGACCTGGGCGTTTCCGCGCCGGCGCTGCCCGTCCTGCGGGGGCGAGCCCGAGGCCTTCCGGGCCTCCGGCCGCGCCACGCTGTTCTCCGCCACCGTCGTGACCCGCGCCCCGGACGAGACCTTCCGCGCGCTGGTCCCCTATCGCATCGCGCTGGCCGACCTTGAGGAAGGCCCGCGCATCATGGCGCATCTGTCCGACGAGGCCGAGATCGGCTCGCCCCTGCGGGGCCGGATGGAACGGATCGCCGGCCGCCAGATCCCGCTCTTCAGACCCGCCTGATCCCCCTCGGCGCGAGACCCCGCGCCCCTCAGCCACGAGGACCCGACATGCCCTTCGAAGCCGACCAGCACGCCGACCTGCGCGAGGCCCTGCGCGCGCTGTGCTCCGAGTTCTCCGCGGAATACCACCGCAACCATGACGAGAAGGCCACCTACCCGGTGGAGTTCATCGACGCGCTGACCAACGCCGGCTGGCTGGCCGCGATGATCCCCGAGGAGTTCGGCGGCTCCGGCCTCGGCCTCACCGAAGCCACCATCGTGATGGAAGAGATCAACCGCTCGGGCGGCAACGCCGGCCACTGCCACGGGCAGATGTACAACATGGGCACGCTGCTGCGCGGCGGCTCGGACGAGCAGAAGGCCCGCTGGCTGCCCAAGATCGCCACCGGCGAGCTGCGCCTGCAGTCGATGGCCGTCACCGAGCCCACCACCGGCACCGACACCACCAAGCTCAAGACCACCGCCGTGAAGAAGGGCGACAAGTATGTGGTCAACGGGCAGAAGGTGTGGATCAGCCGGGTCCAGCACTCGGACCTGATGATCCTGCTGGCGCGCACGACGCCTCTGTCCGAGGTCAAGAAGAAGTCCGACGGCCTGTCGGTGTTCATGGTCGACCTGAAGGACGCCATCGGCAAGGGGATGGAGGTCAAGCCCATCCGCAACATGGTCAACCACGAGACCAACGAGCTGTTCTTCGACAACCTCGAGATCCCCGAAGAGAACCTGATCGGCGAAGAGGGCAAGGGCTTCAAGATCATCCTCGGCGGCCTGAACGCCGAGCGCACCCTGATCGCGGCCGAGTGCATCGGCGACGCCTGGTGGTTCATCGACAAGGTCGGCGACTACGTGAAGGAGCGGATCGTCTTCGACCGCCCCATCGGCCAGAACCAGGGCGTGCAGTTCCCGATCGCGCGGGCCTACGTGAACACCTCGGCCGCCGATCTGATGCGCTTCGAGGCCGCCAAGCGCTTCGACATGGGCGTCGACATGGGCGCGCAGGCGAACATGGCCAAGCTCCTCGCCGCCGACGCCAGCTGGGAGGCCGCCAACGCCTGCATCCAGTTCCACGGCGGCTTCGGCTTCGCGGCCGAATACGACGTCGAGCGCAAGTTCCGCGAGACGCGCCTCTACCAGGTGGCCCCGATCTCGACCAACCTGATCCTGAGCTACGTGGCCGAGCACGTCCTGGGCCTGCCCCGCAGCTTCTGATCGCAGCGCCTGCGCGCCTCGGGCCGCGGCTCCGCCAGGGGCCGCGGCCTTGTCGTCGGTCCGGCCCGCGCGCGCGGCCGCAAGGGCGGGCGAGCCGGCCCGGGGGGCGAGGAAGGACCCAATGTTCGTTTCGGGGTGGCCCGTTGGAGTGCGCCCCTCGGAGTGGGCAGGTCGGCCGGGTCTGAATTGACCGGGGGCGGGCTTTCCGATGAGGAAGGTCCATGCCAAGACGCCATCGCAGCCACAGCACCGAATTCAAGCGCCAAGTCGTCGCCGAGTATCATGCCGGCGAGACCCTGCACGCCCTGTCGCGCCGCCACGATCTCTCGCGGAACCTGGTCCGCGTCTGGGTCGAGAAGGCGGAGACGGGCGCCTTCGACGACGAGGAGGTGGCCGCCGAGCTGCTCTCCGGCTACGAGGCGCGGATCGCCGCGCTGGAACGCCTGGTCGGTCGCCAGGCGCTGGAGATCGACTTTCTAAA
>NZ_FOQH01000004.1 GCF_900113695.1 Albimonas pacifica | reverse complement strand
GGGGCGCGGCCTCCGCCACGGGCTCCAGGGGCGCGGCCTCCGCCACGGGCTCCAGCGGCGCGGCCTCTGCCACGGGCTACAGCGGCGCTGCCTCCGCCACGGGCAAGCACTCTGTCGCCGTGGCTTCGGGCTTTTCCGGCCGGGCGAAAGCTTCTGAAGGCTCTGCGATCTTCCTGGTGGAGCGCAGCGAAGCGTTCGGCGACTTCGGCGCGATCCTGCACGTCTTCTCCGGCATCGCCGGTCGTGACGGCATCGAGCCCGACGTCTTCTACACCCTGCGTGACGGCAAGCCTGTCGCCGCCTGACCCCACCCCCGCGCCGCCGAGGGTGCGCGCCAGCACGGAGGCCGAGATGCGCACTCCCCGAGAGCACGAGCGCCACGAGCGGTTCATTGCCGGGCTCAGCCAGGCCGCCGCCGCCGCGCCGGA
Source organism: Albimonas pacifica (assembly GCF_900113695.1). GTDB lineage: Bacteria > Pseudomonadota > Alphaproteobacteria > Rhodobacterales > Rhodobacteraceae > Albimonas > Albimonas pacifica. The sequence goes on along the minus strand of NZ_FOQH01000004.1, from coordinate 580,840 downwards.
CACCGCAACGGAGAAGTGGCTGAACGAGGTGATCCGCAAGGAGGAGGCCGCCTTCGAGGCGACGCCCATCCCCTACGGCTTCACCGCCGCCCACGACGACGGAAGCCACCCCGCCGACCGCCACGCCAGCAACGCCCGCGCCGCCGAGTTCGAGCGCCGGGAAATCGGAGAGGAAGTCTGATGGCCCAGATCTACACCCACGCTTTCATCGAGCACCGCGCCGACGTCCGTTACATCGACAGCACCAGAACTGTGGACCTCGATGGTGTGCGCCTGACCTTCGCGGGCGATGAAGCGCCCCTGGCCCGCAAGATCTACGACCTGATCGTGGAGCATCGGCGGAACGCGCACCACGTCGAGATGATGGGGGCCGCGTGATGCGCGAAGTCCTGTTCGTCTACTTCGACCGTGACCGCGCGGCCCTGTCCAAGCGGGTCCCCTTCGAGCGCCGCGAGGCCGTATCCGATGCGATCTTCGCCGCTGGCGGCTTCGTGTTCGTGACCATCGTCCGCAAGGCTCCGCCCGCCCCGTCCGAATGGGGTCTGGAGAGCCGCATCCGCGAGGCTCTGGCTCTGGCTCCCGTCGCCAAGACTGCCCGCGAGCGCGCTTCTCTGGCCCTGCGCACGGCGGTTCGTGCCGGGACGATCTTCGAGAGCACGCCGGATGACGTGGAGGCCCTGGCTCCGCTCATGGATGGCCCGGACCCGGCAGCCGCCGCGGCCCGCTGGCTTACCGGCGCCGAGGCGCTGATGCAGGAAGGGAGGGTGAGCCAGTGACCGAGTGGAACACCGAGACCGAGTATCGGACGCGGGACGGGCGGGTGGCTCGCTTCGTGGGCTTGTCTCCGGATGGAACGCCTGTGTTCGCTGTGCTGATCGCCGGCAATGCGTGGGAAGTCGGAGTGCGCCGAAGAGATGGGAAATTCCATGTGGGCGTTGATTGCCCGGGCGACATCCTCCCTCCCCGCCGCGGCGTGTGGGTGCTGTGGAACCAAGCGACGGATCGGGCGGTCGAGTTCACGTACGCCTGCAACGATGCGCCACGGCTTAAGACCGAGAACCCTCAATACGAATGGCGCTTCTTCATCGGAGCGGAGGACCAGCCGTGACCCACCACGCCCCCGAAGGTTTCTTCGCCTACGTCGAGCGGGTTCCAAAGCCTGCTGCCCCGTCCTTCGCGGCCCTGGTCTACGCCGAAACAGGCCTGACCCCGGAGGAAGCCGCGCAGTCGTCTCTCTACACCGCCACGCTGATCGAGTGCTGGCATCGATCGCAGGAGACCCCCCATGGCTGACGACAATCTCGCCGACATGCTGGCCGAGGCGCTGGCTGCTATCGGAGCGCTGCCGGAAGGCTTCTGCGTCTGTCCGAACAGCCGTGATGCGAGGCGTCCCGAGCGCTTTCACGTAGGCGAATGCCGAGAGGCCCGCGCCGCCCTCGCCGCCCATGCCGCCGCCCGCGCCGACGTCATCCCGGTGCTGACCGCGGAGGCGATGCCGGAGGAGGACGGGTGGATTCCGTGGGAGGGCGGGGAGTGCCCGGTTCCGCCGGAGACGCTGGTGCAAATTCGGTGCAGGTCTGCGGGCCCGCCGAGTGAAGGCGAAGACATTGCGGAAGCCGCGAACTGGTTTTGGGGGCGAGGCCGAAAGCCAGCGTTTTACGATCTGATCGCCTACCGCCTCCACAAGGAGCCCCGGTGATGCCCGACCCTCACGACGACCGCTTCGGCTGCGCATGGGGCTCCGCCACCAATGGCCGCTCTGACCCGCAGCCCCTCGCCCGGATCGCCCTCGGGCAGGCCGCCGCGCCCAAGCCCAACCCGTGGAAGCAGCCCTGCAAGCGCAGGACGCACCGCAGCAACCGCCTGCCTCTCCGGCCGAGCCCTTGGAGGTGGGTGTTCGTCGCAGGCGTGGCGTTCTGGATCGCCGTCGCCGCTCTGATTGCATGGGGGATTTGGGGATGAGCCTCTACCCCTGCGACTCCTGCCGCAAGCTCTTTCCGGAGGACGCCCTGCACGAGGGCGAGGGCGGAATCTCGCTCTGCGACGACTGCGCCCGACGTGAGCGCCCTGAGACGAAGGCCGAGCGCGTGGCCCTGTGGGTCGTGATCGCGCTGACCCTGGCGGCGCTGAGCGCGCCTTTCTGGATGGGGGATTGAGAGATGGATCTGCGCGAGAAGATGGCGCGGAAGATCGCCAAAGAGGATGGCTACGACGATTACGAATGGAAAGGGGCGTCGAGTGGTTTTCACAATTGGTATCTCCGCCGCGCCGACGCCGCCCTCTCCGTCCTGCGCGCCGAGGCGGGGGACGTGGGGGCTCGCGCTGGCCGCCTCGCCAAGGACTGCCGCGATGCGGCGCAAGCCCTCGCCAAGACTGGCACGTTCCCGACGGGGCAGTCCATTCTTCTCGAAGCCGCCGACGCCCTCGAAGCCCAGGCCGCCGAGCTGGCGCAGGTGCGGGGGGAGCGGGACAGGCTGCGGGTGGCGCTGGCAGACCTGACCTCTTGGTTCGATGACGGCCCAAGCCGCTACGGGCCTTGGATCATCAAGGCGGGGGACCCCGGCGCCGATGCCGCTGTCGAGTTCGCCCGCGCCACCCTGGCCCCTGCCGCGGCCGACGAGAGCGGGGAGGCGGCATGACCGACCGACCGATCATCTTCAGCGGCCCCATGGTCCGTGCGCTCCTGGAGGGGCGGAAGACCCAAACGCGACGGGCCCTTCCGACAGCGCATCCGAAGTTCGCCAACCACGGCGTCTTGGACCCTGAGGCGCTGACCGACCCTCTGGAGGTCTGGTATTGGGATGGGGTTCACGACCGCGTGGGCGCAAGCTATCGCCTGCCCTATGCTCCCAGCAACCGCCTATGGGTGAGGGAGACCTTCGCCCACGACTGCGACGGCGTTGGCTGCGCCTACCGCGCCGACGGCGAGAGCCTCGGGTGGACGTCGCCCCTCTTCATGCCTCGCCGCCTGTCCCGCCTGACCCTGACCGTCACCGACGTCCGCGTGCAGCGGGTGCAGGAGATCATCCGCGGCGACGCGATGGAGGAAGGGTGCCCGTTCCCGAACATGGCGGACGGCCCAGATCCCCGAGACTGGTTCCGGGAACTCTGGGACAGCCTCAACGCCAAGCGCGGCCTCGGCTGGGAGGCAAACCCCTGGGTGGCGGCGCTTACCTTCGAGGTCCACCGATGCAACATCGACAAGCTGGAGGCGGGGGATGCGTGAGGCAGCGGAAGTGCCGGCCGACGAATGGGACGATGTTCCGCAGCCGGTCGACCCCGATTTCGTCGCCCAGGCGCGCGAAGACTGGGGCGCCGGCTTCGACGAGGAGTGCGGCCTGCAGGCCGATCAGCCGGCGCTCGACTGGGTCATCGTCGGCGGCGAGTCCGGCCCCGGCGCCCGGCCTATGCACCCCGAATGGGCGCGGAGCCTGCGGGACCAGTGCCAGGCGGCGGGCGTGCCGTTCTTCTTCAAGCAGTGGGGAGCGTGGGCGCCATCTTCACTCGGTCCCGACATCGCGCGCGCCTCGCAACAGGAGCGGGTCTGGCGGGACGGTGAGTGGACTGGGGCTGCGATCAGCCCGGTTGAGTGCTCGGCCCCCGATACGATGAACCTCGTCAGCAAGGCCGCCGCCGGCCGCCTTCTCGACGGCCGCACCTGGGACGAGATGCCGGAGGCCTCCCGATGATCGACCCCTTCAAGACGGGCACGCCCCGAGATCGCCTGAACGCGCTCGTCGAGCGGTCCGCCACCGTGATCCTGCACGGGACGAAGTTCGGCGGGATGCCGCGGGAGGACGTCATCTGCGACATCGCCGCGGCGGGCCGGGACGAGATCGCGCGCCTGGAGAAGGAGATCGAGGCGCTGCTGGAGGCTGGCAACAAGATGAGCATTGCCGCGCAGACCACCGGCGGGGTTGCGGGACGCGATGAGGGGCTGTGCGAGGCTGTCGCCGGCTGGGCCGCCCTTTCCCCTGGCGGGGCCGACGAGAGCGGGGAGGCGGGGGAATGATGGACAAGCCGCGAATTTGGACAAGCGTTAGCGAACAGCGCCCGCCGAACAAGCCGGGGAAGGTCCGCCTGCGCATCACAGAAAAAATCTTGGGTCTGGTGATGACCCCGGAGTGGACCGCCGAAATGCAACTGGTTGGAATGGGGCATTTCGCAAGCGAGTATTGGCCGCAAGGGGCGACCAATTGGGACGGATACCGCAGAACCTTCATCTCGGAGTACGAGTGGAGCCCGTCACACGACGAAGACTCAGAGGGGGTCGTCTGGCATGGGCTTGGCCTGCTCCCATGCCCCTTCACAGGGAAAGAGCCGACGGTTGAATACCTCGGACGGTGGATCGGCGCGCCCCCCAATCGCACGGAGTGGATCGGCCTGCGATCCCACCTTGTGAAAAGCCTCGGGTGGACGAGTGCGGCGGCCCTTCGGGATGCATGGAACAAGCGCGCCAACACGGAGGCCACCGATGGCGAGGGCTGAGGAACTGCGGGCGCTGGAGCCCGCCTCCGGTGCGGTGATCTCGGACTGCGGGCTCTACCGCTACCGCCTGTGGCGCCGGTGGGGTGCTGGGCCGACCTGCGTCTTCATCATGCTCAACCCGAGCACGGCGGACGCGAAGCAGGATGACCCGACGATCCGCCGTTGCATCGGCTTCGCGAAGCGCGAGGGATGCGGCGGGCTCGTGGTGGCGAACCTTTTCGCCTACCGCGCCACGTCGCCGAAGGACATGAAGGCCGCGAGCGATCCGGTCGGCCCGAAGAACGACGAGCACCTGCGTTGGTGCGCCGATCTGGCGACCGGTCCTGTGATCGCTGGATGGGGCACCCACGGGTCCTTCATGGGGCGGGCCGCGGTGGTTCGACGGATGCTCTCCGGCCGGATCTCGCACCTAGGCCTCACGGCCGCTGGGGAGCCGCGCCACCCGCTTTACCTCAAGGGTGACGCCATCCTCCGCGCCCTCGCCGCCGAGAAGGAGGGGGAGAGCGATGCGCCTTAACGATCCCTACAACCGCATCATGAGGGCGGCCAAGGCAGGCAAGGGCGTTCGACTGTCCGCAGACGAGGTGTGGGATCTTCACCTGGACGACGCTATCGCGACGCGGGCCCATTTCCTCCAGGAGGAGGAGGAGGCCCGCCGCCGCGCCACCAAGGACGGGGAGGGTAACGAATGACTGATGCTGCGTTCTTCTGGCGGATCATCCGCACCGCCGCCGCTTTCCGAGGGAAGACAATGGCGGATGTCGCCCGAGACTTGGGTGTCTCTCAGCAGCACCTTCGGGCCTATGAGGCTCGCGGGAAGTTTCTGAACAGCCGCCGGCTTATCGACTTGTCGAAGTCTTTGGACGTCAGCGTCGAAACCCTGATGACGCCCGAGGCTCTGGACCAGATCGAGGACGTTCTGAACGACCGCCGGCCGCGCATGACTCCTCGACAGCTTTACCTCGCGCAGGAGCCCCTCTGACCATGCCCCGCGCGCCCGCCCTCCGCCTCTGGTGCTGCGGCTGCAATGCCGAGGTCGCCCCGCGCCTGACCGACGGGCGCGAGATCTACCCGCATCGCGACGACCTCGCGAGCCTTCCGTTCTGGCGCTGCGACGCCTGCCGGAACTTCGTCGGGTGCCATCACAAGACCAAGGATCGGACCCGACCTCTCGGGTGCATCCCGACGCCTGAAGTCAAAAACGCCCGCCAGCACATTCACCGCATTCTCGATCCGATTTGGAAAGCGGGCAGGATGCCTCGCGGAAAGGTCTATGCGCAGATCGCGTCTCGCCTCGGGGTTGAGGAGTACCACACCGCCGAGATCCGGAGCGTGGAGGAGGCGCGCCGCGTCTACCGTGCCGTTCGTGAGATCGCACAGGAGATCGCCTGATGCCCCGCGCGCCCGCCCCGCAGATGCTCACGGTCGAAGAAGCCGCACAGGCAATCCACGCCAGCGTCAGCCCGAACACCGTTCGGCAGGCCATCCGCGAAGGCCGGCTTGCCGCGGTCAAGATCGGAAAGCGATACTTCATCGCTCCCCGCGATCTCCAGAGGTTCATCCGATGCCCCGACGCCGCAAGCCAGCCCGCCTCGCTCAACGTTCAGACGGATCGTGGGTCATCCGAGACGGAGACGTCTACCAGCGGACAGGCTATGGCGCTGGACAGCATCGCGAGGCTGAAGCAGCCCTCGCCGCCTACATCGCAAGCCGCCGGCCGACGCGCATCGGCCCCGCACAGCCGGGGGAGATGAAGTTGGGCGAGGTCATCGCGACATACCTGGACGGGCGCGGGCCGGAGGTCGCCGACCCCGAGCGGCTAGCCTACGCCGCGCAGGCGCTTCTCCCGTTCTGGGCGGAGAAGACCGTGGACACGGTGAAGCGCGCGACGTGCCTCGCCTACGTCCGGTGGCGGACCACGACCGGCCGCACGATCAAGGACGCCAAGGGACGCGAGCGAGCCTTCGCGCCGGCCTCCGAAGCCACGGCTCGGCGGGAGTTGGGAACGCTGCAAGCCGCGCTCCGCTGGTGCGTGGGCGACGGCAAGCTGGTGGCGGCCCCGACCGTCACGCTGCCGGCGAAGCCCCCTGCCCGCGACCGCTGGCTGACGCGGGACGAGGCGGCTGCCCTCCTGCGCGCCGCGAGCCCGCACCTGCGCCGCTTCATCCTGATCGCGCTCTACACCGGGCGGCGGCATGACGCGATCCTCGGCCTGAGATGGGTGGAGCCCATCGACCGGAGCGCCGGGCATGTGGATCTGCGCCGGGGCGTGATCCACTTCCGCGGCGCGGCCGAGCGGCAGACCAAGAAGCGCCGGGGATCGGTGGCGATGCCGCGCCAGCTAGCCGCGCACATGCGCCGCTGGCAGGCCATGGACCACGCCGGGGCCTCTCATGTCGTCATGTGGGACGGGGAGCCCATCAAGTCCGTGAAGCGAGCGTGGGGCGAGGCGCGCGCCCGGGCCGGGCTAGGCAGGGACGTCACGCCCCACACGCTTAAGCACACGGCCGTCACCTGGGCGTTTCAGGGCGGGATCACCCGAGAGGATGCGGCGGACTACTTCGACACGACCGCGGCGACGCTGGAAGCGGTCTACCGGGCGCATTCGCCGGACCATCAGGGGCGGGCTGTGTCCATCATGGAGCGCCGCGGCCGATGATCAATCCGAGCGAATATCTGGGCGGGTCGGTCCGGAAAGACCAGCTAAGTGCTGGTCGGAGTGAGAGGATTCGAACCTCCGACCCCTGCCTCCCGAAGACAGTGCTCTACCAGGCTGAGCTACACTCCGGACCGAGCTCCGGGGGACTCGGCGTCTCCCCGTTGCGGCGCTGGAACTAGCAGGGCGCCGGGCGGGGCGCAAGGCGTTTCCTTGGTCGCAGGGGAGCGCCCCTCCGCCGCCTCGCGCGGGGCTTGCCGCCCGCGGCGCGCAGGGCTAGGTTCCGCCGCGCATTGGGGCGTCGCCAAGTGGTAAGGCAGCGGTTTTTGGTACCGCCATTCGCAGGTTCGAATCCTGCCGCCCCAGCCATCCAGTCCGCTCTCATGCATTTGAATAACATGCATCAAGAACGCAGCTTCCGCTCGTAACACCTGCTCGTGACACTGAAGACTTCGATGGCAAGCGCCCTGATCGCATGCGAGTTGGCCGCGCTCGCGCCCACCGACTCGAGAGCGGCGCTCTGGCTGCTCTGCCCCCTGGAAACTGGATCGCGGATGGCTTGAGTTTCCCGCTACGATTTCCCTGGCTGGGAGAGGAGCGGAGACGATGAAGGCATCGCGGTTTTCGGAGGCGCAGAAGGCGTTCATCCTGAAGCAGGGCGAAGAAGGGACGCCGGTGGCGGAGATCTGCCGCAAGGCTGGGATCAGCCAGGCGACCTGCTTCAACCGGCGCAAGAAGTACGCCGGTCGGCTGCCTGACGAGATGCGGCGGCTGAAGGCGCTCGAGGACGAGAACGCACGGCTGAAGAAGATCGTGGCGGACCTCACGCTGGACCGGGAGATGCTCCAGGACGTCATCCGCCGAAAGCTCTGAGGCCTGCCCGTTTGCGGGAACTGGTCGGCGGGCTGATGGCGGACTGGGGCGTGTCGATCCGGCGGGGTTGCCGGATCCTGGATTTCGACACGTCCAGCTGCCACTGCAAGTCACGCCGAACCGGGCAGGCCGGACTGGAACGCCGGATCAGGGAGATCTGCGAGACGCGCGTGCGTTACGGCTATCGCCGGGTGCATGTGCTGCTGCGGCGCGAGGGCTGGGGGGTGAACATGAAGAAGACCCGCAGGATTTACACCGAGTTGGGCCTGCAGCTACGCAACAAGCACCCGAAGCGCCGGGTGAAGGCGAAGCTGCGCGAGGACCGCCAGGAGGCCATCGGCCCGAACGACGTCTGGGCGATGGACTTCGTGCACGATCAGCTCGCCACGGGCCGCAAGCTGCGGATCCTGACGGTGGTCGACACCCATTCCCGGCTCTGTCCCGCGGTCGATCCGAGGTTCACCTATCGCGGCGAGGACGTGGTGCAGACGCTGGAACGGGTGTGCGGCCAGCTCGGCTATCCGAAGACCATCCGGGTCGACAACGGCAGCGAGTTCATCTCCCGCGACCTGGATCTGTGGGCCTACGCCAACGACGTGACCCAGGAGTTCTCCCGGCCCGGCAAGCCCACCGACAACGGCTTCATCGAGGCGTTCAACAGCAAGCTCCGGGCGGAGTGCCTGAACACGCACTGGTTCATGGGGCTTGCCGACGCCCGCGAAAAGCTGGACGCTTGGCGCAGAGACGACAACGAGGTCAGACCGCACAGCGCCATCGGGTACAAGGTCCCGAGCGACGTGCACAATCCCGGTGACGCCGCCAGCCTGTCACCCTGATCAGAGCCGGGAGACTCCAAGCCCGGGCGATCCAGAGAACGGTCTCAGAGCAATTGCTTCAGCGTCGTCTGGCTACTGCGAATAGGCTCTTGTCTGATTTTCCCGATACGCCCTCAGTTGCTCCTCGGACAGTGCGTGCTCCGTGATGCTGATCACCACGCTGTCGAGGTCACCGGTGAACTCGAACGGAACCTGGTAGTCCTCGCTGATCGGCGTGCCGGTGTCGGAGCCGATGTCGAGCGTCTCGTCCAGCGACATGCGATACCCGATCGTTCGGGGCAACCTCTCGCTGGCGACGACGACCCCATCGACCGAGAGCGTCGCAACGCCCCCCTTGCCGACCCCGTCGCCGTCGTAGACGAAATCGACCGTCACCGTGTGGCTTCCGGGCGGGAGCGCGTCGGGACCTTCGACCTGATAGCGCTCGACGCCGGCCAGGTTGTAATGGAACACCGGCTTGCCTTCGAGAAGATAGAGGCCCGGTCCGGCGAACCGACCGCCCTGGGTCATGAGCACGCCTTCGGCCCCGCCGTCCGGTATCCCGATCGCCGCCTTGATGCCGAAGGACTTGTTCTTCAGATCGGGCGCCGATCCTTCCGGAATTCGGATCATGCCGTCATAGTATGTGAACGCGTTGAGATGACGGATGTTGCTGGGACGGTTGCTGACGTCCAGGCGCTCGACCTTGGTGCCATCCAGCGGCAGAACGTTGTATTTGACGGCCTCCATGTAGAACAGACGCTGAAGTTCCCGAAGTTTTTCGGGCTCGTCGGCCGCTAGATTCTCGGCCTGCGAGAAGTCCTCCCTGATGTTGTAGAGCTCCCACTCGTAGCCGTCGATGGGATCGACCGCCTGCACGAGGCTGACCCAGGGCGGCGACGTCGGCGTCGTCGTCGCGACCCAGCCGTCGTTGTAGATCGCCCGGTTTGCGAACATCTCGAAATACTGGGTCTTGCGGGCGCTGTCCGCCGCGCCATCGTCGAAGGCATAGGCCATGCTGACGCCCTCGACGGGCGCCTGATCGACGCCATAGACCCGGTTCGGCTCGACGATGCCTGTCGCTTCCAGGACCGTCGGCAACACGTCGATGACGTGGTGAAACTGGCTGCGCACCTCGCCCTTGGCCCTGATGCCAGCCGGCCAGTGAACGACCATGCCGTTGCGGGTGCCGCCGAAATGCGAGGCGACCTGCTTGGTCCACTGGAACGGGGTGTCCATCGCGTGGGCCCATCCGACCGGATAGTGGTTGAAGGTCATCGGCCCGCCGAGCTCGTCGATGCGGGCGAGGAGTTCGTCGAAATCCTCCGGGATGTTGTTGAAGAAGGTCATCTCGTTGAGCAGGCCCTGCGGGCTGCCCTCGGCCGAGGCGCCGTTGTCCCCCATGATGTAGATCACGATCGTGTCGTCGAGTTCGCCCAGATCGTCGATGGCCTCGACCAGCCGGCCGATCTGGTGATCGGCATGCGACAGCGCGGCCGCGTAGACCTCCATCATCCGTGCGAAGACCTTCTTCTGGTCGTCGGTCTGGTCCTCCCAGGGTTCGATGCCTGCGGAACGCGCGGTCAGTTCCGTGTTTTCCGGAACGACGCCGATCTCTTTCTGGCGGGCGAAGGTCATTTCCCTCTGTTCGTCCCAGCCGTGATCGAACTTGCCCGCGAACTTCTCGATCCAGTCCTTCGGCGCATGGTGCGGCGCATGCGCCGTCCCCGGCGCATAGTAGACGAAGAACGGCTTGTCCGGCGCGACGGCCTTCTGCATCCGCACCCAGTTGATGGCCCTGTCGGCCATGTCTTTGTCGAAGTTGTAGTCCGAATCGGCGTGAGGCGGTTCGACCGGGCGCGTATTCTCGACGATCGCCGGCGCCCACTGGCTCGTGTCGCCGCCGACGAAACCATAGAAGTATTCGAACCCGAGCCCGACAGGCCACAGATCGAACGGGCCGGCCTGGCTTGTGTGCCAGTCAGGCACGTTGTGGTTCTTGCCGAACCAGGCCGTGTTATAGCCGTTGAGTTTCAGGATATCGCCGAGACCCCGCTTGGACTGCGAGATCAGCGTGTTGTAGCCGGGATATCCGACTCCGATTTCCATGATGCCGCCGGTCGAGACGCTGTGGTGGTTGCGACCGGTCAGAAGGGCGGCTCGGGTCGGAGAGCACAGCGCCGTCGTGTGGAACTGCGTGAAGCGCAGCCCCTCGGCGGCAAGCCGGTCGAACGTCTCTGTCGGGATCGGGCCGCCGAAGGTGCTGCTGGCGCCGAACCCGACATCGTCGGTCAGGATCAGCAGGACGTTCGGTGCGTCGGGAGGGGCGCTGACCTCCACCGGGAAATCTTTCTCAGAGTCCTCCGGCCGCAGCCCGATTTTGCCTTTGAACGGAGAGTCGGGGATTGGAAGCGCGTTGCGGACGAACGGGTCCTTCGTCCCGGCATCCTGCGCGGAGCCCTGACCTGGCGCCAGCAGAACAATGGACGCGGCGAGCACCATGGCCGGACCAGCGATACGCGATGACCTGGGGATGTGCATGTTGGTCCCTTCCGCAAGGGGTGACAGACCTTCCTTGGCCCGCGGCCCGCCTGCACGAAACGAACGTTGCAAAAGACCAACGGTTGCCGACTCAGTCATGCTCAAGCAATCATACCGCCGAAACCGAATGCACTTAAGCTGAAATGCAGGATCGATTTAGGGCTGCGGGCCTTCAGGAAGCCCGATCCAGCCATCGACTTGTCCAGGCTGCTGTTTTTCGCGCCGACTTTGCATATGGACGGCAAGGTCCGCCGAGCCGGCCTCCGCAGCGCCGGGCGTGCCGCCGGGAACGGGTGGCCGTCAGGCGACGTCGGGCCCCGCTCGTCTCTTCGATCCAGGGTTCGGCCCGGGCGCTGGGGGAATGCGTTCGGGCAGCTGGCCAGCTTCGGCGACGCGGGCATCCCACCCGCCCATGGCGTGCTGCACCACGGCCCGGAGTTCGTCGCGCGTCGCCCCGTCGCGGGCGAGGATCGACATGCCGAACTGGACGGTCTGCACGAAACGCGCGAGCCCGTGAACGTCGATCGCCCGGGGGAGCTCGCCGCTCGACACGGCTTCCTCGAGGCGCGCCTTCAGCCGCGTGAGGTTCACCTCGCGCTCCGACCGCATCAGGTCGTGCAGCTCCGGATGCTCGTCGCGGCTCACCGAGGACAACGTCACCATGCATCCCGACGGACGCTCTTCCGCAGCGCCCGTCAGTCGATCCGCGGACCAGTTCAGGTAGCGCTCGATGGCCGCGCGAACCGGGCGGGTTCCCTCCAGCCGGTCCCACGCGGACGGGTCGAAGCTGTCCCGATAATGTCGCAGCGCCTCGACGTAGAGCGCCTCTTTCGAACCGAAGGCCGCGTAGAGGCTCGGCGATCCGATCCCCATCGCCTGCGTCAGGTCGCTGATCGAGGTGGCCTCGAAGCCCTTGCGCCAGAACAGGATCATCGCCTGCTCCAGCGCCGCGCCCCGGTCGAAGGACCGCGGACGACCGCGGCGACGGGTCGTTGCGGCCTCCGGTGTTTTCCCTGAGTTCTGCATCGATCGATACATATCAAGATTGACCACAGCCGGCAACGGCCATAGATATATGTAGTGATCACCACACAAATGTCCGGCGACGCCGGAGGCCGAGAGCGTCTCCGCCCGTCGGGCCCTCCTCTCCAGACGACCCGCAATGAACGGAGCTCCCATGATGCCGATGAGGTCCACGATCGCCGCGGCGGTCCTTTCCCTGGCGTTCGCGATGCCGACGCCGGCGGCGGAACCCGAGAATCCGTACCAGGGCATCGACGTCTCCGATGAGACCCTGGTCAGCGAGCTCGCCGGCTTCGAGCGCGGCTTCGCGGAGGTGAACGGCGTCCGCCTGCACTATGTGGAAGGCGGCGAAGGCACGCCGATCATCCTGATGCCCGGCTGGCCGCAGACGTGGTGGGCATTCCACAAGATCATGCCGGCGCTCGCGCAGAAGCACCATGTCGTCGCCGTCGACATCCGCGGCATGGGCGCCTCGGAGAAGCCCGAAGGCGGGTACGACAAGAAGACGATGGCGCGCGACATCCAGGAGCTGATCCACGCCCTCGGCTACGAGAAGGCGCACATCGTCGGGCACGACATCGGTTCGCATGTCGCCTACGCGTTCGCGGCCAACCATCCCGAGGCCGCATGGTCGACGACGTATCTCGACGTGGCCGGCCTGCCCGCGAGCATCAAGGACCTGAAGCTCCTTCCCGAACCGGGTTCCTCGGGCGATTTCGCCGACACCTTCTTCCTGTGGTGGTTCGCCTTTCACCAGGTGAACGGAATGCCGGAGAAGCTGATCGAGGGGAGGGCTCACATCTACCAGGAGTGGTTCTGGGACAACCTTCTTTACGACAGCGACGCGATCACGACGCGCGATCGGGCCGTCTACGCCAACGCCTACAACTCGGCCGGCGGCATCCGCGGCGGCAACGGCTGGTACAAGGCGTACCCGCAGGATCTCGTGGACAACGCCGCATACCCCGAGCGGATCGAGGGCCCGACCCTTGGCATCGGCGGCCTTGGCCACGTCATTCTGGCCGACTTCATGGAAAAGCGTCACGTCGATCCGGAACTGGTCCACCTTCAGGAGAGCGGCCACTACGTCGCCGAGGAAGCCCCGGACGAGGTGACCCGGCTGATCCTGGGCTTCATCGACGGCGTCGAGAACCGTTGAGCGAAGGCGCCGCCTCGGCGGAGGACCGCCCCGTCGGATTTTCTGTGGCGATCGACAGATAATTCGTTGACGGGGCGGTTCGGCGCCTCTACTTTTTTGTATTGCTCGATACACAAAGAGTCGGGCGCGGCCGTTCCGCCGGCAGGCTGACCGCCGGCCGCCCCCCGCTGCGGCCCACGCGCCGCAAGGCTACTGGCGATGTCGACCGCGGCGACCGTTCTGCCGGACGCGCCGTCGCGACCGCGAGATGCGAGGCTGATCGATGAACGATGGAACAGGATCCCGCGAGCCGACCTCTCCGGGGCGGCGGCGCTTCCTCATCAGCACCGCGTTGAGCGGCGCCGCGCCGATGATGGGCCGGATCGGACCGGCCGAGGCCGCCGAGACCGGCGCCCCGCCCGCCGTAACGCCCGGGGCGATGCCGACGATGGCGATCAGCCTGACGGTGAACGGCCGGACGCACCGACTCGATCTCGACCCGCGCAAGACGCTGCTCGACGGCCTGCGCGAAGAGATCGGCCTCACCGGGGTCAAGAAGGGGTGCGATCATGGACAGTGCGGCGCCTGCACCGTCCTGATCGACGGGCGCCGCGAACTCTCGTGCCTGACGCTCGCCGCCGCAGCCGAGGGCCGCGAGGTCGTCACCGTCGAGGGCCTCGCCGCAGCGGATGGGACGCTGCACCCCATGCAGCAGGCGTTCATCGACCACGACGCCCTGCAATGCGGCTACTGCACGCCGGGGCAGATCCTGTCCGCCATCGGCTGCGTGCAGGAAGGCCACGCCGAAACGGCGGACGACATCCGCGAGTACATGAGCGGCAACATCTGCCGGTGCGCGGCGTATCCCAACATCGTCGCCGCCGTCGCCGACGCGCGCGCCAGGATGGAGGGATAAGCGATGCGCCCCTTCCAGTACTTGAAGGCGACGAACGTCGCCGGCGCGCTGAGGGCCGGCAGGGACGCCTCCGACGACCCCTCGGCGACCGCATATCTGGCCGGGGGGACGACGCTTCTCGACCTGATGAAGCTCGACGTGATCGGGCCGACGCGGTTGATCGATCTTCGCGCCCTCGCCTCGGAGCACGGGACGATCCGGGTCGACGGAGACGCTTTGCGGCTCGGCGCCTTCGCGTCGATGGCCGCCGCCGCCGATCACCCCGACGTCCGCGAACGCGCCCCGGTCATCGCCCAGAGCCTGTCGCTGGCCGCCAGCGCGCAGCTGCGGAACATGGCGACCCTCGGCGGCAACGTCCTGCAACGCACCCGTTGCGCCTATTTCCGCGATCCGTCGTGGGCGGCCTGCAACAAGCGCCGCCCGGGCAGCGGCTGCGCGGCGGTCGGAGGGGCGAACCGCCAGCATGCGGTGCTCGGCGCCGGCGCGGACTGCATCGCCGCCTATCCGGGCGACTTCGCCCAGGCCCTGATCGCGCTCGACGCCACCGTCCGCCTCGTCGGCCCGGAGGGCGCGCGCTCGATCGCGTTCTCGGACCTGCACCGCGACCCGAAAGGCGCCCCGCATCTCGAGACGACGCTGAAGCCGGGGGAGATCGTCACGGAGTTCGTCGTGCCGGCCGCGCGATGGGCCCGTCGCTCGCTCTACCTCAAGATACGCGATCGGCAGTCCTATGAGTTCGCGGTCACCTCCGCCGCGGTCGCTCTGGACATCGAAGACGGCGTCGTCGGCGAAGCGCGCATCGCCCTCGGCGGGGTCGCCACGCGCCCCTGGCGCGCCACGACGGCCGAAGAGACGCTGCGCGGCGCGGTTCTCACCGAGGCGCGCGCCGCGGAGGCCGGCCGCGCCGCCTTCGCGGGGGCCGTGGCGCAATCCCACAACGCGTTCAAGATCGAGCTTGGTCGGCGGACGATCGTCCGGGCGCTTCTCGCCGCAGCCGCGATGGAGGTCGACCATGGCTGACGCTCTCTTTCCGCAGGCGTCCGGCGCGGGCGGGCGGCCCTTCCCCCGCCACGAGGCGCGCGAGAAGGTCACCGGCCGGGCGAGCTTCGCCGCCGACATGCGGCTTGCCGGGACCGCCTACGCCTTCCTTCTCACGAGCCGGATCGGACGCGGCGCCATCGCCGCCTTCGATCGCGCCGAAGCCGCCGCCCTTCCGGGCGTCATCGACATTCTGACCTTCGAGGAGCTTGCCGACGAGGTCCGTCCCGTCCCCTTCGTCTTCGAAGGCGGTTACGTCGCCGATACGCTGCGGCCGATGGCGACCGCCGACGTCGCCCACTGGGGCCAGCCGATCGCGCTCGTCCTCGCCGAGCGCGAGGAGATCGCGCGCGAGGCGGCCGGCCTGATCACGGTCGCCTATCGCGACGTGAAGCCGCCCGCCGCCGACATCGACGCGGATGCGGCCGAGACGCTGCCGCTCGAGTCCCTGGAGGAGAGCGTCGGCGACTTCGCCGCCGCCTTCGCGGATGCGCCGGTGAGGATCGAGGCGCGATACACGACGCCGCCGCAGCACCACAACGCCATGGAGCTGCTCGCAACCCAGTGCCGATGGGACGGCGACCGGCTGACGGTCTACGAGCCGAGCCAGTACGTGAACAACGTCAAGCATGGCCTGGCGCAGCAGCTTGGCATCGACCCGGCGCGCATCCGCGTCGTCAGCCCCTATGTCGGCGGCGGCTTCGGCGGGAAGGGCTTCCTGACGCAGCGCACGGCGCTGATCGCCATCGCCGCGAGAAGGCTGGGCCGGCCGGTCAAGCTGGTCGCGACGCGCGAGCAGGGCTTCACCCTGTCGACCTATCGCGCGGAGACCCGGCACGACGTCCGCCTGGCGGCAAGCCGCAACGGCAGGCTTCTGGCGCATGCCCAGGAGGGGTGGGAGCTGACCTCGCGGGCGGACGTGCTGGCCTTCGGCGGCTCGGAGATGACGACGCGGCTCTACGCCTGCCCCAACATCCATCGCCGGGTGAACGTCGTCCGCGCGGACCGCTCCACGCCCGGCTTCATGCGCGCGCCGGCCGAGATGCCCTATCCGTTCGCGCTGGAGAGCGCGCTCGACGAGCTCGCCCATGCCCTGAACATGGATCCCGTCGAGCTGCGGCGGGTCAACGACACCGAGGTCGAGCCCTTCGGCGGCAGGCCCTACACGAGCCGCTCGCTGATGCCCTGCTTCGACGCGGCGAGCGACGCGTTCGGATGGCGCGACCGCACGCCGGAACCCGGCTCGATGAGGGACGGCGACTGGCTGGTCGGCTGGGGCTGCGCGGCCGCCTTCTATCCCACCTACGCCGCCGACGCCGCGGCGCGGGTGCGCCTGTCGGCCGACGGACGCGTCCACGTGGCGAGCGCGACCCACGAACTGGGTCAGGGAAACTACACGATGATGGCGCAGGTCGCCGCGGAGCGCTTGGGCGTGCCGATCGAGGCCGTCACGGTGTCGCTCGGCGACACCGACCTGCCGCCGGCCCCGGTGACGGGCGGCTCGGTCGGCGCCGCCAGTCTCGCTCCGGCGGTGATGGCGGCCTGCGACGCCATCCTGCGGCGCCTCGGCTCGGACGGCGCGCCGGCCTCCGATGCGCTGGCCGCGCTGGCCGCCTCGGGACAAGGCGCCGTCGAGGAGTATGCCGAGACGCGTCCGCACGGCGTCACCCCCGAGACCATCGGCGCCCTCTCCCGCGGGGCCGCCTTCCCGGCGGGCGGCGTTCATCTGCCGGATCGGGTGCAGTTCGCCTTCGGCGCCCATTTCGTCGAGGTCCGCGTGCATTCGCGCACCCGCGAGATTCGCGTGCCCCGCGCGGTCGGGGCCTTCGCGGCAGGGCGCATCATCAACCCGCGCATGGTCCATTCCCAGCTCGTCGGCGGAATGATCTGGGGCCTCGCCTCGGCCTTGCACGACGCAACGGAGATCGACGGCCGCAACGGCAGCTACATGAACGCGAACCTGGCCGACTACCTGGTTCCGGTGAACGCCGACATCGGCGAGGTCGAGGCGATCCTCGTCCCGGAGGAGGACCGACGCGTCAACGCGGCCGGCGTGAAAGGCGTGGGCGAGCTCGGAACCGTCGGCGCCGCGGCGGCCGTGGCGAACGCCGTCCACCATGCGACCGGGACGCGCCTGCGCAGCCTGCCGCTGCGGCTCGAGCATCTCCTCGCGGACGGCGGATGAAGCCCGGTGGGCCGCGGCTCAACAGGCCTTCAGCGCCGCGACGAGCGCAGCCGCGTGCCGCGCGATGTCCGCCCGCCCGGCCGGCCTGCCGCGCACGATCATGCGCCAGTAGAGCGGCGAGGGGATGAAATCGAGCGCGAGCTCGCGATCGATCCCGGCCGAGATCTCGCCCCGCGCCACGGCGCGGTCGAGCAGCGCCTCGCCGAGCGCGCGTCGCGCCGCGGCGACGCGGTCGAGCGCCGCGGCGAGGTCGCCGGACCGCGCGCGTTCGGCGGCGAGGTCCGGCACGATGCGCCGCACCAGCGGGTGACGCAGGGCGCGCCGCGTCTTCGCAAGGTAGGCGATGATGTCCGCTTCCAGCGACCCATGATCGGAAAACTCGCCCAGATCGACCCCGACGCGCTCGATCGCGTCGGATGCGAACTGGAGCTTTCCCGGCCAGCGCCGGTAGATCGCCGCCTTGCCGGCGCCGGCCCGCGCCGCCACGCGCTCGAGGCTGATGGCCGCGTAGCCGACATCCGCCCACTCCTCGAACAGGGCGCGGAACAGCGCCTCGGTCAGATCGGGACGGATGACCGCGGCGCCGCTGGGCGTTCGCCGCTCCTTGCCGTCGATACTCTTGCGTTCCATCCAAGCGGCCCCATGTGACGCGGAACGGTAACGTTCCATCCAGAAAAAGGAAACCCGCATGACCTCGACGCAAGACCAGTTCCCCAGCCTGTCGGCTCTGCTGCGCGAGGGCCTCGGCGACGCGCTGGCGCCGGACGCGGAGACGTTGCTCGAGATGATGACCGACGATGTGTCGTTCGAGTTCCCCTTCGCCCTTCCGGACGGCATCGAGGTCATCGACGGCAAGGCGGCCCTGGCCGCTTACCTGCCGAAAGTCGGCGAGCTTTTCACGATCGAGTCGCTCACGCTCGATCGCGCGTTCCTTGCGACCGACCGGCGCAGCGGCGTGCTCGAGTTCACCGGCAAGGCTCACGCCACCGCGACCGGGGCGCGCTACGACCAGACCTACGTCTCGGTCGTCGACCTGAGAGACGGGCTGATCTCGCGCTATCGCGACTATTGGAACCCGCTCGTCGTGCTGTCCGCGACCGGTGGCGCGGATGCGGTGAACAGCGCGCTCAAAGGCGCGGCCGCGGATGCGTGACCTTCGCACCGCGCGACGCGACACCGATCGGAGGCTCTCGTGAAAGCGGCCGTCTACGACGATTTCGGCCCGCCCGCCGTTCTGCGCAGCGCCGAGATCGCCGACCCCGCGCCCGGCCCGGACGAGGTCCTGATCGACGTCGCCGCGATCTCGATCGAGGGCGGCGACCTCATCCGGCGGCGGACGACGACGCCGCCGCGGCGGGGCTACGTCGTCGGTTATGCGTCGGCGGGAACCGTCGTCGCCGTCGGATCGGCGGCGACGAGGCGCGCCGTCGGCGACAGGGTGACGGTCTTCGCGGACGAGGGATCGCACGCCGCCTTGCGCGCCGTCCCGGAGGCGCAGACCTGGCGCATTCCGGACGGTCTCGACTTCGCGCGGGCCTCGGCGCTGCCGATCTCGTTCGGGACCGCCCACCACTGCCTCTTCGCCCGTGGCGCGCTGAAGGCCGGGGAGACGGTTCTGGTCCAGGCCGGCGCAGGCGGCGTCGGGACCGCGGCGATCCAGCTCGCCAGGCGGGCCGGAGCGACCGTCGTCGCCGTCGCCAGCGGCGCCGAGCGGCTGGCGAAGCTGACCGCGCTCGGGGCCGATCACGTCGTCGACCGCCGCAGCGAGGACGTCGTCGCCGCGGTCGCCGCCGCGACGGGCGGCAAGGGCGCCGATCTCGTCGTCGATCCCGTGGGCGCGACGTTGCAGACCTCGCTTCGCGCGCTCCGGCCGGAGGGGCGGCTGGTCTTCGTCGGCAACGCCGGCGGCGGGACGTCGAACCCGGACCTGTGGCCCGCCATGGCCGCCAATCAGTCGCTCCTCGGCGTCTTCATGGGGCCGCTTTTCACCCGCCCGGAGGTCGCCGCAACGGTGGACCGCATGCTCGCCGACGTCGCCGACGGCGTGCTCGACGTGGCGATCGACCGCGAGTTCGCCCTCGAGGCGGCGGCCGAGGCGCACGACCATGCCGAACGGGGACGCCCGTTCGGCCGCGTCGTCATGCGGCCCTGACCCTTGCGCATGACCGGAGACCGAGATGCCCGATCCCGCACGGAACAAGGCGAACGTGATCGCCTTCTACGAGCTGATGTTCAACGCCTGCCGCCCGCGCGAGGCGATCGAAAGATACGCCGGCGACGATTACATCCAGCATAACCCGCATGTCGAGACGGGCAGGGCCGGATTCATCGCCTATTTCGAGCGCATGGCGCGCGAGTGGCCCGGCAAGCGGGTCGAGGTGAAACGCGCCGTTGCGGAGGGAGACCTCGTGGTCCTGCACTGCTTCCAGCACTGGCCTGGGAGCCGGGACTACGCCGGGATCGACATCTTCAGGCTCGATGCGCAGGGCAGGATCGTCGAACACTGGGACGTGCTGCAGGCGATGCCGGAAACGTCGGCCAACCCCAACGGCATGTTCTGAGGCGCCAGCCGCCGTCGGCCCTGTCCTCAGGCCGCCGTCCCGGGGCCGGGCGCCTCGCGTCGCGACATCAGCCTTTCGACCTCGGTCATGTGGTCCGTTCCCCAGGCGCAGAGCGGGCCGAGCGCCTCCGCGAGCGTCCCGCCGAAGCGGGTCAGCGAATACTCGACCTTCGGGGGGATCTCCTGGAAATCCCGCCGGTCGACGATCCCGTCGGCCTCCAGTTCCTTGAGCTGCTGGATAAGCACCTTGTCGCTGACCTTGCCGATGGCGCGCCTCAACTCCCCGTAACGCCGGGTTTCGTGAGCGAGATGGAAGAGGATCAACGGCTTCCATTTGCCGCCGATGACGGCGAGCGCGGCGTCCAGTCCGCAGGTGAAGGAGGGGCGGGTCATGGTCTGGGGCTCCGCTAGGCACTTACCAGAAGGTGCATACTGGAACCCAGGAAAGCAACCTCCCATCTCGGAGCGAGACAGCAATGCCAGGAGGACGACATGGCCAGGCTTAGAGGAAAAGTGGCCGTCATAACCGGCGGCAGCAGCGGCATCGGGCTGGCGACGGCAAGGCGGTTCGTGACGGAAGGCGCCAAGGTGTTCATCACCGGTCGCCGCCAGGAGGAGCTGGACAGGGCGGTCGAGGCGATCGGCGCCGGCGTGACCGCAATCCAGGGGGACGTGTCGCGCCCGGGCGATCTCGACCGGCTGTTCGCGGCCGTGCGCGAGACGAGCGGGCGCGTGGACGTGCTCTTCGCCAACGCGGGCCTTGGAAAGATCGAGCCGCTCGGCGCCATCGACGAAGCGACCTTCGACCTGACCTTCGGGGTCAACGTGAAGGGAACGCTGTTCACGGTGCAGAAGGCGCTGCCGCTGATGCAGGCCGGCGGGTCCATCATCCTCACGGGCTCGACCACGGGCTCGACGGGGACGGCCGCGTTCAGCGTCTACAGCGCGACCAAGGCGGCGGTCCGCAACTTCGCGCGGTCCTGGGCGCTGGATCTGAAAGGAACCGGCATCCGGGTCAACGTGCTCTCGCCCGGCTCGACCGAAACGCCCGGACTGAAGGGCCTGGCTGCGCCCGGCGAGGAGGAGGCGCTGCTCGCCGATTTCGCCGCGCAGATTCCGCTCGGGCGCGTCGGGCGTCCTGAAGAGACGGCGGCGGCGGCGCTGTTCCTCGCCTCGGACGACAGCAGCTTCATGACCGGCGGCGAAGTCTTCGTCGATGGCGGATCGGCCCAGATCTGAGGCCCGTCGGCGTGACCCCCGGACCCGCAACGAAGGACGGCTCTCCCATGTCGGCAAGCGCCTCGCCCAGCCTGACTTTCCGCGACCGCGACCTGTCGGTCGGCATCGTCGCGCCCGTCCGCCCCTCGGGCGGGGCGGAGATCGACCATGCCCAACAGGTCGGCCTGGCCGCAGAGGCCGACGCGCTCGGGTTCGCCGCCTGGTGGGTCCGGGACGTGCCGCTCAACGGCGCCTGGTATCCGGAGACGTTCGGTCATCTCGACCCGTTCGTCGCCCTCGGCGCCGTCGCGGCGCGGACCCGCCGGATCGCGCTCGGCACCGCCGCCACGGTGCTGCCGCTGCGCCACCCGCTGCATGTGGCGAAAGCCGCGGCGTCGCTCCAGGCGCTCTCCGGCGATCGCCTGCTTCTGGGTCTCGGCGCCGGGGACCGGCCGCAGGAATTCGGCGCCTTCGGCGAGAGCCACGAGCGCCGCGGAGCCACGTTCCGCGAGCGGTGGGCCGTGCTCGAAGCGGCGCTCCGCGCTCCGGGCGCCCTCTCGATGCCGGGGGGCGACTTCGAGCTGCGGCCGGCGCCCTTCGCGCCGCCGCCGCTCTACGCGATCGGGTCCGGCGGACAGACCGTCGACTGGATCGCCCGGAACGCCAGCGGCTGGTTCACCTATCATCGCGAACCTGCCCGCCAGCGCGAGCGGCACGCCACCTGGAGGTCGGCCGTGGGGCGGCACGCGCCGGATGCCTTCCGCGCCTTCGGCGTCGCCATCCAGATCGAGCTTACCGACGACGGCGGCCCCGCGACGCCGGTCGAACTCGGCTACCGCACCGGTCCCCAGGGTCTGGCCGAGATCATCGAGGAGCAGCGGGACCTCGGCGTCCATCATCTCATCGCGAGCCTCCGCCCGACGGCGATGAGCCCGCGAGACGCGCTCGCCGGCGTCGCCGAGGCGGCGCGACGTGCCGGCGCCATGGCGCCTCCTGCGGCAGGCGTCGCCGGGGCCGGATCGGCGCGGGCCGCGCCTTGAACGCGGCCCAGCGCCTCTGGCGGCGGCATCGGGGATCAGCCGTCGAACGCGCCTTGCGCGCGCCGCCTGGACATCCGCTCTGCAAGGAAATCGACAAGCGCACGGTTGCGCGCCGGCATCATCGCGCCGCCGATATACACGGCGTGAAGCGGCTCCCGGTCGCGGGGATTGAAGTCGTCGAGCAGGGTCGTCAGCCGACCGCTCGCGAGGTGCTCGGCGACGTGGAAGTCGGCGACCCGCGTGATGCCGTGGCCGCCGAGCGCGAGCTGCACGAGGGTCTCGCCGCTGTTGGCGGTCATCGTGCCGCCGACCTGGCGGACGACGGTGCGCTCGCCTTCGCGAAACGGCCATCCCGCCTCGGCGCGCCGGAAGCCGAAGTCGAGACAGTTGTGCCGGGCGAGGTCGGCCGGCGCCGCCGGCGCGCCCACCCGCGCGAGATACGCCGGAGACGCGACCACCGACCGCCCGGTCTCGCACAGGCGCCGCGCGGTCAGCGGACTGTCGGCGAGCGGCCCGGACCGGATCGCGACGTCCACCTCGCCCCCCATGACGTCGGCAAGCTCGTCGCCGACGTCGAGGTCGAGCGAGATCTCGGGATAAAGCGTCACGAATTCCGCCAGCAGCGGCAGCAGGACCAGCCGGGCGTAGGCCGCGGGCATCGTGATCCGCACCCGTCCGCGCGGGGATCCCTGGTCGGCGACCGAACGCTCCACCTCCGCGATGTCGGCGAGAATGCGCCGGGCCGAACGCGCATAGGCCACCCCCTCGGCCGTCAGGCGAAAGCGGCGGGTCGTGCGGACGACGAGCTGCACGCCGAGCCGCGCCTCCAGCCGCTGGACGATCCGGCTGACGGCCGACGGCGTCAGGTCGAGCCGACGCGCCGCGGCCGACAGGCTCCCCTCCTGCGCGGCCGCGACGAAGGCGGTCATCTCGCCTGTCTGGTCGATCCTGTCGCGCTTCATTCGTGCTTCCAACGCAAAGCTGTCGGTCCCGACGCCCCACTACCTGGCAATTCACATCAGCACCTATGTGCCAAAGCATCAAGTGGAGCGCGCCTGCCCATCGGCCCGATGCGCGGCGGCTCCCCGCACAGCACAACAAGACAGGTGTCAGACATGCCTCTCGCCCTGTGGGCGCTCGCCATCGCAGCGTTCGGAATCGGAACCACCGAATTCGTCGTCTCGGGTCTGCTTCCCGAGGTCGCCGAGACCTTCGACATCACGATACCCGTCGCCGGGCACATGGCGACGAGCTATGCGCTCGGCGTCTTCGTCGGCGCGCCGATCACCATCATCCTGGGGGCGCGGCTTCCCCGCAAGACGATGCTGACGGGTCTGCTCGTGCTCTTCATCGTCGGCAACATCGTCACGGCGATCGCGCCGACCTACGCCGTCGCGATCGCCGGACGGGTGATCACCTCGCTGACGCACGGCGCCTTCTTCGGCATAGGGTCGCTGATGGCGGCGGACCTCGTCGCGCCGCAGCGCCGAACCAGCGCCATCGCCTTCATGTTCATGGGCCTCACCGTCGCGACGCTGATCGGGATACCGGCCGGGACCTGGCTCGCGCAGACGGCGTCGTGGCGCGCGACCTTCGCGGCGATCGCCGCGGTCGGGGTCGTCGCCATCGTCGGCGTGGTCGCCTGGGTGCCCCGCACGAAGCGGCAGGTCCCGCCGCGGCTGGGCGAGGAGCTCGCGGCCTTCGCCGACCTGCGCTGCCTTCTCGCGATGGGGATCACCATCCTCGGCCCGGCCGCCTTCTTCACCTCCATCACCTATGTCGCGCCGATGGCGACCGAGGTCGCCGGCTTCGACGAGGGCGCGGTGACGTGGCTCCTGTCCCTCTTCGGCCTGGGCCTCTTCGTCGGCAACGTGCTCGGCGGGCGGTTCGCGGACAGGGCGCTGATGCCGCTGCTCTACGTGACGCTGAGCGCGCAGGGGATCGTGCTCCTGGCCTTCTACGCGCTTGCCGAGAGCCAGATCGCCTCGGCGATCGCGATCTTCCTGATGTCCGCCTTCGGCTTCGCCACCGTCGCGCCGATCCAGAAGCTGGTGACCGACAGCGCCAGGGCCGCCGGCGCCCCGAACCTCGCGGCTTCCGTCAACATCGGGCTGTTCAACCTCGGCAATGCGATCGGCGCGGGGTTGGGCGGCGCGGTCATCGCGCAGGGCTACGGTTTCGCCGCGCCGAACTGGGCGGGCGCGGTCCTGTCCTTCGCGGCGCTCGGGCTCGCGCTCGCCTGCGGGCTCCTCGGGCCGCGCGCGCCGTCGCCCGCGCCGGTCGCCGGCAATGCCTGAGCGTCGTTCCCGGCTTTCGCAGCGCGCCGCCCGGCAGATCCCGCCGCGCCGCCGCGGCGCGCCGCCCATCGGAAGGAGACCCCGATGATCCGACGTTACGCCACCGCCGATGTCTTCACCGACGCGCCGCTCGGAGGGAACCCGGTCGCGACGGTCTTCGACGCCGAGGGACTGAGCACCGACGAGATGCAGGCCCTGGCGGTCGAGTTCAACTATATCGAAAGCACGTTCCTGCTCCCGCCGGCGGACGCCCGCAACACCGCCCGGCTGCGCATCTTCACCCCCGACCGCGAAATCCCGTTCGCGGGGCATCCCAACATCGGGACCGCGTTCCTCCTCGCGCGCTCGATGGCGGCCGCGGGGGCGGAGGTTCCCGGCCGCTTCGTGTTCGAGGAGCTGGCCGGCCCCGTCGAGATCACGCTCGCCAAAGACGGCGACCGGGTCTGCGGGGCCGAGCTTCTTTCTCCGCAGCCGCTGTCGCGGGGCGCGACGGCAGGCGCAGGCGCTGCGGCCCGCCTTCTCGGCCTTGATGCCGCCGACGTGCGCACCGACCGTCATCAGCCGCAGGTCGCTTCGGTCGGCCTCGCCTTCCTCGTGGTCGAACTGCAGTCGCGCGAGGCGCTTCGGCGCGCAAGCCGACAGGCCGGCGACGCCCTGCTGCCGCTCGATGGCGCGCGATCCGTCTATGCCTACGTGCGCGACGACGCGGCGCCGGGCGAGGCGGCCGTCGCCATCCACGCCCGCATGTTCACGCCGCGCCTTGTCGAGGATCCGGCGACCGGCAGCGCCACCGCCGCCGTGGCCGGACTGATCGCCGAACTCGCCGGACGCGACGTCGCCGTTCACGCCTCGCAGGGCGAGGACATGGGCCGGCCGAGCCGACTCGTCGCCCGGGCGTTCCGCGACGGGTCCACGACCCGCGCAACGGTCGGGGGACGGTGCGCGGCGATGTTCGAGGGGACGTTCGAGGTGTGAGCGCGCTCCCGCCGACGCCCCGGCGCCCGTCTCGCCGAGACGCTTGCGTTCCGCCCAGGGCGATCCCATATGGTCGGAACGCTGCCGTATCGACCGACGAAGCCTCCACGGAGGCCGGAGCCCCCCACGCCGGGACCGGCCGACCGACGCAAAGGAAGGCCTCCATGAGCGCCAACCAGGCCATCTTCCCCGCGGCCCGCACCGCGGTCTACGAGAAGCACCGCTACTCCGCCGCGATCCGGTCCGGCGACCTCCTGTTCGTCTCCGGGCAGGTCGGCAGCCGCGAGGACGGGTCGCCCGAGCCCGACTACACGGACCAGGTCGAGCAGGCCTTCGCCAACCTGAAGGCCGTGCTCGAGGCGGGAGGCTGCAGCCTCGACGACGTCGTCGACGTGACCTCGTTCCACACCGACCCCGAAACTCAGTTCGAGACGTTCCTCGCGGCCAAGGATCGGCACTTCCCCGAGGCGCCGTTTCCCAACTGGACGGCGATCGGCGTGACCTGGCTCGCCGGTTTCGACTTCGAGATCAAGGTCGTCGCCCGCGTCCCGGGCTGATCGCGCCCGATGCCATCCCCCACCTATCCCGTCACCGAGGCGATCGACGTCGTCGAGGAGCATTTCGGGCGCCGGGTCAGCGACCCATACCGCTGGCTCGAGAGCGACATGCGCGATGATCCGCGGGTCGCAGACTGGATCGCGGCGCAGAACGCCGTGACCGAAGCCTGCCTCGCGGCCTTGCCCGGCCGCGCGGTTTTCGCCGAGCGTCTCGCCGCGGCGCTCGACTTTGAACAGCTCGGCGCCCCGATCGGGCGCGGAGATCGCCTCTTCTTCACGCGCCGGTCCGGGGCGGACGACCAGCCGTCGCTGATCGTGAGGGAGGGCGGGCGTGACCGAACCCTGTTCGACCCGAACCGCTGGTCCGACGACGGGTCCGTCGCGCTCGGCGAATGGGCCCCATCGGATGACGGTCGCTTCGTCGCCCTCGGGGTCCAGGACAGCGGAACGGACTGGCGGACGATCAGGGTCGTCGACGTCTGCGACGGCGCCGTGCTGGCCGACGAGGTCCGGTGGGCGCGCTTCACCCTGATCGCCTGGGCGGCGGACGGTTCCGGCTTCTTCTATTCGCGCTACCCCGAACCCGCCGGCGGAGCGGCCGACCCGGCCGGCCTTTCCGGTCACGCGGTCTGGTTCCATCGCCTCGGCGCCGACCAGTCCGCGGATCGCCTCGTCCACGCGGATGCCGAGCACCCCTTCGCGCTCAATCTCGCCGACCGGACCGACGACGGGCGATTCCTCGTCATCACGACCACGCCGGGGCCCGGCGTGAACGCGCTCGCCGTGGTGGACCTCACGGATCCCGACTGGATCGTGCGCCCTGTCGTGACAGGGTTCGATGCCGAGTGGTCGGTGATCGGCAGCGAGGGAGCGCGGCTCCTTCTCGTGACCAGCGACGCGGCCGAGCGTCGCCGGATCGTCACGCTCGACCTCGACGATCCGCAGCCGAGCCCCAGGCAGATCGTCGCCGAGGATGCGGCCGTCCTCACCAGCGCGGCGCTCATCGGGGGCCGCATCCTGGCGACCTGCCTCGTCGACGCCCAAACGGAGC
This sequence comes from Albimonas pacifica, assembly GCF_900113695.1. GTDB lineage: Bacteria > Pseudomonadota > Alphaproteobacteria > Rhodobacterales > Rhodobacteraceae > Albimonas > Albimonas pacifica. The sequence goes on along the minus strand of NZ_FOQH01000004.1, from coordinate 553,469 downwards.
TGCGCCGCTTCGCGCCCGACGGAACGCCTGACGGCGTGGTGCAGCTGCCCGGCATCGGCAGCGCCGGCGGCTTCCAGGGCCGGGCCGCCGACACCCATGCCTTCTTCCTGTTTTCGAGCTTCGACACCCCGATCACGGTCTGCCGCTACGATGTGGCCGCCGACAGGCTCGAGATCTGGGCCGAGCCGGAGCTGCGCGTCGACCGCGAGCGGATCGCGGTCGAGCAGCGCTTCGTCACGTCGAAGGACGGCGCCCGCGTGCCGGTCTTCATCGTCCGGCGGCGGGACGCGACGGGCCCGACGCCGACCCTGCTCACCGGCTACGGCGGCTTCGGGATCAGCATGATCCCGGTCTACAACCCCGCGCACATGGCGTGGATCGAACAGGGCGGCGCCGTCGCCACCGCCAACATCCGCGGCGGCGGCGAGTATGGCCGGGCCTGGCATCGGGCGGGGCAGTTCGAGAACCGCCAGAACGCGTTCGACGACTTCATCGCCGCCGCCGAGTTCCTCAAGGCCGAGGGGATCGCCCCGCAGGACGGGCTCGCGATCCACGGCGAGTCCAACGGCGGTCTCCTCGTCGGCGCCGTCGTCAACCAGCGGCCGGACCTCTTCGCGGCGGCGCTGCCCGGAGTCGGCGTCATGGACATGCTGCGTTATCACCGCTTCACCGGCGGGATGCTGTGGGCCGGCGATTTCGGCAGTCCCGAAGAGGAGAGGCACTTCGCCAGCCTCCTCAGCTACTCGCCCTACCACAACATCCGCCCGGGCGCGGACTATCCGGCGATCCTGGCGACCACCGCCGACGGCGACGACCGCGTCGTCCCCGGGCACACGTTCAAGTATGTCGCGGCGCTGCAGGCGAGCGACCTTGGTCCGAAGCCTCGCCTCGTCCGCGTCGAGAGCCGCGCCGGTCACGGAGCGGGCCTGCCCCATGACAGGACCATCGCCCTCTACGCCGACATGTGGACGTTCGCCGCCCGCTGGACCGGCCTCGCGGTCGGTTGGCCGCGCCAGGCCCGCATCTCAAGTCAGGACGCAAGATGAAGATCCTCACCGCGCTTTTCATGCTGTTCGCGCTCGCCTCCGCCGACCTCGCGCATGCCGAGGGCGATCCGATCCTCGACACGGTCCGCCGGATCGAGGCCGATCTCGGCGCCCGCGTCGGGCTGTCGATCCACGACACGGGCCGCGGCGATCGCTGGGAGCATCGCGCCGACGAACGGTTTCCGATGGCAAGCACGTTCAAGGTTCTCGCCTGCGCCGCGTTGCTGTCGCGCGCGGATGCCGGCGCGATCGACCCCCGGCGGACCGTCGCGATCCGGCAGAGCGACCTCCTGAGCTACGCGCCGGTCACCGAGCGTCGGGTGGGGGGCGAGATGAGCCTTCATGCCCTGTGCGAGGCCACGATGAGCACCAGCGACAACACGGCCGCGAACATGATCATCGACGCTCTCGGCGGTCCGCCTGCCGTCGCACGCCTCGCCCGTGGGCTGGGCGACGACGTCACCCGCCTCGACCGCCGCGAACCGAGCCTCAACGAGGGCGCGCCGGGCGATCCGCGCGACACCAGCACGCCGGCGGCGATGGCGGCGACCTTCGAGACCCTCGTCCTGGGCGACGCCCTTTCGGACGGTTCGCGCGCGCAGCTCGTCGAATGGCTCGTCGGCAACGAGGTCGGCGGACCGCTGCTGAGGGCCGGCTTGCCCGCCGACTGGCGCGTCGGGGATCGGACCGGAGCGGGCGGGCACGGCACGCGCGGCATCGTCGCGGTCCTGTGGCCGCCGAACCGCGCCCCGCTGATCGCCGTCGTCTTCATCACGGAGACCGACGCCTCGATGGACGCGCGCAACGCGGCGATCGCGTCCATAGGCGCGACGATCGCCGAGGTCGTGTCCAGGAGGCCGTAGCGCGTTGTTCGGCCTGCGCGCTCGGGTCCTGCCTCGCGCATCGTCGTATCGCCCCGGCGAGTCCACCGGATCCTTCGGCAGGCTCGCAGATGGGCGAGCGCGCCCGGCCGTCACGCCATGCGTTCAGTCCGACCGCCATGTCGATCGCGCGGCCGGCGACATGGCCGCCGTCGGGCCAGGCCACGCGGCGCACGCGCGCGGAGACGCCCCCAGCGTCGACTCCGGCGGATGGATGCAGGTCGGGACCCGCAGCCGGCGGGCCATCCACGCCGAGCGCCGCCGCCGGCATCTCGGTCGGCGTCGCGCCGGGCGGGACGACGTCGCCCATGCTCTTGCGGCGGCGCAGGTCCCGGGCGACGCCTCGCGCGGAGCCCACGGGGGCGGACGTCGTCCCCGCATGGCCGTCGCCCCGCCGGGGGCCGCGATCTGGATGCTGTCCGTCGCCAGCGCCCATGAGACATCCGAGTCGATGTCGTGACGGAGGGGTTCGGCTCGCGATGAAGACGAACGGCATGTCGTTTCCCGCGCGAAGACCGCGTCGCCATTGCCGCGCGGACCCATGGCGCGCCAATGGCGACCCGTTTTCAGGATGTCACGCTGCGACTTGAGCTTGGCGACGGAGGCGATCCGTTCGGTGCAATCCACTCTGATCGGCGTCCCGTCGCCCCCCCGGAACTAGGCTCCAGAATGCCTTCGCGATCGCTCGGGGCCGGCGTCTGGATCCTGGTGGCGGAGACAGGCGCGTCGTTCGTCCAGGGACATGGTTCGAGGCGATGTTCCGGGCGCCGCGGGCGTCCCGGAAGCCAGTGCGCGAGGCGATCCGCTCGGACGAAACGGGGTTCGCTCTGGAGCAGAGCTTCGAGCCCCATCCGAAGATCGGCCCCCGGTGGGGCGATACGGCCATCCTCGCCGCCGCGAATGCGGTGCGGCCGAACCGTGAGCGGCGGACGCGGACGCGGATCTTCGCGGAGCTGCACGGGCTCGGTCGTGACGGCGGCGGCGACGCCGTGCGCGGCTGCGCAGCCGACTGGCGCCGCGCGTGCGCGCTGATCGAGGGCGCCGCGACACGGTTGAGGTCGGACATGTCCGGCTCCGCCACGGCCAGGTGACGCTCGAGCGGCCCAGCCCCGCCAGATGCGAGGCGGATTGCGCTCGACGCCCGCGACAAGGTGTTCGCCGTCTTCGGCGAGTCCTGCGGACGCGGGATCGACGGCGACGAAGCGGATCGGCCGCCTTGCAGGAGCACAATCGCCCGCCGAGCGATGACCACGGCGGAGGCGATCTTCACCGGCCGGGAGCGCAGCTTCGTCAGCCGGTTCCAGCAGGCGTGCCGCGCCACTCTCGGGTCAAACCCGCCTCATACGCGCCAGTCGCGGACTGGAAACATGGCCGCGGCGGGCATATCGAGCTGCGCCAGGGCGGCCGGGCGGCGGCAGGCTCCAGCGACGGAGCTTTTTCGGTCACGCGACGACGAGGCGTCATGCGGGGTCGAGGCGACGGGCGCGCGGCGATCCGGTCGGCGGCTCGACCGGGTCGATCGAGGGGCCGGCGCAATGGGCCAGCAGCTGTTCGCGCACCCACGCATGCCCCCGATCGGCGTCCATGCGCCGGTGCCAGATCAACCCATGCGGGATCGGTTCGATCTCGATGGGCAGGGGCAGCGTCACCAGGCCGTAATTCTCCGCCATGTAGGTCGCCGTGCGCATGGTGAAGACCCCGACCAGGTCGCTGTCGCGCAGCAGGCTGGGAACCAGCGTGAAGCTGCCCAGCGCCGCGGCCAGCTTGCGCTCCAGTCCCAGGCGCTCGAGGTTGGCGTCGAACACCGCGATGCGCGCGCCGCCTGAACGCACGACGACGTGGTGGAAGTCCAGGAGCCGGTGCAGGTCGACCGGCTGCGGCGGCTGGGTCACTGGATGGCCGGGTCGGACCAGGCAGACCAGCTTCTCCTCGTAGAGACCGCGCCGGTTCACCACCGAGGGCAGGCTGGCGAAGGTGCCCAGGGCGGCGTCGATCTCCTGGCTCTCGACCAGCCGCAGGGCGTGGTCCTGGTCGGTGGCGCGGATGTCGAACTCGAGCCCGGGCGCGAGGCGGCGCATGGTCTCGAGGAAGGGCAGGAACACCGGCAGGCCCAGCCGGTCGGGCGCGCCCAGCCGGAACACCCGGGTCGAGGTCATCGGATCGAACTCGGAGGCGCGCTCCAGGCAGGTCTCGCCGAAGCCGATCAGGCGCTCGACGTCGCGATGCAGCTCCTCGGCGCGGGGCGTGGGGGCGAGGCCGTCGGGGGTCCGCACGAACAGCGGATCGTCGAAGCGCAGGCGCAGGCGCTTGAGCGCGTTCGAGATCGCGGACTGCGTGCGTCCCAGGCGGTCGCCGGCGCGGGTGACGCTGCGCTCCTCCATCAACACGTGGAAGACCAGGAACAGGTTCATGTCGAAGGTCTTCAGCATGGCTCCCTCCTGGCGCCAACATTCACCGGAATGATGTAGATCAGAAACAACATCAATTTGCAAAATGTCGATGCGCTTTCTAGCCTTCCTTCAACGAGAAGAACTCAGACAGGGAGGCGACGCCGCGGCGTCCGCCGCCGGGCCCGCGAGGTCCGGCGCAGGGTTGCGCCGCGCGGACAGCGCATGAGCGAAGACCACCTCGAATTCCACCCGGCCCCGAAGGTTCCGGAGTTCCGCCCCCCCGTCGGCGCGGTCGACGCGCATTGCCACATCTTCGGCCCGGCCGCGAAATTCCCCTTCGCGCCGGAGCGCAAGTACACCCCCGTCGACGCCCCGAAGGAGCGGCTGTTCGCCCTGCGCGACCACCTGGGCTTCGCGCGCAACGTCATCGTGCAGGCGACCTGCCACGGCAAGGACAACGCCGCCATGGTCGACGCCCTGCTGGACGCCGGCCCCGGCCGCGCCCGCGGCGTCGCGATCGTGGACATGGACGTCGCCGACGCCGAGCTGGAGGCGCTGCACGCCGCCGGCGTCCGCGGCGTGCGCTTCAATTTCCTCAAGCGGCTGGTGGGGAACGCCCCGCTGGAGCGCTACGCCCGCACGGCCGAACGGATCGAAGCGCTGGGCTGGCACGTGGTGGTCTATTTCGAGGCCCACGAGCTCGCCGACCTGGAGCCGTTCCTGTCGAAGATCCCCGGCGTGCTGGTGGTCGACCACATGGGCCGCCCCGACGTGGCCGAGGGGGTCGGCGGCCCGAGCTTCGCCCGGGTGCTCGCCTTCATGGAGGGCCGGCCCGACGCCTGGATCAAGGTCTCCTGCCCCGAGCGGCTGACCGTCGCCGGTCCGCCCTACGACGACGTGGTCCCCTTCGGCCGGACGCTGGTCGAGCGCTTTCCCGACCGGGTGCTGTGGGGCACGGACTGGCCGCATCCCAACATGCGCAGCCACATGCCCGACGACGGCGCGCTGGTCGACGTGATCCCGCGCATCGCGCCCACGGCGGAGCTGCAGCGCAAGCTGCTGGTGGACAATCCCATGCGCCTCTACTGGCCCGGGGAAACCGCGGAGGGCGGGCGATGAGCGAAGGCGGCGGCATCCCCGGGTTCACGCCGCGCGGCATGGCCGTGGCGGCGATGGCGACGCTGATGTGCGTGGCCAACATCGCCTGGAACCTCGAGGCGCCCACCCGCCTGGGCGTCGCCATCCTGACCCAGCAATACATGGCCTTCCAGCTGGCCCTGGCGCTGGCCATGGCCTTCCTGCTCTACGGCCCGAAGGGCGAGGCCAAGACCCGCGTGGGCTGGATCGACGGCGCGCTGGCGCTCGCCGCCTTCGCGGTCCTCATCTACGCGGCGGCGGACTTCAAGTGGCTGCTGAAGGAGCAGTTCTACCGCCCCTGGCAGATCACCGTCATCGGCGCCGTGGTCACCGTCGCGGTGATGGAGGGCGTGCGCCGCCGCGCCGGCTGGATGCTGTTCGGCATCGTCGCGGCCTTCCTGGTCTACGCGCTGTTCGCCGACCTGGTCCCGGGCCGCCTGGCGGGCAAGGAGATGTCGCCCCAGCGCCTGGTGGAATACGTGGGCTTCGACCCGAACGCCGTGTTCTCGACCCCGCTGGCGGTGGGCACGATCGTGGTGCTGCTGTTCGTGTTCTTCGGCCAGCTGCTGTTCGCGGCGGGCGGCGGGGCGTTCTTCACCGACCTCGCCATGGCGGCGACCGGGCGCTCGCGCGGGGGGCCCGCGAAGATCGCGGTGATGGGCTCGGCGCTGTTCGGCTCGATCTCCGGCTCGGCGGTGTCGAACGTGGTCACGACCGGGATCGTCACCATCCCGCTGATGCAGCGCGCCGGCTACCGGGACAAGGATGCGGGCGCGATCGAGGCGGTGGCCTCGACCGGCGGCCAGCTGACGCCGCCGATCATGGGCGCGGCCGCCTTCCTGATGGCCGAGTTCCTGGAGGTGAACTACCTCGCCGTCGCCGCCGCGGCGCTGCTGCCGGCGATCCTCTACTACGTCTCGGTCTTCGTGCAGGTCGACCTGATCGCCGGACGCGACGGCATCCAGGGCGGCGGGGTCGAAGGCCGCTCGGCCCGCCAGGTGCTCGCCGACGGCTGGCACTTCGCGATCCCCTTCGGCCTGCTGCTGGTCGCCCTGTTCTGGTGGCGCATGGACCCCGAGGACAGCGCGCTCCTGTCCTCGGTGGCGATCGTCGCGGTGGGCTTCCTGCGCGGCTACCGGGGCGAGCGCCTGACCCTGCCCGCGCTGGGCCGGGTCTTCGTCGACACCGGCGTGCAGATGGTCAACCTGATCCTGGTGGTGGCCGCCGCCGGCTTCGTCATCGGGGTGCTGAACGTCACCGGCCTCGGCTTCGCGCTGACGCTGGCGCTGGTCGACGCGGTGGGCTCGAACGTGATCCTGCTGCTGGGCATCTCGGCGATCATCTGCATCGTGCTGGGCATGGGGATGCCGACCTCGGGCGTCTACGTGCTGCTGGCGGCCCTGGTCGCGCCCTCGCTGGTCGAAGCGGGGGTAACGCCGATCGCGGCGCATCTCTTCATCCTCTACTTCGGGATGATGTCGATGATCACGCCCCCGGTCGCGCTGGCGGCCTTCGCGGCGGCCACGATCACCAAGGCCGACCCGCTGGCCACCGGCGTCGCGGCGATGCGCATCGGCTGGGCCAGCTTCATCCTGCCCTTCGTCTTCGTCGCCTCGCCCGCCCTGCTGATGGAGGGGACCTGGACCGAGAGCCTGCTGGTCTTCTGCCTGGCCGCCGCCGGCATCCTGGCGGTGACCGCCGCGGTGGTCGGCTTCGCCGGGCGACGGCTGAACCCGGCCCTGCGCGGCCTGCTGCTGGTCTTGGGCGCGCTGTCCCTGCCGCTGGGCTTCCTGCCGATCTCCGACCTGGTGCACGCCGCCGCCGCCGCCGCGAGCGTGCTGGCGCTGGGCGGCCTGACCGTGACGGCCCGACGGCGGAGGACCGCCTGACCACCGAGAGACCTCGGCGCGGGGAGGCGCCGATCCTGAAAAAGAAAGGGAGGACACGACCATGAAACTCGACCCGACCCGCCGCATCCTGGGGATGGCGGCCGGCCTGACCCTGAGCGTCGCGGCCGGCGCGGCCTCGGCCCAGGTGGTGACCATCGCCACCGGGGCCCAGGGCTCGCTGGCCTACAACTCCGGCCAGGCGGTCGCCAAGGTGGCGAACGAGGCCGGCATCAACGCCCGCACCCAGCCCTATGTCGGCTACATGCCCCTGCTGAACGCGGGCGAGGTCGACTTCGGCTTCTCCAACGCGGTCGAGGCCTCGTTCGCCTTCAAGGGGACCGGAAACTACGACCGCGAACATCCCGACATCCGCCTGGTGGGCGTGATGTTCCCGCTGCGGACCGGCATCATGGCGCCGGCGGACCTGGGGCTGGACACCGTCGCCGACCTGAAGGCGAAGGCGGGCGATCTGAAGATCGCCTCGGAATACACCTCGTCGACCATCATCCCCTACTACATCGAGGGCTCGCTGAAGAACGGCGGGATGGAGTATTCCGACTTCCAGCAGGTCCCGGTCGCAAGCTTCGTGGCCGGCATCAACGCGCTGGGCGACGGGCTGGTGGACGTGGCGCTGGTGTCGCTGAACGCCGGCGCGGGCAAGGAGGCCGAGGTCAAGCTGCAGGACCGCGGCGGCCTCCAGTACATCTCGCTCGACGACAGCCCGGAGGGGGTGAAGGCCTTCAAGGCGTTCCTGCCCGAGGGCGCGATCATCGCGATGAAGGCCAACGACTCGATCCCCGGGCTGAAGAAGCCGGCGAACATCGTCTCGATCCCCTGGGTGCTGATGGTCAACGCCGATGTGGACGAGGACCTGGTCTACGCGATGACCAAGGCGATCGCCGAGCACAAGGACGACCTGAAGGCCAGCTTCGGCGCCTTCGGGCTGGCCGATGCGCAGGCGATGGCCCCGGCCAACGCCATGCCCTACCACCCCGGCGCGCTGCGCTACTACGAGGAGGCCGGCATCCCCGTCGGGGAGTGATCGCCGCCTGACCCGGGGGTCCCGCAGGGCGGGGCCCCCGTCGCGTTTTCCCCTCATCGATACGCATCGGAGCGACCCGAGATGATGACGAAACTGACCGCCGCCGACGGCCAGGTCCTGGACTGCTGGATCGAGGAGCCCGCGGGCGCCCCGCGCGGCGGGCTGGTGATCCTGCAGGAGATCTTCGGGGTCACCGACCAGCTGAAGGGCGTCGCCGCGAAATACGCGGCCGAAGGCTACGTCGTGGCGATCCCCGCCCTGTTCGACCGCCAGGCGCCGGGCACGGTGGTGCCCTTCGACAAGGGCCCGATCGGGCGCGACCTGATGCTGGCCGCGGATCTCGACAAGACCATGCTCGACATGGACGCCGCCGTGCAGGCGCTGTCGGCGCGCGGTCTGAAGACGGCCGTGATGGGCTTCTGCTGGGGCGGGGGCCTCGCGCTGCGCGCCGCGCAGAAGCTGGACGTGGCCGGGGGGATCGCCTTCTACGGCACCCGCCTTCCCCAGTATCTCGACGCGCCGCTGAAGGCCCCGATGCTGGGCCATTTCGGCACGACCGACGACCATGTCCCCCCCGCGATGCTGGAGGAGGCCAAGGCCGCCCTGCCGGAGTGGGAGATCCACATGTACGAGGCCGGCCACGCCTTCGCCAACGACGCCCGGCCCAGCTACGCGCCCGACGCCGCGGCGCTGGCGCATGAGCGCAGCCTGGCGTTCCTGCGCGGGCATCTCGGCTGATCGCCGGCGCCGGCTCTCGGGCCGGGCGTGGTGCAGGGCGGAACGAAGAAGGGCGGGTCCTCGGACCCGCCCTTTGCGTTTCGCGCCCCGCGCGGGATCAGTCGAACATCGAGTTCGGGATCAGCAGCGCGATGTCGGGGAAAGCGATGATCAGCAGCAGCGTCAGGAGCATCGCGGCGAGGAACGGCATGATCCCCCGGAAGATCGTGGTCAGGGGCACGTCGCCCGCGACCCCTCGGACCACGAAGACGTTCAGTCCCACCGGCGGGGTGATCATGCCCATCTCGATCACGATCACGGCCACCACGCCGAACCAGATCGGGTCGAAGCCGGCGCCGACGATCATCGGGTAGACGATGGGGATCGAGATCACCAGCATCGACAGCCCGTCCATGAACATCCCCATCACCACGTAGGCCAGGATGATGACGGCGAGCATGCCGTAGGGCCCCAGCCCGAGGCCGCCCAGCCCCTCGCCCAGCGTGGCGGGGATGCGGGTGACGGCCAGGAACGGGTTCAGCACGTTCGCCCCGATCACGATCATGTAGAGCATCGCCGAGGTCTTCAGCGTGTCGAGCAGCGCGGCCCGGAACGCCGCCCCGCTCATCGCCCGGCTCGCGAAGGCCAGCGCGATCACCAGGACCGCGCCGATGCCCGAGGCCTCGACCGGCGTGAAGGCGCCGATGTAGATGCCCCCGATCGAGATCACGATGATCGCCAGCAGCGGCGCGGCGCGGGCCAGCAGCCGCAGGCGCTCGGCGAACGAGGCCGCCTCGCCCCGCGGGCCGATCTCGGGCCGGCGCAGCACCACCAGCCAGACGGCGGCGATGAACAGCGCGGACATCAGCAGGCCCGGCAGGATGCCGGCCATGAACAGGCGGCCGATCGATTCCTCGGTCAGGATCGCGTAGAGGACGAAGCCGGTGGACGGCGGGATCAGGAACCCCAGCGTCCCTCCCGCCGCCACGGCCCCGGTGGCGAGCCCATCCCCGTAGCCCAGCCGCCGCATCTCCGGCAGCGCCACCTTCCCCAGGGTGACGGCCGTGGCCACCGACGATCCCGACACCGCCGAGAACGCCGCGCAGCCGATCACCGACGCCGAGGCCAGCCCCCCGCGGAACCGCCCCACCCAGGCGTTGGCCGCGTCGTAGAGCCCGCGGGAGAAGCCCGCGGCCGAGGCCACGTTGCCCAGCAGCACGAACATCGGGACCACGACCAGGGTGTAGCCGGAGACCGCGGAATAGCTCTCGGTCAGGATCAGGGCGGTGGCGGCGCGCTCGCCCTCCAGCGCCCACATGCCGAAGAAGCCCACGAACAGCATCGCGAAGGCGACCGGCGTGCGCAGCGCCATCAGCGCGAAGAGGGCGGCGATGCCCCACAGGCCTGCGGCGACAGGCGTCATGGCTCGACCTTCCCCGAAATCAGCGCCCAGGCCCGCATCGCGAAGGCCAGCGCGGACAGCGCGGCGCCCGCCGCCAGCACCGCGTAGAACGGCCAGATCGGCAGGCCCAGCATGTTGGTGGCGTCCTCGAACTCCAGGGCGTCCAGCGCCTTCCAGACCGCCCGGCGCGCCAGCATCCCCAGCACGACGATCGCCAGCGCGGCGCAGAGCAGGTCTCCGAACATCCGCCCTGCGCGCCCCAGCGCGCGGTCGAAGACGTCGACGCCGACATGGGCGCCCTGCGCGGTGCACCAGGGCAGGCCCGCCATCACCAGCGCCACGGCGGTCAGCTGGATGATCTCGTTCGCCCCCAGCATCGGCGCGTCCAGCAGGTAGCGCATCACCACGCTGACGAAGATCACCGCGGCGAGGAACAGCATGCAGCCCACGCCGACCCAGGCGAGGCCGAGCGTCGCCCGGTCGAACCAGTTCGACCGGGCGACGTTCCTGTCCGAAGATCCGGGGGCCATGGCCCTCAGTTCGCCTTCAGCGCGTCGACGACGGCTTTCTGCTTCGCGTCCATGCCGGCCACGAGCGTCTCCATCATCCCTTCGGCCAGCGCGTCGAACTTCGCGGCCTCCGCGTCGCTGAGCCGGATCAGGGTCTTGCCCTCCATGGCGGCGAAGCTCTCGATCCCGTCGGCGGCGACCTTCTGCTGCATGGCCGAGCCGTTCAGCGAGGCCTGCTTGCCGGCCGCCTCGATCGCCTCGAGCTGCTCGCCCGAGAGCTCGTCGGCCACGTCGCGGTTCATCAGGATGAAGAAGGGCGAGTTGGTGGTCTCCATGCCCACGGTCAGGAAGTTCGCGACCTCGCCCAGCTTGAAGGCCTTGGTGGCGGTGCCGTCGATCATCGCGCCGTCGATCACGCCGGTCTGCATCGCGTTGTAGATCTCCGGCACCGGCATCGAGACGGGGACCCCGCCCCAGGCCTCGACCAGCAGGCCGGCGTTGCGGGAGGGGACGCGGATCTTCAGGCCCTTGATGTCGTCGGGGCTGTGGACGGCCTTGTCGCGGGTGTAGAGCACGTTCTCGGCCGACGACCACAGCGCCACGAGGACCACGCGGCGATACTCGGGCAGGAACAGGTCGATGTTCGACCAGATCTCCTCGGTGCCGGTCTTCTCCTCGATCAGGCCCGGCAGCTCGGTGGTCAGCGTCAGCGGAAAGCTGGAGGCGGTGTAGCCCGGCAGGCCGATGGCGAGCTCGGTCACGCCGTCGACGACGCGGGAATACTGCTCGACCGGGCCGCCGCCCAGTTCGCCGCCGTTGTAGAGCGTGACGGTGACCTCGCCGCCGGTGGCCTCGGCGACGGCGTCGGCGAAGGGCTGGAAGGTCGAGGCGACGTAGGGATGGCCGGCGGGCATGAAGTTGGCGAACTTCAGCTCCTCGGCGGCGACGGCGGGGGCGGCGGCGAGGGCCTGGAGGCCCAGGACCGCGGCGGTGGCGACGGGGACTGCGAAACGCACGCTCGTTCCTCCCAAACGATGAGGCTGCAGGGCGCCGGGCGCCGCGGGTCGCCGCGGACCGACGGGGGGCATTCATCGCCCCGGGCGCGCGCCACGGCCAATTCGAAGCCGCGCCCCCGGCATAAGATCCGGCTAGCGCGGGGCCGCCTCCGACGCGTGTTTCCGGATAAGCGCCATCAGTTCGTCCTGGGCCCGCGTCGGCTGCCAGTCGCGGCGCAGGGTCAGGCCGATGGGGCGGCCGGGCCAGTCCTCGGCCACGTCCAGCCGCGCCAGCAGCCCTTTCGAGACCTCCGCCTCCGCCTGCACGCCGGAGATGCAGCCGAGGTCGTCGGAAGCCGACAGGATCTCGCGCATCAGCAGGATCGAACCGGTCTCCAGCAGCCGCTCGGGGGCGGGCAGGCCCCGGCTGGCGAAGGCCGCGTCGAACTGGTCGCGGGAGGGAACGCCGCGCCGGGTCACCACCCAGCCCTCGCCGGCGAGGTCGGCCATGGTCAGGCCGCGGCGTCCCGCCAGCGGGTGGTCCCTGCGGGCGAGCACCGCCAGCCGGTCCTCGAACAGCGGTTCCTGGCGCACGTCGGCGATAGGGGCGGGTTGGCGCAGGGCGCCGAGGATGAAGTCGATCTCGCCTCGTCGCAGCCCCGCCAGCAGGTCCTCGTAGAGCCCGTCGTGCACGGTGATCGGCTGCACCGGACGACGGCGGCGGAACTCCGCCAGCGCGCGCGGCAGGATCACCGAGCGCGACAGCGGCAGGGCGCCCACGACCACCCGCCCCCCCTCGCGTCCGTCATGCTCGGCGAGGTCCGCATCCGCCTGGTCCAGCTCGGAAAACGCCAGACGCGCGGCCTGCGCCAGCGCCTGGCAGGGGCGCGTGGGGACGATGCCGAAGCTCGTTCGTTCGAACAGCGCGCGGGCCGCCTCCTGCTCCAACTGGGTCACCGCCCGGTGCACGGTGGGCTGCGCCAGGCCCAGCTTGCGGGCCGCGAGGGTGAAGTTCTCCGCCTCGCAGACCCCGATCAGCGCGTGGAGCTGCGCGGCCGAGGCGGTCAGGCGCAGCCGGGGCGAGACCTCGACCAGCGCCGGATCCAGCCGCGCCAGCGCCCGGCGCACCCGCAGGGCCAGCACCTCGCCGCGCTCGGTCAGGAAGAACCCCTGGCGGGTGCGGCGGAACAGGTCGCCGCCCGCCTGGCGCTCCAGCTTGTTGATCGCCTGGGTGACCGCGGGTTGGGAGACATGCGCCCGCTCCGCCGCCAGGGTCAGCGAGCCGGCGTCCGCCACCTCGAGGAACACCCGCAGGTGGCGCAGGTTGCGCGAGATCTCGAGCGCGTCAGGCGAGGCGGAGGGCGTCATCGGGCGCGGCTCACAGCCTGGCCAGCACCGCGTCCACGCGGGCGATCAGGTCCTCCTCCCCCGGTTCCGCGCCCAGCCGGGCCACGTCGTCCTGCCATTCCGCGGTGGCGGCGGCCATCCGCGGGGGCAGGCCAAGCGCCTGCACGGTGAGGGCGACCTCGCGCATCTCGGCCGCGCGGCGGGCGCCGTGGACCATCATGCGCTCCAGGTTGTAGGCGCCGCGCTTCGGCCAGTTCACCTCGGGGTCCGAGGCCAGCAGCGAGGCGATCACCCGCTCCTCCACCCCTGCCCTGCGGGCGGCGAGGAAGCATTCGGTCGTCAGCGCCTCCATCCCCTTGATCATCACCGAGCGCACCATTTTGATCGCCGAGGCCTCGCCCACCCCCTCGCCGGCGATGGCCGGGTTCATTCCCAGCGCCTCCAGCACGGCGACCGCCTCGGCCGCATGGGGCCCCGAGACCAGCAGCGGCACGCGATGCCTCTTGGGATGCACCGGCGCCATGACGGCGACGTCGACATAGCGCCCGCCCGCCGCCTCGACGACCTCCGCAGCGGCCCGCTTGGTGTCGGGCGCGCAGGAATTGCAGTCGAACCAAAGCAGGCCGGGCGGGATCCCGGCCGCGGCGGCCGCCTGCGCGGCCTCGAGCGCCCGATCCGCGGTCACCACGCAGAACGCGGCCTGCGCGCCGGCCAGCGCCTGCGCCGGCGTGTCGGCGCCGGTCGCCCCGGCCTCGGCATAGCGGGCGCGCATCGCCGCCGCCGCCGCGGGATCTTCCGTCTTCACGTCGTAGGCCGCGACATGGGCCGGCCGGTCCTCGGCCCAGCCCGAGAGGAACGCCAGCGCGGCCTCGCCGAAGCCCACGAAGGCCACGGCGGGCTTGTTGTCGGATGCATCGGACATGGCGCGTCTCCTTGCTGGCGGCACGGGCGGGCGGCGGCGGAATCGCCTCCGCGCGGCGCCCGGACGCTAGGCGCGCGCGCGGGCTGTCTCCAGCCCATATAGCGGAAACTTATGCTGACGACCCCTCTTCCGAATTGTCGCCCGCCGCGTCGCCATGGGATCACCGCGGCATCGAAACGACCCCGCGCGCCCCGAGGAGGACCGCCATGACCGCCCCCAAGACCGCCCCCAGGTCCGCCCTCGTGATCTCCGCTCATGCCGCCGACTTCGTCTGGCGCTGCGGCGGCGCCATCGCGCTGCACGCGGCGAAGGGCTACGAGGTCACGGTCCTGTGCCTGTCCTTCGGCGAGCGCGGCGAGAGCGCCAAGCTGTGGAAGCAGGAGGGGATGACCCTCCAGCGTGTGAAGGACGCCCGCCGGGCGGAGGCCGAGCAGGCGGCCGAGGCGCTGGGCGTCCATGACCTGGTGTGCCTCGACCTCGGCGACTACCCGCTGGAGCTGGGCCGCGCGGACAAGGACCGCGTGGTCGAGGTGATCCGCAAGGTGCAGCCGAGCTTCATGCTCTCCCACTCCAAGTACGACCCCTACAACACCGACCACATGTACGCGACGCAGGTGGCGCTGGAGTGCCGGATGATCGCCCAGGCCTGGGGGCACAATCCGGGCGAGAAGGTCCTCGGCGCTCCGCAGCTCTACCTGTTCGAGCCGCATCAGACCGAGCAGATGGGCTGGAAGCCCGACACCTTCCTCGACATCACCCCGGTGTGGGAGAAGAAGCGCGCCGCCATCGAGTGCATGCAGGGCCAGGAGCACCTGTGGGAGTACTACACCCGCGTCGCGATCAACCGGGCCAACCACTTCAAGCGCAACTCGGGCGGCCAGTCCGGCGGGCGCGACTGCAAGTATGCGGAGGGGTTCGAGTCGATCTTCCCCCGCACCGTCGACGAGCTCTGATCGCACAGCGCCGCAAAGAAGGAGACGTCCATGTCGTTCCTCGACCTGAAGTTCCTCGATCCCCTGCGCCCCTGGATCGTTGGGGCGACGCGGATCGTCCTGGGCCTGCTGCTGCTCGAGCATGGCACGATCAAGCACCTGGGCTTCCCCGAGCATCCGATGAACGCGGTCGGGCTGTTCCAGCTCTCCGGCGTCGCGGGGGTGCTGGAGCTGATCTTCGGCACGCTGCTGGCCATCGGCCTCTACGCGCGGTTCTCGGCCTTCATCCTCAGCGGCCTGTCCGCCTTCGCCTACTTCATCATGTATGCGCCGAAGGGCTTCTATCCCTTCGTCAACGGCGGCGAGTCCGCGGTGATCTACTGCTTCGCGCTGCTGATGCTCGCCGCGGTCGGGCCCGGCGCGCTGGCGGTGGACGCCCTGCGCAAGGGCCGCGGCTGACGCGCGGGATCCCAGGACCCGTTCGCCGTCGGGGCCGGCTTCCGCCGCGCCCCGGCGGACCAGACAACCGACAGGAGACGCCATGGCCGCCCCCACCAACCCGTCCTTCGATCTCGCCCACCTGGGCCATGTCGAGATGCTGACGGACCGGTTCGAAGACAGCCTCGACTTCTTCACGCGGGTTTTCGGTCTGAAGCTCTCGCACCAGGACGGCCGCTCCGCCTGGCTGCGGGCCTGGGACGATTACGAGTTCCACTCCCTCAAGCTGACCCGCGCCGACACCACCGGCGTCGGCCACGTCGCCTACCGCGCCGCCAGCCCCGAAGCGCTGGCGCGCCGGGCGGCGGCGATCGAGGCCTCGGGCTTCAAGACCCACGGCTGGGTGGACGACGACCCCGGCCACGGCCCGGCCTTCCGCTTCGAGGACCCCTTCGGCCACGTCTTCGAGATCTACTACGAAACCCGCTGGTGGGAGCCGCAGGAGGAGGCCGAGAAGGCCGCCCTGAAGAACACCGCCTCCGCCTTCACCGGCGCCGCTCCGCGCCGGATCGACCACCTGAACCTGCTCAGCTCGGACGTGACCGAGTTCCGCCGCTTCATGGAGACCTGCCTGGGCGCGCGGGTGACCGAGATGATCCAGCTGGACAACGGCCGCCTCGGCGGTTGCTGGTTCACGATCAACAACAAGACCTACGATCTCGCCTGCACCGAGGAGCATGGCGGCGGCCAGTTCAAGGACATGGGGGGCCGCCTGCATCACGTCACCTACGCCGCCGACCAGCGCGAGGACATCCTGCGCGCCGCCGACCTGTTCCTGCAGAACGGCGTGCATATCGAGACGGGCCCCCACAAGCACGCCGTGCAGGGGACCTTCTTCCTCTACGTCTGGGAGCCGGCGGGCAATCGGGTGGAACTGGCCAACGCCGGCGCCCGGCTGATCCTCGCCCCCGACTGGCAGCCCGTGGTCTGGACCCAGAAGGAGCGGCTGAAAGGCCAGGCCTGGGGGCTGAAGACCATCGACACCTTCCACACCCACGGCACGCCTCCCGTGACGGCGCAGAGGCCGGTCAAGAAAGAGGAGACCGAGTGATGTCCGCCATCGGTCAGAACGTCGTGGTCCAGCACGTCGAGCGCGCGGATCCCGCCACGATCCGGGCGTTGGGCGAGGCCGGCGTCGCCACGGTGCACGAGGCGCAGGGGCGGACCGGCTGCCTCGCCCCCCACATGCGCCCGATCTGGGCGGGCGCGCAGATCGCAGGCTCGGCGGTGACGATCTCGGCGCCCCCGGGGGACAACTGGATGGTGCATGTCGCCATCGAGCAGCTGAAGGAGGGCGACATCCTGGTGCTGGCCCCGACCAGCCCCTGCACCGACGGCTACTTCGGCGACCTGCTGGCGACTTCGGCCATGGCGCGGGGCTGCCGCGGGCTGGTGATCGAGGCCGGCGTGCGCGACGTGCGCGACCTGACCGCGATGGGCTTCCCGGTCTGGTCAAAGGCGATCAGCGCGCAGGGCACGGTGAAGGAGACGCTGGGCTCGGTGAACGTGCCCGTCGTGGTCGCCGGCCAGGCGATCGAGGCGGGCGACGTGATCGTGGCCGACGACGACGGGGTCTGCGTGGTCCGCCGCGCCGACGCCGAGGCGGTGCTTGCCAAGGCGCAGGCGCGGCTGGCGAACGAGGAGACCAAGCGCGCGAAGCTGGCGGCGGGGACGCTGGGGCTCGACCTCTACGACATGCGGCCGCGGCTGGCGGAGAAGGGCCTGAAATATGTCTGAGGCGCCCGACCCCGAGATCGACGGCATCCCCTGCCTGTGGATGCGGGGCGGGACCTCGAAGGGCGCGTATTTCCTGGCGTCGGACCTGCCCTCCGACCCGGCCGCGCGCGACGCGCTGCTGCTGCGGATCATGGGCTCGCCCGATCCGCGGCAGATCGACGGGATCGGCGGGGCGGATCCATTGACCTCCAAGGTCGCGATCCTGTCCCCGCCTTCGCGCGAGGACGCCGACGTCGACTACCTGTTCCTGCAGGTCTTCGTGGACCAGGCGCTGGTTTCCGACGCGCAGGGGTGCGGGAACATCCTGGCCGGCGTCGGCCCCGCCGCGATCGAGCGCGGCCTGCTCGCCGCTCAGGGCGACGAGACGCCGGTGCGCATCCACATGCTCAACACCCGCGAGGTGGCGGTGGCCAGGATCGCCACGCCGGGCGGCCGGGTCGGCTATCGCGGCGCCGCCTCCATCGACGGCGTGCCGGGCGCCCACGCCGCCGTCCCGCTGATGTTCACCGGCATCG
Organism: Albimonas pacifica; assembly: GCF_900113695.1. Taxonomy (GTDB): domain Bacteria; phylum Pseudomonadota; class Alphaproteobacteria; order Rhodobacterales; family Rhodobacteraceae; genus Albimonas; species Albimonas pacifica. The sequence continues at coordinate 535,510 of NZ_FOQH01000004.1, read as the reverse complement.
CCGGGTCGATGTGCGGCGCCCTGCTGCCGACTGGAAACCCGGTGGACGTGATCGACGGGATCGAGTGCACCCTGATCGACAACGGCATGCCCTGCGTGGTGATGCGGGCCGCGGACCTCGGCGTCGCGGGGACCGAAACGCGCGAGGAGATGGAGGCGATGACCGAGCTCAAGGCCCGGCTCGAACGCATCCGCCTCGCCGCCGGACCGCTGATGAACCTGGGCGACGTGACAGAGAAGTCGGTCCCCAAGATGACCCTGGTCTCGCCGCCCGCCGCGGGCGGCGCCGCGTCGACCCGCAGCTTCATCCCGCATCGGTGCCACGCCTCGATCGGCGTCTTCGCCGCGGTCAGCGTGGCGACCGCCTGCACCCTGCCGGGGTCGCCCGCCGCATCGGTCGCGCGCCTGCCGTCCGACGGGCGCTTCGCCATCGAGCATCCCTCGGGCGCCGCCGAGGTGCTTCTCGAGCAGGACGCCGACGGCGTCGTGGTGGCTGCAGGCACGCTGCGGACCGCGCGGAAACTGTTCGACGGACGGGTGTTTCCGGCGCCGGAGCGGTGACGCGGCCGGGGCGCGGCAGGCCGGAGCGCGGGCGCCCCGGACTGCCGCGCCCCGGCGACGCGGATCGGGGTCAGACCATCGCGCCGTTCGGCTGCACGATCTGGCCCGCAACCCAGCTCGCCTCCCCCGACGCGAGGAAGCGGACCACGGCAGCGACCTCGTCGGGGCGGCCGACGCGGTTGAACGGGCTCATCCCGGCCGAGCGGGCGACGGCCGCCTCGTCCTTGCCGGCGCGGAACAGGTCCGTGTCGACCGGACCGGGCGCCACGCCGTTGACCCGCACGCCGCGCGGCGCCAGCTCCTTCTGCATCGAGCGCAGCAGGCTTTCGACCGCCGCCTTCGAGGCGGTGTAGGGCCCGCCGCCGGGCACGGCGACCCGCACCATCGAGGTGGTCAGCCCGATGATCGAGCCGCCGTCCATCACGTTCCTCGCCGCGTGCTGAAGCACGTTGAAGGCGCCGACGATGTTGGTCTCGACCAGCTTGCGGAAGCTGTCGGGATCGAAGGCCGAGACCGGGCCGGGCGGCACGTTGATTCCGGCGTTCGCCACGATGCAGGCAGGCGCGCCGCCCGTCTCGGCGGCGACGCGCGCGAAGACCGCCTCGACCTGCGCCGCCTCGCGGATGTCGCAGCGGAGCGCGAGGCCCCCGGCGCCCGCCTCGCCCGGCGACGCGCCCTGGTGGGTGCCGCCCACGGTCCAGCCGTCCGCCGCCAGCGCCTTCACGATGGCCGCGCCGATCCCGCGCGAGCCTCCGAACACGATCGCCGTCCTGCCGCTCATGTCGCCTCCTGTCGTCCGTCCTGTCGCCCGTCGCCGCTCATGCGGTCAGGGTCAGGATCCGTTCCTCGGTCATCTCGCGGACCGCGTAATGCGGGCCCTCGCGGCCGAAGCCGCTGTCCTTCGATCCGCCGTAGGGCATCAGGTCGACGCGCGACGACGAGGTCTCGTTGATGTGCACGCCCCCGACCTCCAGGCGCCGGGCCAGCGCGAAGGCGTCGTCGAGCCGGTTGGTGAAGGCGCCGGTGGCCAGCCCGTAGGGCGTGGCGTTCACCCGGGCGATCGCCTCGTCCAGCGTGGCGAAGGGGGCGACGCCGACCACGGGGCCGAACAGCTCCTCGCAGCCCGCCTTCATCGCGGGCGTGATCCCGTCGAGCAGCGTCGGCGCGACCACGGCGCCCTCGCGGCCGCCGCCGGCGAGACGAACCGCGCCCGCGGCCTCGGCCTCGGCGATCCAGCGCTCGACCCGCTCGGCCTCCGGGCGCGAGATCATCGGGCCGGTGACGGTCCCCTCGGCCCGCGGGTCGCCGTAGGGCAGGGCCGCGACCAGCTCGGCCAGCCGTGCGGCGGCCTCGGCGCGCAGGCTCTCGTGGGCCAGCACGATCTGGACCGAGGTGCAGACCTGCCCCGCCTTGCGATAGCCGGCGCCCACGATCTTGGGCAGGGCGCGGTCGAGGTCGGCGTCCGCGGCGAGGATCGTGAAGGCGATGGAGCCGAGCTCCATCTGCGTGCGGCGCAGGCCGGCCTGGGTCTGGATGGCGCGGCCGGCCTCGGTCGAGCCGGTGAAGGCGATGAAGCGGACGCGCGGATCGGCCATTGCCAGACCGGCCTCGGCCGGGCCGCCCAGCAGCACCGAGAGGAACCCCTCAGGCAGGCCGGCGCCGACCAGGATCCGGGCCAGCAGGCAGGCGGTGGCCGGCGTGGCCGAGGCGGGCTTCAGGATCGCGGGATTGCCGGCGGCGAAGGCGGGCGCGATCTTGTGGCACACGGTGTTGAGGGGCGAGTTGAAGGGCGTGATCGCCAGCACCGGGCCCAGCGGAACCCGCAGGGTGAAGGCGGTGCGCCCGGCCTGTCCGGGCGCGCCCTCCAGCGGGATCACGTCGCCCGAGAGACGCCGCGCCTCCTCCGCCGACAGGCGCAGCGTCTGCACGCAGCGCGTGACCTCGCCGCCTGCGTCGGCGGCGGTGAAACCGGCCTCGGCCTGCATGATCGCGATGAAATCTCCGCGCGCCGCCTCCACCTGCAGGGCGGCGCGATCGAGGATCGCGCCTCGATCCCACGGGCCCGGCGCGCCGCGGCGGAAGGCGGCCCAGGCGGCGTCGACCATGCGGGCGGCCTGCGCCGGCGTGGCGGCGACGAGATCCGCGATGGGCGCGCCGGTGTAGCGGTCGAGCAGCGGGGCGGCGCGGCCCTCGCCCATCTCGGGTTCGCCCCCGATCAGCAGGGTGGGGGTCAGGTCGCGGCGCAGTTCGGCCCCCGCGGTCATGTCATCGTGGGTCATCGCCGGTCCTCCGTCACAGCCACAGCACCTGCTTGCGGCGGTCGAGATCGCAGAGCAGCTCGACCGCCGGCCCTTCGTGGAACACCGCCCCGTTCTCCAGCGCGAAGACCCGGTCCGAGAGGGCCAGCACCTGGTCGAGATTGTGCTCGACGATCACCACGCCGAGGCGATCGCGCAGGGCGTCGAGCACCTTGAACAGGTCTTCCACCACCGCCGGCGCCAGGCCCTCGAACGGCTCGTCCAGCAGCAGCAGGCGCACGTCGGCGGAGAGGGCGCGGGCCACGGCCAGCATCTGCTGCTCCCCGCCCGAGAGGAAATCGGCGTGGCTGTCGATGCGCTCGGCCAGGCGGGGGAAGAAGGCGAAGATCTCCTCCTCGCTCCAGCGCACGGCGTCGGCGGCGCCGGCGGGGCGGGCGAGGCGACCGAGCGAGAGGTTGTCGCGCACGCTCATCCCCGCGAACAGCCCGCGCCCCTGGGGCACGTAGCCGATGCCGGCGCGCGCGATGTCGGGGGCGGGGAGGCCCGCAAGCTCGCGCCCCGCGAAACGGATCGAGCCGGAGCGGGCGGGAACCAGACCCGCGATCGTCTTCAGGAAGGTCGACTTGCCGGCGCCGTTATGGCCCAGCAGGGCGACGATCTCGCCCGGGCGCACCTCCAGCCGCGCGTCGTCGAGGATGTGGCTCTTGCCGTAGAAGGCGTTCACGCCCTCGACCTTCAACAGGGGCTCGGCCGGGGGCGCGAAGTCCGGCATGGCGATGGCCGGGCGGCGGCGCACCTGGGCGGCGGGGGCGCCGGAGCCGGTGTAGATCTCCTGCACCCGCCGGTCGGTGCGGATCGCGTCCGGGTCGGCAGAGACCAGCACCGCGCCGTCGTTCATCACCGTCACCACCTTGGAGAAGCCCAGCACGCGGTCGATGTCGTGCTCCACGATCAGGATCGGGATGGTCTTCGAGACGCGCTCGATCAGCGCCCCGACCCGCTCCCGCTCCGCCGCGGCGAGGCCGGCCAGCGGTTCGTCCAGCAGCAGGACGCGGGGCGCCGAGGCGAGCGCGATGCCCAGGTCCACCAGGCGCTGGCCGCCATAGGAGAGGTCGCCGCCCCTGGCCTTCTCGATGCCCTCGAGGCCGAGGAAGCGGATCAGCTCGGCGGCCTTCGCGTTGACCTCGTCCAGCTTCTCCACGTCGCGCCAGGCGTCGTGGCGGCGCGGAGACTTGGCGCGGATCGAGAGGCGGATGTTCTCCTCGATCGTCAGCCCCTCGTGCAGCGAGGTGATCTGGAAGGAGCGGCCAAGGCCGGCGTGGCAGATCGAGGCGGGGTCGAGGCCGGTGACGTCCTGGCCCAGCAGGCGGATCTTGCCCGCGGTAGGACGGAAGCGGCCCGAGATCAGGTTGAACAGCGTGGTCTTGCCGGCGCCGTTGGGGCCGATCAGGGCGTGGATCGAGCCGGCCTCGACCTGCAGTTCCGCTCCGCGCACGGCCTGGATGCCGCCGAAGTTCTTCGACACGCCCTCGACCGTCAGAACCTGGCCCTCGCAGGCCGCGGGGCGCAGGAAGTCGGGGAGGGGCAGGTCCTTGTAGATCTTGCGCGAGGCCATGGCGGCGGCCTCGGCCGGGGGCGGGGAGATGCGGCGGCGCAGGGCGGCGTAGAGGCCCATCAGACCGCCGGGCAGGTACATCACGAAGGCCACGAAGATCAGGCCGAACCAGAACAGCCAGTCGCCGGTCCAGCTCGACAGCACCTCGCGGAACAGGATGTAGAAGACGGCGCCGACGGCCGGGCCCAGGATGTTGCCGTGCATGCCGCCGATGACGACCATGGCCAGCAGCTCGCCCCCGAATTCGGGATGCGTGGACTCGGCGGTGACGATGTAGTGCTGGAAGCCGGCGAGGCCCCCTGCCAGCGCGGTGATCGAGGCCGACAGCGCGAACACCGCCAGCTTCAGACGGTCGACGCGCCAGCCCTGGAACTCGGCTCGCGGCTGGTTCTCCCGGATCGCGTTGAGAGCGTGGCCGAAGGAGGAGCGCTTGACCCGCAGCAGGGCGTAGAAGGCGGCGAAGGCCACCACCGCGGTGAACACGTAGTAGGTCAGGTTGTCGGCCAGATCGACGCCCAGGATCGTGCCGCGGGTCAGCCCGCCCAGGCCATCCTCGCCGCCGGTGACCTCGGTCCAGCGGAAGGCGACGGAGTAGGTCAGGGCCGAGAGCGCCAGGGTCATCAGGGCGAAGTAGACGCCGCGCCGGCGCAGCATCAGCGCGCCGATCACGGTGGCGGCGAGGCCCACGAAGACCATCCCGAACAGCAGCGGCAGGATCACCTGATCGGGGAACCAGGCCTTCTGCGACAGGGCGGCGGCATAGCCCCCGACCCCGAACCAGGCCCCGTGCCCGAAAGAGACGAGGCCCGCCTCGCCCATCATCATGTTCAGCCCGATGGCGGCCAGCGACAGGGTGACGATCATCGCCGCCGTCGAGACGGTCAGCCCCAGCAGGGGCACGACGACCGGCAGCAGGACCAGGGCGGCGAGCGTCGCCAGAAGGATCACGGAACGCGAGGTCATCCGGCTCACCGCTCGAATTTCTGGATCGGCTCGCCCAGCAGGCCGCGCGGGCGAAGCAGCAGGACGAGGAACATCAGCACGTACATCGACGCCTCGGAGGCCGACGGGAGGAAATGGACGGTGATCCCGCGCACCACGCCCACCAGAAGGGCGGCGCAGACGACGCCCCAGAAGCTCCCGAGGCCGCCGATGATCACGACGACGAAGGCGATGGTGATGATCTCGGCCCCCATGGCGGGGTGGACGGTGGTGATCGGGGCGAACAGCGCGCCGCCCAGCGCGGCCAGCCCCACGCCCAGCATCACCACCGCGGTCATGTAGGGCTGAAGGCGGATGCCCAGGGCCGCGACCATGTCCGGCTCCTGGATGCCGGCGCGGACCACGCGGCCGAAGCTGGTGCGGTTCAGCAGCAGCCACAGCCCGGCCAGCACGCAGACGACCACCCCCAGCATCATCAGCCGGTACTTCGAGAACAGCAGGTCCCCCAGGATCACCGGCCCGCGCACCGCCTGCGGCAGGCTGGCGGGCAGCGGCGCCGCGCCCCAGATCATCCGGATCGCCTGCTCGGCCACCATGGCCAGCCCGAAGGTCACCAGCAGGCTGAGGATCGGATCCTCGCGGTAGAAGCGGCGCAGCACGAAGCGTTCGAAGGCGATGCCCAGGATCGCCACCATCACCGGAGAGATCGCCGCCGCACCCAGGAAGCCCAGGTGCGGGCCGAGGCTGACCGCCAGGTAGGCCCCCAGCGCGTAGAACGCCCCGTGGCTGAGGTTCACGATGCCGCCCACGCTGAAGATCAGCGACAGGCCCAGCGCGATCAGAAGGTAGTAGCCGCCCAGGACCAGGCCGTTCACGACCTGCTCGAGCAGAAAGACCCATTCCATGCCGAGTTCCCGTCAGGGGCGCCGCGCGCCCCGCCCCGAGGAACCGGGACGGCGCATGGCCGTCCCGGAGGCGGATCGGCGCGCGGGAGACGACCGCGCGCCGTCCTTTCAGCTCAGAGCGTGCACTCCGCGCCCGTGGGGTAGATCGCCGTCAGATCCTGGTCCGCGCCCGGCACCGCCGGCCCCAGCGCCATCATCTCGTGGACGTCCGAGTAGCTGCCCGTCTCCTTGACCGAGAACGGGTAGGCCTCCTGGATCAGCTGGTGATCGCCCTTGCGGAAATACGCCTTGCGGGCCTTGAGGATGTCGAACTCGGCCTCGGTCTCGAAGAACTCGACCAGGGCGTCGCTGTCGGCCCCGCCGGTCTCGGCCAGGCCGGCCGCGGCGATCTTGAGGGCGATGTATTCGATCCAGGCGTGGTTCTCGGGGATCTTCCCGTACTTCGCCTGGAAATCGGCGACGAACTTCTGCGATCCGGGGGTGTCCAGCGTGTGATACCAGACCGTCGGCCAGGTCCCCGTCAGGTTGCCCGCGCCGGCCGCCCAGGCGTCGGCGGTGTTCAGGTTGAAGCCCACGGTGGGATAGGGCAGCCCGAACTCGGCGTACTGCTTGACGAAGTTGGTCACCTGGTTGCCGGCGAGGTTCAGGCACACCACGTCGGGGCGCGCCTGCCGGATCTTGAGGATGAAGGCCGAGAAGTCGGTGACGTCGGTCGCGATCAGCTCGTCCCCGATCAGCTCGCCCCCGTTTGCGTCGAAGAAGGCCTTCGCCGCCTTCAGCAGGTCATGGCCGAAGATGTAGTCGGCGGTCAGCGTGAAGAACGTCTTGTTCTCCACCATCCCGTCGCGCTTCAGCGCGCTGCCCACCGCGTTGACCATCACCGTATTGGGGATGTCCGTGCAGAACATGTAGCGCGAGCATCGCCCGCCCCGCAGCACGTCCGACCGTGGGCCCAGCGCCATGAACAGCCGCTTGTTGCGCGTCGCCACCTCCGAGATCGCCAGGGCGGAGGCCGAGCTGATCTCCCCCATCAGGAAATCCATGCCGTCGCGCTCCAGCATCCGCTGGGCCTTGGTCGAGGCGTTCTCGGGGTTGATCGAGTCCTCCGAGGTCACCTCGATCATGCGTCCGTTCACGCCGCCGGCGGCGTTGATCTCCTCGGCCGCCATCTGGATCCCCTCGACCGCCCATTGGCCGAGCGTGCCCAGGAAGCCGGTCATCGGCGTCAGGTGGCCGATGCGGATCGGCCCGGCGCCCTGCGCGCGCAGGATCGCGGGCGCGCCCAGCGAGGCGACGCCCGCCGCCGCCCCCAGCTTCAACGCGGCACGTCTCGAGAGCGTCCCGGCGGCGCGCGCCGGGACCGTCCTGTCGTTGGACATCGGTCGTTCCTCCCTTTGCGTCGGGAGCCGCGCGCGTCGCCGCCGTGACCGGGGCGCGTCGCGTTCTGATCTCCCGCTTCCGTGACGCTAGGCGGGATCGTCGACGGGCAAAAATACCGAATTCCGTCATCCGGCATAAGCTGGGCTTATAGCGCCTTTACGCGAGAGGATTTCGCGCCGACCCTGTCCAAAACAGGGGAGGACGGCGCGATGGACATCCGGGCGCTGAAGTATTTCGTGCAGATCGTCGAGGACGGCAGCCTGTCGCGCGCCAGCCGCGCGCTGCATGTCGCCCAGCCGGCGCTGAGCCAGCAGGTCGCCAAGCTCGAGGACCAGGTGGGGCGGGCGCTGCTGGTGCGCTCCACCAAGGGCGTGACGCCGACCGAGAACGGGCTGGCGCTGTATCACCACGCCCGCCTGCTGATCCGGCAGATGGAGCAGGCGCTGATGATCGCCCAGGCCCCGGACGGGGCGGTGAAGGGGGTGGTCACCATCGGCCTGCCTGCGACCACGGTCGCCTCGATCGGCCTGCCGCTGGTGCAGCGGGTGCGGGCGCGGTTCCCCGGCATCCTGCTCAACGTGGTCGAGGCGATGAGCGGCCATATCGACCAGATGATCCGCCAGCGCCAGCTGGACCTTGCGGTGCTGTTCTCGGCCGACCTGTCCTCGGAGTTCGCGGTCTCGCCGCTGATGGTCGAGGAGCTGTTCGTGATCGTCGCCGCCGACGGCGACCTCGTTCCCCCGGGGCGCGAGACCCTGACGATCGAGGAGGTCTCCCGCTTTCCGCTGATCATGCCGACCTCGGTGCACGGACTGCGCAAGCGGGTGGCGATCGAGTTCGAGAGCCGGGCGCTGAGCATGAACGTGGTGGCCGAGATCGACAGCCTGTCCCTGCTGATGAACTGCGTTCAGGAGGGGATCGGGGCCACGATCAAGCCGATGGGCGCGATCATGCAGCAGCGCGGGCAGGAGCGGGACTGGCGCTGGCTGCGCATCTCCGACGCGCAGATGCGGCGCTCGAACTTCCTCTATTCCCTGCCGGCCGAGCATCTGTCGCCCGCCGCCGCCATCATCGGCGAGGAGGTGCGCGAGACGGTGAACGCCCTGATCCGCGACGCGCGCTGGCAGGGATTCGAGCCTGCGCCGGGCGCGCGCCCCGCCCGCCCGCCGCGGCCGGCCGACGTCCGGGTGGCCTGAACGCCCCGGGCGGACGACGCCCTAGCGGGCGCCCAGTCGTTCCGACAGCTCGGCGGCGGCGCTCTTCAGGCGGGCGATCTTGGCCTCCAGCGCCGCGTCCTGCATCCGCCAGACCGGCCCCGAGATGCCCATCGCCGCCGCCGTCCGCCCGGCGAAATCGGTCACCGCGACGGCGACGCAGCGGACCTCGGCGTCCAGCTCCTGCCGGTCGTGGGCGACGCCCTCGGCGCGGACCGTCTCCAGCTCGGCGGCCAGGCGGGCGCGGTCGGTGATCGTCGCCTCGGTGAAGCGCGGCAGGTCGAGCCCGGCGAGGATCCGGGCCCGGTCCTCGGGCGCGCAGGCCGCCAGCAGCATCTTGCCGATGGCCGTGGCATGGGCGGGGCGGATCACGCCGGCCCGCTCCGACAGCTGCAGCATCCCCGTCGCCGCGGTGCGCGCCACCAGCACGATGTCGGCGCCGGAGCGCACCGCCAGGTGCGCCGCCTCGCCGGTGTCGGCGCTCAGCCGCTCCAGCACCGGCGTGCCCAGGCTCAGCAGCGCGCTCTCGTCCAGGGCGCCGGCGGCCAGCGCGAAGACCCGGCCGCCGATCCGGTAGCGCTTGCTGTCCCCGACCCGGGCCAGGAAGCCCTCGGCCTCCAGCGTCCGGCAAAGGTGATGGGCGGTCGAGACGTTCAGGCCCGTGCGCTCGGCGAGCGCGCTCAACGAGGCGCCCCGCGGCCCTGCCGCGGCGACCCCGTCCAGCAGCGCCGCGGCGCGCTCGATCGACTGGACGCCGCCGCGCGGGGCCTTGCCGTCCTCGCCGCCCATGTCGCCGCCCATCCCGCCTCCGCCTATTCGTCCGTGACGGGGGTCGTTACCACGATGAACGTCAGGTCGCCCAGACCGCTGTTCTGGATCGAGTGCCAGGACCCGGGCGCGAGGAAGACGACGTCGTGCTTGCGCACCACGCGGGTGACGCCGTCGATCTCCATCAGCCCCTCGCCGTCCAGCACGTGGTAGACCTGCTCCTGAACCTTGTGGACGTGGCGCTTCACGTAGGCCATCGGCTGGTAGGTGGAGATGCGATAGTCGATCTTCTGCGCGCCGGTGGTGGTCGGGTGCACCAGCGCCTTCGACAGCGCCCCGCCGAAATGGTCGGGGAACTCCTGCCACGGCTCCTCGGCGATGTTGCGGATCACGGACTTCGGTTCGGTCATCGGTTCCTCCCTTGGTCTTTTCAGGGCCGCCACGGGCCGCCGAAGGCGGGCTCCTTGGGCGTCAGGGGCGGCAGCTCCCATGTGCCGGTCGCGGGGGGGCGCACGTCGGCGTCCACATGCACGTCGATCAGGGCGGGGCGGTTCAGGCGGACCGCCTCCTCGAGCGTCGCCGCGAAGTCCTGGGAGCGGGTGACGGTGAACCCGGCCACGCCCGCGGCCTTCGCCCAGGCGGCGAAGTCGGGGTTGTAGGGCTGGTTGTTGTCGCCGTTGTAGAAGGCGGTGCGGTATTCGCGGCCGCCGAAGTAGCCGTATTGAAGGTCCCGGATCGCGCCCCAGGCGAAGTTGTTCCACACCACCCAGACCACGGGGATCGAGTATTCCACCGCCGTGCACAGCACATGCGGCACCATCGTGAAGCCCCCGTCCCCGCAGACCGAGACGCAGACCCGATCCGGCGCCGCCAGCTTCGCGCCAAGGATCGAGGACGGCCCGAACCCCATCCCCGAATACCCCCAGGTGTTGAGCATCGAGCGCGGGCCGCGGGCCTTCCAGAACTGCATGTACCAGTTGTGGTGCACCCCGCTGTCGAGGCTGAGGATGGCGTCCGCCGGCAGCACCTTCTGGCAGTCGGCGACGATCCGCTCTGGCCGGATCGGCGAGGCGTGCTCGGCGAAGCCGGGCGCCACGAATCGTTCCCATTCCGCCCGCCAGCCGGCGATGTCGGCCTTCCAGGCCGTCAGCCGCTCGGGTCCCGGGGGGACGGCGCGGGTCTCGATCCCGGCCAGCAGCTGGCGCAGGAAGGTGCGGGCATCGGCCAGGATGGCGAGGTCGGGGGCGTAGTTCCGCCCCATCTCGGCATGATCCACGTCCACGTGGATCAGGGTCGTCGCCGGGAAGTTCCACGAATAGCCCGGCTTCCAGGACGAGGCCGAGCGGTCGTCGAACCGCACCCCCACCGCCAGCACCAGGTCCGCATGCCGCCCCGCCTGGTTCGCCTGGTAGGCGCCGTTGCGGCCGATGAAGCCCAGCGACAGCGGGTCCTCCATGTCCAGGCAGCCCATGCCGTTGGGGCTCGAGATCACCGGCACGCCCAGGCGATGGGCCAACGCCGTCAGTTCCTCGGATGCGCCCGACAGGGCGACGCCGTGGCCGATGAACAGGACCGGGCGCTCGGCGGCCAGCAGCCGGTCCGCGGCCGCGGCCACGTCCGCAGGGTCGGCGCCCGAGCGCCGCGCGCCGAAGGCCGCGCCGGGCGCCTCGTCGGCGACGTCCGATTCCTCGACGAACAGGTTGTAGGGCACGTCCAGGTTCACCGGGCCGGGGCGGCCGGTGGTCATCGCCTGCGCCGCCTGGCGGATCGCCAGCGGCAGCATCTCGACGCGCGAGGGCTGGAAGCTGCGTTTCACCACCGGCTTGATCACCGCGTCGAAGTCGGCCTGCCCGTGCTGGTTCAGCTCCTGGAAGGGTCCGCGGTTGAACTGCTGGGTCGGCACGTTGGCGGTGATCGAGAACACGGCCGAGCTGTCGGTCTGCGCCACCGCCAGCCCCATCACCTGGTTGCACGACCCCGGCCCGGTCGAGGTCAGCGTCGCCGCCGGCCTGTGGCTGACCCGGAAGAAGCCGTCGGCCATGTGCACCGCCGTCTGCTCGTGCCGGGGCGAGATGAAGGCGATCTCGTCCCGCCGTTCGTAGAGCGGGTCCAGCAACCCGACGTTGCCATGTCCGCAGATGCCGAAGACATGGTCGATGCCTTCGCGCAGCAGCCCCTCGACGATGATCTCGCCGCCTGTCCTGGTCATGTCTTCCCTCCCGTTGCGCCCCCGGTCATGGCGTGGCGCGCGGCCAGCCAGCCGAAGGTCATTCCCTGCCCCAGCTGCGCGCCCGCGCCGGGATATTCGCCGCCGAAGGCCGACTGCATGTCGTTGCCGCAGACATAGAGGCCCGGAATCGGCGCCCCGGCCCCGTCCAGCGCCCGCCCCGCGACATCCGTGGCCAACCCCCGGCTGGTCCCCAGGGGCGTCGGCCACAGCTTCACGGCATAGAGCGGCCCCGCCCCCACCGGCCCCAGGCAGGGGTTCGGCCCATGCTCCGGATCGCCGTTCGAGCGATCGTAGATCGTGCTTCCGCGCCCGAATTCCGGATCCTCGCCGCGCGCGGCCGCGGCGTCGAAGGCGCCCAGCGTCGCCGCCAGTCCCTCGGGGTCGATGCCGGCGCGCTTCGCCAGGTCCCGCGCGTCGCGCCCCTCGATCAGATAGCCGTCCGCCAGGCAGGCCCGCAGCGAGGGCGGCCGCGGCCGGATCAGCCCCAGGCCGTAGCGGCGGATGAACTCGCGCCCACAGACCAGCCAGGCCGGGACCGAGGCGCGCTCCGAGTTCGCCGCGTACATCGCCCGCACGAACTCGTGGTAGCTGACCGCCTCGTTCACGAAGCGCCGCCCAGAGGCGTCGACCGCGATCCCCCCCGGCTTCGAGCGATCCAGCACGATATGCGGATAGACCGCGGTCGAGCCGTCCGCCCGCCGCCGGATCGAGGAAGGGAACCACAGCGCGTTGTCCCGCCCCGCCGGCCCCAGCGCGCCGCCGGCCTCCAGCCCCAGCTCGATCGTCCGCCCCACCGCGCCGGGCGCGGCCGGGGTCCACTCGGGCGTCGGGTTCGGCAGCTCCCGCGCGCGCCATTCTGGACTGGCAGGAAAGCCGCCGCCTGCCAGAACCACACCTCGACGGGCGAGGATCCGCCGCTCGCCCGCGCCGTCGCGCACCGCGACGCCGACGACCGCGCCGCCCTCGCGCAGAAGGCCGAGCGTCTCTACGCCGGTGCGCAGCGTGACCCCGCGCACGCGCGCCGCGTGAAACAGATGCGCGGCCAGCGCATTGCCCAGCACCAGCCGCGTGCCGCGGGCGTGGCCCGTCGCCCTGTCCGCAAGAAATCGCGCGGTCAGCCGGGCTCCGTGCAACGCTGCGGAGATCGAACGGTCCGCCCGGACCAGCCGCGCCGCCTCGGGCCGTGTGAGCATCATGCCTCCGAACAGCATCAGCTCGGGCAGGGGCGCCGCCATGGTCGCGAAATCGGGCCCCAGCCGCCGTCCGTCGAAGGCGCCGGGCGCCATCGCCCGCCAGCCCTCGGCCGCGCCCGGAACGTCCTGGCGATAGTCCGGCGCAGCCGGCATCGGGCTCAGCGCCAGCCCGCTCCGCGCCGTCAGGTCCGCCTCCATCGCCGGCGCCGCGTCCAGAAAGGCGCGCCGCATCTCCCGCGGGGCCAGGTCGCCGACCAGACCGTCCAGATAGGCCTCGGCCGCATCGCGGTCGTCGCGCCCCGCCGCGCGCATCGCCCGGTTGTCCGGAATCCAGACCGTCCCCGAGGAGCGCGCCGTCGTCCCGCCCCAGACCGCGGCATGCTCGACCACCAGGACGGACCCGCCCTCGAGCGCGGCGGTCAGCGCGGCCGTCAGCCCCGCCGCGCCGCTGCCCAGCACGATCAGGTCGAAGGTCTCGGTCGGATCGCTTCCCGGCGGCATGATTCTCAACATTGTCAAAGTTGTTTTGACTATGCTGGAATTTTCCGTCCGAGCAACTGGATATTGCGCCCTGCCCGAACGGCGCGCCCAAGCTCATTCGGCCAACATGGGAGCCGGCGCCCGGCCAGGATCGATCGCCGCGAGGCGCGAAAGCCGCCCGGCTGTGGAACGGCGGCGCCCACCGAAACTGAAGCGAGGTCCAGCCGGCCGGCCGCCCGAAGGACTCGCCCTGGGCCGGCCCTCCACGACCATCGGACGGAGGTCGAGGCGTTCTCGGAAAGATGACCTGCCATCGCCAGCGTCGGTCCCGACGCCTTGAGGACGTGTTCGTGGCGGCGGCCGGTCGTGTTCACGAGCACTGCTTCCGGGCACGGCGGCTTCAAGCGACGATCCTGCCGGAGCGGAATCGGACCGACGGGCGCCCCCCCGGCGCCGAGCGTGCGGGCGACGCTTGATCAGCCATGCGAGGCAACGAACTTGCGGTTGAACAAGCCCTGTGGCCGGACCGAACCGGCGCCATGTCGTGGCGCCATCGGCGGCCAGTTCGCCGCACCATCGACGACTCTCGCAGAAACCGATCTGATCCAATGTCCCAGGATCTAAAATATTTTTAAATCAGTTACTTAACTTGTAACTTCTCCGCCCCAGCCAGAGCCCTTCCGTTCCGACATCGTCTCCGCTCCGCACCCCCTGGGCGACCGCCGCGCGGCGCTTTCGCGCCGCGCCGGTCGCTTCGGGCCGCCGGCGTTCGCTCAGACAGGGCGGGGGCGGGCGTGGGCGGCGCGGGCGAGCAGGGCGAGGCGGGCGGCGACGGCCTCGAGCATCGCCTCGAGCGCGTCCGCGTCCACCTCCGCCGAGAGACGCTCGATGACGCGGCGGGCGTCCTGCGCCTCGCGCACCGAGGTCAGCAGGAGCAGGGCGGCGTCCGCCAGATCCTCGGGCTCGACCTCGGGCGGAGGAGCGGGGCGACGACGGCGGCGGCGGCGCGGGGCGGACGGCGAGGGCGAGAGGTCGCAAGCGGCGCGGCCGGCGGCGCGCGCGGGCGGGGCCGCGGCGGCGCGGCCGCCCTGGATCAGGCGCAGCGAGGGGCGCGAGCAAGGGCCGGCCGCGGCGGGGGTCCCATCGCGCAGGGTCGCCTCCGGGGCCGGCGCGTCGCCGGTGGGACGATGGGAGTCGGTCATGGCGTCCTCCATCTCCGGGGCGCCCCGCCCGGGAAAGGGGTTTCACGGCGTCGGCAGGTCTCCTGGCTCGCGGGTCTCCGCGTCCCGCCGGCCTTCCCGGGGGCCTGGGGCCTCCAGTGGCGCGATCGGGGGACGCTCTCCGCCTACAGTTGCGGGGTCAGCTCCGGACTTGCCTGGCGGGGTCTCCCCCCGGGGCGCACCGGATTCCCTCTTGATCCCTTGCGGGAACCGACCCGGTCAGAGTGCGGCGCCGGGGGGCGGGGGTCAACCGGCGCGCGGGGGCGCAGGGGGCCCGGCTCAGGACGCCGGCGCCGCCGCGACGCCCCGCGCGATCTCCATGAAGCCGCCGAGGAACTCGACGCCCGCGTCGTCGCGGCGCTGGCCGACATGGATCGACTTGGCGATGCCCGTCGGGCCGAGCCGCAGGGGCACGAGCGGCAGCGAGGACTCGGCCAGCAGCCAGTCGGGCAGCGGGGCCACGCCGCGCCCGGCCGCCACCATCTGCAGCATCACGTCCGTCGTCTCCACGGCGCGGTGAGCGCGAGGCAGGCGGCGTGCGGGCAGCAGGAAACGGGTGAACACGTCGAGGCGCTCGGTCTCGACGGGGTAGGTGATCAGCAGCTCGCGCTCCAGGTCCTCGGGCGTCGCCTCGGTCCGGCCGGCGAGGCGGTGGTCGGCGGCCACCGCCAGCACCAGCTCGTAGTCGAAGACCGGGGTCCAGGTCAGGGCCGGTCGCTCCACCGGGTCGGGGGTGATCAGCAGGTCGATCTCGTGGCCCAGCAGCGCGCCCAGGCCCCCGAACTGGAAGGCCTGCTTCACGTCCAGGTCGACGTCGGGCCAGGCCGAGAGGAACGGCTCCACCACCCGCAGCAGCCAGCGGTAGCAGGGGTGGCACTCCATCCCGATGCGCAGCTCGCCCCGGCGGCCGAGCGCGTAGTCGGCGATCTCGGCCTCGGCCTGCTCGATCTGCGGCAGCACCCGGTTGGCCAGCGCCAGCAGGCGGCGGCCGGCGCGGGTCAGGCGCAGGCGGCGGCCGTCGCGCTCCCACAGGGGGACCTCGAGCTCCTTCTCCAGCCGGCGCATGGCGTGGCTGACGGCGGACTGGGTCAGGTTGAGACGATCGGCGGCGGCGGTGACGCCCCCCTGGCGGTCGACCTCGCGCAGGATGGCGAGGTGCTGGCGGTCGAGCATGGCATGACATCCTGTCATTCGAGATGAAAGAATTGCCATTTCCCTTCATCGATGACCAGCCCTATCAGTCCCCCGACTCCCCCGCCCCCCGCGGCGGGACCCGTCGGGCGTGGCGCGCCCGGATGCCAGGAAGGACCGAGATGCACAGCTTCATGCTTCCGCCGAGCGAGACCTTCGCCGAGCTGACCCGGGCCGCGCGCGAGCGGATCCTGATCCTCGACGGGGCGATGGGCACCATGATCCAGACCCTGGGCCTGGACGAGGACGCCTTCCTGGGCGGCGGGGGCGGGCATTCCTGCGCGATCCACTCCGATCACCCCCAGCAGGGCAACAACGACCTCCTGTCGCTGACCCAGCCCGAGGCGATCGAGGAGATCCACTACGCCTTCGCCATGGCCGGCGCCGACATCGTGGAGACGAACACCTTCTCCTCGACCGTCATCGCCCAGGCGGACTATGCGCTGACCCACCAGGTGCAGGCGCTGAACGTCGCCGCGGCGCAGGCGGCGCGGCGGGCGATGGACCGGGCGACGGCGCAGGACGGGCGCCGGCGCTGGGTGGCCGGCGCGGTGGGGCCGACGAACCGCACCGCCTCGATCAGCCCGGACGTGAACGATCCCGGCTACCGCGCGGTGACCTTCGACGACCTGCGCCGCGCCTACGGCGAGCAGATCCGCGCCCTGATCGAGGGCGGCGTCGACCTGATCCTGATCGAGACGATCTTCGACACGCTGAACGCCAAGGCCGCGGTCTTCGCCTGTTTCGAGGCCTTCGCCGAGCATGGCCGCCGGCTGCCGATCATGATCTCGGGCACGATCACCGACGCCTCGGGGCGCACGCTCTCGGGGCAGACGCCGACGGCGTTCTGGCACTCGGTCCGCCACGCGCGGCCGTTCACCGTGGGGCTGAACTGCGCGCTGGGGGCGGACGCGATGCGCCCGCATCTGGCCGAGCTCGCGGGCGTCGCCGACACGCTGGTCTGCGCCTATCCCAACGCGGGCCTGCCCAACGCTTTCGGGGAGTATGACGAGGCCCCCGCCCAGACCGCCGCCAAGGTCGAGGTCTTCGCCCGCGAGGGCCTGGTCAACGTGGTCGGCGGCTGCTGCGGCACCACGCCCGAGCATATCCGCGAGATCGCCGCCGCCGTCGCCGGCCACGCCCCCCGCCGACTGGAGGAGACCGCCGATGCGTGAGCCCCTGCTGCGCCTCTCGGGCCTCGAGCCCTTCGTGCTGACCGCCGACATTCCCTTCGTGAACGTCGGCGAGCGGACCAACGTCACCGGCTCGGCCCGGTTCCGCAAGCTGATCACCAACCGCGACTACGCCGCGGCGCTGGAGGTGGCGCGCGACCAGGTCGAGAACGGCGCCCAGATCATCGACGTCAACATGGACGAGGGGCTGATCGACTCGAAGCAGGCGATGGTCGATTTCCTGAACCTGGTCGCCGCCGAGCCCGACATCGCCCGCGTGCCGATCATGATCGACAGCTCCAAGTGGGAGGTGATCGAGGCCGGCCTGCAATGCGTGCAGGGCAAGCCGGTGGTGAACTCGATCTCGCTGAAGGAAGGCGAGGAGCAGTTCCTGCACCACGCGGGCCTGTGCCTCGCCTACGGGGCCGCGGTCGTGGTGATGGCCTTCGACGAGCAGGGCCAGGCCGACAGCTTCGCGCGCAAGACCGAGATCTGCGCGCGCGCCTACCGCATCCTGACCGAGCGGGTGGGCTTCCCGCCCGAGGACATCATCTTCGATCCCAACGTCTTCGCGGTGGCCACCGGCATCGAGGAGCATGACAACTACGGCGTCGACTTCATCGAGGCGACGCGCTGGATCCGGCGGAACCTGCCCCACGCCCATGTCTCGGGCGGGGTGTCGAACCTGAGCTTCTCGTTCCGCGGCAACGAGCCGGTGCGCGAGGCGATGCACGCGGTGTTCCTCTACCACGCCATCGCGGCGGGGATGGACATGGGCATCGTCAACGCCGGCCAGCTCGCGGTCTACGACCAGATCGACCCGGCCCTGCGCGAGGCCTGCGAGGACGTGGTGCTCAACCGCAGGCCCGCGAACGGCGGCACGGCGACCGAGAACCTCCTGGACCTCGCCGAGCGCTTCAAGGGCGACAAGCGCGAGGCGAAGGTGCGCGACCTCGCCTGGCGGGAGTGGCCGGTGGAAAAGCGCCTGGAGCACGCGCTGGTCAACGGCATCGCCGAGTTCGTCGAGGAGGACACCGAGGAGGCGCGGCTGGCCGCCGAGCGTCCGCTGCACGTCATCGAGGGTCCGCTGATGGACGGGATGAACGTGGTCGGCGACCTGTTCGGCGCGGGCAAGATGTTCCTGCCCCAGGTGGTGAAGTCGGCCCGGGTGATGAAGCAGGCGGTGGCGGTGCTGCTCCCCTGGATGGAGGAGGAGAAGCGCCTCTCGGGCGGAACGGAGCGGCAGGCGGCCGGCAAGGTGCTGATGGCCACCGTGAAGGGCGACGTCCACGACATCGGCAAGAACATCGTCGGCGTCGTGCTGGCCTGCAACAACTACGAGATCATCGACCTGGGCGTGATGGTCCCGCCGCAGAAGATCCTCGAGGCGGCGCGGGAGCACCGGGTCGACGTCATCGGCCTGTCGGGGCTGATCACGCCCTCGCTCGACGAGATGGTGCATCTCGCCGGCGAGCTGGAGCGCGAGGGCTTCGACGTGCCGCTGCTGATCGGGGGGGCGACGACCTCGAAGGTGCATACGGCGGTGAAGATCTCGCCGCGCTACACCCGCAACCAGGCGATCTACGTGACGGACGCGAGCCGGGCGGTGGGCGTGGTCTCGTCCCTGCTCAGCGACGGGCAGCGGGAGCGCTACATCGAAGGCGTGCGGGCGGAATATTCCGAGGTGGCCGAGCGCCACGAGCGGGCCGAGCGCGCCAAGCGCCGCCTGCCGCTGGCCGCCGCGCGGGCCAACGCGATGAAGATCGACTGGACGGGCTACGCGGCGACCGAGCCCGCCTTCCTGGGGACCCGGACGATCGGGGACTGGGACCTGGCGGAGATCGCGCGCTACATCGACTGGACCCCGTTCTTCCAGACCTGGGAGCTGAAGGGCGTCCACCCGCGGATCCTGGAGGACGAGACCTACGGCGAGGCGGCGCGCAACCTGCTGGCCGACGCCGAGGCGATGCTGGAGACGATCGTGGCCGAGCGCTGGTTCGAGCCGCGGGCGGTGGTGGGCTTCTGGCCCGCCAACCGGCGGGGCGACGACATCCAGCTGTGGACCGACGCCGGGCGCGAGGCGCCGCTGGCGGCGCTGCACACGCTGCGCCAGCAGACCTCGAAGCGCGGCGACCGGCCGAACCTGGCGCTGGCCGACTTCGTGGCGCCGGAGGGGACGCCGGACTACGTGGGCGGCTTCGTGGTCACCGCGGGCCCGCAGGAGGCCGAGCGCGCGGCCCGCTTCGAGGCGGCGGGCGACGACTACGCCGCGATCATGGTCAAGGCGCTGGCCGACCGCTTCGCCGAGGCGATGGCCGAGATGCTGCACCAGCGCGTGCGGCGCGAGCTGTGGGGCTACGCCCCCGACGAGGCGTTCACGCCGCGCGAGCTGATCGGCGAGCCCTACGCCGGCATCCGCCCGGCGCCGGGTTATCCCGCCCAGCCCGACCATACCGAGAAGACCACCCTGTTCCGCCTGCTGGACGCCACCGCGGCCACGGGGGTGGAGCTGACCGAGAGCATGGCGATGTGGCCCGGCTCCTCGGTCTCGGGCCTCTATATCGGGCATCCGGAGGCCTATTACTTCGGCGTCGCGAAGGTCGAGGAGGACCAGGTCGCCGACTACGCCGCGCGCAAGGGCATGACGCTGGAGGAGGCCGAGCGCTGGCTGGCGCCGGTGCTGAACTACCGTCCCGCCGACCGCGGGATCGAGACGGCCGCCTGAGCGTCGGGGTCGGCGGAGCGGCTCTGTCCCGCGCCTGCGGCGCGGGAGGCGCCCGCCCGCCGACCCCGACGCCGGGATCCCCGCCAAGCCCCCTGACCGACCCTCGTGCGCGAGACCGTCGGCGGGGCGCGGCGGACCGCCCAACTCTCTGGGCTGCGGCGCTTTTCCTGGACATTCCTGCCCGGTCGGACCGCCTCCGCGCCGGGCCGTTTCGCGTGGCGCGGCGGGCCGTTCGGCGGCCCCGCAGGACGTCGCGGCAGGGGGGCGACAGGGCGCTTGCGCGGGGCTGCGGGCGCGGGCTAAGCGGGGGGCGACGGTGCCTCGCAAGAGGTGAAAAGGGAACGCGGTGAGGCCGCCCGCAAGGGACGCCGAGTCCGCGACTGCGCCCGCAACTGTGAGGGAGGAGCGCGCTCCGCATCGCGCCACTGGGCCGAAGGTCCGGGAAGGCTGGAGCGCGCGTCGAGACCCGAGTCAGGAGACCTGCCGTCGCTGTCGCCCACCCCACGGTCGGGATGTGCCGAGGGGGCGGAAAGCCGTCGCGGCGACGCCTGAAGTCTGGAGGGCGCGCCGGGATGGGTCTCATCCTGCGACAGTCATGTCTCGTCGGTCCCGGGGGCGCTGCGCCGTCCCGGTCCCGCCCTCCGTGCGTTTTCCGGCCCGCGGGCCGAACGACCGGAGAAGACGACCTTGCCGCATGACGCAGTCCCGCCCGTCCCCGCCGCCCCTCGCCGCCGACGACGGCCCCGCCGCGCCCTGTCCCGGGCCCTCGCCGGCGCGCTCTTCCCCGCCCTGGTCCGCGCCGTCGTCCCCGCCCTGCCGGCGGCGGGCCTGGTCGCCGCCGCGCCGGCCGGCGCGCAGGTCCTGACCGGCCTGGACCCCGCCGAGCCCGACGCGCCCGTGCGGCTGGAGGCGGTGCGGGTGCAGAGCGCCTCGCGCGCCGGCCTGCCGGCCTCGGCCGTGGGCAGCGCGGTCACCGTGGTCACGCGCGCGCAGATCGAGCGCCGGCAGTCGCGCACCGTCGCCGAGGTCCTGCAGGACGTGCCGGGGGTGGAGATCGCCCAGACCCGGCCCGGCGCCTGGACCCCGGTCTCGATCCGCGGCTCGGACGGCGACCAGGTGCTGGTGCTGATCGACGGGATGGAGCTGGGCGACCCGTCCTCGACCTCCACCGCCTACCAGTTCGACCACCTCGCCTCGCTCGACATCGAGCGGATCGAGGTGCTGCGGGGCAACCAGAGCTCGCTCTACGGCTCCGACGCCATCGGCGGGGTGATCAACATCGTCACCCGCCACGCGCCGCGCGACGGGACGCTGGCGACGGTCGAGGTCGAGGCCGGGCCCTACGGGACCGTCGACGGCGGCGCCTCGCTCCACTACGGCTCGGACCGGGCGGACCTGCGGCTGACGGCCTTCGGGCGGCGCTTCGACGGGCCCTCGATCGTCGATCCGCGCACCGCGACGGGCCCCGCGGACGAGGACGACGCCTACGCGGCGAAGGGGCTGAGCGGGCGCGCCGTCCTGCGCCTGACCGACGCGGCGGAGCTGTCGCTGGGCGGGTTCTGGAGCCTGACGCGCCTTGACTACGACGACGCGACGCAGGACTCCTTCGACGACGTGGACAAGGACGAATACGCCCTCGGCGGCCGGCTGACCTGGGAGATGCTGGAGGGGCGGCTGACGCACCAGGCCTCGGCCTCGGTCTACAACGCCCGGCGGGAGTATCATACCGCCTGGTCGCGGCCTGCGGGGGACGTCTACGACGGGACCAAGACCAACCTCGGCTACACCCTCGCCCTGCGCCCCGTGGAGCAGGCGACGCTGGTCGCGGGCGTGGACCTGGAGCGCGAGCGCACCGACCAGCACACCGCCTACACCGGCGGCTTCGGGGCGGAGATCGCCACCGACTCGCTGTTCGGCGAGCTGGCGCTGGAGCCGCTGGAGGGGCTGACCCTGACCGGCGCCGGCCGGCTGGACGACAACAGCCGCTTCGGGACCTTCGCCACCTGGCGGGCCACCGCCGCCTGGTTCACGCCGCTGACCGAGGCGCTGGACGGCAAGCTGCGGGCGAGCTGGGGCACGGGCGCCAAGGCGCCGGGGCTCTACCAGCTGTTCGATCCCACCTACGGCGACCGGCGGCTGGAGGTCGAGGAGAGCCGGGGCTGGGACATCGGCCTCGACCTGCACTGGGCCGGGCAGGGGCTGGCGCTGGAGGCGACCTACTTCCGCAACCGGGTCGAGAACGAGATCGGCTTCGGCACGCGGGCGGACGGCGGCGCGGGCTACGTCCAGTTCGGCGAGACCCGGATCGAGGGGGTGGAGACCGGCCTCTCCTGGGCGCCGCTGGACTGGCTGGAGGCGAGCCAGAGCTACACCTGGCTGCTGTCGCGGGACGGGGTCACGGGGGCCTGGCGCGGACGCTCCCGCCACCGGGGAACGACCGCGGCGACGGTCTTCCCCCACGCGGACGTCTCGCTGACGGCGGTGGCGCGCTACGCCTCGGGGGACGCGGTCTCGGCCGCCGGGCGGGTCCCGGGCTACGTGGTCTTCGACCTCGCCGCCGCCTGGCGGGCGACGGAGGAGGTGGAGCTGTTCGGGCGGGTCGAGAACCTCTTCGACCGCCGCTACCAGGAATCCTACGGCCGGGCGACGCCGGGCTTCGGCGTCTACGCCGGCGTCCGCGCCGCCTTCGGAAGCCGATGAGCGGAGGCGCCGGCATGCCCCTGACCCGGGAGACCCCCGAGACCGACGCGCGCCCGGGCTTCCGGATCCCGCGCCCCGCCCCCGGGGCGCGACCGGGCCGCGCACGGGGCCGCGCACGGGGCCGCGGCGCCGTGCGGCGGCGGCTCGCGACGGCCGCGGTCCTCGCCATCGCCGCCGGGGCGGCGCTGGCGGAGGGGGCGGCGCCCGTCCCGCCGGGGAGCGGGGCGGCGCCGCGCGTCGCCTCGGTCTCGCTGTGCGGGGACCAGTACCTGCTGACGCTGGCGGACCGCGAGCGGATCGCGAGCCTCTCCCAGCACGCGACGGGCCCGCATTCCTGGAAGGCCGCCGAGGCCGAGGGCCTGCCCCGCAACCGCGGAAGCATGGAGGAGCTGATCGCCGCCCGCGCCGGGCTGCTGATCGTGGACCGCGAGGTCGCGCCGCAGATGCGCCGGATCCTCGACGCCTTCGGGGTGACGCCGATCCCCCTGCCGCTGCGCGAGGACTTCGAGGGCGTGTTCGAGAACCTGCGCGTGCTCGCCGCCGCGCTGGGCCGCCCCGAGCGGGGGGAGGCGGCGGTCGCCGACCTGCGCGCCCGGCTGGCGGCCGCGGCGCCGGGCCCGGGCGAGCCGCGCCCGCGAGTGGTCTACTACCGCCCCGACGGCGGCGGCGCCGCGGCCGGGACCTTCGTGACCGCCGCGCTGGAGGCGGCGGGCTACGTCAACCTGCAGGTCGAGGCGGGCCAGGCCGGCTGGGTCGGCCTGCCGGCCGAGGCGCTGGCCGTCGATCCGCCCGACGGCTACGTGATCTCGTATTTCGACGCGGCGCGGGCCAGCGCCGCCTCGGTCCTGCGGCGCAACCCGATCCTTGAGCGGGCGCGGCGCGAGGCCGTGACCGTCGCCGTGCCCGGCGCGCTGTGGGCCTGCTCCGGCCCGATGCTGGTCGAGGCGGTCGAGATCCTGGCCGCCGCCCGCCCGCGCTTCGCCGCCGCGGCCGCGGCGCGGCCGGAAAACGGGGGTGCGGGGCCGGCGCCGGGCGGCCGGGCCGCCGCGGCGGGGCCGGAGGGTCCGGAGCAGGCGGGCCGGGCCGCGGACGCCGTTCCGGCCGGGGAGGCGCGGCGATGAGCGCGGCTTCCTTGATCCACCGCCCGACGCTGATCCTGTGCCTGGCGCTCGCCGCGGCCTGCCTGGGTCTGGCGACGGTCTCGCTGACGCTGGGCTACGTCGAGCTGGGCGCCGCCGAGGTGCTGCGCGGCGTCTTCGGGCTGGCCGACGCGCCCGTCGCCCTGATCGTGCAGGAGCTGCGCCTGCCGCGCACGCTGCTGGCGCTGATGATCGGCGCCGCCATGGGCGCCTCGGGGGCGGCGCTGCAGGGGCTGCTGCTGAACCCGCTGGCCGAGCCGGGGGTGATCGGGATCAGCGCCTCGGGCGGGCTCGGCGCGGTGCTGGCGCTCTATTTCGGGTGGATGAGCCTCTCGCCCTACGTGCTGCCCGCCTCGGCGATGGCGGGGGCGGGGCTGGCGACGGGGGCGCTCTACCTGCTGGCGGCGCGCAACGCCTCGACCCTGACGCTGATCCTGGCGGGGGTGGCGATCGGGGGGCTCGCGATCTCGCTCACCTCGCTGGCGATGAATCTCTCGCCCAACCCCTGGGCGGTGTCGGAGATCGTGTTCTGGCTGATGGGCTCGGTGCGCGACCGCACCTTCGAGGAGGTCGGCCTCGCCGCGCCCTTCGTCTTGGCGGGGCTGGCGCTGCTGGTCGCCTCCGGCTCGGCGCTGGAGGCGATGAGCCTGGGCGAGGAGGCGGCGCGCTCGCTGGGCGTGGCGCTCGGCCGGGCGCGGGCGCAGGTGATCCTGGGGGTCAGCCTGGCGGTGGGGGCGACGGTGGCGGTGGCGGGCGTGGTGGGCTTCGTGGGCCTCGTGGTCCCGCACCTGCTGCGTCCCGTCGTGGGCCACGCGCCCGCCCGCCTGCTGATCCCCAGCGCGCTGGGCGGGGCGGCGCTGATCCTCGCCGCCGACATCCTGGTGCGCCTGATCGCGGTGGGGCCGGAGCTGCAGCTCGGCGTGGTCACCTCGCTGGTCGGGGCGCCGTTCTTCTTCTGGCTGATCCACCGCATGAAGGGGCGTCCGGGATGACCGCAGGCCGCATCGGATGTCTCTCGGTCGAGGGGATCTCGGTCGCGCGGGGCGCGCGGCGGGTGGTGGAGGACGTCTCCTTCGAGGCGCGGGGCGGCGAGGTGCTGGGCCTGGTCGGGCCCAACGGCGCCGGCAAGTCGAGCCTGCTGCGCGCCATCGCCTGCCTCGTCCCGCGGGCCGCCGGGCGGGCGCGCGTCGACGGCGAGGACCTGGCCGCCCTGTCGCCCCGGGAGCGGGCCCGGCGGCTGGCCTTCCTGCCCCAGGGCCACGAGGTGAACTGGCCGATCTCGGTCGAGCGGCTGGCGGGGCTGGGCCGCCTGCCCCACCGCGGGCCGCTGGCCGCGCCCTCCCCCGCCGACCGTGAGGCGACCGAGCGGGCGATGCGCCGCGCAGGCGTGAAGGGCTTCCGCGACCGGCCCGCCTCCGGCCTCTCGGGGGGCGAACGGGCGCGCGCGCTGCTGGCCCGGGCGCTGGCGGTCGAGGCGCCGATGCTGCTGGCCGACGAGCCGGTGGCCTCGCTCGACCCCTACCACCAGCTCCGGGTGATGGAGCTGATGCGCGAGACGGCGGCGGCGGGGGACCTGGTGATCGTGGTGCTGCACGACCTGGCGCTGGCCGCGCGCTTCTGCGACCGGCTGGCGGTGATGGGCGCGGGGCGCCTTCTCGCTTTCGGCCCGCCCGAGGCGGCGCTCTCCCCCGACCGCCTGGCCGAGGCTTACCGGATCGGCGCCCTTCACGGGGAGCGGGACGGCGAGCGCTTCGTGCTGCCCTGGCGGCGCATCGACGGCGCGGAGCGGGCCGGGTCCTAGGCGGCCCCGCCCCTCCCGCGGCCGGGCCTGGCCCCGTCAGGCGGTCGCGCGGGCCCGGCGGACCTCGGCGAGGGCGCCGGCGATGCGGTCGAGGTGGACGTGGCTCGTGCCGCAGCAGCCGCCCCAGATATCCATCGCCGGGAACCGCCGCGCCACCTCGCCCATCTGCCGGCCGAGCGCGTCGGGGTCGCCCTCCTCCAGCCGGCCGAGCTTGCACAGGGCGATCTTGTCCATCGCCGCGGCGTTGGGCCGGATGCAGCGCAGCCGCTCCGACCAGGCGCCGGGGGTCAGGGCCGGCGCGAACTCCTGCGGATGCGAGCAGTTGAGGGCGAAGAACGCGATGGAGCCCCCGGTCTCGGCGTCGACCCGCTCCACCGCCTCGGCCAGCGTCAGGCCCGAGGCGAGGCGGGAGTCCGAGCCCAGCGAGAAGCTCATCGCCAGCGGCATCCCCACGCGGCGCGCGGCGCGCGCCACGCCCACCGCCTCGACCGGGTCGTTGAAGGTCACCGCCCAGGCGAGGTCGGCCGACGAGCGGCGCAGGGTCTCGAGCTGCACGGCGTGATAGGCCTCCGCCGCCTCGACGCTCATCGTGCCGTTCAGCCGGTAGGCGTCGCCGCGCGGGCCGACGTAGCCCACCAGCTTCGCCTGCGGGAGCTGGCCGTCATACTCGCGGCGCATCGCGGCGAGGAAGTCGATGGCGGCGAGGTTGGCCTCGGCCAGGGCGGCGGGGGAATAGCCCAGCCGCGCGCCCCAGTCGGGGCTGGCGCGGTAGTCGAAGCCGCCGATCAGCGCCCCCATCCCGTGCCGGGCCGCCACGTCCAGCCAGCGGCGGTAGAGGCCGCGCAGCGTGGCGCGGGCGTCGGCCCGCTCGAGCAGCGGGAACATCGCGAAATGGGGCAGCTCGTAGCCCCAGCGGTACATGATCTCGGTTTCGATTCCGCCCTCGGTGAGGTAGTCGAGCCCCGGCCGCCGGGGCGGCGTCTCGGTTGCGGTCGCCGGCATGGTCCTGTCTCCCTGCGCGCGCCGGCCGGGATGGCCGGGTCTGGCTGGCCCCGTTCTGGCGCCGCGGCCGGCCCGCGGACCAGCCGACGCGCGGTGCGGTCGGGGAAAGACGTTCTCGGCTAGTGGCTTGGCGGGATCCGGGGGCGGGCGGCCGTCGCCGCGAAGGCGCGAAACCGTACCGAAGGTGCAGCGATCCGGAGCCTGGGGGCCGCGGACGGGCCCGCGACTCCGCCCCGCCGCGTCGGAGCGGCCGCGAACGCTGCACCTTCGGTACGGAAGCTCCGCCCGCGCGCTGCGGCGGACGGCAGGACGCGGGCCGGAGAGGGACACGCAAGCCATTGGGACAGATCAGGAATTCTTCGGACCGCCCACGGCTGCACCACGCGTTGCGTAGGCGCGCCGGCCGGGCGGCGCCACACAGCGGCCCTGCCGGGCGACCCTGCCCGGCTCCTCCAACGAAAGGACGATCCGATGTATTTCAGAACCGTTTTCGCTGCCCTTGGCGTGGTCCTCGTGGCCGCGGCCCTGCCCCTGCCCTCGACCGCCCAGGAGACGGCGCAGGAGGCCTACGCCGAGGTCGAGAAGGCCTGGGGCTTCGTGCCCGGCTTCATCCGCGCCTATCCCGAGCACGGGGTGGCCGCCGCCTGGCGGCTGACCCGCGACCTGGAGCTGGCCGAGGACACCGCGCTCTCGCCCAAGGTGAAGGCGCTGATCAACGTGGCGGTGGGGGCGCAGATCCCGTGCCGCTACTGCGTGCACGCCGACACGCTCGCCGCCCGCGCCCACGGCGCCAGCGACCGCGAAATCGCCGAGGCCGTGGCCCAGGCCGCCCTGACGCGGCACTGGAGCACGATGATGAACGGCCTGCAGATCGACTTCGAGGCCTTCAAGGCCGAGTTCGCGCAATGAGGCGCCGCCGGGGACCCCTCCCCGGCGGCCCTTTCCTTCCGCCGCGTCGCCCTGTCGATGGACTTCCCCCACCCCCCGGGCTACCCAAGCCGGAGCGATGCCCGTCCGCGTCGGCCGGGCGTCCCGCATCCGCGAGGGAGACGGCCGGTGGCACGTGGCGGCGCGACGCGCGAGAGACTGCTCGACATCGCCGAGGCGGGGGTGCTCGCCAAGGGCTTCGCGGGCACCTCGATCGACGAGATCATCGCCGAGGCCGAGATCACCAAGTCCGGGTTCTTCTACCATTTCCGGGACAAGAACGAGCTCGCCCGCGCCCTGATCCAGCGCTACCTCGACACCGAGGAGGCGCTGCTCGACCAGGTCTTCGCCCGCGCGCGGGAGCTGCACGAGGACCCGCTGCACGCCTTCCTGATCGGCCTGAAGCTGCTGGCCGAGATGATGGCCGACCTGCCCAACGGCCACCCCGGCTGCCTGGTCGCCACCTCGGCCTATGCCGAGCGGATGTTCGACGACAAGGTGCGCGAGCTGAACCGGCAGGCGGTGGTGGTCTGGCGGGAGCGGTTCCTCGCCATGCTCGAGGAGATCGCCGCCCGCCACCCCCCGCGCGAGCCGGTGGAGCTGCGCGCGCTCGCCGACATGATCTCGGGGACGGTCGAGGGCGGCATCATCCTGTCCAAGGCGATGCGCGAGCCGAAGCTGCTGTCCGAGCAGATCCTGCTGGTGCGCACCTTCGTGCGCCTGCTGTTCGACGCCTCCGCCTGAGCCGGGGCCGCCGCGCTCAGTCGTCGCCGAAGCGGCGGGGGGCGAGGCGGCCCGACAGGCGCTCCCAATGCTCGTCGGCGCGTTTCTCGAAGGTGCCGGCCTGGCGGGCGTCGCTCTGGTAGAGGCGTCCGGCGGCGATGCCGGGGGCGTAGGGCTGTTCGCTCCAGCCGCGCGGATCGTCGTGGGGGAAGACGTAGCCCACGTGGCCCAGCGCCTCGGCGCCCTTGTAGTGGGCGTCGCGCAGATGGGGCGGCACCGGGATCGGCGGCTCGGAGGCCACGGCCTGCATCGCCAGCGAGATCCCCCGGCAGGCCGAGTTCGACTTCGGCGCCCGCGCCACGTGCAGGGCGGCATGGGCGAGGATGATCTGCGCCTCGGGATAGCCGATCATCGCCACCGCCTGGGCCGCGGCCACCGCGGTCTGGAGCACGCCGTTGTCCGCCAGCCCCACGTCCTCGGAGGCGTGGATCATGATCCGGCGGGCGATGTAGCGGGGGTCTTCGCCCGCATGGATCAGCCGGGCCAGCCAGTAGAGCGTGGCGTCGGGGTCCGAGCCGCGCATCGACTTCACGAAGGCCGAGACCACGTCGTAATGCATGTCGCCGGAGCGGTCGTGGTTCACGGCCGCGGCGCGGTAGACCTCTTCCAGCATCGCCTCGGTGATCTCGACCGGCCCGCCGGCGCCGTGGCCGACCGCGAGGCTTTCGAGCGTGGTCAGCGCCCGGCGCGCGTCGCCGCCCGAGCGGCCGGCGATCAGCCGCGTCTGGGCGGGCGTCATCGCCACCGCGACGCCGGCGCGGGCCAGGTGCTCGATCCCGCGGCGGACCACCCGCTCCATGTCCTCGATCGACAGCGGCTCGAGCTTGAGGATGGTGGAACGTGAGATCAGCGCCGGCGGCAGGGCGTGGTAGGGGTTCTGGGTGGTGGCGCCGATGAAGTCGGCGATCCCGTCCTCGCAGATCGCCAGCAGGTCGTCGGCCTGGGTGGCGGAGAAGCGGTGCACCTCGTCCACGAAGATCAGGATCGGACGCAGCCTGGCCTCGTCGGCCAGCGCCCGGATCTCCTTCACCCCGGCGCGGGTGGCGTGGAGGGGGCGGAAGTCCTTGCCCAGCATCCCCCCGACGGCCCGCGCGATCGAGGTCTTGCCGACCCCGGGCGGGCCGTAGAGCACGAGGCTGCCCAGCGTCCGCGCCGCGATCCGCCGCCGCAGGACCGAGCCGGGGGCGGTCAGCGCCTCCTGCCCGACGACGTCGTCGAGCGTCTGCGGCCGCAGCGCCGCCGCCAGGGGGCGGTCGCCGGGATCGCGCGCGGCGTCGAAAAGGCTGGTCATCGGCTCGCTCTCCGGTCTCTGCGCCCCGGCCTCTGCGCCCCTGTCTCTGCGCCCCTGTCGCCGTCCGGGCGAGGGCGGCCCCGGTCCGGCCCCGGCTTCTTCGGCGAGGCGGCGGGCGTTGTCGAGGGGAAGCGCCCCCGGAAGCGGGCCCGGGGGCGGGCCCGGATGGCCCCCGGGGGAGGCGCGGCGGAAAGGCCCTGCGGCGGGGGAAAGTCTCGATTGCCAAGGCAGCCTGACGTGGAGATAGTTTCGCTTCATGACGACCGGGCCCGTGGTGCATGTGCTGGACGACGACGAAGCCGTCAGGCTGGCCATCGCCAGCCTGCTGGCCTCCGTCGGCCTGCAGGCGCGCACCCATGGCTCGACCCACGAATTCCTGTCGGCGGAGCGTCCGGACGTCGAGGGCTGCCTGGTGCTGGACGTGCGGCTGCCGGGGGCGAGCGGGCTCGACCTCCAGGCCCAGCTGGTCGAGCGGGGGGTGGAGCTGCCGGTGATCCTGATCACCGGCCACGGCGACATCCCGATGAGCGTGCGGGGCATGAAGGCCGGCGCCGTGGACTTCCTGCCCAAGCCGTTCCGCGAGCAGGACCTGCTCGACGCCGTGGCCCGCGCCATCGAGATCGACCGCGCCCGCCGGTCCGAGCGGATGGGCCTCGACGGCCTGCGCGCCCGCTACGCCGGGCTCTCCCCGCGGGAGCGGCAGGTGATGGCGCTGGTCGCCGCAGGGCTCCTGAACAAGCAGGTGGCCGGGGAGCTGGGGATCAGCGAGATCACGGTGAAGATCCACCGCGGCGCCGCGATGCGCAAGATGGGCGCGCGGACCCTGCCGGACCTGGTGCGCATGCAGGACGCGCTGTCGGCCGCCCTGTCGCGGCCGGCGGATGACACGTTCGTATGATTCCCGCGCCCGCCCGTCCGTGTCACAGGGACGATCCGGCGCCGGGCCCTCTCCTGCGCCAGGCCAGGAGTTCCCGTGACCCCCATCCCGCTCATCGCCCTGGTGGACGACGACGCGCCGTTCCTGCGCGCCATGGAAAGCCTGATGCGCGCGCTCGGCTGGCGGGCGGAGGGATTCTCGTCGGCCGAGGGGTTCCTGGGCTCGACCGCGCGGACGGAGGCGGCCTGCATCGTCTCGGACGTGCAGATGCCCGGGATGGGCGGGATGGAGCTGATGCGCCGGCTGGCGGCGGAGGGCGGCGGGGCCCCGGTGATCCTGGTGACCGCCCGCACCGAGGCGCGGCTGGACGAGGAGGCCCGCGCCGGCGGGGCCCTGTGCCTGCTGCGCAAGCCGGTGGAGCCGCAGGCGCTGATCGACTGCGTCTCCCGCGCGCTCGACGCCGCCTGAGCCCGCGTCCGCGGAAGCCCGCGCCATGCTGAGCGCGGCCGAGGCCGGCGTCCTCGACCTGGTGCAGGAAAGCGTGGTGCTGCGCACCGCCGACGGCCGCATCCTGTGGTGGAACGCGGCCGCCGAGGCGCTCTACGGCGCCCGCCCCGCCCGCGCCGCCGGCCGCTACGCCGCCGAGCTCTTCGCCGAGGAGACCCCGGAGGAGGACGCCGCGGCGCTGGCGATCCTGCGCGCCGAGGGCGCCTGGGCGGGGGAGCGCACGCGGCGCGGCGCGGGCGGCGAGCGGCGGTGCGTGGCGCTCGCCTGGCGCCTGCGCCGGGCCGCCTGGGGGGGCGAGGCGATCCTGGAGACGGGGCGCGACGTCACCGACGCCCGCCGCGACGAGGCCGCGCTGCGCAAGTCCGAGCACCGCTACCGCAACCTCTTCCAGGCGATGGCCGCCAGCTTCTGGGAGCTGGACTTCTTCCCCGTCGGCGCCCGTCTGCACGCCCTGCGCAAGGCCGGCGAGATCGCCAGCTACCCCGCCTATTTCGAGGCCCGCCCCGAATTCGTGCGCGAGATGATGCGCGCGACACGGGTGATCGACGTCAACGAGCAGACCGTGACGCTGTTCGGCCGCCCCGACGCGCCCGACCCCAAGGCGGAGCTGCTGACCACGGTCGAGCCGTTCTGGCCGGAGGCGAGCTCGGGCGTCTTCGCGGCCTCGGTGGTGGCGGCGGTGTCGGGGCGGCCGAGCTACGCCGCCGAGACCCGGCTGCGCGCGATCGACGGGCGCGAATTCCCGGCGCTGTTCACCGCCTGCTTCCCGCCGGACACGATGAACAAGGGCACGCTGCTGGTGGGGGTGATCGACCTCTCCGCCCGGGTCGCGGCCGAGACGGCGCTGGCGGGGATGCGGGCGGAGATGGCGCGGGCGGCCCGGGTCTCGATGCTGGGGGAGCTGACCGCCTCGATCGCCCACGAGGTCAAGCAGCCGCTCGCGGCCATAGCCGCCAACGCCGCCGCCGGGATCCGCTGGCTGGACCGCCCCGCGCCCGAGGTCGCCGAGGCCCGCCTGCTGACCGGGCGCATCGCCGACGACGCGCGCCGGGCGGCGGAGATCATCGACCGCATCCGGGGGATGGTGACGGGGGCCGCGCCCTCGGCCGGGCCGTGCTCGGCCAACGCGGCGCTGCGCGACGCGGCGGCGCTGCTCGAACCCGAGATCCGGCGCGACGGGGCGCGGGTGGCCCTGCGCCTCGACCCCTCCGACCCGGCCGTGGCCGCCGACCGGGTGCAGCTTCAGCAGGTGGTCGCGAACCTGGCCCTGAACGAGCTGCAGGCGATGGCGGGGCGGCCCGCGCCGCGGCTCGACCTCGCCGTGCGCCGCGAGGGCGACGCCGTGGCGATCGAGGTGGCGGACACCGGCCCCGGCATCGCCCCCGATCACCTGCCGCGCCTGTTCGAGAGCTTCTTCACCACCCGCGCCGAGGGCATGGGCATGGGGCTCGCCATCGTGCGGGGCATCGTCGAGACCTTCGGCGGCAGCGTGCGCGCGGCCAACCGGCCCGAGGGCGGCGCCTGCTTCACCGTGGCCCTGCCCGCCGCCGAGGGCCCCGTCGCGGCCGCGGCGCATGACGCGGTTAACACCATCGTCTGATCCGATCCGCCCCGCCGTAGAATAGGCCGACGCCCCTCCAGCGGACATCCTGACCCCATGGCGACCGGAGACGGACCGCCGAGGGGAGACGGAGCGAGGGCCGACGACACCGCCCGGGATCCGGATCCGAGCCGCAGGCCGCCCGACGTGGGCGGCGCCCGACGGAGCCTCCCCCTGACGCGCGACCCGGTTCCGGGCCGCGCGGGAGCTGCGCCCCGGCCCAGCGCCGGCGGCCTGTCGAAAAGGGAGATACGTCATGGACTTCTACGCGACCCGCATCAGCCTCGCCCCGCCGCTCTCCTCGGTGATCTCCGCCATGGCCCGCGCCGGGCGCGCCTCGGGGGCGGAGCCGACGCTGCCGCTCGCCCGCGGCCGGATAGAGGCGCGGGAGGGCGCCCGCGCCGCCCCCACCCAGGTCATCGAGAGCCGGGGACGCCGGCTCGCCTACCGGATGTTCGGCGCCGGGCCGACGCTGGTGCTCGCCCTGCGCTTCCGCGGCGTGATGGACAGCTGGGACCCGGCCTTCCTCGACGCGCTCGCCGCCAGCTTCACGGTGGTGATCTTCGACTACACGGGGCTCGGCCTCTCGACCGGCGAGCCCTCCTACCAGCGCGCGGCAATGGCGCAGGACATCCTCGACCTCGCCGACGGGCTCGGGCTGGGCCGTTTCGTGGTGGGCGGCTGGTCGCTGGGGGGCGTCGCCGCCCAGATCTTCGCCGCGCAGAACCCGGACCGGGTGCGCCAGCTGGTGCTGCTGGGCACGGTCCCGCCCGGTCCCCAGCCCCACGCCGCCGAGCCGATCTTCCTCGAGACCGCGCTGAAGCCGGACTACGACATCGAGGACGAGACGGTGCTGTTCTTCGAGCCCGCCTCCGAGAGCAGCCGCGCGGCCGCCCGCGCCTCCCACGCGCGCATCGCCGCACGTCAGGGCGACGTCAGCCCCCCGATCCCGCCCGAAACCTACCTGCGCATCCTGCAGGAGAGCCACGACCCCGACGCGGTGTTCCCCGACCCCGACGGCCGCTTCGAGGCGTTCTTCCGCCAGGGCTCGGTCCCGGTGCTGGCGATCTCGGGCGACCACGAGATCGTGTTCCCCGTCGCCAACTGGCAGGCGCTGAACCGGGTCTGGCCGTCGCTGCACCTGGTCACGATCCCCCAGGCCGGCCACGGCCCCCAGCACCAGATGCCGGAATTCGTCGCCGGCCTGATCGCGGGCTTCGTCCGCGCCACCCCGCTCTGATCCCCCCGCGGCGGCGCGGCGGAGCGATCCGCCCCGCCGCCGCCGGGCCCCTTCCCGGAGGCCGCCATGACCCTCGCCGCGACGCGCGACGCGATCTTTCCCCGGCGCAGGACCGCGCCCCCGCCGCCCGCCTTCCGGCACGGGCGCTTCGCCCTCTCGATCCTCAGCGACGGCGCGCTGACGCTGGGGGGCGAGATCCTGGCCCCCGACGCCGCCCCGCCCGCGCGCGCCGCCCTGCTGGCGCGTCTGGGCGGCGACGCGGCCGGCGCGCCGGTGCGCATGAACCTGCCGCTGATCCGGGCGGGGGACGAGCTGATCGCCATCGACGCCGGCGCCGGCGACGCCTTCCAGGCGAGCGCCGGGCGGCTGGCGCGCAACCTCGCCGCGGCCGGGATCGACCGCCGGGCGGTGACCCGGGTGATCCTGACCCACGCCCATCCCGACCATGTCGGCGGCGTGATCCAGCCCGACGGCGAGCTGCTGTTCCCCAACGCCGACCACCACGTCGGGCGGGTGGAATGGGACTTCTGGACCGACCCCCGGTTCGAGGAGCGCCGCCCCCCCGCCCTGCACGGCTTCGCGCGCACCGCCGCGCGCGCCCTCGACGCCGTGGCGGAGCGGCTGCACCTGCACGCCCCGGGCGACGAGGTGGTGCCGGGCCTGCGCCTGCTCGCCACCCCGGGGCATACGCCGGGGCACATGTCGGTGGAGCTCGACGGGCCGGAGCCGCTGCTGCTGGTCGGCGACGCCTGCACCCACGACGTCGTGTTCTTCGAGAACCCGGGCTGGCGCTTCGGCTTCGACACGGACCCGGACCTGGCGCTGGCCACCCGCCGCCGCCTGCTGGACCGCGCCGCGGCCGACCGGCTGCTGGTGCTGGGCTGCCACTGGACCCGCCCCCTGCCGGGACGGGTCGAGCGTCGGGGCGCCGCCTACCGGCTCGCGCCCGCCTGATCCCCCGCCTCCCCGCCTCCCGACCCCGACCCCGACCCCGACCCCGAAAGGACGACCATGACCTCCCCGACCCCCACCCCCCGCGGCCTCTCGCGCCGCGACGCGATGCTCGCCGGCGGCGCCGGCATGGCGCTGGCGGCCTTAGCGGCCTCCGACGCGCCGGCGCAGACCGCCGCCTCTTCTTCCGCTCCCCGAACCCAGGACACGACCATGAGCTATGCGACCTCCGACGACGGCGTCGAGATCTTCTTCAAGGACTGGGGGCCGCGCGACGCCCAGCCGGTGATGTTCCACCACGGCTGGCCGCTGAGCGCGGACGACTGGGACGCGCAGATGCTGTTCTTCCTGTCCCACGGCTACCGGGTGATCGCCCATGACCGGCGCGGGCACGGCCGCTCGGCCCAGGTCTCCGACGGGCACGACATGGACCACTACGCCGCCGACGCGGCCGCGGTCGTGCGCAAGCTGGACCTGAAGGGCGCCGTGCACGTCGGCCATTCCACCGGCGGCGGCGAGGCGCTGCACTACGTGGTGCGCCACGGCGAGCCCGAGGGCCGGGTCGCGGGCCTGGTGCTGATCGGCGCCGTGCCGCCGCTGATGCTCAAGACCGAGGCCAACCCCGGCGGCCTGCCGCGGGAGGTCTTCGACGGCTTCCGCGCCGCGCTCGCCGGCAACCGCAGCGCCTTCTACCGCGCCGTCGCCGAGGGGCCGTTCTACGGCTACAACCGCCCCGGCGCCGAGGTGTCGGAGGCGGTGATCGCCAACTGGTGGCGGCAGGGCATGATGGGCGGGGCCAAGGCCCACTACGACGGCATCAAGGCCTTCTCGGAGACCGATTTCACCGAGGATCTGAAGACCGTCACGGTCCCCACGCTGGTGCTGCACGGCGACGACGACCAGGTGGTGCCGATCGCGGACTCGGCCCTGCTGTCGGCGAAGCTGCTCAAGCGCGGCGAGCTGAAGGTCTATGCGGGCCTGCCCCACGGCCTGTGCACCACCCATGCCGAGACGGTGAACGCGGACCTTCTGACCTTCGTGCGGACGCTGGCCTGAGGCGGTCCCGTGGGGCGCGGCGGCGCGCTCGGACGCGCCGTCGCGCCCCACGGCGCCTGCGGCTTTCATGCAACGGAAACGGTTTCATTCGTCTCGCTTACCGTGCGCTGCGCCGTCGGCTCCCCAGATCACCCCCCTGTTCGATCGCAGGAGAGTTGCGATGACGCCCCCCACGACCTCCCGTCCCGCCCTGGCCCTGCTGCTTGCCGCCGCCCTGACCGCGCCGGCCGCGGCTCCGGCCCAGACCCAGGCCCCGCCCGTGGTGACCGTCGCCCAGCCGGTGGTGCGCGACATCATCGAGGACGACGAATTCATCGGCCGCTTCGAGGCCGCCGAGGCGGTGGAGGTGCGCGCCCGCGTCTCCGGCTACCTCGAGCAGGTGCATTTCGAGGACGGCCAGCGGGTGACCGCGGGCGATCCGCTGTTCACCATCGACCAGCGCCTGTTCCGCACCTACCTCGCCCAGGCCGAAGCGCGGGTCGAGGCGGCCGAGGCCGCCTATGCCTTCGCCGACGACCAGCTCGGCCGCGCCCAGTCGCTGGTCCGCAACGGCAACATCTCCCAGGCTTCGGTCGACGAGCGGATGGAACGCCGGATCGCCGCGATGGGCGACCTGGAGCACGCCCGCCAGGCGGTCGAACAGGCGCGGATCGACCTCGAGTTCTCCCGCGTGACCGCCCCGATCTCGGGGCGCATCGACCGCAAGCGGGTCACGCCCGGCAACCTGGTGCGCGAGAACGAGACGGTGCTGACCACCATCGTCGCCACCGACCCGATCCACTTCTACTTCGACATCGACGAGCGCTATTTCCTCGCCTACGCCCGCGACGCCCGCGCCCGCGGCGAGAGCCTGCAGGAGGGCGGCGGCGGCCTGAAGGTGCGCGTCACCCTGTCGGACCGCAACATCGAGCCG
Source organism: Albimonas pacifica (assembly GCF_900113695.1). Classification (GTDB taxonomy): domain Bacteria; phylum Pseudomonadota; class Alphaproteobacteria; order Rhodobacterales; family Rhodobacteraceae; genus Albimonas; species Albimonas pacifica. Next base: position 498,870 of record NZ_FOQH01000004.1, on the reverse strand, counting down.
CGGGACGGCGTGCTCGACTTCTCCGAGAACCGGATCGACCCGCGCACCGGCACGATGCGGATGCGCGCGGTGCTGGCCAATCCCGACGGGGTGCTGACGCCGGGCCTGTTCGGGCGGGTGAACGTGCCCGGCTCGCTGCCCCATCCCGGCGTGCTGATCCCCGACGCGGCCGTGGTCGCCGACCAGGACCGCCGCATGGTGATGACCGTGCAGGAGGACGGGACCGTCGCCCCCCGCCTGGTGCGCCCCGGGCCCCGCATCGACGGCTACCGGGTGATCCGCGAGGGGCTCGACGGCTCCGAGACCATCGTCGTCGAGGGGCTGCTGCGCGCCCGTCCGGGCATGAAGGTCACGCCCGAGGCCGTCACGCTGCCGCCCGTCGCCGGCCAGGAGGGCTGAGCCATGGGCCGCTTCTTCGTCGACCGCCCGATCTTCGCCTCGGTGCTGTCCATCGTGCTGGTGCTGCTGGGCGCGCTCGCCTACCTGCGCCTGCCGGTGGAGCAGTATCCCTCCATCGCGCCGCCCTCGATCGTGGTGCGCGCGGCCTATCCCGGCGCCGACGCCGAGACGGTGGCCCGCACCGTCGCCACCCCGCTGGAGCAGGAGGTGAACGGGGTCGAGGACATGCTCTACATGTCCTCCTATTCCACCGCCGACGGCGCCATGGCGCTGACCGTGACCTTCGAGCTGGGCACCGATCTGGATGCGGCGCAGGTGCTGGTCCAGAACCGCGTCGCGGTGGCCGAGCCGCGCCTGCCCGAGGAGGTGCGCCGCCAGGGCGTGACCACCACCAAGTCCTCGCCCGACCTGATGATGGTCGTGCACCTGCTCTCGCCCGACGAGAGCCTGGGGCAGCTCTACGTCTCCAACTACGCCCGCGCCCGGATCCGCGACGCGCTGGTGCGCCTCGACGGCGTCGGCGACGTGCAGATCTTCGGCGAGCGGGAATACGCCGCCCGCGTCTGGCTCGATCCCGACCGGCTGGCGGTGCTGGGCCTGACCGCGGGCGACGTGGTCGCCGCCCTGCGCGAGCAGAACGTGCAGGTCTCGGGCGGGTCGCTGGGCGGGCCGCCCAACCAAACCGGCTCGGACTTCGAGGTCGCGGTCACCGCCAAGGGCCGCCTGAGCGAACCCAAGGAGTTCGAGCAGGTGATCGTGCGCGCCACCGATGACGGCCGCTTCATCCGGGTGCGCGACGTGGCGCGGGTCGAGATCGGGGCGCGCAGCTACGTCTCGAACGCCTATCTCGACAACAAGCCGGCGGTGGCGCTGGGGATCTTCCAGCGCCCGGGCTCCAACGCGCTGGAGACGGCGGCCGCGATCCGCTCGGTGATGGAGGAGGCCGCGAAGGACTTCCCCCTGGGCCTGGAATACGAGGTGGTCTACGACCCCACCCGCTTCATCGACGCCTCGGTCGAGGCGGTCTACCACACGATCTTCGAGGCCGCGGCGCTGGTGGTGCTGGTGGTGATCATGTTCCTGCAGTCCTGGCGCTCGGCGATCATTCCGCTGATCGCGATCCCGGTGTCGCTGATCGGGACCTTCGCCGCGATGCAGGCCTTCGGCTACTCGCTGAACCTTCTGACCCTGTTCGGGCTGGTGCTCGCCATCGGCATCGTGGTCGACGACGCCATCGTCGTGGTCGAGAACGTCGAGCGCAACATCGCGCTCGGCCAGACCCCGCGCCAGGCGGCGCGGCGCACGATGGACGAGGTGCAGGGCGCGGTGATCGGCATCTCGGCGGTGCTGATCGCGGTGTTCCTGCCCACGCTGTTCGTGCCCGGCATCACCGGGCAGTTCTACGCCCAGTTCGCCACCGTGATCGCGGTGGCGACGGTGATATCGGCGATCAACTCGCTGAGCCTGTCGCCCGCGCTCGCCGCCCTGCTGCTGAAGCCCCACGCGGCCCATGACGCGCCGCGCGGGATCGTCTCGCGCGCCGGCGCCGGGCTCGCGGGCGGGTTCAACCGCGGGTTCGACCGGATGTCGGAGGGCTATGCGGCCCTGGTGCGGCGGCTGACCGGATCCGTCGCCGCGCTGGCGGCGATGCTGGCGATCTTCGCGGGCCTGATCGGCGCGACCGTCTGGATGGGCCGCGAGGTGCCCACCGGCTTCATCCCGCCGATGGACCAGGGCTACGCCATCGTGGTGGTGCAGCTGCCCGACGGCGCCTCGCTGGAGCGCACCGACGCCGTGGTGCGCGAGGCCTCGGAGATCGCGCGCGAAACCCCCGGGGTGGCGAACGCGGTCGCCTTCGCGGGCTTCTCGGGCGCCACCTTCACCAACGCCTCCAACCAGGGGGTGATCTTCACCCCCTTCACCTCCTTCGAGGAGCGGGGCGAGCAGGGCCTGAGCGCGTCGGCGATCATCGGCGACCTCTACGGCCGGATGCAGTCCCTGCGCGAGGCCTTCGTGATCGTGGTCGCGCCGCCCTCGGTTCAGGGCGTCGGCAACGGCGGCGGCTTCAAGCTGCAGATCCAGGACCGCGAGAGCGACGACATGCGCCGCGCGCTGGAGACGGCGCGCGCGGTGATGGGGGCGGCCGCGGCCTCGCCGGACGTGACGGGGGTGTTCACCACCTTCTCCACCGGCGCGCCGCAGGTGTTCCTGGCCATCGACCGGGTGCGGGCGCAGATCCTCAACGTGCCGATCGGCAACATCTTCGAGACGCTGGCGGTCAACCTCGGCTCCACTTACGTCAACGACTTCAACGCCTACGGCCGGCTCTACCAGGTCCGCGCCCAGGCCGAGGGGCGATTCCGGCTGGAGCGGGAGGACATCTCCGCCCTCAAGGTCCGCTCCGCGTCGGGCGACCTCGTGCCGCTCGGCACGCTGGTCGAGATCCGCGACGCGGCCGGCCCGCAGCTCGTGCAGCGCTACAACATGCAGGTCTCGGTGCCGGTGCAGGGCTCGGCCGCGCCCGGGCGGTCGACCGGCGAGGCGCTGGCGGCGATGGAGGCGATGGCGACCGAGGCCGCGCCGCGCGGCGTCGGCTTCGAGTGGACCGAGCTTGCGTTGCAGGAAAGCCGGCAGTCCGGCTCCGCCACCGCGGCGATCTTCGGCCTGTCGGTGCTGTTCGCCTTCCTGGCGCTGGCCGCGCTCTACGAAAGCTGGGCGCTGCCGCTGGCGATCGTGCTGATCGTGCCGCTGGCGGTGCTCTCGGCGCTGATCGGGGTGGACCTGCGGGGGATGGACAACAACGTCCTGACCCAGGTGGGGCTGATCGTGCTGGCGGGCCTGGCGGCGAAGAACGCGATCCTGATCGTGGAATTCGCCCGCCAGGCCGAGCGCGACCGCGGCCTGACCCCGGTCGAGGCCGCGGTCGAGGCCGCCCGCCTGCGCCTGCGCCCGATCCTGATGACGGCCTTCGCCTTCATCCTGGGCGTGGTCCCGCTGGTCATCGCCTCGGGCCCCGGCGCCGAGATGCGCCAGGCGCTCGGCACCGCGGTCTTCTCGGGCATGCTGGGCGTCACGCTCTTCGGCCTGATCCTGACCCCGGTCTTCTACGTCGCGCTGCGCCGCCTGTTCCCGGGCCGGCGCGAGCCGACGCAGGAGGCGGTCGTCCCGGCCGAGTGAGCCGCGGCCCCCTCCCCCCGCGGGGGAGGGGGCGTCACCCCGCGGCGGCCGCGAGCCGCGGGTCGTCCAGGAACGCCGACAGCGGCAGGTCGAGGCGCAGGCGCGGGCTTTCGCGCAGCGCCTGCACGCCGTGGCGGGCGACGCGGATCTTCCAGCTCTGGCGCTTGGTGGGGGCCGGCCGGGCGAAGGCCGCGCAGGTCAGCACCGCGAGGTTGGCGCCCCCGGCCGGGTCGCGGACCGAGGCGTAGCGGATCGCCTCCGCCCCCGCCTCCCGCGCCGCCTCCGCCAGGGCCTGGCAGGGGGCGTAGTCGACCGGATCGCTCCAGCGCGGATCCTCGCCGAGCGCTCCCGCGGTCAGGTCCAGCGCCAGGGGCGTGGCGACCGCCGCCGCGAAGGCCGTGTAGTCGGCCGGCGCGTCGGGCAGGGGCGTTCCGGGGCTTTCCACCAGGAAGAACAGCAGGCGGTAGAAGGCCATCTCGGCCATCGCCGTCTCCGGCCGCTCCGCCGCGTAGAACACCCCCGGCGTGCGCCCCGCCCGGCGGAAGCGCGAGCCGTGGGGATAGCTCTTGTAGCGGAACGGCGTGGCGAGGAGGTAGTCGAGCCCCGCGCAGGGGTCCGGCAGCGGGGGCTTGGTCTCGTCGAGCAGGGACTCGAGGATCGCCTGCTCGGCCAGCGTGTCGACGAGCTTCAGGGTCGAGACGACATGCTGCGCCTCGACCATCCGCCAGGCGTCGGCCGCGAGCGGCCGCGCCTCAGAGCGGAGCGCGGCGGGCGTCCAGGTAGTCGACGACATCGACGAGGCCCGCGACGGTCTGGATGCGCTCGATCGGCGGACGGCCCAGCGCCAGGTTCTGCGCCTTCATCCAGGCGCGCGCGGTGCGCTCGTCGCCCCCGGCGATGGCGTCGAGCGAACGGAACAGGCGCACGAACAGCGCCGCGAGCTCGAAGGACTTCTGGTCCCGCTCCAGCCGCGCCGCGCCCGATTTCAGGCGCGAGACGGTGGAGGGCGAGACGCCGATCACCCGGGCGAGCTGGTCATGGGTCACCCCCAGCCGGCCCGCCGCGCGCAGGGCGGCCCGGGCCAGCACCGCGCCGGGATCCGGCGCCGTGGAGGCGGCGTCGCGCAGGAGCGTCATGGCGGCCCTCCCGGGGTTGCGGGGCGACCGCCGCGGGGGCGGCGGTCTTTCACCTGACATCATATGGTGATTTTCTTGCAGATGGCAAGAAAAGCCGACCTCACGTCCCGCCTCAGGTCCCGGTGAAGGCCGGCGCGCGTTTCTCGACGAAGGCGGCGGCGGCCTCGCGGTGGTCGTGGGTCTGGGCGGAGAGCGTGTGGTTGCGCGCCTCCTCGTCGAAGCACTCGCCGAGGCTGCCGCCGGCCTCGGCCGCGGCGATGTTCCGCTTCACCCGGCCGTAGGTCAGCGTCGGACCGGCGGCGAGGCGGGCGGCGAAGGCGGTCGCCTCCTGCATCAGCGCGGCGGCGGGGACCGCGCGCGTGACCAGCCCCATCTGCGCCGCCTCGGCCCCCGAGAGCACCGGCGACAGCAGGTAGAGCTCGCGGGCCTTCGCCGCGCCCAGCAGGTGGGTCAGGAAGAAGGTGCCGCCGTAGTCGCCCGAGAGGCCGACCTTGGCGAAGGCGGTGGTGATCTTGGCGTCCTCGGCGCAGATCCGGAAGTCGCAGGCCAGCGCCAGCGACAGGCCGGCGCCGGCGGCGGCGCCCTCGATCGCGGCGATGGTCGGCTTCTCCATCTCATGCAGGTAGCGGGACGCGTTCATGCGGTCGCGAAGCGCGTGCATCCGCTCCCCGACCGGGGCGTCGCGGCCCTGGCCCTCGTTCATCGCCTTCACGTCGCCGCCCACGCAGAAGGCCCCGCCGGCGCCGGTCAGCAGCACCGCACGCACCTCCGGGTCCATCGCCGCCGCCGCGGTGGCGTCGCGCAGGGCCAGCGTCAGGTCGGGGTTCAGGGCGTTCTTCCGCTTGGGGCGGTTCATGGTCAGGACGAGCAGGCCGTCCTTCAGCTCGCGCTTGAGCACGTCGGTCATCGGATCCTCCCATCGCGCGGCGCCTCGGGCGGGCGCCTGTCGCTGCGGGGGACATTGGTGACATGAACCTGCCGGCCGGTCGACGGTTTTCGCCGCCCGGCCGGGCGCGCGCTACAGGTCCTGGCGGATGATGTCGGTCACCAGCACGTCATGGGCCATGGGCCCCAGCACGCTCCGCGCCGCCTCCAGCAACGAGCCGCGCAGGTCGTCCATCACCGGCGCGGCGGTGAAGGCGCCATTGAAGGCGCCCGACTGGGCGTGGCGGAACAGCACCTTGAGGAACCGGTCGCGCAGCTTCGGCTCCCGTTCGAAGACCACCGCGGTCTGGCCGGCGTCGACTTCGATCGAGAGGGTGAGGATCAGCAGCGCCGCCACCTCCTCATGCTCGACGATCGGGGCGATGAACTGGCGGTCGAGCTTGGCGTACTCCCTCTGCAGGTCCGGATCGTAGGGGGGCGGCGGCCCGTCGGAATGGGCCGGGGCCGCGCCGCCGCCGCCGTGGTCGCCGGCGGCCGCAGGCTCCCCGCCCTCCGTCGAGGCGGCGGCGGCAGGGTCCGCCCCCGCCTCCGGCTCCGGCGGCGGGCGCAGCATCTGGCCGGCGAACAGGCCGCCGCCCAGGCCGATCAGCGCGAGGATCACGGGTATCAGCTTCTTCATCGAGGGGCCTCCGCGCTCAGAACGGCATCAGGATGTCGACCACCTGCTGGCCGTAGCGGGGCTGCTGCACGTCGTAGATCTGACCGCGGCCGCCGTAGGCGATCCGCGCCTCGGCCATCTTGTCGTAGGTGATCTCGTTGCGCCGGGAGATGTCCTCCGGCCGCACGATCCCGGCCACCTGCAGGTCGCGCAGCTCGTAGTTCACCCGCACCTCCTGGTTGCCGGCGACGACGAGGTGGCCGTTGGGCAGCTGGTCGACGACGGTGACGGCGATGCGCAGGGTGATCTGCTCGTTCCGCGTGACCTTGCCGTCGCCCGAGGAGGCCGAGGACGAGCCGATCCCCGCCGCCGGATCGGTGTCGATCCCGAAGACGTCGTCGACGAGCGAGGGCAGGCCCACCAGCGCGCTGACCGAGACGTCCTCGGAGGCGGAGCGGTTGCGCTCGGTGGCGTTGGAGATGCTGGCCTCGTCGTCGATCTCGATCACCACGGTCAGGATGTCGCCGACCGACTGGGCGCGGCGGTCGCCGAACAGCGAATCCGGCCCCGAGCGCCACAGCGAGGCGACCGCATAGCCCGGCGGCGGCGTCGGCTGGGGGGGCGTCGCGATGGCGCGGCGCTGCGCGGTGACCGGCGGGGCCGGGCGCACGGCGTTGCCGGGGGCGGTGAACTCGGGCTCCTTGCCGACGTTGTTCAGCCGGTCGGCGCATCCCGCCAGCGTCAGCGCAGCGAGGATCAGGCAGGATCGGGCGAGGCTCATGGTCTGACCTCCACCGCCCCGTCCGCGGCGACGCGGCCGAAGACGGTCTGGCGGGACGACAGGTTGGTGACGCGGATGCGGTCGCCGACGGCGCCGCGGTCGAGCGCCCGCCCCTCGGCGGCGATGAACAGCGCGCCGCGCTGATACCTGAGCAATACCAGCGCGTTGCGCTCGACCAGCGCAGGGGGGCCGAGATCCTCGGCCCGGATCGGGCGGCCGGCGTAGAGGGCGACGCGGGTCTCCATCCCCACCGCCTCGGCGGGGTCGGTCAGCCCGGCGCCGAAGGGGCTGGGGCGCAGGGCCACGTCGCTCTCGGTCAGGACCGTGCGGCTGGGGATCGGGCGGGTGGCGACGACCGCGGGCTCGGCCGCGCCGGCGGCGACGCCGCCCGGCGACCACCCGGGCGGCCCCCAGGTCGCCTGCGCCGCCGCCGCCGCGGCGCCGAGGATCCACAGCAGCGCGGCGAGCGGCAGCGAAGCGCGGCGACGCGGCGGGCCGGAGGCGGGATCGGCCATCGCGCTCACCGGACCTGCGCGGTGGCGGCCATCATCTGGTCCACCGCCGTGATCACCTTGGCGTTCAGCTCGTAGCCGCGCTGCGCCTCGATCAGCCGGGTGATCTCGCGCACCGGGTCGACGGCGCTGTCCTCGAGGTAGCCGGCGCGGAAGATGCCGCGGCCGTCCACGCCCGCGTCGCCGACCTCGGCCGGGCCCGAGGCCTCCGTCTCGAGGTAGAGATTGCCGCCGATCGCCTCGAGCCCCTTCTCGTTGACGAAGCCGACCAGGTTGAAACGGTCCAGGAGCTGCCCCCCCACCTCGTCGCGGAAATAGGCGTAGACCTCGCCCTCGGCGTTGATCGAGACGGAGACGGCGTCGGCCGGGATGGTGATCTCGGGCGCCACGGGGAAGCCGTCGGAGGTCACGATCAGCCCGTCGCCGTTGCGTTTCAGCGTGCCGTCGCGAGTGTAGGCGGAGGCGCCGTCGGGCAGGATCACCTCCAGGTAGCCGTTCCCCTCGATGGCGATGTCGAGCTCGCCGCCGGTGGCGCGCAGCGAGCCCTGCTCGACGTCCATCGACACCGCCGAGGTGCGCACGCCGAGCCCCAGCTGCACGCCCGCGGGCAGCACCGTGCCGTCGGCGGCGTTCACCGTGCCGGCGCGCTGGGCCTGCTGGTAGTGCAGGTCCGCGAACTCCGCCCGGCGGGGGTTGTAGGCGGTGGTCGACATGTTGGCGAGGTTGTTGGAAATCACCTCGACCCGAAGCTGCTGGGCTTCCATCCCCGTGGCGGCGATCTTCAGCGCGCGCATGGCGGGATCCTCCTGGACTGGACGACGACGGGACGGCGGCGGGACGCCGCGCGGGGGCGGGACGGGCGGCGCGCGGGAGCGTCGCCTCTCCGCCGCTCGGGCGGAGCGGCGGCCCCGCGCCGGACGCCCCCCAAGGCGGGGAGGCGGCCGGACGGTCGGGGGCGGGGCGAGAGGGTCACGACTGGCCGCCGAGCTGGCGGACGGCGGCGCGGATGCGCTCGTCCTCGCGTTCCAGCATCGCCTGGCCCAGCTCGTAGGCGCGCTGCACCTCGATCATGCGGGCGAGCTCGACGACCGGCTGGACGTTGCCGCCCTCGACGAAGCCCTGGAAGACGACGCCGTCGGCGGGCTCCAGCGGCTGGTCGGCGCGGAACATCACGCCGCCCTCGCGGATCAGCTTGTCGGGTTCGGGCACGGCGACGACGGCGAGCGTGCCCTGCACCTCGCCGTCGACCGAGACGGCGCCGTCGGTGGCGATCACCACCTCGCCGCCCGGGGGCACGAACAGCGCCGCGCCCCCCTGGTCGAGCACCGGGTAGCCGTCCATCGTCACCAGCGCGCCGGCCGCGTCGCGGGCGAAGGCGCCGTTGCGGGTCAGGGTCGGGCCCTGCGGGGTCTGCACCATGAAGAAGCCGTCGCCCTCGATGGCCACGTCCAGCGCGCCGCCGGTGCGGGTCATCGCGCCCTGGGAAAAATCGGTGCGCCGCACCCGCGCCTCGGTCATCGAGAGCGAGTCGGCCCCGTCGGGCAGCGGCTCGATCATCTCGGCGAAGATCACCCCCTCGCGCCGGTAGCCGGCGGTGGAGACATTGGCGATGTTGTTGGCGACGACCTGCATTTCCTTGAGCAGGCCGGACTGGCGGCTCAGCGCCAGGTAGGTGGGGTTGTCCATCCGGGGTTCTCCTCGGGTCGTCTCAAGGGGTCGGTCTCGTTCGGCGCGGCCGGGGCGGTCGCCTGGGCGTCGGCGGGCGTGACGGCGGGCAGGTCAGACCCCGCCCAGGGCCTCCTCTATGCGGGCGCGGGCGGCTTCGGAGGCTTCGATCAGGCGGCGGGCGGCGGCCAGCGAGGGCGGCTCCGCCACCGCGGGCGGGGACAGGAACATCGCCTCGCGCGCCGCGGCCTCGACCATCGGGTCGGGCGCCGCGTCGGCGGCGCCCGCGCTCTCCGGGCGGGCGTCGAGCGCACGGGCGATGACCTCGCCAGGGTCCGGCGGCGGCTCGCCCGCCATCCAGGCGGCGAGCAGGCGGCGCGGATCCTCGCCCGGCAGACGCGCGGCGTCGGGCCAGATCGCCGCGCGCCAGGCCAGCCGAGCGCGTTCGGGCGAGCCCTCGGGCAGGGCGCCGGCGACCTCGGCGAAGGCCTCCGCGTCGCGGCCCAGCGCCAGCAGCGCCCGGGCCCGCAGGCGGGCGGCGTCGTCGCCCTCCAGCCCCTCCAGCCGCCGCAGGGCGTCGAGCGGCAGGTCCAGCGTCACCTCGGCCGCGGCGGCGGCGAGCCGCGCCTCGCTCCCCCCGCGGCTCAGCGCGGGACCCAGCAGGTCGATGGCCACGTTGGCGAGGCCGATCCCGGTCATCTCCCGCGCCACGCGGATGCGGGCGGGATCGAAGACCTCCGGCTCTCGGATCAGGCCGCGGTGGCGCATGATCGCCTCGGCATAGGCGTACTCGCCGACGTCGGCGGCGCGGGCGCGCTCGAGAATCGCGCGCAGCGCGGCCTCCAGGTCCGCGGCCCGGGCGCCGCCGGCGAACAGCTCGGTCTCGATCACCTGCAGCGCCTCGCCGAGCTGGTCGCGGCCGGCGCGGCCGAGGATCTCGGCCACCAGCAGGCGGCGTCCGAGCTCCGTCCCCTGGTGCTCGAAGGCCTTGAGGGCGATGTCCTCGACCAGGTCGCCGGGCAGGGTGTCGCGGCGGCCGAGCAGGCTGTCGGCGAGCGCGAGCATCGCCTCCGCCGCCTCGGGCCCGTCGGTCAGCGACACGTCGCGCAGCAACGTCTCCCCCCGCTCGACCTCGCCGCGGGCGAGGGCGAGGCGGCCGATCGCCAGCAGCCAAGGCGCGCCATGGTCGCCGGGCGCGCGGTCGAGGCGCAGGCGGGCGGCGTCGGCGAAGTCGAGCTCCCCCAACGCCGTGAGATGCTCCACCAGCGGCGGGCCGGCGCGGCGGCGCAGGCGGATCGGCAGCTCGGCGAACGCATCGAGCACCGACGCCCGCCAGGCCGGTTCCTTGAGGACCGCGGGCGAGGGCGTCATCCGCGACGCCAGCCGCCACATGCCCGCGCGCCCGGGACATTCGGCGCCCTGCGAAAGCGGCCCGTCCGGCGCCGGGGGATCGTCGTCCATCACCCGCGCGAGGTCGCGCAGCAGCGCCGCCTCCCGCACCTCGGGGACGAACTGGTCGAGGGTCTGGCGCGCCTCCGCCCCGAAGCCGAAACCGACCTGAAGCCAGGCGAGATCGAGCGCCGCGCGCGGGTCGGCCTTGTCGAATTCGAGCATCATGCGGGCGCGGATCTCGCCCATCCGATCGTAGAATTCGGCCGAACGACGCCACGGCGCAGGGTCGAGCAGGGCGTCGTCTGGACAGGTCGCCGGGCGGGGCGTCGCCGGGCGGCGGTCGCGGTCCCAGACGGTCTGCGCATCGAGCTGCACCTGGGGGGCCGGCGGCGGCGGCGCCGCGCCGCCCTCGGAAGGATCCGTCGCCTGCCGGTCCTGGGGCCCCTGGGGACGGCGGTCTCCCGGGGCGTGCGGATCGGCGGCGGCGTGGGGGGCGGGCGCGTCCTGCGGCCGGGCGGCGGGTTCGGTCGCGGCGACCTCCTCCTGCGGGATGCGCGGATCGTCGGGTCCGCCCGGATCGCGGAACTGCACCAGCCCCTGGTCGGCGGCGCGCGCGAGCTGCTCGAGCAGCCGGCGCTGCGCCTCTGTGATCGAGGCGGCGTCGCTCGGGCCATCCTCCGCCGGCGGCGCAGGCGCCGCGGTCGGGGCCGGGTCGGGGGCGGCGCGGGTCTCGGTCTCGGACCCTGCGTCGGCGCGCGCGACGGGCTGGCTCAGCACGCTGCCGGAGGTGGCCGGCGGCGGCTCCGGGCGATGGATCGCCAACGCCTCCATCGAGCCCGAGGCGGCGTTCTGGCCGCCGCCCCCGTCCCCGCCCGAGCCGCCGCCGGAACCGGAGCCGTCCTGCTGCGGATCCTGCGGGCGGCCGTCGGGGCCGGCGCCGGCCTGGTCCTGCACCGCCGCGGCCTCGGTCTCCTCGGGTTGGGCGCGGATGTCCATCACCAGCATGCCCGGGCGGAATTCATAGGCCTCGGCCACGCAGTTGCACGACATCGACAGGATCAGGCGGGTGCCGTCGCGCGCCCGTTCGCTCCGCGCGCTGGTGACGCGGGAGATGCGGCGCTGTGGGAAGATCTGCTCCGTGGCGAACAGCAGCTCGCGGTCGGAGAAGAGCACGGTCACCAGGCGGCCGTTGCGCTCGATCGACCATTCGCCGAGCTGCGGGACGTCGAGGGCGATGCGGCTGAACTCGGCATGCTCGCCGGCGCGCAGGCGGATCCGCTCCTGCGCCGAGGCGCCCGGGGCGAAGGCCGCCAGCAGCAGCGCGACGACGGCCAGCAGCCGCAGCGCGCGCCGCATGGTCGCCGGGCGAGCCCTGGGCCCGCCCGCGATCGCCCGACCCTGGAGCTCGCCCTGCATCATGCCGCCTTCGCCTCGCGCAGCGCGTCGGAGAGGTCGGAGAAGCTGGGGCGCAGGCTGCGCGGCGTGTTCTGCCGGCCGACCTCGACGCAGATGTCGGGCGAATGGTTGTGCAGCGCCGCCACCAGCACCTCGCGGATCAGGAGGTAGAACTGGTGGTCCTCCTCGATCACGCCCTTCACGCGGGAGGCGAAGGGGCCGACGAAGCCGTAGGCCAGGAACACGCCCAGGAAGGTGCCCACCAGCGCGCCGCCGATCATGCCGCCCAGCACCGAGGGCGGCTGGTCGATGGCGGCCATGGTCTTGATCACGCCCAGCACCGCCGCCACGATGCCCAGCGCGGGCAGGCCGTCGGCCATGTTCTGCAGGGCGTGGGAGGAGTGCAGCGCGTGATGCTTGCGCGTCTCGAGCTGCTTCTCCAGCACCTCCTCGACCTGGTGGGGGTCGTCGTAGTTCATCGAGCTGGCGCGCAGCGTGTCGCAGATCAGGTCCACGGCGCCGGCGTCGGACTGGATCTTGGGATAACGGGAGAACACCGCCGATTCCTGCGGATTCTCGACATGCCCCTCGAGGTCCATCGGGTTGGCGCGGCCGATGCGGATAAGTTCGAACAGCAGGCACAGCAGGTCGCGATAGTCCTGCGGCTTCCACTTCGCGCCCTTGAACACCTTCCCGACGTCGCCGAGCGTGTGCTTGACGGTGTGCATGTCGTTCGAGAGCAGGAAGGCGCCGACGGCGGCGCCGCCGATCATCATCATCTCGAACGGCAACGAGTGGAGGATGATCCCCAGCTTGCCGCCGGCGGCCATGTAGCCGCCGAAGACCATGACGAAGGTCACCGCAATTCCAACGAATCCGAACATTCCGCGTCCCCGTTCCTCGCGCTCCGGACATCGGGCCCCTGCTGGACCCGTCCGACCCGAGGCGGAAGGTGGCCCCGCGAGGTTAAGAAACCGCTGAGAACGACGGACGCAGGAGCGGTCGGGCGAGGGTGAAAACCGACAATGCGAGGCAAGCCGCGCAGGTCCCGCAAAGGCGCGCCTCCACGCCCCGCCGCCGGGGCGACGACGCCGGGCCACGCAGGGTCGGGCGGCGCGCGGCGCAGGGCCGCGGGAGGGCGCTTCACTCGCGCGGGGCGCGGGCGTTGCGGCCGGCGATCACGGCGGAGATGGCGTAGGCGCGCTCGGCGCTCATCCCCCCCATGATCTTGGCGGCGGTGTCCTTCCGCATCCGCGCGAGGAAGCCGGCGGCGAAAGTCACGTCCATCGATTCGAAGATCCGCGCCGCGTTCTTGGGGTTCATGTTCTCGTAGACCGCGGTCAGCCGCTCGATGTCCTGCTCGGCGGCCTCGTCGGCCACGGCGAGGGTGGCGGCGAGCCGCTCCTCGGCCGTGCGCAGCGCCTCGAGCTGCTCCTTGTACTTGGCCTCGGCGACCTGGAGCAGGCGCTCGCGGTCGGCGATCTCGGCGGCGCGGGCGTCGAGCTGGGTCTCGCGCTGCTTCAGCGCGGCGAGCAGGCCGGCGGGGTCCCCGCCCGGCGTGCAGGGATCGGCGGCCGCCGTCTGGGCGCCGCCGCCGGAAAGGGTCGCGGCGGCCTCCTTGGCGAGCGCGCCCTCCGGGTCGAGGAGGCGCAGGCCGGCCGAGCCGAGGAAGCACAGGCCCAGCAGCAGAAGGGCGCCCGGCGCGCGGCGGGCGCCCCGGCTCCCGCTCTCCTCCGCCGGCGGCCTGCGGCGCGGGGCCGGGCCGGCGGGAAAGGCGGCGGAGCGGGGCGCCGGGGCCGGCGGCCGCGGCGTCCGGCGCGAGCGGAGCAGCGCGCGGAGGTCGATCATTCGCCGCTCTCCCTCGCCAGCGCCTCGATGGCGGCGCGCAGCGCATCGGTCCCTTCGGCGGAGTCGCCCAGGCCCCGGCCGCGGGCGGGCCGGGCGCGGGGGGCGGCGCGGGCGGTGCGCGCCACGCTCTCGACCGCCGGGTCGTCGTCCGGGTCGGCCGGATCGACCTCGATCCGGAACAGGCGGCGCGTGGCGGGAGGCGCCGCGGCGTCGGTCGGCGGCGCGTCTCCTGCCTCCGCCGCATCGTCCGCGGCCTCCGCCGGCGCCTCGTCGGGGTCGGGTTCGACGTCGGGGGGCGCCCCCGCCTCGGCAAGGTCGGGATCGGGCGCCTCGTCGGGGTCCGCGACGAAGGGCGCCTCGAGCGGTCCGGCGGCGCGGGCGGCGGCGGAGCCGCCGACCACCTGCGGGCGCGGGCGGGGCGAGAACGCGGCGGCCTGCCGGGCCTCGCGCCGGGCGGCGACGTTGGCCGGCGCGGCGCCGCCCTCGTTGTCGTGGATCGCGGCGAGCAGCAGCTCCAGCCGGCCGGCCGCCATCTCGGCGCGGGCGGTGCGCTCGGCCAGCGTGCGGGTCGATTCGCCCGCTGCGGCCCGGGCGGCGCGCAGCGCCTGGCGCAGCTCGTCGGTCTGGGCGGCCATGGCGGCCACCGCCTGGCCGACGCCGCCGTCCAGCCGCCGCAGGCTGCGCAGCCGCCCGGCCAGCACGTGGCAGTAGATCGCTGCGGTCAGCGCGGCGGCGATCATCAGTCCATCGGCGATCAGGCCCATCCGACCCTCCTTCCAGTTCGTCGTCCCGCCGGTCCGCGGACCGCGGTCGATCTCGATCGCGGGCGCGTCATTGCAGCACGAACTCGGTGATCAGCAGGTCGCGCACCGCATCCTCGCCGGCGACGATGCGGATCCGGCGCAGCAGGTGGGCGCGCATCCGGGCCATGGCGGCCGGCCGCTCCACATCCGCCTCGTCCAGCGCCTGCAGGTAGGAATTGATCACGTCCATCACCCGCGGCATCAGCGCCGCCACCGCCTCCTCCCGCCCCGGCTCGATCTCGAGCGTGGCGGAGAGGCGCAGGTGGCGGCTGCGCGCGGAGGGCCCCAGCGAGACCAGCATCTGCGGGATCTCGACGAAGGCGACGGCGGCCGATTCGCCGGGATCCTCCTGCGCCTCCTGATGCGCCTGCTCCTCGCCGCCGCCGCCGAAGGGCAGGGCGAACATGCCGGAGAAGGTCGCGAAGAAGCCGCCGCCCCCCAGCAGCAGCATCGCCGCGAGGCCGATCAGCATTCCCTTGCCGCCCTTCTTCCTGGGCGGCGCGTCGGCGACGTCGACATCGGCGGCTTCAGCCATCGTTCGGTCCCGTTTCCCGCGCCCCGCGGCGCGTCCGGGGCGCCGGCCCGGCGCCGGGGATCTGCACGTTCTGCATCCGCGCCGGTCCCGGTCGGACCGGAGCGGCGCAGGGCATGAGGTAACCGTCAGGGGCTAACCGAATCTTAAGTGCGCGGACGGCAAGGGAGGGGAGCGGCCAGAACGGCCCGCCCCTCGCCCGTGAACCGGCGGGGGACCCAGCGCGAGAGGATCAGCGTGGACCGCTTGTCGTCCCTGTGGAACGGGCTGGACGCCCGGCGCCGGATCGTGGCCCTGCTTGCCGCCGCCGCGGCGATGCTGGCCGTCTGGGGCCTGGCGCGCATGGCGACCGAACCGTCGATGAGCCTGCTTTACGCCGGGCTGGATCCGGCCGCCTCGGGGGAGGTGATCTCGGCGCTGGAGGCGCGCGGCATCCCCTACGAGGCGCGCGGCGATTCGATCTGGGCGCCCGAGGGCCAGCGCGACGCGCTGCGCATGGCGCTGGCTGCAGACGGCCTGCCCCAGGCCGGCGCGCGCGGCTACGAGCTGCTGGACGATCTCTCCGGGTTCGGCACCACCGCCCAGATGTTCGACGCCGCCTACTGGCGCGCGAAGGAAGGCGAGCTGGCCCGCACCATCCTCGCCCTGCCGTCGATCCGCCAGGCGCGCGTGCATATCGCCAACCCGCCCCGTCGGCCCTTCGAGCAGGCGCCGACGCCCTCGGCCTCGGTCTCGGTCAGCGTCGGCTCCGGCGCCCTGGGCGAGGCGCAGGCGAGCGCGATCCGCCACCTGGTCTCCTCCGCCGTGCCCGGCCTGACCGCGGCCCAGGTGACCGTGGTCGACGCCGAGAACGGCACGGTCCTGACCGAGGAAGGCGGCCCCGAATCCCCCCAGGCGGTGGAGGATCGCGCCGCCCGCCTGAAGGCCAATGTCGAGCGCCTGCTGGAGGCCCGCGTCGGCCGCGGCGCTGCGGTGGTCGAGGTGATGGTCGACGCCGACATGAACTCCGAGACGGTGACCGAGCGGGTGCTCGACCCCCAGGGCCGCGTCGCCATCCACACCGACACGCAGGAGACCTCCGAGCAGTCGCAGGGCGGCGAGGCCGGCGGCGTCACCGTCGCCTCGAACCTTCCCGACGGCGGCCAGCAGGGCGCCGGCGGCTCCTCGAGCACGGCCAACGAGACGCGCGAGCGGGTGAACTACGAGGTCTCCGAGGTGCTGCGCGAGCGCATCCGCCGCCCCGGAGAGGTGCGCAAGATCTCCGTCGCGGTGCTGGTCGACGGCGTGCGCACGGTGAACGACGCCGGCGAGGTCGACTGGACCCCCCGCCCGGAGCAGGAGCTCCAGGCCCTGCGGGAGCTGGTGGAATCCGCGATCGGCTTCGACCCGGCCCGGGGCGACGTGGTGACGATCCGCACGCTGGAATTCACCGCGCCCGCCGACCTGGGGACCTCGGCCAGCGCCTCGGGCGCGGCGGATTTCCTCGCGGCCAACGCGATGACCCTGATCCAGCTCGGCGCGCTGAGCCTGGTGGCGCTGCTGCTCGGGCTCTTCGTGCTCCGCCCGATGATCACCCGCCGGGTGGAGGACGCCCGCACCCTCGAGCTCGAGGCCCTGCCCGCCGGCGCCGGCGCCCGGGAGCAGGCGGAGGCCGCCGTCGCCCTCGCCGGCGAGGTGATCGACGCCGGCCAGATCACCGCCGACCGGCTGCGCGCCCTGCGCGACCTGACCGGCGAACGCAAGGATGACGCGGCCGCGCTGCTGGGCCTGTGGCTCGAGCAGGGCGAGCCGGCGCGCGAGACCGCATGATGACGATGAAATGGGAAAGTTTCGAAGCGGACGAGGCGAAGGTGATCGGCGCCCCCCCGCGCGGCGAGCGCAAGTCCGAGGCCGCCGACAAGCCGGCGGGCCGCAAGCCCGCCCCGGCCGGCGCCCCGCGCAAGGCCGCCCCGGACGCCGCCCCCCCGGCCGCGCCGCCGCCCCCGGCCGAACCGATCGAGACCCTGCTCGCCCGCGCCCGCGGCGAGGGCCGCGCCGCCGGCTTCGAGGAAGGCGTCGCCCATGCCGAGGCCCAGGGCCAGGCGGCGCTGCGCATGATCCTCTCGGACCTCTCGGAGCAGCTCGCCGACGCGCTCCACGCCCGGGTGGAGCAGGAGCAGGCGCTCGACCGCGCCGCCCGCGACCTGGCCGAGGCGCTGCTCGCCGGCGTCGCGCCCGCGCTCGCACGCCAGGGCCTCGCCGCGGAGGTCGCCGCCGCGGTGACCGAGGCCCTGCGCGTCGCCCGCGCCTCCCCCGACGCCGCGCCCCTGCGGGTGCGCGTCGGCCCCGGCCAGGTCGAGGCGGTGCGCGCCGCCCTCGCCGAGGGGGGGCTCGGCACGCAGGTCGACGCCGACCCCGAACTCGGCGATCTCTCCGCCCGCCTCGACTGGGCGGACGGAGAGGACGACATCGACCTCGAGGCCGCCCTCGCCGCCGCGCGCGCCGCCCTCGACCGCCACCTGCCCGCCCCGGAGAGGAGAGCCGCGAATGGCTGACGATCTCGACGACGACGACGCCCCCGTCCCCGCCCGCGCCGAGGCGCTCGAGTCCGGCAAGAGCAAGCGCGGCTCCGCCGTCCTGGGCGTGCCGATCGAGGTGGTGATCTCGGTCGGGCGCGCCCGCCCGCTGGTCTCCGACCTGGTGAACCTGCGCCGCGACTCGGTGCTGCCCCTCGACAGCCGCATCGACGACCCGGTGGAGATCCTGATCGGGGACCGCCTGATCGCCCGCGGCGAGCTGCAGGAGATGGACGACGACAGCGGCCGCCTCGCCGTCCGCCTGACCGAGGTCGCCGACCTGTCCCAGGGCGTCTGAGCCCTTGGCCGCGACGACGGTCATAGGCGCCGCGCGCCGCCCCGGCGCGCCGGGGAGGGCGGGCGGGAGGCGCGCCGGGGCGGCGCGCGTCGCCGCCCTCACAGCCCTCGCCCTGCTGCTCCCCGCCGCCGCGGCGGCGCAGGCGATCACCCTCGATCTCGGCGGTCAGGAGAGCCTGACCCTGCGCGCCATCCAGCTCTTCGTCGTCATCACCCTGCTCAGCCTCGCCCCGGCGCTGGCGGTCACCGTCACCTGCTTCCCGTTCATGGTCACCGTCCTGTCCATCCTGCGCTCCGCCATCGGCCTGCAGCAGTCGCCGCCGAACATGCTGATCGTCAGCCTCGCGCTGTTTCTCAGCTGGTTCGTGATGGCGCCCGTGTTCGACGTCGCCTGGGCCACGGGCATCCGCCCGCTGCTTGACGACGAGATCGGGATCGAGGAGGCCGCCCCCCTGGTCATCGCCCCGTTCCGCGAGTTCATGGCCGCGCGCGTCGACGCCGACGCGCTCGACGCGCTGGCCTCCGCCGTGCCCGCCGCGGCCCTGCCGGCGCCCGTCCCCGAGGCGCCGTCCGCGGACGCCCCCCTGACCCCCGCCACGGCCGAGACCCGCCTGCTGGTCCCCGCCTTCCTGCTGTCGGAGGTGCAGCGGGCCTTCGAGATCGGCTTCCTCGTCTAC
Source organism: Albimonas pacifica (assembly GCF_900113695.1). Lineage (GTDB taxonomy): Bacteria > Pseudomonadota > Alphaproteobacteria > Rhodobacterales > Rhodobacteraceae > Albimonas > Albimonas pacifica. The sequence goes on along the minus strand of NZ_FOQH01000004.1, from coordinate 480,158 downwards.
CTGCCGTTCCTCCTGATCGACCTCGTGGTCGCCTCGGTCCTGATGTCGATGGGCATGATGATGGTGCCGCCCGCGGTGGTCTCGCTGCCCTTCAAGCTCGCCTTCTTCGTCGCCGCCGACGGCTGGTCGCTGCTGGCCGGCGCCCTGGTGCGGGGCTACGCGGCATGAGCCCCGCCGCCGACGCCCTGGTCCCCGCGCAGGCCAACCTGCCCGCCCCCGCCCATCCCGCGGGGCGGGAGAAGGCCGGCCCCTCGCCCGACTCGCTGACCCCCGCCCAGAAGGCCGCGATCGTGATCGTCGCCCTCGGCCCCGAGGCCGCGACCGAGATCCTGCGCTCGCTGGGCGAGACCAACATCCGCCGCTTCGCCACCGCGGTCGCCAAGCTCAAGGGCGTCCCCCACCACACGGTCGACGCCGTGGTGTCGGAATTCCTGGGCGCCATGGGCGACGAGCTCTCGGTGCGCGGCGGCATCGACGAGGCGCGCAAGTTCCTCGGCCAGGTCCTGGACGAGGACCAGCTCGCCCGGGTGATGGAGGAGATCGACGCCCGCTCCACCCGCTCGATCTGGCTGCGGCTGGCCGACGCCTCGGACGCCGCGCTGTCCAACTGGCTGTCGGCCGAGCATCCCCAGGTCGCCTGCCTGGTGCTCGCCAAGCTGCGCGCCGACCAGGCCGCCCGCCTGCTGGAGCGGTTCGAGCCCGCCTTCGCCCATGACGTGGTGCTGCGCATGGCCCGCGTGCCCACCCCCGACGTCGCCGCGCTGGAGATGCTCAAGTCCGCGATCGAGCACGATTTCGTCTCGGCGATCGAACGCACCCAGGGCGCGGCCAAGCCCGCGGAGCTGATCGCGAGCCTGATGAACCACGTCTCCAACGCCGCGCGCGAGACCTTCCTGAGCCAGATGGAGCAGGACGATCCCAAGCTGGCGCAGGAGGTGCAGCGGGTGATGTTCACCTTCGCCGACGTCGCCAGCCGCGTGAACCCGCGCGACATCGCCAAGGTGATCCGCGGGGTGGACGAGCCGGTGCTGATGGCGGCGCTCAAGCTCGCCCAGGCGCAGGAGAATCCCTCGGCCGAGTTCATCCTGGGCAACATCGCCAAGCGCCTCTCCGACCGCATGCGCGAGGATCTCGCCGGCATGCCCGACGTCCGCCAGAAGGAGGGCGAGGCCGCCCAGGCCGAGCTCGTCAACGCCATCCAGACCCTCGCCCGCCGCGGCGAGATCAAGCTGATCGAGATCGACCTCGGCGACGACTGAGCCGCGGCCCGACGACGACGAAGCCGCGCCAAGACGACGACCGGGCTGCCGTCGGGCCCCCCGGACGACGATCGGGCGCCGGCCGGGCAAGCCCCCCTGGCCACGCCGCCCCGGCCCCCCGGGAGGCGGGCGGCCCCCGTCGCCGCGCCGGCGCGCGCGGGTGGGCGGGCGGGGCGTGCGCCGGCGCGGCGACGGGTGCCGCGGGCGCCGCGCCCGCCGGCCCTTCGGCGACGCTGGGTCGCAGCGTCCGGCGGGGCGGCGCCGCGACGCGTCGTTGGCGCGGGCCGGCCGAGGCGCCATATGGGCCAGGATACGGGCGGCCCGCGCATTTCAGTTCCACCGCCCGACCGCATATCGCGAGGAGCCGCATGACCGCCACCCGCCGCGCCGTTCTCGGATCCGTCGCCGCCCTCGGCGCCCTCTCCGCAGCCGGCCTGGGGCCGGCCCGCGCCCAGGGCGAGCGTCGACCCTTCTCCTGGGACCAGCTGGTGAGCCAGGCCGAACGCGCCGCAGCCGAGCCCTGGCGCGAGCCCTACCGCCCGATGCCCGAGGTCACCTCGATCATCGACTACCAGCGCTGGGGCGAGATCCGCTTCCGCACCGACCGCGCCCCCTTCCAGGACGGCTACCCGGTCACCTTCTTCCACCTCGGCCAGTACTTCCAGAAGTCGGTCCGCATGCACACGGTCGCCGACGGCCAGGCGCAGGAATTCGCCTACGACCCGGCGCTGTTCGACATGCCCGCCGACCATCCCGCCCGCCGGCTTCCCGCCGACAGCGGCTTCGCGGGCTTCCGCTTCCAGGAATGGAACGGCGCGCAGGACTGGCCGACCCAGGACTGGCTCGCCTTCCTCGGCGCCTCCTACCTGCGCGCCATCGGCGCCTCGGGGCAGTACGGGCTCTCGGCCCGCGGCGTGGCGGTGGACCCGGCTCTGCCCGACCGGCCGGAGGAGTTCCCCGACTTCACCGAGTTCTGGATCGAGCAGGGCGGCGGCGCAGAGGATCCCTGCACGGTCTACGCCCGGCTCGACGGCCCCTCGATCTCGGGCGCCTTCCGCTTCCAGGCGCTGCGCACGCCCGACCGCGCGCGCGGGGTGATCATCGAGGTCGACGCCAACCTGTTCCTGCGCCGCGACGTGGAACGCCTGGGCCTGACGCCGCTGACCTCGATGTTCTGGTATGGCGAGTACGGGCGCGAGCGGCCCTTCGACTGGCGCCCCGAGGTGCACGATTCCGACGGCCTCGCGCTGTGGACCTCCTCGGGGGAGCGGCTGTGGCGGCCGCTGAACAACCCGCGCTACACCCAGGTCTCGGCCTTCCTCGACGAGAACCCGCGCGGCTTCGGCCTGCTGCAGCGCGACCGGGAGTTCGACCATTACCGCGACGGCGTGTTCTACGACCGCCGCCCCAGCCTGTGGATCGAGCCGCTGAGCCCCTTCGGCCGCGGCGCGGTGCAGCTGCTCGAGATCCCGACCAACGACGAGATCCACGACAACATCGGCGTCTTCTGGGTGCCGGAGGCGCCGGCGCGGGCCGGCAACGCCTACCGGATGCGCTACCGGATGCACTGGCTGGACGGCGAGCCCTATCCCGCGACCAACATCGCCCAGACCGTCGCCACCCGCTTCGGCCGCGGCGGCCAGCCGGGCCACGCGCGCCCCGACGACGCCTGGAAGGTGGCGGTGGAGTTCGACCGTCCCGAGGTGATGCGCAAGATCCCCTATGGCGTGATGCCGGAGGTGGTCGCCTCGACCTCCGCCGGCCGGATCGCCCGCACGCTGGTCGAGCCGGTGCCCGGCGGCAACGTCTGGCGCGCCTTCTTCGACCTGCAGCTCGACGATCCCGCGCAGGTCGCGGAACTGCGCCTCTACCTCGCCCTGAACGGCGAGCCGCTGACCGAGACCTGGACCTACCGCTTCGAACGGGGAACCCTGGTTCAGGGCATCTGAGCGCGGATCGGCCCGCGCCTGCGGGCCGCTCAGCCCTCCAGCCGGCGCGCCTCGCCGACCAGCAGGATCGGGATGCCCTCGCGGATCGGGTAGGCGAGCCCCGCCTGGCGCGAGATCAGCTCCTGCGCCTCGCGGTCGTAGTCCAGCGCCGACTGGGTGGCGGGGCAGACCAGCGCCTCCAGCATCCGCCGGTCGACCGCCAGCCGGGACGAGGCGCCCGCCGGCGCCGGGGCGGCCGCGCCGGGCCCGGCGGCGGGCGCGAGGTCCTCGTCCGGGCCCGCCTCGGGGGCCCGTTCGGGACCCGGGGTCTCGGCGCCCTCGGGCCCGCTCATTGCAGGGTGGTCCCGTCCTCGCCGCCCGAGGCGATGGCGAACTGCATCAGGGCGGCCAGGGTCTCGCGCCGGGTGGCGAGCGTGGGGGCCTCCAGCAGCGCCTGCTTCTCCTCCACCTCGAAGGGGCAGAGCATGGACAGCGAGTTGATCAGCATCTCCGCGTCCGCCTCCTTCAGCGTGTCCCAGTCGGAGCTGAGCTGCGCCACCGAGAAGAACTTGCCCAGCGTCTTGAGGAAGCGGTCGCGGTTGAAGCCGGGGTCCTTCTCGGCCCCGCCCAGGTCGCGGGCGAAGTCGGCCCATTCGGCCTTCACGCGGCGATAGGGCTGGAAGCCCTGCACCTCGCCGCGCAGGCGGAACCGGGAGACGCCCGCCAGCGTGATCAGGTAGCGCCCGTCCTCGGCCTCGGAGAAGGCGATGACCCGTCCCGCGCAGCCGATCGAGTGCAGGCGGGGCTCCTCGCCCTCCTCGCTCTCGAACGGCTGGACCATGCCGATCAGGCGATGGTCCGAGCGCAGGACGTCGTCCATCATCGCCAGATACCGCGGTTCGAAGATGTTCAGCGGCAGCCGACCGCGCGGCAGCAGGAGCGCCCCGGGAAGGGGAAACACCGGCACCGTCTCCGGAAGGTCGGCCTGGCTGAACCTGCGTCCCATGGCGTCAGGCGAAGATCATCGAGGCGAGGCGCCGGCGGCCCTTGCCGACCAGCGGATCCTTCGGCCCCAGGCTTTCGAAGAGCTGGGTGAGCTGCGCCTTGGCGGCGCCCTCGTTCCACTCGCGGTCGCGGCGGAACAGCTCCAGCAGCTGCTCGACGGCGCCCTCGTGGTCGCGGGACGCGATCAGCGCCTGCGCCAGCTCCAGCCGGGCCTCGTGGTCGTTCGGGTCGGCGTCGAGCCGGGCGCGCAGGGCCTCGGCCTCGCCGGCGTCGGCGGCGCCCTCGGCCGACATCCGCGCCAGTTCGATCTGGGCGCGGGCGTGGGCGATGGCGGCGTCCTGCGCCTTGGCGGGATGCACCCGGGTCAGCGCGGCCTCCGCCTCGTCCAGCCGGCCCAGCGCCACGAAGGCGCGGGCGAGGCCGCCGATGGCCGGCAGGTTCTCTGGGTCCTCCTCGAGCACGGCGGCGAAGACCTGCACGGCGTCCTCGGGCTGGCCCTGCTCGAGCATCTCCTCGGCCGCGGCGACGGCGTCGGCGAGCGTCTCGCCCCCCGCCATGCCGATCAGCTTGTCGATGAAGGCCTTCAGCTCGGAGGGCGGCACCGCCCCCATGAAGCCGTCGACGGGCTGGCCGTCGACGAAGGCGTAGACCGTGGGGATCGACTGCACGCGCAGCTGGCCGGCGATCATCTGGTTCTCGTCGACGTTGACCTTGACCAGGCGCACCTTGCCGTTCGCGGCCCGCACGGCCTGCTCCAGCGCCGGGGTCAGCTGCTTGCACGGGCCGCACCATGGGGCCCAGAAGTCCACGATCACGGGAACCTGACGCGACGCCTCCACGACGTCGGTCATGAAGGTCGCCTCGCTCACGTCCTTGATCACATCGCCCCCCGCGGGGGCGGCGGCCTGTCCCTGGCCCAGTTCCAGCATCGCTCGGGTCCCTCCGTCGCGCCGGCGGACGCCCCGCCGGATGTCGACCCCTAAGTAGAGGCCGCGCGCCCGGGCCGCAACCGAGCGGCAAGGCAAGGCAGCGCTCCCGGTCGCGGTGATCTCAGTTCCGGAAGGTGGGGCCCGATGCGCCGAGGACAAGTCGATTCCTTCGCGCCGTCCGGCCGGGGCCGTCCGGGGCCCGCCCCGCCGGCCCCGCCGCGCCTCCGGGGCCGGAGGCGCGCCCGCCCCCCTGGCGGGGCCGGGGAGGGCGGGCGGGAGGCTCCGCCAGGGGGGCGGGGGCGCCGTTCAGCCCTCGGCCGACGCCCGGGCGAGCGCCTCCAGCGCGTCGAAATCCACGTCCACGGGATCGTGACCGGTCGCCGCGAAGAACCGCCGCAGGTCGGCGGTGGCGACGGCCACGGTCGCCTCGTTGTGAAGCGGGTGCACGTTCAGCACCTCGGCGGCCATCATCTGCGCGTCGAGCGCGAGGCGCAGCTCGCCCCCTAGGTCGTTGATCAGCCCCAGCGAGGTCACCGCCCCCGGCCGCACCCCCAGCAGGCGGCCCATGTCCTCGGGCGAGCCGAAGCTGAAGCGCCTGGCGCCCAGGGCCTTGGCGAGGTCGGGGATCCGGATCGCGCGGTCCTCCTCGCAGACCGCGAGCCAGAAGCCGCCCTTCTTCTCCTTCAGGAACAGGTTCTTGCAATGCGCGCCGGGCATCGTCCCGCGCAGCTCGCGGCTCTCCTCGACCGTGCGCAGGGGCGGGTGGGCGTGGCGCACGTAGGCGATGCCGAGGGCGTCGAGCCGGGCCAGCAGCGCGGCCTCGGCTGCGAACGGATCGGCGACGGCGTCGCAGGGCAGGGCGGTCATGGGCGGCTCCGGGCGCGGGATCAGGCCTGCGCGTTCAAGCGCGGCGCGGCGCGGGGGTCAAGTTCCCGCGCTTGACGTCCGCGTCCACGCTTGGGTCCGGCGCGGAGCCGGCCTAGGGTGGCCGCCGAACGACACAAGGATTCTGGAGAAACGCCGATGTCCGACCCCGCCGAAACCGATCACTGGCGCCTGAACGGCATCCGCATCGTGAAGGCCGGCGAACTGGACGCGAACACCGCCCAGACGCCCGGCATGAACCGCGCGGCCGCCATCACCCACGCCACGGCGGGGGCGCAGAAGATCTGGGCGGGCACCGTCTCGATCCACCCCGACGCCAAGACCGGCGCCCACCACCACGGCCACCTCGAGTCGGTGATCTACGTGGTGCGCGGCCGCGCCCGGATGCGCTGGGGCGACAAGCTGCAGTACGTGGCCGAGGCCGAGGCGGGCGACTTCATCTACGTCCCCCCCTACGTCCCCCACCAGGAGATCAACGCCGCCGACGATCAGAGCCTCGAGTGCGTGCTGGTCCGCTCCGACCAGGAGCCGGTGGTGGTGAACCTCGACATCGACCCGGTGGAGAACCCCGAGCCGGTGCGCTGGATCGACCCCAACCACCCGGAATAAGCCGCCGGACATGCGAACGGCCGCCGGAGGATCCCCCCGGCGGCCGTTTCGCCTGCGGCAGGCGTGGCGCCGGAGGCCCCGGATCAGGTCCGGGGCGCCCGTGCGCCGGGCGCCGCGCCCGGCGGCCTCAGCGGCGGGCCATCTTCGAGAGGCGCGGGAGCATGGCGGAGAAGTCCTTGCCCTTGCCGTCCTCGCCCACGAACGCCTCGTAGAGCTCCATCGCCCGCGCGCCCATCGGGGTGGGGGCCCCGACCGAATCCGCGGCCTGCTGGCTCAGCCGCAGGTCCTTGAGCATCAGCTCGGCCGCGAAGCCGGGCTTGTAGTCGTTGTCCGCGGGGCTCTGCGGCCCGACGCCCGGGGCGGGGCAATAGGCGTTCATCGACCAGCAGTAGCCCGAGGAGGTGGAGACCACGTCGAACACCGACTGGCGCGACAGGCCCAGCTTGTCGGCGAGGTTGAAGGCCTCGCACACGCCGATCATCGAGATGCCGAGGATCATGTTGTTGCAGATCTTCGCCGCCTGCCCGGCGCCGCCCTCGCCGCAATGCACGGCCTTCTGGCCCATGATGTCGAAAAGGGGCTTGGCCGCCTCGAACGAGGCCTCGGACCCGCCGGCCATGAAGGTCAGCGTCCCCGCGGCCGCGCCCCCGATGCCGCCCGAGACGGGGGCGTCGACCGACAGCAGCCCGGCCTCGGCCGCAAGGTCGTGGGCGGCCCGCGCGCTGTCCACGTCGACGGTCGAGCAGTCGATGAAGACCGCGCCCTTGCGCATGGCGGGGATGATCTCGGCCGCCACCGTGCGCAGGATGTCGCCGTTGGGCAGCATGGTGATGACGGCGTCCTTGCCCTGCACCGCCTCGACCGCGCTGGCGGCGCTGGTCACGCCCTCGGCCGTCGTCCCGGCGACGTCGAAGCCCGTCACCTCGTGACCCGCCTTGGCGAGATTGGCGGCCATGGGCGCGCCCATGTTGCCCAGGCCGATGAACCCGATCTTCATGTCGTCTCCTCCCGTGTCGTGGTCGTCCCGGTCAGTCGACCGGGAACGGGGCGAGGGTGAAGGGCGCGCGCGCCTCCCACCCGGCCCGGTAGTGCTCCAGCGCCGGGCGGGCGTCGGCGTCGAACACCCCCGGCCATTTCTGCGCGAGATACGTGGCCGCGCAGACCGCGGCGAGATCCGCCCGGTCCGGCTCCCCCGAGGTGGAGCGCCGGTCCGCCCAGCGCTCCAGCCAGTCGAGGCCGGAGGTCATCTGCTTCTCCAGCCGCAGGATCTGCTCGCGGTCCTGCAGCTGCGCGGGCCGGCGGTTCTCCGCCGAGCGCGCCACCGCCTTGTCGGCGAGGCCGATCGCCAGACCTTCGGCCTCGAGCATCGCGAAGCGGGCGTGGGCGCCTTCGGGGGCCAGCATCGGGCCGCCGAAGCCCGCCTCCGGGTCCTCGATCCACTCGATGATCGCCCGGCTGTCGGAGACGATGCGCCCGTCGTCGAGCTGCAGGGCCGGCGCGCGGCCCAGCGGGTTGGCGCGCATCACCGCCTCGAAGTCGCCGAAGACCGACAGGGCCGCCCGCTCGAAGGCGACCCCGTGGACATGCAGCGCCAGCGCCACGCGCCGCGCGAAGGGGGAGTCGTAAAGCCCCGTGAGGATCATGCCCGCTTACCGTGCTTCCACTCGTTTTCGCCGAGGTCGGAGAGCATGAACATCGCCCGGTCCGGCCACACGTCCTCGAGCCGCGGCGAGGCCCACTGCGGGTTGCGGTCCTTGTCGACGATCTGGGCGCGCACGCCCTCGTTCAGCTCGCCGAACTCCTGGGAGCGGTAGGTGAAGCGGTATTCCTCGGCCAGCGCCTCCTCGATCGTGGACATCTCGCGGGCGTTGCGGATGGCGATCAGGGTCGAGGCGACGGACAGCGGACAGGCCCGCAGGATCGCCTTGGCCGCGGCCTGCGCCCAGTCGGCCTTCGAGGCCTGCAGGTTCTCGACGATGGCCATGGGCGTGGTGTCGTTGAAGATGTCCTCGATCTCGTCCTGCAGGTCGACGAGCATCGGGGCGACCTCCGGCTCCTGCGCCGTCTGCGGGTCGCGGGCGTAGCGGCCGATGGCCAGGACGTCGCCGCTCTCGCACAGCTCGGCCTTCAGGGCGGCGTGGTCGGCGGAGGGGACGAAGTGGTCCGCAAAGCCCGCGAAGATCGCGTCGGCGACGCCGATGCGGGTGCCGGTCAGGCCCAGGAACTCGCCCGTGCGGCCGGGAGAGCGCGACAGGATGAAGGTGCCGCCGACGTCGGGCAGCAGGCCGATCCCGGTCTCGGGCATCGCCAGCAGCGTCTTCTCCGAGAAGCAGCGGTGCGAGCAGTTGGAGGCGATGCCGACGCCGCCGCCCATCACGATGCCGTCCACGAAGGAGACCACCGGCTTGGGGTAGTTCCGCAGCAGCGCGTTCATCCGGTATTCGTCGGACCAGAACCCGCGCGAGTAGGCGTAGTCGCCCTTCGAGCCATGCTCCCACATGTTGCGGATGTCGCCGCCGGCGCCGAAGGCGCGGCCCTCGCAGGCGTCGATCACCACCAGGTCGATCGCGGGGTCGTCCTTCCAGGCGTTCAAGCCCGCCTCCAGCGCCAGCGACATCTCCCAGCTCAGCGCGTTCAGCGCCTTGGGGCGGTTCATGGTGATCCGGCCGGCGCGGCCCTCGGTGGTGACGATAAGGTCGGTCATGGTCTCTCCCTCAGCCCTCAGCCGCGCTCGGCGAGCAGCGCCCGCGCGGTGATCAGGCGCATGATCTCGTTGGTGCCTTCGAGGATCTGGTGAACCCGCAGATCCCGCACGATCTTCTCGATGCCGTAGTCCTCGAGATAGCCGTAGCCGCCGTGAAGCTGCAGCGACTGGTTGGCGACCTCGAAGGCGGTGTCGGTGACGAAGCGCTTGGCCATGGCGCAGAACTTGGTCGCGTCCGGCGCGCCCTGGTCGAGCTTCCAGGCCGCCTGGCGCAGGAAGGTGCGCGCGGCCTGCAGCTCGATCTCCATGTCCGCGAGGCGGAACTGAAGGGCCTGGAACTGGTCCAGCGTCTGCCCGAAGGCCTTGCGCTCGCCCATGTAGGCGACCGCCTTCGACAGCGCCGCCTGCGCGCCGCCCAGCGCCGAGGCGGAGATGTTCAGCCGGCCGCCGTCGAGCCCGTTCATGGCGTAGACGAAGCCGCGCCCCTCCTCGCCCAGCAGGTTCTTCGCGGGGATATGGCAATCGTCGAACTGCACCTGCGCGGTGGGCTGGGCCTTCCAGCCCATCTTCTTCTCCTGGGCCCCGAAGCTGAGCCCCTCGGCCCCGTCCTCGACCAGCACGCAGGAGATGCCCTTGGGCCCCGCGTCCCCGGTCCGGCACATCACCAGGTAGACGTCGGAGAACCCGCCGCCGGAGATGAAAGCCTTGTTGCCGGTCAGGGCGTAGCCCTCGTTGGTCTTCTCGGCCTTGGTCTTCAGCGCGGAGGCGTCGGAGCCGGAGCCCGGCTCGGTCAGGCAGTAGCTCGCCACCTTCTCGAAGCTGGCGAGCCGGGGGATCCATTCCGCCCGCATCTCGTCGCTGGCGAAGGTGTCGATCATCTTCGCGCACATGTTGTGGATCGAGATGAAGGCCGCGACCGAGGGGCAGGCCTGCGCCAGCGCCTCGAAGATCAGGGTGGCGTCGAGGCGCGACAGCTCCGACCCCCCATGCTCTTCCGAGCAGTAGATGGCGCCGAGGCCCAGCGCGCCGACCTCGCGCAGCAGCTCGCGCGGGATCGTGCCGGCGGCCTCCCATTCGGCGGCGTGGGGGGCGATGCGGTCCTGCCCGAAGGACAGGGCCATGTCGTAGAGCGCCTGGCTCTCCTCGCTCAGCGCGAAATCCATTGGTCCTCCTCCCGCCGGGCGGTTCCTTGCGGCCGGGGTCGCGGGGCGGATAGGGTCCGCCGACACGCAACGGGGCGCAGGGGGCGCGGCATGTTCTCGTTTCTCGGCCGGTTCGAGACGCCGGTGAAATACGCGCTTGTGGGCGCCGTGGGCGGCTTCGCGGCCAACCTTCTCATGATCCTGGCGGGATTCCCGCCGCCGGAGCCGCTCGCCACCATCGTCGGACTGGGCCTGGGCGGCTTCGTCGGCGGGCTGTTCCACCAGAGACGGAAGGGCGGCTGACCGCCCCTCCGCGCATCGCGGGGCTCAGGCCTGGGCCACCGCCTCGACTTCCAGCAGCCAGCCGGGATCGAACATCTCGGCGACCAGCGTGGTCATCGTGGGGCGGCGGTCGCCCAGCACCTCGGCCCGGATCGCCCGGTATTCGCCGGCCAGCGAGCGGTCGGCGAGCCAGGTGGTGACCTTCACCAGGTGGTCGAGCGTGTAGCCCGCGGCGCGCAGCTGCGCCTCGACGTTCGACCAGACCTGGCGAGCCTGGGCGTCGAATCCCTCGGGCGCCTTGCGGGCTGCGTCCAGCGGCACCTGGCCGCTGATCCACAGCGTTCGCGTGGCGCCCGTCACCTCCAGCGCCTGGGCGTAGCCCGCCGGGGCGGGGGGCGCGTCGGGGGCGGCGATCTCCCGCCGCTTCAGGGGCTCGTCGCTCATGCTCTCTCCTGGGTCAGGCCATCGTCGGGATGACGAACTCGGCCCCTTCCTTGACGCCCGACGGCCAGCGCGAGGTGACCGTCTTGGTGCGGGTGTAGAAGCGGAAGGCGTCGGGCCCGTGCTGGTTCAGGTCGCCGAACACGGACTTCTTCCAGCCGCCGAAGGTGTGGTAGGCCAGCGGCACCGGGATCGGCACGTTCACGCCCACCATGCCCACGTTGATGCGGTTGACGAAGTCGCGCGCCGCGTCGCCGTCGCGGGTGAACATCGCGACGCCGTTGCCGTACTCGTGGTCCATGGCGAGGCTCAGCGCCTCCTCATAGGTCTTCGCGCGCACGGTCGAGAGGACCGGGCCGAAGATCTCCTCCTTGTAGATCGACATGTCCTTGGTGACGTTGTCGAACAGGCACGGGCCGATGAAGTAGCCGTTCTCGTAGCCCTGCATCTTGAAGTCGCGGCCGTCGACGGCGAGCGTCGCGCCCTCCTTCACGCCCTGGTCCACGAGGCCCAGGATCTTTTCGCGCGCGGCCGCGGTCACCACGGGGCCGTAGTCCACGTCGTCGCCGGCGGTGTAGGGGCCGACCTTGAGCGCCTCGATCTTGGGGATCAGCTTCTCGATCAGCAGGTCGGCGGTCTTCTCGCCGACCGGCACGGCGACCGAGATCGCCATGCAGCGCTCGCCGGCGGCGCCGTAGCCCGCGCCCACCAGCGCGTCGGCGGCCTGGTCGAGGTCCGCGTCGGGCATGATGATCATGTGGTTCTTGGCGCCGCCGAAGCACTGCACGCGCTTGCCGGCCGCGGTGCCGCGCGAATAGACGTAATGCGCGATCGCGGTCGAGCCGACGAAGCCCACGCCGCCGATGTCCTCATGGTCGAGGATCGCGTCCACCGCAACCTTGTCGCCGTTGATCACCTGGAGGATGCCGTCGGGCAGCCCCGCCTCCTTCATCAGCTCGGCGAGCATCAGGGGGACGGAGGGGTCGCGCTCGGACGGCTTCAGGATGAAGGCGTTGCCGCACACGATCGCGGGGCAGAACTTCCACATCGGGATCATGGCGGGGAAGTTGAAGGGCGTGATGCCCGCGGCCACGCCCAGCGGCTGGCGCATCGAGTAGATGTCGATGCCCGGGCCGGCGCCGTCGGTGAACTCGCCCTTCAGCAGGTGGGGGGCGCCGATGCAGAACTCGGCCACTTCCAGCCCGCGGATCACGTCGCCCTTGGCGTCGGGCAGGGTCTTGCCGTGTTCGCGGCTGAGGGCCTCGGCCAGCTTGTCCATGTCGCGGTGCAGAAGCTCGACGAACTTCATCAGCACGCGGGCGCGGCGCTGCGGGTTGACCGCGGCCCAGGCGGGCTGGGCGGCCTTGGCGGACTGCACGGCCGCGTCGATCTCCTCGACCGTGGCGAGCGGCGCCTTGGCCTGCACTTCGCCGGTCGCGGGGTTGTAGACGTCCGCGAACCGCCCGGAGGTTCCCTTGACGTGCTTGCCGTCGATCCAGTGGGTGAGCTCGGTGACCATCGCGTGTTTCCTCCCGCGTTTGTCGACCTGTCGATCAGTCGGACGCCACCCTCCACGAAATTTCACGCAGGGCAATGGGAGAATCTCCACTTTGGATGTGCATTCCTGCACAATGGCCCGATGAACTGGGACGACATGCGCTTTTTTCTGCAGGTGGCCCGCACCGGGCGCCTGACCGAGGCCGCCCGCGCGCTGGGCGTGGACCACGCCACCGTCTCGCGCAGGGTCGGGGCGCTGGAGCGGGCGCTGTCGGCGAGGCTCTTCGACCGCTCGCCCCGGGGCTATGCGCTGACCGAGGCCGGTCGCGCCCTGCTGCCCACGGCCGAGGCGATGGAGAGCGCGTCCATGCTCGCCGCCGCCGAGGTGGGGGGCCGGCAGGACGAGCTGTCGGGCGCCGTGCGCATCGGCATGCCGGAGGGGGCGGCGAGCCACCTCGCCCCCGCCGCCGTCGCCGACCTGGTGGAGAGCTATCCGCGGCTCGAGATCCAGATCGTCGCCCTGCCGCGGACCTTCTCGTTGTCCCAGCGCGAGGCGGATTTCGCCATCGTCGTCACGCCCCCCGCCGCGGGCCGGCTCAGGATTCGCAAGATCGCGGATTATCGCCTGCAGCTCTACGGATCGGCCGAGCTGCTGGGCGACCGGCCCCCGCGCACGCCCGAGGAGCTGCGCCGCTGGCGGCTGGTGGGCTACGTGCCCGACCTGATCTTCGACAAGGGGCTCGACTACCTGACCGAGATCCCGGGCGCGCCGACGCCCGCGGTCGCCTCGACCTCGCTGCTGGTGCAGCTCGAGATGGTGGCGGCGGGGGCGGGGCTCGGGATGCTGCCCGAGTTCATGGCCCGTCGCCGTCCCGGCCTCGTGCCGGTGATGCCAGAGGTCACGCGGATCACCCGCGCCTACTGGCTGGTGATGCACCAGGACACGGCCGAGCTCGCCCGCATCCGCCGGGTGGCGCGCGCCTTCGCGGATGCGATGCGCGCGCGGCTCTGAGGCGCCCGCTCTTGCCTCTCGCCCGCCCTCCGTGGTCTGAGGGCGGCGGACGCCGGCAGAGGAGACGGGGCGATGCAGGTCTGGATCTACCTTCTGATCGCGATCACCGGCGAGGTGTTCGGCACCACCTTCCTCAAGGCCTCCGACGGGTTCACGAAGCTGGGGCCGACGGTGCTGGTGGTGATCGGCTACGCCATCGCCTTCTTTTTCCTGTCGCTGACGCTGAAGACGATCCCCACGGGCATCGCCTATGCGATCTGGTCGGGCGTGGGCACGGTGATGATCACGCTGGTCGGCTGGGTGTTCATGGGCCAGCGGCTGGACCTGCCGGCGCTGATCGGCATCAGCCTGATCATCGCAGGCGTGGTGGTGATGAACCTGTTCTCCGGCTCGGTGAAGCACTGAGCGGGGTTCAGCCCGGGGCTAGCAGCCAGGGCCAGACCACGGTCGGCGCCGCCTCCACCGCCAGCAGGATCAGGATCGCCGCGTGGGTCCAGGCCCCGCGGAAGCGTCGCCACAGCACGACCGCCAGCAGGAGGCACAGCGCGCCCTCGGCCAGCGCCACCTCGTGCCCGTGGCGGGCGGGGTTCCAGTAGCTGAGCGGGCTGCGGAACACCCAGTCGGTCACGGGCCAGAAATGCGGCCGGGCGTCGGAGTGGTGCAGCGGCAGGTCGAAGGCGAGATGCAGCAGCGCCGCCCCCGCGAAGACCGCCGGCGTCGGTCGGCGCAGGGCCAGCGCCGCCAGCGCCAGCGCGCCCCACAGGACGATCGAGTTGTCGACCCGGAACATCCCCTGCCAGAGGGGAGAGCCGTAGTCCTGCCCGAAGATCGTCGGCAGGTCGTGGCCCTGCACCCAGCGCGCCCAGGCGAACAGCGCGAAGAGCCCCAGGTCCGGCGCGATCCCCCCGGCCAGCGCCGCCAGGTTGCGCCGGCGCGCGGCCGCAGCCCCGGGCCCCGGCGGGACAGGACGCGCGAAGGCGGCGGCGGCGAAGATCAGGTGCGCGGGCGTGTTCACCCGTCCTGTCTCCGCGCTCCGCCCGCGGAACTCAATCCTTGATCGCGCGACCGGGTCCCGAAGGGACGAAAGCCGCCCGAAGGGCGGCCTCGCGCAACATCTCTGCTCTCCGCCCCGCAGGGGCGAGCGCCGGGCGACGCCCGGCGACCGGCCGGCTCACAAGCCGAGGACGTCGGTCATCGTGTACTGGCCGGGCTTCTTCTCCTGCCCCCAGACCCCGGCGGTCATCGCGCCGCGCGAGAAGATCATCCGGTCGGTGGCGATGTGCTTGAGGATCACCCGCTCGCCGGCGTTGGCGAAGATCACCTCGTGCTCGCCCACCACGTCGCCGCCGCGCAGGGCGGCGAAGCCGATGGCCCCGTCCTTCCGGGCGCCGGTCTGCCCGTGGCGGCCGGAGTCCATCACCTCGGACAGGTTGGAGTCGTGCCCCTTCGCCGCCGCCTCCCCCAGCATCAGCGCGGTGCCCGAGGGCGCGTCGACCTTGTGGCGGTGGTGCATCTCGACGATCTCGACGTCCCAGCCCGGCCCGAAGGCCTTCGCCACCTTCTCGGTCATCACGCACAGCAGGTTCACGCCCAGCGAGAAGTTGCCCGCCCGGATCTGGACCGAGTGGCGCGCGGCCGCCTCCAGCTTCGCCAGGTGCGCGTCCTCGAAGCCGGTGGTGCCGATCACGTGCACGCAGCGCGCCTGCGCGGCGAGCGCGGCATGGGCGACCGAGCCCGCGGGCGAGGTGAAGTCGAACACCGCGCGGGAGCGGGCGAAGGCCTCCAGCGGGTCGTCCTCGACGATCACGCCCAGCGGCGCGCCGCCCAGGCACTCGCCCAGGTCGCGGCCGATCCAGTCGTGGCCGGGACGCTCGGTGGCGCCGGTCAGGTGGATCTCGGGATGCTCCTTCGCCGCCTCGACCAGCATCCGGCCCATGCGGCCGGAGACTCCGGTGACGGTCGCGGGAATGGTCATGGCGGCGCTCCTTCCGGCTGCGGGGGCCTTGCGCGGCCCGGCGCGGGCATAGCATCGCCGCCCGCGCCGCGGCAACGGCCCCCGGCGGCCCCCGTGACGCTCAGGTCATGCCCCCGGGGCGCGCCGCGACGCTGGACGTCGCGGGCCAAGGCGATGAATATGCCGCCGTCGGGACCCCGCCGGCGGCGCGACCCCCCTCCCGGGAAAGCGCGCGACACGACGAGAGCGGGGCCGGACGCCGACATAGCCTCCGACCGGGAGAGACGAATGAAACGCTTCCTTCTGGGCGCCGCGACGGTCGCCCTGATGGCCGGCCCCGCGTTCGCCGCGCAGACGCATGTGAACCTGGGCGTCGCGCTCGAGCCGCCGAACCTCGATCCCACCGCCGGCGCCGCCGCGGCGATCGACGAGATCGTCTACCAGAACGTCCTGCAGGGCCTGACCCGCATCGACAAGGAGGGGCAGGTCCAGCCCTCGCTGGCGACGTCCTGGGACATCTCCGAGGACGGGCTGGTCTACACCTTCCACCTGGTCGAGGGCGCCAAGTACCACGACGGGGCCGACTTCACCGCCGACGACGTGAAGTTCTCCTACGAGCGCGCCATGGGCCCCGACAGCCAGAACGCGCAGAAGGGCCTGTTCGAGCCGATCGAGAGCATCGAGGTGGTCGACCCCGCCACGGTGAAGATCACCCTCAAGCGCCCCACCGGCAACTTCCCCTACAAGATGGGCTGGGGCGATGCGGTGATCGTGGACGAGGCCTCGGCCGCGGACAACGCCACCAACCCCGTCGGCACCGGGCCGTTCAAGTTCAAGGACTGGGCCAAGGGCTCGTCCGTGACGCTGGAGAAGAACCCGGACTACTGGGGGGAGCCGGCGCCGCTCGACTCGGCGACCTTCAAGTTCATCTCCGACCCGACCGCGGCGCTGGCCGCGCTGATGGCCGGCGACGTGGACGCCTTCCCCAACTGGCCGTCGCCCGAGACCCTGCCCCAGATCGAGGCCGACCCCCGCTTCACCGTGGTGCGCGGCACGACCGAGGGCGAGACGATTCTCTCGACCAACAACGCCAAGCCGCCCTTCGACCAGCTGAAGGTCCGCCAGGCGATCGCCCACGCGCTCGACAGGCAGGCGATCATCGACGGGGCGATGTTCGGCTCGGGCGAGCCGATCTACACCCACTATCCGCCCTCCGGCCCCGCCTTCGTGGACCTGTCGGGCCTCTACCCCCACGACCTCGAGAAGGCCAAGGCCCTGCTGGCCGAGGCGGGCTTCCCCGACGGCTTCTCGGCCACGCTGAAGCTGCCGCCCCCGGTCTACGCCCGCCGCGGCGGCGAGATCGTGGCGGCCCAGCTGGCCGAGGCCGGGATCAAGCTCGAGATCATCCCGGTCGAGTGGGCGCAGTGGCTGGACCAGGTCTACAAGGGCGGCGACTACGACCTGACGATCGTGGCCCACACCGAGCCCGACGACCTGCAGATCTACACCCGCGACAACTACTACTTCAATTATCCGGGGACCGAGGTCCGCGAGTTGATGACCCAGCTCGCCGCCGAGGCCGACCCGGAGAAGCGGATCGAACTGCAGAAGGCGGTTCAGACCAAGATCGCCGAGGACGCGGTCAACGGCTTCCTGTTCCAGCTCGGCAAGACCGTGGTGGCCAAAAAGGGCCTCGAGGGCCTGTGGCAGAACCAGCCCACCCAGGCCAACGACCTGCGCGAGGTCCGCTGGGTCGAGTGATCGGGCTGCGGGAGGGGCCGGCCCCTCCCGCCACCCACCCGAAGCGGCGGCGGGCGCGAAAGCCTCGCCGCCGCTTCGCGTCTGGAGGGCCGCCACGTCCCCCCCGCGCCTGCGCCTGGAAGACGGCGTGCCACGGGCGCCCCGGACTTGATCCGGGGCCTCTCCCCGACCGGAGCCGCGGACGCCGCGTGGATGATCGCGGCCCGACGCCGCCCGCCCGCGCAACGCCCGGAAGCAGCGCCTGTAACACGCGGCCCCGGGTCAAGCCCGGGGCGCGCGCTTCGCGGGCCGGGCGCCCGGAGCACCGGGGCGGCGCGAGGCTCGCCTGCTCAGCCCCGGATCTTGCGCAGGTAGACGTAGAGCGCGCCCTCGCCGCCGTGGCTGCGGTGGGCGGGGTAGATGCCGACGATCATGTGGGCGAGCGGCGCCTGGCCGAGCCACAGGGGCACGGCGTGGCGCAGGACGCCGGTGCGCTCGGGCATGAAGGGGGCGTCCTCGACCGGCTTGCGGCCGCCCTTGCCGGTCACCACCAGCACGCAGCGCAGGCCCTGGGCGCGGGTCGAGCGGATGAAGCTCGACAGCGACGCATGCGCCCGGTCGGCGGTCATGCCGTGCAGGTCGAGCCGCGCCTCGGGCGGGCGGCGGCCGCGCTTCAGGCGGTCGGCCGTGCGGCGGTCGAGCCCCGCGGCCGGGTCGAACGTGTCCAGCGCCGGCGGGTGGAAGGTGGCGGTGGTCTGCGGGCGCGGCCGGCCGACGGGACGCAGGACCGTGCGCGGCGGCGGCGCTGGCAGGGGCGCGGGATCGGGGGGCGGAGCCTCGCTCCGGCCCTCGGAGGGGTCGGCGGGGCGGACCTTGCCCGCGGCCATGGCGGCGGGCGAGGTCTCGGTCGGCAGGTCGCCGGGGGCGCGGTCGCGCCCCTCCAGCGGGGTCGCGTCGCGCATGGCGGCGCGCCACAGTCCCAAGTCGGCCTCGCTCAGGCGCGGGCGGCGGCGACGGCGGGAGGCCATGCCGGGACCCCGCGCGCGCGCTCAGCCGCCGGTCGCGGTGAGGACCCAGTTCGGGTCGTTCGACCCCATCTTGCGGGTGAAGGTCCAAAGGTCGGTCTGGCGGCGGATCTCGTTGGGATCGCCCTCGACCACCTGATGCTCGGCGTTGCGCACGACCGAGACCAGCTCGCCCACGAAGCGCACCTCGATGTCGGCCTCGCGGTCCTCGTCCGAGAACATGGCCGAGAAGATCCGCGCCTCCTTCACGCCCACGAAGCGGGCCTCGACCGTCAGGCCCTCGGTCTCGCGCTGGCGGATTGCGGCGACGAAGCTCTGGTAGACCTCGTCCGAGAGCAGCGGGCGCAGGGCGCGGGTGTCGCCGGTCTCGAAGGCCATCAGGATCATCTCGTAGGCCTGCTTGGCGCCGTCCACGAACTCGGAGGGGCGGAAGCCCGGCTCGGCGCGGGCCATGCGGCGCAGGGATTCGCCGGTCTCGCCGTCGACGTCGGCGACGCGGGCGATGTCGGCGTCGATGGCGGCGTCCGCGTTGGCCGTGCCCTCGATCACCTCGAAGCCGCTCTTGCGGCGGGAGGGGGTCGCGGCGGGCTCCGGCCGCTCGCCGGGCATGCGTTCGTAGCCGGTGCGCGTGCCCAGCACGTTCTTCAGCCGCCACAGCACGAAGATCGCGATGGCGGCGAGGATGATGAGCTGGGTCATGTCGTCCATCTCGAGCGTCTTCATGCAGGCGCCGCTCCCCCGGCTTGCGGTCCGGAGGGCGGCTGGCGTGGCGGGCGGGCGTCCGTGTGCCTATGTAAGGTCAGCGGCGGCCCCTGTCCAACGGGCAGACGCCTGCGACGCGGCCGCGCAACCCGGGGCTGCGCGCGGGCGATCCCCAGGACGGACCGCCCGGACCGAGACGGCCAAGACTTCGACGGAGGAGACCCGCCGACATGCCCCTGTTCATCCTGCTCGCGGTGGTGCCGATCATCGAGATCGCGCTGTTCATCCAGGTGGGCGGCGCCATCGGCCTCTGGCCGACCCTGGCGACCGTGATCGCCACCGCGCTCGCCGGAAGCTGGCTGCTGCGCAAGCAGGGCCGCGGCGCGATGATGCGCCTGCAGGAAAGCCTTTCGCGGGGCGGAGATCCCTCGGGTCCCATCGCCCATGGGGCGATGATCCTGGTGGCGGGCGTGCTGCTGCTGACGCCGGGCTTCTTCACCGACGCCTGCGGGCTGGCGCTGCTGCTGCCGCCGGTGCGCGCGGCGCTGATCCGCTGGGGGGCCGCGCGGCTCGCCGCCGGGGTGCGCAGCGGGCGGGTGGTGATGACCTCCTCCTCGGGCGGCTACCGCGCCGGCGGCGACCCGTTCGCGGGGCCCCACGGCGGTCCGCGACCGGGTCCGCGCCCCGGTCCCGCTGGCGGAGACGTGATCGACGGCGAGTTCGAGACGGCCGACGACGACGCCTCGGACCGGCGCGACCCGTCGCCGGGCGCCAGCGGCTGGACCCGCGAGCCCTGAGCCCGGCCCCCGGCGCCGCCGCGTCCGGCCACGTTGCGGCCCCGGGCCCTGCGTGCTAGCGCTGCGACCGGAAATTTTCGCCTGTCCGACCCACGGAACACCCGGAGTTCGCGCCAATGGCCGACGCCCAGACCCCGCCGCAGCAGCCGCAGTCGCCGCCGCAGGTCCAGATCCTTTCTCAGTACGTGCGCGACCTGTCGTTCGAGAACGTCGCCGCCCAGTCGGGCGCGCTGCCCGAGGACAAGCCGGAGATCCAGGTCTCGGTGAACCTCGACGCCAAGCCGCGGGGCGACGACCGCTACGAGGTCTCGCTGAAGCTGTCGGCGACCTCGAAGGCGGGCGACAAGACCGTGTTCATCGCCGAGCTGGACTACGCCGGCCTGTTCTCGATCAAGAACGTCCCGCAGGAGCATCTGCACCCGCTGCTGCTGATCGAGTGCCCGCGCCAGCTGTTCCCCTTCGCGCGCCGCATCGTGGCCGACGTGACCCGCGACGGCGGCTACCCGCCGCTGATGCTGGACATGGTCGACTTCGTCTCGATCTACCGCCAGGAAGTCGCCCGCCGCCAGGCGGCGCAGGGCGGCCAGCCGGTCGGCACCGCCTGATCCGCGCCTGATCCACGCCTGATCGGACGGGACGGCGACGCGCCGTCCCGTCCCGCGCGGCGGCCTCGCCCCGCGCCTGGCCCCGACGGGGGCGAAACGCTCCATAAAGCGAATCGTGGCAGGGTCCGAAGCTCAGAAACAGAGCTTCCCGACGGGCCCAGCGTGATCCGCATCCTCGCCTGCCTCCAGGACGGCCATGACCTGCGCCTGGTGATCCTCGCGGGGGCGACGGCGCTGATCGGGTCGGTCGTCTCCGCGCGCCTGTTCCGCATGGTCCCGCGGGAGCGGGGGCGCCGCGGCGCCTGGTTCGTGGTGCAGTCGGCGGTGGTCGGCGGAGCCACGATCTGGACCACCCATTTCGTCGCCATGCTGGGCTTCGACCCCGGCGTGCCCCATGGCTACGATCCCGGCCTGACCCTGCTGTCGCTGGGCATCGCCATGACGGGCGTGCTGCTGGGCCAGCTGATGATCCGCGTCGCCGACGGCTCGCGCCTGGCCGAGGCCGGGGGCGCCGTGATGGGCGGGGCGATCGTCGCGATGCATTTCGTCGGCATGGCCTCTCTGCAGATGGCGGCGGAGATGCGCTGGGACCTCGACCTCGTGGCGGCCTCGGCGGCGGCGGGGCCGCTGCTGGGGGCGCTGGCCGCGAACCGCGTGGCGCGGCCGCGGACGCGCCTGTGCTGGTGCACGGGCGCGGGCCTGTTCATGCTGGCGATCTGCGTCGCGCATTTCACCGCCATGGGCGCGCTGACCGTCGTCTCCACGGGCGAGGCGCCGCCCGCGGGGGTGGAGCTGATCCCGGACTCGCTGCTGGCGGCGATGGTGGTCTGCGTCACCGCGCTGATCCTGCTGGTCGGCGCCACCAGCTTCATGATCGACGAGGCCGGCCGCCGCGAGCATGGGGAGCGGATGACCCACGCCGCCCTGCACGACGCGCTGACCGGCCTGCCCAACCGCGCCAACCTGCGCCGCTCGCTCGCGCGTCTGCTGCGCTCGGCTTCCGCGCTGGAGGCGGGGATCGCGGTGGTGGTCGTCGACCTCGACCGCTTCAAGCCGATCAACGACGTCCACGGCCACGACGCCGGCGATCACCTGCTGGCGCGGCTGGCCGACCGCGCCTCGGCCCGGCTGGAGCCGGGGGAGATCCTCGGCCGCGCCGGGGCGGACGAGTTCATCGCGCTCAAGGTCGGCGCGGCGCGGACCGAGGCGGTCGACTTCGCCCGCCGCCTGCACCAGGCGATGACCGGGGAGGTGGAGTGGCCCGACGCCCGCCTTTCGGTCGGGGCCAGCGTGGGCGTGGCGCTGGCGCCCGAGCATGGCCGCGACGTCGAGGCGCTGCTGGTGCGCGCCGACCTCGCCATGCATCGCGCCAAGGCCGCGCCGGACGAGCCCGTGATGGTCTACGACGCCCGCATGGACGAGGCGAGCCGCGGACGCTCGGCCCTGACCATGGAGCTGAAGGCGGCCCTGGCGAACCGCGAGCTGGAGCTGTTCTTCCAGCCCCAGAACGACAACGAGACCCGCCGCATCGTGGGGTTCGAGGCGCTGTTGCGCTGGCGCCACCCGGTCCGCGGCCTGGTCGGCCCGGACGAGTTCGTGCCCCTGGCCGAGAGCACCGGCCTGATCGGCGAGATCGGCGACTGGGCCCTGCAGGAGGCCTGCCGCATCGCCGCCGGCTGGCCAGCCGCGATCTCGATCGCGGTGAACGTGGCCCCGCGCCAGCTCGCCCGGCCCGACTTCGCCGAGACGGTGATGGACGCGCTGCTGGTCACCGGCCTCGACGCCGGCCGGCTGGAGCTGGAGATCACCGAGGCGAGCCTGATCGCGGACCACGAGCGGGCGCGACGGGTGATCGGGGCGCTGAAACGGGCGGGCGTGCGGGTGGCGATGGACGACTACGGGACCGGCTACGCGTCGCTCGCCACGCTGAAGGCGTTCCCCTTCGACAAGATCAAGATCGACCGCAGCTTCATCCAGAACCTGCCCGACGACCGGCAGGGGGCGGCGATCGTCCGCTCCACCCTGATCCTGGGCGAGGCGCTGGAGATCCCGGTGCTGGCCGAGGGGGTGGAGACCGAGGCGCAGCTCGCCTTCCTGCGCCGGGCCGGCTGCGCCTCGTCCCAGGGCTGGCTGTTCGGCCGCCCCGCGGACCGGGCCGCGACCGAGGCGATGATCCGCGCGCAGGCGGAGGCCGACGCCAGGCTCTCGGCCGCGGGCTGAGCGGGCGCCGGGATCAGGAGCCGCCGGAGAGCTTGGTCCACAGCGCCGCGTCGCCCATCTCGGCCACGAAGGCGGCATGGGCGGCGGCCTCGGCCTCGGTCAGGCGGGGGCGCAGGGGGCGGGGACGGGGCGGGGGCGTGTAGGCCCGGTTGGCCGCGTTCTGGTTCGACCCGCCGCCGGCGGCGGCGAGGCCGAAGTCCGGCTGCCGGCCGCCGATCAGCTCGAGGTAGACCTCGGCCAGCAGCTCGGAGTCGAGCAGCGCCCCGTGCTTCTCGCGCCCCGAGTTGTCGATCCCGAAGCGCCGGCACAGCGCGTCCAGCGTGTTGGGCGAGCCCGGGTAGCGCTTGCGCGCGATGGCGAGCGTATCGATGGCGCGGTCCATCGGCAGCGGCGGCTTCTGCAGCCAGCCGAGCTCGGCGTTGATGAACCGCATGTCGAATTCGGCGTTGTGGATCACCAGCTTGGCGTCGCCGAGGAACTCCAGGAACGCATCCGCCACCCGGTCGAAAGTCGGGTATTTCGACAGGAAGTCCTGGCTGAGGCCGTGGACGTTGAACGCCTCGATCGGCACGTCGCGCTCGGGGTTGATGTACTGGTGGTAGAAGCGGCCGGTGGGCACGTGGTTGAACAGCTCCACCGCGCCGAGCTCGACCAGGCGGTGACCCTCCTTCGGCTCAAAGCCGGTGGTCTCGGTGTCCATCACCAGCTCGCGCATGGCTCAGCTCTCCCGGATTTTCGCCAGAGCCTCGCGCACCTGGGCGCGGGCGGGCTCCAGCCCCTGCGAGGTGTCCACGATGTAGTCCGCGCGGGCGCGCTTTTCAGCGTCGGGGGTTTGCTTGGCGAGGATCGTGAGGAACGTCGCCTCGCTCATCCCCGGCCGCTCCAGCACCCGCGCGCGCTGCACCTCGGCGGGGGCGGTGACCACGACGACCGCATCGAAGCGCTTTTCGCCGCCGGTCTCGAACAGCAAGGGGATGTCGCAGAGCGCGAGGTCGTGACCCTCGGCCTCGGCCTTCGCCAGGAACGCCTGGCGATCCACGCCGACCAGCGGGTGGGCGATCTTTTCCAGCTTCGGGATCAGCGTTGGGTCGGCGGTGGCGGCGGCGCGCAGGGCGGCGCGGTCGACGTGCCTCGCCTCTCCCTCGCCGGTCACGGCGTGGGGGAGCAGCTCGGCGATCATCGGCACCGCGGCGCCGCCGGGGCCGTAGACGCGGGCGACCGCGGCGTCGGCGTCCCAGACCGGCACGCCCTCCTCGGCGAACATCTTCGCCGTGGTGCTCTTGCCCATGCCGATGGAGCCGGTCAGCGCGATCAGTTTCATGCTCACTCCGCCAGCACGGCCGCGCGCAGGTCGGCGTCGACCTCCGGCGCCACGCCGAACCAGGCCTCGAATCCCGGACGGCCCTGATGCAGCAGCATCCCGATGCCGTCGACCCAGCGCATCCGGCGGCTCTGCGCCTCCTCCAGCAGGGGGGTCATCAGGGGGGAATAGACGATGTCGTTGACCAGCGCGGTCTTGGGCGCGCGCTTCAGCGAGATCTGCAGCGGCGGCTGGCCGGTCATGCCCAGCGAGGTGGTGTTGACCACCGTCGCCACCCCGTCGAGCGCGTCCTCGATATGCAGCCAGTCGACGACCTTCACCCGGCCGCCGAACTCTCCCGCAAGGAACTCTGCGCGCGAGCGCGTGCGGTTCGCCAGCCGGATCTCCGGCGCGCCGTCCGACAGCAGCGCCGAGATGATCGCGCGGGAAGCTCCCCCAGCCCCAAGCACCAGCGCCGGCCCCTCGGAGGCCTTCCAGCCGGCCGCCCCGGCGCGCAGGTTCTCGAGGAACCCGTAGCCGTCGGTGTTGTCGGCGTAGATCGAGCCGTCCTCGCGGAAGGTGATCGTGTTGGCCGCCCCGATCAGGGCCGCGCGGTCCGACACCTTGGTCGCCAGCCGCAGCACCGTCTCCTTGTGGGGGATGGTGACGTTCACGCCCCGGAATCCCAGCAGGGGCAGGGCGCGGAAGGCGGCCTCGAAGTCGCGGGGCTCGACGCCCAGGGTGATGTAATCGCCCTCGATCCCGTAGCGGGCGAGCCAGTGGCGATGCAGCCGCGGCGAGCGCGAATGCGCGATCGGCCAGCCCAGAACCCCGGCGAGCGGCAGTCGGTTCGCACTCATTCGATCAGACGCCCTCTCGCCCGCAGAAAGCCCAGGACCTCCAGCAAAGGCAGCCCCCGGACCGTGAAGTGATCGCCGTCCACGCGGGCGAAAAGCTGCGCCCCCAGCCCCTCCAGGTGATAGCCGCCGACCGTGGTCAGGACGGCATCGCCCAGACGCTCGAGATAGTCGTCGACAAACCTGTCGGAGAATGGACGCATCGAAAGCCGCGCGGTCCCGACATGACGGAAGATCGGCTTGCCGTCCAGTGCGATGACCGCGGCCGAGTGGAGATGGTGCGTGCGCCCCCGCAACGTCAGGAGCTGCGCGCGCGCCTCGGCCCGGTCGCGGGGCTTGTCGAACTGCGCCTCGCCCGCCGCCAGCGTCTGGTCGGCCCCCAGCACCAGCGCGCCGGGGAGCTTCGCGGAGATCTTCTTCGCCTTCAGCTCGGCCAGCGCATCGGCGAGGTCGCGCGCGCTGGCGCCCTCGGCGCGGAAGGCGAGGCGGATTTCCTCCTCGTCGATGCGGGCGGGGAGGATCTCTATCTCCACCCCGGCGGCGCGCAGCATCTCGGCGCGGGCCGTGCTGGCGGAGGCGAGGACGAGGGGGTCGGTCATGAAGGGCTCTCGCCATGGGCGCGGAGGATGGCGAGGATCGAGGCGGCGGTCTCCTCGATCGAGCGCCGGGTGACGTCGATCACCGGCAGGCCCAGCCGGTCGAACAGCAGGCGCGCCTGAGAGACTTCCTCGCGCACCCGCTCGGGGTCGGCGTAGGCGTCGGAGTTCATGCCCGGCGCGGCGCCGATCGCCTCCAGCCGCTGGCCGCGCACCTGCACCAGCCGCGAGGGCGAGGCGATCAGGCCCACGGTCGGGATGCCCTGGGCGATGGCGGCCTCGAGCCCCTTGGGCAGCGAGGCGCCGGGCACCAGCGGCACGTTCGCCGCCTTCACGCCGCGCACCGCGAGATAGAGGCAGGTCGGCGTCTTGGAGGTGCGCGAGACCCCCACCAGGATCACGTCCGCCTTCTTCAGCCGGTCGGAGGTCGCGCCGTCGTCATGGGCCATGGCGTAGTCGATGGCCGAGACGCGGTCGAAATAGCTCAGGTCCACGTCGTGCTGCCGCCCGGGCCGCTTCTTGCCCCGCTGGGCGCCGACATAGTCGGTCAGGGCGCGGAAGAACGGGTCGAGCAGGGCGACGGCTGGCACCCCGATCCGCTCGCAGCCCGCGCGCAGATGATCGGCGAGCTTCTCGTCGAGCAGCGTGTAGGCGACCAGCCCCGGCTCGGCCGCGATGGCGTCGAGCGCCTGGTCGATCTCGCGCCGCGAGCGGGCGAAGACGTGGATGCGCCGGGTCAGCTCCAGCCCCTCGAACTGGCTGATCACGGCGCCGGCCGCGGCCGACACCGTCTCTCCCGTCGAATCCGACAGAAGGTGCAGAACGTGACGAGCCGACCGCTGCGTCACCTCGGACCGCCCCTCCCTCATTGGTGAACATTCGGTTTTGAAGGCACTCTAGGGAGGGGTACGTATGGGGATAAGGGGGGATGTCGGGGATAACCGGCTCCAAACGGGGGTTGTGGCGCCGGCGCCTCAGACCCTGCGGTATAACTCGCCATTCCATCCAACTGTGGAAACCGACTCCGAGGATTCCTCACAGAGCCTGTGGATAACTTCGGCGTCTTTCACAGGCTGCGGAACGTTCCGGAACGGATCGGAGTCCCCGCCGCAAGAGACGCTCGCAAACTACTGATATCGCTACGTGAAAATACGGCAGATTTGTGAACATTGTCCCCAAACAGTTTTCCCGGGCTGGGGATGGATGTCGATAACCGTGGATTAAGTTGTGGATTCCCTCGCGCTGAGCGGTGATCCCCGTTATCCACCGCCCAACACCTAACCACATCCTATCTACCCTTCTTCCTTGTTCGAGGTCCCATGAGCCCACACGCGAAACCGCTGCTCCGCGCGCTGGCCGGCGAGACCCTCCCGGTCCCCCCCGTCTGGCTCATGCGCCAGGCGGGGCGCTATCTGCCCGAGTATCGGGCGACGCGCGAAAAGGCCGGCTCGTTCCTGGACCTCTGCTACACGCCCGAACTCGCGGCCGAGGTCACGCTGCAGCCGATCCGCCGCTTCGGCTTCGACGCGGCGATCCTGTTCGCGGACATCCTCCTGGTTCCCCAGGGCCTCGGGGCCGACCTGAGCTTCGTGCAGGGCGAGGGCCCGCGCCTGTCGACCGTGGGAACCATGGCCGACGTCGCCGCCCTGCGCCCCACCGAGGCGATCCACGAGACCGTGGGACCCGTCTATGAGACGGTGAGGATCCTTGCCGAAGCGCTCCCCCCCGAGGTCGCGCTGATCGGCTTCGCGGGCGCCCCGTGGACCGTGGCGACCTACATGATCGCCGGGCGCGGCACGCCCAGCCAGGAGCCGGCCCGCAAGATGATGCTCGAGCAGCCCGAGGCCTTCCAGGCGCTGCTCGACCGCATCACCGACGCGACCATCGAGTATCTGGCCCGGCAGGTGGAGGCCGGCGCCGAGGCCGTGAAGCTCTTCGACAGCTGGGCCGGCTCGCTCAGCGCGCTGGATTTCGAGCGGGTGTGCCTGGAGCCGAACCGCAAGATCGCCGCGGAGTTGAAATCCCGCTTCCCCGGTCTGCCGGTGATCGCGTTCCCGCGGGGCGCGGGCGCCTGGCTCGAGGGTTTCACGGCCGCCTGCGGCGCCGATTGCGTCGCCATCGACCAGCATGTTCCCACGAAATGGGCCGCCGAGCGGCTCCAGCCCCGTGTCTGCGTGCAGGGGAACCTCGATCCGCTGCTGATGGTGGCCGGCGGCGAGCCGCTGAAGGCCGCCGCGCGCCGGATCCGCGACGATCTCGCCGGCGGGCCGCACGTGTTCAACCTCGGGCACGGCATCACGCCCGACGCGGACCCTGAAAACGTCCACGTCCTGCTGGATGCAATCAGGGGTTGAACGCGATGATGGACTGGATCGTGGTGAACTACGCCTGGTGGAAAGCTGTCCACGTGATTTCCGTCATCGCGTGGATGGCCGCTTTGCTCTATCTGCCAAGGCTCTACGTATATCACGCCGAGACGGCTCCACAGGGTTCTCCACAGGCCGCGACCTTCGAGGTGATGGAGCGCAAGCTGCTTCGCGGGATCATGAATCCCGCGATGATCTCCTCCTGGTTGTTCGGGCTGCTGACGCTGACGGCGCTCGGCTTCGACGTCCTGGCCACGGCGGGCTGGCTGCATGTGAAGCTGACCCTTGTGATCCTGCTGACCGTCTACCACATGCTGTGCGCACGCTGGCGGAAGGAGCTCGCCGTCGACCCTGCCCGCAGGTCCGGCCGCTTCTTCCGGATGGTGAACGAGATCCCGGCCGTCCTGATGGTCGGCATCGTCATCATGGCGATCGTGGAG
Organism: Albimonas pacifica; assembly: GCF_900113695.1. Taxonomy (GTDB): domain Bacteria; phylum Pseudomonadota; class Alphaproteobacteria; order Rhodobacterales; family Rhodobacteraceae; genus Albimonas; species Albimonas pacifica. Next base: position 451,863 of record NZ_FOQH01000004.1, on the reverse strand, counting down.
CCCTTCTGAAGGGCTCCACTCCCCGGCCGTCCCGCTCTCCGGCGGCGAAAAGAAGCTGCATCACGTGAAGGTCGTTTGACATTTCACATCGGTTGCGCGTATGACGCTGCAACCGTGGCGCGCGTTCAGCGCGCCCGCACCTTCCCCCCTATCCCGCCGGCACCCACTTTTTGTTCGATCAGCGGGCTCACACAGGCGCCAGATGGATATCTCAGAACTGAAGCTCGCCGAGCTCAAGGCGAAGTCTCCCACCGCATTGCTCACCTTCGCGGAAGAGCTGGAGGTGGAGGGCGCCTCCACCCTGCGCCGCCAGGACATGATGTTCGCCATCCTCAAGGAACTGGCGGACCGCGATGTGGAGATCTCGGGCGACGGCGTGCTCGAAGTGCTTCAGGACGGGTTCGGCTTCCTGCGCAGCCCCGAGGCGAACTACCTCCCCGGTCCCGACGACATCTACGTTTCCCCCAACCAGATCCGCAAATTCGCTCTGCGCACCGGCGACACCGTCGAAGGTCTGATCCGCGCGCCGAAAGAGGGCGAGCGCTACTTCGCCCTGGTGAAGGTCAACAAGCTCAACTTCGACGATCCCGAGAACGCGCGTCACAAGGTTCACTTCGACAACCTGACGCCGCTCTATCCCGATCAGCGCCTGAAGATGGAGATCGAGGATCCCACCATCAAGGACAAGACGGCGCGGGTCATCGACCTGGTCAGCCCGATCGGCAAGGGCCAGCGCTGCCTGATCGTGGCGCCGCCGCGCACGGGTAAGACCGTGATCCTGCAGAACATCGCCAACTCGATCGAGAAGAACCACCCCGAGGTCTACCTGATCGTGCTGCTCATCGACGAGCGGCCGGAGGAGGTCACGGACATGCAGCGCTCGGTGAAGGGCGAGGTCGTCGCCTCCACCTTCGACGAGCCCGCGACGCGCCACGTCGCCGTCTCCGAGATGGTGATCGAGAAGGCCAAGCGCCTGACCGAGCATGGCCGCGACGTGGTCATCCTGCTGGACTCGATCACCCGCCTCGGCCGCGCCTACAACACCGTCGTGCCCTCCTCGGGCAAGGTGCTGACCGGCGGCGTCGACGCCAACGCCCTGCAGCGCCCCAAGCGTTTCTTCGGCGCGGCGCGCAACATCGAGGAAGGCGGCTCGCTGACCATCATCGCCACCGCGCTGATCGACACCGGCAGCCGCATGGACGAGGTGATCTTCGAGGAGTTCAAGGGCACCGGCAACTCCGAGATCGTGCTCGACCGCAAGGTCTCCGACAAGCGCGTCTACCCGGCCATCGACATCCTCAAGTCGGGCACCCGCAAGGAGGACCTGCTGGTCGAGAAGTCGGAGCTGGCGAAGGTCTTCGTCCTGCGCCGCATCCTCAACCCGATGGGCCCGGCCGACGCGATCGAGTTCCTGCTCGGCAAACTGAAGCAGACCAAGACGAACTCCGAGTTCTTCGACTCGATGAACGCCTGACGGGGGCTCATGCCCCCCGTCCCTCCCCCCCGCGACACGATCTTCGCCCCGGCCACCGGTCGGGGCCGCGCCGCCATCGCGGTGATCCGCGTCTCGGGGCCTGCGGCGGACGCCGCCCTCCTGTCCCTCGCCGGAGACCTGCCCGAACCGCGACGCGCGGTGCTGCGGGACCTGTCCTGCGGGGGCGAGCTCCTCGATCAGGCGCTGGTGATCCGTTTCGCCGCCGGCGCGTCCTTCACCGGCGAGGACACTTTTGAAATTCAGGGACATGGCGGACCGGCGACGGTCTCCGCCCTGCTGAACGCGCTGGGCGCCCTGCCCGGGCTGCGCCTTGCAGAACCCGGAGAGTTCACCCGCCGTGCGCTCGAGGCCGGCCGCATCGACCTGCTGGAGGCCGAGGGCCTCGCCGACCTCGTCGGGGCGGAGACCGAGGCGCAGCGCCGCCAGGCCCTGCGCTCGATGCGCGGTGCGCTCGGCGACGCCGCCGCCGGCTGGCGAAAGCGCCTGATCCGGGCCCGCGCGCTGGTCGAGGCGGTGATGGACTTCGCCGACGAGGAGGTTCCGACGGACGTGACCCCTGAGGTCTCGGCCCTGATCGCCTCCGTCTCCGCCGAGATCGCCGAGGCGCTGGCCGGCGCCGCCGCCGCCGAGCGCATCCGCGACGGGTTCGAAGTGGCGCTGATCGGCGCCCCGAACGCCGGAAAATCCACGCTTCTCAATGCCCTGGCACGCCGCGACGCGGCCCTGACCTCGGAGATCGCCGGCACCACCCGCGATGTGATCGAAGTCCACATGGACCTCGCCGGACTCCCCGTGACCCTGCTGGACACCGCCGGATTGCGCGAGACCCAGGACCCGGTCGAGGCGATGGGCGTCGCCCGCGCCCGCCGCCGGGCCGAGGACGCGGACCTGCGCATCTTCCTCCAGGCCCCCGGCGGCGAGGGGCCGCCGGGCGACCTCTTGCAGCCCGACGACCTTCTCGTCGCCAGCAAGTCCGACCTTCCCGGCGCGCCGGTCCGGGCCGACCTGCGGATCTCAGCTGCCACGGGCGACGGGGTCGAGGTGCTGACCGCCGCCATCGGCGATCGGCTCGCCGAGCGGGCGGCCGGCGCCTCCTCCGTGGTCCGGGCCCGGCATCGGCGAGCGCTGGAGGAGGGCGCGACCCACCTCTCCGCCGCCGCCCGTTGGCTCGCCCGTGGGGAGGAGGCGCTGGACGTGGCGGCGGAGGAATTGCGCCTTTCCACCCGCGCGCTGGAGATCCTCCTGGGCCGGGTTGATGCCGAGCGCGTTCTGGACGATATCTTCGCCGAGTTCTGCCTGGGGAAATGACTCCGCCGGGCGCCCCTCTGGGACACGGCCGGGAGCGTTTCACGTGAAACACCGCTTCGACGTCATCGTGATCGGCGGCGGCCATGCCGGCGCCGAGGCCGCCGACGCGGCCGCCCGCACCGGCGCCGCGGTCGCCCTTGTCACGCACGACCTCGCTCGACTGGGCGAGATGTCCTGCAACCCGGCGATCGGCGGCCTCGGCAAGGGCCACCTGGTCCGCGAGATCGACGCGCTGGACGGGCTGATGGGCCGCGCCGCCGACCGCGCCGGCATCCAGTTCCGCCTGCTGAACCGCCGCAAGGGCCCCGCGGTTCAGGGCCCGCGGGCGCAGTGCGACCGGAAGCTCTACCGCAAGGCGATCCGCGAGGCGCTGACCGCGCGCCAGGGCCTGACCCTGATCCCCGGCGAGGCGGTCGACCTGCGGATGTCCGGAGGCGCCGTGACCGGCGTGGTGCTCGCCGACGGGACCGAGCTCGCCGCCGCGGCGGTCGTTCTGACCACGGGCACCTTCCTGCGCGGGGTCATCCACATCGGCGAGCGACGGATCGAGGGCGGGCGGATGGGCGACGAAGCCTCCGTCCGGCTCGCCCGCCGGATCGACGAGTTCGCCCTGCCCCTCGGCCGTCTCAAGACTGGCACGCCGCCGCGCCTCGACGGCCGCACGATTGACTGGACGCAGCTCGAGGAGCAGCCCGGAGACGAGAGCCCGGAGGTCTTCTCCTTCCTCTCCCGCGCGCCGGAGGCCCGCCAGGTCCCTTGCCACATCACCCGCACCACCGAGCGGACGCACGAGATCATCCGCGCGAACCTTTCGCGCTCCGCCATGTACGGTGGGCATATCGAGGGCGTCGGGCCCCGCTACTGCCCCTCGATCGAGGACAAGGTGGTGCGCTTCGCCGAGAAGACCTCCCACCAGGTGTTCCTCGAGCCGGAAGGGCTGGACGACGCGACCGTCTACCCGAACGGCATCTCGACCTCGCTGCCCGAGGAGGTTCAGCATGACTACGTCCGCTCGATCCCGGGGCTGGAGCGCGTCGTGATCCTCCAGCCCGGCTATGCCATCGAGTACGATTACGTCGATCCACGCGCACTTACCGCGACGCTGGCGGTGAAGGACGTGCCGGGTCTGTTCCTGGCGGGCCAGATCAACGGCACGACCGGCTATGAGGAGGCCGGCGCGCAGGGTCTCGTGGCCGGCCTGAACGCGGCCCGGCTTGCGGCGGACGAGGCGCCGGTGATTTTCGACCGGGCCGAGGGCTACCTGGGCGTGATGATCGACGACCTGGTGACGCGGGGCGTGGCCGAGCCCTACCGCATGTTCACCTCCCGCGCCGAGTACCGTCTGACGCTGCGCGCCGACAACGCGGACCAGCGCCTGACGCCAAAGGGCCTCGCGGCCGGCTGCGTGGGGGCGACGCGCGCCGAAGCCTTCGCCCGCAAGCTGGATGCGCTGGAGGCGGCCCGGACCCTGGGCGACTCCCTCAGCCTGACGCCGACCGAGGCCCGCGCCCATGGCATCGGCGTCTCCCAGGACGGCCAGCACCGCACCGCCTTGCAGTTGCTCGCACATGGAGAGGAGAGCCTTGGCGCCCTCGCCCGCATCTGGCCGGAGCTGGCGGCGCTGCCGGAGCCCATCGCTCGCCAGGTCGAGATCGACGCTCGTTACGCTCGATACGAGGAGCGTCAGGCCCGCGACATCGCCGATCTGCGGCGGGAGGAGGCGCAGGTCCTCCCCCGGGACCTCGATTTCGACGCCATCGCGGGGCTGTCGAACGAGCTGCGTGGCAAGCTGGCGCGCATTCGCCCGGCGACCCTGGGCCAGGCTGGGCGGATCGAGGGCATGACCCCCGCCGCCCTCACGCTGCTGCTGATCCATGCCCGCCGGCTGGATCGCGCGGGCGCCGCGCAGGTTGCGGGCGCATGACCGGGGCGGAGGCGGCGCTCGCCCCCTACGGTGTTTCACGTGAAACACGCGGGCGGCTGGAGGTTCTGGCCGCCCTGCTCGCCAAATGGAACCCCAAGATCAACCTCGTCGCCCGCGGCACGGTCCAAGCGGTGTGGACCCGCCATATTGCGGATTCGGCGCAGCTCTATGCGCTGGCGCCGCCGCAGGCGCGGAGCTGGATCGACCTCGGCTCCGGCGGCGGCTTTCCGGGGTTGGTGATCGGGGCCATCGCGGCCGAGAAGAACCCCGCGCTGGACCTGACGCTGGTCGAAAGCGACGTGCGCAAATGCGCCTTTCTCAGCACGGCGGCGGGCGAGATGGGGGTGAAGCTGCGCGTGCTCGCCCGCCGGATCGAGGCGGTGGAGCCAGGCCCGCGCGATGTGATTTCCGCCCGCGCGCTCGCCTCGCTGGACAAACTGCTGGGATTCGCCGTGCCCCTGGCCGGACCGGAGACGATCTGCCTGTTTCCCAAGGGCGCAGGGGCCGCTGGAGAATTGACCGAGGCGGCTGCGAATTGGCATATTCGACACCGCGCTCACCCCTCCGGGACGGATCCTGACGCCGTCATTCTGGAGATACAGGAGTTCTCGCGTGGCCCCCTCCACCGGACCTGACGGCGCTCGACGCCGCATCCTCGCCGTCGCCAACCAGAAGGGCGGCGTCGGAAAGACGACGACCACCATCAATCTCGCCGCCGCGCTGGCCGAACAGGGCCGGCGGGTGCTGATCGTCGACCTCGACCCGCAGGGCAACGCCTCGACCGGGCTGGGGATCGAGGCGGCGCGACGGGAACGCAGTTCCTACGACCTGCTCGTCGGCCAGGAAGAGGCCGCGGGACTTGTGCAGCCGACCGCGCAGGCGAACCTCAGCGTGATCCCGGCTACCGGAGACCTGGCCTCGGCGGACGTCGAGCTGGTCGACGATCCCAGCCGGGCCCGGCGGCTGCAGCGCTCGCTGCGCGATCCCGGGCTGCTGGCGGACTGGGATTACATCGTCATCGACTGCCCGCCCTCGCTGAACCTGCTGACGGTGAATGCGATGGCGGCCGCGGACGCCGTGCTGGTCCCGTTGCAGTGCGAGTTCTTCGCGATGGAGGGGCTCAGCCAGCTCCTGACCACGATCAAGGAGATCCGGCGCGGGCTGAACCCGGGGCTGGCGATCGAGGGCGTGGTGCTGACCATGTACGACCGGCGCAACAACCTCTCGGACCTGGTGGCGCGTGACGTGCGGGCGAACCTGGGCGACGTGGTCTATCGCACGGTGATCCCGCGCAACGTGCGGCTCAGCGAGGCGCCGAGCTATGCGCTGCCGGCCATCGTCTACGACTCGAATTCCACCGGGAGCCTCGCCTACCGGGCGCTGGCGCGGGAGCTGCTGGAGCGCGGGGCCCGCGCGGCGGCTTGAGGCATCCTGTTGAGGGCAAAGGAAAAACCATGAAGAAACAGCAGGGCAGAGGACTGGGGCGCGGCCTGTCCGCGCTGATGGGCGACCTCGAGGAGGTCGAGAAGGGCGAGGCGAAGGCCGCGGCCGAGGCCATCGCCATCGACCTGATCCGCCCCAACCCCGACCAGCCGCGCCGCCGGTTCGGCGAGGAGGAGATCGAGGAGCTGGCCGCCTCGATCCGCGAGCATGGGGTGATCCAGCCGCTGATCCTGCGCCCGCACCCCTCCGGCGAGGGCTATGAGATCGTCGCGGGCGAGCGTCGCTGGCGCGCCGCCCAGCGCGCCCAGCTCCATGAGCTGCCCGCGGTGGTGCGCGAGCTGGACGACGCGACGGTGCTGGAATTCGCCATCGTCGAGAACATCCAGCGCGCGGACCTGACCCCGGTCGAGGAGGCGCGGGGCTACTCGCGCCTGATCGACGAGTTCAGTCACACGCAGGAGCGTCTGGGCGCCATCGTGGGCAAGTCGCGCAGCCACATCGCCAACGCGCTGAGGCTGCTGACCCTGCCGGTCTCGGTGCTCAAGCACCTGGAGGAGGGGCGGCTGAGCGCTGGTCACGCCCGGGCGCTGGTGGTGGCCGACGATCCCGCGGCGCTGGCTGAGCAGGTGATCCGCCGCGGCCTCTCGGTCCGCGAAACCGAGGCGCTGGTGCGCAACGCCAAGGCCGCGCCGGCCCGCAAGGCGCCGCCCGCGCCGCGCAAGGATGCGGACACCGTGGCGCTGGAGGCGGACCTGTCGGCGAACCTCGGCATGAAGGTGCGCATCGAGCACAAGGGCGAGAGCGGGGGGGAGCTTCGGATCGCCTATGCGGACCTCGATCAGCTCGACAAGATCTGCCAGGCGATCACGCGCTGAGCGCAGCTTACTCTACGGAAGACAGCGCCCCGGGTCCTGCCCGGGGCGTCGTGGTTTCGGTGGTCAGCGCAGGGTGCTGAGGCGGACCACCAGGCGTTCCACCAACGCGCGATCCGGGATCTCGTTGGTGGCGCGAAGCGAGAGTTCGGCGTCGAGGATGTGTTCCAGCGCCCGCTCCAGCGCCATGCCCTTCCACTGCCGCGCGGCCCGCGCCAGCGCGTCGCGGCGGGGGCCGAAGATCGGGGGGCGCATGCGGGCCATCGCCGCCTCGGGTCCGTCGGGGGCGGCGGCGAGCGCGTGGAGCTGGCGGAAGGCCCGCCCGAGCGCCATGGCGACGCCGCCCGGGCCGCCGCCCTTGCCGGCCACGCGGGCGTAGGCGGCGAGCGCGTCGCCCGGCCGGCGGGCCACCGTGGCGTCCGCCACGGCGTCCGCATCGCCCTCGACGGCGGCGGGGAGCAGGGCCTGGACCTCGGCGGCCTCCAGCGGCGCGGGGGCGTTCACGGCATAGAGCGCGAGGGAGGATATCACGCCGCGCACCTCCGCCGGCTCCGCGATGGCGGCGAAGGCCACCAGCGCGTCCATGGCGGGGGCGGAGAGGGGCGGGTTGCCGGCCTCGGACAGCAGGGCGGCGATGCCCTCGGCGTCCAGGGCGCGGGGGTAGACGGCGAGGGCGGCGAGGTTCGGCGCGTCCTCGAACAGCTTGCGCAGCTTGGAGCGGGCGTTGAGGCGGCCGGCGGTGACGATCAGGCGGCCCGTCTCGGGCTCCAGCTCCTCGCAGGCGATGCGCAGGGCGTCGGCCGAGCCGTCGGCGGCGCCGTCGATCAGCACCACGGGCTGGCCGCCGAAGAGGCCGCCGGCGCGCACCGCGTCGGTCAGCGAGGCGGGGTCGCGGCGCGCCTCGTCCGCGGTCATGCGGGTGATCTCGGCGCCCTCGCCGGCGGCCTTCAGGAAGACCGCGGAGAGGCGCAGGCGCAGCTGGTCGACCTCCAGCGCGTCGTCGCCGAAGATCAGAGCCCCGGCGGTGCGGGCGTCCGGCCGGTCGGCGAAGGCGCGGACGCGGGCGGCGGGCACCTTCATGGCCTCAGGCCCGCGCTTCCAGCTCGGCGAGGATTCGGGTCCAGATCCGCTCTCCCAGCTCGCGGGCCACGCGGGATTCGGTGTCGCGCCGCGCCTGGCGGGTGGCGAACAGCGAGGCGGTGGCGGAATAGGCGGACATGCCCTCGGACACCCCCTCGATGGGGCGGAAGCCCTCGGGGCCGGTCAGCGCCCAGCGGGAGGTGCCGGTGACCACGTAGCGGGTGATCGAGCTGTCCTGAGTGATGGCGAGGCCGGAGTCGGCCATCACCAGATCCGCGGTCAGCAGGTAGGCCGGGGCCCCCTCGGGGCGGCCCAGGCGGCCCTCCAGCGCCTCGCGCAGGGCGAAGCCCAGCCGGCCCTCGGGGACCGACAGGGCCACGTCGCCGCGCAGGGCCCGCTGCTCGGTTCCCGCCTTCAGCGCCGGGCGGAAGCCGCAGGCCGAGAGGGCGAGGCCCGCGCCCAGCCCGAGGCCGGCGCGGAGGATGAGGCGGCGATCAGGCGACGACATTCACGATCCGTCCGGGCACGACGATGACCTTGCGGGGGCCGGCCTCGCCAAGATGCTTCTTCACGGACTCTTCGGCCAGCGCCATCGCCTCGATCGCCTCCTTGGAGGCGTCCTTGGCGACGCGGATCTCGGCGCGCCGCTTGCCGTTGACCTGCACCGGCATCAGCACGGTGTCGTCCACCAGCAGCGCCGGGTCGGCCACGGGCCAGGGCGCGCCGGTCAGCAGGCCGGTCTCGCCCAGCGAGGACCAGAGCTCCTCGGCGAAGTGGGGGACGAAGGGCGACATCAGGCGGGCGAGGATGCCGTAGGCCTCGCGCAGGGCCAGCGGCATGTCGGGCGCGGCCTCGGCCTTCGACAGGGCGCCGACCAGCTCGTAGAGGCGGGCGATCGACTTGTTGAAGGCGAAGCCCTCGATATCGTCGGAGACGCCTTGCACGGCCCTGTGGGCGGCCTGGCGGATCGCCAGCGCCTCCGGGGTCCACTCGGCCGGCTCGGGCGTCCCGGGGGCCGCCAGCGAGGCCTCCGAGCGCAGGCGCCAGACGCGCTGCAGGAAGCGCGAGGCGGCCTCGGCCCCGGCGGCGGTCCATTCGACGTCCCGCTCCGGCGGGCTGTCGGACATGATGAACCAGCGGGCGGTGTCGGCGCCGTATTTCTCGAAGACGTCGTCGGGGGCGACCACGTTCTTCTTCGACTTCGACATCTTGATGGACGGCCCGACCGTCACCGGCTGGCCGTCGAGCGTCGTGAACCCGCCGTCGGCGGGCTTGATCTCGTCGGGGCTCAGCCACTTGCCGTCAGGGCCCTGGTAGGTCTCGTGGCAGACCATGCCCTGGGTGAAGAGCGCGGTGAACGGCTCGATCGCGCTCTCGGGCAGGTGGCCGGTCTTCGCCATCGCGCGGGCGAAGAAGCGGGAATAGAGCAGGTGCAGGATCGCATGCTCGACGCCGCCGATATACTGGTCGACGTTCATCCAGTAGCTGGCGGCCTCGAGGTCCGTCGGCGTCTTCGCCCGGGGGGCGGTGAAGCGGGCGAAATACCACGAGGAATCGACGAACGTGTCCATCGTGTCCGTCTCGCGCCGGGCGGGCGCGCCGCAGACGGGGCACGGGACGTTGCGCCAGGTCGGGTGCCGGTCCAGCGGGTTGCCGGGCTTGGAGATGTCGACGTCGTCGGGCAGGCGAACCGGCAGGTTCTCCTTCTTCTCCGGGACGGTGCCGCATCTTCCGCAATGGACCACCGGGATCGGGCAGCCCCAGTAGCGCTGGCGGCTGACGCCCCAGTCGCGCAGGCGGTAGTTGGTCTTGCGCTCGCCCTGGCCGGCTTCCTCCATGCGGCGGCCGACCTCGGCCTTGGCCTGCTCGATGGTCATGCCGTCGAGGAAGTCGGAGTTGATGATCCGGCCCGGGCCCAGATAGGCCTCGTCGTCGACCTGGAAGGTCGCCGGGTCGGCGTCCGAGGGCGCAACGACGGGGATCACCGCCAGGTCGAACTTGCGGGCGAAGTCGAGGTCGCGCTGGTCATGGGCGGCGCAGCCGAAGATCGCGCCGGTGCCGTAGTCCATCAGGATGAAGTTCGCGATCCAGACCGGCAGCTTGCGGCCGTCGAACGGGTGGTCGACGGTGATGCCGGTGTCGAGGCCGAGCTTGGGGGCCTTCTGGATCTCTTCCTCCGAGGTGCCGCCCTTGCGGCACTCGTCGCAGAAGGCGGCGACCTTCGGGTCGTCCTCGGCGAGCCTGCGGGCCAGCGGGTGGTCGGCGGCGATGGCGCAGAAGCCCGCGCCGAAGATCGTGTCGGGGCGGGTGGTGTAGACCTCCAGCGCCTCGAATCCCTCGGGCGCGCCGTGGGTCTTCCAGGTGAACTGCAGGCCCTCCGACTTGCCGATCCAGTTGCGCTGCATCAGGCGGACCTTGTCGGGCCACTGGTCCAGCCCGTCGATGGCCGAGAGCAGGTCGTCCGAGAAGGCGGTGATTTTGAAGAACCACTGCACCAGCTCGCGCCGCTCCACCGGCGCGCCGGAGCGCCAGCCGCGGCCGTTCTCGACCTGCTCGTTCGCGAGCACGGTCATGTCGACCGGATCCCAGTTCACCACCGACTTGCGGCGGTAGACGAGGCCCGCCTCGAGGAAGTCGAGGAACAGGGCCTGCTGCTGGGCGTAGTACTCGGGATCGCAGGTCGCGAACTCCCGCGTCCAGTCGAGCGACAGACCCATCGGGGCCAGCTGCTCCTTCATCGTGGCGATGTTGGCGTAGGTCCACTCGCCGGGGTGGATGCCCCGCTCCATCGCCGCGTTCTCGGCGGGCATGCCGAAGGCGTCCCAGCCCATCGGGTGCAGGACGTTGAAGCCCTTCGCCATCTTGTAGCGCGCCACCACGTCGCCCATGACGTAGTTGCGCACGTGGCCCATGTGGATCTTCCCCGAGGGATAGGGGAACATCTCCAGCACGTAGTATTTCGGCTTGTCGTGATCGACCTTCGCGCGGAACAGGTCGGCCTCGGCCCAGGCCTTGCGCCATTTCGCTTCGGCCGCGCTGTGATCGTAACGCGTGGTCATTCTCGTCCCCGGCGAAGAAATCCTGGCGCGCCTGGGGACGCAGGGCCCCGGCGCGCAACGGTCGCGATCCGTCTAGGGCGCCGGGACGGGGTTTTCAATGCGCGGGACCCGCGGGCCCGCGCGCGCTCAGCCTTCCTCGGCCTGCAGGGCCGCGACGCGCAGCTGCCGGGCGCGGGTCAGGATCGCGTCCTCGATCCGCCGGGGCGTGGCGTCGGAGACCTCGGCGGAGGTCCAGGCGCCGCCCTGGCCCTGCAGCTCGCGGTAGACGGCGACGCGCAGCGCGGTCGCCTCCAGCTTGGGGCTGTCGATGTAGACGGTGACCTTGAAGCGCTCGTTCGGGGTGGCGGCGTTGGTCGACCAGTCGGTGACGATGACGCCCGAGAACGGATCGGTCGAGGTCAGCGGCAGGAACTCCAGCGTGTCGAGCGAGGCGCGCCACAGGTAGGCGTTCACCGGGATCGCCCCGCCGTCCAGCGCCTGGTTGTCCGGGCCGCCGGAGAAGATGTCCATGATCGACCCCTCGGGCCGGGTGCGGAAGTTCTGGGAGTCGAAGGGGTCGACGGGCTCCGCCGGGGGCTGGGCGTTCTCGCAGGCGGCCAGAAGCGCCGCAGCCGCGACCACCGAGAGGATTCGGACGCTGAGTTTCATGCGTGTCGGCCTTGGACCTGATTCATCCGCCGTCGAGACGGCCTTCATGCTCTTTGGATCGGGGCCCGCGCGGGGCCCTTCCTGCTCGGCGCCAATCTGTAAACGCTGCACGGCAGCGATGCAAAGCGAATGCAGGAACGCGCGCGGGGCGCGAGCCGCGCGGCCCTCCATCGCCCTGAAGGCCGCCTTGCAAGCCTTTGGCCCGCCGAAGGCCGTCCGTCTTGTGGCGCAATTGCTACAACCTTGCCGGTAGGGCGCAGGGGCCCGGCCAAGTCGATTGACCGGAAAGGTGGGTTCGGGTGAAACGCGATCAGGGTTCATCGGGTTCGCGCCGGTGGGCCGGACAAAGACCTGTTCCACTGAGAGCTCAACTGCGAGGGACACCATGAAAAAGACGCTGTTCGCGACGACCGCGCTGGCCGCTGGCCTCGTCGTCACGCCGCTGCTCGCCGCCGAGGCGCCCACCGCCACCGTGCGCGGCTACGTCAACGCCGGCATGTACTACGGCGACCTGGCCGGCACCTCCGGCGACTTCGGCGTCGAGCACGACTCCGAAATCCACTTCCGCTGGTCCGGTTCCTCCGACAACGGCCTGACCTTCAAGGGCGAAGTCGAGCTCGAGGGTTTCTCGACCGGCGACCAGATCGACGAGTACTGGACCTCGGTGTCCGGCTCGTTCGGTGACTTCCGCATCGGTGCGGACGACACCGCGGCCGAGTACATGGAGCTGGGCATCATCTACGCGCCCTACGCCAAGGTCGGCTACTACGACGCCTTCAGGTACACCGGCGCCACCAACGCCACCGACACGGCCCGCGACGACCTGGGCATCTACTACATCACCCCGGCGATCTCCGGCTTCACCGCCGCGATCTCGTTCCAGCCCGAGGGCGGCACGGACAACGGCGGCCACGGCGCCACCCCGGCGTTCAAGGTCAACAACGGCTCGGCCACCGACGACATCCTGTCGATCGGCGCCCAGTGGATGGGTGAGTTCTCGGGCGTCTCGCTCGGCATCTCGGGCGGCTACCAGACCGCCGACACCGACGTGATCGGCGGCACCAACGCCGATCCGGACACCTGGACCACCGGCGGCTACATCGGCTACGCCGGCTTCACCCTGGCGGCCTTCTACAAGGACAACCCCGGCGTGGGCGGCTTGGCCACCGGCGGCTACGACATCGCGGTCGGCGCCTCCTACGAGACCGGCCCCTGGACCTTCGCGGGCGGCTGGGCCGGCGTGTTCGACACCAAGGCCGGCGGCGCCAACGACTCGGACACCTTCTCGGGCTGGGTGACCTACGCGATCGCCCCCGGCGTGACCGGCACCCTGGCCGTGGAGTACACCGAGTTCGACACCGGCCCCGTCGACGACAACCTGATCGCCGGCGCCTACATGTCGGTCTCCTTCTGATCGACGGCGTCAGCCATCTGAAATCCGGAAAGAGCGGGCCCTGGCCCGCTCTTTTCTTTTGCGCCGCCTCGCTCTACCCATTCGAGCCCGACCCATTCCCCGGACCACGACGGAGGACGGCATGAGCCTGGACAGCGTGAAGCGCCAGCTGGCGGAGGCCGAGGCGAAGGCCGGGCGCGCGCCCGGATCCGTGACCCTGGTGGCGGTCTCGAAAGTGCAGCCCGAGGACCGCGTGCAGGCCGTGATCGACGCCGGCCAGCGCATCTTCGGCGAAAACCGCGTGCAGGAGGCCGAGACCCGCTGGGGCCCGCGCCGCGACCTCGAAGGCCTCGAGCTTCACCTGATCGGCCCGTTGCAGACCAACAAGGTCAACAAGGCCTTCGAGCTCTTCGACGTGATCCAGTCCGTCGACCGACCGAAGCTCGCCCGCAAGATCGCAGACGCCGCGCAGAGCGCCGGCCGCTGCCCGCGCCTCTTCGTGCAGGTGAACACCGGGGAGGAGCCGCAGAAGGCCGGAATCGCCCCTGCCGACACCGACGCCTTCCTTGCCGACTGCCGGGCGATGGACCTGACGGTCGAGGGCCTGATGTGCATCCCGCCGGTCGAGGAATCGCCCGCCATGCACTTCGCCCTGCTGGCGAAACTGGCCGAGCGCAACGGGCTCGCGGGCCTCTCGATGGGCATGAGCTCGGATTTCGAGACGGCGGTCGAGTTCGGCGCCACCCACGTGCGCGTCGGTTCCGCCATCTTCGGCGAACGCGCCTACGACTAGCGCACGATCAGCCGGCTGCGGGGCCCCCAGCGCTCGAGGATCCAGGCGAGGTCCGGGGCCCGGAACGCCACGCAGCCCGCCGTCCACTTCCGCGGCCGCTTCCACACGTGCAGGAAGATCGCGCTGCCGGCGCCGGCCACGGGCGGAGCGCGGTTGAAGTCCACCACCGCCACCAGGTCGTAGAGCCGGTCCGCCCGCCGCAGACGCTCGGCGCTGTGGCGCGAGGGCCACGGGACGCGGCGATTGTACAACGGGTCCGCGGGGTCGTCCGACCAGCCGTCCCGCGGGCCGATGGGCCGCGCCGGCAGGCGGCCGGAGGGCCGGAGGCGCCGGTCCGCTCTCCACAGGGTGAACTCAAGTGAATGAACCCCTTGCGGGGTGATCCCGTCGCCCTCGCCGCGCTTCGGGCCGATGCCGCCGAAGCCGACGGCGCAGGGGAATCGGCGCCCGAGGAACCGGGCTTCCCAGCGCGTCACCAGCAGGTCGCCGGGCCGCGGGACCGCGGCCTGAGGCCCCCGCGCCACCCCCGCCCTCACAGCAGGTGGCCGCTCTTCGAGGCCTTGGTGGCGAGGTAGGCGGCGTTCAGCGGGTTCTCGCCGACCTTCAGGGGCACCCGCTCGGCGACCTGGAGGCCGGAGTTCGACATCATCCCGATCTTCCGGGGGTTGTTGGTCAGCAGCCGCACCGAGCGGAAGCCCAGCCGCCGAAGGATCGTGGCGCCGATGCGGAAGTCGCGCTCGTCGTCCTCGAATCCCAGGCGGTGGTTCGCCTCGACCGTGTCGAAGCCCTGGTCCTGCAGCGAGTAGGCCCGCATCTTGTTCGCGAGCCCGATGCCCCGCCCCTCCTGATTGAGATAGAGCAGCACGCCCGCGCCCTCGGCCGCCATCGCCGCCAGGGCCGCGCGAAGCTGGGGCCCGCAGTCGCATTTCAGCGACCCCAGCACGTCGCCCGTGAAGCAGGCCGAATGCAGCCGCGCCAGCACCGGCTCCGAACGCTTGGGGGCGCCGATCTCGATGGCGTAATGCTCCTCCGACCCGTCGTCGGGGCGGAACACGTGGACGCGGGAGGCGGCGGAGGCCTCCAGCGGCACGCGGGCGGCCGAGACGGGGCGCATGCCGATCGCCTCGGCCTCGGCGGCCAGCAGCGCATCCGTGTCGAGGATCGAGAGCCCGTTCTCCCGCGCCAGCGCCTCCGCCTCGCGGCGCGAGGGCAGGGCGGCGACCAGCGCCGCGGGCAGGAGCTGCGCCTGCTTGGCCAGCCGCACGGCCGCCCGGTGCAGGCCGGCGTCGCCGTCGCGCCGGGTCTGGTAGGGGCCCTTGAGGGGCGATTCCAGGTCCTTCGCCGGATCGGCGGTGGCGCGCACCCGGCCGAGGTCGAAGTCCGGCGTCAGGATGATCCGGGCCACGTCCCCGTCGTAGGCGCGCGCCTTCAGCGTGGTCGCGCGGCGGGAGGTGATGACCATGTCGGTGGGGCCGGCGGCGCGGAAATCCTCCAGCCGCTCGGCGGTCAGGGACTCGGCCGCGCCGGCCAGCACGCCGGCCTGTCCGCGCACCAGAACCACCGCCGCGCCGATGCGCAGCTCGGCCCGGATGCGGGCGGCGTTCTCCCAGATGCTCAGCTTCAGGCCCATGGCGCGGCTCCGACGTCACGCGGGCCGATCGGGCCCACGCGACAGATAGGGCGCCCGGCGGAAAATTGAAACAAAGGGGCGCCGGGGGTGACGACTGCGTGAGAAACATTGCGAAGCGGTTTCCGCGACCGTCGTCCGCTCGCATCTGCGTGACAGGCCCGGAGCGGGCGAGAACGGAGGACACGAGGCCCATGGCGACGCTGAAACGCATCCTGCTGGTGGACGACGACCCCGACCTGCGCGACGCGCTGGCCGACCAGCTCGTCCTGACCGAGGACTACGACGTGTTCGAGGCCGAGACCGGCGCGGACGGCATCGAGAAGGCCAAGGCCAATCCCCACGACCTGGTGATCCTCGACGTCGGCCTGCCCGACATGGACGGGCGCGAGGTCTGCCGCCTGATGCGCAAGCAGGGCGTGAAGTGCCCGATCATCATGCTGACCGGCCACGCCACCGACGCGGACACGATCCTCGGCCTCGACGCGGGCGCCAACGACTACATCCCCAAGCCCTTCAAGTTCCCCGTGCTTCTGGCCCGCATCCGCGCCCAGCTCCGCCAGCACGAGCAGTCGGAGGACGCGGTCTTCGCCGTCGGCCCCTACACGTTCAAGCCGGCGATGAAGATGCTGATCGACGAGGCGGAGAAGAAGATCCGCCTCACCGAGAAGGAGACGAATATCCTGAAGTTTCTCTATCGGGCCAACGACTCGGTGGTGGCGCGGGATACTCTGCTGCATGAGGTCTGGGGCTATAACGCGGGCGTGACGACTCACACGTTGGAAACGCACATCTATCGGCTTCGTCAGAAGATCGAACCCAACCCCTCGGAAGCGCGCCTGCTGGTCACGGAATCGGGAGGCTATCGGCTGGTGATCTAGGGGCGTCTTGAACGGCGTCCCCGGGTTCCCATCTAGTGTTGAACCTTGGAAGGCCCGCATCGCTCCGGCGATCGCCGTCACCCCTCGCGGCGGAGGTCTTGGAACAAGGTGGCGCCCGGCGGAACCCCTCCCGCCGGGCGCTCGTATTTCGGGGGTCAGGCTTCGGGTTGCAGCCGCCCGGCGCGGGCTTCATGGTGCGGCTCCCGTCCGCGCCCGGAGCTTCCCATGCCCTTCACGATCTGCACCTGGAACATCAACTCCGTCCGCCTGCGCGCCCCCATCGTGCGCCGCCTGCTGGAGGAGGAGGCCCCCGACGTCCTGTGCCTGCAGGAGACCAAGTGCCCGGCCGAGAAGTTCCCGCTGGAGACCTTCGCCGAGCTGGGGTGGGAGCATCTCGCGGTGCGCGGCGACAAGGGCTACAACGGCGTCGCGATCCTCTCGCGCCTGCCGCTGACGCCGGTCGAGCATCGCGACTTCTGCCTGAAGGGCGACAGCCGCCACGTCACCGCGAAGCTCCCGGACGGCACCCAGATCCACAACCTCTACGTCCCCGCGGGCGGCGACGAGCCGAATGTCGAGACGAATCCCAAGTTCGCCCACAAGCTTGATTTCGTGGACGAAATGGCCGCGTGCTTCCGCTCCCACGACGGGCCCGCGGTGCTGGTCGGCGACCTCAACATCGCGCCGCGCGAAGACGACGTGTGGAACCACAAGCAGCTTCTGAAGATCGTCTCGCACACGCCGGTGGAGACCGAGAAGCTCAACGCCGCGCAGGCCGCCGGCGGCTGGGTCGACGCGGTGCGCGAGGTGATCCCCGAGGGGCTGCTCTATTCCTGGTGGAGCTACCGCGCCAAGGACTGGGACGCCGCCGACAAGGGCCGCCGGCTGGACCACGTCTGGACCACGCCGGACCTGAAGATCCACGGCGCCCGGGTGCTGCGCGCGGCGCGGGGCTGGGAACAGCCCTCCGACCACGCGCCGGTCTTCGCCACGCTGGGCTGAGCGGTCAGGCCCCGGGGCGACCCGGGGCCGACGCAGGCGATCTCAGCGACGAGGATCGCACTCGACGCGGGCGGGCAGGAACTTGTGGACCGGGATGTCCACGCCCCGCCGCACCTCGGACAGCGCGACCGTGGTCTGCGAGCCCTCGGCGTCGGTGATGATCCACTGGCGAAGCTCCAGCGGATTGTCGTTGA
The DNA here is from genome assembly GCF_900113695.1 of Albimonas pacifica. Classification (GTDB taxonomy): domain Bacteria; phylum Pseudomonadota; class Alphaproteobacteria; order Rhodobacterales; family Rhodobacteraceae; genus Albimonas; species Albimonas pacifica. Next base: position 434,144 of record NZ_FOQH01000004.1, on the reverse strand, counting down.
AGATCAGGGTGATCGAGCCCGAGCCCGGATCGTCCGGGTTCTGCGCCGTGACCCGGAGCTGCCCGGGACGGTCGTCGACCGAGGTGACGGCCCCGTTCGCGCGCAGGTCCACGTTCTCCTGCAGCAGCATGTTCAGCGGCGTCGAGGACAGGGGCGCGGTCTGCTTGGAGCAGTCGCGCATGTCGAACACCACCACCCACACGCCGTCGGACATCACCAGGGCGGGGTTGGGGGGCGTATACTCGAAACGGATCTTGCCGGGACGCGAGATGAAGAACTGCCCGTCCGAGGTCTCGCCGTTCGGCGCGATCTGCACGAACGTGCCCTCGGCGGTCTTCAAGGCGTTGAGATAGGTGGAGATTCGCGCAAGGTCGCGACCGCTCTGCGCCTGCGCGTCGGACGCGAACAGGGCGGCGGCGGAGAGCGCCAGGGCGGCGAGGGCTGCGATCGGGCGTCGGGTCATGTCGTCCTGATAAACCGTTTCGGGCGCGCCGCCAAACGTCGCTTTCGCGCACGTCGCCGCGCAGCGTCGAGGTAGGCGGCGATCAGGGCGATTCCGCGGCCCCCCGGGGAACAATCGCGGCGCCCGAATGCGAGCGTCGCGTGAGCCGCCGCGCCCCCCGGACCGGGGGGCGCGGGCCGCACGGTCAGGCGGCGGCCTTCGCCTCGGGCCCGAAGCGGCCGTAGAAGGTCTCGCCCTTCTGCGCCATCTCGCGCAGCAGCGCGGGGGTGGTGAAGCGCTCGCCATGCTTCGCGGTCAGGGCGTCGCAGATCTCCACCGCCTTGCCGGCGCCGAGGATGTCGAGCCAGGAGAACGGGCCCCCCGACCAGGGCATGAAGCCCCAGCCGAGGATCGCGCCCACGTCGCCCTCGCGGATGTCCATCAGCACGCCTTCCTCCAGCGCGCGCACGGCCTCGAGCACCTGGGCGAAGGCCAGGCGGTGCTGGACCTCGGCGAACTCGGGCTGGTCGTCGGCCAGCGGGTATTTGCCGGCTAGACCCTCCCACAGGCCCTGGCGCTTGCCCTTCTCGTCATAGGCGTAGAAGCCGGCCATGGCCTTGCGGCCCAGGCGCCCCTGCTCGACCATCCAGTCGATCAGGTCGTCGGAGGGGCTGTCGGGATAGGCGTCGCCCATCGCCGCCTTGGTCGCCTTGGCGATCTTCTGGCCGAGGTCGAGCGCGGTCTCGTCCACCAGCTGCAGCGGGCCCAGCGGCATGCCGAGCTGCTTGGCGGCGTTCTCGATCAGGGCGGGGGTCACGCCCTCGGTCACCATCCGCGCGCCCTCGTTGAAATAGGGGATGATGCAGCGGTTGGCGTAGAAGAAGCGGGCGTCGTTGACCACGATCGGGGTCTTGCGGATCTGGCGCACGAAATCGAGCGCCTTGGCCACGGCCGCGTCGCCGGTCTTCCTGCCCTTGATGATCTCCACCAGCATCATCTTGTGGACGGGCGAGAAGAAGTGGATGCCGATGAAGGTCTCGGGATCCTTGTAGTTCTCGGCCAGCCCCGTGATCGGCAGGGTCGAGGTGTTGGAGGCGAAGATCGCGCCTTCGCCGAGGTGCTGTTGGGCCGCCTCGGTGACGGTCTTCTTGACGCCCGGGTCCTCGAACACCGCCTCGATCACCAGGTCGCAGCCCTTCAGCGCGGCGTAGTCGCCGGTGGCGGTGACCTGGCCCAGGATCGCGGCCTTCTTGTCCTCGGCGATGCGCTTCTTCTTCAGGCTGTCGTCCAGCAGGCCGGTGATGAACTCGACCCCCTTGGCGGCCGAGGCGTCGTCGCGGTCGATCAGCACGACCTCGATCCCCGCCATGGCCGAGACGTAGCCGATGCCGGCCCCCATGAAGCCGCCGCCGCCGAGAATGCCGAGCTTCTTCACCCGCGCGTCCGGCTGGTCCGGGCGGTTGGCGCCCTTCTCCAGCGCCTCCTTGTTGAGGAAGAGGGAGCGGATCATCGCCCCCGAGGACGGGTTCATCAGGATGTGGGTGAACCAGCGGGCCTCGATCCGCAGGGCGGTGTCGAAGTCGACCATCGCGCCTTCATAGATCGCGGCGAGCAGCGCCTTGGGGGCGGGATAGGCCCCCTGCGTCTTGCCGTTGATCATCGCAGAGGCGCCCACGAAGGTCTCGAACCCCTGCGGGGAATAGGGCGCGCCGCCGGGCATCTTCCAGCCCTTGGCGTCCCAGGGTTTCACGATGTCGGCGTCCTTGGCGGACAGCACCCAGGCCTTGGCGGCGGCCTGCAGCTCGTCGGCCGGGACGACCTCGTCCACCAGGCCCGCGGCCTTCACCTTGGCGGGGGCCATCATCTTGCCTTCCAGCAGGAAGGGGGCCGAGGCCATGGCGCCCAGCATCCGCGAGACGCGGGTGGCGCCGCCGGCGCCGGGGAAGATGCCGACCATGATCTCCGGCAGGCCGATCTTGGCCTTGGGATTGTCCGCCACGAAGCGGCGGTGGCAGGCGAGGCCCAGCTCCAGCCCGATGCCGGCCGCCGTGCCCGGGCAGGCCCAGGCCACGGGCTTGCCGCCCTTGTTGGTCTTGGGGTCCATGCCCGCCCGCTCCAGCTTGCGCAGGAGCGCGTGCATCTGCATCACGCCCTCGAACAGCCCCTTGGCGGGATCGTCCCCGGCGCTCGCCTTCATCCCGGCGAGGATGTTGAGGTCCATCCCCCCCGCGAAATCGGCCTTGGCGGAGGTCAGGACGATGCCCTTCACCGCCTCGTCCCCCAGCGCCTTGTCGATGCAGGCGTCGAGCTCAGCCAGCCCCTCGAGCGTCATCACGTTCATCGAGCGGCCCGGCAGGTCCCAGGCGATGGTGGCGACGCCGTCGGCGTCGACGGAGTAGTGGAAGATCTCGGTCATTCTCAGTCTCCCTCGGGCGCGCCCAGCGGGCGGCCGTCCTTTCGGGTGAAGTCGCCGACGTCCGCGACGTCGCGCACCACGAGGTCGTGGTCGGAGTACCAGCAGACCTCGGTGGGGGTGCGCGTGCCGACCGCGACGAACACCACGGGTGCGTCGGTGCGGTTGATCAGGTGGTGGCCGTTCTCCCGGCCCTTGGGCCAGCAGAGGCAGTCGCCGGGGGCGAGCTGGGTCTCGCCGTCGTCCTCGATCAGGGTCGGATGACCGCTGAGCACCACGGCGAACTCGTCCTGCTCCTCGTGCCAGTGACGCAGCGAGGAGAGGGCGCCGGGCGGCAGCGTCACGTGCTGGACCCCGAACTGGGTCAGACCGCCCGCCACGCCCACGGCGCGCTGCCGGCGGGTTCCCACCTCGACGTCATGCGGCGGGGGGTAGTCCGAGCCGATGCGCTCGGGGATGGCGGAGAGGTCGACCTTCGGCATCAGACCCGCTCGATGATCGTCGCGGCGCCCATGCCCGAGGCGACGCAGAGGGTGGCGAGCGCCGTGCCCTGGCCGGTGCGCTCCAGCTCGTCGAGCGCGGTGCCGATGATCATCGCCCCGGTGGCGCCCAGCGGGTGGCCCAGTGCGATGGCGCCGCCGTTGACGTTGACCTTGGAATGATCGACGTCGAAGGCCTGCATGAAGCGCAGAACGACCGAGGCGAAGGCCTCGTTCACCTCGAACAGGTCGATGTCGGAGATCGACATCCCCGCCGCCTTCAGCGCCTTCTCGGTCGCCGGCACCGGGCCGGTGAGCATGATGGTGGGATCGGAGCCGACCTTCACCGCCGTGCGGATCTTGGCGCGCGGCTTCAGCCCCAGCATCTCGCCGGCCTCCTTCGAGCCGATCAGGACGGCCGTCGCGCCGTCCACGATGCCCGAGGAGTTGCCGGCGTGGTGGACGTGGTCGATGCGCTCCAGCTCGGGGTATTTCAGCTTCGCCACGTTGTCGAAGCCGGGCATCATCGTGCCCATCGCCTCGAAGGCCGCGCGCAGGGCGCCCAGCGACTGCATGTCGGTGCCGGGGCGGGGGTATTCGTCCTTCTCGAGGATCGGCAGACCGTTCTGGTCGCGCACCGTCATCACCGAGCGGTCGAAGCGGCCCTCGGCCATCGCCTGGGCGGCGCGCTTCTGGGACTCGACCGCATAGGCGTCGACGTCGTCGCGCGAGAAGCCGTATTTCGTGGCGATGATGTCCGCGCCGATGCCCTGGGGCACGAAGTAGGACTGCATCGCCAGCGTCGGGTCGGCGGCGATCGCCGCGCCGTCGGAGCCCATCGGCACGCGCGACATCATCTCGACCCCGCCGGCCACGTAGAGGTCCCCCGCGCCGCCCTTCACCTGGTTGGCGGCGAGATTCACCGCCTCCATCCCGCTCGCGCAGAAGCGGTTGATGGCGAGGCCGGGCGTCCGCTCGTCCCAGCCCGCGTAGAGGACCGCGGAGCGGGCGAGGCAGGCGCCCTGCTCCATCACCTGGGTGACGTTGCCCCAGATCACGTCCTCGACCAGCGTCGTGTCGAGGTCGTTGCGGCGCTTGAGCTCGTTGAGCGTCTCGGCCGAGAGACGCACCGAGGTCACCTCGTGCAGCGCCCCGTCCTTGCGGCCCTTGCCTCGGGGGGTGCGCACGGCGTCGTAGATGTAGGCTTCGGTCATCGTGGGGTCCTTTCGCGGCCTGTCGTCCGCTTGAGGGGGGGTGGAGCGGGGCCGCGCGCCCGGGCGCGCGGCCCGGAGCCTCAGGCCGAGGTCGGCATCAGCTCGTAAGGGGGAACGAAGCCGGGAAGGGCCGCGAGCCGGTCCTTCCAGGCGGAGATCGCCGGGTAGTCGGCGAAGTCGAAGGGCACCTCGTCGCCGTAGTAGCAGTAGCCGGCGATGGAGATGTCGGCGATCGTGGGCCGGTCCAGCGCCACCCACTCGCGGCCCTGCATGTGCGATTCCAGGGTCTTGAGCGCGTTCTTCATGCGCATGTCCATGAAGGCCATGGCGCCGGGGTCGCGCTTCTCCTCCGGCACGAAGTTCGCGAAGAACCGGTAGGGGGCGAACATCGAGGTGAAGGAGTAGTTGTCCCACATCACCCACTTCCAGATCTCGCGGCGCTCCTCTTCCGAGGACCAGCCGAACTGGCCGATCTGGCCGACGAGATAGTCGAGGATCACCGCGGACTGGGCGATGGTGACGTCGCCATGCTCCAGGATCGGCACCTGGGCCTGGTCGTTCTTCGAGGTGTAGGCGGCGTCCTTGTGCTCGCCCTTGAAGAAGTTGATCCAGGCCGGCTCCCACTCGGTCCCCGAGAGGGCGAAGTAGAGGGCGGGCTTGAAGGCGTTGCCGGACTGGCCGAAGCAGGTGAGCTTGTAGGCGGGCATCTGCGAATTCCTTCCTGAGGGGGGGCGCCCCCGGTTGGCCCGGGGGTCGCGAAGGGGCGTGCGCGGAACCTTAGAGGGACCGCGAGATCAGCTCCTTCATGATTTCGTTGGTGCCGCCGTAGATCCGCTGGACGCGGGCGTCCTGCCACATCTCGGCGATGGGATATTCCATCATGTAGCCGTAGCCGCCGAAGACCTGCTGGCAGGCGTCGATCACCTTCCCCTGCAGGTCGGTCAGCCAGTATTTCTGCATCGCCGCCGTCTCGACGGTGAGGGCGCCGTTCAGATGCGCGACCGTGCAGCTGTCGAAGAAGGCGCGGGCGACGACCGCTTCGGTCTTGCACTCGGCCAGCTTGTGGGCGAGCGCCTGGTTCTTGATGATCGGACGGCCGAAGGCCTCGCGCTCCTTGGCGTAGGCGATGGCGAGCTCGACCGCGCCCTCGATGGCGCCGATGGCGGTGGCGCCGATCGACAGACGCTCCTGCGGGAGCTGCTCCATCATCTGGTAGAAGCCGCGGCCCTCCTGCCCGCCGAGGAGGTTCTCGGGCGGCACGGAGACGTCGTCGAAGAACAGCTCCGAGGTGTCCGCGGCGTGCATCCCGGCCTTGTCGAGGTTGCGGCCGCGGCGGAAGCCCTCGGCGCCTTCCGTCTCCACCACGATCAGCGAGACGCCCTTGGCGCCCTGGGTCACGTCGGTCTTGCAGGCCAGCAGGATCAGGTCGGCGTGCTGACCGTTGGTGATGAAGGTCTTGGAGCCGTTGATCCTGTAGCCGTTGCCGTCCTTGTCGGCCCGGGTGCGGATGCGCTGGAGGTCCGAGCCCGTGCCCGGCTCGGTCATGCCGATGGCGGCGACCATCTCGCCGGTGGCCATCTTCGGCAGCCACTTCGCCTTCTGCTCCTCGGACCCGTAGGAGAGGATGTAGTGGGCGACGATGGCCGAGTGCACGCCGATGCCCCAGCTCGCGAAATTGCGCTTCGCGGCGACCATGTGGATCACCGCCTCATGCCCGAAGTCGCCGCCGGCGCCGCCGTATTCCTCGGGGATCGAGGCGAGCAGCAGCCCGGCCTCGCCGGCCTCGTTCCAGGCCTTGCGGTCGATCATCCCCTGCTCGCGCCAGCGGGCGAGGTTGGGGGTCCACCGGTCGGCGGCATAGCGCTCGGTCATGTCCTCGAGCATCTCGTGCTCTTCGGTCATCCAGGCGGATTTCAGCATGGGGGCGGTCATTCGGGTCTCCCTAATCGTCCCGCATCGTCGTTGCCGACCGGCCGTCAGGTCCGGGTCGGGGCGCGGGGATGCTTGGGCCGGGGGCGGTTCGCGTCAAGCGCCCTCGGCCGGGAGGGTCTGGCGCGGATCGCGCCGGGCGGGCCCCGGACCTGATCCGGGGCCTCCTGGGGCCGGCCGCGAGAGGCCCCGGATCAAGTCCGGGGCGCCCTTGGGGCGGGCGTTTCGCCTCAGAACGCCTCGGCGGCGAGGTCCATCACCGGCTCGGGGCCGGACTGGATGCGGGCGAGGTTCAGCGCGGTCTCCGGCAGCAGGCGGCTCATGTAGTAGCGGCCGGTGCGGATCTTGTTGCGGTAGAACTCCTCCTCCGAGGTCCCCGCCGCCAGCGCCTCATGCGAGGCCTTGGCCATCTGCGCCCAGGCGAAGCCGAGGCAGACGTGGCCGAAGAGGTGCATGAAGTCGGTCGAGCCGGCCAGCGCCGCGTTGGGGTTCTTCATGCCGGCCTGCATGAAATACATCGCCGCCGTCTGAAGGTCCTTGGACGCCGCTTTCAGCGGATCGAGGAAGTCCTTCTTCAGCTCCTCGTTGCCTTCCTCGGCCTTGCAGAAGGTCTTCACCATCTCGAAGAAGGCCATCGCCGGCTTGCCGCCGTTCGCCGCCAGCTTGCGGCCCACGAGGTCCAGCGCCTGCACGCCGTTGGCGCCCTCGTAGATCATGGCGATGCGGGCGTCGCGCACGAACTGCGACATGCCCCATTCCTCGATGTAGCCATGCCCGCCATAGACCTGCTGGGCCTGGGTGGCGCAGGCGTAGCCCTTGTCCGTGAGAAAACCCTTCACGACGGGGGTCAGCAGCGAGACCAGCCCCTCGGCCTCCGCATCGCCGGCGCGGTGCGAACGGTCGATCAGGTTGGCGGCCCACAGGACGAACATCCGGCCGCCCTCGAGGAAGGCCTTCTGGTCCATCAGCATCCGGCGCACGTCGGGGTGCACGATGATCGGGTCGGCGGCCTTCTCGGGCGCCGCCGCGCCGGTGATCGCGCGGCCCTGGATGCGGTCGCGGGCGTACTCGGCGGCGTTCTGGTAGGCGACCACGGCCTGCGAAAGTCCCTGCAGGCCGACGCCGATGCGGGCCTCGTTCATCATCGTGAACATCGCCCGCAGGCCCTTGTGCGCCTCGCCCACGAGGAAGCCGGTCGCCTCGTCGTAGTTCATCACGCAGGTGGCGTTGCCGTGGATGCCCATCTTCTCTTCGAGGTTCCCGCAGGAGACGCCGTTGCGGGCGCCCAGCGAGCCGTCCTCGTTGACCATGAACTTGGGCACGATGAAGAGGCTGATGCCCTTCACGCCCTCGGGCCCGCCGGGGATCTTGGCCAGCACCAGGTGGACGATGTTGTCGGCCATGTCATGCTCGCCGGCCGAGATGAAGATCTTCTGGCCGGAGATCTTGTAGCTGCCGTCGTCCTGCGGCTCCGCCTTGGTGCGCAGCAGGCCGAGGTCGGTGCCGCAATGCGGCTCGGTCAGGTTCATGGTGCCGGTCCACTCGCCGCTCACCATCTTCGGCAGGTAGGTCGCCTTCTGCTCGTCCGAGCCGTGGGCGTGGATCGCGGAATAGGCGCCATGCGTCAGGCCCGGATACATCATCAGCGCCATGTTGGCCGCGCAATGCATCTCGCCGACCGCGGTGGCGAGCACGTAGGGCATGCCCTGGCCGCCGAACTCCGGATCGCAGTCGAGGCCGGTCCAGCCCCCCTCGCGCAGGGTGTCGAAGGCGGCCTTGAAGCCCTCGGGCGTGCGCACGACGCCGTTCTCGAGCGTGCAGCCCTGCCGGTCGCCGCTCAGGTTCAGCGGCGCCAGCACGTCGCGCGCGATCTTGCCGGCTTCCTCGAGGATCGCGGCGGTGAAGTCGCGGTCGAGCTCCGAATAGCCCTCGACCGGCTGGTCCTGCACCTTCAGCGCCTCGTGGAGCACGAATTCCATGTCGCGGAGCGGCGGAGTGTAGGTGGGCATGCGTTCGTCCTCCCTAGGCGAGCGGGCCCGGCGCAGCAGCGGCGCCGTCGTCCTCGAAACCATATAGGGGCGAGGGCCCCTGTCGCGAGGGATATGGGGGAAGTTGACGTGCGCGTAAAGGGGGGTCGTGGCGTCAGGCGACGCGGCGCCTCGGCCAGGGCGACGACAGAGCCATTCGAGGGGTCGCCCAACGCCCCGCCGAGCGACCATCTTGACGGAAGGGCGCGTTCATATGACTGAATAGCGTATTCGCAGTCAGCGCCTCTCAGGAACACCCCATGCGTATGGCTCTTCTCTCCGCCGCCTCGGCCGCGGCGGTTCTGACCTCGGTCTCGGCCGCCGCCGCTCTGCCGGTCGAATTCACCTGGATCACGACCCTCATCGATTCTTCGGTCCCCGGCGGCGTCGTCGGAGAGACGGTGACGACCACGCTCGTCTACGACAACGGGGGGACCAGCCTCGCGTCGCAGACCTTCACGCTCGCCGACTTCGTCCTCTACAGGGTGGAGGGCGCCAACGGCTGGTGGGCCGAGACCTCGGTCGTCACCAGCGGAGGCGATTTCGTCACCAACGCCCTGGGCGAGGTCGAGACCGCGGCGACCGTCTATGGCGGCTATCCCTCCGGCGCCGTCTCGACGTCCTGGACGGGCGACGCGCAGGGCGGCTTCTGGAACAACGGGAGCAACGAGGTCTTCTGCGTGTCCGTCCCGGCCAGCTGCGTCCGGTTGGAGGACGTGGAACAGAACCAGCTTGCCTCTTCGTGGAGCGTCGCCTTCGCCGACACGCCCCCCGTCGCGACGCCCGTTCCCGCCTCGATCCCGCTGCTGGCGAGCGGCCTCGTCGCGCTGGCCGGCCTTCGGCGGTCGCGCCGCCGCGGTTGAGCGCCTGCACCGGCCGCGAACTGAAAAAGGCCCGGGGGACGCGCCCCCGGGCCTGACTGTTTCGGCCGTGACGGATCGGCTTACTCGGCGGCTTCGCGCGCGCCGTGCTGGGCGAGATAGGAGCGGGACTTCTCCATCTCGGCCTCGAGGTCCGAGATCGCGAGGTCGAGCTCGGCGCGCTGCTCCTTCATCGCGGCGAGACGGATCTCGGCGCGCTCGTAGGTGCGGGCGACCTGGGTCACGCGCTGGTCGCCGATGTAGTACAGGTCCAGCAGCTCACGGATCTCGTCGAGCGAGAAACCGAAGCGCTTGCCCTGCAGGATCAGCTTGAGCCGGCCCTTGTCGCGTTTGGTGAACAGGCGCTTCTGACCCTCCCGCTTCGGCTGCAGCAGCTCCTTGTACTCATAGAAGCGCAGGGTGCGGGGGGTGACGCCGAACTCGGCGCACATTTCGGATATGGTGGTGTAGGTTTCTTCGCTCACGTTTTCTCTCCACTCGATACGACGGTCCTCGGCACAGGAACGCCGCATAAGCCCTTGGATCGGCCCGAGTTGACGCAGACGTAATAAGGTTGCCATTCATTTTCAAGATGGCACGGCGACGCCGCGTCCGGGCGCCGCAGCGGCGCCATTTACCGCTGCGTCGGCCCGGGCTAGGTCGTTACTCCTGAATGCGATGCAACTGCGACGCGCGCAACCGCCGCACCTTTGGGGAGGGGCGCACCGAATGACCCGACCACCCGATGAGCGACCCGACGTCAGCGGCATGACGGAGGCCCAAAAGCTCGAACTCGGGCGCCATTTCATGGCCCAGGTGCGCTGGAACGCCGAACTCGGCATCGCGCTGGAGCATATCGAGCCCGGACGAGCGACCCTTCGACTGCCGTATGATTCCCGCTGGGTGGGAGACCCTTCCACCGGCGTGCTGCATGGCGGGGTGCTGACGGCGCTGCTGGACGCCTGCGGGGGCGCCGCGGTGATGTCCCATCCCACGGGCGCGATCGCCACCGCCACGATCAGCCTGCGCATCGACTACATGCGCGGCGCCGAGCCCGGGCGCGACGTGGTCGCCACCGCCGAGTGCCACCGCGCCACCCGCCACGTCGCCTTCGTGCGCGTCGAGGCCCATGACGGCGCCCGGCCCGAGCCCGTGGCCACCGCCACCGGCAGCTTCACCATCGAGCGGCCCCGCCCGAAGAAGGAGACCGCCTGATGGCCCCGAGGCGAGAGCCGGCCCACGTGGTCGAGGCGCGCCGCGACGCGGCGCTGGCGGGGCTGAGCCACGCCGTCCCCTTCGTCAACGAGCTGGGCGTGAGCTTCGAGCGTCTGGGCGACGAGCTGACCGGCAAGCTCTCCTACCAGGAGAAGCTGATCGGCAACCCGGTGCTGGGCGCCCTGCACGGCGGCGCCACGGGCGCCTTTCTCGAGATCACCGCGCAGGTGACGCTGGGCTGGACCCGGGTGTGGGAGATGATGGAGGCCGGCGGCGACGCCGCCGCCGCCATCGACCGGGGCGACTATCCGGCCCTGCCCAAGACCATCGACTTCAGTCTCGACTACCTGCGGCCGGGCGGGGCGCGGGATTCCTACGCCCGCGCGACCATCCGCCGGGCCGGGCGGCGCTACGCCTCCGTCTCGGTCGAGGCCTGGCAGGAGGAGCGCTCGCGTCCCTTCATCTCGGCGGTCGGCCATTTCCTGATGCCGGAAGGCTGAGGTGGCGACCGAGGCGGCGGTCCCGCTGACCCACCGTCGGGTGCTGCGCATCGCGATCCCGATCATGGTCTCGAACGCCACCGTGCCGATCCTGGGCGCGGTGGACACCGGCGTGGTGGGCCAGATCGGCCTGCCCCAGCCGATCGGCGCGGTGGGGATGGGGGCGATCATCCTCGCCTTCGTCTACTGGATCTTCGGCTTCCTGCGGATGGGGACCACCGGCCTCGTCGCCCAGGCGCGCGGCGCCGGCGACGTGGCCGAGACCGGGGCCCTGCTGATGCGCGCCCTGATGATCGCCGGCACGGCGGGCGCCTGCTTCATCCTGTTCCAGGTCCCGATCTTCTGGCTGGCCTTCCAGATGTCCCCCGCCTCGGCCGAGGTCGAGGCGCTGGCGCGCGACTACCTCGCCATCCGGGTCTGGGGCGCGCCCTTCGCCATCGCCACCTTCGCCCTGAACGGCTGGCTGATCGCGATGGAGCGCACCCGCGGGGTGATGGTCCTCCAGCTCGTCATGAACGCGGTCAACATGGGGCTGGACCTGTGGTTCGTGCTGGGCCTGGGCTGGGGGGTCGAGGGCGTCGCCATCGCCACCCTGGTCGCCGAGGCCACTGGCGTGGGCCTGGGCCTGTGGATGTGCCGGGAGGCCTTCGCGGGCGAGCAGTGGCGGGATTTCGCCCGGATCCTCGACCCCGTCCGCCTGAAGCGCATGGCGCAGGTGAACGGGGACATCCTGCTGCGCTCGCTGATGCTGCAGTTCGGTTTCGCCTTCTTCATGTTCCGCTCGGCCGACCATGGCGACGTGGCGCTGGCGGCGAACCAGGTGCTGATGCAGTTCCTGGAGATCTCGGCCTATGCGCTCGACGGTTTCGCCTTCGCGGCCGAGGCGCTGGTGGGCGGCGCCTTCGGGGCCCGCCGGCCCGAGGCGCTGAGGCGCGCGGCGGTGATGAGCTCGGCCTGGGGCCTGGGCTGCGTGGCGACGCTGGCGGCGGCCTTCTGGCTGGCCGGCGGCGCGGTCATCGACCTGATGACCACCTCCGAAGAGGTCCGCGCCGCCGCGCGCGAGTTCCTGCCCTGGTGCGCCCTCGCCCCCGTGGTCGGCCTGCCGGCCTTCATGCTCGACGGGATCTTCATCGGCGCCACCCGCTCGCGCGACATGCGCAACGCCATGGCCTGGTCGCTGGCGGTCTACCTCGCCGCCTGGTGGGTGCTGACCGGCCTGATGGGCACGCACGGTCTGTGGGCGGCGCTGATGGTGTTCTTCGTGGCCCGCGGGGTGACCCTGTTCCTGCGCTACCCGTCGCTGGAGCGGGCGGCGGTCGCGGGCGGGTCCTGACGCGAAAGAAAATTGCGGCCCGGGGCGTCGCGGAGACGTTTCTGCGAATCCCGGGCTTGGACTCGGGGGCGGGGCGCGCTAGGACGTCGCGGCCTGCAACGAGGATTTTCGAATGCCCGCCTACCGCTCCCGCACGACGACGCATGGACGCAACATGGCCGGGGCGCGCGGCCTCTGGCGCGCCACGGGGATGACGGACGACGATTTCGGCAAGCCGATCATCGCCATCGTCAACTCCTTCACCCAGTTCGTGCCGGGGCACGTGCACCTCAAGGACCTCGGCCAGCTGGTGGCGCGGGAGGTCGAGGCGGCGGGGGGCGTCGCCAAGGAATTCAACACCATCGCCGTCGACGACGGCATCGCCATGGGCCACGACGGGATGCTGTATTCCCTGCCCTCGCGCGAGCTGATCGCCGACAGCGTGGAATACATGGTCAACGCGCATTGCGCGGACGCCATGGTCTGCATCTCGAATTGCGACAAGATCACCCCCGGCATGCTGATGGCCGCGCTGCGGCTGAACATTCCGGTGGTCTTCGTCTCCGGCGGGCCGATGGAGGCCGGCAAGGTGGTGCTGAACGGCAAGACCCAGGCGCTGGACCTGGTCGACGCCATGGTCGCCGCCGCCGACGAGTCCTACTCCGAGGAGGACGTGCAGACCATCGAGCGCTCGGCCTGCCCGACCTGCGGGTCGTGCTCGGGGATGTTCACCGCGAACTCGATGAACTGCCTGACCGAGGCGCTGGGGCTGTCGCTGCCGGGCAACGGCTCGACGCTGGCGACCCATGCCGACCGCAAGCGGCTGTTCGTCGAGGCGGGGCACCTGATCGTGGACCTGGCGCGGCGGTATTACGAGGGCGACGACGCCTCGGTGCTGCCGCGCTCCATCGCCTCCTTCGCGGCCTTCGAGAACGCGATGACGCTGGACATCGCCATGGGCGGCTCGACCAACACGGTGCTGCACCTGCTGGCCGCGGCGCACGAGGGCGAGGTGGATTTCACCATGGCCGACATCGACCGGCTGTCGCGCCGGGTGCCGGTGCTGTGCAAGGTCGCGCCGGCCAAGAGCGACGTCCACATGGAGGACGTGCACCGCGCGGGCGGGATCATGGCGATCCTGGGCGAGCTGGACCGGGCGGGGCTGATCGACGCCTCCTCGCCGACCGTGCACTCCGCCTCGATGAAGGAGGCGCTGGCGCGCTGGGACGTGGTGCAGACGAAGTCCGAGGCGGTGCACGACTTCTACCGCGCCGCGCCGGGCGGGGTGCCGACGCAGACCGCCTTCAGCCAGGACCGGCGCTGGGACGACGTGGATCTCGACCGCGAGGGCGGGGTGATCCGCAGCGCGGCGCACGCCTTCTCGAAGGACGGCGGTCTGGCGGTGCTCTACGGCAACCTCGCCGAGGACGGCTGCATCGTGAAGACCGCGGGCGTGGACGAGAGCATCCTGACGTTCTCGGGGCCCGCGCGGATCTTCGAGAGCCAGGACGATTCCGTGTCCGCGATCCTGACCGGCAAGGTGAACCCCGGCGACGTGGTGCTGATCCGCTACGAGGGGCCGCGCGGCGGGCCGGGGATGCAGGAGATGCTGTATCCGACCTCCTACCTCAAGTCGAAGGGGCTGGGGAAAGCCTGCGCGCTGGTGACGGACGGGCGCTTCTCGGGCGGGTCCTCGGGGCTGTCGATCGGGCATGTCAGCCCGGAGGCCGCCGAGGGCGGGGCGATCGGACTGGTCGAGGAAGGGGATCGGATCGAGATCGACATCCCCAACCGCTCGATCCGGCTGGCGGTGGACGACGCGGTGCTGGCCGAGCGGCGCGCGGCGAAGGAGGCGACCGGATGGGCGCCGGCGAAGCCGCGCAAGCGCAAGGTGACGACCGCCCTCAAGGCCTATGCGGCGCTGACCACCTCGGCCGCCCAGGGGGCCGTGCGCAAGCTGTGACGGGCGGCGGCCGGGACGGGACTCGCCGGGGCTGCGCCCCGGCATCGCCCGCCCTGGCCGCCCGCCTGCCGGCGGGGCGTTGCGCTTTCGGGGCGATTGCGGCGGAATGATCGGAGCGCGGAGGGGGCGAGGTTGACTCGCCGCCCCGCATCGCCGAGCAGGGCGGCGTTCCCGTTGCCGCTGCGATATCCGCCAGGAGAGCCCGATGTCGAACCTGACCGCCGCCGGTCGCGCCGCAATCGGCGATCTTTCGCGCCGCTACGGGCTGTCCGAGGCCGCCGTCGAGCACATGGCCCATGCGGTCGCCAACGGCGGCGGGAGCATGGCGCAGTTCAACGTGCCCGAGCTGGGCGGCTCCGGCCAGTGGATGGCCGGCGGCATGACCATGGTGGGCGACATGTTCAACCATGGCCTCCAGGCGACCGTCTCGAACCTGTGCGGCGAGCTGTCGAGCGCCATGGCCGGCGCCGCGTTCTTCGAGCGGCCGCAGGCGAGCGGCATGGGCGGCGGTTTCTCCGGCGGCTGGTGGCCGGACTGGCTCGGCCAGCCGGCCTCGACCGGCGGGCAGAACCAGGCGCGCTATGCGTATTTCCCCCACGCCCGGCGGCTGGCCTTCGACTTCGGCGACGGGCGGCCCGTGGCGCTGCTGGACACGGGCGAGCACCATATCGGCGGCTTCAGCCAGCAGCAGTCGGGGCCGGGGGATCCGTTCCTGGGCGTCTCCGTCTCCAGCCAGTTCGGGCAGTTCGCGCTGTCCTCCTTCCCCTTCGCCGACGGTACGGGGCCGATGCGCCAGGCGCAGCCCGCCCCCCAGCCCGAGCCGCAATGGGCGCCCGAGCCGCAGCCGTTCGCGCAGCCGGCGCAGGGCGGGGCCGAGGGCGGGCGCGCCTCGGCCGACGACATCCTCGAGACCATCGGACGGCTGGCGAAGCTGCGCGACGCGGGCGCGCTGTCGGACGAGGAGTTCGCGGCCAAGAAGGCGGAGCTCCTCGCCCGCATCTGAGCTTGCGCGGGGGTCGCGCCCTCGGGTAGCTCTCGCCCGTCCGGCGCCCGTCGCGAGGCGGGCCGGGAACACGGTGAAACTCCGTGACGTGCCCAACGCTGTGAGGTGGACCGGGCGGCGAATGCCACTGGCGTGAGGCCGGGAAGGCGCCGTTGCGGGAGGAAGCCCAGTCAGAAGACCGGCCGGACGACATGGGCCCCCTCGCGCGGACGGCGGCGGGGCCGCCGGCTTCGCGACAGGGGAGATGTCATGCAGCCCACCCGACCCGGCCCCGCCGGGCCCTTCGCCGCGTCCGAGCGGGACGCGGTCTACCGCGCCATCCACGAGCGACGCGACGTCCGCGGCCAGTTTCTGCCCGACCCCATCGACCCCGCCGTGCTGCGCCGGATCCTCGAGGCGGCCCATGCCGCGCCCTCGGTCGGCCTCTCGCAGCCCTGGAACTTCCTGCTGGTGCGCTCGGCCGAGACCAAGGCCCGTGTGCGCGCCGCCTTCGAGCGCGCCGACGCCGAGGCGCAGGCGCGGTTCGAGGGCGAGCGCCGGCGCCTCTATTCCGAGCTCAAGCTGCAGGGCATCGCCGAGGCGCCGCTGAACCTGCTGGTGACCTGCGACCGCGAGCGCGGCGGGCCGGTCGTGCTGGGGCGCACGCACCAGCTGGACACCGACCTCTATTCCACCGTCTGCGCGGTGCAGAACCTGTGGCTGGCGGCGCGGGCCGAGGGGATCGGGGTCGGCTGGGTGTCGATCTTCCGCGACGCCGACCTGCGCGCGATCTTCGCCCTGCCCGAGCGCGTGGTCCCGGTGGCCTACCTGTGCCTGGGCCACGTCCGCGAGCTCTACGACCGGCCGGAGCTGGCGGTGCGCGGCTGGGGCGCGCGTCTGCCCCTCGACGACCTGGTGTTCGAGGACCGCTGGGGCGCGCGGCCCTGATCCGTCTGGACATCCCGGCCGCGCGCCACAGGTGGGCCCGGGCGGCCGCGACGGTCCGGCCGCGAGAGGCCGGGAAGGAGGGTCGATGCGGGTTCTGCTGAGGGTCGTGCTGGGGCTCGTCGCCGTGGCGCTGGCGGGGGCGAGCTTCCTCGCGCTGGTCGAGACCGATGCGTGGTGGGTGCGGATGACCGACTTCCCGCGCCTGCAGTACGCGGTCGCGCTGGCCGCTCTGCTGGCGCTGCTGGCGGCGGCGCGGCCGGCGGGGCGGGGGCTGCGCATCGGGCTCGCGGCGCTGGCGCTGGCGGCGCTGGGCTACAACCTGACCAAGATCGGCCCCTATCTTTGGGGCGCCCGCAGCGAGACCGCCGCGGTCTGCGCCCCGGACCGCCGGCTGACGGTGATGGTCGCCAACGTCCGGCTGGAGAACCGCCACGCCGAGCCGCTGCTGGCGATGGTGCGCGCGCGCAACCCCGACCTGCTGCTGGCGCTGGAGACCAACGCCTGGTGGGACGCGCGCCTCTCTCCCCTGACGCAGGAGATGCCGCACGTCGTATCCGAGATCACCGGCGGCCATTTCGGCATGCACCTGTTCTCGACCCTGCCGCTGGAGCACGCCGAGGCGCTGTTTCCCGTCGGCCAGGACGCGCCGGCGATCCGGGCGACGGTTCGCCTGCCCTCGGGCGAGGCGGTGCGCTTCCTCGGCCTGCACCCGCGCCCGCCGCATCCCGGCCAGTCGGCCCGGGGGCGGGACGCGCAGTTGATGTGGGCCGCCCTGCAGGCGCGCGAGGCCGAGGCGCCGGCGGTTCTGGCGGGGGACCTGAACGCCGTGCCCTGGGAGCGGTCGATGGAGCGCGCCCAGCGCATCGGCGCCCTGCTCGACCCGCGCGACGCGCTGGGCTTCAAGCCGACCTACGACGCGACGTCGTGGTGGATGCGCTGGCCGCTCGACCAGGTGCTGCACCAGTCCGGGGCGCGGACGGTCGCGTTCACGGTGCTGCCGGGCTTCGGCTCGGACCACTACCCGGTGCTGGCCGAGCTTTGCCTCGACGAGGCCGAGCGCACGCCGTCGCGGCTGGAGGACGACGACCTCGAGGAGGCGCAGCGCACGATCGAGGCGGCGCGCAACCAGGCGGGCGGCCGGGGATAGACGCCCGAGGGCGCCGGCCCGCCGCTGCGGCGGGCCGGGACGGCCTCAGGCGGCCTCGGCGCTTTCGGCGGCGACCAGGTCGACGATGTCGGTCATGATCTTGTTCAGCTCGAAGTCCTTGGGCGTGTAGACCCGGGCGACGCCGTAGGCGCGCAGCTCGGTCGCGTCGGCCTCGGGGATGATGCCGCCGACCACCAGGGGGACGTCGTCGAGGCCCGAGGCCTTCATGCGGTCCACCACCTCCTTGACCAGCGGCAGGTGCGAGCCCGAGAGGATCGAGAGGCCCACCACATGGGCGGATTCCTCCAGCGCCGCGTTGACGATCTGGGCGGGGGTCAGGCGGATGCCCTCGTAGACCACCTCCATCCCGCAGTCGCGGGCGCGCACGGCGATCTGCTCGGCGCCGTTGGAATGGCCGTCGAGCCCCGGCTTGCCCACCAGGAACTTGATCCGCCGGCCCATGCGCGACGAGACCGCCTCGACCGCCTCGCGCACCGTCTCGAGGCCCTGCACGTTGTCGGCGGCGGATTTCGCCACGCCGGTGGGGGCGCGGTATTCGCCGAAGACCTCGCGCATCGCGGCGCCCCACTCGCCGGTGGTGACGCCGGCCTTCGCGGCGGCGATCGAGGGGGGCATGATGTTGCGGCCCTCGGAGGCGGCGGCCTTGAGGTCCGCCAGGGCTGCGTCGACCGCCGCGGCGTCGCGGGTCTCGCGCCAGGACTTCAGGGCGTCGACCTGGGCGGCCTCGACGCCGTGGTCCACCACCAGGATGCCGCCGTCGGCGGCGGTCAGGGGGGAGGGCTCGGTCGAGGTGAACTTGTTGACGCCGACCACGACGGTCTCGCCGGCCTCGATGGCGCGCAGGCGGGCGGAATTCGCCTCGACCAGTTGCGCCTTCATGTAGTCGATCGCCTGCACGGCGCCGCCCATGTCGTCGATCCTGGCGAGCTCGGCGCGGGCGAGCGCCTTGAGTTCGTCGACCTTGGCCTGAACGGCGGGGTTGCCGTCGAAGAGGTCGTCGTACTCCAGCAGGTCGGTCTCGTAGGCCAGGATCTGCTGCATGCGCAGGGACCACTGCTGGTCCCAGGGGCGGGGGAGCCCCAGCGCCTCGTTCCAGGCCGGCAGCTGCACGGCGCGGGCGCGGGCCTTCTTCGACAGCGTCACCGCCAGCATCTCCAGCAGGATGCGGTAGACGTTGTTCTCCGGCTGCTGCTCGGTCAGGCCGAGGCTGTTCACCTGCACGCCGTAGCGGAAGCGGCGGAACTTCTCCTCCTCGACGCCGTAACGCTCGGCGCAGATCTCGTCCCACAGGTCGGTGAACGCGCGCATCTTGCAGATCTCGGCGACGAACTTGATGCCGGCGTTGACGAAGAAGCTGATGCGGCCGACGACCTGGGGGAAATCCTCGTCCGAGACCGCGCCCTGCGCCTTCACCGTGTCCAGCACCGCGATGCCCGTGGCGAGCGCGTAGGCCAGCTCCTGCGCCGGCGTCGCGCCGGCCTCCTGCAGGTGGTAGCTGCACACGTTCATCGGGTTCCACTTGGGAACCTCGCGGTAGGTGTAGGCGGCGATGTCGCCGATCAGGCGCAGGCTGGGCGCCGGCGGGAACACGTAGGTGCCGCGGCTGAGGTATTCCTTGATGATGTCGTTCTGCACCGTGCCCTGGAGCTTGGCGACGTCCGCCCCCTGCTCCTCGGCGACCGCGATGTAGAGCGCCAGCAGCCAGGCCGCCGTCGCGTTGATCGTCATCGAGGTGTTCATCTGGTCGAGCGGGATGGCGTCGAACAGCGCCCGCATGTCGCCGATGTGGCTGACCGGCACGCCGACCTTGCCGACCTCGCCGCGGGCCAGCGCATGGTCGCTGTCGTAGCCGGTCTGCGTGGGCAGGTCGAAGGCGACCGAGAGCCCCGTCTGCCCCTTCGCCAGGTTCGAGCGGTAGAGCGCGTTGGACGCCGCGGCCGTGGAATGGCCCGCGTAGGTGCGGAAGATCCAGGGACGATCCTTGGAGCCTTGGGCCTTGGCGGTCATGACGAGCCTCCGGTCGGACAGGGGATTCGGGGCAGTTTGCTGCGCTGCCGCGGAAATGTCATGCGACATGAAATTGCGCAAGAGGTGTTCGGGAGAGAATAAAGTATCGCGGTGATTTTTCCAGCCG
Organism: Albimonas pacifica; assembly: GCF_900113695.1. Lineage (GTDB taxonomy): Bacteria > Pseudomonadota > Alphaproteobacteria > Rhodobacterales > Rhodobacteraceae > Albimonas > Albimonas pacifica. The sequence goes on along the minus strand of NZ_FOQH01000004.1, from coordinate 414,558 downwards.
CGGCAGGCTCCCGGCCTCAGAGCTGCGCGGAGACGCCCCGCTCGGCCGCCCAGTCGGGGTCGATCGGGGCGAAGCCGCCCCCGGTCCACCAGTCGCGCTGGATCTCGGCCAGGCGCTGCTCGCGCTTCTCGTGGGTCAGCCAGCGCAGGGCGTAGGCGGCGGAGGCCGCGCCCATGCGGTCGGCGCGGGCCGGGTCCGCCAGCAGGCCGGCCATGGCGGCGCGGGTCGCCTCGGCGTCGGCCAGCGGCACGGTCAGCACGTGCTCGTCCTCGATGAAATAGTCCGTGGCGGTGTCGACGTCGGAGATGATCTGCGGGCGGGCGCAGTGCATGGCGGTGACGATGGTGATGTGCCCGGCGCCGCGGTTCGCGTCGTTGACCAGGATCACGTTGGCGACCGAGCCCTTGATGCAGTCGATGCAGTCCGCGAAGGGGATGTTGGTCAGCGCCCGCACGTTCGCCGGCAACGGGATCGCCGGCGGCGCGGAGGAGACGATCACCCCCTCGGCGTCCAGCCCCTCGAGCGCCTTGCAGAAGGTCTCGTGGTCGCGGTTGTTGCGGCCGATCAGGCAGAAATAGGGGCGGTCGGGGCGCCGGAAGGCCGATCCCTCGTCCGAGGGCAGGTCGAAGGACCACAGCGCGAAGGCGAAGCGCTGCATGGGGATGTCGTGCATCCGGTGGAAGATCCGCGCCTCGGGCCGCGAGGCGACGATGGCGAGGTCCACCCGGCGGAAGGCGAGATTCGCCAGCCAGCGCATCCAGCGCCGCCGCGGCTGGATCGGGCGGCCGGAGATGTTGAGCCCCACAACCACGTGCTTCGCCGGCGCGCGGGTCAGGAAGAACAGCAGCCCCACCGACCAGGCGACGATGTACTCCGTCGTCACCACCAGCTTCGCGCGGCGCAGGCGCGGCAGCAGGCCCAGAACCTGGCGCAGACGGCCGAAGCCGCCGCCGGCCTTGAGGGTGATCCGGTGGAACTTCGTGTCGCCGTCGTCGAGGAAGGCCAGCGGCTCGGGGCGGGAGAGGGTCTCCCTGCGCTCCGGCCCCACGAGCAACGTGTAGACATGGCTGGTCATGCAGGCTCCCCCCCTTGCGGTCGGCCTCCCGGCGTCGGGTCGGCGCGGCGCGCATGATGGCGCGGGCCGGCCGGCGGCGCATCCCGCGCGCCAGCGACCCAGCGGCGCAGGCCCCGCGACGCCGGCGCGGCCGGCCGGCCGGTCAGGCGAATTCGCTTCGCCCGGGGCCCGGATTCGGCGAAAATGATGCGGCGCACACCTACGCCGCATTGCGGGGGTTGCGCAGACGGGCGAGCAATGTCATGCATCGCCGCGGCCGAAATCCGCAACAATCTTGCGCGACCGTTTTTCGCGCCCCGCTCGCCAAGCGCCAAGGAGACCGCACATGGCCCCGCTCGACGCCCCCGAGACGATCACCGATTACGAGGCTCCGGTTAAGGACCTCTACGAGGTGGGAGAGATCCCGCCCCTCGGGCACGTGCCCGCGAAGATGTACGCCTGGGCGATCCGGCGCGAGCGCCACGGCAAGCCCGACACCGCCATGCAGCTCGAGGTGGTCGAGACGCCGAAGCTCGACTCCAACGAGGTGCTGATCTTCGTGATGGCCGCCGGCGTCAACTACAACGGCGTCTGGGCCGCGCTGGGCACCCCGATCTCGCCCTTCGACGTCCACAAGGCCGACTTCCACGTCGCGGGCTCCGACGCCTCGGGCATCGTCTGGGCGGTCGGGGACAAGGTGAAGCGCTGGAAGGTCGGCGACCAGGTCGTGGTGCATTGCAACCAGGACGACGGCGACGACGAGGAGTGCAACGGCGGCGATCCGATGTTCTCGCCCACCCAGCGCATCTGGGGCTACGAGACGCCGGACGGCTCCTTCGCCCAGTTCTGCCGGGTGCAGAGCCAGCAGCTGATGCCGCGTCCCCAGCACCTGACCTGGGAGGAGTCGGCCTGCTACACGCTGACCCTCGCCACCGCCTACCGGATGCTGTTCGGCCACCGGCCGCACATCCTCAAGCCCGGCGACAACGTGCTGGTCTGGGGCGCCTCGGGCGGACTTGGGTCCTATGCGATCCAGCTGATCAACACCGCCGGCGCCAACGCCATCGGCGTGATCTCGGACGAGAGCAAGCGGCAGTTCGTGCTGGACCTGGGCGCCAAGGGCGTCCTGAACCGCAAGGACTTCAACTGCTGGGGCCAGATGCCGACCGTGAACTCGGACGAGTACAAGGCCTGGTTCAAGGAGGTGCGCAAGTTCGGCGCGGCGATCTGGGAGATCACCGGCAAGGGCAACAACGTCGACATGGTGTTCGAGCACCCCGGCGAGTCGACCTTCCCGACCTCGGTCTTCGTGGTGAAGCGCGGCGGCATGGTGGTGATCTGCGCCGGGACCACCGGCTACAACCTGACCATGGACGCCCGCTATCTGTGGATGCACCAGAAGCGCGTGCAGGGCTCGCATTTCGCCAACCTCAAGCAGGCTTCCGCCGCGAACAAGCTGATGATCGAGCGGCGCCTCGATCCCTGCATGTCCGAGGTGTTCCCCTGGGACCAGATCCCCGAGTCGCACATGAAGATGCTGCGCAACGAGCACAAGCCGGGGAACATGGCGGTGCTGGTCAGCGCCAGGACCACCGGCCTCCGCACCTTCGAGGACGCGCTCGAGGCCTCGCGCGGCTGACGCCCCGGGGCTCCGGCCCCGTCTCGACCCGAGCTCCCGGCGCCCGGCGGACCCCTCCGCCGGGCGCTTCGCGTTCGCGGGGAAGGCGAGTCGGCGGGGTGCGGGGCCGGCCGAAAAGGGCGACTCGGAGGCCGGATTCGGGGCCCGATTCACGCGATTCGAGCCGCTCGGTTGATTCAGAAAATGTTCACTTTCAACGAAATCAATGACTTGAAAATCGCCTCCCCACCATTTCAGGGGAATTTCGGTTTCGCCCAGATCGCCTAGAAAGGGCGACATGGCGCAACCATGAGAGGGTTCGAACCGAACAAGAAAAGCGTGCCAGGTCCGAGCTGCAGGCCGCGACCGGCAAGGGGCGGACGGGGGCACCCCACCCCGTCAGGATGGACGCCGGGATTCCCCAGCCGGCGAAGGAACCAAGGGCGATCCCCAGCGCCCAGGTTTCGCTCCATCGGGCCCTGGCGGCGACCGTCAACCCCATGACGGGACCGTCGCCCGCCGGCGCGCGCAGTCGGATTTACATACTACGGCCGGGATGCGTCATGCGTGGCGTCTCTCTCGTCGGACAATCCCCGGGGGGCTCCTGACCCAGGGGAAGCGTTTCATAAGTCCGGCATCCGGTGAACGCGTCCCGGCCGTCATCTCCTCTCTGCCGAGGGCGAATCGCCTGTCGGCGCGCGAGTCGACTCGCAGCGTGCGGATGCCATGGCGTCCGGCGAGCGGCGCGGCTATGGTCGGGCGAACGCCCCAAACCGGCGCCTTGACGCCCGATATGGCCGACTCCGCGGATGACTGACCGAATAAAATCCATCATCGAGGGCCTTCCGGAGTTCCGGAAAGTTGAGGACATCCGGCTTTTCGCCGATCTTGTCCGGGACGTCTATGACGTCGACCATGTCGTGTACGTGGTCGTCTCGTTCGGGGGAGGCGCCACGTTCGGGGACTATCAGTTCGCCGAAATCACCTATCGGGCGGACTGGTCGCAGCGCTACCTGGAGGAGAACTACAAGGAAGCGGACCCCACGGTCGTCGGAGCTGTGCAGAGCTTCACGCCGCTTGATTGGAAGCGGCTCGACTGGAGCCCCAAGAAACGCCGGAAGCTGATCCTCGAAGCAGTGGACGCCGGCGTTGGAAACCAGGGCTACACGGTTCCCGTGAGGGGACCCAACGGACAGTTCGCGGTCCTGACCATCAACAAAACGTGCACCGATCGCGTCTGGGAACGCTACATCGCCGAGACCGCGAGCGACTGGCTGCTCGTCGCCAACTTCATGCACCAGAAGGTGCTGGAGATTTTCGACGTTCGCAACGAGCAGGAATTCGCCGCGTTGTCGCCCAGGGAACGGGACGCCCTGGCGATGATCTCGTCCGGCATGAGCCGTAATCAGATCGCGGAGAACCTTAAAATATCTGAAAACACCCTGAGGGTTTATTTAGACAGTGCCAGGAACAAGCTTGGCGGTCTGAACATGCCCCACGCTGTCGCAATTGCAGTAAGAACAGGCATCATCAATATTTGATGCTTTCATAGAAATCGTGAATTTCGTTCATCGTCTATTCAGGTAGGCGATGACAATTCATTGGGCACTGTCTTTCCGAGGAGTGCCCAACTCATGATCCGCTACGTCTACGCTCACGAACTGCACAAGTATCCCTCCCTCGTGGACGAAATGTTCCGCGATCGGTCCGCCCAATTCAGGGACCGTATGAAGTGGGACGTCTCCGTCGACGCAAACGGTTGGGAGCGTGATCAGTACGATGACCTGGCCCCGCTCTACATCATCTATGAGCGCGAGGACGGGAGCCACGCCGGCTCGGGCCGGCTGATGCCCACCACCGGCCGCACCATGATCGGCGAGCACTTCTCCCACCTGACCGACGGCGTCGTCATTCAGTCGCCGACGATCTGGGAGATCACCCGCCTGTGCATCTCGCCCAGCGTGAAGTCGCGCCGCGAGGCGATGACGGTCACTTCCTCGCTGCTGCTCGCCGGCATCGACGTCGGCCTGCGCTTCGGCCTGGAGTTCTACGTGGGCGTTTTCGACGAGCCGATGCTGCGCGTCTACAAGGGCCTGGACTTCACGCCCGACGTGATGGGCAAGTCCGGCGAGGAGCGCCGCGCGATCTGCGCCGGCCTGTGGCCGTGCACCCAGGAGGTGCGGGACAACATGGCCCGCAAGGTCGAGGAGCACGCCCAGATCGCCGAGGCTGCCCAGGTCGTGGAGTTCGCCGTCGGCGCCTGACCCGGACCCCCGACGGAAGACAGTCCCCCCGGTCCGCGACGGCATGCGCCCGCGGACCGGGGCGGGAACCCCGCCCGCGCCGACCCGCCCCAACGGGTCCTGGCCGCGAGGGGCGCCCCCGGACGGATCCGTCGACCGCGCGGGCGATCCGATCGTCGCCCGAGCTTCGTCCGACGCGGCTCCCCCTGGCCGTTCAGGACCCCGCCCCCGGCGCCGCGATCCGCGCGGCGCGCCCAGACCTCCGGTTCCGGCGTTCCCTTCGCGTCGGGCCGGGAGCCCGCGGGACCCGGCCGCCGCCCCCTTCGGCGGCCTCTCCCCCGCAGTGAAACGTCAATGAATTCCGTGAATGGATCGCGGACCCCGGCGCGACGCGCGCCGCCCCCGCCGCCGCGATCCCCCTTCTCCGGTCTCTCCAGGGGCCGGAGCCGCCCGAAACCCGCCATGTCCCCGGCGGATCGGGCGACCGTCCGAGCGCCGTTCTGCACGTTTCGGCCCGGACGACGCCGTCGCCTCCTCCGCCCTGCACGGCGGGGGCGCGCGGCGGCCGGTCCCTGCGCGAGCCGTCCTGCACGATGGCCCGCGCGGCGACCGAGGGGCGCGGGGTCCTTCCTGCACGAAGGGCCCCGCGGTCCCCGAAAGAGGCCGGGGCGACTCGCCCGCCGCGCCGCTCCGGCCGCAAAACGGCGGAGAAATTCCTCAGCTGCGCCAGGAGGATGGACGAGTCCCCCTCGCCGGATCGGGGGAGGAGGAAATGGCGACTGCCGTCCCCGGCGCCCCAGGGGCACTCTGATCCCCGCCGCCCCTCCACAGCCCCTCAGAGGGCCGGGGCGGCGGCCCGGATGGGGATCAGCATAGGGGACGGACCATGGCTCAGGACTGGATCATCGACGTGCTCGCCGACCTGCGGCAGTACGCGATTCGGCACTACCACATGCGCCTGGCAGAGCAGCTCGACGACGCGATTCTGGTCGCGGCGACCGAGCTGCGGGCGGCTGATTCGGCGCTGGAACCCGATTCGAATCGGCTCCAGGGGGCTTCGGAGAACCCGATTCCCCTGTTCGGACCCCTTTCCGGAGGGCGCGGAGAAAAAATTCTCGGCCCCGTCTGAGGCTCCGGCGGCGGGCAGGCCCGCCGGAGGGCGCCGCGCGCGTTACTTGCGCGACGACGCCGTTACTTGCCCCGGCCCGGGACAGGCCGGCGGCGAGCCCCGCGCTCCGGGAGAGGGCGCGGGGCCTTTCCGCGTGGATGAATGCAATTTTAAGTTGAGAAGTTCGCGCGCCTCGCTACCGTGGAGGACGGACAAGAGAGCGGCGGGGCTGGCCGCGCCTCCGGATCCGCAGGAGGCAGGCGCCGCGGGACGATCCCGCGCCCACGCGCCTCGCGGAGGCGTGTCCCCGGAGGCCGGCCCGGGAGAGGGCGGCGCCCAACCCATGACGGACAGGCTGAACGAGATCGTCGAGCGGATCCTGGCGGTGACCACGCAGCCGGACCTGTCCAGGCTGCTCCGCCACGTGCGGCGGGTCTACGACCTCGACAACTGCATCTACTATGCGTTGAACCTCGGCGGTCCGCGCGGCGGCGAGGAATTCGGCGCGATGACCTACCAGGAGGCCTGGCACCAGCGCTACGAGGAGGTCCGCTACCGCGACTTCGACCCCGTCGTCGCCGCGGCGCTCGGCGGCTTCGCCCCGATCGACTGGCAGACGCTGGACTGGTCCGGCCGCCCCGTGCGCCGCCTGCTGTCCGAGGCGAACGAGTTCCGGGTCGGCAACCACGGCTACACGATTCCGATCCACGGCCCCAACGGCCAGTTCGCGATGTTCTCCGTCTCCAAGCAATGCGCCGAGCGGCGCTGGAACCTGCTGCTCGCAGAGAGCGCGCAGGATCTGCTGATCATCGCCCACCACGTCCACCGCCAGGCCCTCGAGATGACCGGCGCGGCCGAGATCCAGCCGCCGCCCGCGCTCTCCCCGCGCGAGCGGGACGCGCTGGCGCTGATGGCCGAGGGACGCTCTCGCGCGCAGGTGGCGCACAAGCTCAAGATCTCGGAGAGCACGCTGCGGGTCTACCTCGACAGCGCGCGGCACAAGCTGGGCGGGCTGAACGCGGTCCATGCGGTGGCGCTGGCGGTGAAAAGCGGCGCGGTTAAGATATGATGAATACTTGAGCAGCGCGCGCTGCCTAAATGTTATAACTCAGTTTTAGTAATATCGACGCATTTACTTGTTGCATCCCGACAAGGAGCGTCGTCATGATCCGTTTCATCTACGGAAAGGACCTCGCGTCCTTCCCCCGCCTGACCGACAGCATGTTCCGCGACCGCGCGGGCCAGTTCCGCACCCGCCTCGACTGGGCGGTGCATGTGGACGCCGCGGGGCGCGAGCGCGACCAGTACGACGTCGACCGCGCGCTCTACTGCATCTACGAGCTGCCCGACGGCAGCCATGGCGGCTCCGGCCGGCTGATGCCGACCACCGGGCCGACGATGGTCAACGAGCATTTCGCCCATCTCGCGGGGGGCGAGATCACCTCGCCGCTGGTGTGGGAGAGCACGCGCTTCTGCGTCTCGCCCCGGCTGACCGGGGGGGCGGCGGCGGCCTCGCGCATCTCGACCGCGCTGATGCTGGCGGGCTGCGAGGTGGCGCTTCGTTTCGGCCTGAGCCATTTCGTGGCGGTGTTCGACAGCCCGATGCGGCGCATCTACCGCGCCACCGGCTGGCCGCCCGAGATCCTGGCCGAGCAGGGCGAAGGACGACGCAAGCTGTGCCTGGGCCTGTGGGAGGTCTCCGAGGCGGCCCGCCGGGCGATCCTGGACCGCGCGCCGAAGGGCCTCGACCTGGGGCCGATCCCGGCGCCGCTGCCGCTGCCCGTGCCGGCGACGGCGCCGGCGCGGCGCGCGACGGCCGCCTGAGTCGCCGGGCGGGACCTTGCGCCGCCGGGACGGCGGGAGGTCGGGCGCGCTAGGGTGCCTGGCATGGCACACGATCACGCGCATTCCTCACAGGGCCACGGGCATGGACATGCCCATGGCCACCTTCACGCCGGCGACGGCCGGATCGGCTGGGCGGCGGCGGTGAACATCGGGCTGACGGTCGTCCAGATCGTGGCCGGGATGCTCTCGGGCAGCCTGATGCTGATCGCGGATGCGCTGCACAACCTCTCCGACGCGATGTCGCTGATCATCGCCTGGGCGGCGCGGCGCATCGCGCGGCGTCCCGCGGACGACCGGATGACCTTCGGCTACGCGCGGGCCGAGGTGGTCGCCGCCCTGATCAACTTCACCACGCTGATCGTCGTGGGCCTTTACCTCGCCTGGGAGGCGATCGCGCGGATGTTCGATCCGCAGCCGATCGAGGGCTGGACGGTGGTGATCGTGGCCGGCGTGGCGCTGGTGATCGACGCGATCACCGCCGCGCTGGTTTACGCGCAGGCCAAGGACAGCCTGAACATGCGCGCGGCCTTTCTGCACAACCTCGCCGACGCCGGCGCCTCGGTGGCGGTGATCCTGGGCGGGATCGTGGTGATCGTCTGGGACTGGCGCATGGTCGACCCGCTGCTGACGCTGCTGATCTCGGCCTGGGTGCTGCGGCACGCGCTGCTGGAGATGGGCGAGACGGTGCGCATCCTGATGAACGCCGCCCCCGACAGCCCCTCGGCCGAGGAGGCGCGCGACACGCTGGCGGAGATCGAGGCGGTGGCGAGCGTCCACCACCTGCACCTGTGGCGCCTCGACGAGCGCCGCCTGTCGCTGGAGGCGCACCTGGTCAGCCATGCGGCGACGCCGGGAGAGCTCGCGGCCCTGCGCCAGGCCGCCCGCGCGGCGCTCGACGAACGCCACGGGATCAAGCACGCGACGCTGGAGATCGAGCACGTCGACGACGCCTGCGAGGCGCGCGAGGGCGGCGCGCCCTCGGCGGCGGAGGGCCGGCCGGCGGTGTGATCACAAGGCGTCCGCCGCAGGGATCGACGCCCTTGCGGCGGCTGTGATCACAGGCGGCAGCCGCGGCGCCGGAGGCCCCGGGTCAAGCCCGGGGCGCTCGTGGGGCGGGCGGCGGAACACAAATGAAATCAGGAGCTTGGGGCGCGGCCGGGGTCAGCCTCGGGCCGGCTCCGTGCGGCCGCGGCGGTCGGAGCGGAGCGCGGCGTAGAGCACGTGGCTCCGCCAGCGGCCCGCGATCTGCAGGTAGCTCTGGGCCACGCCCTCGTACTTGAACCCGCAGCGTTCCAGCAGCGCGCGGGAGGGGGCGTTCTCCGGCAGGCAGGCGGCCTCGATGCGGCTGAGGTCGAGGGTCCCGAAGGCGTGGTCGCGGGTGGCGGCGAGCCCCTCGGTCATGTAGCCGCGCCGGGCGAAGGGCTCGCCGATCCAGTAGCCCACCGTGCCGGCCTGGGCGGGGCCGCGGCGGATGTTGTCGAGCGTGATGGCCCCGACCAGCGTGCCCGCGGGCAGGTCGTCGGCCCCGTTGGCGAAGATGAAAAGCGGCGCGCCGCGGCCGTCCTCGATCATCCGTTTCGCCCAGACCACGCGGTTGCGGAAGGCGCTCCGGGTCAGGTGGTCGCGCGCCCAGATCGGTTCCCAGTCCTTCAGGAACGGCTCGCTCTCGCGGCGCAGGCGCGCCCAGGGGATCTGGTCGGCCATCTCCGGCGGCCGCAGGACGAGGCGCGGCGTGACCAGCCGCAGCGTCTCTCGCCGCCGCAGGAGCACCGCCCCATCACCCCGCGAGACGGGCGAGCAGCGCGTCCGGGTCCGGCGTCGTCGCCACCGGACCGTAGAGCGCCAGCGCCAGCTTGCCCGAGCCCGCCATCCGCGCCGCGGCGTCGCGGGCGGCGGCGGCGTCTACGGCCTCGATCCGGGCCACCGTCTCTTCCTGCGGCCAGACCCGGTCCCAGATCAGCAGGGAGCGGGCCAGCCGCTCGCACCGCCCGAACGGGCTTTCGAGGCCCATCAGCAGCCCGGCCTTCAGCTGGGCGCGGGCGCGCGCGGTCTCTTCCTCGGTGGTCTCGGAGGCGGCGCGGTGCAGCTCGTCGGCCACCAGTTCCGCCAGGCCCTTGATCTCGCCGGCGCCGGTGCCGGCGTAGATGGTCATCAGCCCGGTGTCCTCATGGGCCGAGGCCTGAGCGAAGATCGTGTAGCACAGGCCGCGCTTCTCCCGCGCCTCCTGGAACAGGCGCGAGGACATGCCCCCGCCCAGCAGCACCGACAGCACCTGGCCGGAATAGAGGTCGTCGGCGTTCCAGCCGGGGGCCTCCAGCGCCAGGGTGAAGTGGGCCTGCTCGAGGTCCTTCACGAAGCGCTTCTCGCCGCCGATGAACTTCGCCGGCTCGGCGGGGGCGAGGTCGCGGCGTTTCAGGTGGCCGAAGAGGCCCTCGATCTGCTTGACCAGCGCGTCGTGGTCGACGTCGCCGGCGGCGGCGATGACCATGCGCTCGGGGGCATAGCAGCGTTCGACGAAGCCGCGCAGCTCCGCCTCGCCGATGCCCTTCACGTGATGGGTCTCGCCGAGGATCGGGCGGCCGAAGGCCTGGTCGGGATAGGCGGTTTCCTGCAGCCAGTCGAAGATGATGTCGTCGGGCGTGTCCAGCGCCTGGCCGATCTCCTGCAGGATCACGCCGCGCTCGAGCTCGATGTCCTCGGCCGCGAAGCGGGGCTTGGTGAGGATGTCGGCCAGCAGGTCCATGGCCAGCGGCACGTCCTCGCCCAGCACGCGGGCGTAGTAGGCGGTCGCTTCGCGGGAGGTGTAGGCGTTCAGATACCCGCCCACGTCCTCGATCGCGACCGCGATGTCGAGCGCCGAGCGCGTCGCGGTGCCCTTGAAGGCCATGTGCTCGAGGAAATGGGCGACGCCGGTCTCTTTCACCGACTCATGCCGCCCGCCGACGCCGATCCAGACGCCCAGCGCGGCGGAGGCGAGGCCCTCCATCCGCTCGGTGGCGATGCGCAGGCCGTTGGGCAGCGTGTCGATTCGAAGGGTCGAGCCGTCTCGGCTCATCGGCGGGCCTCCTGGCGCAGAAGCGCCTGCAGTGCGGCGAGGTCGTTGGGAACGACGGTGGTGCGCTCACGCGCGAGTTCGATATGGGCGAGGCGGGCGGGCAGGACCGGGCGCACGCCGCAGGCCTGGCCGACCGCGTCGGGGAACTTGGCGGCGTGGGCGGTGCCCAGAACCACCATCGGCGTGCCGGCATTGCCGCGCACGTCTGCGGCGGCCTTCACGCCCACGGCGGTGTGCGGGTCGATCACCTGGCCGGTCACCTCGCGCATGGCGGCGATGGTGGCGCGGGTCTCGTCCTCGGTGGCCATGCCGCTGTCGAACTCCTGGCGAAGCCGCGCGAGCGCAGTCTCGGGCAGCGCGAAGCCGCCCTGCTGGCGCAGCGATTCCATGAGGTTGATCACGGCCTGCCCGTCGCGGTCCAGCAGTTCGAACAGCAACCTCTCGAAATTCGAGGAGATCTGGATGTCCATGCTGGGCGAGATCGTCGGCTGCACGCCTTCCTTGACGTGCATCCCCGTCGTCACCGTGCGGTGCAGGATGTCGTTGCGGTTGGTGGCGATCACCAGCCGGTCGATGGGCAGGCCCATGCGTTTCGCCACATGTCCCGCGAAGATGTCCCCGAAGTTGCCGGTGGGGACCGAGAAGCTGACCGGCCGATGCGGCGCGCCCAGCGAGACGGCGGCGGTGAAGTAGTAGACCACCTGCGCCAGCACGCGGGCCCAGTTGATCGAGTTGACGGCCGCGAGGCTCATCTCGTCGCGGAAGGCGTGGTCGTTGAACATCGCCTTGACCAGCGCCTGGCAGTCGTCGAAGTCGCCCTCGACCGCGATGGCGTGGACGTTGGCCTCGGTCGGCGTGGTCATCTGCCGGCGCTGGATCTCGGAGACCCGGCCATGGGGGTAGAGGATGAAGACGTCGACCGCGTCCAGCCCCCGGAAAGCCTCGATGGCCGCCGAGCCGGTGTCGCCCGAGGTGGCGCCGACGATGGTGACGCGTTGCCCACGGCGCCCGAGCACCAGCTCGAACAGCTGGCCGATGAGCTGCATGGCGAAGTCCTTGAACGCCAGCGTCGGGCCGTGGTGAAGCTCCAGGATCCAGTCGTTCTCGCCGATCTGCACCAGCGGCGCGCGGGCGGCATGGGCGAAGCCCGCATAGGCGCGCTCGATGGCGCCGTAGAGCTCGGCGTCGGAGATCGTGCCGCCCACGAAGGGCTGCATCACCGCGAAGGCGGTCCGCTCGTAGCCGATGCCGGCGAGGTCGGCGATCTCGTGCGCCGGGATCTGCGGCACGGTCTCGGGCACGTAGAGGCCGCCGTCGCGGGCGAGGCCCGCCAGCATGGCGTCGTCGAAGCCCAGGACCGGGGCCTGGCCGCGGGTGCTGACGTATCTCACGGGTATCGGTCCCTCGTTGCGCGCCCTGCCGGAATCGGCGCTCCGCCCTAGCGCATGGCGGGCCCGAGAACAACGTGGCGTAGGGAAAACCGGGCGGTCCGAGGGCGCGCGCGCACGCGCGCAGGAGCGCGAGGGCGGCGGCGAGGCCCCTTGCCCCCTGCGCGCGCCGGGTCCTAGGAAGAGGCGGGACGCGGCAGGGGCCGCGTGCGGGGGGCGGAGACGGAGACGGCGACGCGCATGGCCCAGAACCGCGACGATGACCGCAAGGAGACCCCCGACGGGCGCCGCCCGCCGGCGCAGGACCCGCGGGCGAGGCCGCCCGCGGCGAAGGTCTCGCCCCGTGGAGGCTGGTCGGTGTTCGCGATGGGGCTGGCGGGGCTCGCCGTCCTCGTCGGGCCCGGCGCCTGGGTGGCGGCCGGCCAGGCGCAGGCGCTGACCGGCGCGCGGGCCAACGCCGCGCTCGCCGCCGCGGGCGCCGACTGGGCCTGGGCCGCGGCCGACGGCCTGGCGCTGCGGCTGGAGGGGACGTTCCCCCAGGCCGCCGCGCGCCAGCTCGCGCTCGCCGCGCTGGCCCAGGCCGCGCCCATCGCCCGGATCGAGGACCACGCCCGCCCCGCCGAGCGCGCCCAGGCACCCGGCCCCGCCGCCCCGGTGCTGCTCGCCGCCGCCGGCGATCCGGAGCCGGCGCGCCCCGCGATCTCGCCGCCGCCCGACCCGGACGTGCCCCTGACGCTGGCCCGCGACGGCGACGGGATCACCGTCGCCGGCGCCGTGCATCCCGACCTGCTGGAGGCGCTGCGCGCGGCGCTGGCCGAGCTGCCGGAGCCGCCGGACCTGCACGACGCCACCCTGACCGCCACCCGCCCGCCCTCGCCCGAGGACCTGGCGCTGGCCCGCGCCGCGGCGCTGGCGCTGGCCCGGCTGGCCTCGGCCCGGGCCGAGATCGCGCCGGGCGTGCTGTCGCTGAGCGGCGCGCCGCTGACCGCGGCCGCCGGGGCCGAACCGGGCGAATCCGCCGAGGCCGTGGAGCAGGCGCTGCGCGCCGCCGCGCCGCCGGGGGCGACGCTTCTGCTCGACATCTCCCGCCCGCCGCCGGCCTTCAGCCCGTTCCGCTTCGTGGTGACGCTGGGGCCCGACGGGCCGACCCTGCTGGGCTGCGACCTGCGCGACGCGGCCGAGCGCGCGGTGGTGCTGGCCGCCGTCGACGCCCTGCCGGGCGGCCCCGCGCGGGAGGGGGCGCTGTGCCGGATCGGCGTCGGGGCCCCCTCGGACCGCTGGGGCGCGGCCGCCGTGGCGGGGATCGAGGCGCTGGGCGAGCTCGGCTCCGGCCGGTTCGAGATGATCGACTCCGACGCCCGCCTCGTCGCCGCGCCGCAGACCCCCTCCTACCCGTTCGGCAAGACCGCCCGCGCGCTGGCCGAGCGGATGCCGGAGGGGTTCGTGCTGCGCCTCTCGCCCCCGCCCGCGCCCGCCTGGCGCCCGGGCCCCGAGCAGACCGAGCAGGGGGAGCCCGCCCCGCCCCGCTGGTTCGCCATGCGCCTCGACCCCGAGACCGTGACGCTGCAGGGCGCGGCCCCCGACGCCGCCACCCGCGACGCGGTCGCGGCCTTCGCCCGCGCCCGCTTCGGCATCGGCGGCGTGCAGGACGCGATGGAGCTGACCGACGCCGCCCCGCCCCCCGCCTGGCGGCGCGCGGCGCTGGCCGGCATCGACGTGATGCGCACGCTGGAGCGCGGCACGCTCGCCTTCGACGGCGAGGCGGCGCGGGTCCGCGGCGCCTCCACCCGCCCGATGGCCGCGCGCGAAGCCGCGCTCGCCGCCGCCCGCTTCGGGGAGATCGGCGTGCCCGCGACGGTCGAGGTCACCGTGGACCTGCCCGCGCTCGCCCGCCGCCTGCCGCTGGCGCCCTCGGCCTGCATCGAGGACCTGCAGGGCGCGGTGGACGCCGCCCCGATCCAGTTCGACCCCGGCGCCGCCCGCGTGGCGCGCGAGAGCCTGGGCACGCTCGACGAGCTCGCCTCGATCCTCGAGCGCTGCCGGGGCCTGACCGTCGAGATCGGCGGCCACACCGACAGCCAGGGCCGCGAGTCCACCAACCAGGCCCTGTCCCGCTCCCGCGCCGAGGCGGTGCTGGAGGGGCTGTTCGCCCGCGGGGTCCCGTCCGGGCGGATGCTGGCGCGCGGCTATGGCGAGAGCCGGCCGATCGCCGACAACGGCTCGGAGGAGGGCCGCGCCCTCAACCGCCGCATCGCCTTCCAGGACGCGGCCCTGGCCGACCCGCCGGAGGACCTCGACGAATGACCCGGCTGGAGCTGGCCCTGGCGCTGGGCGCCGCGATGACCCTGTCCGCGGCGCTGGGCTGGGCGCTCCACGCCCTCTGGGCCCGCCTCGTGCGCCGCCCCGGCGCCGAGGACGCCCGCCTCCAGGACCTCTCCCGCCGCCTCGCCGACGCCGAGGAGCGCCGCGATGCGCTGGTCGCCGAGGCCGAAGCCCGCAGCGCCGGGCTCGCCGCGCGGCTGGAGGAGGTCGAGACCGAGCTCACCCGCGCCCTGCACGAGCGCGAGGCGGAGCTGGAGGCGGCGATGGACGCCATCGGCGCCCTGCGCCGCGAGATCGCGGAGCTGACGGGCGAGGGCTGAGGCCGCCCCCGGGCCCCTCGCTGCACCGCAGCGTGCGCTTGCCCCGCCCGTCATCGCCGGGCTATCCCGGAGGCAGGACATGGCACTCACGGGGACCAGCATGACGGAAACGGGCGGCGTGCGCGCGGGATATGGCGTGATCGAGGGGCCCGAGCCCACCGACGACATGCCCTCCGAGGTCCTGCCCGAGGGCTGCCATACCATCGTGCTGGGCGTCGGCGACCTGAACGGCATCCTGCGCGGCAAGCGGGTGACGGCCGAGCACTGGCGCTCGGTCCGCCGGCGGGGGATCAGCCTCGACAACACCTTCTTCGCCATGGACGTGGGCAGCCTGCTGGTGCCCAACGACTATTCCGCCGCCGACAGCGGCTATCCCGACCTCAACATCCTGCCCCGCGGCCCCCTGCGCCCGATCCCCTGGGAAGACGGCGTGTGGATGTGCCTGGGCCGCGCGCAGGAGAAGACCGGGGAGCCGATTCCCCTTGACCCCCGCCAGCCGCTGCTGCGCGCGGTCGAGAAGGCGCGGTCGATGGGCCTCGAGCCCCGCGCGGCGGGCGAGCTGGAGTTCTACCTCCTCGACCCCGCCACCGGCCGCCCGCGCGAGAACCGGCCGGAATGCTACGGCCTCGCCCGCGCGGCGGAGCTGGAGCCGGTGCTGGGCCCCGTGCGCCGCAACCTGGCCGCCATGGGCGTGCCGGTGGAGCAGTCGAACCCTGAATTCTCCGCCGGCCAGGTGGAGGTGAACCTGCGCCATGCGCCGACCCTGGAGGCCGCCGACCACACCCTGCTGCTGCGCGGCATGATCAAGCAGATGGTCCGCCCGATGGGCCTGGTCGCCAGCTTCATGGCCAAGCCCTTCCACGACCGCTCCGGCAACGGGTTCCACGTGCACCACTCGCTGTGGCGCGATGGGCGCAACGCCTTCGCGACCGACGGCGGGTTGTCGGACGAAGGGCGGTGGTTCCTCGGCGGGCTGCAGGCGGCGATGCGGGAATCGAGCCTGGTGGGCTCCACCCACCCCAACGCCTACCGGCGCCGGAAGCTCTATTCCTACGCGCCGACCTCGGCGTCGTGGGGCGTGGACAACCGCACCGTGGCGCTGCGGGTGATCGACGGCGAGGACGCCGCCGACGACCCCATCGTGCGCATCGAGAGCCGCGAGGCCGCGGCCGACTGCAACCCCTACCTGCTGATGGCCGTGCAGCTCGCGGCCGGCCTGAAGGGCATCGAGCAGCAGATCGAGCCCACCCGCCCCACCGAGGGCGACGCCTACGCCGCCGACAACCGTCGCCGCCTGCCCACCGACCTGCACGAGGCGATGGAGGCCGCCCGCGCCTCGGCCTTCCTCGAGGAGGCGCTGGGCCCGATGATGGTCGACCTGCTGATCCGCAACGCCGAACGCGAGCTGGAGATCGTCGAGAGCGAGGTCACCCCCCTCGAACTCGCCCGCTACCTCGAGGTGATGTGACCCCCTCCGCCGGGGGTGAAGATCAACTTCAAGAATTTTAACTTTACGAATCTTCAACCATGGGGGTTCGGCGAGGTAAAGAGTTCGGGCACGCAACGGGACGCGGGGGGCGAACGGGGTGAGGCCGAGAGAAGCGGGAGGGGCGGCATGCGCTGTCTGATCGTCGAGGACGACACGTCTCTGGCGGAGCTGGTTCGGCTCGAAATCGGGGATCATGACGTGGAGGGGGTCTGCATGCCCTCGATCGCCGCGGCCATCGCCGCGATGAAGGAGGCGCCGCCGGACGCGCTGGTCATCGACCTGACGCTGCCCGACGGCTGCGGCCTCGAGGTCGCGGCGGAGGCCCGGCGCCTGTGCCCGCAGGCCCCGGCGCTGATCTTCACCGGTTCGGAGGAAGCCGACGCGCTGGCGATCTTCCGCAGCCACGCCAACGTGCGGGCCGTGGTCGCCAAGCGGGTCGAGGACGGGGACGAGGTCGGCGCCCTGGCCCGCAGCCTGGCCAGCATGATCCGCGGCAGCGACGCGCCCTGCCCGGGCCTCGCGCGCGGCTTCCCGGGCGGGACCGGCCGCGCCGGCCCCTCGCCCGAGCTTCAGGCCCGGCGGGCGGCGATGCAGGCGACGCTTCGCAAGGCGGCCGAGGGGCGGCCGCCGGCGACGCCGCTCAGACCCGTTCGCCCCGCAGCATCTTCGGAAGGTCGCCCGAGACCCCCGCGGCTTCGCGCATGAAGGCGCGCCGCGCCGGACGCAGCGCGGTGGCGAGCCGCACGCCCGCGTCCCGGATCAGCCGCAGCGCCGGATCGTCGGAAGAGAACAGGCGGTTGACCGCGTCCATCCCCAGCGCCAGCGACACCCCGTCGAAGCGCCGCCAGGTCTGGTAACGCTCGAGCACGAGGCTCGCGCCGATGTCCTCGCCGCGCCGCTTCGCCTCGGCCAGCACCTCGGCCAGCGCCGCGGCGTCGCGCAGGCCCAGGTTCAGGCCCTGCCCCGCGATCGGGTGCACCGCATGGGCCGCGTCGCCCACCAGCGCCAGGCGCGGGGCGATCCAGCTCTGCGCGACCGAGAGTTTCAGCGGATACATCCAGCGCTTGCCCGCCAGCGTCACCGCGCCCAGCGCGCCGCCCATGCGGGCCTCGACCTCGGCGCGATAGTCGGCGTCGGGCAGGGCGTGGATGCGCCGCGCTTCGGCCGTGCGCTCGGTCCAGACCAGCGAGGACCGCCGGCCGCCGGGCAGCGGCAGCACCGCGAAGGGGCCGCCGGGCAGGAAGCGCTGGCGCGCGACGCCCTGGTGATCCTTCTCGTGCTCCACCGCGCAGACCAGCCCGGTCTGGTCGTAGCCCCAGCCCGTGCGCCGGATGCCGGCGGCGCGGGCGAGCGGGCTGTCGCGCCCGTCGCAGGCGATCAGCAGCGGCGCGCGCAGGGTCTCGCCGGTCGACAGGTCCGCCTCGGCGCCCGCGTCGTCGCGCCGGGTCGCCAGAACGGTCGCCGGCGCATGGATCGCGATCCGCGGATGCGCCTGGCAGGCCCGCAGCAGGGCGGGGCGGAGCACCCGGTCCTCGACGATCTGGGCGGCGGGGCCCTCGTCGATCTCGTCATGGTCGAAATGGGCCAGCGCCGCGACGGCCCGCTCGCCGGGGCGCGCGTCCTCGAGCACCACCTCGCGCACCGGCTGGGACTGGGGGCCGATCTCGTCCCAGACGCCGACCACGGTCAGGAAGCGCCGCGAGGCCAGCCCCAGGTTGTAGGCGCGACCGTCGAAGCCCGGGTCCATGCGGACGTCCGGCTCTGCCGCGTCGATCAGCGCCACGCGCAGCTCGGCGCCGGCCAGCGCCAGGGCCGTGGCGGGCCCGTTCAGCCCGCCGCCTACGATCAGCGCGTCGGCATCCTGTGTCATGCCCCTGTAATTGCGCCGCCCGGGACGGATGTCCATGGATTGCCGCGTCGCGGGGCGGCGGCTACCGTGCGGCCGGAACGCGCGGACGGTGGGAGGGACCCCAATGAGCGAGAGCTGGCGGAGCATGACGGCGGCGGACCTGGGCCGCGGCATCGGGGCGGGCGAGATCGACCCGGTGGATCTGGCCGAGACCTTCCTCGCCGCCATCGAGGCCCACCCCCTGCGCGACCGCGTCTACCAGCTGACCACGCCCGAGCGCGCCCGCGCCGAGGCGAAGGCGGCCTCCCAGCGCGCCAGGACCCGCACGCGGCGTCACCTGCTGGACGGCGTGCCGATCTCCTGGAAGGACCTCTACGACCTCGCCGGGACGAAGACCCGCGCCGGCACCGCGATGCTGGACGAGGCGCCGCCCGCGACGGTCGACGCCGTCTGCCTCGCCCGAGGCACGCAGGCCGGCCTGGTCTGCCTGGGCAAGACGCATATGACCGAGATCGCCTTCTCCGGCCTCGGCGTGAACCCGGTGACGGCGACCTCGCCGAACCCGCACGATCCGGACTGGGCGCCGGGGGGGTCCTCGTCGGGGGCCGCCGCCTCGGTCACGCAGGGGCTGGCGGCGGCGGGGATCGGGTCGGACACCGGCGGTTCGGTCCGCATCCCGTCCGGCTGGCAGAACATCACCGGGCTGAAGACCACGCTGGGGCTGATCCCGGTCGAGGGCTCGCGCGCGCTGGCGGCGGGCTTCGACACGGTGGGGCCGCTCTGCCGCTCGGTCGAGGACGCGGCCCTGCTGACCTCGATCATGGCCGGCACGCCGGCGCCGGATCTCTCGGGCGCCTCGCTGAAGGGCAAGCGCATCCTGATCGACCGCGCCACCATGTACGACGGCGCCGACCCCGAGCCGGTGGCCGCCTTCGAGGCCGGGATCGCGAAGCTGGAGGCCGCCGGCGCCGAGCTCGCCTGGGCCGACGTCCCCGAGTTCGCCGAGATCCTGACCGTCGCCGCCCCGCTGATCGTCGCCGAGGCCTGGGCCGAGTGGGGGGAGAAGATCGAGACGGTCGGCGACCGCATGTTCCACCAGGTCCGCCAGCGCACCGAGCCGGGGCGCGACATCTCCTCGGCCGCCTACCTGCGGGCGCAGGCGAAGATGATGCAGGTCCGCGCGAAATGGGCCCTGCGCGCCGCCGGCTTCGACGCCGCGGCGATGCCCACCGCGCCGATCCTGCCGCCCTCGGTCTCGCGCCTGCTGTCGGACGACGAATACTACAAGCGCATCAACCTGATGGCGCTGCGCAACACCCGCATCGGCAACCTGCTGGGCCTCAGCTCCCTGACCCTGCCGCTGCCCGAGCCCGGCTGCGGGTTGATGCTGTTCGGCAAGCCCTTCGGCGAGGGCGAGCTGTGCCGCCTGGGCGCCGCGGCGGAAAAGGCCCTGGCCTGAAGCAGGCGGCGGGCGGCCGCGCCCCCCCTCGGTCGCCCCGCCCGCCCACCCCTGCGCCCGAGGGGGGGGAGCGGCCGCCCTCACTCCGGTTTCGGAAACCGCGCCTCCCAGTGGCGGGCGATCTGGGTGCGGGTGGCGACCCAGATCTCGGGGTTGGCGCTCACTTCGTCGAGGAACCGCTTCAACGCCGCCGCGCGGCCCGGCTTGCCCAGCAGCCGGCAGTGGATGCCCACCGAGAACATCTTCGGCGCGCCGGCGCGGCCCTCCTCCAGCAGGATCTCGACCGAGTTCGACAGATACTCGTGGAAGGCGGACGGGCTGCCCCAGCCCTGCGAGGAGATGAAGCGCGCGTCGTTGGCATCCAGCGTGTAGGGCAGCATCAGCTGCCAGCCCGAGGCCGCCCTGTGCCAATAGGGCAGGTCGTCGGCATAGGTGTCGGCGCACCAGGCGAAGCCGCCCTCCTCGGCCACCAGGTCGACGGTGTTCATCGAGCAGCGCCCGAGATACCAGCCCAGCGGCCGCTCGCCCACGACTTCCGTATGCAGGCGGATCGCCTCGTCGAGATGGGCCTTCTCGTCCGCGCGCGAGAAATCCTTGTATTCGATCCAGCGCAGCCCGTGGGAGGCGATCTCCCACCCCGCCGCCTTCATCGCCGCCACCGCGTCGGGGTTGCGCGCCAGCGCCATGGCGACCCCGTAGACGGTGACCGGCAGGCTCCGCTCCGTGAACAGCCGATGCAGCCGCCAGAACCCGGCGCGCGAGCCGTATTCGTACATCGTCTCCATGTTCCAGTGGCGCTGGCCCGGCCAGTTGGTCGCCGCCGTCACCTCGGAGAGAAACGCCTCCGACTGTGCATCCCCGTGCAGCAGGCAGTTCTCGCCGCCTTCCTCGTAGTTGATCACGAAACTGACCGCGAGCTTGGCGCCCCCCGGCCATTCCGGATCGGGCGTCTTCGCGCCGTAGCCGATCAGGTCGCGGGGATAGTCGGGATCGTACATGGGGCGCGCCTCCGCAGCTCGTTCGCCCCGATATTGACGCGCCCCGCCCCCCGTTGGGAAGCGGCGCGGCGGCGCACCGCCGGAGTTCGGGCTCGAGCGCCTGTTCCCCGGAGCCGTCCGTCGCGGATGCCGATCAGAGCGAGTCGGCCGGAGCGGTCAAGGATCGCGAAGCGACCGCGCTTGCGCGGCTTGTCCTTGACCGCTCCGGCCGACTCGCTCAGGCATCAGACGCGATGGACGGCTCCGGGGAACAGGCGCGCCCTTGTTCCTTGGTGAGTCCCGAGCCCCTTCCCGCGCGAAGCGCGCAGGCCGAGCGAGCCCCGCCTCGCGAGGCTCCCCCGCCAGCGGCCCCTCAGGCCGCCTCGGCCTCCGGATCCGCCAGCCGCAGCAGGATCGCCCCTTCCGAGACCTGCGCGCCCTCGGCGCAGAGCAGTTCGGCGACCTCTCCGTCCCGCGGCGCGGTCAGCCGATGCTCCATCTTCATCGCTTCCAAGACGATCAGCGTCTGCCCCTCGACCACCCGGTCCCCGGGCGCCGCGGAGACGACCTTCACCAGCCCCGGCATCGGCGCGGCCAGCGCGTCGCCCGAACCGCCGGCCTCGGTCGCCGCGGCGATCGGGTCGGGGGGCGTCCAGGCGGTGGCCTCGCCGTCGAGGATCACCGTCACCTTGCGCTCGTGGCGCACCAGCGAGACGGGGCGGGCCGGCCCATCCGCGACCGTGACGCGTAGCCCCTCGCCGGCGGGGGCGAGGCGCAGGGGGACGTCGCCGGCCTCGGTCGCCCAGGCGAACCGGCCGGGACCGAGGATGGCGAGGTCGACGC
Source organism: Albimonas pacifica (assembly GCF_900113695.1). Classification (GTDB taxonomy): domain Bacteria; phylum Pseudomonadota; class Alphaproteobacteria; order Rhodobacterales; family Rhodobacteraceae; genus Albimonas; species Albimonas pacifica. The sequence continues at coordinate 392,988 of NZ_FOQH01000004.1, read as the reverse complement.
GGGTCTCGCCCTCGGGCCCGGTCAGCTCCACCGTGCGCCGCTCGGGCGACCACAGCCGCCAGCCGTCGGCGACGGCGAAGGGCGCGGGGTCCGCAGCGGGCGCGTCGAGGCCCAGCGAGGCGACGGCGGCCAGCGCCGCGGCCTCCGGCGCGACCGGCGCGGGGGCGGTCAGGGCGGAAAGCTCCCGGTCGATCAGGCCGGTGTCCATCTCGCCCTTCGCGAAACCGTCATGGGCCAGCAGCGCGCGCAGGAAGGCCACGTTGGTGGTCAGGCCGGCGATCTCGGAGGCCGCCAGCGCCGTGCGCAGGCGCGCCAGCGCCTCGGCCCGGTCCTTGCCGTGGGCGATCACCTTGGCGATCATCGGGTCGTAGTGGGGGGTCACCTCGTCCCCCTCGCGCACGCCCGAGTCGATCCGCGCCAGCTCCTGCGGCAGGCGCAGGCGGGCGAGGCGGCCGATCTGGGGGAGGAAGCCCCGCGGCGCATCCTCGGCATAGAGCCGCGCCTCCATCGCCGCGCCCCGGATGCGCAGCTCCTCCTGGCGCAGCGGCAGCGGGTCGCCGGCGGCGACGCGAAGCTGCCACTCCACCAGGTCGAGGCCGGTGATCGCCTCGGTCACCGGGTGCTCGACCTGCAGACGAGTGTTCATTTCCATGAACCAGATCCGGTCGGCGCGCAGGCCCTCGGAGGCGTCGGCGATGAACTCGACGGTGCCGGCGCCGGCGTAGTCGACGGCGCGGGCGGCGCGCACGGCCGCCGCGCCGATCTCGGCCCGGGTCTCCTCGGACATGCCGGGGGCGGGCGCCTCCTCGATCACCTTCTGGTGGCGGCGCTGGAGGGAGCAGTCCCGCTCGAACAGGTGCACGGCGGCACCGTGGGCGTCGCCGAAGACCTGCACCTCGATATGGCGCGGGTGGGTCACGTATTTCTCGATCAGGACGGCGGGATCGCCGAAGGCGGAGGCGCCCTCCCGCTGGGCGCCCTGCAGTGCCTCGGCGAAATCCTCGGCCCGGTCGACGCGGCGCATGCCCTTGCCGCCGCCGCCGGCGCGGGCCTTGATCAGAACTGGAAAACCGATCTCGGCGGCGCGCTCGGCCAGAAAGGCGGGGTCCTGCTCGGCGCCGTGGTAGCCGGGCACCACGGGGACGCCGGCCTTCTCCATCAGGGCCTTGGCGGCGTCCTTCAGCCCCATGGCGCGGATCGAGGCGGCGGAGGGGCCGATGAACGTCAGCCCGGCCGCGGCCACCGCCTCGGCGAAGTCGGGGTTCTCGGACAGGAAGCCGTAGCCGGGGTGGATCGCCTCGGCGCCGGCGGCTTTCGCGGCCTCGAGGATGCGGTCGCCGCGCAGGTAGCTCTCGCCGACGGGAGCGGGGCCGATGCGCACCGCCTCGTCGGCCTCAGCCACGTGCAGGGCGCGGGCGTCGGCGTCGGAATAGACGGCGACGGTGCGCACGCCCAGGCGGCGGGCGGTGCGGATCACGCGGCAGGCGATCTCGCCGCGGTTGGCGATCAGGATCTTCGCGAACATGGCTCGTCCTCCCGGTGTCGACGCCGTCTCCCGCGGCCGGAGACCGTTGTCGCCGGGCGCGCGGCGGCGCGCAAGGGCGAGGGCGCCGGCCTGCGGCCGGTCCCCGCCGTCAGGCGTCCTCCGGCTCCCAGGGCGCGATCAGCTCGGGGTCGTCGTCCTTGATGCCGTTGACCCGGGGATGGACGGTGTGGTGGGCCCAGAACCCCTCCGGCGCGGGCGTCATCAGCGCCGCGGCGCCGCGGCCGGCCTCGCCCAGCCACAGGGCGACGTCGTCGGGGGCGATCACCACCGGCTCGCGGTGGTGCAGACCCTCGAGGTCCGGGCCGGCGCCGGTGGTGACGATGGCGCAGGCCGCCAGCACCTGGCCGTCCTCGGGGTTCTTCCAGCTCTGCCAGACGCCGGCGAAGGCGAAGAGCGAGCCTTCGGGCCCGCCGGCGGCCGGGCGGATCCAGTGCGGCTGCTTGCGCTCGCCGGCCCTGGTCCATTCGTAGAAGCCGTCGGCGGGGATCAGGCAGCGCCGCTCGCGGCAGGCGTCGCGAAAGGCGGGCTTCTCGGCGATCGTCTCGGCGCGGGCGTTGATCAGCAGCGGCCCGCCCGAGGGGGTCTTGTACCATCGCGGGATGAAGCCCCAGCGCAGCGGCGCCAGCAGGCGCCTGCCCTCGTGGCTCAGCACCACGGGGATGTCGGTCGTGGGGCAGACGTTCCAGCGAGGGCCGAGATTCCCAAGCCGCTCCGCCAGCCGCGGCGAGGGCTCGGCCGCGAAGGTCGCCAGGACCGAGTCCTGGGGGGTGGTCAGGGCGAAGCGTCCGCACATGGACGTCTACCTACCGCGCCTCCGCCCGCCGGAAAAGCGCCCCGCCCGCCCCATGGCCCCCATGCGCCGCGCCGGCCCCGCGCCGCGGGCGGGGCCGGGCCCCGGGCGCAACGGCCGTCGCGGCGCCTCCTCAGGCGGCCTCCAGACGCTCGCGCCCATGGGGGGCGTCCCAGTCCAGCACGGGGCCGAGGGGGACGATCCGGTGGGGATTTATCGACTCGTGGCTGTAGTGGTAGTGCCGCTTGATATGCGCGAAATCGGTGGTCGAGCGGGCCTCGGGCCGCTGGTAGAGCTCGCGGGCATAGCCCCACAGCGCCGGCATGTCGCACAGCCGGCGGATGTTGCACTTGAAGTGCCCGAAATAGACCGCGTCGAACCGCGCCAGCGTCGTGTAGAGCCGCCAGTCCGCCTCCGTCAGCCGCTCGCCCATCAGGTAGCGCGACCGCGACAGACGGTCCTCCAGCCAGTCGAGCGTCTCGAACAGCGGGACCACGGCGTCCTCATAGGCCGTCTGCGTGGTGGCGAAGCCCGACTTGTAGACGCCGTTGTTGAGCGTCTCGTAGATCCGCGCGTTCACCGGCTCGATCGCCTCGCGCAGGTCCTCGGGCCACAGGCGCGGGGTTTCGCCCGCCACCGCGTCGAAGGCCTGGTCGAACATGCGGATGATCTCGGCGCTCTCGTTCGAGACGATCGTCCCCCGCTCCTTGTCCCACAGGATCGGCACGGTCGCCCGCGTCGTCGCCTTGGGGTCGGAGGCCAGGTAGATCTCGCGCAGGAACGCCTTGCCCATCAGCCGGTCGCCGGTGGCCCCGGGGAAGTCGGTCGCGAAGGTCCAGCCGTCCTCGAGCATGTCCGGATGCACCACCGAGACGTCGATATGCGCCGCCAGCCCCTTCGCCTCGCGCAGGATCAGCGCGCGATGCGCCCAGGGGCAGGCCAGCGAGACATAGAGGTGGTAGCGCCCGCTCTCGGCCTTGAAGCCGCCCTCGCCCGAGGGGCCGGGGGCGCCGTCGGCGGTGACCCAGTTGCGGAAGCTCGACTCCGAGCGCTTGAAGGCGCCGTCGTCGCCGGTCAGCCTGCCCGTCGTCCACTCGCCCTCGACCAGCATTCCCATGGGTCGCGCCTCCGTTGATCGTTTCCTGATCCAAACCTAGGGCGCTGGCCGGCCCCGGCCCACCCCGGTTTCGTCAACGGTCCGTGGCCGGGACGGCGACGCCGCGGTCAGAGCCGGGCCAGCGTCGCCAGCCGCCGGGCGGGATCGTAGTCGGGATCGGCGAAGGCCACGATGCGCGCCAGGTGCAGGGCGCGGCGGAAGGGCTCTGTCGCGGGATCGACCAGCGCCTCGACCAGGGCGGCGCGCAGGCGGGCGCGGGTTCCGGTCTCGGTCAGGGCCGAGGTCACGAAGGGCGGCGCCGGCAGCGGGTCGGACCAGCCGATCGCGGTCAGCTCGGCGGCCGCGGGCTCGTGCGTGCGGGCCAGCGCCCAGCTCAGCGCGTCGACCGCGGCGCCCCTCGCCCGGCCCTCGGCCAGCGCCCGGATCGCGGCGCGGGCGTCGGGGCAGGCGACCAGCTCGCCCACCGCGGCCCGGCCCAGCGCGTCGACCAGCGCCGGCTCCCCGCACAGGCTGCCGGCGGCGACCGCGAAGGGCTCGCCCGAAAGCGCGGCGAGCCCCGGCGCCCCGCCCCGGTCGGCCTGCGCCCGGGGCACGAGGAACACCGCCGCCACGCGGCCGGCGCCGCAGCCCTCGGCGTCGTAGACGGGGGCGCAGATCAGCCGCGTCGCGGCCGCGGCGCCCGCCACATGGGCCTGCGCGTCGACCTGCGAGAGCAGCAGCGACGGGTCCGCCCAGAGCGCCTCCGGCCGCCGCTCGCGATCCAGCGGCGGCGCCTCGATCCCTGCCTTTTCAAGCTGTTGGGAAACGGCGGCCCACAGGCCGTCGGTGGCCTCGCGCAGTTCCGGCCAGTCGAAGAGCGGCAGCGCCGCGGCTGCGGTCATGGCCGGCGCGACGCGACGGGGGCCACGCCGGACGAGCGGGTGAGCCCGGAGGCCGGTCGCGGTCGCCGCTCCGGTTCCGGGGGCAGGCTGGATCGCGTCACGCTGGTCCCGCTCCGTGAAAAGGGCCCTGCGCGGACCCTGCCGTCTTCTCGATTTGCTCCGTCGACGCTAACGGAAATTCGGCGGCAGGGACAAGACGCGACGGCGTATGCGCGTGCGTTCGGCCCGGGGCTGCGGCGCGCGGCGAGGGGCGGCGGCGTCATCCCGGGATCATCGCGCGCAGCGTCTCCAGCCGGTCGGCCTCCTCGATCGGCTTGTCCCAGCGGATGCGCTTGATCCGCGGGAAACGCATGGCGAGGCCCGAGCGGTGGCGGGCCGAGGCCTGCAGCGCATCGAAAGCGACCTCCAGCACCAGGCCGGGCTTCACGGCGCGCACCGGGCCGAAGCGCTCGGTCATGTTGGCGCGCACCCAGCGGTCGAGCTCGATCAGCTCCTCGTCCGTGAACCCCGAATAGGCCTTCCCGACAGGGGCGAGGCGGGGGCCGTCCTCCGTCTCCTCCCACGCGCCGAAAGTGTAGTCCGAGTAGTAGGAGGAGCGCTTGCCGTGCCCCCGCTGGGCGTACATCAGCACGCAGTCGGCGGTCAGCGGATCGCGCTTCCACTTCCACCACGGGCCGATGGGCCGCCCGCCGGTATAGGGCGCGTCGCGGCGCTTGAGCATCAGCCCCTCCTCGCCCTCGTCGCGCTGGGCGTCGCGGCGGGCGGCGAGCTCGGGCCAGTCCTCGAAGGGGATCTCGGCGGAAAGGTCGAGGCGCGGGGCCCCATGCGCCTGCGCCCAGCGGGCGAGGCGCGCGCGGCGGGCGTCGTAGGGCAGCGCGCGCAGGTCCCTCCGCCCGTCGTGCAGCAGATCGTAGGCGCGGATATGCGCCGGCAGCTCCGCCAGCATCTTCGCGGTCACCTTCTTGCGGCCGAGCCGGGTCTGCAGGTCGGCGAAGGGGCGGACCTCGCCGCCCTCGACGATCAGCAGCTCGCCGTCCACGCAGCCGCGCCAGCTCATCGCGTCGAGCAGGTCGGGAAAGGCCGGGCCCAGGTCCTCGCCGGTGCGGGAATAGAGCCGCCGCCCGGTTTCGGTCGCCACCGCCTGCACGCGGATGCCGTCCCACTTGGTCTCGGCGGCGAAGTCCGCGGGGGCCAGCGTGGTCAGCCGCTCGCCCTCGATCGGGTTCGCCAGCATCATCGGGCGGAAGGCGAGGGAGAGGTCCGCCTCCGGCTCCGGCCCGCCTTCCAGCCAGCGGAACAGGTCGGCGTAGGGCGGTTCGAGGACGAACCACAGCTCCTCGATCCGCTCCAGCGGCCGGCCGAAGCCCTCGGCCAGCGCCGTGCGGGCGAGGCGGGCCGAGACGCCGACCCGCATCCCCCCGGTGCAGAGTTTTATGAGGGCGAAGCGGGCGGAGGCGTCGAGCCGGTCGAACAACGCCGACAGCAGCCCGGGGCGGTCGCTGCGGGTGGCCGACTGCAGGGTCTGCACGACCTCGTCGAGGCCCGGCGCGGGGCCGGGCGGGGTCGGCGGCTCGGGCCAGATCAGGGCGGTGGTCTCGGCCAGGTCGCCGACGAAATCGTAGGACAGGCGGAACAGCACCGGGTCCACCCGCGCCTCCGCCACCCCCCGGATCACCGACGGGGTGAGGTTCGGAAGCTCCAGCCCGCCGGCCAGCGCGGCCAGCGCCCAGCCCCGGTCGGGGTCCGGCGTGTCGCGGAAATAATCCTTAAGAAGCTCGAGCTTGGCCGTGCGGCGCGGGGTGTGGACCAGCGCCTCGAGCAGGTGGGCGAAGGGCTGCATCTACATCGCCTCCTCCTCGCCGCGGCCGGCGAGGGCGAGGGGGCGGGCGTCGATGCCGCGCCCGGCGCACCAGTGGCACAGGGCCTCCTCGGCGCCATGCGTGACCCAGACGGTCTCGGCCTGCGTCTCGAGGATGGTGGCGGTCAGCTCCTCCCAGTCGGCGTGGTCGGAGACGACCAGCGGCAGCTCGACGCCGCGCTGCTTGGCGCGCTGGCGCACGCGCATCCAGCCGGAGGCGGCGCAGATCACCGGGTCCGGCAGCCGCCGCGCCCAGCGGTCGTTGAGCGCGCCGGGCGGGGCCAGCACGATCTCGCCCGCCAGCGCCTTGCCCTGGGAGCCGACCTGCTCCAGCGGGCCGAGGGGCACGCCCTCCCGCTCGTAGACGCGGCAGAGGCCGACGAGGGCGCCATGCAGGAAGATCGGGCGGTCCCAGCCGGCGGCGCGCAGTTCCGCGATCAGCCGCTGGGCCTTGCCCAGCGCATAGGCGCCGATGGCGTGGCAACGCTCCGGGTGGGCGGCGACGGAGGCGAGCAGGCGGGCGATCTCCTCGGCCACGGGCGGGTGACGGAAGACCGGCAGGCCGAAGGTGGCCTCGGTGACGAAGAGGTCGCAGGGGACCGGCTCGAACGGGGCGCAGGTGGGGTCGGGGGCGCGCTTGTAGTCGCCCGAGACGACGGCGCGGCGGCCATGCGCCTCGATCACCACCTGGGCTGAGCCGAGCACGTGGCCTGCCGGGACCAGGCGGATCGTGGCGTCGCCCAGCTGCAGGGTCTCGCCCGGGGCGAGGGCCTGGGCGCGGGCGAAGGCGTCGCGGCCGTAGCGGGCGGCGGCGATGGCGACGGTTTCGGGCGTGGCCAGCAGGGCGCGGGAGCCGGGGCGGCAGTGGTCCCCGTGCCCATGGGTGACGACCGCCCGGGCGACCGGGCGGTGGGGGTCGATGTAGACCCCGGCCGGGGGGCAGTAGAGGCCCTCGGGGCGGAGCTCCAGGAGGTCGGTCGCGGCGCGCATGGCGGGAAACTGGCGCGCGGGAGGCGGTTCGGCAAGGCGGCGGGCGTCGCGCGCGGGGCGGCCGCCGCCCGCCCCGGCGACCCTCCCGCCCGCCCACCCCGGGTCGCCGGGGCGGTCGGCGGCGCGAGCCGTCCCTGGACTTGCAGCGGGGAGAAGGGCGCTGCGCCTTGCGGGCGGGCGCCTGGCCCCGGGCGAGGCCTGGGGCGCGTCGGCCGCCCGCCGCAGGAGGGACGGGCGTCGAAGGGGCCCGGGTTTCGGTCGCGACCCATGACGCATCGGGTTTCGTGGGGCCCGCGTCTCCTGCGGGCCCGGGGCGCAGGGGATCGTGGACGCCCCGTCGTCATCGCGCGGTCCGGCGCGAGCGCTTTCGCGACGGGCTTCTGGACGCGCCGGCGGCGCTTTCGGCCGGGCGCTACTGCACGATGAACTCGGCGTGCAAGGCGCCGGCGGCCTTCACGGTCTTGAGGATCTCCATCAGGTCGCGGGGGCTGACGCCGAGGGCGTTCAGACCCTCGACGAGTTGGGAGAGGGTGACTTCGTTGCCCACCACCGCGAGGGGCGTGCCCGGGTCCTCCTCGATGGCGGCGTCGGTGCGGGGGACGACGATGGTCTCGGCGCCCCGCGGGGCGAAAGGATTGGGTTGCGAGACGATGGGCGTCTCGCGGATGCGCAGCGTCAGGTTGCCCTGGCTGATCGCCACGCGGCTGACGCGGACGTCGTCGCCCAGCACGATGGTGCCCGAGCGCTGGTCGACGACGACGCGGGCGCGGCGGGCGGGCGCGACCTCGAGGTTCTCGAGCACCGACATCAGCTGGGCGGGCGGCATGCCGGCGCGGGCGAGGTCGAGCTGCACGGTGCCGGCGTCGGTCATCCGGGCGATGGGCCTGCCGGCGGCCTCGTTGATGCGCCCGGCGATGCGGGCGGCGGTGGTGAAATCCGGCTCGCGCAGGGCGAGGCGGAGGGAGCCCAGGGCGTCGAAGGAGAACTCGATCTCCCGCTCCACCCGGGCGCCGTTGGGGATCACGCCGGCGGTGGGGACGCCCTGCGTGATCGTCTCGGCCTGGCCCTGGACGGTGACGCCGCCGGCGAGGACCGAGCCCTGCGCGACGGCGTAGATCTCGCCGTCGGCGGCGTTGAGCGGGGTCATGATCAGGGTGCCGCCCTGCAGGCTGTCGGCGTCGCCGATGGCCGAGACGGTGACGTCGATCTGGCTGCCGGCGCGCGCGAATGGGGGCAGCACGCCGGTGACCAGCACCGCGGCGACGTTGTTGGGGCGGAACTGTTCGCCGGTGATGTTGACGCCGAGGCGCTCCAGCAGGTTGGTCAGCGCGTCCTCGGTGAAGGGCGCGTTGCGCAGCCCGTCGCCGGTGCCGTTGAGGCCCACGACCAGGCCGTAGCCCACCAGGTCGTTGCCGCGCACGCCGTCGAACTCCACCAGGTCCTTCAGGCGCACGCGCAGGGCGTCGGGCGCCGCCTCCATCACGCCGAGGGCGAGCGGACCGCCGGAGGGGCCGAGGCGGGCGTACTCGTTGTCCGAGCCGGGTCCGCCGTCCGCCGCGACCGGCCCGCCCCACAGAGCGGCGAGGAGCCAGGCCAGGATGGCGAGAAGGCGGAGGGCGACCGACGCGCCCTCCGCAGGCGTTCGCCGGGATCCGGCCGGGGGCGTCGTCGCATTCTGCGTCGTCGCGGGAAGGGTCATTCTGCGTGTCCGTCTCTTCGGGGGCCGGGGGTCACCTCAGGAAATCGGTCAGGTTGAGGCGCGAGAGGCGGGAGGTGATCAGGAAGATCCGCTCCAGCTGCTGCTCGATGGCCTGGAACTCGGCGGCGGCGTCGTAGGGATCCTTCGACGTGGCGGCGTTCCAGGCGAGGTCGAGGGCGTCCTTGCGCGCCGCGATGCGGACGGAGGCGTCCTCGAGCGCCTGCTCCGACAGGCCGAGGAGGGCGCGCGACTGCACCAGGGATTCGCGGGCGGACATGGTGACGGCGGCGGCTTCTTCGAACAGCTCCCCCTCGGCGCCGGCGGGACCGGCATAGGCCGGATCGACGGCGACCGCGGCCAGGGCGAGCCCGCGGAGCAGTTCGCGCACCTCCGGGTCGTCGGCGCGGCGCGAGATGGCGACGTCGTCCCCGGAGTCGATGCCCGCGCGGGGGGCGTCCTCGGCGGCGCCAAGGTAGCGCGCGTCGAAGCCGCCGCCGACGTCGAAATAGGTCTCGACCTGGGCGATGGCGTCGGCCGCGTCGGCGGCGCCCGCGACCGCCGCGGCGACATCGGCGAGGATCACGTCGGGATGCTCAAGCGCCGGCCGGTCCACGGCTGCGCCGGAGAACAGCGTGCGCCCGGCGTAGGTGGTGTTGAGGTTCTGCACCGCGTTGCGGAACGCGTCCCCGGCCCCCGCGGCATGGATGCGGGCGGAGCTCATGTCGTCGCGCGCCACGGCGGCGGCGAGCTCGGGCCCGATGCCGTCGGCGAGGTCCTGCAACCCCGCCATCACCGTCTGGGTGAGGTCGAGGCGGCCCTGGGCGAGCGTGATCGACTCGGCTTCGCGCAAGGCGCGGGCCTGCGAGCCCTCGATCGCGAGCAGACGGCGCGGGTCGCCGCCGGACGCGGCGAAGAGATCCGCCTTCATGCCGGTGTTCAGCTCGCGTCCGGAGCGTTCCAGGGACGCCCGCACCTGCCCCGCGTCGCGTTGCAGGCGAAGGGTGGCGGCCAGGTCGGGCAGCGGTCCGGTGATCATGCCTCGTCTCCCCAGGATGCATCGGCCGGGTCAGGGCCGGCGGCGGCGCGCAGCGTCAGATGTCGAGCAGGCGGCGCAGCAGGCCGTCGAGCGTCTGCAGCACGCGGGCGTTGGCGGCATAGGCCTGTTCGACCAGCAGCAGGTCGGACATCTCGCGGTCGGAATCGACGCCGGTGGAGCTGGCTTCGGCCTCCGCCTTGATGGCGTAGCGCCCGTCGGCGAAGGCGGCGGCCGCCTCGGCGTCCGCTGCGGCGCGCGCGCGCAGCGAGGCGACCGAGTCGACCAGGTCCATGAAGCTGCGCGAGCCGCTGACTCCGGAGCCGGCGGGCGTGGCCATCGGCTCGCGCATCGCCGCCAGATGGGCGCGCGACAGGGTGTCGAGGCCCGCCGGTCCCTCGACGACCGCGTTGATCCCGTCGCGCATCCGCCAGGCGGCGCCGCCCTGCGCGGGGTCGACGGCCGCGTTGATCTCGATCCGCGCGGCGAGGCCGACGACGTCCAGCGGATCGAAGGCGCCGCCCTCGTCGGTGAACAGGCCAGGGTCGCCGGGGGCCAGGGTCGGGTCGACCGCCGGGTCCTCGAACCGCAGGATCAGGTCCTGGGCGATGGCGTCGAGCTGGGCCTGCGCCTCGGGCGCGGCGACGTCGCGGATGGCGAACTGCGCCCCCAGCGCGCCGCCGTCGAGCGGGCCGTCCCCGGTTCCCGCAGCGATCGGTTCGCCGTCTAGGATCAACGCGTTGAGGCCCGTGGAGGCGAGGGTCATGTCCGCGGTGATCAGGCTTTTGGCGTCGAATTCCAGCAGCGCGGGCCGGCCCTCGAGCAGGACGGCGCCGCCGGGGGTGTAGATCGCCAGCACCCCCTGGTCGCGGCGGGCGGTGCGCACCGGGATGATCTCGGCGAGGCGATCGATCTCCTCGCCCCGCGCCTCCTCGAGCGCGGCGGTGGAGCGGCCGCCGGCGGTGGCGGTGGCGATGTCCTCGTTCAGCGCGTCGATGCGCGCGAGCGAGTCGTTGGCCTGCTCGACCATGCGCGTGATCGCGGTCTCGGCGTCCATCCGGGTCGACTGCACGTCCCGCGAAGCCGAGACCAGCGCCCGGGCGAGGTCGCCGGCGGCGGTGACCGCGCCCTGCTGGAGAGAGGGCGCCTCCGGCGTCTCGGCGAGGCGGGCGATCGCGTCCTCCAGCGCGATGGCGCGCGAGGACAGGGAGCCGACCTGGTCGGCGGCGCCGATGGCGTCGGCCAGCACCGACTGCGGGCCGGCGAAGGCCTGCTCGCGGCCGAGGGTCGACTGGGCCGCGCGACGTTCGAACGTCGCGCGGGGATCGACGGCGCGGACCACCTCGTGCATCCGCACGCCGCGGCCCTCGCCGGCCGCCACGGCGGCCGATACGGTCAGCGACCGGCGCGCATAGCCGGGCGTCAACGCATTGGCCACGTTGTCGGAAATCACTTCCGCCCGCTTCGTCGAGGCGGTGAGGCCGCTGAGGGCGTTGGATAGCGCGACGCCGATGCTCATGATCTGGTCCGGTCAGTGCGAAGGGAGGCCGGCCGCGCGGCGGGCGCGCGGCCGGCCGGGGGTCATCGCTTGATGTTGGTGGTTTCCTGCAGCATCTCGTCCACGGTCTGCACGACCTTGGCGTTGGACGAGTAGGCGCGCTGCGTCTCGATCAGGCTGGTCAGCTCGGCCGCGATGTCGGTGGTCGACCCCTCCAGCGCGTAGCCGGTGAGGATGCCGGCGGGTCCGGAGCCCGAATCCCACAGGTAGAAGGCGCCCGACTGCGGCGTCACCGTGAAGGTCTGCCCGTCCTTCACCGCCAGCCCGTCGGGGTTCGGCACGTCGACGACCGGGATCTGGAACAGCTTGCGGCTGAGGCCGGTGTCGTAGATCCCCACCAGGTAGCCGTCCGCGTCGACCTCGATCGAGGTCAGGATGCCGGCGCGGTTGCCGTTCTTGGTGATCGAGGAGGGCGCGAACTCCGCCGACAGCTGGGTCAGGGAGGAGTTGGCGCCGTACGGCCCGAGCTGGATGTCCATCGGCCCGCCCTCGAGGTTGATCGAGGCCAGTCCGCTGGCGGCGTCGTAGCTCGCGCCGGAGACCACGGTCACGTCCAGCAGCGCGCCGCCGAGGCCGCGGGTGTCGTCGAAGGTCAGGGTGAACTCGGCGATCGGGTTCAGGCCCGCGGCGGTGGCGCTGTCGTCCAGCGTCAGGGTCCACTCGTTCGAGGCGCCGGAGGCGGGGACCGTCGGCGTGAAGGTGGCGGTCAGCGTCTCGGACGCGCCGAAATTGTCGAAATACTCGATCGGAACCGACAGCGGGTCGCCCGAGGCGCCGGCGCGGGTGTCCTCCGCCGAAAGGTTGATGCCGAAGTCCATGAAGGTCGTCGCGTTGGCCACGAATCGCGAGGCCGCGACGGACACCGGCTCGAGCCCGGTCACCGAGTCGCGCAGCTGGGTGATCGGCTCCTCGTTCTGGTCGAGCGGCCAGCCCAGCAGGGCGAAGCCGGAGGAGGAGATCAGCACCCCGTTCTGGTCCGGCGTGAAGCTGTCGGTGGGCTTCAGGCGCAGTTCCGGCGAGGCCGCGTCGATCTCGTCGATCGGGGTCACCGGCAACATGCCGCGGCCCACCACGGCCATGTCCAGCGAGTTCTCGGTCGAGACGATCGAGCCCTCGGCCGAGATGGCGCGGGTGGTGGTCGAGGTGACGCCGCCGGCGGAATACTTGCCGTTGCCCGAGGCGACGACCAGCGACGAGAACTCGGTCTGCGCGCGCTTGTAGCCGTAAGTGCCTGCGTTGGCGATGTTGTCCGAGATCGCCGCCAGGCGCGAGGCGTTCACGTTCAGGCCTGCGACGGAGGCGTTGAGCGAGGAGGAGATCGTCATCGTCTGTCCTTCTGGGCGGACGTCCGGCGAGGCCGGCGCCACGTTCTGCGGTCGAGGTCCACGGTCTTGATCCAGGGTCGTCCGGTCTGGGTCTGGTCAGGGTCGTGCCCGGAGGGCTTCCGGCGGTCCGGGCGGGGTCGCCGGAGTGAAAAATGCGCAGGCTTCGTTTCCAGGAAGTGAATCCGACGGAGCGGGATGCCGGGCATTCTAGGGATCGCGGCGCAGGTCCCGGCGCCTTCGCCAGCCGTCCCGGCACGCCCCCGCGCCCCCGTCCCGGCACGCCGGGGCGGCCGGCGACGGCCGGAGCGCGTCCCGTTGCGGAGGCAGCGGGTTCGCGTGCGCACGGCGCGACGCGCCGGGGCGCGCGCGTCCTGCCGTCGCGGATCGGGGCGGCGGACCGGGTCCGCCGGCCTCAGGTCAGGGCGCCGAGGTGGGTCTCGATCGCGGTGCGCATGTCGGCCACCGAGAACGGCTTGGCCACGAAGTGGTCCACCGTCCCCTCCACCGCCTGGTCTCGGTAGGCGTCGGAGGTGGCCAGGAACACCGGGATCGACTTGAACACCGGGTGCTCCTTGATCTTGCGGGCCAGCTCCACGCCCGAAAGACCGGGCATGTTGAGGTCGGAGATGACCACGTCGAACTTCTTGGCCATCATCGCCTCCAGCGCCTGATCGCCTGCGGCGGCGAGCGTCACGTCGACGACGCCGAGGCGCTTGAGACACTGGCGGGCGAGGCCGCGCATGGTCTGCTGGTCGTCCACGACCAGCACCTTCAGGGACTTGGCTGCGGGCATTCGGGCTCTCCTCAGCTTCCGAGGGCGGCGCGCCGGGACGGCGCGGTACGGGCGAAATCGACGATGCGGGCGGCGAGACGGTCGAGGTCGTGCTCCTCCTCGACCGCGCCGAGGTCGCGGGCGGCGCGGGGCATGCCGTAGACGACGCAGGTACGCTCGGACTGCCCCAGGGTGGCGGCGCCGGCGCCGCGCATGGCGCGCAGGCCGGCGGCGCCGTCGCGGCCCATGCCGGTCAGGATCACCCCGACGGCGGAGGGGCCGGCCGCGCGCGCCACCGAGCCGAACAGCACGTCCACCGAGGGACAGTGCCCCGAGACCGTCTCGGATCCGCCCAGGCGGGTGGCCAGCCGGCCGGAGGCGGCCTGGATCTCCAGGTGGCGCGCGCCGGGGGCGATGCGGACCATGCCCGCGCGCAGCCCCTCGCCGTCGCGGGCCTCGGCCACGTCGCGACCGTATTTCTCGCACAGCCGCCGGGCGAAGCGGGCGGTGTAGCCCTCGGGCATGTGCTGAGTGATCACCACCGGGGGCAGGTCGGGGGGCAGGCCCTCGATCAGCTCGGCGATGGCGCCGACGCCGCCGGTGGACGAGCCGATGGCGATCAGCGCGCGTTTCCAGCCGCCGGGCGACGGCTCGGCCGGGGGCGACGCGGCAGGAGCCGGCGTCGGGGGAACGGGATCGAGCGGGGCGGCGGCGATGCGGCGCGGCTGCGCCGGCGGCGGCTCCGCCGGGCGCATCGCCGGGGCGGGGGGCGGCCGCAGGCCGGTCCGGCGGACCTGGGCGCGGGCGGCCATGCGCACCTTGTCGCGCAACTCGCGGCCGAAGGCGCCCATCGGGTCGGGGCCGTTCGGCTTGCGCACCACGTCCACGGCGCCGATCGAGAGCGCCGCGAGCGTCGCGTCCGCCCCCGCCGCGGTGAGGGTCGAGACCATGACCACCGGCGTCGGCCGCAGCGTCATGATCTTCTCCAGAAATTCCAGCCCGTTCATGCCCGGCATCTCGACGTCGAGGGTGACGACGTCGGGGTCGGTCTCCTTGATCAGGCGGCGGCCCTCGGCGACGTTGCCGGCGAGGCCGACCGTCTCGACGTCGCCCTCCGCCTCCAGGGCGGCCTTGATGATGCCGCGCATCAGCCGGCTGTCGTCGACCACCACGGCGCGCACGCGGGCGCCGGGGGCGCGGGACGGGGGGAGGCCCGGGGCGGTCATCAGAACAGCTCCACGCCGCCGGCGGCGGGCGCCTTGACGGCCTGCTGGGCGAGCTGGGTCTCGGACCGGCGCATGACCCGGGACTCGGAGGCCGGCAGCCGCAGCACCGAGGCGCGGCCGGTGGCGGGGAAGAAATAGACGCGGCGCGCCCGCTCCCCCCCGCAATCGGAGGCGGCGAGGCGGATCCCCTCCATCCGCAGGTAATCCTTCACGAACTGGGCGTTGCGCACGCCGACCGTGTCCTTGGAGCTGACGTCGATGACGTTGGCGCCGCCGAACACCTTGGCCTCCATCCGGTCCTTGCGGCCGCCGCGCTTGAGGATGTCGTTGATCAGCACCTCCATCGCGTGGACCCCGTAGCGGGCCGAGCGGGCGCCGTCGCTGCGGTCCTCGCCCGGCAGGAGAAAGTGGTTCAGTCCGCCGATCCCCTTGTCGACGTCGCGGATGCAGGCCGCGACGCAGGAGCCGAGCAGGGTGGTCACCGCGGTCTCGGGCAGGTCGGTCACCGCGTGGTGGCCGGGCAGGACCGAGATCGCCTGGGCCCCGATCTTGGGATCGAAATAGGGGGCGGCCGCGCGCCCGTTCAGCGCGCTCATCTCCGCCTCCTGTAGATGGTGCGGCCCTCGGAGCGGAGCAGCGGATGCTCCCCCAGCAGGGATTCCGAGTGGCCGAGGTAGAGGACGCCGTCGTCGGTCAGCGCCTCGGCGTAGCGGCGCACGAGCTCGGCCTTGGTCTCGGCGTCGAAATAGATCAGCACGTTCCGGCAGAAGATCGCGTCGAACGGGCCACGGAACGGCCAGGGATGCAGCAGGTTGAGCTGTCTGAAGGCGATCATCGCCTTGACCTGGCTGGAAAACTCCACCTTGTCGCCGCTGCGCGCAAGGGCGCCCGAGCGCAGCTCCGCCGGGATGTCGGCGGCGCGCGCCTCCGGGTAGACGCCCGCCTTGCCGGTGGCGAGGACGTTGGTGTCGAGGTCGGTCGCCAGGATCCGGAAGTCGACGCTGGCCAACGCCCGGGCCGCGGCGCGGGCCGTCAGGGCGATCGAATAGGGCTCCTCCCCCGTCGAGCAGCCGGCGGACCAGACCCGGATCCGGGTCTTGCCCGATTTCGCCAGCGGCTCCAGCACCTGTTCGCGCAGGTGCGCGAAGTGGTGGCCCTCGCGGAAGAAGGAGGTGAGGTTGGTGGTCACCGCGTTGGTGAACTGCACCATCTCGCCCTTGCCCTCGGGCCGCTCGATCAGGTCCATGTAGGCGCCGAAGGAGGTCAGGCCGGTGGCGCGCAGGCGGCGCGACAGGCGCGTGTAGACCATCTGGCGCTTGTGGTCCTTCAGCACGATGCCGGCGATGTCGAAGACCTTGGCGGTGATGCGGGTGAACTCCGCATCCGACATGACGAACTCGCCGCCGTAGCTGTCGGAATCCTTGCCGCGCGCGGCGGAGGCCGGCGGCGGGGCGGAACGCGGCGGGCCGTCGGACCCGGGCAGGAGGGTTCGGCTCATCGGCTCAGAACTCCGACCAGTCCTGGTCGTCGACGACCGCGGCGGCGGGCCGCGCCGCAGGCTGCGGCTCGGGGCGGGCGGTCGCGGCGCGCTCGGGCGCCGGCTTGGCGACGACGGGCTTCGCGGCCGCTGGCTTCGCGGCGGCAGGCCTCGCGGCGGCGGGGGCCGGCGCAGACGGCGTGGGCTTGGGGGCGGCCGGCTTCGGCGCGACGGGCCGGGCGGCGACGGGTTTCGCAGGAGCCGGGCGAGCGGCGCTCGCCGCAACCGGCGGGCGCGGGGCCGCGGCGGGCTTCGTCAGGGCCGAGGGGCGCGGCGCGGGGCCGGCCGACGCGTGGCCGCCGCCGGTCGCCGCGCGCGCCGGCGCGACGGCCGCGGCGCCGGTCGCGGCCGCACGCGCGGACTGCTTCACGCCGGTTTCGAAGAAGCCCACCCGCTCGATCAGCCAGCGCGCCTCGTTCTGCAGCCGCCGGGCGGCGGCCGCGCTCTGCTCGGCCATCGCCGAGTTGCGCTGGGTCGCGTCGTCCATGTGGGACACGGCCTGCGAGGTCTCCTGCACGCCCGAGCTCTGCTCGCGCACGGCCGACGAGATGTCCTCGATGGTGGCGGCGGTGCGGGCGATGCCTTCGGCGATCTCCTCCAGCGCATCGCCGGTGGACTGCACCAGGCGCACGCCCTCGCCGACATGGCTCGACGAGGCCTCGATCAGCGCCGAGATGTCCTTCGCCGCCTGGCTGGAGCGCTGGGCGAGCGTGCGCACCTCGGCCGCGACCACGGCGAAGCCCTTGCCGGCCTCGCCTGCGCGCGCCGCCTCGACCGCCGCGTTCAGGGCCAGCAGGTTGGTCTGGAAGGCGATCGAATCGATCACCGAGATGATGTCGGAGATCTTGGCCGAGCTCTCCTCGATCCGGCCCATCGCCGAGACGGCGTTCGACAT
Source organism: Albimonas pacifica (assembly GCF_900113695.1). Classification (GTDB taxonomy): domain Bacteria; phylum Pseudomonadota; class Alphaproteobacteria; order Rhodobacterales; family Rhodobacteraceae; genus Albimonas; species Albimonas pacifica. Next base: position 375,761 of record NZ_FOQH01000004.1, on the reverse strand, counting down.
CACTCCGCGCCCGGCCTCCGCGCGGGCGGCGGCGTCGCGGGCCAGCGTCTCGGCCGAATCCGCGTTGTCGGCGGTGGTCTTCACGTTGGCGGCCATCTCCTCCATCGTCGCCGCCGTCTGCTCCAGCGAAGAGGCCTGCGACTCGGTCCGCGAGGACAGGTCGGAGGCGTCCGTGGAGATCGTGTCGGCCGTCTCCCGCATGCCGTCGGCGGAGCGGGCGATGTCGGAGATGGTCTCCGCCAGCCGCTCCACGGCGCGGTTGAGGTTGGCCGCGGCCTCGCCGAAGCGGCCGTCGTGGGTCTCGGTCATCCGGTGGACGAGGCGGCCGGAGGCCAGCGCCTCGACCATCTTCTCGAGCTCGGCGAAGAAGCCGCCGGAGAGATCGCCCATCTTGTTGATCGAGCGGGCCACCAGCCGCGCGAACCGGTCCTCGGCGTCCTCGTCGAGCTTCTTGGTGAAATCGCCCATGGCGACCGCCTCGAGCACGTCGTTCACCTGCTGCTCGACGGTCAGCGCGGTGGAGCGGTCGCGCCAGGTGATCGCCCGGCCGATCAGCTCGTCGGCGTCGTCGCGCATCTCGACCACCACCAGGCCGTAGAGCCTGTCGCCGAAGCGCAGCAGCGGCGCGCCGCGGCGGTCGGTGCTGAGGAACACCGACGCGTCCTGATTGAGCATCCGCGCCTCCAGCCCCACGATCGAGCGCGCTCCCGGGGGCACGCCGGGCATGGCGCCGCGGATCTCGCGGAAGCCCTCCTCCATGGCGGCGTTGGCGAAGACCACGCGCTGCTCGGTGTCGAGGATCATCACCATCTCGCTCGACGCGGTCAGCGCGGTGGCGATCCGGCGCGAGGCGACGGAGGCGTGGTGGATCTCCGACAGGGCGCACGCGAGGTCGCCGAGCTCGTCGGCGCGCCGGTCGCCGGGAACCTCGGCGGCGCGGCCGGCCAGCAGCTCGCCCACGGCCTCGGTCATCCGCTGCACGGGGGTCGCGAAGCTGCGCGCCACCAGCCAGCCCAGGCCCAGCGCCACCAGCAGCGCCGGCAGCGAGGCGAGCATCGAGACCTGCATATGGTCGACCCGGGCGGCCGCGAGCAGGCTCGTGGGCGACTCGGCCACGGCGACCCAGTCGAGGCCCGCCGCATCGATCGGATGGAACGAGACGATCGCCTCCTCGCCCAGCACGCCCGTGGCCTCGACCGAGCCCTCGGCGGCGCCGTCGGGCAGGGACGCGCGGGTCAGCAGCGTGTCGTTGGCCGGCGTCTGGCGCAGGTCGGAGCGCACCAACCCGTCGCGTCCGGCGAGGTACAGCGTCGCGTCCTGGGCAAGGCGGACGGTGGACAGGATGTAGGCGAACTCGTTGACCGGCAGCTGCAGCGCCAGCACGCCCAGGACCCGCCCGTCCGGGGCGATGGCCGGGGTCGCGGCGAAGGCCGCGGGAGCGCCGGCGCTGGGCGCGTAGGCGGAGAAGTCGACGAAGGCGGTCTCGTCCGGCTTCAGGGCGCGGGCCCGGCGAAAGGCCTCGGCGAGGCCCGAGTCCCGCAGCGGTCCGGTCAGCAGGTTCTGGCCGAAGTCCGCTTCCTTGGCGACGGTGTAGACCACTTCGCCCTCGGTCGAGATCAGGAACAGGTCGTAGTAGCCGCGCTCCTCCTGGAAGCCGCGGTAGGTGCGGTGATGGCGGGAATGCGCATCCGACCACTCGGAGCCGTCGCCGGCGTCGTCGAGCTCGGCCCGGCGGCCGGCGGGCAGGGTCGATCCCGTCCCGTAGAGCCGCGTCGCGGCCTCCCCGTCGGCGCCCCAGGGGTTCAGGAAATCCTCGAAATCGTCGGTCCCGAGCTCGGAGCGCTGGATGAAGGCGAGGTCGTTCTCGACCTCCCGCAGGTAGGCGGCGATGCGGTTCGCGGCGAGCTGCGCGCCGTCGGAGACCTGCTGGCCGGCCTGCGCGCGAAGCTCCCCGTCGGAGCGGGCCAGGTTCACCGCCCCGACCGCGAGCCCGGTCAGCAGCGCGGCGCCGCCGGCCGCAAGGGTCAGCTTCAGGCCGATCGACAGGCCTCTGCGGACCCGGGTCTTCTCGCTGGTGCTCATCCGGCTCTCCGTTCGCCGTGGCGCGGCCGGTTCCCGGCCTGCGGTCGCGCGGCGCATCGCGGCGCGCGTGTTCGATCCGTCCGGCGCGGCGGCCGGAAGGCGGGTTCGGTGCGGCCGGCCCGGTGGGGCGGCCGGTCGGGGCGCCTCAGGCGATGCCGCGGACGGCGCCGAACAGCGACTTCAGGTCCAGCAGCGCCACCATTCCGGATTCGGCGTTCACCAGGCCGTTGATCGCCGACTGGTCCAGGTCCGCCTCCGAAGGCGGGACCGGGCGGATGTCGTCGGAGGCGACGCTGATGATGTCGCTGACCGCGTCCACCAGCACGCCGACCGTCTGCTCGCCGATCCAGACGATGACGACCACATGGGTCTCGGTCGCCTCGGTCAGCGGTCCGCCGAAGCGGGCGCGCAGGTCGTGCACCGGCACGATGGTGCCGCGCAGGTTGAGCACGCCGCGCATGTAGTGGGGCTGGTTGGGCAGGGCCGTCGTCGGGGTCCACTGCTTGATTTCGCGCACCAGCACGATGTCGACGCCGTAGGCCCGGTCGCCCACCAGGAACGTGACGTACTGCTTCAGCCGTCCGCCCGCGGCCGGCGCCTCCTCCGGCGAGGGGGCGCCGAGCTGGCCGGCCAGGCCGTTGGCGGCGGGCTGGGTCTGCATCATGTCGCTCAATGGATCATCTCCTGCATCGGGGCCCGCGCGAGCCCGCCCATGGACACCAGCGACGGCACGTCGAGGATCAGCGCCACCCGTCCGTCGCCCAGGATCGTGGCGCCGGAGACGCCCTCGACCCGCTGGAAGTTCGCCTCGAGGCTCTTGAGCACCACCTGCCGCTGGCCGATCAGCTCGTCGACCAGCAGGGCGACGAGGCCCCGCGTCTCGGTGTCGACCACGATCGCCATTTCCTCGCGCTTCGCGGCGTCGCCGATGCCCAGCGTGTCGCGCAGCGAGATCAGACGCAGATATTCGCCGCGGCGCGCGAGGACCTGGGAGCGGTCGGGCAGGATCTCGACCCGCTCGCCCTCGATCCTCAGCGCCTCCACCACCGAGCTCAGCGGCAGGATGAAGCGTTCGTCGCCCACGCAGACGGTCATCCCGTCCAGCACCGCCAGCGTCAGCGGCAGGGTGATCTGGAAGCGCGTGCCCTTGCCGGGGTCCGAGCGCATGTGGATGCGCCCGCCCAGCGCCTGGATCTTCTTCTTCACCACGTCCATGCCGACCCCGCGGCCGGAGACCGAGCTGATCTCCTTCGCGGTCGAGAAGCCGGGGTGGAAGATCAGCTGGTCGATCTCCTCGGGGGGGAGGTTGTCCTCGGGCCCGATCAGGCCGTTCTCGACGGCCTTCTCCATCACCCGCTCGCGGTTCACGCCGCGGCCGTCGTCCTCGACGATGATGATCACGCGTTCGCCGCGATGCTCGGCGGCGAGCCGGATGGTGCCGGTGCGGGGCTTGCCCAGCTGCTCGCGCTCGTCGGGGCTTTCCAGCCCGTGGTCCATCGAGTTGCGCAGCATGTGGGTCAGGGGCTCGGCGAGCTCCTCGATCACGGTGGTGTCGACCTCCGTGTGCTCGCCGGCGAGGACCAGGCGGGCCTCCTTGTTGAGCTTCTCGGCGAGGTCGCGGACCACGCGAGGCATGCGCGAGAACACCGATTTCACCGGCTGGGCGCGGATCGCCATCACCGATTCCTGAAGCTCGCGCGTCTGACGCGACATCGCCTCGACCGAGTGGCCGACCTCCAGCGCCGTGTGGGCGTCGGTCTCGGAGAGCTTCTGGGCCAGCACCGCCTGGGTGATCACGATCTCGCCGACCAGGTTCACCAGGCGGTCGATGCGGGTCAGCTCGACGCGCAGGGTCTTGGAGGGGCCGTGGCGGCCGCCTTCCTTGCCCTCGCCGCCGGCGGCCGCGGCGCCGCCTCCGCCGCCGCCCGAGGCGGCGGCAGGCGGCGCCGCGGCCGCGGGGGGCGCATCGAAGGCCTCCAGCGCGGGGCCGGAGGCGGGCGTCTCGGCCGGCGCGGCGGCTGCAGGGGCGGCTGCGGGCGGATTGGCGATCCAGGGATCGTCGACCTCGAGGTCGGCGATGTGCTCGTAGACCATGAAGAAGTCGCGCAGCTCGGCCACGGGACGGTCGGTCTCGAAGCGCAGTCGCCAGCCGATCGGGCAGCCCTCGGGCGTGAGGTCGGACAGGGGGGGCAGGTCGCCGAAGGGCTCGGCGGCCACCAGGTCCAGCTCGCGCGCGGCGCGGATCATGCGCAGCGGGTCATGGCCGGCGTGGACGAAATCGTCGTGCGGCCGCAGCGAGATCACCACCTCCCGCGGCTCGAGCGCCTCGGGCTCGGCCGCGGCGGGCGCGGGCGCCGGGGCGGCGCCGGCCGAGGGGGCGGGCCCGTCGTCGTCGGTCTCGTCGGCGGGGGAGCGGCCGGTCATCTCCTCCAGCTCCTGGCGGACGCGGGCCACGGCGCCCTCGTCGACCTGGGCGCCGTCGCGGGCCTGCTCGATCAGCACTTCCATGATGTCGCCGGCGCGCATCAGCAGGTTCACCACCTCCGAGTTCAGCGCCAGACGGCCGGAGCGCAGGCCGTCCATCACCGTCTCGAACACGTGGGCGAAGCCGATCAGGGCGTCGAAGCCGAAGGCCGCGGCGCCGCCCTTCACGGAATGCACCGCGCGGAAGGCCGCGTTCACCAGCTCGGGGTCGCGGTCGCCGTCCATCAGGCGGTCGAGCTGCTCCTGCAGGTCGCCCAGCAGCTCCCCGCATTCGGTGAAGAACAGCGCGAGATAGTCTTCGGAATCGTCCATTCGATGCTCTCCTGAGCCGGCCGGGGTCAGGCCAGGCGGGCCACGAGGCCCAGGATCTGGTCGGGGTCGAAGGGCTTGGTCAGCCAGCCGGTGGCCTTGACCTCGCGCGCGCGGTCCTTGAGCTCCTGCGCCGTCTCGGTGGTCAGCAGCAGGATCGGGAGCGACCGGCCCTCGGGCTCGCGCCGGGCGGCGGCGATGAACTCGAGGCCGTTCATCTTCGGCATGTTGAGGTCGGTGATCACCAGGTCCGGCCGGTGCTCGCGCAGCTTGTCGAGCGCCTCGACCCCGTCCTTGGCGGTGAACACCTCGTGGCCGCCCCGTTCCAGACAGGCCTTGAGCATGTTCAGGAGCGCACGGGTGTCGTCCACGGCGAGAATGCGGCTCATGCGCGGATCTCCATCTTCATCAGGTCTCCGAAGAGCCCGAGGTCCGAAAACGCGTCCACGAAGGCCGGGGACGGGCTGGTCACGACGGCGGGGGAGCCGGCCTCCGCGCGGGCGCGGGCGGCGGCGACGATGGCGAGCACGTAGGGGGTCGAGATGTTGTCGACCTCCGACGCGTCGAGCGTCAGCGGAGCCCCGGCCGGCGCGGCCAGCAGCCAGTCCAGCAGCTCCTGCGTCTCGTCATGGCGCGCGCGGCGGTGCAGGCGGATCGGTTCGCCCGCGACGTCCGCGGCCGGCGCGTCGGCGTCGTCCGCGGCCGGCGCGTCGGCGTCGCCCGCGGCGGACGGATCCTCGCCCTCGGCGTCGCCCGCTTCGGCGGCGGCGAGGGCGGGGGCGTCCCCGTTCTCCGCCGCCTCTCCGACGTCTTCGTCCTCGGCTGCGAGCGTCTCCGCGGCGTCCGCGGAGAGGTCCTCGGCGAGGGCGTCTTCGGCCGCCTCGGCAGGCGCCTCCGCGGCCAGGTCGAGGTCCGGGCCGGGCTCGGCCTCCGTCGCTTCGGCGGAGGCGGCCCTGCCGCCGGACGTGCGTTTCGCGGTCATCTATCGCTCCTTCCCACGAAAACCGACGGGGCCGCGCGGCAGGCGCACGCGGCGGGACGAATCGGGGCATGCCGGGCGGCATGCGGGGGGGCGGGGCGGGTCACGCCTTGCCCTCCGCCATCGCCATCATCCGCTCCAGCCCCTCGATCAGGCCGGCGTCGGGGCTCTGGGTCAGCTTCACGGCCTTGCCGCCGTCGATCGCGCCGAGGCGGCCGACCGCGAGGGTCGCGGACTCGGGGTCGCCGTCGACGATCAGCTCCACCGCCTCGCGCGATTCGCGCGGGATCGGGAGCAGCATCCCGGGCTCCAGGTCCTCCAGCTCCGCCAGGCGCAGCTTCTGGCGGTGCAGGACCGCCCGCAGCCGCACCGGCGAATCGGAGGCCGCCTTGGCCATGTGCCGGGACCAGATGTCGGAGCGCGCGCGGTTGTCGGCCTGCTTGCCGGGCGCCGCGGCGCGGTAGGAATCGAGCACCGCCAGCGGCAGCACCAGGTCGAACTCGCCCGAGCGCGCCGCCTCGCCCATGTCGAGGCTGAGCCGCAGGACCAGCACGTCGGAATGCTCGGGCGCGATGCGCACCATGGTCACGTGCTGCTCGAAATGGTCGAGCTTCATCGCCGCCCGGATGCCGGGGCCGAGATGCACCCGCAGCGCCGCCTCGAACGCCTCGAGCGCCAGGCGGATGAACTCCTCGCACAGGGCGCAGTCGATGGCGGTGACCGAGCGGGCCACGGACATCGGCGCGGCGGCCGGGTCGCCGCCCATGCGCAGGTCGACCACGTGGTAGATCAGATCCATCCCCACGTTCATCAGCGCCGAGTTCTGCGAGCCCTTCACGTCGATCACCGCGATCATCGCGGGGACCGGGATCTCCTCCAGCACCGAGGAGAGCTTCTTGACCTCGCAGTCGATGACGATGGCCGAGGTCAGGGTGCGCATCAGGCCGCGCAGACGCTCGTCGAGGAGCTTGGCGAAGTTCTCGCCGATCTCCTCGATCCCGCGGAAGGGCGCGCGGCCGACCCGGTTGCCGGCCACCTTGCGGCGGATCGCGCTGTCTGCGGCGGCGTCCATGCGGCCAGAATCTCCGTGTGCCAGAACCGACCAGAAGGGCCGGCGACGCGGAAAGTCGGCGGGAAGAGTTAGAAAGCCGTGAACGCAGCCGCGATCGGCGCGGCCGCCGCGCCGCCAGGGCGCGTCCCCCGGATCTTCGCGCGCGCGGGAGAGGCGCGGGCCGCGCCGTCCTCCCGCGCCGCGGCCGCGGCGTTGTCAAAGTGGAAACCCTGTTACTTTCGAGCAACCTAGTTCCGAAACCACGCCGCAAGGGCCAGGGCGTATCCAGCATCCCGGGTGGATGAAACCGGATGCAAGGGAGCGAGGCCATGGCCGACGCTGCGATGATCGTGAAGCGCAAGAAGGTGGTGGGCGGCGACGGCCACCACGGCGGCGCGTGGAAGGTGGCCTACGCGGACTTCGTGACCGCGATGATGGCCTTCTTCCTGCTGATGTGGCTGCTCAACGCCACCAGCGAGGAGCAGAGGGCGGGCCTGGCGGAGTATTTCGACCCCCGCGTGCCGATCGCCAAGATCTCGGGCGGGGGCACCGGCGCCTTCGGGGGCGATTCGATGTTCTCCGAGAGCACGATGTCCCAGAACGGCACCGGCGCCTCGGCCAACACGCCGATGGACAACGAGCAGGCCAAGGGCGACACCGGCTCGATGGACCGCCAGGCCGACGAGGGCCAGGCCCAGGAGCTGACCGAGCTCGACAACCTGTTCCGCGGCATGACCGGCGAGAGCGAGGCCGCCGACGCCCTGCTCCAGCACATCAAGACCCGCGTCACCGACGAGGGCCTGGTGATCGAGCTGTTCGACGTCGACGGCCAGCCGCTGTTCCGCACGGGCTCGGCCGAGCCGACCCCGCAGATGGAGGCGCTGCTGGCGATGGTGGGCGGGGTGGCGCGCCTGGTGACCAACCGGATCGCGATCACCGGCCACACCGACGCCAGCCCCTTCGCCGCCGGCGCGTCCTACGGCAACTGGGAGCTGTCGACCGACCGCGCCCAGGTCTCCCGCCGGGCGCTGGCCGAGGCCGGGATCGAGGCCGAGCGCATGGCCCGCGTCACCGGCAAGGCCGACACCGAGCCGGCGGCGAACGCCGCCGCCGACGATCCGCGCAACCGCCGGGTGCAGATCACCCTGCTGCGCACCGGCCGCTGAGGCCCGGGGCCCGCGGCGCGGGCCCCGCCTCCCCCGGGCGATCGAACGGGCCCCGGATCCGCTCCGGGGCCCGTTTCGCGTCGCGAGCGCTCCGGCCGGGCGTCCAGGCGCGGCCGACGCCGCAGGCCCGAGCCCGCCCGCAGGGCGCCTCCGGGCCGGGGAGACGGCGCGCGAGGCCCCCGCCTCCCCTTGCGCGACGCCGCCCGTCGGATACCACTTGGCCCCCGGAGCGCCGCGCAGGAGCCGTGGCCCCGGAACCGGCCAAGGGAGGACGCGCCATGTTCCACGCCACCCTGAAATTCCCGCTCGGCGAGGACATCGAGGCGATCCGCGACGCCGCCCATCGTTGGGCGCAGGAGCAGGTCAAGCCGATCGCGGCCGAGATCGACCGCTCCAACGCCTTCCCCGCGCAGCTGTGGAAGCAGATGGGCGACCTCGGTCTGCTGGGGATCACCGTGCCCGAGGAATACGGCGGGCTCGGCATGGGCTACCTCGCCCATTGCGTGGCGGTGGAGGAGGTGGCGCGCGCCTCGGCCTCGGTCAGCCTCAGCTACGGGGCGCACTCGAACCTCTGCGTCAACCAGATCAAGCTCAACGGGTCGGAGGAGCAGAAGGCGAAATACCTGCCCAGGCTGGTCTCGGGCGAGCATGTCGGCGCGCTGGCGATGTCGGAGGCGACGGCGGGCTCCGACGTGGTCTCGATGAAGCTGCGCGCCGAGAAGCGCAACGACCGCTACGTGCTGAACGGGACCAAGTACTGGATCACCAACGGGCCGGACGCCGACGTGCTGGTGGTCTACGCCAAGACCGACCCCGAGGCGGGGGCCCGGGGCATGACGGCGTTCCTGATCGAGAAGGAGATGACCGGCTTCTCGACCTCGCCCCATTTCGACAAGCTCGGCATGCGCGGCTCGAACACCGGCGAGCTGATCTTCGAGGACGTGGAAGTCCCCTTCGAGAACGTCCTGCGCGAGGAGGGCCGCGGCGTCAACGTGCTGATGTCGGGGCTGGATTACGAGCGCGTGGTGCTGTCGGGCATCGGCACCGGGCTGATGCACGCGATGCTCGACGAGGTGGTCCCCTACCTCCACGAGCGCGAGCAGTTCGGCAGGCCGATCGGCGAGAATCAGCTGATGCAGGCCAAGCTCGCGGACATGTACACGGCCATGAACACCGCGCGCGCCTACCTCTACGCCGTCGCCGGCGCCTGCGACCGGGGCGAGGTCACCCGCCAGGATGCGGCGGCCTGCGTGCTCTATTGCTCCGAGGTGGCGATGCAGCAGGCGGTGCAGGCGGTGCAGGCCTTCGGGGGCGCGGGCTATCTCAACGACTCGCCCGTGGCGCGGATCTTCCGGGACGCCAAGCTGATGGAGATCGGGGCCGGCACCTCCGAGATCCGGCGGATGCTCTGCGGGCGGGAGTTGCTGAAGGCCACCGCGTGACGCAAGGGCGCGGCGGCGCCGGCGGCCCGGGCGGCGCCCGCCCGCCCTCGTCGGCGCGAGGGGACGCGGCGTCTCGACGCTCCAGCGGGTGGAAGGTCGGGGGCGGGGGGTCGAAGCGGGCCGCGATCGCCCCATCTTTCCTTCAGGAAGGGGGCGCGCCGCGGCGCCGGAGCCCGGCCCGGCCGGAAGAGCCCTGCGCTCCGCCGCGCCCTCGCGAACCGCGCGAGAGGAGCCCGACATGCCCTTCGACGAGACCCGGACCGACGCGGCGAAACGCGCCGAACTGCACCGCATGGCGATGCCCGACCACCTCTGCCCCTTCGGCCTGAAGTCCAAGGCCCTGCTGGAGCGCGAGGGATACGAGGTCGACGACCACCTGCTGACCCGCCGCGACGAGGTCGACGCCTTCATGGCGAAGCACGGCGTGAAGACCACCCCCCAGACCTTCATCGGCGGCGAGCGGATCGGCGGCTATTCCGACCTGCGCGCCCATTTCGGCGACCCGCTGCCGGACGAGGACGCGACCACCTACCGCCCCGTGCTGATGATCTTCGCCGTGGCCGCCCTGCTGGCCGTCGGCGTCGGCTGGATGCTGGGCGAGATCGTCGCCCTGCGCACGGTCGAGATCTTCGTCGCCATCGCCATGACCCTGTTGGGCCTGCAGAAGCTGCAGGACGTCGAGTCCTTCTCGACCATGTTCCTCAACTACGACCTGCTGGCGCGGCGCTGGGTCCGCTACGGCTACATCTACCCCTGGCTCGAGACGGGGGCCGGCCTTCTGATGGTCGCAGGCACGCTCACCTGGCTCTCGGCCCCGGTGGCGCTGGTCATCGGCCTGATCGGCGCGGTCTCGGTCTTCAAGGCGGTCTACATCGACCGGCGGGAGCTGAAATGCGCCTGCGTGGGCGGCGGCTCGAACGTGCCGCTGGGCTTCGTCTCGCTGACCGAGAACCTGGCGATGATCGCCATGGGCGTCTGGATGCCGCTGCGGCTCTACCTCGGGATTTGACGCGATCGTCGCCGTTGCGGAGACGATGCGACTCGGGGCAAGATCATCATGTAGATTAACGGAGCCCCGATGCCCCGCGCCGCCTCCCTCGCGATCGCGTCCCTGATCGCCCTGATCGCCGCCCCTGCCCCCGCCGCGGCGCAGGCGGCCGGGCCGTCGGCCGCGGAGATGCGCGCGCAGATCGAGCGCTGCCTCGACGCCGCCGCGGACCGGGCGGGGGAGGAGGCCTGCATCGGCCGGACCTCCGGCGCCTGCATGGAGGCGCCGGGCGGCCAGACCACGGTCGGCATGGCCGGCTGCCTCGGCGCCGAGACCGAGGCGTGGGATTCGCTCCTCAACGCCCTCTGGCCCCGGCTGAAGGCCGACGCGGCCGAATCCGACGCCGCCGAATCGCCGCAGGCGGCGGGCCTGCCGACGCGGGCGGACAGCCTGCTCGCCGCCCAGCGCGCCTGGATCGCCTTCCGCGACGCCGAGTGCCTGCACGCCTACGCCCAGGGCGGAATGGGCACGATCCGAACGCTTTACGGCGCCTCCTGCCAGCTCGAGGAGACGGCGGAGCGGGCGCTGGAGTTCCGCGCCTGGCTGCGCGCGCCGCCCTGAGCGGGCCGCGGCGGGCGGCGCGCGCCGCCACCTTGCCGCCCCATCCCCGCCCGTCCCTCGCCCCCGCCCCGTAGAAACCTGTTCCGCGTCCCTCTTGGCGCCCCGCCCGCGCCGCGTCACAAAGGAGCCCGCCATGATCCGAGCGCCGCTTCACCTCCTCGCTTCCGCCGCCGCCTCCGCCGTCGTCGTGCTGTCGGCGCTGCTCTCCTGGTCCGCGCCGACCGCCGCCGCGGCGGACGAGCTGGACGACGCCCGGTTCCTCACCCAGTGCGTCGAGACGCAGCTCGCGTCCGGCACCGCCAGGGCCGAGTCGGTCTGCCTCGGTCTGATCGCCCTGCCCTGCACCGACGCCGGCCCCTCGGCCGACGACGTCCAGGCGCAGGAGAAGCACGAGATCGCCTGCCTCAGCCGCGAGACCGCCGCCTGGCAGGTCGCCGTGGACGAATGGTGGCCCGACCTGCTGGCCGCGACCGTGACGCTGGACGCGCGCGACGACCGCCAGTCCGCCTCCGCCGACGCGCTCCGCCAGGCCCACCGGGCGTGGGAGAGCTTCGCCCAGGCCGAATGCGCCTATGCCGCCGCGCTGTGGGGCCGCTCCACCTACCGCGAGGTCTCGCGGGCCGACTGCGAGATGCGCACCCTCGCGCGCCGCGCCATCCAGCTGCGCGCCCAGACAGGATTGGACAGCTGATGACGGTTCTCGCCTCCGCTCTCTCCCCGGCCTCCGACGAGGCGAAGGCGAACCGGGCCGCCCATGAGGCGGCCATCGAGGTGGTGAAGGCCGCCGCCCAGGCGGCGCTCGCCGGCGGCGGCGAGGTCGCCCGCAAGCGCCACGAAAGCCGCGGCAAGATGCTGCCGCGCGACCGGGTGGCGGGCCTGCTGGACCCCGGCGCGCCGTTCCTGGAATGCGGGATGACCGCGGCGCACGAGATGTACGACGGCGCCTCCCCCTGCGCCGGGATCATCACCGGCGTCGGCCGGGTCGAGGGGCGCGAGGTCATGGTGGTGTGCAACGACGCCACCGTGAAGGGCGGCACCTACTACCCGATGACGGTGAAGAAGCACCTCCGCGCCCAGGAGATCGCCGAGCAGAACAACCTGCCCTGCATCTACCTGGTCGACAGCGGCGGCGCGAACCTGCCCCAGCAGGACGAGGTCTTCCCGGATCGCGAGCACTTCGGCCGCATCTTCTACAACCAGGCCCAGATGTCCGCGAAGGGCATCCCCCAGATCGCCGCCGTGCTCGGCTCCTGCACCGCCGGCGGCGCCTATGTGCCGGCGATGTCGGACGAGACCATCATCGTGCGCGAGCAGGGCACGATTTTCCTCGCCGGCCCCCCCCTGGTGAAGGCCGCCACCGGCGAGGTCGTCACCGCCGAGGAGCTGGGCGGCGGCGACGTGCACACCCGCCTCTCCGGCGTGGCCGACCACCTGGCCGAGAGCGACGCCCACGCCCTGGCCCTCGCCCGCCGGATCGTGTCGAACCTCAACCGCCCCAAGCACCCGACGGTGGAGCTGCGCACGCCCGAGCCGCCCGCCTACGACCCCGAGGAAATCCTCGACGTCGTGCCCACCGACTGGAAGCAGCCCTGGGACGTGCGCGAGCTGATCATGCGGGTGATCGACGGCTCCCGCTTCGACGAGTTCAAGCCGCGGTTCGGCACCTCGCTGGTCACCGGCTTCGCGCATCTCGAGGGGATCCCCGTCGGCATCATCGCCAACAACGGCATCCTGTTCTCGGATTCGGCCTCCAAGGGCGCGCATTTCGTCGAGCTGTGCAGCCAGCGCCGCATCCCGCTGGTGTTCCTGCAGAACATCACCGGCTTCATGGTCGGCAAGAAATACGAGGCCGAGGGCATCGCCCGCCACGGCGCCAAGCTGGTGACCGCGGTCTCCACCACCCAGGTCCCCAAGGTCACCATGATCGTCGGCGGCAGCTTCGGCGCCGGCAACTACGGCATGTGCGGGCGCGCCTACTCCCCCCGCTTCATGTGGAGCTGGCCGTCGTCGCGCATCTCCGTGATGGGCGGCGAGCAGGCCGCGGGCGTGCTGGCCACCGTCCGCCGCGAGGGCATCGAGCGCAAGGGCGGCTCCTGGTCGGCCGAGGAGGAGGCCGAGTTCAAGCGCCCCACCATCGAGCTGTTCGAGCGGCAGTCCCACCCCCTCTACGCCTCGGCGCGGCTGTGGGACGACGGCATCGTCGACCCCCGCCAGACCCGCCGCACGCTGGCCCTGTCGCTGTCGGCCGCCCTCAACGCCCCGATCCCCGAGGCCCCGCGCTTCGGCGTGTTCCGGATGTGATCGCAAGGGGGCCCGCATGCTGCGCACCCGCCTGACCGAGGCGTTCGGCCTTCGCCACCCGGTGATCTCCGCCCCCATGGCGCTGGCCGCGGGAGGGCGCCTCGCCGCCGCCGTCTCCCGCGCCGGGGGGCTGGGCATGATCGGCGGCGGCTACGCCGACCCCGACTGGACCGCCCGCGAATTCGCCGAGGCCGGCAACGAAGGGATCGGCTGCGGCTTCATCACCTGGAGCCTCGCCCGGAACCCCGAGGCGCTGGAGATCGCCCTCTCCCGCGCCCCGCGCGCCCTGTTCCTCTCCTTCGGCGACCCGGCGCCCTTCGCCCCGGCGATCGAGGCCGCGGGCGTGCCCCTGATCTGCCAGGTGCAGACGCTGGCCGACGCGAAAGCCGCGCTCGACGCCGGCGCCTCGGTCCTGGTCGCCCAGGGCTCCGAGGCCGGCGGCCATGGCGAGCGGCGGGCCACGATGACCCTGGTCCCCGAGGTCGCCGACCTGCTGGCGCGACGCGCGCCGGAGGTCCTGCTCTGCGCCGCGGGGGGGATCGCCGACGGCCGGGGCCTCGCCGCGGCCCTGTCGCTGGGCGCAGACGGGGCGGTGATCGGGACGCGGTTCTGGGCCTCCGAGGAAGCCCTCGCCGCCCCCGGCCTGAAGCAGGCCGCGCTGGAGGCGACCGGCGACGACACCCTGCGCACCAGGACGGTGGACGTGGTGCGCGGCCGCGACTGGCCGGACCGCTTCGACATCCGCGTGATCCGCAACGCCTTCACCGACCGCTGGCACGGCGACCTCGCCGGCCTGAAGGCGCAGGCCGGCGAGGTCGCCGAGGCCTGGGGAAAGGCCGCGGCCGCCGGCGACGCCACCCTCGCCAATCCCATCGTCGGCGAGGCGACCGGCCTGCTGCATGACCTCCCGCCCGCCGCGGAGATCCTGGAGCGCCTGATCGCCGAGACCGAGGCGGTCCTCGCCCGGACCGCTGCGCTCAGGGCCTGAGGGCGCCGGCGGCGACGCGCGCGCCGGGGTTGGGCCGGGTCCGCTCGCCGCCGGCCGCAGGAGGCCCCGGGTCAAGCCCGGGGCACGCGGGGCCGCCAGCGTCGGCGCAGGCAGGAAACCGTGTGGGGGACCGTGAAGGGGCGATCCTCAGCCGCGTCCCCAGCGGGCCGCGGCGGCGTCGTCGCTTTCGCGCGCGTCGACCCAGCGGGCGCCGTCGGGGGTCGTCTCCTTCTTCCAGAAGGGGGCCCTCGTCTTCAGCCAGTCCATCAGGAACTCGGCCGACTCGAAGGCCGCCTGCCGGTGGGGGGAGGCGGTGGCGACCAGCACGATGCGGTCGGCGGGCAGAAGCAGGCCGTAGCGGTGGATCACCACCGCGCCCTGCAGGGGCCAGCGGGCGAGGGCCTGCTCGGCGATCTCGGTCAGGGCCTTCTCGGTCATGCCGGGATAGTGCTCGAGCTCCATCGCCGAGACCGGGACGTCGCCGCCGCGGTCGCGCACCAGGCCGGTGAAGGTGACCAGCGCGCCGACGTCGGCCCGGCCCTCGGTCAGGCGGGCGCATTCGGCGGCGACGTCGAAATCCGCTTCCTGGACCGAGACGTGCAGGACCGGCGCGGCCATCTCAGCCGCCGGTGACAGGGGGGAAGAAGGCCACCTCGCGGGCGTTTCGCAGCGGGGCGTCGAGCTCGGCCGCCTCCTGGTCCACCGCCGCGCGCACCGCGCTCAGGTCGTCGAAGGCGAGCGCGTGACCCTCGGATCGGGCGCGCAGCTCCTCGACCAGGGCGGCGAGGGTGGGGGCGGAGGTCTCGACCTCCTCGCGGCCCGCGCCGATCCGCTCGCGCAGCCAGGCGAAATAGAGAACCCGCATCAGCTTCCCTCCTTCATCGTCGGGCTGGCGAGGGCCTTGCGGAAGTATTCCACGCCCGTGATCACCGTCAGCGCCGCGGCGAGCCAGATCAGCGCCAGGCCCCCCACGCGCGCCCAGTCGCCCCAGGGCGCCAGGAACAGCGCGCCGATGGCGATCATCTGCACCGTGGTCTTCCACTTCGCCAGCTGGGTCACGTGGATCGTCACCCGCCCCGCCAGATGCTCGCGCAGGCCCGAGACGGCGGTCTCGCGCAGGAAGATGGCGGCGGCGGGGACCAGAAGCCAGGGGTCGAGGCCGAACAGCATCATCAGCACCGCCAGCGCGATGGTCACCATGGCCTTGTCGGCGATGGGATCGAGCATGCGGCCGAACTCGCTCTGCTGGTTCCAGCGCCGGGCGATCCAGCCGTCGAGGAAGTCGGTCAGCGAGGCGCCCAGGAACAGCGTCACCGCGACCGCGTCCGCCAGGGGCCGTGGCAGGACGACGAAGACCAGCGCGACGGCCGGCGCCGCGAAGAGGCGCAGGAGCGTGAGCAGGTTGGGGATGGTCAACGGCATGTGCGCTCTTTCGGACGGGCGGGGCGGA
Source organism: Albimonas pacifica (assembly GCF_900113695.1). Lineage (GTDB taxonomy): Bacteria > Pseudomonadota > Alphaproteobacteria > Rhodobacterales > Rhodobacteraceae > Albimonas > Albimonas pacifica. The sequence goes on along the minus strand of NZ_FOQH01000004.1, from coordinate 359,900 downwards.
CAGTCAAGCGGCGCGAAGGTCGGCGGGCGGAGATGCGGCGGCGCGCAGGCCCCGGAGAGCGCCCGCGGACCGCGCAGCTTCCCCAGGGGAAGAGGCCCCGGCGAAGCGCCGGCCCGCGCGGCGCGCGGGGTCGGCGCGACGGCCGGCGCGACGGTCCGGGCGGCGCTGTCCTTGGGATCGTCGCGCCGGCTGGGCGCGCGGGACGCGGAAAGGCGCCCCCGCCGTCGGCGGAGGCGCCCTCGTCGGATCGCCTGCGGATCAGATGCGGCGGCGGCGGCGGCGGCCGGGGCCGCGCAGGGTGCGGCCGATGTCGGCGGCGTCGCGGAAGGCGTGGGCGGCCATCATCGCGAGCTCCAGGTCCCGCTCGAACTGAGAGACCGCGGGGTCCGGCGGCACGCCCCGGCCCGGCGCGGGCGCCGCGCCGGGCGGCAGGCCTGCCGCGCCCTCGGCCATGCCCTGGGCCTCGGCGGCGGCCACCACCGGGGCCACCGCCGCGGCCGGGATGGTGGGCGCCGACAGGCGCCAGCCGTTGGCCGCGAAGATCGCCGCGGCGACGAAGGCGTAGACGCCGCCGGCGATGGCCAGGGCCGTGACCCAGCCGTAGAGCGTCGCCAGCCAGATCAGGCCGGCGACCGTCAGGCAGATGCAGGCGCCCGCGGCGAAGAAGGCGAAGGCGAGCGGCGGGCTCGCCGTCGCCACCACCGAGGCCGCGCCGACGCTCGCCGCGCGGCCGGCCTCGAGCGCGACCTGGTCGCCCAGGCCGCGGATCATGCCGCTCATGCCGCCAGCGGCGGGTGGTGCGCGTCTCGGCCTCATCGTCTCCCCCTCTCCGCCCGGGCGTCCTGCAGCCGGCGTCAGCGGCGCGCGGTCAGGAAGCCGAACACCAGGCCCAGGGCCGCGGCGCCGGCCACGGCGGTCAGGGGCCGTTCGCGCACGTAGTCCTGGGCGACCTCGATGTCGCGCTCGGCCTCGGCGCGGGCGCGGCGGGCGGCGCGGCGGCCGCGGGCCTGCGCCTCGCGGGCGGCGCCGTTCACGCGGCCCTTGGCGTCCTCGACCTCCATCCGGGCGACGTCGCCCATGGTCTCGGTGATCCTGGACAGGTCCGCGCGCAGCGCGTCGATCTGCTTAGAGAGCTCCGCATACTTGTCGTCGGTCGGGGCGGTGGCCATGGCCGGGTCTCCTCACTCAGGCGCGCCGGTTCCGCGGCGCTCGATTCCACGCCCACAAATGTAATGGAGCGGCGAGGAACATCCACCGCCGCCCGCAAATGGTCACGGATGCGTCGAGCGCATGACGGTCGCCCGGGAAAGAACTCGCGCATGACGGTCGCCCCGGAACGGACCTGCGCCTGACGGCCGCCCCGGACGGGCGGCCGCAGGACCGCCCTCTCCGGGGCCGCCCGGGCTCAGAGCCGCTCGATCGCCAGCGCGATGCCCTGGCCGCCGCCGATGCACATGGTCACCAGACCGTAGCGGCCGCCGATGCGCTCCAGTTCGTAGAGGCACTTGACGGTGATGATCGCGCCGGTGGCGCCGACCGGGTGGCCCAGGGCGATGGCGCCGCCGTTGGGGTTCACCTTCTTCGGGTCGAGCCCCAGGCCCTTGTTCACCGCGCAGGCCTGGGCGGCGAAGGCCTCGTTCGACTCGATCACGTCGAAATCCTCGACGGTCAGGCCGGTGCGCTCCATCAGCGTCTGGACGGCGGGGACTGGCCCGATGCCCATCACCTCGGGGCGCACGCCGGCGTGGGCGTAGCCCAGGATCCGGGCGCGGGGCTTCAGCCCGGCCTTCTGCGCGGCCTCGGCGTCGGCCAGCACCAGGGCGGCGGCGCCGTCGTTGATGCCCGAGGCGTTGCCGGCGGTGACCATGCCGTCCTTGCGGAAGGCCGGGCGCAGGCCCGCCAGCGCCTCGGCCGAGGTCATCCGGGGATGCTCGTCGGTGGCGAAGGCGACCATGTCGCGGCCCTTCTTCACCTCGACCGGCACGATCTGCTCGTCGAAGCGGCCGGCCTCGATGGCGGCCTTGGCGCGGGTCTGGGACTCGAGCGCGAAGGCGTCCATCTCCTCGCGGGAGATCTGGTGCTCGGCCGCCACGTTCTCGGCGGTGATGCCCATGTGGCCGTGGCCGAACGGGTCGTTCAGCGCGCCGACCATCATGTCGATGCCCTTGATGTCGCCCATCTTCTGGCCGAAGCGGGCGGCGGGCAGGATGTAGGGGCCGCGCGACATCGCCTCGGCGCCGCCGGCGAGGGCGAAGTCGGCGTCGCCCAGCAGCAGCGACTGCGCCGCCGAGACGATGGCCTGGGCGCCCGAGCCGCAGAGCCGGTTCACGTTCATCGCCGGAACCGAGTCCGGGATGCCCGCGCCGATCGCCGACACGCGGCTGAGGTACATGTCCTTCGGCTCGGTGTTGATCACGTGGCCGTAGGCGACGTGGCCGATCTGCGCCGGCTCGACCCCGGCCCGCTCCATCGCGGTCTTCGCGACCAGGGCGCCGGTTTCGGTCGGGGGCGTGCCGGCCAGCGAGCCGCCGAAGGTGCCGATGGCGGTGCGGGCGCCGGAGAGGATCACGATCTCCCTGGGAAGCGCGTCTCTGGGCATGGCTTGGTCTCTCCCGTTTTGTTCTGTCTCGCGGGCGGCGGCGCGGAAGGCCGCGGGGCCGCCCCTGCGGCGCCGCACCATACGCCCGACGCCGGGCTTGTCCAATGGTCCCTGACCGAGCGGTCAGGGGCCGGGCTTCAGGCGGCCGCCCGCGCGGCCGCGGCGGCCGGCGGCCAGGCGCGATGCGCCTCCGAGTCCGCCCAGGCCGCGATCGGCTCGGGCAGCGGCGCGCGCCAGCCCGGCTCCAGCCGGTCGGCGAAGAGCTCGGCCGTCGGGCGGATGCCGGAGCCGTCGAACAGCGCCATCCGCGCATAAAGCCCGTGCGCCGGGACCCCGTTGGCGTAGAGCACGTGATCGACATAGGTGAAGCGCGCGTCGCAGCCCACGATGGTGGCGTGCAGCTCGATCCGGTCCATCAGGCGCACCCGCTTGCGATAGGTGACCGCCGAGCCCGCGACGGCGACCGAGAGCCCGCGGGCCTTCATCAGCTCGACCACGCCGCAGCGGCGCAGGACCGCCATGCGGGCCATGTCGAACAGGGTCAGCGAGCGGCCGTTGTTCAGCTCCCAGGCCGTGTCGAGGTCCTGCGGCCAGCAGCGGGTGCGGGTCACATGCGTCTCGCCGGGGGCGAGCGCGGGCAGGCGGCCGGCGCGGCGCATTTCTCGCATCACGCGGACGACGGGATACATGGGCGGCTCCACGACATACCGATGGGTATGTCAGCCTAGGCCGAGAGAGGCGGCGGCCGCAAGGGCCGCCGGATCCCGGGGCTGGAGGCGACCGGAGACGGGGATCCACGGTCGCGCCGGCTGCGCGCCGCGGGACTGGCCCCGGGCCTCGCACGTGCGGCGGACGGCGAGAGGCCCCGGGTCAAGCCCGGGGCGCCGCCCTGCGTCCGCCGTCCGCAGGCGTCGACGGGCCCTTCAGAGGCCTTCGAAGAGGGGCGTGGACAGGTAGCGCTCGGCGAAGCTGGGCAGGATCACCACGATGCGCTTGCCGGCCATGTCCTCGCGCTCGGCGAGCTCCAGGGCCGCGGCGACCGCGGCGCCGGAGGAGATGCCGCCGGGGATGCCTTCCAGGCGCGCCAGCTTGCGGGCCATGTCGAAGGCGGTCTCGTTGCCGATGGTCAGCACCTCGTCGATCAGGGCGCGGTCGAGGTTGCCGGGCACGAAGCCCGCCCCGATGCCCTGGATCTTGTGGGGGCCGGCCTCGCCGCCCGAGAGGATCGGGCTGTCCTCGGGCTCCACCGCCACGATCTTCACGTGGGGCGCGCGGTGCTTCAGCACCCGGCCGACGCCGGTCAGGGTGCCGCCGGTGCCCACGCCGGCCACGAAGACGTCGAGATGGCCGTCGGTGTCGGCCCAGATCTCCTCGGCCGTCGTCGCCTCGTGGATCGCGGGGTTGGCGGTGTTCTCGAACTGCTGGGGGATCACGGCGTCGCCGATCTCGGCGGCCAGCTCCTCGGCCCGCTCGATGGCGCCGCGCATGCCGCGGGCGGGGTCGGTCAGCTCCAGCCGCGCGCCCAGCAGGGCCAGCATCTTGCGCCGCTCGATCGACATGCTCTCGGGCATGCACAGGATCAGCTTGTAGCCCCGCGCCGCGCAGGCGAAGGCCAGCGCGATGCCGGTGTTGCCCGAGGTCGGCTCGATCACCGTGGTGTCGTGGTTCAGCCGCCCGGTCCGCTCCAGGCTGTCGATCATCGCCACGCCGATGCGGTCCTTCACCGAGGAGATCGGGTTGAAGAACTCCAGCTTGGCGAGGATCTCGGCCTTCAGGTCCCGCTCCACCGCCAGACGCGACAGCCGCACCAGCGGCGTCGAGCCGATGGTCTGGGTGATGTCGTCGTAGATCCGGCCCCGCGGCGGCGTGAAGCGGCCGGGGTTCGGTTCGTGGCTGGGCTCCGGGACGGCGGCGGCGTGCCTGTCGGCGGTCATGCGGGGTCCTCCCTCGCTGGGGTCTGCGCCTGCGGGGGCGGGGGGAGGCCCGGCCCGCGGCGCGGTTGGCATCTATATACGCGCAAGCGGCGGGGGGGACGAGTCGCGCGCGCCCGCCGCGTTCAGATCGTGAAGTCGGGGCGCGTCTCGTCGGCGCGCGGAACGTCCTGGCGCTGGGCCTCGCGGCAGAGGTCCTCCATGGTGATCCGGTCGAGCCGGTCGAGGAGATCGCGCTGCATCTCCTCCCACAGCGGCGAGACGACCGAGACGCCCAGCGGGCTGGCGGGGCCGGCCTCGCCCTCCTCGGCGTCGAGCGTCGAGACCACGCGCACCACGTCGCCCACCGTCACCCGCCGCCGCTCGCGCGCCAGCGTGTAGCCGCCGCGGGGCCCGCGCACGCCCTTCAGGACGCCCGCGCGCACCAGCGCCTGCATCACCTGCTCGAGGTAGCGCTGGGGGATGCCCTGGCGCTCGGTCACGTCGCGGGCCTGCACGGGGTCGGGGCGGGCGTTGTAGGCGATGTCGACCACCGCCTCGATCGCCAGCAGGGTCTTGCGGGTCAGCTTCAGCATCAGCCGGAGGTCCTTTCGGCCGCGCCCACGCCGGTGGAGCCGAAGCCGCCGGCGCCGCGGGCGGTCTCGTCCAGGGTCTCGACCTCGCGCCACAGGCCGCGGGTCACGGGCGCGATCACCATCTGGGCGATGCGGTCGCCATGGGCGATCTCGACCGCCGCGTCGCCGAGGTTCACCAGGATCACCCCGACTTCGCCGCGATAGTCGCTGTCCACGGTCCCGGGCGCGTTCGCCACCGTCAGCCCCTTCTTCAGCGCGAGGCCGGAGCGGGGGCGCACCTGCGCCTCGAATCCCGCGGGCAGCGCGATGGCGAGGCCGGTGGGGACCAGCGTCCGGGCCCCGGGCGCCAGGCTCACGGTTCCGCGGTCGGGGAAGCTCGCGCGCAGGTCCATGCCGGCGGCGCCCGCCGTCTCGTAGGCCGGCAGGGGCAGGGCGGGGTCGTGGTGGGGCAGGCGGGTCAGCGCGATCTCGATCTCCATCACGCGGCCCCCCGGTCCTCGGCCCCCCGGTCCTCGCGTCCCGGCCCGGCGAAATGGTCGGCGATGCGGCGGGCGAGGCGCTGGGCGGTCTCGGTCTTGGTCAGGCGGGGCCAGGGCTCGGCCCCTTCGGCGGTGATCAGGATCACGGCGTTCTCCGTGCCCCCCATGATGCCGGTGGCGGGCGAGACGTCGTTGGCCACGATCCAGTCGCAGCCCTTGCGCAGGCGCTTGGCGGAGGCGTGGGCCTCGACGTCGTCGGTCTCGGCGGCGAAGCCGATCACCAGGGGTGGGCGGCCCTCGCTCCAGCGGGAGACGGTCTTGAGGATGTCGGGGTTCTCGGCGAACTCCAGCGCCGGGGCAGGGGCGCCGGCCTGCTTCTTGATCTTGGAGGTCGAGGCGCTCGCCACCCGCCAGTCCGCCACCGCGGCGGCGAAGACGGCGGCGTCGGCGGCGGGACCCTGCGGGGGGAGGGCGGCCTCGACCGCGGCGAGCATCTCGCGCGCGCTCTCCACCTCCACGACCTGCACGCCCTGCGGGCGGGGCGCGTCGGCGGGGCCGGTGACGAAGATCACTTCCGCGCCGAGGTCGCGCAGCGCGTTCGCCAGCGCCGTGCCCTGCGCGCCGGAGGAGCGGTTGGCGATGTAGCGCACCGGGTCGATGGGCTCGTGCGTCGGGCCGGAGGTGACCAGGATGCGCCGCCCGGCGAGCGGCCCGCCGCCCAGCGCGGCGGCGGCGGCCTCGACGATGGCCGGCGGCTCGGACATGCGGCCGGGGCCGTACTCGCCGCAGGCCATGTCGCCCTCGTCCGGGCCCACGACCAGAACGCCGTCCTTCTCCAGCGTGCGCAGGTTCCGCCGGGTCGCCGGATGCTCCCACATCCGCACGTTCATGGCGGGCGCGATCAGCACCCGCTTGTCGGTCGCCATCAGCAGCGTCGAGGCGAGGTCGTCCGCGTGCCCGTTCGCCATCTTCGCCATCAGGTCGGCGGTGGCCGGAGCGACGACGACGAGATCGGCGGAGCGGGAGAGCTGGATATGCCCCATCTCCGCCTCGTCGGTCAGGTCGAACAGCTCGCGATAGACCTTGGCGCCGGAGACGGAGCCGAGCGCCAGCGGGGCCACGAACTCCTCCGCCGCGCGGGTCATCACGCAGGTGACGGCCGCGCCGCGCTTGCGGAACTGGCGGACCAGCTCGGGGGTCTTGTAGGCGGCGATCCCGCCGCCGACGACCAGCAGGATGCGCTTTGCGTGCAGCATGTCGGCTCCACCCGGATCCGGGGCCATTTCCCGTGCGCGGAGCGTAATTACCGCGCATCCCCGCCGCAAGATGGGGGATCGCCCATTTTCACGAGCGGAGCGCCTAGTCGGCCACCTGGTCGGGCCGGGCGTCGCGCGCGAAGAGGGCGTAGACCGTCAGCCCGATCAGCAGGGTCACGGCATACCACAGGAACACCCGGTGGTAGCCGGCCGCGAAGTCCCCTGCCGAGAGCGGCGCGTCCGAGAGCGCGCCGGTGGCGAACTGGCCGAGCGCCGTGCCCATCATGCCGGTGACGTTGATCAGCGTGACCCCCCGCCCGGTCAGGCGCAGGGGCACGAAGCTGCGCCAGTGGGCGATCAGCACCGCGTAGGTCGCCCCGAAGAAGCCGCAGGCGGTCATCAGCGCCACCGCCGTCCAGGCGCCGGGCGAGCCGAAGGCCAGCCAGGCCACGCAGACGAACCCCGCCACGTTCGCCGACAGGATCAGCGGCTTGCGCGAGCCGAACACCCGGTCGAGCGGCGCGTAGACGAAGTTGCCCGACATCATCGCCACCGCGATGCACAGCGTCGCCATGCCGATGGCCGCCGCGTCGAAGCCGTGGATGTCCGCGAGGTACGGCCCCGCCCACAGCCCCCGGATGCCGCCGGCCACCGCGTAGTTGGTCAGCGCCAGCGGCAGCATCGCCAGCAGCAGCGGCATGCGCAAGAGCTCGAGGAAGCCGCGGAAGCCCGCGTCCTTCGCCCCGGGCGTCGGCGGCAGGGGCGGCGGGTCGCGCAGCACCGCGAAGGCGACGCCGCCGCAGACGAGGCCGGTGCCGGCCAGGAACAGCATCATCTCGCGCCAGCCGAAGGCCTCGACCGCCAGCGCGAAGGGGGCGGCGCCCAGGATGTTGCCCAGGCCCCCGACCCCGATCATCAGCCCCGACAGCGTGGCGAAGCGGGCGGGGGGGTAGCGGCGGGCGAAGAGGAACATGCCGCTCATCAGGATCGGCGCGCAGCCGACCCCGATCAGCGCCACCCCCAGCGTCAGCTGGAAGGCGTCGTGGGCCTGCGAGAACACCAGCGCCCCCACGAAGGCCGGTCCGCACAGGAAGGTCCCCACCACCCGCCGCGGCCCGAACCTGTCGAGCAGCACCCCTGTGGGAAGCTGCGCCAGCGAGAAGAACAGATACCACGAGCCGGCGGCGTGCGAGAGCTCGGCCGCCGTGACCCCGAGGTCGGCGGTCAGCGCCGGCGCCAGCACCGCGAGGAAGGTGCGGTAGAACTGGCTGAGGATGTAGATCGCCATCAGCGCGGCGAGATCCATGGAGGTCCTCCCGAGACCCTTTTCGTCGTTGCGCGCGCCGGGACCGGGTCGTCTGCGCGACCTCGGGGCCCCGGCGGCGGGGGGCCGCGTCTCAGGGCTTGGCGTCGCGGCTGAACAGGTAGACCGCCGTCGCGAAGACCATCGCGGCGGCGTAGAGCATGAAGACCTGGGCGTAGGCCTCGGCCGGGGGGGCGCCGGCGGCGCGGGCGGCCTCGACCACCTCGCCGGTGATCGGCTGGGCGAGGCCGACGCCCGCCATCACGAAGAAATTCATCATCGTCACCGTCCGCCCCACCAGCCGCAGCGGCGCGAGGCCCCGGGCGTGGGCCATGACGATGGTGTAGGTGGCGGAGATGAAGCCGATGGCGGCGAGCAGCGCGGTGGCCAGCGCCGCCGAGCCGTCCGCCCACAGCCCCAGCGCCAGGCACAGGCCCGCCGCCGCCAGGTTGCCCGGCGCCACGATCCACTTGCGGGTGCGGAAGATCCGGTCCAGCGGGCCGTAGCAGAAGGCGCCCAGCGACATGGCGACGGCCATCCACAGGACGGCGCGGCCGACCTCGACCGGGGGCAGGGCGAAGACCTCCGACAGGTAAGGTCCCGCCCACAGGCCGCGGATCCCCGCGGCGGGGGCGTAGTTCACGATCGCCATGGGGATCAGCGCCCAGAACACCGGCATCCGCAGCAGCTCGAAATACTCCAGGAAGCCGCGGTCGCGGCCCTCGCCCGCCGCGGGGTCGACCCGCACCGGGTCCTTGACCAGCACCAGCGAGGCGACCGCCGACAACGCCGAGACGGCGGCGAACCCGCCCATCGCCGCACGCCAGCCCACCGCCTCGATCAGGACGGCGAAGGGCTCGGTCCCCGCGATGTTGCCCAGCGTGCCGATGCCCACGGTGCAGGAGGTGAGGAAGGCGAAGCGCGCCATGTCGAACTCGCGCGCGTAGATGTAGAACAGCGCCATCAGCGCGGGCGCGCAGCCGGCCCCGATCAGGGTCATCGCCACCGTGATCATCGCCGGCCCCTGGGCCAGCGCGAAGATCGCCGAGCCCCCCGCCGCGCAGATCCCGAACAGCAGCCCCGCGGTGCGCCGCGGCCCCAGCCGGTCCAGCCCCACGCCGACCGGGATCTGCATCAGCGCGAAGGCCAGGAACCAGGCCCCCGACGCGCGCCCCAGGTCGGCGGCGTCGAGGCCGAGGTCGGCGGTCAGGTAAGGCGCGAGAACGGCCAGGCAGGCCCGGTAGAACTGGCTGAACACATAGCCGAGCCCCAGCGCGAGAATGCCGGGCATGGACGCGACCCTCCCAGGATAACGCCCCCGCTGGCGCGCGGGGTGCGGAAAGTTCGGCGACCTTATCGGCGCGCCGACGCGGCGTCCATGGCGGTCTGCGATACGGGCCTATCTCTGTCCGGACAAAGGCTTGCCGGGGGACCTTCACACGCCCCCGCGCGCCCGGCCGTCTCTGGCGGCCCGCGCGCCCGCGAAACCCATGCCGCGCCGCATCATCCGGACCATTGACGCGCCCCCGGGGGCGGGCGTAGCCCTTTTCATCCCTTGCGACACGAGGCCCTCCGATGAACGTCCAGCTCACCAACATGCAGACGCGCGACGTCGAAGCGCTGCTGCATCCCTACACGAACGCCGCGGCCCATCGTCAGGTGGGCGCCCATGTCATCGAGACCGGCAAGGGAGTCTACGTCTACGACGAGCATGGCCGCGAGTATCTCGAGGGCATGGCGGGCCTGTGGTGCGCGGGCCTGGGCTTCGGCGACAAGGAGCTGGCCGACGCGGTGGCCGAGCAGGTGCACAAGCTGCCCTACTACCACCTGTTCGCCGGCCGCTCCCACGAGCCCGCGATCGAGCTCGCCGAGAAGATCAAGGAGCTGGCCCCCGGCATGGCCCGCGTGATCTTCCAGTCCTCGGGCTCGGAGGCCAACGACACCCAGGTGAAGCTCGCCTGGTACTACAACAACGCGCTCGGCCGGCCGGAGAAGAAGAAGATCATCTCCCGCAAGAAGGGCTACCACGGGGTGACCATCGCCTCGGCCTCGATGACCGGGCTGCCCTACAACCACATCGACTGGGACCTGCCGCTGGACCGCTTCATCTCCACCGGCACTCCCCACCACTGGCGCGAGGCGCTCGACGGCGAGACCGAGCAGGAGTTCTCCGCCCGCCTCGCCCATGAGCTCGAGGAGCTGATCGAGCGCGAGGGCCCCGAGACGGTCGCCGCCTTCATCGCCGAGCCGGTGATGGGCGCCGGCGGCGTGATCGTGCCCCCCGCCGGCTACTTCGAGGCGATCCGCCCGGTGCTGGAGAAATACGACGTGCTGATGATCTCGGACGAGGTCATCAACGGCTTCTGCCGCACGGGCGAGTGGTTCGGCGCCGACACCTACAACGTGAACCCGACATCGATGTCGCTGGCCAAGCAGCTGACCGGCGGCTACGCGCCGCTGTCGGCCGTCGCGCTGTGCCGCGAGCAGGCCGAGGTGATCGAGCAGCACACCGGCAAGATCGGCACCCTGGGCCACGGCTTCACCTACGGCGGCCACCCGGTGGGCTGCGCCGCGGGCGTGGCCGCGATCCGCATCTACCAGGAGCGCAAGATCCTCGACCACGTGCGCAAGGTCGCGCCGAAGTTCCAGGGCCACCTGCAGCGCCTGAAGGATCACCCGCTGGTCGGCGAGGCGCGCGGCGTCGGCCTGATCGGCGCGCTGGAGCTGTCGCCCGACAAGTCCGGCAAGAAGACCTTCGACCCCGCCGGCAAGCTGGGCGCGAAGCTGATGGGCGAGCTGGTCGCGCGCGGCGTGATCCTGCGCGCCATGGGCGACTCGCTGGGCTTCTGCCCGCCGATGATCATCACCGAGGAGGAGATCGACGCCCTGTTCGCGCCGATGGAGGAGTGCCTCGACGCCACCCTCGCCTTCGCCAAGGCCGAAGGGCTCGTCTGAGCCGTTCCGAAAGCGAAACGGGCCGCGACGGCGTCGCGGCCCGTTTTCGTTCGCCCGAGGCTCGGCGCCGGGGGCTGGGGTCGTCTCGGTGCTGATGGAGGGGGGGTGGCCGTAGGCGGCAGACTTGGCCACCCCCAGTCACTTCACCCTGCGAACGCCACTCGGATCATAGAGCCACCTGGTACGCTACGCCCGACGTCGACGTGACGTCGGCTACGGGTTAAGGAATCCTTAACTGCGCGCTCATGTCAACGACAGGATGAACGACGCCGTGCGTGTTCTAGACGTGTTCAAGATACTCCGACCGGATGAATGCTCCCGACTGGTGCAAACTCTTGTTTTTTCAGGATCGGAGCATGATCTGCGGGACGGGTTCGTTCATCTCTCCACCGCGGCCCAGGCGCCGGGCACCGCTGCGAAGCACTTCGCGCAGGACGGCGATCTGTGGATCGCGAGCCTGAGGACCGCCGTGCTGGGAGAATCACTTCACTGGGAAGAAAGCCGCGGCGGGGCCCTGTTCCCCCATCTCTACCGAGAAATCCGGGCCTCCGACGTCGGCTGGATCCGGCCCCTGCCGCGGGACGCGGAGGGGCGCCACGCCTTCCCCGAAGGCGTCGCCTGGGGGGAGCCGGACGCATGAGCTTCGCCGTCGCCGCCGAGCGCGCGGGCCTCGCCCTGCTGCGCAGCCTCGAGCCCGAGGAGGCTCACCGCCGGGCGATCCAGGCCCTGAACCTGCGCCACGCGATGGGACTGTCGCCGGGCGGGCCCGTGACCTCGCCGCGCCTGGCGCGGCGGGTCTGGAACCTCGACTTTCCCAACCCCGTCGGCGTCGCCGCGGGCTTCGACAAGAACGCCGAGGCGGTGGCGGCGACGCTCGCCTCCGGCCCCGGCTTTCTCGAGATCGGGGGCGTGGCGCCGCGCCCGCAGCCGGGCAACCCCCGCCCGCGCCTGTTCCGCCTGACCGAGGACCGGGGCGTCATCAACCGCTTCGGCTTCAACACCGAAGGGATGGAGGTCGTGGCCGCGCGGCTGGAGGCGACCCGCGCCGCCGCGCCCCTGCCCGCGCCGCTGGGCCTGAACCTGGGCGCCAACAAGGACAGCGAGGACAAGGTCGCCGACTACGTGGCGGTGCTGGGCCGCTTCGCCGGGCTGGTCGACTTCTTCGTGGTCAACGTCTCGTCCCCCAACACCGAGCGGCTGCGCGACCTGCAGGGGCGCGAGGCGCTGGCCGCCGCGCTGGCCCGCAGCCTCGAGGCGCGCGAGGCGAAGGCCCCCGGCGCGCCGCTGCTGGTCAAGATCGCCCCCGATCTCGACGCGGGCGAGCTCTCGGACGTGGCCGAGGTCTGCCTCGCCCAGGGGATCGACGGGATCGTGGCCACCAACACCACGCTCTCGCGCGAGGGGCTGCGCAGCGCCCACGCGCACGAGGCGGGCGGGCTCTCGGGCCAGCCGCTCTTCGCGCGCTCGACCGAGGTGCTGGGGGAGCTGTCGCGCCTGACCCAGGGGGCGCTGCCGCTGGTCGGCGTGGGCGGCGTCGCCTCGGTCGAGCAGGCGCAGGCCAAGCTCGCGGCGGGGGCGTCGCTGGTGCAGCTCTACTCGGGTCTGGTCTACGGCGGGCTGGCGCTGGCGGGCGAGATCGCGCGCGGCCTGGACCGCGGCTGAGGGATTCGCCCGGGCCGGCCGCGGCCCGCCCGGGCGGCCCCGCGACGGCCCCGGCGCCGGCGCCGCAGGGCGGAAATCCCGGCCGCGCGGCAGGGAATCCCTCCAATCCGATGCGAATCCTCATCAACCCCGCGGTTCCGCCCGCGGCAGGGCGACGCTGCACAGGGCCGCAGGGCCGGTCGCCGGGCCCTGAGTTCACGAAATATCAATGACTTCGCCCCATGCCTCGGGCGCCTGTCACGATATTGCGCGCCTCCACCCCCTATGCTAGCTAGCCCTCGGTTCGAGAGAGGGGGCGGACGGCATCCGTCAGGAAGCCGCCCCGCGCCGGCTTTTGGCATGTCCAGCCGAATTCGGAAGGGGACCCGTGGCAGTATCAGCAACGCTCACCACCGGCATCGCGGGACGCTACGCGACCGCCCTGCTGGAGCTCGCCGAGGAGCAGGGCGCCCTCGAGCAGGTCGAGGCGGATCTCAAGGCCGTCCGCCAGGCGCTGAACGACAGCGCGGACCTGCGCACGGCCGTCAGCAGCCCGCTCTACAAGCGTGACGAGCTGGCCGCCGCGATGGCCGCCGTCGCCGACGCGCTCGGCGTCTCGGCGATGACCAAGAACATCATCGGGCTGATGGCGCAGAAGCGGCGCCTGTTCGCGCTCGGCGACGTCTGCGACGCCTACGCGGCGCGGATGGCCGAGCGTCGCGGCGAGCTGACCGCCGAGGTCAAGGTCGCCGCCCCGCTCAGCGACGAACAGCGCGCGTCCCTCGCCGACGCGCTCAAGGCGGCCTTCGGCCGCGAAGTCAATCTGGACGAGACGGTCGATGAGTCCCTCATCGGCGGTCTGGTCGTCAAGGTCGGGTCCAAGCTGATCGACACCTCGATCCGCTCGAAACTCGCCGCCCTGCAGAACGCCATGAGAGAGGTCGGGTGATGAGCATCCAGGCAGCCGAGATTTCTGCTATCCTCAAGGAGCAGATCAAGAACTTCGGTCAGGAAGCGGAAGTCTCCGAGGTCGGCACCGTGCTGTCCGTCGGCGACGGCATCGCCCGCATCTACGGCCTCGACTCCGTGCAGATGGGCGAGCTGGTGGAATTCCCCGGCGGCCTGATGGGCATGGCGCTGAACCTCGAGGCGGACTCGGTCGGCGCGGTGATCTTCGGCGACGACCGCGGCATCCGCGAGGGCGACACCGTCAAGCGCACCGGCTCGATCGTGGACGTGCCGGCGGGCAAGGGCCTGCTGGGCCGCGTCGTCGACGCGCTGGGCAACCCGCTGGACGGCAAGGGCGCCGTCGACGGCTCCGAGCGTCGCCGCGCCGACGTGAAGGCCCCCGGCATCATCCCCCGCAAGTCGGTGCATGAGCCGATGGCGACCGGCCTGAAGGCGATCGACGCCCTGATCCCGATCGGCCGCGGCCAGCGCGAGCTGATCATCGGCGACCGCCAGACCGGCAAGACCGCCGTCGCGCTCGACGCGATCCTGAACCAGAAGAGCTACAACGCGGCCGCCGGCGACGACGAGTCCAAGAAGCTCTACTGCATCTACTGCGCCGTCGGCCAGAAGCGCTCGACCGTCGCCCAGCTGGTGAAGAAGCTGGAAGAGACGGGCGCCATGGACTACTCGGTGATCGTGGCGGCCACCGCCTCCGATCCCGCGCCGATGCAGTACCTGGCCCCCTACGCGGCCTGCGCCATCGCGGAGTACTTCCGCGACAACGGCATGCACGCCCTGATCATCTACGACGATCTCTCCAAGCAGGCCGTCGCCTACCGCCAGATGTCGCTGCTGCTGCGCCGTCCGCCGGGGCGCGAGGCCTACCCGGGCGACGTGTTCTACCTGCACTCCCGCCTGCTGGAGCGCGCCGCGAAGCTGAACGAGGACTTCGGGTCGGGCTCGATGACCGCCCTGCCCGTCATCGAGACGCAGGCCGGCGACGTGTCCGCCTACATCCCGACCAACGTGATCTCGATCACCGACGGCCAGATCTTCCTCGAGACCGAGCTGTTCTTCCAGGGCATCCGCCCCGCCGTGAACACCGGCCTGTCGGTGTCGCGCGTGGGCTCCTCGGCCCAGACGAAGGCGATGAAGTCGGTCGCGGGCTCGATCAAGCTCGAGCTGGCGCAGTACCGCGAGATGGCGGCCTTCGCGCAGTTCGGCTCGGACCTCGACGCGGCCACCCAGCGCCTGCTGAACCGCGGCGCGCGTCTGACCGAGCTGCTCAAGCAGCCGCAGTACTCGCCGCTGACCAACGCCGAGCAGGTCTGCGTGATCTACGCCGGGACCGAGGGCTACCTCGACAAGATCCCGGTGAACCAGGTCACCAAGTTCGAGCGCGGTTTCGTCACCCACCTGCGGTCCTCCTGCAAGGACCTGCTGGACGACATCGAGACCAACGACCGCAAGGTCGCGGGCGAGCTGGCGGACAAGATCAAGGCCGCGATCGAGGACTTCTCCAAGGGCTTCGCCTGAGCCCCGGGGGCCCAGGACAGGGACGCATAAATGCCCAGCCTCAAGGACCTGAAAAACCGGATCAACTCGGTCAAATCGACCCGGAAGATCACGAAGGCCATGCAGATGGTCGCGGCGGCGAAGCTCCGTCGCGCCCAGGAGGCGGCCGAGGCCGGCCGCCCCTATGCAGAGCGCCTCACCGCGGTTCTCGCGAACCTCGCCGCGGGGGCCAACCCCGCCACGGCCCCCCGTCTCCTCACCGGGACGGGGTCCGACCAGACGCACCTGCTGATCGTCGCCACCGCCGAGCGCGGCCTGTGCGGCGGCTTCAACAGCACGATCGTCCGCCTGGCCCGCATCCGCATCCGCGAGCTGCTGGCCGCGGGCAAGACGGTCAAGATCCTGACCGTGGGCCGCAAGGGCCGCGACCAGCTTCGCCGCGACTACGCCGAGCTGTTCGTGGGCCACGTGGACCTGTCGGGCATGAAGCGGGTGGACTACGCCACCGCGCTGAACATCGCGACCGACGTGCTGGGCCGCTTCTCCGAGGGCGAGTTCGACGTCGCCACGCTGTTCTTCAACAAGTTCGAGTCTGTGATCTCCCAGGTCCCGACCGCGCAGCAGCTGATCCCCGCCTCGTTCGAGGCGCCGGAGACCGCTGAGGAGAACAACGTCTCGGCGCTCTACGAATACGAGCCCGACGAGGAAGCGATCCTGGCCGAGCTGCTGCCGCGGGGCGTCGCCACGCAGATCTTCACGGCTCTTCTGGAAAACGCCGCCTCCGAACAGGGCGCGCGGATGTCCGCCATGGACAACGCGACCCGGAACGCGGGCGACCTGATCGACCGACTGACGCTGGAGTACAACCGCTCCCGCCAGGCCGCGATCACCAAGGAGCTCATCGAAATCATCTCCGGCGCGGAAGCGCTGTAAGGGACGGAGACCCCCATGCCCACCGGAAAGATCACCCAGGTCATCGGCGCGGTCGTGGACGTCGCCTTCGACGGCCATCTGCCCGCCATTCTCAACGCGCTCGTGACCGACAACAACGGCACGCGCCTGGTTCTCGAGGTCGCCCAGCACCTCGGCGAGTCCTCCGTGCGCACCATCGCCATGGACTCGACCGAGGGTCTGACCCGCGGCCAGGAAGTCACCGACACCGAGTCGCCCATCGCGGTGCCCGTCGGCGACGGCACCCTGGGCCGCATCCTCAACGTCGTGGGCGAGCCCATCGACGAGCGCGGCCCGGTCGAGGCGACCGAGACCCGCGCCATCCACCAGCCCGCCCCCTCCTTCGCCGACCAGGCGACGGAGTCGGAGATCCTGGTCACCGGCATCAAGGTCGTCGACCTGCTCGCCCCCTACTCCAAGGGCGGCAAGATCGGCCTGTTCGGCGGCGCCGGCGTGGGCAAGACCGTGCTCATCCAGGAGCTGATCAACAACATCGCCAAGGTGCACTCGGGCTATTCCGTGTTCGCCGGCGTGGGCGAGCGGACGCGTGAGGGCAACGACCTCTATCACGAGTTCATCGAGTCCGGCGTCATCAACATGGACGACCTGACCAAGTCCAAGGTGGCCCTGGTCTACGGCCAGATGAACGAGCCGCCGGGCGCCCGCGCCCGCGTCGCGCTGACCGGCCTGACCATCGCCGAGCAGTTCCGCGACCAGTCCGGCGCCGACGTGCTGTTCTTCGTGGACAACATCTTCCGCTTCACGCAGGCGGGCTCCGAGGTGTCGGCGCTTCTGGGCCGCATCCCCTCGGCGGTGGGCTACCAGCCGACGCTGGCCACCGACATGGGCCAGCTGCAGGAGCGGATCACCTCGACCCGCAACGGCTCGATCACCTCGGTGCAGGCGATCTACGTGCCCGCGGACGACCTGACCGACCCCGCGCCGGCCACGTCCTTCGCCCACCTCGACGCCACGACCGTGCTGTCGCGCGCCATCTCCGAGCTGGGCATCTACCCGGCCGTGGACCCGCTCGACTCCACCTCGCGCATCCTCGACCCGGCCGTGGTCGGCGAGGAGCACTACCAGGTGGCCCGCATGGTCCAGGAGACCCTGCAGCGCTACAAGGCCCTGCAGGACATCATCGCGATCCTGGGCATGGACGAGCTGTCGGAAGAGGACAAGCTGACCGTGCAGCGGGCGCGCAAGATCCAGCGCTTCCTGTCGCAGCCCTTCGACGTGGCCGAGGTCTTCACCGGCTCGCCGGGCGTGCAGGTTCCGCTCGAGGAGACCATCTCCTCGTTCAAGCGGGTCTGCGAGGGCGAGTTCGACCACCTGCCGGAGGCCGCCTTCTACATGGTCGGCGGCATCGACGAGGTGATCGCGAAGGCCGAGAAGCTGGCCGCCGCGGCCTGATCCTGACTCTGGAGTAGCCCGATGGCCAAGCTCGCCTACGATCTCGTCTCGCCGGAGCGCAAGCTCGCCTCCGGCGAGGCCGACGCGATCCAGATCCCGGGCGCCGAGGGCGACCTGACGGCGATGCCCGAGCATGCGCCCTTCCTCACCCCCCTGCGCCCCGGCGTGGTGACGGTGCGGGACGGCGGCTCGGAGACCTCGTACGTGGTCACCGGCGGCTTCGCCGAGATCTCTCCGGCCGGCGCCGCGGTGCTGGCCGAGGAGGCGGTGAAGAAGGAGGAGGTCTCGGCCGAGTGGTTCTCCGCCCGCATGGCCGAGGCCGAGAAGGCGCACGAGATCGCCACCGGCGACGCCAAGACCCTCGCCGCGCTGCGTCTGAACGACATGAAGTTCCTGGCCTCGTCGCTCGGCTTCTGAGCCTGTCGACGCCCGGACTGAAGAAAGGCCCCGCGCGAGCGATCGCGCGGGGCCTTTTCGCGTCCGGGCCCGGGGGGCGGCCTCAGTCCGGCCGCGGGTCGCGCCCGGTGAGCGAGCCGCGCTCCGACAGCTCGATCCAGTTTCCGTCCGGGTCGCGCAGGAAGCTGAAGCGCACCGCGCCGAGGGTGCGCGGCGGCTGGCCGACCTCGGCGCCCAGCCGCTCGGCCGCGGCGGTTGCGGCGTCGCAGTCGAAGATCTGCACCGTCATGTAGCGAAGCCCGCGGGCGAAGCGGTCAGCGCGGGGCGGCGCCGCGCCGGGCGTCGCCGAGATCAGGCTCTCGCCCAGCCGGAAGGCGTCCGCGCCGGACGGCTCCAGGCCCAGCACCTCGCCGTAGAAGCGCCGGAACCCGTCGAGATCGGCGGTCCGCACATGCAGGTGCAGCGAGGCCGGGGCCCCGGGCGCCAGCGTCACCGGCAGCCCGTCGGGCGAGACCAGCGTCGCACTCCGCGGCGCGGCGAGCGTCAGGCCCACGTAGCCGCCCGGCGGCTCGTCGGCCAGCGCCGCCCGGCTGTGGTTGACCTTGACGATCGAGGCGCCCTGCCGCCAGCGATGCTGGTGGAAGCCCCCGCCCAGCCGGGCGAGGTGGTCGTAGGCGAGCCCCGCCTCCTCCCTCCAGAAGCGCTGGTGCGCCTCCAGCGCGTTGGTGGCCATGCCGACGTCGAAGGCGGGCTTGGCGAAGGCGGGTCTGTCGAAGGCGGGGGCGGGCACCGCGCTCACCCCCGGTCGCGGCCGACCGAGGGAACCTCCCACGGCCGCTCGGAGGGGGGCAGGTCGGGCGCCAGCGGGTCGGGGCCGAAGCGGTTGGGCCCCTCGGTCCCGCGCAGGCAGAACCAGACCAGCAGGACGATCGAACCGACCAGCGGAACCAGCCACAGCCACCACCACCAGCCGCTGCGGCCGCGGTCGTGCAGCCGGCGCACGTTGACCGAGATCGAGGGCAGGAAGGTGACCAGCGACCACAGGCCCGACAGCGGGCCCAAGCCGGTCTCGGGGTCCGTGAGGCCGGGCAGCAGGCGCGCCTCGATGAAGGCGAGCAGGACATGGATCACGGCCACGAACAGCACGAACCACCACAGCTCGGAGCGCGGGGCGCGGCCGGAGAAGGTCGCGAACTTGCGAAAGCAGGTGGAGATCGACGCGTCGATGGTCATGCGGGGCGCTCCTGTCGGGGTCCTCGGGCCGGCGCAGGCGTCGGCGGGCGCATCATGGCGCCCACGGCGCTTCGCGGCCAGAGCCCCCCGGGTCCTCAGGCCCCGCGCGCCCCGGGTTGCGCGCGCCTCGCCCCCCGGCCGCGGCGGGCGGACGCGGCGTCGCGCCCGGCGCCCGGTTGCGTCGGGGCGGCGGGGACGGCAGGGTTCGGCGCCCCGAGCCAGGAGACCCCGCATGACTTCGCCCCCGCGCGTGACGCTGCATGGCTACCAGCACAGCATCTATTCCTGGGCGGTGCGCCTGACCCTCTCGGAGAAGGGCGTCGACTGGGACTGGGCCGAGGTCGACCCCTTCCTCGAGCCCGAGCGCGCCGCCCGCCGCCACCCCTTCGCCAAGGTCCCGGTGCTGGTGCACGGCTCCTTCGCGGTCTACGAGACGGTGGCGATCCTCCAGTATGTCGACGAGGCCTTCGAAGGGCCGGCCCTGCAGCCCTCGGCCCCGCAGCCGCGCGCCCGGATGCGCCAGGTGCAGGCCATCGCCGACGCCTACGCCTACTGGCCGATGGTGCGGATGCTCTATTCCCACCGCGTCTTCCTGCCCCGCCAGGGCGAGGAGGCCGACCGCGCCGAGGCGCGCGAGGGCCTGTCGCGCGCCCGCCCGGTGCTCGACGCGCTGGAGGGGCTGACCGGCGAGGGGCCGTATTTCGGGGGGCAGGCGCCCTCGCTCGCCGACCTGCACCTCGCGCCGATGCTGGCGGCCTTCGCCGAGGCGCCGGAGGGCGGCGCGCTGCTCGCCGGTCGTCGGCGGCTGCGCGCCTGGCTCGAGACGATGCAGGCCCGCCCCGCCTTCCGCGCCACCCGTCCCTGGTGAGGCTCGCCCGGCCGACAGGGCCGGGAGACGCCGCCCCCCCCCGCCGCCCGGAGCCCGCGCATGATCGACGTCCGCCGCGCCACGCCTGAGGATGCGCCGGCCATGGCCGCGATCCTCAACGCCCTGATCCGAATCGGCGGGACCACGGCCTACGAGGATCCGCTCGACGCGGCCTATCTCGCCGGCAAGACCCGGGACCCGGCCTTCGCCCACGTGGCGCTGGACCCCGCCGGCGCGGTGATCGGCTTCCAGTGGATCGAGCCCGACGACGCGGACCCCGACCTCGCGATCATCGCGAGCTTCGTGGCCCCCGGCACGGCGCAAAGGGGTGTCGGCTCGGCGCTGTTCCCCCACACGCGGGCCGAGGCCGTGCGGCGGGGGTATCGCGAGATCGACGCCACCATCCGCGCCGACAACGCCGGCGGGCTCGCCTACTACGCGCGGCAGGGCTTCGTGGACGTCGCGGTGGCCCCCGGCGTGCCCCTCAAGGACGGCACGCCCGTGGACCGGATCAGCCGGCGCCTTGCGCTGCGCGGGGGCTGAGCGACCCGCCGCGCCGCTCCCGGAGGCGTGCAGGTCGGCCGCGAAGCGTCGTCGCGCGGGGCGTCTGCGCGCCGACGCCGGCCCGCAGGCGCGCTCAGGCGAACAGCCGGTCGAACTCGGCCAGCACCTTGCGGTAGGTGGCGCGCTTGAAGGGGACGATGCGCTCCAGCACCTCGGCGTGCGGGGACCAGGCCCAGCGGGAGAACTCGGGGTGCTCGGTCGCGATGTTCACGTCCGCGTCCGAGCCGTGGAAGCGGAAGGCGAACCACTTCTGGGTCTGGCCGCGGTAGCGGCCCTTCCACAGCTTGGGGATCAGGGTCGCGGGCAGGTCATAGGGAATCCACTCGCGGCTCTCGGCCAGCAGGGTGACCTTGTCGCGGGTGATCCCGGTCTCTTCCCACAGCTCGCGAAGCGCCGCCTCCAGCGGCGCCTCGCCCTCGTCCACGCCGCCCTGCGGCATCTGCCAGGCGTCGGAGCGGAAATCCAGCCGCTGGCCGACGAAGATCTCGGCCGAGCGGTTCAGGATCACCAGCCCCACGCAGGGGCGATAGGGCAGCGCGGCGATCTCCGCCTCGGAGAGCTCCCTCTTCAGCTCCTTCGCCACGCCGCCCTCCTCCGTCACTCGTTCGAGGCCGGGGGCGTCGCCTGCATCGCGCCCATGCCGTAGACCGACAGGCCCGTCAGCACGTCCAGCGCATAGGCGAGCTGCAGATCCTCCTGGCGGAGCTTGGCGGTCGCCTCGTGGCGGGCGCGCTCCTGCTGGATCTGCTCGCGCTCGTCCTCGCTGAGCGAGTTCTCGAGGCTGCCGCGCAGGTCGGCCTCCGAGCGCATGCGGGGCGGAACCTCGCCCTCCTCGACGGCGAGCTTGGCCTGTTCGATCAGGATGTCGGGCTCGATGCCCAGCGCCTGGATCGAGCGGCCGGACGGCGTGTAGTAGCGCGCCGTGGTCAGCCGGATCGCGCCCTTGCCCGACAGCGGCATGATCGTCTGGACCGAGCCCTTGCCGAAGGACTTGGCGCCCACGACGATGGCCCGGTGATGATCCTGCAGCGCGCCGGCCACGATCTCGGAGGCCGAAGCGGAGCCGCCGTTGATCAGCACCACGATCGGCTTGCCGCCGGTCAGGTCGCCGGCCTCGGCGTTGTAGCGGTCCATGTCGTTGGAATCGCGCCCGCGGGTCGAGACGATCTCCCCCGACTCGAGGAACGCGTCCGACACCGCCACCGCCTGGTTCAGGAGGCCGCCGGGGTTGTTGCGCAGGTCGAGCACGTAGCCCTTCACGTTGTCCGCGCCGCCCAGCTCCTCCTGCACCTTCTCGATCTCGTCCTTGAGGTTCTCGAAGGTCTGCTCCGTGAACTGGGTCACGCGCAGCACGCCCACGTCGCCCTCGACGCGGCCCTTGGCGGCGGCGATCTTGATGTTGGCGCGGGTGATGGTGAGGTCGAAGGGCTCGTCGACCCCCTCGCGCACCACGGTGATCACGATGTCCGAGCCGACCGGCCCGCGCATCTTGTCCACCGCGTCGGCCAGCGTCAGGCCCAGCACCGACTCGCCGTCGATGTGGGTGATGAAGTCGTTGGCCTCGACGCCGGCCTCGGCGGCGGGCGTGTCGTCGATGGGCGAGACGACTTTCACGAAGCCGTTCTCCATGGTCACCTCGATCCCGAGGCCCCCGAACTCGCCCCGCGTCTGCACCTTCATGTCGTCGAAGGCCGTCGGGGGCATGTAGCTGGAGTGGGGATCGAGCGAGGTGAGCATGCCGTTGATGGCGCTCTCGATCAGCTGCTTCTCATCCACCTTCTCGACATAGGCGGTCCGGACGCGCTCGAAGATGTCGCCGAACAGGTCGAGGTATTCGTAGGTGGTGCGCGCGTCGTTCTCCTGCGCGCTCAGCGGCGCGACGAGCGGCGCGGTCAGCAGGGCGCCCGCGACGGCGCCCCCCAACGCGGCGACGGCGATATTTTTCATGGCGTCTCTGACTCTCCTTTCGGGAGCGCGAACCAGCGGGCGGGATCCACGGGGATCCCGGCCTCCCTCGCTTCCACATAAAGCATTGCAGCGGAAAACGCCGCCCGGGGGAAGGGCGCGGCGACGAGAATTTCCGGGGCGGCGGGGTCGATGACGTGCAATTGACCGACCGGCGCCCCGGCCGGGAGGATCTCTCCCTCCCCGACGGCGAGGCTTTCGAGGCCGCCGAGAATCAGCAGCCGGCCGGGCGCCGTCTCCAGCACCACGGCCTGTCCGCGCCCGCCCAGCGGGCCCGCGTAGCGCACCGAGGCCAGCGCCGGCGTGCGCGGCGCGGCCCATCCGGGGACCGCGATCTCGATGCCGGTCTGCGCCTGGCCGAGGGGGTCGCGCGCGCCGAAGGGCGTGACGATCGGTCCCGGGGCGGGCGGCGGCCAATTCCCCGGCAGGACCGGGCGCGGCGGCGGCAGGCCCAGCGGATCGGCGGGTGCGGGCACGGCCGTGAAGGCGTCGAGCGCGCGGCGCGTCTCGCGCAGGCTGGCGCGCAGCGCGCCCACGCCGCCGGGGGCCAGCACGTCCTCGCGCGCGTTGCGCAGGTCCAGCGCGGCGCCGCGGGCCAGCGACCAGGCGGCGCGCCGCTCGCGGTCGCGCTCCTGCGCCTCGGACAGCTCCTGCCGGCGAAGCGCGGCGACGCCCGCCCGGTCCGGCCCCATGGCGGCGGCGAGCCAGGCTCCGCGCGCCGCCGCCAGCGGCCCCGCGGGCTGCGCCGCCTGCGCGGCCAGCGGCGCGCGCGCCAGCGAGGCGAGCCGCGCGACCGAGGCCTGGCCGGCGTCGCGCGCGGTTTCCGCCCGGACCTCCAGCGCGGCGATCAGGCGGGCGGCCCCGCGCAGGCTCTCGCGCATCGCCTCCAGCGTCGCCTCCACCGCGGCGCCGGCGCGGGTGGCGGCGGCGCGGCGGGCGGAATCGTCCGCGGCCTCGGCGAGCGCCCGGTCGGCGGCCTCCAGCGCGTCGCGCGCCTCGGCGGCCGGGGCTTCCGACACGCGCATTCCCAGCGCCTGCGCCGCCGTCGGAGCGGCGCTCTCCTGCGTCGCCGCCGGCGCGGCGCTCTGCCGTGCAGCCGACGGAGCGGCGCTCTGCTGGGCCGCCGCCGGCGTGGCGAGCATGAGCAGCGTCGCCCCCAGGACGCGCGTGGAGGCCCCGGCGCGCCGCATCAGTCGTTGGCGCGGATCAGGAGCGAGCGGCCGGTCATCTCCTCCGGCTGGGCGAGCCGCATCAGCTCCAGCAGGGTGGGGGCGAGATCGCCCAGCACCCCGTCCTCGCGCAGCCGCGCGCCCTCGGGCCCGCCGACCAGGATCACCGGCACGGGGTTGAGCGTATGGGCGGTGTGGGGGCCGCCCGTGTCGGGGTCGATCATCGTCTCGCAGTTGCCGTGGTCGGCGGTGACGATCATCGCGCCGCCGACCTGCTCCAGCGCCTTGATCGCCTTGCCCAGCCCCGCGTCCACCGCCTCGCAGGCCGCGATGGCGGCGCCGAGGTCCCCGGTATGCCCCACCATGTCCGGGTTGGCGAAGTTGCACACGATCAGGTCGTGTTTCCCGCGCCGGATCGCCTCCACCAGCCGGTGGGTCACCTCCGGCTCGGCCATCTCCGGCTGCTGGTCGTAGGTCTTGACGTAGGGCGAGGGCGCCATGTGGCGGTCCTCGGCCGGGTTCGGGACCTCCTCCCCGCCGTTGAGGAAGAAGGTCACGTGGGGATATTTCTCGGTCTCGGCCAGCCGCATCTGCGCCTTGCCGTGCTTGGCGACCCACTCGCCCAGCGTGTTGACGATCTCCTCCGGCGGGAACATCGCCGGCATGAACGTCGCGTGCTCGGAGGAATACTCCACCATCCCCGCGACGGCCGAGAACTTCGGCGCCTCGCCCCGGTCGAACCCGTCGAACTCCGGCGCCGCCAGGGCCGAGAGGATCTCCCGCGCGCGATCGGCGCGGAAGTTGATGAAAAGCAGGCCGTCGCCCTCCCGGATCCCCGCGTAGTCGCCGATGACGTGGGGCGAGACGAACTCGTCCGTCTCCCCCGCCGCATGTCCGGCCTCGGCCGCGGCGACCGCGCTCTCGGCCGTCTCGCCCTTCGCCCGCACCATCAGCTCATAGGCCTGCGCGACGCGATCCCAGCGGTTGTCGCGGTCCATGGCGAAGAACCGCCCCACCACGGTGGCGACGGACACGCCCTCGACCCCCGCGATGTCGTCCTCCAGCGTCTGCAGATAGCCCGGCGCCGCCTTCGGCGGCGTGTCGCGCCCGTCGAGATAGGCGTGCAGCTTCACCTCCAGCCCGGCCTTGGCGAGGACCTTCGCCGCCTCCGCCATGTGGCGCTGGTGCGAGTGCACCCCGCCCGGCGAGACCAGCCCCGCCACATGCGCGACCCCGCCGGCGGCCTGCACCTTGTTGACGAAGCCCTGCAGCACCTCGTTCTTCGCGAAGGACCCGTCCTCGATGGCCCGGTCGATCCTGGGCAGGTCCATCCACACGATCCGCCCCGCGCCGATGTTGGTGTGCCCGACCTCGGAGTTGCCCATCTGCCCTTCCGGCAGCCCCACGGCATTGCCGCAGGCCTTCAGCGTGGCGTTCGGCAGCCCCGCCATCAGCGCATCGAAGGTGGGCGTGCGCGCCTGGGCGACCGCATTGCCCTCGACCTCCTCCCGCAGGCCCCAGCCGTCGAGGATCACCAGCACCACGGGCTTGGGAGTTCGGCTCATCGGATCTCTCCTGCGGTTGTCGGACGTGCCCTCTTACCTAGGCTCCCCGCCCGCGCAACGAAACGCGACCCGCCGTCCGCCCGCCCCTGGCCCCACGCGCCCCCGAGAGCGCCTGTTCTCCGGAGCCGTCCGTCGCTGGCGGCCAACGGAGCGACTCGCCCCCGCCGGTCAAGGATCGCGCAGCGACCCCCGAAGGGGGCTTGTCCTTGACCGGCGGGGGCGAGTCGCTCAGGCAGGCCAGAAGCGATGGACGGCTCCGGAGAACAGGCGCGGGCGCTTTGTTCTTTGGTGAGTCAGGAGCCCGCCGGAGGCTTCCCCGCCAGAAGTTTCTTCCCCCAGCCCCCCCACCGAACGGACCCAGCCAAGCCCGCCCGCAGGGCGCCTGTAGTCCGGTCCTCTCACCGATGCCGGAACTTCGCCTTGTCCGACAGCACCCCCTCGTGTTCCGCGCGCCCGTCCTCGACCAGCCCGATCAGCACCGAGAACACGTTGCGCGCCGCCGCTCCCAGCAGCGCCGGGTCCACGTCGGTGTAGATCCCCCGCGCCATCTCCAGCGCGTCCTTGCCCGGCATCCCCGGCGAGGGCAGGGCCGCCAGCACCTGCCGCACGCGGCTCTCGCGGTGGGCGATCAGGTGGGCGAGCATCGCCTCTGGGTCCGCGATCGGGTGGCCGTGGCCGGGATAGTAGACCCGGTCGCCGCGCCCCTGCAGCTTGCGAAGGCTCGCCATGTAGGCCGCCATGTCCCCGTCGGGCGGCGAGACGATCGAGGTCGCCCAGCCCATCACGTGATCCCCCGACAGCACCGCGCCCGGCGTCATCCCCTCGGCCTCCACCGCGAAGGCGAGGTGGTTCGAGATATGCCCCGGCGTGTGGATCGCGGTCAGCGCCCAGCCGTTCCCCTCCAGCCGCTCGCCGTCCGCCAGCAGGTGATCGGGAACGAAGCTGCGGTCCCCGCCCTCGCCTCCGCCCAGCTCGGCGCCCGAGGCCGCCAGCGCCTGCATCCGCTCGCTGCGCCCGGCGCCGTGCGCGCCGAAGGCCCAGGTCTGCGCCCCGGTGCGCGCCTTCAGCGCCGGAACGCCGGGAGAATGGTCGATGTGCGTGTGAGTGAGCACGATGTGCGAGACGCGCTCCCCCGGCTCCAGCGCCGACAGGATCGTTTCGAGGTGGCCGGGATGCTCGGGGCCGGGGTCGATGACGGCGACCTCGCCCCGGCCGACGATGTAGGTGCGGGTGCCGGTGAAGGTCATGGGCGAGGGATTGGGGCAGGTCACGCGGCGCAGGCCGGGCTCCAGCGCGACGACCGGCCCGTCGGCGTCGGGGCGGCGGTCGAACGGGTCGGCGGGGGTGGGGCCTGCGCTCATCGGGGATCCTCCTCCAGCGGGCGCGAAAGCGCGCCCGGGGCGTGCGGGCCCATTGCTTCGGGGCCTCGTCGCGCGCAACTTGGCCGCCATGGCGAGGGCATACAAGAAATACCTGCCGCGCAGCCTGTTCGGGCGGGCGCTGGTGATCCTGCTGGCGCCCATCGTGCTGCTGCAGCTGGTGGTCGCGGGCCTGTTCATCCAGAACCACTATGCCGGCGTCACCCAGCAGATGGCGGGCTCGGTCGCGCTGGAGCTGATCTACGCCGTCAACGCGGTCGAGACCGCCGAGACCGTCGAGGACGCCCGCATCCGGCTCGAGAACATCGCGCGGCCGCTGGGCATGACGCTCGCGCTCGACGCCGGCGCCGCGGTGCCGCCGGACAATGCGCAGCTGTTCTACGACGTCTCTGGCAACGCGCTGGCCGATCGGCTGCGCGCCGACATCGCCCGGCCGATGTCCATCGACCTGGTGCGCTACAACCGCGACGTCGAGGTGAAGATCCAGACAGAGAAGGGCGTGCTGCGCGCGCTGATCCCGCGCAAGCGGACCATCGCCTCGAACCCCCACATCCTGCTGGTGTGGATGGTGGCGACGGCCTTCCTGCTGGCGGTGGTGGCGGTGCTGTTCCTGCGCAACCAGGTGCGCCCGATCCGCTCGCTCGCCAACGCCGCCGAGGCCTTCGGGCGCGGCCGGGTGGTCCCCTTCCGCCCCGCCGGCGCCGAGGAGGTGCGCCGCGCCGGCGCCGCCTTCCTCGACATGCGCCGGCGGGTCGAACGGGCGATGGAGCAGCGCACCAACATGCTCTACGGCGTCAGCCACGACCTGCGCACGCCGCTGACGCGGATGCGGCTGGCGGTCGAGATGCTGGACCCCTCGCCCGACCGCGACGACCTCGCGCGCGACATCGTGGAGATGGAGCGGATGCTCTCGGCCTTCCTCGACTTCGCCCGCGGCGGGGCGGGCGAAAGCGCGGTCGAGGCCGACCCGCTGGCCCTGCTGGAGACCGCCGCCGCCGACGCGCGGCGCGCCGGCGCCGAGGTGGCGGTGTCCCTGACCGAGGACTCGCGCGCGCCCGAGCCGGTGACCCTGCGCCCCGGCGCCATCGGCCGGGCGCTGGGCAACCTGATCGCCAACGCCGCCCGCTACGGCGACCGCGTCGAGGCCCGCCTGCGGCTGGGCCGGATGTTCGTGGAATGGTCGGTCGAGGACGACGGCCCCGGCATCCCCGAGGAAATGCGCGACACCGCGCTCCGCCCCTTCGCGCGGCTGGACGAGAGCCGCAACCAGAACGAGGGCGGCGGCGTCGGGCTGGGTCTCGCCATCGCGCTCGACATCGCGCGGGCCCATGGCGGGGCGCTGACGCTGGAAAGCTCGGAGACGCTGGGCGGGCTGAGGGTGGTGCTGCGCATCCCGCGGTAGGGCGAGCGGTCTACAGGCGCCCTGCGGGCGGGCTTGGCGGGGTCGCGCCGGTCGGCAGGGGGGCGAGGGATGGGGGAGAGGGGAGCCTCCGGCGGGCTCCTGACTCACCCAAGAACAAGACGCCCGCGCCTGTCCTCCGGAGCCGTCCGTCGCTTGGCTGCCTGAGCGGCTCGCCCCCTCCGGTCAAGGACAAGCCGCGCTTCGCGCGGTCGCTTCGCGATCCTTGACCGGAGGGGGCGAGCCGCTCCGATCGGCGCCCGCGACGGACGGCTCCGGAGAACAGGCGCTCCCCGGGGAGCCTGGCGGCCACGGGCGCTGGACGGGCGCGGGGAGCCGGGCGCGGGACGCGGCGTGGCGTGGCGTGGCGTGGCGTGGGGCGGAGGGGACCGAGTTGACAGCTGTCAACTCGGCCCTGGCCACGGCGACGCGCGCGCGCGGGGGGCGGCGGGGCGGCTTGCCTGCGAGGGCGGGGCGGGCGATGCTCCGCCGCCCGCAGTCGCGGGGTGGGAGGAGAACCATGGCCATCGCCACCTGCGTCTTCGACGCCTACGGCACCCTGTTCGACGTCGCGGCCGCCACGCGCCGGCTGGCGGAGCGGCCGGGGCACGAGGACTTCGCCGCCAAGTGGCCGCGCATCGCCGAGATCTGGCGGCTCAAGCAGCTGCAGTATTCCTGGCTGCGCGCCACCGCCGGCGTGCACACGGATTTCTGGCAGGTCACCCAGGATGGGCTCGACTTCGCCATCGAGGCCGTGGGCGGCGTGGCGGAAGGGGAGCGGGCGGCGCTGCTCGAGCTCTACTTCGGGCTCGAGGCCTATCCGGAGGTTCCCGCCATGCTGCGCGCCCTGAAAGAGGCCGGGCGGGAGACGGCGATCCTGTCCAACGGCTCGCCCGCGATGCTGGAGGGGGCCGCGGCCTCGGCCGGGATCCGCGACCTGCTCGACGAGATGCTCTCGGTCGAGAGCGTGGGCGTGTTCAAGCCGGCGCGCGTCGTCTACGACCTGGTGGGCCATGCCTTCGGGCGCACCCCGCGCGAGGTGCTGTTCGTCTCGTCGAACGGATGGGACGCGGCGGCGGCGGCGGGCTATGGCTTCCGCACCGTCTGGGTGAACCGCGCCGGCGACCCGATGGACCGACTGCCCTGGCGGCCCCACAGGGTCGCCTCCGACCTGACCGAAATCCCGGAGCTTGCCGCCTCATGGTGAAAGTGGAGTCGTTCGACGCCCCCGACGGAACCCGCCTGGGCTTCATCGACGAGGGCCCGCGCGAGGGGCCCCTGCCGGTGCTGTGCCTGCCGGGCCTGACCCGCAACCACGCCGATTTCGCCGCGGTGGCCGAGCGGCTGAGCCCCTCGCGCCGGGTGATCCGCCTCGACAGCCGCGGGCGGGGCGTCTCGGACCATGCCGATCCCGCCACCTACGACCTGCCGACCGAGACCGCGGACGCGGTGGCGCTGCTCGATCATCTCGGGATCGAGAAGGCGGTGTTCGTGGGAACCTCGCGCGGGGGGATGATCACGATGCTCGCCGCGGTGACGGCGCCGGGGCGGATCGCGGCGGCCGTGCTCAACGACATCGGGCCGGAGATCGACCAGGCCGGGCTCGACCGCATCAAGGGCTACGTGGGCAAGGCGCCCGCGGCGCGGACGCTCGACGAGCTCGCCGTCGCGCTGGAGGCAGACGGGCGGGCGGGCGCGCCGACGCTGACCCGCGCCGACTGGACGCGCATCGCCGAGGCCGTCGCCGAGGAGACCCCCGACGGCGTCGCCTTCAAGTACGACCTGCGGCTCGGCGAGGCGATGGCCGCCCAGAACGCCGCGCTGGAGGCGCGTCTCGCCGAGGGCGGCGCCGCGCCGGACCTCTGGCCCCTGTTCCAGGCGCTGGCGCAGGTCCCGGTGCTGGTGCTGCGGGGGGCGAATTCGGACATCCTCTCGGCCGAGACCGCGGCGAAGATGGCCGCCGTCTCGCCGAACGTCACGCTGGTCACGGTCCCCGACCGCGCCCATGTTCCCCTGCTGGACGAGCCCGAATGCGTCGAGGCGATCGACGCGCTGCTGGCGAAGGCCGGCTGAGCTCCAGAACACGCCGAAGGAACCCCCGTTGGTCGACATCTCCGACATCCGGGCCGCCGCCGAGCGGCTCGCCCCCGTGGTGCGCCGCACGCCGCTGCTGGAAAGCCCCTTCCTCAACGACCTCGCCGGTCGGCGCGTGCTGGTGAAGGCCGAGTGCCTGCAGCACACCGGCAGCTTCAAGTTCCGCGGCGCCTGGTCGGCGATCTCGGCGCTGGACCCGGAGACCCGCGCCCGCGGGGTCTTCGCCTTCTCCTCTGGCAATCACGCCCAGGGGGTGGCCTATGCCGCGAAGCTGCACGGGATCCCGGCGACGATCCTGATGCCGGCGGACGCGCCGAAGCTGAAGCTCGCCAACACCGCCGCCTACGGGGCGGAGGTGATCACCTACGACCGCTATTCCGAGAGCCGTGAGGAGATCGGCGCCCGCCTCGCCGCCGAACGCGGCCTGACCCTGGTGCGCCCCTACGACGAGCCGATGGTGATCGCCGGCCAGGGCACGGTGGGGCTGGAGCTGGCCGAGCAGGCGGCCGAGGCGGGGGTGAGCGCCGCCGACGTGCTGGTCTGCACCGGGGGCGGGGGCCTCGCCTCGGGCGTCGCGCTGGCGCTGGCGGCCGAGGCGCCGGGGCTGCGCGTGCGCCCGGCCGAGCCGGAAGGCTGGAACGACTGGCAGGTCTCGCTCGCCAGCGGCGAGCGCACCCCTGCGGCGGGAGGTCGCGCCACGCTCTGCGACGCGATCGTCACCCCGGCGCCGGGCGAGATCACCTGGCCGATCCTGTCGAAGCTGGCCGGGCCGGGGCTGGCGGTCTCGGACGACGAGTGCCTGGGGGCCATGGCGCAAGCCTTTGAACGGTTGAAGATCGTGGTCGAGCCGGGCGGCGCGGCGGCGCTGGCGGCGGCGCTCCATCGGGGGGCCGAGATCGAGGGCGACGCGGTCCTGGTGCTCGCCACCGGGGGCAACGTCGACCGCGATGTGTTCCTGCGCGCCCTGCAGACGGCCGCAGGGTAAAGTCACGGCCGTGTCACGCCGAATCGCGCATCCCTCTGATCACGGAACGCGGTGAGTGTGTGGCTCTCGCGGCGGAACCGGGGCCCGCGTCTTTCCAAGGGGAAGACAGTCAGGAATGGCGCGGGGACCGGCGACGCGGCGGCGTCGGGTCCGCTTTCGCC
The DNA here is from genome assembly GCF_900113695.1 of Albimonas pacifica. Classification (GTDB taxonomy): domain Bacteria; phylum Pseudomonadota; class Alphaproteobacteria; order Rhodobacterales; family Rhodobacteraceae; genus Albimonas; species Albimonas pacifica. Next base: position 328,553 of record NZ_FOQH01000004.1, on the reverse strand, counting down.
TCGCATCCGGAGGCGGCGCGGAAGCGGATCCGGCGGGTTCGCCCGGTCTTGGGGACCGGGACGGACAGGGAGGAGGGGCGGCGTCCTTGGGGGGACGCGGTCCCTTCTTCATGTCGGGAGGGTCCCTTCCGATCGACGCAGGAGACCCCCGATGACCGCGCGCTACCGCGACCTGCTGTTCACCGACGCCGTGCGCGAGGCGCAGGCCGCCCTCAACGGCCGGGCCTTCGGGTCGGCGGGGGCCTCGGCCCCCGACCGGCTGGGCCCGGACGAGGCCGCCTTCATCGCCTCGCGCGAGAGCTTCTACATGGCGACGGTCTCCGCCTCGGGCTGGCCTTACGTGCAGCACCGCGGCGGGCCGCCGGGCTTCGTGCAGGCGCTGGACCCGGGGCGGCTGGCCTTCGTGGACCTGCGCGGGAACCGGCAGTACATCAGCCTGGGCAACGTCGCGGGGGACGCGCGCGCGGCGCTGTTCTTCATGGACTACGCCCGCCAGGGCCGGCTGAAGGCGCTGGCCCGGATCGAGGTCGTGGCGCTGGAGGCCGAGCCGGCGCTCGCCGACGCGCTGGCCCCTGGCCCCCTGCGGGAGAAGGCCGAGCGGCTGATGATCCTCCACCTCGAGGCCTTCGACTGGAACTGCAACCAGCACATCACGCCCCGCTGGACGGAGGCGGAGCTGGCCCCCGCCATCGGCAAGCTGCACGCCCGGATCCGGGAGCTGGAAGCCCGCCTCGCGGCGCTGGGCGAGACGCCCTGAGCCGGAGGTGCGCTCCCTCCGCCCCGCGGGCGGCGCGACGGTGGTCCGGCCGGGAGGCCGGGGGGCGGAGCGGCGAAGGCCCCGGGGGGCGCCCGGGGCCTTGCAGGTCGGAGGGGGCGGCCCGGGGCCGCCGGCTCAGCCGTCGAGGCGCAGGCGGGCGTTCTCGGGGTCGTGGGGGGAGTCCTCGACCACCTCCGCCGGGTAACGGTCGTCCATGATCAGGACCTCGAGCTTCGTGCCGGGGACCGCGAGCTCGGGCGGCAGGTAGCCCAGGCCGATGCGCCGGCCGGTGGCGACCGACCAGCCGCCGGAGGTCAGGCGGCCCACCATCCTGCCGTTGGAGTAGAGCGCCTCGCGCCCCCAGGGGTCGGCGGCGAGGGCGCCCTCGGGGCCGTCCATCAGGATCGTGACGCATTTCGCGCGCACGCCGCGGGCCTCCATCGCCGCCTTGCCCTTGAAGTCCTTCCCCATGTCGATGAAGCGCTCGAGCCCCGATTCCAGCGGCGAGGCGTCCCGGCCGAGGTCGGAGCCGAAGGCGCGGTAGCTCTTTTCCAGCCGCATCCAGTTCTGGGCGCGGGCGCCGAAGAAGCCCATGCCATGCGGCTCGCCGGCCTTGACCAGGGCGTCGAAGAGATAGGCCTGCATCTCGATCGGGTGATGCAGCTCGTAGCCGAGCTCGCCGGTGTAGGCGACGCGGATCGCCATGGTCGGGCACATGCCCAGATCGATCTTGCGCATCGACAGCCACGGGAAGCGCTTGTTCGACAGCGCCGTGGCGGGGTCCGCGTCCACGATCAGCGCGCGCAGCACCTCGCGCGACTTCGGACCGGCGATGGCGAGCACGCCCCACTGGGTGGTGACGTCCTGCACCTCGATCCAGCCGAGCACGTCGCGCTTCGCCGCCGCTTCCTTCTCGAAGAAGTCGAAGTCGTAGGCCTGGGCGGCGCCGGCGGTGACCACGTAGAAGTCGTCCTCGGCGAGGCGCACGATGGTCGCCTCGGTGCGCACGGTGCCCGCGTCGGTCAGCGCGTAGGTCAGGTTGATGCGCCCCACCTTCGGCAGCTTGTTGCAGGTCAGCCAGTCGAGGAAGGCCGCCGCCCCCGGACCCTTGATCCGGGTCTTGGCGAAGGGCGAGGCGTCGAACAGGCCCACGCCCTCGCGCACCAGCTTCGCTTCGGCTTCCGCGTATTTCCACCAGCCGCCGCGGCGGAAGGACCGCGCGCCGTGGTCGTCGAAGCCGGCGGGCGCGAAGTAGTTGGGCCGCTCGAACCCGTTGACCTGGCCGAACTGGGCGCCGGCGGCCTTCAGCTTCTCGTAGGCGGGCGTGGTGCGCAGGGGGCGGGCGGCCTCGCGCTCCTCGTCGGGGTGGTGGAGGACGTAGACGTGCTCGTAGCACTCCTCGTTCTTGGTGGCGGCGTATTCGCGGTTCACCCAACGGCCGTAGCGGCGGGGGTCGAGCGACCACATGTCGATCTCGGCCTCGCCCTCGGTCATCATCTGCGCGAGGTAGTGGCCGGTGCCGCCGGCCGCCGTGATGCCGAAGGAGAAGCCCTCGGCGAACCAGAAGTTCGGCACACCCGGCGCGGGGCCGACCAGCGGGTTGCCGTCGGGCGTGTAGCAGATCGGGCCGTTGTAGTCGTCCTTCAGCCCCACCGACTCCGAGGACGGAATGCGGTGGATCATCGACATGTACTCTTCCTCGATCCGCTCGAGGTCGAGCTTCAGGAGGTCGGCGCGGAAGGTGTCGGGCACGCCGAACTTGGCCCAGGCGGGGGCGTTGCGCTCGTAGGGGCCCAGGATCCAGCCGCCGCGCTCCTCGCGCACGTACCACTTGGCGTCGGCGTCGCGCAGGACCGGGTGCTCGGGCGCGGTCTTGCGGTAGTCGACGAGCGCGGGGTCGGGCTCGGTGACGATGTACTGGTGCTCGACCGGCATCGCGGGGATGTAGCAGCCGATCATCGCGGCGGTGCGCTGGGCGTGGTTGCCAGTGGCGGTGACCACGTGCTCGCAGGTGATCTCGGAAGTCTCGCCCGAGGGGACGAGGTTGCCGCCCTTCTCGACCATGTGGGCGACCTTCACCACCCACTCGCCGTTGCGCCGCTCGAACCCGTCGACCTGGACCTTGCGGATGATGGTGCAGCCCAGCTGCCGGGCGCCCTTGGCCATCGCCTGCGTCACGTCGGCGGGGTTGATGTAGCCGTCGCCGGGGTGGAGGATCGCGCCCTTCAGGTCGTCGGCGCGCACCAGCGGCCAGCGGTCGGCGATCTGCTTCGGCGTCATCCACTCCACCTCGACGCCCACGGTCTCGGCGGTGGAGGCGTAGAGGCGGTATTCGTCCATCCGCGCGTCGGTCTGGGCCATGCGCAGGTTGCCGACCTGGTAGAAGCCGGGGTTCAGGCCGGTCTCGGCCTCCAGCCCCTTGTAGAACTCGACCGAGTACTTGTGGATGTGGCTGGTCGCGTAGCTCATGTTGAACAGCGGCAGCAGCCCGGCGGCATGCCAGGTGGAGCCCGCCGTCAGCTCGTCGCGCTCCAGCAGGATCGTCTCCCACCCCGCCTTCGCCAGGTGGTAGGCGATCGAGACCCCGACCGCTCCGCCGCCGACCACGACCGCCCGCGCCTGCGTCTTCATGCCTGGGATCTCCTCGCGCCCGACCTGCACTGGCGCCCACGTCTAGCGCCCCCGCGCGGGGCGGGAGGGCGAAGGGGCGACGCAAGCCGGTCGGATCGCGACGCGCGCGGCCGGGTCGCGGGTCGCCAGGCGCCGCGGACCGGGGCGTGAAGGCGAGCGCCCTGCGCCCCGGGCCCCCGGGACGGCGGCGCGACGCCGGCCCTGCGCCGCGGGCGAAGGGCGGACACGGGCGCGAGGGTCGACGCGGCGCCTGCGCGGGCGGGGCTCAGCGCCGCGCCAGCGCCTCGGCGGCGCGCCAGCCGGCGCGCATCGGCTCGACCACGGGCAGGCCCCAGCCTTCGAGGATCGGCAGCATCCCGGCCATGCAGGTGCAGCCGGTGATCAGCGCGTCGGCGCCCGTCTCGGCCAGCGTCGCCTCGCAGACCCTCCGCACCTCCTGCATCGGGGCGAAGCCGCAGGTCATGAACTCCGAGATCGGGTCGCCGCCCTGGTGCAGGGTCTCGAGGTCCTCGTCGCGCGAGAGGAACCGGATCGCCCGGCAATCGTCCTGCGCGCCCGCGTCGGCGAGCACGTGGCGGTAGATGAAGCCCATCCGCGGCGGCCACAGGGTGACGATGGCGAAGCCCCCTCCCTGCACCCCGCCCCGCGCCTGCGCCGCGCGCACCGCCGCCTCGCCGCAGCCGACCACCGGCACCGGAACCTGAGCGCGCAGCGCCGCGAGGCCGTAGTCGCCCACGGTGTTCACCAGGATCGCGTCGCAGCCCGCCCGCGCCGCCTCGATCCCCGCCGCGACATAGGCGCGTTCGGCGATGGCGCGCCCCTCGGGCGTGCCGGGGAAGGCGGAGCCCTTCAGCTCCACCAGAACCGGCTCCACCCCCGGCGAGGCGAGCTCCCGGATCGGCTCGGGCACGCCCTCGCCGCCCTGTCCGCCGTCGCCCACGCCCAGCACCGCGATGCGCGCCATGCCCCGCTCCTCCCTCCGCTCCGCCGTCCCGGCACGATGTCATGTCCGGACAAACTTGCAAGCGCGGCGGGGCGACCCGGGGCGGGCTGCGGCGACCTGGCCCCCGCGGGTTCGTGAGCGGTCCGGCGCCATGGCCGCATTGCCCGAAGGGCCGGGACCGGCTAACGACTCCCCCATGTCGATCTGGCCGAAATCGATCTGGGACGTCGCGAACCCCGCCCGCTTCATGCGGCTGAGCGGGGCGCTGCTGCCCTGGGTCTCGGCCGCCGCGGCGCTGGCGCTGGGGGGCGGGCTGGTCTGGGGGTTCTTCTTCACCCCGGACGACTACCAGCAGGGCTCGACCGTCAAGATCATCTACATCCACGTCCCCGCGGCGACGCTGGCGATCAACGTCTACGCCTTCATGGGGATCATGAGCCTGATCTGGCTGATCCGCCGCCACCATGTCTCGGCGCTGGCCGCCAAGGCGGCGGCCCCCATCGGCGCCGGCATGACGCTCGCCGCCATCGTCACCGGCGCGCTGTGGGGCCAGCCGATGTGGGGGACCTGGTGGGCCTGGGACCCGCGGCTGACCGCCTTCCTGATCATGCTGTTCTTCTATGCCGGCTACATCGCGCTGTGGGCCGCGATCGAGGATCCGGACGCCGCCGCCGACCTGACCGCGGTGCTGTGCCTGGTCGGCTCGGTCTTCGCCATCGTCTCGCGCTACGCGGTGATCTTCTGGGCGCAGGGCCTGCACCAGGGCGCCTCGCTGTCGATGGACCGGGAGACCAACGTCGCCGACGTGTTCTGGCGCCCGCTGGTCCTGTCGCTCGCCGGCTTCTTCCTGCTGTTCCTGGCGCTGCTGCTGCTGCGCACCCGGACCGAGATCCGCCTGCGCCGCGCCCGCGCCATCCGCCTCGCCGCCGGCGAGGGCGCCGAGCCCCCGGGGGAGGCCGCCTGATGCCCGATCTCGGCTCCTACGCGCCCTATATCCTGGGGTCCTACCTCGGCACGCTGGCCATCGTGGCGCTGCTGGTGGGGGCCTCGATCCGCGCCTCCCGCCGCGCCAAGCGCGAGCTCGAGCGGCTGGAGGCCCGCCATTCCCGCCCCTCGCATCGTCGCCGGAGCGCCCCATGACCGATCCCGCGCCGAAGCGCCGCCGCCTCTGGGCCCTGATCCCGCTGATCGCCTTCCTGGCGCTGGCGGGGCTCGCCTGGTCGATGCTGGGCCGCGACCAGGACGCGCTGCCCTCCGCCCTGATCGAGAAGTCGGTGCCCCAGACCGACCTCGCCAGCCTCCGCCCCGGCGAGCCGCGCCTGACGACCGAGCTGCTCAAGCGTCCCGGCGTGAAGCTGGTGAACATCTGGGCGAGCTGGTGCGGCCCCTGCCGGGTCGAACACCCCGAGCTGATGAAGCTGCAGGCGATGGGGGTCGAGATCGACTCGATCAACTACAAGGACGACCGCGACGCGGCGCTGGGCTTCCTGCAGGAGCTGGGCGACCCCTTCGCCCATGTCGGCGCCGACACCACCGGCCGCGCAGGCATCGAGTGGGGCGTCTACGGCGTGCCCGAGACCTTCGTCGTCGACGGCGAGGGCCGCATCGTCCACAAGCACGTCGGCCCGATCCAGAACAACGACCTCGAGCAGCGGATCCTCCCCGCGATGCGCGAGGCCGGCTGGACCCCGCCCGAGGGCTGATCTCCCCCGCCCGCCGGCACGTCCGCGCGACGGCCCGGCTTTTGATCCGCAGACCTCGACCTCCGCACGACTGCCGTGGCGTCGCCCCGGCGGCGATGCCGGACGCATCGGGGTTCGGCGACGACAAGCCCGAGGGCGGGGGCGGCGACGGTCCGCTCGACGGCGGGGGCGGGGGCGACGACGGGGTGCGCGGCGACGGCTGCGGCGACCTGCCGGCGATCTCGAACGGGACCGACACGCTGTTCTTCGGGCGTCGGCGCGACGTCCGGGACGTCGCCGTCGAGCCCCGCAGGGTCGTGGCGATCGCGCCCTCGCGGAGCTTCTTCTTCGGCGCCTGAGCCCGGCGCGCCGGGCCCGTCCGGGGATCAGGTCCCGTCGGCGCCCTTGCCCTCGCTGCCGTGCTTCTTGATCAGGCCGAACTGCGAGATCACGAACAGGAAGGTGATGACCGGCGAGGCGAAGGTCTTGAACGTGACCCAGAATTCCTCGGTCTGGGTGCGCCAGACGGCCTCGTTCACCACGGCCATGAACAGGAAGAACAGGGCCCAGCGCCGGGTCAGGATCATCCAGCCCTCGTCGGTCAGCGGCATCGCCGCGCCGATCAGGTCCTTGAGGTAGCTCCGACCCCGCAGCAGTCCCCAGCCCAGGGCGGCGGCGAACAGCACGTTGATGATGGTCGGCTTCATCTTGATGAAGGTGGCGTCCTTCAGCCACAGCGTCAGCCCGCCGAAGACCACCACCACCACCGCCGTCACCACCGCCATGCGCGGCACGTCGCGGCTGAGCCACCACGACACGCCCAGCGTGGCCAGGATGGTGGGAATGAACACCGCCGTGGCGGTGAAGATGTCGGTGCGTTGGTAGACCACGAAGAACAGCACCAGCGGCCCGAATTCGAGCGCGGCCTTGACCAGCGGGTTCAGCGGCTTCGTCTGCGTGTCCATGGATACGATCTAGCGAATGGCGAAGGCGAGGTGAAGGCGCCGCTCCGCCGGATTGCGGCGGCGGCGGCCGCATTTGCCATGGCGAATGCCGAACCGCGTCAACATGACCTTACGGAAACATCCTGAAACGAAACCGCTCGGCGCGTTTCGGAACGGCGCGGGGCGGGCGCGGAGAATCAGTCCTGCGCCCGCCCCGGGGTCTCAGCGCGCGCGCGAGCGCAGCAGGCCCACGACGTCGTAGACCTCGTCGATGATCGGGGCGGCGATGGCGTCGGCCTTGTCGGCGCCCTTCGCCAGCACCTGGTCGATGTGGCCCGGGTCGGCGTTCAGCTCGCGCATGCGGGCGTTGATCGGGGCCAGGCTCTCGACCGCGAGGTCGGCCAGCGCCGGCTTGAACTCCGAGAACGGCTTGCCGGCCCACTCGCCGATCACCTCGGCCGTCGTGCGGTTGGACAGCGCGGCCATGATGCCCACCAGGTTCTTCGCCTCGGGGCGCTCGGCGAGGCCGTCGAGGGTCTCGGGCAGGGGCTCGGGGTCGGTGCGGGCCTTGCGGATCTTCTGGGCGATGGCGTCGGCGTCGTCGGTCAGGTTGATGCGGCTCATGTCGGACGCATCCGACTTGGACATCTTCTTGGACCCGTCGCGGAGCGACATCACCCGGGTCGCCACGCCCTCGATCAGCGGCTCGGTCATCGGGAAGAAGCCGGGCTGCCCGTAGTCGAGGTTGAACTTGGTGGCGATGTCGCGGGTCAGCTCCAGGTGCTGCTTCTGGTCCTCGCCCACGGGGACGTGGGTGGCGCGGTAGGCGAGGATGTCGGCCGCCATCAGGACCGGATAGGCGTAGAGGCCGACCGAGGCCGCCTCGCGGTTCTTGCCGGCCTTCTCCTTGAACTGGGTCATCCGGTTCATCCAGCCCACGCGCGCCACGCAGTTGAAGATCCAGGCGAGCTCGGCATGCGCCTGCACCTGGGACTGGTTGAAGAGGATCGACTTCTCCGGGTCGAGGCCGCAGGCGATGAAGGCGGCCGCCAGCTCGCGCGTGGACTTGCGCAGCTCGGCGGGGTCCGGGTTGATGGTCAGCGCGTGCAGGTCGACCATGCAGTAGAGGGTCTCTCCGCCCAGCTCGGCGGCCTCGTCCTGCATCTCGACGAAGCGCTTCACGGCGCCGAGGTAGTTGCCCAGGTGCAGGTTGCCGGTGGGCTGAACGCCCGAGAAGACGCGGCGCGGGTGCACGCGGCCTTCGGTCTCGGCGCCCTGCGCCTCTTGCGTCGGGGTCATATCTGCTGTCCTCCTGCGGCGGCGCGGGCCTTATGCGGCCGGCGACGGGACAGGGTCAAGACGCCGCGCCGCGGCGTCCGCGCGGGTCATCGCCGCGCCTGCAGCCCGTGCGTTCGGGCGAGAGCAAGAGGTTCGATGTTCCAGTTTCCCCCGTTGCCGCCGGTGACGCAGATCCACCGTCAGGTGGCCTTCGCCATCGCCGGCGTGTTCGTGGCGATCGAGCTCCTGTTCCAGCTCGCCGAACTGGGCCTGATCTCGGGGCCGCAGCTTCGGTACGAAACCTACGCGATGTTCTCGTTCTTCGATCCCTGGTTCGACCGGCTGATCGCGGGCGAGCCCACGCCCTCGCGCGTGTGGTGGAGCTTTCTGACCTACGCCTTCCTGCACGGGGGCATGACCCACCTGCTGATGAACACCGCCGCCTTCCTGGGGCTGAGCCTGCTGGTGCTGCGGATCTTCGGGACGCCGCTCTACCTGATGTTCTTCGCGGTCACGGCGATCGGCGGCTCGCTGGGCTATGGGCTGCTGTCGGAGGTCGACGCGCCGATGGTCGGGGCCTCGGGCGTGGTCTTCGGGCTGATCGGGGTGCTGAAATACGCCGAGTTCGCCTTCATCACCCGCCGGCCCGGCGCAGGGTCGATGCGCTCGTTCCTCGGCTCCATCGGGGCGCTGGTGCTGATCAACGTGATCCTGGCGGTGGCGATGGGGGGGATGCTGGCCTGGCAGACCCACCTCGGCGGCTTCGTCGCCGGCTGGGTCGCGGCCTGGATCGTGGTGCCCCGGGCCTGAGGGCGGCCGCGCCTCAGCGCCTGCCGCCCCGGCGCATCGCGGCCTTCAGGTCGCCCACGACCACCCCTTTCAGCGCCACGACCAGCGCGGCGTAGAGCGCCATCGCCCCCAGCACCAGCGCGGCCAGCGCCAGGTAGCGCAGGCCCGGCGCGGCGAGCCAGGGGGCCATGGCCTGCGCCGCCGCCCAGCTCGCGCCGCCCATCAGGACCGAGGCGAGCAGGATGCGCGGCGTGCGCCGGCGCAGGCGGGCGTCGGGCCGGGCCTCCTCGCCGAAGCGGGCGCGGGCGCCGCGCCACAGCAGGAACACGTTCACCCAGGCCGCCAGCGTGGTGGCGACGGCCGCGGAGGTGAAGCCGATCACGGGCGCGAGCCCCACCGCCGCCGCCGCGTTCACCACCAGGCCGACGAGCGCGTAGTTGAAGGGCGTGCGGGTGTCCTCGCGCGCGAAGAACATCGGCTGGGCGATCTTCTGCAGCACGAAGGCCGGCAGACCCGCGCCGTAGATCGCGACGGCGAGCGCGGTGGCGGCCACGTCCTCGGCCTCGAACGCGCCGCGGCCGAACAGCACCGAGGCCAGCGGCCAGGGGATCGCCACCAGCGCCGCGGTGGCGGGCAGGGTGAGGGCGAGCGCGAACTCGGTCGAGCGGCCCATCGCCTCGCGCACCCCGGGCTCGTCGCCGGCCGACAGGCGGCGCGAGAGCTCGGGCAGCAGCACCACGCCGATGGCCACCCCGATCACGCCCAGCGGCAGCTGGTAGAGCCGGTCGGCGTAGTAGAGCCAGGCCACCGCCCCGTCGAACCAGGAGGCGACCTGCCGGCCCACCACCAGGTTGATCTGCATGACCCCGCCGGCGAGCGCCGCGGGGAAGGCGATGATCGCCAGCCGCTTCACCTCGGGCGTCAGGCGGGGCAGGCGCAGGCGGATCGGCATCCCCGCGCGGCTCGCCGCGCGCCACACCAGCCACAGCTGCGCCACGCCCGCGATCGCCGCGCCCCAGGAGGCGCAGAGCCCTTCGACGTAGCCCGGCGGATCGTCGGGGCCGGCCAGGCCCGCGAAGACGCCGGCCTGGGCCACGATCATCGCCCCGATCAGGATCACGTTCAGCAGCGTCGGCGCGGCCGCCGCGGCGGCGAACCTGCCCACCGAGTTCAGCACGCCCGACAGCAGGGCGGCGAGCGAGATGAACAGGATGTAGGGGAAGGTGATGCGCCCGTATTCCACCGTCAGGTCGAAGCGCTCGTCCCCCGCGAAGCCCGAGGCGATGGCCAGCACCAGGAAGGGCATCGCCACCTGGGCGAGCGCGGTGAAGACCAGCAGCACGGTGGTCAGGGCCGCCATCGCCTGCTCGGCGAAGTCGCGGGCGGCGTCGGGGCCCTCGGTCTCGTGCCGGCGGGCGAACATCGGGATGAAGGCGGTGTTGAACGCGCCCTCGGCGAAGAAGCGGCGGAACAGGTTGGGCAGCGTGAAGGCCGCGACGAAGGCCTCGGCCGCGGGGCCGGCGCCCAGCGCCGCGGCGATCATCACGTCGCGCACCAGACCGAGGATGCGGCTCGCCATGGTCCAGCCGCCGACGGTCGCGAAGCTGCGCATCAGCCGCGCCGCGGGGCGCGGAGCGCCGGCGCGGGGGGCGGAGGACGGGTCGGACTCGGGGCCCGGGGGCGACGGCGGAGCCGCGCCCTCCTCGCGCTGGTCGGGCATGGATCAGCCCTCGCCGTCTTCGGGGGCGGCGGCCTCGATGGCGGCGCGCAGGCGGGTCTCGATGGTCTTCATCTTCCCGGCGGAGGTGATCTTCAGGCCGAACAGGTCCTTGACGTAGAACACGTCGACCGCCTGCTCGCCGTAGGTGGCGATGATCGCGGAGTGGATCGAGATGTTGGCCGCGGCCAGCGCCCGCGTGAGGTCGTAGAGCAGGCCGACGCGGTCGCGGGTGTCGACCTCGATCACCGTGTAGATGTCCGACGAGTGGTTGTCGAAGATCACGTGGGTGGCGAGCTTGAACTTGCTCTCGCGCTTCTTGACCTTGCGCTTGGGCTTCAGCGCCTCGCGCGCCACCACCTCGCCCATCAGGGCCCGTCGCACCATGGTCTGCAGCCGGTCGAGACGCGCCGTCTCGTAGGTCGAGCCGTCGCCGTCCTGGATCCAGAACACCGAATGCGCGTAGCCGTCCGAGGTGGTGGTGATCCGCGCGTCCTTCACGTCCGCCCCGGCCAGGGCCAGCGCGCCGGCGAGGCGCGAGAACAGGCCCGGATGGTCGGCGATGTGGAAGCACACGCGGGTGGCGTCGCGGCTCTCGTCCTGGGTGAAGTCGGCCCCGAAGGCCGAGGGGTCGTCGGGCGTCTCGCGCGCAAGGCGCGCGAAGATCCGCTGCGTCTCGGTGGTGGTCGACAGGAAGAACGGCGCGTAGTGGCGGTCGATCTCGCGCTCGATCTCGGCCTCGGTCCAGCCGTCCTCGGTCAGGGCGGCGCGCAGGGCGTCCTGCGCCTCGCGCAGGCGGTCGACGCCCGAGAGGCCGCCGGCCCCGCCGGTCAGCGCCTCGCGCGTGCGGCGGTGGAGGGTGCGCAGGAGCTGCGCCTTCCAGTTGTTCCACACGCCCGGGCCCACGGCCATGATATCGCAGGCGGTCAGCACCAGCAGCAGGTTCAGGCGCGAGGGCGTGCGCACCTCGTCGGCGAAGGCGCGCACCGTCACCGGGTCGGAGATGTCGCGCTTCTGCGCCACGTCCGACATCAGCAGGTGGTGGCGGATCAGCCAGGCCACCGTGTCGGTCTGCGCCTCGTCGAGGCCCAGCCGCGGGCAGACCTCGCGCGCGATCTCCTCGCCGACCTCGGAGTGGTCGCGCTCCTGCCCCTTGCCGATGTCGTGCAGCAGGAGGGCCACGTAGAGCGAGGTGCGGTCCACCCCCTGCTCGAGGATGCCGGAGGCCACCGGCAGGTCCTCGACCAGGCGGCCCCGCTCGATGCCGTTGAGGATCGAGACGGCGCGGATGGTGTGCTCGTCGACCGTGTAGTGATGATACATGTTGAACTGCATCATCGCGTGGATGCGGCCCCATTCGGGGATGAAGGCGCCGAGCACGCCGAGCTCGTTCATCCGCCGCAGGGCGCGCTCCGGGTCGCCCGAATCCACCAGCATGTGCAGGAAGATGCGGTTGGCGATGGGGTTGGCGCGCAGCGTGTCGTCCACGAGGTCGAGGTTCGCCGCGATCATCCGCATGGCGTTGGGATGGATCAGGGCGCCGGTGCGCAGCCCCTCGTCGAAGAGGCGCAGGATGTTGAGCGGGTCGTCCACGATCACGCTCTCGTCCGGCACGGTCAGCCGGCCGTCGAGCATCTGGAACGGACCCGAGGAGCTGCGCCCCCCCGCCCCGCGGAACGCCTTTACGATGCCGCCGAGGCTGGGGCGCTTCTTGACGTGGCGCGCCTCGAGCGCCGCCAGGAACACGCGGGTCAGCTCGCCCACCGCGGTGGCGTGCTGGAAATAGCGCTGCATGAAGCGCTCGACCGCGGACTGGCCGGGGCGGTCCTCGAAGGTCAGGCGGCGGGCGACCTCGACCTGCATGTCGAAGCTGAGCTGCTCGTTGGCGCGGCCCGAGAGGTAGTGGAGGTGGCAGCGCACCGTCCACAGGAAGGCCTCCGCCTCGGAGAACACCGCCATCTCGTCGGGGGAGAACACGCCCTTCTCCACCAGGTCCGAGGGGGAGCGGGCGTGGTAGAGGTATTTCGCGATCCACCACAGGGTCTGCAGGTCGCGCAGGCCGCCCTTGCCCTCCTTCACGTTCGGCTCGACCACATAGCGAGAGCCGCCGTGGCGCTGGTGGCGCACGGCGCGTTCGTCGAGCTTGGCCTCCACGAACTCGGAGCCGGTGCGGGAGAACAGCTCGTCCCAGAGCCGGTCCTGCAGATCCTCGGCGAGGCGGCGGTCCCCGGAGATGAAGCGCTGCTCCAGCAGGGAGGTGCGGATGGTCACGTCGGATTTGCCCAGCCGCAGGCAGTCGTCGGCGGTGCGGGTCGAGTGGCCGACCTTCATCCGCAGGTCCCACAAGAGGTAGAGGACGGATTCCACGAGGGATTCCACCCAAGGCGTCTGCTTCCAGTGGGTGAGGAACAGCAGGTCGACGTCCGAGTAGGGCGCCATCTCGAACCGCCCGTAGCCGCCGACGGCGAGCACGGCGAGCCGCTCGCCCTCGGTCGGGTTGGGGTTGGGGTGCAGCCAGCGCAGGCCGACTTCCAGCGCCAGGCGCACCACCTCGTCGGTCAGCCAGGCGATGGAGCGGGAGGTGGAGGCGCCGGCCCAGGGGCGGGCGTCGAGCGCCTCGCGGATCGCGGCGTGGCCGGCGTCGAGCGCGTCGCGCAGCGGCTCGGCGCAGGCGGCGCGGACGCCGTCGCGGCCCTTGCCCTCGGCCTGTGCGGCGGCGGCCACCTCGGTCAGGCGGGCGAGGACCGCCGCGGGATCGAGGATCTCCGCGGCGGGTCTGACCAGCATCCCGTCCGTTCCGCCGCCCTGGTCTTCCGGCGAGGGCGGCGCCATGCGGCGCCGGGGGGCGCCGCGGGCGGCGGCCGCGCGGGGCGCGGGGCCTGGTTCGGGGGCGGGCTTGCGTGAGGCCATGGTCTCTCGTCAGGAACCCGGCGCGCCGGGGATCGTTGCAGGCGACACCACCTGCGGGCCGGAAGGCGACGGCGTCAACACGGCGAGAGCGCGCATGTTCAGCCCGTCGCGGGTCAGCCGCCACGGGCCGGCCACGCCGCGGAAGCCGCCGGGATCGGTGATCTCCTCGAGGCCGAAGGGCCGGTCGTCGCCCGAGGCGCGGCCCGCGCGCATCATCTGCGCCGCCGCCGCGACCGCGTCGTAGCCCAGCCAGGCGAAGCGGCCCGGGGCGCGGCCGTAGGCGGCCTGGAAGCGGGCGGCGAAGTCGGACATCGCGACCGGATCGGGCCCGGCGTAGAGCGCGTTCGACAGCGAGCTGTCGCGCTGCAGCTCGGGGTCGGCCATCCCGCCCATGCCCAGGATCGGCGTGCGCATGCCGATGCCGTGGTAGCGCATGAACGAGGCCGCCGCCTGCAGGCCCTGGCCCTCGTCCGGCAGCAGCACGGTGGCGGCGCCGGACCCCTCGAACGAGGCGTCGAAGGCCTGGGAGCTGTCCTGGATGCCCTCGAAGCTGCGCGGGTAGGCCATGACCGGGCTCAGAGCCACGCCGTGGCGGGAGGCGGACTGCTCGGCCGCGGCGCGCGCGACCCGGCCCAGCGGGGTCTCGGGGTAATAGAGGCCGACGCCCCGCCAGCCCTGCTGGGCGGCGTGGGAGAGGATGCGGTCGGTCTCCGAGCTCGCCAGCAGCCCGGCCACCCAGACGTTGCCGCCGCCGGCGGAGGGGGTGTTGGAGAAGGCGATGACGTTCAGCCCCGCGGACTCCACCGCGCGGCCCACGGCGTCGGCGTTGGCGCCGTAGAGCGGCCCGACGATCAGCGCGTCGCCCGCCGCGGCGGCGGCCTGCGCGGCCGAGGCGGCGGTGGCGGCGTCGCCGGCGGTGTCGCGCACGTCCAGCGCCACCACGTCGCCCGCGCCCTCGGCGATCGCCAGGCGGGCGGCGTCCTCGATGTCGCGCGCGGCCGCGGCGGCGCCGGCGTCGGGCGCGGTCAGCGGCGCGAGCAGGGCGACGCGGGCGGGTCCCGAGAGGCTCACCCGCCCGCCCTCGCCCGGCTGCGGCCCGGCAGGGGACGCGGTCTGCGTGCGGGAGGGGCCGGGAGCCGAGGCGCGCTCGCCCCGGTCGTTGCTCGAGCAGGCGGCCAGCGCGGCCAGCGCGGCGACGGCCAGCGCCCGGGTCAGCGTGATCCCGACGCGGCCCCGTCCCGCGTCCGGCGCGCGGCCTGCGTTGTGCTCCCGAAGCGCCTCGCCCATGTTGACCTCCTGCAATGTTCCGTTCGTCCGTGCGAAGCCCGGGCGGCGGACCCGGGCGACGGCGAGGGACTATGAGCGCAAACACAGGCGCAAGAAAGGCGAAGCTTCGGCGAGGAGGCGACGCAGGGTCCGAGGGCGGTCCGGGCGAAATCGCCGGGTCCGGCGGCGACGGATCCGGGGACGAGGGCGGCCCGCGGCTCGCCCCCGGCCTGCATCTGGTGGCGACCCCGATCGGCAACGCCGCCGACATCACCCTGCGCGCCCTGGACGTTCTGGCGAAGGCGGACGCGCTGGCCGCCGAGGACACCCGCAGCCTGCGCCGGCTGATGGAGATCCACGGCGTGCCGCTGCGCGGCCGGCCGCTGCTGGCCTACCACGACCGCAACGGCGACGCGGCGCGCCCTGCGATCCTGGCGCGGCTGGAGCAGGGCGAAAGCGTGGCGCTGGTCTCCGACGCCGGCACGCCGCTGATCGCCGATCCCGGCTACAAGCTCGCCCGCGACGCGGCCCGCGCCGGCCTGCCGGTGACCGCCGCGCCGGGCCCCAGCGCGGTGCTCGCGGCCCTGAGCCTCGCGGGCCTGCCCACCGACCGGTTCCTCTTCGCGGGCTTCCCGCCGCCCCGCGCCTCCGCCCGGCGCGCCTTCCTCGAGGAGCTGGCGCCGGTCCCCGCCACGCTGGTGTTCCTCGAGAGCCCCCGCCGCACGGCCGCCGCGCTCGCCGACATGGCCCTGACGCTGGGCGCCGACCGCGAGGCGGCCCTGTGCCGCGAGCTGACCAAGCGCTTCGAGGAGGTCCGCCGCGCGCCGCTGGGCGAGCTGGCCGAGACGCTGGCCGGCGAGGACGATCCGCGGGGCGAGGTGGTGCTGGTGATCGGCCCCCCCACCGCCTCCGCGCGTCCCGACGGGGCGACGCTGGACGCGATGCTGGACGCGGCCCTGGAGCGGCTGAGCCTGAAGGACGCCGTGCGCGAGGTGCAGTCGGCCACCGGCCTGCCCCGCAAGGAGGTCTACGCCCGCGCCCTGGAGCGCGGCCGCTAACCTTTCGGCAACCCTTTTGCCCTAAGCCTCCGACGAGCCGAACGGAGAGCCGTCATGTCCCCGATCCCCAGCCTGCCCGCGCTCGACCGCCGCCGCCTGCGCGGACGGACCTCCGGCCTTGTCGGCCGCTCCGCCGAGGATCGGACGCTGCGGCGCTACCTCGCCGCCGGCTGGCGGCTGGCGGCGCGCAACTGGCGCGCCGGCCGCGTCCATGGCAACGGGGAGCTCGACCTTGTGCTCGAGCGCGCCGGAACCTTCGCCTTCGTGGAGGTCAAGTCCCGGCGCACCCTGCTGGAAGCCGGCGAAGCGGTGCGCCCGGCGCAGGTCCGCCGGCTGGAGATGGCCGCGACCCGGTTCCTGGAGCTCGCCGGGGCGCTGGACGCCGACCGTCGCTTCGACCTCGCCGCCTTCGACCGCCACGGCCGCATGGAGATCGTGGAGAACGCCTTCTTCTGACCCGCCCTCCCCTCGCGCCTGCGCGAGCGTCGCGGCATCCGGCTGCGGGGGCGCTTGACGCCGCCCGGAGGCGGGGCGACTGTCCGGCCCGCGCAATTCCCTCGCGCGCCGGCCGGGAGACTTCGGGCATGAGCCTTTCCGTGGCGATCCAGATGGATCCGATCCAGGGCGTCGACATCGACGCCGACACCACCTTCCGCATGGCGGAGGAGGCGCAGGCCCGCGGACACGAGCTGTTCTTCTACACCCCCGACCGCCTGGCCTGGGACGAGGGCCGGGTGAAGGCCACCGGCTGGCCCCTGGTCGTGCGGCGCGAGCGCGGCGACCACTTCGAACTGGGCGAGGCGCGCACCGTCGACCTCTCCACCTACGACGTCGTCCTGCTGCGCCAGGACCCGCCCTTCGACATGTCCTACGTCACCAACACCCACATGCTGGAGCGGCTGAAGGGCTCGGCGCTGGTGATCAACGACCCGTTCTGGGTGCGCAACTGCCCCGAGAAGCTGCTGGTCCTCGATTTCGCCGACCTCTCGCCGGCCACGATGATCGCCCGGTCGCTGGCCGACCTGCGCGCCTTCAAGGAGCGGCATGGCGAGATCATCCTCAAGCCGCTCTACGGCAACGGCGGCGCCGGCGTGTTCCGCCTGCCCCACTCGGACCGAAACCTGGCCTCGCTGCACGAGCTGTTCTCGGGCATCAACCGCGAGCCGCTGATCGCCCAGGCCTTCCTGCCCGCGGTCGAGAAGGGCGACAAGCGCGTGATCCTGATCGAGGGCGAGGCCGTCGGCGTGATCAACCGCGTGCCGCAGAAGGGCGAGACCCGCTCGAACATGCATGTCGGCGGCCGGGCCGAGAAATGCGCGCTCGACGACGCGGATCTCGAGATCGCCCGCCGCATCGGGCCGACCCTGCGCGAGCGCGGCCTGCTGTTCGTGGGAATCGACGTGATCGGCGGCAAGCTGACCGAGATCAACGTCACCTCCCCCACCGGCATGCAGGAGCTGGAGCGCTTCGACGGCGTCAACATCGCCGCGAAGTTCTGGGAGGCCGTCGAGGCCCGCCGCGCCGCCGAGGCCCGCTGAGCGCGGCATCCGCCCGCCCGAGTGCGAGCGGGCGGGCGGCGTCGTTCAGCCCGCCTAAGCGGCGACCGGCGCCATTAAGCGGCGATTAACCTTGTCCCTGTCTGATCGCCCCCGCCGACAAGCGGGAGCGCGACGATGGTTTCCAGGTGCTACAGCGTGGCCTTCCAGGGCGTGGAGGCCTGCGAGATCGACGTGCAGTGCCAGCTCTCCGCCGGCACCCCCAGCTTCCAGGTCGTGGGCCTGCCCGACAAGGCGGTGGCGGAGTCGCGCGAGCGGGTCCGCGCCGCCCTGACCGCGATGGGCGTGGCGATGCCCACCAAGCGGGTGGTGGTGAACCTCGCCCCCGCCGACCTGCCCAAGGAGGGCGCCCATTTCGACCTGCCCATCGCCATCGCCCTGCTGGCGGAGATGGGCATGGTCCCGGCCGAGGACGCGGCCCAGATGCTGGCGATGGGGGAGCTCGGTCTCGACGGCCGCATCGCCTCGGTCCCCGGCGTGCTGCCCGCCGCGGTGCAGGCCGCGGCCGGGGGCAAGACGCTGATCTGCCCGCTCGCGAACGGCCCCGAGGCCGCCATCGTCGACGCGGCCGAGATCGCCGCCCCCGCCAGCCTGGTGGCTCTGGTCAACCACATGACCGGCCGCCAGGCCCTGTCGCGCCCCACCCCCGCCGAGATGTCCCGGCAGGCCCTGCGCACCCATGACCTCGTCGAGGTGAAAGGCCAGGAGAAGGCCCGCCGCGCGCTGGAGATCGCCGCCGCCGGCGGTCACAACCTGCTGCTGATCGGCCCGCCGGGCGTCGGGAAATCCATGCTGGCCAAGTGCCTGCCCGGGATCCTGCCGCCGATGTCGGCGCAGGAGGCGCTGGAGGTGAGCATGGTCCGCTCGGTCGCCCATGCCTTCGCCGACGAGGGGCTGAGCCGGGTCAGGCCGTTCATGGACCCGCATCACTCGGCCTCGGCCGCCTCGCTGACCGGGGGCGGCCGCAGGGCCGGGCCGGGGGAGGTGAGCCTCGCGCACAACGGGGTCCTGTTCCTCGACGAGATTGCGGAGTTCGACCGCGGCGTGCTGGACCAGCTGCGTCAGCCGCTGGAGTCCGGCACGATCACCGTCAGCCGGGCGGCGGCGCATGTGCGCTATCCCTGCCGGGTGCAGCTGATCGCGGCGATGAACCCCTGCCGCTGCGGGAACCTGGCGCTGCCGGGCAAGGCCTGCTCGCGCGCGCCGAAATGCGGGGCGGACTACCAGTCGAAGATCTCGGGGCCGCTGCTCGACCGCATCGACCTGGTGGTGGAGACGCCCGCCACTTCCGCCGCCGACCTGATGCGCCTGCCGAAGGGCGAGCCGAGCGCCTCGGTCGCCGAGCGGGTGGCGCGGGCGCGGCGGGTGCAGGCGGAGCGCTACGAGGTGCTCGGCGCGCCGGTGCGGCTGAACGCGCAGGCCGAGGGCTCGACGCTGGAGACGGCGGCCGGGATGGACGCCGAGGCGCAGGACCTGCTGGAGCGGGCCTCGGAGAAGCTGCAGCTCTCGGCCCGCGGCCATTCCCGCGCGATCCGCATCGCGCGCACCATCGCCGACCTGGAGGAGGCGCCCTGCGTCCGGCGCCCCCACGTGGCCGAGGCGATCGGCTATCGCCGGACGCTGGCGGCGGCCTGACCGGACAGGGCGCGCGCGCGGCGCGGTCCGCGCCCCCTGCCGGCGGGCTCCCACCCGCCCGCCCCCGCCCGCCGCCAGGGGGCGCGGACCTGCCCGTGGGGCCCTGCGCGCCGGCCGCGGCGCCGGCGGCGGGCCATCGCGTCCCGACGCCCGCCGCCGCGCCCCCGCCCGGCGCGCCGGGGTGGGCGGGCGGGAGGCGTGCCGGGCGGGGGCGCGGCCTTCGCGCCCGTGCGCTCGGCCGGGTCTTCCGCCTGCCGCGGGCCTCATGCTATCGCCCTCCCATGGCGAGCAAGACGCAGGCGACCGACGCACCGACCCGATCCGCGGACCCCTCGGCGGGGGGCGCGGTCACGCCGATGATGGCCCAGTATCTCGAGATCAAGTCGCGCCATCCCGACAGCCTGCTGTTCTACCGCATGGGCGACTTCTACGAGCTGTTCTTCGAGGACGCCGTGCAGGCCGCCGCCGCCCTCGACATCGCCCTGACCAAGCGCGGCAAACACCTGGGCGAAGACATCTCGATGTGCGGCGTCCCCGCCCACAGCCACGAGGGCTACCTCGCCCAGTTGATCCGAAAAGGCTTCCGCGTCGCCGTCTGCGAGCAGCTGGAGGACCCGGCGGAGGCCAAGAAGCGCGGCTACAAGGCCGTCGTGAAGCGGGACGTGGTGCGGCTGGTCACCCCCGGCACGCTCACGGAAGACGCGCTGCTGGACGCGCGCCGCCACAACCACCTCGCCGCCTACGGGGAGATCCGGGGCGAGGGGGCGCTGGCCTGGCTGGACGTCTCCACCGGCGATTTCCACGTCGCCGACTGCCCGCGCAGCGGCCTCGGGCCCATGCTGGCCCGCCTCGCGCCCTCCGAGGTGCTGATCCCCGAGACCACCGACGAGGACCGCGCGCTGGAGGGCCAGGTGGCCGAGACCGGCGCCGCCGCCACCCCCGTCTCGCGGGCCGCCTGGGACAGCGAGGGCGCCCGCCAGCGCCTGGAACGCCTGTTCGGCGTCAAGGCTCTGGACGCGTTCGGCGGCTTCAGCCGGGCGCAGCTCTCGGCCATGGGCGCCGCCATCGCCTATGTCGAGCTGACCCAGCGCGGCCAGCTCCCCCTGGTGAAGCCCCCGGTGCAGGAGCCCGCCGGCGGCGCCATGCGCATCGACGCCGCCACGCGGCGGAACCTGGAGCTGACGCGGGCCATGTCCGGCGGGCGCGAGGGCTCGCTTCTGTCCGCCGTCGACCGCACCGTCACCGCCGCCGGCGCGCGGCTGCTGGAGACGCGGATCTCGGCGCCCTCCACCGACCGGGCGGAGATCGCGGCGCGCCTCGACGCCGTGCAGGCGCTGGTCGAGGACCGGACCCTTGCCCAGGACCTCCGCGACGCCCTGCGCCAGGCGCCGGAGATGGAGCGCGCGCTGACCCGCCTGGCGCTGGGCCGCGGCGGCCCCCGGGACCTCGGCGCCATCCGCGACGCGCTGGCCCAGGCCGGGCGGCTCGCCGAGCGCCTGGGGCAGGAGGAGCTGCCCGAACGCCTGCAGCTCGCCCGCCAGGGGCTGGAGGGCCACGACGAGCTCCAGATCACGCTGGAGGACGCGCTGGTCGCCGAGCCCCCGTTCCTGATCCGCGACGGCGGCGCCATCGCGCCCGGCGCGGACGAGGAACTCGACGAGGCGCGCGAGCTTCGCGACAAGGGCCGCGGGGTCGTCGCCTCGCTGCAGGCGAAATACGCCGGGAAGGCCGGGATCAACGCCCTGAAGATCAAGCACAACAACGTGCTGGGCTACTTCATCGAGGTCTCCGCCGCCCACGCCGACAAGCTGCTGAAGCCGCCCCATTCCGAGGATTTCATCCACCGCCAGACCATGGCCGGCGCGGTGCGCTTCACCACCGTCGAGCTCTCGGACCTCGAGGCGCGGATCCTCAACGCCGGCTCCCGCGCGCTGGAGGCGGAGAAGCGCATCTTCGAGGCGCTGCGCGAGCAGGTGCTGGCCGAGGCCCCCGCGCTCGCCGCCGCCGCGCGGGCGCTGGCGGAGCTGGATCTCTCCGCCGGCTTCGCCGAGATCGCGGTCGAGCTGGACTGGACCCGCCCCCAGATCGAGCCCGGACGGGCCTTCGTGATCGAGGGCGGCCGGCATCCGGTGGTCGAGCAGGCCCTGCGACGACAAGGCGAGAGCTTCGTCCCCAACGACTGCGACCTGAGCGCCGAGGGGGCCGACGACGCCCCCGCCCTGCCGGTCTGGCTGCTGACCGGTCCGAACATGGCGGGCAAGTCGACCTACCTGCGCCAGAACGCGCTGATCGCGGCGCTGGCGCAGGCGGGCGCCTACGTGCCGGCCGCCCGCGCGCGCATCGGGGTGGTCGATCAGCTGTTCTCCCGCGTCGGCGCGGCGGACGATCTCGCGCGGGGCCGCTCGACCTTCATGGTCGAGATGGTGGAGACCGCCGCGATCCTGAACCAGGCCGGTCCGGGCGCGCTGGTGATCCTCGACGAGATCGGGCGCGGGACGGCGACCTACGACGGGCTCTCGATCGCCTGGGCGACGCTCGAGCACCTGCATGATGCGAACCGCTGCCGGACGCTTTTCGCCACGCATTATCATGAACTTACCGCGCTTGCGGACCGTCTGAAGGGTCTGCGTTGCGCGACCATGGCGGTGCGCGAATGGCAGGGCGAGGTGATCTTCCTCCATGAGGTCCGGCCGGGCGCCGCGGACCGCTCCTACGGCGTTCAGGTGGCGCGGCTCGCGGGGCTGCCGCCGAGCGTCATCGACCGGGCGCGCGAGGTGCTCGACGCGCTCGAGGAGGGCGACCGCCAGGGGGGCGGCAAGGCCCGCGCGCTGGTCGACGACCTGCCCCTGTTCTCGGCCGCGCCGGCGCCGCGCAAGGCCCCGGCGCCGGCCGCGCCGTCGGGGGTCGAGGCGCGCCTCGGGGCGATCTCGCCGGACGAGATGACTCCGCGGCAGGCGCTGGACCTGGTCTACGAGCTGGCGGCCATGCTGCGCCGCGGCGAGACCGGGGGTTGAATGGAAAACCCCGCCGCGGGCCGCCTGCCGTCGGCTCGCTGCGGGTTGACATCCGCCCGCTGCACGGTGTTGTGGGGGCGTCGCGAACGACGATCACGGACCACAACAGCGGAGGGCGTTTCGTGAAGAAAGATGAACTGGTGACCGCGCTGGCGGAAGCGAGCGGCGAGACGAAGGCCTCGGTGACGGCGGTGCTCGGCGCGCTCGGCGGCGTCTCGGAGTCGGCGCTCAAGGGCGGCAAGTCGGTGACCCTGCCGGGCGTCGGCAAGCTCGAGGCGGTCGAGAAGCCCGCGCGCGAAGTGCGCAACCCCCAGACCGGCGAGAAGAAGATGGCCGAGGCGCACACCGCGCCGAAGTTCAAGTTCTCGACGACCTTCAAGTCCGCGATCCGGGGCTGACCCCGGATCCTTCGGCGGACGCGTCTCCGGCCCGGGTGGGGGCCGGGACCGTCTCCGTCGGGGGACCCGCAAGGCCCTCCGCCGCGGCGGGCGCCTCCGGTCGGGTCCACAGGAACAGGGCCACGCAGGCGAGCGTCGTCGCCTGCAGGCCGACCGCCCACCAGGCCACGCCAAGGGTCGTCGTGACGACCACGGCGGCGGCCATCACCGCCGAGGCCATCCACTTGGCGCGCCGGCGGATGACCCCATGCGCCTGCCAGTCGACGATCGGCGGCCCCAGCCAGCGGTGATGCACGAGCCAGCGGTGGGCCCGGTCCGACGAGCGCGCGAAGCACCACGCGCCCGCGATCAGGAACACCGTCCCCGGCAGGCCGGGAAGGATCACGCCGGCGACGCCGACGGCGACGCAGAGCGCGCCCAGAGAGAACCAGAAGATCTTCACCGCCCCGATGTAGGGCGCCCGCGCGCGGCGGGCGAGCCCGCATTGCGCGCAGCGTCGCCGCGGGGGGGCGGCCGTCGCCGCGGCCCTGCCCGCGGGCGAGGCGCGGCCCTCAGGCCTCGGGCGGCCAGCGGAACTCGACCCCCGTCTCTCCGTCGGCGGTGACGCGGCCGATGAAGGGGCCCAGCGCCTCGGCCGGCTCCTCGATGGGGAAGGCGACGCGGGCGGTCCCGGGGGCGGCGCAGTCGGCGCCCTGGCCGTCCCGGCGCAGCACGAAGACCGTCTGCGGGGGCAGCGAGCGGGCGGCGGCCCCGTTCCAGAACACCGCGTAGGTGGAGGCGTCGCAGGCGGTCGCGAAGCGCACGTCCAGCACCACCTCGGGGCCCCCGATGCTGTCGCGCGTGGTGGCCGAGAGGATCTGCACGTCGTCCCATTCGACCGGCGCGCCCTCGGCGCGGAAGTCGGCCCAGGCGGGCGGCCCGCCGTCGGGCGCCGGCGGCGCTTCGGGCGCGGCGCAGGCGACGAGCGCCAGCAGGGGGGCGGCGAGGAGAAGGCGGGCGGGGGTGGGGCGGGTCATTCGGGGCTCCGTCACGAGGACCGGCCCAGCAAACACGCCGCGAGGGCGGATGGCGAGCCCCCAGCCGGGGCCGCCCCGAATTGCGCCGCGAGGCGTCGCGCGAATGCGACGGATCGGGCCTCTTTTCCGGCTTGACCGGATCTCGGCGCAGGCGTATCGGGGCTGCGGGCAAGTCGCCGGGTATGGGCGAGCGGCGGCGGGCTCAGCGACCTCGCCCTGACGTTGGAGCGCGTCCCATGACGTTCCCCGAAAAGCCGCAGGCGCTGCCTGCGCGCGCTGAATTCTCTTCCGGTCCCTGTCCGAAACGCCCCGGCTGGTCGCTTGAAGCGGTCGCCGCGAAGGCGTGGCTGGGCCGCTCCCACCGCGCCTCGGGCCCCAAGGCCCAGCTCAAGCAGGTGATCGACCTGACCGCCGAGCTGCTGGGCGTGCCCGCGGGCTTCCGGGTGGGCATCGTCCCCGCCTCCGACACCGGCGCCTTCGAGATGGCGATGTGGTCGATGCTGGGCGCCAAGCCCGTCGACATCCTCGCCTGGGAGAGCTTCGGCGCCGGCTGGGCCACCGACGCCACCAAGCAGCTCAAGCTCGACGACTGCCGGGTGATCACCGCCGAGTATGGCGAGCTGCCGGACTTCGCGCAGGTGCGCGCCGGGACCGCCGACGTGCTGTTCACCCAGAACGGCACCACCTCGGGCGCCAAGCTCCCCGACCTCGACTGGATCCCGGCGGAGCGCGAGGGGCTGGTGTTCTCGGACGCCACCTCGGCCGCCTTCGCGCAGCCGATCGACTGGGTCAAGATCGACGTCCTGACCTTCTCCTGGCAGAAGGTGATGGGCGGCGAGGGCGGCCATGGCGTGCTGGTGCTGAGCCCCCGCGCCGTCGAGCGGCTGGAGAGCTACACGCCCCCCCGCCCGCTGCCGAAGATCTTCCGCATGACCAAGGGCGGCAAGCTGATCGAGGGCATCTTCAAGGGCGAGACGATCAACACGCCCTCGATGCTCTGCGTGGCCGACGCGCTGGACGCGCTGGAGTGGTTCGCCGAGATCGGCGGGGCGGAGGCCGTGCAGGCCCGCGCCAACGCCAACTTCGGCGCGCTGCAGGCCTGGGTCGACGCGACCGCCTGGGTCGAGAACCTGGTGGCCGCGCCCGAGGCGCGCTCCAACACCTCGGTCTGCCTGAAGGTGGTGGACCCGGCGGTGGCCGCGCTCGACGACGCCGGCCAGAAGGCCTTCGTCAAGAAGATGGTCACGCTGCTCGAGAAAGAGGGCGCCGCCCTCGACGTCAACGGCTACCGGGATGCTCCCGCGGGCCTGCGGATCTGGTGCGGCGCGACGGTCGACACGGCCGACGTCGAGGCGCTGATCCCCTGGCTCGACTGGGCCTTCGCCGCCGCGAAGTCGGAGATGGCCGCGGCCTGACCTCCTGAAAGGAGACATCCGATGGCCGAAGCGCGCATCGACGCGCCGTTCGGGCCGGTGACCCTGTCGTCGCCGGTCGGAGCGGTGGGACCGATCGGTCCCGCCCACCCCGAGCTGCCCGAGGGGCTCTCGGTCGACGCCTGCGTGACGGGCGAGATCGAGATCGCCTTCGGCGCGGGGGAGGTGATCGAGCTCGTCTTCGCCGCCGAACTGGAGCGCGGCGTGCGCTGCACGACCGACGACGGCGAGTTCTTCGCCGCCTGGCTGGTCGAGACCAAGGGCGTGGCGGGCTGCTTCGGCTTCCGCGACGTGGACTGGCTGCAGCACAAGCACGACGTCGAGATGGTCTCCTTCGCGAACTCGAAGGCGGGCACCACGCTCCGCCTTCGCTCCCCTCGCACCCAGGTCGTCCGCATCCCCTTCGGGGCCGCCTGGACGACCGGACCCGACATGGACGCAGGCACGACCGCCGCCGCGCTGGCCGTGGACCGCGCCCTTCCAACCTGAGGACCCTCAGATGCCCAAGGTTCTGATTTCCGACGCCCTGTCCGACGCCGCCGTCCAGATCTTCAAGGACAACGGGGTCGAGGTCGACTTCCAGCCCGCGCTGGGCAAGGACCCCGCGAAGCTCGCCGAGATCATCGGCGATTACGACGGGCTGGCGATCCGCTCGGCCACCAAGGCGACGGCGGAGCTGCTGGCGAAGGCCGACAACCTGAAGGTCATCGGCCGCGCCGGCATCGGCGTCGACAACGTCGACATCCCCGCGGCCTCGGCCAAGGGCATCGTGGTGATGAACACGCCCTTCGGCAACTCGATCACCACCGCCGAGCACGCCATCGCGATGATGTTCGCCTGCGCCCGCCAGATCCCCGAGGCCGACGCGTCCACCCGCGCCGGCAAGTGGGAGAAGTCGAAGTTCATGGGCGTCGAGATCACCGGCAAGACGCTGGGCATCCTCGGCTGCGGCAACATCGGCTCGGTCGTCGCCTCGCGCGCCATCGGCCTGAAGATGAAGGTCATCGCCTACGACCCGTTCCTGAGCCATGAGCGCGCGCAGGAGCTGGGGGTGGAGAAGTTCGACGACCTCGAGGCGCTGCTGGCGCGTGCCGATTTCGTCACGCTGCACATGCCCAAGACGTCGCAGACGGCCAACATCCTCTCGGCCGAGCGCATCGCCAAGATGAAGCCCGGCGCGCGGCTGATCAACTGCGCCCGCGGCGGCCTGGTCGACGAGGACGCGGTGGCGCAGGCGCTGAAGGACGGCCGGCTCGCCGGCGCCGCCTTCGACGTCTTCGGCGAGGAGCCGGCCAAGGAGAACGTGCTGTTCTCGGCCCCCAACTGCGTGTGCACGCCGCATCTGGGCGCCTCGACCTCCGAGGCGCAGGAGAACGTCGCCCTGCAGGTCGCCGAGCAGATGTCGGACTACCTGACCAAGGGCGCGATCTCCAACGCCCTGAACGCGCCGTCGGTCACCGCCGAAGAGGCGCCGCTGCTCAAGCCCTGGATCGCGGTCTGCGAGGCGCTGGGCGGCTTCGCCGGCCAGGTGACCGAGAACGCGATCACCTCGCTCGAGATCGAGTACGTGGGCCGCGTCGGCCAGCTCAACCTCAAGCCCCTGACCGCCACGCTGGTGGCCTGCCTGATGAAGCCGCTGGTCGGCGAGGGCGGGGTCAACATGGTCTCGGCCCCCGTGGTGGCGCGCGAGCGCGGCATCAAGATCGCCGAGACCCGCAAGGACGCGCAGGGCGCCTACGGCTCCTACGTGCGGCTGGTGGTGACGACCGAGAAGCAGACCCGCTCGGTCGCGGGGACGGTGTTCTCGGACAACAAGCCCCGGATCATCCAGATCAAGGGCATCGACCTCGAGGCCGATCCGCAGCCCTTCATGCTCTACACCACCAACAACGACCAGCCGGGCTACATCGGCTCGCTGGGCGCCAAGCTGGGGGAGCTGGGGATCAACATCGCGACCTTCGCGCTGGGCCGCGCGGACAAGGGCGGCGAGGCGATCGCGCTGCTGGGCGTGGACGAGCAGGTGACGCCGGACATGGTCGCCCAGATCCTGGCGCTGCCGCAGGTCACCCAGGCCAAGGCGCTGAAGTTCTGAGGCGACCGCGTCGGCGGGCGCCGTTCCCCGCCGACGCATTCCGCAGCATGAATTTCTCATTCGTTAACAACGAAACCGCTGTCGCGACGGAAATCTCGTGCTAGGACACGGTGCGCAGACGCGGCGAGGGGCCCGGGCGGTCCCTCGCCGCCGTCATTCGACGAGTACGAATGCGGCGCGCCGGGCCCGTTCGTACCGCCCGGCCGCCGCGCTCAGCAGAAGGCGACCAGGCACATGGCCAAGGGCAATGGCAAGGGCAAGAAGCAGGCGGTCCTCAAGCTGTTCGAGGGCGTGAGCCTCTCGGACCTGATCGAGGACGGTCTTGTCCAGGGCGAGCTGAAGCGCAAGGACATCTCCGCGAAGTCCCTGCTGCTCAAGAGCGGCACGGTCGACGGGCTGGAGCTCGAGATCTCCGGCGCGGGCATCAAGTACAACGCGCGCCAGGACAAGTTCGTCGGCGGCAAGGCGACCGAGTTCGAGTTCACGCTCGACGGGCGCACGCTCGCCACCTTCTCCGGCCTGAAGATCCCGGTGACCAAGCTCGAGAAGGCGGTGACCCTCGCCGACAAGGGCAAGTGGAAGTCGCTCGACAAGCTGCTCAACGCCACCCAGGTCCGGGTCGAGGGGTCGGATGCGGACGACCGCATCGTGGGGACCCGGCACGCGGACAAGCTGTTCGGCGGCGACGGCGACGACTGGATGACGGGCGAGAAGGGCCGCGACCTGATCGACGGCGGCGCCGGGCTCGAGGACGTGGTGGACTACGGCTCCGAGGGCGGGCGCAAGGGCGTGGTGGTCAACCTGACCACCGGCAAGGCCCGCGACACCTACGGCGACCAGGACACCCTGCGCAACATCGAAGAGGTCATCGGGACCAACAAGGACGACCGGATCATCGGCGACGACGCCGAGAACTACTTCGAGCTCGGCCGCGGCGACGACTACGTCGACGGCAAGGGCTCGGACTTCAACCAGGTCTCCTACCGGTGGGAGCGGGGCGGCGCGGGGATCGTGGTCGACCTCGCGGCCGGGACCGCCGTCGACACCTACGGCGACACCGACACGCTGGTGAACATCAACGTCATCCGCGGCACGCTGCGCGACGACGTGATCCGCGGCTCGAACGCGAACGAGACCTTCCGCGGGCTCGCCGGCGACGACCTGCTCGACGGCCGGGGCGGCGTGGACGAGGCGCGCTACGACCGTGACGCTACCTACGGCGGCGACTCGGGCGTCTACGTGAACCTCGCCGAGGGGACCGCCTTCGACGGCTTCGGCGACACCGACACGCTGGTGGACATCGAGCGGGTGCGCGGCACCGACTTCGACGACGTCCTCGTGGGCGACGCGGGCGACAACCGCCTGCGCGGCGAGGGCGGCGACGACCGCTTCGTCGGCGGCGCCGGGAACGACGAGATCGACGGCGGCGCGGATTCCTGGGACGAATACGACCTGGTCGACTACAGCCAGGAGACCGGCGGCGCCGGGGTCGCGGTGAACCTCGCCACGGGGGTCGCCACCGACACCTTCGGCGACTCGGACACGCTGATCTCGATCGAGGAGGTGATCGCCACCGACTTCGACGACGTGCTGGTCGGCGACGAATACGACAACTGGTTCGCGCTGGGCGCGGGCGACGACTCGGTCGACGGCGCGGGCGGCTTCGACCAGGTCTCCTACGGGGACGAGACCGGGGGCGCCGGCGCGGTCGTGGATCTCGCCGCCGGAACGGCGACGGACACCTATGGCGACACGGACACGCTGGCGGGGATCGAGGCGATCCGGGGCTCGGACTACGACGACCGGATCTTCGGCGACGCCCTCGCCAACATGTTCCGCGGCATGGAGGGCGACGACACGCTCGACGGCCGCGGCGGCATGGACGAGGTGCGCTACGACCGCGACGCCTCCCGCGGCGGCACGGCGGGGGTGACGGTGAACCTGGCGCTGGGCACGGCCACCGACGGGTTCGGCGACACGGACACGCTGATCGCGATCGAGCGGGTGCGCGGCTCCGACCAGGCCGACACGCTGATCGGCGACGACGGCGACAACCGGCTCGAGGGCCTGGGCGGCGACGACCTGCTGACCGGCGGCGGCGGCGCGGACGAGTTCCGCATCCGCGCGGCCGATCTGGGGACCGACACGATCACGGACTTCGAGCAGGGCGCCGACACGGTGGCCCTCGGCTTCGTCGCCGATTTCTCGGAGCTGGCGATCGTCGAGAACGCCGACCACGCGATCGTCTCCGGCCCCGGCGGCTTCAGCCTGCGGATCGAGGGCGACTTCGCCGGCCTCTCGGCGGACGATTTCGTCTTCTGAGGGCCGCCCCGATCCCGCGCGGCCGTTTCGGGGGCGCGACGCCCTCCCCCGAGCCGGCCGCGCCCCCCGGGGCTTTCGGCGCTAGGCGCCTGCGGCGACCCCGCGGGGGAGCTCCGGCTCCTCCGTCTCCCGCCCGCCGGCGGGGACGTGCTCGACCGGCTGCGGCCCGGGCATGCCGGCGCCTTCGGGCGTGACGCCCAGCGCCTCGAACCGCCGCGCGGCCGGCAGGACGCGCGATTGCAGCGAGCCGACGGCGCGGTTGTAGCGCTCGACCGCCTGCCGCAGGCCGCGGCCGACGCCGTCCATGTGGCCGCCGAAGGTGTTGAGCCGGTCGTAGAGCTCGCGCGCCTGGTCGGCGACCTCGCGGGCGTTCTTCGCCAGCACCTCCTGCTGCCAGCCGTAAGCGATGGATTTCACCAGCGCGATCAGCGTGGTGGGGGAGCAGACCAGCACCCGGGCGGCGAGCGCCGTCTCGAAGATCTCCGGGTCCTGCTCCATGGCGGCGGAGTAGAAGGCCTCCCCCGGCACGAACAGCACCACGAAGTCCGGCGTCTCGGGCAGGGCGTTCCAGTAGTCCTTGGCGCCGAGCTGGCGGACATGGGTCTTCAGCTGCCGGGCGTGGTTGGCGAGCGCCTCGGCCTGGGCGGCGGGCTCGGTCGCCTCCAGCGCCGTCAGGTAGGCGTCGAGCGGGGTCTTGGCGTCCACCACCACCGACTTGCCTCCCGGAAGGCGGACCATGGCGTCGGGGCGGCGGCGGCCGTCCTCGGTGTCGAAGCTGCGTTCGGTGAGGAAGTCGACATGCTCCATCATGCCGGCCATCTCGAACACCTGGCGGAGCTGGTATTCCCCCCAGCGGCCGCGGGTCTTGGGGGCGCGCAGGGCCTGCACCAGGCGCCCGGTCTCGGAGGTGAGGCGGGCCTGGCCCTCGGTCAGCGCCTGCACCTGGGTGCGGATGGCGCCGTAGGCGTCGTGGCGGGCCTTCTCGATCTCGCCCACGGCGCTCTCGAACTTGCCGAGGTTGTCGCGGATCGGCGCCAGCAGGCCCTCGATCGCCTTCTGGCGACGCTCCAGGTCCTCGTCGGCGGTCTGCTTGTGCTGTGCGAAGCGCTCGGAGACCAGGCCCAGGAAGCTCTCGGCGTTCTTCCCCAGCGCGTCGGCGGCCAGCGCGGCGAACTTCTGCTGGACCTCGCCCTCCATCCGCCGCAGCTCCTCGACGCGGGCGCCATGCTGGCGACGCTCGGTCTCCAGCGCCGACTTCAGCTCGGCGCGGGCCTCGGCGGCCTCCGACAGGCGCTCGCGCAGGGCGCGGATCTCGGCCTCGGCGGCGTCGAGGCGGCCGGCGCGGGCCTCGGAGACGGCCAGGTCGCGGTCGAGCGCGGCGGCGTCCTCGCGCGCCTCGATCAGCGCGCCCTCGGCCCGCTCGGCGCGGCGGCGCAGGGGGCGGAGGAGGGCGAGCCACAGCCCCCCCGCGCCCGCCGCGAGCCCCAGGGCCAGCGCCGACAGAAGGTGCGACTCGTCCGGCGGTCCGCCCGCCCAGGCCTGCAGCGAGGCGAGAAGCTGCGATCCAGCGTTCACCGCGTCCTCCATCATCTTGCGGTCCTTCCGCTTTTCTCTACCACATGATGAAGCCGATACGCGTCGCACGCAATGCCCGTGCCCGCGACGAAACCGGGGATGGGAACCGGGACGGCGATGCGCTAGAACCGCGCCCGTTTGCGATCCCGGAACCAGGAGCAGCCGTCATGGCCAATGTCGTCGTCGTCGGCGCCCAGTGGGGCGACGAAGGGAAGGGAAAACTCGTCGACTGGCTCAGCGAGCGGGCCGACGTGATCGTCCGGTTCCAGGGCGGCCATAACGCCGGCCACACGCTGGTGATCGACGGGGTCACCTACAAGCTGTCGCTGCTGCCGTCCGGCATCGTGCGCGAGGGCAAGCTGTCGGTGATCGGCAACGGCGTGGTGCTCGACCCCTGGGCCCTGATCGCCGAGATCGAGAAGCTGCGCGGCCAGGGCGTGACGGTCGAGCCGTCGAACCTGATGGTGGCCGAGAACACGCCCCTGATCCTGCCCGTCCATGGCGAGCTGGACCGCGCGCGCGAGGCGCAGAACTCCACCGCCAAGATCGGAACCACCGGGCGGGGCATCGGCCCGGCCTATGAGGACAAGGTCGGCCGCCGGGCGATCCGGGTGGCGGATCTCGCCGACAAGGCGACGCTCGAGGGGCGCATCGACCGCCTGCTGACCCACCACGACGCCCTGCGCCGCGGCCTGGGGCTGGAGGAGATCGACCGCGCCGCGCTGACCGCGCAGCTGCTCGAGGTCGCCGAGAAGATCCTCCCCTACGCGCAGCCGGTCTGGAAGATCCTGGCCGAGCGTCGCGCCGCCGGCGACCGGATCCTGTTCGAGGGCGCGCAGGGCGCGCTGCTGGACATCGACTTCGGCACCTACCCCTACGTGACCAGCTCGAACACGCTGGCGGGCATGGCGGCCACCGGCTCGGGCATGGGCCCGTCGGCGGTGAACTACGTGCTGGGCATCGTGAAGGCCTACACCACCCGCGTGGGCGAGGGACCGTTCCCGACCGAGCTGCACGACGCCGACGGCCAGCGGCTGGGCGAGCGGGGGCACGAGTTCGGCACCGTCACCGGGCGCAAGCGGCGCTGCGGCTGGTTCGACGCGGCCCTGGTGCGCCAGACCTGCACCACCTCGGGCGTGACCGGCGTGGCGCTGACCAAGCTCGACGTGCTCGACGGGTTCGAGACGCTGAAGATCTGCACCGGCTACAAGCTGGACGGGAAGACCATCGACCACCTGCCCATCGCCTCGGAGCAGCAGCGCCGCTGCGAGCCGATCTACGAGGAGATGGAGGGCTGGTCGGAGTCGACCGCCGGCGCCCGCTCCTGGGCCGAGCTGCCCGCGGCCGCGGTGAAATACGTGCGCCGGGTCGAGGAGCTGATCGGCTGCCCCGTGGCGCTGCTGTCGACGAGCCCCGAGCGGGAGGACACGATCCTGGTGACCGACCCGTTCGCGGATCGCTGAGGGGGGAGGCATGGCGCTCAGCTACAAGGCCCGCCGGCGCTGGTCGCTGGTCCTGCTGCTGGTCTGGCTGCCGCTGTTCGTGGTGGCCGCCGTCACCGTGACCGGCTGGTTCGACCGGCCGCCCCTGTGGCTGGAGCTGGCGATCTACGTGGCGCTGGGAATCGTCTGGGCCCTTCCGTTCCGCGCCGTGTTCCGCGGCGTGGGGCGGGAGGACCCCGATTCTCTCCCCGAAGCCGGCGCCGTGTCGCCGGAATCGGAGCGCACACCGACCCGCAAGGATGAGAATTCGACGGAGTGATTCGTCGCAGGCTGCGGGAAGGGCCGTCCCTGCATCCCCGCAGCGCGTCACAAACCTGCCTTAATTCTCCCCAGGTTCGCGACGATCAGCCCCTGTGAAGGGGTGAGGTTCCGGGCTTCCGCGGGTGTGTGTGGGATGTGCCGGTCAAGCGACTGCAAAGATGCTGCAAGCGCGAGACAAGCTGGGGGTGATGCGACCGCCCGGAACCTCGCTTCGAGGTTGGGGGACCTCGAATTGACCGGATCGTGCCACATACCGCAGGTTTGGCAAGTGTTAATCGATGCTGAACACGTACCGTCTCCAGAACCGCTACAGCGGCGCTGGTCGGGCTTCACCGATGGCGAGGCACAAAATAGACGCAATCGAGCCTGACGTTGGGTATTGTGCTCTGAACAAGAAATGAACCACGAATATGGATTGTGTTTCCGTTCATCTTGCGTTAAATTTCTTGGAGATTCGTAGGCGAGACCCTCGGTCGGATCAAACACGAAATTCAGTTGGCAAATCGCGTTCAGCTTGATGATAATCTCCGGCGTGCGTTTTGCGTGTACGCCGGAGCGTGATGACCGGAGGTAGGGATGCGTGTTCTCTTGGTGGAAGATGAGGCGGTGCTGGCCGGTCAGGTTCAGCGGGCGCTCGAAAGCGAGGGCCGTGTCGTCGACGTCGCCCGCGATGGCGAGGAAGGCAGCTTCCTCGGCTCGACGGAGCCCTACGACGCGATCGTCCTCGATCTCGGCCTTCCGAAAAAGGACGGCAACGCCGTCCTGCGCGACTGGCGCGAAGGCGGCATCAAGGCCCCGGTCCTGGTGCTGACGGCGCGCGATTCGTGGCGCGACAAGGTGGCGGGGCTCGACTCGGGCGCCGACGACTACCTGACCAAACCCTTCCAGATGGACGAGCTGCTGGCGCGCCTGCGCGCCCTGATCCGCCGCTCTTCCGGCCAGCCGAACCCGGTCTTCAAGCAGGGCGGGCTGGAGTTCGACACCCGCTCCGGCCGGGTGACGGTGGACGGCCAGCAGGTGCAGCTGACGGCGCAGGAGACCAACGTGCTGGGCTACCTGATCCTGAACAAGGATCGCGTGGTGTCCCGCACCGAGCTCTCGGAACACGTCTACGGCTACGACACCGAGCGCGACTCGAACACCATCGAGGTGTTCATCGGTCGTCTGCGGAAAAAGCTCGGCCAGAAGATCATCGTCACGATCCGCGGCCGCGGGTACCAGTTCGACGGAAGTTGATCCTTGGGGGCGCTGTCGCTCCGCGCGCGCGCGGTTCTGGGCGGCGCCCTCTGGATCCTCTTCGCTCTGGGCGTCAGCGGCTGGCTGCTGCTGACCGCCTTCGACGGGATCGCGGAGCGCGCCTTCCAGCGTAATCTCTCCGCGCAGCTCGACCAGCTCGAAACTCTGATCCTGACCGGAGCGCTGGAGCGCGACGCCGCCCAGACGCGGCTCGCCAACCCGCGCTACCTGCAGATGGGCTCGGGCTACTACTGGCAGGTCGAGCTGCCGGACGGACGGGTCGTGCGCTCGCCCTCCCTCGGGGGCGAGGTGCTGCCGCATTCGGACCTCGCGGTGGGGGAGGAGACCTTCTTCGCCCGCGCGCCGGAGGGCTTCCGCATCCTGGTGATCGTGCGCGCGGTGCGCCCCGACGCGGACGACGAGGTGTTCCGCATCTACGCGGCCGAGGCGGTGGTGCGCCTGAGCCTCGACAAGCTGGAGTTCCGACGCTCGCTGTTCTCGGCCCTGATCGGGCTGGGGGGCGCGCTGGCGCTGGCGGCGGCTGCGATGACCGGCATGGCCCTGCGCCCGCTGGTCGGCCTGCGCGCGGCCTTCGGCGACTACCGCGAGGGGATCACCGACCGGATCGAGGGGCGCTACCCCTCCGACATCGAGCCGCTGGTCGAGGACCTCAACGACCTGCTGGAGCGCAACGCCAAGATCATCGGCGCGGCGCGGCGGCAGGCCGCGGACCTCGCGCACGCGCTCAAGACCCCCGCGGCGATCATCCGCAACGAGCTCGACGCCATGGATCGCCCCCACCCGGAGGTGCGCGAGGCGCTGGACCGGATCGACGCGCTGATGGTGCGCTACACCGCCCGCGCCCGGCTCGCCGGCGCCAACGCGCCCGGCGCCTCGGCCGAGGTGGGGCCGCTGCTGGGCGGGCTCGCGCGGGTGATGGAGCGGGTGCACGCCGACAAGTTCATCGACCTCGACCTCGACGTCCCCGCGGGCCTGCGCGCGAAGGCCGAGGGCGAGGACCTCGAGGAGCTCGCCGGCAACCTGATCGACAACGCCTTCAAGTGGGCGAAGGGCGCCGTGCGGGTGACGGCGGAGCGCAAGAAGGGCGTGGTGGAGATCGTGGTCGAGGACGACGGCCCCGGCATCGCGCCCGAGAACCGCGCCATCGCCCTGCGCGAGGGCGGGCGGCTGGACGAGGCGGTGCCGGGCACGGGGCTGGGCCTCGCGATCTGCGCCGACATCGTGGAGGCCTACGACGGCACGCTGACGCTGGAGGATTCGGAGCT
Organism: Albimonas pacifica; assembly: GCF_900113695.1. Taxonomy (GTDB): domain Bacteria; phylum Pseudomonadota; class Alphaproteobacteria; order Rhodobacterales; family Rhodobacteraceae; genus Albimonas; species Albimonas pacifica. Next base: position 293,252 of record NZ_FOQH01000004.1, on the reverse strand, counting down.
CGGCGGCCTGCTGGCCCGCGTCCGTCTGCCCATCGCCCGCACCGAGGAGAAGGCCGAGAGCTGAGCCCCGCCGGCCCCGGCGGTCCGGGCGCGGCGGCCCTCAGGCCGCGGCGCGGCGCAGGTCGGCGGGGCGGTGGTTGGTGACCGAGGCGAGATGCGCCACGGGGCCCACCGGCGGCACGCCGGCCTCCAGCGCCGGGGCCGCGGGCTCGTCGCGCAGCAGGGTGTCGACGTCGAACTTCTGGCGGATCATGCCGTCGTCCATGCGCGAGCGCGCGCCCAGCTTGCGGCCGAGGCCGCGCATGGCGCCGTTCTCGGGCAGGGTCAGCGCCTCGAGCACGTGGATCCCGCGCAGGCGCGCCCAGCGGGCGGCGGCGAGCATCATCTTCGGCGCAAGGCCGGCGCCGCGCCAGGCGGGCTCGACCGACAGGGCGACCTCGGCCCACTGGCCGATGCGGGCGGCCTCGATCATCCCGCGCACGGGCTCGCCCGGCTCGGGCGAGCAGGCGATCAGGCCGGCGGGGTAGCCGGCGGCGACGTTCTCGGCCTGGCGGCGCAGGGTGGGTTCGCGCACGGCGCCGCAGAACCGCAGCGAGCGGTCTTCGACCGACAGACGCAGCAGATGCTCGTAGATGCGATCCGCATCGTCGGGCCCCGCTCTCCGCATCGCCATCAGGGGAGGGACGTCCCCGGGGCTCTTGTGCAGCGCAACATGTTCCATGCGGGAGAAATGGGGCGCCGGGGGTGAAAAGGCCATGAAGAAAGCCATGCGCTGCGGTGAAAGCCGGCGCCCGAACCCTAAGGTAAACTGCGCCGAAGCGGGATTCCGGGCGGGATCGACCCGGTTTCGCCCCGTTTTCGGCGCCGATCGCCCGCGAAGGCCGGATCGGCGGGCTAGAGCAGGTAGGCGATGACCAGCACCCAGGCCGACAATGCCGCGCCGCACACAAGCGCGTAGGCGCCGTTCCACACCAGCCCCACCCGGCGGGCCGTCGTGCCGCTGAACGCGCCGAGCATCAGCGTCGAGGCGGTGTAGGGCGAGGACGCCCCCGACACCGCCCAGCCGGCGGTGAAGGCGCAGACCACCGCCTCGGCGCTGACCCCCATCGCCTCCGGAGCGGGCAGCAGCGGCGCCAGCAGCGAGGCGGCCAGGATCGGGTTCATGCCGATCTGCCCCGCCAGCGGCATCAGCCACAGCGCCGAGAGCAGCAGAACCCAGGCGGGCACGAGCTCGAGATGCAGGCCCGCGCCGCGCACCACGGGGGCGAGCAGGCCCGAGCCCACCGCCCCGATGAAGCCCGCCATCATCAGCAGCACCACCTCGGCCCGGTAGCCGGGCAGGTCGCGCACCGCATAGGCGCCGGCGCGGGCGGCCACGCGCCGCCAGCGCGCGCCCGGCCCCTCGCCCCGCCCCTGCAGCCAGACCCAGACGGCCGAGACCAGCGGCGCCCAGACCATCACCACCCCCACGATCGAGACCCCGGTGGAGAGGTGCAGCGCCGCCGCCCCGCCGCCGATCACCGCCAGCAGGATCACCAGCGGCAGGGCGCGGGACCAGCCGCCGGGCTCCGGCTCGGCCCGCGCGGGGGCGGGGGTGGAGAGGCGGGGCTTGAAGATCGAATCCATCGCCCAGCCGATGGTCGCCAGCAGCAGGCCCGAGACCAGGGCGTAGGGGAACACGCCGGTCCAGCTCGCGCCCGGGATCAGGGCGGTGGTGATGGCGATGGCGAAGCTCAGCGGCGACCAGGGCAGCATCGCCACCAGCCCGCGGGCGGTGGCGAGCAGCATGCGCCGCTTGCGCACCTCGCGGATCTCGGGGTTGGGCTCGGCGTCCGAGGAGGCGGTGGCGAGCGAGCCCAGCAGCGCGATGGCCCCGTAGTTGAGCACCGTCCCGAAGGCCGCGCCGCCCAGCGTCAGCGCCGCATAGCGCTGCCCCGGCGGGCGCGAGGCGAGGAACAGGCCGCAGTCGCGGATCGCGGGCGAGGTCTCGGCCGCGTGGCGCAGGGTGGTCAGCGCGGCGAAGAAGGCGGCGATGAAGGCCGCCTGCGCCAGGCCGTCGGCGACCAGCGCCGCCCCGGCCGGCAGCGTCGCCGCCGCCAGCGCGGCGAGCGCGAGGCCGATGGCCACGAACACCTTCGGCTGGCGGGAGGCCCGCGCCGCCAGCAGCCCCGCGATGGCGGCGGCGCAGGCGTATTCCAGCGGCTCCACCCAGGGCCCGGCCCCCCAGCGCCCCAGGGCCACCAGGCCCAGATCGAGGATCATCAGCAGGCCGGCGGCGCGGTCGATACGGGAGGCGAGCAGCAACGGTCGTTCCGTCCAGGGTCCGGAAAACGCTCGCGAGCGGGCCGCGAACAGGGGGGGCGGGCGCCGCCGGGAGCGGCGCGTCCCCTCCGCATACGCCTCGATGGCGGCGAGGTGAAGGCCGCCCGGCGCGGCATTCGCCCCGCCGCGGTCCGCGCGCTCATGGCGCAGGCGCCCATGGCCCGGCTGCCCGCCGCCCAGGCGCCGCAGGGTCGCGCCGGGAGCGCCTGTCCTCGACGGACGCCGCGCCGGGGCATGACGGGGCCGACCGGCGCCGGCCGCCCGAGGCCCGCGTCCTGCCGGCCGTTGCGCCGCGCCGAGGCCGGAGGCGCCGCGTCGGGCGTCTCGCCCGGGGCCGGCGTCGCGCCCGCGGCGCGGGCCCGGCGACGGGCCTCGGGCGACCGTCGCCCGGGGCGGGCCGCGCGCGGCGGCGGGGGGCCGCGCCGGCGGCGGGCGCGGAGACGGGCGCCCGGACAGGCGGCCGGCGCGGGACGTCCCGGGTCGCGGTCGCGGCCGTCGAGCGCGCGGCCGTCGTGCGGTCGGTCGGTCGGTCGGGCGGGCGGAGCGGCGGGCCGGTCCGCCCGCCGCTCCGCGCGCAGGCGGCGTCGCCGGCCCGCCGCGCCTGCCGCACCCGGTCGACGCGGGTCCCGCCTGCCGCCGGTCGGCACGCCGCGCGGCGCGGGGTCGTCCCGGACGACCTGCGGCGGGAGGCCGCGAGCCGGCTGGACGCTGCCGCGGCGGGCGGTCTATGACGCTGGGGCGGGCGCCTCGCGGCGCCTCGTCCGGGCCGCGCCCGGCCCTCCTCGTCCTCCGCCCCGGAGCCTCCCATGCCGCGCCCGACCGAGCCCTCCGCCGCCCCCGGCTTCGCGCTGGACGGGCGCGCCTCGTGGATCCGGCTGGGGATCTCGCTGCTGGCGGCGGGCGTCGGCGGCGGGGCGATGTGGTCCATCGTGGTGCTGCTGCCGGCGATGGAGGCCGAGTTCGGCGTCGACCGGGGCGAGGCCTCGCTCGCCTATTCCGCCACCATGATCGGCTTCGCGCTGGGCAGCCTGGGCGTGGGACGCTCGGTCGACCGCTTCGGGATCGGGCCGGCGATGGGGGTCTCGGCGCTGCTGGCGGCGGCGGCCTATGCGGGCTCGGCGATGACCGGCGACTTCCTGGTGCTGGCGGGGCTGCAGTTCCTGATCGGCGTCGGCGGCGCGGCCACCTTCGGGCCGCTGGTCGCCGACATCTCGCTGTGGTTCGGGCGCAGGCGGGGGCTGGCGGTGGCGGTGGTGGCGGCGGGCAACTACCTCGCCGGCGTGATCTGGCCGCTGGTGCTGGCGCCGCTGGTCGAGCTCTACGGCTGGCGAGAGGCGACCTGGACGCTGGCCGCGGCCATGGTCCTGCTGCTGGGGCCGCTGAGCCTGCTGCTGCACGCCCGCGTCCCGGCAGAGGCCGAGGGCGAGGCGGCGGCCGCGGCCCAGGCGGCGCGGCGCTCGGCCGGGTTCACGCCCGGCGGGCTGCAGGCGCTGCTCTGCATCGCGGGGATCGCCTGCTGCCTCGCCATGGCGACGCCGCAGATCCACGTGGTCGCGATGTGCGTGGACCTGGGCTACGGGCCCACGGCGGGGGCGGGGATGCTGTCGCTGATGCTGGCCGGCGGGATCGTCTCGCGCCTGGCTTCGGGGGTGATCGCGGACCGGATCGGGGGGGCGCCGACGCTGCTGATCGGCTCGGTCGGGCAGATGATCTCGCTGGCGCTCTATCTTCCGTTCGACGGTCTGGTCCCGCTCTATGTCGTCAGCCTGATCTTCGGGCTGAGCCAGGGGGGCGTGATCCCCTCCTACGCCATCATCGTGCGCGAGATGCTGCCGGCGCGCGAGGCGGGGGCGCGCGTCGGCCTGGTGATCATGGCGACGATCTTCGGGATGGCGGCGGGGGGCTGGATGGCCGGGTGGATCCACGACCTCTCCGGCTCCTACAAGATGGCGTTCCTCAACGGGGTCGCCTGGAACGCGGTCAACATCGCGCTGATCTCGTTCCTGATCCTGAAGGCGAACAACGCGCGGACGCGGGCGGTCGCGGCCTGAGGCCTAGCGGGCGACGCGGGCGCGAAGCTCCCGCGCCAGCCAGAAGCGGCCCTCGAGCCAGGGCGAGAGCTCCAGCACCCGCCCGCCGCGGAAGGCGATCAGGGCCGTGCGGTCGTCCTCGGTCACCCCGGTGACGTCCTTGAGCGGCAGCGCGTAGCGGGGCCCGAGAATGTTGCGCGAGGCGATGCGGTCCCAGGTGACGGTGACCCGCTCGCTGAGCTGCACGGCCCGGCGCGCGGCGACGCCGGCGAGGCCCAGGAAGATGATCCAGTGCCAGAAGGTGGGGCCCACGCCCTCGCCCGCGGCCATGCGCTCGAACAGGGAGCGCCCCACCAGCGCCGCCACCGCGGCCAGCGCCAGCAGCCACCACCAGGCCGAGGGCGCGGCCGAGAGGATCACCGCCGAGCCCTCGCGCAGCGGCTCGTCCCAGGCCTTGCGCTGGTCGGCGCGGAACCGCGCGCGCGCGCCGAGGTTGCGCCAGACGAGCCAGCACAGGAACAGGAACAGGACGGCGAGGGCGATGCGGATGATCATGCGGCGGGCTCTGTGGTTTCCCTTGTCACGTGAGATATAGGCGCCAGGCGGACCGATGTCGCGTCCCGGAGGCGGGAGCGGCCCGCAGGCGCCCTGCGGGCGGGCTTGGCTGCGTCGCGCGGCTGGTGGGCCGCGGCGGCCGATCGGAGAAGGGGGAGCCTCCGGCGGGCTCCGGACTCACCCGAGAACAAGCCCCGCGCCTGTCCTCCGGAGCCGTCCATCGCGTCCGATGCCTGAGCGACTCGGGGGGAGGGGTCAAGGACAAGCCGCGCTTCGCGCGGTCGCTGCGCGATCCTTGACCCCTCCCCCCGAGTCGCTCCGATCGGCATCCGCGATGGACGGCTCCGGAGAACAGGCGCTCTGCGCGGCCCGGCCGGCGGCGCGCCAGGGCGCCTGGGCGGCGGCGGATCAGGCGGGGCGGGGGACGGCGTCGCGCAGGGTGCGCAGGAAGGCGGCGATCTCGGCAGGGAGGGGGCCGGCGTCGAAGGCGGCGAGCGCCTCGCGGGTCCAGCCCTCGGGCGGGGCGAGGGCGGCGGCGAGGCTCGTGCGGCGGGCGGCGGTCCGGGGCGGCAGGGGCAGGCCCGCGGCGGCGTCGAGGAGCTGGGCCAGGTCCCGGATCCGGCGCAGGGCGCGGAACGCCTCCATCATCGGGGCCAGCAGCGCGGGATCGTCGCGCCAGCTCCGGCCGCCGAAGACCTCCTGCACTGTCGCCTGGCCGGCGCCCAGGCAGTCGTAGCGCACGCAGCCGCCGAAGCCCGCCTCCGACAGCCGGTCGTGGATCGTGCAGGCGTGGCCCGCGAGGTGGCGGCAGGGCTCTCCCGCCGGCTTGTCGAAGGCGAAGAGGTCGGAGCGGTCGAAGGCCAGCGCCACGCAGCACAGCGCCGCGCAGCGCGGGCAGTCCGGGGCGAACGGGTCCGCCGGCGCTGGATCGCCCTTCGTCCCCTGCAAGCCCGCCCTCCCTGCGAATGCGAAGGGCCGGCCCGAAGGCCGGCCCTCTCCCCCCATCGCCCGCAAGACCGCGCCCCGTCAACCGGGCGCGGACCGCGGGACGTCCCGCTCACTTCTTCGAAATGCGGTCGTCCACATGCGGCGTGTAGGGCGCGTTGGCCGCCAGGTACTCGGCCACCACGTCCGCGAGGTCGGGGCCGTAGTCGTAGGCGTTCTCGCCCTTCTCGGCGAAGACCGCGTAGCCGTCGCCGCCCGAGCGCATGTAGTTGTTCGACACCACCCCGTAGGTCTTGGCGGGATCCAGGGCCTCGCCGCCGATCTCCACCGAGACGATGCGCGAGCCGGCGGGCTGCGCGGGATCCCACACGAAGCGCATGCCCGAGATCTGCGGGAAGCGCCCGGCGCCTTCCTCGACCTGGCTGACGCCGTTCTCCAGCGCCTCGACGATGCCGGCGCCGGTCAGCTGGAAGGTGGCGAGCGTGTTCTGGAACGGCAGCACCGTCAGCACCTCGCCCATCGTCACCTCGCCCGCGTCGATCGAGGCGCGAAGCCCGCCGCCGTTGGCGATGGCGACGTCCACGCCCTGGTCCTTGACCCGGTCGAGCATCGCGTCGGCGACCAGCACGCCCATCTCGCAGACCTCCGAGCGGCAGACCGCGCGGTCGCCGCCGATGGGCTGCTCGGTCTGGGCGACCACCTTCTCGCGGATCTGCTGGAGCGGCTCGGCCAGCTCCTCGATCCGGCCCTTGACCTGCATGTCCTCGGCGATGGAGGCGTCCATCAGCACCGGCTCGCCCTGGGTCGCGTCGGTCAGCTTGCCCTCGTCGTCGAAGACGGCCTCGAGCTTGCCGAGGTACTTGCCGTAGGCGTAGGCCGAGAGGATCGCGGTGCGGCCGCCGTCGGGGCCGTCGATCCAGGTGGGATAGGGGCCCTCGGCCTTCTCGTTGGTGTTCGAGAGCAGCGTGTTGGTGTGGCCGCCGACGATGATGTCGACCCCCGCCACCTGCGCCGCCACCCGCTGGTCGACGCCGTAGCCCGAGTGCGAGAGGACGATGATCTTGTTCACGCCCTCGGCGGTCAGTTTCTCGACCTCGGCGCGGACGGCTTCCACCGGGTCGCCGAAGGTGATGTTCTTGCCCGGCGAGGCCAGTTCGGCGGTGTCCTGCGGGGTCAGGCCGATCAGGCCGATCTTCTCGCCGTTCTTCTCGACGACGGTGGACTTCTGCAGGACGTCGGCGAGCGCCGGCTCCTGGCTGACGTCGGCGTTGGACATCAGCACGGGGAAGTCGACGGCCTCCATGAAGCCCTTGAGCACCTCGGGGCCGTCGTCGAATTCGTGGTTGCCCACGGTCATCGCGTCGTAGCCCAGGCCGTTCATCATCTCGGCCGCGGCCTTGCCCTTGTAGTAGGTGTAGAAGAGCGTGCCCTGGAACTGGTCGCCCCCGTCGAGCAGGATCGGGTTCGACGAGGCCGCCTTCTCCGCCGCCACGGCGGTGGCGAGCCGGGCCGAGCCGCCGAAGCACTTGCCCTCCGCGTTGTCCTCGGCCGAGCAGCCGGAGTCGTATTTCGAGATCGGCTCGAAGCGGGCGTGGAAATCGTTGGTGTGCAGAACGGTGAGCGCGTAGTCGGCCGAGGCGGCCACGGGCGCGAGCAGCGCCAGCGAGGCCACGGCGGACCTGAGCAGGCCGGCGGAGGTGCGGGGGGTCATCGGTCGCTCCATGTCGGTTAGGTGACGCTCAGGTGAGCGGGTTTTGATGCGCCGCGCAAGGGGGATGCGGGGGCGGGGCGACGCGGGAGGATAGGGCGGGGGTGTGAATTCCGTGCGACGGGAGGGGGTGCGCTCCCGCAGATCTTCAATTCGCTAGACGGCGAGCGCGGTCGCTCCCCCTCCCCCCGCACGCGATTGCAATGAGTTGCCGCACTGCAAGCCGGAGCCGAGAGCTCGCGCTTGTCGTCTGTTGCCACGGCAGATCGGCACGATCTCGTGGTTGGCCCCAGAAATGGTGCCTGGCACCGTCATGGATACCAGATTTGGCTTCAAATCTTAACCGCGCTGGGTTAACCTGTGCCTGCAAGTCGAGGAGGGAGACATGGACCGAAGTGAAATCGGCGAGTTCTTGCGCGTCACGCGCGCGAAGAAAGGCTACCGCCTGAAGCACTTGGCGGATGCTCTGGAGGTGTCGAGTGCGTTTTTGTCTGCTGTAGAGTTCGGTAGGAAGCCTGTGCCGCGCTACTGGCGCGAGCCAATCGTAAAGTTCTTTGGGCTTTCGGAGGGCGACACTGAAAAGCTCAGTGCACTAATTGATCGTGCGCAAGGTTCTGTGACGATTACGCCTGCCTCGCCAGAAGAGTCAGGTCTTATTGCTGCCTACGAGAGGGTTCGCCCGATGTTGACGCCGGTCCAACTTGAGCTCTTCACGCAAGAGCTGAAACGCGCAGGAGAAAAGGGTCATGAGACGTAACACCAAGATCCCGCTCAAGAGAGTCGAGCGGATCTTCAATGAAGCTCTTCGCATCCGTCGTCAGTTCGCTTCCGACAGCGAGCCATTCGACTCGATTGGCTACATTGAGGAGCGGCTGCCCTTCGCTGGAATTTACAGCTTTGACTTTATGGTTGAAGAAAAAGTGTATTCCGGAAATGTTCAGGTGCCGGCCTATGTCAATATTCGTGACAAGATCTTTATGAGGATCGATCAGCGCACTTATGACGACGCTACGGATATGCACCCGAAAGCACGCGAGATCGTTGCGCACGAAATCGGGCATATAGTTCTCCATGTCTTGGTCGCTAAGCGTATGGAGATCCGTAATTTCCACAAGGGCGTCCCGGTTACTGACGCTCACTACAAAACCACCGAGGTGCAGGAATTTGAGGCTGATCTATTTGCAGCAGCTTTGCTAATACCTTGGCCAGCAGTGGCTGAAGAAACTACTGCCTGGGACCTTAAATTGCGATACAAGGTAAAGTCAGACGTGGCGGGCCTAATTATTTACTATTCCGACTGGATCAGGAGGTCCAAAAAGAAGGGTTAGCCATCCATCTTCAGCGCATTGATAAACGCCTCCTGCGGGATGTCCACCTTCCCGAACTGGCGCATCTTCTTCTTGCCGGCCTTCTGCTTCTCCAGCAGCTTGCGCTTGCGGGTCACGTCGCCGCCGTAGCACTTGGCCGTCACGTCCTTGCGCATCGCCCGGATCGTCTCGCGGGCGATCACCCGGCCGCCGATGGCCGCCTGGATCGGGACCTTGAACATGTGGGGCGGGATCAGCTCCTTGAGCTTCTCGCACATCGCACGACCCCGCATCTCCGCCCGGTCGCGGTGAACCATGGTCGAGAGCGCGTCCACCGGCTCGTCGTTCACCAGGATCTGCATCTTCACCAGGTTCTCGGCCCGGTAGCCCTCGATCTGGTAGTCGAAGCTCGCGTAGCCCTTGGTCACCGACTTCAGGCGGTCGTAGAAGTCGAAGACCACCTCGTTCAGCGGCAGATCATACACGACCATCGCGCGGCTGCCCGCATAGGTCAGGTCGCGCTGCTGGCCGCGACGCTCCTCGCACAGCTTCAGCACCGCGCCGAGGTAGTCGTCGGGGACCAGGATCGTGGCCTTGATCCAGGGCTCCTCGATCTCCTCGACATGGGTCAGGTCGGGCATGTCGGCGGGGTTGTGCAGCTCACGCACCGTGCCGTCGCGCATCTGCAGGCGGTAGACCACCGAGGGGGCGGTGGTCACCAGGTCGATGTCGTACTCCCGCTCCAGCCGGTCGCGGATCACCTCGAGGTGCAGGAGGCCCAGGAACCCGCAGCGGAAGCCGAAGCCGAGCGCGGCCGAGGTCTCCATCTCGTAGGTGAAGGAGGCGTCGTTGAGCGCCAGCTTCTCGATCGCCTCGCGCATGTCCTCGAAGTCGTTGGCGTCGACCGGGAACAGGCCGCAGAACACCACGGGGATCGAGGGCTTGAAGCCCGGCAGCATCTGCGCGCAGGGCCGCTTCTCGTGGGTGATGGTGTCGCCCACGCGGGTGTCGCGCACCTGCTTGATCGAGGCGGTGAGGAAGCCGAGCTCGCCCGGCCCCAGCTCCGGCCAGTCCTTCATGACGGGCGAGAACACGCCCACCCGGTCGACCTGGTAGTCGGCCTTGGTGGACATCATCCGGATCTTGTCGCCCTTCTTCAGGACGCCGTCGCGGATGCGCACCAGCACCACGACGCCCAGGTAGGCGTCGTACCACGAATCGACCAGCATCGCCTTCAGCGGCGCCTCGCGGTCGCCGGTGGGGGCGGGGAGGCGGTTGACGATGGCCTCCAGCACGTCGGGGATGCCGAGGCCGGACTTGGCCGAGATCAGCACCGCCTCGGAGGCGTCGATGCCGATCACGTCCTCGATCTGCTCCTTCACCCGGTCCGGCTCGGCGGCGGGGAGGTCGATCTTGTTGAGGACGGGCACGATCTCGTGGTTGGCGTCGATGGCCTGGTAGACGTTGGCGAGCGTCTGCGCCTCGACCCCTTGCGATGCGTCGACCACCAGCAGGGAGCCCTCGACCGCGCGCATGGAGCGGGAGACCTCGTAGGCGAAGTCGACGTGGCCGGGGGTGTCGATCAGGTTGAGGACGTAGTCGTTCCCGTCCTGCGCGGTGTAGTTCAGGCGCACGGTCTGCGCCTTGATGGTGATGCCGCGCTCGCGCTCGAGCTCCATCGAGTCGAGGACCTGCTCCTTCATCTCACGGTCCGTCAGCCCGCCGGTGATCTGGATCAGCCGGTCGGCGAGGGTGGATTTGCCGTGGTCGATGTGAGCCACGATGGAGAAGTTGCGGATGCGCGAAAGTTCGGTCATGAGGCGCCATTTGCGGCCACTTCGCACGCGCGTCAAGCGGTGTGAGCGTCGAAGCCGCCCGGGGCGCGGGGTCCGCTCCGCACGATGTCGCGAACCGGGGCCCGCGGGCCGTGCGTCAAGCCGCAGGGTTGACCCGGATCGCTCCGCCGACGGAAGCCTGTGCCGCGCGCCCGGCGGGCGCGTTTCGTCCCGTCGCGGGCCCGGGGGGCCGCGCCGCACGTCCCGGGGGGCCTCGACGTCGACATGAGCACCGCGCCGCACCTGACCTTCGTCGTGCCGATCCGCCATCCGCAGAACGCGCGGGACTGGGCGCTCGAGAAAGCCAACCTCGCGCGCACCGCCCGCTCGATCGCGGGGCAGACCGCGCCCGGCTGGCGGGCGGTGGTGGTGGCCAACGAGGGCGCCGACCTGCCGCCGCTGCCGGCGGGGTTCGAGGTGGCGCGGGTGAACCATCCGCCCAACCCCGGCCACGACCTGGTGAAGACCGACCGGCAGGCGGCCTGGGCGGTGTTCCGGCGCGACAAGGGCCGGCGGGTCGCAGACGGGCTGCGGGCGGCGGGGGCGTCGCGCTATTTCATGATCGTCGACGGGGACGACCTGGTCAGCAACCGGCTCAGCGCCCACGTGCTGGAGAACGACGGCGCCAACGGCTGGGTGTTCGAGAGCGGCTGGTGCCTGGACGCCGACGGCCGCTTCGCGATGAAGCTGACCGAGCGCTTCGAGAAGGTCTGCGGCACTTCGCACATCCTGCGCGCCGACCTCTTCGCCCTGCCCGAGCCCGAGACGCCGGGCTACTGGGAGCGGGTGGAGCTGATGCTCGGCTCCCACGTGCGCGTCGCGGGCCAGGTCGCGCAGGAGGGGCGGCCGATCGCGCCGCTGCCCTTCCCCGGGGCGGCCTACCTGGTGGGCCACGCCAACGCCCACAGCCTGTCGCGCGGCGTGCTGCGGCGGTATTTCCTCAACGGGAACCTGGTGCGCCAGCCGGCGGCGACGCTGGGCCAGCTGCGCCACCTGCACCGCGTGGGCCCCGCCTTCCGGCAGGAGTTCATGGGCGCGCCGGACTGAGCTCCGCCCCGAGCCGCCGCCGCGCGCGAGGGAGATGACCTCCCGCTTCCGATCGTTTAATCTCGCGATTAACTCCGCGCGGATCCCTGGTCCGTGCAAGGTCGAAACGGGAGGAACGAGATGGATTTCGACGACGTCATCAACGGCCGGCGCAGCATCCGCGGCTTCAAGAAGAAGCCGGTGCCGAGGGACCTGGTGGAGGAGGTGATCGCGCTGGCGAACCGCGCGCCGTCCTCGATGAACACCCAGCCCTGGCACCTGCACGTCCTGACCGGCGAGCCGCTGGAGCGGGTCCGCAAGGGCAACACCGAGCGGATGCTCGCCGGCCACCCGGTGACGCGCGAGATCGAGGACCACGGCAAGTACGAGGGCGTGCACCGCGACCGCCAGGTCGAGATCGCCATCCAGCTGTTCGAGGCGATGGGCATCGAGCGCCACGACGCCGAGCGTCGCCAGGACTGGGTGCTGCGCGGCTTCCGCCAGTTCGACGCGCCGGTCTCGATCGTGGTCTGCTACGACCGCGACCTCGAGCCGGGCGGCACCATCGCCCATTTCGACCTCGGCGCCGTCACCTTCGGCCTGGTTCTGGCGGCGTGGAGCCGGGGGCTGGGCTGCGTGATCAACGGCCAGGGCATCATGCAGAGCCCGGTGGTGCGCGAGGTCGCGAAGATCCCCGAGGACCAGGTGATCCTGACCTGCGTGGCGCTGGGCTGGCCGGACGACTCGTTCCCCGCCAACGCCGTCGTCTCGCGCCGCCGCTCGGCCGAGCAGGTGGCCCGCTTCGTGGGCTGGGAGGAGCCGGCCGAGACCGCCTGAGCGCGGGCCGCGCGGCGGGCGGCCTGCGCCCGCCGGCCGCGGGGCGGCTTGATCGGGGTCAAGGCGGGGGCGGGTCGGGTCGGCGAGGGTCGGGCCGATCCGGCCTCCTCCGGGGCCCGAGACGCAAGGACCCGCGCCATGGCCTTCGACGCCGACCGCATCGCGCTGCTGCGCGACCAGCTCGCCGCACTGCGCCGGGACGCGCCCGACGCGCCCTCCGAGTTCTACCACGCGCTCTTCAGGATCGCGCCGGAGCTGCGCCCGATGTTCCGCGACGAGGACATCGGCGGGCAGGGCGCGAAGTTCATGGCGACCCTGGGCCTGCTGGTCGCGCGCCTGTCCCATCCCGAGGCGATGCATGCCGAGCTGGTCGAGCTCGGCCGCGGCCATGCCGCCTACGGCGTGAAGCCCCGCCACTTCGAGCCGATGCGCGAGGCGCTGATCGAGACGCTGCGCGCCTCGCTGGGCGAGGCCTTCGACGCGGAGTCCGAGGACGCCTGGCGCGCCCTCTACGACCGGGCCGCGGCCGAGATGATCGCCGCCCCCGGGAGATGAACAGGTCCTGACGCCGCACGCCCCGGGCGGCGCTGGATTCCCCCGCGGCGGCCCGCTAAACCGGGTCGCGGCGCGCCCGGCCGGGCCGCGCCTGCGTTCAGGAAGGGGGACGGCATGGACGTCGAGGCGCTGGAGATCCCGGACGTCAAGATCCTGAAGCCGAAGAAGTTCGGCGATCACCGCGGGTTCTTCTCGGAGACGTACAATCGCAAGGCGCTGGCCGAGGCGGGGATCGACCTCGACTTCGTGCAGGACAACCACTCGCTGTCCGGCGAGGTCGGCACGCTCCGCGGCCTGCACTTCCAGACGCCGCCTTTCGGCCAGGACAAGCTGGTGCGCGTGGTGCGCGGCGCGATTCTGGACGTGGCGGTGGACCTGCGGAAGGGCTCGCCGACCTACGGCAGGCATGTGGCGGCCGAGATCTCGGCCGAGGCCTGGAACCAGATCCTGGTGCCGGTCGGCTTCGCCCACGGCTTCGTCACCCTGACGCCGGACGTCGAGGTGATCTACAAGGTCACGAATTATTATGCGCCGGCGCACGACAAGGGCCTGCTGTGGTCCGACCCGGCGCTGGGCATCGACTGGCCGCTGCCTCCGGGCGGGCCGATCCTGTCGGACAAGGACAAGGTCCAGCCCACGCTGGCCGAGATCGACGCCCCGTTCTGACGGGGAAACGCGCGCCGGGGCGCCGAGGGCGCGCCCGTCGGGCGCGCGCGTGAAACGCTTTCTGGGGATATCGCCGCGATGACGCATGTTCTGGTGACCGGGGCCGGGGGCTACATCGGCACCTCGCTCGTTCCGATGCTGCTGGCGGCCGGGCACACCGTCCGGGCCGTCGACCGCTTCTTCTTCGGGCGCGAGCTGCTGCCGCCGCAGCCGGGGCTCGAGATCGTGGTCGAGGACACCCGCGTCCTGCCCGAGCGCCTGCTGGAGGGGATCGAGGCGGTGATCGACCTGGTGGCGATCTCCAACGACCCGTCGGGCGAGCTGTTCCAGAACGCCACGATGCAGATCAACCGCGACAGCCGCGTGCGCACCGCCGAGCTGGCGAAACAGGCCGGCGTGAAACGCTACGTCCTGCCCTCGTCCTGCTCGATCTACGGCTTCCAGGAGCCGGGCGTGATCGCGACCGAGGCGACGCCCACCAACCCGCTGACCACCTACGCGCGCGCCAACGAGATGGCCGAGCAGGCGATCCTGCCGCTGAACGGCGACGGGTTCACCGCGGTGGTGCTGCGCCAGGCCACCGTCTACGGGCTCAGCCCGCGGATGCGCTTCGATCTGGCGATCAACGGCATGACCTACGGCGCCTGGAAGACCGGCAAGCTGCCGCTGATGCGCGACGGCTCGCAGTGGCGCCCGATGGTGCATGTGCGCGACACGGCGTCGGCGCAGATCTTCATGCTCGACGCCCCGGCGGAGACGGTCGGCGGCCAGATCTTCAACGTCGGCTCCGAGGAGAACAACTACCAGCTGGGCCCGCTGGGCGAGCTGGTCGCATCCTACGTGCCGCGCGAGGTGACGATCGAGTGGTATGGCGACGCGGACGTCCGCTCCTACCGCGTGGGCTTCGAGAAGATCGAGAGCCTGGGCTGGAAGGCGCAGCGCACCGCCAAGGACGGCGTGATCGAGATCTGCGCGGCGCTGGAATCCGGCGCGCTGGACAAGACCACCCAGACCATCACGCTCGACTGGTACAAGACCCTCGCCGACTGGCACCGCCGCATCAAGGAGGTCGAGCTCCACGGCGGGATCATCGAGATATGAAGGTCCTGCTGCTGGGGGCGAACGGCCAGCTCGGCCATGACCTGACCGCCGCCCATGCCGCCGCGCCTGACCGGATTTCGGGGGGGATCGAGCTGATCCCCCTCGGGCGCGACAAGCTCGACGTCTCGGCCCCCGCAGGGATCGCCGAGACGCTGGCGGCGGTCGAGTTCGACGCGCTGGTCAACTGCACCAGCTACCACAAGACCGACGAGGTGGAGGACGCGGGCTCCCGCGCCATGGCGGTCAACGCCCATGCCCCCCAGCAGATGGCGAAGCTCTGCGCCGACCGGGGCGCGCGGTTCATCCACATTTCGACCGACTACGTGTTCGGCGGCGACCGGGAGCGGACGACGCCGCTGCCCGAGGACGCGCCGACGGCGCCGGTCAACGTCTACGGCGCCTCTAAGGCTTTCGGCGAGACGCTGGCCTCGCTGGCGGGGGAGCCCACGATCCTGCGCGTCGCCTCGCTCTACGGCGTGGCGGGGGCGAGCGGGAAGGGCGGCAACTTCGTCGAGACGATGATCCGCTTCGGCCGCGAGCGCGGGGCGCTGAAGGTGGTCGACGACCAGCGGATGTCGCCGACCGCCACCGCCGACATCGCCGCGGTGATCCTGCGGATGCTGCGCGAGGGCGTGGAGCCGGGCCTGTGGCATGTCGCCGGCGGCGGCGAGGCCACCTGGTTCGAGTTCGCCTGCGAGATCGTCCGCCAGGCCGGGATCGAGGCCGAGATGACGCCCTGCACCTCCGCCGAGTTCCCCACCCGGGCGCTGCGGCCCGGCTATTCCGTGCTGGACACCTCGAAGCTGGCCTCCGCCTTCGCGCCGATGCCGGACTGGCGGGAGAGCCTCGCGCGGTATCTCAAGGCCAAGGGGCACGTCTGAGGGCGCGGGAGCCGGCCGCAAGCGGCCAGCGGCGGTCTACAGGCGCCCTGCGGGCGGGCTTGGCATGCGCGCGCTTCGCGCGCGGGCGGGCTGGCGCCCGCGGAAGGCCGCTCCGGACTCACCGAGGAACAAGCCCCGCGCCTGTCCCCCGGATCCGTCCATCGCCGACGATGCCTGAGCGACTCGCCCGGAGCGGTCAAGGACGAGCCGCGCGGGGCGCGGTCGCTGCGCGATCCTTGACCGCTCCGGGCGAGTCGCTCTTGCGGCATCAGCGATGGACGGCTCCGGGGAACAGGCGCTTTGCGAGGGCGGCGGGCGCGGCGCCAGGGGCGCGCTCGGCGGGCGGCGGAGCGGTCAGGCGCGGGGGTGGGCCTTTTCGTAGATCTCCATCAGCCGGGCCTCGTCGAGGCCGGTGTAGACCTGCGTGGTGCTGAGCGAGGCGTGGCCGAGAAGCTCCTGGATCGCGCGAAGGTCGCCGCCTGCCTTCAGGAGGTGCGTTGCAAAACTGTGGCGCAGCGCGTGAGGGGTGGCGGTCGCCGGCAGACCCAGCCGGGCGCGGGCCTGCGCCATGCGCAGCTGGATCAGCCGAGGCGAAAGCGGGCCGCCGCGCGCGCCCAGGAACAGGGCGCCGTCGCCGGCGGTCTCCGGCCAGGGGACCGTCTCCAGATACCAGTCCACCGCCGCGCGGGCGGCGGGGAGGACGGGGACCAGCCGCTCCTTCCCGCCCTTGCCGCGGATGCGCAGGACGTCGGGCAGCGGGGCGTCGGCGCGGCGCAGCGACAGCGCCTCGGAGATGCGCAGGCCGCAGCCGTAGAGCAGCGTCAGCACCGCGGCGTCGCGCGCCGCGATCCAGTCGGGGGAGTCGGAGGCCTCGGCGTCGCCGATCAGCGCGCGGGCCGCGTCCTCGGAGACCGGGCGCGGCAGGCGGGCGGGGGCGCGGGGGCCGCGGGCGGCGAGCACCGCGGGGGCCTCGATCCCTTCCGCGTCGCCCAGCCAGCGGTGGAAGCCGCGCACCGCCGACAGCGCCCGGCGCAGCGAGCGGGCGGAGAGGCCGCGGGCGCGCTCGCGCGCCATCCAGGCGCGCAGCTCCGGCTGGCCGGTCTGCGCGAGGGCGGCGGCCGTGAGCGGGCCGCCGCGGTGGTCGCGCAGGAAGGCGAGGAAGCCCGCGACGTCGTGCCGGTAGGCCTCGATCGTGGCGGGGGCGGCGCCGCGCACGGCGCTCGCCTGCGCCAGCCAGCGGACCATCAGGGCCGTGGCGGCGTCGAGGGGGGGCTCCGCCGGCGCGCTCAGCTCTGGATCCAGGGACGCAGGGCGCGGGCCACCACCGCGCCCAGGAATTCCAGCAGGTCGCCGGCCTGGTCGGGGCCGAAGCGCTGGGCGTCGCGGGCGCCGAAGGCGAGCAGGCCCGGGGCGGAATCGCCCGAAACCTCCAGCCGCACCAGCGCCTCGGAGCCCATGTGCACCCCCTCGGGTCCGTAGAGCCGGGCGCAGTCCGGGCCGGTGGCGCGCAGCACCACCGGGCGGAAGGGCCCGTCCTCGTCCGCGCCCATGTAGCGCGCGACGCCCCCCACGCCGAGCGCGGTCAGCGGCGGCTGCGGCGGGTCGCCCGCGCCCTCGCGCTCGACCCCCACGCGGACCAGGTCCACGCCCAGGATCGGCGGCAGCACCCGCGACAGCACGTGCAGCACGCCCTCGAGGTCGTCGGGCTCCAGCACCGCGAGCGCGGCGCGGTGGATCGACTCGGTGACCGCGAGGTTGTCGTAGGCGGCGGCGACGACCGAGCGGTGCGTCTCCTCCAGCCGGCCCAGGCGATTCTCCAGCCGGTCGACCAGCGCGCCGCGCAGGTCGACCACCTGGCGGCTGCCCGCCGAGACTTCGTGCGCGCGGAGGAGGGCGTGCACCATCGCCTCGTCGGCCAGCACCGCCTCGGGCGCGGCCAGCACCGCCTCGCGCAGCGCCTCGACGTCCGCCTCGGTCGCGGCCGCGGGGGCGACGGCCTTGCCCTCCTCCCCGCCCATCAGAGGGTCTGCCCGGTCTTGGCCCAGTCGGCCATGAACGCGTCGAGACCCTTGTCGGTCAGCGGATGCTGGGCCAGGCCCTTGAGCACGTTCGGCGGCATCGTGCCCACGTCGGCGCCGATCAGGGCGGCCTGCTTGACGTGGTTCGCGGTGCGGATCGAGGCGGCCAGGATCTCGGTCTCGAAACCGTAGTTGTCGTAGACCTGGCGGATCTCGGCGATCAGCTCCATGCCGTCGAGGTTGATGTCGTCCAGCCGGCCGATGAAGGGGGAGATGAAGGTCGCCCCGACCTTGGCCGCCAGCAGCGCCTGGTTGGCCGAAAAGCACAGGGTCACGTTGACCATCTTGCCTTCGTCCGTCAGGACCTTGCAGGCCTTCAGCCCATCCATGGTCAGAGGAACCTTGACCGCGATGTTCTCGGCGATTTTGGCCAGCTTGCGGCCCTGCTCGATCATCTCGTCGGCCTTCAGGGCCGTGACCTCGGCGCTGACCGGGCCCTCGACGATGTCGCAGATCTCTTTCGTGACCTCGAGGATGTCGCGGCCCGACTTGGCGATCAGGGAGGGGTTGGTGGTCACGCCGTCCACGAGGCCGCTGTCCGCCAGTTCGCGGATCGCGTCCACATCGGCGGTGTCGACGAAGAATTTCATGTGCTCGCGCCTGATTCCGTCCCGGGCTCGCGTCGCTCGTCCCCGCCGCCCCGGGCCCGGGGGGAGAGCCTGGGCCGACCATATCCCAGACGCGGGGGAGAGGCCACGCGCCCGGGCGGAACGCCGCAGCCCCCGGGCGGGAGGCGTTGCATGACGGACTCAGGGGAAGGTCCCGCGCCGGGCCCCGTGGGCGACCTCTTCGGCGGGCCCGAGATCGGACCCGCGCCCGAGGGCGGCTGGGGCGAGGGCGCGGCCGTCGCCGTGCTGGTCCCGATCCCGGTGGACCGCACGCTGGACTACCTCGCGCCCGTCGGCGGCTGCGCGCCCGGCGACTGGCTGGAGGTCGAGATCGGCCCGCGGGTGATGCTGGGCGTCTGCTGGGGGCCGGGAACCGGCGACTTCGACCGGGCGAAGCTGCGTCCGGCCCTGCGCCGGCTGGACCTGCCGCCGGTCTCCGCCGAGATGCGCGCGTTTCTCGAGCGCGCCGCCGACTACACCCTGACCGACTTCGGGATGATGGCCCGCCTCGCCTCCCGCGCGCCGGGCCTGCGCGAGGCGCCGGGCGCCCGCCGCGCCCTGCGCCGGGGCGGGGAGCCGCCCGCCCGCCTCACCCCCGCCCGCGAAAAGGTGCTGGAACTGGTCGAGGCGGAGCCCGACCGCCTGTGGCTGCCCACCGAGCTCGCCCGCGAGGCCGGGGTCTCCGCCGCCGTGATCAAGGGGCTGGAGACCGCCGGCGCGCTCGAGTCGCTGGAGGTGCCGCGCGACCGGCCCTATGCGCCGCTCGACCCCGCCGCCCCCCGTCGCGCCCTGTCCGAGGCGCAGGAGGAGGGCGCCCGGGCGATGCGCGCGAAGGTGGCGGCGGCGGCGCGGGAAGGGCGGTTCTCGGCCACGCTGCTCCACGGCGTCACCGGCTCGGGCAAGACCGAGGTCTATCTCGAGGCGGCGGCCGAGTGCCTGGCCCAGGGCCGCCAGGCGCTGGTGCTGCTGCCCGAAATCGCGCTGACCTCGGCCTTCCTCGCCCGCTTCCGGGAGCGCTTCGGCGCGCCGCCGGCGGAATGGCACTCGGCCGCCTCGGAGATCGAGCGCCGGCGGTGCTGGCGCGCGGCCGCCAGCGGCGAGGCGCAGGTGGTGGTCGGCGCCCGCTCGGCCCTGTTCCTGCCCTTCGCGGACCTCGGGCTGATCGTCGTCGACGAGGAGCACGACGGCGCCTACAAGCAGGAGGAGGGGGTGCTTTACCACGCCCGCGACATGGCGGTGCTGCGCGGCTCGCTGGGGCGGGCGGCGGTGGTGCTGGCCTCGGCCACGCCCTCGCTGGAGACCTGGGTGAACGCGCAGGCGGGGCGCTACGACCGCGTGGACCTGCCCGAGCGCTTCGGCCCCGCGGTGCTGCCCGAGATCAAGGCCCTGGACCTGCGCGACTGCGCGCCGGAGACGGGGCGCTGGATCTCGGACCCGCTGGCGCAGGCGGTGGCGGAGCGGCTGCAGCGCAAGGAGCAGGCGCTCCTGTTCCTCAACCGTCGCGGCTACGCGCCCCTGACCATGTGCCGGGCCTGCGGGGACCCGGTGATGTGCCCCCATTGCGACGCCTGGCTGGTCGAGCACCGCCGGCGCGGCCGCATGGTCTGCCACCAGTGCGGGCACGAGGCGCCGATCCCCTCCGCCTGCCCGTCGTGCAAACGCGAGGACAAGCTCGCCCTGATCGGCCCCGGCGTCGAGCGCCTGGCCGAGGAGGCGCAGGAGCGATTCCCCGACGCCCGGATCGCGATCCTCAGCTCCGACATGGCCGAGAGCGCGGCGGTGGTGAAGGCCCGGGTCGAGGCGATCGCGGCGGGCGAGGCCGACCTGGTGATCGGCACCCAGCTCGTCGCCAAGGGCCACAACTTCCCGCTGCTGACGCTGGTCGGTGTGATCGACGCCGACCTCGGCCTGCGCGGCGGGGACCTGCGGGCGGGCGAGCGCACCTTCCAGCTGATGCGCCAGGTGGCCGGGCGCGCCGGGCGCGCCGACCGGCCCGGAGAGGCGCTGCTGCAGACCTACGCCCCCGACCACCCCGCCATCGACGCCCTGCTGACCGGCGACGAGGAGAGCTTCCTGCAGTCCGAGGCCGACGCCCGGCGCGAGGCCGGCGCCCCGCCCTTCGGCCGCTACGCCGCCGCCATCGTCTCCGGCCCGCACGAGGACCGCGTCTGGCGCACGGCGGAGGCGCTGGCCCGCGCCCAGGACCTGCTGGCCCCGGCCCGCGCGGAGCTGCTGGGCCCCGCCCCCGCTCCGATCTACCGGGTCCGCGGGCGGTTCCGGGTGCGCCTGCTGGTCAAGGCGCCGCGCGGCCCGGCCCTGCAGCCCGCCCTGCGCGCCTGGCGCGCCGCGGTGCGCCCCGAACCGCAGGTGATGGTGCGCATCGACATCGACCCGCAGAGCTTCTTCTGAGGGCCGGGGAACCCGACCCTCGCCGTTCCGCTCCCGCGCCGATCACCGCCCCGTGCGTCGCCCCGTGCGTCGCCCCCGCGCCGCCCCCCCCCCCGCGCCGCAAGGTAAACTTCGGTCGCCTTATTGCCTTTCGGGCGCTCCTGCGCCATGTTGCACCGCAACCGCGGCCCTCCCTGCCGCCCGGTCAGGTGCTCCCGAATGTCTCTCTGCGACGCGTCCTCCGAGGCGATCAACGCATCCACGTCCCATCGTCCCGGCTTCCCGCGCGTGGCGCTGTTCGCGCTGGGCGGGGCCTATTTCGTGCTGGGCTGCGCCTCGCTGGGCGCCGTCGGCATGGTCGAGGAGATCCAGGCGGGCCTCGGCGTCTCCGCCGCGGCGGTGGCGAGCCTGGTGACCGTCTTCTCCGTCGTCTACGCCCTGACCGCCCCCGCCGCCCAGGCCGTCGCCGGCCACCTGCGCCGCCGCGCCGCCATCGCCATGGGGCTCACCGCGATCGCGGCGGGCTGCGTGATCTCGGCCGCGGCGCCCTCCTACCCGGTGCTGATCGCCGCCCGCCTGCTGATGGGGCTGGGCGCCGCGATGACCGGCCCGTTCCTGACCGCCGCCGCCGCCACCCTGGTCGCGCCCGAGGACCGGGCCCGCGCGCTCGCCATGGTTTTCGGCGGCGTCACGGCGTCCTCGGTGCTGGGCGTGCCGCTCGCCTCCTTCCTCGCGCAGACGCTGGGCTGGCGCTGGGCCTGGGGGGCGCTGGCGCTGGCCGCCGTGATCTGCGCGGTGATCGTGTGGCAGCTGCTGCCCGCGGCCAACAAGGGCTCGCGCGCCTCCATCGCCACGCTGGTCGCGGTGCTGCGCAACCGGCCCCTGGCGATGACCGTGGCGGCCTGCGGGACCTCGGTCGTCGGCATGTTCTCCACCTACGCCCTGATCGCGGTGTGGCTCGCGGAGGTCGGCGGGATCGAGGCGGCGATGATCCCCCCCGCGCTGTTCATGTTCGGCTTCGGCGGCATCGCGGGCAACGCGCTCGCGGCGCGGGCCGTCTCGTCGCTGGGCGCGCGCGGGGCGGCGCTGGCCTGCATGTGCGCGAGCCTGTTCGCCATGCTGGCGCTGCCCTTCGCGGCGGGCTGGCCGACCTGGGGCGCGATCGCGCTGATGGTGGTCTGGGCGGGCGCGGGCATGATGATCATGGTCCCGGTGCAGAGCCTGCTGGTCGCCCTCGACCCCGAGCGCGCGCCGCTGTCGCTGGCGCTCAACAGTTCGGCCGTCTATCTCGGGATGGCCGTGGGCGCGACGGTGGCCGGCGCGGTCTACGAGGCGTTCGGCCCCCAGGTGCTGCCCTTCGGCTCGGCCGCGACGATGCTGGTCGCGATCGCGCTGCTGGCCTTCTCCGGCGGGCGCGTCGTCGGGCGCGGTTGACCGCCGGGAGCGGGCGGCGTTGGGTGACGCGCCCGCATCCGGAGGCCCCATGCTCACCGCCGCCCCCCGCCTGGTCTGCGACCTCGACGGCACGCTCGCCGACAGCGCCCCCAGCCTCTGCGCGGCGGGCAACCGCCTGCTGGCGGCGCTGGGCCGGCCCCCGGTCACGGTCGAGACCTACAAGACCTTCGTCGGCCGCGGCCAGCGGGTGCAGGTCGAACGGCTGCTGACCCACTCCGGCGGCGTGCCGGGCGGGGACGTCACCCCCTTCCTCGCCGCCTTCCGGGAGGGCTACGACCCGCTCGAGGCCTCCACCGCCTACCCGGGCGCCGTCGCGGCGCTGGAGGCGCTGGCGGCCGAGGGCTGGCGCCTCGCCGTCTGCACCCAGAAGCCCGAGGCGAAGGCGCGCCGGCTGCTGGAGGGGCTCGGCTTTGCGGTCGAGCACGTGGTCGGCGGCGACTCGGTGCGCGGCGAGGACGGGCTGGAGGTGCTCAAGCCCGACCCCCGCGTGATCGCCGCCGCCCTGGCGCCGCTGGGCGAGGGCCCGGCGGCCTATCTCGGCGACAGCGAGACCGACGCCGAGACCGCCCGCGCCGCGGGCCTGCCGTTCCTGCTGCACCTCGACGGCTACCGCCATTCCCCGCCCGAGGCGCTGGCCCCCGACGCCGCCTTCTCGGATTTCGCGGAGCTGCCGGCGCTGGCCCGGCGGGCGGTGGGCCTCTAGACCTTCCCCTCCGCCTCCAGCGCCGCCCAGGCCTCGGCGACCTGCGCGCCGGTGGCGAACCAGACGCTGGGGAACGTGCGGATGAAGGCCACCATCTCCCGCAGCAGCGCGATGCGCGAGGGGCGGCCGGTGATCTGCGGGTGCATCACCAGGTCGAACAGACCGCCCCAGCGGTAGATCTCGCGGAACTCCGCCTTCCAGATCTCCAGCATGTTGGAGTTGGGGAAGATCGGCCGCGGCGAGGCGACCGAGAACAGCGCGAAGGGCGCGTCGTCGAGGCTCCAGTGCCAGGGCAGCTCGATCGGGCCCTTCGAGCCGTCCGCCAGTACATGCCGATACGGGCTCACGTCGTCCATCAGCGAGCTGTCGTAGAGCAGCCCGTGGCGCGCCTGCGTCGCCAGCAGCCCGGCCGAGACCTCGCCCGCCGGCGAGCGGAAGCCCTTCGGCGCGACCCCCGCGGCGGCGAGCGACGCCAGCCCCCTCTCGAACTCCTCCGCCTCCGCCGCCGGATCGTCCGCGACCCACTTGTGGGAATAGGAGTGGTGGCCGATCTCGTGACCCTCCTTGAGGATCATGTCCACGCGGTCGCGGTGGTTCTCGACCGTCCAGCCGGGGACGAAGAAGGTGGCCGGCAGCCCCTCCTCCGACAGCATTTCCAGCAGCTTGGGCACGCCCAGCTTAGCGCCGTAGCGACCCTGGGAGAGGACGCCGGGCCGGTTCCAGTTGCGCTCGTCGCGCGAGGTCCACAGCGTCTCGGCGTCGAAGTCGAAGGTCAGCATCACCGCGCAGCGGGCGCCGTTCGGCCAGGGCACGGAGGTGTCGTGCTTCATCATGCAACTCCCCTTGTCGCGGCCGTCCTCGCGCGGCCTTCTCGCCAATTCAGGCGTATTGCGGGGGCGGATGTCGACTCCTAAGCTGGCCGCGCAACCACGAAAGGCCTTCCCCATGAGCCAGAGCCTCGTCCTCGCCGGCCTCGCGGCCCGCGCCGAGATCCGCGTCGACCGCTGGGGCATCCCGCATATCAAGGCCGGGAGCCTCGAGGACCTGTTCTTCGCGCAGGGCGCGAACGCGGCCCGCGACCGGCTCTGGCAGATCGACCTGTGGCGCAAGCGCGGCCTCGGCCGGCTGGCGGCGAGCTTCGGGCCGGGCTTCCTGGAGCAGGACCGCGCCGCGCGCGCCTTCCTGTATCGCGGGGACATGGCGGCGGAATGGGCCGCCTACGGCGACGACGCCGAGATGATCTGCATCCGCTTCGCCGCCGGCATCAACGCCTGGATCGACGCCATCGAGGCGGGCGAGGCCCCCCTCCCCCCCGAATTCGCCCTGACCGGCACGCGCCCGGAGAAGTTCGCGCCCGAGGACCTGGTCCGCGTCCGCTCCCACGCGCTGACCCGCAATGCGCTGTCGGAGGTGCTGCGCGCCCAGGTGCTCGCCAAGGCGGGGCCGGAGACGGACCTGCTGCGCCGGAACCTGGAGCCCCCGGTCGACGCCGGCGAACCCGCCGCGCCCTATGCCGACATCCCGCTGGAGGCGCTGGACCTGTTCCGCCTCGCCACCGCTCCCGTCACCTTCCCCGAGGACCGCATGGACTGCCCGCTGGAGCAGGCCTGCAAGTGGCGCAAGGTGGACGAGCTGGAGGGGGTGGTCGCCGACGCCGCCTGGACCGGGTCGAACAACTGGGCGGTCTCGGCCGCGCGCACCGCGACCGGGCGGCCGATCTGCGCGGGCGATCCGCATCGCGCGCACGGGCTGCCCTCGCTGCGGTATCTCGTGCACCTGACGGGGCCGGGGCTGGACGTGATCGGGGCGGGCGAGCCCTCGATGCCCGGCATCTCCATGGGCCACAACGGCCAGGGCGCCTTCACCCAGACGATCTTTGGCACGGATCAAGAAGACGTCTACGTCTACGACCTGGACGGCGACCGTTATCGCGGCCCCGAGGGCTGGACCGAGATCGAAAAGGTCGAGACGGTCTTCGAGATCGCCGGCCACGCCCCCCAGACCCATGTCATGGAGTTCACCGCTCACGGCCCGGTGCTGCTGCGCGACGGCGGGCGGCTGTTCGCCTTGCGCTCGGTGTGGTTCGAGCCGGGCTCGGCGGCCTATTTCGGCGGGCTGTCGACCATGCGGGCGAAGTCGGTTCCGGAATTCCGAGAGGCGCTGCGCCGCTTCGCGACCCCCTCGCTGAACCATGTCTGGGCGGATGCGGGGGGCGACATCTGCTGGCAGCCCGCCGGCATGGTCCCGGTGCGGCGCAGCTGGACCGGGCTGCTGCCGGCGAAAGGCGACGGGTCCAATGAATGGGAGGGCTTCCACCCCCTCGACGCCCTCCCCCACGAGGTGAACCCCGAGCGCGGCTTCGTCCACTCCGCCAACGAGTTCAACCTGCCCGACGACTACGACCAGGCCGAGACCCAGATCGGGTTCGAGTGGCTGGAGAACACGCGCGCCTCGCGCATCGAGGCGGTGCTGTCCGCGGACGCCGCCCACTCCATCGCCGCCAGCCAGGCGCTGCAGACCGACGTGATCTCGCGCCCCACGCGCCGGTTGCTGGAATTGGTGAGAGCCCTGCCCGGGGGCACGCCGGGCCGGGCGCTGCTGGCCGGCTGGGACGGGGGCTTCCGGGCGGACTCGGCGGCGGCGCTGCTGATGGGCTGGTGGTGGACAAAGCGGCTGAAGGCGGGGCTCTTCGCGCTGATCGCCCCGCAGGTGCCGGCGGTGTTCTTCGCGCCCGGCGACGTGGAGGGCATCGTGCAGGCGCTGGAAAGCCCCGATGGGCGCTTCGGCGCGGACCCCGTCGCCGCCCGCGACCGGCTGCTGGCGGAGACGCTGGCGGCGGCGCATGCGGACCTTCTGAAATCCCACGGGCCGGAGGCGGATTGGCGGTGGGGCGACCTGCATCAGGGCTTCTTCGAGCATCCGCTGGCGCGGATGGACGAGGGGCTGAACATCGGCCCGCTGGCGAAGGGCGGGGACTACACGACGGTGATGATGGCGGCCTACCGGGGGACGGATTTCCGGGTGATCGCGGGGGCCTCGGTGCGCTTCGTGGTGGACGTGGGGAACTGGGACGCCTCGGTGTGCATCAATGCGCCGGGGCAGTCGGGGGACCCGAGCTCGGCCCACTACCGCGACCTCGCGCCGCTGTGGGCGAAGGGGGAGTATGTGCCGTTCCTCTATTCCGACGCGGCGGTGGAGGCGGCGGTGGATTTCCGGGTGGAGCTGACGCCCGCCTGATGCCGGCGCAACGCCGGTGGGCGCCGCCGTAGGGCGCATTTCAATGCGCCATCCGGGTCGCGGCCCGCAGACGGCGCATTGAAATGCGCCCTACCCCGCGGCGGCTTCTCGGCGGGCGAGGGCGGCCTCGAGGTCGGGCGTCGCGGCGAGGAGCTGGCGCGTGTAGGCGTGCCGGGGGGCGGAGAAGACGGCTTCGGTCTCGCCGGCCTCCACGATCCTGCCCTTCTGCATCACCATCACCCGGTCGGTGATCGCGCGGACCACGTGCAGGTCGTGGCTGATGAAGAGATAGGAGACGTCCAGCGTCTCCGACAGCTCCGCCAGCAGGTCCAGGATCCTCGCGCGGACGGAGACATCCAACGCCGAGACCGCCTCGTCCAGCACCACCAGCTTGGGCTCGGTGATCAGGGCGCGGGCGATGGCGATGCGCTGGCGCTGGCCGCCGGAGAACTCGTGGGGGAACTTGTCGGCGTCGGAGGCTTTCAGGCCCACGCGCTCCAGCAGGGCCTCGACCCGGCGGCGGCGCTCGGCGCGAGGGGGCTTGGGGTCGACCAGGTGGAAGGGCTCGGCGACCAGGTCGGCGACCTTCCAGCGGGGGTCGAAGCTGCCGTAGGGGTCCTGGAACACCACCTGCACGTCGCGACGCGACGCCGAGGGGGCGTCGGGGCCGAAGGGGCGGCCGACGAGGGCGATCTCGCCGGACTGGATGCCCTCGAGGCCCAGGATGGCGCGGGAGAGGGTGGATTTTCCGCAGCCGCTCTCGCCGACCAGGCCCACGTTCTCGCCGGCGCGGATGGTCAGGTCCACGCCGTCGACGGCGCGGAACAGGCGGCGGGCCTCGAAGATGCGCTTGCGGGGGAGGCGGTAGTCGCGGACCACCTGGCGCACGCCCAGAACCTCGGCGCCCGGCGCGCGGCCGTGGCGCTCGGGGCGGTGGGTGGAGGCGGCGAAAAGGGCGCGGGTGTAGGGATGCGACATGGCGCGGAACAGGGGGGCGGTCTCGCCCTGCTCGACCACCTCGCCGTGCTTCATGATCGCGATGCGGTCGGCCATGTCGGCGACGACGGCGAGGTCGTGGGTGATCATCAGCAGGCCGGCGCCGTCCTCCTTCGCCAGGGTCTTCAGCAGGTCGAGGATCACGGCCTGGGTGGTGACGTCCAGCGCGGTGGTCGGCTCGTCGGCGATCAGCAGGCGCGGGCGCAGGGCGACGGCCATGGCGATCACCACCCGCTGGCGCTGGCCGCCGGAGAGGTCGTGGGGGTAGCGGTCGAGCGGGAACTGCTCGGGCGGCAGGCCGGCGCGGGCGAGGGCCTCCTTCGCGGCCTCGCGCGGGTCGCGGGACTGGCCGTGGATGCGGATGACCTCGGCCACCTGCTCGCCGATGGTCTTGAGGGGGTTGAGGGCCGTCATCGGCTCCTGGAACACCATGCCGACGCGGGCGCCGCGGAGGTTGCACATCTCGCGCTCGCCGAAGGCGGAGATCAACTCGCCGTCGAGGCGGATGGCGCCGGACATCTCGGAGCCGCCGGGCAGGAGCTTCATGATCGACAGCGCGGTCATGGACTTGCCCGAGCCGCTCTCGCCCACCAGGCCGAGGCACTCGCCCGGCGCGATGGAGAGGCTGACGTCGCGCAGGATCGGGACGCCGCCGATGGAGAGGCTCAGGCGGTCGATCTCCAAAAGGTTCATCGGGCGCGCCTCAGCTTGGGGTCCAGCCAGTCGCGCAGGCCGTCGCCCATCAGGTTCAGCCCCAGCACGGTCAGCACGATGGCGAGGCCGGGGAAGATCGCGAACCAGGGCGCCACGTAGATCATCGTCTGCGCCTCGGACAGCATCCGGCCCCACGACGGGATCGGCGGCTGGGCGCCGAGGCCGAGGTAGCTCAGGCCCGCCTCGGCGAGGATCGCGAGGCTGAACTGGATCGTCGCCTGCACGATCAGCAGGTTGAGGATGTTGGGAAGGATGTGCTCGGCCGAGATCCGGGCCGAGCGTTTGCCGGCCGCGCGGGCGGCCATGATGTATTCGCGGGTCCACAGGCTGAGCGCCGCGCCGCGGGCGAGGCGGGCGAAGACGGGGATGTTGAAGATCCCGATGGCGAGGATCGCGTTGACGGCGCCGGGCCCGAGGGTGGCGGTGAACAGGATCGCCAGCAGCAGGGCGGGGAAGGCGAAGACCAGGTCGTTGAAGCGCATGATCAGCTCGTCGTACCAGGCCCCGCGGTTGGCCGCCGCCAGCAGGCCCAGCGGCACGCCGAAGACGGCGCCGATGCCGACGGCCACCAGCGCCACCGCGATCGAGGTGCGCGCGCCGACCATGACCATCGAGAAGATGTCCCGGCCGAAATGGTCGGTGCCGAACCAGAACTCGGCCCCCGGGGGCTTCAGGCGGGCGACGACGGCCATCTTCTCGACGTCGTAGGGGGTCCAGAGGTAGCTGACGAGCGCAGCGACGATGAACATCGCCGAGAGGAGGCCCCCGACCAGGAGCGAGGCGGAGATCCTCATCGCCGGCCCTCCCGCAGGCGCGGGTCCACGATGGCGTAGGCCATGTCGACGAGCAGCGTGACGATGACCACGGCGAAGACCATCAGCACGATGACCGACTTCACCACGATCAGGTCGCGCTGGGCGACGCCCTGGAAGACCAGCCGGCCGAGGCCGGGCAGGAAGAACACGTTCTCGATGATGATCGCGCCGGTGATCAGGAAGCTGAACTGCATGCCGATGATGGTCAGCACCGGGATCAGCGCGTTGCGAAGCGCGTGGCGGCGCAGGGCCTGGGCGCGGGTCAGGCCCTTGGCCCGGGCGGTGCGCACATAGTCCTCGCCCATCGCGTCGAGGAGCGAGGAGCGCATGATCCGCGTCAGGATCGCCGCCTGCGGCAGGGCGAGGGCGATGGCGGGGAGGGTGAGGGACTTCATCGCGGCCCAGAAGCCCGCGTCCCAGCCGGGGAAGCCGCCCGCCTGGAACATCTGCAGGACCGAGGCGAACAGGATCACCAGCAGCATCGCGAACCAGAAGTTCGGGACCGCGATGCCGATCTGGGTGATGCCCATGATCGTGAGATCCGCCGGCGAGTTGCGCCGCGCCGCCGCCGCGATGCCCGCCGGGATGGCGATCAGCGTCGAGAGGGTCAGCGCATAGATCGTCAGCGGCAGGGTGACCACCAGACGCTCGAGCACCAGCTCGGTGACGGGCGTCTTGTAGGTGTAGGAGGTGCCGAAATCGCCCCGCAGCATGTCGGCCATCCAGGTCAGGTAGCGCTCGACCAGCGGCGCGTTGAGGCCGAGCTGCTCGCGCAGCGCCTCGACCGCGGCGGGATCGGCGTTCATGCCCATCATGGTCAGCGCCGGGTCGCCGGGCACGACCTCGAGCAGCAGGAAGATGGCGACGGTGGCGGCGAGGAGCGTCAGCGCGAGGGTGAAGGCGCGCTGCAGGAGAAAGGCTGTCATTCGGCGAGATCGTCGAAGGCGCGGGCGTAGGCGAGCTCGCCTTCGCCCGAAAGCGCGCCGGGGGTCAGGTCCAGGGCCATCAGGAAGGGGCCGGCGAAGGGCGTGGCGTAGCCGCGCGCGCGCTCGGGCGTGAAGCCGAAGCGGGTGTAGTAGGGCGGGTCGCCGAGCACGAAACAGGCGGTGAAGCCGCGCTTGCGCGCCTCCTCCAGCCCTTCCCGGATCAGGGCGCCGCCGATGCCGTTCCCGTGCAGGTCCGGGCGCACCGAGACGGGGGCGAGGCCCAGCGCGCCCGCGGGGCTGCGCATGGGCGAGAACATCACGTGGCCGGCGATGCGCCCGTCGACCTCGGCCACCAGCGAGATCGCGGCGTCGCCTTCCGCGCGCAGGCGGTCGACCAGATGCGCCTCGTCCTCGCGGCCGAAGGCGGCCTCGATCACGCGGCGCACGGTGTCGTGGTCGGCCTCGGTTTCGTGGCGCAGGCGCATGGCGGGGTCTCCGGGTCGGCGCGCGCGCGGCGGCCTCGGGGCGCGAGAATGGCAGGGAATTCCGGGCGCGTCGATGCGTGGATGCGGCGCGAAAGCGGCTGTGACGCCACGTAGCGGCGGGGGCGCCGCGCCGGCGCTCCGACCCGGCGTCGGCTCCCGCCCGCCCACCCCCGCCGACCCCGGGCCGGAGCGCCGGCGCGGCTCAGCGCGCGGAGACGTGGGTGGAGGTGAGATCGAGCAGGACCTTGCCGTCGGGCCCCGTGACCAGCGTGCGCACGGTCGAGACGCGGCGGCCCTGCTTCACCCATCGCGCCTCCCCGCTCAGCACCCCGTCGGAGCGGTTCGAGAGAAGCTGCGCGTTCAGCGTCACCGCCACGGGGAAGGAGGCCATGCCCGCCTCGACCTCGCCCGCGCCGAAGACGTGGCGGGTGGCGAGCACGTCGGCGAACCAGATCAGCGCGCCGGCATGGACGGTGCCGAACGGGTTGAGGATGCCGGGCTGCACCGGCATCTCGCCGAGCGAACGCTCGGGGCCGACCGAGGTCACCTCGAAGGCGATCTCGCCCTCCAGCCGCATCGGGGTGGTCATCGCGCGGTCCTCCCTCCAGGCGGAGGGGGGCCGGCGCGGGCCCGGCCTCCGCAACGCCCGGCCGGCGGGGCGCCGGGCGAGCGGGCGAAGCCTCGGGCGCCGCGGGG
This sequence comes from Albimonas pacifica, assembly GCF_900113695.1. GTDB lineage: Bacteria > Pseudomonadota > Alphaproteobacteria > Rhodobacterales > Rhodobacteraceae > Albimonas > Albimonas pacifica. The sequence goes on along the minus strand of NZ_FOQH01000004.1, from coordinate 262,383 downwards.
CGGCTGTCCACCCGGATCGCGGGGGGTGGGAATGCGGACGCCCCGCCGCGGTGGAGCGGCGGGGCGTGGGATCAGCGGAGGGGGGCGGCCGTCAGGCGTGGATGGCGCCGTCGCCGCAGGCGAGCGCCGCCTCGCGCACCGCCTCGGAGAAGGTGGGGTGGGCGTGGCACGTGCGGGCGAGGTCCTCGGCCGCGGCGCCGAACTCCATGGCCACGCAGACCTCGTGGATCAGGTCGCCGGCGGCGGGGCCCATGATGTGGCAGCCGAGAATGCGGTCCGTCTCCTTGTCCGCCAGGATCTTGACGAAGCCGTCGGCCACCAGGTTCGCCTTGGCGCGGCCGTTGCCCATGAAGGGGAACTTGCCGACCTTGTAGGCGCGGCCCTCTTCCTTCAGCTGCTCCTCGGTCTTGCCGACGGCTGCGACCTCCGGGCTGGTGTAGATCACCGAGGGGATCACGTCGTAGTTCACGTGGCCCGCCTGGCCGGCGATGATCTCGGCCACCGCGCCGCCCTCGTCCTCGGCCTTGTGGGCGAGCATCGGGCCCGCGATCACGTCGCCGATGGCGTAGCAGCCGTCGAGCCGGGTCTTGAAGTGCTGATCCACCACGATGCGGCCGCGGTTGTCGAGCTCGATGCCCATGTCGTCGAGGCCGAGCCCCTCGGTGTAGGGCTTGCGGCCGGTGGCGACGAGGACGACGTCGGCCTCCATCGTGTGCTCGCTGTCGTCCTTGCGCAGCTTGTAGGTCACGGTCAGGCGCTCGCCCTTCTCGACCGACTGCACCGCGGCGCCGAGCGTGAAGTCGATGCCCTGCTTCTTCAGCGTGCGCTGGAAGGTCTTGCAGATCTCGCCGTCCATGCCGGGGGTGATCTGGTCGAGATACTCGATGACCGAGACCTCGGCGCCCAGCCGATGCCAGACGGAGCCGAGCTCCAGCCCGATGACGCCGGCGCCGATGACGACCATCTTCTTGGGGACTTCCTTCAGTTCCAGCGCGCCGGTGGAGGAGACGATGCGCTCCTCGTCCAGCTCCACGAAGGGGGGGACGGCGACGTCGGAGCCGGTGGCGATGACGATGTTCTTGGCCTTGTAGGTCCCCTCGGACTCGCCCGAGACCTCGACCTGGCCCTTGCCGGTGATCTTGCCGTAGCCCTTCAGCCAGGTGACCTTGTTCTTCTTGAACAGGAACTCGATCCCGCCGGTGTTGGAGTCGATCACGCCCTGCTTGTACTCGAGCATCTTGGCCACATCGACCGAGACCTCGCCGACCGAGATGCCCATCTTGGCGAAGTTGTCGCCGGTCTCGTGCACCAGCTCGGACGAGTGCAGCAGCGCCTTGGAGGGGATGCAGCCCACGTTGAGGCAGGTGCCGCCGAGCGTGCCGCGTCCCTCGACGCAGGCGGTCTTCAGGCCCAGCTGGGCGGCGCGGATCGCGCAGTAGTAGCCGCCGGGGCCGCCGCCGATGACGACCAGGTCGAATTCGGTCTCGGACATTGGGTCCTCCTTGCGGGTCATCGCCCGCGGGTTCGGGCCGCGCGCTCTCAGCCGAGCAGCGCGACGAGGATCATAAGCAGCGCGGCGCCGTTGCCCACCGCGAAGATGAGGGAGCGGCCGGGGGTCCAGCCGAAGGCGTAGGCGGGGACGTAGAGCACGCGGGCCGCGAGCCAGATCCACGCGCAGGCCGCCGTCAGCGGCGAGGCCGCGCCCAGCAGGGTCACCGACACCGCCGCCACCGCGTAGAACAGCAGCGATTCATGCATGTTCGACAGCGCCCGGTGCAGCCGCCCGGCCTTGCCGGTCAGCTCCAGCGGCCTGTCGCGCGGGCCCATGGTCTTGCCCGGGCCGAGCTGGAGGTTGGCCGGAACCGCCATCAGCACGAACTGGACGAACAGCAGCAGGCCGCCCAGCGCGAGCACAGTGATTTCGGAGCCGCCGAGGGGGACGGTTTCGGGCATGGCTGCGTCTCCCGTCTCAGATCCCGGCCGCGGTCGCGGTCGGGGCGCGCAGCGCGCGGCGGAGGCACTGGCCGCCGGACAGCGTCGCGATCAGCGAGCCGACCGCCAGCAGGCCCCAGTCGGGCGCGACGCTGCGGACCATCGCGAACGGCGACCACGCGGGCGCGCCGACGGCGTAGGGCAGGATGCAGGCCAGCAGGAGGGCGCCCACGCCGAGCTGAAGCCCGAGCGCGGTCCGCCGCCCCACCGGGCCGGCCGGCGCCGCCTCCGCCGGGGGGACGGCCGTCGTCGGCAGCAGCCCCGGCGCGAGCGTCGCGAGAGACCCGCCCACGAGCATCAGGTTGGCGCAGAACAGGAGCGCGTCCCGCGGGTCGACGCCCTGCGCCCAAGCGTCGAGGCCCGGCCAGCCGGTCGCGCCCCAGGAAAGCCAGAGGCCCCAGCCCGCCGCCACGGAGGCGATGGCGACGCCGCCTATGGCGGCGACGATCGCGCGGCGGACGGGCTGGAGCATCGGGTCGGCCTCAGAGGTCCATCAGCAGGCGCCGGGGATCCTCCAGCGCCTCCTTGACCCGCACCAGGAAGGTCACGGCGCCCTTGCCGTCGACGATCCGGTGGTCGTAGCTCAGCGCCAGGTACATCATCGGGCGGATGACGATCTGGCCGCCGACGACCATCGGACGCTCCTGGATCTTGTGCATCCCGAGGATGCCCGACTGCGGCGGGTTGAGGATCGGCGAGGACATCAGCGAGCCGTAGACGCCGCCGTTCGAGATCGTGAACGTGCCGCCCTGCATCTCGGCCATCGACAGCTTGCCGTCGCGGGCGCGCACGCCCAGCTCGCCGATCTTCTTCTCGATGTCGGCGAAGCCCATGTGATCGGCGTCGCGCACCACCGGAACCACCAGCCCGTTGGGCGTGCCGACGGCGACGCCCATGTGGTAGTAGTTCTTGTAGACGACGTCGGTCCCGTCGATCTCGGCGTTGACCTCGGGCACCTCCTTCAGGGCGTGCACGCAGGCCTTCACGAAGAAGGACATGAAGCCGAGCTTCACGCCGTGTTTCTTCTCGAAGACGCCCTTGTACTCGTCGCGCAGCTCCATGATCGCCTTCATGTCCACCTCGTTGTAGGTGGTCAGCATGGCGGCGGTGTTCTGCGCGTCCTTCAGGCGGCGGGCGATGGTCTGGCGCAGGCGCGTCATGCGCACCCGCTCCTCCCGGTCCGCGTCCGAGGCCGCGACCGGCGCGCGGGGCGCCTGGGCGGGCTGCGGCGCGGGCGCCGGGGCGGAGGCGCCGGAGGCCGCCTTCTGGACGTCCTCCTTCATGATCCGCCCGTCGCGGCCGGTGCCCTTGACCTGGTCGGGGGTCAGGCCCTTCTCGGCCATCAGCTTCTTGGCGGACGGCGCGTCCTCGACGTCCTTCTTGCCGGAGGCCGGGGCCGCCGCGGGCGCGTCGTCGGACTTCGGCGCGGGCTTCGCGGCCCCCGCCGAGGCGCCGGCGGTGATCCTGGCCAGCACGCCGCCGGCCTGGACCGTGTCGCCCTCGGCCACCAGGATCTCGGCCAGGACGCCGGCCGCGGGGCTCGGCGCCTCGACCGAGACCTTGTCGGTCTCGAGCTCGCACAGCATCTCGTCGGCCGCGACCTCGTCGCCGACCTGCTTGAACCAGGTCGAGACGGTGGCCTCGGAGACGGACTCGCCCAGGCTGGGCACCTTCACCTCGACGGTCTCGCCGCCGGCGTCGGCGGAGGCGGGCGCCTCCTCGGCCTTCGGCTCGGCCTTGGCCTCCGGCTTCGGCTCGGCCTTCTTCGGCGCGGGGGCCTTGCCCTCGCCTTCCTCGACCGTGGCGAGCAGGGCGTCGACGCCCACGGTGTCGCCTTCGGCGGCGACGATCTCGCCCAGCACGCCGGCGGCGGGGCTGGGAACCTCGACGGTGACCTTGTCGGTCTCCAGTTCGCACAGCATTTCGTCCACCGCCACGGCGTCGCCCGGTTTCTTGAACCAGGTCGCCACGGTCGCTTCGGTGACGCTCTCGCCGAGGGTCGGGACCCTCACTTCAACAGCCATCTTCTCAGTCTCCCGTCAGCCGAGCGCGTCGGAGACCAGCGTCTCCTGCTCCTGCTTGTGCTTCGAGGCGAGGCCGGTCGCCGGCGACGCCGAGGCCGGACGACCCGCATAGCGCGGCCGTCCGCTGGCGGCGCCGATGCGGCCCAGCACCCATTCGATGTTCGGTTCCACGAAGGTCCAGGCGCCCTGGTTCTTGGGCTCCTCCTGGCACCAGACGATCTCGGCGTCCTTGAAGCGCGACAGCTCCTTGGTCAGCGAGATCGCGGGGAACGGATAGAACTGCTCCAGCCGGAGCAGGTAGACGTCGTCGCGGCCCTCGGCGTCGCGCTTCTCGAGCAGGTCGTAGTAGACCTTGCCCGAGCAGATCACGACGCGCTTGATCTCCGCATCCGGCTTCAGCGCGATCTCCGAGCCGCCGCCCATCTCGGCGTCGTCCCACAGCACCCGGTGGAAGGACGATCCGGTCGCCAGATCCTCCAGCGTCGAGACCGCCTTCTTGTGCCGCAGCAGCGACTTCGGCGTCATGATCACCAGCGGCTTGCGGAAGGTGCGGTGGATCTGCCGGCGCAGGATGTGGAAGTAGTTCGCCGGGGTCGAGCAGTTGGCGACGATCCAGTTGTCCTCGGCCGACATCTGCAGGAACCGCTCGAGGCGGGCGGAGGAATGCTCCGGCCCCTGGCCCTCGTAGCCATGGGGCAGCAGCATCACCAGGCCGGACATGCGCAGCCACTTGCGCTCGCCGGAGCTCACGAACTGGTCGATCATGATCTGGGCGCCGTTGGCGAAGTCGCCGAACTGCGCCTCCCAGAGCGTCAGCGTGTTGGGCTCGGCCAGCGAGTAGCCGTATTCGTAGCCCAGCACCGCGTATTCCGAGAGCATCGAGTCCACGACCTCGTACTGGGCCTGGCCGGACTTGATGTTGTTGAGCGGGAAGTACCGCTCCTCGGTCTGCTGGTCGACGATGCCCGAGTGGCGCTGCGAGAAGGTGCCGCGCGTCGAGTCCTGGCCGGCGAGGCGCACCGGGTGCCCCTCGGCCAGCAGGGTGCCGAAGGCCATCGCCTCGGCGAAGGCCCAGTCGATGCCCTTGCCCGACTCCAGCATCTCGCGCCGGCCCTCGTAGACGCGGGCCACGGTCTTGTGGGCCTTCACGCTGTCGGGGATCGTGGTCAGCGCCTCGCCGACCTCGCGCAGGCGCTCGATCGGGACGGCGGTGGCGCCGCGCTGGTACTCGCCCTCGCCCGCGCCCATGCCCGACCACTTGCCGTCCAGCCAGTCGGCCTTGTTGGGACGGTATTCCTTGGCGGTCTCGAACTCCTCGGAAAGGAAGGCCTGGAAGCGCGCCTTCTCGTCCTCGATCTCGCCCTCGGGGATCAGGCCGTCGGCGATCAGACGGTCCGTATAGAGCTGCAGCGTGGTCTTGTGCCGCTTGATGTTGTTGTACATCTGCGGCTGCGTGAACATCGGCTCGTCGCCTTCGTTGTGACCGAAGCGACGGTAGCAGAAGATGTCCAGCACCACGTCCTTGTGGAACTTCTGGCGATACTCGGTCGCGACCTTGGCGGCGTGGACCACCGCCTCGGGGTCGTCGCCGTTCACGTGGAAGATCGGCGCCTCGACCATCAGCGCGATGTCCGTCGGGTACGGGGACGAGCGCGAGTTGTGGGGCGCCGTGGTGAAGCCGATCTGGTTGTTCACCACGATGTGGATGGTGCCGCCGGTGCGGTGGCCCTTCAAGCCCGAGAGGCCGAAGCACTCCGCCACCACGCCCTGGCCGGCGAAGGCCGCGTCGCCGTGCAGCAGGATCGGCAGGACGGCGATGCGGTCCTCGTCATGCAGCTGGTACTGCTTGGCGCGCACCTTGCCGAGCACGACCGGGTTCACCGCCTCGAGGTGCGAGGGGTTGGCGGTCAGCGACATGTGCACCGAGTTGCCGTCGAAGGCGCGGTCCGAGCTGGCGCCCAGGTGATACTTCACATCTCCGGAACCCTGGACCTCGTCCGGGGTGACCGAGCCGCCGTGGAACTCGTGGAAGATCGCGCGGTAGGGTTTGCCCATCACGGCCGCCAGGACGTTGAGACGCCCTCGGTGAGGCATGCCGATGACGATTTCCTTCACGCCCAGCGCGCCGCCGCGCTTGATGATCTGCTCCATGGCGGGGATCAGCGCCTCGCCGCCGTCCAGGCCGAAGCGCTTGGTGCCCATGTATTTGACATGGAGGAACTTCTCGAAGCCCTCGGCCTCGACCAGTTTGTTGAGGATCGCGCGGCGGCCCTGCTTGGTGAACTGGATCTCCTTGCCGTAGCCCTCGATCCGCTCCTTCAGCCAGCCGGCTTCCTCGGCGTTGGAGATGTGCATGTACTGCAGCGCGAAGGTGCCGCAGTAGGTGCGCGAGGCCAGCGCCACGATCTCGCGCATCGTGGCGGTCTCGAGCCCCATCACCTGATCGAGGAAGATCGGCCGGTCCATGTCGGCCTCGGCGAAGCCGTAGGTCCGCGGGTCGAGCTCGGGGTGCGGGGTGCGGGCGGTCAGGCCCAGCGGATCCAGGTCGGCGGCGAGGTGGCCGCGGATGCGGAAGTTGCGGATCAGCATGATGGCGCGGACCGAGTCCAGCACCGCCTGCTTGATCTCGGCGGCCGAGGCGGGCTTGCCGTCGGCCTTGGCCTTGGCGGCGATCTTCTCGCCCAGCTCCCTGGGGGAGCGGTCGAGCAGGGGGCCGTATTCGCCGGTCAGGGCGCCGGTCAGCTCGGAGAAGTCCTGCGGCGGCCAGTCGGCGCGCTCCCACGACGGGCCGGCGGCCTCGGCCTCGACGGCCGCGGGATCGTCGCCCAGGCTCTCGAAATACTTCCGCCAGCTCTCGTCCACCGAGGACGGGTCCTTCGCGTAGCGCGCATAGAGCTGCTCGACGAAGACCGCGTTGTGGCCCTGGAGGAACGACGAGGAGTGGAACGCCTTGTTGGGGCTCTGGTCCGTCATGGCTGTGCAGGCGCGCGCGCGCCCTCCCTTGGGTTTCTGGAACAGGAGCGCGAGCCCCTGGCCGGACGATCGTATCGCAGCTCGCGCGAACGCCGCATAGGGCGATCGCCTTGCGCGGGTGCGTCGGGGCGCGCGGCTGCGGCCCCCACGTATGCGCCGCCATGGGCGTTGGGAAGCGCCGAAAGGCTCATGGCAGCAAGATGGGTCTTTGGGTGGCGACCACCAGGCGCTTCCACGCCCGGCGCTTCATCAGCGAGCGGCCGCGGCCCCGGCGCGCCATCGGCGATCCCGCCGGCGCGGCCTTGCGCGGCACGTAGACCGAGGGGGTCTTCGCGGGCCGGCCGTAGCCGAAGCGCTCGAAGTCCTCGGCGTAGTGCGCCTCGATCCGGGCGATCGCCGCCTCGGGCAGGGGCTGCTTGTCGAAATAGTCGGACGCGCCGTCGAGGATCTCGTTGGTGCGCGGGATCGACAGCTCCGGCGCCGTTTCGCCGGTGATCTCGTCGAGCCAGGGGGGGATCGCCTCCAGCCCGTCCTCCAGCTTGAAGACGCGCGCGCCCTGCGGGACCAGCGCGCTCTGCGGGCGGAGGTGGTTGTCGTTGTAGAACGGGCAGATCGGCTCGAACGCCACGTGCTCCTCGAGCCACTCCAGCGGGCTCATGCCCGGGGGCATCCAGTTCAGCCGCAGCGCGTTGAAGTTGTAGGCGGAGGCGAAGCGGGACACGGGGTTGCGCACCACGGCGAAGGCCGAGGCGAACCAGTCCGCGGGAAACAGCGTGTCGCGGTCCGCGACCGCCACATGCTGCGCGGAGCTGCTGGTCCAGCGTCGGTTGCGCGGACGGGGGTTGAATCCGTTGTCGAGCATGGCGAGCGGGCCGAAGCGCGCCTCCAGGTATGTCTCGACGGAAATGCCGGCGCACTTCGGCACATGCGCGAAGTAGTGCAGCTTCCCGTCGTGCCTGAATATCGGCATCCCGCGACCTCCAGGGGGACGGGGGGCGGCGATCCCGCCCCCCGTCGCCTTGCGCTCAGCGACCCATGGCCTTGAGAACCGCCTCGCCGAGACCGGCGGGGCTGTCGGCGACCACGTAGCCGGCGGACTTCATGGCCTCGATCTTGTCCTCGGCGCCGCCCTTGCCGCCCGAGATGATCGCGCCCGCGTGGCCCATGCGGCGGCCCGGAGGGGCCGTGCGGCCGGCGATGAAGCCCGCGATCGGCTTGGCGCGGCCCTTCTTCGCCTCGTCGGCGATGAACTGCGCGGCCTCTTCCTCGGCGGCGCCGCCGATCTCGCCGATCATGATGATCGCCTCGGTCTCGGGGTCGCCCAGCAGCCACTCCAGCGCGTCGATGTGCTCGGTGCCCTTGATCGGGTCGCCGCCGATGCCGATGCAGGTCGACTGGCCGAGGCCCGCCACCGTGGTCTGCAGCACCGCCTCATAGGTCAGCGTGCCCGAGCGGGACACGACGCCGACCTTGCCGCGCTTGTGGATGTGGCCGGGCATGATGCCGATCTTGCAGGCGTCCGGGGTGATCACGCCGGGGCAGTTCGGCCCGATCAGGATCGAGGACGAGCCCTGCAGCGCGCGCTTCACCTTCATCATGTCCAGCACCGGGATGCCCTCGGTGATGCACACGATCAGCTCCATCTCGGCGTCGATCGCCTCGAGGATCGAGTCGGCGGCGAAGGGCGGCGGCACGTAGATCACCGAGGCGTTGGCGCCGGTGCGCTCCTTGGCCTCGATCACGCCGTCGAAGACGGGCAGGCCGAGATGGTCCATCCCGCCTTTGCCCGGCGTGACGCCGCCGACCATCTTGGTGCCGTAGGCGATCGCCTGCTCGGTGTGGAAGGTGCCCTGCGAGCCGGTGATGCCCTGGCAGATCACCTTGGTGTTTTCATCGACGAGTACGGCCATGTTCGTGTCTTCCTCGCAAGCTGGACCGCGTCGGCGCCGCCGACGGACGGTCTAGATCTGTTTCTGTTCGGCGATTGCCGCGTCCGGTCGAGGCGCACGCGCCTGGCACGCCCGGACCCAGTTCGATTTCGCGCGGGACAGGGCCCGCCTGAAGCTCCCGCGGGCGGCGGGCGCAAGGCCCGCCAGGTCGGGGCGGCCGAAGGACAGGCGCTGCGCCAGGCCGGCGAACGGTCCGTCGTTCTCCAGCCAGGTCCGCTCCTCGGGCTCCAGCTCGGCCGCGTAGCGTTTCGCCGCGATCCTGTAGGGCGAGGTCGCCCGCGAGAAATCGGGCGCGACGCCCGCCGCCTTGCGCAGCCACGGGTTGGACCGGTGGGCGTGGTAGAGCCGGAGCCCCCCCGACGCCGCGGCCCGCACCCGCTCGCCGAACGTGTAGTCCATGTCCAGGAAGCAGTGCGCGATGTCGCGCCCGCTCCGGACCCGGCGCACCTGACGCTCCGCCCCTGGGCGGGCGCCGAGCACGGCGTTCAGCAGGTCCTGGTCGCCCAGAAGGTGGAACGGACGCTCGGCCCAGTGGCCCGCCTGGGCGGCGCGGTAGGCGTCCCCCTTCAGCAGGGCCAGCCAGTCCTCGAGCAGCCTCAGATGGCTTCGGGTCGCCCGGACGATGCAGGTGTTCGCGGTGAACCCCAGCTCCGTCAGGCCGGGCAGGCCATGGGCCTGCGCCCGGATCCGCGTGCCGACGCGGCGGGGCCGCCAGGCCTCGTCCGCGACGCCCAGCGTCTCCGGGCCCATGCCGGAGAACAGGTCCCCCAGCGGCCGCGCCGCGATGATGTCGGCGTCCATCCACACGACCTGCTCCAGACCGCCCTCGAGAAGGCCGATCAGGATCGACGGCTTGACGTCCCAGCCCTTGCCGTCGAGCTCGATCTCCGGATGGAGCGCCACGTTCGCCTGGCCGGAAAGCCAGTCGAGGGACGCCTGCGGCATCCCGGCCGTGGGAACGTGAACCCGCGCCTCCGGCTCCTGGCGAGCGAGGCTCAGGACCAGGAGCTTGAGGGCCACGAGTTCGTTCGGCCGGTTCTCGTATGTGCAGACGTCGAGCGTCATCGCCGTGAAGCGTCTCCCGCAGGCCCCGGAGGCCTCAGCCCTTGACCGCCTTGACGATCTTCTCGGCCGCGTCCGACAGGTTGTCGGCCGCGATCACGTTCAGGCCGCTCTCGCCGATGATCTTCTTGCCGAGGTCGACGTTGGTGCCCTCGAGCCGGACCACCAGCGGAACCTTCAGCCCGACCTCCTTCACCGCGGCGATCACGCCCTCGGCGATGACGTCGCAGCGCATGATGCCGCCGAAGATGTTGACCAGGATGCCCTTCACCTGCGGATCGGAGGTGATGATCTTGAAGGCCTCGGTCACCTTCTCCTTGGTCGCGCCGCCGCCCACGTCGAGGAAGTTGGCGGGCTCGGAGCCGTAGAGCTTGATGATGTCCATCGTCGCCATCGCGAGGCCGGCGCCGTTGACCATGCAGCCGATCTCGCCGTCGAGCGCGATGTAGTTGAGGTCGTACTTGGAGGCCTCGAGCTCCTTGGGATCCTCCTCGGTCTCGTCGCGCAGCGAGAACACCTCGGGCTGGCGGTAGAGCGAGTTGGAATCGAAGTTCATCTTGCAGTCGAGGCAACGGATGTGGCCGTCCGTCATCACGATCAGCGGGTTGATCTCCAGCAGGCTGACGTCCTTCTCGACGAACAGCTTGTAGAGCTTGGAGACCAGCGCCACGCACTCCTTGAACGCCTGGCCCTTGAGGCCCAGCGCGAAGGCCACCTTGCGGCCGTGGAAGGCGGAGACGCCCGAGGCCGGGTCGACCGAGAAGGTGACGATCTTCTCGGGCGTGTGGGCGGCCACCTCCTCGATGTCCATGCCGCCCTCGGTGGAGGCGATGAACGAGATGCGCGAGGTGTCGCGGTCGACGAGCAGCGCGAGGTAGAGCTCGGTCTCGATGTCCGCGCCGTCCTCGATGTAGATGCGGTTGACCTGCTTGCCGGCCGGGCCGGTCTGGTGGGTCACCAGCGTGCGGCCGAGCATGCGGGCGGTCTCTTCCGCCGCTTCCTCGACCGACTTCGCGAGGCGCACGCCGCCCTTCTCGCCGGCGGAGGCTTCCTTGAACTTGCCCTTGCCGCGGCCGCCCGCGTGGATCTGGGCCTTCACCACCCACAGGGGGCCGTCCAGGGCGCCTGCGGCGGTCTTCGCCTCTTCGGCCCGGGTCACGGCCCGGCCGTCGGCCACCGGCGCGCCATACTCCTTGAGGAGCTGCTTGGCCTGGTATTCGTGGATGTTCATGTCGATCGCACCCTTCCGCGGTTCTCCCTCGGGAGCCGGGTCGCGGCGGCGCGCATGGGTCGAGCCCCCGCAGGGGGCGGGCCCCGTCGCCGGCGATCCGGCCTTCGGCGCCTTTTAGACGCGCCCGAGCGCCCGCCGCAATCGACTCTTTCGCGCAAAGCCGAAAAACCGACGTCTGTGATCACACGCTCAAGGGCTGTGATCACAACGGGCGACGGCTTTTCGCAGACGCAGCGGAAACGCGCCTGACGGGCGATTCGCGCCCGCCTGTCGATGCTGGGGCGCGGCAAGGCCCGCCCGCGGCGGTTGCAGGGGGAAACCGGCCTCGCCTGCAGGCGGTCGCGGCGCGAGTGCGGGGCGGCGGCGCGGGGCCCGGCGCCCGCGCGGCGCGCAGGGCGGCCGCACGGGCTCTCGCTGGCGGCGGCGTCGCGGAAGTGCTAGGGCGGAGAGGATGACCGACGCCCCCGCTCCCGCCCCCGAAGCCGCCGCCGCCCAGGCCGCCCCGCAGACCCGCTGGGCAGGGCTGGATCCGCTGGCGATGCTGATGGGGCTGGGCTTCGCGATGCTGTGGTCCTCGGCCTTCACCGCGGCGAAGTTCGTGGTGGCCGACGCGCCGCCGTTCCTGGCCCTGACCGCGCGCTTCGCGGTCGCGGGCCTGCTGGCCTGCGCGCTGGCCGCGGCCATGGGGCAGTCGGCGCGGCTGACCCGCCGGCAGTGGGGCCTGGTGGTGGTCTTCGGGCTCTGCCAGAACAGCCTCTACCTGGGGCTCAACTTCCTGGCGATGACCCGGATCGACGGCGGGCTCGCGGCGATCATCGCCTCGACCCTGCCGCTGTTCGTGGCGGCCGGCGCCTGGGCCTTCCTGTCCGAGCGGCCCTCGCGCCTCGGCGCGGCCGGGCTCGCGCTGGGCTTCGCGGGCGTCGCGGTGATCATGGGCGCGCGGATCGAGGGCGGGGCCGACCCGCTCTTCGTCGGCCTCGCGGCCCTGGGCGCGCTGGCGCTGGCGGTGGCCACGCTGGTGGTGCGCGGCGTCTCGCCGGGGCCCAACGTGCTGATGATCGTGGGCCTGCAGATGCTGGTGGGGGGCGTCGGCCTCGCCCCCTTCGCGCTGGCGTTCGAGAGCGTGGCCGACGTGACCTGGTCGCTGCCGATGCTGCTGGGGCTGGGCTATTCGATCCTGTTCTCGGGGATCCTGGCGACGCTGGTCTGGTTCCTGCTGGTGCGCCGCATCGGCCCGACCAACGCCGCCGCCTTCCACTTCCTCAACCCCTGCCTCGGCGTCGCCGTCGCCGCCCTGCTGCTGGGCGAGACGCTGGGCCCCCGCGACCTGCTGGGCGTGGGGATCGTCACCGTGGGCATCCTGCTGGTGCAGCTCTCCCGCCGCCCGGCGAGGGGGTGAGCCCCCGCTAGAGGGCGTAGATCGCGCCGAACTTCGCCTCCAGATGGGCGAGCAGCGGGGCCTCGTCCACCGGACCGCCGCAGGCCTGCGCCATCAGTTCGCCCGCCGGGATCACCCGACCGTGGCGGTGCACCTTCTCGCGCAGCCAGTCGAGCGGCTCGGCCAGGTCCCCCCGGTGCAGGATCTCGTCGAAATCCGGCAGGTCCCGACGCAGGGCGGCGGCCAGCGCGGCGGCGTTGAGGTTGCCCAGCGTGTAGGTCGGGAAGTAGCCGATCAGCCCCTCCGACCAATGCACGTCCTGCAGGCAGCCGAGGCCGGCGTGGGGCGGGCGGCGGCCGAAGTCCGCCTCGAACCGGTCGGCCCAGGCGATCTCCAGATCCTCGACCGGCAGGTCGCCCGAGAGCAGCGCCCGCTCCAGGTCGAAGCGCATCAGGATGTGCAGGTCGTACTGCGCCTCGTCCGAGGCGGTGCGGATGAAGCCGGCGGCCACCGCGTTGACGGAGGCGAACAGCGCGTCGGCCGAGCGCAGGCCGAGGCCGCCGAAGGCGATCTTCATGCGGTCGCGCAGGAACGGGGCGAAGGCGGCGGAGCGGCCGACGTGGTTCTCCCAGAACCGCGACTGGCTCTCGTGCACGCCCATCGAGGCATGGCCGCCGGCGGGGCGCATGTGCAGCTCCGCCGCGATGCCCTGTTCGTAGAGCGCGTGGCCCGTCTCGTGCAGGGTGGCGAACAGGCATTCGGTCGGATTGGCGGGATCGACGCGGGTGGTGATGCGCACGTCGCCCCCCGAGCCGGAGGAGAACGGATGCACCGCCCGGTCCAGCCGTCCGGAGGCGAAGTCGTAGCCGCAGTGCCCGGCCAGCTCGTGCGCCAGCGCCATCTGCGCCGTCTCGGGGAAGGCGCCCGAAATCTTGGGCATCCGCACCGAGGACCCGCGGATCCGGTCCAGAAGCCCGGTCAGCCCCTCGCGCAGGCGGGCGAAGACCGGCTCCATCTGCGCGACGCTGGCGCCCGGCTCGTAGTGGTCGAGCAGCGCGTCGTAGAGGTCCTGGCCCGGGTCGGCCACCGCCTGCGCCTCTTCCCGCCGCAGGGCCAGCACGCGGCCGAGCGCGGGGGCGAAGGCGGCGAAGTCGCGGTCGGCGCGGGCCTGCGCCCAGATCTGGTGGCTGGCCGAGCGCTCGCGCGCCAGCGCCTCGGCGAGGCCGGCGGGCAGGCGGGCGGCGCGGGTCAGGTCGCGGCGGATCTCGCGCAGGTCGGCCCGCACGTCGGGCGCCGGGTCGTCGAGCCCCTCCGCCGTCGCCAGCCAGTCCTCCTGCCGGGGATCCGTGCGCAGCTCCTGCAGCACCGCGGCGAGCGCGCCCATCTGTTCGGCCCGTTGCGCGCCGCCGCGCGGGGGCATCATCGTCTCCTGGTCCCAGGCGAGCAGGCCCGCGGCCTGTTCCAGCGCCGAGATGCGGCGGGCGTGGTAGAGCAGGGCGTCATAGGCTTCGGTGGGCGTCATCGTGTCCTTTCGGGGCGGTTCACGGGCGGCGGCGTCGGAGGCGTCCGGGCCGAAATCGCCGGGACGACGGGCAGGATCGGCGCGCTCCGCGCAACGCGGCGGCACGATTTCACATCGCGACACTGCCACAGGTCGAATGAACGCAACCCGTGCCCGCCGGCGGCTGCGGCGACGTCGCGCGGGTCAGGGGCGCGGGTCAGGGGCGCGGGGCAGGCGGCGGCCCGGGATCGGCGGGGTCGCCGCGGGCGCCCGCGGGGGCGCCGGAATGCGAAAGGCCCCGGCGCGGAACCGGGGCCTCTCGGTCGTGCGGGGGCGCCTCAGACGTCGAGGTTCGCGACGTTCAGGGCGTTGTCCTGGATGAACTGGCGGCGCGGCTCGACGACGTCGCCCATCAGGCGGGCGAAGATGTCGTTGGCGTCCTCCATGTCATCGATCCGGACCTGGAGGAGGGTGCGCGCGTCGGGGTCGAGCGTCGTCTCCCACAGCTGGCCCGGGTTCATCTCGCCCAGACCCTTGTAGCGCTGCAGCGACAGGCCCCGCTCGCCCTCGGCCATCACCAGGTCCAGGAGCTCCAGCGGGCCGCGGACCGGGTAGCCGCGCTCCTTCCGGCGCAGGGTGACGGGGGCCACCACCGGCGCCGGGGCGTCGGGATCGGTGGTGCCGCCGCCGCCGTAGACCTCCGCGAGCTTCGGCGCGACGGAGGCGAGGCGGCGCGCCTCGGCGGCGCGGAACACCGGGCCGTCGAGGGTCCGGGTCTCGGTCACGCCGCGCAGGGTGCGCACCAGACGCAGGCCGCCGTCGGCGATCGCTTCGCCGCGCCAGCCCCGCTCGGTGTCGGGGGCGACGGAGTCGAGGCGCTGCGCCACCCGGGCCGCGGTCCCCTGCGGGTCGGCCGAAGCCTCGGGCGCGAAGGCGCCGGCGATCGCCGCCTGCTCGAGGATGAAGCGCGGGTAGTTGGTCGGGAAGGTGTTGAGGATCGCCCGGGCGGCGCGCGCCTCGTCGATCGCGGCCAGCAGGTCGGGGCCGGCCCGCACCTCGCCGCCCGCGAGCTCGAGCGAGGCGTCGGCGGAGCCTTCGCGGATCAGGAAGTTCTCCAGGTCCCGCTCGTCCTTCAGATACACCTCGGACTTGCCGCGGGTGACCTTATAGAGGGGCGGCTGGGCGATGTAGAGGTAGCCGGCCTCGATCAGCTCGGGCATCTGCCGGTAGAAGAAGGTCAGCAGCAGGGTGCGGATGTGGGCGCCGTCGACGTCGGCGTCGGTCATCACGATGATCTTGTGGTAGCGCAGCTTGTCGAGGTTGAACTCGTCCCGCCCGATGCCGGTGCCGAGCGCGGTGATCAGCGTGCCCACCTGGTCCGAGCCGAGCATCTTGTCGAAGCGCGCGCGCTCGACGTTGAGGATCTTGCCGCGCAGCGGCAGCACCGCCTGGTTGCCGCGGTGCCGGCCCTGCTTGGCCGAGCCGCCGGCCGAGTCGCCCTCCACGATGAACAGCTCGGACTTGGCGGGGTCCTTCTCCTGGCAGTCGGCGAGCTTGCCGGGCAGGGAGGCGACGTCCATCGCGGTCTTGCGCCGGGTCAGCTCGCGGGCCTTGCGGGCGGCCTCGCGCGCAAGCGCGGCCTCGACGATCTTGCCGACGACGTTCTGGGCCTCCTTGGGGTTCTCCTCGAACCACTCGGCGAGCTTCTCGTTCATCAGGTTCTCGACCGCCGGGCGCACCTCCGACGAGACCAGCTTGTCCTTGGTCTGGGAGGAGAACTTGGGGTCGGGCACCTTGACCGAGAGCACGCAGGTCAGCCCCTCGCGGGCGTCGTCGCCGGTGAGCGAGACCTTCTCCTTCTTGGCGATGCCCGAGGAGGCGACATAGGCGTTGATCGTGCGGGTCAGCGCGCCGCGGAAGCCCGCGAGATGGGCGCCGCCGTCGCGCTGAGGGATGTTGTTGGTGAAGGGCAGCACCGTCTCGTGGTAGCCGTCGTTCCACCACAGGGCGGCTTCGACCTCGATCCCGTCGCGCTCGCCCTTGACCACCACGGGGGCGGTCATCAGCGGCGTGCGGGAGCGGTCGAGATAGCGCACGAAGGCCTCGATCCCGCCTTCGTAGTAGAGTTCCTCCACCTGCGGTTCCGCGCTGCGCTCGTCGGTCAGCAGGATCCGGACGCCGGAGTTGAGGAAGGCGAGCTCGCGCAGGCGATGCTCGAGCGTCTTCCACACGAAGTCGCGGTTGGAGAAGGTGTCGAGGCTGGCGAGGAAGCGCACCTCGGTGCCCTTGCGGCCCTCGGCGTCGCCGGTGACGCGCAGGGGCTCGACGGTCGCGCCATGCTCGAACTTGGCGTAGTGGGCCTTGCCGTTGCGCCAGATGCGCAGCTCCAGCCAGTCCGAGAGGGCGTTCACCACCGAGACGCCCACGCCGTGCAGGCCGCCGGAGACCTTGTAGGAGTTCTGGTCGAACTTCCCGCCCGCGTGCAGCTGGGTCATGATGACCTCGGCCGCCGAGACGCCCTCTTCCTTGTGGATCTCCACCGGGATGCCGCGGCCGTTGTCGGAGACGGAGACCGAGTCGTCGGCATGCAGCGTGACGGTCACCCGGTCGGCGTGGCCGGCCAGCGCCTCGTCGATGGCGTTGTCCACGACCTCGTAGATCATGTGGTGCAGGCCCGACCCGTCGTCGGTGTCGCCGATGTACATGCCCGGGCGCTTGCGTACCGCGTCCAGCCCCTTGAGCACCTTGATGGAATCCGCGCCGTATTCGGCGCCCGGCTGGGCCTCGTCGCTCATGCTCGTCCTGTTCCCTGGTAGGCGCGGGCACCTTATCCGGGGCGGGGGGCGAAGTCCACGCGCGCACGCGCGCGCGTTCTTTAGATATGGGCGCGGATGCGCGCGGGGGCTCGGGGCGGGATCAGCCCCTGACCCAGCCGGCCTGGGCGGCGGCGGCGGCCTTGAGCATCAGCACGTCGAAATTCGCGAAGATGCGGTAGCCGCGTGCCTTCATGGCGCGGATCTGGGCCTCGTCGCGGGCGCCGCCCGCCAGGGGCACGCCGGCGGCGAGCGCCGCGTCCTCGATCTTCTTCGCCGCCGCCAGGAAGTCGGGGTGGTCGAACCGGCCGGCGAGGCCGAGGTCGGAGGAAAGGTCGAAGGCCGCCATCACCGCGATGTCGACGCCGGGGGTGGCGAGGATGGCTTGCGCGTTCTCCGCGGCCTGCGCGGTCTCCAGGGTGAAGTAGCCGTAGGGGCGGTCGCCGAAGCGGGGCTGGTAGTCGAAGAGCGGGGCGTCCCAGCGCGACGACGCCAGGAACGGGCCCCAGCCGCGGGTTCCCTCGGGCGGATAGCGCAGGGCGGCGACGCAGCGGGCGGCGTCCTCGGGGGTGTTGACGAAGGGGAAGCAGATGCCCTCGGCCCCCATGTCCAGGGCGCGCTTGCACTCGGCCTCGTCGATCTTCGAGATCCGCACGGCGGGGGAGCAGTCGAAGCCCTGGGTGGCGGCGATCATGGCATGGCAGGTCGCCCAGTCGACGGCCCCGTGCTCCATGTCGATCAGCACGCCGTCGGCGCCGGCGGCGGCGATGGCCTGCGTGACCACCGGGCTGGGAATGGTGGCGAACTGGATCGAGAGCGCGCGGGCCGGGTCGGCCAGCTTGTCGCGGAACTTCATGGGGGCCTCCCTGGCTGCCGGCGGAGGATAGGCGCGCGGCGGGCGCGAGGCGAGCGGTGTTCGCGCCGGCGCCGAGGCGTGCAGGACGCGGGCGCCCCGGCGCGTCCGCTGCGCGGCCGCGACCGCCCCGCCCTGCGTCCCCGTCGACGGCTTCGCCCCCGGGGAACGGGAGGGGCGCGCGGGATCGGCAGGCGTCGGGGGGGGGCGGCGCCGGGGCGCGAGCCCGCGGCGTCTCGCGTCGTGACCCCGCGGCCGCGGGGCGGCGGCGCTTCAGTCCTGCAGCGTGGTGCGCGAGCCGTCGGGACCCTCGGCGACCGTGACGCGCAGGGCCTCGTCGCCGAGCGCGTCGAAGAGATGCGCCTCGGTCCCCGTCATCCAGGCCTGGGCGCCGAGCGCCCGGATCTCGGCGTAGAGCGCGGCCCGGCGGGCCTCGTCGAGATGGGCCGCGACCTCGTCGAGCAGCAGCACCGGGGGCGTGCCGGTCTGCGCCGCCAGCGCCCGGGCGGTGGCGAGGATCAGGGAGATGAGCAGCGCCTTCTGCTCGCCGGTCGAGCAGAGCCGCGCCTCGATCCCCTTGGCCGAATAGACCGCCTTCAGGTCCGTGCGATGCGGCCCCGCCAGCGTGCGGCCGGCGGCGTAGTCCGCCCCCCGGCCGGAGGCCAGGGCCGAGCGGAGCGAGGCTTCCGCCGCCGCCTGCGCCCCTTCGGGCGCCTCTCCCGCCGCCAGCGCCGCGGCGACGGCGGCGTCGGGGTCGCCCTCCAGCGCGAGCTCGGCGGCGGGGAAGGCGGTCTCGGCCCCGGCCTGCGCCTGCGCGAGGCGCGCCAGCGCCACCGCCCGGGCCCGGGCCACCGCGGCGCCCGAGGCGGCCATCCGCGCCTCCAGCGCGTCCAGCCAGCGGGCGTCGCGCACGTCGTCCTTCAGCAGCCGGTTGCGCTCGCGCATCGCCTTCTCGTAGGCGAGCGCGGCCTCGGCGTGGTCCGGATCGAAGCCCATGGCGGTGCGGTCGAGGAAGCGCCGCCGCTCCGCCGCGCCCTCGGTCCACAGCCGGTCCATCGAGGGGGTCAGCCAGGCGATCCGCAGCAGCGAGCCCAGCCGCACCTGCGGCGCGGGCTTGCCGTCGAGGCGCACCTGGCGCGAGGCGCCGGGCGCCTCGGCCCCGGTCTCGACCTCATGGGGGCCGTCGGGGGTCTCCACCACCGCCTGCACCCGCCAGCCGAGCGACTCCGGCCTCCGCGCCAGCGCCTCGCCCTCCGCCCGGCGCAGGCCGCGGCCGGGGGAGAGCAGCGACAGCGCCTCCAGCAGGTTGGTCTTGCCGGCCCCGTTGGGTCCGAACAGCGCCACCGAGCGCCCGCCCGGCGCCAGCCGCGCCAGGCGGTGGGATCGGAAGTGCGACAGCGCCAGCGTGGAGACGTGGGTCATGCGCCTCGCCCGAGGGGAAAAGCCCGCGCTCCGCCACGGGCGGGACGCAGCCGAGCCCGCCCGCAGGGCGCCTCCGGGCCGGGGAACCCGGCCCCCGCCGGGCGCGCGTCGGTATGGAGTCCCCGGGTCCTCAGACCCGCATCGGCATGACGACGTAGACGGCGCTCTCGTCGTCGCCCTCCCGCACCAGGGTCGGGTCGCCGGAGTTGTTGAACAGGAACACCGCGTTCTCGCGGTCCACCTGGCCGGCGATCTCCAGCAGGTAGCGGGCGTTGAAGCCGATCTCGAGCGGGTCCTCGGAATAGGCGACGGCCACCTCCTCGGTCGCGGCGCCGCTGTCGGGGGCGTTCACCGACAACACCAGCCGGTCCTCGCTCAGCGCCAGCTTCACGGCGCGCGAGCGCTCCGAGCTCACCGTCGCCACGCGGTCGACGGCCGAGGCGAACTCCGCCGCGTCCACCTCCATCCGCTTGGGATTCCCCTGCGGGATCACCCGGGTGTAGTCGGGGAAGGAGCCGTCGATGACCTTCGAGATCAGCGACACGCCGTTCGCCCGGAACCGCACCTTGGTCTCCGACACGCCGACCTGGATCACCGCCTCGTCGTCCGAGAGCAGCCGGTTCAGCTCGCCCACCGTCTTGCGGGGCACGATCACGCCGGGCATCGACTCGGCGCCCGGCGGCAGGGGCGCGTCGACCCGCGCCAGCCGGTGTCCGTCGGTCGCCACGCAGCGCAGCGCCTTGCCCTCGGCCCCGTCGGCGACATGCATGTAGACGCCGTTGAGGTAATACCGCGTCTCCTCGGTCGAGATCGCGAACTTGGCCTTGTCGAACAGCCGCCGCAGCACCTTCGCCGGCGCCTCGAAATCGCAGGCGTAGTCGGCGGACGCCATCACCGGGAAATCCTCCCGCGGCAGCGTCGCCAGCTTGAAGTCCGAGCGGCCGGCGCGGACCTCGAGACGCCCCGAGGCCGGGTCGTCGATCAGGCTCGCCTGCGCCCCGTCGGGCAGCTTGCGCACGATGTCGTGGAGCATGTGCGCCGGCGCGGTGGTGGCGCCCGCCTGCTCGACCAGCGCCGGGATCTGCTCCAGCACCTCGACGTCGAGGTCGGTCGCGCGGATCGACAGCGTGTCGCCCGAGGCTTCCAGCAGCACGTTCGACAGGATCGGGATGGTGGTGCGGCGCTCGACGACGCCCTGTGCGCGGCTCATGGCCTTCAGGAGGGCCGCCCTTTCGACGCTGATCTTCATGGTCCCCCGCCGGGTCGGATGGCCCTCTCCGCCGGACGCGCGCGAGGCGCGCGGCGCCGGGGCGGGAGGGCGCGGATTGTTCGGAGGGTCACACTAGCGGCTGGCGCGGCGGGCGCAACGGTCGCGACGCCCGCGGAGGCGCCGCGTCGCGGCGCCGGCGGGGGATTCGCAGCGGAAACCGCCCGGCGGAGGCGTTCCGGGGCGCCGCGTTCAGGTTCCGGAAACCAGGAGCGGTTATGCGCTGGGCGACGGACCTCGCCGCCCTTCCGCATCCCGGACCGGAGCCAAGCCATGCTCGCCCGCCTCAGCATCTTCCAGCGCATCGCAGGCGGCTTCGCCGCGACCATCGTCGTCGTCATGGCCCTGGCCGCCGTTTCGGGGCTCACGATGC
Source organism: Albimonas pacifica (assembly GCF_900113695.1). GTDB lineage: Bacteria > Pseudomonadota > Alphaproteobacteria > Rhodobacterales > Rhodobacteraceae > Albimonas > Albimonas pacifica. Next base: position 241,545 of record NZ_FOQH01000004.1, on the reverse strand, counting down.
AGCGCATCGACCGCGCCGTGGACTCGGTCGCGGCGGCGAGCGAGCGCAACCTCGCCCTCGACCTCCTGGTGCGGGAGGTGGCGGACATGCGCGTCGCGGCCTTCCGCTACCTCGCCTTCGGCGACCCCGGGGACGTGGAGACGATCGTCGCCCACGTGGCCGAGCAGCAACAGGTGATCGCCGCCCTGGCGACCGCCCTCGCCGACCGGCCGGAGGAGACGCGCCTGCTCGGCGAGGCGGCGCGGCTGTCGCGCGAATACGGCGCGGGCTTCGCCGACCTGCGGGTGCAGACCCAGCTCGGGACCGAGGCGATGGAGGCGGCCGAGGCCGCGCGCCGGGCCGCCTCGCAGGAGATGGAGGGGCTGGCGGTGCGCGCCGAGGGGCGCACCGCCTTCGAGCCGCGCGCCAACGAGGTGCTGCTGGCGACCGAGCAGGTGCGCCGGCTGCTGCTGACCGCCGAGGTGGAGCTGACGGCCTTCCGCGCCTCCGGCGACGGCGCGGCGCTCGACGCCGCCCGCGCCGGCTACGAGGCGGCGGAGCGCGCCATTCGCCGGGCCGCCTACGTGGCCGCGCAGACCGACGTGCCCGGCGACGCCGAGGCCGGGGTCGCCGCGGTGCAGGCCGCCGCCGCCGCCATCGACCCGGTGGAGGCCGCCGCCCAGGCCCGCCGGGCGATCCTCGAGCAGCGCCTGAACGTCGCCGGCCCCGGCCTGCTGGACGTGACCGCCGAGCTCAAGCGCCGCGTGGTCGACCGGCAGACCGGGCTCGCCGTCGACGCGAGCGATTCCGCCGCCGCGGGCAAGTCCGCGGTCGCGATCGGCGCGGCGGTGGCGCTGGTCCTCGCGATCGGGGTGGCCGCCGCGGTCGGCGGCTCGATCGGCCGGGCGGTGCGCGGCGCCGCCTCGGACATGGAGCGGCTGGCGGGCGGCGATCTCTCGGTCGAGATCCGCGGCGCCGAGCATCGCCACGAAATCGGGGCCATGGCCCGCGCCCTGGCCGTGTTCCGCGACACCCAGCGCGCCCTGCGCGAGACCGAAGCCGCCCAGGCGGCGCAGACCGCCGAGGCCGCGCGGCGCCGGGCGGAGATGATGCGCGAACTGGGCGAGAGCTTCGGCGCGGTGGTCGATTCGGCGGTGGCCGGCGACTTCTCGCGCCGGGTCTCCGCCCGCTTCGACGACGCCGAGCTGCAGGCGCTGGCCTCGGGCATGAACCGGATGCTGGCAAGCGTCGAGACCGGCGTCGGCGCGGCGCGCGCGACGCTGGCCAGGGTGGCCGAGGGCGATCTCGACGCGCGCATGACCGGCAGCTTCTCGGGCGCCTTCGCGGAGCTTCGCGACGACCTCGACGCCGCCGCGACCCGCCTCGCCCAGCTGGTGGCCGAGACCCGCGACGGGACCGGCGCGATCGTGGCGCTGGCCCGCGAGATGGCGGGCGACGCCGGCGACCTCGCCGGCCGGGCCGAGGGGCAGGCCGCCTCGCTGGAGGAGACCGCCGCGACGATGGAGGAGATCGCGGCCACGGTGCGCGGCAACGCCCAGAACGCGGGCGCGGCGGCCGATCTCTCGCGCCGCGCCTCGGGCAGCGCCGCGGCGGGCAGCCGGGTGGTCGCCGACACCGTCGCGATCATCGAGCGGATCGAGGCGAGCTCGGCCCGCATCGCCGAGATCACCTCGGTGATCGACGGCATCGCCTTCCAGACCAACCTGCTGGCCCTGAACGCCGCCGTCGAGGCCGCCCGCGCGGGCGAGGCCGGCAAGGGCTTCGCGGTGGTCGCGGCGGAGGTGCGCCAGCTCGCCCAGCGCTCGGGCGACGCGGCCTCCGACATCAAGGGGCTGATCGAGGCGAGCGTGAAGCAGGTCGCCGAGGGCGTCGCCTCGGCCAAGCGCGCCGGCGGCTCGCTGACCGAGATCGTGGACGCGGTCTCGACGCTGGAGCGCACCATCGCCGAGATCAGCGCCGCCAGCGCCGAGCAGACCTCCGGGATCGAGGAGATCAGCCAGGCGGTCGCCAGCCTCGACCAGGCCACCCAGCGCAATGCCGAGATGGCCCAGGACGCCGTGCGCCGGACCGAGCGGATGACCGACTCGGCCCGCGCCGTGCAGGCGAGGGTCGCCGAGTTCAAGGTCGGGGAGACGCCGCGCGCCCGCCGGGCCGCCTGAGCCGCGCCGGGCGGGGCGCCCGGCCGGAAGCGGTCGGCGGAGGCCGCGAGCCGGATCGGGCCGAGGGAGCGGGGCGGGACCCGGTCCATCCGTCGAGCGGGCCCGGTCGCTCTCGTTGGGATGGCCCGGCCCAGGGCCGCCGAGGAGGCGGCCTCTTCGACGGCTCAGGCAGGATCTGCCGCCGGAGCGGATTCCGCCACGGAGGCGAGACCCGTCGCGGGGGCGGTCGCGGTTTCCTCCGCGAGGGAGACGCTCTCCCCTGCACGGAGGCGGCCTCGCGCGGGCGGCACGGGCGCCGGCCGTCGCGACCGGCGGGCGCGGCGCCTCTGGAGGCGGCGGGCCTCAGCCCTCGAGCATGCGGCGCAGGAGCTCGAGGTCCTCGGCCATCTGGCTGTCGGTTTCCTTGAGCTTCTCGATGGTCTTGCAGGCGTGGATCACCGTGGTGTGGTCGCGCCCGCCGAAGCGCCGGCCGATGTCGGGCAGGCTCTTCGAGGTCAGGGTCTTGGCGAGCCACATCGCCACCTGCCGCGGTCGGGCCACCACCCGGGCGCGCCGGGGCGAGAGCAGGTCGGTCAGGCGCACGTTGTAGTGGGCCGCGACCTTGCGCTGGATCTCCTCCACCGTGACCTTGCGGTCCGCGGCGCGCAGGATGTCGGCCAGGCACTCCTGCGCCATGTCGAGGTCCACCGGACGCCCCACCAGCGAGGCGAAGGCGGTCAGCCGGGTCAGCGCGCCTTCCAGCACGCGGACGTTGGAGCTGATGCGGTGGGCCAGGAACTCCAGCACCCGGGGCTGGATGACGACCTCGGGGTGCGAGGCCTGCAGCAGGTCCAGCTTCGACTGCAGGATGCCCAGCCGCAGCTCGTAGTCGGTGGGGTGCAGGTCGACGACCAGGCCCCACTGCAGGCGCGAGCGGATCCGCTCCTCCAGGTGCTCCATGTCCACCGGGTTGCGGTCGCCGGAGATCACCACCTGCTTGCCCTGATCGACCAGGGCGTTGAAGGTGTGGAAGAATTCCTCCTGGGTGGAGTCCTTGCCGGCGATGAACTGCACGTCGTCGATCATCAGCACGTCGACCGAGCGGAAGATCTGCTTGAAGCCGATCATGTCCTTCGAGCGCAGCGCCTGGATGAAGCGGTACATGAACTGCTCGGCGGTCAGCAGGACCACCTTCGCCTCGGGGCGCGACTCGGCCAGGCGCCAGGCCATGGCGTGCATCAGGTGGGTCTTGCCCAGGCCCGAGGCGGAATAGAGGAACAGCGGGTTGAAGGTCACGTCCCCGCCCTCGGCCACGCGGCGCGCGGCGGCGTGGGCGAGCTCGTTGGGCTTGCCGACCACGAAGCGGTCGAAGGTGAAGCGCGGGTCCAGCGGGATCGAGGGCGACTCGCCCGGATCGGTGGTAGCGGCGGTCCGGGCCTCGGCGGGCCTGGGCGCAGGGGCGGGCGCGGGCTCCGCCTCGCGCCGGGCGGCCGTGGCGGAGGCGAGCGCGTCGCGCACCGCGGGCGCGGCCTGCGCGGGGCGCGAGGCCTCGCGGCGCGGGGCGGGGGCCTCGGACGCCTCGGGCGCCGCGCCGCGCGGGGCGGCGCGCAGGTCGACGCGCTGGAGGTTGGGCAGCTCGGCGCGCAGGGCGCGCAGAAGGCTCTCGGCGTAGTAGCGGTCGACCCATTCGGCGATGAACCCGGTCGGCGCGGTCAGTTTGGCCACGCCCTGCCCGGCGCCCTCGATCTCGAGGTTGGCGATCCAGCTGTCGTGCAACGCCTCGCCGATCTCGTCGCGCACGCGTCCCTTGGCCCGGTCCCAGGCGGCGACCAGCGCCGGCGGGCAGGAGCGGGGGGATTCGAACGACGGGTATGCGGGGCGGCCGTGCGCCGGGCCATCCGGGGAAGTCATGGCGGGCATTCGGTCTCCTCAGGGGCGGCGGGGGCGCCCTGGACGGTCAGGCGGCGGGCGGGGCGGCTTGGGGCCGCCCCGGACGGCGTTGGGGCGCCGTCCGGGACGGGCGCCGCGTCAGGTCAGCTCTGGACCCAGGGAAGGCCGCGGACCTTCCAGCCGTTCACGCCGCCGCGGTGGTTGTCGGGGCCGAGGTCGCCCTCGAACCCTTCGGCGACGTTGCAGCACTCGCAGGCGACGCCCTTCTCGGCCAGCGCCGCGGCGACGGAGAGCGCGGCCTGCTGGGAACGGCCGCCGGAGCGGCACAGGAACAGGAGCTTCGCGGGGGCCTTGTCGCCCAGCGCGCCCAGCACCTGCTCGACGAAGGCGGGGTTGCGGGTCATGTCGGGGTAGCGCTGCCATTCGACCAGGACCGGCTGCGCCCCGATGGGCGACAGGTCCGGCAGGCCGACCCAGGCCCATTCCGCCCGCGTCCGCACGTCCACCAGCGCGGCGTCGCCGCCGGACAGGACCTCGTAGGCCTGCGCCGGAGCCAGCTGGGGAATGCCCGCGATCGAGCCCGTTTCCTGCGTCACCTTGGTGTCTCCCTCAAGCCGTCCCGGTGGAATCGGCGGTATGGTAGGCGGCCGTCCCGAAGTCCCGCAAGGCGCTCGCAAGTCGCGCGGCGGATTTTCGCTCAAGTGATTGAGTCATCACGGCCGGCCCTCGATACTCGCTGCAGTGCAGCATAGCAAAACCAAATCCATCCCGTGGCGAATATTTTCGCCCCGAGCGTTCAGTTCTGCGAATTTGCTTGAAGGCTGTTCCCTGTCCCTCGAACAGCGCCCCTAGACTTTAGGCGCGAGGCCCCGTCGCTGGCAACAGGACGAAATCAGGAACATGACATCGGGACGTCGAAACCATGACGCCACGACAAGACGCGCCGGTCGGTCATGCCGACCGGCGCGATGCCTGGGCATCGGTTACGTCTCGTTGTCCGGGAGGCCGGGCGAGGCCCGGCCGGACGATCAGGCCGAGAGGGCCTTCACGCGCGACGCCAGGCGCGAAACCTTGCGCGACGCGGTGTTCTTGTGGAGCACGCCCTTGGTGACGCCCCGCATGATTTCCGGCTGGGCGCTCTTCAGCGCCTCGGCGGCCACGGTCGCGTCGCCCTTGGCGATCGCTTCCTCGACCTTGCGGAGGAAAGTGCGGATGCGGCTCCGGCGAGCCTTGTTGACCGCGGTGCGGCGCTCGATCTGGCGAATGCGCTTGCGTGCGGACGGCGAATTGGCCATCTGTGATTCCCGAGTTCTGCTCGTTCTAACGTGAGGCGCGGCGTATACACGTCGGCCCGCGAAGGGTCAACGGCGGAGCGGCGGCCTTCGGCCAAACCCTTCCGCCGTCGCTGTTTTCCCACAGGCCGATTCCCGGCGAGAGGGCTGGCGGAACGGCCCGGAGCGGGACGGGCCGACTCGCCCTCTTCCCCCACGTCCGAATCCGCTCCGCGATTCGTCCGGACCGGGGTTGCCCGAAGGCGCCCCCGGGGCCCGGGTCAGCGGCCGCGGAACTGCGGCTCGCGCTTCTCGATGAAGGCGGCCATGCCTTCCTTCTGGTCCTCGGAGGCGAACAGCCCGTGGAACAGGCGGCGCTCGAACATCACGCCCTCGGTCAGGTTGGTCTCGAAGGCGCGGTTCACCGCCTCCTTCGCGGCCATCGTGGCGAGGGGCGACTTGTCGGCGATCTTGGCGGCGACGGCCAGCGCCTCGTCCAGCAGCTTGTCGGCGGGGATCACCCGGCTGACGAGCCCCGAGCGCTCGGCCTCCTCGGCGGTCATGAAGCGGCCCGACAGGCACATCTCCATCGCCTTGGCCTTGCCCACCGCCAGCGTCAGGCGCTGGGTGCCGCCCATGCCGGGGATGACGCCCAGGTTGATCTCGGGCTGGCCGAACTTGGCGGTGTCGGCGGCGAGGATGAAGTCGCACAGCATCGCCAGCTCGCAGCCGCCGCCCAGCGCGTAGCCGGCCACCGCGGCGATGATCGGGGTGCGCGTGCGCTCGATCGCGCGGCAGCCCTCGGCGAAGAAGTCGAGCTTGAACATCTCGGGCGCGGTCTTGTCCGACATCTCCTTGATGTCGGCGCCGGCGGCGAAGGCCTTCGCCGAGCCGGTCAGCACGATGCAGCGGATCTTGTCGTCCGCGTCGAACTTGGCGAGCGCCTCGCCCAGCTCGGTCAGCAGGTCCTGGTTCAGCGCGTTCAGCGCGTCGGGGCGGTTGAGCTTCACGAGACCCACGTGGTCCCGGGTCTCTACGATCAGGTTGGCGTAGGCCATCGGCCCCTCCCGTTGCTGCGGTCCCTCTGGCGGGGCGGCTTCGCCCTCCTTGAAGCCGGCCGGCGGGTGTTAACGGAGCGCCGCCGGGCGTTCAAGGCGGGGTCTTCCCCGGGGGTCGTCACGTCACGTCTGGCAGCGCGGGCAGTGGAAGGTCGAGCGGCCCGACTGCACCATGCGGGCCACGACGCCGGGGCAGCCCTCGCGCCGGCAGGGCTCCCCCTCGCGACCGTAAACCGCGAAGGCGTGCTGGAAATAGCCCAATTCGCCGGAGGCCTGGCGATAGTCCCGCAGGCTGGAGCCGCCCGCCTCGATCGCCTCGACCAGCACCTCGCGCACCGCTTGCGCCAGGCGCTCGAGCCTCTCGCGGGAGATGCGCCCGGCGGCGCGGGCGGGGGCGATGCCGGCCCGCCACAGCGCCTCGCAGACGTAGATGTTGCCCAGGCCGCAGACGATTCGCTGATCCAGCAGCAGCGCCTTCACCGGCGCCTTGCGGCCCGCGAACCTCTCCCGCAGGAGCTGCGCGTCGAAGCCGTTGCCCAGCGGCTCCGGCCCCAGCGAGGCGAGCAGCCAGTGCTGCGCCTCCGCCCCCTCGGCCACCAGGTCCATGGCCCCGAAGCGGCGCACGTCGTTGAAAGTGACGCGGGCCGCGCGCTCGCCGAGGGACAGGTGGAAGACCACATGGTCGTGCTGCGGATGCAGGCCGGGGTCGTGGACGAACTCGCCCTGCACCTCCTGGCCGATCAGCATCCGGCCGGTCATGCCGAGGTGGATCAGCAGGGTCTCGCCGGTCGAAAGATCCGCGAGGATGTACTTGGAGCGGCGGCGCAGGCGCAGGATTTCGGCGCCCGTCAGACGCTCGACGAAGCGCTCGGGCAGGGGCCAGCGCAGGTCCGGGCGGCGTTGTTCGACGCGGGTCAGGCGGGCGGAGGTCATCACGGGCTCCAGCCCGCGACGCACCGTCTCGACTTCGGGCAGCTCGGGCATGTTCCTGCGCGCGCTCCTTTCGGCTAAGGGAAACGCCATGACGGACGCGACCGAGAATGACAAGGGGGCCACGCCCCCCGCCCTGACGGCCCGGGAGGCCGCAGAGGGCACCACGCATTTCGGCTACCGCGAGGTGCCCGAGGGCGACAAGGCGGGGCTGGTGCGGGGGGTCTTCTCCTCGGTCGCGGCGCGCTACGACCTGATGAACGACCTGATGTCGGGGGGCGTGCACCGGCTGTGGAAGGACGCGCTGATCGACTGGATGGCGCCGCGGCCGGGCATGAAGTTGCTGGACGTGGCGGGGGGGACGGGCGACATCTCCTTCCGCTTTCTCAAGCGGCTGAAGGGCGACGGGCACGCCACGGTCTGCGACCTGACCGCCGACATGCTGGAGGAGGGGCGCCGCCGCGCCGACGCGCAGGGCTTCGCCGAGCAGCTCGACTGGGTGGTCGGCGACGCGATGGCCCTGCCGTTCCCCGACCGCAGCTTCGACGCCTTCACCATCGCCTTCGGCATCCGCAACGTGACCCGCCCGCAGGAGGCGCTGAACGAGGCCTACCGGGTGCTGAAGCCCGGCGGGCGTCTGCTGTGCCTCGAGTTCTCCCAGATGACCGACGCGATGCTGCAGAAGGCCTACGACGCCTACTCCTTCTCGGTGATCCCGGCGATGGGCAAGGCGGTGACGGGGGATCGCGACAGCTACCAGTACCTGGTGGAATCCATCCGCAGGTTCCCCGATCAGGACACCTTCCTGGAGATGGTGAAGGCGGCCGGCTTCTCGCGCGCCAGCTACCGCAACTACACGATGGGCGTGGCGGCGATCCACTCCGGCTGGCGCATCTGAGCATGGGCGTCTTCGCCAATCTCTGGCGGCTGGCGCGCACCGGCGCCACCTTCCAGCGCACCGGCGCGATGGAGGAGGCGCTGGCCGCGCTGGACGCCCCGCGCTCTATCCGGGTGGCGGCGCGCATCCTCGGCTGGCCGCTGGGCCCGCTGGGCCTGAAGGGCGACCCGGCCCTGCCGCCGGTGGTCCGGGCGCTGACCGCGCTGGGCCCGGCCTACGTGAAGTTCGGCCAGACCCTCTCGACCCGGCCCGACGTGGCGGGGCCGAAGCTCGCGCGCGAGCTGCGCGTGCTGCAGGACCGCATCGCCCCCTTCCCCGACGCCGAGGCCCGCGCCACGGTCGAGCACGAGCTGGGCCGCCCGGTCGAGGAGGCGTTCTCGGAGTTCGGCCCCCCGGTCGCCGCCGCCTCCATCGCCCAGGTGCACCCGGCGATCGAACGCGAGACCGGCCGCCGCGTCGCCGTGAAGATCCTGCGGCCGGGGGTGGAGCGGGCCTTCCGCAAGGACGTCGAGGCCTTCCACTTCATCGCCCGGACCATCGAGGTCCTGGCCCCTTCCTCCCGCCGCCTGCGCCCCACCGCCGTCACCCGGCATTTCGAGGGCGTGGTCACCACCGAGCTGGACCTGCGGCTGGAGGCCTCGGCGGCGGCCGAGTTCAAGGCCAACACCGCCGGCGACGCGGGCTTCCGCGTTCCCTCCGTCCTGTGGGGCCTGTCGGCCAAGCGGATGATGACGCTGGAGTGGGTCGACGGCGACCCGCTGGGCGACGTCGACCTGCTGGCGACCCGCGACCTGGACCTGCCGGAGCTGGGCCGCTTCATCATCCGCAGCTTCCTGCGCCACGCCCTGCGCGACGGCTTCTTCCACGCCGACATGCACCAGGGAAACCTGAAGGTGGCGAAGGACGGGACGCTGGTGGCGCTCGACTTCGGCATCATGGGCCGGATCGACCCCTACACCCGCCGGGTCTACGCCGAGATCCTGCTGGGCTTCCTGATGAAGGACTACCGCCGGGTCGCCGAGGTGCATTTCGAGGCCGGCTACGTCCCCGCCGACCAGGACCTCGAGACCTTCGCCCAGGCCCTGCGCTCGATCGGCGAGCCGATCTTCGGGCAGGACGCCTCGCGCATCTCCATGGCCCGGCTGCTGGCGCATCTCTTCGAGGTGACCGAGCGCTTCGGGATGGAGACGCGGACCGAGCTGATCCTCCTGCAGCGCACCATGGTGGTGGTCGAGGGGGTGTCGCGCACGCTCGACCCCAACCTCAACATGTGGAAGGCCGCCCAGCCGGTGGTCGAGGAGTGGATGAAGGCCAACATCGGTCCCAAGGCGGTGAAGCGCGACCTGGAGGCGACCTTCAAGGTCCTCTCGCGTTTCGGCCCGCGGATGCCGGAGATGGCCGAGAAGCTGCTGACCAAGCTCGCCGAGGACGAGCCGATCCGGGTCGCGGACCAGGGGCTGGAACTGCGCCGGGCGATCGCGGTGGGCGTGGTCGCAGGGCTGCTGGGCGGGCTTGCGGGGGCGGTGCTGGTGGCGCTGGCGCTCTGATCCTGGGAAAAGGGGCCGGAGGCGCCCTGCGGGCGGGCCTGGCGTGCGCGCGCGGGGCGCGCGGCGGGCTGGCGCCCGCGGAGGGCGCTTCTGAACTCACCCAAGAACAAGGCCCCGCGCCTGTCCTCCGGATCCGTCCATCGCTGAAGATGCCTGAGCGACTCGCCCGCGCCGGTCAAGGACAAGCCCGGCTTCGCCGGGTCGCTGCGCGATCCTTGACCGGGGCGGGCGAGTCGCTCTGATCGGCATCAGCGACGGACGGCTCCGGAGAACAGGCGCTCTCGCGGGGGGCCGACGTCGCGCCGGGGCGCCGGGGGCGGACGGCGCGAGGCGATCTCATCGGGAGGCGCTGGGCGGATTTCGGGGGCGCGCGGCGCGGGCGCCTTGCATTGAGGAACGGGCGTTCCAATATCCCGCTCATGAGCGACGCGCCCCCGATATCCCCCCTCCCGGCCGCCTGGCCGGCCGCCTGCGCCGAGCGGCGCTGCGGGCCGGGGCGGCCGCGCGGCTACGATCCCGACGGCGTGCTCGCCGCCCTGACGCAGGTGTTCCGCGAGCGGGGCTATGAGGCGACCAGCGTCGAGGAGCTGATCTCGGCCGCGGGCCTCAGCCGGTCCTCCTTCTACAACGCCTACGGCTCCAAGCGGGGCGCGATGCTGGCGGTGCTGCAGCGGTGGTGCGACGGCCATCGCGCCTCGCTGCGCGCGCTGGCCCGGCCCGGGGATCCGCCCGCGGCCCAGGCGCGGGCCGCGATCGACGGGCATTTCGACGTCGAGGTGGCCGCCACCGGCTGCTTCATCGGCGACGCGGCGGCCGAGCTCGGCGCGCGGGACCCCGACGTCCTGGCCATCGTCGCCGGCCACCGGGACCGCCTGGTCGACGACTTCGCCGCCCTCGCAGCCCCCCTGGTGGGCGAGGCCGAGGCCCCCGAGCGCGCCCGCGCCGCCTACGCCCTGGCCCTGGGGGCCGGGGTGATGCGCAAGTCGGGCGCCTCCGACGAGGCGGTGGAGAGCCTGCGCCGGGAGGCGCGGAGGCTGCTCGGCGCCTGAAATCCCGCCCTCGCGATCCGCCCGGACGAAGGGTCGCGCTCAATTCTGGAATGTCCGGTCCATAAAAGGAATCCCCCCGTGACCCATCCCCTCTTCACGCCGACGCGCCTCGGCGACATCGAGATCGCCAACCGCATCGCGCTGGCGCCCCTGACCCGCAACCGGGCGGACGACGCGACCGGCGTGCCGAGCCCGCTTGCGGCCGAATACTACGCCCAGCGCGCCTCGGGCGGGCTGCTGATCACCGAGGCGAGCCAGATCTCGCCGCGCGGCAAGGGCTATGCGATGACGCCGGGCATCTACACGCCGGCGCAGGTCGAGGGCTGGAAGGCGATCACCTCGGCCGTGCACGCGCGCGGCGGCAGGATCGTGATCCAGCTCTGGCACGTCGGCCGGATCTCGCATTCCGAGCTGCTGCCGGGGGGCGAGGCGCCGGTGTCGTCCTCGGCCACGCCGGCGGCGGTGAAGACCTTCCTCAAGGACCGCGGCTTCGTCGAGACCTCGGCCCCGCGCGCCCTGCGCACCGACGAGATCCCCGGCGTCGTCGCCGACTACGCCCGCGCGGCGGAGCGGGCGATGGAGGCGGGCTTCGACGGGGTCGAGATCCACGCCGCCAACGGCTACCTGATCGACCAGTTCCTCAAGGACGGGATCAACCGGCGCGACGACGCCTACGGCGGCTCGGTCGAGAACCGGGCGCGGCTGCTGGGCGAGGTGGTGGACGCGGTGACCGGGGCGATCCCGGCGGGGCGGGTGGGCATCCGCCTGTCGCCCTTCTCGGGCGCCAACGACCTGCTGGATTCGGACCCGATGACCACTTTCTCCCACGCCATCGGCACGCATCTGGCGGGGCGCGGCATGGCCTATCTGCACCTGGTCGAGGGCCAGACCGGCGGCCCGCGGGAGCTGGCCGAGGGGCGCTCGATCCCCGCGCTGCGCAAGCTGTTCGACGGGGCCTACATGGCCAACAACGGCTATGACCGGGATCTCGCGATGAAGACGGTCGAAAGCGGCGCGGCGGACGTGGTGGCCTTCGGCCGCCCCTTTATCGCCAACCCGGACCTCGTCGAGCGGCTGGCCGCGGACGCGCCGCTGAACGAGGGCGACGCCGCCACCTATTACGGCGGCGGGGCCGAGGGCTACACCGACTACCCGACGCTGGCGCAGACCCGGGCCGCCTGAGCCTGCCGGCCGCGCCCCCGCGGCGCGGCCGATGCGCCGTCTCGACGCCTGCCGGGATCGCCTCCCGGCAGGCGTTCCCATGCCCGGGGCCCGTCCGGCGCGGAGGCCGTCGACCCCGGCCGGACGCGCGGGCGGCGGGGCGCCCGGGCGGCCCGGGCCGGGGACGCCGCTCGGCCGGGCGAGGGTCTCCGGCGCGCCCGCCCGGGTGGGGCGCGGCAGGCGGCGGTCTTCTTCGCGACCGCCCGGCGCGCATCCGCGCGGCCGACGCGGCTGAAGAACGACCGCAGGTCGGCCAGCTCCCGCGCCCCCGCCAGCAGGTCGCGCGAGCCCGAGGCGGTGCGTTCCGCCAGCGTGGCGTTCTGCCGGGTCATCTGGTCCATGCGGCCGATCGCGAGGGGGATCTCCTAGACCCCCGCCGACGGCTCGCGGCTGGCGGCCTCGACCTCGCGCACCGCCGCCTCCCCCCGGGAGATCGACGAGACGATGCCGTCGAGCGGCTCGCCGGTCCCGAGGTCGGCGAGGCGGCGCAGCCTGATCGTGGCGCCGGTCGGCGGGGGCGCGCGATCCGCCGGCGGCCGCCACGCGGCCGCGGTCTCCCTTCCGTCGCCCCGTGGCGCGCGAGGCGTGGAGCGGATGTCTCCGGTCCGGGCTTCCGGCGGATCAACGGGGCGCGGAGACCGTCCCGCAGGCGCGAAAGGCCGCGCGGCGAGACGGGGGCCTCACTCCATGGCGAGGATCATGTTGCGCACCACCGGGTAGATCTCGTTCTCCCAGCGGCGGCCGTTGAACACGCCGTAGTGGCCCACGTTGGCCTGCAGGTGGTGGCGCTTGAGATGCGGGCGCAGAGACGAGCACAGGTCGTGCGCGGCCGAGGTCTGGCCCAGCGCGCAGATGTCGTCGCGCCCGCCCTCCACCGTCAGCAGCGCGGTGCGGGTGATCTTCGAGGGGTCGACCGGCTTGCCGCGCCAGGTGAACTCGCCGGTGGCGAGCTGGGCCTTCTGGAAGATCCGGTCGATGGTCTCGATGTAGAATTCTTCCGTCAGGTCGAGGACCGCGAAATACTCGTCGTAGAAGGTCTTGATCTTCTCGGCCTCGGCGAGCTCGCCGGCCTCGAGATGGTCGTAGAGCTTCTTGTGGGTGGTCTTGTGGCGCTCCATGTTCATCATCATGAAGCTGATCAGCTGCACGAAGCCGGGGTAGACCCGCCGGCCGCCGCCCTTGTGGCGCCAGGGGACGGTCTGGATCATCCGCTCCTTGAACCAGCTCAGCGTCTTCTCGTTGGCGAGGTCGTTGACCGAGGTCGGGCTCTCGCGCACGTCGATGGGGCCGGCCATCAGGGTCATGGTGCGGGGCGTGCAGTTGTTCCTGCGCTCCGACATGATCGCGACGGCGGCCAGCGTCTGCACGCAGGGCTGGCAGACGGCCAGCACGTGGGCGCCGGGGCCCATCTCTTCGAGGAAGCGGATCAGGTAGTCGATGTAGTCCTCGACCCCGAATTTCCCTTCCCGCATCGGCACGTCGCGGGCGTTGGCCCAGTCGGTGACGTAGACGTCGTGGTCCTGCAGCATGGTCTGCACGGTGCCCGCCAGCAGGGTGGCGAAATGGCCCGACAGCGGCGCCACGATCAGCACCTTGGGCTGGGCTGCGTCCACGTCCTTGGCGAAGCGCAGCAGGTCGCCGAAGGGCAGCGAGAGCGTGATCTCCTCCGTCACCGGGACCACGCGGTTGCCGACCTGCACCTCGGAGATCCCCCAGGCGGGGCGGGCGTGGGTGAGCTGGAAGCGCGAGAGCATCTCCAGCGAGGCGCCGAGACGCCGGGAGAGCTCGTCCCCCGCCGCTCCGCCCGCGAACCCGCTCCAGACCTGGCCCCAGCGCGCGGCCAGGCGCAGGGGCGCCAGCGCGTCGTCGCTGAACTGGTAGGCTTGGTAGAGCATGGGCGAGACTCCAGACCGCATCCCCGGCTTCACGAAACGCTAGCGCAAGCCCCCGCGGCGTGCGAGACAATTGTGCTGCACTGCGTCATTCCCGGGAGTATGGTGCAGGCGGAGCGGCGCCGCAAGAACGGCGCGGGCCGGCGCGGGGGCTGCGCCGGACGGCGATCAGGAGGACTTCCGCAATGGCGAAGGCGACGCTGACCATCTCCTCGAAGAACTACGGCGCCTGGTCGCTGCGCGGCTGGCTGCTGTGCAAGATGGCGGGGCTCGACTTCGACGAGGTCCCGGTAGACATGGACGACCCCGACCAGCGCCAGGAGCTGCTGCTGCTCAGCCCCTCGGTCCTGGTGCCACGCCTCGTGGACGGCGAGGTGACGGTCTGGGACACGCTCGCCATCGCCAACTACCTTAACGAGGAGTACCCCGAGGCGAAGCTGCTGCCCGAGGGCAAGGCCAAGCGCGCGCACTGCCGCGCGGTCTCGGGCGAGATCCACTCGGGCTTCTACAACCTGCGCTCGGCCCTGCCGATGAACCTCAAGGCGCAGCACAAGAGCTTCAAGATCTTCTCCGGCGCGCGGCCCGACGTGGAGCGGGTGAAGGAGATCTGGACCGAGTGCCTGGACGCCTACGGCGGCCCGTTCCTGTTCGGCCGCCCGACCATGGCCGACGCCATGTGGGCCCCGGTCTGCACCCGCTTCCGCACCTACGCCGTGCCGCTGGAGCCCAAGCTGCAGGCCTATTGCGACACGGTCTTCGAGTGGGACCTGATGAAGGAATGGACCGAGGGCGCCATGGCCGAGCCCGACGAGATCGTCGAGCTGGAAGTGGAGTTCTGATCCGCCCCTGAGCCTGCGTTCCCGACCCCCCGCGCGGGCGCCGCGTCGGGCCGCGCGCCCGGGGCCGCTCCTGCGCCCGCGGCGCGGGGCGGGCGTCGCGCCGGGCGGCCCGGGGGCCCCGGTCGGAGGGGCGGGCCGAGGCTCTGACGGGGAGCTGACCGAGGGACGCCCGGGCCGCCGCGGACTCTCCTGACGTGCGAGTCCACTCCCGGGCTTTCCCCACCTGGCATCTGGCCCTAATCTGAACCCAACGGCGGGCCGCCGCGAAGCCCGCGTCGAGGCCCCGTGCGAGGGCCGCCAGGGGAGGACGAGGGATGAACGCGAAGCGGGTGCTGATCGCGGAAGACGAGCCGCATATCGTCGAGTCCCTGCGCTTCATCCTGTCTCGCGAAGGCTACACGGTCGACGACGCCGGCGATGGGGAGAGCGCCTGCCGCAGCCTGGCCGCCGATCGGCCGGACCTGGTGATCCTCGACGTGATGCTGCCGCTGCTGAACGGGTTCGAGGTCCTGCGCCGGCTGCGCGCCGACCCCGCCACCACCGGCCTGCCGGTGATCATGCTGACCGCCAAGGGCCAGGCCCAGGACCGGCGCACCGCCGAGGACATCGGCGCCGACGCCTTCATCACCAAGCCCTTCTCCAACCGCGACGTGGTGGATCATGTGCACCGCCTCATCGCCGGCTGAGCGCCCCCGCGCGGCGAGGCGGGCGTGAGCCCCGCGCCCGGACGCCCCGCGCCGCCCGAGCCGGCGGCCGCCCCGGCCCCAGGCGCGGCCGCGGCCGGCGTCGCCGCTGCGGCCCCGAACCCGGCGCCGAACCCCGCTCCGAACCCGGCGTCTTCCCCGGGCCCGGCCGCCGACCCGGCCGATCCCGGCGCCCTCTCCGCGCGCCCGCGCTTCCTGCGCCGGCGCCGGGCCGAGGCGCTGGCCGCCATCGTGCCCATCGCCGCCTTCCTTGCGCTGATGCCGCCCTTCGTGTGGATCTTCGCCCACGACGGCCGGTTGTTCGGCGCGCCCGCGGCGCTGGTGTTCCTGATGCTGCTGTGGTCGGGGATGATCCTCGCCACCCGGCTGCTGGCCCGCCGGCTGGTGCGCCACGACCCCGAGCCGTGAGGCCGGGGCGGTGAGCGGCGTCTCCACCGACCTGCTGCTGGGCGTCTGCCTGCTCTACGTCGTCGCGCTGTTCGCCGTGGCCTTCTGGGCCGACCGGCGGATGCGGCGGCCGGGGGCGGACTGGCTGGCCTCGCCGGTGGTCTACACGCTGTCGATCTCGGTCTACTGCACCTCCTGGACCTTCTACGGCGCCGTCGGCTCCGCCGCCCGCGGGGGGCTGGAGTTCGTGGCGATCTACACCGGCCCCGCGCTGGTCTTCGCCGGCTGGTGGTGGGTGCTGCGCAAGATGGTGCGCATCGGCCGCTCGCAGCGCATCACCTCCATCGCGGACCTCTTGTCCTCGCGCTACGGCAAGAGCCCCTCGATCGCCGTGCTCGTCACCCTGCTCGCCGTCGTCGCCTGCACGCCCTACATCGCCCTCCAGCTCAAGGCCGTGACCGAGAGCTTCGCCCTGTTCTCGGTCCCCGGGGCCGAGGAGGGGGGCGTCGCGGCCTTCTGGGTGGCCGCCGGCATGGCCGTCTTCACCGTCCTCTTCGGCACCCGCTCCGCGGACGTGAACGAGCGCCACTTCGGCGTCGTCGCGGCCATCGCGGTCGAGGCGCTGGTCAAGCTCGCGGCCCTGACCGCGGTCGGGGCCTTCGTGGTCTTCGGCCTCTACGGCGGGGTCGGCGCGACCATGGCCGACATGACGCCGGAGCTGCTGCAGGTCGAGACCACCTTCGACGCGCGCTGGGCGGTGATCACCATGCTCTCGGGCGCGGCGATCCTCTGCCTGCCCCGCCAGTTCCAGGTGACGGTGGTCGAGAACGACGACGAGCGCAGCCTCGCCACCGCCTCGTGGCTGTTCCCGCTCTACCTGCTGGTGATGTGCCTGTCGGTCCTGCCCATCGCCGCCGCCGGCCTGCGCCTGCTGCCCGAGGGGGCGAACCCCGACCTCTTCGTGCTCTCCCTGCCGCTGGCCGAGGGCAAGACGGCGCTGGCGATCTTCGTCTTTCTCGGCGGCTTCTCCTCGGCCACCTCGATGGTGATCGTGTCGTCCATCGCGCTCTCGACCATGGTCTCGAACCACATCGTGACGCCGCTGGCGCTGCGGGCGCGGGCGGAGTCGGAGGCGTTCTCGGGCGACGTGCGGCGCATCGTGCTGCTGGGGCGGCGCGGCTCGATCGTGGGCGTGCTGACGCTGGGCTTCCTGTGGCACCAGCTGTCGGAGGGGAACGCGGCGCTCGCCTCCATCGGCCTGATCGCCTTCCTCGGCGCGGCGCAGTTCCTGCCGCCGCTGCTCGCGGGGCTCTACACCCGCCAGGCGACGCGGCTGGGGGCGCTGGCGGGGCTGGCGGGCGGCGCCGCGGCCTGGGCCTGGACCCTGCTGCTGCCCGCCACCGGCCTGCCGCCGGAGGTGATGGAGGCCGGCCCCTGGGGGATCGCCCTCCTCCGCCCGCAGGCGCTGCTGGGGCTGGAGGGGTTGGACCCGCTGGTCCACGCCACCTTCTGGAGCCTGTCGGCCAACGTCGCCCTGCTGACCGTCGTCTCGCTGCTGCGCGAACCGAGCCCGCTGGAGTGGCTGCAGTCGGCGATCTTCGTCGACGTGTTCCGCACCGGGGACGAGGACACCGCCGGCGTCCTGCGCCGCTCCGCCGCCTCGGAGGACCTCTTCGTCCTCGCCCAGCGGATCCTGGGCGCCGAGCCCGCGCGGCGCCTCTTCGTCGATGCCGCCGCCGAACAGGGCCGGGACGAGGGGCTGCCGGCCGCCACCGACCATTTCGTGCAGCGGCTGGAGCGGGAGCTGGCGGGCTCGGTCGGCGCCGCCACCGCGCACGCCATGGTCACCAAGGCCGCGGGGAACGAGACCATCTCGCTCTCGGAGCTGATGCGCATCGCCGACGAGACGGTGCGGATCATGGAGTATTCCCAGGAGGTCGAGCGCAAGTCTGGCGAGCTGGAGCGCGCGCTCGCCCAGCTTCGCGAGGCCAACGCCCGCCTGCGGGAGCTCGACGCCCAGAAGGACGACTTCCTCAGCCAGGTCAGCCACGAGCTGCGCACGCCGATGACCTCGGTGCGCAGCTTCTCGGAGATCCTGCTCGAGGCCGACGCCATGGACCGGCCGGAGGCGCAGCGCTTCCTGCGCATCATCCATGACGAGAGCCTGCGCCTGACCCGCCTGCTGGACCAGATCCTGGACCTGAGCGTGCTGGAGCGGGGGCAGGTGCAGCTCCCCGTCGCGCCGACCGACGCGGCCGACGCCCTGCGCCGGGCGGTGGACACCGTGCGCGGCGTGGCGCGCGAGGCCCGCGCCGAGATCGACCTGCGCATCGACGAGCCCGAGCTGTGGGTGCAGGGCGAGCCCGACCGCCTGGCGCAGGTCTTCATCAACCTGCTGTCGAACGCGGTGAAATACTCGAACCGCGAGCGCCCCCGCGTCTGGGTCGAGGCCGCGCGCGCGGGCGACCAGGTGGTGATCGCCATCCAGGACGACGGCCCCGGCGTGGTCGAGGCCGACCGCGAGCGGATCTTCCAGAAGTTCTCCCGCGGCTGGGACCGCACGGATCCGGGCGGGGCGGGCCTGGGCCTCGCCATCAGCCGCGAGATCCTGCGCCGGTTCGGGGGCGACCTGACGCTGGCCCGGCCCGAGACCGGCGCCCGCTTCGAATGCCGCCTGACCGCCGCCGAGCGCCCCGCGGACGCTGCGGCGGCCGAGTAGCGCCGCGCCTGCCGCCGGCCGGGCGCCGGGGGCCCCGGATCAGGTCCGGGGCGCCCCCGGGGCGGGCGGCCCTCCCGGAGGGGTCAGCCGCCGCTGAGCGCGCCGGCTGCCTCCATGGCCATGGGGGCGAAGCGGCGGCGGAAGTCGGGCTCGGTCCACTCCGAGAGCGAGCCCGCGATATGCACCGCGCCGATCGGCCGGCCGTTGCGGTCGCGGATCGCGGCCGCAAGGGCGATCTCGCCCAGCAGCGCCTGCTCGACGCCCAGGCAGTAGCCGTCGGCGCGCGCCTGCATCACCGCGGCGCGGATCGTCTCGAGGTCGGTCTCGGTCTTGGGCGTCAGCCGGGTGATCACGGACCGCGCGAGGATGTCGTCCACCTCCTCGTCCGGCAGCAGCGCCAGGCACGCCCGCCCGCCCGAGGTCGCATAGGTCGGCTGCCGCCGCCCGGCCAGCGTGGCGTAGAAGGTCTCGCGCTTCGACTGCATCCGGGTCGCGTAGACGATGGACAGGCTGTCGTTCACCGGATCGAACAGCGACAGGTCCACCCGCTCCTCGGCGGCCTTGCGAAGGTCGGTCAGCACCGGCGTCGCCCGCTCGATCAGCTCGTTCGAGCGCAGGTAGTCGAAGCTGCGGTCCAGGAACAGCCGGCCCAGCTTCAGCCGCCCGGTCTCGGTCTGCTCGAGGTAGCCGCGGCTGAGCAGGGTCTGGCCGATGCGCTGGGCGGCGGACTTGTTGATGCCTGCGGCCTCCGCGATCTCGCCCAGCGACATCGGGCGCGGCGAGGCGGCATAGGCCTCGATCACGTCCAGCGCACGGCTGACCGACTGCAGGAACAGGCGATCGTCGATCGTGGGAAAGCGGTGCGGCTGGCTCATACGCGTCCTCGGGCTCGGAGCTCGGGCGCGCGGCGGCGCCCCGGTCAGGCGGAAGCCCCCTGCGGAACCTCTGGGCCCGGGAACGGGGCGGCGAGACGGGGGCGGTCGCCGACCGACGCTCCGGGGCCGGGCGCGGCCGGAGGCGGAGGCTCCGGCAGGTCCCGACCATATCGAATTTCGATGCGGCCGACTTGTTTTCAGACTTCTGCAGGGCCGGGGCATTGTCAAGCGCGCGTCTCTTGCAGCGCAGCAATTCCCGGAGCTTCCGACCGGCCGGCAGAGAAACTCCTTGCCCTGCGCCCTTCACCCTGCCTTCCATGTCCGCAAAAACCAAGGCCGCCTTATCCACCGCGGCCGGGAGGAGCCAGGAGATGCCCATGACCGACGCCCCGCGCGAGGAGATCCTCGAGCCCGACCTGCCGATCATCGACCCCCATCACCACCTGTGGCGCGGCCGCGCCTCGCACGAGCAGCCGCCCGTGCACGGGTTCAACAAGGTGCTGGAGATGGTCCCCGACTACATGTTCGACGAGATGCTCGCCGACATGAACTCGGGCCACGACGTGCGGGCGACGGTGTTCGTGGACTGCCGCGCCTTCTACCGCGCGGACGCGCCCGAGGGCTTCGACACCCTGGGCGAGACCGAGTTCGCCAACGGCATAGGCGCGCTGGCGGCCAGCGGCCAGTTCGGGCCGAAGCGCATGTGCGCGGGCATCGTCAGCCGCGTCGACCTGATGCTGGGCGACCTCGCGGGCGCGGTGCTCGAGGCGCACATGCACCGCGCCCCCGACCGCTTCCGCGGCATCCGCAACGTCGGCGCCAACGACGAGGACCGCGCGGTCTCGGGCCCCATGCACGGCCGGGCGCCGGCGGGGCTCTACCTCGACCCCACCTTCCGCAAGGGCTTCGCGCATCTGCAGCGCCTCGGGCTCAGCTTCGACGCCTGGGTGTTCGAGCCGCAGCTGGGCGACGTGATCGACCTGGCGCGGGCCTTCCCCGAGACCTCGATCATCCTCGACCACGTCGGCACTCCGGTGAACATCGGCCGCTGGGCCGGCACGCTGGACGAACGCCGCCCCCACTGGCTCGCCTCGATCAAGGCGCTGGCGGAGTGCCCCAACGTGACCGTGAAGCTCGGCGGCCTCGCGATGTCCTTCTGCAACCTGGAGGGCTTCCTGTCCGAGCCGGCGGCCTCCTCCGAGGTGCTGGCCAGGGCCTGGGCCCCCTGGATCGAGCCTGTGATCGAGGCCTTCGGGGCCGAGCGCTGCATGATGGAGAGCAATTTCCCCGTCGACCGCGGCGCCTGCACCTATGCGACCCTGTGGAACGCCCTGAAGCGCGTCGCCTCGGGCGCCTCGGCGGCGGAGAAGGCGGCGCTGTTCCACGGCACGGCCTCGCGGGTCTACCGGGTGGCGCTGCCGTCCGCGTGACGCTGCGGACCCTCGCGCCGCGGGATTGACCCGCGGCGCGATCCCCTCTTCCCTGCGCGGCAACGAACAGGAGGAGAGAGACCATGCGCGTCGTGGAAGCCACCGGAGACGGCCTCGCCGCCGTCGGCCCCGCCGACCGGCCCGAGCCCCCTGCCCCCGGCCGGGGCGAGGTGAAGCTGCAGATGCTGGCGATGTCGGTGAACCCCGCCGACCTGCTGCTGCTGGAAGGCCGCTACGGCGTGAAGCCCGAGCCCCCCTTCATCCCCGGCGCCGAGGGCGTGGCCCGCGTGCTGGAGATCGGCGAGGGCGTCACGGACCTCGCCGTCGGCGACCTCGCCATCCCCCTCCCCGGCCCGGCCTGGGTCGAGCGGATGACCCTGCCGCGGGCCGCCGTGGTGCCGATCCCGCCGGATGCGGACCTCGACCAGGCGGCGATGCTGAAGGCGAACCCGGCGACCGCGCTGGCGATGCTCAAGGACATCGTGGGGCTGCAGCCCGGCGACTGGGTGGCGCAGAACGCGGCCAACTCGGCGGTGGGCGTGAACGTGATCCGGCTGGCCAGGGCGCTGGGCCTGAAGACGATCAACGTCGTCCGCCGCCCGGGGCCCGAGGAGCGGCTCTATGCGCTCGGCGCCGACGCGGTGCTGGTCCATGACGGCGAGGGGCTTCCCCCCGCCGCGCCGGGCCGCGCGAAGCTCGCCTTCGACGCGGTCGGCGGCTGGGGGACCGAGGCGCTGGCGAAACTGTGCGACGAGGGCGCGGTGATCGCCAACTACGGGCTGCTGTCGGGCGAGCCCTGCCGGATGGACCCCTCGCATCTCGTGTTCCGGGACATCACGCTGAAGGGCTTCTGGCTGACCAAGTGGTTCCGCGAGCAGCCGAAGGAGAAGGTGGCCGAAACCTACGCCTATCTCGTCGAGCGGCTGAAGACCGGCGAGATCGGCGCGCCCGTCGCGGCGCGCTATCCGCTGGAGCGGGCGGCCGAGGCGGTGGCCCATGCGGCCCGCGACGCGCGGGACGGCAAGGTGCTGCTGATCACCTCGGCGCATCCCGAAGCCTGAGGGGCGGGTTCCCGGGTTCGGAGGCGCCCTGCGGGCGGGCCTGGCTTGCGCGCGTTCCGCGCGCGCAGGCTGGCGCCTGCGGGGGCGCTTCTGGAACTCACCCAAGAACAGGCCCGCGCCTGTCCTCCGCAGCCGTCCGTCGCTGTTGATGCCTGAGCGAGTCGGCCGGAGCGGTCAAGGACGAGCCCGCACAAGCGCGGGTCGCTTCGCGATCCTTGACCGC
Source organism: Albimonas pacifica (assembly GCF_900113695.1). Classification (GTDB taxonomy): domain Bacteria; phylum Pseudomonadota; class Alphaproteobacteria; order Rhodobacterales; family Rhodobacteraceae; genus Albimonas; species Albimonas pacifica. Next base: position 219,413 of record NZ_FOQH01000004.1, on the reverse strand, counting down.
TCCGGCCGACTCGCTCTTACGGCATCAGCGACGGACGGCTCCGGAGAACAGGCGCTCACGGGTGGGCCTGCGTCGCGGGGGCTACGGGGCGGGCGTCAGGCGTCCTCGACGAAAGCGAGGGTGCGGGCGCCGAGGTCGCGGAAGGCGCGCTGGCGGCAGCTGAAGACCAGGATCTGCATGTCGCGGGCCTGGCGGTGGAGGGCGCGGAACATCCGCTCGATCCGGTCGTCGTCGGTGTGGACCAGGGCGTCGTCCAGGATCACCGGGGCGGGCTGGCCGCCGGTGGCGAGCATCCGCGCGAAGGCCAGCCGCACCAGGATCGCGATCTGTTCCTGCGTGCCGCCCGAGAGGCTGTCGAAGGGCTCGTCGGCGCCCCGGCGCAGGAGGGCGGCGGGCGCCACCTCGGCCTCGTCGAAGCGCAGGTCCGCATCCTCCCAGAGGAGGGAGAGCAGCGGGCGCAGCTCGGCCATCACCGGGGCGAACCAGCGGTCGCGGGCGGCGGAGCGGGCCTCGTCGAGGGCCGTCAGAAGGCGCTGCAGCACCTGCACCTCGAAGGCCAGGCGGTCGTGGACGGTCTCGGTGCGGGCGAGGCGGGCGCGGGCGTCGGCCAGCTCCTCCTCCACCGCGTCGGAGGCGCGCAGCTCGATGGCGGTGGTCAGGGCCACCTGCTCCTGCTCCAGGCGCTCGCGGGTCTGCGCGGCGTTGCGGGCGACGCCGCGGGCGCGGGCGAGCTCGGCCTCGGCGGCCTCCAGGTCGGGGGCGGCCTCGGCCAGCGCGGCGCGGGCGGCTTCGGCCTCGGACAGGGCCGCGGTCTCCGTGGCGATGCGGGCCTCGAGGGCGACGGCGTCGCGATCGGCCAGGGTTTCCAGCGTGTTGGCGGCGCGGGAGAGGCGCGAGGCCAAGGCGTCCGCGGCGGCGGCGGCGCGGGTCTCGGCCTGCTCGGCGGCGCGGTCGTCGCGGTCGGCCTCGGCCTGGGCGGCCAGCGCCGCGGTCTCGGCCGCGCGGGCGGTTTCGGCGGCGGCTTCGGCCTGCGGCAGGGGGAGGGCCTCGGTCTCCGCAGGTTCGGGCAGGGCGGCGAGGGCCTGGCGCAGGGCCGGCAGGCCGTCGGGGGCGAGGGCTGCGAGGCGGGCGTCGGCCTCGCGCAGGCGGGTCTCGGCCGCGTGGCGGCGGTCATGGGCGGCGCGGGCGGCGTCGAGGCCGTCCTGGGAGAGGGATTTCAGCGCCTCGGCCAGGGCCTTTTCGGCGGCGGCGACGGCGCCGGAATCGGCGCCGCGGCCGGGCTCGATGGTCAGGGTCCCGAGGCCGGGCAGCTCCAGCGCTCCACCGTCGGGGATCGGGGTGCGGGCGCCCTCTGGCAGCGGGGCGCCATCGAGCGTCGCCGGGGCGGCGCCGGGCGCGTAGCGCATCACCAGGGCGGCGGCCTCGCGGTCGCGCGCGGCGCGGCGGGCGCGCAGGTCGGCGGCGAGATCCTCCAGCCGCCGCAGGGCCTTGGCGTCGGGGCCCAGCTTCGCCTCGGCCTCCGCCGCCTCGCGCAGGCGGCGCAGCTCCTCGGCCTGGGAGAGGGCGTCGGACAGGGCCTGGCGGCGCCGCCGCTGGTCCTCGGCGCGGGCTGCGGCGTGGGAGAGGGCGAGGGCGCGGTCGGCCTCGGCGCGGGCCTGCGCCGCCGTCTCGGCGGCCGCGCGCGCGGCGCGCAGCGCCTCGGCGGCGGCGGCGCGCTCGGCCGCGGCTGCGGCGTGAGCGTCGGCGGCGGTCTGCGCGGCGGCGGCGGCCTCCTGCCGCTCGGCCTCGGCGTGGCGGAGGCGGGCGAGGCGGTCGCGGGTCGCCTCCAGGGTCAGCCGGGCCATGGTCTCGGCCGAGACGGCGGCGCGCAGGCGCTCGGCGTGGCGCTCGGCGTCGGCATGGGCGGCGGTCGCGGCCTGCAGGGCGGCCTCGCGGGCGGCGACGGCGGCGGGCTCGGTCAGTTCCGCGAGCTCCCGGCGCACGGCGCGGCGGCGGGCGAGGTCGTCGTGCAGGCGGGCTGCGTCGGCGGTCAGGCGCGCGACCTCGGCCTCCAGCGCCTCCATCTCGTCCTGCGCGGCTTTCCACGGGCCGCCGGTCTTCGGACGGCCGGTGGAGGTGGCGAGGCGGTCGAGCTCCGCCTGCGCCTTCGCCCGCGCCCGGTCCATGCGCCGGCCGCCGGTCAGCGCCTCGACCTCGCCGGTGACCGAGGAGAGCAGGTCGCGCCGCAGGCCCGGGTCGCCGCCCAGGCCCTGCTCGCCCTGGCGCACCCACAGAAGGCCCGCAGGGCCGCGGCCGTCGGCGGCGCCGACCAGGCGGGCGATGCGGGCCTCGGCCTCGTCGGCCTTGGCCTCCAGCTCCGGGGCGCCGCCGCCGGGGGGCAGGCGGCGGACCTCGGCCATGGGGCGGGAGAACCAGCGCTTGGCGATCTCGTAGCGGCCCTCGGCGCACTCGATCTCCACCGTCACCTCCGGGGCGCCGCCGACGCGCGGACGCAGGGCCTTCGCCTCCTTCGCCTGAGAGCGGTGGGGGAGGAAGAAGGCCGCGTGCAGGGCGTCGAAGAGGGTCGACTTGCCGGCCTCGTTGGGGGCGGAGAGCAGGTTGAGCCCGTCGCCGATGCCCTCCACCGCCACGGGGCGGTCGAAGCGGCGCACGTCGCTCAGGCGGATGGCGCGGATCCTCATGCCGCGTCCTCCCGCAGCACGGCGAAGAGACGGCCGAGGGCGGCGCGGGCGACCTCGCGCTCGGCGGCGGAGAGGTCTTCGTCCCGGGTCCGGGCGTCCAGCGCGTCGGCGGCGGCGCGCAGGGCGCCGGCGCGGTCGATCTCGTCGAGGTCCCCGGGGGCGGCCTCCAGCGCCAGGGCCGCGTCGTCCAGCTCGAACCAGCCGAACTCGGGCGCGTGGCGCTCGGCGCAGGCGAGCAGGGCCTCGCGTTCGGCGAGGCCGGCGCGGCCGGTGGCGCGGACGCGCATCAGGGTTTCGCGACGCTCGGCGGGAGGCAGCAGGCGCTCCAGCTCCTCGACCGTCTCCATGTCGGGGAGGAGGGGCAGCTCCACGTCCAGCCAGGCGAAGGCGCCGACGGGGACCGGGGTCACCTCCGGCTCGACGCCGCGGGCGGGGATCGCGACGGCCAGGCACTCGCCCCGGCCGGCATGGCGGAAGCCGTCGCGCTCGGGCGAGCCGGGATACCAGGTGCGGGCGGTGATGCGGATGCGGCCGTGCCAGTCGCCCAGGGCGAGGTAGTCCAGGCCCGCCCGCTCCGCCCGGTCGGGGGCGATGACGTCGCGGGGATCGTCCTCGCCGAACTCGGTGACGCCGCCGTGGGCGAGGCCGATGCGGATCCCGCCGGGGTCGGGGGCCGCGTCCATCCACTCGGTCAGGTCCCGGCCCGGGTGGCGGCGCGTGGCGGGGGCGGAGAGGAGGTGCACGCCGGGGGCGATCTCCTCCACGCCGGCCTCGCGGATCAGGTGGACGTTGTCGGGCAGGCGCCGGCCGACCCGGTCCCACAGCGCCTCGGCCGCGAGGCTGTCGTGGTTGCCGGGCAGCAGGCGCCAGCGGATCCCGGCCTCGGCGCCCATCGCGGCCAGCGCCTGGCGCCAGACGGGGTCGGAGGGGGTCTCGCTGTCGAAGACGTCGCCCGCCACCAGCACGTCGCTCGCCCCATGCGCCCGCGCGGCGGCGGCGAGCCGCGCCAGCGAGGCGTGCCGCGCCTCCTGCAGGCGCCCGCGGATCTCCTCCGGCCAGGTCGAGAAGCGACGGCCGAGATGCAGGTCCGAGGCGTGGATGAAGCGGAAGGCGGTCATGGGCGGGGATTCGGAGCTCTGCGCAGGGGAACGGGAGCGTCACCCTGACGACCCAGGGTGGCGAAAACGGTCATGGCGCGCCCGGCGCCCGGGATTCGGGCTCGTGCGAGGCGCGCGCGCCTGCCATCAAGCATGACCGGAACCGTCATGGAAGATGCCCGATGTCCTTCGCCAAGGCCCGACAGCTCCTGCAGCTCGCCGAGATGGCGGCGGCGCGCCACGGCGGAGTCACCCTGAACGACATCGCCGAGACCTTCGCCGTCGACCACCGCACCGCCCAGCGCATGACCAAGGCGCTGGAGGAGAGTTTCGGAGAGGTCGAGATCCGCACCCTCCCCGACCGCCGCCGGGCGTGGAAGCTGCGCGACCCCGGACCGGCGCGGTTCCAGGGGCTGGAGGACGAGACGCTGGCCGCGCTCGACATCTCGATCCGCGCGGCCGAGCGGGGGGACACCGCCGCCGACGCCGCCGCCCTGCGCCGTCTGCGCGACCGTCTGATCGCCCAGGCCCCCGCGCGGGAGGCCCGCCGCGCCGAGACCGACGCCGAGGCGCTGCTCGACGCCCAAGGCTTCGTCGCCCGCCCCGGCCCGCGCACCCGCATCGACGCGGGCGTGGCCGAGACCGTGACCCATGCCCTCAAGGGCCCGTTCCGCCTGCGCATCCTCTACGTCACGCCGGGCGGCGCGCCGCCTGCGCCGCGGATCGTGGAGCCGCACGGCCTGCTGGTCGGCCCGCGGCGCTACCTCGTCGCCCGCCAGCCCGACCGGGGGCCGGAGCTGCGCCACTTCCGCCTCGACCGCATCCACGAGGCGGAGGCGCTGGAGGAGAGCTTCGCCCTGGTCCCCGGCTTCGACATCGACGCCCACGCCGCCCGCGCCTTCGGCCTGTTCCAGTCCGAGCGCGAATACGGCGAGGTCGCCTGGCGCTTCGCCCCCCGCGCCGCCGCCCATGCGCGCGAGTTCGTCTTCCACCCCGAGCAGCGGGTCGAGGAGAACCCCGACGGCTCGCTCACCGTGCGCTTCACCGCCGCGGGCTGGACCGAGATGGCCTGGCATCTCTACCAGTGGGGCGACTCGGTCGAGGTGCTGAGCCCCGAGCCCCTGCGCCGGATGGTCGAGGGCCACCGGCGCAGCGACTTCGAGGTGCTGCCCTGAGGCCGGCCGCCGGCCCCCGACCCCTGCCCCCGGACCCCTGCAACGACGTGACGCCTGCCGGCGGCGGCCGGGGGGGCGTATCGCTCGCCCCTCGCCAAGGCGCCGCCCCCCGGGGCGTCGCGCCGTCCAGCCCCGCGGAGGCTCCATGCCGCTGACCTATTCCGACGTCGTCCGGGCGCGCCGCGCCATCGCCGACGCCACCGTGACCACGCCGACCGTGCACGCCACCCGGCTGTCGATGCAGCTCGGCTTCGACCTGTATCTCAAGCTCGAGAACCTCCAGCACACCAACGCCTTCAAGGCCCGCGGGGCGCTGGCGAAGCTGCTGAGCCTGGACGAGGAGGAACGCGCGCGCGGCGTCGTCGCCTGCTCGGCCGGCAACCACGCGCAGGGGGTGGCCTACCACGCCACCCGGCTGGGAATGCGCTCGGTCATCGTGATGCCGCACGGCACCCCCTTCAACAAGATCAAGCGCACCCAGGACTTCGGCGCCCGCGTCGAGCTGCAGGGCGAGACCTTCGAGGAGGCGATGGCCTTCACCCACGCCCTGGTCGAGCGCGAGGGCATGGTGCTGATCCACCCGTTCGACGACCCGGTGGTGGCCGCGGGGCAGGGGACGGTCGCCTGCGAGATGCTCGAGCAGGCGCCCGACCTCGACGTGATCGTGGTGCCGATCGGGGGCGGCGGGCTGATCGCGGGCATGGCGGTGGCCGCCAAGGCGATCAAGCCCGAGATCGAGGTGATCGGCGCCCAGGCCCGGCTGTTCGACGCCGCCAAGGCTCGGCTGGAGGGGTTCGAGCCGCATTTCGGCGCCGCCTCGCTGGCCGAGGGCATCGCGGTGAAGGCCCCGGCGGAGGCGAACCTCGCGCTGATCCGCAGCCACGTGGACCGCATCGAATCCGCCACCGAGGAGGAGATCGAGACCGCGGTCTTCGACCTGCTCTCGAACGAGAAGCTGGTGGCCGAGGGCGCGGCGGGCGCCGGCATGGCGGTGGTCACCAAGCTGCGCGAGGAGCTGCAGGGCCGCAAGGTCGGGCTGGTGATCTGCGGGGGCAACATCGACTCGCGGATCCTGTCGTCGCTGATCCTGCGCGGGCTGGTGCGCGACGGGCGCATCGCCCGCCTGACCTTCGAGATCGACGACCGCCCCGGGCAGCTCGCCGAGATCTCCCGCGTGATCGGCGACGCGGGCGCCAACGTGATCGAGGTGATCCACCAGCGCATGTTCCAGGCGGTGGCGCTGAAGCAGGCCGAGCTCGACGTGGTGCTCGAGGCCCGCGACCGCTTCCACGTCCGCGAGATCGTCGACGACCTGCGCGGCCGCGGCTTCACCCTGCGCGCCGAGGGCGACTGAGCCCGGCTGCCCCGCGCCCGCTCAGGGACGCGGGGCCGCCTCGGGCGCATCCCGCCCGGCCGTCGCCTCCTCGGGCGCGTCCCGCCCGGCCGTCGCCTCCTCGGGCGCGTCCCGCCCGGCCGTCGCCTCCTCGGGCGCATCCCGCCCGGCCGTCGCCTCGCCCGGCGCGTCCTGCCCGGCCGTCGCCTGCTCCGGCGCGGTGTTGCGAGACGCGGGCGCGTGCGGCGTGGCCTCCTGCGGGGGGGCGTCGACGGGGCCGGCCTGCGGCGCGGGCGCGCCGGGCGCGGGGTCGGACTTGCCGGGGCCAGGCAGGGCGCGTGGGGCGCCCGGGCCGGCCTCCAGCGCCTCGACCGCCACGCCGCGCTTGGCCGCGCTTTCCTCGACCGCCGCGCGCAGGGTGGCCGAGCGGCGCAGCAGGCGCAGGAAGCGCGCCTCGTCCAGCACCAGGAAGATGGTGGGGGCGATGGTGCGCACCTCGGCCCGCGGCGCGCGGCGCAGCAGGATCGCGAGCTGGCCGAACATCTCGCCCCGACCCAGCCGCCAGCTCTGCCCCGCGAGCGTCAGCTGCACCGCGCCCGAGGCGATGAAATAGACCGCCCGCGCCCCGGACGAGCGGCGGGCCACCGTCTCGCCCTCGCGCGCGTAGCGGGCGCGCAGCACCCGGGTCAGGCGGCGGCGGTCGGCCTCGTCGAGGTCCTCGAACAGCGGGAACTGCCGCACCAGGTCGGCGCGGCGCATGGCGAGGTCCAGGCGCGGCGGCCGCTCGGCCGCCGCCCGGCGGCCGGCGATGTCCTGCATCAGGCTGGCGTGCAGCTCGGCCCCGATCAGCCCGTCCTCGTGCATCGCCTGGTATTCCCGCTCCTCCAGCCGCAGGGCGGTGCGGCGGATCAGGCGGCGCTCCACCTCCTCGCCGTAGCCGGGATGCTGCAGGCGCAGGCCCTCGAGCGCGGTCGCCACCTCCTCCGCCCGGCGCGACAGCAGCTCCTGCAGCAGGTCGGCGACGCGGCGGCCGTGGATGCGGCGGATGCGGCCGCGGGTGAAGCCCTCGAGGTCGCGCAGGATCATGCGCTGGGTCAGCAGCATCTCCATCCGCTCGGCGGTCATCCGGGCCATGGGGCGCGACAGATGCAGGGTGTTGTGCAGGAACATCGCCGCCCGGTAGGTGCGCCCGTAGGCGATCGAGCGCCGCGCCGCCTGCCGGTAGCCGTTGCGCCCGCCGGTGCGCGCCGCCTCGATCAGCTGGTCGGCGTTCGACAGCGCCCGCTCCGCCAGCCGGGCCGAGATCATCCGGTCGCGCATCCGCACCAGGATCGCGTCCCGCTCGGCCCCGGCCAGGGCCACCAGCCCCAGGGTGATGCGGTCGCGGTCCGAGATCGCGTCGGCCTCGTCCGCGGCGGTCACCGCCCCGTCCAGCCGGTCGCCGAAGCGCTTGGCCTCGGCGCGCACGATCTCGCGGTTGAAGTCGTAGGTGTCGGTGGTCTCGGCCACCGTCTCGCGCACCTCCTGCAGCGACACGGCGACCACCTGGCGGGCCAGCGCCTGGTCGAGCGGCGACAGCCGGTCGAGCCCGAGGCGCGAGATCACCCAGCGCAGGGTCGAGCCCTGAACCACCAGCGTGAACAGCGCGAAGCCGGTGGCGAGCACCGAGACCAGCCGCTTCACCTCCGGCGGCACATAGGCGCTTTCGGTCACCGCCAGCGCCAGCGCCAGGGTGACGGCCCCGCGCAGGCCGCCCCACAGGATCGCGGTGCGGTAGGGCCGCTCGACCGGCGGCGACAGGCGCAGGGCCGAGAGCAGGGGCAGCAGCGCATAGAGGATCGCCGCCCGCGCCGCGATCGCCGCCGCGATCACCACGCCCAGAAGGGCCGCGTCGGACCAGCGCAGCTCCTCCAGCGTGCGGGGCACCAGCAGGGCGGCGAGGATGAAGATCAGCGCCCCCGCCCAGTGCGCCAGCAGGTCCCAGACCTCGCGCTGGTTGGCCCAGGCGGCGGGCGAGAGGCGGCCCGGCGCCGCAAGGTTCAGGGTCAGCCCCGCCACCACCACCGCGATCACGCCCGAGGCGCCGGCGAGCTGCTCGGCCCCGATGTAGGCGAGGTAGGGCAGCGCCACGCAGACCGACATCTGCGCCAGCTCGTGCCGCCCGAAGGCGCCCATCACCGCGACCGCGATCCGGGCCGCCAGCCAGCCCGCCGCAGCGCCCCCCAGGATCAGCATCGGGAACTCGCCCAGCGCGTCCCCCAGCGAGGGGTCCGGCACGCCCATCATCACCAGGCTCATGAACAGGCCGAACAGCGCGATGGCCGCGGCGTCGTTGAGCAGGCTCTCGCCCTCGATGATCCGCGCGAGGCGGCGAGGCGCGGAGATCGAGCGGAAGATCCCCACCACCGCCGAGGGGTCGGTGGTCGAGACGATCGCCCCGATCAGCAGGCAGGCCGCGAGCGGTCCCGCCCCGGCCGCGAACAGCGCGTAGCCCACGGTCAGGTTGGCCGCCACCACCGCCACCACCGCCAGCACCAGGATCGGCGCCCAGTCGTCCAGCATCCGGCGCAGGTTCATGCCCAGCGTCGCCTGGAACAGCAGCGTGGGCAGCAGCACGTAAAGGAAGACGTTGGAGCGGATCGGCAGGCCGAGAATCGCCTCCGCCACCGGGTTCAGCGCGTCGGTCAGGGGGGTGCGCAGGAAGAAGATCGCGCCGCCGCCGATCAGGATGCCGATCGCCGCCAGGATCACGCTGAACGGCAGGCGCAGGCGGTCGGCCAGCGGCTCGGCCGCGCCGATCACGACGAACAGCGCGGCGATGATGGCGGTGATGAGGATGATGTCCATTCGCGTCGCTTCGTCGTTCCCTCGCCCGTCGCGCCGGGCGGTCTTCCACGGCCGGCCGCGAGGCCCGGGCGCCGTGGGTCGTTACATGTGACTTCGGCCGCCGCCGAACCAGCCGCCGTCGCCATCAATCCGACGGGCGGACGCGACGACAGGCGACGGAGCGGCGCGGCCCTCCCCCGCAGGCCCCGTTCCTGCCGCCCGACCGGCGCCGCGCCCGGTCGGGACGCGGGCCGGGGCGCCCGGCGTCCGCCCGAAGGACCGGGGGGGCGCGGCGCAGGCGGCCCGGGTCGCCCCGGGGCCGGAGGCCTTCAAACCCCTGTCTGACACGGCAAATCGTCGGAACCGTGGCCGGGATCGGCCGAACCCGGGCGCCGGCCCGGCGAAACGGCGTCGCCGCGCGGCCCCGGACGGACGGGCGCGTCGCCGGAAATAGCTTGACAACTTAACTATCTCGCCTCAGCATCCTTTGTGAAATATCACAGGGCGATCCATCCATGACGCGAAACGAAGAGATGCTGACGGCGAGCCGCCCCGCCCTACTGGGCGCGGCCGGCGACGACGCGGCGTTCCGGCGGATGCTGCACGACCTGCTGGCCTTCTCGGCGCGGCTGGAGCAGGTGCGCGCCCGGTTCGCGGCCTTCATCGGCCTGACCCCGCCGCAGTACACGATCCTGATCACCATCCGGCACCTGCAGGACGGCGAGGGCGTGGGCGTGCGCCAGGTGGCCGACCACCTCGCGCTCTCGCCCGCCTTCGTCACCCAGGAGACCGGGCGCCTGGTGCAGGCCGGCGTGGTCGACAAGCGCCCCTCCGCCGAGGACCGCCGCCGCGTGATCCTGACCGTCACCGAGCACGGGGCCGAGCTGCTGCGCCGCCTCGCCCCCGTGCAGCGCGAGATCAACGACCAGCTCTTCGAGCCGCTGACGGAGCAGAGCTTCGGGGTCCTCCAGGCGCTGGCCGCCGAGCTGCGCGAGAGCGCGGAGCAGGCGGTGCGCCTCTCCGACTACCTGATCGCAGAGGGCGCGGGCGCAGGCACGGGCTCCGGGCAGAGGAGCAAGTGACGATGACCGAAGCCGCCGCCGCCGTCGATCCGCGCGCCTTCCGCAGCGCGCTCGGCCGCTTCGCCACCGGCGTCTGCGTGGTCACCGCGCGCGTCGACGGCGAGGCGCTGGGCATGACCATGAGCTCGTTCAACTCGCTGTCGCTGACCCCGCCGCTGGTGCTGTTCTCGATCGACGACCGCGCCCTGAGCCTGCCGCTGTGGGAGCGCGCCACCGGCTACGCGATCCACGTGCTGGCCGAGAGCCAGCAGGACCTCTCCAACCGCTTCGCCCGCCCCGGCGGCGACAAGTGGAAGGGCCTGCCCTCCGAGACCGGCGTGACCGGCGCTCCTCTGCTGTCCGGCGCCGCGGCGGTGTTCGAATGCCGCCCCCACGCCATTCACCCCGGCGGCGACCACCGGCTGTTCCTCGCCGAGGTCGTCCGCCACGCCCACGACCCCGACCGCAAGCCGCTGCTCTTCGCCGGCGGCCGCTACGGGGCGCTGCATCCGGGGGAGGTCGGTCCCGCCGACTGGCCCCTCCCCATCCACTACTGACCCCTCCCGAGGAGCGACCCATGCTCAAGACCGGCGAACAGCACATCCGCAGCCTGCAGGACGGCCGGCAGGTGTTCATCGACGGCGCCGAGGCCGGCGACGTCACGAAACACCCCGCCTTCCGCAACGCCATCGGCTCGATGGCCGCGATCTACGATTTCCAGAGCGCGCCCGAGCAGCGCGAGCTGATGACCTACGTCATCCCCGAAGCCGAGGGCGGCGACGGGACCGCGCGGGCGAACCGCATCTGGCAGCTTCCGAAATCCTACGCGGATCTCGTCGAGCGCCGGAAGGCGCTGGAGGCCTGGACCGAGCTGCACGGCGGCTTCATGGGCCGCGCGCCCGACCACGTGGCGTCGTGCATCGCCGGCCTCTACATGGGCCGCGAGGTGTTCGAGGACTACAACCCCGAGCGGGCCAAGGCGCTGGAGGGCTACTACCGCTACGCCCGCGACAACGAGCTCTACCTCACCTACGTGATCATCAACCCGCAGGCCGACCGCTCCAAGACCGCCGATCAGCAGGCGGACCCGTTCCTGACCGCCGGCGTGGTGGACGAGGACGCGGAAGGGCTGACCATCCGTGGCGCCAAGATGCTCGCCACCGGGGGGATCCTCGCCAACGAGGTCTTCGTCACCTGCATCCAGCCGATGCGCGAGGGCGAGGAGCCCTACGCCGTCTCCTTCGCGATCCCGATGAACGCCAAGGGCCTGAAGATCCTGTCGCGGAAGAGCTACGAGGCCTCGGCGACCTCGACCTTCGACAACCCGCTGGCGAGCCGTTTCGACGAAAACGACGCGGTGCTCTACTTCGACGACGTGAAGGTGCCGTGGGACCGGGTGTTCGTGGACCGCGACACCGCCATGGTCGGCAAGCAGTTCCACGCGACCCCGGCGCATGTCTACCAGAACTACCAGGCGCAGATCCGCCTGATGGTGAAGATGCGCTTCCTGCTGGGCATCGCCCGCAAGACCGCCGAGACCAACGGCGTCATCGCCTTCCCCCAGGTGCGCGAGACCCTGGGCCAGCTCGCCGCCCAGTGCGGCATGGTCGATGCGCTGGTCCACGCGATGGAGGCCAAGGGGTCGCAGCGGGGCGAATATTTCATCCCCGACCGCAACACGCTCTACACCGCGCAGGTGCTGACCCAGCAGATGTACAACGGCGTCATCGGCACCCTGCGGGATCTCGCCGGCGGCGGGCTGATCATGCTGCCCTCGTCCATCGCCGATTTCGCGAACCCCGAGCTGCGGGCCCTGATCGGCAAGACCCAGCAGTCGCCGACGACCTCCTCGGAGGGCCGCGTGAAGTTCTTCAAGCTGGCCTGGGACGCCGTGGGCTCCGAGTTCGCCTCGCGCCACACGCAGTACGAGATGTTCTACGCCGGCGCGACCTTCGTGACCAAGGGCCACGCCTTCCGCACCTTCGACTGGGACCGCTGCACGGGCCTGGTGGACCGGATGCTGGACTCCTATTCGCTGGACGACGAGCTCGCCCAGATCAAGACCGCCGCCGAGTGAGGACCTGAGATGATGGCCATCCCCAAGACGCACGACGAGTTCTACCCGATCGACATGGGAACCGACGGCTGGGCCTCGCCCCCGGGCTACCCCAAGGAGATCCAGCAGAAGATCCTCTCGGGCCTGCTCGACGAGGAGAACAAGACCGGCTTCCGCACCCGCCTGCTGCGCTTCGAGCCGGGCTGCTACACGACGAAGCCCTTCGTCCACGACTACTGGGAGGAGGTCTATCTCGTCGAAGGCGACCTGACCGTCGGCAACGACGAGAACGGCGAGGGCGGCGAGAGCTTCCAGCCCCACACCTACGCCTGCCGCCCGCCGGGGGCGGTGCATGGCCCGTTCAAGTCCGTGGGCGGCTGCGTGCTGCTGGAGCTGCACTACTACGACGAGAGCAAATGAAGACGCTCGCCGAGCTCTCGCGCGCGCTCGAGGCGGGGGAGACCAGCTCGGTCGCCCTCGTCCGCGAGGCGCTCGACCGGATCCTCGACCCCGAGGGGCAGGGCGACCGGGTCTTCACCATGATCGACCCCGAGCGGTCGGTCGCGACGGCCGAGCGGATGGACGCGCTGCGGGCGGCGGGGCAGGCGCCTTCGCCGCTCGCGGGCGTTCCGGTGTCGATCAAGGCGCTGTTCGACCTGCAAGGCAAGGTCACGACGGCCGGCTCCAAGGTGCTGGCCGACGCCCCCGCCGCGCGTGAGGATGCGCCCGCGGTGGCGCGGCTGCGCGAGGCGGGCATGGTGGTCATGGGCCATACCAACATGACCGAGTTCGCCTATTCCGGCCTGGGCCTGAACCCGCACTACGGCACGCCCGGCAGCGGGCCTGACCGGCGGCACGCGCCGGGCGGCTCGTCTTCGGGGGCCGCTGTGTCGGTGGCCGAGGGCATGGCCGCGATGGGCCTGGGGACCGACACCGGCGGCTCCTGCCGGATCCCGGCGGCCTGGAACGGGCTGGTCGGGTTCAAGCCGACCGCCCGGCGGGTCCCCACGGCGGGCGCCTTCCCGCTGTCGCAGACGCTGGATTCCATCGGCCCCATCGCGCGGACCGTCGAGGACTGCGCGCTGGCGGATGCGGTGCTGGCGGGCGAGGCTCTGGACGGCGCGGCGGACGTGCCGGCCCTGTCGGGCCTGCGCTTCGCGGTGCTGGAGAACTACGTGACCGGCGACATGACCCCCCATGTCTCGGCGGCGTATCAGGCCGGGCTGAAGGCGCTGGAGGCGGCGGGGGCGAGCCTGACCTCGCTGAGCCTGCCGGATCTCGACCGCCTGCCGGGTCTGAACGCCCGCGGCGGCATCGTCGCCGCCGAGGCGCTGGCCATCCACCGCGAGCTGCTGGACCGCCGGCGCGAGGGCTACGACCCCCGCGTCAGCATCCGCATCCTCAAGGGCGAGAGCCTGGAGCCCGGCGAATACGAGGCTCTGCTGGCGACCCGCGCCGAGATCATCGCCACGGCCGACGCCGCCACCGCCCCCTTCGACGCGGTGCTGATGCCCACCACGCCCATGGAGGCGCCGTTGATCGCCGAGCTGGACAGGGACGAGGCCTATTACGGCTCGGCCAACCTGCTGGCGCTGCGCAACCCGACGGTGGGCAACTTCCTGGACCGCTGCGCGATCTCGGTCCCGCTGCCGGCCGCAGGGCTGCCGGTGGGGCTGATGCTGATGGGGCCGACGATGGGCGACCGGCGGCTGCTGGCCGTCGCCCGCGCAGTCGAGGCGACGCTGGCCGGCTGAGGCGTCCGGCCGGACAAGAGGGCGCCCCGGGCTCGACCCGGGGCCTCTCGACGCCCGCCGCTTGCGCAGGTTGCAGGCGTGGGAGAGGCCCCGGGTCAAGCCCGGGGCGCCCGGGGGCGGAGGCCGAGCGAAGCCCTTGCGGAAGCGCGGCGGCTCAGGAGCGGGGCCGCAGCACTTGGCTGACCAGGTTCTGCTGGAAGGCGGCGGCGTGGTCGCGCACCGCCGCCTCGGCCCGGTCGGGGTCGTGGGCGGCGATGGCGTCGATGATCGCCGCGTGCTGCTCGATCACCCGCGCGTCATGGCGCGGCACGTTCAGCGACATCGCCCAGAACCGCGAGGAGCGGTCGTGCAGGTTGCCCAGGATCTCCGCCAGGATCGAGTTCCCGGCCGCCTGCGTGATCAGCCGGTGGAATGCCCGGTCGAGCTCGATCAGCTTTTCCAGGTCGCGGGCCCCGGTGGCGGCCTTCAGCCCCTCCAGGTTCGCCCGCATCTCCTCGATCAGCGCGCCCGAGGCCCGCTCGGCCGCCCAGCGCGCCGCCTGGCCCTCGTTGAGCAGGCGGATCTCGATGATCTCCACCAGCTCGTCGAGCGACACCGGGCTGACCACCACCCCCTTGCGGGGCATCACCTCGACCAGCCCGTCGATCATCAGCCGGTCCACGGCCTGCATCACCGGCGTGCGGCCGAAGCCCAGCGCGTCGGCGAGGTCGGTGACCGTCACCGCCTCGCCGGGCTTGAGCTCGGTCGTCACGATCCGGCGCTTGATCTCGGCATAGGCCCGGTCGCGCAGCGACACCCGCTTGCCTCCCGCAGGCGCGGGGGCGTCGAGGATCTCGGGCGCGGGGTCGGAGGGAGGCGTGGCCATTCAGGAAATCTGCACGAAATTGATTCAACCGGCGATGGGCAAGGTCACGATCTCATATTGGAACGTGATCCTGCGGGAAAGCACGGGGTCCTCGATCTCGGCGACGAAGGTTCCCGAGGGGCGGATGCCGCCGATGGCCGGCATGGTGCCGCACAGCATCGCGGTCCCGTCCGGCAGGCCGGCGTCGCCGGCGAAGCGGGCGATGGTGTCGCGCGGATCCAGCAGGCCGGTCATCGGACCCTGCTGGTAGAGGACCTTCTCCCCGTTCTCCACGATCCAGGAGCGCAGGATCAGGCTGTCCCAGTGGTCGGCGACCTCCTCGAAGGGCCAGACCTCGGACGCCACCGGCTTGTCGCACATCTGCTTGGACAGCGCGACGCCGTGGGTCTCCGCCTCGCGGTCGGTGTGGTCCGAGCCGACGCCGACGTAGAGCGCGCCGCCATGGGCGAAGATCGCGGGCTCGACCTCGCCTGAGGACGCCTCGCCGATGGCCTCCATCGTGGGCGCCGTGGTCAGGCGGGCGGCGGAGACGCGGTAGAAGGTCGGCGTCTCCTTCGGCCGGGGCACGCCCAGCGCCTCCAGTTCGGCGATGTGATGCTCCATGGCCTCCCGGTCGCGGCCGGCCCAGCCCGCGATCACCAGGGCGGAGGGCGCGAAGTCGAGCGTGCGCTCGCCGTCGCGGGAGGTGATTCGAAGCGTGCAGCCCATGGGGGTCCTTCCTGTCGGCGGGGGCGCGGATCGGCGGCGGTCGCCCAATCCCGCGGCGCCGGCGCCCGGGGCGCCGCCGCAAGCGGCATTGTCGTCGCCGGTCGCCCGTGATGCGTCTTGACAGCGGCGATTCTATAAACACTATGTGAAATATCACAAGACGTTTTAAAGGGCCGCCCAGATCCGAACCCGGGACGCACGCCGGGGAGATGCGGGGCCGAGGCGCCGGGGACGTCGGCAATCGAAGCGACGCGCCGGATCGGCGCCGACAGGGGTGAGAGAATGCGCAAGACTTCCTTCATGAGACCGATCGCGGCCGCCGCCGCCCTGCTCGCCGCCGGCGCCGCCGCGGCCGAGGACAAGCCCGAGTCGCTGAACCTCGGCGTCTTCACCTTCATGTCCGGCGGCCCGGCCGCCTACGGCATGCCCGGCCGCCAGGGCGCCGAGGTGATGATCGACATGATCAACGCCGAGGGCGGCGTCGCGGGCGTGCCCGTCTCGGCCACCTACGTCGACGAGGCGCAGGGCGCCGAGGGCGTGATCTCCGAATACCGCCGCCTGTCCGAGGACCCGGCCTACGGCTTCATGATCGCGGCCCTGTCGTCGGGCAACTGCCTGGCGCTGGCCCCCATCGCCGACCAGCTCAACATGCCCACGATCGGCTGGAATTGCGATACGCACCAGCTGTATCTCGGGAACGACTACCAGTTCTTCTACCGCCCGAACGGCAACACCATCGCCGAGTTCATGGCCTACGCGCTCTACTTCCTGGACAAGAACCCGGACGTCAGCCGCGTGGCGATCATCAACCCCGACTATTCCTTCGGCCATGACGCCGCCGAGATCGTCAAGGCGACCCTCAAGGCGGTGAAGCCCGAGGTCGAGATCGTGGCCGAGCTGTTCCCCAAGCTGGGCTCCTCGACCTTCCAGACCGAGATCTCGCGCCTCTCGGCCGCGCGTCCGGACGTGATCTTCTCCAACATGTGGGGCGGGGATCTGGAGAACTTCATCCGCCAGGCCGCGCCGCGCGGGCTGTTCCGCACCTCGGTCGGCGTCTTCGCGCTGGGCGAGTCGGCGCTGCAGAGCGTGGACGTGCCCGAGGGCTCGATCGTCGGCGTGCTGGGCGACGGCTACTGGATGTCGCCGGACGCGCAGGAGATCGGCCTCGCCGCCCCCTTCGCCGAGGCCTACCGCGCCAAGTTCGACGCCGACCCGGTGTTCCCCTCGGTGAAGATGGCCAACGCCTTCCTGGTGATGAAGGCCGCCTACGAGAAGGCGATCGCCGACAACAACGTCGAGTGGCCCTCCAAGGAGCAGCTCGCCGCGGCGATGGAGGGGATGTCGACCACCACCATGACCGGCGAGATGACCTTCCGCGAGGATAACGACGGCGTCGTCGACCAGCTGGTCGGCACGGTGGCGAAGGTCGACGGCAAGCTGGTGATGACCGACATGGCCCGCTACGACGGCGAGACCATGCTGCCCCCGCTGGGCGAGGATCCCATCGCCTGGATCGGCTCCCTGACGCCGGAGTTCCTGGCCGCGATGCCCAAGCCCGGCTCCTACGAGTAAGACGCGCCCGGGGCGCGCGTGCCGGCGCGCCCCGGGCCCTGCGTCTTCGCCGTCCCGCCCGCCAGGGGTCCCCGCGAGGGGGACGGCCGGGCGGGGCGATGCGGCCGCGCAGCGGACGCAAGGGCCGCCCGAGCCGGGGGCCCGCCGCGCCCCGCTCTCTCCACCCCCGCCCCCTCCTCGCCCCCGGCGGCGGCGCCAGACCGACGAGCCCCATGCTTCAGACGCTCATACCCCTCTTCGTGGACGCGCTCGCCAACGCGGCGCTGATCTTCTTCGTGGCCGTCGGCCTGACGCTGGTGTTCAGCGTGCTGCGCATCCTCAACGTCGCCCACGGCTCGCTCTATTCCATCGGCGCCTACGTGGCGGCCTCGGTCGGCCTGTGGATCGTCGCCGCGGGCCTGCCCGCCTGGCTGACCTTCCCCGCGCTGGTGCTCTCGGCCGCCTTCACGGCGCTGCTCTTCGGCCCGGTGATCGAGCGCACCCTGATCCGCTGGACCTACGGCAAGTCCGAGGCCGTGCAGGTCCTCGTCACCTTCGGCCTGTTCCTGATCCTCGAGGATCTGCAGCGCATGGTCTTCGGCGTGCAGTCGATCTACGCCGACACGCCGATGGCGCTGCTGGGCATCTCCGAGATCGGCGGCATCGTCTATCTCAACTACCAGCTCGCCCTGATCGGCCTCGCCGTCGCCGTCCTGATCGGCCTGCGCCTGTTCATCCGCCGCTCCCGCACCGGAAAGCTGCTGGCGGCCGTCGTGGCCGACCGCGAGGTCAGCCAGGCCATGGGCATCGACACCAACAAGATGTTCATGATCGCCTTCACCCTGGGCGTGCTGCTGGCGGCCCTCGGCGGCGCCATGGCCACCCCCACGACCGGCGTGGCGCCGGGGCTGGGCGCCGACACCATGGTGCTCGCCTTCGCCGTCGCCGCCATCGGCGGCCTGGGCCAGGTCGAGGGCGCCGCCGTCGCCTCGGTCATCGTCGCGGTCGCCAAGGTTCTGGCGATCTACTACGCGCCCGCGCTCGACGCGGTTGCGCCTTACCTTGTCATGCTCGCCGTGCTGCTGGTCCGTCCCTACGGGCTGTTCGGCGCGGGCGCGACGCGGAGGATCTGATGCGCGCGCTTCCCCTCATCCTCGCCGCGGGCCTCGCGCTGCTCGCGCTTGCCCCGCTCGCCGCC
This sequence comes from Albimonas pacifica, assembly GCF_900113695.1. Classification (GTDB taxonomy): domain Bacteria; phylum Pseudomonadota; class Alphaproteobacteria; order Rhodobacterales; family Rhodobacteraceae; genus Albimonas; species Albimonas pacifica. The sequence continues at coordinate 201,108 of NZ_FOQH01000004.1, read as the reverse complement.
CCCTACCTGCAGTTCGTCCTGACGGTGGCGGTGGCCAAGGGCTTCGCCGCGCTGGGCGTGGCGCTGCTGCTGCGGGCGGGCCTGATCTCGCTCGGCCACGCGATGTTCTTCGCGGTGGGCGCCTATGCGGCCGCCTTCCTCGCCCAGGCCGTGGGGATCAACGACTTCCTGCTGCTGCTGCCCTTCGCCGTCGCCGTCTCGGCGCTGGCGGGGCTGCTGGTCGGCGCCTTCCTCGTGCGCTACCGGGCGATCTTCTTCGCCATGCTCAACCTCGCCGTCTCGATGGTCGCCTATGCGCTGGCCTCCAAGCTCTACTCGATCACCGGGGGCACTGACGGGCTGCGCATCGACGTCCCGACCCTGATGGGCATGAGCCTTGAGAAGGCGCAGTTCGACCAGGCGCTCTACTACATCTCTCTGGTCCTGCTCGCCGTCGTCGGCTGGCTGGTGCATCGCTATCTCAAGAGCCCGCTGGGCCAGGCGCTGGCGGCCGTGCACACCAACGAGGTGCGGCTGGAATACCTGGGCGTCTCCGCCTGGTCGACGCTGCTGGCGGCCTACACGATCTCGGCGGCGCTCGCCGGCATCGGCGGCGCCATCGCGGCCGTCGCCATCGGCCACGTCCTGCCCGAATACGCCTTCTGGACCGAGAGCGGCCACCTGGTCCTCACCGCGGTTCTCGGCGGCATCGCCGGCATCGCCGGGCCGTTCGTCGGCTCGATCTTCCTCGAGCTGATCCACACCGTCGCCGTCGGCTACGCGGCCGAGGCCTGGAACCTGATCGTCGGCGTCGCCCTGCTGGCGGTGATCTTCTTCCTTCCGCGCGGCCTCTTCGGCCTGATCGAATCCGCCGCCGGCGTGAAGGACCATCGCGGGGAGACCGAGCTGTGACCGCGCTTCTGAAAGCCGAGAACCTGGAGGTCGCCTTCGGCGGCGTGAAGGCGGCCGACGGGGTCAACCTCTCGATCGACGAGGGCGAGTTCGTCGCCATCATCGGCCCCAACGGGTCGGGCAAGACCACCTTCCTCAACCTGTGCACCGGCTACGTGCGGCCGGTCTCGGGCGAGGTCTGGCTCGACGGCAAGCCGATCACCGCCATGGCCCCGCGCCGGATCGCGCGCAAGGGCATCGCCCGCGCCTTCCAGATCCCGCAGCTGTTCACCGAGCACACGGTGATCGAGAACGTGATGCTGGCGCTCGCCGCCCATCGCGGCATCTGGCAGGCCTTCGCCCCCCTCGACCGCCCCGACTACCGGGCCGAGGCGATGGCGCTGCTGGACCTGCTGAAGCTCGCGGACCACGCGAACGCCATGGCCGGCGCCCTGCCGGAGGGCCTGCGCAAACTGGCCGACGTGACGGTGGCGATGGCCCTCAAGCCCCGCCTGCTGCTGCTGGACGAGCCGACCTCGGGCGTCTCGGCGCTGGAGCGCTTCCCGCTGATGGACACGCTGATGACCGCGATGCGCGCGCAAGGCGTCACCGCCCTCTTCGTCGAGCATGACATGGAGATCGTCGAGACCTACGCCGACCGCGTGGTGGTCTGGGACAGCGGCTCGGTGATGGCCGAGGGCAAGCCCTCCGAGGTGATGAAGGACCCCCGGGTCCTGAAAAGCGTGGTGGGGGCCTGAGATGCTGGTCGTCGAAAACCTGTCGGTCGAGATCGCGGGCGTGAAGGTCCTGCGTTCCCTCGGCTTCGAGCTGAAGGCCGGCGTCCGCTCGGTCCTGATCGGGCGCAACGGCGCGGGCAAGACCACGACGCTCCGCGCCATCATGGGCCTGCTGCCGCGCGAGGGCGGCAAGGTCACGCTGGACGGGCGGGAGATCCAGGATCTCCCCTCCCACGAGCGCGCCCGCCTCGGCATCGGCTACGCCCCCGAAGACCGCCGCCTGATCGCGGGCTTCTCCATCGAGGACAACATCCTCCTGCCCGCGCTGGCGCTGGACCTCCCGGCGGCCGAGCGCAAGCGCAGGCTGGAGGAGGTCTACGCCTTCCTCCCCCAGCTCGCGCAGCTCAAGGACCGTCCCGGCGGCGGCGTCTCGGGCGGGCAGGGCAAGATGGTGGCGCTGGGCCGCGCGCTGATGGTGGCCGACCGGGTGCTGTTCCTCGACGAGCCCTTCCAGGGCCTCGCCCCCGCGCTGGCGCTCGACTACGCCCGCACGCTGGCGCGCCTGCGCGACCACCGGCCCGAGATCGCGGTGCTGGTCACCGAGAGCTCGCCCAAGCTGCTCGACGACGTGGCCGACGAGACCCTGCTGATCGAGCGCGGCGCCGTCTCGCGGGCCTGACGCGCCCGCTCGGGCGTCCGCCCCCGACCCGCCGGCGCGCCCCGGCGGGTCAGGGGCCGCCGCGGCGATAGAGGCTCGGCGCGCCGCCGGTCCAGCGCCGGAAGGCGCGGTGGAAGTTGGCCGCCGAGGAGAAGCCGAGGTCCTGCGAGATCTCCTCGATGCTGCCGCGCCCGTCGCGCAGCCGGCGGATGGCGATGTCGCGCCGCAGCCCGTCCTTGATCGCCTGGAACGAGGTCTCCTCCGCCTCCAGCCGCCGCATCAGCGTGCGGGGCGTCATGCCCAGCGCGTCGGCGACCTGCGCCAGCCGCCCCTCCGCCCAGTCGGCGCGGTGCAGCAGCTCGCGGATCCGCAGCGCCAGGCTGTGCTCGCGGTAGCCGGTGAACAGCCAGTCGCGCGGGGCCCGCGCGAGGAAGGCCGCCAGCTCCCCGCCGCCGCGCGCCACCGGCGGGCCCAGCGCGGCCGGGTCGAAGACGATCGCCGAGCGCGGGGCCCCGAAGGCCGCCGGGGCGGGGAACAGCACCGGGTAGTCGGCGGCGAAAGGCGGGCGCGGGAAGGCGAAGGCCACGCCCGCCACCGGAACCTCGCGCCCCGCCAGCCACGACAGCAGCCCGTGCGCCAGCTTCAGCATCAGCATGTGCCCGAAGCGCTGGACGCGCGCCGCGCCCCGCGGGTGCAGCGCGAGGCGCAGGGCGCGGGGCTCGGTCGCCACCTCCAGCCGCCAGTCGTCCAGCAGCAGGTTCCAGAAGGTCGAGAACCGGTGCAGGGCCGAGGGCAGGCTCGAGGCCTCGCGCACCGTGGTCAGCAGGTGCTGGAGGGCGCGGGCGCGGATCGGGCGGCTCCACAGGCCCATCATCTCGTCCCCGGTCTCCACCGCGGCGATCTGGTAGAGGCGCACGATCTCGTCCAGCGTCACCCGCCGCCCCGGCGCCGTCCCGATGCCCGAGCGGCGCAGGAACCCCGCCATCCGCTCCGGCGGGCAGGTCCCGCGCAGGGCGTCGAGCCAGTCCTCGACGAAGGCCCGCGACACGGTGGGGATGTCGGGCGGCGCGGCGGGGGGCATGGGGCGGGGCTCCGGTTTGTCGCTTTATGACAGGATCCTGTCCTGAGCGGAGATTTTCAGGGCGCGCAGGGCCGGCTAGATGGCGCGAACAGACAATAGGGCGGCGCGGCCGGCCGGGTCCATCCCGCGCCGACGAGGCCTCGGCCGCCGTCGCGCGGACATCCCAGCCAAGGACCGGACCATGGCCCTCGACCCCAAAGACCTGGCCTACGCCAACCTCTCCATCCGCGAGCATGGCGACGGCGTCGCCGTCGTCACCCTCGACCGGCCCGAGAAGCGCAACGCGCTCGACGTCGCCACCATCGAGGAGCTGATCGCCTTCTTCACGTCCGCCCGGCGCATCGGCGTGCGGGCGGTGGTGCTGGCGGGCGCCGGCGACCATTTCTGCGCCGGCCTCGACCTGGTCGAGCACTGGAAGGCCGACCGCAGCCCCGACGAGTTCATGCACGTCTGCCTGCGCTGGCACGAGGCGTTCAACAAGATGGAATACGGCGGCGTGCCGGTGATCGCGGCGCTGAAGGGCGCGGTGGTCGGGGGCGGGCTGGAGCTCGCCAGCGCCGCCCATATCCGGGTGATGGACGCCACCACCTACTTCGCCCTGCCCGAGGGCCAGCGGGGCATCTTCACCGGAGGCGGCGCGACGATCCGGGTCTCGGACCTGGTGGGCAAGGCGCGGATGATCGACATGATCCTGACCGGCCGCGTCTACCAGGGGCAGGAGGCGGTCGACCTCGGCCTGGCGCAGTATCTCGTCGAGGGGTCGAGCTTCGACAAGGCGCTGGAGCTGGCCGAGAAGATCGCCGCCAACCTGCCGCTGACCAACTTCGCGATCTGCTCGGCGATCAGCCACCTCAACAACATGTCCGGGATGGACGCCGCCTATGCCGAGGCGGTGGTCGCCGGCGTGGTCAACACCCAGCCCGCCGCCCGGGCGCGGCTGGAGGCCTTCGCCAACAAGACCGCCGCCCGCGTCCGCCCCAACGGCTGACCCCCGGCCCCGCGGGACCGCAGCCTCCAGCCCCCGGCCCCGGCCCCGCAGGGCCGCAGCTTGCCGCCCCCGGCCCGAGGGCCGGGGCGCTCCCCCCTTTTCCGGACAGCTCCCGTCCGCGCGCCGGCGCCGGCCGCCCGCGACCTGCCCGCCGGGCGCGCCCTTGCGCGCCGCGGCGCGCGGGGCGTCCTCCTTCGCGCCTATGCGACGCTTGTGTTTTGCTAGGTGAAACTGCTATGTCGCGAAGGCCCATGCCGCAGGCATGGCGCGAACGGGCCGCAGAGCCCGGGGCGAAGGTCTTTCGGGAGGAGCGACCATGCAGTTGACGCATGGCCTGAAACGGGCTGCGGCCACCAATCCGCAGGGGGCGATCCGCGTCTCGGCCGAGGGGCGGCGGACCTATCGCGAGGCGATCGAGCGGGTCGCGCGCCTCGCCGGCGGGCTGCGCGCGATGGGCGTCGCGCCGGGGGACCGGGTCGGGATCCTCGCCTTCAACTCCGAATTCTACCTCGAATGCCTCTTCGCGCTGCCCTGGTGCGGGGCGGCGGCGGTGCCGATGAACTGGCGCCTGACCCCGCGCGAGCTCGCCTTCCTGATGGAGGACGCGGGCGTGGGCGTGCTGATCGCCGACGCCGAGGGCCTGGCGCTGGCCCGCGCGATGACCCCGCGCCCCGCCGCCTGGGCCCGCACCGTGCTGATCGGCGGGGGCGGAGACGGCGCCCCCGACCTCGTCCCCTACGAGGATCTCGCGACCCGGGCCGAGCCGATCCCGGACGCGGAGCGGGGCGGCGAGGACCTCGCCGGGCTCTACTACACCGCGGGGACCACCAGCGCCTCGAAAGGGGTGATGCTGAGCCACGACAACATCTGCGCCAACGCGATCAACGCCATGGCCTCGCTGCAGTTCACCGAGGACTCGATCTACCTGCACTCGGCCCCGATGTTCCACCTGGCCGACGGCACCTCGACCTTCGCGATCACCATGATGGGCGGCGCGCACGCCTACGTGCCGCGCTTCGACGCCGCCGCCTGCCTCGCCCAGATCGAGACCTGCCGCGTGACCAACGCGCAGTTCGTGCCGACGATGATCAAGATGCTGCTCGACCACCCCGACGCGCAGACCCGGGACCTGACCAGCCTGCGCAAGGTCCTCTACGGCGCCAGCCCGATCGAGGACGAGACCCTGCGCCGCGCCCTGACCCTGCTGCCCAACGCCCGGTTCATCCATGGCTACGGCATGACCGAGGTCGCCTCGATCGCCACCATGCTGCCCGGCAAATACGCCGTGACCGAAGGGCCCAACGCCGCCAAGCGCCGCTCCTGCGGGCAGGCGGGCCTGCTGTGCGAGGTCGAGGTGCGGCGCGAGGACGGATCCCGCGCCGAGCCGGGCGAGGTCGGCGAGATCGCGATCCGCGGGCCCAACGTCATGCAGGGCTACTGGAACCGGCCGGAGGAGACCGCGGCCGCCCTGCGCGACGGCTGGATGCACTCGGGCGATCTCGGCTGGCTGGACGAGGAGGGGTTCCTGTTCCTCGCCGGCCGGCTGAAGGACATGATCAAGACCGGCGGCGAGAACGTCTTCGCCATCGAGGTCGAGAACGTCATCGCCGAGGTCCCCGGCGTCGCCGAATGCGCCGTCATCGGCATCCCGCATCCGCAGTGGGGCGAGACGGTGCTGGCGCTGGTGGTGCCGCGCGCGGGCGCCACGGTCGACCCGCAGGCGGTGATCGACTTCTGCCGGGCGCGCCTCGCCCCCTACAAGTGCCCCCGCGAGGTGCAGATCCGGACCGAGCCGCTGCCCCTGAGCTCGGCCGGCAAGATCCTCAAGCGCGACCTTCGCGCGCCCTACTGGGAGGGGCGGGGCGCCCTCTGACGCCCGCCTCCCCGCGCCCCCCTGTTCCCGGAGCCCCCCCCGATGCGCCGCACCCTGTTCGAGCCCGAGCACGAATTCTTCCGCGACACCGTTCGCAAGTATTTCGAGACCGAGTTCCTGCCCCGCAACCCCGCGTGGGAGGCCGCCGGAGAGGTCCCGCGCGAGGCCTGGCGCGCGATGGGCGAGCAGGGCTGGCTGTGCACCCTGATCCCCGAGGCATACGGCGGCGCCGGCGTCGACGAGCGCTACGCCGCGATCCTGCTCGAGGAGCAGTATCGCCTCGGCCTGACCGGGCCGGGCTGGTCCCTGCACTCCGACATCATCGCGCCCTACCTGCTGACCTACGGGACCGAGGAGCAGAAGCGCGAATGGCTGCCCCGGATGGCCACCGGCGAGGCGATCGCGGCGATCGGGATGACCGAGCCCTCGGGCGGCTCGGACGTGAAGGCGCTGCGCACGACGGCGAAGCGGGACGGGAACGGCTATGTCCTGAACGGGCAGAAGACCTTCATCTCCAACGGCTCGACCGCCGACCTGGTGGTGGTGGCGGCCAAGACCGACCCCTCGGCCGGGGCGCGGGGCGTCAGCCTGTTCCTGGTCGACACGTCGCTGCCGGGCTTCCGCAAGGGCCGCAAGCTGGAGAAGATCGGGACCCACGCCGCCGACACCTCGGAGCTGTTCTTCGACGACGTGCGCCTGCCCGGCTCGGCCCTGCTGGGCGAGGAGGGCCGCGGCTTCGGCATGCTGATGTCGAACCTGCCGTGGGAGCGGCTGATCATCGCCATCAACACCGTCGCCGTGGCCGAGGCCGCGATGGGCTGGGCGCTGGAGCACGTCAAGCAGCGCCAGGCCTTCGGCGGCACGCTGTTCGACCTGCAGAACACCCGCTTCCAGCTCGCCCGCTGCGCCATCGACATCGAGGTCGGCCACGCCTTCATCGACCGCTGCCTCGCCGCCCAGATCGAGCGCGAGCTGACGCCCGAAGAGGGCGCGATGGCCAAGCTGTGGGGCACCGAGATGCAGGACCGGGTGCTCGACATCTGCCTGCAGCTGCACGGCGGCTACGGCTACATGAAGGAATACCCGATCTCGCGCCTGTGGGCCGACAGCCGCTACCAGCGCATCGCCGGCGGCGCGAGCGAGGTGATGCTGGAGATCGTGGGCCGCTCGCTCTGAGCGCCGCGCGGGCGGCGGACGGCGCGCGGATGGCGCATTGAAATGCGCCCTACGGGGGCGTTGGCGCGCAAAGGAGGACGGAGGCGCAGGGCGCATTTCAATGCGCCGCCCCCAACCCCGGCCGCGCGTCCCACGGGGCCCGCTCCGTCCCGGGCGCCCGCCAGGGAGGGCGCCCCGGGCTCGGCCCGGGGCCTCCGGCGCCGCGCCTGCGGCGGGCGCGACGCCCGCCGGCCGGGCGGCGCCTCAGCGCCCCTTGAACACCGGCGCGCGTTTCTCGAGGAAGGCCGCGCGCCCTTCGGCGAAATCCTCGGAGATGATGCAGGCGGTCTGGGCGTCGGGCTCCAGCTTCAGGGCCTCGTCGAAGCCCATCGGCATCCGGGCCATGTAGGACTTGGTCCGCGCCAGCGCCCGGGTGGCCATCGTGGCGAAGCCCGCGGCCATCTCCTGGGCGCGGGGCAGGGCCTGACCGGGGTCCACGACCTCCTCGATCATGCCGCCCTCGCGCGCGGCCTCGGCGCCCATGACCTCGCCCGACATCAGGAAGGCGCGGGCGCGGCCGAGGCCCATGCGCATGGTCAGCGTCCACATCGCGCCGAGATCCGGCATCAGGCCGATCTTCACGAAGGCCGAGGCGAAGCGGGCGTCGCGCGCGGCCACCACGAAGTCGCAGGCCGCCGCCAGCGCCATGCCGCCGCCGACCGCCACGCCCTCGACCGCCGCGATCACCGGTTTGGGCGCCTCGACCACGCCGCGGATCATCTCCTGCATGTGCAGGAGCTTGCCGTAGGCGTTGTCGCCGTTCAGCGAGACCATGCCCTTCACGTCGCCGCCGGCGCAGAAGTGCCCGCCTTCGCCCGCGATCACGATCACCCGGCACTCGGGGTCGGCGCCCAGCACGCGCAGCCCCTCGATCAGCTCGGCCTGCAGGGGGGCGGACATGGCGTTGCGCGCGGCGGGGTTGTCCAGGATCAGGGTCCCGATCCCGTTCTCCAGCGTGCGTCGGACGCCGCCTGCGGGCGCCTCGTGGTCGGCGGTCATGGTTTCCTCCGGTTGTCTCTTCTAGCGATTGAGCATCGGCGCGACCGAGCGCGACAGGTGCACGAGCCGCGGGCCCACCACCGTCTCCAGCGTCTCGAGGGTGGCGGCGAAGCGCGGGCCGGCGGCGTTCAGCGCCAGCACCGTGCCGCCGTCGGGCGCCACCAGCGGCACGCCGACGCCGCGGATGTCCTCCTGGAACTCGCCGTCGACGATGCAGAAGCCGCGGCGGTCGATCTCGTCGAAGCTGCGCTGGATCGCGTCGCGCAGCTTCGGCCAGCCCTCGCCCGCGCGCTGCTCGATCACGCCCAGCAGCAGCTCGCGCTCGGGCGCCGAGATGCCGTGCATGAACGACCGCCCCATCGCCGAGGTGGCGATGTCCACCCGGCTGCCCACGTCGAGGCGCAGGGTCATCATCGTCGAGGGATGCGAGGCGTCGACGTAGATCATCCCCAGCCGGTCGCGCCCGCCGATCGCCACCGTCAGCCCGACCTCGTTCGCCAGCTGCTGGAGGTAGTCGCGCGCGATCACCCGGATCTTCATCGTCGACATCACCGGGTAGCCCAGCGCCAGGATCGCGGGCGTCGGCTCGAACTTGCCCGACCGCGCGTTCAGCTGCAGGTAGCCCAGCTGCTTGAGCGTGTAAGTCAGCCGCGAGATCGTGGGCTTGGGCAGCTTGGTGATCTCCGCAAGCTCCCCGTTGCCCAGCGACGCGTTTCCCCCCGAGAAGGCGCGCAGGATCTCGAGGCCCCGGGCCAGCGACCAGTTGAACTTGCGGTCGGCGCCCAGCTCCTCGGACAGGTCGTCGTCGTCGAAGATCAGCGGCATCGCCGAGCGCGAGACCTTGCGCTCGCGCCCCGGCGCCGGCTGCGCCCCCGTGCCGTCGTCGCGGCCCTTGCTGCCTGTCTTCGCCATCTCGTCCTTCCGCCGGTCCCTCGCTGCGCCGGCATCATCTCCCAGTTGCGCCGGCGACGCCACGGGGCGTCGCCGGCGCGGCGTCGCGGGTCATCCCTGCGTTTGTATATTGCATGTTTCACTTGGTGAAACTAGCCTGCCAAAAAAGACCCGGAATCGGGTCGCCAGAGGAAACGTGACAAGGAGGTGCGGCCGTGCGGCTGGACTTCGCGACCCTGACGGAGCGCGACCGCTCCAAGCTGCTGACCGCCACCGTGACCCCGCGCCCGATCGCGCTGGCGACGAGCCTCGACGCGCAGGGCCGGCGCAACGCGGCGCCGTTCAGCTTCTTCAACTGCCTCCAGTCGACCCCGCCGCTGCTGGCGCTGGGCTTCGAGCCGCGCGGCCCCGCCGCCGGCAAGGACAGCTGGGCCAACATCCGCGCCACCGGCGAATTCGTCGTGCACCTGGTCGACGAGCCGCTGCTGGAGGCGATGAACATCGCCGCCATGGACTTCGGCCCCGAGGTCGACGAGCTGACCGAAGCCGGGCTCGAGACCGCGCCGGGCGATCTGGTCGCCGCGCCCCGGATCCTCGCCGCCCCCGTCGCCTTCGAATGCCGCCTGTTCCAGGCCATCGAGCTGGGCGAGGCCCAAGGCATCGCGCTGGGCGAGGTGGTGGCGATGCACATCCGCGACGCGCTGATCGACGCCGAGCGGATGCGGGTCGACACCGCGGCCCTCGCGCCCGTCTCCCGCCTGCACAACCCGGGCTGGTACGCGCGCACCACCGACCTTTTCCAGCTCCGCCGCCTGAACCCGGCCGACTGGACGCCGCGACCGGCCGAAGCCGGCGCGGAAAAGAACGCCTGAACCGGGAGGAAATTGATGAAACGGACCTTCACCCTCGCCGCCGCGCTGGCCGCGGGCCTCGTCGCCGCGCCCGCGGGCGCCCAGAGCCTGCGCATCGCCCACGGCTATCCCGCGCAGTCGATCATCGGCGCGACCTACGACCATTTCGCCGAATACGTCGAGGCGAACTCGGACATCGAGGCCGAGGTCTTCGCGCTGACGCTGCTCGACCTGCGCCAGGCCTCCCCGGGGCTGACCTCGGGCGTGGCGGACGTGTCGATGGTGCTGACGCCCTACTTCCAGAACGAGTTCTCGGAGGCGAACTTCCCCGCGGACCTGTCGATGGCCGCCAACATCGACGGCCGCCCGACCTCGATCGCGGCGGCGATGGCGGGGGCGATGATGGAATACATCATCTTCAACTGCCCCGACTGCCTGATGCAGATCGCCGCCCAGAACCAGGTGTATCTCGCCACCGCGCCGGGCACCCAGTTCTCGCTGCTGTGCCGCGAGCCGCTGGCCAGCAAGGCCGACGTCGAGGGCAAGGTGCTGCGCTCGTCCACCAACACCTTCCGCCGCTGGACCGAGGCGATGGGGGCCACCGCCTCCTCGATCTCGGGCAACGAGATGTATGACGGGCTGAACCAGGGCCTGATCGACTGCACCGTCAACGCGGTGGGCGAGATGTCGAACTTCTCGCTGTTCGACGTGGTGAAGGGCATCACGCTGGCCGTCCCCGGCGGCACCTTCGGCGGCACCGGCATCGGCCACTTCAACCTGGGCTACTGGGCGGACCTGAGCGTCGAGCAGCGCGAGATGATGGCCCGCGGCATGGCCGAGACGGCGGCCTTCATGTCGACGGCCTACGTGCGTCAGGCGCAGACCGACCTCGCCAAGGCCCGCGAGATGGGGATCGAGGTGCTGGAGCCCGACGCCTCGCTCGCCGAAGCCACCGCCGCCTTCACCAGGGCCGACGTCGCCACCATCGTGCAGCTCTACACCGAGCAGTACGGCGTGCAGGACGCGCAGGCCAAGGCCGAGACCTTCCAGGCGCTGTTGGCGAAGTGGAAGGGCCTGACCGACCCGCTCGACCCCACCGACCAGGCCGCCCTGGCCGAGCTGCTGTGGACCGAGGTGCTCGGCAAGGTCGACTACGAGACCTACGGCTTCAACTGAGGCCCGGGGCGGCGGCCCGCGCGGCCGCCGCCCGCCGCCCATTCCCCCGTCCGACCTGACCGGAGCCTGCGGATGAAGACCGTCTTCGCCGTGACCAACCGCCTGCTGGCCCTCGCGATGATCGTCGCGGGCGTCGCGGTGGTGCTGATGATGCTGCACGTCTCGCTGGACGTCGTGACCCGGCCGTTCCTCGCCCGGCCGCTGCCGGGGACCACGCTGATCGTCTCGGACTACTACATGGTCGCCTGCGCGTTCCTGCCGCTGGCCTATGCGCAGGCGGTGGACGGGCACATCTCGATGGACGCCGCCGCCCATCTCGCGCCGCCTCGGGCGCAATATCACATGGCGGGCTTCGCGCTGCTGATCGCGGTGGTGGTCTTCGCCCTGCTGACCTGGACCGCGACGCACGACGCGCTGACCAAGTTCAGGATCAACAGCTTCTCGATCGAGTTCGGGACCCGGATCCCGACCTGGCCGAGCTATTTCCTGCTGCCGGCGGGCTGCGCGCTGATGACCCTGATCAGCGCCCTGCGCCTGCTGGAATACGCGCTGGGCCGGCTCGCGCCCCCGAAATGAGCCCTCCCGACGCCCCGGACCGGACCCTCCGCCCATGACCAACATCGAAATCGGCCTGACCGGCGTCGCGATCCTGTTCGCCCTGGTGGCGATGCGCGTGCCCATCGCCTTCTCGCTGATCGCGGTCAGCTTCGCGGGCCTGTGGATCGTGGGCGGCGAGCGGGCGGCCTGGGGGACGCTGTCGCTGGTCCCCTACACCTTCGCCGCCACCTGGACGATGAGCTCGATCCCGATGTTCCTGATGATGGGATACGTCTGCTTCGCGGCCGGGCTGACGGCGGGCCTGTTCCGCTTCGCCCGGCTGTGGACCTCGGCCCTGCCGGGGGGGCTCGCCATCGCCTCGATCTTCGGGGCGGCGGGCTTCGCGGCGGTGGCGGGGTCGTCGGTCGCCTGCTCGGCCGCGATGGGGCGCATCGCGATCCCGGAGATGACGAAATACGGCTACGACGCCCGGCTCGCCACCGGGGCGCTGGCGGTGGCGGGCACGCTGGGGGCGCTGATCCCGCCGTCGATCCTGATGATCCTCTACGGGATGATCGCCCAGGTCTCCATCGGCCAGCTGTTCCTGGGCGGGGCGGTGGTGGGCCTGGTCACGGCGCTGGGCTACGCGGTCCTGATCGTGATCCGGGTGAGCCTCGACCCCTCCCTCGCCCCGCGGGTGGAGGAGGCGGTGACCTGGCGCATGCGCTTCGCCGCCTTCCGCGACGTGGCCCCCATCGCGGGGCTGATCGCGGTGATCTTCGGCGGCCTCTTCGGCGGCTTCTTCACCCCGACCGAGGCCGGCGCCCTGGGCGCGACCCTCTCGACCGTCATCGCGCTCGCCCGCCGCAGCCTGAGCTGGTCGGCCTTCGTCGATGCGATCCGCGAGACGCTGATGACCACGGCCACCCTCTTCATCATCGGCTGCGGGGCGGCGCTGCTGATCCGGTTCCTGGCGCTGAGCGGCACGGGCGTGTTCCTGACCGAGGCGGTGACCGGCTTCGGCGCCGACCCGGTGATGATCATCCTCGGCGTCGCGCTGATCTACCTGGTGCTGGGCATGTTCCTCGAGCCCATCGGGGCGATGCTGCTGACCCTGCCCATCGTGCTGCCCATCGTGGGCGACGCGGGCTGGTCGCTGGTCTGGTTCGGCGTGTTCCTCACCAAGCTGCTCGAGATCGGGATGGTCACGCCGCCCGTCGGCATGAACGTCTTCGTCATCAAGGGCGTGGTCGGCGACCTGATCCCGCTGTCGGGCATCTTCCGCGGCATCGTGTGGTTCCTGGTCGTCGACCTGATCATCGGCGCGCTGCTGGTTCTGTTCCCCGCCATCGTCACCTTCCTGCCCGCCTTGATCGGGTGATCCCGCGCCGGGCGCTACGGACAATTGTTGACAATCGACCGTCCAGGATGGTTCCGTTCCCTTATGGAAGGTCGGCCCGCTGAAGAGGCCGCCCGCCGGGGAGGACGCCATGGATGGAGGCAGCGGGCTCGACGAGCTCGGCCGCAGGCGCGCGCTGGCCGCGCGCATGGGCGGCGAGGAGGCGGTCGCGCGCCATCGCGGCCGCGGCAAGCTCACGGTGCGCGAGCGCATCGACCAGCTCTGCGATCCGGGCAGCTTCCGCGAGATCGGGTCGGTCGCCGGCAAGGCCGAATATGACGAAGCCGGCCGGCTGACCGGGTTCTCGCCCTCCAACTTCCTGTTCGGGCGGGCGCGGATCGACGGGCGGCCGGTGGTGATCGCGGCCGACGACAATACCGTGCGCGGCGGCGCCGCCGACGCCACCATCGACGAGAAGGTGGTCCAGGCCGAGAAGATGGCGCTGGAGCTGCGCCTGCCGATGATCCGGCTGATCGACGCCACCGGCGGCTCGGTCCGCACGACCGAGGCGCTGGGGCGGACCTACGTGCCGATGAACCCCGGCTGGGATTCGGTGGTCGCCAGTCTCGAGACCGTGCCGGTGGTGGCGCTGGTGCTGGGCTCGGTGGCCGGCATCGCCTCGGCCCGCGCGGTCTCGGCCCACCTGACGGTGATGGTCGAGGGGATGTCGCACATGTTCATCGCCGGCCCCCCGGTGGTGCGCGGCGCGACGGGCCGGGACCTCGGCAAGGACGAGCTCGGCGGCGCCCGCATCCACGAGCGCGCGGGCGCGGCCGACCTGGTGGTCCCCGACGAGGAGAGCGCCTTCGCCGCCGTGCGCCGCTTCCTGGGCTACCTGCCCTCCGCCAGCGGCGAGGAGATCCCGCGCGCCCCCTGCGACGACCCCGCGGACCGGCGGGAGCCGGCGCTCGCCTCCGTCGTCCCCCCGGACCGGCGCAAGGTCTACCGGATGCGGGAGATCATGGAGGCGGTCTTCGACGCGGGCTCGGTGATGGAGATGGCGCCGCGCTACGGACGCTCGTCCATCACCGCGCTGGCGCGGCTGGAGGGGCGCGCGGTGGGGGTGCTCGCCTCCGACCCGATGATCTACGGCGGGGCCTGGTCGGCGGACACGGCGATGAAGGTGACCCGCTTCGTGGACTTCGCCGAGACCTTCCGCCTGCCGGTGGTCCACCTCGTCGACATCCCCGGCTTCCGCATCGGCCTCGACGCCGAGCAGGCCGGCACCATCCGCCACGGCTCCCGCGCGCTGGCCGCCGTCTACCAGGCGACGGTTCCCTGGTGCTCGGTGATCATTCGAAAATGCTTCGGCGTGGCGGGGGCGGCCAACATGAACCCCGAGCGGTTCCGCTTCCGCTACGCCTGGCCCAGCGGCGACTGGGGCTCGCTGCCGCTGGAGGGGGGCGTCGAGGCCGCCTTCCGCCGCGACCTCGACGCCGCCCCCGACCGGGCCGCCCGGCTGAAGGAGCTGACCGCGGGGCTCGAGAAGTACCGCGACCCGTTCCGCACCGCCGAGGCCTTCAACATCGAGGAGATCGTCGATCCCTGCGAGACCCGGCCCCTGCTGTGCGAGTTCGCCGAGCTCGCCTACCGCCTCAACCTGCGCGAGCCGCCGAGGACCCGCGCCCGGCCCTGATCCCGGATCAAGCTTCCCGGCGCCGACCGCGCCGGGACGGCGGGGCCCGCCCGGCCGCTCCGCCGCCCGAGACCCGGCCGGGCCGACAAGGCGCATCACGGAACCGCCGCGACACGACGGCGGGGCGCCGCATGGGAGGATCGACGTCATGACGCGCACGGGAAACACGCCGCCGGGATGGCGGCCGGGACGCCGGCAGGTGCTGGCGGGGCTCGCCGGGACCGCGGGGCTCGCGGCGATGGGGCTGCCGCGGGCGGCGCTCTCGCAGGACGGGACGACGCTGCGGGTGATCTCGGGGCACAACCCCTCCAGCCTCGACCCCGCCGTGGGCTCCTCGGGGACCGATCACACCTTCCTCTACTGCTTCTACGACAGCCTGGTGGACTGGGACCCCGAGACGCTGGCCGCCCGCCCGGGCCTCGCCAGCGCCTGGGACTTCCCCGACCCCACCACCCTGGTCCTGACGCTGGAGCAGGGGGTCAGCTTCCATGACGGCGCGCCCTTCGACGCGGCGGCGGTGAAGTTCAACCTCGACCGCAACCGCGGCGCGCAGGTCTCGAACGTGCGCAACGACCTCGCCAACATCGAGGCGGTGGAGGCGACGGACGCCCATACCGTCACCATCCGCCTGAAGGCGCCCGACACCGCCCTGCCGCTGATCCTGTCGGACCGGGCGGGGCTGATGGTCTCGCCCCGGGCGCTGGGCGACGATCCCGAGGGGGAGATGGGCCGCAGTCCCGTCGGCACCGGCCCCTGGCGCTTCGTCTCCTGGACCGACGCCGACAGCGTGAAGGGCGAGCGCTTCGCCGACCACTGGCGCCCCGACGCGCCCGGGGTCGACCGGATCGAGCTTCGCATCATCACCGAGAAGGCCACCGCCTTCCGCGCCATCCAGTCGGGGCAGGCGGACCTCGCCTACCTCCTCGCCGAGCAGCAGAAGGCGCTGATCGAGCGGATGCCCCAGCTCAAGCTCTACGAGGGGCCGACGCTGCGGGTGCACAAGTTCTACTTCAACAGCTCCCGCGGGCCGCTGGCCGACGTGCGGGTGCGCCAGGCGATCGGCTATGCGCTCGACCGCGAGGCCTTCGTCGCCGCCACCCAGGCGGGCGTGGGCGAGCCCGCGCGCATGGTCCTGCCCCAGGCCCACTGGGCCTGGTCCGAGGCCGCCGCGGGCCACATGGTCCACGACCCCGACAAGGCCCGGGCCCTGCTGAAGGAAGCCGGCTTCGAGGGCGGGCTGGAGCTGACCTTCCTGGGCATGCACGACCAGGCCTCGGTCCAGCGCTCGGAGGTGGTGCTCGAGCATCTGTCGGCGGTGGGGATCACCGGGCGCTTCGTGAACGGGCCCGTGGCCGACGTCACCAACCGCTTCATGGGTCCCGAGCGCTTCGGCGACGTCTACCTGTCCTACTGGACCGGCCGGCCGGACCCGACGCTGACCTACGCGCTGCTCTACTCCGAGAGCTCGTTCTACAACGCCGGGCGCGTCGCCCCGCCCGAGGGCTTCCTCGAGGCGCTGCAGGCCAGCCGCGAGAGCCAGGAGATCGAGGCCCGCGCCAGGGCGCTCGCCGACGTGCAGCGCATCGCGATGGAACATGCGCTGAGCGTGCCCATCGCGGTCGCCTACGAGGTCGACGCCTCCAGCAGCGCCGTGACAGGCTACCAGCCCAACCTGCTGGGCAAGCCCAAGTTCCGCGGCGTCTCGCTCGCCGCCAGCTGACCCCCGCCGCCCCCGGCCGCAGCGGCCGGGGGCGGCCCCCGACCCTCGAACACCCCTCGCTGGAGACCATCGAATGACCGAGGACGTGCTGCGCTCCGACACCGCGGGCCGCGTGCTGGAAATCCTGAAGACCCCGGGCGACGCCGTCGCCGCGGGCGAGACCGTGGCGACCATCGAGGCGATGAAGATGGAGATCCCCGTCGCCAGCCCCGCCGCCGGCACGCTGCGCGCGATCCACGTCGCCCTCGACGACATGATCGAGGAGGACCAGCCGCTGGCCACGCTGGAGCGCGCGGAATGACCGCCGCGGCCGGAACGCCCGCGCAGGCGCGCGCCGCCGAGGCCGCGGCCCTCCTCGACCTGCTGGAGCGCGACGGGGAGATCGTGCTCGACAAGCTCGACGAGGCCGCCGCCGCCCATCCCGACAAGGTGTTCCTGCACTACGGCGAGGACGGCACGCAGGTGACCTACGGCGAGGCGAAGCGGCGGTCGGAGCGGATGGCCGCCGGCCTCGCCCACGCGGGCGTGCGGCCGGGCGACCGGGTGGCGGTGCTGACCCGCAACTCGCTGCTCACGGCGCTCTCGATGTTCGCGATCTGGCGGGCGGGGGCGATCTTCGCGCCGGTGAACTTCAACCTCACCGGGGCGCTGCTGAGCTACCAGCTCTCCGACGCGGACCCCCGGCTGCTGATCACCGACACGAGCTTCCTCGAGACGCTCGACGCCATCGCCGACGACTGGCGGGCCGAGCGCATGGTCCTGCACGTCCCCGCGCCGGGCGCCCATGGCGCGGTGGCGGACCAGGCGGCGCTGGTCGCCCGCCTCGCCCCCGACGCGCTGCCCCTCGACGCGCTGGAGCGGGACGATCCGCCCCCGCAGGTGGAGCGCAGCCCCTCCGACCCCTGCTCGATCATCTACACCTCCGGCACCACGGGGCCCGCCAAGGGCGTGCTGCAGAGCTATCGCTGGATCAACCAGTACACGCAGATGATCCGCCGCTTCGATGCGCCCGATGACGTGATCTACTGCGACCTGCCCCTCTATCACGTGGGCGGCGCCTACTACATGTTGTGCCGTGCGGTCTGGAACGGCAATACCGTGGGGCTATGGGACCGCTTCAGCCCCACCCGCTTCTGGGACCGGGTCCACGAGGTCGGGGCGACGGCGGGCATCCTGCTCGACGTGATGGTGCCGCGGCTGATGGCGCAGGCGCCCTCGGACGCCGACCGCGCCCACCCCCTGCGCAAGATCCACATCCAGCCCTACAGCGCCCAGCACCACGCCTTCGCCACCCGCTTCGGCATCGATTTCATGACCGTGGGCTTCGGCCAGACCGAGGCGGGGCACGTCTTCTCGGCCGTCATCGACGAGTTTCCCGACGGCGAGGCGAAGGACCCCGAATGGCGCCGCGGCCTGCCCAAGCAGACCCTGCGCGAGCGCGCCCGGGAAACCGGGCGCATCCTCTACGACGGGCGCGAGGACCTGCCCAAGGGCATCATGGGCAGCCCCTCGCCGCTCTACGAGGTGGCGGTGCTGGACGAGGCCGACCGGCCGGTGGCGCCGGGCGAGGTCGGCCAGCTCTGCCTGCGCCCCCGGGTCCCCGGCATCCTGCTGGAGGGCTATCTCAACAAGCCCGAGGCGACGCTGAAGGTGATGGCGAACTGCTGGTTCCACACCGGCGACGCGGTGAAGCTGGTGGATCCCGCGCGCGACGGCCACGTCTTCATCGACCGCATGGGCGGCTTCTTCCGGGTGCACGGGGAGAACGTGTCCTCCTTCGAGGTGGAGACCTCGATGGCCCGCCACCCGGGCGTGCGCGCCTGCGCCGCCGTGCCGGTGCCCGCCCGCGACGGCGAGGAGGACGACATCGCCGTCTTCGTCGAGCCCCACGACGGCGCCGCGCTGGACGAGGCGGCGCTGCGCGCCCACGCGGCGCAGGTGATGCCCAAGTACATGCGCCCCCGGCATATCCGGATCGTCGAGGCGCTGCCCACCACCCCCACCAGCAAGGTCGAGAAATACAAGCTCAAGGCCGGGCTGCTGGCGGAACTGGCCGGCGGTTGAGACGGCCGGCGCCGGCCGGGTTGCGACGCGATCCGGCCGGCGTCAGGATGCGGGCGAAGCGGTTTCGAGGCGGGATGCGATGCGATTGAACAGGGCGAACAGGCGGGCCCCGCGCTCGATCGCGGAGCAGATCGCCGACGCCTGCGGCCTGTCGATCATGGAGGGCCGCCTGCGCGCCGGCGACCGCCTGATCGAGCAGCAGGTCGCCGAGCGCTTCTCGGTCAGCCGCGGCCCGGTGCGCGACGCGTTCCACATCCTCGAGCGCCGCCGCCTGGTCGACATCCTGCCCCGCCGCGGCGCCTTCGTGCGCAGCATCACGCTCGAATCCGTCGCCGACCAGTATGGCGTGCGCATCGCGCTTGCGACCTATGCCGCCGGCCACGCCGCGCGCGACCCCTCGCCCGGGCTGCTGGCGGCGCTGGAGCGGCGCCTGGCCGAGATCCGCGCCGCCGCCGAGGGCCCCGAGGGCGATCCCCCGGCGATCGCCTTCGCGCTCGGGCGCGCCTGCCACGCCCTGGTGCGGGCCGGGGGCAACGAGCTGGCCGAGCAGATCTGGGCGGAGCTCAACGACCACTCCTTCTGGACGACCCTGTGGAAGATCCCGCTGGAGGGGGCGACCCCCGAGATCCGCCGCCGCCGCGCCGACCAGTTCGCCGACACCCTCGCCGCCCTGCGCGCCCGCCGCCCCGACGCGGCCGAGCGCAGCGTGCGCCTGTGGATGGAGGAGGGGCGCGAGGGCGCGCTGGAGGCCCTGCGCCGGATGCGCCCCGGCCCGCTGGCCGGCCCGCGCCCCGACGCCCGCGCCCGCCCCGCCCTCGCCGGCCCGCGCGCCCCCGCCCCGCAGGGCTGAGGCCGCCGCGACCGCTTCCGGGGGCGGGACGGGCGCGCCCTCCGCGCTCGATTCCGCGACCCGGCCCCTCGACGCCGTCGCGGGCGCCGGAGCTCCCCGCGAAACCCGGCCGGGCCCCCGCTCTCGCGAGCGTCACTGGCCGCCCGGGGGGCGAGCGCCTATAAGGTCCTGCAAAGACGAAAATATGGGAGGACCCTCGACGCGGCGCGCCTGATGCAGGCGCGGCGCCGTCCGGCCTCCGCAGCGAGGACGCACGATGCAGCGCATCCCGGTCGCGCCCCGCGCCGACTGGCGCGAGAAGGCCGAGGCCCTGGGCTTCACGTTCCACACCATGCACGGGCAGGCCTATTGGGACGAGAGCAGCGCCTACGCCTTCTCCCTGCGCCAGATCGAGGACGACGTCGAGGACCCCGCGACCGGGCTGCACGCCCTGTGCCTCGAAGCCGTCGCCCATGTGGTCGGGTCGCAGGAGCTGATGGAGCGGCTCGGCATCCCCGACGCCCACCGCGACCTCGTCGCCGAAAGCTGGCGCGCGCGGGAGCCGTCGCTCTACGGCCGCTTCGATCTCGCCTATGACG
Organism: Albimonas pacifica; assembly: GCF_900113695.1. Lineage (GTDB taxonomy): Bacteria > Pseudomonadota > Alphaproteobacteria > Rhodobacterales > Rhodobacteraceae > Albimonas > Albimonas pacifica. The sequence goes on along the minus strand of NZ_FOQH01000004.1, from coordinate 180,985 downwards.
GGACCGGGCCGGCGAAGCTGCTGGAATACAACGCCGACACGCCCACCTCGGTCTACGAGGCCGGCTCCTTCCAGTGGCTGTGGCTCGAGGACATGCAGGCCGCCGGGGCGCTGCCCTGCGCCGAGCCCGACCAGTTCAACCTGCTCCACGAGACGCTGGTCGAGCGCTTCCGCGCGATGCTGCCCCCCGGCACGCCCGTCCACTTCGCCTCGGCCCGCGGCCACCAGGAGGATTTCGCCACCGTCGAATACCTCGCCTGGATCGCGAAGGAGGCGGGGATGGTCGCCCACTACGTCCCCCTCGACATGATCGGGGTGACCGCGACGGGCCAGTTCGCCGACGACGAGTCCCGGGTGATCGGGACCCTGTTCAAGCTCTACCCGTGGGAGGACATCCTCCTCGACGATTTCGCCGACCGCATCGCCGGGGCGCACTGCCGGTTCATCGAGCCGGCGTGGAAGGCGCTGCTGTCCAACAAGGGGATCCTGCCGGTGCTGTGGCGGCTGTTCGAGGGCCACCCCAACCTGCTGCCCGCCTTCTTCCCCGACGAGATGCAGGGCGGGAACGCCGCCTTCGACCGCGCGCGCGGGCAGCTCGAGCGCGGCCATGTGATCAAGCCGATCTTCTCGCGCGAGGGCGCCGGCGTCGAGATCGTCGAGCGCGGCCGCACCACCGAGCGTTCGGCCAATCGCGACTACGACCGCCACCCGGTGGTGGTGCAGGCCTATGCGCCGCTGCCGGTCTTCGACGGCGCCCGCCCGGTGCTGGGCGCCTGGATCGTGGGCGAGACCTGCGTGGGCCTGGGCGTGCGCGAGGACGACGGCCGCATCACCCAGGACCTCAGCCGCTTCAAGCCGCATTTCATCCGGGACTGAGCCCCGGACCCGCCCCTCCCGGAGCCGATCTCCGGACCCGACCGCGAAACCCCGCCGCGCCGCCCTCCCTTCCGGCGGCGCAGGCCCCAGATCTCGACCCTGACGAGGACCGACCCATGACCCAGACCCGCAAGCGTTCCCGATCCGCCAGGGCCGCCCTGAAGGGCTGCTCCGGCGCCGCGTTCGTCCTGGCCCTCGCCGGCTGCGAGCAGGAGCAGGACCTGACCTTCTTCGAGACAAAGGAGCAGTGCTACCGCGGCGCCGTCGTCTCGGCGCAGCTCAGCGAGGCCGACTGCGACGAGGCCTTCGCCGAGGCCGTCGCCGAGCACGCCGTCGCCGCCCCGCGCTACGAGAGCCTGGAGCTGTGCGAGGAGGAGCACGGCGCCGGCGTCTGCGGCAGGCCGGAGCAGGTCGGGGGCGAGACCGATCCCCAGCACGCGGGCGTCTCCTTCATGCCGTTCATGATGGGCTACATGATGGGCAGCATGCTCAGCGGCGGGCAGTCCCACGCGGCGGGCCGCCCCCTCTACCGCGAGGCGCGCTCGGGCGGCTGGTTCACCACGAACGGGACGCGGACCGGCTTCTCGGGCCGGCCCGGCGCCGTGACCCGCGGCTTCGCCTCGACCCTCGCCGCGCCGCGCACCACCGCGATCGCGGCCCCGATGACCCGGGCGACCGTCACCCAGGCCGGCGGCTTCGGCGCCGCCCGCTCCGCCGCCACCGGCCGCGGCTTCGGCGGCTTCGGCGGCTGAGCCGGGGCCCCCGCCGCGCGTCCCTCCCCCGCCCCATTCCGCGCCTGATCCCGGGGCGGACGGGCGGGGTTACCGTTGACGTATCGGCCTCTCGCAGCCGGGGGGCGCTTGTCCGGGCTTGATCCGCAACCGGGGACCGCATCGCCGTCTTCCGCGAGGACCCCGGCGCCTGCCGGCAGGCGCCCCGCTGCAGCCGCCTCGGCGTGCCGGGGCCGGCGGCGATGGAGCAGACGAAGACCGTCCCGGAAGAAGACCGCCCGCGGCGCTACGAGCGTGTCGGGCAGGCCGGCGAGCTGCAGCCGATGTTCGCCCGGTTCTCCGATACGCTCCTCGACCGGGAGGCCAACGAGACCCTGGCCGGGTTCGTCCGCGAGAAGATCCGCGAGATCGTCGACGACCCGGAGTCCGCCGAGGCGCTGCGCCCGACGGACCATCCGATCGCCTCGAAGCGCCCCTGCCTGGACGACGGCTGCCACGCCACCTTCAACCAGCCCCAGGTCAGCCTGGTCGACCTGCGCAAGGATCCGATCAAGGGCATCGCCGCGACCGGGGTCGAGACCGCCAAGGGCCTGCATGAGCGCGAGGTGATCGTGCTCGCCACCGGCTTCGACGCGGTGGCCGCGCTCGACTGGGCGGCGAAATCGGCGGAGGCGCTGGGGGCCGCCTCCGGCAAGTTCGCCGTCGCGGGGGGGAGCGCGGGCGGCCAGCTGGCGGCCTCGGCCGCGCAGCACGCGCGCGACCGCGGGGGGCCTGTCCTCTCGGGCCCGCTTCTGGTCACGCCGGCGACCGACGGCGACTTCGCCTCGCCCGCCTGCACGCAGAACGCCGCCCTCGCGCCCCCTCTCTCAGTCGTCCGCGGCGCGCCCGGTCTGCCAGGTCGAGGGATTGCCCCCGAACCCGCGCTTGGCCCGCTGCGACAGCCACCATCCGGCCTGCACCGGGGCGACGTCATAGCCGTCGAGCCCCAGCTTCAGCGCCGCGTCGACCGCCCAGTTGGGGTTGTGCAGGAACTCGCGCCCCACCGCGATCAGGTCGGCGTCGCCGTCCTGCAGGATCCGCTCGGCCTGGTCGCCGTGGATGATCAGGCCCACGGCCATGGTCGGGATCTCGGCCTCGCGCCGCAGCTTCGCGGCCCAGGGCACCTGGAAGCCATAGGTGTTCACGGTGGGAAGGCTCGGCGGCTTGTCGGTCGTCCCGCCCGAGGAGCAGTCGATCGCGTCCACCCCCAGCGGCTTCGCCGCCCGCACGAAGCGCACGTTCTCGTCCGGCCCCCAGCCTGCGTCGTCCTCCATCGACAGGCGCAGGAACAGGGGTTTGTCCTCCGGCCACTGGGCGCGGACGGCCTCGATCACCTCCAGCGGGAAGCGCATCCGGTTCGCCTCCGAGCCGCCGTAGGCGTCCTCGCGCCGGTTGGCGTGGGGGGAGAGGAAGGAATGCAGCAGGAAGCCGTGGGCGACGTGCAGCTCCAGCACCTCGAAGCCGGCCCGGTGGGCGCGGCGGGCGGCCTGGGCCCAGGCGTCGATCACGCCCGGCAGTTCCGACAGCTCCAGCGCGCGGGGCGCGGGCCAGCCTTCTGCGAAGGGGACGGCGCTGGGGGCGACGGGCTCCCAGGCGTCGAAATCGGGGATCTCGGGCGAGCGCTCCAGCGGCCCGCGCTGCTGCCAGGGGAAGCGGCCGCGGGCCTTGCGGCCGGAGTGGCCGAGCTGGATGCCGGGGACCGAGCCGTTCTCGGCGATCACCCGGGCGAGGCGGGAGATCGGCTCGACGAAGCGGTCCTCGGACAGCAGCAGGTCGCCCACGGTGCCGGCGCCGCGCCGCTCGACCTTGGTGGATTCGACGAACACCAGCCCCGCGCCGCCGGCGGCGAAGCGGCCGACGTTGATCGCGTGCCAGTCCACGGGCAGGCCGGCCTCGCCCTTGTATTGCAGCATCGGGGGCACGACGACGCGGTTGCGCAGGCGCACGCCCCGCAGCTCGAGGGGCGTGAACAGCAGCGGTGTGGTCATGGATCCTCCCCCGGCGCCGGGCCGGCGTGTCGTTGTCCTGGGGCCTCTTCGAGGGCCGGCGGCGATCAGAGGCCCGCGAGTTGACAGCTGTCAACTCGGGGGACCCGGGGTCAGCGTCGCCAGACCTGGTCGCCGTCGCCGGCGGGCTCGATCACGCCCTCGGTCCCGACCGGCTCCACCGCGCCGTCGGTGAGGAAGGCGATCCCGGCCGCGTCCTCGGCCGGGATCCGGGCCACGGAGCGCCGCGCGCCGTCGAGGCTGCGGGCCACGACCACGCCCCAGCGGGGCGCGCCCTTGCGGTCGTAGAGGACGGTGAAGGATTCGATGCGGGCGGGGCCGGGCATTTCCTCGACCAGCTCGGGGGCGGGGCGGCGGGCGGCGTCGGCCTCGGCCTGGACGTCGAAGTCCCTGGGGAAGGCGGCGCCGGGGATCGGCTCTCGCGAGACGACGATGGCGTGGTTCTTGGTGGCGAAGCCGCCGTTGGCGAAGAGCAGGCCCAGCCGGCCCTCGCGGCGCAGCTTGAGGACCATCTCGACGACCGCGTGGGCCATGTAGTTGCCGATCGGCCCGCCGCCGAAGGTCAGGCCGCCGAAGACGGTGGCGGGGCGATCCGCGGGCCAGCCGATGATCCGCCGGGCCATCTTGGGCACGCAGGGGAAGCAGGAGTAGAGCTCGACGTGATCGAGCTCCCCGGGCTGGATGTTGTTGAATTCCAGCGCCTTGGTCAGGGCCGCGGCCATCGAGGGGGAGGCGTCGAAGCCCTCGCGGGTCAGCGGGTCGGCCGGCTCGTGGCCGGCGGCGCCGGCGCCGACGTGGATCAGGCGGTCCTCGGGGACGCCGCGGCGCCGCGCCTCGGCGAGGCTGGTCACGATGAACCCCGCCCCCTGGTTCACCGAGGAATTCGCCACCATCAGCTTGAGGTAGGGGTGCGCGATGGGGCGGTTGTCGGGGCCGGCCTCCAGGATCTGTTCGGCGGTGGCGCCGCGCTTGATCCAGGCGCCGTCGGAGGCGGCGGCGACCTGGGCGAAGCGGGACCAGATCTCGCCGGTCTCGGCCTGGGCCTGCGCCAGGCTCTGGCCCCAGGCGGCGCGGGTGGCGGCTTCGTAGAGGGGGTAGACGTCCACCGGCGCCAGCAGCCCGTAGCGCCGCCGGATCGGCGAGGCGGCGGCGGCGGCGACCTCGGCGACGGGCTTGTAGGGGGGCTCGCGCCCCTCGGCCAGCGCCTTGCGGGTCAGGTGGGCGGCGGTGCGCAGCGCCTCGGCCCCGGCGACGGCGCAGATCTTCGCCTCCCCCGCGCCGATGCGGTTGGCGGCCTCGTTCAGCAGGCGGATCGGGCCGTCGCCGCTGGCGGTGGGGGTGGTGTAGACGTGCGCCGGGGCCGCCCCCAGCGCCCTGGCCAGCGCCGGCGTCGGGTCGCCGAGCTGCGGGCAGGAGATCTGGGCGGTGGTGGCGAGGCTGTCGAGGTCGGCCAGCCAGCCCTCTCCGCCCGCGTCGGCGGCGGCGCGGCGCAGGGCCTGCGCCATCAGGCCCAGCGAATCGAGGCCCTCGTCGGGGTCGTCGGGCCGGTCGTTGATCTGGCCGACGCCGACGATGACGGGCATGCGGGCGGGGTCGGTCATGGGGGGCTCCTTGGGGACGGTCAGGCGGGGAGGGGGGCGTCGGGGACCTCCAGCACCCCCTCGTGCAGGAGGCGGGCGGTTTCGCAGGGCGGCAGGCCCAGCCACTCGGCCGCCGCCTCGAGCGAATGCTCCCCCGCCAGCGGGGCGGGGCGGGAGGGGGGCGCGGGCCAGGCGTCGACGCGGGCGGGGGCGGCTTCCTCGAGATAGGGACGCTCCACCAGCGGGTGCCGGGCGCGGCGATAGAGGCCGCGGCCGGGACGCTCGGCCCACTCGGGCAGGTCGACGGGCCGCAGCATGGCGCCGGCGGGCACGCCCGCGGCCTGCAGGTCGGCCATCGCCTCCTGCGGCGAGCGCCCGGCCAGCCAGGCGCGCAGGGGCGCCTCGGCGGCGGCGGGATCGGCGAGGCGGCCCGACGCGGCGGCGAGGTCCGGATCCCAGGCGAGTTCCGGCCGGCCGAGCGCGCGGGCGAGGGCCGCCCAGTGGGCGTCGGTCCCGACCGCCACGGCGCACCAGGCGTCCTCGCCGGCGCAGGGGAACACGCCCCAGGGGGCGCCGGGCGCGCGCTCGGGCAGGCCGGCGGCGCGACGGGCGATGTCGACCTCCAGATGCGCGAACATCACCTCCGCCTGGCTGATCGAGGCCCTCCCCCCGCGCCCGGTGCGCAGTCGGCGGATCAGCAGCGACAGCGCGGCGGCGAGGCCGAAGCGGGCCGCGGCGTGGTCGGGGTAGATGGTGACGGCGTCGGAAAAGCCGTCCTCGACCTCGGGGTAGCGCCACTGCTCCGTCAGCCCGGCGCTGGCGCGCACCAGGGGGCCGTAGCCCATGCGTCCCGCCCAGGGGCCGACGTCGCCGAAGGCGGAGCTTTCGACCGTGACGAGGCGCGGATTGGCGGCGGAGAGGGCCTCGGGGCCGAGGCCCAGCTTCTCCATCGTGCCGGGCTTGAAGTTGGACAGCACCAGGTCCGCCTCGGCGGCGAGGCGCAGGAACAGGGCCCGGCCCTCGGGCGCGCGCAGGTTCAGGCCCAGGCTACGCTTGTTGCGATGGCCGACGGCGAAGCTGGCGGTCATCCGCACGCCGACCATCGAGGCGCGGGTCCCGTCCGGAAAGGCCCGCGATTCCACCTTCAGCACGTCGGCGCCGAGGTCGGCGAGGATCCGCCCCTGCTCCGCCCCCACCACGATCACGCCGAGGTCCAGCACCTTCAGGCCCGCCAGCGGACCGGCGCCGGGGGCGGCGGGCTCGGGGGCGGGGAAGGGGGCGGCGGGGGCGTCGGGCAGGGCCTCGCCCAGGGCGGGCGGGCCGCGACGGGGGCCGGCGCGGCGGCCGTCGATCACCGCCACGCCGTCGGGCAGGGTCGCGGTCCCGCCGTCGAGCGTCGGCACGCGGGTCAGGGCCCCGCGCGCGGCCACGTGGCCGGTCGCCAGCGCCTCGTCGAGGGTCAGGAGCGCGCCGACGGGGACGCCGCGGGCGCCGCCCTCGGCCTCCAGCTCGGCGCGGGTCTTGTCGGCGAAGAAGGCGGCGATGGCGGCGTTCAGCGCGGGCGTCTCGAAGCGCACCCGCGTCTGGGCGAAGCGCGGGTCGGCGAAGGCCGCGGGGCGGCCCATCCACGCGAACATCGCCTGCCACTGGCGCGGCGAGAGCACGCAGATCCGCACGCGGCCGTCGGCGCAGGGCAGGATCGGGTAGAAGGCGCCGACCGGCGGGCGGGGGCGGGGGATCTCTTCCAGAGACAGGCCCTGCGCGGCGGCGACGCCGGCCGCGCCGGCGATGCCGAAGACCGGGTCCAGCGCCAGCGCCGCCCCGTCCACCAGCGCGATGTCCAGCAGCGCCCCGCCGCCCCGCCGCATCCGGGCGTAGAGCGCGGCCAGCGTCAGCATCAGCGCCTGCGAGGCGGCCGAACCCTCGGCGATGCGCCCGGGCGGGATCAGGGGCTCCGCCCCCTCGATCCCCGAGCGCGACAGCGAGCCCGAGAGCGCGTGCATCACCGGGTCCGCGGCGCGCCAGCGCGAGAAGCCGGGCGTCATCCCGAAATCGGAGACGCCGACCACCACCAGCCCCGGGAACCGCGCGCGCAGATCGTCGGGATCGAGCCGCAGCCGCGCGTCGGGGCCGAGGTCGAGCAGCACCGCATGGGCCGCGCCCAGCCGCGCCGCCAGCCGCGCGCGGTCGCCCGCGTCCTCGGGGTCGTGCACGACCGAGCCCTTGCCCGCGTTGCGCACCGCGAAGGCGAGGCCGCGCAGCGGATCGTCCCCCGGCGCTGGCCGGTCGGGCTGGCCGCCCGGCGGCTCGATCCGGGTGGTCCGCGCGCCCAGGTCGGCCAGCGCGCGGCCGATGGCGGCCATCGGCCCGGACAGGAGGTCGAGAACCTCGAGGCCCTGCAGCGGGCCGGCGTCTTCAGGGGTCATTGCGGCGTCTCCCCGGCTGTCGCAGTCTGGCGTCTCGAGACCAGAATTACGGACGACCTCCGTCCGGAAAATGCACAGGAGCCGACGTCATGCAAGACCCGCGTTCCGTCGACCCGTCGCCCGAAGGGCCCGCGGACGACGGCGAGCCGGCCGGGACCGCGGCGCGCCGCCGACGCCCCGGTGCCGGGCGTCCGCGGGACGAGGCGCTGGAGGACAGGGTCTACGACGCGGCGATGCACGTCTACGCCGAAGGCGGCTGGTCGGGCTTCTCGATCGAGCGGATCGCCCGGCACGCGGGCGTGGGCAAGGCCGCGATCTATTCGCGCTGGTCGGACAAGCGCGACATCCTGCGCGACACGTTCGAGCGCCGCTGGGAGGCGATCGAGGAGATCGACGAGGGCTCGTTGCGCGGCGACCTCGCGGCGCTGGTGGCGATGGCGGTCAGCCGCTACCAGGACAACCGCGGCGCGGTGGCCCTGCACGCCCAGGTGGACGGCATGGTCTCGCCCGAGTTCCGCGAGATGGCGCTGCCCTTCATCACCCGCGCCGCCCGGCCGATGTTCCGGATGCTGGCCCGCGCGCAGGAGCGGGGCGAGATGGATCCGACCATCCGCAAGAGCCTGGCGGTGCTGCTGATCATGGGGCCCATCGCCTCCCGTTTCGCCCGGCTGGAGACGACCCCGCGCGAGATGACCGGCCAGGAGGCCGAGACCTTCTGCGCCGAGCTGGTCGACCTGCTGGAGCGCGCGCTCGCCCTGCGTCCCGGCCCTGCGGGCCGCTGACGCCGCTCCGGCCTGCCGGCCGCCCTCCCGTCCTCGTCGAACCGCCTGCGTCCGGGCCGCGCGAAACTGTTGCGCCGGCTCAACCGGAACCTATTGTGGACGTCAGGCGTCCGTAATTTGCCCCTCCGGGAATCGGACGGCGCCCCCGACCGCGGACCCCGCCGCGGCGAGGCGTTGGGGCTGCGAAGAAAACCAAGGATTTCTGGGAGGAAACCGCATGTCCACCACCCGGCTTGGCCTCGCCGCCATGGCCTTCGGCGCGCTCGCCTTCGGCGGCGCGCCCGCGCTCGCGCAGGGCGTCCCGCCCGGCTCCGGCAAGCAGGCGTTCATCGACGCGCTCGCCGACATGGAGCCGGTGCAGATGACCTTCCAGTCGGTCTCCTCGCCGGGCGAGAACTCGTCCCGCTCGATGGAGACCTACGCCCGGATGATCGAGGAATGGTCCGGCGGCAAGATCACGGTCGAGATCGTCTACGGCTCGGCGATCATCCGGGGCAACAACGCGCCGGCGATCGCCGACGGGCGGCTCTCCTACGGGGGCGTGATCTCGCAGTACGATCCCTCGAACTTCCCCATCGCCTCGGCGCTGGTGGACCTGAGCGTGGTCTCCGACCCGCGCCCGCTCTACGGGACGCTGCACAGCTACGGCGTGATGATGGAGGCCTCCAACGCCATCCCCGAGGCCTGGACCGAGCAGCAGGACTACGGCATCCAGCCGCTGATGATCCTGATGGGGGCGCCGCCCTCGGGCCTGTTCTGCTCGCAGCCGCGCACGGGGCTCGCCGACCTCGAGGGGGCGCGCGTGCGCTCGGGCAGCGTGATGCACGCCAAGGAGGTCGAGGCGCTGGGCGCCTCCAACGTCTCGCTGCCCTATTCGGAGATGTTCGAGGCCCTGCAGCGCGGCATCGCGGACTGCTCGCTGACCTCGCTGTCCACCGCCCATATCGCGGGCATCGTGCCGGTGGCGCCGCATTACGGCTACCCGACCGCGGAGTCCTTCGCCGTGACCTCGCTGGGCGGGGGATACGACCTCTATCTGTGGGAGGAGCTGCCGCTGGCCGCCCGCCAGCTGCTGTTCGACCTGCAGAAGGACTATGCCGAGCAGTACATGCGCTACAACCTGGTCAACACCCAGCGCGCGCTGCGCGTGGCGGCGGAGAACGGCGGCGGGGCGGTCCCGCTCGATCCCGCGCTGGACGAGCGGCTGGGCGCGGTGAACGAGGCCCTGCTGGCGGAGTTCGCGCAGACCGCCCGCGTCCCCGATCCCGCCGGCACGGTCGAGCGGTTCCGCGCCGCCGCCGCCAAGTGGACCCGGATCCTGGACGAAATGGGCTACGACGAGATCGATCCCGGCTGGGAAGGCTTCGTCGACTGGTACGACGACGAGACGGTGAACTTCGAGCCGTTCTTCGACCGCCTCTACCAGGAGGCGATGCTCCCCCATCGGCCGAAGTGATCCCATGACCCTCGCTGCAACCGAGGACGGCCGGACCGCCGGGGGCGTCTCGCGCCCGGCGGCGCTGGCCGTCAGCGTGCTGGCCACGCTGGCCGTCATGCTGCTGATGGCGCACACGCTGGCCAACGTGACGATGCGCTACGTGTTCAACATGCCGCTGCAGGGCGCCTCCGAGATCGCGGGCGCCTGGTACATGCCGCTGATCGCCTTCTCGGGCTTCGTGCTGGCCCAGGCCGGCGACCGGCACATCGCGGCCAACATCCTGTTCGACCAGCTGCCCCCCCGCCTGCGGCGGGAGGTGGCGGTGGGGGGCGCGGGCCTGTGCGCCGCGATCTGCGCGCTGTTCGCCTGGTTCAGCTTCGGCGAGGCGATGCACGGGCGCGAGATCGGGCGGATGGTCATCGCGGGCTCCTTCGAGCTGATCGTCTGGCCCGCCACCTTCGCCGCCCCCGCCGCCTTCGCAGCGCTGACCGCGATGCTGGCCTGGAAGACCGTCGCCCTGCTCGCGGCGCCGGCCGAGGCGATCTCGCCCGCCGCGCTCGGCGAGGCCGACGGGCCCGACGGCCGCGCCGCCGCGGGGCGCGGCGTCTGGCTCGGCCGGTTCGCGATCGTGGCGCTGCTGGGCGTCGCGGTCGGGGGGGTGCTGCTGTCCGAGAGCCGCACCGCCGCGGCGCTCTCGGCGCTGGGGCTGCTGCTGATCCTGCTGTTCCTGCACGTGCCGGTGGCCTTCGCGCTGGCCGTGCCGGGGCTGCTGGGCCTGTGGGCGATCCGCCCCCGCTCGGTCGAGACGATGCTGGCCGACAAGCCCTATGAGGCGACGGCGACCTGGACGCTTTCGGTCCTGCCGATGTTCGTGTTCATGGGGCTGCTGCTGTGGAAGTCGGGCCTGACCACCCGGATCTACGAGGCGGCGCGCCAGTGGCTCGCCTGGCTGCCGGGGGGGCTCGCGGTCTCGACCAACATGGCGGGCACGGGGCTGGCGGCGGTCAGCGGCTCGACGCTGGGCACCACCTACGCGCTGTCGCGCATCGGCATCCCCGAGATGCTGGCCCGCGGCTACGACCGGCGGCTCGCCGTCGGCTCGGTGATGGTGGCGGGCCTGCCGGGGCAGCTGATCCCGCCCTCGACCTTCCTGGTGGTCTACGCCGGCATCGCCGAGGTGCCGATCGGCCCGCAGCTGATGGCGGGCGTGGGGCCGGGGCTGCTGATCTCGGCGGTGTTCAGCCTGGCGATGGTGCTCTTCGCGCTGGCCTCGCCCGGCGCGGTGGGGCGCGGGACGGGGGCTGCGGAGCCGGTGGACTGGGCCGAGCGCTGGCGGGCGCTGGGCCGGATCTGGCCGCTGCCCGCGCTGATCGCGGTGGTGCTGGGGGGCATGTACTCGGGCGTGCTGACCGCGACCGAGGCCGGGGCCGCCGGCGCCGCCGGGGCGCTGCTGCTGACGCTGGTCCTGCTGGGCCGCGGCGCGCCGCGGGCGATCGTGGGCGCGGGCGTCGAGACGGTGATCGTCACCGGCTCGATCTTCCTGCTGATCGTGGGCGCGGAGATCCTGTCGAGCATGCTGACCCTCTCGGGCCTGACCCGCGGCTTCGCGGCCTGGGTGGGCGCGATGGAGTTCGGGCGGATCGAGTTCCTGCTGATCGTGATGGTCGCCTATCTGGTGATGGGCATGTTCATGGACCCGCTGCCGATGATGCTGCTGACGGTGCCGCTGCTGATCCCGATCCTCAACGGGATGGAGGTGTCGCTGCTGTGGTTCGGCGTGTTCACGGTGTTCATGGCCGAGCTGGGGATCCTGACGCCGCCGGTGGGGATCCTGTCCTTCGTGATGCACTCGATCCTGCAGGACCGGGCGGTGAACGCGGGCCAGCGCATCAGCCTGGGCGACGTCTTCGTCTCGGTGGCGCTGTTCCTGCCCATCGCGGTGGTCGCCGCGGTGCTGCTGATCCTGTTCCCCACCGTCGCCACCTGGCTCCCCGACAGCATGATGCTGCGCTGAGCGCCGCCTCCGGAGAGGCGCCGGCCGCCCGGCCCGCGCCTCTCCGATCGCCGACGCGGCTTCCCCCCCGGGGGGGCGTCGTCCGGCATGGCCCCGGCCGTCGCAGACCTGCGTTCGAGGCGTGGAACGCGGCGCGGGACGCGTCGGGATCGGCGGATCGAAGGATTTCCGGAGCACCGCTCCGAGGACCGCGGCGCCGCCGCGCCTGGGACGCAGGCGAAAGCGACGATCCGGCGATCGTCTCTTCGGTTCGGCGCTTTTCGGAGGGTCGTGGCTGGGGAACCTGGATTCGAACCAGGACCGACGGAGTCAGAGTCCACGGCCATAGATTGAATTTCCTGCGCTTTCCCGCAAACCGCGGAGAAAGTCGCCGATGGAAGATCAAGGGCTTACGAACCGCCTCCCAACCGAAGATAGGGGCGATCCGAAACGAAAAACCGCGGCGGAGGCTCGCACCTCGCACCGCGGCATTGAAGACTTCACAGGCGAATCCTACGCGGCTGATCCGGCCGCGGCAAGCGTGACTTGCGCGAACGTCTCGCGCCTCGCCGAGAAGATGCGACGGGAGAAGTCGCCCGCCGCCCGCATCGGCTGGGCCTGCGCCGCGCTGCTGGCGATGGAGCGCGACCACTGCCGCCAGCTGGTGCGCTGGATCGCGCCGACCTTCTTGCCGTCCCTGCGGCCGGCCGCGCCCTGGTCGCTGCAAACCCGCCTCGACCAGATGCTCGGCGAGGTGGAGCCGGGCAAGCTGGGCGCCGGGCTTGATCCCCTGATTGCCGACGACCTGTTCCTCATGGACCTGGAGGAAGGCGTCGCGAATGCGCTGGAGGCCGAGCTTGGCGACGGCGCGGACGGGATGGCGGAACAGCTGATCGAGCGTCTGGCGCAGCGCTATGGCCTCGACGTGCAGTTCGGCGGGATCGCCGCGGAGCTGGCGACATGAACGCCATGCTCCCCCTCCCGAACCGCTCGCTGGATGAGCTCCTGTTCTGGCTGCCGTCCGCGATCAAGAACCCCGAGGCGACCGCTTGGGAGCGCAAGTTCTGCGTCTCGATCCTCGGCCAGTCCAAGCGCCCCCAATGGAAGCCGTCCGCCGCACAGCGACGGACCATCGAGGGCATCATCGAGAAGCTGGTGTTCACAGGAGACGACGACTGCCAGGTGCTGGACGACGCCTGACCGCGACGAGAGCGGGGAGCTGGTGCGCTCCCCGCCCTTCCGTGCGGACGGTGCAGACGGTGGCGCATGGATTGTAGGGCCTACCACGGGGCGGGATCACAGGCCGACCGCAGTCCGAAAGGCTGAAGCGGGATCCCCGGCGCCATTCCACGGCGTCGCAAGTAGCAGCCGACCTCAAGGCGGTGGGACCGGGCGACCGGCGACCTTGAGGGCCTGAAGCGACGGGCCGGCTCCGCCGAGCATGATCGCAAGGGCTAGGGACCAACCCTGCCGACCCGGCGGGGCTGGTCGTCCTATGCCCTCGCTCAGAGCCTCACCACCAAGCATGAGGCGCAACGCTTGAAGAAAGAGAGGTAGAGACGCGATGTCGAAAGTTACGATCAGAGGCAAGCTCGCTTCGCCGGAAAACCTGCGCCAGTTGCGGTTCGCGACGGCTCGGGCGCTTACGTGGACAGCGCAGAGCGCCCAAGCCGCGGTCCGCAGCGAGTTCGGGAGCATCCTGCACGAACCTCGACAGATCACCCTGCAGAGCCCGAAGATCATCCCCGCGAAGAAGGACAACCTGACCGCCAAGGTCTTCATCAAGGATGACCTGGCCAAGGGCACCGCCCCGGCCAAATACCTGCGCGCCCTGGAGGCGGGCGGGCCTCGCGTCCCCAAGCGCTTCGAGAAGGCGCTGATATTCGCTCGAGTGCTGCTGCCGGGCGAGTATGCCACCCCACACCCCAAGGGGCCGCTGGTCAACGACGGGCCAGGCGTCGGGGGCACCTACACGAAGATGCTCTCGCAGTTCAAAGCAAGCCGCGACCCCAGCCAGAACGAGACCGAGACGAGCAAGAAGCGGAAGCGGAAGGGGAAGAAGTTCTATCCGCGCTTCTTCCGGCAGGGTGATGTCATCTTCGCGCGCCACAGCGCCAAGCGAGGCGACATCGTTCCAATGCTCAACATCGTCAAGGGTGCGCCGAGCTACAAGCAGACGCTGCGCTTTCGCGAGACCGTGCGGCGGACCGTCGAGAAGGACTTCCAGCGCCTGTTCGAGCAGTCGCTGCGCGACGCGATGAGGACGCGGCGATGACCGAAGAGCTTCGAGGTCCGAAGCGGGTCCTTCCCCCGGAGGCATGGGTGAGGGTAATTCGAACCCCGGTGGTTTACTAGCGTGAAGCCCCTGAAATAGCTGAACTATCGAGCCATGACCGCCCTGTTTCACAACCTTGACGCGACCCACCCGCCGCCCCCCGAGGTGACGAAATCGGCCTTCGCCGAGGAGCTGGGCTTGTCCAAGGCCCGCGTCTCGCAGCTGGTGGAGCAGGGCCTGCCGCTCACCGCGGACGGCAAGCGCGTCAAGCGGCTCGACGCCCTCGCCTGGTATCGTGAGAACATCGCCCCGCATCGCCGCAAGGCCCTCTCCGACAAGCCGAACGCCGACCCCCGGCGCGAGCTGGACCGGGTGAAGCTGGAGGCCGCCCGGATCGAGCTGGAGCGCGCCCGCGGGAACCTGGTCGACCGGGCCGAGGCCGAGAAGGCGGTATTCGAGCGGGCGCGCCTGGAGCGGGACGCGCATCTGGCATGGGTCAGCCGCGTGACGCCCCGGCTGGCGGTAGAGCTCGGGGTCGACGCCGCCGCCCTGTTCTCCGCCCTCGACCGCGAGATGCGGGCGCACCTGGTCGACCTCGCCGAAACCCCGCTGGACGCCCTGACCGATGACGACTGACGCCGCCCTGATCGACGCCGCATGGCGGGCCGGCATGATGCCCGAGAGGCAGTTGACGGTCAGCGAGTGGGCCGACGCCCACCGGATGCTGCCGGCGACCTCGGCCGAGCCCGGCCGCTGGCGCACCGATCGCGCCCCCTACCTGCGCGGGATCATGGACGCCCTGTCGGTGGGCTCGCCGCTGGAGCGCGTCGTCTTCGTGAAGGGCGCGCAGCTGGGCGGGACCGAAGCCGGCCTCAACTGGCTGGGCTACATCGTCCACAACGCGCCCGGCCTCGCGCTCCTGGTCATGCCGAGCCTCGACATGGTGAGGCGCAACACCCGCACCCGCATCGACCCGATGATCGAGGCGACGCCCGAGCTGCGCAAGCGCATCGCCCCCGCCAGGTCGCGCGACAGCACGAACACCGCCTTCGCCAAGGCCTTCCCCGGCGGACAGATCGTCATGACCGGCGCCAACTCGGCCGCCGGCCTGCGCTCGACCCCCGCCCGCTTCCTGTTCATGGACGAGGTGGACGCCTTCCCCGCCGACGCGGACGGCGAGGGCGATCCGGTGGACCTCGCCATGAAGCGCACCGCCACCTATCGCGGCCGGCGCAAGGTGCTCCTGGTCAGCACCCCGACAATCAAGGGCGAGTCGCGGATCGAGGCCGCCTTCCTCGAGTCCGATCAGCGCCGGTTCTTCATCCCGTGCCCCGCCTGCGGCGAGTTCCAGACGCTGGAATGGGGCAACATCCACTGGCCGCAGGGTCGCCGCCGGGAGGCCTACGCGTGCTGCCAGCACTGCGGGGGCGTGATCGAGGACGAACAGAAGCCCGAGCTGCTGGCCCGCGGCGAGTGGCGCGCCACGGCCGAGGGCGACGGCCGCACCGCCGGCTTTCACCTCTCCAGCCTCTACAGCGTCTTCGAGAGCTTCGGCGAAATCGCCGAGTGGCACGGCAAGGTGCGCAAGGATCCGGCCCGGCTGCAGGTCTGGGTCAACACCGCCCTCGGCGAGACGTGGGAGGATCAGGGCGGCGAGATGATCGACCCCGGCGGCCTTCTGGCCCGGCGCGAGGCCTTCGGCGACGAGGTGCCGGCGGACGTCGTCCTCCTGACCGCCGGCGTCGACGTGCAGGCCGACCGGATCGAGGCGCAGGTGGTGGGCTGGGGCGCCGGCGAGCAGTCCTTCGTCCTGGAGCACGTCATCATCTGGGGCGACCCCTCCGGCCCCGCCATCTGGGAGGCGCTGGACGCCTTCCTGCTGGAGCGGCGACCCCATGCCCGCGCGGTCCCTGACATGGGCCTGCGTGCCGTCTGCGTGGACACGGGCGGGCTGAACACCGCCATGGCCTACGAGTTCGTCAGGCCCCGCCTGCGCCGGCGCGTCTGGGGGATCAAGGGGCGGGGCGGTCAGGGCGTGCAGGCGTGGCCCCGCGCCGCGTCCAAGGGCAAGGGCGGTGCGCCCGTCTTCATCGTCGGGGTGGACGCCCTCAAGGACAAGATCGCCGCCCGCCTGCCCATCGCCGAGCCCGGCCCCGGCGCGATCCGCTTCGCCGCCGGCCTCGGCCCGGAGTGGTTCGACCAGCTGACCGCCGAGAAGGTCCGCACCCGCTACGTGAACGGCCGCCCGGTGCGGTCATGGGAGCCGAAGCGGTCGGGCATCCGCAACGAGGCGCTGGACTGCCTGGTCTACGCCTCGGCCGCGCTGCACGGGCTGCGGGTGCAGGGGCTGGACCTGGAGCGCGAGGCGCAGGAGATTTCGAATGTGGCGCTGAAGGCGGCGGGGCGGGCGGCGCCCGCGCCGGCGGCGAGGCCGACGCGGATCAAGTCGAAGTGGATGGAGCGGTAGGGCTACCGTCTCCACATCTGCTTGAATTCCTCATCGAACCAGAGTTCGACCTGTTCGCGAACTCCGATAGTCGCTCTGAAATTCAGGTAGGCGCTATAGTTTGCGCAAACCCATGAGTAAAAGTGATCGAACGACGGCTCTTCATCGGCCGTCATCTTGAGCCCCATTTCCTGCGCATAGATGTAGCACAGGCTGCGGATGGCGGCTTCGGCTTCAGCTTGCTTCATGGCCAGCCCTCGGCTTCGCCAGGCGCACGCCGGCACCGCCCCCGTTCTCGGCGATGAAAACGACCTCGGCCGCCTCATAGGCGGCTTTCAAAGCGGCGACGGCCGCCTCTGAAGCCCGGATCGCGCCCGAGCCTTCGGCCCGCTTGACGGTCGGAATGGAGATGCCCGCAGCCTCGGCGGCCTGCGCCTGAGACCATCCTGTGAGGGCGCGCGCAGCGCGAAGTTGAGCCGAAGAGATCAAAGGGGATTGATCCTTTGGGATCGGTTGTGCATATTGATCCCAAGGTATCACCCATTGAACGGGAGCGCCACCCATGACCCTGACTCGCCGCACCGCCCTGACCGCGCCCGCCCTTCTGGCGCTCCCCTCCGCCGCCCTCGCCGGCCAGGCCGAGCCTGACCCGGCCGTCGCCGCCTTCGAGACTTGGCGCGCCGCCCACATCGCTCGTCGCCATGCTGACGAGCCGACTTTCGAATTCGTGGAATGCCCGCCGGAACTCGCGGCCGTGGCCGACGCTGCGCTCCGGCGTGAGATGGAGGCGATGCGGGGCCTCATCGACGCACGGCCGAGCACCGCCGCCGGTCTCGCCCACCAGCTTCGGGCCATAGCCTTCTGCGCCGGCTTCGATTGGGCCTGCGACCACCTTCCCGTCGATCCCGTCGAGTGGAGGCCCGAGCTGTTCACCGACCTGGACGGCGACGCCTACGAGTATGGGGCGCTCGCGATCCGAGGCCTCTGGGGCGCCGTAGCGGCGACGGAGGCGATGGCGGCGCGGGTGTGAGATCGGTCAATAAATGATTTGACGGAGTCGCTTTGAATGGTCTACGGGAGTATATACCGCAGACCCGAGGACTGAACATGCCGAACGTCGACCTGGAAAACTGGCCCGTGGGCAACGAGGACGCCGCCCGGCTTTGCGGGACCACCGGCTCCGCTCTCCGCAACTGGCGCGGCAAGCATGGCCTGTTCCCGCAGAAGAAGCAGGGCGCCGGCACTCCCGCGGCCTTCGTCCTTCGCGACCTTCTCCGCATCGTCGTGGTGGCCCGCGCCGTGCAATTCGGCATCCCGCCTGAATTCGCCTGCCGCTTCGCCCGCAACGTCGCCTTCATGCCCTACCTGGTCTCCGGCCAGCCGGTGCGGATCGGCTGGCGCGACGGCGAGTATTCCGTCGCGGTCAACGAGGTGGACGACGTCCACGTGTGCATTCCCCTGCACAACGCTTGCGTCGAGATCGTGGACGCCCTCACCGCCGCCGTGGCCTTCGCCAAGGGCGCGGCCGAGGCCGAGGCTGCGAAAGAACGGTTCTGGGAGAAGGTCGAGAAAGCCGCCGCCACGCTGCCGGAGTAGGCGCGGGCGACATCTAGTTTCCGGCGCGCTTCGTCGCCGCGCCGGATCGGCGGAGGCCAACTTCCTCGTTGCCGCCTTCGCCTGCGCCGCCCGCGTCTGGAGATGTCCGCGGGCGGCGCACCCCGCACCCCTGACTAGGAGGCCTGATCGGTGAAGAACTACATTCAGCCCGGCGCCATGATGAGCGTGACCGCGCCCGCGACCGTCGCCAGCGGCGCCGGCGTCCTGGTCGGGATGCTGTTCGGCATCGCCGCCACCGACGCCGCCAGCGGCGCGTCCGTCGAGATCGCCACGGCCGGCGTCTTCGACCTGCCGAAGACCTCGGCGCAGGCCTGGACCGCCGGCGCGCCGATCTACTGGGACCCGGCCGAGGCCGAGGCGACCTCGGCCGCCGACGCGGGCAACGTCCTGATCGGCTGCGCCGCCGCCGCGGCCGCCAACCCCTCCGCGACCGGGCGCGTCCGCCTCAACGGCGCGGTCCCCGCCGCCGCCGTCCCCGCCTGATCGGAGCCGATCATGCTCGACCGCCTCCGCCGCCTGCTTCAGCGTCCCCGGCCCGCCTCCGCGGCCCGGTCCTATGACGCCGCCGGCGGCGGGCGGCGGTGGGGCGCCGGCCAGGCGATGACCGCGCCCAACACGGCCGCGCTCGCCGCCCGCGGCCCGATCCTCGCCCGCGCCCGGTATCAGGTCGCGAACAACGGCTACGCCGCCGCAGGCGTCGAGAGCATCGCCAGCGCCCTCACCGGCGCGACCGGCATCCGCCCGCAGTCGGCCCATCCTGACCCTGCGGCGCGCAGCGCGATCAACGCGAGCTTCACCGCCTGGGCCGAGGACGTGACCGGCGACGACCGCACCAACCTCGCCGCCTTTCAGGCCGCCGTCGCCCGCGCCCTGCCGCGCGACGGCGAGGCCTTCATCCTGCTGCGCGCCCGGCAGGGCGAGGGGCTGCGGCTCCAGCTGCTGGAGCCCGATCAGGTGGACCCGACCCTGCATCGCGACCTCGGCGGCGGCGCCCGGATCGTCGCCGGGATCGAGTTCGACGGCGAGGGGCGGCGGGTGGCCTACCACGTCTTCGAAGACCCCCTCGACCAGCCGTTCGCCGCGCAGCTGACGCCCCGCCGCCTGCCGGCCGCCGACGTGCTGCACGTCTTCCGCCCGGTCTTCCCCGGCCAGGTGCGCGGCCTGAGCTGGCTCGCCCCGATCCTGCTGCGCCTCTCCGAACACGACGCGGCCGAAGACGCGCTCCTGGTGCGCCTGAAGACCGAAGCCATGTTCGCCGGCTTCATCTTCGAGCAGGGGCCGGGCGCCGGGAGCTTCGACGGGGCCGAGACGGACGGCATCATGGACACCGGCCTGGAGCCGGGGACGTTGCAGGTCCTGCGCCCCGGCCAGGACATCAAGTTCCCGACCCCGCCCGCGGGCTCCGGCACGGCCGGCGAGTTCCTGAAGGCGCAGCTGCGCGGCATCGCGGCCGGCCTGGGCGTCACCTACGAGGGCCTGACGGCCGACCTCTCGAGCGTCAACTATTCCTCGATCCGCGCCGGCCTGATCGACTTCCGCCGCCGCATGGAAGCCGTGCAGGACCAAATCCTCATCCCGCAGCTGCTGCGCCCCATCTGGCGGCGCTGGCTGACGCTGGAGGTGCTGGAGGGCCGCGAGCCCGCGCCCGGCTTCGAGGCCGACCCGCGCCCGTGGCTTGCCGCCGCCTTCATCCGCCCCGGCTGGCCCTGGGTGGACCCTGAGAAGGAAATCCGGGCCGAGGCCGCCGCCGTGGAGGCGGGCTTCAAGTCCCGCCGCGAAGTCGTCGCCGGCCGAGGCCGCGACCTCGACCAGCTGGACGCCGAGATTTCGGCCGATGGCCCCTCGCCCGTCGCCAAGCCGCAGGAGGCCGCAGCATGAACGCCCCCGCCGCCCCCGCCCTGGTCTTGCGGGCCGCGTCCCTGAGCCCGCGGAGCCTCGACCGCGAGGCCCGCACCGTCGAAGCCGTCGCCTCGACCGGGGCCGACGTCGAGCGGCTCGGCTTCACCGAGCGTCTTCCCGTCGCCGCCGCCGACCTGCGCGGCCTGGAGGGCGCGCCCGTCCTCGACTCGCACCGCCGCATGAGCGTGCGCGACGTGCTGGGCGTGGTCGAAGCCTCCCGCATCGAGGGCGGCAACCTGATCGTGCGCATCAAGTTCTCGCGCCGCGCCGAGGTGGACCCGATCCTGGACGATATCGAGGACGGCGCCCTGCGCGGGATTTCCCTCGGCTATCAGGTCAACGCCTGGAAGGACGAGCGCACCGCCGCCGGGCGCGTCATCCGCACCGCAACCCGCTGGACGCCCAAGGAGGTGTCCATCGTCTCCGTCCCCGCCGACGAGGGCGCCACCATCAGGAGCAGCGCAATGCCCGAAAATCAGATCACTCAGGACCGCCCGGCGACGCCCGCGGCCCCGAACCCCGCCCCCGTGACGCGGGCGCAGGTCAACGCCGAGATCCGCAGCATCGGGCGGCTGGCCGGCCTGGAAGCCGGCTGGGCCGACGGGCAGATCGACGCCGAGGCGACCGTCGAGGCCGCCCGCGCCGCCGCCTTCGACGCGATGGCCACGCGCAGCGCCGCCCCGATCCGGACGCAGCGGGCGACGATCCTGCACGACAACGACGCGCCCGAGCTGCGCGGCGAGCGGATGGGCGAAGCCCTCTATGCGCGCATGAACCCCTCGCACCAGCTGTCCGAGCCGGCGCGGGCCTTCTACGGCATGACGACGGTCGACATGGCCCGCGACATGCTCCAGCGCGCCGGCGTCTCGACCACCGGCCTCGCCCCCGCCGCCCTGGTGACGCGGGCGCTGCACACCACGTCCGATTTCTCGATCATCCTGGGCGACACCGTGGGCCGCACCCTGCGCGCCGCCTACTCGGCCGCCCCGGCGGGCGTGAAGATGGCGGGGGCGCAGACCACCGCCCGCGACTTCCGCGCCCGGCAGCGGATCATGCTCGGCGAGGCGCCCTCGCTGGAGAAGGTCAACGAGGCAGGCGAGTTCACCTCGGGGACGATGGCCGAGGCCGCCGAGAGCTACAAGGTCGAAACCTACGGCCGGATCATCGGCATCAGCCGGCAGGCGATCATCAACGACGACCTCGGGGCCTTCGCCAACCTCGCCGCTCGCTTCGGCCAGGCCGCCGCGCAGTTCGAGGCGCAGTTCCTGGTGGACCTGCTGCTGGCGAATCCGGCCATGTCGGACGGCAAGGCGCTGTTCCATGCGGATCACGGCAACCTCGCCGGCTCCGGCGCGGCGCCCGACGACACCACCCTCGCCGCCGCCCGCACCGCCATGCGGCGCCAGACCGGCGTCTCGGGCGAGCGGATCGCCGTGACGCCGAAACACTTCATCGTGCCGCCCGAGTTGGAGGAAACCGCCCTGAAGCTGGTGGCGGCGATCACCCCGGCGAAGACCGACGACGTGAACACCCACACCAACCTGTCGGTGATCGTGGAACCCCGCTTCACCAGCGCGACGGCCTGGTATCTGGTGGCCTCGCCCTCCGAGATCGACGGCCTCGAATTCGCCTACCTCGAGGGCGCGCCCGGCCCGCAGATCGAGAGCCGCAACGGCTTCGAGGTGGACGGCGTGCAGATCAAGGTCCGCCTCGACTTCGGCGCCGGCTTCGTCGACTGGCGCGGCTGGTATCGCAACGCGGGGGCCTGATCGCATGGCCTACTCCGCGTCCGACCTGGAAGGCTTCCGCGACGCGCTCCTGAAGGCGCGGTTCAACGGCCTGCGGACGGTCGAATACGATGGGCAGTCCGTCACCTACAAGTCGGACGCGGAGCTGGAGCGTGCCCTTGGCGACGTCGAAAGACGCCTCGCCAAGGCGCAGGGAACCGGGCCGACGCGCCAGGTTCGGGTTTCGACGTCCAAGGGGTTGTGATGGCCAAGCGCGCAAAACAGGACGGGCCGAAGCTGCCGACTCCGGCCGTGGCCCGGCGCTACATCGATGTGGCGCGGGAAGCCGGCGCGAGTGAAGTTCGTATCGAAGCGGACGGCTCGCTGCGCGTGATCCTGAAGCCGGCTGAAGGTCAGCCGACTCCGCTGCAGGCTTGGAAGTCGAGCCGTGAAGCGGGCTAACCCTTACCCCGGCCTTCATCGCGCCCCGAAGCGGCTCGCGGACGGATCGCGCAAGGTCTACTTCTACGCGTGGAAGGGCGGCCCCCGCCTGCCTGACGACTACGGGTCGCCCGAGTTCGCGCGGGCCTTCCGGGAGGCGCAGGAGGCTCGCAGGGAGCCCAAGCGTACAGGGACGCTCCTGGACGTCCTCAATGCCTACCAGCGGTCCAGAGGCGTCAGGAGGCGCGCCCGCGGCTTTCTCGACCTCGCCGAGCGCACGCGACGCGACTATGCGGAGATCATCCGCAAGCAGCTGGAGCCCGAGTTCGGCGACTTCCCGCTTGCGGCACTGGCCGACCCCGGCGCCCGAGGCGTTTTCCTCGACTGGCGCGACCGAAGGGCTGAGGCGTCGCCCCGGCGCGCGGACTACGAATTCACCGTGCTCGCCCGCGCGCTCGCCTGGGCGCTGGATCGCGGCATCATCCTTGCCAACCCGTGCCAGCGCGCCGGGCGAGTCTGGGGCGGCTCGCGGGCCGAAAGCATCTGGACCGAGGCCGACGAGAAAGCCTTCCTGAAGGTCGCCCCGGCGCGCCTGCGGCTTGCCTTCATGCTGGCCCTGTGGACTGGACAGCGGCAAGGCGACCTCCTGCGCCTTCCCTGGTCGGCCTACGACGGAAAGACGCTCAGGCTGGCGCAGTCGAAGACTGGCGCTCGCGTCGAGATTCCGGTCGGTGCGCCGCTGCGCGCGCTCCTGGATGCGACCCCCCGCCGCTCGCCGATCATCCTGACGACCGAGGACGGGACGCCCTGGACCGCGGACGGCTTCCGGTCGAGCTGGCGCAAGGCGCGGATCAAGGCCGGCGTCGCTGGCGTCACCTTCAACGACCTGCGCGGAACAGCCGTGACCCGCTTGCGGCGAGTCGGCTGCACACATGCGCAGATCGGCGCGATCACCGGGCACAAGAATGCGGAGATCACCGCGATCCTCGAAAAGCACTACGCCGCCACAGACCCGCAGCTGGCGCGCGATGCGATTCTGAAGCTCGAAAGGGGAACGAAAGCTCCCAACCGCCCTCCCAACCGGCCCGCAGGGGCCGGCTCAACCGAGGGAGAAGCGTAGGAAAGTCAATGGCTGGGGAACCTGGATTCGAACCAGGACCGACGGAGTCAGAGTCCGCTGTTCTACCGTTAAACTATTCCCCAACGGCGACGGCCGCTCTCCTACCCACGGGCAGGGGGCGGGTCAAGAGGGGGGAGGCGATTCCCTTGCGCAAAGCCTGCGGCAAGGTGGAGTTCGCGAAAAGCCGAGGCGTCCGGGCCTTCTCAAGAGGGGCGCGCAGGACTATGTCGTGGGGCAGGCGGGTGCTGTCCCTCACGTCACGGGCCCAAATCCTGGTGGCCTATTCATTCTCGCGGGAGCTGGCTCTGTTTCGGGTCGTGGCCTGAAGCACCCGGCGCCCACCTGGTATTCCAGGCTCGCGAGGATTGGATGCCTGGACGGTCGCGACGGGCCCGCCGCCTGTCCTGCCGGCCCCGCACGGCGCAGGCCCCGCCGGGGACCGCGCCCCGGCGCCCGCCGGCCCCGCGCAGGGACGCCGCCCCGGGAGGGCGGCTTGCGCTGAGACGCGCCGCGGTGCATCGTCCCGCGCGTCGCGAAACGCGCCCTGCGGAACGCGACGCCCGCATCCCGCCAGTCGGAACCGGCCGCCGAGAGGCGCCGTCCGACCCCGTCGCCCGTCCCCCTTCCTGCCCGGAGCCCCTGCATGTCCGCCCCTCTCGACGGCATCCGCGTCCTCGATCTTTCCCGCATCCTCGCCGGCCCCTGGTGCACGCAGATGCTCGCCGACTTCGGCGCGGACGTGATCAAGATCGAGAACCCGGACGGCGGGGACGACACCCGCTCCTGGGGGCCGCCGTTCCTCAAGGACAAGGACGGCAACGACACCCGGGAGGCCGCCTATTACATGTCGGCCAACCGCAACAAGCGCTCGGTCACCGTCAACCTCCGC
The DNA here is from genome assembly GCF_900113695.1 of Albimonas pacifica. Classification (GTDB taxonomy): domain Bacteria; phylum Pseudomonadota; class Alphaproteobacteria; order Rhodobacterales; family Rhodobacteraceae; genus Albimonas; species Albimonas pacifica. The sequence goes on along the minus strand of NZ_FOQH01000004.1, from coordinate 156,701 downwards.
TCGGAGGAGGGCAAGGAGGTGATCCGCGAGCTCGCCAAGACCGCGGACGTGGTGGTCGAGAACTTCAAGGTCGGGGGCCTGGCCAAGCTGGGGCTGGGGCCCGACGACCTGATGGCGCTGAACCCGCGGCTGATCTACTGCTCGATCACCGGCTTCGGGCAGACCGGGCCGAAGGCGCCGGAGCCGGGCTACGACTACCTGATCCAGGGCCTGGGCGGGATCATGTCGATCACCGGCAACCCCGACGGGACCCCCGGCGCCGGGCCGCAGCGCGTGGGCCTCGCGATCTGCGACCTGACCACGGGCATGTATTCGACCATCGCGATCCTCGCCGCGCTCCAGCACCGCGAGCGCACCGGGCGGGGGCAGCACATCGACATGGCGCTGCTCGACGTCCACGTGGGCTGGCTCGCGAACCAGGCGATGAACTACTTCATCGGCGGGAAAGTGCCTGAGCGCACCGGCGCCTGGCACCCCAACCTCTCGCCCTACCAGCCGTTCCCCTGCGCGGACGGCGAGGTGATCGTGGCCTGCGGCAACGACCGCCAGTTCAAGATCCTGACGCGGGAGCTGGGCGTGCCGGAGCTCGCCGACGATCCGCGCTTCGTGACCGTCCCCGACCGCAACGCCAACCGCGAGGCGCTGGCCGAGATCATCTCGGACCGCATGCGCCTGAAGCCGCGGGAGCACTGGCTGACCCGGCTGCCGGAGGCGGGGGTGCCCTGTTCGGGCCTCAACACCATCGACAAGACCTTCGAGGAGCCGCAGGTGATCGCCCGCGGCATGAAGGTCGAGGTGCCGCACCCGCTGTCGCCGACCGGCACCGTCCCGAACGTGGCGAACCCGATCAAGTTCTCGGATTCGAAGATCGCCTATCGCCGCGCGGCGCCTATGCTGGGCGAGCACACCGACGAGGTTCTGTCGGAAGTGCTGGGCCTGGACGCCGCGCGGATCGCGGCGCTGAAGGAGACCGGCGCGCTCTGAGCGCGCCACGCGGAAAGACCGGCGCGTTCGGCGCGCCGCGGAAGAGACGGACCCCGGGGGGGGACCACCGAACGACATCCGGAGGGCGGCGCGGCCGCCCTCCGGGTCCCGGGTTGCGACCGACGGGCCTGTTGGCCTGGACCAACCATTCGGGGCAAAGTCGGACACCGACCTGGAGACGCGCAATGCCCCCCTATGCCGACGCTCCGGCCCTCGCGCTGGCCGGCCCGATCGCCCAGTTCAACATCGCCCGCATGCGCTGGCCCCGCGCGGACCGGCGCATGGCCGGCTTCGTGGACAACATCGACCGCCTGAACCTGCTGGCGGAGCGTTCGCCCGGCTTCCTGTGGCGCGAGGTCGGGGAGCCGGAGCTGTTCCCCGGCGATCCGCGGATGACCTGGACCCTGACGGCGTGGGAGAGCGCGGACGCGCTGGCCGACTACACCTTCCGCACCGTGCACGCCCGCTTCCACGCCCGCCGCCGGGAGTGGTTCGAGGAGCTGGGCGAGGCCTTCCTCGCCCTGTGGCCGATCGAGCCCGAGCGCTGGCCCAGCCCGCAGGAGGCGCTGGAGCGCTTGGAGCGGCTGCGCCGAGAGGGCCCGAGCGAGCACGCCTTCGGCTGGGAATCGCTGCCCGACGTGCGGCGGGCCCGCAAGGTCTCGCCCGAGGTGGCGCTGGTCGGCACCGGTCCCGCGCCCGCCGAGGCGCAGACCGAGGAGGACGCCGAGGACGCGATCCGCGCCAGCCGCCGCTCCGGCTCCGGCGGCGCGCCGGGCGACCTGCACCTGCACTGAGGGGCGGGCGCCCGGCCCGTCGTGGGGCGTCGCGCGCCGCGGCCCGACCCTGTGCGCGGCGAGACGCCTGCGCGGCTTCACGGGCTCGCGTGAGGTTGGCGCGTCGTCGATCGCCGGCGTGGCTGGTCTGACGCCGTGGCCGAACTTTCTTGACGTCGCGACCTGAAACCCCGCCTGCGGCGCATCCCGCTCGTCGCCCCGTCGGGCGGCCGCGCGTCGTTCGGCCCGGGTTCGGCCGGGGCCTTCCCCTCCGACCGCCCGTGCCGATCGAGGACGCCGCGCCGCCGCGGCGGCGCGCCGCCCCCGCCCGCTCAGGGCAGGGGGCGGCTTTTGCCCTCTTCGTCGATGGCGACGTAGATGAAGACGGCCTCGGTGACCTTGTGGCGCTCGCCCGAGGGCATCCGCGTGATCCAGGCCTCGACCCCGTAGCGCATCGAGGACCGGCCCCGCTTCTGCAGGTCGGCGTAGATCGTCACCATGTCGCCCACCTGCACGGCGCGGTGGAAGGTCATCGCCTCGACATGCACCGTCGCCACCCGGCCGCGGGAGAGGGCGCGGGCGGGGATCGAGGCGCCCAGGTCCATCTGACCCATCAGCCAGCCGCCGAAGATGTCGCCGTTGGCGTTGGTGTCCGCCGGCATCGCCAGCGTCTGCAGGGCGAGGTCGCCCCTGGGCTCGATCGCGTCGGTCATGGTCTCCCCCGGGGCGTCGGTCACAGGCCCGGGCCGCGGGGGCCGGGGTCGAGGTCCTGCACGAAGCACAGGACGTGGCCCTCGGGGCTCGCGACCTCGACTTCGCGGCAGGCGTAGGGCGTGTCCTCGGGGCCGCGGCGGATGGCGACGCCGTTGGCCGCGGCGAGGGTGGCGAAGTCGCGGGCGTCCTCGACGTAGATGCAGGCCGACCAGGCGCCCGGGCCCTCCGCGGGGCCCGCGGCCGGCGCGGCCTCGGCCCGGCGCAGGGCCAGGGTGGCGTCGCCCAGGCGCGCCACCCCGAAGCTGGGCGCGCCCTCCGCGTCGCGCCACCAGCCGGCGAGCGTGAAGCCCAGCCCCGCGGTCAGGAACGCCGCCACCGCCTGCGGATCGGCGCAGGCGAGCACCGGCATGGCCCGGATGCCGCCCATCAGTAGAGGGTCTGGGCCAGCGAGCCGTGGATCTCCTCGTCCGACAGGGCGGGGCCGTCGAGCTTGAGGTGATCCTTGAACATCTCGCCGGGCTTGGGCAGGTCGGCCTTCTCGGGCCAGGTGTCGGTCTCCCACAGGCCCGAGCGCAGGAAGGCCTTGGCGCAGTGCAGGTAGACCTCGCGCGCCTCGACCCGCATCACGGTGATCGGCAGGCGGCCCCTGTGCTCGAACGGGGCGAGGATCTCGGGCTCCTCGTGGATCGTGGCGGGGCCGTTGACGCGCAGGGTCTCGCGCAGGCCGGGGATCAGGAAGATCAGGCCGACGTGGGGGTTCTTCAGCACGTTGCGGTAGCCGTCGAGCCGCTTGTTGCCGGGCCAGTCGGGCAGCAGCACCGCCGATGACCCGTCGGCCTGGGCGAAGCCCGGCTGGTCGCCCTTGGGCGAGACGTCGACGGTGGTCCCGTCGGAGGTCGCGACGAAGCAGAAGGGGCTCAGCTCCAGGAACCGCAGGCAATGGCGGTCGAGGTGGTTCAGCTCCTTGTCCAGAACCCGTTGCGAGGGCTCTCCGTAGACGTCGCGGAGGTGCTGAAGGTCGGTGATCATGGGCGGGCTCCGGCCGGGGAGGAGGGGGCCGCGGAGGGCGGTCCGGGCGAGACTAGACGCGGATTCCCCGCGGCGCCAGCGTCGCCCGGCGCGACCTCCCGCGCGTCGCGTCCGCGCGGTTCCCCCGTCCGCCCTCCGTCCGGCCCCCGCTCCTCCGCCCGGCTGCGCTCGTGGCACGGTTTCGATTGCTTGCATGGATCAACCTCAGGAGGATCGTCGAGGACGGCGCGCCCGGGAGCCGCGCGCCCGATGCAGGGAGCCTTGCCCATGACCCGACTTCTTCCCGCGCGCCTCGCGGCGGCCGCCGTCGCCGGCGCGCTGCTGCTGCCCGCATATCCGGCCGCGGCGGCCGAACCGGTCACCCTGGACAACTTCAAGCGGGTCGAGAGCGACCTCTACTTCGCCAAGTTCGTGAGGGCCGCGCCGCCGGGCGAGTTCTCCCACGCGCGGGCGCCGGCGGCGATCGACGCGCAGGACGTGATTCGCATGAACCGCGACACGCTCTATTCCTCGGCGGTGCTCGACCTCGCGGCCGGGCCCGCCACCGTGACCCTGCCCGATGCGGGCGCGCGGTTCATGAGCATGCAGGTGATCGACGAGGACCACTACACGCCCATGGTGATCTACGAGCCGGGCGAACACCGCTTCACCCAGGAGCAGATCGGCACCCGCTACGTGCTGATGCTGGTGCGCACCTTCGTGGACCCGAACGACCCCGCGGACCTCGACGCCGTGCACGCCCTGCAGGACGCGATGACGATCGAGCAGGGGCCCGGCGCGACCTTCGAGATCCCGGACTGGGACGTCGAGCGCGCGGCGGCGCTGCGCAAGGCGCTCAACGACCTGTCGGCGGCGAGCGGCGGGCTCGATTCCGCCCGCATGTTCGGGGCGCGGGACGAGGTCGACCCGGTCCAGCACCTGATCGGCGCCGCCGCCGGCTGGGGCGGCAACCCGGCCAGGGACGCGCTCTACGTCGGCGTCGTGCCGGAGAAGAACGACGGCGAGACGGTCTACGAGATGAGCGTGGGCGAGGTGCCGGTCGACGGCTTCTGGTCGATCAGCGTCTACGACGCGGACGGGTTCTTCGCCAGGAACGACCTCGAGCGGTATTCGCTCAACAACGTCACCGCGGCGCGGGAGGCGGACGGGAGCGTGAAGGTGCGCTTCGGCGGCTGCACGGCCGAGCGCGCGAACTGCCTGCCGATCACCCCCGGCTGGAGCTACGTCGTGCGCCTCTACCGGCCCCATGCCGAGATCCTGGAGGGCGCCTGGACCTTCCCCGAGGCGACGCCGGCGCAGTAGCGCCCGGGCGCGCCCGGACGCGCAGGACCGGGCCGCGAGGGGCCCGGTCCTGCGGGGCGCGGCGCGGGGCCGGGCGGCGGCTCAGCCGGCGGCGGCGACGCCGACCATGGCCGGGCGCAGCAGGCGGCCGGCGATGGTGAAGCCGGACTGCATCACCTGGATCACCGTGCCGGGCTGGGCGTCGGGGACCGGCGCCTCGAACATCGCCTGGTGCAGCTTGGGGTCGAACTTGTCGCCGATCTCGGGCGTCACCGTCTCGATCCTGTGCTTCTCGAAGGCCGAGAGCAGGGCGCGGCGGGTCAGCTCGACGCCCTCGATCACCGGGCCGGCGGCGGACTTGGTGGTCTCGTCGGCGGCCTCCAGCGCGCGGCCGAGGTTGTCGTAGACGTCCAGCAGGTCGCGGGCGAGCTTGGTGCCGCCGTAGGCCTGCGCGTCCTTCACGTCGCGCTCGGCGCGCTTGCGCACGTTCTCGGTCTCGGCCAGGGCGCGCATCAGGCGGTCGCGCAGCTCGTCGCGCTCGGCCAGGGCCTGGGTGAGGGAGGCCTCGAGGTCGTCCTGGGGATCCTCCTCGACCACGCCGGCGGATTCGGCGTCGGCGATGTGCATGGCGGCGTCCTCGGCCCAGGCCGCCTCGGTGTCGCCGGCGCCTTCGCTGACCGCGTGCTCGCTCCAGGTCTCGCCCTGGTCCTCGGCGCGGTCCTCCGCGGTTTCGGTTTCGGTCTCGACCTTCCGGCCGCCCTCGTGCTGTGCGCTCATCGTCTCCGTTCCATGCCTTCAGCCGCGGCGCCGGTCGGTCACCATCCGCCCCATCAGGCGGGCGGTGTAATCGACGATGGGCACCACGCGGCCATAGTTGAGGCGCGTGGGGCCGATGACCCCCAGCGCGCCGATGATTCTGCGGTCCGCGTCCATATAAGGAGCGATGACCAGAGAGGAACCCGAAAGCGAGAAGAGCTTGTTCTCGGACCCGATGAAGATCCGCACGCCTTCGCCGTCCTGGGCGAGCTCCAGCAGGTCCAGCAGGTCCTTCTTGCGCTCCAGGTCGTCGAAGAGCCGGCGCATGCGCTCGAGCTCGGCCTCCCCCTCCATCCCGTCGAGCAGGTTGGACTGCCCGCGGATCAACAGCCGCTCGGGCCCGGCCGAGGCTTCGCCCGACCACACGGCGATGCCCTGCTCGACCAGCCCGGCCGCGAGCGCGTCCAGCTCCTGCCGGCGCAGGGCGATCTGGTCGGAGACGGCGCGCGCCGCGTCGGTCAGCGTGCGCCCGCGCAGCATGGCGTTGAGGAAGTTCGCCGCCTCCCGCATCGCCGAGGGCGTGACGCCGGGCGGCGGCGTGATCACCCGGTTCTCGACCGCGCCGTCCTCGGTCACCAGCACCACCAGCGCCGCGCCGTCGGAGAGGGTGACGAACTCCAGGTGCTTGACCGCGGCCTCGGTCTTGGGCGCCAGCACGAGGCTCGCGGAATGGGTCAGGCCGGACAGCAGCGCGCCGGCGCGGGCGACGATGCCGGCGACGTCGGAATGCTCCTCGCCCATGCCGCGCTCGATCCGCTGGCGTTCCTCCTGGGGGACGTCGCCGATCTCGAGCAGGCCGTCGACGAACATCCGCAGCCCGTGCTGGGTGGGGATCCGCCCGGCGGAGACATGGGGGGAGCCGAGCAGGCCGAGCTCCTCCAGGTCCTGCATCACGTTGCGGACGGTGGCGGCGGACAGCGGCTGCTCCAGCGCCTTGGACAAGGTGCGCGAGCCGACCGGGTCGCCGGTCTCCAGGTAGGTCTCGACGAGCTGGCGGAAGATCGCCCGGCTGCGCTCGTTGAGGTCGCCAAGCGTCACGCTTTGCGCGGTCATGTCGGCGTCGTGCATCCTTTCACCGCGCGCCGACCTCCGGCGCGTCCCGGTTGCATCCAACTCCACAGGTATGGCGCGGGTGGGGCGAGGTCAATTCGCGCCGGGGGCCTCGCCGATCGCCTCGGCCGCCAGCCGCATGCCCGAACCGAGCAGCAGCGCCGCCAGGGCCCCCGCCAGCGGCGTGACGTCGAGGGGCGCGACGCCGCCGGCGAGCGCCCAGGCGAGCCCGAGCCCGAACCAGGCCAGCAGCCCCGCCGCCGCCAGCGAGATCAGCCGGCCGATCCGGGCCAGACGGGCCGCGGCCTTCGCGCGGGGCAGGGGGCGCGCGCCCATCAGCCGGAACCAGCCGCCCGCGAGCCACAGCGCAAGGCTGAGGCAGGCGAAGGCCGCCGTCGCCGCCAGCCCCGCCGCCGCCGCCGTCAGCGGCGAGTCGGCCAGCGCGGGGGCGGGCGTTCCGATCGGGGCCTGCGCCGTCGCCAGCCCGGCGGCCCTCGCCAGCTGCCACAGGCCGAGGCCCGCCGTGGCGACCGTCAGCAGCGTCGCCGGCACGGCCAGGGCCCAGGCGCCCAGCGCCAGCGCTCCGCACCGCCGGGCGGAGGGCGCGGGCTGGGCGGGGGGCGCGCCGCGCAGCGCGGCGCTCGTGTAAACGTCCTGGGGTTCCAAACTCATGGGTCTATCCCGGTCGGCTTCAATCCGCCGGGCAGGTTAGGCGCGCCCGGCGCCCGCGCGAAGCGAATTCGCGCGCCCGACCTGCCCCCGGGTTGCTCCCGCCCCGGCCGCGGCGGTAAGAGACCGCCCGAGCGCCCGCTCCCCCGGGCTCAAGCCAATCATCGAGGTTCCGACATGCGCCCATCCGGCCGCGCCCCCGATCAGCTCCGCTCCGTCGTCATCGAGACGGGGGCGACCAAGCATGCCGAGGGCTCCTGCCTGATCCGCATGGGCGAGACGCATGTGCTGTGCACCGCCTCGATCGAGGGGCGCACGCCGCCGTGGATGCGCAACTCCGGCCTCGGCTGGGTGACGGCGGAATACGGGATGCTGCCGCGGGCGACCCACACCCGCAACCGACGCGAGGCGTCGGTGGGCAAGATCTCCGGCCGCACCCAGGAGATCCAGCGCCTGATCGGCCGCTCGCTGCGCGCCGGCACCGACCGCGTGATGCTGGGCGAGCGCCAGATCACCGTCGACTGCGACGTGCTGCAGGCCGACGGCGGCACCCGCTGCGCCTCGATCACCGGGGGCTGGGTGGCGCTGCGGCTGGCCGCCCAGAAGCTGGTCGACGCGGGCGAGCTGAAGGAGAACCCGATCACCCAGCACGTCGCCGCCGTCTCCTGCGGCGTCTACGAGGGCAAGCCGGTTTTGGACCTCGACTACGCCGAGGACAGCGAGGCCGGCACCGACGCCAACGTGGTGATGACCGGCGCCGGCGGGCTGGTGGAGGTGCAGGGCTCGGCCGAGGGCGCCACCTTCTCGCGCGCCGAGCTGGACACGCTCCTGAACCTCGCCGAGGCGGGCATCGCCGAACTGGTCGCGGCCCAGAAAGCCGCCGTGGGGGGCTGAGCATGACCCGCCGGCTGGACGCGAAGAAGATCGTCGTCGCCTCGCACAACGCCGGCAAGGTGGCCGAGATCCGCGCCCTGCTGGCCCCCTGGGGGATCGAGACCGTCTCGGCAGGCGAACTGGGCTTCCCGGTTCCCGACGAGACGGAAGAAACCTTCGAGGGCAACGCCGCGATCAAGGCGCTGGCCTCGGCGAAGGCCGCCGACCTGCCGGCGCTGGCGGATGACAGCGGCATCGAGGTCGACGCCCTGGGCGGCGCCCCCGGCGTGCACACCGCCGACTGGGCCGAGACCGAGAGCGGCCGCGACTTCGGCCGCGCCATGGCCCGCACCCATGCCGCCCTGCTGGAGGTCGACGCCACGCCCCCCTGGCACGCCCGCTTCGTCTGCGTGCTGGCCGTCGCCTGGCCCGACGGCCACGTGGAGACGGTGCGCGGCGCAGCTGAAGGCCGGGTGATCTGGCCCGCCCGCGGGACGCAGGGCCACGGCTACGACCCGATCTTCGAGCCCGCCGCCGGCGACGGCCGCACCTTCGCGCAGATGACCGAGGACGAGAAGAACCTGATCTCGCACCGCGGCGAGGCCTTCGCGAAACTGTCTTCCGAGATCCTGCCCGCGCGGGGCTGAGACCCTCGCCCCGGCTCCGGCGGCCCGGGGCCTCGCGACGCGCCCGACCCTCGCGGCGTCCCGGACTTGATCCGGGGCCTCCTGCGGCCGATGTGGGAGAGGCCCCGGATCAGGTCCGGGGCGCCCCCCAGGAGATCCGTTTCCCGATGACCCCGACCCCGGCCCCCCTGACCCGCCGCGACGCGGCGGACGCCGCCGCCCCCGACTGGCAGGCGGGCGGCTTCGGCGTCTACGTGCACTGGCCGTTCTGCCTGGCCAAGTGCCCCTATTGCGACTTCAACTCCCACGTCAGCCGCGAGGTCGACCAGGACGCCTGGCGCGTGGCCCTGCTGGCCGAGATGCGCGCCGCCCGCGAGCTGACCGGCCCGCGCCGCGCCCGCTCGATGTTCTTCGGGGGCGGCACGCCCTCGCTGATGCCGCCCGCGACGGTGGCGGCGCTGATCGAGGAGGCGGACCGGCTGTGGGGGTTCGAGGCGGGCGCCGAGATCACGCTGGAGGCCAACCCCACCTCGATCGAGGCGGAGAACTTCCGCGGCTACGCCTCGGGCGGGGTGAACCGGGTGTCGATGGGCGCCCAGGCGCTGAACGACGCGGATCTGAAGAAGCTGGGCCGGATGCACTCGGCGGCCGAGGCGCGCGCCGCCTTCGACGTCGCCCGCGCCGCCTTCGCGCGGGTCAGCTTCGACCTGATCTACGCCCGCCAGGACCAGACCCCCGCCCAGTGGCAGGCCGAGCTCGCCGAGGCGCTGGCGATGGCGATCGACCACCTCTCGCTCTACCAGCTGACCATCGAGGCCGGGACCCGCTTCGGCGACCTGCACGCCCGCGGCCGGCTGCGGGGCCTGCCCACCGACGACCGGGCGGCGGAGATGTACGAGATCACCCAAGGCCTGACCGAGGCCGCGGGCCTGCCGGCCTACGAGATCTCCAACCACGCCCGCCCGGGGGCGGAGAGCCGCCACAACCTCGTCTACTGGCGCTATGGCGACTACGCCGGCATCGGGCCGGGGGCGCATGGCCGGATCACGACGCCGCAGGGGCGGCTCGCGACCGAGACCCGCCGCGCGCCCGCCGCCTGGCTCTCCCACGTCGGGGCGCAGGGCCACGACCTGAAGACCGAGGCGGTGGCGCCCGAGGACCAGGCGGTCGAGTACCTGATGATGTGCCTGCGGCTGGTGGAGGGGGCGGACCTCGCCCGCCACGCCCGTCTCGCCGGCGCGCCCATCGCCGAGGCCCGGATCGCCCCGCTGGCGGCCGAGGGGCTGGTGGTGCGCGACGGCGACCGCCTGCGGGCGACCGCGCGCGGGCGGGCGCTGCTCGACCACGTGCTGCGCGAACTGCTGGTCTGAGGGCGGCCCCCGCGGCGTGGCGACGTGTGGCCCCTCCGGGTTCCTGCCGCTATCGTGAACGCCACCCGAAGCGACCCCGAATCCAACCGGCAGGCCCTTGACGACATGACGTCTTCTCCTCTCGACGCGCGGATCTGCGTCTCCACGGTCAACTACGGCTGTTCCGAGCTGATCCTGCGCGCCCTGCCGGCCCTGCTGGCGGAGCTCGAGCGCTTCGCGGAAGGGGTCGTGTTCATCGTCGACAACGCCTCGCCGGACGACGACGCCGACAAGCTGGAGGCGGGGCTGGCCGCGATGGGCGCTCCGGAGGCGGTGCGCCTGATCCGCTCGCCCCGCAACGGCGGCTTCGCGGCGGGGAACAACATCGCCTTCGAGGCCGCCCGCGCCCTGCCGTGGACGCCCGAGGGGGTGCTGCTGCTGAACCCCGACGCCGAGGTCCGCCCCGGCGCCATCGAGGAGATCGTGCGCGTCCTGCGCTCGCGCCCGAAGATCGGCGTGGTCGGCGCGCGGCTGGAGAACGAGGTCGGCGTCTCGCGCATGTCGGCCTACCGCTTCCCCTCGGCGATGCGCGAATTCGCCGGCGCCCTGGGCATCGGCGCCGTGGCCCGCCTGTGGCCGGTGCTGATCGACGAGACCGACGTGCCGGTGCGCTGCGACTGGGTGACGGGCGCCTGCATGATGATCCGGCAGGAGGTGCTCGACACGCTCGGGCCGCTCGACGAGGGCTATTTCCTCTATTTCGAGGAGGTGGACTACCAGCTCCAGGCCACCCGCGCGGGGTGGGAGATCTGGCACGCCCCGCAGGCGCAGGTCATGCACCTGGCCGGCGCCGCCACCGGCATCGTCGGCTCGACCCCAAAGCGGGGGCGGATGCCCGACTACTGGTTCGATTCCTGGCGGCGCTATTTCGAGAAGAACCACGGCGGCGCCTACGCCAGCTTCGCCGCCGCCATGCGCCTCACGGGCGGGGCGCTGGGCCGCCTGCAGCGCCGCCTGCGCGGCAAGCCGGACGAGAGCGTGCCGGGCTTCGCCGCCTCGTTCCGGCGGCGCTGCCTGATGAACCTCGCGCCCGGACCCAGGGCCTGAGCATGTCCGAGACCCCGGACGCGCCCGAGACCGCCGGCGCCCCCGCGCCGTTCCGCGCGCCGCCGCTGCCGCTGGGCGACCGGAACGGCAACCCGCCCGGCATCTCGTTCTGGGCGCTGGTGCGCGAGGATTTCGCGACCCACGACCGCGACCTCGGCTCGCAGGGGTTCTGGGCGCTGTTCTGGCACCGGTTCGGGAACTGGCGGATGGGGGTGCGGCCGCGGCTGCTGCGCCTGCCGCTGTCGCTGATCTACCGCACCATGTTCAAGGCCAGCGAGATCTTCTGCGGGGTGAAGCTGTCCTACAACGTCGCGGTGGGGCGGCGGCTCAGGATCGACCACTTCGGCGGCATGATCCTGGGCGCGCGCTCCATCGGGGACGACGTGATCGTGCGGCAGAACACGACGATGGGCATCAACAGCCCCGCGGACCTGAACGCCAAGCCGATGATCGGCAACCGGGTGACCATCGGCGCCGGCGCGGTGATCGTGGGCCACGTGACCATCGGCGACGACGTGGTCATCGGCGCCAACGCGGTCGTCACCCGCGACGTCCCCGCCCGCCACCTCGCCGCCGGCGTGCCCGCGCAGATCCGCCCCCGGCGCGACCTGCCGCCGGCCTGAGGCGGCCCCCGCGCGGCCTCAGTGGCAGTGGTAGGGCTTCGAGCCCGCGTGGCAGCACCGGCCGGGGGGCGAGTCCTTGCGGCAGCCGCCGCCATGCTCGACCTCGGCCGGGGCGCCGGCCGCCGGTCCCGTCGTCGTCAGCGCCCGGCCCGGCGCGCCGGCGGCCAGGCCCGCCAGCAGCGCGGCGGCCATCAAAATCGTCTTCATCCGAAATCACCCATCGCTCGAGTCTCCGCGTTCATCGTCGTGACCGCGCGCCCCAGGGTCAAGCGGCGTCCGGGTCAGCGCGCCTGCGCCTCCAGCCTGTCGAGCAGGCCCGCCACCGCGGCCTCCAGCAGGTCGAGCACGTGGTCGAAGCCCTGGGGGCCGCCGTAATAGGGGTCGGGGACCTCCCGCTCGGGCAGGTCGGCGTGGGACAGCATCAGGCTGAGGGCGGCGCGGGCGTCGGCGGGGCGGGCGCGCTCGAGCGCGGCGAGATTGTCGGCGTCCATCGCCAGGATGTGGTCGAAGGCCGCGAAGTCGGCGCGCCGCACCTGCCGGGCGCGCAGGGCCGAGAGGTCGTAGCCCCGGCGCAGGGCGGCCTCGCGCATCCGCGGGTCGGGCGGGTCGCCCGCATGCCAGCCGCCGGTCCCGGCGCTGTCGATCTCGACCGCAAGGCCGCGGGCCTGCGCCATGGCGCGGGCCACGCCCTCGGCGGCGGGCGAGCGGCAGATGTTGCCGAGGCAGACGAAGAGCAGGCGGGTCATGGGGCCTCCGGAGACGGGCGCGCGGGGTGGGCGCGGGGTGGGCGGGGCGGGGGCGGGGCGGGCTTCCGCTCCCCCGCCGCGCCGTGGCAGTGTCCCAGCCTGAGGGCTTGAACGAAAGGGGAGGCGCCGATGACGATCCCGCGCATCGTGATCCTGACGGGGGCCGGCATCTCGGCCGAGAGCGGCATGGGCACCTTCCGCGACGCGGGCGGGTTGTGGACCCAGGTGCGACTGGAGGACGTGGCGACGCCCGAGGCCTTCGCCCGCGACCCGGTCATGGTGCTCGACTTCTACGACATGCGCAGGCAGCGGGCCGAGGCGGCCGAGCCCAACGCGGCCCATTACGCGCTCGCCCGCCTGCAGGCGGCGCGGCCGGGCGAGGTGCTGATCATCACCCAGAACGTGGACGGCCTGCACGAGAAGGCGGCGCAGGCGGAGGGCGCGGACCCCGCCGGGCTGATCCACATGCATGGCGAGTTCGCCAACGGCCTCTGCGCCGGCTGCGGCCACCGCTGGAAATGGCCCGGCGGCAGGATGACGGTCGAGAGCGCCTGTCCCGCCTGCGGGGCCCGCCGGGTGCGCCCGGACGTGGTCTGGTTCGGGGAGATGCCCTACCGGATGGACGAGTGCTTCGCGGCGCTGGCGGCCTGCGAGACGTTCGTGTCGATCGGGACCTCCGGCGCGGTCTACCCCGCCGCCGGCTTCGTGGCCGAGGCCCGCGGCGCCGGCGCGCGGACGCTGGAGCTGAATCTCGAGCCCTCCGAGGGCGCCCATTATTTCCACGAGGCGCGCAACGGCCTCGCCTCGCAGATCGTGCCGGCCTGGGTGGACGAGGTGCTGGCGGGCTGAGGGCCCGGCGAACCGGAGCGGACCGCGGCGCACCGCGTCCGGGGCCGGAGGCGCGCCTCCGGCCCCGGGGCCGGTCAGTTCTTCGGCTGCATGTGACCGCCGTGGTCCATGCCGCCCATGTCCTGGCGGTCGTTGTCCACCGGGATCTCGACGGCCAGCTCCTCGCCGTCGTCGAAGACCAGGGTGGCGGCGACCACGTCGCCCTGCGCCAGGGGGGCGGTCAGGCCCATCATCATCACGTGGTCGCCGCCGCGCTGCAGGCGATGCTCGCCATGGGCGGGGACCTCGATGGCCTCGACGGGTCGCATCCTGGCGATGCCGTCCTCCATCACGTGGGTGTGCAGCTCCACCGCCCGGGCGGCGTCGGAGCGGACCGCGACCAGCCTGGCGGGCGCGTCGCCGTGGTTGACCAGCACCATGAAGGCGCCGCCGACCTTGGGGTTGGAGGAGCGGGCGTAGGCGTCCCGGACCTCGATCTCGGCGGCGAGGGCGGGGGCGGTCAGCGCGGGCAGGGCGACGAGCGCGGCGAGCGCCGCGGCGGAAAGGGTGCGGATCATCTCCGTCTCCTGGGCTTGGATCTGAAAGGGGATCGGGGCTCAGGAGGCGTCGGGCGGGTCCCTGGCGCAGGCGAGCGGCGAGGCGTGGCCGGCGGGCGCCGGGGCCTCGGGCAGGGGGGCGGCGCGCTCGGGATCGGCCTCGCGGGCGGGGGCCCGGGCGCCGGGCTCGGGCAGGGCGATGGGCGCGATGCAGCAGTCGAGGCAGCCCAGGTGGGAGGCGTCCTCGTGGCCGGGATCGCCCGCCGTCGGCGCGCCGTCGGCGTCGAGCTCGACCGTGCCGCCGGAGCAGAGGTGGACGACGAAGCCCTGGCCCGCCGCGGGGTCGACGAAGGGCGCGGCCCGCAGGGCGACGCCCTGGAGGATCAGCAGAGAGGTCAGAAGACCGATCAGCGCGCCCCGGATCATGGGGCGCTGTCTATCGCGGTTGCCCTGCGCGCCCAAGGGTCTTCGCGCCGCAGGGCCGCGCGCAGGCGGCCGCGCGCCGCAGGGCGCGGGCCGGGGAAGCGCCGCGTCGGGGTCGCGCCCGGGGCTGGCCGTCCGCCCGCGGCGCGGGGGCGGGCGGGGCGCGGAGGGGCGGGCGTCTCCGGCTGCGGGCCGAACGCGGAAAGGCCGGCGCCCGGGGTCGGGGGCCGGCCTGTTCGGTCGGTCGCAGGCGTCGCGCCTCGGCGGCGCCCGGCCTTCGGCCGGGCGGGGGCCGGATCAGGCGGCGGTCTGCGCCTTCTCGATGTCGCGCTTGACCTTCAGGGCCTTGGGCGACAGCTCGGTGTCGCGGGCCTTGGCCAGGTAGGCGTCGAGCCCGCCGCGGTGATCGACCGTGCGCATCGCCGAAGCCGAGATCCGGAACTTGAAGGACCGGCCGAGCGTCTCGCTCTGCAGGGTCACCTGGTTCAGGTTCGGCAGGAAGCGCCGGTTGGTCTTGATGTTGGAGTGGCTCACGTTGTGGCCGGTCAGCACGCCCTTGCCGGACAGCTCGCAGCGACGGGACATCGGTTTCCGTCCTTGTTTCAAGTGCACGCAGGGCGCGCGGACCTGTTCCGCGCGGCGCCCGAATTCGAGGAGCGGTCCATATCGGGTCGCGGGCGGGGCGTCAACCGGCGCCGGGCGGATGCGCCGCCCTCCGCCGCCCTCGCCGCGGGCGTGACGCCTGCACCACGCCCCCCCGAAACCGTTCATCGACCCGCCTGCGGCTCTTGTTCGCAAAGGTCTTTCCGGCCAAGCGGGGGGACGGTTCCCCGTCCGCGGCGCTTCCCCGGACACCACGCCAGGCCCGGACGCGCGCATGCCGAAGCTCGGACGCTTTCACGACGACGCCCTCGATTCGATAGACTGGGGCACGCGGGTGCGCACCAACGACGTGACGGTCTATTTCGCCGGCGCGGGCGAGACCTTCGCCCGGCGCACCTCGGAGGGGTGGTCGGCCTACGAGACCGCCCGCGCCATGGCGGCGCTGGAGACCTTCGAGGCGGTCAGCGGCCTGACCTTCCGCGAGGTCTCGCGCCCCGGCCGCGCCGACTTCAAGCTGGTGATCGACGACTTCGGCGCCCGCAACGACCTGGGCTTCTTCTTCCCCCCGCGCGAGCACAACGCCGGCGTGGGGGTGTTCAACTCCCGCGGGGTCGGCTGGAACCCGGAGAAGGGCGCGCGCAGCGGGCTGGAGGCCGGCGGCCTCGCCTTCGAGACGCTGGTGCACGAATTCGCCCATGGCCTCGGGCTGGCCCATCCCCACGACCGCGGCGGCCGCTCGGAGCTGATGCGGGGCGTGCGCGCGCCCTTCGACGACTACGGCCGGGCCGGGCTGAACAAGACCGTGTTCACGGTGATGAGCTACAACCGCGGCGGCCCCGGCGGGGACGGGGGCGTCGGCTCGACCCCGTTCTGGGGCACGCAGGCGGGGCCGGCGGCGCTCGACATCACCGTGCTGCAGGCGAAATACGGGGCGAACGACCGCCACGCGACCGGGGACGACGTCTACGTGCTGCCCACCGGCGACCGGCGGGGGACCTATTTCAGCGCCATCTGGGACGCGGGCGGGGTGGACGAGATCCGCCACCGCGGCGAGCTCGGCGCGATCATCGACCTGCGCCCGGCGGCCGAGCGGGGGGAGACCGCGGGCGGCTTCGTCTCCTCGGCCCGCAAGAGCCCCGGCGGCTTCACCATCGCAGCCGGCGTGGAGATCGAGAACGCCTCCGGCGGGCGAGGGCGCGACACGATCATCGGCAACGCCGCCGACAACCGCCTGAAGGGCGGCGCGGGGGCCGACGCGATGGACGGCGATTCGGGACGCGACGTGCTGCTGGGCGGAAGCGGGGCCGACACGCTCTACGGCGGGCGCGGGGGCGACCGGCTGGACGGCGGCGGGGGCGGCGACTCGGTGCAGGCGGGCGAGGGGCGCGACCTGGTGCAGGGCCGCGGCGGCGACGACCGCATCGCGGGCGACGCCGGCGACGACGACCTGCGCGGCGGCGGCGGCCGGGACCGGCTGTGGGGCGAGGCGGGCGACGACCGGCTCGTCGGCGGGGGCGGCGACGACGTGCTGATCGGCGACGCGGGAGGCGATTCGCTCTTCGGCGGCGAGGGCGAGGACCTGATCTGGGGCGGCGCCGGCGCCGACGTGATCGACGGCGGCGCGGGCAAGGACCGGATGGGCGGCGAGGACGGCGCCGACCGCTTCGTCTTCGCCGCCGCGCCCGAGGCCGACCGGATCGTCGATTTCGAGCCCGGGCTGGACGTGATCGACGTCTCCGGCGCGGGCTACGCCGCCGGGCAGATGGCGCTGATCGACCTCGGCGACGACCGATGGCGGGTGCGATTCGACGACGGCGCGATCCTGGTGCTCTACGTCGACGAGGGCACGCCGACGCCCGACGACTTCCTCTTCGCCTGACGACCGGGGAGGGCGCCGCCCCGCCCGCCCCGTCGCCGGCAAAGCCCCGCCGCCGGCAAAGCCCGCCTAACGCTCCTCCTCGCCCAGCCCGAAGGCCGCAAGCGCCTTCGCGGCGGCGAGCTGGGGGGGGGTGTCGCCGCTGGCCACCGTCTTCTCCAGCCGGGGCCAGAGCTCGGAGACGGCGGGGTGGCGGCGGAAGCGGCGCAGCAGCGCCTCCTCGACCTCGGCGCGGAACCAGGCGACGGCCTGTTCGCGGCGCCGGGCCTCCAGCACGCCGGTCTCGCGCCGCCACTCGGCCAGCGCGGCGATCTCGGTCCAGGCGGCCTCCAGCCCCGCGTGGCTGACCGCCGAGACGGCGGCGGCCTTGGGGAAGCCGTTCGGATCCTGCGGCCGCCCGCGCAGCAGGCGCAGGGCCGAGGCGTAGTCGGCCCGCGTGCGCTCGGCCGTGGCCTTCAGGTCGCCGTCGGCCTTGTTCACCAGGATCATGTCGCAGATCTCCATGATCCCGCGCTTGACCCCCTGCAGCTCGTCGCCGCCGGCGGGCGCCATCAGCAGCAGGAAGATGTCGGTCATCTCGGCGACCATCGTCTCCGACTGGCCGACGCCCACCGTCTCGACCATCACCAGGTCGAAGCCCGCCGCCTCGCACAGCAGGATCGCCTCGCGCGTGCGGCGCGCGACGCCCCCGAGCGCCGCGCCCGAGGGCGAGGGGCGGATGAAGGCGTTGGGATGGCGCGAGAGCCGCTCCATCCGGGTCTTGTCGCCCAGGATCGAGCCGCCGGTGCGCGCCGAGGACGGGTCGACGGCCAGCACCGCGAGCTTGTGCCCCTGCTCGGCGAGCTGCAGGCCGAAGGCCTCGATGAAGGTCGACTTGCCGACCCCCGGCGTGCCCGACAGGCCCAGCCGCAGGGTCCTGCGGGGCAGGGCGTGCAGGCGGCGCACCAGGGCCGCGGCGGCGCGGCGGTGGTCGGGGCGGGTCGATTCGATCAGCGTCACCCCGCGGGCCAGCGCCCGGCGGTCGCCGGCGGCGAGCTTCTCGGCCAGCGCCTCGGCGGTCGCTTCGGCCTTGGGGTCCGGCTTCGCCTCGTCCAGCGGGTCGGTGGGCGGTTCCGAGGGCAGGGGGGCGGGGTCGGTGGAAGTCACGCGGCGGAGGCTCCTCGCGTCATTGTGACGAAATCGGCGCCGGCGCGCCTAGCTTCCGCCCGTGTCTAGCGCATGGATGGGGAGCGTCGGAAGCCCTCCGGCCAAGGCCGGGACCCCGCAGGCCGCCCGCCCACGCCAGCCGCGCCGCAGAGCGCGCAGCCGGGCGGAGACGACCGGCGCCGAGAGAGGCCCGGACCAAAGGGATGACGAGGAGACGAGACATGACGCGCGAACCCGCGCCCCCTGACGCCGCCCCCGCCCCCGCCCCCTTCCCGGCGGACGGGGCCGCCCTTCGGCCCCGCGCCCGGCGTCTGCCGATCCGCTCCCGCGCCGGCGGCATGGCGGTGACGGCGCTGTGCCTCTCGGTGCTGGCCGCGCTGGGGATGCCGCTCGCCGAGCGCTACGGCCAGGCCTCGCCCGCGGTCGCGGCGGTGGCCGAGACCGTGGCCGACGCCGGCCGCTTCGAGGTCTGGTTCGGCGGGCTGCCGATCGGCTCGCTCGACTTCGCCCTGTCGGTGGACGACGAGCGCTATTCGGCCCAGGCCCGGGCGCAGCCCTCCAGAACCATCGACACCCTGTTCGGCGCGCGCCTCGCGGCGCAGGGCGAGGGGCTGAACGATCCCGCGCTGCCCCGCCCGACGCGCTTCGAGCTCGCCACCCGCTTCGGCGGCGACCGGCAGAACGTGACGGTGACCTACTCGCCCCCCGGCCGCCCCCAGGCGGTGCAGGCGACGCCCGAGTGGAAGCCCCGCGACTGGGAGATCGACCCGACCGCGCAGGAGGGGGTCACCGACCCGATCGGCGCCGCCGCCCTGTTCCTGACCCCCACGCCCCCCGACGCCCTGTGCAACGGCGCGGTGGAGGTCTTCGACGGCCGCCGCCGCTCGCGCATCGAGCTCGACGCGCCCAGCGCGCGGGAGAACGGCTGGCGCTGCGAGGGCCGCTGGATGCGGGTGGCGGGCTTCCGTCCGCGCGACCTCGACAAGGAGCCGGTGCCGGTGGCGGTGGACTTCGCGGCCTCTCCCGACGGGCTCGCGCGGGTGATGCGGCTCGAGGCCCGCACCGGCTACGGCCTGGCGGTGGCGACGCGCGTGGTCGCCAACTAGGCGGGGCAACCAGGCGGGCCCGGCTGAGCGGGGCCGCTGAGGCGGGCGCCCGCGCCGCGCGGTCGCCCGCCGCCGCCCGGCGGGTTCGCGGGCGGGGCCCGGCGGGGCGCCCGGGTCCGGGCGTCGCCCGGCGGGCGAGGACGGCCCCGGCGGCCGGCCGGGGGCGCAGTCCGCGGGCCCTGCGTGCAGGGCCCCGCCGCGCGGCGCCCGAGGCGGGCCGGGGGCGCCGGCCGAGCCGTCCGGACATCCTCCCTCGACTTGCCATGGGCGCCGTCGTCCGGCGCCGGCTGGCCGCCGGCGCCCGGGCTGCGCGGCGGGCCCGTGACAGCCGCGGGCGTCGGGGCTAGGCAGGGGCGGTCCGCTCCGCCCTCCGCTCCGCCGTCCGGGAAGCCCGCTCCGCCCATGTCCGACGCCCGCCCCGACATCGCCCCCGGCGTGCCCTCCCAGGGCCTGCCGGCGGAGGCCGCGCTGCCCGCCCTGCGCGAGGCCCTGCGCGAGGCCGGGGAGACCGGGGCGCGGGCGGTTCTCCAGGCCCCTCCCGGCGCGGGCAAGACCACGCTCGTGCCGCTGGCGCTCGCCGCCGAGCCCTGGGCGGCCGCCGGCCGCATCGTGGTGCTGGAGCCCCGCCGCGTCGCCGCCCGCGCCGCGGCCGAGCGCATGGCCGAGCTGCTGGGCGAGAGCCCCGGCGGCGCCGTCGGCTACCGCATCCGCGGCGAGTCCCGCCCCGGCGCCCGCATCGAGGTGGTGACCGAGGGCGTCCTGACCCGGATGCTGCAGGCCGACCCCGAGCTGCCCGGCGTCGCCGCGGTGATCTTCGACGAGATCCACGAGCGCGCCCTGACCGCCGACCTCGGCCTCGCCCTGACGCTGGAGGCGCAGGCGGCCCTGCGTCCCGACCTGCGCATCCTGGCGATGTCCGCCACGCTGGAGACGGGGCGGCTGTCGGAGCTGATGCAGGCCCCCGTGATCGCCTCGGAAGGCCGGGCGTTCCCGGTCGAGACCCGCTGGCTGGAAAAACCCTGGCGGGCCCCCGCCGGCCGTCGCGGCCCGCGGGTCGAGGACGCCATGGCCGACCTGATCGCCGAGGCGATGGCGCAGGAGCCCGGCTCGGCGCTCGCTTTCCTGCCCGGCGTGGGGGAGATCGAGCGCACCGCCGCCCGTCTCTCCGGCCGCCTTCCGGGAGACGTGGATGTCCGCAAGATCCACGGTTCGATGCCGCTGGCGGCGCAGCGGGCGGCGCTGGCGCCCTCGGCCAGGGGGCGTCGCAAGCTGGTGCTGGCCACCGCCATCGCCGAGACCTCGCTGACCGTCGAGGGGGTGCGGGTGGTGGTGGACGCGGGCCTCGCGCGGCGCGCCCGCTTCGACCCGGCCTCCGGCATGTCGCGGCTGGTCACGACCCCCGTGACCCGCGCCGAGGCCGAGCAGCGCCGCGGCCGTGCCGGGCGGCTGGAGCCGGGCGTCTGCTATCGCCTCTGGACCCGCGGCGACGAGGGCGCGCTGCCCGCCCACCCCCCGCCCGAGATCCTGGAGGCGGACCTCGCCGCGCTCGCCCTGGAGCTGGCGGTCTGGGGCGCGGCGCCCGAGGACCTGCCGTTCCTCGACCCGCCCCCCGCGCCCGCGATGGCCGAGGCGCGCGCCCTGCTGCAGGGGCTGGAGGCGCTGGACGACGCAGGGCTTCCCACCGCCCACGGCCGGCGCATGGCGGCGCTGCCGGCGCATCCGCGGCTGGCCCACATGGTTCTGACGGCCGACGACCTGGCGCTGGCCGCGGAACTGGCGGCGGCGCTGGAGGAGCGGGACCCGCTGCCGGTCTCGGCCCCCGCCGACCTCGCCTTGCGCATCGAGGCCCTGCGCGACCCCGGCCGCCTGTCGCGCGAGCGGGGGATCGAGGCCGACCGCGGCCGGGTCCAGTCCCTGCGCGAGGCGGCCGAGCGGCTGGCCCGCGCCGCCGCCCGCAGCCTGGGCGTCGCGGCGCCGCGCACCGGGCGGGGCGCGCCGCCCGATGCCGCGGCCGTGGCGCGCCTCGCCGCCCGCGCCTATCCCGACCGCGTCGCCATCAAGCGCCCCGAGCGCAAGCCCGGCGAGGCGCCGCGCTACCTGATGGCCGGGGGCAAGGGGGCGGTCCTGCCGCCCGACGCGGGGCTGGGCGCGCCCGGCTTCCTCGCCGTCGCCGACACCGACGGCGACCTGCGCGAGGCGAAGATCCGGCGCGCCGCGCCGCTGGTCCTCTCGGACCTCGAAGCCCTGTTCCCGGCGCGGATCCGCGAGGTGGAGCTCTGCGAGTGGTCCCCGCGCGACCGCGCGGTGCTGGCGCGGCGCCGGCGGATGCTGGGGGCGCTGGTCCTCGCCGACCGGCCCTGGCGCGAGGCGCCGCCCGAGGCGCGGGCGGCGGCGATGGCCGAGGGGGTGCGCGACCTCGGCCTCGACGCGCTGCCGTGGAGCGATGCGGCCCGTCGCTTCCAGTCCCGCGTGGCCTTCGCCCGGGCGCATGGCGCGGACCTGCCCGACAGCTCCGACGCGGCGCTGATGGAGACGCTGGACGACTGGCTGACGCCGCTTCTGGGGGCGATGCGCAGGGCCGAGGACCTCGGCGGCCTCGACCTCGTCTCGGCGCTGGAGGCGCGGCTGGACTGGCCGGCGCGGCAGGCGCTCGACGCCGCCGCCCCGGCGGCCTGGACGGCGCCCACGGGCACGCGCTGCCCCATCGACTACGGGCGCGAGCCGCCGGCGGTCGCGGTGCGGGTGCAGGAGGTGTTCGGCCTGGACGTCCACCCCTGCATCGGCACGGCCGCGGGGCGCGCGCCGCTGCTGATGGACCTGCTGTCCCCCGCCCGCCGGCCGGCGGCGACGACCCGGGACCTGCCGGGCTTCTGGCGCGGGGCCTGGGCGGACGTGCGCCGCGACCTCAGGGGCCGCTACCTGCGCCACCCCTGGCCGGAGAAGCCGTGGGAGGCGGACGCGACATCAAGGGTGAAGCCCCGCGGGACCTGAGCCCCGGATCCCCGGCCCGGGTCCCGGAACGCGAAGCCCCGGAACGCGAACGGCCGCCCCGGGGGGCGGCCGCGACGCGCGAAGGGGGCGGGTCTCAGCCCTCGACCTTCGGCAGGTTCTCGAGGTGGGGCATCCCGATGGCATGGTAGCCGCCGTCGACGAAGATCACCTCGCCGGTGGTCGAGGCGCCGTAGTCCGAGCAGAGCCACATGGCGGTGCCGCCGATATGCTCCAGCGTGGCGTTGGCGCGCATCGGCGAGTTGTCGGCCACGGTCTTGTAGACCCGCCGCGCCCCGCCCACGGCCGAACCCGCCAGCGTGCGCATCGGCCCCGGCGACAGGGCGTTCACGCGGATGCCCTCGGGGCCCAGATCGTTCGCGAGATAGCGCACCGAGGCCTCGAGCGCCGCCTTGGCGACGCCCATGACGTTGTAGTTCGGCATGATCCGCTGCGCGCCCAGGTAGGACATGGTCACGATCGAGCCGCCGTCCGACATCAGCGGCAGGATCCGCCGGCTCATGTCCACCAGCGAATAGCAGGAGATGTCCAGCGACTTCAGGAAGTTCGCCCGGGTGGTGTCGGCGAAGCGGCCCTGAAGCTCGTTCTTGTCCGAGAAGGCGATGGCGTGGATCAGGAAGTCCACCTTGCCCCAGGACTTGTCCAGCGCCTCGCACACGGCTTCCAGGCTCGCCTCGTCCTGCACGTCGGCGGGCAGCAGCAGCTCCGCCCCCACGCTGTCGGCCAGCGGCTTCACCCGGCGGCCGAAGTTCTCGCCCTGGTAGGTGAAGGCGAGCTCGGCGCCGTGTTCATGCAGGGTCTTGGCCACGCCCCAGGCGATGGAGTGGTCGTTGGCCACCCCCATCACCAGGCCGCGCTTGCCCGCCATCAGGCTGCTGAGGGAGCCGCGCGGGCCTACGGTGGTCTCGGATGCCGGCATCGCTCTTCCCCGCCTCAGCCGTGGTACCGGCTGAGGGCGAGCGTCGCGTTGGTGCCCCCGAAGCCGAAGGAGTTCGACAGCACCGTGTCGAGCCCCGCGTTGTCGACGCGCTTCATCGCGATCTCGGCCGGGTCCAGCTCGGGGTCGAGCTGGGTGATGTTGGCCGAGGCGGCGATGAAGTCGTTCTGCAGCATCAGGAGCGAATAGATCGCCTCCTGCACGCCGGTGGCCCCCAGCGAGTGACCGGTCAGCGACTTGGTCGAGCTGGTGATCGGCATGTCGTCGCCGAAGACCCGGCGCATGGCCTTGATCTCCACCACGTCGCCCGCGGGCGTCGAGGTGCCGTGCGCGTTGACGTACTGCACCTTGCGGTCGCCCAGCGTCTCGAGCGCGAGGCGCATCGAGCGCTCGCCGCCCTCGCCCGAGGGGGCGACCATGTCGTAGCCGTCGGAGGTCGCGCCATAGCCGGTGATCTCGGCGTAGATCTTCGCGCCGCGGGCCTTGGCGTGCTCCAGCTCCTCGAGCACCACCACCCCGGCGCCGCCGGCGATCACGAACCCGTCGCGGGTGGCGTCGAAGGGACGGGACGCCGTGGCGGGCGTGTCGTTGTACTTCGAGCTCATCGCGCCCATGGCGTCGAAGAGGCAGGACAGGGTCCAGTCCAGCTCCTCGCCGCCGCCGGCGAAGACCACGTCCTGCTTGCCCCACTGGATCTGCTCGGTCCCCGCGCCGATGCAATGCGCCGAGGTCGAACAGGCCGAGGTGATCGAGTAGTTGATCCCCTTGATCCCGAACGGCGTCGCGAGGCAGGCCGAGTTGGTCGAGCTCATTCCGCGGGTGACCATGAACGGCCCCATCCGCTTCGGCGAGCCCTTCTCGACCACGATGT
This sequence comes from Albimonas pacifica, assembly GCF_900113695.1. Lineage (GTDB taxonomy): Bacteria > Pseudomonadota > Alphaproteobacteria > Rhodobacterales > Rhodobacteraceae > Albimonas > Albimonas pacifica. The sequence goes on along the minus strand of NZ_FOQH01000004.1, from coordinate 132,705 downwards.
TGTGCGCCTGGAAGAGGTTCTTGGTCGACGGCCCGCCCGAGCCCATCACCAGCCCGGTGCGGGGGTTGGAGACGTCGGACGGCTCCAGCCCGCTGTCGGCGATCGCCTGCTGCATGGCCACGAAGTTGTAGGCCGCGCCGTCGCCCATGAAGCGCAGGTTGCGCTTGTCGACGGCCGCGGTCAGGTCGATCTGCGGGGCTCCGTGCACCTGGCTGCGGAAGCCGTGCTCGACGTAGTCGTCGGCCTTCACGATGCCGGACTTGCCCTCGCGCAGGCTGGCCAGAACCTCCTGGGCGCTGTTGCCGATGGAGGAGACGATCCCCAGTCCGGTGATCACGACGCGGCGCATATTCAGCGGCCTCCCTGTGCCTCGATCCTGGCGCGCGGCGCGGCGGTGCGGGAGGCTCCCGCGGCCGCGCGGTCCGGGCCCTTCAGGTCCCGGCTGCGTTCGGACTCAGCTGTCCTGAAACAGTCCCACGCGCATGTCGCTCACCGCATAGGTGGGCTCTCCGTCGGCGGTTACCACCCCGTCGGCGATGCCCATCTTCAGGCGGCGGTCGATCACGCGCTTCATGTTGACCTCGAAGCGCAGCAGCTTCGTCTGCGGCGTGACCATCGCGGTCAGCTTGACCTCGCCCACGCCCAGCGCGCGGCCGCGCCCCAGCATGCCCTTCCAGCCCAGCCAGAAGCCGGTCAGCTGCCACAGGGCGTCGAGACCGAGGCAGCCCGGCATCACCGGGTCGCCGAGGAAATGGCACTGGAAGAACCACAGGTCGGGGTTCACGTCGAATTCGGCGACCACCTGGCCCTTGCCATGCTCGCCGCCGTCCTCGGTGATCGAGGTGATGCGCGAGATCATCAGCATCGGAGGGGCCGGAAGCTGCGCGTTGCCGGGACCGAAGAGTTCGCCCCGTGCGCAGGCCATCAGGCCGTCGTAGTCGTAGCTGTTCGCCCGTTCGCTGCTCATGCCCTGGTCGTGCGCCCCCTGCGCGAGCCTCTCGCCATCGTCGCGTCCCCCTAGCACCGGGTTGGATCAGGAGGCAAGCGCCGGGGCGGCCTGCCGCGGGGGCCGCGCGGAGGCGCCGGCGCGCCCGCGACAGGGGCCCGCGTCCATGACTCTCTTGAAATCCGGGCGTTTCGGGCTGTATTCAACGCGGTCATGGACAGTTTATCGACCGCAAGCGGACCCGAGGCGCGCACCCGGGCAGCCAGCTGGCTGGCGAAGGCCGGGCTTCGCCCGACCCGCCAGCGTCGGACGCTTGCGCTGCTTCTGAAGGGCGACGGCCGCGACCGCCACGTCACCGCCGAGAGCCTGCACGATGCGGCGCGCTCCGCAGGCGACCCCGTCAGCCTGGCGACCGTCTACAACACCCTGCGCAGCTTCACCGAGGCCGGCCTGATGGCCGAGATCACCGTGGACGGCGCGCGCAGCTACTACGACACGCGGGTCGAGGATCACCCCCATTTCTACTGGGAGGCCGACGGCCGCCTGACCGACGCGCCCCGCGACTCGGTGCGCATCGAGCAGCTTCCCGACGCCCCCGAGGGGACCGAGATCTGCAAGGTCGACGTGGTGATCCGCCTGCGCTCGCGCTGACGCCGCCGGTCCCGGAGAAAAGGCGCGTCGCGGAAGCGGCGCGCTTTCTCGTTGGGCGGCGGTCGGCGGCGGGGCCATCCGGGGGTGCGCCGGTCTCAGGCGCGCTTCGACAGATCTTCCCACAGGGGGCCGGCCGCGAAGGCCGCCGCGATGGCCGCGAGCGGCAGGGCCGCCGCGACCCCCACGCGCTGGAAGGCCAGGGCGCCGACGAGGCCCGAGACGAAGAACAGCGCGATCAGCTCGCCGTGGGTGCGCAGCTTCTCGACGTCGGGCCGGACCGGGGGATGCTCGCTCGGCGCCGGGCGGCCCAGCAGCGCGGCCAGCCGCCAGGCGCCCTTGCCGAGCTCGATCCCCAGGTCGGTGGCCATGCCGGTGACATGGGTGGTGCGGATCCGCGCGCCCGAGAGCTTGGTGATCACCGCGTTCTGGAGCCCCATCACGAAGCACAGCAGCGCCACCGTCAGCACGCTCGCGAGACCCGGCGCGGCGACCGCGAGCGGGGCGCTGGCGGCGAAACCGGCGAGCAGCAGCGCCTCGAGCGCCAGCGGCAGGGCGTATTCCCCCTGCATCCCCCGACGGCGCGCCAGGTTCACCAGCACCGCGGAGGTTCCGGCCCCCAGGAGAAACGCGATCAGCGACCCCAGCCCCGCGGCGAAGGCCGCTCCAAGACCCAGCGCCAGGTCGTCGGCCATCGCCGAGACGATGCCGGTCATGTGCGAGGTGTAGCGCCCCACCGCCATGAAGCCGCCGGCGTTCGCGGCGCCCGCCACGACCACCAGCCAGCGCGCAAGCTGCCGGTCCGAGACCGCGTCCCGCCGCCGCCCCGTCGCCCGGCGCAGCCAGTGACCCATGGCCCTCTCCTCAGGATCGCCTTCCGCGCGCCGCGTCCCCGGGCTGCGCCCGATGACGCCTCCCGCTGCGCCCGCGGGCGTCCGCGGGGGGGCGGGAGGCTCAGTCGAAGATCTCCTCGGGGCCCACGCCCCAGAGGTCCGCCTTGGCGGCCCAGCCGTCGACGCCGTCCTTCTCGACCTCGCACCAGTCGCGCCGGCAGGCCTCGATCTCGAAGACCACGCCGCGCTCGGCGCGGGCGGAGACGGCGGCGCCGGGCGAGGGCTCGAGCCGCAGGTCGGCGGTCTCGGCCGTGACCAGCGCGGTGCGGTTGCCGCGGATCATCGAGTAATGCAGCCAGCCCGAGGCGCCCTCGGGGTCGCGCACCCGCCGCCAGTGGCCGTATTCGCCGATCACCTCCAGCGGCATGCCCTGGCGCACGAAGACCCAGTCGACCCGGTGGGTCATGCCGGGGCCGCGGCGCACGTTGGCCTTGGTGGCCTTCAGCGACACGAAGCGGGGCATCGGCAGGCCGGTGATCGGGCCCACGCCCTCGGCGCCGACATGGACGGCCGAGGCGGTCTCGGCCGGCGGCTCGTCGTCGGTGGCTGCAGGCGCCGGCGACGCCGCCAGCGCCGCGGCGAGGATCGCGGCCAGCAGCCCGCCCGACGCGCGCAACGCGGCGCCCGGCCGGCCGTGGCCGGCGCGCCCCCCTCTGCGTCCCTGCGCGCCGTTTCGCGCGGGCCGAACATCTTGCGCGCAGCCGCGCGCGGGCCGTCTCGTCGTCATCGGAAGCCTGCTCCGCCCCCGCTCAATCCGGGCCGCGCCCCGGGCCTGACCTCGTGCGCCGGGACCCTCGGTCCGCGGCGCCGGCGAAAACGCTTGCGACAGATCGTTGCGCCATCGCCGCGCATCCCGCATTTTCTTTTCGTGGCCGCTGCCCGGCGCCCGTGGACCCCGGGGGCCCTTTTCGCTAAGGCTAGCGCATCCTCGCGGCCAGGAGAAGCCTTCGCCCATGCCCACAGACGCCCGTCCCTCCCCGTTTCCCGGCGGCCGACCGAAGGTCGTCGTGACCCGAAAGCTGCCCGAGGCCGTCGAGGCGCGGATGGGCGAGTTGTTCGACGTGGAGCTGAACCTCGACGACGCGCCGCTCCCGCGCGAGGCGCTGGTCGCCGCGGTGCAGCGGGCCGACGTGCTGGTGCCCACCCTGGGGGACAAGATCGACGCGGGGCTGCTGGGCCAGGCCGGGCCCAACCTGCGCCTGATCGCCAACTACGGCGCCGGCGTCGACAACATCGACGTCGAGACGGCGCGCCGCCGGGGGATCCAGGTCTCGAACACGCCCGGCGTGCTCTCGGACGACACCGCGGACATGACCATGGCCATGCTGCTGGCGGTGCCGCGCCGCCTGCAGGAGGGCGCGCGCCTGATGGAGGACGAGGCCGCCTGGACCGGCTGGTCCCCGACCTGGATGCTGGGCCGCCGGATCACCGGCAAGCGCCTGGGCATTCTCGGCATGGGCCGCATCGGCCAGGCGGTGGCGCGCCGCGCCTCGGCCTTCGGGCTGGAAGTGCACTACAACAACCGCCGCCGCCTGCATCAGCAGACGGAGCAGGAGCTGCGCGCCCGCTGGTGGGAGAGCCTCGACCAGATGCTGGCCCGCGTCGACTTCCTGTCGGTGCACTGCCCGCACACGCCCGCGACCTATCACCTGCTCAACGCCCGCCGGCTGAAGCTGATGAAGCCCGAGGCGGTGATCGTGAACACCTCCCGCGGCGAAGTGATCGACGAGAACGCGCTGGCCCGGATGCTGCAGGCGGGCGAGCTCGCCGGCGCCGCCCTCGACGTGTTCGAGCGCGAGCCGGCGGTGAACCCGAAGCTCCGCGGCCTGCCCAACGTGCTGCTGCTGCCGCACATGGGCTCGGCCACCGAGGAGGGGCGCATGGAGATGGGCGAGAAGGTGATCATCAACATCAAGACCTTCGCCGACGGCCACCGGCCGCCGGACCTGGTGGTGCCCGCGATGCTGTGACCGCCGCCCCCGTGCGACGCGACGACGGCCCGCCCCGGAGACCCCGGGGCGGGCCGTCGGCGTTTCGGGCGCGCTGGCAAGGCGCTCGACGCGCGAGTCCGAGGGGGCAGGCGCACCTCCGGGCCGCCGCTTGCGACGACGCGGCCGGGCGACGTGCGGGTCAAGTGTCTGAACATGAACTGAATGACCCAATAAGAAACAGTCCCTGCCATGAATCTTGACTGTGCGGTTTTTTGCTCAATACTGGTCCGGACTTCATGCTCCGGGGCAGGCCCGGCGGAAGACCTTGGGGGGCACGGCCGTGGCGTCGTCGCTGTCGCAACTGACGGGAGGCGGAACCAGCGCCGCGCCGGGCGGCGGCGGGATCTCGCTCGACGGCGCCATGGGGTCGGTCTACACCGGCGAGGTCGGCCTGATCCTGAGCGGGATCGCGGTGGTGTTCTTCCTCTACGTGGTCGCCAGCGGCCGCGGCGCGGGCCCGGGCGGCGCGGGCCGCGGGGCCCGGCCGGCGCCGGAGCTTCGGCGCGGCCGCGGCCGGATCGACGTCTCGGCGCTGCGGCGGGCGCGGATGGCCTCGCCCGACCCGGACGTCGACCCCTACAGCTAGGGCGCCGCAGCCCCCGCGCAGACCGGGCAGCCGGGGCGTTTCTTCACCCCGATGGTGCGCGCCTCGGCGTCGAGCGCGTCCCAGAGGTATAGGCGGCCGTCCAGCGGCTCGCCCGCCCCCACGATCAGCTTCACCGCCTCGGAGGCCATCAGCGCCCCGATCGTGCCGGCGAGCGCGCCCAGCACGCCGGCCTCGGCGCAGGCGGGGACCTCGTCGGGGCTCGGCGCCTGGGGGAAGAGGCAGGCGTAGCAGGGCCCGCCCAGCCAGGGACGGAACACCGAGACCTGCCCCTCCCATCGCCCGATGGCGCCCGAGACCAGCGGGATGCGCAGGGCGGCGCAGGTCTCGTTGACCAGGCGGCGGGTCTCGAACCCGTCGCAGCCGTCGAGCACGAGGTCGTGGCCGTCGAGCACCTTGCGGGCGTTGGAGGGGGCGAGGCGCAGCTCGCGCGGCTCGATGCGGACCGAGGGGTTCAGCGCGCCCAGCGCGTCGGCGGCGCTGGCGACCTTGGGCCGGCCGACGTCGCGGTCGCGGTGCAGCACCTGGCGCTGGAGGTTCGAGAGGCTGACCCGGTCGTCGTCGATCACGGTGATCGTCCCGACCCCCGCGGCGGCGAGGTAGAGCAGGGCGGGAGAGCCCAGCCCCCCGGCCCCCACCACCGCGACCTTCGCCCCGATCAGCGCCTGCTGACCGGGCCCGCCGATCTCGCGCAGCACGATGTGGCGGGCGTAGCGCTCGAGGTCGTCGTCGGCGAGGGGCATGGGGCGGTCCTCCGGTTGCGGACCGCAGAGGTAGAGGCGCGCGCGCCCGATGCCAAGCGGCGCCGGGGCGGGAGGCCGTGCGCCCGTCCCCGGCCGGGCAGGGCGCAGGGGGCCCGCCCCGCGGTCCCGCGCGCGCAGGGCGCGCGCCCGGAGGCCGGGGGCCTCCGGCGCCGCGCGCGGGCGCGCGGCGGGGACCGCTCCGCGCTCCGATCCCGGCGGGGCACCCGGCGGCGGCCCGAGGGCGCGGGGCCGCACCGAGAGGGCTTCGGCGACCGGCGGGGAGCCCGGCGGCCGGCAGGGGAGGCGCGCGGCGGGCGGGCGCATCGCGGTCCCCCGCGCCGCGGGCCGCGGGCCGGGGAGGGGCTTCGCGCCGGCGACAGGGGCGCCTGGGGCGCGACCCGGGGCCTCCCGCAGCCCGCCGACAGCGCGACGATCGGCGGACGGGCGACGGGGCGCGGGGGCCTCCGCCGGCCCCGGGGGCGGGCGAGGGCGACGGTTCCCGTCGCGACCGGGCGAGGCGCCGCAGGGGCGCGGCGCTCGAGCGCCCCCGCGCCCGTTGCGCATCCGCGCGCGGCTCCGCTAGGGTCCGGGCCAGCGCATTCGCCCAAGGCTTTCCATGCTCGACGTCGAGGCCCTCGAGACCTTCTACGGCCCCTCCCAGGCCCTGTTCGGCGTCGACCTCCAGGTCGCGGCCGGCGAGGCCGTGGCCCTGATGGGGCGCAACGGCATGGGCAAGACCACCACCATCCGCTCGATCTGCCGCCTGACGCCGCCCAGGCGGGGGCGGGTGAGGCTCGACGGGCGGGACCTGGCGGGCCTGCCGGCGCATCGCGCCGCCCGCCTGGGGCTGGGGCTGGCGCCGGAGGGGCGGCGGTGCTTCCCCAACCTCTCGGTCGAGGAGAACCTGACCGCCACCGCCCGCCCCGGCCCCTGGGACCGGGCGCGGGTCGAGACGCTGTTCCCGCGGCTCGCCGAGCGGCGGCGCCAGTCGGCGCGCACGCTCTCGGGGGGCGAGCAGCAGATGCTCGCCATCGGCCGGGCGCTGATGACCAACCCCCGCCTGCTGATCCTGGACGAGGCGACCGAGGGCCTCGCCCCCGTCATCCGCCACGAGATCTGGGCCGCCGTCCACGCCCTGAAGCAGGCCGGGCAGGCGCTGCTGGTGGTGGACAAGAGCCTCAGGGAGCTGCTGCCCGTCGCCGACCGCTGCGTGATCCTGGAGAAGGGGCGCAGCGTCTGGACGGGCCGGCCCGACCAGCTGACCCCCGCGCTGCGGGACCGCTGGCTGGGCGTCTGACGCCTGCCGGGGGCGGGCGCCCGCCGCCCGGCCCGAACCGCCCGCCGGGCGTGCCGCCCGGCCCGAACCGACTGCCGGGCGCGGCTTGCGCCGCCCGGCCCGAACCGACTGCCGGGCGCGGCTTGCGCCGCCCGGCCGAAACCGTCGGCCGAGGCGGCCTCCGCCGCCCGGCCCGCCACAGCCACCTGCGGCCCGGCCGCGCCAAGCCAACCGCGGCAAGGCCGCGAGGGAGCCAGCCATGACCCTACTGATCCTCGGCCTGATCCTGTGGTGGATCGTGCACACCTACCCCCTGGTCGCGAAGCCGTCGCGCGACGCGCTGGTCGCGAAGCTGGGGGAGGGGCCCTACAAGGGCGTCTATTCCCTCGCGATCCTGGCCTCGCTGGTGCTGATGGTGATCGGCTATCGGGGGGCTGAGATCGCCCACGTCTACTTCCCGCCGGCCTGGGGGATGCACCTGACGGACCTGCTGATGATCTTCGCGGTGTTCCTGTTCGGCGCCTCGCACTCCAAGGGCAACGTGAAGCGCTACGTGCGCCACCCGCAACTGCTGGCGGTGCTGGTCTGGGCGATCTCGCACCTGGTGGTGAACGGCGACCTCGCCTCGGTGGTGCTGTTCGGGAGCCTCGGGGTGTGGGCGATCGTGGCGATCTTCGCGACCAACGCCCGCGACGGCGCCTGGGTGAAGCCCGCGCCGGCGCCGCGCAAGAAGGACCTGATCCTGGTGGGGATCACCGTGGTCGCCTACGTGGTCGTCGGCCTGATCCACGGGCTGGTCGGCCCCTCGCCCTTCCCGGGCGGCTGAGGGGCGTGGGCGCCCTGGCCCTGGTGGTCCTGGGCGCCGCCCTGCGCCCCGGCGGACGGCCGAGCCCCGCGCTGATCCGCCGGATCGAGACCGCGGCCCGCCTCTTCGCCGCCGGCCGCGCGCCCCGGATCCTGGTCACCGGCGGCGCGCCCGCCGGCGGGCCCGCGACCGAGGCCGAGGCGATGCGCCGGGCGCTCGCGGCGCGGGGCGTGCCGGAGGGGGCGATTCTGGTCGAGGACCGCGCCCGCGACACGCTGGAGAACGCCCGCTTCTCGATCCCGATCCTGCGGGCCGCGGGCGTCTCGCGCGTCGTCCTGGTCACCGACCGGGTGCACATGCCCCGCGCCCTGGCGCTGTTCCGCCTGCTGGGCATGCCGGCCGCGGCCGCGCCCTGCGAGGCGCCGGGCGGCCGGCGCGGCGCGATCTACCGGGCGAAGGAGGCGGCGGCGCTGCCGCTCCACGCCGCGCGCGCCGTCGCGATCCGACTGCGCCACGGGCGACCCTGAGAGAACCTCCGGGCGCCCCCCCCCGTCGGGGGCGCGCCCCGGGCCCGACCCGGGGCCCCGCGCCGCCCGCCGAGGGCGCGGGCCCGGGGGCGGGGCCGGCCGTCGGCCTCCTGCCTGCGAAGGCTCAGGCGACGGTTCCGGGCGGCCCCTCCGCCGGCGTCTCCAGCCGGAACTTTCGGAACGGCACGCCGGCGTGATCCACCACCCCCAGCGGGCGAGCGCCGAGGCGGGCGAGCGCGCCGAGCCGCCGGCGCGACAGCGGCAGCAGGAAGGTCACGAAGGGGATGCGCGGGTCGGCGCGGGCCGCCACCAGCGCGCGCGCCGCGATGCGCAGCCCGAGGCCGAAGGCCTCGGGCGTCAGCACCAGGCCGAAGTCCCACTCCGCCCCCTCCTTCTGGAAGCCGCCCCAGCCGACATAGACCCCGTCCGCCAGGATCGCCCAGTGGCCGAGGCCGTCGCGGGCCCAGCAGGCCTCCTTCGCGGCGACCAGCGCCTCGACGGCGGCGAGGTCCCAGGCGGCGGGGGCGAGCGGCAGGTGCGCCGCGACCCGCGGGTCGGACATCTGGGCGAGGATCGCGGCGGGCGCGACCTCGGGCAGGCGGCGGAAGGCGATCCGGGGGGCGGCGGGCATCGGCAGGGTCCGGGCGTTCGGGCGGGGCCGCGGTTTGTAGCGCCCGCGGCGCGCGCCCTGGCGTCACGTTCCGGAGAGGGGCCGGAGAGGGGCCGGAGAGGGGCCGGAGAGGGGCCGGAGAGGGGCCGGAGAGGGGCCGGAGCGGGCCTCGAGCGTGGCGCGCAGACCGCGCCGAGACCGGCCCCGAACGCAGAACGGACGGCCGCGGGGGCCGTCCGTCGCTTTGCTCGGCGGGGGCGCCGAGGCGCCCCGTCAGGCGCGTCGCGGGCTCAGTAGAGCGCGACCGGGTTGATGATCATCTGCACGGCGCCGCGGACGCGGGCCTGGCCGAGGACGAACATGAACTCGTTCACCCCGTCGTCCAGCACCGGCCCGACGTTCATCGTCTCGAGGATGTAGATCCCGTTGTCCTTCAGCAGCACCGCGTGGGCGAAGAACAGCTTGCCGCCCTCGGGCGCGGGCACCACGTCCAGGCCCCAGGTGTCGGCGCCGACGGCCATCACGTTCCGCTCGGCCAGGAACTCGGCCACGTCGGGCAGGATCCCCGGCTCGGTCGAGCCCCACTCCTGCGGGGCGCTCTCCAGCTTCGCTTCGGTCCAGCCGGTGTGGAAGATGACGATGTCGCCCTCGCGGATCTCGACGTTCTGCTGCTCGATCGCCTCCTGCACGTCCGAAAGCGGGATGGCGTGGCCGCCCTCCAGGAACTCGACCCCGGCATGGGCGGCCATGTCGATGATCACCGCGCGCCCGACCAGCGGCGGCACGTTGTGGGTGCCCATCTTGGTCAGGCCGGTGATCGGGGCGAAGTCGGCCCAGTCGTTGCAGTTGTAGAAGGTGCCGCCGACGCCGAAATGCCCCAGCCCGTCGAGCTGCGAGCCGACGCCGAACCACAGCTGCGCAAGGTCGTCGTTGGCCACCGCCGCATAGCCCAGGTCGATCGGCTTGCCGCCGGTGTGGTTGGGCTGCACGACCTGCAGGCTGACGCCGCGGGGCGGGTAGGCGGGGGTGTTCGCGTCGATGACGATGCCCAGCGGCCGGGTCTTGCCCTGCTTGATCAGCTCGGCGGCCAGCTTCACCCGCTCTTCCGTCACCAGGTTGGCCGAGCCGATCTCGTCGTCGGCGCCCCACTGCGAGGGCTCGCAGTCCTGGGCGAAGGCGGGGGCGGCGAGGACGCCCAGCGACAGGCCAAGCGTCACGAGCGCGCCGGCGGCGCGGGTTGCAATGGACATGATCGTTTCCTCCCTGCGGGGCCGCGTCGGGGCGACTCCCTTAATTAAGCAGTGAGTTAAGCTAACGCGACGTCGGGCGGCGATCAACCGCGACGTGCCCTGCACGCGCGCGATCCCGTCGAGGGCGTCCCCCGACCCCGTCCCGAGCCCGCCCCGGGCGTCGCCACGGACGCCGCCCCGGGCCCGAAACGCGGAACGGGCGGCCGAAGCCGCCCGTTCCCGGTCTTCCCTGCGCGCCCCTCGCGGGCGCGGGCGATCAGTAGAGCGCCACCGGGTTGATGATCATCTGCACCGTGCCGCGGATCCGGGCCTGGCCGAGCACGAACATGAACTCGTTGACGCCCTCGTCGACCAGCGGCTTGGTCTCCATGGTCTCGAGGATGTAGATGCCGTTCTCCTGCAGCAGGACGACGTGGCCGTAGAAGGCGCCCTCGCCCTCCTTCGGGGGCACCGGCTCGACGCCCCAGGTGTCGGCGCCCACCGCCATCACGTTCAGCCCCGCCAGGTAGCGCGAGCCCGAGACCGACAGCCCCGGCTCGCCCGAGACCCAGGCCTTGGGGTCGCTCTCCAGCATCGCCGAGGTCCAGCCGGTGTAGAACAGGACGATGTCGCCCTCGCGGATCTCGACGCCCTGGGCCTCGGCGGCGGCCTTGACCTCCTCCTCGCCGAAGCTCTCGCCGGCGTCGAGGTGCGGCTTGCCGAAGTGCTTGGTCATGTCGATCACCACGCCCCGGCCGACCAGCGGCGGGATGTCGTGCACGCCCAGCTTGGTCAGCCCGGTGATCGCCGAGATCTCCTTCTCGTCGAGGCAGTTGTAGTAATAGCCATGCTCGCCCAGGTGCCCCAGCCCGTCGATCTGGGAGCCGATGCCCACCCAGGTCTGCAGCACGTCGTCGTTGTAGTTGCCCGGGTAGCCGAAGGCCGACAGCTTCTGCCCGCCCTGCTGGTTGGGCTGCACCACCTGCAGCGACAGCGAGCGGGGGGCGAAGGCGGGCGTCTCGGGCCCGATGACGATGCCCAGCGGCACCGACTTGCCCTGCTTGACCAGCTTCAGCGCCTCCAGCGTGCGCTCCGGGCTGACCAGGTTGGCCGAGCCGATGGTGTCGTCCTTGCCCCATTGATCGGAGTGCACGCACTCCCCGGCGAGCGCGCCGCCCGCGACGGCGAGCGAGGCCAGCGCGAAAAGCGCGCCTCGGGCGTGGGTTGTCAGCGACATGTTCATCCTCCCTGTTCCGGGGGCGTCTGCTTCGCGCCCCTCGTCGGCCTGCGAACAGTGTCGGCGCCGCCCGCGCCGATCAAGCGAAAGATTTCGCAACGGAAGCTGAACGGGTCCGCCTCGCGCTCGCCCCGATCGGGGACGGCTTCGGCGCCGCGCGGCCTTGGCCTCGCCGCGATCCCCCGTCACCTCCTGCGCCGAACCCTGCCCCCGGGCCAGAGCGCCGCGATCCGCGCGCCGGCCCCCGAACCGGAGCGCCGCCGATGACCCCCGCCCTCGCCCGCCTGCCCGTCCTGGCCCCGGCCCTGCTGTCGGCCGCCCTCGCCGTCTCCGGCCCCGCCGCCGCGCAGGAGGCGGGCCCCGCCCTCGCCGGGCCGGCGGCGCCGGGGCTGGGCGCGGCGATGGGCCTGGCCGCCGCGCCGCTGCGCGATCCGGGGACCGAGCCCGGCGAGCCCGCCGCCGAGCCCGCGGCCGGCCCCGACGGCTCGCAGGAGCCGCCGGCCGAGGATCTGCCGGCCTGGGTGGACGCGGACGCGCGCGGCACGCTCTCGGTCACCTTCGAGAACGACATCTTCGGCGACGACGACAAGGATTACACCAACGGCGTGCGCTTCGACTACGTGACGCCGCGCAACAACCTGACGGCGGCGGGACGGCTGGCGAAGCGGGGGCTGTTCGAGTGGTTCTCGGACGCCGACGACTGGTATGAATTCTATACGTTGGGCCAGAACATGTACACGCCCTCGGACATCTCGCGGCGCGTCCCGCCGCCGGGGGACCGGCCCTATGCGGGCTTCCTCTACGGGGGCTTCGGGGTGGCGGCGGACCGGGGCGACCGGCTCGACACGATCGCGCTCGAGGTGGGGGTGGTCGGCCCCTCCTCCCAGGCCGACCGGACCCAGACGCTGGTCCATGACGTGATCGGCGCGCAGAAGCCGCGCGGCTGGCATACGCAGCTCGAGGACGAGCCGGGCGTGCGGCTGGTCTACGAGCGCAAGTGGCGCTTCGGGGCGGACCTGCCGACGCGGGTGCTGGACCTGTCGGTGGACTGGGCGCCCTCGGTCACCGCGACGCTGGGCAACGTCGAGACCTCGGTGGCGGCGGGCGGGATCGTGCGGCTGGGCAAGGACCTCGCCGACGACTACGGGCCGCCGCGGGTGCGCCCGGCGGTGGCCTCGCCCGGGTTCTTCCGCAACGAGGACGACTTCGGTTGGTACGTCTTCGCCGGCGTCGAGGGCCGGGTCGTGGGGCGCAACATCTTCATCGAGGGCAACACCTTCGGCGGCGTCGACGGGGTCGAGCCCAACCGCCTGGTCGCCGACGTGCAGGCCGGCGCCGCGATCCAGGTGGGCCGCGTCGAGCTGAGCTTCACCCAGGTGCTTCGCACCGAGGAATACGCCGGCCAGGACGGTCCCGCCGTGTTCGGCTCGGTCAACCTGCGCACCCGCTTCTGAGCCGCGCGCCGGGCGCCCGCCCCGGCCCGATCCTCCCCGCCGCCCGCCCCCGGGCGCCCGTGGCGCGCCGCCGGCCACGCCCTGCAAAGCGCCTGTTCTCCGGAGCCGTCTCTCGCGGATGCCGAAAAGAGCGACTCGCCCGAAGGGGTCAAGGATCGCGAAGCGACCGCGCTTGCGCGGCTCGTCCTTGACCCCTTCGGGCGAGTCGCTCAGGCATCCATCAGCGAGAGACGGCTCCGGAGGACAGGCGCGGGCTTGTTCTTGGGTGAGTCAGGAGCCCGCCGGAGGCTCCCCCTCCCCATTCCCTCAAGCCGCTCCTCATCGTCGCGCCCCAGCCAAGCCCGCCTGCAGGGCGCCTGCAGAGCGCTCGCTCCCCCTGCGGCCACCCGCCTCGACGCAGCCCGTCCGGCCCCATCGCCGCGGCCTCTGCGCGCACGCATCGGCGCCGCTTGCGCCCTCGCCGCGCAACTTTATTGTGCGCCCCCGACAGGGCGCCCCTCCCGGCGCCGCCCCCTTCACCGCAGCGACGGAGCCCGCGCATGACCGCCTCCAAGACCAATCCCGGGTATTTCTTCGAGGACTTCAGGGTCGGCCAGGTGATCCGCCACGCCACGCCGCGCACCCTGACCGAGGGGGACCGGGCGCTCTACACCGCGCTCTACCCGACCCGCTTCGCGCTGCCTTCGTCCGACGCCTTCGCCCAGGCCTGCGGCCTGCCGCGCTCGCCGCTCGAGGACCTGATCGGCTTCCACGTCGCCTTCGGCAAGACCGTCCCCGACATCTCGCTGAACGCGGTGGCGAACCTGGGCTATGCGGAGTGCCGGTTCCTCAAGCCGCTCTATCCCGGCGACACGATCTCGACCGAGACCGAGATCATCGGCCTCAGGCAGAACTCCAACGGCAAGTCGGGCGTGGTCTGGGTCCGCTCCGTCGCCTCCACCGCCGACGGGGAGCGGGCGCTGGAGTGGGTGCGCTGGGTGATGGTGCGCAAGGCCGACGAGAGCGCGCCCGCGCCCGAGCCGGTGGTGCCCGAGCTCAAGCCCGCGGTCCCGGCCTCGGAGCTGGCGATCCCCGCCGGCCTCGACTTCTCCGCCTACGACTTCGCCGCGGCGGGCGAGCGGCACCGCTTCGGCGACTACGCGGTCGGCGAGCGCATCGATCACGTGGACGGCGTGACCATCGAGGAAGCCGAGCACATGATGGCCACCCGCCTGTGGCAGAACACGGCCAAGGTGCATTTCAACGCCCGGTTCCGCGAGGACGGCCGCCGCCTGATCTACGGCGGCCACGTGATCAGCCTCGCCCGCGCGCTCAGCTTCAACGGGCTCGCCAACGCCCAGACGATCGTGGCGATCAACGCGGGCTCCCATGCCAACCCCTGCTTCGCGGGCGACACCGTCTACGCCTGGTCCGAGGTGCTGGAGAAGGCCGAGACCGCGGCCCCCGGCGTCGGCGCCCTGCGCCTGCGGCTCGCCGCGGTGAAGGACGACCCGACGCCGGCCCCCCTGCGCGGCGAGGACGGCAAGTACGCGAAGAACGTGCTCCTCGACCTCGACGTCTGGGCGCTGGTCCCGGTCTGAGCCGCGCCCGCGGGCGCCGGCCGGGCCCGGCCCGGCCGACGCAAGGGCGCCCGCGACCTCTGCGCGCGGACGCGCGGGCGCCGTCCGCGAGGGACTGTCGCGCGGCCGCCCCTGGGCGTAGGCTGCGCGTCAGGCGGTTGGAGTGTTAAGCTTGTCGATCTCTCTACGCGCCCGCTGCCGCGGCGCGCTTCTCGCCCTTGCCGCGTTCGGCGCCGTCGCCGGGCAGGGGGCCCCTGCGCGGGCGGACGGACCCTTCACCGTCCTGCCCGCCAACGTCGCGCCGCTGGCCGAGCGGCGGGCGGACGGCTACGCGCCGACGAGCTGGCTGACCTTCTCGCAGGTCGACAGCGTCTGCGGCGGCGAATGCGCGGTCACCCTTTCGGCGGGCAAGTTCGTCGAGACGAACATGTCCGAGATCTTCCTCTACGGCGAGCCGGTGGCCCCGTGGGAATACGAGTTCGGCGAGGACTACATCATCTCGCTGGCCGGCTCGCGCCGGGTGGCGACGCTCTTCGACGTCATCGACCTCGAGGCCGAGGTCGGCGTCGCCCAACGCTTCGGGCTGGAGTCGACGGTCGAATTCTGGGTCGGCGGCTACGCCCGCTGGACGGCGTTCCCGTGGAACGACCACGTGCGCACCACGATCGCGATCAACACCGGGCTGAACTACGCCACCGACGTCACCGCGCTGGAGCGCAAGCGGGGCGACACGCCCAACGGCTCCAACCTGCTGCATTACCTCGCCCCCGAGATCACCGTGGCGCATCCGGACTGGAAGCGTTCGGAGGTCGTGTTCCGCTTCCACCACCGCTCCGGCGGCGAGATGCTGTGGGGCGACAGCTGGCTGTTCAACGGGGTCTCGGGCGGGGCGCAGTACTTCACGCTGGGCCTTCGGCAGCGATTCTGACGCTTGCCGGCGGTCGGTCCGCCGGTGTCGCCAGTTTTGTGATCACAACGATAAATCCGTGATCACAAAACCCGCCGAAACGCCGCCCGCGACAGATTTTTTCGCCTCGCAGCGACGACGGGACGCTTTCATGCCGCGATGCGACGCGGTATGCAGTCGGCCAGCCAGGGGTTGCGCGCCGTCGATCCGATGCCGTCCGCGCCCCCGCGCCGGGAGAAACGAAAGGGGTCGCAATGGCCGACGTGAACCGGGGCAACCGCCCGCTTTCCCCCTTCATGATCGGGCCGTACTATCGGCCGCAGTGGACCTCGATGCTGTCCATCGTGCACCGCATCACCGGTTGCGCGCTGGCCCTCGGGGCCGTCCTGATCGTGTGGTGGCTGCTCGCCGCGGCCTCGGGACCCGACTACTTCGCCAGCGCCGACTGGGTCGTCACCTCCTGGCTGGGCCAGCTGGTGCTGTTCGGCTGCCTGTGGGCGCTGCTCTACCATTTCTGCAACGGGATCCGTCACCTGATCTGGGACACGGGCCTGCTGCTCGAAGTCGACAAGGCCGAGCTCGCCGGCAAGATGACCGTGGTCGCCTCGGTCGTGCTGACGCTGCTCGTCTGGATCATCTGAGGGGAGGGGACGCCATGAGCTACAAGACCGACTTCGGCCGCGTTCTCGGCCTCGGCTCCGCCAAGCAGGGCACCGGCCACTTCTGGAGCCAGCGGGTCACCGCCGTCGCGCTGATCCCGATCCTGATCTTCGCGATCTGGCCGCTCGACGCCGCGGTGGGCCTCTCCTACGAGGAGGTGCGCGCCATCTACGCCAGCCCGTTCAACGCGATCATGCTGATCCTGCTGATCGCGGTGGGCTTCCGGCACATGCAGCTCGGGCTGCAGGTGGTGATCGAGGACTACGTCTCGAACCCCGCCGTGCGCACCGCCGCGCTGCTCGCGAACACGATGTTCTGCGCGCTGTTCGGCCTGACCGGCGTGTTCGCCGTCGCCAAGATCGCCTTCGCCGGCTGACGCTGCTGCGCCCCCTCGGCGAGGGGGCGCGCGCGACGCCTGCAAGCGCCAAAGCAGAGGACCAGCCATGGCCGCTTACGAATATGTCGATCACGCCTATGACGTCGTGGTGGTGGGGGCCGGCGGCGCCGGGCTCCGGGCTACGCTGGGCATGGCCGAGCAGGGGCTGAAGACCGCCTGCATCACCAAGGTGTTCCCCACCCGCTCGCACACCGTGGCGGCGCAGGGCGGCATCGCCGCCAGCTTGCAGAACATGGGCCCCGACCACTGGCAGTGGCACATGTACGACACGGTGAAGGGCTCCGACTGGCTCGGCGACACCGACGCCATGGAGTACCTGGCCCGCGAGGCGCCCAAGGCGGTCTACGAATTGGAACATTACGGCGTTCCGTTCAGCCGCACCGAAGAGGGCAAGATCTACCAGCGTCCCTTCGGCGGCCACACGACCGAGTTCGGCGAGGGCCCGCCGGTGCAGCGCACCTGCGCCGCGGCCGACCGCACCGGCCACGCGATCCTGCACACGCTGTATGGGCAGAGCCTGAAGAACAAGGCCGAGTTCTACATCGAGTATTTCGCCACCGACCTCATCATGTCCGAGGACGGGCGCTGCACGGGCGTCATCGCCTGGAAGCTCGACGACGGCACCATCCACCGCTTCCGCGCCAAGATGGTGGTGCTCGCCACCGGCGGCTACGGGCGCGCCTACTTCTCGGCGACCTCGGCCCACACCTGCACCGGCGACGGCGGCGGCATGGTGGCCCGCGCCGGCCTGCCCCTGCAGGACATGGAGTTCGTGCAGTTCCACCCGACCGGCATCTACGGCTCGGGCTGCCTGATCACCGAGGGCGCCCGCGGCGAGGGCGGCTACCTGACCAACTCCGAGGGCGAGCGCTTCATGGAGCGCTACGCGCCGACCTACAAGGATCTCGCCTCGCGCGACGTGGTCAGCCGCTGCATGACCATCGAGATCCGCGAGGGCCGCGGCGTGGGCCCGAACAAGGACCACATCCACCTGCACCTCGACCACCTGCCGCCCGAGACCCTGGCCCTGCGCCTTCCGGGCATCTCGGAGTCGGCGCGGATCTTCGCGGGCGTGGACCTGACCAAGGAGCCGATCCCGGTGCTGCCGACCGTGCACTACAACATGGGCGGCATCCCCACGAACTACTACGGCGAGGTCCTGACCAAGGGGCCGGATGGCGGCGATCAGATCGTCCCCGGCCTGATGGCGGTCGGCGAGGCCGGCTGCGCCTCGGTCCACGGGGCCAACCGCCTGGGCTCCAACTCGCTGATCGACCTGGTGGTCTTCGGCCGCGCCGCCGCGATCCGGGCGCGCGAGGTGGTCGATCCCAAGACCGCCGTGCCCGAGCTCGACCTCGCGTCGTGCGAGAAGTCGATGACCCGCTTCGACCACCTGCGCAACGCCAACGGCGCCAAGCCCACGGCCGAACTGCGCCTCGACATGCAGCGCGCCATGCAGTCCGACGCCGCCGTCTTCCGCACCGAGGAGACGCTGCAGGACGGCTGCCGCAAGATGGCCGAGATCCGCAAGGAGTTCGCCGACGTCAAGGTCTCGGACCGCTCGCTGATCTGGAACTCCGACCTGATGGAGACGCTGGAGCTCGACAACCTGATGCCCAACGCGCTGGCGACGGTCGTCGGGGCCGAGGCCCGCAAGGAGAGCCGCGGCGCCCACGCCCGCGAGGACTACGCGGAGCGCGACGACACGAACTGGCGCAAGCACACGCTGGCCTGGGTCGCCGACGGCGGCGAGGTCACGCTGGACTACCGCTCGGTGGTGCTCGACCCGCTGACCACGCAGGACGAGGGCGGCATCGACCTGAAGAAGATCGCGCCCAAGGCGCGGGTCTACTGAGGGCCTGATCGGAATGGACGGAGCCCAGCCGCGCGGACGCAGCCAGGCGGAGATCGACGAGAAGCTGGACCTTCGGGCCCGGCTTGCGGTCGAGCACCTGGCGCGTCTCGCGGCCGAGGGGCCGGAGCGCGACTGCTGCCTGTGCGGCTACCGTGGCCGGTTCAGCCCGGTGCGCACCAAGCCCGGCATCTGGTGCCCGTCCTGCGACAGCCGCCCGCGCCATCGCCTCTTCAAGCTCTGGCTCGACCGGGGCGGGGCGGCGGAGATCGAGGGCCGGCGCGTCCTGCATTTCGCTTCCGAGCCGATCCTGACTGCGGTCGTGCAGCCGCTGGCCGCGCGCTACGCGACGGCCGACATCCTGCCCGGCCACGACCTGCACCTGGACATGGAGGCGATCGACCAGCCCGACGCGAGCTGGGACGTCGCCATCGCCAACCATGTGCTCGAGCATCTCGACGACCGCAAGGCGCTGGCCGAGCTGCACCGCGTCCTCGCCCCCGGCGGTCTGTTCCTGGTCACCGTCCCGCTGGTCGAGGGCTGGGCCGAGACGCTCGAGAACCCCGCCTGGACCTCGCCCGAGGACCGGCGCGCCTACTACACCGACCCGCTGCACCTGCGCTTCTACGGCCGCGACTTCCGCGACCGCCTGGCGCAGGCCGGCTTCGCGGTCGAGGACTTCACCGCGGTCGAGCCGGACGTGTTCCGCTTCGGCCTCCAGCGCGGCGAGACGCTGTTCGTGGCGCGCAAGGCCGCCGCTCCGGGGGCGGGGCGATGATGGCCGTCTCGAACGTCGTGGCCGAGCGTCCGGCGACCCGGTCGCTCAGGCGCCCGGTCCATTTCGTCTGCCCGCCGGATCAGGTCTGGCCCGAGCTGCTCGACGGCGCGCCGGTCGAGCTGTCGATGGAGACGCTGCTCGAGCGCAGCCTCCAGAACGTCGACTGCTGGGTGTCGCGGGTGTGCTACGAGCTGCGGCGCGCCGGCTGCGAGTGCACCTACGCCACGCAGACCCGGCGCGGCGCGATCAACGTCTGCGACGCCGTCACCCTGCGCTGGACCAACCGGGGCGTGCGCCCCTACGTGATGATCGCGCGCGGCGACAAGCACTGGCCGATGCTGGCGAATTTCGTGGCGAGCCAGAACCGACAGGACGCGGGGCGGCGCAACGGGATCTTCATTCCGATCTGGCTGCAGGCCGGCATCCTGCCGCGCGATCCCGCCCGCGGCGCCGCGATCCGCAAGCTCTCCTTCAAGGGCTGGCCGGCCAATCTCTACGCCGACTTCCGCTCCGACAGCTTCCGCGCGGCCCTTGCCGAGCGGGGCGTCGACTACGACATCGGAGTCGAGGCCTTCCGGTCCGGGCGCCCCAACTGGGCCGACTATCGCGACTGCGACCTGGTGATCGCGGTGCGCAACCTCACGGAGTTCGACATCCGCACGAAGCCGGGCAGCAAGCTGGTCAACGCCTGGTGGGGCGAGACCCCGGCGCTGCTGGGTCCCGAGCCCGCCTACGCCGAGATGCGCCGCAGCGAGCTCGACTACATCGAGGTTCGGACCGTCGAGGACGCGCTGGCCGCCATCGACCGGCTGATCGCCGATCCCGAGCTCTACGCCGCGATGGTCGAGAACGGGCGGGTGCGGCGCCGGGAGTGGACCGACGAGCTCTTCCGCGACATGTGGATCGACGCGCTCAACGGCGTCGTCGCCGCGGATTTCGAGGCCTGGGAGCGGCGCAGCGGCCTCTCGCGCGTCGCGTGGGTCGCGGTCCGATCGGTGAAAGAACAAGTCAGCCGTCGTCGCCGCTGGCGACGCACCCAATCCGGCCCGCGGGTTCTGGACGCTCCTCCGTCCGCTCCGCGTCCCGCCGAACCCGCCAGCTAGGGAGCCTAACGATATGGTTCAATTCAACCTGCCCAAGAACTCCCGCGTGACCGTCGGCAAGACCTGGCCGCGGCCCGAGGGCGCGACCAACGTCCGGACGTTCAAGATCTACCGCTGGTCGCCGGACGACGACGCGAACCCGCGCGTGGACACGTATTTCGTGGACATGGACAGCTGCGGGCCGATGATCCTGGACGCGCTGATCAAGATCAAGAACGAGATCGATCCGACGCTGACCTTCCGCCGCTCCTGCCGGGAAGGCATCTGCGGCTCCTGCGCGATGAACATCGACGGGATCAACACGCTGGCCTGCATCTACGGCCTCGACGAGGTCTCGGGCGACGTGAAGATCTACCCGCTGCCGCACATGCCGGTGGTCAAGGACCTGATCCCCGACCTGACCCATTTCTACGCCCAGCATGCCGCGATCATGCCCTGGCTGGAGACGCACACGACCGCCCCCGAGAAGGAGTGGCGCCAGTCGATCGAGGACCGCAAGAAGCTCGACGGGCTCTATGAGTGCGTGATGTGCGCCTCCTGCTCGACCGCCTGCCCCAGCTACTGGTGGAACGGCGACCGCTACCTCGGGCCGGCCGCGCTGCTGCACGCCTACCGCTGGCTGATCGACAGCCGGGACGAGGCCACCCAGGAGCGGCTCGACTTCCTCGAGGATCCGTTCCGCCTCTACCGCTGCCACACGATCATGAACTGCGCCAAGACCTGCCCCAAGGGCCTGAACCCGGCGAAGTCCATCGCCGAGATCAAGAAGATGATGGTCGAGCGCACCATGTGACCGGCCCCGGCCCCGGCCGGCCCGCGCGAAACCCCCGCCCCTCCGGCGGGGGTTTTTCGTTGTGGGGGTCAGGGGGGCGGGATCCGCTCCAGCACCTCGACCGCGCCGTCGGCGCCGACCGCCAGCGACAGGATCTCGCCCGAGCGGGGGACGACGCCGGTCAGGGCGGTGATGTTGACCTGGTGGGTGACCAGCATCACGCGGCTCTCGGGCGGCAGCTCCGTCAGGAACCGGCGCAGGGCCTCGGTCTGTTCGGCGCGACGCTCGCGGCGGCCGAAGAAGGAATCGAGGGCGGGGAAGGGCTCGACGGGACCGAGGTCCAGCAGCTCGGCGGTCTCCGAGCAGCGGCGCCAGCGGCTGGTCAGGACGCGGTCGGCGACGAAGCCCGCCGCCCGCAGCCGCGCGCCGATGGCGCGGGCCTGCGCGCGGCCCGTCTCGTCCAGGTTGCGCTGGGTGGAGGGATCGTCGAGCCGGAAGCCGGCCGGGTCCCCCACCCCGGGCGCCAGGGCGTGGCGCATGATTAGGATCGTGCCGGGCCCGTCCAGCGGCTGCGCGGCGAGCGGCGGGACCGGCGCGACGGCGAGGGCCGCCAGCGCGACGAGGGTGCGGAGCAGGGTTCGACGTCGGGTCATCCCCGCCAAGCTAGCGCGCCGCCGCCGCCGGCGAGCCCCGCCCCGATCACGAGCCCGTCAGACCCCCGCGGGCGTGATCCCCGCTTGCGAAGCCGTGCCGATGGCCGGACAATCCTTTTGCATGTGATCGATGCAGGCTTATGTTGGTCAGCATCCACGACCTGATTAGGGAGGAGGCGCGGATGGCTCCGCTGGACGCCCAGGTCGCCCTTACCGACAAGTATCGTGTGTCGAAGGGCGCGGCCCTGATGAACGGCATGCAGGCGCTGGTGCGCCTCGCGCTGGAACAGGCCGACGTCGACCGCGACGCCGGGCTGAAGACGGGCGGCTACATTTCCGGCTACCGCGGCTCGCCCATCGGCGGGTTCGACCAGGAGCTGGCCCGCGCGGCCGAGGAGCTGAAGGCGCGCAACATCGTCTTCAACCCCGGCCTGAACGAGGACCTGGCGGCCACCGCGATCTCGGGCACCCAGAGCCTGGGGGCGGCCGAGGATCCGACCGTCGAGGGCGTGTTCTCGATCTGGTACGGCAAGGGGCCGGGGGTCGACCGCTCGCTGGACGCGATGAAGCACGGGGCGCTGGCGGGGGCGCATCCCAGGGGCGGGACCGTCTACCTGCTGGGCGACGACCCGATGTCGAAGAGCTCGACCACCGCGCACCAGTCCGAGCAGGCGATGATGCACGTGATGGTCCCGGTGCTCTATCCGGCCTCGGTGCACGAGATCGTGCCGCTGGGCCTGCACGCCTTCGCCATGTCGCGGCACACCGGGGCCGTGACCTCGATGAAGATCGTGACCGACGTGGCCGACAGCGCCGCGACCGTGGCGCTGGACCGCCTTCGCCCGACGCCCGTGCTGCCGCCGCTGCCCGGCTTCGAGGTTCCCCTCCACAACACCGGCGGCTTCCTGCCCTACGTGGTGCAGGAGCGGCGGATGGCCGTGCGGATGCAGGCGGTGAAGGACTACGCCCGCGCCAACCGGCTCAACGAGCCGGTGTTCGAGCCGGCGGGGCCCAAGCGCCTGGGCATCGTCGCCGTCGGCAAGGCCTTCGGCGACGCCATGGCCGGGCTGAAGCTGCTGGACCTGGACCCCGAGCGGGCCGCCGCCTCGGGCATCGGCCTGTTCCGGATGCGGATGACCTGGCCCGTGGAGCCCGCCTCGCTGCTCGAGTTCGTGCAGGGCTACGACCAGCTGCTGGTGATCGAGGAGAAGCGCTCGCTCGTCGAAACCGAGCTCGCGCATCTGCTGGTCAACGCCCCCGGCCCGCGCCCGATCCTGACCGGCAAGCGCGACGCCGGCGGCTCGCCGCTGGTGCAGGACTTCGGGGAGCTGTCGCCGGAGCATGTGGCGGACGTCATCTCCCGCGAGGCGTCCGACCTGGGCGTCTGCGAGACGAAGCCTCCGGCGCCGCCGAAGCTGACCGGCAACGCGCCGGCGATGCCGCGCACGCCGTGGTATTGCGCCGGGTGTCCGCACAACCGCTCGACCAAGTTGCCGGACGGCAGCCTCGCGGGCGGGGGCATCGGCTGTCACGCGATGTCGGTGCTGCACAGCCCCGAGACCACGCAGCTCTTCACCCAGATGGGCGGCGAGGGCATGCACTGGGTCGGCCGGGCGAACTTCGCCGGCCGCAAGCACATGTTCCAGAACCTGGGCGACGGGACGTACACGCACTCCGGCATGCTGGCGATCAAGGCCGCGGCGGCCGCGCCGGGCGTGAACATCACCTACAAGATCCTCTACAACGACGCGGTGGCGATGACCGGCGGCCAGCCGATCGAGGGCCAGCCCCTGCCGGCCGAGATCGCCGCCCAGGTGCTGTCCATCGGCGCGAAGCAGGTGGTCGTCGTCTCCGACGACATCGAGGCGACGAAGGAGACGGGGACCTGGCCCACGGGGAACGTCTCGTTCCGCGACCGCGCCGAGAACCTGCTGGTGCAGACCGAGCTGCGCGAGGTCGAGGGGACCACGGTGCTCCTCTACGTGCAGACCTGCGCCGCCGAGAAGCGCCGCCGCCGCAAGCGCGGCAAGTTCCCCGATCCCGCCAAGCGCGCCGTGATCAACCCGCTGGTCTGCGAGGGCTGCGGGGATTGCGGCATCCAGTCGAACTGCGTGGCCATCAAGCCGCTGGACACCCCCTTCGGCACCAAGCGGCGCATCGACCAGACGGCGTGCAACAAGGACTACTCCTGCCTCGAGGGCTTCTGCCCGTCCTTCGTCACCGTCGAGGGCGTCGAGTCCGACCCCCTGCTCGGCAAGAAGGGCATCCGCCACGACCCGCCCGAGGGGCTGCCGGAAGCCGCCACCACGCCTGCGCTGGACTACGCCGCCGTCATCACCGGCATCGGCGGGACCGGCGTGGTGACCGTGGCCGCGGTGCTGTCGATGGCGGCGCGGCTGGAGGGCCTGCATGCGCTGACGCTGGACCAGACCGGCCTCAGCCAGAAGAACGGCGCGGTGCAGTCGCATCTGCAGATCGGCCCGCATCCGATCGACGACCGCCCCGCGCGGGTGGCTCGCGGCAAGGGCCGGCTGCTGCTCGCCTGCGACATGCTGGTGGGCGCGGGGGACGAGGCCATGGGCCTGATCGACCCCGCCCAGGGCCAGGCCATCGCCAACGGCCAGGTCGAGCCGCTGCCCGCCTTCGCCCGCAACCCCGAGGCCCGCGCCGACGAGGGCGCGCTGGAGGGCCGCCTGAAGGGGCAGCTCGGCGACGACCGGGTGCTGGTGAAGGACGTGGCCTATCTGGCGACGCAGCTCGTCGGCGACGGCATGGGCGCGAACCTGATGCTGGTGGGCGTCGCCTGCCAGGCCGGCGCGCTGCCCGTGACCGCCGAGGCCATCGAGCGGGCGATCCGTCTGAATGGCGCTGCGGTGGACATGAACCTCGCCGCCTTCCGCTGGGGCCGCTGGCTGGTCGCCCAGCCCGGTCTGGCGAAGGAGAAGGCCGGCGAGAAGACCCTGCCGGCCTGGCAGACCGAGGACTACGACGCCCTCGTCGCCCGGTTCGAGCGGTTCCTGACCGACTACCAGTCCGCCCGCTACGCCCGCCGCTTCCGCGAGCATCTCGCGGGTGTGGAGGCGGCCGAGGAGGCGCACTGGCCCGGCCGTCGGGACCTGTCGCGGCTCGCGGCCCGGGCGTTGCACAAGTCGATGGCGATCAAGGACGAATACGAGGTCGCCCGCCTGCATCGCCACCCCGACTGGAAGGCCCAGCTCGCCCGCGACTTCGCCCCGGACGCGAAGGTCAACTACCATCTCGCGCCCCCGGTCACCGCGAAGATCGACCCGGTGTCCGGCCGCCCGCGCAAGCAGAAGTTCGGGCCCTGGATGGAGAAGGGCTTCGCCGTCCTGGCCGGCATGAAGTCGCTGCGCGGCACTGCGCTCGATCCCTTCGGACGCTCCGAGGAGCGGAAAATGGAGCGGGCGCTGGTCGGCGAGACCGAACAGCTCGTCGATCTGGTCGCCGCGAAGCTGTCTCCGGCCACCGAAACCCTGTGCCGCGAGGCGCTGATGCAGCCCCTCGCGATCAAGGGATTCGGCCCCGTGAAGCAGGCGAATCTGGAGAAGACCAAGCCGGTCTGGGATCGACTGGTCTCGGATTTGTCTAAGATTGCATGAACTTGGCGGCGCCGCGGGGCAGGACCCGCGGCGCCGCCCGCCCGAAATCCTTTTGTGACGGTGGGATTCGGGGATATCCTCCAGGCGTCCGGAAAAGCCCTTTTGCGACAGTATCTTGGGCTGTCATAAAAGCTTGGCCGTTTTGCGAATAAACATCGCGCGGGCAGGTGCTACCCAGCGCCTCGACGACCCGGCGTTCATCGCAGCCGCAGACGGGTCGATGACGGATTACGGAGGACACCCGTGAAAGCCACCAACCTGATCTCGCTGGCCGTGGCCGGCATTCTGGCCGCCGGCGCGGCCGCCGCCCAGTCCCGCGACCAGATCCAGGTCGCCGGTTCCTCGACCGTGCTGCCCTACGCCTCGATCGTCGCCGAGGCCTTCGGCGAGAACTTCGACTTCCCGACCCCCGTGGTCGAGTCGGGCGGCTCCTCGGCCGGCCTGAAGAAGTTCTGCGAGGGCGTGGGCCTGAACACGATCGACATCGCCAACGCCTCGCGCAAGATCCGCGAGAAAGAGGTCGCCGCCTGCGCCGAGAACGGCGTGACCGAGATCATCGAGGTCCGCATCGGCTACGACGGCATCGTCTTCGCCTCCCAGATCGACGGCCCCGCGTTCACTGAGTTCACCCCCGACCAGTGGTACAAGGCCATGGCGGCCGAGGTTCCGGTGGACGGCAAGATGGTCGCGAACCCCGCCAAGACCTGGGCCGACGTCGACGCCTCGCTGCCCGCGGTCGAGATCCAGGCCTTCATCCCTGGCACCAAGCACGGCACCCGTGAAGTGTTCGAGGAGAAGGTCCTGCTGGCCGGCTGCGAGGAGTCCGGCGCGCTCGAGGCGATCCAGGCGACCGGCCTCGACGAGAAGGCCGCCGAGAAGGCCTGCATGGCGGTGCGCACCGACGGCGCCTCGGTCGACATCGACGGCGACTACACCGAGACGCTGGCCCGCATCGACGCCAACCCCAACGGCGTGGGCGTGTTCGGCCTCGCGTTCTACGAGAACAACACCGACAAGCTGAAGGTCGCCACCATGGGCGGCGTCGCCCCCTCGACCGAGACCATCGCCTCGGGCGAATACCCGGTGTCGCGTCCGCTGTTCTTCTACGTGAAGAAGGCGCACCTGGCCGAGGTTCCCGGCCTGAAGGAGTTCGCCTCCTTCTTCGTCTCCGACGCGGTCGCCGGCCCGAACGGGCCGCTCGCCAACTACGGCCTGGTCTCCGACCCCGAGCTGGCCGACACCCAGGCGATGATCGCCGACGAGAAGTCGATGTAAGATCGCCCGGGTCCACAGCGACCTGACGAAAACCCGGAGGCGGCCCTCAGGGCCGCCTCCCCCATGTCTCCAAGGCATGTCTCTCCCGAGGGGTCGACTGGGTCATGATCGCCACGCTTTTCTTCGTCCTGCTGGCCGTCGCGGTCATGGGCGGGTATTTCCTGGGCCGGCGCAGGGCCGCCGCCTCCGCCGGGGGCGACATCCGCGCCCTGCATTCGCTTCTGAACTACCACGGCTGGAACGTCGCGCTGGCGACCGGGATGACGGGCCTGGGCGTGCTGCTGATCGGCAGCTTCGCGTCGAGCTTCATCGGCCTGCCGCCCGAGGTCGTCTACGCCGTCGCGGCGCTGGCCGCCGCCGCGGCCTTCTTCCTGTCCTTCCAGCGCATCTCCCGCGATTTCCGCGCCCGCAACGCGGTCGAGTCGATGGTGATGGGCCTGCTGATCGTGGCCTCCTCGATCGCGATCCTGACCACCGTCGGCATCGTGATGTCGATGCTGCTCGAGACCGGGCGCTTCTTCGCCCAGTACGAGTGGACCGAGTTCTTCTTCGGGACCACCTGGTCCCCGAACTTCCGCGGCGACTCCGATCTCGGGATCCTGCCGCTGCTGTGGGGCACGCTCTACATCTCGCTGATCGCGCTGGCGGTGGCCGTTCCCATCGGCCTGTTCGCGGCGATCTACCTCTCCGAATACGCCTCGCGCCGGGTGCGCAGCGTGGCCAAGCCCCTGATCGAGGTGCTGGCCGGCATCCCGACCATCGTCTACGGTCTGTTCGCCCTGATCACCGTCGGCCCGATGCTGCGCGACTACTTCGCCCAGCCGCTGGGGCTGGGCGACAGCTCGTCCTCGGTGATGACCGCGGGGCTGGTGATGGGGATCATGCTGATCCCGTTCGTCTCGTCCCTGTCGGACGACATCATCAACGCGGTGCCCCAGGCGATGCGCGACGGCTCGCTGGGGCTGGGCGCGACGCCGTCCGAGACCATCCGCTCGGTGATCATTCCCGCCGCCCTGCCGGGGATCGTGGGCGCGATCCTGCTGGCGGCCTCGCGGGCCATCGGCGAGACGATGATCGTGGTGCTCGGCGCAGGCGCCGCCGCCACCCTCTCGATGAACCCGTTCGAGGCGATGACCACCGTGACGGTGAAGATCGTCAGCCAGCTGACCGGCGACACCGACTTCGCCTCGCCCGAGACGCTGGTCGCCTTCGCGCTGGGCATCACGCTTTTCGTCCTGACGCTCGGGCTGAACGTCCTGGCGCTCTACATCGTGCGCAAGTACCGGGAGCAGTACGAATGACCGACGCCGCCATGCCCCTCGCCGGTCCGGCGCCGGCCAAGTCGCTGCACCAGCCCGACGCCCGCACCCGCAAGCGCAACGCCGCCGAGCGCCGTTTCCGCCTCTACGGCATGGCCGCCGTCTCGGCGGGCCTGGTGGCGCTGGTGGTGCTGCTGACCTCGATCCTCTCCCAGGGCCTGCCGGCCTTCCAGCAGACCTATATCGAGGCCGAGATCTACCTCGACCCCGCGATCCTGGACCCCAACGGGACCCGGGACCCCGAAGAGATCTCCAAGGTCCTGACCTTCAGCTACAAGCCGATGATCGAGGACTCGCTGACCTCGGTCGCCGAGCGGCTGCAGGGGCAGGGGGCCTCCGAGCTGACGCCGGCGATGCTGGCGGGCATGATCTCGGGCGCCGCCAACGCGCAGCTTCGCGACTACGTCCTCGCCAACCCCGAGGAGATCGGCCAGACGGTCGAGTTCGAGTTCCTGACCAACGCCCGCATCGACCAGTACATGAAGGGCAAGGTCACGCGCGAGAGCGCGGCGCTCGACAGCAAGGTCGACGTGGCGCAGCTCAACGCCGCCGACGCGCTGGTCGAGGGCGGCGCGATGGAGACCCGCTTCAACTGGGACTTCATCACCGCCCCCGACGCCTCCGAGAACCGGCCCGAGGCCGCGGGCCTGGGCGTGGCGCTGCTCGGCTCGCTCTACATGATGCTGATCGTGCTGTTCCTGGCGCTGCCCATCGGCGTCGCCGCCTCGATCTACCTCGAGGAGTTCGCCAAGAAGAACGTCTGGACGGACATCATCGAGGTGAACATCTCCAACCTCGCCGCGGTGCCCTCGATCGTCTTCGGCATCCTCGGCCTCGCGATCTTCATCAACTGGATGCACCTGCCGAACTCGGCCCCCATCGTGGGCGGGCTGGTGCTGACGCTGATGACGCTGCCCACGATCATCATCGCGACCCGCGCCTCCCTGAAGGCGGTGCCGCCCTCGATCCGCGACGCGGCGCTGGGGGTCGGGGCCTCGAAGATGCAGGCGGTGTTCCACCACGTGCTGCCGCTGGCCGCGCCCGGGATCCTGACCGGCACGATCATCGGCCTCGCCCAGGCGCTCGGCGAGACCGCGCCGCTGCTGCTGATCGGCATGGTCGCCTTCGTGCGCGACTATCCCGACGCGCCTCCGGGCGGCCTGTTCGAGCCTGCGACCGGTCTTCCGGTCCAGGTCTACAACTTCACCCAGCGGGCCGATCCGGCCTTTGTCGAACGCGCGTCCGGCGCCATCATCGTCCTGCTGGTCTTCCTGGTGGTCATGAACCTGATCGCCATCATCCTGCGCCGTCGTTTCGAGCGCCGTTGGTGAGCCCGGAGACCATGAACATGTACGATACGAACGAGGCGAAGACCGCCGTGCAGAACGACGTGAAGTTCCACTGCTCCGACGTGCAGGTCTATTACGGCGAGAGCCACGCGATCAAAGACGTGAGCATCGAGCTGCTGGACAACACCGTCACCGCCTTCATCGGCCCCTCGGGCTGCGGGAAGTCGACCTTCCTGCGCTGCCTGAACCGGATGAACGACACCATCGACATCTGCCGGGTCGAGGGGAAGATCGACCTCGACGGCGAGGACATCTACGACAGCCGCGTCGACCCGGTGCAGCTGCGCGCCCGGGTGGGCATGGTGTTCCAGAAGCCCAACCCGTTCCCCAAGTCGATCTACGACAACGTGGCCTACGGCCCCCGCATCCACGGCCTGACCAAGAACAAGGCGGAGCTCGACGAGGTGGTCGAGAGCTCGCTGCGCAAGGCCGCGATCTGGAACGAGGTGAAGGACCGCCTGCACGCGCCGGGCACCGGCCTGTCGGGCGGCCAGCAGCAGCGCCTGTGCATCGCGCGGGCCATCGCCACCGCGCCGGAAGTGCTGCTGATGGACGAGCCGTGCTCGGCCCTCGATCCCATCGCGACCGCCCAGGTCGAGGAGCTGATCGACGAGCTGCGCGAGAGCTATTCGGTCGTGATCGTCACCCACTCGATGCAGCAGGCGGCGCGCGTCTCCCAGAAGACCGCGTTCTTCCACCTGGGCGTGATGGTCGAATACGACGAGACCACCAAGATCTTCACCAATCCGTCCGACCAGCGGACGCAGGATTACATCACCGGCCGCTTCGGCTGACCCGACCCCGCAAGGCAGGAACGAAGACATGTCCACCATGGGAACCGGTCGCCACACCGTCTCCGCGTTCGACGAGGAGCTGATGGGCGTCCGCGCCAAGATCGCCGAGATGGGCGGCCTGGCCGAGAAGCTCCTGGACGAGGCGCTCGACGCCATCGAGCGTCGCGACGTCGAGACGGCCGAGCAGGTGATCGCCTCCGACCGCCGGCTCGACAAGCTCGAGCACGAGACCGAGGAGCTGGTGATCCGCACCATCGCCCTGCGGGCCCCCGTCGCCACCGACCTGCGCCTGCTGGTCGCCGCGATGAAGGCCTCGTCGACGCTGGAGCGGATCGGCGACCTCGCGAAATCCACCGCGCGGCGCTCCATCGACCTGACGCGCGAGCGGCCGATGCGCATCGCGGGCTCGCTGGTCCGCATGGGCCGCACGGTGCAGCGGCAGCTCTCGGACGCGCTGAACGCCTATTCCGCCCGCGACAGCCAGGCGGCCCTGGCGGTGTGGCGGCGCGACGTGGAGATCGACGAGCTCTACAACGCCCTGTTCCGCGAAATGGTCACCTACATGATGGAGGACCCGCGGACGATCACGCTCGGCTCCCACTGCCTGTTCATGGCCAAGAACCTGGAGCGGATCGGCGACCATGCCACGCATCTCGCCGAGATGACCTGGTACGTGGTCGAGGGCGAGCCCCTGACCGCCGATCGTCCCCGCGCGCCGCGCGGCTACGGCAACGAGCCGCTGGACGAGACCAGGGCCTCCGACGCCCCGGACGAGCAGGCCTGAGCGGCCGCGATTTCATGCCTTGATCCGGGGAGGGCGCCCACCGCCCTCCGCCGCCGGCGGCCCTGCATGGCCGCTCAACACGGAGACGACGCGTCATGACGGCCCGCGTGATGGTCATCGAGGACGACGAGGCGCTGAGCGCCCTGCTGGAATACAATCTGGTCAAGGAAGGCCACAAGGTCAGCCTGGTCTCCGACGGCGAGGAGGCCCTGATCGCGATCGAGGAGGAGCGCCCCGACCTGATCGTGCTGGACTGGATGCTGCCCCATGTCTCGGGGATCGAGATCTGCCGCCAGATCCGCGCCCGCGCCGAGATCAAGGACACGCCCGTCATCATGCTGACGGCCCGCGGCGAGGAGGAGGACCGGATCCGCGGTCTCGAGACCGGCGCCGACGACTACCTGACGAAACCCTTCTCGACCTCCGAGCTGCTGGCCCGGATCCGCGCGGTCCTGCGCCGCTCGCGCCCGACGCTGGCGGGCGACGTGGCGACCTTCGGGGACATCATCCTCGACCGCCAGGCGCATCGCGTGCGCCGGGGCGAGCGGGACCTGCACCTGGGCCCGACCGAGTTCAAGCTGCTCGACGTCCTGATGCAGCGCCCGGGGCGCGTGTTCTCGCGCGAGCAGCTGCTGGACCTGGTCTGGGGCCGCGACGTCTATGTCGAGATCCGGACGGTGGACGTCCACGTCGGCCGCCTGCGCAAGGCGATCAACCGGCGCGGCGACCGCGACCCGATCCGCACCGTGCGCTCGGCCGGCTACGCGCTGGACGAGACCTACACCCCCGCCGGCCCCGCCGTGCGCCGCGAAGCACGCGCCTGAGGGCGAGGCTCCCGGGCCCATAGGCGCCCTGCGGGCGGGCTTGGCGGGGTTGCACTTCGGTGCAGGCCCTGCGCCCGACCGGCAGGGGCCGCGCCCTCAGCGCAGGTTGACCCGCAGCGCCGCGGCGGCGGCGAAGGGGGCGACGCCGGCGGCGAGCGCCGTGACCGCGCCGAGGAAGGCGAGCGCCGGGGTCGGGTCCAGCCCGGTGGCGGCCCGGTCCGCCGCCTGCGCCCCGAAGATCAGCGTCGGCACGTAGAGCGGCAGCACCAGCACAGACAGCAGCAGCCCTCCGCGCCTGACGCCCGCCGTCAGTCCTGCGCCGACCGCCCCCACGAGGCTCAGCGCGGGCGTGCCGATCAGCAGCGCCAGCAGCAGCGGGCCGAAGGCCTGCGGGTCGAGGTTCAGCATCACCCCGATCGCCGGCGCGGCCAGCGTCAGCGGCAGCCCGGTCGAGATCCAGTGCGCCGCCGCCTTGGCCAGCACGATCGCCTCCATCGGCAGCGGCCCAAGCGCGAGCTGGTCCAGCGAGCCGTCCTCGAGATCCGCCTGGAACAGCCGGTCGAGCGACAGCAGGCAGGCGAGCAGCGCGCAGACCCACACGACGCCGGCCGCGATCCGCGCCAGCGCCTGCCCCTCGGGCCCCACGCCCAGCGGGATCAGCAGCGCGGCGAGCAGGAAGAAGCCGAGGCTCAGAAGCCCCCCGCCGCCGATCCGGAAGGCCAGCGCCAGGTCGCGGCGCACCAGCGCGAGGAACGCGCTCATCGCCAGTCCCCCGTCAGGAACGGGTCGTCGAGGGATTTTCCGCCCGACGCGCCGGCGGCCTCGCCGGCCGGCTGCGCCGGCGGCTCGGCCGGCCCCGTGCCCTGGGGCCGCCCGGGCATCGTCACCACCGCGTCGCCGAAGCCGAGGTCGACATGGGTGGCCGCCAGCGCGATGCCCCCCGCCGCGCAATGCTCGCGCACCACCTGCGCGAAAACGGCGGTGGAGGCGGCGTCGAGCGAGACCGTCGGCTCGTCCAGCAGCCACACCGGGCGGGCGGCCACCAGCAGGCGCGCGAGGCCCAGCCGGCGCTTCTGCCCGGCGGAGCACCAGTGCGCGGGATCCTCGGCCAGCCGCTCGAGCCCGAAGCGCTCCAGCGCCGCGTCGACGCGGGCGGCGGGGGCGCCGTGGAAGGCGGCCCAGGCGGCGAGGTTGCCGCGCACCGTGAAGGCGGGCTTCACCGCGTCGAGATGACCGGCCAGCGCCACCCGCTCCCGCCAGGCCTCGCCGTCGCCGGGCAGGGTCAGACCGTCCAGGCTCGCCCGCCCCGCCGCCGCCGGCGCGAGGCCCGCGAGGATGCGCAGCAGCGAGGATTTGCCCGACCCGTTCGGCCCGCGCAGCGCCGCCGCCTGGCCGGAGACGAGCGCGAAGGACAGCCCCTCGAACACGAGGCGGCCGGCGCGGCGGCAGGCGAGGGTTTCGGCGCGGAACTCCATGGCTCTCCCCTTAGCCGGGCGGCGGGGCGGGGGGAAGCGGTGGTGCGTCGCGCCTCTCCCCGCCCGGGCGCGCCAGGGGCGGGCCCTGAAGCCGGGGGCGCGCGGAACGCCCCGCGGCGCTCGGGGCCGCCGCGTCGGCCGCACGCGGGGGCAGGGGGAGGGGGCAGGGGGAGGGGAGGCGAGCGGGACCCGCCCTGCGCGGCTCAGCGGGGGCGGCGCAGGAGGCGGGCGAGGTATTCGCCGTAGCCGCTCTTCTTCAGGGGGGCGGCCAGCGCCTCGAGCTGGGCGTCGGAGATCCAGCCGGCGGCCCAGGCGATCTCCTCCGGGCAGGCGACCTTCAGGCCCTGCCGCTCCTCGATCACCTGCACGAACTGGCCGGCCTGGAGCATCGAGGCGTGGGTGCCGGTGTCGAGCCAGGCGTAGCCGCGCCCCATGATCTCGACGAACATGTCGCCGCGCCGCAGATAGGCGTTGTTGACGTCGGTGATCTCCAGCTCCCCGCGGGCCGAGGGCTTCACGTTGGCCGCGATCTCCAGCACGTCGTTGTCGTAGAAATAGAGGCCGGTGACCGCGTAGGAGCTCTTCGGCTCGGCCGGCTTCTCCTCGATCGAGAGCGCCTTGCCGGTCCTGTCGAACTCGACCACGCCGTAGCGCTGCGGATCCTGCACGTGATAGCCGAAGATGGTGCCGCCGGTCTTGCGGGCGAGCGCGGCCTTCAGCAGCTCCGGCAGGCCGTGGCCGTAGAAGATGTTGTCGCCCAGCACCAGGCAGACGTTGTCGGCGCCGACGAACTCGCGCCCGATGAGGAAGGCCTGGGCCAGGCCGTCGGGGCTGGGCTGCACGGCGTACTGCAGGTTCAGGCCCCATTGCGACCCGTCGCCCAGCGCGCGCTGGAACTGCTCGGCGTCGTGGGGGGTGGTGATCACCAGCACGTCGCGGATGCCCGCCAGCATCAGCACCGACAGCGGATAGTAGATCATCGGCTTGTCGTAGACCGGCAGCAGCTGCTTGGAGACGCCCAGCGTGATCGGGTGCAGCCGGGTGCCGGAACCGCCGGCGAGAATGATGCCCTTCATCGGAAAACCTCCTTGGCGCGCCGCGCCCGCGCCGCGCGGCCCGCGCCGCTCAGGGCAGCAGCGTGAAGTCGTGGGTCAGGCTCAGGCTCACCCGGTGCGAGCTGTCCTGGTCGTCGATGTCGCCCATCGGCAGGCGGAACTCGTAGCCGAGCCGCAGCCCGGTGTCCTCGGTCAGCCGGTAGCCGTAGCCGGCCCCGGTCGAGAGCACCACGTCGCGGTCCTGCCCGTCGTCGCGCAGCCGCGCGCCCAGGGTGAAGTCGAGCGCGGTGAAGCGGTTCACGTCATGGCGCAGCGTGGCGGCGTAGTCGAAGCTGAGCGTCTCCTCCGACACGCCGGCGGAGCCCTCGTCGAGCGGCGTCTCGATCGAGACGCCGACGCGCGAGGCGAGCGAGGTCGCCGCCGAGATCCGCTGCGTCAGCGAGCCGGAGATGGTGGTGCGGTTCACCGCGTCGCCGTCGTCGTTGGGCGTCACCGACTGGTTCAGCGAGAAGGCGGTGCGCACGTTGTCGTAGGCGTAGGTCATCCCCGCCGCCGCGCGCAGGCCGATCGTGTAGCCGACGTCGGGCACGAGCGTGCCGCCCGGCAGCGGCTGCTTGCGGTCGGAGATCGAGTACTGCGGGCCCAGCGACAGGCTGAAGGTCTTCTGCGGCGTGGCCGCGTAGGACAGCGTCGGCGACAGGCTGAAGGTGTAGGTCTCGGTGTCCTGCGCGCCCTCGGCCTTCAGCACGCTGCTGTTGTAGGACAGCCCCACGCCGATGCGCGAGGAGACCTGCCGCTGCCAGCCCATGCCCATCGAGAGCTGGTTGGAGGGGGTCAGCGCCCGGGTGCCGTCGATGAAGTCGCGCCGCTGCACCGAGACGCTGAAGTTGGTCGAATCGCGGGAGTTGATCCGCTCGTTCGCCGTGACGCCGAAGCCGTAGATGGTGCGGATCGCGTCGGTCCGGTTCAGCGTGGCGTTGGGCGTGCCGGGGTCGGGATCGGTCGGGTCGATCGGCGTCGGCTCGACGCCCGGGTCGAAGAAAGAGAAGCCGCTGGAATCGAGCGTGTCGATCGGCTGGGCCGAGCCGAAGGCCGTCAGCTGCAGGCTGGAGCGGGCGCCGCGCAGGGAGTAGCCGGCGCGCAGGTCCGGGAACAGGCCGCTGATGTCGTCGTTCTCGGAGCCGGTGTAGATGTCGTAATCGATCACGCCGCCGAAGGTGAACAGCGAGCTGGTCGTGGCGTCCCGGTAGTCGAGCGCCAGGCGCGAGCGCGAGCCGACCGCGGCCTCGCCCTCGCTGCGCCCGCCGCCGACGGTTCCGCCGCGGTCCACCTGCAGGTTGGTGTCGCCGAGGAAGGTCTGGGTCAGCCGCCCGGTCAGCGTGCGGTCGCCCGCGTCCGAGGGCGCCGCCGCCAGCGCCGCCGCCGCGGCCGCCCCGACGGCCGCCCCGCCCTGGGCGAGGCGGCGCAGCCGGCCCCGCCGCGCCGGCGCGGCGGCGCCGGCCCCGGGAAGGTCGGGCCCGGGAAGGCTGAACCCCGTCAGGGCGCGTGGCACGTCGCGGGTCTCCGGCTCGGGCTTCGGATCGGGAGAGGCGCGCCTCAGTCCCACAGGCCGCGCTCGGGCGCGTAGATCACGTCGCCTTCCTCGATGACCACGTTGTTGGTCACCGGCAGGCCCTCCTCGACGCGCTCGAAGTCGAAGGTCGTCACGGTCTCGACCCCGTCGGCGTCACGCCGGCGGAGCTGGATCCGGTCGGTGGCGGCGAAGGGGCTGGGGCCGCCGGCGAGGGCGATCGCCTCGATCATGGTGATCTCGCGGTCCGACTCGACCGCGCCCGGCCGGTTCATCGCGCCCATCACGTAGAAACGGATCGGCGCCTCGAGCGCGCTGCTCGCCGCCAGCGGGGCGAGGCCCGCGACCGAGACGGTGATCGTGGGCTGCACCGCGAAGCCCGAGGCGAGCGCCCGGGTCAGCTGCGCCTCGACGTCGGCGGTGGAGCGGCCGGAGACGAAGACCGAGCCCGCGATCGGCAGCGAGATGCGCCCGTCGGGCAGCACCAGCACCTGGGTGCTCAGGCTGGGGTCCTCGAGCACCGAGATCTGCAGCCGGTCGCCGACGCGGATCTTGTAGGGCTCGCCTTCCTCGACGATGCCGGCCTCGCTTTCGGGCAGGCCCATGTTGGCGCGGACGGTCGCCGCATCGGCGGCCGGCGTGGCGGCCGTCGGGGTCTCGCTGAGCGGAGCGGGGACCTGCGCCGAGGCCGCGCCCGCGAGCAGGAGAAACCCTGCCATAAGAAAAGCCTGCTTGAACAAGACGTCGCCCCTCGTTGTTCCGGTCGTGCTTTAACGTCGTGTTCTGACCCGAATCATCTTCGGATTCCATTCAAAACTAAGGCGAAAGCGTGGGAGACGGCGCGCAGATGCTTCGGCGTGGTCCTGGCGCCGCAGTCCGGGTCCGTTCATCGACGTGGCGCCGTTCCGCCGCGATCCGCGACGCGGCGGCGCAGGCGTCGCCATCCGGGCGCCAATGGCGGCGATCGGACCCGGAATCCGGCGGGTTCGTCGTGAATCCAACATTAACGAGGTGAATAGTCGTTGTGCGCGCCGACGTTTTATGGATACGTTCATCTAACGTCGTCGCGCATGGGGATGCGGCGGTCGCTCCGATCTGGGGCGACTGGCGATGCAAGGGTATTGCTGGCCGACGAGTGTGGGGTATCTGGGGGTAGCGATCGGTGTTGCATCACGCCGCATTTCATCAGACAGGCGAGTCCGGCTCCGTGTCCGCACGTGACCTGATGACCGCCGGAACCCGCGAAGGGTTCTACGTGCGCCGCGGGAAGCGCGCGCTCGATCTTCTTCTCTGTCTTCTGACGCTGCCGGTCGCCGGTCCGCTGATCCTGGCCTTCGCGCTGCTGGCGCGGCTGGACGGCGGCCCGGGCTTCTACGGCCAGGCCCGCGTCGGCCGCGGCGGCAAGCTGTTCAAGTGCTGGAAGGTCCGCACTATGGTCGTCGACGCCGACGACCGGCTGGACGCCTACCTGGCCGCGAACCCCGAGGCGAAGCGCGAGTGGGAGGTGGCCCAGAAGCTGCGCAACGACCCCCGCATCACCACCTTCGGGGCCTTCCTGCGCACCACCTCGCTCGACGAGCTGCCGCAGCTTTGGAACATCTTCGTCGGCGACATGTCGTTCGTCGGCCCGCGCCCGTTCACCCCGGTGCAGACCGACATCTACAACGGGATGAGCTACTACGCCCTGCGCCCGGGCCTCACCGGCTCCTGGCAGGTCGGCGCGCGCAACGACGCGAGCTTCGCCACCCGCGCCATCCACGACAGCACCTACGCCCGCCGCGTCTCGCTGTGGCTGGACCTGGGCATCCTGCTGCGCACCGCCCGCGTGGTGCTGGAGCGCACCGGCCGCTGACCGCGCCCCAAGCCCCCGGTTTTCCGACGCCGCCGAGCTCCGCCCGGCGGCGTTTTTCGTTGCATTGCAGCGTTCTGGCCCCTGCGCCCGCCTGTCGCAACCCGCGGCGCGAAGATGACGCCACGCCGTCGTCAGACCCCTCTTGCACCCCCCTGCGAATCTCTGTAGATCACCGCTCACCGACGGACGCGGGCGTAGCTCAGGGGTAGAGCACAACCTTGCCAAGGTTGGGGTCGTGAGTTCGAATCTCATCGCCCGCTCCAAATTCTCCTCCTTCGGGAAGAGACGGTGAACGAAAAGGCCGGTCGCCAGCGACCGGCCTTTTTCGCGTCCGCACGGTCCCTCCGCGGCCCTGGACGCCGCCCGTTCCCGCCGGCCCGCGCCGCATCTCTCCCTCCCGGCCGCGCATCGCCGAGGCGGAGCCGCCCCTGCCCCGCGCCCCGCTTGCCCTCGCCGACCGAACGCCGATGCGCCGGCGCGGGATTCTGTGGGGCCGAGCGGGGGCGCCGCGTCCCGCGCCCGCGCGTGGCTCGCCGCGCGCCCGCGGCGCTGGGGCGGGCGCGGCGCCGCGGGGCGGGCCGGCCCGGCGGCGGAGGGCAGGCGCGCGGGCCTGCCGGAGGGCGCCCGGGGCGGGCCGGGGGCGTTGCGACGCCGGCGGCGGGCGGTCGCCCCGCGCGGTCGCCCGCCGCGGCCGGCGGTCGTCGCGCGGGTCGCGGTCGGGCGCGGGTCGCGGTCGGGCGCGCCGCCCGGCCCGGGGGCGCCCCGGGGCGCCCCGCCGGGACCGCGCCGCGGGCGCGGCGCCGGCGAGGGGCGGGACCGCGGCGCGGCGCCTGCGCGCGCCTCAGTAGGCGAGGTCGGCGGGGGGGGCGATGCCGTTCAGGCGGCTCGCCGCGATCACGGTGTTGGCGAGCAGGCAGGCGATGGTCATCGGCCCGACGCCGCCGGGAACGGGCGTGATCGCGCCGGCGACCTGCACGGCGGAGTCGAAGTCGACGTCGCCGACCAGGCGCACCCGGCCCTCGCCGCGCTCGGGCGCGGGGATGCGGTTGATGCCCACGTCGATCACCGTCGCGCCCGGCTTGATCCAGTCGCCCTGCACCATCCGCGGCCGGCCCACCGCCGCCACCACGATGTCGGCCCGCCGGCAGACCCCGGCCAGGTCCCTGGTTCGCGAATGGGCGATGGTCACCGTGCAGTTCTCGCGCAGCAGCAGCTGGGCCATCGGCTTGCCGACGATGTTGGAGCGCCCGACCACCACCGCCTCCAGGCCCGACAGGTCGCCGAGCTGGTCGCGCAGCATCATCAGGCAGCCCAGCGGCGTGCAGGAGACCATCGCGTCCATCCCCGTCGCGAGCCGCCCGACGTTCTGCACGTGGAAGCCGTCGACGTCCTTCTCCGGCGCGATCGCGTCGATCACCTTGTCGGCGTCCAGCCCCCCGGGCAGCGGCAGCTGCACCAGGATCCCGTGCACCGCGGGGTCCGCGTTCAGGCGCGCGATCAGCTCCAGCAGCGTCTCCTGCGAGGCGTCGGCGGGCAGCTTGTGCTCGAAGCCCTGCATCCCGGCCTCGGCCGTGGCGATCCCCTTGTTGCGCACGTAGACCTCGGAGGCCGGGTCCTCGCCCACCAGCACCACCGCCAGGCCCGGGGTCACGCCCTGCGCCTTCAGCGCGGTCACGTGGCCCGCGATGCGCGCGCGCAGGCCGGCGGCGAAGGCCTTGCCGTCGATGATCCGGGCCGTGGACGAGGCGGGGACGGAGGTCGGTTGGTCCATGAAGCTCTCCTCGGGAGATCGGGAGCGGGAAGGAGGGCGCGGGCCGGCGGGTCAGCCGCGGCCGCGGTAGGGGGGCACGCCCTGGTCGGGCAGCCACAGCCCCTCGGGCGGGGCGCCGGTCTGCCAGAACACGTCGATGGGGATGCCGCCGCGGGGATACCAGTAGCCGCCGATGCGAAGCCAGAGGGGCTTCGCCGCTTCGGCCAGTCGCCGCCCGATGCCCACGGTGCAGTCCTCGTGGAAGGCGCCGTGGTTGCGGAAGCTGGTCAGGAACAGCTTCAGGGACTTCGACTCGATCAGGCTCGCGTCCGGGGCGTAGTCGATCACCAGGTGGCCGAAGTCCGGCTGGCCGGTGACCGGGCACAGCGAGGTGAACTCGGGCGCGACGAAGCGCGCGGCGAACAGCGTCCCCTGCTGGGGGTTGGGCACCACGTCGATCACCGCCGCCTCGGGGGAGGCGGGGGTCTCGACCGTGCGGCCCAGGGTGGTGATCTCGCTCAGCTCGGGCATCCGGGGCCTCCGGCGGGCTTACTTGAAGTAGACGCGGTGGGACCAGGTCTCGCCGTCGGTGATGGTCAGCGACTCGAAGTCCATCAGCTGCAGGACGTCGAAGAGGGTGGCCGTCGCCTCGATCCCCTGGTCCTTGAAGAAGGGCGAGTTGCGCAAGCTGTAGGTCATCTGCGCCAGGATCGCCCGGGCGCGGTAGAGCGTCTTGAAGCCGTCGTCGTCGAGCCCGACCATGATCAGCCGGCGCGAGCCCTCGCCCTTGGCGAAGATCGCGAAGCGCGGGTTGGCGGGCGCCGCGAGCTGGGCGGTGGTGACCATGGTCACGAAGGTCTCGCGCGTCAGCGGGTCCGAGGCGGGGCCGGCGATCATCTCGCGGTCGAACTCCTCCTCGGAGGTGACCGGCGGGTAGTAGTAGCCCTCCTGCGAGTCGGCGGCGGCCGAGGCGACCGGGCAGAGGCCGACGAGGGCGGCGGCGAGAAGGACGGCGGCGGGGGCGGCGAAGGCGGGACGTCGGATCATCTGCGGTCTCCGGGGCGCGGGGGCTGTCGCAACGGGCGTCGGCGGGCGGCGTCTTTCTACGCCGGTCGGGCCGCCGCGGAAAGCCGCGGACGCGCCGGAGGACGGCGGGGGGAGCCTGCGACGGGCCGGCGGCGGGCGCGAGGCCGAATCCGACCCCGCGGCGCGGCCCGGCGACCTGCGCCCCGCCCCCCGGGCGCGCGGCCCGCCCGCCCACCCCCGACGCGCCCGGGGGGCGGCGCGCAGGCCGCCTGCGCGATCGCCCGGAACGGAGGGGGAGCGGCGCCCGCCCTGCGCCCCGCCGCGCGCCGGCCGCACGCCGTTCGGCCGCCCTGTCCCGCCCTTGGGCCCGTCCCGCAGTCTCGTCCCCCCGGCTCGTCCCCCCGCTCGTCCCCCCGGCTCGTCCCCCAGACTCGTCCCGCAGCCGCGTTCCGCCGCCTGGCCGGGCCGCGGTCCGATCCGCCGACGCATCCCGCCCTGCGGCGCCCTCCCGCCCCGCGGCATCGTCGCAGCGCCCCCGGCGTTGACCCTGCCGGGCGGCGCCGCGACAGTCCCTCCCGACCGGCCGGCCGGGAGCCGGCCCCGCGGAAAGACCCTCAGGAGGAACGCCGAATGGGCGAGACGATGCCCGCCGTGATCTGCGAAAGCTGGCGGCCCTACGACGAGATGGAGCTGAAGGAGGTTCCCGTCCCCGGCCCCCTCGCCCCCGGCGAGGTGCGCATCGGCGTCTCCCACGCCGCGGTGAGCTGGGCCACCACCCTGGTCGTCGAGGGCAAGTACCAGCGCAAGCCGACGCTGCCGTTCTCGCCCGGCGCCGAGGTCTCGGGCACGGTGCTAGAGGTCGGCGAGGGCCCGCTCGACGCGCCCTTCGAGGTCGGCGACCGGGTCTGCGCGGCGCTCGACTGGGGCGGCTACGCGGGGCAGGTCGTGGTGCACTCGCGCCATGTCTACAAGATCCCCGAGGGGCTGGACGCGGGCGCGGCGACCGGCGTGCCGATCTCCTGGATGACGGCCTACGGCGGGCTGGTCTGGCGCGCGAAGCTGCAGCCGGGCGAGAAGGCGCTGGTCCACGGCGCCTGCGGCGGCGTCGGCCTGCCGGCCGTCGACATCGCGCGGGCCATGGGGGCCGAGCCCTTCGCCGTGGTCCGCGGCGAGACCAAGGCCGCCTTCCTGCGCGAGCGGGGCGTGGAGCACGTGATCGACTCCACCCGGACCGGTTTCCGCGACTACGTGGCGGAGGCGACCGGGGGCCTCGGCGTCAACGTCGTCTACGACACGGTCGGCGAGAAGGTGTTCCACGATTCGCTGCGCTGCCTCGACGTGGGCGGGCGGCACATCGTGATCGGCTTCGTGGGGGGCGGCATCCCCTCGGTCCCCGCCAACATCCTGCTTCTGAAGAACATTCACGTGGCCGGCTTCAACATGGGCCAGCACGTCGGCTGGGGCGTGAAGGACGAGCGCGAGCGCTGGGCCAACGACTATCGCCGCGGGGTCGAGGCGCTGATGGACTGGTGGGCGGCGGGCAAGATCCGGCCCGAGGTCTACGCGACCATGCCGCTGGCCGAGTTCCGCGAGGGCATGAAGCTGGTCACCGGCCGCGACGCCATCGGCCGCGTGCTGCTGACCCCGTGAGCGGGCGCGCGACCTCCGGCGAGGCCGACCTGTTCGACCTCGCCCGCTTCGTCGCCGCGCAGGAGGGCGCGGTCGCGCGCGCCTTCGCCGAGCTGCGCGCCGGGGCCAAGCGCAGCCACTGGATGTGGTTCGTGTTCCCCCAGCTCGAGGGGCTCGGGCGCAGCGCCATGACGCAGCGCTACGCGATCTCGGGCCTGGCGGAGGCGCGGGCCTATCTCGCCCACCCCGTGCTCCGCCCCCGGCTGCTGGAAGGGGTGGCGGCGGCGATGGAGTCGGGCGAACCCTCGCCGCGCCGCCTCTTCGGCGCGCCGGACGACCTGAAGCTGCGCTCCTGCCTCACGCTCTTCGCCGCGGCCGCCGACGACCCCGCGCCCTTCGACGCGGCCCTGGAGCGGTTCTTCGGGGGCGAGCGCTGCCCCGCGACGCTCGCCGCCCTGCGCGACTGAGGCGCCGCGTCGGGGACCCTCCGGGCGCAGCCGCGCGGACGCGGCCCGCGCCCCGGGCCTGACCCGGGGCCTCTACGCCGGCCCCCCGCGGGGCGGCCGACGGGCGGGCGAAGACGGGCGGGCGAAGACGGGCGGGGGCCGAGGACGGACCCCGCCCTCAGATCCAGCGGCGCTTCACCGGCGGCGGGACGTGCAGGCGCATCCGCTCGCCCAGGCTCAGGGCGCCCGGCCGCTCCACCCAGGCGGTGACGCCGCGCTTGCCCTTCGCGGCGGACTTGAACGCCTTGCCGTGGCCGGGGGCGAGGTCCTCGATCACCCGGGCGGGGAGCTGGCAGGGCGCGTTCTCCATGTCCACG
The DNA here is from genome assembly GCF_900113695.1 of Albimonas pacifica. Lineage (GTDB taxonomy): Bacteria > Pseudomonadota > Alphaproteobacteria > Rhodobacterales > Rhodobacteraceae > Albimonas > Albimonas pacifica. The sequence continues at coordinate 89,916 of NZ_FOQH01000004.1, read as the reverse complement.
GTCAGCGCCACGCCGCCGTCCGAGATCAGGCGGGAGGAGGGGGGCACGTCGGTGAACCCCTCGATCCCGCGCAGCACCAGGTTGGCGCCCACCCACTCCGGCGGCAGCCGCTCCAGCCCGATCTTCGCGGCGATCGCCTCGAGCTCCTCGGCCGAGAGGACGGAGAGCTGGCGCACGTTGCGGATCTCGACGCCCTTCTTCGGATACTGCGAGGTGACGCGGGAGCAGGAGGGGCGGGTCAGCCCGCCGTGGCACTCGCCCGCGAAGCCGGTCCAGTCGACCGCGACGGTCTCGAGCGGGGTCGAGACCAGGCCGGCCTCCCGGTCGGGGACGATGCCGAGGTAGACGATCTCGGCGGTGAAGTCGGTGGGGACGAGGATCGGCATGGGGGCTCCGGGCTCAGGCGGGGAGATGGGCGGCGGGCAGGAAGCCGGCGGGCCAGTCGGGGGGCGGGTCGCCCGCGAGGAACCCCGCGGCCGCCTCGGCGCAGAGCGGGGCGAGCGCGAGGCCGATGCGCTGGCCGCCGCCGGCGACGACCACCTGCGGGCGGTCGGGCAGGGGGCCGACCACCGGATCGCGCGAGGTCGCCCGCGGCCGCAGCCCCGCCCAGCGCGCCAGCACCGGGGCGTCGCGCAGCAGCGGGCAGAGGGCGCGCGCCCGCGCCACCACGGCGTCGAGCTGGGCGTCCGTCCGCAGGTCGGCGCGCCCCTTCTCGGCCGTGGCGCCGACGCCGACGGTCCCGTCGGCATGGGGCACGATCCACAGGCCGCGGCCCATGATCACCGGCGCGCCCTCGGGCGCGGCCAGCCCCAGGCGCGCGGCCTGCCCGTGCTCCGGCCCGCCGGCGAGGCCCGCGGCGGCGAAGGCGGCGGCGCCGGTGGCGAGCGCCAGCCGGCCCGCCCGCAGCGGCCCGGTGGACAGCGCGAAGCCCTCCGCCCGCGGGGCGGGGTCGAGCAGCACCGCCCCGTCCAGCATCCGGGCGCCCCGCGCCTCGCAGGCCGCGCGAAGGGCCGCGAGCAGGCGGGCGCCGTCGAGCCGGGCCGTGGCCGGATCGAAGAGCGCCGCCTCCGCCTCCAGCCAGCCCTCGGGCCAGGCGCCGGGGACGCGGATCGCGCAGGCCTCGCCCTGGGCCTCGCGCAGGGCGGGCAAGCGGGTCTCGGCCCGCTCGCGGGCGGCGGCGTCGGGCAGGATCGAGAGCCGTCCGGGTCGGGCGTAGCCGACGCCGAGGCCGGTCTCCGCCTCCAGCGCCGCCAGCGCCTCGGGCAGGCCCGCGAGCGCCTGGGCCTGGAGCCTCTTGAGGGGCGTCGGGCGGCCCGGCTGGTGGGGGGCGAGGGCGCCGGTCGGGGTCGCCGAGGCGCCCGCCGCCCCGATGCGCCCGGCGTCGGCCACGGCGACGCGCATCCCGCGCTTCAGGCAGGCGAGCGCGGTCCACAGCCCGAAGGCGCCGCCCCCCGCCACCAGCACGTCGATGCCTGTCCCGCTCGTCATGGCGCGGACGTGACCACGCGGGGCGGAGAGGGGCAAGGGGCGCCGCTGCGCCCGGCGCGCAGACGTCCCGCCCGACCGCCGCGCCGCCCGCGCCGGCACGCCTCCCGCCCGCCCACCCCGGCGCGCCGGCGCGGGCGGCGCGACGGCCGGGCCCGGGTGGGGAGGGAGGCGGGGGCTTCGGGGAGAGGGGGCTTGCGCTCCGCCCGATCCGCCGGCGCAGCGCGATTGCGGCTCGCGCCCGGGCACGGCTGCTGCGGGAGGCGCGGGCAGGGATCGAGGGGCGGCGGGCGGAGCGGCGGGCGCGGCGCGCGCGGCGCCGTCGCGAGGGCTTGCGCAGGCCCCGGCGTCGTCGCCATTCTCCGTTCATGGAACTCGACAGCATCGCGGCGCCGCCGGTCCCGGATCCCCCGGGCGAGGGCGACATCGAGCGGCGCGGGGCGCGGCCGCGCTCGCGCCGCCATGCCGACGGCTTCGCGCCGGCGCGCAACCCGGAGATGCGGACGCCCGCGCGGCTCGCCGCGGCTCGGCGCACCCGCAGGGGCGGGACCTGCGCCGCCTTCTCCGCCGCCGCGCCGGCGCCCGCGGGCTTCACGGTCGAGCGGCGGCGACGCCGCTGCGTCAAGCGCCGGATCACCGCGGGGCGGCTGCCATGAGCGCCCGCGCCCCCGGCCGCGTCGCGGCGCCGACGCCCGACCCCGCGGCCGCGCGCATCGCGGCGCTGGAGGCGGAGATCGCGGCCTGCCGGGCCTGCGCCGGGCGCTTCGCGGCCACCCGCACCGCCCATGCGCCGCGGCCGGTGACGCGGATCTCTTCGACCGCGCGGCTGCTGATCGCGGGGCAGGCGCCGGGGGCGCGGGTGCATGCCTCGGGCCTGCCGTTCGACGACCGCTCCGGCGACCGGCTGCGGGACTGGCTGGGGGTGGACCGGGAGACGTTCTACGACCGATCCCGCGTCGCGATCCTGCCCATGGCCTTCTGCTTTCCGGGCTACGACGCCCGCGGCTCGGACCTGCCGCCGCCGCCGCTCTGCGCGCAGCTGTGGCGGGAGCGGGCGCTGGCGGCCATGCCGCAGGTCGAGCTGACCCTGCTGGTCGGCGCCCATGCCCAGGCCTGGGCGCTGGGCGGGAAACGCAATCTCACGGAGCGGGTCAGGGACTGGCGCGACCACCTGCCCGGTCCTATTCCCCTTCCCCATCCCAGCTGGCGCAATACCGCCTGGCTGCGTCGCAACCCCTGGTTCGAGGAGGAGCTGGTCCCATGGCTGCGCGCCCGCGTCTCCGACCTGCTCTGAGCGCCGCGGCGCTCTCGCTCGCCCTGCTGGCCGCGGCCTGCGCGCCGGGGCCGGGCGCGCCGAGCGTCCTCGACGGCCTGCTGACCGGGGCCGAGGACGGGCAGGCGATCGTCACCCCCCGCGGGCCGCTGGCCCTGTCGCGCTGGCCCGCCGAGCGGCCCCGCGCGGTGCTGCTGGCGCTGCACGGCTACGGGGACTACGGCCCCTCGACCTACGGCGCGGCGGCCTCGGAATGGGCGGCGCGGGGGATCGAGGTCTACGCCTACGACCAGCGCGGCTTCGGGCGCAACGCCTCCAACCGCCGCTGGCCGGGGCCGGAGGCGCTGATCGAGGACCTGGAGGCCGCCGCGCGCGACGTGCAGGCGCGCCACCCGGACCTGCCGCTGTTCGTGGCCGGCCACTCGATGGGCGGCGGCGTGGCGCTGGCGGCGGCCGGCGAGGGCCGCCTGCCCGGCGTCGCCGGGGTGGTGCTGTTGGCGCCGGCGGTCTGGGGGGGCGAGACGATGAACCCGCTGTTCCGCGCCTCGGCCTGGACGGCGGCGCAGATCGTGCCGGACCAGCGATTCTCGGCCCGCGCGAGCCCGGTGACGATCTACCCCTCGGACAACATCGAGATGCTGCGCGCCCTCTCGGCCGATCCGCTGCACTATGCCAACCCCTCGTCGCGGGAGTTCCTGGGCCTGATCCGGCTGATGGACCGCGCCTGGGCGGCGGCGCCGCAGGACCGCATCGACACGCTGGTGGTGCACGGCGCCCACGACCAGGTGGTGCCCGAGCGCTCGGTCCGCGCGGCCTTCGAGCGGCTGCCGGGGCCCAAGGAGTTCGCCTACGTCTCCACCGGCTGGCACATGCTGCTGCGCGACCTGGAGGCCAGGACGGTGCACCGTCTGGTCGGCGACTGGATCCTGGCGCGCGGCCTGCCCCCGACGGCGTCCGCGACGCCGGCCGACTGAGCGCCCGGCGGGCGCCGCGGGCCGGCGGCCCCTCGCGGCCCCCGGCGCGAAGAGACCCCCGCCGGCGCGCCCGCGGGGCGCCGTGCGACCCATTGACTGCCGCGCCCGCAGGGCCGACACGGACGCCGACCGCCGCTGCCCGGAGACTTTCGCGATGACCGACGCCCCCGAGACCCCGCTCGACCGCGCCATGCGCCTCGCCGGGGGGGACGTCGCGGACGGTCGGGTGATCGACGCGCTGCTCAACGCCCGCCTGTGCCTGCTGCTGAAGGCGCCGCCGGGGCCGGACGGGGCGCTCTCGCCCCTGCTGCTGGAGCTGGAGGCGGGGCCGACGGCGCTGGCCTTCGACGACGAGACGCGGCTGGCGGCCTTCGGGGGCGGCGAGGACTATGCCGAGGCGCCCGGCCGGGCGCTGATCGGGATGCTGACGGGGCGGGGGGTGAACCTGGCTGTGAACCCGGGCGTCGCGCCCTCGGAGATGTTCCACGCGGCCGAGGCGCTGGAGTGGATGGCGCAGGTCTCCGCCGCCGAGGCGCGGGACGCCGAGGGCCGGATCAGCGCCCTGTCGGCGCCGCGCGGGGCGGAGCCGGCGCTGATCTCGGCGCTGGACGCGAAGCTGGCGGCGCTGGGGGCCTGGCTGGCGGAGGCCTGGCTGGTCTCGGCGCAGACGCCCGAGGGCGACCGCCTGGCCCTGGCGCTGGCCGAGCGCGAGAGCGGCGCCCCCGCGGCCGGCCGCGCCCTGGAGGCCGCCGCCGAGGCCCGCCGCCGCGCGGTGGTCCTCGCGATCTCGGAAAGCGCGCGCCTCGCCGCGCCCGACTGCCCGGTCGAGATCTTCTTCGCCCCCGCCGGGGGCCCGGCGCTGGCCGCGGCCCGTCGCGCCGGCCTCGGCTTCGAGATCCCCGAGCCGGAGGCCCCCGCCGTCCCCGGCGCCGCGCCCGGCATGGACCCGTCCCGCCCCCCGAAACTGCGCTGAGGCGCCCGCCGTCCGTTGCGCGGACGGCGGGAGCGCCGCGTCCGGCGTCGCGCCCGCCGCCGGGTTCCGCCCGCGGCGCACGGCGGGCGCGGCGCGTGGGGGAGGCCGCGGGCGACGGGGGCGGCGTCGCGCCCGCCGGGATCGCAGGGCACGCAGCGCAGGCGTCGGAGGCGCCGCGTGGGGCCTCGCGCCCGGGGCCGGGGACGCGCGCGCGGCGCGGGGCCGAAGGGCGCGCACCGGGGCTTCCGGGGGAGGCGGCGGCCGGATCGGACGCGCCGGAATGAAGAAGGCCGCGCCCGGGGGGCGCGGCCTTCGGCGTTTCGGGGGCGGGCCGAGCGGGGCTCGGCCGCGCCGGGGTCAGTTGGTGGCGTTGGCCAGCGTGGCGGCCTGGCCGATCAGGTTGGGAACCAGCTGGTTGATCGTGCGGCCCCAGGAGGTGATCGGCTGCTCGGCCACGAACACGATGTCGTTGGGCCGCATCTCGAACACCGTCGCCGTCGACAGGCTGGCGGCGTTGGAGGCGTCCAGGCGATAGGCCGTCACCGAACCCGGCGCCGCCGGCGTCAGGTTCATGCGGATCACGTAAATCTCCTCGTAGTCCGCGTACTGGATGTTCGGCGAGCCGACGCCCAGCAGGATGTCCGCCAGGTTCGAGCGCGATTCGAACGGCAGCGGCGTGCGGGTCAGGCTGCGCAGCTCGCCCGCGGTGTAGACGTAGTCGCGACGCACCGCGCCCATCGACACCCGGTCCTGGAAGGCCTGGCGCTGGGCCTGCGCCTCGCTGCGGGCGTCGGTGTTGCGGGCCAGGTCGTACTGGCCGATCTGCACCCGCATCTGGTTGAGCTGCTGGCGAAGCTGGGCCTTGCGCAGCTCGAAGTCCGCGAGCGTCACCGCGTACTGGGCGTCGTCGATCTCGGCCCGGCGCTGCTGGAACACGAACTCCCGCTCCTGCAGCTGGAACTGCCGCAGGCGCAGCTGCTCCTCGAAGTAGGCGCGGGCCTGGCTCAGGTCGTAGTCGGCGTCCACGAAGATCGCGTCGCCGTCCTGGAGCTGCACGTCGGTCAGCGCGTCCGTGCCGTAGAGCGCGCGCACCGGGGCCTGGTAGACCTGCCCGTCGCGGAACAGGCGCACCACGGCGTAGTCGAGATCTTCGGACTCGACGCCGCCGGCGAGCTGCAGCGCCTCGGTCAGGCTCAGCGGCTTGAGCGAGATCGGCTGCACCCGGGGCGAGCGCACCGCGCCGCCCACCGAGACGCGCTGCGAGTTGAACTCGGCGATCTCGAGGCTGAAGGACGGGTCGAGGCGCTGGGCGACGAGGGCCTGGAAGATCTCGGCCTCCGCCTCCTCGATGGTCATGCCCGAGATGCGCACGCGGCCCACGTCGGGGATGGCGATGGCGCCGTCGTCCTGCACCACGTAGCCCTGCCGCGAGGACTGGGCGTTGAGGAGGGAGGGCACGTCCTCGAGCGTGGCGCCCGAGGTGTTGGTGGACAGCAGCACCACGTCCGAGACGCCGATGCGGTAGGGCGTCTGCTCGATCGGGTCGGGCAGGTTCACCGGCACGTCGCCCGCGGGGGGCTGCAGCGCGGTGGCGGTCGGCGGCAGCTCGAACTCCGGGCCGGAGCCGGTCGAGACCGCGTCGATCTCCGGCAGGTTCGGCATGCTGACGTCGCCGGCCCCGACCCGCCCCGGCGAGGGGTTCGGCTGGGGACGGAAGGCCTCCGGCAGACGCTGCGGCACGTAGGCGGTCAGATTCGCCTCCAGCGCCGTCTCGAAGGTCATCGGAATCACCTGCACGTCCGAGGTGGAATCGGAGGCGAAACCGCGCCCGTCCCCCTCTTCGTAGACGTTCGGCGCGGTGTAGATGAGACCGCAGCCTCCCAGCGCCAGAACCGCGAGAACGGCGGAAACTCTCATGGGCGAGCCCTCTTCTTTTTGCTGCGCCGCAACACATGGCGCCCCTCGGCCGCGATCAGGTGTTACCATCGCATCCGCTTGGCGTTAAGGCGTAATCCTAAGTCAAAACGTGCGCTTCTGCGTCCTGCGGCAATCCGGCCGCACGGTTAAGGCAGCGTTAACAGAAAATTTTCCATTGAGTTCACGCTGCGAACGCCCATACTAAGCCGTGTGTGAGGGATGGCTCGGAATCCAAGTCTCCGGGCGAAGTGCCGGCGGAATTCGTATTCGAATTCCGGTATGAGTGGGGATGTGATGAAGCATGTGAATGCGGACGATCACTTCTATGCTGCGGATGCGTTGTCGCCCCGCAGATCGTTCGCGTCCGTCCGCGGCGCGTACGAGGCGGGCGGCAAGCGCCTGCTGGATGTGGTGATCGCCCTGGCTCTCGTTCCGATCGTGGCGCCGGTGGTGCTTGCGCTCGCGGCGATGGTCTGGGCCCGGGACGGTGGGGCGCCGTTCTTCGGGCATGTCCGGACCGGCCGGAACGGCAAGCCGTTCCGGTGCTGGAAGATCCGCACCATGGTGCGTGACGCGCAGGAGCGGCTGGCCCGCCACCTGGACGAGAACCCCGAGGCCGCGGCGGAATGGGCCGCGACCCGCAAACTGACCGAGGATCCCCGGATCACCGCGGTCGGCGCCTTTCTGCGCAAGACCTCGCTCGACGAGCTGCCGCAGCTGTGGAACGTGCTGAAGGGCGACATGTCCTTCGTCGGTCCGCGGCCGGTGCCCGACGACGAGCTGACCGAGCTCTACGGTCCCGCGCGCTCCGTCTACTGCGCCATGAAGCCGGGGATCACCGGCCTGTGGCAGGTCTCGGGGCGCAACGACGTCAGCTACGCCCAGCGCGTGTCGCTGGACATCGAGTACCTGCGCCGCATGGCCCCGGGCTTCGACCTGTGGGTGATGCTGCGCACCGCGCTCGTGATCGTGCGGCCCACCGGCCGCTGATCGCCCCTCGGCGCAGCCGCGACCCCGCGGCGAGGCCCGTCCGCCGGAGCCATCGGCTCCGGCGTTTTCATTTCCATGACCGAGGAAGGCCGCGGATGCGCGTCGCCATCATCCATTACTGGCTGGTCGGGATGCGGGGCGGGGAGCGCGTGCTCGAGCAGCTCTGCCTGATGTTCCCCGACGCCGACATCTACACCCATGTCTGCGATCGCGAGAAGCTGAGCCCCTTGCTGCGGCGCCACACGATCCGCGAGACCTTCATCGCGCGGCTGCCGGGCGCCAGGAAGCATTACCAGAAATATCTGCCGCTGATGCCCTACGCGCTCGAGCAGTTGGATCTGTCTTCTTACGACCTGGTGCTGAGTTCTGAGAGCGGCCCGGCCAAGGGCGTGATCTGCAACCCCGACACGCCGCACCTGTGCTACACGCATTCGCCCATGCGGTATATCTGGGACCAGTACCACGCCTACCGCGCGGGGCTGAACTGGCCGATGCGGATGCTGTGGACCGTGGTCAGCCACAAGCTGCGGATCTGGGACGTGGCGGCCGCGAACCGGGTGGACCGCTACGTGGCGAACTCCTCCTTCGTCGCGCGCCGCGTGATGCGCTGCTGGGGGCGCGAGTCCGACGTGGTGCACCCGCCCGTGGACCTCGAGGCCTACCGGCCGGCCCCTGCTCCCGGGCCCGACGCGCCCTACCTGTTCCTGTCGGAGCTGGTCCCCTACAAGCGCGCCGACCTCGCCATCGAGGCCTGCAAGCTGCTGGGCCGACGGCTGAAGATCGTGGGCTCGGGTTCGGAAATGGAGCGGCTGAAGAAGCTGGCCGGCCCGGGCGTCGAGTTCCTCGGCCGCGTGCCGGACGGCGAGATGCGGGCCCTCTACCACTCCTGCCGCGCCCTTCTGTTCCCGGGCGTCGAGGACTTTGGAATTGTCCCGCTGGAGGCCATGGCCTGCGGCCGCCCGGTGCTGGCCTATGGCCGCGGGGGCGCGCTGGACACGGTGAAGGAAGGCGTCTCGGGCCTGCTCTTCGACGCCCAGACCGCCGAGAGCCTGGCCGAGGCCATGCGCCGCTTCGAGACGGAGATGGAGCCCGGCCTCGACCCCGAGCGGGTCGCCGCCCACGCCCAGTCCTTCGGCCCCGAGCAGTTCCGCGCCGGGATGTGGTCCGCCATCCGCCGCATGGCCCCCGAGCTGGGCCTGCCCGAGGCGCCCCCCGCGGTGGCCCAGGCGGCCTGACGGCCGCATAGCCATCGAGCGGGCGGCCTGACGGCCGCCCGGGCGGCGCCGCGACGGCTGCTGGGCTCCGGGGGGAGCGTTCGGCTCGCGGCGCGTTGCAGGCGTCGGGGCCTTTGGGCGCCGTTTCCTGTGGCGGGCGTCGGGGGGGAACAACCGGCGTTCGGCTGGGGGCGGAGCCGTCGCCATCTGCTGAGACGGCCGGCAGGGCCGGCCTCCGGCGAGCGTGCGACGAGTCGGGCCGCGCCTCAAGGCCAGGCCCGGCTTCGCCGGGTCGCTGCGCGAGCCTTGACCCGCGGCCCGACTCGCCTCTCCGCGCAACCGACGGTGCACAGGGCGCCCCGGGCTTGACCCGGGGCCTCTGCCGACGGCGCGGCTCGGAGCGCGGCGCGGGCGAGCGCGCGCCCGCCGCCTGCCGCAGACCCAAGCCCGCCCGCAGGGCGCCTATGGGCCGGGGAGCCCGGCCCTCAGTCCGGCGCCAGCATGTAGCCCGAGCCGCGGACCGTCTGCAGGTAGCGCGGCGCCTTGGGGTCGGCCTCGATCTTGCGGCGCAGGCGGGTGACCTGGACGTCGACGGCGCGCTCCTGGGCGTCGTCCATCTCGGCGAGCAGCGTCTGGCGGTCCACCGGCTCGTGCGGGGTGCGCGCGAAGATCTTCATCAGCGCGCTCTCGGTCGTGGTCAGGCGCACCTGCTCCTCGCCCCGCCACAGCTCGCCGCGGGCCACGTCGTAGCGCACCGGGCCCAGCTGCAGCGTGCGCGGGGCCTCGGGCTTCGGACCCACCGGCTGGGTGCGGCGCAGGATCGCGCCGATGCGCAGCAGCAGCTCCCGCGGCTCGAAGGGTTTCGCGAGGTAGTCGTCGGCGCCGGCCTCCAGCCCCGCGATCCGGTCCTCGGCCTCGCCGCGGGCGGTCAGCAGCAGGATCGGGGCGCGCAGGGTCGGGCGGACGGCTCGCGCGAAGCTGATCCCGTCCTCGCCCGGCATCATCACGTCGACCACCAGCAGGTCGAACTCCAGCCCCTCCAGCAGCCGCCGCGCATGGGCCGCGTCCCGCGCCGCGGTCACGTAGAAGCCCGAGCGCGCCAGGTAGCGCTTGAGCAGCGTCCGGATCCGCTCGTCGTCGTCGATCACCAGGATATGGGCGTCGGGAGGCTCGGTCGCCGCGGCGGCGGCCTCCGCAAGGCCCGTCGTCTCGTCGTTCATGGGGGCCCCGCTCAGGCGCCGGGCTGGTCGTTGACCAGCGCCAGCACCGATTCGCGGCTGTCCTCGTCGATCATGTCCGCGAGCACCGTCTTGAATCCCTGCACCGCCTCGGCGCCCGCCTCCATGAAGACGCGCCGCATGCGGGCATTCTGCGCGTCCGACAGGCTGCGGACAAGCGCCTCGCCCTCGGGCGTCGCCGTCAGCAGGCGCTGGCGGCGGTCCGAGGGGCCGACCTTCGAGTCGATCATCCCGTCCTCGACCAGCTGCCGCAGCACCCGGTTCAGCGACTGCTTGGTCACCTTCAGCGTGTCCAGCAGCTCGGAGACCGACATTCCCGGCCGCCGCCACACGAAATGCAGGCAGCGGTGGTGGGCGCGGCCGTAGCCCCTTGTCTCGAGCACGCGATCCGCGTCGGCGATCATGTCGCGATAGGCGAAGAACATCAGCTCCACCCCCTGGCGGAGCTGGGCGTCCGTCAGGAACAGGAGCTGATCGCCGCGATTCAGGCCCGAGCCGCGCATGCGGGCGGCGGGGGGCCGGGCGCCCTGGGGGCCGGGCGAGGCGCCGCGGGCGCGGCTGGGAGTGTCTGCTGAGCTCATGGCGGGATTTTACGTCAGCCTTGTTGACTGTCCAAGTTCGCGTTGCTATATCGCCGCCACGCCCCTGAAAGCAACATTATTTCTCGCGGCGGTGCAGCAGCGACATTTCCGGAACGCCGGAGGGTCGCCGACGAAACGGGCCGGAGGCTCCGCAAGGGGAGCCCCGGCGAGGATACGGGAACGTGGCCATGGCCGGTGGAGCCTACGACGATCGCGACGGCGTCATCTGGATGGACGGGGCGCTGGTGCCCTGGCGCGAGGCCAAGGTGCACGTACTGACCCACGCGCTCCACTACGCCTCCTCGGTCTTCGAGGGCGAGCGCGCCTACGGCGGCCAGATCTTCAAGAGCCGCGAGCACTCCCAGCGCCTGCTGGACTCGGCCAAGGCGATGGACATCCCCTCGCGCTGGACGGTCGACGACATCGAGCAGGCCAAGGCCACCGCGATGGCCGCCAACGGGCTGAAGGACTGCTACGTGCGCCCGATCATGTGGCGCGGCTCGGGCGAAGACATGGGCGTCGCGGCCCTGCTGAACCCCGTGCACCTCGCGGTCGCGGTCTGGGAGTGGGGCGCCTACTACGGCGACGCCAAGACGCAAGGAGCCAAGCTCGACATCTCGAAGTGGAAGCGGCCGAGCCCCGAGACCATCCCCTGCCACGCCAAGGCGGCCGGTCTCTACATGATCTGCACCATGTCCAAGCATGCGGCGCAGGCCAAGGGCTGCTCGGACGCGCTGATGTTCGACTACCGCGGCTACGTGGCCGAGGCGACGGGCGCCAACATCTTCTTCACCAAGGACGGCAAGGTGCACACGCCGACGCCCGACTGCTTCCTGAACGGCCTGACCCGCCAGACGGTGATCGACCTCCTGAAGCAGAAGGACGTCGAGGTGATCGAGCGCCACATCATGCCCGACGAGCTGGAGAGCTTCGAGCAGTGCTGGCTGACCGGCACCGCCGCCGAGGTCACGCCCGTGGGCAAGATCGGCGACTACAGCTTCGACGTCGGCCCGATGGCCGTCGGCATCGCCAACGAGTACGAGCGCCTGGTCCGCGGCAACCGCTGACCGCCGCGCCGGCGCAGGATCGCGGGGCCGGGGGCGCAAGCCTCCGGCCCCCTCGCATTTGCGGCGCTCGGTCCGCCCGGGCCGGAAGCGCCCTGCGGGCGGGCTCGGGCGGGGGCCGGTCGGCGCGCGCCCGACCGGAATGCCGTCGCAGGCCGAGCTCTGCGCCGGGAGGCGCGCCCGGACGGCTTGCGCGCGACGTGGCGGAAGGGCATCCGAATATCGTGCGACCGGCCGCGCCGCTGCGAAGGGAACGACATGCCCAGACGCTACTGGATCGAGTTCGAGCGCGGCGCCGGCGCGAGGATGTTCGGCCTCGCCCGCTTCGGCGTCACCGCCGAGGATCCCGCCGCCGCGCTGGACCTGATCGCCTCGCGCGTCTTCCATGGCCGGGCTCTGCCGCCGGTGAGCCGGATGGTCGAGGATGTGGACGTCTCGACCCTGGACCCCGAGGACGTGCAGGAGATGATGGGGGATCCCCAGCGGCCCGGGCTGTGGTTTCCCCTGGGCTTCCAGGACTGAGCCCCGCGCCGGGCGCGGCCCGCCCACGCCCGCCTCACGCGAATTTCGCTTGCACGTTGCGGCGCCGCATTTAACGCTTCGGTGACGTTTCCGAGATGAATGGAGTCCCGGGATGCGCCGATCCGCCGCCCTCGCCCTCGCCCTCGCGCTGCCCGCCCTTCCGGCGTCCGCGCAGGGGCCCGCCCACGCCTCGACCCAGCCCGCCGGGGCGGAGGGGGACGCGCGCGACCTGCTCTACCACCTCGACTGGGGCCCGGTGGCGCTGGGCGAGTTCCGGGTGCGCCACGAACCCGGGGAGGCCGGCGCGCTGACCATCGAGGCGCGCTCGAAGGGGCTCGCCTCGATGCTCTTCGACTTCACCCTGACCGAGGCCACCCGGCGCGAGGCCGACGGCGGCCGCCTGTTCACCATCACCGGCGAATTCGGCGACGAGGATTACGACCGGCTGGTCGACTGGGATCCCGGCCAGGCGCCCGAGGTCACCCACCGCGCCGGCGCCCCGGAGGAGGAGCTGACGCCGGTGCCGCAGGGCCTGCTGCCCCGCTCGGTCGACCCGGCGGCGGCGGTGCTCGCGGTGCTCGACCAGATCGAGGCGGGCGAGGGCTGCGCCGGGGAATGGGCGATCTACGACGGCGTGCGGATGATGGCGCTGAGCGTGCGCGACGAGGGGCTCGACGAGATCGAGGCCGACCGCGACTGGACCTACGCCGGCCCCGCCCGTCGCTGCCGCCTGGGGATCGAGCGCATCGGCGGCTTCCCCGTCGACGACGAGCGCGAGACCGAGGAGACCGACTTCTCGCGCCTGCTGTGGATCGCGCAGATGGACGGCCGGCCGACCCCGGTGCGCCTGCAGGTCTCCTGGCCGCTGGGCTACGCCACCGGGCGGATCGACCTGCGGTGAGGGCCGCCGCCGCCCGGTCCCGTGCGAATCGGCTTGCACCGGCGGCCAAGCCGCTCTATCCGCCGTTTTTCCGGGCGCCGGGCGCCCACTGGTTGAGCGATGCCCCCCTTTGGACTATGTTGAGACTCCGCCCGGCGCCGGGGCGCGAAGAGGATTTCCGGCGCGCGACGTGGAGGAAATCGAACTGACCGGACTCGAAAGCACGGGGGCGACCCCGTCGGAGAACACGGAGCGAATGGGTGGCGAAGACCTGCTCCGGCTCGTTCTGAACTCGCTCGAGGACGACAAGGCCGAGGACATCGTGCAGGTGGACCTGCGCGGCAAGTCGGACATCGCCGACTTCATGGTGATCGCCTCCGGCCGTTCGTCCCGCCAGGTGGCCGCCATCTCGGAGAAGCTCATCGAACGCCTCAAGGCCGACGCCCGGGTCCTCGCCCGGGCCGAGGGCAAGGACGCGGGCGACTGGGTGCTGATCGACGCGGGCGACGTGATCGTCCACGTGTTCCGGCCCGAGGTGCGCGAGTTCTACCAGCTCGAGAAGATGTGGCTTCCGGCCGAGGACGCGGCGAAACGCGCCTCGACCTCGCCCTCCTACGCCTGACCCGCACCCCGGGTCCGGCGTGAGAGTGCACCTGGTCGCCGTGGGCCGCGCCCGCGGCGGGCCCGAGGCGGCGCTCGTCGACGACTGGCTGACGCGCTTCGACCGGACGGCGCGGCCGCTGGGCCTCGGCCCTGCGCGCCTGCTGGAGGTCGAGGACAGGAAGGGCCGCGGCGCGGAGGCCGAGGGCGAGCTGATCCTCGCCGCCCTCCCCGACGGCGCCGCCCTGATCGTGCTGGACGAGCGCGGCCGGACCCTGACCTCCCCCGACTTCGCCGGCCGCCTGGCGGACTGGCGCGACCAGGGCCGCCGCGACGCGGTGCTGGCGATCGGCGGGGCCGACGGCCACTCCGACGCCGTGCGCGCGCGCGCCGACCTGATGCTCAGCTTCGGAAAGATGGTCTGGCCGCACATGCTGGCCCGCGCCATGGCGGCCGAGCAGATCTACCGCGCCGCCACCATCCTCGCAGGCTCCCCCTACCACCGCGCCTGAGGCGGGCTCCGGGCGGGTTCCCCCCGAGGGTCATGAGACCGCCGGCCGGCCGGATGCGCGCCGTCGGCCCGCACGGGGCCCGGCCGCGCGGGCATCGGCCCGCCGGCGTGCGGAAGACGCTGCGGGCCGTCGTCCGCGGGCGCGGCCCTCGGGCCCGCCCGCGGCGGCGCGGCCGCCCGGGGGCGGCCGCAGGGTCGTCAGGCCGCCCCCGGGCGGCCGCGTCGCGATCAGGCGACGGTCAGGCCCACGTCCACGTTGCCGCGGGTGGCGTTGGAGTAGGGGCAGACCTGGTGGGCGGCCTCGACCAGCTTCTCCGCCTCGGCCTTGTCGACGCCGGGGAGCGAGATCTCCAGCGCCGCGGTGATCCCGAAGCCGCCTTCCGAGCGCGGGCCGATGCCCACGGTCGCCGTCACCGTCGCGTCGTTGGGCACCTTGGGGAAGCCCTCGCCGCGGGCCACCGCCTTCATCGCGCCCAGGAAGCAGGCCGCGTAGCCGGCGGCGAACAGCTGCTCGGGGTTGTTGCCGTCGCCGGAGCCGCCCATCTCCTTCGGCGGCGCCAGCTTCACCTTCAGCGAGCCGTCCAGCGTTTCGGCGGCGCCGTCGCGGCCGCCGGTGGCGCGGGCCTTGGTGGTGTACTTGACGTCGACGGACATGGGGGTCTCCTTTGCGTCGTTCCGAATGTGTCGTGCGCGATCTATCGCGTGAGACCTATCTGGGGCGCCGCCCTCCCGAAGTCAATCGCGAACGACTATATCGGGCGCGATATTGTTGGTAGGATGACCCCGGGCCCCGTCCGGGCCCGGTCCGTCCGGGCCTCGGGTCCGGGGACGTCTTCCGGGGCGATGCGCCCCGCCCACATCCCCCGGGGGCCGCGGTCCCCGGGGCGCTACAGGAGGCTCCATGACCCGCGCCGGCGCCGACCCCGGCCCGTCCGCCCCTCGCGAGACGCGGCCCACCGACATGATGCTGTGCTTCGCGCTCTATTCGGCGAGCCACGCGATGCACCGCGTCTACCGTCCCTGGCTGGACCGGATGGGCCTGACCTATCCGCAGTTCCTGGCGATGACGGCGCTGTGGGCGCGCGACGGGCGGCTGGTGGGGGAGCTCTGCGCCGAGCTGCGGCTGGCCACCTCGACCCTGACCCCGGTGCTGAAACGGCTGGAGGCGACGGGCCTGATCGCGCGCAGCCGCGACCGGGGCGACGCCCGGGCCGTGCGCGTGACCCTGACCGACGAGGGCCGCGCCCTGCGCGCCAGGACCGAGGGCCTGCAGGAGGCGCTGGTCGAGGCGACCGGCCTGCCGGTCGAGCGCCTGGTCGCGCTCAACGCCGAGGTCTCCGCCCTGCGCGAGCGCCTGTCCGCCTGGGCCGAGCGGCAGGAGGCCGAAGCCGCCGCCTGACGAACCGGCGCAGGCGGAAGCGGAGGCGGGAGGCGCCCCGGCGCCCGCGGGCCGGGCCCTGCCGCGAGCTCAGCCCGCGCAGATCTCCTTCAGCGCGATCCAGTCGGCGTCTTCCAGCGCCGGGCGCCAGGCGCCGCCCTGCAGGTGGTCGGCGGCCTCGGCGGCCTCCACCCTTGCGTCGAGGTCGGGGTGGGAGGCGAAGTGGCGCGCGAGGCCCTCGCTCCGCTCGCCCGACATCTGCTGCAGGCCGCGGAAGAAGTCGGCCAGCGCTCCCGTCGGCAGCCCCGCGTCGACCAGCATCCGGTGGGCGAAGGCGTCGGCCTCGGTCTCCATCTCGCGCGAGTAGGAGGCGGCGAGCGCCATCTGCGTCAGCCCGGCCAGCGAGCCGCCGGCGAGGTCCCCCAGGAACAGCGTCATCAGCCCCTGCGTCCCGGCCTGGCGCAGCAGCGCGCGCAGCCCGTCGCGATGGGCGACATGGCCCAGCTCGTGCGCCAGCACCGCGGCCACCTCGTCGGGGCCGGAGGCGGTCTCGAGCAGGCCCGAGAGGATCGCGACCCGCCCGCCGGGCGCCGCGAAGGCGTTGACCTGGGGCGAGCGCACGACCTCCAGCGTCACCGGCACGTGCAGGCGCACCCCGGCCAGCAGCCGGTCGGAGAGGCGGCGCAGCGCCTGCTCGCCCTCGGGGGTGGTGCAGATCGGGTCCTCGCCCACGCCGGTCGCCTCGATCTGGCTGGCCATCACCGCGTCGCCCAGCTTGCGCTCCTGCGCGGGGGGCACCAGGTCGGCGAGCCGCTGGGTGGCGTAGGGCAGGCCCCAGACCACCAGCGCCGCGCCCAGCGCCACGGCGGCGGCGAACCAGCCGAACAGGCGCAAAAGGCCCGGCAGGCGCGAGGGGCGCCGGTCGAGGTCGGCGCAGACCTCCTCGATGGCGCGGATCATCTCGGGATCGGCGATCAGCAGGCTCTCGTCGCCGTCGGCGTCGCCCCAGGCGTCGTCGGGCTCGGGCGTCAGGGACAGCGCCTCGCCGCCGGCGCCCGGCGCGCGCACCCGGCGCAGGCTGGCCAGCGCCCAGTGGGCCACGGGCATGTCGTCGAAGCTCATCAGGATCAGCGAGGCCTCGCCGAAGCGGACCACCACCTCCTGCGGGCGCTGGGAGACGCCGTCGCGATAGACGCCCGTGGATTCCAGGAGCGCATATCTGGAAAGCGCGGTCCTGCCCGCCGATCCGCCGCGTCCGAAGCCGCCCGCCATGCCTGCGCGTCGCGCTCCTCTTGCGCGCGGCCGTTCCGGCCTGCGCGTCCATCTGCCCTCGGCCCCCTCCTTAGACGGTTTGGCGGCGGGAAACGAGGGCGCCCGCGGGGAATCCTCGCCGCAGGGCCGTGTCGCAGGGGGCGCGCGGCCCGGTCCCGCGCGCTCAGCGCCCGCGGGGGGCGGGGTCGAGGCGGTTGCGCTCGCCGGGGTTGGCGGCGAGGTGGGCGGCGCGGCCGGCGCCCAGCGCGTCGGCCATCTTCGCGCCCGCCCGCAGGCGGTGCAGGCAGGTGACGAGGTCGACCTGCCGGCGCGGCTCGTCGGCGAGCTCGGCCAGCAGGCTCGCGAAGGCCCAGGGGTCGAGGGCGGAGGCCGCCGACTGCATGAAGGGCCCCACCTCGCCGGTGGCGTCGTATCGCGCGAGCGCCGCCTCGCAGGCCGCCACGTCGGTGGAGCCGAGCCGGCCGCAGACCGCGGGGCGCGCCGCGTAGACCCGGCACAGGCCGTCCGCCCCCAGCGCCGGGCAGGCGCGGGGGTGGGGGGCGGTCTCCTGCGGCAGGTCCTTGAGGATCTCCCAGGCGGCGCGGACCTCGGCGGGCAGGGCGGTGACGCGGGCGTTGATCGCGCAGCACATCCAGCAGCCGGCGCCGCAGGCCCAGGCGTCGCGCCGCTCCTGCACCCGTCCCTCCAGCGCCTGCAGGGGGCCGGGCAGGGCGGGCGCGGTCCCCGCGAGGCGGCCGAGCAGGGCCGGCAGGTCCTCCTCCCCCAGGGCCGAGGCCGGCGCCCCCTCCATGACCGCGGTCGAGAAGCGCTTCCACGGCACGCCCTGGCGCACCGCCTCGGCGGTCAGGTCCACCAGCACGCGGGCCGAGGCCTCCTGCAGCAGGGCGGTGACCACCTTCTCCCGCGGGCGGGCGATCAGGGCGGCGAGCCCGGCGAAGAGCCGCGCATAGCGCTCGCGGTCCGCGGGCGAGAGCCGCGGCGAGGGCCGGGTCCACGCCGGCAGCGCCGGCGGCGCCGCCGGGCGGCCGGGGCGCGCGGGACGGCCCTTCAGCATGCGGGCGACGGGAAGAGGACGGGCAGGGTCATGCACGCTCCGACAGGTTCGGATGGGCTGCGGTCGGCGGCCACGATAGTCCGCCGGGCGGGGGCGAGGCCAGACGGGATGCGGGGGCTACGCCGGTTGCGACGGAGATCGGCGCCGGGCGGCGGGAGGCGGAGCGGGAGGGCGCCGCGGAGGCTGCGCGAAGGGCGACCAGGCAGGGGCGAGGGCGGCGCGAACGGCGATCGGGGCGGGGGCGAGGGCGCCGCGGGGGGCGGGGCAGGGCGCGGCTGCCGTTCGCGTCAATCCGCGCGCCCCTTCCCCGGCCGTGCGCGCTGGACAGGCCCGCGCCCGGCGCGTAGCGTCCGCGCGACCGCGCTCGGGGCGTGGCGCGTCCGCGGCGGCGTTCGGCCTCCCCGGGCGTCGGCCGTCCCCCCGGCGCGAAGCAAAACCGCCCGCGACGGCGCCGCGGAGGCCCGCCTCCGACGCGCGACGTCCGGCCCGACGGGAGAGACGCCCATGCCCTACCAGGCCCCGATCCGCGACCTGGCCTTCTGCCTCGACCATGTCGTCGGCGCCGACCAGCTCGCCGCCACCGAGCGCTTCGCCGAGGCGACCGCCGAGACCCGGAGCGCCATCCTCGACGAGGCCGGCAAGCTCGCCTCGGGGGTGCTGGCCCCGATCAACCGCAACGGCGACCTGCATCCCGCGAAGCTCGAGAACGGGGTGGTGCGCACCTCGCCGGGCTTCGCCGACGCCTACCGCCAGATCGCCGAGGGCGGCTGGGTCGGCATCGCCGCCGACCCCGAGCATGGCGGCATGGGCCTGCCCCTGACGCTCGCCACCGCGATGGGGGAGATGTTCGCCTCCGCCAACCTCGCGCTCTCCCTCTGCCCGCTGCTGTCGCAGGGCCAGATCGAGGCGCTGGAGGCCCATGCCTCCCCCGAGATGCAGGCCCTCTACCTGCCGAAGCTGACCTCGGGCGAGTGGACCGGCACGATGAACCTGACCGAGCCGCAGGCGGGCTCGGACGTAGGCGCCGCCACCACGAAGGCCGAGCGCAACGACGACGGCAGCTATGCGATCACCGGCCAGAAGATCTACATCTCCTGGGGCGACCATGACGTGGCCGAGAACGTCTGCCACCTGGTGCTCGCCCGCCTGCCCGACGCCCCCGCCGGCACCCGCGGCCTGTCGCTGTTCCTGGTCCCCAAGTACATTCCCGACGCGGACGGAAACCCCGGCGAGGCGAACGCGCTGCGCGTCGTGAGCCTCGAGCACAAGATGGGCATCCACGGCTCGCCGACCGCGGTGATGAGCTACGAGGGCGCGAAGGGCTGGGTCGTCGGCCCCGAGGGCGGCGGCATCGCCTGCATGTTCACCATGATGAACAACGCCCGCCTGGGCGTGGGCGTCGAGGGCCTGGGCATCGCCGAGGCCGCCTACCAGAAGGCGCTGGAATACGCCGTCGACCGCGTCCAGGGCCGCACCGCGGACGGCTCCAAGACCATCATCGGCCACGCCGACGTGCGCCGGATGCTGATGCGCATGAAGGCGCTGACCGAGGTGGCGCGCGCCATCTGCCTCGACACCGCGCTCTCGCTCGACATGGCCAAGGCGGCGCCAAAGGCCGACGCCAAGGCCTGGTTCGCCCGCGGCGCCTTCCTGACCCCGATCGCCAAGGCCTTCGGCACCGACGCGGGCATGGAGGTGGCCGAGCTCGGCATCCAGGTCCACGGCGGCATGGGCTTCATCGAGGAGACGGGCGCCGCCCAGTTCTACCGCGACGTCCGCGTCACCGCGATCTACGAGGGCACCAACGGCGTGCAGGCCGCCGACCTGGTCGGCCGCAAGCTCGCCGACGGCGGGACCGCCGCCGACGGGCTGCTCCGGGAGATCCGGGACGTCGCGCACGCCGCCGCGGGGGACCTCGCCGAGATGGGCGGCCAGCTCGCCGTCGGCGCCGACGCGCTGGAGGCCGCGACCCAGTGGATGCTGGCGGCCGAGCCCAACGACCGCAACGCCGGCTCGGTCGACTATCTGCGCGCCTGGGCGCTGGCGCTGGGCGGCTCCTACCTGCTCAAGGGCGCCGCGGCCGCCACGGGCGCCGACGCCGACCGGCGCACCGCGCTCGCCCGCTACTTCTTCGGACGGGAGTTCCCGGCCCTCGACGCGCTGTGCGAGGCCGCGATGGACGGCGCCGCCCCCCTCTATGCGCTGAGCGCGGAGGAGCTGGCCTCGTGAGCGGGGAGGAGACCCGCACCGGCGTCCGTCACCCCTTCCCCGAGCCCGAGCGCGGCGAGACCGTCGAGATCGCCGAGGGGGTCCTGTGGACCCGCATCGGCCTGCCCAGCCGGCTCGACCACGTCAACGTCTACCTCTTCGACGAGGGGGACGCCTGGACGGTGGTCGACACCGGCCTGCGCCACAAGCTCTGCCTAGAGGCCTGGGCGAAGCTGGAAGAGGGGCCGCTGAGGGGGAAGGGCGTGGCCCGCGTGATCGCCACGCACCACCACTCCGACCACGTCGGGCTGGTGGGCAAGTTCATCAAGGAGCACGGGGCCGAGTTCTGGACCACCCGCACCGCCTGGCTGAACGCGCGGATGCTGCAGCTCGACCACCAGGAGACGCACCCGCCCGAGATGCTGGCCCACTGGACCCGCGGCGGCGTGCCGGCGGAGCTGGTGGAGAAGTTCGTGGCCGACGGGCCCTTCAACACCTCCGCCGCCACCTGGCGGCTGCCGCTGGGCTACCGCCGGATCGTGGAGGGCGAGGAGATCGCCATGGGCGGCCGTCGCTGGACGGTGCGCATGGGCGACGGCCATGCGCCCGAGCACGCCACCTTCTGGTCGCTGGACGACAATCTGGTGGTGGTCGGCGACCAGGCGATTCCCGGCATCTCCTCCAACCTCGGCGTCTACCCGACCGAGCCCGACGCCGACCCGGTCGGCGAATGGCTGGAGAGTTGCGAGAAGCTGCTGGCCCACGCGCGCGAGGATCACCTGGCGCTGCCGGGCCACAAGGGCGTCTACACCGGCCTGCCGACGCGGTTCCGCCAGCTGATCGCCAACCACCACGGCGCCATCAAGCGCCTGCGCGCCCACCTGGCGGAGCCGCGCACCGCCTCCGAGTGCTTCGTGCCCCTCTTCGGGCGCGAGATCCCGCCCGCCGTCTACCGCCTGGCGCTGAACGAGGCGCTGGGCCACCTCAACCACATGCGCCGCTCGGGCGAGGCGGTGCGCGAGGCGCGCGAGGACGGCGCCTGGCTGTGGCGCCTGGCGCGCTGAGCGCGGCCGGCCGGCCGCCTGCGCGGCCGATTGCGACCATTTCCGCCTTGATCCCCGCGCGCCCGCGCGGATAGGAGGCGGGAGAGACCATCGACGTGCGCCCGCCCGGCGCCGACCAAGGGGAGCGACCCACATGGCCGACTACGAGCCCGGCAAGATGAACATCACCGAGCAGGAGAAGACCTTCGGCCTGTTCCTCAAGACGATCAACATCGTCGCCGTGCTGGTGGCGATCATCCTGATCTTCATGGCGCTGGTGAACAGCTGACGCCGCCCCCGGGCCCCTCGCGGGACCCGGCGCGACATCGACAGGGACCGACGCGGGCCGCCCCACGGCGCCGGCGTCGGTCCTTTTCGTTTCGGACGCCCGGCCGGCGCCCCGCGCCGCCGCGACCGACGTCGCGTCCCGCTTGAAACCGCGCGCCCGGGGTGGAACCCATGGCGGAGCCCCCGCCGAACAGGAGCCCCGCGATGACCGACGACCTCTGGACCTGGACCGCGGGGGACCTAGCGCGCGGGATCGCCGCCGGGCGCATCGGGGCGGTGGAGGCGACGCGCAGCGCGCTGGCCCGGCTCGACGCCGCGAACCCCGCGATCAACGCCGTGGTCGATCCCCTGCACGAGGAGGCCCTCGCCGCCGCCGAGGCCGCCGAGAAGGCCCTGCGCCGGGGCGACGCCGTGGGGCCGCTGCACGGCGTGCCGGTGACGGTGAAGATCAACGTCGACTACGGCGGGCGGCCCACGACCAACGGGGTCGTGGCCTTCCGGGACCTGACCGCCCCGGCAGACGGCTCGGTGGTGCGGGCGCTGAAGGCGGCGGGGGCGGTGATCGTGGGGCGCACCAACACGCCCTGCTTCTCGATGCGCTGGTTCACCGACAACGACCTGCACGGCGCCACGCTCAACCCCTACGACCCGGCGCTGACGCCCGGCGGCTCCTCCGGCGGGGCGGCCGCGGCGACGGCGGCGGGGATCGGGGCGGTGGGGCACGGCAACGACCTCGGCGGCTCGATCCGCTACCCGGCCTATTGCTGCGGGCTGGTGGGGCTGCGGCCGACCTCGGGGCTGACCGGCGCCTTCAACCCCTCCCAGGCGGCGGAGCGGCCGATCGTGAGCCAGATGGCCTCGGTCCAGGGGCCGCTGACCCGCTCGGTCGAGGACGCGGCCCTGGCGCTGCGCGCGCTCTGCCTGCCCGATGCGCGCGACGTCTGGCAGGTGGCGGCGCCGCGGCTGCGCGGCTCCGACGCCCGCCGGCCCTGCCGGGTGGCGGTGCTGGAATCGGGCGAGGGCTGCGCCACCCACCCCTCGGTCACCCACGCCATCCGCCGCGCCGCGCGCATCCTCGCCGAGGCCGGATACGAGATCGTCGACGTCCCCCCGCCCTCCCTGCTGGAGCTGGGCGACTACTGGCGGCTGATGCTGGGGGCCGAGCTCTACGCCACCCTCTGGCCGGTGGTCGAGACACACGGCGACGCCGCCATCCGCATCCAGACCGAGCGCGCCCACGGCGTGCTGCGCGACCTCATGCCGACCGATCCGGGCGGGTTCCTCGCGCTGCTCGGCCGCCGCTCGACCCTGCTGCGCGAGTGGCAGGCCTTCTTCGAGAAGGCCCCCTTGCTGCTGACCGCGACCTCCTGGGCGCGGCCGCATCCCGCGGGCGCCGACGTCGACCCGCAGACGGACTACGAGGCGTTCTTCCGCAGCCAGGTCCCCGCCGCCGCGCCGCCGATCATCGGGCTGCCGGGCCTCTCGGTGCCGATGGGGATCGAGGAGGGGCTGCCGACCGGGGTGCAGCTCCTCTCGGCCCGCTTCGGCGAGCCGCTGCTGCTCGCCGCCGGCGCGGCGCTGGAGCGGGCGCAGGGGCCGTTCGCGCCGGTCGACCCGGCGGGCGCGCCCCGCGCCTGAACGCGGACCGCCGGCCGCGAGGGGCGGCCGGCGGTCGGGTTTCCGGAGGGGGGCCGGCTCAGCGGGCGGCGCGCAGGTTGCTGCGGGCCTGCTGCAGCTCGGCGTTGCGGTTGTTCTGCTCGTAGACCTTGATGGCCATCTTGCGCACGGGGTTGGTCTTCCTGAGGTATTCGTCCTGCGCCACGCGGCCCTTGGCGCCGCCGAGCTGGCGGGCCTCCGCCTCGAGCGTGCGCTGGCGGTCGGTGGTCCCGGGGTGGGTCGACAGGAAGCTGGTGTTGTCCCCGTACATCCGGCGCATGACCTGGAAGCTCTTGGCGCCGGCGATGCCGTCGTAGCCGGCCGCGACCAGGTACTTCATCCCGAGCTCGTCGGCCGCGCGCTCCTGCTCGCGCGAGAAGTCGGCGTAGTAGGCCTGGCCGCCGACGCCCGCCACCAGGTTGGTCAGCTCGCCCGGCACGCCCAGCAGGGCGCCGCCGATGCCGGCCAGCGCCTGGCCGATGGCCACGTTCTGGCGCTGCGCCATGCCGGCGGAGACATGGCCCAGGTCCTCGTGGGCGATCTCGTGGGCGAGCACCATGGCGAGCTGCGCCTCGTTCTCCATCGTGGCCAGCAGGCCGGCGTGGATGAACACGTAGCCCGCGCCCGAGGTGAAGGCGTTCGCCGCGGCGTCCTTGATGATGTAGGTGCGCAGCCGGCTGGCGTTGCGGGGCCGGGCGGCGTCGATGCGCGCGGTGATCTGGTCGACGTAGCCGTTCACCCGGTCGCCGCCGATCAGCATGTTCTTCTGCTGCAGCTCGGCGAGGATCTGCTGCGACTGCTGGCGCTCGGCCTGCTGGGCCGAGGCGGGCCGCGGCCCGGGGGCGCCGCCGCCCTGCGGGGTTCCGCAGGACGCGAGGCCGAAGGCCACGAAGGCGCTGAGAATCAGGCGCGGGGCGTTCATGGGGGTCCTCCTGTCCGTTTCAGCGCGGAGCTTCCAGTCGCGGAAGGGCGAAAACTGGACGCCCGGGAGGCGAGGTCGTGAAGCCGCGCGCCGTCGGCCCTGCCACGCCCGCGCGGGCGCTCTCCGCCGCGCGGGCCCGCTCACGATAGAGAGAGCTCCGGCCCGTGGAAACGCAAGCCGCCTGGCGGGCGCGCAATGAAAAACCCCCGGGCCGGGCCCGGGGGTTCCAGTTTTCAGGCGGGGCGTGCGCCGTCGGCGCAGCTCCCCCGGGGGCGCGCGCCTGTGGCGCGACGCTCTCCGAATTCAGGCGTGAGCCTTACAGCAGTCCTTCGCGCTGCGCCTTCTTGCGCGCGAGCTTGCGGGCGCGACGGATCGCTTCGGCCTGCTCGCGGGCACGCTTCACGGACGGCTTCTCATAGTGCTGACGAAGCTTCATCTCACGAAACACGCCTTCGCGCTGCATCTTCTTCTTCAGCGCGCGGAGCGCCTGGTCGACATTGTTGTCGCGGACCATAACCTGCACGGGTACTCACCACCTTTCATAGCTGTCTGGCCGCAGGAGCGCGCCTTATATCAACGCCTCCCGGACCTGTCCACAGCCCTTGCCGCGGCGGCCCGACGGCGTATCTGATGGGGCGTCGACAGAGAGGAGCGACCATGTCCCTGCCCGAACACGACGCCCCCGCCGGCGCCGGCGCCGCCCCCGCGGGCGCCCCGAGCGCGCCCGCGCAGGAGCCCTCCGGCCTCGACGCGGTGCGCGCCAAGCTGCTGGAAAGACTGCCCGAACACGTGGAGTTCGACGGCTGGTCCCGCGCCGCCATCGACATGGCCGCGGTGGACGCCGACGTGCCCGAGGACGTGGCCCGCATGGCCTTTCCCGCGGGCGTCGACGCCGCCGCCGCCTTCCACCAGCTCGGCGACCGCCGGATGCTGGAGGCGCTGGCGCGCGAGCCGCTGAGCGCCATGGGCATGACCGCGCGCATCACGCTGGCGATCCGGCTGCGGCTGGAATCGGTCTCCGGCCCCACCGAGAAGGAGGCCGTGCGCCGCGCCGCCTCGCTGTTCGCGCTGCCCACCAACGCCGCCCGCGGGGCGCGCCTGGTCTGGGGCACGGCGGACGCGATCTGGACCGCGCTCGGCGACGAGAGCGACGACTTCAACTGGTATTCCAAGCGCGCCACCCTGTCGGCGGTGATCTCCTCGACCGTGCTCTACTGGCTGGCCGACGACTCCGAGGATCATGCCGACACCTGGGGCTACCTCGACCGGCGCATCTCGGACGTGATGAAGATCGAGAAGGCCAAGGCCCGGATGCGCGCCAATCCGCTGGGCCGGGCGGCGAGCTCGGGCGTCGAGGCGATCTCCCGCGGGCTGAAGGCCGCCCCGCGCCGCCGCGCCGGGAACTGAGCCGGGCGCCGGCCGGGCGCAACTCCGCCGCGCGCTTGCCGAACGCCCCGGGCCCCGCTCTGGGGCGTCCGCACGTCCGGGCGCCCATGGGCCCGGCGCTCAGGTCCGCCCGGACAGCGCCATGGTCCCCGCGCCGCCGGGCCGGGCCGCCTCGCGCCGCAGCCAGCGGGTGAAGGCCTGCACGCCCGGCCGCTCCGGCCCCGGGCGACGCACGATGTGGTAGCCGAGGCGGCCGTCGGGATCCTCGTCCTCGAACAGCTTCACCAGCCGCCCGGCGTCGAGATCCGCCTGCACGAAGACCTTGCCCGAGAGCGCCACCCCCTGGCCGTCGAGCAGCGCCGGGTGGATCATGTAGCCCGGCAGGTAGGCCCCCCCGACCCCGTGAAGCCCGGTCACGCCCTTCTCGGCCAGCCAGCGGGTCATCTCCTCCGTCCCCTGCTCCTGCAGCCAGGGGAAGGCGGCCAGATCCTCGTAGCGGCGCACCTCGCGCCCCGCGATCAGCGAGGGCGCGGCGGTGATGATCCGCGGGCTGGGCACCAGCAGCCGGCTCTCCACCCCCGGCCAGCCGCCGGCGCCGTAGCGGATGGCGAGGTCCATGCGTTCCTCCGCCAGGTCCACCACCCGGGCCGAGGGGTCGATGTCGAGCTGCACCTCCGGATGCGCCCGGCGGAAGCCGCCGAGGCGGGGGATCAGGAAGCCCACCGCGAAATTCGGGGTCAGGGTGACGCGCACCGGGCGGGCGGCGTCCTCCTCCTCGAAGGCCTCCAGCGTGGCGCGGATGCGGTCGAAGCCCTCCGTCACCCCGCGCGCCAGCAGCGCCCCGTCGGCGGTCAGCGCCAGCCCGCGGCCGGCGCGGCGCAGCAGCGGCCGGCCCAGCTCCGCCTCCAGCTTGCGCACGCTCTGCGCCACCGCGGCGTGGGAGACGTTCATCTCCCGCCCCGCCTCGGAGAAGCTCAGCGTCCTCGCCGCCGCCTCGAAGGCGCGCAGCGCGGTCAGGGAGGGGAGCGGGGCGGGCCGGCTCATCTGAAACCCCAGCTTACAGGTCGCGTTTTTTCCTGAGTCGCATTCTCACGCCCGCAGCCGCATCTGTCACGTATCGAAACCCGGCGCCGACGCTCGACGCCCCCCCCGCGATGGAGCAGCAGATGTTTCAGATCCTGAACGAGACGATCCGCGTCGCGACCTTTCGGGACGCCTACGAATCCATCCCCTCCGCCAGCGAGCGGGCGGCGATGGCCCGCCGGCAGGCGGACGCGCTGGCCCACGCGGCGCGGGCGCTCGAGCAGGAGGAGGCGCGTCGGCAGGCCAAGGCCCGCGCCCGGGCCGAGCTGAAGGCGCGCGCCCGGGAGGCGGCGGCCTACCGGGACGACGCGGCGCGCGCCCGCCGCCCGGCGTCGCCGTTCGGCCGGCGCCTGCTGCGCCTCAGCTTCGGGGCGTGAGCCGCGTGACGTGCCCCATCTTGCGGCCGGGGCGGGCCTCGCCCTTGCCGTAGAGATGCAGGCGTCCCCCCGGATCGGCGGCGAGCGCCCTCCAGTCGGAGGCGTCGTCGCCGATCAGGTTGCTCATCACCGCGTCCGAGTGCCGGGCGCCGTCGCCCAGCGGCCAGCCGCAGACGGCGCGCACGTGCTGCTCGAACTGGTCGACGAGGCAGGCGTCCAGAGTCCAGTGCCCGGTGTTGTGCACCCGCGGCGCGATCTCGTTGACCACGAGGCCCTGGGCGGTCTCGAAGAACTCCACCCCGATCACGCCCACGTAATCGAGCGCCTGCAGGATCTTGCCGGCCGCCAGCACCGCATCGGTGCGGCGCATGGCGGTCAGGCCCGAGGGGACAATCGAGGTGCGCAGGATGCCCTCGGCATGCACGTTCTCGGCCGGGTCGAAGGCCACCACCTCGCCGGTCAGGCTGCGGGCGGCGATCACCGAGACCTCGCGGCGGAAGGGGACGAAGCCCTCCAGCACGCTCGGCGCCCCGGCGACGGCGGCCCAGGCGGCGGGGACGTCCGCGGGCCCGTTCAGCCGGGCCTGGCCCTTGCCGTCGTAGCCCAGTCGGCGGGTCTTCAGGATCGCCGGGCCGCCGAGGTCGGCGAAGGCCGCAGCCAGCTCCGCCTCTGAATCCACCGCCCGATAGGGCGCCGTCGAAAGCCCGATGCCGTTGAGAAAATCCTTCTCCGGAACGCGGTCCTGGGCGATCTCCAGCGCCTTCGGCCCGGGGCGCACGGGGACCAGCGCCTGCAGGGCGCGGGCGGCGTCGACGGGGACATTCTCGAATTCGTAGGTCACCGCGGCGCAGGCGGCGGCGAGCTCCCTGTGGGCCTCGGGGTCGGCGTAGTCGGCGCGGATCACCCGGTGGGCGACGTCGCCGGCGCAGGGCTCGGCCTCGGGCGCGAGGATCACGCAGCGGATGCCCAGGCGCGCGGCCGCCATCGACAGCATCCGGGCGAGCTGGCCGCCGCCGAGAATGCCCAGGGTGCCGCCCGGAGCGATGGGCTCGGCGGTCGGCTCAGTCGTCATGGGGTTCCTCGGCCACGCCCTCGGTCTGCGCCTCGCGCAGGATCTCCAGCCGCTCGGCGAGCTCGGGGTCGGTGGTCGCCAGCATCGCCACCGCCAGCAGGGCGGCGTTGGCGGCCCCCGCCTCGCCGATGGCGAGCGTGCCGACCGGCACGCCGCGGGGCATCTGGACGATGGAGAGCAGGCTGTCGAGGCCCGACAGCGCCTTCGAGCGCACCGGCACGCCCAGCACCGGCACCCGGGTCTTGGCGGCCAGCATGCCGGGCAGGTGCGCGGCCCCGCCGGCGCCGGCGATGATCGCGCGCAACCCGCGGTCGGCCGCGGCCTCGGCATAGGCGAACAGGCGGTCGGGGGTGCGGTGGGCGGAGACGATGCGGATCTCGTGCGGCACGCCCATGGCGACCAGCACGTCGCGGGCCGCGGACATCGTGGGCCAGTCGCTCTGCGAGCCCATCACCACGCCGACCAGGGGCGGGACCTCCTCGGCGGCCAGCGTGGCCTCCTCCTCGAGGGTCTCCAGGGTCTCGTCCGTATCGACGTCGGGGTCGAGATCGGTCTGGTCGGGGTCCTGCGCCATGCGTCACCTCTTTGCGGGGCGGAGACGGCGCCGGGGCCGCCTTGAGGCCGCATAGCGGACGGGGCGGCGTCTGTCACGCCGGCGCGGGGGCGCAGGCGAGCGGAAGAAGCGGGATCAGAAGGCGATCGAGACGCCGCCGGCGGCGTCCCACTCGATGGGCGCCTCGCTCTGGGGCGCGAAACGCTCGGAGGACTCGAAGGGCTCGTCCGCGGTCTCGGCGGCGGCGAAGTCGAAGCGGTCGAAGTCGGAGGCGTCGAAGGCCATGTCCCTGTCTCCCGTACCGCCGTCCGGGGCCCGTCCCCGCCGGCAGGACAGGGATTCGCACAGGCGGCGTGACGTCCGCGTGACAGGGTGCGGGCGCAGCGTCGGGGGCCAGGCGGTCCGGCAGGCGGCGGGCCTGACGCCCGCGGGGCGTCAGGCGATGATGTCGGGGAACAGTTCGTCCTCGATCCGCGTGATCTGGTCCTTCAGCGCCAGCTTGCGCTTCTTCAGCCGCCGCATCGCGAGCTGGTCTGACAGGGGGTTGCCCTGCATCGCCTCGATGGCGGCGTCGAGATCCCCGTGCTCGGCGCGCAGGCGCTCGAGTTCGTGGGTCAGCAGCTCCTCGCGGCTCATCAGATGGGTCATCGGCGCTCCGCAGCCGGCGGCGCGCGCGGGAAGGCCGCGCCGCGGACCCGCGCATTCTAGCCATGCGGCCGCGCCAGACAAGGGAAGCGGAATATGAGCGGCCCCGGAATGCCGACAAGACCGCGCATCGGGCCGCTTGCGGGACCCGCGTCGGTTGCAGCCCGCGACGACTTCGCCCGCGACGGCGCGCGCGGCGTGGTTGCCGGGGAACCGGCGCCAATCTAAGTAGATCGCAATGACCCTGCGAACCAACCTCTCGCGCCTGATGCGCCGCCCGCCCCGCGTTTCCGTGGTTCGCCTCTATGGCCCGATCGGAATGCCGGGGCGCATGGCCTCGTCGCTGAGCGACGAGTTCATCGGCCCCGCGCTCGAATCCGCCTTCGGAACCAAGCCCGCGGCGGTGGCGCTGGCGGTGAACTCGCCCGGCGGCTCGGCGGTGCAGTCGGGGCTGATCGCCAGCCGCATCCGGCGCCTGGCGGACGAGACCAAGGTTCCCGTCTACGCCTTCTGCGAGGACGCGGCCGCCTCGGGCGGCTACTGGCTGGCCTGCGCGGCGGACGAGATCTGGGTCGACGGCGCCTCGATCATCGGCTCGATCGGGGTGATCTCGGCCGGCTTCGGCTTCCACCAGGCGATCGCCAAGGTGGGGGTCGAGCGGCGGGTGCACACCGCCGGCGCCCGCAAGGCGATCCTCGACCCGTTCCAGCCGGAGCGGGAGGAGGACGTGGCGACCCTGCGCGAGATGCAGGACCAGATCCACACCCTGTTCCAGACCCATGTGCGCGAGCGTCGCGGCGCGCGGCTGGCCGACATCGACCTGTTCACGGGCGAGTTCTGGACCGGCGCGCGCGCCACCGAGCTGGGCCTTGCCGACGGCATCGGCCACCTGCCCTCGGTGATGCGCGACAAGCTGGGCGAGAAGGTGAAGTTCAAGGAATACGGGCCCCGCCGCGCGCTGGGCCAGCGCCTGGGACTGGTCAACGGCCCCAACGGCGTGGCGGCCGACGCCGCCGCCGCCGCGGCCGCCCAGCTCGAGACCCAGGCCATGTGGGCGCGGCTGGGGATCTAGGCCGGATGCTCGCGAAACTCGCGCTTCTCTTCCTCGTGATCATGGCCGCGATCGTGCTGATCTTCGGCCGCCCGCGCGCGGGCGACGGCGCGGGCCGCAGGCGGCTGTTCGGGCGGCGGCCCCGGCCGCCGGACCGGCGCGACTGAGCGGCGCCCGCCCTCCCGCGGGCCGCGACCTGCCGCCACGACCCAGCCCCCGCCCCGTTCAATTCGCCCGGGCCGCCCCCATATGGAGGGGCCGCCAGCCGCAGCCAGCGCGAAAGGAAGTTCATGGACCTCGTCATCGCGGTCGTCGGGCTCGCCATCCTCCTGGGGGCGGGCGACGCGCTGGTGCGGGGCGCGGTGGCGCTGGCGCTGAGGCTGGGAATCCCGGCCCTGCTGGTGTCGCTGACCATCGTGGCCTTCGGGACCTCGGCGCCCGAGCTGCTGATCTCGATCCAGGCGGCGCTGGACGACGCGCCGGGCATCGCCTTCGGCAACGTCGTCGGGTCCAACATCGCCAACGTGATGCTGGTGCTGGGCCTGCCGGCGATGCTCAAGCCCATCGACGCGCGCGACTGCGACACGCGGCGCAACTACATGATGATGGGCGCGGCCACGCTGCTGTTCGCCGCCCTGCTGTGGATGGGGCCGCTGGACTGGCCGCAGGGGATCCTGCTGCTGGCGCTGCTGTCGGCGGTGCTGTGGGACGCCTGGCGCACCGCCCGCGACCACCGGCGCGAGGCCGCCGCCGCCGGCGAGATCGTCGAGGACGACCTGCCCGAGGAGATCGCCGAGGCGGACCCCCACATGGCGGTCTGGAAGATCGCCCTGTTCCTGGCGCTGGGCCTCGCCGGCCTGCCGCTGGGCGCTCACCTGCTGATCGAGGGCGCGCGGGGCGTGGCGCTGGCCGCCGGCGTCTCCGAGGCCGCGATCGGCCTGACGCTGGTGGCGCTGGGCACCTCGCTGCCCGAGCTCGCCACCACGATCATGGCCGCGCTGCGCCGCCAGGCGGACGTCGCGCTCGGAAACGTGATCGGCTCGAACATCTTCAACATTCTCGCGATCATGGGCGTGGCGAGCTTCTTCGGCCCGCTGGAAGTGCCCCAGGCGATCCTGACCATCGACCTGTGGGTGATGATCGCCGCCGCCGCCCTGCTGGCCCCCTTCGTCGCGGGATGGTTTCCCATCGCGCGGTGGATGGGCGCGGGGATGACCGCGCTCTATGTCCTCTACGCATGGGTGGCGCTGACCGTCGCGATCTGATCCCCATGGGGTCCGGCGCCGCCCCTTCGGACAGGGGGAAAGAGATGACGCAGGAGACGACCGCAGGCCTCGCGCCCGGGGCCGCGCTGATCACCGGCGCCGGCCGCCGGCTGGGCGCCGCCATGGCGCGGAGCCTGGGCGAGATGGGCTGGGACGTGGCCCTGCACTGCATGTCCTCGCGCGCGGGCGCCGACGAGGCCGCCGCCGCGGTCGAGGCCGCCGGCCGCCGCGCCGCGGTGCTGCCCGCCGACCTGCTCGACGCAGCCCAGGTCGACGCCCTCGTCCCCCGCGCGGCCGAGGCGCTGGGCCGCCCCCTGACGCTGCTGATCAACAACGCCTCGATCTTCGAGCCGGACGCCATCGGCTCGGTGACGGCGGAGAGCTGGGAGCGTCACCTCGGCTCCAACCTGCGCGCGCCGCTGTTCCTGACCCAGGCCTTCGCCGCCCAGGCCCCCGCCGCCGGGACCGACCCCGAGGGCTGGCCGGTCGCCCGCGCCCTGGTGGTCAACATGGCCGACCAGCGGGTGTGGAAGCCGACGCCCGCCTTCATGACCTACTCGCTCGCCAAGCACGGCCTGTGGGCGCTGACCCGCAGCGCCGCCCAGGCGCTGGCCCCCGCGATCCGGGTCAACGCCATCGGCCCCGGCCCCACCCTGCGCGGCGACCGCCAGACGCAGGAGCATTTCGACGCCCAGCGCCGCGGCACGATCCTGCAGCGCGGCGGCTCGCCGGCCGAGATCTGCGCCGCCCTGCGCTACCTGATCTCCGCCGACGCGGTGACCGGGCAGATGATCGCCGTGGACGCGGGCCAGCACCTGGGCTGGCGCACCCCGGACGTCATCGGTCGTGAATGAAAATGCCATGACGCCGCGCCCCGAGCAACTCCCGGTTGCGTTTCCGCCGCGCCATGACGGGGCGGGGCGCAACCTGAACCTGACGCAACGCAACAGTTGTCCACCCCGCGCCCGGCCGCTCTCCCCATCGTCACGAATTCGTAAACAAAATCATGAATTTGCCGGGGCGAAGTTTTTTCTCCTTTGTTTTCAGGGCTTTGAAAATGTGCCCAAAATTTGGCTCAGGAGGGAAAAACCCTTTGCGGCCAACGGGAAGCAAGAGTCATTCAGGGATGCCCACACACTTATCCACAGGAACGGTGAATTCATTCGTCCTTGCACCCCGCAGATGGCTGGACTAGCCCCGGACGCGACTCATGAACAAGCCGCCCTCTGACGCCGCCCCGTCTCCGGAATCCGGACGGGACGCCACGGAACCCGACGGGATCGACCCGGCGGAGGGGTCCCCTCCTGCCGCCGGAACCCCGGGCGCCCAGAAATCAGGCGCCCCCAGAACCGGCGCCGAGGTGATCCGCGCGGAACTGCGCCACCTGCCCGATGCGCCCGGGGTCTACCGGATGCTCGATGCCGCGCAGAACGTGCTCTACGTCGGCAAGGCGCGCAGCCTGAAGAAGCGGGTGGCGAGCTACGCCCGCCCAACCGGCCACACCGCCCGGATCGCGAGGATGATCCAGGCCACGGCCTCGATGATGTTCCTGACCACGAGCTCCGAGACCGAGGCGCTGCTGCTCGAGCAGAACCTGATCAAGCAGCTCAAGCCCCGCTTCAACGTGCTGCTGCGCGACGACAAGTCGTTCCCCAACGTGCTGATCGGCGACGCGCACCCGTTCCCCAGGATCGGCAAGCACCGCGGCGCGCGGCGCGAGCCGGGCAAGTATTTCGGCCCCTTCGCCTCCGCCGGCGCCGTCAACCGCACGCTCAACCAGCTGCAGAAGGCCTTCCAGCTGCGCACCTGCACGGACTCGGTGTTCGAGGGCCGCACCCGCCCCTGCCTCCTGTTCCAGATCAAGCGCTGCTCGGCCCCCTGCGTGGGCCGCATCTCGGAGGAGGACTACGCCCAGACCGTCGCCGACGCCTCGCGCTTCCTGAAGGGCGAGAGCACCGACGTGCAGAAGACCCTCGCCGCCGAGATGGCCGCCGCCAGCGCCGAGATGGCGTTCGAGCGCGCGGCGGCGCTCCGCGACCGCATCCGCGCCCTGACCCAGGTGCAGGCCGTCCAGGGCATCAACCCCGAGACCGTCGACGAGGCCGACGTGGTGGCGCTCCACATGGAGGGCGGCCAGGCCTGCGTTCAGGTGTTCTTCTTCCGCGCCCACCAGAACTGGGGCAACCGCGCCTACTACCCCCGCACCGGCTCCGGCGCCGAGCCGGCCGAGATCCTGGAGAGCTTCCTCGTCCAGTTCTACTCCACCAAGGAGCCGCCCAAGCGCGTGCTCCTCTCCGATCCCGTGGACGACCCCGAGCTGCTGATGGAGGCGCTGACCACCCGCCGCGGCAAGGGCGTGCGCGTCTCGGTCCCCCAGCGGGGCGAGAAGCGGATGCTGGTCGAACACGCCCTGAAGAACGCGAAGGAGAGCCTCGCCCGTCGCCTGGCCGAGAGCTCCGCCCAGACCGCCCTGCTGGAAAGCCTGGCCGAGAGCTTCGGCCTCGACGCCCCCCCGCGGCGGGTGGAGGTCTACGACAACTCCCACATCCAGGGCGCCCACGCGGTCGGCGCGATGATCGTCGCCGGCCCCGAGGGCTTCGAGAAGTCCCAGTACCGCAAGTTCAACATCAAGCGCGAGGGCGCCGCCGGCGACGACTTCGCGATGATGCGCGAGGTCCTCGACCGCCGCTTCGCCCGCCTGCTGAAGGAGGACCCGGACCGCGACAAGGGCCTGTGGCCGGACCTTCTCCTGATCGACGGCGGCCAGGGCCAGGTCTCCGCCACCCACGGGGTGATGACCGAGCTCGGCCTCGAGGACATCGCCCTCTTCGGCGTCGCCAAGGGCGAGGACCGCGACGCCGGCAAGGAGATCTTCCATGCCCCGGGGAGGCCGCCTTTCGCGCTCCCCCACCGCAGCCCCACCCTCTATTTCATCCAGCGCCTCCGCGACGAAGCCCACCGCTTCGCCATCGGCACCCACCGCGCCAAACGCTCCAAGGCCGTCTCCGCCAACCCGCTGGACGAGATCGCCGGCGTGGGACCGGCCCGCAAACGCGCCCTGCTGGCCCATTTCGGCTCCGCCAAGGCTGTGGGGCGCGCCGGGATCGAAGACCTGAAGGCGGTGGAGGGCGTCAGCGAGGCGCTGGCGGAGACGGTCTGGGCGCATTTCCACCCGGAAGGGTGAGGGGGCGCTTGCGCGGACCCGCCCGCCGTCTATGTTCGACGGCGTTGAATAACGGGGCACTGAGTGGCGGATCTTCCGAAGTTTAGCGACATCGATGCAGTCGCACACTGGCTTGAGCGCCAGCCGCCGCACTTCGCGCGAGTCTTTTCAATCCGCGCTGCACTCCAAGCACTTCCTATTCTAGTCTTGGCCGACTCCAACTCCGAAGCTAACTTCCCTTCCAATCTATTAGCTCCATGCATACGCGCACTGTATACATCATCCGCAGGTGTCGTTTTTTCGAATGACGCCGGTATTAAACGGGCTGCCGTGGTCGCGAACGCAGCCGTAGTCACGACCGAAGCCAAGTTCGAGGCTCTCGTGACCAAGGCTAAGACTCAGGACGCCAAGAACGCCGTCCTCGCCGCCCACGCTGCCGCCGCCGCTATCGCCAACGCAGCAGCTGCCACAGTCGCAACCAATGTCCACGTTTACGCCGCCAAAGCCTGCGTTTACGCCGCTGCCGCTAGAGCGACGGCCTCTACCGTGGACGACGCTTTTCGCGATGCCACTGATGCTGCCAAAGCCGCCGCCGAAGCAGACACCGTAGCGTACGTCGAGCAGGGCAGCGATCAGCTGGCCCTTTTGCCGCTGTGGCTGACGCGCCAACCACAGCAGCTACTGGAGCTTTGGAATGATCTTAGACGAAAACTCCTAGACGCCGGTGATGGCTGGGACGTTTGGGTCGGATGGTATGAGGCGCGCCTCAGCGGTGGGGCCATCGACTGGGACCTAGAGCGGGACATAGCGCTGATTTCCGACGCGCTTTGGGAAGGTGCGCCGCGGGAACTGAACGCACGGATCTCGGAATTGATCGCCGAGCGCGCGGCAGCGCTTCCACAAGGCGAAGTTCTCGATCTTTCGTCAAGCACGGCTCGAATCTCCAGTTTTCCGGTCCCCGAGGACGACGCCGACATCGTCGCCGATGCCGTGAACCGAGTCGCCGACGCTCTGGACGACTTCCGTGAAGACGGTCTCGGCAACCGTGTCCCAGAATTGAAGGCGACGGTCCGGCGCCTCGACCGAGCCCTGACCAGTTATCGCGCCAACCCTCGCCGCCTGCACGACGACTTCAACCTCGCCGCTCTCGAAATCGGGAGGGAGATGAAGTCGCTGGGGGATCTGGGCGAAGATAGCCGTCTGATCGCATTCCGCGACACCTGCGCGCAAAGCACGATCGACATGCGCATCGGCGTGAAGGCGGTTGCGGAGCTTGTCGCAGAACGGTTCAAACACCAATCCCAGATGCCGCCGCAAGACGCTCGACAGGCCTACCGGGTCCTGTTGGAAGAGAACGAGGACACGCTGGACCCGCCGCTCGCGGAAGAGATGGCGGAAGACCTCGATATCCTCGATCAGTCCGGCGCCACGGAAGGCGCCCCGATCCTCGGTGAAGCTGCACGCGACGCGTTCTATCGCTTGGCGACCCGGCTGGCCTGGCTGATCCGCTTCGGCAGCATGAGGCCCGAGCAGATAGTCGAGCTCGCACGCCGCGTCGGGCGCTCGGTGGATGAGATTGAGCGACTCGTCTCGATGTATCGGCTGGGCGAAATCGCGTGGGAGCTTGTGTCCTTCATTCTGAAGCTCTTCTAAGCTCCGCCGCGCCCAACCGCCGCGCTCCGCTCCCGAAACTTTGACCGCCCGCCCCGAGCGGCTATCAAGGTCCCTGCGCTCCCGGTGGGACGGGGGCGCGGGGACCTCGTGTGTGTGGAAAAACCTGCCTTCGGAGGCGAACGTCGACATGATCCGCAAGATCTATCCGGTCATCCTGTGCGGCGGCTCGGGCACCCGCCTGTGGCCGCTCTCGCGCAAGAGCTATCCGAAGCAGTTCTCCGCCCTGATGGGCGAGACCTCGCTGTTCCAGCAGACCGTGAGCCGCCTGTCGGGCCCGGGCTACGCGCCCCCCGTGCTGCTCACCAACGCCGAGTTCCGCTTCATCGCCACCCAGCAGCTGGGCGAGATGGGGGGCGACGCCTCCAAGATCCTGATCGAGCCGGCGCTGAGGAACACCGCCCCCGCCGTGCTCGCCGCCGCCATCGCGCTGGAGGGCGAGCCTGACGCGCTGATGCTCGTGGCCCCCTCGGACCACGTGATCCGCGACGACGAGGCCTTCCGCGCCGCCGTCGAGGTCGGGGCCGAGGCCGCCGAGGCGGGCCGCATCGTCACCTTCGGCATCACCCCCGACCGGCCCGAGACCGGCTACGGCTACCTCGAGCTGCCCGCCGCCCCCAGCGCCGGCGCCGCCGCGCCGCTGACCTGCTTCGTCGAGAAGCCGACCGCCGAGAAGGCGGGCGAGATGCTGGCCACCGGCCGCTTCCTGTGGAACGCGGGCATCTTCCTGTTCTCGGTCCGCACCATCCTCGCGGCCTTCGCCGAGCATGCGCCCCAGCTGATGGCCCCGGTGCGCGCCTCGGTCGAGGCCGGCCGGCCGGACCTGTGCTTCTTCCGTCTCGGCGAGGCCGAGTACGAGGGCGCGGCCGAGATCTCCATCGACTACGCGGTGATGGAGAAGGCGGCCAACCTCTCGGTGGTGCCCTTCGACGGGGGCTGGAACGACCTCGGCTCGTGGGAGACGGTGTGGCGCGAGAGCGGGCCGGACGGGCAGGGGGTCGCCACCACCGGCGGGGCCACGGCCATCGACTGCGCCAACACCTACCTGCGCACCGACTCGGACGGCGTGCAGCTGGTGGGCATCGGGCTCGAGAACGTCGTGGCGGTCGCCATGCAGGACGCGGTCGTGGTCGCCGACATCCGCCAGGCCCAGCGGGTGAAGGAGGCGGTCTCCGCCCTCAAGCAGCAGAACAAGGGCCAGGCCGAGGACTTCCCGCGTTTCCACCGCCCCTGGGGGTGGTACGAGACGCTCAGCCTCGGCCGCCGCTTCCAGGTGAAGCGGATCATGGTCTATCCGGGCGCGCAGCTCAGCCTGCAGAGCCACGTCCACCGCTCCGAGCACTGGGTGGTGGTCGAGGGCACGGCCAAGGTGACCGTGGACGAGGAGGTGAAGCTCCTGAGCGAGAACCAGTCGGTCTACATCCCGCTGGGCGCCGTCCACCGGATGGAGAACCCGGGCAAGGTGCCGATGTACCTGATCGAGGTGCAGTCGGGCGCCTATCTCGGCGAAGACGACATCATCCGCTACGAGGACGTCTACGCCCGCGCCTGACGCAGGCGCGCGTTTCGAGGTCCGCGCCCGGCGCGGGCCGCAACCGGTCGCCCGCGCCGGGCGCGGGCGGGGATCGCCGGCCCGCCCCTGGCTCTGCCCAGGGCGGGCCGGTCTCGTGATCGTCGAGGGCGGGCCGCGCCCCGGCTCCCCCACCCGGCCGGAGGCTCCCGCCCGCCCACCCCCGCCTCCGCCCGGCCGGGGGAGCCGGGGCGCGGGCGGCGGGGCTTGCGCCCCCTTCCGGTCCGCGATCTGCGGAGGCATCGTCCAGCCATGACCCAGCCCATCGCCCCCGACCGCCTCGCCGCCATCCTCGCCTTCCTGGAGGGCGCCGAGCGCCTGAAGGACACGCTCCGCTCGGGGTTCACCTCCGGCGGGCGGGCGGAGAGCACGGCCGAGCATTCCTGGCGCCTCGCCCTGATGATCGTGCTCTTCGCGCGCGAGCTGCCGGGCGTGGACCTCGAGCGGCTGCTGAAGCTGGCGCTGGTCCACGACCTGGGCGAGGCGATCTCGGGCGACGTGCCCGCGGTCCTGCAGGCCGCCGACGACGGACGCGAGGCGCGCGAGCGGGCGGACATGCAGAGCCTCTGCGCCCCGCTCCCCGAGGATCTGCGCCACGAGATGCTGGGGCTGTGGGAGGAATACGCGGCCGCCCGGACGCCGGAGGCGCGGCTCGCCAAGGGGTTCGACAAGCTGGAGACGATCCTCCAGCACGCTGTCGGCGCGACCCCGCCCGACTTCGACCACGGCTTCAACCTGACCTACGGCGTCGAGCGCACCGACGCCCACCCCCTGCTGCGCGCGATCCGCGAGGCGGCGGACGCGGCGACGCGGGCGCGGATGTAGCCTGTCCGGAGGGCTCCGGAGCCGGCGCGGCGCCCGGCGGAAGCGCGGGGCGCGAGGGCGGGAGAGGCCCCGGGGCGAGCCCGGGGCGCCGCCCGGGGCCGGCGGCGGGGATGAGGGCGAGCGGGGCGCGCCGCCTCAGGCCGGCGGATCCCGCATCAGCGCGGCCAGCTCCGCGAGCTCGGCCCCGTGGGAGCCCTCGATCGCCCCCGCCGCGCCCAGGCGCATCGCCTCGGGCTTGTTCTGGCCCAGCTTCCAGGTGCCGTCGGTCTCCTCGATCGCGAGGCGCACGGGCAGGATCATCCGCTCCAGCTTCGCCAGCGCCTCCTCGGGGACCTTGGACATCTTCCAGGGCGTCTTCGGCAGCGTCGCCTCGAAATGGTCCGAGAGCGCCTCGAGATGCGGGCGCAGGGTCTCGGGCGCGCGCAGCGAGAGGCGGCCGCGCAGGTGCACGGCGACGTAGTTCCAGGTCGGGACCTGCCCCGGATCGCCGTACCAGTCGGGCGAGACGTAGCCGTCGGGCCCCTGCACCGCCAGCACCGCCGGGGCCGGTCCCGCCGCCAGCGCCCGCGAGATCGGGTTGGAGCGGACCAGGTGCAGGTCGACCGTCCCCTCCTCCTCCATCACGAACGGCACGTGGGAGAGCAGGGGGAAGGGCTCGGCCGAGACGGTCAGCGTGCCGAAGCCGCGCGCGCGGGCGAGCTCCAGATGCTGCGCGCGCACGGCGTGGCGGAAGGCGGGATTGGGATGCATCAGGCGCGGCTCCAGCGCAGGACGGCGAGGCCGGGAAGGGCGGCGCCCTCGTCGAAGGCCTCGGCGAAACGGGTCGGCGCGACCTCGGGCGCGGCGGCCGCGAGGCGGGCCAGCGCGTCCTCGCGCGCGACCAGCCCCTCATGCGCCATGTGGCCGAGCTTCAGGGCGGCGGTGCGGGCCAGCGCCTCCCGCGCGCCCGCGGGGGCCGCGCGCAGACGGCCGAGCTCGTAGTCGGCGAGGCTCAGCACCCGCGCCTCGGCATATTCGTCGAGCAGCTTCATGCGCCCGTCGGCGACCAGGCCCAGGCGCTCCAGCACCCGGATCGAGGCGGGGTTCAGCCGGTCCCACACGGTCGCATAAAGGCGCAGCGGGCCGGGCAGGGCCCGGAAGGCCCCCAGCGCGGCGCTCGCCGCCTCGGTCATCGCGCCGCGGCCGTGGGCCGGGCGCGCGAGGGCGTAGAACACCTCGCCCGCCCAGCCGCCGCCCGCGGGCGTCGCGCCGTAGAAGCCCACGACGCCGAGGAAGCCCTGCAGCGCGGGATCCGCTTCCGGCCGCCCCTCGATGGCGAAGGCGCCGAGGCCGCCGGCCCGCCAGATCCCGGCGCCGCGGGCGCCGTCCTCGCCCAGGCCCTCGCACCAGTCGTCGGCCCAGTGGCGCTGCCGCGCGGGGGTGGCGCAGTCGTGGAACAGCATGGTCGCGACCTCGCCCTCCGCGAACACCGCCTGCGCCAGCGCCGGGGCGTCGGCGCGGCGCAGGGGGCGGAGCGTCAGCCGCTCGGTGGTCAGGACCCTGGGCATCCGGCTCAGGCGGCCGCGCGCTCGGGGAACAGGCCCGCGATGCCCTCGCGCGTGGCGGGGCAGACGCCCCGCTCCGTCACCAGCGCGGTGACCAGGCGGGCGGGGGTGACGTCGAAGGCGGGGTTGGCGGCGGGCGAGGTCTCGGGCGTGAGGCGCACCCTTGTGTAGTCGCCCGCATCGGTGAGGCCGGGGAGCCAGGAGACCTCGTCCCCCGAGCGTTCCTCGATCGGGATCTCGAACCCGTCGTCCACGGTGAAGTCGATGGTGGGCGAGGGCAGGGCCACGTAGAACGGCACGCCGTTGTCATGGGCCGCCAGCGCCTTGAGATAGGTGCCGATCTTGTTGCAGACGTCGCCGCGCGCGGTGGTGCGGTCGGTGCCCACGATCACCATGTCCACCAGCCCGCGCTGCATCAGGTGGCCGCCGGCGTTGTCCACGATGACCTTGTGGGGCACGCCGTGGCGGCCGAGCTCCCAGGCCGTCAGGAAGGCGCCCTGGTTGCGCGGCCGGGTCTCGTCCACCCAGACCTCGACCGGGACGCCCTTGTCGTGGGCCTTGTAGATCGGCGCGGTGGCGGTGCCCCAGTCGACGGTCGCGAGCCAGCCGGCGTTGCAATGGGTGAGGATGCGCACGGGCTCTCCCGGCGCCTTCTTCGCGGCGAGCTCCTCGACGATCTTCAGCCCGTGGTCGCCGATGGCGGCGTTGATCGCCACGTCCTCGTCGCAGAGCGCCGCGGCCTCGGCCCAGGCGGCGTCCGCCCGCTCGGCGGGGGCGAGGGGGGCGAGCGCCGCCTTCATCCGCTCCAGCGCCCAGTGCAGGTTCACCGCCGTCGGCCGGGTCGCCAGCAGCGTCGCGGCGGCCGAGGCGAGCCCCGCGTCCGAGGCGTCCTTGCGCAGCGCCAGCGCCAGCCCGTAGGCGGCGGTCGCGCCGATCAGCGGCGCGCCGCGCACCTGCATCGCGCGGATGGCGTGGGCGGCCTCGTCCAGCCCCGTCAGGCGCAGGATCTCGAAGCGGTGGGGAAACAGGGTCTGGTCCAGGATCTCGACCGCGCCGTCGGCGGCGGGCCAGATCGTGCGGTAGGGGACGCCGTCGATCTTCATGGGATCTCCTCCAGCGGGGTGTAGCCCGCGGACGTGAAACGGGGGGTGCAGAGGCAGAGGAACACCAGCTCCTCCGTCCCGGTGTTGGCGATCCGCTGGGCGCAGCCGGCGGGGATCAGCGCGGCGTCGCCGGGCCCGAGGTCCCGCCCCTCGCCGTCGAGCTCCAGCCGCCCGCTGCCGCGCAGCACCACGTAGCGCTCGTCGACGTCCAGCGCGTGCAGCTCGGTCACGGCGCCCGGGGCGACGGTGGCCTCGGCGAGGCTCGCGGCGGGGTCGGCGGGGTCGTTGAGCAGCTCGCGGATCGTGCAGCGCTCGCGCGTCGAGAAGGGCGCGCCGGCGGCGCCGGGGAGCACGAGCGGGGAGCGGAGCCGGGTCATGGCGCGCAGGATAGGAGGCTTGGCCGCGCGAGGAAAGCGGCCCCGCCGACGCCGCGGCGGCGAAGGGAGCGAAGGCCGGGGCCGGGGCTCTCCCTATCCGCGATTCCCCCGGGCGGCGGCGGGAAGGTGATTTGTAGGTAAAAAAATACATCGCATGGGACCGCCTGACGGTTTCGACATCCGTTCGGCGGAAGCTTTTGCGCTGCAACGGTCGCGGCGCGTCAATGTTTTTGCGCGTCGCGACATCCGTGCGATCCTTCCTCATCGCATTCGACGGAGGATCGGGAAATGGCGGCGGCAGTCAGAAAGATGTCCCTCACCCTGCAGGTCATGCTGGGGATGGGGCTGGGCATCGTCGTGGGGCTGGTCTTCAACGCGATCGGCTCCGACTTCATCGCCGAGCACGTCACCGGCGGGCTGTTCGCCATGCTCGGCAAGATGTTCGTCAACGCGCTCAAGATGCTGGTGGTGCCGCTGGTGGTGTTCTCGCTGATCTGCGGCGTCGCGGGCATCGGCGACATCCGGGCGCTGGGGCGCGTGGGGGGCAAGAGCTTCGCCCTCTACCTCGCGACCACCGCCATCGCCATCGCCGTGGCGATCGCGCTGGCGCTGGTGGTGGGGCCGGGGATCGGCTTCGACATGGCGGGCGTCGACACCTCGGGCGTGACCGCCAAGGCGGCGCCGACGGTCTGGGACGTGTTCGCGGCGATCGTGCCCACCAACCCCATCGCCGCCTTCGCCCAGGGCGAGATGCTGCAGATCATCTTCTACGTGATCGTGGTCGGCGTCGCCGCCCTGATGCTGGGCGAGAAGTCCTCGGGCTTCGTGGCGGCCTGCGAGTACATGAACGAGCTGATGATGAAGGTCGTGCAGATCGTCATGGCCTTCGCGCCCATCGGCGTCTTCTGCCTGATCGCCAAGACCTTCGCCGAGCAGGGGATCGAGCTGTTCCTGCCGGTGCTGGCCTACGTGCTGACCCTGACCGCGGCGCTGCTGATCCACCTGT
Organism: Albimonas pacifica; assembly: GCF_900113695.1. GTDB lineage: Bacteria > Pseudomonadota > Alphaproteobacteria > Rhodobacterales > Rhodobacteraceae > Albimonas > Albimonas pacifica. Next base: position 47,182 of record NZ_FOQH01000004.1, on the reverse strand, counting down.
TCGGCACGCTGATGCTGATCCTGCGGGCGCTGTCGGGGCTGAACCCGCTGGTGTTCATGCGCAAGATCCGCCCGGCGCAGGTCTTCGCCTTCTCGACCGCCTCGTCGAACGCCACCATCCCGGTGACCTACCGCTGCGTGACCGAGCGGATCGGCGCGGACCAGTCGGTCGCCTCGTTCACGGTGCCCTTCGGCGCCACGATCAACATGGACGGCACCGCGATCATGCAGGGCGTGGCGACGGTGTTCCTGGCCAACGTCTACGGCATCGACCTCGGCGTCGGGGGCTACCTGACGGTGATCGCCATGGCGGTGCTGGCCTCGATCGGAACCGCCGGCGTGCCGGGGGTGGGGCTGGTGATGCTGACCATGGTGCTGGGCCAGGTGGGCCTGCCCATCGAGGGCATCGCCATCATCCTGGGCGTCGACCGGCTGATGGACATGATCCGCACGGCGGTGAACATCACCGGCGACGCCGTGGTCTCGACCATCGTGGCCAAGGGCGAGGGCAAGCTCGACATGGCGGTCTTCGAAGACCCCGACGCGGGCGTGATGACCGACGAGCACCTCGGGATCGACCCCACGGCCGAGGCGAAGCTCGCCGGGCTCGCGCATCCGCGTCCGGGCGAGTGATCGGCGCCGGCGCGTCTCTGCGGGGTCGCGCCGGCTGGGCTTCTACAGGCGCCCTGCGGGCGGGCTTGGCTGGGCCGGCGCTTGCGGGGGCGTTGGGAGGGATCGTCTGGGGCGCGAGCCTCCGGCGGGCTCCTGACTCACCAAAGAACAAGCCCGCGCCTGTTCTCCGGACCCGTCTCTCGCTGAAGATGCCTGAGCGACTCGCCGGGAGGGGTAAAGGACAAGGCCCCTTCGGGGGTCGCTTCGCGATCCTTGACCCCTCCGCCCGAGTCGCTCTTTACGGCATCAGCGAGAGACGGCTCCGGAGAACAGGCGCTTTGCGAGGCGTGGCCGGCGTCGCGCCGGGGCGCCGGGGGCGGGCGGGGGCCCTGGAGGGGGGGGCGGAGTTGACAGCTGTCAACTCTGCAACCGGGGGGCGCTCAGCGGGCGGCGGCGGGTTTGCGGGGCTTCTTGGGCTTGGCGGGCTTGAACGGGGCCATTCCGGAGCGGGCGAGGGCGTCGGCGCGCTCGTTCTCCTCGTGGCCGGCGTGGCCCTTGACCCATTTCCAGGTCACCGAGTGGCGGGCCTGGGCGGCGTCGAGGCGGCGCCACAGGTCCTCGTTCTTCACCGGGGACTTCGAGGCGGTCTTCCAGCCGTTGCGCTTCCAGCCGTGGATCCAGCCGGTGACGCCGCCCTTCACGTAGTTCGAGTCCGTCACCACCGTGATCACGGTGGGGCGGCCCAGCGTCTCCAGCGCCGAGATCGCGGCCATCAGCTCCATGCGGTTGTTGGTGGTCTCGGGCTCGCCGCCCGAGAGCTCCCGCTCGCGCACCACCTCGCCGTCCTGCATCGCGACCAGCAGCGCGCCCCAGCCGCCGGGGCCGGGGTTTCCGGAGCAGGCGCCGTCGGTATAGGCGAAGAACTCGGCCATGCTCAGCGCTCCGCCAGGGCCAGCCGCAGGCCGAGGCCGGCGAAGCAGGCGGCGAAGGCGCGGCGCATCCAGGCCATCGCCGTCTCGGAGGCCAGGATCCAGTCGCGGGCCGAGGCGGCGAAGAGGCCGTAGACCGCGAAGACCGCCGCGGTCAGGGCGGTGAAGACCAGGCCCAGGATCGCCATCTGCACGGTGGCGCCGGGGCCGGGCTGGACGAACTGCGGCAGGAAGGCCGCGAAGAAGATCGCGAGCTTAGGGTTCAGCAGGTTGATCAGCACCGCGCGGGTGGCGATGCGGCGCAGGCCCTGCTCTGCGACCGCCGCAGGGGCCGAGAGGGCGCCGCTCTCGCGCAGGGTGGTCCAGGCCATCCACAGAAGGAAGGCGACGCCGGCGAACTTCACCGCCTGGAACAGCACCGCCGAGGCATGGAGGATCGCCGCCAGCCCGGCCAGCGCGGCCGCCATGTGGAAGAGGACGGCGAAGCTGCAGCCGGCGACGGCCGCCATCGCGGCGGCGCGGCCGCGGCTCAGGCCGCAGGACAGCGTATAGATCGCCCCGGTTCCGGGGATCATCACCACGATCAGCGCGGTCAGCAGGAATTCGGGGGTGATCATCGGGCCTCTCCAAGGCGGGCGTGGGTCAGGAGGATGCCGGTCTCCGAGCCGTCGCGGCCGGTCTCGCGGCCGGTCTCGATCTCGATCCGCGCGAAGCCGGCCCCGGTCAGCAGGGCGCGCAGGGCGGGCTCGCGGATGTAGGAATAGCGGCGGCCGAGGCGGTCGCGGATCTCGCCCTCGCCCTCCTTCACGCCGAGGAACAGCGCTCCGCCGGGGCGCAGGGCGCGGGCGACGCGGGCCAGCACGTCGGGCCAGTCGGCGAGCGGGGCGTGCAGCAGGCTGAAGCTGATCCAGGCGCCGTCGTAGGCGGCGGTCTCGGCGAGGTCCTCGAAACGGCCGAGTTCCGCCGGCACGCCCCTGGCGCGGGCCTGGGCGACCAGTCCCGCGGAGGCGTCGAGGGCGCGCACCGAGAAGCCGGCCGCGATCATCGCCGCCGCCCAATGCCCGGCGCCGCAGCCGAGGTCCAGCGCCCGGCCGCCCGCGGGCATCGCCGCGAGGAAGCGGGTCAGCGAGCCGCGCTCGCTGCGCAGGTGGTCGCCGGGGTTGGACCAGGCGTCGTAGTCGGCGGCGTTGGCGTCGTAGTAGGCAAGGGTTCGATCGTCGCCGGTGGTCCCGACGTCCCGTGAAGCGTCCGGGGCGCTCATGCCCTGCCCCTCCAGGCGCCCATGCTTCGCCCCTCCGGCGCGTCCATGCTTCGCCCCTCCGGGGCGCTCATGCGGCGTCGCCGGCGGGCTGGCGCAGGATGCGCGGGGGCTTGAACTCGACCCGCTCGACGGCGGTCTCGACCAGCTCGACGCTGACCGAGCGGCGGGCGCGGAAGGCGTCGATGACCTCCTCGACCAGCACCTCGGGCGCGGAGGCGCCGGCGGTGACGCCGACCGAGGTCACGCCCTCGATCGCGCGCCAGTCGATGTCTGCGGCACGCTGGACGAGCTGCGAGTAGGCGCAGCCGGCCTTCTTCCCCACCTCCACCAGGCGCTTGGAGTTGGAGGAGTTCGGCGCCCCGATCACCAGCAGCGCCTGGATCTTCGGGGCCATCGCCTTCACCGCCTCCTGGCGGTTGGTGGTGGCGTAGCAGATGTCTTCCTTGTGCGGCCCCTGGATCGCGGGGAACCGGGCCGCCAGCGCCGCGGCGATGTCGGCGGTGTCGTCGACCGAGAGCGTGGTCTGGGTGACGAAGGCCAGACGCTCGGGGTCGCGGGGCGCCAGGGTCGCCACGTCCTCGACCGTCTCGACCAGCAGGACCTCGCCCTCGGGGAGCTGGCCCATGGTGCCGATGGTCTCGGGGTGGCCGGCGTGGCCGATCATCACGATCTGCAGGCCCCTGGCGGCGTGGCGCTCGGCCTCGATATGGACCTTGGAGACCAGCGGGCAGGTGGCGTCGACGAACAGCATCTCGCGCGCCGAGGCCGCCGCGGGCACCGACTTGGGCACGCCGTGGGCCGAGAACACGACGGGGCGGTCGTCGGGACACTCGTCCAGCTCCTCGACGAAGACGGCGCCCTTGTCGCGCAGCCCGTCGACGACATAGCGGTTGTGCACGATCTCGTGACGCACGTAGACCGGCGCGCCCCATTTCTCGAGCGCCATCTCCACGATCTTGATCGCCCGGTCGACGCCCGCGCAGAAGCCGCGGGGCGCGGCGAGGTGGATGGTCAGGGGCGGAAGCCCCGGGGAAACGGGATCGGCGGGGATCGGGGACATCTCGGCCTCCATCCGGGGGCGCGCGCGGCGCGCGGCGGTCGCCCCAGACCTACGCGCGCGGGCGGGCCGCTTCAACCGCGCGCCGCCGCGCCGGGGCCGGGCGCGACCCTGTTGCGCGCCGCACCGCCGGGCGCCACCCTCCGCCGCAACGTCCGCGAGGCGGGCGACGGGAGGGACATCATGATCGTCATTCACCACCTGGGGGTCTCCCAGTCGGACCGGGTCGTCTGGCTGATGGAGGAGCTGGGCCTGCCATACGAGCTGCGCTGGCACGACCGCGGGCCGGACTTCCTGGCGCCCGACGGCTACCGCGCGCTGCACCCCGCCGCCACCGCCCCGGTGATCGAGGACGGCGAGCGCGTGCTGACCGAATCCGCGGTGATCCTGGAGCATATCTGCCACCGCCACGCCGGCGGCCGGCTGACGGTGAGGCCCGAGCAGGCCAACTACGCCGACTATCTCTACTGGATGCACTTCAACGCCTCGATGCTGGGGATCTACTTCACCCGCGGGGCGCTGGCCTCGGGGGCCTCGGGCACCCGGGCCGAGCGGCTGGGGACCGTGATCGCGCGGCGCGAGGCGGGGGCGCTGGCCTTCCTCGAGCAGACGCTGGCGAAGCACGACTGGCTGGCGGGCCCCGAGTTCACCTGCGCCGACATCATGTGCGCCTTCGGCCTGACCCCGGGCTCGCGCTACCTCGCGACCCCGATCGAGGAGACGCCCAACGCCGCCGCCTGGCTGGAGCGGATCCGCGCCCGCCCCGCCTACCGCCGGGCGCAGGAGATCGCGGGGCCCAAGGCGACCCGGCCCGCCTGACCGGCGCCGGGCCCGCCGCCGGGGGCGCGCCCCGGGCCTGGCCCGGGGCCTCCTGCCTCCGCCCGCGCGGAGGCCCCCCTTGCCTCCGCCCGCGCGGAGGACCCCCTTTTGCGGCGCCGCGCCCCGGCAGGCGGAAAGCCGGCCGGGCGGCGACGGAAGCCGCTCTCCCGCCCGTGACAGCATGCAACCGACCGCGGGCTCGCGCCGAAGGCCCGCCCGCGGTAAGTCTGTTCATCGCCGACCCGCACCGCGGCCGGCCGGACGGGAGAGCCCATGCGCTTCGTGATGCGCAGCCTGACGGGACTGGCCCTCCTCGCCCTCGCGGCGGGGCTGATCGCCAACGGCGCCTGGCGGCTGCACCTCGCCCAGAGGGAGGCGGCCGAGGCGCCGGCGCCCCGCGGCCCCTCGACCGAGCGGGTGTTCGCGGTCGAGACCGTCGTCCCCCGCCCCCAGGACGTGACCCCCACCCTGACCGCCTATGGCGAGATCGTCTCCGCCCGCCGGCTGGAGCTGCGCCCCGCGCTGGCGGGCCGGCTGGCGGAGCTCTCGCCCGCCTTCGTCGACGGCGGCGCGGTGCGGGCGGGGGAGCTGCTGTTCCGCCTCGACCCTGCCGATGCGCAATCGGCCGTGCGCCGGGCCGAGATCGCGCTGGCCGAGGCCGAGACCGACCGCGCCGCCGCGGTGCGCACGCTGGACCTCGCGGCCCTCGACCTCGAGGCGGCGGAGGAGCGGGTCCGCCTCCAGGGCCAGGCGCTGGAGCGCCAGCGGGGGCTGGCGGAGCGGCTGGTCGGCTCGACCGCGGCGGTGGAGACGGCGGAGCTGAACCTCGCGCTCGCTCACCAGTCCCGGATCGACGCCCAGCAGGCGCTGTCGCAGGCGCAGACGGCCTCGGAGATGAACGCCACCGCCCTGCGCCGCGCGAGGCTGGAGCTGGAGGACGCCCGCCGCGCGCTGGCCGAGACCGAGATCCGCGCCCCTTTCGACGGCCTGCTGACCGAGACGGCCGCGGTGCTCGGCCGCCAGGTGGCGGCGAACGAGAAGCTGGGCGCGCTGATCGACCCGGGCCGGCTGGAGGCCTCGGTCCGCGTCTCGAACGCCGAATACGCCCGCCTGCTGGACGACGCCGGCGGGCTGCGCGACCTGCCCGCGCGGGTGCGGCTGGAGCTGGGCGAGGTCGATGCGACGATCCCCGCCCGCCTCGCGCGCGCCGCCGCCGCCACCGGCGAGGCGCGCACCGGGCGCACCCTGTTCCTGCGGCTGGAGGCCTCGGCGGGCGACCTGTTCCGGGAGGGCGACTTCGTCGCCGCCGCGATCGAGGAGCCGGCGCTGCAGGGCGTCGCCTCGATCCCCGCCGCCGCGGCGGACGAGGACGGGCGGGTGCTGGTGGTCGACGCCGAGGACCGGCTGCGCGAGCGGCGGGTGCGCATCCTGCGCCGGGTGGGCGAGACGCTGATCGTCGCCGACGCCCCCTTCGGCGAGCGCATGGTGGCGATCCGCAAGCCCCAGCTCGGCGCCGGCGCCAAGGCCCGCGTGGTCGCCACCGGCGAGGCGGCGCTGCAGGCCGCCGAGGCCGCCGCGACGCCGCTGCCGGGCGGCGCCTCGGGCCTCGCGGGGGCGCCGGGCGACGAGATGCTGATGCTGAGCCCCGAGCGGGCCGAGGCCCTGCGCGAGCGGATCCGCGGCGCCGACCTCGACCCCGCAGAGCGCCAGCGCCTGCTGGAGCGGATGCAGGGCGAGCGGGCGCCGCGCGGGCTGGTCGAGCGGCTGGAAGGCGGGGCCGCCTCGGCGACCTCGGGCGGCTGAGCGCCATGCGCCGGCCCGGGATCTTCGGCTACTTCGTCCGCCACGGCACGGCGGCGAACCTGCTCTTGATGGCGATGATCGTGGCCGGGCTGGGGGCGGTGCAGAACCTGCGCACCCAGTTCATGCCCGACATCGTCATGAACAACGTCTACGTGAACGTCGCCTGGCCCGGCGCCGGGCCGGAGCAGGTGGACCGCAACGTCGTCCAGGTCCTGCAGCCGTCGCTGTCGGAGGTGGAGGGCGTCGACGAGATCTCGGCCCGCGCCCAGGAGGGCCGCGCGCGCATCACCGTGACCTTCGAGCCGGGCTACGACCTGTTCGCGGCGGCCGAGTCGGTGTCGGCCGCGGTCTCCTCGGCCGGGCCGCTGCCCGACGGGACCGAGACGCCCACCGTCGACCGGCACGCCTGGACCTTTCCCGTCACCGACGTGGTGTTCCACGGCCCCGTCGACGCCGACCTTCTGGTCCGGCTCGCCGACGAATACGCCGAGCGGCTGCGCGACGCGGGGCTGACCCGGATCTCGGTGCGCGGGGTGGCGCACGACTACATCCGGGTCGAGGCCTCGGAACCGCTGCTGATGCGCCACGACGTGACGCTGGCCGAGGTCTCGGCCGCCGTCTCGGCCGCGGCCGCCTCCAGCCCCGGGGGCGCCACGCCCGGCGGGGCCCGGATCTCGACCGGGGAGGAGAGCCGCACCCGCGAGAGCGTGGGCGACGTGGTGGTGCGCACCGGCGCCGACGGGCAGAAGCTGCGCGTGCGCGACGTGGCCGCCGTCGTCGACGACGGCGTGCGCCAGGGCGAGCGGTTCTATGTCCACGGCGCCCCCGCCACGGTGATCCGCATCAGCCGGGGCGAGACCGGCGACACCCTGCGCCAGTTCGCCCTGGCCGAGCGGGTGGCCGACGAGATGCGCCCGACCCTGCCCGAGGGCGTGCGGATCGACTTCGTCAACACGCTCGCCAACAGCATCGAGGACCGGCTGGCGCTGCTGCTCGACAACGCGCTGTTCGGGCTGCTGCTGGTGGTCGGCGTGCTGTTCCTGTTCCTCAACGCGCGCACGGCGCTGTGGGTGGCCGCGGGCATCCCCACCGCGCTGCTGGCGGCGGCGGGGGGGATGTGGGCGTTGGGCGTCTCGATCAACATGGTCTCGTTGTTCGGGCTGATCCTGACGCTGGGCATGGTGGTGGACGACGCCATCGTGGTGGGCGAGCACGCCGACCACCTGGCGCGGCGCCGGGGCCTGTCGCCGGTCTCGGCGGCGGAGACGGCGGCGCGGCGGATGGCGGCGCCGGTGTTCTCCTCGGCGGTGACCACGCTGCTGGCCTTCTCGGGGATGCTGGCGCTGGGCGGGCGCTTCGGGCGGATGGTCGAGGACATCCCGGTGGTGGTGTGCATCGTGCTGGCCGCCAGCCTGCTGGAATGCTTCCTGGTGCTGCCCAACCACATGCGCCACGCGCTGGAGGGCGGGCGGCGGCGGCGCTGGTACGACCGGCCCTCGGAATGGGTGAACCGCGGCTTCGAGCGCTTCGTGGCGCGGGTGTTCCGCCCGGCGATGAAGCTCGCGATGGTGCTGCGCTATCCGCTGCTGGGCCTCTCGGTCATGCTGCTGCTGCTGTCGGTGGAGCGGCTGGTGACGGGCGAGCTGCAATGGCGGTTCTGGAACGCGCCCGAGCAGGGGCAGATCACCGCCAACATCGCCATGCTGGCCGGGGCGGAGCGGGAGGACACGCTCGCCCAGCTCGCCCTCGTCGACCAGGCCCTGCGGGAGACGGCGGCCGAGTTCGAGGAACGCCACGGCCTGAACCCGATCCGCTTCACCCTCTCGCGCATCGGGGCGGGGGGGCGGCGGGGCCTCTCGGTGCAGGACGAGAAGGAGCCCTGGCAGCTCGCCTCGGTGGACGCCGAGCTGATCGACGCGGACCTGCGGCCCTATTCCTCCTCGGAGTTCAACGCCGCGGTGCAGGCGCGGCTGGTGCGTCACCCGATGGCCGAGGTGGTGGCCTTCCGCTTCATGCGCTCGGGCCCCGGCGGGGACGCGGTGTCGATCGAGCTGACCGGCGCCGACCCCCAGGTGCTGAAGGCCGCCTCCGAGGACATCCAGGCGGCGCTGTCGCAGTATCCGGAGGTCTCGGCGCTGGAGGACAGCCTCGCCTACGACAAGACCGAGCTGGTGCTGAGCCTGACGCCGCTGGGCGAGGCGCTGGGCTTCACCACCGACGCGCTGGGGGCGGAGCTGCGCCGGCGGCTGACCGGGACCAAGGCGGCGGAGTTCGCGGTGGAGGGGCGCGACGCCTCGATCACCGTGGCGCTGGCGCGCGACGAGCTCTCGGCCGACTTCCTCGCCCGCACGCGGGTGCGGGCCGAGGGCGGCGACTGGGTGCCGATCTCGGAGCTGGTGACGGTCGAGGCGCGGCCCGGCTTCTCGGTGATCCGGCGGGTGGACGGGGTGGTCTCGGTCACCGTCTCGGGCGACATCGACCAGTCCGACGCCGCCCGCGCGCAGGAGATCGAGACCGACCTGCGCGAGCGGATCCTGCCGCTGGCCGCCGCGCGCCACGACGTGCGCTGGAGCTTGTCGGGGCTGGCCGAGCAGGAGCGGCGGTTCCTGGCCGAGGCGGAATACGGCTTCGCCGCCGCGATGATCGGCATCTACCTGGTGCTGGCCTGGGTCTTCGCCTCGTGGCTGCGGCCGCTGGCGGTGATCGCGGTGGTGCCCTTCGGGCTGGTGGGCGTGGTCTGGGGGCACCTGTGGATGGGCCTGCCGCTGACCCTGTTCTCGGTCGTGGGCATGATCGGGATGAGCGGGATCATCATCAACGACTCGATCGTGCTGGTCTCGACCATCGACGAGTATGCGCGCAGGCGGGCGCTGGTTCCCGCGGTGATCGACGCGGTCTGCGACCGGCTGCGCCCGGTGATGCTGACCACGCTGACCACCGTCGTGGGCCTCGCCCCCCTGCTGACCGAGACCTCGCAGGAGGCGCAGTTCCTCAAGCCCACGGTGGTGTCGCTGTGCTTCGGGCTGGGGGCGGGGTTCTTCCTGGTGCTGCTGGTGACGCCGGCGCTGGTGACGCTGCAGCGCGACGTGCGCGCGGCGCTGGTCTCGGCGCGGCGGATGGGGCGGCTGGGGCTGGACGCAGGCCTGGGGCGGAGGCGGCGCGCGGGCCTGGGCGGACGCGGCGCGGGGCGGGCCGTCTGAGGCCGGGCCGCGGGCCTGTCCCGCGGCCCCGGCGCCGCCCGATCATGAGCGGCGCATGAAACCCCCTTCAAAAACCGTCAGGTATCGGGGAGACTGCCGCGTCGCCCCGCATCCAACGACGGGCTGCGGCGAACCGAGGGATCTGCGCCGAGCATGGCCGAGAAGATGACGCGCTTCGTCTGGCGGCATTCCGCCCGCGACCAGCTCGTGCTGCTGTTCTTCACGCTGCTCACCTTTCCGATCATCTGGATCACGCTCGAGCTTCCCAAGACCATCATCAACGAGGCGATCTCGGGGACCGAGTTCCCGCAGGAGTTCTTCGGCGTCCCGCTGGAGCAGACGCAGTACCTGATCGCGCTGTGCTTCGCCTACCTGCTGGCGATCTCTGTCAACAACGGCGTCAAATACGCCCAGAACGTGCAACGCGGCATCCTGGGCGAGCGGATGCTGCGCCGGATGCGCTTCGACCTCTACCGCCGGGTGATGGGCCGGCCGCTGTCGCGGCTGAAGGGCACCTCGCCGGGCGAACTGGTGCAGATGATCTCGGCCGAGCTCGCGCCCATCGGCGATTTCGTGGGCGCGATCATCTCGACCCCCGTCTCGCAGGGCGGCAGCTTCCTGGTCTACCTGGCCTTCATCATCGTCCAGAACCCGCTGATCGGGGCGGCGGCGCTGTGCCTATACCCGGTGCAGGCCTGGCTGGTGCCCAAGCTGCAGGCCAGGGTCATCGCGATGATCCGGGTGCGGCTCGCCAACATCCGCGCCATGGCCCGCGAGATCGACGAGTCGATCGACGGCGCCACCGAGATCCGCGCCCTGCGGGCCCGACGCTGGCACATGGCGATCGTCTCGCGCCAGCTCTACGACAACTACGTGATCCGGCGGCGGATCTTCCTGCTGAAGAACCTGATCAAGTTCGTGAACAACGTCGCGAACCACCTGACGCCGTTCTTCATCTTCCTGATCGGCGGCTGGTTCGTGATCCACGGCCAGCTCGACGTCGGCGCGCTGACCGCGGTGCTGATCGCCTACAAGGACCTCGCCGCCCCCTGGAAGGAGCTGCTGCGCTTCTACCAGGACTATTCGGACATGAACGCCCGCTACAACTCGGTGATGGAGAACTTCGCCGAGGACGGCGAGCCCGCGCCCCTGCTCGACAGCGCCCCCGTCGGCCCGCACGCGCTGGCGCTGCACGGGGCGCCGGTCGACGGGCTCTCCGGGCCGGTGGACGCCCATGCGCCGATGGGGGCCACGACCTCGGTGGTGGGGGAGGACGCGCTCGCGCGGTCGTCGCTGCTGCAGGCGCTCTCGGGGCTGGTGGACGGGCACAGCGGCGACCACTGGACCGCGGGCACCCCGATCCTCTACCGCACCGCCGCCTACGTGCCGGCCGATCCGCGGATCTTCGCCGGCTCGATGCGCGACAACCTCGTCCACGGGCTGCTGTTCCGCCCCGTGGCGCCCGGCGACGACCCCGAACACGGCGCCCGCCGGCGCGAGGCGGAGATGACCGGCGCCCCCGCCGACGACATCGCCGACGAGTGGATCGACCCCGTCGAGGCCGGCTATGCCGACGCCGAGGCGGTCGAGGCCCGCATCCAGCGCCTGGTGCAGGTGCTGGGGCTGGAGGACGACCTCTACGCCATCGGCCTGATGTCGCGCTTCGACCCCGAGCAGGCGCCCGCGCTCGCCGCCCGGCTGGTGGACCTGCGCCGCGCCATCGCCGGCTCCGAGGAGCTGGGCGAGATGCGCGAGGACTTCATCGACCACTGGCAGGCCGACCGCTACAACCCCAACGCCTCGGTGGGCGAGAACCTGTTCTTCGCCCTGCCGCTGGACCCCGAGCTGCGCTGGTCCGACTTCGCCGAGGACCGCGCCGTGCTGCGGGCGCTGGACGAGGCGGGCGTGCGGCAGATGATGGTCGAGATCGGCCTCGACCTCTGCGAGACGCTGCTGTCGCTGTTCGAGGGGGTGGCGGCGGATTCGGACCTGTTCAAGCGCTACGGGCTGTTCCCCCGCTCGGAGACCGCCACCATCGAGGGGATCCTGCGCCTGGGCCGCCAGCGCGGGGCGGACAAGCTGAACCGCGCGGCGCAGGCGCGGATGATCGCCATCGCCTTCGGCTACAGCTCCACCCGCTACCGCCTGGGCGTGCTGCGCGGGACCGAGCGGGTGCACGTCCTGCTCGACGCCCGCCCGAAGCTGCGCGAGTTCGCGGCCCGCGACCCCCGCTTCGCCCCCTTCGATCCGGACGCCTTTCACCCGGCCTTCACCATGGCCGAGAACATCTTCTTCGGCCCGGTCAAGCTGGAGCGGCGCGACAGCTGGGCGCCGTTCCGCGACCGGGTCGACGCCCTGGTGGCCGAGCTGGGCCTGCGCGAGCTGATCCTGCGCGCCGGTCTCGCCCAGCCGCTGGGGGGCGGCGGCGCCTCGCTCAACGCGATGCAGCGGCGCAGGATGGGACTTGCGCGGGCGCTGATGAAGAACCCCGGCGCGCTGGTGCTCGACGGGATCGCGGCCGGCGAGGCCGAGGCCGACGCCGCCCTGCGCGCCCTGCTGCGCCAGGAGCTGAACGGCGGCGCGCTGATCTATGGAACCGACCGCGAGGCGGCCGCCCAGGCGGCCGACCACGTGATCCGCATCGACCGCCAGGGGCGGGTGACGCAAGAGGACGGAGCCGGCGAAGACCCGGCCGCAGTTGACGGGGCTCGCGATGGCGGCAGATAGTGACATCAAGCGGCGGCTAGGGGAGGGCGCCTGGTGAAGTTCGAAGCCGAGGTCAACGCCCTGCAGCGGACCCCCATGTTCCAGGGGGTCGATCCCTCGCGCCTGCGCCTGCTCGCCTTCATGGGCGAGGACCGCACCTTCAAGGACGGCGAGATGGTGGTCCGCCAGGGCGACAGCTCCGACAGCGCCTACCTGATCCTGTCGGGCAAGGCGGACGTGATCGTCGAATTCGGCGGCCGCGCCTCGACGGTCGCCCAGCTGGGCGAGTCGGAGGTGTTCGGCGAGATGGCGATGCTGTGCGAGACCCCGCGCACCGCCACCGTCCAGGCCCGCGGAGAGCTGCGCACCCTGCTGTTCGAGCGCGAGGGCATGCTGCGCCTGCTGCGCGAATTCCCGGAGATGGCGATCGAGATGTCGCGCTCCCTGGCCCAGCGGCTGGAGCGCACCACGGTGGAGCTGGCGCGCCTGCGCGCCCAGGCCGCCGCCCCCGCCGCGCCCACCGACGGGGGCTGAGTGACGCCGCCCGGGGCCTCCTCCGCCGAGGGCGGCGTGCGCCTGACGATCTGGGGCGCCGGCGGCTCCGCGCCCACGGGCCGGGCCGACCGCGCCCGATTCGGCGGCGACACCGTGTGCTTCGAGATCCGGCGCGAGGCGCCGGGCGCCCCGCCGCTGATCGTGGACCTCGGCAGCGCCGCCCGCGACCTGGGCCGCCGGCTGAAGACCGAGGCGCTGGACAGCGGGCGCCCCTGCGAGGCGGAGATCCTGCTCTCGCACCTGCATCTCGACCACATCATGGGCGCGCCGTTCTTCGCGCCCTTCTACGACCCGGCCTCGCGCATCCGCATCCGCTGCGGGCTGAGCCCGGATCCCGAGTTCGCGCGCGACACGCTGATGGCCTTCGCGGGCCCGCCGATCTTCCCGATCCAGCCGATCCACATGAGCGAGCCCGCCTGGGACGTGTTCCGCCCCGCGGAGCCCTTCGAGGCCGCGGGCTTCCAGGTGACGCCGGTGCGCCTGAACCACCCCGGCGGCTGCTGCGGCTTCCGCATCGAGACGGGCGAGGGCGCGATCTGCGTGATCGGCGACCACGAGCATGGCGACGCCGAGATCGACGCGGGCGTGGCCGAAGCGGTCGAGGGGGCGGCGGTGATGCTCTACGACGCCGCCTACGACGACGCGGATTACGAGCGGCACCGGGGCTGGGGCCACTCCACCTGGTCGGTGGGCGGCGCGCTGGCCGAACGCTGCGGGGTCGGGCTGACCCTGTTCCACCACCACCCGCCGGAACTCGACGACGCGACGCTCGACGCGCGCGAGGCCGCGGCCCGCGCCGTCCACCCGCTGGCCCGCCTCGCCCGCCAGGGGATGCGCCTGCGGCTGAGCGGGGGGCGGGCGGAGATCCTCTGACCCCCGGGCGCCGGCGCCCGGCCGCCGCGTCCGGACCTCCGGCCGCCCCGCGACCGCGGCCCGTCTTGCGCCGGGGGCGGGGCCTGCGGCAATCATCGCGCGGCCCGGCCTTCCGCCGGCGGAGCGGACGATCCCCGATGAGCGCCCAGCGCCCCCCCGATCCCTGGCCCGCGCGGCCGACCGAGCGCCTTGCCGGCGACGCGGCCGGCGTGGCGCGGGCGGCGGAGATCCTGCGCGCGGGCGGGCTGGTCGCCTTCCCCACCGAGACGGTCTACGGCCTCGGCGGACGGGCGGACCTCGCGGCGAGCGCCGCGGGGATCTACGCGGCCAAGGGGCGGCCGAGCTTCAATCCGCTGATCGCCCATGTCCCCGACCTCGAAGCGGCCGAGCGGCTGGCGATCTTCCCCAAGGCCGCGCGCGCCCTGGCCGAGGCCTTCTGGCCCGGCCCCCTGACGCTGGTGCTGCCGCGCCGGCCCGGCTCCGGCCTGGCGGAGGCGGTGACGGCGGGCCTGCCGACGGTGGCGATCCGGGTCCCCGCGCATCCGCTGGCCCGCGCGCTGCTGGCCGCGACCGGCGCGCCGGTCGCCGCGCCCTCGGCCAACCGATCCGGCAAGGTCAGCCCGACGACGGCGGCGCATGTCCTCGACGGGCTCTCCGGGCGCATCGACGCGGTCCTCGACGGCGGCGCCTGCCCGGTGGGGGTCGAGAGCACGATCCTCGGCTTCGAGGGCGAGACGCCGGCGGTGCTGCGGCCGGGCGGGCTGGCGCTGGAGGCGATGGCCGAGACCTGCGGTCGCCGGCTCGAGGTCGGCGCCCACCCGCCCGCCCCGCCGACCTCGAGCCGGCGCCCGCAGGTCTCGGCGCCGGGAATGCTGGCCTCCCACTACGCGCCCGGCGCGGCGCTGCGGCTGAACGCGGAGGCGCCCCGGCAGGGCGAGGGCTGGCTCGGGTTCGGACCGGGGCCCGCGGCCGCGGGGCCCTACCTGAACCTTTCGCCCTCCGGCGACGTGGCGGAGGCGGCGGCGAACCTCTTCGCCCATCTGCGCGCGCTGGACGCGGCGATGGGCGGGGCGGGGACCATCGCGGTGGCCCCGGTGCCGGAGGCGGGGCTGGGCCTCGCCGTCAACGACCGGCTGCGCCGCGCCGCGGCGCCGCGGACCGATCCGCTCGCCGATCCCTTCGACCTTCCCGATCCTGACGCCTGAGACCGACATGCCCGAGCTTCGCGCCCCCACCCCCGCCTTCCTCGACGGTCTTCGCGAGCTGCTGGGCCCGGCGGGCCTGCGCGAGGGCGCGGACGCCGCCCCCTACCTGCGTGACATGCGCGACATCGCCCCCGGCCGCGCCGCCGCCGTGCTGCGCCCCGGCACGGTGGAGGAGGCGGCCGAGATCGTGCGCCGCTGCGCCGAGGCCCGCGTCGGCCTCGTCCCCCACGCCGGCGGCACCGGCCTGGTCGGCGGGCAGCTCCGCCCCGAGGGGGTGGAGGGCATGGTCGTCTCCACCGAGCGGCTGAACCGGGTGCGCGAGGTGAACCCCGACGACGACGTGATGATCGTCGAGGCGGGGGTGATCCTCGCCGACGCGCAGGCGGCGGCGGAAGCGGCGGGGCGGCTGTTCCCGCTGTCCATCGCCTCGGAGGGCTCGGCCCGCATCGGCGGCGTGCTGGGGACCAACGCCGGCGGGCTGAACGTGCTGCGCTACGGGATGGCGCGGGACCTGTGCCTGGGGGTGGAGGCGGTGCTGCCCGACGGCTCGATCCTGCGCTCGCTCAAGCGGCTCAGGAAGGACAACACCGGCTACGACCTGCGCGGGCTGCTGATCGGCTCGGAGGGGACGCTGGGGCTGGTGACGGCGGCCTGCCTGCGGCTGTTCCCGCGGCCGGCGGAGCAGCAGGCGGCCTTCGTCGCCGTCACCTCGCCCGACGCGGCGCTGGCGCTGCTGCACCACGTGCGCGCGGCGGTGGGCGAGCAGCTCTCGGCCTTCGAGCTGCTCTCGGGCGTGGGCATCGGTTTCGCGCTCGAGCATGTGGCCGGGACCCGCTGCCCGGTCGATCCGGTGCCTGAGTGGTCGGTGCTGATGGAGGTCGGCGGCGGCGAGGGCATCGGCGAGGCGCTGGAGGGAGCGCTCGCCACGGCTTTCGAGGCCGGGCTCGCCACCGACGGGGCGCTGTCGCAGTCCGACCAGCAGCGCGCCGACTTCTGGCGCCTGCGCGAGTCGATCCCGGAGGGCAACCGCAAGGTCGGCTCGGTCGCCTCGCACGACATCTCGCTGCCGCTGAGCCGGGTGGCGCGGTTCATGGAGGAGGCCGCGCCGGCGCTGCGCGCGATCGCGCCGGACCTGCGGCTGAACCCCTTCGGCCACCTCGGCGACGGCAACCTGCACTACAACCTGTTCCCCGCCGTGGGGCGCACGCGCGACGAGTACGCCCAGGCGAAGGGCGCGCTGACCCGGGTGGTGCATGACCTGACGCATGCGCACGGCGGCTCGATCAGCGCCGAGCACGGGATCGGCCGCTTCAAGGCCGAGGATCTGGTCCGCTACGGCGACCCGGCGAAGCTGGCGGCGATGCGCGCGATCAAGGCGGCGCTGGACCCCCACGGGATCATGAACCCCGGCGCCGTGCTGGGCTGACCGGCCGCGCGGCGCCCGGGGGGGCGCCGGCTCAGGCCAGCGACCACAGCGCCGCGCGCAGCTCGGCCGGGCCGGCCCCGGCCGCGTCGAGCTCGGCGTCCACGGCGGCGTGGGTCTCGCGCCAGATCGGCAGGGCGGCGGCCAGCAGCGCGCGCCCGGCGTCGGTCAGCGACGGGCGGCGGCCGCGGCGGTCCCTGGGGTCCTCGGCCACCGCCACCAGCCCGCGGCGGACCAGGGGCTTGAGCGCCGCGGTCAGGGTCGAGCGGTCCATCGCCAGGAAATCCGCCACCCGGCCCAGCGACGGCGGCTGCGGCTGGTTCAGCGCCATCATCAGCGAATACTGCCCGTTGGTCAGCTCCAGCGGGCGGAAGGCGTCGTCGAAGCGCCGGCTCAGCGCGCGCGCGGCGCGCTGGGTGGCGAAGCACAGGCAGCGGTCGCGGACCTCGAGGGTCTCGGCGAAGCTGGGGCGAGGGGGCTCTGCGGTGGACATGGGAAGTTTATGTTGATATCAAACCATATTGTCAAGCCGGCCGAATCCCCTGCGGCCGGCGAAGTTGGAGCTGATCCGATGGTCTACATCTCCGCCGCCGTCATCGCCGCGCCGACCGCCGGGCGCGAGCCCTACGCCGCCTTCGCGCGGGAGATGGCCCCGATGATCCGCGGCCTGGGCGCCCTGCGCGTGGTCGACGCCTGGGGCGATCAGGTGCCCCCCGGCAAGCGCACCGACATGTATCGCGCCGTGGACTCGACGCCGGAGGAGACGCCGGTCTTCTCCTGGATCGAGTTTCCCGACGCCGAGACCGCCGCCGCCTGCATGGAGGCGATGTCCGCCCCGCCCGCCGAGGACGCCCCGCCGTTCGAGATGCCCTTCGACGGCCAGCGCATGATCTTCGGCGGCTTCGAGCTGCTGTCCGAGCGCGGCGCCGGCGCCCCCGGCGCGCCGGAGGCCTATATCGACGCCGCCCTGTTCCCCGTGGCCACCTCGGCGCGCGAGCGCTACGGCGCCGAGGCGGTGCGCAAGTCCGAGGCGATCATCGCCGCGGGCGCGCTGCGCTGCCTCGACGGCTGGGGCGATCACGTGCCCGAGGGCAAGCGCACCGACATGCGCCGCGCCGTGGCGCTGGAGGACGGCGAGAGCGTGGCGCTGGGCTTCATCGAGTGGCCCTCGAAGGCGGTGCGCGACGCGGCCTGGGAGAAGCTGATGGCGGACCCGGAGTTCTCCGGCGAGATGGTCGGCGACATGAGCCGGGCGATCTTCGGCGGCTTCGCGCCGCTGGTCGACGCCTGATCCCGCCGGCCCCCAGAGGGGCCGAAACGCGCCTGCCGCGCGCCCCCGCCGGCCCCGGCCACGGGTCCGGGCAGGGGGCGGGCGGCGTCGCGAGGCGCCGGACCGGGCCCGGGACGGACCCGGAGCGCCGGACCGCCGCCGGGGGCCGCGCCTCCGGCGGCGGTCCTGCGGCCGCATGATGGACGCCGGCCCCGCCGGCAACAAACGCCACTCACCCCAATACGCTCCCACGCCGCCAAGCCACGCGCGGGACCGCGTCCATCGGAACGCGCCCCGCGCGGTCTCGGCGCCGCGTCGCGCCGGACGCCTCGGGCGCGGGGCGAGGCCTTTGTGGACCGCGGAAGGTTCAGCAAAGGTTTCCGCAGGCACGAAACAGCGTGAGCGGAGGGTTTACGGCCCGCCGCCCCGCCGGTCTCAGTCGCCCGCGTAGGCGCAGAGCGTGTGCACGGCGACGCCCATCCGCTCGAGCCGCGCGCGCCCGCCCAGGTCGGGCAGGTCGACCACGAAGGCCGCGCCCACCACCTCGCCGCCCAGTCGCTCGATCAGCTTCACCGCCGCCTCGGCGGTGCCGCCGGTGGCCAGCAGGTCGTCGACGATCAGCACCTGCTCGCCGGCCTCCACGGCGTCGTCGTGGACCTCGAGCACCGCCTCGCCGTATTCCAGCGCGTAGGACTGGGCGAGGCGGGGCCCGGGCAGCTTGCCCTGCTTGCGCATCGCGAGGAACCCGGCCGAGAGCTGGTGGGCGCAGGCGCCGCCGATGATGAAGCCGCGCGCCTCCAGCCCCGCGACGTGCTGGATGCGCAGGCCCGCGAAGGGCTGCACCAGCCGGTCGACCGCCGCCCGCAGGCCGCGGGGATGGCCGAACAGCGGCATCACGTCCCGGAACTGGATCCCCGGCTTGGGAAAGTCGGGGATGGTGCGGATGTAGTCGCGCACGTCGTCGCCCCAGCCGAAGGGTTTCTGCGCGGCGTTCACGGCTTCATGTTCCCCGCGTCGCCGCCGCCGGGGCGGGTCATCGAAAAGAGCTCCCGCACCACCGCATAGTCCTTGTAGCCGCAGCGGGCGACCGGCTGCACCTTGGTCAGGTCGAAGATGCCGTCGGTGAGGAACGCGTCGCGGATGTGCACGGCGACCACCTCGCCGATCACCATCACGTTCTCCATCGAGCGGTCGCCGTGGGGCAGCACGATCTCCTGCACCAGCCGGCATTCCATCGAGGCGGGCGCCTCGGCGATGCGCGGGGGCGCGACCTCGAGGCTCGGCGCCGCGGTCAGGCCGGCCATGGCGAGCTCGTCCTCGCCCGGCGCATAGGCGCCCGAGGTCAGGTTCATCGCGTCCCGCAGCTCCCAGCCCACCACGTTGGCCACGAACTCCCCGGTTTCGCGCACGTTGACGAGGCTGTCCTTGGTCTCGTCCCGCCGGCCGACCTTGCGGTCGTTGATCGAGAACATCACCATCGGCGGATCGTCCGCCACCCCGTTGAAGAACGAGTAGGGCGCGAGGTTCACCCGGCCCGCCTTGTCGACGGACGAGATCCAGCCGATCGGGCGCGGCGCCACGATCGCCTTGAACGGATTGTGGGGCAGGGGGTGGCCGTCCCGGATGCGATACTGCACGCGGCTCTCCTTGATCCTTGGCGCTCCCGTGCGGGAGGGGTCCGCGCCCGTTCTAGACGAGAACGCGCCGGACATGCTACGGGGCCCTTCGCGTCCGCCTCCCCCCCAGCCGATGGATCCCCGCCCATGTTCCGAGTGATGCGCGAGCGTCCGCAGGACGAGGCGGAGGTCGAGTGGCTCTACGACACCTGTTTCGCGCCGGGGCGGACCGCGCTCAGCTCCTACCGCCTGCGCGACGGGGTGTCCCCGATCCCCGAGCTGTGCCTGCTGGCGCGCGACGAATACGACGCGGTCGCAGGCGCCATCCGCTACTGGCCGGTGCAGATCGGCGAGGCCCGCACGCCCTGCCTGCTGCTGGGCCCCGTCGCCGTCCATCCGACCCGCCAGGGCGAGGGGCTGGCCGGCACGCTGATCGGGCTGACGCTGGAGACGGCGGGGCAGCTCGGCTGGACCCGCGTGGCGCTGGTGGGGGACGAGCCCTATTACCGCCGCTTCGGCTTCACCCGCGAGCTGGGCCGCGGCCTGGTGTTCCCGCCCCCCACCAACCCCGCCCGCGTGCTGGGGCGCGAGCTGGGCGTCCCCGGCGCCTGGGAGGGCGTGGCCGGCGAGGTCCAGCGCTGGGAAGGCCCGCTGATCCCGGGCTGAGCCCGCCGCCGCCGGAGCCGCGCCCGCCCTGCGTGAGACCTTCGGGAGCCCCCCTCCTGACCGCCGGCAGGCGCGACGCCGCAACGCTGCCCTGCCGGCTCGCGGAACCCGCCGCCCGCCGCTAGGATGAGCCGATGTCGATCTGGACCAGGATAGCCGAGGCGCTGCGTGCGCTGCGCGAGGGCGAGAGCTTCGCGGACGTGTTCGAGCGGCTGAAGACCCCGCCCGAGCAGACCGCCGGCTTCGCCATCGCGGTGATCGCGCTGGGAGCCAAGATGGCCAAGGCCGACGGCCAGGTGACGCGCGACGAGGTCGCGGCCTTCCGCGAGGTGTTCCACATCCCCCCCAGCGCCGAGCGCCAGGCCGCCCGGATCTTCAACATGGCCCGCACCGACGTGGCGGGGTTCGAGGGCTACGCGGCCTCGGTCGCGCGCATGTTCGGGGACCGCAAGGCCCCGCTCGAGGACCTGCTGGAGGGGTTGTTCCACGTCGCCGCCGCCGATGGAGAATTCCACCCCGACGAGGAAGCCTTCCTGCGCGAAGTCTGGCGGCTGTTCGCCCTGCCCGAGCGGGTCTATCGCACGCTGCACGCCCGCTACGCGCCGGGCGCCGCGCCGGACCCCTACGAGGTGCTGGGCGTGCGCCCCGAGGATTCCGACGACAAGATCCGCCGCGCCTGGCGCAAGCTGGTGCGCGAGACGCATCCCGACCGGATGATCGCCCGCGGCGTGCCGGAGGAGGCCGTGCGCCTCGCCACCCAGCGCCTCGCCGCGGTGAACGACGCCTACGACGAGATCATGCAGATGCGCCAGGGCGCCCACGCCTGAGGTTCGGGCGGCCCGGCGCCGGCCCGCGTCCGGCCGCCGCCGCATCCCTCCGACGCCTGTCGAGACCTCCGCGCCAGGGGCGCCCCGGGCTTGACCCGGGGCCTCTCCCCGCGGCCCACGGCGGCGCCCGTCGCGGAGGCGTAGCGCCTCCCGATCCACCGGCGCGTCCGACCTCGCCGCGGGCAGGAGGCCCCGGGTCAAGCCCGGGGCGCCGGCGTAGGGCGCATTTCAATGCGCCGCTCCATCGCCGTTTCCCCTGGCGTTCGCCGGTATGGCGCATCGAGATGCGCCCTACGAGATCACCACCTCGGTCAGCTCGAAGGTCTCGACGTCGACCAGGCCCTTGTCGGAGATCCGCAGGGACGGGATCACCGCCAGCGCCAGCAGCGAGTGCTGCATGAAGGCGTTGTTGAGCGTGCAGCCGCAGTCGCGCAGGGCCTGGGCGAGGACCTCGGCCTGGGCGGCCACCTGCTCGGCCGGGGCGTCGGACATCAGGCCGGCGACGGGGAGGGGGACGCAGGCGAGCTCGCGCCCCTCTCGCCACACGCAGGCGCCGCCGCCGATCTCGGCCAGGCGGTTGACGGCCAGCGCCATGTCGGCCGCGGACCGGCCCACCACGATCACCTGGTGGCAGTCGTGGGCGACGGTCGAGGCGACGGCGCAGGGGACCTCGTAGCCGAAGCCGCAGACCAGCGCGTTGGCGATCTCGCCCGTGCCGTGGTGACGCTCGACCACCGCGATGCGGCTCAGGTCCCCGGGGGCGGATTCGGGGCAGAGGGCGCCGTCGACGACGGGGACCTCGGCCTCCAGCGCCCGGGTGGGGGCCTGGTTCTCGACCACGCCGATGACCCGGGCGCGGGCGTAGTTGGCGCCGGCGGGGGCCTCGACCCGGAAGTCCCCGGGCGCGACCGCGCGGGCGAGGTGGACGGTGTCCTTCGCAGGCTGGGGCCAGATGAAGCCGGGGCGGGGGGCGAGCATCTCGCCGCCCTCGGCCACGATCTCCCCGCGGCAGATCACGGTCTGGGCGCGGAAGTCGACGAGGCTCTCGGTCAGCACCACGTCGGCGCGGCGGCCGGGGGCGATGGAGCCGAGCTCGCGCTCCAGCCCGAAGTGGCTGGCTGCGTTGACCGTGCACATCTGCAGGGCGGTCATCGGGCGCAACCCTTGGGCGATCGCGTGGCGCAGGACGCGGTCCATGTGGCCCTCGCGGACCAGGGTGGCGGCGTAGCAGTCGTCGGTGCACAGGATCAGCTTGCGGGTGTCGAGCCCGGCCTCGGTCACCGCGCGCACCTGGGCGGCGACGTCGTACCAGGCCGAGCCCAGGCGCAGCATCGCCGCCATGCCCTGTCGGACGCGGGCGACGGCGTCCTGGGCCCGCGTGCCCTCGTGGTCGTCGGCGGGGCCGCCGGCGGCGTAGGCGTGGAAGGCGCGGCCCAGTTCGGGCGAGGCGTAATGGCCGCCGACCGTCTTGCCTGCGGCCATGGCCTCGGCGATCTCGCCCATCATCTTCGCGTCGCCGGCGGCGACCCCTGGAAAATTCATCACCTCGCCGAGGCCCGCGATGCCGGGCCAGGTCATCATCTGCGCGATCTCCTCGGGGCCCAGCTCGGCGCCCGGCATCTCGAGGCCGGGGGCGGAGGGCACGCAGGACGGGGCCTGCATGTAGAGGTTGATCGGCTGGACCATCGCCTCGTCATGCATCAGGCGCACGCCCTCGATCCCCATGACGTTGGCGATCTCGTGCGGGTCGGCGAAGAGCGTGGTGGAGCCGTGGGGGGCGACGGCGCGGACGAACTCGGTCGGCGTCAGCATCCCGGATTCGACATGCATGTGCGCGTCGACCAGGCCGGGGGACAGGATCCGGCCGCGGGCCTCGATCACGCAGGTGTCCTCGCCGATGCAGGGGCCCGCGTCCGGGCCGCAATAGGCGAAGCGGCCGCCGAGGACGGCGAGGTCGATGCCGGGGATCAGCTCGCCCGAATGCACGTTGGCCCAGACGCCCCCGCAGATCACCAGGTCGGCGGGGGCGCGGCCGGCGGCGACCTCGACCAGCTGGGGCGCGAGCTCGGACCAGGGGCGGACGCCATGGGCGAGGCGCGGGTCGGCGGAGGGAAGGGTCGGCATCCGGGGGCGAGGCTCCGTCGGGGGGCGGGAAGGTCGACCGGAGGGTGGCGCCCGGGAGGGGGAGGGGCAAGGGGAGAGGAGGCGCCCGGCGGGCGGGCCTGGCCTGCGCGCGCTGCGCGCGCGGCGGGCTGGCGCCCGCAGGGGCGCTTCTGAACTCACCCAAGAACAGGCCCGCGCCTGTCCTCCGCAGCCGTCCGTCGCTGAAGATGCCTGAGCGACTCGCCCGCCCCGGTCAAGGACGAGCCCCCCTGCGGGGGGTCGCTTCGCGATCCTTGACCGGGGCGGGCGAGTCGCTCTGATCGGCATCAGCGACGGACGGCTCCGGAGAACAGGCGCTCCCGGCAGGGTCCGGGGCCGGCTGGGGGCGGGCGTCAGGCGAAGGTCTGGAGGAGCAGCAGGAGGCCGATGCCGGAGACGATGGAGAGCAGCAGCCGGCCGGTGACGGCGCCGATCAGCAGCACCGTCAGGGCGGCGAGGATGCGGTAGGGGTCGGTCTCGCCCTCCAGCGCGCGGGGCCAGACGACCATCGGGGCGACCATCGCCGGCAGCACCGTGACGGGGACGTAGCGCAGCAGGCGCATCGCCCACTCGGGGAACTCGCGCCCCCCGGCGAGGCCGATGAAGGACCAGCGGATCAGGTAGGTGCACACGCCCAGCGCCGCGATGGCGGCCCAGAGCGTGGCGTCGGAGACGGCGATCATCGCGGGGCCTCCGTGCGCCCGGGCGAGCCGGCGCTGCGGCGGGCGAGGCGGATCTCGACCGCGGCGCCCACGCCCATGCCGACGGCGGCCGCCACGATCAGACCGAGGTTCCACGGCGCCCAGGCGAGCGCCAGCGAGGCCGCCACCGCCGCCAGCGCCGCGCAGATGTTGGCGGTCCCGCGGATCATCGGGGCGACGATGGCCAGGAACATCGCCGGCGGCATGAAGTCGACGGGCAGCCAGCCGGGGATCGAGCCGCCGACCGCCAGGCCCAGCGCCGAACAGGCGACCCAGGCCGAGCTCATCGGCACGGCGACGCCGAAGTAGAAGGCGAGCTTGCGGGGCAGCGGCTCGTGCGGGATCACCGCCCAGCGGCGCATCGAGAGGCCGTAGACCTGGTCGACCACGAAGAAGCCCGCGATCAGCCGCACCCAGGCCGGCGCCTTGCCGATGTGGGGGGCGAGGGAGGCGGAATACATCGCCATGCGCAGGTTCACCGCCAGCGCCGCCGCCACGGCGACGATGACCGGCGCCTGGTCGGAGAGCAGCTCGATGAAGGCGAACTGGGAGGCGCCGGCGATCACCGCCACGGTCAGCACCATCGCCTTCAGCGGGTCGAGGCCCGCCGCGGTCGCGACCGCTCCGAACAGCATCCCGAAGGGGATCACCGAGACGATGAAGGGCAGGCTCGCGGTCGTGCCCTCCAGCGCCACGCGCCACAGGGGGCCGGAGAAGGCGGGGTCCTCGCCGGAGGCGTTCCCGGGGGCGTCGTCCGGCGCGCCGACGGGCCGGGCGGCCGCGGCGGACGGGTTGCGGCGGGGGGCGAGGTCGCTCATCCTGCGCATGATCTCCCGGCCCGCGGCGGGACCGTTCGTGTTTCGGCTGGCTTGGTCAGCGTTCCTTACCTTGAGGGCCGTCCCCGTGCAATTCAGCGATCGTGAGGCCTTGCGTCACCGTTCGGCATCGCGCCGCCGGCGGGGCGGCGCCCGATGAGCGGCCTGCCGGTGGTGATCCTCGCCGGCGGCGAGGCCCGGCGCATGGGCGGCGGCGACAAGGGCCTGGCGCCGCTGGGCGGACGCCCGCTGCTGGCGCATGTGATCGCGCGGCTGCGGCCCGCGGCGGGGCCCATGGCGCTGAGCGCGAACGGAGATCCGGCGCGCTTCGCGGCCTGGGGTCTGCCGGTGCTGGCGGACGCCGCCCCGGCCGGGGCCGGCGGCGCCGCGCTCGGGGGGGCGGCCGAGGGGCGGGGCGGCGCGCGGCAGGGGCCGCTCGCCGGCGTGCTCTCGGCGATGGACTGGGCGGCGGGGCTGGGGGCCGAGCAGGTCGCGACCGCGCCCTGGGACACGCCCTTTCTGCCCCGCGACCTGCTGGCGCGGCTGGCGGAGGCGGCCCGGGCCGAGGGGGCGCCCATCGCGCTCGCGAGCGGGCCCGACGCCGAGGGGCGCGAGGCGCTGCATCCCGCCGTGGGCCTGTGGTCCTGCGCGCTGCGCGAGGAGCTGCGCGCGGCGCTGGCGGCGGGAACGCGCCGGGTGCGGGGCTGGGCGGCGGCGCAGGGCCATGCGACCGCGCGCTTCGCGGGGCCCCCCGATCCCTTCTTCAACATCAACACGCCGGCTGATATGGCGCAGGCCGAGCGGATCTGGCGGGCGATGGCCCGGGGGTCCGCGTCCCCCTCCGCGCCAGGAAAGGACGAGGCGTGATCCACCGAGCCTCCCCGAGCGCGCGCCGCCGAGCGGATCGGCCGGCGCGCCGCCGCCCCGGGGGCGGGCGATGAGCCCGCCGCTGCTGTCGGGCGTGTTCCTGCGCACCTCGGGCTACTACGTCGCCTTCTTCGGGGCGATGGGGGTCTACCTGCCGTTCTGGCCGCTGTGGCTGAAGGACTGGGGGCTGAGCGAGGCGGAGATCGGGGTCTACACCTCGGCGGGCATCGTGATGCGGCTGCTGGCGGGGCTGGCGCTGCCGGTGATGGCCGACCGGATGGAGGCGCGCCGGCTGATGCTGGCCGTCGTGGGGATCACGGGAGCGGCGCTGTTCCTGCTGCATCTCGCGGCCGGGGCGCCCTGGGCGCTGCTGGCGCTGACCATGCTCACCGCGGGCGTGTTCTCGGCGATGATGCCGATCGGGGACGCGCTGGGGGCGGCGGCGGCGCGCAGCTTCGGGTTCGAGTACGCCCATGCGCGGGCCGTGGGCTCGGCGAGCTTCCTGGTGATGAACGTGGTGATGGGGGGCGCGCTGGCGCTGCTGGGCGCGGACGCGGCGCTGTGGGCCATCGTGGCCTTCCTCGCGGCCGCGGCCTGGCTGGGGGGGACCCATCCCGGCGGCGGCCGGGTGAAGGGGGCGACGCCGCCGAGCCTGCGCGAGATGCGGCGGCTGGTGTCCTCGAAGCTGTTCGTGATCTTCGCGCTGGCCTCGGGCTTCGCGCAGGCGAGCCACGGGGTGCAGTACGTCTACGCCTCGGTGCACTGGCGGGCGCTGGGGGTGGCGGAGGAGACCATCGGCCTGCTCTGGGCCTTCGGGGTGCTGGTCGAGGTGGGGCTGATGATCTTCTTCGGCCCGGCGCTGGTGCGCCGGCTGGGGGCGCCGGGGGCGATCGCGCTGGCGGGCGGCGTGGGGGCGCTGCGCTGGGCGGCGATGACCCTGGACCCGACCGGGCCGCTGCTGTGGGTCCTGCAGGGGACCCATGCGCTGAGCTTCGCGGCGGCGCACCTGGGATCCATCGCCTTCATCCAGGCGGCGGCGCCCGAGCGGCTGTCGGGGGCGGCGCAGGCGGTGATGCAGGTGCTGGGCTCGGGCGTGCTGATGGCCGGCGCCTCGGCGGCGGCGGCGGTGGTCTATCCGCAGTTCGGCGGCGGGGCGTGGTGGATCGCGGCGGCGATGTCGACGGCGGCCCTGCTGCTGTCGCTGGAGCTGCGGCGGCGCTGGGACGGGACGATGCAGAAGCCGGCCTGAGCGCCTGTCGGCGGGGTCGGGGGCGGCTCTGCCGTCCGCTGCGCGGCCGGGACGCCCGCCCGCCGACCCCGGAGCCGGCGGGCGGGCGGCGCGCCTCGGATCAGGCCGGGGGCGCGATGCGCTCGATCTCGCCGGAGATGTCGAGGAAGGCGCCGGTCTTCTCGGCCACTTCCTCGGGCGTCACGCCGGGGGCGACGGCCTTGAGGACGAAGCGGCCGTCCTCGATGTGCACGACGCCCAGGTTGGTGTAGATGCGCGAGACCACCTTGATGCCGGTCAGCGGGTAGCTGCAGCTTTCCACCAGCTTGGGCTCGCCGGTCTTGGTGGTGTGCTCGGTGATGCACCACACCGCCTTGGCGCCCGAGACCAGGTCCATCGCGCCGCCGACGGCGGGGATGCCCTCGTTCCCCGCCCGCCAGTTGGCGAGGTCGCCGTTGGGGGCGATCTGGAAAGCGCCGAGCAGGGCGAGGTCGATGTGCCCGCCGCGGATCATCGCGAAGCTGTCGGCGTGGTGGAAGATCGAGGCCCCGGGGTTCAGCGTCACCGGCTTCTTGCCGGCGTTGATCAGGTCCCAGTCCACGTCCTCGGGCGCCGGGCCCTCGCCGAAGCCGAGGATCCCGTTCTCCGAGTGGTAGGTGACCTGGCGGCCCTCAGGCACATATTGCGCGGCGAGCTCGGGCATGCCGATCCCGAGGTTCACGAAGGCGCCGTCGGGGATGTCCTGGGCGGCGCGCCAGGCCATCTGGCTGCGGGTCAGGCCGGCGGCTCGGGGTTTCGTGGCGGCTTCGGTCATGGGTAGCGCGCTCCCTGTTCGAAGAGGACCTGCTCCTGCACGGCGCCGGGGACGTGGACCAGGCGGTTCACGAAGATGCCGGGGGTGACCACCTGCTCGGGGTCCATCTCGCCGGGCTCGAGGATCTCGTCGGCCTGCACCACGGCGCAGGTCGCGGCCATGCACATGATCGGGCCGAAGTTGCGCATGGCGAGGTGGAACTGCAGGTTCCCGCAGCGGTCGGCGCGCGACGCCTTCACCAGGGCGAGGTCGCCGGTGATGGCGCGCTCCTGCACGTAGTCGCGCCCGTCGAAGGTGGCGACGGGCTTGCCCTCGGCCAGGGGCGTTCCGACGGAGGTGCGGGTGTAGAAGGCCGGGATGCCCGAGCCGCCGGCGCGGATGCGCTCGGCCAGCGTGCCCTGGGGGACGGTCTCGAGCTCGATCCTGCCGTTCAGGTAGGCCTCGTTGAAGTGGTGCGAGGCGGCGGAACGGGGGAAGGAGCAGATCACCTTCGCCACCCGACCCTCGCGGATCAGGGCGGCGAGGCCGACCTCGCCGTTGCCGGCGTTGTTGTTGACCACCGTCAGCTCCCGCGCGCCCTGGTCGATCAGGGCGTGGATCAGCTCCACCGGGTTGCCGGATCCGCCGAAGCCGCCGATCAGGACGGTGGCGCCGTCCTTCACGTCGGCCAGCGCCTCTTCGGCCGTCATCACGGGACGGGTCACGCCCATCGCCTTGGTCACGTCGCGCACCTCCGCGTTTCTTCGTTTCGGGGGAGTCATGACCCCTTTCGCCCGGAAACGCCAGCGTGCCGCGAAGGGCGCCCCGGCCCCTTTCAGGGCCAGAGCATCCACAGGTAGCCGCCGTAGCCCGCGACCAGCGCGGCGCCCTCGCGCCGGCCGATCCTGAGGCCGGTGGCCGCGAAGATCACCAGCGCCAGCGACACGGCGACCATCACCGGGGCGTCGAAGCCCACGATCTCGGGCGGCACGTGGGAGGGGGCGATCGCGGCGGTGACGCCGCCGATCCCGAGGATGTTGTAGATGTTGGAGCCCACGACGTTGCCGAAGGCCACGTCCCCCTGCCGCTTCAGCGCCGCGATCACCGAGGTCACCAGCTCGGGCGCCGAGGTGCCGACGGCGACGATGGTCAGGCCGATCACCGTCTCGGAGACGCCGAAGCCGCGGGCGAGCGCCACCGCGCCGTCGACCAGCAACGAGCCGCCCGCGACGACCAGCGCGAGGCCGGCCAGCGCGATGACCAGCGGCAGGACCAGCCGCGCGCCGCCGTGGTCCGGCGCGAGGCCGGGATCGGCGGCGGCGAGGGCCGCGCTCTTGTCATGGATCGCGCCCCCGTCGGCGGCGGCGCGCTCCTGGCGGATCACGAACCAGATGTAGGCGACCAGCAGCGCGACCAGCCCGGCGCCGGCCGCCCGCCCCATCGGCAGGACCGCGGCGAGCGCGGCGAAGCCGGCGGCGACGGCGAGCATCGCCACCGCGTCGCGCCGCAGCGCCGAACGGGCGATGAGCATCGGGCAGATCAGCGCCGAGATGCCGGCGATCAGCAGGATGTTGGCGATGTTCGAGCCAACGATGTTGCCGTAGGCGATCCCCGGCGAGCCGTCGAGACCGGCCTGCACGGAGGTGACGAGCTCGGGCATGGAGGTGCCGAACCCGACCAGGGTCAGGCCGATCACCAGCGGCGAGATCCCGATGCGCTCGGCGGCCTGCACGGCGCCGCGGACCAGGAGTTCGCCCCCGGCCATAAGGAGGACGAGCCCGCCCAGAAGCGGGGCCCAGGTGTCTAGCATGGCTGCGAATTCCCTTCTGCGCGGGTCTCTGCGCAGTGGGGCTCAGGTGGGGATCGCCGCGGGACGCGCAAGGGGGGTCGCCCTCGTCGGCGCGACGCGGGGGCGGGCCGCGGGCGGGCGTCGCGCCGGGCGGGGCGGGGGCGGCGGGCCCGGGCGGGGCCGGCGAAACCCCGTCGGCGGGCCGCCCGCTCTTGCGCCCGTGACGCGGCGGAGGTAACGCGGGCGCGCCCGCGGCCCGGCATACGGCCTGGCCGCGGCGCAAGGCCGCAACCCGGAGACCCGCAATGTCCGCGCCCAAGAAAGTCGTCCTCGCCTATTCGGGCGGACTCGACACCTCGATCATCCTCAAGTGGCTGCAGGTGGAGTACGGCTGCGAGGTCGTCACCTTCACCGCCGATCTCGGCCAGGGCGAGGAGCTGGACCCCGCGCGCAAGAAGGCCGAGCTGCTGGGGATCAAGCCCGAGAACATCTACATCGAGGACGTGCGCGAGGAGTTCGTGCGCGATTTCGTGTTCCCGATGTTCCGCGCCAACGCGGTCTACGAGGGGCTCTACCTGCTGGGCACCTCGATCGCGCGGCCGCTGATCTCGAAGCGGCTGGTGGAGATCGCGCAGGAGACCGGCGCCGACGCCATCGCCCACGGCGCGACCGGCAAGGGCAACGACCAGGTGCGGTTCGAGCTGTCGGCCTATGCGCTGAACCCCGACATCAAGGTGATCGCGCCCTGGCGGCTGTGGTCGCTGACCTCGCGCACCACGCTGATCGAGTGGGCCGAGAGGAACCAGGTGCCGGTGCCCAAGGACAAGCGCGGCGAGGCGCCGTTCTCGGTCGACGCGAACCTCCTGCACACCTCGTCCGAGGGCAAGGTGCTGGAGGATCCGGCGGTCGACGCGCCCGACTACGTCTACCAGCGCACGGTGAACCCCGAGGATGCGCCCGACGCGCCCGAGTTCATCGAAGTGGGCTTCGAGAAGGGCGACGCCGTCTCGATCAACGGCGAGGCGATGAGCCCGGCGACGATCCTGACGGCGCTGAACGAGTATGGCCGCAAGCACGGCATCGGCCGGCTGGACCTGGTCGAGGGGCGCTACGTGGGCATGAAGTCCCGCGGCATCTACGAGACGCCGGGCGGCACGATCCTGCTGGCGGCGCACCGGGGGATCGAGCAGATCACGCTCGACCGCGGGGCGGCGCATCTGAAGGACGAGCTGATGCCGCGCTATGCGGAGCTGATCTACAACGGCTACTGGTTCTCGCCGGAGCGGGAGATGCTGCAGGCGGCGATCGACCTCAGCCAGACCCATGTCGAGGGGACGGTGCGGCTGAAGCTCTACAAGGGCCTGGCGAGCGTGGTGGGGCGGTGGTCGGAGCGGTCGCTCTACTCGGAGGCCCACGTGACCTTCGAGGACGACGCGGGCGCCTACGACCAGAAGGACGCGGCCGGGTTCATCAAGCTCAACGCGCTGCGGCTGAAGCTGCTGGCGACGCGGGACCGCAAGCTGAAGGGCTGAGCGCGTCGGGGCCGAGCCCGGCCCTGCGGGCCGGGCGCCGCGTCGGGCCTTGCGCCTGCGGGTCCCGTGGGGCTCGCGGCGCGGGGCGGGAGGCGGCGCCTGCGGCCCGGTCGCCCCGGGCCGGCGTCGGGCGGCGCCGGGGCCGGGCGCCCTCGGCCGGCGTCGCAGGGCCGGCCCTGCGGGCCGGCGGCGCCGCGTCGGGGTCGCGCCCTTGGTTTCCGTCAGGCGCGCGGCGCCGGGGCGGGCGTCGCGCGTGCGGCGGGCAGGCCCCGGCCGGGACGTCGGGAGCCCCCTTCCGGCGCCGTGCGACGGCGGCGCCGGGAAACGGCGCCCCCGCGCGGCGCGCCCGCCCCGCGCCGCGGGCGGACCCCCAGCCCCGGGCGGGACGCCTGCCGCGGCGCCTCGCTCCGCTCGCGCGGGACGCCGGCCGCGGGGGCCTGGCTCTGCGGATCAGGCGGGGTCGGGGGCGACGCGGACCATGCGCTTGCCGCGGTTCTCGCCCTTCAGCAGGCCGATCAGGGCGGCGGGGGCGTTCTCGAGGCCCTCGACCACGTCCTCGGCCACCTTCAGCGCGCCGGACTGCACCCAGCCGGCCAGCTTCTCGTTCGCCTCGGCGTCCTTGTCGGCGAAGTCCATGACGATGAACCCCTCCATCCGCAGCCGCTTGACCACCACCAGCCCGGGCAGGTTGCGCGGGCCCGTGGGCGCCGTCTCGTCGTATTGCGAGACCGCCCCGCAGCAGACCACCCGCCCCTTGAGGTTCATCAGGAACAGCGCCGTCTCGAGGATCGTGCCGCCGACGTTGTCGAAATAGACGTCCACCCCGTCCGGGCAGGCCGCCTTCAGCGCCTTGAAGAAGCCGGGGTCGCGGTAGTCGACGCAGGCGTCGAAGCCCAGCTCCTCGACCACCCAGGCGCATTTCTCCGCGCCGCCCGCGATCCCCACCGCCCGGCAGCCCAGCGCCTTGGCGATCTGGCCCACGTACATGCCGACCGAGCCGGCGGCGGCCGAGACCAGCACCGTCTCTCCCGCCTTCGGCCGGCCCACGTGCACCAGCCCGTGATAGGCGGTCTTGCCGGCGATGCCGAAGACCGAGAGCAGGTTCGACAGCGGCCGCACCGCCGGCAGCCTGATCGCCTTGCGGGCCTTCACCACCGCGTATTCGGTCCAGCCCGATTCGACGGCGACCACGTCGCCGGGGGCCAGCGACGGATCCCGGCTCTCGACCACCTCGGCGATGGCGTAAGTGTGCATCACGTCGCCGGCCTTCACCGCCTCGCGGTAGGTGGCGCCCTGCATCCAGGCGCGGTTGGCGGCGTCGATCGACATCAGGATCGTCTTCACCAGCGCCTCGCCCTCCTCCGGCGCCGGCAGCTCCGCCTCCGTCAGCGCGAAGTTCGAGGCGGCGAGCGCGCCCTTCGGCAGCTCCCGGATGACGACCTGGCGGGTGCGGGTCATGGCGTGGTCTCCTCCCTGCGCGGGGTCGCGGCCCCGCTGTTCTCCGGCGCGCAGGGCGCCCGAGGGTGACGGGCAAGTCAAGCGCGCCGCGGCGGCAGGGGCGCGCGCGGGGGATGGCGCCGGCGGTCTCCATGCGCAATGATCGCACGCATGCGGACCCGATCCTCGAAGACCCTCGCGCCCCTCGCCCCTGCGGCGCTCGATTCCATCGATCTCGCCATCCTGGCGGTGCTGCAGGCGGATGGGCGGCTGCCGAACTCGGAGCTCGCCGAGCGGGTGCATCTCTCGCCCTCGGCCTGCCACCGGCGGGTGGCGCGGCTGGAGGCCGAGGGCGTGATCCGCGGCTACGCGGCCCTGCTGGAGCCCAAGGCCGCCGGCCGCCGCTCGACCGTCTTCGTGGAGATCAAGCTCTCCGGCCAGACCACCGAGCTGCTCGACGCCTTCGAGACGGCGGTCGCCCGCATCCCCGACGTGATGGAATGCCACCTGATGGCGGGCTCGGCCGACTACCTGCTGAAGATCCTGGCCCGCGACCCCGAGGATTTCGCCCGCATCCACCGCGAGGCGCTGGCGCAGCTGCCGGGGGTGGCGCAGATGCAGTCCTCGTTCTCGCTGAAGGTGGTGCGCTCGACCACGGCGATCCCGCTGGACTGAGGGCGGCGCGCTCCCCCCGCGGCGCGCCCGCGGCGGGCGGTGGGAGGCCCCGGGTCAGGCCCGGGGCGCCCGCGGGGCGGGCCTCGCCGCGACCGCCGAGGGCGTGCGCCCCGCCGCGGAAACGACGAGGGGCGCGCACCCTGCGGCGCGCGCCCCTTCGATCGCCCGAAGATCCCGGATCACGCCTTGGGCGCGATCACCATGATCATCTGGCGGCCTTCCATCTTGGGCATCGACTCGACCTTGCCGAGCTCGAGCGTGTCGGCGGCGATCCGCTCGAGCACGTCGCGGCCGAGGTCCTGGTGCGCCATCTCGCGGCCGCGGAAGCGGAGCGTCACCTTCACCTTGTCGCCATCCTCGAGGAAGCGGGTCACGTTGCGCATCTTCACATCGTAGTCGTGCTTGTCGATGTTCGGACGGAACTTGACTTCCTTGATCTCGATGATGTGCTGCTTCTTGCGCGCCTCGTTGGCCTTCTTCTGCTGTTCGTACTTGAACTTGCCGAAGTCCATGATCTTGCACACCGGCGGCGTGGCGTTCGGCGAGATCTCGACGAGGTCGAGGCCGACGTCCTCGGCCATGCGCAGGGCGTCGCGGGGATCCAGAACGCCGCGATTCTCGCCCTCATGATCGATGAGGCGGATCTCGGGGCAGCGGATCTTGTCGTTCACTCGGGGGCCGGTGTCGCGGGTGGGCGGCGCCTGATGCGGTCTGCGGGCTATGGTCTTCACGTCCTTTGTAGCCGAAGCGGAAAAAGCGCGCCGTCCTGTGGGGAGGCTCGCTTGGGACGCAATGTGGTCGAAAGCGCGCGATTCCGCAAGACGCCGCCCCTGCGGAAAGTCCGGAGGAAACTCCGCCGGACACGCCGGCGGGAGCGTGCTTCGCGCGCCTAGACGCCGGTCAGCCCCGCCTCGGCCATCAGGGCGGCGGCCTCGCCCTCGACCAGCCGCTCGGCGCCCTCGCCCTTGATCGGGACCTTGCCGACCTCGAGCAGCAGGGGGGCGGCGAGCGGGGTGACGCCCTCGGCCCGCACGTGGCGGATGCGGCCGGCGGCGCGGGTCAGCATCGCCTCGATCCGGTCGAAGTCGACCAGGCCGCGCATCGCCTCGTCCCGGGTGATGCGCATCATCAGGTGGTCGGGGTCGTAGCGGCGCAGGGTGTCGTAGAGGATGTCCGAGGAGAAGGTCGCCTGCCGCCCGGACTTCCGCCCGCCCGGCTGGTTGCGCTCGATCAGGCCCGCGATGATCGCGGCCGAGCGGAAGGTGCGCTTCATCACGGCGTTGTCGCCGAGCCAGAGGTCCAGCCCCTCGCGCAGGCCCTCGGGCTCGAACAGGGGGGCGGGGTCGACCACCTCCTCCAGCCCCCAGATCAGCAGCGCGTAGTCGGAGGCGACGAAGCCCAGCGGCGCCAGCCCCGCCGTCTCCATCCGCCGGGTCAGCAGCAGGCCCAGCGTCTGGTGGGCGTTGCGCCCGGCGAAGCCGTAGACGCCGAGATGGTGGCGCAGGTCCCCGCCTCCGGCGCCGGGGAAGCCCGCGTGGCCGACGCCGGCGAGACCGCGGGCGAAGGTCTCGACCAGCAGCCCATCGCGCGGGGGGATCTCGGAGCGCTCGGCCTGCAGGCGCAGCCAGCTCTCCACCGCCGGCGGCAGCGTCGCCCAGCGCTCCGGGGCCTGCAGCAGGTCCATCACCCGGTTCGACAGCAGCGTGGAGGTGGAGAACTTGGTGCCCCCGAAAACCGCGATCCTGGGCTTGCGGCCGGGGGCGCGGGAGACCTCGAGCGTCAGTTCGCGCAACGCGTCGAAGCGCACCACCTCGCCGCCGATCAGGAAGGTGTCGCCGGGCGAGAGGGTGGCGGCGAAGTCCTCCTCGACCTCGCCCAGCTTCGGCCCTCCGCCGCGCTTGCCCTTCAGGCGCACGCCCAGCGTCTCCGTGCCGACGATGGTGCCGAGGTTCATGCGGATCGCCCGCGTCAGGCGCGGGTCGCGCAGGCGGAAGGTCCCGGGCGGCGCCTCCACCAGCCGCTTCCAGCGGTCGTAGGCGGCGAGCGCGTAGCCGCCGGTGGCGCAGAACGCGAGGCAGGCGTCGAAATCCGCGCGGGGGAGGTCGGCGTAGGGGCCCGCGAGGCGGACCTCGTCATAGAGCGCGTCGGCCTGGAACGGCCCCGCGCAGGCCGTCGCGAGAATGTGCTGGCAGAGCACGTCGAGCGACGGCGGCCGCTCCGCCTCGCCGTCGAGGTCATGGTCGCGCACCGCCTCCAGCGCGGCCTGGCATTCCAGCACCTCGAAGCGGTTGGCGGGCACGATCAGGGCGCGGGAGGGGGCGTTGTAGCGGTGGTTCGCCCGCCCGATCCGCTGCACCAGCCGCTTGACGTTCTTGGGCGCGCCGACCTGCACCACCAGGTCCACGTCCCCCCAGTCGATCCCGAGATCCAGCGTCCCCGTGCAGACCACCGCGCGCAGGGCGCCGGCGACCATCGCCGCCTCCACCCGCGTGCGCGCCTCGCGGTCGAGGGAGCCGTGGTGGATGGCGATGGGCAGGGTCTCGTCGTTCGCGGCCCACAGCGCCTGGAAGAACAGCTCGGCCTGGGCGCGGGTGTTGTGGAAGATCAGCGTGGTCCGGTGGCGGCGGATCAGCTCCATCACCTCCGGGGCGGCGTAGCGGCCGCCCTGGCCGGTCCAGGGCGGCGGGGCCGCCGCCTCCAGCATGGCGATGTCGGGCTCGGGCCCCGGATCGGCGGTCAGCACCCGGCAGCCGGAGGGGGACAGCCAGCGGCCCAGCTTCGCCGGGTCCTCGACGGTGGCCGAGAGGCCCGCGACGGTCAGGTCGGGCGAGAGGCGGCGCAGGCGGGCGAGCCCCAGCATCAGCTGGTCGCCGCGCTTCGATTCGGCGAGCGCATGGGCCTCGTCGACGATCACGCGGGCGAGGCCGGCGAAGATCCGCGGCGCGTCCTCGTAGCTGAGCAGCAGGGCCAGGCTCTCGGGCGTGGTCAGCAGGATCTGCGGCGGGTCGGCGCGCTGGCGGCGGCGGGCGGAGGCCCTGGTGTCGCCGGTGCGGTCCTCGACCCGGATCGAGAGGCCCATCTCCTCGATCGGCCTCTGCAGGTTGCGCCGGATGTCGGCCGCCAGCGCCTTCAGGGGCGAGACGTAGAGCGTGTGCAGCCCCGGCCGCGGCGCGCCCTCGAGCGCGACCAGCGAGGGCAGGAACCCCGCCAGCGTCTTGCCGCCGCCGGTGGGGGCGACGAGCAGGTCCGCGCCGCCCAGCCGGGCGCGCTCCAGCAGGGCGAGCTGGTGGGGATGCGCCTGCCAGCCCCGCCGGGCGAACCAGTCGGCGAAGCGGGGCGGCAGCAGGTCGGAGGGGGCGGCGGCGGCGTCCATGCCCGGAAACCTAGGCCGGTCGCCGCCCCGCAGGAAGGGCGCGGAGCGTCGAGGGCGCCGAGATCCGTCGGGGGCGGTCCCTCCGGCCCGCAGGCGCCCTGCGGGCGGGCCTGGGCCTCCGGCGGGCGGCGCGCCCGGACGGCGGAGGGGCGGGAGATGAGGCGGCGGAAGGGGCGGGGGGCGGCGCTCCGGCCGAGGCTCGGCGCCCGGATCCGCCGGCGCCGGCGGCCGCCGCCGCGCGGGGCAGGGGCCCGACGCGCCGGCCTCCGCCGGTCCGGGCGCCCTCCACGCCCGCCCTTCGCGACGCCGCTTGCGGCCCCGGGCGCCCTCTCCGCGCGCCTTCCGGCGCGGTCGTCCGCCGGGCCGGGCGCCCCGCGCGAGGCGCGCCTTCCGGCTCCGCCCCGAGCGCCGCCGCGCGTCGCCCGGGCGCGACCTTCGCCCCGGGCTTCGCCGCCCGCCCCGCCGCCCGGCCCGGGCTTCGCCCGGCGCAACGCCGGCCCCGACGGCCGCCGGGCGCCCCGCCCGCCCTGCGCCGCGGGCGGGACCTGGCCGGGGGCGCGACGCCCGACGCGGCGCCTCGCTCCGCCGGCGCGGGGCGCGAATCGTTGCCGTGCGGGCGGGGATCGGGTAGCCGCGCGCCTTCCCGCCGCGACCGCCCGCCCGACAGGAGCTGCCCGATGACCGACCTCCCCCTCGCCATCGACTTCGGAACCTCCAACTCGGCCGCCGCCATCCTCGACGGCGCCGCCCCCCGCCGCCTGCCGGTCGAGGGCGCCGCGGACACCCTGCCCACCGCCGTCTTCTTCCCCCTCGACGGCCCCATGCGCATCGGCTCCGCCGCCGCCGAGGCCCTGATCGAGGGCGACGAGGGCCGCTACATGCGCGCCCTGAAAAGCGTCCTCGGAACCCCCCTCTTCCACGAGCAGCGCCTGCTGGGCGGCCGCCGCCGCACCCTCGCCCTCGTCGTCGCCGCCTTCCTGCGCGAGGTGAAGGCCCGCGCCGAGGCCGCCTCGGGCCTGCGCTTCGAGACCGCCCTCTCCGGCCGCCCGGTCCGCTTCCACCCCGACCCCGCCCGCGACGCCCGCGCCGAGGAGGACCTGCGCGCCTGCTACCTCGCCGCCGGCTTCCGGGACGTGGCCTTCATGTACGAGCCCGAGGCGGCGGCGCTGGCCGCCCACGGCCTCGGCCGCGCCGGCGAGGTCGGGCTGGTGGTCGACATCGGCGGCGGCACCTCGGACTTCTCCGCCTTCCGGGTCGAGGGCGGCCAGGTCTCGATCCTCGCCTCCCACGGCGTGCGGCTGGGCGGCACCGACTTCGACCACGCCGTCTCGATGACCCACGCCATGCCCCTGCTGGGCCTGCACGGCGAGCTGCGCGAGCCGATGAGCGGCGCCCTGCGCCCGGTGCCCAACGCCACCTACGTCGAGCTCTCCACCTGGGCCACGATCCCCTTCCTCTACACCCGCGAGACCGAGCGCCTGGTCGAGGGCATGGTCAAGGAGGCCGTGGACCCCGCCGCCATGGAGCGCCTCGCCCGCGTGATCCGCGACCAGCGCGGCCACGAGCTCGCCTTCGCGGTCGAGGCCGGCAAGATCGCCGCCAACGGCGGGGCCGAGGGCGCGGTCATCGACATGGCCTGCGTCGAGCGCGCCCTGGCCGCGCCGATCTCGCCCGCCTCGCTCGACACCTCGCTGGAGGGTTTCCGGGGCGAGCTGCGCGCGGCGATGGACGAGACCCTGCGCCTGGCCGGCATCGCGCCGGGCGAGGTCGGCTCGGTGATCCTGGTGGGCGGCTCCTCGCTGATGACGCTGGTCTCGCAGGAGGCCGAGGCCGCCTGCCCCGCGGCGCGGATCGAGCGCTCGGACGCCTTCGGCTCGATCGTCGACGGCCTCGCCCTCGCCGCCGCCGCGCCGGCCGCCCGCGCGGCCTGAGCCGGGGCGATCCGCCCGCCTCGCCCCGCCTCGACGCCCAGCCCGGCTCGGCCGCCCGACGCGGCCGAGCGTTCCCGCAACCCCGCCGCCCCCCTGCGTCCCGCGGGCGAGGCGCCTGCGCCTGGGCGGCCATGCGGCCGCCGGCGCGGGGCGGGCGTCAGGGGCGCAGGCCGGTCTCGGTGGCGACGGCGTCGAGGGGGCGGTCGGTGGGCTCGGCGGGCAGGGGCCCGGCCTCCTGCGCGGCATAGGCGAGGCCCAGCGCGAAGGGGGGCGGGGCGGGCGGGCGCGCCAGCGCCTCGAGCGTGCGGTCGTAGAAGCCCCCGCCATAGCCCAGCCGCAGCAGGCCCGCGTCGAAGGCCACCAGCGGCACGATCAGCGCGCCGGGGGTCAGCCAGGCGCCCGCGGCGGGGACCGCGGCGCCGAAGGGGCCCTCGACCATCTCCGTCTCCGGCGTCCATTCGCGGAACCGCAGCGGCCGGCCCGCGGCCTCGATCACCGGCACGCACAGGCGCCGGCCGGCGGCGTGCAGGCGCGTCATCAGGGGGCGGGGGTCGATCTCGGTGCGGATCGGGATGTAGCCGGCGACGATCTCGTCCGGGCGGGCCAGCAGGGCGGCCAGCGCCGCGTCGGTGGCGGCCTGCGGCGCGGGGCCCAGCGCCAGGCGCGCCTCCCGCCTGCGGGCGAAGGCGGCGCGGCGGGCCTCGGCCTTGGCGTCGGCGATGTCCATGGCGGTCTCCGCGCGATCCGGCGCG
The DNA here is from genome assembly GCF_900113695.1 of Albimonas pacifica. GTDB lineage: Bacteria > Pseudomonadota > Alphaproteobacteria > Rhodobacterales > Rhodobacteraceae > Albimonas > Albimonas pacifica. The sequence goes on along the minus strand of NZ_FOQH01000004.1, from coordinate 8,326 downwards.
CCAGGGCGGCGGCGCCGCAGGCTGTGTCCCGCAGGACGCCCGAGCCCGTCAAGCGTCTCCCGCAGGGCGCCCGCAAGCCGCCGTCCGCGAGCCGCCGCCCGCAAGCCGATGTCCGGAAAAGCGAAAGGGCCGACGCTGGTGGCGTCGGCCCTGGTCCGCGAGCCGCGGAAGATTGGCATCCCCTAGGGGAATCGAACCCCTGTTTCCACCGTGAGAGGGTGGCGTCCTAACCGCTAGACGAAGGGGACAGGATGCCTCGGCTGCGTTGAGCGGGGAGATATTCGGGAGCCGGAGGGGAGTCAAGGGGACCTCCTGAGCCCCCTCGAAAATTTCCTGCGACCGAATGGCAGGAGCCCCGGGAGGCCCTCCGGCCCCGCCCGCCCGGCCCCGCCCGCCTGGCCCCGCCTGCGGGAGGCGACGCCCGGCGCGGCCGGCGCGGGCGGGGGCCGATCCGTCGTCGCCGCCGCTCACTCCCGCCGGATCGGGGTCTGGGACAGCCGCTCGCCGTCCGCGCGGCGGAAGGTCAGCAGCGCCTCGGTCCCGTCGGGCAGGCGCACGGTGGCCAGGATCTCGACGGACGAGGCGCCCAGCGCGGTGATCTCGGCGCCCTCGGGCAGGCTCAGCGCCTCGGCCGTCACCGGCTGGGCGGCGGGCTGGGGCGCCCACAGGCGCACCGCGATGGTGACCGCGATCACCGCCACGCCCAGCATCATCGTCACCATCAGCCCCGACACCATCCAGCGCAGGCGTCGCAGGCGCGGGGGCTCGGGAAACTCGTCCTCGTCCTCGGCGAGCGCAGGAGATAGGTTGCGGGACATGAGCGAGCACCTGACCGATGACCAAGACGACGCCGACCTGGCGGACGACGGGGACGATGTCTCCGGCGCGCCGGATCCGGCCGCGTCCGGCCCCCTCCTGTTCGAGATCCCCGAGGCGCTGGAGGGGGAGCGCCTGGACAAGGCCCTCGCGACGCTGGCGCCGGCGGGCCTGAGCCGCTCGCGCCTGCGCGCGCTGGTGGAGGGCGGCGCCGCCGAGCGGGACGGAGCGGTGGTGCGCGACGCGCGCGCCAAGGTCAAGGCCGGCGAGGCCTGGACGGTCGCCCTCCCCGCCCCCGCGCCCGCCCGGCCCCTGCCCGAGGCGATCCCGCTCGACGTGGTCTTCGAGGACGCGCACCTGATCGTGGTGAACAAGCCCGCGGGCATGGTGGTGCACCCCGCGCCGGGCGCGACGACCGGCACGCTGGTCAACGCCCTGCTGGCGCATTGCGCCGGCTCGCTGTCGGGCGTCGGCGGCGAGGCGCGGCCGGGCATCGTGCACCGCATCGACAAGGACACCTCCGGCCTGCTGGTGGTCGCGAAGTCCGACGCCGCCCACCACGGCCTGTCCGAGCGCTTCGCCGCCCACGACCTCGAGCGCGCCTACCAGGCCTTCGCCTGGTCGGCGCCCCTGACCTCGGACCCCCGGGCGCTGGGCCTGCCGGGGGTGGAGGACGAGGGCGGCGGCTGGCTCAGGGTCGAGACGCGCATCGACCGCCACCGCGCCGACCGCAAGCGGATGGCGGTCGCGAAGTCCGGCGGGCGGATCGCGGTCTCGCATCTGCGCACGCTCGCCCATGCGGGCCCTGCCGCGCGCCCCGCCGTCAGCCGCGTCGAGTGCCGGCTGGAGACCGGGCGCACCCATCAGATCCGCGTGCACATGAGCTGGCTGGGCTGCCCGCTGGTGGGCGACGCGGTCTACGGCGGCCGCTCGCGCAAGGCGCCGGGAGAGCTGGGCGAGGCGGCGGTCGAGGCGCTCTCCGCCTTCCCCCGCCAGGCGCTGCACGCCGCCACGCTCGGCTTCGACCACCCGGTGACCGGCGAGGCGATGCGCTTCGAGGCGCCGCTGCCCCCCGACATGCAGGCGCTGGCCGACGCGCTGGGGCTGTGAGGCGCCGTCCGCCGGCGGGGTGAACCGCTTGCCGGAATGGTCTTGACGTTGCGTCTTCCCGGGGCCAGCCTCCCGCCATTCTCCGCGCGCGGGCGCGGAAATGGCTTGAGGGGAGGGTGGCCGACCATGCCGCGAGACGGCTCCAGCGAGGACTCCGACCGGGGCGACGCCGCCGCCGGCAAGGCCGACGCGCCCAGGCCCCGGGACGCCGACGTCGGCATGGCGATGCCGATCCCGGAGGCGGACGGGGACGCGGACGGGAACGGGTACGACCAGGCGCGCGCGGCCGAAGACCCGGCGCCCGCCGGCGCGGCGGCCGGGGACCGGTTCAAGGCCTGGCTCGACGAGCTCGTCGCCGAGCTGGGCGAGCGCGTGGTGCGCATCTACGTGTGCACCGACCAGTACATGGTGTTCTCGACCGAGGACCGGGACGCGCCCTCGGGCGACGGCGGGCTGCGGGCCCTGCGCTATGCGGTGCGCCACGGCGACGGGCGCGCGTTCCGCGAGCGCTACCACGGCCTCTCTTCCGACGTGGCGGCGATGGTCACGGCGATCGTGGGCGCTCGCCCGGTGCTGCCGCTCGACGTCGCCCAGCAGAACTACGAGGCGATCCGCGAGCGCTCGATGTGGCAGGCGGCGCAGGCGGTGGCCGCGGCGCTGGACGGCAGCCCGGAGGTGGCCTCCGGGCTGATCTCGCGGGCCCGCGCGGCCATCGAGACCTATCGCGACAGCATCGTGCGCAGCCGCTACCTGGTCGGCGCCAGCGTGGCGCTGGCGCTGTGCGTGATCCTGGCGGCGATGTTCTCGGCGGCGGCGGCGCGGTTCTTCGGCCCGCTGGGCGCCCCGGACGAGGGTCTCCCGGCGGTGGCGAACCTGCTGCTGACCGGGGCGGTGGGCTCGTATTTCTCGGTGATCTACGCGCTGGGCAAGGTGAAGGTGGACCACGCCATCTCGCTGGCCGAGATGGTGGTGCTGGGCGCCTCGCGGATCGCCACGGGGGCGATCGCGGCCGGCGTCGCGGTGCTGCTGATCCAGGGCGGCTGGATCATGGCCGGCGTCGACGCGGCCCATGCGGGCACGACGCTGCTGCTGTTCGCCTTCCTCGCCGGCTTCTCGGAGATGTTCATCCCCAACGCCCTGAAGGAGACCGAGGGCAAGTCCGCCGCCGCGCCGCCGCCCGCTTCGCCGCCGGGCTGAGAGGGGCGGATTCCCCGGTCCGGTCAGCTCACGAACAGGAAACCGCCCCAAACGTTGTCTTAACGTTCCGACGTCACCATATGGCTTTTCCGGAGGACGCCCGGCGTCCCCCGAAGGCCCGTTGCGCCCTGGATCCCGCGACCGCGCGGGCGGGGCGTGGGCGAAGGAGGGATGCATGACCACATACGCCAAGCTCCCGGCGCCGTCGCCGGAACAGGGGCTCTCCCGCTATCTGCAGGAGATCCGGAAGTTCCCGATGCTGGAGCCGGAAGAGGAGTACATGCTGGCCAAGGCCTGGGCGGACCACGACGACAAGGAGGCGGCGCACAAGATGGTGACGTCGCACCTGCGTCTCGCGGCCAAGATCGCCATGGGCTACCGCGGCTACGGCCTGCCGACCGCGGAAGTGATCTCGGAGGCGAACGTGGGCCTGATGCAGGCCGTCAAGCGTTTCGACCCCGAGAAGGGCTTCCGTCTGGCGACCTACGCCATGTGGTGGATTCGTGCGGCCATCCAGGAATACATCCTGCGGTCGTGGTCGCTGGTGAAGATGGGCACCACCGCGGCGCAGAAGAAGCTGTTCTTCAACCTGCGCAAGGCCAAGAACCGCATCGGCGCGCTGGAGGAGGGCGACCTTCGCCCCGAGAACGTCGAGACCATCGCCAAGAACCTGGGCGTCACCCATGACGAGGTGATCGCGATGAACCGGCGCCTCTCGGGCGGCGACGCCTCGCTGAACGCGCCGCTGAAGGCGGACGGCGAGGGTTCGGCCGAGTGGCAGGACTGGCTGGCCGACGACGACGCCGACCAGGCCGCCGAATACGCCGAGCGCAACGAGCTCGAGAGCCGCCGCGAGCTGCTGATGGCCGCGATGGAGAGCCTCAACGAGCGCGAGCGCCACATCCTGACCGAGCGTCGCCTGAAGGACGACCCGGTGACGCTGGAGGACCTCTCCAAGGTCTACGACGTCAGCCGCGAGCGCGTCCGCCAGATCGAGGTCCGGGCCTTCGAGAAGCTGCAGAAGAAGATGCGCGAGCTCGCCGCCGAAAAGGGCCTGATCCGCGAGATCGCCTGAGGCTCCCCGGCCGCTCCGACGACGAGAACGAAGGAACCGCCCGCGCCCCGCCGCGGGCGGTTCCGCATCCGCCTCCCGCCTCGCCGTTTCGGCGCTTTCCGTCCGGCGCTCCCCGCCGGCCTCCTGGCCCGCCCCGGCCGTCGAAGCGCCATGGCGCGACGCCCGCCAGCCCTCGCAGAGCGCCTGTTCTCCGGAGCCGTCCATCGCGGATGCCGTAAGAGCGACTCGGCGGGAGCGGTCAAGGATCGCGAAGCGACCGCGCTTGCGCGGCTTGTCCTTGACCGATCCTGCCGAGTCGCTCAGGCATCAGACGCGATGGACGGATCCGGAGGACAGGCGCGGGGCTTGTTCTTGGGTGAGTCAGGAGCCCGCCGGAGGCTCCGCCCTCCCCAATCCCCTCCACCGTCCCCCGACCGAGCGCCCCCGCCAAGCCCGCCCGCAGGGCGCCTGCGGCCCCCCCGCCCCCATCCGGGCCCCGTTGCGCCGCAACGGAACCCTCTTCCCTTCCCGCGCGATCCGGTGCATAAGCCCGCACTTCCGCCAAGGACCGCGCTGGACGACATCCCGGCGTGCGCCCGACCGGAGCGGAGGCCCCTGGCCCCCGCCGATGAACCCCCAAGCCCAAGGAGGCCCCCGATGTCGATCACCGTCGAGCGCAAGGAAGCGCTGATCAAGGAATTCGCGACCAAGGACGGCGACACCGGCTCGCCCGAGGTCCAGGTGGCGATCCTCACCGAGCGGATCACCAACCTGACCGAGCACTTCAAGTCGCACAAGAAGGACAACCACTCCCGTCGTGGCCTTCTGAAGATGGTGGCCCAGCGCCGCAAGCTGCTGGACTACGTGAAGGGCAAGGACGAGGATCGCTACAAGACGATCATCACCCGCCTCGGCATCCGTCGCTGAGCGGCCAAGGCGCGCCCCCGGGCGCGCCTTTCGCCATCTGAATGGCGTGAGCGAAGGGAGAGCGACGCGCGGCGCGCCCTCCTGAACCCGCCGCCCCCCGGGGCGGAAGCCGCACCGGCGACGGGCCCCTCTCCGGGAGGCGAGACCGGCCCCGCCGATCCGTCCGTTCGTTTCCGCCCCAGGCCCCGGGGTCGAAGCGTCTGCGATACGAAACCAGGGGCCCGCGCCCGCACCGGCCCGGCCGGGGGCGCGCAACGCGGCGAAGCGCAGGGGCGCCACGCCGCCGAAGGGAAACGAGAATGTTCCAGATCCACAAGAAATCCATGGAGTGGGGCGGCGAGACGCTGACCCTCGAGACCGGGCGCGTGGCGCGCCAGGCCGACGGCTCGGTGCTGGCCACCCTGGGCGAGACCACCGTCCACGCCGCCGTCACCTTCGACAAGAAGCCGAAGGAAGGTCTCGATTTCTTCCCGCTGACCGTCCACTACCAGGAGAAGTTCTACGCCGCGGGCAAGATCCCCGGCGGCTTCTTCAAGCGCGAGGCGCGCCCCTCCGAGAAGGAGACGCTGACGTCGCGCCTGATCGACCGGCCGATCCGCCCCCTGTTCGTCCCGGGCTTCAAGCACGAGACGCAGGTGGTCTGCACGGTCCTGTCGCATGACCTGGTCAACGATCCCGACATCGTGGCGATGATCGCGGCCTCCGCCGCGCTGACGCTCTCGGGCGTGCCCTTCATGGGCCCGATCGGCGCCGCGCGCGTCGGCTATTGCGACGGCAAGTATGTCCTGAACCCCGACGTCCAGGACATGCAGAAGCTGATGGAGAACCCCGATCAGCGCCTCAACCTGGTCATCGCCGGCACCCAGGACGCGGTGATGATGGTCGAGTCCGAGGCCTACGAGCTCTCCGAGGAGGAGATGCTGGGCGCGGTGACCTTCGGCCACGAGGCGATGCAGCCGGTGATCGACATGATCATCTCGCTCGCCGAGGACGCCGCCAAGGAGCCGTTCGACTTCACGCCGCCGGACAACTCCGCCCTCTTCGCCAAGGTCAAGGCCGCGGGCGAGGACGCGATGCGCGCCGCCTTCGCGATCAAGGACAAGCTGGCCCGCCAGGACGCCATCGCCGCCGCGCGCGACACGGTGAAGGCGGCCCTCTCGGACGAGGACATGGCCGACGGCCCGGCGCTGAAGGACTGCTTCAAGAAGCTGGAGTCCTCGGTCCTGCGCGGCGACGTGATCGCCGGCGGCGCCCGCATCGACGGCCGCGACCGCACCACCGTGCGGCCGATCCTGGCCGAGGTGGGCGTGCTGCCCCGGACCCACGGCTCCTCGCTCTTCACCCGCGGCGAGACCCAGGCCCTGGTCGTGACCACGCTGGGCACCGGCGACGACGAGCAGATCATCGACGCGCTCGAAGGCGACTGGCGCGAGCGCTTCCTGCTGCACTACAACTTCCCCCCCTACTCGGTGGGCGAGACCGGCCGCATGGGCGCGCCCGGCCGGCGTGAGATCGGCCACGGCAAGCTCGCCTGGCGCGCGCTGCAGGCGGTGCTGCCGGCGGCGACCGACTTCCCCTACACGATCCGCCTGGTCTCGGAGATCACCGAGTCCAACGGCTCCTCCTCGATGGCCACCGTCTGCGGCGGCTCGCTGTCGATGATGGACGCGGGCGTGCCGCTGAAGGCCCCCGTGGCCGGCGTCGCGATGGGCCTGATCCTCGAGGACGACGGCCAGTTCGCGGTGCTCACCGACATCCTGGGCGACGAGGATCACCTCGGCGACATGGACTTCAAGGTGGCCGGCACCGAGAACGGCGTGACCTCGCTGCAGATGGACATCAAGGTCGCCGGCATCACGCCCGCGATCATGCAGCAGGCCCTGGCGCAGGCCAAGGACGGCCGGATGCACATCCTGGGCGAGATGAACAAGGCGCTCAGCTCGGGCCGCCAGGAGTTCTCCGCCCACGCCCCGCGCATCGAGACCATGCAGATCAACCCCGACAAGATCCGCGAAGTGATCGGCTCGGGCGGCAAGGTGATCCGCGGCATCGTCGAGGAGTCGGGCGCCAAGGTCGACATCAACGACGAGGGCCTGATCAAGCTGGCCTCGCCGGACGCGGCCTGCATCGAGAAGGCGCGCGAGCTGATCAACTCGATCGTGGCCGAGCCGGAGATCAACAAGATCTACCGCGGCAAGGTCGTGAAGATCATGGATTTCGGCGCCTTCGTGAACTACTTCGGCAAGCGCGACGGCCTGGTCCACATCTCGCAGATGACCAACGAGCGCGGCGCCAACCCCAAGGACCTCGTCAAGGAGGGCCAGGAGGTTCGCGTGAAGCTGCTCGGCTTCGACGACCGCGGCAAGACCCGCCTGTCGATGAAGGTCGTCGACCAGGAGACCGGCGAAGAGATCGTGCGGGAGAAGGAGGAGGGCTGAGCCTTCCCCATCCCCGGACGTTGCGAGGGGCCCCGGCGACGGGGCCCCTTTGCGTTGCGCGCCGCCCGAAACCGGGGCGGCCTGCGGGCCTGGCCTCGGAAGGCGCCGCAACCCCGACCACCCGGCCCGCTGCGCGCCGCCGCCGGGGAGGCGGACGCCGTCCTTCCCGGATCGCGCGATCCGGTTCTGAAGGGGCGCGCCGGGCGCCCGGGTTCGCAGGCGCCCTGCGGGCGGGCTTGGCTGCGTCGCGCGGGCTGCAAAGGGGGAGAGGGATCGGAGAGGGGGGAGCCTCCGGCGGGCTCCTGACTCACCCAAGAACAAGGCCCGCGCCTGTCCTCCGGAGCCGTCTCTCGCTTGCGATGCCTGAGCGACTCGCCCCCTCCGGTCAAGGACAAGCCCGCGCAAGCGCGGGTCGCTTCGCGATCCTTGACCGGAGGGGTGTAGCGCGCAAAAATTGTTGGCCGAAGCGCGCAAGGAAAGTGTCAGCACTTTTCCGGCCCTTGAACGGGCCTTGAAACCCTCTCAGCCGTTGGCCTCCTGAACCCGGATCTCGAACTGGTCGAGCATCTGCGGCTCGCCGCCCAGCTCCAGCCAGGTCTGCACCCTCCAGCGTCCGACGGAGAGCGCGTCGGCGGCGAAGGCGGCATGGATCGTGTAGCTGTCGCCGAGGCTGGCAGAGGCGTTGACCAACTGGCCGCCGACGCCTCCGACCTTCTCGGCCGAGGCGGTGGGCGAGCCGGCGCTGATGTCGAGGGCGCTGCCCGCCTCGTCGACGACGGGGACG
>NZ_FOQH01000047.1 GCF_900113695.1 Albimonas pacifica | reverse complement strand
GTATCTCAGCCCCGTCGAATTCGAGGAACGCAACGCCCGCGCCTCTGTCAAAACCGCCGCCTGAGCCGGTCCGCCCGAAGGGGCGCACTCCATCGCCCGGTCCCTGCATGACCTCCTGGACATCGTGAAGGCCGTCCAGCAGGCCGGAGCGGGCTTCCGCTCCTTGGCCGAGGACATAGACACCACGACCCCGGCGGGCCGCCTGGTGTTCCACGTCTTCGCCTCGATCACGCAGTTCGAGCGGGAGCGAATTTCGGAGAGGACCAGGGAGGGCCTGGAAGCCGCGCGAAAGCGGGGTCGAATCGGCGGCCGGCCTGCGGCGCTGAGCAGCGCGCAGAGGGACGAGGCGCGGCGCATGCGGGATAAGGACGGGCACAGCTTGGCCGAGATAGCTCGGCTCTTCGGGGTCAGCGTTTCGACAGTGAGGCGGATCAAAGCCAAGCAAGAAGCCAGCTAAGTCTGGCGCTAGAGGGAGACTAGCTCTGCAAGCTTAGTGGCAACGATTGCCAAAGCCTCTTCTGCGGTGTCCATCCCCCCTCGAGAAGCGAGCAAGGGGCTTATCTCCCTGAGTTGTTCGTATGTCGTTTCATGCACAATTGGTACAAGAAGCTCGCGCGCAAGAAGAACAGAAAGTTCTTTGTCTGCGATCCCCTCCCCACGAATACGATTCAAGAAGGCGGGCGTCACCAGAACGATTCCAATTCTAGATTTTGCCAAACCTCTATCTATTTCCCGAAGCAAAGGCGCGCCAAGGCGAACATCCTTTTCACTGAACCATACAGAAACGCCTTGTGCCTCAAGAAGTTCAAAGAGTTCCTTGGCAGCACCTTTCCGATCATCCCACGCATGGCACAGAAATAGGTCTCGAAGTTCTGGTTGAGCAGCTCGCTTCTCGACGTTCTCACGGATCGGCGTAAGCGCTCGAATTTCGGTAGGCGTGTACACCACTGAAGAACCAGCAGGTGACCATTTAGGCCTGCTCACGCCAGCTCCGCCACGGCTACCCCCCTGGCTCCGGCTCACAACCTGAGGAGCGGGCGGCGGTGAATATGACGGATATGAACTGTAGCTGCTGTAGCCGCGATAGCGATTCCTACATGCAGGACACGCCGCAGCCGCAGCCGCTGATCGGTGCCCTTGTACGGGCGCTGTGCATCTTGCCATGAGCGTAGCCTATGTAGAGCGGCCAATCACACCAATTTATATCCGCTCAATTAGATTTGGGTAGCCCCGATTTATTATCGAGTCCAGCTTTATGGACCATAAATAATCTTCACGGAGAAGCCAGATCAAGACTCTTTTATCGTGGTTCGGGGATTACGATTTGCGTGGCCCTCCGTCACAAAGCGACCAGTCTTGGCGCTTCGTGCCGATCCGGTCGAGCCACCACCCGTCTTCTCGAAGACGGTCGTGCTCGGGCTTCGCTTCCCGTGAGCGCTCGTCACATAGCGCCCGCTGATTGCGCTACGATAGTGCCCATCGCCTCCAGATTTCTTCGCCATGCTCCCGGCCTCCATATGATGTGCCGCAACCACTCTTCAGCGCATCATATAGCACGGCAATGAGAACCTAAGAAGAATTTTCCGAAGTAGGGATCACTCAGCGCCCGCACGTGCGTTGTAGGAATCCAGCTCCGCTTCCGAGATGTCACCCTCGGGAACCAGATCGTAATGGCGCTCCTGCACAATTTTGACGGACTCACCGTCGATGGTGAGTTCGAAAAGCGCGATCGTACCCCCTGGCATGAATTTGGCCGCCAAGGCGCGGCACATCAAACGCGGGTACTTCTCAGCGCAGTACGCGAGGTCTTGATATAGCTGCGCATAGCCGATCTTGTCGTTGCCAACCTTGGCCTGCGCCGGGATGACAAAGTGTCGGCCATGTCGATCAATACCGACGTAAATTTCATCGATTTCTATTTGCCCAATCGCATCAACCGTTGTTCTAAGATGATTCTGGAGACTGTAAGCCGCGATACCGAAAAAAATGTCTATTAAGCGGTTATAACGAATCCTGGCCAAAAGCGCTTGCTCATCAGTGAAGGCATATCTCTTTATTATTTCAGGTGTGGCTTCTGGAACCTTTGTCGACACCAGGTGCCTATTTGGCAGTATATTGCTTCTATCTACTAACCTAAACTCATATTGCGCGATCCCTCGTCCAAGGATCACCCACTCTTTTCCTTTAGGCTGACGGTCCATAATCGCAGGAGGCCATTTCGCGCGATAGCGATACGAATATACTGCTCCATCGCCCATATTTTTAAGCGGCTCAATTCCATGCTTACTACAAGCATCGAAAAGATCCTGACGAGAGAATGGAATTGAAGTTGCACCGTCGCTGTACTTATCTAGAAATACCGCGGTAATAATCTGGCTCTGACGGCTGGGCGGCTTAGCCATGGGCTTCTACCCCCTGTGCTAGCCTCTCCCTCTCGATGTCGATCTGCTTGCGCTTGGTGGCCCCGCTCTTGCGGTCGCGCCGGCCTGCGGGGGCGTCCACCCCGAAATGCGCCGCCGCGCCCGACATGTCGAGCGCCAGAAGGCCAGGATCGCCCAGCTCGACGACGCCCTTCGGACGGGTCGGAACGATGTCCAGGGCGTCCATCACCTGGCCGGCGATCGCCCTGGCGAGCGGCGGGGGCACGGCGTTGCCGATCTGGCGTGCGCCGTGCCACTTGGTGACGTTGAAGCGGAACCAATCCGGGAAGCCGTGCAGCCGCGCCATCTCGCGCACGGTGACGCATCGGTTGTAGCGGTAGTGGATGGGCCTCGGGCTGGTGAACGCGCCCCTGGCCCCGTCCGTACCCGCTCTGAGCGTGTTGGAGACGCCCTGCTCGGGCAGCTTGAAGAAGCGGCTGATCGGCTCGACGGAACCGGGCTCGGTCTCGGCGAAGCGCCTGCGGGAAATCTCGGTGTGGCCCGTGCGGGCGCTCGACGTGAGAAGCGAGGGGTCCCATTCGCGCACGTA
>NZ_FOQH01000041.1 GCF_900113695.1 Albimonas pacifica | reverse complement strand
GGTTCCGGCATCGAGAACGATGCCATCCGAGGCGACCTGCGCCTCCTGCAGGGCGCGGCGGCGGGCGCGTTCCTCGGCGTCGCGGCGCGCGGTTTCGGGGTCCGTGGCCGAAGCGGGTTCGCCCGCGGCCTGCGCGGCGAGAGCTATGCGGTGGCGCTCCTCCATCAGAACGCGCTCACGGTCGAACTGGGCGCGCAGGGCCTCTGCCTGGTCGTCAAGCAGGGCGCGGATTTCGCCCGCACGGGCGGCGTCGGCGCGGCGCATTGCGGCGAGCTCGGCTTCGAGAGCGGCGAGGCGGGGGTCTTCGCGCGTAGGCTCTACCCGCTTTTGAGGCGGAGGCGGCGGAGCGATTTCCAGCGAGGGCGGGTCCGGCTCGGCCTGCCGGGGCAGGGTGATTTCGGTGGAGAGCCCGGGCGCGTCATAGCCAGCCTCCTGCATCTCCTCGGCCGAGGAGGTGCGGGCGAAGAACGCGGTGACCTGCTCGGGCGCGAGCAGCAGCGCGCCGACCCCGGCAAGCAGGGCGGCCAGCGCCACGCCGCCGAGCAAGCGGCCGGGGGCGCGGCGGGGCGTGCCTTCCATCGCTTCGCGGCGGGCGGCGAGAAGGGCGTCGCGATCCTCGCTCATCGCTCGGGCGCCCCGCGGCGCGGGGCAGGGGCCGCGATTGGCCTGAGCGCGTCGCCATGGGCGATGGCGGCTGCCTGTTCGCCATAGCGCAGGGTCCAACGGGCGGAGACGCGGTCGGCAGTGAACCCGTCCGCATTCTGGACCGTGTTGACCAGGGCTTCCTCGCCGTTCGCATCGACGGCGAAGAGCGCCGGGCGCGGCGCGTTCCGGGGCAAGCGGAAGGTGGTCTTCACGCCGTCGTCAAACACGGCGAGCGGCTTCAGCGCGGCGTTCCCGGCCCAATGGTAGTCGCGGTCCTTGGGGCGCGAAGCGGCGAGCGCGGCGGAGCGGGCTTCGGCAGCCTCCTCCTGCGGGTAGGTGAAGGACACGCGATAGGCGTGGTGGCGCGATCCGGCCTTGAGCCAGCGGGCGCGCAGCTCGAACACGTAAGCACGGCGGTCGGTGATGACGTTCATATTGCTCGCCGCCCCCGCGATCAACGGTTTGATCGCCAGCACGTCGCCGCGGTGCAGACGTACGATCTGCCAGGAGGCGCTGTCGCCGACCGAGACCGACTGGACCGCCTCGCCGGGCGCGAAGCGGATATGGGTGATGAACTTCATCGCGAGGTCCAGCCGAAACACCTCGTCCGGGTCATAGGCGAGGCTGCGGATGCGCGGATCCGGCCCGACCGGACGCGGAGCGACCTCGGCCATGACGGGCGAGGCGATCAGGGCGGCGAGGAGTAGCGCGCGCATTCAACCCTGCCTCGGGCGCAGGGTCTCGGCGTCCACCCGATAGCGGGTGACGGTGAAGCCGAGCGGGTTGGCCCAGACCTGCTGCAGCGTGCGCTCGACGCGGGGACGGAAAGCGAAGCCGATCGTGGCCACGAAGTCGCGCTCCACCGGCTGAATCCCGGGCTTTTCAAGGCGGCGGACGAAGCGGACCTGGGCTGCGTCCTCGCTCAGGATCGAGACCGCGCGCACGCGGACCGAGATCCGCGTCTCGGCGCCGTAGAGGTTCGGCGGATAGTTTTCCGCCGCGGCGGTCCAGAGGGCGCGAAGCGAGACGTCGGCCTGGCCTTCGGAGAGGCCCGCGACCATGGGAATGCGCTCGGCATTGTCCGCCGGGTCATAGGTCTCGCGGGAGGAGACGTAGCGCACCAGTTCCGCCTCGCGCACCGCGTCGCGCTCGGCGAGCGAGCCGGGGCGGGTGGAGACGACCAGCTCGCTCTCGCCGGTGCTGCGGTCGACCATCACCACATAGGGGCGGATTTCCTTCAAAGGCAGGGCCATGGCGAGGGCGAGCGAGGCGCCCAAGGCCGTCAGCAGCGAGACCCCCGCCACGCCCCAGGCGATGGAGCGCTGTCGGCGCAGGGAGAAAAACAGCTCGGTTTCGAAGGTGAGCGCGGCTGGGTCGGGGGAGGGCGGCATGGGGGACTCCCTGGCGGAGCGCGGCGCCGGTAGACGTCGCGTCGGAAAGTCGAGATGGGGAAGAGGGGTCAGGAGCGGTCGGTGACGTCCGGGCCGGAGCGGCGGGCGTCCCGCGCCTCGCTGCGGGCTCTGGCGTTGGAGTAGACGCCCGCCCGACCGGCGGCCCGGATCGCCGAACCCGGCGCGAGCTGGCCGCGCTCGGCCTCGCGCTCGCGGAAAGCGCGGGAGCGTTCCTCGCGGATCTTCGCATTCCGCTCCCAGTCGCGATAGAGGCTCTGGATGCGGCTCGCGCCCGGATCGGGGGTGCGGGCGGCCCCCAGCGCCGAGGTCACGGCGGCGGAGACCGGTCGGGCGCGCTCCTGCCCGGTGGCGGCGGTCGAGGCGCCGCCGCGAGCGGCGCGGGCCGCCATGCCGGGCCCGTCGGCGGTTGTGACGATGGAGCCCGCGAGCCCGTTCACCAGCGTCGGCACCTGAATCATCAGGAAGATCGCCGCGACCCCGACGATGATGAAGCCTGCGGCCTCGCTCAACTCGGCCGCGCCGCCCGCCTCGTCGATCATCTCCTGCCCGATGCCGACGATCGCGCCCATGACGCCCGCCAGCACGAGCGGGATCAGGGCGAAGCCGATGGCGAACTTGGCCCAGGCCTCGAACAGGTTGGAGGTCGCTTTGAACATCAGCGCGGTCAGGAAGACCGGCGCGAAGGAGACGGCCATCGCCAGCCCCACTTTGCCGAGCGCGGCGACGATGATCGCCACGCAGGCCATGAGCGCCCCGATCAGCCAAACTGCGAAGGACATCAGCGAGATCGAGTAGAAGGCGCTCTCGTCCGCGAGGACTTCCGAGAAGTCGAAGAGCTCGGTGATCATCTCGTCGAGGGCGACGTTGAGGTTCGGCGCGCCGGTTGCACCGAGCAGCTCGGCGCCGATGGCCCCCGGCGTGTTGGTGAGGATATCGTAGAAGGGCTGGAACTGCGCCCAGCTTGTCGCGACCGCGGTGATGGCGACGTAGCGGACCGACCATTTGAGGTAGTCGGCCATCCGCACCGGCGCGAACTGCAGCGCGGCGTTCGCGCCGATGAAGCAGATGCCGACCACGCCCATGGCCTGCAGCATGGTCGCGACCTCGCCGCCGAACGTGGCGAAGACGCCTTCTGCGTAGCCCGCGATCTTCTCGTCGATCTTGTCGAGCGTGTCCTGGATGAATGTCGCCACCGAGCAGCTCCTTTGATCTTGTCTGCTCGTACTCAGCGCCCGCGCGTGATCGCGCCGACGCTACGGCAGAACTTGATCGCGTCCCGGAACCCGTCGTTCTCAGCCTGCAACGCGAGAAGATGCGGGCGCAGAGCGCCTGCAGAGAGGCCGTGGAGGTCCTCCGGCACCATCGCCGCGATGGCGTTCCAGTCCCTGCGTCCCTTGAGGCAGGAGATCTCGTAGGAATCTCCGGCAGCGAAGGCCTCGCACTGGGCGCGGACATAAGCGGCATCCCAGCGGACTCGATATTCCTGCAGGATCGAACGCATGCCGGGATTGTCGGCGCGGGTCTGCAGTTCGCTTTCGTCGACGCTGCTGGAATAGCTGCACCCGAAGGACCGCTTCTCCTCCGCCGCAGCCATGCCAACCGCCGCGGCCAGCGCTGCCGCCAGGATCATCGTCTTGCGCATCATGCTTCTCCTCACTCTTCCCGGCCGACGCCCTGCAGGAACCGGCGCTGCGCCGCGCGGTCCCGGGCGGAGGCCGCCGCTTCCGTTCCCGCCGACCCGGCGGCGGCGGCCTGCACGCGTATGCTCTCGGAGAGCAGCACCGCCATTTCCGCCAGGATCCGGCTGTTGAGATCGACGCTCGCCTTGAGGTCCGTGGTCGTCCCGATCGCGGCGATCATATCGCCGACCCGCTCCATCGCCGCATTGGCGCGGCGGTAGCCCTCCTCGGCGGTCGCGACCGCCGCCATGCCCGCCCCCGCCTGCACCGCGAGCGCGCGGTCCTGCCCTTCCTCGGAACCGCGGAAGGCGGCGAGGGCGCCGAGGTCGAGTTCCTCGCGCAGTTCCGCGACGCGGTCGGACAGGTCCGCCCCGGCGCCCGGCAGCGCGCTTCCTTCGATGGCCGATGTCACGATCCCGTCGAGACTCTCGGCGGCCTCGCGCGCGGCGATGTCGGCGGCGCCGTTCAGCAGCGTGCCGAGGGCGCGGGGGCCGGTCAGGGCCTCGAGTTGGCGCTGCATCTCCTCGATCTGGCGCAGCTCGGCCTCATAGGTCTGTTTGAGCTGCTCGATCTGCTGGACCCATTGCGCGAGGGCGGCGGAGTC
>NZ_FOQH01000003.1 GCF_900113695.1 Albimonas pacifica | reverse complement strand
GAGACGACGCCCGCGCCCACGGTGCGGCCGCCTTCACGGATGGCGAAGCGGAGCTTCTCTTCCATCGCGATCGGGGCGATCAGCTGCACGGTGAACTTCAGGTTGTCGCCCGGCATCACCATCTCGGTGCCCTCGGGCAGCGCCACGGTCCCGGTCACGTCGGTGGTCCGGAAGTAGAACTGCGGGCGGTAGTTGGTGAAGAACGGGGTGTGACGGCCGCCCTCTTCCTTGGTGAGGATGTAGGCCTCGGCCTCGAAGTCCGTGTGCGGGGTGACCGAACCGGGCTTGCACAGCACCTGGCCGCGCTCGACGTCGTCGCGACCCACGCCGCGCAGCAGCGCGCCGATGTTGTCGCCCGCCTCTCCGCGGTCCAGCAGCTTGCGGAACATCTCGACGCCGGTGACGGTGGTCTTCTTCGTCGGACGGATGCCGACGATCTCGATCTCCTCGCCCACGGTCACGATGCCGCGCTCGACGCGGCCGGTCACCACGGTGCCGCGGCCCGAGATCGAGAACACGTCCTCGATCGGCATCAGGAACGGCTGGTCGATGGGACGCTCGGGCGTGGGGATGAACTCGTCCACCGCCGCCATCAGCTCGCGGATCTTGGTCTCGCCGATGGCCTCGTCGCGGCCTTCCATCGCGGCCAGCGCCGAGCCCGCCACGATCGGAATGTCGTCGCCGGGGAAGTCGTAGGAGGTGAGGAGCTCACGGACTTCCATCTCGACGAGCTCCAGCAGCTCCTCGTCGTCGACCTGGTCGACCTTGTTGAGGAACACCACCAGCGCGGGCACGCCGACCTGGCGCGCGAGCAGGATGTGCTCGCGGGTCTGGGGCATGGGGCCGTCGGCGGCGTTGACCACCAGGATCGCGCCGTCCATCTGGGCGGCGCCGGTGATCATGTTCTTCACGTAGTCGGCGTGGCCGGGGCAGTCGACGTGGGCGTAGTGGCGCGCCTCGGTCTCGTACTCGACGTGGGCGGTCGAGATGGTGATGCCGCGGGCCTTCTCTTCGGGGGCGCCGTCGATCTGGTCGTAGGCGCGGAACTCGCCGAAGTACTTGGTGATCGCAGCCGTCAGCGTCGTCTTGCCATGGTCGACGTGACCGATGGTGCCGATGTTGACGTGCGGCTTGTTGCGCTCGAACTTGGCCTTGGCCATGGAACTTCTCCGTAATCGTCAGGCCAGCGCGGACGCCCCGTTGGGCGCCCGGCGGCGATTTAGCGTGTCGCGGATCAGGCGTACTTCGCCTGGATCTCCTGGCTGATGTTCGACGGCACCGGCTCGTAGTGGTCGAACTGCATGGTGAACTGCGCGCGGCCCGAGGACATGGAGCGCAGGTTGTTGATGTAGCCGAACATGTTGGCCAGCGGCACGAAGGCGTGGATCGCCACCGCGTTGCCGCGGCTGTCCTGCCCGGTCACCTGGCCCCGACGCGAGGTCAGGTCGCCGATGATGCCGCCGGTGTACTCTTCCGGCGTCACGACCTCGACCTTCATCACCGGCTCGAGCAGCTTCGCGCCGGCCTTGCGCAGGCCCTCGCGCATCGCGGCGCGGGCCGCGATCTCGAACGCCAGCACCGAGGAGTCGACGTCGTGGAAGGCGCCGTCGATCAGCTCGACCTTGAAGTCGATCACGGGGAACCCGGCCAGCGGACCGGAGTCCATCACCGACTTGATGCCCTTCTCGACGCCCGGCACGTACTCCTTGGGGATCGAGCCGCCGACGATCTTGGACTCGAACGAGTAGCCCTCGCCCGGCTCGGTCGGTTTGATCACCATCTTCACGCGCGCGAACTGGCCCGAACCGCCGGACTGCTTCTTGTGCGTGTAGTCGATCTCGGCGTCGTGCGAGATCGTCTCGCGGTAGGCCACCTGCGGGGCGCCGATGTTCGCCTCGACCTTGAACTCCCGCTTCAGGCGGTCGACCAGGATGTCGAGGTGAAGCTCGCCCATGCCCTTCATGATGGTCTGGCCGGACTCGATGTCCGTCGAGACCTGGAAGGAGGGATCCTCGGCCGCGAGACGCTGCAGACCCTGAGACATCTTCTCCTGGTCGGCCTTGGTCTTGGGCTCGATGGCCAGCTCGATCACCGGATCGGGGAAGGTCATCGTCTCCATGACCACCGGCTTGGAGGGGTCGCAGAGCGTGTCGCCGGTGGTGGTCTCCTTGAGACCGGCCAGCGCGATGATGTCGCCCGAACCCGCCCAGTCGATCTCCTCGCGGTTGTTCGAGTGCATCATCATCATGCGGCCGATGCGCTCTTTCCGACCCTTGGTCGAGTTGAGCACGGAGTCGCCCTTGGAGATGATGCCCGAGTAGACGCGGGTGAAGGTCAGCGAGCCCACGAACGGATCGTTCATGATCTTGAAGGCGAGGCCGCAGAACGGGGCGGAGTCGTCCGCCTTGCGCTCGATGTTGCGGGTCTCGGTCTCGTCGTCCGGCGCGAAGCCCATGTAGGGCGGCACGTCGAGCGGGCCCGGCAGGAAGTCGATCACGGCGTTCAGCATCGGCTGCACGCCCTTGTTCTTGAAGGCCGAGCCGCACAGGACGGGCACGAAGGCCATCTCGAGCGTACCCTTGCGGATCAGGCGACGCAGGGTCGGCTGATCGGGCTCCTCGCCCTCCAGGTACTTCTCCATGACCTCGTCGTCCATGTCGACGGCGAGCTCGATCATCTCGGCGCGCATTTCCTCGGCCTTGTCCTTCAGCTCGTCACGGATCTCCGTGACGACCCAGGACGCGCCGAGGTCCTCGCCCTTCCACACCCACTCCTTCATGGTGATCAGGTCGATGTGACCCTCGAGCTCGGTCTCCGAGCCGATCGGGCACTGGATCGGCAGCGGCTGGGCGCCGGTGCGGTCCTTGATCATGTGGACGCAGTTGAAGAAGTCGGCGCCGATCTTGTCCATCTTGTTGACGAACACGATCCGCGGGACCTTGTAGCGGTCGGCCTGGCGCCAGACGGTTTCGGTCTGGGGCTCGACGCCGGCGTTGGCGTCCAGCACGCACACCGCGCCGTCGAGCACGGCCAGCGAGCGCTCCACCTCGATGGTGAAGTCGACGTGGCCGGGCGTGTCGATGATGTTGAACCGGAAGCGGGCCTCGTCCGGCGTGTCGCCGTAGATGCCGGTCGGGTTCTTGCCGTCCTCGGTCCGGAACCAGAAGGTGGTCGTCGCGGCGGACGTGATGGTGATGCCGCGCTCCTGCTCCTGCTCCATCCAGTCCATCGTCGCGGCGCCGTCGTGGACTTCGCCGATCTTGTGGGACTTGCCGGTGTAGTAGAGGATGCGCTCGGTCGTCGTCGTCTTGCCGGCGTCGATGTGCGCCATGATCCCGAAGTTACGGTAGCGCTCGAGCGAATATTCGCGGGCCATCGGTCTCGTCCTTGGGTCCGAGGAGGTGCGTAGGTGGGCGAGCGCCCCCGACCGGTGTCGGAGGCGCTCAGCAGTCTGTTACCAGCGGTAGTGGCTGAACGCCTTGTTGGCGTCGGCCATCTTGTGGGTGTCTTCCCGCTTCTTCACCGCGGTGCCGCGGCCCTGGCAGGCGTCCATCAGCTCGGCGGCCAGGCGCTCTTCCATCGTGTTCTCATTGCGCTTGCGCGACGAGTCGATGAGCCAGCGGATCGCCAGCGCCTCGCGGCGCTCGGGGCGAACCTCGACGGGGACCTGGTAGGTCGCGCCGCCGACGCGGCGGGAGCGGACCTCGACCGAGGGCTTCACGTTGTCCAGCGCCTCGTGGAAGGCCTCGACCGGCTCGCGGCGGAGGCGGGTCTCAACCCGCTCCAGCGCGCCGTAGACGATGCCCTCCGCGACGGACTTCTTGCCGTCGTACATGAGGTTGTTCATGAACTTCGTGAGGATCTTGTCGCCATACTTGGCGTCGGGCAGGATCTCACGCTTCTCCGCGCGGTGACGTCGCGACATCTCTTATTTCCTCACTTAGGCCGCTTGGCGCCGTATTTGGAGCGGCGCTGCTTGCGGTCCTTCACGCCCTGCGTGTCGAGCACGCCGCGCAGGATGTGGTAGCGCACGCCGGGAAGGTCCTTCACACGACCGCCGCGGATCAGCACCACAGAGTGCTCCTGGAGGTTGTGCCCCTCGCCGGGGATGTAGGAGATCACCTCGAACCCGTTGGTCAGACGAACCTTGGCGACCTTGCGGAGCGCGGAGTTCGGCTTCTTCGGGGTGGTGGTGTAGACGCGCGTGCAGACGCCCCGCTTCTGCGGGCAGGCCTGCAGGTGCATCGCCTTCTGGCGTTTGACTTTCGGCTGCCGGGGGTTCCGGATCAGCTGCTGAATGGTCGGCATCAGGCCCAGACCCTTTCGCTGCTTCCCTCGTACGCGCCGCGGCCCCCATGGCTCGACGACGCAAAATCTCATTTCTCGCGTGCCGCGGGAGACCCGCGAAAGCGCGAAACGCCGCGACGCCCCGTGTCCGGGCCGCCTGCGGCTTCGTGCAGAGGATCGGGGTCCCCGAAAGGGCCCGGATCATGACCGCCAGTGGTCGGCTTCCCTCCGGATCGCGGCGACTCGCCGTGCCGGAAGTGCGCGGAACCTACGCAGGGTCCCCGACGGTGTCAACAGGGGCCGGCGATCCCCTTTCCGGGGCGGCGCCGGCGCGGTCCGCAGGCCGGGACCCCTGCCCTGCGGAACGCCGCCCGACCCGCTCAGTCCTCGTCGGACTCGTCGGATGTTCCATACAGTTCGCGCACCGCCTCCGCCAGCGCCTCGTCGACCTGGCCCAGGGCCTCGGAGAGCCGGTGCACGAGCTCGGGCCGCCCGCGGCCGAAGTGGGCCACCCGGGCCAGCGCGTGGAGCGCCGCGACAGCCGCCGCGGCCTCCCTCTCGACCACGCCGCCCGCGTCCGGGGCTGCGGCGGCGCCGCCGCCGGTCAGGGGGCCGCCCACGGCGGACGGGTCGGCCTTGTGCTGCGGTCCGGGCGTGGCCGGCCCGGCTCGCATGGCCTGCATCGCTTCGGCCCGCTCCTCGGAGCGTGGGGCGAAGCCGTCGCCGCCGCGGGCGGCGTCGTCAGAGGTGTTGGTCATGTGGCGCTCGCGCTCTCGAGAGGTCACGAAGGGGGTGATCGCCGCGAAATAACGTTTTCCGAGAGACCGACCTTGATCCATCTCAAGTCGAAACGGGTATTTGATCGCATATCAAAACGATTTTCCATGCGATAAGTGAACCGTATTTCTTGAACGCGACCGAAACGCCGCCGCGCACGAAAAAGCCCGCCCCGGAACGCCGGGGCGGGCTTTCATCTATACGGCGGCCTCAGCGGAGGCGCCGGGCGAGACTCACGCCAGATCGTCCGAATCGTCCGGTCCGGCGTCGATGATGTCCATCGAGGCGCCGCCGGCGCCCGTCTCGACCGCCATCTCGGCGCCCATCTCGACCGCGGCGGCGGCGGCTTCCGCCTCCTTGGCCGCGATGATCTTGGCGTCGCGATCGGCGGCGACCTTCTTCACCCGCGCGGTGGCCCCGCCGGTGCCGGCCGGGATCAGGCGGCCGACGATGACGTTCTCCTTCAGGCCGACCAGCTTGTCGCGCTTGCCCTGCACCGCGGCCTCGGTCAGCACCCGGGTCGTCTCCTGGAAGGAGGCGGCCGAGATGAAGGACCGGGTCGAGAGCGAGGCCTTGGTGATGCCCAGCAGGACCGGCTCGCCGGTGGCCGGCTTGCGGCCCGCGGCCTCGGCCTTGGCGTTGACCTCGTCGAACTCGACGCGGTCCACCTGCTCGCCCGCGAGGAACGTCGTCTCGCCGCCGTCGAGGATCTCGATCTTCTGCAGCATCTGGCGAACGATCACCTCGATGTGCTTGTCGTTGATCTTCACGCCCTGCAGTCGGTAGACGTCCTGCACCTCGTTGACCAGGTAGTCGGCCAGCGCCTCGATGCCCATGATCCGAAGGATGTCATGGGGCGCGGGGTGACCGTCCAGCAGGTACTCGCCCTTCTGGATGAAGTCGCCTTCCTGGACGCCGATGTGCTTGCCCTTGGGCACGAGGTACTCGACGGGGTCGAGGCTCTCGTCCGCCGGCTCGATGGTGATCCGCCGCTTGTTCTTGTAGTCGCGGCCGAACTTAACCGTGCCGTCGATCTCGGCGATGATCGCGTGATCCTTCGGACGCCGGGCCTCGAACAGCTCCGCCACCCGCGGCAGACCGCCGGTGATGTCCTTGGTCTTCGCGCCCTCGCGCGGGATGCGCGCCAGCACGTCGCCCACCCGGATGTCCTGGCCGTCCTCGATCGAGAGGATCGCGTCCACCGACATCGGGTAGTGCGCCGGGTTGCCGTTCTCCAGCCGCACCGGCTCGCCGGTGTCGGGGTTCAGCACCAGGATCTCGGGCTTCAGCTCGTTCCCCTTGGGGGCCGAGCGCCAGTCGATCACGATGCGCTGGGAGATGCCGGTCGCATCGTCCGTCACCTCGCGCACCGAGATGCCGAGGTTGAGGTCGACGAACCGCGCGCGGCCCGCCTTCTCGGCGATGATCGGCAGGGTGTAGGGATCCCACTCGGCCAGCTTCTGGCCGCGCGCGATCTGATCCCCTTCCGCCACCAGCAGACGGGCGCCGTAGGGCAGCTTGAAGGTCGCCCGCTCGATCGGCGCCGCGCCGCGCTTGTCCATGACCGCGAGGGTCATGTTGCGGCCCAGCACGACGATGTTGCCGTCCTGGTCGGTGATCAGGTTGCGGTTGCGGAACTCCAGCTCGCCCTCGTGGGACGACTCCATGAAGGAGTTGTCGGCCACGTTCGCCGCGCCGCCGATGTGGAAGGTCCGCATCGTCAGCTGGGTGCCGGGCTCGCCGATCGACTGGGCGGCGATGATGCCCACCGCCTCGCCTTCGTTCACCTGCGTGCCGCGGGCCAGGTCGCGGCCGTAGCACTGCACGCAGACGCCGTCCTGCAGCTCGCAGGTCAGGGGCGAGCGGATGTGCACCGTCTGCACGCCGGCCGCCTCGATGGCGTCGGCATGGTGCTCCTCGATCATCGTGCCCGCGGGGTGCACGACCTCGCCCGAGATCGGCTCGATCACGTCCTCCACCGGCACGCGGCCCAGGATGCGCTCGGCGAGGCTGGCGATGGTCTCGCCGCCGTCGACGACCGCCGAGGCCTGGATGCCCTTGTCGGTGCCGCAGTCGAACTCGCGCACGATGCAGTCCTGCGCCACGTCGACGAGACGACGGGTCAGGTAGCCCGAGTTCGCGGTCTTCAGCGCGGTGTCGGCCAGGCCCTTGCGGGCGCCGTGGGTCGAGTTGAAGTACTCGAGCACGGTCAGGCCTTCCTTGAAGTTCGAGGTGATCGGCGTCTCGATGATCTCGCCCGAGGGCTTGGCCATCAGGCCGCGCATGGCCGCCAGCTGACGCATCTGGGTCGGCGAGCCGCGGGCGCCCGAGTGGGACATCATGTAGATCGAGTTGGGCTCGAGCTCCATGCCGGCGTCGTCCTTACGAACCGCCTGGATCTCGGCCATCATCTCGGCCGCCACGCGGTCGGTGCACTTGGCCCAGGTGTCGACCACCTTGTTGTACTTCTCGCCCTGGGTGATCAGGCCGTCGAGGTACTGCTGCTCGAACTCCTTCACCAGCTCGCGCGTCTCGTTGACGATCGGCCACTTGGTGTCGGGGATCACCATGTCGTCCTTGCCGAACGAGATGCCGGCCTTGAACGCCTCGGTGAAGCCCAGGCCCATGATCCGGTCGCAGAAGATCACCGACTCCTTCTGACCGCAGTGGCGGTAGACGGTGTCGATGACCTCGCCGACCTCCTTCTTGCGCAGAAGGCGGTTCACGAGATCGAACGGGGTCTTGGCGTTCATCGGCAGGAGCTGGCCCAGCCGCAGGCGGCCCGGGGTCGTCTCGAACCGCTTCACCTCGGGCTCGCCCGTCTCCGGGTTGATCTGGCGCACGCGGGCCTGGATCTTGGTGTGCATCTGCACGATCCCGGCGGCGAGCGCATGCTCCACCTCGTCGATCGAGCCGAAGACCATGCCCTCGCCGGGCAGGCCGTCGCGCGCGATCGAGATGTAGTAGAGGCCGAGGATCATGTCCTGCGAGGGGACGATGATCGGCTTGCCGTTGGCGGGCGACAGAACGTTGTTCGTCGACATCATCAGCACGCGCGCCTCAAGCTGGGCTTCCAGCGAGAGGGGAACGTGCACGGCCATCTGGTCGCCGTCGAAGTCCGCGTTGAAGGCCGAGCAGACCAGCGGGTGAAGCTGGATCGCCTTGCCCTCGATCAACACCGGCTCGAAGGCCTGGATGCCGAGACGGTGCAGGGTCGGGGCGCGGTTCAGCAGAACCGGGTGCTCGCGGATCACCTCGTCGAGGATGTCCCAGACCTCGGGACGCTCCTTCTCGACCAGCTTCTTGGCCTGCTTGACGGTCGAGCTGAGGCCCTTGGCGTCGAGGCGCGCGTAGATGAAGGGCTTGAACAGCTCCAGCGCCATCTTCTTGGGAAGACCGCACTGGTGGAGCTTAAGCTCAGGCCCGGTCACGATCACCGACCGGCCGGAGAAGTCGACGCGCTTGCCGAGCAGGTTCTGACGGAACCGGCCCTGCTTGCCCTTGAGCATGTCGGCGAGCGACTTCAGCGGGCGCTTGTTGGCGCCGGTGATCACGCGGCCGCGGCGGCCGTTGTCGAACAGCGCGTCGACGGCCTCCTGCAGCATCCGCTTCTCGTTGCGGATGATGATGTCCGGCGCGCGCAGCTCGATCAGCCGCTTCAGACGGTTGTTGCGGTTGATGACCCGGCGGTAGAGGTCGTTGAGGTCCGAGGTCGCGAAGCGGCCGCCGTCCAGCGGCACCAGCGGGCGCAGCTCGGGCGGGATCACCGGGACGACCGTCATGATCATCCACTCGGGGCGGTTGCCGGACTCGATGAAGTTCTCGACCAGCTTCAGCCGCTTGATGATCTTCTTGGGCTTCAGCTCGCCGGTGGCCTCGGCGAGGTCCACGCGCAGCTGCTCGGCCTCGCGCTCGAGGTCGATCTCGGCCAGCATCTCGCGGATGGCCTCGGCGCCGATGCCGGCGCGGAAGGCGTCCTCGCCGTACTGGTCCTGCGCGTCGAGGTAATCCTCCTCCGACATCAGCTGGCCGTGCTTCAGGTCCGTCAGGCCCGGCTCGATGACGACGTAGTTCTCGAAGTAGAGGATCCGCTCGAGGTCGCGCAGCGTCATGTCCAGCATCAGGCCGATGCGGGACGGCAGCGACTTGAGGAACCAGATGTGGGCGACGGGCGAGGCGAGCTCGATGTGGCCCATCCGCTCGCGGCGCACCTTCTGGAGCGTCACTTCCACGCCGCACTTCTCGCAGGTGATCCCGCGATACTTCATGCGCTTGTACTTGCCGCACAGGCACTCGTAGTCCTTGATCGGACCGAAGATGCGCGCGCAGAACAGACCGTCCCGCTCCGGCTTGAACGTGCGGTAGTTGATGGTCTCAGGCTTCTTGATCTCGCCGAAGGACCAGCTGAGGATCCGCTCGGGCGAGGCCAGGGTGATCTTGATCTCGTCGAAGGTGCGGGGGGCCTGCACCGGCGCGAAGACGTTGGAGACTTCCTGGTTCATAAGTCAGCTCCCATAGAGCTTGAATTCAAGTAGCGGCCCGGTCGGCGCGGCAGGGGTCGCCCCCGCCGCGCCGGTCATCCGGATCGCGCTTACTCGGAGCCTTCGCTGTCGAGCAGCTCCATGTTCAGGCCAAGCGAGCGGATCTCCTTGACCAGAACGTTGAAGCTCTCGGGCACGCCGGCCTCGAAGTCGTCCTCGCCCTTGACGATCGACTCGTAGACCTTGGTGCGCCCGGCCACGTCGTCCGACTTGACCGTCAGCATCTCCTGCAGCGTGTAGGCCGCGCCGTAGGCCTCCAGCGCCCAGACCTCCATCTCGCCGAACCGCTGGCCGCCGAACTGGGCCTTGCCGCCCAGGGGCTGCTGCGTGACGAGGCTGTACGGGCCCGTGGAGCGCGCGTGGATCTTGTCGTCCACCAGGTGGTGCAGCTTCAGCAGGTACTTCACGCCCACGGTCACCGGACGCGCGAACGCCTCGCCGGTGCGGCCGTCGTAGAGGGTCGACTGACCCGAGACGTGGAAGCCCGCCCGCTCCAGCGCGTCGTTGACGTCCGGCTCCTTGGCGCCGTCGAAGACCGGGGTGCCGATGGGAACGCCGCGACGGACGTTCTCGGCGGCCTCCAGGATCTCGTCCTGCGTCATGTGCGACGTCTCGGCGTCGTAGACCTCGTCCGAGTAGGCGTGACGCATCCGCGCCTCGACCTCGGCGAACTCGCCCGAGCGCTTGTAGTTGTCCAGCGCCTCGCCGATCTGGGCGCCGAGGCCGCGCGCGGCCCAGCCCATATGCGTCTCGAGGATCTGGCCCACGTTCATGCGCGAGGGCACGCCCAGCGGGTTGAGCACGAAGTCGACCGGCGTGCCGTCCTCGAGGAAGGGCATGTCCTCCTCAGGCACGACGCGGGAGATGACGCCCTTGTTGCCGTGACGGCCGGCCATCTTGTCGCCCGGCTGCAGCTTGCGCTTCACCGCGACGAACACCTTGACCATCTTCATCACGCCCGGCGGCAGGTCGTCGCCCCGGCGCACCTTCTCGACCTTGTCGTCGAAGCGGCGCTCGAGGTTCTTCTTCTGCGCGTCGAACTGCTTGTTGAGGGCTTCCATCTCGGAGGCGTAGGCCTCCTCGGCGAGCGCCAGCTGCCACCACTGGCCACGCGACAGCGTGCCCAGCAGCTCCTCGGTGATCTCCGAGCCGGCCTTGACGCCCTTGGGGCCCTTCACCGCGGTCTTGCCGAGGATCAGGTCCTTGAGGCGCGCGTAGATGTTGCGCTCCAGGATCGCCGTCTCGTCCTCGCGGTCGCGGGCCAGACGCTCGATCTCTTCACGCTCGATCTGCAGGGCGCGCTCGTCCTTCTCGACGCCGTGCCGGTTGAACACGCGCACCTCGACGACGGTGCCGTGGTCGCCCGGCGGCAGGCGCAGCGAGGTGTCGCGCACGTCCGAGGCCTTCTCGCCGAAGATGGCGCGGAGGAGCTTCTCCTCCGGCGTCATCGGGCTTTCGCCCTTCGGCGTGATCTTGCCGACGAGAATGTCCGCCGGCCCGACCTCGGCCCCGATGTAGACGATGCCCGCCTCGTCGAGGTTGCGCAGGGCCTCCTCGCCGACGTTGGGGATGTCGCGCGTGATCTCTTCCGGCCCGAGCTTGGTGTCCCGCGCCATCACCTCGAATTCCTCGATGTGGATCGAGGTGAACACGTCGTCCTTCACGATGCGCTCGGAGATGAGGATCGAGTCCTCGTAGTTGTAGCCGTTCCACGGCATGAACGCGACGAGCACGTTCTTGCCGAGCGCCAGCTCGCCCAGGTCCGTCGAGGGGCCGTCGGCCACCACGTCGCCGGCCGCAACCCGGTCGCCCACCTTCACCAGCGGACGCTGGTTGATGCAGGTGTTCTGGTTGGAGCGCTGGAACTTGCGCAGACGGTAGATGTCCACGCCCGGATCGCCCGGGTCCATGTCGTCGGTCACGCGCACGACGATGCGGACCGCATCGACCTGGTCGATGATGCCGCCGCGCCGCGCGGTGATCGCCGCGCCGGAGTCGCGCGCCACGATCTCCTCGATGCCGGTGCCGACGTAAGGCGCCTCGGCCTTGACCAGCGGCACCGCCTGGCGCTGCATGTTCGAGCCCATCAGCGCGCGGTTCGCGTCGTCGTTCTCGAGGAACGGGATCAGCGAGGCCGCGACCGAGACCAGCTGCTTGGGCGAGACGTCGATCAGGTCGATGTTCTCGCGCTGCGACAGCATGAACTCGCCGCCCTTGCGGGTGGAGACCAGGTCGTTCACGAACTTGCCGTCCTCGGTCAGGTTCGCGTTCGCCTGGGCGACGGTGTAGCGCATCTCTTCGGTGGCGGAGAGGTAGACGACCTCGTCGGTCACCTGCTCGTCCACCACCTTGCGGTAGGGCGTCTCGATGAAGCCGTAGCGGTTCACGCGGGCGAAGGAGGCCAGCGAGTTGATCAGGCCGATGTTCGGCCCTTCCGGCGTCTCGATCGGGCACATGCGGCCGTAGTGCGTCGGGTGCACGTCGCGCACCTCGAAGCCGGCGCGCTCACGGGTCAGACCGCCCGGCCCGAGGGCCGAGAGACGCCGCTTGTGGGTCACTTCCGACAGCGGGTTGGTCTGGTCCATGAACTGCGACAGCTGCGAGGAGCCGAAGAACTCCCGCACCGCGGCGGCCGCGGGCTTGGCGTTGATCAGGTCCTGCGGCATCACCGTGTCGATGTCGACCGAGGACATGCGCTCCTTGATCGCGCGCTCCATGCGGAGCAGGCCGACGCGGTACTGGTTCTCCATCAGCTCGCCGACGGAACGCACACGACGGTTGCCGAGGTGGTCGATGTCGTCCACCTCGCCACGGCCGTCGCGCAGCTCCACCAGGGCCTTGATCACCGCGATGATGTCCGTGTTGCGCAGGGTGCGCATGTTCGGATCGGCGTCGAGGTCGAGGCGCATGTTCATCTTCACGCGGCCGACCGCGGAGAGGTCGTAGCGCTCGCTATCGAAGAACAGGCCGTTGAACATGGTCTCCGCCGCGTCGACGGTCGGCGGCTCGCCGGGCCGCATCACGCGGTAGATGTCGAGCAGCGCCTGCTCGCGGTTCATGTTCTTGTCGGCGGCCATGGTGTTGCGCATCCACGGGCCGATGGACAGGTCGATGTCGAGCGTCGGGATCTCGTCGAAGCCCGCGTCGAGCAGCGCCTGGACGTTGTCCTCGGTCAGCTCCTCGCCCGCCTCGACGTAGATCGCGCCGGTCTTCTCGTTGATCATGTCCCCGGCGGCGTAGCGGCCGTAGAGCGTCTCGAACGGCGCCAGCGTCTCGGCGACGTCGCCGCGCTCGAGCAGCTGGTTGATGCGGCGCGGGGTGATCTTCTTGTTGGCCTCGAACAGCACCTCGCCCGAGGCGGCGTCGACGATGTCGAAATCCGGCTTGGTCGCCTTCAGACGCTCGCCGCGGAACGGCACCGCCCAGCCGTCCTTCACGCGACGGTAGGGAACCGTCCCGTAGAACTCCGCCATGATCTGGTCCTGGGACAGGCCCAGCGCATAGAGCAGCGTCGTCACCGGCAGCTTCCGGCGACGGTCGATGCGCGCGAAGACGATGTCCTTGGCGTCGAACTCGAAGTCCAGCCACGACCCGCGGTAGGGGATCACGCGCGACGCGAACAGCAGCTTGCCCGAGGAGTGGGTCTTGCCCTTGTCATGGTCGAAGAACACGCCCGGGGAGCGGTGCATCTGGGAAACGATGACGCGCTCGGTGCCGTTGACCACGAAGGTGCCGTGCTTCGTCATCAGGGGCATGTCGCCCATGTAGACGTCCTGCTCCTTGATGTCCTTGACGGACTTCGCCTCGGTGTCCGGGTCCACCTCGAACACGATCAGGCGCAGGGTGACCTTCAGCGGCGCGGCATAGGTCATGTCGCGCTGCTGGCACTCTTCGACGTCGTACTTCGGCGCCTCGAGCTCGTATTTCACGAACTCCAGCACCGCGGTCTCATTGAAATCCTTGACGGGGAACACGGACTGGAAGACGCCCTGCAGGCCCTCCCCGTCCATGGGGACGGCGCCGTCGCCCGAATCCAGGAACAGGTCGTAGGAAGATTTCTGAACCTCGATCAGGTTCGGCATCTTCGCGACTTCACGGATCTTGCCGTAGCTCCTGCGGATGCGTTTGCGAACGGAATGCGTCTGAGTCATGCTCAACCTCGGCCTTCGGCGTCGTCGGTCCGGCGGGGCGGTCCGGCCGCGACGCGTCCGCAATGGGCGCGGTTCCATATTCGTGCAGACGTCCCACGGCCTGCGTCCCGGAACCCGCGCGCCCTCCGGGGCGCCCGTGGAAGGGTCCCTGCCCTTCCCGCGGGCGCCCCGGAGGACGCTCGGTCGGTCGTCGATCCCTCTCGTCTTTTCGCGGGCGAGCCCCATCATATGGGGTGCGAAACGGCGTTCGGGACCCCCGTCCCCGGAACCGGGGCCCTGCCCCGACATTCGGAAACGGACGAGCCGGCCCCGCGCGCCGCGGGGCCAGCCCTTGTTTCAGTAAGGCGCAGCCGCGGCTGCGCGCAAGCTCACTTCAGCTCGACCTTGGCGCCGGCTTCCTCGAGCTTCTTCTTGATCTCCTCGGCCTCGGCCTTCGGAGCCTGCTCCTTCACGGCCTTGCCGCCGGCCTCGACCAGCTCCTTGGCCTCCTTGAGGCCCAGGCCGGTGATGGCGCGGACTTCCTTGATCACGTTGATCTTCTTCTCGCCGGCGTCGACGAGGATCACGTCGAACTCGGTCTTCTCTTCCTCGGCCGCGGCGGCCTCGCCCACCGGGCCGGCCATCATGACGGCGCCGCCGGCGGCCGGCTCGATGCCGTACTCGTCCTTGAGGATGTTCTTGAGCTCGTTGGCCTCGAGCAGGGTCAGGTTCACGAGCTGCTCGGCGAGAGACTTCAGGTCAGCCATTTCTCAGTTCCGTTTCCGTAAGTTTTGCGTTCAGGCGATCGTCGCGAACCACCGCGTCCGATCTCTCGATGGCGAAGGCCTCGATCACGCGTCCTCTTTTTCCGCGATGGTCTTGAGGATGCCCGCGATGTTGCTCGCGGGGGCCGTGATCGCACCGGCGATGTTCGATCCGGGCGCCATGAGCGCGCCGACGATGGAGGCGATGACCTCCTCGCGCGACGGCATCTTGGCGAGGGCTTTGACGCCCTCCGCATCGAACACTTCCGCGCCCATGGCTCCGCCAATGATAACGAGCTTCTCGTTCTTCTTGGCGTAAGCTTCGATCACCTTGGCCGGGGCCACGGGATCTTCTGCATAGGCGAGGACGGTCTGGCCGACGAGGTGCTTCGCGAGCCCCTCGCATGCCTTGCCTTCCAGGGCGATCTTGGCGAGCGTGTTCTTGGCGACACGGACCTGTCCGCCCGCATTCTTCATCTGAATGCGGAGGTCCGACATCTGCGCCACCGTGAGACCGGCGTAGTGACACACCACGACCGACCCGGACTCGGCGAAGGCCTTGTCGAGTTCAGCGACGACGGCCTCTTTCTGCGCTCTGTCCACAGGTGCACTCCAAGTTTGGGAGGCTTGCGCCTCCCGGCTCCATTGCCGCCGTTCCCGGGCGACTGCCCTTTCACGACGACGTTCAGGTCCCGTCCGGGTCCCGAGCCATGACCGCCGAGGCGGAACTGGAACTCGATCCCCGTCTATGGCGGGAGATTAAGAAGACCCCCCATCGGGAGGACCCTCACCCGCCGTCTCGGACGAGATGGGCGTCCGGTCTCCCGGGCGCCCGGCTGCCGCCTTCAGGGCGCAAGACCCTGGGGCGAACATCGGGTCGCGACGCGCGGCCAGGGCCCCGCGCCGCGGAAACTCACTCGGCGGAGGCCGAAGCCACGTCCACCGACACGCCCGGCCCCATGGTCGAGGAGAGCGAGATCTTCTTGAGGTAGGTGCCCTTGGCGCCGGTCGGCTTGGAGCGCGACACGGCGGCCACGAAGGCCCGCACGTTCTGCACCAGCGCGGCCTCGTCGAAGGAGACCTTGCCGACGCCGCCGTGGATGATCCCGGCCTTCTCGACGCGGAACTGCACCTCGCCGCCCTTGGCGTTCTTCACCGCCTGGGCCACGTCCATGGTCACGGTGCCGACCTTGGGGTTCGGCATCAGGCCGCGGGGGCCCAGCACCTTGCCCAGACGGCCGACGAGCGGCATCATGTCCGGGGTCGCGATGCAGCGGTCGAAGTCGATCGTGCCGCCCTGGATCGTCTCCAGCAGGTCCTCGGCGCCGACGATGTCCGCGCCGGCGGCCTGCGCCTCGTCGGCCTTCGGGCCGCGGGCGAAGACGGCGACGCGCACGGTCTTGCCGGTGCCGTTGGGCAGGGTCACCACGCCGCGGACCATCTGGTCCGCGTGACGGGGGTCGACGCCCAGGTTCATCGCGATCTCGACGGACTCGTCGAACTTCGCCTTGGCGTTGGCCTTGATCAGGGCCACGGCGGCCTCGACGTCGAGGTTCTCTTTGCCCTCGACGGCGGCCCGGTTCGCTTTCGCGCGCTTGCTCAGCTTTGCCATCGGATCAGCCCTTCACCTCGATGCCCATCGACCGGGCGGAGCCGAGGATGATCTGCATCGCCGCCTCGACGTCGTTGGCGTTCAGATCCTTCATCTTCGCTTCCGCGATCTCGCGCACCTGCTTGGCGGTGACCGAGCCGACGGTGTCGCGGCCGGGCTTGTTGGCGCCCGACTTCAGGCCCGCGGCCTTCTTCAGGAAGAAGGACGCCGGGGGCGTCTTGATCTCGAAGGTGAAGCTCTTGTCCTGGTAGTAGGTGATGACGGTCGGGCACGGGGCGCCGACTTCCATCCCCTGCGTCGCTGCATTGAATTCCTTGCAGAACGCCATGATGTTGATGCCGCGCTGACCCAGCGCGGGGCCGATCGGCGGCGACGGGTTCGCCTTGCCTGCCGGCACCTGCAGCTTCAGGCTGCCGATGATCTTCTTGGCCATGTGGCCTCTCCTTCATCCCGCCCCCGGAACGCGATCCGGGCGCTTGCGGTTAGCGGTGCGGTCCGGACGACGCGTCGCCCTCGCCTCCCGCGCCTAGCCGCTCAGGCCTCTTTCTGGACCTGGGCGTATTCCAGCTCGACCGGGGTGGACCGGCCGAAGATCGACACCGCCACCTTCAGGCGGGCGTTGGCCTCGTCGACCTCCTCCACCATGCCGGTGAAGCTCTCGAACGGGCCGTCGGTGACCTTGACCTGCTCGCCGATCTCGAAGGTGATGGCGGGGCGCGGACGCTCCACCCCTTCGGCGACCTGGCTGATCAGCCGCTCGACCTCGGAGTCGCGAAGCGGCGTCGGACGCCCCATCGGACCCAGGAAGCCGGTCACCCGGTTGGTGCCCATGACGAGGTGATAGGCCTCGTCGGACATCTGCATCTTCACCAGAACGTAGCCGGGCATGAAGCGCCGCTCGGTCTGGACCTTCTTGCCGCGACGCAGCTCGACGACCTCTTCGGTCGGAACCAGCACGTCCTCGATCTCGTCCTCGAGTCCGTTCTGTCGCGCGCCCTCCTTGATCGCCTCGGCGACCTTCTTCTCGAAGTTGGAGAGCACGTGGACCGTGTACCAGCGCTTCGCCATGCCGCCTGCCGAACCTCGCCCTTCGCGCCCTTCATGGGCGCCGTCTTCTCTCAAAGCATCAGGCGCGCGGCCTCGGGGGACGTTCCCCGAATCGCTGCGCGCCCTACTTCCTGATGGGAGCGCCTCCCCTACAGACGAAGCCGCCCGATGGCAAGCCCTGCGTCAGCCGGGGCGCGGGCGCCGCGCAGGCGTCCCGTCCCGAAACGGCGACGCCCGCCGGGGGCGGGCGGTCGCAGCGGCCCCGGGGGCCGGTCGCGCGCGGATCAGAGGTTGGTGGCGCCGATGTGCAGGATCTGGTCGATCCCGAAGCCGATCGCCATGTCGACCAGGAAGAAGAACACCGCCGCCACCGAGGCCATCACGAACACCATGATGGTGGTGACGATGGTCTCGCGCCGCGTGGGCCAGACCACCTTGGCGGCCTCGGAACGCACCTGCTGGATGAACTGCAGGGGATTCGGGCGGGCCATCGGGAGGTCTCCTCGTTCCGGTCGTCCGCGGCGTCGCGGGCCCGTCGGCAGGTCCATGTCCTGGCGCGCGACGCGCCTGCGGGACGTATGCTGGCAGGGGCGGAGGGACTCGAACCCCCGGCCCTCGGTTTTGGAGACCGATGCTCTACCAACTGAGCTACACCCCTCCAGCGGCGCGGGATGTAACCCCCGCCGGATGGGAGGTCAAGCGGCGGCGTGCGGGTTCCGCGCATGCGTCGCGGCCCGCGGTCGCGCCGGACGCAGCGGAAGGCGCGCCCGGCCCGCGGGCCGGACGCGCCGGGGGCTCAGGCCCGACCGCGGCGCCGGCGCAGCGCCAGGCCCGAGACCCCCAGCCCCCCGGCCAGGAGCGGCAGGGCCGCGGGAACCGGCACCGGCGAGGCCGAGGCCGCCGTCATCTTCGAATCGCCCAGCGTCTGGGTGCCGCCCGCCTCGTGCACGATCCGGTAGACCGTGGTCAGCGAGAACGGGCTCGCCCCCGCCGCCTCGTCCTCGCCGTCCCGGCTGTAGGCCGAGAAGTCCCCGCCGGACGCGAAGGCGAAGCTCTCGTCGATCTGCACGGCCTGGCCGAAGGGCGTGTTGGAGGGGTCGTAGTAGAACGCCGCCTCGACCCGGTCCTGCGCCGTGCCGCTGAGCGCGGTGTCGAAGACGGTCCGGCCCCCGTCCAGCGTCAGGTCGGTCTCGGTGACCCGAAGATAGAGGTCCGCGGCGGCCCCGCCGCTGTCGACCTCGAAGTCCAGGGTCAGGTTGGGGCAGTCGATGGCGTTCCGGCAGCTGGTGGCCATGGCCGAGAGCGTCCGCCACCCGGCGAGCGGGCTGGTGGAGGCGGAGGTGTATTCCAGCCGGCCGGCCGTTCGGTCGTCGTCCATGCCGCCGCCGTCGGCGACGGTGAAGGCGGTGGTTCCGTCGTCGAACTCGATGGACAGCGCCGAGGCAGGCGCCGCCGTCAGGGCGAGCGCGGCCGCGAGGGGCAGCAGCCGCCCCTGGGTCGTGATCTTCATGCTTGGCTTTCTTTGAGACGATACGCTCATTCGATCGG
Source organism: Albimonas pacifica (assembly GCF_900113695.1). Classification (GTDB taxonomy): domain Bacteria; phylum Pseudomonadota; class Alphaproteobacteria; order Rhodobacterales; family Rhodobacteraceae; genus Albimonas; species Albimonas pacifica. The sequence goes on along the minus strand of NZ_FOQH01000003.1, from coordinate 585,671 downwards.
AGAGACGCATACGCCCGGCGCCTCCCCCTGCGAGGTCCGCGCCGCCCGCGTCGAGGCGCGGCGCCCGGAGCGGACCGTCGGGGACGGTGGCGCCGCCACGCCCCGGGTCCACCGCACGCGCGCCGAAACCGCCTCCGGCGGGGCGGTTTCCCGAGCGCCGGCGAACTCCCTTTCCGAATGAAACGATTGCGGCCGTCCGCATCGCAATGCGGCCGGGCCCGCCGCTTTTCGCGCGCCCGGTCCCCCGGCGGGCGAATCGTCCGCGCCCGCGGCCCGGAACACGAAAAGGGCGGCGCCTCGCGGCGCCGCCCTTTCGCTTTCCCTGCGGGGTCCGCGCCCTCAGGCGCCCAGGCACCAGCGCAGGATCGCCTTCTGGGCGTGCAGGCGGTTCTCGGCCTCGTCGAAGATCACCGAGTGCGGGCCGTCCATGACCTCGGAGGTCGCCTCCTCCTCCCGGTGCGCGGGCAGGCAGTGCATGAACAGCGCGTCGGGCTTGGCCTTCGCCATCAGCGCCCCGTTGACCTGGTAGGGGCGGAGCTGGTTGTGGCGGCGGTCGCGGGCCGAGGCGTCGTCGTGCATCGACAGCCACGTGTCCGTGACCACCAGGTCCGCGCCCTCGGCCGCCTTCAGCGCGTCGCGCTCGATGACGATCCGCGCGCCCTCGCCGCGGGCCCAGTCGACCACCTTCGGATCGGGGTCCAGCGTCTCGGGCCCGGTGAAGGTCAGGTCGAAGCCGAAGCGCCCGGCGGCGTGCAGGAACGAGGCGCAGACGTTGTTGCCGTCGCCCGACCACACCACCTTGCGCCCGGCGATCGAGCCGCGATGCTCCTCATAGGTCATCACGTCGGCCATGATCTGGCAGGGGTGCGAGCGGTTGGTCAGCCCGTTGATCACGGGGACCGTCGCATGCTCGGCCAGTTCGAGGAGCGTGCGCTCCTCGAAGGTGCGGATCATGATCGCGTCGACGTAGCGGCTGAGCACGCGGGCGGTGTCGGCCACCGTCTCCCCCTGCCCGAGCTGCATCTCCGAGCCGGTCAGCATCATCGTCTCGCCGCCCATCTGGCGGATGCCGACGTCGAAGCTGACGCGGGTCCGCGTCGAGGGCTTCTCGAACACCAGCGCCACCATCCTGCCGGCCAGCGCCAGGTCGTCGTCCGGCGTGCCCTTGGGGCGGCCGGAGCGGGCGTCCTTCACCGCGCGCGCATCCTCGAGGATCGCGCGCAGCGTCTTGGCGGGGACCTTGTCGAGGTCGAGGAAGTGCCGGGTCATCCAGTCGCCTCCTTCAGCTTGCCCTCCACCGCGGTCGCCGCGGCGTCGAGGCGCGCGACGGCCTCGGCCATCTCCTCGTCGGTGATGTTCAGCGGCGGCAGCAGGCGCACGACGTTGTCGGCCGCCGGCACCACCAGCAGATGCGCGCCATAGCCCGCAGCCACCACGTCCGTGTTCGGCGCCTTGCACTTCAGGCCCAGCATCAGCCCCTCGCCCCGCACGCCCTCGTAGACGTCGGGATGGGCGGCGATCAGGCCCTCGAGCTTCTGGCGGAAGGCGCCGGCCTTGCGCGAGACCTCTTCGAGGAAGCCGTCCTCGAGCACCGCCTCCATCACCGCCACGCCCACGGCGCAGCCCAGCGGGTTGCCGCCGTAGGTGGAGCCGTGGGTGCCCACCACCATGCCGTCGGCCGCGGCCTCGGTCGCCAGGCACGCGCCCAGCGGGAAGCCGCCGCCGATGCCCTTGGCGATGGTCATCACGTCCGGGGCCACCCCCGCCCACTCATGGGCGAAGAGCTTGCCGGTCCGCGCCACGCCGCACTGGATCTCGTCGAAGACCAGCAGCAGGTCATGCTCGTCGCAGAGCTTGCGCAGCAGTTTCAGGAAGGCCGCGTCGACCATCCGGATGCCGCCCTCGCCCTGGATCGGCTCGATCAGGATCGCCGCCGTCTCGGGGCCGATGGCGGCGCGCAGCGCGGCCTCGTCGCCCACGGGGACCTTGTCGAACCCTTCGAGGATCGGGCCGAAGCCCTTGGTCATCTTCTCCCCGCCCGAGGCCGCGATGCCCGCGGCCGAGCGGCCGTGGAAGGCGCCCTCGAAGGTGACGATCCGCACCTTCTCCGGCTTCCCGTTATGCGAGAAATGCTTGCGCACCATCTTCACCGCGCACTCGATCGCCTCGGTGCCCGAGTTGGTGAAGAACACGGTGTCGGCGAAGGTGTTCTCGGTCAGGAGCTGCGCGAGCTTCTCCTGGTTGGGAATGCGGTAGAGGTTCGAGGTGTGCCAAAGACGTCGCGCCTGCGACTCCAGCGCAGCGACGAGACGCGGGTTGGCATGGCCCAGAACGTTGACCGCGATCCCGGCGCCGAGATCCAGATAACGTTCCCCCTTGTCGTCGATCAGCCAGGGGCCGGACCCTTCCACGAAGGAAAGGGGGGCCCGCGCATAGGTCGGCAGGACCGGCGTGATCACCTCGAGAGCTCCTCAGGTTCGATGCGGCCGCGAAATGGAAATCGCCCCGCATGGGCGGCCGGGCCGGGCGGGGCGAAGCGGCTTCCTGCGGCGTGAACGGAGAAAAGTCAATGAAAAGGGCGGCGGAGGGCGCAGCCGCCCCCGCCCTTGCCGACCGTGGGAAACGCCGGGAGCCGGCGCGCCCCCCCCGCCGCCCCCGGGCCTGCGCCCGTCTGCCCCGCCCGCCTGCCTCAAGCGCCGCCTCACGCCAGCGTGGCGAAGGCCGCGAGCGCGGCGACCCCCGCCGAGGCGAGCCCCAGCGCCAGGCCAAGGGCGAACCTGGCCGCCCGCCACGCCATCCGCCCCGCCGCGGCGCCTGCGCCGGCGGCGGCCGCGACCCCGGCTGCGGGCGCCGCGACGGCCCCGGGCGCGCCCCTCGGCGCGGGCTCGCGCGGGGGCCGCGCCTCGTCCGTCGCGACGTCCGCGCCGCGCGGGACGGCGCCGCGGGGCTGTGCGGAGAGGGGGTCGGCGTGAAGCGGGGGATCGGTGCGGGACATGCGTCGCTCCGGTTCGGTTGCGGGAAGGGGATGCGGATCGTCGGCCCGGGCCGGGGCCCGGCGGCTCAGGCCAGCGCCACCGAGGCCACCACGGCCACGGCCGCCGCCGCGACGGCGGCGAACAGCCAGCGCGCCCCCGGCGTGCGGCCGGTCTCCGGCGGCGCGGCGCCCTCGTCGTCGAGCTCCGCGACCGTGCGGGGCGCGAGCCCGGCCTCCTCGGCGTCGCGGGCCAGGGGATCGAGCGGCGCCCGCGGCCCGAGCCCGAGGTCGCGGCGCATCTCGCCCGGATCGGGCGACCGGTCGGGCGCGGCCCCGCCGCCGAGATCGGCGGCGCGCTCGGCCTCCTGCGCGCGGCGCAAGGCGGCGGTCTCCTGCGGGCCGGGCTCCGGCTCGGGGGCGGCGCCCGGCACGGGTTCGCGGACGGCGGTCTGGTCGGTCATCGGACCTCTCCTTTCGGCGCGGCGCCGCCGGCGTCGGGATCCGTCCGCGCCCGCGGACGGTCCCCCCGCGGCGCTCCGTTCCAGATCGGTCCGCCTGGCCCCCCGCGCAACGGCCGGTCACGGAAACCCTCGCCGCCCCGCGGGAGCGCCTGTTCTCCGGAGCCGTCCATCGCGGGCGCCGATCAGAGCGACTCGCCCCCGGCCGTCAAGGATCGCGCAGCGACCCCGCGAAGCGGGGCTCGTCCTTGACGGCCGGGGGCGAGTCGCTCAGGCAGCCCGAGCGATGGACGGCTCCGGAGGACAGGCGCGGGGCTTGTTCTCTGGTGAGTCAGGAGCCCGCCGGAGGCTTCCCCGCCCCCCATCCCTCGCCCCCTCCCCACCTGGCGCCCCCCCGCCAAGCCCGCCCGCAGGGCGCCCAGGCGCCCGAGAGCCCCCCGCCGCAGAACGCAGAAGGCCCCGGAGCGGTCGTCCCGGGGCCTTCCAATGGATCCAACCGCCCCCTGGAGGCTCAGCGCAGGTCCGGCGGCGTCGCCTCCTCGGCGATCATCGCCGCGGCCTCCTCGAGGTCCATGACCGACTGCCCCTTCTCGCCCAGGCGGCGGATCGAGACGGTGCGCTCCTCGACCTCCTTGCGCCCGACCGCGAGGATCAGGGGCACGTGGGCGAGGCTGTGCTCGCGGACCTTGTAGTTGATCTTCTCGTTGCGCACGTCCGCCTCGGCGCGCAGGCCCACGGCGCGCAGCGCGGCCGCGGCCTCGAGCGCATAGTCGTCCGCGTCCGAGGTGATGGTCGCGATCACCACCTGCTTCGGGGCCAGCCACAGCGGGAAGCGGCCGGCGTGGTTCTCGATCAGGATGCCGAGGAACCGCTCGAAGCTGCCCAGGATGGCGCGGTGCATCATCACCGGGCGCACCTTCTCGCCGGCGTCGTTCACGTATTCCGCGTCCAGCCGCTGGGGCAGGTTGAAGTCGGCCTGGAAGGTGCCGCACTGCCATTCCCGCCCGATCGCGTCGGTCAGCTTGAAGTCCAGCTTGGGCCCGTAGAAGGCGCCCTCGCCCGGGTCCACCTCGTAGGGCAGGCCCAGCGCCTGGATCGCCTTCTCCAGCGCGGCTTCGGCCTTGTCCCAGACCTCGTCCGAGCCGACTCGCGTCTCCGGCCGGGTCGAGAGCTTGATCTCGAACGCGTCGAAGCCGAGGTCGCGGTAGACCGAGCTCAGCAGCTGGATGAAATCCGCGCACTCGCTCTCGATCTGGTCCTCGGTGCAGAAGATGTGGGCGTCGTCCTGGGTGAAGCCGCGCACCCGCATCAGCCCGTGCATCGAGCCCGAGCTCTCGTAGCGGTGGCACGAGCCGAACTCGGCGAGCCTGAGCGGCAGGTCGCGATAGCTCTTCTGGCCCTGGTTGTAGACCTGGACGTGGCAGGGGCAGTTCATCGGCTTGAGCGCATTCACGCGCTTCTCGTTGGCGTGGGAGCCGGCCTCCGAGCTCTCGTCGATCTCGGTGATGAACATGTTCTCGTGGTAGTTCTCCCAGTGGCCCGAGGCCTCCCAGAGCTTCCGGTCCACGACCTGCGGCGTCTTGATCTCCTTGTAGTTCGCCTTCGTCAGCCGACGGCGCATGTAGTCTTCCAGCGCGCGGTAGACCGTCCACCCGTCGGGGTGCCAGAACACCATGCCCGGCGCCTCGTCCTGGAGGTGGAACAGGTCCATCTCCCGGCCGATCTTGCGGTGGTCGCGGCGCTTGGCCTCCTCCAGCTGGTGGAGATAGGCCTCGAGGTCCTGGCGCGAGCGGAAGGCCACGCCGTAGATGCGCTGGAGCATCTTGTTGCGGTGGTCGCCGCGCCAGTAGGCGCCGGCCACCGACATCAGCTTGAACGCATCCGGCGGCACCTGGCCGGTGTGAACCAGGTGCGGGCCGCGGCAGAGGTCCTGCCAGTCGCCATGCCAGTACATGCGGATCGGCTGACCCTCGGGGATCATGCCGACCAGCTCGACCTTGTAGGGCTCGCCGCCCGCCTCGTAATGGGCGATGGCGCGCTCGCGCTCCCAGACCTCGGTGCGGACCGGGTCGCGTTTGGCGATGATCTCGCGCATCTTCTTTTCGATGGCCTCGAGATCCTCCGTCGAGAACGCCTCCTCGCGGTCGAAGTCGTAGTACCAGCCGTTCTCGATCACCGGGCCGATGGTGACCTTCACGTCCGGCCACAGCTCCTGCACGGCGCGCGCCATGATATGCGCGCAGTCGTGGCGCACCAGCTCCAGCGCCTCGGCCTCGTCCTTCATCGTCACCAGCGCCACCTGCGCGCCGTCTTCCAGCGGCGCGGAGAGGTCCGTGAGCTTGCCGTCCACCTTCGCCGCGATGGCGGCCTTGACGAGCGACCTGGAGATGTCGGCGGCGAGATCGGCGGAGCTGGACCCCGCCGGCATAGTCCGCGTGGCGCCGTCCGGCAGGGTCACGGTGACCTGCCGGGCCTCGACCGAGGGGGACTCGGGACGGGCGGCGTGCGCGTCGGACATGGGGTCTCTCCAAAGGGCATCGGCGTCGCGGGACCGTCCCGCGCCGCGTGGCGCGCACCATATGGGGGGCGGGCGGGCTGTCAAGGAAGGGCTGCGGGGGTCGTGTCGCACCGCGCCGGGCCGGGTCCGGGAGGCCGCGGGCGGCGCGCGGCGCTCCCGCCCTCCGGAAACCGGCCCGCGATGCGGAAGCCGGCCGGGGGTCCCGGTTGATCCCGCGGCGCCCGGCGTGCCACCCGCGCCCCTGCCCGAGCCGACCCCGATCCCCCCGGACCCAGCGGAGGCCCCATGACCGACCAGCCCCAGACGCGGCGCCCCGAGCCGGCCGAGACCGGCCCCGACCTGAGCCTGCGCCGCAGCCTGCCCCCCGACCCTGCGCCGCTCGCCCGCCTTCTCGCCGACCCCGAGGACCTGGCGCTCGCCAACCCCAACGCAGCCCAGCCCTTCGACCCGGTCGAGTGGCAGGAGAAGTGGCTGGGCGATCCCGACGACGCGGCCTTCTACGTGACCGACGGCGCGGGCCGCGAGGTCGGCTTCTTCGCGCTGCGCGTGGGCGTGGGGCCGGAGGTGCGCCACCTGGCCTATCTCTGCCTCGACCCCGCCCACCGCGGCGGCGCCGGGCGGCGGATGACCGAGCTGGTGACCGAGGCCGCCCGCGACCTCGACGCCCTGACCGTCACCCTGAAGGTGGAGCTCGACAACGCCCCCGCCCTCAACGCCTATCGCGCCGCGGGCTACGAGGAGCTGTCGCGCCGCCGCGGCATGGCGACCCTTCGGCTCGACCTCGAGGACCTCGCCGCCTGACGCAGGCGGTCGCGCCGGGAGCGCGCGCTCCGGGCTCGACCCGGGGCCTCTCCCGCCGCCCGGGGCCGGCGCCGGCCCGGCCGCTCAGCCGCCGCGCGCCGTCCAGCGCGCGTGCAGCCCGGCGACGTCGCCCGAACACAGCAGGTCCAGCGCGCCGCGGATGTCGTCGATGGGCCAGTCCCACCAGCGCATCTCCAGCAGCATCGCGATCTCGGCCTCGCCGAAGCGTCGGCGGATCTCCCTGGCGGGATTGCCGGCGACCACCGCGTAGGGGGCCACGTCGCGGGTCACCAGCGCCCGCGCGCCGATCACCGCGCCGGAGCCGACCGTGACGCCGGGCAGGATCATCGCCTCGGCCCCGATCCAGACGTCGTCCCCGATCACCGTGTCCCCGGCGGGCGCATAGCCGTTGGGCGCGTGCCCCAGCACCGGGTCGTCGTCCCAGTGGAACGGGAAGGTCGAGACCCAGTCCATCCGGTGGCCCTGGTTGCCGCCCATCACGAACGCCGCCCCGGTCCCGATCGAGCAGAACGCGCCGATCACCAGCCGGTCCCCCTCGCCAGGCACGGGCGAGATGTAGCGCGCGCAGTCGTCGAACCCGTGCCCGTGATACCAGCCCGAATAGTAGCTGCAGCGCCCCACCGAGATGTTGGGATTGCGCACCATCTCCGACAGGGAGCGGCCCTTGAAGGGGCTCTCGAATGCATTGGTCATCGGCGTGGCCTCCCTGCCCGCGGCCCGCGCTCCGCCGCGCCCGGCGCAGCGGGGTGGGCGGGCGGGCGCTGCGCCGGGCGCGGCGGAGCGCCGGCCCCCCGCGCGGCCTTGGTCCTTCGGCGCACGCTCAGCCCCGCCCCGTCACCCGGTCGTAGACCGCGAGCGTCGCGCGCTGCATCCCCTCGGTCGAGAAGCGCTGCATCACCCGCGCCCGCCCGGCGAGCCCCATGTGCTCGCGCGCGCTCTCGTCGAGCTCCAGCGCCCGCTGCACCGCCTCGGCCAGCGCGGCGGCGTCGCCGGGGGGATAGCGCCAGCCGGTGCGCCCGTCCTCGACCGTCTCCCGGGCGCCGCCGTGGTCGGTGGCGATCACCGGGCGGCCCATGGCCTGCGCCTCCACCGCCACCCGCCCGAAGGCCTCCGGCTCCAGCGAGGCGGAGACCACCGCCGAGGCGAGCTTCAGCCCCGCCGCCATGTCGTCGCAATGCCCCGCCAGCGCGCAGCAGCCCTCCACCCCCCGCTCCCGGATCCGGGCGGCGAGCTCGCGCCCGTAGGCCGAGTCCGGCTCGCCCCCCACCATCAGGAACAGAAAGTCCTCGCCCCCCCGGATCTCGCGCAGGCGGGCGGCGGCGTCGATGAAATGCGCCTGCCCCTTCCAGCGGGTGAGGCGGCCGGGCAGCATCACGACGGGCCGCGGATCCTCGACCAGGCCCCAGCGCTCGGCGAGCTCGGCCGTGCGCGCGCCCGAGATCTCGGCCGGGTCGAAGGCCGCGATGTCGGCGCCCCGCGGGATGGTCACCACCTCCGCCTCCGGCAGGCGCGCGCGAATCATCGCCGCGATGAACTCCGACACCGCGATCACGGGGCGGCCTCTCCCCATGATCCGATTGTAGAGCCACTTGCCCGGGAAGTTCTCCTTGTAGACCCCGTGCCAGGTGGTGACGAAGGGCACGCCCGTCGCCTTCGCCGCATACCATCCCGCCCAGGCCGGCGCGCGGGAGCGGGCGTGCACCACCTCCACCCCCTCGGCGCGGATCAGCTCGGCCAGCGCCCTGGCGTTGGCCCGGATCGCCCAGGGACTCTTGCGCCCGATGTCCATGCGGATCAGCCGGCCGCCGGCGCGGGCGAGCGCGTTCTCCATCCGCCCGCCCTTCGAGGCGACCAGCGCCACGCCGCCCGCCTTCACGATCGCCTGGGCGATCTCCACCGTGCCGCGCTCCACCCCGCCGCCGTCCAGCGCCGGCGTGAGCTGCAGGACGACCGGTCCCCGCCGCGCGCCCGCCGCGGGGTCGACATCGCCCCCGGGGGCGGTAGTCTGCGCGCCCGACAGAGCGCCCGTGCGCGTCTCGGAAGCGGAGCCCGTTCCATCCATGACCAACCCGTCTCCCCTCCCGGATTTCCTCGCGCTCGAGGACGGCCGCAGGATCGCATACCACAGGACCCGCGCGAGCGACGAGTCGGCCGGCGCCGGGCGCCCCGGCGTCGTGTTCCTGGGCGGCTTCAAATCCGACATGACCGGGACCAAGGCGACCTTCCTCGAGGACGCCTGCCGGGCCCGGGGGCTCGCCTTCCTGCGCTTCGACTACACCGGCCATGGCCAGAGCTCCGGCGCCTTCGAGGACGGCTGCATCGGCGACTGGGCGCGCGACGCGCTCGACGCGCTCGACGCCCTGACCGGGGGGCCGCAGATCCTGATCGGCTCCTCGATGGGCGGCTGGATCGCCCTGCTCGCCGCCCGCGCGCGGCCCGAGCGGCTGGCGGGCCTGGTGACCGTCGCCGCCGCCCCCGACTTCACCGAAGAAGGCATGTGGGCCGCCTTCAGCGACGAGCAGAAGGCCGAGATGGCCCGCACCGGCCGGGTGGAGCTGCCCTCCGACTACTCGGACGAGCCCTACGTGATCACCCAGAAGCTGATCGAGGACGGCCGCTCGCAGCGCGTGCTGCGCACGCCGCTCTCGCTGCCCTTCCCGGTGCGGCTCCTGCAGGGTACGGCGGACGCGGACGTGCCGCTGGACTGGGCGCTGAGGCTGCTCGACCACGCCGAGGGGCCCGACATCCGCCTGACGCTGGTCAAGGGCGCCGACCACCGCTTCTCGGCCCCCGCCGAGCTCGCCCTGCTCGCGAGCGCCCTCGACGAGGTGCTGGCCCTGGCCTGACGCCTGAAGCCTGACGCCGGACGCGGGCCCCGGCCCGGCCGGCGCGCAGCCCGGCCCGCAAGGCGCCCCTGCGGCAGGCTCGGCCCGGGGCGCGGCCTCGCCGGGACGCGCCTCGGGGGACGGCGGGCGGGGCGACCCGCGAAGCGGGAGCGCCCGTCCGCCCCCCCGAAATCCGCCCGCCGGTCCGCCGGGGCGTGGACGCGCGGCGCTTGCGCCCCATCGTCTGGAGGACGCACCGGAATTCGCGCCCCGCAAGCGACGCGACGTTCATCAAACCTGTTGCCCCGCCGCGCCGGGGCGGCCATGCTCCGCGGGCGCAACGGACTGGGCAGAGAGGGAGGAAACGTGGGGACCGAACCGCCCGAGACGCCAGACGGCCGGCCCGCCGGGGCCGCCGACGCCTCCGCGCGCGCCGCCGGACCCGCGTCCCCTGCAGCCCGTCCGCCCCTGCTCGAGGTCTCCGGCCTCTCCGTCGCCTTCGGGCGCGGCCGGCTGGGCATGCAGGTCGTCTCCGACGTCGCCTTCTCGGTCCGCCGCGGCGAGACGCTGGCCATCGTGGGCGAGAGCGGCTCGGGCAAGACCGTGTCGGGCAAGGCGCTGCTGCGCATCCTGCCCAAGGGCGCCTGGGTCACCGGCGGAACCGCCCGCTTCCACCTGCCCGACCGCGAGCCGGTGGACCTGCTGTCCCTGCCCGGCTCCGAGCTGCGCGCCATCCGCGGCGGCCGCATCTCGATGATCTTCCAGGAGCCGATGAGCTCCCTGTCGCCGCTGCACACCGTCGGCGCCCAGACCGTCGAGGTGGTGCGCCTGCACACCCCGCTGCGCGGCCAGGCCGCCAAGGACCGCTGCCTCGAGATCTTCGACCAGGTCGGCTTCCCCGACCCGAACCGCGCCTGGTCGGCCTATCCGTTCGAGCTCTCGGGCGGCCTGCGCCAGCGCGCCATGATCGCCATGGCCATGGTCTGCAAGCCCGACCTGATGATCGCCGACGAGCCGACGACCGCGCTCGACGTCACCACCCAGGCCCAGGTCCTCGACCTGATCAAGCAGCTCCAGCAGGAGATGGGCCTGTCGGTGATCCTCGTCACCCACGACCTCGGCGTCGTCGCCAACATGGCCGACCGGGTGACGGTGATGCGCAAGGGCCGCGTGGTCGAGGCGGGCCCCGTCAAGGACATCCTCGAGCGTCCCGGCCACGGCTACACCAGGGCCCTGATCGCCGCCGCCCCCGAGCTGCCCGAGGGCAAGCCGGTGCGCCGCGGCGGCGTCCGGGACCCGATCTTCTGGGCCCGCAACCTCTCCAAGACCTATCCCGGCCGCCGCAAGGGTTTCGGGGCGCCGCCCCCGGACGTGAAGGCCGTCCAGGACGTCGAACTGGCGGTCGGCCGCGGCGAAACGCTGGCCATCGTCGGAGAATCCGGCTCCGGCAAGTCCACCATCGCCAAGCTGATGCTGCGCGCGGAGGAGCCCGATCCCGGCGCCGAGGTCGGCTTCAAGGGCGCCGACGGCAAGACCGTGGACGTGACCCAGCTCTCGGGCGAGGCGCTGAAGACCTTCCGCTCCAAGGTGCAGATCGTCTTCCAGGACCCCTACGCCTCGCTCTCCCCGCGCATGGCCGTCATGGACATCCTGACCGAGCCCCTGCGCGTCCACCACCGCGGCGCCGACCGCGAGCGGCGCGAGCGCGCGGCCGAGCTGATGCGCCAGGTGGGCCTTAGCCCCGAGCATCTCTCCCGCTTCCCCCACGCCTTCTCCGGCGGCCAGCGGCAGCGCATTTCCATCGCCCGCGCCCTGGCCCTGCAGCCCGAGCTGCTGGTCTGCGACGAGCCGACCTCGGCGCTCGACGTCTCGGTGCAGGCGCAGGTTCTGGCCCTGCTCAAGGACCTGCGCGACGAGCTGGGGCTGAGCTATCTCTTCATCAGCCACGACCTGACGGTGGTGGCCGATCTCGCGGACCGGGTGGCGGTGATGCGCCGCGGCCGGATCGTCGAGCAGGGGCCCGCGACCCTCCTCTTCCAGGACCCGCGGCATCCCTACACCAAGGCGCTGATCGCGGCGTCGCCCGAACCCGACCTCTCCCGTCGCCTCGACCTCGCCGCCGTCGCGCGCGGCGCCGGCGCCCCCGACACCTGGCCCGAGCCGTTCGGCTACGGATCGGACGACCAGGCGCCCGGACTGCTGGAAGTCGAGCCCGGACATTTCGTAAGGTGCGCCGCATGACCCGCTTCCCCCGCACGCCTCCCTTCCGGATCACCCGCCGCGAGGGCCTGTTCGGCGCCGCCGCCTCGATCTTCGCGGTCACGGCCGGGCGGGCGCTGGCCCAGGCGCCGCGCGAGTCCGCCTCCCTGAAGGCCCAGGTCGAGGCCGGCGAGCTGCCCCCCGTCGCCGAGCGCCTGCCGCAGGAGCCGCTGGTCGTCGACCTCGAGGCCAAGGGCCGCGCCTTCGGCCAGGCGGGCGGCCGCCTGCGCACGATCTTCACCCGCGCCCGCGACGTGCGCTACATGGTGGTCTACGGCTACGCCCGGCTGGTGGGCTTCGACCAGACCTACGAGCTCCAGCCCGACATCCTGCGCGACGTGGTGGTCGAGGAGGGGCGGATCTTCACCCTCCACCTGCGCAAGGGTCACAAGTGGTCCGACGGCGCGCCCTTCACCACCGAGGATTTCCGCTACTGGTGGGAGGACGTCGCCAACAACGAGCAGCTCGTCCCCGCCGGCCCGCCCGCCCTGCTGCTGGTCGACGGCGAGGCGCCGACCGTCACGGTCGTCTCCGAGACCGAGATCCGCTTCGAGTGGTCCTCGCCCAACCCCCGCTTCCTGCCGGCGCTGGCGCAGGCCCGCCCGCCCTTCATCTACCGGCCCTCGCACTTCATGAAGAAGTTTCACGAGGCCTATGTGGACAAGGACGAACTGGCGGCCGAGCTCCGCCGCACCCGCTCGCGCAACTGGGCCCAGCTGCACAACAAGCTGGACAACATGTACGACTTCGACAACCCGGAGCTGCCGACCCTGCAGCCCTGGGTGAACACGACCGAGCCCAACGGCCAGCGCTACGTGCTCGCGCGCAATCCCTACTACCACCGGGTCGACAGCCGGGGCGTGCAGCTTCCCTACATCGACGAGGTGGAGGCGGAGATCGCCGCCGCGGGCCTCGTCGCCTCCAAGGTGACGCTGGGCGAGAGCGACCTGCAGATCCGCACGCTCACCTTCTCCGACGCGCCGGTGCTGAAGAAGGGCGAGAAAACCGGGAACTACACCACCTACCTGTGGACCAACGGCGCCGCCTCCGAGATGGCCCTCTACCCCAACCTCAACTACGAGGACCCGGTCTTTCAGGAGCTGTTCCGCACCGCCGACTTCCGCCGGGCGCTGTCGTTGGCCATCGACCGGCGCGCGATCAACAAGAGCCTCTACTACGGCCTGGCCAAGGAGCGCGCGGTGGCGCCGCTCGAGCAGAGCCCGTTCTTCACCGAGGCGCGCGCCAAGGCCTGGGCCGAGCACGACGTCGAGCGCGCCAACGCGATGCTCGACGCGCTGGGGCTCGACCGCAAGGACGGCGACGGCACGCGCCTGCTGCCCGACGGCCGGAGGCTGGAGCTGGTGGTCGAGACGGCGGGCGAGCGCACCGAGGAATCCGACGCGCTGGAACTCGTGGCCGAGAGCTGGCGGCTGATCGGCGCCAAGCTGATCTTCCGCCCGCTGGACCGCGACATCCTGCGCAACTCCGCCTACCAGGGCGCCTCGATGATGCCGGTGTGGTACGGCTGGAACAACGGCATCCCCACCGCCTCCTCCCCGCCCGACGAGCTGGCGCCGGTGGACCAGGCCAACTTCTCCTGGCCGATGTGGGGCCAGCACTGGCAGACCAAGGGCACGGCCGGCGAGCCGCCGCAGATCGAGCCCGCCCAGCGCCTGCTCGAGCTCTACAAGGAATGGCAGGCCTCGCCGGACGAGGACAACCAGGCCGCGGCCTGGAACGCGATGCTCGACATCCACGCCGACCAGATCTTCGCCATCGGCCTGGTCTCGGCGGCGCCGCAGCCGATCATCGTCTCGAACCGGCTGCGCAACGTGCCCCAGAAGGCGATCTACGCCTGGGACCCGGGCGCCCACCTGGGCGTGCATCGCGTCGACGAGTTCTTCTTCGTCGAATGATGTCCCGCGCCTCCGGCCTCCCCTGCCCGGCCCCCTCGCGCCGGGATCCGCGCGCCGCCGCCGCGCCCCTGTCGTCGCGCGCCGCCGCCGCGCCCGGGTCGCTGCCCGCCGCCGCGCCGCCCGCGGCCTTCGCGCCCCAGGCGGCGTCCGGGCGCCACGGGGACGGCGGGCGGGGCGACGCGCGAAGCGCGAGCGACCCGCACGGCGTCCCCGGCACGGAGGCCCGCTGATGGGCCGCTACGTTCTGAAACGCTGCTGGACGATGCTCTGGACGCTGCTGCTGGTCTCGATCCTGATCTTCTGGATCGTCAACCTGCCGCCCGGCGACGTGCTGACCAACCAGATCCAGCAGCTGCGCGCCTCGGGCGAGGGCGCGGCGGTGGCCAAGGCCGAGTTCCTGATGCGCGAATACGCGCTCGACCGCCCGATGTGGGAGCAGTACCTGATCTGGATGGGCTTCTGGCCCGGCCCCAACGGCTTCGCGGGCCTGATCCAGGGCAACCTCGGCTGGAGCTTCGAGCTCGACAAGCCCGTCTCCGACATCGTCGGCGAGGCGCTGTGGATGACCATCGCGCTGAACTTCTTCACCATCCTCTTCGTCTACATGGTCGCCCTGCCGCTGGGCGCGATCGCGGCGGTGCGCGCCAACACCTGGGTCGATTACGCGGCCACCTTCGTGGGCTACATCGGGCTCGCCACGCCCAACTTCCTGCTGGCGCTGATCCTCTACCACAAGGGCGCCCAGTGGTTCGGGATCCCCGTCGGCGGCCTGATGGGCAAGGAATACGTCGACCAGCCGATGAGCCTCGCCAAGCTCGGCGACATCATGCTGCACATGATCGTGCCGATCATCGTCATCGGCACCTCGGGCATGGCCGCCATGGTGCGCCGCCTGCGCGCCAACCTGCTCGACGAGCTCGGCAAGCCCTACGTGACCACGGCGCGGGCCAAGGGCGTGGGCAAGGTCGCCACCGTCACCCGCTATCCGCTGCGCATGGCGCTGAACCCGTTCGTGGCCGACATCGGCAACCTGCTGCCCAGCCTCGTCTCCGGCTCGGTCCTCGTCAGCCTCGTGATGGGCCTGCAGACCATCGGGCCGATCCTGCTCTCGGCGCTGCGCAGCCAGGACTATTTCCTGTCGGGCTTCATCCTGCTGTTCGTCTCGGTGCTGACGCTGCTGGGCATGCTGGTCTCCGACCTGCTGCTGGCCGTGCTCGACCCCCGCATCCGCTTTTCGGGGAGGCGCCGGTGAGCCGCCAGGGATACGACCACGACGCCGGCGACCCCCATGCGCTGGGCCGCTCGGGCGGGGACCTCGACAGCCACTGGGTCTCGGACGAGCCCTGGGACGCCGAGGCCGACCTGCAGGCGCTCGAGCGCAAGGACCTCGACGCCTCCACCACCACGCTGATCTTCCGGCGCTTCTTCCGCCACCGGCTGGCGGTGATCTCGGGCGTCTACCTGCTGGCGATCTACCTGGCGCTGCCCTTCGTGGGGTTCCTCGCGCCCTACGCGCCCGCCACGCGCAACGCCGACGCGATCTACGCCCCCCCGCAGGAGATCCACTGGTTCGCCGACGGCCACCTGGCGGTCACCTACCCGATGGTCTCGACCATCAACATGGAGACCTTCCAGCCCGACTTCGTGAGCGACTACGACGACCCGCGCCCGGTGCGCTGGTTCACCTCCTGCGGCGATCCCTGGACCTTCCTGGGCCTGGCCGAGAGCACGTTCCGCCTGATCTGCCCGCCGGAGGGCGCGGACCTGTTCCTGCTCGGCTCCGACCGGCTGGGCCGCGACATCCACAGCCGCATCATGCACGGCGCGCAATTGTCCCTGACCGTGGGCCTGATCGGGGTCGCCATCAGCTTCGGCATCGGCATGGTTCTGGGCGGCTTCGCGGGCTATTTCGGCGGCTGGTTCGACGCGGTGGTGCAGCGCTCGATCGAGATCATCCGCTCGATGCCGGAGCTTCCGATCTGGCTGGCGCTGTCGGCCGCGATCCCCGCCAACTGGGGTCCGGTGGCGGTGTTCTTCATGATCTCGGTGATCCTCGGGCTGCTGGACTGGCCCGGCCTCGCCCGCGCCGTCCGCTCCAAGTTCCTGAGCCTGCGCGAAGAGGACTACGTGCGCGCCGCGGAGCTGATGGGCGCCTCGACCACCCGCATCGTCGGCTCCCACATGATGCCGAACTTCATGAGCCACCTGGTGGCCTCCGCCACGCTCTCGATCCCCACCATGATCCTGGGCGAAACGGCGCTGTCCCTGCTGGGCCTCGGCCTGCGCCCGCCGGCGGTGAGCTGGGGGCTGATGCTCAACGACGCGCTCGACCTGACGGCGGTCGAGATCTACCCGTGGCTGCTGGCCCCGATGATCCCGGTGATCATGGTGGTGCTGGCCTTCAACTTCCTCGGCGACGGGCTGCGCGACGCGCTCGACCCCTACTCCTGAGGCGCGGGGCTCAGGCCCCCGCCAGCTCCAGCACGATCCGCGCCGCCTCGGCCCCGCCGTCGGCGCGGATCGCCGCCGTGCGGCGCGGCCGGGCGGCCAGCGCCGCCACGCGGGCCGCGAGAACCTCGGGCGTCAGGTCGCCGATGCGGGCGGTGTCGATCTCGGGGAACCTTGCGAAGGCCTCGGCCCGGATCAACTGCTCGCGCTCCCCGCCCTCCTCCATCGGAACCAGCAGGGTCGGCGTGCCCGACAGGGCCGTCTCGACCGCGGTGTTGTAGCCGCACAGCGTCACCGCCGCCGCGGCGCGAGAGAGGCGGGCGCGGAAATCCGGCGCCGCGGCCTCGACCGCGGCGGGGCCCAGCGCCTGCAGGGCCGGGATCGCCCCGGCCGCATCGGCGCCGCCTACCCGCAGCCGCCAGCGCAGATCGGAGAACCCCGAGGCCCTGGCCGCCACCTCCAGCAGCCGCCGCCCTATCGCGCCGCCGCCGGTCGCCACCAGCACCTCGCCCTCGCCGGGGCCGGCCGAGGGCGCAGGCGCCGGCGTCACCGCATAGCCCGCATAGCGCAGGCGGCTCGAGAGCTCGGTCGGGTCGCTGCCGTCGCCGGGCCAGCTCGCCTGCAGGGGGATCACGTCGGGGTCGCCATGCACCAGCAGGGCGTCGTAGGGGGCCAGGCGCGCCAGCCCCTGCTCGACCCGCTTGCGCTTGCCGGGCGGCTCCATCACGTCGCGGACCGAGCCTATCAGGCGGGCGCCCGGCGGCAGCGCGGCGATGGCGGCGCGGAACTCCGCCTCCAGGTTGCGGCGGCCGAGGGGATAGAGCTCGGTGACCAGCGCCGCCGGCGCCTCCTCGCGCAGGATCGCGACCAGCCGCGCCCGGCGCGCGTCGCGATACGAGTCCGAGGCCGGGGCGCCGTCGCCGTCCAGCAGGGTGCGGTAGTCGAGCCCGTCGGAGCCGAGCGGCGGCAGCTGGGCGAAACGCACGCCGCCCGTCTCCACATGCGCCAGCGGCCGGCCGCCCGAGATCACCAGCGGGTCCGCCCCCTGCGCGGCCAGCGCGCGGGCCAGCGTCAGCGTGCGCACCAGGTGGCCCGAGCCCATCAGGTGCGTGACCAGCAGGGCGATGCGTGGCCCGCTCATCGCAGGACCAGCTTTTCGGGGGCGCCGACGGCGACGGGGCGGCCGGCTTCCAGCGTCACCGGGTGGAGTGCGAAGCGCTTGATGCGGAACGTCTCCGGCCCCTCGTAGCGCCAGCCGGCGGCCATCGCGAGGGCGGCGCGCATCAGGCCGCGGTGGGTGACCAGCAGGGTGGGCTCCGCGATCTCGGCGAAGAGGGGGGCGAGGCGGGCGAACATCTCCGCCGGCCCCTCGCCGCCGGGGGCGCGGAAGGCCATGGTCCAGCCCTCGACGGGCCCGTAGGCGCAGTCGGGGTCGGCGATGAGGTCGGCGCCCTGCCGGCCCTCCCACTCGCCCATGTCCATCTCCAGCAGACGGTCGTCGATGCGGATTGGGGCGGGGTCGAGCGCGGCCAGCGTCTCGGCGGTCTCCCGCGCGCGGGAGAGGGGCGAGCACAGGATGGGGCGGCCGCGCCAGGCTTCCGGCAGGCGGCGCAGCGCCAGCTCCGCCCGCCCCTCGGCCGAAAGCGGCACGTCGGTGCGCCCCTGCAGGCGGCCGAGCGCGTTCCAGTCGGTCGGGAAATGGCGGAGGAGGGCGATCTGCAAGGCGGGTCCTTCCCGGTCGTCTCTGACGCCCCGCCGGGCGTCGCCGGCGGGCGCCCAAGGCTTACAAGCCCCCCCGCCCCGCGTCGACCGGGCCCGCGCCCGCCTCGCGCCCCCGTCGCCCCGGGCGGGCCCCGGACCCGATCCGGGGCCTCCGCGGAACGCCTGCCCCGAGGCGCCGCCCGCCCGCCCTGCGCGGCCCCCGGTCAGGCCCGGGGCCGGCCGCTCGCCCGGGCGCGTCAGCGTCGCAGCAGCGGGGTCAGCAGCTCGCGCAGCCGGGCGGAGGCCGCCTCCAGCCCGTGCCGCGCCTCGGCATGGGCGCGCGCCGCCCCGCGCAGGGCCGCGAGGCGGCCCCGGTCGGCGTCGAGCGTCGCGAGCACCGCCGCGTAGGCCGCCGCGTCGCCGGGCGGCGGCAGGGGCAGGCCGTGGGGCGGGGCGGGCAGCACGTGGCGCGGGCCGGGGCGATCCTCGGCCAGCGCCGGCAGGCCCGCGGCCTGGGCCTCGAGGTAGACCATCCCGAAGCCCTCGTTCACGCCGGGCCAGACCAGCAGGTCGGCGGCCTCCATCGCCGCGCGCAGGCGCAGCGGGTCCGGCTCCACGCCCCGGAAGCGGACACGGGCGCCGAGCGGGGCGAGGAGGGTCTCGACCGCCCCCCGCTCCGCCCCGTCGCCGATCACCTCGAGGCGCAGGTCCGGCGCCTCCGGCCTCGCCAGCGCCGCGGCGAGCGCGGCGTAGGAGGCGAGCTTGTCGCCCGGCCGCATCATCGCCACCGCCAGCAGCCGCAGGGGCCCCGCGGCTGGCCCGCGCGGCGCGGGCGGGGGGCCGAG
The DNA here is from genome assembly GCF_900113695.1 of Albimonas pacifica. Lineage (GTDB taxonomy): Bacteria > Pseudomonadota > Alphaproteobacteria > Rhodobacterales > Rhodobacteraceae > Albimonas > Albimonas pacifica. Next base: position 566,905 of record NZ_FOQH01000003.1, on the reverse strand, counting down.
GTCGAGGAAGGGCGCCAGCTCCGCCAGCCGCGCCCCCTCCAGCGCCTGCAGGGAGGGGAGGTCGCGCGCGGTCGACCACAGCAGCAGGTCCGCGGCGGCGAGCGAGCGCTCCGCCGCCACGGCGAAGCCCGCCCAGGGGCCTTCGCGGCGCTTCCTCGCGTGGATCGGCTCGGAGATCACGTAGGGCAGGCGCAGCGCCGCGCAGACTGCGGGACCGACGAGGTCGGGCGCCTTCCAGTAGGAGTGGTAGGTGAACCACAGCGCCGGGGGATCGGGGCGCAGGGCCTCGACCAGGCGGGCGGCCTCGGCCTGCGCCTGCGCGGCCAGCGCGGCCTGCGCGGCGGCGTCCCCCGCCATCTCCAGCGTGCGCAGGGAGGAGGCGACGAAGGGCGCGAAGCCCGCCCCCTCCAGCGCCTGCAGGGTCAGGCGGGCGATGCGGCGGTCGCCCGAGGGGTTGGGATGCTCCGGCGGCTTCATCGGCGCATGGAAGGCGATGCGCGGGCGAAGCGCCTCCCCGGTCATTCCGCCGCCGCGCTCCGGGCGGGCGCGGGCGCGACGCCCATCGACCGCAGGCGGGACTCGAGCGCGTCGATCCCCGCCTCCATCCCGAAGGCGTGGCGCAGGCGGGCGAGCGCGGCCTCGGCCATCGCGGCGCGGCCCTGGGGGTCGGCGGCGAGCGCCGTCAGCGCCTCGGCCAGCGCCTGCGGGTCGCCGGGGGGGACCAGGCGGCCCTCGCGCCCGTCGCGCACGAACTCGGGGATCGCCGAGACGGCGGTGGACAGGATCGGCAGGCGCTGGGAGGCGGCCTCCATCAGCACGTTGGGCAGCCCGTCGCGGTCGCCGTCGTCGGCGATCTTGGAGGGCAGCACGAAGACGTCGGCGGCGCGCATCGCCGCCACCACCTCGGTCTGGTCCTTCTTGCCCAGCCAGCGGATGCGGGGGGCGATCCCCAGCGCCTCGGCCCGGGCGGCGAGCGCGGTCTTCAGCTCGCCCCCGCCGATGTGGTCGAAGCGCCAGTCGAGCTCGGCGGGCAGGCGGGCGAGCGCGTCGAGCAGGTCGTCGTAGCCCTTCTTGGCGACCAGCCGGCCCACCGACAGCAGCCTCAGAGGCCCCGCGCCCGGCGCCCGCTCCGGCGGATCGGGAAAGCGCGAGAGGTCGAGGCCGTGGTAGACCAGCTCCACCGTCTCCTCCGCGGGCGCCAGCCGGCGCAGCTCGGCGGCGCCCGAGGCGGTGCAGGTGACCGCGAACTCGGCCTCGGCCAGCTTCTCGCGCTTCTCCCAGTCGGGGATGGTCCAGATGTCCTTGGCGTGGGCCGAGACCGCCCAGGGCAGCCCGCGCATCGTCGCGGCGTAGCGGGCGACCGAGCCGGGGGTGTGCAGGAAATGCACGTAGATCCCCTGCGTCGCCGCCGGAAGCTCGGTCGCCAGCACCAGCGCCTGCCCCCAGCGCCGGCCGCGGTTCGAGGTCCGGTCCCGCCGCCAGTCCCGCAGCCAGGCCGCCCGCGCGGCGCGGTAGCCCGGCAGCCGCCGCGCGGCGCGCCAGGCGCGCAGCAGGCGCAGCGGCTCCTGGTAGAGGTATTCGGGCAGGTAGCGCGGGCGGGCGCGGATGCGGTCGTGCAGCGGGTGGGTGCGGTCGTCGTAGGGGTGGCGGAGCGACCAGATCTCGAAGCCGAAGCCGCGCGCCTCCAACGCCAGCAACTCCTGGGCGACGAAGGTCTCGGACAGGCGCGGATAGCCCTTCACGACCACCGCGAGGGCGGGGGCGCAGGCGGGGTCGGGCGGGGCGGCGGCGCGATCCTGGGTCATCGCCGCAGGTCTAGCCGCCCCGCGCGGCGAAGGACAGGCCCCGCCGTCCCGGCGCCGGCCGCGCCCCCGGAGACGCAGGCCCCGGGCGCTCCGCCCGTCGCCGCGCCGCGGGCGGGACGCTCCAGCCGGGCGGACCCGGGACGCGGCGCCTCCCCCCGTCCCGCCGCAAAGCGGGCGGGCGACGGGGGCGCCGCCCGCGGGCGGATCCAGCCGAGGGATCGGGAAGCGGTCGAACCGGGCGCCGCCCTCGCCGCGCGCCGCGGGCGCCGCCCTCGCCTGCGCGCCGCGGGCGCGACCCTCGCCTGCGCGCCGCGGGCGCGACCGGGCGGACGGACGCGACCGTGACGCGGCGCTTCCGCGGCTGCCGCCGCGCAGCGGGCGGCCGCAGGGCGCGATGCCCCGGGTGGGCGTCGCCGGCCGACGGATGCGGCCATGGGGTCGGGAGACGGTCGGACCGGGCGCCCCGTCCGACCCGCGCCGCGGGCGGACCGGCGCCGCCGGACGGGCGCGCGACGCGGCGCCTGCGCTCAGCCGATCGCGCGGCGGGCCGGGCTGCGCGAGGCGCCGAAGGCCAGCGCCGCACGGGCGGAGACCGCCTCGAGCCCGTCCAGCAGCCCCGGGATCGGCGCCGCCGAGGGCGGCGGCTGGTCGGCGAGGCCCCGGATCGCCGCCGCCATCGCCGCGGGCCCGCGGCCGTCGCGCTCGGGCAGCAGCATCCGCGCGAGGCCCAGCCGCTCGGCCGCCTCGGCGCGGATGTACTGCTCCAGCCGCGGGCGGGTGCGCGGCGCGATCACCGCCGGCTTGTCGAGGCTCAGGATCTCGCAGAACGTGTTGTAGCCGCCCATGGCGATGATGCCGGCGCTCTCGGCCAGAAGGCGCTCGATGCGGCTGTCGAAGCTCAGGACCGTGACCCGGCCGCGCAGGGCCAGCGCCCGGCGGTCGAACTCGGCGCGCTTCTCGGCGTGAAGGAAGGGGCCGTAGACGATCACCGCCTGGGGGCCCAGCGTCGGGTCCGCCTCGTAGGCCGACAGCGTCCAGTCCACCAGCCCCTCGCCGTCGCCGCCGCCGCCGGTGGTGACCAGCACGTAGGGCTTCTCCGGCGGCGCCGCGCCCACGTCCGAGGGCCAGTCCGGCGCGTCGCGGCGCAGGTAGCCGGTGTAGACCACCCGGTCGAGGATCTCGCGGTCCAGCCCCAGCCCCTCCAGCGGGCGGCAGACCTGGGGCAGGCCGTAGACCCAGATCTCGTCGAAGAAGCGCCGGATCGCGTCGGCATGGCCCTTGCGCTTCCATTCCTCCGCGAGCGGCCCGGGCTCGTCGAGCACGTCGCGCACGCCCAGCACGATGCGCGCGCCGCGCTTGCGGGCGGCGGCGAGCGCGCCGGCCATCTCGTTGCGGAAGCCCCAGGCCTCCTTGTCCACGATCAGCAGGCCGGGGGCGAAGGCGGATTCGGTCGCCTCGATGATCGCGGCGCGCAGGGCGACGGTGTCGTCGATGGTCATGCCGAGGTTGTGGGAGGCGTAGTCCCCGTCCGCCAGCTTCACCACGCCCGGCAGGCGCACGTGGTCGACGCGGTCGGGGAAGTCGAAGCGCCCGGCGATCGGCGAGCCGGTGAGGATCAGCGCGCTCAGCCGCTCGTCCCGCCGGGTCAGGGCCGAGGCCAGCGTGCGCGCGCGCCGCAGGTGCCCCAGGCCGAAGGTGTCGTGGCTGTAGAACAGCGCGCGGCGAACCGCGCCCTCGCCGGCGGCGCGCTCGGGCCAGGCCGCGGTCGCGGCCGCGGGGAACAAACCGTCGTGGGCTGGCGCCGTCATGGGCGAGTGCGCTCCCCGTCTTCCCGGCTCAGGCGCGTCCGCTGCGGCGGTCCCGCAGGGGGGCCGGGCGGTCGTCGCGGGCGCCGGGCCCGTCCCTTTCGAGCCGCGCCCCCGCCCGCCCGTGGCCGGCAAGGTCGCGCAACGGCATGCGGCTTCGGCCCCCTTGAGCGCGGTTCCGCATCTTTCCGTCGGCCCCACGCTACACCACATGAACCGCCCGGCGAAAGCGGGGATGGCCGCCGCGCGCCTGCGTCGCGTGGGCACGGAGCCCGGAATGCGCGACGACGCGCGCCCCCGGGACCGACCGGGCCGCGCCGCGGCGCGGCGGCGATCCCCGTTTTTCCGCCGACGGAGCGCCCGCCCCGGCGCGTGCAGCCTGCACGCCCAGGGCGACCTTGCGCAGGCCCCCCGCCCGCGGGGTATGATCATCGCGACCCGGACGGTCCCTCCGACACGCCCGACACGCCAGCAGGAGAGCGTCATGCGCGACGCCCGCATTCTCCGCCAGACCGCCGCGGCGCGCGCCGAGCGCGCGCCGGGCCCGGTCGAGGCGACGCGCGCCCGCTTCCGCGGCGCGTCCGCCGCGCGCCCGGCCGCGCCGGCGCGCCGCCCCGGCCTCGGGTCCTGGCTGCGCGCGCTGGTGCTGGCGCTGGCGGCGACGCTGGCCTGGGCGGGCGGGCCCGCGCCCTTCGCCCCGACCCCGGCGGCGCAGGCGCAGGGGCTCGACGTGCGCAGCCTGTTCGCGCCGCAGTCCTCCGCCCCGCAGCGCAGCGGCCAGGACGCCGCCGCCGAAGCCGGCGCCGCCGCCGGCGGCGGCGGGAGCGGGGGCGACGCCGCGCAGGCGCCCGGCGCCCCGGTGCACGCCCGGCCCCCGGACCTCGCGGCCTACGGCCGGCTGGTGGCGACAGGCCAGTCCGACGACGACTCCGGCAGCCTCTCGATGCTGCGCCGGACCTCGGAGAACGTCTCCCTGTTCCGCCAGCGGCTGGAGCGGATGCTGCGCGAGGCGCGCTCGGGCCTCGGGCGGGTCGAGAACCGGCTGGCGGTGAACGCGCCGGACGGTCGGGCGGGCTATTTCGCGGGCGTGGCGCTGGTCTCGGTGATCCTCTTGATGATCGGGCGCGCGGTCACCCAGCTCTACGCCGTCTATCTCGCGCGGCCGGCGATGATCCGCGCCCAGCGCCACTTCCGACCCGTCGGCCTGACCGGCAAGCTGCCGGTGATCGCGCTGCGCATGCTGCTGACCGTCGCGGGCATGACCATCAACCTGGCGGTCGCGGCAGGGCTCGGCCTCGGGCTCGTCGCCGACCACCTGCCCACCCAGGTCACCGCCGGCATCATCATGGCCGCCTACGGCTCGTTCATGCTGATCGACACCGTCTGGCGGATGATCGTGAACCCCTACCTGCCCGAGTACCGGATCCCCCGGATCGGGGACCTGGGGGCGCGGCGGCTCTACCTGTGGCTGTCGGCGCTGACCGCGGTGACGGTGGTCTCGCGCTTCTACATCGCCTGGCTCAACGAACTGGGCGTGGACGTCGAGCTGGTGCGCCTGAACCACATCGTGGTGAACCTGCTGACGCTGAGCCTGATCCTCGGCCTGATCTGGACCAACCGCGCCGCCGTCTCCGAGGCGATCCGCCGGGGCCGCCCGATCGGCGAGGTCACCTGGATCGCCGCCATCGGCGCGACCATCTGGGCGCCGCTGACCACGCTCTACTTCCTCGTCGCCTGGATGGAGGAGAGCGTGCGCATCGTCATGGGGCTGGAGGCGCAGTGGTCGCTGCTGGCCGGCGCCTTCATCACCCTGCTGGTGGCGCTGACGGTGCAGGCCGCGGGCCTCTACGCGGTCGAGCGGGTGTTCGAGCGATCGCGCGCGCTGCGCGCCGCCGCAGCCGGCGGGCCGGCCCCCGAGCCCACGCCCGAGGCGATCGGCGCCGCGCCGCCGACGGTGAAGGTCGACCCGACCCCCGACCCGGCCCCGGTCGACGCCCCGGCCGCGTCCCCCGCGCGCCCGACGCCGGCGGCCGTGGCCCCGGCCCCCGCCGCCCCGACCGCGGAGGCGCCCGAGGCCGAGGCGCCGGACGCCTCCGGGTCGCCCGCCCCTGCCCCTGCCCCTGCCCCTGCCGCCGCGCCCGTCCGGCCGGCCGCCGGGCCCACGCCCCTGCGCGGCCCCACCGAGCCGGCGCCCGAGGCGACCCCCGAGCCGGACTCGACGCTCGGCCCCCGGGCGGGCGTCTCGGGCGACGACGCGGACGACGGCGACGACGGCGACGAGGAGGGCGGCGGCCCGATGACCCTGCCGCCCGAGGTCCGCCCCCATGCCCGCGACCGCGAGCGGGAGCGCGAGCGGGCGGCGGCCGCGGCCGCGGCGCATCCCGTCTACCGCCCCTCGACCACCATGCGCACCTTCGAGGACCTGGCCCGGCGCATCGTCAGCCTGTTCTCGCTGGGCGCCGCCGTCTACGTGCTGGTGCTGATCTGGGGCGGGCAGGAGATCTTCGCGGACGGCTCCGTCTTCGACGACTTCCAGGACGTCATCGACACGCTGTTCATCGGCTACATCGCCTTCCACGCGGTGCGCATCTGGCTCGACCAGAAGATCGCCGAGGAAGGCGTCGACGACGTGATGGCCGAGCCGGGGGACGAGGGCGGCGGCGCCTCGGCGACCTCGCGCCTGGGCACGCTGCTGCCGCTGTTCCGGGCCGGCATCCTGATCGTGATCGGGGGCGCGGTGGCGGTGATCGTGGCGACCGAGCTGGGCGTCAACGTCGCCCCCCTGTTCGCGGGCGCCGGCATCGTGGGCATCGCCATCGGCTTCGGCGCGCAGACCCTGGTGCGCGACATCCTCTCGGGCATGTTCTTCCTGCTCGACGACGCCTTCCGCAAGGGCGAGTACATCGACGTCGGCGAGGTGAAGGGCACGGTCGAGAAGATCTCGCTGCGCTCCTTCCAGCTGCGCCACCACCTCGGCGCGCTGAACACGATCCCCTTCGGCGAGATCAAGCACCTGACCAACTTCTCGCGCGACTGGGTGATGATGAAGCTGCCGCTGCGCCTGACCTACGACACCGACGTCGAGCGGGTGCGCAAGCTGATCAAGAAGCTGGGCCAGGAACTGCTGGAGCACCCGACCGAGGGCCACAAGTTCGTGCAGCCCCTGAAGAGCCAGGGCGTCTACATGATGGAGGACTCGGCGATGATCATCCGGGTCAAGTACATGACCCGGCCCGGCGACCAGTGGACCACGCGCAAGCTCGTCTACCAGCGCATCCGGGAGATCTTCGAGAAGGAGGGCATCCGCTTCGCCGCCCGCGAGGTGACGGTGCGCATCCCCGACCTGCCCCAGGACCGCCCCCTGACGCCCGACCAGCAGCACGCCGTCGGCGCCGCCGCCCGCCGGGCGATCGAGGAGGAGGGTCCCCAGCAGCCCTCCTCTCTCGCGGCGGCCGTCACCGGCCGCTAGGAGAGCCCGACGCGGCCCCGGCGCCGGAGGCCGGGGAGCAGCCCCCGGCCGGGGCCGCGTCGGACAGCCGGAAGCCGCCTCCCCACGGACGGTTCCGGATCGGCGGGGTTGGGCGCGCCCGCCCCGGTCGGCGCGCCTCAGGCGCGCGGGCGCCGGGCGCGCCGGCGGATCGCGCCGAAGCCCAGCAGCGACAGGGCCGAGGGCAGCAGCGCCAGCGTGGCCGGGACCGGCACGGGCGAGCCCGGGGGCTCGTCCCCGATCCCGCCGAAGCCCAGGGTGAAATAGGACGTCGAATAGGGGCCGGTCAGCGTCAGGGTCAGGGATTCGAACACCCCCTCCAGCAGCACCACGCCGGCGGAGAAGTTGTTCCCGCTCAGCTTCGTGGGGGACTCGAGCCGGAAGGGCTGGCAGCTCGCGACCCGGCTGCAGTTGTCCACGCCCTGCCCGTCGAGGTTCATCCGCGCGCCCGACAGCAGCTGGTACTCCGTTCCGAACTCCAGCGACGCGGCCAGGATCGCGAAGCTCAGGTAGATGTCGCGCACCGGCGCGTCGAAGACGAAGGTGTAGGCGCCCGTCGCGTTGATGCCGACGATGTCGGTCCCGGCGGGGATGTCGTCGACGCCCTTCGGCCCGACGCTGGTATAGGGCGAGGCGACCAGATCCCGCGCCCCGCCCGAGCCGACCGAGCCCCACAGGTCCGGCTCGCCCGCGGCGCCGGTCTGCAGCAGCGGCAGGTAGCCGGAGGAATGGGTCAGCGCGATCCCGGTCGAGTCGCCCTGCGCGTCCTGCGCCGTGCCGACCGCCCGGCGGCTGGTCGCGTCGCCGAACGGGCCTTCGAGCGCGGTCCAGTCCGTCCAGGCCACCGGGATCGCCTGCGCCGGCGCCGCGGCCCCCAGCGCCAGGCCCGCCGCCAGCAGGGCCCCCGCGAGGACCGGGCTCGCACACGTCTCTCTGACGATCATCTTCGTCTCCTGTCGTCCGCCCGGGAGCGGGCGGGGTCTCCGGAGCGCCGTTCTGATCCCGCTTCTGGTTCCTGCGAAGAGCCAGTATGATCCGATTTCATGGAACCAGATGGCCTCGCCTCGCTCGTCCCCCTCGACCCCGCCGCGGCCCGGCCGCTGACGGCGCAGATCTACGACGCCCTGCGCGGGGCGGCGCGCGAGGGGCGGCTGCCGGCGGGGGCTCGGCTGCCCTCGACCCGCGGCGCGGCGGCGGCGCTGGGGGTGGGGCGCAACACGGTCGCGGCCGCCTACGACCTGCTGCGCGCCGAGGGCGTGATCGAGATCCGGCCCGGCGCGGCGCCGGTGGTCCTCTGCGGCGCCGTCGCGCCCCGGCCGCGCCGGGGGCGCGCGAGGCCGGCCGCGGTCCCGGCGCCGGGGCCGCCGGCGCCGGCCACGCTCGGCCCCGCGGCGGCGGCGGACGTGCACAGCCCCGTGCGCCGCGCCTCCCCCGGCTGGTTCCACCCCGGCCTGCCGGACGAGGCGCTGCTGCCCCGCGATCTCTGGGCGCGGACGCTGCGCGCGCAGGCCCGCGGGACGCACGGGCGGCGGCTGACGGGGGGCGAGGACTCCCACGGGCTCGACCGCCTGCGCGCGGCGCTCGCCGAGCGGCTGCGCGCCGACCGCGGCGTGGTCGTGCCGCCCGAACGGCTGCTGGTCGTCAACGGGACCCAGGCGGCGCTGCTGCTGACGGCGATGACCGCGGCCCGGCCGGGCGAGGGGGCGCTGGTGGAATCCCCCGGCTACGGGGGCGCGCGCCTGGCCTTCGCCGCGGCGGGGCTGCGGGTCTCGGACCTGCCGGTCGACCGCCACGGCGCCGACGTCTCCCGCGCCGCCGATCCGGCCGCGCGGATCGCCTTCGTCACCCCCTCGAACCAGTATCCGACCACCGCGCGCATGCCGCTCCCCCGCCGCCAGGCGCTGGTCGACTGGGCCCGGCGGGCCGACGCGCTGGTGGTCGAGGACGACTGCGACGGAGAGTTCCACTGGCGCGGCCGGCGCATCGGCGCGCTGCAGGCGACGGGGCCGGAGGTGGTCGCGCACATGGGCTCGGCCGAGAAGACGCTGGCCATCGGCCTGCGCCTCGCCTGGCTCGCCGTGCCCGAGCGCTGGGTGGAGCCGATGCGCCGCGCCCACCGCAACCTTGGGCTCGGCGCCAACCTGCACGCGCAGGCGACGCTGGCCGAGCTGATGCAGAGCGGCGCCTGGCGCGCCCACCTGCGCCGGATCGCGCGCAGCTACCGGGAGCGGGAGGCGCTGCTCGCCGACGCGCTGACCCGGCGCCTGGGCCGCCGCGTCGGCCTGCGCCGGCCCGACGGCGGGCTGCAGTCGGCGGTCGAGCTGCCCGACCGCGCGTCCGAGCTGCGCTGCGTCGCGGCGCTGGCCGCCGCCGGCTTCTCGGTCGGCGCGCTCTCGGAATACGGGGGGGACGAGCCGGGGCCCTGCGGCCTGCTGGTGGGATTCGCCCAGGCGACGCCGGCGCTGGCCGAGCGCTTCGCGGCCGTCCTCGACGCCGCGCTGTCGGCCGGTGCGAAGGGCGAGACGACGGCCGATCCCGCCTCATTGCTTCCGCCGCGCGGGAGATCGTTTCAGTGTGGATCAAATTCCGCCTGAATCAGCCTTAATTCGACGTATTTCCTTTTTTCGGCCGCACCGCGTCGTTAACTGGGGGTCTTCCCCACAGAAGGCCCGATTTTTCTGATGAGCACCTGGTACATCCTCGATCCGATGAACCGCATCGTCGCGGCGGGCGGCGACTGGGACGCTTTCGCGGACGAGAACGACTCGCCCTCCGCCTCGGTCGAGAACGTGGTCGGCCGCAGCCTGGAGGAATACGTCTCCGGGCTGGAGACCCAGCTCTATCTCTCCTCCCTCTTCCAGCTCTGCCGCGAGGCGGAGACCGCGCATTCCTTCCTCTACCGCTGCGACGCGCCGTGGATGGCGCGCCTGTTCCAGATGCGCATCGAGCCGGGCGAGAAGCCGGGCGAGCTGCGCGTGATCCACGAGCTGATCCGCAGCCGCGCCGCCGGCGACGCCAAGGAGCTGGTGGACGCGGCCGCCGCCGAGGTCTCCGGCGCGCCGCGCTGCTCGATCTGCAACGCGGTCAAGCTCGGCGACGTCTGGCACGACGTCTACGCGCGGCCGGAGAAGAAGTTCTTCGTGTCGGGCTACGCGCTCTGCCCCTCCTGCTCGCAGCACGATCCCGCCCGGCAGGACGACAAGATGCTGCGGATCTTCGATGCGGTGCCGGCGCGCTCGGACCGCTGAGGCCGCCGCCCGCGGCCGCCGGGCGGCGCCAGGACGACACGCTGTCGCGACAAGCGGCGCCGCGGCGCGAAAAGCGCCGCCGCGGCTTGCATTGGACGGCCCGACCGGGGCTTAATCCAGATCCCGGCCCGGAGCCCCGATGCTCATCTACCTGCCCATCGCCGAAGTCTCCGTCGACGCGCTCCTGATCCTGGGGCTCGGCGGGCTGATCGGCGTTCTGTCGGGCCTGTTCGGGGTCGGCGGCGGCTTCCTGATGACGCCGCTCCTGATGCTGATCGGCATCCCGCCGGCGGTGGCGGTGGCGACCGGGGCGAACCAGATCTGCGCCTCCTCCTTCTCCGGCGCGCTGGCCCACTGGCGGCGCGGCACGCTCGACACCCGCATGGGGCTGATCCTGCTCGCGGGGGGGATCGCGGGATCCTTCCTCGGCGTGTGGGTGTTCGAGCTGCTGGGCCGGCTGGGCCAGGTCGAGCTGATGGTCTCGCTGACCTACGTGCTGTTCCTGGGCGTGGTCGGCGCGCTGATGTTCGTCGAGAGCCTGCGCGCCCTGATCCGCGCGCGCACCGGCGCCGCCCCCCGGATCCCCAAGCGCAAGCGCACGCTCGCCCACAAGCTGCCGCTGAAGATGCGCTTCCCGGTCTCGCATCTCTACATCTCGGTGATCCCGCCGGCGGCGATCGGGGCGCTGGTGGGGTTCCTCTCGGCGATCATGGGGGTGGGCGGCGGCTTCATCATGGTGCCGGCGATGATCTACCTGCTGGGGATGCCGACCTCGGTGGTGGTGGGCACCTCGCTGTTCCAGATCATGTTCGTCACCGGCGTGACCACGCTGCTGCACGCCACCCAGACCTTCACCGTCGACATGATGCTGGCGCTGCTGCTGCTGGTGGGCGGCGTGGTGGGGGCGCAGATCGGCGCCCAGCTCGGCATGAAGCTGCGCGCCGAGCAGCTGCGCATCCTGCTGGCGCTGATCGTGCTGGCGGTGTGCCTGAAGATCGCCCTCGACCTCGCCATCGAACCCTCCGAGCTCTACAGCCTCGCGCCCGCGAGCGCGCCGTGATCGGGCGCGCGCTTCTTCTGCCCGCGCTCGTCGCGGCGCTGGCCGCCCTGCCCTCCGGCGCGCAGGCGCCCCGGACCGCGGGCCCCGCGCCCGCCGAGCTGGCGCAGGAGGCCGCCTCCCCCGGCGCGCCCGAGCCCGCGGTGCGCAGCGCGCCGCGCACCGAGACGGGCGAGCCTCCCGACGGCGACGGCCCCGGCGTCGCCGCGCCCGGCCAGCGCGGCCCCCAGGCGCCCGCCGGCGGCGGCCAGGTGGTGATCCTGCCCGAGGGCCGCGACGCCCCGCGCGAGGGCGGCGACGACGAGAAGGTGGTCGCGGCGCTGTCGCACAACCAGGTCTCGATCACCACGACCTACTCGGGCTCGGAGATCTTCGTGTTCGGCGCGGTGAAGCGCTCGCGCCCGGCGCGGGCCGAGCGGCCGGACGTGATCGTCACCATCTCCGGCCCCTCGGGCCCGGTGACGGTGCGCCGCAAGGACCGCGGCTTCGGGATCTGGGCGAACCGGGAGTCGACCGTCATCGACCAGGCGCCCGCCTTCTACGCCGTCGCCGCCACCGGCCCGCTGGACGAGATCCTGTCGGCCACCGAGAACCTGCGCCACCGGGTCGGGCTGGACCTGCAGGTGCGCGCCATCGGCGCCGCCTCGGACGTCGAGGACCCCGAAAGCTTCCGCGAGGCGGTGATCCGCCTGATGCGGGTGCGCGGCCTCTACGTCGAGGCGCCGATCGAGGTCGACGTGATCGAGGACACGCTCTTCGCCACCCATGTCGCCCTGCCCGCCAACATCGTCGAGGGCGATTACATCGCCCGGGTCTTCCTGCTGAACGAGGGCAAGGTGCTGGACCTGCACGAATCCATCGTCGGCGTGCGCAAGGTGGGGCTGGAGCGGTGGCTCTACGCCCTCTCGCGCGAGGCGCCGCTGGCCTACGGGCTGCTGGCGCTGGCGGTGGCGCTGGCGGCGGGCTGGGGCGCCTCGGAAGCCTTCCGGGCGCTGCGGCGGTGAGCGCGCGCGCCCGTGCGGCGCGCCGAGGCCCCCGCCCCCCGCCTCCCCACGATGTCCAGGACCTTCCGAGGAGAGACCATGTCCGACCCCAACCCGTTCGAGGGGCGCGCCCTGCCGCCCGCGGCCGCCACGCTCGGCCACCGGTTCCTGTCCTTCGACCGCGAGGCGATGACCCTGACCCTGGGCTTCGAGGCGCGCGAGGACTTCGTGAACCCGATGGGCGTGGTGCAGGGCGGGTTCCTGACCGCGATGATCGACGACACCATGGGCCCGCTGGTGATGGCGCTCACCGGACGCGCCGGCGCGACCATCGACCTCTCGGTGCAGTTCCTGCGCGGCGTGCAGCCGGGCCCGGTCACGACCACCGCCCGCGTCACCCGCATGGGCCGCTCGGTGGCGTTCCTGGAGGGCCACCTCAAGGATTCCGAGGGCCGGATGAGCGTGCGGGCGACCTCGAGCTTCTTCCTGCGGGGCTGAACGCCCCTCCCGGGGCCCGTCGGCGGGGACGCCCGGGGCGGGCCGCTCAGGCGCCGGCGGCGAGGTCGGGGCCGGGCAGCTCCCGCTCCGCGCGGCGGGCGGCCCGGCGCAGCGCCGGCCAGGCGCCGCCCCAGCCGGGGCGGGCCTCCGGCGCCAGCGCCCGCGGCGGGGCCAGGCGCGACCAGCGCGGCGCCAGCCCCTCGGGCGCGCCGGCCGCGCGCAGGGCCGGGATCGACCAGGCGCTGCGCTCGCGCAGGATCGCGCGGTAGAGGTCCATGGCGCCGGGGCGGTCGTAGAAGCTCCAGTGGCAGACGCGGGGCGAGGCGTCGTCGAGCGGCACGCCCCGCCCCCGCGCCCAGGCGGCGAAGGCCGGCAGGTCGAGCTGCAGGTCGATCCAGTCCTCCCGCGCCTGCCCCAGCCCCGCCCGGCCTAGCGCCTGGCGGCGGCGGCCGGCGAGGCGCGGGGCCGCGGCCTCGAACAGCGCGTCGTAGGGATCGTTGTGGCGGGCGGCGACGTGGAAGACCTGGGGCCCCTCCTCTCCGCCGTCGGCCATGGCGGCGCGGGCCAGCGCCGCGTCCTCGGCCGGGCCCAGCAGCAGCGCCCGGCCCACCGCCGGCGCGACCCGCGGATCGGCCAGCGCCTGCAGCGCCACCCGCGCGCCCAGCGAATGGGCGAAGAGGTCGATCTCCAGGTCCGGGCGCAGGGCTTGGAGGTGGACGACGAGCGCGGCCAGGCTCTCGGCCGCGCCGGCGGCGCGGTCGTAGACCTCGGCGAAGCCGTTGCGCCGGCGCCGCGCGAAGCTCGGCCCATGGGCCGCCCAGGCGTCCCAGCCGAAGCCGATGCAGAGCCCGTCCGCGGGATCGAGCCGCGAGAACCCCAGCTCCGCCGGCCAGTCGGCGCCGCTGGGCCCCTCCCCCGGCAGGCCGTAGAGCCAGGCGTGCGGATCCCGCCCCCGCTCGAACGGACGATACTTGTAGCCGTGCAACAGGATCGTCACCGGGACGCCGCGGGGGATCGCCGCGACGGCCGGCCCGAGCGGGGCCGGTCGGCCACGCGCATCACGCACCAGGAGCGCTTGGGCCCTCGTCGTGACGTGCATCAGCGTCATGTCGGGTTCCTGCTCGGCCGGGTGCGGACTGTCGCCGCGTTGCCGGCCGGATACACCCAGTGTGCAACACCCCGGTTTCCGTTTCGTGACCGAAGCGCGACGCAGCGCGCGCTCCCCGGTTCCACGGCCGGAAGCTGCGGGTCCGCGCGTCTCCCTTGACGCCTCCGCGCGGAGCGCCTAGGGCAGGGGCGTGGCGATTTGGCAGACCGGATTGCGGGCCACGTTAAAGAAACCGCTAAAGAGGTCGGGCGACGCCGCACGGACCGCGTCCCGATTTCCGATCACCGGGGCAGTCGGCAAGGGGCCGGGCGTTCGCCCGGATGACGCATGACAGAACTCGACAAGACCCAGCGGGCGCTTTCGCCCCGCACCAACCTCGTTCACGCCGGGACCTGGCGCAGCCAGCATGGCGAGATGTCCGAGGCGCTGTTCCTGACCCAGGGCTTCGTCTACGACACCGCCGCCGCCGCCGAGGCGCGCTTCCTGGGCGAGGATCCGGGCTTCATCTACGCGCGCTACGGCAACCCCACCGTGCGCATGTTCGAAGAGCGGATGATGGCGCTCGAAGGGGCCGAGGACGCCTTCGCCACCGCGAGCGGCATGGCGGCGGTCAACGCCGCGCTGTTCTGCCAGCTCAAGGCCGGCGACCACGTGATCGCGGCCAAGGCGCTGTTCGGCTCCTGCCTCTACATCCTCGAGACGCTGCTGCCCCGCTTCGGCGTCGAGGTGACGCTGGTCGAGGGCACGGACCCCGACGCCTGGCGCGCCGGCCTGCGCCCCAATACCAGGGTCGCCTTCCTCGAGAGCCCGTCGAACCCGACGCTGGAGCTGATCGACGTGGCCGAGGTGGCGCAGATCGTGCACTCCGTCGGCGCGCGGCTGGTGATCGACAACGTCTTCGCGACGCCGATGTTCCAGCGCCCGCTGGAGCTGGGGGCGGACGTGGTGCTCTACTCCGCCACCAAGCACATCGACGGCCAGGGCCGGTGCCTGGGCGGCGTCGTGCTGGGCACGGAGGAGTTCATCCGCGGCCCGTTCGAGGGCTACATGCGCCACACCGGCGGCGCGATGAGCCCGTTCAACGCCTGGGTGATGCTCAAGGGGCTCGAGACGCTGGACCTGCGCTGCCGGGCCCAGGCGGCGACCGCGGCGCACCTGGCCGACATGCTCGCCGCCCACCCGCGGGTGAAGCGCGTCCTCTACCCCGGCCGCGCCGACCACCCCCAGCATGAGCTCGCCAAGCGGCAGATGAGCTCGGGCGGCACCATGATCGCCTTCGAGATCGAGGGCGGGCAGGAGGCGGCCTTCGCCGTGCAGGACGCGCTGGAGATCATCAAGATCTCCAACAACCTGGGCGATTCCAAGAGCATCATCACCCACCCCTCGACCACCACCCACCAGCGTCTGAGCGAGGAGCAGCGGCTGGGCCTGGGCATCTCGCGCGGGCTGATCCGCCTGTCGTGCGGCCTCGAGGACCCCGAGGACCTCGCCGCCGACCTCGACCAGGCCCTGCGCCGGGCCTGAGGACAGCCGCAGACCCGACGTCCGAGCCGCCCCGGGCCCCCGCCCGGGGCGGTCCGCGTTTCGGGGCGCCCCGGCCGGACCCCGGCCGCCGCCGTGGCGCGCGGAGGCCATGGCCGGGCGCCGCAGCGGCGGGGCGCGACCCGGCGCGGCGTGGCGGGGTGCGATGGGGTGGGATGCGGCGGGGCGCGGCGCATTGAAATGCGCCCTACGGGCTCTCGGGCCCCCCGCCGCACGGGCGCGCCCCGGGCTCGACGCGGGGCCTCTCCCGCCCTGCCTGACGCCGCCGGCGCGGGGCGGACGCCGGACCTCGCGGTCCGGGTTCGCCGAGCCGCCTGCCTCCAGGCAGGGGCGGCACGACAGGGCGGCGCGTCTCCCGAGGCCCGGACGGGGCGGGGCCCCGGGTCAGGCCCGGGGCGGACGCGTCGGGCGCGGGGCGCGGGATCGGCGACGTCGGGGGAGCGGCAGGGGCGCGCGCGGCCGTCCCGGCGCCCTTGCCGGTCACGGGCGGGGCGCTTTCGCGGGGCGGGCGATCCTGCGCGTTGACAGGCGGGGGGGGCCGGGCGATGCAGGCTCGATGCCGGATCTGCGCGCCGCCCTCCACCTGATCGGTCTGCTGGTCGCCGCCCTCGGCGCGACCATGGCGGCGCCGATGCTGGCAGACCTGATCGACGGCGATCC
This sequence comes from Albimonas pacifica, assembly GCF_900113695.1. Lineage (GTDB taxonomy): Bacteria > Pseudomonadota > Alphaproteobacteria > Rhodobacterales > Rhodobacteraceae > Albimonas > Albimonas pacifica. The sequence goes on along the minus strand of NZ_FOQH01000003.1, from coordinate 550,712 downwards.
GAACTGGCGCGCCTTCGGCCTGGCGGGGTTCTTCTCGGTGCTCGCCGGATCGCTGCTGGCGGCGGCGGGCGGGGCGGACCGGGGCTCGCTCTCGGTGCAGGAGACCTTCCTGCTCACCACGCTGTGCTGGCTGCTGCTGCCCGTCTTCGGCGCCCTGCCCTTCGTGCTCGGCGTGCCCGAGGCGAGCCTGACCGACGCCTTCTTCGAGGCGATGTCGGGCTTCACCACCACCGGCTCCACCGTCTTCGTCGGCCTCGACCACATGCCGCCGGGCGTGCTGCTGTGGCGGGGGATGCTGCAGTGGTTCGGGGGCGTGGGCATCGTGGTGATGGCCATGGCCTTCCTGCCCGCGCTGCGCGTCGGCGGCATGCAGATCTTCCGCTCCGAGGCCTTCGACACCTTCGGCAAGATCCTGCCCCGGGCGGGCGAGATCGCGATGTCGATCTCCTGGGTCTACGCCGGGCTGACGCTGCTCTGCATCCTCGCCTACGCCGCCTGCGGGATGAGCGTCTTCGACGCCGTGGTGCATTCGATGACCACGATCTCCACCGGGGGGTTCGCCAATTACGACGCCTCGCTGGGGCATTTCCCGGGCGAAGTGGAGTATGTCTCGGCCCTGTTCATGATGCTCGCCTCCCTGCCCTTCGTGCGGCTGGTGCAGCTCGCCTCGGGCGAGGCGAGGCCGATCTGGCGCGATCCGCAGGTGCGCGGCTTCATGGCGGTGATCTTCGGCTTCGCGGGCGCGATCCTGCTCTACCGCATGGCGACCGACCCGGTCCCCCACGCCTGGGGGTTCGAGCAGCACCTGCGCGAGACGCTGTTCAACACCGTCTCGATCCTCACCGGCACCGGCTACGCGTCCGAGAACTACAACGAGTGGGGCCCCTTCGCCGCCGCCGCCTTCTTCCTGATGGGCCTCGTCGGGGGCTGCGCGGGCTCCACCTGCTGCTCGGTGAAGATCTTCCGCTACCAGATCCTGCTGGCGGCCGTCGCCAGCCAGGTCCGGCGCATCCACTCCCCCCACGGCGTGTTCCAGACCCGCTGGGCCGGGCGGCCGGTGGACGAGGAGGTGATCTCCTCGGTCATGGGGTTCCTGTTCCTGTTCTTCATGACGCTGGCGGTGCTGTCGGTGGCGATGGGGATGCTGGGGCACGACATCGTCACCTCCGTTTCCGGGGCGGCCACCGCGCTCGCCAACGTCGGCCCCGGGCTGGGGCCTATCATCGGGCCGGCGGGCAACTTCGCGCCGCTGTCCGACGCCGCCAAGTGGGTGCTGGCGCTGGGGATGCTGCTGGGGCGGCTGGAGCTGATGGCCGTCTACGTGATGTTCGTCTCGGCCTTCTGGCGCAACTGAGCTCAGCGGCCCGGGGCCTCCATGGCCTCCGTCTCGTCGGGGGGCAGCTGGAAGCGCCCGTGCTCCCAGTCGCCGGCGCGCCAGGCCTCCTTCGCCTCCTCGATCCGCTCCTTAGAACTCGCCACGAAGTTCCACCAGATGTAGCGCGGGCCGCCCAGCGTGGCCCCGCCCAGCAGGATCAGGCGCGAGGACGAGACGGCCCGGATCGCGATCGGATCGCCCGGGCGGAAGATCATCATCCGCCCCGCCTCGAACCGCTGGCCCGCGATCTCCACCTCGCCCGAGACCACGTAGATCCCGCGGTCCTCATGCTCGGCGTCGAAGGGCAGGACCGCGCCGGGCTCGAGCTGGGCGTCCGCGTAGACGGTCTCGGAGAAGGTCGAGACCGGCGCCCGCTCCCCCCAGCCCGAGCCGAGGATCAGGCGCAGGCGCTTGCCCTCCGCCTCCAGCTCCGGCAGGTCGGCCCTGGCGACGTGCTCGAAGCCGGGGTCGATGTCCTCCTTCCCGTCGGGCAGCGCCACCCAGGTCTGGATGCCGAAGAGGTCCGACGGCCCCTTGCGGACCTGCGTCCCGGTGCGCTCGGAATGCGTCACCCCGCGGCCGGCGATCATCCAGTTCACCGCGCCCTCGGTGATCTCGGCCGAGGTGCCGAGGCTGTCGCGGTGGTGCATCGAGCCGGAGAACAGGTAGGTCACCGTCGCGAGCCCGATATGCGGGTGCGGGCGCACGTCGATGCCCTGGCCGGTGAGGAACTCGGCCGGTCCCACCTGGTCGAAGAAGATGAAGGGCCCGACCATCTGCCGCTTCGGCGCGGGCAGCGCCCGGCGCACCTCGAAGCCGCCCAGATCGCGGGCGCGGGGGACGATCACCGTCTCGATCCGGTCGACGGCGTCGCCGGTGGGGCAATGCGGGTCGAGGGCGGGGTTCCAGGACATCGGCGGGCCTCCCTTTCCGGCGCCTCGCCAGGATAGCGCAGGCCGGCGCGAAGGTCGCGCCCCGGCCCGCACGCTCGACAGGAACCGCGCGCCATGGCCTTGTGCGGACAAAGCCCTCCCCGCCGAAGCCCCCTGCCCCCGGAGCCCGCCCCATGTCCCTCGACGCCCTCCGCCGCCATTCCGCCGTCGCGCTGCGCGAGATGCTGATCGCGCGCGAGATCTCGGCGGTGGAGCTGATGCAGGCGGTGCTGGGCGCGGCCGAGCGGCTGCAGCCCTCCCACAACTGCTTCATCACCCTCGCCCCCGAGGCCGCGATGGAGGGCGCCCGCGCCGCGGATGCGGCGCTGTCCGCCGGAGAGACCCCCGGCCTGCTGCACGGCCTGCCCTGCGGGGTGAAGGACATCGTGAACACGGCCGGCATGCGGACCACCTTCGGATCGCTCCTGCAGGCCGGGAACGTGCCGACGCAGGACGCCGTCGCGGCGGCCCGGCTGCGCGCGGCGGGCGCGGTGATCTTCGGCAAGACCACCACGCCCGAATACGGCGCCAAGTGCCTGACGGACGCCCCCCTCTTCGGCAGGACGCCCAACGCCTGGAGCCTGGAGCATTCCTCGGGCGGCTCGTCGGGCGGCTCGGCCGTGGCGACGGCGCTGGGGATCGGGCCGATCTCGGTCGCGACCGACGGCGGCGGCTCGACCCGGATCCCGGCGGCCTGCAACGGGGTGGTGGGGCTGAAGCAGAGCCTCGGCGCCATCCCGCACAGCCAGGTTCCGGACGCCTTCGGCAACTACACCTACGTGACGCCGATGACCCGCGACGTCGCCTCGACCGCGCTGATGATGCAGGCGATGGGCGGGGCGCACCCCAGCGACCCGTGGTCGGTCGGCGCGCCGGTCCCCGACTACCCCGCCGCGGCCCGGCCCGAGGGGGACCTTGCGGGCAAGCGCATCCTGTTCTGCCCCGCCCCTCCGGGCAAACCGATCTCGGCGGCGATGCAGGCGGCCTTCGACGCATCGTTGACACGGCTCGCGGACCTCGGCGCGGAGCTGGAGCCCTTCGACGGCGAGGGCCTCGACGTCGAGCCGATCTGGCGGGCGATCAACCACACCACCTGGCGCGCCCGCTTCGGCCCGATGGCCGAGCGCGACGGGGACCGCATGACCCCCTCCCTGCTGCGGCAGCTGGCGCTGGCGCAGGACGTCTCGGGCGTCGACTACCAGCAGGCGATGTTCGACCGCGCCGCCCTGTTCCGCCGGGTGCAGGGGCTGTTCGAGCGGGCAGACTTCCTCGTCACCCCCACGATCTCGCGCGCGGCGCCGGGCATCGGCCAGGACCTGTTCGACCCGCTGGAGATCGACGGCGTCGCCTACCCCGACATGCGCCCCAACTGGTTCCCCTGGTGCATGCCGTTCAACCTGACCGGCCACCCCGCGATCAGCCTGCCCTGCGGCTTCACCCCCGAGGGCCTGCCGCTGGGCCTGCAGATCGTCGGCCGGTTCCGCGAGGACGCCTCGCTCCTGCGCGCCGCCGCCCTTTTCGAGGCCGCCTCAGCCCTTCTCGACCGCTGGCCCGACGCCGCCTTCGCCTGACCCCGGCCGCGCCGGGCCCGCGAGCCGGCGCGCCAGCACGGGCGTCGCGACGGGGCGGACGCGCCGCCGGATGGAAGGGAAGCTGGAGCGGGCAGCGGGAATCGAACCCGCAACAAGAGCTTGGAAGGCTCGTGTGATACCGTTTCACCATGCCCGCGAGCCGGCCCCCGGACTAGCCCCGCGCGGGGGCGGCGTCAACAGGGGGCGTGGGCCGGGCGGCGCGCCCCGGCCGGCGCGTCGTCGGCGAGGGCGCCCTGCAAGGGCTCAGTCGGGGCCGGCCTTGCCGCCGTGGGCGGCGGACCAGCCGTAGGGGTCGTTGAGGAATGCCTCGACGGCGTCGAGGGTCTTGGCGTCGAAGGTCCGGCCCAGGTGGTCGCCGGTGCGGGCCACCGCGAGCACGTCGCGCCAGGTGGTCAGCTGGTGCAGCGCGAGACCGTGGGCGGCGAGGTTCGCGCGCGCGTCGGGGAAGATGTCGTAGTAGAAGATCACCAGCGTGTCGGTGCACTGCGCGCCCGCGGTGCGCAGGGCGTCGGCGAAGGTGAACTTGGAGCCGCCGTCGGTGGTCAGGTCCTCGACCAGCAGGACGTTGGCGCCCTCCTCGAAATGGCCCTCGATCTGGGCGCCGCGGCCGAAACCTTTCGGCTTCTTGCGCACGTAGAGCATCGGCAGACCCAGGCGTTCGGCGATCATCGCGGCCCAGGGGATGCCGGCGGTCTCGCCGCCGGCCACCGCGTCGAACTTCTCGAAGCCGCCCGCCGACAGGGCCCGGCCCGCGGCCATGTCCATCAGAGCAGAGCGCACCCGCGGGAAGGAGATCGGCTTGCGGCAGTCGACGTAGACCGGGGCAGCGAGGCCGGAGGTGAAGATGTAGGGCTCGTCGGCGCGGAAGTTGACCGCCTCGATCTCCAGCAGCATGCGCGCGGCCAGGGCGGCGGCCGTCTCGGGGTCGGGGAAGGCGAAGCTCATCGGGCGGACTCCTGCGCGGGCGGGCGGAAGGGGGATCGGGACCCGATTACAGGCTCCCCGGGGCGGAGGGAAGCCGGCGGGCGCTCAGCGCGCCCGGCCTTCGACGAGGGCCGCGGCCCGCTCGGCCACGGTCAGCAGGTGGGCGCGCATCGCGGCGGCGGCGGCCTCGGGGTCGCCGCCGGCGATGGCGTCGATCAGGGTCTCGTGGTCGCCCACGCCGTGCAGGCCCGAGACCTGGCGCCAGTCGGCGGCCTCCAGCGCGCCGCGCCAGGCGTCGCCGGCGCGCGCCGCGGCCAGCGCCTCGAAGGCGGCGAGCAGGCCGGGGTTGGCGGCGGCGACCGCGATCAGCCGGTGCAGGGCGCCGTCCCACAGCTCGCGCGCGTCGAGGTCGCCCGCGGCCTTCTCCCGCCGGGCGCAGAGGCGCATCAGGCGCAGGTCCTCGGGTCGGGCGCGCAGGGCGGCGAGGGCGGCGAGCTCCGGCTCGAGCCGCAGGCGCGCCTCGAGGATGCCGCCGACCGGGGAGAGGGGCGCGTCGCGCCGCTCGGGCAGGTTCACGAAGAGGGCGTCGGCGCGGTTGCGCCAGACCAGGCCCTCGGCCTCCAGCACCTCCAGCGCGCGGCGCAGCGCCTGGCGGCTGAAGCCGAGGCGTTTTTCCAGCGTGGGTTCCGAAGGCAGGCGTCCGTCAGGGCGTTCCAGTCCCGCGGCGAGAAGCCCGCGCAGGGCGGCGAGCGCCCGGCCGGAATGCTTCGGCTCGCCGCCGGCATCGGTCATCGTCACCAGAACCCGCCCCTCTTCTTCCGACCCCGCGCGCGATTCTCGCGATCGCGTGAGGAATCTGCCCACAGCCGACGGAACGCGAAACCGCCACGTGGCGGCCGCCGCATTCTGCGAGCGGATTGTGACGGTGAAGCCACGTTCAGGAAGAAGGCGGAGAGGAGGCGCCCGTCGCCGGCCCGTCCCGGGGCGGGGGACCGCGCCCCTGCGTCGGCCGGAGCGGCGGCGCGGCGGGGGCGCCCGGCTCCCCCTCGCCTGAGGCGGGCAGCGGCCTGGGGGAGGCGGGCGCCGGCCCGGGCGGGGCCGCGCCCGGCCTGCGGTCGGGAACCCGCGCCGGATCGACGGACGCCCAGGCCGCGCCCCCGCAGGGCAGGAGCGCGAGGACCAGCACGACCGCCCCGAGCCGAGCCCCCCAGGCGTCCCCCCGCGGGGGAAGGCGCGGCGATGGCCGGGGCTTCGGCATGGCGGATCTCCTCCTGGGCCGGACGGTCTGCGGCCCCGAGGATGCGCGAGAAGGGTTGGCGAGAGGTTTACGCCCCCCTCAGCGCGCCCCCGCCGCGAAGACGCGGGCGAGGGAGGCCACCGCGCAGGAGGCGAGCCGCGCCTTGGGCCCGTCGGCGCGCGAGGTCAGCACGATCGGCGCCCGCGCCCCCATCACCACGCCCGCGGCCTCGGCATGAGCGATGTAGCTCAGCTCCTTGGCGATCATGTTGCCGGCGTCGAGGTTGGGGGCGATCAGCACCTCGGCCTGCCCGGCCACCAGGGACTTGATCCCCTTGGTCCGCGCGGCCCCCAGGTCCACGGCGTTGTCCATCGCCAGCGGCCCGTCCACCAGTCCGCCGGTGATCTGGCCCCGCTCGGCCATCTTCGAGAGCAGCGCGGCGTCGATCGAGGAGGGGATCGCCGGGTTCACCACCTCGACCGCCGAGAGCACGCCGACCTTGGGCAGCTCGATGCCGACGGCGCGGGCCACGTCGATGGCGTTGCGCACGATGTCGGCCTTGGTCTCGAGGTCGGGCGCGATGTTGATGGCGGCGTCGGAGATCAGCAGCGGATGCGGCAGGCCCGGCACGTCCATCACGAAGACATGGGTCAGCCGCCGCCCAGCCCGCAGGCCCCGGTCGCGGTCCAGCACCGCGCGCAGCAGGTCGTCGGTGTGCAGCGCGCCCTTCATCAGGGCGGCCGCCCGCCCCTCGCGCACCAGCAGGCAGGCGGTCTCGGCGGCGGCGTGATGCCCGCAGGCCTCCACGATCTCGACCCCGTCGAGCGAGGCGCCCAGCTCCGCGGCGGCGGCGGCGATCCTGGCGGGGTCGCCCACCAGGATCGGCGTCGCCAACCCGGCCGCCGCCGCCTCCAGCGCCCCGGCGAGCGAGACGGCGTTCTCCGGCGCCGCCACCGCCAGGGTCAGCGGGCCGAGGGCGCGGGCCTCGTCGATCAGGCGGTCGAAATGCAGATGGCGCTGGACCACGAGGCCGGGGATCTCGTCCTCGACGAAGGTCATCTTGACCTGGGGCGCGCGGACCACCGCCTCGCCCCCCATCAGCGCCGTGCCGTCGTCGGCGCGGTCGACCTCCACCCGCAGGCGGATGCGGCCGCCGGGCTCCTTGGCGAGGACCTCGGCGCGGGCGACGAGCTGGTCGCCGGCCTGGGCCACGTCCATCCAGCGCACGCAGAGCGACTCCATCGCCACGCCGGGCCCGGGCAGCTTCCACCCCAGCAGGCCCGAGATCAGCGAGGCGACCCACATCTGCGGCGCCTGCGCCTCGTTCACCCCGTCGCCGTCGCCGTCGCGGTCGGCGAGATGCATCGGGTTGTGGTTGCCCGAGCAATGCGCGAAGGCGAACAGGTCGTCGGCCGCGCACAGGCGGGGCATCTCGGCCCGGTCTCCGACACGGATCTCGTCGTAGGTGCGGTTCTCGTGCATGGGGGGCTCCTGGGGACGGTGCGGCGCAACATCTAGGCGGCGCCCGGCGACGTTTCCTTGACGGGGATCAAGCGACGGGGGTCGAGCGAGGGGGATCGAGCGACGGGGGGCGAGCCCCGCCGCGTCAGCCGCAGTTCGCGCCCGGATGCAGGCGGATCAGGTTCGACAGCCGCTCCACCCCCTGCCGGTCCAGGAACCCGCAGGAATAGGAGGCGCCGCCGGAGGCGGTCTCGGGCCCCGTGCGCTCGCAGAAATCGTAGCTGCCCATGTCGAGGTTCATCGCCATCGCCGGCGCGTGCAGGCGCGCGAGCTCCTCGGCCGCGGCGTGCAGGGTCAGGGCGCGGGCGCCGCTCTGCCAGATCGCCAGCGCCCCGTCGCGGTCCTGGAACAGGATCCGGCGGATGGCGAGCGGGGCGTCGTCCACCGGGCGCAGGTCCAGCTCTCCGTCGCGGATCAGCAGGTGGGACTGCAGGGCCGAGGCGCCGGAGGATTTCGCCGCCGCGATGAAGGCGCGCCGCCCCTCGGGGTCGGTCAGGTCGTGGGCCCCGCCCGCGACCTGCGCGGCCGGGGCGGCGACGATGCGCGCGGCGCCGTCGGCCTCGATCACCAGCAGGCCGTCCATGCGCCCGTATTCCAGGCTGACCGCCCGGCCGCGGTGCAGGAACAGGCCCACGGGCTTGGGCTTGGTCTCGTCGCGCTTGTCGGTGGCGGTGTAGGCGCCGGTCACGGTCAGGGCCGCCGCCCCGTCGTCGAGCTTCGCCATCTCCTCGGGCAGCAGGATCAGGTCCAGCGCGCCCGGCCCCGGACAGGCGGCGGCGAGCACCCCCTCCCCTTCCGGAGCGGCGCCCAGCGGGCCTGCGAACATGAGCGCGGCGAGGAGGCATGCTCCCCGCCGCGCGACGGTGTGGAAATGTCTCCGGCGAACCGGGGTCGTTCGGGGCATCGTCAGCCTGGGCTCATGCCGCGCAGCCTCTCGGAGCGACGGCGCAGGATCTCCAGCGTCACCAGCAGGATCACCGAGACGCTGACCAGCAGGGTGGCCACCGCCAGAATGCTGGGGCTGATCTGCTCGCGCAAGCCCGTGAACATGCGCCAGGGCAAGGTCTGCTCGCCGGCCGAGCCGAGGAACAGGATCACCACCACCTCGTCGAAGGAGGTGATGAAGGCGAAGAGCCCGCCCGAGATCACGCCCGGCAGGATCAGCGGCATCTGCACCTTGAAGAAGGTGCGCACCGGCCCCGCCCCCATGTTCGCCGCGGCCCGCGTCAGCGAGCGGTCGAAGCCCACCAGCGTGGCGGTGACGGTGATGATCACGAAGGGCACGCCCAGGGCTGCGTGGGCCAGGACCACGCCGAACCAGGTGCCCTGCAGCCCGATGCGGGAGTAGAAGAAATACATCCCCGCCGCCGAGATGATCAGCGGCACGATCATCGGCGAGATCAGGATCGCCATCACCACGCCCCGGAACGGCATCTTGCCCGAGCTGAGCCCGATCGCCGCCAGCGTGCCCAGCGACACCGACAGAAGCGTCGCCGCCGGCGCGATCGACAACGAGTTCCACAGCGCCTGCTGCCAGGCGTCATTGTAGAAGAAGTCGCGGTAATGCTCGAGCGAGTAGGCGTCCGCCTCCAGCGCCAGCATCCCCGGCGTGAAGGTGAAGTAGGGCAGCGCGTTGAAGCTGAGCGGGATGATGATGATGATCGGGAAGATCAGGAAGAACAGGATCAACCCGCACAGCACCCGGAAGGTGTAGTACCAGATCCGCTGACCCGTGCTCGCGTAGGGCTGAAGCGCCATGGTCGTGTCCTCCTCAGCCCAGCTTCACGTTGTCGATGCCCACAATCCGGTCGTAGAGCCAGTAGAGCCCCAGCACCAGGATCAGCAGCAGCGAGCCGAGCGCGGCCGCCAGCCCCCAGTTGAGCGACGTCGAGATATGGAAGGCGATGCGGTTCGAGATGAAGGTGCCGTCGGTGCCGCCCACCAGTTCGGGCGTGATGTAGTAGCCGATGGCCAGGATGAAGACGAGGATCGCCCCCGCCCCGATGCCCGGCACCGACTGCGGGAAGTAGACCCGCCAGAAGGCGGTCCAGTCGGTCGCGCCCAGCGACTTGGCGGCGCGCAGGTAGCTCGGCGGGATGGTCTTCATCACCGAGTAGAGCGGCAGCACCATGAACGGCAGCAGGATGTGGGTCATGGCGATGATCGTGCCGGTCTGGTTGTTGATCATCACCAGCCGTCCGGCGTCGGAGACGATCCCGATGTAGACCAGGATGTCGTTGATCACCCCCTGTTCCTGCAGCAGCACCTTCCAGGCGGAGGTGCGCACCAGCAGCGAGGTCCAGAACGGCAGCAGCACCAGGATCATCAGCAGGTTGGCCGAGCGCGCGGGCAGGTTCGACAGCAGCCAGGCCACCGGATAGCCCAGCAGCAGGCACGACAGGGTGATGGTGCAGCTCAGCAGGATCGTGCGCCAGAACAGCTTGAGGTAGATCTGCTCGAACTCCGGCGCCATCTCGACCCCGCCCGGGGTCAGGCGCATGTCGGCGGCCTGCAGGAAATAACCCCAGGTGTAGCGCGGCGCGAAGGTCTTGATCACGGCCCAGGGCTCGACCTCGCCCCAGTCCTTGTCGAGGTCGACGAACTGCGGCTGCAGCGGCTGGTCGAGGTCGAACCGCTCCAGCCGGCGCTCGTTCGTCTTGCGGAACAGCGACGACATCCCCGACTCTTCGTAGTTCAGGCGGGAGCCGAGGCGGGTGTGGATCTTGAGTTCCGTGGCCTCCAGCATGTCGTCGTAGAAGGCGCGGTAGACCGGCTCGGGCGGGGGCCCGGTCTGCGGGTCCCACGCGTCCAGCGCCTCGACGGTGCGCGGCAGCGTGTCGGCGACGATCTCGTTCTCGACCGAGCGGAACAGCATGTCCGCGATCGGCGCGATGAAGGACAGCAGCACGAAGATCAGCAGCGGCGCCACCAGCAGGAAGGCGCGCAGGCGGGCGCGGGCCTCGGAGCGGCGGATCGATTTCTTGAGGGGCGTGCCGTCGGCGGCCAGGAGCTGTCCGGAGGCGCTCCGGTGCTCATCGGGCGCGATGTCCCCGTTCGCGGTCGCCTCGGCCATGCGTGATCCCCTCGCAGCGTCGGTGAATGTCTGGAACCGGGTCGGGCGGGCCGCCGGCGGCCCGCCCGGAGGTCGTCAGGCGCGTCCGTCCCGGGCCCGCGCGGGGCCCGGGAGGCGCAGGCCTTCAGCTCAGCGCAGCAGCCAGGCCTGGAACTTGGCGTCCAGGTCGTCGCGATAGTCCGCCCACCACTCGTAGTTGTAGAGGAAGGTGTTGGTGGCGTTCTCGGGGTTGGTCGGCATGTGCGGGGCCATGTCGATGCCCAGCTCGGCATGCTGGCCGACCAGCGGGGCCGAGGACTGGCGCGCGGGGCCGTAGGAGATGTACTTGGCCTGGTCCGCCAGACGCTGGGTGTCGGTGGCGAACTTCAGGAAGTGCATCACCCGGGCCTTGCGGTCCTCGGGCAGGCCGGCGGGCACGATCCAGCCGTCGAGGTCATAGACCTGCGCGTCCCACATCATGGCGACGGGCTGCTTCTGCTCCTCGATCAGCGCGAAGAGACGGCCGTTGTAGGTCGAGCCCATCACGATCTCGCCGTCGGCGAGCAGCTGCGGGGTCTCGGCGCCGGCCGACCACCACACGACGCTGTCCTTGATCTCGTCGAGCTTGGCGAAGGCCTGGGCCTGCCCCTCTTCGGTCTCCAGCGTGTCGTAGATGTCTTCCTTGGCGACGCCCGAGCAGAGCAGCGCCCACTCCATGTTGTTGATCGGACGCTTCTCCAGGGCGCGCTTACCCGGGAAGGCCTCCAGGTCGAACACGTCGCAGATGTCGTCGGGGGTCTCGCCGTTCCACTCCGCCACGTCGGTGCGGTAGCCGAAGGTGGTCGAGTAGGCGATCTGCGGGACGAAGCAGTCCGAGACGATCATCTCGCCGAAGTCCTCGGTCGCCACGGTCCCGTCGGGCGCCTCGGCGAGCGCGGAGTCGAAGTCGATCTCCTCGGCCAGGCCCTCGTCGCACAGGCGCATGGCGTCGGAGGCGACCACGTCCACCAGGTCCCAGGTGATGTTGCCGGCCTCGGCCATGGCGCGCAGCTTGGCGACGGCCTCGTTGGAGGACTCGTCCCAGACGAACTCGACGCCGGTCATCTCGGCGTAGGGCTCGGAGTAGGCCTTCTGCTGAGAGTTCTGGTAGGCGCCGCCCCAGGACACGACGGTCATCGAATCGGCGCAGCCCTCGCAGGCGGGCAGCTCGTCGGCGGCGTAGGCGGCGCCGGCGACGGCCGCGCCGGCGATCCCCGCGCCGGCCATCATCATCTTGAGCTTGAGGCTCATGAGGTCTCTCCCAGTTGCGATGCCCGATCGAATCTTCGCGGCGGCGCGCCTTCGGGCGGCGACGCGCCTTGGCCCCGCTCAGGCAGCGTCCAGAGCGCGGCAATCCTCGGCGACCCAGGACAGGGAGGCCGTCTCGCCCACCGACAGCGTCGCGTGACGAGAGGCGTTGGGCACCTTCACGACGAAGTCGTTGTTGCCCAGGACCTGCATCCGCACGCGGATGTGGTCGCCGAGGTAGATCAGTTCCTTCACCTTTCCGGCCACGCCCCATTCGCCCGGCTGGGCGAAGGTGACGCGCTCGGGGCGAAGGCTGAGGCGGGTCTTCTCGCCCGGTCCGCCGCAGTTCACGGCCAGCGCCTGCCCGGTCGAGCCGTCGACGAACTCCACCTTCACGAACTCGCCGTCGCGCTCGGCGATGGTGGCGTCGAGCGTGTTGTTCTCGCCGATGAACTGGGCGACGAAGCTGTTCTCGGGCCGTTCGTAGAGGTCGGGCGGCGGGGCGAGCTGCTGGATGCGGCCGTCGTTGAACACCGCGATGCGGTCCGACATCGTCAGCGCCTCGGACTGGTCGTGGGTCACATAGACGACCGTCACGCCCAGCTGTTCGTGGATGTGCTTGATCTCGAACTGCATCTGCTCGCGCAGCTGCTTGTCGAGCGCGCCCAGCGGCTCGTCCATCAGCACCAGCTCGGGGTCGAAGACCAGCGCGCGCGCCACCGCGACGCGCTGCTGCTGGCCGCCCGAGAGCTGGGCGGGACGCCGGCCGCCGAAGTCGCCCATCTGCACCATGTCGAGGGCGCGCTTGACGCGCGTCTCGATCTCGTCCTTGCCCATCTTGCGGACCTGGAGCGGGAAGGCGAGGTTCTCGGCCACCGTCATGTGGGGGAACAGCGCGTAGTTCTGGAACACCATGCCGATGCCGCGCTTGTGCGGAGGCACCGAGTTGATCGGACGCCCGTCGAGCCTGATGTCGCCGTGGGTCGCGGTCTCGAAGCCCGCGAGCATCATCAGGCAGGTGGTCTTTCCGGAGCCCGACGGGCCCAGCATGGTCAGGAACTCGCCCTTGCCGATGCCGAGGTTCAGGTCTTTGACGACGAGCGTCTCGCCGTCATAGCTCTTCTGCACGCGATCGAACTCGACGAAGGCGTCGTTGCTGGCGTTCATGCGTCTTCCCTGTCGTTTGCGGCGGCGCCCTCTGGCGGGGTCTTTCGTCCGACGAAGGGAGCTAAACATGCGGCTGCGGCGCCGCACAACCCCGTCCCCGGCTATTTCGTGAAGGAAAACGACCTCGGACCCGAGCCCGCGCCTGCGTCATCCCCCTGCCCCCGCAGCATTCTCCCGCAGAAATGACGCGTCGCAATGATGAACGGAAAAACATTGATGAACGAATGGTTTCGCTTTCGCCGTTTATGGTCGCACGCCCGTCGCGACGATTGACGCCCGTCGCTTTCGGGGCGATTTTGGTTGCATTGCAGCGGAGGTGGCATGGATCGGCTGAGCGAGATGGAGGCCTTCGTGCGCGTCGTGGACCTTGGCGGGTTCACCGACGCCGCGCGGAAGATGGGTCTCTCGAAATCGGCGGTGTCCAAGCACGTCGCCTCCCTGGAGGACCGGCTGGGCGCGCGTCTGCTCAACCGGACCACCCGCCGCGTCAGCCCGACCGAGATCGGGCTCGCCTTCTACGACCGCGCGATCCGGGTCCTGGCCGAGGCCGAGGAGGCCGACGCCATGGTCTCGACCATGCAGGACAATCCGCGCGGCGAACTGCGCATCTCGGCGCCCTTCTCCTTCGGGATCCGGGCGCTGGCGCCGGCGATCTCGGATTTCCTGCGCAAGTACCCCGACATCTCGGTGCACATGGTGCTCGACGACCGCTTCGTGGAGCTGGTGGCCGAGGGCTTCGACCTGGCGATCCGGATCGGCGACCTGCCCGACAGCTCGATGCGCGCGCGAAAGCTCGCCGACGCCGAGGTGATGGTGGTGGCGAGCCCGGGCTACCTGGCCGAGCATGGCACGCCCACCTCGGTGCAGGACCTCGCCTCGCACAACCTGCTGCACTACTCGAACCTCAGCTCCGGCAACGTCTGGCGCCTGTCAGGCCCCGGCGGGCAGGAGCGGCAGGTGCGCGCGGTCGGCCGGCTGACGATCAACAACGGCGACGCCCTGCGCCAGGCCGCGGCGGACGGGCTGGGCATCGCCATGCTGCCCGACTTCATCGTCGGCGACGGCGTGGCCAGCGGCGAGCTGGTCGAGCTGGTCCCCGAGGCGCGCCGCCCGCCGCTCGGCGTCTACGCCGTCTACCCCCAGGGCCGCTTCCCGCAGCCCAAGCTGCGCGCCTTCATCGACCACATGGTCGAGGCCCTGAAGGAAAGCTGCGCCTCGGGCGCGAGCCGCGCCGCCGAGTAGCGCCGCCGCGGGGCCCTGCGCCCCTCCGGGTCACTCGGCCGTGCAGACGAAGACGGTCGCCTCCATCGGGAAGGTCATGTCGGTCGGGGCGAACAGCACCTCGATCGCCCTGTGAACCGCGGCGCAGACCGTCTCGGGGTCGACGCCGCCGCGCGCCCGGATCTCGTCGATCAGCGGATTGCCGTAGACGAGGCCGCGGGCGAAGGCCTCCGCGTCGGCGATCCGGCGGCGGATGCGCAGGGTCTCGTGCGAGACGTCCCGCCAGCCGGCCGCGGCCAGGTCCGCGCGCACCTTCGCCGGGTCGCCGTAGTGGAAGGGCGCCTTGTAGAAGCCCGGCGGCTCGCCCGCGAAGAACTGCGCGGGCACGGCGTAGGCGATCTGGGAATGCGGGTTCGCCTCCATCGGGCCGAACGCGTTGAACAGGAACCGGCCCCCCGGCTTCAGCACGCGCCGCGCCTCGCGGAAGGCGGCGCGCTTGTCGGGAAAGAACATCACCCCGAACTGGCAGACCACGCGGTCGAAGGCGGCGTCGGGGAACGGCGTGCGCAGCGCGTCCGCCACCGCGAACGCCACCGTCTCCTGCGGCGCGAACTTCGCCCGCGCCACCTCCAGCATCGGCGCGCTGAGGTCCGAGACCGTCAGCGAGGCCCCCGCCGGCAGCCGGTCCCGCAGCTTGCGCGAGACGATGCCGGTGCCGGCCGCGAGCTCCAGAACCGCCGTCGGCGCGCCGGAACAGGCGGCCTCGGCCAGAAGCTCGGCGAAGCCCTCGAACAGGTTGGGCCCGAGGCCCGCGTCGTAGTGGGCGGGAATGTCCCCGATGAACCCGGATGCGTCGCCAGACATGCGCAAGCCCCCGACCGTCGAGACGGAACCTTACGCTACGTTAGCATATCTTCCGCCGGCGGCCTACCGGCCTCGCCGCCCGGTCAGACGTGCTGGCCGCCGTTGATCTCGATCTCGACGCCGGTGACGTAGGAGCTTTCGGCCGTGCACAGATAGTAGATCGTGCGCGCCACCTCCTCGGGCTTGCCGAGACGGCGCAGCGGCAGCTGCTCGGCCATCTTCTCGGTGCCGGGCGAGAGGATCGCGGTCTCGATCTCGCCGGGCGCGATGGCGTTCACCCGCACGCCCAGGGGGCCGAAGTCGTGGGCCATCTCCCTCGTCAGCGCCGCCAGCGCCGCCTTCGAGGTGCCGTAGGCCGCCCCCGCGAACGGATGCACCCGGGCGCCGGCGATGGAGGTGACGTTCACGATCGCCCCCTGCGCCGCCGCCAGCTCGGCGCGCAGGCCGCGGGCCAGAACCACGGGGGCGAAGAAGTTCACGTGGAACACCTTGCCCCAGTCGCGCAGGTCGGTGGTCAGGGTGGTCAGCCGCTCCCCCTGCGGACCCTTCGGCGAGATGCCGGCGTTGTTGACCAGCGCCTCCAGCCGGCCCCCGGGCAGG
Source organism: Albimonas pacifica (assembly GCF_900113695.1). Classification (GTDB taxonomy): domain Bacteria; phylum Pseudomonadota; class Alphaproteobacteria; order Rhodobacterales; family Rhodobacteraceae; genus Albimonas; species Albimonas pacifica. The sequence continues at coordinate 534,940 of NZ_FOQH01000003.1, read as the reverse complement.
CGGGCGCGGATCTGCTCGACCGCGTCCATCGTCGACTGCGGATCGGCGAGGTCGAGCTGGATGTGGTCCTCCTCCCCCATCTCCCAGGGGCAGTCCTCGGGGAAGGGGTGGCGCGAGCAGGTGATCACCCGCCACCCCGCCGAGGCGAAGCGCTTCACGGTGGCGTGGCCGATCCCGCGCGAGGCGCCGGTCAGCAGCAGGGTCTTGCGATCGGGCATGTCGGGCTCCCGGGGCCGAGTCGGCCCCTGCATGGTTCGCGCCGATCACGCCGGGCGCGGGGATCGGATGCAACCCCCGGCGATCCGTCCGCGGCGGCGCGTCGCCGGGCGGCGAGGCGTTTCGATCAGGGGCGGCGCCGGCCGGCGCGCGCCCCGCGGCCCGCCCTGACGCCGACGGCCGGCCTGGGGCGGTCGTGGGGCTCAGGGGTTCAGGCGCCTCACGGTCCAGGTCCGCGCCTCGGGGCTGTCGCGGCGCCACTGGAAGCGGTCGTGCAGGCGGTGGGCGCCGTCGGCCCAGAACTCCATCTCCACCGGGCGCACCCGGAAGCCGCCCCAGAACGGCGGGCGCGGCGGGTTCAGCGGGTGGCGGGCGGCGACCTTCGCAACCTCGGCCATCAGATGCCCGCGCGAGCTCAGCTCCCGCGACTGCTCCGAGGCCCAGGCCCCCAGCCGCGACTGCAGCCCGCGCGAGGCGTAGTAGGCGTCGGCCTGCGGCCCCTCCTCCTTCTCCACCACGCCGCGCACGCGCACCTGGCGGCGCAGGCTCTTCCAGTGCAGCAGCAGCGCGGCCTTGCCGGTGGCGGCGAGCTCCCGCCCCTTGGCCGAGCCGTAGTTGGTGTAGAACACGAAGGCCCCGCCCGAGGGCGCGCCCATGCCCTCGATCTCCTTGAGCAGGACCATGCGCGAATTGGGCATCCCGGTCTCGTCGACGGTGGCGAGCGACATGGCGTTGCCGTCGTTGATCTCCGAGGCGAAGGCCTCCTCCAGCCAGCCCTGCGCCAGGGCGAACGGGTCGTCGCCGGCGAACTTGCCCTCGCGCCTCTCGGTCTCCTGGATGACGAACGGGCGGGGATCGACGGTGGCGTCGGCGGGCATGGGGCATTCCTCCATCAGGCCCGCCATAGGTCGCGCTCCCCCCGCCCCCCGTCAAGCCCGCCGCCCGCTTCCCGCACAGCCGAGCCAGCTTCCCGGCCGCCCCTGCCCGGCGCCCGGCCGGCCCGACGCCCTCCCCCTTCCACGTCCCTCGCCCCGCCCGCCGCCCGCGCCCCGGCGCGCCGCCGGCCGCGGGGCGCCGAGCGCCTGTTCTCCGGAGCCGTCCGTCGCTGATGCCGTGAGAGCGGCTCGCCCCCTCCGGTCAAGGATCGCGCAGCGACCGGCGAAGCCGGCTCGTCCTTGACCGGAGGGGGCGAGCCGCTCAGGCATCTTCAGCGACGGGCGGGTCCGGAGGACAGGCGCGCCCCCTGTTCTCTGGTGGGTCCCGAGCGGCCTCCCCGCGCGAAGCGCAAGCCCGAGCGAGCCCCGCCTCGCGAGGCCGCCGGCCCCGGGATCAGACCCGGGGCGTGCGCCCCGACATCACCTCCCGGTACTGCTCCGCATCGACGTTCCCGCCCGAGAGGATCGCGGCCACCTTGCGCCCCGCGATCCGCCCGCGCTCCGACAGCAGCCCCGCCGTCGCCACCGCGCCCGCGCTTTCGGCGAGGTTGTGGGTGTCGGCGTGCAGGGCGCGCATCGCTTCGGCCACCTGGTCCTCGGTGACCGTGATCACCCGGGCGGCGCCGCGCAGCAGGATCTCCAGCGCCTCGGGCGCGGGCGCGCGGCAGGCGACCCCGTCGGCGAAGGTCGCGGCGGTCTCGGTGCCCACCACCTTCCCCGCCGCGAAGCTCAGCGCATAGGCGGGGGCGGTCTCGGCCACCACGCCGACGATCTCGGTCGCAAGGCCCAGCCGGTCGCGCGCCTCGATCAGGCCGCAGCAGCCCGAGCCCATGCCGATGGGGACGTAGATCGTCGCGAGGTCGGGGACCGCGCGCATCAGCTCCAGCGCATAGGTGGCGACGCCGCGCACCAGCAGCGGGTGGAAGGGGCCGATGGCGTGCAGGTTCTCCTCGGCGGCGACGCGCATCGCCTCGAGGCGGGCGGCCTCGAAGTCGTGGCCGTGCTCGATCACCTCGGCGCCCCAGGCGCGCATGGCGGCGTTCTTCTCGACCGAGTTGCCATGCGGCACCCAGACCTTCACCGGAATCCCGTGTCGGCGCGCGGCGAAGGGGATCGACTGGCCGTGGTTGCCCCGCGTGGCGGTGGCGATCCCCGGCGCGCCCCCGCGCCGCGCGAGATCGTCCAGGTAGACCAGCCCGCCGCGCAGCTTGAAGGCGCCCGCGGGCGTGTGGTTCTCGTGCTTCAGCCAGACCTCCGCGCCCGCGCGCGCGCTCAGCAGCGGCCAGGCGTACTGGGGCGTCGGCGGCATCACGGCGTGCACCAGCTCCGCCGCGGCTTCGAGCTGGGCGAGGTCGAACAGGGCCATGGGAAACATCCTCGATCACGATCTGCGCGCCGACCCTATCCAGCCCCCGCGTCCCGCGCCACCGCCCCCGGCGCCGTCGCCCGCGCGCGCCCTCCCGCGGCCGGGCGGCGCGCCGGTGGATGCGTCGCGCGGGCGCATCGGTTCGCGCTCGCGATGCAGGGGCGTAACACTCTGAAACGCAGCGCGCCTTGATGGGGCGGGGAATATCGCATAGAGCCTGCCGCCACGAAGGAAGCCGGAGGAGCGGGGCATGGGCGGTCTGATGCAGGGCAAACGCGGCCTGATCATGGGCGTCGCGAACGACAAGTCGCTCGCCTGGGGGATCTCCAAGGCCTGCGCCGACGCAGGCGCCGAGCTCGCCTTCACCTACCAGGGCGACGCCCTGAAGAAGCGGGTCGAGCCGCTGGCCGCCTCCGTCGGCTCCACGCTGACGATGCCCTGCGACGTCTCCGACGCGGCCTCCATCGACGCGGCCTTCGCCGAGGTCGAGAAGACCTGGGGCAAGCTCGACTTCCTGGTCCACGCCATCGGCTTCTCCGACAAGTCGGAGCTGCGCGGGCGCTACGTCGACACCAGCCCCGAGAACTTCAAGCTGACCATGGACGTCTCGGTCTACTCCTTCACCGCCGTCGCGCAGCGGGCGGAGAAGCTGATGACCGACGGCGGCTCGATGCTGACGCTGACCTACTACGGCGCCGAGCGCGTCATGCCCCATTACAACGTGATGGGCGTGGCCAAGGCGGCGCTGGAGGCCTCGGTGCGCTACATGGCGATGGACCTCGGGCCGAAGAACATCCGGGTGAACGCGATCTCCGCGGGCCCGATCAAGACGCTGGCCGCCTCGGGCATCGGCGACTTCCGCTACATCCTGAAGTGGAACGAGCTGAACTCGCCGCTCCGCCGAAACGTGACCATCGAGGACGTGGGCAAGTCGGGCCTCTACCTGCTGTCGGACCTCGGTTCGGGCGTGACGGGAGAGACCCACCACGTCGACGCCGGCTACCACGTGGTCGGCATGAAGGCCGAGGACGCGCCGGACATCGACGTGGCGGTGAAGGGCAAGGCCGACTGACCGCGCCCGCCGTCGACGCAGCAAAGCGCCGGTCCCCCCAGGGACCGGCGCTTTGCGTCTCAGGGCCGAGGCGCCGCGTCCCGCGCCCGCCCGCCGCCGGCGTCCCGCCCGCGGCGCATCCCTGCGGCGCGCCCGGGGCGGCCGTCGCCGGGGGCGCGCCGCGGGGCCCGCGCCGCGGGCGCAGCGCCGGCCGCAGGCGCGGCCTCGACGCGGCGCCCCCCCTCGCGGCGCCCGTCCTGCGGCCGCGTCGCTGACGCGGACGTCTTGCCGGACGCCGCGCGCGACGCTAGGGGACGGGCGCAGCGCCCCTCGCCAGGAGACCCGAGCATGAGCCCAACCGACAGCCGCCTCCCCCACGAGAAGGGCTTCCACGTCAGCTGGGACCAGATCCACCGCGACAGCCGGGCGCTGGCCTGGCGGCTGGACAAGCGCGGGCCCGGCGAGGGCGGCGCCTGGAAGGCGGTGGTCGCGATCACCCGCGGCGGCATGGCGCCGGCGATGATCCTGGCGCGCGAGCTCGACATCCGCATCGTCGACACGATCTCGGTGAAATCCTACAACCACCAGGCCCAGATGGACGCCAAGGTGCTCAAGGCGCCCGACGCCGAGCTGATGGGCGACGGCGCGGGCATCCTCGTGGTCGACGACCTGGTCGACAGCGGCAAGACGCTGGAGCTGGTCCGCCGCCTCTACCCCAAGGCGCATTTCGCCACCGTCTACGCCAAACCCAAGGGCCGGCCGATGGTGGACACCTTCATCACCGAGGTCTCCCAGGACACCTGGATCTTCTTCCCCTGGGACATGGCCCTGCAGTACGTCGCCCCCTACCGCGGCGACTGAGCGCGCGCCGCCCCGGGGCCTGCGGGCCCCGCCGGGGCCGGCGCGGACGGCCCGGACGGCCCGAAGCCGAAAGCGGAACGCCCGAAGCCGAAAGCAGGACGGCCGCGCCCCCAGAGCGCGGCCGTCCTGCGTTCGGCGGGGTCCGCGGGGTTTCCGCGAGGGTCCGACCGGGTCGGGCGATGACGGTCCCGCGAGCCTCCCCATGGCTCGCGGGACCTGTGCCGCTGTTCAGCGCTTCGCCGTCTTGCCGCCACGGCGGAGACCTGAACGCGCGGCATCCCTGCGCGAGGCGCGGCGCGGCGGATCCTCGTCCGCAGCCCCGCCCGTCGCCTTTCAGGCGCCCCGACCGGAGATCCGCATGCGCAACAGCGCGACACGAATTCACCTGTCGTTCACCTACTAGTAGAGCGATTCCCCCCTCCGACGCCAGCGTTTTCTTCGAAACGAGATGTCTCTCCACCGGCGATGCGGATCACCCTCCGACATGCACCCTGAGGTTGCAAGCCCTTCCTGCGCCCGGCGACGCATCGGCCGGAACGCCGCCGCGCGCCCGCGAGGCCGCGGCGAGAAAAAAGCCGCGCCCGAAGGCGCGGCCAGTTCGACAGGGAGGAGTGCAGGCGCAGCCCATGTCGCGCCTGCAGGACCCACACTCGCCCAAAAAGGTTAACGCAACATGAGCCCCCGACGGTCCGTTCCCGGGCGCGACGTCCTGCGGCTCCGCCGCCCGCGCCGCGCCCGTCCTGTCCCGCTCCGCGCCCGGGCGCGCTTGACCCCGGGCGCGGCGGAACGGATGGTCGGGGCTCCGCGGGCCGCCCCCGCGCCGCGGCCCTCCCCCGGGCCCGCGCGGACCGGCCCCGCCCCCCGCCGCCGCCCGCCCCTCCGCGAGGCGGCCGCAGCGCAGGAGACCCTGATGGGAGAGATCGGCTGGTTCGCCTTCCTGATCGTCGGCATCGCCGCCGGCTGGATCGCGGAGAAGGTGATGAAGCGCAACCACGGCCTGCTGACCAACCTGGCGGTGGGCATCGTGGGGGCCTATCTGGGCGCCTACCTCTTCGGCGTGCTCGGCCTCGACCTGGGCGACGACTTCTTCGGCCGGCTCGCCACCGCCACCGCCGGCGCGGTGGCGCTGCTGGCGATCATCAACCTCGTCCGCCGGGCCTGAGCCCCGGCCCCGCGTGACCAGCAGGACCCCCATGACCGACATTCTCGAAGCCGGCGGCGCCGCGCTCGCCCCCCTGATCCGCGCAGGCCAGGTCTCGGCCGAGGAGGTGATGCGCGCCCATCTCGACCGCATCGCCGCGGTGAACGACGGCGTGACCGCCATCGTCTCCCAGCGCGACCCCGACGACTGCCTCGCCGAGGCCCGCGCCGCCGACGAAGCCCGCGCGGCCGGCGAGCCGCTGGGCCCGCTCCACGGCCTGCCGATCGCGATCAAGGACCTGACGGCGACGAAGGGGCTGCTGACCACGATGGGCTCGCCCCTCTACGCGGACCTGGTGCCCAATGCCGACAGCCCGATGGTGGCGCGCATCCGCGCCGCCGGCGCGCTGATCGTGGGCAAGACCAACACGCCCGAGTTCGGCCTCGGCTCGCACACCATGAACCCGATCTTCGGGGCCACGAAGAACCCCTGGGACCGCTCGCGCTCCGCCGGCGGCTCGTCGGGCGGCGCGGCGGTGGCGCTGGCGATGCGGATGCTGCCGATCGCCGACGGCTCCGACCAGATGGGCTCGCTGCGCAACCCGGCGGGCTGGAACAACGTCTTCGGCTTCCGCCCGTCCTGGGGGCGGGTGGCGAACGACTCGAGCTTCGACCTCTACGCCCACCAGCTCTCGACCGAGGGGCCGATGGGCCGCTCGGTCGCCGACATGGCGCTGCTCCTCGACGTCCAGGCCGGCTACCAGCCCGAGGCGCCCCTCTCCCACGGCAAGCGCGACGTCTTCACGCCCGGCCTGACCACCGACGACCCGCGCCCCTGGGCGAAGGGCCTGCGCATCGGCTGGATCGGCGACTGGAACGGCGGCTGGCCGATGGAGCCCGGCATCCTCGAGACCTGCGAGGCCGCCCTCAAGGTCTTCGAGGCCCTCGGCGCCGAGGTCGTCCCGCTGGTCCCCGACCACTCGCGCGAGGAGATGTGGGACAGCTGGACGACGCTGCGCCACTGGGGCGTCGCCGCCCGCTCGGCCGTGGAATACGAGAACCCGGAACGCCGCAAGCTCCTGAAGCCCGAAGCGATCTGGGAGATCGAGAACGGCCTCGCCCTCTCGGCGATGGACATCCACCGCGCCAGCGTCCAGCGCGCCCGCTGGCACCGCAAGCTCCTGCATGTCTTCGAGAGCGTGGACCTGCTGGCCATGCCCTCCGCCCAGGTCTGGCCCTTCCCGGTCGAGGACCGCTGGCCGCAGGAGATCGCGGGCGTGAAGATGGACACCTACCACCGCTGGATGGAGTGCGTGCTGCCCACCTCGCTGGGCGGGCGCCCCGCGGTCTGCGTCCCGGCGGGCTTCGGCCCCGCCGGCGGCCCCGGCGCCGGGCTGCCCATGGGCCTGCAGCTGATGGGCGCCCCGCGCGGCGACCTCGAGGTCCTGCGCGCCGCCGCCGCCTTCGAGGCCGAGGCCCCCTGGACCCGCCGGGCCCCGCCCGCCGCCTGACGCCTCGCGGGCGCGCCTCCCCCGGCGCGCCCGCCCCCGCGTTTCCAGCGCATCACGGGCCGCAAGCGCCCCTCGCCCCACGCCCCGCTCGGTGAGCGCCTGTTCTCCGGAGCCGTCTCTCGCTGATGCCGTAAGAGCGACTCGCCCGGAGCGGTCAAGGATCGCGAAGCGACCCCCGAAGGGGGCTTGTCCTTGACCGCTCCGGGCGAGTCGCTCAGGCATCTTCAGCGAGAGACGGATCCGGAGAACAGGCGCGGGCCCTGTTCTTGGGTGAGTCGGGAGCCCGCCGGAGGCTCCCGCCCCCGACGTCTCTTCCCGAAGCCCCTCGCAGGCGCCGCCCCTGCCAAGCCCGCCCGCAGGGCGCCTGTAGACCCATCCCCTCTCAGGACCAGGTGATCAGCTCCGGCCGGTCGTCGAGATGCGGCGTCTCGTTGAAGCTCAGCAGGCTCAGCCGCTCCGCCCGCCCGGCGAGCCGGGTATAGGAGCTGTTCTTCACCTGCATCTGCAGCCGCGCCGCCATCTCCGGCGGCGAGCCAAGGATCGTGCGCACCATCTGACCGATGGTCCCGCCCGACGAGACGCAGAACACCGGCCGGTCCGTCCCCTCCGCCGCCTGCCGCAGCGCATCGGCGACGTTCTCCTCGTAGTCCACGAAGGACTGCGAGCCGTCGATCTCGCCCCGGTGCCAGGCCATCAGCGCCTGCACCATGGTCCGGTAGTAGGTCTTGCGCTCGGCCTTGTCCGGCGCCGGGTTCCCCTTCGCGATCCAGTCCCGGATCAGGCTGTCGGCGTCGTTCTCGTTGAAGCCCGAGTGCACGATCGGCTCCGGCGCGCCGCCGAGGCCCTCGGCGAGGGCCTCCGCGGTCTCGCGCTGGCGCTTCAGCGTGCCGACCATCATCCGCGCCGGGCGGATGTCGCGGGCGGCCAGCCACTCTCCCAGCATGCGCGCCTGGGCGACGCCGTGGTCCGAGAGCTTGTCGTAGTCGGCCGCCCCGAACGAGGCCTGCCCGTGGCGGATCAGCCAGACATGGCTCATGCGCGCGTCCCCCTCTGCGGCCGCCTCACGACGGGTCCGCGCCCACGCGCACCAGCTGCTTGCCGAAGTTCTCGCCGCGCAGCAGGCCCAGGAAGGCCTCGGGGGCGTTCTCGAGCCCGTCGGTGACCGTCTCGCGGAACTTCACCCGGCCGGACTTCACCAGCGGCCCGACCTCGGCCAGGAACGGCTTCATCAGGTCCATGTGGTCCGAGACGATGAAGCCCTGCGCGCGCAGCTTCTTGACCAGCAGCGTGCGCCACAGCAGGGGCAGCTGGTTCTGGTCGCCCATGGTGTTGCCGGAATAGAGCGAGATCATCCCGCAGATCGCGATCCGCCCGAACGGCTTCATGTTGGGCAGCACGCCCAGCAGGGTCTTGCCGGCGACGTTCTCGAAATAGCAGTCGAAGCCGCCGGGCGCGGCCTGCGCCATCTTCTCGGCCATCTGCTTGCCGTCCTCGACCGAGCGGTGGTCGATGCAGGCGTCGGCGCCCAGCTCCTCGACCACATAGGCGCACTTGTCGGCCCCTCCGGCGACGCCGACCACGGTCATGCCCTTGATCTTGGCGAGCTGCGTGACGACCGCGCCCACCGCGCCCGAGGCCGCCGAGACGCAGATCGTCTCGCCGCTCTTGCCCTCCAGGATCCGGTTCAGCCCGACATAGGCGGTCTGCCCCGGCATTCCCAGCACGCCCAGCGCGGTGGAGATCGGCGCGATCGAGGGATCGACCTTGCGCATCCCCTCCCCATCCGAGACGCCATGCGTGGCCCAGCCCATCCGGCCCACCACGATGTCGCCGGGCTTGTAGTCGGGGTGGTTCGACTCGACCACCTCCGAGACGGTGCCCCCCTCCATGGTGCCGCCGATCTCGACCGGCTTGGCGTAGGAGGGGCCGTCGTCCATCCGCCCGCGCATGTAGGGATCGAGCGACAGCCAGATGGTGCGCGCGACGAACCGGCCGGGCCCGGGCGAGGGGATCTCGCCCTGCTCCAGCCGGAAGTTGTCGGCGGTGGGCCAGCCCTTTGGGCGACTGGCGAGGGCGATGCGCTGCATGGACATGAGGGGCTCCCTGGGCCTCGCGCGGCATACCCGCGCGTATGTTCTGGTCGGCCGGATAATGGCGACGGGGAAGGCGCGGATCAAGGCATGCGTCCGGGCGGGGGATCGGCGACGTGGCGGGACGGGCGCCGAGGCGCCGCGTCGGGCCGCGCGCGCGGGGCGAGGCCCCGCCCGCGGCGCAGGGCGGGCGCGGCGCCCGGGGCGGGCGTCGCCCGCGGCCGTCGCCGCACGGTCCGCGCGCAGCCTGCGCCTGCGGCGGGCCGGGCCCGCCCGCGGCCGCGCGAGGGCGAGAGCCGTCGGGCCTGTGCGCGGGGGCGGGGCGGGGGCGCGCGCGGCGGGTCCGACGCGCGGGCGCAGGCGGGCGCAGCGCGGTCTCGGCCCTTGACGGCCCGCCCCGGCGGAGCGGAGAGAGGGCCATGACGCCCGGTCCTCTCCCCCGCGCCCTGCCCGCCCCCTTGCATCGCCCATCCCGGGCGGCCGCGGGCGGCGCATGACGGGTTTCGTGCTGCCGCCGCTGCGCCCGCTCGCCTATGCGCCGCCGCCGGGCCTGCCGGTGATCCACGTGGACGCGCACCTCCTGGCCGTGGACAAGCCCTCGGGCCTGCTGACGGTGCCGGGGCGCGACCCCGGCCTCGCCGACTGCGTGGCGGCGCGGGCCGAGGCCGCCTTCCCCGGCGCCCGCATCGTGCACCGGCTGGACATGGACACCTCCGGCGTGCTGGTGCTGGCGCGCACGCCCGAGGCCCAGCGCCACCTGGGCCTGCAGTTCGAGCGTCGCCACGCCGCGAAGCTCTACGAGGCGGTGGTGGCGGGCCTGCCCGAGGCGGAGGCGGGGACCGTCGACCTGGCGCTCGCCGCCGACTGGCCGCAGCGCCCCCGACAGCGCCCCGACCCCGCCGGCCGCCGCGCCGTCACCGACTGGGAGACGCTGGCCCGCGACCCGCAGGCCCCGCCGCGCGGCGCGACCCGGCTCGCCCTGCGCCCGCTGACCGGGCGCAGCCACCAGCTCCGCGCGCATCTTCTGGCGCTCGGCCACCCGATCCTCGGCGACGCGCTCTACGCCGACGAGGCCGCCTACGCCGCCGCGCCCCGCCTGATGCTCCACGCCCGCCGGCTGGAGCTGCGCCACCCCGTCGGCGGCGCCCCCCTGACGCTCGAGGCGCCCTGCCCGTTCTGAGACGCGACGCCCGCCCCGGGCCGCGCCGCCGGCCATGCCTCGCAAAGCGCCTGTTCTCCGGAGCCGTCTCTCGCGGATGCCGGAAAGAGCGACTCGTCCCGGCCGGTCAAGGATCGCGCAGCGACCCCGCGAAGCGGGGCTTGTCCTTGACCGGCCGGGGCGAGTCGCTCAGGCATCCATCAGCGAGAGACGGCGCCGGAGAACAGGCGCGGGGCTTGTTCTTGGGTGAGTCAGGAGCCCGCCGGAGGCTCCCACGCCCGAAGCCCCCTCACCGCCCTCCGCAGCTGTGCGCCCCAGCCAAGCCCGCCCGCAGGGCGCCTGCAGACCGCTCGGAGGAGGCGCCTGCACCTCCCGCAGCCCGCGCCAGCCTAGAACTTCCCGTGGCGCCCTTCGCCCTCGCTGAAGCGGCCGGCGCCGGAGAAGCTCTCGCCGCTCGCCACCGTCTTCATGCCGATCTCGAACTCGCGCGCCAGGGCCCCGGCCTCGTCGAGGCCCCATTGCTCCATCGCCGCCTGCCGGTCGCCGCGCAGGCAGACCTGCGGGAAGGCCGCGATCTCGTGGGCGAGGGCCAGCGCCGTCGGCAGCGCCTCGCCCGGGGCGCAGACCCGGTTGGCGAGGCCGATGGAGACCGCCTCCTCGGCATGCACGGGCCGGCCGGTCAGGATCAGGTCCATGGCCCGGGAGTGCCCGATCAGCCGCGGCAGGCGGAAGGTTCCGCCGTCGACCAGCGGCACGCCGAAGCGGCGGCAGTAGACGCCCAGCACCGCGTCCGAGGCCATCACCCGCAGGTCGCACCACAGGGCCAGCTCCAGCCCCCCCGCCACCGCCGGCCCCTCGATCGCGGCGATCACCGGCTTGGTCAGCCGCATCCGCGTGGGCCCCATCGGCCCCGGCCCGTCCACGGGCATCCGGCGCCGGTCGCCCGCGGCCATGGCCTTGAGGTCGGCGCCGGCGCAGAAGAACCCGCCCTCGCCGGTCAGGATCGCGACCGAGGCGGAGGCGTCCGCCTCGAACTCGGCGAAGGCGCGGTGCAGGGCGAGCGCGGCGGCGCTGTCGACGGCGTTGCGCCGCTCCGCCCGGTTGATGGCGACGACGGTCGCGGGACCGTCCTTGAAGATGACGACGGACATGAGCTCCTCCCGGTTTCGGGGGAGCTTGCGCGGATTCGCCTCCCTGCGCGAGAGGCCGGGTCGACGGCCGGCGACCCGGCCCCGGCCCTACTCGGCCGGAGTGCGCACCTCCTCGGCCAGCGCGCGGTCGAGCTCCTGCGCCACGGCGGTGCGCGGCCGGGTGAAGCGGACCATCAGGTCGTAGAGCACCGGCGTCAGGAACAGGGTCAGCGCCGAGGCCGCCCCGAAGCCGCCGATGATCACCCAGCCGATCGCCTCGCGCGCCTCGGCGCCCGCGCCGGTGGAGACCACCAGCGGCAGCGCGCCCAGCAGCGTCGAGATCACCGTCATCATCACCGGGCGCAGGCGCGCCACCGCCCCCTCCAGCGCCGCCTCGCGCACCGAGGCGCCCTCGTCGCGCAGCTGGTTGGCGAACTCCACGATCAGGATGCCGTTCTTGGCCATCAAGCCGACCAGCAACACCAGTCCCACCTGCGTGTAGATGTTCAGCGACTGGTCGGTCAGCCACAGCGTCGCCAGCGCCCCCGACAGGCCCAGCGGCACCGTCATCAGGATCACCAGCGGGTCCACGAAGCTCTCGAACTGGGCGGCCAGCACCAGGTAGACCACCAGCACCGCGAAGACGAAGGTCCACACCGCCCCGCCCGAGGTCTCCTGGAACTCCCGGCTCTGGCCGTCGAAGGCGATCTGCGCCTCGGGGGGGAGCACCTCGGAGGCCAGGCGCTCGACCTCGGCGATGGCGGCGCCGAGGTCCATGCCGTCGGCGAGCGAGGCCGAGATCTCGATGGACGGCAGCCGGTTGAAGCGCGACAGCTCCGGCGTGGCCGCGCCCTCGGACGAGCGCACCAGCGCCGAGATCGGCACCAGCGCCCCGGTGGAGCCGGAGCGGACGTACATCGAACCCAGGTCCTCGGCCGTCCTGCGCACATCCTCGCGCGCCTGCAGGATCACGGGGTATTCGCGGCCCCGCTCGATCCAGCCGGTGACCTCGCGGCCGGCGAAGAAGGTCTGCAGCGTGGCGCCGATGTCCTCGATGGAGATGCCCAGATCGTCGGCCAGCGCCCGGTCCACCTCGATGCGCAGCTCGGGCTGCGTCTCCTCGAAGTCGGTGTCGAGGTTCTCGAGCCCCTCGATCGCGCCCATCGCCTCGAGCAGCGTGGCGCTCCATTCCTGCACCGAGAGGAAGTCCGGCCCCAGCACCTTCACCTGCAGGGGCGAGCTGGAGCCGCGCAGGCCCAGCCCCGAGGGCTGGATCGGGAAGGCGCGCGCGCCGGGGATCGAGACCATCTGCGGCACAAGCCCGTTGACGATCTCCTGGCTCGACCGCCGCCCGCTGCTCCAGTCCGACAGGCGCACCACCACGAAGGCGCGGTGGGTCTCGCCGCGGAAGCCGACGATGGAGAAGATGCGCGTCGCCTCGCCGCTCTCCAGCAGGGGCCGGAGGCGCTCTTCGACCTCGCGCACCTCGCGGTCGGTGTAGGCGACCGTAGAGCCCTGGGGCGCGGTGACCGAGACGAAGAACACCCCGCGGTCCTCGCGCGGCGAGAGCTCCTGCGCCACCTGCCCATTCAGCCACGCGGCCGAGGCGGCGATGGCGAGCGCCAGCGCCACCACCACCAACGGGAAGCCCATCACCGTCCGCAGCACGGCGCGGTAGAGCGTCTCGGTCCGGGTCAGCAGCCAGTTCACGCCGCGCTCCAGCGCCCCGCCCGAGCCCTGGCGCAGCACCTTGTGGCAGAGCACCGGGGTCAGGGTCAGGGCGACGACGGTCGAGAAGGCCACGGCGACGGCCATGACGATCCCGAACTCTGTGAACAGGCGCCCCACCTGGCCCTCGAGGAAGGAGATCGGGATGAACACCGAGATCAGCGTGACCGAGGTGGCGATGACCGCGAAGACCACCTGGTTGGCGCCGCGCATGGCGGCCGCCGCGGGGGGCTCGCCCCGCTCCACCCGGCGCTGGATGTTCTCCAGCACCACGATGGCGTCGTCGACCACGATGCCGATGGCCAGGATCAGCGCGAAAAGCGTGAGGATGTTGATCGAGAAGCCGAAGGCGTAGATGCCGGCCACCGCCCCGATCAGCGCCACCGGGATCACCACCGCCGGCGCCAGGGTGGCGCGGGGGCTGCCGAGGAAGAGGAAGATCACCAGCACCACCAGCCCCACCGCGATGGCGAGCGTGGTCAGCACCTCCTCGATCGAGGACTGGATGAAGACGGCGTCGTCGGAACTGACGAAGATCTCCATCCCCGGCGGCAGGGTGGCCTGGATGTGCTCCAGCTCCGCGCGCACCGCCTGGGAGATGGCGATGGTGTTCGCCTGGCTCTGGCGCGCGACGCCCAGGCCGATGGCGTTGCGGCCCTCGGAGCGGACCAGCGTCTCGTCGTTCTCGGCGCCGACGAAGACGGTCGCGACCTCGCCGAGGCGCACGGGCGTGCCGTCGACCATGGCCACGACCAGCTCGCGGAATTCGTCGGGCGTCTCCAGCCGGGTGGCGGCGCGCACCTGGAACTGGCGCCACAGCGAGACGACCTCGCCCGCGGGGAGTTCCACGTTGTTGGTGCGCAGGGCCTCGCCGATCTCGGTGGCGGTCAGCCGGCGGGCGGCCATCGCCGAGGGGTCGAGCCCGATGCGCATCGCGTAGCGCCGGTTGCCCCAGATGGTGACCGAGCTGACCCCCTCCAGCGTCGCCAGCCGGTCGATGATGTAGCGCTCGGCATAGTCGGTGATCTGCGGGGGCGTGTGCCGGTCCGAGACGATGGACAGGCGCAGCACCGGGTCGGCGTCGGAGTCGTTCTTGTAGATCCGCGGCTCCTCCGCCTCCTCCGGCAGGCGGGAGATCACGCGGCCCACCGCGCCGCGCACGTCGTTGGCGGCCTCGTCCACGTCGCGCGAGGTGAGGAAGGTGACGACGATGCGGCTGTCGCCCCGCTCGGACGAGCTCTCGATCCGGTCGACGCCGGCGACGCCGGCCACCGCGCTCTCGATCACCTCGGTGATCTGCGTGTCGACGACCGAGGGCGCGGCCCCGCGCCAGGAGGTCTGGATGGTGACGGTGGCCGCGTCCACGTCGGGCAGCTCGCGCACCGGCAGGCGGGTGAGCGAGACGAGGCCGATCACCACGATCAGCATCGACAGCACCGCCGCGAAGACCGGGCGGCGGATGAAGAAGCCGGGGAGCGACATGGGCGGGCTCCTCAACCGGCGGAGGCGGGGGCGGCGGCGCGCGCCTCGGGGGCGGACTCGCCGGCGTCGGTGCGCGGCTCCTCGCCCAGCACCCGCACCGGGCCGCCGTCGCGCACCTTCTGCACGCCGCGCACCACCACCCGCTCGCCCGCGCTCAGGCCCTCGAGGATCTCGGCCTCGCCGGCGCGGCGGCCGCCGACGGTCACGGCGCGGCGCTGCACGGTGTCCTCGGGGGTGACGACGTAGAGGTGGACGTCGCCCGCCTCGGTCACCAGCGCCTCTTCCGGCGCGATCACCCCGGGGCGGGAGCCCATCACCAGGTCGACCTGCATGAACACGCCCGCGGGCAGGCGCAGGCCGGGGTTGGCGAAGCGCGCCCGCACCAGGAAGGAGCGCGAGACCTCGTCCACCCGCCGGTCGATCGCCTCGACCACGCCCTCGAAGGTCTCGTCCGGGAAGATGCTGGTGCGCGCGCGCACCGGCGCGCCGATCTCGACGTCGCCGAAGAAGCGCTCGGGCACCATGAACTCGAGATCGAGTTGGGAGATGTCCTCCAGCATCGCGACGGGGGTCGAGGTCGAGACCACCGCGCCCTCGTCGAGCTCGGAGAAGCCGATCACGCCGCTGAACGGGGCGCGCAGGATCATGTGGCCGAGGTCGGTGCGCGCGGCGTCGAGGCGGGCCTCGGCGCGCAGCATCGCGGCCTTGGCGCTGTCGTAGACCGAGGCGGTGGTGCGCCCCTGCTCCTGCAGCGCCGCGGCGCGGTCGAAGGCGGCCTCGGCCTCGGCGAGCTCGGCCTGGGCGACGGCCAGCGCCGCGCGCTCGGACCCGTCGTCGAGGGTGGCGAGCGGCTCCTCCGCCTCCACCGGGTCGCCGTCGCGGAACTGGATCGCGGTCACCCGGCCGCCGACGGCGAAGCGCAGCTCGACCGAGCGCAGCGCCCGCCCGGTGCCCACGGCCGAGACCACGCGCTCCACCTCGCCGGCGGTCGCCTGCGCCACCACCACCCCGGGCGCGGGGCGGGCGCGCTGGGCCTGCTCGGCCGCGGGCTGCTCCGATTGCTGGTGGATGAACCAGCCGGCGCCGCCGGCGAGCACGGCGAGAACGAGGAGCTGCTTTGCGATCGAGGCCATTCACCGGGTCCGGAAAGACGACAGGCGCCGCGCCGGCGATTCCGGCGGGCGTCGCGCGGAATCAAGCGCGCTATGCGGCGCCGCGGCAAGCGCATTCTTCGTGACGCGCCTTCGCATTCGCGCGAGCGGGCGGGAGCCGGCGAGTCGCTCCGCAGGCCCCATTTCGGCCCCGTTTCGCCCTGAACCGGCGCCGGACGCCGCCGCGCCCGCCGATCCCGGGCGCGGCTCCGCGCGGCGCACGGGGCGGCTGCGACGGGGACAACGCGATGAAATCAATGCGCTTCCGGCCGAAGCCGGCCCGCGATCCCCCGCCATTCATCGTGTTTTTCGAATGAGAGCGATTTCAGGGCATTTCACTTTCTGTTAATCGCGGATATGAAGACTCGTACAAGTCGTGTGGTCGAGTATCGCGACGACGCTCGGTTCGATCGGGGGCAGGTCGGATCTGAAGCGTCGCCACTCGCGAATTTCCAAGCGTCAGCGTCTGTGAGTCGAGTTCGCACCGTCGGGGGGGTCCCGATGGCGCTGGGGACATGCGCGCGCTTGCCTTCTCGGGAACGGATGCGGCGCGGCATAGCGATCACGGGGATCTGCTGTGACGTACGGCTATTTGAACTATGGCTCCGGCTCGGGGTCCTTCTCGGGCTATTCGAAGGGCCATGGCGGCTCCGGCCATGACGCCTGGGGGTCCAAGGGCGGCTACGGCGGGTCGTCGGGCGGCCACGGGGGATCCTCGGGGGGCTGGGGTTCTTCGGGGGGATCGTCCGGGGGCTGGGGCGGGTCGAAGGACCACGGCGGATCCAAGGGCGGCTCCTCCTGGGGCTCTTCCTCCTCCTGGGGCGACAAGGACGATTGCGGCTGGGGCGGCTCGAAAGGCGGCTCCGGCTGGGGCGGGTCCAAGGGCGGCTCGTCCTGGGAGTCCTGCGGCGCCAAGGGCGGCTACGGCGGCTCCAAGGGCGGCGCCTCCTGGGGCGGCAAGGACGATCACGGCTGGGGCGGCAAGGGCGGCTGCGGCCCCGACGAGACGCCCGAATTCGAGCCCGGCGCCGAGGTGGCGCAGTGCAGCTTCACCCTCGAGCTCGACGGCGTGAAGGTGGTGGTCACCGTCACCCAGCTCGAGAACGACGCCCTGCGCTTCGACGTGGTCGTGGCCGACGACGCGGCCCGCATCGGCGACCTGCGCGGCCTGTTCTTCAACGTCGACGACGGGGTCGAGGGCGACCTCGCGATCTACGGCGACGACGTGACCGAGTCGAAGTTCGGCCACGAGTCGGTCAACGACCTCGGCAACGGCGTCAACGTCAAGGGAACCGGCGCCGCCTACGACGTGGGCGTCGAGTTCGGCAGCTCCGGCGTCGGCGCGGACGACGTGCGCTCGACCACGTTCTACCTGGTCAACCTCGACGGCGCGCTGACGCTCGACGACCTGGCCGACCAGGGCGTCGCCGCGCGCCTGACTTCGGTCGGCGAGGAGGGCGGCCGCCGCGAGGACTCGCTCAAGATCACCGGCGAGACCGGCGCGCTCGACTGCGGCGGCTTCAACAACGCCGCCCCGCCCGAGCCGGCCGACGACGCGGCCGCGGTCTGCGCCGGCGACCAGGTGACGATCGACCTGCTGGCCAACGACCTCGACCCCGGCGAGACCGACTTCGGCGCGGAGGAGAACTGGGGCCTGACCATCGCCGCGGTGTTCACCGCCACCGGCGCCCAGTATTTCGCCGACCTCGCCCCGGGCGAGTGGATCACCCTCGACAGCGGCGCGCGGGTGACGCTCGTCGACGGCGAGCTGGTCTACGACTCCGCCGGCGTCTGGGACGACCTGCTGATCGGCGAGCACGCGGTCGACACCTTCGAATACGCGGTGTTCGATTCGGACGGCGCCCCCGGCTTCGCCGAGGTGTCGGTGACCATCGGCGGCGCGCTGAACCTCGTCGAGACGATCGGCAACGACGACCCGGCTTCGGCCTTCGTCGACCTGCTGGGCCTGCCCGGCGGCGGCGGCATCACCGGCGCGTTCGACTTCGCGGGCGATCTCGCCGGCCTCGGCGGCGGCTACACGCAGATCTACTGCATCGACCGCGACCGGCCGCTGAACACAGCGCCGACCGACGTGCTGGTCTACTCGAGCCTCGACGCCGACGGCCTGCCCACGACCTCGTTCGACGGCGGCTCCTTCGTCGACAACCCCGAGAACCTCGACCTCGTGAACTGGATCCTGAACCAGGGCTACGAGGGGACCTACAGCTACAACGACATCCAGAGCGCGATCTGGCAGCTCGTGGACGACCGCGGCGGCATCGATACGCTGATCTTCACGCCGGGCATCCAGCTCAGCGCGGGGGCCGCGGCGATCGTGGCCGCCGCCCAGGCCGAGGGCGAGGGCTTCGTCCCCGACGCGGACCTCGGCCAGACGGTCGGCATGATCTTCCAGCCGGTCTCCGGCAGCGAGGAGAGCGGCTACGTCTCGAACGGCCAGATCTTCATCGCCGGCTTCCAGCTCGAGGACTGCGACGCGCATATGCTGATGTGATCGACGCGGGGCCGCGGGGGCGCGCCCCCGCGGCCCCGCGTCCAGGGACGGGGCGCCCGGCCGAAGGCCGGCCAGGCGCCCGCAGACGAGACCGAAACGACGCGGCACATGAGACGTGGGGGTCCATGAACATGCGATCTATCTTGATGGGAATCGTCGCGCTGCTGGGGCTGTTCCCGCTCGCGGCCGGCGCGGTGTCCATCAGCGACTACACGATCCTGATCCCGGACGGCGTGAACAGCGGCCCGGGCTACGAGGAGGGGGGCGTCGTCTATTTCGAGGACCGCTGGGTCGACGTCTGCGCGGCGACCTGCAACGACGGCGCGGTGATCACCTGGGACCTGGTGAACGACACCGCCTCGCCCTACGCGATCAGCGTCACGGGCTACGCCCAGAACGCCGGCGGCGGGAACCCCGAGTTCCTGAACTTCTTCATGTACGCCGGCAACGCCGACACCTACGCGGCCAGCACGCTGCGCTGGGTGCTGCTGCCGACCTCCGGCTCGGCCGGCAACGTCATGGCCCCGCAGCAGACCTCCCCCGCGGTGACGCTGATCATCCCGGCGATGACGACCTACTACGTGGTGGCCTCCTACGACACGGCCAAGGCGGCCGACTTCGTCGAGGTGGCGATCACCGGCGCGACCCCGATTCCCCTGCCCGCGGCCCTGCCCCTGCTGGGCGCCGGGCTGGCCGGGCTGGCGCTGACCGCCCGCGGGCGCCGGCGCGGCTGAGCCCGCGCCGCATCCCGGGACCGCCCTGCGATACGCCCGCCCCGCGCGTCGGGGCGGGCGCTTCGTTTTGCGGAGCCTCCTGCCCCCTAGGGGGTTGCGCCGAAGCCGGTCGAGGGTCTTATCTGTGTCGCCCGGGCGGGATCGTCTCCACGGCGACCGTCCGAACCGAACAAGGAGAGCGATGTGGAACTCAAGGGGTCTCGCGTCATCGCCGCGCCCCGCGCCGCCGTCTGGCTGGCGCTGAACGACCCGGACGTTCTGGGCGCCTGCATTCCCGGCTGCCAGGAGCTGACCGGCTCCCCCGAGGAAGGCTTCACGGCGACCGTCGTCCAGAAGGTCGGGCCGGTGAAGGCCACCTTCAAAGGCGAGGTCACGCTGGAGGACGTCGTCGAGGGCGAGAGCTACCGGATCGTGGGCGAGGGCAAGGGCGGCGCCGCCGGCTTCGCCAAGGGCGCCGCGGCGGTGAAGCTGACCGCACTGAGCGAAACCGAGACGCAGCTCGACTACGACGTCGAGGCGAAGGTGGGGGGCAAGCTCGCGCAGCTCGGCTCCCGCATCATCGACGGCTTCGCCAAGCAGATGGCCGACAAGTTCTTCGGCAACTTCCAGAAGGTGGTCGAAGGCGGCGACAAGGACGAGGCCGGGCCTGAGGACATGCTCGAGGCGCCGGCCGAGGAGAAACGCGGCTGGCTCAAGAAGCTGATCGGCTGAACGCCGGTCGGCCGGGCGATCCGGCGGCGAACACGAGCGAGCGAAACGCCAGCAAGACGGGGAGAACGCGGCGATGCCGACGATTTCGATGACGGTGAACGGCAAATCCGTTTCCGGCGAGGCGGAGGGACGCACCCTCCTGGTCAGCTTCCTGCGCGAAGAGCTCGGGCTGACCGGGACCCACGTGGGCTGCGACACCTCCCAGTGCGGGGCCTGCATCGTGCACGTGGACGGGCAGAGCGTGAAGGCCTGCACCATGTTCGCGGCCGAGGCCGAGGGCGCGCAGGTGACCACGATCGAGGGGATGGCCAATCCCGACGGCTCGCTGGGCGTGATCCAGCAGGCCTTCCAGGACAACCACGGCCTGCAGTGCGGCTTCTGCACCCCGGGCATGGTGATGACCGCGGCCGACCTTCTCAAGAACAACCCCAACCCCTCCGAGAAGGAGGTGCGGGAGTATCTGGAAGGCAACCTGTGCCGCTGCACGGGCTACCACAACATCGTCAAGTCGATCCTCGCCGCCGCCGCCACGATGCGCGGCGAGCAGGTCGCGGCCGAGTAAGGGGGACGCGCGCATGTACGCCTTCGATCTCGTCAAACCCAAGTCGCTGGCCGAAGCCATCGAGGCCCTGCAGGCCGACGAGGCGCAGCCGCTGGGCGGCGGCCAGACCCTGATCCCGACGCTGAAGCAGCGCCTGGCCATGCCCGGCTCGCTGGTCAGCCTTGCGGGCATCGCCGAGCTGGTGGGCATCTCCGCCTCCGGCGGCGTGCTGAGCGTGAAGGGCGCCACCACCCACGGCGCCGTGGCGGCCCAGACCGACTTCCCGGGCCTCGCCGGCCTCGCGGGCAAGATCGGCGACCCGGCCGTGCGCCACCGCGGCACCATGGGCGGCTCGATCGCCAACAACGACCCGGCGGCCTGCTACCCCTCGGCGGCGCTGGCCTGCGGGGCGACCATCGTCGTCGCCGGCAAGGACGGCACGCGCGAGATCGCGGCCGACGACTACTTCCAGGGCCTGTTCACGACGGCGCTCGAAGAGGGCGAGATCGTCACCGAGATCCGCTATCCGATCCCCCAGGCCTCGAACTACCAGAAGTTCGAGCAGCCGGCCTCGCGCTTCCCGCTGGTGGGCGTGTTCGTCGCGAAGTTCGCCGACAAGGTGGGCGTGGCGGTGACCGGCGCCGGCGAGAACGGCGTCTTCCACTGGGAGGAGGCCGAGGCGGCGCTCGCCTCGAACTTCTCCCCCGAGGCGGTCGAGGGGCTGACGGTCTCGGCCGACGGCCTGATGGGCGACATCCACGCGACGCCCGAGTACCGGGCGCACCTGATCAAGGTGATGACCAAGCGGGCCGTGGCGGCCTGCGCCTGAGACGAGTTCCGAAGCGGGCCGCCGGATCCTCCGGCGGCCCGTATGCCATCCATTGCGCCCGTGCGGAGCGGCGGCTATCGAAGGGACGCCGCGCCGCGGGGGCCCGTAGCTCAACGGTCAGAGCAGACCGCTCATAACGGTTTGGTTGCAGGTTCGAATCCTGCCGGGCCTACCAGCGCATGCCGGACATTCCCCGCCCCGACGACGCCCGCTGCGGGCGTTGTTCACGCGAAACGGGCGCCTACTTCCAGGACCAGCGAGCGCGCCACGAGACGCGGCCAGCCGGACCTGATCTCCGAAACCGGGAGGATCCCCGATGAATTACCCTGAGACCCAGCTTCTGATCGACGGCGAATGGCGCGGCGGCGTCGAGGGCAAGTGGATCGACGTGCTCGATCCCGCCACCGACGAGGTGATCGGCCGCGTCGCCCATGCGACCCGCGCCGACCTCGACGCGGCGCTGAAGGCCGCCAAGCTCGGCTTCGCCACCTGGTCGGGCATCTCGGCCTACGACCGCGCGAAGATGATGCGCAAGGCCGCCGACAACCTGCGCGCCCGCGCCGACGACATCGCCTGGATGATGACGCGCGAGCAGGGCAAACCGCTGGCTGAGGCCAAGGGCGAGGTCATGGCCGGCGCCGACGTCATCGACTGGTTCGCCGAGGAAGCCCGCCGCACCTACGGGCTGATCATTCCCGCCCGCGCCCCCGGCGTCACCCAGATGGCGATGAAGCTGCCCGTCGGCCCCGTCGCCGCCTTCACGCCCTGGAACTTCCCGATCAACCAGGTGGTGCGCAAGCTCTCGGCCGCTCTGGCCACCGGCTGCTCGATCATCGTCAAGGCGCCGGAGGAGACCCCGGCCTCCCCCGCAGCCCTGATCAAGGCCTTCCAGGATGCGGGCATCCCCGCAGGCGTGATCAACCTCGTCTACGGCGTGCCCTCGGAGATCTCCGAGTACCTGATCCCGCACCCCGTGATCCGGAAGGTGACCTTCACCGGCTCCACCCCCGTGGGCAAGATGCTGGCGGGCCTCGCCGGCCAGCACATGAAGCGCGCCACGATGGAGCTGGGCGGCCACGCGCCGGCGATCGTCTTCGACGACGCCGACATCGCGACCGCCACCAAGCAGCTCGTCGCCTTCAAGACCCGCAACGCGGGGCAGGTCTGCATCTCGCCGACCCGCTTCCTGGTGCAGGAGAAGGTCTACGACAAGTTCGTCGCCGACTTCACCTCGGCCTACGGCGCGATGGTGGTGGGCAACGGGCTGGAGAAGGAGACCCAGATGGGCCCGCTCGCCAACGAGCGGCGCATCCCGACCATCGAGGCGATGGTGAACGACGCCCGCGAGCGCGGCGCCGAGATCACCACCGGCGGCGAGCGGATCGGCAACGTGGGCAACTTCTACAAGCCCACCGTGATCGCCGGCGCGCCGCTCGATTCGAAGATCATGAACGAGGAGCCCTTCGGCCCCGTCGCCGTGATCAACCGCTTCAAGGACTTCGACGAGGTGGTGGAGGAGGCGAACCGCCTGCCCTACGGCCTGGCGTCCTACGCCTACACCGGCTCGTCGCAGACCGCGCAGAAGCTGGGGATGCAGGTCGAGGCGGGCATGACCTCGATCAACCACATCGGCCTGGCCCTGCCCGAGGTGCCCTTCGGCGGCATCAAGGACTCCGGCTACGGCTCCGAGGGCGGCTCCGAGGCGGTCGAGCCCTATCTGGTGCAGAAGTTCGTCACCACCCTGGCCTGATCGCGGGCCCAGGCGAGACAGGCGCCCGGCGGGACACCGCCGGGCGCTTTCGCGTTCTGCGGGCCTCGTCCGTCCCGACGATCCGGGCGGCCGGGCGCGGCCGCAGGATCGCGGCCCGTCCCGCGCGACAATTTGCGGTCTCAGCGCGTCGCCTAGCGGAACGCATCGCCATTGCACCCCGTCGCCCGCCCGGCGATAGTGCGCCCAACCGACAGACGGAGCGGCCATGCAGCCGCCCGCCCCCGAGGGGAGGACCCGTATGACCATAACCCGCGACCCGCGCTTTGATTTTACCGGCCGGAAGGTATTCGTGGCCGGCGGCACCAGCGGCATCAACCAGGGCATCGCCGAGGCTTTCGCCGTCAACGGCGCCACGGTCGGCGTGTTCTCGCGCAGCCAGGAGAAGGTGGACGCGGCGGTCGAGCGGCTGAAGGCGCTCGGCGACGCCCCCGCCTTCGGCATGGCCGGCGACGTGCGCAAGCCCGAGACGGTCGAGGCGGCCCTCAAGGCCTTCCACGAGGCGCATGGCGAGACCGACGTGCTGGTCTCGGGCGCCGCGGGCAACTTCCTGGCGCCGGCCGCCGAGATGTCGCCCAACGCCTTCGCCACCGTCATCGGCATCGACCTCAACGGCACCTTCAACGTGCTGCGGCTGGGCTATCGGTATACCGCCAAGCCCGGCGGCTCGATGATCGTGATCTCGGCGCCCCAGTCCACGCGCGCCACGATGTACCAGGCGCACGCCTGCGCGGCGAAGGCGGGCATCGACCAGCTGATCCGCGTGCTGGCGCTCGAGTGGGGGCCCGTGGGCATCCGCGTCAACGGCATCGTGCCCGGCCCCATCGCGGGGACCGAGGGCGTCGACCGGCTGTTCAACACCGACGCGGCGCGCAAGCAGCTGATCGAGAAGACGCCCCTGCGGGTGATGGGCGGGCTCGAGGACTGCGCCAACATGGCGATGGTGCTCTCGACCGACCTCACGAAATACGTCACCAGCGCGATCATTCCCGTCGACGGCGGCACCACCGTCGCCGGCGGATCCGACTACGGCTCCGACGTCTCGCGTCGGAACGCCTGATCCATCAGGACCTAAGGAGAACTCCATGAGCGGACTTCTGGACGGCAAGGTCGTCGTCGTCACCGGCGCGGGCGGCGGCATCGGTCGCGACATGGCGCTGGCCTGCGCCAAGGCCGGCGCCAAGGTGGTCGTCAACGACATCGGCGCCTCCGTCTCGGGCGAGGGCGGCGACACGGGCCCCGCCAAGCAGGTGGCCGAAGAGATCAAGGCCGCCGGCGGCGAGGCGGTTCCCAACACCGACTCGGTGGCCGAGCCCGCGACCGCGAACGCGATCATCCAGCAGGCCGTGGACACCTACGGGCGCGTCGACGGCGTGATCAACAACGCCGGCATCCTGCGCGACCGCATCTTCCACAAGATGTCCGAGCCCGAGTGGGACGCGGTCATCAAGGTGCACCTCTACGGCGCCTACTACATGTCCAAGGCCGCCGGGACCTTCTTCAAGGAGCAGGAGTCGGGCGCCTTCGTGCACATGACCTCGACCTCCGGGCTGATCGGCAACTTCGGGCAGGCCAACTACTCGGCCGCGAAGCTGGGGATCGCCGCGCTGTCGAAGTCGATCGCGCTCGACATGCAGCGGTTCAACGTGCGCTCGAACTGCATCGCGCCCTTCGCCTGGTCGCGCATGATCGCCTCGATCCCCGTGGACACGCCCGAGCAGGCCGCCCGGGTCGAGAAGATGAAGCGGATGACCACGGCCAAGATCGCGCCGCTGGCCGTGGCGCTGCTGTCGGACAAGGGCTCGGACGCCAACGGCCAGATCTTCGCCGTGCGCGCCAACGAGATCTTCCTGATGTCCCAGCCGCGCCCGATCCGCTCGGTCCACACCGCCGAGGGCTGGACCCCCGAGAGCGTGATCGAGACCGCCCTGCCCGCCCTGAAGGGCAGCTTCTTCGATCTCGACCGCTCGGGCGACATCTTCACCTGGGATCCCATCTGATCCCGGCCCCGGCCCGCCCAGCCGGGGCGGGCCTGCGCTTCCGGACCCGCCTCACCCGGGGCGGGCCGACCCCGGACGCGATCCCATGCGCCGGCCCCGCGCCGGCGCATCGCAACGCGCCCCAAGATCCCCGACAGGAGCTGACCATGGCCAACGCCGGCGTCGACGACGACATCTTCGAAGCCCTTCTCGAGACGGTCGAGCGCTTCGTGCGCGAACGCCTGATCCCCGCCGAGCCCACCGTCGAGGAGAACGACGAGATCCCCGCCGACATCGTGGCGGAGATGAAGGCCATGGGCCTGTTCGGCATCTCCATCGGCGAGGAGTACGGCGGACTGGGCCTGTCGACGATGCAGGAGGCCCGCCTGATCGAGGCGCTGTGCAACGCCTCCCTCGTCTTCCGCTCCCTGATCGGCACCACCGTGGGCATCGGCTCGCAGGGCATCGTCATGGACGGCACCGAGGCGCAGAAGCGCGAGTGGCTGCCCAAGCTCGCCACCGGCGAGGCGATCTCGGCCTTCGCGCTGACCGAGCCGGACTACGGCTCCGACGCCAGCCGCATCAAGACCTCGGCCCGGCGCGAGGGCGACGACTTCATCATCAACGGCACCAAGCGCTACATCACCAACGCGCCCTATGCGTCGGTGTTCACGCTGATGGCGCGGTCCAACCCCGAGATTTCGGGCGCGCGCGGCATCTCGGCCTTCATCGTGCCCGCCGACACGCCCGGCATCACGGTGGCCAAGCCCGACAAGAAGATGGGCCAGCGCGGCGCCAAGACCGCCGACGTGATCTTCGAGAACGTGCGCGTGCCGGCCGCCAGCATCGTCGGCGGGCCGGAGAACGAGGGCAAGGGCTTCGTCACCGCGATGAAGGTGCTCGACCGCGGCCGGGTGCACATCTCGGCGATGGCCACCGGCACCTCGCAGCGGATGCTCAACGAGGCGACCGACTACGCCATGGACCGCAAGACCATGGAGAAGCCGATCGCCGAGCATCAGCTGGTGCAGGCGATGCTGGCCGACTGCCAGACCGAGATCTACGCCATGCGCTCGCTCGCCCACATGGCCGCCAAGCTCTACGACGAGAAGGGCGCCGCGCCGATGGAGGCCGCCTGCGCCAAGTATTTCACCACCGAAGCCGCCGGCCGCATAGCCGACCGCTGCGTGCAGATCTTCGGCGGCGCCGGCTACATGGCCGAATACGCGATCGAGCGGCTCTACCGCGACGTGCGTCTGCTCCGCATCTACGAGGGCACCAGCCAGATCCAGCAGACCACCATCGCCAAGGGCCTGGTCAAGCGCCGCGCCGAGCAGCGCTGAGCCCCGCGACGCCGGGACCTGAGGGGGCGGGCGCGTCGGCGTCCGCCCCCTTCGCGTGCGCGCCCGGCGCGCCCCGCTCTCGCGGCCTCGCGAGCGCCCGCGGCTTGATGCATCGCCGCCGCGGGGTGTATCCATGCGGTCAGGCCGTGCGTGGGGAGCGGCGGCCGCGACCTGAATTTGGGATTGGGTGACTTCATGAAGCGCATCGCCAGCCGTCTGCCGGCCGTCGCCATCCTCGCGGCGCTCGCCGCAGCGACGGGACCGGGAGCGCCGGCGCGCGCCGCCTCCATGGACCCGTTCCTGGAGCAGCAGCAGACCGAACAGGCGCTGAACCAGGCCGTGATGCTGTTCGCCAAGGGCGAGTACGAGGAGGCGGAGAAGATCGCGCGCAACTACCTGCGCTTCGACCCCTCCTCGCCGAAGGGGCATGAGGTGCTGGGCGCCGTTCTCGCCAAGCAGGGCCGCGTGCAGGAGGCGATGGACGCCCTCGACATGGCGGTGCGCCTCGATCCCAACCAGCCCGCCCCGCACATCAACCGCGCCGTGCTGCTGATGGGCCTCGAGCGGATCGAGGAGGCGCGCGAGGCGCTGGAGACCGCCGTCGCCCTCGACCCCGAAATGATGGCCGCGCGCGAGCGCCTGGGCCGGGTCTACGAGATCCTGGGCCGCTACGACGACGCCATCGCCCAGTACGAGGCCTATGTCTCCGCCTCGGAGGAGAGCGGCCCCCCGGGCGTGCGGCTGAACCTCGCCAACCTCTACAACGCCCGGCGCGACTACGACCGCGCGCTGGCGGTGCTGTCGCCCTGGCAGCGCGACCGCA
This sequence comes from Albimonas pacifica, assembly GCF_900113695.1. Classification (GTDB taxonomy): domain Bacteria; phylum Pseudomonadota; class Alphaproteobacteria; order Rhodobacterales; family Rhodobacteraceae; genus Albimonas; species Albimonas pacifica. Next base: position 507,880 of record NZ_FOQH01000003.1, on the reverse strand, counting down.
CGGTGGACAGCGCCGTGCAGCGGGTGCTGGGCGACGCGATGCTGGGCCAGGGCCGCGCCGACGCGGCCGTGCGCCAGTTCCGCTTCGCCATGGACGTCGACCCGGAGAACGCCGCCAACCAGCTCGGCCTGGGCATGGCGCTGCGCGCGGCGGGCAACTACCGCCAGGCCATGGAGCTGTTCGAGGAGCTCGCCCGGCGGCTGCCGACCTCCCCCGTGCCCCGGGTGCAGATCGCCGAGACGCAGCTCGCCATGGGCGAGGTCGACGCCGCCAAGGCCACCTTCCTCGAGGCGATGGAGATGACCGACCAGCCCGGCGGGATCGAGCAGCGCTACGCCGCCGTCCTGATCGAGCAGGGCGAGGCCGCCGCCGCCGCCGAGGTGCTGGAGGCGGGCATGGAGCGCGACGGCGCCGACCCGCGCCGGCTCGCCGGGCTCGCCGCGGCCTACGGCGCCGCCGGGGACCCCGAGCGCGAGCGCGAGATCCTCGAGCGCGCCACGCAGGAGTTCCCCCAGGACGCCGGCGGCTTCGTGCGACTGGCCATGTACGAGCGCGAGCGCGGCGACGTGGAGGGCACGCTCGCCGTCGCGAGCGAGGGGCTGGAGATCCACCCCGAGGAGCCGGTGCTTCTGCGGCTGGCCGCCATCGCCTCGCGCGATCTGGGCCATGACGACGAGGCGGTGCGCCTGGGCGAGCGGCTGCTGCGCCTGCAGCCCAACAGCGTGCCGGACCGCTTCATCTACGCGACCCTGCTGGACCGCGCCGGCATGGACGGTCCCGCCGCCCAGTTCTACCGCCAGGTGGCCGAGCGGCAGCCCGACAACTGGGCGGCGATGAACAACCTCGCCCTGGTGCTCTCGCGTCTCGGCCGCGACCAGGAGGCGCTGACCTACGCCCGGCGCGCGGCCCAGCTCCAGCCCGAGAACCCCGCCGTGACCCACACGCTGGGCTACGTGCTCTACAAGGTCGGCTCGCTGGGCGAGGCGGAGAAGCTGATGGAGAAGGCGGTCGTGGCCCTGCCCGACGTCGGCGAGATCCGCTACCACTACGGCTACATCCTCCTCGCCCGCGGGCGGAGGGAGGAGGCGCGCGAACAGCTCGAGATGGGCCTGGAGATGGACCCCGAGAACAAGGAAGCCGCCAAGGCGAAGGACATGCTCCTGCAGATGTGACGCCCTGGCGCGACGCGCCGGCGCCCCGGAATGCAGAAGGCCCCGCGGTTCGCCGCGGGGCCTTTTTCGTGTCGGGCTCTCGGGCTTCGGGGCGGGCCTTGGTGCGGGCGCGCCCTGGGGCGCCGTCAGACCAGGCGGGACTGGCGGACGGCGGCCTCGACGAAGCTGCGGAACAGGGGGTGGGGGTCGAAGGGCTTCGACTTCAGCTCGGGGTGGAACTGCACGCCGACGAACCAGGGGTGGTCGGGCAGCTCCATGATCTCCGGCAGACGGCCGTCGGGCGAGAGGCCCGAGAAGCGTACCCCGCAGGCCTCCAGCCGCTCGCGGTACTTGATGTCGACCTCGTAGCGGTGGCGATGGCGCTCGGCGATGTCCGTGCCCTCGTAGATCTCGGCGACCCGGCTGCCCGGCGTCAGCACCGCGTCGTAGGCGCCGAGCCGCATGGTGCCGCCCTTGTCGTCGCCGACCTCGCGCTTGATGGTCTCGTTGCCCTCGACCCACTCGGACATGTGGAAGATCACCGGCTCGAAGCGGGCGTTCCCGTCCTTCGCCTCGTGGTCGAACTCCTGGGAGCCGGCGTTCTCGATCCCCAGCAGGTTCCGCGCCGCCTCGATCACCGCCATCTGCATCCCGAGGCAGATGCCCAGATAGGGCACCTTGCGCTCGCGCGCGAAGCGGGCGGCGTTGATCTTGCCCTCCGTGCCCCGCTCGCCGAAGCCGCCGGGGACGAGGATGCCGTGGAAGCCCTCGAGCTTGGCCGGCGCGTCGTCGGCCTCGAACACCTCGGCGTCGATCCACTCGACGCGGACCTTCACCCGGTTGGCGATGCCGCCGTGGGTCAGCGCCTCGTTGATCGACTTGTAGGCGTCCTCGAGCTGCGTGTACTTGCCCACGATGGCGATGCGGACCTCGCCGTCGGGGTTGTGCACCGCGTCGGCCACGTCGTGCCACTTGCGCAGGTCGGGGCGCGGGGCGGGGGAGATGCGGAAGGCGTCCAGCACCGCCTGGTCCAGCCCCTCCTCGTGATAGACCAGCGGCGCCTCGTAGATCGACTTCAGGTCGAGGGCCGCGATCACCCGCTCCGGCCGCACGTTGCAGAACAGCGCGAGCTTCTCCCGCTCCTTCGGCGGAATCGGCGTCTGGGCGCGGCAGACCAGCACGTCGGGGGCGAGGCCGATCGAGCGCAGCTCCTTGACCGAGTGCTGGGTCGGCTTGGTCTTCAGCTCGCCCGCCGCCGCGATCCAGGGCAGCAGGGTGAGGTGGATGAAGATGCAGTCGCCCGCCGGCTTCTCCTGGGAGAACTGGCGGATCGCCTCGAAGAAGGGCAGGCCCTCGATGTCGCCGACGGTGCCGCCGATCTCGCACAGCATGAAGTCGACCTCATCCTCGCCGATGCGGATGAAGTCCTTGATCTCGTTGGTGACGTGGGGAATGACCTGGATGGTCTTGCCCAGGTAGTCGCCGCGCCGCTCCTTGTCGAGGACGTTCTGGTAGATGCGCCCCGAGGAGATGGAATCGGTCTTGCGCGCCGCGACTCCGGTGAAGCGCTCGTAATGGCCCAGGTCGAGGTCGGTCTCGGCCCCGTCGTCGGTGACGAAGACCTCGCCATGCTCGAACGGGGACATCGTGCCCGGGTCGACGTTGAGATAGGGGTCGAGCTTGCGCAGCCGCACCGAGTAGCCGCGGGCCTGCAGCAGCGCCCCCAGCGCGGCGGAAGCGAGGCCCTTGCCGAGCGACGAAACCACGCCGCCGGTGATGAAGATGAAGCGCGCCATGTAAGCGGGTTCCCGTGGTCGATCCTGCGACGGCCGGAGGGGCGCAGGCCTGCGCCCGTCCCTCATGCACGGGACTCACGAAATACAGCATTTCGTGGCCCGCCACAAGGCGGCCGCTAGGTGGAGTGTCCTTGATTGACCGGAGCCCCAGCGGGGGCATCGGCGGATGGTGGGCGGTGACGGGATCGAACCGCCGACATCCTCGGTGTAAACGAGGCGCTCTGCCAGCTGAGCTAACCGCCCGGTCGCGCGAGGGGATAGGCGAAGCGGCGCGGAGCGTCAATCCGCTTGGCGGCCCCCTGCCCGCCTGCGCGCGACGACGCGGCCGCGCCGGCATCGCGTGGCCCCCGCGCGCGAGGCTGGGCGCGGACCGACGGACCGGGGACCTCGCGCCCCCTCGCCGGCCGCGGGCCCGGCCTGCGCGGGGTCAGTCGGTCATCGGCCCGGTCCCGACGCGCGGGTGCGGCCGGCCGCCGTCGGCGAAGGCGACGGCGAACAGGATCTCGCCCGGCAGCGGCGCGTCGGCGACGCTGACGGTCAACGTGTCGAAATGGGCGAAGGACCAGGCCTCGTCCTTGTGGCCCAGCGGGATGTCCAGCGTGGCCCCCGCCGCCCCGATCTTGGCGTTCGAGGGGATCAGCGCCGCGCCGCCCCCCGCCGCCGCCCGCATCGCGGCGCCGAGCCGCGGGTGGATCAGCGCGCCGCCATGCTCCATGTCGCCCGCCACGCCCACCAGCGCCGCCTTGCCGTAGCTGACCGGCGGCCCGGCCAGCGCCGCCACCGCCTCCTGCGCCATCTCGGGCCCCAGGCGGCGGGCGAGTTCGAACAGCGCCGAGAGGTCCGCCTCGAACCGCCCGGCGAAGGGATTCGCCACGACGGCGAGCGAGGCGACCCGGGTGATCGGCGCGCAGGGCTCGCCATGGGCGTCGGCGACGACGGTCTCGCGCCACAGCAGGCGCTTGCGGATCGGGAGAGGCAGGGGGTCGGTCATGCGGCGGGCTCCGGGGCCGGGACGGGCCCACACCCTGCGGCCGGATCCGCCCGCGGGCAAGCGCCCTGCCCGCGGCTCCGGCGTCGCGGCAGCCGCCGGCGAGGGGGCTCGACGCCCCCGAACCGGCGCCCCCGGACCGCTCGCGCGGGACGCCCGCCGCCCGGCGCGCCGGCAGGGCCGCATCGTGACGCTCGCGCGGGACGCCGGCTGCCGGTGCAGCGGCCGGGGCGGGCCCCCGGATCCGCCCGCAAACGCGGACGCCCCGCCTCCGGGCAGGAGGCGGGGCGTCGGGTCTTCGGGCCGTCAGGCGGCGATCAGTGCGGGCGCACCTCGGCGGCGGGCTGGGAGGCGCGGGCGGCGGCCTCGGCCTCGGCCTCGGTCCACTCGGTGGGCTCCGGCTGGCGGGTCAGGGCGTGGCGCAGGACCTCGGTCACGTTGTCCACGGGGATGATCTCCAGCCCCGTCTTCACGTTGTCCGGGATCTCCGGCAGGTCCTTCACGTTCTCCTTGGGGATCAGCACCGTCTTGATGCCGCCCCGCAGGGCCGCCAGCAGCTTCTCCTTCAGGCCGCCGATCGGCATGGCGTTGCCGCGCAGGCTGACCTCGCCGGTCATGGCGATGTCCTTGCGCACCGGGATGCCGGTCAGCACCGAGACGATGGCCGTGACCATCGCGAGGCCCGCCGACGGCCCGTCCTTCGGGGTCGCCCCGTCCGGCACGTGCACGTGGATGTCCACCTTCTCGAACACCGGCGGCTTCACGCCCAGGTCCACCGACTTGGAGCGGACGTAGGACGCCGCCGCGTCGATCGACTCCTTCATCACGTCGCCCAGCTTGCCGGTGGTCTTCATCCGGCCCTTGCCCGGCAGCTTCAGCGCCTCGATCGACAAGAGGTCGCCGCCGACCTCGGTCCAGGCGAGGCCGGTGACCACGCCGACCTGGTCCTCCTCCTCGGCGAGGCCGAACTTGAAGCGCGGCACGCCCAGGTGGTCGGCGATCCTGGCCTTCGTGACATGGACCGACTTGGCGCCGTCCTTCACGATCTCGGTGATCGCCTTGCGGCAGGTCTTGGCGAGCTCCCGCTCGAGGTTGCGCACGCCCGCCTCACGGGTGTAGCGGCGCACGATCTCCAGCAGGGCCTCGTCGTCGATCTGGTATTCCGCCGGCTTCAGCCCGTGCGCCTTCATCTGCTTGGGCAGCAGGTGACGCTTGGCGATCTCCAGCTTCTCGTCCTCGGTGTAGCCCGAGATCGAGATGATCTCCATGCGGTCCAGCAGCGGACGCGGCATGTTGTAGGAGTTCGCCGTGGTCAGGAACAGCACGTTCGAGAGGTCGTACTCGACCTCCAGATAGTGGTCCATGAAGGTCGCGTTCTGCTCCGGATCCAGCACCTCGAGCATCGCCGAGGCCGGGTCGCCGCGGAAGTCCTGGCCCATCTTGTCGATCTCGTCGAGCAGGATCAGCGGGTTGACCGACTTCGCCTTCTTCATCGACTGGATGATCTTGCCGGGCATCGAGCCGATGTAGGTCCGACGGTGGCCGCGGATCTCCGCCTCGTCCCGGACGCCGCCGAGCGAGATGCGGATGAACTCGCGCCCCGTGGCCTTGGCCACCGACTTGCCCAGCGAGGTCTTGCCAACGCCCGGAGGGCCGACGAGGCACAGGATCGGACCCTTCAGCTTCTGGCTGCGCTGCTGCACGGCCAGGAACTCGACGATCCGCTCCTTGACCTTCTCGAGGCCGTAGTGGTCGTCGTCCAGGATCTTCTGGGCGTTGTGCAGGTCCTTCTTCACGCGGGTGCGCTTGCCCCACGGGATCGACAGCATCCAGTCGAGGTAGTTCCGGACCACGGTCGATTCCGCGGACATCGGCGCCATCTGGCGGAGCTTCTTCAGCTCGGCCATCGCCTTGTCCTTGGCCTCGGCCGAGAGCTTGGTCTTCTCGATCCGGTCCTCGTACTCGCCGATCTCGTCGCGGCCGTCCTCGCCCTCGCCGAGCTCGCGCTGGATCGCCTTCATCTGCTCGTTGAGGTAGTACTCGCGCTGGGTCTTCTCCATCTGGGTCTTGACCCGGCTCTTGATCTTCTTCTCGACCTTGAGCACCGAGATCTCGCCCTGGATCAGGCCGTAGATCTTCTCCAGCCGCTGCTCGACCGACAGCGTCTCCAGCAGGGCCTGCTTCTCGGAGAGCTTGACCGAGAGGTGGCCGGCGATGGTGTCCGCCAGGCGCGAGGGGTTCTCGACCTCGGCGATGGAGCCGAGCGCCTCGTCCGGCACGGACTTGTTGAGCTTGACGTATTTCTCGAACTCGTCGGACAGCGAGCGGGTCAGCGCCTCGACCGCGGCCGCGTCGCCGACCTCCTCCTCGAGGATCTCGGCGGTGGCCTCGAAATAGGGGTCGGTCGAGGAAAAGTCGGTGATGCGCGCGCGCTTCTGGCCCTCGACCAGCACCTTCACGGTGCCGTCGGGGAGCTTCAGGAGCTGCAGCACGTTGGCCACCACGCCGGCGCGGTAGATGTCGTTCTCGTCCGGATCGTCCTCGCCGGGATCGGTCTGGGAGGCGAGCAGGATCGACTTGTCGGTCCGCATCACTTCCTCGAGGGCGCGCACGGATTTGTCGCGGCCGACGAACAGCGGGACGATCATGTGGGGGAAGACCACGATGTCGCGCAGCGGCAGGACCGGAAGGGTGACCTTGCCGGTGGGGGGGGCGCTCGTGGAGGTCTCGGCCATGGTGCTTCCTTTTCGGCGGATCGCCCGGTCCCGGCCAGCGGCGACGGGGGGATCCCGGGAGGGAGTCGCCGCCCGCGATACGCGGCGCGGCGATCCCTGAAAGTGGAGCGGGGAGAGGGCGGAATCAAGGAGTCGAAGGTCGCGGGGGCGGGGTCGGTCGGGACTTCACCCTGATATCCGCGGAGCCGCCCGGCAGGGGCCACGCCGGAGCAGGCGTCCCCGGCAGCCGGGTCGCGCCGCCCGCCGCAGGCCTGACCGCCGAGCACGCCGGGGCTCTTGAGGATTGCGCATGTCTGCGGAGCGGACGTGCCGGACCTTCGGAGGTCGGCCGCAGCCATGCTCGGACCGTCGCCCTTGATCCAGGACAATCCGCACGGGGAGGCGATGCCTTAGTTCTGGTCGGGGCAACCGACGACCTCGGCGGCGAATGCACCGACAGCGGGCAGCGCCCCGCGTCGACCGCAAGGAGGCGAGACATCCATGAAATTGCACCTGATCGCGACGGCCTTCTCCGTCCTGGCAGCCAGCGGATCCGTGGGAGCGGCCCAGGACTCGCAGCCGCTCTGGGCGCAGGCGCCCACGACGATCTCTCCCGACTGGAGCGCCTTCTTCGCCGAAAAGGGCAAGAACCGCGATCAGACAGTGCCTGCGCCCGACGACGTGGACGGCTGGACGACGGTTCGGACGGCGGCGGGGGCCCAGAATGCCGCCGCCGCCGAAGTCCTTGCAGCGGGCCTGGGCATCACGTTCCGCGACACCGAGATCGGAGGCGTTCCAGTCGTCGAGATCATCCCGGCCGATCCTGTCGGCGACGACAGGATCGGCGTCTACACCCACGGCGGCGCCTACGTGCTCGGCGTCGCCAAGACCCCGCAGGCGGTGCTCTTCGCCGCGGCGACCGGATTGAAGGTGATCTCCATAGAGTACACCCTCGCCCCCCACGCCCAGTGGGACCAGGCGACCGGCGAGGTCGTCTCGGTATTCGCCGCGCTGGCTGAAGCAGGCGTCGGCGGGCGCGACATCGTCCTTGCCGGGGATTCCGCGGGCGGCGGACTTGCGGCCGGAAGCGTCCTCAGGATGCGCGACGAGGGGCTCGAGATGCCCGCCGCGCTTGTCCTCTGGTCCCCCTGGGCCGACGTCACCGAGACGGGCGACACGTACAGAACGCTCCGCGATGCAGAAGCGAACTATACGTACAGGGCTGTGCTGGGTCCCTCCGCGATCGCCTATGCCGACGAGGCGGATCAGCGGAATCCCTATGTTTCGCCCGTCTACGGGGACTTCGCCGCGGGCTTTCCCCCGACGCTGATCCAGGGCGGCGGCACCAGGGAGTTGTTCGTGAGCGACTTCATCCGCCTGTATCAGGCGCTCGACCAGTCGGGGCGGACGGTGAAGCTCGATCTGTACGAAGGCATGCCGCATGTCTTCATAGCGCAACGGCCGGCGTCTCCGGAAGCCAAGGCCGCTTTCGCCAAGACCGGCGCCTGGGTGGATCAGCACCTGCTGCGGAAGTGACCGTGTTCCCCGGCGTGCGGCGACTGGCCCGCGCTGGATCCCGGCGCCTTCCCGCCCCGCCCAAACGAAACGGGAGCGCCCGGTTGGGCGCTCCCGTCGAAATCGTCGCGGCAGAGAAGGCTCAGGACGCCGACGCCTTGGCGTCCTTGTCCTGCTTCTCCGCGTAGATCAGCAGCGGCTTGGCGCGGCCCTCGACGACCTCGTCGTTGACCACCACCTCCTCGACCCCCTCGGAGCCGGGCAGGTCGAACATGGTGTCGAGCAGCACGTTCTCCAGGATCGAGCGGAGGCCGCGGGCGCCGGTCTTGCGCTCGATCGCCTTGCGGGCGACCGAGGACAGCGCCGAGTCCGTGAAGGTCAGCTTCACGTCCTCCATCTCGAACAGACGCTGATACTGCTTGACCAGGGCGTTCTTCGGCTCGGACAGGATCTGCACCAGCGCGGGCTCGTCGAGGTCCTTGAGCGTGGCGATCACCGGCAGGCGGCCGACGAACTCCGGGATCAGGCCGAACTTCAGCAGATCCTCGGGCTCGAGCTCCATCAGCACGTCGCCGATGCGGCGGTCCTCCTCGGAGCGGACCTCCGCCCCGAAGCCCATGGCCGAGCCCTTGCCGCGCTGGGAGATGATCCGGTCGAGGCCCGCGAAGGCGCCGCCGCAGATGAACAGGATGTTGGTCGTGTCCACCTGCAGGAACTCCTGCTGGGGATGCTTGCGCCCGCCCTGCGGGGGAACCGAGGCGACGGTCCCCTCCATGATCTTCAGAAGGGCCTGCTGCACGCCCTCGCCCGAGACGTCGCGGGTGATCGAGGGGTTGTCCGACTTGCGCGAGATCTTGTCGACCTCGTCGATGTACACGATCCCGCGCTGCGCCCGCTCGACATTGTAGTCGGCGGCCTGGAGCAGCTTGAGGATGATGTTCTCGACGTCCTCGCCGACGTAGCCGGCTTCGGTCAGGGTCGTGGCGTCGGCCATCGTGAACGGCACGTCGAGGATGCGGGCGAGCGTCTGCGCGAGCAGCGTCTTGCCGCAGCCGGTCGGGCCGATCAGCAGGATGTTCGACTTCGCCAGCTCCACGTCCTGCTGTTTCTGGGCGTGGTTCAGGCGCTTGTAGTGGTTGTGCACGGCGACGGACAGCACGCGCTTGGCCACCATCTGGCCGATCACGTAGTCGTCGAGCACCTGGCAGATCTCGGTCGGCGTCGGCACGCCGTCGGACGATTTCACCAGGGAGGTCTTGGTCTCCTCCCGGATGATGTCCATGCACAGCTCCACGCATTCGTCGCAGATGAACACGGTGGGTCCCGCGATCAGCTTGCGCACCTCATGCTGGCTCTTTCCGCAGAAGGAGCAGTAGAGCGTGTTCTTCGAGTCCTGTCCGGTCGGCTTGGTCATCCAGTTCTCCCGCCCCGTGGTTCGCGCCACGGGGTCACCGTAGGTCCTCGAACCTTAAGGGATCGCTAGCTTCGCGCAGCGAATCCCGGCGTTTCTCCCATTCCTGCACGCCGCGGCGGCCGAGGCAAGGGCGAAGCCCCCGCAAATCCGACGCAGCCCGACGACGAAACCGTGATCGCGTCGTCGCGCGCGGCCGTGCAGGCGCGCGCCGCGCGCCGGACTCCGTTCCGCGGAGCCCGGCGCGCCCCGATCAGGCCGAGGGGGCCTCGGGATCGGCGCGGCTGGTGACGATCTCGTCGATCAGCCCCCAGTCCTTCGCGGTCTCGGGGCTCATGAAGTTGTCGCGCTCCAGCGCCGCCTCGACCGTGGCGTAGTCCTGGCCGGTGTGGTGCACGTAGATCTCGTTCAGGCGCCGCTTCAGCGCCTCGGTCTCGCGCGCGTGGATCAGGATGTCGGTCGCCTGGCCCTGGTAGCCGCCGGAGGGCTGGTGGACCATGATCCGGGAGTTGGGCAGCGAGAAGCGCATGTCCTTCGCCCCCGCGGTCAGCAGCAGCGAGCCCATCGAGGCCGCCTGCCCCACGCACAGCGTCGAGACCTTCGGCCGGATGTACTGCATCGTGTCGTAGATCGAGAGCCCCGACGTCACCACCCCGCCCGGGGAGTTGATGTACATCGAGATCTCCTTCTTGGGATTCTCGGCCTCGAGGAACAGCAGCTGCGCCACGATCAGGGTCGACATGCCGTCATGGACAGGCCCCGAGACGAAGATGATCCGCTCCTTCAGCAGGCGCGAGAAGATGTCGTAGGCGCGCTCGCCCCGGGCGGTCTGCTCGACCACCATCGGGACCAGGGTGTTCATGTAATGCTCGACGGGGTCCTTCATGGATCGGCCTTTCGGATGCGGGCGCGCGGCCCTGAACGGGCGCGGGAGGGGTCATGGCGGGCGCCGTCGCGCGGACCCGGACGGGCGCGGAGAGGGCGATCAGAGAAACTCGCCCTTCTGTCCTATGCCTTCGCCGGGGGGCCTTCAAGGGCGCGCCCCCAAGCGGACCGACGCGGCCGGTCCCGGCGGCCACGCCGCGGCCCCCGGCCGGCCAAGAGATCCGGCGCGAAGCTTAACAAATCGTGAGCCGGCCGGGCCTCGGCCCGGAGATGCTTGCGGCTGCATTCATGTTGCTTAATCAGCCGTTTCCGATATCGGGACGCGGCGTTAGCAATTCGTTCGTCGTCTTGGGAGACAAGACGACTCGGACCCGGCCGAGGCGACCCCGCCCGCCGCCGGGCCCCTGCGCGACCGGCCGGGACGGGGGGGTGCAGGTTCAGCTTCGCGCGTCCCGCGCGGCCCGCATGGCCGCGCGACGCAGGTCGGCGGCCCGGGGGGCCGGACGGCATGCCGGATGAGACGGCGCGCCGGCATCGCATGTGGGAGGAGACGAGCCATGGCGGGTTCGAGCCTGATCGACGACCCGGCGCACCCGGGCGGGGTCCTGATCGACGGACTGGGCGGCGAGGCGGGCTTCGGCGAGGGGTCGGTCGCGCGCAGCGACGACGGCCATTCGGCGTTCGTCGACCTCACGGCCGTGTTCGAGACCGGGCTGCGCTTCTTCGGGACCGAGTACACGGGCCTCTACGTCAATACCAACGGCAACGTCACCTTCGCCCAGCCGCTGGCGAGCTTCACCCCCTTCGCGATCACCGCCGGCTCCACCGCCGGCCTGTTCGCCTTCTTCGCCGACGTCGACACCCGCTCCGGGCCCACGGCCGTCAGCCCCGGGGGGAATTCCACCGGCTCGAACCTGGTGTGGTACGACGTCGACCCCGTCCTCGACCGCGTGACGATCACCTGGGACGACGTGGGCCACTACGCCTACGGGAGCGAGCGGACCTCCGCCTTCCAGATCGTGCTCGAGGACGCCTCGGGCCAGGACGGGCGGTCGGCCGGCGACTTCAACATCATGTTCCGCTACGAGAACGTGAACTGGACCGCCGGCGACGCCTCGGGCGGCGAGGGGGGCCTGGGGGGCGCCGCCGCGCGCGCCGGCTGGACCGCGGGCGTCGACGGCGCCTATTTCGAGCTGCCCCCGTCCGGCGACCAGGCCGGCATGCTCGCGCTCGAGAGCACGCCCGGCAACACCGGCGTCCCCGGCGTCTGGTGGTGGGAGGTGACCGACGGGGAGATCCCGGTCTCGGTCTCCGTCTCCGCCCCCGCCTCGATCGTCGAGGGCGACGCGGGCGTGCAGACGCTGGAGTTCGTCGTCGCCCGCTTCGGCGACCCGTCCGAGGCGCTGGAGGTCGACTGGCTGCTGCGCGGCGACACCGGCTCCGGACGGGCGCTGGAGTCGGCCGATGTGGACGGCGCCCTGCCCCGCAGCGGCACGGTTTCGTTCGCGCCGGGCGTCGCCTCGGTCACCGTCTCGATCGACGTGCTGGGCGACACGAGCTTCGAGCGCGACGAAGTGCTCGAGATGCGGCTGACCGCGGCGCGCAACCTGACCAACGACGACCCGGTCGCGATCGGACGCGCCCGCGCCTCGGTCGAGGTCCTGAACGACGACGGGCTGCCCCCGCCGCCGCCGCCGCTGATCGCGCGGTTCTGGGGCGACCCGCACCTGACCACGCTCGACGGGCTGGGCTACGACTTCCAGGCGGTGGGCGAGTTCGTGCTGATCCGCGGGACCGCCGACCCCCTGCAGGTCCACGTGCGGACCGAGGCGCTGACCGACGCCGTCTCGGTCATCACCCAGCTCGGCACGCAGGTCGGGAACCGGCGCGTCACCCTCGACCTGACCCGCGACGATCCCCTGTGGATCGACGGCGCGGCCTCGGGCCTGCGGGAGGGCGACGGGTCGCTGAAGGTCGGCTCTGGCCGGGTCTATCTCAACGACGGCGTCTACACGATCGTCTACGCCTCGGGCGAGCAGCTGAAGGTCTCGCTGTTCGAGACCAATCTCAACGTGCAGGTGTTCCTCAACGGGGACCGGGCTGCGGGCTCGGTCGAGGGGCTGCTGGGCGACCTCGACGGCGACGCCTCCAACGACCTGCAGGTGGACGGGGTCGCGCTGCTGCTGCCGGTGGACTTCGACCTGCTCTACGGCGACTTCGCCGACGAATGGCGGGTGACCAACCGCACGTCCCTGCTCGACTACGGCGCGGGCGAGGGCACGCGCGACTACACCGACCGCGCCTTCCCGCGCGTGGCGGTCACGCTCGACGACCTGCCCGAGGATCTGGTGGCCTGGGCGACCGAGCAGGCGCAGGCGGCGGGCATCACCGATCCCGCGGCGCTGGCGGCGGCGGCGCTCGACTTCGCGCTGACCGGCGACCTGAACTTCGTCTCCGCCTCGGCCGGGCTGTCGGGGGCGACCACCTCGGCCGTCACCGCGCCCACCGATGCGCCGAGCCTGGGGACCACCCTGCTGCTGACCCGCACCGGCAACGACCCGGCGGAGGGGGACGAGGGCTCGATCCTCGTCGACTTCACCGTCGCCCGGGGCGGCGACGCGACCGGATCGCTGACGGTGAACTACGCCGTCTCGGGCACGGCGGACCGGCTGTCGGGGAACGGCTCGGTGACCTTCGCCGACGGCGAGACGGCCAAGACCATCCAGGTCGAGGTCGAATCCGACGCGGTCGCCGAGCTCGACGAGACGCTGACGGTGCGCATCTCGACCGAGGCGCCGGGGGTCTCGGTCCTCGCCGCGCAGCGCAGCGTCACGATCCTCAACGACGACGGCGACGTCGGTTCGATCTTCGCGCTGGCCGCGAACCGGGCCGCGGTCGCCGAGGGCGACCGGGGCGTGCGCGACGTGACCTTCACGGCGACCCGCACCGGCGACACGGCCGAGGCCGGCTCGGTCCGCTACGAGATCCTGACCGGGAACGGCCGGGTGGCGAAGTCGGACGTCGACGGGCGCAAGCTGACCGGGCGCATCGACTTCGAGGCGGACGAGGCCGAGCGGACCCTGACGCTGGGCGTGACCGGCGACCGGCTGGCGGAGGCGAACGAGAAGCTGATCGTGCGCCTGACCTCGGCGACCGGCGGCGTGCTGAGCGAGGAGATCCGCGCCCAGACCCTGGTGCGCGACGACGACGGCCGCGGCTCGAAGAAGGACGACCGCCTGGCCGGCGACGGGACGGACAACAAGCTCGTCGGGCTCGGCGGGGCCGACCGGCTGCTCGGCGGCGGCGGCGACGACCGGCTGATCGGCGGCTCGGGCGGGGACCTGCTGAAGGGCGGCGGCGGGCACGACCGGCTCGACGGCGGCCGCGGGAACGACGTGCTGATCGCCGGCGGCGGGCGCGACCGGATCGAGTTCGGCCGCGGCGACGGCCGCGACACGGTGAAGGACTACGACGACCGCCAGGACCGTTTCGTCATCGACGTCAAGGGCATGGGCTTCCGCGACCTGGACATCGAGCAGCACCGCAAGCACGCGGTGGTCGACTACGGCAGGGGCCAGTTCACGATCCTGAAGTTCGACGCCGACGACCTCGACCGCGGCGACTTCCTGTTCGGCTGAACCGGGGACCCGCCCAGCCGCCCGCTCCGCCCGCACGCGGACGCGGCCCTGCCGCCGTCGCGCGGGGTCGCCGGCCGCGCGCCCGCCTGGTCGCCGTCCGCCCTGCCCGCGGTCGCCGGCCGCCCGCCCGCGTGGCCGCCGTCCGCTCTGCGGGAGGCCGGCGGGGACCCCGCCGGCCTCCCGCAGGGCCGCGAGTCGCCCACCGGCGGGCGGCAGCGGCGCGGCGCGATCCCGCGGAGGCCGCCGCCCCCGGCGGCTTCCGGCCGAGGCGGCGGGCTCAGAACTCGAGGCCGCCCCCGACGCTCCAGCCGAACAGGTCGTCGCCGGTGATCGCCGAGATCCGCAGGCTGACGCCCTCGACGCCGAGGCCGCGGGCGACCTCGCGGTCGACCAGCTCGGCGCCCAGGCCGAACTCGGCGATCCAGCCGACGCCCAGCGCCTCGGCCCCGTCGCCGGTGATCCAGGCGCCGGCGGCGAACAGGATCCAGCGCAGCTCGCGCCCGAACACCGAATGGGTGGTGGGCCCGTCGAGCTCGCCATGCGCCGTGACCACGCCAAAGCGGGTGTCGCCCTCCAGCACCCGGCTGGAGGCGGAATAGGTCGTGCCGAACACCCAGTTCAGCCGCCCCCGCCCGGTGAAATTCACGTCCCCCGGCAGCGGCGTCTCGTAGTCGAGCCGCAGGGCGCCGCCGTAGAGGATCTCCTGCACGTCCCAGTTGAACAGCAGGTCGTCGGTGGCCCGGTCGAGCCGCCGCGCCCCCGGGCCCGCGAAGGTCGTGTCGTCCTGCACCATCCCCCAGCCCGCCGTGACGATGGGCGTCAGCGAGAGCGAGGGCGTCAGGTCGTAGGCCACGCCCAGCCCGCCGACGACCGTGTAGGCGTCGATCCGGTTGCGCGGCGCGGCCGCGAAGGCGGAGCCGGGCAAGAAGGTGGGGTAGTCGGTCTCGGCCGTGAACCAGCTGACCGTCGCCTCGGCGTAGAGGTCGCCGCCCAGGACGCCGAGGTCCTCGAACCGGCGGGAGGGCGCGCCGACCAGCCGGCTGAGCTCGGTCCGCGACGCGGCCCCGTCGTCGATCGTGAAGTTCGAGGCGCTGACCCCGGGCAGCGCCGCGAAGCCGGTCAGCCCCAGCACCGACTTGCCGAAATCGCTGGAACGGGCGGCGGCCCGGATCTCCTTGCGCACCTCGGCGACGGTCTGCGCCTCGGCCGCCGGCGCGCCCAGCGCGACGAGGGCGAGCGGCGCGGCCCATGCCCGGCCGCGCGGCCGCCCCGCTCCTGCGTCGCGCCCCCTCCCGCACGGGACTGAAGACCGGCGGCGGCGGGCGGCGAGGCGAGGCGTCATGCGGGGTCCTTTCGGCAAGCTGGGCCCCGGGCGGCGGCCGGCGCGCGGCGGGGCGGGCCCCGCCGTCTCACCTTACGGAAATTTCCCTGGAAACCAGCCCGAAATGTCCCCGTTTGGCCATGCGCCCGCCCCCCACGGCGCCGGACGCCCGCCCGCAAACGCGAACGGCCCGCCGCGAGGGCGGGCCGCAAGGGCGGTCGGGCCCCGCGAGGGGGCCGGATGGGCCGGATCAGGCCGAGGCGGTCTCGTCCTCGGCGTCCATCGCCTCGAGACGGGCCTGCAGCTCGTCCTTGGAGACGGTCACCTCGGTGACCTGCGCCAGCTCGAGGATGTAGTCGACGACCTTGTCCTCGAACAGCGGGGCCCGGATCTGCTGCATGGCGCCCTCGTTCTGGCGAACATACTCGAAGAACGCCTGCGGGGGCACGTTCATCTGCTGCGCCTGGCGCACGATCCGCTGCATGATCTCCTGCTCGGAGACCTGGATCTCGTGCTTGGAGCCGGTCTCGGCCAGCAGCAGGCCCAGTCGGACGCGACGGGCGGCGAGGGCCTTGTGCTCCTCGGTCGGCTCGATGGCGTCGTGGTTGTGGCCCTGCACCTCGGGGTGCTCCTCGTGCCACAGCTGGTGCGCGATCTGCTGCGCCTCGACGTCGAGCAGCGAGGCGGGCAGGTCGAACTTCACCGTCTCGTCCAGCGCGTCGAGCAGCTTGCGCTTGACCAGCGCGCGCGAGGCGACGTTGTACTCGTTGGCGAGCTGCTCGCGGACCTGGGTCTTCAGGCCCTCGAGGTCGTCGGAGCCGAACTGCTTGGCGAGCTCGTCGTCGACCTTCGCGGCCACCGGGGCGGCGACGGTCTTGGCGGTGCAGGTGAAGACCGCTTCCTTGCCCGCCAGATGCTCGGCCTGGTAGTCCTCGGGGAAGGTGACGGTCACGTCCTTCGTCTCGCCGGCCTTGATGCCCACGAGCTGCGGCTCGAAGCCGGGGATGAACTGGCCCGAGCCGATCACCAGCTGGAAGTCCTCGGCCGAGCCGCCCTCGAAGGGCTCGCCGTCGACCTTGCCCAGGAAGTCGAAGGTCAGCTGGTCGCCGTCCTCGAGGGCCGCGCCCTCCTCGCGGGGCTCGAAGGTCTGCGCGCCCTCGGCGAGCTTGGCCAGCGCCTCGTCCACCGCGGCGTCCTCGACCTCGGCCACCGGCTTCTCGAGCTGGATCTTCGAGAAGTCGGGCTCCTCGATGTCGGGCAGCTTGTCGTAGGCCAGCTCGAGGTGCAGGTCGTGGCCCTCGTCGAAGTCCTGGTTGGTGACCTTCACGTCGGGCTGCAGGGCGGGACGGTCGCCGGTCTGCTCGAAGTGCTGGCGGATGGCGCCGTCGACCGACTCCTGCACGATCTCGCCCAGCAGCGACTTGCCGAACATCTTCTTGAGGAGCGGCAGCGGGGCCTTGCCCTTGCGGAAGCCCTTCATCTGGACCTCCTCGCGGGCGGCCATGAGCTTCTCGTTCATCTTCTCCGCGAGCGCGGACGCGGGCAGCGTCATCGCGTAGGCGCGGCTCAGACCTTCGGACTTGGTTTCGACGACCTGCATTTTACGTCCTGTTCCAGCTTCTTCTCGGCCGCCGGCGTCGCCTGGTGCGGGCGGAGGGACTTGAACCCCCACGCCTTGCGGCACGAGAACCTAAATCTCGCGTGTCTACCGGTTCCACCACGCCCGCAGCGGCCGCCGCCGGCCGGAGCCGGCGCGGATTCGGGGGCTGACCTATCAGGCTTCCGCGCGGGGCGCGAGTCCTGATCGGCGATTCCGCGCGCCGGGCTGCGCCGGGCCGCAGCGGGGGCGGCGCGACGGGCGGACGCCGCGTCGCGCGGGGTCCGGGAAGGCGGCGCGCCGCGGCGCGGGCGCCTTTCCGCCGCATCCGCGGTTTTCGCGCCGCAATGCTCGTCCAGGGCGGGGGGGCGTCCTACCTCCATGCAGTGGAACGCGCGTCCGTAGCCGGGCGCATCGCCACGCACGACGGAGACCGAACCGATGGACCTGATCCGCATCATCCTGTCGATCCTGCTGCCGCCGCTGGGGGTGTTCCTCCAGGTGGGCATCGGCCTGCAGTTCTGGGTCAACATCCTGCTGACCCTGCTGGGCTACATCCCCGGCGTCGTGCATGCCGTGTGGATCATCGCGCGCCGCTGACGGCGCGCCCCCCCTCCCCTTCCCTACAGGACCCCCAGCGCCATGCGCCATGAGACCCCCATCGACGGCGAGATCCTGGAGCCCGCGGAGCGTCCCTCCGCCCGCGGCCCCGGCCGCTCGGGCGCCGACGCCGCCGCCCGCGGCTCCGCGGCCGGACCCGCCGGCGGCTTCGCCGGCTCCAGCCTGACCCAGGACGAGGTGGAGCTGCTGCGCCGGGCGGATCTCGCCTCCAAGTGGATGGACACCCGCTTCCGCCTGCCGCTGACCGAGTGGCGCTTCGGGCTCGACGGCCTGCTGGGCCTCGTGCCCGGCATCGGCGACGGCGCGGGGCTGGTGGTCTCGGGCTACGTGGCCTGGACCGCGTGGCACGCCGGGCTGCCCGCCACGCTGGTGGCGAAGATGGTCGGCAACATCGCGCTCGACGCGGTGGTGGGCGCGGTTCCGGTGCTCGGCGACCTGCTCGACTTCGGTTTCAAGGCGAACCGGCGCAACGCGGAGCTGATCCGCGCGCATCTCGAGCGGCGCACGGCAGGCCTCGCCTGACCGCGCCGCCGGCGCCGCTCTCGACCCGCGGCGCCGGGCGCGACGCGGCAGCCGGGCGCCGGGTCGAGGGCGCCGCCCCCGTTCAGGAGGAGGCGGCCAGCAGGCCCCGCATCACCCCCGGAAGCTGATCGGGCAGGTCCTCGGCGATCAGGCCGGGGCCGAACGCGCGGGCGGCCTCGACATGCAGCCAGGCCGCGAAGGCCGCGAGCCGCGCCCGCGGCGCCCCGCGCTGGGAGGCGAGCCCGGCGATGATCCCCGCCAGCACGTCCCCCGCCCCCGCCGTGGCCAGCCAGGGCGAGGCGCGTTCGCGCACCGCCGCGTGCACCCAGGCCTCCCCGTCCGGGTCCGCGATCACCGTGTCGGGGCCCTTCAGAAGCACGGTGCAGCCAGCGCGGGCGGCGGCCTCGCGCGCCGCTTCAAGGCGGCCGAAGGGCGTCCAGCGATCGTCCGACGGAACCGGGGACGAGAGGCGGGCGGCCAGGTCCGGAAACAGGCGTGCGAACTCGCCCGCATGCGGCGTCAGGATCGCGGCCCGGCCCCGGGTCAGGGCGAACAGCGCCTCCGGGTCCTGCGCGAAGACGGTCAGGGCGTCGGCGTCCAGCACCGCCGAGCGGACAGGTCCTGCCGAACTGGGCGCATCCGCCGGGGAGGCGGCGGCCAGCGCCGCCTCGACAAGGGCGCGGGTGCGGGGGGAGCGGCGCTCGTCCGCGCCCAGGCCCATGCCCAGAGCGACGCAGCGGATGCGCCGGTCCTCCAGCATCGCCGCGAAGGCGTCCGCATCGGCGACGGCGCGCAGCATCACCGCGTCGAGCCGGGCGGCGTTCTCGATCAGCGCCGAGGGCGGCGGGCAGACCGTGACCAGCCCCGCGCCCGTGCGCAGCGCCGCCCGTGCGGCCAGCCGCGCGGCGCCGCCCTTCCCGACGCCGCCCGCGGGGACGAGGACGTGGCCGTGCGCGAACTTGTGACCCTGCCAGAGGGGGCGCAGGGCCCTCATCTGCGCCCGCGCCTCCGGCGCGTCGAGCAGGAAGGACCGCGGGCCGGGCGCGTCGTCCGGCAGGCGCGCGGGAAGGCCGATGTCGAGCACCTGGACCTCGCCCAGCGCGCCGCCATGGCCGCCCGCGCGGCGGTCGATCAGCACGTGCCCGGGCTTCAGCGCCTGGATCGCCAGCGTGAGCTGGGCGGAGAAGGCGCAGCCCAGCGACGCCCCGGTCTCCGAGCACAGGCCGCTGGGAACGTCGATGGCCACGTGGCGCCGACGCGAGGGGTCGTCGGAGCCCAGGGCGGACCACACGCTCGGCTCGAAACTGTCGAAGGCGCGCAGGCTGGGCATCCGGCGCGTGGTTCCCATGCCCAGGAGGGCGTCGACAACCAGCGCGTCGTCGAAGGAACCGATCCGCTCCTCGATTTCGTCGTCGTCCCAGGGCCGGGTCTCTCCGCCCGCGGCGGCCCAGCGGCGGGCGGCCTCGGCGGCCTCCTCGGGCTGGGGCTTGTCGGGGGCGTAGCGATAGACGGTCGGGCGGAATCCCATGCCCCTCATCAGCCGCGCGATCACGTAGCCGTCGCCGCCGTTGTTGCCCGGCCCGCAGAGCACCAGCGCCGGAGCATGGCGCGGAACCCGCAGGTCGGGACGCCAGTCGAGGATCGCCTTCAGCGCCGCGGCGCCCGCCCGCTCCATCAACTCGACGCCGGAGACGCCCGAGGCCATGCCCGCGGCTTCGAGGGCGCGCATCTGCGCTGCGGAAACAAGCTCCATCGAAACCTCTTCGTTCTTGCCTATGCCTTGGGCAATCTGCCCTGATAACAGGCGCCGCCGCTCGATTCCCGGGTCCGTCCGGTCCCGGCGCAGCGGCGCCCATTGCATCCGCCGGGTCGATGCGCTTGGCATGCGGCCTGCATGAACATCACGCGCGACGTGCGGGGCGACCGGCCCCTCCGCCGCAGCGGACAACGAGGGAGCCCGGAGGTCCATGAAGAAGATCGAGGCCATCATCAAGCCGTTCAAGCTCGACGAGGTGAAGGAGGCGCTCCAGGAGATCGGCGTGCAGGGCCTTTCCGTCATCGAGGCGAAGGGCTTCGGCCGCCAGAAGGGCCACACGGAACTCTATCGCGGCGCCGAATACGTCGTGGACTTCCTGCCCAAGATGAAGCTCGAGGTCGTGGTCGACGAGGACATGGTCGAGCGCGCCGTGGAGGCGATCGTCGCCGCCGCGCGCACCGGCAAGATCGGCGACGGCAAGATCTTCGTCTCCAACGTCGAGCAGGCCATCCGCATCCGCACCGGGGAAGAGGGCGCCGACGCGCTCTGAGCGCCCCGACCGAGCCATCCGCGTCGGCCCGCCGCAGCGGCCGACGCCATACGAACGCCCCCGCCCGGCATACATGACGCCCGGGCCCGAGCGGGGCCCCATGCGACACCAAGGAGAGGATCCAGCATGACCGACGCCGCTTCCGTCGTGAAGAAGATGAAGGACGAGGAGGTCGAATACCTCGACCTGCGCTTCGTCGACCCCAAGGGCAAGCTCCAGCACGTCACCGTCATCGAGTCCGAGATCGACGAGGACTTCCTGGCGGAAGGCTTCATGTTCGACGGCTCGTCGGTCGCCGGCTGGAAGTCGATCGACAAGTCGGACATGAAGCTGCTGCCCGACTGCACCTCGGTCTACATGGATCCGTTCTTCGCCGAGAAGACGATGTGCATCCACTGCGATGTGCTCGAGCCGGACACCAACGAGTTCTATGAGCGCGACCCGCGCGCGACCGCCAAGAAGGCCGAGGCCTACCTCAAGTCGTCGGGCATCGGCGACGCCTCCTACTGGGGCCCCGAGGCCGAGTTCTTCCTCTTCGACAACGTCAAGTACGCGGTCGAGATGAACAAGGTGTCCTACGAGGTCGACGCCGTCGACGGCGCCTGGAACTCGGACGCCGACTTCGAGATGGGCAACATGGGCATGCGCCCGCTCATCAAGGGCGGCTACTTCCCCCTGCCCCCCGTCGACCACATGCAGGACATCCGCGCCGAGATGCTCTCGACGATGGCCCGCATCGGCATGAAGGTCGACAAGCACCACCACGAGGTCGCCTCGTGCCAGCATGAGCTGGGCCTGGTGTTCGGCTCGCTGACCGAGCAGGCCGACGCGATCCTGAAGTACAAGTACATCATCCAGCAGGTCGCCAACGCCTACGGCAAGTCTGCCACCTTCATGCCCAAGCCCATCGCGGGCGACAACGGCACCGGCATGCACGTCAACCAGTCGATCTGGAAGGACGGCAAGCCGCTGTTCGCGGGCGACAAGTACGCCGACCTCTCCGACGAGGCGCTGTGGTACATCGGCGGCGTGCTGAAGCACGCGAAGGCGCTCAACGCCTTCACCAACCCGTCGACCAACTCCTACAAGCGCCTGATCCCGGGCTTCGAGGCCCCCGTGCTGCTGGCCTACTCGGCCCGCAACCGCTCCGCCTCGATCCGCATTCCGTGGACCGAGTCGCCGAAAGCCAAGCGCGTCGAGACCCGCTTCCCCGATCCGTCCGCGAACCCCTACCTGGCGTTCTCGGCGCTGCTGATGGCCGGCCTCGACGGCATCAAGAACAAGATCGATCCGGGCGAGGCCGCCGACAAGGACCTCTACGACCTGCCCCCCGAGGAGCTGGCCGGCATCCCGACGGTCTGCGGGAGCCTGCGCGAGGCGCTGAACTCGCTCGAGGACGACTACGAGTTCCTGACCGCGGGCGACGTGTTCACCCGCGACCAGATCGAGGGCTATGCGGAGCTGAAGTGGGAGGAGGTCTACGCCTTCGAGCACTGCCCGCACCCCATCGAGTACAAGATGTACTACAACCTCTGATCGCTGAAGATCGGACCGAGGGAAAACCGGGGGCGGCGCCGAAAGGCGCCGCCCTTTTCCGTTCCGACGGCCTTCGTTCATCGACGGGCGCGGCGCGGGCAGGCAGGATGCCGTTGCGGAAGTCATCGCCGAGGGGGAGGGACCGCCATGGACTACATCAAGCGCCTGCCGGCGCCGGACCGGGGGAGCTACGCCTCGGCCCTGCAGCTGCTGGTCGACGCCGAGGCGGCGGACGGCTCCGGCCCGCCCGGCCAGGCGATCGTCGCGCATATCGACAGCGGGGTCGCGCCGCACGAGGGGATCGGCTGGGCGCCCGGCGCGCCGCCGCCCGCCTGGCTGCTGCTGGAGCGGGGGCGCAACTTCCTCGACGGGGCCTGCGACACGCCGGACGATCCGCCGCCGGGCACGGACGCGCGGCCGATCGCGGACATGACCCGCTCGGGCGGGGTCGGCGACGACCTGATCGAGTGGCCGGACCACGGGGTGAAGACGCTCTCCGCGCTCTGCGCCGACGTGCCGGGGCGGCTGCGGGGCGTGGTCCCGGGGGTGCGGGTGATCCCCTACCGGGTGGCGAACGGGCCGCTCTTCTACACCCCCACCGGCGCGGGCCCGCTGATGACCCGGCGCGCCACGCTGCGGGTGGCCTGGGCGATCGACCACATGCTGGCCCAGCCGCAGGTCCCGGGCGTGGCCACGATGTCGATGGGCAACCCCGGCTTCCTCGGCCCGGCCTACGAGCCGATCCGCCGGGCGCTGGGCGGCGAGATGGGCATGGACCCGGCCGTGGCCGAGGCGGTGAACCGCGCCTACGAGGCGGGCGTGATCCTGTGCTGCGCGGCGGGGCAGGTGATCGACTCGGTGATCTTCCCGGCCCGCTGGGACCGCACGCTGGGGATCTCGGGCTACGACGTGCAGGGCACCGGCGGGCAGTGCCGGCACTATCCGCCCGGGGGCTATCGCGACGACGACGCCCGCCGCTGGGTCGACATCCACTGCCAGGCGATGCGCATCAACCGCGCGGGCTACGACTTCTCCAGCCGCCCCCCGGTCCCGGAATGGGCCGAGGACGGCGAGGCGGGAGAGCCCTCCGGCACCTCCTACGCCACCCCCCAGGCCGCCGGCGCCGCCGCCCTGTGGCGCAACTTCCACCATCATCGGCTGGAGAGCCTGTGGGGCGCCGAGGGCCAGCGGTGGAAGATCGTCGAGGCCTTCCGCCACGCCCTGCGCGCCTCCGCCGCGACGATGCAGGCCGACATGCGCCCGCCGCCGGGCGCGGGCTGGAAGCCGATCCCCACGCTCGACATCCCCGCCCTGCTGGCGCTCGAGCCGCAGCCCGACTGGCCGCTCGAGAAGCGCAACCCGGCCCGTTAGGGCGCGCGCGGCCCCCGGGCCGCGCGGCCGGCGAGCGGGGGCCCGACGCCCCCCGAGCCGGCCCCCCGGCGCCCGGGCGGGGTCAGTCCGCCCGCGCCGCCTCCCGCGCCGCGCGGGCGCGCAGGGCCGGGCCCAGCTTGCGCGCGCCCTGCTCGGCCGGCAGCGCCGCGATCAGCGCGTCCAGCTCGCGCCATTGCGCGGCCGAGAGCCCGTCCGCCGGCGTCACGATCGTGCGCACCCCGAACAGGACCGCGCGGGTCCGCGGCAGGCGCGCCACCGTCTGGCGCTCGACCCGCAGCCAGGCCTCCTCGGTCAGGGCCAGGCGCTCGCGATACATGCGGGTCTTCTCGACCTCGGCCATCGGCGTCACGATCTCCGGTCCGCCCGCGAAGTGCCAGTTCGCCCGCCACAGCGGCCGCCCCGGCTGCACCCCGTCGAAGAACCGCTGCACCCGCCGCGCGAGGTCGCCGGGATACTCCGGCACCGGCAGGTGGATGCGCAGCAGCGGCCGGCCGATCTTCTCGCCCAGCGTCCAGTGCGCGGGAAAGCACAGGATGCCGGAGACCAGCACATGCTCCTCCGCCCCCTCCGGCCGCGCCATCAGCAGGAGGTCGTCCTGCACCAGCCGCCCCGCGGTCGCGATCGGCGGCAGGTCGTCCAGCCCCACCCGCACTCCGTCGGGGCGCACCAGCGCCCGCGGGCCGTCCTCGCGAAAGCCGTGGCGCGCGACCAGGTGGGGGATCATCAGCTCCAGCAGCTCGGCCTCCGCCGCCTCGCCCTGCGGCGTGCGGGCGAAGGCCCAGCCGGGGTGGTCGGCGACCAGGCGGTCGCGCTCGGCCATCTGGCCGGCGTAGTCCTCGGCGATCAGGAACCACTCGGCGGGGTCCAGCGGCTGGATGCCGGGCGCCACCGCCAGCCGCGGGCTCGCGAAGGGCGCGACGGGCGCGTAGGGCAGCGCCCAGGGCGGAAGGCTCCCCGCGGGCGCGGGCGCGGCATGGGCGGGCGTCATCGGCCGAGACCTTTCGAGCAGTGCAGCAGGTTCACCCCGACCAGCGCCCGGTACGCCGGCCCGAAGGTCGAGGCGAAGGCGAACCAGTCCATCCGCGCGGCCTTCGCGATCTCGCCGAAGCTGCGCTCGGCCGCCAGCGCCGGGATGAACGGCGCCGCGGCCTTCGGGATCGGAACCCGGTGGCGCAGGCCGGCCATGGTGATGGCGAAGCCGCCCTCGGCCTGCACCTTCGCGGCCAGCGCCCGCGGGTCCGGGCCGCCCCAGCGGGGGACCGCCTCGGCCGAGAGGCTCGCCATCGCCTGCCCCTCGCGCCCCGCCTTCACCGCATAGACCACGTGCATGCGCATGTTGCCCGACAACCGCTCGGCCAGCGCCCAGCGTTCGGCCGGGGTCATCCGCTTCAGCCGCTCGGCGAAGGCCGGCGTCGCGGGCAGGTGCGGGGCGGGGTCGTAGCGCAGCGGCTCGAGGAACGAGACGGCGGCCAGCCCCGCGGCCGAAAGCTCCGCCAGCAGTTCCGGAACGGCATAGGGGCGGTCGCGCGAGTGCAGCAGCAGGTCGTAGAGGCCGGCGTCCGAGGCCTCGTGGTCGCTCACGAACGGGTTGCGGCGGAAGCCGTTGGTCTCGGGGACCGAGGCCAGCGCCTCGCGCGCCATCGCCACCTGCACCTCCGGCGCATCCTTCCCCAGCAGCGACGCCAGCGCGTCCTGCATCGGGTAGACCCCGTCGCGGCCGTAGGGGGCGTAGACCATCAGCCCGATCCCGCCGCCCGGCGCCAGCGCCTCGCCCAACGCCCGGAACCCGGCCGAGGGATCGGGCAGGTGGTGCAGCACGCCGCAGCAGTCGATGTAGTCGAAGGCCCCCTGCTCGGCCGCGATCTGCGGCGCGTCGAGCAGCGAGCGGACCTCGTAAGTCGCGGTCAACCCCCGCGCCTCCATCCGCGCCTTCGCGATGTCGCGGGACGCCTCGGAGAGGTCGACGTAGTGGATCTCCGCCGGGCAGCCCGCGTCGGCCAGCTTCTGGGCCAGCATCACCAGGGCGTCGCCGGTGCCTCCGCCGGCGATCAGCGCCCGGAACGGGCGGCGCCAGTCGCGGCGGCCCCGGAACAGGAAATGGTCGATCTCGATCGGGTCCGAGGGCGAGCCCTCCACCAGCCGGCGCGCCTCGTCGGCGGGGTCGCGCGCGGGGTAGGGATAGCTCTCGTACTGGCGTTTCACCGGGTCCATGGGGCCTCCTCGTCCGGTCCCGTCTTCCGGCGCAGGCGCGGCCGGGTCAAGGGACGGAGGGCCGCGGTCCCCGCTGGCAATGCCCGCGCAAACCCGGTACCGTCGCGACTTAATCGCGCGATTAAACGTGCGGACCGATTGGGAGGATGCGATGCGACGCGAGACGGTTCACGTTCGGGGCCTGGAGTTCAGCTGCCTGGTCGACGGCCCCGAGGACGCCCCCCTGATGCTGATGCTGCACGGGTTTCCGGAATATTCTGGCGCCTGGGCGGACATGATCGGGCGCCTCTCGGACCGCTGGTTCTGCGTCGCCCCCGACCAGCGCGGCTACAACCTCACCGAGAAGCCGGCCGAGACCGAGGCCTACGCCACCGGCAAGATCGGCGCCGACGCGATCGCGATGATCGAGCACTGGCGCCCCGGCGGCAAGGCCCACGCCCTGATCGGCCACGACTGGGGCGCCGGCGCCGCCTACAACGCCGCCATGCGCGCGCCCGAGAAGATCGAGCGCCTGGTGATCGTCAACGGCGTCCACCCCCTGCCCTTCCAGCGCGAGCTGCTCAAGGACGGCCCCCAGCGCGAGGCCTCCCAGTACATCCGCTGGCTGCGCCGCCCCGACAGCCACGAGAAGCTGGCCGAGGACGATTGCCAGGGCGTGATCCGGATGCTCGAGCGCAAGATGGAGATGACCTGGATGACGCCCGAGAAGAAGGCCGCCTACAAAGAGGCCTGGAGCCGCCCGGGCGCGTTGAAGGCGATGGTCGACTGGTATCGCGCAACGCCGCTGGTGGTGCCCGAGATGGGCGAGGAGGCCGACGCCTCGATCCTCGAGAAACTCGATCCGGCGGCGATGCGCATCCGCATGCCGCACCTGCTGATCTGGGGCCTCGACGACGGCGCGCTGCTGCCGGAGTGCCGCGAGGGCCTGCCGGACCTTTGCGACGACCTGGAGATGGTCGAGATCGCGGGCGCCGACCACTGGATCATCCACCAGAAGCCCGAGGAGGTCGCCGGCCACATCCGCCGCTTCCTCGACCGCTAGGCCTCGCCCCGAGGTCGCAGGCGGCGCGCCGCCGTTGCCCTCTCCGCCGCCAGCGGGGAGGGTGGTCCTCGGCAACAGCAGGGGGATGCGCATGGGCGAGTGCTTCGTGGACCGCTTCGAGATCGCGGGCGCGGCCGAGGGGCCGCTCGCCGGCCTGAGCTTCGCCGCCAAGGATCTTTTCGACGTCGCCGGGCGCGTGACCGGCGCCGGCAACCCCGACTGGGCAGCGACCCATGCCCCGGCGCAGGCCCATGCCGAGGCCATCGTCCGGCTGCTCGCCAACGGGGCGACGCTGGTCGGCAAGACCGTCACCGACGAGATCTCGCTGGGCCTGCTGGGCGAGAACGCCTTCGACGGCACGCCCCTGAACCCGCGCGCGCCGGAGCGCGTGCCGGGGGGCTCGTCCTCCGGCTCCGCGTCGGCCGTCGCGCAGGGGCTCTGCGACG
The DNA here is from genome assembly GCF_900113695.1 of Albimonas pacifica. Taxonomy (GTDB): domain Bacteria; phylum Pseudomonadota; class Alphaproteobacteria; order Rhodobacterales; family Rhodobacteraceae; genus Albimonas; species Albimonas pacifica. The sequence goes on along the minus strand of NZ_FOQH01000003.1, from coordinate 480,788 downwards.
CGGCGCTGGGGACGGACACCGGGGGCAGCGTGCGCGTGCCCGCCTCGTTCTGCGGGCTTTTCGGGATGCGGCCGACCCATGGGCGGGTCCCCACTGCGGGGATGCTGCCGCAGGCGCCCAGCTCCGACACCGCCGGGTGGTTCGCCCGCGACGGAGGGACCTTCGCGAAGGTCGGAGAAGTCCTGATCGGCGAGGCGCCGGGCGCCCTGCCCTCCCGCCTGACCGTCGGCACGGATTGCTTCGGCTTCGCCGGGCCGGGGGTGGCCGAGGCGCTGGCCCCCGCCCTCGCCCGGCTGGAGGCGCTGGTCGGCGAGGGCCGCGAGGACCTCCTCGCCCCGCCCGGCCTCGCCGCCTGGGCGCAGGCGCAGCGCGCCCTGCAGCTGGCCGAGGCCTGGGCCACGTTCGGCCCCTGGGTGGAGGCGGAGGTTCCGCGGTTCTCCTACCTGGTCGCCCGCACCCTGATGGCCGGCTCGGCCACGACCGAGGCGCAGCAAGGCCCCGCCCGGCTGGTGCGCGACGACGCGCGGGGGCGGCTCGCGCATCTCACGAAGGGCGGAGGCGTCGTCGCCCTGCCCGCCACGCCCGATCCGGCGCCGTTGAAAAACCTGCCGCTGGCGCAGATGGATCGGGCGCGGGAGCGGATCAACGCCAATTGCGCCGTGGGCGGGCTGACCGGGCATCCGGTGCTGGTCCTGCCCGCGGGCGACGTCGAGGGCGCGCCGGTGGGGCTCGCCGTGATCGGGGCGCGGGGGGCGGACGCCTCCCTTCTCGCGCTCGCGCAAGCCTGGGAGCACGCATGACCGACCGCACGCCCAACATCCCCGAGGTGGTGGAGGAAGTCCGCGCCCTCTTCGAGCGCTACGAGACGGCGCTGGAGACCAAGGACGTGGAGGTGCTGGACGCCACCTTCTGGCGCTCGCCCCACACCATCCGCTACGCGCTGCACGAGAACGGCTACGGCTTCGACGAGATCCACGCCCACCGCGTCCGCCGTCCCCCGGGGCCGGGCATCAAGGAGAAGCGGATCCGGCTGGAGATCCTGACGCTGGGCCGCGACTTCGCCACCACGAACCTGGAGTTCAAGGTGCGCGGCAAGGACCTGATCGGCCGGCAAAGCCAGACCCTGGTCAAGTTCGACGACGTCGGCTGGAAGGTCGTCGCCGCCCATGTCTCGACGGTCAGCGAGGCGCTCTGGTAGCGCGTCAGCCTGCGCGCGACAGGGAGCGGCGGGTGAACTCGGCGTAGTGGTCGGCGAGCCAGGCGGCCCCGGTCTCCCCCCACAGCGCCGTCAGGCGGGGCAGCATCAGGGGCGCCGAGACGATCCAGCTGACCGCGGCGGAGGGATCCTCGACCTCGATCGAGCCGTCCTCGACCCCGGCCTTCACCAGGCGGATCAGGCGGCGGCCGAACCTGCGCTGCCGCGCGCGGACCTCGTCGAGGTCCGAGGGGTGCAGCGAGGTCAGGTCGGTCAGCACCGCGCAGGCGCCGAGGTCGGAGGTGATGCCCTCGACATAGAGCCGGGTGAAGGCCACGACCCGGTCGAGGGCGGCGCCGGGGCGGGTCTCGGCCTCGGCCAGGGCGGTCTCGGCCAGCTCGAAGCCGATCTCCACGCAGCTCAGCAGCACGTGGTTCTTGTCGCGGAAGTAGTAGTAGAAGACCGTCTTGGTGATCCCGAGGCGCGAGGCGACCTCGTCGAGCGAGACGTTGTGGTAGCCGCGGTCGTTGAAGGCCTGGGCGGCCTCGCGCAGGATCATCCGGCGCTTTTCGGCGTGCTGCTCGGGGGCGGCGAACCTGCCGTTCCAGCGGGCGCGCGGCTTGGCCTTCGAGTTCATACGGGTCGCCCTCGGCGGGCCGCGTCGCCCCGGGGGCGGTCGGCGGTCGGTGGTCTCGACGGGTAGCGGGCGGGGCGCGGGGTGTCCAGCGCGCCCCTGCCGCGCGGGTCAGGCGGGGTCCATCAGGGCGACCACCTGGTCCTCCTCGACCAGGTCGTCGACCCCGACCTTGATCTCGCGGAGGGTTCCGGCGCGAGGGGCGGTGACGGCGATCTCCATCTTCATCGACTCCAGCACCACGATCGGGTCGTCCTCGGCCAGCTGCTGGCCGGGGCTCGCCACCACCTCCAGCACGCGGCCGGTGATCTCGCTTTTCGCTTCCATGTCAGGTCCTTTTCAGAGGCTGGTGGGCCAGGTGGAGAGACGGTGGGCGCCGACCTCGCCCGTCGGGCGGCGGCGCATGACCTCGAGCATCCGCGACAGCCACGCCCGGGTCTCTCCCGGCCGGATCACGGCGTGGGCGGCGAACATGCCCGCCAGCTCCCACGGCGAGTTGGAGACGACCATGTCCTGCATCAGCGTCTCGTAGTCCTCGCCGTCCCCCCGCCTGCGGTTGTGGACGACCGAGACGGCGACGGCGGGGTCCACGAAGCCGACCTCGCCGGTGGTCATCACCGCCAGCGCATCGGCGATGCCGCCGCCGAGGTTGAGGTAGGCCTGCCCGTAGCTCTTGCGCACCACGACGGCCAGTTTCGGCACGGTGGCGAGCGTCAGGGCGCGGATGTTGTTCATGATCTCGCCCGCCACCCCCTCCCGCTCGGCCTGCAGGCCGACGAGGAAGCCGGGGGTGTCGGCCAGCAGGATGATGGGCACGTTGAAGCTGTCGCACAGCACCGTGAACTCGGTCATCTTGCGGCAGGACGGCCCGTCGATGGCCCCGCCCTTGCGCATCGGGTTGGAGGCGACGAGACCCACCGTGCGCCCGTCGATGCGCGCCAGCGCCGTCTCCAGCGTCCGCCCGAAGCGGGGCCGGAAGGGCATCACCGAGCCCTCGTCCGCCAGCAGCCCCACCAGCTTGCGGCCGTCGTAGATCCTGTGGCGCTCGGGCGGGATCAGCGCCTCGACCTCCTCGGGGTCGCCGCCGGGGGCGGGGGTCCCCATGGGCGGCGCCTCGGAGGCGTTGGAGGGGAGGTAGGCGAGGAACCGGCGCAGGGCGTCGATGGCCTCCTCGTCGGTGTCGGTCACCAGGTCCACCTGGCCGGTGGTCTCGGCGTGGAGGTCGGAGCCGCCCAGCTCCTCGGGCGTCACCTCCTGGCTCATGGCGACCGAGGTCACCTTGGGGCTGGAGACGGAGAAGGTCGCGTCCTTCCGCATCACCGCGAAGTCGGACATCACCGCATACCACGTCCCCATCCCGTAGCAGGGGCCGAGCACGGCGGAGACCCAAGGCGTGTCCCGGTCGCGGGACATCGAGGACAGCAGGCCGATGCGGCCCATTCCGGTGGCGCCCTGGATGTCGGGCATCCGGGCGCCGGCGCTTTCGATCAGGAAGGCGCAGGGGATGCCGGCGGCCGAGGCGCGTTTCTTCAGGAAATCCAGCTTGCGGATGTTGGTGGCGGACGACGAGGCGCCCAGCACCGTGAGGTCGAAGGAGGCGACGGCGACGTCGCGGCCCTCGACCTTGCCGAAGCCGGTGACGATGCCCTCGGCGGGGGTGCGGCCGCGGTCCTCCTCGCGGGCGGACCAGGCGAACTCGCCGATCTCGATCCAGCTGCCGGGATCGCAGAGGCGGTCGATCCGCTCGCGGGCGTTGAGGATGCCGGCCTCGCGCCGGGCGGCGAGCTTGGCCGGCCCGCCCATGGCGTGGACCTGGGCGCGGCGGGTCTCGAACTCCTCCGCGGTCACGGTCGGAGAGGGCGGGCGGGGTCGGGCGTCTGCGGTCATGGGTCCTCCGGTCGCCCGCGCGGCGCGGGCGGTGGCGGCGAGAGGGCGGAGGCGCCGGCCCGAAAGGGCCGGCAGGGGTTCAGGAACTGGCGATCACCAGCCGGTCGCGCTTGATGACGATGCCGGCCTTCTCGCGGTCCCAGGTGTCGGGGGTGATCCCCTCGGCGCGGAGCAGGTGCTTCTGCACCTTCTCGGTGGGGGTCCGGGGCAGGTCGTCGACGATGCGGAAGAAGCGCGGCACCATGAAATGCGCGAGCCGCGGTCGCAGGAATTCGACCAGCTCGGGCAGGTCGATGGTCTGGCCCGGGGCCGTGCTCATGATCGCCATCACCTCGTCTTCCGAGAGGTCCGAGGGCACGGCGACCACGGCGCAGTCGCGCACGGCGGGGTGGGCGGCGACCTCCTTCTCCACCTCGAAGGAGGAGATGTTTTCCCCGCGCCGCCGGATCGCGTCCTTCATCCGGTCGACGAAGTAGAAGTTGCCCTCGGCGTCCATCCGGAACCCGTCGCCGGTGTGGAACCAGCCGTTGCGCCAGGCCTTGGCGGTCGCCTCGGGGTTCTTGTGATAGCCGCCGTTCAGCGCATAGGGCATGTCGGCGCGCACGATCAGCTCTCCGGTCTCTCCGGGGGGCAGCTCGCAATCGTTCTCGTCCACCACCCGGCATTCCACGCCCGGCCGCGGCCGACCGGCGGTGCCGCGGGCCGTGGGCGCGGGGCCCACGAACAGCGGCGAGGACGTCTCGGTCATGTTGAAGGACGTGTAGACGTCGACGCCGAAGCGCTCGGAGAACTCGGCGTGCTGGTCCGACAGGGGGATCATCGAGACGCGCAGCAGCGGGTGGTCGCGGTCCTTGGGGCTGGGCGGCTCCTTGAGCAGGAAGGGGGTCATGGCGCCCAGCAGGATGGTGTGCTGGACGTCGAATTTCCGGACGATCTCCCAGAACTCCGAGGTGCGGAAGCTCTCGACCAGGGCGAAGGAGCCGCCGCGCATCAGGGTGGCCCAGATCGGGCCGGCGCCGCCGACATGGAACATCGGCAGGTTCACCAGGCCCCGATGCTCCATCCGCGTGGTGTCGTTGGGGATGAAGGTCGCCCACATCTGCAACTGCGAGATCAGCACCCCCTTCGAGGGCCCCGTGGTGCCGGAGGTGTAGATGATCGAGAACGTGTCCCAGGGCTGGATCGGCCGCTCCGGCTCGGGCAGCGCGTCGGGGTCGCCCTCGAGCACCCCGGCAGGCAGCAGCTCCAGGCCGGGAACCGGGGCCGCCTCGCCGCCCAGCACCACGACGTCGTGGAGCTCTGCGGTGTTCGCGCCCGCGAGGCGCTCCACCAGGGGAGCTGCGGCGATCATCAGGCGGGCGCCGGCGTTGTCGATCACGTGCTCCATCAGCCCGCCGCGATAGCCGGTGTTGATGGGCACGTAGACCGCGCCGAGGTAGTTCAGCGCCAGCATCACCCGCAGGCAGTCCTTGCCGTTGGGCAGCCACACCAGCACGAAGTCGCCCTGCCCCACGCCCAGCCGGCGCAGGCCGTCGGCGCAGCCGCGCACGGTCCGGCGCAGGTGGGCGAAGCTCCACTCCTCCCCGTCGTCGAAGATCACGAAGGTCTTGTCGGGCTGCGCCTCGGCATGACGGTCGAGGACGTGGCGGATCACGCACTCCTCGGGCGGGGGCATTCGGGGGTCCAGCATCGCGTCCTCCTCAGCTCGCCGCCGGCCCGACATGCTCGTAGCGCGGGCGCCCGAGCAGGTTGGGCCGGTAGCCGGTGAAGCGGTCCGAGACGCCGACGATGAAGACCTCGAACAGCAGCGGCACGAAGACGGCCTGCTCCAGCGCGATGCGCTGCACCTGGCTCAGCGCCTCCTTGCGGGCGGCCTGCGTGGTGCCCACGCGGGACTCGGCGATGGCGTCGTCCATGCCGGGGATCGCCTGGCGCCCGCCGTTGTAGGAGCTGTCCTTGCCGAAGATGATGTTGGGCACCATCGAGGGATCCGGCCGCGCCGTGATCGCGGCGAAGAAGCTGTTCACCGACTTCTCGAAGAAGAACTTCTGCGAGCCCTCGGCGACCGTCGTGGTGGTCACGTTCGCCTTGATCCCGACCTTGTCCCACATGCTCATCAGCACCTCGCGGCGCTGGATCGCGGCCTGGTCCTGGTAGGCGACGGCGGTGAATTCCACCTGCTCGACGCCGGTCTCCTTGATCAGCGCCCGCGCGCGGTCGGGATCGTAGGCGAGGATGTCCTCCAGCCCGTCGTCATGGGCCCAGTAGGCCTTGGGGTAGAGGGTGGTCGCGGGCTCGCCCAGCCCCCCCATCGCGGCCTTCACGAAGGCCTCGCGGTCGATGGCGAGGTTCATCGCCCGCCGCACCCGGATGTCGTCGAAGGGGGGCTTCGAGAAATCCATGTAGATCATGTGCAGGTAGAGCGAGGGCTCGGCATGCACCGTCACGTCGGGGGCCCGGTCGAGCAGCACCTTCTGCACCGCCGGCACCGTCACCACAACGTCGTTCTGCCCCGCGATGACCGAGCGGACGCCGGTGGTCACCTCGGGGATGATCGCCATGTTCAGGCGGTCGACCCTGGGCAGGCCCTCCTCCCAGAAGTCGTCGAACCGCGCGTAGGCGACGATCTGCATGTCCTGCCATTCGACGTATCGGAACGCCCCGGCCCCCACCGGATTGCGGTCGACCGAGCCGCCGTTGGCCTCGACCGCGGTCGGCGAGACCACCATCCCCGCCCGGTCCGTCAGGATCAGCGGCAGCGAGCGGTCGGGCGCCGTGAGCTTCAGCGTCACCGTGGTCGGCCCCGTAGCCTCGACCTCCTCGACCGAGCTCAGGTCCACCTTGATGTTCGAAGTCTCGGCCGAGCGCGCCCGGTCCAGATGCGCCTTCACCGCCGCCGCATCCAGGGCCGTGCCGTCGTGGAAGGTCAGCCCCTCGCGCAGCTCCAGCACCAGGGTGGTGTCGTCCGGGTAGGACCATTCCTTCGCCAGGCCGGGGATCGGCTCCATCGTCTCCGGCTTCCAGCGGATCAGCGTGTCGTAGAGGGGGTAGAGGAACTGGTGGTCCCCGCCGCTGCGCCCGGTCACCGGGTCCAGCGTGGACGGGTTGGTGTTCGCGGCCACCCTCAGCAGGGTCCCGCCCTGCGCCCGCGCGCCGCGCAGCCCGGGGGCGGCGGCCAGCGCGCCGGCGGCGAGGCCGCCCGCCAGCAGGTGGCGACGATGGATCTCGAGCGATTTGCCGTCGAGTTTCATTGTGGGTCTCCTCCCCGGGGCCGGCTTCCTGTCCGGTTCCCCATGTCAGCGTCCGGTCTCCCGCTTCAGATCGGCGAGATGTCCCGGTGTTTGGGCGGCCGGGCGCGGCCGCGGCGGCGGGGGGCGAGGCGGCTCAGCGCCTCGACCAGCACGGGGCGCGTGTCGCGCGGGTCGATCAGGTCGTCGACGCCGAAGCCCTCGGCGGCCTCCAGCGGGCCGACGCGGGCGCGGAAACCGGCGATCAGCTCCGCGCGGCGGGCGGCCGGGTCGGGGGCGGCGGCGATCTCGCGGCCGAAGGCCACGTCCGTGGCGCCCTCGATCGACATCGCGCAGATCTCGGCGCTGGGCCACGCCACGGTCAGGTCGGCCCCGAAGCTGCGCCCCCCGTTCATGGCGATGAAACCGAGCCCGTAGCCCTTCCTCAGCACCACCGAGAGCCGCGGCACCGTGGCCTTGCCCAGCTCATGGATGATGCGGGCCGAGCGGCGCACGAGCCCCGATTTCTCCGCCGGGGAGCCCACCAGGAAGCCGGGGATGTCCACGAAGAACACCAGCGGCAGCCCGAAGGCGTCGCAGAGCGCGATGAAATGCGCCGCCTTCTCGCAGGCGGGGCTGTCGAGCGTGCCGGCGAGGTGCAGCGGCTGGTTGGCGATGATGCCGACCGGCCGCCCACCCAGACGGGCCAGCGAGGTCACCACGTTGCGCGCATAGCCCGGCTTCAGCTCGAACAGGCTCTCCCGGTCCGCCACCGCCGCCAGCACCTTGCGCACGTCGTAGGCGCGGCGCGTGTTGGCGGGGACGAGGTCCAGCAGCGCCTCCTCGCGACGGTCGGCGGGGTCGTCGCAGGGCTGGATCGGCAGCGGCTCGGCGGCGTTGGAGGGGAAGTAGGAGAGGAACCTCCGGATCGCCTCCAGAGCCTCGGCGTCCGTGTCCACCGCAAGGTCGGCGATGCCGTGGCGGTCGGCCTGGGCGGCGGCGCCGCCCAGCGCCTCCTTGTCGATGTCCTCGCCGGTGGCGGCCTTCACCAGCGCGGGCCCGGCGATGCCCATGGTGGCGCCGCGGACCATCACCACGAAGTCGGCCAGCGCCGACATGTTCGACGGGCCGGCGAAGCCGGAGCCCATCATCGCCGCGCAGATCGGCGCCCAGCCCGACAGATCCACCAGCTGCTGGAAGTTGGTCGAGACCGCCGCGAAGTGGCGGCTGTCCAGCCCCTCCTGGATCCGGTGCCCGCCGCCGTCGAGCAGCGAGACATACGGGATCCCGTGATCCAGCGAGGCTTGCGTCTGCCGCAGGGTCTTCCTGGCCCCCGCCTCGCCGCTGCTGCCGCCCATCACCGAGAAGTCGTTGGCCACGATCGAGACCGGCCGCCCCCCGATCCGGGCCGAGCCCGTGACCACCCCGTCGCCCGGCGCATCGGGCTGGTCGCGCGGGCGCACCAGGGCGCCGGCCTCGACGAAGCTGCCGGGGTCGGCCAGCGCCGCGATCCGCTCGCGCGCCGTCAGCTTGCCGCGGGCGCGCTGGCGGGCCAGCGCCTCGGCCCGGGCCGCGTCGCCGACCGCCCGCTTCGCGGCCCGCACGAGGTCGAGCCGGGCGCGCAGGTCGTCGGGCGCCGGGCGCGCATCGGCGCGCAGGCTCATGCCGGCCGGGCCCGGAGGGCGGGCGGGCGCGCGCGGTCGGGCGCGCGCCGGGGGCGCAGGCGCTGGGTCATTGCGGATCCTCCCGTCGGCGCCTTCGGAGGCGCCTTGTGGTCCTCAGCCGGCGATTATACGCCAGCGTAAGTTTATCGACGCCAATGTAACCACCCTCCCCCGGCTGTCAATCGAGTCGGCGGCACGCCCCCGGCGCCGCCGGAGCCGCGTCCGCGGCGCGGCCCTCCCGCCCCCTCGGGCGCCCTGCGGGGACGGTTTTCGCCAGACGGCAGCCGGCGCCTGCCGGGGGACGCCGGGCTTGCCGCCCGTCGGTCGAGGAGGCAGGGAGGACCCGGGTCCGAAGCGCGGCCGCCCTGCGCGCCGGACCCCGGGCCTCGCCGGCCCGCGCCGCCCCGGACGCCGCCAGCGCGGGCGCCGGGGCCGCGATCCCGCCGTCCGGGCGCCCGCCCGGCAGGACCTCGCGCCGTCCGCCCGCCTCCGCCGGGCCTCGCGACGCCCCCCGGAGACCGCCGCGCCCCCGGCGCCCCGGCCTCCCAGAGACGGAAGGAGACGAGATGACCGACGACGCCCGCGACCGCGAGGTCGAGGAGGGAGCCGCCGCGCGCCCCAGCCGGTTCCCCGACCCGATGGTGATGATCTTCTACATCCTGCTGCTGGCGAGCTTCCTGACCCTGGTGGTCCCCCCCGGCGCCTACCGGCGCGAGGAGGTGGACGGCCGCGCCCGGGTCCTGCCCGACAGCTTCGCCTACACGCCCGACCCGGGGGGATTCTCGCTCGGTGGGGCCGTCGACTTCCTGTTCTCGATCTTCGTCGCGATCCCCCGCGGGCTGATCGACGCCGCCCCCTACCTCTTCATCGTCTTCATCGCCGGGGGCCTGTTCAACGTGATGACCCGCAGCCGGGCGATGGAGCACGGCATCGGCACGCTGGTGAAGCGCGTGGGGCTCGAGCGGCGGGGGCTGATCCTGTGGCTGGGGACCTTCGTCTACGGCCTGTTCGGCGTCGCCGTGGGGTTCGAGAACAACATCGCCCTGGTGCCGGTCGCGATGATCGTCTCGGCCACGCTGGGCTATTCCAACGTGGTGGGCGTGTGCATGGCGGTCGGGGGGATCGGCGTCGGCTTCGCGCTGTCGCCGATCAACCCCTACACGGTGGGCGTCAGCCAGACCATCGCGGGCCTGCCGCTGTTCTCGGGCGCGCTTCTCAGGACGGCGCTGTGCGTCGCGGCGCTGTCGCTGCTGGCGCTCTACATCAATCTTTACGTGGCGAAGACCGCCGACGCGCAGCCCGGCCGGCGCGACGCCGGCGAGGGGCTGACCCGGGACCTCGCCGACTACCGCATGCGCCGGTCTGACAAGATCGTCATCGGCGCCTTCGCGCTGGGCATCGTGGTGATCGCGGTCTGCTCCTACCTCGCGGGGACCGGCGCGCTGGGGCGGCCCTGGTACATCAACGAGATCGCGGCGGTGTTCCTGGTGATCTCGGTCGTCGCGGCGGCGGCGAGCGGGATGGGCGCCAACGCATACGCGGCCGCGATGATCGAGGGCGCCTCGAAGGTGACGGCGGGGGCGCTGGTGATCGGCCTCGCCGCCTCGATCCGCATCGTGCTCGAGGACGGGGGGATCATCGACACGATCATCCACGCCCTGAACGCCGCCGCCCAGGGCGTGCCGCTGGCGGCGCTGGCGCCTGTGATGAGCCTGATCCAGGGGGCGATCAACTTCTTCGTCCCCTCCGGCTCCGGGCAGGCGCTGGTGACGATGCCGATCCTGATCCCGCTGGCCGACCTGACGGGCCTGTCGCGCCAGCTGATGATCCTGGCCTTCCAGGTGGGCGACGGGCTGACCAACCTGATCGTGCCGACCTCGGGCGGGACGCTGGCGATGCTGGCGCTGGGCGGGGTGAGCTATCCGCAGTGGATCAAGGTGATCCTGCCCTTCATGATCGCCGTCTACCTGCTGTGCTTCGCCTTCCTCGTGGCGGGCTTCTACATCGGCTACTGAGCCGCGGCCCGGGCCGGCGCTAGAGCGCGCCGACCCGGGCCAGCGCCTGGCGCACCGCCTCGACCTGGGCGGGGGCGAGCGCGGGCTGCGGCGGCGCGGGGTCGCCGCACTCGAACCCCTGCAGGCGCAGCCCGGCCTTCACCGCGCCGGCGAGGTTGAACCGCGCGAAGACCTGGTTCACCGCCCACAGCCCGCGCTGCAGCTCCATCGCCTCGGCCCAGCGCCCGGCCTCGCACAGCTCGTAGAGGCGCACGCTCTGCTTCGGGATCAGGCACGACGGGCCGGCGAGCCACCCCCGCCCCCCGATCAGCATCACCGCGGCGGTGATGTGGGAGGAGGCGGCGAAGACCCCGATCCGTCCCTCGGTCCGCTCCAGGATCGACAGCAGCCGCCCGGTGTTGGTCGAGGCGTCCTTCACGAAGGCGACGTTGGGATGGTGGGAGAGCGCGTCGATCGCCTCCAGCGTCAGGTCCGAGCGCTGGAAGTTGGGGTTGGTGTAGAGCGTCACTGGAAGCCCGGTCGCGTCCGCCACGGCGGTGAAATAGGCGATCACCCCGGCGTCGGGGACCGGGAAATAGGCCTCCAGCACCGCGAGGATCCCGTCCGCGCCCAGCGCCGCCCAGCGTTTCGCCTGCGCGACGGCGTCCCGGGTGGCGGTCGCCGCCACGCCGGCGATCACCGGCACGCGGCCGGCCGCGGCCTCGACCACGCAGGCCACCACCCGCTCCTTGGCGGCGAAATCGAGATAGGCGAACTCGCCGGTGGAGCCGAGCGGGGTCAGCCCGTGCACCCCGCTCGCGATCAGGTGCTCGCACAGGCGCGCGAGCGCGGGCTCGTCCACCTCCCCCTCCGCGGTCAGCGGGGTGGGCAGGTAGGGGACCACGCCCCGCAGCTCTCTCGCGTCCATGGCCGGCGCCTCCCTCCGTCTCGCCCTCTCCCGGGGCTCCGCCAAAGGTGGAGCAGGCGCGCGGGCGGGGGTCAAGGCGCGGGCGTGGCCGGCCCCATGGCGCGGCGCCGACCGAGGCGCCCCCGCTCGCGCCCCGACCGCGCGCCTCCGCTGGAAGCGCCCGCTCCGCCGCACCTCCGCGCGCGGGAGAGCGGGGCAGGCCCCATGGCGCGGCGCCCCCGCGGGCTTGACCGCCGCGGCGCGGGCGCGGAAGCTCCGCGGCGCCGGAGCGGCCGGCGCGGGAGGGAAAGATGAGCGGATACGAGACCTTCGACCTCGGCCCCACGGCGCTGCAGTCGGGGATCACGCTGCCGGCGGCGCAGCTCGCCTACCGCACCTACGGCACGCTGAACGCGGACCGGTCGAACGCGATCCTCTACCCCACCTCCTACGGCGCCCAGCACGCGGACATCGACTGGCTGGTCGCCCCGGGCCGGGTGCTGGACCCCGAGCGGTGGTTCGTGATCATTCCGAACCAGTTCGGCAACGGCCTGTCGTCCTCGCCCTCCAACCTGCCGCTCCCCTTCGCGGACGGCCGCTGGCCCGTCTTCACCCACTGGGACAACGTCCACGCCCAGCGCCGCCTGCTGCGCGAGGTCTTCGGGATCGAGCGGCTGGCGATGGTCTACGGCTGGTCGATGGGCGGGCAGCAGGCGCTGCACTGGGGCGCGCTGTTCCCGCAGGAGGTCGCCACGATCTGCGCGGTCTGCACCTCGGCCCGCACCAGCCCCCACAACAAGGTCTTCCTGGAGGGCATCCGCGCCGCCCTGACCGCGGACGCGGCCTACCAGGACGGCCGCTTCGTCTCCCGCCCCCTGCGCGGCCTGCGCGCCTTCGCCCGGATCTACGCCGGCTGGGCGGTCAGCCAGACCTTCTACCGCCGCGAGATGTGGCGCGAGGCGGGCTTCGCCAGCTACGACGACTGGATCCTGCGCGGCTGGGAGGGCAATTTCCTGCGCCGCGAGGGCGAGGACCTGCTGTCGATGATCGAGACCTGGATCCGCTCCGACATCTCCGCGAACCCGGTGTTCGACGGGGACCTCGCGGCGGCGCTCAACGCGATCGAGGCGCGCACGATCCTGATGCCCTGCGACACCGACCTCTACTTCCAGGTCGCCGACAACGCGGCCGAGGTCGCCCTCGCCCCGCGGATCGAGCTGCGCCCGATCCGCTCCGACTGGGGCCACCGCGCCGGCAACCCCCAGCTCTCGCCCCCCGACGAGGCAGTCCTGCGCGCCGCCGTCGCCGAGCTGCTGGCGGGCTGATCCCGCCGCGGGCGGCGCGGCGCCGGGACCGGCCCGCGCCGCCGCGCCCGTCGCCTCAGTCGCGCGAGAACTTCAGCTCCGAGACCTTGCCCCGGTTGGTGACCACGCAGCGCCAGCTGCCCTTCTCGCCGTCGTCGTCGATCACCACCAGGGTCTCGCCCTTGCGGGGCTCGATCCGCCGGAACGACAGGCCGCCGCGGCCCGAGCGCTCGCGCACCGCCGCGCGGCAGGCCTGGCGCGCCTCGCGCGTGTCCTCGCCCCAGCGGTCGTCCCCGGCCTCGGCGCGTTCCTCCCTGCGACGCTCCTCCTGCCGCTCCTCGCGGCGCTCCTCGCGCAGCAGTCCGGCGCGGCCGGCGGGGTCCTTGCGCAGGTATTCGACATAGCCCTGGTCGTCGGCCCGGCATTCCCAGGGCGCCTCGGCCGCGTCGATGATCGTGATCTCCCAGGCCCCGCCCGCGCGGTGCGAGCGCACGATGCGCCCTCCGGGGCCGGTGTTCGGCTCGCCGCTGCGCTGGAACTGGTAGAGGCAGGCCTGCTGGGCCGTGGTCTCGCCGGCCTGCGCGGCCGGGGCCGCCAGCGCCAGCCCGGCCGCGAGCGCCGCGGCGAGGGCGGCGGTGGCGCGGGGGTCAAGGGTCATGGGTCGTCTCCTCCCTGCGGGGGCGGCCGGGGACCTTGCCGCCTCGCCCGGTCTCGTGCGCCGACGCGGCGGCCCGGGCCGTCCGTCCTCTGCGGTTCGTCCTCTGCGGCGGCCCGCTCGGCCGCGCGCCCGATCATGGGGCGCGACGCGGCCCCCGTCATATCTAATCCGCGCCGCCCGGCCGGCGAGCCTCCGCGCGATCTGCCCCCGGCGCCTGCCCCGCCGCAGATCGCCCCGCCACGCGGCTCCGCCCCGGTCTTGCGCGCCGCAAGCGCGTGGCGCCCGGCCCTGCCGCAGCCCCCTTGCGCAGGGCGCGCCGCCCAGTCGAGGATGCGCACGGCCCGCCGGCGTCGCCCGCGCGGCCGCGGCATGGCGCGGCCGCGCCTTGCCGCGATCCCATCGGCCCCCATCTGGCAGGACATGCGTCGCCGCTTCCCCTCCCTGATCGCCGCGCTGGCCGTGCTCGCGGCGCCCGGACCGGGCGCGGCGCAGACGCGCGCGGACGCCGCCGCGCCGCTGCTGGAACTGCCGGCCTCCGCCGCGCCCCTCGCCCTCTCGGCCGCGGAGCCCGCGGCGGCGGAGCTGCCCGACGTGACGCCCCCCCTGCTCGCCCTGCCGCCCGACCGCGCCGCGGTCCTGCCCGTCGCCTTCGACCCCGACGCCCGCTGCACGCCCGACGGACGGAGCTGCATCCGGCTGGAGAGCTATTTCGACGACGTCTGCGCCCTGATCGGCCGGGCGGCGGGCGACGCCGGGCTCGACGCCGGCTTCCTCGCCCGCCTGCTGTGGAAGGAGAGCCTGTTCGATTCCGCCGCCGTCTCCCCCGCCGGCGCGCTGGGCATCGCCCAGTTCATGCCGGGCACCGCGAAGATCCGCGGCCTCGACGACCCGTTCAACCCGGCCGAGGCGATCGTGGCCTCCGCCGCCTACCTCGCCGAGCTCTCCGAGCGTTTCGGCAACCCCGGCCTCGCCGCGGTCGCCTACAACGGCGGCGAGAACCGGGCCGAGCGGTTCCTGGCGAACCCCGACGCGATCCTGCCGGGCGAGACGCTGGACTATGTCGACGCGATCACCGGCCACTCCGCCCGCGCCTGGCGCGACGCCCCGCCCGAGGGGGTGGACTACCGCCTCGCCGCCGACGCGCCCTTCCAGGAGGCCTGCGTCGAGCAGGCCTCGACCCGCCGGGTGCGCGAGTTCGCGGACCCCGTGCCGCCCTGGGGCGTGGTCATCGCCACCGCCCGCCGGCGCGGCGCGGCCGAGAGCCTCGCGGGGCGCGTGCGCCGGCTCCACGGCGGCGTGCTGGGCGGGACCGACCTGCGGGTGGTGCGCGCCACGATCCCCGGGCGCGGCACGCAGCAGTGGTACACGGTCCAGGCCCCGGCCGGCAGCCGCAACGAGGCGATGAACTTCTGCCTGCGCCTGCGCCGCTCGGGCGCGATCTGCCGGATCCACCGGAACTGACGCGCCGGGGGTGACCGCGGCGCGCGGCCGCGGCAGTATGGGTCCCTGATGGAATCCGCCCGACCGAGGCGGAACCGCGACTTCAGGAGGAGACCCCCATGCAGGACGCCCCCGCGGCCTGGTCCGACATCGCCGTGGCGCGCCATGGCGACGTGTGCGTGATCACGCTGAACCGCCCCGACAAGCTCAACGCCTACACCGGGACGATGGGCGTCGAGCTCGCCCGCGCCCTGCGCGAGGCCGCCGCCGACGACGCGGTGCGCGCGGTGGTGGTCACCGGCGCCGGGCGCGCCTTCTGCGCGGGGGCCGACGTCTCCGCCGGCGCCGACGCCTTCGACAGCTCCGGCGAGGGCAAGGCGCAGATGTTCGGCGACATGGCCGGAAGCGGCAAGCGCCAGGTCGGCGGCGGCTTCGTCGAGGCGATTTTCGACAGCCCCAAGCCGGTGATCGCCGCGATCAACGGCGCGGCCGTGGGCGTGGGCCTGACGCTGACCCTGCCGATGGACGTGCGGATCGTGGCGGAGGGCGCCAAGCTCGGCTTCATCTTCGCCCGCCGCGGCCTGGTGCCCGAGGCGGGCTCGGCCTGGTTCCTGCCCCGCATCGTCGGCCTGCCCCAGGCGCTGCGCTGGTCGATGTCGGGCCGCGTCTTCGGCCCGGACGAGGCCCTCTCCGGCGGCCTCGTCTCCGAGATCGTCGCGCCCGAGGCCCTGCTCGACCGCGCCCTCGAGATCGCCGCCGAACTGACCGCCGACAGCGCCCCGGTTTCGGTGGCCCTGACCCGCCAGCTCCTGTGGCGCTTCGCCGGCGCTCCCGACCCCTGGGGCCTTCTGGAGATCGACGCGCCGATGTCGCTCGAGCGCGGCCGCCACGGGGACGTGAAGGAGGGCGTCGCCTCGTTCCTCGAGAAGCGCAAGGCCGCCTTCCCCGGCAAGGTCTCGACCGACATGCCCAGCCAGTACCCCTGGTGGCCGCAGGAGCCCTGACCCGCCCGCGCGCCCCCGCGCGCCCGCGACGCCCGCCCCCGGGCGCCCGGCCCGGCCTCCCCCGCGGAGCGCCTGTTCCCCGGAGCCGTCCGTCGCGGATGCCGGAAAGAGCGACTCGTCCGCCCCGGTCAGGGATCGCGCAGCGACCCTCCGCAGGGGGGCTTGTCCTTGACCGGGGCGGGCGAGTCGCTCAGGCATCGCAAGCGACGGACGGCTGCGGGGAGCAGGCGCGGCCCTGTTCCCGGGTGAGTCAGGAGCCCGCCGGAGGCTCCCCCCTCCCCGTCCCGCGCCTCCCTTCCCCGCGTGCGCCCCTGCCAAGCCCGCCCGCAGGGCGCCTGCGGACCGCTCCCCGGAAGGGCCCGGAGGCGCCCCGGCGGCGGGCCCGGCTGCGTCGCGCCCCTGTCGGGCGCGACGCCCTCCCCGCCGTCAGAGGCGCTTGAGGTAGGCCACCAGCGCGTCCTTCTGCCCGGGCGCGAGGTCCACCCCGTATTCGTGCCCGCAGCGGCTGTCGCCCGAGGCCGGCGCCTCGCAGCCGGTGGTCTCCAGCACGAAGGCGCCCTCGGGCTGCTCGCGCGCGAGGCCCCCCTCCTCGAGGTCGTAGACCGGCCCCACCGCGAAGGACGCGTCCCGCGCCGCCGCCGGCTCCAGCAGCTGGCGCAGCGACCGGACCGAGCCGTTGTGCAGGTAGGGCGCCGCCGCCCAGACGCCGTGCAGCGCGCGGCCCGCGTAGCGGCAGCTCGCCGGGGCCGCGGGGGCGGGCTCGTCGACGAAGGCGGTCAGCTCGGCGATCGAGCTCGAGCGGCCCGCGCCGCGGATCAGCCCCGCCGCCGTCGACAGGACCGAGGGCGCGTCGGGCAGCCCGCTCAGCTTCCACTGCACCACCGCGCCCTTCACCGTCAGCGCCAGCGCCTCCTTCGGCGTGGCCTCGTCGCCCAGCGGCCCGATGCCCCCGCCCATCATCTTGGGCAGGCGCAGGTAGCCGTCCATCAGCATCCCAGTCTTCACCTTGCCCGCGAAGACCAGGCACTGACGCACGTCGGTGCCCACGTCGGCGAGCGGCGTCGCGAAATAGGCCGGCTGGTCGGCGAAGCCCTGGGCCGGCCGCTCCCGCTCCGGCGCGAGCGCGGACCAGGCCTTGGGCTCCAGGGCGTGGCAGGCCTGGCAGCGGCGGGCGAAAAGCGCCTCGCCCTGGGCGATCAGCGCCTCCTCCTCCACCGTCGGGGGGAAGGGGAAGGCCGGGGGGCCCATCTCGGCGACCAGCGCCTCCAGCCGCTCGAGGTTCTCGAAGTTCACCGAGTTCTCGGACAGCAGGTCGAGGTTGCTCACGATCTGCAGCCCGCCCGTGCGCCGGTGCACGCCGAAGCGGGCGAAGACCCCGTAGACCTGCCCCACGTTGCGCCCAAGCCGGTCCATCGACGAGGCGTTGGAGGCGAAGCCCAGCCACTGGGTCCGGCTCTGGCGGGTGGCGTTCCACAGGAACGGGTTGCGCGCCGGCGCGGTGGCGGGACGGATGTTGCCGGGGATCCGGCGGATGTCCGGCTCGTTGATGTCGAGCCCGGTCAGCCGGTTCGAGATCATCTGCAGCGCATCGATGCGCCCCGGCCCCCAGCGCACGTCGCCGGGATCCGAGCGGGTGGTGATCAGGTCGAAGTCCGAGAACCACCGCGCCGCCGCCGCGCGCAGCGCCTGCGGGTCGGGCTCGCCGCCCGCGGCCGCGACCCGCCCGGCGAAGGCCTCGAAGGCCGCGGGGTCTGCGAGCGTCGCGCCCATCGCGTCGCGCAGCGCCTCGGTGAAGGCCAGGTGGTCGGCGAGCGCGGGGCCCCCGTCGGCGCGATAGGCGCGCCCGTCGATCTCGATCTCGCGGGTGTGGCAGGCGGCGCAGGTCATGCCCAGCACCTCCTGCCCGTCGAGCACGGCGTCGGTGAAGCCCACCGGCAGCGCGTCCGGGTCGTAGAGGTCGGCGAGGAAGCCGAACCGCGCCAGGCCGTCGTCGAGGAACCCCGGCCCCTGCGCCGCGCCGTCCACGCTCAGCGCCCGCGCCCAGGCCATCGGGATCAGCGCCGAGCCCTGGTCGAGGCGGCTCCACTCCCGCCGCAGCTCCGGCGACCAGGCGGGGCCCTGGTCGAGCACGTAGGTCCCCGGCCCCGCCCGCGGCCCTTCGCCCGCGGGCGCGAGACCGAGGCCCAGCGCCGCCGCGGCCCCCGCCGCCAGCAGCGCCAGCCGCCGCCCGCGCCGCCGCCGCGCAAGAGCCCGCCGCGCAGGGCGCGCGCCGCCCTCGCCGCCTGCGCCGGGCCGCTCCCGCACGCGGCTTGACCCTTCGTCGTACGCGACCTGCGCAGGGGTCTCCACACGCCTGGATTGCACCCCGATCCGCGCCTCTCCGGCGCCCTCGTTCCGCTCGGTCATTCCACCCCTCCCTCAGTCGCGCCCGGCGCTCGACTTCCGCCCGGCATCCGCCCTATCGTTCCGCCGACCGACCCAACGCCGCGCGTTTCGCCCGCGCGGCGCGCCCATCTCTTTGCGCCCCGCGCACAGGACCCAGACACATGCCGGCCCCGCGCGAGCGATCTTCCAGGCGCCGACGCCACCTGACCATCCTGTTTTCCGACCTGTGCGGCTCGGTCCGCCTGTCGTCGATGCTGGAGGCGGAGGTCTTCGCCGATCTCGTGCGCGCCGTGTGGACCGTGCACGAGCGCCGGGTGACCTCGCTGGGCGGGCGCATCTTCGACCTGCATGGCGACGGCATCCTGGCGGGCTTCGGCCATCCCAGCCCGGCCGAGGACGACGCCCGCCGGGCGCTGGACGCGGCCCTGTCGCTGCACGCCGCCACCGACGAGATCGCGGCCATGGCGCCGGGGGTGCCGGCGGAGCTGGTGCGCCTGCACATCGGCGTCCATTCCGGCCTGGTGCTGGTCGACGAGGGCCCCGGCGGCGCGGGCCTCAGCCTCTTCGGCCAGCCGGTGAACGTCGCCGCGCGCCTCTCGGACCTGGCCGAGGCCGGCGAGACCCTGGTCTCGGAGGCCGCGCTGGGCCCGGTGCGCCGCTTCTACGACTGCTCGCCGCCCACCGCGCTGCGGCTGCAGGGCGTGGCCGAGCCGATCCCCTGCGTGCTGGTCGGCGGCCGCCGCCGCCCGGCGCTGGACCGCGAGCCCAAGTACCGCGGCTCGATCCGCCGCCTGGTGGGGCGCCAGGCGGAGATGGCGGAGCTGCGCGAGTGCCTGTCCCCCGCCGGCCTGCGCCGGGGCGCGGCCGCGGCGGTGCTGGGCGAGGCCGGCGCCGGCAAGTCGCGCCTGCTGGAGGAGCGCCTGGCCGAGCTCGCCGCGCCCCCCGCGCCCGAGACGCCGGACGCGCCGGGCGATTCGCCCGCCCCCGGCCTCGCCGACGGGCGCCCCGCCGCGCCCCGGGCCGACGCCCCGCCCGACATCCACCGCGGCGTCTGCGAGCGGTTCCTGGGCGCCGAGCCGTTCCAGCCCTTCGTGCAGATGCTGCGCCGCCTCGGGCCCGAGGCCGTCGAGGGCGCCCCCGCGACCGAGCGCGCCGCGCTCGACCGGCTGCTGGCGCCCGGCGCCGCGGCCTCGGCCGAGGCGCTGGGCATCGACACCATGTCGGCGGCGCTGGTGGGCGTCTTCGCCCGGCGCGCCGCCCGCGCGCCGCAGCTCCTGTGCATCGACGACCTGCACTGGGCCGACGCCGGCGCGCGCCGGGTGCTCGCCGACCTGCTGCGCGCGCGGCCGCGCGGCGTCTCGGTCCTCGCCGCCACCCGCGGGGAGGGCGAGGACGCGGGCCGCGGGCTCGACGCCGCCGCGGCCGGGGGCTCGGGCGACGGGGTGGACGGCTGGCGCTTCGACCGCCTGATCCGGCTGGGCCCCATCGGCGAGGCCGCCTGCCGGGAGGCCGTGGGCCTGCTCAAGCCCGGCCTCAGCGGCTTCGAGAGCGCGCTGTGCTGCGAGGTCTCGGGCGGCAACCCGCTGTTCCTCGAGGAGGTCTGCCACGCCCTCTCCGACGTCGCCTCCGACCCGCGCGCGGCGCTGGACTGGCGGCTGGACGCCTGGCTGGAGCAGACCATCGAGACCCGCCTCCACGCCCTGCCCGAGCGGCTGCAGACCGTCGTCCACGCCTGCGCCGCGGTCGGCCCCACGGCCCCGCGCGCGCTGGTCGACGCGGTGCTCGACCCGCCCCCGGCGGAGGCGGAGCTCGAGGCGCTGGCCCATTCGGACCTGCTCTATCCCTCGGGGGGCGACGGCGCGCTGACCTTCAAGCACGGCATCGCCCGCGACGTGATCTACCGCACCATCGGGCTGGAGGACCGCCGCGCCCTGCATGCCCGCATCGCCGCCGCGCTGGAGCGCGGCGCGGGGGCCGGGCCCGAGGGGCCGTCGATCGAGCTGCTCGCCCACCACGCCTGGCGCGCGGGCGACCTGCGCGCCGCCGCCGAGCATGCCGAGAAGGCCGGCGACAAGGCCGCCGCCGCCTCGGCGCTGGACCGGGCGGGGGCGCAGTTCTCGGTGGCGCTCGACGCGCTGGAACAGCTGCCCCAGGACGCGGGCGTGCGGGCCTCGCGCGTCTCGGTCGCCTGCCGGCTGGCCTTCGCCTCGGTCTTCGATCCCTCGGCCGAGGCCATCGCCCGGGTCGAGCGCGCCCGCGCCGCGGCCGAGGCCGCGGGCGACCGCCGCGGAGCGGCGCGCATCGACTACTGGGCGGGCTACCTGCTCTACGCCGCCGGCGACGGGCGCCGGGCGGTGGCGCGGCTGGGGGCCGCGGCGAAGGCCGCCCGCCAGATCGAGGACGCGAACCTCGCCGTGCAGGCCGCGGCGTGCCTGGGCAACTGCCACGTCGCCGCCGGGCGCCACGACGCCGCCGAGGCGGTGCTGGGCCCCACGCTCGCCGCCATGCGCCCGCATCTGGCGCTGGAGCTGGTGCGGGTCGGCTACGCCTACGCGCTCGCCTCCCGCGCGGCCTCTCTGGCCGACCGGGGCGACTACGCCGCCGCCGACGCCGCCTTCGAGGAGGCGCTGGAGACGGTGCGCGGCCTCGACCACGAGGTCGAGGGCTCGGTCCTGCTGCTCTGGAACGCCGCCGCCCTCCAGCAGGGACGCTGGGAGGCGGCCGCCGAGAGGATCGCCCGCGCCCGTGCGGTGGCCGAGCGGGTGCGCAGCCTCTACCTTGCGCTGCGCGGCCGGGCGGCGGAGGCCTACGCGGGCTCGCTGACCGACCCCGGCCCCGGCTCGCTCGCCGCCCTGCTCGGCGCGACCGAGCGGCTGGAGGCCCGCGGCATGCGGCTGTGGAGCTCGCTGAGCTACGGCTGGCTGGCCGAGGCGGCGGTGGCCCGCGGCGACCTGGTGCTGGCCCGCCGCGCCGCGGCGCAGGCCCTGGCCCGGGCCCGCGCCGACGACCGTCTGGGGGAGATCATCGCCCGCCGGGCGCTGGCCCCGGCGCTGGCCGCGGCCGGCGACGCGCGCGGGGCGCGCCGCCGTCTCGCCGCCGCCTTCGCCGCGGCCGAGGCCCGCGGCTCGCGCCCGGAACTGGCGCTGTGCCGCCTCGCCGAGGGCCGCGTCGCCCTGGAGCTGGGCGAGCGCGACGCCGCCCGCGCGGGGCTCGAGCGGGCGGGCGAGGCGCTGGAGGCGCTCGACATGGCCGGGCGGGCGGCGGGGATCCCCGACCTCCTCGCCCGCCTGTAGGGCGCCCGGCCAGGTCATTCCGGCAGGGTCTCGAGCACCGCCCAGGCCATGCCGGCCAGCAGGCCCATCGCCGCCTCGCGGCCCGGGCAGGCGTGCTCCTGCCCCGGGCGGCCGTCGCGCGGCTCGCGGTCGCCGCCGAAGACCGGGCGCACGTCCAGCGTGGCCGGGTCCCGCGCGGGGCAGCCCGGCGGCGGCGTGATCGCCTGATGGCCGATGCGCTCGATGGCGATCACCACCACGTCGCCTTCCTCGAGCTGGCGGCCGCGCAGCTCGTGATCCACCGTCACCGTGCGCCAGACCTCGACCGGGGTCGGATCTTCGAGCATCGCGGCGGTCATCGCAGGGACCAGCACCGCCTTCGCCGCCGCCTCCTCCGCGGCGCCCCCGGCGAGCCGGGCGCGCATGGCCGCGGCGAGCGAGGCCTCGTCGCCCAGCTCGGCGCGGTGGCTGCGCCAGGCGGAGACGATGGCGCGGAAGTTCTCCTTGGTGGTGGGCACCATGCCCATCACGTGGCCGATCAGGGTCGAGGCCAGCGCCTCGTCGTCATGGATGCGCCGGCCCAGCTCGCAGGCGATCGAGCCGGGCAGGTCCATCTCCCCCAGCCGGAAGCCGCGCACGTGCCGGCGCAGGGCAGCGCGCAGCCGGCCCCCCGCGCCGCGCCCGCCCAGCGAGACCGGCAGGATCGGATCCTCGAAGAAGATCGCGGCCGAGAGCAGCACGAAGTCGTTGGGGCACTGCGGCGGCCCGGTGTCGAGCAGCCGCGGCAGGGGCGAGCCGCTCCAGGGCTCGCCCGGGATCACCCGGCCGCCGTGGTCGGGCAGGCCGTACCACTCCCGGCAAGCGGCGGTCAGGGCGGCGTGGCTGACCCGCTCGGGGTCCGGCCGCGCGCCCGGCTCGCGCCCGGCCAGCGCCTCGCGCCCCGCCGTCAGCGCCAGGCGGAAGCCCTGCTCCCAGCTCAGCGCGGTCACCAGCTCGTTGGCGACCGGCCCCACGGCGTCGTAGTCCGGGCCGCGGTCGTAGCCGAGGTAGAACGGCCCCAGGCTGCGCGAGGCCCGCTGGTCGTAGCCGCGCACCGAGTAGCGGCCATGGGCGTTCGACAGCACCTCCATCGCGGTGTCCTCGTCGAGGATGTACCACACGCCGCCGACCTCCTGGATCGGCCCGCGGGAGATCACCAGCTTGGTGCTGCGCGGGTCCAGCGCGCGGCGCAGGCTGGCCCCGACCAGGTCGGCGAGCCCGCCCAGCACCGCCGAGACCGACGGCCGCGGGCTCTCGTCGAAGAAATGCTCGAGCGGCGCGTGCTCCTCGTGCGCGGATTTCGGCTGCGGCGGCATGGTTGACCTCCCCCTCATGACGATCGCCCTGGGGCGAATCCTGCGGCAGCCGCCGCTCCCCGGCAAGCCGACGCCTGCTCCCGGCCCGGTCCCCCGGGACGGGGGGCGGGGCGGTCGGCGCGCGCGCGGGGTCGCGCGCGCCGGAGGCGCCGGGGAGGAGAAACGGCGCCCCGTTCGCCGACGGCGGGTCATCCCGAACCCGCCGCCGGCCGGGCCGCCCTGCGGGTCAGGAACCGCCGGACGACCGTCCCGCCGGCGAGACTCGCCAGGCGGTCCGGGCACGGACGACCCCCACGGCGCCGCGCCCTGCGGATCCTCCACCGTCGCGACGCCTCCGGCCGTGCCGGGCCGGGTCGGGTCTCGCCCGACGTCCGCCTCCCCGAGGGTCGGCATCTGGCGCCACGTTCCAATTGGTGAAAAATCCGTAAGGAAACCTTCTGCCGACTCCGCGGGGCGAATCTGTGAGAAAAGTCACAGGCCGCGCCGATTTCTCCCGCCGGGGCGGGCGCGGGGGCGGCGAAGGCGCGGGAGGGGAGGCGGCATGAACGAGGAGACGGGGTTCCTGGGCCGGCTGGCGGCGGAGGATCTGCAGGCGCTGAAGGCGCGGGCGCGGCTGCGCCAGGTGGCGCGCGGCGAGCAGATCGTGACCCAGGACGAGCCGGGGCTGGACGTCTATTTCGTGCAGAGCGGCCGGGCGACGGCGGCGATCTACACGGGCGCCGGCAAGGTGGTCGCCTACCGCGACATCGGCCCCGGGTCGATCTTCGGCGAGATCGCGGCGATCGACGGCGCGCCGCGCACCGCCAGCGTCGAGGCGACGGAGGCGATGCAGGTGCTGGTGCTGCCGCCGGCGGGGTTCCGCGAGCTCGCCGCCACCCGGCCCGGCTTCGCCTGGGCGCTGCTCGAGCATCTGGCGGGCCAGATGCGCCGTATGACCGAGCGGGTGTTCGAATACTCGACCATGCTCGCGCGCGAGCGGCTGGTGGCGGAACTGCTGCGCCTGGCCGAGCTCGCCGCCCCCGGCGCGCCGCGGGCCGAGCTTCGCCCGCCGCCCAGCCATTTCGACCTCGCCTCCCGCATCTCGACGCATCGCGAGGCGGTGTCGCGGGAGATGAGCCGCCTCGCCTCGATGGGCCTGGTGGAGCGGGGCGACGGCCGCCTGCTGATCGCCGACGTCCCCGGCCTGCGCGGCCAGATGCCCGCCCCCGAAGACGGCTAGCCTTCCGTCCGCCGCCCCGCAGCCTCGCCCTCCGCCCCCGGCGGCGCCCTGGCCGCGCCCCGGTCCGGGCGCGTGGGCCGCCGCCTCGCGCCCTGGCGTCCCCGGCCCGCGCCGGCGCGCCGCGTCCCCTCGCGCCGCCCGGACCGCCCGTCCCGTCCTTCGCATGGCCCCGCATGTCCTCCGTCCGGCGCCCCCGCGCGCCCCCGGCCAGCCGCGAGCCCTCCCGCGAGCGCCTGTTCTCCGGAGCCGTCCGTCGCGGGCGCCGATCGGAGCGACTCGCCCCCCGGGGTCAAGGATCGCGAAGCGACCCCGCGAAGCGGGGCTTGTCCTTGACCCCGGGGGGCGAGTCGCTCAGGCAGCCCAAGCGACGGACGGCTTCGGAGGACAGGCGCGGGGCTTGTTCTTGGGTGGGTCAGGAGCCCGCCGGAGGCTCCCTCCCTCCACGCCCCTCGGGACCCCTCCAGGGGCGCGGCCCAGCCAAGCCCGCCCGCAGGGCGCCTGCGGCCCGCAGACCCCGCCCCTCGCCGAGGGGCGGCGCGCCCGCGGCCCGCCGGCCGGGATCAGCCGGCGAAGCGCTCCCCCTTCACCCGGATCCCCGCCGCCTCGCGGTCCCAGGCGCCCGCCGCGCCCTGCGCGCGCAGCTCGGTCTTCATCACCTTGGCGCTGGGGGTCTTGGGGAGTTCCGGCAGCACCCGGATGTAGCGGGGGACCATGAAGTAGGCCATGCGCCCGCGCAGGAACTCCAGCAACGCCGCGGGGTCGATCTCGCGCCCCGCCACGGGCGCCACGACGACCATGACGTCGTCCTCCCCGACCTCGGAGGGCACGGCGACGGCGGCGGCCTCGTTGACGTCGGGGTGGGCGACGACCTCGACCTCGACTTCGAAGGAGGAGATGTTCTCGCCGCGCCGTCGGATCGCGTCCTTCATCCGGTCGACGAAGAAGAAGTTCCCCGCGTCGTCCTGCCGGAAGGCGTCGCCGGTGTGGAACCAGCCGTTGCGCCAGGCCTTCGCCGTGGCCTCGGGGTTGCGGTGGTAGCCCGAATTCATCGCCCAGGGCCGGTCGGTGCGCACCAGCATCTCGCCGACCGTGCCCCGCGCCACCTCGCAGTCGTTCTCGTCCACCAGCCGCACCTCCACCCCCGGCCGCGCCGTGCCGCAGGCGCCCACGGCCGAGGGGTTCGCCTCGGAGACCAGGGGCGAGCTGATCTCGGTCATGTTGAAGATGGTGCGGATCTCGATCCCGAAGCGCTTGCCGAAGCGCAGCGCCTCCTCGCCCAGCGGAACCACCAGCGCCAGCCGCAGGGGCGTGTCGGCGTCGTCGGGCGCGGGCGGGCGCTTCTCGAGGAAGGTCGCCATCACGCCCAGCAGGAAGCACACCGTCGCCCCGGTGTTGCGCACCGAGTCCCAGAAGGTCGCCGTATCGAACCGCTCCACCATCGCCAGCGAGCCGCCGCGCGCCAGCATCACGTACATCGGCCCCATGCCCCCGATGTGGAACATCGGCGCGTTGATCAGGTAGCGGTCGTCCTCGGTCACGAAGGGCCAGGTCTCGGGTCCCGCGTTGGAGAAGATGTGCAGGTAGCTCGCCAGCACCCCCTTCGACGGCCCCGTGGTGCCCGAGGTGTAGATGATCGCCATCGGGT
This sequence comes from Albimonas pacifica, assembly GCF_900113695.1. Lineage (GTDB taxonomy): Bacteria > Pseudomonadota > Alphaproteobacteria > Rhodobacterales > Rhodobacteraceae > Albimonas > Albimonas pacifica. The sequence continues at coordinate 454,998 of NZ_FOQH01000003.1, read as the reverse complement.
CCCAGGGCTGGATCGGACGCGCGGGCGCCGCCAACTCGCCGGTCTCGGGCAGCAGGGCCTCCTCGTAGCGGACGGCGGGCAGGCGCGTCTCGGCCTCGGGCCCCAGGATCACCAGCCGCTCAAGCCGCGCCGTCGCCACCTCCGAGAGCCGGGGCGCGAGGTCCCCGTGCACCACGGCGAGGCGGGCGTCGGAGACCTCGACCACATGCTCCAGCAGCTTGCCGCGATAGGCGGTGTTGATCGGCACGTAGACGGCGCCGAGGTAGTTCAGGGCGAAATAGACCCGGATCTGCTCGCGCCCGTTGGGGGCGAAGACCAGCACGTGGTCGCCCTGCCCCACCCCCAGGCCCTGCAGGCCCAGCGCCGTCTGCACCACCCGGTCGCGGAACTGCGCGTAGCTCCAGGTCTCGCCGTCGTCGTCGAAGACCAGGAAGGTCTTGTCGGGGCGCTCGCGGGCCCAGCGGTCGACGAGGTCGCGGGTCACCACCCGGTCGCGGGGCGGGATGCGCGGGTCGGCGGGCTGGGCCGCCTGCGGCGCAGGGGCCACGGAAATGCGGGCGGGCGCGCGGGTCGCGTCGTCCATGTCGGTCCTCCCAGGGTCTCGCCCGTCTCCGGCGCGCCGCCGCGCGGGCTTTGACGCCGAGTGAACCCGCAGGCCGGGCGGAACGCAACGGCCGCGACGGCGGGAGGCTCGGGGACCGCGCGGCGGGGGCCGCCGCTCAGCCGCCTCCCCGCGCGGGCGGGGAGGCGGGGGAGGTCACAGCGCCTCGACCGCGTTGCGCGCGCGGCCCATGGCCCTGCCGACCAGGCGGCGGTGCTGCTGGTCGGTCCCGAAGAGCGTGCCGGCCGAGAGGATGCGCTTGACGTGGTGGCCCACCTCCAGCTCGTCCGTCGTGCCCATGCCGCCATGCACCTGCACCGCCGAGGCGCCCAGCTCGCGCCCCAGCCGCCCGACCTGGGCCTTGAGGATCGACAGATGCCGCGGCTGCGCCTCGCCCGCGTCCAGCATCGCCGCCGTCACCAGCAGGGTGGCGCGGCAGCGCTGGTGGGCCATGTACATGTCCGCGATGCGGTGGCGCAGCGCCTGGAAGCTGCCGATGGCGACGCCGAACTGCTTGCGGCCGTTGGCGTAGTCCGCGGTCGCGGCCAGCAGCGCCTCCATCGCCCCCACCGCCTCGGCGCAGAGCGCCAGCATCCCGCGGTCGAGCGCGTGGCGCAGCAGGGCGGGCCCCGCCTCGCCGTCCGCCAGCAGCGCGTCGGCCGAGAGCGTCACGTCCGCGAAGCTCAGATGCGCGCCGGTGCGGCCCTCGATGGTGCGGTAGGCGCGCTTGCCCAGGCCCTGCGCGTCGGCGGGCACCAGGAACAGGGCGACGCCGCTCTCGTCCCCCGGCGCGCCGGAGACCCGGGCGCTGACCACCAGCCAGCCGGCGATGTCGGCGCCCAGCGCCAGGCGCTTCTCGCCCGACAGGACCCAGCCGGCGCCCGATTTCGCGGCGGTCATCGCCACGCGGGCGGGCTCGGGCGTGCCGTGGCCCTCCTCATGGGCCAGCGCCAGGTGCTCGGTCCCCGCGGCGACCTCCTCCAGCAGGGCGTCGCGGGCAGGGGTCGAGGGGGCGCCGGCCAGCGCGAGGCCGCCCAGGATCACGGTGGAGACATAGGGCTCCACCGCCATCCGACGCCCCATCACCTCGCAGACCGCGGCGAGATCGGCGGCCGAGCCGTCCATCCCTCCGCGGGCCTCGGGGAAGGGCAGGCCCAGCAGGCCCATCTCGGCGAAGGCGGCCCAGACGGCTTTCGAATGCGGCTCGCCGGCGGCCAGCAGCTTCTGGCGCTTCGAGAAATCCATCTCGCGGGTCAGGCAGCGCTCGACCGACTGGCGGAAGAACTCCTGGTCCTCGGTGAAGGCGTATCCCATCGTCGTCCCCCTCAGCCCAGCACGCGGCGCGCGATCAGGTCGCGCTGGATCTCGTTCGAACCGGCGTAGATCGTCGTCGCCCGCGCGTTCAGCCAGTAGGGCATGGCCAGCATGTCGAACTCCGACGACAACGGATCGACGTCCGAGCCGACCTCCAGCGCCTCCAGCTGGCGGGGCAGGCCCTCGGTCCCCGCCACTTCGATCATCAGCGCGGCGATGGACTGGCCGAGGTCGGCCGAGAGCGTCTTCATCATCGAGGGATAGGCCGGGTCCATCTCCCCCCCGCCGCGGGGCGAGCAGACGCGGAACAGGTGGTCGAGGCTCTCGACCTCCGCCGCCAGCTCGCCCAGCCGCTCCTGGAAGGCGGGGTCGTCGGACATCCTGCCCCCGAACCCGTCGTCGCGGGCGGCGGCGGCCCTCTGCACCTGGATCAGCTTGCGGCGCAGGCCCGGCGCGGGGGCGCCGCCGCCGCGCTCGTATTTCAGCAGGTGTTTCGCCACCGTCCAGCCGTCATGCTCGGCGCCCACGATGTTGGCGCGAGGGACGCGGGCGTCGGTGAAGAAGACCTCGCACTGCTCGGGGAAGCCGTCGAGCGCGATGATCGGGCGGACCTCGATGCCGGGCGTCTTCATGTCGTCGATCAGCAGGAAGGTGATCCCCTGCTGGGGCTTGCCCTCGAACCGCGTGCGCACCAGCAGGAACATGCGGTTCGCGTGATGGGCGTAGGTGGTCCAGGTCTTGGAGCCGTTCAGGACATACTCGTCCCCGTCGGGCGCCGCGGCGCATTTCAGGGACGCGAGGTCGGACCCGGCCCCCGGCTCCGAATACCCCTGGCACCAGAAATCCGTGCCCGAGTAGATGCCGGGGAGGTATTTCGCCTTCTGCTCCGGCGTGCCGAGGTCCAGCAGCAGCGGGCCGATCATCTTGAGATTGTGGGGCAGCAGCGCAGGCGCGCCGGCGGCCTGCAGCTCCTCCTCGAAGACGTCGTGCTGGGCGTCGGTCCAGTCGCAGCCGCCCGCCTCCACCGGCCAGCGCGGCGCAGCCCAGCCCTTCGCGGCCAGCGCCTGCTGCCAGGCCATGCAGGGGGCGAAGGGCGTGAAGACCGAGGTCGACTTCACCGCCGCCTCGCGCATCTCGTCGGTCAGCTCGGCGGCGAGGAAGGCGCGGACCTCGGCGCGGAACGCGTCCAGATCGGGGGTCATGGGGCTCCTCCGGGGGGCTATTTCTTGAGGAAACGGGCGATGCGCTCGGCGGCGTCGGGGCCGCGGCCCTCGCTCTCCTGCCATTCCCAGGCGAGGCCGGCGTCCAGCGGGCGGGCGTCCGTCGCCTCCAGCAGGCGCTTGGCCGCGGCGTGGGAGAAGGGGGAGTTGTCGGCGATCCTGCGCCCCAGCTTCTCGATCTCGGCGTCGAAGGACGCGAGCGGGACCACGTATTCCGCCAGACCGATGCGCAGCGCCTCGGCGGCGGGCACGGTCTCGGCGGTGAAGGTCATGCGCTTGGCGGTGGCGATCCCCACCCGCCGCGGCAGGCGCTGGCTCATCCCCCAGACCGGGGTGAGCGCCCAGCGCCCGTGGGTGTCGGCGAATTTCGCATCGTCCGCGGCGAGGATGAAGTCGCAGGCCAGCGCCACCTCCAGCGCGCCGGTGTAGCAGTGCGAGTGCACGGCCGCGATCACCGGCTTGGGCATCTTCTCCATCATCCGCAGGGTCTCGGAGTGCCAGCCCCGCGACGGCGGCGTCTTGCCCGCGCCGATGTCGGCGAGGTCGTTGCCCGCCGAGAAGCACTTGCCCGCGCCCCGCAGCACCACGCAGCGGACCGCCTCGTCCCCCGCGATCGCCTCGACATGGTCGCGCAGCTCCTGGAACAGGGCCACGGTGAGGGCGTTGAGCTTCTCGGGGCGGTTCAGCGTCAGGACGGTCAGCCCGTCGCGATCCTCGCGCAGCACCAGCTCCGCCATGGTCATCCTCCCGGCCTGTCGCGGCCCTTGTCTGCGCCGGGGCGACGGCCCCGGCCGGCCCGTTAACCGGGCGATTGAACGCGTTCCCTACGCCAACTCCGCGCGCGGGTCGATATCCTCGCGCCCCGGCGCGGCGGTGCGGCGCGCCCGCAGACGCGTCGACGCCCGCGGCCCGAAGGCCCGTCGCGGCCCGCATCTTAACCGTGCGATTGAATTTCGCCAGAGCGCGCCGCCCGCGCGCCGTCGGAACCGACGAGCCGCCCGGCGCGACGACCTGCCGCGCGCCCGGCCGAGCCGGGCCGGCCGGCGCGGCCCCGCTCAGGCCGCGGCGAGCGGCCGGCCCAGGCCGTTGGCGCGCACGTGGGCGACGAACTCCCGGGCGGCGGGGGGCAGGTCCTCGCGCCGCCAGCACATCAGGATCCCCTGCTCGGCCCGCGCCCCGTCGACCTCGACATAGGCGACCTCGCCCAGCCCGTTGCGGGCCAGCGCCGAGGGCACCAGCGCCACCCCCATCCCCTGCCCCACCAGGGCGACGATGGTGAACCAGCTCCGGATCTGCCAGGGCGCATGGGCGGCGACCCCCGCCTCGGCCAGCAGGCCCGCGATGCGGTCATGGGCGGCGGCGGCGTATTCGCGCGAGAACAGCAGCGCCCGCTCCCCCGCGAGCTGGTCCAGCGAGATCCGGCTGCGCCCCGCCAGCCGATGGCCCCGCGGCAGGGCGCAGACCAGGCGCTCGGTCTCGATCACCCGGCTCTCCAGCGCGTCCGGCAGGGGCGCCTCGTGGATGAAGCCGACGTCGAAGCGGGCCTGCATCAGCCCTTCGACCTGGCCGGCGGTGTTGACCTCGTGCAGGGCGAGCTCGACGTCCGGGTAGCCTTCCTCGAAGCCGCGCAGGGTTTCGGGCAGGCGGCGGAACAGCATCGAGGGCACGAAGGAGACCGTCAGCCGCCCTCCCGCCCCCCGCGCCGCCCGGCTGGTCAGCGCCTGGGCGTGGTCGAGCTGGCCGAGGATCCGCGCCGCCTGCGCCGCGAACACCGCCCCCGCCTCGGTCAGGCGCACCTGCTTGGAGGACCGCTCCATCAGCGCGCAGCCCAGCTGCTCCTCGAGCTGGCGCAGCGAGGCCGACAGCGGCGGCTGCGAGATGTTCAGCTTCGCCGCGGCGCGGCCGAAATGCAGCTCCTCGGACAACGCGAGGAAGTGCTGAAGCTGCCGGAAGGTGATGGCCATCGCGTCGTCTCATAGCTGGGCGCCTATCGAACGATAGAAAATCGGTATTGGATCGGCAATCGCCTCCGGTGCAGGGTCCGCTCGGCCCCGCCCGCCCAGGGCGAGAGAGACACCCGGGAAGGACACGCCATGGCGAGCATCCACCGCAACATCCCCGACAGCGCCGGCCTGAACGTGCTGCGCGCCGACCCCGCGATGGCGGCGCTGCTCGAGGTCTATCTCGACCCCGCCGTGCACGCCCGCGTCATGCCCCAGGTCGACCGCATGGGCGCGCTCGCCGGCGGCGCGCTGGAGGAGCTGGCGCTGACCGCGGACAAGAACCCGCCCACGCTGCAGATCCGCGCCCGCAACGGCGCGAACCTCGAGCGGATCGAGAAGCATCCCGCCTATGTGGAGCTGGAGCGCGTGGCCTACGGCGAGTTCGGCCTCGCCGCCATGTCCCACCGCGCGGGCGTCTTCGGGGCCGAGGAGAAGCTCCCCCCGCTGGTGAAATACGCCCTCGTCTACCTGTTCGTGCAGGCGGAGTTCGGCCTGTGCTGCCCGTTGTCGATGACCGACAGCCTGACGCGCACGCTGGTGAAGTTCGGCGACCGCGAGCTGATCGACCGCTATTTCGATCAGCTGACCTCCCAGGACATGGACCAGCTCTTCCAGGGCGCGATGTTCATGACCGAGCAGATGGCCGGCTCCGACGTCGGCGCCATCGACACGATCGCCCGCCAGGAAGACGGCGCGTGGAAGCTCTACGGCGACAAGTGGTTCTGCTCGAACCCCGACGCGGCGCTGGCGATGGTGCTGGCCCGGCCCGAGGGCGCGGGGGACGGGACGAAAGCCCTCAGCCTGTTCCTGCTGCCGCGGCATCTGCCGGACGGCACGAAGAACGCCTACCGGATCCTGCGGCTGAAGGAGAAGATGGGCACCAAGTCCATGGCCTCGGGCGAGATCGCGCTGGAGGGGGCGACCGCCTACATGGTCGGCGACCCCGGCCAGGGCTTCAAGCAGATGACCGACATGATCAACAACTCGCGGCTCGCCAACGGCGTGCGCTCCGCGGGGATGATGCGCCGCTCGGTCAACGAGGCCCTGTTCATCGCCCGCAACCGCACCGCCTTCGGAAAGCGCCTGATCGACCTGCCGCTGATGCGCCGCCAGCTCCTGAAGATGCTGACGACGGCCGAGCAGGGCCGCTCGATGGTGTTCCAGACGGCCCGGGCGCTGGAGGCCTCCGACAAGGGCGACGCGCGCATGGCGAAGGTGCTGCGGATCATGACGCCGCTGCTGAAGTTCCGCACCTGCCGCGACGCGCGCAAGGTGGCGGGCGACGCGATGGAGGTCCGCGGCGGCTGCGGCTACATCGAGGAATGGTCCGACGCCCGCGTGCTGCGCGACAGCCACCTCGGCTCGATCTGGGAGGGGACGTCCAACATCGTCGCCCTCGACGTCTCCCGCGCCGTGAAGCGGGAGGACGCGCTGACCCACCTGACCGCCTATCTCGACGAGCTTTCCGCCCAGTCGGACGGCGATGCGGCCGCCGCCGCCCGCGCCCGCGACGCCTACCTGCGCGCGGCCGAGTTCCTCGACGCGGTGGCCCATGACCGCGAGCGCGAGGCCGACGCCCGCCAGGCCGCCTCGGCGGTCTACAACGCGACCTCGGCGGTGGTGATGTGCTGGGAGGACGCCCGCCTGCGCGAGCGCTCCAACGCCTATGCCGGCGACCGGGCGCGCCTGTCGGACGCGGTCGTCGCCCACAAGCTCTCGGTGCGCGACCCGATGCGCGGGACCGCCGGCGACGAGGGCGAGGCCTCGTCCATCCTCGAGCGCGCCCTGGCCGACGGCCCGGGCGTCGACGCCATCGCCGCGGAGTGACCCCGATGAAAGACGCCCCCGAGACCCGCCCCGCCCTCGCCCCCACCGGCGCCCTCGCCGGGCTGAAGGTGGTCGACCTCTCCCGCGTTCTGGGCGGCCCGTTCTGCGGCCAGATCCTGGGCGACCACGGCGCCGACGTGATCAAGGTCGAGCCGCCCGCGGGGGACGAGACCCGCGCCTGGGGTCCGCCGTTCCTGGACGGCACGGCCTCGTATTTCCTCGGGCTGAACCGCAACAAGCGGGCGATGGCGCTGGACCTGACCAGGCCGGAGGGGCGCGAGGTCCTGTTCCGCCTGCTCGAAGACGCCGACGTGCTGCTGGAGAACTTCAAGACCGGCACGCTGGAGAAATGGGGCCTCGGCTACGACGACGTGCTGGCCCCGCGCTTCCCGCGCCTGATCCACTGCCGGGTGTCGGGCTTCGGCGCCGACGGCCCGCTGGGCGGCCTGCCGGGCTACGACGCGATCCTGCAGGCGATGGGCGGCATCATGTCGGTCAACGGCACGCCCGAGAGCGGTCCGACCCGCGTGGGCCTGCCGGTGGTGGACATGGTGGCGGGCCTGAACGCCACGCTCGCCGTGATGCTGGCGCTCAAGAACCGCGCGGACACCGACAAGGGCCAGTTCGTCGAGAGCTCGCTGTTCGACGCCGCCCTGTCGCTGCTGCACCCGCATGCCGCGAACTACGTGCTGAACGGCAAGACCCCGCGGCTGACGGGCAACGACCATCCCAACATCAGCCCCTATTCGGCCTACGCGACCGCCACCCGGCCGGTGTATCTGGCGGTCGGCAACGACCGCCAGTTCCAGCGCCTCTGCGCGATCCTCGGCGCGCCGGAGATCGCGCAGGACCCCCGCTTCGCCACCAACGGCGACCGGGTGACCAACCGCGAGGACCTGCGCGCGGTCCTGGAAGCGGCGATGGCCGACAAGGACGGCGGCCCGCTGGCGCAGGAGCTGATCGAGGGCGGCGTCCCCGCCGGGCCGGTGCTGGACGTGGCCGAGGCGCTGGCCCAGCCCCACGCCCGCCACCGCGGCATGCGGGTGGAGATCGGCGACTACCAGGGCCTCGGCGCGCCGGCGAAGCTGAGCCGGACCCCCGCCGATTTCCGCCGCGCCCCGCCCGCCTTCGGCGAGCATACCGCCGAGATCCTGGCCGAGGCCGGCTATTCCGAGGACGAGATCGCCGCCCTCCTCGCCTCCGGCGTGGTCCCCCCCCCGAAGGCCTGACGCCCACGGCCTCCGCGCCGCCCCCGCCGCGCGCAGGCGCCGCGTCGACCGCGGCGCCTGCCTCACGCTCCCGCCCGCGGCGCAGGGCGGGCGTCGCGCCCCTGCGCCCGGCCCCGCCCCTGCGCCTGGCCCCGCCGCCCTCGCCCTGCCGGGCGCCCCTGGCCGCAAGCCCGTCCGGGAGCGCCTGTTCTCCGGAGCCGTCTCTCGCGGATGCCGAACAGAGCGACTCGCCCCCTCCGGTCAAGGATCGCGAAGCGACCCCGCGGAGCGGGGCTTGTCCTTGACCGGAGGGGGCGAGTCGCTCAGGCATCGCAAGCGAGAGACGGATCCGGAGGACAGGCGCGGGCGCTTTGTTCTTGGGTGAGTCAGGAGCCCGCCGGAGGCTCCCTCTCTCCGATCCGTCGCGACCTGCCGGCAGGCGCCCCGCAGCCAGGCCCGCCCGCAGGGCGCCCGCGTCCCCGCTCCCCTTCGCTGCATTCGCCCTCGACGCTCGACCCTCCCGCTGGCTAGGCTGCCGCTCCCGCCTGCAGGAGTCCGCCCCCCGTGCCCTACCGAGATCCCCCGCCGTGAGAGCCCCCGTCGCCGCCGGCCCGCTGTCGCGCTTCCGCATCCTCGACCTGACGCGGATCCGCTCCGGCCCGACCTGCGTGAAGCAGTTCGCCGACTGGGGCGCCGACGTGATCCGGATCGAGCCGCCGGCCGACGCCTCGGGCTATGCCGACCGCTCGGGCTCGGACTTCCAGAACCTGCACCGCAACAAGCGCTCGCTGACGCTGGACCTGAAGACGGAGGAGGGGCGCGGCCTGCTCCTGCGCCTCGTCGACGGCGCCGACGCGCTGGTCGAGAACTTCCGGCCCGGCGTGATGGACCGGCTGGGGCTGGGGTGGGAGGCGCTGCACGCGCGCAACCCGGCGCTGGTGATGGGGTCGATCTCGGGCTTCGGGCAGACCGGGCCCTACGCCTCGCGCCCCGGCTTCGACCAGGTGGCGCAGGGCATGGGCGGGCTGATGTCGGTGACCGGCCTGCCCGGCCAGGGGCCGGTGCGCGCGGGCATTCCGGTCGCGGACCTGACCGCGGGCATGTGGTGCGCCATGGGCGTCATGGCCGCCCTGCTCGAGCGCGAGGTCACCGGCGAGGGGCGCTGGGTGCAGACCTCGCTGCTTCAGGCGCAGGTGGCGATGCTGGACTTCCAGGCCGCCCGCTGGCTGATCGACGGCCAGGTCCCCGGCCAGGCCGGCAACGACCACCCCACGGCGACGCCGATGGGGGTCTACCCGGCCTCGGACGGGCTGATGAACATCGCCGTGACCGGCGCCCGCATGTGGCGGGATTTCTGCGCCGTGATCGGACGGGCGGACCTGGCCGACCACCCCGACTACGCCGCGCCGCGCGACCGCCTGCGCAACCGCCCCGCCCTCAACGCCCTGATCGGCGCGATCACCGCCACGCGAACCATCGCCGAGTGGACCGAGGCGCTGCTCGCGGCCTCCATTCCCTGCGGCCCGATCAACGCCGTCGACCAGGTCTTCGCCGACCCGCAGGTGCAGGCGATGGGGCTGGTGGGCGAGGTCGAGCATCCCTCGCGCGGGCCGCTGAAGGTGCTGAACCAGCCGGTCCGCATGTCCGGCGCCGAGCCGGTCCTGCGCGCGCCCGCGCCCGAGGCCGGCGAGCATTCCGACGAACTGCTGGCCGAACTCGGCCTTTCCGCGGCCGAGATCGCGGACCTGAAGGAGCGCAAGATCGCATGACCGCCATCCTCCCCGAGCCCATTCCCGAGGCCGACGGCTACACCCCGCAGATCCTCGCGACCGTCGAGGACGGGGTGGGCTGGATGACCGTCTCCAACCCCCGCCGCCGCAACGCGCTGACCCTGAACATGTGGCGCCAGATCCCCGCGGCGATGGCGGCGCTGGCGGGCGACGCTTCGGTGCGGGTGGTGGCGATCCGCGGCGAGGGCGAGGCGAGCTTCGTCTCGGGCGCCGACATCACCGAGTTCGGCCGCCTGCGCTCGACGCCCGAGCAGGTGGCGGCCTACGACCTCGCGGGCCGCGCGGCGGGCGAGGCGATCGCGGGCTGCCCGCTGCCCACGGTCGCGGTGATCCGCACCTGGTGCGTGGGGGGGGGCCTCGGCACGGCGCTGGGCTGCGACCTGCGCATCGCGGACGCCAACAGCCGCTTCGCGATCCCGGCGGCGAAGCTGGGCCTGGGCTACCGCTACCCGGGCGTGAAGACGCTGGTCGACCTGGTCGGCCCCTCCCACGCGGCCGAGATCTTCTACACCGCCCGCCAGTACGACGCCGAGGACGCCCTGCGCATCGGCCTGATCAACCGGGTGCTGCCCGTGGAGGGCTTCGACGAGGCCGCGGCGCGCTACCTCGCCGGCATCGCCGGCAACGCGCCGCTGACCATGAAGGCGGCGAAAATGGCGATCCGCGGCGCCACCGCGGCGGCGGAACCCGCCGGAATCGAGGAGATCGACGCCGCCATCCAGGCCTGCTTCGACAGCGAGGACTATGCCGAGGGCCGCGCGGCCTTCAAGGAGAAGCGGGCGCCGAGGTTCCAGGGGCGCTGATGCGCGCAGGCCGGCCCGCGCGAGACGCCGCCAGGCCCGCCTGCCGGCCGCTTGTCGAGGCATCGGTCTACAGGCGCCCTGCGGGCGGGCTTGGCTGCGTCGCGCCCTTGGCAACGGGAGCGAGGGATCGGGGAGGGAGGGAGCCTCCGGCGGGCTCCTGACTCACCAAAGAACAGGGCCCGCGCCTGTCCTCCGGATCCGTCTCTCGCTTCTGATGCCTGAGCGACTCGGCCGGAGGGGTCAAGGACAAGCCCGGCTTCGCCGGGTCGCTTCGCGATCCTTGACCCCTCCGGCCGAGTCGCTCTGATCGGCATCAGCGAGAGACGGCTCCGGAGAACAGGCGCTCGGCGAGGGTCGCCGGCCGCGCGCCGGGGCCCGGGGCAGGCGTGGCGCGGGTCAGGCGGCCGCGGCGCTGGCGCAGGCGGCGTCGGCGAGGGACTGGCCGCGGGGGTTCAGGAGCAGGCCGGGGCCCATCTTCGTCATCGCGTAGCCGAAGGAGAGGCCGAGCTCGGGGTCCGCGAAGCCCAGGCTGCCGCCGGCGCCGACATGGCCGAAGGCGCGCGGGCCGAGGACCAGGCTGTCGAGGCCGCGGGCGCGGTTGTCCATCGCCAGCATGAAGCCGGGGCCGAAGCGCGTCGGGATCTTCAGCGTCGCGTCGAGATGCGTGGCCGAGGTCGCGCGGTCGAAGCGCTCGGCGGTCTCGGGGCGCAGCAGGCGGGGGCCGGCCTCGGAGGCCAGCGGGGCGAACATGCCGGCCAGGGCGCGGGCGTTGGCGACGCCGCTCGCCGCTCCGATCTCGGCGGCGCGGCCCTCGGGCGTGTTCACCCCGCCCGAGGCCCAGGTCCCGTGGTTGAACAGGAACAGGTTGGGGATCGTGCCCGGCGTCTTCGCCTCGCGCGAGAAGGCGGTCTCGGGCGCGTCCTTGGGCGGGCGGAACAGGATCATCGGGGCGACGCGCGGCTCCTCCGACGCGGGCAGGCCGATGTGGAAGTCGAGGCCGAGCGGACCCGCGATCTCCTGCGCGAAGACCTGGCCGAGGCTCCTGCCCGTGGCGCGGCGGATCATCTCGCCGACGAGGAACCCGTAGGTCAGGGCGTGGTAGCCGGTGCGCTCGCCCGGGGTCCAGAAGGGGGGTTCGGCGGCCAGACGCTCGACCATGTAGTCCGGGTCCAGCAGGCAGTCGGGTTTCACAGGGTCGCGCAGCGCCGGCAGGCCCACCGTGTGGTCGAGCATCATCCGCAGCGTCGCGCCGCCCTTGCCGTGGGCGGCGAACTCCGGCCACAGGTCGGCGGCGGGCGCATCCAGGTCCAGCAGCCCCTGCTCGGCCAGGCGGTGGGCGGCCAGCGCCGTGGCGGCCTTGGTGCAGGAGAACACCACGCAGATCGTGTCCCGCCCCCAGGCGCGGCCCGTGGCGGGGTCCGCCAGGCCGCCCCACAGGTCCACCACCGTCTCGCCGCGGTGGGTGACGCAGACCGAGGCGCCGACCTCGCCCCGTTCGGCGAAATTGCGGGCGAAGGCCTCGCGCACCGGCTCGAAGCCGGGGGCGCAATGGCCCTCGATGCGCGGCTCGGGCGCGGAGGGGGCGGCGTCGGTCATGGAGATCCTCCCGGAGGTCCTCCCCGCTCTTTGCACGGCGGGGCGTTCGGCCTCCTGCATAGACCGGGCGCGGCGGGGGCGGCAACGCGCGGTTCCACGTCGACCGGCGGGCGCGATCGCTCTATCCCTTGCTGCACGACCCGCGCCCAGCCCCGGAGGAGACCGCCCCGTGATCACCCACCTCAAGACCGCCCGCTCCGCCGCCGAGCGCCAGGACGACGACGCGAAGGTGCGCGCCTCGGTCGAGGCGACGCTGGCGGAGATCGAGACGCGCGGCGACGCCGCGGTGCGGGAGCTGTCGGAGAAGTTCGACGGCTACTCCCCGCCCGCCTTCCGCCTCTCCCCCGGCGACATCGAGGGGCTGATGTCGCGCGTGGCGCCCCGCGACATGGAGGATCTGAAGTTCGCGCAGGCCCAGGTGAAGGCCTTCGCCCAGGCGCAGCGGGATTCGATGACCGACATCGAGGTCGAGCCGATCCCCGGCGTGATCCTCGGCCACAAGACCATCCCCGTGCAGTCGGTGGGCTGCTACGTGCCCGGCGGCAAGTTCCCGATGGTGGCCTCGGCGCACATGTCGGTGGCCACCGCCTCGGTCGCGAAGGTGCCGCGGATCATCGCCTGCACGCCCCCCTTCAAGGGCGAGCCGAACCCCGCCGTGATCGCCGCCATGCACCTCGGCGGCGCGCACGAGATCTACGTGCTGGGCGGCATCCAGGCCGTCGGCGCCATGGCGCTGGGGACCGAGACCATCGACCCCGTGCACATGCTCGTCGGCCCCGGCAACGCCTTCGTGGCCGAGGCCAAGCGGCAGCTCTTCGGGCGGGTGGGCATCGACCTCTTCGCCGGCCCCACCGAGACGCTGGTCATCGCCGACGAGCACGGGGCCGACGCCGAGCTCTGCGCCACCGACCTGCTGGGGCAGGCGGAGCACGGCTACAACTCGCCCTGCGTGCTGATCACCAACTCGCGCAGGCTGGCCGAGGACACGATGGCCGAGATCGACCGCCTGCTGGCGATCCTGCCGACGGCCGAGACGGCCTCGGCAAGCTGGCGCGACTACGGCGAGGTGATCCTGTGCGACAGCTACGAGGAGATGCTGGCGGCGGCGGAGGAGGTCGCCTCGGAGCATGTGCAGGTGATGACCGACCGCGACGACTGGTTCCTGGAGAACATGACCGCCTACGGCGCGCTGTTCCTGGGCGCGCGGACCAACGTGGCGAACGGCGACAAGGTGATCGGGACCAACCACACGCTGCCCACGAAGAAGGCCGGGCGCTACACGGGCGGGCTGTGGGTCGGCAAGTTCCTGAAGACGCACTCCTACCAGAAGATCCTGACCGACGAGGCGGCGGCGATGATCGGCGAATACGGCTCGCGCCTGTGCATGCTCGAGGGGTTCGTGGCCCATGCCGAGCAGTGCAACGTCCGCGTCCGCCGCTATGGCAAGCGCAACGTGCCCTTCGGCGCGGCGGCGGAGCCGGCGGGGGAGTGAGCGCGGTCCGGGGCTGAGGGAGGCCCCGGGTCGAGCCCGGGGCGTCCGTAGGGGTGGGCGTTGCGCGCGATCCGTCGGCGGGGCGCCCCTGGGGCGGGCGTCGCGCTCCCCGGGATCAGCGGCACGACAGGCCGGCGGCGCCGCCCTTGACGCGGCGGAGCGGGATCGAGCTCTCGATCGAGGCGACGCCGGGGGCGCGGGTCAGGCGGCCGACCAGGAAGGCCTCGAACTCCGGCAGGCCCGCGGTGGCGATGCGCAGCAGGTAGTCGCGCGCGCCGGTCATCAGCCAGCAGTCCACCACCTCGGGGAAGGCGGCGACGGCGGCCTCGAACTTCGCCAGCGCCTCGTCCACCTGCCGGTCCAGCTTCACCGAGACGAAGACCGAGAAGCCGCGGCCCAGCGCCCCCTCGTCGACCTGCGCCGTGTAGCCCGCGATCACGCCCGAGGCCTCCAGCATCCGCAGCCGGCGCGCGACGGGCGAGGGGCTGAGCCCCACGCGCTCGGCGATCTCGGCCACGGGGGCGCGGCCGTCGCGCTGAAGCTCGCGGAGGATGGCGCGGTCGAAGTCGTCGAGCTTGGCGGTTTCCACCAGATTCTCCCTCCCTTGCAGCGGATTTCACCAATATCGCCCGCAACCCTGCGGATAAAGGCGGAACCTGCCGCCGGCTCCGCGCTAGGATGGGAGGCCCTCCTTCCCCTCAAGCGCCAGAGCCCGCCATGCCCCGCCCCGACGCGCCCTTCCTCAAGACCATCGAGCAGCGGCTGCTGTGGCTGTCGCACTGGATGATCCACCACGCCAACCACGTCCGGCCGAAGGTGGACGGGATCAAGGTGGGCGGGCACCAGGCGAGCTCGGCCTCGATGGTCTCGATCATGACGGCGCTCTACTTCTCGGCGCTCCGGCCCGAGGACCGGGTGGCGGTGAAGCCCCATGCCTCGCCGGTGTTTCACGCCATCCAGCACCTGATGGGGAACCTGCCGCGCGAGAAGATGGAGGCGTTCCGGGGCCTCGGCGGCGTGCAGTCCTACCCCTCGCGCACCAAGGACGTGGACGACGTGGATTTCTCCACCGGCTCCGTCGGCCTGGGCGTCGCCATCACCGCCTTCGCCTCGCTGGTGCAGGACTACATCCAGGCGAAAAGCTGGGGCGAGGGCGCGCCCATGGGCCGGATGATCGCGCTGGTCGGCGACGCGGAGCTGGACGAGGGCAACGTCTACGAGACGCTGCAGGAGGGCTGGAAGAACGATCTCCGCAACTGCTGGTGGATCATCGACTACAACCGCCAGAGCCTGGACGGCATCGTGCGCGAGGGGCTGTTCGAGCGCATCGAGAAGATCTTCGGCGCCTTCGGCTGGGAGGTCGTGCGGGTGAAATACGGCGCCCTGCAGCGCGCCGCCTTCGAGGAGAAGGGCGGCGAGAAGCTGCGCGGCTGGATCGACGCCTGCACCAACCAGGACTATTCGGCGCTGACCTACATGGGCGGCGCGGTGTGGCGGAAGCGGCTGCTGGACGACCTCGGCGACCAGGGCGACGTCACCGCCCTGATCGAGCGCCGCTCGGACCGCGAGCTGGCCGCGCTGATGGAGAACCTAGGCGGCAACTGCGTGGAGACGATGGCCGACGCCTTCGCCGCCATAGACCACGACCGGCCGACCTGCTTCCTCGCCTACACGGTGAAGGGTTGGGGGACGCCCATCGCCGGCCACAAGGACAACCACGGCGGGCTGATGACGGCGAAGCAGTTCGCCGACTGGCAGGCCCACATGGGCGTCCCCGAGGGCGAGGAGTGGGAGCGGTTCGCGACCGTGCGCGACGCGGGCGCCCTGCAGGGGTTCCTGGACCGCGTCCCGTTCTTCGCCAAGGGCCCCCGCCGCCTGTCGGACGCGCGCGTCCCGGCCCCCGAGATCGACGCCGCGACGGATCGCGAGATCTCGACCCAGATGGCCTTCGGCAAGATCCTCGACGGGATCGCCAAGGGGGGCGGGGCGCTGGCGGAGCGGATCCTGACCACCTCTCCGGACGTGACCGGGACCACCAGCCTCGGCCCCTGGGTGAACCGGCGCAAGCTTTTCGCCCGCACCGCCCAGCAGGACGCCTTCATCGAGCATCGCATCCCCTCCACCGCCAAGTGGGAGTTCACGCCCGAGGGCCAGCATATCGAGCTCGGCATCGCCGAGATGAACCTGTTCCTGCTGCTGGGGGCGGCGGGGCTGTCGCATTCCCTCTTCGGGCGCCGGCTGATCCCCATCGGCACGCTCTACGACCCGTTCGTGAACCGCGGCCTCGATGCGCTGACCTACGCCTGCTACCAGGACGCGCGCTTCATCGTGGTCGGCACCCCCTCGGGCGTGACGCTGGCCCCGGAAGGCGGCGCGCACCAGTCCATCGGCACGCCGCTGGTGGGGATGAGCCAGGACGGGCTCGCCGCCTTCGAGCCCGCCTTCGCCGACGAGCTGGGCGTGATCCTGGAATGGGCCTTCGACTACCTCCAGCGCGACGGCGACCAGGCGCCGGACGCCCGCACCTGGCTGCGCGACGCGACCGGCGGCTCGGTCTACCTGCGCCTGACCACCAACCCCATCGAGCAGCCGAAGCGCGAGATGACGCCCGACCTCCGCCAGGCCATCGTCGACGGCGCCTACTGGCTGCGCGAGCCCGGCCCCAACGCCGAGCTGGTCATCGCCTTCCAGGGCGCCGTCGCCCCCGAGGCCATCGCGGCCGCGGGGATGCTGGCCGAGGGGCGGCGCGACATCGGGGTGCTGGCGGTGACCTCGGCCGACCGGCTGCATGCCGGCTGGAACGCCGCCCAGCGCGCCCGCGCCGCCGGCCGGGCGGAGGCGCGCGCCCATGTCGAGGGGCTGCTCGCCCCCCTGCCCCCGCATTGCGCGATGGTCACGGCGATCGACGGCCACCCCGCCACGCTCTCCTGGCTGGGCGCGGTGCAGGGTCACCGCACGATCCCGCTCGGCGTCGAGCACTTCGGCCAGACCGGGACCATCGGCGAGCTCTACCGCCACTACGGCATCGACGCCCGCTCGATCGCCGAGCGGGGCGCGGCGCTGACCGCGGGGCGGCCGACGCTGGCCTGGTCGCGGGGCTGACGCGAGGGGCCGGGGCGCCTAGAGCAGGAAGTCCCCGGCCTTCAGCGCGCCCCCGTCGGCGGAGACCCCGAAGACCAGATCGGCGCGCCCGTCGCCGTCGACGTCGGCCTGCACGACCACGTCGCCGTCGCGGAGCGTGCGGATGCGAAGCTGGCCCGCGCGCTCGGAGAAATCGGCCTCGCCGATGAACCTGAAGGCGTCGTCGCGGTCGCTCGCCGCCTTCGCGTCGATGGCCGAGAGGTCGATGCGGTCGCCCTGCCGGCGGGAGAAGTCCAGGATCAGGTCCAGCGCATCGCGCGCGGCGCTGTCCTCGACCGCGAGGAACACGAACCGGTCCCCGCCCTTGTCCCCGCGCAACTGGTCCGAGCCGGCGCCGCCGATCAGGACGTCGCGCGCCCCGCCGCCCTCGAGCACGTCGTCGCCGGAGTCGCCCTGCAGCCGGTCCCGCTCGGAGCCGCCCTCCAGCTGGTCGTCGCCGGCGCCGCCGAGGAGCTGATCCTTCCCCGCGCCGCCCACCAGCCGGTCGTTTCCGCTGAGGCCGAACAGGGAGTCGCCGCCGCCCTCGCCCAGAAGGACGTCGCGGTTAGCGCCGCCGTCGAGGTGGTCGCCGTCCGCGCCGCCCTCCAGCCGGTCCTTGCCGCCGTCGCCGGCCATCAGGTCGCCGCCGGCGCCGCCCTCCATCCGGTCGTCGCCGCCGCCGCCGAACAGGAGGTCGTCGCCGCCGTGGCCGAAGATCCGGTCCTTGCCGCCCTCGCCCCGGATCTCGTCGCTCTTGTCGTAGCCGGTCAGGAAATCGTCGAGATCGGTCCCCGTCACGTCGATCGCCGGGCGCAGGTCGACGGTCGTCGCGCTCGAGACGTCGCGCGTGCCGTCGCCCGCGTTCTCGGCGGCGAGCGAGGCGATCAGCAGCCGCAGACCCTCCCCCGGCGCCTGGGCGAGCGGGACGACCCGCAGGGCGGAAGCGTCGCTCCGGACCGCGCCGTCCACCGTCGCCGAGGCGATCACGTCGCCGTCGAAGTCGACGATCTGCACCTGCGCCTGGCCGCTGAAGGAGGAGCCGAGCACCACGGCGTAGCCCACGCCCGCGATCTCGACCGCGCCGGAGCGGGGCAGCAGGTCGGCGGTGGGCAGGAACTCCAGCTCCGCGACCTCCGCCGCGCCGGCGTCGGGCCTCGCCACCGCCAGCCGCAGCCCGTCCGAGGTGGTCAGCGCCGCGACGGTGTTGCCGGCCGAGGCGAAGGTCGGCGTGAAGGGCGAGGCGACGTTGAGGAAGTCGAAGTCGACGTCCGACCCGGTCCCCGCCACGCTCTCCACCGTGAAGCCGGAGGCGAAGTTCGCCGGATCGAACAGCGAGGGCGTGCGCACCAGCGTGCCGTCGTCGAGCGCCAGCACGGCGGCGTCGGTCGGAACCGCCTGGTCCAGCGCCAGCATCCGGCCGGTGCGCAGGTTGAAGCCGAAGAGCTCCCCGGTCCCGGCCATGACCGCCGTCGGCGCCGCGCCCTCGTCCGGCGCGCTCCGGTCGAGGAAAGCGGACGGCGAGAGGCGGCCCTCCAGCTTCTCCGACCGGCTCGCGACCTGCAGGCCCTCGTCGTTGAAGAGACGCGCGGTGAAGCGGGACTCCGGCGTCTCCACCCCCCTCAGCCGCCGGCCGAGGTAGAGCAGCCCCCCGTCGTCCGTCGGCGCGATCGCGGCGAGGAGCGAGATGTCGGAGGGGTTCTCCGTCTCGATCACCGTCGGCGCGCCCGCCGCCGCCAGCGCGCCCGAGGCGTCGGGGCGGAAGAACGACAGGCACAGCCGGTCGATCTCGGCGTCGTCCTCCCCCTCCAGCGAGAGGTTGACGAACAGGACCGCCACGCCCCCGTCCGAGAGGCCGACGATGTCGAGGATCTGCGCATTGTTGCGCAGTCCTCCCAGAAGCAGGCTGAAACTGGTCACGGGTCCGATCCGATCAGGCGAGGTCGCGCCAGTTGAGCGCGGGCGCGCGCCGCGTCCAACGCCTCGGCCCCCCGGACGCCACGAAACCTCACGTAGCGGCGCCGGCGCCACATGAACGCGCGGAATCAACCGGATGAATGGAAGCGCCCGCCCGCGGGACGCGGGCGGGCGCGGTCCCCTTCACGGGGCGCAGGCTCAGCCGATCAGCGTCTCGAGGTGGATCGGGAACTTGCGCGGGCGCCTGCCGGTGGCGTGCCAGATCGCGTTGGCGATCGCCCCCGCGGCGCCGGAGATCGCCAGCTCGCCGACCCCCTTCACCCCCAGCGCGTTCACGTGCGGGTCGTCCTCGTGCACCGTCAGCACCGTCATCGCCGGGATGTCGGCATGCACCGGCACGTGGTAGCCGGCGAGGTCGGCGTTGGCGATGCGCCCGGTGACGGGATCGTGCACCGCCGCCTCGTGCAGGGCGAAGCTCAGGCCCCAGATCATGCCGCCCTCGAGCTGGCTCCTGGCCAGCTTGGGGTTGATGATCCGCCCCGCCGCGAAGGCGCCGACCATGCGGGTGACGCGCACCTGCCCGAGGTCGGGGTCCACCGCCGTCTCGGCGAAGATCGCCCCGTGGGAGAAGAAGGCATGCGCCTCCGCCGCCGACTCGGGGCGGGAGGACGAGCCCTCGCCGACCAGGATCTCCTGCCCCGCGCGGGCGAGGATCTCGGCGTAGCTCTCCGAGCGGCTGTCGTCGTCGCGCCGGTGCAGGCGGCCGGCCCGCGCCTCGACGCCGGAGTTGCCGGCCCCGAAGAGCGGCGACTCGGGGTCGTTGACCGCCAGTTCCGTCAGCCGCCCGATGGCGTCGGAGCCCGCCGCATGCAGCGCCGCCCCCGCCGTCGCCGTGTGGCCCGAGCCGCCGGCGATGCCCGCGTCCGGCAGGTCGGAGGACCCGGAGCGGAACTCCACCTGATCGATGTCCAGTCCCAGGCCGTCGGCCGCGATCTGGGCGAGCGCGGTCCACGCCCCCTGCCCCATGTCGACGCCCGAGGTCTCGACCAGCGCGGTGCCGTCCGCCCTCAGCGTCGCCCGGGCCTGGGCGGCGAAGAAGGTGGCGGGGAACTGGGCGGTGCCCATGCCCCAGCCCAGCAGGCGGCCCTGCGCGTCGGTCAACGAGCGGGGCTCGAGCGGGCGCTTCTCCCAGCCGAAGGTCCTGGCGGCCTCGGCGTAGCACTCGCGCAGCGCCTTGGAGGAGAAGGGCAGCCCCGTCGCCGGGTCGCGGTCGGCGTAGTTGCGCAGCCGGAACTCCAGCGGGTCCATGCGCATCGCCCAGGCCGCCTCGTCGACGGCGCATTCCAGCGCCGCCGAGCCCGAGGCCTCGCCGGGCGCGCGCATCGCCATCGGCGTGCCCTTGTCGACCCGCACGCCGCGGTGCGTCACCAGCAGGTTGGGCGCCGCGTAGAGGTTCTTGGAGACGTTGGCCGCCGGCTCCAGGAACTCGTCGAAGCTGGAGGTCAGGCTGTCGGCGTGGTGGGCGAGCGCCGTCAGCCGGCCCTCGTCGTCCATGCCCAGGCGCAGGGTCTGGCGGGTGCCGCCGCGGTGGCCGGTGGGGCCGTACATCTGCTCGCGCCGGAAGACGTATTTCACCGGCCGTCCCAGCGCCCGCGCCGCCAGGATCGCCAGCACGTAGGGCCCGGTCGGGATCGCCTTCGAGCCGAAGCCGCCGCCCAGGAAGGGCGTGCGCACCAGGATGTTCTCGGGCGGGATGCCGAAGAAGCGCGCGAACATCGGCCGGGCCATCACCGGGGCCTGGTTGGGCATGTCCAGCGTCAGCCGGTCGCCGTCCCATTCGGCCACCACCGCATGGGGCTCCATGGCGTTGTGGTACTGGTCGGGCGTCTCCCACGTCCCCTCCAGCCGGTTGGGCGCGGCCTCTAGCGCGCCCGGCGCGTCCCCGACCGCGTGGCTGGGGGGCGAGCCGACGCCGACGCTGTCGGGGGCGAAGGGCTCGCCGCCCTCGAAGCCCAGGCGCGGGGTCTCGGCCTCGACCTGCGGGGAGAGCAGGCGCGCGGCCTCGGTCGCGGCCTCCAGCGTCTCGGCCACCACCAGGGCGATCGGCTGGCCGGCGTAGCGGATCCGGTCGCTCTGCAGCGCGTCGATCTTGAAGGCGAAGGGGAAGGGCTTGGCGTCGGGGTCGCCGGCGAGGTCGGGCCGGTTCTCGTGCGTCCAGACCTCGACCACGCCCGGGTAGGCGCGGGCGGCGGCGACGTCGAGCGAGACGATCCGCCCGCGGGCGACCGGCGCGGTCGCGGTGACCGCGTGCAGGCAGCCCTCGGGGCGGTTGTCGGCGGCGTAGGCGGCGGTCCCCGTCACCTTGGCGACGCCGTCGCGACGCGACATCGGCTGCCCGGCGTTGGAGCCCAGGCGCGTGGGGACGGAGGCGGCGATCGCATCAGACATGGGCGGGCGCTCCATATTCGGCATCGAAGGGGGAGGCCGGCAGCGCCGGCATCCGCGCAGGCGTGCCGGCCGCGGCCAGGGCCAGCGCCCGGGCCGCGGTGCGGCGCGCGAGCTCGATCTTGAAGGCGTTCTCGCCGGACGGCCTCGCATCCGCCAGCGCCAGCGCCGCGGCCTCGCCGAAGATCGCCGCCGTCGGGGCGGCGCCCGCCAGCAGCGCCTCGGCCGCCTCGGCCCGCCAGGCCTTGTGCGCGACCCCGCCCAGCGCCAGCCGCGCCTCGGCGATGGTCCCGCCCTCGATCCGCAGCGCGGCCGCGGCCGAGACCAGGGCGAAGGCGAAGGAGGTCCGCTCGCGCAGCTTCACGTAGCGGGCGTTGCCGGCGAAGGCCGCGGCCTCGCCCGGCAGGAAGAGCGCGGTCAGCAGCTCGCCCGGGGCCAGGGTCGGCGCCGCCTCCCCCGCGCCCTCGGGCAGGGCGAAGAGGTCGGACAGCGCCGCGCGGCGCGTCCCCCCGGGCCCCGCGATCTCCACCGCCGCGCCCAGCGCCGCCAGCGGCACGCAGAAGTCGGAGGGATGCACCGAGCGGCAGCTCTCGGTCCAGCCGAGCACCGCATGCTCGCGCGGCTCTCCCGCGAGCCCGCCCGACAGCGCGGCGCGCGGCCGCTGCAGGATGTTGCCGCCCACGGTGGCGGCGTTGCGCAGCTGCGCGGAGGCGCCCGACAGCAGCGCCTCGGCCACCGCCGGGAAACGGGACAGGACCGAAGCGTGGCGGGCCACGTCGGAATTGCGCGCCATCGCGCCGATGCGCAGGCCGCCGTCGGGCTGATCCTCGATCGCGTCGAGCCCCGGCAGGCGGGTCACGTCGATCAGGACCTCAGGCGTGGCGACGCCCACCTTCATCAGGTCGAGCAGGTTGGTCCCCCCCGCCAGATAGGCCGCGCCGGGGGCCGCGGCGGCGCGGACCGCCTCCTCGACCGAGGCGGGGCGCAGGTAGTCGAAGCGGTTCATGCCGCAGCCTCCTTCTCGGCGTCCTCGGCCTTCATCCGGGTCTGCGCGGCCAGCACCGCCTCGACGATCCCCGAATGCGCGCCGCAACGGCACAGGTTGCCGCTCAGCCCCTCGCGGATCCGCTCGGGGTCGGCGCCGGCCTCG
This sequence comes from Albimonas pacifica, assembly GCF_900113695.1. GTDB lineage: Bacteria > Pseudomonadota > Alphaproteobacteria > Rhodobacterales > Rhodobacteraceae > Albimonas > Albimonas pacifica. The sequence continues at coordinate 432,515 of NZ_FOQH01000003.1, read as the reverse complement.
CCCTCGGCGATCAGGGCCACGGCGGACATGATCTGGCCGGGGGTGCAAAAGCCGCACTGGAAGCCGTCGTGGTCGATGAAGGCCTGCTGCACGGGATGCAGGGCGCCGTCCAGCGCCAGGCCCTCGATGGTGGTGATCTCGGCGTCGTCGAGGGTCACGGCCAGCGTCATGCAGGCGTTCACCCGCCGCCCGTCCACGATCACCGTGCAGGCGCCGCACTGGCCGCGGTCGCAGCCCTTCTTGGTTCCGGTCAGGTCCAGCCGCTCGCGCAGCAGGTCCAGCAGGGTGACGCGGGGATCATCCAGCGCGATCTCGCGCCGCTCCCCGTTGAGGGTGAAGCTCATGGAGGTCATGAAGGGCTCCCGTTGGCCTGGAGGCGGTCTGGTTTCGAGTCGACCTTGGGGCGGGGCTGTGTCACGGAGGAGGGGAGGCCCCCTCCGCATCGACCGCGGCCGCGGCCTTGACCCCAATATGCGGAGGCACCCTCCGCTTTTCAAGGGCGATCCGCGGGATCGCGTGCGGAGAGGCATGGACGACGGCGAGGCGCAGGGCGCGACGACGCGCGGGACCGGGGCGGCCGAGGCGAAGCCGCCCCGCGCCCCCCGCAAGCCCCGCGCCGATTCGCTGCGCAACCGCGAGAGCCTGCTGACCGCCGCCCGCGTCGTCTTCGCCGAGGGGGGGCCGGACGCCAGCCTCGAGGCGGTGGCGCGGCGCGCGGGCCTGGGCATCGGCACGCTCTACCGCCACTTCCCCACCCGCGAGGCCCTGTTCCAGGCCGTCTACCGCCGCGAGGCCGAGGAGCTGGCGGCGCTGGCCGAAGGGCTTGCCGGCGCCAACGACCCGGTCGAGGCGCTGCGCCGCTGGCTGACCGCGGCGGTGGGGATGGTGGCGACGAAGAAGGGGATGGTCGCGGTGCTCTCGCCCACGCTCGACACCGGCGACCCGCTGTTCGCCGAGGTCAAGGCGATGCTGCTCGGCGCGCTCGAGGCGCTGACCGCCCGCGCCGTCGACGCCGGGGCGATCCGCCCCGACGTGCCGGCGGCCGACGTGATGCAGGCCCTGTTCAGCTTCTGCTACGCCATCGAGGGGCCCGCGTGGCAGCCGGCGGTGCTGCGCCTGCTCGACGTCTTCGTGGACGGGCTGCGCCTGCCTCCGGATCCCGCCCGCCCCTGACGGCCGAAGGCCCGCCCCCCGGACGAGGGGGGGCGGGCCGGCCGCAGGCGCGTCCTCGGGGGATCAGGCCGCGTCGCGGCGTCGGCGCGCCAGAAGGCCCAGCCCCCCCAGCGCCGCCCCCAGCAGCCCCAGCGCCGGCGGCGCCGGCACGGCCGCGGCCGGCCCCTCCAGCGGCGGGATCGCCGCCCCTGCCGCAGCGTAGACCGCGGTCGAGACGCGCGAGACCACGCGCAGGTGCACGGTCTCCCCCGCCCCGACCTGCATCGGCACGTAGGCGACCGCCTTGCCCGTGGTCGGGAAGCGGCCGTCCGTCTCCATGCCGTAGTCCACCAGCAGGTCGCGCTGGGGGTAGAAGGCGGTTTCGACCAGCTCGCCGGCGGCGTCGTCCATGTCGAGGCGCCAGAAGCTCAGCGTCGCCCGCGCCTGCCCGACCTCGCCCGAGACCGCGCCGCCCGAGACGCCCCCCGCCACGTCCCCCAGCACCGAGGCCGAGAGCACGTAATCGATCTGCATCCCGAAGGTCCCCAGCCAGGGGGTCGGGTTCACCAGGGTGAAGGTGCGCACCAGCTCCACCCAGCTCTCGCCGCCGTCGATCTCGGCGCCGCTGCGCGCGTCCACCCCGGACGAGGCCGAGACGATCGAGCGGTTCTGCGCCTGCACCACCGTCCCCGGCCCCGCCCAGCCCTCGCCCAGCGCGCGGCTGCGGCGGATCTGCGGCTCCTGGCTCTGGGACCAGGAGACGTAGCTGGCCGAGAAGTTCGACAGCGTCAGGTCGAGCGCGGCCTCGGCGACGGTCGTGGCGGCGGCGGGGCCCGCGGCGAGGGCGGCGGCGAGCAGGGCCGCGGCGGCGGCCCGGATCGGACGGCGGGTCATGGCGAGGGGATCTCCCGGGTCGCGGCCGCTCATTGCGGAACCGCGACGGTGAAATAGGGGGCGGAGGCGGGCTGGCCCTCCTCCACCGGCTCGGGCGTGGCGTGGGCCACGGGCGGCAGGGCGCGCAGGGCGGCGATCAGGGCCGAGAGGTCCGCCTCGCTCAGCACGGCGTAGCTCGGCCAGGGCATCACCGGCGCCAGCGCCCGGCCGTCGGGGCGGCGGCCGGTGGTCAGCGCCTCGGCGATCTCGGCGTCGCTCCAGCCGCCCAGGCCGGTCGCGTCCGGCGTCAGGTTCGGCGGCCACACGACGCCGTAGCCCGGCATCGCGAAGCCGATGTCGCCCCCGCCCAGCGCCGCGTCCTCGCGCGGGGCGCCCTGCGCGTCGCGGGGCGTGTGGCAGCCGCCGCAGTCCATGATCCGCAGCAGGTATTCGCCGCGCGCCAGCGGATCGGCCGCCTCGGCCCGGGCCGGGGCCCCGGCGTCGAGCGCGACCAGCGCGAGGAAGGAGACGGCCGGAACGGCCAGGACGGCGGCGAGACGCACGCCGAGCAGCGACAGGGGGTTGGGCCGCGTCGTCATCGCGGGGTCCTTTCGGTTCGAGGGTGGGAACGGGGGGGAGGGACGGCCGCTCAGGCGGCGGCCGTCTCCTCGCAGCCGGGGTCGTCGAAGACCCTGCGGAAGCGCCCGGCGGGGTCGTGGCGGACCCGCAGCGCGGCGAGCCGGCCAAGCGCCTCGGGCGAGAAGGCCAGGCCCAGCCGCCCGGGCGCCGCCAGGTCCGCCTCGCCGACGTAGACGCCCTTCACGTGGGGGGCGGCGTCGCGGGCGACGCCCCGGACCCAGCCGCGGGCGGCGGCGTCCCCGGACGGGTCCCGCCACATGGCGTAGACCGCCCCGAAGCTGGACCCGATCATCGAGAAGGCGGCCGAGCCCGGTGCCGGAACCGGCGCCAGCGGCGAGCGCACCAGGCCCAGCGCGAAGCACTCGGCCGTCGGCGCCCGGGCCATGCCGCGGGCGAGCGCCCCGAACAGGCCCACAGGCGCCGCGTCCGACCACATCGCGTCGACCGCCATGCGCCGGCCCCGCGGAAATCCCGCGTCGATCAGGTCGTGGAGCGCGGGGATCGGCGTCGCCAGGCCGACCTGCGCGTCCAGCGCGCCCCCGGGCGCCGCCGCGCCGATGTCGGCGAGGATCGCGTCGCCGGCCTCGGCCGCGTCGGCGAAGACGGTGGCGATGGCCATGACGACCGTCGCCGAGACCGCCGCCAGCGGCGGCGGGGCCGCGCAGAACTTGGCGGTGAATTCGACCGAGGCGGGGACCCGGGCCATGCTCGCCTGCATCCAGGCCGCCACGTCCTCCTGCGCCGACAGCGGCCAGGTCCACACGCCGGTGCGGATCGCCCGCGGCAGGGGCGCGAGCCGCAGGCGGAAGCCCACGACCACGCCGAAGAACAGCGGCCCCGCCCCGCGGGCGGCCCAGAACAGGTCGGGATGACGCTCGGCCGAGACGCGCAGCAGCGCGCCGTCGGCGGTCACGACGTCGAGGCTCTCCACCCGCTCGCAGGCGACGCCCCAGACGCCGGCGTTCCAGCCGAGGCCGCCGCCCAGCAGGTAGCCCGACATCGGCACGGCGCCGCAGTGCCCGACCGGGAAGCCCAGCCCGTGGGGGGAGAGCGCCGCGGCCAGCGCGCGGCCGGTCGCGCCGGGCCCCACCTCGGCCACGCCCGCGGCCGGGTCGAGGCGGATCGCGTCGAGGCCGGCGAGGTCGATCGCCATGCCCGCCTGCTGGGCCGCGCCGGACCAGTTGTGGCCGCCGCCGCGCGGGCTGACGGCCAGGCCGTTCGCGGCGGCGAAGCGCACCGCGCGGCGCACGTCCTCGACGTCGGCGGCGCGCACGATGACGTCGGGGCGGCGGGCGGGCTTGCGCCCCTTCCACAGCAGGGTCTCCAGCGCCAGGTCCCAGCCGGGCTCCCCGGCCGCCAGCACCAGGCCGCGCACGTCGCGGCGAAGCGTCTCGATCTGCATCATGTCCATCCTGTCCCGCGGGGCCTCGCGGCGCCTCGGGCGCCCTTCCGGGGGGCCGGCTCCCCGTGCCGGGGGAGCGGTTTCGATGGACCCGGGGATAGGCCTGACGCAGAGGGAAGGCTTGCTAAGTGTTCCCGCACGGAACGCTAAAAGAATAGTAAGCACGCAAATGATCGGGGCGGGCAGACGGGGGCGGAGCGCCTGCGGCTCGGGGCGCGGCGTCTCCCCGGCGACGGCGCGTGCGGCGGGCCGCGAGAGGCCCCGGGTCAAGCCCGGGGCGCCCGTGGGCGGCGCCAACGAGAGAACCGGCGCAGGCCGCGCGGGGGTCAGGCCTGCGGCGGGGCGGCGCTTTCCAGCTCGACGGGCACGGCGATGCACAGGCGGAAGCGGCCGCGGCCGCTCTTCTCGATGCGGATCGGCGCCTCGCGCTCGTCGAGGCGCTTGCGCAGCAGGACCAGGCGGGCGTCGAGGTTCTCGGCGTGGTCGGGCAGGCGCAGGGAGGGGTCGAGGCGCAGCTCGCGGGTGTTGAACTCCTCCCGCCCCGTGGCCGCATGTTCGCGCAGCAGCCGCCAAAGGATCGCGCCCGCCACGCCCTTGATCAGGTAGTCGTTGTCCAGGAACACGCTGTCGTCGAAGGCGAAGTGGCGCACCGTCACCGCGGGCGGCCGCTCCGCAGGGCCGAGGCGGGCGGGCGCCGGCGCCTCGGGCGCCGCGGCGGCCTGGGGCAGCAGGGCCGCCAGCGCCCCCAGGTGCCCGGCGATCAGGGCCAGCGCGTCCTCGTCGTCGTGGCAGAAGCGCAGCATCCGCCGGCTCTCGCACAGCAGTACGCCCAGCAGCCGCTCGCCGCGCAGGATCGGCAGGGCGAGCTGGCTCGACGGCGCGCCGAGGCCGGGGAACGGGATCGCGGTGGCCGCATCCCAGTCCAGCCCCGCCTCCCGCGCCTGGTCGCGGATCGCGCGCGCATAGCCGTAGGCCGAGGTCAGGTGCCCGATGCGGATGGCGGCCCGCTCCCGCGCGGCCACGCCCACCACGCCCTCGCCCAGCGCCACCTCCGAGCCGACGCCGGAGGCGGAGTAGCCGCGCGAGGCGACGGTGTAGAGCCGCTCCGACCCCTCGTCGTGCATCAGGATCATGGCGTGCTCGACGCCCAGGTCCTCGGCCAGCCGCTCCAGCGTCAGGTCGAAAAGCTCGCCCAGCTCCCGCGCCCCGGCCATGGCCGCGAAGACCCGGCGGGCGACGGCCATCAGGTTGCGATGGGGGGCGGGGGGCGCGATCTCGGGCGGGCGCACCGTCTCGACGCCCACCACGCGGAACACGTCGGCGCCGCGCAGGCGGAACACCCCGTCCATGCCGGAATGGGAGGCGAGGCCCATGAGCTGGGCGCGCATCTGCTCGAACAGCGGCCCCTCGGTCCGCGTCTCCTCGTAGACGAGCTGCAGCCGGTGCTGGGCGAGCGTGGCGGGATCGGTGATCGCCACCGAGGCCCGCCCGGTGCTGAGCAGGTTGCGCCGGGTCTTGTTGAAGAACTGGTAGCTCAGGGCCACGCGCTCGGGATCGACGTAATGGACCTGCGAGATGATCGAGACGTTGACCATCCCCTGCGCGTCGCAGGTGGCGAGCGCCGAGGCCGCCACCCCCTCCATCGCGTTGCGCAGCAGGTCCATCGAGGGCAGCGCCCGCTCCGGCGCGGGCGCCCCCGCGGGGGCGCCGGGCACGGCGCCGGGCCACAGCGAGGGATCGGGCGCGGGCATCCCCTCCGCCTCCGCGGCCGGGCTCGGGGCGCGGCTCTCGGCGCGGCTTGGAGCGTGGCTCCGGGCGCGGTCCGGCGGGCTCATGCCGAACGCTCCGCCCGGCCCAGCGGGTCGGGGAAGGCGTGGATCGCCTCGCCCGCGCCGGGGCCCGGGGTCTGGCGGAAGGCCTGCTCGGGGGCGAAGACGACGACGACCGCGGTCTGCGGGTCGCAGCGCACGAAGCCGGTGCAGAAGGCCGGCGCGAACCCCGCCAGCGCCAGCCAGTCGCGGTGCCCGCGGCTCTGGCGGGCATAGTCGGCGAGGTCGCGGGGCGTCGGCGCCTCGATCCGCGCCCGGGCGCCCTTGGCCTGGATCGAGCGATGCTCGAGGTCGGTGAAGCTCGCCGCCACGCTGCCGCCGGCGCGCACCGCCGCCAGCAGGGGGGCGGAGCCTGCGGGGTCGACCAGCACCCGCAGCTCGCCCGCCGCCGCGTCCACCGTGCAGGAGAAGCCGAAGCCCGCCACCGGGGTCCCGTGCAGGTCGCTGGCGCCGATCAGCACGGTGATCCCGCTCTGCACGAAGGCTGCGAGCTCGGCCGAGAGCGGCCCGGTCCCCTGCCCGGCCTGCGCGGATGCGGCGGCGTCCCGTTTCATGCGGCGTGATCCCGGCCCGTTCCGACCCGTGGGAAGGGCGACCGGACTCTCCTACTCCCGCCCTGCCGCCTCGGCAACGGGCGGGCGGAGGGACCGCTCAGCGCAGGCGGATCAGGGCGTCGAGCAGCGCCACGCCGTCGCGCGAGACGAGGACCGGGTTGATCTCCGCCTCCTCCACCCGCGGGTGCAGCACGATGCGCGAGACGTCGGCGACCAGCCGGGCCAGCGCCTCGAGATCGCCCGGCGGCAGCCCGCGGAACCCCCGCAGCGGGGCGAGGCCGCGCACCCCCGCCAGCATCTCCCGCGCCGTCGCGGCCGTGACGGGGGCGGGGCAGATGGCGACGTCGCGGTAGATCTCGGTCATCACGCCCCCCACGCCGACCGTGACCACCGGGCCCGCCAGCGGGTCGCGCGACAGGCCGACGAGGACCTCGCCCAGCCCGCTGCGCATCTCCTGCGCCAGCAGGCCGCGCAGGCGGAGGCCGGGGACATGCGCCTCGGCCGCCGCGCGCATCTCGGCGGCGGCCGCGCGCAGCGCGGGAAGGTCGGGGACGCCGACCCGGATCGCGCCGGCCTCGCTCTTGTGGGGCAGCTCCGTCGAGACGAGCTTGGCGACCACCGGCCAGCCGAGCCCGGGGTCCACAATCGGCAGCTCCAGCTCGAACAGCGCCTGCGCGGGGCGGGGGGCGCCCAGGGCCGCGAAGACCTCGCCGGCGTCGAGCTCGTCCATCACCCCCGCGGGCGCGCGGTCCAGCAGGGCGGCGGCGCGGGGCGGGAGGGACGCCTCGGGGATGGGATCGGGATCGCAGGGGGTCAGCAGCATCGACGCGACCTCGGCGCAGACCTCGACCGAGCGGAAGGTCGGCACGCCGCCCGCCTCCAGCATCGCCAGCCCCTCGGGCGCCTCGGGCAGCGGGAAGGCGATGACCGGCGCGGCGCCGGGGGGCGCCTCGGCGACCGCGTCGACGATGGGCTTCACGGCGAGCTCGGGCTGGAACTGGGCCGAGGAGCCGATGCAGACCAGCAGCAGCCCCGTCTCCGGGTCGGCGGCCAGCGTCGAGACCACGGATTTCATCGTGACGTAGTTGGTCCCCGCCAGCGTCACGTCCACCAGCTTGCCGTGGCCCATGGGGATCGCCTGCGCCTCCAGCGTCGCGCGCGCGGCCGGGGGCGCGCCGGCGATCGCCACGCCGCGCGCCGCCATCTGGTCGATCAGCATCGCCCCCCCGCCGCCGGTGGTCGAGACCACCGTGACCGTGCGCGGCCGCCCCTCGGGCAACGTCGCGCGGGCCAGCGCCGGGGGCGCGTCGAGCAGCGTCTCGAACTGCTCCGCCTGCCGGATGCCGCACGACCGCAGCAGGGCGGCGCAGGCCTGCGCCGAGCCGGTCAGGGCGCCGGTGTGGGAGACGGAGAGCGCCTGCCCCTCCTCCGAGCGGCCGATCATGTAGGCGACCACGGGCTTGCCGCGGGCATGGGCCGCCCGCGCGAAGGCGGCCAGCGCCTCGCGGTCGCGGATGGTTTCCAGGAACAGCAGGAACCCGTCGGTGTCGGGATCGTCGAGCAGCAGCTCGCCCAGCTCGCCCACCCCGGCCCCCGCCTCGTTGCCCACCGAGATCAGGTGGGAGAACCCCCGCCCCCGCGCCTCCCCGCGCGAGAGCAGCGTGCCGATCAGGCTGCCGCTCTGCGACAGCGCCGCCAGCCGGCCGGGGCGCAGGGCGTCCACCCGGAAGGCCGCGTTGGTGGTGCACGAGAAGCCCGAGCGGGTCGAGACCACGCCCGTCGAGTTCGGCCCGATCAGCAGCATCCCCGCCTCGGCGGCGAGCGCGGCCAGCCGCGCCTGCCGCGCGCGCCCCTCGGGGCCCGCCTCGGCGAAGCCGTCGGCGAGCAGGCTGACCACGCGCACGCCCGCCCGCGCGCAGTCCTCGACCGCGGCCAGCGCGTCCTCGGCGCCCAGCAGGATGTAGGCGTGGTCCACCGGCCCGGGGATCGCGCCGACGGACGGGCAGGCCCGCACGCCCGCGACCTCCTCCCGCCTCGGGTTCACCGGGTGCACGGCGCCCCGGAACCCGTGCCGGCGCAGGAAGGCCATCGGCCGGGCCTGCAGCTTGCCCGGCCGGTCCGAGGCCCCCACGATCGCCACCGCCCGCGGGTCGGTCAGCGCCCGCAGCAGCTCGGCCCGCGGCCGGTCGGGGATCACGACGCCCCCCGCTGGGAGAAGCGGCGCCCGAACACCCCCTCGGCGATGCGGTTCTTGAGGATCTCGGTCGAGCCGCCCGCGATCTGCCAGCCCCGCGTCCGCCGCATGCAATACTGCACCGTGCTCTCCTGCGAGAAACCGTGCCCGCCCATCACCTGCAGCGCCTCGTTCGCGGCGAAGAAGCCCGCGTCGTTGCAGGCGTATTTCGCCATCGCCGTCTCCTGGGCCGAGGGCAGCCCGCCTGCCGCGTTCACCGCCGCGCGCATCAGCAGCAGCTGGGCGGCGTCGAGCTTCGTCGCCATCTCGGCGAACTTCCACTGCAGGCCCTGGAATTCGCAGATCGGGCGGCCGAACTGGCGGCGCGTCAGGGCGTAGTCCCGCGCGGTGTTGAATGCATGCCGCCCGCAGGCCACCGCCCGCGAGGCATTGCCCAATCGCTCCACGTTGAACCCCGCGATCTGCTTCTTGAACCCGCCTGGCCCCAGCAGCGTGTTCGCCTTCGGCACCCGGCAGTTCGCGAAATAGAGCGGCGCCCAGTCCTCGCCATTCATGAAGGCGGACGCGCGGCCGATCTCGAACCCCTCCGTCCCCTTCTCGATCAGCAACGAGCCGATCCCGTCCACCCCCGGCCCGAAACGGACGTAGACGAGGAACACCTCCGCCTCCGCCGAGTGCGTGCCGAAGATCTTCTGGCCGTCGACCACCCAGTGATCGCCCGCGTCTCTCGCCGAGGTGCGCAGCTCGGTGACCGCCGAGCCCGCGTCCGGCTCGGTCATCCCCAGCGAAATGGAGGTCCGCCCCGCCAGCAGGTCCGGCAGGAAGCGCTCCTTCTGCTCCGGCGTCGCGTATTCCCAGAAGGTGCGGATCGGGCCGAAGTTGCCCGCCTGCACCACGTCGCCCGACCGCGGGCAGACCTCGGCCACGGCCTGGATGGCGAGGATCGCCTCGACCAGGGTTCCGCCCTGGCCGCCCTCGGCCTCCGGCAGGGTGATGCCCAGCAGGCCGGCCTGCGCGAGGCGCCGCGCCACGTCGCGGGGGAACTGCGGGCTGCGGGCGCGCTCGGCCGCGCCCTCGGCGAGCTCCGTACGGGCCAGGCGCTCCACGCTCTCGCGGAACATCCGCTGGTCGTCGGTCAGGGAGAAGTCCATGCGGCCCCGCTGGCGGTGGTGGGTTGATCGGGCGCGGAGCCTAGCCCAATCATCGGTTCTGAAAACCCCGCTTCGCTCAGCCCCCGGAAACCGCAGCTTATGGATCGGCCCTATCGCGCCCTGCCGCTGAACCCGCTGCGGGCCTTCGCCATCGCCTCGCGCCACCGCACCTTCACGGATGCGGCGCGCCACATGGGGGTCAGCCAGGTGGCGATCAGCCGCCAGATCGCGATCCTGGAGAACTGGCTGGGGGTGAAGCTGTTCGAGCGCGGCGCCCGCGCCGTGCGCCTGACCGAGGCCGGCCGCGCCTTCGGCCACGAGATCGCGGGCCTCTTCGACCAGCTGGAATCCGCCGCCGCCCGGATGCTGGCCGAGGAGGGGCGCGACACGGTCGACCTGCGCATCTACCCCACCTTCGCCCACCACTGGCTGCTGCCCCGCCTGCAGGGCTTCGCCCAGGCGCACCCCGAGGTCCGCATCCGCCTCGACACCAAGGTCGAGCCGCTGGACTTCCGCGGCGCCCATCTCGACGCCGCGCTGCAGCTGGGCGACGGCGCCTGGCGCGACGCCCGCGCGCGGAAACTGTTCGACGAGGTGGTGGACGTGGTCTGCGCCCCCGCCTACCTCGCCCGCTTCGGGGGCGCGATGACCCTCGACGACCTGCCGCGGGCGGAGCTGCTGCACTCCCGCTACCGCCGCCGGGAATGGGCGACCTGGGCGCGGGAGGCGGGGGTGGAGATCGACCCGCACGCGGGCACCGAGTTCGACACTTCGCTGCTCACCTACTCCGCCTGCCGGCAGGGGTTCGGGCTGGCGGTCGGCCAGCTCGACCTGCTGACCGAGGAGCTCGCCTCCGGCGCGCTGGTGCGCCCCTTCGACCGGCCCTGGCGCACCGGCGCGGCCTTCTGGGTGGCCTGGCCCACGATCACCTCGGCCGGCGCCGCCACCCGCCGCTTCGTCGACTGGCTGCTGGAGAGCGCGGGCCAGCCGCCGGAGTTCTTCCCCGGCCGGCAAGCCTGACCTGAAGTTATGCCCGCCTGCGCATCCCGCCCTCGCCCGGCCCCGCCGGGGGCGCTAGAAAGGGCCGGCGGACGCGCGAAAACGCGCGACGCGCAAGGCCAGGTCCGGGGAGGACGCATGTTCGCCGATCTGATGCGAACCGGCGGCGAGGGCACGGCCCTCGCCCGACGGGCCCGCGGCCTCTGCGCCCGGGTGATGCTGCGCGCGGGCGCGGACGAGACGCTGGTGATCGTGCAGGGCGGGGCGGTGGTCTCGGTCCAGCCGGGGCCCTTCGTGATGCCGTCCTGGGACGTGGCGATCTCGGCCCCCGCCGAGGACTGGCGCCTGTTCCTCCAGGCCGTGCCGCCCCCCGGCTCCCACGACGTGATGGCCCTGGTCCGCCGCGGCGCCATGCGCTTCGAGGGGAACCTGCACCCGCTGATGGCCAACCTGATGTATTTCAAGCTGCTGCTCGCCTCGTTGCGCCCGGAGCCGGCCGCATGAAGATCGAGCCGATCACCGGCCGCTACGGCCATCTCGAGATCGAGGGCCGCCCCCACCGCCTCTACTGGGAGGAGGCGGGCGAGGGGATCCCGCTTCTGTGCCTGCACACCGCCGGCGCCGACGGGCGGCAATGGCGGGCCCTGCTCAACGACCCCGAGATCACCCGGCGCCACCGGGTCATCGCCTACGACATGCCCCGCCACGGCAAGAGCTCTCCGGCGCCGGGCACGGTCGACGAGGACTACCGCCTGACCGCCGACGGCTACGTCGCCCAGGTGCTGGCCGTCTGCGACGCGCTGGAGCTGGAGAAGCCCGTGGTCATGGGCTGCTCGATCGGCGGCCGCGTGGTCCTGCACCTGGCCGAGCGGCGCCCCGAGCGCTTCCGCGCCCTGATCGGCCTGCAGAGCGGCGCGGCGGTCCCGCCCTACTACGACACCGGCTGGCTGCACCGCCCCGACGTCCACGGCGGCGAGATCTGCGGCGCCTTCGCCTACGGGCTGATGGCGCCGACCAGCCCCGCCGCCGAGGTCGACGAGACCCGCTGGCACTACATGCAGGGCGGCCCGGGCGTGTTCCGCGGCGACCTCTTCTACTACACCGTCGACGGCGACTTCCGCGACCGGGTGGCGAGGATCGACGTCGCGAAATGCCCGCTGCACCTGCTGACGGGGGAATACGACTATTCCTGCTCGCCGCAGGACACCCGGGCGCTGGCCGAGGCGCTGGGGATCGGGTGGACCCTGATGCCCGGCCTCGGCCATTTCCCGATGAGCGAGAATCCGCAGGCCTTCCTCGCCCACCTCCGCCCGGTGCTGGAGCGCATCCGCGCCGCCTGAGCCGCCGCCGCCCGTCGCCTGCGCCGCGCGCCGGACCGAGAGTTCGAAACGCGCCCCCCAGATTTCATCAGGGAGCCTTGCGATTGGACTCCTGCGCGACTTTGGGTTAACTAAATTCCACTTATTGGTTTCAGGAACTGAGCGCCCATGGCAACCATCTGGATCGATCTCGCTGTTTACCGCGAGTACGGCGACTACACGACGTGGACCGCCCTGCTGGCCGGGAACCAGAGCCCCCCTGCGGGGTCCGAGCTGCGAATCGACTGGGCCAGCGGCGGCATGCCCGAGGGCGGCAGTTCCAACTTCTACGGCTACCAGCTCGACGGCGTCGGAGTGACCCAGGACTACCGCGGCTCGACCTTCCTGCATGCCGACGACGTCTACGTCACGGCGACGGACTCGACCTTCTATTTCGACGCCCTGCCCGGCGTGCTGCGCGCCTGGATCGAGAACGGCGTTTCCCAGCCGGTCGGCGGCACCTTCCACCTCGGCGACTCGGACGACGCGGTGGTGATGGGCGGAACCTCGACCGTCTACGGCGGCGGCGGCAACGACACGATCAAGGGCGCTGCCTACGCGTCCGGCGGCGCGGGCGACGACCGGTTCGCCGGGGTGGCCGAGGTCCACGGCGGGGGCGGCGACGACCTCGTGGGCCAGATCAGCGACTACGGCTGGGTAGGGACCTTCTACGGCGGCGCCGGCTTCGACGAAGTGAAGCCCAACGTCGGCGTGCGCGCCCGCGTCGGCGTTCTCGACAGCGTCGAGCGCGTCTCGAGCTACCGCAACCTCGAGATCCTGACCGAGCTGCTGCCCGCGGGCGAGCTCTCCATCGACGCCTATTTCGCCGGGATCGAGCTGGTCTTCGACGACACCACGATCACCCCCAACATCATCCTCGGCGACGTCGCCGACACGGTGCTGGGGCCGGCGACCTTCGATCCGGGCTACGCGCGCTTCCGCATCGACCTCGCGGGGGGCGACGACGTCTACCGGGCGCAGGCGCGGCCGGGCAACTCGGTCACGGTGCTGCTGGGCGACGGCGCGGACCTGTTCCGCGGCGCGAGCGGGATCGACGACGTCTACGGCGGCGGCGACGACGACGACATCGCCGGCGGCGCCGGCGGCGACTGGCTGCGCGGCTCCTACGGCGACGACCTGATCCGGGGCGGCCTGGGCGACGACGGCCTGTTCGGCGGCGAGCAAGACGACGTCATCCGCGGCCACCGCGGCCACGACCTGATCGCGGGCGACGAGGGCCCCGACGACTGGCAGGCGATGCTCTACCCCGGCGACGACCAGCTCCACGGCGGGCTCGGCCGCGACCACATCTACGGCGGCGGCGGGGCGGATTCGCTCTACGGCGACGGCGGCCGCGACCAGCTCGAGGGCGGGGCGGGCGACGACTCGCTCTACGGCGGCGGCGGCAAGGACCGCCTTTGGGGCGACGAGGGCGCCGACCAGCTCAGCGGCGGCGTGAACGACGACCGCCTCTACGGCGGCGGCGGATCCGACACCGCCTGGGGCGGCGACGGCGCCGACCGGATCGCGGGCGACGACGGCGCGGACCTGCTGCACGGCGACGCGGGCGACGACACCATCGAGGGCGGCGCGGGCGACGACATCCTGCATGGCGACGACGGCGACGACTGGCTCTACGGCGGCGCGGGCGCGGACGAGGCCTACGGCGGCGACGGCGCCGACGCCCTCGTCGGCGGCGAGGGGACAAGCGAGCTCTTCGGCGGCCTCGGCGCGGACCTGCTGACGCTGGGCGTCGGCGCGACCACAGCCACGGGCGGCGCGGGCGCGGACGAGTTCGTGGCCGCGATGGGCGACGGGGCCGACACGATCCTCGACTTCGAGACCGGCCTCGACCGGATCCGCATCGTCTCCGGCGCGACCGGCTTCGACCAGCTCGACATCGCCCAGCGCGGCGCGGCGACCTACGTGACCTACGGGCTGAATACCGACGTTCTGGCGCTGATCGGGGTGTCGGCAGGCGATCTCGACGCCTCCGACTTCCTGTTCGGGTCCGCCTGAACGCACCTGCCGCGCACCACGGGAGGCTTGACCATGGCCACCATCTGGCTCGACCTCGTCGAAGTGTCCTCCGGCGAATTCGGAACCAGGTACTCCGCGCTGCTGGCAGGCGACCTGAGCCCGCCGCCGGGCTCGGAGTTCCGGATCGACTGGGGCGACACCGGCCTGCCGGACGACGGCGGCGACGACATCTTCCTAGGCTACCGGATCGAAGGCATCGGGGTGGTCCAGGACTACCGCGGCTCGACCTTCGCCTACCCCGCCGACGTGCGCGTCGCGGCGACGGATTCGACCATCTGGTTCGACGCGGCGGTCCCCGGCCCCCTGCGCCTGGCGGGCGTGCCCGAGGCGGGCGGCAACACCGTCCACATGGGCGACGGCGACGACACGGTGGCGCTGGACGACACCTCCACCGTCTACGGCGGCGGCGGCGACGACACGATGTTCACCGTCGACGAGGCCTATGGCGGGGACGGCAACGACCGGTTCCGCGGCGCCGAGCAGGCCTATGGCGGCGACGGCGACGACCAGTTCCTGGGCATGTCCCCGGGCGACGTCTACGGCGGCGCGGGCTTCGACGAGATCGTCGGCGGCGACCGCCTGAACATCACCCTGGGCCGCCTCGAGGGGGTCGAGCGGATCAACACCTATGTCGAGCTCACGCTGACCTCGGCGGCGACCTCCTTCGGCCCGTTCTCGATCGACGCCTATTTCGAGGGGGTGGAGCTGCTCTTCGACGCCCGCACCCGGGTTCCGGAGCTGCTGTTCAGCGACGCGGACCTCGACATCCTCGGGCCGGACGCCTTCAAGGTGCCCGGCTATGACGACCTGCGCCTGCTGTTCGGCGACGGCGACAACTTCTTCCGCGGCCAGGACCGCGTCGGCGGCGTCGAGAGGCTGACGGTCGAGGGCGGCCGGAACGTCGACACCATGCGCGGCGGCGCGGCGGACGAGACCTTCGTCGGAAACCTGGGCGACGACGACCTGCACGGCGGCGGCGGCGACGACGACCTTCAGGGCCGGGACGGCGACGACCTGCTGCGCGGCGGCCAGGGCGAGGACCGGATCCTCGGCGGCATCGGCGCCGACCTGATCCGGGGCAACCGTCAGGTGGACGCGCTGGGCGGCGAGGGCGGGAACGACCTGATCTACGGCGGCCTCGGGTCCGACCGGCTCTACGGCGGCGCCGACGACGACGTGGCTCATGGCGAGCGGGGCCGCGACGCGATCGAGGGCGGCGAGGGCGCCGACAGCCTGTTCGGCGGGCGCGGCTCGGACTCGATCTCCGGCGAGGGCGGCGACGACCTGATCCGCGGCGACGCGCACCGCGACGAGATCACCGGCGGGGCGGGGGCGGACTCCATCTCCGGCGGCGCCGGGCGGGACACGATCCAGGGCGACGGCGACGACGACGTGCTGCGCGGCGCCCGCGGGACCGACACGATCGACGGCGGCGCCGGCGACGACGCGGTCCACGGCGGCGCCAACGACGACCTGCTGTTCGGCGGCGCCGGGACCAACGACCTCTACGGCGGGCGCGGCGAGGACGTCATCCACCTCGAGGTCGGCGAGAACACCGCGCGCGGCGGCGAGCACGCCGACCTGTTCATCGTGGAGATGGGCGCCGGCGCCGACACGATCCTCGACTTCGAGGTCGACCTCGACCGGATCCAGGTGCTCTCGGGGGCGACCTCCTTCGAGCAGCTCGACATCACCCTGCGCGGGGACCGGACCTACGTGACCTACGGCCTCGCCACCGACGTGGTGGCCCTGGTCGGCGTGGCGCCGGGGGATCTCGACGCCTCCGATTTCCTGTTCGGGCCCGCCTGAACCGGCTCATTTTTCAGGGAGAGACATCCTCATGGCGACCATCTGGCTTGAACTTCGCGTAACCGGAAATGACTCGGTCGGCCAGCCCTACTACTCGGCCATCGTGGCCGGCGACCAGACCCCTCCCGCCGGATCCGTCTACCGGATCGACTGGGGCGACACCGGCCTGCCGGACGCCGGGGGCAATAACAGCTTCTCGGGCTACCGGTTCGAGGGCGACGGCGTGGTCCAGGACTTCCGGGGGTCGACCTTCGATTACCCCGCCGACGTGTACATCGCCGCGTCGAACTCGACCTTCTGGTTCGACGAGGCGCCCGGGCCCCTGCGCATGGCGGGCGTGCCCGGCGCCGGGTTCAACGTCTTCCACATGGGCGACCAGGACGACGCGACCGCGCTGAACTACACCTCCACCGTCTACGCCGGCGGCGGGGACGACGTCCTGATCTCCCTGGCCGAAGGCTACGGCGAGGACGGCGACGACCAGTTCCGGGGCATGGAGCTCGGCTATGGCGGCGACGGGGCCGACGTGTTCAGCGCCGTCGACACCGTCTATGGCGGCCGCGGCGACGACCATGTGCTCGACGCCGACGCCGACGTCGTCTACGGCGGCGCCGGCTTCGACCATGTCGAGGCGGCGTACGGCGAGTACCTCGTGCTCGGGCGGATCGAAAGCGTCGAGCGGCTCACGACCGGGCGCAAGCTGATCGTGCAGGGCGACAGCCTGGCGACGCCCGAGTTCTCCTTCGACACGTTCTTCGACGGCATCGAGCTGACGATGGCCCCGGCGCCGCCGGCCGCGGAGTTCGTCTTCGAGGGCGACGGGCTGGAGATCCTCGGCCCCTCGTCCTTCGCGCTGGCGGGCCACGACGCGATCAGCATCACCCTGGCCGGCGGCGCGATGACCTACCGCGCGCAGAACCACGTCTCCGGCGTCGAGGTGCTCGAGGTCGAGGGCCTGGGCGGCCCGCTCACGATGCGCGGCAGCGACGGCGACGACACCTTCATCGGGGGCGGCGGCGCGGACGACATCCGGGGCGGGCGCGGCGACGACCGCCTGCGCGGGCGCCACGGCGACGACGAGATCCACGGCAAGCTCGGCGGCGACCGGCTGTCGGGCGACGACGGCGGCGACCTGATCTACGGCAACAGGGGCGTCGACGTGATCTACGGCGCGGCCGGCGACGACGAAATCTACGGCGGTGTCGGCGGCGACCTGGTTTACGGCGGCGACGACGACGACGAGATCCACGGCGACGTGGGCAGCGACTCGCTCGAGGGCGGCGCCGGGGCCGACGTGGTGTTCGGCGACGGCGGGCGCGATTCGATCGCCGGCGGCGAGGGGGACGACGTGCTCTACGGCGGCAAGCGCCACGACCGCATCGTGGGCGAGGCGGGCGACGACGCGGCCTATGGCGGCAACGGGCGCGATTCGATCTTCGGCGACGCGGGCGACGACGCGCTGCACGGCGACCGGGGGCAGGACGCGCTCTACGGCGGCGAGGGCGCGGACGCGCTCTACGGCGGCCACGCCGACGACCTGCTGTTCGGCGGCGCCGGCGCCAACACGCTCGACGGCGGCGACGGCGCCGACGAGATCCACCTCGAGGTCGGCGACAACGAGGCCACGGGCGGCGAGGGCGCCGACCTGTTCATCGTGGAGATGGGCGCCGGGGCCGACACGATCCTCGACTTCGAGCATGGCGTGGACCGGATCCGCATCGACTCCGGCGCGACCGCCTTCGACCAGCTCCTGCTGTCGCTGCGCGGCGACCGGACTTACGTCACCTACGGGCTGAGCACGGACGTGGTGGCTCTGGTCGGCGTCGCGCCCGAAGAGCTGGACGCCGGCGACTTCCTGTTCGGAACCGGCTGAGCGCGGGGGACGGACCCGGGGACCGGGCGCTGGAACCCGGCGCGGGAACCGGGCGCCGCCCCCGCCCGACGCCGGCCGGCGGGGCCGGCCCTGCGCGGGCGAGGGGCGGTCCTGGGTGGCGCGTGCGTCATGCCGGACGCCGCGCCACCCCGAGGCGACGTCCCGGTGCGGCGCCCTCCGGTTTCCCCCCCGGGACCGGGCCGCCTCGCATCCGGGTGTCGGGCCGGCATGGCTGGTCTCGCCGCCCCGGTCGCCCCGATCCTGTTCCGCCCGGGTCTCCGTCTGCGCCGGAGCCCGTTGACGCAAGGATGCCGTCGCCCGCCGCCGCCGCTCAACGAGCATGTTTGTCCCGCGGGGCGGGATATTTGGAAGCCGTTGGAATTCGCAGGAAACCCGGCCGCCCCGGCGAGGGCCGCGCAGCCTGCGCCCGGGGCGCGCGGGCTCAGAGCGTCGCGAGCCAGATCCGGTCGGCCGCGCTGACCAGGTCGGTCACCGTCGCTGGCGACAGCGGGCGGTCCGAGGCGACCGGCCGGCGCAGCCAGCGCACCAGGTCCGGCACGAAGTCCGGCGCCCGGTCGACCGGCAGGCCCAGCGCGCGCAGGTCCGCGGCGACCTCGGCGTCGGTGTCGATGTAGCGGTTGCTCTCCGACAGGGTCTCGCCGGCCGCGGGCGGCACGCGCACCGCGGCGATGCGCGCCGCATAGGGCCGCTGCGCGCCCGGCTGCAGCGACACGAACCCCACGGTGACGCCGGCCAGCAGGCTCGCCGGCAGGGTCGGCGTGACCAGCGCGAGGTAGACCGGCCCGAAGGCGTCGCTCTCGCTGCGCAGCTCGCCCGAGAGGCCCTGCACGTTGCGCTCGATCTCGCCCGACCAGGCCGCCTCCACGCCCGCGAAGCTCTCGCGCACGCGGGCGAGGTGGCCGCTCTCCGCCTCCGCCGCCGGGGCGAGGTGAAGGTCGGCGCGGATCAGCTTGTCCTCGTAATAGGGCGACTGGGCCATGCTGTAGAGGGCGAAGCGCCCCGGCAGGAAGGCCCGCGGCTCGCGCGAGACGGCGGCGTCCGGCGGCAGCCCCAGCGAGGCGCGCAGCCCCGCGGCGGCGTCGCCGTGACGGATCTCGAGCGTGGCCACGAACGTCGCCAGGTCGCAGGCCGCGAGCCAGCTTCCCGGCCGCCCCACGTCGAGCAGCGCCGCCCACTCCTCATAGAGCTTGGCCGACCGCGGGGCCGCGCGCCCCTGCATCCACTTGTAGGACCGCGCCACGTCGAAATCGGTGTCGGGATCCGCCTCGCGGAACAGGGCCGCGAGCGCCTTCTGGCTGTCGCAGCCGAGCAGCATCGCGGTCAGGCGCAGCTTGGCGCCGAAGTCCCGGGGGCGGGCGGGTCTGCTCGTGAGGTTTCGATGAGTCAGGGCTGGGGTCCGGGGGTGCTGGGGCGGCGGGGCTCCGCCGGTTGCCGCTCCGGGGGGAGGCAGGCGCCCATGCGGACGGTCTGGGCGGATGCGGGATCGTGGCAGGAGCTTGATTCCTAATCGGTTCCGGCGACAGCATCAAGTTGTCGCATGCGTTGTCCGCCCCCCGCCCTCCGCGCGCGCCGCGCGTCCGCCGCCCCCGTCGCCGCCCCCGTCGCCGCCCGCCCGCTTCCCCCAGGGGCCGCGCGCGCCGCCGCCCCGGCGTCTTTTCCCTTCCCGCGCGTCCCCCTGCCCGCGCCGTCTCCCCTGCGCCGCTTTGCATCCCGCGCCGGGCCCGCGACCCCTTCCGCCGCCCCGACGGCGCGGCTATCGTCGCGCCCATGACCATGCCCGCCCCGACCCCGCCCTTCGCCCCGTTCCCCGGCCCGCTCGCGGCCGGGGTGGCGGCGGCCTACGATCCGCCGGTGATGGAGGCGCGGCGCTGGATCGCCGGGCGCAGCTTCCCGGCCGACCGTCCGCTGCTGAACCTCAGCCAGGCCGCCCCCGTGGACCCGCCGCCCGAGGCGCTGCGCCGGGCCATCGCCGAGGCCGCGCTCTCCGAGCCGCAGGCCCATCTCTACGGCCCCGTCCTCGGCCTGCCCGCCCTGCGCGAGGAGATCGCCGCGCAATGGTCCGCGGCCTACGGCGGCGCGATCTCGCCCGAGGACGTCGCCGTCACGCCCGGCTGCAACCAGGCCTTCTGCGCGCTGATGGCGACCATCGCCGGCCCCGGCGACGCGGTCCTGCTGCCGACGCCGTGGTACTTCAACCACAAGATGTGGCTCGACATCACCGGGGTCGAGGCGCGCCCGCTCCCCTGCGACGGCGCCCTGGTCCCGATCCTGGAGGAGGCCGAGGCCCGCATGGCCGGCGTCAAGGCCATCGTCCTGATCACCCCCAACAACCCCACCGGCGCTGAATACCCCGCCGGCGTGGTCGAGGCCTTCGCCGCGCTCGCCCGCCGTCACGGCGCGATGCTGGTGATCGACGAGACCTACCGCGACTTCGACAGCCGCGAGGGCGCGCCGCATTCCCTGTTCCAGGACCCCGACTGGCGCGACACCGTCGTCCACCTCTACAGTTTCTCGAAGGCCTACCGCCTGACCGGGCACCGCGTGGGCGCCGCCATCGCCTCGCCCGCGCGCCTCGCCCAGGCCGAGAAGTTCCTCGACACGGTGACCATCTGCCCCTCGCAGCTCGGCCAGTTCGCGGCCCTCTACGGTCTGCAGCATCTGTCGGGCTTCGTCGCCGAGCAGCGGGCCGAGATCCTCGCCCGCCGCGCGGTGGTCGAGGGCGAGTTCCGCCAGGCGCTGCCCGACTGGGAGCTGATGGGCGCAGGCGCCTATTTCGCCTGGGCCCGCCACCCGTTCGCGCAGAGCTCGGCGGAGCTGGCCAGGACCCTGGTCGAGGCGCAGAGCCTGCTGCTCCTGCCCGGCACGATGTTCACCCCCGCCGACGACCCGCTCGGGGCGGCGAGCTTCCGCATCGCCTTCGCCAACGCCGACGGCGAGGGCCTGCGCACGATGCTGGCCCGCCTCGCCGCCTTCACCGCCGAGCAGGGGGCGCGGGCGTGACCTCCCGCCCGCGGCGCCGGTTCCTGGAGTTCTTCGCCGGCGGCGGCATGGCCCGCGTGGGCCTGGGCGAGGACTGGGACTGCCTGTGGGCGAACGACTTCGACGCGGCCAAGTGCGCGGCCTACCGGGACAATTTCGGCGACGACCACCTGGTCGAGCGGGACGTCGCCAAGGTCGCCTCCGCCGACATCCCCGGCCGGGCGGACCTCGCCTGGGCCTCCTTCCCCTGCCAGGACCTGTCGCTCGCCGGCGCGCGTCGGGGGATGCGGGTCGGCGGCACGACCCGCAGCTCCGTCTTCTGGGCCTTCTGGTTCCTGGTCGAGCGTCTGGCCGAGGAGGGCCGCGCGCCCCGGGTGCTGGTGATCGAGAACGTCGTCGGCCTCGCCTCCGCCTCCGGCCACAAGGACTTCGCGGCGCTCTGCGCGGCGCTGGCGGCAGGGGGCTACCGCTTCGACGCCCACGTGGTCGACGCCGCCGGCTTCCTTCCGCAAAGCCGCCCGCGCCTCTTCGTCGTCGCCTGGAAGGGCGAGCCGCCCGCCGCGCTCGCGCAGACCCCGGGCGACGGCACGCCGGCGCGGCCCCGGGCGCTGGCCACGGCGCTCGAGCGGCTGGGCGAGGCCGCCCCCTCCCGCCGCCCCCTGCGCCTGCCGCCGCCGCCGCCGCGCAACCTCCAGCTCTCCGACGTGGTCGAGGACCGGCCCACCGGCGTCAAGTGGCGCAGCGCCGCCGAGACCAAGGCGCTGCTGGCGATGATGACCCCCCGCCACCTCGCCCGGATCGAGACGGCGAAAGAGGAAGCGCGCCGCACCGGCCGCCCGGTGGCCGGCACGCTCTACCGCCGCATGCGCCCCGACGGGGCGGGCGGCACGGTGCAGCGCGCCGAGGTCCGCTTCGACCTCGCCGGCTGCCTGCGCACGCCCGCCGGCGGCTCCTCGCGCCAGACGCTGGTGATGGTCGAGCCCTCGGGCCGGGTGCGCACCCGCCTGATCTCGGCGCGCGAGGCGGCCCGCCTGATGGGCCTGCCCGACGACTACCGCCTGCCGGCGCGCTACACCGACGCCTACAAGCTCGCCGGCGACGGCGTCGCCGCCCCGGTCGCGCGCTGGCTCGCCGCCCGGATCGTCGAGCCCCTGCTCGACCACCTCGACGCCCAGGAAGCCGCCGCCGCCGCCGAGTAAGCGCCTCCCGCGGCCCGCGCACTTCCGCCCCTCCTCCCAGGCCCCACCGCCCGCCCCAGGCGCCCCGGCGCGCGGCCGGCCATGCCTCGCAAAGCGCCTGTTCTCCGGAGCCGTCTCTCGCGGATGCCGAAAAGAGCGACTCGTCCCGGCCGGTCAAGGATCGCGCAGCGACCGGCGAAGCCGGCTTGTCCTTGACCGGCCGGGGCGAGTCGCTCAGGCATCCATCAGCGAGAGACGGCTCCGGAGGACAGGCGCGGGCTTGTTCTTGGGTGAGTCAGGAGCCCGCCGGAGGCTTCCCCCTCCCCATTCCCTCACGCCCCTTCTCATAGACGCGCCCCCGCCAAGCCCGCCCGCAGGGCGCCTGCGCCCCCGTCTCTCCCCTTCTCCTCACGACATCGCGCCCCCCTCGCCCCGTTGCCCCCGCCCCTGCGAGCCTCTAAGACGCTTGACGACCCGAAGCCTGCGATCCGAAGGCAGACCCATGCTGCATCTCCTCCGCCGCGCCGCGAAGACCTGGGCGTTCCGCATCCTGTTCGGCGTGCTGGTCGTCTCCTTCGCCGTCTGGGGGGTGGGCGACCTCGACCTGGGCGGGGCCGGCACGCCGGTCGCCTCCGTCGGCGAGGAGAAGGTCACCGTCGAGGACTTCGCCAACGGTCTCGCGCGCGAGATGCAGTCCGTCTCCCGCCAGACCGGCCAGCCCGTCGACCGCGCCCAGGCCGAGGCGATGGGCCTGCCCCAGAGCCTGCTCGGCCGCATGGTCCGCGACGCCGCCCTGAACGAGGAGGCCCGCCGCCTCGGCCTCTCGGCCGACGACCATGCCCTGCGCGAGGCGATCGTCGAGAGCCCCTCGTTCCACGGGCTCGACGGGACCTTCGACGAGGAGCAGTACCGCTTCGTGCTCGACCGTCTCGGCTTCCGCATCGACCGCTTCGAGGACGACCTGCGCAAGTCGCTGGCCCGCGACGCCATCGCCCGCGGCGTGCGCGGCGGCGCCGCCGCGGCGCCCGGCATGGCCGCGTCGCTGGCCGCCTACGGGCTCGAGCGGCGGGTCTACGCGGTGGTCGACCTGCCGCTGTCCGAGGCGCCCGATCCCGGCGCGCCCGCCGACGCCGACCTCGCCGCCTGGCACGAGGCCCACGCCGACGCCTACCGCTGGCCCGAGCGTCGCGACGCCGCCTGGCTGGAGATCTCGCCCGAGACCCTGGCCGAGACCGTCGAGATCCCCGAGGAGCGCCTGCGCGCCGCCTACGACGCCGCCGGCGAGCGCTTCTCCACCCCCGCCCGCCGCGCCGTCGACCGGCTGGTGTTCCCCGACGAGGCGAGCGCCCGGGCCGCGCTCGACGCGATCTCCTCGGGCGAGAGCAGCTTCGAGGCCGAGGTCGAGAAGCGCGGCCTGGCGCCCGCCGACGTGGACGAGGGCGAGGTGGCGCAGGACGACTACGACGCGCAGACCGGCGAGGCGCTGTTCTCGGCCGACCTCGGCGTGGTGGGCCCGCTGCCCAGCTCGCTGGGCCCCGCGCTCTACAACGTGCGCGCCGCGATCCCGGCCCGCGTCACCCCCTTCGAGCAGGCCCGCGAGACCCTGCGCGGCGAGATCGCCCGCGAGCAGGCCCGCGACCTCTCCCACCAGCGCGCCGAGGAGGCGGCCGACCTGCTCGCCTCCGGCGAGACGCTGGAGACCATCGCCGAGGAGACCGGCCTGCCCCTGCGCCGCGAGACCGGCCTGACCCGCGAGGGCATGGCCGAGGCCCCCGGCCTGATGGGCGCGCCCGAGCTGATCGAGGAGGTCTTCGCCGCCGAACCCGGCGAGGAGCGCGACCTGGTCGAGGCCTACGGCGGCGCCTACGTGCTGGTGCGCGTCGACGAAGTCACCCCCGCCGCGCCGATGACCCTCGAGGAGGCCCGCGACCGGGTCGCCGCCGACTGGGCCGACGCGCAGCGCCGCGAGGCGCTCTCCGAGCTCGCCGAGGCGGCGCTCGCCCGGCTCGAGGCCGGAGAGCCGCTCGACGCGGTCGCGGCCGACCTGCCCGGCGCCGTCTCGCGCACCCAGCCCGTGCGCCGCGACCAGACCCCGGCGGACCTGCCCGAGACCGCGGCCGAGACGCTGTCGCGCGCCGAGGCCGGCGCGGCGGCGGTCGTCCCCTCGCCGGGCGGCGTGGCGCTGGTGCAGCTCGTCGAGGTGATCCCCGCGGATCTCGCCCAGGGCCAGGGGGCCGAGCTCGTCGAGCGATGGCGCGAGGCGCTGGACCAGTCGGTCGCCGACGACCTCTACGTCTATTACGCCGCCGCCGTGCAGGAGCGGCTGGCGCCCCAGTACAACCCGCAGGCGATGGACCGCGCGATCAATTCGATCCGCTGACGGCGCCTCCGGCCCCTCCGCCGCGGCCCCCCTCCCCCGGGAGGGGGGAGAGCGCGGGACGGGCCGGACCCCGCGCCCCGCCACCGCTCCGCCCGCTTCGCGAGGCCCGTTCACGACATGCAGATCCAGCCCGATTTCGCCGCCTTCGAGGCGGCCTATGCCCAGGGCCGCAACGTCGCGGTCTACTGCACCATCCCCGCCGACCTGGAGACGCCGGTCTCCCTGATGCTGAAGCTGACCCAGGCCCGCCGGGACGCCTTCATGCTCGAGAGCGTCACCGGCGGCGACACCCGCGGGCGCTACAGCTTCATCGGCTTCAAGCCCGACCTGATCTGGCGCTGCCGGGGCGACAAGGCGGAGATCAACCGCGCCGCCCGCTGGGACGCGGACGCCTTCGAGCCGGACGCGCGCCCGCCCCTCGACAGCCTGCGCGCCGTGCTCGACGAGAGCCGGGTGGAGCTGCCGCGCGGCCTGCCGCCGGGGATGGCGGGCCTCTTCGGCTATCTCGGCTACGAGATGATCGGCCAGGTGGAGAAGATCCCCCAGACCAACCCCGATCCCCTCGGCCTGCCCGACGCGGTGATGATGCGCCCGACGATCGTGGCGGCCGTCGACGCGGTGAAGGACGAGGTGACCTTCGTCACGCCCGTCCGCCCCGGCGACGCCGCCAACGCGCGGGCGGCCTACTCGCGCGCCGCCGAGCGGCTGTCGGACGCGGTCATGGACCTCGACCGGGCGGTGGGCGACGGGCGCGCCGACGGCGACCTGCGCGAGATCGGGGAGCCGGTCTCCAACACCTCGCCGGAGCGCTACGCGCAGATGGTCGAGACGGCGAAGGAATACATCCGCGCCGGCGACATCTTCCAGGTGGTGCCCTCGCAGCGCTGGACGCTCGACTTCCCGCTGCCGCCCTTCGCGCTCTATCGCGCGCTGCGGCGGACCAACCCCAGCCCCTACATGTTCTTCTTCAACTTCGGGGACTTCCAGGTGGTCGGCGCCAGCCCCGAGATCCTGGTGCGCGTCCGCGGCGGCACGGTCACCATCCGCCCCATCGCCGGCACCCGCAAGCGCGGCGCGACGGAGGAGGAGGACCAGGCGCTCGAGGCCGAGCTGCTCGCCGACGCCAAGGAGCGCGCCGAGCATCTGATGCTCCTCGACCTCGGCCGCAACGACGTGGGGCGGGTCGCGAAGATCGGCACCGTCCACCCCACCGCCCAGTTCACCGTCGAGCGCTATTCCCACGTCATGCACATCGTCTCCAACGTCGAGGGCGAGCTGCGCGAGGATATCGACGCGCTGGGCGCCCTGCTGGCGGGCCTGCCGGCGGGCACCGTCTCGGGCGCGCCGAAGGTGCGGGCGATGCAGATCATCGACGAATTGGAGAGCGAGAAGCGCGGCGTCTACGCGGGCGGCGTGGGCTACATCTCCGGCGCGGACGAGATGGACATGTGCATCGCGCTGCGCACCTCGGTGGTCAAGGACGGCAAGATGTACATCCAGGCGGGCGGGGGCGTGGTCTACGACAGCGACCCGCAGGCCGAGATCGAGGAGACGGTGAACAAGGCGCGCGCCCTGTTCACCGCCGCCGCCGAGGCCGGCCGCTTCGCCCCGCGCGGCAACCGCTGAAGCCGTCGCCCTGAGCCGCGGCGCGGACGGGTCCGCGCCGCGCCGCCCGCCTCAGTCCACGCCGCGCCGCGCCTTCCGGCGGCGGCGCAGCCCGTCGACGCCCAGGGCCGCGACCATCAGCCATTCCGGCGCGATCGTGTGGCGCATCCGGTTCTGCTCGACGCCGTTGGCGACATGGGAGGCGGCGGTGAAGGCCGCCACCTGCAGGGTCAGCGCCATCGCCAGCCCCCTCCGCCGCCCGAACAGCCCGCAGGCGAGCCCGCCCAGCCCCAACGCCGCGATCGCCAGGAACAGCGCCAGCAGCCCCCAGCCCTCCGCCCCCTGCGCCTCGGGGGGCGGGGTGCGGGAGACGTCGGGGATCGGCATCCGCTCCCACCCCAGCGGCGCGTAGTTGGGATACTCCCAGCTCCACAGCCGGTGCGAGGCGACCAGCGCCGCGCCCCGGTCCAGCAGCCAGCGGCCGGGGCGGGAGAGGATCTCGTCCGCCGCCATCGCCACGCACTCGCGCGAGCGCGCGATGATCGCGGGGTCGTGCACGGACTTGTCCCGCTCCGCCGCCGGGCCGGGCAGCCGGCCCTCGCGGTGGGCGGCCTCGACGTCCGCGATGGCGCCGCGGAACAGGCAGCGGTCGCGCTGCTCGGGGCTCAGCCAGGAGACGGTCTGCGACAGGTTCATCCCCATCCAGGAGCCGTTCGAGAACAGCCCGTGGCGGTGAAAGTTCCAGACCGAGGGCGCCAGCGCCAGCGCCAGGGCCGCGGCGAAGGCGACCAGCGGGACCGGCCGCAGCGCCCGGCGGCGGTCGACCAGCACGAGGGCGGCGAAGGTCACGCCGATCCAGGCCGGGTGGAACAGCGGCCAGGTCAGGCACAGCAGCGCCGAGATCGCCAGCGCCGCGACCGCTCCGCCTCCCGCCCCCCGGGCGAAGGCGGCGAGCGCGAAGGCCCCGCCCGTCGCCAGCGCGCAGCAGATCTGCGCATAGAGCGCGAAGGTCTCGTAGAAAAGCGGCCCCGGCGACAGCGCGAACAGCGCCGCCGCCCCCCAGGCGATGCCCCGCGCCGCGCCTGCGAGCCGCAGCGTCCCCCAGATCAGCCCCGCCACGACCGGCGTCAGCGCCATGTGCAGCGCCAGCAGCCCCCGGCTGACGCAGAGGTTGTCGGGCCCGCAGGCCTTCACGAAGAGCCCCAGCACCAGGTTCCACAGCGGCGGCTGGGAATGCAGCCCGAGCAGCGCGCCGGGGAGGTCGGCGTCGAGCTCGGCCAGCGTCAGGTTCTGCCACAGCGCGTCCACGACCGCCGGGTCGACCGCGAGGCCCTCCCCGTAGGCCGCGACCCGGATCAGCGCGAAGGCCGCCAGGATCAGCCCCGCGGCCAGCGCGTCGGCGCGCTCCGGGCGCAGCGCCGCGAAGGGCGAGGGCGCGGCGGGTCGCCGCGCGGGGGGCGCGATCTCGGGCGAGGCGTCGGTCAAGCGGCGGCGTCTCCTGGCGGGGGTCCGGGGCTCCTGTCGCCGCGGCGCGCCGCGCCGGCCGACGGAGCGCGACCCTCGCCGGCGAACCGGGCGCAACAAGGGCGCGATCGGGGCGCGGCCGCGCCCGCACGGTCCTGGCCGGGACCGGGGCGCGGACCGCCCGCCGCCGCGCTCACTCGGTCGCGGCGGTTCCCGGGGTGGAGGCGGCCCCGCCCGTCGAGGGCGCGGGGTCCGAGGCCGCGGGCGCCGGGTCCGAGGCCGGCGCGGGATCCGAGGCGGGCGCAGGACCCGAGGCGGGCGCGGAAGCCGGGGCCGGCGCAGCGGGCGCGGGGTCGGAGGCCGGGGCGGCGGGCGCGGGGTCGGAGGCCGGCGCAGCCGGCGCGGGATCGGAGGCGGGCGCGGGCGTCGCGGCCGCGGGCTCGGGCGCAGGCGCGGGCCGGGGCATCGGGAAGGCGAGGGCCGCGGCCACCGCGGCGACGGCGCACAGGAAGACGCCCATGATCAGTCCGCGAAGCATTCGGGTCGGCTCCCTCTGTGAGATCGTCGCAGCTCGCCCCGCGCGCGGCCGGACCTCGCCTTGACGGGCGCCGGGGCATCCGCGACATGTATAGCCGCCGCGCGGGCGGCATGGCCAGTTCGGCGCACGCATGGCGCCGCAGGGTCATCGAATTCATCGAGGAGGACCGGGGATGCTGCTGCTGATCGACAATTACGACAGCTTCACCTGGAACCTGGTCCACTACGTGGGCGAGCTGGGGGTGGAGACGAAGGTCATCCGCAACGACGACATGTCGGCGGCGGAGGCCCTGGCGCTGAAGCCCGCCGCGGTGATGCTCAGCCCCGGGCCCTGCGACCCGGACCGGGCGGGCATCTGCCTCGACATGGTCGCCGCCTGCGCCGCGGCGCGGATGCCGCTCTTCGGCGTCTGCCTCGGCCACCAGACCATCGGGCAGAGCTTCGGCGGCCGGGTCCTGCGCTGCCACGAGATCCTGCACGGCAAGACCTCGGCCGTCTCCCACACCGGCGAGGGGATCTTCGCGGGCGTGCCCCAGGGCTTCACCGCCACCCGCTACCACTCCCTCGTGGTCGAGCGGCAGACCCTCCCCTCGGTCCTGCAGGCGACCGCCTGGACCGAAGACGGGACGATCATGGGCCTCTCGCACCGGGAGCTGCCGATCCACGGGGTGCAGTTCCACCCCGAATCCATCGCCTCGGAGCACGGGCGCACGATCCTCGCGAACTTCCTCAGCCTCGCGGGCATGTCGCCCCTGAAGGCGGCCGCCTGATGTCGGAGAAGCTGCGGCCGCTGATCGGCAAGGCCGCCGACGGCCCCCTGACGCGCACCGAGGCCGAGGGCGCCTTCGATGCGATCATGTCGGGCGACGCGACGCCCGCCCAGATCGGCGGCTTCCTGATGGCGCTGCGCACCCGCGGCGAGACGGTCGAGGAGATGACCGCCGCCGTCGCCGTCATGCGCTCGAAGATGACCCGGGTGCGGGCCCCTGACGGCGCGATCGACATCGTCGGCACCGGGGGCGACGGCAAGGGCACGCTCAACATCTCCACCGCCGCGGCGCTGGTGGTGGCGGGGGCGGGGGTCCCGGTCGCCAAGCACGGCAACCGCAACCTCAGCTCGAAGTCCGGGGCGGCCGACGCGCTCTCCCACATCGGGGTGAACGTGATGGTGCCGGCGGAGGTGGCGCAGCAGGCGCTGGACGAGGTCGGGATCGCCTTCATGATGGCCCCCATGCACCATCCCGCGATGCGCTTCGTGGGCCCGGCGCGGACCGAGCTCGGCACCCGGACGCTGTTCAACCTGCTGGGCCCGATGACCAACCCCGCGGGCGTGAAGCGCCAGCTCACCGGCGCCTTCTCGACCCGCTGGCTGCGCCCGATGGCCCAGACCCTGGCCAGCCTGGGGACCGAGCGCGCCTGGCTGGTCCATGGCGGCGACGGCACCGACGAGCTCTCGATCGCCGCCGCCTCCTCGGTGGTGGAGGTGGACGCGGGCGCGCTGCGCGAATTCGAGCTGCACCCCGAGGACGCGGGCCTGCCCGTGCATCCGTTCGAGGCCATCGTCGGCGGCACGCCCGAGGAGAACGCCCGCGCCCTGAACGCCCTGCTGGGCGGCGCGCCGGGGGCCTATCGCGACGCCGTGCTGCTGAACGCCGCCGCGGGCCTGCTGGTGGCGGGGCGCGTGAGCGCGCTGACGGCGGGCGTGGCGCTCGCCGCAGAGAGCATCGATTCGGGCGCCGCGCGGGGCAAGGCCCAGGCGCTGGCCCGGATCACCGCCGCCGCCAAGACCTGAGGCCGGGGGGCGGCCGAGGGGGGCGTCGAGCCCCCCTCGGCCGCGCGCGGCTGCGCGCGCCGGCCTGCGGCAGGCCGCGCGCCCAACGGGAGGAGACCGCACATGAAGCTGACCACCGCGCCCCTGCGCTACACCGACGGCGAGACCGAGTTCGAGGGCTTCTGGGCCGCGCCCGAGGACCTGGCCGGGCCCGTGCCCGGCGTGCTGATGGCGCCCGCCTACGGCGGCGTCGGCGAGCAGATGAAGCTCAACGCCGAGCGGGTGGCGAAGACCGGCCGGCCGGTGCTGCTGCTCGACCCCTACGGGATCGAGTCGATGGCCGACGCCTCGATCGACCCGATGCAGCGGATGCAGGGCATGGTCGCCGCCCGCGGCCTGCTGCAACGCCGGCTGCTGGCCGCGCTCGACGCGCTGAAGGCGCGGCCGGAGGTGGACGCGGCGAAGACCGCCGTCTGCGGCTACTGCTTCGGGGGGCTCTGCGCGCTGGACCTCGCCCGCGCGGCGCCCGAGGGGCTGCTGGGGGCGGCGGCGCTGCACGGCGTGCTCTCGCCCAGCGGGCTTGCGGCGAAGACGATCGCCGCCTCGGTGCTGGTGCTGCACGGCTGGGACGATCCGCTGGCGACGCCGGACGCGGTGCTGGCGCTGGCCAAGGAGATGGATGCGGCCGGGGCCGACTGGCAGATCCACGCCTACGGCGGGGTCGTGCATGCCTTCACCACGCCGCAGGCGGCGACGCCGGGGCGGGCGGTCTACGACGCGAAGGCCGACCGGCGCTCGTTCGCGGCGATGACCGACTTCTTCGCGGAGGTGTTCGGGGAGGTCTGAAGAGGCCGCTCCCGACTCACCCAAGAACAAGGCGCCCGCGCCTGTCCTCCGGATCCGTCTCTCGCTGAAGATGCCTGAGCGACTCGGGTCCCCCGGTCAAGGACGAGCCCGCGCAAGCGCGGGTCGCTTCGCGATCCTTGACCGGGGGACCCGAGTCGCCCTGATCGGCATCAGCGAGAGACGGCTCCGGAGAACAGGCGCTGCCGGGGGCGCATGGGGCCGGGGGGCGCGCGCGGCTAGCGGCGGAGCGACTTGATCTGGGCGATGCGCGCGGCGTCCTTCTCGGGCGTCAGCCAGCGGCCGCGCTCCATGATCTCGAGCGTGTATTCGCGCAGCGTCAGGCCGCACTCGGCGGCGTATTTCAGGCGGCGGCGCAGGACCTCGGGGCGCGGCGGGGTCCAGGCCTCGGCCTGGGCGCGGCGCCAGGCGTAGACCAGGAAGCCGCCGTGCAGCGGCGGGCCCTGGTTGTGGCCGCGCGAGGGCGTCGCGTCATGGGGCGGCGGCGGGTCGAAGGCCGCGGCGGCCGCCCGGCTGCGCGGGCGCGCGGGCGTCGCGGCCGGCTGCGGGGGCTCGGCGGCGCCCAGCGGCCGGGCCGAGAGGACCCGGCGGCCCGGGCGCGCCGACGTCGCCTGGGCGAGGTCCGGGCCAGGCCCCGCCGGCGCGGCGGCCTGCGTCCGACGCGCCGGCGGGGACGCCGGCACGGACGGGGATCCGTCGTCGGGAACGAGGGGCCTGGAAACGAGTCGCGCCATGCCTTGGCATAGCGCGTCCGCGCCCGGCTTTCACGTGCCGCGGAGGGTCGCAGGCGCCGCCCTCCGGCGCCGATGTCGCGCCCGGTCGCCACGGCGCTTTCCATCCGCGCCGCCGCGCGTTAACACGCGGGACATGAGCGACATCCTCGACCGCATCCGGGCCTACAAGCTCGAAGAGATCGCCGCCGGCAAGGCCCGGCTGCCCCTCGCCGCCGCCGAGGAGGCCGCCCGCCGCGCCGAGGCGCCCCGCGGCTTCGCCGAGGCCCTGCGCCTGAAGCAGGCGGCCGGCGGCTACGGCCTGATCGCCGAGATCAAGAAGGCGAGCCCCTCGCGGGGCCTGATCCGGGAGGATTTCGATCCCCCCGCGCTGGCCCGCGCCTATGCCGCGGGCGGGGCCGCGTGCCTGTCGGTGCTGACCGACGGCCCCTCCTTCCAGGGCGCGCCCGAGTATCTCGAGGCCGCGCGCCGCGCCGTCACCCTGCCCGCCCTGCGCAAGGACTTCCTGTTCGACCCCTGGCAGGTGATCGAATCCCGCGCGCTGGGGGCGGACTGCATCCTGATCATCCTCGCCGCCGTCTCCGACGATCTGGCCCTCGAGCTCGAGGACGTGGCGCTGGCCTGGTCGATGGACGTGCTGATCGAGGTCCATGACGAGGCGGAGATGGAGCGGGCGCTGAAGCTCTCCTCCCCCCTCGTGGGGGTGAACAACCGCAACCTGCGCACCTTCGAGACCGACATCGCCACCACCGAGCGGCTGGCCCCGATGCTGCCGCCGGACCGGCTGCTGGTGGCCGAATCCGGTCTCTTCGCCCCCGCGGACCTCGCCCGCATGGCGAAGGCCGGCGCGCGCAGCTTCCTGATCGGCGAGAGCCTGATGCGCCAGGCCGACGTCGCCGCCGCCACCCACGCGCTGCTGGCCGACCCCCTGCCCGCGGACGAGGTCTGAACCCGTGGCTCTGACCCATTTCGACGCCAAGGGCGACGCCCAGATGGTCGACGTCTCGGACAAGGCCGAGACCACGCGGATCGCCGTCGCCCGCGGGGCCGTCGAGATGCAGCCCGAGACGCTGGCCCTGATCGCCGAGGGCCGGGCGAAGAAGGGCGACGTGCTCGCCGTCGCCCGCCTCGCCGGGATCATGGCCGCCAAGCGCACCGCGGACCTGATCCCGCTGTGCCACCCGCTGCCGATCTCCTCGGTGACGCTGGAGCTGACCTGCGTGCCCGAGACCTCGCGCGTCGAGATCGAGGCGCGGGTGAAGACCACCGGCCGCACCGGCGTGGAGATGGAGGCGCTGACCGCCCTCTCGGTCGCGCAGCTGACCGTCTACGACATGGTCAAGGCCGTCGACCGCGGCATGAAGCTGGTCGACGCCCGCGTCGTCCTGAAAGAGGGCGGCAAGTCCGGGCGCTGGGAGGCCGAGTAGCCCTCCGCGCCCTCCTCCCGGAGGCCCCGATGATCCCCACCGCCGAGGCGCTGACGCGCATCCTGTCGCTGGTCTCCCCCGTGACGGGGACCGAGCGCGCGCCCCTGCTGGAGGCGGCGGGCCGGGTGCTGGCCGCCCCCGCCCGCGCCCGGCGCACCCAGCCCCCGTTCGCCGCCTCCGCGATGGACGGCTACGCGATCCGCGGCGAGGGGCTGCGCCCGGGCGCCGAATTCCGGGTGATCGGCGAATCCCAGGCCGGCCTGCGCTTCGCCGGCGAGGTCGGCCCCGGTCAGGCCGTGCGCATCTTCACCGGCGCCCCGGTCCCGCAAGGCGCCGACCGGGTCCTGATCCAGGAGGACGCCGAGCGGCTGGAGGACGGCGGCGGCGAGCGCATCCGCGCCCGCGAGACCCTCGACGCCGGATCGCACATCCGCCCCGCCGGCGGCGACTTCCGCGAAGGCGACGCCCTCCCGGCCCCCCGCCGCCTGACGCCCCGCGACATCTCGCTTCTGGCCGCGATGAACCTGACCGAGGTCGAGGTCCTGCGCCGCCCGGTCGTGGCCATCGTCGCCACCGGCGACGAGCTGGTCGAGCCCGGCGAGACCCCCGGCCCCGACCAGATCGTCAGCTCCAACAGCTACGGCCTGCACGCGCTGCTGGCCGCCCGCGGGGCGGCGCCGCGGCTGGCCCCGATCGCGCGCGACACGATGGAGAGCCTCGCCGCCGCCTTCGCCTCGGTCGCGGACGCCGACCTGGTGGTGACGCTGGGCGGCGCCTCGGTCGGCGACCACGACCTGGTGGGCCGCGCCGCCGCCGAGGCGGGCCTCTCGCTCGACTTCTGGAAGGTGAACATGCGCCCGGGCAAGCCGCTGATGGCGGGCCGCCTGCCCGGCGGCCGGCCGCTGCTGGGCCTGCCCGGCAACCCGGTCTCGGCCATGGTCTGCGCGCAGCTCTTCCTGCTGCCGGCGGTGGACGCGCTCGCGGGCCTGCCCGCCGCCGCGCCCCGCCGCCTGCCCGCGCGCCTCGTGGAGGGCGTCGGCGCCAACGGCCCGCGCGAGCACTTCGCCCGCGCCCGGCTGGAGCCCGGCCCCGACGGCCTCGGCGTGCGGGTGCTGGGGCGCCAGGACAGCTCCCTGCTCTCGGTCCTGGCCGAGGCGGATGCGCTGGCGGTACTGGCGCCGAACGCGCCGGCGATGGCGGCGGGCGAGGCGATCGAGGTCATTCCCCTGTGATTTCCCGGCCCCGCCGGCGTTCCGTTTCGTTCAGAGACCATAACCCGATGGTTGACACAAAACGGGAACGTATGTAGAACCTGAGGCCGTGGCGGCGCCTTCGCGGCGCGGAATCCATGCCGCGACGCGGAACGGACCGTGATCGCGCAGGCTTTGGGAGGACCGTGACGGATGCTGACCCGCAAGCAGCTCGATCTCCTGCGCTTCATTCATGAGCGTGTGCAGCGCGACGGGGTCTCGCCGTCCTTCGACGAGATGAAGGAGGCGCTGGACCTGCGCTCCAAGTCCGGCATCCACCGCCTGATCACCGCGCTGGAGGAGCGGGGCTTCATCCGCCGCCTCGCCCACCGCGCCCGCGCGATCGAGATCGTGAAGCTGCCCGAGAGCCTGGGCGAGCTGCCGCCCGCCTTCGCCCCCAAGGTGATCGAGGGCGGCGCCGGCAAGCCCGCCCCCGCCGTCCCCGCCTTCCCGGAGGCGGAGTTCGGCGCGGTCCCGCTGATGGGCCGCATCGCCGCCGGCACGCCGATCTCGGCGATCCAGCACCAGGAGCGGGAGGTCGGGGTTCCCCTCGACATGCTGCGCCGGGGCCGGGAGCACTACGCGCTTCAGGTGAAGGGCGACTCGATGGTCGACGCCGGGATCCACGACGGCGACCTGGTGGTGATCCAGCGTCAGGACACGGCCGACAACGGCGACATCGTGGTGGCGCTGGTCGAGGACGAGGAAGCGACCCTCAAGCGTCTGCGCCGCCAGAACGGCATGATCGCGCTCGAGGCCGCCAACCCCGCCTACGAGACCCGCCTGTTCCGCGCCGATCAGGTCTCGATCCAGGGCCGCCTCGTCGGCCTGATCCGCACCTACTGAGCCGCGGGGCCTCGCCCCCCGCGCAGCCGCGCCGGCCTCGGCACGCCGCCCGCCCCGGTCCCCCGCGCCACAAGCCCCCCCGGGAGCGCCTGTTCTCCGGAGCCGTCTCTCGCGGATGCCGAAAAGAGCGACTCGCCCGAAGGGGTCAAGGATCGCGCAGCGACCGCGCTTGCGCGGCTTGTCCTTGACCCCTTCGGGCGAGTCGCTCAGGCATCCATCAGCGAGAGACGGCTCCGGAGGACAGGCGCGGGCTTGTTCTTGGGTGAGTCAGGAGCCCGCCGGAGGCGCCCCCCTCGCCCTCCTCGCGACGCCCCTCATGAGCGCCCCCAGCCAGGCCCGCCCGCAGGGCGCCTGCGCCCCCGCCCCCCCTTGGCATGTCGTTTGCTAGCGAAACATCGGGCGGCCAGCAAGCGCCGCGGGCTTCACGACAGGGAGCGCACCATGTTCGCCAACCGGAAATTCCTCGCCGCGGGGGCCGCGGCCCTGGCGCTCGGCCTCTCCGCCGCCGCCGCGCAGGCCCAGACCTGGATCATGGCCTCGGGCTACCCCGAGGACAATTTCCTCACCCAGAACATCCGCCTGTTCATCGAGGAGGTCGAGGCCAACACCGACCTGACCATCGACCTGCAGTCCAACGACACGCTGATCAAGCTCGACGCGATCAAGACCGCCGTGCAGCGCGGCCAGGTGCCGATGGGCGAGATCCGGCTGGGCGTCTACGGAAACGAGGACCCGATGTACATCCTCGCGGGCGTGCCCTTCATCGCCCCCACCTACGAGGACGCCTGGCGCCTGAAGGAGGCCCAGAAGCCCTATTTCGCCGAGAAGCTCGAGGCGGCGGGCCTGATGGTCCTGTTCTACCAGCCCTGGCCCGGCCAGGGCTTCTACACCAAGACGCCCGTCGAGACGCTCGCGGACTTCGAGGGCAAGAAGCTGCGCATCTACTCCACCGCCACCCAGAAGATGGGCGAGATGCTGGGCTTCCAGGCCACCATCCTGCCCTTCGCCGAGATCCCGCAGGCCTTCTCGACCGGCCTGATCGAGGCGCTGTTCACCTCGCCCCAGACCGGGATCGACATCCAGGCCTGGGACAACACCGACTACTTCACCTACGCCGGCGCGATCTATTCCAAGAACGCGGTGATCGTGAACAAGGCGATGTTCGACGGCCTGCCCGAGGACGCGCGCACCGCGATCCTCAACGCGGCCTCGCTCGCCGAGGAGCGCGCCTGGAAGATGTCGGCCGAGACCACCGAGGCCCAGATCGGCATCCTCGCCCAGAACGGCATGACCACCACCGACGCGCCCGAGGCGATCATGGCCCGCATGCGCGAGATCGGGAAGACGATGGTCGAGGACTGGCGCGCCACCGCCTCCCCCGAGGCGATCGCCGTGCTCGACGCCTACCTCGCGCAGTGAGGCCGGCGTGACCGGAACGCCCGAGGGCCCGCAGGGCTTCGCCGCCGTCTCCGCCCCCGTCGCCGGCCCCCGCGGGCCGCTGCGGCGGGGGCTCGACGCGCTCTATCTCGTCTCCGGCGCGCTGTCGGGGCTGTTCCTGGTCGGCATCGCCGTGACCATCGTCGCCCAGGTGGTCGCGCGCCAGCTGGGCGGAACCATAGACTCGACCGAGACGGCGGGGTTCTGCCTCGCCGCCTCGACCTTCCTCGGACTCGCCTACGCGTTCCGGCGCGGCGCCCATATCCGCGTCACCCTGCTGATCGGACGCGCGCCGTCCGGGCCCCGCCGCTGGCTGGAGCTGTGGTGCGTGGCCTTCTCGATCCTCGCGGTGGCCTATTTCCTGTGGTGGGCCGTCGACCTCGTCTGGTTCTCCTGGGCCTTCGACGAGATCAGCCCCGGCCTGATGGCGATCCCGCTGTGGATCCCGCGCAGCGCCATGGCGCTGGGGGCGGCGGTGTTCCTCATCGCGCTTGTGGACGAGTTCGTCTCGATCCTGCGGGGCGTCGTCCCCTCCTACGAGGCGAATGCCGAGCATGTGCTGGAGGGGGGCGAATGAGCGATCCGGGAACCGTCGCCGTCGTGCTCTTCGCCGTGATGGGCCTGCTGCTGGCCTCGGGCGTCTGGGTGGCGGTGGCGCTGACCGCCGTGGGCTTCGTCGCGATGTACTTCTTCTCGGCGGCGCCGGCGGGCTCGCTGCTCGCCTCGACCGTCTGGGACGCGAGCTGGAACTGGGCGCTGACCGCGCTGCCGCTGTTCATCTGGATGGGCGAGATCCTGTTCCGCACGCGCCTGAGCGAGGACATGTTCCGCGGCCTCTCCCCCATCGTCGGCCGCCTGCCGGGCGGGCTGCTGCACGTGAACATCCTCGGCTGCGGGGTGATGGCGGCGGTGGCGGGCTCGTCGGCCGTCACCTGCGCCACCATCGGGCGGATGTCTGTGCCGGAGCTGACCAAGCGCGGCTACGATGAGCGGCTGATCATCGGCACGCTGACCGGCTCGGGCACGCTGGGGCTGCTGATCCCGCCCTCGATCATGCTGATCGTCTACGGGGTGGTGGCGCAGGTCTCGATCAGCCGGCTGTTCATCGCGGGCGTGGTTCCGGGCGCGATGCTGATCGCGCTGTTCATGGGCTACGTGGCGATCCGGGCGAAGCTGGACCCGAGCCTCGCGCCCCCGTTCGAGGAACGCCTCAGCTGGCGCGAGAAGCTCGCCCGCTCGCGCCTGCTGATCCCGGTGGCGCTGCTGATCTTCCTGGTGATCGGCTCGATCTACGGCGGCTACGCCACCCCGACCGAGGCGGCCACCATGGGCGTGCTGGGCGCGCTCGGCCTTGCGGCGGCCTCGCGCACGCTGAGCCTGACGAGCTTCATGGACGCGCTGATGGCGGCCGTGCGCACCTCGACGATGATCGCGCTGATCCTGGCGGGGGCGGCGTTCCTGTCGATCGCCATGGGCTTCACCGGCGTGCCGCGGGTGATCGCGGCGGAGGTGAAGGCGTGGAACCTCAGCGCGTGGGAGCTGCTGGCGGTGCTGACGCTGCTCTACATCGTGCTGGGGTGCTTTCTGGACGGCGTCTCGATGATGGTGCTGACCGCCTCGGTGGTGCTGCCGATGGTGAAGGATGCCGGCATCGACCTGCTGTGGTTCGGCATCTTCACGGTGATCGTGGTCGAGATGGCCCAGATCACCCCGCCGGTGGGGTTCAACCTCTTCGTGCTGCAGGGGCTGACCGGGCGGGACATCCTGAAGGTCACCCGCGCCTCGATGCCCTTCTTCGCGCTGATGCTGCTGGGGATCGTGATCATCACCGTGTTCCCCGGCATCGTCACCGCGCCGGTGAGCTGGATGATCTCCCGGTAGGGCGCATTTCAATGCGCCATGGCGGGCGGCGCGCCGGAAGCGCCGCGTCGGCCGTCGCGCCCGTGGGGGGCGTTCGGCTCGCGGCGCGGGGCGGGCGTCGCGCGCGGGGGCAGGGGCGCCCGGGGCGGGCGTCAGGAGCCCCCCGCCGCCGGCGCCCCGCCCGCCGCGCGCCGCGGGCGAGAGCTCGCCCCCGGCGCGCGCGAGGCGCGGCGCCTCCGCGCTCAGCGTTTCGCGGTGACGTAGCCCTCGGCGAGGTCGCGGGCGACCGCCTCGGCCGGGCGCTCCGCGGCCGGGCCGATGCCGCCGCCGCCGGGGGTGTTGACGATCAGGCGGTCGCCCGGCGGCACGGTCTGGAAGCCCTTGCCCTTCAGCGTGCGCCCCGAGGCCAGCGCGACCGAGCCCGCCTCGCCGTCGCCGCCCCCGTCCACGCCGCGGGCGGGGTGGTCGATGCGGTCGAAGGCGGCGAGCAGCTCGAAGGGTTTGCCGATGCGGCTCTCGACCTCGATCACCTGGCCGAGGCCGCCGCGGGTGCGGCCCGCGCCGCCGCTGTCGGCGCGCAGTTCCTTGCGGCGGAAGACGAGGGGGGTGATCGCCTCGGCGATCTCCACTGGCGTGCCCTTCACGCCGGAGGGGTAGGCGGTGGCGGAGAGGCCGTCGCGGGACGGCCGCGCCCCGGTGCCGCCGTTGGAGGTGACGGCCATCGAGAACCCGTAGTTGCCGTCGCTCTCGGCCGCCACGCCGCGGACGTTGAGGTTCCACAGGCACGAGGTGCCCTCGGCCGGGACCCGCGTCGGCACCGCCTGGCGCAGGGCCCCGAAGACCACGTCCGGCAGCATCTGCCCGATCACGTGGCGCGAGGCGACGGGCGCCGGCTTCACCGCATTGAGGATGCAGCCCTCGGGCGCCGAGACGGTCAGCGGCCCGAGGCTGCCGGCGTTGTTGGGCACGCGGGACGCCACCACGCAGCCCAGCCCGAACACCGTGTAGGCGGTGGTGTAGCTCATCGGCACGTTGATCCCTCGCGGAGACTGCGGGCCGGTGCCGTCGAAGTCCACGTGGATGCCCTCGTCATGCACCGTCACCGTGCAGGCGAGCGTCACCGGCGCGTCGTAGCCGTCCACCGTCATCGAGGACGCCCAGGTTCCCTTCGGCAGGGCCCGCACCTCCTCCAGCACCGCCTCGCGGGAGCGGTCGAGGATGTGGGTCGCCAGCGCATCCAGGCTTTCCAGCCCGAACTCGCGCATCATCGCCTGCAGGCGCAGGCAGCCGACGTCGTTGCACGCGGCGAGGGAATACACGTCGCCCTCGGTGTCCACCGGCAGGCGGGTGTTGGCGCGGATCATCGCGAGCAGGGTCTCGTTCAGCTCGCCCTTCGAGGCGAGCTTCAGGAACGGGATCGACAGCCCCTCCATGAACACGTCGGTCGCGTCCGGGCCGAAGCCGATGCCGCCGATGTCCATCAGGTGGCTGGTGCAGGAGAACAGCGCCACCAGGCGCCCGTCCAGGAAGCAGGGCGTGGTCAGAACGAAGTCATTCAGGTGTCCCGTCCCCATCCAGGGATCGTTGGTGATGTAGATGTCGCCCGCCTCCATCGTCTCCGGCGGGAAGCGGTCGAGGAAGTGGCGCACGCTCTCGGCCATCGAGTTCACGTGACCCGGCGTGCCGGTCACCGCCTGGGCCAGCATCCGGCCCTCGACGTCGAAGACGCCGGCCGAGAGGTCTCCGCATTCGCGCACGATGGGGCTGAAGGCGGTGCGCAGCAGGGTCTGGGCCTGCTCCTCGACCACCGCGATCAGGCGGGACCACATGATCTGGAGCTCGATGGGGGACAGATCGCTCATCACAGGACTCCGTTGGCGGTCAGGACCAGGGCGCCGCCGCCGTCCACCATGGCCGAGAAACGCTCGGTCACGAAGGTGGTGGTGGTCGGCTCGACGATCATCGCGGGGCCGGGGATCGAGGCGCCGGGCGCCAGCGCCAGGCGGTCGTATTCGGGCACGCTGCGCGTCTCGCGCAGGCCGGTGTCGAAGATCAGCCGCTCGCGCACCGGGACGGGGGTCGAGGGGGCGGGCGCCGCGGGCGGGGCTTCGGCCGCCGGGGTCTCGGCCCCCACGGTCACCGACCAGGACAGGATCTCTATGGTCGCGCCGGGGATGTGGCGGGCGAAGAGGCGGTCGTATTCCGCCTCGAACGCCCGGCGCATGGCCTCGGCGTCGTCGGCCGTGACGGCGCCGGGGGGCAGCTCCACCGCGATCTCGTGCCCCTGCCCGCGGTAGCGCATGAAGGCGGCGCGGCGTTCCCGGGTCGCCTCGGCGCCCTCGGCGAGCGCGGTCGCCTCGGCCGACATCGCGTCCAGCAGCGCGTTCGCGAGATCCGGATCGAAGGCGTCGAGGCGCATGTAGCGGCTCTGCAGCAGCTCGTAGGCCACCGGCGCGCGCAGGAACCCGATGGCCGAGCCGACGCCCGCGTCCGCCGGGATCATCACCCGGCCGAGCCCCAGCTTCTCGGCCACCCGGGCGGCATGCAACGGCGCCGCGCCCCCGAAGGCGATCAGCGTGTGGTCGGCGAGCGTCGCCCCCCGCTCGACCGCATGCACGCGGGCGGCGTTGGACATGTTCTCGTCCACGATCTCGGCGATGCCCCAGGCGCCCATTTCCGGGCTCAGGTCCAGCGGGCCTGCGATCGACTGGGCGATGGCGGCCAAGGCGCGCCCCACGTCCAGGTCGAAGGCGAAGCGGTCCGGCGCGATCCGGCCCAGCGCCACGTCGGCGTCGGTCACCGTCGCCCCGGTCCCCCCGCGCCCGTAGCAGGCGGGCCCCGGCTCGGACCCCGCGCTCTCGGGCCCCACGGCGATGGATTTCGTGGCGTCCAGCCGGGCGATGGAGCCGCCGCCCGCCCCGATCTCGATCATCTCGATGACGGGGATGCGCAGCGGGAAGCCCGAGCCCTTCATGAAGCGCGCCGAGCGGTCGACCTCGAAGGTGCGGGCCGACAGCGGCTCCCCCTTCTCGATCAGGCAGATCTTCGCGGTGGTCCCGCCCATGTCGAAGGACAGGACCTTGTCCTCGGCGCGCGAGGCCGCGACGTGGGCCGCCAGGATCGCGCCCCCTGCGGGCCCGGATTCCACCAGCCGCACCGGGAAGCGGCAGGCGGTGTCGACGCCCGCCAGCCGGCCGCCGGAGGTCATCAGCCGCATCGGCGCGCGGCAGCCGCGCTCGGCCGCCGCCGCCTCCAGCCGGCGCAGGTAGCCCGCCATCAGCGGCTGCACGTAGGCGTTGGCGACCGTGGTCGAGGTGCGCTCGTATTCGCGGATCTCCGGGCAGACCTCGCAGCTGAGCGACACCGCCAGCTCCGGCGCTTCCGCCTCCAGGATCGCCCGCACCCGGCGCTCGTGGGCGGGGTTGGCGTAGCTGTGCAGGAAGGCCACCGCCACCGCCGTCGCGCCCGAGGCCCGGATCGCCGGGACCAGCGCCCGCACCGCGTCCTCGTCCAGCGGCGTCAGCACGCCGCCCTCGACGTCCATCCGCTCGACGACCGTGAAGCGGCGGGATCGCGGAACCAGCGGCGCCGGCTTCTCGATATCGAGGTCGTACTGGTCGAAGCGGCTTTCGTCCGCGATCTCCAGCACGTCGCGGAACCCGTCGGTGGCGATCAGGGCGGTCTTCGCCCCCTTCCGCTCGATGATCGCGTTCGTCGCCAGCGTGGTGCCATGCACGAAGCTGGTCACCTCCCCCCAGCCGGCGCCGGCGCGCGAGAGCGCCTGCTCGGCCCCCTCCAGCAGCGCGCGCTCCGGCGCGTCATGGGTGGTCAGCACCTTGGTCGAGACCCGCTCGGGCCCGTTCGGACCGGTGCGCTCGACGACGATGTCGGTGAAGGTGCCGCCGATGTCGGCGGCGAGGCCGAGGGCGGTCACCGCGGGACCTCCGCTTGCAGGCGGCGGGCGGGGCGAGGGGCGGGTCTGGGGGCGGGGCGCGTCATGCCGCGATCCTAGCAAGCGCCGTGCCATGGGGAAGCCGTTCCGGCGCCGGACGCCGGGCTTGGGGCGTGGAGCGTGGAGCGTGGAGCGTGGAGCGTGGAGCGTGGAGCGTGGAGCGTGGAGCGTGGAGCGTGGAGCGTGGAAACGCTGGCGCGACGGGCGACGCCGGGGCAAGCTGACCGGCGTCCGATGTTTTGGGACCGGGGACTTTCGATGACGAAGCGGCTTGTGCGAGGCGCCCTGCGCGGCGCCGCGGCGGGGACCATGCTGACGGCCTGCCTGAGCGCCGGCGCGGCCCAGGCCGGGCGGCTCGACCTCGCGCCCGTCGCGGGCCTCGACGTCGAGAGCTTCGTGATCGACGCCGTGGCGCTGCCGGGCCAGCCCGACCGGATCGCGATGCTGGAATATTCCGGCCGCGTCCTCGTGGTCGACCGCGCCGCGGGGACCACGCAGGTGATGCTCGAGGCGGCGGTGGTCGACGGCGTCGACCTTGGCGCCTCGAGCGCCTCGGGCGCCTTCTCCATCGCCCTGGCGCCGGACTTCGCCGACAGCGGGCGGTTCTATCTCTCGGGCGCCACCGTCGACCGGCGCAACGTGGTGGTGGAATACGCCTCCTCCGGGCTCGTCGCCGACCCCGCCTCCCAACGGCGTGTGGCGACCATCGAGGCCCGGCCCGACGGCAGGCCGGGCCTGCACTACGGCGGCGCGATCAGCTTCGACGACGCCGGCATGCTGTTCCTGACCACCGGCGACAGCAACGGCGCCTTCGCGGGCGACGCCGGCCCTTCGCAGGACGTGACCAGCCGGCTGGGCAAGGTGCTGCGCATCGACCCGCGCGGCGACGCCTATCCCGACGACCCCGCGAACAACTACGCCATCCCGGCCGGCAATCCCGACTTCGGCCCCGGCGCCGACCCCGCCCTCTGGGCCATCGGCCTGCGCAACCCGTTCAAGGGCAAGCACGACCCGCTCTCGGGCCTGTTCCCCGTGGCCGACGTGGGCGAGAACGCGCGCGAGGAGGTGAACCTGATCGCGCCCGGCGGCAACTACGGCTGGGCGGCGTTCGAGGGCTCGGCCCCCGGCGCGGGGGACCTGAACCCGGAGGTCCCGCCCCTCGATCCGGTCTTCGAATACGTCTGGGCGGACAGCGGCGCGCGGGCCTCGATCACCGGCGGGCTCGTCTACCACGGGCCGCTGGCGGCGCTCGACGGGCGCTACCTGTTCTCCGACCTGCTGGGCTGGGGCGCGATCGGCGAGGGGCCGCCGGTGTGGTCGCTGGCCTTCGAGGGCGGGGCGGTCTCGGCCGCGACGCTTTGGGAGACGGTCGAGCGCTCGGGCGCGCTCTCGCGCACCGTGGGCTTCGGGCAGGACGGGGCGGGGCGGCTCTATCTCTTCGACCAGGACGGCGACGTGTTCGAGGTCGCCTCGGCCCTCGCCGCCCCCGTGCCCCTGCCCGCCGCCGGCCTGACGCTGGCGACGGGGCTTTCGGCGGGGCTGGGTCTGCTCGCGCTCAGGCGAAGGCGGCCGGCCCCAGCAGGGCGCCGGCGTCCATCTGCATCAGCTCGCCGGTGATCGTGCGGGCGTCGAGCGCCAGGTACATCGCCCCCGCCGCCACGTCCTCGGCCGTGCACACGTCGCCCAGCGCCGAGCCCTTCGCCGCCCGGTCGCGGATCGAGACGGCGGACTGCTCCCCCAGGCTCTGCCGGAACCAGCGCGTGTCGATCATGCCGGGCAGGATAGCGTTGACCCGCACCCGCGGCGCCAGCGCGCGGGCCAGCGACAGGGTCATCGTGTTCAGCGCCCCCTTCGAGGACGCGTAGGGAATCGAGCTCCCCATCCCCGTGACCGCCGACATCGAGGAGATCGAGACCACCGCCCCCTTCCCCGACGCCTTCAGCATCGAAGCCGCCGCCCGCGTCATCCAGAACGCGCCCTTCAGGTTCACGTCCATGATCGCGTCGAAGTCGTCCTCGGTCACGGTCTCGAGGTCGCCCAGGCTGATGAAGCGCGTGGTGCCTGCCGCGTTGATCAGCACGTCGAGCCGCCCCCAGCGCGCCTCGACCTCCCCCGCCATCCGCCGGCAGTCGGCGTCCGAGCCGACCGAGCCCTGGATCGCGAAAGCCTCGACGCCCTTCGCCCGGCAGGCCTCGGCCACGCCCTCGGCCTCCGCGGCGGAGCGCGAGTAGTTGACGGCGACGGCGAGCCCGCGCTCGGCCAGCATCAGCGCCGAGGCGGCGCCCACGCCGGTGCCGCCGCCGGTGACGAAGGCGACGGGGGTTGAATGGGGCATGGGGGGTCCTCTCCTGCTGCCGCGGCGCTGCTCCGGCCGCGCTTGGCGCGCAGGATGACCGGGCGGAGCGCCCGACGCCAGCCCCTTGCGGACCGGCCGACAGGCAAGCGCCCTGCCCCGCCCGCCGCAAGCGCCCGGCTCGAAGCCGCGCGCCCGCCCCCGGCGGGCCGGGGTGGG
Source organism: Albimonas pacifica (assembly GCF_900113695.1). GTDB lineage: Bacteria > Pseudomonadota > Alphaproteobacteria > Rhodobacterales > Rhodobacteraceae > Albimonas > Albimonas pacifica. The sequence continues at coordinate 387,828 of NZ_FOQH01000003.1, read as the reverse complement.
CGGGCGGGAGGCGCGCCGGGGGCGGGCGCGCGGCCGGCCGCAGGCGCGACGCCGCCGGCTCCCCCCGATCCACGCCTGCGCCCGGCGCAACCCGAGGGCCAGAGGCCCCGGGTCGGGCCCGGGGCGCGCCCCGCCGTCGCCCGCTCAACCCTTCTTCGCGGTGATCGCGCCGTAGTCGCCGGGCTCGCGATGCGCCTTGAAGTCGAAGATGTTCGCCCGGATCTCGGCGCAGCGGTCGAGGTCGATCTCGGCCGAGATCACCTCGTCGCCCACGGTCTGGGCCTTCGCCACGATCTCCCCCGTCGGCGCCACGATCACCGAGCCGCCGATCAGCTCCGAGCCCTCTTCCATCCCCGCCTTCGCCACCGCCACCGCCCACAACCCGTTCTGGTAGCAGCCCGCCTGCACCGAGAGCTCGTTGTGGAAATGCTGCAGGTGGTCGTGCTCGGGCGCCGGCGGGTAGTGCAGGGGCGTGTTGTAGCCCAGCACGACCAGCTCCGCCCCGCCCAGGCCCAGCACGCGCCAGGTCTCCGGCCAGCGGCGGTCGTTGCAGATGCAGATGCCCATGCGGCCGCCGAACCCGTCGACCACCGGCCAGCCGAGGTCGCCCTTCTCGAAATACTTCTTCTCGAGATGCTGGAACGGCCGCCAGGGCTGGTCGTCGAAATGCCCCGGCAGGTGGATCTTGCGGTATTTCGAGAGGATCTCGCCCGACGCATCCACCAGGATCGCGGTGTTGAAACGCCGCCCCTCCGGCGTCCTCTCGGCGTAGCCGAGGTGGAAGCCGATCCCCAGCTCGCGCGCCAGCGCGAACAGCGGCGCGACGGCGGCGTTGGGCATCTCGGTCTCGAACCAGGCGTCGATCTCGGCCGGGTCCTCCATCCACCAGCGGGGGAAGAAGGTGGTCAGCGCCAGCTCGGGGAACACCACCAGCTCGGCGCCGCGGGCGTGCGCCCGGCGCATCAGCGCGCAGAGCCGCGCCACGGCCGAGGCGCGGTCCTCGTCCCTGGCGATGGGGCCGAGCTGCGCGCCGGCGACGATCAGCTTGCGGGACATGGCGGTCTCCTCAGGCTCGGGCCGCGCGCACCTGGTCGGCGCTCAGGCCCACCAGCTCGACGTAAAGCTCGGGGTCGGTGTCGCCCTCGGTGCCGAACAGCAGCACCCGGCTGTCGGGGCCCAGACCCAGCGCCCGGGCCGCCCGCGGGTCGGCCAGCGCGTTGACCAGGGCGGCCAGCCCCGCCACCGCGCTCTCGCCCGCCACGATGGCGGGATCGCCGGCTTCGGGTCGGGCCAGCCGGTTCATCGCCTCGACCGCCGCCGCGTCCGGCGCCGTCATCGCCGCGTCGCCGTGGTCCTTGAGCACCTCCCAGGCGAGCGCCGAGACCTCGCCGCAGGCGAGCCCCGCCATCAGCGTGTCGAGCGCCCCGTCCACCGCCGTGGGCCTGCCCGCCACGATGCTCTCCAGCCAGCAGGCCGCGCGATCCGGATCGGCCAGCACGATCGTCGGCCGCGCCGCGCCCCAGCGCCTGACGGCCTGGGCGGCGACGGCCGCCGCCAGCCCGCCGACGCCGGTCTGGATGAAGACATGGGTGGGGGGCTCGGCCAGGGCGTCGCAGGCCTCCGCCGCCATCATCTCGTAGCCCTGCATGACGTCGCGCGGCACGTCCATGTAGCCGGGATAGGAGGTGTCGGAGACCACGAACCACCCCTCGCGATCCGCCGTCGCCTGCGCCTCGCGCACGCTGTCGTCGTAGTTGCCCGCGCAGCGGCGGACCTCGGCGCCATAGGCCTCGATGGCGGCCTTGCGCCCCTCCGAGACCGTGGCGTGGATGAAGATCACGCAAGCCGCCCCGAAGTTGCGCGCCCCCCAGGCGACCGAGCGGCCGTGGTTGCCGTCGGTCGCGCAGCACACGGTCGTCGCCGCGGCCGCCTGCGGATGGGCGACCGAGACCACCTCCTCCATCGAGACGTCGCGCCCCAGCGTCTCGGAGAGCCGTTTCTGCAGCAGCCGCGCCACCGCATAGGCCCCGCCCAGCGCCTTGAAGGAGCCCAGGCCGAAGCGCCCGCCTTCGTCCTTGTAGAGGAGTTCGCCCACCCCCAGCGCGCCCGCCAGCGCCGGCAGCGAGACCAGCGGCGTGGGCGCATAGCCGGGCCAGGAGGAGATCGTCGCCCGGGCGGCCGCGAAGGCGGCGTCGGACAGGATCGCGTCCTGCGCCGCGGTCCAGGGCGCGTCGCGGGAGGCGAGAGGGTTCAGGGCCAGCGCGAAATCCTTCGCGTCGCCCATCCGGCGGTCGATCACGGCGGTCATGTCCTCGGCTCTAGTCTCGGTTCGACGCTGCGGCAAGCCTCCCTGACGGCGCCTGCCGCGGGCCGCGGGAGGCCCCGGGTCAGGCCCGGGGCGCCCCGCGCGGCGGGCGGGAGGGCGCCTTCCCCTCCGCGCGTCCTGCGGCCGCGCAGGGTCCCCCGGGGCCCTCGGTTTCGGCGGCGCTCAGAACGCGCCGTTCTCCTCCTCGACCGAGGCGAGCAGGCTGTCGAGCATGGCGATCCCCGCCTCGCCGTACTGCGCCTCGATCAGGGCGCGGACGGCGGGCTGGGCGGCCTCGGCGAACCTGGCCTGCTCCTCGGGCGGGACCACGTTGACCTCCATCTTCGCGGCCAGCGCCGGCAGGCCCTTCTCCGAGGCCTCGATCACGCGCGACATGGACCGTCCGGCCTCGGTGGCGACCTCGGAGGCCCAGTTCACCAGGTACTGATGCTCCGGCGACAGCCCGTCGAAGAACGCCCGGTTCATCGTCCAGATGTAGGGCGTGATCACATGGTTGGTGATCGAGAGATATTTCTGCACCTCGTCGAACCGGGCGAAGGCGATGATCGGCACCGGGTTCATCTGCCCGTCGGCGACGCCGGTCTGCAGGGCGGTGTAGACCTCGGCCCAGGGCAGCGGGGTCGGCTGGCCGCCCAGCGAGGCGATCATCGCCTCATGCGTCGGCAGGGTCATGGTGCGGATGCGCAGCCCCTGCATGTCCGCCACCGTCTCGATGGGCTTCTTCGAGTTGGTGAAGGCGAAGAACCCGCCCGAGTCGATCAGCCCCAGCACCTTCAGCCCGGTCGCCCCCTCGAGGTCGGCGACGAAGGTCCGCCCGAAGTCGCTCTCCTTCGTGATGACCTTCGAGGCGACGCCGATGTTGGGGAAGGCGAAGGGAATGTCGAAGACCCCGACCAGCGGATAGTGCTGGGCCATGCCGCCGGACGACGAGATCGTCGACTCCACGATCCCCGCCCGCACCTGGTCGACGACCTCGTCGTCCTTGCCGAGCTGCCCGTTGGGAAACAGCTGCACCTCGATCGCGCCGTTCGAGGCGGATTCGACCAGGCTCTTGAACACGGCGGCCATGGCGCCGGAGTGGGAGGCGAACGGATCCTCCGGGTTCAGGTGCGCGACCCGGATCGTGACGTCGGCGGCCAGCGCCTGGCCGGCCAGCGCGACGGCCGCCGCGGCGCCCGTCAGGGCGGTCTTGAGAAAGGACATGGCGGTCTCCCGGCTGGGGGGCGCGTGCTCAGAGGCCGAGCAGGCGGGGAATGAACAGGGTGAGGTCGGGCCAGTAGGCGATCACCAGCAGGATCCCGACCTCGGCGAGGATGAAGGGCCACAGCTCCTTCGCGATCGCCTCGACCTTCTCCCCGGTGACGGAGGCGAGCACGAAGAGGCAGGCGCCCACGGGCGGCGTCATCAGCGAGATGTTGAGCGCGAGGATGATCATGATCCCCGCATGGACCGGGTCCATGCCGATCTTGACCGTCAGGGGCGCCAGCACGGGGGCGAGGATGATCAGGGTCGCGTTGATGTCCATCACCAGCCCGATCAGCAGCAGCAGCGCCAGGATCAGGGCCACGATCACCACCGGCTCCGACGACACCGACAGCATCGCCGCCGCGATCGCCTGCGGGATCTGGTTGAAGGTCATCCACCAGCCCAGGATGGTGGCCGAGGCGATGATCAGGAAGATCGCCCCGGTGATCCGGGTGGTCCGCACGCAGACCTCGTAGAGGTCGCGCCAGCTCAGCGCCCGGTTCACGAGCCCGCCCACGACCAGCGCATAGGCGACCGCGATGGCCGCCGCCTCGGTCGGCGTGGCGATCCCGCCGAGGATCGAGCCCAGGATGAACACCGGCAGCAGCACCGCCAGGAACCCCTCGCGCAGGGCCTGGATGACGATGCGGAAGGACGGGCGCCCCTCGCCCTTCGGCAGCCCCTTGCGGCGCGCGGTCAGGGCGATGACGCCCATGCAGATCGCGCAGATCAGCAGCCCCGGCAGGATCCCCGCCGCGAACAGCCCCGCGATCGAGACGCCCATGATCGAGCCGTAGATGATCGCCAGCGTCGAGGGCGGGATCGTCGGCCCGATGATCGACCCGGCCGCCGTCACCGCGCAGGCGTAGGGCCGCGAATACCCCGCCTTCTGCATCGCCGGCGCCAGCGTGTTGCCGAAGGCGGCGGCATCCGCCGTCGCCGACCCGGTGATGCCTGCGAACATCACCGAGGCGACCATGTTGGAATGCGCCATCCCGCCCCGCATCCAGCCCACCAGCGCCTCGGCGAGCTTCACCAGCCCCTGCGTGATGCCCGAGCGGTTCATGATCTCGCCCGCCAGGATGAAGAACGGCATGGCGAGGAACGGGAACAGGTCGAGCCCCGCGAACAGCCGGTCGGGCGCCATCGTCATGAAGCGCGGACCCATGTCGAGGATGCCGATCATCCCCGCGATGCCGATCGCGAAGCCCACCGGCATCCCGAAGGCGAGGAACCCGAAGAAGGCGAGCGGAACCAGGTAGATGCCCATCACGCGTCTCCTTCCAGCCTGCGGCCCGCGTCGGGCGTCGCGGCGCCCACGGTTTCGGGCGCGGCCTCGGCGAACCAGTCGTGCACGATCATCAGGCCGAGCTGCACGCAGGCCAGGAAGGCGGCCAGCGGCACGCCCAGGTAGGGATAGCCCTTGGGGATCGCGTAGATCATCGTCAGGCGGGAGAAGCCCCGCTCGGCGAAGGCGATCCCGTACCAGAAGAGGGCGGCGAAGAAGGCGAAGGCGCAGAGGTCGAAGGCCACCGCCAGCCAGCGCCGCACCGGGGCGGGGAGGCGGGCGAACAGGAACTCGACCCCGATGTGCTCGCGATGGGCGACCCCCGAGCTGACCGCCAGCAGCGCCATCCAGATCATCAGGTAGCGGGCCAGCTCCTCGGTGAAGGTCAGGGGCAGCGGGATCGCGTAGCGCACCGCCACGCCCAGCCAGACGTCGAGCACAAGCAGCGCCAGCAGCGCCACGCAGGCGCGCTCGACGACCCAATTGACCCGCAGGCTCCAGCGCCGCGCGGCGGCGGCGATCGCGGCGGATCGGGTGGGGCGGATCGGCATGGACGCGGGACCTCCCGGCGGTGGACGCAGGCGAAGCTCAAGCAGGATTCGGGCCAGCCCCCCGGACCGGGGCCGATCCGGGCGCCGCAAGGGCGCCGGGGGCCGGCCCCGGGCATTCCGGCAGAGCCCCCTGCCCAACCGGCGCCCAAAGGCCCAATCGGCGCCCACCCTCGTCCGCCCCGCCCGCGGCCGGCGGGAGGCCCCGGCTCGGGGCTGGGGCGCCCTGGGGGCGGGTCGGAGGGTCCGGAGGCGTTCTCCGCCGGGTCGTGCGGAGGCCAGGGCGGCGCCCGGGCGCGCCGGGAGCATCAGGCGGGAAGCGCGCCCTTCAGGACCAGCGGCAGGCCGGCGGCGACGAAGATCACGTCGTCGACCGCCGCCGCCGCCGCCTGGTTCAGCCGCCCCTGCGCGTCGCGGAAGGCGCGGCCGAGAGGGGTCTCGGGCACCAGGCCCAGGCCGAGCTCGTTGGAGACCAGGATCACCGGGCGCGGCGCCTGCGCCAGGGCGGCCAGCAGCGCCGCCGTCTCCGCCTCCGGGTCGCGGTCGTGGTGCATCAGGTTCGAGAGCCACAGCGTCAGACAGTCGACCAGCAGCACGTCCGGCGCCGCAGGTCCCGGCGCGGCGGCGGCCAGCGCGAGGGCGGCGGGCAGGTCCAGCGGCTCCTCCACCGTCGACCAGCCCTCGCCCCGCTCGGCCTTGTGGCGGGCGATGCGGTCCTCCATCTCGGCGTCGAAGGCCTGGCCGGTGGCGAGGTAGACCCGCGCCGGCCCCAGCGCCTCGGCCCAGCCCTGCGCGCACGAGGTCTTGCCCGAGCGCGCGCCCCCCAGCACCAGCGCGTGCCGCGCCTTGGTCTGCGCCATCACCGATCCTCCCGACAGCGTCCTGCGCCCACCCCTATGCGCTTGCGCCCGCCCAGGCCAGAGGGGCGGGCCGGAGGGGGCGTCGGGATCCGCCTCCGCGCCGTCGCTGGCCGAGCGCCGCGCGCGAGTCGACAGCTGTCGACCCGGCCCCCGCGGCTCGTCTTGCGCGGGGGCGCCGCCGCCCGTAGGGTCCGCGCCGATCCAGACGCTGCAGGAGCCCCCGATGCAGGACCTGACCCCCGCCGACGCCCTCGCCTGCGATCCGCAGCTCGCCGCCGCGATCCGGCGCGCGATCGACGGCAAGACCAAGCCGCTGGGCGCGCTGGGGCGGATCGAGGACCTCGCCGCCCGCATCGCCGCCCTGAAGGGCACCACCGAGCCGTCGGTGGAGACCTGCGAGCTGATCATCTTCGCCGGCGACCACGGCATCGCGGCGCAGGGCGTCTCGGCCTTCCCGCAGGCGGTGACGGCGCAGATGGCGCTGAACTTCCTCGCCGGCGGCGCGGCCGCCAACGTCTTCGCCCGCGCCACCGGCGTGGACCTGAAGGTCGTCGACACGGGCATCGCCGAGGCCATCGACCACCCCGACCTGATCGACCGCCGCATGGGCCCGGGAACCGCCGACAGCTCCCAGGGCCCGGCGATGACGCCCGGGACGCTGGCGAAGGCGATCGCCGCGGGGCGCGCGCTGGCGGAGGGCTCGGAGGCCCACGCGCTCGCCTTCGGCGAGATGGGCATCGCCAACACCGCCTCCGCCTCGCTGGTGATCCACAAGCTCTCGGGCCTGCCGCTCGACCTGCTGACCGGGCGGGGCACCGGGCTCGACGACGCGGGCCTGACGCGCAAGCTCGCGGTGCTGGAGCGGGCCGCCGCCCGCACCGGGGCGCTGACGGCCGAGCAGGCGCTCGCCGAATACGGCGGGTTCGAGATCGCGATGATGGCCGGCGCGATGATCGGCGCGGCCGGGCTGCGCAAGGTCGTCCTGGTCGACGGCTTCATCGCCACCGCCGCCGCCATGGCCGCCCGCGCGCTGGAACCGGGCTGCGAGCCGGCCTTCGTCTACTGCCACCGCTCGGCCGAACTGGGCCACCGCGCCGCGCTCGACCACCTCGGCGGGCAGGCGCTGCTGGAGCTGGACCTGCGCCTGGGCGAGGGCACCGGCGCCCTGCTCGCCTGGCCGCTGGTCAAGTCCGCCGCCGCGATGCTGCGCGAGATGGCGAGCTTCGAGAGCGCCGGCGTCTCCGGCAAGCTCTGAGCGCGATGCGCACGACAGGCCCCCGCGGGGCCGTCCGAGGCCGGCGCCCCTCCGGGGCGGCTCAGGTCGGGCGCCCCTTCGGGGTTCCTCAGGTGGGGCGCCCCTTCGGGGCGGCTCGCGCTCCCTGCGGCGCGGCCGGGCGACGGCGTGCAGGCGCCCCTTCGGGGCGTTTCGCGCGTCGCGCGGGGGCCGCGTCAACCACTTCTTCGCCCTTTCATGGGAGATCCCGGCGATGACCGGCGCCCTCGTCATGTTGATCGCCCTCGGGATCGAGGCCTTCGCCGGCTGGCCGGAACGGCTGCACCGTCGGATCTCGCATCCCGTGGTCTGGATGGGCGGGCTGATCGACCGCTTCGACCTGCGCTGGAACCGCGAGGACGAGGACTGGGAAAGCCGCCGCGCCGCCGGCCTGCGCGCCGCGCTCCTGGTGATCGGCGCCTCGGTGGCGGCGGCGGTCCTGGCTCTGGCGCTGCTGCCGGGGGGGATCCTGGGGGTGGCGCTGGCCGGCGTGCTCGCCTGGCCCTTCGTCGCCGCCCGCTCGCTCCACGACCACGTCGCCCCGGTGGCCGACGCGCTGGAGGCGCGCGACATCGACGGCGCCCGGCTCGCCGTCTCGCGCATCGTGGGCCGCGATCCCAACACGCTCGACGAGGCCGGCCTCGCCCGCGCGGCGATGGAGAGCCTGGCCGAGAACGCCTCCGACGGGGTCGTGGCGCCGCTGTTCTGGGGCGCGCTGTTCGGCCTGCCGGGGATCGTGGCCTACAAGGCGATCAACACGCTCGATTCGATGATCGGCCACCGCGACGCGCGCCACGAGGCCTTCGGCCGCTTCGCCGCGCGCCTCGACGACGTGGCGAACTGGGTTCCCGCGCGGCTGACGGGGGCGCTCTTCGCGCTCGCCTCCGGCCGGCCGGAGCAGCCGCTGCGGGTGATGCGCCGCGACGCGCGCAACCACCGCTCCCCCAACGCCGGCTGGCCCGAGTCGGCGCTCGCCGGCGCGCTCGACATCCGCCTGTCGGGCCCGCGGGTCTACGGCGCCCACGTCGCGCACGAGCCCTGGCTGAACGCCGAGGCGCCCGACCCGGTCGCCGCCGACCTGCGCCGCGCGCTCGACCTCTACCGCCGCATGGTCTGGCTGACCGCGGCGTCGCTGGGGCTGATCTGGGCGCTGACCTTCTGAGGCCGGCGGCCGGCCCGGCGCGCGCCGGCGATCGCCAGCATCCCCTCGACGTCGAGATGCGCCTCGAGATGGTCGGCGAGCGCATCCAGCGCCGCCTCCACCTCCGCCCCGTAGCCGAGACCGGAGGCGGCGGCGCCGAAGCCCTCGAGCCAGGCCGCCCGGAACCCGTCCTGGGCGAAGAGCCCGTGCACGTAGGTCCCCGCGATGCGCCCGTCGGCGGAGGCGGCGCCCTCGGGCCGCGGACCGCCCGGCCCCTCGATCTCCAGCACCGGACGGGCGCGGTCGGGCCCCTCGGTGACGCCGATGTGCATCTCGTAGCCCTCGACCCCGCGGCCGGTCGCGAGATGGCGGGCGGCCACCCGCTCGAGCCGCTTGGCGGGGGTCATGCGGGTGACGACGTCGAGGAGACCCAGGCCCGGCGTCTCCCCCGGCTCCCCCTCGATCCCATCGGCGTCGATCACCGCGCGGCCCAGCATCTGGTAGCCGCCGCAGAGGCCCAGCACCCGCCCCCCGCGGCGCACATGCCCCGCCAGGTCCACGTCCCAGCCCTGCGCGCGCAGGAAGGCGAGATCCCCGCGGGTGGACTTCGATCCCGGCAGGATCACCACGTCGGCGTCGCCCGGCAGCGGCCGGCCGGGGCGGATCATCTCGACGGCGACCGAGGGCTCCAGCTTCAGCGGGTCGAGGTCGTCGAAATTGGCGATGCGCGAGAGCAGCGGGCAGACCACCTTCAGCGCGCCCGAGCCGCCCGAGGCCACGTCCAGCGCATCCTCCGCCGGCAGGCGGGAGGCGGAGGCGAACCAGGGCGCGACGCCCAGGCCCCGCCAGCCGGTGCGCGCCTCGATCAGCCGGTAGCCGTCGTCGAAGAGGCTGGGATCGCCGCGGAACTTGTTGATCACGAAGCCCTTGATCCGGGCCGCGTCCGCCGGGTCCAGCACCGCGAGCGTGCCGACCAGCTGGGCGATCACCCCGCCGCGGTCGATGTCGCCCACCAGCACCACGGGCACGTCGGCGGCCTCGGCGAAGCCCATGTTGGCGATGTCGTTGGCGCGCAGGTTCACCTCGGCCGGCGAGCCCGCGCCCTCGACCACCACCAGGTCGCAGCCGGCGGCCAGGCGCCGGAAGCTCTCCAGCACCGGCGCCATCAGCGAGGGCTTCAGCCGGGCGTAGTCGCGCGCCTTGCAGGTCGCGACGCGCTTTCCCTGCACCACGACCTGCGCGCCGACGTCGGTCTCGGGCTTCAGCAGCACCGGGTTCATGTCGGTATGGGGCGCGACCCCGCAGGCCATGGCCTGCAGCGCCTGGGCGCGGCCGATCTCGCCCCCGTCCTCGGTGACGGCGGCGTTGTTGGACATGTTCTGCGGCTTGAACGGCCGCACGGAAAGGCCCCGGCGCGCCGCCGCCCGGCACAGCCCCGCCGCCAGCACCGACTTGCCGACGTTGGAGCCGGCGCCCTGGATCATGATCGCGGGCATGACGCCTGCCTCCCCGCGCCTGCGGCCGGCCGCGGGAGGTCCCGGGTCAGGCCCGGGACACGGCGCGACGCGGCCGCCGCGCTCAGAATTCCACCCCGATCTGCGCCTTCACGCCGGAGCGGAACGGGTGCTTGAGCAGCTCCATCTCGGTGGCGAGGTCGGCGATCTCCAGCAGCTCGTCCTTGGCGTTGCGGCCGGTGAGGACGACATGGGTCATCGCGGGCTTCTCCTCGACGAGGAAGGTCACCACCTCGTCGATGTCGAGGTAGTCGTAGCGCAGCGCGATGTTGATCTCGTCCAGCAGCACCATGCGGTGTTTCGGATCGCGGATCAGCTCCCTGGCCTTCTCCCACGCCGCCTGCGCCATCTCGATGTCGCGGGCGCGGTCCTGCGTCTCCCAGGTGAAGCCCTCGCCCATGGCGTGGAACTCGCACAGGTCCGAGAAGCGGTCCTGGATCAGGGAGCGCTCGCCGGTGGCCATGCCGCCCTTGATGAACTGCACGACGGCGCAGGGCATCCCGTGGGCGATGCAGCGGAAGATCATGCCGAAGGCGGCGGTGGACTTGCCCTTGCCCTTGCCGGTGTGGACGACGATCAGGCCCTTCTCGTCGGTCTTGGTGGCCATGATCTTGTCGCGGGCGGCCTTCTTCTTCGCCATCTTGGCGGCGTGGCGCTCGTCGTCGACAGGGGGTTTCTCGGACATCTCGGCCTCCCTCAGGCGGACTTCAGGTCGGGGCCGACGCGGTTCACCAGCAGCTCCACCAACTCGGGCTGCATGAAGGTGTAGAGGTCGGGCACGTCCAGCGTATAGACGGTGCGGCCGCGCAGCGAGCGCCCGTGCAGGGCCGCGATCCGCGTCTTGTGGCGCGGCTCGAAGCAATAGATGCGGTCGGCCCAGTCCAGCTGCTCCGGGCTCAGGCGCGCGTCGGCGCCGGGCTCGATGCCCGCGAAGTCGGCGCGCACGCCGGGCCAGTCGCCGAACACCTGGGCGGCGGTGGGGCCTCGGGTGCGGGCGAGGCCGCTCACGAACAGGGCGCGGATCATCGGCTCTCCTTGGGCAGGTCGTCGACGAAGGCGAGCCAGCCGACCCGCTCGTCCCAGCGCGCATGCGCCTCGGGCACGAGGCCGACAGGATCCTCGATCAGGGCCAGCGGGAAGTGGATCTCGGCCCCGTAGCGGTCGGCGTCGTAGGCGACCAGCGCGCCGCAGTCGGCGCAGCGCAGCCAGCGCGTGCCGGGCGAGCTTTCCCACGCCTTCGGCTCGGCCCCCGTCCAGCGCCAGGCGCCGTCGGGCACGCCGACGTAGGTGACCAGCGCCGCGCCCGAGGCGCGCCGGCAGCTCAGGCAATGGCAATGCGCGACCCAGTTCGGCGGGCCCTCGAAGTCGAAGCGGCAGGCGCCGCACTGGCAGCGGCCGGTGTAGGTCATGCGGGGCTCCGGTCGGTCAGCGTGTCGAGCAGCGCCCGCGCGGAGTTGGACCGCGGGCGCCACAGGTCGCGCTCGATCGCCTCCTGGAAGCGCTCGGCGATCTCGCGCAGGGCGGCGGGGTTGTTTTCCGCGAGGAACGCCCGGGTGGCCTCGTCCTCCAGATAGGCCGCGTGGACCAGATCGAAATGGTGGTCGCGCACGGCATGGGTCGTGGCGGCGAAGGCGAACAGGTAGTCGACCGTCGCCGCGATCTCGAAGGCGCCCTTGTAGCCGTGGCGCCTGACCCCCTCGATCCACTTGGGGTTGACGGCGCGGGCGCGGACCACGCGGCCGATCTCCTCGTCGAGCGTGCGGATGACGGGGCGTTCGGGGCGGGAGTGGTCGGTGTGGTAGCTGATCGGGGCGGTCCCGCGCAGGGTCTCGACCGCGGCCGCGATGCCGCCCTCGAACTGGTAGTAGTCGTCGCTGTCGAGCAGGTCGTGCTCGCGGTTGTCCTGGTTCTGGACGGTGGCCTCGACGAGGGCGAGGCGGGTCTCCAGATCGGCGCGGGCCGAGACCCCTTCCTCCCCCGCCCCGTAGGCGTAGCCGCCCCATTCCAGGTAGGCGTCGGCGAGGTCGGCGCGGTTCGTCCACAGCTTCTCGTCGATCATCGCCTGAAGTCCCGCGCCATAGGCCCCGGGCTTGGAGCCGAAGACGCGGCGCAGGGCGCGGGTCTCGCCGATGGTCTCGGATTCGCGGCGGAAGCGGCCGGCGGCGGGGTTTTCGGCTTCCGGCTCGTCGAGCCGCATGACCGCGGCGGCGGCCGAGGCCACCAGGTCCACCTGCGCCGGAAACGCGTCGCGGAAGAAACCGGAGACGCGGAGCGTCACGTCCACGCGGGGCCGGCCGAGCGCCGTGGCGGGGATGATCTCGAACCCCGTCACCCGGCGCGAGGCGTCGTCCCAGGTCGGCCGCACCCCCATCAGCGCCAGCGCCTGGGCGATGTCGTCGCCGCCCGTGCGCATGTTGGCGGTGCCCCAGGCGGTGACGGCCATGGTGCGGGGCCAGTCGCCCTGCTCCTGCACGTGCCGGTCGATCAGCTCGCTGGCCGAGCGCCAGCCCAGCGCCCAGGCCGCCCGCGTCGGCACGGCGCGGCTGTCGACGGAGAAGAAATTCCGGCCGGTAGGGAGAACGTCCAGCCGCCCGCGGGTCGGCGCTCCGGACGGGCCCGGCGGCACGAACCGCCCTGACAGCCCGGTCAGCAGCGCCCCCATCTCCGCCGGCCCGCAGCCGTCGAGCGTGGGCAGGATGTGGTCGCGGACATGTCCCATGACCTCGGCCGAGGCGGGGCCCGGGGGCTGCGCCCGCCCCTCCACCAGCGCGATGGCGAGCAGCTCCAGCCGCTCCACCGCGTCGCCCTGGGTGCGCCAGGGGTCCTGCGTGAGCTCGGCCAGCGCGTCCGGCTTCGGTCCGGTCCAGGGCTCGGCCATCGGGCAGTCGAGGGGATCGAAGTCGAGGGCGAGGTCGGCGGCCAGCGCCCGGATCAGCGAGGCGTCCGGCCCCCTGCCGTCGCCGCGCGGGACGCGGGCGAGGGCGATGGCGAGGTCGCGGCGCAGGCGGCCCTCGGGGCTGGCGCCGAAGATGTGGAGACCGTCGCGGATCTGGCTCTCCTTCAGCTCGCAGAGGTAGGCGTCGAGCTTCTGCAGGCGGGAATCCGCGTCGTCTCCTTCGGCGCCCACGTCGACGTCGAGGCCCGTCGCGGACATCAGGGAGAGGATCTCGCCCTTCAGGTGGTCGATGCGCCGGGGGTCGACGCCGGCGGCCTCGTAGTATTCGTCGACCAGCGCCTCGAGCGCGCGCAGGTCGCCGTAGGACTCGGCGCGGGTCAGCGGCGGGGTCAGGTGATCGACGATCACCGCCTGGGTGCGCCGCTTGGCCTGCGTGCCCTCGCCGGGGTCGTTGACGATGAACGGGTAGAGATGCGGGAGGGGGCCCAGCACGGCTTCGGGGAAATCCTCCTCGGCCAGCGCCACGGCCTTGCCGGGCAGCCACTCCAGGTTGCCGTGCTTGCCGAAGTGGACGAGGGCGTGGGCGCCGAACGCCTCGCGCAGCCAGACGTAGAAGGCGAGGTAGTTGTGCGGCGGGGCCAGGTCCGGGGCGTGGTAGGTCTCGTCGGGGTCGATGTTGTAGCCGCGCGCGGGCTGCACGCCGACCACCGCATTGCCGTAGCGCAGGATCGAGAGGGCGAAGGCCGGCTCGGCGCCGTCGGAGACCGCCAGGAACGGGTCGGCCTCGGGCGGGCCCCACCGGTCCTCGACCGCCTGGCGGGCGGCTTGGGGGAGGCGGGCGTAGGCCTTGCGGTAGGCGCTCAGGGACAGGCGCTCGCCGCCCCGGCGCTCGGCGCGGTCGGTCAGCCAGTTGGTGGGGCCGGCGAGGATCGCCTCCATCAGCGTGGCGGGGTCCGTGGGGGCGTCCTGCACGCCGTAGCCGGCGGCTTTCATCGCGGCCAGAGCCGCGACCGTGCCGGCGGGGGTATCGAGGCCGACGCCGTTGGCGAGGCGCCCGTCCTTGTTGGGGTAGTTGGCCAGCACGAGGGCCACACGCCGCTCGGCCGGGGCGGCGCGGCGCAGGCGGGCCCAGTTGGCGGCGAGGGACGCCACGAAGGCGATGCGGTCGGGTTTGGGGCGGAAGGCGGCGATGGGGCACTGGGTGTCGGGGTCGAACCAGGTCTCGCCCTTGAAGGCGATGGCGCGGGTCAGGATGCGGCCGTCGATCTCGGGCAGAGCCACGTTCATGGCGATGTCGCGGGCGGACAAGCCGCGGGCGGCCTCGGCCCAGGCCGTCTCGGACCCGGCCGAGAGCACCGCCTGCAGCACCGGCGCGCCGGAACGGTCCAGCACCGTCCCCGCGCCGGGCCTGTCGGGCGAGCCGACGGCGAAGCTGGTGCAGTTGATCACCACGTCGGGGGGCGTCTCGGCGAAGATCGCCTCGACGGTGGCGGCCGAGACCGGGTCCTTCAGGGAGGCCACGAAGATCGGCAGCGGGTTGAGCCCCCGCTCGGCCAGGGCCGCGCACAACGCCTCCACCGGCGCGAGGCCGGCGCCCTGCACCAGCGCCCGATACACGGTGACGGCAGCCACCGGCGCCCCCGCCTGCCAGGCCGCGCGAGGGGCCCCGATCAGCCCCGCGCGCAACAGCGGACGCGCGGCCTCCGGGCGCTCGGCGCCGTCCAGCATGGCGCGGGCATGCGCCAGGAATCCGCGGGCGTTGTCCGGGCCGCCCTCGACGCAGAAGGACCACAGGGCGGCGTAGTCCTCGGGGGTCACGGTCGAGAGGCGGGCCAGCGTCTCGTCGGGCTTGTCGTCGCCGGGCAGCGCGGCGAAGGGCACGCCGGCCGCGTGCAGGCGGGCCGCGAACTGCTCGAGCCCGTAGCGCCAGTAGGCGGCGCCGCCCAGCACCCGGGCGACGACCATGCGCGATTTCGTGGCCGTCCGGTCGAGGTAGAGGTCGACCGAATAGGGATGCGCCAGCCAGTTCAGATGCGCCAGGCGCAGGGAGGGCGCGTCCCCCCCCAGCGCCTGGCGGGCTTCGGAGAGCGCCGCCAGCTCGGTGTCGGCGGCCGACACGAAGACCAGGTCCGCGGGGTCCTGGGCGGGGTCGACCGGCTCGGTCCCGTCGGAGATCTCTCCCGGCGTGGCGGCGAGCAGGTGCATCAGGCGGGCGCGGTCTCGGGCGACGCCGCGGCGGTCAGGGCCGCCGTCACCGCCGGACGGTCGATGCCGGCGAGGCCGATCACCACCAGCCGGGTCGCGCGCGCCTCGCCGGCCGCGAAGGGGCGGTCGAAATGGGCGTCGACGCGGGGGCCCACCGCCTGGATCAGCAGGCGCATCGGCTTGCCGGAGACGGCCGCGAAGCCCTTCACGCGCAGCAGGTCGTGGGCGGCGATGATCTCGGAGACCGCGGCCTGGAAGGCGGCGGGGTCGGGCAGCTCGGGCAGATCGACGTGGAAGCTCTCGAACTCGTCATGGCCGTGCTCGTGCTCGTGGTCATGATCGTCGTGGTCCCCATGACCATCGTCGTCATGATCGTCGTCGTGGTGGTGGTGATGGTGGTGCACCTCGTGGCGCGCCTCCATGTCGTTCTCGGCGCCGACGCCGAGGCCCAGCAGAACCGCGGGATCGACGGCGCCCATGGCGGCCTCGATCACCTGCACGCCGCGCCGCGCGCGCTCGCGCAGGGCGGCGGCGGTCGCTCCGGCGCCGCCGTCCATCAGGTCGGCCTTGTTCACCACGATCATGTCGGCGCAGGCGAGCTGATCCTCGAACAGCTCCGAGAGGGGGGTCTCGTGGTCGATCGAGTCGTCCGCCTCGCGCTGGGCGGAGACGGCGGCCTCGTCCGCGGCGAAGCGGCCGGCGGCCACCGCGGGGCCGTCGACCACGGTCACCACGCCGTCGACGGTCACGCGGGAGCGAACCTCGGGCCAGTTGAAGGCGCGCACCAGCGGCTGCGGCAGCGCGAGGCCCGAGGTCTCGATCACGATGTGCTCGGGCGGATTCGGACGGTCCAGCAGGGCCTTCATGGCCGGCAGGAAGTCCTCGGCCACGGTGCAGCAGATGCAGCCGTTGGCGAGCTCGACCACGTCGTCGTCCGAGCAGCCCTCGATCCCGCAGGACTTCAGAATCTCGCCGTCGACGCCGAGCTCTCCGAACTCGTTGACGATCAGGGCGATGCGGCGGCCCTGGGCGTGGGTCAGCAGGTGGCGGACCAGCGTGGTCTTGCCGGCGCCGAGGAAGCCGGTGACGACGGTGGCGGGGATCTTGGCGGGCATGGGCGCTCTCCCTCCGGGGGGCGGCGGAACGGGCGGCCGGAGCAGCGGAGGCGGCGGCCGCCGAAAGGGGACGCCGGCGCGGGACGGGCCCGCGCCGGCGCGAGAGGTCAGGTCAGGCCGGGCGCGCCCGGGACCACAGGTGCCCGGCGACGCCGCCCAGCACCAGCCATCCCACCGCGCCGACCGCGAGCACGCGGGCCGCGAAGATCCCGGCGAGCTCGGGCGGGACCACGCCCCACATCTGGTCCGGATGCGGCGCGCCGACCAGGTGCGGCGCGGCGATCAGGACCAGGCCCGCCCAGCGGGCGGGACCGGGGACATAGGCCAGCACGGCGATCCCCGCGGCGGTGCCCAGCGCCGCCATCACCCACCAGGTCTGCCGGGCGCCGAGCTCGGCGGCGGCGGATCCCGGAAGCTCCGGCGGCAGGCCCACGGCGGTGGCGAGCTGGGTCGCGGCGAAGCCCGCCGCCCCCCAGGCCAGCCCCGCGCGCAGGTCGATGCGCGCGCCGGTCAGCCGCTCGGCGAGCGAGAAGCCCGCGGTCAGCAGCAGCCCGAAGCCGACCATGGCGAGCACCGTGGTCAGCGCCGTCAGCCCGGTGCGCATCAGCCCCTCGGGCCCGTCGCCATGGCTGTGGCCCTGGGCGTCGGCGGCATGGGAATGCCCGGCGTCCGCGCCCGCGGCGTGGGAATGCCCGTCGTCCGCCGTGGCGGCGTGGGAATGGCCGTCCGCCGCGTCCGCGGCATGGGAATGCCCGTCGGCCGCGCCGTCGGCGTGGGTGTGCCCGTCGCCATGATCGTGGGCGCCGGCCGCGGCCTGACCGAAGTCATGGGTCATCTCGCCGGACTCGTAGAGCTCGGCGACCTCGATGACGGGCACGGTGAACCATTGCTGCAGAGCCGCGCTTGCAAGCCCTGCAGCCAAGCCAGCGAACAGCGCGCTGGCGAGCAGTCGGGAGGTCATCGCCTCAGTGGCAGGGGAAGGCCATCGAGTGGCGCGAGTCGTGACCCGCGTCGTGCAGCGCCGCCGAGTTGGCGAAGCCCGCCCCGAACACCAGGAAGCCGCCGGCCACGATGGCGAAGACCACGGCGAGAAGCTCGCGGTCGAGCGCGCGGGAAGCGGACTTGGAAGCGGTCGTCATCTGTTCTGTCTCCTCTCCGTCCCACCCGGACGGATTCGGGGTTTCATCGGGCGCCTGGCAGGTCTCCTGGCTCGCGGCTCCGGAGGGGCCTGTCGGCTCCTCCACGTGCGCCCCGCCTTCCCGTTTCCGGTGGCGTCCTGGGGCGCGCTCGCCGCATACAGTCGCGGGGGCGGCTGCGGCTTCGGGCCCCCGACGTGGGTCGACCCTCTCCGCATTCCCGTTTTCATCCCGGCCCGCCTTGAGAGGCGGCCCATCGGAACCATGCGCTGGGTGCAGGTTTCGTCTCCCCGGCCTCCGCTGTCAAGCGACGCGAGGGCCGGGGCGGCCCGGTCTGCGGGGGCCTCAGGTCTTGGTGGCGACGGCGGGCGGGGTGACGGCGCGCCGGGCGTTCAGCCGCTCGCGATGGGCGATGTAGGTGGCCGCGGCGACCACGATGCCGCCGCCCAGGATCACCCAGGGGTCGATGGGCTCGCCGAAGGCGACGATGCCCAGGATCGTGGCCCAGACCAGCTGCAGGAACTGCACCGGCTGGGTGACGGTGATCGGGGCGCACTGGAAGGCCTTGGTCATCGTCCAGTGCCCGGCGGTGGCGAAGACCGCGCACAGGCTCAGCCAGCCGATCATCTCCCAGCTGGGCGGCACCCAGACGGCGATCGCGGCGGGCGCCAGCGCGATGGTGGTGAACAGCGACAGCATGGCGACGATCACGGTCGGATCCTCGCGCCGGGTCAGCCCCTTGGCGATCAGGAACGAGGCCGCGAAGCAGGGCGCCGCGCCGATCTGGGCGAGCTGGCCGAGCTTGATCTCCTCGAACCCCGGGCGGAGGATCACCAGCGCGCCGACGATGCCCGCGCCGATGGCGAGCATCCGGGGCAGCTGCAGCTTCTCGCCGAGGAAGATCGCCGCGCCCACGGCCACGAAGATCGGCGCCACGTAGCTCAGCGCCGTGACCTCGGCCATGGGGATGTGGGCCATGGCGTAGAACCACAGCATCACCCCCATCGCGTGCACCACCCCGCGCGAGGCGAAGAAGGTCCAGGCCCGGCGCGAGGGGGGCTTGCGCATCATCTGCCGCAGGATCGGCAGGATCAGCACGATTCCCACGCCGTAGCGGATGAAGGCGACCTCCACCGCCGGGGCCGCCGGCCCGACATGGCGCACGATGCCGGTCACGCAGACGAACAGCAGCGTCGTCACCACCATCCATCCGATTCCGGTCAGGACCTTGCGCCGTTCCCGTTCCGCCTCGGCCTCGGCCGCGGCCGTCTCGGCCAGGGCCCGGTCGCTCTGTGCGACGGCATGCGCCATGGAGCGGACTCGCCTCCCTTGTCGTCCCCGCGTCTGTCGGCGCGGTCCAGGAGGGGCCGCGGCGCGGGTTTGTCCCCTCCTTGATAATTCGGAACCCTTCCCTTTTCCAAGGGGGAGATGACCGGTCGGCCGGAAAGCAGCGTTCGACCGACGGGCGAAAGCCCCCGGACGCGAACGCCCGGCCGCGTCTCCGCGGCCGGGCGTCGAAAGGCTCCGGAGCCCGGCGCGCGCGCCGGGGCGCGCCGGTCAGCTCATGAACTGGCCGCCGTTGGCCGAGATCGTCGAGCCGGTGATGAAGCCCGCGTCGTCGGAGGCGAGGAAGGCCACGCAGCGCGCGATCTCGTCGGGCTCGCCCAGGCGGCCGACGGGGATCTGGGCGATGATCTGCTCGCGCACCTTCTCGGGCACCGCCATCACCATGTCGGTGCCGATGTAGCCCGGGCAGATCGCGTTGACGGTGATCCCGGCGCGCGCGCCCTCCTGCGCCAGCGCCTTGGTGAAGCCCAGGTCGCCGGCCTTGGCGGCCGAGTAGTTGGCCTGGCCCGCCTGGCCCTTCTGGCCGTTGATCGAGGAGATGTTGATCACCCGGCCGAACTTGCGCTCGCGCATCCCCGGCCAGACCTGGTGGGTCATGTTGAACAGGCCCGTCAGGTTGGTGTCGATCACCGCCTTCCACATGTCCGGCGTCATGCGGTGGAACATGCCGTCGCGGGTGATGCCGGCGTTGTTGACCAGCACGTCGACGGGGCCCAGGTCGGCCTCGATCTTCTCGATGCCCGCCTTGCAGTCGTCGTAGTCGGCCACCGACCACTTGTAGACCGGGATCCCGGTCTCCTTCTTGAACGCCTCGGCCGCCTCGTCGTTGCCGGCGTAATTCGCCGCGACCGAGTAGCCCGCCGCCTTCAGCGCGATCGAGATCGCCGCGCCGATGCCGCGGCTGCCGCCGGTGACCACCGCCACACGTGCCATGGGATTCCCTCCTGTCAGTCCAGTCCTGCCCCAGGCGGTCTGCGCCGCCCGAGGCCCGAGTTTCGTCCGCGTGTCCGCCCCGCCCGCCGGCCGGGGCGGGTGCGTCGGGACGCTCACCTAGACCCTAACGCGCAACATTCTTCAAGGCGTCAGGCCGTCATGCGCATGAATATTTCGCTGCGGTTTCACCGATCGCGCAGCGCGGCGCCCCCGCCGTCAGGCGGCGGGGGCGCCCGGCGGGATCAGTCCCGCTCGACGCAGACCGCGACGCCCATGCCGCCGCCGATGCACAGCGTGGCGAGGCCCTTCTTGGCGTCCCGCTTCTGCATCTCGTAGAGCAGCGTGGTCAGCACCCGCGCGCCCGAGGCCCCGATGGGGTGGCCGATGGCGATGGCGCCGCCGTTGACGTTCACGATGGCCGGATCCCAGCCCATGTCCTTGTTCACCGCGCAGGCCTGGGCGGCGAAGGCCTCGTTGGCCTCGACCAGCTCGAGGTCCTCGACCTTCCAGCCCGCCTTGGCCAGCGCCTTGCGCGAGGCGTGGACCGGGCCCATGCCCATGATCTTGGGATCGAGGCCGGCGGTCGCGTAGCCCGCGATCCGCGCCAGCGGCTTCACGCCCTTGGACCCGGCCGCGGCCGCCTTCATCAGCACGATCGCCGCCGCGCCGTCGTTGATGCCCGAGGCGTTGGCCGCGGTCACCGAGCCGTCCTTCTTGAAGGCCGGGCGCAGCTTGGCCATGGCGTCGAGCGTGGCGCCGTGGCGGATGTACTCGTCGGCGTCGACCACGACGTCGCCCTTGCGGGTCTTGATCGTCACCGGCGTGATCTCGTCGGCGAAGCGGCCGGCCTTCTGGGCGGCCTCGGCCTTGTTCTGCGAGGCCACCGCGAACTCGTCCTGCATGTCGCGGGAGATCTGCCAGCCCTCGGCCACGTTCTCGGCGGTGATGCCCATGTGGTAGCCGTTGAAGGCGTCCCACAGCCCGTCCTTGATCATCAGGTCGACGAACTGCATGTCGCCCATCTTCTTGCCCGCGCGCAGGTGGGCGGCGTGGGGGCACATCGACATGCTCTCCTGCCCGCCGGCGACCACCACGTCGGCGTCGCCGAGCAGGATGTGCTGGGCGCCCAGCGCCACCGTCCGCAGGCCCGAGCCGCAGACCTGGTTCACCGTCCAGGCGGCGCTCGCCTCGGGCAGGCCGGCGGCGATATGGGCCTGGCGGGCGGGGTTCATGCCCTGGTTGGCGGTCAGCACCTGGCCGAGGATGGTTTCCGAGACCTCGCCGGCCTCGACGCCGGCCCGGGCCAGAGCGGCCTTGATCGCCGTCGCGCCCAGCTCATGCGCCGGAACGTCGGCGAAGGCGCCGTTGAAGCTGCCCACGGCCGTGCGGGCCGCGCCCGCGATCACCACGTCCGTCATCGAGTCTTCCTCCACGTCTGGGTCCGCGCAAAGCCCGCGCGGGCCGGGATGTCCGGGTCCGCGCGCCCTGCGCGCCGAACCCGCCGATCTCTTGTTGCAGCGCAACATACCGAGGCCCGCCGCGATGTCGACCACGGGATTGACGCTGCGGCGACTTGCCCGCTCGGTTTCCTCCGCAACCTAGTCGCTCGACGGCTTTCGTGAAAGCGTCGCGGCGCAGGGCGCCCCCACGGAAGCGATGCGACCATGGGAGGAAGGGCCCCTCAGTCCCCCGCGAGAAAGCGCGCGAGGGGGCCCCAGACCTCCGCCTCGGCGCGCGAGCCGATGATCATGCCCACGTGCCCGGTGCGCGGCCGGCGCAGGCGCGCGCCGGGGATCGCGCGGGGCAGCGCCTCGGCGCAGCCCGGCGGCGCGATCCGGTCGGAGGGGGCGCAGAACGCGAGCGTGGGGGCCTCGACCGCCTCCGGCACCACCGGCTCGCCGTCGAGGATCCACTCCCCCTTCGCGGTCAGGTTGCGCATGTACCAGCCGGTCGCGATCTCGGCCGCGGCGGGGGCCGAGAGGGTGACGCCGTCGTTCAGCCAGTCCTCGGTCGCCACGAACAGCTCGGCCGACAGGCCCTCCGGCTGGCGGGCGAAGCGGCGGAACTTGCGCAGCGCCAGCGTCGGGTCGAGCGCGGCGAACAGCGTCTGCAGCGCGTCCACCGGCACCGCCCCCAGCGCCTCGCCCACCGCCAGGATGCGGGCGCGGACCGAGGCCGGGTCCTCCTTCGCCGCCAGCGCGGCGATGACCTCGCCAAGCCCCTGCAGCCGCGAGAAATCCCAGGGCGAGCCGATCAGCGCCAGCCGGCCGACGAGCGCCGGCGCCCGGGCCGCGAGCGCGGTGGCGAAGGCGCCGCCCATGCAGTAGCCGAGCTGCGCGGGCGCCCCCTGCCCCGTCTCGCGCGCCAGCGCCGCCGCGGTCTCGGCCGCCGGCGCCACGCGCTCGCGGAAATAGTCGGAGAGGTCGAAGCCCGCCTCCGCCGGCCCCGGCAGCCCCCAGTCGAGCAGCAGCGGCCGCATCCCCTGCCCCGCCAGCCAGCGCATCAGCGAGCGGGCGGGATGCAGGTCGAGGATATAGGCCCGGTTGACCAGCGAGGGCGTCGCCAGCACCACCGGTCCCCGCGCGCCCGGCAGCCCGTAGTCGAGCAGCCGCGCGGCGCCCTCGGCCCACACGACCGGCGGCTCCGGCAGGGCGCGGCGCAGGGGATGGGCCTGGTAGCGCTCGATCCCCTCGAGCATCTCGCGCAGGCGGCGGCCGGCCTCGGCGGCGACGGCGAAGGGCGCCTCGCGCCCCGCCTCCGACAGGCTCTTGCCCGAGGCGCGCCCCTCCGGCTTCACCTCGGGCGTCCAGGGAAAGCGCGGGTCGTCCGCCAGCGCCTGCAGGGAGATCGCCTGGCTGTAGTTCGCCGCCGCGGCGGCCAGATGCATCAGCAGCGGCGAGGGCAGGCCGCGCCGGTCGGGGATCTGGTCCGAGGGGTCGGGGATGGACGGACCGGGGATGGACGGATCGGGGGTCGATTCGGGACGGGGCGCCTCAGCGGCCGAAGCCGGGAACTCCGGGCAGGACCTGCGGGCCGAGGCGCGAGACTTCCGACTGGTTCGCGTCCCAGGCGTCGAGGTAACGCGCCGCCGCACGCCCCGGGGCGTCGCCCGCCGCGTCCTGCGCCGCACGCGACTGCCCCGCATGCGGCCCCGCGCCATGGGCCTGCGGGCCTGCGCCATCGCCGTCGATCTCCCTGCGCGCCACGGTCGACTCCCAACCCTCGACGGAGGTCAGCCTAGCGCCGGCGGGCCGCGGCCACAACGCGCCGCGGCGCCGAACCGCGGGCGCCGGGACGCGGCCCGGCGCCCCGGCCCCCGGCCCGGGCCGTTCGCGCGGCGGCGGAGCGGGCGATTCGCCCGCTCGCGCGCCGCGTGCGGAAACGAATTGCCGGGCGCGGGCCGCGTCGTCGCCGTCCACGCTTCGCGGCTGCGGAAATCGCGTTTGCGGCGCCGCGCCAAGCGCGATAGGGTCTGCCCCTATTCATGCGCCGGGCCGCAGGTTTCCAGGGACGGAAGCCGCGAAGCCGCGGCGGAACGGGAGGGTTGCGGTTTGGCGAAGGACATGCCGAAGGGCGACGCGCCGATCACCATCAAGAAGTACGCCAACCGGCGTCTCTACAACACGGCCAAGAGCAGCTACGTCACGCTCGATCACCTGGCCCAGATGGTGCGCGACGGGCAGGACTTCGTGGTCTACGACGCCAAGACCGGCGAGGACATCACCCGCTCGGTGCTGACCCAGATCATCTTCGAAGAGGAAGCCAAGGGGCAGAACATGCTGCCGATCAGCTTCCTGCGGCAGCTCATCCGCCTCTACGGCGACACGCTGCAGGGCGTGGTTCCGGGCTACCTGGAGGCCTCGATGGAGACCTTCACCCGCAACCAGGAACAGCTTCGCGACCAGGTCACGGCGGCCTTCGGCGCCAATCCGGCGCTGGCCAACTTCGAGTCGATGGCCAAGTCGAACATGGAGTTCTTCGAGAACGCCATGCGCATGTTCGCCCCCTTCGCCGCCGGCCGGCCCGTCGACGCGCCCAAGCCGCCCCAGGCCCCGACCGAGCCGCCCGTGCAGCGCACCACCGGCGACCTCGCCTCGCTCAAGGAGCAGCTCGAGGCGATGCAGGCCCGGCTCGACGCGCTGGCCCGCGACAAGGGCGAGTAATCGGCCGACCGTCCCCGGACGGGACGGAACGGGCGGGCCCCAGGCCCGCCCGTCCGCATGTCCGGCCACATGTCCGGCCCCCGACGCATGCGCCGGAGCCCGCAGACGCCGGCCCGGACCGGCCGCGATGGAACGGCTGCGGCAGCACGGCCGTCCCGGCGCGGACGCCCCGCGCGGCCCCTGCCGCCGCCGGCGGGCGTCCGTCTCCCGACGCAGGCCCCGGGCGTGCCGCCGCTGCCGCCCGCCCCGGTCGCCCCGCGCCTGCGGCAGATCCCTGGCCCCTCGCCTCCCGCCTCCGTCAGGCCGCCTGGCAGACCGGCTCGCCGGTGAGGCGGCCCTGCAGCGCGTCGATGCCCAGCGCGGCGAGGCGGAGGGCGTCGGCCCGACGCTCCACTCCCTCGGCCACGGTCATCGCCTCCAGCTCCCAGGCGAGCGCCACCGCCACGGCCACCGCCGCGTCGTCGGCGCACAGGCCCGCGTCCAGCTTCAGCACGTCCGGGCGCAGGGCGCGCGCGGCCTCGGCGTCGGCGTGGCCGGCGCCGAAATCGTCCAGCGCGAAGGCCGCGCCGCGCGCCGCCACCCGGTCGCGGAAGGCGAGCGCCGCGGCCGGGTCGGCGCGGGCGGTCTCGGTCAGCTCCACGATCAGGCGGCGGGCGGCGTCGGGATCGGTCTCCGCCGCCGCGTCCAGCAGCAGGCTCCAGCGCCGGTCGCCCACCGTGGTCGCCGAGACGTTCACCGACAGCCGCGCCCCCCGGTCCCGCCGCAGCAGGCCCATGGTCAGCGCCAGCGCCGCGCGGTCGAGCGCCGGCGCCAGCCCCTGCCGCTCCAGCGTCTCGGCGAAGCGGGAGGCGGAGAGCAGCGCGCCGTCCGGCGTCTCGACGCGCGCCAGCGCCTCCCTGAAACACAGCCGGTCGGGCCGCGTCGCCGGGCGCACCGGCTGCAAGGCCAGCCGCAGCCGGCCCGAGCCCAGCGCCTCCGCCGCCAGCGCCGCGTCCCGCGCGGGATCCGCGCCCGCGGGCGCCCGCAGCCCGGAACCCGCCGGGCGCCGCGCCCCGCGGCCGCGCCGGGGGTCCCCGGACGCCGGCCGCCCGGGCCCGTCGCCGCGTTCACGATCCGCCATTCCGGACCCTCCCCTGTCCGGCCGCCGCATGCCCCTGCAGGTTCTGGCGGCCGGTGCGTTCATGTTCTACTTTTGTCCCGATTCGAGTCAAGCCGGAGTTCGCCCTATGGTTGATCGCTGCCCCTGGTGCGGGACCGATCCGCTCTACGTCGCCTACCACGACACGGAATGGGGCGTGCCCGAGCGCGACGGACGCGCGCTCTACGAGAAGCTGATGCTGGACGGATTCCAGGCCGGCCTCGCCTGGATCACCATCCTGCGCAAGCGCGACGCCTTCCGCGCCCGCTTCGAGGGATTCGACCCCGCGAAACTGGTCCGCTGGGGCGAGCCCGAGATCGCCGCCGCCCTCGCCGATCCCGGCATCGTGCGCCACCGCGGCAAGATCGAGGCCGCCATCGGCAACGCCCGCGCCTGGATCGAGATCGAGGGGGAGCAGGGCTTCTCGCGCTTCCTGTGGGACTTCGTCGACGGCCGCCCCCTGCAGAACGACTTCGCCGCGATGGGCGAGGTGCCGGCCGAGACGCCGCTCTCGCGCGAGGTCTCCAGGGCGCTCAAGGCCCGCGGCTTCCGCTTCTGCGGCCCGACCATCGTCTACGCCTTCATGCAGGCCACCGGCTTCGTGAACGACCACCTCGCGACCTGCCCCCGCCACAGGGCGGTGGCGGCGATGGGCTGAGGCGCTTTCCCCCCTTCGCCCGGCCGGCGCGGATGCTATCCTCGCCCGACCACGCGAGGGGGAGGGTGCGGCCATGGACGGCTATTTCGACGTCGACGTCTATTCGCGGCGGGTGACCGCCGCCTCGCCCGAGGCGCAGCTGTGGTTCGACCGCGGGCTGATCTGGACCTACGGCTATTCCCACGAGGAGGCCGTCGCCTGCTTCCGCCGCGCGCTCGACGCGGACCCGGGCTGCGCCATGGCCTGGTGGGGCCTCGCCTATGCGCTGGGGCCCAACTACAACATGCCCTGGGCGAAGATGGACGCCACGATGCGCGCCGAGCGCCTGGGCGAGGCGCATGCGGCGACCGCGCGGGCCCTGGCGCTCGCCCCCGGCGCGAGCGAGCCCGAGCGCGCCCTGATCGAGGCCCTGCCCGCCCGCTACCCCCGGCCCGAACCGCTCGACGACATGCGCGCCTGGGACGAGGCCTACGCCGCCGCGATGCGCGCGGCCTACGCCCGCCTGCCCGACGACCTGGAGGTGGCGACCGTCTTCGTCGAGGCGATCATGAACGTGACGCCCTGGCGGATGTGGGACCTCGCCTCGGGCGAGCCGGCCCCGCGCTCCGGCGCGCTGGAGGCGCAGGCGGTGCTGGAGCGGGCCTTCCGCGAGGACCCCGCCGCCTGGGACCACCCCGGCGCCCTGCACCTCTACGTCCACCTGATGGAGATGTCGGCGACGCCCGAACTCGCCCTGAAGCAGGGCGACCGCCTGCGCGAGCTGGTCCCCGACGCGGGCCACCTGATCCACATGCCGACGCATATCGACGTGCTCTGCGGCCACTACCGCGACGTGCTGCACTGGAACCTGAAGGCGATCGAGCGCGACCGCCTCTATTACGAGCGCCTCGGGCCCTACAACATCTATGCCGGCTACCGGCTGCACAACTACCACTTCGCCATCTACGGGGCGATGTTCCTGGGCCAGATGCAGCCGGCGCTGGACGCCTGCGCCGAGATGGTCGCGATCACGCCCCCGGACCTGCTCGAGATCCCCTCGCCGCCCATGGCCGACTATTTCGAGAGCTACCTGGGGATGGAGCCCCACGTGCTGGTCCGCTTCGGCCGCTGGCGCGAGATCATCGCCGCGCCGATGCCGGAAACCCCGGAGATCTGGCGCAACCTCACCGCGCTCTGGCGCTACGCCAAGGGGGTCGCCCACGCCGCTCTGGGCGAGGTCGAGGCGGCGGAGCGCGAGCAGGCGCTCTTCGCCGAGGCCAAGGCGCAGGTGCCCGCCTCGCGCCTCCTGCACAACAACCGCTGCATCGACCTGCTGGCCATCGCCGAGGCGATGCTGGAGGGCGAGATCCTCTACCGCAAGGGCGAGTTCGACGCCGCCTTCGCCGCCCTGCGCCTGTCGGTGGCGCGGGACGACGCGCTCCCCTACGACGAGCCCTGGGGCTGGATGCAGCCCGCCCGCCACGCGCTGGGCGCCCTGCTGCTGGAGCAGGGCCGGGTCGAGGAGGCCGAGGCCGCCTACCGCGAGGACCTGGGCCTGGGGCGCAAGCTCAGCCGGGCCTGCGTGCACCCCGACAACGTCTGGAGCCTGCGCGGCCTGATGCAGTGCCTCGAGGCGCGGGGCGCGGCGGACACGGCCGAGGGCAGGCTGATCCGCCAGCGCCTCGACATCGCCGCGGCGCGGGCCGACATCCCGGTCAACGCCTCGTGCTTCTGCGCCCGCGCCGCCGCCTGAGCCCCCGCGTCGCCCGCGCCCCGAGCCCAGGGCCCCGAACCGCCTGACCCGGGCGCCGGGCCCCGAGCCGCCTGACCCGACCCGCTTGAGCGCCGGCCGGACCGCGGGCCCGACCCGCGGCCCGGCCGGACGCGCGGGCGCGCGCCCTCCGCCATGCCGGCCGTCGCCCGCCCGGGCGCCTCGGGGGACGGCGGGCGGGGCGACGCGCGCAGCGCGAGCGCCCGTCCCGTCGTCCCGTTCCGCGGCATGGAAAGTCTTGCCGCAACCGGCGCCGCGAGGGCAGGCTGCTCCCGCCCGGCGAGCGTCGGGCCCGACCGTTCGCGCAGAAAGGGCGCCCGCCATGCCGCACCGACCCTCCCCCGTCCCGGGACGCCGTCTGCGCCTGGCGCTCTCGGCCCTGCTCGCCGCCGTCCTGCTGCTGGCCGCCCCCGCCCTCCTCCGGGCCCAGGACGCCGGCGAGAACCCCCCGGTTCCCGCCGCCGTCCTCGCCCCCGGGACCCCGCTCGAGGCGCTGGTCCTGCGCCTCCTGCCCCTGACCGAGCCCGAGCTCGCCGCCGCCGCCGCCGCCTGGCAGACCCGGGTCCAGGCCAAGACCGCCGAGACCGCCGAGGCCCAGATCGCCGTGATGGGCGGCGCCGATCCCGCGACCGTGCGCCTCGCCGAGCTGAAGGCCGAGCGCAAGGCGCTCTTCGACCGCTACGCCGCCGTGCTCGACGCCTGGGAGAAGAAGGGCGGCGACCCGGCCGCGGTGCAGAAGCTGCGCGACTACCGCACCGCCATCCTGGTCGACGAGACCCGCACCGCCACCCCCGCGATGCTGGCGCGCGAGGCGCTGGACTGGCTGCTCGCGGCCGACGGCGGGCTCGCGGTGCTCAAGGACCTCGCGGTGGTCGCCGCGGCCTTCGTGGGGCTGGTGATCGCGGCGCGCTTCGTGCGCGGGCTCGTGCGGCGCTGGATCGGGCGGGTGCCGAACCTCTCCCGGCTGATGCAGGCCTTCATCGTGGTGGCGATCTACTGGGTGGTGCTGGCCATCGGGCTGATGGTGGTGCTTTCCGCCCTGGGGGTCGACGTCACGCCCGTCTTCGCCCTGATCGGCGGCGCCTCCTTCATCCTGGCCTTCGCCCTGCAGAGCACGCTGGGCAACCTCGCCTCGGGCCTGATGATCATGATCAACCGCCCCTTCGACGAGGGCGACTACGTCGACGTCGGCGGGGTGGCGGGCACGGTGCGCTCGGTCTCGATCATGTCGACCACGGTGGTCACGCCCGACAACCAGGTGATCGTGATCCCCAACGCCAACGTCTGGGGCAACGTGATCACCAACGTGACGATCTCCCCGACCCGGCGCGTCGACCTGACCTTCGGCATCGCCTACGAGGATTCGATCGAGAAGGCCCAGGCGGTGCTGGAGCAGGTCGTCGCCGCCCACCCCCTGGTGCTGGAGGAGCCCGCCCCGGTGATCCGCGTCGGCGCCCTGGGCCCGAGTTCGGTCGACTTCATCTGCCGGCCCTGGGTGAAGGGGGCGGACTACTGGACGGTCCACTGGGACCTGACCCGCCAGGTGAAGGAGGCCTTCGACGCCGCCGGCATCTCGATCCCCTACCCCCAGCAGGACCTGCACGTCCGCACCGCCGTCGCCCCCGCCGCGCTGACCGGCGCGGCCTCGCCGCCCTCCGCCCGCAAGGGCGCCCCGACCGACGCCCCCGCCGCGGACGGCGACGCCGAGACCCCCTGACCCCGGCCCCCGGCGGCCCCGCCGCCGGCCCGGCCCGCAGGGCGGCCCGCGCGCCCGGCCCCGCCTCCGCCGCAGGCCCCCGCGGATCGCGCCCGGCCGGGCGAGACCGCTCCCCGGCCCGGAGGCGCCCTGCGGGCGGGCTTGGGCCCGGGGCCGGCGGCGCGCCCGGAGGACGCCCGGCGGCGCCGGGCGCGCCGCGCTGGGCCGCGTCGGACCGAACCCTCGCGGCGGCGGCCGCCGCCAGCCGCATCGCCGACCGCCGGGCTGCGAGCGCCACGCGGCGGGCCGCGCCGCGGCCCGGGCGACGAGCAGGGCCGGCGCCGCGCGGTGGACCGCGCCGGCGGCCCCCGCGCGCCATGCCGCATCGGCCGGCGGTCGGAACCGGGGCAGTCAGGGCCGATGTTCCGCGCAGCGACCCATACCCGGGGGCTCGGCCCCGCGCTCGGCGCGCTGCTGGCGCTGGCGCTGTCGCTGCGGGTGGTGGGCGCCGCCCTGCTGGCCCCGGGCGTCGCCGGCTTCCTGCCGATCTGCACCGGGACCGAGATCGCCTGGGTCGCCGTCGACGCCGACGGCCAGGCCGTCCCCGAGACCGCGCCGACGTCCGAGCCCTGCACCCTCTTCGGCCTCGTCCTCGCCGCCGCGCCCGAGGGCCCCGCGCTCCGGCCCCGCCCCGCGCCGCTCCACGCGGCCCCCGAAACGCCCCCCCGCCCCGCGCCGCGCGCGCAGACGCCCCCCGCCTACCGCCCCCGCGGCCCCCCGCCCCTCGCCTGAGCGGTTCGAGACCCGGGACCCGAGACCCGGGCCCCCTCCCGGCCCCGCCGCCCCGCCGCGGCGCGCGGCCCCCTCACGCTTGCGAGACATCGATGACCGACCCCTCCCTGCCCGCCGGAGGCGCCCCCGCGCGCCCGGCGGCGGCCGAGCCGCGCGCCGCGGCCTCGGCCCTCTACCGCGCCGTCTGGCGCTGGCATTTCTACGCGGGCCTGCTGGTGCTGCCCGTGCTGGCGCTGCTGGCCGTCACCGGCGCCGTCTACCTGTTCAAGGACGAGATCAACGCCGCCCTCCACGCCGACCTGCGCCGGGTCGAGCCGCGGGCCGAGGCGCCCCTGCCCCCCTCGGCGCTGGCGGCCGCCGCGCTCGAGGCGATCCCCGGAACGCTGCGCGGCTACACGCCCCCCGCCGCCCCCGGCCTGAGCGCCCAGGTGAAGATCCTGCGCGCCGACGGCCTGCGCGACGTGGCCTGGGTGAACCCCTGGACGGCCGAGGTCCTGGGCTCGACCTGGGACGCGGGCGCCGCGGGCTCGCGGGCGATGTGGGTGGCGCGCAAGCTCCACAGCCTCGACTACGTGGGCTGGTGGGGGAACCGGATCGTCGAGGCGGCGGCCGGCTGGACGCTCCTGCTGACCGCCACCGGCCTCTACCTGTGGTGGCCGCGCCGCGGGCGGAGGGTCGGCGTCCTGCTCCCCCGCCGCGCCCGCGGGCGGGCGCTGTGGCGCGACCTCCACGCCGTGACCGGGGCCTGGACCGCGCTCGCCCTCGTGTTCCTGGCGCTGACCGGGCTGCCGTGGTCCGGGGTCTGGGGCAAGGCCTTCCACCAGGGCGCCCATGCGCTCGGCCTCGGCGTGCCCGACGGCTACTGGTCGTCCTACCCCCTCTCCACCGTGCCGATGGGCGAGGCGCTGGACGAAGCGCCCTGGATCCTCGCGCCGCAGCCGATGCCCGCCTCCCCCGGCCACGCCCGTCACGGCGGGGCGGCGGCCGGCGCCCCCGCCCCCGCCGCGCCCGCTATGCTCGACGAGGTGGTCGCGCGGGCCGAGGCGCTGGGGCTCGCCCCCGGCTGGACGCTCGACGCGCCGACGACGGCCGAGGGGGTGTTCACCGCCTCGGCATTCCCCGACGCCGTCTCCGGCCAGCGGGTGGTGCATTTCGACCGCTACACCGGCGAGGCGCTGGTCGACATGGGGCTCGAGGATCTGGGCGCGCTGGGCCGCGCGGCGGAGTGGGGGATCAGCGTGCACATGGGCCAGGAGTTCGGGCGGGCGAACCAGCTCGCGATGCTGCTGGCGTGCCTGGCGATCCTGCTGACGACGGTCTCGGCCGCGGCGATGTGGTGGAAGCGCCGCCCCGCCGGCGGCCTCGGCGCCCCGCGCCCGCCCCAGGACTGGCGCGCGCCCCGGGCGATCCTGGCGGCGGCCGTCGTCGCGGGGATGCTGTTCCCGCTGGTCGGCCTGTCGCTGGTCGCGATGCTGGCGATCGACCTCGCCCTGCCCCACGCCCTGCGCCGCCGGCTGGGCTGAGCCGCCGCCCCGGTCCCGGCGGCCGAGGCGCAGGCCTCGCTCGCCGGGATCTCCCCCCCGCGCCGCCGCCCGCGCGCCGCCCGCGCCAGGCGCCCGGGCGCGCGGCCCGTCAGCCCTCGCAAAGCGCCTGTTCTCCGGAGCCGTCTCTCGCGGATGCCGGAAAGAGCGACTCGTCCCGGCCGGTCAAGGATCGCGAAGCGACCCCGCGAAGCGGGGCTTGTCCTTGACCGGCCGGGGCGAGTCGCTCAGGCATCCATCAGCGAGAGACGGCTCCGGAGGACAGGCGCGGGGCTTGTTCTTTGGTGAGTCAGGAGCCCGCCGGAGGCTCCCGCCCTCGCCGATCCCTCGCAACGCCCCCAACAGGCGCGCCCTAGCCAAGCCCGCCCGCAGGGCGCCTGTGGCCCCAAGAGCCGCCCCGCCTCGGCGGGGCGGCCCGCGGCCCGGCTCAGGCGAGGGTGGCGAGCAGCCCGGCCACCACCTTGCCGCGGGTGGCGAGGGTCGGGACCAGGATGTGCTCGTGCAGCGTGTGGCCGCCCTCGCCCTCGGTGCCGAGCCCGTCGATCGTGGGCACGCCCATGGCGCCGGTGAAGTTGCCGTCCGAACCGCCGCCCGAGGGGGCGTGCGAGAAGCCCATGCCCACCTGCTTGTGGAAGGCCTCGGCCATCGCCAGCAGCTCCCGCGTGCCGTCGTCCAGCGTCCAGACCGGGCGCGTCACGCCGCGGGTCACCTCGAAGACGCCCGGCTCGTTGAGCGCCAGCATCGCCTCGACGCCGCGGTCGAGGTCGGCCTGCTCCTTGGCCATCGACAGCGCCTCGCCGAAGGCGGTGGAGCTGACGCAGTTCACCCACTGCCCGCCCTTGATCACGCCGACCGAGAAGGTGCAGTCGTCGGTGGTCATCCCCTCGATCTGCTCGATGCGCCGGCACAGCTCGCGGATCGCCGACTTGCCCTCCTTCAGCCGGGCGCCGGAGTGCGAGGGGATGCCCAGCGCCTTGAGGTTGAAGCGCGCGATGGCGTAGCGGCCCGAGGTGACGCCGCCGCCGGTCTTGCCCGGCTCGGGCACCAGCACCGCGCGGGCGCGGGAGGCTTCGGCCTCGATGATGCCGCGGGCGGCGGGGGTGCCGATCTCCTCGTCGGGGGTGAACAGGATGGTGATCGGCAGGGGCGTCTCGATCCCGGCCTTCTTCAGCTGGCGGATCGCCTCCAGGCACAGGTAGTTGCCCGACTTCATGTCCCAGATGCCGGGGCCGTAGGCGCGGTCGCCCTCGCGCCGGATCGGAAGATCCCTGAGCGTGCCCACCGGGTGGACCGTGTCCATGTGGCCGGCGATCAGGACGCCCTTCTCGCCCGCCTTCTGGTGCGTCGGCTGGGTGGCGCGCAGCACGTCGCCCAGGCCCATCGAGCCGGGGATCCGCTCGATCGTGAAGCCCATTTCCGCCAGGTCGCGGGAGGCGAGATCCAGCATCCCGTTCACCGCGCCCGCGTCCCAGGTGGGGCTCTCCTGAGCCACCCAGGCGTTGAGGCCCTTCAGCATCTCGTCGGCGTCGAAGGGAAGGGCGTTGATGTCCATGTCGGTTGTCCTCGGGGTCTTTTCTGAAGCGCGGGGAGCCCTGCCCGCCACATGAAAGCGCCGCCCCGAAGGGCGGCGCGAGGGCTCTCAGCCGGCGGCGGCGATGGTTTCCGCGACCGGTCTGAAATTGGCGAAGTCCCAGTGGCGGCCGGGCGCCGCCTCGATCAGGGAGCGGGTGTACTCGGTGCGCGGATGGGCCAGCACCTCGGCGGCGGGGCCGGCCTCGACGACCTGTCCCTTGCGCATCACCATCACCTCGTCGCAGATCTGGGCGGCGACGCGCAGGTCGTGGGTGATGAACAGGATGGCGATGCCCATCCGCTCCTGGATCTCGTCCAGCAGCTTGAGCACCTGCGCCTGCACCGACACGTCCAGCGCCGAGACCGCCTCGTCCGCGATCAGCAGGTCCGGCTGCATCGCCAGCGCGCGGGCGATGGCGATGCGCTGGCGCTGGCCGCCGGAGAACTGGTGCGGGAACCGGTCGATGGCCGAGCGCGGCAGGCCCACCAGCTCCAGCAGGCGCTTGGCGTCCTCCAGCGCCTGCTTGCGCGAGACGCCGAAGTTCAGCGGCCCCTCGATGATCGACTCGCCGACCTCGATGCGCGGGTTGAGCGAGCGGAACGGGTCCTGGAAGACGATCTGCACCCGCTTGCGGTGGGGCTTCAGCCGGTTGAGCGGGACGTCGGCGATCTCCTCGCCGGTGATCTTCACCGAGCCGGAGGTCGGATCGATCAGCCGCACGATGCAGCGCGCCACCGTGGACTTGCCCGAGCCGCTCTCGCCCACGATCCCCAGCGTCCGGCCGGGGCCGAGCGTCAGGTTCACCGCATCCGCCGCCCGCGTCTCCTTCGCCTTCCCCAGCAGGGTCTTGGTCGAATAGACCTTGGTCAGCGCCTCGGTGCTCAGCGCCGGCGTCGCCTTCTTCGGCGTGGGCCGCGGCGCGCGCGGGATCAGCGAGGGCACGGCCGACAGCAGCTCGCGCGCATAGTCGGTCCTGGGCCCGCGCAGCAGGTCCACGACCGGCGCCCGCTCCACCGCCTCGCCCAGCCGCAGCACGGTCACGTCGTCGGCGATCTCGGCCACCACGCCCATGTCGTGGGTGATGAACAGGACCGCCGTCCCCAGCTCCTCGCGCAGCTCGCGGATCAGCTTGAGGACCTGCGCCTGGGTGGTGACGTCGA
The DNA here is from genome assembly GCF_900113695.1 of Albimonas pacifica. Taxonomy (GTDB): domain Bacteria; phylum Pseudomonadota; class Alphaproteobacteria; order Rhodobacterales; family Rhodobacteraceae; genus Albimonas; species Albimonas pacifica. The sequence goes on along the minus strand of NZ_FOQH01000003.1, from coordinate 353,530 downwards.
GCGCGGTGGTCGGCTCGTCCGCGATCAGCAGCTTGGGCCGCAGCACCAGCGCCATGGCGATCATGATCCGCTGGCGCTGCCCGCCCGAAAGCTGGTGGGGGTAGGAGCCGTAGATCCGCTCGACGTCGGGCAGGTGCACGTGCTCCATGATCTCGAGCACGGCCTTCCTGCGGTCGCCCTTCGAGCGGCCGTGCGCCTCCATCACCTCGGCGATCTGGTCGCCGACCTTCATGACGGGGTTCAGCGCCGTCATCGGCTCCTGGAAGATCATCGCCATCTGGGTGGCGCGCATGTCGCGCAGCTTGCCCGGCGACTGCTTGAGCACGTCGACGCCGTTGACCAGGATCTCCCCGGTGGTGGCCTTCAGCGCCTTGGGCAGCAGCCCCATGGTGGCGAGCGAGGTCAGCGACTTGCCGGAGCCGGACTCGCCCACCAGGCACATGGTCTCGCCCGGCTTGATCGAGAGGCTGAGGTCCTTGACCACCCGGGCCGAGTCGTCCCCGTCCAGCGCGATCGAGAGGTTGCGGATCTCGAGAACGTTCTCGCTCATCGGTCGATCCCCCTCTTGGCCATGCGCGGGTCGAGCGCGTCGCGCACCGAGTCGCCCACCAGGTTCACCGACAGGATCGCCAGCGACAGCACCAGCCCGGGCCACAGGATGATGCCGGGGTTGATGATGAAGTAGACGCGGCCCTCGGCCATGATGTTCCCCCAGGTCGGGGTCTCCGGGTTGATGCCGGCGCCGAGGAACGACAGGATCGCCTCGGTCAGGATCGCGGCGGCGCAGATGTAGGTGCCCTGCACGATCAGCGGCGGGATGGTGTTGGGCAGCAGGTGCCGGGTCAGGATCTTCCAGGTCGGCGTGCCGACGGAGATCGCGGCCTCGACGTAGGGTTCCTCCCGCGCCGACAGCACCACCGAGCGGACCAGGCGCACCACGCGCGGCACCTCGGGGATCACGATGGCGAGCAGCACGGTCCCCAGCGTCGCCCCCGACAGCGCCACGATGGCGATGGCGAGCAGGATCGAGGGGATCGCCATCAGCCCGTCGACGATGCGCATCAGCACCGCGTCGAGCCCCCGGAAGAACCCCGAGACGAGGCCGATCCCCAGCCCGATCAGGACCGAGAGGATCGCCGCCCCCACGCCGACGGCGAGCGAGATGCGGGCCCCGTAGATGATCCGGCTGAACAGGTCGCGCCCATAGGCGTCGGTGCCCAGCAGGAACTCGTCCGAGGCGGGCTTGAGCCGCATCGCCGGGTTCAGGCGGATGGGATCGTGCGGCGCGATCAGCGGCGCGAAGATCGCCATCAGCACGATCAGGATCATCACCACGGTGGCGAGCGAGGTCACCGGCCCGGCGAAGAACATCGCGCGGGCCTGCTTCCACATCAGGGCGCCGCGCGTCGGCGCGGCCGAGTAGTTGGGCGCGGTCGTCATGCGTAACGGATCCTCGGGTCCAGGATGACGTAGGCGATGTCGATCAACAGGTTGATGCCCACGTAGAGCAGCGAGGCCAGCAGGATCACGCCCTGGATCACCGGGTAGTCGCGCGCCAGCACCGCATCCACGGTCAGGCGGCCGATCCCCGGCAGGTTGAACACGGACTCGGTCACCACCACGCCCGAGATGATCAGCGCGAAGCCGATGCCGATCACGGTGACGATGGGCACGGCCGAGTTGCGCAGCGCGTGCTTCATCAGCACCCGCCGCTCCGCCAGGCCCTTGGCCCGCGCGGTGCGCACGAAGTCCTCGCCCAGCGTCTCGAGCATCGAGGTCCGCGTGATGCGCGCGATCAGCGCGATATAGAGCGAGGTCAGCGTCAGCGTCGGCAGGGTGATGCGCTGGGCGAAGGTCCCCGGATCGTCGAAGATCGAGGTGAAGCCCTGCACCGGCAGCCACTTGAGGTTGATCGCGAAGACCTGGATCAGCACGTAGGCGATCACGAACACCGGCACCGAGAAGCCCAGCACCGAGATCGCCATCACCACCCGGTCGATGATCGTGCCGTGCTTCCACGCGGCGATCACGCCCAGCGGCACGGCGATGACGATCGAGAGCACGATGGTGGTCAGCGCCAGCGAGATCGTCGGCTCCATGCGGTCGGCGATCATCGAGGTGACAGGCGTGCCCGACAGGATCGACTCGCCGAAGTCGCCCTGCAGCAGGCGCCAGCCCCAGTCGGCGAACTGCACCAGCAGCGGGTCGTTCAGGCCCAGCCGCTCGCGGATCTGCTCGAGCTGTTCGGGCGTGGCGGTGTCGCCGGCGATGATCGCGGCCGGATCGCCGGGCGAGAGGCGCAGCAGCAGGAAGACGAACAGGGCCACGAAGATCATGACCGGGATCGCCGCCAGCACGCGCCGGAGGATGTAGGAGAGCATCGGGGAAAACCTCGCTCGCAGCCGCGGCGTCTTCTTGCGGGGACGATCCGCGCGGGGGAGTGGGTCGGCCGCTCCGCGGCCTGCCCGGGCGCGCGGCTCGGCGGGGGAACCCGGCCCCCGCGCGGGGGCCGGGCAGGCTCAGGTCACTCGGATTTCGAGATGTTCCAGAAGAACGGCGCCGGGCCGTCCAGGACGCCCTCGATCTTGCCGGTCCACGCCGCGGGAGCCGTGAACTGGCCCAGCGGGATGTACATGGCGTTCTCGTAGGCGAAGGCCTGGAGCTTCTCGGCGATCTCCTTCTGCTCCTCGACCGTGGCGGCCTTGGCGTAGGCGTCGCGCAGTTCCTCGGCCTCGGGCATGTCGGGCCAGCCGAACCAGCCGCCGTCCGAGCCCTTGCCGTTCACCATGTTGTTGGCGATCGGGTTGAACACGTCCGCGCCCACCCAGGTGGTGAAGAACATGTTCCAGCCGTTCTCGGAGATCGGCGCCTGGGAGGCGCGGCGGCCGACCAGGGTCTGCCAGTCCATCGCCTGCAGGTCGACGTTGAAGCCCGCGTCGCGGAACGCCTGCGCGGCCACCACCGGCTGCGTGCGCAGCGAGCCCACGTCGGTCGGGTGCATGATCACCAGCGGCGTGCCGTCGTAGGAGGACTCGGCCAGCAGCGCCTTGGCCTTGTCGAGGTCGTCCTTCTCCATCACGCCCTCGGCGCCCACCTCGGTCTCGAGGGGCGTGCCGCACATGAACATGGCGCCGCAGATCGTGTAGTAATCCGGGTTGCCGATCATGGCGTCCATGACGTCCTGCTGGTTCATGGCGATCATCGCCGCCTGGCGAACCTTCAGATCGTCGAACGGGGGGTGCAGGAAGTTGTAGCGCCCGATGGTGGTCGAACCCATCTTGTTGATCACGTGGATCGTCAGGTCGGGCACGGTCTCCAGCACCGGCAGCAGGTCGTAGGGCGGGGCCTCCCAGTAGTCGATCTCGCCCGACATGATCGCGTTCATGGCGGTCTGGGCGTCGGCCATCACGATCCACTCGACGCGGTCGACCTTCACCACCTTGCCGCCCGAGGCCCAGGAGGGGGGCTCGTCGCGGGGCACGTATTCCTCGAACTTCTCGTAGACCGCCTTCACGCCGGGCTGGAACTCGTCCTGCACGAATTTGAACGGGCCCGAGCCGATCTGCTCCGGCACGCCTTCGGTCGAGGGGGTCTCGGCCAGGCGCGCGGGCATGATGAAGGGCACGTTCGAGGACGGCTTGGCGATCGAGTCCATCAGCAGCCCGTAGGGCTCGGAGAGGGTGATCACCACGGTCTTGTCGTCCGGCGCGTCCCAGGACGCGATCTGCGACATCAGCTTCTGGCCCATGCCGTCGCGCTCGCCCCAGCGCTTGAGCGAGGCGATCACGTCGGTCGCGGTGACCGGCGCGCCGTCGTGGAACAGCAGCCCGTCGCGCAGCGTGATCGTGTAGGTCAGCCCGTCGTCGGAGACGGTGTAGCCCTCGGCCATCTGCGGCTTGATGTTGTACTCTTCATCCAGCGCGAACAGCGTGTCGAAGACCATGTAGCCATGGTTGCGCGACATGTAGGCGGTGGTGATGATCGGGTCGAGCACGCGCAGCGACGAGTGCATCACGACCTTGAGCGTCTGCGCGGAAAGCGGCGTGGCCAGCAGGGCCGTGGCGGCGGCGCCGGCGAGCAGAGCGGCCGCCGTCCGGCGGCGCGGCGCCGCTCGGCGTCCCGTCTTTGCGAGGAAGTCGAACATTCGCGTCTCCTGTCGGGTCAGCCGGCCGTGGGGCGCCGGCGCCCCCTTCCCCCCGGAAGGATTCGGGCGCCCGGCTCCGGCTGTTGTCTCTTTTTCGCAGCGACCCACGGAGCGTCGCGCTGCGGTTCGATGGCGCCTTTTGCAGGTGCGAGAGAAAGGTTGCGTCGTGGGTCGCGGCGTTGTCAATCTATGTCCGAACCAATAACCCCGTATCGCTGTGCGAATTGTGTCGCACTGCCCAAGGAGACGCCCGGATGACCGCCCCCCTGCCTATCGATGATGCAGACCGCGCCGCCATCGTGGCCGCGGTGGCCGAGAACTTCGCGGCGGAGACTTCGTTTCTCGCCGATTTCGTCAGGATCCCTTCGCAACGTTTCGAGGAAGGCCCGGCGCAGGACTTCATCGCCGCCGCCCTGCGCGCGCGCGGCTACGAGGTCGACGACTGGAAGATCGAGCTCGACGACCTCAAGGACCTCAAGGGCTTCGGCCCGATCGAGGGCGACTTCTCCCGCGCCCGCACCGTGGTCGGCGCGCACCGGCCCGCGACGGTCAAGGGCCGCTCGCTGATCCTGCAGGGCCACCTCGACGTGGTCCCCGTCGGCCCGCTGGAGATGTGGGAGACGCCCCCCTACGAGCCGGCGATCAAGGACGGCTGGATGAACGGCCGCGGCGCGGGCGACATGAAGGCCGGCACGGTCTGCGCGCTCTTCGCCCTCGACGCGCTGCGCAAGGCGGGGTTCGAGCCTGCGGCCCCCGTCTTCTTCCAGTCGGTGATCGAGGAGGAATCGACCGGGCTCGGCGCCCTCTCCACCCTCCAGCGCGGCTACCGCGCCGACGCGGCGCTCCTGCCCGAGCCCACCGGCCACCGCTTCTCCAACGCCCAGGTCGGCGTGCTGTGGTTCAAGCTCAAGGTCCGCGGCAAGCCGGTCCACGTCTCGGTCGCGGGCGAGGGCTCGAACGCGATCATGGCGGCCTACGAGGTGCTCAAGAAGCTCCACGCCCTGCAGGAGGAGTGGAACGCGCGCAAGGGCGACGATCCGGTCTGGAAGGACGTGCCCCACCCGCTGAACTTCAACGCCGGCAAGATCAAGGGCGGCGACTGGGCCTCCTCGGTTCCCGCCTGGTGCGACGTCGACTGCCGCATCGGCGTGCTGCCAGGCTTCGACCTCGACGCCTGCAAGCAGGAGATCGTCGACTGCGTGGCGGCGGCGGCTCGCGACAACCCGTTCCTCGCCAACAACCCGCCCGAGGTGGTCTGGAACGGCTTCCAGGCCGAGGGCTGGGTGCTGGAGAACGGCGACGAGCTGCACGAGGTCCTGTCCTCGGCCTACGCGGACGTCTTCGGCGACGAGATAATGGAGCTGCGCTCCTCCACCGCCCTGACCGACACCCGCTTCTACGAGCTCTACTACGACATCCCCGCCGTCTGCTTCGGCCCCAAGGCGCTGAACGTGCACGGCTTCGACGAGAAGGTGGAGCTCGCCTCGGTGCAGAAGGTGACCGAGACCATCGCCCTGTTCATCGCCCGCTGGTGCGGGCTCAACAAGATCGAGGCCGCGTGATGCCCGCCCCCGACCGCAAGCCCCGGATCGTCTTCGGCGGCTTCCTGCACGAGACCAACACCTTCGGCCCGTCGCTCGCCGCCTACAAGGACTTCGTCGGCGGCGGCGGCTACGGCCGCATGTCCGAGGGCGAGGACCTGCGCGAGAAGGTGCGCGGCGTGAACGCCGCCATCGGCGGCGCGATGGAGGTCGGCGAGCAGGAGGGCTGGGAGGTGATCCCCACCCTCTACTGCATGGCCTCCCCCTCCGCCCACGTCACCGAGGACGCGTTCGAACGCATCGCCGCCCGCCTGCTGGAGCTGATCGCGGCCGCGGGCGAGATCGACGGCATCTGCCTCGACCTGCATGGCGCGATGGTGACCCAGCATCTCGACGACGGCGAGGGCGAGATCCTCAAGCGGATCCGCGCCCAGGTCGGCGCCGAGCTCCCCATCACCGTCTCGCTCGATCTCCACGCCAACGTCACCCCCCTGATGGTCGAGATGGCCGACGTGCTGGAGAGCTACCGCACCTACCCCCATGTCGACATGGCCGAGACCGGCCGCCGCTCGGCCCGGATGATGGCCCGCCTGCTGGCGGGCGAGAAATTCGCCAAGGCCTTCCGCCAGATCGACTTCCTGACCGCGATCAGCTGGCAGACCACCTTCGAGAACCCCGCGAAGGCCCTCTACGAGAAGCTCGAGGAGCTCGTCTCCGACCCGCGCTGCCCCTCGCTGAGCTTCAACATGGGCTTCCCGGCGGCGGACTTCCCCGACTGCGGCATGGCGATCACCGCCTACGGCCCCGGCGCCGAGATCGCGGCCGAGCAGCTGGCGCTGGCCGTCGAGGCCGCCGAGGCCGATTTCGCCGGCCCCGTCTGGACGCCGGAGGAGGGCGTGCGCGAGGCGATGCGCATCGCCGAGACGGCCTCGAAGCCGGTGGTGATCTCCGACACCCAGGACAACCCCGGCGCCGGCGGCGACAGCGACACCATGGGCATGCTGCGCGCGCTGGTGGCCTGCGGGGCCTCGGGCGCCATCGGCAACATCTTCGACCCCGCGAGCGCCGCCGCCTGCCACGAAGCCGGCGAAGGCGCGACCATCCGGCTGGCCCTCGGCGCCAGGTCGAAGATCCCCGGCGACGCCCCCTTCGAGGCGGAGTTCCTGATCGAAAAGCTCACCGACGGCCGGTTCCTCGCCAGGGGCGGCTACTACTCCGGCCGGATGATGGACATGGGCCCGTCGGCGCTGCTGCGCATCGGCGACGTCCGGGTGGCGGTGGTCTCCACCAAGGCGCAGATGGCCGACCGCGAGATGTTCCGCTCGCTCGGCGTCCCGCCGGAGGAGGAGAAGATCCTGGTCGTCAAAAGCTCCAATCACTTCCGCGCCGACTTCCAGCCGATCGCCGAGACCATCCTGGTCTGCGCCGCCCCCGGCCCCATGGCCGTGGACCCCGCGACCCTGCCCTGGACCCGCCTGCGCCCCGGCCTGCGCACCTCCCCGCTCGGAACCCCGTTCCAGCCCTGAGCCTCACGCGCCCCCCTGTCCACCCGGGGGGCGCCGCGCCTGCCCCAGGCGCCCCGGCGCGACGCCCGCAGCCCTCGCCGAGCGCCTGTTCTCCGGAGCCGTCCGTCGCTGATGCCGTAAAGAGCGACTCGCCCGGCCCCGTCAAGGATCGCGCAGCGACCCGCGAAGCGGGCTTGTCCTTGACGGGGCTGGGCGAGTCGCTCAGGCATCTTCAGCGATGGACGGATCCGGAGGACAGGCGCGGGGCCTGTTCTTGGGTGAGTTCAGAAGCGGCCTCCGCGTCTCCCGGCGCCCCCCCCGGCCTGCAGTCCCAAGCCCGCCCGCAGGGCGCCTCCTCCCCCCGCCGGCCAAATCAGGAGCCCATGGTGCCCCCCGATCTCGTCGTCCTCAACGGCCGCCTCCTGACCATGGACCCGGCCCGCCCGCGCGCCTCGGCGCTCGCTCTCTCCGGCGGCCGGATCGCCGCCGTCGGCGAGACCGCCGAGATCCGCGGCCTCGCCGGCCCCGCCACCCGCATCGTCGACGCCCAGGGCGCGACCGTCCTGCCGGGCTTCATCGACAGCCACGTGCATCTCTTCCAGGGCGCGGTGGAGCTCGACTATCTCGACCTTTACGGCGTGACGGGGATCGAGGCGCTGACCGACAGGGTCCGCGCCTACGCCGCCGCCAACCCCGCCGACCGCGTGGTCTTCGCGATCCAGGCGGACTACGCGGTCCTCGGCCCGGGCCGGAGCACCACCCGCCAGGACCTCGACCGGGTGCTCCCCGACCGTCCCTTCGCGATGTTCGCCCCCGATCACCACACGATCTGGGCCAACACCAGGGCGCTGGAGCTCGCGGGCCTGCTGCACGGCGGCGCCACCGAGATGGGCTCCGAGATCCGCCTCGCCCCCGACGGCACCGCGACCGGGGAGCTGCGCGAGCCCGGCGCCTACGCCCCGATCCTCGCCCACACCCGCTACGGCGGGCGCGACATGTTCGGCCTGGTCTCGGGCGCCGACCCGGCGCCCGCCCCGACCGCGGCCGAGCGCGCGCTCGACGCCACCGTCATGGCCCGCGGCCTGCGCCACGCCGCCTCCCACGGGATCACCAGCCTCCACAACATGGACGGCAATTTCTACACGGCCGAGATCCTGCAGGCCTGCGAGGCCGCGGGCGACCTGCTCTGCCGCACCGAGGTCCCCTTCCACCTGAAAAGCCACGACCCCCTCTCCCGCTTCGAGGAGGCCGAGGAGATGCGCCGCCGCTTCGCCTCCGACTGGCTGTGGACCGGCCGGGTGAAGATGTTCATGGACGGCGTGGTGGAGAGCTCCACCGCCCTGATGATCGAGCCTTACCCCGGCCTGACCACCACCGGCGACGCCGTGTTCACGCCCGAGCATTTCAACGCCGCCTGCATCGAGGCCGACCGCCGCGGCTTCCAGATCGCGGTCCACGCCATCGGCGACCTCGCCGTGCGCCGCACGCTCGACGGCTTCCAGGCCGCGCGCGAGGCCAACGGCCCGCGCGATTCCCGCCACCGCGTCGAGCATATCGAGGTCCTCGACCCCGCCGACCTCCCCCGCTTCAAGGAACTCGGCGCCGTCGCCTCCATCCAGCCCGGCCACGCCCCCTTCGGCGGGGTCTTCCCCCCGGACGGCGCCGGCAAGATGCTGCACGCGCGCCAGATCCCCTGGGCCTTCGCCTGGCGAAAGATCCGGGACTCGGGCGCGCGGGTGATCTTCTCCACCGACTGGCCGGTGATGCCGGTGGACGTCACGACGAACCTCAAGGCCGCCGTCGCCCCCCTCGACCTGGGCGAGCCCTGGGTCGACAACGCCCAGACCCTGGCGGAGACGCTGGAGAGCTACACCGCCGGCAACGCCTGGGTCGAGTTCAACGAGGACCGCAAGGGCCGCCTCGCGCCGGGCATGATGGCCGACGTCGCGGTGATGTCCCACGACCTCGAGGCCCTGCCGCCCTCCGAGATCGACCAGGCCCGCGCCGCCGTCACGATCTGCGGCGGCCGCATCACCTGGGAGGCCTGAGAGGGCCTCCGAGCGGCTCCCGCGCCCCCGGCCTTGCGCCTCCGCCCGCCGGCCTCGCGCCCGCGGCGGGCCGCGCGAGGCCATCGGGACGTTGAAACCCGCCCGCGCTCCGCCGGACTGGGCGCCATGGGCGGGCCGCGATGACCGCGACGCTCGACGTGCTGATCATCGGCGCCGGCCTGTCGGGCATCGGCGCCGCCTGCCGGCTGACCCGCGCGGCGCCCGGCCGCGCCTGGGCCGCGGTCGAGGCGCGCGAGGACCTGGTCGGCGCCTGGGACCTGTTCCGCTACCCGGGCGTGCGCTCGGATTCGGACCTCTACGCCTTCGGCTACGACGTCAAGCCCTGGACCTCGCCCAACGCCATCGCCGGGGCGGACGAGATCCTCGCCGACCTGCGCGAGGCCGCGGACGAGCACGACGTCACCCCCCCGCATCCGCTTCAGCCGCCGGGTGGTCCTTGCGCACTGCGCCCTGGACCGTGCGCCGGCGCCATGAGGAGGACGGCGCGGAAAGCACGCTTCGCGCCCGCTGGATCTTCGGCGCCACCGGCTGCTGCGACTACGCCGAGGGCCATCGCCCGGACCTCCCCGGCGAGGAGAGCTTCGAAGGCCCGATCCTCCCCCCCAGTTCCGGCCCGCGGATATCGACGCCACGGGCAGGCGCATCGCCGTGATCGGCAGCGGCGCCGGCGCCGTCACCCTGGTTCCGGCGCCGGCCGAGACCGCGGCCCACGTCACCCAGGTGCAGCGCACGCCGGGCTACGTGCCGCCGATGCCCTCGGGCGACCCGCTGGCGGCCCTCGCCCGCCGCCTGCCGCCGCCGCGGCGCGCCTACGCCTTCGCCCGGCGCAAGTACGTCCTGCTGCAACGCTGGGTCTGGCGGCTCTGCCGGCGATGTCCGCAGACCGCGCGCCGGCTGATCGCCTGGATCGACCGCAGGTCCCTGCCCGAGGGTTTCGACGTCGACCGCCCCTTCAACCTGCCCTACGACCCCTGGGACCAGCGCCTCCGCGCCGTCCCCGACGGGGATTTCTGCGCGGCGATCAGGGAAGGCCGCGCCCCGCTCGTCACCGGCGCGGCGGCGCGCTTCACCCCCGAGGGCCTGCGGATGCAGGACGGGACCGAGGTCGAGGCCGACGCGATCGTGACCGCCACCGGCCTGACGCTGCAGCTCTTCGGGGGGGCCGCGCTCTCGGTCGACGGGGCGGCGGCGGTTCCCTCCGAGCATCTGGTGTTCGGGGGCATGATGCGCTCGGGCGCGCCGAACGTCTGCTTCGCCATCGGCTGCACCAACGCCGCCTGGACCCTGAAGATCGGCCTGTTGTGCGAGCATTTCCGCCGCCGGCTCGACCACATGGAGGCGACCGGCGCCGCGGTCCGCACGCCCGTGCGCCCCGCGCAGGGCCCCGCCGAGCGCGCCCGCGCCGAGGCCCGGCTGAAGGTCTGCGAGGAGAAGCTCCTGAAGACGCCCCCCGCGACCGCCGCGCGCGCGATCCTCGACGGCGTCGCGCGGGGGCGCTCGCGCATCGGGGTCACGCGCGCCGCGTCTGGCTCGACCGCTTCGTCCGCCTGCTGCCCGAGCGCTGCCCGGCCCGCGTCGCGGCCGAGCAGGCGAAGCTCTTCGCCGACCGAGCCCTGCGTCGCGCGCCGGGGCGGGACGGCGCCGACGGCCGTTGCCGACGGAGCCGCCGGGTTCCAACGTGCAACCCCAAGCGCCCCCCTGCTTTCGCGGAGCCAGGACATGACCCAAGCCGCCGCCCTTTCCTATTCCCCCGCCCAGAAGATCCTCCACTGGGCCGTCGTGGCGCTGATCGCGCTGCAATGGCTGGTCTTCGACTCGATGGGCCGCCCGTTCCACGACTCGATGGAGGCCGGCGCCCAGGTGTGGAGCACGGTCCCCGTCGTCCATCTCGTCATCGGCCTGACGGTGCTGGCGCTGGCGCTGGCCCGCCTGCGGCTGCGCCGCAGCCACGGCGCGCCCGAGGCGCCGGCGGCGGAGCCGGAGCCGTTCCGGACCGCCTCGAAATGGGCGCATGTCGCGATCTACGCGCTGCTGCTGGCGATGCCGCTCACCGGTCTCGCCGCCTGGTTCGGGCTGATCGGCGCGGCGGCCGAGCTGCACGAGATCCTGATGAACCTGCTGCTGGCGCTGGTCTTCGTCCACGTCGCCGCGGTGCTGGTGCACCAGTTCGTCTGGAAGACCGACCTGCTCGCCCGGATGAAGTGACCGACCGCCCCCCCCGCAGGGCCGGGGGGCGGCCCGCCTAGTCGTCGAGGCCCTGCCGGGCCTCGCCGCGCCCCCAGGCGCGCAGCAGCAGCTCCACCGCCGAGGCGACGGTGCGCACGATCTCCGCCTCCTCGACCCCCGCATGGGGGCCGCAGAACAGGCGCCGGCGCCAGACCCCGGCCGAGACCAGCTCGATGAACTGCACCGCCGCCATCCGCGCGTCGGGAACCGCGAGCCGGCCCGCCGCGACCTCCGCCTCGAACAGCGCCGCGAGCCGGTCGTGCATCCGGCTGGGGCCGACGCGGTAGAAGCGCTCGCCCATCCCGGGCATCCGCGCCACCGCCCCGATGACGATGCGCTGGGCGCGGATCACGTCCTCGGAGCACAGCACCCGGCTCAGCGCCTCGCCGAAGCGGGTCAGCTTGGCGCGCAGGGGCAGATCCTCCTCCAGCAGCGAGATCACGTCGGCGAACATCCGGTCGCGCTTGTCGGCGACCAGCGCCTCGAACAGCTCCACCTTGTCGGCGAAGTAGACGTAGATCGTCCCCTTCGAGACGCCGGCCGCCCGGCGCACGTCCTCCATCGAGGCGGCGTCGAAGCCCTTCTCCAGGAAGGCGCGGGCAGCCCCCTCCAGGATCTGGGCGCGCTTGGCCGGGTCGGCGCCGGCGGCGTGACGACGGGCGGGGGCGGCGTCGGCCGGGGGCGTCCCGGCCTCGGGATCGGTCTCGGGATCGGGCGCGGTCATCGTCGCTCCTGCACGGTCGTCGGGAACCGTACTTAATCGAACCGTGCGGTTCGATGAAGTCTTGATTCCGCTTTCCCCCCGCTCTATCTGCCATCGAACCGTCCGGTTCGATCCCGTCTCCCTGCGAGTCGCGCCGGCCCCCGCCCGCCCCGCCGAAGGACGCGAAGATGTCGAAGCATGACCCCCGGACCGCCGCGGCGGTCCCCGTCGCGCCCTCCCAGCGGCGCGACGCCCCCGAAGGCGACCCCGCAGCCGCCCCCGACGCCCACTCCGCCGCGCCCGCGGCCGGAGCCGGAGCCGCGGCAGGGGCGCCCGCGCGGCCGAAACGCTCCGGCCGGCGCAAGGCGGTCCTGGCGGTCCTGGGCCTCGCGGCGCTCGGCGCGGGCGGCTGGGAGGGCTGGCGGTACTGGACCGTCGGCCGCTTCCTGGTCGAGACGGACGACGCCTACGTGCAGTCCGACATCACCCTGATCTCGAGCCGCGTGCAGGGCTATGTCGCCGCCCTCCCGGTGGAGGAGAACCGCCACGTGCGCGCGGGCGAGGTGCTGGTGCAGCTCGACGACGGCGACTACCGCCTGGCGCTGCAGGTGGCGCAGAGCCGGGTGGCCACCGCCGACCGCACGCTGGCGCGCATCGACGCCCAGATCGAGGCCGCCGGCGCCGCCGTCGACCAGGCCCTCGCCGGGCGGCAGGCCGCCGAGGCCACCCTGAAGAACGCCGCGATCAGCCTCGAGCGCGCCAGGGACCTCGTCTCCCGCAAGGTCGCCGCCCAGGCGCAGCTCGACGCCGCGACCGAGGCCCACGACACCGCCACCGCCAACCTCGCCTCGGCCAGGGCCGCGGTGGAGAGCGCGCGCGCCCAGGTCGACGTCCTCGCCGCCCAGAAGGCGGAGGCCGCAGGCTCGCGCCACGAGCTCGAGCTCGCCGTCGCCCAGGCGCAGCGCGACCTCGACCTGACCACGCTGCGCGCGCCGGTCGACGGGACGCTCGCGAACCTGGCGGTGGAGGCGGGCGACCTCGTCTCCCCCGGCGCCCGGCTCGCCGCCCTCGTCCCCGACGCGGGCTATTACATCGAGGCGAACTTCAAGGAGACGCAGCTCCCCGGCCTCGCGGCGGGCGAGCGGGTCGAGATCGCCTTCGACGCCCTGCCCGACCGCAGCTTCGAGGGGCGCGTGACCTCCACCGCGCCGGCCACCGGCTCGGTCTTCTCGCTGCTGCCGGCGGAGAACGCGACGGGCAACTTCACCAAGGTCGTCCAGCGCGTGCCGGTGCGCATCGCGATCCCGGCCGAGGCGCAGGCCACCGGCGCCCTGCGCGCCGGCCTCTCGGCCATCGTGGCCGTCGATACCCGCACCGCGCCCGAGCCCGGGCCGGCCGCGGGCCCGCGCGCCGCGCCCGCCTCCGACAAGCTGGCCTCGGCCGACTGACCCCGAACGCCTCGGCCGACGATCCCGTCGCCGACCGGGCCGCGCAGACAGCACAGTGGAACGCTCCATGTCCGCCGCCCCAGAGCCCGAGCTGACGCCCCGCCGGGTGGTCGGCTTCCTGGTGATGGTCTTCGGGATGTTCATGGCGATCCTGGACATCCAGATCGTCTCGGCCTCCCTGCCCGAGATCCAGGCCGGCCTCGCCGCAGGCCCCGACGAGATCAGCTGGGTGCAGACCTCCTACCTGATCGCCGAGGTCATCATGATCCCGCTGTCCGGCTTCCTGGGCCGGATGATGTCGACGCGGCTGATGTTCACCGCCGCCGCGGCCGGGTTCACCTTCGCCTCCTTCATGTGCGCGATGTCGTCCTCGATCGGCGAGATGATCCTGTGGCGCGCGGTGCAGGGCTTCCTGGGCGGCGGCATGATCCCCTCGGTCTTCGCGGCGGCCTTCACGATCTTCCCGGCCTCGAAGCGCAGCCTGGTCTCGCCGATGGTGGGGCTGGTGGCGACGCTGGCCCCGACGGTGGGGCCGACGGTGGGCGGGTATCTCTCGTTCCACCTCTCCTGGCACTGGCTGTTCCTGGTCAACGTGCTGCCGGGCATCGGCGTCACGCTGGGCGCCTTCCTGCTGATCGACTTCGACAAGCCGGAGTGGACGCTCTTCGACCGCTTCGACTGGTGGGGGCTGCTGGCGCTGGCGGGGTTCCTCGGCGGCATGGAATACGTGCTCGAGGAAGGCCCCTCCAACGACTGGCTGCAGGACGAGGCGGTGGCGGTGCTGGCCGTGGTGATGGTCGTGGGCGGGGTCGTGACCTTCTGGCGGGCGCTGACCCGCAAGGACCCGATCGTGGACCTCTCGGCCTATACGGACGTGAACTTCTCGATCGGCTCGGCGTTCTCGTTCGTGATGGGGATCGGGCTCTACGGGCTGACCTATCTCTACCCGCTGTATCTGGCCTCCATCCGCGGGCTCGACAGCCTGCAGATCGGCGAGACGGTGTTCGTCTCGGGCCTCGCCATGTTCTGCTCGGCGCCGCTGGCGGGGATCCTGTCGCGCAGGCTGGACCTGCGGGTGATGCTGCTGATCGGCTTCCTGGGCTTCGCGAGCTCCACCTGGATGCTGACGGGGCTCACCGCCGACTGGTCTTTCGACGAGCTGCTGCTCCCCCAGATCCTTCGCGGCCTGTCGCTGATGCTGTGCATGGTGCCGATCAACAACCTGGCGCTGGGCACCCTGCCGCCGGAGAAGATGAAGGGCGGCTCGGGCCTCTACAACCTGATGCGCAACCTCGGCGGCGCGGTGGGGCTGGCGGTGATCAACACGATCATGTCCGACCGCGCCGACCTGCATTACGAGCGGCTGCGCGAGTCCGTCGGCTGGTCCAACCCCGAGGCCCTGCGCCAGATGCAGATGCTGGAGGGGAACCTGACCTCCCACGGGCTGAACCCAGACGGGGCGCTGGCGCAGATGGCCGGCCGCCTGCACGGGCAGGCGACGGTGATGAGCTTCATCGACATCTTCCTGCTGATCGCCGTGCTGTTCTCGGGCCTGGCGCTGGTGGCGCTGGTGATGAAGAAGCCGCCCGAGGACGCCTCCGTCTCGGCCCACTAGGCGCCGCCCCGGGGGCTGCGCGCCCCCTGCCCCCACGGGCGCCCCGGACTTGATCCGGGGCCTCCCGGGGCCGGCCGCGAGAGGCCCCGGATCGAGCCCGGGGCGCGCGCCCTGCCCTCAGACCCCCACCGCCAGATGCGCCTTGCCGCGCCCGCCGCGGGCGAGGCGGCGGCGCAGCAGCGTCTCGGTCATCCGCGCCACCTGCTCGGGCGCCTGGGGGGCGAGGTTGGTGGTCTCGTCCGGGTCCGCCTCCATGTCGAAGAGCATCGGCGGCAGGGCCTCGGCGGCGAAGCGGATCAGCCGCCAGCGGCCCTCGCGCAGGATCACGGCGCCGGAGTCTTCCAGGCCCGTGCCCCAGGCGCGCTGGAAGCGGGTCTCGCGGCCCGCGGGTTCGGCGAAGTCGATCTCCATCAGCGCCGAGGTCCGCCAGTCCTCCGGCGTCTCGCCGTCCAGCCAGGGCGTCAGGGGGCGGCCGTCCCAGGGGGCGGGAGGTTCCTTTCCGGCGAGGGACAGGAGTGTGGGGGCGAGGTCCACGCTCTCGGTCGGCGCCGAGATGCGCCGCCCGGCCTGGGCGGGGCGGCGCGGGTCGCGGATCATCAGGGGCACGTGGAAGGCGCCCTCGAAGACCGAGTGCTTGCCCCACATCCGCCCGTCGCCGAGCATCTCGCCATGGTCGCCGGTGAAGACGACGACGGTGCGATCCGCCTGGCCGGTGGCGTCCAGCCAGTCCAGCAGGCGCCCGATGTGGTGGTCGAGCTCGGCCACCAGCCCAAGATAGACCGCCCGCAACGCCTGCGCCTTGTCGACCGGCAGCCCCTCGCAATCGCCGTTGAAGCCCATCCACAGGCCGAAGGAATTGCGCTCGGAGAACCAGGCCCGGGTGAAGGGATGGTCGGCGCGGTCCTCGCCCGGGAGGGGGATGGCGGAGGGGGAGACGGCCTCGTTCCAGGGCGCCGGGGCGACGAAGGGCGGGTGCGGGCGGATGTAGGTCAGGTGCGCCGTCCAGGGGTGGTCGCGGCGGGCGTCCAGGTGGGCGATCGTCAGGTCGGTGAGCAGCGCGGTGTCGCTGTCCTCGGCCTTGTAGAGGGCCGGGCCGGTGATCCGGCCGTCCTGGGGGAGGTAGAGCTCGAACAGGCGCTGGGGGAGCGGGCGGGGGAGGTCGTAGCCCTTCGCGATCAGGTGCGCGAGCCAGGTGTGGGGGCTTTCGAAGCGCATCTCGACCACCTCGCGGAAGCCCGGCAGCAGTCCCTCGTAGCTGCGCAGCGTGGGGTCGGCGGGGTCGAAAGCGTCGGGGTCGGGGGTGGCGTCGGTGTAGCCGAAGAGGAGGGGCTCGCGACCGGCCTTGCGCCACTCCTTCGCGAGGTTGGTCAGGCCCGCGTCCAGCGGCGTGCCGTTGCGCAAGCTGCCGTGATTGCTGGCATAAAGCCCGGTCAGCAGGCTCGCGCGGGCGGGGCCGCAGGGGGCGGTGACGGTGACGTGGTTCTCGAAGACGACGGAGGAGCGGGCCAGACGGTCGAGGTTCGGCGTGGGGGCGATCCCCGCCAGCCGGCCGTGCAGGACGTCGGCGCGGAGCTGGTCCGCGGTGATGAAGAGGATGTTGAGGTCGGAGGGCCCCGGACCGCTCTCCTCCCCGCTCACCCCTCGGCCTCCAGTCTCTCGATCAGGGCGGGGAGGTCGGCCACCGTGTCGATGACGTGATGGGCGCCGGCGCCGCGGAGGATGCCGGCGGCCTTGGCGCGGATCGCGTCCACCTCGGCGGGCGGCAGGGCGGCGAGATCCTCGGGCGTCAGGCCGGCGATGTTGCCGGAGAGGGCGACGCCGACCGTCACCGCGCCGACGGCGACGCCCTCGGCGATGCCGGGCTCGGTATCGTCCACTTTCAGGACTTTTGCGCCCGAATTCAGAGACATCTGTTCGAAGGCGAGGAACATTTGTTCCGGGCCGGGGCGGCCGCCGGTCACGTCGTCGGCGCAGACGATGCACTCGGGGGAAAACCCCTGCTCGGCGGCCACCGGGATCACGCCCTTCATGATCGAGCGGACGTAGCCGGTGGTGGAGCCCACCCGGATGCCCTTGGCGGCGAGCGCGTCGAGGGTGGCTTTGGCGCCGGGGACGAGGGTGGCGTATTTGGGGGCCACAGCCTCGTTCATCGGGACGAAGATCTCGTAAACCGCGTCGACGTCTTCTTCGGTGGGGGCGCGGCCGTGCTTCGCCTGCCACTGGCCGCGGATCGAGGGCATGGCCATCATCGCCTGGATATGGGCGCGCTTGGGGGAGCCCATGGGGCCGCGGGCCTCGTCGATGGTGGCGGTCACGCCGAACTTGGCGAAGGCCTCGACGAAGACGCCCATGGGGGCGAAGGAGCCGAAGTCGATCATGGTGCCGGCCCAGTCGAAGATGGCTGCGTCGAATTTCATGGGGCGGCTCCTGTCAGGCGAAAAGGGCGGAGATCGTCTCCTCGCCGATGGCGAAGGAGGTGGAGGCGCCGCAGCCGGCGGTGACGATGCAAAGCCGCGTCGCCTCGTCGGGGGCGTCGGTCAGGCGCCAGCGGCCCGAATCCTTCCCCGTGGCGGAGGCGTAGGTGCCCAGCCAGCGCTCGGTCACCGCGTAGGGGCCGAGGTCGAGGGCGGCCTCCATTTCGCCGAGCATCAGCTGGTCGACGAGGGTCGAGGAGAACGGGTCCGGAGTGTCGGCGTAGTGGTGGCTGTCGCCGACCACCAGGGAGCCGTCGGCGGACTGCACCACGATCAGGTGCACGCCGTTGGAGCGGTGCGTGGGCTGCTCGGCGTCGAGGAGCGTCTTCAGGGCCTGCGCCTCGGGCAGCTCGGCGTAGCCGAGGTAGCGGGCGAGGCCGAGGTCGGACATCACCGCGGCGCCGAGCGCGGGGCGCCGGGTGGGCATGACGCGCAGCATCTGCAGCTTGCAGCGGGTGAGGCCGTAGGCGGCGAGGCGGTCCGCGAAGGGGCCGGAGTAGTCGTCGCCGGGGCAGAGGATCACCGTCTCCGCCTCGATGATGCCGGCGGAGGTGTGGATCCGCGGGGTCTCGACGGCGTGGACCTCGGTCAGCCAGCGGAAGTCAACGTGGTGGGCCTCGGCGAGCCAGGCGGCGAGTTTTGGGATCGCGGTCTTCGACTCCACCCGGAATTCGAGGGGGGAGTGCAACGCCGCGGTGACGGCCTCCGAGACGGGGGCGAGGTCAAGGGCCTCGGCGCGGGTCAGGCGGCGGCAGTCGGCGGCCATGTCGGTGGCGAGGAAGGCGTCGATGACGGCCTCGGCCTCCGGACGCCGCGCGGTGACCAGCATGCCGGGGTGGAGGATCTCGATGCCGGCCTTCGGCGCTACCTCGGCCCAGACGTCGCGGGAGCGGCGGGCCATCCCCCAGCAATCCCCGGCCTGCTGGCCGTTGACCGTCACGAAGCCGAAATTGCGGATCGAGGCGCCGTTGGCCTGCGCGTCGCGCTCGATCACCACCACGCGCTTGCCAAGGCGCGCGGCGGCGAGCGCATGGGCGAGGCCGAGGATGCCGGCGCCGACGACGGCGACGTCGTAGCTCATGGGGCTCAGGCTCGTTCGTATGTCTCGAGGAACGCCTCGACGGGGAGGCGGCGGAAGTCCGCGAGCCTAGCGCGGAGCGTGGCGTGATCCCAGTCCCACCATTCCAGCGCCAGCAGCCTTTCGGCGATGCGGGCGGGGAAGCGGGGCTTGATCTCGGAGGCGGCGACCCCGCCCACGATGGAGTAGGGGGCCACGTCCTTCGTCACCACCGCGCCGGCGGCGACGATGGCGCCGGTGCCGACCGTCACCCCGGGCATGATGATCGCATTGTAGCCGAACCAGGTGTCGTGGCCGACGGTCACGCCGTTGCGGCGACGCTCCTCGAAGACCTCGGCCTCGTCCTCGGCATCGTCCCAGTAGTTCGAGGCGCGATACATGAAATGATGCAGCGAGGCGCGCTGGTAGGGGTGGTTGGTGGGGCAGATCCGGCAGCCGGAGGCGATGTTGGCGAACTTGCCGATCCGCGAATAGGCGATCTCGTTGCGGCCGGCGCAGTAGGAGTAGGCGCCGAAGTCGACCTCCAGCAGCCAGGAATGGGCCATGACCTCGGTATAGGCCCCCAGCGTCGAGTCGATCACCCGGCTCGTGGGGTCGATCCAGGGGGTTTCGCTCAGCCGCGCCATCAGACCTCCCGCGCCTCGTGGCCCTGGATCAGGCGGCGGCGGAGCCAGCCGGACAGGGCGTCCATCGCGAAGACAACAAGGATGGTCAGGACGATGATGTAAAGCGTGTTCTCCCAGTCGCGCGACGTGCGCATCGTCTCGACCAGCATCAGGCCGATGCCGCCCGCGCCCAGCGCGCCGATGACGGTGGCCGAGCGGGTGTTGGATTCGAGGTAATAGAGCGCCTGGGAGAGGAACACCGGCAGGATCTGCGGCAGCACCCCGAAGCGGTAGCGCTGCAGCTGGGAGGCGCCGGTGGAGTGCACGCCCTCGATCTGCTTGTCGTCGACGTTCTCCAGCGCCTCGGAGAAGAGTTTGCCGAGCGAGCCGGTGTCGGTGAAGGCGATGGCCAGCGCGCCGGTGAGGGGACCGAGGCCGAAGGCGCGGATGAAGATCAGCGACCAGATCAGCATGTCGATGCCGCGCAGCAGGTCGAAGAGGCGGCGGACGCCGAAGCGCAGCGCCAGGCTGGGGGTGAAGTTGGCGGCCGCGAGGAAGGCCAGCGGCAGGCCGACGAAGGCGGCGACCAGCGTGCCCAGCAGAGCCATCATGATCGTCTCCAGCAGGGCCTTGAACACCTCGCCGTGCATCCAGTCGGGGTTGGTCCAGACCTGGTCGAAGATGAAGGCGGCGTTGGACATCGCGGGGTCGAGGCGGTCGGGGGACCAGGCGAGCGACCAGACCTCTCCGGCGCTCATGCCCCAGAGGGGAGAGCGGAAGGGGAACCAGAAGTTCTCCCACCCCCAGTGGTAGCGGTGGATCTCGAACTTGGCGCGGGAGGCCTGGACGCGCTTGCCGATCTCGGGACGCATGTCGAATTTCACCGGGTCGGTGCGCAGCCAGTCCGGCTGGGGGCCGGCGGGGAGGTCGTAGAGGAGCTCCCGCTCCTGCGCGGTGACGCGGATCGTGCCGTAGCCCGGCGCCTCGACCGTCATGCGCGGGCCGTCGAGCGTGACGCGCCAGCCGTCGCCGAGGTCCACGTCCCAGGTCTCGCCGTCGACGCGCACCCAGTCGGGAAGGGCGTCGGGGGCGTAGGTGGCGGTGCGCTCGCCCTCGATGGCGACCTCGACCTCGCCGGTGCGCAGGCTCTCCTCGACATGGGTCTTGTACATGACCGAGTCGGTGGCGAGGATCGCGGCGCGCTCCGGCCGGGCCGAGGCGATCAGGCCGGTCACGTCGAAGGCGACCCAGGCGTAGGCGAGGTAGCCCAGCGCCAGCGCCGGGGCGAGCACGGTCAGCGCCGTGCGCCGGCGGACCATGGCGCGGACCCGCGCGACGCGGTTCTCGTGGCCATGGGCGGTCTGGGCCGAGGTCTCCTCGCCCTGGCCCTGCCGGCCGGCGAGGCGGGCGCGGCCCCAGGAGCTCAGCTGGTCGATCAGGAAGATCGAGACGATCAGCAGGACGAACAGCGCGATGGTCTCGTCGCCCGAGCCCTGCCCCCAGCCGATGGTGCGGCGAAGCTCGGTGCCGATGCCGCCGGCGCCGACGAAGCCGAGGATGGCGGAGGCGCGGACGTTGATTTCCAGGCGCAGCAGGAAGTAGCTCAGCCAGTTCGGCGCCACCTGCGGGATCACGCCGTAGCGGATCCGCTGGAACCAGGAGGCGCCGGAGGAGGCGAGCCCCTCCATCGGCTTCACGTCGATGTTCTCGTTGACCTCGGAGAAGAGTTTTCCCAGCGCCCCGACGGTGTGGAAGGCCACCGCGATCATCGCGGGCACAGGGGAAGTCCCGAGGACGAAGATCAGGAACAGGGCGATGATCAGCTCGGGGAAGGCGCGCATCACGTCGAGGACGCGGCGCAGCGGCAGGCGCAGCCAGGCGGGCGCCCCGAGGTTGGGGGTGGCGGCCAGCGACAGGACCGAGGCGCCGAGGCCGCCGAGGAGGGTGGCCGCGACCGCGATGTTCAGCGTCTCGATCAGCGCGGGCAGGAAGCGCCACATCAGTTCGGCCATGCCGATCAGGCCGGTCTCCCACGCCTCGGACAGCAGGCCGGCGGGGTAGTCGAAGAACTGCCCGAGCCCGGTCCAGAACGACCCGGAGTTCATCGAATTCGAGACGTCGAACCCCGCGATCAGCACCGCGGCGACGATCAGGACCGCGAGGCCCGAATACATCTGGCGGCGGCGGGTCTGCCGGACGATCTCGGATTCCAGGTCCGCAAAGGTCATGGGGGCCTCGGGGCTGCGATGGGGGGGATGGCGGACGCACGGGCGGCGCGGATGGCGCATTGAAATGCGCCCTACGGCCGGATGCGAGGAAGGCCCCGGAGCGTCTCCGGGGCCTTCGCGGTCAGGGCTGGGCCCGGCTCACTCGGACGCGGTCTTGCGGGCGTCGATGATCGAGAGATAGGCCTCGTGGGTGATCGGCATGAAGCCCTTGGCCTCGCCGGCCATCACGCCGTAGGCGCACTCGGGGTCGAGGGACTCGAGGGACGCCATCAGCGCGGTCACCTTCAGCTTCACGTCCTCGGGCAGGCCCTTGGCGAGCACGATGGGGCCCTCGGGGATCGGCTTCGACTGCCAGATCTGCACCATCTCGGTCATGTCGACGAGGCCCGCGTCCACCGCCT
This sequence comes from Albimonas pacifica, assembly GCF_900113695.1. Classification (GTDB taxonomy): domain Bacteria; phylum Pseudomonadota; class Alphaproteobacteria; order Rhodobacterales; family Rhodobacteraceae; genus Albimonas; species Albimonas pacifica. Next base: position 331,493 of record NZ_FOQH01000003.1, on the reverse strand, counting down.
TGCGCAGGGCGCCGGAGTTGTAGCCGTCCTCCCACTCGCCCAGGCCGTCGGCCCAGGTCACGCCGGCCTCGATGTCGCCGTTGTAGACCGCGACGATGGTCTGCTCATGGCCGCCGGTGAAGACGACGTCGGCGAAGTAGTCGCCCGGGGTCATCGAGTAGCCCGAGGCCGGGATCTCGATCGAGGGGATCAGGTAGCCGGAGGTCGAGTTCGGGTCGCCGAAGCCGAAGGTCCGGCCCTTCATGTCGTCGAGCGAGGCGATGCCGCTGTCGGCGCGCGCGAAGCCGATCGAGTAGTAGCCGTAGGAGCCGTCGTTGTTGACCTTGACCAGCACCGGCTCGACCGCCTCGGGGTCGGTCAGGTAGACCTTGGCGTAGCCCGAGGCGCCCAGCCAGGCCATGTCGAGGTTGCCGCCCAGCAGGCCCTCGATCACGCCGTTGTAGTCGGCGGGGGCGAAGAGCTTGGTGGGCACGCCCAGCAGGGCCTCGGCCTTCTCGCGCAGGCACTCGTTCGAGCGCATGCGGTCGGAGGCGTTCTCGCCGCCCAGCAGGCCGATGCGGAACTCGGAGATCGTCTCCTGCGCCTGGGCGGAGATGGGGGCGGCGGAGGTCAGGGCGGCGGCCGCGAGCGCGGCGAGCGCGATGGTCTTCATCGGATGTATCCCTCGAATGGTCGGTCCCCGCGGGGACCGGCTGCGATCATGGAACGGGTCGGGGCGCCCTCGGGCCGCGGGCGCGGCAGGGGTCAGCCCGTGACGGGGACGGCGCGGCGGCCGGCCTCCGATGGGAAGGGCGTCGCGAGGCTGGTCGAGGTGGTCGCCTCGGAGAATTCGGCGCCGGCGCCGTAGATCTCGCGGGCCATGGCCTCGGTCAGCAGTTCGGCCGGGCCGTCGAAGACGATGCGCCCGGCGCGCATGCCGATGACGCGGTCGCAATAGCGCCGCGCGGTGTCGAGCGTGTGCAGGTTGCAGATCACGCTCAGCCCCTGCTCGACATGGATGCGGCGCAGCGCGTCCATCACCACCTGGGCGTTGAGCGGGTCGAGCGAGGCGATGGGCTCGTCGGCGAGCACGAACTTGGGGTCCTGCATCAGGGCGCGGGCGATGGCGACCCGCTGCTGCTGGCCGCCGGACAGCGCCTCGGCGCGTTTCAGCGCGTGTTCGGCGATCCCCAGCCGGTCGAGATGGGCCAGCGCCTGGCGCACGTCGGCCTCGGAGAAGACGTTGAAGGCCGAGGCCAGCGCCGAGTGCCCGTTCAGCCGCCCCAGCATGACGTTGGTGACGACGTCGAGGCGCGGCACCAGGTTGAACTGCTGGAAGATCATCGCGCAGTCGCGCCGCCATCGGCGCAGGGCGGCGCCCTTCAGGGTCAGCACGTCGGTCCCGTCGACGAGGATCCGGCCCGAGGTGGCGGGCGTCAGCCGGTTGATCATGCGCAGCAGCGTGGACTTGCCGGCGCCCGAGCGTCCGATGATCCCGATCATCGCCGGCTTCTCGACGCGGATCTCGGCGGCGTCCACGGCCGTGGCCGTGCCGAACCTCTTGGTCAGCGACTCGATCTTGATCAGCATCCGCGGCTCCCGTTGCGCTGGGCGCCGTCTACGGGCGTCCGGCGACAGTTGGCCGACGGTTCCAATGCAGTTTCGTGACGGTCCCTGCGGCGGGAGCGCACGGCCCCCCGAGACCGCTGGGAAAATCTCCCGACTCCCGGTCTCGCCCCCCGGTCCCGAGGCCCCCCCGCCCCGGCCCTCCCGCGCGCCCTCCGCCCCGGGGCCCCGCCCGCCGCAAGCCCACCCGGGAGCGCCTGTTCTCCGGAGCCGTCCGTCGCGGGCGCCGATCGGAGCGACTCGCCCCCTCCGGTCAAGGATCGCGAAGCGACCCCCCGCAGGGGGGCTTGTCCTTGACCGGAGGGGGCGAGTCGCTCAGGCAGCCAAGCGACGGACGGCTCCGGAGGACAGGCGCGGGGCTTGTTCTTTGGTGAGTCAGGAGCCCGCCGGAGGCGCCCCCCGACGGCCTCTCGCCACGCCCCCGCCTGCGCGACGCAGCCAGGCCCGCCCGCAGGGCGCCTGTGGAGCGCTCCCTGCCCGCGCCGCGCCTCTCAGCGCCGCCCGAACAGCTTCTCGATCTGGGCCAGCGTCAGGGTCACGTAGGTCGGCCGCCCGTGGTTGCACTGCCCGGACATCGGCGTCGCCTCCATCTCGCGCAGCAGGGCGTTCATCTCCGCCGCCCCCATCCGCCGTCCCGAGCGGACCGAGCCATGGCAGGCCATGCGCGAGAGCACGGCGTCGAGCCGCGCCCGGACCGCCGCCGTCTCGCCTTCCTCGGCCAGCTCGTCGGCCACGTCGCGCAGCAGCGCGGCGGCGTCGGGGGTTCCCAGTTCGGCGGGCGTCTCGCGCACGGCGAGGGCCCCGGGGCCGAAGGGTTCGATCACCAGGCCGAGCTCGGCGAGGGGTCCGGCCGCGGCCAGCAGCCGCTCGGCGTCGTCGGCGGGGAGCTCCACGATCTCGGGGATCAGCAGGGCCTGGCGGCGCACGCCCGCCTCGGCGGCCTGGCGCTTCAGGCGCTCGTAGACCAGGCGCTCGTGGGCGGCGTGCTGGTCGACGATCACCATGCCGTCGCGGGTCTGGGCGACGATGTAGTTCTCGTGCAGCTGCGCGCGGGCGAGGCCCAGCGGCAGGTCCTCCGCCTCGGTCTCCACCGGCTCGGGCTCGGAGCGGGCGGCGCGCCAGGCCATGGGGTCCTCGGAGAGGCCGGGCTGGGCGGGCGGCGTCCCGTCCGGCGCCGGGGCGGCTTCGCCGGGCGCCTGGAAGTCGTAGGCGCGGCGCAGCTCGGCGACCGAGGGGCGGTCCATCCGCGGGCCCCAGCCGGTCAGGCGCGGGGCGGCGGGGGGCCCGGCCTCGGGGCGGAAGGCGCCCAGCGCGGCCTCGCCCACGGTCGAGGAGGCCCGATGCCCGCCCTCGGCCAGCGCATGGCGCAGGGCCGAGACCAGCAGGCCGCGCGCCACGCCGGGTTCGCGGAAGCGCACCTCGGTCTTGGCGGGGTGGACGTTGACGTCGACGAGCTGCGGGTCGCACTCGAGATAGAGCGCCGCGGCCGGGTGGCGGCCGGAGTGGAGCACGTCCATGTAGGCCGCGCGCAGGGCCCCGGTCAGCAGCTTGTCGCGCACCGGGCGGCCGTTGACGAAGAGGAACTGCGCCACCGCCGCGCCGCGCGAATAGGTGGGCAGGCCGGCGAGGCCGCTCAGCCGCAGCCCCTCGCGCTCCGCCTCGATCTCCAGCGCGTTGTCCGTGAACTCGCGCCCCATCACCCGGGCGAGGCGCAGGCGGCGGGCGTGGCGCGGCTCGCCCGGCTCGGGGTCGGCGCGGAACAGGACGCGGCCCTCGGGCGAGGCCTTGGCGCCGCCCTCGGAGAGGTCGCGCAGCACGAAGCCCACCTCGGGCGCGGCCATGGCGAGGCGGCGGACCATGTCGGCGACCGCCTGGGTCTCGGCCCGGTCGGTGCGCAGGAACTTCAGCCGGGCGGGGGTGGCGTGGAACAGGTCGCGCGCCTCGACCACGGTGCCGCGGGCGAGGGCTGCGGGCGCGGGCGCCCCCAGCCGGCCGGCGTCGCAGCGCAGGGTCCAGGCGGCGTCCGCGGCCTCCGTCCGCGAGGTCAGCACCAGGCGCGAGACGGCCCCGATCGAGGGCAGCGCCTCGCCCCGGAAGCCGAAGCTTCGGATGTCGAGCAGGTCGGCCCCGTCGGTCTTCGAGGTGGCGTGCCGCTCCAGCGCCAGGGCCAGCTCGGCTTCGGGGATGCCGTGGCCGTCGTCGGCGACCCGGATCAGGGTGCGCCCGCCGTCGGCGATGGCGATCTCGATGCGCCGCGCGCCGGCGTCGAGGCTGTTCTCGGCCAGCTCCTTCACCGCGGAGGCCGGCCGCTCCACCACCTCGCCGGCGGCGATACGGTTCTGGGCGGACTCGTCCAGGCGCCGGATCGGTCGATTTTTCGAGATATAGGGGCTGGGAGCATTCATGCCCCAAGGGCTAGCATGAGCGGGTCGAGTCGGGAAGCGCGCGTCGCCGGTGGGAAGAGGCGCGCGGACCGGCGCGGGCGTGGCGCGCAGGGCGGGCCGTGCGGCCGGGTGGTCCGTGCGTGGTCCTTTGGCGAAAGCCGGGCGGGGACCGTGCCGCGGCCCGTCGACGGCGAAGCCGTCGTGAGGCCGGATCCGCGAGCACGGCTCGCGGTCAGGGCGCAGAAGGCGCCCGCTGAGCCGGGCCCGCCGCCGCCCTCGCCGGCCCTCCGCCCGCAGCCCGCGTCCCGAAGGCCCGCACCCCGAAAGCCCGCGTCGCGACCGCCTGCGCCCCGGCGACCGACGGTGCGGAGGCCCGCGCCCCGGCGGCGCGGAGGCCCGGAGGCCCGGCGGCGCGGAGGCGCGGAGGCCGGCGGCGCGGCGGCGCGCCTCCCGGCGACCCGTCTCTCCCCACCGCCGACAGGCGGCGACCCCGCCGCCGACGTCCCGGACGGCGACCCCGCCGCCCCGGGCCGGCGACCGCCCGCGGTCGTCGCCTTGGCGGGAGGCCGCCGCCCCCCGCCCGATGCGCCCCACCCGCGCGCCTCTGCTCTCGGCCCGCCCGTCCGCTCGCACGCCCCCCGGGCCGGCCGCCGTCCTCGCCGCCCTCGCCCCGCCGCTCTCGCCCCGCCGGCCGACCCGGCGCCGCCCCCGGGCCGGCCGGGCGCCCCGTGCGCTGCCCTCGGGGAGCGCCTGTTCTCCGGAGCCGTCTCTCGCGGATGCCGCCCGGAGCGACTCGCTCCCCGGGGTCAAGGATCGCGCAGCGACCCGGCGAAGCCGGGCTTGTCCTTGCCCCCGGGGGGCGAGTCGCTCAGGCATCGCAAGCGAGAGACGGGTCCGGAGAGCAGGCGCGGGCTTGTTCTCGGGTGAGTCAGGAGCCCGCCGGAGGCCCCTGCCCTCCAGCGCCCGGGCGCCCCGCACGCCCCCGGCGCAGCGCAGCCAAGCCCGCCCGCAGGGCGCCTGTAGACCGCTGCCCGAGGTCTCCCGGCCTCAGGCCGGCGCCGCCTGCCCGCGCACCCATTCCCCGATCGCCAGCGACGAGGTCAGGCCCGGGCTCTCCATGCCGAAGAGGTTCCACAGGCCCGCGATCCCGTGGGTCTCGGGGCCGTGGAGAGTGAAGTCGGCGAAACCGCCGGGGTCCTCGCCGATCTTGGGGCGGATGCCGGCGTAGGCCGGCGCCAGCGCCCCGTCGGGCAGGTCGGGCCAGTAGCGGCGGATGGCCTCGTAGAAGCGCTCGCCGCGGGCGGGGTCGACCGAGTAGTCGACGGCCTCGATCCACTCCACGTCCGGGCCGAAGCGGGCGCGGCCCTGCAGGTCCAGCGTGAGGTGCACGCCGAGGCCCCCGCGCTCGGCCGGGGCGGGGTAGATCAGGCGGGAGAAGGGGGTGGCGCCGGTCAGGGAGAAATAGTTGCCGCGGGCCAGGGTCAGGCGCGGCAGGGTCTCGACCGGGTAGCCGCGCAGGGCGCCGGCGATGGCGATGGCGTTCAGGGCCGCGCAGTTGACGACCGTGCGGGCGCGGAGCGTCAGCTCGGGGGTCTCGATGACGATCCCCTCGCCGCCGACCTCGCCCCCGGTCACCGGGGCGCCCAGCGCCAGCATGGCGCCGTGGTCCTCGGCCTCGCCCTGGTAGGCGAGCATCAGGCCGTGGCTGTCGACGATGCCGGTCTCGGGCGACCACAGCGCGCCCTCGGCGCGCAGGGCGGGCTCCATCGCCAGCGTCTCGGATTTCGAGAGCTTGCGCATCCCCTCCACGCCGTTGGCCTGCGCCTTGGCGAGCAGGTCGTCGAGCATCGCGACCTGCCCGGGCTCGGAGGCGACGATCAGCTTGCCGCATTTGCGATGGGCGACGCCGCGTTCCTCGCAGTAGGCGTAGAGGCGGCGGCGGCCCTCGACGCAGAGCCGGGCCTTGAGGCTGTCTTTCGGGTAGTAGATGCCGGCGTGGACGACCTCGGAATTGCGGCTCGACATCTGCGAGCCGATGAGGCGTTCGGCCTCCAGCACCAGCACCTCGCGGCCGGCGGTCGCCATGGCGCGCGCGACCGAGAGGCCCACCACGCCGGCCCCGATCACGAGGCAGTCGATCTCTTCCATGCAGTCCCCCTCAGGCGCCGGCGGAGCGGCCGGCGGCGGCCCAGAGGCCCGCGCGGCGGAGCGCCTGCGCCCCCGCCTCGGCCCCGGCCATGGTCTCGAAGATGCCGAAGCAGGTGGCGCCGCTGCCCGACATCCGGGCGAGGCGGCAGCCGGGCTGCGCGGCGATTGTCTGCAGCAGGCCGGAGACGGCGGGCGCGACCTCGCGCGCCGGGGGCTCCAGCATGTTGGAGGTGTCAGACAGCCAGCCGACGAGGGCGTCGAGGCCGGGGCAGCCCTCCGCTGGCCATGCGGCGGGGGCGCCGTCGCGGTGGCGCAGGCGGCGGAAGACCTCGGGCGTGGGCGTCGGCGTGCCGGGGTTGGCGAGCAGGATCGCCAGCGGCGGGACGCCGGAGACGGCGGAGACCCGCTCCCCGATGCCGGCCATCCAGGCGGGGGCCGGGGCGTGGAGGCAGACGGGGAGGTCGGCGCCGAGGCTCAGGCCGATTTCCGAAAGGCGTTCCAGAGGCAGGTCCAGCGACCACAGGCGGTTCATCAGGCGCAGGACGGCGGCGGCGTCGGCGGAGCCGCCGCCGATGCCGCCCGCCGCCGGCAGGGTCTTCTCGAGCGTCAGGGCGACGCCGAGGGGGGCCTCGGCGGCGGGGCCCTGCCCGACCGCCTCGGCCAGCGCGATCGCGGCGCGGAGCGCGAGGTTGGAGGCGTCGGCCGGGGCGCCGGCGGCGAAGGGGCCCGCGACCTCGATCGAGAAGACGCCCGGCGGGGCGGGGCGGGCGGTCACGACGTCGCAGACGTCGGGGAACACCGTGAGGGACTCGAGCAGGTGCAGCCCGTCCTCGCGCCGGCCCAGGACGTGCAGGTGCAGGTTCACCTTGGCGGGGGCGAGGGCCGTGGCGGGCTCGAAGGCCGGGCGGCGGTCGGCGCCGCCCTCTCCCCTGCGGGAGGGCGCCGTTGCGGCGCCGGAGGCGGAGGCGACGCGCGCCGGGGCGGCGGGGCGCGGCGCGGAGATCGCGATGGCCCCGGCAGCCGGCGGGGATGCGCGACGGCGCCCGCCGGGAGGGCGGGCGCCGGTGAGGGGGGCGGAGGGGGCGGAGGCGGGGACCTCCGCCGGGGCCGGCATGTCAGCCGCCATCCGCCTTGGGCGCCTCGGCCCCCGCGGTGCGCGGCGGACCGGAGGCGCGCTCGTCGGCGAGCACCGAATCGAGGCCGCGGTCGAGCTTGGCGCGGATCCGGACGGCGTCCTTCTCCTCGGGGTCGAAGGACATGGCGCGCGACCACTGGAAGCGGGCCTCGCGCTTGCGGCCGACCATCCACAGGGCGTCGCCGAGGTGGTCGTTGATGATCGGGTCGGTGGGCGTCAGCTCGACGGCGCGTTCGAGGTGGGGCACCGCCTCCTCGAACTTGTCGAGGCGATAGAGCACCCAGCCCAGCGAGTCGGTGATGTAGCCGTCGTCGGGGCGCTGCTCGACCGCCTTCTCGATCATCGCCTGGGCCTCGTCGAGGTGCATGTGCATCTCGACCCAGGAATAGCCGAGGTAGTTGAGGACCAGCGGGTTGTCGGGCGAAAGCTCCAGCGCCTTGAGGAAGTCGGCCTCGGCGTCGGGCCAGTCGCCGGCGCGCTCATGGGCGATTCCGCGCTCGTAGAACACCGACCAGTGGCGACGCTCGACCGGCTTGATCAGCTCGAGGGCGCGGTCGTAGGCGGCGGCGCTGTCGGTCCAGCGCTCGGTCCGGCGCAGGGCGGCGGCGAGGCCGAGCTGGGCGTCGAGCTCGGACGGGTAGGCGGCCGAGAGGCTCTCGAGCACCACCACCGCCTCGTCCTGGCGGTCGAGCGCCATCAGCGCGTCGGCGCGCCCGAGCTCGGCGGAGATGAAGAGCGGCGAGCGGCGGGGGACGACCTGGAAGGCCTCGACCGCGGCTTCCTCCTGGCCCTGGGCGTCGAGCAGGCCCGCGACCAGCAGGCGCGCCTCGTGCAGGTCGGGGCGCAGCGCCAGCGCGATGCGCGCGTAGAGCAGCGCCACGGCGGCGTTGCGGTCGGAGCCCAAGGCCGCGGCGATGGAGAACAGCGCCTCGGCCGTGCCGGCGGAGGCGTCGGCCACGGGCAGCGCCGCGGGCTCGCCCTGGGCCATGCGCTGCAGGGCGGAGGCGGCGACCCGCTCGTCGCGCGAGGAGGCGACCATGCCCTCGTAGATGGCGCGGGCGGCCTCGTCGTCGCCGGTGAGCTCGAGCACGGCCCCGAGGGCGAGCGCCGGGCGGCCGGTGACGCCGCCCTCGTCGCGGGTGCGCTCGAGCGCTTCCTTTGCGCCTTCGAGATCGCCGATCACGGCGCGGGCGAGGCCGAGGTGGTAGTTGCCGAAGAGCTCGCCCATGGCGTCGCCGTCGAGGGAGGAGAACGCCTCCTCCATCGCCTCGCGGTTTCCGGCGCCGGCCTCGGCCCAGCCGCGCATCAGGGCGCCGACCAGGGCGTTGACCCGGCTGTCCTCGGTCGAGAGCGTCTCGGCGGCGCCGGCGTAGTCGCCCGAAGCCACGTCGTCGGCGGCCAGCGCCAGCTCGGCGAGCTGGGTGGCGGCGCCGGCGTCGCGCATCAGCTGCGCGATCGTCGCCGCCCCGCGCAGGTCGCCGGTCAGGAGCTTGAAGCTCATGGTCCGCTCGCGCAGGCCGGGATTCGCCGGGTCGCGGGCCAGCGCCGCGGCGAAATAACGCGCCGCCGCCTGGTAGTCGTTGCGCGCCGCAGCCGACTGGGCGGCGAGATAGGACCCCGAGAGGCCGGCCGCCGAGGCGGGCGCGACGAGCGCGATCCCGCAGCCCGCCATCACCAGCCCCGCCAGGGCCCTGTTCAGCTTCGCTCGCATCTGGGTGGTCGCTCCCGTCGCCGGACTCTGGAAGAACGTCATCGGGGGAACATATCCACGCCGGGCGCTTCCGCCAACTCGGCGACGCGCGAAAACGTGCGCGACGGCGCCCCCACGCCGAGGACTCGCCCAAATTTGAACACGGGCTGACGATCAGGTATCCGGTGAAATCAAACAGGAGCGCGACGAACGCGCAACGACGAGGCCATGACTGCAATCAAACGTTTCCTCATCGCCGCGGCGATTCTGGCGCCGCTGGCCACGGCGCCCCCGATGCTGCGCGCGCAGGACACCTTCGTGACCAGCGGCGGAATCGCGATCCGTCTGGCGCCCGCGACGCAGCTGTCCTGTCCGGAACTGCTGGCGAAGATCGACGAGATCGACGCGACCGGGTATCGAGGCCTCAGGGCCGGTCCGCGCGATCCCCGCGATCGTCGCCTGTTCGAGTACGAGAGCGCGGTGTCGAACCGCTACTACTCGTCCTGCGGGGCGACCGGGGCGAACCGGACCAGCGCGACCGAGATCCTGCGCGGCGGCTTCAAGCCTCGCGCGACCAGCAACTGACGCCGCGCGCCAGGCGCGCAGGCGGAGAAGTCCCGGAGGGCCCATGCGGTCGGGCGTCGTTCTGGCTGCGGCTTCCGCGGCCTTCCTTCTGGACCAGGCGAGCAAGTGGTGGGTGCTGGAGGGGCTGGAGCTGCGCGAGCGGCTGGTCGTGGACGTGGCCGATCCGTTCCTGCGCTTCACCCTGGCGTGGAACACCGGGGCCAACTTCGGCCTCGCGGCCGACGTCGGCCGCGGGGTCTGGATCTTCGCGGCCGTGGCGATCTCGATCGGGCTGGCGATCTGGTCGCAGCGGATGCCCCAGGTCTGGCGGCGGGCCTCGGTCGGGCTGCTGATCGGGGGGGCGCTGGGCAACGCGCTGGACCGCGCGATCCACGGCGCGGTGTTCGACTTCCTGAACATGAGCTGCTGCGGGATCCGCAATCCCTACGCCTTCAACGTCGCGGACGTGTGCATCTTCGCGGGCGCCGCCGGCTTGATCCTCCTCGACGGTTCTGACAAGCAGAGGGCCTGAACGGGCCCCGCCCGCGCCGCATGACGGCGAGGGCCGCGCCAGGGCCGACAGGAGACCGCGGGACATGACGAACCACGCCCCCACCGCCGCCCGCCGCGCTCGCGGCCTGAGCCGCGCGCTGCGCGTCGCCGCGCTGATCGGCGCGGGCGTGGCGCTGAGCGCCTGCACGGGCAGCCGCGACGCCGTGGGCACCGCGCTGGGCCTGAACTACGAGTCGCCCAACCCGTTCAACGTCGCGCCCCATGCGCCCCTGCGCCTGCCGCCGAGCTTCGAGAGCCTGCCCCCGCCCGCCCCGGGCGAGCGCAGCCCGCTGGAGCCGCGCCCCGACCAGGCCGCCCAGGCGGCGCTGGCCTCGGCCGGCGCGGGCCCGACCCCGCAGGCCCAGGCCGCGGCCCCCACGCCGGGCGAGCTGGCGCTGCTGGACGCCGCCGGCGCCGAGACCGCCGATCCGCAGATCCGCCAGCGGCTCGAGACCGAGCGGCCGCCGGAGCCGGAGCAGTGGTACGCGCTCGACAGCGTGTTCGGCTACAAGATCAACGATCCCGACGCGGCCCAGACCCTGGACGCGCGCACGGAGTCCGAGGAGCTGCGCAACCAGGGCGCCGCCACCCCGACGCCCAGCCCCGCGCCGCCCGAGAGCCCGTCGAACGCGATCTCCATCCCGCTGGGCGGCTGATCGCGCCCCGGCCGCCGATCCCGGCGGCGGCGGATTCGACCCCGATCCCCTCGGCCCGCGCCCCCGGCGCGGGACCCCGTTCTTCTCGGCCCGCGCCCCGGCGCGGGACAGGGTTCCTGCGGCCCGCGCTCCGGCGCGGGCCGTCGGCGTTCCGGCGCCCTGCCCGCCGCCCCCTGCCCCGCCCTCTCCCCCGCGCCACAAGGACGTGAAGCCCGCGCGGCGACGCGCGCCTTGCGCCGGGCGCGGCGGGGCCTAGGTTCGGTCGACCGCCCTGCGGGCGCCGCCCGGCGTCCGCGCGGCCCTGTCCGACGCAAGGGGAGCCCTGCATGACCCTTCCCGCCCCCAGGCCGGCGCGCCGCCGGGCCCGCGCGGCCCTCGTCGCCGCCTCCCTGGCCGCGAGCCTCGCCGCCCCCGCGGCCGCCGAGCCCGCCGTGACCACCTTCGAGCTGGAGAACGGCCTGCGCGGCGTGGTGATCGAGGATCACCGCGCCCCGGTCGTCACCCACATGGTGTGGTACCGCATCGGCGCCGCCGACGAGCCGCCGGGCAAGTCCGGCATCGCCCATTTCCTCGAACACCTGATGTTCAAGGGCACCGACGAGATCCCGGACGCCGCCTTCTCGAAGATCGTGGCGGCGAACGGGGGGCAGGACAACGCCTTCACCTCGCGCGACTACACCGGCTATTTCCAGCGCATCGCCGCCGACCGCCTGGGGCTGGTGATGCGGATGGAAGCCGACCGGATGCGCGACCTGGAGCTGACCGACGCCCAGGTGACGCCCGAACGGCAGGTGATCCTGGAGGAGCGGTCCTCGCGCACCGACACCAACCCGCAGGCGATCTTCGGCGAGCAGCGCGACGCGGCGCTCTACATGAACCACCCCTACGGGATCCCGGTGATCGGCTGGCGGGCGGAGATGGAGGGGCTGACGCGCCAGGACGCGCTCGACTTCTACCGCACCTACTATGCGCCCAACAACGCGATCCTGGTGGTGGCCGGCGACGTGACGCCCGAGCAGGTCGAGGACCTGGCGCGCGAGCATTTCGGCCCCCTCGCCCCCACCGAGAACCTGCCCGAGCGGGCGCGCCCGATGGAGCCCCCGCAGCTGGTCGAGCGACGGATGGTCTACGAGGACCCGCGCATCGGCCAGCCCTACGTGATGCGCGAGTACCTGACGATCGCGCGGCGCGACGACCAGGCCCGCGCGGCCGCCCTGCAGGTGCTGGCGGACGTGCTGGGCGACGGCATCAACTCGCGCTTCGCCCAGGCGATGGTGGTGGGCGGCGGCGTCGCCCTGCAGGCCGGCGCCTGGTATTCGGGCGACTGGCGCGACTACGGGGAGTTCGGCCTCTACGCCGTGCCCGCCCCCGACCATACGCTGCAGGAGGCGGAGGACGCGCTCGACGCGACGCTGGCGGACTTCCTCGCCTCCGACGGGCCGACCGAGGAGGAGCTGGCGCGCATCAAGATGGGCTACCGCTCGGCCGAGGTCTATCGCCAGGACAGCCAGATGGCGCTGGCGCGCGAATACGGCCAGGCGCTGGCCTCGGACTACACGCTCGAGCAGATCGCCGAGTGGCCGGACCGGCTGCAGGCGGTGACCGCCGCCGACGTGATGGAGGCGGCGCGGGAGGTCTTCGACCGCCGCCGCGCCGTCACCGGCTGGCTGCGCGCGCCTGCGCCCGAGGCCGCCGCCCCCACCGCCGACGCCGACACGCAGGAGCAGCAGGGATGAGCCGTCTCGCCCGCATCGTGGCGCCCGCGCTGGCGCTTCTCGCCGTCCCCTTCGTCCCCGCCCAGGCGGCCACGGACGTGGAGATCGTGACCTCCCCCGGCGGCATCGTCGCCTGGCTGGTGGAGGAGCCCTCGATCCCGATGGTGGCGATCGAGATCTCGTTCGAGGGCGGCGCCTCGCGCGAGCCCGACGACAAGGTGGGGGTGACCCACTTCCTCTCGACCATGCTCGACGAGGGGGCGGGGGAGCTGGAGTCGGCCGCCTTCTCGGCCCGCGCCGACCAGCTCGCGATGCGCTACGGGTTCGAGGCGGGGCGGGATTCGTTCACCGTCTCCGCCCGGATGCTGAGCGAGACGCGCGACGCCTCGGTGGAGCTGCTGCGCTCGGCCCTGGTGGAGCCGCGCTTCGACCCCGAGCCGATGGAGCGGATGCGCGCCTCGATCCTGGCGACGCTGCGCGACCAGGCGACCGATCCCCAGGCGATCCTGGCCCGGAGCTGGCGCGAGGAGCTGTTCGGCGACGACCCCTATGCGCGGCCGATGGAGGGGACGCCCGAGTCGGTCGCCGCCATCGACGCGGGCGACCTGCGCGCGGCCCGCGAGCGGGCGCTGAACCGCTCGCGCCTCGCCATCGGCGTGGTGGGCGACATCACCGCCGAGGAGCTGGGCCCGCTCCTCGACCGCCTGCTGGGCGACCTGCCGGCCGAGCCGTGGGAGCCGCTGGGCCCGGCGGAGCTTTCCCCGGACCGGGATCTCACGGTGATCCCCTTCGACATCCCCCAGTCCTCGGCGGCCTTCGTGCAGGAGGGGCTGGCGCGCGACGATCCCGACTTCATCCCGGCCTACGTGATGAACCACATCCTGGGCGGCGGCGGCTTCACTTCGCGCCTGACCGAGGAGGTGCGCGAGAAGCGTGGCCTGACCTACGGGGTCTATTCCTACCTCGCGCCCTACGACCGGGCGGCGCTGATGGCGGGCGGGGTCGCCTCGGCCAACGACCGGGTGGCGGAGGCGATCGAGGTGATCCGGGCCGAGTGGACGCGGATGCGCGACGAAGGCGTGACGGAGGAGGAGCTGGAGGCGGCCAAGCGCTACCTGACCGGCGCCTACCCGCTGCGCTTCGATTCCAACGCCAAGATCGCCGGCCAGCTCGCGGGCCTGATGGAGGAGGGCTTCACGCCCGCCTATCTCGAGGAGCGCAACGCGCTGATCGAGGCGGTGACGCCCGCCGACATCGCCCGCGTGGCGGCGCGCCTGCTGGCCCCCGAGGCGCTGAAGGTCACGGTGATCGGCCAGCCCGAAGGCCTCCCCGAGGCCGAGCGCGCCGCCCCCGCCGACTGAGCCCGCGCGCCATCGCGACCGCCACGGCCGGCCCCCGGGGCCGGCCGTTTGCGTTCCGCCCCCCCGACGCTCCCCGCCGCGCCCGGCTCCAACCCGCCGCCTCGCCCCGCCCTCGGAGGCGGTCCCCGCCGGCCCCAGGCCCTGCCGGGAGCGCCTGTTCTCCGGAGCCGTCCGTCGCTGATGCCGATCAGAGCGACTCGCCCGCCCCGGTCAAGGATCGCGAAGCGACCCCCGAAGGGGGCTTGTCCTTGACCGGGGCGGGCGAGTCGCTCAGGCATCTTCAGCGACGGACGGCTGCGGAGGACAGGCGCGGGCCTGTTCTTGGGTGAGTTCAGAAGCGGCCCCTGCGGGCGCCCGCCCGCCGCGCGCGAAGCGCGCGCAGGCCAGGCCCGCCCGCAGGGCGCCTCCTCACCCGCAGCCTTCGCGATAGACCAGCGCCGCGGTCCCTCCCGCGTCCCGCTCCGCCCGCGCCGTCAGCGCCTCGCGGTGGGGGGATCGGATGCAGACCGGATCGGTCGCCGCCGGATCGCCCGTCATCGCCATCGCCTGGCAGCGGCAGCCGCCGAAGTCCTTCGTCTTCCGCTCGCAGGTGCGGCAGGGCGCCTGCATCCAGTCGGTCCCGCGGTAGGCCTGGAAGGCCGGCGAGTCGCACCAGATCCGCCCCAGCGGCGTCGCCGGCGCGCGCTCGAAGCGCAGGCCGGGGAGGGTCTGGGCGGCGTGGCAGGGCAGCACGGTCCCGTCGGGGGTCACGTTCAGCCCGGTCGAGCCCCAGCCCCCCATGCAGGCTTTGGGAAAATCGGCGTGGTGGTCGGCGGGGACGTAGTCGATGGCGAGCACGCCCTTCAGGCGGGCGCGGGCCTCGCGGACCACGGCCGCGGCGCGCTCGGACTGGGCGCGGGTGGGCATCAGGGCGGCGCGGTTGAGGCTCGCCCAGCCGTGGAACTGGACGGTGGCGACCTCCAGCCGCCGGGCCCCCATCTCGACGGCGAGCGCGATGGTCGCCTCCAGCCGGTCGAGGTTCCGCCGATGCATCACCGCGTTCAGGGTCAGGGGAATGCCTCGGGCCGCCAGCCAGCGCGCGGCCTGCATCTTTCGGACGAAGCCGCCGCGGTAGCCGCCGATCTCGTCGGCCGAGTCCGCGTCCACGCCCTGCAGGGAGAGCTGGACGTGGTCGAGGCCGGCGGCTTCCAGCGCATCCAGCCGGCGCTCGGTCAGGCCGATGCCGGAGGTGATGAGGTTCACGTAGAGGTCCACGGCCCGCGCCGCGCGGACCAGGGGTTCGAGGTCGCGGCGCGACAGGGGTTCTCCGCCGGAGAGGTGCAGTTGCAGGACCCCCAGCTCGGCGGCCTGGGCGAAGATCTCGGTCCACTGGGTGGTGTCGAGCTCGGCCGCCTTGCGGGTCAGCTCCAGCGGGTTGGAGCAGTAGGGACAGGCGAGCGGGCAGCGGTGGGTCAGCTCGGCCAGCATCGCCAGCGGCGGGGGCGGCGCGGGGCGCGAGGCGGCCGAGGGGGCGAGGGCGGTCTCGGTCATCTCGCCTCCGCGATGCGGCGGTCGATCAGGGTCTGCAGGAACGTGCGGGCGTCGGCGGCGATGCGGGCGGGGGGGGCGTCGAAGCGGGCGGCCAGCGCCGCGACGATGTCCGCGAAGCTCCGCTCGCCGTCGGTCTCGGCCAGGATCGCGCAGCCGACGGGGTCGAGGCGCAGCACCCGCTCGGGCGCCAGCAGCACGTCGACGCCGCGCACCCGGTCGCGTTTCACGCGGACGCCGCGCAGCAGGCGGGGGCGGTGGTGGTCGGCGAGGCTCATGCCAGGCCCTCGCCCGGGGTCCAGGCGCCCGGCGGAACCCGGCCCTCGACATAGGCGCCCCAGAGCGCGTCGAGCTGGGACCAGAGCACGTCGGTCTTGAAGGTCAGCGCGGCGGCGGCGGCGTCCTGCTTCTCGGCCGTGTCGGCGTGGTCGAGGACCCAGGCGAGGCCGAAGGCGACGTCCTTCGGGGCCTCGGACAGGCGGGTGCGGAAGTAGCTGAGCGAGGTCTCGTCGGCGAAGGGGTAGTGGCGCAGCAGGCCCTCGATGCGGTCGGCGTGGATCTTGGGGGCGAACATCTCGGTGAGGGAGGAGGCGACGGCGTCCAGCAGCGGCATGTCGCGGACGAAGCGGACATAGGCCTCGACCGCGAAGCGGGTGGCGGGGAGGACGCCCTGCCCCGAGGCCACGTAGTCGGGGTCGAGGCCCACCGCGCGGGCCAGCGTCAGCCAGCGGGCGATGCCGCCGGGGGCGCCGTCGGAGCCGTCGTGGTTCTCGATGCGGGATCGCCATTCGCGGCGCAGGGCGGGGTCCTCGACCCGGCTCATGAAGGCGGCGTCCTTCATCGGGATCCGGGACTGGTAGAACCAGCGGTTGATCACCCAGGCGCGCACCTCGTCGGGGGAGCACCGGCCGCCGTGCAGGCGGGCGTGGAACGGGTGGCGGTCGTGGTAGCGCGCGGCGCCGATGGCGCGCAGGCGGGCCTCGAAGGCCTCGCGCGTGAGGGCCTCGCGGGACCGGGCTTTTGGGGGCGGGGGGAAGGATCCATCCATCATGCGCGGAACTCCATGCCGTCCTGGGCGAGGGTCCAGCCCGCCGCCTCCAGCGCCCGCCGCTCCGGCCCCTGGGGGAGGATCGCGGGGTTGGTGTTGTTGACGTGAACGTAGATGCGGCGGCCGATCTCCAGGTCCGCCAGCGCGGCCATCGAGCCCTCGGGCCCCGACATCGACATGTGCCCCATGCGGCGGCCGGTCTTGGCGCCGAGGCCGAGGCGGATCATCTCGTCGTCGGCCCACAGCGTGCCGTCGAAGAACAGCAGGTCCGCGCCCTCGATCCGGGCCGCCAGCGAGGGCGACAGGCGGGCGCAGCCAGGGGCGATCACCGCGCGGCGGCCGTAGGCCTCGAGCAGGACGCCGACGGTCTGCTCGCCCTCGACATCGGTCCGGAGGGTCTGCGCCTCCCCCTCCAGGTAGAGGGGGATCTTGCCGGGGGCGGCGAAGAGGGTGGCGGCGAGGCCGGGGAGAAGCTCGAAGGGGGTTTCGAGGGCGGCGGTGCGGCGGGGGACCAGGGCGGGGTCGAGGGCGGCGAAGATCGGGTTGGCGGCGAGGGCCTCGCCGATCTCGGCGGTGGACCAGAGATTGAAAGACTGTTTCTCGCGCAGGGTCAGGAGGCCGCCGACGTGGTCGATGTCGCCGTTGGTGACGAGGACCGCCTTCAGGGGGGACGTGCGCGGGGCGGTGGGGTGCAGGGCCGGGGTGGCGGCCATCTGCCGGCCGATGTCGGGCGAGGCGTTGACGATGGCCCAGTCCCGCCCGTCGGCCGAGACCGCCAGCGAGCTCTGCGTCATCGGCGGGATCCGCCCCGCCCGGGCCGCGTCGCAGTTGGCGCAGCCGCAGTTCCATTGCGGCAGGCCGCCGCCGGCCGCGGCGCCGAGCACGATGATCTCGAGTCCCGCCACGGCCGGCCGCTCCCGCTCAGTAGAGCTCGTCGGCTTCCCGGTCTTCGGCCGGGAAGTACATGTTGATCTCCATCCCGCAGGCGATCTCGTCGATCTTGGGGGTCGTCCAGGCCATGGGTTCCTCCGCTGGTGGTCGCGATCCGGATCCGTTCCGGACCCTGCGACAGTCTGGCGGAGGCGGCCGTGGCCGCAACGCGACCATGGTCGTAGGGGGCCTCCCGCGGCCGGCCGCACGCGGGCGCGGCGGCCGCCGGCCTCAGCCCCCCAGCAGGTCGAGCGCGCCGCGCAGCGCCGAGGCCGCGGCCATGGCCGCCAGCACGCCCAGCGCCACGCGGCGGTAGCCCGCGTCGGAGGTGCGGGCGAAGAGGCGGGCGCCGGCGGAGGTCGAGAGGACCAGCGCCGGCAGGGCGCAGAGGCCGAGGATCAGGACCCGCAGGTCCAGCACGCCGCTCCAGACCAGCATCGGGGCGGCGATGATCGAGGTGGCGAAGAAGAACACCATCAGGCTGGCGCGCATCACCGCCGGCGGGCGCCCGCCGCGCATGAACCACACGATGGCCGGCGGGCCGGCCATGGCGGCGAGGCCGCCGAAGAGGCCGGAGAGGACGCCCGTCGGGAGGGCGCCGCGGGAGGAGGGGGCCTCGCCTTCCGGCGTCGGGACGGGGGCGCGGCCGGGGCGGAGCAGCATCGCGAGGCCGATGCCGACCAGCGCCGCGATGGCGAGGCGCATCGCGGCGGGGTCGAGCCAGGCCAGCAGGGCGACGCCGACGGGCGTGCCGACGATGGCGCCCAGCGAGAGGCGGCCGACGGCGGGCCACTCGACCAGGCGGCCGACCTGCACCACGTCGCGGAAGCCGACCAGCGCCTGCATGCAGATGACCAATGCCACCGCCTGCGCGGGGACCAGGAACATCGACAGCAGCGGCACCGCCGCCAGCGCGAAGCCGAAGCCGGTGAGGCCGCGGAGCACCCCCGCGACGGCCACCGAGAGGCAGGCGAGGACCAGGGTCCCCGCCTGCGGCGCCTGCTCGGCGAGGAGGGTGGAGAGGGCCTCCACGCCCCTACATGCCCGCCAGGACGATGGTCTTGTTACGGGTGAAGTGGGCGACCATGGCCTCGAGGGAGGCCTCTTTCCCCAGGCCCGACCGGCCGAACCCGCCGTAAGACAGGTTGGGCTGAATCGTAAGATTCTGGTTCACCTGAACGTAGCCGGCGTTCACCCGGCGGGAGGCGTCGAGGGCCAGGCCGATGTCGCGGGTCCAGATCGTGGCGGCGAGGCCGTAGCGGGTGGCGTTGGCGGCCTCGATCACCGCCTCGTAGTCGTCCCAGGCCTGGATCACGCAGACCGGGCCGAAGATCTCCTCCTGCACGCAGGGGCTATCCTCGGGCAGGCCCAGCAGCAGGGTGGGCTGCATGAAGAGGTCGGGGGCGACGCCGGTCTCGGGCAGCTTGCCGATCCTGAGGACGGTGGCGCCGGGGGTGGCCTCGGCCAGCCGGACGTAGCGGTCCACGGTCGCCTTCTGGGTGGCGGAGACGATGGTTCCGACGTCGGTCGCCTCGTCCAGCGGGTCGCCGATCACCAGCGTCTCCAGCTTCGCCGAGAGGGCGGCGAGGAAGGCGTCGTAGAGCGTGCGGTGCACGTAGATGCGCGAGGCGGCGGTGCAGCTCTGGCCCTGGCGGGTGAAGCGCATGCCGGCGATGGCGCCGGTCACGGTCTTCTCGAGGTCCGCGTCGGCGCAGACGATCATCGGGGACTTGCCGCCCAGCTCCAGCGACACGGGGATGATGCGGTCGGCGCCGGCGCCGTAGACGGTCTCGCCGACCTCCTCGGAGCCGGTGAAGGTGATTTTCGCCACCTTGGGGTGGTTGGTCAGGGGGGCGCCGCATTCGAGGCCGTCGCCGACGACCACGTTGACCACGCCGTCGGGGAGGACCTGGTCGAGGATCGCGGCGGCGGCGAGCGTGGCGAAGGGGGCTTCCTCGGCGGCCTTCACCACCACGGTGTTGCCGGCGACCAGCGCGGGGGCGATCTTCAGCATCATCAGCACGAGGGGCACGTTCCACGGCAGGATCGCGGCGACGACGCCGAGCGGCTCCAGCGTGGTGACGGAGAGGGTTTTGGGGTCGAAGGGGATCGTCTCGCCCTTCAGCTCGGAGCCGAGGCCGCCGTAGAACTCCAGCAGATCCGCGGCCACCGCCAGCTCGCCCCGGCATTCGGTGCGCAGCGCCTTGCCGGTCTCGCGGGCGAGAAGGCGGGCGATGGGCTCGGCCTGGACGGAGAGGCGGCGGCCGGCCTCGGCCACCAGCTTGCCGCGGGCGCGGGCGGGCATGGCGGCCCAACCCGGCTGCGCCTGCGCGGCCGCGGTCACGGCGGCGTCGACCTCCTGCGGGCCGGAGGCGGCGGCCTGGCCGAGGGGGGTCATCTGGGCGGGCTCGGTCACCTCCATCCCCGCGGGGGCCTCGACCAGGGCGCCGGCGATGAGGTTGCGGCGCTCCAGCGCCGAAAGCCAGGCGAGGGCGGCGGCGTCGGGGGCCTGGGCGAGCTCTTCAGGGGCGGCGTCGAGGGGGGAGAAGGGCTTGTTCATCGGGGTCGGTCCGTTCGGGGGCGCAGATCCGGCGGGGGCGGGCGGGCGCGCGGAGAGAGCGCGGTCGCAAGGCTGCGGCCGCGGGGGGAGGTCCCGGCCCTCCTGAGAGGGCCGGGTCGGCGATGTCCGGGGGAAGCCGCGGTCAGAGCGTCGCGGCGATCTCGGCGATGGCGGCGTCGACGGCGTCGGCGATCGCATCGATGTCGGCCGCGGTGGCGATCAGCGCGGGCGACAGGCACAGCGTGTTGTTCAGGCCGGGGAGCGAGCGGTTGGTCATGCCGATCATCACCCCGCGGGCGCCCACGGCGGCGACCACCCTGGCGACGATCTTCTCGTCCAGCGGCGCCTTCGTCTCGCGGTTCGCCACCAGCTCGAGGCCCTGGAACAGGCCCATGCCGCGGACGTCGCCGACGATCTCGTGCTTGGCCTTGATCTTCTCGAGCCGGGCCATCAGCTGGGCGCCGCGCTCCTTGGTGTTCTGGAGGAGGTTCTCCTCCTCGAGGATCTTCATGTTCTCCAGCGCCGCCGCCGGGCCGGCCGTGCAGCCGCCGAAGGTGGAGATGTCGCGGAAGTAGCCCAGCGGGTCCGAGGCGTCGTCCTTGAACATGTCGAAGACGCGCTCGGTGGTCACCGTGCAGGAGATCGCCGCGTAGCCCGAGGCGACGCCCTTCGCCATGGTCACGATGTCAGGCTTCACGCCGAAGTTCTGGTAGCCGAACCACTCGCCGGTGCGGCCCATGCCGCAGACGACCTCGTCGATGTGCAGCAGGATGTCGTATTTCTCGCAGATCTCCTGCACGCGGGGCCAGTAGCCCTCGGGCGGGACGATGACGCCGCCGCCGGCGGTGATCGGCTCCAGCACCAGGCCGCCCACGGTCTCGGGGCCCTCGCGCAGGATGACTTCCTCGATGGCGTCGGCGGCGCGGCGGCCGTAGTCCTCGACGTCCCACTGGGCGCGGTATTCGAGGCAGTGCGGCACCTGGATGAAGCCTTCCGGGAAGGGGCCGTACTGCATGGCGCGCTCGGGCTGGCCGCCGGAGGCCAGCGCGGCGATGGTGGTGCCGTGGTAGTCGCGCTCGCGGAACAGGATCTTGTACTTCTTGCCGCCGTACTTCTTGTGCGCGATCTGGCGGATCATCTTGTAGGCCTTCTCGTTGGCCTCGGATCCGGAGTTCGAGTAGTAGACGCGGGACATGCCCGGCATCTTCGAGATCAGCTTCTGGGCGAACAGCGCGGCGGGGATCGAGCCGGAGGCGCCGGCGAAGTAGTTCATCTTCACCAGCTGGTCGCGCACGGCGTCGGCGATCCGCTCGCGGCCATAGCCGACGTTGACGGTCCACACGCCGCCGGAGACGGCGTCGATCATCTCGCGGCCGGTGGCGTCCCAGACGCGCAGGCCCTTGCCCTCGACGATGATCTTGGGATCGACCGTCTCGAACATCGCGTGCTGGACCAGGTGGTGCCAGACGTTGGCCTTGTCGGCCGCGATGACGTCGGAGAGGTCGTTGGGATTGGCGGCGACGTTCATATCGGAACTCCTTTCATCCCCGGACGGACGGCGGATGCATGATGCCGGTCTATCAGCGCCGGGGGGACGGGGGATAGGTCCAGGCTGACGCGAGCCTAGGACCAGATGGCGTCATCCCTCCAGAGGGAAATGGCAGGCGACCTTCGCGCCCTCGAGCGGTCGGAGCATCGGCTTCTCGTCCTTGCAGCGGGGTTGCGCGCGCGGGCAGCGGCCGGCGAAGGCGCAGCCTTTGGGCAGGTTCATCGGCGAGGGCGGATCGCCCTTCACCGCGCCCGCCCGCGAGTAGCCCGCCGACTTGCGCCGCGCGAGCGAGGGGGCCGCGTCCAGCAGGGCGGCCGTGTAGGGGTGGCGGGGGGCGGCGAAGAGGGTGGGGCGGTCGGCGTATTCGACGATCTCGCCCAGATACATCACCGCGATGTCGTCGCAGATGAACTGCACCACGCCGAGGTCGTGGGAGATGAAGAGATACGACAGCCCGAACTGGTCCTGAAGCCGGCGCAGCAGGTTCAGCACCTGCGCCTGGATCGCCACGTCGAGGGCCGAGACCGGCTCGTCGCAGACGATCAGCTTGGGGTTCGTCGCCAGCGCCCGCGCGATGGAGATCCGCTGCCGCTGGCCGCCCGAGAACTGGTGCGGGAACAGGGCCATCTGGTCGGGGCGCAGGCCGACGAGGGAGAACAGCTCCTTCACGCGGTCGGCGCGGTCCTTGCGCTCGCCCACGTCCATCAGGTCGAGGGGCTCGCGCACGATGGCGCCGACGCGGTCGCGGGGGTTGAGGGAGGAGTAGGGGTCCTGGAAGATCACCTGCATGTCGCGGCGCTGCTTGCGCAGGGCCTCGGGGCCCATCTTCAGGACGTCGCGGCCCTCGAACATCACGGCGCCGTCGTAGGCCTCGGTCAGGCGGACGGCGGCCATGGCGGTGGTGGTCTTGCCGGAGCCGGATTCGCCCACCACCCCCAGCGTGCGGCCGGCGTGGACCTTGAAGTTCACCCCCCGGACGGCGTGGAGATAATCGCGATCCGCGAACGGCGATTTCTTCGGCATCGGGAAGCGGACCGAGAGGCCGACGGCCTCGAGCAGCGGCTGCTCGGCGAGGGGCGCGGCGCCGGAGGGGCCGGCGGAGGGGTGTCCGTCGAAGCTCATGCGGCGATCTCCCGTTCGGCGGCGTGGCAGGCGACGGCGTGGCCCCCCAGAAACTCTTGGGCGGCCATGCCGTGGGGGGCGAGCGGCGGGCGCTCGCGCCGGCAACGGTCGTGGACCAGCGGGCAGCGGTCGGCGAAGGCGCAGCCGGCGCCGAGCAGGTGCAGGGGGGGGACGACGCCGGGGATCTCGGCCAGCGGGGGGAGGCGCTCGGCCGAGGCGGCCTCGCGGCCCAGCGCGGGGATGCAGCCGATCAGGCCGCTTGTGTAGGGGTGGCGCGGGTCGTCGAGGATGTCGTCGGCGCGGCCCTGCTCGATCACCCGGCCGGCGTACATGACGGCGACGCGGTCGGCCATCTCGGCGATGGCGCCCATGTCGTGGGTGATCATCACGATGGCCACGCCGAACTTCTCCTGGATGTCGCGCATCAGGTCGAAGATTTGGGCCTGCACGGTGACGTCGAGGGCGGTGGTCGGCTCGTCGGCGATCAGGACTTTGGGCCGACACGAGATCGCCATGGCGATCATCACCCGCTGGCGCATGCCGCCGGACATCTCGTGGGGGTAGGAGGCGGCGCGGCGGCGCGGCTCGGGGATGCCGACGACGCGCAGCAGCTCGACCGCTTCCTCCCAGGCCTCCTTCTTCGAGACGTCCTGGTGGAGCATGATGGCCTCGGCGATCTGGTCCCCGGCGGTGAAGACGGGGTTCAGGGAGGTCATCGGCTCCTGGAAGATCATCGAGATGTCGCGGCCGCGGAGCTGGCGCATCCGCCTGGGGCTGGCGCGGGTGATGTCCTCGCCCTCGAAGACGATCTGGCCGTCGGTGAGGTGGCCGGGCGGGTTGGGGATCAGGCCCATCATCGCGAGCGCGGTGATGGACTTGCCGCAGCCGGACTCGCCGACGATGCCGAGGGTCTCGCCGGGCATCACGTCCAGCGAAATGCCGGCGAGGGCGGTGACGCGGCCGTGGCGGGTGTCGAACTCGACCTTCAGGTCGCGGACGGAGAGGAGGGGGTCCATATCGCTCACCTCGACCGGAGTTTCGGGTTGAAGGCGTCGTTCAGGCCGTCGCCGATCAGGGAGATGGCGAAGACGGTCAGGAAGATCGCGAGGCCGGGGAGGGTGACGGGCCACCAGGCCTCGAGCAGGTAGCCGCGGTTCTGGCCGATCATCAGGCCCCAGGACATGGTGTTGGGATCGCCCAGGCCGAGGAAGGAGAGCCCGGCCT
Organism: Albimonas pacifica; assembly: GCF_900113695.1. Classification (GTDB taxonomy): domain Bacteria; phylum Pseudomonadota; class Alphaproteobacteria; order Rhodobacterales; family Rhodobacteraceae; genus Albimonas; species Albimonas pacifica. Next base: position 307,723 of record NZ_FOQH01000003.1, on the reverse strand, counting down.
CGAACAGGATCGCCACGCCCACGGTCAGGGTGGCCGAGACGATCAGCGGCGGCAGGGCGTTGGGCAGCACCACGCGGAAGATGATGCGGCTGTTCTTCGCGCCGATGGAGCGGGCGGCGGCGACGTATTCCAGCTCTCGGATGCGGAGGAACTCGGCGCGGGTCAGGCGGGCGGTCTGGGGCCAGCTGACCACGCCGATGGCGATGGCGATGGTGGCGAGCGAGGGCGAGAACAGGGTCACCAGGACCATGGCGAAGAGCAGCGCGGGGAGGACCTGGAAGAACTCGGTCACCCGCATCAGCAGGTCGTCGACCCAGCCGCCGAAGAAGCCCGAGAGGGCGCCGACCAGGATGCCGATGCCCACCGTCAGCAGCGCCGCGGCGGCGCCGACGGCCAGCGTCGGCCAGCCCCCGGTCAGCAGGCCCGCGAGGATGTCGCGGCCGAGGTAGTCGGTGCCGAGGAGGGCGTAGTCCGGCTCCTCGAACGGCGGGGTCATCGGGGCCCAGACGATCTCGTAAGGGTCGGCGGTGACGAAGAACGTGCCGTAGAGGAGCGCCAGCAGGATGATCGCCAGGATCGCCGTGCCGACCAGCGCCGGGCGGTTCTTGAGGAAGATGCCGAGGCTTTCGCGCAGCGGGCTGACGGCCTCGACGGCGGGGCCGGAGGCGGCGGGCGCGGGGGCGGCGGCGGTCTGGGGAGGGTTGGTCGCCACGTCGGTCACTTTCGGCTGCCTCCGGTGCGGATGCGGGGATCGGCCAGGCGATAGCCCAGGTCGGTCAGAAGGTTGGCGACGACGACCATGAGGGCGGCGAAGAACAGCACGCCCAGCAGGGTCGGGTAGTCGCGGCGGAGCACGCTGTCGAAGGCGAGCCGCCCCATGCCGGGCCAGTTGAACACCGTCTCGACCAGCAGCGCGCCGGAGATCAGGTTGCCGAACTGGATGCCGGCGACGGTCATGATCGGCAGCACCGCGTTGCGCAGCGCATGCTTGAAGGTGACCTTGCGCTCGCTCAGCCCCTTGGCGCGGGCGGTGCGCACGTAGTCGGCGCCCAGCACGTCGATCATCGAGGCGCGCGACAGGCGCGCGTATTGCGCGAGGAAGATGATCCCCAGCGTCAGCGCCGGCAGGAACAGGTGGTGGAGGACGTCGAGCGCATAGAGGATCGGCCCGCCGGAGAAGCGCGCGCTCTCCATCCCCTCGACCGGGAACAGGGGGAGCATGGAGGCGAAGAGGATGATCAGCATCAGCCCCGTCCAGAACACCGGCGCGGCGTAGCCGATGGTCGAGAACACCGAGACGAAGGCCGACCAGGCCCCCTGCGGGCGGCGCGCGGCCAGCACGCCCATGCCCACGCCCAGGGTGATGGCGATCATCTGGGCCGCGACCACCAGCAGGATGGTGGGCACGATGCGGGCCCCGATCAGCTCGATCACCGGCTGGTTGAAGAAGTAGCTCTCGCCCAGGTCGCCGGTGACCACGCCGCCGAGGTAGAGGCCCAGTTGCACGATCAGCGGCTTGTCGAGCCCGTAGTCGGCGCGGATCTTGTCCATCATCTCCTGCGTGGCGCCGCCCATCTCGCCGGCGATGACCTCGGCCGGGTCGCCGGGGGCGGCGTGGATCAGCAGGAAGTTCAGGACGACCACGCCGAGCAGCAGGATCACGCCGTAGCCGAGGCGCCTGAGAATGTAGCCGGATGCGCCCATCTTCGGGGTCCTTCCGCAGGTGTCTGGCGGAACGCCGGCCCGCCCGGGGCCGCCGGTTCGCTGGATCGCGGCGCGTCGAGGGGGAGCGGCCGCGTCGGGTGGGCCGCCCCTGCAGGGACGGCCGCGCGTCAGGAGCGCGCCGCCCCCCTCGCCGGAGGGGGGGCGGGGCGGGCGGGCCTCAGCGGGCCTCGGTCCAGTAGACCTCGTCCATCGACTGCATCGGGCCCCAGATCGAGACCGGCACGTTGCCCAGCCGCGCGTCGTAGGCGGTGTGGTAGGGCAGCGTGTTGATCCAGTAGACGGGCAGATCCTCGCCCACGATCATCTGGAACTCGTCGTAGAGGGCCTTGCGCTTCGCCTCGTCGAGCTCGACGGCGGCGGCGGCCAGGATCTCGTCCACCTTGGGGTTGCTGTACCCTTGGGTGTTCGACCAGATCACCGGGCGGATGTTGTCGGTCAGGTAGGTGCGGTGCACGCCGATCACCGGGTCGCCCCAGTTGAACACCGAGTCCATGGTCATCTCGAAGTCGCCGGCGGCGACGCGCTGCGCCCAGGTGGGGAAGTCGGCCGAGGTGCGGACCTCGATGCCGATGCCGACCTTGCCCAGCGCCGAGCGCAGGTACTCGGCCACGTTGCGCTGCTGCTCGTCGTTGCCGGGGATGTAGTCCACGGTCAGGGCGAAGCGCTGGTCGCCCTGCATCGGGAAGCCGGCCTCGTCGAGCAGGGCGTTCGCCTTGTCGAGGTCGAAGTCATAGGCCGGGATGTCGGCGTTGAAGAACGGCGAGCTCTCCACGATCGGGCTGCGCTGCGGGGCGGAGACGCCGCGCATCAGGGCCTTGGTCACGAAATTGCGGTCGATGGCGTAGCCGATGGCCTGGCGCACCTTCTTCTCGGCCAGCGGGCCGGAGCGCATGTTGAACGCCAGCCAGTTGATCGGGCCGACCGCGGCGTAGCCCTGGTCGGTGACCTCGATCCCGTCGGCGTCGGTCAGGCGCGAGATGCCCTGCGAGGTGGTCAGGAACGGGAAGATGTCGGCGTCGCCCGCCTCCATCGAGAGCAGCGCGGCGGAGGTGTCGCGCACCAGGCGGATGATGATCCGGTCGAGGTAGGGGCGGCCCTCGATGAAGAAGTCCTCGTTCTTCACCAGGGTGATCTGCTCGCCGGGCGCGAAGCTCTCGAGCTTGAAGGGGCCGGAGCCGACGGGGGCGGCGTTGGCGGGATGCGAGGCGACGTCCTGCCCGTCGCCGTAGACATGCTCGGGAATGATCGGACAAAGCGCGCCCGAGAGCGCCAGGATCAGCGCCGGGTGGGGCTGGGAGAGCCGGATGACCGCGGTCAGGTCGTCGGGGGTCTCGATGCTCTCCACCGGGGCGAACATGGTCTTGAAGGGGTGGTTGGCCTTGATCGTCTCGATCGAGAAGGCGACGTCGGCCGAGGTGATCGGCTCGCCGTCGTGGAAGCGCGCGCCCTCGACCAGGTGCAGGGTCAGGGAGAGGCCGTCGTCGGCCCACTCCCAGGACTTCGCGAGATAGGGCTGGGGCTGCCAGTTCTCGTCCATGCGGAGCGGCGAGGCGAAGATCTGGGTGCCGGGGACGGCGGTGGCGATGCCCGACTGCACCGTGGGGTTCAGGTGCCGGGGCGTCTGGGTGGAGATCATCACCAGGTCGCCGCCCGGCGTCTGGGCGGCGGCGGGCTGGAGACCCATCGCGAGGGCGAGGGACGCCGCGGTTGCGATCAGGGTCCGGCGCGTGATGCTCATGTTCTGGCCTCGTGTCGGTGTTTGCCTAAACCGAAGTCAGCCTGCCCGCGGGCCGGAAGGCAAACCCCAAACGACCTGCCCAACCGACTGGCACACGAGTTCTCCGAAACTGGTCCTAAGGTCCGGACCTGCCCCCGGCGAGGGTGTAGTCTGAGGCCGCGCGCGCCGCCGGCCCGCCCCCTGCGTCCCCCCGAGGAGCCCCCGGAAAGCCCATGCCCGAGACCGTCGTCTACCGCGCCCGCAAGATCGTCACCCTGGACCCCAACCGGCCGGAGGCGACTCACGTCGCGGTCCGCGAGGGGCGGATCCTCGCTGTCGGCGGGCCGGACTGCGCCGCCCCCTGGGGCGGGGGCCGGCTGGACGAGCGCTTCGGCGACGCGGTGCTGCTGCCGGGCTTCGTGGAGGGCCACGGCCACATGATGACCGGGGCCATGTGGCGCTACGTCTACGCGGGCGACCAGGACCGGGTGGACCCGGACGGGAACCTGCACAAGGGCATGCCCTCGGTCGAGGCGGTGGTCGCCCGGCTGAAGGAGGCCGCCGCGGAGATCCCCGAGGGCGAGCCCATCGTCGCCTGGGGCTTCGACCCGATCTTCCTGCCGACCGAGCGGCTGAACTGCCGCCACCTCGACGAGGTGTCGAAGGACCGGCCCGTCGCCGTGGTGCACTCCAACTTCCACCTGCTGACGGTGAACTCCAAGGCGCTGGAGATGGCGGGCTATTCCCGCGACACCAACGTCGAGGGCGTGGCGCGGTTTTCCAATGGCGAGCCCAATGGCGAGCTGCAGGAGATGGCCGCGATGTTCCCGATCCTGCGCCGCTGCAGGATCGACTTCCGGGAGCTGTCGCGCCGCGAGCCGGCGGTGCGCGCCTATGCCAAGTCGGCGATGCGCTGCGGGGTGACCACGGCCACGGATCTGGCGGCGATGCTGGAGGACGAGGACGTCGACGGGCTGCTGCGGATCACCGCCGCGGAGGATTTCTGCCTGCGCATCGTGCCGACGCTGGTGTTCCGGGAGATGTCGCCGGCGGATTTCGTCTCGCGCGCGCAGGCCCTTGGAAAGCGGTCGTCGGACATGCTGCGGCTGGGCTCGGTCAAGATCGTGACGGACGGGTCGATCCAGGGCTTCACGGCGCGGCTGAAGTGGCCCGGGCACCTGGGCGGGCAGCCCAACGGCATCTGGAACGTGCCGCCGAAGCAGCTTTTCGAGGTGATCGAGGCGCTGAACGCGGCCCGCGTGCAGATGCATATCCACACCAACGGCGACGAGGCCTCGGAGGTGACGCTGGACGCGCTGGAGGCGGCGCTGTGCAAGTCGCCCTGGCCGGACCATCGCCACACGCTGCAGCACGTGCAGCTGGCGGGGGAGGACCAGTTCGCCCGCATGGCCGCGATGGGGGTCTGCGCGAACCTCTTCGCCAACCACATGTGGTACTTCGGGGACGCGCATTACGAGATCTCGATCGGGCCGGACCGGGCGCGGCGCATGGACGCCTGCCGCTCGGCGCTGGATCACGGGGTGACGCTGGCGATCCACTCGGACACGCCGGTGACGCCGATGGGGCCCCTGACGGTGGCCTGGTGCGCGGTGAACCGGATCACGCCGAAAGGCCGCGTGCTGGGCGAGGCGCAGCGGATCACGGTGGCCGAGGCGCTGCACGCGATCACCCTGGGCCCGGCGAAGACGCTGAAGATGGACGACGAGATCGGCTCGATCGAGACCGGCAAGAAGGCCGATTTCGCGGTGCTGGCCGACGATCCGCTGAGCGTCGCGCCCTATGAGCTGCGCAACATCGAGGTGCTGGGCACGGTCTCCGGCGGCCGGGTGTTCATGGCATGAGCGGGGCTTTCGAGACCGAGGGGGGCGGTCCCGCCCCCCTGCCCCCTCTGCCCGTCACGGTGATCTCGGGCTATCTCGGCGCGGGCAAGACCACGCTGGTCAACCGGCTGCTGACCGAGGCGCATGGGCGGCGCATCACCGTGCTGGTCAACGACTTCGGCGAGATCCCGCTGGACGAGAGCCTGATCGTGAACCGCGACGGCGACACGCTTTCGCTGGCCAACGGCTGCATGTGCTGCTCGATCGGCGGCGACCTGTTCGACGCCATCGACCGGATCCTGGAGGCGCACCCGCGGGCCGAGCACCTTGTGATCGAGACCTCCGGCGTCGCCGACCCCGCCAAGATCGCCCAGATCGCCATGGCCGAGCCGGACATGGCGCTGATCCTGACCGCAACGCTGGTGGACGCCGCGAATTTCGAGGCGGGGCTGGCCGATCCGCTGCTCGCCGACACGCTGGTGCGGCAGGTGCGGGCGGCGGGGCTGGTGGTGATCTCCAAGGCCGACCATGCGGGGGCGGAGGCGACGGCGGCGCTGGCCGCGACGCTCGCGCAGATGGCGCCGGCGACGCCCCGGGTGGAGGCCGCCTTCGGGGCGCTGCCCATCGAGATGTTGCTCGATCCCGCCGAGGCCCCCGCGCCCGCCGGTCACGTCTGCGGGCCGGACTGCGGGCACGATCACGCCCATTCCCACGACCCCGCGCAGGATCATGGGGCCCATTACCGAAGCTGGTCTTGGAGCGGGGCGGAGGCGCTGGACGCGGCCGCCGCGGAGGCGCTGATCGGGGCGGAGGACATCGGGCTCTATCGCCTGAAGGGCGTGGCGCGGACCCCTGCGGGCTGGGTGGAGTTCCACCGCGCCGGGCGGCAGTCGTCCTTCCGCCCGGCGCAGGCGCCCGCGGACGGGCTGTCGCGGGCGGTCGCCATCGGCTTCGCGGCGCGCTTCGATGCGGGCGCACTGGATGCGCGCTGGCGGGCTCTGCTAGTCTGAGCGCGGGCCGGTCCGCCGCACCTGCGGACCGGCCCGGCCGGTCCCCGCCCCCGACGCTACGTCACGCCTGCGACCGGCCCGTCAGGGCGGCGCCCGCCGCCTCGGAGGCCCTATGCGCGATATGTTGATCCATGTGGAACGGGCCGAGGGCGTCTCCCTCCAGGCCCAGATTCGCGAGCGGCTGGTCTCGGCGATCCTCGCGGGGCAGTTCCGCGCGGGGGCGGCGATGCCCTCGACCCGCGCCATGGCGCAGCGGCTGGGGGTGTCGCGCAACACGGTGATGCTGGCCTATCAGGCGATGGCCGACGACGGCTGGCTGACGGCGCGGGAGCGATCCGGCTTCTACGTCTCCGAGACCCCGCCCGAGAGCGCGCCCGGCGCCGCCGCCCCCGCGCCCGAGGGCCGGCGACCGGACTGGGCCGCGCGGTTCCGCATCGCGCCCACCGCGCAGCGCAACATCGTGAAGCCCGCGGACTGGCGGAAATATCCCTATCCGTTCCTCTACGGACAGCTGGACTCGGACCTGTTCCCGCTGGCCGCCTGGCGCGACTGCATGCGCCAGTCGATGGCCCGCAAGAGCTTCGACGCCTGGACCGACGACCGCTTCGCCGAGGACGACCCGATGCTGGTCGAGCAGATCCGCCAGCGGCTGCTGCCCCGGCGCGGGATCACCGCGCGGGCGGACGAGGTGCTGGTGACGCTGGGCGCGCAGAACGCGCTTTACCTCATCGCCCAGCTTCTGGTGGGGCGCGACACGCCGGTCGCCATCGAGAACCCCGGCTATGCGGACGCGCGCAACATCCTCGGCCTCGCCTCCGACCGGGTGACGCCGGTTCCGGTGGACGCCGAGGGGCTGGTGGTGGAGCGCCTGCCCCGGGGGCCGTCGCTGGCGTTCGTGACGCCCTCCCACCAGTCGCCGACCTCGGTGACCATGAGCCTCGCGCGGCGGCGGGCGCTGCTGGACTGGGCGGAGGCGCAGGACGGGCTGGTGGTCGAGGACGACTACGAGTTCGAGTTCAACTACCGCGGCCAGCCCACCCCCGCCCTGAAGTCGATGGATCGGGCGGACCGGGTGATCTACGTGGGCTCGCTCTCGAAATCGCTGATGCCGGGCCTGCGCATGGGCTTCATCGTGGGGCCGGCCGAGTTCGTGGCCGAGGCGCGCGCCCTGCGCCGCCTGATGCTGCGCCACCCGCCCGGCAACAACCAGCGCGCGGTGGCGCTGTTCCTGGCGCTGGGCGCCCATGACGCCCTGATCGGGCGCCTGCACCGCCATTTCGCCGGGCGGTGGGAGGCGATGCACGCCGCCCTCGACGCGCATCTGCCCGGCTGGTCCCAGGGCGCGGTCTTCGGCGGCACCTGCTTCTGGGTGCGCGGGCCGGAGGGGATGGACGCCTCGGTCCTCGCCGCCGAGGCCCGGGCCGAGGGCGTGCTGATCGAGCCGGGCGACGTGCTCTTCGCCGATCCCGGTCCCGACGGCGAGAGCCGGCCGCGCAACTTCTTCCGCATGGCCTTCTCCTCCATCGCCGAGGAGCGGATCCCCGAGGGGGTCGCGCGCCTCGCCGCCGCCGCCCGCCGCATCGGCGCGCTGTGAGGGCGCCGCCTTCGCCCGCTTCGGCACGAAACCCGCATGGCTCCGTCCGCAGCCAGCAAGGAGCCCCCATGACCGCCCTGCCCCAGATCGACGCCGACCGCCTGTGGTCCCGCCTGATGGACTTCGCCCGCATCGGCGGAACGCCCGAGGGGGGCGTGCGGCGCCTCGCCTTCGATCCGGCCGAGATCGCGGCGCACCGGCATCTGGCCGACCTCGCGCTCGCGCGCGGCTTCGCCCTGACGCTGGACCCGGCCGGCAACCTCTTCATCCGGCGCGAGGGGACCGAGCCCGGGGCGGCGCCGGTGGTCTCTGGCTCGCATCTCGACAGCCAGCCCTCGGGCGGGCGCTTCGACGGGACGTTCGGCGTGCTCGCGGCCCTCGAGGCGATGGAGACGGCGCAGGACGCGGCCCTGCTCACCCGCCGCCCGCTGGAGCTGGTGGTGTGGGCCAACGAGGAGGGCTCGCGCTTCCGCCCCGGCTGCCTCGGCTCGGCCGTCCATGCCGGGGAGACGCCGCTGGCGGAGGCGCTGGCGGTGGTGGGCGACGACGGCGGGATCTATGGCGAGGGGGTGGCGGCGCTGGCGGCCGCCCTGCCCGAGGCCGCGCCCGCGGCCCTGGGGCGGAGCTTCGCCGCGCTGCTGGAGGCGCATATCGAGCAGGGGCCGCTGCTGGAGGCGGGGGGCCAGGTGATCGGCGTGGTGGACCGGGTGCAGGGGCACCGGCGGCTCGACATCTGCGTGATCGGGCGGGAGGACCACTCCGGCGGGGCGCCGCTGAGCCTGCGCAGGGACGCCTTCGTGGACGCGATCGAGGTCTGCCGGGGGCTCGCCGAGCTCTGCCGGGACGAGACCGACGTGCTGCGCTTCACCTTCGGGCGCTTCGTGGTCAGCCCCAACGCGGTCTCGGTGGTGCCGGGGCGGGTGGACATGGTGCTGGACCTGCGCCACCCCAGCCAGGAGGAGCTGATCCGCCTGGGCGACCTGGTGCATGCGAAGGCCCAGGGGCTGGCGCGGCTGTGCGAGGTGCGCGTGGCCGACAGTTCGTGGCACGCGCCGGTCGCCTTCACGCCCGCGATCCGCGAGACTTTCGCCCGCGCCGCCGACCGCCGCGGCTATCCGCGGCGCGAGATCTATTCCGGCGGCGGCCATGACGCGCGCTGGTTCCCCGGGCGCTGCCCGACGGGGATGGTGTTCATCCCCTGCGAGAAGGGCGTCAGCCACCACCCCGCCGAGAACGTCGACCCCGCCCATGCCGCCGCCGGCGCCCAGGTGATCGCCGACGCGATGCTGGAGCTGGCGGAGCTCTGAGCCCCGGCCCGGAGCGCGCCCGCCGCGCCCGCCCGTCTCCGGGCGCGTCGCCGCCGCGGGGCGCGCCCCGGGGCTTCCGACGCCTGCCGCGCAGAACGGCGCCGGAGCGTCGCGGCGCCTGCGGCTTCGGCATCGGCAGCGCGAACTCCAAACTTGGAGTCAAATCCATTGACGGCGCAGCCCGGCTGCGGCGTGATGGGTCCAGGCGCAGGCGCGGCCGCAGGAGGCATTCATGGCGACGCTCACCCCCGACCAGCACGACCGCGCGGTCCGCTTCATCGCGGCCAACCGCTTCCCGTTCCCCGACCAGCCGCACCCGAGCTGGCCGCTGCATTACCGGACGTGGTTCAACTCGGCCACGCATCCGCGCATCGCCATCGAGGTGGACGGCGCCCCCCACCATCCCGACATCGTCATCGTCGACGGCGACGGCCGCCTGCGCGAGATCGCCGAGGTCGAGACCGACCTCTCGCCCGAGATGGTCGCCCGCTGGCAGGCGGCCTCGCTGGCCGCCGACGACACCACCGAGACCGGCGACCGCCATCTGCTGATCTACGTCCCCGAGGGTCGCGAGGCCGAGGCCCAGGCGATGCTGGAGGGGGCGGGCATCAGCTACCACGCCCTGCGCGGCGTGCGGGTGGACGAGGACGGCACGGTCCACGTCCTGCCCCACCTGACGCTGGGCAACACCAAGGACCACCGCCCCGACAGCCCGCCCCCCGCCGCCCAGGACCCGCTGCGCACGACGCTCGACGAGGACGCCCGCGAGGCGGTGATCCGCTTCCTGCTGGCCGAGCGTTTTCCGTTTCCCGGCGAGGGGACCGAGAAGTGGGGCCTCGACCTCTACTGCCTGACCAACACCCGCCTGCACGCCCGCCGCGCGATCCCGGGGCCGGAGGGGGAGTTCTTCCCCTCGGTGGTGGTGGTCGATGCGCAGGACCGCCCCTGCAAGATCGCGATGGTGGAGACCGAGATCTCCGACGCCCGCCTGCCCCTCTGGCGCGCCTGCTCGCAGGCCGCGGTCTACGAGGGCCACTACACCGACCCCGACACCGGCCGCCCCGCCAAGCATTTTCTTCTCTATGTCCCGCTGGGCCAGGAGGAGACCGCCCGCGCGATGCTGATCGACGCCGGCATCTCCTGCGCCGGCGTGCGCGGCTACGAGGTGACCGAGGCGCTGCGGGTGCGGATGCCGGCGATATTGCCGCCGGTGGCGAGGGGTTAGCTTCGGTTGCTGAGCGGCAAACGCCTCCATGCGATAGCAGGCGTCTCTGAGGAGAGCGGCGGGCTCACGAAAAACTAGCCGACTCATTGCCAATTGCCGAGACTACCTCTCCGAACATTCGGATTGGACGGCTGCCGATATGACGAAACAGACCGATTACATACCCTTCTCACAGAGAAGCGGAGCCACCCCCATCCCGCCGCAACTAGAGCTGGGCGTAGCCTCGCCAGAGCTAAGACGGCTAATTGATTATAGCTTTCACTTGGAGCTCGAACGATACACCAGCGGGCGTTATGGTGGAGTTTGGTTTCAAGACCACTGGAAACGTGTTTCGCAAGATCTGCACGTCAAACATCTTGGAAGACCAGCTTCCACCTACAAAAACGATCCCGTCGCCTTTCGCACGGAGATCGAGAAGATCTGCGCCAAGGGCAGACTGGAGGAGCTTTTTGATTTAGTCGAATTTGCAGCACGTCACAAAGACTGCAGCACTGAGTTCAAGCAGCAGATCCAGCAAGCATTTCCCGAGGCGCGTGCAGCCTACCGATTGTTGGACGGGCAGGTGGCGGCGATCGGGACCGAGCAATTGGGTGAGGCTGTCATAGCATCTCTGGACCTCTTGGACCGTGTCGGAGAACTGGCCTCCAGATCGCATCTGATCCGAGCGGGTGTCTTGCTCCGCAATGGGGATTGGGCAGGGAGCATCCGAGAAAGTATTCATTCAGTCGAGTCAGTCGCAAGACGGCTTGCCCCCGACACAAAAACGCTAAACCCTGCACTGAATAAGTTGGAACGGCAGGGCCACCTTCATGGCGGCCTGAAAGCTGCTCTAGGAATGCTGTACGGCTACACCAGCGACGAGGAAGGCATCAGGCACGCCAACATATTCCAGACAGAATCCCAGGTTGATGAGGCAGATGCTATATTCATGCTTGGTGCGTGTGCGTCTTTCAATTCTTACTTGCTATACCGGACGCAAGACAGCGACGCGCCTGCAGAAGAAGGCGCGACGCCCGACATACGTAGTGGAGCGTAAGGTCCAGCGCGGGAACCTCACTCCCGCCCCAGCACCGAGCGGATGAAGTTGCGCGTCCGCTCTTCCTGCGGGTCGTCCATCAACTGCTGCGCCGGGCCCGTTTCCACCACCCGGCCCTGGTCCATGAACACCACGCGGTCGGCGACCTCGCGGGCGAAGCCGAGCTCGTGGGTGACCACGACCATGGTCATGCCGGCGCGGGCGAGGTCCTTCATCACCGAGAGGACCTCGCCGACCAGTTCGGGGTCCAGGGCGGAGGTGGGCTCGTCGAAGAGCATCACCTTGGGGTTCATCGCCAGCGCCCGGGCGATGGCGACGCGCTGCTGCTGGCCGCCGGAGAGGTCCTTGGGGTAGCTCGACGCCTTCTCGGCGAGGCCCACGCGGGAGAGCAGGCGGCGGCCGCGGTCCTCGGCCTGGCCGCGGGGCTCGCGCAGGACCTGGACCGGCCCTTCCGTGATGTTCTGGAGGGCGGTCATGTGGGGGAACAGGTTGAAGCGCTGGAAGACCATGCCGGTCTTGCGGCGCTGACGGGCGATCTCGGCCTCGGGGAGGGGGTGGAGGCGGTCGGACTCGAGGCGCCAGCCGAGGAGTTCGCCGTCCAGCCACAGGGCGCCCTCGTCGATGCGCTCGAGCTGGTTGAGGCAGCGCAGGAAGGTGGTCTTGCCGGAGCCGGAGGGGCCGATGATGCAGACCACCTCGCCCTCCTCCACGTCGATCGAGACCTCCGTCAGGGCGCGGAAGTCGCCGAAGAGCTTGCCCACGCGGCGGCCCGAGACGATCGGCAGGCCGGGGGCGAGGGTCGCTTCGGGCTCCATGGCGGTCTCCATGCGGGTCATCGGTCGCGCACCCCCGAGGCGAAGCCGCGGCCGAAGCGGCGCTCGAGGCGGGCCTGGCCGAGGCTGAGGATCGTGACCACCACCAGATACCAGGCGGCGGCGACCATCAGCAGCTCGATCACACGGGCGTTGACGTAGTAGATGTCCTGGCTGGTGCGCAGGACGTCGGCGAAGCCGATGATCGAGGCGAGCGAGGTCATCTTCACCAGGCCGATGAACTCGTTGCCGAGCGGCGGGATCACCACGCGCATCGCCTGGGGGAGGATGATGCGCTTGAGGCTCGCCCAGTAGCTCATGCCGATGGCCTGGGCGGCCTCGTACTGGCCGCGGTCGACGGAGAGGAGGCCGGCGCGCATCACCTCGGACGTGTAGGCGCCCTGGTTGAGGCCGAGGCCCAGAAGGGTCGCCATGGCCGGCGTGATGACGTCGACGGTGCGGGCCTCGAACAGGCCCGGGATGCCGAGGCGGGGGAAGACGAGGGCCAGGTTGAACCAGATCAGCAGCTGGAGAATGACCGGCGTGCCGCGGAAGAACCACTGGTAGCCGATGGCGACCGAGCGCAGCACCGGGTTGGGGGAGCCGCGCATCACCGCCACCGCCACCCCGATGACGATGCCGATGATCATGCAGGCGATGGACATCCAGATGGTGTTGACCACGCCCATCAGGATCGAGGGCCAGAACAGGTATTCGCCCGTCACCTCCCAGGCGATCTTGCCCTCGGCGAAGGCTTTCGTCAGCCAGGCGATCAGGGCCAGCATGATCGCCACCGCCGCGATGCGGCCCCAGCGTCGGGGCCGCACGATGGTCATGGCGGAGACGTCGACCTCCGGGACGGCCTCGCGCCGCGCCGGAGCGATGGCGGAGGCGCCCCCGGCCATCAGGGCTGCGGGCCCTGGTTGACGCTGAATTCGTCCAGCGCCGAGAGGCCGAGCTTCCACTTGGCGATCAGCTCGTCGTAGACGCCTTCCTCCTTCAGCTCGGTGAGGGCGGCGAGGAACGCCTCGCGCAGCTGCACGTCCTCCTTGGCGAAGGCGATGCCCATCAGGGCGGAGGAGATCGGATCGCCCAGCGCCATGAACTCGTCGGGGTAGTCCTCGAGGATGGTGGGCACGGATTCGAGGCCCTGGACGGCGGCGACGGCGCGGCCGGTGCGCAGGTTGGTCAGCTGCTGGCCGCGGTCGGTGTCGACGATGACCTCGATCGGCTCGAGGCCCTTGTCGACGCAGGTCTTCTGGGAGAAGGCCTCGACCGTCTTGGGGTAGGACGTCCCGCGCGAGGTGGTGATGGTCTTGCCGCAGAGCTCCTCGTTCGAGGTCAGCCCGGCGGAGAGGGGGGCGTAGAACTGGGCGCCGGCGCGCAGGTAGTCGATGAAGTCGAAGATCTCGCGCCGGGCGGGAGTGTCGTAGAAGCCCGACCAGATGATGTCGACGCGGCCCGACTGCAGCGCCGGGGTCATCGCCTCGAAGGCGCCGTTGAGGTATTCGACCTCGAAGCCCAGCTTGTCGCCGACGGCCTTGAGCAGATCGACGTCGAAGCCGATGAACTCGCCGGTGGCGGGGTCCAGCATCTCCATCGGCGCGTAGCCGGCGTTGAGCGCGGACTTCAGCACGCCGCTGCTGGCGATGCGTTCGGGGAGCTCCTGCGCGCCGGCGGCCGTGGCGCCGAGCAGGACGGCGACGGCCGCGGCCGCCTGGGTGATCCGTTTCATCATGACCTCCGTGTCGGTGCGCGGGCCCTTGTTTCCGGGTCTCCGTCGCGGGGGCCGGGCGGCTCTGCGCCGCCCGGGAGGGGCTCCAGCCTCAGCGGCTGGGGTGGACGATCTGGGGGACGGCGGCGTCGTAGAAGGGCAGCGTCTCCTCGGGCGGGGTCCATTCGTTGCGGGCGATCAGGCCCGCGACGTGCTCGGCGATCTCGGCGCAGGTGGCGAACCAGACGTCGCCCCTGGCCTGCATGTGCTCGATCAGGCGGACCTGCTCCTCGGCCCGCGCGAGGCGGCCGGAGACGAACGGGTGCCAGACGGCGGTCCACAGGCCCCCATGCTCCCAGGCGGCGTCGAAATCGGCCTGGAAGACGGCGCGGGCGTCCGCGGGGGCGCGGGGCTGCATGGTCCAGCCGGAGACGGGCAGGTTGACGTACTGGTTCCAGTCGTCGGCCGTCGCCTCGTGGGGAAGTTCCACCACCGAGCGGCCGTCGGGGCGTTTGATGAGGTAGGGCACGTCGTAGCCGCCGAGCGAGGCGTCGTAGCGGATGCCATGCTCGACCATCAGGTCCAGCGTGTGCTCGGAGAAGGCGCCCGAGGGGCAGCGGTAGCCGACGGGGGGCTTGCCGGTCGCCTTCTCGATGGCGCGGATGCCGGCGAGCATCACCTTTTCCTCGTCCTCGCGGGAGAGCTGGTTGACCCGCTCGTGCAGCCAGCCGTGGTGGCCGATCTCGTGGCCGCCCTCGACCAGCAGCGCGACGGCGTCGGGGTATGCCTCGAGGCACCAGCCGGGGGTGAAGACCGTCTGGCGGATGCCGAAGTGGTTCCAGATCTTCGCGATGCGCGGGATCGCGACCGTGGCGCCGTAGCGCAGGGTCTGGGCCAGCGCGACCCGCCGGCGGACGTCGTCGGAGGGGTAATAGAGATGCAGCAGGCTCTCGGCGTCGAAGTCGTAGGCGAAGCTGACCGCGCAGCGCGCGCCGTTCGGCCAGGGAGGCGGGTTGTCGATCAGGCTCAGCATCCGGTCCGCCCCTTCGGGGCGAGGCGGGAGGCGGAATCGCGACGGCGGGCGGCGCCTGGGATCATGCCGGGAGACTCCGGTTATGCTGCGATGCGAAAACGCTGCGGCCGGCGGTTTATAATGTCAACTCCATTTTTGGAGTTTCATCTATGTATGCCCTTTTCCCGCGGTCTGATATGCGTGAAAGCCAAGGGGATTATCGCAGGAGGCGAATCGGTGGCGGCAGGCGGCCTGAGGCGGAAACACAAGCGGCAGCGGCTGCAGCAGGTTCTGGACGCGGCCGAGGAGCTGTTCTTCCGCGACGGCTACGAGGCGACCCGGATCGAGACGATCGCCGACAGCGCCTCGGTGGCGCCGGCGACGGTCTACAACTACTTCGCGACCAAGCCGAACCTGCTGATGGCGCTGGCGATCCGCCATGTGCGCACGGCGCTGCCGGAGCGGCGGGCCTATCTGGCGGACCTGCCCGACGATCCGCTGGCCGCGATCCTGGGGTTCGAGCGGCTGCTGGCCGAGCAGGCGATGCGGCACCTGTCGCGGGAATGCTGGCGGGTGATCCTCTCGGCCCAGCAGATGGAGCCGGGGGCCCGGCCGAGCCGCACGGGCGCGCGGCTCAACAACCTGATCCGCGGGCATTACGTGCGCCTGCTGACCACCTATCGCGACCGCGGGCTGCTGCGCCGGGACATCGACCTGGGGCATCTCGCGGACCTGATCGTGGGCATCACCACCTGGGATTTCAGCCGCTTCGTGGCCACCGAGACCGGCGACATCGAGGACCTGCTGCGCATGGGCGTGCCCCATGTGCGCCTGATCCTCGAGGGGCTGATGACCGAGGAGGGGGCGCGCCTGCTCGCCGCCTCGACGGCCGAGGGCGACGCGCCGCGCGCGGTGGGCGTGGCGCCGGACCCGGTTCCCGCCTGACGCCCCCTCCGCGCCGGCGTCGCCCCGCGGACCGCGGGCGCGCCCCGGACCAGCCCTGAAACCCGATTCGGCTCCAACTTTGGAGCAAACTCCATTTTCGTCTTGCCGCACTGCGGCGGGCGCGATTAGCATGACCGCGACGGCCCTGCCCGGCTTCGCCCGGCGCGCCCTGGGCCCCCTCCCGTCCCGCCAGCCCCGAGGAGCCGCCGCCCATGTCCGCGATCACCGAGAACGAGTGGCGATACAACCAGACCATCAAGCGATTCCCCTCCGAACCGGAGCCCGCCCACGAGGCGCCCGACCAGCTGGAACGCTGGTGGGGCCGCGCCTGGGGCTGCACCAACGACGTGGGCAAGCTGCGGGTGGTGCTGATGCACCGGCCCGGGGAAGAACTCCTGCAGGTGGACGCGTCGAAGAAGCTGGATTTCAACTCCTATGGCGACGAGCAGGTCGGCTGGTACTGGCGCGGCGACGTGCCCCCCGACCTGCCCGCGATGCAGGCGCAGCATGACGCCTATGTCGAGCTTCTGCGCGCCGAGGGGGTCGAGGTCGTGTTCATCGACCGCGCCGCCAAGGACCGGATGAAGACCTGCTACACCCGCGATTCCGTGGTGGGCATCGGCGGCGGGGCCATCGTCACCCGCCTGGGGCCGCGGATCCGGCGGGGCGAGGAACTGCCGGCGACCCGCACGCTGGCTTCCATCGGCTGCCCTATCCTGCGCACGATCAACGGGACCGGCGTGTTCGAGGGCGGCAGCTTCGCCTGGCTGAATTCGAAGACCGCGGTGGTGGGCGTCTCCTCGCGCGTGAACGAGGAGGGCGCCAAGCAGGTCGGCGAGGTGCTGGCGGCCCAGGGGGTCGAGCTGATCCGCGTGCAGCTGACCGGCTACCGGCTGCATATCGACGGGCTGTTCGTGATGCTGACGCCGGATCTGGCGCTGTGCAACTCCGCCCTCCTGCCCTGGTGGTTCCTGGAGGAGCTTAAGGCCCGCGGCATCTCCATCGTCGAGGTGTGCCCGGACGACGACGGCTCGATCATCAACAGCCTCGCCATCGCGCCGGGGCGGGTGGTGATGCCGGACGGGGTCTCGGCGCGCACGGAACGCGCGCTGCGGGGCGCAGGCGTCGAGATCCTGCACCTGCCCTACGACCAGGTCATTCTGGGCGGCGGCGGGCTGCACTGCTCGACCGCGCCGCTGATCCGCGACGAGGTGTGACGATGACCGGGTGGAGCGACGCGCAGGCCGAGGCGCTGGACTGGCTGAAGGCGAACCATGAGGCCCTGTCGAAGGACCACATGACGATCTACGATTTCCACGAGCCGTCCTGGCGGGAATACCGCTCCTCGGCCTGGTACATGGACCGGCTGGAGGCCGAGGGCTTCACGGTCGAGCGGGGGACGGGCGGGATGCCCACCGCCTTCCGCGCCACCTGGTCGAACGGCGAGGGGCCGGCGATCGCGGGCTACGCCGAATACGACGCGGTGCCGGGGCAGAGCCAGGCGGCCGTGCCGCGCCGCCAGCCGCGGGAGGGGACCTCGAAGCACGCGGCGGGGCATACCGACCCGCACTCGGCGCTCGGCATCGGGGCCTTCGCGGGGTTCCTGGCGGCGAAGCGAGGGATGGAGGAACACGGCATCCCCGGCACGCTGGTGTTCTTCGGGGAGCCGGCGGAGAAGCTCTGCGGCGCCAAGCCGATCCATGCGGCCAAGGGCTACTACGACGGCCTGGACGCCGCGATCAGCTTCCACCCGCACAGCTTCCCGGCGCTGACCAACGGCTGCTTCTGGGAGACGACCTCGGCCCCGCTGTGGAGCCGCATGTACACGTTCGAGTGCGAGCACCCCGAGACCTGGCAGCAGGGCCATAGCGCGGGCGGCGTCACGCACACCCATGCCGCGGCGCGGGCGCCGGGGGCCATCGACGCCGTGTGCATGATGTACACCACCTCGAAGATGATGAAGGAGTCGATGCTGCCGCACACCGGCTCCTGGGCGATGAACGAGTTCATCCCCATCGCCGGGCAGGCCACCTCGGACAACATCGCGCCGGCCGTCGGGCAGGTGCAGTTCACCCTGCGCGCGCCCTCGATCGAGATGTGCGAGGCGGCCTATGCGGTGCTGGATCGCAACGCCGAGCATGTGGCGGGCATGACCCACTGCACCTGGCGGGCGGACTGGATCGCGCGGACGCGGGCCGGCCTGCCCAACAAGGCCATGGCCGAGATCACTTTCCGGAATTTCGAGAAGCTGGGGCCTCCGAAATGGTCGAAGGAGGCCAAGGACTTCGCCCGCGAGATCCAGAAGGAGCTGGGGACGCCCGAGACGGACGAGCCGCTGCTGGCGGGCATGGAGAAGCTGACGCCCCCCTGGGAGGCGGAGAAGAGCTTCCGGGAACAGCTCCCGGCCTGGCAGCTGAATTACGCGGCCGACGACTACGTGGACTACACCTGGCACTGCCCGACGGTGCGCCTCTACGTGGCGCGGCCGACCATGGAGCCGCGGCCCGACGGCGCCCGCTGGCCGGAGTGGGTGCGCCACGCCATGAACGGGGTGCCGGCGATCATCGACCCGATGTGGTCGAAGGCGGCCGAGGTGATCTCGACCACCGTGCTGGACCTGATGACCGACAAGGACGCGCTGGCCCGCGCGAAGGCGGAGTTCGAGGAGCGCACGGGCGGCGGGATCGGGGGGACGAAATGGGTCGCTCCCCTGCTGCCCGCGGATTTCGCGCCGCCGATCCACTACCGCTGGCCCGAATACGTGGACACGCCGCGCGGGCCGGAATGGACGATGCCGTGAGCGCAGCGGCCGCGGGATCGGCGGCGACCTCGGTCTCCGCCGTCGTGGACCGGCGCCGCTCGATCCGCGCGTTTCTGGATGCGCCAGTCGAGCGGGCGCTGGTCGAGGACCTGGTGCGCCGGGCGGCGCGGGCGCCCTCGGGCTCCAACGTGCAGCCCTGGGCGGTGCGCATCGTCGACGGCGAGCGGATGGCGGCCCTGCGCGCGATGATGCGCGGCCTGCGCGCCGCGCAGCCGGGCGGGGAGCCGCTGGACCCGCCCTATCAGCCCCCCGGCGGCCCGCCGCCGGACTGGACCCGGCGGCGGGTGCGCAATGGAGAGATCCTTTACGGCGCGCTCGGCATCGACCGGACCGACGCGGCCGCGCGCGCGGCGTGGAACGAGGAGAACTTCCAGTTCTTCGGCGCGCCCGTGGGGGTGTTCCTGCTGATGCCGCGCGAGGCGGTGGCCTGGCAGTGGATGGACCTCGGCATCTACCTCCAGACCCTGCTGCTGCTGATCGAGGAGGCGGGGCTAGGGTCCTGCCCCCAGGCCGACTGGGCGATGCATGGCGAGGCGGTGGCGCGGTTTCTCGGCGTCGATCCCGCGCTGCGCCTGCCGGTGGGCGTGGCGCTGGGCCACCCCGACCGGGACGCCCCCGTCAACCGGATCCGGACCGAGCGGGACGACCCGCTGGCCGGGGACCCCACCGCCTCGCCGCCCCCTCCCGGAGCTTTCCCATGCTGAATTCCGCGAACCTGCCCGCCTCGCTGCCGCAACCGCCGGGCCCCGACCACGTGCCGACCGAGCGCGAGCTGCGCGAGGATCTCGCCGCCGCCTACCGGCTGATCGCGCTGTTCGGGATGACGGACACGGTCTTCACCCACCTCAGCGTGCGGGTCCCGGGGGAGGGGCACCAGTTCCTGGTGAACCCCTACGGGCTGCTGTTCGAGGAGATCACCGCGAGTTCCCTGGTGCTGGTCGATGCGGACGGCGAGCCGAAGCAGGAGACCTCCTGGCCGGTGAACCCGGCGGGGTTCGTGATCCACTCGGCCGTGCACCGCGAGGCGCCGAACGCCGCCTGCGTGATGCACACCCACACCCAGGCGGGGATGACGGTCTGCGCCCAGGCGGGGGGTCTGCTGATGCTCAACCAGATGTCGATGGAGTTCCACGGGCGAGTCGCGATCCACGAATACGAAGGCATCGCGGCCGACGACAACCTCTCGGAGCGGGAGCGGATCGTGCGGGATCTCGGCGACAACGCCTGCCTGCTGCTGCGCAACCACGGGCTGCTGACCGTGGGGCGCACCGTGGCCGAGGCCTTCTACACCATGTATTACCTCGAGCAGGCCTGCCGCCTGCAGGTGGCCGCCCAGTCGACGGGGGCTCCGCTCTCGATCCCGCCCACCCAGGTGGTCGAGCGCACCGCCGCCCAGTTCACGCCGGGGCCGAACAAGGGCTGGCTGCCCTGGCAGGCCCTGCGCCGGAAGCTCGACCGCGAGCAGCCGGACTATCGCCACTGACCGGGCCGGGCCCCTCGCCGGGGGCCGCCGCCCCAACGCTCCGAGGAAACGCCCCGAATGACTTCCCCCAACACGCCGACCGGCGGCGAGATCGCGGTCGAGAGCCTGATCGCCAACGGCGTCGACACGCTGTTCGCCCTGCCGGGCGTGCAGCTCGACCACCTGATGAACGCGCTGCATGGCGCGACCGACCGGCTGCGGGTGATCCACCCCCGCCACGAGCAGGGCGCGGCCTACATGGCGCTGGGCTACGCGATGGCGAGCGGGCGGGTCGGCGCCTATGCGGTGGTGCCGGGGCCGGGGTTCCTGAACACGACCGCCGCGCTCTCGACCGCCTATGCGGTGCATGCGCCGGTGCTGGCGGTGATCGGGCAGATCGTCTCGAAGGCCATCGGGCTGGGCGGGGGCGAGCTGCACGAGCTGCCCGACCAGTCGGCGATCCTCGACGGGCTGACCCGCAGCCACGGCATCGCGCGGGAGGCTTCCGAGGTCGCGGGCGTGATGCAGGACGCCTTCGCGGCGCTGGCCTCCGGCCGGGCGCCGGCGGGGGTCGAGCTTCCGGCCGACGTGCTGCGCAAACCGGCCGCTGGCGCGACGGTCGCGGCCGCCGCCCGCTCGGTCCCCGCGCCCGACGCGGTGGCGATGGACCAGGCCGCGGCGCTTCTGGCCGGGGCGAAGCGGCCGCTGATCTGGATCGGGTCGGGCGCGCTCGCCTGCGGCGAGGGGCTGGCGGCGATCGCGGCGCGCATCGGCGCCCCCGTCGTCAGCCACCTGACCGGCGTCGGCGTGCTGCCCACCGACCACCCCTGGGCGGTCGGCACCTGGGAAGGCCGCGAGCTGTGGCGCGAGGCGGACGTGATCCTGGCCGTCGGCACCCGCCTGCACGATCCCCGCCGCCGCTGGGGGCTGGCGGAGGGGCAGGCGGTGGTCCGGGTCGATCTCGACCCCGCCCAGTTCTCCCGGGGGGTCCCGCCGACGGTGGCGCTGCAGGCGGACGCGGCCGACGTGGTCCCCGCGCTCGCCGCCGCGCTGGCGCAGGGCGAGGTCGCGGCGGACGTGGAGGCCCGGGCGGCGCGCACCGCCGGGCTGAAGGCGGAGAAGGCCGCGGCGTTCGAGGCGCGGCTCGCGCCCCAGATGGCGTATCTGCGCGCGATCCGCGCCGCGCTGCCGATGGAGGCGGCGGTGGTCTGCGACTACACCCAGATCGGCTATGCGGCGACGGCGGCGCTGCCGATGGACCGGCCGCGGCGGCTGATCACGCCGGGCTACCAGGGCACGCTGGGCTTCGCCTACGCGACCGCGCTGGGGGTGAAGACCGCCCTGCCCGAGGCGCCGGTCGTGGCGCTGTGCGGCGACGGCGGCTTCCTGTTCACCGCCAACGAGATGGCGACGGCCGTGCAGCACGGGATCGCGGCGGTGGCGGTGGTGTTCTCGGACGGCGCCTACGGCAACGTGCGGCGGATGCAGGACCAGCTCCACGGCGGCAAGCTGATCGCGACCGAGCTGCGCAATCCCGATTTCGTGGCCTATGCGCAGAGCTTCGGCGCCGAGGCCCGCCGCGCCGAGGGACCCGAGGCCCTGGGCGAAGCGCTGTCCTGGGCGATCTCCCGCCCCGGTCCGACGCTGATCGAATGCCCGATGCCGGTGCTCCCCGACCCCTGGGAGCTGCTCGAGCCCCGCTGAGGGCCTGCCCGGCCCCCGGGTTTCGCCGCCTGACGGCGGCGACCCGCGCGCGCCTTCGGCGCGCGGTCCGGGCCCGCGCCGGGGCCACGGCCTTCGCAGCGACGCGCGCCCCGGGTCCTTCCGGCGTCGGCCGGGCGGCCGAGGGGGGCTCGACGCCCCCCGAGGACGCCGCGCGGCCGGCGGGCTCAGACCAGGCCGGGTTCGGTGACCTGGTGGTCGTAGGGGTCGCCGGCGGTGTGGTAGGGCACGATGCGGAAGCCCGCCTCGGTCTGCTCGAAGCCGCGCACGCCGGCGTAGGAGATCCCGGCCTCCTCCAGCATCGCCTTCGCCTCCGCCTCCAGCCCCATGGGCACGTAGAGGAAGAAGTGGCGGACCTTGGTGGGGGTGCGGTCGTCCGAGGTCTCGGAGCCCAGGCGCAGCAGCGGGATCCGGGAGGGGTCGATGGTCATCTCCACCTCGCCGACCTCGCGCACCTCGTCCCTGGGCGAGACGATGATGATGTCGGGGTAGTGGATGCCGCCGTCGGGCGTCTCGATCCCGCGCTTCGGCTCGAGGGTGTTGCAGATCGCGTAGTAGCCCTCGGGCCAGTCCTGCTGGCCGGGGAAGGGATAGCGCGTGCGCGAGATGTAAAGCGCGACCTGATCGTGGACGTCCTGGGTCATCGGAACCTCTCTGTCGGGGGGCGGAAACGGGCGGCCGTGAACTCGACTCTTGTTTTGTAGCTAACTCCAAGTTTTGCAGTGCGTCAAACGGAAACCCCCGCCGGAGGGCGCCTCCGGCGGGGGGGTCGAGAGACCCGGATCGGGCGGCCGCTCAGCCCCGGCGGCGGTCGTCGCGGGCGTCCTGCCAGGCGTGCCAGCGGGTCAGCGCCACGGCGGCCCAGGGGGCGAAGGGGCGGAACGGCACTTTCGGGAACGGGAGGTCGTCGAAGGCGGTGTCGGCGTCGGGCCGCCCGAGGATGCGGCGGGCGATCTTGTCGGCGAAATAGACGCTGCGGGTGACGCCCGAGCCGCAGTAGCCGCCCGCGAACCACACGCCGTCGATCTTGCCCAGGTGCGGCGCGTGATCCCGGGTGTAGGCGATGCGGCCGGTCCACAGGTGGGAGAAGCGCACGTCGGAGAGCTGCGGGAAGACGCGGGCGGCGGAGGCGCGCACGGCGCGGGCGCGGGCCTCGCGCGAGCCGTTCATCGGGCCGAGACGACCGCCGAAGATGAAGCGCTTGCCGTCGGGCGTGGGGCGGAACCACATGAATACCCGGCGGTTCTCGCCGAAGTTGGCGCCGGCGGGGGTGAGGTCGCGGATCAGGTTGGGCGACAGTTCCTCGGTCGCCGCGACGCCGGTCAGCATGGGGACCACGCGGGGGCCGAGGGGGGCCGTCGCGCCGGGGGCGCCGTAGCCGTTGGTGGCCATCACCACGTCGCGGGCGAGCAGCGTGCCGGAGGGGAGGCGCAGGGCGATCCGGTCGCCCTCGCGCTTCATCCCCGAGACGGGGGTGGTCTCGAACAGCATCGCGCCGGCGGCCTCGGCGCGGCTGGCCAGCGCCTCGACCAGCAGGCGGGGCTGGATGCCGCCGTCGCGCAGGTAGAGGACGCCGCCCTCGTAGAAATCCGAACCGATGTGGTCGCGCTGGCGCGCCTTGGGGATCATCTCGAAGGGGAGGCCGACGGCTTTCGACAGGCGCTCGCATTCGCGGGCGGTGGCCTCGTAGCTGGCCGCCGTGGGGGCGCCGCGGAAGCGGCCGGGCAGCGTGAGGGCGCAGTCGATGCCCTCGGCGGCCACGAAGCCCTCGAAATGGTCGAGGGCGAGCATCCCTTCGCGCATGATCGCGGCGGCCTTGGCCTCGCCATAGGCCGAGGTCAGGCCGGCCATGCCCAGCTTGTGGAAGCTGGGGCCGACCATGCCGCCGTTGCGCGAAGACGCGCCGTGGCCGATGTCGTGCGCTTCCAGCACCGCCACCGAGCGGCCGCCGCGGGCGAGTTCCAGCGCCGTGCGCAGGCCGGTGAAGCCGGCGCCGACCACGGCCACGTCGACCTCGGCGGGGAGCTTCGCGGGCTTGGGGACGTAGGGGGGGCGTCCGTCGCGCCAGTAGTTCTCCCCGTCGCCGGGGGCGATGGGGGCGGCGCTCATTCGGTCAGGGTCCAGGCCTGGCGGCGACGCTCGGTCGGGAAGCGGTCGGCGAGGTCGAGCGCCTTGATGCGGGCGACCGAGGCCTCGAAGAGCGCGCGGTTCACCGGCACGCCGTCGGGGGAGAGGGCGACCTTGCGGATCGCCTCGCCGCGGCCGCCCCAGGCCTCGTGCAGGCGGCGCAGCTGGTGCACCGCGTCGCCGTCGGCGATGTCGATGCGCAGGTCGCAAAGGTCGATCTCGTGCGGGCCGGAGACGCGCAGGGCGGCCGAGAGCAGGCGGTCGCCGACCTCGCCGCCGGCTTCGCGGCCGGCCTCCAGGCCCGCGAGGAGACGCTCGGCGAGCGGGGCGTCGGGGTGGGCGGCGAAGGCCTCGGCCATGGCGACGGGGACCTCGGGGTTGTCGAGGATGTTGCCCAGCGCCAGGCAGTCGGGGACGACGGCGTGGGCGTAGATCGAATACATCGAGCGGCCGTGGTGGACGGCGATGCGGCCCTGCGCGTCGATCACGCCGACCTGGCGCCACTCGATGTCGGGGGTGGAGCCGCAGATCTCGGTCAGCACGGCGTCGGCGGAGGCCCCTTCGGCCAGCAGGCGCACGCCGAGATCGCGCAGGCGCGGGTCGGTGCGGTGCTGGCTGAGCACGCCGCCCTTGCCGTGCACCAGCCCCACGCAGCGCGAGCCCACCGCGAGGTCCGAGGTGGTGATCGCCGCGCCATAGGCGCCGGTGCGCGCGCAGCGGCCGACAAGCGAGAAGGTCATGCAGGGTCTCCGGTCGTCAGGGCGTCGAAGCGGGGGACGGGGACGTCATGGCCCTCCGCCTCGAATTTGGTCCACATCGAGCGCGTGGCGGCCTGGGCCTCGGCGACGGCGGCGGGCTCGTCGATCGTGGTCAGGCGGCGGTCGCGCATCAGGAAGCGGCCGGCGACCATGGTGTCGGCGACCAGGCCCGGGTGTCCATAGTGCACGAGGTTGGAGATCGCCGAGACGGTCGGCGCCATGGTCGCCTGGGTGAGGTCGATCATGGCGAGGTCGGCCGCGGCGCCCTCCGCGATGCGGCCGAGGTCGGGGCGGTCGAGCGCCTTGGCGGCGTTCACGGTGGCATAGTCGAAGACCCGGCCGGGCGAAGGCCGCACCGACCGGCCCCAGGCGCCGCGATGCAGGACCAGCGCGGTCTTCATCGACTGGAACATGTCCTCGGTCATGTTGTCGGAGCCGAGCGCGATGTTGATCCCGGCCTCCTGGATCGCCTTGACCGGCGCGGGGTGGGGCCCCTTGGCGGACATCGAGGCCGGCGAGTGGATGAAGTGCACCCCGTTCTCGGCGAGGATGCCGACGTCCTTCTCGGTGCAGAAGGTCCAGTGCACCGCCAGCAGGTCGTCGCCGAGGAAGCCGTTGCGCGCCAGGTATTCGGTGGAGGTGCAGCCGTGCAGCGCCTCGACCTGGGTCTTTTCGGAGATGATCTGGGAGAGGTGGATGGTCCGGCGCAGGCCATGCCGCGCCGCCAGCTCGGAGACCTGCTCCAGCATCCAGGGGGAGCAGTTGTCCGGGCCGTGGGCGGCGGCCATGACCTGCACGCGGCCGTCCTCGGAGTTATGGAAGCGCTCGATCAGCGCCTCGGTGCGATTGAGAAAAGTCTGGCCGAAGGCGCGGTCGAAGCGATACGTGCCCTTCCCCACCTCGGTCGTCACCGCGTCCGCGCAGCTCTCGGCCAGCCACAGGCGCAGGCCGGAGGCGGCCATGGCGGGGGCGTAGTCGGCGACGTGGCGGAGCGGGTCGACGAGGGTCGTCGTCCCGGAGCGGATCGCCTCGGCGCAGGCGAGGCGCGCGATGGCGGAGCGCTCGGGACCCGTCAGCAGGTAGGAGACGGGGACCATGTACTGGTAGACGAGGTTGCCCTCGACGTCCTCGATGGTTCCGCGCAGCGCCAGCAGCACCGCGTGGGTGTGGGCGTTGATCAGGCCGGGGAGGATCAGGCGGCCGGAGCAGTCCACCGGCTCGAAATCCGCGAAGTCGGTTCCCGAGGGCGTCCCCTCGATCACCGCGGCGATGCGGCCGCCCTCGATGGCGAGGGTCGCGGGGGCGATGCGGGGGCCGTCGGTTCCGGGCGCGCCCGGCAGGGCGCAGGCGGCGCCGGTCAGGAGCAGGCGGCTCATGAGCGGCGCAGGCCCGAGATGACGGCGACGATCAGCGAGATGACCACGAGGATCGTGGCGACCGCGGCGATGGTCGGGTCGATGTTGTCCTGGATCCCCTCCCAGATCAGCTTGGGCAGGGTCTCGACCCGGCGCACGGTGATGAAGAGGACGCCGACGATCTCGTCGAACGACACGATGAAGGCGAAGACGGCGCCGGTGATCATGCCGGGACGGGCGGCGGGGACCACCACCTCCCACACCGTGCGCCAGATCGAGGCGCCGAGGCTGCGCGCCGCCTGCGGCAGCTTGGGGTCGAGGTTGGCGAGCGCGGCGAACACCGAGATCGAGACGTAGGGCAGCGCGAGAAGCGTGTGGGCCAGGATCACCCCGGTCCAGGTGTCGATCAGGCCCAGCTGCACCCAGAAGCGGTAGAAGCCCAGGGATTGCACCACCGGCGGCACCAGGATCGGCACGATCAGCACCCAGCGCGCGATGGTGGCCGCGCGCCCGCCCAGGAACCACACGCCGATCGAGAAGGCCGTGCCCAGCACGGTCGCGAAGAAGGCCACCGCCAGGCCGACCAGGATCGAGCCCAGCGTGCCGCCCAGCCAGCGGGCGGAGGTGAAATAGGCCTCGTAATGCTGGAGGGAGAGGCTCTCCTTCGGCAGGCCGATGTAGGAGGTGTCGGTCAGCGAGACCGGGATCACCACCAGGATCGGCAGGGCGAGGAAGGCCGCCACCAGCCAGCCGCCGGTGGACATGGCGATGCGGAACGGGGTGGTCCGGGCTTCGGGCGCGCTCATCAGCTCCGCTCCAGCAGGGCGTTCTTGAGGTTCAGGAACCGGCCGGCGATCACCAGCACCAGCGCGGTGGCGACCAGCAGCGCGACCGAGAGGGCGGAGCCGAGACCCCAGTTCAGGAACTCCTGGATCTGGTAGGTGATGTATTCGGAGACCATCAGCACCCGGCCCCCGCCCAGCAGCGCGGGCGTGATGTAGAAGCCGAGCGACAGCACGAAGACCAGCAGCGCGGCCGAGCCGATGCCCGGCAGCGTCTGCGGCAGGTAGACCAGCCGGAAGGCGGTGAGCTCGGAGGCGCCCAGGCCCCGGGCGGCGTCGGTGTAGGCCGGCGAGATGCCGCGCATGTTGGCCAGCAGCGGCAGCACCGCGAAGGGCAGCATGACGTGGACCATGGCCAGCACCACGCCGAATTCGTTGTGCATCAGGCGCAGGGGGCGCTCGATCACGCCCACGTCGCGCAGGGCGTCGTTGACGATGCCGGAGCGGCCCAGCAGCACGATCCAGGAGAACGAGCGGATCAGCACCGACACCCAGAACGGCAGCAGCACCAGCGCGATCAGCAGGGGCTTGGCGCGCCGGATGGTGTTGGCGATGGCGTAGGCGCAGATGTAGCCCAGGATCACGCAGAAGACGGTGGTCAGCGCGGCGACGCGGAAGGTGATCACGAAGGAGGTGGTGACGGCCTGGGACTCGGCGCCCTGGACGTAGTTGCCGAAGCCCGGCACGGGTTCGGTCACCGAGATCGCCCAGATGTTCACCAGCGGCCAGATGTAGAAGATCGCCATCACCGCCAGAGCCGGGAGGGCGAGCAGCCAGTAGCGGGCCTTGTCGGAGGTCATGGCGGGTTCCGCATCGGGGACCCCGCGGGCGGGGTCGGCAGGGTCAGGGGGCGGCCGGCGCGCGGCGCGCGCCGGC
Organism: Albimonas pacifica; assembly: GCF_900113695.1. Taxonomy (GTDB): domain Bacteria; phylum Pseudomonadota; class Alphaproteobacteria; order Rhodobacterales; family Rhodobacteraceae; genus Albimonas; species Albimonas pacifica. The sequence goes on along the minus strand of NZ_FOQH01000003.1, from coordinate 279,822 downwards.
CATGAGCCGTCCCCCGGCGGACGACCGCCGGGGGACGTCGCCTCAGTTGATGAGGGCGTTGACGTATTTCTCCTCGGCCGCGATCTGGTTCGCGGCGTACCACTCGTCGTTGTAGAGGATCTGGGTGGCCACGTTCTCGGGCGAGGTCGGGTTCCACCTGGACATCGACTCCGGCACCAGCGGCGCGGCGGCGGGGTTGATGGGGGCGGAGCCGATCAGCTCGAACCACTTCACCTGCAGGGCGGGATCCTGGGCGAAGGCGATGAACTTCATCGCCTCCTCGGCGCCGGCGGGGTTGCCCTTGGGCACCACCCAGGTGCCGGGGGACATCACGCCGCCGTCGAAGGAGACGGCGAAGGTCCCCTCGTCCATCTCGTCCTTCAGAAGGTGGGCGCGGGTCGACCAGATGTTGCCCATCACCACCTCTTCCTGGAGGAACAGGTTCTGGGACTCGGAGCCCGAGCCCCAGACGATGACGTTCTCGCGGATCTTGCGGAACTGCTCGATGGCCGCGTCGATGCCGTCCTCGGTCGAGAGCACGTCGTAGACCTCGGCCAGCGGCACGCCCTGGGCCATGGTGGCGCATTCCAGCATGCCGCGCACGGCCTTGCGGAAGGTGCGCATGCCGGGGAAGTTCTTGGTGTCGAAGACGTCCGCCCAGCTGGTCGGGACCCCGCCCTCGGAGAGCTTGGGGTTGTAGGCCAGCACGTAGGAATAGACGTAGTTGCCCGCACCGTACTCCCAGTCGGTGCCTTCCATCATCTTGGTGCGGTCGATGATGTCGTAGTTCATCGGCTCGGTCACGCCGGCCTCGCCGAGGATGATCGCCGAGCCGGGGCCGGAGTCGCACACGTCCCAGACCACCGCGCCGCTCTCGACCATGGCGCGGATGCGCCCGGCGGAGGGGCCGGAGCCGTCGATGACGACGTCGATGCCGGTGGCTTCCTTGTAGGTGTCGCCCAGCACTTCCTTGATCACGTCGGCGGCGGTGCCGCCCCAGTTGACGATCACCAGTTCGGAGGGCGCGGCCATGGCCCGGCCGCCGAGGCCCGCCATCGGGATCACGCCCAGCGCGGCCATGGCCTGGAGGAAGCCGCGCTTGGTGATGCGGCCTTCGCGCAGCTTGTGCGCGGCGATCTCAGCGAGGTCGCGCTTGAAGTCGTTGTCGTGGGACATCGGTCGCTCCTTGTCGGATGGGTCTTCGGGCGCGGCTTCTGACGGCCGCTGGTCAGGACGGGTCCGGGAGGCCGGCGCGCCCCGGATTTCGGGGGAGGCGCGCGCGGCGGCCTCCCGGTTCAGGCGGCGCGCGGCGCGCCGCGGGGCCCCGGGGGCGGCGCTCAGCGCGCCTCCAGGAAGACGCAGGCGTCGCGCTCCCAGCGCAGGGTGACGGGGAGGCCCGCGTCGGGGTGGATCGCCGCCTTCCAGGTGGGGCGGGAGACGAGCAGCGGGCCCAGGCGCTCCGTGTCCACGATCAGCTGGGCGCGCTCGCCGAGGTAGGAGACCTGGGCGATGCGGCCGGGCACGCCCTCGCCGCCCTCGGGGCCGAGCGCGATGCGCTCGGGGCGCAGCGCCACGCGGGCGGCGGCGCCGACGGGGGGCGGGGCGGGGGAGGCGATCTCGATCGGGTGGCCGGCGAGGTCGCAGGCGGCGCCGCCGGGCACGTGGCCCGCGACGGTCACGTCGAGGAAGTTGGATTTTCCGAGGAAGTTCGCAACGAAATCGGTGCGCGGCGCGTCGTAGAGGGCCTCGGGCGCGCCCTCCTGCTGGATGCGGCCGCCCTCGAGGATCACGATCCGGTCGGACATCGACAGGGCCTCCTCCTGGTCGTGGGTGACGTAGATGAAGGTCACGCCCAGCTTCTCGTGGAGGGCCTTGAGCTCCCACTGCAGGTCGGCGCGCAGCTTCTTGTCGAGCGCGGAGAGGGGCTCGTCGAGGAGCAGGACGGGCGGGTGGAAGCTGAGCGCGCGGGCGAGCGCCACGCGCTGCTGCTGGCCGCCCGAGAGCTGCTGGGGCATGCGGTCGGCGAAGCGTCCCATCTGCACGAGGTCGAGGCATTCGGCGACGCGGGCCGCGATCTCGGCCTTCGACTTGCCGCGGACCTTCAGCGGGAAGCCCACGTTCTGGGCGACCGTCATGGTGGGGAACAGCGCGTAGCCCTGGAAGACCATGCCGAAGCCGCGCTTTTCCGGCGGCAGCGAGGTGATGTCGGTTCCCCGCATCGAGACCGTGCCGGCGGTGAGCTGGGTGAAGCCCGCCACCGCGGTCAGCAGCGTGGTCTTGCCGGAGCCGGAGGGGCCCAGCAGGGTCAGGAACTCCCCCTCCGCCACGTCGAGGTCCACGCGGTCCAGCGCATGGGTCTCGCCATAGCGTTTCACCGCGTCGCGAATGGAGAGGATCACGTCGGTCATGGGGCTCCGGGTCCGGCTGGCGCTGGAGGGCGGCGTCACGCCCCCGTCATGTCCAGACCACCACGGAGCCCCATCATTGGGAAATCAAAAGATCGGGCCGATCTATAGTTTCGGATTATACTCTGGGGGCCGCGCCGACGAAGTCCGCGAAGTGGCGCTGGAAGAGGAGCGCGAGGTTCGGGGTCGGGAACAGGGTCGAGGTCAGGGCGTAGATCTTGAGCGGCACGTCGGGGGTCGCGGGCCGGGCGACGACGCCGGGCGGCGCCCCGCCGATCAGGGCGAAGTCGTCGACCAGCGCCACGCCGAGACCGCCCTTCACCAGGTCGAGGGCGGTGGAGGTGTGGCGCACTTCGCAGAAATGCCGCCGCTCCAGCCCCTCGGCCGAGAACACGGCGTCGACGGCGCGGCCGAGCGGCGTGTCGACGGCGTAGGAGATATGGGGGACGTGGTTGAGGTCGGTGATCCTGACCCGGTCCGAGAGCGCCAGCTCGTGCCCCTCGGGCAGGACGCAGACCAGGCGGCCGTCGGCCAGCGGCTGGGTGGAGAGGGCGGACTGGCGCGGTCGGGTGATCGAGAGGCCGAGGTCGGCCTCCCCCGCGATCAGGCGGGCCGCGATCTCGTCGACCGTGCCGACCTCGAAGGAGATGCGCACCTTGGAGCGGCCTTTCAGGAAGGCGCTCAGCGCCCTGGGCACGATGCCGTGGCCCAGCGAGGGGGTGGCGATGATCGAGAGGCGCCCGGCGACGCCGCCCTTCAGCTCCTCGACCATGCCGGCGATGCGGCGCTGCTGGCGGAACAGGTGGCGGGCCTCGTCGGCCAGGTGCAGCGCCTCGCGCGTCGGCGTCAGGCGGCCGCGTTCGCGCAGGAACAGCGGGAAGCCGATCAGGTCCTCGGTATGGCGGATCATGTTGGAGACGGCGGGCTGGCTGACGCCCAGCGCGTCGGCGGCGCGTGCGGTGGTCCCCATCTCGATGACGGCGCAGAGGATTTCGAGGTTGCGGGCCTTGAGCATGGGCAGGGGATAATCCTGGGTTATACCGACGCGTGGATTCGTGATTTCTGGCTAATGTCCGGCGAGGCTATCTGTAAAGCGCAGAAGCGAGAGGATTGCCGGAATGAGCCGCAAGGAAGTCTTCGCCGTCGCCCAGATGGGCCCGGTGCACCTGGCCGACAGCAAGCAGGCGACCGTCGCCCGGCTGATCGAGATGCTGCGCGAGGCCCATGCCCGCGGCGCCCGCTGGGTGACCTTCCCCGAGCTCGCCCTGACCACCTTCTTCCCGCGCTACGTCTACGACGATCCCGCGGAGTACGACCGGTTCTACGAGGAGGGGCTGCCCTCCCCTGCCATGATCCCGCTGTTCGAGGCGGCCAAGGAGCTCGGCGTCGGCTTCTACCTGGGCTATGCCGAAAAGGTGGTGGAGGAGGGCGCGACGCGCCGCTTCAACACCTCGGTGCTGGTGGGGCCGGACGGGAAGATCCTGGGGAAATACCGCAAGATCCACCTGCCGGGCACCAAGGACCCGATCGGGGACCCCGAGTTCGAGCATCTGGAGAAGCGGTATTTCGAGGTGGGGAACCTCGGGTTTCCCAGCTTCGCCACGCCGTCGGGGCGGTTCGGGATGTGCATCTGCAACGACCGCCGCTGGCCGGAGACGTTCCGGACCATGGCGCTGCGGGGGGCGGAGGTGTTCCTGCTGGGCTACAACACCCCCACGCGCAACATCCACCACCCCGAGCCCGCCCATCTGCGCGAGTTCCACAACCGCCTGTCGCTGGAATCGGCCGCCTACCAGAACGGCGCCTGGGTGATGGCGGCGGCGAAATGCGGCTCCGAGGACGGGTTCGCGATGATCGGCGGCAGCGCCATCGTGGCGCCCACGGGCGAGACGGCGGCGATGTGCATGTCCGAGGAGGACGAGGTGATCACGGTCAACTGCGACCTCGACCTCGGCGCCTACATCCGCCGCTCGGTCTTCGACTTCGCCCGCCACCGCCGGCCCGAGCACTACGGCCCGATCACCCAACAGGTGGGGGTCGAGATCCCCGACTGAGCCTCCCGGCCCCGAGGCCCCGCCCGGCGCCCCTCAGGCGGCGCCGGCGCGCAGGCCGTCTTCGCTGGCGGCGGTGGGGACCAGGGCGCGGACCAGGTCCTGCATGTGCAGGACGCCGGTCTGCGCGCCGTCCTGCATCACCCGGTAGACCTTGCCCGTGTCGCCGCCCGAGAGGGCGATGACGGATTCGAGGGTCGCGTTCTCCTCGATCTCGCCCGCGGCGGCCTCCGGCGGGGCCTGCGTGCGCTCCATCACCGAGCGGACGCGCAGCACCCGGGCGCGGTTGATGTCCGAGATGAAGTCGACGATGTAGGGGTCGTTGGGGTGGAGCAGGATCTCCTGCGGCTCGCCCTGCTGGACCACGCGGCCGTCCTTCAGGATCACCAGGTGATCGGCGAGCTTCAGGGCCTCGTCGAGGTCGTGGGTGATGAAGACGATGGTCTTGTGCAGCTCGGTCTGCAACGCCAGCAGCAGGTCCTGCATGTCGGTGCGGATCAGGGGATCGAGGGCCGAGAACGCCTCGTCCATCAGCATGATGTCGCTGTCCGAGGTCAGCGCCCGGGCGATCCCCACGCGCTGCTGCATGCCGCCCGAGAGCTGGGCGGGATAGGCGTTCTCGTAGCCCGCCAGCCCCACCCGTTCGAGCCAGCGGCGGCCCTCGCGGTCCGCCACGTCCGCCGTCTCGCCGCGGATCCGGCGGGAGGCGCCGGCGTTCTCCAGCACCGTGCGGTGGGGGAACAGGGCGAACTTCTGGAAGACCATCGACATGCGGGTCTTGCGCATCTCCAGCAGGGCGCGGGGGCCGAGCTTCATCACGTCCTCGCCGTCGACCAGGATCTCGCCCGCGGTAGGCTCGATCAGGCGGTTTAGGTGGCGGATCAGGGTGGACTTGCCCGAGCCCGAGAGGCCCATGATCACCGTGATCCGGCCCGCCGCCACGTCGACGTTGATGTCCTGCAGGCCCAGGACATGGCCCTGGCTCTCCAGCAGCTCGGTCTTGCCCATGCCGCGCTTGACGGCGGCGAGCGCGCGTTCGGGATCGCCGCCGAAGATCTTGTAGAGGCCGCGGATCGAAACCTTGGGTCGGGTCATCACGGCCTCCTCAGCGCTCGGAGCGGTCGATGCGCTCGAGCGCGGCCTTGGTGGAGCGGTCGAGCACGATGGCCAGCAGCACGATGCACAGGCCCGAGACCAGGCCGACGCCGAGCTCGAGGTTGCGGATGCCGCGCAGGACCAGCACGCCGAGGCCGGGGGCCGAGACCAGCGAGGCGATGACCACCATGGCGAGGCTCATCATGATCGTCTGGTTGACGCCCGCCATGATGTTGGGAAGGGCCAGCGGGATCTGCACGCCCCAGAGCTTCTGGCGGGAGGTCATGCCGAAGGCGTCGGCGGCCTCGATCACGTCGCGGTCCACCAGCCGGATGCCGAGGTTGGTCAGCCGGATCACCGGGACGATGGCGTAGAGGATGATGGCGATGCCGTAGAGCTTCGATTCCGTCACCGAGAACAGGAAGATCAGCGGGATCAGGTAGACGAAGGTCGGCAGCGTCTGGAGCATGTCCAGAACCGGCGTCAGCCCCCCCTGCAGCCGGTCGGAGCGGGCCATGGCGATGCCGATGGGCACGCCCAGGATCACGCAGAAGATCGTGCACACGAAGACGATGGAGAGGGTCTGGACGGCGTAGTCGTAGTGGTCGATGAAGGCCATGCCCAGGAAGCTCGCCGCCACCAGCGCCAGCACCTTCCACGAGCGCGTCGCCCACCAGGTCAGCAGGGCCAGCAAGGGGATCAGCACGTACCAGGGCAGCCACATGAAGAGGGCCAGCGACTCGTCGAGCAGGAAGCTCAGCGGCTGGGTGATCGGGTCGAGGACCACCTTCAGCGGGTCCTTCACGTCGAGGAACAGCTGCTCGGCGCCGGAGGTGAAGTCGCGGGTGCGCGGGACCGCGTCGCAGGCGCGGTGCAGCTCGTCGAGCGAGGGGAAGGGCGCGGGGCCGGAGATCGCGTCCATCGCCGCCTGCGCGTCGCCGCCGGCCTCGGCCGCCTTCTTGCGGGCGAGGAGCTGGGCCATGCTGAGCGGCCCGTCCTGCTTGTCCGCGTCGCACCACTCGCGCAGCCCGAGGCTGTCGAAGACGCCGGTGTAGAATGCCATGCCGCCCCTCGTGGTCCGTCCGGCGCGCGCCGGATGCGCTTCGCGCCGGGCGGGGGTCGCCCGGCGCGGGTTCGGCGGGCCGTCGCGCCCCCGCCGCCGGGGCGGGGGCGAGGCCCGGGGATCGCTGGATCAGAAGAAGCCGGCGAGGGTGGACTTCACGTTCTCCTCGGGGATCCAGCTCATCCACAGCTCCTTCTCGGTGGTCAGGAAGTGGACGGCGGCCTCCTCGGCGGTGGCCTCGTTCTCGTCCATCCAGGCCAGCAGGGCGTTCATCTGGTCGTTGGTGAACGACAGGTTCGACATGAAGGCGGCGGCCTGGGGGTGGTTGTCGGCGAAGTCGGTGGTGACCACGGTCTTCACCGGGCCGACGGGGTATTCCGACAGGCCCTGGCCGCGGGTCGGGCACTCGGGGTCGGTGTCGCACATGTGGATCTCCTCGTCGTACTCGCCCAGCGAGATCTTGTGCATCGGGTACTTGCCCAGGATCGCGGTGGGGCCCCAGTAGTAGCCGAACCAGGGCTCCTCGTTCTCGAAGGCCGAGGCGATGGAGGCGGCCAGCGTCTCGCCGGAGCCGTGCTGGAAGATCTCGATGCCCGCCTCCTCGAGCCCGGCCGCGGCGCCCTTGGAGGCGTTGGCGCGCTGGCAGCCCCAGCCCTCGGGGCACTGGTGGAAGCGGTTTCCGACCAGCTCGGGATTGGCGAGGATGCCCTCCAGCGTCGCCGCCTCGGGGTGCGCGTCGACCACGTATTGCGGGATCCACCAGCCCTCGACGCCCCCGTCGGAGAGGACGTCGGTCAGGGTGGTGATCTTCCCCTCGGCCTGCATCCTGGCGTAGCTGGGCGCGCCGTTGATCCACAGCTCGGTGACGATGTCGGGCTCGCCGGTCTCGGCCACGGAGGCGAGCGCGGGGACGGTCGAGGAGGCGACCATCTTCACGTCGCAGCCGTAGCCCTGCTCGAGCACGAATTCGGCGACGGCGGTGACGACCTGGGAGGATTTCCAGTTCATCTCGGTCATCACCACCTCGCCGCAGTCGGCGGCGGAGGCGGAGGCGGCGAAGAGGATCGGGGGCATGGCGAGGGCGCCGACGGCGGCGGCCATGAATCTGTTCATCGAGGTCGTCTCCCTGAGGCTTCCCGGGCGGCCTGGCATTTTCTTCGGCGCCCCCCGGATCGGTCGGACGTCTGCGCGGCCCCGAACCCGTGGGCTGGCGGCGCGCGTCGTTGACTGCTCAGTCAATTAGGATTCATTCATGGGCCGATGACAACCCCGATGGCGGGTTTCCGACCTGCCGATGTCGCCAAAAGACGCTCCGCGCGGGCACGGGCGCCCCGTTCGCAGGCGGGTTGGCAAGGGCGGCTTACGGTTTTCGGCGCCGCCCTTCCAATCTGCGGAGGCGGCTTCCACGGGGCGCGCAGGGGCGCGAGGTCTGCCCCGCCGGCAGGCGCCCCGGGCCTGACCCTGGCGCCTGCGGGGCGAAGGACGCCCCCGCCTCGGGAGACGGGCGCCCTGCGGCGCGCGGCCGGTCCCGGCCCGGGCCGCGCCGCCTCAGGCGGCGGCGCGGGCCTCGGCCTTCAGGCGGTCGGCGAGCCATTCGCCGATCATCACGCAGGTCATGTGGGTGTTCGCCCGGCAGTCCATCGGCATCACCGAGGCGTCGGCCACCCGCAGCCCCGGCACGCCCTTCACCTGCAGGTCCGGGTTCACCACCCCTTGCGGGTCGCGGAAGGCGCTCATCCGGCAGGTGCCGGCGGCGTGCTGGATGTCGCCGACCTGGGCGAGGATCAGCGCGTCGAGCGCCTCGTCCGGCAGGTCGGCGGCGGCCTCGACGTCGAGGCCGGACTCGCCCAGCTCGGTCCCCGTCGAGATGCCGCGCAGCGCGGGCTGGCGGGTCATCTCGCGCACCCGGCGCACCCCGTCGCGCATCCTGAGCAGGTCGCGGGGGTCGGAGAGCATGTTCTCCTCCACCTGCGGGTCGTCCTCGGGGCGGGCGGAGGTCAGCGTGACCTCGCCGCGGGAGAAGGCGTCGAAGAGGCCGATGCCCACCGCGCCGCCGGTGTCGGGCGCGTCGTGGCCCTCGATGTTGCGGTGGTTGAAGCCGATCAGGATCATGTCGCGCACGCCCCCCTCGCCGAGGCCGGAGGAGTAGGTGACGCAGCAGTTGGTGTGGCGCGAGTCCCGCCCCGCCATGGCGTGGGCGGGGTCGAGGTGGACGCGGATGCGCAGCATCGGGTGGTCCATGAAGTTGCGCCCGACCTCGGGCATCTCGCGCTGGACGGCGATGCCGTGGGCGCGGAGCTGCATCGAGGGGCCGAGGCCCGAGCGCATCAGGATCGCGGGCGAATGCACGGCGCCGGCGCTGAGCACGATCTCGCGGCCGCGGAAGGTCCGCGCCTCGCCCCCCACGCGGGCGACGACGCCCGTGGCGCGGCCCTGCTCGATCAGCACCCGGTCGACGAGGGCGTGGCCCACGATCGTCAGGTTGGCGCGTCCGCGGGCGGGTTCGAGATAGCCGTCGTTGGTGGTCACCCGCCGCCCGTCGCGGCTGTTGATCGGATAGCAGGAGACGCCCTCGCCGTCGGGGGCGTTGAGGTCGGGGTTCCAGGGGTGGCCGACCGCGAGGGCTGCGTCGCGCAGGCCGCGGTCGATGGGGCCCCAGCTGTCCTGCGGGGCGCGGTAGATCGGCAGCGGGCCGCCCTGGCCGTGATGGTTGGCCTGGGCCATCTCGGGGTCGTGCTCCATCCGCGCGAACAGAGGGAGCACGTCGGCGGCCGACCAGCCCTCGCAGCCGGCCTCGGCCCAGGCGTCGAAGGCGGCGCCCACGCCCCAGATCGCGATCTGGGCGTTGACCAGAGAGCTGCCGCCCAGCCCCCGGCCGCGCCAGTAGTGGCGGGGCTGCTGGACGGCGGTGCGCCGGCTCCACACGCCCGGCCATTGCCATTCGGCCTGGTGGGCGGGCTGCATCATGAAGGGGAAGATGTTGGCCGAGCGCGCGGCCCAGGGCGCCTCGGCGCTGCGCCAGTCGGCGCCGGCCTCGAGCAGCAGGACGCGGCAGGCGGGGTCCTCGCTGAGCCGCCCGGCCAGCGCCGCCCCGGCGGAGCCCGCCCCGACCACGATGACGTCGTGGATCTCGCTCATCTCGTCCCGCTCCCTCTGCGGCCCCGGAAGGGGGCATGTTGGCGGCGCCCGCCGACCGGGGGCCAGCGGGCAAGTGGGCGCAGGGCGCGGGAAAATCGCCCCGCAAGGGCGCCGCGAAGGTCAGGATTTCGCGCCCCGCGGGAGCGGGCCGCGACCCCCTCGCCGCAGCGGGGAGCGGCGACGGCCCGAGGGCCGGGACGAGGCGGCGTCCGTCTCCGACCCGGGAAGGTCGCGAACGGTTGACTTGGGGGACGGCGCCTGTCTCTCCTGAGGCGTGAACAGGGCGGACCACCGCCCGTCGCTGCATCCAAGACGCCGAAAGAGCGTCTGAAATCGACACAGGGAGGTGTCATGACCCATCGCCGCATCCTGCGGACGGGCGCGAAAGGCGTCCTCGCCGCCGCCGTCCTTGGCCTCGTCGCGCCCTCGGCCGCGCTCGCCGCCAACGTCGACGGCCCCAGCGTGTTCTGGAAGTTCTCGGTCTGGGGCAACCCGCGGGCCTTCACCGCCGGCATCGAGCACATGGCCAAGCGGCTCGAGGAGGAGACCGGCGGCAATTTCAAGGTGCGCGTCTTCTTCGGCGAGCAGATCTCGAAGGCCAAGGAGAACCTGGACGGGCTGAAGGCCGGCGCCTTCGAGGCCGCCGCCTTCTGCAACTTCTACCACCCCGGCAAGAACCCGGCGAACATGGTGATGACCATGCCGTTCCTGCCGATCCCGGACTTCGATACGGCCTGGAAGGTGCGGATGGGGCTCTACGAGCACCCGATCCTGAAGGACGAGATGGCGGCCTGGAACGCCATGTACTACGTCACCACCAACCTTCCGCAGTACGAGTTCATGGGCAAGGGCGAGCCGCCGCTGAAGCCCGAGGACTTCTCCGGCCTGCGGGTGCGCGCGGGCGGCGGCGTCGGCGAGGCGGTCGAGAAGCTGGGCGCCATCCGCCAGTCGATGCCCGCGACCGAGGTCTACACCGCCATCCAGCGCGGCACCATCGACGCCGAGAGCCTGCCCTATACCTACGCGCACGCCTCCTACAAGATCCACGAGGTGGCGGACTGGTTCACCTCGAACATGGCGCCCGGCACCTCGGACTGCCCGGTGGTGATCTCCAAGACCGCCTGGGAGGCGCTGCCCGAGCAGTACCAGCAGCTGCTCGAGGACCTGAAGCCCGAGATCCGCGAGGTCTACAAGGCCGCCTACGACGAGGCCGACGCCGAGAACCTGCCGATGTTCCGCGAGGCGCTGACCGAGGTGGTCTACACCGACGAGCAGCTCGCCGCCTTCCGCGAGCTGGGCGGCCAGCCGGTCTGGGACGAGTGGGTCGCGGCCAACAAGGACCAGTTCGACGCCCAGGCGGTGCTGGACCTGGTGCTGTCCCTCGCCAAGGGCGAGGAGAGCTGAGGACCTGAGCCCCGGGGCCGGAGCGCGGGGGCCGCGGCAGGCGCCCCCGCGCGCGGGCGGTCCGCGCCGTCCGCTCCGGCCCCGGGGCGTCGCTGTTCCGCGGGGCTCCGGCCGCCCTCCTCCCGCTCCGGCCCCCGGGCCCTGCGCGGCGTCGGAGGCCGGAGCGCGCGGCTCCTGATTTTCCGACGACGTCCCCGCGCCGGCCGCCCCGCGGCCCGGAGCCGGGGGCGTTCTCGGGGCCGATGCGAAAGGAACCCGATGGCGGGCGTGGGCACGGCCGGGACAGATCCCGGCGCAACGGGCGGAGGCGGCGCGCTGGGCGCGGTCTCGGGGCTGCTGGGCAAGCTCGAGGACGGGCTGAACATCTTCGCGGCGGTGACGATCTTCGTGCTGATGATCGGCACCACGATCTCGATCGCCAGCCGGATCGCGGGCTATCCGATCACCGGCTATCTCGACATCTCCGAGCAGACGATCGCGATCTTCGCCTTCCTGGGCGCGGCCTACGCCCAGCGCCTGGGGGCCCACATCCGCATGGAGCTGATCATCGGCTCCCTGCCCGGTCGGCTGCGCTGGGCGATCGAGGCGCTGGCCACCTTCGCGGGCCTGTGCCTGGTGATCGTGCTGATCCGCTATTCGTGGGAGTTCTTCCTCAACGCCTGGCAGATCGGCGACTCCACCGTCGACATCGAGTTCCCGACCTGGCCCGCCAAGCTGCTGGTGCCCATCGCCTTCTCGATCTGGGCGCTGCGCCTCGGCATCGAGACCCTGGGCTATCTGCGCCTGACGGTCTGGCCCTCGGCCGAGCCGGTGGCCGTGCCCCTGCAGCTGACCCCGGCCCAGGAGGCGGAGCGCGAGATCCGCGAGGCCGGGATCGAGCGCGACGACGACGCGCTGGTCCATGAGCGCGAGACCGCCGGGCGGGAGGGCCGCAAATGAACCTTCAGGCCCTGATCGACGGCCAGCCGGAGGCGATCTTCGGCATCGGCTACATGAACCCGACCGAGGTCGGCATCCTGTGCATGGGCCTGCTGCTGGTCCTGGTCATTCTCGGCGTGCGGGTGGTCTTCGCCGCCGGCATCGTCGGGCTGGTGGGGCTCGTCGAGCTGATCGGCTGGCACGGCGCGGCCTCGGCCGTGGGGCAGATCCCGTTCTCGAAGTCAGTCAGCTTCGTGCTGGGGCTGCTGCCGATGTTCATCCTGATCGGCTACCTCGCCTTCCACGCCGGCATGACGCGGCAGCTCTTCGCCGCGGCGCGGGCCTGGATCGGCTGGGTGCCGGGAGGGCTGGCGGTGGCCTCGGTCTTCGCCGCGGCGGGCTTCGCCGCGGTGTCGGGCGCGTCGGTCGCCACGGCGGCGGTGTTCTCCCGCGTGGCGATCCCGGAGATGCTGGAGGCGGGCTACAACAAGCGGCTGGCCGCCGGCGTGGTGGCGGCGGCGGGGACGCTGGCCTCGCTGATCCCGCCGTCCACGATCCTGGTGATCTATGCGGTCATCGTCGAGGAATCCGTGGGCGCGCTGCTGCTGGCGGGCTTCCTGCCGGGCATCTTCTCGGCGGTGGTCTACGCGGCCATCATCATCGTCTGGGCGAGCCTGCACCCCGAGGCAGGCCCCCCGATCCGGGGCGTCACCTGGGGCGAGCGCTTCCGCTCCCTGCCCGGGCTGTTCCCGATCGCGGCGGTGGTGGTGATCATCGTCTCGGCCGTCTACGGCGGCTGGGCGACGCCGACCGAGGCCGGCGCGCTGGGCGCCTTCGTGGTGCTGGTGGTGGCCTGGATCAACGGGATGCGCTGGCCCTCGCTGCGCGCCGCGCTGATGGAGACCTCGAAGCTCGTCGTGATGATCTTCTCGCTGATCTGGGGCGTGCTGATCTTCGGGCGGTTCCTGGGCTTCTCGGGCCTGCCGGAGGCGTTCGCGACCTGGATCCTGGGCTTCGACGCCAACCCCTACCTGATCCTCGGCGGGATCCTGATGGGCTATGTCGTGCTGGGCATGTTCATGGACGCCATCGGCCTGCTGCTGCTGACGCTGCCGGTGGTCTACCCGGCGGTGATCGCGCTGAACGGGGGGCCGGACGTCTCGGCCGCCGACAGCGCCTTCGGGCTCAGCGGGGGGCAGTGCTCGATCTGGTTCGGGATCATCGTGGTGAAGATGGCCGAGGTCTGCCTGATCACGCCGCCCATCGGGCTGAACTGCTTCGTCGTCAACGGCGTGCGCCCGGACATCCCGCTGACCGACGTGTTCAAGGGCATCTTCCTGTTCTTCATCGCCGATGCGCTGACCATCCTGCTGCTGATCCTGTTCCCGCAGATCATCACCTGGCTGCCGGACCTGATGTTCGGCTGATGGAACGTCCGCAGATGCAGGCCGGCCCCGCGGCGACGCCGCGGGGCCCTTCCGACGCGCAGCCCCCCGAGTTCGCCGGCCGCGAGATGGCGGGCGCCGGCCTCGCGGTCGTGGCGCTGTGCTTCGCGATGAACATGCTCGCCCGCGGCCTGGGCGAGAGCTTCGCCGTGTTCCTGCTGCCGGTGACCGAGGACCTGGGGTGGAGCCGGGGGGCGTTCTCCTCGATCTACGCGGTCTACATGATCGCGCAGGGGCTGGCGGCGCCGTTGGCGGGGGCGCTGTTCGACCGGCACGGGGCGCGGGCGGTCTGGATCCCGGCGCTGATGCTGTTCGGGGCGGGGCTGCTGGTCGCCTCGGTCATGACCCAGTGGTGGATGGCGGTGCTCGGCCCCGGCATCATGGTCGGCTTCGGCGTCGCCGGAACCGGCATGGCGGTCGGCGCGGGCCTGATCGCGCGCTGGTTCCGGGGCGAGCTGACCATGGCCATGGCGGGCGCCTACGCGGGCCTCTCGGTGGGCATGATCACCGTCGCCCCGCTGGCGGCCGCGATCATCGAGGCGGAGGGCTGGCGCTTCGCCTACCGGCTGATGGGCGGGGCGCTGCTGGTCGCCGGCCCGGTGCTGCTGGTCGTGCTGCCGTGGCGCCGGATCGGGGCGGGGCGCTGGCCCTCGGCCCCGCGCTCCCGCTCGTTGTTCCCGCCGCGGCGGATCCTGCTGGAGAAGGAGTTCCTGGGCCTGTTCGTCGCGCTGATGATGACGGCGGTCTGCACCTGGTCGGTGCTGCTGCAGCTGGTCGCCTACCTGACCGAGCTGGGGTATTCGCCGCTGGCCGCCGCCACCGCCTACGGGGTGGTCGGGGGGCTGTCGATCGTGGGGATCCTCGCGACCGGGTGGCTGGCGGACCGCTTCGGGCGGCGGCCTGTGCTGACGGCCTCGTTCTCGATGAGCGCGCTGGGGGTCGTGGTGCTGTGGCTGCTGGAGCTGGCGCCGGGCTTCGCGCTGCTGGCGGCGTTCGTGGCGGTCTTCGGCTGCAACATGGGCTCGCGCGGGCCGGTGGTGACGGCGCTGGTGGCGCGGCTCTACCCGCAGAACGTGGGGGCGGTGTTCGGGATGATCACCATCGGGCTGGGCATCGGATCGGCGGTGGGGGGCTTCGCTTCGGGCCTGCTGCACGACCTGACGGGCGGGTATGGGGCGAGCTTCGTGCTCGCCATCGTCGCGGCCGGCCTGGGATTGGCGCCGTTCTGGCTGGTGCGCTCCATCGCCACCGGGCGGCGGGACGAGGACGGGACCGCCTGAACCTACTTACTGACCGGACGACAGGCTTGACCGCGCGAGGCCGCCCGGCCTAGCGTCCTGACGCCCGTCAGCCGGACGCACCGGCGGCGACAGAGATCGCCGGCGCCGCGACGGACCAAGGGGAGGAGACCGACCGCCATCCGCCTCGGAGGGCGAGAGATCCGTGCGCCCCCGGCGCTCCCCTCATCCGCTTTCCGCCGCGCGCGGGGCCGCCGGGCCCCTCCGCGGCCCACGATGGAGCTTCGCCCATGACCGTCTCCTCCCTCACCGCCGCCGATCCCGACAAGGAGGCGCTGTCGGCCTACATCGCCGAGGCCGGGCGCAAGACCTGGGTGATCGACGGCCTGCCCGCCGGCCTGCCCCTGCGCGAGATCCGCAAGGTGGGCGTGATCGGCGCCGGCACCATGGGCGGCGGCATCGCGATGAACTTCGCCTCGGCCGGGATCCCGGTGACGATCCTGGAGACCAAGCAGGAGGCGCTGGACCGCGGCCTGGGCGTGGTGCGCACCAACTACCAGCGCAGCGCCGACCGCGGCCGCTTCCCCCAGGAGGAGGTGGCCGAGCGCATGGACCGGCTGACCGGCACGCTGGAGATGGAGGCGCTTTCCGACTGCGACCTGATCATCGAGGCGGTGTTCGAGAACCTGGACCTGAAGAAGTCGATCTTCGCAGCTCTCGACAAGGTGGCGAAGCCCGGGGCGATCCTGGGGACCAACACCTCCGGTTTGGATATCGACGCGATCGCGGCCCAGACCTCGCGGCCCGCGGACGTGATCGGCCTGCACTTCTTCTCGCCCGCCAACGTCATGAAGCTGCTGGAGATCGTGCGCGCGGACGAGACGGCGGACGACGTGGTCGCGACCTGCATGGACATCTCGAAGAAGATCGGCAAGGTCGCCTCGCTGGTGGGGGTGTGCCCGGGCTTCGTGGGCAACCGCATCCTGCGCGCGCGGCAGGTGCAGGCCAACAAGCTGGTCTACCAGGGCGTGATGCCCTGGGACGTGGACGCGGCGCTGAACGCCTTCGGCTTCAAGATGGGGCCCTACCAGATGTCGGACCTCGCGGGCCTCGACATCGGGTGGAGCAAGGGCGCCAAGACCCAGAACCCGATCCGCGACGCGCTGTGCGAGATGGACCGCCGCGGGCAGAAGACCGGCGCGGGCTATTACGACTATGACGCGGACCGCAAGGGCTCGCCCTCCGACGTGACCGCCAGGGTGATCCGCGAGGTGACGGGGGCCGAGCCCTCGACCATGGGCCGGGACGAGATCATCGAGACCTGCATCTTCCCGATGATCAACGAGGGCGTGCGCATCCTCGAGGACTGCAAGGCGCAGCGGCCGTCGGACATCGATGTGATCTGGCTCAACGGCTACGGCTGGCCGTCCGACAAGGGCGGGCCGATGTGGTTCGGGGACATGGTGGGGCCCAAGGCCGTGCTGGCGCGGATGGAGAAGCTGGGCGCGGACGATCCCGATTTCGCCCCGGCCGCGACGCTGAAGAAACTCGCCGCCGAGGGGGGCCGCTTCGTGGACCTCGACCTGGGCGGGCTGAAGGTGGGTGAGGAGAAAGTCGCCTGATGACCTACGAATTCTGCAAGACCGAGACGCAGGGCAATATCCTGCTGGTGACCCTGAACCGGCCCGAGGTCTACAACGCCATGCATGGCCCCATGCATGACGAGCTCGCCCGCGTCTGGGACGACTTCCAGGCCGATCCCGACCTGTGGGTGGCGGTGCTGACCGGGGCGGGGGAGAAGGCGTTCTCGGCCGGCAACGACCTCAAGGCCACCGCCTCGGGCGCGCCGCTCAGCCAGAACCCGGCGGGGTTCGCGGGCCTCGCCACCCGCTACGACCGCACCAAACCGATCGTGGCGGCGGTGAACGGCTTCGCCATGGGCGGCGGGTTCGAAACCGCGCTCGCCTGCGACGTGATCATCGCGGCGGATACGGCCACCTTCGCCCTGCCCGAGGTCAAGGTCGGCCTCTTCGCCGGCGCGGGCGGCGTGCAGCGCCTGTCGCGCCAGATCGGGCGCAAGCTGGCGGTCGAGATGATGCTGACCGGCCGCCATGTCTCGGCCGAGGAAGGCGCGCGGCTGGGCTTCGTCAACCAGGTGGTCCCGAAGGCCGAGCTGATGGACGCGGCGATGAAGAAGGCCAGGGAGATCGCCTCGGTCTCGCCCTCCTCGGTGCGCGCCACCATGGAGGTGCTGGTCGCCATGGACGAGATCGAGCGCTTCAAGGAAGCGATGGCGGCCTCGAAGCCGGTGATGCAGGCTCTCAAGGACACCGAGGACTTCACCGAGGGCGTGAAGGCCTTCGTCGAGAAGCGTCAGCCCCAGTGGAAGAACCGCTGAGGCCCTGACCCCGAGGCTCTGAACTGGGAGGCGCCCATGGGCATCCATCTGCGGCAGGTCGCGCTGGTCGCGCGCGAGCTGGCCCCGGTGATCGACGACCTCTGCGCCACGTTCTCGCTCAAGCGCGGGCACGTGGATCCGGAGGTCGGCAAATACGGGCTGGAGAACACGCTGATCGCCGTGGGCGCCCGCTTCCTGGAGGTGGTCGCCCCGATCCAGCCGGGCACGGCCGGCGGGCGGTATCTGGACCGGCGCGGCGGCGACGGGGGCTACATGGTGATCTGCCAGGTCCCCACGCTGGAGGAGCAGGCGGCGGTCCGTGCGCGGGCCGCCGAGGCGGGCGTGCGGGTCGCCCACGAGATCGACCGCAGGACCTGGAACATCATGCAGCTGCACCCCGCCGACATGGGGGCGGCGTTCCTGGAGGTCGACTGGGACGAGAAGGCCGACGTGGCCGGCAACTGGATGCCCGCGGGCGGCGAAAGCTGGCGCGAGGACGTGGCGACCGAGGTGATCTCGGACATCACCGGGGTCGAGCTGCAGTCCGAGGACCCCGCCGCGCTGGCCGCGAAATGGGCCGCGGTCTGCGGCCTGCCGGTGGAGCGCGAGGGGGGGATGCCGGTGATGCGCCTCGCCGACGCGCTGGTGAGGTTCGCCGAGGCGACGGACGGGCGGGGCCCGGGGCTTTCGGCCGTGCGGCTGCAGGCGGTGGACGCGGGCCGGGCCCGCGCCCAGGCCGAGGCCCGCGGGGTGCTGACCCCCGCGGGCGACATCATGATCGGCGGCGTGCGCTTCGACCTTCGGGACTGACCCCGAGGGCCGACGCGCGCCCGCATCCGGGCAGGACCGGCGCCAAGACCGGCCCGCCCTTTTCCATGGGAGGAGACGCCGCGATGGTGGAGACCCGACTGTTCGACCTGACGGGGAAGGTGGCGCTGCTGACGGGCGCCTCGAAGGGGATGGGCCGCGCGATGGCGGCGGGGCTGGCGGCCCATGGCGCGACGGTGGTGATCTCGTCGCGCAAGCAGGACCAGCTCGACGCGGCCGCGGCCGAGATCAACGCCGAGATCGGGGCGGATCGCGTCCACGCCGTCGCCGCCAACGCCGGCCGGCCGGCGGAGCTGGAGGCGCTGGTCGCGAAGACCCGCAGGATCGCCGGGCCCATCGACATCGTGGTGGGCAACGCCGGGGTGAACATCTTCTACGGCAAGATCTCCGAGATCCCGGACGCGGCCTATGAGAAGACCATGGCGACCAACGTGCAGGCCAACCTGTGGCTGGCGCGGCTGGTGGTCCCGGACATGATCGCGAAGGGCGCGGGCTCGATGATGTTCACGTCGTCGGTGGGGGCGTTCAAGCCCTCGGCGACGCTGGGGCTTTACGGGGTGTCGAAGCTGGCGCTGATCGGGCTGGTGCGCAATCTCGCGGCCGAGTTCGGGCCGCAGGGCGTGCGCGCCAACGCCATCTGCCCCGGCCTGATCCGCACCGACTTCGCCAAGGCCCTGTGGGACAACCCCGAGGCCGAGCGCCGCGCGAACGAGGACATCCCGCTGCGCCGGCTGGGCGAGCCGGAGGATTTCGCGGGGCTGGCGGTGTATCTCGCCTCGGACGCCAGCCGCTACATGACCGGGCAGGCGCTGACCGTCTGCGGCGGCTCCAACATGTGGACCTGACGGTCCGCGCCGAAGACGACAGGGAGAACGACATGGACGTGAAGGACCGCATCGTGGTGGTCACCGGCGCCGCCGGCGGCATCGGCAAGGCGCTGGCGGAGCGTTTCGCCAGGGCGGGCGCGAAGACCGTGGTCTGCGCCGACCTCGACGAGGCCGGCGCCAGGGCCACCGCCGAGGGGATCGGCGGCGTGGGGCGCAAGTGCGACGTCTCGAAGGAAGAGGACATCAAGGCGCTGATCGAGGAGGTCGAGGACCAGATCGGGCCCATCGACCTGTTCTGCGCCAACGCCGGGATCATCCAGCGCGGCGGGCTCGAGATCCCCAACGACGCCTGGCAGAAGATCTGGGAGGTCAACGTGATGCATCACGTCTGGGCCGCCCGGCACCTGGTCCCGCGGATGGCCGCGCGGGGGGGCGGGTATTTCCTCAACACCGCCTCGGCGGCGGGGCTGCTGAGCCAGGTGGGCTCGGCCTCCTACGCGGTGACCAAGCACGCGGCGGTGGGGTTCAACGAGTGGCTGGCCCTGACGCACGGGGACGACGGGATCCGCGTCTCGCTGCTGTGCCCGCAGGCGGTGGACACCAACATGGTGCGCGGCAACGAGGGGGGCGTCGCCTCGCAGGACGGGCTGCTGGCGCCGGAGAAGGTGGCCGACGAGTGCCTGCGCTGCATCGAGGAAGAGACCTTCCTGGTGCTGCCGCACCCCGAGGTGCTGGAGTACATGCGCAACAAGACCGCCAACTACGACCGCTGGATCGGGGGGATGAAGAAGCTCAACCGCCGCTTCAACCCGAAGGCCGCGGCCGAGTGATCGCCTGCGCCGCCCCCCGGCGGCGCAGCACCCCCCGCACCACCAGCAGGCTGCACAGGGCGGCGAAGAAGCACCAGACCGAGGGCAGGGTCTTCACCTCCCACGTCGCCGCCACCAGCGCGAAGGAGGCGGTCAGCGCCGCCCAGAACAGTCGCGCCTCGCGGTGCGAGGAGGCGAGCAGCGCGCTGGCGGCGACGGCGAGGTAGACGAACTCGATCCCCGGCGGGTAGTCGACGCCGACAAGGTAGGCCAGCCGCCCGTCCAGGACCTGCGGCGCGGCCGAGCCCGCCAGCGCCCGGCCGAGCAGGTAGACGCCCAGCGCCGCCCCCAGCACGGTCAGCCCGGAGAACAGCTGCGCGCGGCGGGGCTCCGTCTCCATCAGCCGTCCGGCGAGGGGGCCGGCGACGGGCCAGAAGCACAGGGCGAAGAACAGGAAGCCGGCGGTGGTCCAGGGCGCGAGGCCGGGCGGGAGCCGGCCCTCGACCCCCAGCCAGACCAGCCCCTCGAGCGCCTGCTGCAGGCCGAAGACCAGCGGGAAGGCGGCGAAGAGGGTCCAGCCGGGCCCGAGCCGCGCCCCGAGCGCGGCCCGCAGCGCGACCGCCCCGGCGCCGGTCAGCACCGCCGCCGCCGCGAAGCTCGCCGTCGCCGAGAAGCACATGGCCGATCCTCCCTCCCCCCAGCTTCGCGCAGAGGGAGGCGGGCCGCAATCGCCGCGGCGCCGGGAGGCGACGCGGCTGGAGATGGCCCGCCTGCGCCGCGCGGGGAGGCGGCGCGCCGGGAGGCGGCGCGGGGAGGTCATGCGACGGGAGGCGGAGCGAAGGCCCCCGGGGCGCGGGGAGACGCCGCGCCCCGGGCCGGCTGCGCGGGCCGGCCGCCTGCGGGAGCCGCGGGCGCCTGCGCGGCGAGGCGGGGGCGGTCAGGCGGGGGCGACGGCGCCGCCGATGGTGTAGGCCCGCTCCTCGCGCATCTTCTTCATCATCTTGACGAAGGTGATGCCCTCGATCGCCTGGTTCTTCTTCTGCCGCTCGGCCTTCTGGATCTGCACGTAGCGGCGCAGGGCGTCGGGGTCCTTGGCGACATGGGCCAGCACCATGTCGCTCAGCGCCCGGAGATCCTCGTCGCGGGTGATCAGCGTGAAGCCGCAGGCCTTCAGCTTGTCCTTCTTGAAGGTCACCTGCAGGCCGGCGACGTCGGCGATCTGCAGCTCGCCGGTCTCGGGGTCGAGATCGGCGGGCGCGTCGAGCGGGTCGATCTCGGTCTCCACCGCGCGGGGATCGGCCTCGAGGTCGGCGGGCTTGCGGGCGTAGCCGTCGCGGACCAGCATCCGGTTGAACAGGTACGGGTCCATCTTCCGGTTCTCGGCCGCGAGCATCTTGCGGCAGGCGCCGAGGGTCAGCGTCTCGCCCTTCGCCTCGAAGGCGGCGATGTAGGCCTGCAGGACCTGGGGCGACTTGAAGCCGAAGGTGGTCGCCGCGCGCTGCCACAGCGGCGGCGGCGGGGGATCGGCGACCTCCTGGGCCACGTCGGCGCGCGCGCCGCCGCGGCGTTCGTGATGCTTGAGGAAGGCGTCGGATTTCCAGAACCGCGTCAGCGAGTCGTTGGTCATCACCTTCCTGACCTCCTCCCGCGCGTCGGAGATCAGGCGGACCCACTCGACATTGTCCCAGTCGCCCGCGGCGGCGAGCTCGTCCATCGGCTCGCGCTGCGCGGAGCTGATGTTGATCTGGTGCTTCGCGCCGAGCTGGATGAACACCGGATAGGTCGCCCGGGGATCGAAGCCGCCCAGGTAGAACAGAAGGTTCTCCGGGCTCAGCTCCGCCACCAGGTGGTTGAAGAAGACCTTCACGAAGGTGCTGTCCGCCACGATCGTGTCGATCGTGTCGGGGTAGGTGTGCGCGCCGAAGCGTTTCATGCGGGGGCTCCCTCGGGCTCCGTTCTTTTCGGTGCCCATGGGTGCGCGCGGCGGCCCGTCGGGTTCAGGGCCGCCGCGGATTTTCCGTGGCGCCTACGGAAGGTAGGCCATGCGGGAGCGGCCGAGCTGGCGCAGCAGGACGCGCTGCGCCTCCTCGACGAACTCGCAGACGCGGGCGCGGGTGTCGCGGGGGTCGATGATGTCCTGGCCGGTCGCCTCGGCCGTGCGCAGGGGGTTGGCGATGGCGGTGAGGCGGGCCTCGATTTCAAGGCGCCTGGCCTCGGGGTCGGGGGCGGCCTCGATCTCGGCGCGGTAGGCGGCCGAGACGCCGCCCGCGATATGCATCGAGCCCCAGTTGGCCGAGGGCCAGGCCATGCGCTGGAACATGCCCGAGGCGCGGTGGTGGCACTGCCCCGCCACGCCGTAGAGCCGGCCCATGACCACCGTGCACCAGGGCATGGTGGTCAGGCAGACGGTGGAGACCATGCGCGCCCCTGCCCGCTCGATCCCCTGCTTTTCCGATTCCAGCCCCACCAGGAACCCCGGCTCGTCCGCCAGCGAGATCAGGGGCAGGTTGAACAGGTCGCACAGCTGCATCAGGCGCATGGCCTTGGCGCCGGCATGGGCGTCCGTCGCGCCGCCGAGCGCGCGCGGGTTGTTGATCATGATCCCCACCGGATAGCCGTTGAAACGGGCGAGGCCGGTGATGCGGGATTTGCCGTAGAGGGGCGCGATCTCGAAGAAGGACTCCCGGTCGACGATGGCCTTCAGGATGGCGCGGGAGTCGTAGACCTTGCGGCGGTCCTTCGGCATCGCCTCCAGCAGCCAGTCCTCGCGCCGCTCGGGGTCGTCGTCGGTCTCGAGGCGGGGGGCCATCTCGTCGCGCGACTGGGGGAGGTAGCTCAGCCAGGTGCGGATCTGCTCCATCGCCTCGGCCTCGGTGGCCGCGACGTTGTCGATGCAGCCGGAGACGCGGGTGTGGATCTGGTCGCCGCCCAGCTCCTCCTTGGTGATGTCGAGGCCGAAGGCGGCCTTCACCACCGGCGGGCCGCCCGGGAAGATCTGGGAGATGCCCTTCACCATCACCGAGAAATGCGACATCGGCGCCTGCACCGCCGGCAGGCCGGCGACCGAGCCGAGCACGGCGGAGGCCACCGGAACCTCCTGCAGCAGCTCCACCTCGGGGGCGATGTAGTCGTTGCCGTCGGGGAGGTAGGTGCGGCCCAGCGCCTCGAAGCCGCGGACCGAGCCGCCGACCGCATCCAGCAGGCGGATGTAGGGGAGGCGCCATTGCAGGGCCTTCTTGGCCGAGCCGATCTCCTGCCCCAGGCCGCCCCGCGTGCCGCGGCCGGAGCCGCCTTTGACGGTGAAGTCGCCCGCGGTGACCACGACCTTGCGGCCGCGGACCTTCGCCGAGCCCTCGATCAGGCCCTTGGGGGTGAACTCCACCAGCTCCTCGCCGTCGTAGACGGCATCGGCCGAGAAGGGGTGGATCTCGCGGAAGCTGCCGGGGTCGGCGAACATCTCCAGCCGCTCGCGCGCGGTGAGCTTGCCGCGGGCGTGGTGGCGGGCGATGTTGGCCTCGCCCCCCATCTGGCGCATCCGGGCGCGGCGGGCGTCGAGCGCCTCGACCTCCGGGCCCCAGCCTTTGGGCTCTTCGTCTCTGGGCATCGTTTCCTCCCTCACCAGGCGTCCACGAAGGGGCGCTTGCGGCCCGACATCGGCGGGCGCAGGCGCGTCGAGCGCAGGCCGCCGAGGATCCATTTGCGGGTCTCCACCGGGTCGATCACGGCGTCGACCTCCAGGGTCTCGGCGACCTTGATCGCCTTGCCCTGCTGGTACATCTCGTCGAGGAGGCGGTCGTAGAGGGCCTGCTTCTCCTGCGGGTCCTCGACCGCATCCAGCTCCTTGCGGTAGCCGAGCCGCACGGCGCCTTCGAGGCCCATGGGGCCGAACTCGCCCGTCGGCCAGGCGACGGTGAAGAAGTCGTCGTAGGTGCCGCCGGCCAGCATCGCCTGGGCGCCCAGCCCGTAGCACTTGCGCAGGACCACGCCGAAGACGGGCACGGTCAGCGAGCGGGCGGTGACGAACATCCGGCAGACATGGCGCACGAGGCCGGTCTTCTCGGCCTCGGGTCCCACCATGAAGCCGGGGCTGTCGCAGAGCGAGATCAGCGGCACGTCGAAGGCGTCGCAGAGCTGCATGAAGCGGCTGGCCTTGTCCGCCGCCGGGCCGTCGATGGCGCCGCCGAGGTGCTTGGGGTTGTTGGCGATGATGCCGAAGGGCTTGCCCTCGATCCGGATGAAGGCGGTGACGATGCCGACGCCGAACTCGGGGCGCAGCTCCAGCACCGAGTCCACGTCCGCCATGCCGTGGATCGCGTCGCGCACCTCGTAGGAGCGCAGGCGGTTCTCGGGCACCACGTGGCGCAGGCGGCGGGCGTCGGGGGCTTCCCAATCGGGGACCGGGCCCTGGAAGTAGGAGAGGTACTTGCGGGCCATGGCGCAGGCCTCGGCCTCGTCCTTGACGCGGATGTCGACGACGCCGTTCTTCGACTGCACGTCGATGGGGCCGATCTCCTCGGGGGCGTAGACGCCCAGGCCCCCGCCCTCGATCATCGCGGGGCCGGCCATGCCGATGTTGGAGCTCTCGTCGGCGATGATCACGTCGCAGCAGCCGAGGAACGCCGCGTTGCCCGCGAAGCAGCGGCCGGAGACGACGCCGACCAGCGGCACCTGGCCCGAGAGCTCCGCGAAGGCGGTGAAGGTGCGGTTGGAGATGCCGGCGTAGGTGGAGCGCTCGGTGTCGCCGGGGCGCCCGCCGCCGCCCTCGGCGAAGAGGACCACGGGGATCGACCACTCCTTCGCCAGGTGGAAGATGCGGTCGAGCTTGCGGTGGTGGCGCTGCCCCTGGGTGCCCGCGAGCACCATGTAGTCGGCGACCGCGAAGGCGCAGCGGCCGAGGTCTTCGCCGACCTGCTCGCTGTTCACCAGGCCGATGCCGGTCAGGATGCCGTCGCCCGAGGTGTTCTTGCGCAGGTCGTCCAGCGTGCGGCGCTGTCGCTGGGCGGCGATGGCGGTCTCGCCGTACTCGAGGAACGTGCCGGGGTCGCAGACCTGGGCGAGGTTCTCGCGGCCGGTCTGGTGGCCCCGGGCGTGGCGCTTGGCGACGGCCTCGGGGCGGTTCTCGTCGCGGCCGTAGGCGTTGCGCTCCAGCGCCTCGGCGAGGTCGGGGCGGATCAGGTCGAGGTCGATCTCCTCCTCGGCGGCGATGGCGTCGCCGGCGTCCTCGGAGGGTTCGATCACCAGGATCGGCGCGCCGTCCATCAGGGTGACGCCGGGCTGGGCCATGACCCGGCGGACCGTGCCGGAGTGGGGGGCGACGACCACGTGCTCCATCTTCATGGCTTCGAGCACGGCCACCTGTTGGCCGGCGGCGACCGTGTCGCCCGTCTCGACGGAGACGGAGAGGACGGTGGACTGCATGGGCGCCGTCACCGCGCCCTCGGGGATCGAGCCGGGGGCGGCGGAGGCGTCCTCCAGCGGGGCTTCGCTCTCGAAGAAGAGCGGCGGGGAGATCGCGGCGGCGGCGGCGTGCAGGGCCCTGGCCTCGGCCTCGATGAAGCGGGTGGTGACGGTGTTGGCGCGGACCTCCGGGCGGGCCAGGAGGGCGCGCAGCCAGGGGAGGTTGGTGTCCAGGCCCTCGATGCGGAACTCGGCCGCCGCGCGCTCGGCGCGGGAGAGGGCGGAGGGCCAGTCGGCGCCGTGCACGATCACCTTCGCCAGCAGGCTGTCGAAGCCGGTGGAGGTCTTGAAGCCGGCGTAGGCGAAGCCGTCGACGCGCACGCCCGCGCCGGCGGGCGGCTCGTAGGCGCGGATCGTGCCGGAGGCGGGTTTCGCCGCCGCCGTCTCGTCCATCCGCTCCATGTTCACGCGCAGCTGGATGGCGTGGCCCTTGGGGGCGGGGACCGCCGTCTGGGTCAGGCCGAGGTCGGCCAGGGTGCGGCCGCGGGCGATCTCGATCTGCAGGGCGACGAGGTCGAGGCCGGTGACGGCCTCGGTCACCGTGTGCTCGACCTGGATGCGGGGGTTGGCCTCGATGAAGAAGATCTCGCCGGTCTCGGCGTCCATCAGGAATTCGAAGGTGCCGAGGCTGCGGTAGTTGGCGGAGGAGGCCAGGTTGAGGGCGTGGGCGCAGAGGGCCTCGCGGGTCGCGGCCGGCAGGGTCGGCGAGGGGGCGATCTCGACGACCTTCTGGTGGCGGCGCTGGAGGGTGCATTCCCGCTCGCCCAGGTGGATGCAGGCGCCGGTTCCGTCGCCGAGCACCTGCACCTCGAGGTGGCGGGCGGCGGGGAGGAAGCGCTCGACGTAGACGGCCGGGTCGCCGAAGGCGCCCT
Organism: Albimonas pacifica; assembly: GCF_900113695.1. GTDB lineage: Bacteria > Pseudomonadota > Alphaproteobacteria > Rhodobacterales > Rhodobacteraceae > Albimonas > Albimonas pacifica. The sequence continues at coordinate 253,874 of NZ_FOQH01000003.1, read as the reverse complement.
TGGCCTCGGAGCGGCAGCGGGTCCAGGCGTCCTCGATCTCGGCGGCCTCGCGGACCACGCGCATCCCCCGGCCGCCGCCGCCGGCGACGGCCTTGATCAGCATCGCGGCGCCGTCCGGGAGCTGGTCGAAGAAGGCGCGGGCGCCTTGCAGGTCCGTATCTTCCGCCGTGCCGGGCAGGATCGGGACGCCGACCTCCTGCGCGCGGCGCTTGGCGGAGACCTTGTCGCCCAGCAGGGCGAGCTGCTCGGGCGTGGGGCCGACGAAGACGAGGCCCGCGGCCTCGACGGCGCGGGCGAAGGCGGTGTTCTCGGACAGGAACCCGTAGCCGGGGTGGACGGCGTCGGCGCCGGTGGCGCGGGCGGCCTCGATCACGGCCTCGACCGAGAGGTAGGCGCGGGCGCCGACGCCCGACAGCGCGTGGGCGGCGTCGGCGCGGCGGACGTGGAGGGACTTGGCGTCGTCCTGCGAGTGGATGGCGACGCTCTCGACGCCCAGGTCGGCGGCGGTGCGCTGGATGCGCAGGGCGATCTCGCCGCGGTTGGCGATCAGCAGGCGGGACAGGGTGGCGGCGCGGGGGGCGGACGCGGGCTGCGCGGAGGGCATGCGGCGGGGTCTCCAGAAGGTCGGGGCGGCGCGCCCCGGGAGGGGGGCGCGCCGGGAAGGGTCAGCGCTTGCCGGAAGTCGGGTCCATCGCCTCGCGCAGGCTCTCGCCCAGCGTGTTGAAGGCGAGCGCGGTCGCGAGGATCGCGAGGCCGGGGGCGTACATCTGCTCGGGCGCGATCTGCATGTAGAGGTAGGCGCGCGCGATCATGCCGCCCCAGGAGGGCTCGGGCGGCTGCATGCCCAGGCCCAGGAACGACAGCGACGCCTCGGCCAGCAGGGCCACGGCCATCAGCAGGGTCATCTGCACCAGCACCGGCTGGATGGCGTTGGGCAGGACGTGCTTCCACAGGATCCGGGTCGGCGAGGCGCCGAAGCAGCGGGCGGCGTCGACGTAGAGCTCCTGCTTCAGGACCAGGGTGCGGGCGCGGGCCAGCCGCGCCAGCTGGGGGGCGAAGACGATGCCCACCGAGATCATCGCGTTGGTCAGGCCGATGCCGAGCACGCCGGTGACGGCGATGGCGAGCACGATGGCGGGAAAGCTCAGGAAGGTGTCGATGATGCGCGAGATGGCGTCGTCGACCCAGCCGCCGGCATAGCCCGCGATCAGGCCCACGGGGATGCCCAGGATCGCGGCCACCCCGACCGCGAGGAAGGCCGCGTAGACCGAGGCCGAGGCGCCATGGATCAGGCGGCTGAACACGTCGCGGCCCAGGTCGTCGGTGCCCAGGATGTAGTCCGGCGACGGCGGCATCAGGATGACGTTGTAGTCCTGCAGCGTCGGGTCGTAGGGCGAGATCCAGGGCGCGAAGATCGAGCAGCCGACGATGGTCAGCAGCACGATCAGCGCCACCACCGCGAACGGGTCGTCGGCGCCCCAGTCGCGGACCTTGCGGCCGAAGGAACGGCGGCTGGGCGGGACGTCGGCGACGGAGTAGCTCGCCGGCCGGGCCGCGGCCTGGGCCTGGGCGACGGCGCTCGGCGAGGCCGCGCGCGCGGCCGCGACGGCCGAGGGCGCGGGGTCCGCGTCGGGCGAGCTCCCGGAGGAGGTCTCGCCGGCGTGGAGGGAGCGGGGCGCGGAGGTCATTTCTGGCCGATCCTCGGGTCAAGCACGCTGTAGAGCATGTCCGTGATCAGGTTCACGGTGATCACCGTCAGCACCATCATCAGCACCACGCCCTGAACCACGGGGAAGTCCCGCTGCAGGGTGGCGTTGACCATCGTGGTGCCCATGCCGGGGATGGCGAAGACCGCCTCCACGACGACGGTGGCCGCGAGCGTGCGGTTCACCAGCAGCGAGATCACGGTGAGCAGGTTCACCGAGACGTTGCGCAGCCCGTGGCGCCACAGCATGGCCCGCGGGTGCAGGCCCTTGGCGTGCAGGGTGCGGAAGTGCTGGGACTGCAGGATCTCCACGAGGGAGGAGCGCAGCTGGCGCGCCACCTCGGCGACGCCGGAGGCGGCGAGCGCCACGGCGGGAAGGGTGGCGTGGGAGACGGCGGCGAAGAAATCCTCCTGCGGGGGGACGAAGCCGGTGGCGGGCAGCCAGGCGCGGTTCAGCGCGAAGGCGCCAACGAAGATCATCGCCAGCCAGAAGTTCGGCAGCGCCACGCCCACCGAGGAGAAGGTCATCACGAACTTGTCGACCCAGGTGTTGGGCCGGCTCGCGGCCAGCACGCCCAGCGGCACGCCCAGCACGATCGAGATCACGATCGCATAGGCGACGATGAACAGCGTGTTGGGGAACACCCGCGCGATGGTGGTCGAGATCTCCTCGCCCGAGAGCAGCGACTGCGAGAGGTCGCCCTGCAGCGCGCCGAGCACCCAGTCGCCGTATTGCACCAGCAGCGGGCGGTTCAATCCGTAGATCTCGCGGATCTCGGCGATGCGTTCGTCGGTCGCCTGCTCGCCTGCCAGCACCACGGCGACGTCGCCGGGCAGCAGCTTCATCAGCATGAAGACGGAGAAGGTGGCCAGGAACAGCACCGGGATCGCCTGCAGCAGGCGGCGGCGCAGCATCCGGCGCTGGAGGGGGTTGAGCACGTCGAACCTTCCGATCTCGGGGGGACAGGGGGCGCCGCGCGGGGGATCCCGCGCGGCGCGGTTTCGGCCTCAGCCGACCTTCACTTCGCGGAACTTGGGCTTGCCCAGCAGGTTCGGCAGGAAGCCCGTGACCTTGTCGGTGGCCACGTTGACCTCGTAGCGGACCGAGAGGGTGATCGCCAAAGCGTCGCGCATGACGATGGTCTGGAGCTTGTCGAACGCGGCCGCGCGCTCGGCCTGGTCGGAGGTCGCGCGGCTCTGCGCCAGGGCCTCGGCGAAGCCCTCGGGCGGAGGGGTGCGGCCGGGGTTGTAGAACGAGTTCTCCGAGAACAGCAGGTCGTAGGTCTGGGTCGGATCGGGTCGCCCGGTCCAGGCCGAGAGCATGGAATCCCCCGACTTCTCCTTGCCCATGAAGCGCGAGACGATGTCGGGCACCGGCCCGTTGCGGAAGCTGCCGCGCACGTTGATCTTGGAGAGCTGCTCGAGCACCACCTCCTGGCGCTGCACGAAGGCCTGGTCGGTGTAGCTCACGAAGTCGATCTCGAACCCGCTCTCGAGCCCGGCCTCCTTGAGCAGGAACTTCGCCTTGTCGAGGTCGAAATAGACATGCTCGGCCGCGGCCTCGGAATAGGCCCAGTGGGCCTGGGGGAGGAACATGCGTGCGGGCTCGCCGACGCCGGCCTGGGTGGCCTGCACGTAGGCCTCGCGGTCGATGGCGAGCTGCAGGGCCTGGCGGACCTTCACGTCCTGCAGCGGCCCGCGGGAGCGGTTGAGGTAGAGCTGGAAGATGTAGACCGTCGGCCCCTCGACCAGCCTCAGGTTCGGCAGCCGCTCGATCAGGGTCTTCTGCGACTCGGACAGCGAATAGGCGAGGTCCGACTGGCCCGACTGCACCGCGCGCATGGCGGTGGCGCGTTCGGGGGTGATGGTCATCACCAGGTTGTCCATCGCCGGCTGGCCGTCGCGCCAGTAGGTCTCGTTGCGCGTGCCCTCGACCTTGTCGTGGTCGGTCCAGGAGACGAATTTCCACGGACCCGCGCCGACCGCGTTGCGGTTGACGTTGGCCTCGGGGTCGTTGTTCAGCGCGGTCGGCGAGACCATCATGCCCGCGCGGTCCGAGAGGATCAGCGGCAGGGCCGTGTCGGGCTGCTTGAGGCGGATGGTGACCTCGAACTCGCCGGTGGCCTCGGTGCTCTCGATCGTGGCGAGGTCGGGCTTGACGTTGGAGGTCTCGGCCGAGCGGTTGCGCTCGAGGTTGAAGACCACCGCCTCGGCGTTGAAGGGCGAGCCGTCATGGAAGGTCACGCCTTCCTCGAGGGTCAGCACCAGGGTGGTGGGATCGGTGAACGCCCAGGCCTTGGCGAGGCTGGGGATCGGGGCGAGCGTGTCGAAGTCCCACTCGATCAGCGTGTCGTAGAAGTTCCACAGATAGACGTGGTCGCCGCCGTTGCCGCCGATCGCGGGGTCCATCGACGAGGGGTTGGTGTAGCTGGAGATGCGCAGCGTGGTCCCCGACTGGGCGGCCGCCATGCGCGGCAGGCCCAGCGCGCCGACGCCGGCCGCGGCGGCGGCCCCGGCCAGGAACTGGCGGCGACGCAGCGGGGGAAGGTGCGCGAGCATCCCCTCGGCTTTCAGTTTCGCGAGCTTGTCATCCATCGATCGTCCTCCCTGTGGGGGCCCGCGCCGTCTTCGCGGCTGTTTCGGGCGGGATCCGCGCGCCCGGGTCCGGGCGCGCGGGGCGGCGTGCGGAGCGGGCGCTCAGCCCAGTCCGACGTGCAGGAACTTCGGCTTGCCCAGCAGGTTGGCCGAGTAGCCCTGAACCTTGGTCGACAGCGCGTCGACCTCGTAGCGGATGCTCAGCGGGATGGTCAGGGCGGCGTCCATGACCAGCGCCTGCGCGCGGCCCAGCGCCGCCGCCCGCTCGGCCTGGTCGGCGGTGGCGCGGCTGTCGGCCATCGCCGCCTCGAACCCCTCGGGGGGCGCGACGCGGCCGGGGTTGTAGTAGGAGCTTTCCGAGTAGAGCAGCGAGTAGGTCAGGCTCGGGTCCGGCCGCCCGGTCCAGGCCGAGAGCAGCACGTCGCCCGCCTTCTCGGCCGAGAAGAAGCGCGACGAGGTCTCGGCGATGGTGCCGTTGGTGAAGCGCCCGGTGATGTTGAGCTTGCCGAGCTGCTGGAGGATCACCTCCGAGCGCTGCACCGAGGCCTGGTCCGTGTAGCCGCGGAAGTCGAGCTCGAAGCCGCCCTCGACGCCGGCCTCCTTCATCAGCGCCCTGGCGCGGTCGAGGTCGTGCTGGGTGTATTTCGCCGCCTCTTCCGACCAGGCCCAGTGCGCCTGGGGCAGGTTCATCCACGCCGGCTCGCCCACGCCCGCCTGGGTCGCCTTCACCCAGTCCTCGCGGTCCACCGCCATCGTGATCGCCTTGCGGATCCGCGGATCGGAGAGCGGCCCGCGCGAGGCGTTGAGATAGAGCTGGTAGACGTAGAGCGTCGGGCCGAAGGCGAGCTCCAGCGTCGGCATCTTCTCGATCAGCACCTTCTGCTGCTCGGAGATCTGGTAGGCGATGTCGGCCTGCCCGGATTGCGCGGCGCGCAGCGCGGTGGCGCGCTCGGGGATGATCTGCAGCTCGATGCTCTCGACCTTGGGGATGCCCTCGCGCCAGTGGTCGGGGTTGGCCGCGCCCGAGACCTTGTCGCCGTCCGTCCAGGCGGTGAAGGTCCAGGGGCCGGTGCCGACCGGGGCGCGGTCGACCTTCGCCTCGGGGTCGTTGCCGAGGGCGGCGGGGGAGACCATCATGCCCGCCCGGTCCGACAGGATCAGCGGCAGCGCGGTGTCGGGGGCGGAGAGCTTGAGCGTCACCTCGTGCTCGCCCGTCGCCTCGACCGTCTCGACGTTGGCGAGGTCGTTCTTGATGTTCGACAGCTCCGCGGTGCGGTTGCGCTGGAGGTTGAACGCCACCGCGGCCGCGTCGAAGGGCGTGCCGTCGTGGAAGGTCACGCCCTGGCGCAGGGTGAAGACCAGGGTCTGGGGGTCGGTGAACTCCCAGCTCTCCGCGAGCCCGGGCTGGGGCGCGAGGGTCGCGAAGTCCCAGTCCACCAGCGTGTCGTAGAAGCAGTAGAGGAACACGTGGTCCGAGCCCGCGCCGCCGGTGGCGGGGTCGAGGCTGGAGGGGTTGGCGTTGGCCACCACCCGCAGGTGGCCCGAGGGCGCCGCGCCGGCGCGCAGCGGAACCCCCGCCGCGCCGAGCGCCGAGAGCGCCGCCGCGCCCGCCAGGAACTGGCGGCGCCGAAGCTGCGGGAGACGGGCGAGCAGGCCCTGTTCGTGCGGGCCGTGCGTCTTGGACCTGTCGGTCATCTGGGTCTTCTCCTCCTGGATCCGCGCGAGCGTCTTCGTGGCGCTCCTGCGGGGTCGACGGGGGCGGGGGCCGCTCTCCCCCGCCCGCCGTCAGTCGTGTTCGCCCGCCGCCGGCGGCGCCTCGATCCCGTGGGGCGTGGCGAAATGGCAGGCGACGTAGTGGTCGGGGCGCAGCTCGCGCCACTCCGGGACCTCGGCCGCGCAGCGCGCCTGCGCCCAGGGGCAGCGGGTGCGGAAGCGGCAGCCCGAAGGCGGGTCGACGGGGCTGGGGATCTCGCCCTTCAGGTCGATGCGGCGCGCCTCGCGCAGATGCGCGGGCAGCGGGCGCGGCTCGGCCGAGAGCAGCGCGGTGGTGTAGGGGTGCAGCGGGCGCTCGGTCACGGCCTCGGCCGGGCCGACCTCCATGAACCGGCCCAGGTAGGTCACCGCGATGCGGTCCGAGACCTGGGCCACCACCGCGATATCGTGGGCGATGAAGGCGTAGGCGATGCCGAAGTCGCGCTGCAGGTCGGCGAAGAGGTTCAGGACCTCGCCGCGGATCGAGACGTCGAGGGCCGCCACCACCTCGTCGCAGACGATCAGGCGGGGGTTGAGGGGCAGCAGGCGGGCGATGTTGGCGCGCTGCTTCTGCCCGCCCGAGAGCTCGTGGGGGTAGCGGCCCAGCATCTCGGCGCGCAGGCCCACGCGCTCCATGCTGTCCTGCGCCTTGCGGCGCATCTCGTCCTCGGAGACGCCGCCGCGGATGCGGAGCGGCTCGGTCAGGCTCTCCATCAGGGTCATGCGGGGGTTCAGCGCCGCGTGGGGGTCCTGGAAGACGATCTGGTAGGCCTGGCGGGCGGTCCGACGCTCCCGCCGCGGGACGGAGTTCAGGGTGCGGCCGTCGAGCTCGACCACCCCCTCGGTCGCGTCGAGCAGCCCCACCAGCGCCCGGCCGATGGTCGACTTGCCCGAGCCGCTCTCGCCGATGATCCCGAAGGTCTCGGCGGGGCGGATCTCGAAGTCGACGCCGTCCACGGCCTTCACCGTGTCGGAGCCGTCGAGCGAGGGGAACAGGATGCGCAGGCCCTGGACGCGGACGACGGGCTGCTGGAGGTCGGCGGAGGAAGGGGCGAGGGTCAATCCACGGCTCCCGGCAAGGTCAGTTCTTCCGTGCGGCGGCAGCGCGCGCGGCGCTGGGGGCCGACGTCGGTCAGCACCTGCGGCCGCTCGCAGCCCGCCTCGGCGAAGCCGCAGCGGTCGCGGAAGCGGCAGCCTTCGGGCATCGCCATCGGCGAGGGCACGCGGCCCGGGATGAAGGCGAAGGAGCGGCGCCCGTCCTCACCCAGCCCGCGGTTGAGCTGGGGCAGCGAGCGCAGGAGCCCCGAGGTGTAGGGGTGACGCGGGCGCATCAGCGCCTCGTCGACCGGCGCGTCCTCGACCACCTGGCCCGCGTACATGGTGATCATGCGCGTGCAGGTCTCGGCCACCACGCCGAGGTCGTGGGTGATGAACAGGAGCGCGGTGCCGGTGTCCTCCGACAGGCGCGCCAGCAGGTCCATGATCTGGGCCTGGATGGTGACGTCGAGCGCGGTGGTCGGCTCGTCGGCGATGATCAGCTCGGGGCGGCAGACCAGCGCCATGGCGATCATCGCGCGCTGGCGCATCCCGCCCGAGAGCTGGTGGGGGTATTCCTGGGCGCGGCGGGCGGGGGCGGGGATGCCGACCTCGGCCAGCGCCTCGATCACCCGCTCGCGCTCCTCGGCCTTGCTCACCGGCTTGTGGATGCGAAGCGCCTCGCCGATCTGCTCGCCGATGGTGAACACGGGGTCGAGCGCGGTCATCGGCTCCTGGAAGATCATCGCGATCTTGGCGCCCCGCAGCCGGCGCATCCGCGAGGGCGAGGCCTTGAGCAGGTTCTCGCCGTCGAGCATCACCTGCCCGTCGATCCGCGCCGTCGGGGGCAGCAGGCGCATCAGGGCGAGGCCGGTGACGGTCTTGCCGCAGCCGCTCTCGCCCACCAGGCCCACGCGTTCGCCGCGGGCGATGTCGAAGCCCACGCCCTCGGTCACCCGCACGCCGCCGAAGCCGCGTCGGGGCCCGAAGGCGATGCCCAGGTCGCTGACCGAAAGCAGCGGGGCGGCGGCGGTCGAGGGACGCGTCGCGGCCTCGACCAGTCCTGCGTCGGCGCTCATTCGGCCGACCTGCCCTGCGCGTCGCGCTGTCCGGAACGGGGTCCGCCGGCGCTCATGCCCGCCGCGCCGCGGATGCCTGCCGTCGCCGCGCCGCGGATGCCTGCTGTCGCCGCGCCACGGCCGGGCCGCGCGCGGTCGCGTGTCGCCACGCCCATCGTCGTTCTCCTCCCGCAAGCCGCGGGGTTGGCCCCCGTCTGGTTCGCGTCTCCTGCCCGCCTCCGACCGAGGAACGATTCCTGACGGTCGACAGGCTGACGCTTGTCAGGCTACAGAGGGCGCCATGGAGCGTCAAGCCGCCTGCCGGCCGGTCGGGAAGATCGGGGCGGGCGGGGGACGCGCCGGCGCCGCGCTTGCGCCGCCCCGGGGCGGCGCCTAGGGTCGGCCGCCTGGCACAGCGGATGGGGATCTCGTGACGGCGAGACGGTCGACATCGGGGGGCGCGGGATCAGGGGGCGCCGGCGCGGCCCCGCCGGCGGAGCTGACCGAGGCGGTGGTCGAGGGCATCCAGAACCCCGACCTGGTGCAGATCCGGCGCGACCAGATCTGCGACGCGGCGCTGGACCTGTTCCTGGAGAAGGGCTTCGCCTCGACCACGATCCGGGACATCTGCGCCCGCTCGGGGGTCAACCAGGCGAGCCTCTACGACTACGTCGCCAACAAGCACGACATCCTGCGCAGGCTGCTGAACAAGCTGTGGTTCCGCACCGACGCCCCGACCCTGCCCGAGATGCTGGACGCCCGCCCGGGCGAGCCGCTGGAGCAGGTGCTGGTCGACTACCTGCGCCAGTTGTGGGGCACCAACCGGCAGGGGATCCTGCTGTCCTACCGCGCCGTGCCGCATCTGCGCGACGAGGACCGCCGCGCCATGCACGCCCGCGAGAAGCGGATGCTGAGGGAGCTGGCCGTGCACCTGCGCCGGCTCGCCGGCGTGCCCGAGGACGATCCCCATCCCGAGATCCTGTCCAACCTGATCATCTTCATGACCGCCTTCGGCCCGATGCGCGACTGGCTCAACAAGGGCGCGGACCCCGACGTGCTGCTGCGCACGGTGGCCTTCTCGGTCGCGGCGATGGTCGAGCGGCTGGCGGCCGAGGCCGGCGCCGCCGACGCCCCGGCCGCCGCCGGGGCGCGCAGCGCGGGCGCGGCGCCGCAGGGCTGATTCTCCCGCCCCGGCCGTCCCGGCCCCTCGCGCGCCGCCCGCGCCGGATCGCGCCGGCCGGCGCCCCTGCCCTGCCGGGGCCCGCGCGGCCCCGCGGCGGCCCCGCGGCGGCCCGGGCGAGGCCCCGGGCGGGCGAGGTCGCAAGGGAGGCTGATCGTCGGGCCTTGATTCCTGACAGCTGTCAGGCATACCCTCGGCGCGAAACCGCCCCGGCCCCCTGACGGGCCCGAGAGGTCGGACGCACACAAAGGATCTGGGAGGATCTCCATGCCGCGGCCAGCCCCGCAGGCGCGCCCGCTGGGCGCGCTCGACCGCCCGACCACCCCCGCCCCGGACGCCCTGCCATGAGCGCGCCGCTGAAGGGCCTGCGCGCCGTCGAGATCGGCGGCGGCGTGGGCGGCGCCTGGTGCGGGCGGATGCTCGCCGACCTCGGGATGGAGGTGATCCGGGTCGAGCCCGAGGGCGGCGATCCCCTGCGCCGGCGGCGCGAGGTTCCCGACGATCCCGCCACCGAGGGGCTGCTGTTCGCCTGGCTCGACCATGGCAAGACCCCGGCCGCGGGCGGGCTCGACGCGCTGATCGCGGGCGCGGACCTGCTGATCCTGGGCGAGGAGGCCGCGCGCCCCGCGCCGGCCGCGAAGCCCCGCGCCGCCACGCTCGACCTGCGCTGGTTCACGGGCGGCGGCGCGCTCTCGGACTGGAAGGGTTCGGACGCGGTGGTGCAGGCGCTGATCGGGATGATCCACATCGTGGGCCCGGTCGACGAGGCGCCCCAGCAGCTGGGCGACCTGCAGGCCGCCATGGTCGGCGGGGTCTGCGCGCTGCACGCGGGGCTCGCGGCGCTCTACGCCGGCGGCCGGCACCGGGAGTTCGAGGTGGGGATCCTGGAGGCGAACCTGTGCCTCGCGGAGCTCGCCATGGCCGACGCCATCGGCTACGGCCGCCCCTGCGAGCGCAAGGGCGTGAACCGGTTCTTCCCGACCTGCCCCGTCTCGTCCCACCGGTGCGCCGACGGCAAGTGGCTGGGCATCACCGTGCTGACCCCCGCCCAGTGGGCCGCCTTCTGCGAGATGCTGGAGCTGCCGGAGTGGGCGACGGACCCCGACCTCGCCACCATCCAGCTCCGCGGCGAGCGGGTGGACGAGATCGAGCCGGTGATCGACGCCCGCCTCAAGACCCGCGCGGCCGAGGACTGGGCCGCGCTGGGCCGCAAAATGCGGGTGCCGATGGCGGTGGTGCCGGACGCGGAGATGCTGCTCGACCATCCCATCTTCGGGCCGCGCGGCCTGATGGGCGAGATCGAGGCCGGCGGGCGGCGCCTGACCGCGCCGCGCTCGCCGATCCGGGTGGCCGACACCGGGGACGGGTTCGCGCCGCTCGACGTCTCCGCCGCGCGCGACGCGGCCCCGGGCGAGCCGCTGACCGGGCTCCGGGTCGCCGATTTCTCGATGGGCTGGGCGGGGCCGCTGATCACGCGGATCCTCGCCGACCTCGGGGCCGAGGTGATCAAGATCGAGGCCGGGCGCTACCCCGACTGGTGGCGCGGCACGCTGTGGGATGCCGAGAGCATCGCGCGCGGCCAGTACGAGGAATCCCGCCGCTTCACCGCGCTCAACCGCGGCAAGAAGAGCGTCAGCCTCGACCTGACCACCGCCGAGGGCAAGCGCCTGGCGAAGGCCCTGGTCGACGCGAGCCAGCTCACGGTCGAGAACCACGCCGCCACGGTGATGGAGCGGCTGGGCATGGGCTGGGAGGGGCTGTCGAAGGGGCGCGAGGACCTGGTGATGGTCTCGGCCTCCGCCTTCGGCTCCGGCAACGCCTGGTCGGACACGCGCGCCTACGGCTCGACGCTCGAGCAGGCCTCGGGCCTGCCGTCGTTCCGCGGCGACCCGAGCTGGCCGCCGGCGATGGGGCATATCGCCTACGGCGACCCGATCGGGGGGCTCTACGGCGCGGCGGCGGCGCTGGCGGCGCTGGTGCATCGCACCCGCGGCGGCAAGGGCCAGTGGCTGAACCTGAGCCAGGTGGAGTGCCTGGTGCCCTTCGCCGCCCCTGCCATGCTGGCCCGCGGCGCCACCGGCGAGGAGCCGGCGCGGATCCGCAACCGCCATGTCGCCATGGCGCCCCACGGCCTCTACCCCGGCGCGGGGGAGGACCGCTGGATCCATGTCGCGGCGCAGGACCAGGCCGCCTGGGAGGCGCTGGCGCGCGAGATCGGCAAGCCGGAATGGGCGGTCCTCGACCTCCCCGCCCGGCGGGCGCGGGAGGACGAGATCGACGCCGCGATCTCCGCCTGGAGCACGACGCGCGACATCCACCGCACGGCAGAGGCGCTGCAGGCCGCGGGCGTGACCGCCGCCCCGGTGCTGACGCCCGAGGAGACGCTGGAGGACGCCCATTTCGCCGCCGTCGGCGCGCATCTGGACGTCGAGCGGCCCCATATCGGGCTGCAGCGCCAGTTCGCGCTGCCGATCCTCGAGGAGGGCCGGCGCAAGCCGCCCGTGGGGCCTGCGCCGCTGCTGGGCGCGGACACCCACGCGGTGCTGACCGGCATCCTGGGCGTGGACGAGGCGGGCTACCAGGCGCTGGTCGCCTCGGGGGTGATCAGCCTCAAGCCCACCGCGCTGCGCGCCGCGGCCCCCGCCGCCGCGCCGGTTCCCGCCGAATGACCGTTCCGCGCCCCGCGCCGCCGCCGGCGCGGGGCGCGCCCCCCCGTGCAGGAGATCCCCCGATGAGCTTCCAGGAGATCCTGGTCTCGACCGCCGCGTCGGTGACCACCATCGCCCTCAACCGTCCCGACCGGCTGAACGCCTACACGCCCACGCTGGCCAACGAGCTGCAGACCGCCGTGCAGCAGGCCGGCGTCGATCCCGACTGCCGGGTGATCGTGATCACCGGCGAGGGCCGCGGCTTCTGCGCCGGCGCCGACATGGGCGTGCTGGAGAACGCGGTCGCCTCGAAAGGCACCTCGGAGAGCAAGCCCAACGGCTCGGCCGCGCCTGCGGGCGACCCGCGCTTCTCGGCCGCCCCCGGGCCGGCGCTGGGCGACGTCTACGCGGGGCGCTTCGGCTATCTCTACGCCTGCCCCAAGCCGGTGATCGCCAAGATCAACGGGCCCTGCGCGGGCATCGGGCTGATCCTCGCGCTCTACTGCGACCTGCGCTATGCGGCCGAGGAGGCCAAGTTCACCACCGCCTTCGCCGCCCGCGGGCTGGTGGCCGAGCATGGCATCGCCTGGCTGCTGCCGCGCCTGGTGGGGGAGGCGAATGCGCTGGACCTGCTGTTCACCGCCCGCAAGTTCACGGGCGCCGAGGCGCAGGGCCTGGGCCTGGTGAACCGCGCCGTGCCGGGCGAGAGCCTCGACGCGCTGGTCGACGGCGTGGCGCAGAGCATGGCGAAGGAGGCCTCGCCGCGGTCCATCGCGGTGATGAAGCGGCAGGTGCGGGCCTCGTATTTCCAGAGCTTCGGGGAGAGCCTCGCCATCGCCGACGCCGAGATGAAGAAGAGCTTCGAGAGCCCCGACTTCGGCGAGGGCGTGAAGAGCTTCGTCGAGCGTCGCCCCCCCGCCTTCCCGGCGGTGTGAGGCGGAGATGTCCGTGACCACCGCCCCGAAGTCCTCGGGCTCGCCGCAGGGCGACGGCGACACGCCGCGCACCGAGGCGCCCTCGGAGATCCACCGCTTCGACGCGGACGCGCTCGCGGCCTGGCTCGCGCCCCATGTGCCCGAGGCGGGCGAGGGGCTCGAGGTCGCGCAGTTCCAGGGGGGGATGTCGAACCCGACGTTCCTGCTGACCGGCGCCCGGGGCACGCGCTGGGTGCTGCGCAAGAAGCCGCCGGGCAAGCTGCTGCCCAAGGCCCATGCCGTCGACCGCGAATACCGCGCCATGGCGGCGATGGAGGGCACGCCGGTCCCCGCGCCGAAGATGATCGCCTATTGCGACGACCCGGGCGTGATCGGGGCGGAGTTCTACGTGATGGAACATGTGGCGGGTCGGGTGATCCCCTCCGCCGCGCTGGCGCCCATGAAGCCCGAGCACCGGCGCGAGGCCGCCTTCGCCCTGGTGGATTCGCTCGCCGACCTGCACGCGGTCGACTGGCAGGCCAAGCTCGAGGGCTTCGGACGGCCCGGCGGCTATCTGGTGCGCCAGACGGCGCGCTGGGCGGGGCAGGTGGAGGCGTCGAAGGACGTGCTGCCGCCCGACATCGACTATTCCGACCTCGACTGGCTGCGCGGCTGGCTGGAGACGCACGCCCCGAACGCGCGCGACGAATCCACGGTGGTGCATGGCGACTACCGCCCCGGCAACGTCATCCTGCACCCGACCGAGCCGCGGCTGCTGGCGATCCTGGACTGGGAGCTGTGCACCATCGGGCACCCGCTCTCGGACCTCGCCTACCTGCTGCGGCCCTGGCGGATGCCCGCGGACTCCCCCGACCGGGTGGATCCGGAGGCCGACGGGATGCCCACCGAGGCGGAGATGATCGAGCGCTACCGCCTGCGCTCGGGCCGCGAGCGGATCGACGACTGGGCGATCTTCATGGCCTTCTCGATGTTCCGACTCGGCGCCATCGCCATGGGCGTGGCGGCGCGGGCGGCGCAGGGCAACGTCAGCTCGGCGGGCGTCGACCCGCGGGCGATGTGCGACCGCGGCCGGGCGATGGCCGCCGCCGGTCGCCGCGTGGCCGAGGAGGCCGACGCGGCCGCGGGCGGCTGAGGCCGCCTGCAGACGTCTCGCGGACCGGCGCGGCAGCCGGTCCGCGGGGCGTTGGTTCCGGCCCCCGGGCCGGCCCCCGACCCCCGCCCGCGAACCCGGCCCCTGCGGCGACTTGCCGACCGGCCGACAGGCAACTTGACGGCGAGCGCGGCGCCCCCTAGCGTCGCATCCGACGTCCCCCGGGGCCCTTCGACAAGGCCCGTCCCGGACCAGCCGACAGGCGCGGTCCCAACACGCAAAGGCGCCCTCCGACGGCGCCCATCTCTGGGAGGAGATCCGTGAAACATTCCCTGCCCCATCCGGACATCAACGACCTCACGATGTCGGAAAAGGTCCGCCCGCTGCTGGACAAGGTGATCCGGCACGTGCGCGACAACTGCGACCCCGTGCTCGAGGAGTTCCAGAGCCTCGACGCCCAGAAGTCCGACCGCTGGAGCTGGCACCCCCGCCAGCTCGAGATCATGGAAGAGCTCAAGTCCAAGGCCAAGAAGGACGGCCTGTGGAACTTCTTCCTGCCCAACGCCGAGACCGGCGAGGGGCTGTCGAACCTCGACTACACCTACATCGCGGTCGAGCTGGGCAAGAACCCGCTCGCCTCGAAGTCGCTGAACTGCTCGGCCCCCGACACCGGCAACATGGAAGTGCTGGAGCGCGTGGGCACGCCGGAGCAGAAGGAGAAGTGGCTCAAGCCCCTTCTGAACGGCGAGATCCGCTCCTGCTTCGGCATGACCGAGCCGGACGTCGCCTCCTCAGACGCCAAGAACATCCACACCCGCGCGGTGCTGGAGGGCGACGAGTGGGTGATCAACGGCGAGAAGTACTACATCTCCGGCGCCGGCGACCCGCAGTGCAAGATCATGATCTGCATGGTCCTGACCGACCCGGACGCCGAGCCCTTCCGCCAGCAGTCCCAGATCCTGGTGCCGATGGACACGCCCGGCGTGAACATCGTGGGCCCGATGTGCGTCTTCGGCCATGACGACGCGCCCCACGGCCACATGCACATCAAGCTCGAGAACGTGCGCGTGCCCAAGGAGAACATCCTCTGGGGCGTGGGCAAGGGCTTCGAGATCTCCCAGGTCCGCCTGGGCCCGGGCCGCATCCATCACTGCATGCGCTCGATCGGCTCGGCGGAGAAGGCGCTGGACCTGATGATCTCGCGCGGGCTCAACCGCCAGGCCTTCGGCAAGCGGATCATCGATCTCGGCAAGAACATGGAGACCATCTCCCGCGCCCGGATCGAGATCGAGGCGATGCGCCTGATGGTGCTGAAGGCCGCCAAGGCGATGGACGTGCTGGGCAACAAGGAGGCCCGGGTCTGGGTCTCGATGGTCAAGGCGATGGTGCCCGAGAAGTGCTGCCAGATCATCGACCAGGCGATGCAGGTGCACGGCGCGACCGGCGTGTCGCAGTGGTCGCCGCTGTCGGAGATGTACACCAAGCAGCGCACCCTGCGGCTCGCCGACGGCCCCGACGAGGTCCACCACAACGTCATCGCGCGCGCCGAGGTGAAGGACTTCCAGTCCTCCAACGACCGGCAGTCGGCGATGAAGAACACGCTGGGCGGCAAGCTGTTCGAAGGGCCGTGAGGCCTGCGCGGGCGGTCTGAGCGCCGCCTGCCGACGAAGAGTCAGACGCCCCGCCCGGGTCCTCCGGGCGGGGCGTTTCGTTTGCCGCGGCCGCGCGCGGCGCCCCGGACCGCGTCGCCGCCCCGCCCCCGCCGCGGAGACCCCCTCCTGCGTCGCCGAAATCCTCCGTTGCGGAACGTCAGGCAGACGATTAATAAAAAATGAAGTTGCGTATCGTCGTTCATGCTTGAGGGGAACGCTATGAAGTTGAATATGTTGGCAGGTCTGGCCGCGGCGACGTTCGCCGCAGCGAGCCTGGCGGCGACGGAGGCCGAGGCGCTCGCCATCGATTTCGGCTACACCGGCGCCGCGCAGAGCTGGGTCGTGCCGGATTCGGTCGTCTCGATCCAGATCGAGGTCTGGGGCGCCTCGGGCTACACCGCGCAGCTCAACGCCGGCGGCGAGGGCGGCTACACCATCGGCACGCTGAGCGTGACGCCGGGCGAGATCCTGTGGATCGTGGTCGGCGGCCAGGGCCTTTCGGCGGGCACGAACCCCTCGATGCCCGCGGGCGGCGGCTTCAACGGCGGCGGGGACGGGCTTACCAACTCGACCTCGAACGACGCCTACGCCGGCGGCGGCGGCGGCGGGACCGACGTGCGTCAGGGCGGCGATGCGCTGACCGACCGCGTCATCGTCGCCGGCGGCGGCGGCGGCGCCACCGGCAACAGCGGCTCGCTCGGCGGCGATGGCGGCGGCCTGAGCGGCGAAACCGGCGGGTCCGCCGGCGGAGACAGCTTTCCAGGCGGCGCCGGGGGCACGCAGACCACCGCGGGGCTGAACGGCGGCTTCGGCTTCGGCGGCAGCGCGACGCTCGCCCAGACCCCGTGGAACGGCGGGGGCGGGGGCGGCTGGTACGGCGGCGGCACGTCCGAGGCGCATGCCGGCGGGGGCGGCGGGTCCTCCTACATCGGCGGGGTGATCGACGGCGAGGCCCTGCGCGGCGGCAACGTCGGCGACGGCATGGCCCGCTTCACCTACGAGATGGCCGCCCCGGTGCCGGCGCCCGCGGCCGGCCTGCTGCTGGCGGGCGGGATCGCCGCGCTCGGCGTCCTGCGGCGGCGCAAGGCGGCCTGACCGGCCCTTCGCAGCCCCGAGATGCGGCGCCCCGCCCGGACCACCGGGCGGGGCGCTTTCGTTTCCGTAGCAGCGCCGGAGCCCGCCGGGACGGCCGCAGGTCGCCGAGGGGGCGGCGAAATCCACGCTGTGGATCGACTTGCCGAGCGGCGGAGCCGGCGCCCTCGGGCAAGGGTGGCGAAGCGGGCGCGGAACGGGTAGAGATCGAAGCAAGAGCACCCGAAAACAGGGCGCCAAGCAGGCAAGCAGGTTCGATAGTGCAATCGACAAGTGCGCGGTCCGCCGCGACGGAACCGGCCGTCGCGGGCAAGCGGCTGCAGGTGCGTGGACGTTTCCTCACCGCCGTGGCCCTGCCGGTCGGCGGAGCGCCGGGCGCGGGCTATCTCGCGGCGCTGGACGATCTGCTGAAGCAGTCGCCCGGCTTCTTCTCGGACGCCCCGCTGATCCTCGACCTCGCCGAGGCCGAGGGGCTGGACGCCGAGGCGGGCTTCGCCCAGCTGCTGGCCGGGCTGCGGACCCGCGGCATGGTCCCCTTCGCGGTGCAGAACGCCTCCGACCGCCAGAAGGCCGCCGCCGCGGCGGTGGGGCTGACCGCGCTGAGCGCCGGGCGCGAGGCCGCCCTGCCCCGCAAGTCGGCCGAGCCGGAAGCCGCCCCCGAAGCGATCCCGCAGCCGGAGGAGCCCGTCTCGACCACCGTGCTGGTGACGGAACCCGTGCGCTCCGGCCAACGGATCTATTCCGAGCGCGGCGACGTGGTGGTGGTGGGCTCGGTCGCCTCGGGCGCCGAGATCATCGCCCACGGCAACGTCCATGTGTACGGCCGCCTGCGCGGCCGGGCGCTCGCGGGGGTGCATGGCGACGAGAGCGCGCGGATCTTCGCCCAGAGCCTGGAGGCCGAGCTGATCGCCATCGCCGGTCTCTACAAGACCTCCGAGGAGATCGGCGACGCCTTCGCCCAGCGCCCCGTCCACGCGTACCTGGAGGACGACGCCCTGCGCATCGTCCCCCTGAAGTGACCCAACCGAGAGAGAGAACCAACGTGGCCAAGATCACCGTCGTGACCTCCGGCAAGGGCGGCGTCGGCAAGACGACGTCGGCCGCCGCCATCGGGGCGGGCCTCGCGATGCGCGGGAAGAAGACCGTCGTCATCGACTTCGACGTCGGCCTGCGCAACCTCGACGTCATCATGGGCTGCGAGCGGCGGGTCGTCTTCGACTTCATCAACGTCATCCAGGGCGAGGCCCGGCTGAAGCAGGCCCTGATCGCCGACCGGCGGCTCGACAACCTGTCGATCCTCGCCGCCTCGCAGACCCGCGACAAGGACGCGCTGACCACCGAGGGCGTGGAGAAGGTGCTCGACGAGCTCTCGCAGGAGTTCGACCACATCGTCTGCGACAGCCCCGCGGGGATCGAGCGCGGCGCCCACCTGGCGATGTATTTCGCCGACGAGGCGATCGTGGTCACCAACCCCGAGGTCAGCTCCGTGCGCGACAGCGACCGGGTGATCGGGCTGCTGAGCTCCAAGACCCGCCGCGCCGAGAAGGGCGAGGAGCCGGTGAAGGCCCACCTGCTGCTGACCCGCTACGACGAGGCCCGCGTGACCCGCGGCGAGATGATGAAGATCGAGGACGTCGAGGAGATCCTCTCGATCCCCCTGCTGGGCATCATCCCCGAGAGCCCGGCGGTGCTGAAGGCCTCCAACGTCGGCACGCCGGTGATCTTCGACGAGAAGACCCCGGCCGCGAAGGCCTATTCCGACGCCGTGGGCCGCCTTCTGGGCGAACAGCTGGAGATGCGGGTGCAGCCCGGCGAGCGCCGCGGCCTGTTCCAGCGGATCCTGGGACGGACGGCATGAGCATGTTCGGCTTCTTCCGCCGCAAGCCGCAGCCCGACGGCTCGGCCGACGCCGCCAAGGAGCGCCTGTCGATCCTGCTGGCCCATGAGCGCACGGGCCGGCAGGGGCCCGACGTGCTGCCGATCATCCAGCGCGAGATCATGGAGGTGATCCTGCGCCACCTGAAGATCGGCAAGGACAACGTCGACATCCGCATCGACCGGGGCGACGATTTCTCGACGCTCGAGATCAACATCGAGCTGCCGGAAGCCGGCGGCGCGAAGCCCAAGGCCGCCTCCTCGGCGCGCTGAGACGGGGCCCGCGGTCGCGATCCTCGAACGAGGCGCGCGAGACGACGTCGCCCTCTGCGCGCCCCGGACCTGCCCCGGAGCCTCGCGCGTCCGGCAAGCGGCGAGAGGCCCCGGATCAAGTCCGGGGCGCCCTTCGTCGCGGGCGGCGAGCGCACCTCCGGCGGGATGCCCCGGGACCGCGCCGGGTCAGCCCTCGGCAGGTTCGGCGACCGAGAAGCGCTCCACCAGCAGGAACTTCTGGACCTTGCCGGTGGGGGTGCGGGGCAGCGCCTCGGTGTCGAAGAGGAAGCGCTTGGGGGTCTTGAAGCCGGCCATGCGCGCGCGGCAGTGGGCCTCGAGCGCTGCGGCGTCGACGGCGCCCGGCGTCGCCACGATCAGGGCGGTGACCGCCTCCCCCCACATCGGATGCGGCAGCGCGAAGACGGCGGCGTCCTGCACGGCGGGGTGGTCGAGCAGCACCTCCTCGACCTCGGCGGCGTGCACGTTCTGGCCGCCGGTGACGATCATGTCCTTCTTGCGCCCGCGGATCGTGAGGTAGCCCTCGGCGTCGATGGACCCGAGGTCGCCGGTATGGATCCAGCCGTTGCGGAAGGTCTCGGCGGTCTTCTCGGGGTTCTGGAAATAGGCGGTGGTGGCGTTGGGGGAGCGGCCGACGATCTCGCCGGTCTCGCCTGCGGGCAGGTCGCGCCCTTCGTCGTCCACCACCTTCACGTCGGCGAAGAGCACGGCGCGCCCGACCGATCCCGGCGCCCGCCTGCGGTCCTCGGGCGTCGAGGCGACGAGGGCGCCGGTCTCCTGCATGCCGTAGTATTCGTAGACGTTGGGGCAGAGGCTCGCCTCCGTCGCCCGCCGGATCGGCTCGGGCAGGGAGGAGCCGGCGAAGACCACGGCGCGCAGCGAACTCAGGTCCGCCTGCACCTCGGCCTGCGCGGTGAGCAGCATGGCGGCCATGGTGGGGACCAGGTTGACGATGGTCGCGCGCTCGGCCTCGATGGCCTTCAGGACCGCCACGGGGTCGAAGTTCATCAGCACGTTGGGCGCCTGGTAGACCATCGCCGCCCCGATCCAGGCGAAGCCGACCCGGCCGAAGGCGGGGAACACGGTCATCATCACGTCGCCCGGGGTGCAGTCGAAGCCGATGAACATCGGGGCCAGCGTGGCGTTGTTGTAGTGCGAGAGCAGGTAGGATTTCGGCAGGCCCGTCGTGCCGGAGGTGAGGTTGAAATAGAACGGGTCCGCCTCCTCGACCTCCACCGGCGGCGGGGTCGGCGCCCCGTCCGCGAGGAACGCCTCGTAGTCGCGGGCCGAGGCGTCGCCGTCCGCGGCCCCGATGCGCACCCGCAGGTCGCGGCCGTGGGCGCAGGTTCCGGCGGCGGCGGCGAAGCGGTCCTCGTAGATCAGGCCGCGGGCGCCCATCGCCGCCATCAGCCCGTCCAGCTCGGGCGGCGCGAGGCGGTAGTTCAGCGGCACGCCGACGATGCCGGCGCGGGCGAGGGCGAAGTAGACCTCCACGATCTCGGTGCGGTTCGAGATCAGGAAGGCCAGCACGTCGCCCTTGGCGAAGCCGGCCGCGGCGAGCGCGTTGCCGAGGCGGTTGGCGCGGGCGTCGAGCTCGGCGTAGCTCGCGCGCCTCCCGGTTCCGGCGCAGACCACCGCGGTGCGCTCCCCCCCGCGGATCGCGGCGGTCGAGAGCAGGCTTCCGGGCAGCATCTTTCCAAGGGCCCTATCCATGGTCTTCCTCCCTGACGGCGCGTCTTCGCGCGCCTGAAATCGGGCCGGGGGGCGGTTCGCCCGCCCTCCCGGCCGGGTCGTTCAACCGACGTTGCGCTGCGCCTTGTCCCACCAGGGGGCCCGCAGGTCGCGCTTGAGGATCTTGCCGGCGCCCGACAGCGGCAGCGGCTCGGCCCGCAGCTCGACCGAGCGGGGGGCCTTGTAGTGGGCGATGCGGGCGCGGCAGTGCTCGATCAGCTCGGTCTCCGAGACCTCGACGCCGGCGGCGACATGGACGACGGCGTGGACCTGCTCGCCCCAGTGCTCGTGCGGGATGCCGATGACGGCGGCCTGGGCGACGGCGGGGTGGAGGGCGAGGGCGTTCTCGACCTCGACCGAATAGACGTTCTCGCCGCCGGTGATGATCATGTCCTTCACCCGGTCGACGACGTAGACGAAGCCGTCCTCGTCGAGATATCCGCCGTCGCCGGTGTGCATCCAGCCGCCCCGCAGGGCCGCGGCGGTCTCCTCCGGGCGCTCCCAGTAGCCCATCATCACGATGTCGCCGCGCACGCAGATCTCGCCGACCGTGCCGGTGGGAACCGGATCGTCGTCGGGGTCGACGATGCGCACCTCCGCCCCCAGCGTGGCCCGGCCGGCGGAGCGGTGGCGGCCCTTCGCGCGGCCCTCGCCGACATGCTCCTTCCAGTGCAGGACGGTGGCGATGGGCGAGAGCTCGGTCTGACCGTAGGCCTGGGCGAACTCGACCCCCGGCAGGGTCTTCATGGCGCGGTCGAGCACCGCCTCCGAGATCGGCGAGGCGCCGTAGGCCACCCGGCGCAGGGAGCTCAGGTCGTAGTCCCCCGCCCGCGGGTGGTCGACGAGCATCTGGATCATGGTCGGCACCAGCAGGACGTCGGTGACCTTCTCGTCCTGGATCGCCTTCAGCACCGCTTCGGGCGCGAAGGCCCGGATCATCCGGTTCGAGCCGCCCGAGAGCAGCAGCGAGACCATCGCCGCCCCGTTGGCGAGGTGGAACATCGGCGCGGCATGCAGGTAGGTGCAGTCGGCGCCGAACAGCCCCTCGGCCAGCGCGTTGAAGGCGTTGGCGGTGAGGTTGCCGTGGGACAGCATCACCCCCTTGGAGCGTCCGGTGGTGCCGCCGGTGTAGAAGATCCCCGCCAGGTCCGAGGCCTTGCGCATCGCATCGGGGATCGGGTCGGAGGCGGTCGCCAGCGTCTCCCAAGGCGTCATGCCCGAGGGCGCGGCGTCCGCGTCGGCATAGACCAGGGCCATGCCGGGGAAGTCGGCGGCGATCTCGGCGCCCAGCTCTGCGAAGGCGCGGTCGACGATCAGCACCTGCGCCCGGCAGTCCTCGAGCGCGTCGCGGTTCTCGATCGCGCTCCAGCGGACGTTGAGGGGGACGATCACGGCGCCGGCCCAGGCGGCGGCGAGATAGGCCTCGAGGTAGAGGTCCGAGTTCAGCGACAGGATCGCGACCCGTTCGCCCTCGTCCGCGCCCAGCGCGCGCAGGCCGCCGGCGGCGCGGGCGACGCGCGAGGCGACCTCGCCCCAGGTGCGGCGTCGGCCCTCGAAGCCGGTGGCGACGCCATTGCGGTTGATCTGCGCCAGCCGGCGCAGCCCGTGCGTGAGGTTCATCCTTTTCCTCCCTGGAAGCGCGCGGAGCGTCTGCCGGCCCCGTCGCGCGGGTCTTGTCAGTCGGTCGCGAGTCCCTTCGTGAGCCGGTCCGCGAAGTCGTCCACCACCGCCTGCGGGCTCATCGGCCCGTCGTCGCGGTGCCACTGGCCGATCCAGTTCAGCGCGCCGCCGATGACGAAGGCGGCCATCTTGGGATCGCAGGGGCGGATCGAGCCGTCCTCGATCCCCGCCGCGATCCAGCTGCGGAAGGCGGCGTCGACCTGCTTCTTGCAGGCCGAGATGCGGTCGCGCTGCTCGGGCGTGAAGTCCCGGTCGTCGAAGCGGATCAGGCAGCGCCCGCGCGGGGTGGTCATCAGCAGGCCGTAGTCGCGGATCAGCGCCCGCAGGCGGGTCAGCCCGTCGCCGGGCCCCGCCTCGATGCGCGCGATGGCCTCGGCCGCCTGCTCGAAGCCCGCCATCCAGCAGGCGAACAGGATCTCGGTCTTGCCGGCGAAGTAGTTGTAGAGCGCGGGCTTGGTGATGTGCAGCCGCTCGGCGACCTGGTTGAGGGTCACGTGGTGGTAGCCCTGCTCCAGGAACAGTTCGAGCGCGGTGTCGAGGATCGCCTCACGCTTGGCCGAGCGGTCGCGGCGGCGCCGCTCGGGCGTCGGGAAGGGCGAGACCTGGCCGGTCGCTGTGCTCATCCGCGCTTCGTCTCCTGTGCCGTGGCCGGGGCCTGACTCGCCGCCCGCATCATGGCGCCGAGCGCGCCCGTTGACCATCGCGGCAAGTCGATTTATTACCCATGGGTAATCAAATGTCCACGGGTAAGAATCGCCCGGGACCGCCAGGGAGGGCCCAGGATGGCCGGCAAGGTTCAGGTGGCGGGCGTGGGGATGATCCCCTTCGCCAAACCGGGGGCGAGCGCCCCCTATCACGCGATGGGGGCGGAGGCGGCGCGGCTGGCGCTGGCGGACGCCGGCATCGACTACGCCGACGTGGGCCAGGCCTATGTCGGCTACGTCTACGGGGATTCGACCTGCGGGCAGCGGGCGCTCTACCAGGTGGGCGCCACGGGCATCCCGATCGTGAACGTGAACAACAACTGCTCCACCGGCTCGACGGCGCTGTTCCTCGCGCGCCAGGCGGTCGAGTCGGGCGCGGCCGACTGCGTGCTGGCCCTGGGGTTCGAGCAGATGAACCCCGGCGCGCTGGGCGCGTTGTTCCACGACCGCGACAACGTCTTCGCCGCGTTCGACGCGGCCACCGACGCGCTGGTGGACCAGCCGGGCGTGCCGCTGGCGCTGCGCTATTTCGGGGGCGCGGGCCAGGCCCACATGCGCCGGCACGGCACGCCGCTTTCGAGCTTCGCCAAGATCCGCGCCAAGGCCTCCCGCCACGCCGCGAAGAACCCCAAGGCGGTGTTCCGCAAGGAGGTGACGGCCGAGGAGGTGCTCGCCGACCAGGTGATCTGGCCGGGCGTGATGACCCGGCTGATGGCCTGCCCGCCGACCTGCGGGGCGGCGGCGGCGGTGCTGGTCTCGGAAGCCTTCGCCGAGCGCCGCGGCCTCGACCGGCGGGTCGCGATCCGGGCGCAGGCGATGACCACCGACACGCCCTCGACCTTCGAGGCGGGGGACATGATGCGGGTGGTGGGCTACGACATGGCCCGCGCCGCCGCGGACCGCGTCTACGAGGCGGCGGGCGTGGGGCCCGAGGACCTCGACGTGGTCGAGCTGCACGACTGCTTCGCCCATAACGAGCTGATCACCTACGAGGCCCTGCGCCTGTGCCCCGAGGGGGGCGCGGAGCGGTTCATCGACGACGGCGACAACACCTACGGCGGGCGGGTGGTGACCAACCCCTCGGGGGGGCTGCTCTCGAAGGGGCATCCGCTGGGCGCCACGGGGCTCGCGCAGTGCTACGAGCTGACCCGGCAGCTTCGCGGGACCGCGGAGGCGACGCAGGTCGAGGGCGCGCGGCTGGCGCTGCAGCACAACCTCGGGCTCGGCGGGGCCTGCGTGACCACGCTCTACGAGCGGAGCTGAGACCATGCTCGACGCCTCCGCCGTCGGCCACGCCTCGACCCCGGTCGAGGCGGCGGTCGAACCCGGGCGCCTGCGCGCCTTCCTCGACGCGATCGGGGAGACCAGCCCGGTCTACCGCGACCCGGCGGCGGCGGCGGCGGCGGGCTTCCGCGGCCTGCCCGTCCCGCCCACCTACCTGTTCTGCCTGGAGATGATGGACGCCGCCGACCCGTTCGAACTGCTCGGGGATCTCGGCATCGACCTCTCGACCATCCTCCATGGCGAGCAGAGCTTCGCCTATCACGCGCCGGCGGTGGTCGGGGACCGGCTGCGCTTCGCCTCCCGGGTCGTCTCGGTGACCGAGAAGAAGGGCGGGGCGCTGGTGCTGGTGGGGGTCGAGACCGCCGTGACCACCGACGCGGGGCTGCCCATCGCCGACTGCGCGCGCACCATCGTCGTGCGCAACGGGAGGCCGCGATGAGCGCCCCCTCCCTCGCGGTCGGCGACCGCCCCGTGGCCAAGACCTGCCCGCCGATCACCCGGACCACGCTGGCGCTCTACTGCGGGGCCTCGGGGGACCACAACCCGATGCACGTCGACCTCGATTTCGCCCGGGCGGCGGGGTTCGAGGACGTGTTCGCCCACGGCATGCTGGTGATGGCCTACCTCGGCCAGGCGCTGACCGACGCGGTCCCGCCGGAGCGGCTGCGCGCCTTCTCGACCCGGTTCGTGGCGATCACCGCGCTCGGCGACGAGATCCGCTGCGAAGGCGAGGTGGTCGAGATCCTGGAGGGGGACAGGGAGCGGCTGGCCCGCCTCGTCCTGACCGCCCGCGACCAGGCGGGTCGGGAGAAGCTCGTCGGCGAGGCGCTGGTCGCCGTCTGAAGAGGGGGGAGAGATGGGAAAGCTCGAGGGAAAGGTGGCGCTGGTCACCGGCTCCGGCCGCGGGATCGGCCTCGCGATCGCGAAGAAGCTGGCGGGCGACGGGGCCCGCGTGGTGGTCAACGACCTCGACCCGGAGCCGGGAGAGGCCGCGGCCGAGGCGATCCGGGCGATGGGCGGCGAGGCGGTCGCGGTCAACGGCTCGGTCGCCGACCCGGCCTTCCCGGCCCGGTTCGTGGGCGAGGCGATGGAGCGCTGGGGCGGGATCGACATCCTGGTCAACAACGCCGGCTACACCTGGGACGCCACCATCGGCAAGATGACCGACGAGATGTTCCAGGCGATGCTGGACGTGCACCTGGTGGCCCCGTTCCGCATCCTGCGCGCGGCCTCGGAGCCGATCCGGATGCTCGCCAGGCGCGAGGCGCAGGAGGGGCGGGAGGTGTTCCGCAAGGTGGTGAACATCTCCTCGATCGCGGGACTCTACGGGAACGCGGGGCAGGCCTCCTACAGCTCGGCCAAGGCCTCGCTGACGGGGCTGACGCGGACGCTGTGCAAGGAGTGGGGGCGCTACAAGGTCAACGTGAACTGCGTGGCCTACGGGATGATCGAGACCCGCCTGACCCAGCCCATCGAGGACGTGCAGAAGACCATCGACGTCGAGGGGCGGGCGATCCGGGTGGGCATCCAGCCCGAGCTGATCGGCGCCATGCAGCGGATGATCCCGCTGGGCCGCCCCGGCACGCCGGAGGAGGCGGCGGACGCGGTCTATCTCTTCTGCATCCCGGAATCGAACTACGTCAGCGGCCAGGTGCTGGTCTGCGGCGGGGGACTCCTGCTCTGATGCGGGCGGGACGCGAGGGAGGACGAGACCGATGGACGCTGTGAGGCCCGACGACGTGGTGCGCGAGACGCGCGAGGGCGCGGTGGCGGTGCTGCGGCTGAACAACCCCGCCCAGCTCAACGCGCTGACCCTGCCGATGATCGGGGCGCTGAAACGGGCGGTGGAGCGGGCGCTCGCCGACCCGGAGGTGCGCGCGATCCTGCTGACGGGCGAGGGGCGCGGCTTCTGCGCGGGCGCGCAGCTGGGCGGCGAGGTCTTCGCCTCCGGCGCCGCGATCGCCGACGGGATGCGCGCCGAGCTGAGCCCCCTGATCCTGGCGCTGGCCGAGGGGCCCAAGCCCGTGGTCTGCGCGGTGAACGGCCCGGCGGCGGGCGCGGGCGTGGGCATCGCGCTGGCCGGGGACGTGGTGATCGCGGCGCGCTCGGCGAAGTTCCTGCTCAGCTTCGGGCGGCTGGGGGCGGCGCTGGACGGGGGGACCTCGGTCCTCGTGCAGCGGCTGGCGGGGGCGGCGAAGGCGAAGGGCATGGCGATGCTCGCCCGCCCGATCCCCGCCGAGGAGGCCGAGCGCTGGGGGATGATCTGGTCGGTCGTCGACGACGACGCGCTGGAGGCGGAGGCGATGACCGCAGCCCGGGCCCTCGCCGAGGGCCCGCCGCTGTCGCTCGCCACGATCAAGCGGCAGCTGCGCGAGGGCTGGACGGCGGAGCTTTCTGCGGCGCTGGACGCCGAGGCGGGGGAGCAGGCGATCCTGTTCCAGACCGAGGACCTGCGCGAGGGCGCCGCCGCCTTCGTCGAGCGTCGCCCGGCGGTCTTCAAGGGCCGCTGACCGCCCGCCGGAGGCGCCGCGTCGGCCGCGCGCCCGGGCCCCGCGGCGCGCCCGCGGCGCGGGGCCGGCGGGGCGCCGGGCGGGACCGTCTCCGGCGGCGCAGGGCGCGCCCCTGCGCCCCGCGTAGGACCCCGCGCCCGGCATCGGACCCCGCGTCAGCCTGCGTTGAAATCGCCCTGCCGCTGCGCGATGCTCGGGTCCCCGCGCGCCGCCGGCGCCGCAGACCCGAAAGGCGATCTCCGATGAGCGATGCGTCCTCCGAGCCCGGGGATCCGCCGCCGTTCCTGCTGGGGCTGACGCTGGCGGGCTCGGTCTCGGCCGGGGCCTATCTCGCCGGGGTGGTCGACTTCCTGGTCCGCGCGCTGGAGGCCCATGCGGCCGCCAACCCCGACCGGCCGGTGGTGCTGAAGGTGCTCAGCGGCACCTCGGGGGGCGGCACCTCGGCCAGCCTGCTGGTCGCCTCGCTGCTCGACGGGATCGGGGGCGGGGAGGGGGCGAAGACGCTGGCCTACGTCGACCCGGACGGCGAGGCGCGGAGCTGCGGCATCGGGCTGGGCCGGCTGCACCGGCTGTGGGTCGAGGAGCTGGACCTCGCCGGCGATGCGGCGCGCACCGGCATGCTCGACGTCGAGGACCTGGAGGCGGCGTGCGCGGCGGGGCGGCCGATCCCCTCGCTGCTCAGCGGGCTCGCCATCGACCGGGCGGCGGACCGGGCGCTGGGCGGGGCGCGCTGGCGCCGCGGGCGGCCCTACCCGTTCCTCGCCCGCCCGCTGGACCTGTTCGTGACCACCACCAACCTGCAGGGCGTGGTCTACGGCGTGCAGTTCGCCGCCGGCGCCCGCCACGCCATGTCCCGTCACGGGATGGCGCGGCATTTCTCGGTGGAGGGGCTGGGCGCGCATCCCGTGGGGTCGGCCTGGCTCGACGCCTATCTCGACGCCGGGGTGCGGATCGAGACGCCGGCGCCCGGCGAGCCGGTCGACCTGCGCGCGCGCGAGGCGGTCGGCGCCGCCACCGCCTGGACCGAGCTGCGCGAGTCCGCCGTCGCCTCGGGCGCCTTCCCGGTGGGCTTCCCGGCCCGCTTCGTGCCCACCCGGATGGGCGAGCACGCGCTGCTCGACCCGGCGAAGCCGGGCGAGGGCGGGGCCTGGCCGCTGGAGGCCGCACGCTTCCGCGAGGGGACCGACCCGGCCGCGACCCGGCCCAACGTGATGCCCGCGCCCGACTGGGGCGCCGCGGACCCGGCGCCGGACGGCGACGCCACCTACGTCGCCATCGACGGCGGGGTGATCAACAACGAGCCCTTCGAATACGCCCGCTACACCCTGCGCCGCGCGCGGGAGGGGGCGGCGCGCGAGGGGGTCGACTGGCTCGCCCCCAACCCGCGCGACGCGAAGACCGCGGACCGCGCGGTGATCATGGTCGACGCCTTCCCCGAGGGCGGCGTCTTCGGCGCCGTCTCGCCCGGGAACGAGGACGACGTCGCCGCCGCCGGCCTGCCCGGGGTGATCGGGGGCATGTTCGCGGCCCTGCTCGCCCAGGCCCGCTTCAAGCCCGCCGAGCTTGTCGCCGCCTACGACGCGGCGGTGAAGTCGCGCTTCATGATCGCCCCCAGCCGCGACCCGCTGGGGGACGAGGCGCCGGTCTACAGCTCAAGCCTGCTCGCCTGCGGGGCGATGGGCGGCTTCTCGGGCTTCCTCGACCGGCGCTTCCGCGAGCACGACTTCATCCTCGGGCAGCGCAACTGCCAGCGCTTCCTCGCCCGGCACTTCACCCTGCACCCGGAGAACCCGTTCTTCGCCGCCGCCGGCCCCTGGAGCGGCGCCGAGGGCGAGGAGCGGCCGATCGTCGAGCTGACCGGCCCGCTCGCCGAGCCGATCGCGCCGCCGGCCCTGCCGAAGATGACGCTGGCTGAGCTGGAGGCGCTGGGCCCCGGCATCCTCGGGCGCGCCGACGGGCTGGCGCGCACCGCGCTGGCCTCGGCCGCGCCGGGCTGGCTCGTGCGGATCGGGCTGCGGGCCTGGTGGCGGCTCGCCGGGCGCGACCAGGCGGGGGCCCTCGTGCTGCGCCGGCTGGAGGCGGCGCTGGTCGAGCACGGGCTGATGGAGCTGGCGCTGGAGCCCGAGCTGCGGCGCGCGCTGGCGCGGGCCGACCAGGCGCCGCCCCCCGGCGCGACGCTGACGACCCCCGCCCGGCGCAAGGTGCTGGGGCTGCTGATCCTTGCCGGCGCGCGACCGCTGACCCTCGCCGAGATCGGCAAGGGCCTCGCCCGGGCGCGGCGGCGGATCGGCGACCCGGACGCCCTGCCCGCGCGCACCCTCGCCGACGCGCCCACCGACGACGCGACGGCGATGCGCGAGCTGCTGGACCTGCTGGCGGCATGTCCGCAGGACCACCCCTACCGCGTCGAGGCCACCGCCGCCCCGGACGGAACCCCGGCCTGGCGGCTGGCGCGGCTGGCCGGGCCCGGCGTCCTCGCGCGGGTGGCGACGCTGATCGGTCGCGCGGTCGGCTGAGGGGGGCGGAGGAGCGGAGGGCCGCGGAATCATTTGGAAACCTGACGACCGGCCGGTAAAGTCCGCGTCAACGACGGCCGGCGCCCGAGACCGGCCGCGCAAGAACCAAGAAGGGAGGGCCGCATGGACGACGGCTTCAACCGCGAGGCCGCGCAGGCGGCGATCGCGCCGGGGGTGCTGAACGGCATCCGGGTCCTGGATTTCAGCCGCTATATCGCCGGGCCCTACTGCGGCTCGATCCTGGGCGACCTGGGCGCGGAAGTGATCCGGATCGAGCCGCCCGGCGGCGCCGACGACCGCTTCCTGCTGACGCTGGAGGGGCTGAGCGACGGCGCCCAGTTCCTGGCGCTGAACCGCAACAAGAAGTCCCTGACCATGGACCTGCGCAGCCCGCGGGGGCGCGAGGTGCTCAACCGCCTGGTCGCCTCGGCCGACGTGACGCTGACCAACATGCCGCCCGCGGCGCTGCCGAAGCTGGGGCTGGACTATGCGTCGCTGAAACAGGCGAACCCGGCGATCATCTCGGCCAACGTCTCGGCCTACGGGCCGCAGGGGCCGCTCTCGGGGCGCAACGGCTTCGACCTGATCGGCCAGGCGATGAGCGGGGCGACCTACATGAGCGGCTGGCCCGGGCGCCCGGTGCGCACGGCGGCGAACTACGTCGACTTCGGCACCGGCCTGGGCACCGCCATCGGCATCATGGCCGCGATCATGCACCGCCGCGCGACGGGCGAGGGGCAGGAGGTGCAGGCCTCGCTGCTGCAGACCGCGCTGACCTTCATGAACGCGGTGCTGCTCGAGGCCTCGACCGGCGTCGACCGCCCGCCGGCCGAGGGCCGCAGCCCCTACGCCGGCCCCGCCGAACTGGTGCCCACGAAGGACGGCGCGGTGGTGGTGCAGGTGGTGGGCCCCGCCATGTTCGGGCGCCTGTGCGAGGCGATCGGGCGGCCGGAGCTCGCCGCCGACCCCCGCTTCGACACCGACGAGAAGCGCGGCGCCGCGGGGGCCGAGCTGTCGGCGATCCTCGGCGAATGGGCCGCGCCCCTGACCATGCAGGAGGCGATGGACGTGCTGGCGCAGGCCCGCATCCCCTCGGGCCCCGCCCTGAGCCCGATCCAGGCGATCAACGACCCGGGCGTGCTGGGCTCGGGCGTGTTCCAGCACCTGAGCCCGCGGCCGGGGGCGCCGGAGCTGCCCATCGCAGGGCTGATCGCGCGGCTCTCGGCGAGCCCGGGCACGATCCGCTCGCCCGCGCCCGAGGCGGGGGCCGACACGCTCGCCACCCTGCGTGCGGCCGGCTTCGCTGACGACGAGATCGAGGCGCTGACCGCCGAAGGCTGCGTGGTCCCGCCCGCAGGCTGACCCGACGCCCCGGCCCCCGTCCCGGGACGCCTCTGCGCGGACCTCGCCCGGGGCGCGCGCGCCGCGCGCGCCCCGGGCATTCCGGGGCCGGAGCCGCTATCGTCGCGGAAGCCCGAACGACGCCCGGGGCACGATCCCCGCGCGCATGGCGCATGGGAGGCGCTTGATGACCGACACCCCGTCCCTCGACCGGCCGGCCGAGGCGCTCGACGCCCTGCGCGCGGCGCTGGCCGCCGCCGGCCCGGACCTGCCGCCCGACCTGCTGGTCTTCGGCGACGCGATCCCCGAGCGCAACCTGCAGGACTGGTCCCGCCAGCCCCCGGTCCGCCCGCTGGCGCTGGCGCGGCCCCGCTCGACGCAGGAGGTCGCGGCGGTGCTGCGGGCCTGCGCGCAGACGGGGCTCGCGGTGGTGCCGCAGGGCGGGCTGACCGGCCTCGTGCGCGGCGCCCACCCGGTGGCGGGCGGCGTCGCCCTGTCGATGGAACGCCTGACCGGCGTCGAGGAGGTCGACGCCGAGGGCGCCACGATGATCGTGCGCGCGGGCACGCCGCTGCAGCAGGTGCAGCAGGCGGCCGAGCAGGCGGGGCTGTTCTTCCCGCTGGACCTCGGCTCGCGCGGGTCCTGCTCGATCGGGGGCAACGTCTCGACCAATGCGGGCGGCAACCGGGTGATCCGCTACGGGACGGCGCGCGACCAGGTGCTGGGGCTGGAGGCGGTGCTGCCCGACGGCACGGTGGTCAACGCGCTGAACCGGCTGGTGAAGAACAACACCGGCTACGACATCAAGCACCTGTTCATCGGGGCCGAGGGGACGCTGGGCGCGATCACCCGCATCGCGCTGAGGCTGCAGCCCAGGCCCGCCGCGCTGGAC
The DNA here is from genome assembly GCF_900113695.1 of Albimonas pacifica. Taxonomy (GTDB): domain Bacteria; phylum Pseudomonadota; class Alphaproteobacteria; order Rhodobacterales; family Rhodobacteraceae; genus Albimonas; species Albimonas pacifica. The sequence continues at coordinate 222,308 of NZ_FOQH01000003.1, read as the reverse complement.
GCGGCGCTGTGCGCCCTGCCCGACTACGCCTCCCTGCTGGGGCTGCTCTCGGCGCTCCGCGCCCGCTTCGGCCCCGGGCTGACCAGTTTCGAGGCGATGTGGGACGAATACCTCGACACGATCGTCTCGACCTTCGACCTGCGCCGGCCCTTCGCGGCGGCGCACCGCTTCTACGCCATCGTCGAGATCTCCCGCTTCGGCGCCGGCGACGAGAGCCGCCTGCCCGACGCGCTGGGCGAGCTGATGGAGCAGGGTCTGATCGAGGACGCCCTGATCGCCCAGACCGAACGCGAGGCGGCCGCCTTCTGGCAGATCCGCGAGATCGTGGGCGACCTGCGCCAGAAGGCCGGCCCGCTGGTCTCCTACGACATCGGCCTGCCGGCCGGCGTCACCGACCGCTTCGTCGAGACCTCGGCCGCCCGGGTGCGCGCGCAGTGGCCCGACGCGATGCATCTCGCCTACGGGCATCTGGGCGACAACAACCTGCACCTGATCGTGCGCTCGCCCGCCTGCGGGAGCGACCAGCCGCGCGACGGCTTCGACCGGGCGATCTACGACACGGTGCGCGAGTTCGGCGGCTCGATCTCGGCCGAGCACGGGATCGGGACGACCAAGCGGCCCTACCTGGGGCACTCGCGCTCGCCCGAGGAGATCGCGGTGATGCGGATGGTCAAGCGCGCGCTCGACCCCGAGGGCCGCATGAACCCCGGCAAGGTGCTGGAGGGCTGAGGGCGGCCCCGGGGGCGCCCCGGACCCGATCCGGGGCCTCCTGCGGCAGGCGGCGAGAGGCCCCGGATCAAGTCCGGCGCGCGCGCGGGGCGGGCGTCAGCGCCCGGTGAAGCGGGGCGCGCGCTTGTCGCGGAAGGCGGCGCGGCCTTCGGCGAAGTCCGCGCTCTCGCGGCACGCGCGGGAGAGGGCGGCGATGCGCCCGGGGTCCTTCGCGGAGGGCTCGGCCAGGATGTCGGCCACCGTCGCCTTGGTGGCCCGGATCGAGAGCGGCGCGTTGCCCGCGATCTGGCGGGCGAGCGCCAGGGCGGCGGACCAGAGGGCCTCGGGGGCGTGCACCTCCTCGACCAGGCCCCAGGCGAGGGCGGTCGCCGCGTCCACCCGGTCGCCGACGTAGAGCAGGCGGCGGGTGCGGCCGGGGCCGACGGCCTCGACCAGGCGGGCCAGGCCCTCGGCGCCGTAGGAGATGCCCAGCTTCGCCGCCGGCACGCCGAAGCTCGCGTCGCTCGAGGCGAGGCGGAAGTCGCAGTTCATCGCCGTCATCAGCCCGCCGCCGAGACAGTAGCCGCGGATCGCCGCCACCACCGGCAGGGGGCAGGCGGCGAGCCGCCGCTGGCCCTCGAGGAAGGTCGGCCCCTCGCGCTGCGGCCCGTCGAAGCCGCCGATGTCGGCGCCCGAGATGAAGGCCCGCCCGCCCAGGCCGGTGAAGACCAGCGCGCGGGCCTCGGCCTCGGCCGTCTCCAGCGCCGCGACGATGCCGGCGACGGCGGGATCGTCGAGCGCATTCATCCGCGCGGGGGCGTCGATCGCCAGCACCGCCACGCCGTCCGCGTCCAGCGCATAGGCGACGCGGCCCTCGCCGAAGCGGCGCTGCGGGGTCCAGCCCTGGGGCCAGGCTTGGGGGGGACGGGTCATCGCGGTCTCCTGCGGGCCTCTGCGCCCCCCTTCTAGCGGCGGGCCGGCGGCGCCGCTACGGTCGCGAGGCGGCTTCCGCGCTTGATTGACGTACCTCAGAACGCGCCTTAGGTTTCGGGGTCGGAGGCCCCATGAGACCGACGGTTCACGACATCGCGAAAGAGGCGGGCGTCAGTCTCGCCACGGTGGACCGCGTGCTCAACGCCCGCCCCGGCGTGCGCGAGAAGACCATCGCGCGGGTGCAGGAGGCGGTGGCCCGGCTGGGCTACGTGCGCGACGCCGCCGCGGCCAACCTGGCGCGGGGGCGGTTCTATCGCCTGGCCTTCGTGCTGCCCGAGGGCCCCAACCAGTTCGTCGAGACCCTGCGCGCCGCGCTGCTGGAGGCCTGCGCGACCCAGGTCGCCGACCGCGCCTCGGTCAAGGTGGTGACGACGCCCGCGCAGGACCCCCACGCGGTGGTCCGGGCGCTGCGGGCGCTGAATCCGCGCCGCCTCGACGGGGTGGCGATCATGGCGCCCGAGACGCCGCAGGTGCGCGACGCGGTGGCCCGGCTGAAGGAGGAGGGGCTGGCGGTCGTGGCGCTGGTCTCCGACCTGCCCAACGCGCCGCGGGACCGCTTCGTGGGCATCGACAACGTGGCCGCCGGGCGCACCGCGGCCCTCTTGACGGGGCGCTTCGCGCCGCAGGGGGGCGAGGTGCTGGTGGTCACCAACTCCCTGAGATCGCGGGACAGTCTGGACCGGCGTCTGGGCTTCGACCAGGTGACGGCGACGGATTTCCCGAAGCTCTCGGTCCTGCCCACGGCCGAGTCCTACGACGACCCCGCCCGCATGGAGGCGGTGGCCTTCGAGGCGGCGATGAGCCGGCCGAAGCTGGTGGGCGTCTACTCGATGGGCTCGGGCAACACGCCGCTGCTGCGGGCGCTGCGCCGCTCCGGCCGGCTGGACGAGCTGGTGGTGATCGGCCACGAGCTGACGCCGGTCACCCGCCGGGCGCTGATCGAGAACGAGATGGCGGCCGTCATCTCGCAGGACGTGGGGCACCTGGCGCGCAGCGCGCTGCGGGTCCTGCGCGCGGCCTGCGACGCCGCCCCGGTGTTCGAGGCGCAGGAGCGGATCCGCATCGAGATCGTCCTGCGCGAGAACCTGCCCTGATTCGCCCGCCCGGCCCGCGCCGGGCCCGCCGCCCCTCCCGCCCACGCGGAAATCCCTCGCCCCGGCCCGCCGCCGGGCCGCGCCGGATTCCGCCTTTCGGCCAAGGCGCTTGCGCCCGGAATCGAGGGAAGACGCAGCGTCCGCAGGCGCCTCCGCAAATGAGGAACGTGCCTCAAAACAGTGGACGTGAGGCACGTTCCTCATTTACGACTCTTCCCGCACCCCGCGCGCATCGGAGGTGCGCAGAAAAACGACGCGCCTTCGACACGGGAGGATCCAACCATGAAGACCATGCCCCTATTGGCGAGCTCGGCCCTCGTCGCGGCGCTCGGCGCCGCGGAGGCCCGCGCCGCCGACCTGACGCTGTGCTGGGCCGCCTGGGACCCGGCCAACGCGCTGATCGAGCTCTCCAAGGACTTCGAGGCCCAGTCCGGCCACAAGATGAGCTTCGAGTTCGTGCCCTGGCCCAACTTCGCCGACCGGATGCTCAACGAGCTGAACTCCGGCGGCCAGCTCTGCGACCTGATGATCGGCGACAGCCAGTGGATCGGCCTGGGCGCCGAGGCCGGGCACTACGTGAAGCTCAACGACTTCTTCGACGCCAACGGCATCGACATGGCCGACTTCATCCCGGCGACCGTCACCGGCTACGCCGAGTGGCCCAAGGGCACGCCCAACTACTGGGCCCTGCCCGCCTTCGGCGACGTGGTCGGCTGGACCTACCGCAAGGACTGGTTCGAGAAGCCGGAGCTGCAGAAGGAATTCAGCGAAAAATACGGCCGCGACCTCGCGCCCCCCAAGACCCTCGAAGAGCTCAAGGACATCGCCGAGTTCTTCCAGGAGCGCGAGATCGACGGAAAGACCGTCTACGGCGCCGCGATCTATACCGAGCGCGGCTCGGAAGGCATCACCATGGGCGTCACCAACGCCCTCTACAACTACGGGTTCCAGTACGGCAGCCCCGAGAACCCCTACGAGCTGGACGGCTACGTGAACTCGCCCGGCGCGGTGGAGGGACTGGAGTTCTACAAGGCCCTCTACGACTGCTGCACGCCGCCGGGCTCGTCCGACTGGTACATGTCCGAGGACATCGACGCCTACAAGTCGGGCCAGGTCGCGCTGCAGATGAACTTCGCCTTCATCTGGCCCGGCGTCGAGGCCGACCCGAACGTCGGCGGCGGCAAGTCGGGCTATTTCGCCAACCCGGCCGGGCCCGCGGGGCATTTCGCCCAGCTCGGCGGCCAGGGGATCTCGGTCGTCAGCTACTCGGACCAGCAGGAGGCGGCGCTGGAATACATCCGGTGGTTCGCCCAGCCCGAGGTGCAGAAGAAGTGGTGGAGCCTCGGCGGCTACTCGGCCCTGAAGGCGGTGGTCGAGGACCCGGGCTTCGCGACCTCGCAGCCCTATGCGCAGACCTTCCTCGACAGCATGGCGATCGTGAAGGACTTCTGGGCCGAGCCCTCCTACGCCTCGCTGCTGCTCTCGATGCAGGACCGGGTGCACAAGTACGTCGTCGCCGGCCAGGGCACAGCGCAGGAGGCGCTGGACGGCCTGGTCGAGGACTGGACCGAGGTCTTCGAGGACGACGGCAAGATCTGACCCCGGCGGGGTCGATCCGGGCGCCTTTCCGTCCCTCCACACAAGGGACGGCGGGCGGGGGACCCTCGCCCCCTGCCCGAAGGCCCGCCCGGCCGGGGTCTCCTCCCCCGCGCCGGGCGGACCGCGCCCTTCCCGACGAGAGCATGAAGGACCCGAGATGACCGACACGGCGATGGGCCGCGTGGCCGAGGCGACGCCGCCGGGCGTGGCGCGCCGCATCCGCGGCCTCTCCGACCGGGCGATCGCCTGGATCTTCGTGGCGCCGACGATCTTCCTGCTGCTGGCGGTGAACATCTTCCCGCTGATCTGGACGATCCGGCTGAGCTTCACCAACTTCCGCGCCAACCGCCCCAACGCCGAGGTCGAGAGCGTCGGCCTGCGCAACTACCAGCGCATCCTGACCGACGCCGACGTCTGGGCGACGATGCAGGCGACGGCGCATTTCCTGTTCTGGACGCTGTTCTTCCAGGTGCTGCTGGGCTTCGCGTTGGCCTGGCTGATCAACCGCAAGTTCCGCCATTCGGACCTGTGGACGACGATCATCGTGCTGCCGATGATGCTGTCGCCGGCGGTGGTGGGGAACTTCTGGACCTTTCTCTACCAACCGCAGATCGGGCTGTTCAATTACGCGGTCGAGTTCCTGACCGGCGTCCCCGCCACCAGCTTCTCGATGATCGGAGAGGTCTCTCTGGCCCCCTGGGCGATCGTCATCGTCGACACCTGGATGTGGACGCCCTTCGTGATGCTGATCTGCCTGGCCGGGCTGCGCTCGATCCCCGAGAGCATCTACGAGGCCGCCGAGTGCGACCGCGCCTCCCCCTGGCGGCAGTTCTGGACGATCACCGTGCCGATGGTGCTGCCGTTCCTGATGCTGGCCGTCCTGTTCCGGGGGATCGAGAACTTCAAGATGTTCGACCTGGTGGTGCAGCTGACCGGAGGGGGCCCCGGCAACACCACCACGCTGACCTCGATCGACCTCAAGCGCGAGGCGTTCGAGAAATGGCGCACGGGCTATTCCTCGGCCTACGCCATCGTGTTGTTCGTGACGGTCTTCGGGCTGGCCTCGATCTACGTGAAGGCGCTGAACAAGGTGAAGGAGCGATGAGTTTTTCAATCACCGACCCGTCGCCGCGGCAGAAGGCCGTCGCCGGCGCGCTGGTGATCGCCTATGCGCTGATCACCATGCTGCCGCTGATCTGGATCGTCTCGACCGGGTTCAAGAGCTCCGCGGATTCCATCGCCTACCCGCCCAAGATCGCCTTCGAGCCGTCGCTGGAGGGCTACGTCAACCTCTTCACCGCCCAGACCCGGCAGACGCCCGAGTACCTGGCCGAGAACCCGCCGCAGACCTGGTACGAGGAGATCGTGCACGAGAAGGGCATGGTCATCGCCGGGCCCTCGCGGTTCGGGGAGCGGTTCCTGAACTCGGTCATCATCGGCTTCGGGTCGACGTTTCTCTCGGTGTTCCTGGGGACGCTGGCGGCCTACGCGTTCTCCCGCTACCGGATCCCGCTGAAGGACGACCTGCTGTTCTTCATCCTCTCGACCCGGATGATGCCGCCGATCGCGGTGGCGATCCCGATCTTCCTGATGTTCCGCAACCTGGGGCTCTCGGACACGCACCTGGGGATGATCCTGCTCTACACCGCGGTGAACCTCAGCCTCTCGGTCTGGCTGCTGAAGGGCTTCATCGACGAGATCCCGCGGGAATACGAGGAGGCGGCGCTGATCGACGGCTACACCCGCTTCCAGGCGTTCCGGAAGGTGGTGCTGCCGCAGGCGGCCACGGGGATCGCGGCGACGGCGATCTTCTGCCTGATCTTCAGTTGGAACGAATACGCCTTCGCGGTGCTGCTGACCTCGGGCACGGCGCAGACGGCGCCGCCCTTCATCCCCACGATCATCGGCGTGGGCGGCCAGGACTGGCCCGCCGTCGCCGCCGGCGCGACGCTGTTCCTGCTGCCGGTCATGGTCTTCACCATCCTGCTGCGCAAGCACCTGCTGCGGGGGATCACCTTCGGAGCGGTGCGCAAATGACCCGGTTCCTCTCTGGCCTCGCCCGCCTCCGCCGCGGCCCGTGGGAGATGGTCGCCTCCATCGCCATCGGGCTGGGCGTGGTGATGCTGATGCAGCCCTTCTTCCTCGCGGCCTTCACCTGGTCGTTCCTGGTGCTGCTGACCGGCACGGTCCTCTTCATCGTCGTCAGCCATTTCCCGGAGGATCGCTGATGGCCGAGATCGTCATCCGCAACGTCCGCAAGGAGTTCGGGAGCTTCACCGCCGTCCAGTCCTCCTCCTTCAAGGTCGAGGACGGGGAGTTCTTCATGCTGCTCGGCCCCTCGGGCTGCGGCAAGACCACCACCCTGCGCATGATCGCCGGGCTGGAGCTGCCGACCTCGGGCGAAATCCTGATCGGGGGCGAGGACGTGGCCCGCAAGCCCGCCTCCCAGCGCGACATCGCCTTCGTCTTCCAGATGTTCGCCCTCTACCCGCATCTGAACGTGCGCAAGAACATCGCCTATCCGCTGGTCTCGCAGGGCATGTCCCGGGCGGAGGTCCGGCGGAAGGTCGAGGAGGCGGCGCGGATCCTCGGGATCGAGGACATCCTGGACCGCCCCGTCGGCGGGCTCTCGGGCGGGGACCGGCAGCGGGTGGCGCTGGGGCGGGCCATCGTGCGCGACCCCGCCTGCTTCCTGATGGACGAGCCGCTGGGAGCGCTCGACGCCGAGTTCCGCGAGCGCATGGCCGAGGAGCTGCGCGCGCTGCACGACCGCATGGGCGCGACCACCATCTACGTCACCCACGACCAGCTCGAAGCCATGCAGATGGGCGACAAGATCGTGGTGATGAACCACGGCGTGATCGAGCAGTTCGGCGCCCCCCAGGACATCTACGACAAGCCCGCCACCCTGTTCGTGGCGGAGTTCATCGGCTCGCCCCCGATGAACTTCCTGCGCTTCCACGGCGCCCTGCCGCCGGGCGCGACGCAGGCGACGCTGCACCACGTCCCCCTCGGCCTGCCCGCCCTGCGCGAGGCCTTCGAGGGCGACATGGTCTACGGCATCCGCCCCGAGCATGTGCGCCTGTCGGACGCCGCCCCCTACCGCGGCGAGGTGCTGGCGACGGAATATCTCGGCACCACGCAGGTGGTGACGCTCGCCACCGCGAACGGCGAGGTGAAGGCCCGGATCCCCGCCGACCAGCCCGCGCGGGTCGGCGAGAGCGTGGGCCTCGACTTCGACGGGCGCACCACGACCGTCTTCGACGCGCGCTCGGGCCGGGCCCTGCGCTCGGCGCTCAACGAGGGGGTGCTGCATGGCTGAGATCGAGCTCACCGGCGTGTCCAAGGCCTTCGGCGACACGCAGGCGCTGGAGGGCGTCTCGCTGACCGTGCCGGACGGGGCCTTCGTGGTTCTGCTGGGGCCGACGGGGGCGGGCAAGACCACCACGCTTCGCCTGATCGCGGGGCTGGAGCGGCCGGACCGGGGCGAGATCCGCATCGCCGGACGCTCGGTCATCGGCGACACGCCCGCCCAGCGCAACGTGGCGATGGTGTTCCAGCAGTACTCGCTCTACCCCCACATGACGGTGCGCGAGAACCTGGCCTTCCCGCTCCGCTCGCCGATCCTGCGCACGCCCGAGGCCCGGATCGACCGCAAGATCGTGGAGGTGGCGGAGGTGCTGCGCATCTCCCACAAGCTCGACAACAAGGCGACCGCGCTGTCGGGGGGCGAGATGCAGCGCGTCTCCATCGGCCGGGCGCTGGTGCGCGACCCCGCGGCGCATCTGATGGACGAGCCGCTGAGCTCGCTCGACGCCAAGCTGCGCGCCGAGCTCAGGATCGAGCTGAAGCGCATCCAGGCGAGCCTGGGGGCCACGCTGCTCTACGTCACCCACGACCAGGTGGAGGCGATGACCATGGCGACCCACGTGGGCGTGCTGGACCACGGGAGGCTGGTGCAGTTCGGCTCCCCGCGCGAGATCTACGAGGACCCGGTCAGCCTCTATGTCGCCGGCCGGCTGGGCCTGCCGCGGATCAACGCCCTGCCCGCGGGGCTCTGGGCCGGGGCGCCCGCCGGCGCCGCCGTCATCGGCCTGCGCCCCGAGCATATCGCCCACGACCACGGCCCGCAGGCGCAGGTGATCCGCGTCGAGCGGCTGGGCGACCAGACCCGCCTGCATCTCGCGCTGGAGGGCCACGCGCTGGTCACCCTCGCCGACCCCCACACCGCGCTGGAGCCCGGGGACGTCCTCCCCGTCGCGCCGCGCAACCCGCTCTACTTCGACGCCGCCGGCGCCCGGATCGCCTGACAGGAGCAAGCCCCATGGACCAGTTCATCAACTCCAAGGACCGGCTGGTGACCGAGGCCATCGACGGCGCCCTGCGCACCGCCGGCGGCCGGCTGGCGCGGCTCGACGGCTATCCGCATATCAAGGTGGTGGTGCGCACCGACTGGGACCGCTCGAAGGTGGCGCTGGTCTCGGGCGGAGGCTCGGGGCACGAGCCCTCCCACGCGGGCTTCGTCGGACAGGGGATGCTGACGGCGGCGGTCTGCGGGGAGGTGTTCGCGTCTCCGTCGGTGGACGCGGTGCTCGCGGGCATCCTGGCGGTGACCGGCAAGGCGGGCTGCCTGCTGATCGTGAAGAACTACACCGGCGACCGGCTGAACTTCGGCCTGGCGGCGGAGCGGGCGCGCGCCCAGGGGCTGAAGGTCGGCATGGTGATCGTCGACGACGACGTGGCCCTGCCCGACCTGCCCCAGGCGCGCGGCGTCGCCGGCACGCTCTTCGTCCACAAGATCGCCGGCGCGCTGGCCGAGCAGGGCGCCGACCTCGAGACCGTGCAGGCGGCCGCCGAGAAGGTGATCGAGGGGGTCGTCTCCATCGGCATGTCGCTCGACACCTGCACCATTCCGGGCTCGCCCAAGGAGACGCGGATCGCCCATGGCAAGGCCGAGCTGGGTCTCGGCATCCACGGCGAGGCGGGGATCGAGCAGGTGGAGTTCGCCGGCGCCCGCGACGCGATGGAGCAGGTGGTCGACCGCCTCGCCCCGCATATCGGGCCGGGGCCGCAGGTGGCGCTGCTCAACAACCTCGGCGGCGCGACGCCGCTGGAGATGGGGGTGCTGGCCGAGGAGCTCGTGCGCTCCCGCCTCGGGCCGCAGGTGCGCTGGATGGTGGGGCCGGCGCCGCTGATGACCTCGCTCGACATGCAGGGCTTCTCGGTGTCGCTGCTGCCGGCGAGCCGGGAGCATGAGGCGGCCCTGCAGGCCCCCTGCGCGCCCTGGGCCTGGCCGGGCTGCCGGGCGGTGGGGGAGGTGGAGGTGCTCGACCTTCCCGACGGGCTCGCGCCGATCCAGCCGGTCCCCTCGGCCAACCCGCCGGTGCGCGCGCTGCTGGAGCGGTGCTGCGCGATCCTGGTGGAGGCGGAGGCCGATCTGAACGCGCTCGACGCCAAGTCGGGGGACGGGGACACCGGCTCCACGCTCGCGACCGCGGCCCGCGCGCTGGCGGGCGCGATGGACCGGCTGCCGCTGGCCGACCAGACGCAACTGCACCGCGCCATCGGGCTGGAGCTGAGCCAGACCATGGGCGGGTCCTCGGGCGTGCTGCTGGCGATCTTCTTCGCCGCCGCCGGCGACGGCTCGGCGGCGGGCAAGGACCTGGTGGGGGCGCTGCGCGCGGGGCTCGATCGGGTGCAGCAGGTCGGCGGGGCCCAGCCGGGCGACCGGACGCTGGTCGACGCGCTCAAGCCCGCGCTCGAGGCCCTGCCCCGGGGTCTCGCCGCCGCCGCCGCCGCGGCGCGGGCGGGCGCCGACGCCACCGCCGCCATCACCCACGCCCGCGCCGGGCGGGCGAGCTACCTCTCGGCCGAGAGCCTCGCGGGCCACAACGATCCCGGCGCCGAGGCGGTGGCCCGCCTGTTCGAGCGGCTGACCGAGAAGGCCGAAGCCTGAGTCGCGCGAACCCGCCTAGGTTGTGCATCGCAACAGACGCGCCACGGGTGCGGTAGGCTCGCAATGTCTTGAAAACGTCGCGTTTTTTAAGGTTGCTTTCGCTGCGGAAGGCGCCGCAGACTTGCCCGGCGCAGGTCGTTGTCGCCGGCCGCGCGTCCCCGCGCGTGCGCCGGTCTGCCGCCTGGCGCGTCGCGAGCGTCTGCCGCGACTCCAGGGAGTTTTTCATGAACCTGCTTCTGCGCACACTAGGCCGCCCGGCGTTGGCCGCGGCCGCGCTGCTCGCCGTCACGGGGCTCGCCGCCGCCCAGGACGCCGAGAAGCCCAACATCCTGGTGATCTGGGGCGACGACATCGGGCAGTCCAACATCTCGGCCTATACCATGGGCCTGATGGGCTACCGCACGCCCAACATCGACCGCATCGCCTCCGAGGGCATGATCTTCACCGACTACTACGGCGAGCAGTCCTGCACCGCCGGCCGCTCGTCCTTCATCATGGGCCAGTCGGTGTTCCGCACGGGCCTGTCGAAAGTGGGCCTGCCGGGCGCCGAGCTGGGCATGCGCATCGAGGATCCGACCATCGCGGGCCTCCTGAAGGCGCAGGGATACGACACCGGGCAGTTCGGCAAGAACCACCTCGGCGACAAGGACGAGATGCTGCCCACCAACCACGGCTTCGACGAGTTCCTGGGCAACCTCTACCACCTCAACGCCGAGGAGGAGCCCGAGAACGAGGACTATCCCGGCGACATGGTGCTGCCCGACGGCTCCACCTTCCGCGAGAAATGGGGCCCGCGCGGGGTGATCAAGTCCTCGGCCGACGGCACCATCGAGGACACCGGCCCCCTGACCCGCAAGCGCATGGAGACGGTGGACGACGAGACCGTCGCCGCCGCCATCGACTTCATCAAGCGCAAGACCGACGAGGGCACGCCCTGGTTCGTGTGGTGGAACGGCACCCACATGCACTACCGCACCCATGTCGCCGACGACTTCCGCCAGCGCGCGGACGAGATCGCCGGCCGCCACCTGGACGAGTACCAGGCGGGCATGGTGCTGCATGACATGCACGTGGGCCAGCTGCTCGACACGCTCGACGAGCTGGGCATCGCCGACAACACCTTCGTGTTCTACTCGACCGACAACGGGCCGCACATGAACACCTGGCCCGACGCGGCCATGACCCCGTTCTGGTCCGAGAAGAACACCAACTGGGAAGGCGGCTGGCGCGTGCCCGCCATGGTGCGCTGGCCCGGCAAGGTCGAGCCCGGCTCGGTCAACAACGAGATCGTGCACCACATGGACTGGCTGCCGACCTTCCTGAGCATGGCCGGCGCCCCGGACATCAAGGAGCAGCTCAAGGCCGGCGGCGTCCAGGCCATCGGGCGCGAGTACAAGGTCCACCTCGACGGCTACGACATCCTGCCGATGCTGACCGGCGAGACCGACGAGTCCCCGCGCGAGGAGATCTTCTACTTCACCGACGACGGCGACCTGTCGGCGCTGCGCTACCACGACTGGAAGCTGATGTTCCTCGAGCAGAAGGCCTGGGGCACGCTGCGGGCCTGGATCGAGCCGTTCACGCCGCTCCGCGTCCCGCTGGTCCTGAACCTGCGCCGCGATCCCTACGAGCGGGCCTACCGCACCTCCAACACCTACTACGACTGGATGATGGACCGCGCCTACATGCTGGTCCCCGCCCAGGCCTACGTGGCGAACTTCCTGGCGACCTTCGAGGAATTCCCGCCCCGCCAGAAGGCGGCGAGCTTCTCGCTCGACCAGGTGATGGATAAGCTGGCGCCGCCGGCGCAGTAAGCCCGCGCGACGACCGCCCGGCCGGTCCCCGCCCCGGGGCCCGGCCGGGGAAACATCGGGCGCGGACGGCCCCTGCGCCGTCCGCGCCCGCTCGAATTCAGGGCGCCGGCCGGGCCCGCCGGGCCGCAAGGCGCCCCAAAGGCCGATTTCGCGCGGCCGCGCGCCGGGCGAGGCTCTGCGCAGCCCCCGCAGGCCCCGTCCGCTTCCAGGAGACGCGCCATGTCCCGTCATATCCTCGTCGCCGCGCTCTGCGCGCCGCTCGCCGTCCCGGCGCTGGCCGACCCGCTGCCGTCGTGGGACGACGCCGGCGCCCAGGCGAAGATCGTCGCCTTCGTCGACAGCGTGACCGAGGAGGGCGGCGCCGGCTATGTCGAGCCCTCGCGCCGCATCGCGGTCTTCGACAACGACGGCACGCTGTGGTCCGAGCAGCCGGCCTATTTCCAGCTCTTCTTCGCGCTCGATTTCCTGAAGGCCGAGGCCGAGAAGGATCCGTCGATCCTGACCTCCCCGGCGCTGAAGGCGGGCGCGGCGGGCGACCTCGAGGCGCTGGCCGCGACCGGCATGGACGGGCTGCTGGAGGTGATCGAGGTCTCCCACGCCGGCCTTTCGACCGAGGCCTTCCAGGCGCGCGCCCGGGACTGGGCGACGACGGCCGTGCACCCGACCTCGGGCCTGACCTACGCGCAGATGACCTACGCGCCGATGGTCGAGCTGCTGGGCTACCTGCGCGACAACGGCTTTTCGACCTGGATCGTCTCGGGCGGGGGCGTCGATTTCATCCGCGGCTTCGCCGAGGCGGCCTACGGCATCCCGCCCTGGCAGGTGATCGGCACCCGCGGGCGGACCGAGTGGGACCCCGTCTCGAAGACCGTGATGAAGACCGGCGGCGTCGCCCTGATCGACGACAAGGAGGGCAAGCCGGTGGGCATCGCCCAGCAGATCGGGGTGCGCCCGATCCTGGCCTTCGGCAACTCCGACGGCGACTATCAGATGCTGGACTACGTGACCTCGGGCGAGGGGCCCTCGCTCGGCCTGATCGTCCATCACACCGACGCGGCGCGCGAGTTCGCCTACGACCGCGAGGGCCATATCGGCGTGCTGGACCGCGCGCTGGACGAGGCCGAGGGCCACGGCTGGGTGGTCGTGGACATGGCCGCCGAGTGGTCGACGATCTGGAGCGGCGAGTGACCCCGCGCGAGGCCGTCGAGGCCCTGCGCGAGCGCATGTCAGGGGCCATCGTCGGCCAGACCGGCGTCATCGAGCGCCTGCTGATCGGCCTGCTCGCCAACGGCAACCTGCTGGTCGAGGGGCTGCCGGGCCTCGCCAAGACCCGGGCGATCAAGGCGCTGGCGAAGAACCTGGAATGCGCCTTCTCGCGCATCCAGTTCACGCCGGACCTGCTGCCCTCCGACGTCACCGGGACCGAGATCTACGCGCAGGAGAGCGGGAGCTTCCGCTTCCAGCCCGGCCCGATCTTCGCCGACATCGTGCTGGCCGACGAGATCAACCGCGCCCCGCCCAAGGTGCAGGCCGCCCTGCTGGAGGCGATGGAGGAGCGCCAGGTCACGGTGGGGGGCGAGACCCACCGCCTGCCGCCCCTCTTCATGGTGATGGCGACGCAGAACCCCATCGAGCAGGAAGGCACCTACCCCCTGCCGGAGGCGCAGACCGACCGGTTCCTGATGCATGTCCTCGTCTCCTGGCCCTCGGTCGAGGAGGAGGTGGAGGTGATCCGCATGGTCCGCGCGGAGGAGGTCGCCGCCCAGGCCGACGCCTCCGCCGAGCGCCCCGCGCCGGCCCCCGCGATCCCGCAATCCGCGGTCTTCGAGGCGCGGCGCGAGATCGCGGCGATCCACGCCGCCCCGGCCATCGAGCGCTACATGGCCGACCTGGTGCAGGCGACCCGGACGCCGGCGGCCTTCTCCGAGGACCTCGGCCGCTGGATCGAGATCGGGGCGAGCCCCCGCGCCTCGCTGGCGCTGGACCGCTGCGGGCGGGCGCACGCCTGGCTGGCGGGGCGCGACTACGTCGACCCCGAGGACCTGCGCGCCGTGGCCCCGGACGTGCTGCGCCACCGCCTGCGCCTGAGCTACGAGGCCCAGGGCGAGGGCGTCGCCCCCGACCGCGTGGTCGAGGAGATCCTCGCCACCGTCGCCCTGCCCTGAGCGCGCGCATGGCCGCGCCCTCCCCCTCCGCCCGCGCCCGGCTCCGCGCCGGGCTCGTCGCCGCAAGGCCGCAGGCGCTGGACGATCCGCGGGTGCATGTCTCGCTGGCAGGCCTTCGGGCGCTGGAGGGGCGGGCGCGGAGCCTCAGCTTCGCCCCCCGCCAGCCGGCGCGATCGGCGATGAACGGGCGCCATGCCTCCCGCCTGCGCGGACGCGGCCTGACCTTCGAGGAGCTACGCGCCTACGTCCCCGGCGACGACGTGCGGGCCATCGACTGGAAGACCACCGCGCGGACCGGCGAGCCCTTCGTGCGCGTGACGACCGAGGAGCGCGACCGCCCCGCCCTGATCGTCGTCGACCAGCGCATGTCGATGTTCTTCGGCTCCGCGCTCAACATGAAGGCGGTGACCGCCGCCGAGGCCGCCGCGCTCGCCGCCTTCCGGATCCGCGACCAGGGCGACCGGGTCGGCGGCATCGTCTTCGGCGACGCCCATATCGCCGAGATCCGCCCCGCGCGCGCCCGCGCCTCGCTCGACCGGTTCCTGTCGTCGCTGGCGGAAGCCAACCGGATGCTCGCCGCCGACGCGCCCAACCTGGCGCCGATGCCGCTGAACCGGGTGCTGCGGGCGGTGGCGCGCATCGCGCCGCGCAACCACCTGGTGCTGGTCTTCTCCGACTTCGACGGGGTGGACGAGGAGACCCGGCGCCTCGTCTCCACCCTCGCGCGGCGCAACGACCTGGTGCTGGGCCTCGTCTCCGATCCGTTCGCCGAGGACCTGCCGGAGGGGGTCTCGCTGGTGGTCTCCGACGGCGAGCTGCAGGCGGAGGTGAACACCGCCGACCACGCCGCCCACCGCTCCTTGCGCGAGATGACCCGGGGCCGGCTCGCCGAGATCCTCGACTGGCAGCGCCGCCTCGCCGTGCCGGTTCTGCCCCTGACCTCGGCCGAGGAGACGGTCCCCCAGCTCCGCCGCCTGATGGGCCTCGCCCCCGCCGCCCCGGGCGCGCGATGAGCGGCGAGCCTCTCCCCGGCCCCGCCGCGAAGGCGGTTTTCGGCCCCGCCCCGGCGCCCGACGGCCCGGCGCAGGCGACCCCGTCCCTCGGCCTCTTGCAGGCGGACGCGCGCCTCGTCCCGCGGGAGGCGGCCCCGCCGCTCGACCCGCACGCGCCGATGCGGTTGGCCCAGGCCTCGCCCCCCGCCTCGTCCCCCGGAGCGACGTCGACCGACGCCGCGCAGGGGGCCGAAACCCTCGCCCCCGGCGCCGCGCAGCCCGGCGAGTTCGTCAGCCTCATAGACCTCCTCGACGAGCTGCGCGCGCCGCCCCCGCCGCCGCCCGTGGCGATGACCCCGCAGACGGCGGGGTGGCTCGTCGTGGGGGCCGTTCTGGCGCTGCTGCTGGGCTGGGTGCTGCTCGCGGCCCGCCGGCGGCGGCGCGCGAACGCCTGGCGGCGGGAGGCGCTGGCGGCGCTGGCGCAGGCCGGCGACGACCCCGCCGCCGTGGCGCCGATCCTGCGGCGGGCCGCGCTCGCCCTCCGGCCGCGGGCGGAGGTGGCGGGGCTGACCGGCGCCGGCTGGCTGGCCTTCCTCGACGCGACCGGCGGCCCCGGCTTCGCCGAGGGGCCCGGGCGGGCGCTGGCGAGCGGCCCCTACGACGGGCGCGGCGCGCCTGCGCCGGGGCTCGGCGCGCTGGCCGCGCGCTGGGTGCGCCGGGCGCGGGCCGAGGGGGGGCGATGATCTCGCTCGCCTTCCCCTGGGCGCTCGCGCTCCTGCCGCTGCCGCTGCTGGCCTGGCGGCTCGCGCCCCCGCACCGCGAGCCGACGCCCGCCCTGCGGGTCCCCTTCTTCCGCCGCGTGACCGAGGCCGCCGGCGCCGAGCCCCGCCGCGGCGCCGTGGTGCGCGCCCGCTCCCGCCTGCAGATGGCCGCGGCGGCGCTGGCCTGGGCGCTGCTGGTGCTGGCCCTCGCCGCGCCCGAGCGGCTGGGCAAGCCCGTCGAGATCACCAAATCCGCCCGCGACGTGGCGCTGGCCATCGACATCTCCGGCTCGATGGACACGCGGGACTTCCGGACCCCGGACGGAGAGGTCCAGCAGCGCTTCGCCGCGGTGCGAGAGGTCGTGGCCCGCTTCGTCGAGGGGCGGCAGGGCGACCGGATCGCCCTGATCGTGTTCGGCTCGAAGGCCTACCTGCAGTCGCCGCTGACCGAGGACCTGAGCGCCATCACCTCCCTGCTGGAGCGCACCGAGGTCGGCATGGCCGGCCCCCACACCGCGCTCGGCGACGCCATCGGCCTCGCCATCCGCACATTCGAGGCGAGCGCGGTCGAGCAGCGCCTGCTGATCCTGCTGTCGGACGGCGCCGACACCGCCAGCCGGATGAGCCCGGTCAACGCCGCCGAGATCGCCGCCGACCGCGGCGTCGAGATCCATGCGATCGGGGTGGGCGACCCGCAGGCCTCGGGCGAGGACCGGGTGGACCTCGACGCGCTCCGCGACATCGCGCGGCGGGGCGGGGGCGGCTACTACTTCGCCTCCGACCAGGACGCGCTGGCCCAGGTCTACGCGCGCATCGACCAGCTCGCCCCGCGCGAGGTCGAGACCCTGTCCTGGCGCCCGCGCCGGTCCCTCGCCTGGATCCCGATGGCCGGGGCGCTGGCGGTGGCGCTGGGGACGACCGTGTTCCTGCACCTCGCCTCCCGCAGGCGGGCGGCATGAGCCTCGAGGCGCTGTCCCTCGCCCTCGAGGCGTTCCGCTTCCTGCGGCCTTGGTGGCTGCTGGCGCTGCCGGCGATCGCGCTGCTGTGGGCCGCGGTGCGGCGCGCCCATGCCCGGCCGCGGACGCCCGCCGCCCGGATCGCGCCGCACCTGACCGCGGCGCTGACGCTGGACGCGGCCCGCAGGCGCCGGCCCCAGCCCATCGACGGGGTGGCGCTGGCGCTGGTCTGCTGCGCGCTGGGGGCCGCCGGCCCCGCCTGGACGCGCGCGCCCGACCCGTTCGCCGCCCAGGCGGCGCCCGCGGTGGTGGTGCTGAAGGTCGCCCCCTCGATGGAGGGGACGGACCTCGCGCCCTCGCGGCTGGAGCGGGGGCGACAGAAGATCCGCGACTTCCTCGACCTGCGCGCGGGCGCCCGCACGGCGCTGGTCGCCTATGCGGGATCGGCCCATGTGGTGATCCCGATGACCGAGGACGCGGGCGTCATCGCCCCCTATCTCGCCGCGCTGACGCCGCAGACGATGCCGCGGGAGGGCGACGCGGCGGGCGCGGCGCTGGCGCTCGCCGCCTCGCTGCTCGCCGCCGAGGGCGGGGCCCCGGGCGGCGTCCTGCTGGTCGCGGACGGGGTCTCGCCGGCGGAGACGGCGGCGCTGAACGCCTCGCCGGTCCCGCTGGCGGTGCTGGCGACGCTGCCGCCGGGGGCGCGGGACCGGGGGCTGGACGCGCTGGACGCCCCGGTGATCGCCGCCACGCCCGACGAGGCCGACCTGCGGCGCATCGACGGGCTGCTGAACGCCGCCTGGGCGCGGGCGCAGCTCGCCGACGAGAGCCGGCCGTGGGAGGATCGCGGCCGCTGGCTGGCCTGGCCGGCGGCGCTGCTGACGCTGCTGTGGTTCCGCCGCGGCTGGACGATGCGCTGGGCGGCGCTGGCGCTGGCCACGGCGCTCCTCCCCGGCGCGCCGCTCGCGCAGGACGGCGCGCGCAACCTGCGGGCCGAGGCGCCGGCGGCGGCGCCGGGGCTCTTCGACCTCGGCGGCCCGGTGGCGGGCTGGTTCCTGACGCCCGACCAGCAGGGCGACGTCGCCGCGCGCCGGCGGGAGTACGACCGCGCCGCCGCGCTCTACGCCGATCCCTACCGGCGCGGCTGGGCGCAGTATCGCGACGGCCAGTACAAGGCGGCGGTCGAGACGCTGGCCCGGCTGGAGAGCGCGGATGCGGCCATGCTGCAGGGCCTCGCCTCGATCCGCGCGCAGGCCTATCGCGACGGGGTGCGGGCCTTCGAGACGGCGCTGCGCCGGGACCCGCAGGATGCGGACGCGGCCGCGAACCTCGCCCTCGCCCGGCGGATCGTGGACTGGGTCGAGCGCCAGCAGGAGGCCTCGGACACCGGCGACCAGCCCGACCCCGGGGCCGACGACGTGACCTACGACAACGAGGAGAACCGGGGCCGGGAGATGCAGGTCCCGCGCGACCAGGACGCCGCCGGCCGCCTGCTGACCGCCGACCAGTGGATGCGCACCGTCGACACCCGCCCCGGCGACTTCCTGCGCCAGCGCTTCGCGCTGGAGGCCGCGCAGGCGCCGGCGACGGGCGACGGGGGGACGGAGTGATGAGGCGCGCGCTCGCGATCCTCGCGGCGCTGCTGCCGCTGCCGGTCCTCGCGCAGGGGCAGGCGCCGCAGCTGAGCGTCGAGTTCGCGCAGGACGAGACGCTGCCGGGTCAGCCGCTGGTTCTGCGGATGACGGTGCTGGTCCCGACCTTCCTGCCCGAGCCCCCGGTCTGGCCTGCCTTCGACGCCCCCGACCTGCGCGTGCGCCTGCCCGCGCGGGCCACCAACCCGGTCAGCGGGCGGGTGGGGGGCGCGACCTGGTCCGGCGTCTCGCGCCGCTGGCAGGTGACGCCGCTCGCCCCCGGCGCCTTCGCGCTGCCGCCGGCGCGCATCGAGGTGACCTGGGCCGACCCGGAGGCGCCGGGCGGCCCGCCGCTGCGCGCCGTGCTCGACACGCCCGCCCTGCCCTTCCGCGCCGTGGTGCCGGAGGGGGCCGAGGACCTGTCGCCGTTCCTCGCCGCCTCGGACCTGACGCTGGAGCGCGCGGTGGAGGGCGAGCCGCAGGGGATGGCGCCGGGGGAGGCGCTCTCGGTCACGCTGACGGCGCGGATCGCGGGGGCCTCGCCGATGCTGCTGCCGCCGCTGGGGGCGGCGGTGGAGATCCCGGGCCTCGCCGCCTATCCCGACGATCCGGAGCTGGTCGAGACCGAGGACCGCGGCCGCCTGGGGGGCGCGCGGACCGAGCGCCTGTCGCTGCTGGCGCAGGGCGGCGGCGCGGGGGAGCTGCCGGCGATCGCGCTGCGCTGGTGGGACCTGGACGAGGGGCGGATCCGGACCGCCGAGGTCCCGGCGCTGGCGATCTCGGTCGACGGCCCGCCCGCGCGCGCGGCGGCGCCCGACCCCGCGGCGCGGCTGCGGCTGGCGTTGCTGGCGGGGGCGGGGCTGGCCGCGGCGCTGGCGCTGGCCTGGCTGGCCCGACGCGCGGCGCCGGGGCTGCGCGCGCGGCTGGCCGAGCGGCGGGCGGCGCGGCGCGCCTCCGAGGCCCATGCCTGGGCCGGGCTGCGCGCGGCGCTGCGCGCCCGCGACGGGGCGGCGCTGCGCCCGGCGCTGGACCTCTGGGCGGGCCGGGTCGCGGGCGATCCGCGGGCCGAGCCCTCGGTCCAGGCCGCCCTGCTGGCGCTGGGGGCCGCGCGCTACGCCCCCGGCGCGACGGGCGAGGCGGCCTCCGCCTGGCGCCGGCTCTCGGCCGCGCTGGCCGCGGCGCGGCGGGCGCATCCGCCGCGCGGGCGGGGGGCGGCGCGGGAAGACGTCCGGCGGCTGCCGCCGCTCAATCCCGCCTGAGCGGGGCGGGGGCGTAGCCGCCGGGCGGCACGGGCGTCCGGGGGGGCCTCAGGGGGCGGGGCGGCGCTCGATCATCTCGAGGAAGCCTTCGGCGAAGCGCTCCAGCGGCTCGGGGCCGCGCTCGAGCTTGGCGCGCAGGACCGCGCCCTCCCAGCCGATCCAGAAATGCGAGGCGAGGCGGTCGGGGTCGGCGGTGGGGGCGATCTCGCCCGCCTGCCGCGCGGCCTCGAGCAGGCGGGCGGTGCGGGCCTCCCAGTCGGCGAGCACGGCGCGCAGGGCGTCGCGGAACGGCTCGGGGAGCACGCCGATCTCCTGCCCCAGGTTGCCCACCAGGCAGCCGCGGCGCCACTGGTGCCGCGCCATGCCTGCGCGGGCGTCGTCGACGAAGGCGCGCAGGCGGTCGAGGGGCGAGAGACGCTCGTCGAGGAACCAGCGGTCGAGCTTGCGGGCGAAATAGGCGGCGTAGGCCTCGATCAGGGCGAGGCCGAAATCCGCCTTCGACCCGAAGTAGTGGTAGAAGCTGCCCTTGGGCACGCCCACGGCCGACAGGATCTCGTCGAGGCCCACGGCGCCGAAGCCCCGCTCGGTCAGCAGCGCCACGCCCGCGCGCAGCAGCTTCTCGCGCGCCTCGGCCTGGCGGGCCTGGTCGCGGGGCGGGCGGCCGCGGCGGCGCGGAGGCTCGTCCGGCCCGGTCACGGGAACACCGCCTGGGCGGCGATCATCGCCAGCGGCACGGTGATCACGGCGACGACGGTCTGGGTGGCGACGAGGCTCGCCATCAGCGGCGCGTCGCCGCCGAGCTGGCGGGCGAGGACGTAGGACGAGGACGCCGTGGGCAGGGCGTTGAACAGCACCGCCAGCATGGCGGGGGCGCCGGTCAGCCCGAAGGCGAGGCAGCCCAGCGCGGTCAGCAGCGGCATCGCCCCGAACTTCGCGACCGAGGAGATCACCGCCAGCCGCGGCGAGCGGCCGAGCGACTCGCGGTCGAGGGCCGCGCCCACGCACAGCAGGCCCAGCGGCAGGGCCGCCTGGCCCAGCGCCTTGAAGAACCCCTCCACCCCCGGCGGCAGGCCCAGGTGGAAGGCGTGCAGCGCGATGCCCAGGACGCAGGCGAGGATCAGCGGATTGCGCGAGAGCAGCTTGAGCGTGTGCAGGACGCTGGCCTGGCCGGCGGCGGAGCCGTCCTCGGACGCCCCGCCGGGGACGTAGCGGGCGAAGACGGTGACGCAGAGCACGTTGGCGATCGGCACGATGGTGGCGATGGCGATGGCCGAGAGGGCGGCCGCCTGCGGCCCGAACAGCGCCAGCGCCGCGGTGACGCCGACGTAGTTGTTGAACCGCACGCCCCCCTGGAAGACCGAGGTGAAGGCCGCCGGCTCGATCCCCAGCGGGCGGCGCGCCAGCGCCAGCCCGGCGCCGGTGATCACCAGCGGCAGGCCGATGGCCGCGACCATCGCGCCGACCGGCACCTCGGAGAGATCGGCGGTGGCCAGCCCGTGCACGATCAGGGCGGGCAGCAGCACGAAATAGGCGAGCTTCTCGGCCGGCGGCCAGAACGCCTCGGGCAGCAGCGCGGTGCGCCAGCGCAGCACGTGGCCCAGCCCGATCAGCAGGGCGGTGGGGGCCAGCGCCACGATCATCATGCCGATCATGGGCGGGCTCCGGGCAGGGCCGAGCCGGCGGGAGGCGCGGCGGCGGAGGACCGCCGCCGCGCCGGATCGGCGGCCGTCGCCCGAAGGCGGGGGGCCGCGGAGGCGGTCACGAGGCCGGCGTCCCGGCGCCGTCCTTCGCGCCGAGCTGCTCGAAGGCCTCCATGGTGCGCATGGCGTAGCTGTAGGCGGCGCCGGCGTTCAGCGCGACGGCGGTGCCCATGGCGTCGGCGAGCTCGGCCTCGGTCACGCCGGCCTGGCGGGCGCGGTCGGCGTGGACCGCGATGCAGGTGTCGCAGCGGGTGGTCACGGCGACCGCCAGCGCGATCAGCTCGCGCGTGCGGGCGTCGAGCGCGCCGTTCCCGTTCTGCCCGGCCGAGAGGGCCTGGAAGCCCTCGACCATCCTGGGGTTGGCCTTGGCGAGCTTCGCGCCGGCGCGCCGGCCCTCGCGCAGGTAGGAGATCCAGTCGAGCAGCATGTCGTCCTCCTCAGCCGCGGCCCATGGCGTAGAACTCGGGGTTCGGCCGCATTCCGGTGACGTTGGCCATCCGGTTCGACAGCGCGAAGAAGGCGGCGATGCCGGCGATGTCCCAGACGTCGTCCTCGTCGAAGCCGTGGGCCTTGAGCGCGTCGATGTCGGCCTCGCTCACCGCCTCGGCGGTCTGGGAGACCTTGACGGCGAAGTCGAGCATCGCCTTCTGGCGGGGCGTGATGTCGGCCTTGCGGTAGTTGATCGCCACCTGGTCGGCGATCAGCGGGTTCTTGGCCCGGATCCGCAGGATCGCGCCATGGGCGATGACGCAGTACTGGCACTGGTTGAGGTTGGAGGTCGCGACCACGATCATCTCGCGCTCGGCCTTGGTGAGGTTCCCGGGCTTGTCCATCAGCGCGTCGTGATAGGCGAAGAAGGCGCGGAACTCGTCGGGCCGGTGGGCGAGGACAAGGAACACGTTGGGGATGAAGCCGGACTTCTCCTGCACGGCCTCGATCCGCTCGCGGATGTCGTCGGGCATCTCGGCGAGGGTCGGGACGGGGAAGCGGCTGACGGGCAGGTCGGCGGTCATGGGATCGGTCCTTGGGCGGGTCGCCGCGGGCGGGGCCCGGGCGGGGCGTGGAGGCCGCCCCGGCGCGCGGGCCGGGGCGGGAGGGCTCGGATCAGGAGATCGAGGGATCGATCGGCACCACCGCGCGGCCGCGGACCTGGCCGGCGAGGAGACGCTCGCAGGTCGGGATCGCCTCGGAGAGCGGGACCTCGTGGGTCATCGACTCGAGCAGCCCGGGGTCGAGGTCGGCGGCGAGACGGGTCCAGGCCTCGATCCGGTCGGGCTTGGGGCACATCACCGAGTCGACGCCGGCGAGCGTCACGTTGCGCAGGATGAAGGGCGCCACGGTCGCGGGAAGGCCCATCCCGGCGGCGAGCCCGCAGGCCGCGACCGCGCCGCGATAGCGGATCATCGAGAGCACGTTGGCGAGCACCTGGCCGCCGGCCACGTCCACCGCGCCGGCGAAGCGCTCCTTGCCCAGCGGGCGGCCCTTCTCGGAGAACTCGGCGCGGTCGAGGATCTCGGTCGCGCCCAGCGCCTTGATGTAGTCGCTCTCCTCCGGGCGGCCGGTGACGGCGTGGACCTCGTGGCCGAGCTTCGCCAGCAGGGCGACGGCGACCGAGCCGACGCCGCCGGCGGCGCCGGTGACCAGGATCGGGCCCTTGTCGGCGGTCACGCCCTGGCGCTCGAGCGCCATGACGCAGAGCATCGCGGTGTAGCCGGCGGTGCCGATGGCCATCGCCTGCCGCATGGAGAAGGCCGACGGCAGGGGGACCAGCCATTCGCCCTTCACCCGGGCCTTGCCGGCGAGGCCGCCCCAGTGGGTCTCGCCCACGCCCCAGCCGTTGAGGACCACGCGGTCGCCGGGCTTCCAGTCGGGGGAGTCGGAGGACTCGACCACGCCCGAGAAGTCGATGCCGGGGACCATGGGGAACTTGCGCACCACC
The DNA here is from genome assembly GCF_900113695.1 of Albimonas pacifica. Lineage (GTDB taxonomy): Bacteria > Pseudomonadota > Alphaproteobacteria > Rhodobacterales > Rhodobacteraceae > Albimonas > Albimonas pacifica. The sequence continues at coordinate 198,741 of NZ_FOQH01000003.1, read as the reverse complement.
GGGCTCTTGCCGGTGATCGCCAGCGCGTCCTTGTAGTTCAGGGTCGAGGCGGCGATGCGCACGGTGACGTCGCCCTCGGGGAGGGCGGCGTCGTCGAGCTGCGTGAGGCTCACGCTCTGGGCGTCGTCGGCCTTGTCGATCAGGATCGCGTCGAACATCGGGGTCTCCTTCCCTGCGGCGGGCCTCGGGACGGCCCGCGCGGCGTTGGCGACCCGATTAGACCGGGCGTCTCGCAAAAACAAGGGCGGGGTTCGGGGGCGGGCCGGCGGAGCGGCGCTGCCGCCCGCTGCGCGGACGGGACGCCCGCCCGCCGACCCCGTCGCCGGGGGGCGCAGGCGCAGGCGGCGGGGACCGCGCCGGGACCGGCCGGGCGGGACCGCATTCGGACATCGCGGAAAGGGCGGGCGAGCCGCCTTCTGAACCGCCGCTGCATGACGCGCGCGGAAACGTTGCGGCGCCTGCGAAGCGGGTGCTATGGCCGGAGGAGGCGGGCGAGTTCAACCTGGGTGGGAGCGGCCGGGCCTTGACCGATTTGAAGATTTCGCTGCTGGGCGAACTGCGGGTCGAGCGCGCGGGCGAGGCGGCGCCGCTTCCCGCCTCGCGCAAGGCGCGCGCGCTGCTGGCGCTGCTGGTGGCCACCGGGCGGCCGCACCGGCGCGAGCGGCTGTGCGAGCTGTTCTGGAACCTGCCCGACGATCCCCGCGCCGCCCTGCGCTGGTCGCTGAGCAAGCTGCGCCCGGTGGTCGACGCCCCCGACCGCCCGCGCATCGTCGCCGACCGCGAGCGGGTGCGCTTCGACGGCGAGGGCGTCTCGGTCGACCTGCTGGAGATCCACGCCCGGCTGCGCGCCCCCGACGGGGACCCCCCTCTCCCGGCGCTGGAGGAGATGGCCCGGCGCCTCGACGCGCTGCCCTTCGACGGTCTGGACGGCGCCGGGGTCGAGGGCTTCGACGCCTGGCTCGCCGCCGAGCGGGAGGACGCGCGCGCCGCGCGGGTGGAGCTGCTGCGGCGCATGGCGCTGCATCCGGATGCGGCGGGGCTCGCCTCGGAGAAATGGCGGCGCCTGTGGCGCGAGGCCGACCCGGTGGGGGTCGAGCGCCATGAGCGCGCGACCGCCGGCCGGGCCGTCGCCGTCGCGCAGGCGACGCGGGCAGAGGCCCTGGCCGCGCCGCCGGCCGCAGCCGCCCCGATGTCCGCAGCCGCCCCGACTGCCGCGGCGGCTCCGGGGCGCGATCCGGCGGCGGCGCGGCGGGCGGCGCGCGCGGCGCTGGCCGCGCGCCAGGCGGCGGATGCGGCGGCCGCGCCTCTGGTCGCGACGGGCCCGGGGCGGCGGCCGGGGGCGCGGGCGCGCTCGCGCGCGCTGCGGGCCCAGCGGATCGGATTCTGCGAGACCTCGGACCGGGTGAAGATCGCCTGGGCCACGGTCGGCGCGGGGCCGCCGATGCTGAAAGCGGCGAACTGGCTCAACCACCTCGAATACGACTGGGGGAGCCCGATCTGGGGGCGCACCTTCGCCGAGATCGCCCGCCTGCGCACCTTCATCCGCTATGACGAGCGGGGCTGCGGCCTGTCGGACTGGGACGTGGACGACCTGAGCTTCGAGGCCTTCGTGACCGACCTGGAGGCGGTGGCCGACCACCTCGGGCTGGAGCGGTTCCCCCTGCTGGGGATCAGCCAGGGGGCCGCCGTCTCGATCGAATACGCGGTCCGGCATCCCGAGCGGGTCTCGGCCCTGGTGCTGTTCGGCAGCTACGCCGCCGGCTGGCGGCTGGACGCGACGCCCGAGGAGCAGGCGCGGCGCGAGGCGGTGCGCCAGCTGACGGAGGTGGGCTGGGGCACGGACAATCCGGCCTACCGGCACATCTTCTCGCAGACCTTCATGCCCGACGCGACGCACGAGGAGCTGGCCTGGTTCGACGAGTTCCAGCGGCTGACCGCCTCGCCCTGCAACGCCGCGCGCTTCCAGGACGCCTTCGGCTGGATCGACGTGCGCGAGCGACTGGCGCTGGTCAAGGCGCCGACCATCGTGATGCATGCGCGAGACGACCTGCGGATCCCGCTGGAGATGGCGCGCGCCGTGGCCCGCGGCATCCCCGGCGCGCGCTTCGTGCCGGTGGAGAGCCGCAATCACATCCTCGTCGACCGCGAACCCGCCTGGCGGGGGGCGCTGGAGACGGTGGGGCTGTTCCTGGCCGAGCACGGGGTCTAGCCCTCCGCCCCGGCCCCGCGACGCGCCGCCCGGCCCTGCGCCGCCCAGCCCGCTCCGCGCCGCCGGCGGCGGCGGGCGCGGCCGCGAGGGGGACGGCCGGGCGGGGCGATGCGGACGCGAGGGCCGCCCGCGCCGGCCCGGCGCCGCCGGCGTCCCGCGCGCGTCCGCGCCCCGAGGCCCCCCCGGGGACCGGGCGCTTCGGGGCGGGTCGGCGAGCGGCGCTGCCGCCCGCTGCGCGGACGGGACGCCCGCCCGCCGACCCCGTCGCCGAGGCGATCGCGCAGGCCGGGGGGGGGGGGGGCGGCGGCGCGGCCGGCTCAGGGCCGGCCGGCGCGGGGGGCGTCGACGCGCACCGTCTCGACCCGGCCCGAGCGGCGGCGGCGGGTCTCCTCGCGGTCGTGGCTGTGGGCCGTGAGGATGTGCAGGGTGCGGCCGTCCTCGCCCCCCAGCATGCAGGCGAAGGCCTCGGTCTCGACCGGGATCACGTCGAGCACGGCGCCCCCCTCGGCCACCCGCACGCAGGCGCCGCGGCGGGGCGAGGCGACCCAGACCGCCCCCTCGGCGTCGAGGCAGATGCCGTCCGGGCGCAGACCCGGCGGCGCCGCCCAGGCGCGGAAGTTCGCGAGCGTCCCGCCCGGGCCGAGGTCATAGGCCGAGAGGCGCCCGCCCTGGGTCTCGCCCACGATCAGGGTCCCGCCGTCGGGGGTGATGGCCATGCCGTTGGGGAACTTCAGCGGCTCCCCCACCCGCGCGGCGGCGCCGTCGGGGGCGACGCGGATCAGCGGGGTGGCGGCGGGCTCCGCCTCGCCCCGCAGCATGGCGTCGAGGTCGAAGCCGAAGTTGCCCACGAAGGCGGTCCCGTCCTCGGCCACCACCAGGTCGTTGCAGTGGAAGTCGGCGAGCTCCCGCAGATCGGCATGCACCGAGACCGCCCCGTCCCGCACCCGCAGCAGCCGGCGCGAGGTCATCGCCACCACCAGCAGGTCGCCGTCGGGCAGCCAGCCGAGGCCGCTGGGCCGGTCCTCCAGCTCCAGCATCACCTCCTTCGCGCCGTCGGGCGAGATGGCGAGCACCTTGTGGTCGTGCATGTCCGACAGCCAGAGCCGCCCTTCATGCCAGCGCGGCCCCTCCCCGAAGCAGAGGTCGTCGGCCAGGATCTGCGTCCTGCGGGTCATCGGGTCCTCCTCCCTTGTCTGCCGGCAAGTCTGGAGGGCGCGGGGCCGCGGAGCAAGCCCGCCCGCCTCCGGAGCAGAGGGGCGGAGGGGCGGAGGGCCAGGGGAGGCGAAGGCGCCGAGGAGCGCCGGGCCCGGCCGGGTCAGCCGCGCCGGGTGCTCTCGCGCTCGATCAGCTCGAAGCCGAGGTCGACGTTGGGCTCGGCCGGGCGGCGGCCGGCGATGCGCTCGACCAGCATCTCGATGCCGAGGCGGCCCATGCGGTAGCGCCGGGTCTGGACCGAGGTGATCGAGGGCACCGCGGCGGCCATCATCTCGAGGTCGTTGAAGCCCACGATGCCGAAGTCCCGCGGCACCGCGATGCCGCGGGCCTGGCATTCGAACAGCGCGCCCAGCGCCAGGTCGTCGTTGGCGCAGAACAGCGCGTCGAGCCCGGGCTCGGCGTCCATCAGGCGCGAGGCCAGCGCCCGGCCCATGGTGGCCGAGGACGGCTCGGGCGAGATCGCCTCGCGCAAGGGCAGGCCCGCCTCGGAGAGGGCGGCGCGCCAGCCCTCCTGCCGGCGCATCAGGCGCGGGTCCATGCGCGCGCCCAGCACGCCGATCCGGCGGTAGCCGCGCCCCAGCAGGTGGCGGATCGCCGCCTGCGCGGCGTCGAAATGGGAGAAGCCGATGATCATGTCGATCGGGTCGTCGCCCTTCTCCATGATCTGCACGATGGGGAAGCCCGCGCTTTCCAGCAGGGCGCGGGTGGCGGGGGTCTGGTCGATGCCGGTCAGCAGCATCGCCGCCGGGCGCTGGGAGGCGAAGAGCGGGGCGAGGCGCGCCTCCTCCTCCGGGTCGTAGCGGGTGTTGCCGATCTGGATCTGGAAGCCGGTGCCCGCCACCCCGTCGTAGATGCCCTGCAGCACGTCCGCGTAGACGTTGTTGGTCAGGCTGGGCAGGATCACCCCGATCACGTCCGAGCGGCCGGAGGCCAGGATCCGCGCCTGCGGGTCGGGGATGTAGTTGAGCTCCGCCACCGCCTGCGCGATCCGCTCGCGCGTGGCGGGCGAGACCTGGTCGGGCCGGCGCAGCGCGCGCGAGACGGTGATCGCCCCCACCCCCGCCAGCGCCGCCACGTCGGCCAGCGTCGGACGCCCCGAGCGCCGTTGGCTCATGCGCCCCACCTGCGCGCCCGCGCGTCCATCGCCCGTCCTCCCCTGCGTCGTCCCGGTCCGGCCGGCGTCCCCGTCCCGCGCTCCCTGCACGGTTTCGACCATCCTGACCATCGCCCTACGTTTGTCGACGGATGCGGTGGTCGCGGCGGAGCGGCCGGGTCATTGACATCATGACAGCGCTATCATAGCGTCATGACAGCGCTGTCACAAGGATGTTGACGCGTGATTCCCGCGGTCAGGAAGGGCGCGGGAAACGCCGGTCCACCGGCCCGGCGCCGAGGATCCCAAGGGAGGACATCGACATGATGTGGATGAAAGCCGCGATCGCGGCGAGCTCGTTCGCGCTGATCGCCGGCTCTGCGGCGGCTCAGGAATACTCGTTCCGGTTCCAGTCGAGCGACCCCGCCGGCAACCCGAACTTCATCATGCAGCAGGAGTGGACCAAGATCGTCGCCGAGAAGACGAACGGCGCCATCTCCATCGAGCTGCTGCCCGTCGAGACGCTGGTCGCCCACAACGAGACGCAGGACGCCATCGCGGCCGGCATCCTCGACGGCCACATCACCGACGTGAGCTACTTCGCTGGCAAGGATCCGGCCTTCGGCCTGATCGCCAACCCCGTCGGCGCCTATTCCGACCCCCAGGAGATGTTCGACTTCATCTACGAGGGCGGCGGGCTGGAGCTGATGCGCGAGCTCGAGGCGCCCTACGGCCTGCAGTTCATCGGCCCGACCTCGCCCGGGCTGGAGGCCTTCGTCTCCAAGGTCCCGCTCGAGGGCGTCGCCGACCTGCAGGGCCTGAAGCTGCGCGCCCCCGAGGGCCTGGTGCAGAACGTCTTCGCCGCCGCCGGCGCAGCCCCGGTGAACCTGCCGGGCTCCGAGGTCTTCACCTCGCTCGACAAGGGCGTGATCGAGGCCGCGGACTACAACGTCTTCTCGACCAACCAGGCGCAGGGCCTGAACGACGTGGCCCCGCACCCGGTCTACCCCGGCTTCCATTCCCTGCCGCTGATCGAGATCTCGATGAGCAAGGCCAAGTGGGACGAGCTCTCGCCCGAGCTGCAGACCGCGCTCGAGGAGTCGGTGAAGGAGTTCGCCGCGCTGCAGACCTCGACCGTCAAGGAGAAGGACGCCGAGGCGGTCGCCGCGGCCAAGGCCGGCGGCGAGATCACCGTCCACGACTGGCCCGCCGAGGAGCGCGCCAAGTTCCGCGAGATCGCGATGGGCGAGTGGGAGAAGGTCGCCGCCCGTTCCGAGAACGCCCAGAAGGTCTACGACACGCTCGTGGCCTATCTGAAGGACAAGGGCCTCATGAACTGAGGCCGGATCGCGGGGGCTTCGGCCCCCGCCTTCCGTTTCGCCCCCCCGTTTCCTCGCGCGGGCCCCGTCCGCGCCGGTCCCCTGCGGCCCTTCCCCCTCCCGCGGCCGCGACGCGGAGCCTGAACCGATGACCGAGACCCATCCGCCCGAGTCCTCCCCCGAGCTGCCGGTGGACCACGAAGGCGGGTCGATCCCCGAGGCCGGACGGCTCGGGCGCTGGATCGACCGCGGCGGGCTGCTGTTCGCCGCCGGCATCGTCTTCTCGATGCTGGTGCTGATCCAGGAAGTGTTCCTGCGATACGTGTTCAACTCGCCCACCATCTGGGCGCACGAGACGACGGTGTTCCTGTGCGGGGCGGCCTTCATCTACGGCGGGCTCTACTGCGCCGCCCATGACCGCCACATCCGCGTGGTGCTGATCTACGACGCCCTGCCCGAGCGCGTGCGCCGGGGGCTGAACGTGGTCATCTCCGTGATCTGCGCGCTGGCCTCGGCGATGTTCTGCTGGGCGGCCTGGGTGATGGTCTCCCGCGCGGCCTTCTCGCCGGACGGCTCGGTGCGGCTCGAGCGTTCGGGCTCGGCCTGGGACCCGGTCTATCCGGCCCTGATCAAGATCTTCCTGATGCTGGTGATGGGCGTGATGGCCCTCCAGTTCCTGATCCTGGCGTGGGGCTACCTGCGCGGGACCCGCGCGGTCGGCACGAAGGGGCGCATGTGATGAACATCTTCTCGAAGGGGCGCGCGTGATGGACTTCTTCGGCTCTTTCCAGGCGCTGGGCGTCGAGGGCGGCACGATCGCGATGTTCGCGATGATGATGCTGCTGCTGCTGGCCGGGATCCCGCTGGCCTTCGTGACGCTGCTGGTGGCGCTGGTCTTCGCGCTGGGCTGGTTCGGCCCGATGGCGGTGCCGCTGATCACCAGCCGCGTCTACAGCTTCGTCAGTTCCTTCGTCTTCGTCTCGGTGCCGATGTTCGTGCTGATGGCGGCGATCCTCGACCGCTCCGGCATCGCGCGCGATCTCTTCGACGCGATGAAGCTGGTCGGCGGGCGCCTGCGCGGCGGCGTGGCGATCCAGACCCTGGTGGTCGCCGTGATCCTGGCCGCCATGTCCGGCATCATCGGCGGCGAGATCGTGCTGCTGGGCCTGCTGGCCCTGCCCCAGATGCTGCGGCTGGGCTACGACAAGCATCTCGCCATCGGCGTCGTGTGCGCCGGCGGCGCGCTGGGCACCATGGTGCCGCCCTCGATCGTGCTCATTCTCTACGGCCTGACCGCCAACGTCTCGATCGGCGACCTGTTCACCTCGTCCTTCCTGCCGGGGCTGATGCTGGCCGGGTTCTACGTGATCTACGTGCTGGTGCGCGCCTACCTGAACCCCGCCGTCGCCCCGATCATGGAGGAGCAGTCGGTCCCCCGCGCCGAGAAGCTGCGCCTGCTCAAGGGCCTGATCCTGCCGATCCTGGTGGTGGCCTGCGTCCTGGGCTCGATCTACGGCGGCGTCGCCTCGGTGACCGAGGCCTCGGCCGTGGGGGTGATGGGCGTGCTGCTGTCGACCGTGATCCGCGGCGAGTTCACCCTGGGCCTGCTGCAGGGCGCCGCGATGCAGACGCTGCGCACCGTCGGCATGATCGTGTGGATCGGCATCGGCGCCTCGGCGCTGGTGGGCGTGTTCAACCTGATGGGCGGCATCAAGTTCGTGACCGAGCTGATCACCGGCATCTCCGACGACCGGCTCTACATCCTGCTCTTCATGATGCTGATCCTGTTCGTGCTGGGCATGTTCCTGGACTGGACGGGCATCGCGCTGCTGACCATGCCGATCTTCGTGCCGATCATCACCGGCCTGGGCTACGACCCGGTGTGGTTCGGCGTGCTGTTCTGCATGAACATGCAGGTGAGCTTCCTGAGCCCGCCCTTCGGACCGGCCGCCTTCTACCTCAAATCCGTGGCGCCGCCCGAGATCAGCCTGGGCATGATCTTCAAGGCCCTGCTGCCCTTCATCGCGATGCAGATCCTGGCCGTGGCCGTGCTGATCGCTTTCCCCGGCATCACCGGGCGCTGAGGAACCGATGCTCTCCACTCTCAAGATCGCCAAGGTCGAGACCCTTCGCCTGAAGGAGTTCGCGAACCTGGCTTGGGTCAAAGTCACCGCCGACGACGGCACGGTGGGCCTGGGCGAGAGCTTCTTCGGCGCCTCCGCCGTGGAAGCCTATGTCCACGACTGGTGCGCGCCCCTCCTCCTGGGGCGCGACCCGCTGGCCATCCCCGCCCGGATGACCGAGCTGCGGGACTACATCGGCTGGCGCGGCGCGGGGGTCGAGACCCGCGCCCTGTCGGCCATCGACATCGCCCTGTGGGACCTGAAGTGCAAAGTCCACGGCGTCCCCCTGGTCGAGATCCTGGGCGGCCGCGCCCGCCAGTCGATCCGCACCTACAACACCTGCGCCGGCTACCGCTACGTGCGGTCCGCCGAGGGCCAGAAGGTCGCCAACTGGAACACCGAGGCCGCAGAGGGCCCCTACGAGGACCTCGACGCCTTCCTCAACCGCGCCGACGAGCTGGCTCTTTCGCTGAAGGAGCAGGGCATCGACGCGATGAAGATCTGGCCCTTCGACCCGGCCGCCGAGCGCTCCAACGGCTGGGACATCACCCCCGCCGAGATGAAGACCGCGCTGGAGCCATTTGAAAAAATCCGCTCCGCCGTCGGCGACGACATGGACATCATGGTCGAGTTCCACTCCCTGTGGTCCCCGCCCATGGCCCGCCGCCTGTCCCGCGCCCTGAAACCCTATGACACCTACTGGCACGAGGACCCCTTCCGGCTGGAGAACCTGGCCGACCTGAAGGAATACGGCCGCCACACCGACGCGCTGATCTGCGCCTCCGAGACGCTGCCCTCGATCCACGCCTTCCGCGAGTATCTCGAGACCGGCGTCGCCGGCGTCGCGATGCTGGACCTCGGCTGGTGCGGCGGCATCTCCTCCGCCCGCAAGGTCGCCGGCATGGCCGAGGCCTACGGCGTGCCGATCGCGCCGCATGACTGCACCGGCCCGGTGGTCTACGCCTCGTCCTGCCACCTGTCGCTGCACGCGCCCAACACCCTGATCCAGGAGTCGGTGCGCGCCTTCTACACCGGCTGGCACCTGGAGATCGCCGAGGCGGTCCCCACCCCCGTGAACGGCCAGATCGACGTCACCGACGCCCCCGGCCATGGCATCGTGCTGCGCGAGGGCCTGGAGTCCCGCGACGACGCCATCCTGCGCGTCTCGAAGTGAGGAACGGAACCATGACCGACGGTCCGAAAAAACTCCGCTCCCGCGCCTGGTTCGACAATCCCGACGACCCGGGCATGACCGCGCTCTATCTCGAGCGCTACCTGAACTACGGCCTGACCCGGGACGAGCTGCAGTCCGGCAAGCCGATCATCGGCATCGCCCAGTCGGGCTCGGACCTCAGCCCCTGCAACCGGCCGCTGATGGACCACGCCAAGCGCGTGCGCGAAGGCATCCGCGAAGCCGGCGGAATCTGCTTCGAGTTCCCGGTCCACCCGATCCAGGAGACCGGCAAGCGCCCCACGGCCTCGCTCGACCGCAACCTCGCCTACCTCGGCCTTGTGGAAGTCCTCTACGGCTACCCGCTCGACGGCGTGGTGCTGACCATCGGCTGCGACAAGACCACGCCCGCGATGCTGATGGCCGCCGCCACCGTCGACATCCCGGCCATCGCGCTCTCGGGCGGGCCGATGCTGAACGGCTGGCACAAGGGCAAGCGGGCGGGCTCCGGCTCGATCATCTGGCTGGCGCGCGAGATGCTGGCCCGCGGCGAGATCGACTACGAGGGCTTCATGGAGATGGCCGCCGCCTCGGCCCCCTCTCCGGGCTGGTGCAACACCATGGGCACCGCGACCACGATGAACAGCCTCGCCGAGGCGCTGGGCATGTCCCTGCCCGGCTGCGCCGCGATCCCCGCGCCGCACCGCGAGCGCGCCCAGATCTCCTACGAAACTGGAAAACGCATCGTCGAAATGGTGCGCGAGGACCTGAAGCCCTCCGACATCCTGACCCGCGAGGCGTTCGAGAACGCCATCGCGGTGTCGTCGGCCATCGGCGGCTCCACCAACGCGCCCATCCACATCGCCGCCATCGCGCGCCACGCGGGCGTCGAGCTGGACCTGCAGGAGTGGGAGCGCATCGGCAAGGACATCCCCCTGCTGGTGAACCTCCAGCCCGCCGGCGAGTACCTCGCCGAGGACTTCCACCGCGCCGGCGGCGTCCCCGCCGTGATCGGCGCGATGATGGAAAAGGGCCTGATCCGCGAGGGCGCCCTGACCGTCTCCGGCAAGACCATGGGCGAGAACTGCCGCGGCAAGGGTTCCGAGGATGCGGACGTGATCCGCGGCTTCGACAACCCGCTCCAGAAGGCCGCCGGCTTCCGGGTGATGCGCGGCAACCTCTTCGACAACGCGATCATGAAGACCTCGACGATCTCGCCGGACTTCCGCGCCCGCTACCTGTCGAACCCCGACGACCCCGAGGCCTTCGTCGGCCGCGCCATCGTCTTCGACGGCCCCGAGGACTACCACCACCGCATCGACGATCCGTCCCTCGGGATCGACGCCAACTGCATCCTGTTCATGCGCGGCGCCGGCCCCATCGGCTACCCCGGCGCGGCCGAGGTCGTGAACATGCGCGCCCCCGACTACCTGCTGAAACAGGGCATCCGGGAGCTGCCGTGCATCGGCGACGGCCGCCAGTCGGGCACCTCCGGCTCGCCCTCGATCCTCAATGCCTCGCCCGAGGCGGCGGCGAACGGCCCGCTGGCGCTGCTGAAGACCGGGGACAAGGTCCGCGTGGACCTCAAGACCGGCTCTGTGGACGCGCTGGTCTCCGAGCCCGACTGGGCGATGCGCAAGGCGCAGCTGGAGGCCGCGGGCGGCTACGCCTACCCCGACCACCAGACGCCCTGGCAGGAGATCCAGCGCGGCTGCGTCGACCAGCTCGGGAACGGCATGGTCCTGAAGCCGGCGGTCAAATACCAGCGCATCGCCTCCAAGGGCCTGCCGCGCGACAACCACTGAGGCCGCGCGTCCCGCGCGCCTCCCCAGACGGGCGGTCCCGCCTCGACTCCGGGATCGCCCCCGCCTGGCCCCCGTCCCACACCGGGGGCCAGGCCGCCTTTTCAACCGACCCGAGCGCGAAGCGACCCCGATGCCTGACGCCCCCGCGACCCTCATCGCCCTCGACTGGGGCACCTCCTCGCTCCGCGCCTACCTGCTGGACGCCGCCGGCCGCGTGCTGGGGCGCCGCGAGAGCGCCCACGGCATCCGCGCCCTCCCCGAAGGCGGTTTTCCTGCCGCCTTCGCCGAGGCCGTCGGCGGCTGGCCCGAGGCGCTGCCCGTCCTGATGTCCGGCATGATCGGCTCCCGCTCCGGCTGGCGCGAGGCGCCCTACGCCGAGGCCGGCCCCGCGGGCGTCGGCCTGCCGGAGCTCGCCGCCGAACTCACCGACATCGCCGACCTGACCGGCCGCCCCGCCTGGATCGTCCCCGGCGTCTCCGCCCGCACCGAAGCCGGCCCCGACGTGATGCGCGGCGAGGAAACCCAGGTCGTCGGCACCGGCCTGACCGCGGGCACGGTCGCCCTGCCCGGCACCCATTCCAAGTGGGTCGAGGTCAGGGAGGGCCGCATCGCCGGCTTCCGCACCTCGATGACCGGCGAGCTCTATGCGGCGCTCTCGCGCCACACGATCCTGGCCGACACGCTCTCGCCCCCGGCCGACGCCGCCGAGGACGCCGCGGGCTTCGCCGAGGGCCTCGCCGCCGCCCGCGGCTTGCAGACCCCCGGCGACCTGCTGGGCGCCTTCTTCTCGATCCGCGCCCGCGCGCTCTTCGCGGAGCTGGCGCCCGGCCGCACCGGGTCGTTCCTCTCGGGGCTGCTGATCGGGGCCGAGATCGCGGCCAACGCGCCGGAGGGCGCCCCCGAGAGCGCGCCGATCCGCCTGATCGCCAACGCGGCGCTGGCCGCCCGCTATGCCACCGCCCTGACGGCCTTCGGCCTCGCCTCCCAGACCCTGCCCCCCGACATCGCCGCCGCCGGCCTCCACGCCGTCGCCCGCGCGGCCCGCCTGACCGGAGAGACCGCATGACCACGCTCGACGCCGCCCTCGACCGCCTGCCGCTGCTCGCCATCCTGCGCGGCATCACCCCGCCCGAGGCCCTGCCCGTCGGCAAGGCCCTGGTGGACGCCGGCTTCTCGATCCTCGAGGCCCCGCTGAACTCGCCCGAGCCCTACGACACCATCCGCCAGCTCGCCGACGCCCATGGCGAGACCTGCCTGATCGGCGCCGGCACCGTGCTGACGCCCGAGCAGGTGCAGCGCACGGCGGATGCGGGCGGGCGGATCGTCGTCTCCCCCAACTTCAACGCCGAGGTGGTGCGGGCCACCAAGCGCCTCGGCATGGTCTCCTGCCCCGGCGTGTTCACGCCGTCCGAGGCCTTCGCCGCGCTCGACGCCGGCGCCGACTGCCTGAAGATCTTCCCCGGCGACGCGATCACGCCGAAGTTCATCAAGGCGATCCGCGCCGTCCTGCCCGCCTCGGCCCGCATCGTGGTGACGGGGGGCGTCGGCGCCGCCAACCTGGCCGAGTTCATGGCGGCCGGTGCCGACGGGGCGGGCATCGGCTCGGCCCTCTACAAGCCCGGGCGCCCGGCCGCAGAGGTCGGCGTCGTCGCCGCCCAGCTCGTCGCCGCCGTCCACGCCGCGCGCGAGGCCGCCTGATGGGACTCGACCTGCTCTGCCTCGGCGAGCCGCTCGTCGAGTTCAACGAGACCGAGCCCGGCCGCTGGCTGGAGGGGTTCGGCGGCGACGTCTCCAACGTCGCCATCGCCGCCGCCCGGCTGGGCGCCCGCTCCGGCGTCGCCACCCGGCTGGGCGCCGACAGTTTTGGGGATGCCCTGACCGCCCTGTGGGCCCGCGAGGGCGTCGACGCCTCCGCCGTCGCCCGGGACGACAAGGCGCCCACCGGCCTCTACTTCGTGCGCCACGGCCCCGACGGGCACGAATTCGAATACCGCCGCGCCGGCTCCGCCGCCGCCCGGATGACGCCCGCGGACCTGCCGCTGGAGGCGATCCGCTCCGCCCGCTGCCTGCACCTGTCGGGCATCACCCAGGCGATCTCCGAGACCGCGGCCGAGGCCGGGTTCGCCGCCATCGAGGCCGCCCGCGCCGCCGGCGTCCCGGTCTCCTACGATCCCAACCTGCGCCTGCGCCTGTGGCCGCTGGAGCGGGCCCGCGAGGTGATCCACGCCGCCATGGCGAAGGTGGACATCGCCCTGCCCGGCTTCGACGACGCGAAGCAGCTGACCGGCAAGGACAGCGCGGAGGCGGTCTGCGACTTCTACCTCGACCTCGGGGCCAGGGTCGTCGCGCTGACCTTGGGGGCCGAGGGGGTGATGGTGGCGACCCCGGACGCGCGCGCCACGATCCCCGCCCGCAAGGCGCAGGCGGTCGACGCCACCGGCGCCGGCGACTGCTTCGACGGCGCCTTCCTCACGCGCTGGCTGGAGACGGGGGACGCGCAGGCCTCGGCCCGCTTCGCCTCCGCCGCCGCCTCGCTCTCGGTCGAGGGCTGGGGCGCCGTCGCCCCGCTGCCCCGCCGCGCCGCGGTTGAGGCGCTGCTCGGGGACTGAGCCCGCGGCGCCGCGTCCGCCGCCGCAACGAGCGCCTTTCCTCGCCGCCCGGTTCCGGTTCATATGTCCGGACCAACCGTGACGAGGAGAGGCGGACGATGAGCTACCAGGGCCGACGCGAGGATCCGCGGCTGACCACCGGCCGGGGGCGCTACACCGACGACGTCTCGCTCCCCGGCCAGCTGCGGGCCGTGTTCCTGCGCTCGGACCACGCGCACGGCCGGATCGTCTCCCTCGACCTCGACGCGGTGCGCGAGGCCGAGGGCGTCCGCCTGGCGCTGACCCAGGCCGAGGTCGCCGCCGCCGGCTGGCGGCGCACCGCCCCGCCGATGCCCTTCCCGGGCCACGACGGCCCGCTGCTCGCCCCCGAATCCGCCGTCTTCGCCTACGACCGCGTGCGCTACGTCGGCGAGCCGCTGGCCGTGGTGATCGCCGAGACCGAGGCGCAGGCCCGCGATGCGCTGGAGCTCGCCGAGTTCGAGATCGAGCCGCTGGAGGCGGTCGTCGACCCCGTCGCCGCGCTGGCCGAGGGCGCCCCCCAGCTCCACGACAAGATCCCCGGCAACCGGGCCTTCGAATATCGCTTCGGCGATCCGGAGGCGGTGGCCGAGGGTTTCGCCGCCGCCGCCCACCGGGTGCGCATCGCCCTGACCTCGGAGCGGCTCGTGCCCAACCCGATGGAGCCCAAGGCCGCCGTCGCCAGCTGGGACGGCGACGTGCTGGAGCTTCACGCCCCCAGCCAGGGCATGCAGGGCCTGCGCGACGCGCTGGTCTATGCGACCGGCCTCGCGCCCGAGGCGGTGCGCGTCTTTGCCGAGGACGTCGGCGGCGCCTTCGGCGTGCGCGCCGACGCCTATCCCGAGTATCTCGCCATCGCGCTGGCCTCGCGCGAGCTGGGGCGGCCGGTGAAGTGGCTGTCCACGCGCTCGGAGACCATGGTCTCCGATTACCAGGGCCGCGGCATCGTGATGGAGGCGGAGCTGGCGCTGGACGCCGAGGGGCGGTTTCTGGCGCTCAGCCACGACTGGATCGCGGATCTGGGGCATCACCCGGGGACGTCGGGGCCGCTGACCTCGGTGATGAACGCGGGCGTGATGGCGACGGGGGCCTACCGGATCCCGGCCATCGACGGGCGCGTGCGGCTGTGCGTGACCAACAAGACCCAGCTCGCCGCCTATCGGGGCGCCGCGCGCCCCGAGATGGCCTATGTGGTCGAGCGGCTGGTGGACGAGGCGGCGCGGCAGACGGGCCTCGACCGCCTCGCCCTGCGCCGGCTGAACGCGATCGGACCCGACGCCTATCCCTACCCGCTGCCCTTCGCGCCGATGCCCAGCGCCTACGACAGCGGCGACCTGCCCCGGCTGCTGGAGGACGGGCTGAAGATGTCCGACTGGCAGGGCTTCGCCGACCGCCGCGCCGCGGCCGAGGCGAAGGGCCGGCTGCGCGGCATCGGCTGCGCGCTCTTCGTCGAGCCCTCGGGCGGGGTGCTGCCCTCCGACGAGGCCGCGATCACCTTCGAGGCCGACGGCACGATCCTGCTCCACGAGCTCGCCGTCGCCTCCGGCCAGGGGCACGAGACGGTGTTCCCGGAGCTGGTCGGCTCGCGGCTCGAGATCGATCCGGCGCGGATCAGCCTCTCGCTCCAGCGCAACGGCGGGCCGGCGCGCAAGGGCGCGGGCGCCTTCGGCTCGCGCACGCTGATGTCGCAGGGCTCGGTGCTGGTGGAATGCGCCCGGCAGATCGTCGCCAAGGCGCGGGATCTCGCGGCGCAGGAGCTGGCGGTCGAGCCCTCGGACCTCGACTACGCCGAGGGCGAGTTCCGCTCCCGCGCCTCCAACCGCACGCTGGGGCTGCTGGAGATCGCGGCCGCCCATCCCGGGGTGCTGGACACCACGGTCGAGCTGCCGAGCCCGCGCAACTTCCCCTCCGGCCTGCATGTGGCGGAGGTGGAGGTGGACCCCGAGACGGGGGTCACGACGATCGAGCGCTATGCCGCGCTGGACGACTGCGGGGTGGTGGTGAACGGCACGCTGGTCGCAGGCCAGGTCTGGGGCGGGCTGATGCAGGGGCTGGGCCAGGTCTTCGGCGAGCGCTGCGTCTACGACGCCGAGGGGCAGTTCCTGACGGCGACCTTCATGGATTATTTCATGCCGCGCGCGGATCTGCTGCCGGCGGCGACCGCGCTCGACAACCTCGAGATCCCCTCGCCGACCAACGAGCTGGGGGCGAAGGGCGTGGGCGAGGCCGGAACCATCGGCGCCCTGCCCGCGGCGATGAACGCGATCCTCGACGCGCTGGCCTCGCGCGGGGTGGAGGCCTTCGACATGCCCGCCACCCCCCACCGGGTCTGGCAGGCGCTGCAGGACGCCGCCGCCTGAGGCCAGCGCCGGGCGGGCGGCGCGGAGAGCGGTCGGCCCTGGCGGGATCACCCGGGCCAGGCGCCTCGCGCCCTGCCCCGGCCCGGCGCCCGCCCCGGCGAAGCCCCGCCCGCCCACCCCGCTCCGCCGGGGCGGGCGCCGGACCTGCCGTTTCGCGATCCCCCCGCCGTCCGGGGCGGACCGTCGGGGCCTTGGGCGCATCGCCGGCGTGCCCCCGCGCGGGCGGTCGCGCCGTCCTGCCGCGACGGGGTCGGCGGGCGGGCGTCCCGGCCGCGCAGCGGACGGCAGAGCCGTCCCGCCGACCCCTGTTCCTCCCTCCGCCCGCGTCCAACAACCGGACCCAACCCGGCCGGCAGGTCGAGAGAAACCGGCCGTCGCCGGACCCGACAAGGAGGACCCCCATGGATCTCGCAACGCTCTTCTCGCTCGAGGGCCGCACCGCCCTCGTCACCGGCGGCTCGCGGGGGCTCGGGCGGATCATCGCCGCGACCTTCGTCGCCGCCGGCGCCAGGGTCTACGTGACCTCCCGCAAGGCCCCCGCCTGCCTGGAGACCGCGGAAGCGCTCGGCCCCAACTGCGTGGCCCTGCCCGGCGACGTCTCCACGATCGAGGGGATCGAGCGCCTGGTCGCCGAGCTCTCCGAACGCGAGCCCGCCCTCGACATCCTCGTGAACAACGCCGGCGTCGCCTGGGGCGAGCCGTTCGAGTCCTATTCCGAGAAGGGCTGGGACAAGTCGATGGACGTGAACCTCAAGGCGCCCTTCTTCCTGATGCAGAAGCTGCACGGGATGCTGAAGGCGAACGCGAGCGCGGAGCGCCCCGCGAAGGTGATCAACGTCGCCTCCATCGACGGCCAGCGCCTGAACCCATGGGACACCTACGCCTACCACGCCTCGAAGGCGGGGCTGATCTATCTCACGCGCCGAGTGGCGGCGAAGCTGGTCGAGGACCACGTCAACGTCACCGCCATTGCGCCGGGCGCCTTCGCCTCTGACATGAACACCGCCGCGCGCGACCATGCCGACGTCGTCTCCCGCCGGATCCCCGCGAAGCGCATCGGCAACGAGGAGGACATCGGCGCCGCCGCGCTCTACCTCGCCGCCCGTTCGGGCGACTACATCGTGGGCAACACGCTGACCGTGGACGGGGGCATCGTGAACGCGCAGGTCGGGCCCTCGATCGACGAGTAGCGCCCGGCGCCCGCCCCGGGCGCCCCCGCAAGGCGGCGGGCGGCCGAGGGGGCTCGACGCCCCCGAGGACGCCCCCCCGACGCCGGCAGGACCAAGCCGGCCCGCGGAGACCGCGGGCCGGCCCGCGCCTCACACCGTCTCGGGCGCGCCGAGGACGGCCGTCACCTGGCTCGACAGGAAGCCGCCGTTGGCGTGGGAGAGCGCCAGCTTCGCGCCCTCCACCTGCCGCTCGCCGGCCGCGCCCGTGATCTGCTCCACCGCCTCGACGACGGTGAAGAGGCCGTACATGCCGGGATGCACGCAGCTCAGGCCGCCGCCGTTGGTGTTCACCGGCAACTCGCCCCCGGGCGCGATCCGCCCGCCGGAGACGAAGGCCCCGCCCTCGCCCTTCTTGCAGAACCCCAGATCCTCGAGGAACAGCAAGGTGTTGATCGAGAAGGCGTCGTAGAGCTCCACCACGTCGAAGTCCGAGGGTTTCACCCCCGCCTGAGCCATCGCCCGCGGGCCGGATTCGGCCGCGGCCGAGACCGTCAGGTCGGCCATCGAGCTCACCTGCATGTGCGTGGTGGCCGCCGCGATCCCCAGCACATGCGCCGGAACCTCGGTCAGGTCCTTCGCCCGGTCGGCGCGCGTCATCACGATCGCCGCCGCCCCGTCGGTCACCAGGCAGCAGTCGCGCACGCCCAGCGGGTCCGCCACCCGGCGCGCGGACAGCACGTCGTCTACCGTCAGGTCGCCGCGCATGAACGCGTCCGGGTTCAGCTTCGCCCAGCCGCGGGCGGCCACGGCGACCTCGGCGAGCTGCTCAGGGGTCGTGCCGTACTGGTGCATGTGCCGGGCCGCGGCGAAGGCGTAGGCCGCCACCGGCAGCACCGGCTTGTAGGGCCCGTCCCACGGGTCCGGCCGCGCCGTGGAGACCAGCTTGCCGGTCGAGCTGCGCTGGTTCGAGCCGTAGGCGATCAGCGCCACGTCGATCAGCCCCGCGTCCAGCGCCAGCGCCGCCTCGTGCATGTGGGTCAGGAACGAGGACCCGCCGACCCGGTTGTTGCCGGTGATCCTGGGATGGATCCCGAGGTATTGGGCGAAGCTCAGCCCGGCCAGCATGTCGGTGGGCTGGGCGATCCACAGCCCGTCGACGTCGGCCGGCGTCAGCCCGACCTTCTTCAGCGCCTTCACGGCGGCGGCGGCGGCGAGGTCGGTCTCGTGGAAGCCGGGGGTCTCGCCCATGCCGTGCGTGACGGCGGAGACGATGGCGGTGCGGCCGCGGGGAAATCCGGTCATGTCGTTCTCCCTCACGCCGGGTCGAAGACGACCAGCGGGCCGTCCTCGCCAGCTGCGATGCGCGCGCGCACCTTCATGCCGATGCTCACCTCCTCGGGGGCCGGCCCCTCGACCCGCGACATCATGCGGGCGCCTTCGGCGAGGTCGATCAGGGCGACGTTGTAGGGGGCGGCCGGCGGGCGCGGGCGCATGACGGTGGTCGAGTAGACCACGCCCTCGCCCGACGCCTCGACCCACTCGAGGTCGGTGTCGCCGGTGCGCGGCTCGGCCACCCGCGGCGGCCAGAAGCAGCGGCCGGAGCCCCTGGCGCGCAGGATCATGAAGCGACCCTCCGCCAGGTGCGCCTGGAAGTCGGCCTCGGGCCGGATCTCCTGAGACATGGGTTCCTCCTTGGATTCTTATGGTTCTGGGGCGCGAGGGGCCGCAGCCCCCCGCGCGGACGCTCAGCCCACCACGGCGTAGCCGTTGTCGAGCGCCACCTTCTCCCGCGCCGGGATGCGCACCCGGAAGAACACTTCCGAGCCGTCGAGCCACAGGTCCGTCTCCAGCGTCTCGCCGGGGAACACGGGCGAGGTGAAGCGGGCGTCGAGCCGCTTGAGCTTCGCCGCATCCAGCCCGCAGGCGCCCTTCAGCACCGCGAAGCCGCCGATCCCGAAGGTGCAGAGCCCGTGCAGGATCGGGCGCGGGAAGCCGGCCTTCTCCGCCACCCGCGGGTCGGCGTGCAGGGGGTTGTAGTCGCCCGAGAGCCGGTAGATCAGCGCCTGCTCCGGCCGGGTCGTGCGGGCGATCGTCAGGTCCGGCGCCCGCTCGGGCATCTTCGCAGGCTTGCGGCTGGCCTCGCCCGGGCCGCCGAAGCCGCCGTCGTCGCGCGCGAAGATGGTCTGGCGAACCGTCGCCAGCAGCGTGCCGGTCGCCTTGTCGGTGATCTCGCGCTCGCCCACCAGCAGGGCGCCGCGGCCCTCTCCCTTGTCGACGATCTCGGCCACCCGGGTCTTGCCGACCACGGTGGCGGCGGCCGGCAGGGGCGCGTGCAGCGTCAGCGCCTGCTCGCCATGCACGACCTTGAGGTAGTTCACCCCCGTGTCCATGTCGCGCACCCAGGAGCCCTTCGCCCCCAGCACGTTGGCCATCATCGGCAGGGCGGCCAGCCCCTCCTCGTAGACGAAGCCGAGCTCGTCGAGGTCCATCGGGTCGGAGCCGAGCCCCAGCCCGAGGGCGTAGAGCATCGTGTCGCGCTCCGTGTAGGTCTGCTCGACGGCGGGAATGTCGAGCTTCATCAGCTTGTCGTAGTCGATGGCCACCGGGGTCCTCCTGGTCGGGCCGCGTCATGACGGTCGCGCGGCTTGCGCGACCGGTCGCGGCCGCGGCGCGCATGATAAGGGAGACTTGGCAGGTCGTCTTCCCTCGCGTGGCGGTCGCGGGCGGCATCGACATCGCCTCGCGATTGCACGAAAACCGCCCGGCGCGGGCGCGAGGCCCCGGGGGGAGCGATGACCAGAGCCGCCGATCCGCTGGCAGACGGGGCGCGGGCCGGATGGCTCGACGCAGCCCGGGGCGTGGGGATCGTGCTGGTGGTGCTGGGCCATGCGCTGCGGGGGCTCGAAGTCTCGCGCGTGCCGCTGGATCCGGGGCTGTTCGCGGCCGTGGATTCGATGATCTACCTGTTCCACATGCCGCTGTTCTTCGTGCTGGCGGGGATGACCTTCCCCGCCTCGGCGGCGAAGGCGACGGTGGGCGGGTTCGCCCGCTCGCGGCTCGTGCGGCTGCTGCTGCCGATGGCCGTGTGGACCTACCTGTTCCTGGGGCTGCGGGTGCTGGCGGGCCCGGCGGCGAACACCGCCGCGGGGGTCGGGGACCTGCTGCGCTGGCCCCTGCCCCCCTACGAGCACCTGTGGTTCCTGTGGGCGCTGTTCCTGATCCAGGCCGTGGCCTTCGCGGGCTTCGCCGTGCACCGGCTCGTCGGCTGGGCGATGCTGGCGGTCATGGCGGCTGCGGGGCCGGCGGCGATGGCGCTGCACCTCGTGCCCCAGGGGCTGGTGAAGCTGTTCGAGCCGACGCTGAGCCACGCGCCCTTCTTCGCCGCCGGCGCGGCGCTCGGCCTGCCGCTGCTGGCGGGGCGCTGGCGGCCCTGGATCGGCTGGGCGGGGCTGGCGGTCTTCGCGCTGTGCCTCCTCGACGCCGGGCTGGAGCCGCGGGCGGAGGAGGAGCGGGCCCATTTCCTTCTCGCCCTCGCCGCCGCCGTGGGGCTGCTGCTGGCGATCCGGGGGAGCGCGCTCGGCCGCTCGCGCTGGGCGGCGAGCCTGGGGCGCGCGTCGCTGTTCATCTACCTCGCCCACACCGTGTTCTCGAGCGCCACGCGCATCGCGCTGCTGCGCGCGGGGATCGAGGACCCGGCGCTGCATGTGGCGCTGGGCGTCGCGGCGGGGATCGCGGGGCCGCTGCTGCTGGCGCCCCTGCTCCGGCGCACGCGGCTCGGGCCGGCGCTGGGGGCCTGAGGGCGAGAGGCCCCGGGTCGGGCCCGGGGCGCGCCCGTGCGGCGGGCGCCGCGACCCGAAGGCTCAGGCCGCCTCGGGCTCGAAGCCGCGCAGCGCGCCCCGGGCGACCAGGTCCGCGATCTCGGCGGCCGAGACGCCGGCCTCGCGCAGGATCTCCTCGCTGTGCTCGCCCAGCTCGGGCGGGTGACGGTCGGGGGCGGTCTCGACGTCGCGGCTCTCGACCGGGGCCCGGGTCTCGCGGCAGAGACCCTGGGAGGGGTGCTCGTAGTCGCGGAACAGGCCCACCTGCGCCAGGTGCGGGTCGCTCTCCAGCGCCGCCAGCTCGGTGCAGGGGGCGGCGGGGATGTCGAGCTCGGCGAACAGCGCCAGCCACTCGGCGGTGGAGCGGGTGGGCAGGATCTCCTCCGCCAGCAGGCGGTAGAGCTCGCCGACGTTGGCCGCGGCCGCGTAGCGGTCGGCCATCATCGGGCCGGCCAGGACGTCCTCGCGCCCCACGGCGCCCAGGAAATCGGTCCAGTGTCGGAAGTTGTAGACGGCGTGGATGATCCAGCCGTCCCGCGTCGCCACCGGCCGGCGGTGGGGCGAGCCGGTGCGGGCGTAGATCAGCCCCGCGTTCGGCGGCTGGAAGGCGTGGCCGTTGAGGTGCTGGTTCAGGCCGACGGTGGCCATCGCCTCGAACATCGCCGTCTCGAGGAAGCAGCCCTTCCCGGTCTCGGCGGCCTTCAGCATCCCCGCCAGCACGGTCTGGCCCAGGATCAGCGCGGTGATCACGTCGCACACGGCCACGGGCGCCATCTCGGGCCCCTCGCCGTGCAGGCCCATCAGGTCGGCGAAGCCCGACCAGCCCTGGATCACGTCGTCCACCGCCGGCCGGCCGGCGTAGGGCCCGGACGAGCCGAAGCCGACGGCCTGCGCGTAGACCAGGCGGGGGTTCAGCTTCGCCAGCGCCTCGTAGCCGAAGCCCAGCCGCTCGACGGCGGCGGGGCGCATGTTGTGCACGAAGGCGTCCGCACCGCCGACCAGCTTCATCAGCGCCGCGCGCGCGTCAGCGTCCTTGAGGTTCAGCGCGATCGAGCGCTTGTTGCGGTTGTTGGCCATCCACTGCGCCGTCATCCCCCCGGGGACGCGCGGCTGGCCCAGCCCGCGATAGGTGTCGCCGTCGAGCGATTCCACCTTGATCACGTCCGCGCCGAAGTCGCCCAGCATCTGCGTCGCGTAGGGCGCGAGCAGGATGTGGCCCATCTCGACCACGCGCTTTCCGTCCAGAAGCCTCAGCATGACCGGCGATCCTCCCATTCTCGGCGCCGGCTTCGGGCGTCCGGCGGCGCATGTCGCCCCGGCGGGACGCGGAAGGCAAGGGCGGCGACAGACGGCCGGCCCATATCTCCGCGCAAGGATATTGCCGCAGCGCCGCCATCATACTAACTAACCCGCGGTCGACGCGGCCGGGGAGGCGGTCGGCCATCCCGCCCTTTCTCGCCCCCCGAGCGGAGACCCTGATGATCGACGAAATCTTCAAGCGCAACAAAGCCTGGTCCGAGCGGATCCGCACCGCCTCCCCCGACTTCTTCCCGCGACTGGCCGCGCAGCAGACGCCCGAATATTTCTGGATCGGCTGCTCCGACAGCCGGGTGCCGGCGAACCAGGTGGCCGGCCTCGATCCGGGGGAGGTCTTCGTCCACCGCAACGTGGCCAACGTGATCCACTCGGCCGACATGAACATGCTCTCGGTGCTGGAGTTCGCGATCTTCGGGCTCGGCGTGAAGGAGATCATGATCACCGGCCACTACGGCTGCGGCGGCGTGCGCGCCTCGCTCGAGGATCCCACCGGCGCGCTGGTCGACCACTGGCTGGAGCCGGTGCGCCGGCTCGCCCAGATCAACGCCGAGGAACTCGGCCGCATCGAGACCCACGAGCAGAAGATCGACCGCCTGTGCGAGCTGAACGTGCTGGAGGGGGTGCGCAAGCTCGCCGACACGCCGATCATGCGCGAGGCGTGGAAGCGCGGCCTGGACATCAACCTCCACGGCCTGTGCTACGGGCTGAAGGACGGCCTGCTGCGCGACATGCGCTGCACGATCACCCCGGAGGACGCGAAGAAGCGCTGAGCGCCTTCGCACGACGGACCTCACGCACGCGCGCGCGCGCGCCCCGGGCCATCGCCCGGGGCGTTCTCGTTCGCGGCCCCTGGCGGGCGAAGGCAGGCCGGGCGCGACGCGCCCCGGCCGGCTTCCCGGGCGCCGCCCCCTCCGGCGCCGCCGCCGGGCCCGACCACCGACGCGCAGGCCCGGGGCGCGGGGCGCGGGGCGGTTGGCGCCCGGCGGCGGCGCGGGCTAGGCTCGGGCGAGGGCAACGAGGGGGGAGACCGATGCGTCCGACACGCGCGAGAAGCGCCCGGTGAGCGGCGACGCCGAGGGCGCGGCGCCGGGCCCCTCCCCGGCCGGCCTCTCCCCGTCCGGCCCCTCCCCGGCCGGCCCCTCCCCGTCAGGCGACGGGGCGCAGCCCCGGTGGCTGGCCGCCCGCGTCGGCGGGTTCCCGGCGGCCTCGCTGGCGCTGGCGGCGGCCTTCGCGCCGGCCGCCTGGGCGGCGCGCTTCCTCCAGGACGACGCCTACATCTCCTTCCGCTACGCCGCCAACATCGCCCGCGGGCTGGGCCCGGTCTGGCAGCCGGGCGAGGCCGTGTTCGGCTTCACCAACCCCGCCTGGACCTACCTGATCGCCGCCGCCGTCGCGCTGGGCGGCGCGCCCGAGGCCGCCGCCATGGCGCTGGGGATCCTGTTCGCGCTGGTCTGCCTGCTCGCCGTCGCCCGGCTGGGCGCGACGCAGGAGACGGAGCCGGCGGCGCGGCTGGCCGCGCCCCTGCTCCTCGCGGGGTGCTGGAGCGTCCTGCGCTATGCGACCGGGGGGCTCGAGACCTCGATGCAGGCGGCGGCGGTCGCGGTCTCGATGCTGGCGCTGGCGCGGTGCCTGCGGCCGGGGGCGGGGCCCGGAGCCTTCGCGGCGCTGTCGCTGGCGCTGGGGGCCGCGGGGTGGGTGCGGCTCGATTCGGCGGTCTTCGTCGCGGTCTTCGCCGGCGCCGCCGCGCTCGCCGCCTGGCGCAGCCCGCGGCGCGGCGCGGCGCTGGCGGCGCTGGCCGGGCCGGGAGCGGCGCTGCTGGCGGGGTATCTCGCCTGGTCGCTGCTCCACTTCGGCACGGCGATCCCCAACACCTTCGCCGCCAAGCAGGCGGCCGGGCTGCGCATGCAGATGGAGGCGGGCGCGATCTACGTCGCGCAGTTCCTGGTCAACTCGGGCCTCGCGATCGTGGGCCTCGGGGCGCTGGTCTTCGCGCGGAGCCTCCTGCGCTCCCCCTTCCATGCCGCGCTGCTGGCGGGCGTGCTGGCCTGGGCCGCCTACGTGGTCGCGGTGGGGGGCGACTTCATGGAGTTCCGCTTCCTCGTCCCCGGCCTGCCGCCGCTGGCGGTGCTGGGGGCGCGGGTCTTCGCGCTGGCGACCGCCGCCCTGTCGCCCGCCGCGCGGCGGGGCGCGCTGGCGGCGCTGGCGCTGGGGCTGCTGGGGCATTCCACGCTGCAGGCCGTGGGCTTCCGCGACCACCGCTGGATCGAGAGCACCTGGGAGCTGGAGGCGCACATCGCCCGCGACGGCTGGAACTGGATCGGCATGGGCGAGGCGCTGGCCCGGGCCTTCCCCCAGGGCTTCGACGGCCCGGTGATCGCGGTGACCGCGGCGGGAGCGATCCCCTACGCCTCCGGCCTGCCGACGGTGGACATGCTGGGCCTGACCGACCCCTGGACCGCGCGCCACGGGGTCGAGCTGGACCGCGTCGGCCACCGCCGGCTGGCCACGCTCGACCACCTGCTGGACCGCGGCGTGGCGCTGATGATCGGCTCGCCCGAGCCGCTGCCCGAGGCCGAGGCCGCCTCGGCCCCGCACCGCGCCAACTGGGCGCTGGCGACCGGGCCCTCGCCCTCGCCCGAGGCGCTGGCCGCCCTGCGCCGCGCCCGCAGCCTGACCCTGCCCTTCGGGGAGGGGATGCGCCTGCCGATGCTCTACCTCGTCCCCGACGCGCGCGTGGACGCGGCCATCGCCGCAGGCGTGCTGAGCGACCACGGGCCGGCGATCTGGGCGGGGGCGGAGGGAGACTGAGCGGCGCGACCCTGCGCCCGCGGCCGGCCGCGCGAGGCCCCGGGTCAGGCCCGGGGCGCGCGCGCCCCGGGCGGAACGAGCGCCCCACGTCAGGGGCGCGCCTTTTGCGGGGGGCGCGCCGCCCGGCCGGGTCGGCGCCCGGCGCGGAGGTCAGAAGGGCACGTCGTCCGCGGCGGCGACGAACTTCGCAACCACGCGCTTGAAGCCGGCTTTCTCGAATTCGATGCCCAGCTTGTCGCCCTCGATCTCGGTGACGGCGCCGTAGCCGAACTTCTGGTGGAAGACCCGGGTCCCCAGCTCGAAGGCCGGGATCGCCTCGGCGTCGATCACCAGGTTGGCGCTCTCCCGCGGCTGGCTCATCGGGCGGGAGGCGGTGCGCGCCTGCATCCGCCGCCAGCCGGGCGAGTTGTAGGCGTCCGCCCGCGCCGCCCGGTCCTCGAGCTGCGAGCCCTTCATCACGCCCGGGATGTCCGTCGGCGCCCCGGCCCGTGCGCCGCCGTGGCCGTAGAGGCCGGGCGGGGTCAGCACCTCGACATGGGCCTCCGGCAGCTCGTCGATGAAGCGGGACGGCAGCGCGTTCTGCCAGCGGCCGTACATCTGCCGGTTGGCGGCGAAGGAGACGGTCAGGTGCTCGCGCGCCCGGGTGAGGCCGACGTAGGCGAGGCGCCGCTCCTCCTCCAGCCCCTTCAGCCCGCTCTCGTCCATGCTCCGCTGCGAGGGGAACAGCCCATCCTCCCACCCCGGCAGGAACACCGCCGGGAACTCCAGCCCCTTGGCGGCGTGGAGCGTCATGATCGAGACCTTCTCGCCGCCGTCCTCGGTCTCGTTGTCCATCACCAGGGAGACGTGCTCGAGGAACCCCTGCAGGTTCTCGAACTCGCCGACGGCCTTCACCAGCTCCTTGAGGTTCTCCAACCGGCCCGGCGAATCAGGCGAGGGGTCGGCCTTCCACATCTCGGTGTAGCCGCTCTCGTCCAGCATCACCTCGGCGAGCTCGGTGTGGCTGGCGCCGGCGAGCACCTGCCCGTGCCAGCGGCCGATGCCGTCCAGCAGCTCGCGCAGCGCGTTGCGGGCGCGGGCGGCCAGCGTTCCGGCCTCCAGCACCAGCTTCGCGCCCTCGATCAGCGTCACGCTGGCGTCGCGGGCGGCGAGCTGGATCTGCTGCTGGGCCTTGTCGCCCAAGCCCCGCTTGGGGACGTTCACGATCCGCTCGAAGGCCAGCCCGTCGTCGGGGGAGACGGCGAGGCGGAAATAGGCCATCGCATCCCGGATCTCCCGCCGCTCGTAGAAGCGGGGGCCGCCGATCACGCGGTAGGGCATGCCGATGGTCAGGAACCGGTCCTCGAAGGCGCGCATCTGGAAGCCGGCGCGCACCAGGATCGCGACGTCGTCCAGCGACAGGCGGTCGTGGCCGCGGGTCCCGGTGTGGAAGGCCTCGATCTCCTCGCCGATCCAGCGGGCTTCCTCGTCCCCGTCCCAGTGGCCGATCAGGCGGACTTTCTCTCCGCCGTTCGCCTCGGTCCACAGGGTCTTGCCCAGCCGGCTCTCGTTGGCGTGGATCACGCCCGAGGCGGCGGCCAGGATATGCGGCGTCGAGCGATAGTTCTGCTCCAGCCGGATCACCTTGGCGCCGGGGAAATCCTTCTCGAATCGCAGGATGTTGCCGACCTCGGCCCCGCGCCAGCCGTAGATCGACTGGTCGTCGTCGCCCACGCAGCAGATGTTCTTCGCGCCCCCCGCCAGCAGCCGCAGCCACAGGTACTGCGAGACGTTGGTGTCCTGATACTCGTCCACCAGGATGTAGCGGAAGCGCCGGCGCCAGCCTTCCAGCACGTCCTCGTGCTTCTGGAAGATGGTGATCATGTGCATCAGCAGGTCGCCGAAATCGCAGGCGTTCAGCGTGCGCAGGCGGGCCTGATAGATCGCGTAGACCTCGCCGCCGCGGCGGTTGAAGGCGGCGTGCTCGGCCGCCGGCAGCTGTTCGGGCCGCCAGCCGCGGTTCTTCCACCCGTCGATCAGCGAGGCCATCAGGCGCGGCGGCCAGCGTTTCTCGTCGATGCCCTCGGCCTGCAGGATCTGCTTGATCAGCCGCAGCTGGTCGTCGGTGTCGAGGATCGTGAAGTTCGACTTCAGCTCCACCAGCTCCGCATGCCGGCGCAGCATCTTGGCGCACAGCGCGTGGAACGTGCCCAGCCAGGGCATCCCGTCGGTCGGCTGGTTGAGGATGTCGGCCACGCGATGCTTCATCTCGCGTGCGGCCTTGTTGGTGAAGGTGACCGCCAGGATCTCCCACGGCCGCGCCCGGCCCAGCGAGAGGATATGCGCGATCCGCGCGGTCAGCGCCCGGGTCTTGCCGGTGCCGGCGCCGGCCAGCACCAGAACGGGGCCGTCCAGCGTCTCCACCGCCTCGCGCTGGGGCGGGTTCAGACCGTCGAGATAGGGGGTCGGGCGCGCCGCCATGGCGCGCGCCGACAGGCTCAGCGAGGCCGCGGTCTCGAAGGATTCGAACTCGTCGTCGAACCCGTCGCCGTCGTACTCGCCGCCGAAATGCTCACCGCCGCTCATGCAGGAGAGACTAGCGCGAAGGGGCGCCGGGCGAAAGAGGGTGTTCGCGTTGCGTTCCGCCCTGCGGCGCCGGGCCCCGGTGGGAGGGCCGCACGCTCTCGTGAGCGCGGGCGCGGCGCGGGGAGGCCACATCGGGGCTGAATCGCGGCGGCGCACGGACTATATTGCCGCAAACCCCGGAGGAGACCGCCCCCATGTTCTTTTCGCGCCGCACGCCCGAGCTTCCCACGGCCGCCACCGCGCTGCCCGGCCGGCCCGATCCGATCCCCACGGCCGAGCTTCACCACGTGAACGGCAATCCCCTGAAGCCGCCCTTCCCCGAGGGGCTGCGCACGGCGATCTTCGCCGCCGGCTGCTTCTGGGGGGTCGAGCGCAAGTTCTGGTCGCTGCCCGGCGTCTGGACCACCGCGGTGGGCTACATCGCCGGCGTCACCCCCAACCCCTCGTATCGCGAGGTCTGCACCGGCCGCACCGGCCATACCGAGGCGGTGCTGGTGGTCTACGACCCCGCGAAGATCTCCTACGACGCGCTGCTCAAGACCTTCTGGGAAGGCCACGACCCCACCCAGGGCATGCGCCAGGGCAACGACGTGGGCACCCAGTACCGCTCGGGCGTCTACACCGCCTCGGCGGAGGAGACCGCGGCCGCCGAGGCCAGCCGCGACGCCTACCAGGCGCGCCTCGCCGCCGCCGGCTATGGCAAGATCACCACCGAGATTCTGTCCGCGCCCGAGTTCTACTACGCCGAGGACTACCACCAGCAGTATCTCTCCAAGAACCCGGCCGGCTACTGCGGCGTCGGCGGCACCGGCGTCAGCTGCCCCATCGGCGTCGGCGCCTGACGCCCGCCCCGGGCGCCCCCGGCCCCACAGCCCGCCGGGAGCGCCTGTTCTCCGGAGCCGTCCGTCGCTGATGCCGATCAGAGCGACTCGGCCGATGGGGTCAAGGATCGCGAAGCGACCCCGCGCCAGCGGGGCTTGTCCTTGACCCCATCGGCCGAGTCGCTCAGGCATCTTCAGCGACGGACGGATCCGGAGGACAGGCGCGGGCCTGTTCTTGGGTGAGTTCGGAAGCGGCTCCTGGGGGCGCCCGCCCGCCGCGCGCGAAGCGCGCGCATTCCAGGCCCGCCCGCAGGGCGCCTCCTCCCCCTCCGCCTCTTGACCTCGCGCCCGCCACCGGCCAAAGCCCGCCGCGCGCCCCCCTTCGCCCACACGGCCCCCGGAGCCCTCGCCCATGACCACCTGGACCGCGCTGACCACCCTCCCCGGCGAGGCCGAGGCCTATACGCTCGGCGACGCGGTCGAGAACCTGCCCCTTTCCCCCCTCGCCCTCGCGGTGTTGGAGGTCGAGGACGGCTCGGGCCTGTGGGAAGTCGGCGCCTACTACGACCAGAAGCCCGACCCCGTCGCGCTCGACCTGCTGGCCGCCGCCCACAGCGCCCGGCCCTTCGCAGTCTCCCGGCTCGAGGACCGCGACTGGGTCGCCCAGGTGCGGCGCGAGCTGACCCCGGTCCACGCCGGCCGCTTCATCGTCTTCGGCTCCCACGACGCCGAGACGATCCCGCTCAACCGCACCGGGCTCGAGATCGAGGCCGCCATGGCCTTCGGCACCGGCCACCACGGCACCACGCGGGGCTGCCTGCTGGCGCTGGAGGGGCTGGTGCGCGAGGGCTGGGTCTTCGACCGCACCCTCGACGTGGGCTGCGGGACGGGCGTGCTGGCGATGGCCGCGGCGGCGGCCTTCCGCCGGCTGGCGGTCGCGACCGACATCGACCCGGTGGCGGTGCGCACGGCGAAGGCGAACGCGCGCGCCAACGGGCTCGGCCCCTGGATGCGTATCGGCCAGGCCGACGGGCTGCAGGCGCCGCTGATCCGCGACGCGGGCCCCTACGGCCTGGTCTTCGCCAACATCCTCGCCCGGCCCCTGAAGCGCCTGTCGCCCTCGATCGCCAGGGCCACGGCGTCCGGCGGCTTCGCGGTGCTCTCGGGCCTGCTGGACCGCCAGGCGCCCGGCGTCGAGCAGGCGTTCCTCGCCAACGGCTTCGCGCGCCATCGCGTGATCAGGCTCGAGGGCTGGACCACCCTGGTGCTGCGCCGCCGCTGAGCGCTGCGCCGGCCGAGGCTTCCGAGATCCGGCCGACCGCCCGGGGCCGCGCCGAAGGGCCGCCCAGCGGGGTCCGCCCGGGACCGCGTTCCCGACCCTCCGCCCCGAAATGGAAAACGCCGCCCTCGCTTTCGCGAGGACGGCGCTCCGCCGTACCCGAAGGGGTGGGTCGATCAGCGGCGCAGGCGCGCCGCGACTTCTTCCAGGTCGGCGCCCAGCAGGCCGATGTCGGCGAGCTGACGGTCCGAGAGGCGGGCGAGCGCGCGGGCCGTGTTTCGGCGCGCGTTCCACAGGGCGATCTCGGCGATCAGCGACTCGATGGCGTTGATGGCGGAGTGGATGGCGAGGGCGCCGCGGGGCAGCGCAGGGGCGTTCACGTTGATCTGGGTCATGGCGGTCTCCTTCGGGCCGGCGAACTGTCCGGGTGGCGGGACGCGGCGTCGTCCCGTGAGGGCGCATCTAGAGGGCGCCGAATTCTTGTGCAACGTTGCAAAACGCATGGGCGCCTTGCACGGCGCGCATAACGAAAAACTGTAGGTTTTCAGAACCTTGCCAATCCCCGACGTCACGTCGGATTCAGACCATCCGATGTCGGTTGCAGATCGCAAACATGGCGGAATCCCGGCGGATTCCGCGCGCGGCTCTGGCCGGATGTTCGCGCTTCGTGCTAGCTTTCCCAAAATCGAGCGGAAGAAGGCGGGACGCATGCGGGTGATCGGGGTCGATCCCGGCCTCAGACGGACCGGCTGGGGGGTCATCGAGACCTCGGGCAGCCGGGTCCGGCACGTGGCCAACGGGGTCTGCGAATCGCGGGGGACGGATCTCGCCACGCGGCTGCTGTCGCTGTTCGAGCAGCTGACCGAGGTGGTCGAGGCCCAGGCGCCCGAGATGGCCGCCGTCGAGCACACCTTCGTCAACAAGGACGCCGCGGGGACGCTGAAGCTCGGCCAGGCCCGCGCGGTGGCCCTGCTGGTGCCGGCGCGTGCGGGGCTCGCGGTCGCCGAATACGCGCCCAACGCGGTGAAGAAGGCCGTGGTCGGCGTCGGCCACGCCGCCAAGGCCCAGGTCGAGCACATGGTGCGCCTGCAGCTCCCCGGCGCGAAGCTCGCCGGCCCCGACGCGACGGATGCGCTGGCGATCGCGCTCTGCCACGCCTTCCACGCCCGCGCCGGCGGCAAGCTGGAGGCGGCGCTCGCCGCCGCCGGGGCCTCTCGATGATCGGCAAGGTCTCCGGCCGGCTCGATTACATCGCCGAGGATCACGCGCTGATCGAGGCGGCGGGCGTGGGCTACGTGATCTACGCCTCGCCCCGCACGCTGGCCGCCCTCCCCCAGCCCGGGGAGCCCTGCGCCCTCTATACCGAGCTGGTGGTGCGCGAGGATCTGCTGCAGCTGTTCGGCTTCCCGACCCTGGCCGAGAAGGAATGGCACCGCCTGCTGACCTCTGTGCAGGGGGTGGGCCCGCGCAGCGCGCTCGCCATCGTCGGGCTGCTGGGGCCCGAGGGCACGGGCCGGGCCATCGTCACCGGCGACACGGCCGCCGTGCGCAAGGCGCCTGGCGTCGGCCCCAAGCTCGCCCAGCGCATCGTGCTGGAGCTGCGCGACAAGGCCCCCACCGTCATGGCGCTCGGCGGCCGCGGGGCGCGGGCCGCGGCGCCCACCCTCTCCGCCGTCGTCGACGAGACGACCGAGGCCGCGACCGCCCCGAAACGCGCCGCGAAGCCCCGGGCGAGGCCGGACGACGGCGCGGCCTCGGCCGCCGCCGCCCAGGCCGACGCCCTTTCGGCGCTGGTCAACCTGGGCTACCCCGAGTCCCAGGCCGCCGTCGCCGTGGCGGAGGCCGCCGCCGACGGCGAGACGCCGCCGACCTCCGCCGCCCTGATCCGCGCCGCCCTGCGCGCCCTGGCCCCGAAGTGAGCCGCTAGATGGCCGACGCCCCCCCCTCCGGCCGCCTGACCGACCGCGAGCCCCTGCCCGGCGACGAGGCCGACCGCGCCCTGCGCCCGCAGGCGCTGGACGATTTCGTCGGCCAGCCCGAGGCCCGCGCCAACCTGCGCGTCTTCGTGGAATCCGCCCGCAGGCGCGGCGAGGCGATGGACCACACCCTGTTTCACGGCCCCCCCGGACTGGGAAAAACCACGCTCGCCCAGATCGTCGCCCGCGAGCTGGGCGTGAACTTCCGCATGACCTCGGGTCCGGTGCTGGCGAAAGCCGGGGACCTGGCGGCGATCCTCACCAACCTCGACGCCCGCGACGTGCTCTTCATCGACGAGATCCACCGCATGTCCCCGGTGGTCGAGGAGATCCTCTATCCCGCCATGGAGGACTACGCCCTCGACCTCGTCATCGGCGAGGGCCCGGCCGCGCGCACGGTCCGCATCGACCTGCCCCCGTTCACCCTGGTCGGCGCCACCACCCGCCTCGGCCTGCTGACCACGCCGCTGCGCGACCGGTTCGGCATCCCGGTGCGCCTGGAGTTCTACTCCGTCGCCGACCTGGTGAAGATCGTCGACCGCGCCGCGCGCCTGCTGAACGCCCCCGCCACCCCCGAGGGCGCGCAGGAGATCGCGCGCCGCGCCCGCGGCACGCCGCGCATCGCCGGCCGCCTGCTGCGCCGGGTGGTGGACTTCGCCGTGGTCGAGGGCGACGGCACGGTCACTCAGGCCATCGCCGACCGGGCGCTGACGCGGCTCGGCGTCGACGACCTCGGCCTCGACGGCGGCGACCGGCGCTACCTGCGCCTGCTGGCCGAGCACTACGGCGGCGGCCCGGTGGGCATCGAGACGATCTCCGCCGCCCTCTCCGAGGCCCGCGACGCGCTGGAGGAGGTGATCGAGCCCTTCCTCCTCCAGTCCGGCCTGATCCAGCGCACCCCGCGCGGCCGGATGCTGGCGGCGAAGGCCTGGACCCACCTCGGCCTCGCGGCGCCCAGCCCGCCCGAGTCGCCGCGCCCCGGCCCCGACCTCTTCGAGGACCGATGACCGAGCACCGCCTGACCGTGCGCGTCTATTACGAGGACACCGACCTCGCCGGCGTGGTCTTCTACGCCAACTACCTGCGCTACTACGAACGCGGCCGCTCCGACGCGCTGCGGGAGCTGGGCGTGGACCAGAGCGCGCTGAAGGCCGCCGGCGTGGTCTTCGTGGTGCGCCGGATCGAGGTGGACTACGTGGCGCCCGCCCGTTTCGAGGACCTGCTGGAGGTCGTCACCCGGGTCGAGACGCTGAAGGGCGCCTCCGCCGTGATGGGACAGGAGATCCGCCGCGACGGGCTGACGCTGAACCGGGCCCGGGTCTCGGTGGCCTGCATGACGCTCGACGGCCGGCCCGTGCGTCTGCCGCCGGAGGCCCGCGCGGCGATGGAGCGCCTGGCCGGCTGACCCCGGGCGGGCAGCCAGGGCGGCGGCGCGACGGCCGCGCCGGGCAGCCCTCGCCCCGGGCGCGGCGGTCCGCCCCGCGCCGCGGGCGGGACCGGGCCCCGGGCGGGCGGGTCGACGCGGCGCCCGGGCGCCGGGGGCGACGCCGCGTCCCTGCCGCTCGGCGCCGCCGGCGCGTCGCCCTGCGCCTCGCGATCCCCCGAAAGCGCCGCAGCGAGGGAGGCCGCTCCCCCGAAATCGCCCGCGCTCCGCCGCCGCAGGGCGCCGATCCGCCATAATGCCGCCGCGCTGCTGTTTCACCGCTCGCGCTTGCTTTATACTGCGCGCGAGAGACCCGCCCGGGGTGGGCGGCGGAGGCGGGCGCGAGCGGACCAAGACCCCGGCAGACGGGTCGGCCGCAAAGGGCAGAGGCGGAGACGAGGCATGAATCCCGAGCAGGCGGCCGACGCGATCGCCGCGGCGCATGAGCTTGATTTTTCCCTGCAGGCGTTGTTCCTGCGCGCGACCCTGACGGTCCAGATCGTGATGGTGATGCTGGTCCTGGCCTCGATCTGGTCCTGGGCGGTCGCGATCTCGAAATACCTGCGGTTCCGCAGGGCGCGGACCGAGGCGACCCAGTTCGAGAACGCCTTCTGGTCCGGCCAGCCGCTGGACGAGCTGCACGAGCGGCTGGGCGACCGGCCGCGCTCGGCGCTGGAGCGGATCTTCACCGCCGGCATGAACGAGTGGCGCAAGTCGCACGCCACCGGCGGCAAGCTGATCGCGGGCGCGGAGGCGCGCATCAACCGCGTCATGAACGTCGCCATCTCCCGCGAGGCCGAGGCGCTGGGCGCGCGGCTGTCGACCCTGGCCACGGTCGGGTCGGTGACGCCCTTCGTGGGCCTCTTCGGCACCGTCTGGGGCATCAAGAACAGCTTCGAGGCCATCGCGATGAGCCAGAACACCAACCTCGCGGTGGTGGCGCCGGGCATCGCCGAGGCGCTGGTCGCGACCGCGCTCGGCCTCGTGACCGCGATTCCCGCGGTGATCTTCTACAACAAGCTGTCCGGGGACGCGGACCGCCTGGTCGGCCGCATGGAGGCCTTCTCGGACGAGTTCGGCGCGATCCTCGACCGGCAGATGCAGAAGCGGGAGAGCTGAGCCATGGTCGCCACCGTCCAGCGCCGCAGCGGCGCGCGCGGGACCCGCAGGGGCCGCAACCAGCCGATGGGCGAAATCAACGTCACGCCGATGGTCGACGTGATGCTGGTGCTGCTGATCATCTTCATGGTCGCCGCCCCGATGCTGACCACCGGGGTCCCGCTGGAGCTGCCGCAGACCGCCGCCGACCCCCTGCCCCACCAGCAGGAGGAGCCGCTGACCGTCCAGCTCGCGCCGGACGGCAAGGTCTACGTGATGAACGCCGAGGTCCCGCCCGAGAACCTGATCGAGCGCCTGACCGCGATCGCCTCCGAGCGGCGCGACGACCAGGTGTTCCTGCGCGCCGACCAGTCGCTGAGCTACGGCGCGATCATGCAGGTTATGGGCGCGCTGAACGCGGGGGGCTTCTCGTCGATCGCGCTGGTCACCGATTCCGCGCCCCAGCCCCAGAACGCTTCCCAGGCCCAGCCCGCGCCGGGGACGCCCAGCGAATGAGCCCGCGCCGCGCCCTGCGGCCCCCGGCGCGTCCGGAGGGTCCGGAACCCGAGGAGAAGCGGGGCCTGATGGTCTCGGCCGGCGCCCACGTGGCGGTCGTGCTGGTGGCGATCTTCGGCGGCCCGCTGTTCTCGGGCGATGAGGCGCAGGCGGTGCGCATCGCCGACGTCGACCTGATCACCTCGTCGGAATTCGACGCCATGGTCTCCCAGGCGCCCAAGGGCCCGCGGGGCGAGGTCGCCTCGCTGGTGCCGCCGCGCCCGGGCGAGGACCGGCCCGCGCCCGAGGCCCCCGCCTCCGACGCGCCGCCCGACCGCTCCGAGGCGCAGCGCAACGAGAGCGCGCCCGCCCCCACCCGGCCGCCGGAGCGGCAGGAGACCGCGCCCGCCCAGACCGCGGCCCCCGCCTCCCGGCCCGAAGCGCCGAGCGCGAACGACGCCCCCGTGGCGCCGCCGAGGGGCGTGACCGCCTCCTCGCCCCCGCTGCCCGCGGGGCCCGAGCGGCTGGACGCCCCCCAGCGCGACGCGCCGGCGACGCCGGACGCGGCGCCGCCGCGCGACCTCGACCGCGTGGCGCCGACGCCCGCGCCGCCCAAGGAGACCATCGCCGAGGCGGACAAGCCCACGCCCGCGACCCGGCCCTCGGAGCAGCAGGCCCAGACCCCGCCGCCGCCCGAGCAGCCCGCGGCCGCGCCGCGCGAGGCGACCACCCAGATCGTGACCGAGGCCGACGAGACCTCGGAGCAGGACACGCTCGCCCCCGTCGCCTCGGCCCCGCCGCGCGGCCGCCCCGAGGCGCCCGAGCGCACCCGCGCGCCCGAGCCCGAGACCCAGACCGCCGCGGCCGACCCGCAGCCGGCCCCGGCCGCCAAGCCCGAGCCGACGCCCGATCCCAAGCCGGCGGCGGCGAAGCCCGATCCCAAGCCCGCCGCCAAGCCGGACCCGAAGCCCGCGCAGCAGCCGTCGACCCAGACGGCCGCGGCCAATTCCGGCTCGACCGGCGCCACGACCAACGCGCCGGAGGGGCCGCGCCTGACCTCGGGCCAGGTGAACGGCGTCCGGCTGGGCGTGCAGAAGTACTGGCGCATGGACCGCGTGACCAACCTGCCCAACTACGAGGAGCTGGTGGTGGTGATCCAGGTTCAGCTCGACCAGTCGGGCAAGATGGTCGGCAAGCCGAAGGTGGTGCAGCCCAACGGCGTGCCCGACGCGCGCTGGCGGGTGGCGATCCAGGTGGCCGAGATCGCCGCCGCCCGCGCCGCCACCGAGGGCTTCCAGCTGCCGCGCGAATCCTACGGCCGCTGGAAGACCATCGAGTTCAAGTTCAATCCGGGACAGGGAGTGCAGATGTGATCCGCCTTCCCCGCCCGACCAACGAGAAACGCAGAAAGGGTAGCCCGATGATCGCCCGACGCCCGCTGAGGTCCCTGATGGCCGTCTCGTTCGCCGCCCTCGTCGCGGCCGGCGCCGCCCTCGCGCCCGCGCCCGGCGCCGCGCAGGAGCCCCTGCGCATCGAGATCACCGAGGGCGTGATCGAGCCGATGCCGATCGCGATTCCCGCCTTCGCCGCCGACGGCGGCTCCTCGACCTATGCGCAGGAGATCCGGCAGGTGGTCGTCGACGACCTGGCGGGCTCGGGCCTGTTCCGGGTCATCGACCAGTCGGCCTACCTCGCCGGCGCCGGCTCGGTCGACGCGCGCCCCGACTTCGAGAACTGGCGGGTGATCAACGCCGAGGCGCTGGGCGTCTCCGAGGCGGCGCTGACCGAGGACGGCCGCCTGCAGGTGCGCTTCCAGCTCTGGGACGTGTTCGGCGCGAAGCCGCTGGGCGACGGGCTGGGCCTGCGCGCCGCGCCCGGCGACGCGCGCCGCATCGGCCACAAGATCGCCGACGCCATCCACCTGGCCCTGACCGGCGAGCCCGGCTACTTCGACAGCCGCGTCGCCTTCGTCGCCGAATCCGGCCCCAAGAACGCGCGCCAGAAGCGGATCGCGGTCATGGACCAGGACGGCGCCAACCTGCGCTACATCACCGACGGCGGCGCGCTGGTGCTCTCGCCCCAGTTCTCGCCGGCCGGCGACAGCCTGGTCTACATCTCCTGGGGGACCGGCGCGCCGAAGGTGGTCTACCAGGACCTGCGCGGCGGCGGCTCCGAGGTGCTGGGCTCGTTCCCCTCGATGTCCTTCTCGCCGAAGTTCTCGCCCGACGGGGGCTCGGTGCTGATGTCGCTGACGGACGGGGCGAACACCGACATCTATTCGATGTCGCTCTCCTCCCGTCAGATCAGCCGGCTGACCTCGGGCCCGGCGATCGAGACCTCGCCCGACTATTCGCCCGACGGCTCCCAGATCGTGTTCGAGTCCGACGCCGGCGGCAATCCGCAGCTCTACGTGATGTCGGCCTCGGGCGGGGCGCCGCGCCGGATCTCCTTCGGGGAGGGCGCCTACGGCACGCCGGTGTGGTCGCCGCGCGGGGATCTGATCGCGTTCACCAAGCAGCTGGGCGGGCGCTTCCATGTGGGCGTGATGCGCACCGACGGGTCGAACGAGCGCCTTCTGACCGCCTCTTTCCTCGACGAGGGTCCCACCTGGTCGCCCAACGGCCGGGTGCTGATGTTCTTCCGCGAGAGCCCCGGCGCCAACGGCGCGCCGCAGATCTGGCGCGTCGACGCCAACGGGCGCAACCTGCGCCGGGCCCCGACGCCGGGCGCGGCCTCCGATCCGTCCTGGTCGCCGCTGCTCCCCTGAGAGCGGCGCGTCCGGACGCAACAAGACGGCGGGAGAACCGCCGGAGCCACCCCCCATCGCCTGGCGGAACGTCCGCCAGGCCTGAGCCAAGGACCTGAGATGACCGTGCTCAAACCCCTCGCCGCCCTCCTGCTCGTCGCGGGCCTCGCGGCCTGCTCCACCGACGTCGACGAGAACTCGACGGGCGTCGATCCCAACGCCTCCGGCTACGGCGCCGGCCAGCTCGACCCGTCGTCGGTCGAGTATTTCAACCAGTCGATCGGCGACCGCGTGTTCTTCGCCACCGACAGCTCGCTGCTGGACGCCGCCGCCCAGGCGACGCTGCGCGCCCAGGCCGACTGGCTGCGCCAGAACCCGGCCCGCACCGCCTCGATCGAAGGCCACGCGGACGAGCGCGGCACCCGCGAGTACAACCTCGCGCTGGGCGCCCGCCGCGCCGCCGCCGCCCGGTCGTTCCTGATCGGCGAGGGCATCGACGCCTCGCGCCTGCGCATGGTCACCTACGGCAAGGAGCGTCCCGACGCCCTGTGCTCGAACGAGAGCTGCTGGTCGCAGAACCGCCGCTCCGTGACCGTCATCGCCGGCGGGCCGATCAGCTGATGACCGGGCGCCTGCGTGACGGCGCCCGGGGGGCGCGCCGGCCGCGGCGCGCCGATCCGGGCCAGGCGGAGCGGGGCCTCGCGGCCGCCGCCCGCCTCGACCTTTCGCCGCTGAAGGGCCTGACCCTGGGCGGCCTGATGCTGGCGGGGGCGCTCTGCGCCCTCGCTCCCTCTCCCGCGCTCGCCCAGTCGGGCGGAGCCGCGGCGGCGCAGATCCAGTCGCTCGAGGAGGAGGTGCGCCGGCTCAACGGCCGCATCCAGCAGCTCGAGCACAAGATCGAGCAGATCGCCCGCGACGGCGGCCAGCGGATCAACGACCTCGACTGGCGGATGACCACGCTCGAGGACGGCGACCCCTCGCTGGTCGGCGACCCGCAGCCGCTGGGCCAGGCGGGGCCGCGGCCCTCGTCCTCGGGCGGCGGCGCGGTGGCGGTGTCCGAGCAGGTGGCGCTGGACGAGGCCAAGCAGGCGATCGCCACGGGCGACTGGCAGGGCGCACGCGCCCGGCTGCTGCAGTTCCTGTCCCAGTATCCCGACGGCCCGCTGACGCCCGAGGCCGAGCACCACCTGGGCCGCGCCCAGCTGGAGATGGGCCAGAGCCGCGAGGCCGCGCAGACCTTCCTGACCAACATCACCGCCTATCCCTCGGCCAGGAGCGCGCCCGACAGCCTCGCCTATCTCGGCGTGGCGCTGGGGCGGCTGAACCAGGTCAACGAGGCCTGCCTGACGCTGGCCGAGGTCGGCACGCGCTATCCCGGCGCCCCGGCCGTCGCGATGGCCGAGGCCGAGCGCGGCCGCCTCGGCTGCCAGTGATCCGGTGAGCGGGGCCGGGACCTCGCGCCCGGCCTGCGCCGGGCGGCGGGAGGGCGTCGCCGACGCCGCCCCGCCGCCCGCCTCTCCCGACGCGCCCGGGCCCTCCGCCGGGGAGCCCGACGCCCCCGGCCTTGCCCCCGGCGCCGCGGCCGCGATCCCGGCCCCTGAGCCGGACCCGGCGCCCGAGGCGCCGCGCCCCGTCGATCTCGTCTCCCATCCCGCCCAGCCCGGCGACGCCGAGCTCGCCGCCGCCGCCCGCGCCGCCCTGCGCGCGCGGCTGGACGCGCTGGCGCCCGAGGCCCTGGGCCTCGCCGTCTCCGGCGGCGGCGACAGCCTCGCCCTGCTGCTGGCGGCCGTGGAGCTCGCGCGCGAGCGGCCCCTGCGGCTCGAAGCCGTCACCGTCGACCACGGCCTGCGCGCCGAGGCGGGGGTCGAGGCCGCCTGGACCGCCGCCCTCTGCGCCCGGCTCGGCGTCCCCCACGCCACGCTGCGGTGGCAGGATCGGCCCGCCACGGGCAACCTCGCCGAGGCCGCCCGCGACGCCCGCGCCGGGCTGATCGCCGGCTGGGCCGCCGACCGTGGCCTGCCGGCGGTGGCTCTCGCCCACACCCGCGACGACCAGGCCGAGACGCTGCTGATGCGGATCGCCCGCGGCTCCGGCCTCGACGGCCTCTCCTCGATGCGCGAGGTCTCCGAGCGCGCCGGCGCCCGCTGGCTGCGCCCCGCCCTCGCGCTGGGGCGCGAAGATCTGCGCGCGATCCTGCGCGACGCCGGGCAGGACTGGATCGAGGACCCCTCGAACGAGGACCCGACCCGCGACCGGGTGAAGGCCCGCCGCGCGCTCGCCGCCCTGCGCCCGGTCGGCGTCACCGCCGAGGGGGTCGCCGCCACCGCCGCGCGCCTCGCCGAGGACAGCGACGCGCTGCGCGAGCTCGCCGCCGGCTTCCTGCGCGGGCGGCTCGCGGTCGGCGGCGCGGGCGAGCTGCGCCTGCCCCGCGCCGCCCTCGCCGAGGCGCCGCGCGCCCTGCGCCGCCGGGTGCTGGCGGAGCTGTTCCGCGCGCTGGCCGGCGCCGCCCACGCGCCGCGCGCCCGGGCGCTGGCGGAGGTGGAGGCCGCGATCCTCGCCCCCGGCCCGCTGCCCCCGCGCACGCTGGGCGGCTGCGTGATCCTCGCCGAGGGGCCCGAGGCGGGCGCCGCCGACGTCGTCCTGCACCGCGAGCCCGCGGCCCTGCCCGCCCCCGCCTCGCCCCTCGCCGCCCCCTGGGACGGCCGCTGGCGGCTGGAGGGGGAGGGCCCCGCCTACCGCCGGGCCGCCGAGCGGACGGTGATCGGGCCGCTGGGCGCCACCGGGCTCGCGCTGCTCTCGGCCGAGGCGCGTTCGGGCGCCTGGACGCCCTCCGCGGCCTGGAGCCGCGCCCCGCGGCACGCCCGCGCCGGGACGCCGGCGCTGCGGATCGGCGGACGGCTGGCCGCGGCGCCGCTGGCGGACTGGCGGATTGATCCCGGTCAAGGCGTCGCGCCCCTTGCGCAGGCGACCTTGCGCGACCTTCTTTTGGAAAGGATTCTGCGGTAGACGCCCAAGGTCATGCGACCCGGCGGCGCCGCCCAGCCAATCGAGGCGTCCGTCGGCGCGCGTCCGCGCGCGTTGACCGCCGCCGTGTGATACCTATGTGAGGGGTCAGTCCCCGCGCACCGAATCGGAGATCAGCCTTGGGCAACGCCAAGAACCTGGCCTTCTGGGCCGTCGTGATCCTGCTTCTGGTCGCGCTTTTCAGCGTGTTCCAGGAAGGCGGCGGCAGCAACCAGGGCCAGCGCATCACCTTCTCGGACTTCCTCCAGAGGGTGGAGAGCAACGAGGTGTCCTCCGTCGTCATCGACGGGGAGCGGATCTCGGGTCGGCTCGGCTCCGGCGGCGAGTTCCAGACCATCCAGCCGGGCGGCGCGGACGTGATCCCCGACCTGCGCCAGCACGGCGTCGAGATCCGGGTCGAGCCGCAGCAGTCCTCGGGCCTGCTGTCGACGCTGGGCTTCTGGCTGCCGATGCTGATCCTGATCGGCGTCTGGATCTTCTTCCTCAACCGCATGCAGGGCGGCGCCCGCGGCGGCGCCATGGGATTTGGA
Source organism: Albimonas pacifica (assembly GCF_900113695.1). Taxonomy (GTDB): domain Bacteria; phylum Pseudomonadota; class Alphaproteobacteria; order Rhodobacterales; family Rhodobacteraceae; genus Albimonas; species Albimonas pacifica. The sequence goes on along the minus strand of NZ_FOQH01000003.1, from coordinate 157,750 downwards.
AAGTCCAAGGCCAAGCTGCTGACGGAGCGGGCCGGGAAAGTCACCTTCGACGACGTCGCCGGCATCGACGAGGCGAAGGAGGAGCTCGAGGAGATCGTCGAGTTCCTGAAGGACCCGCAGAAATACTCCCGCCTCGGCGGCAAGATCCCCAAGGGCGCGCTGCTGGTGGGTCCTCCGGGCACGGGTAAAACGCTGCTGGCGCGCGCCATCGCGGGCGAGGCGGGCGTGCCGTTCTTCACCATCTCGGGCTCCGACTTCGTCGAGATGTTCGTGGGCGTCGGCGCCAGCCGCGTGCGCGACATGTTCGAGCAGGCGAAGAAGAACGCCCCCTGCATCGTGTTCATCGACGAGATCGACGCGGTCGGCCGCCACCGCGGCGCCGGCTACGGCGGCGGCAACGACGAGCGCGAGCAGACCCTGAACCAGCTGCTGGTCGAGATGGACGGGTTCGAGGCGAACGAGGGCGTGATCCTGGTCGCCGCCACCAACCGTCCCGACGTGCTCGACCCCGCCCTGCTGCGTCCCGGCCGCTTCGACCGCCAGGTCGTGGTGCCCAACCCCGACGTGGCCGGCCGCGAGAAGATCCTGCACGTCCATGCCCGCAAGGTGCCGCTGGCGCCGAACGTGGACCTGAAGGTCATCGCCCGCGGCACCCCCGGCTTCTCGGGCGCGGACCTCGCGAACCTCGTCAACGAGGCCGCCCTCACCGCCGCGCGCCTCGGCAAGCGCCTGGTGACCATGGACGACTTCGAGTCGGCCAAGGACAAGGTGATGATGGGCGCCGAGCGTCGCTCGATGGTGATGACCGAGGACGAGAAGAAGCTGACCGCCTACCACGAGGCCGGCCACGCCATCGTCGGCCTCAACGTCCCCGAGCACGACCCGATCCACAAGGCGACGATCATCCCGCGCGGCCGCGCGCTGGGCCTGGTGCTGAGCCTGCCGGAGCGCGACCACCTCTCGGTCAGCTACCGCAAGTACCGCTCGAAGATCGCCATGGCGATGGGCGGCAAGGTGGCCGAGGAGCTGATCTTCGGCCCGGACAAGGTGACCTCGGGCGCCTCGTCGGACATCCAGCAGGTGACCCGGATCGCCCGCGCGATGGTGACCCAGTTCGGCATGTCCGAGAAGCTGGGCAACATCGACTACGCCAACGAGCAGCAGAGCTTCCTGGGGGCCGGCCAGGGCCCGTCCTCGGCCTCGCCCGAGACGCAGCGGGTGATCGACGCCGAGGTCCGCCGCCTGGTGGACGAGGGCTACGAGACCGCCAAGCGGATCCTGACCGAGCGGGCCGAGGACCTCGAGCGTCTGGCCCAGGGCCTGCTGGAGTACGAGACCCTGACCGGCGAGGAGATCGGCAAGGTGATCCGGGGCGAGACCCTGGACCGTTCTTCCGACGAGCCGCCGGCGCCGACGCCGGGCGAGGGCCCGGGCATCGCCTCGATCCCCAAGGCCGGCAAGCGCCGCCCGGGGGAGGACGGCGGAATGTCCCCCCAGCCCCAGGGCTGAGCGACCCTCGAGACGACGATCGGACGGCGGCCCCCCGGGGCCGCCGTTCTGCATTTCAGGCCCTGTCACGAGCGCCCCGCCCCGACGCGAGACGCCCCTCCGTCGCCGGTGCGCCGCGTCTCCGCCCGAGCGCCCTGCCCCCGGCGCGAGCGCGCCCTGCCGCCCGAACGAGGCGCCGCGTCGGCTGTCGCGCGACCCCCGGCGTCCCGACCGCGGCGCACGGCCGACGTCGGCCCCGTGGCCCCGGGGCCCGGGAGCGACCGGGGGATGACGACGGGCCGAGCGCTTCGGGGCGGGCCGGGTCGGCGCCCGGCGCAAGGAGCGAGCGCCTCGGACGGCCGAAGCTCGGCTCTGGCCGGACGAGCGAGCGCTTCCGGAACGCGCGGCGCCGGCGAATGGCAGGCGGGAGGAACGCCCCGGGCGGCTGCAGCGGGCGCCTGGCCGAACGAGCGGGCGCCTTTTGACCAGCCGCCCCCGGCCAGTCGGACGGGCGCCCGGGTGCGCCTCCGCCGGCGCCAGGCCAGCCAGGCGAACGCCCCTCGGCGGCCGGCTTGCGCCCGGTCGTTCGGGCGTGCGCCCCGGGACGACCGGGGCGGCGACAGGCTGGGCTTGCCCAGCGGGCCCCCTCGCCCGCGCCGTCGGCTAGGACGCGCGGGCGTAGGTCGAGGCGCAGGCGGCGGCGTCGCCCTCCGTGCCGCCGTAGCGCGCGGCGAGGGCGGCGAGGCCGATGCGGTGGATGTTGTCGATGATCTCGAAGGCCCGCGGGCTGGGCGAGCGGAAGGTCGCCGTCCAGAAGACCCGGCAGCCCGCCGGGCGGGCGATGCAGCGCAGCGTCGCCTCGTGAGCGTCGAGGGGGAGCAGGCTCTCCACCACCGAGACGCGCAGCAGGCGCTCGCCCTCCTCCTCCAGCCGCTCCAGGATCGGAGCGCCGTAGGTCGTCAGCACGCAACGGTGAAGGCGGCCGTCGATCTCGAGCGTCTCGCCCGAGGTCAGGGCCGGATGCCAGTCCACGATGCTGAGAAAGCCGCCGATCCGCGGCCACGCCTCGTCCGGCGGAACGGGCAGATCCGCCCACCGCTCGACACGCTCTTCACGCTCCGCACGCTCGTCTTCGGGTTCGATGGTCATTTGTCCGGACACCAGGCCAAGGTCGGCCCGGGGAGTAGGGCGTGCCGGAGAGTCGTGCAACCTTTACGAATGCGGGTTTTTAGATGCATTCGCCGAAGCTGCGCGGGCGGCGCAGGCGCAGGGCCGCCGCCGCCCGGGTCGGGATCTGCGCGCCCGCGCGGGGTCAGCCGCCGAAGCGCTCGCGCAGGCCGCGCAGGCCGGATTCGAAGATCCCGGCGATGATCTCGTCGGCCTTGGGGCTCTCGGAATCGAAGCTCGCCGACCAGTAGACGCGGCAGCCCGTGGCGCCCGGCTCCTCGCGGTCGAAGCAGGTCAGGGTGGCGAGGTAGTTCTCCACCGGCAGCCCGCTCTCGGCGATCGAGTAGCGCTGCAGGCGGTCGCCCTGCTCCTCCAGCTTCTCGAGGAAGGTTGCGCCGCCCTTGGCGCGGACGTGACGGTAGAGCTCGCCCTCCAGCTCCACCTTCTCCGAGCTCTCGACGCCCGGGTGCCAGAGGTCGAGGCGGAAGAAGTCGCCGATCAGCGCCCAGACCTCGGCGGCGGGCACGGGAAGGTCGAGCCAGCGCTCCACCCGGTCGGTCTTGTGGTGATGCTCCATGGCCTTGCCTCCCCTGGGGTTGTCGGCCCCACGAGGTATGCCGGCGGGGGCCGGGGGGCAAGCGCGGCGACGACGGTTTCGGCGGAGACTGGATTTGCGCCCGCCCCCGGCCCATGATCCCCCTCGCGACATCCCCCGCCGCCGGCGTCCCGGCGCGCGGCCCCCCCCTCCGCCCCGGAGCGCCCGTCGCCCCGCCGCGCGCCCCCCGCGCGCCGGGGCCGCCGGCGGTCGGGGCGGGCATCAGGAGAGATCCCCATGCTCGAACGCAGGCTCGGCGCCACCGGCCTTTCCATCGCCCCGGTGGTCTTCGGCGGCAACGTCTTCGGCTGGACCATCGACGAGGCCGAGAGCTTCCGGGTCCTCGACGCCTTCGTCGACCACGGCTTCGACGCCATCGACACCGCCGACGTCTATTCGCGCTGGTTCCCCGGCAACCGGGGCGGCGAGTCGGAGACGGTGATCGGCCGCTGGCTCGCCGCCCGTCCGGGGATGCGCGAGCGGGTGACGATCTTCACCAAGGTCGGCTCCGACATGGGCCAGGGCAAGCGGGACCTCTCGGCGGCCTGGATCGCGCAGGCGGTCGAGGATTCGCTCTCGCGGCTGCAGACCGACCGCATCGACCTCTATTTCTCGCACTGGCCCGACCCGACCGTGAGCCACGAGGAGACGCTGGGCGCCTACGCCAAGCTGCTGGAAGCGGGCAAGATCGCCGCGATCGGCGCCTCGAACTACGACGCCGGGCTGCTGGGGGCGGCGCTGGCGGCCTCGAAGGCGGCGGGGCTGCCGGCCTACGGGGCGCTGCAGAACGAACTGAACCTCTACGACCGCGGCGCCTTCGACGCCGAGCTGAAGGCGCTGTGCGCCGAGGCGGACGTGGGGGTGGTCACCTACTTCTCGCTGGCCTCGGGGTTCCTGTCGGGCAAGTACCGCTCCGCCGCCGACGCCGCCGGGCGGCCCCGCGGGGCGCGGCTCGAGAAGTACTTCGACGCCAGGGGCATGAAGGTGCTGGCCGCGCTCGACGAGGTCTCGGCCGCCCAGGGCGCGAAGCCCGCCGAGGTGGCGCTCGCCTGGCTGATCGCGACCGAGGGCGTGACCGCGCCGATCGCCTCCGCCACCTCCGTCGCCCAGGTGGAGAGTTTCGCGAGGGCCGCCTCGATGACCCTCGACGCCGGGCAGATGGCGCTGCTGGACGCGGCCGGGGCCTGAGCGCCGCCCCGAAGCCCCGGCCGAGGTCGCCCGTCCCCCGGCCCCTGTCCCCGCCCGGGAAGAGCCGCCGCGCGCCCCCGCCCGGTCGGGGGCGAGGGCGGGCGGGTGGGGAGCCTCCGGCCGGGCGGGGGCGCGCGGCGGCTCTGGAGCCGGCCGGGCCGCGGGAGTAGTCTCGCGCGCCAAATCGCGACCCTCGGGAGGATCCCATGAACGTGCAGTCCCCGCTTTCCGCCGTGCGCCCGGTCTCGGACGGGGTGTTCCTCGACAACGCCTGGGTCCCCTCGCTCGCCGGCGAGACGCTGGAGACCTTCGCCCCGGGCGACGGCCGCGTGCTGGGCCGGATCGCCGCGGGCGGGGCCGAGGACGTGGACCGGGCCGTGCGCTCCGCCCGGCGCGCCTTCGAGGAAGGTCCCTGGGGGCGGATGAGCGCCTACGAGCGCGGCCGGATCCTGATGCGCTTCTCGCGCATGGTCGAGGACCAGGCCGAGGCGCTGGCCCTGCTGGAATCCCAGGACGCCGGCAAGCCGATCCGCCAGGCCCGCGCCGACATCGCCGCCTGCGCGCGCTATTTCGAGTTCTACGCCGGCGCCGCCGACAAGCTCCACGGCGAGGCGATCCCGACCATCGAGGGCGTGCTGGCGGTGGCCGAGCGGGTGCCCTTCGGCGTCACCGGCCACATCATCCCGTGGAACTACCCCGCGCAGATGTTCGGCCGCTCGGTCGGGGGCAGCCTCGCCGCCGGCAACGCCTGCGTGCTGAAGCCCGCCGAGGACGCCTGCCTGAGCCTCCTGCGCATGGCCCAGATGCTGGCCGAGGCCGGCCTGCCCGAGGGCGTGCTGAACGTGGTCCCGGGCCTCGGCCGCACCGCCGGCGCGGCTCTGGCGGCGCATCCGGGCATCGACTTCGTCTCCTTCACCGGCTCGCCCGAGACCGGCGCGCAGGTGCAGATCGCGGCCGCCGCCCATCACGCCGGCTGCACGCTGGAGCTGGGCGGCAAGTCGCCCCAGATCCTGTTCGAGGACGCGGATCTGGACACGGTGACCCCGGTGATCCTGAACGCGATCATCCAGAACTGCGGGCAGACCTGCTCGGCCGGCTCGCGCGCGCTGGTGCACGAGAGCCTGGCCGACGAGCTGGGCGAGCGTCTCGCCGCCGGCTTCCGCGCGCTGCGCGCCGGTCCGCCCGAGGCGGACATGGACCTCGGCCCCGTGATCTCCGCCCGCCAGCGCGCCCGGGTCGACGGCTTCGTCGAGCGGGCCGAGGCCGACGGGGTGACGCTGGCCGCCTCCGGCGAGATCTCCGCGGACGCGCCCGCGGGCGGCTTCTACGTGCGCCCCCGCCTCTTCGCCCCCACGCCCCGCGACCATGCGCTGGCGCGCGAGGAGGTGTTCGGCCCGGTGCTCGCCCTGTTGACCTTCCGCGACGAGGCGGACGCGGTGGCGATGGCCAACGGCACCGACTACGGGCTGGTGGCGGGGGTGTGGTCGAAGGACGGCGCGCGGGCGCTGCGGGTGGCGCGGAAGATCCGCGCGGGCCAGGTCTTCGTGAACGCCTACGGCGCCGGCGGCGGCATCGAGCTGCCCTTCGGCGGCATGGGCAAGTCCGGCCACGGCCGCGAGAAGGGCTTCGAGGGCCTGCGCGAGTTCACCACCCTGCGCACGCTGGTGGTCAAGCACGGCTGACGCCGAAGCGGGCGCCGCCCTTCGGGCGGCGCTTCGTGCCTGCGGGACGGCGGAGCGGCGCCGCTCTGCGGGACGGCGGAAGGGCGCCTCCCTGCGGGAGGACGAAGCGGCGCCTCCCTGCGGGAGGACGGAGCGGGTCTTCCCCTCCGCGACGGGCCGGCCCCATCCCGGCGGCGCGGGCGCGACGACGTCCCGGGCGACGCGGGCGACGCGGGCGACGCGGGCGACGCTTTGGAAAGCTTGTCGCGGCGGGCGGTCGCGCAAGGTTTTCTTAAGAAGTCTCACCAAGACTCGGGCCCCGAACAGGCCGGAGGCGGATCTTCCGCCCCGGCCGGGACGCTCCGCCGGCGGCGGCTCCGGCGGGCGCCCTGCGGGCGGCTTGCGAAAAAACCCGGGCGACCGGCGCCTCCGGTTGATCCAGGTCATCACATCGCAACGGTTGCAGGGCTAATCGGTCCCCCGAGCTCCAGCCGCGAGGAACCCGCCATGGACCCGGTCATCGCCCGCTACGCCCGCCGCGCCGCGCCGCGTTACACCTCCTACCCGACCGCGCCGCACTTCCGGCCGGACTTCGAGGCGGCCGAGCTTCAGGGCTGGCTGCAGGCGCTGGACCCGGCGGCGGCGGTCTCGCTCTACCTGCACGTGCCGTTCTGCCGGAAGATGTGCTGGTACTGCGGCTGCAACATGAAGCTCGCCCGCCGCTACGAGCCTGTGGCGGACTATGTCGAGAGCCTGCTCGCCCATCTCGAGCTGACCGCGCAGGCGCTGCCGGGGCGGATGGCGGTCTCGCATCTCGCCTGGGGCGGGGGGACGCCGACCTCGCTCTCCCCCGACGACCTCGCCCGGGTGATGGACGCGGTGCGCGAGCGGTTCGAGCTGCGCGAGGGCTCGGAGCTCGCGATCGAGGTCGATCCCCGCACCCTGACGCCGGAGATGTCGGCGCGGCTCGGCGCCCTCGGCTTCACCCGCGCCTCCTTCGGGGTGCAGGAATTCGACCCCCGGGTGCAGCAGGTGATCAACCGCGTGCAGCCCACCGAGATGGTCGAGGCCGCGACCCAGGCGATGCGCGCCGCCGGCGTCGAGGAGGTCAGCTTCGACCTGATCTACGGCCTGCCCTTCCAGACCGTCGACAGCCTGCGCCGCACCGTGATCCGGGCGACCGAGATGGGCCCGCAGCGCATCGCCCTCTTCGGCTACGCCCACGTGCCGTGGATGGCCAAGAACCAGCGGATGATGCCGGAGGAGGCGCTGCCCGGCCCCGGCGAGCGCGCCGACCAGGCCGAATCCGCCGCCGAGACGCTGGAGGCCCTGGGCTACCAGCGCATCGGCCTCGACCATTTCGCCCTGCCCGACGATCCCATGGCCGTCGCGGCGCGGGAGGGGCGGCTGCGGCGCAACTTCCAGGGCTACACCACCGACACCGCCGAGACGCTGCTGGGGCTGGGCGCCACCGCGATCACCCGCACGCCCTTCGGCTTCGCCCAGTCCGTCTCCGAGACCGGCGCCTGGGCGCGCGAGGTCGCCGCCGGCCGCCTGCCGGTGGCGCGCGGCCTCGCGACCGACGCCGACGACCGCCTGCGCGCCTGGGCGATCGAGCGGCTGATGTGCGACTTCGCCGTGGACCTCGCCGAGGCCGCCCGCCGCCATGACGCGCCCGAGGGCTGGGCCGACGAGGCGCTGGGGCGTCTCGCCGAGCTGCGCGCCGACGGCATGGTCGAGATCGAGGGTCCGCAGGTCCGCATGACCCCCCGCGGCCGTCCGCTGGTGCGCGTCGCCGCCGCGGCCTTCGACGCCCGGCTCGCCCGTTCCGAGGCCCGCCACTCCCTCGCCGTCTGACCGGCCTCGCGCCGTCCGGGCGCGCCCCGCCCGTCCCCGTCCCGACGGCGGAGCGCCTGCGCCCCCCGGGCGATCCCCTGGCCCCGAAGGCGCGCGGGCCCCGTCTGCGGACCTGCGGACTTCCGGGCGGACCGCTCGCCCCGCGGGCGCCCCGGATTTGATCCGGGGCCTCGGCTCCGCCGCCGGCGTCCGGCGCAGGCTGGGGGAACGGAGGCCGCCGGCCCCCCCGCCCGCGGATCGTCGCGGGCGCCGCTCGCCCCTTGCGCCGCAGGGGCCGCCTCCGCTCAATGGCCCGGACCAGCAGCGGAGGCGGCGAAGATGGCGGAGCATCACCTGAAAGCGAGCGCGGAGACGGCCCACTGGGGCTGGTTCCAGGCGGGCATGGCCCCGGCGCTGACCATCGACAGCGGCGACGTGGTGACCATCGACTCGGTCTCGGGCGTGCCCGGCTCGCTGCCCGGCGAGGGCTTCCACATCCCCCCCGAACTGCACGAGATCCACGAGCGCGCGCCGCGCAACCCCATCGGCCCGCATATCCTGACCGGCCCCGTCGCCGTGCGCGGCGCCCAGCCCGGCGACGTGCTCGAGATCCGCATCCGCCGCATCGGCCTGCGCCAGGACTGGGGCTACACGCTGGTGCGCCCGCTGGTCGGCGCGCTGATCAACGAGACCGACCCGGGCTTCATCTTCTCGCGCCTCGACGAGGCCGCCGGGACCGCGACCCTGCCCTGGGGGACCGAGCTGCCGCTGGACCTGTTCTTCGGGGTGATGGGCGTGGCGCCGCCGCCGGCCTGGGGGGCGATCTCGACCATCCAGCCCCGCGCCCACGGCGGCAACATCGACTGCAAGGAGCTGCGCGCCGGGTCCACCCTGTTCCTGCCGGTCTGGGCGGAGGGGGGCCTCTTTTCGGTCGGCGACGGCCACGGCCGGCAGGGCGACGGCGAGGTCTGCGTCACCGCCATCGAGACCGCGCTGCAGGGCGAGTTCGAGATCCACCTGCGCCGCGACCTGCCCTTCGACTTCCCCCATGCCGAGACCGCGGACGAGCTGATCGCCTTCGGCACGCACTACTCGCTCGACCAGGCCGCCCGCGCGGCGCTGCGCCGGATGCTCGACTGGATCGAGCGGCTGACCACCCTGACCCGGACCGAGGCCTACATGCTGTGCAGCCTCGCCGCCGACGTGCGCGTGACCCAGATGGTCAACCAGGAGCAGGGCTGCCACGTGGTGCTGCCCCGCTCGGCGCTGACGGGCGTGATGAAGGGCTAGGCGCGCCTCAAGCTCGCGGCACCCAGGAGGCGATCAGCCGGGCGAGCCACGGGCCCAGGAACAGCACCGCCAGGAACCGCGCGGTCTGCATGGCCATGACGAAGGGCATGTCCACGTCGGAGGAGGCGGCGATGATCGCGACCGAGTCCATGCCTCCGGGGCTGGTCGCCAGCACCGCGGTCAGCAGGTCCTCGCCCGTCGCCGCCGCCAGCGCGGCCCCCAGCCCGAAGCAGAGCGCGATCAGCGCCATGATGCCGACGAAGAGCTGCGGCAGGGCGCGGGCTGCATGGGCCAGGATCGGCCGGGTGAAGCGCAGCCCGATCCCCCAGCCCGCCACCGCGTAGGCGCCGACCAGCAGCCAGTGCGGCAGCGCCGGCGTCGGCAGGTCCGTGGCGTTCAGCCCGATCGCGATCGCCATCGGCGCAAGAAACAGCGCCGAGGGCATGCGCACGATCCGCCCGATCGCGAGGCTCGCCGCCACCACCGCCGCGGTGACGCCGAGGCCCAGGAGGTCGAGGGCCGGGAACCACTCGACCGCCGCCGCCTCGCCGCCCTCGGGCACGCCCACCCAGAAGCGGGCGATCAGGGCGGCGCTGGCCGCGACCAGGCCCACGCGCAGGTATTGCATCACCGCCACCAGCCGCATGTCGGCCCCGTGGGCGTCCGACAGGATCACCATCGCCGAGGCCGCTCCCGGCCAGGCGCCCCAGACCGCGGTGGTCCCCGGCAGCACCTGGGCGCGGGCGAGCAGCCAGCCCAGCCCGCCGGCGAGCCCGACGACCGAGCCCACGCCCACCAGGAACACGACCCAGTGGTCGAGGATGTCGCCCAGGACCGTGGGGGGCGTCGCCTCGCCGACCATGCAGCCGACCACGCCCAGCGCCGCGAAATGCGCCGCCCGCGGCAGGGGCACCGCGCGGCCGCTCAGCGCCATGGCCGCGGCCGCCAGCATCGGCCCCAGCAGGAACGCCGCCGGCAGGCCGACCGCGTCCAGCCCCCCCGCCAGCGCCGCCGACAGCGCCGCCATCGCCGCCCAGCGCCCGGCGAGCGCGAGCGGCGAGGGCGCGGCGGAGGGGACGGCGTCCTCCTGGACGGGATCGGGCTTGAAGACGGGCATGCGGGCCTTGGCGGAGCAGGAGCGGGGCGGACGCGCGCGACGGCGCAGGAGAGGGCCGCGGCCGCGGCGGGACGATCGGGGCCCCGCCGGGCGGCGGGGCGTGCGGACCGCGCGGGCGCGGCGGGAAAGCCGGGCCGCGCGCGGCGGCGGAGAGGCTGGGCCACGCGCGGCGGCCGGGGGTGCGGGCCGCGCGGGGGCGGCGGGACGGGCGCCGCGTCCGCGGGGACGGCGTCGCCGGCGCTTCGGCCGGGGCCCCTCGGGACGGGCGCGAGGACCTACGCTGCAATGCAGCACTTGTCCAGACCATTAACCCGGACGGCGCCCCCTGTCCCGCGGCAGGAGCGCGCGGCGGCCCGCGCGCCGCCGCCCGCCCGGGGCGCACGGAGGCGCAGCCGACGGCGGCCGAGGGGGCTCGACGCCCCCGAGGACGCCCCCCCGCCCCCGGCCTCAGGGCCGGCGCAGCAACAGCCTTGTCATGCGGGCGAGGCCCTGGTGCAGCGGCCCCTCGTCGAGCCGCACCGTGCCCTCCAGCGCCTCGTGCAGCTCGAGGCCGGCGCCCTCCAGCCAGCCGAGGCTCTCGTCCGCGCCCCAGCGCAGCGCCTGCGCCCGGGGGCCGGGGCCGGAAACGGGGCCGTCGGCGGGGCCCTGCCCGAAGCCTTCCAGCACGAGCCATCCGCCGGGGTCGAGCGCCGCGGCGGCGGTCTCCAGCCCCCGGCGACGCAGCGCGGGGGGCCCCTGCAGGCAGATCAGCGCCGCGAGGTCCCAGCGGCGCGGGCCGGGGGACCAGTCGAAGAGGTCGGCGGCGAGGCGCTCGGCCGCCACGCCCGCGGCGCGGTCGCGGGCCTCGGCCCGGCGGGTCGCCTCGGCGGAGAGGTCCATGGCCGTCACCGCCAGCCCGCGGGCGGCCAGCCAGGTCCCGTTGCGCCCGTCCCCGTCCGCCAGGCACAGGGCCGTGCGCGGGGCGACCCCGGGCCGGGCGAGGCACATGGCGAGCCAGGCGTTGGGCGCCTCCCCGAACAGACCGCCCTGCGCGGCGGCGTATCTGGCGTCCCAGTCGGGACCGGGTCTCGCTTCGCTCATCGGGCCGCCCTCCCGCGCGGCGGAGGCATCGTGACGGTTTCCGGGCGATTTGCCGACATCGCTTGAAACCCTGCGGATCCTGCGCACCTCAAGACCCGAACCGATTGAAACCAAAGGAGGCTCTCATGGCCGACCTCACCGGCAAGCGCATCGCCATCCTCGCCACCCACGGCTTCGAGCAGTCCGAGCTTCTGGTCCCCCGCGACCGCCTGCGCGAGATGGGCGCCGAGGTCCACGTCGTCTCCCCCGACGCCGGCCCGATCCGCGGCTGGAAGGGCGCCGACTGGGGCGAGAGCGCCGAGGTCGACCGCCGGCTCGAGGATGTGAACCACGACGCGTTCCACGCCCTCGTGCTCCCCGGCGGCCAGATCAACCCCGACCTGCTGCGCGCCAACCGCGGCGCGGTGGATTTCGTGAAGGCCTTCCACGACGCCAAGAAGCCCATCGCCGCGATCTGCCACGGGCCGTGGCTGCTGATCGAGGCGGGCATCGTGCGCGGCCGCCGCGCCACGTCCTTCGGCTCGATCCGCACCGACATGATCAACGCCGGCGCGCGTTGGGAGGACGAGGCGGTGATCTGCGACGAGGGCATCGTCACCTCGCGCAAGCCCGAGGACCTCGACGCCTTCGTCAATAAGATCGCCGAGGAGGTGCTGGAAGGGAAGCACCACGCCCGCGCCGCCTGAGGGCGAGGGGGCCGCGCCCCTAGCTCTCATCGGACCCCGGCGCCTGCCTGAGCGCCTTGACCTCGCCTCGCCGCGTCTTCGCGGCGAGGCGTCTGCGTTTCGAGCCCAGGGTGGGCTTGGTCGCCACCCGCCGCTTGGGCCGGTGCAGGGCCTTCTCGATCAGCTCCGCCAGCCGCTCGCGCGCCTCCTCGCGGTTGCGCGCCTGGGAGCGGTGGGTCTCGGCGCGGATGATCACCGCCCCGTCCGCGGTCCAGCGCCGCCCGGCGAGGCGACGCAGCCGCGCCTTGGCGTCTGCGGGCAGGTGGGGCGAGCGCTCCGCCTCGAAGCGCAGCTCGACGGCCGAGGAGACCTTGTTGACGTTCTGCCCGCCGGGCCCGGAGGCGCGGGTGAACTGCTCGGTCAGCTCCCAGTCGGCGATGGAGACGGCGTCGGTGATGCGCAGCATGGGTCCGCAGGGCTGGGGGGCAGGGCTCGGGGCGGGGTCGCCGTGCAGGATGCACCCCGCGCGCGATCCTTCAAGGGCGGGGGCGCGAACGGCGCCCGAAAAGCGGGGGGCGGGGGCGCCAGGCCGGCCCGATGGCGGCAGGGGCGCCCCCGAAAAAACGGAAGGACCGCGGCTTGCGCCGCGGTCCCGTGAGCCGTGGAGCCTCAGGCGGGCAGGGACTGAACCCCTCGCGCCCGAAGCGTCGGAAAAGGAGGCTGCCCCTTAGGCGATCACCTCGAACGTGAACCCGACCTTCAGCTCCAACGTATCACTCGACATTGGATCACCTCCTTTCCTGCAGTTGAACTCGAACACGAGCATGCCGCCGCATGCCTCGACGGTCCAGAGAAAAATTCGGAGGATCACGCCGATCGTGAGCCGCCCCGCGGTCAGGCGTCCCGCGCCGTGGAGGGGCCCATCAGCGCCACCGCCGCGCGGAACGGGACCAGCGCCAGCAGGGCCAGCGCCATCTTCACCGCGAAGTCGGCGAGCGCCAGGCTGACCCACAGCGGCGCCTCGCGGCCCACGCCCAGCACCGGGACCATCTCGTTCGCCCAGGAGACGTCGTCCCAGGGGACCAGCGGCGTGAACACGGTCGCGAAGGCCACCGAGAAGAAGATCGCCGTGTCCGCCGCCGAGCCGACCAGCGAGGAGACCAGCGGCGCACGCCACCAGCTCTCGCCCCGCAGGCGGTCGAAGACGCCGACGTCAAGCATCTGCGCCACCAGGAAGGCCAGCCCCGATCCGGCGGCGATGCGCAGCGTGGTGGCCCCGAATCCCGCCGCGACCAGCGAGCAGACGACGCCGGCGGCGAAGCCCGCCAGCACCACCTGGCGGGCGGCCTTCGCGCCCAGCGCGCGGTTGGTCAGGTCGGTGACCAGGAAGGCGACCGGATAGCTCAGCGCCCCCCAGGTCAGCCAATCGCCCAGCAGGTGCTGCACGAGAATGTTGGAGGCGACGACGGTCGCCGTCATGGCGATGGCGCCGATGATCAGGCCGCGGGTGCGGGTCATGGGAAGAGGTCCTCAGATTTCGCGGGAGGCTGCGCGGGAAAGAGAAAGGGCGCGCATGCCGCGCGCCCGCTCTGGCGAGGCGCCCGGGGGCGCCGGTCGTCGGGGTCCGGTCCGGGCCTCAGCCCGGCAGCATCCCCAGCGCGTTCATGTAGAGCTCGAGCATCGCCTCCTCCTCGGAGCGCTCCTCGGGCTTCTTCTTGCGCAGGGCCACTATCTTGCGGAGGGTCTTGGCGTCGAAGCCGTTGCCCTTGGCCTCGGCATAGACCTCCTTGATCTGCTCCGAGACCTCCTTCTTCTCCTCCTCCAGGCGCTCGATGCGCTCGACGATGGCGCGAAGCTGGCCGGCCGAGACGGTGGTGGTCGAGAAATCGTTGTCGTCGTCGTCGAGCATGTCGGCTTTCCGAGTCGGGGCGGAAGGGGAGCGCGGAAGCTACTCGCGACCGCGCCCGGGGGCAAGTCAGGCGGCCGCGCTCAGCGGTTGAAGCCCGAGCGATGCGCCCAGCCGGTCATCCGCTTCTCCAGCCAGGCCATGACGGCGTACATCACGATCCCCTCGATGGCGAGCGCGATGAGGCAGGCGAAGACCAGCGGCACCTCGAAATTCGCCTGCGCGGTCAGCATCATGTGACCGACGCCGGCGTTGGCCGCCACCGTCTCGGACATCACCGAGCCGATGAAGGCCAGCGTGATCGCCACCTTCAGCGAGCCGAAGAAATAGGGCAGCGACCGCGGGATCCCGACCTTGGTCATGATGTCGAGCTTCTTGGCGCCGAGCGCGCGCAGCACGTCCTCCATCTCCGGCTCGATGGTGGCGAGGCCGGTGGCCACGTTCACCACGATCGGGAAGAAGGAGATCAGGAAGGCGGTCAGCACCGCCGGCAGCCAGCCGGTGCCGACCCACAGCACCAGGATCGGAACGACGGCCACCTTGGGGATCGAGTTGAAGCCGATCATCAGCGGGTAGAGGCCGGCGTAGATCCGCCGGTCCCAGCCGATGAAGAGGCCGAGCGCCAGGCCGAAGACGATGGCGAGCAGGAATCCCGCCACGGTCGTCCACAGCGTCTGCAGGGAGTTCTCGGCCAGCCCGCCCGCGAATTCATACGCCGCATAGGCGACCGAGCTCGGCGCGGGGAGGATGTAATAGGGCACGCCCAGGACCCGGACCGCGATCTCCCAGACCACGAACAGGCCGATGGTGCAGACCCAGGGGGCGAGGCGCACCCAGGGGTCGGACTTGTAGGCGGCGACGACCGCCTCTTCGCCGGCGTCGCTCACTGGCGGGCCTCCGCGATCAGGCCGCGCAACTCGTGCACGATGTCGGTGAACTGCTTTTCATACGTGACCTCCAGCGGGCGGGGGCGCGGCAGGTCCACGTCGCGGACCTTGATCACCCGGCCGGGGCGGGCCGAGAGGACGAAGATCCGGTCGGCGAGGAACACCGCCTCGCGCAGGTCGTGGGTCACGAGGATCGTGGTGAAGTTCTTCTGCGCGTGCAGGTCGCGCATCACGCACCACAGCTCCTCGCGGGTGAAGGCGTCGAGCGCGCCGAAGGGCTCGTCGAGCATCACCAGCTCGGGCTCGTGGATCAGGGCGCGGCAGAGGGAGGCGCGCTGCTGCATGCCGCCCGAGAGCTGCCAGGGATATTTTTCGCCCGCGCCCTCGAGGCCCACCGAAGCCAGCAGCGCGTCGGCCTTGGCCTGGTATTCCGCCTTGCGGGCGCGCATCTGGCGGCGGTGCGGCTGCACCACCTCCAGCGGCAGCAGGACGTTGTCGCGGGTCAGCCGCCAGGGCAGCATCACCGGGTTCTGGAAGGCCATGCCGGCGATCGACACCGGCCCCTTCACCGGCCTGCCCGCCACCGAGACCGACCCGCGGGTCGGGAAGTTCAGCCCGGTGGCGAGCTTCATCAACGTGGACTTGCCGCAGCCCGAGGGCCCGACGACGGCGACGAACTCCCCCTTCTCCACCGAGAGGGAGAGGCCGTCCACGGCGAGCGTCCCCTCCGCCCCGCCCTGGGGGGCGTAGCGCAGGGCGACGTCGGCGATCTCGACGAAGCTCATCGTCGGGGTCCTGCGCGCCGGATCAGTCGGGCATCCGCTCCTCGGCGGGGGGCAGGAAGGACGGGTCGAAGATCGCCTCGGCCGTCGGGCGCGACTGGAAGTCGTAGGTGTCGGCGATCTGGTCCATGGATTTGGTCAGACGCTCCATGTCCACGGCGCCGAAGCCGTTGGCCTTCACCTCGTCGGTGAGGATGTTGTCGGCGATGGCCATCTCGAGCCGCTCCAGCTCCACCTCCTCGCGGGCCACGTCGTTGTGGGCGGTCACGTATTTCACCGCGGCGGCGGGGTCGGCGACGGTCTCCTTGAAGCCCTTCACCAGGGCGGCGAGGAACGCCTTCACCGCCTCGGGGTTCTCCTCGGCGAAGGCGGGGTTCACAAGCACCACGTTGCCGTAGAGGTCGAGGCCGTTCTCGGTCATCAGCAGGACGGTGATGTCGTCCTCCGGCACGCCGTTGGCCTTGAGGTTGATGTAGGACGAGAAGCTGAAGCCGGTGATCGCGTCGACCTTGCCCTGCGCCAGCATCGGCTCGCGCACCGGGAAGCCCACGTTCTCGATGGTGACCTTCGAGGCGTCGATGCCGTTGGCCTTGGTGAAGGCCTTCCACTGGGCGTAGGCGCCGTCGGGGGCCGGGGCGCCGAGAATCTTGCCCTCGAGGTCCTTGGGGGTCTCGATGCCGAGGCTCTTGCGGCCGACCACCGCGAAGGGCGGCTGGTTGTAGATCATGAAGATCGCCTTCACGTCCAGGTCGGGGTTCTGGTCGCGGAACTTGATCAGCGTGTTGATGTCGGCGGCGCCCATCTGGTAGGTGCCCGCCGCCACGCGCGGGATCGCGTCGAGCGAGCCCTTGCCGGTGTCCATGGTGACGTCGAGGCCGGCCTCCTCGAAATAGCCCTTGTCGAGCGCCAGCAGGAACGGGGCCGCGGGGCCCTCCCACTTCCAGTCGTTGGCGAAGGCGATCTTCGTCTGCGCCTGGGCGGCGCCGGCGGCGACGAGGGTCGCGGCGACGAAGGCGAGCGTGCGGAATCGGATCATCGGGGGCCCCTTTCGCGGTGGTTCTGCCGACAGCGGAGGCATTAGGCACGCAGCCCGGCGACCCCGCAAGCAGATGAACGAAGGGCGCCCCCTTTTGCGGCGGCGCATCCTGTCGCGGCCGGCCCGCACCGCCCTGCCCCGCCGCAAGCCCGTCGCGTCCCGCCCCGGCGACCGCGCGGACGGAAACGGCCCGCGCCGGGGGGCGCGGGCCGCGGATCCGGGGCCCCGGAGGGCCGTCGCGGGCCTCAGTGCGAGACGAGGACCGGCGCCGTCGGCGCTTCCAGCACCGAGCGGCTGACGCCGGAGAAGATCGCCTCCCGCAGGCGCGAGTGGCCGTAGCCGCCCATCACCATCAGGTCGGCGCCCATCTCCTCGGCGGTCGCCATCAGGCGCTCGGCGACCGAGGCGCCGGCGCGGGCCATGGTCTTGACCTCCACCTTCACGCCGTGGCGGGCGATGACGGTGGCGATGTCGGCGCCCGGCTCCTCGCCGGTGCCGTCGACGCCGGGCTCGGGGTCGACGATGGCGATGGTCACGGCGCCGGCGGCCTTGATGAAGGGCATCGCGTCCTGCAGGGCGCGGGCGGCGACATGGCTGCCGTCCCAGCACAGCATGATCTTCGTGCCGATCGGCTTCGACCAGCCCTCGGGCAGCATCAGCACCGGGCGGCCGGAGCCGAAGAGCGCGCCCTCGAAGGCGGCCTCGGCGGCCTCGCCCGCCGGACCGTCGCCGCCGGCGGGGCCGACCACGGCGATGTCGGAGTGACGCGCGGCGCGGGCCGCCGTCTCCTCCAGGCCGGCGGCGATGGACGAGGCCCAGCGCGCGTCGGCCGAGACGCCGGCCGCCTGCATCTTCGCCTCGGCGTGCTTGGCAAGCTCCTTGGCCTCGGCGCGGGCGGTGTCGATGGCGCTGAGGTCCATGGCCATTTCGGCGCCGGGCATGGCGTAGACGCCCATGTCGAACTGGCGCGCGAAAGCCACGGCGACCACATGGGCGTCATGCTTGAGCGCCATCTCGCAGGCCGCGGCCAGCCGCGCGTCGGAGGCCGGGCCCCCGTCGACGAAAACGGTGATGGTCTTGATGGACATCTGATCCTTCTCCCCGGATCGTTGTTTCGACGAATTGTTAGCCGGTTCGACCGCCCGCCGCCTTGCGCTGGATCAAGACGGCGCGGCGTCTGCGCCTCAGACGTGCACCCGCCCCGCCTCGGCCTGGCCGTTGGCGAAGCCGCCGAGGAAGCTGGTCAGGTTCTGGCCGAGCTCCTCCGACAGGTATCCGCCCTCCTGCACCAGCAGGGTCGGCAGGCCGAAGCGCCCGATG
This sequence comes from Albimonas pacifica, assembly GCF_900113695.1. Lineage (GTDB taxonomy): Bacteria > Pseudomonadota > Alphaproteobacteria > Rhodobacterales > Rhodobacteraceae > Albimonas > Albimonas pacifica. The sequence goes on along the minus strand of NZ_FOQH01000003.1, from coordinate 139,732 downwards.
GCCTCGCCGATGCGCGCGAATCCGGGCGTGGTCACGCCCAGCCCCGCCAGCGGATCGCCCTCGTAGGCGTCGAGGCCCAGCGCGATCACCAGCGCGTCGGTCCCGAAGCTGCGGATGCGGGCGAGCGCCGCGCCCAGCGCCTCGAGGAAGCCGTCGTCCGAGGTGCCGCGGGCCAGCGGCAGGTTGAAGTTCGCGCCCTCCCCCTGGCCGATCCCGCGCTCCTGCGCGTGGCCCCAGAAGAACGGGTAGTAGACGGACGGATCGCAGTGGATCGAGACGGTCAGCACGTCGCCCCGGTCGTAGAAGATCGCCTGGGTGCCGTTGCCATGGTGCACGTCGACGTCGAGGATCGCCACCCGCCGCCCCGCGTCCCGCAGCCGCTGCGCCGCGATCGAGGCGTTGGCGAGGAAGCAGAACCCCCCCGCCGCATCCGCCAGCGCGTGATGCCCCGGCGGGCGGCTCAGCGCGTAGGCCGAGCGCTCGCCCTCCAGCACCAGCTCGGCGCCGGTCAGGGCGGTCTGGGCCGACCAGTAGGCCGCGTGCCAGGTCGAGGCCCCGACGGGGCAGGCGGTGTCCTGCAGGTGCCAGCCCGCCTGGCCCACGGGCGAGGTCGGGTAGGACGCCGCGCGCCGGTCGGGGTGGATGTTCGGGACCACCTCGGCGTTGGCGTCGGGCAGCGCCGACCAGCGGGCGTGGATGGTCTCGAGGAAGGCGAGATACTCGGACGTGTGCACCGCCGCCAGCGGGCCGCGCCCGTAATCGGCGGGGGCGACGACCTCGAGCCCGGCCTCCCGCGCGCCGTTCAGCAGCACCTCGGCCCGTCGGGGCTGCTCGGGGCTGGGGCGCAGGCGGCCTGCGACGAGGAAGGTCTGGGGATCGTGGGCGGTCTGGCGGGCGTCGAACACGCACTGCATGGGGACTCGGGCCTCCTGGGTCTTGCGGGGGGACCCTAGACCCGCAAGGGGCGCGACGGAAAGCGGAACCTCGCGTCGCGGGCGGGGCGCCGGCCATGCTTGCCTGACCGGCCGGTCGGGAGGATGCTGGGCGCAACAGACCGGATCGCCGGCAGATGGAGGAGACGACCATGGACGGACCCGCGCCCCTCGCGACCCCCGACTACGACTGGATCCTGGAGGCCGACACCCGCGCCTTCGTCGAGACCAGCCGGCGCAATTCGCGCGTGGAGGGGGAGCCGACCGCCGCCTCCCGCCGCGCCGCCTACGACGCCAACTGCCGCTACTGGCACAACGGCCGCCCCGAGGGCGTTCAGGTCGAGGACCTGAGCTGCGAGGGTCCGCGCGGCCCGATCCCGCTGCGCCGCTACGTGCCGGCCTCGGGGCCCGGGTCGGCCTTCATCCTCTACCTGCACGGCGGGGGCTTCGTGGTCGGCGGGCTCGACAGCCATGACGACATCTGCGCCGAGATGGCCCACCGCACGGGCTACGAGACGGTCTCGGTCGACTACCGCATGGCGCCCGAGTTCCAGCACCCCGCCTTCTTCGACGACGCCTTCGCCGCCTGGGAATGGGCGGTGGCCGCGGCCGGCGGGCGGCCCCTCGTGATCTCGGGCGACAGCGCGGGCGGCACGCTCGCGGCCGCCGTCGTCCATGCCTCTCGCGGGCGGGAGGGGGCGCCGGTCGGGCAGGTGCTGATCTATCCCTCGCTGGGCGGGGACCCGACGCGGGGCAGCTTCGTCCTGCACGCCGACGCGCCGCTGCTGTCGCGCGCCGACCGGGCCTTCTACGCCTCCCAGCGGGACATGAGCCTCGTGCCCGACGACGACCCGCGGGCCTGGCCGCTGCGGGACCCGGATGTCTCCGGCCTGCCGATGACGGTGTGCATCAACGCGCAATGCGATCCGCTGGCCGACGACGGCAAGGCCTATCGCGACCGGATCCTGGCCGTGGGAGGGCGGGCCTTCTCGGTCGAGGAACCGGGGCTGACCCATGGCTTTCTGCGCGCCCGCCACGCCTCGCGCCAGGCCGGCCTCGCCTTCGACCGGATCGTGGAGAGCCTGCGCGCGCTGGGCGCGGGGGAGCGGCCGAAGCTGAGCTGAAACGCGAACGGCGCGCCGGGGGACCGGCGCGCCGCTGCGATGGATCGGGATCGAGGGGGTCGGGACCGGAGGCCTCAGCCCTCGGCGATCTTCCCGGCGGCGAGGTCGTCGAGGAAGCGGTCCACGTCGCCGTTGCGCTTGTCGATCATCGCCCCGAACTCCTGGCGCTGGGTCTGGAGCAGCGAGACGCCCTCGGCCACCACGTCGACCACCTGCACCGGGCCGCCGCGGTCGGAGACCTGCCACTCGACCTTCGAGTCCTCGACGCTGGCGCCCTTGGCGACCGAGGTCACCAGCACGCCCTTGGCGCCGAAGTCCTGGGCGCCGACCACCTCGAGGGTCTGGCCCTGGTAGTCGTTGAGCAGGCCCGCGTAGACCCGGCCGACATAGCTGACCAGCGCGTCCTGGGCCTTGGTCTTCTGGGAGTCGTTCATGTCGCGCCAGGCCTGGCCCATCACGAAGCGGGTGATCTCGGGCACCGCGGCGTTGCGCCGGAAGATCTCGGAGAACTCCAGCCGCTGGGCCTCGGCGCTCTTGCCCGAGTTCAGGAGCTGGGTCACCTCGCCCACCACCTTCTCGACGAAGGAGCGGGCGGCGGAGACCTCGACCGCCCGGGCGGCGGAGGGCAGGGACAGGCCGACCGCGGCGCTCAGCGCGCCGGCCAGCGAGAATTTCAGAAGGTCGCGTCGGTTCATGGTCATCGCATCACCCCGTTTGCGGTTGGGCGCGCCCGTCCCCTCCCCCAAGGGCTCGACGGGCGCGTGGGCGTTTCGGTCCGTGCCGCCTCAGTCGGCGAACACGTCGGTCAGCGACTCTTCCGTCGCCCCGCCCGCCAGCTGGCGGCGGCGGTACTGGATATAGCCCGCCCGCGTGGTGACGTAAGAGTCTTCGCTCTCATAGAGCGTCTGGTCGATCACGTTGGTGTTCTCGGCCCGGATCCGGGCGAGGTTGCCCACCGCCAGCGCCCGGCGGCCGAGCTGCAGCCCCTCGTAGCCGGTGAAGAAGCCGAACGGATCGAGCACGATCTCGGCCACCCGGCCGAAGCCGTCGCGGGCCGAGGCCGGGCCGAACACCGGGATCTCGACATACGGGCCCTCGCCCACGCCCCAGACGTAGAGCGTCTCGCCGATGTCGGTCTCCACCTGCGGGAGGCCGAACTCGGTGGCGGGGTCGAGCACGCCGAGGCCCATCACCAGGTTGATGCCGGTGCGCAGCACGTCGGCGCCGGCCTGCTCGAACTCTCCCTGCGCGGCGTGGTTGATGAAGTTCATCGGCATGCGCAGGAAGTTGACCGCGTTGGTCAGCAGCAGGTCGCCCAGCCCCGGCATGGCGATGTCGTAGAGACGGCTCGCCGGGCGCAGCAGGATGGTGTCGAGGCCCTTGTTGAATTCGTGGATGTCGCGGTTCGTCGATTCGTAGGGATCGGCGATCCCGCCCGGCTCCACCGGTTCGCCCGAGGCGCAGCCCGCCAGCGCCACGGCGGCGGCCAGCATCAGGATCGAGCGGAACGGGCCGCGGCGCGACGCGCGGCCGGAGGCGGAAACGGACGCGGAGGCCCTGGAGGGGGATTCGGTCAAGACGTCTCTCGATTCTTAATGATGCGGCGCGTCACGGCGCCTACGGGATTAGTGCAGCGAGCGGCGGGGCGCAATCGCGGCGCCGTTTTCGTCAAGCGCCGCTTTCAGGCGGGGCCGGCTTGTGGCTCCTGCGCGACAAGAACCTTCCACGCCACGGAAAAAAGGCTTCAATTCGCCAGGGGCGGGCGTATCTGTCCGCTGGCGCCATGGGGATGCGGGGCGTAAGAGACGGGTCCGTCGCGGATGAACCTGCGGCTCGATGATTGGAACTTAACCGCTGCGGGCGCATAAGCTCGGCAGGATCCGGGATCCGGGGGTTCAGGTTGCGAGGCAAGACGGAGAGTGGACGGGACGAACTGCGCTCGGTCCTGCGCGAGGGCCGGTCCCTGTTCGTGTCCGTGGCGGTGTTCAGCTTCTTCGTGAACCTGCTGATGCTGACCGGGCCGATCTTCATGCTGCAGGTCTACGACCGGGTGCTCAGCTCGCGGTCCGAGGCGACGCTGCTGGCGCTGACGGTCATCATGGCCTTCCTGTTCCTGATGATGGGCGTGCTCGACTACGCCCGCGGCCGGGTGCTGGCGCGCGCCGGCGCGCGCTTCCAGGCCCGGCTCGACAGCCGCGTGTTCGAGGCGATCCTGCGCCGCGCCGTCTCCCCCGTCGAACGCGCCCGCCCCGCCACCGGCCTGCGCGACCTCGAGTCGATCCAGCGGCTGATGTCCGGCCCCGCGCCCTTCGCGGTCTTCGACATGCCGTGGACGCCGGTGTTCCTGGCCGCGATCTTCACCTTCCACTGGATCCTGGGCTGCATCGCCATCGCCGGCGGCCTGCTGCTGGTCTGCCTGACCTGGCTCAACCAGGTGTTCTCCAAGAAGCTCCAGCTCGACGCCAACGTCGCCTCCGCCCAGTCGGAAGGGTTCACCGAGGCCGTGCGCTCCCAGGGGGAGACGGTGCAGGGCCTGGGGATGCGCCGCTCGGTGCTCGAGCGCTGGCAGCTGCTTCGCGGGCGCAGCCTCGAGACGACGATCCAGGCCTCCGACCGCACCGGCGGCTTCTCGACCGCCTCCAAGACCCTTCGCTTCTTCCTGCAGTCGCTGATGCTGGGCGCCGGCGCCTGGCTCGCGATCCAGGGGGAGCTGAGCCCCGGCTCGATGATCGCGGGCTCGATCCTGATGGGCCGCGCGCTGGCGCCCATCGAGCAGGCCATCGGCCAGTGGGCGCTGGTGCAGCGCGCCATGCAGGGCTGGAAGTCGCTGAGCGAACTGCTCGAGAAGACCCCGGCGCCGGAGGAGCGCACCAGGCTCCCCGCCCCCCGCTCGATCCTCGAGGCGCAGCAGGTCACCGTCGTCGCCCCGGGCGAGCAGACGGCCGCGATCCGCATGGTCTCCTTCCGGATGGAGCCGGGGCAGGCGATGGGCGTGATCGGGCCGTCGGCGTCGGGCAAGTCGACGCTGGCCAAGGCGATCACCGGGATCTGGAAGCCGGCCGCGGGCAACGTGCGCCTCGACGGCGCGGCGCTGGAGCAATACGGCGACGAGGACCTGGGCCGCCACATCGGCTATCTGCCCCAGGAGATCGCGCTCTTCGACGGCTCGGTGGCCGAGAACATCGCCCGCCTGACCGGCAAGCCGGACTCCGCGATGGTGGTCGAGGCCGCCAAGCGCGCCGGCGCCCATGAGATGATCCTCGGCCTGCCGGGCGGCTACGACTACCAGGTGGCGGCCGGGGGCGGGAAGCTCTCGGGCGGGCAGCGCCAGCGCATCGGGCTCGCGCGCGCGCTTTACGGCGACCCGGCGGTGGTGGTGCTGGACGAGCCGAACTCGAACCTCGACGCGTCCGGGTCGGACGCGCTCAACCACGCGATCCAGGACATCAAGGCGCGGGGCCGCGCGGTGATCATCATGGCCCACCGCCCCGCCGCCATCCAGCATTGCGACCTGATCCTGATGATGGAGGACGGGGTGCGGAAGGCCTTCGGGCCCAAGGACGAGGTGCTGCGCCAGCATGTGCGCAACTACCCCCAGGTCGTGACCCCGGCCGGAGAGTGACGCGAGCATGACCGAGATGCAGGGCGACGAGCGGCGGACCGGCCCGGGCGAGGCCAAGGGCGGCGCCGGGGACACCGGGCGCCACGCCTTCAACGTCTTCGCCGAGAGCGCCGAGCCCCCCTCCTGGAGCCACCGCCGCGACGAGGCCGACGACGCCGAGACCGCCGACGCGCCCGAGCCGCAGGCCCCGGCGGCAGGCCCCGCGCCTTCGCCCGAGCCTTCGCCCGAGCCTTCGCAGACCCCCGCCGCGACCCCGACCGAGGCCGGCCCTGCGGCGGATCCGGCGGCCCTGGCGGCGGCCCGCGCCCGGCTCGCCGCCGCCCGCGCCGCGCAGGAGCGACCGGCCTCGCCGCAGGCCGCCGGGACCGCGCGCGATCCCGCCCCTGCGGCCCCGCCGGAGCCGCAGGCCGCGCCCGCGCCCGACGCGGCCTCCGCCGCCGCGGCGGCGGCGCGCGAGGCGGTGCTGGCGCGCAAGCGCGCCCCGGCGCCCGCGATGGCCATGCCCTCCCGCCCCCCCGCGAAACGGGAGGAGGCGAAGGACCCGGCCGCGCCCGCAAAGCCCCGCGCCGACGTCCCGGCGCCCGCCCCCGGCGGCGGCGGCGGCGGCGTGCCGGCCCGACCCTCGGCGGGCGGCCCCGCCGCCCCGCTGGGCCCGGACGAGGCCTCGCAGCGCTACTCGGCGCGCAAGGCGCTGATCATCGGCTTCGTCGGCGTGCTGCTGCTGGTCGGCGGCTTCGGCGCCTGGGCGGCCTTCGCCAACATCGCCGGCGCGATCATCGCCATGGGCGAGGTCGACGTGGAGACGCGCGAGCAGGTGGTCCAGCACCCCGATGGCGGCGTGGTCGGCGAGATCATGGTGCGCGACGGCGACCATGTGGAGGCCGGCGACGTGCTGCTGCGCTTCGACGACACCCTGCCCCGCTCCGAGGCGATCATCCTCGAGGACCAGTACTGGGAGCTCGTCGCCCGCCGCAACCGGCTGGAGGCGGAGCAGTACGGCTGGGAGGAGATCCGCTTCGACGAGCGCCTGCTGGCCAAGGCGCAGACCGACGACGACGTGCAGCGGATGGTCGAGGGCCAGACCTCGCTGTTCGACGCACGCCTCAACAGCCTCGACGAACAGGTCCAGCAGCTCGGCGAGCGCCGCGGCCAGATCGACCGCCAAGTCGAGGGGGCCGAGGCGCAGATCGCAGCCCTCCGCCGCCAGGACGAGCTGATCCGCCAGGAGCTGGAGGGCCAGCAGAAGCTGTTCGACCAGGGTCTCGCGCAGCTCAACCGCCTGCTGGCGCTGCAGCGCGAGCAGGCCCGGCTGGAGGGCCAGATCGGCGAGCTGATCGCCTCGGTCGCCGAATCCGAGGGCCGCGCCACCGAGATCGAGATCCAGATCTCGCAGGCCCGCTCCCAGCGGCGGGAGGAGGCGATCACCCAGATGCGCGACATCCAGTACCAGGAGAACCAGGTGCGCGAGCAGCTGGCCAGCCTGCAGGAGCGCCTCGCCCGCATGGAGGTGCGCGCCCCGATCGCCGGGACGGTCTTCAACTCCAAGGTCTTCGCCCAGCAGGCGGTGCTGACGCCGGCCGAGCCGATCATGTACATCGTGCCCTCGGACGCCGACTTCGTGTTCAACGCGAGGATCGAGCCCCAGCACGTCGACGAGGTGTTCCCCGGCCAGGAGGCGACGCTGCGCTTCTCGGCCTTCGCCTCGCGCACCACGCCCGAGATCGACGGCCATGTGGTCAAGGTCTCGGCCGACGCGATCGTGGACGAGCGGACCGGCGTCCATTATTTCCCGATCGAGCTGGCGCTGAACGAGGGCGAGGAGAGCAAGCTGGAGGGCAAGACCCTGGTGCCCGGCATGCCGGTCGAGGCGTTCATCCGCACCTACGACCGCTCGCCGTTGAACTACCTGGTGAAGCCCTTCATGGATTACTTCGCCCACTCGATGCGCGAGGAATGAGCGTCCGGGGGTTCTCCCCGGGCCCAACCCCCGAAAGGACCCCCATGACCGGCAAGATCGACGCCCGCCTGGCCGAGCTCGGCATCACCCTGCCCAACCCGCCCGTTCCCGCCGCGGCCTACACGCCCTTCGTGAAGACCGGGAACCTGGTGTTCGTCTCCGGCCAGGTCAGCCAGGGCCCCGACGGGCTGGTGAAGGGCAAGCTCGGCGCGGACATGGACGTGGCCGGCGGCTACGAGGCCGCGAAGCTCTGCGCCCTGTCGCTGATCGCCCAGGCCAAGGCCGCCTGCGACGGCGACCTCGACCGCGTGGTGCGGGTGGTCAAGCTGATGGGCCTGGTGAACTCCACCCCCGACTTCCCCGACCACCCCAAGGTGGTGAACGGCTGCTCCGAGCTGCTGGGCGAGGTCTTCGGCGAGGCCGGCGTGCACGCACGCTCGGCCTTCGGCGTGGCCAACCTGCCCTTCGGCGTGGCCGTCGAGATCGAGGCGATCTTCGAGATCGCCTGAGCTGTCGCGCGGCTGTCGTCGCGCCGGGATATGCGGGGGACGGCGCCTGCCGCAGGCGTCGCGCCGCCCCCCGCCGCCGCCCCGCCCGCCCACCCCGCGGCGGCGGGGGGCGGCGCGACGCCTGTCTCCCTTTCCGCCCGTGACGGACCGTTGCCATGCCCTCCCTCCCCGCCGGTTTCCTCGACCGCGCCATCGCCCACCGCGGCCTGCACGACCGCGCCGCGGGGGTGATCGAGAACTCCCTGCCCGCCATCCGCGCCGCCGCCGCGGCCGGTTACGGCTGCGAGATCGACCTGCAGATCTCCGCCGACGGCGAGGCGATGTGCTTCCATGACGACGAGCTCGACCGGCTGACCGCCGCCTCCGGGCCGGTGCGGGCGCGCAGGGCGGCCGAGCTGGGGACGCTGGCGCTGACCGGCGCCGCGCCCGAGGCCCGCATCCCCAGCTTCGCCCAGGCGCTGGAGGCGGCAGGCCGCGCCCCCCTGCTGGTGGAGATCAAGCGCCAGCACGACGCCGTCGGCGTCGGCCCCCTGGAGGCCCGCGCGGCCGAGCTGATCGAGGGGCATCTCGCCGCCGGCGGCGGCCCCGTGGCGGTGATGAGCTTCGATCCCCGCGCCGTCGCCTGGTTCCACGACCACGCCTCCGCGATCCCCCGGGGCCTCGTCTCGATGGACTGGGACCGCGACCCGGACGGCGAGGGGCTCGCCCCCGCGGCGCGCGCCGACCTGAGCGCGATGGCGAGCTTCGAGACCTCGGGCTGCAGCTTCTGCTCCTACCGCTGGCGGGATCTTCCGACCGGGCGCACCCGGGCCCTGCGCGCGGCCGGTCTGCCGGTGCTGTGCTGGACCACCCGCAGCCCGCAGGAGGACGCCGCCGCCCGCCCCCACGTCGACAACGTCACCTTCGAGGGCTACCGCCCGTGAGCACCGCCCCGGGCGCGACGCGGCCAGGCCCGCCCGCAGGGCGCCTGCGGGCCCGCGACCCCGGACCGCGCCGCCCGGCCCATTGACCGGCCCGCCCCGCTTCCCATCCTCTAGGGCAGGCCAAACCGCGGGAGGCGCCCCATGGACGGATCCGACGTCGTCGAGATCACCGCCCTGACCTCGATCGACGAGATCGACGCGCAGGACTGGGACCGCTGCGCCGACCCCGAGGGCGCGCCCGGCCTCGCGCCCGAGAACCCGTTTCTGACCCACCGTTTCCTCAAGGCGCTGGAGGACAGCCGCTCGGTCGGGCGCGGCTCCGGCTGGGCGCCGCGGCACCTGGCGGCGCGGCTCGGCGGCCGGGTGATCGGGGTCATGCCCCTCTACGCCAAGGGCCACAGCCAGGGCGAATACGTCTTCGACCACTCCTGGGCCCATGCCTACGAGCGGGCCGGGGGCGAGTACTACCCCAAGCTCCAGGGCGCGGTGCCCTTCACCCCCGCCACCGGGCGGCGGTTCCTGACGGCGCCCGGGGAGAGCACGGCGGCCGTGGTCTCGGCGCTGGTGCAGGGCGCGGTGCAGCTCGCGGCGGGCAACGGGCTCTCCTCCCTCCACGTGACCTTCTGCACCGAGGAGGAGTGGGAGATGGGGGCCGAGATCGGCCTCCTTCAGCGCACCGGCGAGCAGTTCCACTGGAAGAACCGCGGCTACGCCGACTTCGAGGCGTTCCTCGGCGACCTCAGCTCCCGCAAGCGCAAGAACATCCGGCGCGAGCGGCGCGAGGCCGCGGCCTCCGGTCTCGAGATCCGCGCCCTGACCGGCGACGACCTGCGGCCCGAGCACTGGGACGCCTTCTGGCGCTTCTACCAGGACACCGGCAGCCGCAAGTGGGGCTCGCCTTACCTGACCCGGGACTTCTTCAACCGGGTGCAGGAGAGCCTGCGCGACGACGTGCTGCTGGTGCTGGCCGAGCGCGACGGGCGGCCGGTGGCGGGGGCGCTGAACTTCATCGGCCGGCGGTCCCTGTTCGGGCGCTACTGGGGGTGCACCGAGCATCACCCCTGCCTGCATTTCGAACTGTGCTACTACCGCGCCATCGACTTCGCCATCGCCCGGGGGCTGGAGACGGTGGAGGCCGGCGCCCAGGGCGAGCACAAGCTCGCCCGCGGCTACCTGCCGGTGAAGACCCACTCGCTGCACTGGATCGGCGAGCCGAGCTTCCGCCGCGCCGTGGCGGAATACCTGGAAGCGGAGCGCGAGGCGGTCGGCGATGAGATCGCCTGGCTGTCCGAGCGCTCGCCCTTCCGCAAGTCCGACCTGACCCGAGAGATCGAGGAGCACGACTGATGCCCGCGAAGCTGGACCCGGACACCCGCGAAACCACCCTCGCCACCCTCCAGGACGGCGGATGGTCCGTCGTCGAGGGCCGCGACGCCCTGCACAAGACCTTCAAGTTCAAGGACTTCTCAGAAGCCTTCGGCTGGATGACCCGGGTGGCCCTGCTCGCCGAGAAGATGGACCACCACCCCGAGTGGTCGAACGTCTACAAGACCGTCGAGGTCACCCTGACCAGCCATGACGTCGGCGGCCTGAGCGAGCGCGACGTGAAGATGGCCCAGGCGATCGACGAGATGGCGTGAGGAACCTGCCCCGGCCCACGCGTCGTCAGGCGCTTGCGGGGGCGGTCGCGCTCGGCGCGATCCTGGCCGCGGCGGCGGTGCTGGACCGCGACGGCGAGGGGGTCGCGCAGCGGCGCGCCCTCGCCTCGCCGGAGGTGCGGGAGGCGGCGGAGCTGTCGACCGAGGAGATCGCGCGGCGCCTCGAAGCCTCGGTGCAGCAATGGGCGCCGGCCGGCACGGTCGCGCTCGACGCCTGCCGGCTGGTCCGGGGCCAGAACCCGATGCCGGAGCGGTGCGACGACGGCGAGCACGGGGTCCTGACCAGCGCGTTGCGCATCGATGCGGGCTGGCTGGTCCCCGGCGCTGTCGGCGCCCGGATCGTCCAGCGCGGCGACGCCGACCAGGTGATCGTTCCCTACCGCCCCGAGGTCGAGAAGCGCGCCCGCGCGGTCGAGCGCCGCTGGGACCCGGAAGCCGCCGCGATCATCGCCGCCACGCCGAACAAGGCCGATTTGCCCGAGCGGTTGCAGCGGCTCCAGCGGCGCTGGCGGGAATTGTTCCCTGCCGGCGTCGACGACGTTCCGACCCAGCGCGTCGTCTACTGCTCGGGCGTCGAGGGCGTCTCGGTCGACGGCTCGACCGACCGCTTCAACCTGATCGTCGGCCCCGGCGAGGGCGAGGCGGCGCGGACCCTTCTGGCCGAGCTTTCCTGGCGCTGCGCGCCGGACTGAGCGGGCCGGATCAGGAGGGGGACGCGCCGCCGGAACCCTCCCGGACAGCGCGCCTCCGGGTCGGAGCCGGCGGTCGCCACGTAGAACGCCCGGCGGGGGACCCGCCGGGCGTTTCGTGCATCCGGTCCTGCCTGCGCCTTACTCGGCGGTCAGGAGCGGAGGCTTCTTGTCGTTGGCGAGCGACTTGGTGGGCTGGGAGATCTGGAGGTCCAGATTGCCCTCCTTCACCGCCACCTTCACCAGGCCGCCCTTGACCAGCTTGCCGAACAGCAGCTCCTCGGCCAGCGGCTTCTTGATGTGCTCCTGGATCACGCGGCCGAGCGGGCGGGCGCCCATGCGGTCGTCGTAACCCTTCTCGGCCAGCCACTCGGCGGCAGGCCGGGTGAGCTCGATCGAGACGCCGCGGTCCATGAGCTGGGCTTCCAGCTGGAGCACGAACTTCTCGACCACCTGGAGGATGACCTCCTTGGGCAGCGGGCCGAAGGAGATGATCGCGTCGAGACGGTTGCGGAACTCGGGCGTGAAGGTCCGCTCGATGGCGGCCGTGTCCTCGCCCTCGCGCCGGTCGCGGCCGAAGCCGATGGCGGATTTCGCCAACTCGGAGGCGCCCGCGTTCGAGGTCATGATCAGGACCACGTTGCGGAAATCCACCGTCTTGCCGTTGTGGTCGGTCAGCCGGCCGTGGTCCATCACCTGCAGCAGGATGTTGAAGACGTCCGGATGCGCCTTCTCGATCTCGTCGAGCAGCAGCACGCAGTGCGGGTGCTGGTCGATGCCGTCGGTCAGAAGACCGCCCTGGTCGAAGCCGACGTAGCCCGGAGGGGCGCCGATCAGGCGGCTCACCGAGTGCTTCTCCATGTATTCCGACATGTCGAAGCGCAGGAGCTCCACGCCCAGCGTCTCGGACAGCTGCTTGGCGACCTCGGTCTTGCCGACGCCGGTGGGGCCGGCGAACAGGTAGTTGCCGATGGGCTTTTCCGGTTCACGAAGGCCCGCACGCGAGAGCTTGATGGCCGAGGCGAGGGACTCGATCGCGGCGTCCTGGCCGAAGACCACGCGCTTGAGGGACGCTTCCAGGTCCCGCAGGGTCTCCGCGTCGTCCTTGGAGACGGACTTCGGGGGGATGCGGGCGATCTTGGCGACGACCTCCTCGATCTCCTTGGGGGTGATCGTCTTGCGGCGCTTGGAGTCCGGCAGCAGGTGCTGGTAGGCGCCGGCCTCGTCGATCACGTCGATCGCCTTGTCCGGCAGCTTGCGGTCGTTGATGTAGCGGGCCGAGAGCTCGACCGCGACCTTGATCGCCTCCTGCGTGTAGCGGATGTCGTGATGCTCCTCGAAATAGGGCTTGAGGCCCTTGAGGATCTTGATCGTGTCCTCGACCGTCGGCTCGTAGACGTCGATCTTCTGGAAGCGACGGCTCAGCGCGCGGTCCTTCTCGAAGTGCTGGCGGAACTCCTTGTAGGTGGTGGAGCCCATGCAGCGCAGGCCGCCCGACTGAAGCGCGGGCTTCAGCAGGTTGGAGGCGTCCATCGCCCCGCCGGAGGTCGCGCCGGCGCCGATGACGGTGTGGATCTCGTCGATGAACAGGATCGCGTCGGGATGCTCTTCCAGCTCCTTGACGACGGCCTTCAGCCGCTCCTCGAAGTCGCCGCGGTAGCGGGTGCCGGCGAGCAGCGCGCCCATGTCGAGCGAGAAGATGGTGGAGCCCGAAAGGACGTCGGGGGTCTGGCCGTCGACGATCTTCTTGGCGAGGCCCTCGGCGATGGCGGTCTTGCCCACGCCGGGGTCGCCCACCAGCAGCGGGTTGTTCTTGCGCCGGCGGCAGAGGACCTGGATCGCGCGCTCGACCTCATGCTCGCGTCCGATCAGGGGATCGACGTCGCCCTTGCGGGCCTTGACGTTGAGGTTGACGCAGTACTTGCCGAGCGCCGTCTCCTCCTTCTCCTTCTCCGGCTCGTTGCGGGAGGCGGAGGCCTGCTCGCCCTCCTCCTCCGCGCCGCGCACGGGACGCGCCTCGCCATAGGCGGGGTTCTTGGCGACGCCGTGGGAGATGTAGTTGACCGCGTCGTAACGGGTCATGTCCTGCTCCTGCAGGAAGAAGGCGGCATGGCTCTCGCGCTCGGCGAAGATCGCGACGAGCACGTTGGCGCCGGTGACCTCGGTGCGGCCCGAGGACTGGACGTGGATGGCGGCGCGCTGGATCACCCGCTGGAAACCGGTGGTGGGGGCGGCCTCGGACCCGTCGACGTCCGAAACAAGCGCTTCGAGTTCGTTGTCCACGAAGCGGGTGAGGGATTCGCGGAGGGTGTCGAGGTTCACCCCGCAGGCCTTCATCACGCGCGCCGCGTCGGGCTCGTCGATGAGGGCGAGGAGCAGATGCTCGAGGGTGGCCAGTTCGTGCTTGCGCTCGTTCGCGAGGCTCAGCGCGAAGTGGATGGCTTCCTCAAGGGTCTTCGAGAACGAGGGCATGCGCGTCACCTTTCCGCCTGGACCCGCACCCGGCTGGGCGCGGCTGCGATCCGGCCCGCCCGAGGTTCCAGCCCCGGGCATGGCCTGAGTGCACCACTAAACTTCGGCTTTGTCAGCATCGGATCAAGGGCGGGTTAGCGCGCGCACATTTTTTTGCGGTCGCGCTGCGATAAGGCGCCCATGCGGCAGGCAGGACACGCTCATTGCGCAGGCGCCGCGTTGGGCGCGGCGGTGCGGGAGAGGTTCAAGGGCGGAACGTCCCGCGCCGTGTCGGATCCGGCCGACTGGCTTGGAAGAACGGCGTATCTGGGAATGGAGGGCGCGCGGCGCAAGAGGCGCGCGCGGCCGGGCGGGAGAGCCGCGGCGGGCGTCGGGGGGAGCGGCGTCAGGTCGCGGCGGCGCCGCCCGTCACGCGCGCCGCCCCGTCATTCCTTCTCCCCCCGTCATTCCTTTTCCATCGTGCACTGCAGGGGGTGCTGGTGCTGCTGGGCGTAGTCCATCACCTGGGTGACCTTGGTCTCGGCCACCTCGAAGGAGAACACGCCCACCACCGCCACGCCGCGGCGATGCACGGTCAGCATGATCTCGACCGCCTGCTCGTGGGTGATGCCGAAGAACCGCTCCAGCACGTGCACGACGAACTCCATGGGGGTGTAGTCGTCGTTGAGCAGGAGGACCTTGTACATCGATGGCTTCTGCGGGCGGGTGCGCGGCTTGACCGCCAGCACGCCGTCCGGATCGTCCGAGGGTCGGCTCGGGCCGGCCGCGCGGGGTCGACCCGCGCGGACGGGGGGCAGGGCGCGCGCCGGAACGGCGCGCGGAGAGGTCCGGCCGGCGGCGTCCGCCAGGGTCGGCGGCGCGCCGTCCGTCAGGTCGTCCCGGTTCGCTTCGCGGTCGTGGTCCACGGCCAAGCCCATCGTCGTCGCTGTGCGCATGGCTGGATATTATATGACTCGTGCAGAAATGAAAAAGGGGGCCGAGGCCCCCTTTTCGTCACGATCCGAGGCGTCGGGCCGAAAAGGCCGCGCACGCAGCGGGATGGCGGGCCCCGACGCGCCCCTCGGGCGCGGGGGCCGCGCGCGATCAGGCCGGCTTCACCAGCTCGGCGGCGGCCGAGACGCGGGCGGCCAGCGGCTCCATCGCGTCCTTCGAGGCGGCCATGGCCATCTCGTTCATCTTGGTCGCCTGCTTCATGAAGCCGTCGAAGAAGGTCTTGGCGAAGTCGGACTGCTTCTCCATCAACTCCATCACCGACTTGGAGGCGGCGAAATCCTTCGTCGCGGCGACGCCTTCCTCCATCGACTTCTTGGAGAAGGCCATCGACTCGGCGCTGATCTCCTCGGCCGACTTCATGGCGATGTTGGCGGACTTCATGAAGGCGTCCAGGCTGGCCTGGTTGAAGGCGGCGGCGTCCTCGAAGGACTTCGCCATCTTCTCCATCGATTCGGTCATCTTGGCCTGGGCCTCGGCGGCGAAGGTCTCGAACTGGGCGGTGGTGTCGGACATCGCGTTCATGGGGCGGCTCCTCGAGGGCTCGGGTCTCTGGTCCGCCGGGCCGACTCGGGGGCGTCGGGTGGCGGTCTGCGCGCAGCCCTATATTGCTGCACAGCCGGGGATACCGCCCCATGCTGCGTCGCGTCAAGGGAATTGCCGCGGCGCAGCACAGTCGCAGGCTGCACGGCGGCCCGGCGCGCGGATTTCGCGAATCGGGCTTCGGGGATTTGAATTTGCCGCGCAGCATGTTACCGTCTTTTGTGAAGAGATCGCACGAATGAAGCGATCCAAGCGCCGACAGGCGCGACTCGGACAGGCGCCGGCAAGGCGCACGGAACGAACGAGGGCGGCTATGAGACGGACGAACCCAGGGGCGCCGGCGCGCCTGGCGATGGCCATCGGGCTCGCTTTGCTGGCGGTGTGGAGCTTCGCTTCCGCCCCGGCGCAGGCGGCGCCCTACGCAGCGCTGGTGATGGACGCCAGGACCGGCGAGGTGGTCTATGCCGAGAATGCGGACACGCGGCTGCATCCCGCGTCGCTGACCAAGATGATGACCCTCTACCTCGCCATCGAGGCGGTGAAGGAGGGTCGGCTCAAGCTCGACCAGACGGTGAAGGTCTCCGCGCTCGCCGCGCGGCAGCCGCCGTCGCGGATCGGGCTGCGCACGGGCGAGCGGGTGACGATCCGCAACCTGATGCGGGCCGCGGCCGTGAAGTCGGCCAACGACGCGGCCACCGCGCTCGCCGAGGCGACCGCCGGCTCGGTCGACGCCTGGGCGAAGATGGCGACCGCCAAGGCCCGGATCCTCGGCATGCCCAACACCACCTTCAAGAACCCCCACGGGCTGACCGAGGCGGGGCACCTGTCGACGGCGCGGGACATGGCGACGCTCGGCCGGCGGCTGTTCTTCGATCACCCCGAGTACTACAACCTGTTCTCGCGCAAGCAGACGACGGCGATGGGCAAGACGGTCTACGCGACCAACCGCCGGCTGCTGTCCTCCTACCCGGGGGCGGACGGAATCAAGACCGGCTACACCCGGGCCGCGGGCTTCAACCTGGTCTCGTCGGCGCATCGCGGCGACCAGCGGGTGATCGCGGCGGTGTTCGGGGCGCGCAGCTCCGCCGACCGCACGCAGCGGATCGCCCGGCTGATGGACATGGGCTTCTCCAAGACCCCGCGGGTGGCGAAGGTGATCCCGCCGGCCTCGGTCACCGCCGGGACCCTGGTCGCCGCGGCGCCGGTGCCCGAGGAGCGTCCCGCCCCGCCGCAGTCGCTGCTGGCGCGCGTGGGCCAGGCGATCGCCCCGGCCGCGGCGCATGCCGCGGGCCGCGACGCCGGCACCCGCTATGCGCCGCGCGTGGCCGGCCTGCCCGCGGCGCGCCCGGCCACCGAGTTCGGCCTCGCCATGGAGCTGCCGCCCCGGAGGCCCTGAGCCTCCGTGGTCCCGTCAGGCGCCGCCGGCCGCCCCTTCCCCAAGGGGCGCCCGACCGACGCAAGAGGGGTGAACGGGCCCGGGCGACACGCCCGGGCCCGTTTTCGTTCCACGGCCCCCTGCGCCCCGGCCGCCTGCGCCCCGGCCGCCTGCCTGCGGATCGCCTGCCGGCCTGGACCGCGCCTGCCGGCCTGGGCCGCGCCTGCCGGCCCGCGCGGCCGGCCTGACCGCGCCCGCCAGCCTGCGCCCCATTCGTCCCGGTCTCCGCCCTGCACGCCCTCCGCGGCCACGGCCTCCGCCGCCTGCCCCCCCGCGCCTCCCCGGTCTCTCCCGGATCCTGCCGCCGCCCCATGCCCGCGGCCCGGCGCCCGACCGGCCCTGCCGCCGCGAGCCGGACGCCCGCCCCAGGGCGCCCGCGTCGCGCGGCGGCGCCGTCGGCGCCTGCGCGCGGGCCGCAGTTCCGGGCGCCCGCCCGCCACGCGGCGGCGACGCCCGCCGCCGCGCCGCGGGCCGGACATGGGCCCCGAGCGCGTGCGTGGCGCGGCGCCGCCGCGGCTCGGGGGCGGAGCATCGGACGGTCGGGAGCGGGGGTCGGCGGCTCAGGCGGCCTCGGCCATGCCCGGCAGATTCAGGGCCCGGACCAGGTCGCGGATCTCCTGCCGGGCGGCCACGTGGCTCATCGAGAAGGCGAAGCCCTGGTCGCGCAGGTCCAGCAGCGTCAGCCCGTTGAGGAACATCTCGCGGAAGATCACCCGCTCGGAGAAGCCGGGCACCAGGCGGTAGCCGATGCGGCGGGCCAGGTGCTCCAGCGCGTCGCCGACCTTGCGCTTGTTGCGCGCGTCGATGTGGGACATGCGGTTGCGCAGCACCACCCAGTCGACAGGCTTCAGCCCCGCCCCCGCCCGCAGCCGCCGCGCCTGCCAGACCATCTCGGAGTAGATCGAGGGCCCCAGCACCCTGCCCGTCTCCGGGTCCATGCGCGCCAGCAGGTCGAAATCCACCAGGCTGTCGTTGATCGGCGTGATCAGCGTGTCGGCCGAGGCGTGGGCCATCTGGCTGTAGAAGCTGTCGGCGCCGGGGCAGTCGATCAGGATGAACTCGCACGACGCGTCGAGCGTCGCGATCGCCTGCGTGAACCAGCGCTCCTCCTCCGCCTCCGCCTCGACCCGGTCGCGCAGCGTCGAGGGCTGCAGGCCGATGCGCTCGGGCAGCGACAGGTCCTGGCCGGTGCGGCGGGCGAAGGCCTCGCGGTTCTCGAGATAGCGGAAGAAGGTGGTCTGGCGGAGGTCGAGGTCCATCGCGCCGACGCGGAAGCCCTGCCGGGCGATGGCCGCGAACAGGTGCATGGCGGTCGTGGACTTGCCCGAGCCGCCCTTCTCGTTTCCGGTCACGATCACATGAGCCACGCGCCCGCGCTCCTGCCTGCCTCTGCGCCCCCCGCGGGCCCGCGGCGGCCGCTTCGTGGGGCCGCTTCGCGGGATCCATGATCGCGCGTGCCGGGCGCGGTGGCAACGCGCGGCGGGCGGGAATGCGGCCCGGGACGGCGCCCCGGGCGCCGCCGCGTCGCCAGGCCGCGGGTCGGGGAGGCGCTGCGCGACGCGCCCCGCCCGCGGCAGGCCGCCCGTCCGCGGCGCAGGCCAGCCGAGGGCGCCGGCGGCGGGGGGCGGCGTCGGGGGGCGGCGGGCCGGGCCGGCCGGACGGGGCGCGGGCGTCCGGCCCGTCCCTGAGGCGAAGGGGGCCGCGCCAAAGCGAACGGCGCGCTCCGGGGGGAGCGCGCCGCGCAAGGGGTCGGATCGACCGCGGAGCCGGGCGGGCGCCCGGCCGGCGGGATCAGAAGTCGAGGCCGGCGAACTTCTTCTTGAACTTCGTCACGCGGCCGCCGGTGTCCATCAGGCGCGCGCCGCCGCCCGTCCAGGCGGGGTGCACCGAGGGGTCGACGTCGAGGGTCAGCGTCGCGCCCTCCGCGCCCCAGGTGGAGCGCATCTGCACGGTCGAACCGTCGACGAGCTTGACCTCGATGGTGTGGTACTCGGGATGGATGTCGTTCTTCATGGCGCGTCTCTCCCCCGGTCGCGCCGGGGCTTTCCTGATCCGGGAACCGCGAGCGGCCCGGAACTCGGCGGCGCGCCCATGCGGTAGAGCGCGTGCCTCTACCCCGAATCGCGGGCCGCGGCAAGCCGCGCGGGGAGATGCGCCCCGGCCGCGCCTCCCGGGCGCCGCTCGCGTCCTCCGGACGTGGCGCCGGTTTCCACCCTGAAGAAAGACCCGTGCCCCGCGCCGCCCCCGCCGGGCCCCTCGCCCGCCCTCCGCGCAGCACGCGAGCCCCGACGCCGCCGCAAATGACCGGCGATCGGGGCGATTGGGGCAGGTCCGCCCGAGGGCCCCGCGCCCGACCCCCGCGGACGTGCGCGCAGGCGAAGCGGCTGGCCGGACGGGGAGACTCGGCGCGGCGGTCGGCGGGCGCGTGCGCGCGGGGCCGTGCGGGAGCGCGGAGGGGGGCGAGACGGGGGCCGAGGGCGCCTCCATTCGGCCTCGATCATGGCATGATCGTGGCTAACATCCTCCTGATTTTAAATGGAAATTCATTCTCTCTGCCGGCGCCTCCGCCGCTGGCGCCGGCGCGGCGGGGCCCCTAGCTCATGGGTCCACCGGCGACGCTCACCCGGCGCCGAAGAACGACAGACAGAACGACTGACAGACGGAAGGAGACCACCATGGCCATTCGAGGCGACGACGGCGACGACCGCATCAAGGGCACGGCCGCCAGCGAGGAGATCTTCGGCCTGGAGGGCGACGATTACATCAGCGCCCGCCGGGGCGACGACACCGTCTACGGCGCCGACGGCGAGGACCTTCTCGAAGGCCAGGCCGGCGACGACCTGATCTACGGCGGCGGCGAAGAGGACGTGATCATCGGCGGCGGCGGCGCCGACGTGCTCTACGGCGGCGGCGAGGACGACCGCCTGTTCGGCGGCTTCGGCTTCGACGAGCTCTACGGCGGCGGCGGCGGCGACGTGATGAACGGCGGCAGGGGCCGCGACTTCATGATCGGCCACGACGGCGAGGACCTGCTCAAGGGCGCGGTCGGCCGCGACAAGATGCGCGGCGGCGCCGACGACGACAAGCTGGTCGGCGGCAAGGGCGACGACAAGCTGCTCGGCGGCGGCGGCGACGACTGGCTCAAGGCCGGCTCGGGCGACGACATGATGAAGGGCGGCGGCGGCGCCGACCTGTTCCAGTTCCGCACCGGCGACGACGTCGTGCGCGACTTCGACGGGCTCGAGGGCGACGTGCTCGACCTCCGCAGCTTCGACCTGCGCAGCCTGCGCGAGGTCAAGCAGCATGCCGACAACGTCGGCGACGACATGGTGCTGACCTTCGGCGACGACACCCTGACGCTGCTCGACATGCAGAAGAGCGACCTGGCCACGGACGACGTTCTGCTCTGAGCCCAAGCGCATCGTCGCCGGCCCGCTGCGTCCCCCCACCGGCGGGACGGCGACGACGGCCCCGCCCGCTCCCCGGGCGGGGCTTTTTTTCCGGCGCGCGCCCCGGCCGCGGTCCCCGCCGGGGACGGGCGCCGGCGTTGCCCAAATCCCACCCTCGCCCGTCCCGGACCGCCCGAGCCGCCGCCGGCGATTGCCGCGCGGGCGCCGCCGGCTAGGGTGCGCGCGGCCCGCGCCCGCGGGCGCGCCGGCCGGGCCTGCGCGCCCGGGCCGTTCCCGTCCCGCCTGCGCCGCCCGCGCGGCCTTCCGCCCGCGCGTCCGTCCCGAGGGGCTGCGCGCCCCGTCCCGTCCTTCGCCGCCTCCGCCCGGGGACGGCGTCGCCTGCGCCGGTCCGATCCCGATGAGCGCCGCTCTCCCGCCCGCCTCCGCCGCCGCCCCCCGCCGGGGGATCGCCTTCGCCGTCGGGGTGGTGGCGGTGGACGCGATGGGCATCGGCCTCGCCATGCCGGTGATCCCGGAGCTGCTGCACGAGATCTCGGGCCTGGGCCCGGCGGCGGCCGCGCCCTGGGGCGGCTGGATGGTCTTCGCCTATGCGGCGGCGATGTTCCTGTGCGGGCCGCTGCTGGGGGATCTCTCGGACCGCTTCGGCCGCCGCCCGGTGCTGATCGCGGCGCTGGCGACGCTGGCGCTGGACTACCTGATCGCCGCGGCGGCGCAGAGCCTGTGGCTGCTGATCCTGGCCCGCGCGGTGGCGGGGATGGCCGGCGCCACCCACTCGACCGCCGCGGCCTATGTCGCCGACGTCACCCCGCCCGAGAAGCGCGCCGCCGCCTTCGGCTGGATCGGGGGCGGCTTCGGCGTGGGCTTCGTGGCGGGGCCCGCGCTGGGGGGCCTGCTGGCGACGCTGGGGCCGCGGGCGCCGTTCCTGGCGGCCGCCGGCCTGTGCGCCGCCGCCGCCGTCGCCGGCCTGATCTGGCTGCCCGAGTCGCTGCCGAAGGACCGCCGCCGCGCCTTCTCCTGGCGCGGCGCCAACCCGTTCCCGGCGCTGGCCGAGGCCGCCCGCCTGCCCGGCATCGGCGCGCTGCTGGCCGCGACCGCGGTGTTCATGTTCGCCTTCAACGTCTACCCGGCGATCTGGGCCTTCTACCTGATCGAGCTGCACGGCTGGACCGCCGCCGGGGTGGGCCTGTCGCTGGCCGCCTTCGGCCTGTTCATGGGCGCCGCGCAGGCTTTCGGCCTGGGCTGGACCTCGGCCCGCATCGGGCTGCGCAACACGGTGCTGATGGGCCTCGGCTTCAGCGCGCTGACCCTGGGGATCTACGCCTTCGGCCCGGCCGTGTGGGTGATCTTCGCGATCCTGCCGCTGGTGGCGGTGGGCGACCTCGCCCCCATGGCCATGGCCGCGATGATGAGCGCCCGCGTCGCCGAGGACCGCCAGGGCCGCCTGCAGGGCGTGCTGGCGAGCCTGCAGGGCCTGACCGCGGCCCTCGCCCCGCCGGTCTTCACCGCGATCTTCGAGGTCTTCGCCCGCCCCGGCGCCAGCCTGCGCGCCCCCGGCGCGCCCTTCGCCCTCTCGGCGGCGCTGGCGCTGGCGGCGCTGGCGATCGTGGCGCTGTCGCGCGACCGCTCCGGCGGCAAGGCCGCCCCGCCCGAGACGACGCCCGCCGGCTGAGCCCGCCTCCCGAAACGCAAGCGGCCGGCGAAACGCCGGCCGCGAGGTCGTCCCGGGGGAGGGCCGTCAGTCGAAGCGGTAGAACGCCTCGTAGATCGGCCGCAGCGTCTGCTCGGAGAACAGCGAGCTGACCGAGGTGTCGTTGGCCACGTTCAGGATCGCCTGCGCCAGCATCGGCGCCACCGAGACGGTGCGGATGTTGTGCGCGACCTTCGCCTCGTCCGAGAGCGGGATCGAGTCGGTGATCACCAGGCTCTCCATCACCGAGTTCTTCACCCGCTCCACCGCCGGGCCGGAGAGCACGCCGTGGGTGATGTAGGCGTGGACCGCCTCCGCCCCCTCGTCCTTCAGCAGCTGCGCGGCCTTGCACAGCGTGCCGGCGGTGTCGCAGATGTCGTCGACGATGATGCAGGTGCGGCCCTCGACCTCGCCGATGATGGTCATCTCGTCGACCTCGCCGGGACGCGAGCGGCGCTTGTCCACGATCGCGAGACCGAGGTTGAGGCGCTTGGCCAGCTCGCGGGCGCGGGCCACGCCGCCGACGTCGGGCGAGATGATCGTCACCTTCGAGAGGTCCTCGAAGTGGTGGCGGATGTCCATCGCGAAGACCGGCGAGGCGTAGAGGTTGTCGACGGGGATGTCGAAGAAGCCCTGGATCTGGCCCGCGTGCAGGTCCAGCGTCAGGACCCGGTCGATGCCGGCCTCGGTCATCAGGTTGGCGACGAGCTTGGCGCTGATCGGCGTGCGCGCCGCGGTGCGCCGGTCCTGGCGGGCGTAGCCGAAGTAGGGCACCACCGCGGTGATCCGCGACGCCGAGGAGCGCTTCAGCGCGTCGGCGATGATCAGCAGCTCCATCAGGTTGTCGTTGGCGGGATTGCAGGTGGACTGCAGGATGAACACGTCCTCGCCGCGGACGTTGTCGAAGATCTCGACGAAGATCTCCTTGTCGTTGAACCGCTCCACGCGGGCGTTGGCGAGCTCGACCGGCATGCCGCGATAGACGGACATGCGCCGCGCGATGGCCTGCGCGAGGTCCATGTTCGCGTTGCCCGCGATGAGCTTGAGGTTGATGTCGGCCTTCATGGATCCCCTCCGCCGGCGTCTGGCCCCGGCGGGCGCGCGCCGCAGGGCTGCGGGGCGCGGCGGCCGCCTGCGGTCCCCGTAACACCGGGGGCGAGGATTGCAAAGACCGTGCCGCCGCGCCCGTCGCCGCAGCCGCATCGCGCCGCGCCCGGCCTTCGCCGCGCCGTCCCGCGCGGGCCCGCCCCCGTCGCCCCCGCCCGCGCGCCTCCCCGCCCGCGGGCGCCGTCGCCGCCCCTCTCCCCCCCGGCTGCCCCCGCCTGCCCGCGCCTCCGCCTCCCCGCGCCTCCGCCCGCCCCGGGCCTGCGAGGGGGACGGCCGGGCGGGGCGATGCGGACGCGCAGCGGACGCGAGGGCCGCCCGCGCCGGGCCGGACCCGCGCCTCTTGCCTTCCCCGCCCGGCCGGGCATGGTGGCGGGAGCCAGAAGAATTAAGGGGAGCGAACCATGCCGGAGACCGAGTTCAGGGGCCGCCGCGTGACCTGGCGGGCCGAGGGCCTCGACAAGCCCGGAACGCCGGTCCTGCTGGCGCACTGCTCGCTCGCGCACAGCGGCCTGTGGAAGCCGATTCTCGCCGCCCTGGCCGAGACCCGCCCCGTGGTCGCCCCCGACCTGCCCGCCCACGGCCGCTCCGACCCGCCGCCCGAGGGCGAATCCACCCAGCTCTTCGCCGCCGAGGTCTGCACCATGCTGGCCGAGCGCTTCGGCCGGCCGATCCACCTCGCCGGCCTCAGCCTGGGCGGCGCCACCCTCTCGCGCGTGGCCTGGAAGCGGCCGGAGCTCGCCGCCTCGCTGACGATGATCGAGCCGGTGCTGTTCCACCTCCTCCACCCGCCCCACGTCCAGCCCGAGGTGCAGGCCCCGCCCGCCTCGGAGGAAGAGCTCGAGGCCGACATGCGCGCCTTCGTCGGCCAGTGGGGCGCGCCGGGCCGCGACCCGTTCGGCGGGCCCGAGCGCTTCGCCGCCGCCAAGCTCTGCTTCCGCCTGCTGCGCGAGGACAACGCCTGGGTGATGGGCCGCCCGCCGGGCCAGATCGAGCTGAGCGACCTCGCCGGCCTCTCGATGCCGGTGATGCTGATCGACGGCGAGACCACCGAGGCCCGCGCCTCCGCCGTGCTCGACGCCATCCAGGGCGCGGTCCCCGGCGCGCGGCGGCGCACCATCCCCGGCGCCGGACACCTGAGCCCGGTCAGCCACTGGCGCGAGGTGCTGGCCGAGCTCGCCCGATTCTTCGACTCGGTCGACGCGACGGCCGCCGAAGGCGCCCGCGGCGTCGCCTAGACCCCGTCCCGGGGCGGCGGCGCAGGCGCCCGCGCCGGGCGCCGCATCGCCCTGCGCGATGGATCGTATCGCGCCGGGTCTTCAAGTGTCGTCAACTGGGGCGTTTCCGCGGAAATCCGTTCCATTATGCGGCGCCGCGTCATCGCGTCTTGGTGGACGCTGCGTGAACGCTGGCGCCGTCGGTCCCGCTCGGATACCTATTCAGGCCTGCGACTATCACAGGACTGCCGATGTTCGGTTTCACCCGCCCCGGAACCTCCGCTGACGACGACGTGTTCGACATGGACTTCGTGCGGTCCCAGTTCCCCGCCTTCACCGAGCCGAAGCTGACCGGCTGGGCCTTTTTCGAGAACGCGGGCGGGTCCTATCCCTGCCTGCACGCCGTGGACCGGCTGACCGAGTTCTACCGGCGCCACAAGGTGCAGCCCTATGCGCCCTACCCCGCCTCGCGCGAGGCCGGCGCCCAGATGGACGAGAGCGCCGAGGCCCTCTCCCCCTGGCTGGGCGTGCCGGCCGACTGGATCCATTTCGGCCCCTCGACCACGCTCAACGTCTACGTCCTCTCCCGCGCCTTCCGCGAGACCTGGGCCGAGGGCGACGCGATCGTGGTCACCTCGCAGGACCACGAGGCCAACTCGGGCGCCTGGCGCCGGCTCGCCGAGACCGGGATCGAGGTGCGCGAGTGGGCGGTGGACGGCGACGGCCGCCTCGACCCCGCGGCGCTGAAGCCCCTGCTGGCCGACGGCCGCGTGAAGCTGGTCGCCTTCCCGCACTGCTCGAACATCGTGGGCGAGATCAACCCCGCCGCCGAGATCTGCGCCATGGCGCGCGAGGCCGGCGCGCGCAGCGTCGTCGACGGGGTCGCCATGGCGCCCCACGGCCTGCCCGACGTGGGCGAACTGGGCGCGGACGTCTACCTGTTCTCGGCCTACAAGACCTTCGGCCCGCACCTGGGCGTGATGGTCGCCTCGCCGGAGCTCGCGATGTCGCTCGCCAACCAGGGGCATTTCTTCAACGCCGAGCTGCCCGGCAAGCGGCTGACGCCCGCGGGGCCGGACCATGCCCAGGTCGCGGCCGTGGCCGGCGTGGCGCAGTATCTCGACGCCTTCGACCTGCACCATTTCCCCGAGGCCGATCCCGACCCCCGCGCCCGCCGCACCCGGGTCCGCACCCTGATCCGCGCGCGGGAGATGCGGCTCGCCCAGCCGCTGCTGGAGTTCATCGCCGACACCCCGGCCTTCCGCCTGCTGGGCCCCGACGACCCGGAGCTGCGCGCGCCCACCATCGCGCTCGCCTGCAAGATGCCCGGCGAGACGGCGGCCGAGCGGCTCGCCGCCCGCGGGATCATGGCCGGCGGCGGCCATTTCTACGCCTGGCGGCTGATCCAGGCGCTGGGAATCGACCCGGAAGCGGGGGCGCTGCGCCTCTCCTTCCTGCACTACACCTCCCCCGAGGAGGTGGACCAGGCCATCGACGCGCTGGACGCGCTCGCCTCGGGCGAGGTCTGAGGGCGTGCGGATCGTCGGCGGCCGCTTCCGCGGCGCGAAGCTCGCGGCGCCGTCGTCGGTCGGGATCCCCGACGACGGGGGCGAGGCGCGGCTGCGCCCGACCTCGGACCGGATGCGGGAATCGCTGTTCAACCTCCTCGCCCACGGCGGCTTCGCCGAGCCCGCGCCCCCGCAGGGGATGCGGGTGCTGGATCTCTTCGCGGGCGCCGGGGCGCTGGGGCTCGAGGCGATGAGCCGGGGCGCCGTGCGCTGCCAGTTCGTCGACGACCTGGGCGCCGCGCGGGCGCTGATCCGCACCAATGTCGAAGCCCTGGGCCTGACCGGCGCCACCAAGATCTACCGTCGCGACGCCACCCGCCTGGGCCCCTGCCGGGGCGAGGCTTACGACCTGGCGTTCCTGGACCCGCCCTACGGCAAGGGTCTGGGCGAGGCGGCGCTCGCCTCGGCCCGCGACGGCGGCTGGCTGGCGCCGGGGGCGCTGGTCTGCTGGGAAGAGGCGGCCGAGGCGATCGTGACGCCGCCCGAAGGCTTCGAGATCCTCGACGAGCGCCGCTACGGCGCCGGCGCCCTGCGGATCCTGCGCGCGGCCTGAAGCGCCCGCCCTCTCCCTGTCGCGACGGCCCCTGCGGCCCCGGGATCTCCGGGCCGCCTCGCCCGGCGCCCGCTCGCCGGGGGCCCGCATCGGCCGCGGGAGGACGGGCGTCGACGTCGCGACGCCCCCGGGCACGCCGCCCACCCGCCCGCCCCGGCGCGCCCGGGGGCGTCGCGCCGCCGAATCCGGGCGCGAGACGGGGCCGGGCCCGGGCGGAGCGCCCCTCGCACCCCCCCCCGCGCGACCGCGACCGGCGACGGGATTCCGCCGTCCGCCGCGCCGCGCCGCCGTCGGCGGGGACGCAGGGCGGGGCGGTCGCGGCCGCGCAGCGGGCGCGCCGGGGCGCCCGCGTCCCCTCGCGCCGGCCCCGCTTCCGCGCACGGCCGGCGTCCCTCCCGGCCTCCCCCCGCCGCGCACTGCGCAGGGCGGGATCGGCCCCCGGCGCCGGGGACCCCCGAAACGGGAGTTGGTCGGCGGCGCGAAGCGCGCTACGCCTGTCGCCGGACCCGCCCCCCCGGGCGTCCCCGCTCCGCCCGGAGAGGGGCCCTTCCGCACGACCGAGGAGACCCGCCATGACCATCGCCGTGGGCGACACCCTGCCCGACGCCACCTTCATCGCCATCGGCCCCAACGGCCCCGAGCCCAAGTCCACCTCCGACGTCTTCGCCGGCCGCAAGGTGGCGCTGTTCGCGGTGCCGGGCGCCTTCACCCCCACCTGCTCGCTCAACCACCTGCCCAGCTTCGTCAACAACGCCGAGGCGCTGGCCGCCAAGGGCATCGAGGCCATCGTCTGCGTCTCGGTCAACGACCCGTTCGTGATGAAGGCCTGGGGCGAGTCCTCGGGCGCCTCGGCCGCCGGCCTGCACATGCTCGCCGACCCGCAGGCCGAGTTCACCAAGGCGCTCGGCCTCGACTTCACCGCGCCCCCGGCGGGGCTGATCAACCGCTCCAAGCGCTACTCGATGGTCGTCGAGGACAAGGTCGTGACCGCCTTCAACCTCGAGGAGACGCCCGGCAAGGCCGAGATCTCCTCGGGCGACGCGATGCTCGCCGCCCTCTGAGGCGCGGGCGACGGGGGGAGCGGGCGCCGCTCCCCCCTCAGCGGAAGGTTCCCAGCTCCTCGATCCGGTAGCCCTCGGGGTAGGTGGGGCGCTTCGCGCGGGTCAGCAGCCGCGGGGTGCGTCGCGGGCCGAGCCGGCGCAGGACGCGGGCGCGCAGGGCGAGCCCGCCGGCGACGAGCCGCTGAAGCCAGCCCGGCGCCGGCGCGAAGCCCATCGCCGCCAGCAGCGGCGGATCCATCAGCGCCCGCACGACCGGGCGGCCCAGAGGGATCAGCGGGCGCGGCAGATAGAAGCCCAGCAGCAGGTCCACGGTGCGGTCGGCCACCTCGCGGTTCGTCTGCGCGAAGCGGAAACGCCCGGCCTCGTAGGCCGCGTTCCAGCGCAGGGTCTCCTCGAGGCTCCCGGGGATGTCCTCGATGCCCATGCGGGCGCCCAGGGCGCGGTGGTGCTCGAACCAGGCCCGGCGCTCCGCCTCGGTCATCGGGCGGCGGCCGTGGCGCTCCAGCCAGCGGATCGGCTCGCAGACGAAGGTGGTCAGCACGTAGAGCATCTCGGCGTTCGCGATGCGGTAGCGGCCGTGCATGGCGTTCATCCGCGCCACCGCCGCCGCGCCCCGGGCGGAGTCGAGCCCGTTCTCCCCGATCTCGGCGATGATCAGCGCGGTGTCGTCGTAGCGCTTGCGGGGGCGGCGCGCGAACTCGCCGGTGCGCGCCAGCAGGCCCGAGATCTCGGGGACCGCGTAGGTGCGGAACAGGGCGAACTCCAACGCCTTCTCGATGTCCCAGGAGAATTCCAGCGTGGCGAGGCGGCGGACCGCGGCCTCGACCTCCGGCTCGACGGCGGGCGGCGCGGCGGGAGCGTCCTGAGGGATCATCGCATGGGCCTCTCGGCAAGCCGGGTCCGGTCCGGCGCCGCGGCGCCGGCGAAACGAGGGGACCATCTGCGCCCGCGCCGTTGCAACCCGCGTTGAACCGCCCGTGGAAATCCTTCCCGCCGCCCGTTGCATTTCGCCCCCGGGCGCCCCGGGCCGGGCCGATCCGGGCGCGCCGGCCTGCGCGCAGGCTCACGTCTTCGTCCGCCGCGCCTTCGCGGCGGGGGGGGCGGGCTCGCCCGCCGGCGGCGCCGCCTCGGTTCCTGCGGCGGCAGGCGGCGCGGCCGCCTCGGGCGTCGCGGCCGCCTTCGCCTTGCCCCCGGCGGCGGAGGCGCGGCCATAGGCTTCGCGGGCGCGCTCGGGTCCCGGCGGAGGCGGCGCGGGCGGGAGGGCGTCGGCGGCGGGCGCCGGTGCCTCCAGCGCCTCGGCGAGCCTGCGGAAGCTCTCGGCGTTGCCGTCGGGCGCGCGGGAGGCGCAGAAATCGTCGAGGGCGGGGTGCAGGCGCACGGCGCGGTCCGCCTCGGGGTCCGCGCCCTCCCGCCAGAGCCCCGCCTGCAGCATCGGCTCCGCCTTCTCGTGCAGGCCGAACACCCGGCGGGCGCCCGCGATCAGGCGCATCTCCTCCTCCGACGCGCAGGCGGGCAGCGAGCGGGAGACCGAGCGTCCCACGTCCACCGCCGGGAAGCGCCCGCGCTCGGCGATGGCGCGCTCCAGCACCACGTGACCGTCGAGCAGGCCGCGGGTCATGTCGGCCACCGGCTCCTCCATGTCCGAGCCGGCGACCAGCACCGAGAAGATGCCGGTGACGTCGCCGCGCAACCCGTCGGCGCGCTCGGGCCCGGGGCCCGCACGCTCCACCAGCTCGGCCAGCATGGCGGCGGTGGAGGGGGGGTAGGCGCGCAGGGAGGGCGGCTCGCCCGCGGTCAGCGCCACCTCCCGGTGGGCCTCGGCGAAGCGGGTCAGCGAATCGACCAGCAGCAGGACGTGGCGGCCGCCGTCGCGCAGCGTCTCGGCGGCCGCCATGGCGGTCCAGGCGGCGCGGCGCTTGACCAGGGGCGACTGGTCGGAGGTGGCGCAGACCACGATCGAGCGGGCCATGCCCTCGGGCCCCAGCACGCCCTCGGTGAACTCGCGCAGCTCGCGCCCGCGCTCACCGATCAGGGCGAAGACCACGGCGTCGGCCTGCACGGCGCGGGCGAGCGTGGCGAGCAGGCTGGACTTGCCCACGCCGGAGCCGGCGAAAAGCCCCACCCGCTGCCCCTGCACCAGCGGCAGCAGCGTGTCGAAGACCGACAGCCCGGTCGCCAGCCGCGGCCCCAGCCGCGCCCGGCGCATCGGGTCGGGCGCCGGCGGGCGGATCGGCACGGCCACCGCGCCCTGGCGCAGGGGCCGGCCGTCGAGCGGCGCGCCGAAGGCGTCGACCACCCGCCCGATCCACGACTCGCAGGGCCTGAGCCCGGGGTCGGGGGTCAGGGCGACCGCGTCGCCCAGGCCCACGCCCTCGGCCGGGCCGTAGGTCATCACCCGCGCCACCCCGTCGCCCAGCGCGACGATCTCGCCCTCCAGCGGCGGGGCGTCGCGCAGCATCACCTCCACCCGGTCGCCCAGGCGCGCGCGCGGCGCGAGGCCCGCGGCGGTCAGCACGCCGCCGTCGGCCCGCACCACCCGCCCGATGCGCCGGATGGCGACGACCGAGCGCAGGTCGGCGCCGAGATGCTCGATATCCATGGTCCGCTCTCCCTGGCCGCGAGGCATGGCGACGGAAACCCGCGGTCTCCGGCCTCGCGCTTACTTCTTGTCAACCATCAGGGGTTAATCCCGGGTTTGCGACCGCCGCCGGAGGAGAATCCCCGTCATGAGCGAAGGCCTCACGATCCTGTCCCTGACCGAGGCGCTGGCCGACCACGCCGCGGGTCGCCAGGCATTGATCGCGCGCAACGTGGCCCACGCGGACACGCCGGGATATCGGGCTGCGGACCTCACGCCGTTTTCCGACAGCTATGCGGCGCGGGCCGCGCTGGACGACGCCGGCGCCTTCCGCCCCGCCGCCACGCGGGCCGGTCACCTGTCGGGGACCGGAGACGCCGCCTCGGGGGCGGAGGTGCGGGCGGCGCACCTGCCGGCCGCCGCCTCCCCCAACGGCAACACCGTGGCGCTCGAGGATCAGATGGTCCGCGCCGCGGAAGCCAAGCTTCAACACGAGATGGCGCTGGGCGTCTGGCGCAAGTCGCTCGACATCCTGCGCGTCGCGCTGGAGCGGCCGCGCTGACCGCGCGGGCGCCCCTGACCGTTCCGACGGGAGATCCCCATGACCGACCTGATCCAGTCGATGGCCGCCTCCGCCTCGGGCATGCATGCGCAATCCGCGCGCCTGCGCCTGTCGGCGGAGAACCTGGCCAACGCCGACACCCCCGGCTACCGCCGGAAGTTCGTGGAGTTCCACGCCCTCGACGCGCAGGACCGGGGCGGCGCAGCCGTCGCCGCCGGCCGGGTGCGGCTGAGCGAGACGGACCTGCCCGAAATCCACGACCCCGACCACCCGCTGGCCGACGCGCAGGGCAAATACGAGGGCTCGAACGTCGACCTGTGGGTCGAGATCGCCGACAGCCGCGAGGCGCAGCGCAGCTACGAGGCGAACCTGCGCCTGCTTGACCAGGCCCGGCAGATGACCCGGGGCCTGCTGGACCTGCTGCGCCGCTGAGCGCCCCGCCCTTTCGCCCGAGACCCGCGCGCACCGGATGCGCCCTTGATCCAGGAGACCGCCCATGCCCGCCGCCGACAGCCTCGCCGCCCGCATGTACCAGGGCCTCGCGCCCGCCATCGGGTCGCCGCCCGCCCAGCAGCGCAGCGCGGGGGAGGCGATCGCCTCGGCCGCCGGCGGCTTCGCCGAGGCGCTGCGCGCGGGCGAGACCGCCGCGGTGCGGGGCCTGGCGGGGGAGGCCGACATGCAGTCGGTGGTCACCGCGCTGAGCTCGGCCGAGATCGCGGTGCAGACCGCGGTGACGGTGCGCGACAAGGTGGTCGAAGCCTACCAGGAGATCCTGCGGATGCCCGTCTGAGCCCCCCGGCCCGGGCCCCTCAACCGCCCGCACGACCGACGCAGGACGCGCGGTCGCGACGGGCGGAGGACGAGGGACCGGGGGCCGTCGTCCCGCGCCGAGGCGCGGCGTCGACGGCCCCCGAGCCACCGTTCGCCCCGCCCTCCCCGGCCTCCGGCGCGCCCTGCCCCGCGCGGCCGGCCCCGACCGGCCCGGTTCTGGACCCCGCCGGTCTTGGACGCCCCGGCGCGCGCCGGAGCGCCCTCGCCGCACCCCAGCCGGCGCCCCCGCCAGGACACGCGCGGCGCCATCACCACGGGCCCCTGGAGGGGCCCTCGTCACGGGCTCTGCAGGGGCTTCCGCCACGGCCCCGGAGGAGCCATCGCCGACGTCCGCCCGGGCCGCCTTCGCCCCCGGAAAGCCCGCTTCGCAGGACTCCGCGCGGCGCGGCCCGGCGGATGTGAAGGACCCGGCGGATGTGAAGGGCCCGGCAGGCCGGAGGGTTTCGTCCGGCGGACGGGCCCCGGCGGGCGGAGGCGCCTCGCCGGACGGACGACCCCCGGGAGGCCAGCCCCGGGCGGCGCGCCGTCAAGCGCCGGATCGAGCGAAGGCCCCGGGCGCTCGGCGGGTCCGGCGGGCGGCAGGACCGGTCGGATCGGCAGGCGCCGGCCGGGCGATGCGGTCCGGCAAGCCGGCGGGCTTCGACGTGCCGACGGGCCGAGGAGCTGCGGGAGGCGACGGGTCTCGCCCCGGCGAGGCGCCGAGACAGGCGACAGGGCATCCGCGGGGCGAAGCGGGCCGAAGAGGCTGCGGCGCGACGGGGCGCAGGGCGCGTCCGGCCGGCTCGGCGTCCTCCCTGCGGCCGGGCGATGCGCCGCCGGCGTCCCGGACCGCCGGCGCCCCGAGGCGACGTGCAGCGGGGCTCGTCGGAGCCCCTGCCGCACCTTCGACCGGGACGGGACCGCCCGCCCCGCAACCCGAGACGCGCGGAGAGCGCCATGGACGATGCGACCCTCTACGACATGATGCGCCAGGGGCTGTGGGCGGCGATCATCGCCTCGCTGCCGATCCTGACGGTGGCGCTGGCCACGGGGCTCGCCATCGGGCTGGTGCAGGCGCTGACCTCGATCCAGGAGCTGACGCTCACCTTCGTGCCGAAGCTCGCCGCCATCGCGGGGACCTTCTGGATCGCGATGGAGTTCATGGGCGCCGCCTTCCTCGACCTGTGGCGCGACGTGCTCGTGCCGTTGATCGCGCAGGGGGGCTAGGCGCCGATGACCTCCCGCCCGCCTTTCGCCCCGTCGCGCGTCCCGCCCCGGATCCGCGGTCGCTCTCGCGGCCTGGCGTCGGGCCACGAGCCGGCCGCCCCCGTGATTCCCGACGGGGCGACGCCGCCGCGCGCCGCCGCCTGGCCGTGCGGCCCCGCCCCTGAGACGACGGGGCCGCAGGATCCGCCCGCGTGTCTGCGGGCCGGCGCCGGTGGACATGGATCGCGGGAAGAGGCCACGCGGACCCGCCTCCGCCGCCCTTGGCGGCGAAGCGCGCCCGCGACGCGCGCCTGCGCGGCGCTCGCCCTTCTGGCGCTGATCCTGGTGGCCCGGCCGGCCCTCGCCGCCCCGGACAGGGAGGCCTCGACCGGCCTCGCCGGGCTCTGCGAGGCCGCGGCCGAGCGGGCCGCCGGCGCCGAGGGCGTGCCGCTGCACCTGATGCGCGCCATCTCGCTGGCCGAGACGGGGCGCGCGCTCGACGGCCGTCTCGCGCCCTGGCCCTGGACCGTGAACATGGAGGGGGAGGGGCGCTGGTTCTCCAACCCCGACGAGCTGCTGACCTGGGTGCGCAGGCGCCAGGCGCAGGGCGCGCGCTCCTTCGACCTGGGGTGCTTCCAGGTCAACCACCTCTGGCACGGGGCGGCCTTCGAGAGCCTGGAGGAGATGCTCGACCCCGAGGCCAACGCCCGCTACGCCGCCCGCTTCCTGCGCGCGCTCCGCGACGAGACCGGAAGCTGGGAGATCGCCGCCGGCCACTACCACTCGCGCACCCCCGAGCTCGCGCAGCGCTACCGCTCGCGGGTGCTGACGCTCGCCGGCGACCTGCCCGAGCCCTTCGGTCCGGCCCCCGGCGAGGCGGCGCCCGCGCGGGAGCGGCCGAGCTGGTGGTTCGCCTCCCTCTCGCCGCTGGAGCGAAGCCCCGGCCTCGCCGCCTCGCCCGAGGAGGAGGCCGCCGAGGACGCCCGCGCCGACGCCCGTGCGGCGAGCCTCGCCCATGCCTGGCTGACCGCGCCGCCCGGGCCGGAGGAGGAGGGGCGCCCCGGCGCGATCTCGCCCCTGGCCCCGGCCGGCGCGCGCGGCGGGCTGCTGCGGCGGGGCTCCCCCCTGATCGGGTCGCCCTGATGGAGAGCTGGTCGATCCGCAACCTCTACCACCCCACCGTCCTGATGGCGCTGGCGCTGCTGGCGGTGATCGTGATGATGATCCTGCCGATGCCGGCCTGGGTGCTGGACGTGGGGCTGGCGGCGAGCTTCGGGCTGGCGATCCTGATCTTCACCAACACGCTCTTCATTGAACGGCCGCTGGATTTCTCCTCCTTCCCCACGATCCTGCTCGCCTCGCTGATGCTGCGGCTGAGCCTGAACGTCAGCTCGACCAAGCTGATCATCGGCGAAGGGCATACCGGCACGGGCGCCGCGGGCGACGTGATCGAGGGCTTCGCGATGTTCGTGATGGGGGGGTCGCTCTATCTCGGCCTCGTCGTCTTCGGCGTGCTGCTGATCGTGAACTTCATCGTGATCACCAAGGGCGCGGGGCGCATGGCCGAGGTGGGCGCGCGGTTCGCGCTCGACGGGATGCCGGGCAAGCAGCTCGCGATCGACTCGGACATGGCGGCGGGGGCGATCAGCCACGACGAGGCGCGCAAACGCAGGAAGATCGAGCAGGAGGAGACGACGTTCTTCGGCTCGCTCGACGGCGCCTCGAAGTTCGTGAAGGGGGACGCGGTGGCGGGCCTCCTGATCACGCTGCTGAACCTGCTGGTGGGGCTGGCGGTCGGGGTGCTGGCCCATGACATGCCGCTGGGCCAGGCGTTCGAGACCTACGCGATCCTGACCGTGGGCGACGGGCTGGTGACGCAGATCCCGGCGGTGATCATCTCCATCGCGACCGCCCTGCTGCTCGCCAAGGGCGGGATGACGGGCGCGGTCGACCGCGCGCTGCTGGGTCAGCTCGGCGGGTTCCCGGCGGCGCTGGGGACGGTTGCGGCGCTGATGGCGGGCTTCGCCCTGGCGCCGGGCCTGCCCTTCGTGCCGTTCCTCGGCGGCGCCGCGCTGCTCGCCGCCGCGGCCTGGTTCGCCGCCCGCGCCGCCGCCGCCCAGAAGGCGCAGGACGAGGCGCCGGTCGCCCGCGCCGACGCCGCGCCGTCGGAGCGGCCGCTGGGCGACGTGCTCGACCTCGACGAGATCCATGTGGAGTTCGCGCCCGACCTCGTGCCCATCGTGATGGACGACGCCACCGGCCTGGGCGCGCGGATCGCCAACATGCGAAGTCACGTGGCCCAGGTCTACGGCGTGGTGATCCCCGAGATCCGGCTGACGGACGAGGATGCGCTGCCCCCCGGGACCTACGCGATCCGCATCCAGGGCGTCGAGATCGCGCGCGCCACGCTGGAGCCGCGCAAGGCCCTGGTCCTGCTGGGCGACAACGCCGACGCCGCCCCCCCGGGCCGCGACGTGAAGGAGCCGGTCTACGGCGCCCCCGCCCGCTGGATCGAGCCCGACCAGCAGGAGGAGGCGGCGATCCTCGGCCTGCCCGTCGTCTCCGCC
This sequence comes from Albimonas pacifica, assembly GCF_900113695.1. GTDB lineage: Bacteria > Pseudomonadota > Alphaproteobacteria > Rhodobacterales > Rhodobacteraceae > Albimonas > Albimonas pacifica. Next base: position 104,555 of record NZ_FOQH01000003.1, on the reverse strand, counting down.
ACCGAGGTCGTGGCGACCCACCTGCTGGAGACGGTGAAGGAGAATTTCGCCCGCCTGTTCTCCCGCCGCGGGCTGCGCAAGCTGCTGGACAGCTTCACGAAGGTCTCCGACCCGCAGCGGGCGGAGTCCAACCGCCGGATCCTGGACGAGTTCATCCCCGACAAGGTGCCGGTGGACCTGCTGCAGACCATCCTGCGGCTGCTGCTGGAGGAGCGGGTCTCGATCCGCAACCTGCCCCTGATCCTCGAGGCCATCGCCGAGGCGAAACCCGTGCTCGGCGCCCCCGAGGCGATCGCCGAGCATGTGCGCCAGCGCCTGGGCTTCCAGATCGTCGCCGAGCTGCTGGAGGAGGACGGCGCCCTGCCCCTGATCCAGCTCTCGCCCGAATGGGAGGAAACCTTCGCCGCCCACGAGCTGAAGGACGGCGAGGGGGCGGGCGACGTGGCCCTGCCGCCTTCGGAGTTCAACCGCCTGGCCGCCGCCGTCGCCGACCGGGTGGCGCGGGCGGGGTCGGAGGGGCGTTATCCCGCCATCGTCACCTCCACCCGCCGCAGGCGCTTCCTGCGCACGGTGCTGGCCGCCAAGGGGGTGCGCAACCCGGTGCTCAGCTTCGAGGAGATCGGCGCCAACGGCCGCCCCACCCTGCTGGGCCAGGCCTGAGCGATGGACGAGACGACCGCGATCCTGACCCGCCTGTGGCCGGACCTCGCGCGGCTGGCGCGGCTCGACGACGCGCCGGTCTATGCGCTGATGGCGCTGTTCGTGCGGGTGGGGGCCGTGGTCTCGCTGCTGCCGGGGTTCGGGGAGCGGACGCTGCCCGCGCGCATCAAGCTCGCCGTCGCGCTGGGCTATGCGCTGCTGCTGTGGCCGGCGTTGTCGCCGCTGGCGCGCGCGGCGGCTGCGGCGGACCCGGGCCTGGCCGCGGGCCAGCCCTTCGCCATCCTGCGCGCCATGGGGGCGGAGGCGCTGATCGGCCTCGGCCTGGGGATGGCGGCGCGTCTGATGGTGATGTCGCTGCAGCTCGCGGGGACCATCGCGGGACAGTCGACCTCGATCGCCCAGATCGCCGGCGCCCAGGTCACGCCCGACCCGATGCCGGCCATCGGCGGGCTGCTGACCGTGGGGGGCATCGCGCTCGCCATGGCGCTGGAGCTGCCCACCAAGGCCGCGGTGTTGATCCTGCGCTCCTACGCCGTCGTGCCGCTCGCGGCCCTGCCCCTGCCGGGCGACGTCGCGCAATGGGGGGTGGACCGGGCGGGGGCGGCCTTCGCGCTGTCCTTCTCGCTGGCGGCGCCCTTCGTGGTCGCCTCCTTCGCCTACAACCTCGCGCTCGGGGCGCTGAACCGGGCGATGCCGCAGCTGATGGTGGCCTTCGTCGGCGCGCCCGCGATCACCATGGGCGCCCTGCTGATCCTGTGGATCGGCGCGCCGGAGATGCTGGCCCACTGGTCCGACCGCCTCGACGAGGCGCTGGCCGTGCCGTTCGGGAGCCCGTGAGATGGCCGGAGGAGCCGACGACGGCGCGGAAAAGACCCACGAACCGACGCCGCGAAAGCTCGAGCAGGCGCGCCGGAAGGGCGAGGTCGCCAAGTCCACCGACGTGGGCGTCGCCGCGATCTACATCGCCATGCTCGCGACGGTGGGGGCGTTCGGCGGCTCGGCGGCCCTGAGCTCGGGGGAGGCGCTGATGGGCTTCCTCGCCAACCCCGACCGGCTGGCGGGGCGCATCCTGGGGCCGGGGGGCGCGTCGCTCTCGGCCCATGCGGTCTTCGCGGCGGTGGCGCCGACGCTGCCGTTCCTGCTCGCGCCCTTCGCGGCGGCGGTGCTGGCCTATGCCGCGCAGATGGCCATCGCCTTCGCGCCGGAGAAGCTGGCGCCCAAGGTCTCGCGCATCGACCCGATCGCCAATGCGGGCAACAAGTTCGGGCCCACCGGGCTGGCCGAATTCGCCAAGTCGGCGGTCAAGCTGGTCGCCATCGGGATCATCCTGGCGCTGTTCATGATGGCCGAGATCGACCGCATCGCGGCCCTGGTGCGCGCCGATCCGCTGGCCGTGGGGCCCGAGATGGTGCGGGTCGGCGTCTCGCTGCTCTCGACCATCGCGGCGGTGGCGGTGGTGATCGCGGCCGCGGACCTGCTGTGGCAGCGCTTCGACCACGCCCGCAAGCACCGGATGTCCTTCCAGGAGCTGAAGGAGGAGATGAAGGAGAGCGAGGGCGACCCCTACCAGAAGGCCGAGCGGCGCAGGCGCGCGGAGAAGATCGCCACCAACCGGATGATGGCCGACGTGCCCACCGCCGACGTGGTGATCGTGAACCCGACCCACGTGGCGGTGGCGCTGAAGTGGTCGCGCAGGCCCGGCTCGGCGCCCGAATGCGTCGCCAAGGGCGAGGACGCCGTGGCGCTCGCGATCCGCGAGCGGGCCGAGGCCGCGGGCGTGCCGATCCACCACGATCCCCCCACCGCGCGCGCCCTGCTGGCGACGGTGGAGATCGGGCAGGAGGTCGCGCCAGAGCACTACAAGGCCGTGGCGGCGGCGATCCGCTATGCCGAGAAGATGCGGGCGCTGGCCCGCGAGAAGGGATGGGGCTGAGCCATGGCGCGCCGCGTGAAGACCTTCGCCCGGCTGGCGGAGCTGGCCCGCATCGCCGAGCTCGCCCGCCTCGCGCGGCTGGCCGAGGAGGCCCGCGCCCGCGACCGCGCGGCCGAGGCCGCCGCCGCCCGCAAGGCCCGCGCCGCGGCGGAGGAGGCGCGGCTCGCCGCCGCCGCCTCCGCCGCGCCGCCCGAACTCGCCGCCGCCGCCCGCTGGCGGGAGGCGGAGCGGGCGCGGATCCGCGAGGCGGTGCGCGTGGCCGACGCGGCGGAGGCCGCCGCCTCCCGCGCGCGCGACCACGCGGCCGAGGGGCTGGCCCGGCGCCGGGCGCTGGAGGAGCTGGTCAAGCGGGCCCGGGACGAGCGCGACCGCGCCGCCCAGCGGCGACGGGAGCAGGACGGCCAGCCGGGATGAGGCCGCTCCCGTCCCGACGCGCCCTGCACGACGCGCCGGGACGGGTCCGTCGCGGGCGAGGCCGGCGCCTGACCGCCGTTCCTCGCCCGGACGGGCGCGCCGGAAGGCTCGGCGGGTTCTCCCGCGGGAGCGGCGGCGCCGCCGCTCTCCGCCCGGAACCTGCGTCGCCGGCCTCCCGGCCACGGGGACCGCGGCCCGCCCGGGCCGCGGTCCGTCCAGAAAACGATGGGCCGTCGCCCGGCCGCGCGCCGCCCCCGGACCGCGGGGGCCGCGCACGCCGCAGGCGTCGCTCCCCGCCCGAGGGGCGGAGAGGCATGCGGCCAAGTTCATGAACGCAGGTTAATTCAGGAGCGCCTGTATCGGCGAAACCTTTTCACACGAATGACGCAAGGTCATTCGTGTGCGCGGCAGGGGGCCCGGCCGCGCGCGGGGCGCGGGTCTCAGTTGCCGTCGCCCGAGGGCAGCGCCCAGCCGTCGCCGTCGTTGCGGTAGACGATCAGCCCCATCGCCGAGGAGGCGATCAGGTCGCGCCCGCCGCGCCCGCCGGTGGCCGCGGCCTGCAGGTCGAAGCCCAGCAGGCGGCCGGAGATCCGGGGCGGATCCTGGCGGCCCAGCCCCTCGAGCACCCAGTGCTGGCAGCCCTCGGGGCCGCAGAAGTCGGGGGATAGGCCCTGGATCACCGCCTCCTCGGCGCCGTCCTCGTCGAGGTCGACGGCGCCGACGCGAAAGGCGTCGGGCAGCACGCCCACGCGCCCCTCGGTCCCGCGGATCTCGACGCCGTAGAACCAAAGGAAGGCGGCGTCGATGGCCTCGGGCATCGGGTCGTCGAAAGCGAACCAGTCGATCGCCGCGGGGCCCTGGCCGTAGCCGCCGTAATCCTCCAGCGCATAGGCTTGGGGGTCGGCGTCGCCGAGATCCTCCTGGTAGACCGCGCCGCCGTATTTCCAGACCGCGGGGGCGCCGCCGCGCTCGACCACCACGTCGCGCCAGCCGTTGGTGGTGGAGGCGCTGAGGCGGGCGGCGCCGGCGGTCTCCAGCACCTGCACCCAGCCCTCGGGCGTCTCCGACAGCGCCCAGATCCCGCAGACCGGCGGCTGGCCGCGGTCGCCGAAGGCGGCGGGGCCGGCGCAATGGGCCGGCGAGCGGCCGACGGCGACCAGCTCCACCGGCTCGGTCCCGTTCAGCTCGCAGCGCGCGAAGCGGAACAGGGCGTCGGCGGCGATGCCCAGGCGCGCGGCCTCGGCGAAGTCGGGGCCGAAGCGCTCCTCGACCAGCAACCGCTCGTCGCGATTCAGCTCGGCGCGGGTCATCTCGGCGAGGATCTCGCCCGAGCCGCGTCCGATCTCGACGCAATCGGCGAGGGCCGGCGAGGCGAGGCCGGCGAGCATCAGGGAGAGAATCAGGGTCGGGCGCATGGGCGGACGCTATGGGCAGGATTCGCGCCGGTGCAACGGGGAGCGAATCGCCCCGAACGAGGCGGCCGCGAGGCGTCGCATCCGCGCCTCACCCCTGTGGCCGGAATGCCCTGCATCACCAGGTGCGCGACAGGATCAGCCAGACCGAGGGACCGGGCTCCTCCGGGGCGAAGCGGCCCACGCCCAGCTCTGCGACGGCGAGCGCGTCGGGGCCCAGCCCGCTGAGCCGGGCCCCGGCGCGCCAGGCCGCGGCCTCCCAGCCGCCCGCCCCGGGCGCGTCGAGCGTGGCGGCGGCGAAGAGCTCGGCCTGCGCCGCGGCGCCCACGGCGGGGGCGGGGCGGGCGAGCGTCAGGGCCGCGCGGGCGGAACGCGCCTCGGACGTCTCCCCGTCGCTCTCGGCGCGGGAGAGGAGATGGGCGGCCTCCGCCCGCAGGCGGGCGCGGCGCAGGAGCGGGGTCTCCCCCGCCACGCGCAGCTCCGCCCAGCCGGAGCGGCCGCCGCCGTCGGCCACGCGGGCCTCGGCGCCGGCGCCGAGCTCCAGCGCGGGCGCGTCCCCGCCCGGGGCCAGCGCGACGCGGTGGGTCAGCGAGCTGCGCAGCGCCTGCCAGTCGGCGCCGAGGTCGGCCGCGATCTCGCCCGAGGCGCGCATGGCGTCGGCGGCGGCCTCGCCCCCCAGGGCGGCGACGGCGCGGGCCGGGGCGTCCTCCCAGTTCTGCAGCTCGAAGCGGGCGAACCGGGCGTAGCGCGCGGCGCCCTCCCCGCGCAGATGTTCGGTCGCCTGCAGGCGGGCGACGCTCCAGGCGCGGTCGGAGGGGGCGGCGGTCATCCGGGCGGCGAGACGCTCGCCATGGCGGTCGAAGAGGGTGGGGGCGGGCCGCTCCAGCGTCTCGGGCCGGCGGTCCTCGCCGGGCAGGCCCATGTCGACGCCGAAGGCCATCGACCATTCCCGCCGCGGCCCGCAGCGGGCGGCGACGTCGGCCTCGGCGGTCTCGAACAGGCCGGGGGCGAGGCGGGAGCGCCGGGGCTCGACGCGGGTCAGCTCGGAGAGGGCCGAGGCGCAGTCGCCGGCCATGGCGGCGGCGCGGGCGAGCGCAAGGCGGGGGCGCGGCAGGTCGGGGCGCCGCTCGGCCAGGGCGCGGAAGGTGGCCGCGGCCTCGCTCCAGCGATGGGCGGTCATCGCCGCGCGGGCGTTGCGGTAGCCCTCGCCCCAGGCGCCGCCGGTCGGCGGCAGGGGCGGCGGAGCGGTCGCGGCTTGCGTCGGGGTCGCGGCTTGCCCGGTCGGCCGGGCCGCGGCCCTGGCGCCGGCGCGCCAGTTGCGCGGGGCCGCGCGGGCGCGGGCGAGGGCGGCGAGCCCGTCGAGCCAGGGATCCTCCGCCCCGGCGGCGTCTGTCCGTGCGGCGAGCCGGGGCGCGGGCGGCGCCACGACGGCAGGCGAGATCTGCAGCCCCGGCCGCGCCGGCGGCAGGGGCGCGCGCTGGGGCGCGGCCGTCGCGCCGGCGGCGGCGACGAGCAGGATGAGCGCGCCCAGCGGCGCGAGAGCTCTCGTCGGATGCATCATGCGGCGTCGTCCGTGTCTGCGGTGCCCGCGTCCCGGAACCGAGCATGGGGGCTCCCGCCCCGCGCCGCAATCGCGCCGCAATTCGAACACCTTTGAAATCAGCAGCGCGCGGCGGCCTGACGCATCCGGCAAGCGCCTGATTCCGGGACGAGATTCCGCACTGCGGCGGATCATTCGCAGACCGGAAACGACCGGCCCCAGCCGCCGCGGCAGGGTCCGAAACGCGGAACGCCGCGGGCGGGGCCCGCGGCGTTCGCCGCAGTTCGGTCTCGTCGCCCGGAGGCGCGGCCGGCTCAGGCCTTCTTGAGGACCCGGCGGCCGAGCAGCTCGGCGATCTGCACGGCGTTCAGGGCGGCGCCCTTGCGCAGGTTGTCCGAGACGCACCAGAAGTTCAGGCCGTTCTCGATCGTGCCGTCCTGGCGGATGCGCGAGATGTAGGTGGCGTATTCGCCCACGCACTCGATCGGCGTGACGTAGCCGCCGGCCTCGCGCTTGTCGACGACCATGATGCCGGGGGCCTCGCGCAGGATCTCGCGGGCCTCGTCCTCGTCGAGGAACTCCTCGGTCTCGATGTTGATCGACTCCGAGTGGCCCACGAACACCGGCACGCGCACGCAGGTGGCGGTCACCTTGATCTTGGGATCGACGATCTTCTTCGTCTCGGCGACCATCTTCCACTCTTCCTTCGTCGAGCCGTCTTCCATGAAGACGTCGATGTGGGGAATGACGTTGAAGGCGATCTGCTTGGGATAGACCGACGGCTCGACCTCCTGACCGGGGACGTAGAGGCCCTTGGTCTGGTTCCACAGCTCGTCCATCGCCTCCTTGCCCGAGCCGGAGACGGACTGGTAGGTCGAGACCACCACCCGCTTGATCCTGGCGCGGTCATGCAGCGGCTTCAGCGCCACCACCATCTGCGCGGTCGAGCAGTTGGGGTTGGCGATGATGTTCTTCTGGGAATAGCCCTCGATCGCGTCGGGGTTCACCTCGGGCACGATCAGCGGCACCTGCGGGTCGTAGCGGTAGAGCGACGAGTTGTCGATCACCACGCAGCCCGCGGCCGCCGCCTTGGGGGCGTAGATCTTGGTCGCGTCCGAGCCGATGGCGAACAGCGCCATGTCCCAGCCGGTGAAGTCGAAAGTGTCCAGGTCCTTGGTCTTGAGAGTCTTGTCGCCGAACGAGCACTCGGTCCCCAGCGATTTCCGCGAGGCGAGCGCCACGATCTCGTCGACGGGGAACTCCCGCTCGGCGAGGATGTTCAGCATTTCCCGGCCCACATTGCCCGTGGCGCCGACGACGGCGACTCGGTAGCCCATAAGATCCAGCCCTTCCGGCTTCCATTGACAGAGGCGCGCATGTAGCGCGGACCGGCAGGGAAGGGAAGGTTTCGCGACGGAATCGCGCATCGCGATCCGTGATGCGGACGATCAGCCGCCTCCGGCAGGGAACGCCGCCAGCGCCTCGCGGCGGGGCTTGCCCTCGGGGTCGTAGAGGTCGGAGAGGCCGAAGGCCGCCAGGATCTCGTCGGCGGCCGCGAGCTGTTCGGGCGAGACCTGCGCCTTCCAGGCGCCGTAGGGGGAGCGGCGGCGCGCGCCCACGTCCGAGGCGCGCGAGCTCGCGCTCGGCCGGTCGAGCACGTCGGGGCGGATCCGCCACCAGTCCTCGCCATGGCCGAGCTTGCGGTGCAGGGCGCGCATCTCGCCCACCGGGTCGACGAGGCAGTCCTCGTAGAACAGCACATGGGCCTGGCCCGGCGCGAACTGGCGCAGCGGCACGGCGTTCACGATCGCCCAGACCGCGACGTGGTTCAGCAGCGGATCGCCCCTCGCCTCGACCCGGCGCAGCAGGTCCGCCACGTCGTGCAGATGATCCTCGATCAGCCTGGGGTCCTCGAGGAACAGGGTCGGGCGGCGGATCCACTGGTAGTCGGCCGAGAGTTTGGAGAGCGCGGTCGCAAGCGGGTGCCGGATCAGCAGCACGGGCACGAGCGGGGCGAAGCGCGGCGCCGCCCAGGCCGCGATCAGGTTCGCGAACACGTCCTTGACCAGCAGGTCGCGGCGGAAGCCGCCCCAGGCGGCGCCGAGGTTCAGCCGCGGCCCGCGCACGCGCCCCGAGAACACCTCGCCCAGCGCCGCCTCCAGTTCCGGCCAGGGCTCCCCGGGGCGCGCGTAGGCGGCGATGGGCAGGAACCGGAAGCGCGGCTGGAGGGTGGGGTGCACCGGCTCGAACAGCTCGCGGTAGCGGCGGGTCGAGTTGATCAGAGACGACGCCCAGGTCGTGCCGCTGCGGCCGTCGCCCAGCAGCCACAGCCGGTTCGCGTAGCCGCCCGCGAGGCGGTCGGTGACGAAGGTGGCCTCGCGCGCGGCGTCTCTCAGCGCGGTCCGGGCGGCGCGGGCGAACGGCATCGGGGGAAGGAGCCTCCTGGAGGGCGACATCGCGGGCGGCCGCCACCATGGCGCGCCGGGGCCCGCCGATGCAATCGCCTGGGCGCGCGTCCGCAACGGAACGGCCGGCCCCGGGGGCCGGCCGCGTCGCCTCGCCGTCCGAGGGGGCCTTCGTCTCGTCAGTCGCAGATCTCGAACATCCGGGTGATCGAGACCCAGCTGTTCTTGAGCGAGAAGTCCGAGGCCACGCCCTTGTGGCCCTTGACGTTGATCCGCACGTCGTAGGCGCGCTTCATCCAGTCCGCGAGGGGCGAGTTCGGGCCGAACGGGTCGGTGTAGAAGCCGTCGGGATCCCAGGTCAGCGTGCGGTTGATCCGGTTGCGGCCCTTGTCGAAGTTGAAGGTCACGTCGATCGAGCCGCCCGTGATCCGCCCGCGGTCCTCCTTGGGCAGCAGGTAGACCAGGTAGCCCTTGCGGTCGGTCTTGTTGCAGACCACCGCGAAGCGGCCCTCGCCGCGCGAGTTGACCTGCGCGATCGCCCCGCGGCTGATCTTGTGCGAGGTCCACACGTCGCGCTTGGCCTCCGGCAGGTTCACCGCCCAGGCCGGCGCCGCCGCCGCCACAGCCATAACTCCCGCGACCATCGCCGCGGCCAGACGGTTCGTCATGAAAGCCGCCTCCCTGATGAAGTTGACCCTGCGGGACCATACATCGCCGGCGCGCCATGCCAAGCGCGCGGCGGTCCCGCGCCCGCGGTTTCCGCGGGGCATCCTGTCGACCGCACGGGCGGGCGCCCGCGGTCGAAAAGGGCCGCGCACGATCCCGTGCGCGGCCCTCCGTCCCATCGGCCTGCCGCGATCAGCAGCCCGAGAACATCGTCTCGATCGAGCGCCAGCTGTCCTTCAGGGTGAAGTCGCTGTCGACGCCCTTGTGGCCCTTCACGTTGATGCGCACCTCGTAGTAGCGCTTCATGTGGTCGGCCAGCGGCGAGTTCGGCCCGAACGGGTCGGTCCAGTACTGGCCTTCCTCGTTCCAGGTCATCGTGCGCTCGATCTTGTTGGCGCCGTCGAAGGTGAACACCACGTCGATCTTGTCGCCGGCGGCCCGGACCTCGTCGCGCGCGGCGGCGGGCTCGCGGTAGAAGATCGCGCCCTTCTTGTCGCCCGGCATGCAGTAGACGGCGAAGCGGCCCTCGCCCTTGGCGTTGATCTGCGCGAGGCGGCCCTCGGTGATCGTGTGGGCGGTCCAGTGCTCCTTGCTGGCTTCGGGCAGGCCGATGCCGGCGAGGGCGGGACCGGCGACGGCGCCCGCGGTCAGAGCGGCCACGATCGCGGTGGCGAAACGGTTCGGGCGGGTCATGTCGATCCTCCTGCTTCTTCTGGCGGCGAGGCGCGATCGCACGCGGCCCCGGCCTGCCGATATGCAGAAACTCGCAGGCGATCGTGGCGCCTTCGCGTCAGCTTGCGGCGGGTTTCGGGGCCATTTCGCGCCGCTTTCATGCAGGCTAGGATGCCGCCATGAGCAGCCTGTTCGACGCACCCGATCCGCCCTCCGGCCCCGACGATCCCTCCGCGGGCGGGCCCGGCAACCTGCCGGAGCTGTCCGTCTCCGAGCTCTCGGGCGCGGTGCGCCGGGTGATCGAGGGGGAGTTCGGCCGCGTGCGCGTGCGCGGCGAGGTGGGGCGCGTGTCGCGGCCGCGCTCGGGCCATGTCTACCTCGACCTGAAGGACGACCGGGCGGTGCTCGCCTCGGTGATCTGGAAGGGGCAGGTGGGGCGGCTCTCGGTGCAGCCGACCGAGGGCGACGAGGTGGTGGCGACCGGCCGCCTGACCACCTTCCCCGGCCAGTCGCGCTACCAGCTGGTGATCGAGGAGATGAGCCTCGCCGGCATGGGCGCGCTGCTCGCGAAGCTGGAGCGGCTGAAGGCGGCGCTCGCCGAGGAGGGCCTGTTCGCGGCCGAGCGCAAGAAGCCCCTGCCCTACCTGCCGGAGGTGATCGGCGTCGTCACCAGCCCCTCGGGCGCGGTGATCCGGGACATCCTGCACCGGCTGGCGGACCGGTTTCCGCGCAAGGTGCTGATCTGGCCGGTCGCCGTGCAGGGCCAGTCCTCCGCCGCCGAGGTCGCCCACGCCATCCGCGGCTTCAATGCGCTGGAGCCGGGCGGGCGGGTGCCGCGGCCGGACGTGCTGATCGTGGCCCGCGGCGGCGGCTCGGTCGAGGATCTGTGGAGCTTCAACGAGGAGATCGTGGTCCGCGCCGCCGCCGACAGCCGGATCCCCCTGATCTCGGCGGTGGGACACGAGACCGACACCACCCTGATCGACTTCGCCTCCGACCGCCGCGCCCCCACCCCCACCGCCGCCGCCGAGCTGGCGGTGCCGGTGCGCGCCGAGCTGCTGGCGAGCCTCGCCGCGCTGGAGGAACGCCGCGTGCGCGCCGCCGCCCGCGGCCTCGCCGACCGGCGCGAGCGGCTGCGCGCGCTGGCCCGCGTCCTGCCCCGCCCCGAGGCGCTGCTGGCCGAACGCGCCCAGCGCCTCGACCTCGCCGCCGAGCGGCTGCCCCGCGCGCTGGTCGCGGGCGTGCAGGCGCGGCGGGCGGCCCTGGCGACCGGGTCGGGGGGGCGGTTCTCGCCGGCCCTGCTGCGGGCGCTGGTGGCGCGCAAGACCGACCGGCTCGCCGGGCTGCGCCTGCGTCCCGCCCCGCTGCGCGCCGAGATCGGGCGGCGGCGGGAGCGGCTGGGCGCCCTGACCGCCCGCCTCGACCGCGCCGCCGCGACCGCGGTGAGCCGGGAGCGCGACCGCCACGCCCGCGCCGAGCGGCTGCTGGAGAGCCTGAGCTACAAGCAGACCCTGGCCCGCGGCTACGCGGTGGTGCGCCTCGACGGCGCTCCGGCCGGCCGCTCCGCCGCCCTGCCCGCCGGCGCCCTGGTCGAGGTCGAATTCGCCGACGGCCGCCGCGCCGCCGCCCTCGACCCCGCCGACGCGCCGCCCCCGGGCGGCGACGGGCCGCAGGCGGGCGGGGGCGGGCCGCAGACGGGCGGGGACGAGCCTCCGGCGAAGGCGAAGCCGCCGGCCGAGCCGAAGGCCCCCCGCGCGCCGAGGCCCGCGCCCAAGCAGGGCGACCTGTTCGGCTGAGCCCCCCGGCCGGCCGCGTCCCCGCGGGGGCGTCGCGCCGGGGCGGCCGGGGTCAGAGGGCGGCGCCGCGGGCCTCGGCCAGGAGGCGGTCCGAGGCGGCCTCGATCTCGCCCTCGACCTTGGCCATGGCCTCGGCGCGGCTCAGGCCCGGGGGCACCTCGTCGAGGAACTCGACGACCGCGAGGCCGGGGCGGCGGGCGATCTCGGCCCGGCCCCAGAACACGCCGGCGTTGGTGGCGGCCAGCGTGATCGGGGTCTCCAGCGTCTCGTAGAGGGCGGCCACGCCGACCTTGTAAGGCGCCTTCGCGCCCGGCTGCACGCGGGTGCCCTGCGGATAGATGATCAGCTGGCCCGGCGTGCCGTCGGCCGAGGTCTCCTTGAGCATGTGGCGCACGGCGGCGCCCTTGGCGCCGCGGTCCACCGCCACGCAGCCCAGGTTGCGCGCATACCAGCCCAGCACCGGCGCCCAGAGCAGCGAGCGCTTCATCACGAAGCGCGGCGCGGGCAGCACCCGCACCAGGATGATGATGTCGAGGAAGCTCTGGTGCTTGCAGGCGATCAGCGCCTCGCCCTTCGGGACCTCGCCGCGCACCTCCCACCGCAGGCCGCAGAGCAGGCGGGCGGCGGGCAGCACGATCCGGCAGTAGCTGCGGCAGGACCAGATCGCCGCCCGGCGCGGCGCGATCAGCACGGCGGGGGCGCACAGCAGCCCCATCGCCGCCATCAGCGCGTACATGAACACGATCAGCGCCAGGCCGCGCAGCCAGGCGAGGGCGCCGCCCGAGGGCAGGCGGGTGGGGTCCTGGCGGCTCACGGCTGCTCTCCCGATGGGGGACGGAGGGTCATCGCCCGGCCTCCGCGTCGCCGCGCAGCGCCGGGCGCAGCGCCAGCCGCGCCCCCGCCCAGGCGGCGAGCGCGAACAGCGGGGCGGGCGCGGCCAGCGCCAGCCAGTCCCAGCCCGACGGGGCGATGGGCACGCGGGCGGCGGGGCCGTCGAGAAGCTCGGGCGCGGCCAGCGCGGCGGCGGCGAGCGCCGCCCCCAGCCCGGCCGCCCAGAAGGTGCGCCAGGCGGCGCGGCCGGCCCAGGCGCGGCGCAGACGGGCGCGCGTCGCGCCCATCCGGCGCAGCAGCCGCTGCGCCTCGCGGCCCCGGGCGGTCCAGCCGCCGGCGATGCGCGCGCAGAGCGCCATGCCCAGCGCCCCCGCCAGCGCCGCCGCGCCCCAGCCGATCAGCCGGGCGTCGCCCGCCGCCGACAGCAGCGGCCCGCGCCAGCCGGAATGGTCGTCGAAGACCGCGCCGGGGGCTTCCTCGGCGAGGCGCAGGGCCAGCATCTCGGGGTCCGGGCCGCCGTCGACGAGGCGCATGGCGGCCATCGGCGGCGGCTCGGAGGGGGCGGCCTGGTTCGGACCCAGCCAGGGGGCGAGGAGGGCGCGGCGCTCCGGCGCCTCCAGCACCCGCAGGTCGGCGATGCCAGGCGTGGTCTCGAGCACCACGAGCGCCGCGCGGAAGTCGCGCGCGGCCGCCTCGGGCGGGCCGAGGGCCACCAGGGTCGCGGCGGCGCCGAACTCGGCGGTCCAGGCGCGGGCCAGCCGCTCGCCCGCGACGCCCGCGGCGAGCGCCAGGGCCGCGACCAGGGCGCAGAGCACGCCGGTCGTCCCCAGGCCGCCGGAGCGGGGGGCGAGCGGGGGCGTGCGACGCTCGACCCAGGCGCGGCGGATCGCGCGGCGCGTCGCCGAGACCGCGCGGGACAGCAGGACGGGGCCCCCGGGCGCCTTCGGCGCGGGGGCGTCGGTCTCGGCCTCGGCCTTGGTCTCGGCCTCGGGCGGAGGCGCGGCCTCCTCCGGCCGCGTCTTGGCGCGGCGGGTCCGGCGGGGCTTGGGGGGCGCCTCCTCGGCCGGCTCGGCCTTGGCGCGGCGGCGCCGGGCGGGCTTGGGCTCGGGCGGGGTCATGCGGCGACCCCGGGGGACAGGCGGCCCTCCTCGAGGCGCCACAGGCGGGCCTCGACGTGGTGGCGGGCGAGGCGCACCAGCTCCGCGTCGCGGGTGGCGAGCGCCACCGCCGCGCCATGCTCGGCCAGCGCCGCCAGCATCTCCAGCCCCCGGGCGACGCCGGCGCGGTCCTGGGCCTCGGAGGGTTCGTCGGCCAGGATCAGCTCCGGCCCCGCGATCACCGCGCGGGCGAGGGCGGCGCGGCGGCGCTCTCCTTCCGACAGCGCCGCGGGCGGGTCGCCGGCGCGATCGGCCAGGCCCAGCCAGTCCAGCAGCTCGCGCGCCTGGGCGGCGCGGTCGGCGGGATCGCGGCCGGCGAGGCGCAGCGGCAGGGCCACGTTCTCCTCCAGCGTCAGGTGGTCGAGGAAGGCGGGGCGCTGCTCGGCCGCGCCGATGCGCCGGCGCAGGACATCGGCGGCGGGCGCGTCCGGGGCGGGGGCGGGGGCGCCGAACAGGCGCAGCTCCCCGCCCTGGGGGGCGAGCGACAGGGCCGCCAGCGCCAGCAGGGTCGACTTGCCGGCGCCGGTGGCGCCGGTGATCACGTGCAGCTCTCCGGGCGCGAGGCTCCAGTCGGCGCCGTCCAGCACCGTCCGCCCGCCGCGCGCCACGCGAATTCCGCCGATCTCCAGCGCCGCCATCCGTCTCCGCGTCCCTGGTCCGCGCCTCCTGGGGCCTGCCGCGCCCGGCCCCGCCGCGGGCGGGCGCCGCGGGTCTCCGTCAGGCGGCGCGACATTCGCAAATGCGCCGGTCGGGCGCAATGCGGCCCCCCGACCGCGACGGCCGCCGTTGCGGCGCCCGGCGCGCGCGACGCTTGGCCGGCGCCGGCCCCCGCGCTAAGACTGGCCCCGAGACCTGCCCGCGGTCCTGCCCGACCGCCCCATCCGCCCCGGAGCGACCGAGCCATGCGCGTGACCTGCCCCAACTGCTCCGCCGTCTACGAGGCGCCCGACTCCGCGCTGGGCGTGGGCGGCCGCCGGGTGGAGTGCAGCGCCTGCCGCCACCAGTGGTTCCAGCCCGGCCCGGAGCTGGAGGCGATGGAGACCGCCCCCTCGACCATGCCCGGCATGTCGCAGGCGGCGCGCGAGCTCTCGGCCCTGTCGGAGACCAGCTCCGCCCCCGCCCACGGCCTGGCGGACGAGCCCGAGGCGCCCCCCGCCGCCGCCTCGCGCCTGCGCACCGGAGAGCCGCCGCGCCCGCCCCGTCCCGGCGCCCCGCGCCCGGGCGAGACCCGCGCCCCCGGCGCGCGCCGCCCCGCCTCGATCGACGCCGAGCGCCTGTCGGCCGAGCTGCGCGCCGCCGAGGCGGAGGAGGAGCGCGGCGCCGGCGCCGGGATGGGCTACGCGGCGGGCTTCGTGCTGGCGCTGATCCTGTGCGGCGCGCTGGCCTTCGCCTATGTCGAGAAGGACCAGGTGGCGGCGATGCTGCCCGAGGCCTCGCCCTACCTCGACGCCTGGGCCGGCTTCGTCGACCAGGCCCGCCTGCGCATCGAGGCGGTCGCCGCGCTGATCGCCCAGAAGGTGGGCGAGCTGCTCGGCTGAGCGCCGCCCCCGCGTCCCCTTCGCCGGCCCCCTGCACGGCCACGGCCGCGCGCACCGGAACCCTCGCTCCCGCTCGTGCGCGCGGGCAGAGCCCCGCGCGCACGGTCGCGCGGGCGGACCGAAATCCTCGCGCGCGCGCCCGCGCGGCGCGCTAGACTGGGCCCCATGTCCACGACGCCCCTGCCCGCGCTGTGCCGCGACTGCGGCGCGACCTTCGAGGTCGCGGCGGGCGCCCGGCCGCGCTGCCCCGCCTGCCGCAGCCCGCGGGCGCTGGCGCATCCCGAGCTGCACGCGCTTTCGATCGCCCATCTCGACTGCGACGCCTTCTACGCCAGCGTCGAGAAGCGCGACGACCCCGCCCTGCGCGACGTGCCGCTGATCATCGGGGGCGGGCGGCGGGGCGTGGTCTCGACCGCCTGCTACATCGCGCGCACCCGCGGCGTGCGCTCGGCGATGCCGATGTTCAAGGCGCTGAAGCTCTGCCCCGAGGCGGCGGTGATCAAGCCGCGGATGGAGCACTACGCCGCCGTCAGCCGCCAGATCCGCGCCCTGATGGACGAGCTGACCCCGATGATCGAGCCGCTGTCGCTGGACGAGGCGTTCCTGGATCTCTCCGGCACCCAGCGCCTGCACGGCATGTCGCCAGCCGCCGCCATGGCCCGCCTGATCCGGCGGATCGAGGCGGAGGTCGGCGTCTCGGCCTCGGTCGGGCTCAGCCACAACAAGTTCCTCGCCAAGATCGCGTCCGACCTCGACAAGCCGCGGGGCTTCTCGGTGATCGGGCGGGCGGAGACCGAGGCCTTCCTGATCGACAAGCCGATCCGCATCGTCTGGGGCATCGGCGAGGCCACCGCCGCGAAGCTCGAGGGGGAGGGCATCCGCACGCTGCGCGACCTGCTGCGCGCCGACCCGGACCGGGTGATGGCGCGGCATGGGGCGATGGGGGCGCGGCTGCTGAAGCTCGCCCGCGGGGAGGATGCGCGCCGCGTGGCCCCCGACGCGGCGCTGAAGTCGATCTCCAACGAGACGACCTTCGACGAGGACGTCTCCGATCCCGACCTGCTCGACGGGCATCTGTGGCGGATGGCCGAGAAGGCCGCCGGCCGCGCCAAGGCCAAGGGTCTGGCGGGGCGTACGGTGACGCTGAAGCTGAAACGGGCCGATTTCCGCCTGCTGACCCGCCGCGCGACGCCGCCCGAGCCGGTGCAGCTCGCCGACCGGCTCTACCGCATCGCCCGGCCCATGCTGCAGCGCGAGATGAACGCCGGGCCGTTCCGGCTGCTCGGGGTGGGGATCTCGGACCTCGTGCCCGAATCCGAGGCGGAGCGTTCCGGGGACCTGCTGGATCCTGACGCAGGACGCCGGGGGGCGGCGGAAAAAGCGGCGGATGCGATCCGTCAGCGCTTCGGACTTGGGGCGATTCTGAAGGGAAGATCGCTAAGGTGACGCAGCGTCATTCACGTTCCTGACGGTCGAATGCGGCGCCTGCGGTCTGACTCGCGATTGGAACGTGTGCAAATTAACCTTTTGTGCAATGAATTTAACCATGGAATCAGGGTTTTGCGTGGCGGGATGCCGCTTTCCCAAAGGTCATCGTTGAAATTGCTGCAGCGCACATATAGCTTGAAATCCGTGGCGTCTGACGCCACCGCCCTTCTGGGCGTTTCCTCCCTAGACTTGGGCCGCGTTCGCGCGGCCCTTTTTTTTCGCCCAGCCAGAAGTTTACGCTTACGTGAGGGGCTTGTCGGCGTCCCGCGCGGCGCGGCGAGGGCGGCCGCGAATCACCTGAGCAGGGCTCGGACGCGCTATTCGGCGGCGAGCGCCGAGGCCGGCGGCTCCAGCGCCGCCATCGCCGCCACCACCGGGCGCAGGGCGGTGCGCACCGCCTCGAAGCCGGGGCCGGGGGCGACGCGGGCCTCGTCGAGGTAGAGGCCGCGGTCGATCTCGATCTGCACCGCATGCACGCCGCGGCCCGGGCGGCCGTAGCGCTGGGTGATGTAGCCGCCGGCGAAGGGCGAGTTGCGCGCCACCGCGAAGCCGGCCTCGCGGAAGGCGGCCTCGACCTGCTCGATCGCCCAGGGGGCGCAGGAGACGCCGAAGCGGTCGCCCAGGATCACCTCCGGCCGCCGTCCCTTGACCCGCGGCGCGGCGCGCAGCGCGTCCGAGGGCATCGAGTGGCAGTCGATCAGGATCGCGTGGCCGTGGCGGGCGCGGGCGCTTTCGCACAGGTCCTGCAGCGCGGCGTGATAGGGCCGCCAGCAGCGGCGCAGGCGGTCCTGAGCCTCGGCCTGGGTCAGCTTGCCGGTGTAGATCGCCACGCCCTCGGCCACCACGCGCGGGATCACGCCCAGTCCCGCGGCGAGGCGCGGGTTCAGGCCGGCGGGGCGCACGCCCTGGATCAGGGCGGGATCCAGCTCCTCCGGCCCGCGGTTCAGGTCGACGTAGGCGCGCGGAACCATGGCGTGGATCAGCGGCGCGCCGTGGTCGGGGGCGTCGGCGAAGAGCTGCTCGACATGGGCGTCCTCGGAACGCCGCAGGTCGTGGGCGCTCAACCGCGAGGCGCGCAGCAGGTCCTCGGGATAGGCGCGGCCGGAATGCGGCGAGGAGAACACGACCGCCCCCTGCGCCCCGTCCCGGGGGCTCTCGACGCGGAAGCTGTCGGAGATGGAATGGATCTGCGCCGTCATATGCCGATTATAGCGAAGGCCACGAGCCTGAACAGCCGGCTTCGCGTCACGGATTGGAGACGACTTCCGGCGCTCGGCGCCCGCGCCCCCCGTCCTGTCGCCCCGCCGCCCGATCCGGGCGCCGGGGCGCAGCGACGGCCAGACCTCGCAAAGCGCCTGTTCTCCGGAGCCGTCTCTCGCGGATGCCGACCAGAGCGACTCGCCCCCTCCGGTCAAGGATCGCGAAGCGACCCGCCGAAGGCGGGCTTGTCCTTGACCGGAGGGGGCGAGTCGCTCAGGCATCGCAAGCGAGAGACGGATCCGGAGGACAGGCGCGGGCTTGTTCTTTGGTGAGTCAGGAGCCCGCCGGAGGCTCCGCCCTCTCCCAACGGCCGCGTCGCCCGTCAAAGGCGCCCCCCGGCCAAGCCCGCCCGCAGGGCGCCTGCAGACCGCTCCCGGCGGACGCCGCCCCGTCAGATCGGCGTCGATACGGGATCGTAGCGATAGACCCAGTCGTTCAGCCCCTGAGCGGTCTCGGGCGCGAGGCGGGCGAAGGCGCCCAGCGCCGCGGCCTTGATCCACTGCTCGGGCTCGATGCGGGCGTGGAAGCGCCGCCCGTTGCGCGCCGCCGCCTGCTGGAGGCGGGTGGCGCGGGGCTTGCGGACGCGCTCCCAGGCGTCCAGCGCCTGGGTCGGCTCGTAGGTCGAGAGCGCGCGCGCCAGCACCACCGCGTCCTCCAGCGCCATGCCCGCGCCCTGGGCGAGGAACGGCAGCGTCGGATGAGCCGCGTCGCCGATCACCGCGCGCCGCCCCTGCGACCAGCGCTTCAGGGGGCGGTGGCCGAAGAGGCCCCAGCGGAAGGTCTCCTGCACGGAGGCGAACAGGGTCTCGACCTCCCCGTGCCAGCCCGCGAAGCTGGCGCGCAGGGCGTCCGGGTCGCCGGGGGCGGACCAGCCCTCGGCGGTCCAGGTCTCCTGCTCCTCGACGGCGACGAAGTTCAGCAGCCGCCCCTCGCGCAGCGGGTAGGTCACCAGGTGCCGGCGGGGGCCCATCCAGACCGTGGTGCGGGGGCTCAGGAGCCCGGCCGGCAGCCGTTCGGCCGGGACCAGCCCGCGCCAGGCGACGTGACCCGAGAACAGCGGCTTGCCGGGGTTCGCGAGGTCCGTGCGCAGGACCGAGCGCACGCCGTCCGCGCCGATCGCGAGGTCCCCCTCCAGCCGGCCCGCGTCGGTGTGGAGCGTGGCGCCCCCGCGCCGGTCGGACGCGCGCTCCACCCGCTCGCCCAGCCGGATCTGCGCGCCGTGCGCCCGCGCCGCGCCCTCGAGCGCGGCGAGCAGGTCGGCGCGGTGCAGGTGCAGGTAGGGGGCGCCCCAGCGGCTCTCGGCGGCGCGGCCCAGACCCATGCGGTAGACGACCGAGGCGGTGCGGTGCAGGCGCAGCTCCACCGCCTCGGGGCGCGAGGCGGCGGCGCGGACGGCCTCGCCCGCGCCCATCCAGTCGAGCGCGCGCACCGCATTGGGCGAGAGCTGCAGCCCCGCCCCGACCTCGCCCAGCGCCGGGGCCTGTTCGACCACCGTCACCGAATGCCCCGCCCGGCCGAGCGCGGCCGCGCAGGCGAGGCCGGCGACTCCCGCCCCGGCCACGACGATTTCCAGCCTGCGCCCCATGCGCCCAGCTCCCCCTGCCCCGTCGGGGGCGTTGCGGAGCGGCGGCCCCCGGGCCGGGCCTGCCGGCGGGGGCTGCGGCCCCGTCCGGCATCCCCGGCCGCGGCCCGGGGGTCGCGCCGTTCCTGCGTCTCGCGTCCGCCCGCCTGGCGGCGGGTCGGACCGTCGGCTCCGCCGCCGGGCCGCGAGAGGCCGGCGGGCGGATCGGCTCCGGGCGCGCGCCGGGCCCGGGCCCCGCAGGGCGCGACGCCCCGAGGTCCCCGGCCGCGGGCCCAGGCGGCGCGCCGGTCGGTCGTCCCGCCGGCGCGACGCCTGCGGGACGCATCCCTCTTACCTGTCGCTCAGGCCCCGGTGAAGACGGGTTTCTCCTTGTTGAGGAATGCCTTCACGGCATCCGCATTGTCCTTCGATCCGGCGCAGATGCCCTGCAGCGCCGCCTCGTAGGCGTAGCTGTCGTCGAAGCTGTGGTCGTTGGCCGCCGCCAGCACCGACTTGGCGTAGCGCAGGGTGCGCGGCGCGCCCTGGGCGAGCTTCGCGGCCCATTCCATCGCCACCGCCCGGCCCTGGCCCTTGGGGGCGACCTTGTTGGCGAGCCCGGCCTCCAGCGCCTCGGCCGCGGTCATCCGGCCGGCCTCGACGATCATCTGGTAGGCGCGCTTCTTGCCGATGGCGCGCAGCAGCATCCAGTGGGCGCCGCCGTCGGGGATCAGGCCGATCGCGGCGAAGGCGAGATAGAGGTAGCTGTCCTCCTCCATCACCGCGAGGTCGGAGGCCATCACCAGCGAGGCGCCGATGCCCGCGCAGGCGCCCTGGGCGGCGACGACCACCGGCTTGGGCCCCCGGGTGATGGCGTCCATCACGGGCTTGTACTCGTTCATCAGGCTCGCCTGGGTGTCGCGGCCCGGCTTGGCGGCCTTCAGGTCCGCGCCGGCGCAGAAGGCGCGGCCCTCGGCGGCGAGCACGATCACCCGGGTGTCGGGATCGGCATGAGCCGCCTTCAGCGCGGCGGCGAGGTCGGTGCGCAGGGCCGGGTCGAAGGCGTTCAGCGCGTCGGGCCGGTTCAGCGCCACCACCGAGACGGGGCCGGCGGTTTCGACGAGGACGGTGGAATACTCGGACATGGGCGTTTCCTTGCTGGCGTCCCGGGGGTCGCGCCCGGGTTCGCGGGAGGGTGGACTGGCGGGAGAGCGCGCCGGGCGCCGCCGGGCGGGGCCGCGGCGCGCGCGAGTCGCGGCGACGATACAAGCCGGCCGGCCGGGAGAACAATCCCGCGCGAGCCGCCCCCCGCGTCCCCTCCCCCGGCCCGGCCGGCTTGCGCCCGCGGCGCCGCGGCCTCCATAAAGGCGGCCGGCGAGGCGGCCCCGGGGGAGCGCGGCATGACGGGCGAGCGGGCGCGGGGCGAGACCGCCGAGGACCGGATCGACCGGATCATGGCGCAGGAGGCCGCCGCCCGCAGCCTGATCACGGCGCGGGTGGTGACGCTGGCCCTCGCCGCGCTGGCGCCGCTGGTGCTGCTGGTGGCGGGCTGGCCGGACGCGCTCTACCACCTGGCGATGATGCCGCTGTTCGCGGGCTCGGTCTGGCTGCAGGCCCTGGCGGGGCGGCGCTGGGGGCCCGCGACCTGGCCGCATTACGCGGTCATCGCCTTCAACTACGCGCTTCTGAGCTTCACCCTCTACGTCCCGAACCCGTTCTCGGAGCCCCCGCTGCCGGCGGCGGCGATGCTGCATTTCGGGAACGCGGGCTACTACTTCGTGATGCTGGCGGCGCTGGCCTTCAGCTTCTCGCCGGGGCTGGTGATGTGGGGGGGCGTCTGCGCGGCGCTGTTCTCCTCGCTGGCGCGGGTCTGGATGCTGGCGCAGCCGGGGGTCTCGCTGTCCTCGATCGGCGGCGGGGAGGGCGCGGCCCTGCCCCGCAAGGATTTCGAGGCGGCGCTCGAGGATTCGCTCTCGGTCTTCCATGTCGATCCGGGCGTCTGGATCCAGGAGGTCGTGGTGTTCCTGGTGGTCGCGGCGATGCTCGCCCAGGCGGTGCGGCTGTCGCGGCGCACCGCGCGCCGGCAGGCGGCGATGGAGCGGCGGGGCGCGAACCTCGCGCGCTATCTCCCCGCCGCGCTGGCCGAGCGGATGGCCGAGGCCGACGCCCCCTTCGGCGGCGACCGCCGGGCGGTGGCGGCGATCCTGTTCACCGACGTGGTGGGCTTCACCGGCTGGGCCGAGGACCGCGACCCGGCCGCCGTGGCGGGTCTGCTGCGCGAAGTGCACGGGCTGGTGGCCGAGCAGGTATTCCGCGCCGGCGGCGTGCTCGACAAATTCATCGGCGACGGGACCATGGCGAGCTTCGGCCTCGCCCCCCAGGATCCGGCGGAGCCCGATCCCGCCGACCTCGCCGCCCGCGCCCTGCGCTGCGCCGAGGCGATTCTGGCCGCCGTCGCCGCGCTGAACGCCCGCCGCGCCGCCGCCGGCCGGGACCCGGTGCGGCTGTCGCTGGGCCTGCATCTCGGCCCGGTGGTGGTCGGCGACGTGGGCGCCGAGGGGCGGATGGAGCTCGCCACCGTCGGCGACGCGGTCAACGTGGCGAGCCGGATGGAGGCGCTGACCCGCGCGCTGGGCTGCGCCGCCTGCGCCTCGGGCGCGGTGATCGACGCCCTGCCGGGCGACCCGCCCGAGGGCTGGCGCTTCGCCGGCGACCACGCCCTGCCCGGCCGCCGGGGCGCCGAGCCGGTGTGGACCCGCGCCGCCTGAGCCGCCCCGACCCCCCGCTCGCGTCCGCCGAGGGTCCGCTCACGGCATCGCGACTTCCCGATTCCCACGACGTCGGTAGGCTCCTCCCAACCGCCCTTCGCATCTGCGGGAGGAGATCGCATGGCCCTGACCGTCCCCGACGCCCTTCGCCGGGCGCTCCGCGCTCCGGCGCCCCGCGCCCTCGCCCTCGGGCTGGGGGCGCTCGTCGCCGTCGCCGCGCCTGCCGCCGCCTCGGTCTGCCAGTCGGTGGCCGGCATCCTGCCCGGCGCCAGCTACATGCGCCTGGCCCAGGCCGAGGGCGAGGAGGCCGGCGAGGTCACCATCCGCTTCATCGGCCACTCGACCTACCTGATCGAAACCGGCGGCGGGGTGACCATCGCCACCGACTACAACGGCTGGTCCGGCCCGGTGGAGGTGCCCACCGTCGTGACCATGAACCACGCGCACGAGACCCACTGGACCGCCCATCCCGACCCGCGCATCCCCCACGTCTTCCGCGGCTGGCCCGAGGTGGGGCAGGAGAAGGCCGAAGTCTGGGAGGAGGTCGGCGACGTGCTGGTGCGCAACGTGCCCACCGACATCCGCGGCTGGGGCGGGGGGCGCGAGGTCAACGGCAACTCGATCTTCATCTACGAGGTCGGCCAGCTGTGCATCGGCCACCTGGGCCACCTGCACCATGCGCTTGGCCCCGACCACTACGCCGCCATCGGCCGGCTGGACGTGGTGATGGCCCCGGTCGACGGGGGCGTGACGCTGAACCTGCCGGAGATGATCCAGCTGCTGAAGCGGGTGCGCGCCTCGGTGGTGCTGCCGATGCATTACTGGGGGTATTCGTCGCTCGACCGCTTCACCGCGGGCATGGCGGGGGACTTCCGGATCGTGGACGCGACCGAGGTCGGCTCGCTGACGCTCACCCCCCGCACCCTGCCGGCCGAGCCCTCGGTCTACATCCTGCCGCAGGGCGGCTGAGGCGGCTCAGAGCGTCTTGCGGAAGCTCAGGCTGGTGGGGCGGTCGTAGCCGGGGTGCGCCGTGGCGCCGGTCTGCGCGAAGCCCATGCGGGCGAAGGCGGCGTGGTTGCCGGTCAGCTCCACCCGGGTCTGCAGCTCCAGCGCCGGCAGGCCGCGGGCGCGGGCCAGCGCCTCGGCCGCCCGCATCAGGGCGGCGCCGATCCCCGCCCCCTGCCGGTCCGGGCGCACCGCCAGCTTGCCGATGTAGAGGGCGCCGGGCCGCTCGGCGGCGAAGAGGCAGCCGACCAGCGTGCCGCCCTCATGCGCCAGCAGCAGCGTCTCCGCCTGCGCCTTCGCCCGCATCGCCGCGGCGTCCATCCGCGCGAGGGAGGAGGGCGGATCGATCCGCCCCTCCATGACGGCGAAGGCCGCCTGCACCAGCGCCAGCAGCCCCGGCCAGTCGGCGAAGGCGGGATCGGCGGGGGCGATGCGCAGGGCGGGCGGGGACGTCGAGGGCATGGGCGCGGTCGTGGAAGGGGCGGGCGTGGACGGGACCGTAGTGGACGAATCGGGCGTGGAAGAGGCGGGCGTGGAGGGATCGGGCGTGGGCGGGGCGGGCATGGGCGGGGCTCCGGCGCGGGCGCGGCGCGGGCTTGATCCGCGCCCTCGCCCGCGATCCTATGCCCGCCGGACCCCGAGCCGGCAAGGGAGCACGCCATGGCCGCCGAACTGGACCACCTCGTCGTCGCCTGCCTGTCGCTGGCGGACGCGCGCCCGAAGCTGGAGGCGGCGCTGGGCGTCACCGACCAGGGCGGCGTGCACGTGGGCCGCGGCACCCACAACGCGCTGTGGGCGCTGGACGGGGGGCGGCTGGGCGCCTGCTACCTCGAGCTGATCGCCCCCGACCCCGACCAGGCCCCGCCCGCGGCCGGCCCGATGCCCTTCGGCCTGCACCGCGCCGACATGCGCGCGCGGCTGGCCGGGGGCCCGCGCCTCGTCGCCTGGGTCGCCCGCACCGAGGCGGCCGAGCCGCTGATCGCCGCCTGCCCCGAGGACATGGGCCGCCTGCTGCCCATGCAGCGGGGCGAGCTGCACTGGCGCCTGACGGTCCCGCCCGACGGGGTGGCGGCCTGCGGCGGCGTGGTCCCCTCGCTGATCGAATGGCCGGACGGCGTCTCGCCCGCCGCCTCGATGCCCTCGGGCGGCCTGCGGCTGACGAGCTTCGCGCGCCGCCCCGATCCGGCCGCCGCCCGGGCGCTGGCGGCGCTGGGGCTCGCCGACGTGCTGCCCGAGGGCGAGACCGGCGGCGCCCCGATGCGCGCCGTGATCGAGGGGCCGGGGGGCGCGACGGTCTTCGACTGAGGCCCTGGCGGCAGGGGCCGGGGCGACGGCGGAGGCGCCGGCCTCAGCCCTCCGCCGCCTCGATCTGGTCGAAGGCGTCCAGCGCCCTGGCCCCGTACATCAGCGACGGCCCGCCGCCCATGTAGAGGCACATCGAGATCACCTCGGCCACCTCCTCGCGGGTGGCGCCGTGGCGCCGGGCGGCCTTGGTGTGGAAGCCGATGCAGCCGTCGCAATGCACCGCCACCCCGATGGCGAGCGCGATCAGCTCCTTGGTCTTGGGGTCCAGCGCCTTGTTCGCCGTCGCGGCCCTGGCCAGCGCGGCGAAGCCCGCGGCGGCCTCCGGCTGGGCGGCGCGGAACAGGGCGAGCTGGCGGTTGGTGTCGGCGAGGAATTCGGTCCAGTCCATGGGGGCGGCTCCGGCGGAAATTCAGTTTCGGGAATGCATGGATGCGCCCGAACCGCCCGCCCCGCCTTGAGCGAAATCAACCGCCCCTCCGACCGCCCGCCGCAGGCGCCCTTCGCCGCCCGCCCCAGGCCCCGCCGCCGGACGCGAGACGCGAAGGCCGCGCGCCTCCGCCCCGCGGAGGCCGCCGCGCGCCAGCGCGGCCCTGCGGGCTCGCCCGCAGGCGCGGCCGGGCCCGCCGCGGGCGCCCAGCGCCGTTCGCCCCAGGCCCCGCCGCCGCAAGCAAGGCGCAAAGGCCGCGCGCCTCCGCCCCGCGGAGGTCGCCGCGCGTCAGCGCGGCCCTGCGGGCTCGCCCGCAGGCGCGGCCGGGGCCCGCCGCGGGCGCGACGCCCTCAGCGGTCGAGGAAGACGGCCACGGCGGCGGCGAACTCGACCGGCTGCTCGGCGTGCAGCCAGTGGCCGGCGCCCGGCAGGGTCGCCACCTCCATCGCCGGGAACAGCGGCTTCGCCGCCGCAAGGCCTTCGTCGTCGGCGTAGTCCGACGCGCCCCCGCGCAGGAACAGCGTCTCGCCCTCCCAGCGGCCCGTCAGCGGCTCGAACCCGATCATCGAGCTCATCCAGTCGCGCAGCGCCGCCAGGTTCAGCCGCCAGCGCAGCCCCTCCGGCCCCGTCGCCAGCGAGTGCAGCAGGAACGCCCGCAGAGAGCGCTCCGGCACCGCCTCGGCGATCAGCGGCTCCACCTCCGAACGGCGGGTCAGCGCGCCGAGGTCGACCGCCAGCATCGCCTCCACATAGGCGAGATGCGAGTGGCGGTAGGCCACCGGCGCGATGTCCGCGATCACCAGCCGGCGCAGCGCGGCGGGCTGGCGCGTCACCGCCAGGGTCATGCAGGCCTTGCCGCCCATCGAGTGGCCCAGCAGGTCCGCCTCGCCGCCGCCATGGGTCTCCAGCGCCTCGGCGAGGTCGTCGGCCATCGCCGGATAGGAGTGGTCGTCCGACCAGGGGCTGTCGCCGTGGTTGCGCATGTCCACCGCGATCACCCGGCGCCCGTCCGTCAGGCGCTTGGCCACCGCGCCCCAGTTGCGCGCCGAACCGAACAGGCCGTGGGCGATCACCAGGGGGGGCTTCGTCTCCGCCCCCTCGGGCTCGTGGACGATGGCGTTCAGCCGCATGGGTGGGTCCTCCGGTTGCCTCCGGCCCCTGACATGCCCCCTCGCGCCCGGAAGGGAAAGCCCCGCGGCCGCCCGTCCCCTTGGCCTCGGCCGCCGCCCCGGCCTAACGTCCGCGCCGGCGCCCCCGCCGGAGAGAGACCGTGAGACCCTATTCCGCCCTCGACGTCCTGTGGAACGGCCTGACCGGCCAGCGCGGCTGGACCCGCGCCTGGCGCGACCGCGCGCCCCGGCCCGCCTACGACGTGGTGATCGTGGGCGGCGGCGGGCACGGCCTCGCCACCGCCTACTACCTCGCGAGGAACCACGGCCTCCGCCGGGTGGCGGTGCTCGAGCGCGGGCTGATCGGCCAGGGCAACGCCGGGCGCAACACCACCATCGTGCGCTCGAACTACATGCTGCCGGGCAACCGGGAGTTCTACGAGCACACGCTGAAGCTCTGGGAGGGGCTGAGCCAGGAGCTCAACTACAACCTGATGTTCTCCCAGCGCGGCCACCTGGCGCTGAGCTTCGACCCCGGCTTCCGCGACGCCTTCGCGCGGCGCTACAACACGATGCGCATGACCGGCGCCGACGGCCGCTGGCTGAGCCGGTCCGAGGTGCAGGCCCGCGCCCCCTACCTCGATTGGTCGCAGAGCGCCCGCTTCCCCATCGAGGGCGGGTTCCTCCAGCAGCGCGCCGGGACCGCGCGCCACGACGCGCTCGTCTGGGGCTTCGCGCGGGCGGCCGACGCCCGCGGCGTGCACATCGTCCAGAACTGCGAGGTCACGGGCTTCCTGCGCGAGGGCGGCGCGATCGTGGGCGTCGAGACCTCCCGCGGCGAGATCCGGGCAGAGAAGGTGGCGCTGGCGGTGGCCGGCTCCACCGGGCCTCTGGCCGCGAAGGCGGGCCTCGGAAAACTGCCGCTGGAGACGCACAAGCTGCAGGCCTTCGTCACCGAGCCGCTGAAGCCCATCGTCCACCAGGTGATCTCGTCCGCCCGGCAGGGCCTGTTCTACATGAGCCAGTCCGACAAGGGCGGCGTCGTCTTCGGGGGCGAGATCGACGGGCATCCCTCCTACGCCCAGCGCGGGGGGCTCGAAACCTATTCCGAGGTCATGTCCAAGGCGGTGTCGCTGGCCCCGTTCCTCGCCCGCACGCGGTTGCTGCGGCAGTGGGCGGGGGTGGTGGACATGTCGATGGACGGCTCGCCCTTCATCACCCCGACCCCGATCCCGGGCCTCTATTTCAACGCCGGCTGGAACTACGGGGGGTTCAAGGCGACGCCGGCCTCGGGCTGGTGCTACGCCCACACCATCGCCCACGACGCCCCTCACGAGTTGAACGCCGCCTTCTCCCTCGACCGCTTCGCCCGCGGGCGCGAGCTGGACGAGGAAGCGGCCGGCCCCGTCCCGAGGCTGCACTGATGCGCCTGACCTGCCCCTTCTGCGGCCCCCGCGACGTGGCCGAATTCGTCTACGAGGGCCCGTTCTCCGGCGCTCCGCAGACCGAGCGCCCCGCCCTCTCCGCCGCCCCCGCCGCCTGGGTCGAGGCCGTGTTCCTGCGCGACCAGCCCAGGGGCGAGACGCGGGAGCTGTGGCGCCACCTGCACGGCTGCGGCTGCTTCCTCGACGTGCTGCGCGACACGCTGACCCACGAGGTGCGCGCGGTCGCCTTCGCCGACCCCGCCGACGCCGCCGCGATGAGGGCGAAGCCGTGAGCGGGTTCCGGCTTCGCGGCCACGCCGCCCCGCTCGTCCCCTTCACCTGGCAGGGACGCGCGATGCTGGGCGCGCAGGGCGACACGCTGGCCGCGGCCCTGCTCGCCAACGGCGTGCGCACCGTGGGCCGCAGCTTCAAGCACCACCGCCCGCGGGGGATCATGGCGGCGGGCGAGGAGGAGGCCGGCGCGCTCGTGACCCTGGGCGAGGGCGCGCGGACCACGCCCAACCTCAAGCCCTCCGTGGTGGAGCTGGAGGCGGGGCTCGTCGCGCGGGCGCAGAATTGCTGGCCGTCGCTGCGCTTCGACCTCGGCGCGGTCAACGACCGGCTCTCGCCCCTCTTCGCGGCGGGGTTCTACTACAAGACCTTCATGGGGCCCTTCGCCGACACCCGCATCTGGATGGCCTGCGAGCGGCTGATCCGGCGGGCGGCGGGGATGGGCGCGGCCTCGCCCCTGCCCGACCCCGACCTCTACGACCGGGTGCACGGCCATTGCGACGTGCTGGTGGCGGGCTCCGGCCCCGCGGGGCTGGCGGCGGCGCGGGAGGCCGCCGACGCCGGGCTCGACGTGGTGGTCGCCGAGGCGGATTTCGCGCTGGGCGGGGACCGGCTCTCGGACCGGGATCCGCAGGAGCTGGCCGCCGCGCTGGCCGAGCTCGACGCCCTGCCCAACGTCCGGCTGATGGCGCGGACCATGGTCTTCGGCCTCTACGACCATGGCGTCGCCGGGCTGGTCGAGCGCCTGCCCGCCGGCGCGCCCTGGCGCGAGCGGCTGCACGTGATGCACGCCCGCAAGGTCGTCGCCGCGACCGGCGCGCTGCAGCGGGGCTTCGTCTTCGGGGACAACGACCGCCCCGGCGTGATGTCGGCCGCCGCCGCGCGGACCTACGTCCGCCGCTTCGGCGTGGCGCCCGCGCGCGAGGTGGTGGTGGCGGGGGCGGAGGATTCGGCCTACGCCGCCTCGATCGCGCTGGCGCAGGCGGGGCTCGACGTCATCCACCTCGACGCGCGCGAAGCCGCGCCGCCGGCCCTGGCCGAGCGGGCGCGGGCCGCCGGCGTCGACCTGCGCCCCGGCTGGGTTCCGGTACGCACCCAGGGCCATGCGCTGGGCGGGGAGCTGCGCGGCCTGAGCGTGGGCCGCCACCTCGGCGACGGCCGGGCGCGGGCGGAGACGCGGCTCCCGGCCGAGATCCTCGCCGTCTCCGGCGGCTGGTCGCCCTCGATCCACCTCACCACGCAGGCCCGCCAGAAGCCGGCCTGGTCGGCGGAGCTCGGCTGCTTCCTGCCGGGCGAGGGCGAGGTCCTCTCCTGCGGCGCCGCCGCCGGGGTCTGGAGCCGGGAGGGGGCCGAGACCTCGGGCCGCGCCGCCGGCCGGCTGGCGGCCATCGCCCTCAAGGCCACCCGCCGCCGCCCGCTGAAGGACGCGGACCCCGGGGGGGACGAGGCGCCTCCGGCGGCCTTGTGGGAGGTCCGGCCCGCAGGCCGCGCCTTCCACGGCGCCGGAAAGGCCTATGTCGACCCGCTGCACGACGTGACCGCCGACGACGTGCGCCTGGCCCGTCAGGAGGGGTTCGAGGCGCCCGAGCACATGAAGCGCTACACCACGCTGGGCATGGCCCCCGACCAGGGCAAGGCGGGCGGCGTGATCGGGCTGGCGGTGCTGGCCGTGGCGCGGGGCGAGGGGACCGGGTCGCTCGCCCCCACCACGTTCCGCCCGCCCTATGCGCCGGTCTCGATGGGGATCTTCGCCGGCCCGGACCGCGGGCCTGGCTGGGCGCCCGTGCGCCGCACGCCCTTCCACGCGCAGGCCGAGGCGGCGGGCGCCGTCTTCGTCGACGCGGGGCTGTGGAAGCGCGCCTGGTTCTTTCCGCGCCCGGGCGAGGACCTGACCGCCGCCTCGATGCGCGAGGCGGCGATGGTGCGCGCCACGGTCGGGGTCGCGGACGTCTCGACGCTGGGCAAGGTCGAGGTGCAGGGGCGGGACGCCGCGGCCTTCCTCGACCGGATCTTCGCCAACCCCATGGCCAACCTTCCGGTCGGGCGCGCCCGCTACGGCTTGCTGCTGCGCGAGGACGGGATCGTGCTGGACGACGGCACGGTGTGGCGGCTGGCCGGGGACCGTTTCCTCGTCACCTGCACCACCGCCCACGCAGCCACGACGGCCGAGCATCTCGCCCGCTGGCGCTTCCGCTGGCCGGAGCTGGACGCGACCGTGGACGAGACGACCGAGGCCTGGTGCGGCCTCGCCCTCGCCGGACCCCGCTCGCGCGCCGTGCTGGAGGCGCTGACCGGGGCCGACGTCTCCGACGCCGCGCTGCCCCATCTGGGCGTGCGCGAGATCGAGGCCACGGGCGCCCCGGCGCGGGTCGCGCGCCTGTCGTTCTCCGGCGAGCGGGCCTACGAGGTGATGGTCCGGCCGGAGGCGGCGGCCGCCCTGTGGCAGGCCGCGCTCGCGGCCGCCGGGGCCGAGGGCGGCGGGCCCTACGGGCTCGAGGCGCTGGACATCCTGCGGGTCGAGAAGGGCCACGTGACCGGGCGCGAGATCGACGGGCGGGTCACGCCGGGCGATCTCGGGATGCCCGGAATGGCCTCGCGCGCCAAGGACTACGTCGGCCGCGCGCTGATGGAGCGGGAGGGGCTGCTCGACCCCGCCCGGCCCGTGCTGATCGGGCTGCGGCCGGTGGAGCCGGGAGCGAAGGTCGCGGGCGGGGCGCTGCTGCATCCGCTGGGCGCGGAGACGGGGCGCGGGATCGGGCATGTCTCCTCGGTGGCCGATTCGCCCGCGCTGGGGATGCGGATCGCGCTCGGCTTCGCCGCGGGCGGGCCGGCGCGGTGGGACGGCAAGCTGCTGATGGCGAAGGACCCGATCTCGGGGCGCGACGTGAAGATGCGCGCAGGCCCCCCCTGTTTCCTCGACCCGTGGGGGGAGCGGCTGCATGGCTGAGACGGCGATCCTCTCCCCCTGCCCCCCGCTGCGGCAGGCGAGCCTGCCCGCGATCGGCGCCCCCGCGCTGCGCCGTCTGGCCGAGGCGCTGGGCGCCCCCCTGCCCCCGCCGGGCCGCGCCGCGGCGGGCGAAGGCGGCCTGCTGTGGCGCGCCGCCCCGCGAAGCTGGCGCTGGCTGGGCGAGGGCGCGGCCCCCTTCCACGCCTGGCCCGAGGCGGCGACGGTGGAGCTTGGGCCGGGCCTCTCCCGCATCGCCCTCCGCGGTCCGCTGGCGCGGGAGGTCGCGGCCCGCGCCGTCGCGCTCGACCTGCGCGAGGCGGCGTTCCCGCCCGGAGCGGTGGCGACGACGGTGCACCGCGGCGCGACCGTGACGCTGCTGCGCGGGGCGGAGGGCTGGGACCTGCTGGTCCCGCGCAGCCTCGGCGAGGATTTCGCCGCGCGGCTGGCGGAGATCGCCGGCCGGCTGGAGGGCTGAGCGCTCAGAAGTCGCCGGGCGGAGGGATCTGGACCTCGGTCTCGCGGCGGGTCTCGGCGGGAGCGCCGTCGCGGGTGACCGAGAACTCGGTGATCGCCACCCAGCCGGCGCCGCCGGTGATCTCGGGGCCGAACTCGACGCTGGTCAGCCAGTGGGACGGGTCGATCAGGCCCTCGGCCGCCAGCCGCGTCAGCAGCCCGCCCAGGTCGAGCTCCCCGCGCCCCAGGCCGGCCCCGGTCTCCGGCAGCCAGGCGAGGTAGCCCCAGCTCTCCCCCGGCGCGTTGCCGTGGCCGGGGTCGCGGTAGAGCGGGCCGGAGAGCAGCCCCTGCGAGACCTCCGCCGCCAGCTCCCCGGAGGAGGGGAAGTCGCCCCGCTTGACCCACACCATGACCTCGGTGCGGATCGCCTCCGGATCCGCCTCGGGGCCGGCGGAGATCCAGAGGTCGAAGGCGAGGTTGAAAAAGCCCGTCTCCCCGCCCCAGTCCGCGGTCCAGCGGGCGCTCAGCCCCTCCACCTCGCTCAGCGGCAGGGGCAGCAGCTCGCCGCCCGCGGGGCCGCCCCAGGGCTTGCGGCCGACGATCAGCTCGGGGAAGCCGAGCACCCGCCCGCCGGCGTCGGGCCAGGACCATTCGAACCGCACGCCGTCGGCAAGGTCGTCGCCGTGCAGCACGCGCTGCGTGTAGTCGCGGCCCGGGACCAGCTCCGCCCGGCCCCAGGTGTTGTTCATCGCCGTCGCGGCGCCCAGGGCCGCCATCTCGTCGTCGCCGTCCAGAACCCGGTCCATGCGTGCGCCTCCCTGGGGGACGATTGCTGATGCGGATTGCGGCGTCGTCAAGGCGCCTGCGACTCCCGATCCCATGCAGGGGTCTGGCCCGTCCGTCCCGCCCGTCGTAAGGGGGACCATGAGCACCGCAGACGCCCCCGCCGAGAGCTTTCCGCCCCCGGGCCACGACTGGCCCGAGATGCTGCCCGGCTGGGTCTGGCTGGCGGGCGCGGGGCCGGGCGATCCGGGGCTGCTGACGCTGCACGCGCTCAACGGGCTGCGCCAGGCCGACGTGGTGGTCTACGACGCGCTGGTCGACGACCGGGTGCTCGACTTCGCGCGCAAGGACGCGGAGCTGATCTTCGCGGGCAAGCGGGGCGGCAAGCCCTCGGCCAAGCAGCGCGACATCTCGCTGCGGCTGGTGGAGCTGGCGCGCGCCGGCAAGCGGGTGCTGAGGCTGAAGGGGGGCGACCCGTTCGTCTTCGGCCGCGGCGGGGAGGAGGCGCAGACCCTGGTCCAGCACCACGTCCCGATCCGCATCATCCCCGGCATCACCGCGGCCATCGGCGGGCTGGCCTACGCCGGCATCCCCGTGACGCACCGCGACGTCAACCAGTCGGTGACCTTCCTCACCGGCCACGACGCGCGCGGCGAGGCGCCGGCCGCCATCGACTGGGAGTCGATCGCCAAGGGCTCCCAGGTGGTGGTGGTCTACATGGGCCTGCGCACGCTGGGCGAGCTGGCGCGCCAGTTCATGAACGCCGGCCGCTCGCCCGACGAGCCGGTGGCGGTGGTGCAGGACGCCACACTCCCCGGCCAGAAGGTGCTCGAGACCACGCTGGGCCGCGCGGCCGAAGACGTGGCCGCCTCCGGCCTCGTGCCGCCCGCCATGGTCTGCATCGGGCGCGCCGCGCTGATGCGCCGGGCGCTGGCCTGGTGGGGCGAGGACAAGCCCACCGACCTCGACCCCCTGGGCCGCGGACGCCCGGCCGAGGAGCCCTGAGGCGCGGCGCACAAGGCGTCTTTACGTTTCCTGACCGACCGGCTAGTTCTGTGCCGCTCCGCCTGCCGGCGGGGCGAGTTCTCGGGGCGGGGTGAAAGTCCCCACCGGCGGTGATGGCCGAAAGGCACGAGCCCGCGAGCGCCTTCCTGTCCGCAGGAAGGGTCGAGCAGAGCCCGGTGGGATCCCGGCGCCGACGGTCACAGTCCGGATGGAAGAGAACGGGACGGCGCCTTTCGGCGTCCGCGCGGGTTCGCGCGGGCGAGGGGCGCGCCGGCTCCGTCGTCCCGGTTCATACGGTTCGAAGGAGGACCCCATGGATCGGACCCAGACCACCACGATCGAAACCCGCGCGCCGGGGGCAGGCCCCCGCGTCGCCTTCATCCGCGCGCGCTGGCACGCGGACATCGTCGACCAGTCGCGCGAAGGCTTCCTGCTGGAGCTCGCGCGCCTGACCAACGGCGCGGCGGAGGTCGAGACCTTCGACGTCCCCGGCGCCTTCGAGATCCCGCTGCTGGCCAAGAAGCTCGCCCAGTCCGGCCGCTTCGAGGCGGTCGTGGGCGCGGCCTTCGTGGTCGACGGCGGCATCTACCGGCACGAGTTCGTGGCCCAGGCCGTGGTCTCGGGCCTGATGCAGGTCGGGCTGGAGACCGGGGTGCCGGCGCTGTCGGTCTCGCTGACCCCGCAGGCCTACCAGGAGACGGAGGCGCACAACGGCTTCTTCTCCAGCCACTTCGTCGGCAAGGGCGAGGAGGCCGCGCGCGCCGTGGTGGGCACGCTGGACGCCCACGCCCGCGCCGCGGCGGCGTGAAGGGGCGGGCCCCTGCGGGGGCCCTCCCGTCTCAGGCGGTGAAATACGGCGCGAGGTTCGCGCGCACCCGATCCAGCGGCGTGGCGCCCGACAGGTCCGGCTCGAAGCGCGCGCCGGTGATCGCCTGGAAGGCGTCGGCGTAGACCTTGGCGGTGGTCGCGATCAGATCCTCGGGGATCGCCGGCAGCGGGTCCGAGTAGGGATCGCAGCGCGCCTCGACCCAACTGCGGATCACGTCCTTGTCGAAGGAAGGCGGGCGGCCCCCCGTCTCGAACGCCGCCTCGTAGCCCCGCGCGATCCAGTAGCGGGAGCTGTCGGGGGTGTGGATCTCGTCCGCGAGCGTGATCACGCCCTCGGCGTCCAGCCCGAACTCGTATTTCGTGTCCACCAGGATCAGGCCCCGCTCGGCGGCCTGCTTCCGGCCGCGGGCGAAGAGGGCGAAGGCGTAGTCCTGCACCTTGTCCCACTGGGCGGCGGTCAGCAGGCCCTGGGAAAGGATCTCGGCGCCGGTCAGCGGCTCGTCATGGCCGCCGTCGAAGGCTTTCGAGGTGGGGGTGACGATCGGCTCGGGCAGCGCCTGGTTGGGGCGCAGGCCGTCGGGGAACCGGTGGCCGTACATCTCCCGCTCGCCCTTGCGGTAGCGGGTGAGGATCGAGGTGGAGGTGGACCCGGCGAGATACCCGCGCACCACCACCTCGACCGGCAGGATCTCCAGCCGCTTGCCGATCACCACGTTGGGGTCGGGATAGGCGAGCACGTGGTTGGGGCAGATGTCGCCGGTGCGGTCGAACCAGAAGCGGGCGATCTGGGTCAGCGCCTGGCCCTTGAAGGGGATGCAGGCGAGGATCCGGTCGAAGGCCGAGATCCGGTCCGAGGCGATCAGGATCCGCCGCGCCCCGTTCACCCCGTCGTCGGGCAGGTCGTAGCAG
This sequence comes from Albimonas pacifica, assembly GCF_900113695.1. Classification (GTDB taxonomy): domain Bacteria; phylum Pseudomonadota; class Alphaproteobacteria; order Rhodobacterales; family Rhodobacteraceae; genus Albimonas; species Albimonas pacifica. The sequence goes on along the minus strand of NZ_FOQH01000003.1, from coordinate 69,971 downwards.
TCGCGCACCTTGCCGAAATAGGGGTTCGGCAGCTCGGGGATGCGGGCGTGGTCGAGGATGCGGTCGGGGTGGTCCATGGCCGGCTCTCCGGGGGCGGAACGCGATGCGCCGGCCGCGGGGGCGGCCGGCGCGGATCTGGGGCGCGGGGCGCGGGGCTCAGCCCGCGGCGATCATGTCCGCCTGCTTCACGATCACCTGCGCCTGGCGCACCGAGGCGAGGTCCACGAGCCGCCCCTTGTAGGTGACGGCGCCGGCGCCGGAGCGGGTCGCCTCCTCCATCGCCGCGAGGATCTCGCGCGCCTCGGCGACGGCCTCGTCGGAGGGGGTGAAGACCTCGTTCGCCAGCGCGATCTGGTTGGGGTGGATCGCCCATTTGCCGACCATGCCCATGGTGGCGGAGCGGCGGGCCTGGGCGCGGTAGCCCTCGGGGTCCGAGAAGTCGCCGAAGGGCCCGTCGACCGGCAGGATGCCATGGGTGCGGCAGGCCGAGACGATGGCCGAGGTCACGTGGTGCCAGGGGTCGGGGTAGGAGACGGTGCGCTCGCCCTCCCCATTCCCGGAGGCGTCGGCCAGCATGTAGTAATTCTTCTGGGTGCCGCCGATGCCGGTGGTCGACATGCCCATCGAGGCGGCGAAATCCGCGGCGCCGAGGCTCATCGCCTGCAGGCGGGGCGAGGCCGCGGCGATCTCCTCGACATGGGCGAGGCCGGCGGCGGTCTCGATGATGACCTCGAGGGCGATGCGCTTGGTCGCGCCCTTGGCGGCCTCGATGGCCGAGACCAGCGCGTCGACGGCGTAGACGTCGGCGGCGCAGCCCACCTTGGGGATCATGAACATGTCGAGGCGCCCCTGGGTCTCCTCGAGCACCTCGACCACGTCGCGATACCAGAACGGGGTGTCGAGGCCGTTGATGCGCACGCAGACGGTCTTCTTGCCCCAGTCGATGGTGTTGATCGCCTCGATGATGTTGCGGCGCGCCTGGGGCTTGTCGGCGGGGGCGACGGCGTCCTCGAGGTCCAGGTTGATCACGTCGGCGGCCGAGGCGGCCATCTTCGGGAACAGCTTGGTGTTGGAGCCGGGGCCGAAGAGCTGGCAGCGGTTGGGGCGCGCGGGCGGGGTGGGCTGGACCCTGAAGCTCATGAAGGCTCCTCCGGCAAGAAAGCGTCGTGGACGGTCGCGCGAGAGCTAGATTATGTCCCGGGCCGCGTCAACGCGCCCCGGCGCAGCAGGCCGGCGCGGGAGCCGCGGCGCGACGCGCCCGCCCGTGGCGCGGCTCCGCCCGCCGCGGCGGGGGGTCGGGAGCGCCGGGGGCGGGCGGGGGCGGGCCGCGGATCGTTCCCATCCCGGGCGGTGCTGGAGGCCGGCGTCGGAACCGCGGCGCGACGGGCGCGTCCGTGGCGCCGGCGCGCTCGCCGCGGCGGGGCGGGCGGCGGCGCAGGGGGCGGGGGGCGCCCTGCGGCGCGGGCGCCTCCCGGCGGGACCGGGGCCGGCGTCCGTCCTGCGGGGCGAGCGCGCAGGGGCGCGGAGGCGGTCCGGCTCAGGCGGCGCCGCGGCGGGGCTCGCGGCCGGCGCGCCAGTCCCGCATGGCCTGGGCGACGCCCTCGGCGAGCGGGCGGGCGCCGTCCCAGCCCAGCGCCAGGAGACGCGAGCGGTCGACCAGCTTGCGCGGGGTTCCGTCCGGCTTCGAGGCGTCGAAGACCAGCGGCGGCGGCCGGCTTCCCGGCAGGGCGGCGGCCTCGGCGCAGAGGGCGGCGAGGCCGCGGATCGAGATCTCCTCCCCCGAGCCGATGTTGATCGGAAGGTCCTGCGACCACCGCTCCATCACGAAGACCAGGGCGTCGGCGAGGTCGTCGGCGTGCAGGAACTCGCGCAGCGGCGCGCCGCTGCCCCAGACCTCGAGGGGGCGGCCCGCGTCCGCCGCCTCGGCCGCGCGGCGGATCAGGGCGGGCAGGACGTGGGAGCCCGTGGGGTCGTAGTTGTCCCCGGGCCCGTAGAGGTTGGTCGGCTGGGCCGCGATGAAGTCGGCGCCGTGCTGGCGGCGATAGGCCTGGGCCATCTTCAGGCCGGCGATCTTGGCGACCGCATAGGCCTCGTTTGTGGGCTCCAGCGGGCCGGAGAGCAGCGCCTCCTCCCGGATCGGCTGGGGGGCGTCGCGGGGGTAGATGCAGGACGATCCCAGGACCATCAGCTTCTCGACGCCGGCGCGCCAGGCCTCGTGGATCACGGCGAGCTGGATGGCGAGGTTGTCGCACAGGAAGTCGGCGGGCCGCGTGCGGTTCGCCTCGATGCCGCCGACGCGGGCGGCGGCGAGGAACACGGCCTGCGGGCGCCGGTCGGCGAAATACGCCGCCACGGCGCGGGCGTCGGCGAGGTCGAGCTGCGCGCGCGGGGCGGTCAGCACCTCGCAGTCTTCGCGCGCCAGGCGGCGGACCAGCGCCGCGCCGACCATGCCGGCATGGCCCGCGACGAAGACGCGGCGCCCGGCGAGCGGGTAGAGGGGGGCTGCGGTCATGGCCGGTCCCTTTCGGCGAGGAGGAGGGCGAGGGCGCGCGCCCCGGCCTCGGCCGCGGCCTCCGCGCGGGCGAGGGCGGCGCGCGAAGCCTCGGCGAGGGCGGCGGGATCGGCCTGCAGGGCGGCGAGACGGTCGAGCGCCCAGGGCCCGAAGGGCTCGGCGGGGTCCAGGTGGAAGCCGGGCGGCGCCTGCTCGGGGATCGCGCCGCGGCCCCAGGCGAGCGCGGGCACACCGGCGAAGGCGGCCTCCCAGATCACGGCGGGCTCGGCCTCGTCGCGATGGGTGGTGGGCAGGAGGAACACGTCGATCGCGTCGTAGAAGGCGGCCTTGGCCTCGCCCGAGACCGGCCCGCCGGTCCAGGAGAGCCGGCCGGGCAGCCGCATCAGCGCGGCCTTCAGGGCGGCGAGGTCCGCGGGATCGGCGACGGGCCCGGCGAGGCGCAGCTCCAGGGCCAGGCCGCGGGACTCGGCGCTCTCGGCGAGGGCGATGACCTCGTGCAGGCCCTTGGCGGCGGTGAGGTTGGCGAGCAGGCCGGCGCGCAGGGGACCCGGCGGCCGGGGGGGCCGGGGGCGCGGCTCCGGGCGCAGGAACACGGCGTTGGGGATCACCAGGTCGCGGGCGCCGTCGCCCCCGTAGGCGGCGCGGAACCGGGCGCGCATGGCGGGCGAGAGGAAGACGTGGTCGAGGCAGCCCCCGCCCGCCGCCAGCGCCAGGCGCATCAGGCGGTCGGGCCGGTCGAGATAGGCGAAGGAGTGGTGGTGCAGCCGCAGGCGCATCCCCAGCGCCCGCGCGACGAGGATCAGGAGGAGCTGGTGCCCCCGCCCCCAGCCCCCGTCGCCGGCGAGATAGGCGCGCCGCCCGCCCTGCAGCCGGGCGACGAGCAGGGCGGCCGCGGCGCGCAGGGTCCGGGCCGCCCGGACCGGGTGCCGCCAGGGCCCCCGGGCGGCGCCGGGGGAGAGCGAGAGGCGCGGCGCCGGACCGGCGCGCGCCAGCCAGCGCGCGGCGGCGAGGGTGATCGCCGCCTGCCCGGTCACCGGGGGCGGCAGGTTGCCGATGACCGGAAGCGGCGGGACGCGGCGCGCCTGCGCAAGATCGGCCGGTCGGACGTGGGGGAAGGCGGCGGGCTTCATCCGGGCGCGCCCCTCCCCCGCGGGCGCCCGGCGCCCGGCGAGGCCGCGCGCGGCGCCAGGCGCCCGCGGGGCGAGGGCGGACCGCGGCGAGCCTTCCCGCCCGCCAGCGCTCCTGCGGCGGGGCTGCGGAGCGGCGCGGCTTGCGGCCGGGACGCCCGAGCCGGCGGCTCGGCCGGCATCGAGGTTCGGCCTCTCGGCCGGCGGGGATGCGGGGGCGGCGGGCTCATGTCGTGTAATATTTCTTCGCGGCCGCCGCCCCGTAGCCGTAGCCATAGCCGTAGCCCGCGTAGCCATAGCGCGCGAGGCCCCTGGGGTCCGCCTGGGTCAGGGTCAGGCCGGTGACGCGCAGGCCGATCTGCTCGAACAGGTCGAGGCCGGCCTTCACCATCTCCTTGCCCGTCGCGTTCCAGCGCACCGCGTAGAGCACCGCGTCCGCCCGCCCCGCGATCACCCGCGCGTCGGGCACCGCCAGCACCGGGGGCGTGTCGATGAAGATGAAGTCGTAGCGCTCGCGCAGCTCCTCCATCAGCTCCCCGAACCGCTCGGAGCTGAACACGTCGGCGGCGTTGGCCCGGCTGCGCTGCCCGGTCAGCACGTCGAGGCCGGTGGTCGGATCGTGGCGGATCGCCTGATCCGCCGTCGCCTGACCGGAGAGGACCGAGAGCAGGCCGGTCTTCTCGTCCAGCCCGAAATAGGCCTGGAACACCCGTCGCCGCAGGTCGCATTCCATCACCAGCACCCGCTTGCCCAGCGCCGCGGCGTTCTGGGCGAGCATCAGCGTGGTGGTGGTCTTGCCCTCGCCCGGCACCGAGGAGGTGACCATCACCACCTGCGGCCGCCGGTCCACGTTCGACAGCAGCACCGAGGTGCGCAGGTTCCGCACCGCCTCGGCGAGCGCGGACGACGGCTTCTCCACCAGCAGCTTGAGCGCCGCCCCCCGCCGCCGGGAGGGTGCGTCGGGGATCACCCCCATCACCTTCAGGCCGGTCGCGGCCTCCAGCGGCTCGGGGCCGCGGACGCGGTCGTCGAGCGTCTCGCGCGCCAGCGCCCAGCCGACGCCGATCACGAGGCCCAGCGTCGCGGCCACCGCCAGCGTCAGCCCCTTGCGCGGCGAGGCCGGGTCCAGCGGCGCCACGGCCGGCGACAGGATCCGGCTGTCGGCCTCCTGGATGCCCTGCTGGACCGAGGTCTCCTTCATGCGGCCGAGGAAATACTCGTAGAGGAGCCGGCTCGCCTCCGCCTCCCGCTGGAGCTGGCGGAGACGCACGAGGTCCTCGGACTGCTCGGAGATCCGTCCCTCCAGCTCGCCGATCGAGGTCTCGATCCCCTGCGCCTGGGCGACATGGCGGACGCGCTCGCGCTCCAGCCGCTCGACCGAGGCGGCGAGCATGGCGTCGAAGCGCGGGGCCAGCGCCGTCTCGCGCCCGGCGCCGCCGGGCCGCGCGAGGTCGGCGGCCAGCGCCTCGAGCCGCGGGTCGCCCAGCAGGGCGGCGGCCTCGGCGCGGGCCCCGGCGGCCTCCGGCCCGCCGGACCGGATGCGGGCGGCGAGCGCGCCCAGCCGCTCGATCAGCAGGGCCGCTTCGGCCCCGCGGGCATCGAGCTCGGCCCGGCGCTCGCGCAGTTCCTTCATCTGGCGGTTGGTGACTTCCAGCGAGGCCTCGGAGATCAGCGAGGTCGAGGCCGAATACTCCTTCACCCGCTCCTCCGCCGCCTCGAGATCGACCTGCAGGTCCGCCACCCGCTCGCTCAGCCAGGAGGTGGCGCGGCGGGTCGCCTCGAACTTCGCCTCGAGCTGATCGAGGATGTAGAGATCGCCTATCGTATTGGCGATGCGCGCAGATTTGGCGGCGCTGCGGCTCTCCACGCGGATCACGAAGACGTAGGAGAGCGGCACGTTCTGCACCCTCAGCCGCTCCAGCAGCCGGTCGATGGCGGTCTGGCGGCGGCGGAAGGCGGGGTCCTCCGGCTCGGCCGGCGCGCCGGCGTCGAGCGCGGGCGCCAGCGCCGCGCCCAGGCCGTCGTCGAGCAGCCCGCTCAGCGCGCCGAGCGCCCGGTCGGCGAGGCCGGGGGGGGCGAGGTCGGGGTTGAACTCGGGGTCCGCCTCGAGCTCCAGCTTCGCCACCACGCGGTCCATCAGGTTGCGCGAGCGCAGCACCTCGACCTCGGTGTTCACCACGGAGCTGTCGGCCGAGAGGCCGGACATCACCGATTCGATGTCGACGACCTGCGCCTCGCGCGTGTCGAGCACCACGGTCGCCTCCGCCTGCCACATCGGCGTGGCCGCGATCAGCCGCCAGCCGGCGAGCGCCAGCGCCACGAGCAGCACCAGCGCGATGCGCCAGGCCTCCCGCCGCAGCAGGCGCAGCAGGGCGCGGGGTTCGAACAGGTCCGGCGCAGGCGCCGGCGGCCGGCGGGGCGGCAGCGCCCGCGGCGAATGGGCGGGTCGCGAGTCGCGCGCCTGGGGGGGCGGAGACTGGTCGTTCATCGAGCGGCTCCGGAATCGGGGGAGAGGCGGCGCGGGCGGCCGGCGGCGTTCTTCCGCACGGCGGAGAGGGTCGGCCTGGCGGGCGAGAGCCCCGGCCGGAGGTCGAATCGACGGCGCCGCATCTCGGGTTTCGGTCCCTTCACGAGGACGCGGGCGACGCCGCGGCGCGGCGCCGACCGGCTGTTCCGCCGGCCCGTTCACTTTTCGCCGCCATACTTAAGGGCGAGTTAACCATTCCCGGGAATTCTGCGGGCCGAGGACGGGAGCGATGGGGGCCCTGGCGGGGCGGCGGCTTGGACCGGGGAGGACCCCGGGCCCGGCCCCCGCAACGACAGGTCGACGGACGGAGAGCCGAATGGCGATCATGCCGCCCCGCGCCGCATCCCGGCCGCACGCCCAGCCGGCCCCTGGGCCGCTCCCGCGACCGCAGACGGCGGGGCGGCCGGGCCAGCCGCCCGGCCCCGCCGACGACGATCCCCAGGCCTGGCGGGCGCTGGCCCTGCGCGACGCCGCGAGCTGGCCGAACCTGCGGCTGGTGGTCGACGCCGCGCTGCGCGACGGCGAGACCCGGGCCCGCGCCGCCCAGCGCCCGCCGGTCTTCGCGCCGCCCCGGGGGCTCTACGCGACCTACGCCAAGCGCTGGCTGGACCTGGCGCTGGTGCTCGCCGCGGCCCCGATCGCGCTGCCGCTGGTGGCGCTGCTGGCGGCCTGGGTGCGGCTCGACCCCCGCTCGGGCCGGGCGCCGGCCTTCTACGGGCAGGTGCGGGTCGGGCGCGGCGGGCGCCGCTTCACCTGCTGGAAGATCCGTACCATGGCCCCCGACGCCGAGGCCGAGCTCGACCGCCTGCTGGCCGACGACCCCGCCGCCGCGGCGGAGTGGGAGCGTCGCCAGAAGCTCGACCGCGACCCGCGCGTGATCCCCGCGGGGCGGCTGCTGCGCCGCTCCTCGCTCGACGAGCTGCCGCAGCTCTGGAACGTCTTCACGGGCGACATGAGCCTGGTCGGGCCCCGCCCCTACACGCCGCCGCAGCGCCGGATGCACGCGATGCCCGAGCTCTACGAGAGCCTGCGCCCCGGTCTCACCGGCTTCTGGCAGATCGGGCCGCGCGGGGAGGGCGGCGACTTCGCCCTGCGCGCGGTCGAGGACGCCCGCTACTGGCGCGAGCTGTCGCTGGCCGCCGACCTGCGGGTGATCCTGCGCACCGCCGCCATCGTGCTGCGCGGAGACGGCCGTTGACCGATCGCCGCCCCCCGTCCGCCGCCGGACGCCCTTCCCCCGTTCCCCAATGCAGGCGAGGCCCATGACCCGACGACCGACCTTCCCGGCGCCCACGCTCCTGCCCCGCGCGCCGCTCCGCCTCGAGGCGCCGCCGCCGGCCGCCGCTCCGGGGATGCGCCTGCTGGTGCTGGGCATGAACTACGCGCCCGAGCCGGTCGGCGTGGCGATCTACACCACCGGCCTGGCCGAGGGGCTGGCCGCCTGCGGACACGCGGTGACGGTGGTCTCGGCCACGCCCTGGTATCCCGCCTGGGCGCCGATGCCGGGCCACGGCCGCGGCTGGTCGGCGCGCGAGGAGCGCGGGGTGCAGGTGATCCGCTGCCCGCACCCGATCCCCGCCCGCCCCACCGCCGCCCGCCGCATCCTGCAGCAGGCGAGCTGGGCCGCCGCCGCGTCGCCCCCGCTGCTGGCCCGCGCCCTGCGCGGGGTCGACGCGGTGCTGGCCGTGGCGCCCGCGGCGCTCGCGGCGCCCGCGGCGCTGGCCGCCGCGCGCCTCGCGGGCGTCCCCGCCTGGCTGCACGTGCAGGATTTCGAGGCCGAGGCGGCGTTCGGCGCCGGGCTGATCGATTCGCGCGGCCGCGCCGGCCGCCTCGCCGCCCGCGCCGCGCTGCGCTTCGAGGCCGGGCTGCTGCGCCGCTTCGACCGGGTCTCGGCGATCTCCCCGGCGATGCGCGCGAAACTGGCCGCGAAGGGCGTCCCCCCCGGCCGCATCCGCGAACTGCGCAACTGGGCGGAGGATTCGATCCGCCCGCTCCCAGGCCCCTCGCCCTACCGGCGCGAGTGGGGGCTCGAGGGGCGGCGCGTGGCGCTCTACTCGGGCAATCTGGGCGCGAAGCAGGGGCTCGGCCTGGTGCTGGAGGCCGCCCGCCGCCTCGCCGGCCGCCCGGGGCTGGAGGACCTGGTCTTCGTGATCTGCGGGGAGGGGCCGGGGATGGCCCGCCTGCGGGCGGAGGGGGGCGACCTGCCCAACCTCGCCCTGCGCCCGCTGCAGCCGATGAACCGGCTGGGGGATCTGCTGGGCCTCGCGGACCTGCACCTGCTGCCGCAGGTGGCGGGCGCGGCGGACCTGGTGCTGCCTTCGAAGCTCGCCAACATGCTCGCCTCCGGGCGGCCGGTGGCGGCGACGGCGGCGGAGGGCACGCAGCTCGCCGCGGAGGTCGCGGGCTGCGGGCTCGTCACGCCGCCGGGCGAAGCGGCCGCCTTCGCCGAGGCGATCGCCGCCCTGGCCGCGGCCCCCCGCATGCGCGCGGCGCTCGGCGAGGCGGCGCGGGCCCGTGCGCTGGCCCGCTGGGACCGCGCCTCGGCCATCGCCTCGGCCGAGCTCGAGCTTCGGGCCATGGCCGCCGCCGGCCGCGGGGCGCCCGCGCCCTCCGTCTTCGGTCCGCCGGCGCGCGCCGCGCCCTTCGAGGAGCCCGCCCTGCCCGCCGCCCGCCTGGCGAGACGCGGATGACCCCGTCCGCCTTTTCCACGCCCTCCCCCGGGGCGTCCCCGACCCGAACCGCGAATGGAGCCGCCCCATGAAACGCGCCCTGATCACCGGCGTCACCGGACAGGACGGCGCCTATCTCGCCGAACTGCTGCTCGAGAAGGGCTACGAGGTGCATGGCCTGAAGCGCCGCGCCTCGTCGTTCAACACCGCCCGCGTCGACCACCTCTACCGCGACCCGCACGAGGGCAACGTCCGCTTCCGCCTGCATCACGGCGACATGACCGACGGCTCGAACCTGATCCGCATCATGCAGGAGGTGCGCCCGCACGAGGTCTACAACCTCGCCGCCCAGTCCCACGTCCAGGTCAGCTTCGAGACGCCCGAGTACACCGCCAACGCCGACGCCCTGGGCACGCTGCGCCTGCTGGAGGCGATCCGCATCCTGGGGCTGGAGGGGGCCTGCCGCTTCTACCAGGCCTCGACCTCCGAGCTCTACGGCCAGGTCGCCGAGACGCCGCAGCGGGAGACGACCCCCTTCCACCCCCGCAGCCCCTACGCCTGCGCCAAGCTCTACGCCTACTGGATCACGGTGAACTACCGCGAGGCCTGGGGCCTGCACGCCTCGAACGGGATCCTGTTCAACCACGAGAGCCCGCTGCGGGGGGAGACCTTCGTGACCCGCAAGATCACCCGCGCCGTGGCGGCGATCGCGCTGGGGCTGCAGGACCGGCTCTACCTGGGCAACCTCGACGCGCGGCGCGACTGGGGGCATGCGCGCGACTATGTCGAGGGGATGTGGCGGATCCTCCAGCAGGAGACGCCCGACGACTACGTGCTGGCCACGGGGGAGACGCATTCGGTGCGCAGCTTCGCCTCGCGCGCCTTCGCCGCCGCGGGCATCGCGCTCGACTGGAAGGGCGAGGGTCTGGCCGAGAAGGGGATCGACGCGGCCTCGGGCGAGATCCGGGTGGAGATCGACCCCCGCTATTTCCGCCCCGCCGAGGTCGACCTGCTGATCGGCGACCCGGCCAAGGCGCGCGAGCGGCTGGGCTGGACCCACAGAAGCGACTTCGATTCGCTGGTGGGCGAGATGGTCGCCGCCGATCTCGAGCTGATGGGACGCGAGGGCCTGCCCCGTGCCGAACGGATGGCCTGAGCGACGCCCTGCGGCGCGTCCCGTCGGCCCGGGAAACGGTTGTCCGAACGGCCGGATCTCGCGATCCGCGCGAATCTTCAGCGGAGGTTCATATCAAACTCTCTAGGGTTGTCCGGTCAATGTCTCCAGGCACCCCGCTGCGGGCTGGTCCGCGTCGGGCGGAGGCATCGGACGTGTAGCGTGTGAGAGGTGCGTATGGGTGCTCTTGTTCTGGGCACGACTTCGGGACTGATGTTCCTCCTGACGGCGCTGCTGATGGACCTGCCGCTGATGATGGCGCTGGCGGCCCATTCGGCCGGCGGGGTCGCGGTGGCGCTGATCGTGGCGGGCCTCCAGGCCCGCGCCGCAGGCCGCCGACGCCTGCAGCCCGTGACCGTCGACGCGATCTCCGAGCGCGACCGCGCCAAGGCGAAGACCCGCGCCGAGCTTCACACCCAATCCGCCTGACCCCGGCCGGCCCCTCCCTGGGACGGGTCGGTTAACGCCGCCTTTACCCTGAGCGGCGATCCTGCTCCCGACCAGAACGGCGCCGGGAGCTTCTCATGCCGCCCGACCTTCTGCCGGCAGGCCTCGCCGCCGCCGGCTTCTCAGGACTCTGCGTCCTTTTCTGCTGGCGCCGCACCGCCTGGTACGCGCCAGCGGTGATGTGGAGCGGGTTCTGCTTCGCGGGGATCCTCGCCCTCTGGGCGGTGATCGCCGCGGGCGTGCACCTGCCCGCGATGGGCCTCTCGCCGATGCCCACCATCCGGCTGGGGGAGCAGTTCGCCCCCACCGCCCTGTTCTTCTCCGTGCAGGCGCTGATCGGCCCGCTGTCGGTGATCGGCTGGCGGCCGGCGCCGCAGGCGACGGGACCCTCGGACGCTGCGCGCGCGCTGCGTGCGGCGCTGGCCCGCGCCCGCGCCAGCGGGGCCGCGCGGCTCTACGCCGTGCTCGCCGCCACGGTCTGCGGGCTGCACCTGGCGATGATCGACCGCGACGCCTTCGTGCTGAACAGCGAGTATCTCTCGCTCGCCGACCCGACGCGCAACGGCGTCGGGCTGGGCCTGGGCGCCTTCGTCAACAACGTGCTCCGCCCGCTGGCCCTGCCCGCCTTCCTGCTGCTGGCGATCCGCGACCGCGGCGAGCCGGGGGAGGAGGCCGCGCCGCGCCGCGGCCCCGACCTGCAGACCGCCCTGCTGCTGGGCGTCTGCGCCTATGCCTTCGCCTTCAGCTTGGCGGTCTACTCGCGCTACCTGATGGTCTACGTCTTCGTGTTCTTCATGGGCCGCGTGTTCTCCCGCCGCCGGGGCGGGCTGCGCGGGGCGGTCGCCTTCGCGGTCTACACGCTGCTGATCCTGGGCTGCTTCGTGGTGGCGCTCGCCGGGCGGGGGCATGCGACCCAGGGGCTCGGCTCGGTCCTGCCGGTGATCGAGGCGCTGGACGTGGGCCACCTGGGCTGGCTCGCGGCCAAGCTGGGCGCCACCTCCTTCGACGCGGGCATGAGCTTCGCCAACGCCCTGCGCCACGCGCCGGTCTACGATCCGGGCTACCAGGCGCTGAGCTTCAGCCCCCTGCCCTCGTTCCTCGACGGCTTCGACGTGGGCGACATGGAGCAGCGCATCAACATCTACGTCCCCTTCTCCGCCTTCGGCGAGGCGGTTCATTTCCATCCGCTGGCGGCGCCGATGCTGTTCGCGGCCTGCCTCGCGGCCACGCGCCAGCTCACGCTCGGCTTCTTCCGCGACGGGGACGCGGTGAGCGCGGCGCTGTTCCCCCTCTACCTCGTGTGCCTGCTGAAGCTGCAGACCTACCCGATCCGCGCCTCGCTGCGCATCGTGGTCGCCATCGCCGTGATCTCGTGGCTGAGCGTGCAGTGGCGCCGGCGCTCGACGGCCCGCGAGCGGGCGCCCGCCTGGGCGTGAGCGGCGCTCAGCGCCCCGGCAGCGCGCCCCGCGCCGCCAGCGCCGTGACCAGCGCCAGCGCCCAGGCCGTGGCGCAGACGGTCCAGGCGGCCCCCGCCGCGCCGGCCGAGGGCGCGACCGCCGCGATCGCCAGCGCCTGAGCCGCGGCCAGCGCCAGACCCGCCCGCCCCAGCGCCCGCATTCCCGGTCCCGAGATCGCCGCCACCATCAGCGGCGCCGCCAGCGAGGCCGCGAGCTCGGCCAGCGCCAGCGGCGCGAGCGCCGGCCCGGCCGGCCCGAAGGCCTCGCCGAACAGGCGCGTGGGCGCCTCGGGCCAGGCGATCACCACCGCCGCGGCGGGCGCGCCCCAGCCCAGGATCGCCGCCGCGCCCCCGCCCAGCGTCCGCAGCAGCCGGCGCCGGTCGCGCGCATGCAGCGCCCGGCTGATCCAGGGCTGCAGCACCTGCGCCAGCAGCAGGGGCGGCGCGCTGATCAGGAAGGCCAGGCGCTGCGCGGCGGCATAGAGGCCCGCCGCCTCGAACCCCAGCAGCGGCGCGATCAGCAGCATGTCCGCCCGCGCCAGCAGCATCCGCGGCGCGAGCGAGGGCAGCAGCGCCCGCGCCTCTGCGGCCCAGATCGCAGGCTCTCCGCCCGTCGGCGCGCCGGGCGGCGCCACGCGCCGCGCCAGCGCCAGCGAGGCCCAGCCCGAGGCCGCCCCCGCCGCCGCGAAGACCGCCACGGCCGTCGCCGCCCCCCCGAACCCCGCGAGCCCGCCCAGCGGCCAGGCCGCCAGCGCCGCCGCCAGGGTCGCGGCGGGGGCGGCAAGATCCTCGAGCGCGACGCCGGCCGCGGGGCGGAACAGGGCCGAGAGCTGCTGGCGCCCCAGCCGCCGCAGCGCCGCGCCGGGGGCGACGAGGGCGGCGAGGGCGAGCCCCTCGGCGAGCCCCCCCGCCCCGCCGGCCAGCGCAAGCCCCGCGGCGACCGCCGCCAGCAGGCCCGCCGCCGCCAGCCCGCCGCGCAGCGCCGCGCGGGTCGAGATCGCCATCAGCCGCCGCAGCTCGGCCGGCCGGGCGGCCAGCGCCTCGGTCCGGCGCACGGCGAGCGCGGGCCAGCCGCCGGCGCCGAGCTGGCCCGCCAGCGTCCCCGCCCCCAGCGCGAAGGCCGCCTGGCCGAAGCCCGCGGGGCCCAGCTGCGCCCCCAGCGCCAGCGCCATGGCGAACTGCGCCGCCCGCGCCGCCAGCGTGGCCAGCGCCGCCCCGCCCAGCGCGCGCAGGAACCGCCCGCGCCGCGGCGCGCCCGGCGACCGGGCGCCGGCAGGGTCCGCGGTCCGCTCCATGCTGTCTCCCCTCGCCGATCGCGCCGCGTCGAAACGCAATCTTAACGAGACTGGTAAACATATCGTTCCCAGGACACCGATCCCCCCGCCGCGCCGCGGCTCCGCACGGGAGGCCCCATGCCGACCAGCCCCTCCGCCGATCCGCCCCGGCCCCGCGCCTGGCCGCGGCTGCGCCGCCGGCTGCGCAACCGCCTGGCGGAGGCGGACCGGCTCTACCTGCCGCTCGCCCGTCTCGCGCGGCCGGAGCATGCGGTGGGCCCCCGCACCCAGCTGGTGGTGGAGGGGTTTCCCCGCTCCGCCAACTCCTGGATCGAGGGCTGCGTGCGGGAGGCCTGGCCGCAGCTTCAGGTCGCCCAGCACCTGCACGCCGCCGCCTCCCTGCGCGCGGCGGCGCGGCGGGGGCTGCCGGCGATCCTGCTGCTGCGCGCCCCCGACGCGGCCGTCGCCTCGCTGCTGCTGCGCGAGCCCGAGATCTACGACGCGGGACTCGGCTTCGAGGAATACGTGCGCTTCCACGCCGGGCTGACCGGCGTTGCCGGCCGGCTGCTGGTGGCGCCGTTCGAGGCCGCCACGGGCCCGTTCCCCGGCGTCGCCGCGGCGCTGATCGCGCGCTTCGGGCTCGACTGGCCGCTCCCCGCCTGGGACGAAGCGCGCGAGGCCCGCGCCTGGGCCCATGTCGACCGCCTGACCCAGGCCCGCGTCGGACGCGCCCATGTCAGCTACTCGCCCGCCCGGGACGAGGCGGCGCGCGCCCGCCGCCGCGAGCAGGCGGCGGAGGCCGCCGCCGCGCTCGCGCGCGCCGCCCGCGCGCCGGAGGTCGCCGCGTTGCGGGCCCAGGCGCTCGACCTTCACGACATCCTGCGCGCCGGCGCCCCCGCGGCCCTGCGCGCCCCCGCCCGCGAAAGGGTTCCGGCATGACCGAGACCGCCCGCCCGCCCGCCGATCCCCCCCGCGCGGCCGAGCCGCCCCTGCAGCGCCTGCGCGCCCGCCTGCATCCCGAGAGCGGGGCGGGCGGCTTCTCGGCGATCGACGGCACGGTGATCTTCTACACCCGCGTGGCGGCGCTTCTGACCCCGCAGGCGGTGGCGCTGGACCTGGGCGCGGGGCGGGGGCGGGCGCATCTCGACGACCCGGTCTCGTTCCGCCGCAGGCTGATGGACCTCCGCGGCCGCTGCGCCAGGGTGATCGGGGCGGACCCGGACCCGGCGGTGCTGGCCAATCCCTCGCTCGACGAGGCGCTGACCATGCCGACGCCCGAGCGCGTGCCCCTGCCCGACGCCTGCGTGGACCTGATCCTCGCCGATCACGTGCTCGAGCATGTGGCCGACCCGCAGGCCTTCGCCGCCGAATGCGCGCGGCTGCTGCGGCCCGGCGGCTGGCTCTGCGCGCGCACGCCCAACCGCTGGGGGCTGGTGGCCATGGCCTCGCGCGCGATCCCCGCGCGGCTGCACGCCGCCGTCCTCTCCCGCGCCCAGCCGCACCGGCGCGACGAGGACGTGTTCCCCACCTGCTACCGGCTCAACACCCGCCGGGCGCTGGCCCGCGCCTTCCCGGCGCAGGCCTGGTCCCACCACGTGCACGGCTGGAACTCCGAGCCCGCCTACGCCGGCCGCTCCGCCCTCGCCTGGCGGGCGATGCAGGGCCTGCAGTCGATCCTGCCGCCGGCGATGGACGCGAACCTGCACGTGTTCCTGAAGCGACGCTGAGGGCGCGTCGCCCGCGGCCGGCGCCCCGAAGGGGGGGCCGGGCGGGTCGGCCGCGGCCGCGCAGCGGACGCGCCGGGCCGTCCCGGCCCCCACGGCGCAGACGGCGACACGACAGGGGGAGGCCCGAAAGGAGGGGCCCGGGCGGGTCGGTCGCGACCGCGCAGCGGGCGCGCCGGGCCGACCGGCCCCCGGCCTCACCCGATCTCGAGCGTCTCCTCCACCGGCCCGTAGCCGTCGAGCGGGTCCAGCCGGATCATCTTGGGGGTCGAGGCGAGGTCCACGATCGGGTGCACGGTGCGCGCGGCGCGGCCCTGGGCGGCGCGGGTCGCGGCCTCGAAATCCGCCGTCTCGGCCAGCAGGCGCAGGTTCATCCGGGTGGGGAACACGATCGCCCGCTTGCGCGCCTCGTAGAGCTTCAGCGCCTCCGCCGGCGCGATCCACTCCGTCTCCACCGTCTCGCGCCCGTCATGGACCGCGTCCTGCCCCTCGGGCGCGCGGGCCACGAAGAACCAGGTGTCGAAGCGCTTGGGCACATGCGCCGGCGTCACCCAGCGCGCGAAGCGGGTCAGCGCGCCCAGGTCCGGCGTCACCCCCCGCTCGCGCACGTAGTCGAGGAAGCGGATCTCGCCGCGCTCCACCGCGTGCCGCTCCTCCGCCGTGCCGGCGACCCCGTCGCGGCCCAGCACCAGGCCGGTCTCCTCGAAGGTCTCGCGCAGGGCGGCGATGCGCGGCGCGCGCTCCTCCTGCGGCGAGGCGTGCCAGTTCTCGGCCACCTCCGCCCATTCCTCGGAGAAGTCCTCCTCGGCCACCTTGCCGCCCGGGAACACCATCGCGCCGGAGAAGAAGTCGATCTGGTAGTTGCGCCGCACCATCAGCACTTCCAGCGACGGCGTCTCGCGCAGGAGCATGATGGTGGCGGCGGCGCGCACGGGGACCGTCTCGGTCATGCGTCTCTCCCCTTGCCGGACCTGCCCGGGCCCGGATCGTTTCGTGTTTCGCTGGTCGCATGATAAGGCATCCTTTCAGCCCTGTCCCGCCCCCTCGCGCGGCGGGGCCGTTGCGCCGACGCCGTCTCTGGGCGAAACAGTCGCGATGGAACCTGCCGACCGGCAGGGAATCGAAACGAACCCTCTAGGGGAGGAACCGAATGCGCGCCGTGATCTGCAAGGAATGGGGTCCGCCCGAGTCGCTGGTGGTCGAGGACATCCCGGTCCCCGAGCCCAAGAAGGGCCAGGTGCGGGTGGCGATCCACGCCAGCTCCGTCAACTTCCCCGACGTGCTGATCATCCAGAACAAGTACCAGTTCAAACCCGAGCTGCCGTTCTCGCCCGGCTCCGACCTCGCCGGCGTGGTGACCGCGGTGGGCGAGGGCGTGACCCGGTTCAAGGTCGGCGACAAGGTGATGGGCATGACCTCGTGGGGCGCCTTCGCCGAGGAGGCGATCGCCGAGGAATCCCGGCTCGACCCGCTGCCCGAGGGCGTCGACTTCGCCATCGCCGCCGGCTTCCCGATGGTCTACGGCACCTCCTACCACGCGCTCGTCGACCGGGGCGAAGTGAAGGCCGGCCAGACGGTCCTGGTCCTCGGCGCCGCCGGCGGCGTCGGCCTCGCGGCGGTCGAGATCGCCAAGGCCCTCGGCGCCAGGGTCATCGCCGCCGCGTCGTCGGCCGAGAAGCTCGCGATCTGCAAGGAGCACGGCGCCGACGAGGTGATCAACTACGTCGAGGAAGACCTGCGCGAGGCGCTCAAGCGCGTCTGCCCGCAGGGGCCGGACGTGATCTACGACCCCGTCGGCGGCGACCTCGCCGAGCCTGCCTTCCGCTCGATCGGCTGGCGCGGCAAGTTCCTGGTGGTCGGCTTCGCCGGCGGCTCGATCCCCAAGATCCCGCTGAACCTGCCGCTGCTGAAGAACGCCTCGATCGTCGGCGTGTTCTACGGCGCCTACGTGAAGAACGAATACCAGGCCTATCTGAAGGACATGGAGGTCCTGTTCTCCTGGCTGCGCGAGGGCAAGCTGAAGCCCCGCGTCTCGGACCGCTTCACCCTCGACGAGGCGCCCTCCGCGATCCGGCGCCTGGCCGACCGCAAGGCCGCCGGCAAGCTGATCGTCGAGCCGCAGCAGGGCTGAGGGCCGTCCCGCGCGGGCCGAAAACGCGAAAGGGGAGGGCCGCGGCCCTCCCCTTTCTGATTCCGCCGGGCCTCAGGCGTAGAGCCAGACCAGCAGCGCGCCGCCCAGGATCATGCGGTAGATGACGAAGGGCGTCAGGGTCCAGGTGCGCAGCATCCGCATCATCACGCTCAGCGCCAGCAGGGCCGCGACGCACGACAGCACGGCGGCGATCACCGCCTCGGTCCCCAGCGTCGCGTCGCCCGCCTCCAGCAGGTCCTTGGTCACCAGCAGCCCGGCCGCCAGGATCGTGGGCACCGACATCAGCATCGACAGCCGCGCCGCGTCGGGGCGCTTGTAGCCCAGCGCCCGCGCCGCGGTGATGGTGATGCCTGAGCGCGAGGTCCCCGGGATCAGCGCCACCGCCTGGGCGAGGCCCATGATCAGCGCGTCGCGCCAGGACCAGTCCTCGGCCTCGCGCACCAGCGGGCCCCAGCGGTCGGCGACGTAGAGCACGACGCCGAAGACGAGGGTGGCCCAGGCGATGACCTCGACGTTGCGGAAGAAGTCGTCGCGGTCGGCCAGCGACACCAGCAGGCCGGCGATGACCACGGGGACGGTTGCGACCACCAACCGCAGGGCCAGCCCGGCCTCGTAGCCGGAGACTTTCCCGGTCAGGACCTGCAGCCCGCCGAGGATCGCGGCGCGCACGTCCTTCCAGAAGAAGATCACCACCGCGACCAAAGTGCCCACGTGCACCGCGACGTCGATGGACAGGCCCTGGTCGACCTCTCCCGTCAGCGCCGGGAACAGCGCGAGATGGCCCGAGGAGGAGATCGGGAGGAACTCGGTGATGCCCTGGATCAGGGCCAGAATCACGAGGTTCATCAAGGGCATGGGATTGTCCTGGGAGGGGGACGAGGGAGAGGCTCAGCGTTACCGCGGGTCGCTTCGGCTGGGAATGCGGCGTAAGTGAGTAAGCATTGCTGACCTTGTTTTGCCTGCCGATTGGGCGGCAGACGCAGGGAAAGGCCGCCGGCGGAGGGCGGGACCCTGATTATAGGTCAACACTGCTGTCTTTTATTCCTCGAAAGGATCGGTTAGGGGAATCCGAAGACGCCGGACGCGAGTCCGGGGCCCTAGCCATGCTCGCCTCAGGAGACCGCCAGGTGGCTCAGAAGATGCTCAAGTTCGTCGACGTTCCCCGGGGCATGCCCGAGAAGCGCGCGGCCGACGCGCGCCGCGACGACTTCGGCGAGATCTATCGCGAATTCGCGGCCGCCAAGGCCGAGGAGCAGGCGTCGCGCTGCTCGCAGTGCGGCGTGCCCTACTGCCAGCAGCACTGCCCGCTGCACAACAACATCCCCGACTGGCTGAAGCTGGTCGCCGAGGACCGGCTGGAGGAGGCCTACCAGGTCTCCCAGGCGACCAACACCTTCCCCGAGATCTGCGGCCGCATCTGCCCCCAGGACCGCCTGTGCGAGGGCAACTGCGTCATCGAGCAGTCGGGCCACGGCACCGTCACCATCGGCGCGGTGGAGAAGTACATCACCGACACCGCCTGGGAAAAAGGCTGGGTGAAGCCGGGCAAGCCGATCAAGGAGCGGCCCGAGTCCGTCGGCGTCATCGGCGCCGGCCCGGGCGGCCTCGCCGCCGCCGACGCCCTGCGCCGCCGCGGCTTTCAGGTCACCGTCTATGACCGTTACGACCGCTCCGGCGGGCTGATGATCTACGGCATCCCCGGCTTCAAGCTGGAGAAGCACGTGGTCACCCGCCGCAACGGCCAGCTCGAGGCGGCGGGCGTGAAGTTCGTGCTGAACTGCACCGTCGGCAAGGACCGCACCTTCGAGGAGATCCGCTCGGCCCACGACGCCGTCCTGATCGCCACGGGCGTCTACAAGTCCCGCGATCTCGGCGGCCCGGGCGCGGGTCTGCCGGGGATCAAGAAGGCGCTCGACTACCTGACCGCCTCGAACCGGCACGGCTTCGGCGACAACGTGCCCGAATACACCTCGGGCGAGCTGAACGCGCAGGGCAAGAACGTCGTCGTCATCGGCGGCGGCGACACCGCCATGGACTGCGTGCGCACCGCCATCCGCCAGGGCGCGAAGTCGGTGAAGTGCCTCTACCGCCGCGACCGGGCCAACATGCCCGGCTCCCAGCGCGAGGTGGCGAACGCCGAGGAGGAGGGGGTCGAGTTCGTGTGGCTCGCCGCCCCCAAGGGCTTCGTGGCCAACGAGACCGACGATCACGTCGCCGGCGTGCGGGTCGCGAAGATGCGCCTCGGCGCCCCCGACGTCACCGGCCGCCAGACGCCCGAGGAGATCGAGGGCGCGGACTACACCGAGCCGGCGGACCTCGTGATCAAGGCGCTGGGCTTCGACCCCGAGGAGCTGCCGACCCTGTGGGGCTGCGAGGACCTGCCCGTGACCCGCTGGGGCACCGTCAGGACCGACCACCGCACCCACATGACCGCGCTCGAGGGCGTCTATGCGGTGGGCGACATCGTCCGCGGCGCCTCGCTCGTGGTCTGGGCGATCCGCGACGGGCGCGAGGCGGCCGACGCGATCGCGGCGAAGTTCGACGACGCCGCGCGGGTGATGGCGGCCGAGTGAGGTCCCGGGCCCCGGCGGGCGATCCCGCCCGGGCCGTCTCGCCCCCGACGGGCGACCGAGGGAGATCGAGCGATGACGGTTCGGACCGGCGGATGCGCCTGCGGCGCGGTGCGCTACGAGGCGAAGGGCGTCGGCCCCGGCTTCGGCGCCTGCCATTGCGAGACCTGCCGCAAATGGGTCGGCGGCCCGTTCGTGGCGCTCCAGGTCGAGGGGCTGAGGGTGACGCAGGGCGAGGACAGGCTCCATGTCTGGCGCTCGTCGGAGTGGGGGGAGCGGGTCGGCTGCTCCGCCTGCGGCGGCATCCTGTTCTTCAAGGTCGTCGCGACGGGCGAGGCGAACGTGGCGCTGGGCACGCTGGACGATCCCTCGGGGCTGGAGCTGGCGATGGAGATCTTCGTCGATGCGAAGCCCGCCGCCTACGGGTTCCTCTCCGAGCGCTCGCGCAAGCTGACCGGGGCGGAATTCTTCAAGATGATCGGCGTCGCCTGAGCGACGCCGCCCGCCCCCGCGGAGGGGGCGACAGGATCAGGGGCCGGCGCGAGGCGCGGCCCGGACGGGATCGGCGAAAGCCGGCATTTTGCACGCTCTTGAGGAAAGGAGCACGGACATGACGAAATTCGACGCGACCTGGGCGCAGACCCACGAGGCCGAGCGCAAGCGTCTGTCCGAGACCGGCATGTTCCGCGAGGAGTTCGAACACAGCTCCTGCGGGGTCGGTCTGGTGGTGGCCGTCGACGGCAAGCCGCGGCGCGAGGTGGTGCAGAGCGGGATCTCGGCGCTGAAGGCGATCTGGCATCGCGGGGCGGTCGACGCCGACGGCAAGACCGGCGACGGCGCGGGCATCCACGTCCAGATCCCCGCCGCCTTCTTCGAGGAGCAGATCCGCCGCACCGGCCACGAGCCGAACGCCGAGCATGTGGCCGTGGGCATGGTGTTCCTGCCCCGCGCCGACTTCGGCGCGCAGGAGACCTGCCGCACCATCGTGGAGACGGAAGTGCTCCGCATGGGCCACTACATCTACGGCTGGCGCCATGTTCCGGTGAACATCCAGGTGCTGGGCGAGAAAGCCAACGCCACGCGGCCGGAGATCGAGCAGATCCTGATCTCCAACAACACCGGCGCGGACCAGGAGACGTTCGAGCGCGAGCTCTACGTCATCCGCCGCCGGATCGAGAAGGCGGTGGCCGCGGCCCAGGTCTCGGGCTTCTACATCTGCTCGCTGTCGTGCCGCTCGATCATCTACAAGGGCATGATGCTGGCCGAGCAGGTGGCGGAGTTCTATCCGGACCTGAAGGACGACCGGTTTGAATCGGCCTTCGCGATCTATCACCAGCGCTATTCGACCAACACCTTCCCCCAGTGGTGGCTGGCCCAGCCCTTCCGCATGCTCGCCCACAACGGCGAGATCAACACGCTGAAGGGCAACGTCAACTGGATGAAGTCCCACGAGATCCGCATGGCCTCGACCTACTTCGGGGACATGGCCGAGGACATCAAGCCGATCATCCCCTCGGGGTCGTCCGACTCGGCCGCGCTCGACGCGGTGTTCGAGGTGCTGGTCCATGCCGGCCGCTCTGCCCCCATGGCCAAGACCATGCTGGTGCCCGAGGCCTGGTCCAAGACCGGCACCGCCATGCCCGCCGCCTGGCGGGACATGTACGCCTATTCCAACTCGGTGATGGAGCCGTGGGACGGCCCCGCCGCGCTCGCGATGACCGACGGCCGCTGGGTCGTGGCCGGCGTCGACCGCAACGGCCTGCGTCCGCTGCGCTACGTGGTGACCGGCGACGGGCTGGTGATCGCGGGCTCGGAAGCGGGCATGGTCCCCGTGGACGAGATGGGCGTGCAGGAGAAGGGCGCCCTCGGGCCCGGGCAGATGCTGGCGGTCGACATGGCCACCGGCCGGCTGCTGCATGACTTCGAGATCAAGGACGAGCTGGCGACCTCGCAGCCCTATGGCGACTGGGTCGGCACGATCAACGACCTCGAGGCCCATGTGGAGGGCGCCAAGGAGCCCCGCCTCTACGCCCGCGACGAGCTGCGCAAGCGCCAGATCGCGGCCGGCTACTCGATCGAGGAGCTGGAATCGATCCTCCACCCGATGGCGGAGGACGGGAAGGAGGCCATCGGCTCGATGGGCGACGACACGCCCTCGGCCGTGCTGTCGGAGAAGTATCGGCCGATGAGCCACTTCTTCCGCCAGAACTTCTCCCAGGTCACCAACCCGCCCATCGACTCGTTGCGCGAGCATCGGGTGATGTCGCTGCGCACGCGCTTCGGCAACCTCAAGAACGTGCTGGACCAGGACTCCAGCCAGACCGAGATCCTGACGCTGGAGAGCCCGTTCGTCTCCAACGGCCAGTTCGACGCGATGGTCGAGGCCTTCGCGGGCTCGGTGCGCACCATCGACTGCGTCTACCCGGTCGGCGAGGAGCAGGGCGCGCTGCGCATCTACCTCGAGCGGATCCGCACCGAGGCGGAGGAGGCCGTGCGCGCCGGCATCGGCCACCTGATCCTGACCGACGAGAGCGTCGACGCGGACCACGTGGCGGTTCCGATGATCCTCGCGACCTCCGCCGTGCACTCGTGGCTGACCAAGAAGGGCCTGCGCACCTTCTGCTCGCTCAACGTGCGCTCGGCCGAGTGCATCGATCCGCATTACTTCGCGGTGCTGATCGCCTGCGGGGCGACGACGGTGAACGCCTACCTCGCGCAGGAGAGCATCGCCGACCGCATCGACCGCGGCCTGATCGACGGGACCGTCGAGCAGGCGGTGAAGAACTTCCGCGCCTCGATCGACGCGGGACTGCTGAAGATCATGTCCAAGATGGGCATCTCGGTGATCTCGTCCTATCGCGGCGGGCTCAACTTCGAGGCGGTGGGGCTGTCGCGCGCCATGGTCGCCGACTACTTCCCCGGCATGACCTCGCGCATCTCGGGCATCGGTCTGGCGGGGCTTCAGCAGAAGACCGAGCAGATCCACGCCAAGGCCTTCGGGATGCCGGACTCGGTCCTGCCCATCGGCGGCCTCTACAAGCTGCGCAAGTCCGGCGAGACCCATGCCTGGGGCGCGCAGGGCATGCACATGCTGCAGGCGGCCTGCGATTCGGGGTCTTACGAGCTGTGGAAGAAGTTCTCGGCGGGCCAGGCGGCCCAGCCGCCGGTGCATCTGCGCGACCTGCTGGACTTCAAGCCCAAGGGCTCGCCCATCGACATCGAGGAAGTCGAGTCGATCACCTCGATTCGCAAGCGGTTCGTGACGCCGGGCATGTCGCTCGGCGCGCTGAGCCCCGAGGCGCACAAGACCCTCAACATCGCCATGAACCGGATCGGCGCGAAGTCCGACAGCGGCGAGGGCGGCGAGGATCCGGCGCATTTCGAGCCGATGCCCAACGGCGACAACGCGTCGGCCAAGATCAAGCAGGTGGCCTCCGGGCGCTTCGGCGTCACGGCCGAATACCTCAACCACTGCGAGGAGCTGGAGATCAAGGTCGCCCAGGGCGCCAAGCCCGGCGAGGGCGGGCAGCTGCCCGGCTTCAAGGTGACCGAGATGATCGCGAAGCTCAGGCACTCCACCCCCGGCGTGACGCTGATCTCGCCGCCGCCGCACCATGACATCTACTCGATCGAAGACCTCGCGCAGCTGATCTACGACCTCAAGCAGATCAACCCGCGGGCCAAGGTCTGCGTGAAGCTGGTGTCGTCCACCGGCGTCGGGACCATCGCGGCGGGCGTGGCCAAGGCCAAGGCCGACGTGATCCTGATCTCGGGCCACAACGGCGGCACCGGCGCCTCGCCGATGACCTCGATCAAGTATGCGGGCCTGCCGTGGGAGATGGGCCTGACCGAGGCCCACCAGGTGCTGGCGCTCAACAACCTGCGCGAGCGCATCACCCTGCGGACCGACGGCGGTCTGCGGACCGGCCGGGACATCGTGATCGCGGCGATGATGGGGGCCGAGGAATACGGCATCGGCACCGCCGCCCTGATCGCCATGGGCTGCATCATGGTCCGCCAGTGCCAGTCGAACACCTGCCCGGTGGGGGTCTGTACCCAAGACGCGCGCCTGCGGGCGAAGTTCACCGGCTCGGCCGAGAAGGTGGTCAACCTGATCACCTTCTACGCCCAGGAGGTGCGCGAGATCCTGGCCAGCATCGGCGCGCGGTCTCTCGATGAGGTGATCGGGCGGGCGGACCTGCTTTCGCAGGTCTCGCGCGGCGCCGCGCATCTCGACGACCTCGACCTGAACCCGCTGCTGATCAAGATCGACGAGGGCAAGGACGTCACCTACCTGCGCGACAAGCCGCGGGTGGAGGTGCCCGACACGCTCGACGCCCAGATCGTCGAGGACGCCCGGCCCTTCTTCCACAAGAAGGAGAAGATGGAGCTCAGCTACTCGGTCCAGAACACGCTGCGCAGCGTGGGGGCCCGGGTCAGCAGCCATATCGTGCAGACCTACGGGATGCGCGACAACGGGCTCCAGGAAGGGCACCTGACGATCAAGCTCTCGGGCTCGGCCGGCCAGTCGCTGGGGGCGTTCGCGGCCCCGGGGCTGAAGATCGAGGTCTGGGGCGACGCCAACGACTACGTGGGCAAGGGCCTGTCGGGCGGCGTGGTGGTGGTGCGGCCCAGCCGCGGCAGCCCGCTCGACCCGTCGGCGAACACGATCATCGGCAACACCGTGCTCTACGGCGCCACCGACGGGAAGCTGTTCGCCAACGGCCGGGCCGGGGAGCGGTTCTGCGTGCGCAACTCGGGCGCCTCGGTGGTGGTCGAGGGCTGCGGGACCAACGGCTGCGAGTACATGACCGGCGGCGTGGCGGTGATCCTGGGCACGGTCGGCGACAACTTCGGCGCCGGCATGACCGGGGGCATGGCCTACATCTACGACGTGGACGGCGACTTCCGGAAGCGGGCGAACATGGAGACGCTGGTGGTGCAGCCGCTGGAGTCCGCCCACTGGGAGGCCGAGCTGAAGACCCTGGTCGAGGCGCACGCGGTGCAGACGGGCAGCCCGCTCGCCGCCCGCCTGCTGCGCGACTGGGAGCTGGAGCGCGGCCGCTTCCTGCAGGTCTGCCCGAAGGAGATGGTCAACCGCATCGCCCATCCGCTGTCGGAGGCCGAGGCGAAGGCCACCGCCTGATCCGGACGGCCGGAGCGGAACAAGGGGGGCGCGTCCTGCGGGGCGCGCCCCTTCGCTTTGGGGGGATCGGTCTACAGGCGCCCTGCGGGCGGGCTTGGCTGCGGCGCGCCCTGGGCGAGGGCGTGCGGGATGGGAGAGGGAGGCGCCTCCGGCGGGCTCCTGACTCACCCAAGAACAAGGCCCGCGCCTGTTCTCCGGATCCGTCTCTCGCTTGCGATGCCTGAGCGACTCGGGGGGAGGGGTCAAGGACGAGCCCCGCTTCGCGGGGTCGCTTCGCGATCCTTGACCCCTCCCCCCGAGTCGCTCTGTCCGGCATCCGCGAGAGACGGCTCCGGAGAACAGGCGCTTCCCGACCGGGTCGGGCGTTGTCCCCGGGGGCGGCGCGGCCTAGCTTGCGGGCGAGCGGCGGCGGCGAGGAGCGGGATGGCCAGGAAGACGACCAGGCGGCGCGGGCTGCTGCGACGACTATTCGAGCTGGTGTTCCTCGCGGCGGCCGTCGGGGTGCTGTGGGTCGGGCTCTACCGGGTGATGATCCCGCCGACCACCATCTACATCGAACAGGAACGCTGGCGGCTGGGCGAGGTGGACCGCCGGCCGCTGGACTTCGACGCCCTGCCCGCCCGTGTGCGGCTGGCCTTCCCCGCGGCCGAGGACGCGCGCTTCTGCGCCCATTCCGGCTTCGACGTGGAGGCGATCCGCGAGGCGCTGGAGGCGAACGCCGAAGGGTCCGGGCTGCGCGGCGGCTCGGGGATCAGCCAGCAGGTCGCCAAGAACGCCTTCCTCTGGCAGGGGCGGAGCTGGATCCGCAAGGGGCTGGAGGCCGGCTTCACCGTGCTGGTCGAGGCGATGTGGCCCAAGGCGCGGATCCTCGAGGTCTATCTCTCGGTGGCCGAGATGGGCGAGGGGATCTTCGGGCTCGAGGCCGCGGCCCAGCGCCATTTCGGGGTGAGCGCGGCGCAGCTCACCGCGCGCCAGGCGGCGCTGATCGCCGCCGCCCTGCCCGATCCCAAGACCCGCGACCCCGCCCGCCCCAGCGGCTGGCTCTCGCGCCGGGCGGCGCAGATCGAGAATGGGGCCGGCACGCTGGAGGCCTCGGGCGGCGGCTGCGTGCTGGACTGAGCCCGGCCGCGCCGCCCGCGGCGCTCAGACGGCGAGACGGGCGAGGTCCTCGGTCTCCCCGCGCGCCAGCTCGGGCGCGGGGCGCACGGAGCAGATCTTGCGCGCGAGGTCGCGGCCCAGCGCCGCCTCGAGCGCGGGGCGCAGCGTAGGGTCGCGGCGGAAGGCCGAGCGCAGGGCCTTGCCGTCCCACTCCAGCAGTTCGGCCCCCGGCAGGGCGGTGATCGTGGCGGGGGCGACGGCGCCGGCGATGAAGCTGACTTCGCCCACGAAGAACGGCCCGTCGACCTCGACGGCGTGGCCGTCGCGCTCGACCCGCAGCGCCCCCTCGGCAAGGTACCACAGCTGCTCGGGCGCCCAGCCCTCGCGCGTCAGGCGCTGGGGAGCGGTCAGGCTGCGCCGCCGGGCGAGGCCCAGCAACGAGCGGAAGGCCGCCGGCGCGATCGGGCCAAGCGCGCGGCGCAGCGGCCGGTTGCGCGCCCGGATCGAGAGATCCGAGCCCGCCCAGGCCGATCGCGCCAGCCCCAGGACCGCGCCCAGCCAGACCACCCCCAGCGCCCCGGCGGCGAGGCGGGTGGCCGCCGCCGCCGGCAGCCGCCCCTCCAGCATCGCCGCGCCGGCCGCGGCGCAGACCGCGGCCAGCAGCGTCAGCAGGCGCAGGCGGCGCAGGTCGGACATCAGCAGGCCCAGCGCGGCCAGCGCCGCGCCGAGGATCGCAAGCCCCTCGCCGATCGCGATCGGATCCATGCAGAACCTCCTGCCGTTCCGGGACACCAGAGCACAAGATGAACGGATTTTCATCCTTATTCACGCCCTCGCGGCGGGGTGCGTCAGCGCGCGGTCGGCGCATGGCTTGCATCGCCGCGGCGCGGACGGCAGGGTCGGGCCGCCGCGCGCCGCGCGCCGCGGATCGAACGCCCCTGCCCCTCGCCCAGGACGAACGCCCCCCATCATGCGCCGACTGCACCACATCCCCCTGTCCCCGTTCTGCCGGAAGGTCCGCCTGGCGCTGGCCGAGAAGCGGCTGGAGGTCGACCTCGTGGAGCAGACGCCCTGGTCGCGCAGCCTGGAGTTCCTGCGCCTGAACCCCGCCGGCACGGTGCCGGTGTTCGAGGACGACGAGGCCCACGGCCGCGCCGTGATCTGCGACAGCGCCGTGATCTGCGAATATCTCGAGGAGACCCGCCCCGAGCGTCCGCTGCTGCCCGGCGATCCGCGCGCCCGGGCCGAGGCGCGCCGGCTGGTCGCCTGGTTCGACGACAAGATGCACGGCGAGGTCACCGCCAACCTCGTCGACGAGCGGGTGATGAAGAAGGTGCGCGGCGGCGGCCATCCCGACAGCGGGCGGATCCGGGCGGGGTCGAAGAACCTCGCCACGCACCTGGAATACGTCGGCTGGCTCGCCGACCAGCGCAAGTGGCTGGCCGGGGACGAGATCAGCCTCGCCGACTTCGCCGCCGCGGCGCATCTGAGCTGCCTCGACTACATCGGCTACGTGGACTGGGATTCGGTGCCCTCGGCCAAGGCCTGGTATCAGCGCATCAAGTCGCGCCCGGCCTTCCGCACCCTGCTCGCCGACCACCTGTCGGGCTTCCCGCCGCCGGCGCATTACGCCGACCTCGACTTCTGATCCCGCCGCCCCGCGTCCCGGTCCGGGGCCTCGGTCCGATCGTTGCGGGGACGGGGCGCAGGCGCAGGCGCAGGCGCAGGCGCAGGCGCAGGCGGAAGTTGCCGCTGCGTCCGGCCCATGTTACGTTTTCCATCTCGTGTGCGTGCGTTTTCTCTCTGTTCACATAGATTTACGGGACGGTCATCCAGATGAAGATCGCCGCGGTGATCCTCGCGCTCGGCACGACCCTGACCCTCGCCGCCCCGGCGCAGGCGCTGGTCAGCTTCGTCAGCTCCATCGAGGCGACGCTGTCCGCGACCGCCCTGCCCGAGGGGGTGCGGCTGGACTACGGCTTCTCGAGCTACGACGGCTACGCGCGGGGCCAGGGGGTCTATGACGCCGGCTGGTCGGACGACTTCACGATCGAGGGGCCGAGCCTGTCCTTCACGCCGTCGGTCCACGCCTCGACCGACGCGCTGGCGGTGATCGAGGCCGCGTCGCTCACCGACGGCTCGGTGACGCTGGAGAACCTGTCGGACGCGATCTCCACCGTCGATTTCGTCCTCAGCTACGACCTGCGGGCCGAGACGACGGTCGACGGCGGGCCCGAGGCGATCAGCAAGGCCTACGCCACCCTGATGGTCGAGACGCTGGAGGCCCGGCCTTCGGTCTCGCGCTCGGTCGACATCTATGCGGGCGGCGCCTACGGCCCGGCCCTGGCGCGGGAGACGGGGGCCTGGACCTTCTCGATCGTGCTGAACCCGGGCCAGCGGATGAACCTGGTCGTCTACGCCGACGCCATGGGCTATCTCGAGGACACGGTCAGCCAGGGGTCCTCGCCGGTGCCCCTGCCCGGCGCGGCGCCTCTGGCGGCGGCGGGGCTGGCCTCGCTGGGCGGCGTGGCGGCGTTGCGCCGCCGGCGCCGGTCCCGGGGCTGACCCGGGCGACCGCGGCGGGGGGCGCGCGCGTCTCGACCGACCCGGCGGACGACCTCTCCGACGACCCCGCGGCCGCGCTGAAGGCCGAGCTCGCCGAGCGCGCGCGCGCCGAGGGCTTCGTGGGCTTCGGCGTCTGCCGCGCAGACGCGCTCGGCCCCGGCGGCGGAGAGACCGCGGCCCGCCTGCGCCGCTTCCTCGCCGAGGGCGCCCACGGCGACATGGACTGGATGGAGGCCCGCGCCGCCTGGCGGGGCGATCCCAAGACGCTGTGGCCCGAGGCCCGCTCGATCGTGATGCTGGCCGAAAGCTACGCGCCCGCCGAGAACCCCCTGCACCTGCTGGAGATGCCCGAGCGCGCCTCGGTCTCGGTCTACGCCCGGGGGCCGGACTACCACGACAAGGTCAAGGGCAAGCTCAAGCGCCTGGCGCGCTGGGCGGCGGAGCGCACGGGCCAGCCGGTGAAGGTCTTCGTCGACACCGCCCCGGTGATGGAGAAGCCGCTGGCCCAGGCCGCGGGCCTGGGCTGGCAGGGCAAGCACACCAACCTGCTGGGGCGCGAGATCGGCAACTGGGTGTTCCTGGGCGCCATCTTCCTCGCCGCCGAGCTGCCCCCCGACGCGGCCGAGACCGAGCATTGCGGCTCCTGCCGGCGCTGTCTCGACATCTGCCCGACCAACGCCTTCCCGGCGCCGTTCCGGCTGGATGCGCGGCGCTGCATCTCCTACCTGACGATCGAGCTGAAGGGCCCGATCCCGCGGGAGATGCGCCCCCTGATCGGCAACCGCATCTACGGCTGCGACGACTGCCTGGCGGTCTGCCCGTGGAACAAGTTCGCGGTGGAGGCCGGCACGCTCTACCAGTCGCGGGTGGAGCTGAACCGGCCGCGGCTGGCGGATTTCGCGGCGCTCGACGACGCCGCCTTCCGCGAGGTGTTCCGCGGCTCTCCGATCAAGCGGATCGGGCGGGGGCGGTTCCTGCGCAACGTGATGGTGGCGGTGGGCAACTCGGGGCTGGCGGAGATGATCCCGGTCGCCGAGGCGCGCCTCGACGACCCCGAGCCCCTGGTCCGCGGCCATGCGGTCTGGGCCCTGTCGCGCCTGTCGCCCGCGCGCCTGCGCGCCCGGGCCGAGGGGCGCGCCCCCGACCCCGACCCGTTCGTCGCGCAGGAGTGGCGCGCGGCCCTCGCCTGACCCCGCAGCCTCTATTCCTGGGGCGCCGGCGCGGTCCCGCCCAGCGCCTCGTCGGTCGGCCTCCCGTCGACCTCCGCCTCGTCGGCCGAAGGCGCGTCCGGAACGTCGGCCTGGGGCTGTCCAGCCTGTGGGACCGCTTCGGGCGCGGCCTCCGTCGCGGCGTCCGCGGCGGGCTCGGGCGCGGCGGCCTCGGGCGGCGCGGTCCCGGGGGCGGCGGGCCCGGCGGCATCGGGGCCGGAGGGTCCGGGCGTCTGCGCAGATGCAGCCGCGGGATCCGCCTCGCCTGCAGGGGCCCCGGTCGCCGCCGGCGGCGGCGCGACGGGCGCCGCGCCGGGGGCGTCCAGAAGCTGCAGGGCGCGGCGGGCGCGGTCGCCCACGGGGCCCTCGCGGTCGCGGGCCACGGCGCGCAGGAAGCTCTCGCGGGCCCGCTCGGGGCGCCCGGCGGCGGCCTGCGCCTCGCCCAGCGCCAGCCAGGCCTCCGGGTCGTCGTCGGCCATCGCCGACACCCGGCCGGCGTCGGCCAGCGCCCCGGCCGCGTCCCCCGCCTCGCCCCTCAGCCGCGCGCGCAGGCGCAGGCCGGGGAGGTCCCAGGGCATCGCCTCCAGCGCGGCGTCGAGCTCGGGCAGCGCCTCGTCGCCGCGGCCCAACGCCGCCAGCGCCTCGGCCCGCAGGCGGCGCAGGACCGGGCCGGCGCCGTCGAGCGCGAGGCCCGCGTCGGCCGCGGCCAGCGCCTCGGCAGGCTGCAGGTCGCGCAGGCGGAAGCCGGCGGCGACCTCGTAGAGCGCGGCGCGCGCGGGCGCGGGCAGCGCCTGCTCCGGCGCGCGGCGCGCGGCGTCCTCCAGCCGGGCCGCGGCGGTGGCGAGCGCGCCCTGCGCCTCCAGCGCCAGCGCCTCGCAGACCGCAGCGGGCACGCCGCCGCCCTGGCGGCCCCACTCCCGCGCGACCTCGCGCGCGGCGACCGGATCCTGGTCGACCAGCGCCTGGCAGCGGGCGGACTCGGCCGCCCGCGCCGCCGCTTCGGTCTCGGGCGCGGGGCCGGTGGGCAGGGTCAGGGGCGCGCCGTCGAAGCCCCCCGCGCCGGGGCGCGGCAGCGCCTCGATGCCGGCGCCGGAGGCCGCGCCCGGCCCGGCGGGCCGCTCCAGCGGCGGCGGCGCGGCCTGCGGCGCAGTCTGGGCGAAGAGCGGCGCGGCCTGCGCCGCGGCGCAGAGGGCGGCCGCCGGCAGGACGGCGATCCATCGCATCGAAGACGATCCTCGGCTACAGGGGAGGCGTCCACATCTGGCGCGGAGGCCCGGCGATGTCCACCCCCACCCTGCTCAGCTTCGGTCACGGCTACTCGGCCCGCCGGCTGGCGCGCGACCTGCTGGCCGAGGGCTGGCGGGTGATCGGCACCACCCGTTCCGAGGAAAAGGCCGACGAGATCCGCGCCGCCGGCGCCGAGGCGCTGGTCTGGCCGGCGGAGGGCGCGGACCTCGCCCGCCCGCTGGCGGAGGCCACGCATATCCTCGTCTCCGCCGGCCCCGACGCCGAGGGCGACCCGGTGCTGCGCGCGGCCGGCGCGCAGATCGCGCAGGCGCGGCCCGCCTGGGCCGGCTACCTCTCGACCACCGGCGTCTACGGCGACCGCGACGGCGCCTGGATCGACGAGAGCTCGCCCCGCACGCCCGCCACCCGCCGCGGCGCCTGGCGGGTGGCGGCCGAGGACGCCTGGCTGGGCCTGCACGCCGCCCACGGCCTGCCGGTGCACGTGTTCCGCCTGGCCGGGATCTACGGCCCCGGCCGCGGCCCGTTCGAGAAGGTGCGCCAGGGGACCGCGCGGCGCATCATCAAGGAGGGGCAGGTGTTCTCGCGCATCCACGTCGACGACATCGCCGCCGCCCTGCGCGCCAGCATGGCCCGCCCCAACCCCGGCGCCGCCTACAACGTCAACGACGACCACCCCGCCCCGCCCGAGGACGTCATCGCCCACGCCGCCGAACTGCTGGGCCTGCCGATCCCCCCCGCCATCCCCTTCGAGGAGGCGGAGATGACCCCCATGGCCCGCAGCTTCTATTCCGAGAGCAAGCGCACCTCGAACGCGCGCATGAAGCAGGAGCTGGGCGTCGAACTCGCCTATCCCAGCTACCGCGAGGGCCTCGCCGCCCTCCTCGCCGACCTCGACCCCGCCCCCTGACCGCCGCGCGGCCCGCCACGAGCGCCGGCCCGCCCCGGGCCCTGCCGGGAGCGCCTGTTCTCCGGAGCCGTCCGTCGCTGATGCCGATCGGAGCGGCTCGCCCGCCCCGGTCAAGGATCGCGGCACGCGACCCTCCGAAGGAGGGCTTGTCCTTGACCGGGGCGGGCGAGTCGCTCAGGCATCTTCAGCGACGGACGGCTGCGGAGGACAGGCGCGGGCCTGTTCTTGGGTGAGTTCAGAAGCGCCCCTGCGGGCGCCAGCCCGCCGCGCGCGCAGCGCGCGCAGGCCAGGCCCGCCCGCAGGGCGCCTCGCCCCCCGCTCCTTCAGATCAGCCGCAGCACCGCCCCGCCCGCCGTCATCGCCCCGGTCGCCCGGTCTAGCCGCAGATGCGCGAGCCCCTCGCCCCCGGCGACGGTGTGCAGCGTGCCCGCCGCGCGGCCGTCCTGGGAGAGCACCTCGGTCCCCGGCGCCGCCGCGCCTTCGACCGAGACC
This sequence comes from Albimonas pacifica, assembly GCF_900113695.1. GTDB lineage: Bacteria > Pseudomonadota > Alphaproteobacteria > Rhodobacterales > Rhodobacteraceae > Albimonas > Albimonas pacifica. Next base: position 37,675 of record NZ_FOQH01000003.1, on the reverse strand, counting down.
CGCACCAGTCCGCGGCGCAGTTCGGTCTTGTGCTTCATGCGGGCGACGATCTCCTGGCCGACGTAGCAGCCCTTGCGGAAGTCGACGCCGTTCAGCCGCTCGAACCCCGCCTCGAGCACGAAGGTGTCCGGCGTCAGCTCGAGCCCGCTCTCGGGCACGGCGGCGGCGACGCGCAGGGCGTCGTAATCCGCCGGCGCAGCCTCCGCCGCGCCCAGCGCCGCCAGCGCCGCGGCCGGGTCGGGGGCGTAGAGCCGCCAGCCGAGGCGCGGGTCGCGCGGATCGGGGACGAGGCGCGCGCCGTCGGGCGCCGCGGGGGCGGCCTCGCCCCACAGCAGCGCGACGCCGAGGGGGGCGACCTCGATCCCCACCTTGCGCCGCAGCCGGTACATGGCCAGCCGCTGGCCCAGCGCCTGCGCCTGATCGCGCGCGACGTCGATCAGCAGGTCCTCGGGCCCGTCGGCGACGACGAAGAAATCCGAGAGATACTTGCCCTGCGGCGTCAGCAGGGCGGCGTAGACGGCCGCGTCGCCCGCGGCCCGGCGGATGTCGTTGGTGACCAGGTCCTGCAGGAAGCCGCGCGCCTCGGCGCCGGTCAGGCGCAACAGGACGCGCGCGGGAACCAGGCCGGAGAGGGGGGCGGCAGGGGGCATGGGGCGCTCCGTTCGTCGCAAAGGGTTTCCGGGCGGAACATAGGGGTTCCCGCGGCCCGGCGCACGACCCCCGAGCGAAACCGCGCGCGGGAGAGCCGGGGACGGAGGCGCCCTGCGGGCGGGCTTGGGCGAGGGGCCGGCGCGGCGCCCGGGCCGCGCGGGGCCGAGCCTCCGGCGGGCTCCTGACTCACCCGGGAACAGGGCCGCGCCTGTTCCCCGGAGCCGTCCATCGCTTGGGCTGCCTGAGCGACTCGCCCCCTCCGGTCAAGGACAAGCCCCCCTTCGGGGGGTCGCTTCGCGATCCTTGACCGGAGGGGGCGAGTCGCTCCGATCGGCGCCCGCGACGGACGGCTCCGGGGAACAGGCGCTGGGCGAGGGCCTTGTCCGCTCGCCTCACGCGGCGGGCGCTGCTAGAGGGAGGGGCCTGCCGCAACGATGGAGCCCGCCATGACCGCCCCCGACCTGATCCTCAAGAACGGCACGGTGGTGAATCACGACGGAATCGGCCTCGCCGACGTCGCGGTGTCGGGCGGCAGGATCGTCGACATCGGGGATCTCTCGCATCTCTCGGCCGGCGAGGTGGTGGACTGCACCGGCCTGCACGTCCTGCCCGGGGTGATCGACAGCCAGGTGCATTTCCGCGAGCCGGGGGCCGAGGCCAAGGAGGATCTCGAGACCGGGGCCCGCGCCGCGGTGATGGGCGGGGTCACCGCCGTCTTCGAGATGCCCAACACCAACCCCACCACCACCACCTACGAGGCGCTCGCCGACAAGATCGCGCGCGGGCGCGCCCGCATGGCCTGCGACTTCGGCTTCTGGTTCGGCGCCTCGCCCGGCAACGTCGAGCTGCTGGAGGAGGCCGAGCGCCTCGAGGGCTGCGCCGGCATCAAGATGTTCATGGGCAGCTCCACCGGCACCCTTCTGGTGGCGGGCGACGACGACGTGCGCCAGGTGCTCTCCCATGGCCGCCGCCGGGTCGCCGTGCACTCGGAGGACGAGTTCCGGCTCGAGGACCGCAAGCACATGCGGGTGGAGGGGGACCCCTCCAGCCACCCCGTGTGGCGCGACGCCGAGGCCGCGCGCCTGTGCACCGAGCGGCTGATCCGGCTGGCGAAGGAGACCAACCGGCGCATCCACATCCTGCACATCTCGACCGCCGACGAGATCCCGATGCTCGAGGCCGAGAAGGGCCTGGTGACCTGCGAGGCGACGCCCCACCACCTGACCTTCACCACCGACGACCATGCGCGGCTGGGCACGCTGATCCAGATGAACCCGCCGGTGCGCGACGCCTCCCACCGGGCGGGCGTCTGGGACGGGCTGCGGCGCGGGGTCGTCGACGTGCTCGGCTCCGACCACGCGCCCCACGAGAGGGAGGCGAAGGAGAAGGTCTATCCGGCCACGCCGTCCGGCATGCCCGGCGTGCAGACGCTGGTGCCGGTGATGCTGGACCACGTGGCGAAGGGGCGGCTCAGCCTGCAGCGCTTCGTGGACCTGACCAGCCACGGCCCGCAGCGGATCTTCGGCATCGCCGGCAAGGGGCGCATCGCGGCGGGCTACGACGCCGACTTCACCGTCGTCGACCTGAAGGCGCGGCGCACCATCGAAAACGAGTGGATCGAGAGCCGCTGCGGCTGGACCCCCTACGCGGGCATGGAGGTGCAGGGCTGGCCCGTGGGCACGATGATCCGCGGCCGCCGGGTGATGTGGGACGATCAGCTCCTCGAGCCCCGCGGGGGCGAGCCGGTGCGCTTCCAGGAAGGGTGTTCGTGACCCAGCGGCCGGAGGAGGAGCACGACCGCCGCCGCCCCGACCCCGACCAGGCGCCCGCCGAGACGCCCGGGGCCGGCGCCTCGCCGGAGGCGGACGCGCCGCGCAGCGGCGCGCGCGGGACGCAGGCCCGCGAGGGCGCCGCCCCCGGCGCCGGGGAGGCGCGTGGCGCAGACGCGTCGGACGCTCCCTCGACCCGGGCCGACGCGGGAACGCCCGGGGACGAGGCCGCCTCCGGGGCCGATCGGCGAAGCGCAGGCGCGCCCCGGCACGAGGTGCCGGCGGAGGCCGCGGGGCGGGCGCCGCGGCCCTCGGGCATGGCGATCGCCGCGGCGCGGTCGGGCGGCGCCTCGGGGCCCGCGGACGAGCGCCGGACCTCGCTGATCTTCGTGGCGCTGATGGCGGCGCTGGGGGCGACCAACGCGGTGGCCGTCGACATCGTCATCCCCGCCCAGGGCCTGATCGCCCAGAGCTTCCAGATGTCGCCGGGCGAGGGCGCCCAGTGGACCGTGCTGGCGATGTTCGCCGGCGCCTCGCTGTCGCAGCTCGTGCTGGGGCCCGCGGCCGACGCCTGGGGGCGGCGGCGCGCGGCCTTCCTCGGCCTGGCGCTGGCCTTCATCGGCGGGCTCGCCGCCGCCGCCGCGCCGACCTTCGAGACGCTGATCGCCGCGCGCCTGCTGCAGGGGCTGGGGGCGGGCGGGCTGCGGGTCGTCAGCCTCGCGATCATCCGCGACCAGAGCTCCGGCGACCGGATGGCGCGCATCGTCTCCTTCCAGGCGCTGATCTTCGAGCTGATCATGTTCTTCACCCCCGTGGTGGGGCAGCTGATCGTCGAGTTCGCGCACTGGCGCGTCGGCCTCGCGATCACCGCGCTGCAGGCGGCGCTGACGGCGCTCGCCTTCCACCTCTGGCAGCCCGAGACGCTGGACCCCGCCCATCGCCGCCCGTTCGAATTCCGCGCGGTGATGCGGACCTACGGGGGCGTGCTGCGGATGCGCCCGGCGATGGGGGCGGCGATGGCGATGGCGGTGGCCTTCGGGGTGCTGGCGACCTTCCTAAGCTCCGCCCAGCCGATCTTCGGCGAGGTCTACGGCCTGGGCTGGGGGCTGCCGGCGGTGTTCGGCGGCTCGACGATCTTCTTCGCGCTGGCGGCGCTGGCCAACGCCCGGCTGGTGGGCCGGCTGGGGGCGGCGCGGATGGCGCGGATCGGGCTGGCGAGCTGGGCGGTCTCGGGGACGCTGGGCCTCGCGGTCTTCGCGGTCTTCTTCGCGGGCGTGCCGCCGCTGTGGCTGCTGCTGGTCTGGCTGCTGCCGACGCTGGCGATGTTCGGCATCCTCTACGGCAACCTGCTGGCGACCGCGCTGGCGCCGCTGGGGGACCGGGCGGGCTCGGCCTCCTCGGCGCTGGCGGCCTCGGGCACGCTGGCGGGCGTGGCGCTGGGCGCGGTGATGGCCGAGATCTTCGACGGCACCGTCCTGCCGCTCGCCGGGATGCTGGGCTTCGCCGGCGTCGCCGGCCTGCTGGCGATGCGCTGGGGCGGCCTCGGCCGCGAGGTCCACGCGAAGGGCGAGGCATGAGCGAGCCCCCCCGCCGGCCGTCCGCCGAGGCCGCGGGCCACGCGCCGCGCCCCTCGGGCCTGGGCGCGATCGCCGCCGGCGACGCCCCGCGCGCGGGCGCCACGGGCCCGCAGAAGGCGGCCGCCGGCTTCGTGCTGCTGATGGCGGCGCTGGGGGCGATGAACGCCTTCGCGGTCGACATCGTGATCCCGGCGCTGGGCGCGATCTCGGAGGGCTTCGGGATCGACGGCGAGAGCAAGCCGCAATGGGCGATCCTGGCGATGTTCCTCGGCATGGCCTGCTCGCAGCTCTGCCTCGGGCCGGTCTCGGACCGCTGGGGACGCCGGCCCGCGATCTTCGTGGGCATGGGCGTGGCGCTGGCGGGAGGGCTTCTGGCCTCGCTCGCCCCCGGCTTCGGCTGGCTGGTGGCGGGGCGCTTCCTGCAGGGGTTCGGGACCGGGGGGCTCAGGGTCGTCAGCTACGCGATCATGCGCGACCGCTTCTCGGGCGACGAGATGGCCCGGGTGGTGGCGCTGACCAACTCGGTCTTCGTGCTGATGGTGTTCACCGCGCCGATCTTCGGCACGCTGATGGTCGAGTTCGCGCACTGGCGCTGGGTCTTCGCGGTCACCGCCCTGCAGGCGCTGGCGACGACGGTGTGGTTCGCCCTCGCCCAGCCCGAGACGCTGACCGAGGAGAAGCGCCGCCCGATCTCGCCGCGCGCCGTGGGACGGACCTTCGTCGAGATGCTGCGGATCCGGGCGATGCTCGCCTCGGTCATCGCGATCTCGGCGGTGTTCGGGGCCTTCGCCACCTTCCTCAGCTCGGCCCACGCGGTGCTGGGCGGGATCTACGACCTGACCTGGGGCCTGCCGCTGGCCTTCGGGGGGATCTCGGCCTGCTTCGGGCTGGTCAGCTTCGCCAACTCGCGGCTGGTCACGCGCATCGGGGCGCCGCGGCTGACCCGGGGCGCGCTGGTGCTGTGGGCGGTCTCGGGCGTGGGCGGCGGCGTGGTCTTCGCCGCGGCGTTCGGGGGCGTGCCGCCGCTGATCGTGTTCATGCTATGGTTGGGCCCCACGCTGGCGCTGTTCGGGATCCTGTTCGGCAACCTGCTGGCGATGGGCCTGACGCCGATGGGCGACCGGGCGGGGAGCGCCTCATCCGTCCTTTCGGCCTCGGGAACCTTGTGCGGGGTGGCGCTGGGGGCGGTGATGGTGGAGCTCTGGGACGGCACGGTGCTGCCGCTGGCAGGGATCATCGGGGCGGCGGGGATCGTCGGCCTGGTCGCGACCCGCTGGGGCAAGGTCTGCTGATGGCGGCGCCGCTGTCGATCGTGATCCCGACGCTGGAGGCGGCCGACGAGCTCGGCCCCTGCCTCGGCGCGCTGGCCTCGGCCCTGACCGAGGGGCTGATCCGCGAGGTGATCCTGTCCGACGGCGGCTCGCGCGACGCCATCGCCGAGGTGGCCGACGCCGCCGGGGCCGAGCTGATCGTGGGCCCGCCCGGGCGCGGCGGCCAGCTCGCCCGCGGGGCGGAGGCCGCGCGGGGCGACTGGCTGCTGTTCCTGCACGCCGACACGGTGCTTTCCCCCGGCTGGTCCGAGGCGGTGCGACGCCACATGGAAAGGGCGCCCGACCGCGCCGGCTTCTTCCGCCTGCGCTTCGACGAGCCCGGGACGCCCGCCGCCCTCGTCGCCGCCTGGGCCAATTTCCGCGCCCGCCGCCTGGGCCTGCCCTACGGCGACCAGGGCCTGCTGGTGCGCGCCGCGGTCTACCGGCGCGCCGGCGGCTATCCCGACCAGCCGCTGATGGAGGACGTCAGCCTCGCCCGCCGCCTGCCGCTGTCCCCGCTCGCGGCCGAGGCCGCCACCTCCGCCCGCCGCTACCGCGCGGAGGGCTGGCTGCGCCGCGGCTGGCGCAACCTGACGACGCTGGGCCTCTACTTCCTGGGCGCGAGCCCCGAGCGGCTGGCCCGCCGCTATGCCCGCTAGGGGACCGCGCCCCTCGGCCCCCCGTCCCACCGTGATCGTCTTCGTCAAGGAGCCGCGGCCGGGGCGCGTGAAGACGCGCCTCGCCCGCGGCGTCGGCCGCATCGAGGCCGCGCGCTGGTATCGCGCCCAGGCGCTGGCGGGGCTGCGCCGGCTCGCGGCCGATCCCCGTTTCGACGTGGTGCTGGCCGTCTCCCCCGACGCCGAGGGGCTGACGAGCCGCGTCTGGCCGGCCGCCCTGCGCCGCATCCCGCAGGGACGCGGCGACCTCGGCGCCCGTATGGCCCGGGCGCTGCGGGGCCCGGGGCGCGGGCGCTGGCGCGGGCCGGCGGTGCTGATCGGCTCGGACATCCCCGGCGCGACCCCCGCGGCGATCGCCCGCGCCGTCCGCGCGCTGGGCGGGGCGGAGGTCGTCTTCGGTCCGGCGACGGACGGCGGCTTCTGGCTGGTGGGCGTGCGCAACGGCGCGGCCCTGCCGGCGCGCCTCTTCGCGGGGGCGCGCTGGTCCGGGCCCCATGCGCTGGCCGACAGTCTCGCGACCCTGGGCGGGCGCCGGGCCGGCTTCGCCGAGACGCTGGCGGACGTGGACGAGGCGGCGGACCTGCCGGGGCGGGCGCGCTAGGCGGCCCGACGCCGGCCCGGGGGGTCAGCGCAGCTCGAACAGCTCCTGGTGGAAGCGCGTCTCCACCGGGAAGCCCCGGGCGGCGAGATCGGCCCTCAGCGCGGCGCCGAAGCGCGTCGGACCGCAGAACCAAAGGCCGGCCTCGCGCCAGTCGGGGACCGCGGCGCGCAGCCGCTCGCCGGTCAGCAGACCGTCGCGGCCCTCGACCAGGACGTGCAGGCGCACGCCCGCCGCGGCCGCGTCCGCGGCCAGCAGGGCGAGCGCGCCCTCGTCCACCTCCCGCGTGCAGTGGAACAGGTCGACGGGCCGCGCCTGCCCGGGCGCGCGGGCGGCGAGCTCCTTCATCCGGGCCACGAACGGGGCGATGCCGATGCCGCCCCCGACCCAGATCTGCCGGGCGGCGGGGTCCTCGTCGAAGATGAAGCGGCCGTAGGGCCCTTCGACCGTCACCGGCTGTCCGATGCGCAGGCGGGCCTCCAGCCCGGTGGTGTGGCGGCCGAGCTCCTTGGCGAGGAACACGATCTCGCGCGTGGCGGGGTCCCAGGCCGAGGCGATGGTGTAGGGATGCGCGCCGTCGCGCGGCTCGGAGGCGACGAAGGCGAACTGGCCGGCACGGTGGCCCGGCCAGCCCTCGCCGAGCCGCACCCGTTTCTCGAGCGCGTGCACCCCGGGGTGGAAGCGCATGCCGACCAGCGTGCCGGCGACCTGCCGCCCGGCGCCGATGCGCCCGGTCAGGGAGACCAGGGCCGCCCCGCTCCCGCCCAGCATCAGCAGCGCCAGGACCGCGCCCTGCGGCGTCGCCCACTGCCCGAAGTCGAACAGCGCGACCGAGTGGAAGACCAGCGCGAGGTAGGCCGCCGCGGTCAGCCGGTGCGATAGGCGGAACCAGCGGTAGGGGATGCGCCGGACCAGCGCGACCAGCACCAGCGCCGCGAGGGCGTAGAAGGCCCATTCGCCCGCCGCCTCCGCCTCGTGCCGCAGGCCGGCGAGGGCGGCGTGCAGCGGATCCCCGACCGGCGGGCGCGGGCCGCGATGGGGCCGCTCCAGCCAGCCCCAGCCGACCGCCCATTTCGGCCCCTGCGCCCACGACCAGTGGAAGACCGAGACCGCCAGCCCGCCGATCCCCAGCCGCCTGTGCAGCCGGTACATCTTGTCGAGCCCGCCCAGCGGCCCCTCCGGCCAGCGCGGGCGCAGGGCGAGGATCATGGCGAGGCTCATCGCCCCCATCCCCAGCACCCCGGTCAGCTGCAGGACCGAGGCGCGCAGGGCGAAGAAGCGCAGGTCCAGCCCGCCGAGGTTCGTCGCCAGCCACAGCAGCGCGAGCCCCGCCCAGACCCCCCAGAAGACGCGGATCCCGTTCCGGCTCATCGTCCTTGCAACCCTCGCGGCCCGGGCCCCGTCGCCCGTCGCGAGGGTTCTGCCCCCGCAGGTCAGGGCCCGCCATGATCGAGATCATCCCGCCGGGCGGGTTCCGGCGCGGCGCGCCGGCGTCCTGCGGGGCCGCGGACGGCGGAGCGGCGAGGGGCGCGCCGACCTGCGCCCGGCGGGCCGGGCGCCTCCCGAACGCGGAACGGCCGCGGAGGGGGGTCCTCCGCGGCCGTTCGGGCGGTCCGTCGCTTCGGGACGCGCGGGCGGCGCGTCAGGCGCCGCGCATGTTCTTCGCGCTCTCGGTCAGGCGGGAATACTGGCCCTGCGGGCGGTAGGCGTAGAGGTAGCTCTCGAGCACCGCCTCCATCGCCGTGGGGGCGATGCCGAGGTCCTTGAGGCCCTTCGCCTGCTCGCCGACCACGTTGTCCACGCCGAGCTGCGCGATCTGGTCGGCGGTCAGGGTGTTGTTGACGTAGAGCCCGCCGGTCAGCGACTGCGCGAGGCCGAGCAGCGAGGCGGGGATCCCCGCGACGCCCGCCGGCAGGTCGACGATCAGCCGGCGGCGGCGGGTGATCTTCAGCATCCGCTCGATCAGGGCGCGCAGGGTCGCGACCTCGGGGCCGCCGAGCTCGTAGATCCCGCCCGGGACCTCGCCCGCGGCGGCCTTGGCCGCGGCCTCGGCCACGTCGCCCACGTAGACCGGCTGGAACTTCGTCTCGCCGCCGGTGATCGGCAGCACCGGGGAGATCCGGGCCATCGCGGCGAAGCGGTTGAAGAAGCCGTCCTCCATCCCGAAGATCACCGAGGGGCGCAGGATCACGGCGCCCGGGAACGCCTCCTGCACCGCCTTTTCGCCGGCGGCCTTGGTGCGGGCGTAGTCCGACGGCCCCTTGGGATCGGCGCCGATGGCCGAGATCTGCACGAAGCGGGTCACGCCCGCCTCGGCGGCGGCCTTCGCCACCCGGGCGGCGCCCTGCGCCTGCACCGACTGGAAGGACTGCTTGCCGGCCTCGGCCAGGATGCCCACGCAGTTGACCACGGCCGTCGCGCCCATGCAGGCCTTGGCCACCGAGGCGTCGTCGCGGATGTTGGCCTGCACCGGCTCCACCTGGCCGACGTCGCCGTAGGGACGCAGGAACATCGCCTCGTTCGGGCGACGCACCGCGGCGCGGACCCGCCAGCCGCGGCGGGCCATGCGCTGGGCGACGTAGCGGCCGACGAAGCCGGAGCCGCCGAAGATGGTCACCAGAGGGGCGGACTGGGTCATGCGCCTGGCTCTCCCGATGCTGCTGCGGACCGGACCTCGCCGCGGGGCGCGGGAGACGGTCGGAATTTCACGCGGCGCGCGGGCGCGGGCGCCCGGACGCGGCCACGGTTTTCCTCTAGTCTCGCGGGCGCGCCGGAACAAGGCGGCAATTCGACGAATCCGCAGGGGACCCCCGATGAGCAAGCGCGCGATCGTCTCTCCCGAGCCCGGACCGTTCCTGCTGCTGGCGCTGGGCGACGGCGCCTGCGGGGCGCTGGCCGCCGCCGGCCGGCCGGGCGCCCTGGCGGTGCGGGACGAGCTGTCCTGCGGCCCCCTGCCCCCGCTGGAGAGCCCCGCCGACGACGCGGCCTTCGCGCAGGCCCGCGCCGGCTTCTGGGCCGCGACGCTGGCCGGCCCGCCGGTCTCCGCCCCCGGCCCCCGGGTCCCCGACCCGCGCAGGGCGATCCCGGCCGACCTCGCCGCCCTGCGCCGGGCGCTGGGGGAGGCGGAGGCGGCGGAGTTCGCCCTCGCCGCCTCGTTGCAGGAGATCCTGGCCCTGGCCTTCGTCGCCCGGCTGGCGGCGCAGGAGGGCGCGCTGGAGCGGCTCTGCGTCCGCGTCCACGCGGGGCCCGAGGGCGATCCGCTGGCCGCGGCCCTGGCCGGCGGTCCCGGCGGCCTGCCCGGGGGCGGCGCCGCCCAGGGCCTCGCCGCCCTGCCCCGCCGGATGCTGGCCGAGGCGCCCCCCGCCCGGCCGGTCGCCCCGATGGCCGAGGCGCTGGCCGAGATCTGGTCGGCCGCCTGCGCCGCCGATCCCACCGACCTCGCGCGGCTCGCGGCCCGCCCGCCCGGCGCCTGGCCGCTGCCCGGCGTCGCCGCGGCGCTGGCCGCCCGACTGGCGCGATTCCCCGACGCCGAGTCGGGGCTGGCGCGCGAGGACGCGCTGCTGCTGGGCGCGACCGGCGACGACTGGACCCCGGCGCGGCGGATCCTGGGCGAGGCCCTGCGCGCCAACGCCGGCCCCGACCGGCTGGGCGACCTGTGGCTGGCGAAGCTGCTGGGGGAGCTCGCCGACCCCGAGGTCGCCCCGCCGGCGGTGGAGTGGAAAGGCGCCGGGCGCAGCCTGCGCGGCGCGCAGCTGCGGCGCACCGAGCGCGGCCGCCGGATGCTGGCCGGCGAGACCTTCCGCCTGACCGAGGGCCGCTTCCGCCGCGAGATCGGGGGCGCGACGCTCGACCTCTCCGAGGGCCGCCTGTGGCTGCGCGAGGGGCGGGAGCTGCGCGCCTCGCGCCGCTGAAACCGCCGCGGGTCGAGGCGACGCAACGGCCTCCGGACCCCTGCGGCGGGGGAGCGCAGGGGCGGCGCGCACGGGCTTCGGAAAATCCGCTCGGACCCCGTTGACACCCCCCGCGCCACCCAATAGATCACCGCTCCAACGACACCTGCCCAGGTGGCGGAATTGGTAGACGCGCCAGCTTCAGGTGCTGGTTTCCGTATGGAAGTGGAAGTTCGAGTCTTCTCCTGGGCACCAGTCGCTCCCGCCCCGCCGAGCATCCCTCGGCGGGGCGGTGGCTTTTCAGGCCCCCTCGCAGACAGGCCCGACCGATGAGCCCGACGCTCGAGGACATCGTGGCCTTCGTACGCGAGGAGACCGCCGCCCGCCGCGAGATCCTCGCCACGACCACGCTGGCCGAGCTGGGCGTCGAGGGCGACGACCACCACGACCTGATGCAGAGCTGCGCCGAACGCTTCGGCGTGAACCTCGACGGCTATCGGTATTATTTCCACCATGGCGAAGAGGGCTGGAACCCCGGCGCCCTGTTCGTCCGCCCGCCCCAGGCCCGCGTCCCCCAGATCGAGATCGACATGGACCTGCTGCGCCGCTCGGCCGAGGCGGGGCGCTGGCGGGTCGACTATCCGCCCCACGACCTGCCCGCGCGGCGCTGGGACGTCACGATCAATCGGGCGCTGGGGCTGGGGTTCGCGCTGCTCCTGCTGGCCGCGCTGGTCCTCTGACCCCCGCTCCGAATCGCCGTCCCGGTTGATCTTCGCCGCGCCAGCGGGCATGACCGGCGCCGATGCGGGCCGGCGGGACGGTCCGGACGGCCGGAGGCTCGCGATGACCATCCATTCCCACGAGGGCGATCTTCCCGACGGGCTCGACCTGGGGCCGGTGGTCGCCATCGACACCGAGACCATGGGCCTGCGCCCGCACCGCGACCGGCTGTGCGTGGTCCAGCTCTCCTCCGGCGACGGGAACGCGCATGTGGTGCGCATCCCGCTGGACGCGCCCCGCGCGCCGAACCTCGAGAAGATGCTCGCCGACCCGAACGTGCTGAAGCTGTTCCACTTCGGCCGCTTCGACATCGCCGTCATGGCCCATCGCTGGGGCGTGCTGGCGCGGCCCGTGTGGTGCACCAAGATCGCCTCCAGGCTGGTGCGCACCTACACCGACCGCCACGGCCTCAAGAACCTGTGCGCGGAATTGCTCGGCGTCGACATGTCCAAGGTCCAGCAGAGCTCGGACTGGGGCGCGGACCAGCTCAGCGAGGCGCAGCTGGAGTATGCGGCCTCCGACGTCCTGCACCTTCACCGGCTGAAGGCGGAGCTCGAGACGCGGCTTGCGCGCGAGGGGCGCCTTGAAATCGCGGCCCGCTGTTTCGACTTCCTGCCGGACCGGGCGGCTCTCGATCTCGCGGGCTGGCCGGAAGAGGACATCTTCTCTCACTGATCCCAAGAAGGCGGAACCGCCCGTGCCCATGACGCAAGCCCAGACCTCGCCCGCCCAGGCGCGCGAGAAGGACATGGAGATCGGCCGCCGCGTGCTGCGGCTGGAGGCCGAGGCGCTGGCCGGCTTCGCCGACACGCTGGGCGAGAGCTTCGCCGACGCGATCGAGCTGATGCTGGCCTGCGAGGGGCGCATCGTCGTCTCGGGCATGGGCAAGTCGGGCCACGTGGGGCGCAAGATCGCCGCCACGCTGGCCTCGACCGGCACGCCGTCCTTCTTCCTGCACCCGGCCGAGGCTTCGCACGGCGACCTCGGGATGCTGACGCGCGCGGACGTGGCGCTGGTGCTGTCGAACTCGGGCGGCACGCCGGAGCTCGCGGACGTCATCGCCCACTGCAAGCGCTTCGCCATTCCGCTGATCGGCATGGCCTCGCGCCCCGAATCGCCGCTGCTGAGCCAGTCGGACGTGGCCCTCCTGCTGCCCCGCGCGCCGGAGGCGTGCTCGGTCGGGCTCGCGCCCACCACCTCCACCACGCTGGCGCTGGCGCTGGGCGACGCGCTGGCCGTGGCGCTGATGGAGCGGCGCGACTTCACCGCCGAGCGGTTCCGCGTCTTCCACCCCGGCGGCAAGCTGGGGGCGCAGCTGATCAAGGTGCGCGACGTGATGCACGCGGGCGAGGAGATGCCGCTGGTCGACGAGGACGCCTCGATGCGCGACGTGCTGCTGGAGATCAGCCAGAAGGGCTTCGGGATCGCCGGCGTCACCCGCTCGGACGGGGCGCTGGTCGGGGCGATCACCGACGGCGACCTTCGGCGCAACATGGACGGGCTGCTGGAGCGGCGCGCGGGCGAGGTCTGCTCGCGCGATCCGCGCACCATCCGCCCCGACGCGCTCGCCTCCGAGGCGCTGGCGCTGATGAACCGGCGCGAGCGGCCGGTGCTGTGCATCTTCGTGGCCGACCCCGCCAGGGGGCCGGCGCCCGTGGGCATCATCCACGTCCACGACTGTCTGCGGGCCGGCGTCGACGGCGCCGGCCCCGGCGCCGGCACGGGAGGGTGAGGCGATGCCGCCCGCCCCGCGCCGCGACGTCTCGGCCTATTCGCGGCTGGTGCGCCGGCTGAAGATCGGCCTGCCGCTGCTGGCGCTGGCGCTGCTGTCGGCGATCTTCCTGCTGCCGGGGCGCGACCAGCTCGACCTGGGGCTGGTCTATTCCTCGGCCGACCTGATCAAGCTGGGCGAGGGGCTCTCTGTCTCCCGCCCGCGGATCGAGGGCTCGACCGCCGCCGGCGAGCCCTTCGTGGTCGAGGCCGAGATGGCGACCCCGGACGGGCCCGACCCCACGCTGGTGGAGCTCGACGCCGTGCGCGCCGCCTTCACCCAGGCCGAGGGGCGGCGGATCGACGTCGCCGCGGCCCATGGCGCGCTGAAGCCCAAGGCGCAGGCGCTGTCGCTCGACGGCGAGGTGACGATGACCACCTCGGACGGCTACGAGGTCGTCACCGACCGCATCGAGGCCGACCTCAAGAGCGGCGAGGCGAAGGCCCCCGGCCCGGTCAGCGCGAAGGGGCCTGCGGGCTCGATCGAGTCCGGCTCCTTCCGCGCCCGCCGGGTGGAGGAGGGAGCGGAGGCCTCGCAGGTGCTTGGCGACCTCCCGCCGGGCGACTATCTTTGGTTCGAGAACGGCGTCCGGGTGACCTGGAAGCCGACGGCCGAGGTCGAGTGAGACCGCGCGGTCGGGGGGAAACGGGCCGCCGCCGCGCATCCCGCGCGCAGGCCCCGGGACACGGGACGCGAGCATGAGCTTCGTATTGGCGCCGCGCCGTCGGATCGCCGCCTTCGTCATGGTCTCCGCCATGGCCGCCGCGGGGAGCGTCGCGGCGCAGTCGGGGGACAATCCCTTCGGATCGTTCAAGCACGACTCCACCCAGCCGATCGAGATCACCGCCGACAGCCTGGCGGTGAACAACCAGGCCCAGACCGCCACCTTCACCGGCGAGGTCGTCGCCGGCCAAGGCACGCTGCGCCTGACCGCGGACAAGGTCACGGTCAACTACGGCGGCGGCGCGGGCGGCGGCGAGGCCGCGCCGGGAACCGGCGAGATCGACAGCCTGCGGGCGGAGGGCTCGGTGTTCCTGTCGTCGGGCGCCGAGACGGCGCGGGGCGAGTGGGCGGAATACGACGTCGCCGGCGGCGTGGTGCGCATGGGCGGCAACGTGGTGCTGACCCAGGGCGAGAACGCGATCTCGGGCGAGAACCTGCGAATCGACCTCAACTCCGGGGTCGGCGAGATCTCCGGCGGACGGGTGAAGAGCGTGTTCACGCCCCCAGCCCAGAACGGCGGCTGAGCATGGCGGACGGCGAGACCTCCTTCCGGGCGGCGCGGGCGCAGGCCGCGGCGACGGGCGGGCTGACGGTCCGCTCGATCGGCAAGGCCTATCGCCGGCGGCCGGTGGTGCGCGACGTCTCGATGACGCTGCGCCGGGGCGAAGTGGTGGGGCTGCTCGGCCCCAACGGCGCCGGCAAGACCACCTGCTTCTACATGATCACCGGCCTGATCCCGGCGGATTCGGGCGTGATCGAGATCGACGGCGCCGACGTGACCGAGCTGCCGATGTATCGCCGCGCCCGCCTCGGCCTGGGCTATCTGCCTCAGGAAGCGAGCATTTTCCGCGGGCTGACGGTGGAGGAGAACATCCTCGCCGTGCTCGAGCTGCACGTCGCCCACCGCGCCCAGCGCAACACGCGGCTCGATCAGCTCCTCGCCGAATTCTCGATCACCCACCTGCGCCGCACGCCCGCCCAGGCGCTGTCGGGCGGCGAGCGTCGGCGCGTGGAAATCGCGCGCTGCCTCGCCTCCGACCCCTCCTACGTGCTGCTCGACGAGCCCTTCGCCGGCGTCGATCCGATCGCGGTCGGCGAGATCCGGACGCTGGTGTCGCACCTCAAGGACCGCGGCATCGGGGTCTTGATCACCGACCATAACGTGCGCGAAACTCTCGGCATCATCGACCGGGCATACATCTTGCATGAGGGTCACGTTCTGATGAGCGGCGCCCCGGACGAGGTGGTCGCGGACGCGGACGTCCGCCGGGTCTATCTCGGCGAAGGCTTCCGCATCTGACAGGACGCTCTAGCCCGCCCGGTCCTTGATCGGTCCCCGAAAGGGGGCCGCGAGGGGAGAGACATGGGGTGGGGAGCGACGGCCGCATGATCGGACCGCGTCTGGAACTGCGCACGTCGCAGCAGCTGGTGATGACGCCCCAGCTGCAGCAGGCGATCAAGCTGCTCCAGATGTCGAACCTGGAGCTCAGCCGCTTCGTCGACGAGGCCATCGAACGAAACCCCCTGCTCGACCGCGCGCCCGAGGCCGAGAGCGGCCCGGAGACGCCCGAGCCCCGGCGCGAGACGACCGAGCGCCTCGCCAGCGCCGACGCCGCCCTGCGCGACGGCGCCGCCGACAGCTCGGTGCAGTACGAGACCGGCGCCGAACAGCTCTACGACGCCGACGGCGCCGGCCGGCGCGAGGGCCTGGGCGAGGCCGCCCCCGCCTCCACCTGGACCGCGCCGGTGGCGCGCCCGGGCTCGGGCGGCGCTGCGGCGGACCTGCCCCCGCTGGAGGAGACGCTGGGCGCCGAGACCACGCTGATCGAGCACCTGGCGGGCCAGCTCGCCCTGATCCGCGCGCCGCGCACCACGATCAACGCCGCCATGGCGCTCGCCGCCGACATCGACGAGGCGGGCTACCTGCGCATCGAGGCCGACGAGGCCGCCCGCCGTCTGGGCGTCTCGGAACAGGTGCTCGACGATGCGATCGGCCTCCTGCACCAGTGCGAGCCGGCCGGCATCGGGGCGCGCAGCCTGGCGGAATGCCTGGCCCTGCAGCTCGCCGAGAAGGACCGGCTCGACCCCGCCATGCAGGCGATGGTCGACAACCTGCCGCTGCTGGCGCGGGCCGACTTCAAGGCCCTGTCGCGGATCTGCGGCGTGGACGAGACCGACGTGCGGGAGATGGCGGCCGAGATCCGCGCCCTCGACCCCCGCCCGGGGCGCGAGTTCACCGCGCCCCCCGCGCTCGCCGCCGTGCCCGACGTCTTCATCAAGCGCGGGCCCGAAGGCGGCTGGGTGGTGGAGCTCAACACCGACACCCTGCCCCGGGTGCTGGTCGACAACGCCTATGCGGCGACGCTGGCCAGGGGCGGGGACGAGAAGGCGCGCGCCTTCGTCTCCGAATGCCGCCAGTCCGGCGGCTGGCTGGTGCGGAGCCTCGAGCAGCGCGCCCGCACCATCCTGCGCGTGGCCGTCGAGATCGCCCGCCGGCAGGAGGCGTTCTTCGAGGAAGGCGTCTCCGCGCTGCGCCCGATGACCCTGCGCATGGTCGCCGACGAGATCGGGATGCACGAGAGCACCGTGAGCCGCGTCGCGGCCGGCAAGCACCTCGCCTGCGAGCGGGGGATTTTCGAGCTGCGCTGGTTCTTCACCCAGGCGCTGGCCTCCACCGACGGGGGGGAGGCGCACTCGGCCGCCGCGATCCGCGACCGGATCAAGGGGCTGATCGACGCCGAGGACCCGCGCAAGACCCTCTCGGACGACCGATTGACGGCAATTCTCCGCAACGACGGCGTGGATATTGCGCGACGTACTGTCGCGAAATATCGTGAGGGCATGAACATCCCGTCGTCGGTGCAGCGCAGACGTCTCAAGACCGCGGCCGCGGCCTCCTAGCGGGGGGCGCGGCGGACGGGAGGCCGCGGAGATATCCCTCCGCACAGCTCGCAAACCGCCCCCGCACCCCCCACATGAAGGTCACGGCCGCCAACGGCGCGGCGCAGCCGATCGTCCGGCGGCCGGGATGGCCGGAGGGAGCCCCCCTGGCTCCCTGCGGCGGCCAAGAGTGGAGGTCGGCCAGAATGCACATCCAGGTGAACGGCAAGCAGATCGACGTCGGCGAGGCCCTGCGCGGGCATGTCGAGGATCGTTTTCTCGCGGCCGTGGGAAAATACGCCGAGAATCCAATCGACAGCACGGTGACCTTCTCGCGGGACCGCCACGAGATCGTGTGCGACGCGACCGCCCATCTCTCGACGGGCATGGTGGCCAAGGCCAAGGGCAAGGCGACCGATCCCTACGCCGCCGCCGAGAGCGCCTGCGACCGGCTCGAGAAGCAGCTGCGCCGCTACAAGCGGCGGCTGAAGGACCACCACAAGGAACGCCCGAGCCCGATTCCCGCCCTGGAAGCCGCCGGCTACGTGCTGCAGGGCGCGGCCGACGACGCCCACCACGACGAGGACTGGGAGGAGCCCGCGAGCCTCGATCCGATGATCATCGCCGAGATGCGCCACCCGGTTCAGTCCCTGACCGTGGGCGAGGCGGTGATGGCCATGGAGATGGCCGACGAACCGTTCCTGCTGTTCAAGAACAATTCCCATGGAGGGATCAACGTGGTATTCCGCCGGCCCGACGGAAACATCGGGTGGATCGATCCTGCGAATCTTCCCGAAGGCTGAATAAACCGGAACGCGAGCGAGACCGGGTCGAACCCGGCGGAGGCCGGCGCGGGGAGCGCCGGCCGCCTTGCAGTTCCCGGCAGACCGAGAGACAGGCTTATGACCCTCGAGCAACTGATCGGGCCGGAGGCGCTCGCCCCCGCCCTGCGCGCCTCGAGCAAGAAGCAATTGCTCCAGGAGCTGGCGGCCCGCGCGGCGGACCGCTTCAACCTGGATGCGCGCGAAGTGTTCGAGGCCCTGATGGACCGCGAGCGCCTGGGCCCCACCGCCATGGGCCGGGGCGTCGCGATCCCGCACGCCCGGCTGAAGGCCGCGCCGCGGATCATGGGCTACTTCGCGCGGCTGGAGAAAGGCGTCGACTTCGACGCCGCCGACGGCGCGCCCGTGGACCTGGTGTTCCTGCTGCTGGCGCCCGAGGACGCCGGCGCCGACCACCTTCGCGCGCTGGCCCGCGTCTCGCGCCTGCTGCGCGACGAGGGCCGCTGCGCCAAGCTGCGCTCCACCCAGGATGCGAACGCGCTCTACGCGATCCTGGTCGAGACCCTGACCACCGACGCCGCCTGACCCGCGGCGGCGGCCGCCGCCCCCCTGACCCGCCCGCCTTCCGCGCCCCGGGCCCGCTTCGCGGGCGCCGCGCCGTCCGCGCGCGCCCCTGGCGGGCCGGGCGCCGGCGCGGCGCTCCGGCCGCGGCGCCGGGGGCGGGCGGGCCCGGCCGCGACGGCGGGGCGGGGACCGGCGGGGCGTGCTAGGCTGCGCGCGAGGGGCGCCCGGACCGGGGCGCCGTGGCGCGGGGAGGGGCCCGGGGAGGGGCCGCGATGGAATTCCTGGCATCGGTGGGCGTGGCGCTGGCGGCGGGGGTCGGCATCTTCGCCGTGCTCGCCGCCGTCACCTGGAACTGGGACGCAGGGCTGCTGAAGGGGACCGCCGCGACGCTCGCCCGCGAGCTCGCCCGCCCCGGCGGCGCCGGCGAAAGCGCGGCGCGCGAGGCGAGCGAGGCCTTCCTGCGCGCCGCCCTGGGGCCGGAGGCGCCCTTCGGGCGCTTCGCGCTGCGCGCGGCGACGGCCTCGGCCGGGGCGCTGGCGGCGACGACGCTGGTCTATTTCCTCTCGGTCCCCGGACTGCCCGCCAGCTTCTTCACCGACGCGACCTCGCTGAAGCTGGTGCTGCGGCAGGTGATCCTGAACGGCTTCGTCTCGGCCTTCGCGGTCACCTGGGCCTCCTGGGCGCTGGGCGGGGCGATGATCGGGCGGCTGGCGGGGGCGGGGCCCGGGCGGCTGGCGCTGCACGTCGCCTTCGACATCCTGTTCAAGCTGGTCCTGCTGCTGGCGCTGAGCGCGGGGATCTTCGCGCTCTTCGCCCGCTTCGCCGGCAGCTTCGGCGGCTCGGTCGAGACGGCGGTCGCGGTGGTCCCCGAGACGCTGGCCGCGGCGCTGGAGTTCCGGGCGCTGTCGGGCGCGCAGGTCTACGCGGCGCTGCTGACCGGCTTTCCCTGGTTCCTGCTGCTGATCCTGCGGCTGGCGGCCCCGCGCCCCTGGGTGGGCGGGCTGTGGCGGCGCGTCGGCCGCGCCCTGCCGATCGAGGACAAGCCTTTCCGGTTCCTCGGGATCCTGCTGGCGGGGTTCTGCGCGATCTCGGGCCTGGCGGCGGCGCAGATGCTGCGCGTCCTGCGCGACGCGACGGGGTGGTGAGAGCCGACCGGCGGCAGGCGGGTTCGCGGGTTGATCGCCGGGACGGCGCGTGCCAATCAGGCCCCGCGCGGCGCCGGAGGCCCGCGCCGGCGCGACCTCTGCCGGGGCGCCGGGTGGACCCAAGGAGGACCGAGAATGACCCGTTTCCTGACCCTCGCCCTGAGCGGCGCCGCGGCGCTCGCCGTCTCGCCGGCCGCAGCCCATGTCGGCGCGCACGGCGTCCACGGCGCGTCCGAGTCGCTCGCTGCGGGCGTCCTGCATCCGCTGTTCGGGCTCGACCACGTTCTGGCGATGGTCGCCGTGGGCCTGTGGGCGGCGCAGGTCGGCGGCCGGGCGCTGTGGATGGTCCCCGCGGCCTTCGTGGCGGCCATGACCGCGGGCTTCGGCCTGTCGGTGGCCGGGCTGACCCTGCCCTCGGCCGAGCCGATGATCGTCGCCTCCGTCGTGGCCCTGGGCCTGCTGGTCGCCGCCGCCGTGCGCCTCGACGTCCGCGTCGGCGCGGGGCTGGCGGCGCTGTTCGCGCTGTTCCACGGCGCGGCCCATGGCGCGGAGCTCGGCGACGCCGGCGCCGCGGCCTTCGGCCTGGGCTTCGTCGCGGCCACCGCGGCGCTGCATGGCGCGGGCGTGGCGCTGGGCCTCGGGCTGGCGCGCCTGGGCCCGGTCGCGTCCCGCGCGCTGGGCGGCGCCACGGCGGCGGCCGGCCTGGCGCTGGCCTTCGCCTGACCCAAGCCCGAAGCTGGACGGAAAAGGGCGCGCCTCGGCGCGCCCTTCTTCATGTCTGCACCTCGCCCGTGCGCGCCCCGGCGCGTCGCGGCGGACGGGCCCCGGCGACGCCGGGCCCGAGGCGACCCGGGACGACCGGGCGCGAGGGAGCGGAAGGGATGCAGCGCCCGGGGGATCCGGCGCAGGGCGGCGGATCGCGCGGAGCGCGGCGCCGGCCGCCCCGGCGGACCGGGGCGGCGGCGGTCAGTGGACGCTGACCGGCTGCTTGTCGTGCTGACGGGCCAGCGCGAAGGCGAGGTCCCGGTCGTCGGTCAGCGCCAGCCGCGCGCCCTCGGCGTCGTGGATGGCGAACAGGCGGCGCGGCTCGCCCCCCTCGTCGGCGGTCGCGCCGGGGGGAAGGGCCTTGGCCTCCTCGGGGCGCAGCTCGCGGACGTAGACGATGTCGCTCGGCAGCTCGAGGCCGGGCGCGGAATGGGTATGGTCGCTCATGGCTCTCTCCTTCTCCTCGGCCCTCTTCACCCGCGGGTGATTTCGATGGTGCGCACGACCGTCTGCGGTTCCGAGCGCACGAGGTCGACATGCAGCAGGCCGTTCTCCAGGCTCGCGCCCTCGACCTCCACGCCCTCGGCCAGCACGAAGCTCTTCTGGAACTGGCGGGCGGCGATGCCGCGGTGGAGGAACACGCGCTCCGAGATGTCCTCGGTCTGCTTGCCGCGGATCACCAGCTGGGCGTCCTCGACGGTGATCTGGAGGTCCTCCTCCCGAAAACCGGCGACGGCCAGGGTGATGCGGTAGGCGTTCTCGCGCCGCTGCTCGATGTTGTAGGGCGGATATCCGTCGTTCGACGCCTTCGCGGTGCGTTCGACGAGCCGATCCAGTTGCTCGAATCCCAGCAGGAAGGGATGCGAAGCGAAGGTCATTCGCGACATTGCCAGTCCTCTCGCAAGCGACGTGACGGACGGGCCCCGATCAGGCGACCCGCTGGCATCGATATGGGAGAGGGCGCGGGGAAAATCAATCTCGACCGCGGCCGCCCTCAGCCGGCGCCGTCGCCGCCCGAGCGGCGCTGGCGGGCCATCTGCGAGAAGGCCGAGGCGAAGAGATCGGCGAAGCCCGGAGAGGACGGACCCAGCACCGCGCCCGAGGACACCCGGGCCGAGCCGCGCGCCGCCCCGTCCACGCACCAGGCGACGGTGGCGCGCAGCTCTCCCGTGGCGCTTCCGCCCCCGGCGCCGCCGGCCCCCGCGCAGAGCGCGTCGGGCGAGGCCGCGCCGAAGCCCACGGCCAGGCGGGGGTCGGCGCCGGGCGCGGCCAGCGAGAAGCCGCCGCCCCCTTCCGAGGCCGGCGCGCGCAGGGCGCCCGCCACCGCCTCGGGGCCGGCGCCGTCGGGCGGCGTCCCCGCCACCGAGATCACCGGCCGCGAGGCGAGGAAGGCCCGGACCTGGTCGGCCGAGCCGGGCGAGCGGTCGACCTGGCTGACCACGCCCGCCCCGGCGCAGCCGGCGAGCAGGAGGGGAAGGAGCAGGCAGGCGGCGCGGCGCGAAGTCATCGGGGCATCTCGCGTTTTTCGGGCGGAACCGGCCGAGGATGCGCCTCCCCCCGCCGCCCGGCAAGCCGCCGGCCTCGCACGGCTTCGTGAAGCCCCGTCCCGTCCCGCGGCGCCCGGGGCCGCGCCGCGGCCTGCGTCCCGTCCGCCTCGCTGCCGGCCCCGATCCGCGTCGGGGGGTCGCGACACTGGATCGCCGGCCCCGCGGGCGCTACTTGGTGGGAACGCCCGCCCGGCGCCTCGGGCGACAGCCGACGGGAGCTTGGATGAGCGGACTTCTGGCCCTGCTGGACGACGTGGCGGCGATCGCGAAGCTCGCCTCGACCCAGATCGACGACATCGTGGGGCAGACCGCCAAGGCGGGCTCTAAAGCCGTGGGCGTGGTGATCGACGACGCCGCGGTGACGCCCAAGTACGTGCACGGCATCCCCGCCGCGCGCGAGCTGCCCATCGTGATGCGCATCGCGCGCGGCTCGCTGTTCAACAAGCTGGTGGTCCTGCTGCCCGCGGCGCTGCTGCTGGAGGCTTTCCTGCCCTGGGCGCTGACGCCGCTGCTGATGCTGGGCGGCTTCTACCTGTGTTTCGAGGGCGCGGAGAAGATCGTCCACGCCCTGCACCCGCACCCCGAGTCGCACACGCAGGAGGCCGAGAGCCTCGACGCCGCCCATCTCGAGAAGCAGCGGGTGGCGGGGGCGATCAAGACCGACTTCATCCTCTCGGCCGAGATCATGACCATCTCGCTCTCGGCCATCGAGACCGAGAGCATCTGGATCGAGGCGGTGGCGCTGGCGACGGTCGCCTTCTTCATCACCGCGCTGGTCTACGGCGCGGTGGCGCTGCTGGTGAAGATGGACGACCTCGGCCTGCGGCTCGCGCAGGACGGGGGGAGCGAGACCACCCGCGCCTTCGGCCGCCGGCTGGTGCGGGCGATGCCGGGAGTGATGTCCACCATCGCCGCCATCGGCACCGCGGCGATGCTGTGGGTGGGCGGCAACATCCTGACCCATGGCGTGGCGGAGCTGGGCTTCCCCTGGCTCTACGAGACCATCCATCACATGGGCGCGGCGACGGCCGAGGCCCTGGGCGTCCTGCCGGGCCTGGTGGCCTGGGCGGTGGCGGCGCTGGTCGACGGCGTGCTGGGCCTGGTGATCGGCCTCGCCCTGATCCCCGCTGCGACCCATGTCTTCGGGCCGATGGCCGAGCGGGTCGCGGAGATGCTCCCGAGCAAGGGCGGCGAGACCGGCTGACGCCCCCCGACGGGGCGACGGCGCGCGCCGCCCCCCGCCGTCGCGGCGACCGCCCGGCGGCGCGACCGCCCCCTCGCCACGGCGAGGGCGACGGCGCGCTGCGGCGGCGATCTCCTCTTCCGGCGACGTGCCCGCCTCCCGGCCCGCAGGCGCCCTGCGGGCGGGCCTGGTCCCGCGGCGGACGCGGCGCCCCGAGGCCGCGGCCCGGCGCCCGGAGGCCCGCCGCGCGACGCCCCGGGTCAAGCCCCGGCCGCCCACGGGACGCGCGGCGCGAGGGCCGGCAAGGCCGCGACGCCCGCAAGAGCCCGCCGCCCGCCCTGGACGGGCGGTGCGGACGCCGCCGTGGTGGACGGAGCCGGCGGGCCGGGCGGCTCCGGCGCCGGGCGCGGCGCCTGACGTCGGTGCGCCCAAGAGGCCGGGGCGAGCGGCGCGGGCGGCCTCGCGGCGCTGCGCCGGCCCGTCGCGGGCGCGGGGCGGGGGCGGCGTGCTAGCCTCGCTTCGCAACCGCAGCGGAGCCGCTATGACGTTCGATCTCGCCCTGGTGCTGGCCCTGCTGGTCGCGGCCACCGCGATGTTCGCGCTGAACCGGCCGCGGATGGACATCGTGGGCTTCCTGGTGATCGTGGCCCTCCCCTTCACCGGCGTGATCTCCTCGCGCGAGGCCGTCGCCGGATTCTCCGACTCCACCGTGCTGCTGATCGCCGCCCTCTTCGTGGTCGGCGAGGGGCTGGTCAGGACCGGCGTCGCCTCGCGCATGGGGGACCTGCTGGCGGCGGGGGCGGGGAACTCGCCCTTCCGGATGCTGGCGCTGGTGATGTCGGCGGGCGCCTTCGCCGGCGCGGTGATGAGCTCGACCGCCATCGTCGCGATCCTGATCCCGGTGGTCCTGCGCCTGTGCCGGATCCGCGGCCAGGCGCCGGGCGGGCTGATGATGCCGCTCTCCATGGGGGCGCTGATCTCCGGCATGATGACCCTGATCGGCACGCCCCCCAACATCGTCATCAACGGCGAGCTCGCCCGCCGGGGGCACGAGCTGCTCGGCTTCTTCTCCTTCACCCCGATCGGCCTGCCGGTGCTGGCGCTGGCCATCGCCTGGATGTGGCTGATGCGGGGCACGCTCGCCCGCTCCGGCGCCCCGCCCGGGGCGGCGCGCGCCAGCCTCGACGGCTGGGCCGCGGAATACGGGCTGGCCGCCCGCGCGCGGCGCCTGCGCGTCCCCGCCGGCTCGCCGGCCATCGGCCGGCCGCTGTCGCAGATGGGCTTCCACGCGCGCCAGGGGGTCACGATCCTGTCCGTGGAACGCCAGGCCCGCCTGTTCCGCCAGATCGTCATGCCCCGCGCCGAGACGCTGCTGGCCGAGGGCGACGTCCTGAACCTCGACCTCGCCGAGCCCGGCTTCCCCCTCGAGACCCTGGCCGAGGCCGACGGCCTCGACCTCCTCCCCGGCCCCTCCTCCTGGCGCGAGGCGCTGGGCCCCGAGATGGGCCTGGTAGAGGCCCTCGTCGCCCCCGGCGCCGACCTCATCGGCCGCTCGCCGCTGGAGGCCGGGTTCCGCACGCAGCACGGCCTCTCGGTGATCGGCGTGAAGCGCAGGCGGGAGATCGTCCCGGGCCCCGCCGCCGAGGCCCCGCTCCTGCCCGGCGACATCCTGCTGCTGTCGGGCCCCTGGCGGCGGATCGGCGATCTCGCCCGCCCGGGCGGCGACCTGATCGCGCTGACCCTGCCGGCGGAGTTCGACGAGGTCGCCCCCGCCGCCGACCGGGCGCCCTTCGCGGTGGCGGCGCTGGCGGGGATGATCCTGCTGATGGTCACCGGCTGGACCTCGAACCTTCAGGCGGCGTTCCTGGCGTGCCTGGCGATGGGGATCAGCGGCGCGATCACCATGGACGCGGCCTATCGCGCGATCTCCTGGCGCACGCTGATGCTGATCGTGGGCATGCTGCCCTTCGCGCTGGCGCTGGAGCGGACCGGCGGCGTGACGCTGGCGGCCGAGGGCCTGGCCGCGGTCGCCGCCGACATGGGCCCGCGCGGCTGCCTGGCCCTGCTGTTCCTGGCCGCGGCGGGCCTGTCGATGTTCATCTCCAACACCGCCACCGCGGTGCTGATGGCCCCGGTGGCGGTGGAGCTCGCCGAGCGGCTGGGCGCCTCGCCCCTGCCGTTTGCGATGATCACCGCGCTGGGCGCCTCGACGGCCTTCATGACGCCGGTCAGCTCGCCGGTGAACCTGCTGGTCACGGCGCCGGGCGGCTACGCCTTCGGGGATTTCGTGAAGATCGGCGCGCCCTTCTCGGCGCTGGTGCTGGCGGTCTCGGTGGGTCTGGTCCCGCTCCTGATCCCGTTCTGAGCCGCCCGCCGCCCCGCCCGGGGCGGCGCCCCGGCCCGTGCCGGCGGGCGCCCCGGGCTCGACCCGGGGCCTCCCGCGGCAGGCGCAGCCCCCCGGCCTCCGGGCGCGCCGCCCGCCCCGGGCCCAAGCCCGCCCGCAGGGCGCCTCCGGGCCCGGGAACCGGCGCCTACTGGAGGTCGGAGAACGCCTCCGCCAGCCGCTCCACCGCCAGCTCGACCCGCGCCCGCGGGCAGGCGAAGTTGAAGCGCAGGAAGCTCTCGCCCCCCTTGCCGAAGGCCGGCCCGTGGTTGGCCGCGATCCGCGCGCCCGTCTGCACCCGGTCGGTGAACTCGGCGATCTCCATCCCCGTGCCGGAGAAATCCACCCAGCTCATGTAGGTCCCCTCCGGCCAGATCGAGGCCAGCCCCGGGATCGCCTGCACCCCCTCGTGGAACACCTTGCGATTGCCGTCGAGATAGACCAGCAGCGCGTCCAGCCAGGCGTCGCCATGGGTGTAGGCCATGGTGGTCATCTCCGGCCCGAAGGAATTCGGCGAGGCCCCCGCCGTCGCATGCATCGCCGAGACCTTCGCCCGCAGCTCCGGATCGGGGATGAACAGCCCCCCGGTCATCCCGCCGGCCAGGTTGAAGGTCTTCGAGGCGGCGGCCGCGACGATGGTGCGGTCGGCATGCTCGGGCGCCGCCAGCAGCGCCACGGCGTGGCTCGCGCCCGGCAGGACCAGGTCGTGGTGCACCTCGTCCGAGAGGAAGATCAGGTCGTGCTCGGCGCAGAACCCGGCGACCGCGCGCAGCTCCTCGCGCGACCAGACCCGTCCGCCGGGGTTGTGGGGCGAGCAGAAGATCACCATCCGCTCGTCCCCGGTCAGCGAGGCCGCCAGCCCCTCCAGGTCCAGCTCGTAGCGCCCGTCCACCAGCTTCATCGGCGACTGGTGGATGCGCCGGCCGTTGGCGGCGATGATCTTGTGGAAGGCGTGATAGACGGGGGTGAACAGGATGATCCCCTCGCCCGGCTCCGACACCGCGCGGATGCAGTGGCTGACGCCGGCGACCAGCCCGTGGGTGGTCAGCAGCCAGTCCGGGTCGACCTCCCAGCCATGGCGGCGCTTCATCCAGCCCTGCACCGCGGCGATGTAGTCCGAGTTGTCGCCGTAGTAGCCGAAGACGCCGTGGGCGACGCGGGCCTGCAGGTCCTCGATCACCTGCGGCACGGTGCGGAAGTCCATGTCCGCCACCCACATCGGGATGCCGTCCTGCGGCGAGACGCCGTAGAGCGTCTGCATCTTGTCCCACTTGGCGCAGTGGGTGCCGCGGCGGTCCACGGGAATGTCGAAGCCGAAGGGATCGGCGGGGGCGGCGTCGGACATGCGGGAGGCTCCATTCTCGGGTGATCGGAGGCTAAGGCCAGGTCGCCGGTTCGGCAACCGCTTGACCCCTCCCCGGGGGTCGCATAACTGCGGCGGAATGAGCCTGCGCCCGATCCTGATCCATCCCGACCCGCGCCTGAAGAAGGCCGCCGAGGCCGTCGCCGCGCCCGACGACGCGATCCGCGCGCTGGTCGAGGACATGCTCGAGACGATGTACGACGCCCCGGGCATCGGCCTCGCGGGGCCGCAGATCGGGGTGATGAAGCGCATCTTCGTGATGGACACCTCGGCCAAGGACGATCCGCCCCAGCCGCTGGCCCTGATCAACCCCGAGATCCTGTGGCGCTCGGACGAGACCTCGACCTTCGAGGAGGGCTGCCTCTCGATCCCCGACATCTACGAGGAGGTCACCCGCCCCGCCCGCGTGGCGGTGCGCTGGACCGACCCCGAGGGCGCGACGCGCGAGGCGGAGTTCGAGGGCCTGGCCGCCACCTGCGCCCAGCACGAGATCGACCATCTCGACGGCAAGCTGTTCATCGACTACCTCGGCTCGGTGAAGCGCGGCCTGATCACCCAGAAGATGAAGAAGCTCAAGCGCGAACGCGCCAAGACCGGCGAGTAACCCCCGCCGTGCGCTCCCCCCGCTTTCTCCCCCGGCCCGCCCCACGCGTCCGCGCGCGACGCCGGCCAGCCCTCGCAAAGCGCCTGTTCTCCGGAGCCGTCTCTCGCGGATGCCGGAAAGAGCGACTCGCCCCCTCCGGTCAGGGATCGCGAAGCGACCCGCGCCTGCGCGGGCTTGTCCTTGACCGGAGGGGGCGAGTCGCTCAGGCATCGCAAGCGAGAGACGGATCCGGAGGACAGGCGCGGGGCTTGTTCTTGGGTGAGTCAGGAGCCCGCCGGAGGCTCCCCCCCTCGCCCATTCCTCGCGACACCCCTCGATGGCGCCCCCCAGCCAAGCCCGCCCGCAGGGCGCCCGTAGTCCGCTCCCCTTGACCGCGGCTTTCCCGCGTGGCCCAAGCGCCGGGCTCGACAGCCGAACAGGAGCCCATCCGCCATGCGCCTCGTCTTCATGGGCACGCCCGACTTCTCGGTCCCGATCCTGCGCGCGCTCCACGCCGCGGGCCACGAGATCGCCGCCGTCTACTGCCAGCCGCCGCGCCCCGCCGGCCGGGGCAAGAAGCCCCGCCCCTCCCCGGTGCAGGCCGCGGCCGAGGCGCTTGGGCTCGAGGTGCGCCATCCCGTCTCGCTGAAGGGCGAGGCCGAGCAGGCGGCTTTCGCGGCGCTCGAGGCCGAGGCCGCGGTGGTCGTGGCCTACGGGCTGATCCTGCCCCGCGCGGTGCTCGACGCGCCTCGGCTGGGCTGCTGGAACCTTCACGCCTCGCTGCTGCCGCGCTGGCGGGGCGCGGCGCCGATCCAGCGGGCGATCATGGCCGGCGACGCCGAGACGGGCGTGGGCGTGATGCGCATGGAGCCCGGGCTCGACACCGGCCCGGTGCTGGCCGAGGCGCGCACCCCCATCGGCGCGCAGGACACCGCCCAGACCCTGCACGACCGGCTGTCGGAGCTCGCCGCCGGGCTGATCGTCGCCGCCCTGCCCGCGATCGCCGCGGGCGAGGCGCCCACGCCGCAGGCCGAGGCGGGCGTGCTCTACGCCGCCAAGATCGACAAGGCCGAGGCGCGGATCGACTGGACGCGGCCCGCCGAGGAGATCGACCGCCTGGTGCGCGGCCTCTCGCCCTTCCCCGGCGCCTGGTGCGAGATCGCGGGCGAGCGGGTGAAGGTCCTGCTCGCCGCCCCCGAGGCGGCCCCGGCCTCCGCCGCCCCCGGCGAGACGCTGGACGACGCGCTGCTGGTCGCCTGCGGCGCGGGCGCCCTGCGCCTGCTGCGCGTGCAGCGCCCCGGCCGCGGCCCGATGGAGGCGCAGGAGCTGCTGCGCGGCTTCAAGGTCCCGAAGGGCGAGCGCCTGGGCTGACCCCCCGAAACGCAGGACGCCGGCCCCGCGAAGGGCCGGCGTCGTGACGGTCGTCCAGGACGTGGCGCAGCTCAGGCGGCGCGGCGACGACGGCGGGAGGCGACGCCCAGGGCGGCCAGGCCCGCGCCCAGCATCGCCAGCGCCGGCGGCAGCGGCACGGGCGAGGCGGAGCCGGAGTCGACCGGATCGCCCGCCGGCGGGAACTGCGCCTCGCCGCCCGGCAGCGTCGGCTGGCCGGGATCGATGCCGCCGCCGGGGATCGGCGCGCCCAGCTCGGCGAGGATCGTGTAGGCGAGCCCCGCGCCGTGGGTGAAATAGAGGCCCAGGTAGAGGTCGCCCGCGAAGCCGTCGGGCAGGGCCAGGGTCACGGTCTGCTCGCGCCCGTAGTAGTCGAGGCGCACCTCGCCGGCGGTCGCGCCGTCCCAGCTCCAGCGGAAGGGATCCTCGCTCCACAGCACCGAGCCGCCGGCGGCGTAGGACCAGTCCACCCCCTCGGGCGCGACGAAGGACAGGGTCAGCGCCTGGGCGCCGGCCGCGAGTCCCGTGAAGTGGAGGATGTCGTAGGCGTTGGCGGACCCCGTGCCGCTGACGCGGTCCACCCCGGCGCCGATCTCGGTGGGGTTGGACCAGTCGGAGGAGAACTCCCCCGCGGTGGATTCGGAGACCGTCAGGGCCTGCGCCCCCACGGCCGGAAGGACGGCGAGGACGATCCCCGCCAGAGCCGCCCGGACGAAACCGGCGGCGCGACGCGACGCAGCGAACATGTCAGGCATCCCCAGTGATGCGATGGTGTCGGCCTGACTCCCCAGCCGGCTGACGAGCGCGTCACATAGGCCCGGACTCGTTTGCACACAAGCGATATTAACGCTGATTCATCTCCCGCGGCCCAAATGCCTCAGCCGCCCGGCAGGCAGGCGGCGGGCCGCTCCCGGCAGGTCTTCGGGAGGGCGCGTTCCGGGGGGCGGCTCCGCCCCGGGGCTTCACTCGACCCGGCGCAGGGCGTCGCGACGGGCGAAGGGCTTCATCGCCGCGCCATGGTCGGCGATGAAGGCGCGCACCCGCTCCGGGTCGCGCGCCGAGAGGGTCCGCAGCCACCACGACACCGACTTCTGGATGAACCAGTCGCGATCGGCGACATAGCCCGCGGCCCAGCCGAGGATGCGCTCGCGCCGGGCGAGGTCCTCGGCCGAGGGGTGGTTGAGCTTCGCCCAGGGCAGGGTGAAGACCATCGCCGCCCGCTTCGTCCACAGGTGGTCGGAGCGGGTCCAGCCCTCCACCTCGTCGAGCCGCGCGGGATCGGCCGACAGCCGGCGCGAGCCCGCGTCGGCCGCGTGGTCGGCCAGCGCCCAGCCGTCGAACTGGGGAACCCAGGAGACGACGAGATCCCAGACCGGGCGGTCCCCCTCCGGCCCCTCGCCGCGGATCCGGGCCTGGACGAGGAGCTTGGCGGCCGCGACGCGCGCCTCGAACACGCCCGCGTCCCACAGCGCCGAGGCCAGCGCCACGCGGCCCGCGACGGTGGGATCCTCGGCCCGCCAGCCGTCGGCGAGCGCGGTGATCTCGGGCACGGCCACGCCCAGCATCTCGCGGTCGGTCTTGTGGTAGGCGGCGGCCTTCGCCGCCCGCTCCGGGTCGGCGAGGGCGCGAAGCGCCGCCATCGCCCGGGCGGGATCCACCCGGGCGGGGGTCTTTTCGGCGGTCATCGGTCCGGCGTCCGGGCTCAGGACCGGCGGGACATGATCACGTGCTGGACCTTCTTGCCGATGGTGCGGGTGCCGTGCAGGCGCCCGTCCTCGGCGATCCAGTACTCGACCACCGCCGGCCCCTTGCGCACGCGCATGCGGCCCTCGGGGCTGATCCGGCCCTTGCGGGTGAAGGCGGTGGCGTCGGGGAAGAAGCCCGGCCCGTGGGCGTCGAACATCAGCACGTTGCCCGAGGGGTCGACGTTCATCACCCACAGGTCGTGGCAGACGGACCCGTCCCAGGCCCCGCCGCCCCAGGCGCCGAGGAAGGCCTTCATGTTCTCCGGCACGCCGGCGGCGGGCTTGTCGATGCGGATCGGCTGGTAGGGATCCACGGTGTAGCAGTCGGCCTGGTAGAGATTGACTACGGGCTTGGGGGCAGGCTTGTCCCCCCCGCAGGCGGCGAGGCCCAAGGCCATCGCGCCGACGAGGGCCAGCCGCGCACGTGACGACATCATCCGATCGCTCCTGATCCGCGCGTCCTGCGGCCCCGACCGCGTGCGCGCGTGTTCCGCTCGTTCCTTCGCGCCGTCGGCCTGGGGACCGGCGGCCTCGGGTCTTCGCCCGCGGGCGGCAATCTACTCCACCGTGACCGACTTAGCCAAGTTCCGAGGCTGATCGACGTCTTTTCCAAGGAAAGCCGCCGCGTAATAGGCCAGCAGCTGGGCCGGCACGGCGTAGACGATGGGCGCGATGAACGGGTCGCAGGTGGGCATCACCACCACCCGCGCGGCCCCTTCCGAGGCGGTCTGCGCGCCCACGGAATCGGTGAACAGGATCACCCGGCCGCCGCGGGCCATCACCTCCTGCATGTTCGACACGGTCTTGTCGAAGAGCTGGTCCCGCGGCGCCAGCACCACCACCGGCACGCTCGAATCGACCAGCGCGATGGGCCCGTGCTTCAGCTCGCCAGAGGCGTAGCCCTCGGCGTGGATGTAGCTGATTTCCTTGAGTTTCAGCGCCCCTTCGAGAGCCAGCGGGAAGAACGGGCCGCGGCCCAGGTAGAGCACGTCGCGCGCCTCGGCCATCTCGCGCGCGGCGGCCTCGATCTCGGGGGCGGCGGCGATCGCCTCGGCCAGGTGGCGCGGCGCCTCGGAAAGCACGCGCACCAGGCGGCGCTCCTCGTCCGGGCTCAGGCGACCTCGCTGGCGGGCCGCCAGGATCGCCAGCGTGGCGAGCGTCACCAGCTGCGAGGTGAAGGCCTTGGTGGAGGCGACGCCGATCTCCGGCCCGGCCAGGATCGGCAGCACGGTTTCGGATTCGCGGGCGATGGTCGAGGTGGTGACGTTGACCACCGAGACCACGTGACCCACCTGCGGCGCGGCGTGGCGCAGGGCCGCCAGCGTGTCGGCCGTCTCGCCGGACTGGGAGACGAAGACCGCCACGTCGGATTTCGACAGCGGCGGCTCGCGGTAGCGGAACTCGGAGGCCACGTCGATCTCGACCGGCAGGCGGGCCAGCTTCTCGAACCAGTATTTGGCGATGTGGCAGGCGTAATGCGCCGTGCCGCAGGCGACCAGCACGATGCGGCTCGCCTGCGCGAAATCCACGTCCTCGGCCTCGGAGCGGATCAGCCCAGTCTCGTTGTCGACGTAATGCGCCAGCGCATAGGCGGAGACGGTCGGCTGCTCGTTCACCTCCTTGAGCATGAAGTGCTTGTAGCCGGCCTTGTCGACCACGACCGAGGAGACCTCGATCACCTGCACCGCGCGGGTGACCCGCGCGCCGGAGGCGTCGTGGATCTCGGCCCCCTTGCGGGTGACCAGCGCCAGGTCGCCTTCCTCGAGATAGGAGATGCGGTTGGTCAGCGGCGCCAGCGCCAGCGCATCGGAGCCCACGAACATCTCGCCGTCGCCGTAGCCGATGGCGAGCGGGCTGCCCCGGCGGGCGGCCACGATCAGGTCGCCCTCGCCCTCGAACAGGAAGGCCAGGGCGAAGGCGCCCTCCAGCTTCGCCAGCGTCGCCGCGGCGGCGTCGGCGGGCGACAGCTGCCGGTCGAGGAACGACTGGCACAGGTGGACGATGGTCTCGGTGTCGGTCTGGGTGACGAAGGGATGCCCCTCGGCCTTCAGCTGCTCGCGCAGCTCCCGGAAGTTCTCGATGATGCCGTTGTGCACGACCGCCACGCGGGTCGAGGCGTGGGGGTGCGCGTTCACCGTGGTCGCGGCCCCGTGGGTCGCCCAGCGGGTGTGCCCGATGCCGACCGAGCCGGCGATCGGCGCCGCCTCCAGCACCTTGGCAAGCTCGGAGAGCTTGCCGGTGGCCCGCCGGCGATCCAGGTGTCCGTCCTGGATGGTGGCGATGCCGGCGCTGTCGTAGCCGCGGTATTCCAGCCGCTTCAGCGCATCGAGCAGGATCGGCGCGGCCTCGCGCCCCTGCCCCAGAATGCCGACGATGCCGCACATGGGTCGATCCTTTCCGCTGTCCCGCATGGTCCGTCCCGCCGGATCTTCGCCCGGTCGGGGATTCGCGTCTCAGCCCTTGCGGGCCGCTTTCTCCGCCTTCTCGGCCGCCAGCCGCTCGCGCAGGCGGGCGGCGGCGCCGGGGCGCACCTCCTGCCGGCCGCGCGCCACGGCCAGCGCATCCGCCGGCACGTCCTCGACCACCACCGAGCCGGCGCCGACCGAGGCGCCGTCCCCGACCGACACCGGCGCCACCAGCGCGGTGTTGGAGCCGATGAAGGCCCCCGCGCCGATGGTGGTGCGGTGCTTGAGGAAGCCGTCGTAGTTGCAGGTGATCGTGCCCGCGCCGATGTTGGCGCGCGCGCCGATCTCCGCGTCGCCGATATAGGTCAGGTGGTTGGCCTTCGCGCCCTCGCCCAGCGTCGCGTTCTTCACCTCGACGAAGTTTCCGACATGGGCCTGCGCGCCGATCCGCGCGCCGGGGCGCAGCCGCGCGAAGGGGCCGACCACCGCGCCGGAGGCGACCGTGCAGCCCTCGAGATGGCAGAAGGCCCTGATCTCGACGCCCGTTTCCACCCGCACGCCGGGGCCGAAGACCACGTTGGGGCCGATGGAGACGTCGGCCGCGAGCTCGGTGTCGAAGGCGAAG
Organism: Albimonas pacifica; assembly: GCF_900113695.1. Taxonomy (GTDB): domain Bacteria; phylum Pseudomonadota; class Alphaproteobacteria; order Rhodobacterales; family Rhodobacteraceae; genus Albimonas; species Albimonas pacifica. Next base: position 4,570 of record NZ_FOQH01000003.1, on the reverse strand, counting down.
AACACGGTCTCGGGCGCGGCGAGGGTCGCGCCCTGCTCCATCGCGGCGCGGCGCATCCGGGCCTGGAAGGCGGCCTCGGCGGCGGCGAGGTCGATGCGGGAGTTCACGCCCAGGGTCTCGGCCTCGGGGCACTCGACCGCCGCGGCGCGGGCGCCGTCGGCGCGGGCGATGGCCACCAGGTCGGTCAGGTAGAACTCGCCCTTGGCGTTGTCGTCGGAGACCCGGTCGAGCCAGGTCCACATCCGCGCCGCCTCGACGCACATCACGCCGGAGTTGCAGAACCGGATCGCGCGCTGCTCGGAGGTGGCCTCCCTGGCCTCGACGATGGCGGTCAGCTCGCCGCCCTCGACGATCAGCCGGCCGTAGGGGGCGGGATCCTCGGCCTGGAAGCCCAGCACGACGACCGAGGCGCCCTCCGCCCGCGCCGCCGACATCGCCGCCAGGCTTTCCGGCCGCACCAGCGGCGTGTCGCCGTAGAGGACCAGCACGTCGCCCTCGAACCCCGCCAGCGCCTCGCGCGCCTGCTGCGCGGCGTGCGCCGTGCCCAGCCGGTCGCGCTGGGGCACGTCGACGGCGTCCGGGCGCAGCCTGCGCGCCGCCTCGCCGACCTCGGGCGCGTCGGGCGGGGTCACCACCACCACCCGCTCGGGGCTCAGCGCCTGCGCCGTGCGCAGCACGTGGGCGAGCATCGGCGCCCCCCCCACCGGATGCAGCACCTTGGGCAGGGCGGAGCGCATGCGCGTGCCCTGCCCGGCGGCGAGGACGACGACGGCGACGGGTCGGGTGGCGTCGGGGCGCCGGGAGGCGGAGTCTTCTGGACGGGTCATGGCGCAGCATTTACCACCCGGCGAGCGGGCGAGGGAACGGAGAGGCGGGTCATATGTTGTTGCAGTGCATTTCGGATGCGGCGCCCATGGGGCGGAAGGGGGGCGAATGACGCGGGGCGCCCTCTTCGACCTCGACGGCACGCTCGCCGACACCTCCGGCGACCTGATCGCGGCGGCCAACGCGACGCTGGCGGCCCGCGGGGCCTCCGGCCGGCTGGATCGCGCGACCGACGCCGGCCTCTCGGGCAAGGGCGGCCGGGCGATGCTGCGCGCGGGCCTCGCCCGCTCCGGCGCGCCGGCGGCGGAGGTCGAGCCCTGGGTCGAGGCCGCCTTTCCCCTGTTCCTCGCGGAATACGAGGCCGCCATCGCCGTCCACTCCCGCCTGTTCGAGGGCGTGGAGACGGCGCTGGAGACGCTCGCCGCCGCCGGCTGGCGCCTGGCGGTGTGCACCAACAAGCCCGAGGGCCTGGCCCGCATCCTGCTGGCGGAGCTGGGCGTGCTCGACCGCTTCGCGGCCCTGGTCGGCGCCGACACGCTCCCCGTCCGCAAGCCCGACCCGCGCCCGGTCTGGGCCGCGGCGGATCGCGCGGGCGCGGCGCGCGGCCGCTCGGTGATGGTCGGCGACACGACGACCGACCGCGAGGCCGCCCGCGCCGCCGGCCTGCCCTGCATCCTGATGGACATGGGCGTCTCGGCCGACGTGGTGGCGGAGCTCGACGCCGATGCGGTTCTCGCCCGCTACGCCGACCTGCCCGCCGCGCTCGAGCGCCTGCGCCCGCCGGCCTGAGCCCCGCCGCCGCCCCCTCCGCGCCCGGCTTCCGCGAGGGCGGCCGCCGGGCGCGAAGATTCCCCGCTCATGCCCCTTGACCCGCCCCCGAGACCCCTTTATCAGCAGCGCCGGTCCGGGCGGTTAGCTCAGTTGGTAGAGCACAGTGTTCACATCGCTGGGGTCACTGGTTCGAATCCAGTACCGCCCACCACCCTTCCCCTTGAAATGACTGGGTGACCCGGACCACCGCGAGCACGCGCCGCAGGGCGCGATCTGCTCGGGGGAATACCGGGGGAACACCGTGATAGTCGGGCGTATGTCGGCCAGCTTCGGCGGCGTTGGTCGCGTCGCGGATCCGAAACGCTGGGATCAGCCTTGGTTAGCTTGGATCGCCAGGTTCAGTCTCGCTCCAAATGACACCAAGTTTGCTGCCGAGTCTCAAAGACAATCGCCCAAGCACGTCCACGCCTTCGCACGGAGACGACGGGGTCGCTCGCGCTAGGTTCATTCGAGTTTTTGTCTGGAGCGCCTTCTCTGAGAAGCGACTCGAATGGGCGCCAACCTACAAGCGATGAGTGAAGCTTCGTTGTCGGCCCAGAGCGGCCGCACGTTGGTCGTCCCATTGCCGCGCCGCAGCTCTCGCTTTGCGGCCGTTCGTGCATCGAGCAGCATTTGCGTCGGGTAAAGGACCGCAGTGCCGTCTTGAGCGCACACTAAATAACGGCGGCCGGGTTTCAGTTGGCGGCCGTGGCAGCCTGGGGACTGCCGCTCGCACACACGTTGCAGCACTCAAGCAATTCTTCTAAGCAAGGAGGCTATGTCGAGGAACGAGCAATACAGGAAGGTCAAAGCCATAGTGCGCCAATTAGGGTGCCGCGACAGCCTTTACGCTATCTGGGCTTATTCGCAATGGCTTCAAGTGGACGATTTTCAGTTTCCAGGCGACATCCAAGTCCATCGATCCCTCATCGATGCGCAGCTTCCCCAAGCTATTCTTTCTGAGTTTGCGCTTGAACAAATTGCCCGCGAGGCAATTCTCCACGCAGACATTCTGCCCAGGCGAGGTCGCACCCTCCGCCAATGGGACACCTTGGCCGACATCGTCAACGGCCTTCGAGCGCTAGAAGGCGAAATCTATTCAGAGTTCCAGATCGGGAAGCAAATCCACCTTGAGTTAATGCGGATTGCTCATCGCCAGTTCGTGTGGCAGCAGTTTCGCTTCCAGCCAGCGCCGGTCATCCGCTACTACAAACTCTACAACACGCCACTTCTCGAAGGCTACACCCAGGCCGCTACCGGGCTGACCCTTAAAGAACTCTACACCATCGGAATGCTGTACACTGGTCATTTCTTGGACGCTCCCCGTATTAGTCGAACCCTCAATATTCAGATTCCGGGACTCACCCAGGACCACTTCGAGCGGTTCCTTGCCTTTACTTCATTGCGCAGAAACGATCTGGCGGGACGTTTGCGGGCGGAACACGCGCTCGATCAGGGCTTTGGTTACCGCTATTCGTCACTTCGAGAATTCCCCATGGTTGGGATGTCCCATAGGGGCCAAGATGAACTGGCGTGCCCGATACCGATGCTTCTGTATTGGCGCTTCATGACCGGTCTCTACTATACACTGAAGGACATCGAAGGGTTTTTCACAGAATTTGGCAGCTCATTCCAACGTTACGTCGGGGAGGTACTAAATGCTCGCGTCACAAGCGCGGAGCGAGCCGTTCTTGCCGAGGAGAAGTATCTTGTCGGCAAGAACCAGAAGCACACCGTGGACTGGATCGTGCAGCAGGGAGAAGAGGCCGCACTTTTCATCGAATGCAAGACGAAGCGTATGACATGGGCGTCAAAGGCCGAAATTGCTGACCTCTCCGCGCTTCAGAAAGACCTCGACACGCTAGCTGCCGCCGTCGTGCAGGTGTACAAGACAATCGTTGATTATCGGGCCGGGAGCTATCCTCAGCTTCCCTTCATGGAGGGGCGGCAGGTATTCCCGATGGTAGTGACGCTGGAAGATTGGTACCTCTTTGGGAGTGAAATGCCCGCGCGTCTCAATGCCTTGGTGCGGACGAGGATGTCGGAAGCCAATCTGTCCGAGGCGTGGCTGCACGAGATGCCTTATGCCATTCTGTCGGTGGATGAACTGGAGCGGGCAGCAAGGTACTTCAGCGATGTCGACCTGCCGGCCTTGGTGCTCGGACGAGCCCGCAGCAACGACTACTCCCGCTGGGGATTTGCTTCGTACTGCTCGGAGGTCCATGGCAAGAATCGGCCTGTGCTCCCGCCGCTCTTCGAGGAGGAGTTTGACGCCTTGTTTTCAAAACTAGCAACGTAGACTTTTTGCCAAGGCGCAGCGTCTTGCAGACCTTTAGGTGCAACTCGAATCGAGGGGTTCGCGTTGGGCTGGTGTGTTCATGCGGCGGTGCAGAGTGAGATCCAGATTAGGATCGCCTGAACGTCGGCTTCCAATGTCGCGGCGTGATCAACACGCGCTTGCAGAGAAAGTACCGGTGTCCGCCCGTCGCGACCTGGTCAGGTGCCGGCCCGAAGCTGCCGCTCATTCAGGCGACCATCGCTGCGGTGCGGCTAGAGCAGTGCAGACATCGGAAACCAGGTGACGTACGTGGCCGAGTGATCTCTTCTTCGTAAGCGTCCGGCCTGACCGCTATCTGGCGTAATTCCAGGGGAGCAGATCTCCGATCCTGTTGATCTTGCAGTCCGGGATGCGGGCGAGGGTGTCGGCGAGCCAGGCCGTGGGGTCGACGCCGTTGAGCTTCGCGGTCTCGATCAGGGTGTAGGCGATGGCCGCTGCACGGCCGCCAGCCTCGGAGCCGATGAAGAGATAATTCTTCCGTCCCAGGGCGATGGCGCGCATGGCCCGCTCGGCCGCGTTGTTGTCGATCTCGAGGACGCCATGGTCGAGCCAGGGCCGCAGGCGGGCTATCCGGGCCAGGGCATAGCGGATCGCGGC
>NZ_FOQH01000002.1 GCF_900113695.1 Albimonas pacifica | reverse complement strand
GTCGGTCGGCGCGGATCGCAAGATGTGCGCCGCGGGGTCTGCCGGGAGGTCTGACGCTGGGCGCGAGGGTCGGTCGGCGCGGATCGCAAGATGTGTGTTGTAGTACAACACCATCTTGGCAAGGGGGCCCGCTGCGCGCCCCCGTTGCATCCCCCCGGCCATGGGCCTGACCCCGGCATCGAGCCGGCGTCAGTCCGGGACGTATCGGCGTTCCATCCCTCGCAGAGGAGCCTTCGGCGCTCCCCTGCACCCCATCGACCGGGGGCCTTCGAGCCCCCTGGCCCCCTGACCATGTCATGAAGACCGGGCGGGAGATCGTGCTCTCCCTCCTGGGCCTCCCATCGAGCGCGGACGGCGATGGGGCATCCCTGACCTGGAGATCGCTCCGCCGTCAGGTATGTCAGAAATCGCCCGTCGAGGCGGCCTGCGCCTCCTGCCGCTTCAGTGCGCGGGAGAGGCTCCATGGCGCAACGCCGAGCTCCGTCGCGAGGTCCTTCACCGTCGCGGGGCCGGCGCGCAATTTCCGCCGCGCCTCCCGCAGGGTCTCGTCCGTGAGCTTCGGAGGGCGGCCCAGCCTTCGGCCCCGGCGCTTCGCGGCGGCCAGGCCCTCCTTGGTGCGCTGCGAAAGAATCCGGCGTTCGAACTCCGCGATGGCGCTGATCACCGTGTAGACCAGCAGGCCGCTGGGGGTGCTGGTGTCGACCTGAAGATTGACGATCCACATCGAGACACCCCGCGCCCGCAACCGGTCCAGCGCGGTCAGCGCGTCGATCGCCGAGCGGAAGGCGCGGTCGAGGTCCCAGACCACGAACATGTCCCCGGGTTGCAGCTCGGCCATCACCTGGTCGAAGACAGGTCGGCGAGGCCCCGAGGCCGAGGCATGCTCCACGTAGAGCGCGTCGCAGATCGCCTGCAGCCCGTCGACCTGCCGGTCCGGGCGCTGGTCGGCGGTCGAGACCCGCAGATATCCAAGCTTCTTCATGCGCGCACGCTTCCTTCCGCCGCCGCCCGAACGCATGCGGCTGCAACCTAAACGACCCTTTCCGTGCGTCGTGTTCCCGGGAAGTTTCGCGGCGGCGGCGCAGGCCGGTCGCGACGGCATTTCCCACATTCAAGATAATTGTAGCACAAGCGAATGGGCCTATGCCAATTTTTCACAATAACGGTCGTATATGTGGAGAGGCTGCTCGAATAATACTGTGAAGACGCTGCGCAACGAGGCGGTGCTCTTCGCCGCGCTTGCTTCGCTTTCAGCCGTCTCGGCCCAGGCCGAGAGCTTCACCGCCGGAACCGTCATGCAGAAGATGGAGGAGCGGGAGCGCTACGCTTTCGTCGCCGGCGTGGTCGAAGGCCTCGCCTTCGCCCGCTACAAGGCCGATGGCGACAGCCCGGCCGGCATGAGCTGCATCTACACTTGGTTCTATCATGAGGACGGCGCCGTCGAGACGGTCTACGCCGCCTTCCGCAAGTTCCCGGACAACACGCCCGCGGGCGTCGTCTCCGCTTTGATCCGACGGAGGTGCGACGGGTGAGGCTCGATTTCGACAGCGCCGTGCAGGTCCATGTCCGCACCGCCCGGGACGTGTGGCGCCGCGCGACCGTGGAAGAGGGGTTCCGCCGCCAGGCCGAGCGCATCCGCGACCAGCAGGAGAAGGAGAAGGCGGCGCAGGAGAGTTTCGACGACGCGGTCGAGTTCGTCGCCATCGCCACGATCACCCAGATGCAGGTCGATCGGATGCAGGACCGGCTGTCCGTCCATGACGCGGCGGTGATCCGCGCCCTGATGGACAACCGCGAAGCGCTCGACGCCGTGCAGGCGGCCATCGGCGAGAAGCTGGAGCAGGCCTATGTGCTGGAGGATGGCCGTCGGGTGTTCAAGACCCGCGACGGCACACGCGTCTTCGACGAGCACGGCCTCGAGCTGGAGCCCGAGGATCTGGACCCCGAAAGCATAGAGGATTTCCGGCCCCGCTGGGAGGACTACCAGAGCGACCTGGAAGCCCGCCTCGCGCTCCAGCAGGAGCGGGACGAGCTGCTCGATTATCAGCAGCGGCTGGACGCGGCCCAGGCTCGTCTCGAGGAGGGGGAGGTGGATCCGGCTGCCTTCGCCGACATGGAGGCGCTCCTTGTCGAGGATGTCCCAGACGCCGTGCGCCGCCAGCTGCCTTCGAACGAACCCGCGCATCTGCGGGCGCAGCCTGCCGAGCCTGCGGCTCTTGCGGACCGCCTTGCGCCCGGAGCGGAGCCACTCGCCGAGGTCGTGTGGGAACTTCGATGACGGAAGCCGGTCCTCCTGCTCCGGTTTATAAAGTCACCAGTTCGCTCAGTCTGATTGATCCAGCGCCACCGCTCGCAAACTTGCACTCGGTTTGCAATCATGCTAAAATACTCAATATGACTGACTCCAGAGCCTCGCATCTGAACCGCCTCGCGCAGGACCTCCCCGAAGGCCTGCTGGTCGACGGAGCCTGGCTCGAAGGCCACGGTATCGCGAGCAACCTCCGCGCCTACTATGTAAAGAGCGGCTGGCTCGACCAGCCCGTGCGCGGCGTCTACCGTCGGCCCAGCCGCTTCCTTCGCGATCTCAGCTGGCAGGTGGTGGTCCTCTCGCTCCAGAACCTGCTCCGCGAAGACCTCGTCGTCGGCGGACGCACGGCGCTCGAGATGCATGGCTTCAGCCACTATCTCGACCCAGAGATCAGGACCGTGCATCTCTACGGTCCTCGCAAGCCGCCCGTCTGGGTCTCGCGCCTTGGCCTGCCGCAGAGCTTCGTCCATCACAATAATCGAACCCTGTTCCGCAACGAACCCATCGCTTACGGCCTCGGCCATCTCGCGCTGGACCCCGTCGCGGGCACGGCCCGCGACACGGCGCAGCTGCGCGGCGGCGGCATCGAAGAGATGACCTGGGGCCGGTGGGAATTGCCGCTGACCCTCTCCAGCCCCGAACGCGCCTATCTGGAGATGCTGGACGAGCTGCCGCAGCGGGAAAGCTTTCACCAGGCCGACATGCTGATGCAGGGCGCCGCCAATTTCCGCCCGCGGCGGCTGCAGAAGCTCCTCCAGGACTGCGCCAGCGTGAAGGTGAAGCGGCTGTTCTTCTTCTTCGCCGAGCGGCACGGCCATGCCTGGCTGAAGCGGCTCGACAAATCCGCCGTCGACCTCGGCAAGGGCAAGCGCATGCTGGTGCGGGGCGGCCGGCTCGACCCGGTCAACCTGATCACCGTGCCGGAGGATCTGGATGCCCATTGAGGAGCGATACCGCCGGCAGGTGAGCCTACTGATGCGGATCCTGCCGCTGGTCGCGGAGGAGCGCGACTTCGCGCTGAAGGGCGGCACGGCGATCAACCTCTTCCACCGCGACCTGCCGCGCCTCTCCGTCGACATCGACCTGACCTATCTGCCGCTGCATGACCGCCCGGAGGCGCTGGCCGGCATCGACGCCGGCATGCGGCGCATCGAGGCCCGCATCCTTGCGGACATCCCTGGCGCCCGCGCCGCCCGCGCGGAAGCCGAGGGCGCCATCCGCCGCCTCACCGTCACCGCGGCCGGCGCGCGGGTGAAGGTGGAGATCTCCCCGGTCCTGCGCGGCGTGGTCAACGCGCCCCGCGACATGGCCGTCAGCGAGGCGGTCGAGGACGCCTTCGGCTTCGCCGAGACGCAGGTGGTCTCCTTCGAGGATCTCTATGCCGGCAAGCTGCTCGCGGCCCTCGACCGCCAGCACCCGCGCGACCTCTTCGACGTACGCGACCTCCTGCGCCGCGAGGGCTTGACCGACGCCCTGCGCGAGGCCTTCGTCGTCTACCTCATCAGCCATCACCGCCCCATGGGCGAGGTCCTCTCCGCGCGCCCAAAGGACATCTCCCAGACCTTCGAGCGCGGCTTCGACGGCATGACCCTCGAACCGGTGACCCTCCAGGACCTCCTCGACACCCGCCGCGAGCTGGTCGCGCAACTGGTCGGCGCCATGCCCCCCGCCCACCGCACCTTCCTTCTCGGCTTCGAGCGCGGCGAGCCCGACTGGACGCTGATCGCCACGCCCCACGCCCGCGAGCTGCCTGCGGTGCGATGGCGGGTGCGGAACCTCGAGACGCTGTCGGTGGACCAGCGAGAGGCGTTGGTCGGCGATCTGGCGAAGGTGCTGGCGGTTCGTTCCGAATGAGCCAAAGCTGCATCGCGAGCTGCAGCCTGTACATTCGGACGAACATCGGCGGTCGTCCGGTCAGCTATCGGCCCTGAGCCGACCTTTAGCCCCGGCATGGATTCTGCGCTCTGGCCAACAAATGTTGCCGTTCGCGGCGTTTTCTTGCCTGAGTAACCATCGGAAATGCCTCAATCTTTTTGCTCGTCGAAGTCTACATTTACGCCTTGCAACATCGCATGAACTGAATTTACGCCTTGCAACATCGCATGAACTGAAAGACCATCGCAGGAACACAAAATGCTGATTTGAGGGATGGTATGGGTAGCACTGGCTCTGGAAGCTTCTCGGACTACCCTGGCTCGCGTCCGAAAGAGGGTGGTGAGGGAGCCGGGGGTGGCGGCGCAAGTGGGGAAGATCGCTGCGCCCGGGCATTCTCCTGTGCCCTCGAAGAGGTCGAGCAGTGTGACTACTTCACCACAAGCGGCGGCGTTCCTCCGGCCAACACGGCGCTAACCATTGAGCAGCGCGGCCGGTTGTTCGCCGTCGACTCGAGCGGCCAAACCGTGGGGGCGCTGCCAACTAGCTTCAACTATCTCGCGGACTGCATGGCTGCGGGCTTCACCTATGAGGGGCGCGTCAACTCCTCGGCATCGGCTCCAGTTGCATCGGTCAACGTGGACGTCGCGCCGCGCACGCCATGAACCCTAAACAAGGCCTTCTACTGGTCGGCGAGGTCTATGTGGATTTCACCCTGCCGAAGGCAGGTGCTGAAAGTAAGCTACGGCTCGGCGGCATCGTTCACGCGGCCCGCGGGCTGTGGGCAATAGACGCGGACTTTTCCGTGGCCGCTGTATGCCCCGGCTATCTGGTCAATCAGGCGCGAGCCTACCTCGAACGCTTGGGATGCAGCGAATTCATCTGGCTGGCAGAGGTGAATGGTGCGCCCAACGTCATGGCGATTGGCGATCCGACCGAACTCGCGGACCAAGCCTATCAAGACATCCTGAGGGATGAAAAATCTGTCGAATACCGCGGCGAAGTTGAAGTACTAAAGACCTTCAAAACCTGTCTGATTTTCCCTGGAAAGTACGATCTCAAGGTCCTGAGATCCCTACTTGCCGAGGATGTTCAGGCAAGCTTCGATATCGCCTATGATCTGCCGAACCTTCAATCGCTCTCACCGTTCAAGGGAAGCATTGCCGCCGTAGTGACTTCTACATCGTCTCCAATGTTCCTGGAGACAGCGACGAAGGATATGTCCAGCCTGCTGGCTGATCTGCGCGATCTGTCGCCGCAAGCTATCCTTCTGAAGGAAAATCGCGGCGGCAGCCGTGTGTTCGATCTTCGCGGTGACAGGGCCGACGAGATTCCGGCGCTCCTCGGCGAAACTGTCAACTCGGTCGGTGTCGGTGATGTGTATTCAGCGGTTTTCGCGTCCATGCTGGATGGCGCCGTCTTTGATGCCGGATGGAAGGCAGCGCGCGCTGCAACGTGCTATGCTCAGACGACCTACCCGGACGACTTTAAAAGAGATGTCCAGCGCAGCCTCGCGCTCTCCGTCGGCCAAATGCGCGGCTTGGGCGGAACATTTCTGCCTTGGCATGCACGGCCGGACTTTCAGATATACTTCGCCGCTCCCGATTTTTCCTACATCGACCGCACGCACCTCGAAGAAACACTTCGGGCGCTAGCCTATCATAACTTTCGGCTTCGCCGCCCGGTACAAGAGAACGGAGAGCTAACACCGCAAAGCTCGATGCATCAAATGCGAGCCGCATATCTGGGCGACTTGGGCCTTCTCGAGGAGTGTGATCTTGTTTTTGCACTGCCGCTGGAGCGGGATCCAGGCACACTTGTTGAAGTTGGCCTGGCTCTTGCTTTGAAGAAGCCCGTGATCACCTTCGATCCGCTCAATGAGAATACCAATACCATGGTGATGGCGGGTAGCACGGTCTATTCGGACAATCTCGATAGATGCCTAAACGGCCTCTTTGAAGTTATTTCGAGAATAAGGGCGGCGGAGTCATGAAGAAGGCTGTCGTCATGGTCTCTGGAGGGCTCGATTCGACAACGGTCTGCTATCTGCTGGTCACCGAAGGGACAGAAGTTCATCCCATCTTCTTCGATTACGGCCAACACTGTGCCGAGACAGAATGGGCGAAAGTGCAGGAAGTCCTCCCGCAGGAGGCGATGCCGCCAGAACGGCTTAATATCTCGGACGTCTTCAAGGGCTCGCCATCACGGATGATCGTGGAAGCCGACCTTTGGAAAGAAGCCGTCTCAGATGACGACCTGTACCTTCCGTACCGGACGATGCTGTTCTTCGCTGTGGCCGCGGCTCGCGCCCAGACGCTTCGGATCCTCGACGTGTATTCGGGCTTCATCAACAGCAATCATGCCAAGGAAATAGACTGCAGCACCGAGTTCATGAACGGCCTCGAAGAGCTCTCACGTGGTGTCGGCGCCGTACGCTTTCATGCGCCTTTCCGCGAAAAGACCAAGGCCGACGTTGTCCGACAAGCGCTGGACCTTGGGGTTCCTATCGGTCGAACCTTCTCTTGTCAGGCGTCAAGTTCCTTTCCTTGCGGGGCCTGCCCCAACTGTGTAGAGAGGCTCAATGCCTTGATGGAAGCTGGCCTCGCGTAAGCAGGAAAAATAGAAGTGGCGGAAAACCTAAAGAATTCAGACGCTCTGCATGCCGCCCGGCGCGTTGCCGACCATGCTGTTCGGACTGGTGTTCTGGGATCGCGCGTCACTTGCAGACCCGTATATCAGCACATGGGCGCGGTGCTTGCTGACTCGGTCCTACAAGCTGGGCTGAACTACGCGAAAGTTGTGAAGCCCCGCATTGCAACTATCCTCAGAACCTTCCCGCACGCCACAACCACGAACATCGTGATGGGGGTGATCGAGCAGGAGGGAAGCCCAAAGTTCCTGCAATGGGAGCATCGGGAGAAGGTGTCACGCTTTGACAATTTGGTCGGCTTTATGGCCAAGTCGGAAATTGACAGCATATCCGAGTTGAGCAGAGCACTACAGGACAAGAGCTTTCGGATGGAGATCCGGCAAGTGAGAGGTGTCGGCCCAAAAACCGTTGATTACATGGCCTGCCTGGTGGGTGTGGATTGCATCGCTGTAGATCGCCACATCCGGGGCTTTGCTGAGCTCGCGGGATTGGAGGACGACAGCTACGATTATCTTTGCGAAGTATTTAGTTTTGCGGCAGACTTGTTATCCATCTCTCGACGTGAATTTGACGCGAGTATCTGGCGTTATCAGTCAGAGCAAACCACTCGACAACTGTCGCTTGAATTCATGCAATAGGATCTTGTGACTGTTTGCAGCTGAATAGGCATATTTCAGTTATTGAGTCCCCTCTCGCTCCTCAAAACTTAAAAATAAATGACAATTGTCAGAAAATCCTTGCGGCTCTGCGCGAACAGCTTTCAGCACTTCCCAATTGCATGCATCGCACAGCGTTCATCAGAGTCCTCCGGCCCCGACTTCCGACAAACTCAAACTAATGCCTATAGATTGCAGCTATCCGCTTTTTCTCAGATGCGATAACAAAAATTTTTTGCTACAATGTTCGCCGCTGAACGGCCACTTTCTCCATTAGTGACGGCTGGCTCACAGGTACCGTGAGCATCAGCTCCCCACAAACAGCGCCTATAAGTGTTCCCGCGACCGGTAGCTCGTTTGAATGTCCCTTTTCGCAGCCGACCAGAGTTGCCCTCGCGGTCGCAGCGACTTCTGCTTCCGCCCAGACTTCCGAGATCCGGGCGACTCCGCGTCGAGACGCAGTGAAGGTCCGGTTCGGGGAAGCTCGGCCGATGGCTGGGAACGGGGCTGAACGTCCGCAGTCCGCCCTAAACCTCGATGCCTACGCCCCCTCCGCGCGCCGCTCCGGAAACAGGCTCGGACTCCGTCTCGCGGCCAGCGCGGCGGGGAGGGCGAGGGGCAGCCGGGCGCGTGGTGAGATTGAGGCAAGGACGCCGCGCTCGAGCACGGCTTCGAGGATCGCGCCGGCGTTCCTGGGCTGCATCAGGCTCTCCATGAAGCTCACCTGACCGGCTGCAGCGGGCATGTTTCGGCGGGTCCGGCCCTGCCGGACCGGGCTCTCGTGAACCGAACCCGCGAAGAGCGGTTTCGGCCATTCGGCTTCGATCCCTCCCGCGGCTGAAGACGGCCTTTCGGCCGACGTCGATCCCTTTCGTTCGGGGGCCATGCGGCCCCCCAGCCGTCAAGGCCAAGCCCTCCGCAGGCTCCGGGCGGAGGACGGGCGACCGTGGCTCGGCTGCGCCTGCGCCCGCACCAATCCGCCCGCCCTCCGGCCTGTGACGGCCTACCCCCCGCTCATTGCCGCGCGGCTAGTCGGGTTGCATGCGCAACCCGCTGACCAAGGAGAAAAAGGCAATGAAGACGGATGTTTACAAGGAAGTCACCGCCGCCATCGTCGCGGATCTCGAAAAGGGCGTCCGCCCGTGGCTGAAGCCGTGGAGCACCGGCACGCTGGCCGGTCAGGTCTGCCGGCCCCGGCGCTGGAACGGGCAGGCCTATTCGGGGATCAACATCCTCAGCCTGTGGAGCGCGAGCTGCGCGAAGGGCTACGTCTCGCCCACGTGGATGACCTTCCGACAGGCCCAGGAGCTGGGCGGTCAGGTGCGCAAGGGGGAACGGGCGGCGCGCGTCGTTCATGCCGGCGAGACCCGCAAGACCGAGACCGCCGAGGACGGCAGCGAGACCGAACACGAGATCCGCTTCCTCAAGGCCTATGCGGTCTTCAACGTCGAGCAGATCGACGGACTGCCCGAGCGATACCACGTCGCGCCCGAGCCGCGGCCCGACGCGCCCCAGCGCATCTCCCATGCCGACGCCTTCTTCGCCGCGACCGGGGCCGAGATCCGCCATGGCGGGACCAGCGCGCATTTCGACCTGCGGGCCGACGTCGTGCAGATGCCGCCGCTGGAGGCCTTCCGCGACGCGGAGAGCTATTACGCGACCCTCGCCCATGAATGCACCCATTGGACGGGGCAGGCCTCGCGCCTCGCCCGGGAGTTCGGGCGCAGCATGGGCAGCGCGACCTATGCGCGGGAGGAGCTGGTCGCCGAGCTCGGAGCGGCCTTCCTCTGCGCCGACCTGCATCTGACGCCGGAGCCGCGGGAGGACCACGCCGCCTATCTCGGGAGCTGGCTCAAGGTCCTCAAGGAAGACTCGCGGGCGATCTTCAAGGCCGCCGCCGCGGCCCAGAAGGCGGCCGAGTTCCTCCACCATCTGCAGGGCGCGTCCGACGCGAGGAGCGCGGCATGAGCGGCCGGGGCGACGGCGCCGGCGCGGGTCAGCTGGGCTTCGACGCCCTGCTGGCCTCCGCCGACGCCGCGAACGAGGCGCGCCGCTTCGCGCGCAGCGCCTCGGACCTCCCGGAGAGCTTCGAGGCGGCGGTCCCGTCTCTGCGCGCCCTGATCGAAGACCATCATGCGGCCATGCTGGCCGCCGACGGGGACCGGGTCTCCCAGCTGCGTCATCGGGCAGCGCTGCTGGCGCAGAAGCTGAACGGCGGCGACCGTGGAATCCTCGCCGGCCCGGACGCGCCGGGATGCCGGCTCGCAGCCACGACCGCAGCCACGCCGGGTCGCGTGCCCCTCTGGGGACAGGCGGGAGTCTTCGACCTCGACCTGCGCGGCATGCAGGTGCGCATCGAGATGGACGGGGTCTACGACATCGGCGCGTCGAGCGGCTTCTGGCCCGGCTTCGCGGCCCGCGCCGTGCGCAGGGACCGCCCCTTCTTCAGCGAGACGGGATTCCGCAGCTTCCTCGGCATCGCCGGCGCGCCGGCGCCCGGCATGCTCCCCGACCGCTTCGCGGCCGCGGTGATCGAGGCGCATATCGACCGCAAACGCGAGAGACGGGGGCGATGAGCGGCGCGAAAAATTTCGCGGACGGGCGGGGCCCGTCCGCTTTCCCGCGCCAGGCGGCGATGGTGGCGCCAGACGATGCTCGCGGCTCGAAATTTGTAGATGGCACAACAACATGGTAGACTCTGAGATGACTAGAAAACGCTTGCACCCCAAAGACCTATTCACCTCTCAAAGCCCCGAGGCACGCGCTTGGCGCGCGAAGCAGGCCGAGGTGGACTCGGAGATCGAGGGCCTCCCCCGCGACCCGGAAGCCGCCGCGCTGGCCGCGCAGATGGAGCGCGACGGCGTACCGGACGAGGAGCAGATCGCACGTCTGATCGCGTACTTTAAGATGCGCTCCGGCAATTCCTCGCTCGAATGAGCCGTGAGCGCTTCGAACAGGACGCCGCCACACATGCGGCCCTGTTCTATCCGGGCACGGACGTCATGGTGAACCTTCTGGGCCTCAGGGACTCGGAAGAGTTGGCGCGCGCCGAACGGCAGCTGGTCGAAGCCCGAACGCTGCAGCTGCCGCCTGTGGAGGCTAGGCAATTCGACTACCATGGTTTCCGCGACCTTCATCGCCATCTTTTTCAGGACGTCTACTCGTGGGCGGGGGAGGAGCGCACCTACCTCACCGCTCGCGGCCCCGCGCCATTCGCCAGACCCGAGTACATCCGCACCTGGATGGACGCCCGCTTCGAGACGCTGCGCGCGGAGGGTTTTCTGGCCGTTCTCGACGCGCACCGCTTCGCATGGCGCGCAGCAGAGCACGTCAACGAGATCAACGCCTGTCATCCCTTCGTCGAAGGCAACGGACGCGTGCAGCGCGCCTGGCTCCGCCTCCTGGCCGCGGAGGCCAACTACGAGATCGAGTTTCGCAGGAAGGACATCGCGGCCTGGAACGAGGCCTCCCGCAAAGGCTTCACGGATGCGGACCACGAGCCGATGGCGCGGCTGATCGCAGCGCGAATTTTCGGCGAGCCGGTCAGGGAAGAGGCGCGGCGCGCAGCGTTCCTGAAATCACGGTCTGCCGGCGCGGAGAAAAACCACTGCGACCGCACGTCTGGCCGCACAAGGTAGCTAGAGCGGTCCGAGGTTCCGCTAAGGACATTGGGCCGGACGGGGCGGGAAGCTGTCGTTCGCAGCGATCTTGTCGAATGTCCGCTCATTGTATTCAGACGCCGCGAGCGAGCGGTGGTCGGCGGCCTGGGACGCGAAGCTATGCGGTCTGCAACAAGCTCCGGCGCTGGCCGTGAAAAGGCCCGGACCGGGTCCCTCCAGGGCCCGGCAGATCGACCCGATCAGCCGCGGTGACGCTCCAGGATGCCGGGGTCGAGCAGTTCTATGGCGCGGAAACCCAGGTGCAGGGCGCCGGCCTCGGAGAGGGTGCGCAGGGCGTCGCCGGCGGCGTTGCGGGAGAGGTTGGCGATCTCGGCGAACTCCTCCTGCGAGATCGGGATCGCGGGCGGGTCGAGGGCGGCGCCGGCCGCGTAGTGCAGGCCGGAGCCGAGGAGGATCTGCAGCATCCGGGCGGTGCGCTGCAGGGGGGAGCGGATCCGGAAGGCGGCGTGCACGGCGAAGGAATGATCGACGACGCCCACCGTGATGTGGGCGATGGCTCGGTATGGGTCGAAGCCCGCCGCCTCCAGCGCGACGACCGTGGAGGGGGGCAGATAGGCCATCCGGCAGTCGGTCCGCGCCACGTGCGTGCCGCGGCGAGGCGTGCGGGTCAGAAGCGCGGCGTCGCCGAACCACCAGCCGCGGGAGGCGACATGGACCAGCGACGGGGGCGCGCCGCCGGGCGCGAGGACCACGTCCAGCCAGCCCTCGGCCAGGCCGTAGAGGCCGCCCGGCTCGCTGCCCTCGTCGAAGACCGTCTCGCCTTTCGCGACGCGGCGGGTCACGCAGGCGTCCAGAACCGCCTCGCGCAGGGCGGGCGGCTGGGCGCTCAGCCAGCCGCGGGAGGCGAGCGCCTCGCGATCCGCGCGATCCAGCGCGCCGGGTCTCGAATGTCCCATCGGTGGGCAGTTTCCTTTCGCGATCTGCGCCATGCTGCATGCCGAAGACTCGCCCCCTCGCGCAACCGCCGCGCGCATGGCGGGTTCGGTTGGTCCGGAGTTCGTCCCATGTTCGCCATAGCCCGCTTCCCCCGCCTTCGCGCCGCCTGCCTCTGCGCGGTCCTGCCGCTGGCCACCCCCCTGGGCGCGCTGGTGCAGGCATCCGAGGCGGACGCCCCGCGCAACCCGCTGAAGGAGGCGTATTTCGGCGAGCAGCACGTGCATACCGGCGTCTCGATGGACGCCTTCATCGCCGGCAACCGCCTGACCCCCGCCGACGCCTACCGCTTCGCCAGGGGCGAGGAGATCATGGTCAACGGCGCCCTGCACAGGATCAAGCGCCCGCTGGATTTCGTCGCCGTCACCGACCACTCCGAG
The DNA here is from genome assembly GCF_900113695.1 of Albimonas pacifica. Lineage (GTDB taxonomy): Bacteria > Pseudomonadota > Alphaproteobacteria > Rhodobacterales > Rhodobacteraceae > Albimonas > Albimonas pacifica. The sequence continues at coordinate 692,509 of NZ_FOQH01000002.1, read as the reverse complement.
TTCATGGGCGAGGCCTACAGCCTGATGAACGAGGGCGCGCCCGGCTACGACCACGAGATCGCCGTCGCCTTCCGCGAGGCGCCCAACCTGCAGGTGGCGCTTGGCCTCTACTGGAAATACGTGCTGCTGCCGCTGTCGGGCGGCGGCGATCCGCACCCCGCCTTCTTCCAGGGCGAGGAGGCGATCAAGTCCACCTGGCGCAAGAACATGGAGGCGACGGAAGAGCACTACGAGCCCGGCGTCTTCACCACGGTCCACGCCTACGAGTGGACCTCGGCGCCCGGCGGCTCGAACCAGCATCGCAACGTGTTCTTCCGCGACGCCAATGTGCCGGAGGTCCCGTTCTCGTCGAACGAAGGGGCGGACCCCGAGCAGCTGTGGGCCTGGATGCAGGCGCAGCGCGACGACGGCAAGCGGGTCTTCGCGATCCCCCACAACTCGAACGAATCCAAGGGCTTGCACTTCGCCGAGGCGAGCCTGACCGGCGTGCCCATCGACCGGGACTACGCCGAGCGACGCTCCAGCATGGAGCCGCTGATCGAGATGATGCAGGTGAAGGGCAACTCCGAGGTCGTGCCCAACTTCTGGCCCAACGACGAGTTCGCCGACTTCGAGAACGCCGTCACCATCCAGCAATTCAACGGCCGCGGCTTCGTGAAGGAGAACTTCGTGCGCTACGGCCTCGGGCGGGGCATCCGCTACCGGGCCGAGATCGGGGTGAACCCGTTCAAATACGGCTTCGTCGGCGGCACCGACAACCACAACGGCACGCCCTCCGACGTGGCCGAGGACAACTACACCGTCGGCAGCCATGGCTACGCCGACCGCACCGCCGACGTGCGCGCCACCTCCTCGCTGGACGGGGAGATGCTGATCGCCGACGCCAACCCCGGCGCGCTGACCGCGGTGTGGGCCGAGTCCAACACCCGCTCGGCGATCTGGGATTCGATGATGGCGAAGGAGACCTTCGCCACCTCCGGCCCGCGCATGAAGGTGCGCGTCTTCGCCGGCCAGGGGTTCGCGGACAGCTACGAGAGCTACGACGCGATGGTGACCGACGGCTATGCGAAGGGCGTGCCGATGGGCGGCGACTACGAAGGCGACGCGGCGCCCCAGTTCCTGCTGTGGGCGATGAAGGACCCGATCGGGCCGAACCTGGACCGCATCCAGATCATCAAGGGCTGGGTCGAGAACAACGAGCAGCACGACACGATCTTCGACGTGGTGGCCTCGGGCGACCGGCTGCAGGCCGACGGGACGGTGACGCCCATCGACGCGCCCATCGACCTCGCCACGGGCGCCTTCAATGCCGAGAAGGGCGACCCCGAGCTGATGGGCGTGTGGACCGACCCCACCTGGGACCCAGGCCAGAACGCCTTCTACTACGTGCGCGTGCTGCAGCTGCCGACCGCGCGCTGGACGCTCTACGACGAGATCAACGCCGGCGTGACCTACCCCCCGGAGGTGAAGCGGGAGATCGTCGAGCGGGCCTGGGCCTCGCCGATCTGGCACGAGGCGAACTGAGCCCATGCTGCGGACGTTCCTGAGGGAGCCCCTCGTCCACTTCCTGGCGGCGGGGGGCCTGCTGTTCGCCGCCTGGTCCTGGGTCGCGCCGGAAGGGGAGGTCGAGGCCGACCCGTCGGTCGTCGTGCTCGACCAGGCGCGGCTCGACCACCTGACCACCCTGTGGCGCGCCCAGTGGCGGCGCGATCCCGCGCCCGCGGACCTCGAGGCCATCGTCTCGCGCCATCTCCGCCAGGAGGTGTTCTACCGCGAGGCGGTGGCGATGGGCCTGGACCTCGACGACGACATCATCCGCACCCGTCTCGCCCAGAAGATGGAGGCGGTGGCCGCCGACCTGGGCGCGCTGATGCAGCCCCCGACCGAGGACCAGCTGCGCGCCTTCCACGCCTCGCGCCCGGACCTGTTCTCGCTGCCCCCGGCCATCGCCTTCCAGCAGGTGCTCTACCTGCCCGCCGAGGCGGATGCGGAGCGCCTGTCGCAGGTCCTGGCCGCGCTGCAGGCCGGCGAGGCGCCGCCCGCGGACCGGCGCAACAAGCTCTCGATCCCCTTCGACTGGCCCCTGACCCCGGCCCAGTCGCTGGACAACGCCTTCGGCGGCGGCTTCGCCGAGTCCCTGGCCGAGATGCCGGCGGGGGAGTGGGCCGGCCCGGTCCGCTCCGGCCTCGGCCTGCACCTGGTGCGCGTGGCCGAGCGCCAGCCCGCCCGCCTCGCCCCCTACGAGGCGGTGCAGGAGCTGGTCGCGCGCCAGTTCGACTACTACGCCGTGCTCCAGTCCCAGGACCGGCTGTTCCAGGAGCTGCTGGCCCGCTACGAGGTGCGCATCGAGGCCGAGGGCGTGCCCGAGGCGACGCGCCGGGCGTTCGCGCGGCCATGATCCGCCGTCTCGCCCCCCTTCTGCTGCTGCTCGCTTCCCTGCTGGCGCTTTCCACGCCCGCCCGCGCGCACGAGATCCGGCCCGCCTACCTGCAGATCGAGGAGCGCGCGCCCGGCCGCTATGACCTGCTGTGGAAGGTCCCCGCCCGCGGCGGCATGGTCCCCGACATCCGCCCCGTCTTCGAGCCCGCCGCCGGACCCGAATTCGACCTCCGCCCGCTGCCCGGCGCGCGCGAGACGGCCGGCTTCGCCCTGTTCCGCTACGCCCTGGCCGGCGACACCCCGCTGCCCGGCGCCCGTCTGCGGATCGAGGGGCTGGAGCGCACGGCGCTGGACGCGCTGGTCTCGGTCTCGCTGCTGGACGGGAGCCGGCGCAGCTTCCTGCTCAAGCCCCGCACGCCCTCGGTCGAGATCCCGCGCGCCCCCACCCCCTGGCAGGTGCTGGCGAGCTACACGCGCCTTGGCCTCGAGCACATCCTGGCGGGCATCGACCACCTGGCCTTCGTCGCCGCCCTGATGCTGGTGGCGCGCGGCTGGCCGATGCTGCTGAAGACGGCGACCGCCTTCACCGCCGCCCATTCCATCACCCTGGCGATGGCGAGCCTCGGCTACGTCTCCCTCCCCCCGCCCCCGGTCGAGACGCTGATCGCCCTCTCGATCCTGCTGGTGGCGGTCGAGGCGGTGCATCTGCGCCAGGGCCGCCCCAGCCTCGCCTCCCGCCGCCCCTGGATCGTGGCCTTCGCTTTCGGCCTCCTCCACGGCTTCGGTTTCGCCGGCGCCCTGCAGGAGATCGGCCTCCCCCGGACCGAGCTGTCCCTGGCGCTCCTGTCCTTCAACCTGGGCGTCGAGCTCGGCCAGCTGGCCTTCATCGCCGCGATCCTCCTCGCCCTCTCGTCCCTCCGCCAACTGGCCCTCCTGCCCGCCGCCGCCCCGCGCCTGGCCGCCTACGCCATCGGCACGGCCGCCGCGTTCTGGGTCTTCGAACGGCTCGAAGCGATGTTCGGTTGACGCGGGCGACCTGCCACCCTCGCCCCCGCGCGGCACGGCGTGCCGCGATCCCTCCAGTCTGCCGCCGAGCGACATGGCCCATTCGAGACCCGCGCGCCGTTCGCGTGAGGTTGCACCTATCGCTCTCTCCGCAGGCCATCGTGGCCCTTGATTAGGCGCCATCAGAGGCGGCCGCGACGGGGGGCTATAGCGGTCGCTCGCATCAGCGAGCGTGCATGACCGCTCAGAGCCGATCGCGAACGACCGGCCCTTGCGTTCAGATTTCAATGCGCTCCGAGATCTCCAGCGCGTCTTCCAGCTCGATCCCGAGATAGCGCACGGTGCTGTCCATCTTCGTGTGCCCCAGGAGCAGCTGCACCGCGCGCAGGTTGCCCGTCTTCTTGTAGATCTGCGCAACCTTCGTGCGGCGCATGGAATGCGTGCCATACGCGCTTGGCTCGAGCCCGATCGACGAGACCCATTCCTTCAACAGCCTGGCGTACTGGCGGGTCGAGATGTGCATCCGGTCATGGAAGCGCCCCGGCCAGAGGAAGGCCGAGCCGATCATGGACGGGTCTTGGATCCATCGAAGGAGCGAGGCTCGGGTCCCTTCGGTGATCTCGAACTGAACCGGCTTCCGGGTCTTGCTCTGGAACACCGATGTCCGCTCCTTGACGCGGCCGGCGGCAAAGACGTCCGCCACCTTCAGGCGAACCAAGTCGCAGCCGCGGAGCTTGCTGTCGATCGCGGTGTTGAAGAGCGCGAGGTCGCGGACGCGCTCGGCGAGTTCCAGTCGAACGCGGATCGCCCAAACGTGCTTTGGGAACAGGGGGCGCTTCTGCCCGACGATACGGCCACGGTTCCAGGCCGGTCGCACGGGGCGGATCATCGGAAGGTTGCAGGTGGGCATGACGATGCCTCCGCCGCTCCTCCCAACCTCATCGCCGGCGCCTTGCCGGCCGCATCATCATAGCATGGGGATGCCGCGCTGCGGCGTGGCGGCTTCGAGCCCGACGCAGACGCCCTGGCGCCGGCGAAGCCCGCAGCGGCGCGGCAAGTCTCGCTATCGGATGTGCCGAGCATCCGGGGTCACTCCAGGGCGTTCTTGTGGATCACGCCGTCCTTCATGATCAGGTCGAAGCTTCTTTCCGGTTCGGCGATCAGGTCGATGGTCGCCAGCGGGTCGCCGTCCACGAGGAGGAGATCGGCGTAGGCGCCTTCCTCGATCACGCCGACCGGCCCCTCCCGATAGGGGCTGCGCGGCCCGCTCAGGGCCAGCAGCGCGGCATTGCCGCTGGTCGCCATCCGCAGCACCTCGAATGGCGTGAACCAGCGGGTCATCTTGGCGAGCTGCTTGCCCTGCCTGGCGGCGAGGCCGGAGTCGAACTGAACGTCCGTTCCCCACGCGATCCTCGCCCCGTGCTTCCTGGCGAGCTCGTAGGCGGCATCGGTGCCGCGAGTCATCTGCAACAGCTTGGCCCGGTTCTCCGATCCTTCCGGGAACGGGATCGCGTCTTCGTCGTCCAGGAACGGCTGCATGCTCAGCCAGACATCGGCCTCGACCGCCATCCGCACGGTTTCCTCATCGATGAGCTGGGCGTGCTCGATCGATTTCACGCCGGCCCGGATGGCCTGCCGAATGGCTTCGGGCGTGTAGGCGTGCACCGCCACATAGGTCTTCCATGCGCTCGCGGCCTCGACGGCGGCTTTCATCTCGTCCTCGGTGTATTGCACGACGTCGAGCGGATCGTAGTTCGACGCGACGCCCCCGCCCGCCATCATCTTGATCTGGCTCGCCCCTTTCATCAGCTGCTCGCGCGTTGCGCGCAGCACCGCCGGCCGGCCGTCCGCGATCGCCATCCAGCCCCAGCTCTCGGTGAAGTGCGGCTCCCGGCCCGGGAGACCGGGAAGATCGTGCGCCCGGGATCGATAGTCGCCATGCCCGGAGGTCTGCGAGAGCATCGCGCCGGATGGCCAGATCCGCGGACCGGCGATCCGGCCTTCGTCGATCGCGCGCTTCAGCCCGAAGGTCGGCCCGCCGACGTCGCGGAACGAGGTGAAGCCGCGCATGAGCATCCGCTCCGCAGCCTGGCCCTGGACGATCGCGATGTAGATGAGATCGGCCTCGAGCAGGACGTCATAGGGCAATTCCGTGTGCATCAGATGCGCGTGCATGTCGATCAGGCCGGGCATCAGCGTGCGTCCGCCGCCGTCGATCACGGTCGCGCCCTCGGCCGGGATCTCGTCGGTGGAGATCCTTGCGATCAGATGGCCTTCGACAAGCAGATTTGCATCCTCGAGCAGCGCCTCGTGCACGCCGTCGAAAATGCGGACGTGGGTGAAGAGGGTTCGTGGCGCCTTGTCCTGTGCGATCGCGGGCGCGGCGCAGAGCGCGAGGACGGCTGCGGTCAGAAGGCGCTTCATCTTGCTCTCCCTCGTGGCGAACGCGGTGCAGGATACGCGCCGGCGGAGCCGGCGGCGTTGACCGCCATCACCGCCGGGGGCGGCGGATGCCTGGCCACGGCGCGAACTCGGGACTAGCGCGCACGTGTCGAACGCGCCGACGAGTTCTGCGCAGATGCGGCGGCGGAGAAGAATATCCGCTTCGTCCGCACAGCCGACCTTCTCCAGGCACGTCATGCTGCGCGACAAACGAAAGGCGGCTTCGGTGGCGCTGCTCGGCAGCTTCGGCCCGAGGGCGAAGGTCCGGTTAGGGCCGCTGGCGACCGTCCGCCTACATCACTTGTCCCTCTCCGCCCGCCCGTCGCAGGCGCTGCAGAAACAACTCGAAGGCGCGGGTGGGCTGGCGCCGGCTCGAATAGTAGGCGTGATACCCGGCGAAGGGGGGACACCAGTCGGGGAGGACCTCGGTGAGGCGACCCTCCGCGAGGAAGGGCGCGGCGAGGTCCTCTAGCATATAGACCAGCCCCGCCCCCGCGCAGGCCGCTGCGACGAGCGCGTCTCCGTCGTTGACGACGATCGCCGGCGAGATCTTCACGGTCTCCGCGCGCCCGTCCCGCTCGAACGCCCATGGCGACACCGTGCCGCCGGCGTTCCGGTAGCCGATGCAGCGATGCGCCGAGAGGTCGCGCGGCGTGCGCGGCGGATCGCGGGCGTCGAGATATCGCGGCGCCCCCACGACGACCGCCCGCAGCGGCGGTCCCACGGGCACGGCGACCATGTCCATCTCGAGATCCTCGCGCAGCCGGATCCCGATGTCGAACCGCTCCGCGACGATGTCGACGTGCCGGTTCTCCACGCTCAGTTCCGCCTCGATCTCGGGATGCGCTTGGACGAGCCATGAGAAGGCCGGCCAGACGAGCGTGTCGGCGGCGTGCTTGCCGCAAGTCACCCGCAGGCGGCCGCCCGGCGCCTCGCGCAGCTGCTCCAGGTCCTCGAGCTCGGCGTCGATTTCGGAGAGGACCGGGGTGAGGGTGTCGAGCAGCCGCTCGCCCGCCGCGGTCGGCGCCAGGCTGCGCGTCGAGCGGGACAGCAATCTGATCCCCAGGTCGCCTTCGAGGCGCTTCACCGTCTGGCTGACGGCGGACTGGGTCACGCCGAGGCTGCGGGCCGCAGCGGTGAAGCTGCGCTCGGCGGCGACGCGGTGGAAGATGACGAGATCGGCGAATCTGCGCGGGTCCATTCATTAACTCTGCTTCTGGGCTCTGCAAATTTCCAGGCGCTAATAGAGGCCGGCATCAGTGACTTCATAGGTGAACCAACCTGAGAGGAGCCAACGATGACTGGGAAAGTATGGTTCATCACCGGGGCCGGCGGAGGCCTGGGGCATCTGCTGGCCCGCGACGCGCTGGCTGCGGGCGACAAGGTCGTCGCGACCAGCCGGACCGTGGACGGGCTCGCCGAGCGCCTCGGCGCTCCGGATGACGACCTGCTGGTGCTGCCGCTCGACGTGACCGACGCCGGCGCGGCCTCGGCTGCGCATGACGCGGCCATCGAGGCGTTCGGGCGTTTCGACGTTCTGGTCAACAACGCGGGCCGCGCGCAGCTCGGGTGGTTCGAGACGATCCGGGACGACGACGTGCGCCGGCAGTTCGAGATCAACCTCTTCGGAGCGATGAACGTCGCGCGCGCAGTGCTGCCGACGATGCGCCGGCAGCGCTCGGGCCTGGTGGTGACCATCTCTTCGGTGAACGGCCTGGTCTCGAATCCCGGCGGGTCGGTCTATTCGGCGTCCAAGTTCGCGCTCGAAGGCTGGATGGAAGGTCTCGCCGAAGAGATCGCGCCGCTCGGCATCCGCTCGCTCATCGTCGAGCCGGGGATGATGCGCACGAAGTTTCTCGATCCCTCCAGCGCCCGGCTCGGCGACGCGGAGATCGCCGACTACGCCGAGGCGGCGGCCGGCTTCCGAAGCTTCATCGCGCAGGCGAACGGCGCGCAGGAGAACGATCCCCAGGCGCTTGCAGCCCTGATCGTCGCCGAAGCCGCGTCTGCATCCCCTGCGCGACGCCTGCTGTTCGGCGCGGACGCGCATGCCTGGGCCGGCGACAGGTGCCGACGTCTGGCGGAGGAAATCGAGGCTTCACGGGCGCGCGCCTGAGCGCGGACGATGTCGGCTTCGGTCCGCTGGCTGCCACTTGAGGCGAGAAGGTCGTTGCAATCCGGTAGGATCGAAATCAAGGGTCCGGAGAGAGCCCGGCCACGGCGCGGCTCCAGCGACCTCGGTCTACCGGCTTGGCATCGGGGGCGTGCGCAACATGGCATTCTACGTCGGGAACCTCGCTCCCAGCCAGGGGCGAGCCCAGATAGCGTCCGATGTCCTGGCGCAGTTCGGCGGTACGCCCTGCGGCGCGCCTGCGAACTTCCCTTTCCTCCTGCCGCAGCGGCCGTCGCTCGCCAAGTTGCCGTGTGGCCAGTCGGTCCTGCTCGTCCTGATCCCGCGCCGCAGCCGCCTCGGCCTCCTTCTCGTTCTGACGCCTGATGCGGCGGGTCTTTCCGCTGACCAAGTCCCATAGGCCGCCAAGGCCGTGACGGAAGCGTGCGGCGCGCAAGCGAACTTCGTCGATCTCGCGGGCCTCCTGGCGTGCCCGCTGCGCTTGGCGCTCTGCGCGCTGGCGGTGGCGCAGGGCATCTTTCTGGGCGCGAAGCCTTACGGCGCTCTCCGCCAATGCCGCTTCTTCCTCGCGGAGGAAGCGAATGAGCCTCTCGCTCATCCGCGCGGCGATCATCGCCTGGGCGTCTGTGATGTTCGGCAGGTCGGCTACGTCGCTGACACGGTTCTTCACCGCCTTTGCGGTTTCGCCGGTCCAGCGGGAAAGCGAATAGGGCTCACACCGCCAGTCGACGGCGACGAAACCTCGGCGATCTCCTCGGGCAAGGAGGAATCCCTTCTCGTCAAGTGCCCCCTTGAGCGCCTCGCCGCTGTCTGAAGCTGCCCAGCATTCCCGGAACAGCAGCTTCAGAGCCTGCGGGTCCTGCTTCGTCCGTTTCGCCTGCTGCCACTCCTCGCGGGAGAAGTTCATGGGGTTTCTGTTCGCTTGGTCACGCAGGCCGTTGGGAAGGCGCCAGCTGTTGTCCAGGTAGAGTTCGCGCGATACCTCGCTCAGGCGACGCTTGAAGAAGGCCAGGTTGATCGCCGTCATCTTCTCGACATCGATCCGCGACCACACCGCATGAGCGTGACGGCGGCCTTCCTTCTCATGGAACACCACCGCGCGGGGCTGGCCTGAAAGCCCGAGCTTCGTCTCGATCCGCTCGAGCGCGGCCTCGAAAACCGCAACCGGAACCACCTCATTCTCCGGCGGACTCAGGCTGAGAGAGAACATGTGCTGGCGGCAGCGCGTGCCCTTGGCCACCGCCTCCATCTCGCGCAACGCTCCGCGCAGCGTTCCGGCCGAGACGCCCCGCAGCTCATGGAGCTCGACATGATCGTTCTCATCCAATCGCATGAGATGGGCGGCAAGCTTCGCCGCCCCGCCTCGCTGGGATCCCTTGAGGATCACTCGTCGCCCTCCGCCGGATAGCCAAGGGCGCGCATCAGTTCCGCCTTCATCGCGAGGACGGCGGCGCAGGCACGGAAGAGATCCTCCTCGACCTCCCGCGTCAGCGGCAGGGCGCCGATGTTGGCGGCGCGGGCCAGCTGGTTGAGGTTGTTCGCGATGCGCATGTGGCCAAGCATTCCCAGAGTCTGAGCCAGAGCCGCATGATCCTTGACCGGCGCCGGTCGGCGACGCGTCCGAACCATGAGATCATCCTCGAACACCTTTCGACGGATGAAGGCGCCGAGCGGCTCGCCTGCGGCGGCGGCTTCAAGGCGTGCCCGCTCCTCAGGGCTGAGGCGCAGCGAGAAGGGGGGAGACGTCTTTTTCTTTGCCGGTCGTGCGGTGCGTTTGCAGGCCGCCGCATCGAAGTCGGCGGACGCATTCGGGGCAGGATCACGCGGCTTTCCGGTCATGGCTGCGGCCCCGACCAGTCATGTTCCACATGGCGAAGCTGATGTTCCCAGTCCTCCAGAACCTCGAACAGGTCGTTCGAAGTTTCTTCGTCAGGGTGCGCCATCCCCCCATCGACCGACGATCCCTGACCGGCTCCGGCCTCTGCGCGAGCCGTCGCGATGCGCGGCCCGGGCGGCCCGGGCGTGCGGCGATCGCCGCCGCCTCGCCGGGCGGCGCTCCGCCGCTGCGCCGCCGACCGCGGCGGCCGAGACGTCGGCTCAGGCCCCTCGCCCGGCGTCGATGCCGCGCGTCCCGGCGCGGGGCGCGGGCGGCGGCGCGCTCAGACGGCGCCCGGCAGCTCGATGGTCGAGAGGAAGTGCTTGGCGTGCTCGAAGAACGCCGCCGGGGCGAAGCGCAGGCCGCCCCCCGCCCCGGTCATCAGCGCGAAGCGGTTGCTGGGCAGGCCCGGGTCCTCGAGCCGGCGGAAGCGCAGCGCGCCCGAGGCGATCTCGGACTGCGCGCCGATCGGCGTCATCACCGAGGCGTAGCGGCCCGACCGCGCCAGCTCCACCAGCATGCGGATCGAATCCGCCTCAACCAGCGGCGGCAGCGACGGGGCGGCGCGCAGCAGGAACGGCTCGATCACCGAGCGGATCGAGATCTCGGGCTTGGCCACCGCCAGCGGATGCGAGACGCAGTCGGCGATGGTCAGGTGGGGCGTGTCGGCGAGCGGATGGTCGGGCCGCATCAGCGCCCCGATGCGCACGTCGCGGCGCAGGGCCACGTCGATGCGCGCCGGCGGCGCCACGGCGATGAAGCCGAAGCCCACGTCCACCTCGCCCGCCGCGAGGCGCGAGATCACCTCGGCGGCCGGCAGCACCGCCACGTCGAGGTGGATGCGCGGGTGGCGCCGGCCGAATTCGGCGATCAGCAGGGGCAGGAAGCTCAGCCCCACGCTCTCGATGGTGGCGATGCGCACCCGGCCGGTGCGCAGGCCGCGAAGCATGTCGAGCTCGGCCACGGCGGACTCCAGCGGCGCCGCGATGCGGCGGGTATGACGGAACAGGATCTCGCCGGCCGGGGCCAGCTTCAGCCGCCGCGCCTCGCGCTCGAAGAGCTCGAGGCCCAGCGCATCCTCGAGCTGGCTGATCTGGCGCGAGACGGCCGAGGAGGCGACGTTGAGCCGGCGCGCCGCCTCGCGGATCGAGAGATGCTCGGCGGCGGCGTTGAAATAGATCAGGGCGGGCTGGTGGAACACCCGCGCGAGCAGCGCGGGCGAGAGCGCGTCCTTGCGGGGGCGGTCTTCGTCTTCCAGCTCGGCGGGCGCGTCGACATGGGACATCGGGGGGGCTCTTGGCAGGGGTCGCCGGCGCGGCGCGCCGGGAGCGGGTGTTGCCGGCGCGGCGCGCCGGGGGCGGGTGTTGCCGGCATGGGAACTGTCGGGGAGTGTTGCCGGTCCGGCATCATACCGATCTCTTATTGAAAATATCAAATTCTCAAGCCTGCGCTATTATGAACGGGTCGACGGACGCCAGGGGCGCCGCGGCGGCCGGGTCGAGGGGCCCGGCGCGAGGGAATTCGGAAAGACCGACGACGGTTGGGACCGGCGGCGCCTGCGCGGCGCCGCGCGGCGGAGGCGTGGGCGAATGGATCTGAACGGCGTCGAGGCGCTGGAGCGGCCCGAGGGTCCGGCGGCGGTGGCCGCGCGGGCGGGGCGGCTGGCCGAGGGCGAGGCCTGGCTCGCCGGCGGCACCTGGCTGTTCTCGGAGCCTCAGCCCGGCCTGCGCCGCCTCGTGGACCTGGAGCGGGCCGGCTGGCCGCCGCTGACCGTCACGCCCGAGGGGCTGGAGATCGCCGCCACCTGCACCGTCGCCGAGCTGGACGCGTTCGAGGCGCCGCCCGACTGGCGGGCCGCCGCCCTGATCGGCCGCTGCTGCCGGGCGTTCCTCGCCTCGTTCAAGATCTGGAACGTCGCCACCGTCGGCGGCAACCTGTGCATGGGCCTGCCGGCCGGGCCGATAATCGCGCTGACCGCGTCGCTCGACGGGGTCTGCCGGATCATCGGGCGCGACGGCGCCGAGCGGGAGGTCCCCGCGCTCGACTTCGTGCAGGGCCCGCAGCGCACGGCGCTGGCGCCGGGCGAGCTGCTGCGCGCGGTCCGCATCCCGGCCGGGCGGCTGCGCCGGCGGGCGGCGTTCCGGCGGATCTCGCTGTCGCCGATGGGGCGCACCGGGGCGCTGATGATCGGCACGCGGAGCGAGGCGGGGCTCGACCTGACCCTGACCGGCGCCGTGCGGCGGCCGGTCCGGGTCGCCTTCGCGGCCCTGCCCTCCCCCGCCGAGGCGGCGGCGGCGGTGGACGCGGCGGCCGAGGGCCAGTGGTTCGACGACCTCCACGGCGCGCCCGCCTGGCGGCGCGCCGTCTCGGGCGAGTTCGCCGCCGAGATCGCGGCGGAGCTGGGGTCGCCCCGATGAGCTTCCAGCCCACGAGCTTCCAGCCCGCCACGTTCCGCATCGACGGCGAGACGATCGACGCGACGCCCCGTCCCGGCCAGTGCCTGCGCACCTTCCTGCGCGAGCAGGGCCGCTTCGGCGTCAAGAAGGGCTGCGATTCCGGCGACTGCGGCGCCTGCACGGTGCATCTCGACGGCCGGCCGGTGCACGCCTGCCTGCTGCCCGCCCACCGCGCCGAGGGGCGCGAGGTGACCACGATCGAGGGGCTCTCCTGCTGCGGGCGCCTGCACCCGGTCCAGCAGCGGTTCCTCGACGCCCAGGCCTTCCAGTGCGGCTTCTGCACGCCGGGCATGGTGATGACCGCCGCGGCCCTCGACCCCGCGCAGCGCGCGCGGCCGGACCGGCTGCTGAAGGGCAACCTCTGCCGCTGCACCGGCTACCGCGCGATCCGCGAGGCGGTGCAGGGCGAGATCCCCGCCGCCGGTTCGCGCGACGTGCAGGCCCCGGGAGGCCGCGGCGTGGTCGACGGGACCGCGCGCTTCACGATGGACGTGGCGGTCGAGCGGCTGAGCCACATCAAGGTCCTGCAGAGCCCCCACGCCTCGGCCCGGATCCGGCGCATCGACGTCGCCGCGGCGATGGCGGTTCCCGGCGTGCTGGCGGTGCTGACCCACCGCGACGCGCCGGCGGCCTGCTTCTCGACCGCGCGGCACGAGAACCCGCTCGACGACGTGGACGACACCCGCGTGCTCGACCCGGTGATCCGCTTCGCCGGCCAGCGCGTGGCCGCGGTGGTGGCCGAGACCGAGGCCGCCGCCGAGCGCGCCCGCGACCTGATCGCGGTGGACTACGAGATCCTGCCCGCGGTCTTCGACCCCGAGGCGGCGATGGCCCCCGGCGCCCCGGTGATCCACGACAAGCCGGCCGCCGTCTCGCGCATCGCCGACCCCGCGCGCAACGTCGCGGCCGAGGTCCACGGCGGCGTCGGCGACGTCGCCGCGGGCTTCGCCGAGGCCGACGCGATCCACGAGGGCGTCTACGAAAGCCAGCGGGTCAGCCACGCCCAGCTCGAGACCCACGGCGCCGTCGGCTGGATCCGCAACGGGCGGCTGGTGATCCGCACCTCCTCCCAGACCCCGTTCCTGACCCGCGACGCGCTGGCCCGGCTCTACGACCTGCCCCCGGAACGGGTGCGGGTGGTCTGCGGGCGCGTGGGCGGCGGCTTCGGCGGCAAGCAGGAGATGCTGGTCGAGGACCTGGTGGCCCTCGCCGTCCTGCGCACCGGCCGGCCCGCGAAGCTGGAGCTGACCCGCGCCGAGCAGTTCACCATGACCACCACCCGCCACCCGATGAAGGTGCGGGTGAAGGTCGGGGCGAAGGCCGACGGCGCGCTGACCGCGATCGAGATGCGGATCGTCGCAGACACCGGCGCCTACGGCAACCACGCGCCGGGGGTGCTGTTCCACGCGGCCGGCGAGGCCGTGGCGCTCTACCGCTGCCCCAACAAGAAGATCGACGGCTGGGCGGTCTACACCAACCAGGTCCCGTCGGGCGCGTTCCGGGGCTACGGCCTCAGCCAGACCGGTTTCGCGGTCGAGAGCGCGATGGACGAACTCGCCCGCCGGCTGGGCATGGATCCCTTCGCCTTCCGCCGGCGCAACGTGGTGGTCCCGGGCGACCCGATGGTGTCGCTCGACGCGGGCCCCCACGACGTCGAGTTCGGCAGCTACGGGCTCGACCAGTGCCTGGACCGGGTCGAGCGCGCCCTGGCCGAAGATCATCGCATCGGGGGGGCGCCCGCTGGGAGGCGGCCCCCCGTCGCCCGCGCCGCTGGGGAGCGGCCGGGCCCGGCGCCGTCTGGGGCGGCGCCGGTCGGGGAGGCGTCCGCTGGGGCGACGCCTCCCGCCGTCGGGGGCCCCGGGGAGGGGGTCTCCGGCGAGCGGCCGGCCGTCGGGGGCGCCGGGGAAGGCGCCGCCGGCGACTGGCTGGTGGGGCGGGGCATGGCGGTGGGGATGATCGACACCATCCCCCCGCGCGGCCATGTCGCCCACAGCCGCATCGCGCTGGACGGGGAGCATTATCTCCTCACGGTCGGCACGGCGGAGTTCGGCGCCGGGACCTCGACGGTGCACGTGCAGATCGCGGCGCAGGCGCTGGGGGTCTCGCCCGACCGGATCCGGCTGCAGCAGTCGGATACGGACCTCGGCGCGCACGACACCGGCGCCTTCGGCTCGACCGGCACGGTGGTGGCGGGGCAGGCGACGCTGCGCGCGGCGCAGGCGCTCGCCGACGCCCTGCGCCGGGCGGCGGCCGAGCGGCTGGGGGCGGCGGTCGAGGAATGCGTGCTGGGCGCCGGCGGGGTCACCGACGGCCGGCGCACGGTGCGCCTCTCGACGCTGGCGGGCGTCTCGGCCGAGGGCCGCGCGGACGGCACGCCGCGCTCGGTCGCCTTCAACGTGCAGGGCTTCGTGGTGGCGGTGCACCGCCGCTACGGCACGCTGAAGATCCTGCGCTCGGTCCACGCCGCCGACGCGGGCTTCGTGGTGAACCCCCGCCAGTGCCGCGGCCAGATCGAGGGCGGCGTCGCCCAGGCGATCGGCGCCGCCCTGTGGGAGGAGGTGCGTCTCGACGGCGAGGGCCGGGTCGAGACGCCCGCCTTCCGCGGCTACCGCCTGCCCGCGATGGGCGACCTTCCCGTGACCGAGGTGCATTTCGCCCGGACCCACGACCGCCTCGGGCCGCTCGGCGCCAAGTCGATGTCCGAGAGCCCCTTCAACCCCGTCGCCGCCGCCCTCGCCTCGGCCATCCGCGACGCGACGGGCCTGCGGATGACCGCCACGCCCTTCCTCGCCGACCGGATCCACGCGGCGATGCGCGCCCGCGCGGCGGAGCCCGATTTCACCCAGCCAGACTTCAGGACCGAGGAGACCGATCGTGAGCGCCACCCCGCCGGGAGCTAGCTACAGCTACAAGCTGTTCCACAAGAGCGACTACAGCGCCTTCTGGGCCCTGTTCACCGACAACCTGATCAACCTGCTGGTGCTCTCGGGCATCTGCCGCTTCGTGTTCGGGATGCCGGGCGAGATCGTCTTCGGGCGGATCCTGCCCGGCGCGGCGGTGGCGATCGTCTTCGGGGTCGTCGTCTACACCTGGCTCGCGAAACGCGCCGCGGCGAAGGCGGGGCGCGACGTCACCGCCCTGCCCTACGGCATCTCGACCCCGGTGATGTTCGTCTACCTCTTCGGCGTGATCGGCCCGATCTACTGGGCGACGCAGGACCCGCTGCTGGCCTGGCAGGTTGGCATCGGCGCGGGCTTCATCGGCGGCATCGTCGCCGCGCTCGGCGCCGTCGTCGGCCCGATGCTGAAGGCCGTCACCCCGCGCGCGGGCATGCTCGGCACGCTGTGCGGCATCGCGCTGGTCTACATCGGCGCCGTGCCCCTGGCGGAGGTGTTCGAGAAGCCGCTGGTCGGCTTCGCCTCGCTCGCCATCATCCTGTGGGGGCTGGTGGGGCGCTTCAGGCTGCCCTTCGACATGCCCGCCGGCCTCCTGGCGCTGGTGGTCGGCGTGCTGATCGCGATGGTCCTGGGCGAGTCGACGATCTCGGTCGAGGGCCTGGGCTTCTACCCGCCGCTGCCCTGGTTCGGCGATCTCGTCGCCGGCGTGCAGCATCTGTGGGCGAACCCCGAGCTGTTCCTCGTCCTGATCCCGGTGCAGATCTACAACTTCATCGAGACCATGAACAACGTCGAAAGCGCCGAGGCCGCGGGCGACCCCTACCCCGTCGCCCTGTGCCAGCTCACCGACGGCGCGGGCACGATGGTGGGCGCGCTCTTCGGCTCGCCCTTCCCCACCACCGCCTACATCGGCCACCCGGCCTACAAGCGGATGGGGGCGCACGCGGGCTATGTCATGGGCGTGGGCGTGGTGATCCCGCTGGCGGCGATCTTCGGCCTGCTCGCCTTCCTGGGCGACCTGATGCCGGTGGCCGCGGCCGCGCCGGTGCTGGTCTTCGTGGCGCTGTCGCTGATCGCCAACACCGCCCAGTCGATCCGGCCCGAGCACATGGCCGCCGTCGGCTTCGCCATGCTGCCCCATGTCTCGGATTTCCTGATCACCAAGTGGGGCTCGCTGATGGGGGCGCTGGGGGCGTCCGGCGTCGAGGGGCTGCCGCAGCTCGGCGATCCGGCGCTGACCGCGGCCCTGCTCCAGCAGGGGGCGCACTACACCGGCCACCTGGCGCTCAGCCAGGGGGCGATCCTGACGGGGCTGGTGTGGGGCGCGATCGTCGCCTCGCTGATCGACGGGAACTTCAAGGTGGCGGGCGGCTTCACGCTGGCGGGCGCCGCGATGTCCTCGGTCGGGATCATCCACGGCGCGGCGCTGCACTGGCCCTCGCTGGGCGGGCCGACGGGGGGCTACCTGGTGGCCGCGGCCTTCTTCCTGATCTACCCGCTGGCGATGGGCGACAAGGCCGCCGAGAGGAGCGGCGCCGCCGTCGACGAGGTCCCCCCGCAGGGCCGCCCGACGCCCGCCGAGTGACCCGGCCCCCCCGGGGCCCCGGACGAAACCGCAGGCCGCGCCGGACGCCCCGGCGCGGCCTTCCCGCGTCCGGCCGGGGGGCCGTCGCTCTTGAGGCCCGGCCGCGCTCCCGGCAGGGTGCCTGCGGAGCGCCGGCGCTCAGACCGGCCCGGAGGAGAGACCATGACCCATTCCTGGCGTCGCCCCGAGGCGATCGTCGACGGCGCGAGCCTGCAGGCCCGTCTCGGCGACCCGTCCCTGCGGATCTACGACTGCACCGTCTACCTGCGCTACGAGGAGAACACCGGCCGCCCCTACCGCGTCGAGAGCGGCCGGGCCGACTACGAGACCGGCCACATCCCCGGCGCCCGCTTCCTCGACCTGCAGGACGAGCTCTCGCAGGACGACGCCCCCACCCGCTTCATGCGCCTGCCGCCGCAGGAACTGGCCGACGCCTTCGCCCGCGCCGGCGTCTCGGAGGGGACGAAGGTGGTCCTCTACTCCCGCGGCACCCCGCAGTGGGCGACGCGGGTGTGGTGGCTGCTGCGCTGGATCGGCTTCGACGACGCCGCCATCCTCGACGGCGGCTTCGACCTGTGGGAGGCGGAGGGCCGGCCCGTCGCGACCGAACCCGTCGACTACCCCGCCGGGTCCCTGACCGCGCGCGAGCGCCCCGGCCTCTTCGTGGGCAAGGCCGAGATGCTGGCCGCCATCGGCGACGGCGCGGTCTGTTCGCTGAACGCGCTGAGCCCGGACCTGCATTCGGGCCAGAACGCCCGCTACGGCCGCCCGGGCCGCATCCCCGGCTCGGCCAACGTGCCGGCGGGCTCGCTGGTGGATCCGCAGACCAAGCGGCTGGTCTCGCCCGAGGCCGCCGCGGCGGCCTTCGCGGCGGCGGGGGCGGCGCCCGGCAAGCGGGTGCTGAACTACTGCGGCGGGGGCATCGCCGCGACGCTCGACGCCTTCCTCCAGCACCAGCTCGGGTTCGAGGACGTGGCGGTCTACGACGCCTCGATGTCCGAATGGGCGATGGACGAGAGCCTGCCGATCGAGGCGGGCTGACCCTGGGTCAGGTCCCGGGCGGGGCCTCGTCCCGCTCGAACCTGGCCAGCCCGGGGAACTCGGGCAGCCAGCCCTCGCGCCGGCAGGTCCAGAGCTCGTAGGTCGGGGCGAAGCGGCTGGGTTCGTCCAGCGCGCCCAGATGCAGCTCGACCTCGTCGCCCGAGACGGAGAACACCGAGGAGCCGCAGCGCGGGCAGAACCGCCGGCCCCGGAAGGCGTTGGTCTCGCCCGAGACCGCGACGGCCGCGGCGGGGAAGATCGCGGCGGCGAAGAAGGCCGCCCCGTGGTGCTTGCGGCAGTCGAGGCAGTGGCACAGCCCCACCCGCAACGGCGCGCCGGAGGCGGCGATGCGGACGTCGCCGCAGAGGCAGCCGCCCTCGATGTCGGTCATGCGCGGTCTCCCTGTGCGCGGGCCTGGCGGCGAGCCTGCCACGCCCCGCCCACCGCGCGCCAGCCTCCCGCGGGGCGCCGCGTCGGCGGCCGCGCCCCGGGGCTGGCCGCGGGCCCGCGGCGCGGGGCGGGCGGAGCGCTCGCGGCGGGCGTCCCCGGTCGCCGCCCGCGCGCCCGACCGCCGACCCGGCGCGCCATCCGCCGCCCGCGGCGGTCGCCCCCCGGCGCCGCCTCCGCCCTGCGCCGCGGGCCCAACGCCAGCCGCGGGCGGGACGGCCGACGCGGCGCATCCGGCGGGCCGGCCCGGGGCCGGCGTCGGCCATATCGCGCAGCGCCCACGCAGGACGCCGGCCGGGGAGAGGCCCCGGGTCGAGCCCGGGGCGAGCCCGGGGGCGGGCGTTCGGCGCGATCCCGCGAGGCGGGGCGCGCCTGAGGACCGGCGGCGGAGGCGCCCTCAGCCGCGCTTGCGCATGGCGTCGAGGAGCGCCGCGCTCAGCGCGCCCTCGCCGGGGCCCGCGGGCTTGCCGCCGCCGCCGCCCGGGCCCTTGCCGGGGCCGCGGCCGCCGCCCTGCGGGCCGCGCCCGTCCGGCCCCTTGCCGCCGGGCCCGCCCGGGCCGCGGCCGCGGCCCTGCCGGTCGTCGCGCGGACCGCCGCCGCGGCGCGCCTCGCCCCGTGCGCCGTCCTCGGCCGAGGCCTGCTTGCGCATCGAGAGCGCGATGCGCTTGCGCGGCGCGTCGACCTCCATCACCCGGACCTTCACGACGTCGCCGGCCTTCACCACCTCGTGCGGGTCCTTCACGAACCGGTCCGCGAGCTGGCTGATATGCACCAGCCCGTCCTGGTGCACGCCGATGTCCACGAAGGCGCCGAAGGCGGCCACGTTGGTCACCGTGCCCTCCAGCAGCATGCCCTCGCGCAGGTCCGAGATCTCTTCCACGCCATCGGCGAAGGACGCCGTCCTGAACTCCGGCCGGGGGTCGCGGCCGGGTTTTTCCAGCTCGCCCA
Source organism: Albimonas pacifica (assembly GCF_900113695.1). GTDB lineage: Bacteria > Pseudomonadota > Alphaproteobacteria > Rhodobacterales > Rhodobacteraceae > Albimonas > Albimonas pacifica. Next base: position 673,302 of record NZ_FOQH01000002.1, on the reverse strand, counting down.
GGATGTCGCGCACGGTGGGCAGGCCGAAGGCCTCGGTCACGAAGTCCTCGGGGTCCAGCCGCTTCAGCGCCGAGCCGTCGGCCTGGATCGCCCGGATGTCGCGCCCGCAGGCCTTCACGATGGCCCGCGCCAGATCGTAGGCCTCGGGGTGCACGGCGGAGGCGTCGAGCGGCTCCTCGCCCCCCTGCACCCGCAGGAAGCCCGCGCACTGCTCGAAGGCCTTGGGCCCCAGGCCCGAGACTTTCTTCAGCGCCTTGCGGGACGGGAACGCGCCGTTGGCGTCGCGATGCCCCACGATGTTCTGCGCCAGCGAGGGCCCCACGCCCGCCACCCGCGCCAGCAGCGGCGCCGAGGCGGTGTTCAGATCCACGCCCACCGCGTTCACCGCATCCTCGACCACCCCGTCCAGCGCCTTCGCCAGCCGGTGCTGGTCGACGTCGTGCTGGTACTGGCCGACGCCGATCGACTTCGGCTCGATTTTCACCAGCTCCGCCAGCGGGTCCTGCAGCCGCCGCGCGATCGAGACCGCGCCGCGCAGCGACACGTCCAGATCCGGGAACTCCTTCGAGGCGAGCTCGGAGGCCGAATAGACCGAGGCCCCCGCCTCCGACACCACCACCTTGGTGGGCGTCTTCCCCCCCGCGGGCAGCAGCTTCAGCGCATCGGCCACCAGCCGCTCGGTCTCGCGCGAGGCGGTGCCGTTGCCGATGGCGACCAGGTCGACGCCGTGTCTGCGCACCATCTCGACGATCTTCGCCTCGGCCCCGCGCACGTCCTTCCTGGGCTGGAACGGGTAGAGCGTCGCCGTCTCCAGCAGCTTGCCCGTCGCATCCACCACCGCGGCCTTCACCCCGGTGCGGATGCCGGGGTCGAGCCCCAGCGTCGCCCGCGGCCCCGCCGGCGCCGCCAGCAGCAGGTCCTTGAGATTGCGCGCGAAGACCGCGATGGCTTCCTCATGCGCGCGCCGGCGCAGCTCGCCCATCAGGTCGAGATACATCGTCAGGCTCAGCTTCACCCGCCAGGCCCAGCCCGCGGTCTTCTTCAGCCACTGGTCGCCGGGACCCTCGCCCCGGATCCCCACGGCGGCGGCGACCGCGGCCTCCACCTGCGCCTCGCCGGTCTCGGGCTCCGGCGCGATGGCGACGGTCACGATCTCCTCGTTCTGGGCGCGCATGATCGCCAGCGCCCGGTGCGAGGGCATCGTCGCCCATTTCTCCGAATGCGCGAAGTAGTCCGAGAACTTGGCCCCCTCCGCCTCCTTCCCCGGAACCACCGTCGCCGAGACCACGCCCGTCGTCTGCATCAGCGTGCGCAACCGCCCCAGCAGGTCGGCGTTCTCCGCCAGCTCCTCCACCAGGATGTCGCGGGCGCCGTCGAGCGCGGCCTTCACGTCCTTCACCGCCTCGGTCACGTAGGCCGCGGCCAGCGCCTCGGGCTCGGCGCCCCGCTGCTCCTGGATGGCGCGCAGCAGGGGCTCCAGCCCGTTCTCCCGCGCGATCATCGCCTTGGTGCGGCGCTTGGGCTTGTAGGGGAGATACAGGTCCTCGAGCGTCGCCTTCGTCTCGGCCCCGGCGATGGCGCGGCCCAGGTCGTCGGTCAGCTTCCCCTGCTCGGAGATCGACTTGAGGATCGCCGTGCGCCGCGCCTCCAGCTCGCGCAGGTAGGTCAGCCGGTCGGCCAGCGTGCGCAGCTGGGCGTCGTCGAGCCCGCCCGTCACCTCCTTGCGGTAGCGGGCGACGAAGGGAACCGTCGCCCCCCCGTCCAGCAGATCCACCGCGGCGGCGACCTGGGGGGGGCGGGCGCCGATCTCCTCGGCGATCAGCCGGGCGATCTTCTGGGCGACGTGAGCTTCCGAAGCGGCGGGGGTCGGGCTGTCGGCGGACGTGTCCAAGGCGGGGTCTCCCTGCGGGGTCTCGGACCGCAGGGGATAGCGAAGCGCAGGGCCCGCTCCAAGGGGCAAGCGGGACGCAATCCGCCGGCCGCAGGGGAAGACCGCCCGCCCATGACGCTGCGCAAAGGCCCCCGCGGCGGGGTTGCGACGCGCCGGCGTTTCCGCGAGAAGGCGAGACGTTATGTTATAACGTAACGATTCGACGACCACGCCCCGGAGATCCCTCGCCGTGCTTCGCAGCCTCGCCCCCGCCTCCGCCCTGCTCCTCCTCTCCTCCCCGGCGCTGGCCGAGGGCGCCTTCCACGTCGTCCACCCCGGCGTCTCCCGCGGGGCGTTCGAGCTGGAATCGCTCAATGCCGTCTCGCTCGGCCCGGTCCCCGGGGGCGAGGAGCGTTCGGTCCACGAGCTCGCGCTGGGCTACGGCGTGACCTCGTTCTGGAAGACCACCCTGGCGGTGGAGCTCGCCAACCTCCAGGGCGGCGGCGTCGAGGCCGAGGCGCTGGAGTGGGAGAACCTGTTCATGCTCCCCGTCGGCGAGGGCCCCGGCGCCCACGCCCACGGCCATTCCCATGCCCATGCCCATGACGCGGCCTTCGCCTGGTCCGCCGGCGTCTACGCCAGGCTGGAGGCGCCCTTCGAGGGCGGCATCGGCGACGGCGCCCTGGTCTTCGGCCCGGTCGCCGAGGTCTCGGCCCACGGCGTCACGCTGATCGGCAACCTGTTCCTCGAAACCCCCTTCGGCGACGAGGACCCCGGCCTCGCCTACGCCGTCTCGGCCATGGCCGGGATCGGCGGCGGGGTGCAGGCCGGCTTCGAGGCTCATGGCGGCGTCGAGGACGCCTTCGGCGACACCCCCGCCTTCGGCGACCAGGCGCATTACGCGGGCCCCGCGCTCGCCGCGACCTTCGACCTCGACGGCCGCAGCCTGACGCCCCGCGCGGCGGTGCTGTTCGGCCTGACCGACGGGGCGGCCGACGCCGCCCTCTCCCTCAACCTCGAACTGAGCTTCTGAAGGAGGCCCCCATGTCCCGCGACCCCCGCCTGCCGGTGACCGTGCTCTCCGGCTTCCTCGGCGCCGGCAAGACCACGCTGCTCAACCACGTCCTCGCCAACCGCGAGGGGCGGCGGGTCGCGGTGCTGGTCAACGACATGTCCGAGGTGAACATCGACGCGGACCTCGTGCGCGAGGGCGGCGCCGAGCTCTCCCGCGCCGACGAGACGCTGGTGGAGATGACCAACGGCTGCATCTGCTGCACGCTGCGCGAAGACCTGCTGACCGAGGTCTCGCGCCTCGCCGCCGAGGGTCGCTTCGACCACCTGCTGATCGAATCGACCGGCATCGCCGAGCCCCTCCCCGTCGCCGCCACCTTCGAGTTCCGCGACGAGGAGGGCCGCAGCCTCGCCGACGTCGCCCGGCTGGACGCGATGGTGACGGTGGTGGACGCCGCCGCGCTCGCCGCCGACTTCGCCAGCCACGACTTCATCGGCGACCGGGGCGAATCCCTGGGGGAAGCCGACCAGCGCACCCTCGTCGACCTGCTGACCGACCAGATCGAGTTCGCCGACGTGGTGGTCCTCAACAAGATCGGCCTCGCCGGCCCGGATCGCGCCGCCGCCGCCCGCGCCATCGTGCGCAGCCTCAACGCCGAGGCCCGCCTGGTCGAGGCCGACTGGGCCCAGGCGCCCCTTGCCGACGTCTTCGAAACCGGCCTCTTCGACTTCGAACGCGCCCACCTGCACCCCCTCTGGGCCAAGGAGCTGCACGGCTTCGCCGACCACGTGCCCGAGACGGAGGAATACGGCGTGACCTCCTTCGTCTACCGCGCCCGGCGCCCGTTCCACCCCGAGCGCATCCACGCCGCCCTCAACGGCCCGCTGCCCGGCGCGATCCGGGCCAAGGGCCACTTCTGGATCGCCACGCGTCCCCAGTGGGTCGCCGAGTTCAGCCTCGCCGGCGCGATCTCCTCCGTGCGCCCGCTGGGCGGCTGGTGGGCCTCGGTCCCCCGCGACCGCTGGCCCGAGCACCCCGAGTCCGTCGCCCGCACCCTGGAGCGCTGGCAGGACCCCTGGGGCGACCGCCGCCAGGAGCTGGTGTTCATCGGCGTCGGCCTCGACCGCGCGCGGATCACCGGGACGCTCGACGCGGCCCTCCTGACCGAGGCCGAGGCCCCCGCCTTCACGCCCGAGGCCTGGCGCGCCCTTCCCGACCCGTTCCCCGCCTGGGGCCGGCAGGCGGCATGAGTGCGCCCACGGCCCCGGCCGGCGCGGGCCCCGCGCTCCCGCCTCCCGCCCCCCGCGGCGGGGGCGGCGCCATGCGCGGCGAGGCGGCGGCCGGTCCCCCGCGCCCGGCCGCGCCCGGCAACCGCGGCGCCGTCCCGCTCAGGGCGCGGCGCCGCGCGGGCGACCCGATGGCCGAGTTCGACCGCCTGCCCCCCGCCCTGCGCCGCTGGCTGGCCGAGGCCGCCCTGCCCTGGAGCCCCCGCTCCGCCGCCCGCGCCTGGGCCCGCGCCCGGCGCGCCAGCGGCGGGGACGAGGCCGCGGCGCTCGCCGCGCTCGACGCCCTGCAGGCCCGCCGCCTCGGCCTGACCTGACGCGCCCCGTCCGCCCTCCAGGGACGACCCGGGGGCGCCGCGCCGCCGCGCGCCACCGCCGCGACCCCTGCGACGCCGGTCGCCATGCCCACCCCCGAGGGCGCCCCGGGCTTGACCCCGGGCCTCCGGCAGGACGTGATCGCGGAGCCGCCGGCGCCGGGCCGGGGCGTCGCGAGGGCGTCGCGAAAGTTATGCTATAACATTGCATCCCGATCCACTACCGTCGCCGCCGTCGGCGATTCCGCCCCCAGATCCGGAAAGGACCCCCATGACCCGCCGCCTCGCGCCCCTCGCCCTTCTCGCCCTCGGTCTCGCCGCCCAGCCCGCGCTCGCGCAGGAGCGTCGCGAGCTCGGCGCCCATGTCCACGGCCACGGCCGGCTCGACATCGCGCGCGAGGGCGACCGCATCGCGCTCGCGCTCGAGGCGCCCGGCGCCGACGTGGTGGGCTTCGAGCACGCCCCCGAAAGCGCGGCCGACCGCGCCGCGGTCGAGCGCGCGCTCGACCTGCTCTCCCGCCCGCTGGAGCTGGTCGCCTTCCCCGAGGCCGCCGGCTGCGAGGTGCTCGAGGTCGCCGCGGAGCTGGTGGGCGACGATCACGGCGACGACGACCACGACGAGGCGCACGCGCATGACGAGGATCATGCCCATGACGACGATCACGCCCATGACGACGCGGCGCACGCCCACGACGATCACGACGACGCTGGGGGCGGCCACGCCGAGTTCCGCGCGCTGTGGGAGCTGAGCTGCGCCGACGCGGACGCCGTCGACGCCCTCGCCTTCCCCTATTTCGAGCGGTTCGAGGGCGCGCAGAACCTGGCCGTGCAGGTCGTCTCCGAGGCCGGCGCCCGGGTCTTCGAGGTCGAGCGCGCGGCGCCGGAGCTCGACCTCGACGGCGCGCTCTGAGCGATGGCGCCGGCGCTGCGGCTGGAGGGGGTGCGATACGCCTGGGGCGCGGGGAACCGCGCCCCCGAATCCGTCTCGGGCGCGGGGAACCGCGCCCCCGGATCCGTCTCGGGCGCGAAGAGCCGCGCCCGGGGCGGCTTCGCGCTGGAGGTCGACGCGCTGGAGATCGCGCGGGGCGAGCGGGTGTTCCTGCACGGGCCGTCCGGCTCGGGCAAGTCGACGCTGCTCGCCCTGATCTGCGGGGTGGCCGCGCCCCAGGCCGGCCGGGTGGAGGTGGAAGGCGAGGCGCTCTCGGCCCTCTCCCCCGCCCGCCGCGACCGCTTCCGGGCAGAGCGGATCGGCGTGGTCTTCCAGATGTTCAACCTGCTGCCCTACGCCAGCGCGCTCGACAACATCCTGCTGCCCCTGCGCTTCGCCCCCGCCCGCCGCGCCCGCGTCGGCCGCGGCGCGCGGGCCGAGGCGCTGCGCCTGGCGCAGGCCCTGGGCCTGCCGGAGGCGCTGGTCCTGCGCGCGCCGGCGGCCGAGCTCTCGGTCGGCCAGCAGCAGCGGGTGGCGGTGGCGCGCGCCCTGATCGGGGGGCCGGGACTGATCGTGGCGGACGAGCCGACCTCGGCCCTCGACGTCGCCGCCCAGGGCGCCTTCCTCGAGCTGATGTTCGCGCAGGCCGAGTCGGCGGGGGCGACGGTGCTGATGGTCAGCCACGACCCCGCGCTGGCCGCCCGCTTCGACCGCTCGGTGGCGCTGACGCAGATCGCGCGGACCTCGCGGGAGGCCGCGGCATGAGCCTGATGCGGCTGGCGTTCCTCTCGCTCCTCAACCGGCGCGTCACGGCGCTGCTGACGGCGGCGGCGATCGCGCTCTCGACCTGCCTGCTGCTGGGGGTGGAGACGGTGAGGACCGGGGCGAAAGCCTCCTTCGCCGACACCGTATCGGGGACCGACCTGATCGTGGGGGCGCGCTCGGGCTCGGTGCAGCTTCTGCTCTACTCGGTGTTCCGCATCGGCGACGCCACCGCCAACTTGACCTGGGAGAGCTACGAGGAGATCGCGGCGCGGCCCGAGGTCGACTGGATCGTCCCCCTGTCGCTCGGCGACAGCCACCGCGGCTTCCGGGTGCTGGGGACGACGGGCGAGTATTTCGAGCGCTACCGCTACCGCGGCGGCCGCCCGCTGGGCTTCGCAGCGGGCGCCCCTTTCGACGACCTCTTCGACGCCGTCATCGGGGCCGAGGTCGCCGAGACGCTGGGCTACGTCCTCGGCGACGAGATCGTGGTGGCCCACGGCCTCGCCTCCTTCTCCGAGCACGGGGACAAGCCCTTCCGCGTCGCGGGGATCCTGGAGCGCACGGGCACGCCGGTGGACCGCACCGTGCACGTCTCCCTGCGCGCCATCGAGGCGATCCACGTCGACTGGACCCGCGGGGCGCAGGCCCCCGAAGGCGCGCGCGTCTCGGCCGACGAGGTGCGGGCGATGGACCTCCGGCCCCAGGCGATCACCGCGGCCCTGGTCGGGGTGAAGTCGCGCCTGCAGATCTTCGGCCTGCAGCGCTGGATCAACGAATACCCCCAGGAGCCGCTGCTGGCCGTCCTGCCCGGCGTCGCTTTGCAGGAGCTGTGGGCCATCGTCGGCGTGGCCGAGACGGCGCTGGTCGCGGTCTCGGGCATGGTGGTGGCGACGGCGCTGATCGGGCTCGCCGCCATGGTCTTCGCGGGCCTCGACGCCCGGCGGCGCGAGATGGCGATCCTGCGCGCGGTGGGCGCGCGGCCCTCGACCATCCTCGGTCTTCTGGTGCTGGAGGCGACGATGCTCTCGCTCGCCGGCGCGCTCGCGGGGCTGGGGCTGCTCTACGCGCTGCTGCTGATCGCGCGTCCGTGGATCGACTCCGCCTGGGGCTTGTGGTTGCCTGTCTCCGCGCCGGGGGCGCGGGAGCTGGCGCTGCTGGCCGCGGTGGCCGCGGCGGGCGCGCTGGCCGGCCTGCCGCCCGCGATCCGCGCATGGCGCATGTCGCTGGCCGACGGCATGACCATCCGAACCTGACCCCGGCCGGAGGCCCGAGAGAGATGCTTCGACGCTCCCCCTTCACGCCCGCCCGCCGCGGGGTCCTGGCCGGCCTCGGCGCGCTGGCGCTGGCGCTGCTGGCGGGCCGCCTGCGGGCCGAGGAGACCCTCGACCTGAACTGGGGCGACCTGGTGCCTGCCCTCGGCCAGGGCGAGACCTACAAGCGCCTGAGCGAGCTGGGCGTGGTCCAGCACGGCGAGATGTCCTCCCCCTTCGAGCAGGAGACCGCCGCCGCCGTCACCCGCGAGTACGACGGCAAGCGGGTGCGCCTGCCGGGCTTCGTGGTGCCGCTCGACTACGATGGCACGGGCACCACCGCCTTCCTGCTGGTCCCCTTCGTGGGCGCCTGCATCCACGTGCCGCCGCCGCCGCCCAACCAGATCGTCTTCGTCACCACGCAGACGCCCTACGAGCTGAAGGACATGTTCGAGCCGGTGATCGTCACCGGCATGTTCGGCGCCGCGGCGGCCGAGACCCAGCTCGCCGACGTGGGCTATTCCCTCTCGGCCGAGCGGGTGGAGCCCTACAGTTGAGACGCCGGGCCGCGGCGCTGGCGTTCGCGCTGGGGCTGGCGGTCGGGCAGCCGGCGCTGTCCTGCGCCTTCGACGCCTGGCTGCCGCCGCTGACCCTGGTCGACCGGCTGTTCGACGCCGACGCCGTGGCGCTGGCCGTGGCCGACCCCGCGGACCCGGCCCGCTGGATCCTCGTCGCGGCGCCGCCCGCGGTCTCGGCCACGCCCTACGCGCCCGACCCCGCCGCCTTCCTCGCCGCGGGGGCCGACGCCCGGCCTCCGGCGCTGGATGCCGACGAGGCGGTGCTCTTCGCCCACGATCCGCTCGACGACGTCTGGCGGCGGCTGGAGGTGGTGGACCGCGTCACCCGCCCGGCGGTGGAGCGCATCCTCGCCGCCGCCCACGGCTGGCAGGACCCGCTCGACCCCGCCCGCTTCGAGATGGCGGCCGCGATGCTGGGCGAGCGCGACGGCCGCCTGCGCCGCCTGGCGCTGCGCGAGCTCGACCGCGCGCCCTACCCGGTGCTGCGCGGCCTGCCCCTGCCGCTCGACGCCGACGCCCTGGCCGAGAGCCTCAAGGACCCCGCCGCCGGGCAGATGGAGCCGATCCACGCCCTGCTGCTGGGCCTCGCCGGCGGCCCGCGGGCCGAGGCGCTGGTCGAGGGCCGGCTGAGCGCCCTCGTCCCCGGCGAGGCGATCTCGCCCGCCACGGGCGCCTGGGCGGTGGCGCTGGTGGAGCTGCAGGGCGAGGCGGGGGTCGAGACGCTGGCCGACCGCTTTCTGCGCGCGGACCCGCGGACCCTGGCCCCGCTCGACCTGCTGCCCGTCGTCGAGGCGCTGGCCGTGCAGGCCGAGGCCGCCTCCCCCGCGCTGCGCGCCCGTATCGTCGAGACGCTGGGCGCGGCGCTGGAGGTGCGGCCCGATCTCGTCGGCGTCGTCGCCCGCTGCTTCGGATCGCGCGGCGACTACGCGCTCGGCCCCGCGGTGCAGGCCGCGCTGGCCCAGCGCCAGGCCCTGCCGGCGGTCGAGGCGATGACCGCCGCCGGCTACGTCTTCGCCGCGCGCAAGGCCGCGGGCCCGGAGGACGGCGGCGGCGCGGCCTGGACGCCGGACTGAGCCGCGCCGCTCAGCCGGGGTCGGAGGCGAAGGAGCGGCTGGCCTCGCCGCGCGCCGCGCGCTCGGCCTCCAGCGTCGCCAGCGCCGCGTCCAGCGGCCCGCGGTCGGTCTGGCCCGAGAAAGCCGCCGCCCGGCCCATGTTGGCGGAGAACAGCGTGAACCGCTCGCGGGCCACCGCCAGCAGGCGGGCGAGCTCGTCGAGCGGGGCGGCGTGGTCGTCCACCCGCAGGTCGAGCCGGGGATAGACCTCGCCGTCATGCACCCGGATCGCGGCCGACTGGCGGCCGCGCTTGTCGCCGCCCGCGGCCTCGGCGGCGACCATCGCCGCCAGCAGCCGGTCGGGCATCGGCAGCTCCGGCGCCGCGGTCCAGGCCTCCAGCGCCGCCGCGATCACCGCGGGCCCTGCAAGCATGTTGCCGGCGACCGAGACGTCCTCGCCCGCCGCCTGCCCCGCCCAGTCCACGCAGGCGGCGCCGGTATGGGCGGCCACGTGGCCCTGCGCGTCGATCGCGTGCCACTGGCGCTGCGGGGCGCCGGCGTCGCGGGCGATGAAATCGGCGAGCACCGCGTCCGGCGCCTCGCCCGCCGCGATGCGGTCCGCGCCCTCGGCCCCCCACAGCGGGTTCACGAAGGCCTGGGTCGCGACCGCGGCGCCGGGACGGATATGGGGGACCAGCGCGCCGACCGCGAAGAAGCGGCTGGCGACGCCGACGCCGAATTCGCCGGTGGCCGGGTTTCGGGCGACGATGGAATAGGTCATGGCCGGTCTCCTGTCAGGCGGGGCCGAAGGCCGCCTCGCCCCCCGCGGCGGCGAGCAGCGAGGGCGCCCAGCGCCGCAGCACCTGGGCGAGGTGGTCGGCCATCGCGTGCGCCGCCGCCGCGGCGTCGCCGGACGAAAGCTGCGCGAGCAGCGCGCGATGCTCGTCGCCCACCCCGGCCTCCTGGAAGAAGGGCCGCGGCACCTCGAGCCCGCCCAGGGTGTAGCGGTGGATGTGCAGGGCGCAGCGCCACAGCATCGGGCGCAGCAGGCCCATGCCCGCCACCTCGGCCAGCGCCGCGTGGAATTCGCGGTCGAGCTCCGAGCAGAGGTAAAGGTCCCCCGCCGCATGGGCCGCGTCCATGGCGTCGAGGATCCTGGCGAGGCGCGGGTCGGAAAGGTCCCCCTCCCCCGCCGCGAGGCGATGGGCGACGCCCCGCTCGATCGACAGGCGCACACGCACCATGCCGGCGGCCTCGGGCAGCGAGGTGTCGGTGACCACCGTGCCGCGATAGCCGCGCCGCTCGACCAGCCCCTCCTCGGCCAGGCGCAGCAGCGCCTCGCGCACGGTGCCCTGGCTGCAGCCATGCTCGGCGGCCAGCGTCTGCTCCAGCAGGTGGTCGCCGGGCAGCAGGTTTCGGAACAGGACCGCGCGGCGCAGCGCGAGGTGCACCTGATCGGCGCGGCGGCCGGCGGCGGGGGTCCTGGACTGCGCCTCGGCCGCCCTCGGCGCGGCCCCCGGTGACGACTGCATTGACTCCCCCCCGAAACTGGTCCCGTATTATCGATATCGATAATCGCTCCGAAGGGGCCTGTCGAGTCGGGCGCGCGCCCTGCGCCGCCTTCCGTTCCAGCCCCTTCCGGGGGTCCTGACCCTTGACTGCGCGGAGACCCAAGGCCTTGCCGCTGCTTGAGATCGAGGACCTGGCCATCGACCTGGCGCGCGACGGCGCGCGCCGCCGCCTGGTGCACGGCGCCTCCCTGAGCGTCGAGGAGGGCGAAACCGTGGCGGTGGTGGGCGAATCCGGCTCGGGCAAGTCCCTGACCGCGCTCGCCGCCATGGGCCTGCTGCCCGAGGAGCTGAGCATCGGCGCCGGGCGCATCCGCTTCGAGGGCCGGGACCTCGCGGAGCTGACGGAGGAAGACCGCCGCATCCTGCGCGGCGGCGACATGGCGATGATCTTCCAGGAGCCGATGACGGCCCTGAACCCGGTGCTCTCCATCGGCCGGCAGCTGACCGAGGGCATGCGCGCCAAGCTGGGCATCTCGAAATCCGAGGCCAACGCCCGCGCCGTCGAGCTGCTGACCCAGGTCGGCGTCACCGACCCCGCCCGCCGGCTGACCCAGTATCCGCACGAGTTCTCGGGCGGCATGCGCCAGCGGGTGGTGATCGCCATGGCGCTCGCCTGCCGGCCGAAGCTGATCCTGGCCGACGAGCCGACCACCGCGCTCGACGTCACCATCCAGGCGCAGATCCTGGCGCTGACCGCGAAGCTGTGCCGCGAGAACGGGGTGGGGCTGGTGCTGATCACCCACAACCTCGGCATCGTCGCGCGCTACGCCGACCGCGTCTGCGTGATGTATGCCGGCGGCGTGGTCGAGGCCGGCGAGGCCCGCGCCCTCTACCGCGCGCCGCGCCATCCCTACACCCGCGGGCTGCTCGACAGCGTGCCGCGGCTCGACCTCGACCGCAGCCACGGGCTGCACCCGATCCCCGGCTCGCCCCCCGACCCGATGCGCCCCGTACCCGGCTGCCGCTTCCACCCCCGCTGCGCCCGCGCCGAGGCCCGCTGCCGGGCCGAGGAACCGCCCGCCGAGGTGCAGGACGGCCGCCTCTTCGCCTGCTGGCGCCCCCTTCCCGCCCCGGTCTCGGAGCCCGCGGAATGAGCCTGCCGCTGCTGGAGATCGCCGACCTCCACGTCCGCTTCCCGATCCGCTCGGGCATCCTGCGGCGCGAGACGGGCCAGGTCCGCGCCGTCTCCGGCGTCTCCCTCAAGATCGCGCGGGGCGAGGCGCTGGGGCTGGTGGGCGAAAGCGGCTGCGGCAAGACCACCCTCGCCCGCGCCGCCCTTCAGCTTCAGCCCGCGAGCGAGGGCGAGATCCTCTTCGACGGCCGCCACATCAAGACCCGGCACGACCGCTCCGCCTTCCGCAGGCGGGTGCAGGCGATCTTCCAGGACCCGTTCTCCTCCCTGAACCCGCGCATGACCGCCGGCGACATCGTGGGCGAGCCGATCCGCGTCCACCGCCTGCGCCCCCGCCGGGAGGTGAAGAAGCGGGTGGCGGAGCTGATGGACCTCTGCGGTCTCCCCGCCCGGTTCATGGAGCTCTATCCCCACGAGATGTCCGGCGGCCAGCGCCAGCGCATCGGCATCGCCCGCGCGCTCGCCATGGAGCCCGAGCTGATCGTGTGCGACGAGGCGGTCTCGGCCCTCGACGTCTCGGTGCAGGCGCAGGTCATCAACCTGCTGGCGGAGCTGCGGCGCGAACTCGGCCTCACCTACCTCTTCATCGGCCACGACCTCTCGGTGGTGCGCTACCTCTGCGACCGGGTGGCGGTGATGTATCTGGGCCGGGTGGTGGAACAGGGGCCCTCCGACGCGCTCTTCGCCGATCCGCAGCACCCCTACACCCGCGCCCTGATCGACGCGGCGCCCGAGCCCGACCCCGAGCTCGCCCGCGCTCACGAGGTGATCCCCCTGCAGGGCGAGGCGCCCAGCCCCGCCGCGCCCCCGCCCGGCTGCGCCTTCCACCCGCGCTGCCCGATCGCGGTCGCGCGCTGTTCCCAGGAAATCCCGGCGCTTGCGCCGGTCGGCGCCGGGCACGGCGCCGCCTGCTGGCTCGCCCGGTCCTCGACCGGCGGGACCGGCCAACATGACGGGAAACCCGTCGACCTTTCGCCGAACCCGGCCCAAGTCCGACAGGAGATGCACCGATGATCGACAAGCCCCCCACCGACGCCGAGCTGAAGGCCCAGCTGGCCGAGGCCCATGACTTCGACCCCCGCGACCCCCTCTTCGGCCTGCGCCGGGACGAGCTCTCGGGCCCCCGCCTCTCGCGCCGCGCCACGCTGCGCCTGCTGGCCGCGGGCGGCGCGCTGACGGCCGCGAGCCTCGCGCCCGGCGGCCTGACGAAGGCGCTGGCGCAGGGCAAGACCGGCGGCACGCTGAACTGCGCCTGGGCGGGCGTGGCCGAGATCGTGACGCTGGATCCCGGCCAGATGACCCAGGTGCTGCAGTTCCAGATCACCTCCAACGTCCTCTCGGGCCTGACCCATATCAAGCCGGACCTGATCGCCGAGGGCGACCTCGCCGAAAGCTGGGAGATCTCCGAGGACGGCCTCGTCTACACCTTCAAGCTGCGCGAGAACGCCACCTTCCACAACGGCGACGCCTTCACCGCCGACGACGTGCTCTATACGTTCGAGCGCTCCTCGGACCCCTCGAAGTCGATCCACTCGGCCAACCTCGCCAACGTCGCCTCGCTGGAGAAGCTGTCGGACTACGAGGTGAAGTTCACCCTCAAGGCCCCGCAGGCGTCCTTCCTGACCAAGACCACCGAGCGCGCCTCTGGCCGGGTGCTCTCCATCGTCTCCAAGCGCGCGCTGGAGGAGATGGGCGACGCCGCCTACGGCCTCGCCCCCGTCGGCACCGGGCCGTTCAAAATCGCCTCCCACGTGCTCGGCCAGGGCGTGGTGCTGGAGAAGCACGCGGGCTATTTCGACCCCGAGCGGCCGAAGCTCGACAAGGTCGTCATCCAGCCCGTCGACGGGGTCGAGCCGCTGGCCGCCGCCGTCGAGGCGGGCGACATCCATCTCGTCGGCGGCAACCCCATCGCCGCCCAGCTCATCGACCGCTTCAAGTCCAACCCCGACCTGATCACCGACATCAAGCCCGGGCCGGGCTTCCAGTCGGTCTGGCTGAACCCCTGGGTCGAGCCGATGCGGGTCGAGAGCTTCGACAAGCCGCTGGAGGAGCTGAAGAAGGAGCCCGGCTTCATGGTGCGCCTCGCGCTCGCCAAGGCGCTGGACCGCGATCTCTTCGTCAAGCAGGCCCGCTTCGGCTACGGCCTGCCCGCCTACGGCTCGGTCAACGCCGCCATGGCCTACTACTACGACGACGCCATCGCGCAGACCTCCGAGCAGGCCTACGACCCCGACGGCGCCAAGGAGCTGCTGGCCGCCGCGGGCTATCCGAACGGCGAGGGCTTCCCCGAGATCAGCCTGCACGTGCGCTCGTCCCACAAGCGCGACGGGCTGGTGGTGGCCAACATCCTCAAGCAGGTGCTGGGGATCACCGTGAAGGTGGAGGTGATGGAGTTCACCGTCCAGCTCGAGCGCTTCCAGGCGATGGACTTCCAGATGACCCTGACCGGCTCGGGCGGCGACTACGACCCCGACGACGCGCTCGAGGACTGGATGACCACCACCTGCAAGTTCAACGGCCGCACCCGCGACAAGGAGACGATGCCCTTCGGCTACTTCTCCGACCCCAAGGTGGACGAGCTGTCGGCGAAGCAGTCGGTGACCCCGGACCCCGAGGCCCGCAAGGGCCTGGTGATGGAGGCCAACAAGATCACCTCCGACAAGGTGACCTGCGGCTTCCTCTATCACCCCGTCGACGTGCTGGTCCGCGCCAGCACCGTCGACTACCCCGCCGAAAGCCGGATCCCCGGCCTCGTGGACCTGGACCGCGTCACCCTGGGCTGACGCGCGCGCCACGTGCGGCGGCCGCCCGGGAGGGGGCGGCCGTCGGCGTCCCGCCGCGACGACGGGCGGAGGCCGGGCGAGGGGTCCGCTCCGCCGAGGGGTCGTCAGCGCGGGGCCGGGACGCGCGGGCAGGACAGACCGCGCGTCCCGGCGACCTTCCGCGCGCCGCCCGCCCCACGGGCGCCCCGGGCTCGCCCCGGGGCCTCTCGCCGCCCGCGACCGGCGCTGGGCCGGGGGCGAAGCGGCGCCGCCAGCCGCCCGCCCGCGGCAGGCCGCGCGAGGCCCCGGGGCGAGCCCGGGGCGCCTCCCGCCCGACGCGGGGGCGACGAACCCCCGGCGCGGCCTCGATCCGGGGCCGGGCCCAGTCCAGAGCGTCGGTCGAGGGACCGCAACCGGAGGCCGGGCGATGACCGCCTTCCTGATCCGCCGAACGCTGGGCGCGATCGCCGTGATGTGGGCGGTGGCGACGCTGGTGTTCTTCATGCTGCGGCTGGTGCCGGGCGATCCGATCGCCGCGATGCTCGCCGACGCCGCCGGCCCCGAGGCCGAGGCCGCCCTGCGCGCCAAGCTCGGTCTCGACCAGCCGCTGGTGGTGCAATACGGGCTGTGGATGTGGAACGCGCTGCAGGGCGACCTCGGCGCCTCCATCTACGGCTCCAACCAGCCGGTGCGCACCATCCTGGCCGAGGCGCTGCCCCGCACCATGTCGCTGGCGCTGCTCTCCTTCCTGGTGGCGGTGGTGATCGCGGTGCCGGCGGGCATCATCTCGGCCACGCGGCGCAACACGCCCGCCGACGCGGCCGTGAGCCTCGGCGCCTTCCTCGGCCTCTCGATGCCCGACTTCTGGCTGGCGATCCTGCTGATCATCGTCTTCGCGGCCAACCTGCAATGGCTGCCCGCCATCGGCTACGTGCCCCTGTCCGAGAGCTTCTGGGGCTGGCTCGAGCATCTGATCCTGCCCTCCATCGCGGTCGGCACCGCCTTCTCGGCGATCATCGCGCGGATGATCCGCTCCTCCCTGCTGGAGGTGCTGAAGGCCGACTACATGCGCACCGCCAAGGCCAAGGGGCTGAAGGAGCGCGCGATGCTCTGGGGCCACGCCATGCCCAACGCGATGATCCCGGTGGTCACGGTGGTGGGCATCGCCTTCGCGCTGCTGATCTCGGGCGCGGTGGTGGTCGAGAACGTCTTCGCCATCAAGGGCCTGGGCCGGGTGCTGATCGGCGGCATCCAGGCCCGCGACTACCCCGTCGTGCAGGGCGCGATCCTGGTGATCTCGGCCTTCTTCGTGTTCTCCAACCTGCTGGTCGACATGCTCTACGGCGCCCTCGACCCGCGCATCCGGTACGACTGATGACCGACGCAGCCTATGTCGCGACCGAGGCCGAGACCGAGGCCCTGCCCCCCCGCCGCCGCGGCCGCCTCTGGCAGGCCCTGAAGAAGGACCGCAAGGCGCAGGTGGGGCTGGCGGTGCTGGCGGTCTTCGTGATCGGCATGGCCTTCGCCTCGCTGATCTCGCCCTACGATCCCAACGAGATGACGCTCGAGATGATGAGCGGGCCGAGCTGGATCCACCCGCTGGGCACCGACGACCTCGGGCGCGACCTGCTCTCGCGCATCCTGCACGGGACGCGGGTGTCGCTGCTGATCGGCGTCTCGACGGTGCTGATCGCGCTGGTTCTGGGGGTCGCGCTGGGCATGGCGGCGGGCTGGTACGGGGGCTGGCTCGACCTCGTGATCATGCGCTACATCGACCTGCAGTGGGCGTTCCCGAACTTCATCATCGCGGTCTACCTGGTCGCCGTCTTCGGCACCGGTCTGGTCAACGTGATCGTGGCGGTGTCGCTCGCCTTCCTCGACGACTTCGCCCGGATCGCGCGCTCCATGACCCTGACCATCCGCGAGGAGCAGTTCGTCGACGCCGCCCGCACCATGGGCTTTTCCGACGCGCGCATCCTCGTGCGCCACATCCTGCCCAGCGCCATGGCCCCGATCATCGTGCAGGCGACCGTCTCGGTCAGCTACGCGATCCTGGGCGAGGCGACGCTGTCGTTCCTCGGCCTCGGCGTCGAGGCGACCACGCCCACCTGGGGCCTGATCCTGGCCGACGGGCGGGGCTTCGTCAGCCAGGCCTGGTGGCTGGGGGTGTTCCCGGGGCTCGCGATCATGCTGGTGGTGCTGGCGATCAATTTCATCGGCGACTGGCTGCGCGACGCGCTCGACGTGCGCCAGAGCCTCTAGGCCCTTCCCGGAGCTTTCCATGACCTTCCCCATCGTCGCCCCCTACCCCTCCCGCCGCTCGCCGGTGATGGCCGACAACGTGGTGGCGACCTCGCAGCCGCTGGCCGCCCAGGCGGGGCTGGAGATGCTGCGGCTGGGCGGCAACGCGGTCGACGCGGCGCTCGCCGCCGCCGCCGCCCTGACGGTGGTCGAGCCGACCGGCAACGGCCTGGGCTCCGACGCCTTCGCGATCCTCTGGGACGGGTCGGCCCTGCACGGCCTCAACGCCTCGGGCCGCTCCCCCGCCGCCTGGACGCCTGAGCGCTTCGCCGGCCGCTCCGCCATGCCCGAGCGCGGCTGGGAGGCCGTCACCGTCCCCGGCGCCGTCGGCGCCTGGATGGCGCTGAACGCCCGCTTCGGAACCCTCCCGTTCGAGACGCTGCTCGCCCCCGCCATCCGCCTCGCGGAAGGCGGCTACCCCGTCACCCCGATGGTCGCCGCCACCTGGGCCCGCAGCGTCGCCACCCTCAAGGACCAGCCCGGCTTCGCCCGCACCTTCCTGCCGGGCGGCCGCGCCCCCGCCCCCGGCGAGCGTTTTTCCAATCCCGCCGCCGCCGCCGACCTCCGCCTGATCGCGGCCACGAAGGGCGAGGCCTTCTACCGCGGCGAGATCGCCGAGCGCATCGTCGCCGACGCCGCCCGCCATGGCGGCGCGATGACGCTGGACGACCTCGCCGCCGAGGCGCCCGACTGGTGCGGCACCGTCCGCGGATCCTTCGACGCCGCCGAGCTGCACGAGATCCCCCCCAACGGCCAGGGCATCGCGGCCTGCATGGCGCTGGGGATCCTCGAGCACCTGCCCGTGCGCTGCTTCGGCCCCGACGAGCCCGAGGCCGTCCACCTGATGATCGAGGCGATGAAGCTCGCGCTCCGCGACGCCGAGGAATACGTGGCCGACCTCGGCCACATGACCTCGGTCGGGGTCGAGGACCTGCTGGCGCCGGGCTATCTCGCGACGCGCGCGGCGATGGTCGACCCGGGCCGGGCGCAGGACTTCGGCGCGGGGGCGCCGAAGGCGGGCGGCACGGTCTACCTGACCGCCGCCGACGCCTCGGGAATGATGATCTCCTTCATCCAGTCGAACTACATGGGCTTCGGCTCCGGCGTGGTGCCCGAGGGCACCGGCGTCAGCCTGCAGAACCGCGGCTGCGGCTTCTCGCTCGCCCCCGGCTCGCAGAACCGGGTCGGCCCCCGCAAGCGCCCCTTCCACACCATCATCCCCGGCTTCGTGATGAAGAACGGCGCCCCCGAGATGTCCTTCGGCGTGATGGGCGGCCCGATGCAGGCGCAGGGGCACGTGCAGATGGTCCTGCGCACCCAGCTCTGGGACCAGGACGTCCAGAGCGCCGCCGACGCGCCGCGCTGGCGCATCACCCATGGCCTCGGCGTCGCCTGCGAGCAGGCGATGGACCCGGGCCTGGTCGAGGCCCTGCGCGCGCTGGGCCACCAGATCACGCTCGAGACCCCCGACGTCTCCTTCGGCTTCGGCGGCGCCCAGCTGATCCGCCGCCTGCCCGGCGGCGGGTATTCGGCGGGCTCCGACCCCCGCAAGGACGGCTGCGCCGTCGGCTTCTGAGCGCCCCGGCCCGCCCCGGGGGCGCCCCGGGCTCGACCCGGGGCCTCCGCCCGAGCGCGCGGCCGGCGCCATGGCGGGAGGCAGGCGGCGCCGCCGCGCCATGCCCCGGCGGCGCGCCCGCTGCAGGCGCCGAGAGGCCCCGGGTCAAGCCCGGGGCGCCCGTGTCGCGGACGGCGCGCAGCCCCCCGGCCGCGCCGCGTTGGCAAATCGGTGAACGCCCCGCGCGTTGATGACGCGCGCGTCGCCCCCATATCTCCCCTGGGGGCGAGTGGGAGCGACGATTGAGCGAACAGGATCTGACGCGGGACGAGGTCAACGGACTTCGCTCCGCCCGCGAGCTCGAGGGCCACCTCACCTGGCTCGACGCCTTCACCCCCGCGGCGCTGGGGGTGCTGGCCGTCGCCTCGGGCATCTACACCTATCTGGGCGTCTCCTCCCTGCTGAAGGACACCGGCGCGATGAGCTTCCTCGCCGCCGTCGCCTATTCCATCGCCGTCTCCGTCGGCATCTTCGTGTTCTGGAGCTACCTGCTCCGCCTGCTGCCCGCCATGCGCACCGCCGGCGGCTTCGTGGGGCTCTCCATCGCCACGCTGGTGGGCTCCGTCGCCATCGTGGCGATGTCGAGCTGGCTGAACGCGGCCGCCCTCGCCGGGGGCGCCGCGGTGGAACAGCACCTCGCCCGCACCGTGCAGGACTACCAGGCGAGCCTCGAGCGCGCCCACCTGATCGCCGTCTCCGCCCAGGGGCTGGAGCGCGACGTGGCCCGCGCCCGCACCTCCTTCGAGGACCTCTCCGAGCAGGAGCGGGCGGGAGAGCTCTCCGGCGCCGCCGGCCGGGGCGCCGTGTTCCGCCTCCTGAACCAGAAGGCCGACGAGCTGCGCGCGCTGGAGGCGCAGATCGCCGCCCAGAACCAGCCCATCCAGGCGGCCTTCGAGGAGGGCAACGACATCCTCTCCCGGATGCGCGCGCTGATCGTGGCGCAGGGGCCGGTCGACCAGCGCTCGGTCACCTTCTCCGAGGAATCCGTCCGCCTCGCCGGCGTCATCACCACCCTGCGCCAGCTCCAGGTCGCCCAGCTCGTGGCCCGCGCCGCCGAGGACCTGCGCGCCTCGGTGGTGCTGCCGGAGCTCGACGGCGCCTCCGCCGGCGTGCGCCAGGACCAGGCCGCCACCATCGGCTCGGTGCTCGAGGCGCTGGACGGGCGCGCGGCGACGCTGCGCACGGCGGCCGAGGAAGTGCTGGCGATGCCGCCGCCGCAGGAGACGACCTACACCCCGATCTCCTCGGCCGACGCGGTGATCCGCTATGCCGGCAACTTCGCCCCCTCCTGGGCCGGCGCCATCGCCATCGACCTGCTGCCCGGGGTGCTGGTCTTCATCCTCGCCGTCACCCAGGCCGCGATCCGGCGCGGCAAGGAGGGGGCGGGCGCCGAGGCGACCCTGACGCTCGCGGACCTGCGCGCCGCCATGCGCGCGATGAAGGACATCGAGGGCGCCATGGGCGCCGCCGAACACGCCCGCCACGCACGCGGGGACGCCCCCGGGCGCGCCGCCCCCCATGGCCCGGAGCCCCGCCCCGACGCCCGACCCGACCCGCGCCCCGATCTCCGGCCCGAGACCGAGCCCGAGGCGGAGCCCGCCCCCGGCCCCCGCGGCCCCTCCCGCCTGAAGATCGACGCGGCCGAGTAGGGTGAGCGCCCAGGCCCCCGCCGCGGACGCCGAGGCCCCAACGCCGCGCCCGCCCTTCTCCCGCCTGCCCTCGGCGCGGCTGGTGCTGCGGCTCTGCCTCGCGGCCCAGGTGCTGGTGGCGGTTCTGCTGGCGGTCGAGACCGGCTGGGGGGAGCTGCGCCTGCCCGGGCGCGAGGGCATCCGCACGGCGCCCGAGACCCCGGTCTCGCCCGGCGACCAGCGCCGGCCGTTCTCGCCAGGCCGCGTGCCCTCGCGCCTGGGGCCCGAGCAGCCCTCCACCGGTCCCGTCCCCCTGCCCGCCACCCTGCCCCCGCGGCTCGAGTTCTCGATGCACGAGACCGAGGCGTTCGGCCGGGTGATGCTGGCGACGGGCGGCATCGACGAGGGCGCCGCCGCCCGCCTGCGCGGCTATGTCGAGAGCCTGCCCGAGCCGCCCGACGCGGTGGCCCTGCACTCCCCCGGCGGCTCGGTGGACCAGGCGCTCGCCATCGGCCGGCGGCTGCGGGAGCTGGAGCTGACCACCCTCGCCCTGCCCGACGCGGCGTGCCTGTCGGCCTGCCCCTACGCGCTGGCGGGCGGGGTCGAGCGCGTGGTCTCGCGCACCGCCTGGGTCGGCCTGCACCAGCACTACTACGACGAGTCCACGATCCTCCCCGCCTTCCTGGCGGTCGAGAACATCCAGCGCGGCCAGGGCGAGACCCTCGCCTATCTGTCCGAGATGGGGGTGGACCCGGTGATGCTGGTGCACTCGCTCCAGACCCCGCCCGAGGACATGTACCTGCTGGTCGAGGAGGAGCTGACCCGCTACCGCCTCGCCACCCGCATCGCCGACTGAGCGCGCGCGCCGCGGCCCCTCCGCCGCGGGCCCCGCCCCTCCCCGATCCGGCGCGCCCTGCGCCGCCCGCCCGCCCCGGGCGCGACGCCGCCGCCGCGCCGCGGGCGGGCGGGCGCGGCCCGCGCGACGCCCGACGCGGCGCCCCGCCCCCGAGGCCCGACGCGCGCCCCTTCCCCGTGAACCTTCTCCGCCCCCGCGGGCACCAACGGACAGACCCCGCTGGAGAAGGAGCAGGCGATGCCCCAGCCGATGTCCGAACAGGAGGCCAAGGACCTCAAGCGCGCGATCGGCGACAGCGCCGGCGCGCGCCGCCCCTTCGGCCTGTGCATCGGCGCGAACCCGGCCGAGACCGTGTTCTTCGGCGGCCGCGGCCTGCGCCCCACCGAGATGGAGCGCACCGCCAAGCAGCGCACCGGCCGCACCGAAACCGCGCGCGGCGAGATGACGCTCGACGGCGGCGTGCTGCGCCTGTTCTGCGCCGAACGCCCCCCCACCGGCCTCGCGGGCAAGATCCAGGCGTTCCTGAGGAAGGTCGTCGGCGTCTCGCGCAAGGTCGAGGTCTGCGACGACGCTGGCGCGGTGCTGGAGCAGGGCGAGGACGACGACGCCGAAACCCTCGCCGGAACCGACGACGGCGGCGACCCCGAGGCCGACGCCGACGCGCTCGAGGCCCGCCTGCGCCTGGAGGCCGAGGCGAAGGCCCAGGCCGAGGCGAAGGCGCAGTGGGCCTCCGCGCCCGGCCGCCTGAAGACCCTGCTCGAGAAGACCTTCGCCGGGCGCGCCGGCAACCCGCAGACGGTGCGCGACATGCTGGCGATGGCCCAGGATGCCGCCGGCCGGGGCGACTTCGTGCGCGCGATGCGCATCGCCGGCCGGCTCGAGCCCCGCCTGACCGAGATCGACGCCGCCCGCCGCGGCCAGGAGCACGCCGCCCGCTACGCCCGCGCCCATGCCGAGCTCGAGCCCAAGGCGCAGGCGGCGATGCAGGCCGACGTGCCCGGCAAGGCGATGATCCGCGAGGCGCTCGCCTTCGCCGAATTCGCCGCCGCCGGGGGCGATCACGCCAAGGCGAACCGGGCGCTGCTGACGGTCGCGAAGCTGGTCAGGGAGAACCCGCTCCCCAACGCGCAGCCCGACGCCGCCGCCGAGCCGCTGCAGGACGCGCAGGCCGCCGAGGCGCGCATCGCCGGCGCCCTGGCCGATTTCGACGGCATCCGCGAGGACGTCGAGCGCGCCGCCGCCGTGCCCCGCGGCACCCGCGAGGCCGAGAAGCTGCACCGCAGGCTCGAACGCCTGAAGCTGCGCTTCGACAAGATGGTCGCCTCCCGCGATCCCGCCGCCGCCCCCGCCGACGTGGTCGCGCAGATGAAGACCGTGGCGGACCTGATCGACGTCGAGGCGGCCCTGGTGCGCCAGGCCGAGATCGAGCGCGAACAGCTCATGACCGAGGCCGCCCGCCACGCCGCCCTGTTCGACGAGGCGCGCGCGATCTACGACATCGGCGGCGCGCTCGGCGAGGACATCCGCGTCTTCGAGAACGCCGACGCCCTGTTCCACCAGAAGCTCGCCCGCCACGAATACGCCGCCGCCCGCCAGGCGTTGGCCTTCGCCGTGGACGACGCCCGGCGGCTGGTGGCGCGCAAGCCCGAGTTCGACACGCTGAAGGCCGCCGAGACCACGGCCCTGGACCGCATCCGCGAGGCCAAACGGCAGGCCGCCGCGCTCCCCCGCATCCCCGAGTCCACGCCCGAGGCGAAGGCCGCGCTCGCGGAATACCGCAAGCACTGGAAGGCGCTGGCCGAGGCGCAGGCCAGGCACGACTGGGCCGCCTGCATCCGCAGCGCGGACCTCTGGATCGCCTCGATGCCCGAGCTCCTGCGCGTCCAGGCCGACGCCGACGCCGCCGTGCCGCGGTTCCGCGACGCCCTCCAGCGCTGGAACGCCGCGGTCGGCGCGCTGGTGCGCGTCCCGCGCGGCGTCAGCGTCGATCCGGGCGTCGAGGCCTGGAAGGAAAGGGTCCGCGGCCTCGGGCGCGACTTCGAGGCCGCCGAGCGCGCCGCCGACGTCGACGCGGCCGAGGACGTGGTCCGGCGGATGGAGGCCGCGATCGCCGACGTGGACGCGATCGCGGACGCCGAGGCCCAGGCGGTCCGGCGCCAGTCCGACTCCTACGCCGCCTATCGCCGGGTGGCCCCGGGCATCCAGCGCGCGCTCGACATGCGCGTCGCCACGCCCAAGGGGCTGGAGCTGCAGCGCGCGCTGCGCCGCGCCTTCGACGCCTTCCAGGCCGCCAACGTCGGCGGCGCCCTCGACTGGCCCCAGCGCCTCGAGGCGCTGAAGGCCGCCGCCCGCGACCTGCTCGCCCGCGCGGAGGCCGAGACCAGGGCCTCGACCAAGACCTACGAGGCGCTGCAGACCGCGATCCGCAAGACCGACCCGGTCTGCGCCGCCGCCCGCGCCATCGCCGAGGCCAACCGCCCCGCGCTCGACAAGGCCCTGGCGGACCTGGAGCGCAAGCTCGCCGCCGCCGACGCCGCGGCCTCCGACCTGCGCTGGATGGAGGCGATCGCCCTGCGCGCGGAAGCCCGCAAGGTCGCCGACTGGATCAAGTCGGTGCGCAAGCAGGCGGTGACCAAGACCAACGGCGTCGCGGCCCGGGTGAGGGCGCGGCTCACGCCCCTGCTCAAGGCCGACATCGTGACGGTCACCCAGCTGCTCCGCCGGGTCCATCCCCGGATCGGCGAGCTGCAGGACCAGGTCGTCGCGCAGGCGCAGGAGCTGAACGCGCTGACCGGCGCGAGCCGCTGGCACGAGGCGGAGCAGAAGCTCGACGAGATCGACCGCACCCTGACCGACGCCGCCGCCTTCGCGCCGACCTACAACGCGGCCCTGCCGGAGATGCAGACGTTCGAATCCGCCTGGGCCGCCCGCGAGGCCGACGTCCGCGCGGCGCTGGACATGAAGGCCTGCACGCCGGAGGTGGCGCGCGACCTGGCGGTGCTGAGCCGCCGCTACCAGGTCTTCAGCATCGCGGCGAACGCAAAGCGCTACGCCGAGGCCAACGCCGCCTGGCCCGAAGTCGTGGTCGCGGTCGACGCCCTGCTCGCCCGCAAGGCCGAGCATGACGCCGCCCGCGCCGGCTACGACGCCGTGACGGCCGCGCTCGCCCCCGGGCGGGCCGACCGCAAGGCCGCCGAGGCGCTGCGCCCGCTGACGCCCGAGCTCAGGCGGCTGGCCCGTGCGCGCGAAGAGGCCTACGGCACGGTCGATCGGCTGCGCTACGAGCTCGACTTCCCCGCCGCGGTCGCCGCGGTCCCCGCGCTCGAGACCGCGGTGCAGGCCCAGCTCGCCGCCGCCCGCGCCCGGGTGACCCTGCCCGCCGGCTCGGTCGACCCCCGCGACGGCTCGGTGCTGGCCGCCGACGCGGACGCCGAGCTCTACGAGGTCGAGGCGGCGAAGGCCGAGACCGCGCGCGCCGAGGCGAAGGCCGAGCTCGACGCGATCTCGCCCGCCGACCTGCAGGCGCTGAGCGCGGACCGCAAGCTCGACCTGCTCGACGCCCTGCGCGCCGGGCGAAACGCGCTCGAGCCCGACGAGCGGGCGCTGCAGAACAAGCTCTACCAGGCGATGACCCCCAGCCCCGAATTCCAGGCGCTGGAGGCGGAGCGCCAGCAGGAGCTCGCCGACCGCATCGCCGAGGACGACGACCTGCAGGCCGCGCGCGCCGAATGGGCGACCCTGTCCCTGGCCGACCGGCTGAAGGCCCTGCAGCGCACCGTGGCGGTGGAGTGCGAGATCTACGGCATGGACCCGGTGGCGGTGGAGATCTTCGAGGCGGCGATGCCCGCCTCCTCGGGCTACTACAACGCCTCGATGCGCGTGATCCGCGTGAACGGCCACCCGACCGCGATGATGGACGACTTCCTCGAGATGCTCGACACCGTCGTCCACGAGAACGTGCACAACTACCAGGAGGCGCTGGTGCGCCAGCTCGACGAAGGCCTGCTCGAGCCCGGCGATCCGGAGTACGATCAGGCCCGGATCTTCGCGGCGAACAAGGGGGCCGGCGGCTATGTGGTCCCCCAGGACGACCACCACGCCTACAAGGCCCAGCCCATCGAGGCCGAGGCCTGGGCCGTCGGCAAGGGCGTGCGCAGGCTGGTGCAGGGCCCGCCGCCGCCGCCGATGACGGGCGACCCGGACGACGCCGACGCGCGCGCCTCCCAGGCCGCCCCCGCCACGGTCTGAGGAGGACGCGACCATGCCGCCCCCTGCCCATGAGAGCCCCGTCCCCGAGAGTCCCGTCGCCGAGGGCCCCGTCCCCGAAAGCCCCGCCCAGCAGACCTCGGCCCAGGAGAGCCCGCAGATGTCGACCCCGGACACGGACGCCGCCCGCGACGACGCCCCCTCGACGCCCGTCTCGATCGCCTGGATCGACCCCCAGGGCGGCGCCACGCCGCTGGGCGAAGGGCGGATCGACGCGCTCGGCCGGATCGCGGTCGTGACCGCCCGGCCCGGGATGGCCGACTATCTCGCCGGCCTGATCGACCCGCTGAACGCCGCCGAGGACCTCGCGGTGAAGGAGCCCTCGACCGACTTCCCCGGCGGGGTCCAGCACCGCCGCATCCCGCGCAACGCGCCCGAGTTCCTGGCGACGCTGAAGGCCTGGGCGCTGGACAGGCTGTCGCTGCGGCTGGACTTCGACCTCGACGCCTTCGACCTGCCCGCCGCGGCCCCTCTGCCCTTCGCGGCCGAAGCCACCCCCCGGCCCGAGGCGCTCGCCCCGCTCGCCCCCGCCGCGGACGGCGACCTGGGCGACTACGAGATCGCGGCGCCCGAAGACGAGGAGGACGGCGAGGAGCCTCCCGCCGCCCCGCCCATCGAGCGCCCGATCGACCTGCCCTGACGCCCCCCCCGCGTCCCGGATCGCCCGGGGCGCGGGGGGGCGCGGTCAGCCGGCCGCCTTCAGGAAGCCCGCGACGCGGGCGAAATAGGCCTCCGGCTCCTCGTAGAAGGGGCAGTGGGCGCTGTTGGGAAAGACCTCGATCTCCGCCCCCGGGATCGCCGCGGCGAGACGCCGGGCGCAGGCCGGGGTCATCTCGTCATGGGCGCCGCAGAGGACCAGGGCCGGGGCGTCGAAGGCCCCCAGCTCCTCCAGCCGGGTCCAGTCGCTGAGATTGCCGATGTAGTGGAACTCGTTGGGCCCCTGCACCTCGAAATAGGGGGCCATGTTCCAGTCGGCGACCGAGGCGGTCATCGGCTCGGGCCATTCGTCCAGCCGGCACATGTGGCGGTAGTTCAGGAGCGTGATGGCGGCGAGATACTCGGGGTGCTCGTACTGCCCCAGCGCCTCGCGCCGCTGCATCATGCGCACCGTCTCGATCCCCAGCCCCTCGCGCAGGCGATCGAGCTCCGAGACCAGATGCGGGATGTCGCCGGCGGTGTCGGCGAGCGTCAGGCTCTTCAGCCTGCCGGGATACGCGACGGCGAACTCCATCCCGAGCCAGCCGCCCCAGGAATGGCCCAGCAGGTGCGGGCGTTCGAGCGAGAGCGCCCGCAGCACCTGGTCGACCTCGGTCGCGAACCGCGCCACGTGCCACAGCTTCGGATCGTCCGGCCGGTCCGAGGCGCCGGTGCCGAGCTGGTCGTAGCTCACCACCCGGAACCCCTCGTCGACCAGCCGCAGATGCGGCTCGGCGAGGTAGCGGCACGGCAGGCCCGGCCCGCCCGAGAGCAGCATCACCGGCTCGCCCTCCCCCCAGGAATAGGCGACCACCTCGTGCCCGGTGTCGAGCGGGATGCGCGTGGTCTCGTCGGGGGCGGCGAACTGGGGCATCGGGAGGCTCCTTCGCGGGATCAGGGGGTTTCGGCCAGCGTGTCGGCCAGCGCCTGGACGAAATGGTCGATCTCGGCGTCCGAGAGGATCAGCGGCGGGCGCAGCTTCAGCGTCTCGCCATAGCGCCCGGCGGCGCCGATCAGCACCCGCCGCCGCCCGAGCCCCGCCAGCACCGCGCGCACCAGCGCCCCGTCCGGCGCGTCCTCGCGCCCCAGCGAGACGCCCAGGAACAGCCCCGCCCCGCGCACCGCCGCGATGCGGGGATCGCGCGCGGCCAGCGCCTCGAGCTCCGCCTTCAGCGTCGCGCCCGCGGCGGCGCAGCGGGCGATCAGCCCCTCGGAGCGCAGGGTCTCGACCACCGCCAGCCCCGCGGCGGCCGCCACGGGGTTGGCGCCGAAGGTGTTGAAATAGCCGAACTCCTCGACGAAGCGCGACAGGATCTCGGGCCGGGTCATGGTCCCGGCCATGGGGAACCCGTTGCCCATCGGCTTGCCGGTGGTGACGATATCGGGCGCGAGGCCGTGCCGCTCGAACCCCCACATCACCCCGGTGCGCCCGAAACCCGGCTGCACCTCGTCGGCGATCAGCAGGCCGCCGGCGGCGTGGACCGCGCCCTCGGCCGCCTTCAGGAACCCCTGCGGATCGGCATGCACGCCGTCCGAGGAGAAGATCGAGTCCCAGATCATCCCCGCGAAACCATGCCCCGAGGCTTCCAGGTCGGCGGCCGCCTCGGCCACCGCCTTCGCGAAGCCTCCCGCCAGATCCTCCCCGTAGACGGCCGGGTCCGGCGCCGGGACGGTGCGGATGCGCGGCGAGCCGCCGCCCTTCTTGTAGGCGCTCGGCGAGATCTCGGTCGTGGCGGCGGTGTTGCCGTGATAGGCGGTCTGCGTGACCACGAAGCCGCGCCTGCCGGTCCAGACCTCGGCCAGCCGCAGGGCGAGGTCGTTGGCCTCGGACCCGGTGCAGCTCAGCACCACGTTGGACAGGTCGGAAGGCAGGGTGGCCTTCAGCGCCTCCATGTAGCGGTCCACGATCTCGACCATGTAGCGGCTGTTGATGTTCAGCCGGCCGATCTGGTCGCGCACCGCCTCGACCACCGCCCCGTGGCAATGCCCCAGCGAGGGGACGTTGTTGTAGAAATCCAGATACGTCGCGCCCGAGCGGTCCGTCATCCAGGCGCCCTGCCCCGAAACCATCTCCACCGGCTTGTCGTAGAACAGGACCGCCGCCGCCCCCATGTTCGCCAGCCTGCGGGCCAGCAGCGGGTCGTCCCCCGCCTCGCCCGAGAAGGCGTTCATCGACAGGATGGCGCGGGGCTCGGCGGTCATGGGATCTCCCTCAGACGGTGGCGAGATGGCGCTCAGCGAGCGCCACCGTGCCCGACGTGTAGCCGTCGGCCACCAGCTCCTGCGCGGTGGGCGTCTCGGCGTGGCTGGCGATCCAGGCGGTCAGCAGCATCCGGCGCAGCATGATCATGTGGGGCAGCATCGCCTCGGCCTCCGGCGGCAGGGGGGCGACGGCGGCGTAGCCCTCCAGCCAGGCGGCCGCGAGGTCGGGGATGTAGGGCTCGGTCTCCAGGAACGAGATCGCGGCGGCGAAGTCGTAGGCGAACCAGCCGAAGCCGCAGTCGTCGAAGTCGATCACCCCCAGCCGCCCGTCCCCCTCCAGCAGGTTCGCGAGCCTGAGGTCGGCGTGGATTAGCCCGAAACGGTCCGCCCCCTCGCCATAGGCCCCGAGCCGCGCGCGCAGCGCCTGCGCGGTCCGCTCCAGGATCGCGCGGCCCTCCGCGTCCAGCCCGTCGGCGTCGCGCCAGTCGCCCCAGTGCATCACAGGGCCGACCGTCGTCTCCCAGTTCCAGGTTTTTCGAATGAACCCCGTGGGCTTCGCCCACCGCCGGACATGCGCATGCAGGCGGGCCGAGATCGCGCCCAGATCCCGAAAACCGGGGACGAGGCCGGCGCCGGCCTGGGGCTCGGCGCCCTCCATCCACTCGAAGGCGACCGCGTGGCGGGTCTCGCCGTCGTGGACGAAGGTCGCGACCTTGCCGCCGCCGGCGACCGGCAGGATGGCGGGGGTGGCGACCACCTGCTCGGCGCGCAGCGCCTCCAGCCAGGCGATCTCCGAGGCGATCTCGGCGGGGGTGTGATAGGCGGGGCGGTGGACGCGCACCACCACCGGCGCCCCGGCCTGCGGGTCGTCGAGGCGGAAGGTGGCGTTCTCGGAGATGTTCAGAAGGGTCGCCTGCGTCTCGGGCGACAGGCCCCACTGCGACGCCAGCCCGCCCGCATGCGCGCGCAGGTCCTCCAGGAACGCCTCCGTGTAGAGCCCTGTCATCCGCCGTCTTCCCCTCGTCCGTTCCGCAGGCTTGTCCGGACCTGCAAGTCCGGCGCCACAGGCCCGGACGCTAGCGAGCCCTGCTGCATGGCACAAGAATTGCCGCGGTCCTGACGGCAATGCAGCGAAGGAGACGGGATCGTGCTGACATCGATCGAGGGACGCGGCGTGGTGGTGACCGGGGCGTCGAAGGGCATCGGCAAGGGCATCGCCAAGGTCTTCGCCGACCGCGGCGCGAAGGTGATGCTCGCCGCCCGCGGGGCCGAGGCGCTGGAGGCGACGGCGGCCGAGCTGGCGGCGGGCGGAGCGACGGTCGCGACCCATGTCTGCGACGTCTCCGACTGGGACGCGGTGCAGGGCCTGGTCGCGGCGACCGTCGAGACCTTCGGAAGCCTCGACGTCATGTGCGCCAACGCCGGCGTCTTCCCGCAGGTGAGCCTCGCCGAAATGAGCCCCGAGGACTGGGACGCCGTCATGGCCGCCAACCTGCGCAGCGCCTTCCTGTGCACCAAGGCGGTGCTGCCGGAGTTCGCGAAGAAACCCGGCGGCAGGGTGGTGCTGACCTCCTCGATCACCGGCCCGGTGACCGGCTTCCCCGGCTGGGCGCACTACGGCGCCTCCAAGGCGGGGCAGCTGGGCTTCCTGCGCACCGCCGCCATCGAGCTCGCGAAGCTCGGCGCCACGATCAACGCGGTGATGCCGGGCAACGTGATGACCGAGGGGCTCGACGGGCTGGGCGAGGACTATCTCGCCACCATGGCCGCCTCGATCCCGCTCAAGAAGATCGGCTCGGTCGCCGACATCGGGCATGCGGCGCTGTTCTTCGCCTCCGAGGAGGCCGGCTACATCACCGGCCAGACGCTGGTGGTCGACGGCGGCCAGATCCTGCCCGAATCGCTGGAGGCGCTCGACTAGGCCCCCGCAGGCCCTCCGCCGGGGGCCGGGGCGCCCCGGCGGAAGAGACCCGTATCGGGATTTCGCACCCCGCGAAAGCGGGCGCCCTCAACGCGGGCATGTCTGGACATTTCTGCGCAAATTTGCAGCACGATCCGAGCAGGTGCCCGTTTTTTGTCGACATCAAGTCGATCCCGGGCGCAGCCTTCGCGAGCGCAACATGCCGGGGCCTCGCGCCCCGCATCAGCCTTATGGAGACCCTCGCGCCGCCAAGGCCGGCGCCAGCCCCCGAGGACGGACATGAACAAGCCCGAGACGCCCATCGCCGCCGACCACGCGCCGACCCATCCTCTGGAGCCCCTGACCGAGAGCGAGATCGCCTACGCCGCCCAGCTGGTGCGCGCGGCCCGCAGGACCGAGGCCCTGCGCTTCGAGATGATCGAGCTGAAGGAGCCCTCCAAGAAGCGCGTCCGCGCCTTCTCCCCCGGCGACGACTTCCCCCGCGAGGCCCGCGTCAACGTCTTCGAGATGGGCCGGATCGGCGTGTGGAAATACGTCGTCTCCCTCTCCGCCGGAAAGATCCTGTCGGAGACCTTCGTCGAGAGCGCCCGCCCGATGATCATGGCCGAGGAGTTCCTCCAGATCGAAGCCACGGTGAAGGCGAACCCCGAATTCCAGGCCGCCTGCGCCAAGCGCGGCATCGAGGACGTCTCCCTGGTCTGCGTCGACCCCTGGTCCGCCGGCAACTTCGGCGTCGAGGGCGAGGAAGGGAAACACGTCGCCCACACCTTCTGCTGGGTGAAGTCCGGCCCCTACGACAACCTCTACGCCCACCCGATCGAGGGCCTGAACCCCGTCGTCGACATCAAGAAGATGGAAGTGATCCGCATCGACGACTACGGCGTCCGCGAGGTCCCCAAGGAAGACGTCAACTACGAGGCCCAGTTCCAGGACGGGTTCCGCAAGGACCTCAAGCCCATCGACGTGGTCCAGCCCGAGGGCGTCAGCTTCGACATGGACGGCCGGCGCATCACCTGGGCCGACTGGGACATGGTCATCGGCTTCAACGGCCGCGAGGGCCTGACGCTCCACGACGTGAAGCTCGACGGCCGCCCCGCCTTCTACCGCCTCTCGATCGCCGAGATGGTGGTCCCCTACGGCTCCCCCGCCCGGCAGCACGCGCGCAAGAACGTCTTCGACATCGGCGAATATGGGCTCGGGAAGCTCGCGAACTCGCTGGAGCTCGGCTGCGACTGCCTCGGCGCGATCCAGTATCTCGACGGCTTCGTCTCCGGCATCGACGGCAGCCCCGAGAAGATCAAGAACGCCATCTGCATCCACGAGGAAGACGACGGCGTCCTGTGGAAGCACTGGGACTTCCGCACCGACCGCACCGAAGTGCGCCGCGCCCGGAAACTGGTGATCTCTTCCATCTCCACCGTGGGGAACTACGAATACGCCTCCTACTGGTACTTCATGCTCGACGGCACGATCCAGTTCGAGATGAAGGCCACCGGCATCATCAACACCGTCGGCTGCGAGCCCGGGAACCCCGGCAAATACGGGACCGAGGTCGCCCCCGGCGTGCTCGGCCAGATCCACCAGCACACATTCTGCGCGCGCATCGACCTGGCGGTCGACGGCGACAAGTGCTCGGTCGTCGAATGCGACACGCTCGCGCCCCCGATGGGCCCCGAGAATCCTTACGGCAACGCCTTCTACATCCAGGAGACGCCGATCACGGCCGAGGGCGGCCGCAAGCGCGCCCCCGAAAAGGAGCGCTACTGGAAATTCGTCTCCGCCGAAGGGCGCAACCGCATGGGCCGCCCCACCGCCTTCAAGCTGGAGCCGGTGCACTCGATCACGCCCTTCAACAAGCCCGAGGGCCCGTCCGGCTCGCGCATGCCCTTCATCTACAACGACCTGTGGGTGACCGCCTACGACCCGGAGGAGCGCTTCCCCGCCGGCGAGTTCATGAACCACTCCGACGGGACCGACGGGCTGCCGAAATACGTCGCCCGCCAGCGCCCGGTGGAAGGCGCCGACATCGTCGCCTGGCACGTCTTCGGCCTGCACCACATGCCGCGGCTCGAGGATTTCCCCGTGCAGCCGGTGGTCAGGACCGGCTTCACGCTGATGCCCAACGGCTTCTTCGACATGAACCCGGCGCTGAACATGCCGCCGGAGAAGAACGAGGCCTCGACCCACGCGGGCTGCTGCTCCGTGGCGGCCGAGTGATCCGGCGCGAGCCGGGGGCGATGCGGCCGCTGCGCCGCGGGTGAGGCGGTCCCCCGGGAACCAGGGGGTGGGAGCCGCCAGGAGAACAGCGCCGGCGGCCGAGGGGCGGTCGGCGGCGCGATCAGGAGCGGACCGGGGGAGACACCCCGGCCGGAGAGCCAACCGACAGGGAAAGACCGCCGCATGAACAAGAACCAGTTCCTGCCCCCGCACCGGGGCCCGTCGCGCCGCACCGTCCTCGCCGGCCTGGGGGCCGGCTTCGCCGCCTCGCTGACCGGGGGCCGGGTGAAGGCGGGTCCGGGCGCGACCTATGCCGACGACCTCTGGGCCAAGACCGTCGAGGAGC
Organism: Albimonas pacifica; assembly: GCF_900113695.1. Lineage (GTDB taxonomy): Bacteria > Pseudomonadota > Alphaproteobacteria > Rhodobacterales > Rhodobacteraceae > Albimonas > Albimonas pacifica. The sequence goes on along the minus strand of NZ_FOQH01000002.1, from coordinate 640,737 downwards.
TGAAGTCCGGCTCCTTCCGCATGGACCTCAACCTGCACTCCTGGGAGGGCTACACTGAGGAGCCCGTGCTCGACCCGTTCTCGACCCAGACCGGGGCCAACGTGAACCCGCAGATGCTGATCTCGGACCCGTCGGCGGTGAACAACCTGCGCTCGGGCGGGACCAATACCTGGGACATCATCAACCTCAACAACGCCTGGCAGCGGAAGATCCTCTATCCCAACGACCTGATCGTGCCGCTGGACAAGGCGAAGTTCGAGCCGCTCTACGCCATGAACGTCCCCGAGTTCGCCTGGCCCTACAAATGGGCGATGGCCGACGACGGCGCCCTGCTGGGCATGATCCAGCGCTACGGGCCCTCGGGGGTTGCGATCAACTCCTCGCTGATCGACGCGGCCGAGATCGAGGACGGCGGCTACGCGGCCCTGATCGACGGGCACGCGGGCGAGTACGGCATCCTCGACTACGAAAACTGGGTGATCATGCACGCCTGCATGGCCGCCGGCTTCTCGCCGTTCCGCGAGCATACCGCCGACGAGATGGCCGCCTACGAGGAGATGATCTTCAAGGTGATGAAGAACGCCAAGAAGATCTCGGCCGACGCCGCGGCGCTCGCGCGCGACATGATCACCGGCGAGATCGTGGGCTGCTTCCCCGGCTCGCTCTACTCCGTCTCCGCCGCGCGGATGGAGGGGATGTCGGAGATCACCTGCGTCCTGCCCAAGATGGGCATCGAGGAGACGAAGACCGCCGAGACCCCCGACGGCAAGTCCGGCATCATCTGGATCGAGGTCACCAGCCTGGTGAACCACCCCGACCCGACGCCGCTGGCCGAGGCCTTCCTGATCTACTGCCACACCCCCGAGGCCTGCCACCGCGTCGCCGCCATGGCGCCCGGCACGCTGAACCCGGTGGTGCAGATGGGCGACCCGACGGTGCTGGAGCTGTTCTCGCAGGACGAGCTCGACGCGGTGATGTGGGGCGCCGACGGGGCCGAGCTGAAGACGCTCGTCGACCGCTGCATCGATTTCGACATCAACCCCGACTACGACGCGATGCACGACATGTACACCGAGGCCAAGCGCTCGCGCGGGTTCTGATCCAGGGGCGGGGGCGGTTGCAGAGTTGACAGCTGTCAACTCGGGCCGCCCCCGCCCTCCCCCTTTCCGCGCCCTTCCGCGCGATGATCCTCGCGCAAGGCGCGCCCATCACGAGACGGGAGACCGGCGCATGCCGCAGCCCATCCTTGAGCGCAGCCCCATCCTGGAACTGAGGGGCGTCGACAAGATCTTCGGCGACTTCGCCGCGGTCGAGCGGGTCGATCTCTCGATCGCCGAGGGCGAGTTCTTCACCATCGTCGGGCCCTCGGGCTCGGGCAAGACGACGCTGATCCGGATGCTGGTGGGCATGGACGCCCCCACCCGCGGCGAGATCCTGCTGCGCGGCCAGCGCATCAACGAGACCCCCGCCAACAAGCGCCCGTTCTGCATGGTGTTCCAGTCGCTGGCCCTGTTCCCCCACATGACCGTGGGCGAGAACGTGGCCTATTCCCTGAAATGCCGCGGCATCGGCAAGAAGGAACGGCGCGAGCGGGCGACGGAGTGCCTGGCGCTCGCCCACCTCCCCGCCTCCTACTACGACCGCGCGGTCACCAAGTGCTCCGGCGGCGAGAAGCAGCGCGTGGCGCTGGCGCGCGCGCTCGCCTACGACCCCGAGGTGCTGTTCTTCGACGAGCCGCTCTCCGCGCTCGACTACCGGCTGCGCAAGACGCTGGAGAAGGAGCTGAAGGACATCCAGCGGGAAACCGGCAAGACCTTCATCTACATCACCCATTCCCTCGAGGAGGCGATGGTGATGTCCGACCGCATCGGGGTGATGCGCGACGGGCGCCTGGCGCAGGTCGGCTCCCCGCGCGAGGTCTACGACCGGCCCAGGACCCGCTTCGTCTCGGAGTTCTTCGGCGAGGTGAACGCCTTCCCCGTGACGGCCAAGGACGGCCGGCTGTGGTGCGAACCCCTCGCCATGGCCTTCGACCCGCCACCGGACGCGCCGGCCGGCTTCAAGTCCGGCGCCCTGATCGTGCGGCCCGAGCACTTGCATTTCGACCCCGCCGCGGCCGAGCCGATCCGGGGCGAGGTGTTCAACGAATACCTTCTCGGCAGCCGCGTGCAGTACCAGGTGCGCGCCGGCGGAACGACCCTGCTGGTCGAGGGCATGGGCGGGCAGCCCCCGGCAACCCGCGAGGTGGCGCTCAGCTTCTCGCCCGCCGACAGCCTGCTGTTCGCGGAGTGAGCCCGGCATGACCGACCTCTCCGAGACCCTGCCCGCCTCCGCCGCCTCCGCCCGCCCGTCCGAGGCCCCGGCGCGCCCGGCCTGGCGGCCCTCGACCGGGCTGCTCTGCGCCCTGCCGATGCTGCTTCTGCTGGGGTTGGGGTTCCTGGCGCCCCTGCTGATCGTGGCGGTCTACAGCTTCATGCCGCGGGGGACGTTCTCCCTGACCTCGGCGCCGACCTTCGAGAACTACGTCGACATCGTCGCGCAGAACTTCCACATCTCGTTCCTGTGGTCGATCTGGCTGGCGCTGCTGACCACCGTGATCCTGATGGCCGTGTGCTGGCCGCTGGCGGTCTCGATCAAGAAGCTCTCGCCCTCGCGCGCGCTGCTGCTGACGGTGCTGATCGTGGCGCCGCTGTTCGTGGCCGAGAACATCCGCCTGCAGGGCTGGTCGCTGTTCCTCGACCGGGCGGGGCTGCTGGACGGGGGGCTGAAGGCGACGGTCGGGCTCTCCACCGGCTCGCTGACCGCCAACGTGCCGGTGGTGGTGTTCGGCATGGTCTACATCTACCTGCCCTTCATGCTGTTCCCGATGATGCTGGGGCTGGCCAACGTGCCCCCCGCGGCGCTGGAGGCGGCCCAGGACCTCGGGGCCAGCCGCTGGCAGCAGTTCCGCGACATCGAACTGCCGCTCGCCGCGCCCGGGCTGGTCATCGGCGCGCTGCTGGTCTTCGTGATCTCGCTGGGCGCGTTCTCGGAGTCGAAGTTCCTCGGCAAGGGCGTGATCGTCACCGTCTCCGAGGACATCGAGAGCGCCTTCACCTTCGGGCAGAACTGGCCGCGCGGCTCGGCGCTGTCGGTGCTGGTGATCGTGCTGGCGGGGGCGGCGGCCTTCTTCGGGCTGCGCCGGCTGGACCTCGATTCCATGCTGGGGAGGAAGTGATGGAGCGTCGTTCGCTCGCCGACCGCCTCCGCTCCGCCTGGCTGTGGATCGTGGTGGTCGTGCTGTACCTGCCGCTGGTGGCGGTGGGGCTGGCCTCCCTGTCCGAGAGCCGGTTCTTCCTGTTCCCGATCCGCAAGTACTCGCTGAAATGGTATGAGGAGAGCTTCGCCTCGCTGCAGATCCGGGATGCGCTGTGGACCTCGGTGGCGCTGGCGGCGGTGGTGGGGGTGATCGCCACGGTGCTGGCAGTGTTCGGGGCGCTGGCCTATGCGCGCCACGACTGGACGGGGAAGGGCTGGTACCAGCAGATCGTGCTGGCCCCGATCTTCTTCCCGCAGTCGGTGCTGGGGCTGGCGTTGCAGCTGTGGTTCAACACGCTGGGGCTGGACATGACCTGGCACGCCTCGGTCTTCGCGCACCTGGTGTGGATCGCGCCGATCGTGACCATGGTGGTGGCGATCCAGGCCTATGGCTACGACGCCTCGGTCGAGGAGGCGGCGCGCGATCTCGGCGCGACCCGGTGGATGGTGTTCAAGGACGTCACCTTCCCGCTGCTGTGGCCGGGGGTGTTCTCGGGGCTCCTGTTCGCGGTGCTGCTGAGCTGGGGGAACTTCCCGCTGAGCTATTTCACCTCGGGCGCCGACGTGACCGTGCCGGAGTGGCTCTACGGCAAGATGATCGGCGGCTACACGCCGATGGTGCCGGCGCTGGGCTTCCTGAGCGTGGTGGCCGGCGGGCTGGTGCTGGCCGTGGGGCTGGCGATCCAGGCGCGGCTGTCGCGCCAGCCCTGAGCCGGCGAGGCGGCCGGAGGCGAGGGGGGCGGCGCAGGGCGTCGCCCCGCCGCCGGTCAGGCGCCGGCCGCCTTGCCGCGTGGCGCGCGGGGCCCGGGCGCGCTATCTCCTGGGCATGGAACGGATCGATGTCGACATCCTGGTCGTGGGCGGCGGGGCGGCGGGCCTCTCGGCCGCCTGCCTCTTCGCCGCCGAGGGGCTGACGACGCTCTGCGTCGACGCGGCCCCGCCGCCGGCGGGACCCGACGCGCCCGGCGCGGACATCCGCACCGCGGCCCTGCTGACCCCCTCGGTCGAGGCGCTGGAGCGCTGCGGGGCCTGGGCGCTGATGGCGCCCCGCGCGGCGCCCCTGAAGATCATGCGCCTCGTCGACGCCGGCGGGCGGGCCGAGGCCCCCCGCGAGACGGCGGATTTCGATTCCGCCGAGATGCAGGACGCGCCCTTCGGCTGGAACCTGCCCAACCTCGCCATCCGCGCCGCCCTGACCGAACGGCTGGCCGCCCTGCCCGGCGCCGCGCTGCGCGCGCCCGCCGCCCTCTCGCGCCTGGTGACGCGGGATCGCGAGGCGCTGGCCGCCCTCTCCGACGGGACCCAGGTGCGCGCGCGGCTGGTGGTCGCCGCCGACGGGCGCGACAGCCCCACCCGCCGCATGGCCGGGCTGGAGGCGCCGCGGTGGAGCTATTCCCAGAAGGCGCTGGTGCTGGCGGCGGCGCATCCCGAGCCGCACCGCGACGTCTCGACCGAGATCCACCGCACCGGCGGCCCCTTCACCCTGGTGCCCCTGCCCGACGACGCCGAGGGGCGCCACCGCTCCTCGATCGTGTGGATGGAGGCGGGGCCCAGGGCCGCCGCCCTGCACCGCATGGCGAGCGAGGATCCCGAGGGTTTCGCGCAGGCGCTCAACGCCCGCTCCTGCGGGGTGCTGGGCTGGCTGCGGCCGGTGTCGCCGGTGGCGGTCTGGCCGATCGTGGCGCAGCTGGCGCCGCGGCTCGACGGGGCGCGGGTGGCGCTGATGGGCGAGGCGGCGCATGTGGTGCCGCCGATCGGGGCGCAGGGGCTGAACATGTCGATCGCCGACGCCGCCGTGCTGGCGCGGCTGGCGGGGGACGCGGCGCGGGCCGGGGGCGATCCGGGCGCGGCGACGGTGCTGGCCGCCTACCACCGCGCGCGCTGGCCGGAAATGGCGGCGCGGGTGGCGGGGATCGACGCGCTGAACCGCGCGGCGATGCTGGGCGCCCCGCCGCTGCGCGACCTGCGCCGGATGGGGCTGAAGGCGATCCACGACCTCGCGCCCCTGCGGCGGGGGGTGATGCAGCTCGGCATGGGCGCCCGCCCGGCGGGGCCGGAGGCGCCCGGCGACTGAGCGCGGCGCCGGCGTCCGCGCCGGAGGCGCCGCGCCCCGCGTCCGCCCGGGGCCCGCGCCCCGCCCGCGGCGCGGGCCCGGCGGGGGCGCATGGGGCGACGGTCGCCAGGGGCGGATGTCGGTCGCCAGGCCCGGGCGCGCGCGGGTCGCAGGCCGAGGGCGCGCGGGGCGGGCCCGGGCGCGCGGTCGACCGGGAGGCGATCGGGGCGAGGTCGGCGCGTCGCGACGGGCGGGCCTGGCGGTCCGGTCTCTCCTCGGTCGCGAGGCGGGCCGTCGTGCGCCGGTCGGACCGGGCGCCGCGCCGGGCCCGCGCCGCGGGCGGAACCGCGAGGGCGGACGGGCGCGGGACGCGGCGCGCCTGCGGGGGCCACGGGGGGGGCCACGGGCGGCTCAGACCCGGGCGGAGACCGCGGCGCGGGCCTCCTCGGCGCCGACGACGTCGCCCTGGCGCGCCATGCGGCTCGCCTCCGAGATCGCGGCCAGCGCCGCCTGCAGCCGCGCCTGGGCCAGGGCCGCCACGTGGCGATCGGCCGGCGAGGGCGGCTGCGCGGCCAGCGCGCTCTCGATCACGATGCGCATCTTGGCCGCGGTGGCCTCGGGGTTGCCCTCGATCGGCGAGACGTCGATGGGCGCGAAGCCGCCGACGGCGTAGCGCCGCCCGTCCGGCCCCGTCTGGTAGAGATAGACCGCCGGCCCCGCCCAGGGGCGGCCGGCGGTGACATGGGCCATCTCGTGCTCGCGCACTTCCCTGTCGCGCTGGGCGAGCTCGGCGACCGCGGCGAGCTCCTCCTCGCTCAGGCCCGACTGCAGCGGGTCGGCGGCGCGGGCGGGCGCCTCGGGCGTGGGCGGCGCGCCGGCCTGCACCGCGGCGGCGGCCACCGTCGCCTCCCCCGCGGTCGAGGGAAGGCCCCCCCGGCGCAGGGCGAGGAGCGCGGCGCCGGGAACGGCCGCGGCGGACGGCCCCGCGGCGGCGGCGGCGGCCGATGCCGCGAGGGCGGGCGTCGCGACGACGGCGCCCACGCCGGACGCCGGGGCGGGCGCGCCTGCGGACGCGGGGGCGGCGGCGCCTGCGGAGGCCGGGGCGGGCGCGCCTGCGGGCGTCGGGGCGGAGGCGCCTGCGGGCGTCGGGGCGCGGCCCTTGCGCGGGGGCGCGCCGGTCTCGCCGCGGGCGAGGGCGGCGAAGACCGAGCCCGGTTCGGCGCGGCTGCGCGCGACGGCGGCGAGCGCGCCGGCCACCTGTTCGGGCATGGCGGTGTCGGGCGCCGCCTGACGCGGCGGCGCTCCGGCCTCGGGCGGGCCGGACGCGCCGCGCAGCGCGACCATCGGGTCGACGCGACGGGCGGCCGGCGGGGCCGTATGGGTCGAGAGGGTCCCGAGCATGGTCTTCGGTCCAGCGAACTCCGGCTCGCATCGGGCGAGACGTCCGCTGGCGGCCGCGCAGGGAGCGGGGAGACCTCCCCGCATCCGCCGCGCCCGCCAGGGCGCGTCGCCAGGTTTCGGGCGACCCGGAGTTCATTCCTGAGACCGCCGCACGATCGCCGCGGGTCGAACCGCAGCCCTCCGGCGCGAGATTCAGACGCATTGCACGCGGCCTTCGCCGCGCCCGTCGACCGTTCGTCGACCCGAGGGCGCCGTTCGGCGCCTCCGCGACCGGGCGGAGGGTCCGCCGCGGTCGCCGCCGGCCTTCGCGGCCGGCCCCGGCGGTTCCGCCGGAACTCCGGTTTTCGCAAGGAAACGTTGAGGAACCGTTAAAGCCGTCCCCGGGACTTGTCCCCGACCCCCGCCGGCGCAAGTCGCGCCGCCCCGCGACTGTCGCGCGCGCCGGCCGGACCCCGCGCAAGAGGTCCTCGTCGCGCCGCGACTTGGCCCGCCCACAGTCGCGGCCCCCGGCTTAAGCGACGGGAAACGGGGCCCAAGCCTTCGCAAAGAAAACGGGGAGGCGCGGCGGGCGCCTCCCCCAGTCGGGTCGGATCAGGCTTCTCTCGCTTTCTGCTCGTAGGTTTTTTCGCCTGCGGCCTGTTCCGGTGCGGAAGCGGCGGTCGCCGCCGCTTCCCGTCGTCCCTCGTGATCAGCTGCAGCCCGACGTGCCGCCGCAGGTGTTGCACTTCAGGCAGGTGCCGTTGCGCACCAGCGTGAAGTTTCCGCACTCGCCGCAGGGGTCGCCCTCGTAGCCCTGCATGCGGGCCTTGGCGCGGTCGTCCATCGGGGCGAGCGCGGGGGCCACCAGCGTGTCGGCCAGCGCCGAGCCCACCGGCTGCGCCTCGACCGTGGTCGAGACCGCGGCGACCGAGGTCTCGGACCGGTCCTGGCCGCCGCGCAGCACCAGCAGGTTCTGCGGCATCCGCTGGCGGGTGTAGCCGGGCGAGGTCATCTCGCGCAGCATCGCCACCGCCTGCTCGGCCACGCTCTCGGGCGCTTCCTCGAAGTTGCGCTTCCCCTCCTCGTCGCCGCGGCCCATCTCGTCGAAGCGCACGCCCTCGGGCTGCACATGGGCGAGATCGGTGCGGTCGAGGTAGCTCACCGCCAGCTCGCGGAAGATGTAGTCGAGGATCGAGGTCGCGTTCTTGATCGAGTCGTTGCCCTGCACCAGCCCGGCCGGCTCGAAGCGCGTGAAGGTGAAGGCCTCGACGAACTCCTCGAGCGGCACGCCGTACTGGAGGCCGACCGAGATCGCGATGGCGAAGTTGTTCATCATCGCGCGGAAGGCGGCGCCTTCCTTGTGCATGTCGATGAAGATCTCGCCCAGGCGCCCGTCCTGGTACTCGCCGGTGCGCAGGTAGACCTTGTGCCCGCCGACGATGGCCTTCTGGGTGTAGCCCTTGCGACGCTCGGGCAGCTTCTGGCGGTCGGCGGCCTGGCGGCGGATCTCCTTGATGATCACCTTCTCGACGATCTTCTCGGCGATGATCTCCGCGCGGGCGGCCATCGGCGCCTCGATCAGCTCCTCCTCCTCGTCGGCGTCCTCGATCAGCGAGGCCGAGAGGGGCTGCGACAGCTTGGAGCCGTCGCGGTAGAGGGCGTTGGCCTTCACGCCCAGCGACCAGCTCAGCTCATAGGCGTCGAGGCAATCCTCGATCGTGGCCTCGTTGGGCATGTTCACGGTCTTGGAGATCGCGCCCGAGATGAAGGACTGGGCGGCCGCCATCATGCGGATGTGGCTCTCGACCGAGAGGTAGCGCACCCCGATCTTGCCGCAGGGGTTGGCGCAGTCGAAGACCGGCAGATGCTCGGGGTCGAGCCCCGGCGCGCCCTCGACCGTCATCGTGCCGCAGACATGGAGGTTGGCGGCCTCGATGTCGGCCTTCGAGAAGCCCAGGTGCTTGAGCAGCGAGAAGGCCGGGTCGTTGAGCTTCGCCTCGGGAATGCCGAGCGTGTCGCGGCAGAACTCCAGGCCCAGGGTGAACTGGTTGAAGACGAAGGAGATGTCGAAGGCGCTCTCGGTCGCGGCCTCGATCTTCTCGAGCTGCTCGGGGCCGAAGCCCTTGGCCGAGAGGGCGGCGAGGTTCACGCCCGGCGCGTTCGACAGCGTGCCGTGGCCGACGGCGTAGCGCACGATCCGGTCGATGGCGACCTCGTCGTAGCCCAGGGCCTCCAGCGCGGCGGGGACCGACTGGTTGATGATCTTGAAGTAGCCGCCGCCGGCCAGCTTCTTGAATTTCACCAGGGCGAAGTCGGGCTCGATGCCCGTCGTGTCGCAGTCCATCACCAGGCCGATGGTGCCGGTGGGGGCGATCACCGAGGACTGGGCATTCCGGAAACCGTGGGCCTCGCCCAGCGCCAGCGCCTCGTCCCAGGCGCGCTGGGCGCGCTCGACCAGCAGCTGGTCGGGGCAGCTCTCGATGTCCAGCGCCACCGGGTTCACGGCCAGGCCCTCGTAGCCCTGGGTCTCGCCGTAGGCGGCGCGGCGGTGGTTGCGGATCACGCGCAGCATGTCCGAGGCGTTCGCCTCGTAGCGGGGGAACGGCCCCACTTCGGCGGCCATCTGGGCGGAGGTGGCGTAGGCGACGCCGGTCAGGATCGCGGTCAGGGCGCCGCCGAGGGCGCGGCCCTCCTCCGAGTCATAGGCCAGGCCCATGTTCATCAGCAGGCCGCCGATGTTGGCGTAGCCGAGGCCGAGCGTGCGGTAGTCGTAGGAGCGCTGCGCGATCTCCTTCGAGGGGAACTGCGCCATCAGCACCGAGATCTCGAGCGTCACGGTCCACAGGCGGGTGGCGTGCTCATAGCCCTCGACGTCGAACTCGCCGGCGTTGAGGAAGGCGAGCAGGTTCATCGAGGCCAGGTTGCAGGCCGTGTCGTCGAGGAACATGTACTCCGAGCACGGATTGGACGCCCGGATCGGCCCGTCCGCCGGGCAGGTGTGCCAGGCGTTGATCGTGTCGTGGAACTGGATGCCCGGGTCGGCGCAGGCCCAGGCGGCATGGCCGATCTGGTCCCAGAGCTCACGCGCGGAGACGGTCTTGGCGACCTTGCCGTCGGTCCGGCGGATCAGCTCCCACGGCTTGTCCTCGCGCACCGCCTCGAGGAAGGCGTCGGTCACGCGCACCGAGTTGTTGGAGTTCTGGCCGGAGACCGTCAGGTAGGCCTCGCCGTCCCAGTCGGTGTCGTAGGTCGAGAACTCGATCGAGCTGTAGCCCTGGGCGGCGTACTGCAGGACGCGCTTGACGTAGGTCTCGGGGATCATGTCGCGGCGGGCGGCCTTGAGGGCCTTCTTCAGCGACGGGTTCTTCTTGGGGTCGGTGGCGTCCTCTTCGGCGCCGTCCCAGGCGCGGATGCCCTCGAAGATCTCGTTGAGGCGGCGCTCATGCGCCTTGGAGCCGGCGACGAGGGAGGCGACCTTCTGCTCCTCGCGGACCTTCCAGTTGATGAAGGCCTCCACGTCGGGGTGATCCATGTCGCAGATCACCATCTTGGCGGCGCGCCGCGTGGTGCCGCCCGACTTGATGGCGCCCGCGGCGCGGTCGCCGATCTTGAGGAAGGACATCAGGCCCGAGGAGCGGCCGCCGCCGCCGAGGGACTCGTTCTCCGCGCGGACGGAGGAGAAGTTGGTGCCGGTGCCGGAGCCGTATTTGAACAGCCGCGCCTCGCGGGTCCAAAGGTCCATGATCCCGCCCTCGTTCACCAGGTCGTCGGAGACGGACTGGATGAAGCAGGCGTGGGGCTGCGGGTGCTCGTAGGCCGAGGCGGACTTCACCAGCTCGCCGGTGAGGTAGTCCACGTAGAAGTGGCCCTGCGAGGGGCCGTCGATGCCATAGGCCCAGTGCAGGCCGGTGTTGAACCACTGCGGGGAGTTCGGCGCGGCCATCTGCGCGCAGAGCATGTGGCGCATCTCGTCGTAATAGGCCTGGGCGTCGGCCTCGGAGGTGAAGTAGCCGCCCTTCCAGCCCCAGTAGGCCCAGGCGCCGGCGAGCCGGTCGAACACCTGCTGGGCCTTGGTCTCGCCGCCGAAGCGCTTGTCGCGCGACAGCTTCTTCAGCGCGTCCTCGTCGGGGACCGAGCGCCACAGGAACTCCGGCACGCCCTCTTCGGCGACCTTCTTCAGGCGCGCGGGGACGCCGGCCTTGCGGAAATACTTCTGGGCCAGCACGTCGGCGGCAACCTGCGACCAGGCGGCGGGGACGTCGATGTCCTTGAGCTGGAAGACGATCGAGCCGTTGGGATTGCGGATCTCCGAGACCGCTTTGCGGAACTCGAAAGCCTCGTAGGGGGAGGCGCCGGCTTCGGTGAAACGGCGGTCGATCTGCATTTGGTCTGTCCCTCTTCGGCCTGGTTTTCCAGGCGCTTAAGACGCTTGTGACGAGGCCGCGCGAACCCCTCCGCGCGGCAGGGGCGCCAGAGGCGCCAGGATCTTGATGTTCGGTAGGGTGGCCGAGGCCCCCGGGGTGGCGGCGACCACCAGATGTAGGCGGCTCCGTCCTGCTGAGCCCTAGATTATGGAATCCGGCCGACTCGACAACCCTGTTTTTCTGCGATCTCGCTAGATTTAGTCGTTGACCTGCGCCGAGGCCCCATGGGTGGGGTCCGGAGCGATACGGCACGAAACAGGAACATTAATCTACGAGTCGCAACCCCGACCCCACGGCGCCCGCCCGACGACGTCGCGCCCCGCGACGGCGCCCGGGCGGCGCCGGCGAGTCGCGAGACCGCTTGGCGCGGAGGCGCGCCCGGGTTACGTTGCGGCGATCAACCGTTGATCGAGCCGGTCGTCGCGTCCCGGGGGGGGGCGTCCGGCGGCGGCTTCTCTCATCCAGAACTCGTGGGGAGATCTCTCGTGACTACGTCCGCATTCCGCGGCGCGGCCGGCCGCGCCGCGCCCGTCGCCCTCGCCGCCGCGCTGGCCGCCGCGGCGGCCGCGCCCGCCTCGGCCTTCACGGTCTACACCGACCGCAGCGCCTGGGAGGCCGCCGTCGCGGCCTACGCCGTCACCGACGATTCGTTCGACGCCGACGTGGCCTCGGCCAAGTCGATCGTCTTCGACAGCGGGGTGGTGTCGTCCTACACGCTCGGGGCCGAATTCTCGACGATCAACCAGATCTCCGGCGGCGCCTTCTCGTCCAACGTCGACCCCGACGGCTCGGGCGGGACCATCGACCTGAGCTGGCTGTTCCCGACGGCGATCATCGGCTTCGGCATCGACATCCAGGGCGGGGCGGGGGCCGAAGGGACCGGCTCGGGCGTGCAGCTCCAGGGCGACTACGACGGCGCCGGGCTCGAGATCGTCGACATCTTCACCGTGCTGGGGCCGGAGTCCGACGGCTTCGTCGGGATCCTGGGCGAGGCGGCGTTCACCGTCGTCGGCCTCGTCGCAAGGCCGAACGACCTCGACGCCAACAAGGCCTACAGCGTGACCGACCTGTCCTTCGCCTCGGCCGCCCCCGTGCCGCTGCCGGCGGGCGCGGCGCTGCTGACGGGCGGGGTCGCGGCTTTCGGCCTCCTGCGCCGCCGCCGGCGGGGCTGAGCCGCGCCTGAGCGCGACGCCCGCCGCGGCGCAGCCGCCGCGGCGGGCGACAGGCTCAGCCGATGTCGCGCGTCAGCACCCGCTCCACCTCCGTCCGGCGCACCGGCGAGAAGCCGGCCCGCTGGTAGAGCGGCAGCGCCGAGGGGTGGTCGAGCGCGCAGGTGTTGACCGTCATCTTCTCGACGCCGGGCCGCGACCAGCCGGCATGGATCGCCTCGGACAAGAGCCAGCGCGCCAGCCCCCTGCCCCGGGTCGCCTCGCACAGGCCGAAATAGCCGAGGTCGCAGACCCCCGCCTGGCGCCAGTCGAGCAGGAAGAAGCCCGCGGGCCAGCCCTCCCACATCAGGGTGTGGAGCGCCATGTCCTCGCGCGCGAGCTCGGCGGCCAGCGTGGCGGGGTCGTCGTCGAGCCGGTCCGTCCACTCCCAGGCCTCGCCCACGAGGCGGTAGAGGTAGAGAAAATAGGCCGCCGGCGGCGCCTTGGCGCGCACCAGCGCGACGGGGGCGTTCATCGGCAGCGGCGGATGGGCGCCGTCGGGGCGGCGCCCCATCTCCAGCCAGGTGATCGCGACCGAGACCCGGTCGCCGGCGCGCCCGGTGATGCCGCCGGCGTTGGTCACCGCGCCGGCCCGGTCTCGATGGCGAGGTCGGGATAGGCGCCCCACTCGGCCCAGGACCCGTCGTAGACCGCGTGCTGCTTGTGGCCCAGCCGCTCCAGCGCCAGGTCCAGCACGCAGGCGGTGACGCCCGAGCCGCAGGACGAGATCACCGGGCGCGAGAGATCCACGCCCGCGCCCTCGAACACGGCGCGCAGCGCGTCCGGGTCCTTCATCGTGCCGTCGGCGTTCAGCAGCGTGTCGTAGGGGACGTTGCGCGCGCCCGGAATGTGGCCGGCGCGCAGACCGGGGCGCGGCTCGGGCTGTTCGCCCGCGAAGCGGGGGGCCGAGCGGGCGTCCACGATCTGCTCGCGGCCCAGCTTCAGGGCGGCGGCGACCTGGGTGACATCCTTGACCAGCATGGCGTTGCGCCGGGCGACGAAGTGACGGTCGCGCGGCAGGGGGGCCATGTCCTCGGTCGGGCGGCCCTCGGCCAGCCACTTGGGCAGGCCCCCGTCCAGCACCGCCACGTCATGGTGCCCGAACAGCCGGAACAGCCACCAGACCCGCGCGGCCGAGAACAGGCCGGCCGCGTCGTAGACCACCACCCGATGCGCGTCGCCGATGCCCATGGCCCGCACGCGGGAGACGAACTTCTCCTGCGGGGGGGCCATGTGCGGCAGCTCGGAGCGGCTGTCGGAGATCTCGTCGATGTCGAAGAACTGGGCGCCGGGGATATGGGCCTGCGCGTACTCGGCCTTCGCGTCGCGGCCCGCGGCGGGCAGCCACCACGAGGCGTCCAGCACGCGTACGTCGGGCGCATCGAGATGCTCGGCCAGCCACTCCGTGCTCACCAGCAGCCGATCGTCGCTCGCGGCCATGCGGTTCTCCTTCCACCCGTACGTGCGGTTCCACCCGTCGGGCCGGCCTGCGCGCGCTGCGAGGCCCGGCCCGAAAGGCGTCTCTAGCCTTCCTCCCGCCGCGGGATCAAGCCGCATGCGCCCCGCAAGGGGGCCGCGGGGCCGCGAAGGGCGTGCGGGAGGGGGTCGGGACGCGGCGCCGCGGCGGCCGGCCGGGCGCGGTCGCCGCGCCGGGCGCCCCGAAAGGGGCCCGGCGCGGCGGGGGTCGGGTCGGGCCTGGGCCCGGACCTCAGGACGGCGCCCGGGTCGGGGCGAGACCCGGCCGACGGTTGTCGCGCCAGATCCAGGCCGCCAGCGCGAGGGAGGCGAGCCCCCCCGCCAGCGTGGTCGCGAGGCCGGGGAAGCAGAAGGCGAAGCCCGCCGCCGCCAGCGGCAGGCGCAGCGCCGGGCGCACCCGGCCCACGCCCAGCAGCCAGCCCTCGAGCCCGCCCGAGAGCACGATGATGCCCACGACGATGGAGGGCAGAACCCAGATCAGGGGCGTCAGGTCTCCCTGCAGGACCAGCGCCGGCTGGAACAGGAAGAACAGCGGCACGAAGTAAATCACCACGCCGAGCCGCATCGCGGTGAAGGAGGTCTTCATCGGCTTCGCCCCGGCGATGGTGGCGGCCAGGAACGCGGCCGCGCCCACGGGCGGCGTGATCACCGAGAGCATGGCGTAGTAGACGATGAAGAAATGCACCGCGATCTGGTTCAGCCCGCCGACCTCGATGATCGCGGGCGCCAGCGTCACGGCGAGGAAGATGTAGGCCACGATGGCGAGGCCCGCCATGCCCATCACGAAGCAGGCCAGCACCCCGAAGAAGACGATCATGTAGATGTTGCCGCCCCCCATCGCCACGAGACCGGAGGTCAGCGCCCCCGTCACCCCGGTGATGGTCAGCGCCGAGACCACGAAGGCGATGGGCAGGATGATCGCCGAGGTCTGGGTGACCAGGATCCCCACCTGGCGCGCCGTCTCCAGCAGGCGGCGCGGGGTCATCATCGTCTCGCGGTTGAGGAACGACAGCGCGATCATCAGCACGCAGGCGTACCAGGGGGCGTAATACTCCCAGCGCATGTAGAGCAGGCCCCAGATCAGGAAGCACAGCACCGAGAGATAGGGCCAGCCCCGCACCAGCACCTGGCGCAGGCTGGGGCCGGTGTTGACCGCCTCGCCCTTCATGCCGGTGCGCGCGGCGTAGGCGTCCACCTGCAGCATCAGCCCGAAGTAGAACAGCAGCGAGGGCAGGATCGCGGCCACCATCACGGTGGCGTAGTCCACCCCGATGGTGATCGCCATGACGAAGGCGATGGCCCCCATCACCGGCGGCATCACCACGCCCCCGGTCGAGGCGCAGGCCTCGATGGCGGCGGCGTAGTGGGCGGGATAGCCCACCTTCTTCATCGTGGGGATGGTGATCGACCCGGTCCCCGCGATGTTCGAGAAGATCGAGCCCGACAGCGAGCCGAAGAACCCCGACGCCACGATCGAGACCTTGGCGGGCCCGCCGCGATATTTCCCGAAACCCGCGTTGGCGAGGTCGATGAAGAACTGCCCCGCGCCGGTGGCGAGCAGCACGCCGGCGAAGACCAGGAAGCCCAGCACGATCTCGGCCACGATCTTGGTGGTGATGCCCATCATGCCCTCGGCGCGGAAGACATGCGCCTCGATCATCCGGTCGAAGCTGTAGGGGATGCCCATCAGCAGGCCCGGGAAGCGGTCAGCGAGCAGCGGGTAGGTCCCCAGCAGCAGCACCACCAGCAGGAACGGCAGACCGCCCGAGCGGCGCGCGACCTCGAGCATCAGCAGCCACATCGCCACGCCCGCGGGGATGTTGGTCCAGCCCATCTGCAGGATGTCCCAGGCGTGCCAGGCGAACCACAGGCTGATGCCCAGCGCCGCCAGCGCCGCCGCGATGTCGTAGAGCGGCAGATGGCGCTGGCTGGGCGCCGCGGGCAGCGCCACGAAGGCGGCGGCGGTGAACAGGCCGATGAAGATCCAGTAATACTGGCCCTCCAGCAGCCTCTGCCCGGCGATGGGGATGCCGAAGGCGTAGCACAGCCCGATCCCCAGCCCCGTCACGCACAGCGCGACGAAGACCAGGCTGACGGGCGAGAACAGCTCGCCCAGCCGGGTGATCTCGGAGGGCGGCAGCGCCTCCTCCGGCTTGGGAGCGGCGACGGGGTCGGTCATGGGGAGGCGATCCGGGTCCAGGAGACATCAGGCGGCCCCCCGGCGCGCGGCGCGCCGCGGGGCGAGGCGTCGAAGTCGGAACGCGCGGCCGGGCGCGGGCGGCTCCGCGCCCGGCCGCCCGGCCTCAGAGCCGCGAGCGGAAGCCTTCCAGCCCCTCGGTGTGCTTCTCGATGATGGCGAGGAAGGCCTCGTCCTGGAAATCGGGGCGCACGCCCTGCTCCTGCGCCTCGGCCATGGCGGCCTTCCGCGCCGAGATCCAGGCGTCCATCTTCTCGATCGCGGCCTGGTTCCAGGCGTCGTCGGCCTCGGTCCACTGCCCGATCTCGCGCAGGTAGCGCACGGTCCCCTCGTGCACCGGAAGCGGCGAGCGGTCGAGGTAGCCGCGGGTCAGCTCCAGCGACATGCGCGCGGCGAGCGGATGGGTGTCCTTGTAGGCGTCGTAGGACTCGTCGAGCCACTTGACGATGTTGTAGACGAACTCCGCGTCCGCATCCGCCGGCACCGCGTAGATGAAGTTCGAGGTCACGCCGTCGATCCCGTGGGCGGTCTTCACCCCCATGGTGATCTTGGAGGGCACCAGCATCGGGCGATGGGCGAGGTAGCCGTCCCAGCCCTCCTTGTCGTCGAGCGGCATCGGCAGCCAGCGGATAGAGCCGGGCGCCCCCTCCATCTCCGAGAGCACCGAGGAGATCGGCGCGCAATAGGCCACGTCCGACTTGCCCTCGACCACCGAGCGGCAGTTCTCGGCGTAGCTGGAGGCGGGGACGAAGGTGATCTTCTCGGCCGCTTCCGCCTCGCTGATGCCGAGGAAGGCCGGCAGCGCCTTGGTCACGGTCAGCGACATCGGGGGCGAGAACATGCCCTCGGTCACCCGCACGCCGCCCTTCTTGAGGTCCTCGAGGCTCTGGACCTCCGAGTCCCCGGCCACGACGTAGCCCCAGGGGGTGTCGTTGTGGTGCCACAGCATCCGCTGGGCGGCGGGCGGCGCGGCCGCGTAGCCGCCGATGCCCTGGATCTGGAAGCGCATCTCGGCGGCCGAGACCGAGGAGATGGCGATGTCCTTGCGGTCGGTCAGCCGGCGGTAGCGCATCGGCTCGTTGTCCTCGGGCACCACGCGCACCACGGCGCCCGTCTCCTTCTGCAGGATCGGGGCCCAGCCGTTGGTCGAGGCGAAGCTGCCGCTGGAGGTGCCGGGCGTGCCGATCACCAGCAGGCGGGGCCATTCGTAGTCCTGGGCCGAGGCGGATGCGCCGAGGGCGAGCGCGGCGACTGTCGCCCACAGGGCGACGGCGCCTGCACGGGGTGCAAGGCTGGGCATGGTTCTCTCCTCCCTTGGCGACCGTCGAGGGCCGCCGTCTTTTCGGTCGTGCGGGCCGCGATGTTTCGCTGGCCCCGTCGGGGGCGGCCGGGGCCGCGTCCTGACGAGCGTCAGCCTCGCCCGGCGCGTGTGCGCCGTCAACAGGCTTCGCCCCGGCAGGGAGAAAGAGGGGCCGCGCCTCAGCCGTCGGCGGTCGGCGGGCCCTCCTCGCCCAGGTCCCACCACAGCCCCGCCATCAGGCCAAGCGCCTCGCGGCAGAGCAGCAGCAGGACATGCTCGTCGGGCGCGTGCTGGGAGCAGGCGGTGTAGGAATGCGGGATCCAGATCGCCGGCAGGCCCAGCAGGTCGGTGAACAGCTCGTTGCAGATCGAGCCGCCCATCTGCGGGATCACCGCCGGGGCGGCGCCGGCCGTGCGCTCCAGCGAGCGGCGCACGAAGATCGCCCAGGGGTGGTCGGGATCGGTGCGGGAGGCCTCGAAGCCGCCGCGGTTCTCCTCGGGGGCCTGCTCGACGGCGACGGCGGCGAAGCCGTGGGCGTCGAGGTGGCGGCGCAGGCCGGGGAGGATGTCGTCCGTATCCGTGCCGGCGATGTAGCGCAGCTGGCAATGCGCCCGCGCCTCGGGCTGGATCGCGTTCACCGGGCTTTCGGGGGCGCCGGCGAGCATCGCGAGGACGGCGAAGCTGTTCCAGGCGTAGACGTTCTCGGCGGGCGAGAAGCCGGGCTCGCCCCAGTCGGGGTCGGGGCGGGGGCCGTCGGGGCCGGGCTCGATCTCCACGTCCGCCAGCAGGGCGCGCACGAGGTTGGAGGGCGGCTCGGGCCGCCAGGCCTCGACCTCGATGCGCCCGGTCGGCGAGACGATGCAGGCGATGGCGTGGCTGAGGATCGCCGCCGGATCGGCCAGCGCGCCCCCCCAGTTGCCGGAGTGGTGCGCCCCCTCGCGCAGGCGGCAGACGAGGTCGAAATTCAGCCCGCCCCGCGCCCCCAGCGACACCGTCGGGCGCGCCGCGGTGGTGCGCGGGCCGTCGGAGGCGATGAAGACGTCGGCGCGGAACGCCTCGGGGTCGGAGGCGATCACCTCGCCCAGGCCCTTGGAGCCGTTCTCCTCCCCCGTCTCCACGATCCACTTGACGTTGAAGCCGAGCCGGCCGCCGCGCGCCGCCGCGGTCGCCTCCAGCGCCTTGAGGTTGATCCAGTGCTGGGACTTGTTGTCGGCGGTCCCGCGGCCGTAGAGGCGATCGCCCTCCCGCGCCGTGCGCCAGGGGCCGGCGCCGCGGGTCCAGCGGTCCTCCATCCCCCGCACCACGTCGCCGTGGCCGTAGCCGAGCACGGTGGGCCGCGCGGGATCCTCGATGCGGGTCGCCAGCAGCACCGGGCCGCAGCCGGGGACGGGGTTCTCGAAGATCCGGGTCTCGAAGCCCAGCGCCGCGAAGGCCGGGGCCATCGCCTCGTCGAGGTAGCGCCGGCAGTGGGGCAGGCCCTGCGGCGTCTGGCTCTCGGAGGGGATGGCGACGAGGCGGGCGAGGTCCGCCTCGAACCCGCCCGCGTCGAAATAGGCCTGCGCTGTCGCGATGGCGTCGTCCCGGCTCATGCGCCCTCTCCCTTCGGCTTGCGGAGCGAGCGGAGCACGACCCGCCCGCGAATGCCAGCGTGGGGGCGTCGCGGCCCCTGCCCCGCAATCGCGCGGCGCCGGAGGAGGGGCGTCAGCGCCCCGCGCGCGCCGCGGCCCAGCGCGCGAGGATCGCGAGGGCGCCCTCGACCTCGGCCTGCACGGCGCCGGGACGGGCGGCGGCGGGCGCGGCCGCGACGCGGCGCAGCTCCGCCACCTCGCCCGCGCGGCGCACCGAGGGCGGCACCGCGGCCAGCGCCGCGTTCGCCTCCGCGAGGCCCAGCGCCCAGCCGACCCGGCGGATGCCCGCGATCTCGATGGCGGCGAGGCACAGGGGACAGGGCTCGCAGCTCGAATAGATCGCGCAGTCGGAGAGGTCGAGCGTGCCCAGCCTGCGGCAGGCGTCGCGGATCGCCTCGGTCTCGCCGTGGGAGGTCGGGTCGAGACGGGCGAGCGAATGGTTCAGCCCGCGCCCCACCACCTGCCCGTCGCGCACCACCAGGGCGCCGAAGGGCTCGGTCCCCGGCCGCTCCAGCGCCGTGGCGGAGAGGGCCACCGCCTGCGCGATCCAGTCCGCGTCGCTCGTCATCGCCCGCCCTCCTCGCGCGCCGCGCGCAGGGCGGCCAGCCGCTCGGGCGCGCGGGCGGCCAGCCGCTCCAGCACGATGCGTCCCGCGCGCGTCAGCGGCCGGCGCGCGTCCACCGCCAGGGCGATGGTCTGCGGCCTCAGGCCCGGCTCGCGCAAGGGTTTCCAGACCAGCGTCCCCCGCTCCAGCTCCGGGAGCACGTCGAGCTCGGAGGTCAGCATCGCCATCCGCCCCCCCGCCAGCGCCCCCTTCAGAAGCTGCAGCGAGTTCGACAGCAGCGCCGGCGGGTTGTCGGCGAAAAGCCAGCCGTAGCGCGTCTCGAGGTAGCGCCGGCTGGGTAGCACCGCGCTTTGCGAGACGGTGGGGTGGCGGGCGAGGTCGGCGACCGTCACCGCGTCGAGCGCCGCCAGCGGGTGCGCGGGCGCCACGACGCAGCCGAAGGGCAGGTCCGTCGACCAGGCCGCATGGTGGTTGCGGCTGGGGGAGAGGTTGAAGGCCAGCGCGAGGTCGGCCGTCCCCTCGTCCAGCGCGCGGGCCGCGTCGGGCGGGGTCAGCACGTCGCAGGCGAGCTGGATGCGCGGATGCTCGGCCTGGAGCCATTCCGCGAGCTCGGGCAGCAGGCCGTTGGCGAGGCTGTCCATGGCGGCCAGCCGCACCACGCCCCGCTCCTGCCCGCGCATCTCGCGCAGGCCGTCGTCCAGCCGCTCGGCGTCGGCGCGCCAGCGCCGCGCCATCACGATCACCGCCTCGCCGGCGGCGGTGGGGCGCATGCCGCGGGGCAGACGCTCGAACAGCGGCGTCTGGCTCGCCTCCTCCAGCGCGTGGATCTGGCGATCGATGGCCGAGGCGGCGATCCCCAGCGCGCGGGAGGCGGCCTGGACCGAGCCATGCTCGGCCACCGCCTCGACATAGCGCAGGGGGCGGGGGAGGAGGTGCAGGGACATCGCCGCTCCGTTCGCAGAATGAGAACGCAGCCTTGTCCATTTTGACATGGATGGCAATCCAGCCCGCGGCTACCGTCTTTCGCGACGACACCGACGACGGGCGAGGGACGATGACGGCGACCGAGGCACTGGAGGCGATCAACGCGGGCGACGCGGACGAGGCCGCGGCGCGGATCCTGCCCTTCATCGAGCGCTCGCCCGAGGTGGCCGCCCGCGCCGCGCGACGCCGCCCCTTCGCCGACGCCGCCGCCTTCGCCGCCGCCCTGCGCGCCGCGCTGATGGAGCTCGACGAGCCCGCGCTGCTGGCGCTCTACCGCGGCCACCCCGAGCTCGCCCCGCCCGAGCCCGGCGCGATGACCGAAGCCTCGCAGTCCGAGCAGGGGCGGCTGGGCCTGACCGATCCGCAGGCGCCCGCCGCCGCGCGGCTGGCGGAGCTGAACCGGCGCTATGTCGAGCGCTTCGGCTTCCCCTACATCGTCGCCCTGCACCGCCACGCCGAGCTTGCCGGCGTGCTGGCGGATTTCGAGCGCCGCCTCGCCGCCCCCCGCGCCGACGAGATCGCGACGGCGCGCGAGGAGATCGCCTCGGTCTGCCGGGCGCGGGTGCTGTCGGCCTTCGCGCCGGGCGCGCCGGCGCAGGCGGGCGGCGTCTCGATCCACGCGGTGGACGTGGCCTCGGGCCGCCCGGCCGAGGGGCTGGCGGTGCGCCTGATCCGCCTCGCCCCCGGCGGTCCGGCGGTGCTGGCCGAGGGGACCTGCGGGCGGAGCGGGCTGTTCGACCACCCCACCGTGACGGGCGAGGGGATCGAGGCCGGCCGCTACGCCGCCGAGTTCGAGGTCGGCGCCTATTGCCGCGCCCGCGGCGGCGAGGCGGCGGACGCGGGGTTCCTCGAGACGGTGCGCTACGACTTCGCCGTGCCCGAGCCCGCCCAGCACTACCACCTGCCCTTCAAGTTCACCGCCTGGGGCTATTCCCTGTTCCGCGGAGGCCTGTGACCATGCCCGGCGACGCGACCGAGACCTCGACCGACGCGGCCGCCCGGCCCCACGCCCGCTGGGGCGCGGCGGGGGCCGTGTTCCTGATCGCGCTCGCCGCCGTGTTCATGGCGGGGGGGCTGGAGCTGGGGCTGGGCGTGCTGTTCCGCCCCGGCACCGGGGCGTTCCCGTTCTTCACCGGGGCGATCCTGGCGGCGCTGGCGGCCGTGACCGTGGTGCAGGACCTGGCGGACCCCGGCCTCGCCGAGCGGCCGGACTGGGTGTCCTTCGCGGCCATCGCGGCGGCGCTGGCGGTGTTCGCGGTCTCAGCCGACCGGCTGGGGCTGGTGCCGGCGGCGTTCCTGACCACGGTGGTCGCCTCGGTCCCGGACCGCTCGCTCTCCTTCCCCGGCAAGGCGGCGCTGGGGGCGGTGGTGGCGGCGGGGGCCTGGGTCCTGTTCATCCAGCTTCTGGGCCTGCCCTTCCGGGCGCTGGCCTTCGACCTGTTCGGGGGGGCCTGAGCCATGGAGCTTATTTCCGCCTTCGCCGGCGGGCTCGCCACGGTGATGCAGCCCCAGACGCTGCTCTACTGCTTCATCGGCTGCTTCCTGGGGACCTTCATCGGGGTGCTGCCGGGCATCGGCTCGATGGCGGCGATCGCGATGATCCTGCCGCTGAGCTTCCACCTCGAGCCGACGACGGCGCTGGTGATGATCGCGGGGGTCTACTACGGGGCCGAGTACGGGGGGTCGATCGCCTCGATCCTGATGAACATCCCGGGCACGCCGTCCTCCTCGATCACCTGCATCGACGGCTATCCGATGGCGCGCGAGGGGCGGGCGGGGCTGGCGCTGTTCGTGACCTCCATCGCGTCCTTCGGGGGCGGGATGATCGGGATGGTCGTCATGGCGGCGCTGTCGCCGGCGCTGGCGCGGATGGCGCTGAGCTTCGGGCCGGCGGAGTATTTCTCGGTGATCCTGCTGGGGCTGGTGGCGGCCTCGGCGGTCTCCAACGGCGGCGCGGTGAAGGGCGTGGCGATGGTGACGCTGGGCCTGATGCTGGGCACGGTGGGGGTCGACCTGACCACCGGCGACCTGCGCTTCACCATGGGCGTGCCGGAGCTGCGCGACGGGGTGAACCTGGTGATCGTGGCGATGGGCCTGTTCGGGGTCGGCGAGCTGATCGCCTCGATCCGGGCCAATGCGGGGGGGCGGGCCACCTCGGTCGACTATCGCTCGAACACCTGGCCCACGCGGGACGAGTGGCGGCGCACCTGGGGGCCGATCTGGCGGGGCGGCGCCATCGGCAGCTTCTTCGGCGCCCTGCCCGGCACCGGGCAGACGGTGGCCTCGGCGGTGGGCTACGCGGTGGAGAAGAAGCTGTCGCCCAACCGGGGGATGTTCGGGAAGGGCGCGATCGAGGGCGTGACGGTCCCGGAGAGCGCCAACAACGCCGCCACGCAGACGGCCTTCATCCCGACGCTGACGCTGGGCGTGCCGGGCTCGGCCTCGATGGCGCTGGTGATCGGGGCGCTGATGATCCACGGGATCACGCCGGGGCCGCGGATCCTGACCGACCACCCGGACCTGTTCTGGGGGCTGGTGGCGAGCTTTCTGGTCGGCAACGTGATCCTGCTGATCCTCAACGTGCCGCTGATCGGGATGTGGGTGAAGCTGCTGCAGATCCCCTACCGGTTCATGTATCCCACGATCATCGTGCTGATCTGCATCGGCGTCTATTCGCTGAACAACAACGTCTTCGACATCTGGCTGACGCTGGTCTTCGGGATCGCGGGCTACCTGATGCGCCTGTTCCGGTTCGAGCCGGCGCCCCTCCTGATCGGCTTCGTGCTGGGCCCGATGATGGAGGAGCAGCTGCGCCGCGCCATGCTGCTGTCGAGGGGCGACCCGATGGTGTTCCTCGACCGGCCGATCTCGGCGGCGCTGATCGCCGCCACCCTCGGCATTCTCGTCTTCGGCCTGCTGGCGGGGCTGCGCGCCCGGCGGCGGCTGCGGCTGGCGGCGCTGCCGGCCGACGAATGACCCCTCCTCCCGCGCCTCGCTCGATCCAGAAAGGGACCGACATGACCCCGATCCTCTCCCGCCGCGCCGTGATGGGCGCGGGCCTCGCCGCCCTGGTCCTCGCGCCCGGGCTTGCGCTCGCCGAGCCCGGCGCCTGGACCTCCGAGCCGGTGCGCATCGTGGTGACCTTCCCGCCGGGCGGGACCTCGGACCTGGTGGCGCGGCTGCTGGCGAAGCACCTCGACGCCGACTTCGGGCAGAAGGCGGTGGTCGACAACCGGCCCGGCGCGGCGGGCACGGTGGCGGCGGACTACGTGGCCAGGCAGCCGGCCGACGGGACCGTGCTGATGATCGCCAACAACGCGCCCTTCACCATCGCGCCGACCCAGTTCGAGAGCCTGCCCTACGACCCGATGGGCGATTTCGCCCATGTCGCCTACATCGGCGCCTCGGCCCCCGGCCTGTTCGTGAAGCCCGACAGCGGCATCGCGACCGTCGCCGAGTTCCAGGCGGCGGCGAAGGAGGGCTCGATCTCCTACGGCTCCTCGGGGGTCGGCTCGATCTCCCACATCCTGGGCAAGGCGGTGGACGGGGCGCTGGGGGTCGAGACGCTGCACGTGCCCTACCAGGGCTCGGCGCCCGCCATCCAGGACTTCCGCGCAGGCGTGCTGGACACGTTCTACGACATGGTCGCCCAGAACCGCCCGATGATCGAGGACAAGGAGGCGGTCGCAATCGCCATCGCCGCCGAGACCCGCTTCCCCGGCGTGCCGGACGTGCCGACCTTCAAGGAGCAGGGCTTCGACATCGTGATCGAGAACTGGGTGGGCCTGACCGGCCCCGCCGGCATCCCCCCCGAGACGGCCGCGAAGATCCACGAGACGGTGGCCGCCGTCATCGCCCTGCCCGAGGTCCAGGCGCAGCTGACCGGCCTGGGCGTGACCCCGCGCGAGATGTCCTCGGACGATTACGCCGCCTTCGTCGAGACCCAGATCGGCGTCTGGAAGCCCCTGATCGTCGCGGCGGGCGTGCAGGGCAAGTGAGCCGGGGGATCGGGGCGGGGCGGGCGGCGACGCCCGCCCCTCGCCGTTCGACCCCCCCGGACCTGCGCCGGTTCCCGCCTCAGTCCGCGACCATCGCGTAGCGGGCGAGGATCGAGGCGACGTCGGGCTCGGTCTCGGGCTCGTCGATGCGCGCGCGGGTCTCGACCGCGTCGAGATGGGCGTCCATCACCGCGCAGGCGGTCTTCGCGTCCTGCTCGCGCAGGGCGGCGACCAGGCGGACATGCTCCTCGACCCCGCATTCGGCGGAATGCGGCCGGCCGAACCGCGCCAGGATCAGCGAGCAACGGGATACGATCTGGCTGACGTAGTCGCTCAGCGTCTGCGAGCCGGTGAGCTCCGCCAGCAGGATGTGGAACTCGCCGGCCAGCCGGATCGAGAGCGGGCCGGCGGAACGCAGGGCGCGCTCCTCCTCGGCGATATGGGCCTCCAGCGCGTCGATGGCGTCCTTGGACATCCGCTCGCACAGGCGGCGGACCACCTCGCGCTCCAGCACCCGGCGCATGTCGAAGACGTCGTGGGCCTGGGCCAGCGTCGGCATGGCCACCGAGGCGCCCTTGTTGGGCACCATGTCCACCAGCCCCTCGACGTTCAGCCGCACCAGGGCGTTGCGCACCGAGGTGCGCGAGACGCCGAAGGTCTCGCCGATCGAATCCTCGGGCAGCTTGGCGCCGGGGGCCAGCGCCTGCTCCAGGATCGCCCGGCGCAGGGTCGCGTAGATCGCGTCGCTGCGGCTCTGATGGGTGGACATCGGAGGGCTCCTTCCCGGCCGCGGTCCGGGGCGGCCTCGTTCGTCTGTGCGTCCGGCGGCGGGCCGTCGGGGAGTGATGGATACGATCCGTCGGCGGATTTGTCCATCTCCAGTTGCGGAAGCCCCCTTCCGGAGCCCTCCAGGCAGCCGATCCGGGGCCGGATGCCGCCCTGAACCCGCTCGAATCGGGCCCGTCCCGCCTGCCTTCCCGTCCCCTCCGCCGCGTTTCCCGCGCCGCCTCCGCTGCAAGGCGCTGGAATCGTTGGAACAAGATGAGCCTGTCGCAGGGAGGACAAATCCGGCTTGAAATTGTATTCAATATACCGTCCATAATAGCGACGAAGCGAGCGCCGGATCGGCGCCGCGAGCGAGGGAGACCCCCATGGCCGGACCGGAGGCAGGCGCGCGCACGACCCGCGACGATGGCCCGATCCTGCCGCCGCCCCTGCGGCTGGAGCTGCGCGGGATCCGCAAGGTCTACCCGGCGGTGGTGGCCAACGACGGCGTCGACCTGGCCGTGGCGCCGGGCGAGATCCACGCCATCGTCGGCGAGAACGGCGCCGGCAAGTCGACCCTGATGAAGGTGATCTACGGCATGGCGCGCCCCGACGCGGGCGAGATGCTGTGGAACGGGCGCGAGGTCCGCCCCCGCACCCCCGCCGAGGCGCAGCGCATGGGCGTGGGCATGGTGTTCCAGCACTTCGCCCTCTTCGACACGCTGACGGTCGCCGAGAACATCGCCCTCGCCCTGCCCGGCCGCCCGAAGCTGGAGCCGCTGTCGCGCCGCATCGCCGAGGTCGCGGGGCGCTACGGCCTGCCCGTCGACCCGCGCCGCCGCATCGGGTCCATGTCGGTGGGCGAGCGCCAGCGGGTCGAGATCATCCGCGCGCTCCTCCAGGACCCGGGCCTCTTGATCATGGACGAGCCGACCTCGGTGCTGACCCCGCAGGCGGTGGAGAGCCTGTTCGTCACCCTGCGGCGGCTGGCGGCGGACGGCTGCTCGATCCTCTACATCTCCCACAAGCTCGAGGAGGTGCGCGCTCTCTGCTCGAAGGCGACGATCCTGCGGGCGGGCCGGGTGACCGGGGTCTGCGATCCGCGGGCCGAGACCGCGGCCTCGATGGCGCGGATGATGATCGGGGCGGACCTGAAGGCCCTGCGGCCCGCGGCGCGCCAGGCGCCGGGCGCGCCGCTGCTGGTGATCGACCGGCTCTCGGCGCCCTCGCCCGACCCGTTCGGGACCGCGCTGCACGAGGTCTCGCTGACGGTGCGCGCGGGCGAGATCGTGGGCGTCGCCGGCGTCTCGGGCAACGGCCAGGCCGAGCTGATGGACGCGCTCTCGGGCGAGCGGACGAGCCCGCCGGGGACGATCCGCCTCGACGGGCGGGACCTCGCGCGGATGGGGCCGCGGGCGCGCCGGCGGCTGGGGCTGAGCTCGGCCCCCGAGGACCGGCTCGGCCGCTCCGCCGCTCCGGATCTGCCGCTGCACGAGAATGCGCTGCTGACCGCGCGGGCCGCGCAGACCACCGCCTGGGGCTTCCTGCGCCGGGCGAAGATCCGCGCCGCGGCGCGCCGCATCGTCGAGGAGTTCGGCGTGCGCGCGGGCGGGCTGGACGCGCCGGCGGGCAGCCTCTCGGGCGGGAACCTGCAGAAGTTCGTCATCGGGCGCGAGATCCTCAACGCGCCGCGCGCGCTGGTCGTGACCCAGCCCACCTGGGGCGTGGACGTGGGCGCGGCGCTGACCATCCGCCAGGCGCTGGCGGAGCTGCGCGACCGGGGCGCGGCGGTGGTGGTGATCTCTGAGGAGCTCGACGAGCTGATGGAGATCTCGGACCGCATCGCGGTGATCGCCGGCGGCCGGCTGACCCCCGCCATCCCCCGCGCCCAGTGCGACCGGGACGCCATCGGGCTGGCGATGAGCGGCCGCCTCGACACCCCCGCCGCCGAGCAGGAGACCGCCGATGCCGCTGCGCATTGAACGCCGCCCCCGCCCCTCGCGGGCGATGAGCTGGGCCTCGCCGCTGATCGCGGCGGCGCTGACCGCGGCGGTGGCGATGATCCTCTTCGCGCTGGACGGGCGGGAGCCGGTCTCGACGCTGTGGATCTTCCTGACGACCCCGCTCGCGGACCTCTACGGCTTCGGCGAGCTGCTGCTGAAGGCGGCGCCGCTGATCCTGATCGGGGTGGGGCTCGCCATCGGCTTCCGGGCGGGCGTGTGGAACATCGGGGCCGAGGGGCAGCTGGTGCTGGGCGTGATCTTCGGCGGCTGGCTGGCGCTGGAGTTCGGGGGCGCGGGTCCCTGGGTGATGCCCGCCATGCTGCTGGCGGGCGGGATCGGAGGGGCGCTGTGGGCGGCGGTTCCCGCGCTGCTGCGCACGCGGTTCAACGCCTCCGAGATCCTGACCTCGCTGATGCTGAACTACTGCGCGCAGCTGTGGCTCGCCTACCTGGTGTTCGGGCCGTGGCGGGATCCGGCGGGGTTCAACTTCCCCCAGTCGGCGCCCCTGCACCCCGACGCGCTGCTGCCCATCGTGATCGAGAATACGCGCGCGAACATCGAGATCGTGATCGCCGTCGCCGCCGCCCTCGTCGCCTGGATCTTCATCGAGCGCACGCACCTGGGCTTTCAGCTTCGCGTCACCGGGGCGGCGCCGGGGGCTGCGCGCTACGCGGGGTTCCCCGTCCGGCGGGCGGTGTGGATCGGGATGCTGACCGGGGGCTTCGCCGCGGGGGTCGCGGGGGTGGGCGAGATCGCGGGGCCGCTGGGCCAGATCTTCCCCACCGCGTCCGCCGGCTACGGCTATGCGGCGATCATCGTGGCCTTCCTCGGGCGGCTGCACCCGGCGGGGATCGTGCCGGCGGGGCTGCTGCTGGCGCTGCTCGCGATCGCGGGGGACTACGCGCAGATGATGCTGGGGATGCCCTCCTCCATCGGCGGGCTGTTCCAGGGGACGCTGCTGTTCTTCCTGCTCGCCGCCGACGTGCTGACCACCTGGCGCATCCGCCGGGTGGAGGACGCCCCCCTGCCCGCGACGGAGGCCGCGTGATGCCCGATCTTCTCCCCATCCTGGTCGCCGCCCTCGTGGCCGGCACGCCGCTGGTCTACGCGGCCCTGGGCGAGCTGGTGGCCGAGCGCGCGGGCGTCATCAACCTCGGGGTCGAGGGAATGATGGTGGTGGGCGCGGTGGTGGGCTTCGCCGCGATGATGGGCGGCGCGGGCTGGCCGGCGGCGGCGCTGGCGGCCGCGGCGGCGGGGGCGGCGCTGGCCCTGCCCTTCGCGGCTCTGGCCGTCAGCCTCGGCGCCAACCAGATCGCCGCGGGCCTCGCGCTGACCATCTTCGGGACCAGCCTCGGCTCCTACATCGGCAAGCCCTACGTCGGCATGGCGCTGGCGCCGGCGCCGAGCGCGCTCCAGCAGGCGGCCGGCCAGATCCCCGGCCTCGGCGTCGTGCTGGGCCAGCTGCATCCGCTGGTGTGGCTCTCCTGGGCGGTCTTCGGGGGCGTGTGGTGGTTTCTCTACCGCGCCCGCGCCGGGCTGGTGCTGCGCGCGGTGGGCGAGTCCCCCGCCTCGGCCTGGGCCATCGGCCACCCGGTGGGGCGCATCCGCTACGCGGCGGTGCTGTTCGGAGGGGCCATGGCGGGCCTCGCCGGAGCCTTCGTCTCGGTCGTCTACACCGCGCTCTGGACCGAGGGGCTGATCGCCGGGCGCGGCTGGATCGCGGTGGCGCTGGTGGTCTTCGCCACCTGGCGGCCGGGGCGCTGCTTCGCGGGCGCCTATCTCTTCGGCGGGGCCACCATCGCCCAGCTCTTCGGGCAGACCGCGCTCGCCGCCGTGCCGTCCGAGCTGATGTCGGCCCTGCCCTACCTCGCCACCGTCGTCGTGCTGGTCGTGATCTCCCGCGACGAGGCGCGCCTGCGCCTGCACGTCCCCGCCTCGCTGGGCAAGCCGTTCTCGGCCTGAGCCCCCGACCCTCTCCTCTCCTGAAAGGACGCCTGAGATGACCGACCTCACCCGCCGCCGCCTGCTTCAGGGCGCCGCCGCCGCCGGCCTCGCCGCCGGGCTCTCGCCGTTGGCCGCCCGGCCGGTCCTCGCCGCCGGCGAGAAACTCAAGGTGGGCGTGATCCACATGGGCGCCATCTCCGACACCGGCTGGGAGTATTTCCAGGCCGAGGCCTGGCGCGCCCTGCAGGAAGAGTTCCCCGACCAGGTCGAGGTCACGGTGCTGGAGAACATCACCCAGATCCAGGACTGCGAGCGGCTGTTCCGCCAGCTCTCGATCCAGGGCCACCAGCTGCTGTTCGGCACCACCTTCTCCCAGTACGCCTCGCTGCGGAAGCTGGCGCCCACCCTGCCCAAGTCGCATTTCGAGTGCTGCGCGGGCATCGACGCGGGCCCCAACCTCGGCGTCTTCGAGGCCAGGCACTACGAAGGCACCTACCTGACCGGCATCGCCGCCGGCCGGATGACCAAGTCGAACGTGCTCGGCTGGGTCGGCGCCTTCCCGGTGCCGCAGGTGATCTATTCGCTCAACGCCTTCCTGCTGGGCGCGCGCTCGGTGAACCCCGAGGCCACGCTGAAGATCGTCTGGGTCAACGACTGGGTGAACCCGGGCAAGGAGAAGGACGCGGTGGCGACCCTGGTCGCGCAGGGCGCCGACGTGATCTCCGGCTCCCCCAACACCCCCGTGCAGGGGCTGGCGGCGGAGGAGAAGGGCGTGTGGTCCATCGGTTCCACCGGCGACTTCTCGGCCTACGTGAAGCAGAAGCAGCTGGTGAGCTTCGAGCTCGACTGGTCGGCGGCCCATATCGAGGCCGCGAAGGGCGTGATGGCCGGGACCTGGGAGCCGACGGCGCGCTGGCGCGGCCTCGGGCCGGACGGCTTCGTGAAGATGACCACCGCCTCGCCGGAGCTGCCCGCCTCGGTCGCCGACGAGATGGCCAAGGCCGAGGCCGCCATCGTCGACGGCTCGTTCCAGATCTTCTCGGGCCCGATCAGGGACAACGCCGGCGAGATGCGCGTGGCCGAGGGCGAGACGATGGCCCCCGAGGACGTCAAGGGCATGACCTGGCTGGTCGAGGGGGTCGAGGGCTCCCTGCCCAAGGGCTGAGCCGAGCCCACTCCCGCGGGGACCGGCGCGCCGGTCCCCGCCCCCTTCCCCCTGCCGGAGCCTGCCCCCGTGACCGACACGCTGTTCGACAACGCCCTTCTCCCCGACGGAACCCGCGCCGCCTTCGCCGTGACCGCGGGGCGCATCGAGGCCGTGCTGGCCGAGGGCGAGCCGCGCCCCGGCGCCGCCTCGGTCGTGGACTTCGGCGGCCGCCTGGTCGCGCCGGGCTTCGTCGAGGGGCACATCCACCTCGACACCTCCTTCTGGGGCGAGGCGTGGAAGCCCCACAAGCCCTGCACCGCCGGCTTCGACGTGCATGAGCGGGTGCGTTTCCAGAACGAGAACCTGGCCGAGGCCGACCCGCTCGACATCCGCGCGCGCCGCCAGCTGGAGCTGTGCCTGGCGCAGGGCTCCACCCGGATGCGCAGCCACGTGATGATCGACCTGAACGTGGGGCTTTCCCATGTCGAGACGCTGCTCGCGGTGCGCGAGGAATATGCGGGGCTGATCGACCTGCAGCTCTGCGCCTTCCCCCAGTCGGGGGTGCTGAAGAGCCCCGGCGTCGACGCGCTGATGGACGAGGCGATGGCGATGGGCTGCGACGTGGTCGGCGGCCTCGACCCCGCCGCCTTCGACCGCGACGTCGAGGGGCAGCTGAACGTGGTCTTCGCGCTGGCGCAGAAGCACGGCAAGCCGATCGACATCCACCTGCACGACCACGGCACGCTGGGCGTCTTCGAGATCGAGCGGATCTGCGAGCGCACGGTCGCGGCGGGGATGCAGGGGCGGGTCGGCGTCTCGCACGCCTACGGGCTGGGGGACGTGACCCCGGACCAGCAGAAGAAGGCGGCCGACGTCATCGCCGCGGCGGGGGTCGCGATCATGACCAACGCGCCCGGCGCCCACCCCTTCCCCCCGGTGGCGATCCTGCGCGCGGCGGGGGCGACGGTCTGGTCGGGCTGCGACAACATCCGCGATTCCTGGTGGCCCTACGGCGACGGCGACATGCTGGGGCGCGCGCAGATGATCGGCTACCGCTCGGGCTTCAACACCGACGCGCAGCTCGCGCTCGCCTTCGACGTGATCACCGACGGCGGGGCCGCGGCGCTCGGCCTGGCCGATCACGGCCTTCGCCCCGGCGCGGCGGCGGATTTCGCGGTCCTGCCGGTCGGGTCCGTGCCCGAGGCCGTCGTCTCCGCCCCCGCCGCGCGCGAGGTCTGGAAGAACGGCCGTCTGATCGCCCGCGACGGCCGCATGCTGGACGCCCTGCGCAAGGCCGCCTGAGCGTCGCGCGCCCGAAGCCCGCCCCGCGCGCAGGCGCGCGGGGCGGGACGGCGCGCGTCAGCGCGTCCGGCCGCAGCCGTCGCCCTGGCCTGGAAACAAGCCGGGCGCAGGACCGGAGAGCCACGTGGCGCGGCGTGGCGCGAGGATGACCCCAGGTTGTTTCCGGAAACCTTTGCGCAATCGCCGAAGCGAGCCTAGGCTCGATTTCCGGAGCGGTTCTCGGGCGTTGAAGCGAACCCGGAACCGCGTCTCGCGCCGTCCGACGGTCGGGGCGGCGACGACGTGATCTTGGGAGAAGGTCAATGCGCTCCATCTGGACGGTGGCCGTCGCGGTCGTCGGCATCGCCGGCCCGCAGGGCCTGGCCGCAGCGGAAACGGTCGAGGAGGCGTTCGCCCGCGTCGACGTCAATCGCGACGGCGCCGTGAACGTGGACGAGTACATCGCCGCGGTGGTGCACCGGTTCGGCGAGCTCGACGTCGACGCGGACCGGCTGCTGTCGGCGGACGAGACGCCGAAGGAAACGCCCGCGGCATTCGCCATGGCCGACCGCGACGACGACGGGATGCTGTCGCTGGGCGAGGCGGTGGGCGACCGGGTGATCCGGTTCTTCGCCTCCGACGCCGATCACGACGGGGTGCTGACCCTGGGCGAAGTGCGCATGTTCATCGAGGAGCTGAAGTGATGACGGGATCGTCTCTTCGTCGCGCGGCCGTCGCGGCCGCGGCCCTTGTCGCCCTGGCGGGCTGTTCCGGCGTGCCGGTCAGCAAGGAGACGCAGGGCCAGGTCATCGGCGGCGTCACCGGCGCCGCCGTCGGGTCGCTGTTCGGAGGCGGCAGCGGCAAGATCGTCGCCACCGGCGCCGGCGCGGTCATCGGCACGATCGCCGGCGGCGAGATCGCCAAGGGCATGTAGGCGCGCCGGACCTTCGGGCGGCGCGACGCCGCCCTTCGGCCTTTTCGATTCGAGCCACGGCGATGAAGCCGCCCCGTGTCCGCCGCGGTGGTCGCGCAAGGCTTCGTGCCGTCGCCGTCGCGTGCGCCTCCGCGACGGCGTCGCGCCCTAGGCGCACGCACGACCCGCCGTCGCGCCGGAGGCGCGCGCACGACCGCACCGCCGCGCCGGAGGCGAGCGCACGCCCGCCGTCGCCGCCCTTCGCTCGAGGCCGGGTCCACCGCCCCGGGGGCCGGGCGGGTCCGGCCGCTGCTCCGGGAAACGGGGGCCCCGGCCCGGAGATGCGCGAGGCCGAGGCGGGGCCGCGAGCCTGCGGGGGCGAGGCGGCCGGCGCTCCGCCCGGTCTTCGTCTGCAGGCCGTCGACCGGAGTCCTCCTCCGCGCGCCGACCGCCGCCGGCGCCGTCGGCCGCCTGACCCTCGGCGGTTGGCTGGCGCCGGAAGTCGGCCCGCCGGCCGAGGCGCCGGCCACAGGCGGCAGAGCGGGGTGACCGGCCGCTCATCTTTGCGGCGCGCACGCCCCGAAATCGCCGCGGGAACAACCGCTTGAAGCCCTTCGAGGGTCATTCTCGATACCGATGTCTCGATCCTCCCGCAGACCGGAACCCGCAGCGGTTCCGGTCTGCGGCCCACGGCGAACCGGGAGGGGAGGCGCGCCGTCCCGTTCCCCGCGACCTTCGCGTCGCTCTGTCGAAAGGCGTTCCGCCATGGCCAGCCCCCTTTCCCTCCGCCCCGCGCCGCGGGCCCGCGCGCGGCTGCGCGCGGCCCTGCTCTCCGCCGCGCGGCTGCGCGCGGCCCTGCTCTCCGCCGCGCTGCTCGCGCCCGCCCTGCTCGCGCCGCAGGCGGCTTCGGCCTACGTGGGGCCGGGCGCGGGGCTGACCGCCATCGGCGGCATGCTCGCCCTCGTCGCCGCGGTGCTGCTCGCGATCGCGGGCTTCGTGTGGTACCCGCTCAAGCGCCTGCTGCGCGGCCGTCGCGCCGGGACGACCGTCGCCGAGACGCCGCCCGCCGCGTCGATCGAGCCCGCCGCGCCGCCCTCGCCGGCGGCCCCCGTCTCCCGCGAGCGGCCCGAGCCCGGCGCGCCGGAGACCGCCGGGGCCCGCGACCGGTGATCCTCGCCGCGCTGCTTCTCTCGGTCCTCGTCTTCGTCGCGGCGCTGCGGCTGACGCGGGTCGAGCCCGCCGCGAGGCGGACGCTGGCGACCGCGCGGGAGGCGTCGGCCGCGATGCGCGACCCGACGCTCGACGACGACGCCAAGGAGGCCCTGGCCCGCCGCGCGGCGGGCCGGATGCTCGGGGCTTTCGCCCATCTGGCGCTGGCGGGCGCGGCGGCGCTGGCCGCGGCCGGCGCGGTGGTCTGGGCGGGGGCGCAGGCGGGGCTCTACACTCTGGCGGGGGCCGAGGCCGTGGCGACGGGCTGGCCGTTCCTCGCCGGCTCCACCGTCTTCGCGATCCTCGCCTGGATCGCCGTCTCCCGCCTCCCGCGTCGCGACGCGGCGGCCGACGACGCCGCGGACGCGGACCCCGAGGTTCCCTACGGCGCCGCCGACCGGGCCCTGCACCGGATCGGCTTCGCGACGCTGGGCGTTCAGCGCCGCATGGCGCAGACCGAGGCCGAGCGCCATGCCGCGGCCATCGACCTCGCCCACGCCCGCCGGCCGATCTTCATCGCCTCGCTGCCCCGCGCCGGGACCACGGTGACGCTGCAGGCGCTGGCCTCCCTGCCGGAGCTCGCCTCCGCCACCTACCGGCACATGCCCTTCCCGCTGTTCCCCCTGACCTGGGGCGAGACCTCCCGCCGCTTCCGCCGGGAGGCGAGCGAGGCGGAGCGGGCGCATGGCGACGGGCTCTCGGTCGGCTTCGACAGCCCCGAGGCCTTCGAGGAGCCGGCGTGGATGGCCTGGTGGCCCGAGCACTACCGCGGCGGCGTGGTCCGCGCCTGGGCCCCCGACGAGCGGCGGGAGGGGTTCGAGCGGTTCATGCGCTCCCACATGGCGCGGGTGGTGGCGGCGGAACGCCGGCACGGGACCCGGCCGGAGGCCCGCCGCTACGTCGCCAAGAACAACGCCGGCATCGCGCGGATCGGCCTGCTGCACGCGACCTTCCCGGACGCCTCGGTCGTCGTGCCGGTGCGCCATCCCTGGGCGCAGGTCGCCTCCCTCATGCGCCAGCACGCGCGGTTCGAGCGGCTGCACCGCAAGGACCCGTTCGGCCGGCGCTACATGGAGGGGCTGGGGCATTTCGAGTTCGGTCAGGCGCTGCGCCCGCTCGCCTTCGGGACCGCGCGGCCCGACCGCGCCCGCGCCCACGAGCCGGCCTTCTGGCTGGAGATCTGGTGCGCGGCCTTCGAGACGCTGCTCGCCCAGGCGGGGCCGCGCACGATCCTCGTCGATCACGAGGCGCTCTCGGCCGATCCCGCGCCGCATCTCGCGGCGCTGGCGGAGGCGCTGGCGCTCGACGATCCCGCCGCCCTGGTCGCCCAGGCGGGTCGGCTGCGTCCCGGGCGGACCGTCCCGGCCCCCGACGCGCCGGCGGAGCTTCTTGCCCGCGCCGAGGCGCTGCACCGCGCCCTCGTCGCGCGCGCATTGCGTCCGCATCCCACCCCCCAGCCCGAGCCGGCCTTCGCCGGCGAGGCGCCCACCTCGATCAGGAGCGCGTCATGAAGGAGCCTCTCCCCTTCGCCGCCTTCATCGCCTCGGCGGCCCTGCTGGCGACCGGCTACGGCGTGGTCGCCGAGCGATACGGGCTGTTCCCCGCCCCGCAGATCGTGGGCGCCATCGAGACGGCACATGAGCTGTCGGCCAACTGGCGCAACGACTTCGGGATCGAGCCCACGCGCCATCTGGTCGAGGCGCGCCGCACCGGGCGCGCCGGCCCCGACGAGGCGCGGGTCGACCACCAGCCGGGCGGCGGCGCGCCGGGCATGGTGCTGGTGGCGGGCCTCGACGTCGACCAGGACCGCGCCCACCACGCGGTGACCCTGCAGGACGAGGAGGGCGTCCCCCGCCATGTCTGGCCGGTGCGCTACGAGCGTCTGGTTCCCGACGGGACGCGCCCGCAGAACACCATGCTGCACGGGATGGAGGCGTTCGCCGACGGCTCCCTCGTCGTCGCCTTCGACGGGGGCGACGCGCTCGCGCGGATCGACGCCTGCGGCGATCCGATGTGGGTGCGCCGCGGGGCCTACCATCATTCGATCGCGAAGGGCGAGGACGGCGCGCTGTGGACCTGGCGCGAGCTCGCCATCGAGAAGATCGACCCGGAGACGGGCGAGACCCTGCACAGCCTCGACCTGATGACCCAGGTGGCCGCGGCCGGCGACCCGGTGCACGGCCAGCACGGCGTCTTCTCGATCCGCGCCCATGCGCTGCGGGAGGGCCGGGCCTACGACAACGATCCGCTCCACCCCAACGACGTGGAGCCGCTGTCCTCGGCGATGGCCTCGGCCTTCCCGATGTTCGAGGCGGGGGACCTGCTGATCTCGCTGCGCGAGATCAACCTGGTGGCGGTGATCGACCCCGACGACGGCGCCCTGCGCTGGGCGAAGCACGGCCCCTGGCACAAGCAGCACGACCCGGACTTCCAGCCGGACGGGACCATCACGCTCTTCGACAACGCCACCGGCTCGGGCGCCTCGCGCATCCTGCGGGTGGATCCGGCGACCGACGCGGTCTCCACCGTCTACCAGGGCGACGAGGGCGCGCCCTTCTACAGCTTCCAGCGCGGCAAGCATCAGATGCTGCCCGGCGGCGGCGTGCTGGTGGCGGAGGCCGAGCACGGCCGCATCTTCGAGACGGCCGCCGACGCCTCGCTGATCTGGGAGCAGGAGGCGATGTGGGACGCCGAGCGCAACGTGATCGTGACCGAGGCGCGCAAGATCCCGCACGAGTTCTTCGCCGCCGGCCAGCCGAGCTGCGCCGCGAGGGACTGATCCTCCGCCGTCGCGACCGGGACGGGGCGGGCCAAGCGGCGCGCCCCGTCGCCCGCCGCGCGCGCCGGCTTCGCGACGCGGCGGCCCATCGACGGGCCGGGTCGTCCCGGCGGTTCCGGACGCCGTCCGGTCCGGGCGGCGCCGCCCCGCTTCCCGAGAGGCGTTTCGCGGGGGGTTTATCGCCCGGCGCGGCCGCTTCGGGCGACGGCGCGTCCGATCGGACGACAGGCGCCATTGATTTCCGATCATTTTGCTCAGATACAGGGCGGGCCGCGTCCAGCCGCTCGCCATCCCGTCCGCCGGGGCCAGCTCCATCGCACGCAAGACGCTCCCAATCGATTGTTGCGAGAAGGACGCCTTGATATGGCCCCCACCGACTGCAAGACCGCGCGCGGCGCGGCGACCGCCGAGCGGCGCCGCGCCCTGCCCGTCGCCACCGCCGCCGTGATGTTCGCCGCCCTCCCCCTCGCCGCGACCGCCGACGCGGCGGGCCCGGGGGGCGCGCAGGCGGCCGTGCAGGTCGACCTGCCGGCCGGGGCGCTGGACCTCGCGCTGGCCCGGCTCGCCCGCCAGACCGGGCTGACCATCCGCGACCGGGGCGGCCTGGCCGAGGGGCGGGTCTCCCCGGCGCTCAGCGGACCCTGGACGCCGGCGGCGGCGCTGGAGGCGCTGCTGGCGGGCTCGGGGCTGACCTCGCGCATCGCCGCGGACGGCACGGCGGTGCTGATGCCGGCGCAGGCGACGGCGGCGCAGCTCGCCCAGGCCACGGTCGCCGACCCGGCCGAGCCGGTGATGCTGGCGCCGGTGGTGGTGGAGGGCGAGAAGCTCTCGCGCGAGCGGTTCCGCACTTACACGAGCGTCGGGGTCGCGACCGCGGACGACATCGAGACCTACGCCCTCGAGTCGCTCGACCAGGCGTTGCAGCGGATGCCCAACGTCACCTCCAAGCCCGACGGCAGCGGCGACGCCAACATCGTGATCCGCGGCCTGAACGCCGAGGGCGTGACCCAGCCCAGCCGGGCGGCGCCGATCATCTCGGTGATCGTCGACGGCGCCCAGCAGGGGGTCGAGGCCACCCGCCGCGGCAGCCGCGGCCTGTTCGACGTCGAGCAGGTGGAGGTGCTGCGCGGCCCCCAGTCCACCCTGCAGGGCCGCAACGCGCTGGGCGGCGCGGTGATCGTCGAGACCAAGGACCCCACCTGGGAGCCCGAGATGATCGTCGAGGGCGAGCTGGGAACCGAGGAGCGCAAGTCCGGCGCGCTCGCGCTCTCGGCCCCCCTGATCGAGGACCAGGTCGCCTTCCGCATCGCCGGCCAGGTGGCGCGCGAGGAGAAGGACATCCGCTACACCAACCCCGCCGCCGCCTCGCTGAAGGAGGACGAGTTCGAGGAGATCCGCGGCAAGCTGCTGATCGAGCCGAACGCGATCCCCGACCTGCGGGCGCTGTTCACCGTCAGCCACACCCACGACAAGCCGGGGTGGAACGTGGTCTCGGGGCCCGACTTCTTCGACCGGGTGTTCGACGACCCCACCGGCACGGCGGCCGAGTTCCGCGACACCTACGTGAACCGCTACGTGGCGGATCTGGACTACGACCTCTCGGGCGGGTTCGCGCTGAAGTCGATCACCGCGATGTCGGACACGGACGTGGAGATCTGGTCGCCGGCGGGCTCGGCCTTCGACCGCGCCGACACGCGGGATGCGCGCGACATCTCCCAGGACCTGCAGCTGACCTTCGAGTCCGACGACTCGGCGCTGTCGGGCCTGGTGGGCCTGTTCTACGGGCATTTCCAGACGGATCTGGATTCGACCATCGCCACGAACCAGCTCGCCCCCTTCGGCATCCCGACGGCCTTCTTCCAGCAGCTCGACGCCACCAACGAGACCGAGACCTTCGCGATCTACGCCGACGCGCGCTATGCGCTGACCAGCAGGTGGACGCTGATGGCCGGCGGGCGTCTGCTGCAGGAGGAGGTGTCGTCGGACTTCCGCGGCCGGGCGCTGGACGTTGGGGCGACCCAGGCCGCGATCGCGGAATGCGCCGTCGCCGGCTGCGTCCCGCAGGCGGTCTACGGCTCGCTGGACGAGAAGAGCTCCACCACCAACACCGTGTTCCTGCCCAAGGTGGGCGTGGCCTATGACGTGACCCCGGACCACACCCTGGCGCTGACCGCGGCGCGCGGCTACCGGGCCGGCTTCTCGGAGGCGGTGGCGGGGTCCACGGCGATCAACGAGGTGGAGCCGGAGTTCCTGTGGTCCTACGAGCTCGCCTGGCGCTCGCGCTGGATGGGGGACCGGCTGGAGGTCAACGCCAACACCTTCTGGTACGACTACGAGAACCAGCAGATCCTGACCTTCAACCCCGCCTTCCCCGGCCAGACCGTCACCCAGAACAGCGCCGAGTCCCATGCCTACGGCCTCGAGGTCGACGCCCGCTGGCAGGTGCAGGAGGGGCTGGAGATCTTCGGCGCCGTGGGCCTGCTGAAGACCGAGTTCGACGAGGGCCAGACCACCGCAGGCGACCTCAGGGGCAAGTCCTTCCCCGAGAGCCCGGCGGCCACGATCAGCATCGGCGGCGCCTGGCGGCATGCCAGCGGCGCCTTCGCGGCGGCGGACGCGACCTACACCGGCAGCTACTACAGCTTCGGCGACGTCGCCAACTCCCGCGCCCGCGAGGTCGGGGCCTACACGGTGGTCAACGCCCAGGTCGGCTACGACCTGGGGCCGGCGACGGTGGCGCTCTATGTGCGCAACCTCTTCGACCAGCAGTACGTGACCTCGATCGACTCCACCGGCGCCAACGCCACCGTCGGCGAGGGCCGCAGCGTCGGCCTGCGCCTGCGCGCGACCTTCTGAAGGCAGGGGCATGAGCGGCCAGGGCAGGAACGGCGCGACGGCGCCCCCCACCGAAAGCGAAGCCGCCGCCGCCGCCGCGGCGGCGGGCCCCGCCGCGGGCGGGCCGGACGGCGGGGGCGGCGGGGCCTCCGGCCATCCGCTGGACGCGGTCTTCGCGGCCCTCGCCCGGCCGCGCCCCCATCTGCGCCCTGGGCGCGCCGACGCGCCCGGCGGGGCGGCGCCCGAAGGCCGCCCGGCGCTGGCCGCGCTCTGCGCCGACGCCCCGGCCCTGCGCGCGCTGCTCGAGCGGCCGCGTCGCCACGATCCGCGGCTGACCGACAAGATCCTCGCCGCCTCGCTGATCATCCTGGCCTCGGGCCCGGTCTCGACGCTGGCGGCGGCCTGCCTGCTGGGCGCCGGCATCGTCCCCCGCCTGGGGGCGGAGCGGGTGGCCTTCGCCGTGGGGACGGCGGCGTCGGCGCAGGAGCGGGACCCGATCCACCTCGACCTGCTCGACCCCGGCTTCGACGCCGCGCCCGGCCCCTTCGCGGCCCATCCCCAGGCCCGCCCCCTGCCGGACCGCGACGCCCTGCGCACGCGGATGCGCGAGGAGCTGGAGGGCTTCCTCGCCCCCCTGGTCGCCGCCCTCCACCGGGAGACGCGGCTGTCGCGCGCGGCCCTGTGGCGGCTCGCCGGGGACGCGGTGGCGGGGGAGTTCCTCGACGTCGGCCGCTTCCTGGGGCGCGAGGACCTGGCCCGGGACGACGCTCTGGCGATCCTCAAGGTGCCCGGCGCCCCGATGACCAACCCGCAGCTGCGCTATCTGGAGGTCGAGATCCCCGACCCGCAGCGCCCCGATCGCCCCCTCCTGCGCCGCAGCTTCCGCGCCCGCGGCGGCTGCTGCCTGTGGAAGGACCTGCCCGGCGCCTCGCTCTGCACCACCTGCGTGCTGCGCCCCGAGGCCGAGATGCGCGCCCGGGTCGAGGCCGGCCTGCGCCGCCGCCTGGGCCTGCCCGCCCCGGACCCCGCCCCATGATCCCCATCACGCACAGGAGCGCCGCCATGCGCCGCCCCCTCCGCACCGCCCTCGCCCTGACGCTGTCCCTCGCCGCAGCGCCCGCCCTCGCGCAGTCCTGCGAGGGGAGGCTGGTCGAGGGGCCGACGATCCTCGGCGGTCCGGTCTGCGCGCCGGCCGATCCGCAGCGGATCCTGGCGCTGGACCCGACCTTCTCGCTCGGCATGGCGCTGGAGCTGGGGCTGCCGGTGGTCGGCGCGCCTCTCTTCGGCATGTCCGACGCGAGCCTGAAGGCGAAGGCCGATGCCGCCGGAGTCGAGAGCATCGGGAATTTCGTCGAGCCGAGCCTCGAGACCGTCGTGGCGCTGCAGCCCGACCTGATCCTCGGCGCCGGGATGCTGGGCGAGAGCGTGCTGGCCATGGCCTCGCAGATCGCGCCGACGGTGCTGATCGGGGCCGAGAACTGGAAGGACTACTTTCGCGTCCTCGCCGCCGCCACGGG
The DNA here is from genome assembly GCF_900113695.1 of Albimonas pacifica. Classification (GTDB taxonomy): domain Bacteria; phylum Pseudomonadota; class Alphaproteobacteria; order Rhodobacterales; family Rhodobacteraceae; genus Albimonas; species Albimonas pacifica. The sequence continues at coordinate 599,834 of NZ_FOQH01000002.1, read as the reverse complement.
ACGGGAGGCGCGGGCCGAGGCGATCCTGGCCGACTACGAGACCCGCGTGGCCGAGCTGCGCCCGCGGGTGACGGAGGATCCGGTGTCAATCCTGCGGATCACCTCCTGGGACTTCCAGGTCTATCTGGATTCGCCGCGCGCCTACGGCCCGTTCCTGGTGCTGCGCGACCTCGGCGTGCGCCGGCCGGCCTTCGAGACGGCGCAGGGCGAGGAGACGATGCGCCGCCCCGACTGGGAGGAGCTGGCGGGACTGAGCGGCGAGGTCCTGCTCTACATCGTCGGCGGCGCCAACGAGTCCGACCAGAACGGCCGCCATGAGGAAGTGCTGGCCCACCCCCTCTGGCAGGCCCTGCCCGCGGTGCAGGCCGGCCGGGTGCACCGGGTGGACGCCGCCACCTGGATGGAGTTCTCGGGCGCCGCCTCCGCCCACCGGGTGCTGGACGACGTCGAGCGATACCTGCTCGAGGCCCCGTGAGCCCGCGCATGACCGGACCCTGCGCATGATCGGCCCCGCCGCATGATCGGACCCTCCGCCTCCGCGGCGCGGTTCGCGGCCCTGCTGGCCGCGCTGGGCCTGGGGCTGGCGCTCGCCTGCCTCTGGTCGCTGCGCACGGGCGCGATGCCGATCCCGCCGGGGGAGCTCGTCGGCGCGATCTTCGCGCCCGAGGGGAGCCATGCCGACGTGGTGGTCCGCTCGGTGCGTCTGCCACGGCTGCTGACCGGGCTGATCGCCGGGGCGGCGCTGGCCGCGGCCGGGGCGATCATGCAGGCGGCGACGAACAACCCGCTGGCGTCTCCCGGCATCCTGGGCGTGAACGCGGGCGCGGCCTTCGCGGTGGTGACGGCGACGCTGGTCGCGCCGGGGGCGGCGATGGGGACGCTGGTCTGGTGGGCCTTCGCGGGCGCGGGGATTGCGGCGGTCGCGGTCTACGGCGCGGCCTCGGCCGGGCGCGGCGGGGCGACGCCGGTGAAGCTGGCGCTGGCCGGCGCGATCCTGTCGGCCTTCATCGGCTCCTTGACCGCCGCGGCGCTGATCTTCGACACCGGCTCGCTGGACGCGGTGCGCGCCTGGACGGTGGGCTCGGTCGAGGGGCGGACGATGGCCTCGGTCGCGGCGGTCGCGCCTTACGCGGGGCTGGGACTGGCGGCGGCGCTGGCGTTCTCGCGCCAGGTCACCACGCTGAGCCTCGGGCCGGAGGTCGCCCGCCAGGTCGGTCAGCGGGTCGGGCTGTGGCGGGCGCTCTGCGCGGTCTGCGTGGTGGCGCTGGCGGGCTCGGCGGTGGCGCTGGCGGGGCCGGTGGCCTTCGTGGGGCTGATGGTCCCGCATGCCGCCCGGCTGAGCGTGGGGGTCGACTATGGGCGGATCCTGCCGGTCTCGGCGCTCGGCGGCGCGGCTCTGGTGGTCGCGGCCGACGCGGCCCTGCGCGCGGGCCTGCCGGGGCGGGACGTGCCGGTGGGCGTGGGGCTGGCGATGCTCGGCGCGCCCGTCTTCATCGCGCTCGCCCGCGGCCGCGCGGTCGGGCGGGCCGAGGCGCGGGCATGAGCCGCGCGGCCCTCGGCCCCGCTCTGGCGCTGGCGCTGGTCGGGCTCGCGCTGGCGTCCCTGGCGATCGGCGACCGGGCGATCCCGGCGGCGGAGCTGCTGGGGGCGCTGGCCGGCGACCGCGCCTCGGCCCCCGCCTCGGCGATGATCGTGCTGGACCTGCGGCTGCCGCGGGTGGCGCTGGCGGCGCTGGCGGGCGCGGCGCTGGGGGCGGCGGGGGCGGTGGCGCAGACGGTGATGCGCAATCCGCTGGCCGAGCCGGGGCTGCTGGGCATCAACGCCGGCGCCGCCGTCGCGGCGCTCGCCGGGGGCCTGTGGCTGCACGGTCTGCCCGCGACCCTGACGCCCTGGTTCGCCTTCGCCGGCGCGCTGGGCATGGCGGCGGCGATCTGGGGGCTGTCGTGGCGGGGCGGGACCTCCTCGATCCGGATCATCCTGGTGGGGATCGGGCTGAACGCCATGGCCGGGGCGGCGGCGGCCTTCATCTCGCTCTTCGCCGAGATCACCGCGCTGCAGCGGATGCAGGCCTGGCTCGCCGGCTCCGTCGCGCAGGCGCGGTGGGAGACGGTCTGGCCGCTGGCCGCCTGGACCCTGCCGGGGCTGGCGCTGGCGCTGGCGGCGAGCCGGGAGCTCGACCTGCTGGCCTTCGGCGCGCAGACCGCGCGGGCGCTGGGGCAGCGGGCGCAGCTGGCGGCGGGGCTGGCGGTGGCGCTCTGCGCGCTGCTGGCGGCGGCGGCGGTGGCGGCGGTGGGGCCGGTCGCCTTCGTGGGGCTGATCGCGCCGCATCTGGCGCGGCGGCTGGCGGGGCCCTCGCATCTCGCGCGGCTGCCGGCGGCGGCGGCGTCGGGGGCGCTGCTGCTGATGGCCGCGGACCTGGTGGGGCGCACCGCCATCGCCCCCACCCAGATCCCCGCGGGCCTGCTGACCACGCTGATCGGCGCGCCCTTCTTCGCCTGGCTGCTGTGGAGGGGGCGCCATGCCTGAGCCGATGCCCAAGCCCATGCCCAAGCCCTTGATCGAGGCCCGCGGCCTGCATGTCGCCTATCCCGGCCGCGCGGTGATCGAGGGGCTGGACCTCGCCCTGCCCGCCCGCTCGCTGACCGCGCTGGTCGGGCCGAACGGCTGCGGCAAGTCCACCCTGCTGCGCGCGCTGGCGGGGCTGGCCGCGCCGCGCGCCGGGCAGGTGCTGCTGGACGGAGCCGACATCGCCCGGATCGCGCCCAAACGCCTCGCCCGCCGGGTGGCGATGCTGCCCCAGGGCCCCATCGCGCCCGAGGGCCTGAGCGTGCGCGACCTCGTCCGCCAGGGCCGCTATCCGCACCGCCCGCTGCTGGGCGGCTGGTCGACGCAGGACGCGGACGCCGTGGCCGAGGCGCTGCGGCTGACGAAGCTCGAGGACCTGGCCGAGCGTCCGCTCGACGCCCTTTCCGGCGGGCAGCGGCAGCGCGCCTGGATCGCGATGACGCTCGCCCAGGGCGGAGAGGCGCTGCTGCTGGACGAGCCGACGACCTATCTCGACATCGCCCACCAGGAGGAGGTGATGGCCCTGCTGCGCCGGCTCGTCGACGAGCGGGGCGCGACGGTGGTCGCGGTGCTCCACGACCTCAACCAGGCCGCGCGCTTCGCCGACCGCATGGTGATGATGAAGGCCGGCGCCGTGGTCGCCGAGGGCTCCGCGCAGGAGGTGGTCACGCCCGCGCGCATCGCCGAGGTGTTCGACCTGCCGGTGATCGTCGCGCCCAGCCCGGTCGACGGCGCCCCGATGGCGATCCCCACCGGCGCGGGGGCCTAGCCGACGGGGCGCCGCCGCCCGCCTGCCGAGAGCGGACGGGTCGAACCGACGGGCTCCGCCACGCCGTCGAGGATGCCGTCGCCCAGGCGCTCCCTGTCCTCCGCAAGGGCGACGGCGTGCTCTACGGGACGACCGTACGCTTTCGCCGTTCGTCCCCCCCTCGCAAGGGATTGCAGGCGCGACGGATGTCTGGCCCAACGGGGCGTCCGATCGCCGGCGGGACGGTCCATGACCGCACGGAGGGGGGAATGCCCGCCGGCCCCGCGCGGCCCCTCGCAGGGTCAGGGGAGATGCGCCAGCGTCACGCAATGCGCCGCGTCCAGCCGGTAGGCGACCCGCGTGCGGGCGCCCCGGAAGACCAGCGTCAGGGCGGCGGCGTCGATGCGCTCGATCCGCGCCTCGGCGAAGTCGGGCACGTCGTCGAGCCGCGGCGACAGCGCCTTGTAGAGCGCCTCCTTCGCCGAGAAGGCCAGCGTGCAGAGCCACGCCTCGTCCCAGTCGGGCGGGCGGGCGGCGCGGTCGGCGGCGGTCAGGACGCCGGGCCCCACCTCGGCCGCGAGATCGGGGGAGAAGCGCGCCTCGCAATCCACGCCGAGCCCCGCCGCGCCCCGCGCCGCGACGGCGAGGGCGAGGTCGCCGGCATGGCTGATCGAGCCGCGGACGCCCTCGGGCCAGACCGGGGCGCGGCCGTCGCGGCCCACCGCCTCCGGCGCGCCCAGCGCCCGCAGGGCCAGCGCGGCGCAGAGGCGGCCGGCGAGGAACTCGCTCCGCCGCCGGTCGACCGCGCGCAAGAGGTCCGGGGGGAGCGTCAGGGAGACGGCGCCCTGCGGCCCGTCGTGGACGAGCCCCGTGGCGGGGGCGGCGCGGAAGCGGCAGGCCCGCCAGACCACGCCGGGGGCGGGGATCAGGGGGCGGTCGCCGACGTCGGCGATCGAGATCGCCGTCATGCCGGCCCCCGCGTCCGGACGGTCCAGCGGCGCAGCATGGCCAGCGCCTTGGCGAGCTCCTCGGCGAGGAAGGCGAGCCAGACGCCCTCGACGCCCCAGCCCGCCGGGATGCACAAGGCCCAGGCTAGCGGCAGGCCGAAGCCCCAGCTCAGCGACTGGCTGACGATCACCGGCCAGCGCACGTCCTCGACCGCGCGCAGGGCGTGGAACAGCACCATGTTCACCGCAAAGCAGGGCTGCAGGAGGATCGTCAGCGTCAGCAGGCTGCGGCCCAGCGCGTGCACCTGCGGGTCGTCGGAGAACAGGCCCAGGAACGGCTCGGCCGCGAGCCGGATCGCGATGGCGCAGCCCATCGACAGGCCCGCGGCGATGCCGGCCGCGCGAAGCGCCTGGCGCTGCGCGGCCTCGCGGTCCCCCGCGCCGAGGCGATAGCCGATCAGCACCTCGCAGCCCTGGACGATGGCCATGATGACCAGCGTCAGGAAGGACATCGCGATCATCACGTAGGCGCGCGCCAGCACCGCGACCTCGCCCTGGGTCGCGATCACCGCCAGCAGGACCATCTGGTAGACCCCGTAGGCGATGAAGTCCGAGACGCTGGGCGCCGCCAGCCCCGCCATCCGCCGCGCCAGCGCCGCCCGGCGCAGCAGGACGCGCGGGCGCAGGCGCAGCCCCATGCCGCGCACGAGGATCGCCGCCAGCGCCATGGCCACTCCGGCCCGCAGGACGAGATTGGCGATGCCCGCGCCCTCGGACCCCAGCGCGGGAACCGGCCCCGCGCCCAGCACCAGCAGGACTTCGAGACCGAGATAGGCCGCCGCCCCGATCACCCCCAGCGCCATCACCAGCCGGCTGCGCCCGAAGGCGCGCAGCACCGCCACCGCGGCGTTGCCGAAGCACAGGAACACGATCGCCCCGCCCGCCCAGCGCAGGAACAGCCCGGCGTCGGCCTCGATCCCCGCCTCCAGCGTCATCAGCCGCAGCACCAGCGGTCCGACCAGCGCCAGCGCGGCGCCGAGCGCCAGGCCCAGGGCGCCGTTGGCCAGGCAGGCGACCTCGGCCGTGCGCTCCGCCGCCCGGCGGGCGCCGGCTCCGAGCTGCTGGGAGATCAGGATCACCGCCCCGATCCCCATCAGCGCCGAGACCTCGACCGCGATGCGCATCACCTGCCCCGCCACGCTCAGCGCCGCCGCGGTTCCGGGGCCGTGGCGGCTCCAGATCATCATGTCCAGCGCCATCACCGCGAACATCACCAGCGACTGCAGGAACAGCGGATAGCTGAGCTGGAACAGCGTGCGCTCGCGCGGCTCGGGCAAGGGGCGCAAGCTCAGTCCTGCTCGAAGGAGACGAGGTCGGCCAGCGCGCCGGGGTCGAACTCGTCGGCGCTCAGCGCCTCGATCCGGGCGGGGGGCGCGGACGCCGTCGCGCTCGGGGCGGCCTCGGTCGCCAGCGCCGCGAGGGCGGCGAGGCTGCGGGCGCGGAACGCCTCCCGCGGATCCAGCGCCAGCCCCGCCTCCGCCGCCCGCGCCGCCACCTGCAGGGCGCGCACCGAGTCGCCGCCCAGTTCGAAGAAGTCGTCGTGGCGGCCGGGGGTGGGGATCTCCAGCACCTCGGCCCAGATCGCGGCGAGGAGGCGTTCCCGCGCGCCCTGCGGCGCCGCGTCGGGGTCCCGCAGGCGGGCGGCGAGCGCGGCGCGGTCGGGGGCGCCGTCGGGGCGGCGGGGAGTGGTCTCGATCCAGCGCAGCCGGTCCGGCAGGCGGCCGGGCGGCAGCAGCGCGCGGGCGGCGTCGAGGAGCGCGGCCTCCGCCGGGCGCGTCGCTGCGGGGTCGGGCTCCAGGAACAGCTCCAGCCGTTCGGGCGCCCCTCGGCCGGCGGGCAGCGCCAGGGTCGCCGCGGCGACGCCGGGCTGGGCGGCGAAGGCGGCCTCGATGGCCTGCGGATCGAAGGGCGGGCCGCCGAGGCGCTGCGGCTCTGCCGGCGGCTCGGCCGGGCGCAGTCGGCCGGCGAGGTCGAGGCGGGCATGAAGGCCGGTGCGCAGCAGGCAGGTCTCGGCGACCGGCGCGCCGGGCGGAGCGTGCGGGTCGGGCAGGAAGCGCGCCGCCGTCCCCGCAGGATCGCCCAGCCGCCCGCGCGCCAGGGCGGCGCCGGAGAGCGCAAGCTCTCCGACCGTGCCCGGCGGCGCCAGCCCGCCGTCCGCGTCCAGCAGGCGGACCCGGACGCCAGGGGCGGGGCGCAGCGCGCCGCCCTCGGCCAGCAGGGCGCCGGGAAGCTCGGCCGGGCCGCGGGCCTCGGCCGCGTCCTGCAGGCCGGCGAAGCGGATCAGGCGGGGGGCTGCGCCCTCCGCGATCCGCACCGCGTCGGGCGGGCCGTCGGTCTCCGGCAGCCCGCCGCCGCGCAGGGCCGCGGCCAGCGCCGCCAGACCGGCGGGCGCGTCGAGCCCCGCGCCGCTCGCGATCCGGGCGCCGGGCGCGATCGGGCCGAGGCAGCAAGCGAGATGGGCGAGGAGGGCGACGTCGTGCAGCACCGGCGCCCCCTCGGCATCGGGCAGGACCAGGCCGCCGCCGGTTTCCAGCGGGGCGTGGGGTCCGGTCGCGGCCGGCGCCTCGGCCAGGCCCTCGCCGCCGGGAAGGCCAAGGCAGAGGCGGGCGCCGGCCTGCGTCGCCAGCCGGCGGCGGGCCGGGCCCGCGTCAGGGATCGGAGCGGGGGCGCCGCCGGCGCCGAGCACGGCCAGCAGGGCCGCCGCCGCCGCGTCTCCGTGCGCAGGCGTCGCCACGACCTCGCCGCGCCGCAGACCGGCCGCGCGCAGCGCGGCGGCGCCGGCGTGGACCCGGGCCAGGAGGTCCGGGAGCCCGGGCGCCTCTGCGAGCCAGGCCGTGGGCGTTCCCTCCGCCGCCGGGGGCGGGGGAGGGAACGCCAGGTCCTCCGCCGTCAGCATCGGCAGGTCGCGCAGCGGGGCGGCCGCGCCCTCGGCGAGCGCCCGGAGCAGCGTCTCCAGCCGCCGGGCCAGCCGCTCGGCGATCTCGGGGGAGAAGAGGTCGGCGGCGTAGTCGATCCAGCCCTCCAGCCCCTGCCCGGTGCGGGCGAACTCCAGCGACAGGTCGAAGCGCGCGCGCGGGCGGGCGGAGGGCAGCGCCCGCCAGCTCAGGCCCGGCGCCAGCTCCCCCTCCGCCGGCAGGGCGCGCATCGAGAACAGGGTCTGCACCAGGGCCGCGAGGTCGTCGCGCCGCGGTGGGGAGAGGAGGTCGATCACCTCCTCGAACGGCAGGTCCTGGTGGGCGTGGGCGGCGAGCACGGCGTCGCGGATCCGCTCCAGCGTCGCGTCGAAGGGCTCGTCCGGCGACGGCTCGGCCCGGATCGCCAGGGTGTTGACGAAAAGGCCGACCAGCCCCTGCAGCTCCGGCTGGCGACGGTGGCTGACGGGGGTTGCGATCAGCAGGTCGCGGGCGCCGCCGTGGCGGTGGAGCAGCACGGCCCAGGCGGTCAGCAGCAGCATGAAGGGCGTGGCTCCCGCGGCGCGTGCGCGGGCCTCCAGCGCCTGCGCGGTCGGCGGGTCGAGGCGCAGGTCCACGCGCCCCGCCTCGCCGCTGCGCCGCGCGGGCCGGGGGAGGTCGGCGGGGAGCGGGGTCTCGGCCGGCGCGCCGTCGAGCCGGCGGCGCCAGAAGTCCCGCTGCCCCTCCAGCTCCAGTCCCCGCTGCCAGGCGGCGAAGTCGGCGTAGCGCAGCGGCAGGTCCGGGAGCGGCCCCGACTGCGGCCCCGATTGCGGCCCCGACAGCGCCGCGCGCAGGTCGGCGAGGATCACCGCGAAGGAGGCTTCGTCGGCGAGGATGTGGTGCAGGCAAAGCAGCAGCACGTGATCCTGCGCCCCCATCCGCACCAGGCGCGTCCGCCACGGGGGCGCGGCCTGCAGGTCGAAGGGGGCGGTCGCGTCCGCGGCGCGAAGGCGGTCCAGCGCCGCCTCCCGCTCCGGGGTCGGGAGGGGGGAGAGGTCGTCGAAGGCGAAGACCGGCTCGGCCGTGGGCAGGATCTCGACCGTCGCCTCGCCGCGCCGCGCGGGGAAGCGGGCGCGCAGGACCTCGTGGCGGGCGGCGAGCGCCGCCAGGGCGTTGCGGACGGCCTCCGGGTCCAGCGGCCCCGACAGGCGCGCGGCGAGCGGCAGGTGATAGTCCGCCCGGCCGGGATCGAGCTGCGCCAGAAGCCACAGGCGATGCTGCGCGGCCGAGAGGACCGGCGCGGCCCCGGAGCGGATCGGCGGCAGGGCCTGCGCGCCGTCGAGCGCGTCGAGCCGGGCGCAGAAGCGGGCGAGGCCGGGCGCCTCGAACAGGTCGCGCAGCGAGACCTCTAGGCCGAGGCGCGCCCGCACCTCCCCGATCACCCGCAGGGCCGGCAGCGAATGGCCGCCCAGCGCGAAGAAGTCGTCCTCGGGGGCGACGTGGGCGACCTCCAGCGCCTCGGCCCAGATGCCGGCGACGATCTCGTCGCGGGGGGAGCGGGGCTCGGTCGCCCCGGGCGCCTTCGGCTGCGTCCCGGGCGCCGGCAGGGCCTTGCGGTCGACCTTGCCGTTGGGGGTCAGGGGGAAGCGCTCCACCGTCACGAAGGCGGCGGGGATCATGTAGGCCGGCAGGCGTTCGGCGAGCGCCGCGCGCAGGGTGCGGGGGGCGGGCGCAGGACCCTCGGTCCTGATCCAGGCGACGAGGCGGGCCGCGGCGCCCTCGCCCTGGACCATCGCCACCGCCTGAAGAATCTCCGGGCGCGCCTCCAGCGCCGCCTCGATCTCGCCGAGCTCGATGCGGAAGCCGCGCAGCTTCACCTGGTCGTCGAGCCGGCCGGAGAGCTCGATCGTCCCCTCGGGGGTGGTCCGGGCGCGGTCGCCGGTGCGGTAGAGGCGGGCGCCGTCGATCGTCACGAAGCGCTCGGCGGTCAGCTCGGGCCGGCCGAGGTAGCCGGGGCTGAGGCCGGCGCCGCCGATCCACAGCTCTCCGGTCGCGCCCTCGGGAACCGGCCGGCCGGCGTTGTCGCGCACGCTGAGCGTGGTGTGCGCCAGCGGGCCGCCGATGGGCGCCCTGGGGCCGGCGAGGAAGGCGGGGGTCAGCCGCAGGGCGGCGGACCAGATCGTGGTCTCGGTGGGGCCGTAGAGATTCCAGAGCTCCGCCCCCAGACCCAGCAGGTCGCGGGCGAGGCCCGCGTCCAGCGCCTCGCCGCCCGAGAAGATCCTGAGCCCCGCGCAGCCCCGCCAGCCGGAGTCGCGCAACACCCGCCAGCCGGCGGGGGTGGCCTGAACGGCGGTTATGGCGCGCTCCTCGATCAGCCGGGCGACCAGGCGCCCGTCCATGCCCGCGCCCGCCGGCGCCAGCACCGCCGTCCCCCCGGCGCAGAGCGGGCCGAAGATCTCCAGCGCCGCGATGTCGAAGGCGACCGTGGTCAGCGCCAGCAGCCGGTCGGAGGCCGCGAGACCCGGCGCGACCTGCATCGAGGCCAGGAAGTTCGCCAGCGCCCCGTGCGGGATCGGCACGCCCTTGGGCCGCCCGGTGCTTCCGGAGGTGAAGAGGATGTAGGCGAGGTCCCCGGGTCCGACCGGGACCGGAGGGGCGGCGGGGCCGTCCAGCGTCTCGATCCGCGCGGCACGCGCGGCGGTCGCCGGGCCCAGCGCCGCCTCGCCGGTCGCGTCGACCACCACGAGGCGGGCGCCGGCGTCCTCCAGCGCCCAGGCGATGCGCTCGGCCGGGTAGACCGGGTCCAGCGGCAGGTAGGCCGCCCCGCAACGCCAGACGGCGAGCAGCGTGGCGACCAGGTCCGGGGTTCGGTCCATGCAGACCGCCACCACGTCGCCCGGCCCGACGCCGCGGGCGCGAAGGCCGCCGGCGAGGACGGCGGCGCGGGAGTCGAGGGCTTCGTGGCTCAGGACCTCGCCCTCCGCCGTCTCCACCGCCGGCGCGGCGCCGCGGGCGCGGGCGGAGGCGGCGATGGCCTCGGGCGCCAGCGGCGGGGCGGGGGGCGTCGGGCCCCGGCCCAGCGCGGCCAGGCGGGCGTGCTCCGCGGGGGGGATCACGTCGATCTCGCCCAGGGGGCGGGAGGGAGCTTCGGCGAAAGCCTCCAGCGTGCGGCGCAGGCGCGCCTCCAGCGCCGGCAGGACGGCGGCGGGGATCCGCGAGGTCTCGGCGCAGAGCACGATCTCCAGGTCCTCTCCCGGCAGGACCTTGAGGGTCAGGGGCAGGCCCGTGCGCTCATGCAGGCCGGTGTCGGAGAGGCGGATCTCGGCGCCGTCGCGGCGGGCGACGGCCTCGATGCTCTCGGGATAGGTCTCGACGATCAGCAGGCTTTCGAACAGCGGCGTGGCGCCGAGGCCGAGCCAGCCCTGGATCTCGCCCGGGGCCGCGCGGGGGGCGACCTCCTGCGCGCGCTGGGTCTCCTGCAGGGCGCGTAGCCAGTCGGCGAGCGGGCGCTCGTCCTCCACCTGCACACGCAGCGGCAGGGTCTCGAGGAACAGGCCCACCATGCGCTCGGCCCCCGGCAGCTCCGGCGGGCGGCCGCCGAGCACGCAGCCGAAGGTCACGTCCCCCTGCCCCGCCTGGCGCGAGAGCAGCAGCGCCCAGGCCCCCTGCATCAGCGTGGCGAGCGTCAGTCGCTGCGCCCGCGCCGTCCGAGCCAGCGCGGCGGTGGTTTCGCGGCCCAGGCGGAAACGATGCTCGGCAAGCCCCGGCGCGCCGCCGGATCGGTCGAGGCCGAGCGGCGTGGGCAGTTCGGCCCCCGCCAGGGCCTCGGTCCAGGTCTCGCGGGCGGCGTTCGGGTCCTGGGCCGCGCGCCAGTCGGCGAAGGCGCGGAACGGGGTGGGGGCGGGGCCGGGGTCCTCTCCGGCGAGGATCGCCAGCATCTCGCGCACCAGCAGCGCCCCCGACCAGCCGTCGAGCAGCAGGTGGTGGAAGGTCCACACGAAGGTCCGCTCGGCCTCGCCCGTGCGGATCAGGGCGAAGCGCATCAGCGGCGCGGCCGAGAGGTCGAAGCCCCGCGCCCGGTCCTGCGCCAGCCAGTCCTCGAGCGGCATGTCGAGTTGGTCGATCGAGGTCCACTCCGGTTCCGCCTCGGCGTGGATGGCGAAGGCGGGGCGGTCGAGATCCTCCCAGTGGCAGGCGGCGCGCAGCAGGTCGTGGCGGGCGATCACCGCGGCCCAGGCGTCGCGGAAGGCGGCCTCGTCCAGCGGGCCCGAGAGCCGGCCCCAGTATTGCTGCACATAGGCGCCCGTCTGCGGGTCGAGCAGCGACTGGAACAGCATCCCCGCCTGCATCGGGGTCATCTCGTAGACGTCCAGGATCGGGTCCATGGGCCTTATCCTCCGGGTTGGACGAGCCGCGCGCGCAGGCGGTCGAGTTTCGCGGGCCCCCGTGCGGGCGGGGCCGTCGGGGCGGGACGGGCGAGGAGCTCGGCCCGCCCGCGGGCGGCGAGCCGCGCCAGCCCCGCCGGCTCGAAACCCGCCCCCCGCCAGGTCAGGCGCAAAGCGGCGGGCCCGGCCTCGACGGCCAGGTGCAGGGCGGGCGAGGGCGGGAGCGGGGGGGCGGGGGCCTCGATCCACTCCACGCCAGCGGCGGGGGCCTGCGTCCATTCGAGAACCGCCAGGCCCTCGGGCAGCGCGCGCGGGTCCACGTCCCCGGTCTCCGCGGCGGCCTGCACGGCGCGCAGGGCGGCGGCGGGGTCGGTGGGAACCTCGGTCAGGCGCAGGGGCAGCAGGCGGAGGGCATGGCCGAGGCCGGAGAGGGGCGCCGTCGCCAGCAGCGCCAGCGACACCGCCCCGCCGCCCTGCCAGGCCGAGAGCGTGCGGGCCAGCGCCGCGGCCGCAAGCCGGCTTTCGGGGGCGCCGGACCGGCGGACCTCCGCCCGGAAGGCGGCGAGATCGGCCTCCGCCAGCGTCTGGAAAACCGGCGCCGAGGTCCCTGCCCCGCCGCGATGGGGCAGCGGGTCCAGCCGGGGCGCGGCCTGCGCAGGGCGCGCGGCGGGCGCCTCCGCCGGCAGGTCCAGCGCCTCGCCCCGCAGATGGGCGGCGAGCGCCAGGGCCAGCCGTTCGGTCGAGGGGGCGTCGAGCAGGCGCGGGTCGACGGTCAGCTCCAGCCTCTCGTCGTCGAGATGCGCCTGCCAGGCCGGCGCCTCCGCCGCCGGATCGGGGCGCCAGGCGTCGTCCTCGGCGGTCAGGCGCAGGACGGCATGGGCCTCGCGCAGGGCCGCGACGGCGGCGGCGAGCGCCGAGGGCGTCGCGCCGGGGGTGGGGACGCGCAGGCGGCGGCGGGGCTCGGGGGGCTGGGCGTGTTGCGCGGGGGTGAAGGGGAGGCGCTCGGAGGCCGCGGCGCGGGCGGCGGCGGCCTGGGCGGCGACGGTCTGGTGGGCGAACATCTGGGCCGGGGCCAGCATCAGCCCCTGCGCCCGGGCCCGCGCGGCGATGCGCATGGCGCTGATCGAGGCGCCGCCGAGGTCGAAGAAGTTCTCTTCGACCCCCACGGTCTCGCGGCCCAGCACCTCGGCCCAGATCGCCTGCAGGGCGGTCTCCTCGGGCGTGGCGGGGGGGCGGCCGGGGTCGCGGGGGGCGGCGGCCTCGGGGTCGGGCAGCCGGGCGCGGTCGATCTTGCCGTTGGCGTTCAGAGGGAAGGCCTCGAGCGCCACGAAGGCCCCGGGGACCATGTAGGCGGGCAGCCGGGCGGCGAGGTCGGCGCGCAGCTCGGCGGGCGACGGCGCGCGCGCGCCCTGGGGGCGCAGCCAGGCGGTCAGCCGGCCGTCGCGGACCATGACCAGCGCCTCGGCCACGTCGGCGCGGGCGGTCAGGGCGGCCTCGATCTCGCCGGGCTCGATGCGGTGGCCGTCGAGCTTGATCTGGTGGTCGAGCCGCCCGAGGAAGGCGATCCGCCCCCCCGCCTCCAGCCGCGCGAGGTCGCCGGTGCGGTAGACCCGCTCGCCCCCGATCTCGACGAAGCGCTCGGCGGTCAGGTCGGGCCGGCGGTGATAGCCGGCGCTGAGGCCGGCGCCGCCGATGACGAGTTCTCCGGGCACGCCCTCCGGCAGGGCCTGGCCGTGGCGGTCGAGGATCCGCAGCGTGGTGTTGGCGAGCGGGCCCCCGATGGGGACGGGGGCGTCGCCCTCGACCGCCTCCAGCTTCAGGGCGGCGGACCAGATCGTGGTCTCGGTCGGGCCGTACATGTTCCACAGGGCGCCGACGCGGGGGGCCAGGGCGCGGGCGAGATCGGCGGGCAGCGCCTCGCCCCCGCAGAGCGCGGTCAGGCCGGGGCGGCCGGGCCAGCCGGCCTCGACCAACAGCCGCCAGGCGGCGGGGGTGGCCTGCATGTGGGTGACCGCGTGGCGGTCGAGCGCAGCCGAAAGCCGGTCGGGATCCAGCGCATGGTCGCGGTCGGCCAGCGCCACCGTGGCGCCGGCGGCGAGCGGGGCCAGGATCTCCAGCGCCGCGATGTCGAAGGCGACGGTGGTCAGCGCCAGCATCCGGTCTCCGGCGCGCGGGCCGGGGCCCTCCAGCGTGGCGGCCAGCAGGTTCGCCAGCGCCCGGCGGGAGATCGGCACGCCCTTGGGCCGCCCGGTCGAGCCGGAGGTGAAGATCAGGTAGGCGAGGGCGTCCGGAGAGGGGCGCGGGAGCGGCGGGGCCTCGGGGGCCTCCAGCGTCGTGGGGTCGACCACCGGACAGGGGGCCGACATCTCCTCCTCCGCCAGCAGCAGGCCGACGCCGGCGTCGATCAGTGCCGCGTCGCGCCGCGCAGCCGGGTGGGCGGGGTCGAGCGGCACGTAGGGGATGCCCGCCTTCAGCGCCGCCAGCATCGCCACCACCAGCGAGGGGCGCCGCGGCAGGCACAGGCCGAGGCAGGCGCCGGGGCCCGCCAGCTCCGGCCGGGCGCGGAGGGCGCGGGCGAGATGGTCGGCGGCCGCATGAAGGGCGGCGGCGTCCAGCGTCTCGCCGGTCGAGAGGTCGATCAGGGCCGGCGCGGCGCCGGCGTCGATCAGGGCCGGCTCGGCGCCGGCTGGCGGCGCGAGCAGGTCGGCGAGGTCGGGGATGGGGCGGCTCGGCCCGGTCAGGACGGCTGCGGCGCGTTGGGCGGGGGGGCGCCATTCCAGCGTCTCGATCGCCGCCTCGGGGCGGTCGAGGGCGGCGGCGAGCAGGGTCTCGAACTGGGCGGCCATGCGGGCGACGAAGCCGGCGTCGTAGAGGGCGGCGCGACGCTCCACGATCAGGACGAGGCCGTCTTCGCGCGACATCATCGTCCAGGTCAGGTCGAACTTGGTCTCGGCCAGCGGGATCGGGCGCTGGCGGATGCGCAGGCGGGGGTCGCCGAGGTCCACGGCGTCGGCGTTCTGGCGGGCGTAGCCGTCCCACTGCACCTGGAACAGGGTCTGGAACAGCGGCGTGCGGTCGGGGCGGCGAGGGGCGCCGGTCGCCTCGACCACCCGGGCGAAGGGCAGCGCCTGGCGGTCGAAGGCGCGCAGGAAGCCGGCATGGACCGCGGCCGTCCAGTCGCGGAAGCTCAGCCCCGCGCGGGGCCGGGCGCGATGCACCAGCGTGTTGACGAAAAGCCCCACCGTCCCGGCCGCCGCCCCGTCCCGGCCGGCGGAGGGCACGCCGACCGAAAGGTCGTCCGCCCCCGTCAGCCGGTGCTGCAGCAGCTGGAACACCGCCAGCAGCAGCGTGAAGGGCGTCGCCCCCAGCGCCGCCGCCGCCGGCGCCACGCGGGCGGCGAGGTCGGGCGGCAGGCGGTGGAAGGAGGTCTCCGCGCGACGGTCCGCAGAGCCCTCGGCCCCCGGCGCCTCGGGCAGGCGCGGGGGGGAGAGGCCGGCCAGCTGCTCGCGCCAGAACGCCTCCTGGGCGCGGGCCTCGGGCCCCTGCAGCCAGTCGGCCTGGGCGAGGGCGAGGTCGGCGAATTGCGCCGGAGGGGCCGCCGCCCCGGGCTCGCCGTCGCGCAGGGCGGCGTAGTCCGCGGCCAGCTCCCGCAGGAGGATGCCGCGCGACCAGCCGTCGGCGGCGATGTGGTGGATCGAGACCATCAGGCGCGCGCGCCCCTCGCCCAGCCGCAGCAGGGTCGCCCGGATCGGGAGATCGTTGGCGAGGTCGAAGGGGCGGGCGACGAAGGCGCGCTCGGCGGCGTCGGGGTCGGCGGGCGCGGCCTCCTCCGGCGCGAAGGGGGCGGGGGGCGGGATCTCCTGCCGCGGGCCGTCGTCGTCCTGGGGGTGGAGGGTGCGCAGGGCCTCGTGCCGGGCGACGAGGCGGGTCAGCGCGCCGCGCAAGGCCGGCGCATCCAGCGGCCCCTCGATCTCCCAGGCGAAGGCGATGGCGAAGGAGGCGTCGTGCGGGCGCAGCGTCTGCATCAGCCAGAACTGCATCTGCGCGGGCGAGAGCGGCAGGCGCGCAGGCCGCGCGGGCGGCTCGGGGGCCACCTGCGACCAGGCGATGCCCGCCGCCTCCACCTTCGCGCGCAACGCCTCGCGCTGCGCCGCCGACAGCCCCGCCACCCGGGCGCGCAGCGCGGCGAGGTCGGGCCCGGCCCTGCCTGGAGCCTCCATGCTCAGACCGCCTCCAGCCGCCGCACGCCGGCGGTGGCCTTCGCCAGTTCCGCGAGATGCGGCAGGCCCCCCATCACCAGCTCGCGGTCCTGCACGAAGTCGATCAGGCTGGCGATCTCGTCCACGCCCGCCTCGGCCAGCGCCTCGACCATCGGGCGGCAGCTCTCGGGGGAGCCGATCAGGGCGCGGCCGTTCATGAAGCCCTCGACCCCGAAGCGGAGCAGGCTGTCGAGGTCGTCCTGCGAGAAATCCGACAGCCGCACGTCCAGCTTCATGCTCTTCGCCAGGCTCTCGAGCAGGTGGTAGTGGGTGCGCAGGTAGTCGGAGAACGGCCCGATCACCCTGGCCCGCGCGGTCTCGGGGTCCTCGGCGAGGAACGTGTGCACCATCATCGCCACGCGCCCGGCGTCGGGATCGTGGCCGGCGCGGTCCAGCGCCTCGCGGTAGGCGCGGATCTTGGGGGCCACGTCGTCGAGCGTCTCGCCCAGCAGCGAGCACAGCACGTTGATCCCGCGCCGGCCGGCCTCGACGAAGGTCTCGGTGGACTGGCCGGCGACCCAGAAGGGGATGCGCGGCTGCAGGGGGCGCGGCAGGGTCTTCGCCTCGACCTCGTTGCCGTCGGCGTCCTCGAAGACCACCGCCTCGCCGGCGAGCAGGCGGGTGATCTCGTCGTAGCTGCGCCACATCAGGGTGCGGCGGAAGCCGTGCGGCTCGCGCGAGAGGACGAACTCCTCCATCGTCCAGCCCGAGGCGATGGCGACGCCGGCGCGCCCGCCGGAGAGGTTGTCGACCACCGCCCAGTCCTCGGCCACCCTGACCGGGTGATGCAGCGGCGCGACCACGCTGCCGGAGCGGAGCTGGACGTTCTTCGTCGCCATCGCCAGGGCGGCGTGGATCACCGCAGGGTTGGGGTAGAGGCCGCCGAAGGCGTGGAAATGCCGCTCGGGCACCCACAGCGCCTGGAAGCCGTTCTCGTCGGCGAAGCGGGCGCTGTCGAGCAGCAGGCGATAGGCGTCGGGGTTCCGGCGAGAGCCGTCGCCGTCGAAGTAGAACAGGCTGAACTGCATGGATCCTCCCGGGGGGTTGGTCAGGCCGCGCCGTCGGCGGGGCTGGTCTCGATCTCGTCGAGCATCCGCGCCAGCGCGCGGCCGTCCTCGTCGGCCTTGGCGCGAGCCTCGCGCAGGGCGGCGGCGATGCCGGCGGCGGAGGGCTGCTCCTGCAGCAGGGCGCGCACCGGCAGCTCGACGCCGAAGTCGCGGCGCAGACGGTCGACGATCTGGATGGCGAGGAGCGAGTGGCCGCCGAGCTCGAAGAAATCGTCCTCGACCCCGATCTCCGGCACGCCGAGCATCTGCGACATCACCGCCACCACCGCCCGCTCCGTATCGTCGCGCGGGGGGACGAGGGGGCGGGTCCGGCGGCGGGGCGCCGGGGGCTCGGCCGGCGGGCGGTCGGCTTCGGAGAGCCGGCGCGCGAGGGGGCCGGGGGTGACCGCGACCAGGCTCGCGCCCGGCCGGGCGAGGATGGCGCGGGTCAGCCGTGCGACCTCGGCCTCGGAGAGGATCCGCAGGGTCGAGAGGCCGGCGTGGCCGGCCAGCGAGCCGGTCTCGGCCGCGTCCCATTGCACGGCCTGCCAGGCGGTCGGGCCCTCGCGCCCCGCCAGCGCGGCGATCGCCTCGATCCCCGCGTTGGCGGCGGCGTAGGGGCCGAGGCCGGCGCCCCCCGCCAGCACCGACAGCGACGACTGCACCAGGCAGAAGGCGAGGTCGCGGCCCGCCAGAGCCCGGCGCAGGGCCGCCACGCCGCGCAGGCGCGGCTCGACCAGGCGGGTCAGCGCCGCGGGCTCGGCCTCGGCCAGCGCCATGAGGCTGGCGTCGCCCATGGCGCCGGTGTGGAAGACGCCGGCGAGCGGGCCCAGCCGCGCCTCGGCCGCATCCAGCGCCCGGCCCAGCCAGGCGGCGTCGGTCGGGTCGCCCGCCTCGGCATGGAGCGTGAAGCCGGGCGCGGCCAGGGCGCGCAGACCGTCGGCGAGGCGGCCCTCCCCCTGCCCGGTCTGCGCGCCCGCGCCCAGCAGCGCGACGCCGCAGGCCCCGGCCTCGCGGGCCGCGCGGGCGAAGGCCAGGGTCAGGCCGGAGGCGAGGTCGCCCACGATCACCGCGGCGCGGCCATGAAGGGCGGGCAGCGTCTCGGGCTCGGGCGAGGGCGCGGCCTCCCACTCCCGCCGCCACAGCCGGCCGCCGCGCAGGGCCAGCGCGTCGGCGGGCGCGAAGGGGGCGTTCAGCGCGTCGGCGAGGCCGCGGATCGGGCCCGCCGGCTCGGAGAGGTCCAGGTCGAGGCTGCGGCAGACGAGGCCCGGCAGCTCCTGCGCCAGCGCCGGCACCAGGCCCGCGGCCATGGCCGCGCCGGGGTCCAGCGGCTCGCGCCCGGCGACGTCCTGCATGCCGGCGCCGACCAGGGTCAGGCGCGGGCGCAGGGTCGAGCCCGCCAGCGCCCGGCCCAGCGCCACGGCCCCGCGGAGCAGCGCGCCCGGCGCCTCGCCCGCGGTCTCGTCCAGGCCCCAGGCGCAGAGGATTTCTTCGGGGGCGGCCGCCTCCAGCGCCTCGCGCAGGGTTGTGGAGTCGGCCTCGGGGGGGAGGTCCAGCCGCTCGGCCGCCAGCGGTCGGTCGAGGCGCGGGTCCAGCGCCGCGGCGCCCAGCAGCAGACGGCGGGGCGGGGCGGCGGGGGCGGCGGCGGGCAGGCGCCGCCAGCTGGGCTGGTGGGTCCAGCGGGCGGGGTCGGTCGCGGCCCGCGGATCCTCGGGCGCGGCGGAGGCGGGGGGCAGCCAGAAGGGGCGCCGCTGGAACGGGTAGCCGGGCAGCGGCACGCGGCGGCGGGGGGCGGGGTGCAGGGCGGGCCAGTCGATGGGCGCCCCTGCGGCCCAGAGCTCGCCGGTCGCGCGCAGGACCTCGGCCGCGCCGTCGCGGGCGCCGGCCTCGGGCAGCGAGGCGACGCCGCGGCTCTCGGGCCCGTCGTCGCCGGCCAGCGCCTGGCGGGCGAGGCGGATCAGCCCCGCGCCCGGCCCGATCTCCAGCAGCAGAGGGCGCGAATATTCGCGCAGGCGGGCCACGGCCTCGCCGTAGCGCACCGGGCGGCGGAGCTGGCGGGACCAGCGGTCGGGGTCCGTCGCCTCGGCCGCCGTCAGCCAGTCGCCGGTGAGGGTCGAGACGATGGGGATTTCGGGAGGGCGCAGCGCCACGCCCGCCACCGCCTCGCGGAAGGGCGCCATGGCTGGCTCCATCGCGGCGCTGTGGAAGGCGTGGGAGGTCTGCAGGGGCCGACAACCGACTCCGCTGCGCTCGAGCCGCGCGGCGAGCTCGGCGATGGCCGCCTCGGGCCCGGCGAGGGTCACGCTGCGCGGGCCGTTGACGGCGGCGAGCTCCACGCCCTCGGGCAAGGCGCCCTCCGCCTCCGCCTCCGAGATCATCGCCGACAGCATCGCGCCCCGCGGGCAGGCCTGCATCAGCGCGCCCCGGGCGACGGCGAGGCGCATCCCGCCTTCCAGGTCCATCACGCCCGCAAGGCAGGCGGCGGCGAGCTCGCCCACGCTGTGCCCGATCAGCGCCGTGGGGACGACGCCGCGGGCGATCCACATCCGCGCCAGCGCCAGCTCGAGGGCGAAGAGCGCGGGCTGGGCGGCCCGGGTCTCGTGGATCCGCCGGGGCTCGGCGGGGTCCAGCATGAGGGCCGGGAGGACCAGCTCGGCGGGGGCGAGGTCGAGGCAGGCGTCCAGCGTCTCGCGGAACGCCGGCTCGGCGGCGCGCAGGTCGCGGGCCATGCCGGCGCGCTGGGCGCCCTGGCCGGCGAAGACGAAGACTGGCTCGGGGGCGCCGGAGAGGGGGCGCAGCGGCTCGGCCGGCGCGCGCAGGGCGGCGATGGCGGCCTCGCGGGTGGCGGCGACGACGGCGCGCCGCTCGGGCAGCGGGCGGCGGCCGACCTGGAGGGTGAAGGCCACGTCGGCGAGCGGGGCCTCGCCCGCCTCCAGCGCCGCGGCCAGATCCTCGCCCAGCCGCGCCAGCGCCTCGGGCGTGCGGGCGGAGAGGGGGAGGAGCTGGGCGCCCTCCGTCTGCGGGGCGGCGGGGAGGCGCGGCGGCTCCTCGATCACCAGGTGGGCGTTGGCGCCGCCCATGCCGAACGACGACAGGCCGGCGCGCCGCGGGCGGTGGGGGTCGCGGGGCCAGGGGCGGGCCTCGGCCGAGACCTCGAAGGGGCCGAAGGCGCATTTCGGGTTGGGCTGCGCGTAGTTCGCCGTGCTGGGGAAGCGGTCGTGGCTGAAAGCCAGCAGCAGTTTCGCGAGCCCCGCCATGCCGGCGGCGGCGTCGAGATGGCCGACGTTGCCCTTCACCGAGCCCAGGGTGCAGCGGCGCCCGGCCGTCTCCAGCGCCTCGCCATGGGCGCGGGTGAGGGCGGCGACCTCGATCGGGTCGCCCAGGGCGGTGCCGGCGCCGTGGGCCTCGATGCAGTCGAGGGCCTCGGCCCCCAGCCGCGCGTCGGCCAGCGCCGCCGACAGCACCGCCGCCTGGCCCGAGACGCTGGGCGCCGTCAGCCCCACCTTGTCGGCCCCGTCGCTGCCGATGGCCGAGCCCAGGATCACGCCGCGGATCGGGTCCCCGTCAGCGAGCGCGTCGCTCAGCCGGCGCAGCACCACCACGCCGCAGCCGTTGGCGAAGACCGTGCCGGCGGCGGCGGCGTCGAAGGGCCGGCAGACGCCGTCGGGGGCGGCGACGCCCCCGGCCTGGTGGGCGTAGCCCTCGGGGCGGGGGGCGTCGACGGCGGCGGCGGCGGCCAGCGCCAGGTCGCACTCGCGCCGGCGAAGGGCCTGCACGGCCATGTGGATCGCGGTGAGCGCGGTCGAGCAGGTGGTCTGCACCCCCACGCTCGGCCCCGTCAGGCCGAAGCGCCAGGAGACGCGGGCCGCGACCATGCCGGCGATGTTGGCGAGCCCCGCCTCCATCCGGCCGGCCCGGCCGGCGGCGCGCAGCAGGTGGCTCGACAGCGACGCGCCGGCCCAGACGCCGACGCGGCCGGGCTCGCGGGCCGGATCGCGGCCGGCGTCCTCCAGCGCGTGCCAGGCGCATTCCAGGACCATCCGCTGCTGGGGGTCCAGCAGCTCCGCCTCGCGCGGGGCGTAGCCGAAGAGATCGGCGTCGAAGCCGTCCGCCTCGGGCGGGCCGCCCCAGACGGGCACGTAGTCGGGATCGTCGAGCAGCGCGGCCGGAAGCCCCGCGGCGGCGAGATCGGCGGCGTCCACGCGCTGCAGCCCGCTCTCGCCGCGGTCCAGCAGGTCCCAGAACGCGTCGAGGTCCGGGGCGCCGGGGAAGCGGGCGGCGAGGCCGACGACGGCGATCCCCTCGTGGCGGTCGGCCTGGTGGCGGGCGAGGCGGGCGGCGGCGCGATCGAGCAGATCGCGCATCCGCGCCTCGCCCTCCCCGTGGGGCTGGCTGGTGGAGGTCATCGGAACCCTCTCCCGGTCAGGGATCGGAAGCCAGCAGCGCCTCGAGCGCGCGCATGGCCTCGTCGTCGTCATCGCTGGCGGGAACGTCTCGGGCGCCCTGGGGGGCCCGGTTTTCGCTGGCAAGGGGGGCGTGGGCTGACTGGCCGGGACCGGCGCCGGAGGGGGGCGCGTCGGGCGGAAACAGGCGGCCCAACAGGTGGTCGCCCAGCGTGGCGAGCGTGGCGTGCTCGTAGATCAGGGTCGCGTCGAGCGCAAGGTCGAGGTCCCGCTCCAGCCCCGCCACCAGCGCCACGCCGCCGGCGGAATCGAGGCCGAGATCGAACAGGCCCACGTCCTCGGCGATCGCCGCGTCGTCGCCCGTCGCCCGGGCCAGCGCGGCGCGCAGATGCGCCAGCAGGCGGGCCCGGCGCACCGCGGGCGGGGCCGCGCGCAGGGCCTGGGCGAGGGCGCCCGGAGGGGCCGCCTGCGGGTCCTGCGGCGCCGCGCGGGCGTGCTCGGCGAGCGGGGTCAGCCAGCCGCCGGGGGCGAGGCCGTCGCGCACCGCGAAGCGCTGGATCTTGCCGCTGGGGGTCGCCGGCAGCGCGCCTGGGCGCAGCAGCACGAGCCGCGCGGGCAGCACCCCGTGGCGATCGGCCAGCGCCCGGCGCAGGGCGGCGAAGATCTCGGCCGAGCGGGGCGCGCGGCAGGCGCTGCGGTGCAGCTCGCAGGCCAGCGCGAAGTCGCCGTCGCCGCCGGCGTCCAGCGCGAAGGCGGCGGCGCGGCCGGGCAGCAGGTCGGGGTGGGCGGCGGTCGCCGTCGCCTCCAGGTCCTGGGGGTGGAGGTTGCGGCCGCGGACCACGATCAGCTCCTTCAGCCGCCCGGCGACATAGAGCCGGCCGTCGACCCGCGCGCCCAGGTCCCCGGTGCGCAGCCAGCCGCCCTGTCCGTCGAGGCGCTGGTCGAAGGTCCCCTCGGCATCCTCGCGCCCCCAGCAGCCCCGCGCCACCGAAGCGCCCCGCAGCCAGATTTCGCCGACCGCATCGGGGGGGAGGCGGGTCCGCGACGCAGGGTCGACGATGGCGAGCTCGATGCCCGGCGCGACCGCCCCGCTCTCGACCAGTTCGGCGCCGTGGCCGGGGGCGATGCGGTGGGCGGCGAGCGCCTCGGCGTCCAGCGCCAGCGCCCGCGCGCCCGCGCCGTCGGGCGGGGTGACGGAGACGCAGAGCGTCGCCTCGGCCAGCCCGTAGCAGCCGACCCACAGCTCGGGCCTGAAGCCCCGCGGGGCGAAGGTCTGCGCGAACCGGCGCAGGGTCTCGGCGCGGATCGCCTCGGCGCCGGAGAAGGCGAGGCGCAGGCCCGATAGGTCCACCCGCGCCAGCGCCTCGGGCGAGGCATGGCGCAGGCAGTGCTCGTAGCCGAAGTTCGGGCCGCCGATCAGGGTGGCGCCGGAGCGGGAGGCGAGCTCCAGGTAGCGGATCGGGTCGCGCAGGAAGGCCGCCGGGCTCATCATCGCGTTGGGCACGCCCAGGCGCACCGGCGTGAGGATGCCGCCGATCAGGCCCATGTCGTGGTAATGCGGCAGCCAGCCCGCGATCCGGTCCGAGGGACGGAAGCGGAAGGCGTGGCGGATCTGCTCGAGGTTCGCCGAGAGCATCCCGTGGGTGATCATCACCCCCTTCGGCGCCCCGGTGGAGCCGGAGGTGTATTGCAGGAAGGCGAGGTCCCCGGGCCCCGGCTGGTCCCAGGCCGCGCCCGGCTCAGGGGCCGGCCGGGCGGGATCGGCCGCTTCCGACAGCAGGATGTGCGCGACGCCCGCCTCGGCCACCGCCTCGCCGAGACGGTCGCGCAGCTCCGGCGCGCAGAGCAGGGCCGCGGCGCCCGAATCGCGGGCGATATGGGCCCAGCGGCTGAGGCGCTCGCGCCGGCGCGGCGGGGGCACGGGGGTGGGCACGGCGCCGGCGGCGAGGCAGCCCAGGAAGGCCGCGATGAAGGCGAGCCCCGCCGGGAAGGCCACCAGCACCCGGTCGCCCCGCGCGATGGCGCCGCAGGCGCGCAGCTCCGCCGCCACGCCGGCGACGCGGGCGTGCAGCCCGGCCCAGGTCCAGCTCGTGAACGCCTCGGGCTCGTCGCGCGATTCGTCGCCGTGGAAGCGGAAGGCCTCCACCGCGCCCATGCCCGCGGCGCGGTCGTCGAGATGCGCCAGGATGCTCCGGAAAGGGTCGGCGGCGCAGGGACTTGGGTTGGACGCAACAGCGGGGACGGCGGACGCAGGCATCGCGCGCGGCACTCCTCGGATCGGTGGATTTCGCGGAGGGGCTGGCGGGCGGCGGCGAGGCTCGCTCCTCGATGGTTTCACCTCTACACGGCTTGCCCGCAGATCCAAACTGTTTTAGTCGGGTATTCGAGCTTGACCCAGGCCCCGGCTTCCCAGGCGCTCTCGTCCCCCCTTCGTCGCGTCGAGATCCATGCCGAGCCCCTGGACGTCATTCGCCCCTTCGCAGGCCGAATCCGCCTTCCGCGGAGCGCCCGATGCGGAGGGCTTCCTCGCCCGCCTTTTCCAGCACGGCATCCGCGTTGCGGTCGTCGACGGCCGCCTGCGCTGCACCGGCCCGTCGGAGCTGCTGGCCGGCCCCCTGGGCGCCGAGATCCGGGCCCGCAAGCCCGAGATCCTGGCCTTTCTCGACCGCGCCGCCTCCGCGCCGCGGCCCGATTCGCCGATCCCCGCGCTCGGCGCCGCCGCCCCGCCCCTGACCGCGGCGCAGGCGAGGCTGTGGGCGCTGGAGCGGATGCAGCCCGAGGCCGCCCACCACATCCCCTTCGCCATCGAGGCCGAGGGCGCGCTGGACGAGGCCGCGCTGCTGGCCGCCCTGTCCCGCGTCGCCGCCCGCCACGAGACCCTGCGCCTGCGCATCGAGGACGCCGGCGGCGTCCCCCGCCAGCGCATCGACCCCGAGCCGCGCATCCCCCTGCGCCGAGCCACGCCCGCCGACCCCGAGGCGCTGATCCGCGAGGAGGCCGCGCGCCCCTTCGACCTGGCAGCCGATCCCCCGATCCGCCTCTGCCTCGCCCCCCTGGGCGAGGGTCGCACGCTGATCCTGGTCACGCTGCACCACATCGCCGCCGACGGCGGCTCGATCGAGATCCTGATGGACGAGGTCTCGCGCTTCTACGCCGCCGAGATCGGGGCGGCCGAGGCCCCGGACCTGCCCCCCCTGCCGGTGCAATACGGCGATCACGCCGCCTGGTCCCTGTCGCAGGCGCGCCGGGCCGCCGAGGCCGCGGACATGGCGTTCTGGCAAGAGCGGCTCGCCGATCTCCCCGTCACCCGCCTGCCCGCCGACTTGCCGCGCCCGCCGGTGCAGAGCCTCGCGGCCGCGCGCCTGCCGCTGGCCCTGCCCGCGCCGCTGGTCGAGCGGCTGCGCGCGCTGGGGGCGGCGCAGGGCGCCTCGCTGTTCGCCGTGCTGCTGACGGGGGTGCTGGCGCTGACCCATCGCTGGACCGGGGAGCGGGACCTGATCGTGGGCGCCCCCGCCTCGACCCGCGGCCGGCCGGAGCTGGAGCGGCTGATCGGCCTCTTCGTCAACCCGCTGCCGCTGCGCAGCCAGGTCTCTCCGGCGCAGGGCTTCGCCGCCAATCTCGCCCGGGTGCGCGACGACCTGCTCGACGCGACCGAGCATCGCCACGTCCCCTTCGAGCGCCTGGCCGAGGCCTTCCAGCGCCCCCGCGATCCCGGCGCCAGCCCCCTGTTCCAGCTGAAATTCCAGCTCGACCGCGCCCCGCGCGAGGCCTGGACCCTGCCCGGTCTGACCCTGCGCCGCCGGCCCCTGCCGCCGGGGCCCGCGCGCCACGACCTCTCGCTCGACCTCGTGGACGGGCCCGGGGGCGTGACCGGCCATATCGACTATTGCCGCGACCTGTTCCGGCCCGAGACCGTGGCCGCCTTCGCCGACCACCTCCAGCGCCTGCTGACCTCCGCCGCCGAGGCGCCCGACCGCCCTGTGGCGCTGCTCGACATGCTCTCGCCAGAGGAGATCCACCGCGAGCTGGTGGAGTGGAACGACGCCGCGCGCGAGATCGACCCCGCCGAGCGCTTCCCCGCCCTGTTCGAGGCCTGGGCCGCGAAGACCCCCGACGCCCCCGCCGTGGAGGTGCAGGCCGGGGGCGAGACGCGCGCCGAGAGCTACGCCGCCCTCGACGCCCGCGCCAACCGCCTGGCGCATCGGCTGCGGGCGCTGGGGATCGGGCCGGACGCGGTGGTGGGCATCGCGCTGGATCGCGGCGCGGACATGGTCGCGGCGTGGCTCGCGGTGCTGAAGGCGGGGGCGGCCTACCTGCCGCTCGACCCCGCCTATCCGGCGGAGCGGCTGGCGTGGATGCTGTCGGATTCCGGCGCGCGCCTGGTGCTGACCGCCTCCGACATCGCCCTGCCGGGGGCGGCCGAGCGCATCGACCTCGATCTCGGCTGGCCGGAGGGGGCGGAGACGCCGCCCGCCGCGGGGGCCGACCCGCAGGACCTCGCCTACCTGATCTACACCTCCGGCTCGACCGGGCGGCCGAAGGGGGTCGAGGTTCCGCATGCGGGGCTGGTGAACCTCGCGCGCGACAAGATCGCGATGTGCGGGACGGGGCCGGGCGACCGGGTGATGAGCTTCTTCAGCTTCTCCTTCGACGCCTCGATCCCCGACCTGGTGATGAGCCTCGGCGCGGGCGCCACGTTGCTGCTGGCGCCGGCGCGCGACCTGCCCGCGGGCCCCGCCTTCGCCCGCACCCTGCGCGAGCGGCGGGCGACGCATCTGACCATCACCCCCTCGGCGCTGGCCAGCCTGCCGGAGACGGACCTGCCCGACCTTCGCCTGGTGCTGGTCGGCGGCGAGGCGCCCTCGCGCGAGCTGGTCGAACGCTGGAGCGCCGGGCGGCGCTTCATCAACGCCTACGGCCCGACCGAGTGCACGGTGAACGCCTCGATGGTCCCGCTGACGGCCGAGGCGCCTGACCCGGTGCTGCAGGCGCCGGCGAACAAGCGGCTGCATGTGCTGGACGCGCAGCAGGGGCTGCTGCCGCCGGGCGCGCCGGGGGAGCTGTGCGTGGCGGGGCTGGGCCTCGCGCGCGGCTACCGCGGGCGGCCGGGGGCCACGGCGGCGGTGTTCGTGCCCGATCCCTGGGGGGCCCCGGGGGCGCGGCTCTATCGCACCGGCGACCGGGCGGTGCGGCTGCGCGACGGCTCGATCCGGCTGCTGGGGCGGCTCGACGACCAGATCAAGCTGCGCGGCCACCGCATCGAGCCCGCGGAGATCGCCCGCGCCTGCGAAAGCCACCCCGCCGTCGAGGCCGCCGCCGTGGTCCCGCGCGAGGTCGACGGGCGCACCCGGCTGGTCGCCTACCTGGTCGCAGAGGGCAGGCCGGAGGAGTCGCTGCGCGCCCACCTCCTCGCCCGCCTGCCGCGCCACATGATCCCCGACGCGCTGGTGCGCCTCGACCGCCTGCCGCTGTCGCCGACCGGCAAGCTGGACCTGCGCGCCCTGCCCGCGCCCGAGCCCCGCGCCCGCCGCGGCCGCCCGCCCCGGGGCGAGGCGGAACGGACGGTGGCCGCGCTCTTCTCCGACCTGCTCGGCGTGGCGGACCCGGGGGCGGAGGACGACTTCTTCGACCTGGGCGGCGACTCGCTGCTCGCCACCCGCCTGGTCGCGGCGATCGAGGCCTCCGGCGGCGCCGCCCCCCGGCTGCGCGACCTGTTCGAGAGTTCCACCGTCGCCGCCATCGCCCGCCGCATCGAAGGCGAGACCGCCCCAGGCCCCGGCGCCGAGCCCTGGCGCGAGGATCTCGCCCTCGACCCTGCTATCCGCCCTGCCGCCGGGGCGCCGCTGCGCGCCGGCCTGCCGGGCCCGGTGCTGCTGACCGGCGCCACCGGCTTCGTGGGCGTGCACCTGCTGGCGGAGCTGCTGGAGGACCCTGTGCGCGAGGTCCTGTGCCTCACGCGCCGCGGCGGGGCCGGGCCGATCCTCGCAGCGCTTCAGGCTCACGGGC
Organism: Albimonas pacifica; assembly: GCF_900113695.1. Taxonomy (GTDB): domain Bacteria; phylum Pseudomonadota; class Alphaproteobacteria; order Rhodobacterales; family Rhodobacteraceae; genus Albimonas; species Albimonas pacifica. The sequence continues at coordinate 572,524 of NZ_FOQH01000002.1, read as the reverse complement.
TGCTGCGCCCCGGGATGGAGGCGCGGGTCGCCACGGTCACGGGCGATCTCGGGGCGCCGAGCCTGGGCCTTTCGACCCCGGATCTCGCCCGCGCCGCCGCCTGCGCCGCGATCCTGCATTGCGGGGCGGAGGTCCACCACATCCGCCCCTACCGCGCCCTGCGGGGCCCCAATGTCGAGGGCACCCGCGCCCTCCTGCGCCTGGCGGCGGAGACGGGGGCCGCCTTCCACCACGTCTCCACGCTCAGCGCCGTCGGCGCGGCGGCGGAGATCGAGGCGGCCGCCGGCCGGCCCCCGCCGGGCGGCGGCTACAACCTGACGAAATGGGTCGCCGAGCGGCTGGCGGCGGAGGCGGGCGCGCGGGGGCTCGCGGTCGCCATTTACCGGCTGGGGGCGATCTCGGGCCACTCGCGCACCGGCGCCTTCAACCCGGCCGACATCCTGGGGCTGCGGCTGCGGGGCTACCTCGCCTCGGGCCTGGCCCCTGCGGGGGAGGCGCGGATGAGCCTGCTGCCGGTGGACCACGCGGCCCGCGCCATCCTGCATCTGGCGGCCGATCCGGAGAACCGGGGCCGGGTCTTCCACCTGGCCCATTCCACCCCCGTCTCCACCGAGCGCCTGTTCGAGGCCTGCGCCGCCGAGGGCCGCCCGATCCGCCGCCTCGCGCCGGCCGAGTGGCGCGCCCACATGGCCCGCATCGCGCGGGCCGAGCCGGACCACCCGCTGCACCGGCTGGCGGCCCTGGGCCCCGGCGAGGGCTTCGGGAACGGCCCCTCGCCGGCCTGCGCGCGGACCCGCGCCGCCCTCGATCCCCACCTGCCCGAGCCGCCCCTGGACCAGGCCCTGCTGCGCCGCTACGTGCGCGCCTGCCTCGCGGCGAACGGCGTCCCCGACCTTCAGGAGGCCGCGCGATGACCCGAGCGCTTAGCGACTACGACGCCTGGGCGGAGCTCTACGACCGCACGCTGGGGCCCGCCTACAGCGCCCTCAAGATGGGGTTCCTGGAGCGTCGGCTGCTCGACCGCCTGCCGGCGGGGGCGCGGGTGCTGGACCTGTGCTGCGGCAGCGGGCGGATGATGGCGCCGATGCTGGCGCGGGGGTTCGCGGTCTCGGGCCTGGACCTCTCGGCCGACATGCTGCGGCTGGCGGCCCGCAACGCGCCGGGGGCGGAGCTGCGCCACGGAGACGCCCGCGACTTTCATTATGAAAGCCCCTTCGCCGGGGCCGTCTGCGCCAGCGCCTCCCTCAACCACATCCGCGATCTCGACGAACTGGAGCGGGTGTTCCGCGCGGTCCATGCCGCGCTGGAGGACGGCGGGCTCTTCGTCTTCGACATCAACCACCCCGCGCAGATGGCGAAGCACTGGCAAGGCCGCACGGCCGCCGGCGAGATCGCCGCCGACCATGCCTGGAGCATCACGCCCCGCTACGCCCCCGAGCGGGCCGAGGGCGCCTTCCGCGTCGACCTGTTCCGCCGGCCCCAGGGCGCGCCCGCCCCAGCCGGGGGGCTGACCCGCGCCCTGCTGCGCCGCCCCCTCGCCCGCCGCCTCCGCCTGCGCCGGCTGGAGGCGTTCGCCGCCCGCCATCCCGACTGGGCGCACCGCGCGATGGATTTCCCGGTGCACGGCCACCCGCTCGACGGCGTCGCAGCCCGGCTCGAGGCGGTGGGCTTCGACGTGTCGCTCGAGACGCTCGCAGGCCGCGGCGAGGTCGGCGCCGACGACGCCGCTTGCTTCGTGTGCCGCGCTCGCCCCGCCCTCCCGCGCCGGATGGCCGCCGAATGAACCGCCACGCCCCCGTGATCCCGAAAGCCTCGACCGCCGAGGACCTCCCCGCCGCCGCCGCCGCGGCCTTCGCCGCGCGCACCCCGGGCTCGAAGGCGATGGCGGAGGCGAGCCGGGACCGGCTCGCCGACAAGACCCCGCTCGCCATGCCCTTCACGCCTGCGCTGAAGGAAGCCTTCTACCCCGTCGTCGCCGAGCGGGCCGAGGGCGCACATCTGTGGGACGTCGACGGCAACCGCTACGTCGACATCCTGATGGGGCTGGGCTGCAACCTGCTGGGCCACAACCCCGAACCGATCCGGCAGGCGCTGGAGGCGCGGCTGGCGCAGGGGTTTCCCATCGGCCCGCAATCCCCGCTGGCCGGCGAGACGGCGGAGATGTTCGCCCGCCTCACCGGCCACGAGCGGGTCACCTTCACCAACACCGGCACCGAGGCGGTGATGACCGCCCTCCGCCTCGCCCGCGCCGCCACCGGCCGGCGCAGGGTGGCGGTGTTCACCAACGCCTACCACGGCCACGCCGACCTCGCGCTGTTCAAGGCGCACCGGCTGGAATACCTGCGCCGCGGGGCGCTGGCGCGGGCCGGCTCGGGGCCGCTGCGCGCGCTGAAGCCGCTGCTGGAGCGGATCATGCTGACCTCCGCCGCCCCCGGTTTCCCGGGCGTGCAGCGGCGGCTGGGGCGCGACCTGGTGGTGCTGGATTACGGCGATCCCCGGTCGCTGGAGGTGGTGCGCAGGCTGGGCGGGTCCCTCGCCGCGGTGCTGGTCGAGCCGGTGCAGAGCCGGGTCCCCGAGCTGCAGCCGCGAGATTTCCTCCATGGCCTGCGCGAGGCGACCGCCGCGACCGGCGCGGCGCTGATCTTCGACGAGATGATCTCCGGCTTCCGCGTGGCGCAGGGCGGGGCGCAGGCGCATTTCGGGATCCGCGCCGACCTCGCCACCTACGGCAAGATCGCCGGCGGCGGCCTGCCGCTGGCGCTGATCGCGGGCGAGCGGCGGTTCATGGACCGGGTCGACGGCGGCGCCTGGCGCTTCGGCGACGCCTCCGCCCCGCAGGTTCCGCAGAGCTTCTTCGCCGGCACCTTCGCCCGCCACCCGCTGTCCCTGACCGCCGCCCACGCGACCGCGAAGATCCTGCTCGACCGGGGCCCCGCCCTGCAGGAGGGGCTGAACGCCGCCACCGCCGAGCTGGTCTCGCAACTGGATACGGGGCTGGAGGCGCGCGGGATCCCGGTGCGCTTCGCCCGCTTCGGCTCGTTCTTCGCCGTCGACGGCGCGCGCAGCCGGATGCCGGCGGCGGCCTCGCCGGTGCTGTCGCTGCTGCTGCTGGCCCGCGGCGTGCACCTGCGCCCGGGGGACCGCGGCGGGTTCCTCTCCACCGCCCATGGCGAGGCCGAGCGCGCCGTCGTCGCCGAGCGCTTCCTCGAAGCCCTCGAGACGATGGCCGAGGCCGGCCTCCTCCCCCGCGCCTGACCGAAGGATCCCCGATGACCGACGACGAGGACGACTACGCCGTGGCGATCAGCGAGGACGGCCGCCACTCGATCTGGCCCGCCTGGCGCCCCCTGCCCTGGGGCTGGGCGCCCGAGGGGTTCCGCGGCGGGCGCGAGGCGTGCCTCGCCCATATCGACCGGGTCTGGACCGACATGCGCCCCGTATCGCGCGCGCCCGACGCATGACCCGCCCCTGGACCCCCGCCACGGCCGAGGCCGCCGCCCTCCCGGCGCCGCTGGAGCTGCCCTCGCCGCTCGACCTGCCGGCGGAGATCGCGCTGCCCCCCGACGCCGCCGCGCGGATGCGCGCGCGGCTGGGCGAGGCGCTCGCGGCCTTGGCCGATCCCGACCCCGCGGCGCGCCTCGACCGCCTGACGGCCTTGCGCGCCGAGCTGGGCGAGGGCGGCGCCCCCACCGCCCCCGCCCGCCGCACCGCGATCCCCGCCGGCCCCGAGGACGTCGAGGACTTCGACCGCTACTTCCGCGTCCGCCGGATCGAGAGCGAGGCCCCGGCCGAGGAGATGCTGCGCGGCCTCGTCCACGTCGCCGCCGCCGTCTCGTCGCTGGCCCTGCGCGGCCCCGACCTGCCCCCCGAGGCGCTGGCGGCGCAGGTCGCGGGCTTCGCCGCCCATGCCCGCGCGCTGGGCCGGGTCTGCGGGCTGGAGACCCTGCCATGACCCGCACGCCCCCCGCCCCGCGCGAGATCTGGCGCGAGTTCCACTGGGCCTTCTTCATCGACGTTCAGGGCCTGATCCTGGCGTTGCGCCGCTTCGCCCTGACGCTCGATCGGGGCGAGATCGCCGCGGCCGAGGTCGAACTGGACGCCGCCGCCGAGCTGATGGACGCCTCCGCCGCCGCCATGCGCCTCGCCGGGGCCTTCCCGCGCGCGGATTACGAGGCCGAGGTCCGCCCCTCGATGGCGCCGCCCCACGTGCGCTCGGACGGGTTCAGCGGGCTGATGTCGTGGGAGCATGGGGCGCTGATCAACCTGTGGCGCGGCCTGCGCCCCCGCTTCGCCGCCCTGCCCGAGGCGCTGGCCCCCGCCCACGCCCGCTTCGTCGCCGCCTACGGCCGCATGGCCGAGGGCCATGTCCAGGTCTGCGCCCGTTTCGTGGGCGAGGAGGCGCAGAGCCTGCGCTACGACGACCGCGCCGCCATCCCCACCCTGCGCCGTTTCGCCGCCGGCCGCCTGTCCCTGATCGACCCCGCAGGGACCGCCCGCCCCGCCGCTGACGACGCCTCCGCGGACGCCTCCACCGGGGAGCCCGCGCGATGAGCGACGCGATCCAGGACGTCTATCCGCTGGCCCCCGGCCAGGGCGGGATCCTGTTCCAGAGCCTCGGCGAGGGCGCAGAGGGCTCCGGCGCCTATGTGGTGCAGGTGGTCCTGCACCTGCGCGGCGAGCCCGACCGCGTGCGCGAGCGCGCCGCCTGGGACGCGCTGGTCGCCCGCCACGACGCCCTGCGCACCGCGCTGGTCTGGCGCGGCCGCGCTCGGCCCCTGCAGGTGGTCGGCCGCCGCGCCCGGGCGCCCTTCGCCCTTCACGACCTGACCGACCTGCCGCAGGCCGAGCGCGCCCCCCGCGTCGCCGCCTTCCTCGCCGAGGACCGCGCCCGCGGCTTCGACCTCAGCCGCGCGCCGCTGCTGCGCCTCGCGCGGTTCCGCCTCGGCGGGGGCGAGGGGCGGCTGGTGGCGAGCTTCCACCATGCGGTCCTCGACGGCTGGTCGGCGCCGGTGCTGCTGCGCGAGTGGCTGGCCCTCTACGCCGGCCGCCCCCTCCCTCCCGCGCGACCGTTCCGCGAGCACGTCGCCTGGGCCCTGTCGCAGGACCGCGCGGCGGCGCTGGCCTTCTGGCGGGCGGAGCTCGCCGACCGCGCGCCCGCCGCCGTCTGGACCCCGCCGCCGCCTGCCGCACCGCCCGCAGCGCGCCGCGGGGACCTGTCGCTCGATCTCGACGCCGCCCAGACGCAGGCGCTGAGGGCGGCGGCGCGGCGGGCCGGCGTGACGCTCGCGGTCGCGGCGCAGGGGGCCTGGGCGCTGACGCTCTCGCGGCTCTCGGGGTCGCGCGACGTGGTCTGGGGGCTCGCCCGCTCCGGCCGCAGCGCCGCGCTGGCGGGGGTCGAGAGCCGGGCGGGCATGTTCCTCACCACCCTGCCGATGCGTGCGCAGGCCGATCCGGACCGCCCGCTGGCCGACTGGCTGGGCGAGATCCAGGCCCGCCTCTCCGCCCAGGGCCCGCACGAGCATCTGCCGCTGGGCGAGGTCCAGGCCGCGGTCGGGCGCCCCGACGGCGGGCCGCTGCTGACCTCGGCGGTGGTGTTCGAGAACTACCCCACCGACCCCGCCCTGCTGGGCGAGGTCGAGGGTTTCGCCATCGAGGCGGCGGAGGTGCGCGAGCAGACCAGCCTGCCCCTGACCCTCTTCGCCGCCCCCCACGCCTCCGCCGACGGCCAGCGGCTGCGCCTGCGGCTCCTCTTCGACGCCGCCCTTGTGGACGAGGCCGTCGCGCGCCTCGCCCTCTCCGACGCCGCCCGCGTGCTGGCGACCCTGGCCGAGGCGCCGCGCACGCGGCTGGGCGAGATCGCGCTCGAGGCCGCCCCCCTCGCCGCCCCGCGGGCCCCCGCGCCGCCGCTTTCCAAGCCCTTGGGCGAGGCGCCGCAGGCCGCCGTCGCGCGCCTTCTCCCCCGGCTCGCCGCCCTCTGGGCCGAGCTGCTGGAGGGGGAGACGCCGGAGGCCGAGGACAATTTCTTCGCGCTCGGCGGCCACTCCCTGCTGACCCTGCGGCTGCAGGAGCGGATCCGCGCGGACCTCGGGATCGAGGTCGCGGTCCCCGACCTGTTCCGCTTCGCCACCCTCGCCGCGCAGAGCCGCCATCTCGCCGCCCTGCGGGTCGCCGCCGAGACGCCCGACCGCCCCGACGGCCGCGCACAGGCCCGCCTGCAGGGGGCCGCGCGCCTCCGCCGCCGCCGCGCGCAGACCGCCCCGAACGGAGCCCGACATGCCTGACCTCCCCCCCGAGCTCACCCAAGCCGAGCGCACCGGTTTCGAGATCGCCGTCGTCGGCATGGCCTGCCGCTTTCCCGGCGCCCCGGACCTCGACACCTTCTGGCGCAACCTGGTGGAGGGGGTCGACGGCCTCCAGGCCCTCGACCCCGCCGAACTGCGCGCCCGCGGGGTGGACGAGGCGACCCTCGCCGCCCCCGACTTCGTGCCCGTCGCCGCCCAGGTCGAGGGCCACGACCGCTTCGACGCGAGCTTCTTCGGCTATTCGCCGGCCGAGGCCGAGATCCTCGACCCCCAGCAGCGCCTGTTCCTGGAATGCGCCTGGCACGCGCTGGAGAACGCCGGCCACGCCCCCGGCGACGGGCCCGGGCAGGCGACGGGCGTCTACGGCTCGGCCGGGATGAACGGCTATCTGGCGAACCTGCACGGGAACGCCGAGGTCCGCCGCTCGGTCACGCCCTACGAGGTGTTCACGGCCAACGACAAGGACTTCCTCGCCACCCGCGCGGCCTTCAAGCTGGACCTGCGGGGGCCGGCGATGAGCGTGCAGACGGCGTGCTCGTCCTCGCTGGTGGCGGTGCACATGGCGGTGCAGGCGCTGCTGGCGGGGGAGTGCGACCGGGCGCTGGCGGGCGGCGCCGCGCTGTCGCGCCAGGACGGCTACCGGGCGCTGGCGGGGGGGATCCTGTCCCCCACCGGCCGCTGCCGGGCCTTCGACGCGGACGCCGACGGGACCGTGGCGGGGAACGGCGTCGGCGTGGTGGTGCTGAAGCGGCTCGAGGATGCGCTGGCCGACGGGGACGACATCGCGGCGGTGATCCTGGGGTCGGCGGTCAACAACGACGGCGCCGGCAAGGCCAGCTTCACCGCCCCCGACGTCGCCGCCCAGGCCGCGGTGATCGCCGCCGCCCAGGCCGCGGCCGGCGTCGCCTCGACCTCGATCTCCTGCATCGAGGCCCATGGCACCGGCACCGCGCTGGGCGACCCGGTGGAGATCGCGGCCCTGGCCCGCGCCTTCGGGAGCGACGCGCGCGAGGCGCCCTGCGCGCTGGGCTCGGTCAAGACCGGGATCGGCCATCTCGACGTGGCGGCCGGGGTGGCGGGGCTGATCAAGGCCGCGCTGATGCTGCGCCACCGCACCCTGGTCCCCACCCTGCATTTCCAGCGGCTGAACCCGCGCATCGACGCCCCGGCCGGGCTGTTCGAGGTCGTCGCGGCGCGGCGCGACTGGACCTGCGCCGGGCCGCGGCGGGCGGGCGTCAGCTCCTTCGGGATCGGCGGCTCCAACGCCCATGTGGTGCTGGAGGAGGCGCCGGCTCTCCCGCCCCGGGCCGAGCCCGCCGACGCCCCCCGCCTGCTGACCCTCTCCACGAAGACCCGGGCCGCGCTGGAGGCAAGCGCCCGGGCGCTCGCCGAGCGGCTGGAGCGCGATCCCCCGCCGCTGGCGGACGCGGCCCACACGCTCGCCGCCGGCCGCACGGCCTTCCGCTGGCGGCGCACGGTGGTCGCCCGGACCCCGGCCGAGGCCGCCGCCCGCCTGCGCGCCGCGGACCCGGAGGCCGCCCGCACCCCCGGCGCCCCTCCGCAGGCGGTGTTTTTGTTCCCCGGCCAGGGCGCCCAGCGCCCGGCCATGGCCCGCGCGCTGCACGCCGCGGACCCCACCTTCGCCGCCTGGATCGACCGCGCCGTCGCCCATGCCGGCCCCGAGCTGCGCCGCATCCTGTTCGAGGACGACGCGTCGGTGCAAGACACCGCCCAGGCCCAGCCTGCGCTCTTCGCCATGGAGGTGGCGCTGGCGCAGGTCTGGACGGCGCTGGGCGTCGCGCCCGCGGGGCTGCTCGGCCACTCGCTGGGCGAGCTGAGCGCCGCCTGCCTCGCCGGGGTCTTCGACTTCGAGACCGGGCTGGACCTGGTCGCCGAGCGCGGCCGCCTGATGCAGGCCTGCGCGCCCGGGGCGATGGTCGCGGCGATCCACCCCGACCGGGCGCTCGAGGACCTGCTGCCGGCGGAGGTCGAGATCGCCGCGCGCAACGGCCCCGGTCTGACCGCGCTCTCCGGCCCCGTCGAGGCGATCGCCGAACTGGAGGCGCGGCTCGACGCCGCCGGCGTCGGGCATCGCCGGCTGAAGACCTCGCACGCGTTCCACTCGCAGGCCATGGCGCCGGCGGCCGAGGGCTTCGCCCGCCACCTTGCGCAGGTCGCGTTGCGCGCGCCCCGGCTGCCGGTCTGGTCCAACCTCACCGGCGCGCACCTGACCGAGGCGCAGGCGACGGATCCCGCCTACTGGGCCCGCCAGCTGCGCGAGACGGTGCGCTTCGGCGACGGCGCCGCGGCCGCCGCGGCGCTGGAGACGCCGGTCTTCGTCGAGGTCGGCCCCGCCGGCGGCCTCGACCTGCTGCTGCGCCGGCAGGGGGCCGAGCGCACGGTCCCGGGCCTCGCGGCCCTCACGCCCGAGGCGCTGCTGGAGGCGGTCGGCTGCGCCTGGCGGGCCGGTCTCTCGCCCGATCTCGCGGCCCTGTCGCCGCCCGGCGCCCGCCGCGTGGCGCTGCCCCTCTACCCGTTCGAGCGCGAGCGCTGCTGGGTGGAGCCGGACGCCTCCGCGGCCGCCGCTCCGCAGGACAAGCCCGACGACGCCCCCGGGGCGCCGCAGGCCCACGCCCCCGGGGCGCCGCAGGCCTACGTCCCCGCCTGGCGGCGCGCCCAGCCCGCCCCCGCCGTTCCCGGTCGCCGCGGCTGGCTGATACTGGACGACGGCGCCCTGGGCCGCCCGCTCGCCGAGGCGCTGGAGCGGGCCGGCGACGAGGTCTGGCGGGTCGAACCCGGCCCGACGCTGGCCGAGACCGGCTACCGCACGGTCTCCGCCCCTGCCGAAGGCCCGGCCGCCGGCCTGCTCTCCCTGCTCGCCCAGCGCGGGGCCGCGCCGAGCCATGTCGCCATCCTCGGGCCGCTGGGCGAGGAGGGCGCGCGGCCCGAGCCCCTCGTGGACCTGCTCCGCGCCCTCTCGGCGCGGGAGGGGGAGACGACCGTCGCGCTGCTCACCCGCGGGGCCGTCGACGTCACGGGGGCCGAGACGCTGGACCCTGCGCAGGCCGCCCTGCACGGCCTCGCCCAGGTCGCGGCGCAGGAGACGCCGGGGCTGGGCTGCCGGATCCTCGACCTCGACCCGGCCGAGCGCGCCCGCCCTGCGGAGCTCGCCGCCTGGCTCGCCCGCGCGCTGCCGGCCGAGACCGCCCCCATCGCCGCCCGCCGCGGCGCCCGCCTGTGGCGACTGGAGCATGAGCGGCTGGCCCTCGCCCCCGAAGACCCCGCCCGCGCCCTGCGCCGCAACGGCGTCTTCGTGGTGGCGGGCGACGTCTCCGCCGGCCTCGGCCGGGTCTGGGCCGAACGCCTCGCCGCCCGTCCGGGCCTCCGCCTCGCCCTGATCGAGTCGCCCGGCGCCGCGCCTTTCGGGATGGCGGAAAACGACCGCCTGCTGCGTCTTGCGGCCGACGTCGCCGACGCCTCCGCCCTGCGCGCGGCGCTGGAGGCGGTGGTCGCCCGCTGGGGGCGGATCGACGGGGTGTTCCTGTGCTCGCCCTTCTCCGACGCCGAGACGACGGCGCCGTTGCCGCTGCTGGGGGCCGCCCAACTCTCCCGCGCGCACACGGCCTGCGCCGCGCCGGTCGAGGCGCTGGCGGAGGCCACCCGGGGACTGAAGGTCGGCTTCTGCTGCGTGCAGGGATCGCTGTCCTCGGTGATCGGGGGGGCGGGCCTGGCGGCCTATGCAGGCGCGCATCACCGCGCCGACCTCGTGGTGGCGGGCGAGGCGCGGGAGGCGCGGACGCGCTGGCTCTCCATCGCCTGGGACCATGTCCGCGGCCCGGAGGCGCCGCCCGAGCGCCCCGGCGTCCCCGACCTGTCGCTGACCGCGGATCAGGTCTGGGAGGCGACCCTGCGCCTGCTGGCCGATGGCGTCTCCGGCTGCGCCATCGTCTCGCGCGCCGACGTCGACGCCCGCCGGGCCCGCTGGCTGGCCCCCACGCCGCGGCTCGAAACCGAAACCGCCGCCCCCGGCGCCCGGCCGCGGCCCGAGATCGACACGCCCTTCGTCGCCCCCTCGGGCCCGGTGGAGACCGCGGTCGCCGGCATCCTGCAGGACCTGCTGAAGCTGGACCGCGTGGGCGCGCAGGACGGGTTCTTCGAGCTCGGCGGCCATTCCCTTCTCGCGATTCGGGCCATCGCCCGCCTGCGCGAGGCCTTCCCGGTGGAGATCGAGATGCGCGACCTGCTCTCCGGCAACCCCAGCGCCGCGGGCATCGCCCGGCTGATCGAGGCGAAGCTGGCCGCGGACGAGGACCTCGCCGCCCTGCTCTCCGAGGTCTCGGACCTCTCCGACGAAGACCTGGAACAGGCGCTGGCGGAGGGCTCGGCATGAGCGCGCTGTCGGAGAAGCTCGCGCAGCTGTCGCCCGAGCGCCGGGCGCTGCTGGAACGCCGCCTCGCTGCGCGCCGGCCCGAGGGCGGCATTCCGCGGCGCGCCCATGACGGCCCCGCCCCGCTTTCCTTCGCGCAGGCCCGCCTGTGGTTCGTGCAGCAGCTCGCGCCGGCGGAGACGGCCTACAACCTCGCCCTCGCCCTGCGCCTGCGCGGCCCTCTCGATGAGGACGCGATGGAGGCCGCCTTCGCCGCCCTGGTCGAGCGTCACGAGGCGCTGCGGATGCGCTGCGCCCAGGGCGCCGACGGCGCCCCGGTGCAGACCGCCGACGCGCGGCCCCCGCTGCGGCGCCTCGACCTTGCGGCGGAACCGGACCCCGAGGCCGCCGCCCGCGCCGCGCTGGACGAGATCGCCGGGCGCCCGCATGACCTCGCCGCCGGGGCGATGCGCGCAGGGCTGTCGCGGCTGGGGGCCGGGGACCACCTCCTCGCCCTCGGCCTGCACCACATCGCCGCCGACCGCTGGTCGCTGGGCCTGCTGGTGCGGGAGCTCGCGGCCCTTTACGCCGCCGCCTGCCGGGGCGAGGACGCGGGCCTGCCGCTGGCGCCGCGGATGCTGGACTACGCCGCCTGGCAGCACGAGGCGCAGGGGGCGGAGATCGAGGCGCAGCTCGCCTGGTGGCGCGACCGCCTCGCCGACGCGCCGACGCTGGAGCTGCCGCGGGATCGCCGGCCGGGCGCGGAGCCGCAGGGCGGCTTCGCCCCCTTCGCCCTGCCGCAGGCGCTGGCGACCCGCGCGCGGGAGGCGGCGCGGCGGCGCGGCGTCTCGCTTTATACGCTGCTGCTGGGGGCCTTCGCGCTGACGCTGTCGCGCGTCGCCGACACCGACGACGTGGTGCTGGGGACCGACGTCTCCGGCCGCGGACCGATGGGCACGGGGGCGCTGGTGGGGCCGCTGGTCAACACGCTGGCGCTGCGGGTGGACCTGGCGGGCGCCGCCACCCTGGCCGAGGCGCAGGCCCGCGCGGAACAGGCCCTGCAGGAGACGATGGCCCGCCAGGACGCCCCCCTCGACCAGGTGGTCGAGGCGCTGAACCCCGACCGCGCCCCCGGCGAGCCGATCCCGCTGTTCCGCGCCAAGTTCGACCTCCAGCAGGCCGAGACCCTGCCGGAGGCCCTCGACGGCCTCCGCCTCGAACGGATGAGCCCCCGCGAGCGGGCGGTGAAATACGAGCTGCGGGTCAACCTCGAGGACGACGGCGCGCGCCTGGCCGGGCGGATCGAATACCGCGCCGACCTCTACGACACCGCCACCGTCGAGACGCTGGGCGCCCGCTATCTCCGCACGCTCGCCGCCCTGCTCGACGCCCCCGGGACCGCCCCCGCCGACCTGCCCCTGCTGGACGCGGCCGAGCGCGCCGAGCTGATGGAGCTCGCCCAGGGCCCGCCTCTGCCCCCGCACGCGCCGACCCTGCACGAAGCCGTCGCCGCCCAGGCCGCCCGCACTCCGGACGCCGTGGCGCTGACCCATGAGGGGGGCGCGCTGACCTACGCCCAGATCGAGACGCGGGCCGAGGCGGTGGCCGCCGCTCTGATCGCCCGCGACCTGCCCCCCGAGACGCGGATCGGGCTCTGCCTGCGCCGCGGCCCGGACCTCGTCCCCGCGATCCTGGGCGTGCTGAAGGCGGGCTGCGCCTACGTGCCCCTCGACCCCGCCTGGCCGCCGGCGCGCCTCGCGCTGCTGGCGCAGGACGCGAGCCTCGCCCTGACGCTGGTCGACGGACCCGCGCCGGTCGCGATGGGAGAGACGCTGGACCTCGCCGAGATCCCCCCCGCGCCCGGCCCCGTGGCGCCGCGGGGCGAGGCGGGCTCGCTGGCGGTGGTGATCTACACCTCCGGCTCCACCGGTCGGCCCAAGGGGGTGGCGCTGGAGCATCGCGCGATCCTCTCGCGCGTGGCCTGGGCAGGGGAGACCTTCGACGCGGACGACCTCTCGGGCGTGCTCTTCGCCACATCGGTCTCCTTCGACCTGTCGCTGTTCGAGATCTTCGCGACGCTGGCCCATGGCGGGCGGCTGGTGCTGGCGCAGACGCTGCTGGACCTGCCGACGCTGCCGGCCTCGGCCGGGGTCACGCTGGTCAACACCGTGCCCAGCCTGCTGCGCGAGCTGACCGAGCGCCACGACCTGCCCGACACCCTGCGGGTGATCAACCTGGCGGGCGAATTCTTCCCCCCCGCCCTGCTCGACCGCCTGCAGGCCCGCGGCGGCCTGAGGCGCATCCACAACCTCTACGGCCCTACCGAGGACGCCATCTACGACGCCGGCGGCCCGGTGCAGGACGAGACCGAGCGCCCGATGCCCATCGGCCGCCCCTTCCCCGGGACCCGGCTGCACATCCTCGACCGCGACGGCCGGCTTCTGCCCCGCGGCGCGGCCGGCGAGATCTGCGTGGCCGGCGCGGGCCTGGCGCGCGGCTACCTCGAGCGGCACGGGCTGACGGCCGAGCGCTTCGTGCCCGACCCGTTCGACCCCACGCCCGGCGCCCGGCTCTACCGCACCGGCGACCGCGGGCGCTGGCGGGCGGACGGGCGCATCGACATCCTGGGGCGCATCGACGCCCAGGTGAAGCTGCGCGGCCTGCGCATCGAGATCGGCGAGATCGAGGCGACGTTGGAGGCGCTCCCGCAGGTCGCCGAGACCGCCGTCCTCGCCACCGGCGCGCCCGGCGACGTCGACCGCCGGCTGATCGCCCATGTGGCGCCCGACACGCTCGATCCGGCCGCCCTGCGCGAGGCGCTGGTCCAGGCCCTCCCCCGCCACATGGTCCCCGCCCTGTGGTCCCTGCACCCGGCCCTGCCGCGGATGCCCAACGGCAAGGTCGATCGCCGGGCGCTGGCCGCCCTGCCGCTGCCCGACGCCGCCCCGCCGGCGCCGCCCGCGACGCAGACCGAGGCGCAGGTCATCGCCCTCTGGCAGGCCCTGCTGGAGGTGGAGGCCGTCGGCGCCGAGGACGACTTCTTCGCCCGCGGCGGCCACTCGCTGCTGGCGATGCGCCTGCTGGCCCGCCTGCGCGAGACTTTCAACGTGGAGCTGCCGCTGGGCGCCCTCTTCGAGGCGCTCACCCCTCGCCGCCAGGCCGCCCTGGTGGACGCGGCCCTGAGCCGGCCGGAGCCAGCGGAGATCGACCTCGACGGTCTCTCCGACGCCGAGGTGGAGGCGATGCTGGCCCGCATGGACGACGACGACACGGAGGCGCGAGCCTGATGCCCGAAGATCACGCGATCCCCGCCCCGGAGACCTCTGACCGCCGCGCCCTGCTCGCCGCCCGCCTGCGCCGCGCGGCCGAGGGCGGGGGGGAGCTGCGGCGCGCCCCGCTGAGCCTCGCCCAGCAGCGCCTGTGGTTCGTCGAGCAGATGGCGCCCGGCGGCTCGGCCTACACGATCTCCTCGGCCCTGCGGCTGGAGGGGGCGCTGGACGTGCCGCGCCTCTCCGCGGCCCTCTCCCGGATCCGCGCCCGCCACGCCAGCCTGCGCACCCGCTTCGAGGACGAGGGCGGCGCCCCCCTGCAGGCGATCGACCCGCCCCAACCGCTGGAGCTGGCCCGCGCGGACCTGGCCGCCGACCCCCAGGCGCTGGAGGCGGCGCTGGCCGCCTTCGCCGCCCAGCCCTTCGACCTCGCCGCCGGCCCGCTGGTGCGCTGCCTGCTGGTGCGGCTGGCGCCCGAGACCCATGTGCTGGCGCTGGCCGCCCATCACATCATCGCCGACCACCGCTCGCTGGAGGTGATGATCGCCGATCTCGTCGCCCTCTATCGCGATCCGGCCGCCGCCCCCCCCGTCCCCGCGATGTCCTACGCCGCCCACGCGCTGGCCCAGCGCGGCCGGGCCGGCGAGTTCGAGGCCCAGGCGGAGGCCTGGCGGCAGGAGCTCGACGGCCTCGCCCCCCTCCTCGACCTGCCCACCGACCTGCCCCGCCCCGCGCGCCGCGACCCCGCCGGCGCCCGTCTGCGCTTCGAGGCGCCCGACGCGCTGCTCCCGCGGATCGAGGCGCTGGCCCGCGCCCATGCGACCACCCCGTATGTGGTGCTGCTGGCCGGCTTCCACGCCCTGCATGCGCGGTATTCCGGCGCGCAGGACATCTGCATCGGCACGACCGTCTCCAACCGCGACCGCGCGGAAGTGGCGGACACCGTGGGCTATTTCGCCAACACCCTCGCGCTCCGCGCCCGCATCGACCCGGCCGAGAGTTTTGCCGCGACCGTGGCGCGGCTGAAGACCGTCGTCCTCTCCGCCCTCTCCCGCCAGGAGGTTCCGTTCGAGCGGGTGGTGGAGCTCGCCGCCCCCCAGCGCAACCTGGCCCACGCGCCGCTGTTCCAGTCGATGTTCAACCTCCACCGCCGCCAGCCGGCGCGGATCGAGCTGCCCGGCCTGACCCTCTCGCCCGAGCCCACGCCGGGCCGCGGCGCGCGCTTCGACCTGTCGCTGGACCTGTTCCTGGGCGAGCGGCTGTCGGGGGTGCTGGAATACGCGACCGACCTGTTCCTGCCGCAGACCGCGCAGCGGCTGGCCGACGACTACCTGCGCCTGCTCGACCAGGCGACGGCCGAGCCGGACCGCCCGCTGGCCGAAATCGACCTGCTCGACGCCCACGACCGCGCGACCCTCGCCGCCCTCAACGACACCGCCCGGCCCCTGCCCGAGGCGGAGCTCTCGGACCTGCTGGCCACCGCCATGCGCGCCCGCGGCGACGCCCCCGCGCTGGAGGCGGGCGAGACCCGCCTGACCCACGCCGAGCTCGACGCCGCCGCCGAGCGGCTGGCCGACGCGCTCGCCCCCCGCCTGCCCGAGGGCGCCCGCGTGGCCGTCTGCCTGCCCCGCGACGCCGACCTGCCGGTGGCGCTGCTGGCGGCGCTGAAGCTGGGGGCGCCCTATGTGCCGCTCGACCCCACGCACCCGCCTCGGCGGCTCGCCGGCATCCTCGAGGCCGCGGCGCCGGCGCTGATCCTGACCAAGGGCCCGCCGCCCGAGGGGACGGCCTGCCCGGTCTTCGACCTGGCCGCGCCGCCCCCGCCGGCCCCCGCCCGGGCGCCGCGCCGGGCGCCCCGCGGCGAGGACCTCGCCTACGTGATCTTCACCTCCGGCACGACCGGTCGGCCCAAGGGCGTGCCGATCCGGCGCGAGAGCCTCGCGAACCTGCTGACCTCGATGGCCGAGCGGCCGGGGATGGGGGCGTCGGACACGCTGGTCTCGGTCACCACGCCGGCCTTCGACATCGCGGGGCTGGAGCTGTTCCTGCCGCTCATGACCGGCGGCCGGCTGGTGCTGGCCGACGCCTGGGACGTGATCGACGGCGCCGCGCTGCGCGATCTCCTGGCCCGCTCCGCCGCCACGATGATGCAGGCCACCCCCGCCACATGGCGCCTGCTGGCCGAGGAGGGCTGGCGCGCCCCCGAGGGCTTCGCGATGCTCTGCGGCGGCGAGGCGCTGGACCTCGCCCTCGCCGCCCGGCTGCTGGAGGGCGAGGGGCGGCTGTGGAACCTCTACGGCCCGACCGAGACCACGATCTGGTCCGCCTGCGCCGAGGTCACGCCGGCCGACCTCGCCCGCCGCCTGATCCCGCTGGGCCGGCCGATCGCCAACACCACGCTGCACGTGCTGGACGCCTCGGGCCGCGACTGCCCGCCCGGCGCGGCCGGAGAGCTGCATATCGGCGGGCTCGGCCTCAGCCCCGGCTATCTCGACCGCCCCGACCTGACCGCCGAGCGCTTCGTGGAGCGCCAGGGCGCCCGCCTCTACCGCACCGGCGACCGGGCGCGGCGGCTGGCGGACGGGACGCTGGTCTACCTCGGCCGGCTCGACTTCCAGGTGAAACTGCGCGGCTTCCGCATCGAGCTGGGCGAGATCGAGGGCGCGCTGGCCGAGGACCCCGCGGTCCTGGAGGCGGTCGCGGCGCTGCACGGCGCGGGCGAGGACGCCGCCCTCGTCGCCTGGTGCCGGGCCGAGGGCGACCTCTCGACCCACGAGCCCCGCCTGCGCGCCCGCCTCGCCGAGCGGCTGCCCGCCTACATGGTCCCCTCGCTCTTCGTGCAGATCGAGGCGTTTCCGCTGAACGCCAACGGCAAGGTCGACCGCCTGCGCCTGCCTCCGCCCGCGCCGCGCGCCGAACCGGACGGGCCGCCGCGCAGCGGGGTCGAGGCGATGCTCTCCCGCCTCTGGGCCGAGCTGCTGGAAACCGATGCGCCGGGGCCCGCCGCCGATTTCTTCGCGCTGGGCGGCCATTCCCTGCTGGCGATGCGGATGATCGCCCGCATCCCCCACCGCGGCCCGCGGGCGACGCCCCTGCGGCTGCTGTTCGAACACCCGCGGCTGGGCGATTTCGCCGCCGCGCTGGAGGCCGCCGAGATCCTGGACGAGACCCCGCCCCCCCCGATCCCGCCCCTGCCCGAAACGGCCGAGCCCCCCCTCTCCCCCGCCCAGGCGCGGCAGTGGACGCTGGAGTCGCTCGACCCCGGAAACACCGCCTACACCCTCGCCGCCGCCCTGCGCCTGCGCGGGCCGCTGGACCCCGCCCGTCTGGCCCGCGCCTGGACCCTGCTGCAGGCGCGTCACGAGACTCTGCGCAGCGCTTACCCCGCCCCGGACGGCGCCCCGCGCATCGCGATCCGACCGCCGGAGGCGACCTACCTGACCCCTGCGGCCGCGACGCCCGAGAGCCTGGAAGACGCGATGCGGGCCGAGGCGGCGCGGCCCTTCGACCTCTCCGCCGGTCCGCTGGCCCGCCTGAGGCTCTATGCGCTGGGCGAGGACGACCACGCGCTGCTGCTGACGCTGCATCACATCGTGGGCGACGCGATCTCGCTGCAGATCGCGCTGCGCGACCTCACGGAGATCTACGCGGCGCTGGCCCGCGATCCGGAGCACCGCCCGGCGGCCCTCCCCCTGCGCTACGCCGACTTCGCCGCCTGGCAGCGGGGGCGCGACCTCTCCGCCTCGGTGGCGCATTGGGTCGAGCGGCTGCGCGGCGCGCCGCCGCTGCTGGAGATCCCCACCGACTTCCCCCGCCCCGCCCGCCAGAGCTTCGCCGGCGGCAGCGTGGACGTGGAGCTGTCGGGGGAGACCGCGCAGGCCCTGCGCACGCTCGCCGCCCAGCAGGGCGCCACGCCCTACATGGCGATGCTGGCGGCCTGGGCCGTGCTGCTGGGCCGCTACGCCCGGACCGACGAGGCGGTGATCGGCACGCCGGTGACCTCCCGCCCGCACCCGGACCTGTCCGAGATGGTCGGCCTCTTCGTCGACACCGTCGTCCACCGCCTGCCGGCCGAGAGCCCCGCCGGCTTCCGCGCCATCCTCGACGCCTGCCGCCGCCAGGTGATCGAGGGGATCGAACACCAGGACGCCCCCTTCGAGCAGGTGATCGAGGCGCTCGACCCCGAGCGGAGCTGGAGCCACAACCCGGTCTTCCAGACCCTGTTCTCCTGGAAGACCCGCGAGGCGACGCCGGCCGAAACCGCCGGCATCGCCTGGGAGAGCCTGCCCCTCCCCGGCGCCGGCGCCCGGCTGGACCTGGCGCTGGGGGTGCTGGACCTGGGCGAGGCGCTCCGCATCCGCCTGGAATACCGAAGCGACCTGTTCCGGCCCGAGACCGCCGCCGACATGCTGCGCGCCTACGAGACGCTGCTCGCCTCCGCGGTGGCCGAGCCGGACAGGCCCACCGCGGAACTGCCGCTGCTGCACCCCGACCAGGCGCGCCGCCTCGCCGCCTGGAACGACACCGGGACGATCCCCCTCGACGGGCCGCAGACGCTGCACGGCCTGGTCTCGGCCCGCGCCGCGCAGGCGGGGGGGCGCATCGCCATCCGCGACGCCGGGCACGCGATCACCTACGCGGCGCTGGAGGCCCGCAGCGGGGCGCTCGCCGCCCATCTGCAGGCGCTGGGCGTGGGGCGCGCCGACCGGGTGGGCATCGCCCTGCCCCGGCGCATCGACATGGTCGCGGCGATGCTGGCGGTGCTGAAGGCGGGCGCGGCCTACGTGCCGCTGGACCCCGCCTATCCCGCCGACCGCATCGCCTATGTCGCCCGCGACGCCGAGCTCGCGCTGGTGCTGAGCCTCGGCGACGGCGGGGACGGGGGCGAGGGGCGGCTGGACCTTTCGGACTTCTGGCAGGGCCCGCCGGGCCTCGGCGACGGTCCGCGAGGTCCCGCCGCGCGGCCAGTGGAGGCGGAGGTCGCCGGCGAGGACCTCGCCTATCTCATCTACACCTC
The DNA here is from genome assembly GCF_900113695.1 of Albimonas pacifica. Taxonomy (GTDB): domain Bacteria; phylum Pseudomonadota; class Alphaproteobacteria; order Rhodobacterales; family Rhodobacteraceae; genus Albimonas; species Albimonas pacifica. Next base: position 553,570 of record NZ_FOQH01000002.1, on the reverse strand, counting down.
CGGCTCGACCGGCGCGCCCAAGGGCGTGGCGCTGGAGCATCGCAACGCCGTCGCCCTGATCCGCTGGGCGGAGGAGCAGTTCGCCCCCGGGGAGCTGTCCGGCGTGCTCGGCTCCACCTCGATCTGCTTCGACCTCTCGGTCTTCGAGATCTTCGCGACGCTGGCGCTCGGCGGCACGCTGCTGCTGGTCGACGACCTCTTCGCCCTGCCCGAGGCGGCGTTCCGCGACCAGGTCACGCTGGTCAACACCGTGCCCACCCCGATGACCGAGCTGCTGCGGCTCGCGCCCCTGCCGCCCTCGGTCCGCACGGTCTGCCTCGCGGGCGAGCCCCTGCCCCCGGCGCTGGCCGAGCGGCTGCACGCGATCCCCTCCGTGGCGCAGGTCTGGAACCTCTACGGCCCGTCCGAGGACACGACCTACTCCACCGCCTGCCGCCTGCCGCGCGAGGGCGCCTTCAACATCGGCCGCCCCATCCGCGGCACGCAGGCCCATGTGCTGGACGAGCGCCTCGCCCCCGTGCCGCCGGGCATGGCGGGAGAGCTGTTCCTGTCCGGCGCCGGCGTCGCGCGGGGCTACTGGAACCGGCCCGAGCTGACGGCGGAGCGGTTCCTCGCGAACCCCTTCGATGCCGGCGGCGCGCCGGTGATGTATCGCACCGGCGACCGGGTGCGGCACGCGGTCGACGGCACGCTCGACTATCTCGGGCGCGGCGACCGGCAGGTGAAGGTCCGCGGCTTCCGGGTCGAGCCCGGCGAGGTCGAGGACGCGCTCGCCCGCCTTCCCGGCGTGGCGGCCGCCGCGGTGGACGTGTGGCGCGACGCGCAGGGCCACCGCCGGCTGGTCGCCTGGGTGGAGACCGCCGCCCCCGACGCCGCGGACCTGGGCGAGGCGCTCTCCCGCTTCCTGCCCGCGCATCTGGTCCCCTCGATCTTCGTGCCGCTCGGCGCCCTGCCGCGCCTGCCCAACGGCAAGGTCGACCGCAACGCCCTGCCGCCCCCGCAGCCCGAGGACCCGGCGCGCGCCGCGCTCGCGGACCTGCCCCGCCCGGGGCTGGAGGAGCGGCTGGCGCAGACCTGGCGGCGCGTGCTGGGGCGCGAGCGGGTCGGGCGCTCGGAAGGGTTCTTCGCGCTGGGCGGGGACTCGATCCTCGCCATCCAGGCGGTGGCCCAGGCGCGCGCCCAGGGGCTGGACCTGTCTCCGCGAGACATCTTCCAGTTCCCCACGCTGGCGGCCCTGGCCGAGGCCGTCCGCGGGCGCGAGGCGATCGCGACCGAGGCGCCCCAGGGCCCCCCGCCCCTGACGCCCGCGCAACGCCGCTTCCTCGCCCGCGACCTGCCCCAGGCGCATCACTGGAACCGGGCCGTCATGCTGGCCCCCTCCCGCCCGCTGGATCCCGACCTCCTCGCCCGCGCCCTGACCCTGCTGGCCGAGCGTCACGACGCCCTGCGCCTGCGCTTCCGCCGCGGGCCGCAGGGCCGGGAGCCGAGCCTCGCGCCCGCGCCCGGGGCCGCGCCCCTGACGCTCGCCGAGGGCGACGTGACCGAGGCCGCGGCGCGGATGCAGGCCGGCTTCGACCTGGCCGAGGGTCCTCTGTGGGGCGCGGTGCTGGGGACCGGCGCGGACGGCGGACAGCGCCTGGCGGTGGCGGCCCATCGCCTGCTGGCGGACGCGGCGTCGTGGCGGATCCTGCTCGACGACCTCGAGGCGATCCACGCGGCGCTGGAGGCCGGCGAGACGCCGCCCCCCCGCCTGCGCGCGCCCCTGCCGCCCGAGACCCCGGACGCAGCCCCGGGCGACCCGGCCGCCTTCCCCCTCGACGATCCGGACGGCTCGAACCTCGAGCGGGACGCGCGGACGCACCTCCTGGTCCCGGGCCCGGAGACCGCCGCCCGCCTGCTGCACGAGGCCCCCGCCGCCTTTCCCGTCGCCCCGCGGGAGGCGCTGGCCGCGGCCCTCGCCCTGGCGCTCGCCGAGCACACGGGGGAACCGGGCGTGGACCTCGAACTGGAAAGCCACGGGCGCGACGCCCTCCCCGGCGCGCCTGACCCCGGCGGGGCCGGCGGCTGGCTGAGCGCCTGCCGCTCCGTGCGTCTCGACCTGCCGCCCGGGGCCGGCCCGGCGGAGGCGCTGCGCAGCGCCAAGGACGCCCTGCGCGGCCCCCCGCGCCCCGGCGGCCCGGCCCCGGCGGTGCGGTTCGCCTTCCTCGGCGAGGCCCCGGCCCTGCCGGCGGCGGGCGCCCTGCTGCGCCCCGCGCCTGAGAGCCCCGGCCCCCTGCGCGGCCCCGACAATCCCCGCGACGCGGCATTGGAGATCGACGCCCGCGTGGTGGAGGGAGCCATGCGCCTCGGCCTGACCCACTCCGCCGCCCAGCTCCGCCCGGAGACCGTGGCGCGGATCGCGGGGCGGATCGCGAGCCAACTCGACGCGATCCTCGCCCATTGCCTCGCCGGCGAGGACGCCGGCTTCACCCCCGCCGACTTCCCGGACATGGCGTTCGGGCAGGACGAGCTCGACGACCTCCTGCAGAGCCTGTGACATGCCCCATTCCGACGCCGACGACGCAGCCGCCCGCCGCCGCAACATCGAGAGCATCCTCCCCCTCGCGCCGCTGCAGGAGGGGATCCTGGTCCACAGCCTCGACACGCCCGAGGCCTCGGCCGTCTACATGCCGCAGATGGGATACCACCTCGCCGGCCCCATCGAGCCCGCGCGGCTGCGCGCCGCCTGGGCGCAGGTGCTGGCCCGCCACAGCGCCCTGCGCAGCGCCATCCGCTGGGAGGAGCGCGACGAGCCCTTCCAGGTCGTCTACCGCGACCTGCCCCTGCCCTGGGAGGTTTTCGATTGGCGGGGCGAGGACGCGCAGGCCCGCCTGCGGGACCTCTTCGCGCGCAACCGCGCGGCGCCCTTCGACCTGCGCCAGCCGCCGCTGATCCGCGTGCAGCTCGCCCGCACGGACGCGGCGCGCCACGTGCTGGTGCTGTGCTTCCACCACATCATCCTCGACGGCTGGTCGACGGCCCGGATGCTGCAGGACGTGATGACCCTCTACCACGGCGGGACCCTGCCCCCGGCCCCGCCCTACGCCGAGTTCCTGCGCTGGCTGAAACGGCAGGACGACGCGGCCTCGGCCGCCTTCTGGCGCGGCTATCTCGACGGCGTCCCCGGGCCCTGCCTCGCCTTCCCCGGCGGCGGCCCTGCGCCGGCGTTCGCGCGGCAGGAATGGGCGGTCCCCGAGACGCTGGTCCGTGCGCTGCGCGAGTTCACCGCCACGCAGGGCGTGACGCTCAGCAGCCTGCTGCAGGGGGTGCTGGGCCTCGCCCTCGCCCGGCGCACGGGGCGCGAGGACGTGCTCTTCGGCGCCGCCACCGCCGGCCGCCCCGCCTCGCTGCCCGGCGCGACCGAGATGGTGGGCCTGTTCCTCAACGCCCTGCCGGTGCGGGTGCAGGTCGACCGCGACGCCCGCCTCGCCGACTGGCTGCGCGCGCTGCAGTCCCGCCAGGCCGCCTGCATCGAGCATGAGCACATCGCCCTGCGGAAGGTGCAGGAGGGCCGCGGGACCCTCTTCGACTGCCTGCTGGTGATCGAGAACTACCCCGCCACCACCGGCGACGCCGCCGCCGAGGTGACGCTGGAGGACGTGGAGTTCGACGAGTGGACCCACTTCCCCCTGACGGTGATGGCCGCGCCCGCGCGCGACGGGCTGAAGCTGATCCTGCGCCACGACCTCGCCGCCCTGCCGCCCGAGGAGATGGAGGCCTTCCTCGCCGCCCTCGCCGGCCTGCTGGCCGAGGCGCTGGCCCGCCCCGACGCCCCGCTGGCGGAGCTCCTGCCGGATCCGCCCCCCGGCCCCGCGCCCCGGCCCGCGCCCGGCCCCTCGGCGGCGCCGCTCCCCGATCCGCCCGCCGCCGCCACGGAGACCGAGCGCCAGGTCGCCGCGATCTGGGCCGAGGTGCTGAAGATCCCGACGCCCTCGGCCGCCGACGACTTCTTCGCGCTGGGCGGGCATTCCCTGCCCGCGGCCCGCGTCGCCTCGCGCCTGCGGGCGGCCTTCGGGGTGGACGTGCGGGTGCGCGCGCTGGTCGACCGGCCGCGGCTGGGCGACCTCGCGCGTCATGTGGACGCGCTGCGCGCCGCTTCCACACCCGCCTCCCCCGCGGCGGGCGAGAGCGTGGTGGAGTTCTGATGTCCGACGCCCGCCTGATCTGCCTGCCCCCCGCCGGCGCCGGCCCCAGCCTGTTCCGCCCCTGGATCGCCGCCGACGCCCGCGTCGAGGCCCCTGGCCTGCCCGGCCGCGAGGGCCGCTTCCGCGAGCCGCCGGCGCCCGACTTCGACACGCTCGCCGACCGGCTGGCGGGAGAGCTCGCCCCCCGATTGCCGCCCCGCTACGCGCTCTTCGGCTACTCGATGGGCGGCGCGCTGGCGGCCCTGCTGGCCGAGCGCCTCGCCCGCCGCGGCCTGCCCGGCCCCGAGGCGCTGTTCGTGCTGGGCGCCCACGCCCCCTGCCGCCTGGGCGAGGGGGTGGCGCGCCTGCACGCCCTCGACAGCGCGGCGTTCTGGGCGGAGATCGCCCGCCTCGGCGGCACCCCGCGCGAGATCCTGGCGAGCCCCGAGCTGCGCGAGCTGTTCGAGCCCGCCCTGCGCGCCGACTTCCGCCTCTGCGCCGAGTTCCGCCCCGCCCCCGGCGCCCCGCGCCTGGCCTGCCCCGTCCATGTCTTCCTGGGCGAGGAGGACCCGCTGGTCGGCCCCGACTGCCTCGCCGACTGGCAGGCGAGCACCGACGGCCCCGTGCGCCTGCACCCGATCGGCGGCGGCCACATGCTGCCCCCGCCCGCCTTCGCGGCGCTGCATGGGCGGATCAGGTCGCTCTGGGCGCAGCCGTGACCGAGGCGTCCCCGGGACCCGCGACGGCGGGCCGCCCCGCGGCGCGGCCCCGATCCGCCGGCTTCGCCCGCCGCAACGCGGGGCTGCTGTGGACGCTCGGCACGGCGGCGCTGTTCGCCGGCATGTGGGGGTTCGTGCGCCATTCCGCCGGGCTGGGCCTTGCGGGCCTGACCCGCGACCTGAGCGGCGAGAGCCCGTTCTACGACCCCGGGGCGCCGGCGATCACCGCGATCATGTTCGCCCACATGGCCGCCGGCGCGGGCCTGACCCTGCTGGCGCCCGTGCAGCTGATCGGCCCCCTGCGCCGCGCCCGCCCGCGCCTGCACCGAGGGCTGGGCAGCACGATGATCGCGCTGGGGCTGGCGACCGGGGCGGGGGGCGTCGTCTACGCGCTGGGTCGAGGCACGACGGGAGGGCCGTTCATGGACCTCTCGTCCACCGTCTACGGCCTGCTGATCCTGCTCGCCGCCGTCGAGACCTTCCGCCACGGCCGCGCCCGTCGCTGGCCCGCGCATCGCCGCTGGGGTCTGCGCCTGTCGGTGCTGGCGATCGCCTCCTGGCTTTACCGGATGCACTACGTGATCTGGGACCTGATCGCCGACGGCGCCGGGACCACCCCCGACATGACCGGACCCTTCGACCGCTTCCAGGCGTGGGGCTTCTACCTGACCTACCTGGCCCTGCTCGAGATCTGGCTCCAGCGCGAGCGCCGCCGCGCCCGCGCCCCGGGGGCTTCGCGCGGCCCCCGGCCGACGCGAACCGGCGCGGAGGCCGCGCGGCCGGGCGCCTGAGACGCGTCCGCCGGCCGGCGGACGCATCTCGGGCGGGGTCAGCCCATCCGGTAGTTCGGGCTCTCGCGCGTGATCTGCACGTCGTGGACGTGGCTCTCGCGCAGGCCGGCGTTGGTGATCCGCACGAAATTGCAGTTCCTGCGCATCTCGTCGATCGTGCGGTTGCCGGTGTAGCCCATCGCCGCGCGCAGGCCGCCCGCAAGCTGGTGCAGGACCGCGTTGGCCGAGCCCTTGTAGGGCACCCGGCCCTCGATCCCCTCGGGCACCAGCTTCTCGGCCGAGACCTCCTTCTGGAAGTAGCGGTCGGCCGAGCCGCGCGCCATCGCGCCGACCGAGCCCATGCCGCGGTATTCCTTGTAGGAGCGCCCCTCCCACAGGACCACCTCGCCCGGGCTCTCGTCGGTGCCGGCGAGCGCGGAGCCGACCATCGCGCAATGGGCGCCGGCGGCGATGGCTTTCGCAAGGTCGCCCGAGAACTTGATGCCGCCGTCGGCGATGGCCACCGCGCCGTGGCGGTCGGCCTCCTCGGCGCAGTCCATCACCGCGGTCAGCTGCGGCACGCCCACGCCCGCCACGATGCGCGTGGTGCAGATCGAGCCCGGCCCGATCCCCACCTTCACCGCATCCGCGCCCGCGTCGATCAGCGCCCGCGTCGCCTGGGCGGTGGCGACGTTGCCCGCCACCACCTGCACGGCGTTCGAGAGCTTCTTGATCCGCGTCACCGCCTCGCCGACGGACGCGGAATGCCCGTGCGCCGTGTCGATCACGATCAGGTCCACATGGGCGTCGATCAGCGCCTCGGAGCGCGCGAAGCCCGCGTCGCCCACGGTGGTCGCCGCCGCCACCCGCAGCCGGCCCAGCGGGTCCTTGCAGGCGCGGGGGTGGACGACCGCCTTCTCGAGGTCCTTGAGGGTCATCATGCCCGAGAGGCGGCCCTCGGCGTTGACCACCAGCAGCTTCTCGATGCGCCGCTCGTGCATCGCGCGGCGGCCCTTCTCGGCGTCGACGGGCTCGCGCGCGACGACGAGCTTCTCCTCGGGGGTCATCATCACCCGCACGGGCGTGGACTCGTCCTCGACGAAGCGCATGTCGCGGTTGGTCAGGATGCCGACCGGGCGGCCGCGGTCGTCGACCACGGGGAAGCCGGTGATCTTGAAGCTCGCCTGCATCTGGCGCGCGTCGGCCAGCGTCTGGTCGGGGCGCAGGGTGATGGGGTTGTAGACGATCCCGCTCTCGAAGCGTTTGACCCGGCGGACCTGGTCGGCCTGGGTCTGGACGTCGAGGTTGCGGTGGATCACGCCGAGCCCGCCGGCCTGGGCCATGGCGATGGCCATTTCGGCCTCGGTGACCGTGTCCATGGCCGAGGACAGCAGGGGAAGGTTCAGCTCGATCTCGCGGGTGACGCGGGTGCGCAGGTCGGCCTGCGCGGGAAGAACCTCGGAGGCCCCCGGAACCAGCAGCACGTCGTCGAAAGTATACGCCTCGCGAATCTCCATGGGAGCCTCCTGCCCGGGACCTCGGTTGGCGCTTCCCTCTGTCACCTCCGGAGGGAAAAGAAAAGCGGCCCGGACGCCGCGGGGGCGGACGTGCTAGGATGGGCCCCGTCCGGACGGGCACGACCAGGGAGGACCCCATGCAGGACACGCCCCTTTTCACCGAGATCGTCGCCTTCGCCATCCCCCAGGGCATGAGCCGCGACGAGGTGCTGGCGGCCTACGCCGCCTCGGCCCCGATCTGGCGGGAGCATCCCGAGCTGATCCGCAAGAACTACCTGTTGGATCTCGACGGCCGGCGCGGCGGCGGCGTCTACCTGTGGCGCTCGCGAGCGGCGGCGGTCGAGGCGCATGGCCCCGCCTTCCGCGCGCGCATCAACGCCGCCTTCGGCGCGGAGCCCGCGATCTCGATCTTCGAGACGCCGCTGATCGTGGACAACGCGCCCGTCCCCGCCTGAGCGGAGCGCGCCACGGTCCACGACCGAGGGGCGCGCGCCCCGGACCCCTCCGGGCGGAGGAGCCCGGCGGCGGTCAGGCCCGGCGGCGGCGGGCGACGAGCCCCAGCGCGCCCAGGCCCAGCATCGCCAGCCCAGCGGCGCCGGGCAGCGGCACCGCGACGGGGCCGGCGGACAGGACCACGTCGAAGCTGTAGGCCCCCAGCGCGATCGGCGGCGGCGCCTCGGGATCCTCGGTGATGAGGTCGGTGTCGACGATGCCGAGGTAATAGGTCCCCGGCCCCACCAGCACGTCGAGGAACGCGACCGAACCCGCGCCGCTGCCGCTGTAGTAGCAGTCGAAGCAATAGGGTTCGGGCGCGCTCAGCGGCCCGAAGCCGATGTCGATGATGTCGTAGGACTCGTCGCCGCTGATGTCCGGCAGAAGGTTGAGCACCGACACGTAGGTCGGCGCGGTCAGCACGAAGACGTAGAGGTCGTTGTCCCCCTCGGTCAGCGTGCCCGAGATGCCGGTCAGCGTCGAGGCGTCGACCGCCTGCGCCGAGCCGAAGTCGGCGCCGGCGTCGCCGACCTCCTCATGCACCAGCGCGCCGGCCTCGCCCGCCGCGGCGCACAGTCCGATGGCCAGCGCGGCCGCCGCCGCTCGCATAGTCGCGATCGTCATTCCAATTCCCCCCTCAAGCGCCCTAACGTCGCCCATAGTCCGCCCTGGCGGTCCCCGGCGCAAGGGCTTCCTCCCCGAGCCGTCGTCGCAGGAGCGGGCGCGCCCCGGTCGGGCTGCGCGCCCGCCCCGGTCGGGCCGCGCGCGCGACGGGGGGGACGGAGGGTCAGCCGCCCATGCGCTTCGGCGCGCCGGTGGCCATGTCGGTGCCGACGTAGGGCAGCTTCGCGCCCTTCCAGGCGGCGAAGCCCCCTTCCATGTGGGCCATGCGGTCCGCGCCCGCCCGCAGGGCGACGTCGGCCATGCGCGCCGAGCGCACGCCCGAGCCGCAGTGCAGCACCACCCGCTTCGATCCGTCCACCGGCAGCGAGGCGGGGGCGAAGAAGGCCATGGGCATCAGGAACGCGCCCTCGATGTGCTCGAACATGTATTCCTGGGGGGTGCGCACGTCGATCAGCACGATCTCGCCGGCCTTCAGCCCGGCGGCGACCTCCTCGGGGGTCCAGTGCTCGAGCACGCCGGAGGGGGTGGCTTCCTCACGCATCGGGGTCTCCTTTCGTCTCGGCGGCGCCGGCGGCGGCCTGCAGGCGGCGCCGGCCCGGGGGAACGGGATCGCAGCGGCGGCCCGCCCCGGCGATATCGTCTGGGGCGAATATATGATCGCGGCCCGGCATTCCCAGACCCGCGGCGCGTCGCGGGCGGGCGGTCACAGCAGGCGCAGCTTGCGGATCAGCCACAGCTCGCCCCCCGCCACCAGCGCCAGCATCACCACGAAGGCCGCGAAGCCCCAGGGCGTCGCCGCGCCGGGCAGCCCGCCCAGGTTCACCCCCAGCAGGCCGGTCAGGAAGCCCAGCGGCAGGAACACCGCGGTCACGATCGAAAGCACGTACATCGCGCGGTTCGAGCGTTCCGCCGCCCGCGCCGCCGCCTCCTCGGCCAGCACCATCGCCCGTTCGCGCACCGCGTCGAGGTCCTCGACGTAGCGGGTCATGCGGTCGCCGGTCTCGGCGAGCTCCGCCCGCTCGACGTCGTCGAGCGGGGCGCCGGCCATGCGCCGCAGTTCGGCCAGCGCCTCGCGCTGGGGGACGAGGTAGCGGCGCAGCGCGATCACCACCCGGCGCAGCTCGGCCAGGTCGCGGCGCGTCTCGCGCGGGTCGAGCGGGTCGATCATGCCCAGCGCCGCCTCGGCGGCGCGGTCCTCCATGTCGTCGGCCCGGTCCTCCAGCGCGTCGAGCACCGGGGCCATGCGCGCGGCCAGCCCCTCGGCGAGCTCCGTGACGAAGAGGCCGGGGCGGTCGGGGGCGACGCCCGCCTCCATCCGCCCGCGCAGCTCGGCCACCGTCAGCAGGCGGCGCAGGACCACGGTGATCACCCGGGTCTCCTCCAGCCAGACGCGGATCGAGATCATGTCCTCGGGGTCCGCGCCCTCGTTGAGGTTGACGCCGCGCAGGAACACCAGCGCGCCGTCGCGCGCGGCCTGGGCGCGGGGACGGGTGTCGGTCTCGGTCAGCGCCTCGGCGACGATGTCGGAGAGCGGGCCGCAGCCCCCGGCGGCGAGCCAGGCCTCGGCCCCCGGCGCCAGACCGTCGACATGCACCCAGCGCCAGGCGGCGCCCTCGGCGAGCGGATGGTGGGCCTCGCGCGGGGTCACCGGCTGCGCGCGCCCGTCGGGGAAGACGTCGTAGGCCCACAGCAGCGCCGGCACGGCCATGTCCGGCGCCCGGTCGTGGTCCGAGGCCCGGTCCGGCCCCTGCCGCGGCGCGCCCGTCAGGTCGCGGGAGACGGCGGCGGCGCGCGGGGGGATCGGCTTCAGGGTCATCGAAGCTCCTGTGCGGTCGGCGGGCCCCGAAACCTAGCGCGCGCCCGTGCCCCTGCCCAGCCTCGCGGGGGCCCTGCGCGCCGGCGCCCCGGGCCCTGCCCGCACGCCGCCCGCGGGGCCGGCCGCGCGTCGGCCGCAGGCGACCCGCGACGCCGGCCGCGCGCCGCCGCCGAGGCCGCCGAGGCCGCTGCGCCGCCGCCGCGGGGCCGTGGGCCGCATGCGGGACCGTCCCGACGGCGCCCGGGGAGCGTCCCCGGCCCGCCCCCTTCGACGCCGCCCGCCGGCGGGCGCGGGGCCCCGGCGCGCCGGGGTGGGCGGGCGGGAGGCGTGCCGGGGCCCCGCGGCCGCCCGGCCCCCCGCGCAACGCAAAGGGGCGGCGAGGCCCCCGCCCCGCCGCCCCCGTCGGACGCACCCGTCAGCCGCGCCGCCTCCCGGTCGCGCCGGGCAGGCGCGGCGTTCAGGCCTCGGCCTTTGCGTGGGGGTAGCCCAGCCCCTTCACCGCCGTTCGGATCTCGTCGAGGATCGCGGGGTCGTCGATGGTGGCGGGGGTCTTGAAGCTCTCCCCGTCGGCGATCTTGACCATGGTCGCGCGCAGGATCTTGCCCGAGCGAGTCTTGGGCAGGCGGTCCACCACCAGGGTCATCCGGTAGGCGGCGACCGGCCCGATCTCCTGGCGCACCAGGGCCGCGCATTCCTTCACGATCTCCTCGGCGGGGCGGTTCACGCCCTTGGTCAGGCACACGAAGCCCATGGGGAGCTGGCCCTTGAGCTCGTCCGCCACGCCGATCACCGCGCATTCGGCGACGTCGGGGTGGGAGGCCAGCACCTCCTCCATCGCCCCCGTCGACAGGCGATGGCCCGCCACGTTGATCACGTCGTCGGTGCGCGCCATGATCCACACGTAGCCGTCGGCGTCGATCATGCCCGCGTCGCCCGTCTCGTAATAGCCGGGGAAGTGGCTGAGGTAGCTCTTGCGGAACCGCTCCTCGGCGTTCCAGAGCGTGGGCAGCGTGCCCGGAGGCAACGGCAGCTTCACCGCGATCGCGCCCAGCGTGCCGGCCGGCACGGGATGCCCCGCCTCGTCCAGCACCTGCACGTCGTAGCCCGGCAGCGGCACCGAGGGCGAGCCCACCTTGATCGGCAGCAGCTCCAGCCCCGCGGGGTTGCCGACCATGCACCAGCCGGTCTCGGTCTGCCACCAGTGGTCGATCACCGGCACGCCCAGCTTGTCCGCGGCCCAGTTCACCGTGTCCGGGTCCGCCCGCTCGCCCGCCAGGAAGAGGTAGTTCAGGCAGGAGATGTCATAGCGCGCCAGGTGCTCGGCGTGCGGGTCGTCGCGCTTGATGGCGCGGAAGGCGGTGGGGGCGGTGAAGAAGCTCTTGACCTTGTGCTCCGAGATCACCCGCCAGAAGGTCCCGGCGTCGGGGGTGCCCACGGGCTTTCCCTCGAACACCACGGTGGTGCAGCCGGCGATCAGGGGGCCGTAGCAGATGTAGGAATGCCCCACGACCCAGCCCACGTCCGAGGCCGCCCAGAACACGTCCCCCCCCTCGACCGCGTAGAGGTTCTTCATGGTCCAGGCCAGCGCCACCGCATGGCCCGCGTTGGGACGCACCACGCCCTTGGGCTGCCCGGTGGTGCCGGAGGTGTAGAGGACGTAGAGCGGATCGGTCCCCGCCATCGGCTCGCAATCGCAGGGCGTGGCCTTGGCCTGGAAGGCGTGCCAGGCGAAGTCTCGGCCGGGGATCAGCTCGCATTCCTCGGCGTCGCGCTGCACGATGACGGTGAACTCGGGCTTGTGGGTCGACTGCTCGATGGCGCCGTCGAGCAGGGGCTTGTAGTGCACGATCCGCCCCGGCTCGATCCCGCAGGAGGCGGCGAGGATCGCCTTGGGCTTGCAGTCGTCGATGCGCACCGCGAGCTCGTGGGCCGCGAAGCCGCCGAAGACGACCGAGTGGATGGCGCCGATCCGCGCGCAGGCCAGCATCGCCACCAGCGCCTCGGGGATCATCGGCATGTAGATGATCACCCGGTCGCCCTTGCCCACGCCGCGCGCCTTCAGCGCGCCGCCCATCCGGGCCACGCGCTCGCGCAGGGTCGCGTAGGTGATCTCCTGCCTGGTGCGGGTGACGGGGCTGTCCCAGATGATCGCCGTGCGCTCGCCGTGACCGGCCTCGACATGGCGGTCGACGGCGTTCCAGCAGGTGTTCATCACCCCGTCGGCATACCACTCGTAGAGCGGCGCCGACGTGTCGTCGAGCGCCTTCGTGGGCTTCTCGACCCAGTCGATGGCCTCGGCCGCCTCCAGCCAGAACGCCTCGGGGTCCGCCTTCCAGGCGTCGTAGGTCTCGCGGTAGCCCATGGCTTCCTCCCGTCTCGCCCGCCGCTCGGGGCGGGCCCCTGCCCTCCGCCCGCGGGCCCGTCCGGGCGCGCGGGGGTGACGAGGGCCCGGCGCCGCCCCTTGCGGCCGGGTCCCCGCCGACGAGGGGGGCGGCTCCTCTCCGCCCCCGGAGCGGACGCGCGCCTCCCGCGCGCGTCCTGCCGGCGCGCGCGCGGGCGCGCTCCGTCCGTGGTCATGGCGCGCGGGCGCGTCCGCGCGCCTTGATCCATCTCATGTCCGCCGCCGCCGCGACGGCAGGCCGCGGGACGTCAGGCGGCGCGGCCGGCGCGGGCCAGCAGCAGCGCGGCCAGCGCCAGCAGCCCGCCCGAGACGCGGTTGACCGCGCGCCGGCGCGCCCGGCTCATGCCGCCCGCGCCCAGCAGGGCCCCGGCGGCGGCCCAGGTCGCGGCCGCGGCCAGCTCGCAGACCAGGTAGACCGCGCCCAGCGTCAGCAGCTGCGCGGCGAATCCGGCCGCCGCCCCGGGCTGCACGAACTGCGGCAGGAACGCCGTAAACAACACCAGCGCCTTGGGGTTTGCAATGCCGGTCAGAAACTCCCGCCGCGCCAGAACCCGCAGGCCCGACAGGCGCTTCGCCTGCGCTTGGGCCTCGGCCATCGCCCCCTCGACCGGCGCCGACCACAGCTTCCAGGCGAGCCAGGCGAGATAGGCGACCCCCGCCCACTTGATCGCGGCCGCGACCCCGGCCGAGGCCGCCAGCAGCGCCCCCAGCCCGAAGGCCACCCCCGCGATCAGAGCCGCATAGGCCGCGAGCCGCCCGAAGGCCCCCGCCACCGCCGCCCCCCATCCGCGGGTGGCGGCGTTGGCGAAGGCCAGCAGGTTCGAGGGCCCCGGCGTCAGCGCCATCAGCAGCGCCGCGGGGACGAAGGCGAGAAGCTGAAGCGCGTCCACCCCGTCCCCGCTCCGGCTCAGGCGTAGGAGGTCATCGGCGTCGAGGCGAGGGCGGCGATGTTCAGAAGCCCCCGCGCGGTGATCGACGGCGTCACGATATGCGCCCGGTTGCCCATCCCCATCAGGATCGGCCCGACCTCGAGCGCCCCCGACATCTGCTTGAGCACGTTGCGCATCCCCGAGGCCGCGTCGGCGTTGGGCAGGATCAGGATGTTCGCCGCCCCCTCGATGCGCGAGTTGGGGAAGATGCGGTCGCGGATCTCGGGATCGAGCGCGGCGTCGGCGTGCATCTCGCCCTCGTAGGCGAAGCCGCGGTCTTCCTCGTCGAGGATCTCCATCGCCCGGCGCATCTTGCGTCCCGAGGGGATGTCCATGTTGCCGAACTGGGAGTGCGAGAGCAGCGCCACCTTCGGCTCCATCCCGAAGCGGCGGCAGTGGCGCGCGGCGCCGACGGCGATCTCGGCGATCTCCTCGGCCGTCGGGTCCGGGTGGACCTGGGTGTCGGCGATGAACACCAGCCCGCGTTCCAGCAGCATCAGCGACAGGCCCCCCACGGGCTTCAGCCCGTCGGTCGCCAGCATCTGGGTCACGTAGTTGAGGTGCCACAGGTACTGGCCGAAGGTGCCGCAGATCAGGCTGTCGGCGTCGCCCTGGCGCACCATCACCGCCGCGATGGCGGTGGTGTTGGTGCGCAGCACGGCGCGGGCCAGGTCCGGGGTCACGCCGCGGCGCTGCATGGCCTGGTGGTAGGTCTCCCAGTAGTCGCGATAGCGGGGATCGGACTCGGGGTTCACCAGCTCGAAGTCGCGCCCGGCCTCGATCGGCAGGCCGTAGCGCTCGAGCCGGTGGGCCACGACCTCGGGACGGCCGATCAGGATCGGCTTGTGGGTCGTCTCCTCCAGCATCGCGTGGGCGGCGCGCAGCACCCGCTCGTCCTCGCCCTCGGCGAAGACGATCCGCCGCTCGGAGGTGCGCGCGGCCTCGAACACCGGGCGCATCACCAGCGAAGAGCGGAACTGCGAGTTCTCGAGCTGGTGGCGGTAGGCGTCGAGATCCTCGATCGGCCGGGCGGCGACGCCCGAGTCCATCGCCGCCCTGGCGACGGCCGAGGCGACGGCGGGCAGCAGTCGCGGATCGAAGGGCTTGGGGATGAGGTATTCGGGCCCGAACACCAGCCGCTCGCCGCGGTAGGCGGCGGCGGCCTCGGCCGAGCCGGCCTGCAGGGCGAGGTCCGCGATCGCCTTCACGCAGGCGATCTTCATCTCCTCGTTGATTTCCCGCGCGCCGACGTCGAGGGCGCCGCGGAAGATGAACGGGAAGCACAGGACGTTGTTGACCTGGTTGGGATAGTCCGAGCGGCCGGTGGCGATCAGCGCGTCCGGCTTCGCCTCGCGGGCGAGCTCGGGCATGATTTCGGGGATCGGGTTGGCCAGGCCGAAGATGATCGGACGGTCGGCCATCTTGGCGACCATCTCCTTCGTCATCACGTTGGCCGCCGAGAGGCCGAGGAACATGTCCGCGCCGCCGATGGCGTCGTCGAGCGTCGTGCCCCCCTCCGCGTCCTCCGGCGCGCGCGCATAAGATTCCTTCTGGGCGCCCATGTTGTCGCCGCGGCCTTTGTAGATCAGGCCCTTGCGGTCCAGCAGCCAGACGTTCTCCCGCTTCACGCCGAGCGTCAGCAGCAGGTTGAGGCAGGCGATGCCCGCCGCGCCCCCGCCCATCGAGACGACCTTGATCTCCTCGAACTTCTTCTGGGCGACCCGCATGGCGTTCAGCGCCGCGGCGGCCACCACGATGGCGGTGCCGTGCTGGTCGTCGTGGAAGACGGGGATGTTCATCTTCGCCTTGCACAGCTCCTCGACCTCGAAGCAGTCGGGGGCGGCGATGTCCTCGAGGTTGATGGCCCCGAAGGTCGGCTCCAGCGCCGCCACGATGTCGGCGAGCTTGCGCGGATCGCGCTCGGAGACCTCGATGTCGAAGCAGTCGATGTTGGCGAATTTCTTGAAGAGGACCGCCTTGCCCTCCATCACCGGCTTGGAGGCGGCGGCGCCGATGTCGCCCAGCCCCAGCACCGCGGTGCCGTTGGAGATCACGGCGACCAGGTTGCCGCGCGCGGTGTAGCGGGCGGCGGCCAGCGGGTCCTTCTCGATCTCGAGGCAGGCCTCGGCCACGCCCGGGCTGTAGGCGCGGCTCAGGTCGCGCTGGTTGGCCATGGGCTTGGTGGCGCGGATCTCCAGTTTCCCGGGCTTGGGAAACTCGTGATAGTCCAGCGCCGCCTGCCGGGCCGCGTCCTGGGTGCGGTCTTCGCTCATGACCTTCCTCCCGTTCTCGCCGGGGGGAACGCCTCCCGCTCCCCCGGCGGCGCCGACTTCGCGGCGCGAATTCCGGACGGACCCAATGGCCCATTGCGCGCGCCGGGGCAAGCGTCGCGCGCAGATCGCGAAGCGGTCACGAAACGGTGAGGAAGCGACCCCGCGTCACCCGCGACGGCAACGCGCAGTGAAAACTCGCGCGGCCGCGGGCGGGGGCGCGTTGAAACGGGGGTCTGAAATCCCAAATGGTTTCCTGACGCGAAAATTCCAGAGGAGAGGGATCGCCCATGATCATCCGCGCCATCGACCGATTGTTCCGACACGAGGCCGCTGGCGGGATATTGCTGCTGATGTCGGCCGTGGCCGCGCTGGTCGTCTACAACTCGCCGCTGGCGGTTTGGTACGACACGACCCTCAACGGCTATCTCGACTTCACCTACGCCGGCGAGGGCATCGAAAAGCCCCTGATCCTGTGGATCAACGACGGCCTGATGGCGATCTTCTTCTTCCTGGTGGGCCTCGAGCTGAAGCGCGAGTTCCTGGAAGGCAAGCTCAAGAACCCCGCCGACGTGATCCTGCCCGGCATCGCCGCGATCGGGGGCATGGCGGTCCCCGCGGTGATCTACGCCGCGCTGAACTGGTCGACGCCCGAGACGCTGGCCGGCTGGGCGATTCCGGCGGCCACCGACATCGCCTTCGCGCTGGGCATCCTGGCGCTGCTCGGCGACCGGATTCACCCCTCGCTCAAGGTCTTCCTGCTGACGCTGGCGATCCTGGACGACATCGGCGCGATCCTGATCATCGCGATCTTCTACACGGCCGAGCTGAAGCCCGAGTATCTCGCCTACGCCCTGATCCCGATGGCGGGGATGCTGTGGCTGAACCTGCGCGGCGCGCACCGGGTGGCGCCGATCCTGATGCTGGGCCTGGTGCTGTGGTTCCTGGTGCTGAAGTCGGGCGTGCACGCGACCATCGCGGGCGTGCTGCTGGCCTTCTTCATCCCGCTGCGCTCGCGCCACGGCTCCTCGCCGCTGCACTCGATCGAACACGGGCTGACGCCTTACGTGTTCTTCTTCATCGTGCCGGTCTTCGCCTTCGCCAACGCGGGGCTCTCGCTGCAGGGGATGAGCTTCGCCTCCCTGCTCGAGCCGGTGCCGCTGGGCATCGCCGCGGGCCTGTTCATCGGCAAGCAGGTGGGCGTGTTCGGCGCGTCTTTCCTGACGGTGAAACTGGGCCTGGTGCGCCTGCCCGAGGGGATCACCTGGCCCAAGCTCTACGGCGCGGCGCTGCTGGCGGGCATCGGCTTCACCATGTCGCTGTTCATCGGCGGGCTCAGCTTCTCGGACGTGCAGCATGCCGCGGACGTGCGCCTGGGCGTGCTGACCGGCTCGCTGCTCTCGGCGGTCTGCGGCTACCTGGTGCTGCGCCTGCTGACCAAGCCCCACGAGGCGGCGGGCCAGGTCGCCCCCGCCGAGCAGGTGGCGGGACTGGACGCGGGCCACAAGCCCGCCGAGTGACCCCCGGCGGGCCGCAGGCCCGCCAAACCGCCCCGGCACGGCGGCCGCGCGCGACGCGGCCGCCGCGCCCTCCCCGCGCTCCCGGCCTCCGCCGCCGGCCGCGCCTCTGCCCCGGAACCAACACCAGACCTCCGCCCGCGACGCCCGGCGCCCCGAACCGGCCTCCTCGCGAAGCGCCTGTTCCCGGGTGAGTCAGGAGCCCGCCGGAGGCTCCCGCCCTCCCCCAGCCAGGCGCCCCGCCATCCCAAGGCCCAAGCCCGCCCGCAGGGCGCCCACGCGCCCGACAGCCTCAGCCCCGCCGCCCCAGCCGCCACGGCGCCAGCAGCGCCGCGATGGTGCGATGCGCCGGCGCGTCCAGCCCCTCGGCCGCCGAGAGCCGCGCCACCGCGCCCGAGAGCCAGTCCACCTCCAGCGGCCGGCCGGCGTCGAGGTCCTTGGCCATGCTCGCCCGCATCCCCGCCGCGAAGCCGGCGATGGTCTGCAGGGTCCGGGCCTCGTCGGCCTCGGCGATGGGCACGCCCGTGGCGCGCGCCAGCGCCCCGATCTCGGCCACGCACTCGGCCGCCAGCGCGCTCAGCGCCGGCGAGGCCTGGATGTCGCCGGCAGAGCAGCGCCCCGCCGCCGTCACCCCCGACAGCGTCGCCAGCATCAGGAACTTCCGCCAGAGCTCGACCCGGATGTCCTCGGGCACGACCGCGTCCACGCCCGCCGCCCGCATCGCCGAGGCGATGGCCTCGGCGCGCTCCGAGCGGGTCCCGTCGCGCTCGGCGAACTTGTACCAGGCGAAGGAGGAGGCCATGTCCAGCCGACCCGGCTCGCCCAGGAAGATCGAGATCCCGCAGGTCCCCTCCAGCACCCGGCCGGCGCCGAGGTGGCTCTCCAGCCGACCCGAGGCCTCGACGCCGTTGAGGAACGGGATCACCACCGTCTCGGGCCCCATCAGCGGCAGGCACAGCGGCGCCGCCCCGTCGAGGTCCTGGGCCTTCACCGCGAACAGCACCACGTCCACGGGCCCGATCGCGCCCGGGTCGTCGGTGGCGATGCGCGGCCGTCCGACGCTCTCGCCCGCCGGACCCACCAGGCGCAGGCCGCGCGCGCGGATCGCCTCGAGATGGGCGCCGCGCGCCAGGCACGCCACGTCCGCGCCGCCCTCGGCCAGCTTCACCGCGAGGTAGCCGTTCACGCCCCCCGTCGCCACCGTCGCGAACCGCATTCGCTTTCTCCAGAACCCTCGCAGGGACGACCCCTGCGGCGCAGAGACTGACGCCGGGCGCGCGGCGGCGCAATCCGGGCCTCGGGTCGCAGGGCAGGGGCGGCGGGCCTGGAGGCGCCCTGCGGGCGGGCCTGGCTGGGGTGCGTGACCTGGGGGCGGTGCGAGGATTGGGGGAAGGAGGGAGCCTCCGGCGGGCTCCTGACTCACCAAAGAACAAGCCCGCGCCTGTTCTCCGGATCCGTCTCTCGCTTCTGATGCCTGAGCGACTCGGCCGGAGGGGTCAAGGACGAGCCGGCTTCGCCGGTCGCTGCGCGATCCTTGACCCCTCCGGCCGAGTCGCTCTGATCGGCATCAGCGAGAGACGGCTCCGGAGAACAGGCGCTCCCGGCAGGGCGTGGGGCGACGGGCGCGTGGGGGCGGGCGACGGCGCGAAGGGGGTCAGCGGCCGTCGCGGTGGGGGAGGAGGATCGCGTACATGGCCGCGGTCGAGGGGGTCGGCACGCCCAGCTCGCGGCCCATGCGCGCGACGGCGCCGGTCATGTGGTCGAGCTCGAGCGGGCGGCCCGCTTCCAGGTCCGCGGCCATCGACGAGCGGATCTTGCCCGACATCTTCTCGAAGCGCGCGATCACCGCCTCGGCCGTGTCCGCGGGCACCGGCGCGCCCGAGGCCAGCGCCACCGCCTGCGCCTCGCGCACCAGCGTCTCGTAGAGCGCGCGCAACTCCGGCACGGTCTGCAGCTCGTGCACCGTGCAGCGGGCGGCGGCGGTCAGCGTGCCGGTCCCGTTCCAGGCGATCATCTTGCGCCACAGGTCGACGCGCACGTCGGGCGAGGCAGGCGCCGGCGCGCCGGCGGCGAGGAACATGGCGCGCGCCGAAGCCGTGGGCTCGGTGTCCTGCCGGCCCTCGCGGTCGCCGAAGACGATCCCCGTCTCGCTGTCGAGCTTGCCGATCACGCCGGGGCGCACGATCTCGGCCGAGACCAGCGCCGTGCCGATCAGCGCCCGGCCCTCGCCGAACACCGCCTCCAGCCGCGGGGTGGCCGTGACGCCGTTGAGGATCGGCAGCGCCACGCCGCCGCCGGCCATCAGAGGGCGCGCCATCTCCATGGCGGCGTCGAGCTGGTGGCCCTTCACGGCGAAGATCACCAGGTCGGCGGGCTCCAGCTCCGCCGGGTCGGTGGCGGCGGGGATCTTCACGGTGGCGGCCCTGCCCCCGGCCTCCTCGAGGGTCAGGCCCTGCGCCCGGATCGCCTCGAGATGCGCGCCGCGCGCGACCACCGAGACGGGATTGCCCGCCGCGGCGAGCCGCACCGCGAGGTAGCCCCCGATCCCGCCTGCGCCGACGATCGCCACCTTCATGGGGATGCTCCTTCCGCCCGATGCCTGAAGCCTGATGCTGCGCGGCCCGGACCGCGCGGCCCCGAACCTGTCCGGACATGCTTAGCGCCGCCGGGGCGCCGGCGCCCCCCGCCGGGATGCCGCAGCGCCGCACGCGCACCCTGCCCGCCCGGGCGCGCCCCCGCCCGCAGGCCCGCGAGGGGGACGGCCGGGCGGGGCGATGCGGGCGCGCAGCGCACGCGAGGGCCGCCCGAGCCGGAGCGCGCGCCGCCCGCCCCGGGCCGCGGCCGGGCCGGGACGCGCGCGCCTGAAACGGAACGGGCGCGCCGGCCTCCCGACCGGCGCGCCCTCGCGCTTCCTCCCGCCCCGGCTTCGTCTGGGGGATGCCGGGGCCTTCCGCGCGCGTGCCGGCGCGCGGGTTTCCGGGACCGCGTGAGCGATCGGCCCCGGGACCGGGTGCGAGGCCTTACTCGGCGGCCTCGGGGCGGCGCTGCTCGCGGATCAGGGTCAGGATGTTCTTCGCGGCCTCGGGGATGTTGGTCCCCGGCCCGAAGATCGCCTTCACCCCCGCGGCCTTCAGGAAGTCGTAGTCCTGCTGCGGGATCACGCCCCCGCAGATCACCAGAATGTCGCCCGCGCCCTTCGCCTTCAAGGCCTCGATCAACTTCGGCGCGAGCGTGCGGTGACCTGCCGCCTGGGACGAGACGCCGACCACATGCACGTCGTTGTCGATCGCATCGTCCGCGGCCTCCTCCGGCGTCTGGAACAGCGGGCCAACGTCGACGTCGAAGCCGATGTCGGCGAAGGCCGTCGCGATCACCTTGGCGCCGCGGTCATGGCCGTCCTGGCCCATCTTGACCACCAGCATGCGCGGGCGGCGGCCCTCCTCCTCGGCGAAGGCGGCGACGTCGTCCTGGATCGCCTTGAACCCCGCGTCGCCCTCGTAGGCGGCCCCGTAGACGCCCGACAGCGTCTTCACCTCGGCGCGATGCCGGCCGAACGTCTTCTCCATGGCGTCCGAGATCTCCCCGACCGTGGCGCGGGCGCGCGCCGCCTCGACCGCGGCGGCCAGCAGGTTGCCCTCGCCGGTCTCCGCCACCTTCGTCAGTTCCGCCAGCGCCGCGTCGCAGGCCGCCTGGTCGCGCGTCTCGCGGATCTTCGCGAGGCGGGCGACCTGGCTGCGCAGCACCGCCTCGTTGTCGATGTCGAGGATGTCGAGGTCGTCCTCCTTCTCGAGGCGATACTTGTTCACCCCGATGATGACCTCCTCGCCCCGGTCGATCCCGGCCTGGCGCATGGCGGCCGATTCCTCGATCCTGAGCTTGGGCATGCCCGAGGCCACGGCCTTGGTCATGCCGCCCATCTCCTCGATCTCCTGGATCAGGGCCCAGGCCTTGTCCTTGAGCTCGGCGGTCAGCGCCTCGACGTAGTAGGAGCCGGCCAGCGGGTCGACCACCCGGGTGACGCCGGTCTCCTCCTGCAGGATCAGCTGGGTGTTGCGGGCGATGCGCGCGGAGAATTCGGTCGGCAGCGCCACCGCCTCGTCCAGCGCGTTGGTGTGCAGCGACTGGGTGCCGCCCAGCGCCGCCGACATCGCCTCGTAGGCGGTGCGGATCACGTTGTTGTAGGGGTCCTGCTCGGCGAGGCTGACGCCCGACGTCTGGCAGTGCGTGCGAAGCATCTTCGAGCCGGGCTTCTGGGCGCCGAAGTCCTCCATCACGCGCGCCCACAGCAGGCGGGCGGCGCGGAGCTTCGCGGCCTCCATGAAGAAGTTCATGCCGATGGCGAAGAAGAACGACAGCCGCCCCGCGAACTGGTCCACCGTCAGGCCCTTGGCCATGGCCGCGCGCACGTATTCCATGCCGTCGGCGATGGTGAAGGCCAGCTCCTGCACCAGGTTCGCGCCCGCCTCCTGCATGTGATAGCCGGAGATCGAGATCGAGTTGAACTTCGGCATCTCGTTCGAGGTGTACTCGATGATGTCCGCGATGATCTTCATCGAGGGCTCGGGCGGATAGATGTAGGTGTTGCGGACCATGAACTCCTTGAGGATGTCGTTCTGGATGGTCCCCGAGAGCAGCTTGCGCTCCACCCCCTGCTCTTCGCCCGCCACGATGAAGTTCGCCAGGATCGGGATCACCGCCCCGTTCATGGTCATCGAGACCGAGATCTTCTCCAGCGGGATCCCGTCGAACAGGATCTTCATGTCCTCGACCGAGTCGATGGCCACGCCCGCCTTGCCCACGTCGCCGATCACCCGGGGGTGATCGCTGTCGTAGCCGCGGTGCGTCGCGAGGTCGAAGGCGACCGAGACGCCCTGCTGACCCGCCGCCAGGGCCTTGCGGTAGAAGGCGTTCGACTCCTCGGCGGTCGAGAAGCCGGCATACTGGCGGATCGTCCAGGGACGGCCCGCGTACATCGTGGCCCGCGGGCCGCGCACGAAGGGGAACTGCCCGGGCACCGAGCCGAGGTGGTCGACGCCCTCCAGGTCCGCCTCGGTGTAGAGCGGCTTGACGTCGATCCCCTCGATCGTCTTCCAGACCAGGTCGTCGGGCGTCTTGCCCTTCAGTTCCTTCTCGGCCAGCGAGCGCCAGGCCTCCAGATCAGACTTGCCCATCCCGATGCTCCTTTCCGGCGCCCGCCGCGCCGTGAGGTTTCGTCCCGCCGCGCCGCGGCGATCTCCCGTCCGCCGCGCCCGCGCGGCGATTCCGCTTGCGCCGCGCCTGCGCGCGGCCTTCCGCCTGCGACCCGTCGGCCGGCGCGGGTGGCCGCGCCCGACGCGATCGCCTATATCGGTTCCCGACCCGACCGCCTCGCGGCGGTCCTGCGGAACGGGAGCCGATGATCCTTCGCCGACGCCTCCTCGCGACCCTTGCGCTGCTGCCGCTCGCCGGCCTCCGCCCCGCGCGGGCGCAGGAGGGCGCGGATCCGCTGGCGCAGTACCTGTGGGTCGCGCGCCCGGTGATCGTCTTCGCCAACAACGACCGCGACCCGCGCCTGATCCGCCAGATCTCCGAGTTCGAGCGCGTCGCCGCCGACCTCGAGGAACGGGACGTGGTGGTCATCGTCGACACCGAGCCCGGCCCGTCGCGCTACGAGACCACCGACCTGCGCCGCAAGTTCCGCCCCCACGACTTCAACGTCATCGTGGTCGGCAAGGACGGCGAGGTGAAGAAGCGCAGCCCCGTGCCGATGACCGGCGACAGCCTCGCCCGCCTGATCGACCGCCTGCCGATCCGCCAGCAGGAGCTCGGCCGCCGCTGAGGCGACCGGCCCGCCGGGACCGGGGACGGTCGGGCGGGGCGAGAGCGGCGCGCAGCGCCGCGCGAGGGCCGCCCCGACCGTCGCGATCCGCCCGCCCCCGGGCCCCGCGCAGGCCGGGAGAGCGCCGGCCGAAGCCGCCCCTCCCCAGGCCAGCGAAGGAACCGGGAACCGGGTCATCGGATCACTCGAACTCCATGATGACGTCGTCCACCGCCAGGCTGTCGCCGGCCTTGGCGTTGACCTTGGTCACCACGGCCTTCTTCTCGGCGCGCAGCACGTTCTCCATCTTCATGGCCTCGACCACGGCGAGCACCTGGCCCTCCTGGACCTCCTGCCCCTCCTCGACGTCGACCGAGACGATCAGGCCGGGCATCGGGCAGAGCAGCATCTTGGAGGTGTCGGGCGGCATCTTGACCGGCATCATCGCCGCCAGCTCCGCCTGGCGCGGGGTCAGCACCTGCACCTTCAGGTCGGCGCCGCGGTAGCGCACCCGCGCCCCGCCCACGCCCAGCGAGACCTTGGCGGTCAGCGGCTTGCCGTCGACCACCGCCCTGGCCAGCGTCTTGCCCGGGGTCCAGCCCGTCTCCACCCGGCTGGTCTCGCCGTCGATGGTCACGTCCCAGCCGCCGGCGACCTCGGCCACCACCGTGTCGAAGGTCTCGCCGCCGAGCCGCACCACCCAGTGCGGGTCCACCCGCCGGGTGTGGTTGCGCATCGCGCCCGAGATCTGGGCCGCCCGCCCCTCGACGATCATGTTGAAGGCGGAGGCCGCCGCGGCCAGGCGCTTCAGCGCCTCGGGCGCCAGCGTCGCGCCCTCGAAGCCCTCGGGGTATTCCTCCTGGATGAAGGCCGTGGAGATGTCGCCCGAGACGAACCGCGGGTGGTCCATCACCGCCGCGCAGAACGGCAGGTTGTGGCCGATGCCCTCGACCTCGAACCCGTCGAGCGCGTCGCGCATCACCTCGATCGCCTCCAGGCGCGTCGGCGCCCAGGAGCAGAGCTTGGCGATCATCGGATCGTAGAACATCGAGATCTCGCCGCCCTCGAAGACGCCCGTGTCGTTGCGCACGGCCATCGAGTTGGTGGCGACCTCCTTGGGCGGGTTGTAGCGGGTCAGACGCCCGATCGAGGGCAGGAAGTTGCGGTAGGGATCCTCGGCGTAAAGCCGGCTCTCGATCGCCCAGCCGTTGATGCCGACGTCCTTCTGCTCCAGCTCCAGCTTCTCGCCCCAGGCCACCTTGATCATCTGCTCGACCAGGTCGATGCCGGTGATCAGTTCGGTGACGGGATGCTCCACCTGCAGGCGGGTGTTCATCTCGAGGAAGTAGAAGTTGCGGTCGCCGTCGACGATGAACTCCACCGTGCCGGCCGAGCAATAGTCCACTGCCTTGGCCAGCGCCACGGACTGCTCGCCCATGGCCTTGCGGGTCTCTTCATCCAGGAACGGCGAGGGCGCCTCCTCGATGACCTTCTGGTTCCGCCGCTGGATCGAGCATTCGCGCTCGTTGAGGTAGATGCAGTTGCCGTGCTTGTCGCCCAGCACCTGGATCTCGATGTGGCGGGGCTGGGTGACGAACTTCTCGATGAAGATCCGGTCGTCGCCGAACGAGGATTTCGCCTCGTTCTTCGAGGACTGGAAGCCCTCGCGGGCCTCCTGGTCGTTCCAGGCGATGCGCATGCCCTTGCCGCCGCCGCCGGCGGAGGCCTTGATCATCACCGGGTAGCCGATCTCGCCCGCGATCTTCACCGCCTCGTCGGCCGAGTCGATCAGGCCCATGTAGCCGGGCACGGTCGAGACGCCCGCCTCGGCGGCCAGCTTCTTGGAGGTGATCTTGTCGCCCATCGCCTCGATGGCGCCGGCGGGCGGGCCGATGAAGGCGACGCCGGCGTCTTCCAGCGCCTTGGCGAACTTCGCGTTCTCCGACAGGAACCCGTAGCCGGGGTGCACCGCCTCGGCGCCCGTCCGCTTGATCGCGTCCAGGATCTTGTCGATCACGATGTAGGACTCGGAGGCCGGGGGCGGGCCGATGTGGACCGCCTCGTCCGCCATGCGCACATGCAACGCGTTCTTGTCGGCGTCCGAATAGACCGCGACCGTCTTGATGCCCATCTTGCGGGCCGTCTTGATGACCCGGCAGGCGATCTCGCCGCGGTTGGCGATCAGGATCTTCTTGAACATCGTCCCTCCCGTTGGGTGGTCAGGCGGCGAAGGCCGGCCCGGAATGCACGACGGCCCGCCGCGCGGAGGCGCGGCGGGCCGATGGATGATGGATGGCGCGCGCGGGCCCGGTCAGGGCCGCGCGGCGCATCTGGACGTCGGCGCGGGCCGGCGCGGGCGCAGGGCCCGTCCGGCGCGCGGCCGCGCGATCACCAGCGGCGACGCTTCTTGCGGTTGTTGCCGTTGAGATCGATGTCGTCGGAGTCGGTGAGGGCGCCGGTCGCGGCGCCGGCCGCGCCGCCCAGGATGGCGCCGGTCGCCCAGTCGCCGCCGGTGACCGCCGCGGCGCCCGCGCCGACGCCGGCGCCGATGGCGCCGCCGGAGAGCGCCCGCTCGCCGGTGGAGTTGCCGCAGCCGGCCGCCAGCAGAAGCGCGGCGACGCCGGCGCCCAGGGCGATGCGGGAATTGATGATACGCGTCGAGGACATTCCGTCCCTCCTTCTGCTCGGACGTTCGTCCAAACATGCAAACGAAGCAGGGCGGAAGTTCCGTCGCACCGGGGCCATTTCGCGACCGACGCATCCGTGATCGTGGCGCCGGCGCACGAAGCCTGACGAAGATGAACCGGCGCGGAGCTCGCGCTCCCCGCCGGTCCCGTCGCCGCAAGGGCGGAACGGTCCCGCATCCGCCCCGCGGGACGGGTGCGGGCCGCGGCCTCAGTCGAGGCGGATGTCGTCGGCGTCGGTGAGGGCGCCGGTCGCGGCGCCGGCCGCGCCGCCCACGATGGCGCCCGTCGCGGCGCTGCCGCCGGTGACGGCGCCGGCCGCGGCGCCGACGCCCGCGCCGATCGCGCCGCCGGAGAGCGCCCGCTCGCCGGTGGAGTTGCCGCAGGCCGCGACGCCGAGGCCCAGGGCCAGGACGGAGGCGGACAGGAGACCGCGGCGCAGGATGCTGGTACGACCGATGGACATGATGCTTTTCCTCTCTCTCGCTCGTGGCTGAGAGAGAGATGGGCGTCGCCTGTGGCGGAAACCGAGCGCTGGGGGGCGAAGTCTCGCCCCACTCCTTCCGCTGCGTGGAAAAGTCTCCACGTCTGCGGGCTGGCGGGTCCGGCCGCGCTCAGTCCTTCTCGTGCGGCAGCACCGCGAGCACGCCCCAGGCGATGCCCACGAAGCCGAACGAGGTCCCGAAGCCGATCGCCAGCAGCACCGTCGCCATCTCCGATCGCTCGGCCCGTGCGACCAGGCTGCCCAGCCCGCCCACGTCGAGCCAGAGCAGGATCAGCAGGCAGACCCAGCCCGCGACGATCCCGGTCGCCGCGTGCAGGGCGAGGAACTTCGCCAGCCGCCAGGGGTCGTGCGGTGGTTTCGGATCGCGTCGCATCGCGCGTCTCCCGCCGGGGCGCGGCGCCGGCCTGCGCCGTCCCGGTCCCCCCGAGAGATAGGGCGCCGCGGCCGCGCGGGTCATCGCGACATTCCGGCCCGGGCCCGCCGGCGCGCGCGGCCGGGGCGTCGGCCCCCGCCGCCGAGCCGCGGCCCTGCCCTGCGATGTCGCGCGGCGCGCTCATTCCGGCCGCCTCGCGATGCAGTCGATCTCCACCAGCGCGCCGACGGCGAGCGCGGTCACGCCCACGGTGGTCCGCGCCGGCAGGCGGTCTGCGGGGAAGAAGCGCTTGTAGGTCTCGTTGAAGGCCGCGTAGTCCCGCTCGAACTCGGTGAGGAAGCAGCGGCACTGCACGACGTGCGAGAGGTCCAGCCCCACGCCCTTCAGCACGATCTCGAGGTTCTCCATCACGCGCCGCGTCTGCGCCTCGACGCCCTCGGGCAACGGGGCGTCGGGGGCGGCCGGATCCGTGGGCATCTGCCCGGTCAGGATCACCCAGCCGTCCGCCTCCACGGCGTGGCTGAAGGGGGCCACGGGCCGCGGCCCCCCGCCGATCATATGGAAGATGGGATGGTCCATCTGGGTCCCTGCCGGACTATTCCGCGATCACAGCGGAATGTTGTCGTGCTTCTTCCACGGGTTCTCGAGCTTCTTGTTGCGAAGCGCGGCGAAGGCCCGGGCGACCCGCTTGCGGGTCGACTGGGGCATGATCACCTCGTCGATGAAGCCCTTCTCGGCCGCCACGAACGGGTTCGCGAAACGGTCCTCGTAGTTCTTGGCCCGCGCCGCGATCTTCTCGGGGTCGCCGAGCTCGCTGCGGTAGAGGATCTCGGTCGCGCCCTTGGCGCCCATCACCGCGATCTCGGCGGTCGGCCAGGCGTAGTTGATGTCGCCGCGCAGGTGCTTGGAGGCCATGACGTCGTAGGCGCCGCCGTAGGCCTTGCGGGTGATGACGGTGACCTTGGGCACCGTCGCCTCGCCGTAGGCGAACAGCAGCTTGGCGCCGTGCTTGATGACGCCGCCGTATTCCTGGCCGGTGCCCGGCAGGAAGCCCGGCACGTCGACCAGCGTCAGGATCGGTATGTTGAAGCAGTCGCAGAAGCGCACGAAGCGCGCGGCCTTGCGGCTGCTGTCGATGTCCAGGCACCCCGCCAGCACCATCGGCTGGTTGGCGACGACGCCGACCGTCTCGCCCTCCATGCGGATGAAGCCGGTGATCATGTTCTTGGCGAAGTCGGCCTGGATCTCGAAGAAGTCGCTCTCGTCGGCGATCTTCTCGATCAGCTCCTTCATGTCGTAGGGCTTGTTGGGGTTGTCGGGGATCAGCGTGTCGAGGCTGGTCTCCACCCGGTCGACCGAGTCGAAGAAGGGCCGCACGGGCGGCTTCTCGCGGTTCGAGAGCGGCAGGAAGTCCACCAGGCGACGGGTCTGGATCAGCGCCTCGACGTCGTTGTCGTAGGCGCCGTCGGCGACCGAGGACTTCGAGGTGTGGGTCTTGGCGCCGCCGAGCTCCTCGGCGGTGACCACCTCGTTGGTCACCGTCTTCACCACGTCGGGGCCGGTGACGAACATGTAGGACGAGTCGCGCACCATGAAGATGAAGTCGGTCATGGCGGGCGAATAGACCGCGCCGCCGGCGCAGGGCCCCATGATCACCGAGATCTGCGGCACCACGCCCGAGGCCATGATGTTGCGCTGGAACACCTCGGCGTAGCCCGCGAGCGAGGCCACGCCCTCCTGGATGCGGGCGCCGCCCGAGTCGTTCAGCCCGATCACCGGCGCGCCGTTGCGCATCGCCATGTCCATGATCTTGCAGATCTTCTGGGCGTGGGTCTCGGACAGCGAGCCGCCGAACACCGTGAAGTCCTGGGAGAAGACATAGACCTGGCGGCCGTTGACCGTGCCCCAGCCGGTGACCACGCCGTCGCCGTAGGGGCGGTCCTGCTCCATGCCGAAGTCGGTGCAGCGGTGGGCCACGAACATGTCGAACTCCTCGAAGGAGCCCTCGTCCAGGAACAGCTCGATGCGCTCGCGCGCCGTCAGCTTGCCCTTGGCATGCTGGCTGTCGATCCGCTTCTGGCCGCCGCCCAGGCGCGCCGTCTGGCGCCGAAGTTCAAGCTCCGCGAGGATGTCGTTCATCGGGGTCCCTTCTCTCGGCCGAGTTCCGTCCCATACCGGCCGCGCACCGTATCGCTGCGGGACGCCCGGCGAAAAGCCTTGTCGCGCGGAGCTGCGAAGATTACGAAGAACCGGCTTTGCGAATTGCAAAGTTGCGAAGACGCCGGCGCCCGCCGGGGGAGGCCCCATTGACCCGCGCCCGAAAGCTCTACGCCGGCGTCCGCCTGCGAGAGGTGCGCCGCGAGCAGGGCCTGACCCAGGCCGCCTATGCCGAGGCGCTGGGGATCTCGCTGAGCTACCTCAACCAGATGGAGAACAACCACCGCCCCGTCTCGGCGGCGGTGGTGATCGCGCTGTCGGAGCGGTTCGGGGTCAACCTCTCCACCCTCTCGGTGGGCGAATCCCAACGCCTGACCGCCGACATGCGCGAGGCGCTGGCCGACCCGGTGTTCGACGGCGCGGCGCCGCCGCCGGCGGACCTGGAGCTCGCCGCCACCAACGCCCCCGCGCTCGCCCGCGCCTTCCTGACCCTGCACCGCGCCTTCCGCCAGCGGGGGGAGCGGCTGGCCTCGCTCGACGACGCGCTGGGGCGCGAGGATGCGCTGGCCCCCCAGCCCTGGGAGGAGGTGCGCGACTTCTTCCACTACTGCGACAACTACATCGACGCCGTGGACCGCGCGGCCGAGAGCTTCGCCGCCGCCACCGGCTTCGGGCGCCCCGACCCGGGCCGCGACCGCCTGCAGGCCGCCGCCGACTGGCTGGCGGACCGCCACGGCATCCGGCTGCGCATCGGCGACACGCCGGCGCTGCGGGTGATGGTCGGGGACGAGCTGACCCTCTCGTCGCGCACCTCCTCGGCCACCCGCGCCTTCCAGGCGGCGGTGCAGGTGGCGCTGACCTCCTACGGGGACCTGATCGAGGCGACGCTCGACCTCGCGGGTTTCGGCTCGGAGGAGGCGCGGGAGATCTGCAAGATCGGGCTGGCCAACTACTTCGCCGGCGCCGCCGTCCTCCCCTACGCCGCCTTCCAGGAGGCGGCCGAGGAGCAGCGCCACGACATCGAGCTGCTGGCCGACCAGTTCGGCGCCTCGATCGAGCAGGTGGCCCACCGCCTCTCCACCCTTCAGCGCCGCGGCGCCCAGGGGGTGCCGTTCTGGTTCGTGCGGGTGGACCAGGCGGGGACCATCACCAAGCGACACTCGGCGACCCGCCTGCAGTTCGCCCGCTACGGCTCGGCCTGCCCGCTGTGGAACGTGCACCAGGCGTTCGAGACGCCCGGCCGCCTGCTGCGCCAGCTCGCCGAGACGCCGGACGGCGTGCGCTACATCAGCCTCGCCCGCGACGTGACCAAGCCCGGCGGCGGCTTCCGCCGCCCCACCCGCCGCTACGCCATCGGCCTGGGCTGCGAGGTGAAGTTCGCCGACCGGCTGGTCTATGCCGACGACCTCGACCTCGCCTCGCCGGCCTCCTACGAGCCCATCGGGGTGAGCTGCCGGATATGCGAGCGCGCCGACTGCCACCAACGCTCGGTCCCGCCGCTGAAGGCCGCGATCGCGGTGGACCACTCGCGCCGCGACCTGCTGCCCTACAGTCTCGCCGCCCCCTCCGGCCGCAGCCCCCGCGAGAAGCCGGCCGACGGCGCCTGACGCCCCCGGGCGCAGCGCGTGGAGCGCGGCCGGCGCGACGCCCGCCGCCCGCCCGCGCGCCGCGCCGCCCCGTCCGGCCGAGACGCCCGCCGCCCGCGCCCCTGGCCCTGCGCGCCTCCGCCCGCCTCCGCGCCGCGGGCGCGCCCGCTCCCGCCAGCGACGCGCCCGACGCGGCGCGTCCCGGCCTCGACGCCGAGCCTGCGTCGCCTGCCGCCGCCGACGCCCGCAGCCGGCGCCCCACGCCCCGGGCGCGCACGCCCGCCCCGCGCCGCGGGCGCGCCCTCGCCCCGGGCGCGAGGGCCGACGCGGCGCCGCCCGCCGCGGGGCCGGGCGCCGGGAAATGCATTGACCGCCCGCGCCGGGCGTCTACGATCCCCGGACTCGCTCGGGCCCCGCCCGGACCGCGCGGGACAACCAGAACCAGACGGGAGGATCGGGCGATGCCAGGCGTGGACAGGCGCAATCCCTATTCCGGCGCGGCCGCAAGGCCCGCGCGCCGCGCCCCCACGCCCCGCTGATCCGACCCGGAGACCGGCCCCGCGCCGGCCTCGGCCCAGCGAATCCAGACCGGCGGCGCGGCAGGGAGCACGGCCCGCGACCGACGGCTCAGCCAGGGAGACCCACATGCCCAAGGATTTCGGCATCGGCGCCAGTTCCAAGCGGCGGGAGGACGTGCGCTTCCTCACCGGCGCGGGGCGTTACACCGACGACATCAACCTGCCCGGCCAGGCCTACGCGGCGATCCTGCGCTCGCCCGTGGCCCACGCCCGGATCAACGCGCTCGACACCTCCGCCGCCAGGGCCGCGCCCGGCGTGCTGTTGGTCCTGACCGGCGCCGACGTCGAGGCGGTCGGCGGCCTGCCCTGCGGCTGGCTGATCCACTCGCGCGACGGCTCGCCGATGAAGGAGCCCAAGCACCCGATCCTCGCCCACGGCAAGGTCCGCCACGTCGGCGACCCCGTGGCGCTCGTCGTCGCCGAGACCTACGCCCAGGCCCGCGACGCCGCCGAGATGATCGAGATGGACCTCGCCGAGCTCCCGGCCGTCATCGACATGCGCAAGGCGCTGAAGGACGGCGCCGGCGACGTGCACGAGGATGCGCCCGGCAACCTGTGCTACGACTGGACCTTCGGCACCCCGCAGGAGGAGACCGACGCGGCCTTCGCCTCCGCCGCCCACGTCACCACGCTGGAGCTGATCAACAACCGCCTCGTCGCCAACCCGATGGAGCCCCGCGCCGCCATCGGCGACTACGCCCGCCACTCGGGCGAGCACACGCTCTACACCACCTCCCAGAACCCCCACGTGATCCGCCTGCTGATGGGCGCCTTCGTGCTGGGCATCCCCGAGCACAAGCTGCGGGTTGTGGCCCCCGACGTCGGCGGCGGTTTTGGAACGAAGATCTACCACTACGCCGAAGAGGCGCTGGTGACGCTGGCGGCCAAGCAGATCAACCGCCCCGTCAAGTGGACCTCCGAGCGGGCCGAGGCCTTCATCTCGGACGCCCAGGGCCGCGATCACGTCACCAAGATCGAGCTGGCGCTGGATGCCGAGGGCAAGTTCCTCGCGCTGCGCACGGACACGCTGGCCAACATGGGCGCGTATCTCTCGACCTTCGCCTCCTCGATCCCGACCTACCTGCACGGGACGCTGATGGCGGGGAACTACCTGACGCCCAAGATCACCGTGAACGTGCGCGCGGTGTTCACCAACACCGTGCCCGTCGACGCCTACCGCGGCGCCGGCCGGCCGGAGGCGACCTACCAGCTCGAGCGGGTCATCGACCAGGCCGCCCGCGAACTCGGCCTCGACCCCATCGAGCTGCGGCGGAAGAACTTCATCCCCGCCGACCGCTTCCCCTACGCGACCCCCGTGGCGGTGGAATACGACACCGGCAACTACGCCGCGACCATGGACAAGCTCGTCGAGATCTCCGACCGCGCCGGCTTCGAGGCCCGCAAGACCGAGAGCGCGAAACGCGGCAAGCTGCGCGGCTTCGGGGTGGCGAGCTACATCGAGGCCTGCGGCCTCGCCCCCTCCCGCCTCGCCGGCCAGCTCGGCGCCCGGGCGGGCCTGTTCGAGAGCGCCCAGGTCCGGGTCAACGCCGCCGGCGGCGTGGTGGTCTGGACCGGAACGCACTCCCACGGCCAGGGGCACGAGACGACCTTCGCCCAGGTGGTCGCCGACATGCTCGGCCTGCCCGAGGACCAGATCGAGATCGTCCACGGCGACACCTCGAAAGGCTCGATGGGCATGGGCACCTACGGCTCGCGCTCGCTGTCCGTGGGCGGCTCGGCCATCGTCAACGCCACGAAGAAGGTGATCGAGAAGGCCCGCAAGATCGCCGCCCACCTGATGGAGGCCTCGGCCGAGGACGTGGCCTTCGAGAACGGCCAGTTCACCGTCAAGGGCACCGACCGCTCGGTGGCCTTCGGCGAGGTGGCGCTGGCCGCCTACGTGCCCCACAACTACCCGCTCGAGGAACTCGAGCCGGGGCTGGAGGAGCAGGCCTTCTACGACCCCTCCAACTTCACCTACCCCGCCGGCGCCTACGCCTGCGAGGTCGAGGTCGATCCCGACACCGGCAAGGTGGAGGTGCTGGGCTTCTGGGCGGCGGACGACTTCGGCAACGTGGTCAACCCGATGATCGTCGAGGGCCAGGTGCAGGGCGGCGTCGCCCAGGGCATCGGCCAGGCGCTGCTGGAGAGCTGCGTCTACGACGAGACCGGGCAGCTGCTGACCGGCACCTACATGGACTACGCCATGCCGCGGGCGACCGACATCCCGATGATCGGCGTCGACCATTCCTGCCAGACCCCCTGCACCCACAACCCGCTGGGCGTGAAGGGCTGCGGCGAGGCGGGGGCGATCGGCTCGCCGCCGGCGCTGGTCAACGCGGTGCTCGACGCGCTGAACGCCGGCGGGCACAAGGTGGCCCATGTCGACATGCCGCTCAGCCCCGCGCGGGTCTGGGCCGCGATGCGCGACGCCGCCGCCTGATCCCAGGCGCGCGACGGGCGGGCCCCCACCGGAAGGCGGGGGCCCGCTCCCGTTTCGGGGCCTGCCCGCGGGCCCCGGCTCGCGGGCTTCGCCCCGCGCTCCCGCCGCCGGACGCCTTGCCGATGTATTCGCTCGATTTCGTGCGGCCCGCCTCGCTGGCCGAGGCCGTGACCGCCCTTCAGGCCGAGGACGCGCTGCCGCTGGGCGGCGGGCAGACGCTGATCCCCGCGCTGCGCCAGCGGCTGGCGATGCCCGGCCGGGTGGTGGCGCTCGCCGCCCTGCCCGAGCTGGTGGGCCTGCGCGTGGAGGGCGGGGAGATCCGCATCCGCGGCGCCACCCCCCACGCCCGGGTCGCCGCCGAGGCGCCGCTGCCGGCGCTGGCGCGGCTGGCGGGCGGCATCGGCGACCCCGCCGTGCGCCACCGCGGCACCATCGGCGGCAGCCTCGCCAACAACGACCCCGCCGCCTGCTGGCCCGCCGCCGTGCTGGGCCTGGGCGGCGTGGTCCGGGTGCGCGGCCTCGCGGGCCCGCGGGAGATCGCGGCCGACGCCTGGTTCCGCGGCCTCTTCGACACCGACCTGCGCGCGGGCGAGATCGTCACCGAGGTCCGCCTGCCCCTGCCGCTGGCCGCCGCCTACGTGCGCTTCCGCCAGCCCGCCTCGCGCTTCGCGCTGGCGGGCGTCTTCGTCGCGCGCTTCGCGGGGGGGCGGGTGCGGGTGGCGGTGACGGGGGCCTCGGCCTCCGGCGTCTACCGCTGGACGGAGGCGGAGCAGCTCCTCGCCTCCGACTTCTCCCCCGGCGCGCTGGCGCCGCTCTGCGTCTCGGCCGAGGGGATGCTCGCCGACGTGCAGGCGCCGGCGGACTACCGCGCGCACCTGGTCAAGGTGATCGCTTGCCGGGCGGTGGCGGAGGCGGCCTCGGGGCGGACGGCGTGCGGCTGACAAAAAAACGGGGCGCGCCGCCAGGCGAATGGATCGTCAGGCGAACGCGCCCCAGGAATTCCGTCGTGCGCGGACAGGCGTCACGACCGAGGGACAGCTGAAGGAGAGCGGCGGGAGGCGGCGCGCGTCTGTTCTAATTACGTCAAATTCAGGGCGTTAGGTTAACTCTATGTGAACACACGGTCTCGAGAGCGGCGCGCAGCCCCTCGCCCTCCAGCGCCAGGTGCACCGGCAGCGGCATCGCCTTGCCGCGGAAGGCGGCCGGCAGGCGCACGGCGTCCTTCTCGGTGGTGACCATGCGCGCGCCCAGCGCGGCGGCCTCCGATTCGAGGCGGCGCAGCGCCTTCGGCTCGAAGGGCGCGTGATCGGGGAAGGCATGGGCGGCGACGAGATCGGCGCCCAGGCCCCGCAGCGTGGCGAAGAACTTCTCGGGGCGTGCGATGCCGGCGAAGGCCAGCACCTTCTCGCCCCGCCAGTCGATGCCGATCTCGCGGGCGCGCACCTCGCCCTCGTGCAGCGGCAGGCGCGCCAGCGCCGGCCAGCGGGCAAGGGCACGGGCGCGCGCGGCGGGGGCGCCGATCAGCAGCACGGCCTGGGCGCGGGCGAGACCCGCGTCCACCGTCTCGCGCAGGGGGCCCGCGGGGATCGGCAGGCCGTTGCCGAAGCCGGAGGCGGCGTCGACCACGACCAGCGAGAAATCCCTGGCGAGGCCGGGGTTCTGGAAGCCGTCGTCCATCACCAGCGCCTGCGCGCCGGCGGCGACGGCGGCCTTCGCGGCCGCGGCCCGGTCGGCGCAGACCCAGACCGGGGCGAAGGCCGCGAGCAGCAGGGGCTCGTCGCCCACCTCCGCGGCCGTGTCGGCGCGCATGTCCACCCGCCGCGGCGCCCCGCGCACGGCCGCGCCGCCATGGCCGCGACTGAGCACATGCGCCTCGATCCGCAGGTCGGCGAGGATCTCGAGGATCGCCAGCACCGTCGGCGTCTTGCCCGCGCCGCCCGCGGTCAGGTTGCCCACGCAGATCACCGGGACCGGCGCCCGCCAGTCCGGCGCCCGCGCCACCCGCCGCGCGGTCGCCCAGGCGTAGACCCGGCCCAGCGGCGCCAGCAGCCGCGCCAGCGGCCCCGGCCGCTCGGGCGGGTTCGACCAGAAGGCGGGCGCGCGCATCAGCGCGCCGCCCCCGGGGCGGCCTCGGCGTCGGGGTCCGCGTCCGGCGGGCGGGGGGCGAGCGCCCAGGGAGAGGGCGCCTCGACGCGCTGCGGCAGCAGGGGAAGCAGCGCCTCGAGCGTCGCCTCCGTCGCGCCGCGGCCGTCGCCCAGCGCCGCGCGGGCGGCATCGACCATGCGCTCGCGCGCGGCGGGGTCGCTCAGCAGGTCGGCCACCGCCTCGCCCAGGGCCACGCCGTCGGCGACCTGCCGGGCGCCGCCGGCGGCGGCGAGGGCGGCGTAGTCGGCGCGGAAGTTGCCCACGTGGGGGCCATGCAGGATCGCCGCGCCCAGCGCGGTCGGCTCGTGCGGGTTGTGCCCGCCCCGGTCGACCAGCGAGCCGCCGATGAAGGCGACCGGGGCCAGCCGCAGCCAGGCCCCCATCTCGCCCAGCGTGTCGGCCACGTGGATCTCGTCCTGCGGGCCGATCGCCTGGCCACGGCCGCGGCGCGCGACCCGCAGGCTGCGCGACCACAGCTCGCGCGCGATCGCCTCGCCTCGCTCGGGGTGGCGGGGGACCAGCAGGCAGACGAGGCCGGGCACGCGGGCGGCGGCGACGCGCTGGGCCTCGGCCACCTCCATCTCCTCGCCCTCGTGGGTGGAGGCGGCGAGCCACACCGGGCGCCCCCGCAGCGCCGCCAGGGCGGCCTTGCGCAGGTTGGGCCGGTCGGGCGGCGCCGCGCCTGCCTTCAGCGAACCCGAGGCCCGCGCCCCCTCCGCCCCCAGCCGGCGCAGGCGCGCGGCCCCGTCCGCGTCCTGCGCGAGCACCGCCGAGAAGCGGCGCAGCAGGTGGGCGATCATCCCCGGCGCGCGGGCCCAGCCGCGGGCGGAGGCCTCCGACATCCGCGCGTTGACCAGCGCCATCGGCGCGCCGGAGCGGCCGGCGGCCTCGACCAGCGCGGGCCAGATCTCGCTTTCCACCCAGACGCAGAGGTCGGGGCGCCAGTGCTCGACGAAGCGGCGCGGGGCGCGGCCGAGGTCGAGCGGCGCGAACTGGTGCCGGCAGCCCGCGGGCAGCCGCGTCGCCATCAGCTTCGCCGAGGTGAGCGTGCCGGTGGTGACCAGCACCGAGACGTCGGGGCGCGCCGCGCGCATCTCCTCGATCAGCCCCAGCACCGAGAGGGACTCGCCCACCGAGGCCGCGTGGAACCAGGCGAGCGGACCGGCGGGCCGCGCCAGCGCCGCCTCGCCCAGCTTCTCGCGCATCCTCGCGGGCTCTTCCTTGCCCTTCGCCGCGCGCCGCGCCAGCAGCCGGGGCGCGAGCGGTCCGCCGAGGCGGGCGAGCGCCAGGTAGAGGGTGAGGGCGGGGGTGGACATGCTCAGCGCCGCGCGCCGGGGGCCGCGGGCTCGACAGGCGTGCGGCCCATGCGGCGGTCGGCGTCCTGAGTGATCCGGGTCAGGGCCTGTTCGATATGCAGGCGGTGGGCCTCGATCCCCTCGGGCGAGCGGTCCTCGGGCGGCTCGATCACCGGGCCCCAGACCTTCACCCCGCGGCCGAAGGGGAGGGGCACGAAGAAGCCGTCCCAGCTGCCGGCCACGAAGCCGCGGTTGGTGGAATAGGAGAAGGGCATCACCGGCACGCCCATCGTGGCCGAGACGGTGGCGACCCCGGGCTGGGCGCGCATCCGGGGCCCGCGCGGCCCGTCGGGGCTGAGCGCCACGGCGATGCGCTCATGCTCGGCCAGCAGCTCCATCGCCTCGGCGGCCACCGCGGCGCCGCCCTTGCGCTTGTGGGGCTTGCGGGGATCGCGCGAGCTGCCGCGCATCGAGGCGATGCCGAACCGGCCCACGCAGTCGGCGATGATGTCGCCGTCGCGGTTGGCCGAGATCATCGCGTGCACTCGGCCGCCCGGCGGCATTTCGGCCGGGATCATCAGCAGGCGGCCGTGCCAGATGGCGATCACGATGCGCTCGCGCTGGCCGCGGATGCGGTCGCGCAGGGCGGGGTCGGGGATCTCCCACCGCGTGGTGCGGTCGACCAGCCGGATGTACCACGCCCCCAGCGAGGCCGCGAGCCGGCGCAGGCGCGGCGAGCGTCGGACCCGGCCCAGCATCGAGGGGCTCAGCCCAGCTCCTCGGTGGGGCTCGCCTCGCGCTCCTCGTCGCGCAGGCGGTGCAGGTGGGCGATGAAATAGCGGGTATGGGCGTCGTCCACGGTGCGCTGGGCGGCGGCCTTCCAGGCGGTGAACGCGGCGGCGTAGTTGGGATAGATCCCCACGATGTCGATCTTCGAGACGTCGATGAACTGGTTCGAGGACGGATTCACGAGCTCGCCCCCGAAGACGAGGTGAAGACGCTGGACCATGGACGGCCTCCGCTTGCTGCATCGCAGGATCGCGCGCGAGCGTTAGACCGGGGCGCGGCGCGGCGTCAATCGCCAACCGGCGGTCGGCGCCGCCGGGGCGTGGATTCCGCGCCGCCCCGCCCGTGAATCCGGCGGCGTTCACGACGCCGTGCGCTTGACGCCAGGGGCCGCGAGCGGATATGCGCGCCCACCCCTTTCGCGTGCTCCCGCGCGCCGGCAGTGAGGAGGCGCCCATGTCCCGTCCGCATTTCACGCCCCTGGTCGAGCGCCTGCCGGCCACCATTCCCTTCGTCAGCCCCGAGCAGCAGCAGCGTGCGCTGGGCCGGCCGTTCTCCGCCCGCCTGGGCGCGAACGAGAACGTCTTCGGCCCCTCGCCCCGGGCGCTGGCCGCGATGGCGCAGGCGCTGCCCGAGTGCTGGATGTACGCCGACGCCGAGCATCGCGAGCTGCGCGAGGCGCTGGCCGCCAAGCACGGCGTGCCCTTCGAGAACATCATCGTGGGTGAGGGCGTGGACGGGCTGCTGGGCCTGCTGGCGCGGGTTCTGGTCTCCGAGGGCACGCCGGTGGTGACCTCCAACGGCGCCTACCCGACCTTCAACTACCATGTGGCGAGCTTCGGCGGCCGGCTGGTGAAGGTCCCCTACCGCGACGACCACGAGGATCCAGACGCGCTGCTGGCCGCAGCCGCGCGCGAGGCGGCGCCGCTGGTCTACATCGCCAACCCCGACAACCCGATGGGCACCTGGTGGCCGGCCTCGAAGATGCAGGCGATGATCGCCGCGATGCCCTCCGACTCGGTCCTGTGCCTCGACGAGGCCTACATCGAGTTCGCGCCCGAGGGCACGGCCCCCGAGATCGACCCCGAGGATCCCCGCGTGGTGCGGATGCGCACCTTCTCCAAGGCCTACGGCATGGCGGGGATGCGGGTGGGCTACGCGATCGCCACCAAGCGGATGATCGCGGCCTTCAACAAGGTCAAGAACCACTTCGGCATGAACCGCATCGGCCTGGTCGGGGCGGCCGCCTCGCTCGCCGACGCGGACTGGATCCCGCAGATCCGGGCCCGGGTCGAGGCCGCCCGCGGGCGTATCGGCGAGATCGCCGAGAAGAACGGCCTGTCGGCGCTGCCCTCGGCCACCAACTTCGTGGCGGTCGACTGCGGGCGCGACGGCGACTTCGCCAAGGCGGTGCTCTCGGCCCTGATCGAGCGCGGCGTCTTCGTGCGCATGCCCTTCGTCGAGCCCGAGAACCGCTGCATCCGCGTCTCCGCCGGCACCCCCGAGATGCTCGACGCCTTCGAGACCGCCCTGCCCCAGGCCCTCGCCGAGGCCGCCGCCGCGCTCGAGTCCGCCGAGGCCTGAGGCGCCCACGCCCCGCAGGGGCGCCCCGCAGGGGCGCCCTGAGCCTCCGCCCCGCAGGGGCGAGCGCCGCCCGCAGGGCGGCCTCCGCGGCAGGCGTCAGGCGAAGTTCACCGCATCGGTGTTGCCGCCGCAGACCAGCAGGCCCACCGCCTCGCCGCGGTCGGGCTTGTAGGCGCCCGACAACAGCGCGGCCAGCGCCGCGGCGCCCGCCGGCTCCGCCGCCACCCGGCAGACCGACCACAGGCGCTTCTGCGCCTCGACGATCGCCGCATCCGAGACCAGCGCCGAGCGGGCCACGTAGCGCTTGGCCAGCGGGAACCCGATCTCGCCCACCCGGCGCGGCGCGAGGCTGTCGGCCGCGACGCCGCCCCCCGGCGCATCCACCGGACGGCCGGCGGCGAGCGCCATGTGCAGGGTCGGGGCGGCCTCGGGCTCCACCGCCACCAGCCGGCGCAGGCCCGACAGGTAGGCCGCCATGCCCGAGATCAGCCCGCCGCCACCGGTCGCCACCAGCACCGTGTCCGGGGCGGCCTGCGCCTCGAACTCCAGCGCCACCGTGCCCTGGCCGCAGAGCGTCTCATGGCTGTCGTAGGCGTGGATCGAGAGGGCGCCGGTCGCCTCGGCATGGGCCTCGGCGGCGGCGCGCGCCTCGTCGTAGCGCTCGCCGACCACGCGGGCCTCGGCCCCCAGGGCGCGGATCGCCTCGACCTTGGCGGGGTTGGAGGCGGTGGGCACGAAGATCGTGGCCGGAACTCCGGTGCGCGCGGCCGCGAAGGCCACCGCCACGCCGTGATTGCCGCCCGAGGCCGCCACCACCCCCGCCGCCGGCGCGCGCCGGCACAGCAGGTTCGCGAAGGCGCCCCGCGTCTTGAAGGAGCCGCCGTGCTGCATCAGCTCGAGCTTCAGGAACAGCCGGAATCCGTCCAGGCCGAAATCCTGCGGGTCCACCTCGATCACCGGGGTTCGGCGCACGTGGGGCACGATCTGGCGGTAGGCGTCCTCGACGTCCTGGCGGCAGGTCAGCTTCAGCGCGGCGACGGGCATGGTGATGCTCCCGGGTCTTGAGTCTCGGCCCTCCGCATGGCACAAGTTCTCAACTTAGCAAAGAGGCTAACACTTGCAGGCGCACACTTCGCGAGCGACCCGGCGCGAGCCGGACACGCAGGACGCGGACGAGGCAGGCCCGAAGCCGGACCGCGCCACCGCAGAGCTGGTCGAGGCGCTGAAGGCGCTGGCCTCCGACAAGCGGCTGGCGGTGCTGGGCTGGCTGCGCGATCCGGTGAAGCACTTCCCGCCGCAGCGCGACGGGGACCTGGTGCGCGACGGGGTCTGCGCGGTGTTCCTCGCCGACAAGCTCGGCGTCAGCCAGCCCACGCTCCACCGCCACATGCAGCAGCTGATCAGCGCGGGGCTGGTGGTGGCCAAGCGCACCCGGCAATGGACCTTCTACCGCCGCGACGAGCGCCGCATCGCCGCCGTCGCCGCCCGCATCGGCCAGGTGGTCTAGGCCCCGGCGCCCGGCCCCTAGCGCAGCGCCCGCAGCCGCAGCAGCGCCGCCAGCGCGCCCAGCGCGCCGAGGAACCCCGCCCACACCGGCCCCGCCGCGCCGAAGACCGAGAGCAGCCAGCCGAAGAGCGGCCCCGCCGCGGCGAAGGCCAGGTTCATCGGCAGCGCCAGCCGGGTGACCATCCGCGCATAGGCGCCCGGATCGAACAGCTCCAGCGGCAGCGTCGCCCGGCACACCGACAGAAGCCCCGTCCCCGCCCCGTAGATGCAGGCGAAGAGCACGGCCGACGCCACGCTCCCGCCTCCCAGGCCCAGCGTGGCGAAGGCGACCGGCATCCCCGCGGCGGCGAGGATCGCGAGGCTCAGCGAGGGCCACGGCGCGCGCAGCGCGAAATCCACGCCCCGCGCCGCCACCTGCGCCACCCCCACCACGCCCGCCAGCAGCACCGCGGTCCGCGTCTCGGCCCCCAGCGCGGCCAGCGTCTCGGGCAGCGCCACGCCGAGCCCCCAGGAGATCATGCCCGCCAGCGACATCGCCAGCGCCAGCCAGGCGAAGCGCGCCCGCTCGGCCGCGGCGACCGCGGGGGCGGGGCGCGCGGGGGGCGGCGCCTCCGCCTCCCCGGGCGGGACCACGGGGGCCGGGGCGGGCGCGGGCGCGGGCGTGGGGCGCGGCCCCGGCACGATCCAGTGGAGCGGCGCGCAGACCAGCAGGTTCGCCAGCGCATAGACCGCGAGCGTGCCCCGCCAGCCCAGCTCAGGCTCCAGCCACAGCATCACCGGGAAGGAGCAGGTCGAGGCGAGCCCCGAGACCAGCATCGCCGCCGAGATCGCGCGCCGCGCGCCCGCGCCCAGCCGCTCGGCCAGCAGCACGTTGGCGCCGTTCGAGAGCGCCATCGCGCCCCCCGCCCCCATCACCAGCCAGGCGAGGAAGTAGACCGCGGGGTTCGGGCTCGCCGCCAGCAGCCCCAGCCCCGCCGCCAGCGTCAGCGAGCCCAGCGCCAGCAGCGGCCGGGCGCCCCGGCGCTCGAACGCGGGGCCGAGCCAGGGCGAGATCCCCGCCATCGCCAGCAGGAAGGCCGAGGAGGCGCCGAAGGCGACCGCCAGCGGCATCCCCAGCGCCTCGGCCATCGGACGCGCCAGCACGGCGGGGATCGAGTAGGTCGACCCCCAGCCGATCAGCTGCGTCAGCGCCACCGCGCCCGCCAGCCGCGAGGCGCCCGGAGCGGCTCTCATCGCGCGACGTCCATGGCGGCCTCAGTGCTCTCCGCTGCGCGACATCCGCCGCTCCAGCCAGCGCACCGCCTGGGAGACCAGCAGGATCAGCGCCAGGTATTCGAGGACCAGGACCGTGTAGATCTCCAGCGGGCGATATTCGGTCACCACCAGCTCGTTGGCCCGCCGCGTCAGCTCCTGCATGCCGATCACCGAGACCAGGGCCGACATCTTGAGCATGTAGGCGAACTGGTTCGCCAGCGGGGGCAGGATCCGACGGATCGCCTGGGGCAGGATCACGAGGCGCATCACCTGCAGGCGGTCGAGGCCCATGGACTGGGCGGCCTCGGTCTGGCCCTTGGGGATCGACTGGATGCCGGCGCGGAAGATCTCGGCCTCGAAGGCCGAGTCCGAGAGCGCCAGCGCCAGCACGCCGGCCCAGAACACGTTGATGGCGATGCCCGCGACCACCGGCAGGCCGTAGTAGACCCACAGGATCAGCACCAGGATCGGGACCGCGCGCACGATCTCGACATAGGCGAGGTTGAAGCGCCGCCCCCAGCGGTTGCGCCCGACCCCCGGCAGGGCCACCGCGATCCCCACCAGCACCGAGATCGCCATGGCGGTGGCGGACAGCAGGATCGTGTCCCAGAGCCCCCCAGCAGGAACAGCAAGTTCGAGCGTCCCCCCGCCGTCCAGGGCGAGACCACGTACCACCCCCAGGCCGCGCCGCCCTGCGCGCCGCTTCCGCAGCCGGCCAGCGCCAGGGCCGCGGCGAGCGCGATCAGAGGCGCGGCCCGGACGGGCCGGATGCGGCGGATGCCGGTCATGAAGAACCTCCGGGAGGGGGCCGGCGCGCCGCGGGGACGCGCCCGGACGGGGGGCGTGCGGCGCCGAGCCTAGCCGCATCGACCCGCCCGCGGAACCCGCCCCGAGGGCCGCTCCGCCGGTCGTGACGACGCGGGGCGCGGCGGATCCCGCGCCCCGCCCCGGGCGCGCCCATCCCCTGCCCCCACGCTCTTCCGCCCGCCTCGCGCCCGGACGCGCAGCGGGGAGCGGCCCCGGGTCGAGCCCGGGGCGCCCATGGGGCGGGCCGGGCGCGCGGAGCCGAGGCGGCGCGGGCGAGGGCGGGCGAGGGGCGTGGGAGGCGCAGGCCTCTCGGCGCCCGGGCTCAGCGCGTCGCCAGCACCAGGGCGACGATGGCGAGGCTGACCACGAGGACGCCGGCGATCTCGCGCCGTCCGGGCCGTTCGCCGAACATCAGGATCGAGGCGGCCAGCGTGAAGACCACCTCCACCTGCCCGACCATGCGCACCGAGCCCGCATCGCGCAGCGCCAGCGCGCAGAACCAGCCCAGCGAGGCGCCGACCCCCGTCAGCCCCACCGCGACCCCCGGCCGCCAGGCGCGCAGCAGGCGCGCCATGTCGCCCCGCCGCCCGACCTCGAGCTGCACCGCCGTCAGCCCGGCCTGGAGCAGCGTCACCGCCGCCAGCGCGGTCAGCGCCCGCAGCGCCGCGTCGCCCTCGGGCAGCGCCAGCGTGGCGCCGCGGTAGGCCACCGCCGAGAGGCCGAAGAGCCCGCCCGAGGCGATGCCGATCAGCGCCCGCCGGTCCAGCAGGGCGCCCGGACGCAGACCCTCGGGCGGGCTCGAGATCATCAGCACGCCGAAGATCCCCAGGCCGATCGCCCCCCAGGCCGCGAGCGGCAGCCGGTCGCCCAGCAGCAGCGCGCCGAACAGCGCGGTCTGCAGCGCCTCGGTCTTGGTGTAGGCCATGGCGGCGGCGAAGCTGCGGTGCGCGAAAAGCCCCACGATCAGCCGGGTCGCGGCCATCTGCGCGAGCCCGCCGCCCACGCAGAAGCCCAGGAACGCCCAGCTGGGCGCCGGCGGCGTCTCCCCCCGCGCGAGGCACAGGGCCGCGAGG
Organism: Albimonas pacifica; assembly: GCF_900113695.1. Taxonomy (GTDB): domain Bacteria; phylum Pseudomonadota; class Alphaproteobacteria; order Rhodobacterales; family Rhodobacteraceae; genus Albimonas; species Albimonas pacifica. Next base: position 509,779 of record NZ_FOQH01000002.1, on the reverse strand, counting down.
CCCAGCGCCGCCAGCGGGGCCGCGAAGACGAAGCGCGCGCCCGCGCCGCCGGCCGAGCCGAGCGCGCCGGCCAGGCGCTTCTGCAGCGCGAAGCGCAGGTTCTGAAGGAAGGCCGCGCCGAGCGCGAGAAGGACCCAGGTCTCCATGATGGCGCCATCAGCGACGTCGCGGGGCGGAATGTCAAACCGGGATCCGGTCCCGTCCCTCCGCCTTGCGGCGCCCTGCGCGCGCGGATGCAGGCGTCCGGACCGCGCCTTTGCGACTGACACGCCCGATCGAAGTGCTATGGTCGCACCCGCGCCCCGCCCGCCGCCCGCCCCACGGTCGGCCGCCACGCGGCGCGCGGGAGCAACTGGCCGGGCGCCGCGGGGGAGCGTGCGACCGGCGCGGAACGGAGAGAGAGATGCGACGACTTCTCGGCCGGGGCCTCGCGGCCGCAGCGATGCTGACCCTGGCGCTGGGCGCCCTGCCCGCAGCCGCGCAGTCCGCGCTTCAGGACGTGCTGAACGGCGGCGTGCTGAAGGTGGGGACCACCGGCGACTGGAACCCGATGAGCGTGCGGGACCCCGCCTCGAACAGCTACAAGGGCTACGACATCGACGTGATGGAGGCGCTGGCCGCCGACCTGGGCGTCGAGCTCGAGTTCGTGCCCACCGACTGGAAGACCCTGGTCAACGGCGTGGTGGCGGGGAAATACCACCTCACCGGCTCGGCCTCGATCAGCCCGGCGCGGATGAAGGTGGCGGGCTATTCGGACAGCTACCTCACGGTGGTGATCCTGCCCTTCACCACCCAGGACAAGGCCGACCGCTTCGCCGACTGGGCCGACATCGACAAGCCCGAGGTGACGGTCGCCACCACGCTGGGCACCACCTTCGAGAAATACGTGAAGGCGTGGTTCCCCAACGCGACCATCAAGGTCGTCGAGGCCCCCGCCCGCGGCTACCAGGAGGTGCTGGCCGGGCGCGCCGACGTCTTCGTGACCTCGAACATCGAGGGCGCGACGCTGACCGAGAAGTTTCCGAACGTGACCCGGATCGAGGTCGGCGACCCGCGCGCCCCCTCGCCCATCGCGATGCTGCTGCCGCAGGCCGATCAGGTCTGGATCAATTACGTGAACAACTGGATCAAGATCAAGAAGCTGGAAGGCTTCTTCGAGACGACCGCCGTGAAGTGGGGCCTCGCCCCCGCCGAATGATCCGCAGTCCCGGACGATCGAAACCGCCGGCGCCCGCGCCGGCGGTTTTTCTTGGGCATGTCTGTAAACCGTGTTGGTCCGCTGCGCGGGACGAAACTGACTTCCGTTGTGGGATCGACGAAAGGGGCTCGATCGGCGGCGGGGCGGACGGGTCGAGCAGTTCAGGGTCTTGCGAATGCGAACGGTTCGGCCGGTTGCAGACGCGACGAGACATCGCCTCCGGCGCTGTCGGGAACGCCCAGCTTCAGCGTCATGGGCCGCGCGCCGGGGCCCAGGTCAAGGTCGTCGAGGTCCACCCACACGACCGACGGATTGATGACCGAGTCGAAGTAGTAGCGCCTGGCGTCATGGTCGATCACGGACCGCCAGAGCGTGGACGAGATGTTGGGCTTGTCCGGGTCGCTCATCCCGAGCGGCACGCCGATGGCGCGCATTTGCGACATGACCGCGGCGACGGCCGCGCGACGGTCCTCGAACTTCGGGGACGACTCGAGGGCGTAGCTGAGACGGACGAAGCGGTCCGCCGCGCCGATGGTCCCCGGCAGGAAGTTCCTGCCCCCGACCAGCTTCCAGTAGGCGTTGATGGCGAGCTGCTGATCGAAGGTCGGCGAGTTCGTCATCACCCTGTAGTCGCGGCTGTGATGAATTCTGAGTTCGCCGCCGATGTACTCGAGGATCGCGGAGTCGCCGCCGGCATCCGAGAGCGCGATGTGGACCGTGGCCGGGCGCCCGTTGGGGGCGGTCACGGGAACGACGGTGAAAGGGTCGGGCTCCAGCGCCGCGACCGCCTCCGCCACGGAGCCGTAGTTGTCGAGCAGGTACTGGAGCCACGCGCCGACCGAGAGCAGCGGCTTGCCCCTGTCGGCCGCGTCCCCGAAATCGGACTCGGCGAGGTAGAGCAGATTGCCGGCGACCCCCGCCTCGTTCAGGCCGTCGCTCGTCGCGATGTCGTAGGCGCTGATGACCACCGAGCCGTATCTCGAGGTCCACTTGATCGACGCCTCGCCGACGCCGCCGTCCCGATCCATGCCGCGGGGAAAGGCCCAGAACGCGGTCTGCATCGCGAGATCGTTCCAATCCATGCTTCGACCGGTGATGTAGGCGCCTGCCCCCGTCTGGTAGAGGATGCGGCTGCAGGCTTCGGCAGCGGTCCCGAAGGCGAGCAGCGACGCGGCGCCGAGCGTCGCGAGAATGCCCGCACGAAGCGGGAGCGTGAAGGGGTCTTTCATGGCCGGCTCCGTCCATCGCCTGCGGCGCCCGGATCGCCAAGGGATGCCGGCCGACGCGCAGCTATTCTAGCTGCGGCCAGGTCCCTCGCACGATGATCCGCGTCATCGTATGTCGGGCTTACGGCAGGGCGCGAGACCGCTCCGGCCGCGGACGCGCGACTCCGTGCGTCGGCTTCGGGCTCGAAGCGGACCAACACGATGTGCGGACATGACTTTTTGCACCACCTCCTCCGGCGTCCGCGCCGGCGGCTTTTCTTTGCCGCCTCACGGCCCGCGCCCCCTTGGATCGCGGCGCCGACGCAGGCCGGGCCCGGCGGCGGGTCAGCGGCGGACCTTCTCGGGCATCAGGCCGCGGGGCGCGAAGCGCAGGACCAGCAGCAGGATCGCGCCCATGAAGATCATGCGCATGTGGGCCGCCCCCTCCTGCAGGTGGGCGGCGAAGGCGTTGCCCTCGGGCGCCCAGGCGGTGGCGGCGTCCATCAGCCAGCGGCCGACGGGCTCGGCCTCGATCCACACGAACCAGATCAGGAAGCCGCCCAGCACCGAGCCCCAGTTGTTGCCCGAGCCGCCCACGATCACCATCACCCAGATCAGGAAGGTGAAGCGCAGCGGCTGATAGGCGCCGGGGGTGAACTGGCCGTCGAAGCTGACCATCATCGCCCCCCCGATCCCCACCACGGCCGAGCCGAGGATGAAGGTCTGCAGGCGGCGCTTCACCACATCCTTGCCCATCGCCTCGGCCGCGACCTCGTTGTCGCGGATCGCGCGCATCATCCGCCCCCAGGGGGAGTTCAGCGCCCGCTCGGCCAGCCACAGCAGCACGCCCAGCACCGCGGCGAAGAGCGCGGCGTAGCACAGCTTCACGACGATCCCCGAGGCCTCGGCCGGGTCCAGCCCCCAGGCCTGGGCGCGCTCGACGAAGGCGGCGGAGGCCTGCAGGTCGACCTCGTAGGGCGCGGGCCGCGGCAGGCCGGTGACGTTCTTCACGCCGCGGGCCAGCCAGTCCTCGTTCTTCAGGACGGCGATGACGATCTCGGAGATCCCCAGCGTCGCGATGGCGAAATAGTCCGAGCGCAGGCCGAGGCTGACCTTGCCGATCAGCCAGGCCGCCCCCGCCGCCAGCAGCCCGCCCAGCAGCCAGCCGGTCGCTGAGGGCAGGCCCAGCCCGCCCAGGTAGCCGGTGACGGCGGGGTCCACCGCCTCGATCGCGTCGGTGGCGGGATCGAAGAGGAAGCGCACCAGCGCGTAGGCCCCCACCACCATTGCGACGGTCGCCAGCGCCCGCAGCCGGCCCTTCGCCAGCCGCGCGCGCACCAGCGCAATGGCCGCGACCGAGGCGACCAGCGCCGCGCCGGTTCCCAGCAGGCGCAGGCCGCCGGCGGACCAGGCCTCGGGCACGGGCGGCTGGGCGGCGAGCACCACCGCCAGCCCGCCCAGCGCCGCGAAGCCCATCAGGCCCACGTTCATCAGCCCCGCGTAGCCCCAGGCGATGTTCGCCCCCAGCGCCATCACCGCCGAGACCAGGCACATGTTGAGGATCGCCAGCGCCACGTTCCAGCTCTGCGCCACGCCCACCAGCGCCAGCAGCAGCGCCATGACGAGGTAGAGGAGCGGCCCCCGCGCGGGCCCCTGAAGCCAGCTCATATGACCTTCCCCCGGAAGATGCCCGTCGGCCGGGCCAGCAGCACCACCACCAGGATCACGAAGCTGACCGCGAACTTGTAGTCGGTGGACAGCAGCTGCAGCAGCCCCTCGGGCATCGCCCCCTCGGGCAGCAGGTAGCCCGCGAACTTGCGGTAGGCGTAGGTGACCATGACCTCGGAGAAGGCGACGATATAGGCCCCCACCACGGCGCCCACCGGATTGCCGATGCCCCCCAGGATCGCCGAGGCGAAGATCGGCAGCAGCAGCTGGAAGTAGGTGAAGGGCTTGAACGACTTGTCGAGGCCGTAGAGCACCCCCGCCAGGGTCGCGAGCGCGGCGGCCAGGATCCAGGCGGTGCGCACGACCTTCGCCGGGTCGACGCCGGAGAGGAGGGCGAGATCCTCCTCGTCCGAATAGGCCCGCATCGCCTTGCCCATGCGGGTGCGCTGCAGGAACCAGAACAGGGCCGCCATGGCGATGACGGCGGCGACGATGGTCAGCGCCTGGGTGGAGCGGAAGGCGACGCCCTCGTCCAGCCCGCTCCAGTCGCGGAAATCGCCGACGGTGAACAGGAACCGCTCGCCGTCGGCGAAGCGCTGGTCGTCGGGGCCGATGACGATGCGCACGATGCCGTTGAGCAGGAACATCACGCCCACCGAGGCGATCATGAACACCACCGGCTTCGCCTTCTGGCGGCGGTAGAAGGCGAAGACCCAGCGGTCGCTCAGCAGCGTGAAGCCCGCCGCCGCCGCGATCCCCGCCGGCAGCGCCAGCAGCGCCGTGGGCAGGGGCCCGAGGCCCACCCCCATCGCCTGCAGCCCCCAGGTCGCCAGCACCACCACCATGGTGCCGAAGGCCATCAGGTCGCCGTGTGCGAAGAAGGTGAAGCGCAGCACCGCATAGATCAGCGTCACCCCCAGCGCGCCCAGCGCCAGCTGGCTGCCGTAGGCCAGCGCCGGCAGGCCCACGAAGTTGGTGAACAGCGCGAGGGCGTTCAGGATCTCCATGTCACTCCCCGGAGCGGCGGCAGGCGCCGTGATACTGGGTCGGGGCCAGCTTCCCCCCCAGCAGCGCGTGCTTGGAGTGGACCGCGGCGCCGCCCTCGGCGACCGAGGTCAGCACCAGGTCGCCGCGGTCCATGATCTCGATGAAATGCCAGAAGGCCTCCATCTCGGCCACGGTCACGTCGCCCGAGCGGCCGGCGCCGTCGGTGAAGCGGCCGTCCTCGCCTTCCCAGTCGAGGCGCAGCTCGAAAGTGGTCGAGCGGCAGCCTTCCGCGTCGCAGACCCGGTCGAAATCGCAGCGCAGGCTCTCGGCCGCGGCGGGGGCGGAAAGCAGCAGCAGCGCGAGGGCGGATCGGATCAGGGTCATGGCTCAGCCTCCGAGGAACGAGCGGCGCACCTCGGGATTGGCCATCAGCGCCTCCCCGGTGTCGGTGAAATGGTTGCGGCCCTGGGCGAGCACATAGCCGCGGTCGGCGATGTTCAGCGCCTGGCGGGCGTTCTGCTCGACCATCAGGATGGCGATGCCGGCGGCCGCGATCTCGATGATCTTGTCGAAGAGCTCGTCCATCACGATGGGCGAGACGCCGGCGGTGGGCTCGTCGAGCATCAGCACCTCCGGCCGGGTCATCAGCGCGCGCCCGACGGCCACCTGCTGGCGCTGGCCGCCCGAGAGCTGGCCCGCGGGCTGGCGGCGCTTCTCGCGCAGGATCGGGAACAGGCCGTAGACCATCTCCATGGTCTCTCGGAAGTCGTCCTCGCGCAGGAAGGCGCCCATCTCCAGGTTCTCCTCGACGGTCATCGAGGCGAAGACGTTGCGCACCTGGGGGACGAAGCCCATGCCGGCCTTCACCCGGTCCTGCGGGCTCAGCGCGGTGATGTCCCGGCCGCGCAGCCGGACCTGCCCCTGGCGCAGCGGCAGCATCCCGAACAGCGCTTTCATCGCGGTCGACTTGCCCGCCCCGTTGGGGCCGACGATCACCGCGATCTCGCCCGCCTCCACCGCGATGGTGCAGCCGTGCAGGATGTCGGCGCCGCCGTAGCCGCCGGTCATGGTCTCGCCGATCAGGACGCTCATGCGCCCGCCTCCGGCGCGCGGGTCCGGGCGGGGCGGTTCTTCAGGCCGCGGCCGAGATAGGCCTCGATCACCCGCTCGTCGGCCTTCACCTCCTCGACCGAGCCCTGGGTGAGGACCTTTCCCTCCGCCATCACGATCACCGGGTCGCAGAGGCGGCCGATGAAATCCATGTCGTGCTCGATCATGCAGAAGGTGTAGCCGCGCTCCCGGTTCAGGCGCAGGATCGCCTCGCCGATGGCCTTGAGGAGCGTGCGGTTCACGCCGGCGCCCACCTCGTCGAGGAACACGATCCGCGCCTCGGTCATCATCGTGCGGCCGAGCTCCAGCAGCTTCTTCTGCCCGCCCGAGAGGTTGCCCGCGAGCTCGTCGGCCACGTGGCCGAGCTGGAGGAAGTCGATCACCTCGTCCGCCTTCTCGCGCACGGCCCGTTCGCGGGCGCGCACGGCCGAGGGCTGGAACCAGGCGTTCCACAGGGTCTCGCCGTCCTGGGCGGGGGGGACGGTCATCAGGTTCTCGCGCACCGTCAGGGTCGAGAATTCGTGCGCGATCTGGAAGGTGCGCAGCAGGCCCTTGTCGAAAAGCCGGTGCGGCGCGAGGCCGGTGATGTCCTCGCCGTCGAGCAGCACGCGCCCCTCGTCGGGGGCGTAGGCGCCGGCGACGACGTTGAACAGCGTCGTCTTGCCCGCGCCGTTGGGGCCGATCAGGCCGGTGATCGCGCCCTGGGCGATCTCGAGGCTCGCCCCGTCGACGGCCCGCAGGCCGCCGAAGGTCTTCACCAGGTTCTCGACGCGGATCACGCGGCGCTCCCTTCACATGCTTCGGCCCGGCGCAGCAGCGCCGGGCCGGGCTTTAATCATGACTCGCGCGTCAACGGAAGCCGATGGTCTCGTAGGCGCCGTCCTTGACCTCGTACTCGCGGTAGGTGCCGGCGGCCTCGCCCGGGCCGATCAGCTCGACGTTGGTGGCGCCGACGTAGTCGACGTCGCCGCCGTCCTTGAGGATCTGCAGCGCCTTGGCGAGCTCGCCGGGCAGGATCTTCTCGCCGGGCGCGTTGGCGACGTCCATCACGCTGTCCTTGAAGACCTTCGGGTCGGTCGAGCCCGCGGCCTGCATCGCCAGCGCGATCAGGGCGGCGGCGTCGTAGGACTCGCGGCGGAACGAGCCGTCGGGGTCCACGCCCGCGGCCTCGGCGGCGGCGACGAAGGCGTCGGCGCCCTCGCCCTCGGACCAGGGCACCGAGCCGATGGTGCCGTTCAGGTCATCGCCGATCGCCTCGATCAGGCTCTCGGCGAACATGCCGTCGCCGAGCACGAACTTCTCGAAGGCGCCGGAGTCGACGGAGGCGCGGATGATGCCCACGCCGCCCTGGTCGGCGTAGCCGAAGACGGCCAGGTGCTCGGCCCCGGTGGCCGACAGCGCGCCCACCTCGGCCGAGTAGTCGGCCTTGCCGTCCTCATGCGCGGCCGAGAGCAGGACCTTGCCGCCCTTCTCCTCGAAGGCCGCCTGGAAGCTGTCGGCGAGGCCCTTGCCGTAGTCGTTGTTGGTGTAGGTGACCGCGATCTCGGTCACGCCCTTGTCGGCCAGCACCTCGGCCAGCACCGCGCCCTGGCGGGCGTCGGAGGGGGCGGTGCGGAAGAAGAAGCCGCCGTCCTCGATCGAGCTCAGCGCCGGCGAGGTGGCCGAGGGCGAGATCATCACCACGCCGTTGGGCACGGCCACGTTGTTCAGCGTCGCGATGGTCACGCCCGAGCAGTCGGCGCCCATGATCGCCTTGGCCCCCTCGGAGGTGACCAGGCGCTCGGCCGCGGCCGAGGCGGCGGCGGCGTCGATGCAGGTCGAATCCGCGCGCACCGGCACCAGCATGTCGCCCTCGAGCACGCCGCCGGCGTTGTTGACCTCGGTCATCGCCAGCTCGGCGCTGTCGGCCATGCCGGGGGTGAGGGACTCGATCGGGCCGGTGTAGCCCAGCAGGACGCCGATCTTGACGTCCTCGGCCTGGGCGGGGGCGGCCATCGCCAGCGCCGAGGCGCCCATGGCCAGCGCGGCGGCGAGCTGTGCAGGTTTCATCGAAACATCTCCCTGTCATCCGGTCCCGTCCGCGGCGCCGGCTGGTTCCGGCGCGCGGACGCCGCCGCGGCGGGGATCGCCGGGCGGTCGCGCGCCGCGCGCCGGTCATGCGCGGGCGGTGGAGCCTATCCGTGTCGGCTCGCGCCCGTGCTGTCAATCGCGACGCCCGCGGCGGGGGCCGCGGCGGCGCCCCGGCGCGCGGGCCGGCGGGGATTCGGGGGCGCCCAGGCTCGTATCCGCGCGGGCCGGCGGCCGGGAGGCGCGGAGGCGTCCCGCGACGCTCGCCCGCTACGCGCGTGTTTTCACATCACAATTCATGCGCGAGTGGGGCAAACACGGCGAAAACATGGCGGCTCGGCTTGCGCCCGGGTCAAATCGTTCTAAACTTAGCGCCCACCGATACAGGACCAGGAGCCGCCATGTCTCTTCCGACCCGCGCCATCGCGCAGGATGCCCTGCACGACGCGCCCGCCGGGAACGCCGAAGGCGCGGCCGCGGCCTCGCCCGGCGCCGCCGACCGCAACGTCGAGGTGATCCCGAACACCCGGTCCCTGGGCTTCCTGCTCCAGGACGTGGCGCGGCTGATGCGCGTGAGCTTCGGACAGGCGGTGAACGACGCAGGTCTCGAGCTGACCACCGGCGAGGCGCGCGCGCTCGTGCATGCGGTCGCCGCCGCCGGCGCCCGGCAGACCGAGATCGCCGAGCGCATGGGCGTCGAGCCGATGACCCTGTGCGGCTACGTCGACCGGCTGGAGTCCCGCGGCCTGGTGGAGCGTCAGCCCCACCCCGCCGACAAGCGCGCCAAGAAGATCGTGCCCACCGAGACGGCCGGCGAGGCGATCGACACGATCATGCCGCTGACCCGCAAGGTGATCGCGGACGCGATGGAGGGTCTGCCCGACTCCGACATCCAGGCCTTCCGCCGGGTCCTGCAGCACATGCACGACCACCTGGCCGACGGCCGCCGCAACGGCTGATCCCGTCCGGCCCCGACGGGTCTGAAGCGCGCGGCTCCCCCCGGGAGCCGCGCTTTTTCGTGCGCGCCCCTGCCCCGACCCTCCCCTTTCCAGTCGCCCCGCCCGCCCCCCGCGCGACGCATCCCAGCCCGCCCGCAGGGCGCCTGTGGGCGGGCTTGGGCCTCCGGCCACGGGCGCGCCCGGAAGTCGGGGGGCGGGGCATGTCGCGCGCCGGTGGAGGTCGCGCCCGACAGGCGAGGGGGTGGGGGACGCGGCGGGGCAGGCGATCGGGCGCGGGCGGCGAGGCGCCCCCGCCCGCGGACCTCGAGCCCGGGGCGCGAACGAAAACGCCCGGCCGCTCGGGCCGGGCGTTTCAGGCGCCGTTCGGGAGCTCGGGCGCGGTCAGACGCCCATGCGGCGGAGCGTCTCCTCGATCATCTCCGACTGCACCGCCCAGACGGCGGCCCAGGGCAGCGCCATCAGAGCCCACCAGTTGCGGGTCAGCGCCTCGGCGCCGTCGGCGCCCGAGAAGCTGAAGGCGTCGGCGGTCGTGGATCCGGCGCGGGCCGAGGAGGCCTTCGCGGGGATCGGCGCGGGAACGCAGACCATGGCTCGTCTCCTTCAAACGTTCGTCGTCAAACGGTCATGAGAACAACTTGTGGCAGGTTTCCAGCGCGTCCACCAGAACGTCCACCTCCTCGCGCGTGTTGTAGAGGGCGAAGGACGCCCGGCAGGTGGCCGAGACCCCCATGTGCTCCATCAGCGGTTGCGCGCAGTGGTGTCCGGCGCGCACCGCCACCCCCTTGCGGTCGACGACGGTGGAGATGTCGTGCGGGTGCCCCGCCCCCTCCAGCGTGAAGGAGAAGATCGCCCCCTTGCCCGGCGCCGTCCCCTGGATCTGCAGCCAGTTCAGCCCCGAGAGCCGCGCCTGCGCGTAATCCCGCAGGTCGTGCTCATGGGCCGCGATGGCGTCCATGCCGAGGCCCGTCATGTAGTCGAGCGCGGCGCCCAGGCCGATCATCTGCACGATGCCCGGCGTGCCCGCCTCGAACTTGTGGGGGGCGTCGTTGTAGGTGATCTCGTCCCGGCCGACCTCGCGGATCATGTCGCCGCCGCCCATGAACGGGCGCATCTGCGCATAGCGCTCGGCGCGGACGTAGAGCGCGCCGGAGGCCGAGGGGCCGTAGAGCTTGTGGCCGGTGATCGCGTAGAAGTCGCAGCCGATGTCCTGGACGTCCACCGGCATGTGCACCGCCGCCTGGCTGCCGTCGATCACGGTGGCGACGCCCTTCGCGCGCGCCGCCGCGCAGATCGCCTTCACGTCCACCACCGTGCCGGTGACGTTGGACATGTGGGTGATCGCCACCAGCTTCGTCTTCGGCCCGATCGCGTCGATCACCGCCTGGGGGTCGAGGGAGCCGTCCGCCGCCGGCTCCACCCACTTCAGGACCACGCCCTGCCGCTCGCGCAGGAAGTGCCAGGGCACGATGTTGGCGTGGTGCTCCATCACCGAGAGCACGATCTCGTCCCCCGCCTGCAGCCGCGGCGCGGCCCAGGCGTAGCTCACCAGGTTCAGCCCCATGGTCGAGCCGGTGGTGAACAGGATCTCCTCCGGCTTCGCGGCGCCCAGGAAGGCGCGGATCGTCTCGCGCACCGCCTCGTACTTGTCGGTCGCGAGGTTGGAGAGGAAGTGCAGCCCCCGGTGGACGTTGGCGTATTCCTCGGAATAGGCGCGCGTCACCGCCTCGATCACCTGGCGCGGCTTCTGGGCCGAGGCGCCGTTGTCGAGGTAGACCAGCGGCTTGCCATGCACGGTGCGCGACAGGATCGGGAAATCCTTGCGGACCTCGTGGACGTCGTAGGGGGCGTTGCTCATCGGAGGTGACCTTTCGCGCGCCGCCCCGCCGGGCTCAGGCCGGCGGGGGCGCGAGGGAGAACAGGGTGGCGAGGATCATCGTCGCGAAACCCAGCGCGATGAAGCCGCCGACGGTGGCGACCGCCACCAGGCCGACGCGCCGGAAGCCGTGCGCCTCGGCCACGAAGGCGGCGAAGAGCCAGATCGACAGGCCCACCGACACCGGCGCCAGCAGGGCGAGCGCCGAGGCGCCGTCCTCGGGGTTCGCCGAGGTGATGGCGTGGATGCCCAGCAGGTTCAGCGGCGCGAGGAAGGCGGTGACCAGCAGGTGCCAGGCGACGACGCGGGCCATGTCCGCGGGCTGGGCCTTGCCGCCGAAGCGGCGGCCCAGCCAGTAGGCGCCGGCGGTGAGCACGGCGAACATGAAGAAGTTCAGCGCCACCTCGGTCATCCGCGCGCCCAGCGCCGACATCGAGGGGCCGTCCCCGCCCATGGCGAGGTCCACGACCGCCCCGAACATCGCCTGCACCAGGGTGGCGAGCACCACCATCAGCGCGCAGTCGGTCATGCTCGGCGCCCGGTCCAGCATCGCGCGCGCGGATCGGCGCGGCGCGCGATAGGCCATGGCGACGGTCTTGAGGAATTCCAAGATCATCCGCGTCCGCTCCCTGCGGCCGCGTCGCGCGCGCGCCGCCCTCGCGGCGCGCCCCGCGGGGCCGTCGTCAGGCGGACAGATAGACCCCGAGGATGCTGAGCACCACCGTGCCCGTGGAGAGAACCAGGAAGATCCAGCCCACGCGCCGCATTCCGTGAACCGCCGCCAGCCCGGCCGCGATGAACCACAGGAACGGCACCAGCCCGATGTAGTAGGGCGGCATCGCGTAGACCGGGTCGGCCATCGCCGGCCAGATGTGCTCGCCATGGCGCATGCCCACCGCGACCAGCGCCGCCAGCAGGCCGAAGGGGGCCGAGACCAGCGCCCCCCAGAACACCGCCGCGCGGGTGTCGCGCCAGCTGCCCTGCCCGCCCGCGAGCCGGCAGGCCGCGAAGGCCGCCGCCGCCAGCACGTACATCGCCGCCGTGCGCATCAGGAAGCCGACCAGCAGCACCCCGCTCATGTAGATCGGCATCATGGCGGCGGCGGCCGAGGTCGGCGCCAGCACGCCCTTGATCGTCCAGGACAGGAAGAACACCAGGTCCGACAGGATCAGGTAGAACAGCAGCCGCCCCTCGGACGGGTTCTCCGAGATCAGCCGACGCGTCGAGCCCTGCATGTCCAGCCAGGCTTCCCAGACCCGGCCGCTCATCGTCGCGGGGCCGATGTCGTCCTCGGGCTCCGTCGGGGACTCGTAGTCGGGCGGAAGGGACTGAACATACGCCATGCCGGGAACTCCACGAACGAAACCGCGGCAGGGCCGCTGCACTCTGGAGTTGTCTAGCATGAGATGAAGTGAAAGTGAACGCCGAAACTGCACGCAAGATGAACGAGCCGGGCGGCATTGTCGCCGCGTCGCCGGACCTGACGCAGGGTGCGGGGCGATTTGCGACCCCGCGGCGCGAATCGGTTTCCGCCGGCGCGACGGCGGGCCGGGCCGCGCGCCCGCTCATGTCCCGCTCGCTCATGCCGCGACCGGTCCCAGCAGCGCGAGCGCCGCGAGCCACAGCGCCACGATGACGACGAAGCCCGGCCAGGCGCGGCGGAAGCCGTGGGCCTCGGCCAGGCCCGCGCACCAGAACCACAGACCGGCGAGCCCGGCGAGCTCCCCCGGGATCGAGATCGCCAGCGTGCCGGCGCCCGCCACGGTCAGCAGGCTCGCCAGCGCCGCGCCCAGCAGGGTGGCCGGGGCGGCCGCCAGCGGCGCCCAGAACACCGCGAGCCGGGTCGCCTGCCAGCCGCCGGTCCCGCCGAACAGGCGCAGCACGATGCGCAGCAGCGCCGCGACGCCGTAGAGGAACAGGGGCACGAAGAACAGGTCGGCGACCACCTGCATGGTCACCACCTCGCCGACCGAGGGGATCGCCGCCTCGCCCCCGGTGATCGCCGCCTGCCGCGCCCGCTCGGCGAGCACGGTCGGCAGGGAGGCGAGCAGCATCAGCAGCCCCGCGCCCATCGCGTAGGCGAGCAGGCGGGCCTCGGTCAGCTCGCCCGCCAGGTCCGCCCGGATCACCTCGCGGTGCCGGCCGGTCCAGGCGGCGGCGATGCGGCCGACCAGCCCGCGCGGGGCGGGGCGGCCGGCCGGGGAAGCGGCGGCGTCGCTCACCCGCTTACGCCCCGTCCATCACCCACTGGGCGATGCGCTCGCGCATCTCTTCGGCGAGGTCCTCGGACTCGATCTCCTCGACCGCCTCGCCGAGGAAGGACATGACCAGCATGTTCTCCGCCTCGCGCTTGGGGATGCCGCGGGCGCGAAGGTAGTAGAGCGCGTCCTCGTCCACCGCCCCGCAGGTCGAGCCGTGGGAGCAGGCGACGTCGTCGGCGTAGATCTCGAGCTCGGGCTTGGCCAGGAAGTCCGCGTGCTCGTCCAGCAGCAGCCCCTGGGAGATCTGGTAGCCGTCGGTCTTCTGGGCGTCGGGCTTCACCAGGATCTTGCCCTGGAAAATGCCCTTGGCCTGGTCGCGCAGGACCTTCTTGAAGACCTGCCGGCTCTCGCAGTTCACCGCGTCATGGGTGACGAAGACCGTGTCGTCGTGGATGAAATCCTTCCCCTCGCCGAGGCAGGCGCCCGCGAGATGCACGGCGGCGTCGTCGCCGGTCAGCTCGGCCACCTGCTCGATCCGGGTCAGGCGACCGCCGGCGGCGACCGAGAAGGTCTTGCACACGGACTCGGTCCCCAGCCGCGCGAACAGGTGCCAGGCGCCGCGGCGCTCGGCCTCCGGCCCGTGGGCGCGGATCTGGTGGAAGGCGGCGCGGTCGGCGATCTCGACCTCGAGCACCGAGTTCACCCGCGCGCCGGGCCCGCCGGCTTCGAGCACGGTCAGCTCCGCGCCCTCCTCCAGCTTGACGACGTGGTGCATCAGGGCGTCGGAGGTCTCGGATTCCCGCACGCCCTTGATCAGGACGGGACGCGAGACCTTGCCCGTGGCCCGGATCGCCAGCCCCTGCCCCGCCACGGCGGTGTTGAAGGCGGCCAGCGGACGCGCGACCGGATCCTGGCCGCGGGCCTCCAGCACGCCGAAGACCTCCCTGGCCCAGTGGATGTCGGCGGCCAGCGCCTCCTCCAGCGTGCAGATCTCGGCGCCCTCGAGGCTGAGGTCGTCCGACAGGTCCCGGCGCAGCACGCCGTCGACGAAGACCACCGTCAGCGCGCCGCGGTCGGCGAAGATCGCGGGGCCGGCGGCGTGCAGCGGCACGGCCGGCGCCTCGGGCGCGGTCAGCGCCGAGGGGTCGGTCCACTTCCAGTATTCGTCGCGCCCGATCGGGGCGCCCATCTCGCGCAGACGCGCGGCCGCGGCGGCGCGGGCTTCGCGCGCCCAGGCGCCTTCGCCCTGGGGCGCGGGGTGGGCGGCCAGAAGCGCCTCGGCCGCCTCGAGCTTGCGGGCGGGAAGAGCGGCCATGGTCACGCGCCCTCCTTCAGGTCGGCGTAGCCGTTCTTCTCGACCTCGAGCGCCAGCTCCGGCCCGCCGGTCTTGATGATCCGGCCGTCGGACATGATGTGCACCACGTCCGGTTTGATGTGGTCGAGCAGGCGCTGGTAGTGGGTGATGACGAGGAACCCGCGGCCCGCGTCGCGCAGCGCGTTCACGCCGTCGGCCACCAGCTTCATGGCGTCCACGTCGAGACCCGAGTCGGTCTCGTCGAGGATGCACATCTTCGGCTCCAGCACCGCCATCTGCAGGATCTCGTTGCGCTTCTTCTCGCCGCCCGAGAAGCCGACGTTGACCGGGCGCTTGAGCATGTCCTGCGTGATCTGCAGCTGGGCCGCCTTCTCGCGGATGTGCTTGAGGAACTCGGCCGCCGACATCTCCGGTTCGCCGCGGGCCTTGCGCTGGCTGTTGAGGGCGGTGCGCAGGAAGGTCATGTTGCCCACGCCCGGGATCTCGACCGGGTACTGGAAGGCCAGGAACAGGCCGGCGGCGGCGCGCTCCTCGGCCTCCATCTCCAGCAGGTCCTCGCCGTCGAGCGTCGCCGAGCCGCCCGTCACCTCGTAGCCGTCGCGGCCCGAGAGCACGTAGCTCAGCGTCGACTTGCCCGAGCCGTTGGGCCCCATGATCGCATGGACCTTGCCCGCCTCGACGGTGAGGTCGACGCCCTTGAGGATCTGCTTGTCCTCTTCCTCGAGCTTCACCTGAAGGTTCTTGATCTCCAGCATCGTGCGTTCCTTGTCCTGTGGGCGCGGCAGGCGCGGCCCCTTGTTTCGTTCTGGGGGCGAGGCCCCCCGTGGGTTTCGGCCGGGCGGCGAGGCCCCCCGTGGGTTTCGGTCGGGGGGCGAGGCCCCCCGCGGGTTGCGGTCGGGGCGCGGGGCCCCGGGGATGTCAGGGGCGGCGGGACCGCCCGGCGTGGATCTCCGGGGTCACTCGACGACGACGGCGGTGCCCGAGACCGAGACCATCAGCATCGAGCCGTCCTTGCCGACGACCTCGTAATCGATGTCGATGCCCACGACGGCGTTGGCGCCCAGCTTGGCGGCGCGGGCCTCCAGCTCCTGGAAGGCGACCTCGCGGGCATCCTGGAGCTTGCCCTCGTAGGCGCCCGAGCGGCCGCCGACGATGTCGGTGATGCCCGCGAAGAAATCGCGGACGAAGTTGGCGCCCATGATCGCCTCGCCGACCACCACGCCGCGGTAGGCGGTGATGCGGCGGCCGTCGATGGAATTCGTGGTGGTGACGATCATACGTCCGTCCTCCGTCTCGGCCGCGCCCCAGGGACCGGCCATGTCATTCGTGCCCCGGCCGGCCGGACCCGCAGGCCATGCGCACCCAGGCGAGCGTCAGGACCCCCCAGGCGGCGAGCAGGATCAGCGACAGGATCACCTCGGCGGTGATCTGCGCCCGGGCGCCCAGGTTCCAGGCCTCGGCCATCATCTCGACGATCTCCTCGTCCTCGAGCGACAGCGCGAAGATCACCAGATGCGCCGAGATCAGCCAGCGCACCTTCGAGGGCAGGCTCATCCGCCCGACATGACCCAGCCGGGGGGAGCGCGATCCGTGGCGCCCGTCGCTCATCCGCCGTCCTCCGTCTCGTTCGCGGCGGGCGCGATCGCCGCCGCCGACCCGCCCCGGCCGGGGGCGGGCCCTCTCCGCGCGGCCCGGCTCATGCCGCGCTCGCCGTGGCAGGATGCGGGCGCGCGACGGTCGCCGCGGCCGCGTCCGCGACCTCGAAGGGGAAGCTGCGGATCAGCGCGTCCTTCACGGCCTCGAGCCGCGCGGGATCGGCCTGCGGCGGCAGCGGCGGCGGGCCCGCAACCAGGTCCGCGACCTTCGCCGGCGCGCCCAGCGTCCGGTCCACCGAAAGCGCGTAGTCGTAGTACTTGAACAGCGGCTTGCCGCTGGGGGCCTCGCCGCCATAAGGGGCGACCAGCGCGTTGGGCACGCCCACCGCGTCGGCCATCACCAGCCCGTGCAGGCTGGAGGAGTAGATGGCCGAGCAGCCCGCGATCCGCTCCAGCGTGCCGCGCACGTCGTGGGTGCGCATGTCGATGACCTCGTAGATCTCCGACAGCCGGTCGATGTCGGCCTGCGGCATGTGCTGGTGCTGGTGCAGGTGCAGGATCAGGCCGGGGCGGGCCGAGGCCCAGCCCTCCGCCCGGCTCACCCCGAAGGTGCGGTCCGCCAGCACCCCCGGGTCGCCCAGCGCCCTGGGGCTGCGCCGCATCGCCATCGCGGTCAGCGGCCCGCGGGCGGCATGGACCACGATGCGCGAATCCGCCGCCTGCCCGTCGTAATACTGCAGCATCCCCGAGCCCCAGACATGCACCACCCGCAGCCGCCGGCGCCAGGAGCGCTTCAGCCACGGGTAGATGCTGCCGATCGCGATCAGGTTGCAGTCCGAGACCGAGGCCCGGACCCACGGCCCGCGCGCGACCCAGCCGACGACGTCCTTGCTCAGGAGGTCGCCGACGTTGGGGTCCTTGTCGTGCGCGAACAACCGGATCGGCGACGGCGTCGTCTCCCCGCCGATCCTGCTCATGCCATGGTCCATCCCGGGTCTCCCGTCCCGCGCCGGGCGGCGCTCAGCCCACCGAGCCTTCGAGCGAGATCGCGACCAGGCTCTGGGCCTCCATCGCGAACTCCATCGGCAGGGCCTGCAGGACCTCCTTGCAGAAGCCGTTGACCACCAGCGCCACGGCCTCCTCCTCGTCCATGCCGCGGGCGCGGCAGTAGAAGAGCTGGTCGTCGGCGATCTTGGAGGTCGTCGCCTCGTGCTCGACCTTCGAGGAGTTGTTCTTCACCTCGATGTAGGGGACCGTGTGGGCCCCGCACTTGTCGCCGATCAGAAGGCTGTCGCACTGGGTGTAGTTGCGGCTGTCCTTCGCCTTGGGATGGATCGAGACCAGCCCGCGGTAGGTGTTCTGCGCGCGGCCCGCCGAGATGCCCTTGGAAACGATCCGCGAGCGGGTGTTCTTCCCCAGGTGGATCATCTTGGTGCCGGTGTCGGCCTGCTGGAAGTTGTTGGCGATGGCGATCGAGTAGAACTCGCCCTGGCTCTCGTTCCCGCGCAGGATGCAGGAGGGGTATTTCCAGGTCACGGCCGAGCCGGTCTCGACCTGGGTCCACATCACCTTCGCCCGGTCCTCGCGGCAGTCGGCGCGCTTGGTGACGAAGTTGAAGATGCCGCCCTTGCCCTCGCTGTCGCCCGGGAACCAGTTCTGCACCGTCGAGTATTTCACCTCGGCGTCCTCGAGCGCCACGATCTCGACGACCGCCGCGTGAAGCTGGGTCGTGTCGCGCTTGGGCGCCGTGCAGCCCTCGAGGTAGCTCACGTAGGAGCCCTTGTCGGCGATGATCAGCGTCCGCTCGAACTGGCCGGTGTTCTCGGCGTTGATGCGGAAATAGGTCGACAGCTCCATCGGGCAGCGCACGCCCTGCGGCACGTAGACGAAGGACCCGTCGGAGAACACCGCCGAGTTCAGAGTCGCGTAGAAGTTGTCGCTGTAAGGCACGACGGAGCCCAGGTATTTCCGCACCAGCTCCGGGTGCTCCTGCACCGCTTCCGAGATCGAGCAGAAGATCACGCCGGCCTTGGCGAGCTCCTCCTTGAAGGTGGTGCCTACCGACACGGAGTCGAAGACCGCGTCCACGGCGACCTTGCGGCCCTCGGCGGGGGCGCTTTCGGCGCCCTCGACGCCCGCGAGGATCATCTGCTCCTTGAGCGGGATGCCGAGCTTCTCGTAGGTGCGCAGCAGCTCGGGATCGACCTCGTCCAGGGACTTCGGTTTGGTCGCGAAGCTCTTGGGCTGGGCGTAATAATACTGATCCTGGAAGTCGGGCTTGGGGTAGTGGACCATCGCCCAGTCCGGCTCCTCCATCTTCAGCCAGCGCCGGTAGGCCTTCAGGCGCCACTCCAGCAGCCACTCCGGCTCGTTCTTGCGGCTTGAGATCAGGCGGACGATGTCCTCGTTCAGGCCCTTGGGGGCGTAGTCCATCTCGATGTCGGTGGACCAGCCGTACTTGTATTCCCCGCCGAGCGAGCGGACGGCCTCGACGGTGTCCTGCTCGACGCCTTCCTTGACCCCGTCCCTGAGGGTCGCATCATCCAGAGCGGCCATGTCGTCTCTCCTTCCTCGCCGGCGCGGCGCCTTTCGCAGAAAAGCGCGCGGGGGCAATGCGTTCGGTGCGTGTCTTCAGGCCGATTTCAGGCGAAACCGGCGGTATCTCTCTTCCCAGGCGGCCGCGAAGCCCGCGACCTCCGCCTCGGTGGTGGTCGGGCCCAGCGAGACCCGGATCGCGCTTCCCGCGATCTCCGGTCCCAGGCCCATGGCGGCGAGCGCCCGGCTCGGCCCCGCCTTGCCCGAGGAGCAGGCCGACCCGGCCGACACCGCGTAGCCCGCGAGGTCCATCTGCATCACCTGCGTCTCGCCCCGCCATCCGGCAAGGGCCAGGCAGGCGGTATTCGGCAGGCGCCGCGCGCCCTCGCCCAGGACCGCCAGCTCCGGCGCCGTCTCGCGCAGGCGCGCCTCGAGCCCGTCGCGCAGGGCCTCCACCCGCTCCCAGACGCCGGAGGCGAGGTCGGCCAGCGCCGCCTCGGCCGCGGCGCCGAAGCCGGCGATCCCGACGACGTTCTCGGTGCCCGAGCGGCGGCCCAGCTCCTGCCCGCCGCCGCGCAGCAGGGGGGGAAGCTCCCGCCCCTCGCGCACGATCATCGCGCCCACGCCCTTCGGCCCGCCCAGCTTGTGGGCCGACAGCAGCGCGAAATCCCATCCGTCCCATAGGCTTGCGAGCGGAACCTTGCCCGCCGCCTGAACCATGTCCGCCACAACCCGGGCCGGCGTGACCGGGGGCTGCGCCTGGATCACCCCGGTCTCGCCCGAGGCGCCGGCCCAGGCGAGCGCGCCCGTGAGCGTGCACCCGTGGTTCACCGCCTCGGCCAGCCCGCGCCGGTCGACGGGAACCGTGCGATCGGCCCATTTCAGGACGCAGTCATGCTCGGTCGCCAGCGCCGTCACCGGGCCGCCGGACAGCGCCGTCGCCGCCGCCTCGGTGGCGCCGGAGGTGAACACCACCTCGCCCGGGCTCGCGCCCGCCAGCGCCGCGACCTGCGCCCGCGCCCGCTCGACCGCAGCCCGCGCCGCCCGGCCCTCGGCATGGACCGACGAGGGGTTCCCCGTCAGCTCCATCGCCGCGAGCATGGCCGCCTTCGCCTCGGGGCGAAGGGGCGCGGTCGCGTTCCAGTCGAGATAGGCGCGGGCGCGCGTCATGCGGAGCCGGTCCTCCCGCCCATCGCGTCCTCGTCGATCAGCAGGCTGAAGTCGGGCACCGCCGGGCACGGCGCCATCTTGTCGGCCACCACGTCGGCCAGCGTCGTGCGGCTGAGGAAGACGTGGACGTGGGAGCTCAGCTGCTCCCAAAGATTGTGCGTCAGGCAGCGTGCACGGGAGCCGCCGCAGCCGCCCCCCTCGTCGTCGCAGTCGCCCATGGCGTTCAGCCGCTCGTCCACCGCCGACATCACGTCGGCGATGGTCACGCGGTCGGCCGCACGCGCCAGACGGTAGCCGCCGCCGGGGCCGCGCACGCTCTCGACCAGGCCGGCGCGGCGCAGGCGGGAGAAGAGCTGCTCCAGGTAGGCCAGCGAGATGTCCTGGCGCTCGGCGATCTCGGACAGCGAGATCAGGCGCTGGTCGTTCCGCTCGGCCGCGTTCTGCAGCGCGATGTCGGCCAGCGCGGTCACCGCATAGCGTCCCTTGGTGCTGAGCTTCATCGGGTCCTCCGCTCGCCGGCCCGGGGGCGCGCCGGTCTTTGCTGGCCGCGGCCGAAACCGCAGGATACGCTGGCCGCCCCGCGCATGGTGCGGCGCCGAAACGCCCGCGCGAGAGTTGACGGCGCAGGGGCCGCCCCCTAATTGCAGACGGACCGGCGCGAGGCCGGTCATCTAGTTTGGAAACGTTCTAAGTAGCCCGACCAGAAGAGTCAAGCTTTCCGCCTGCCCGAAAGGCGCGGCGAAGCCCACGCTCCGGGCCCTGAACGGCGACGCTGCGCGCGGGGGACCCTAATGCCTGAAGTGATCTTTCCCGGACCGGACGGACGGCTGGAAGGACGCTATCACCCGCAAAAGGCCAAGGACGCGCCGATCGCCCTGATCCTTCATCCCAACCCGCAGTACGGCGGGACGATGAACAACAAGGTCGTCTACAATCTGCACTACGCGTTCCACCGGCTGGGCTTCTCGGTCCTGCGGTTCAACTTCCGCGGCGTCGGCCGCAGCCAGGGCGAGTTCGACCAGGGCATCGGCGAGCTGTCCGACGCGGCCGCCGCGCTCGACTACCTGCAGGTCCTGAACCCCAACGCCCGGCAGAGCTGGGTGGCGGGCTTCTCCTTCGGCGCCTGGATCGGGATGCAGCTGCTGATGCGGCGGCCCGAGATCTCGGGCTTCGTCTCGGTGGCGCCGCCGGCGAACATGTACGACTTCTCGTTCCTGGCGCCCTGCCCCTCGTCGGGGCTGATCGTCAACGGCGACGCCGACCGGGTGGCGCCGCCCGCGGACGTGCTGAAGCTGGTCGACAAGCTCAAGACCCAGCGCGGGATCGAGATCACCCACGAGGTGATCCCCTCCGCCGGCCACTTCTTCGACCGCCAGCTCGAGGACATGACCGGCCTGGTCGAGAACTACGTGCGCAAGCGCACCCAGGTCGAGGTCGGCTGACCCCGCCGACCCGCCGCGAGATCGAGGGCGCTCCTTCCGGGGAGCGCCCTTTTTCATGGCCGCCTCAGGGCCGCGAGATCCGCCCCCCCGGCATCGGCCGCGCCGCGCCGGTGGTCGCAGGCGAGGACAGCGGCAGTCCGCGCAGGCTGCGCACGGCGAGGTAGGCGAAGCACTGCGCCTCCATCAGGTCGCCGTCGAGGCCCAGCGCCTCGGCCGGCAGCACCTCCGCCTCGACCCTGTCGGCGATCATCGCGCAGAGCGTGGGGTTCAGCCGCCCCCCGCCGCACAGGATCCAGGTGGCCGCGGGCCTCGGCAGATGCGCCTGCGCGCCGGCGGCGCACAGCGCCGAGAGCGCGGTCAGCGTCGCCGCCCCGTCCTCGGTCGACAGCCCCTCCATCGCCTCCAGCGCCTGGGCGAACTCGTTGCGGTCAAGCGACTTGGGGGGCCGGCGCGCTACGAAGGCCTCGATGGAATTGCGCCTGAGCCGGTCGTCATGCACCCGCCCCGCCGCAGCCGCGGCGCCGTCGCGGTCGCAGCTCTCGCCGGCGCGGGCGCGCATCCAGTCGTCGACCAGCGCGTTGGCGGGCCCGGTGTCGAACCCCACCAGCGCGCCCGGCGCCTCGGGCCCCTCGGCCTCCGGATCGGCCCAGGAGACGTTGCCCACCCCGCCGAGGTTGAGGAAGCACACCGGCCCCCGCCCCAGGGTGCGTGCGAGGGCGAAGTGGTAGAAGGGCGCCAGCGGCGCCCCCTGCCCGCCCGCGGCCACGTCGGCGGTGCGGAAATCCCAGGCCACCGGCCGGTTCAGCGCCCGCGCCAGCCCCGCCCCGTCGCCGAGCTGCCAGGTCCAGCCGCCCTCCGGATCGTCGGGCGCATGGGCGACGGTCTGGCCGTGGAAGCCCACGATCTCCGGCAGCGCCAGCGCCGCCTCCGGGCGCGCCAGCAGACGGGCCGAGGCGGCGGCATGGGCGGCCGTCACCTCGGCCTGCGCGCGGGCCAGCGCGGCGCCCGCCTCGCTCCCCGCCCCGGCCCCGCGGTAGGGCCGCCAGTCGCGATGCACCGCGCGGGCCGCCTCCATCTCGCCGGGCGCGTAGTCGAAGCCCCCGCCCGGCCCGAAGGCCTCGACGCGCTCTCCGTCGGTCTTGACCAGGGCCGCGTCGATCCCGTCGAACGAGGTCCCCGACATCAGCCCCAGCGCCCAGATCGCATCCATTCTCACGTTCTCCCGCAGGATCCCGAACCCGGCCCGACAGGACCTCCTCCCCCCGCCCCGGTCAACCCCGCCCCCCGGCCGGCCCCTCCCCGGCCCGCCCGGGGCGCAGCGTCCCCCGCCCCCTCGCGGAGCGCCTGTTCCCCGCCCCCTCGCGGAGCGCCTGTTCCCCGGAGCCGTCCGTCGCGGATGCCGGAAAGAGCGACTCGTCCCCTCCGGTCAAGGATCGCGCAGCGACCGCGCGAAGCGCGGCTTGTCCTTGACCGGAGGGGGCGAGTCGCTCAGGCATCGCAAGCGACGGACGGCTGCGGGGAACAGGCGCGGCCCTGTTCCTTGGTGAGTCAGGAGCCCGCCGGAGGCTCCCCCGCCAGCCCTTCCCTCGCTTCCTGCCCGCACGCGCGCCCCAGCCAAGCCCGCCCGCAGGGCGCCCGCTCCCCGCGTCCCGCGCGCGCGTCCTCGGCGCCGCCCGGAAACCACGCCCCGGGTCCGCCGCGCCCCTGCCCTCTTCCCTTCCGTCCCCCCGCAAGGCATAGACCGCCGCGCAACATCCACCCAAGGACCGGACCATGACCTACGCACCCAAGTCCGATTTCCTGCATGCCGTGGTCGAGCGCGACCTGGTGCAGGACTGCACGGATCTCGAGGGCCTCGACGAGGCGCTCCTGGCGG
Source organism: Albimonas pacifica (assembly GCF_900113695.1). Taxonomy (GTDB): domain Bacteria; phylum Pseudomonadota; class Alphaproteobacteria; order Rhodobacterales; family Rhodobacteraceae; genus Albimonas; species Albimonas pacifica. The sequence continues at coordinate 486,578 of NZ_FOQH01000002.1, read as the reverse complement.
GCGCGGTTCCGGGCTATATCGGCTTCGACTGCACCGCCGACAGCCTGCATGTCGGCCACCTGACCGGCATCATGCTGCTGCGCTGGCTGCAGACCACCGGCCACAAGCCGATCGCGCTGATGGGGGGCGGCACCACCCGCATCGGCGACCCGTCCGGCAAGGACACCCAGCGCCAGATGCTGACCGACGAGATCATCGCGGCCAACATGGACGGCATCCGCGCGATCTTCAAAAACTACCTGTCGTTCGAGGAGCAGGGCGGCAACGCCATCCAGCCCAACAACGCCGAGTGGCTGGACCAGCTGAACTACATCGACTTCCTGCGCGACTACGGCCGGCACTTCACCATCAACCGCATGCTGACCTTCGACAGCGTGCGCCTGCGCCTCGACCGCGAGCAGCCGCTGACCTTCCTCGAGTTCAACTACATGCTCCTCCAGGCCTACGACTTCCTGGAGCTGAGCCGGCGCACCGGCTGCCGGCTGCAGATGGGCGGCTCGGACCAGTGGGGCAACATCGTCAACGGCGTCGAGCTGACCCGCCGGGTCGACGGCAAGCAGGTGTTCGGCATGACCGCGCCCCTCCTAACCAAGCCCGACGGCACCAAGATGGGCAAGACCGCCGGCGGCGCCGTCTGGCTCAACGAGGACCGGCTCGGCAACTTCGAGTTCTGGCAGTACTGGCGCAACGTCGAGGACGTGCAGGTCGAGCAGCTCCTCAAGCGCTTCACCGAGCTGCCGCTGGACGAATGCCGCCGCCTCGGCGCGCTGGCGGGCTCGGAGATCAACGAGGCCAAGGTGATCCTCGCCAACGAGGTGACGAAGCTCGCCCGCGGCGATGCCGCCGCCCGGGCCGCCGAGGCCACCGCGCGCGAGGTGTTCGAGCGCGGCGGCGCCGGTGAGGACCTGCCGACCTTCGCCCTGACCGCCGAGGAGGCGGCCTCCGGCGTCTCCATCGTGCAGCTCTTCGTGAAGGCGGGGCTGGCCAAGTCCGGCAAGGACGCCAGGCGCCTGATCTCCGAGGGCGGCGCGCGGCTCGCCGACGAGGCGGTGACCGACGCCGGCCTGGTCCTGCAGCCCGAGGCCTTCTCGACCGGCCCCCTGAAGCTGTCGGCGGGGCGCAAGCGCCACGCGCTGGTCAAGCTCGACTGAGCCGGCCGAACGCCGCGACGAGCGAAAGGCCCCGGGCGCGCCCGGGGCCTTTTCCGTTCCGGGCCGCCGCCCTCGCCCGCCCGGTGGGGCCGGCTACTTGTCGGTCTCGAACAGGTCCGGGTAGGGGTCCTCGGCGTCCGGGTCGGGGCGCGAGGGCTGCAGCAGGCGGCGCAGGATGCCCGGCGTCAGGATCGAGAGCGGGTCGGCGTTCACCTGCGGGTCGTCGGCGGCGCCCGCGACGGTGAAGTTCATCGCGAACAGGCCCTCGCCCTCCCCCCCGAACAGCTCGCCGAGGACAGGGATGTTGTTGAGGATCCCGTTCACCGCGTAGGCCGGGGTCAGCACGCCCTGCAGGTCCAGCCGCTCCGAGTTCAGGTCGTAGTCGCCGTTGACCTTCAGCGCCAGCAGCGGCCCCGTCGCCAGCGCGTCGGTGACGGTGACGATGCCGCCGTTCAGCCGGAACGGCGCCTCGACCCGGTCGAAGTGGTAGCCGCCCTCGTACTCGCCCTCGGTCCGCCGCTCGATGATGCCGTCGCGCCGGGCGATGGTGACCACGCCCTCCAGCGCCTTGCGCCCCGCCACCCGCAGGTTCGTGAGCTCCGCCACCCCCTCCAGCACCGGCTGGCCTGGAGGCAGGCGGCCGCGCACACGCAGGGCTCCGCCCTGCACGCCGTCGGAGATCGACAGATCGTCCAGCAGCCGCCCCGCGTCGTCGCTGCGCAGCGCGATCGAGATGCCGCCCTGGCGCCCCTCGCGGTAGCGCAGCCGCGCCTCGCCGCCGCCGTTCACCGCGCCCGAGACCCGGACCGCCGTCACCCCGCGCCGCCGGCGGATCTCGCCGGTCGCGTCGTGCAGCGCCACCCCCTCGACGAGGGTCGCCACGTCGAAGGCGAGCTCGCCGCGCAGGTCGGGCATCCCGGCCAGCGGGTCGCCGCCCTCCGCCTCGTCCGCGGCGGAGGCCCCCTGGGCTTCGGCCATCCGGTCGCGGCGCGCGGTCAGCGCGGCGATGTCGAGGGTGCGGCCCCGGGCCGTGACCTCGAGCGCGCCGTCGTCGGCGGCCCGCACGTCGATCGCCGCGTCCAGCACGCCGTCGAGCGCCAGCCGCTCCAGCGTCACCCGCCGCAGGGACGAGCCGGCGCCGAGCCGCGCCTTGCCCTTGGCCGAGAGGCCGGCCGCCGTCGCCTCGAAGGCGTCCAGCGTCACCGCCCCGTCGTCGCCCAGCCGGCCCGAGACGCGCAGCCGCCCCGGCTCGCCCGCCGCCTTCTCCCAGCCGATCTCGGCGATGCGCAGCGCCGCGGGGCCGAGGTCGGCGCTGACCGAGAAGCCCTCGCCGATGTCGCCCACCAGGTCGATGGCGGCGGCGATCCGGCCCTGGGGCATCTCCAGCGCCGGGCTCAGCCCGAACTGGGCGATATCCGCGGGCGTCAGCGTCACTGTGGCCGAGACCTGGCGGCGCTGCGCCTCGGGCAGGCTCGCGTCGAAGCGCTCGGTCCAGGAGACCTGCGCCGGGCGCCCGGCGATGGAGGCGGGACCGGAGAGGCGGAATTCCTCGGGCGTCGCCTCCAGCAGCAGGTCGTCGGACCGGATCCGCGGCCCGTCCCCCGGCGCGGTCATGTCGAGGCCCGAGATCCGCGCCGAGGCCTCCACCGCCACGTCCTCGACGTCGAGGTCCTTGAGCAGGCGGAACGACAGCTGCGCCTCGACCGCCGCGCGCCCCTCGATCCCGCCCAGGTCGACGTCGAGCTTGCGGGTCAGCTGCAGCGGCGGCTGGTCGATCAGCGTCAGCAGGTCCGCGAGCCGCCCCTCCCCCCGGATCACCGGGGCGGCGGGCTGGGGGTCCTCGATCAGGTCGGGGATCACGAAGCGGGAGCCGGCGAGCGAGATCGGCTCGCCCCCCGGCGGCGTGGTCTGGGCGGCGTCGAAGGCCATCTCGAAACGCGACAGGGTGACGTGGCCCGTCCCCTCCGCGCCGGTCAGCTCGGGCATGCCCTCGAGGATCGAGCCCGAAAGGTCCGCGAAGCCGAATTCCATGGTCACTTCCGGCGTCTCGCCCGGGGCCATCCAGAAGGCGCCGGACATGCCGGTGATGCGCGCGGCGGCGACGTTGGCCTCCACCCACTCCCGCGCGCCGGGGGCGGCGAAGACCGGCCAGACGCGCTTCAGCGCCTCCGCCCCGAAGCCCTGCGAGCCGAAGCGCAGCGCGAGGCGGGGGCCCGCCTCCTCGAGCGCGGCGACGCCCTCGGCATGGAGGGAGAGGGGGCCCGCCTCCTCGAGATCGGCGGGAAGGTCGAGCGCGGTCAGCTCCAGCCGCCGTTCGGCCGGCATCGCCTCGGCCTGCAGGCGGCCGTCGCGGAACAGGGTCGGGGCGACGAAGCCCGCGGCCTGCGAGGCGAGCAGCCGGTCGACGGAGAGGTCTACGCTCCACCCCGCAGGCCCCCAGCCGGCGGCGGAGCGGCCCCAGGGCGTGGCGAGGCCCGAGAGCTCCACCGCCCCCGCCGGCCCGGAGACCGCGAGGCGCGAGAGCTCGATCGCGCCGCCGTCGCGCGACCACGAGGCCTCGACCTGGGCGGCGTCGATCCGGTCGAAGGGCGCCTCCAGCCCCTCGGCCGCCACCGCGCCGGGACCCAGCGACAGGCGGCCCGAGAGGCTCTGCACTGCGCCGGTCGCGTCGACCGTCAGCTCGGCCATGCCCGAGGCGCGGCTCTCCACGCCCGCCAGCTCCCCCAGCGCCGGCGCCAGGGCCAGTTCGGAGACCGGCAGGTCCAGCACCGCCAGCCGGGCGGAGATCTCGCCGCCCGCGCGGGCGCGCTCTCCGGTCAGGGTCACGTAGGGGTCGGGGGCGGGCTCGGCCTCGGCCCCGGGATCGAGGTCGCCGGCCTCGGGGTAGGCGCGCGGGCCCGCGTCGAGAGTCGCGCCCTGCAGGGTGCGGCGCACGGGGTCGTCGACCGCCTCCGGTTCGAGGGGGCCGCCCTCGATCAGCCGGCCCGAGAGGCGGCCGATCTCGCGCTCCGCCTCCAGCGCCACCACCAGCTCGGCGTCCTGCAGGCGCCAGGCCCGGCCGGTGCGCGCGTCGTGCAGCGTGACCGAGGCGTCGCGGGCCGAGAGGCTGGCGAAACGCTGCAGCGGCCCCTCGCCCCGCGCCGCCTGGTCGAGCAGGCCGAGGAACCCCGCGAGCCCCGGCCCGCCGCCCGCCCCGGGGTCCGGGGGCGCCTCGAGCACCGCGGTCCCGGGCGCGGGCGCGGAGGGGTCGAGGGCGATGCGCCCGTCGGGCTCCAGCGACAGGGTCAGGGCCGCGCCGCGCAGCTCCACCGCCGTGGGCTCCAGCCGCCCCTGCAGCGCGTCGGCGAGCCGGAAGTCGACCACCAGCTCCGGCGCCGAGGCGATGGGCGCCCCGTCGGCGCCGCGCAGGGTGACGTTGATCAGGCGCAGGCCCGAGGCGCGCCCGGGATCGCCCAGCGCGAACTGAAGGTCGCCGATCTCGACGTCGACGCCCTCGGCCCCCGCCTCGATGCGCGAGGCGACGAGCGCGGCGGCCTGCGGCCCCAGCGAGATCGGCCCCTGGCGCAGACGCTGCTGGGCGAGCCCGGCCGCCAGCGCCGCCAGCACCAGCGCCGCGAGCAGGAACGAGCCCGCCCGCCGCAGGCCCCAGCCGACGGGTCCATGCCGCTCGCGCCGGCGGCGCCGGCGGGAGTGCCGCCGCCCCGGAGGCTCGCGCCCGTTGACATGCCTGCGATGCATTCGCGCCCCTGCGCCTCCGCCCGCCCCTCGCAGGGGGCCGCTCCGCCCTGCCGGTCTCCGCGGGCTTGACCCCGCCCCCCGGCGCCTGTCTGGCTCCCGGCGATCCGACGCGGCCTGCGCGTCGTATGACCGAACGACTACACCGCCCCCTGAGGAGAAGCGACCATGACCGAAGCCGCCGCCCCCGCAGCCGGACCTGCGATCGGAGACGACGCCCCCGACTTCACCCTGCCCCGGGACGGGGGCGGAGATGTGACGCTCGCGGGGCTGAAGGGCAAGCCGGTCGTGATCTACTTCTACCCCAAGGACGACACCTCGGGCTGCACCAAGGAGGCGATCGAGTTCACCGGTCTCGCCGCCGAGTTCGAGGCCGCGGGCGCCGTGGTTCTGGGCGTCTCGAAGGACACGGTCGCCAGCCACGACAAGTTCAAGGCCAAGCACGAGCTGGGCGTGACGCTGCTGTCGGACGAGGACGGCGCGGCCTGCGAGGCCTATGGCGTCTGGGTCGAGAAGAGCATGTACGGGCGCAAGTACATGGGCATCGAGCGCGCCACCTACCTGGTCGGCGCCGACGGCAAGGTCGCGCAGGTCTGGCGCAAGGCGAAGGCGACCGGGCACGCCAAACAGGTGCTCAAGGCGGTGCAGGCGCTCTAGTCGGGCGATTCGATGGCGTCCCGGGACCGTCGGGACGCCTCTCGGCCGCCCGGTCGCGACCTCGCGCCGCGGGGTCGGCCCGCCCTGCGGCGGTCGATCCCGAGGCGCGGCTCACGATCAAGGCGCCGGCCGCGTTCTCTTGCCGCAGCGGCCGGCGGATTTCCGAGGGGTTAAGTCAACGATCCGTTAAGAATGTGGCCCCTACGGTCCCTCATCGCGACGAAATCCGGGCGATTCTCGTCACATCGGCCGTCAAGAGGCGGCCGACCCCGCGGAAACCCGTCCGCAGCCGGATCCGGCGCAGGGCGGAAAACGTGTTGATCGCCGAGGCCGCCTTCGGCTATCGATGCATAAACACAACAACACGCGAAAATCTTCGTCGGCTCAGAATCGACGCGGGACCGTACCGAGGGACAGCAATGACAGGCCAGCCGGGCCGCACGGACGACGTGCGCGAGCAAGGTGGGCTGCCGGAAAGGCGCCTTACGATCCGGACCGGAGACGACGTGCGGCATCTGTCGATGTCGCCGCGGATGCAGGTTCTCAGCGCGGTCGCCCTGGCCGCGCTTCTTGGCTGGACGGGGTACGCCACCGTTTCCAGCATCGTGGCGGGGACCGAGCGCGACGCGCTCGCCGCCCGCGTCGCCCAGCTCGAATCCGGCGCCACCAGCGTCGAGGCCGAGGTCGACGCCCGTCACCAGCAGGAGCTGGCGGTGCTCGCGGCCGATTCCAACGCCCGCATCGCCGAGCTGACCGAGGCGCGCGACGCCGCCCGCCGGGCCGCCGACGACGCCATGGGCAAGCTGGCGGTGATGACCCGCGAGCTCGCCCGCCGCCAGACCCGCCTGGTCGAGGCCGCCGAGTCGGAGGCCGAGCTCGCCGCCGCGCTCGACAGTCTGCGCGCCAAGCTCGCCGACGCCGTGACCGAGCGCGACGCCGCCGAGCGCCGCCGCACCGAGCTCTCGCGCCAGGTCGCCGAGCTGTCGCGCGCCCGCGGCGCCGAGAACGAGGCCGAGGCCGAGTGGACCGCCTCGATCGCCGAGGTCACCGCCGCCCTCGAGCAGACCACCGAGGAACGCGACGCCGCCGCCCTCCTCCAGGCCGCCCTGCGCGAGCGGCTGGCCACGATGGAGGCCGACAAGGCCCGCGCCGAGGAGGCCCGCGGCCGGCTCTTCGCCCAGCTCGAGGATGCGGTGCAGGCCGGTCTCGGCGGGCTCGAGTCGATGTTCGAGAAGGTCGGCGTGAACCCCGACCGCGTGGTCGCCGAGATGCGCCGCGACTATTCCGGCGAGGGCGGACCCTTCATCCCCGTCGAAGAGACCCCGGCGCCCGAGCTGATCTCGACCGACGCCCAGCGGGTGGCCACGCTGCTCGGCGGGCTGGAGCGCGCCAGCCTGATGCAGGTCGCCGCCGCCAAGATGCCGGTGTCCAAGCCCGTGCGCTCGGCCTTCCGCTTCACCTCGGGCTACGGCGTGCGGCGTGATCCGAAGAACGGCCGGATGCGGATGCACGCCGGCGTCGACTTCGCCTCCGACGTCGGCACGCCGATCTACTCCTCCGGCGACGGGGTCGTGGTGTTCTCCGGCTGGCAGTCCGGATACGGCCGCGTGGTGAAGATCCGGCACGCCTTCGGCTTCGAAACGGTCTACGCCCACCTCAACGCCGCCCGGGTCAAGGTCGGCGATCGGGTTGCGCGGGATGACCGGATCGGCGATATGGGAAGGACCGGCCGCGTGACGGGCTCGCATCTCCACTACGAGATCCGCCTCAACGGCAAGCCGGTGAACCCCATGAAGTACGTCGAGGCCGCGCGCAATGTTCTCTAAGTCGAAGATCAACGATCCGATCGACACCAAGGCGGACGAGGCTGCCAAGCCCGCGCCTGCGCCCGCCGCGCCGCCGCGTCCCGGCGCCGCCGCTCCCGCCCCGGCCCCCAAGCCGAAGGCGCCGCCGTCGATCCTCAGCTCGGACCTGACGATCACCGGCAACATCAAGACCACCGGCGACATCCAGGTCGAGGGCGCGGTGGAGGGCGACATCCGCGCCCATCTGCTCACCGTCGGCGAGACCGCCACCATCCGCGGCGAGATCGTCGCCGACGACGTCGTGGTCAACGGCCGCGTCGTGGGCCGGGTCCGCGGCGTGAAGGTGCGCCTGACCTCGTCCGCGAAGGTCGAGGGCGACATCATCCACAAGACCATCGCCATCGAGAGCGGCGCCCATTTCGAGGGCTCGGTCCAGCGTTCGGACGACCCGCTCTCCAACGGCTCTCAGGCGCCCCGCGCCTCGGCGCCCGCGCCCTCGCCCAGCCCGGCGCCCGCCTCCGACTCGTCGGACAGCTGATCGCCGCGCGCGCCCGACGCCCGCGGACCCGTGACGTGACGCGCATGCGCCCCGGTTCGCCCCCGGCGGCGCATGTCGCTTTCGGGGGCCCGCCGGCTTGCCCGGCGCGCGGTCGCCCGCGCCCGCGGGACAGGAGGCCGCCCCTGCGATGACCCTCGTCATGACGATCCTGGCGCGGGACGAGGGCGACATCCTGCGCGAGAACCTGCTGTTCCACCTCGACGCCGGCGTCGACCACGTCATCGTCACCGACAATCTCAGCGTCGACGAGACCCCCGACATCATCGACGAGTTCGCCCGACAGGGCGTGGTCACTCCCCTGCGCGAGACCGGCGACGACTTCCGCCAGGGCGAGTGGGTGACGCGCATGGCCCGCATGGCCGCGGCCCGGTTCCGCGCCGACTGGGTGATCAACAGCGACGCCGACGAGTTCTGGATCCCCCGCGCCGGCGGCTCGCTCGCCCAGGCGCTGGGGGCCCTGCCCTTCTGGCGCTCCACCGCCCAGGGCTGGCACGCCGACTTCGTGTGCATCGAGGATCCGGCCCTGCCCTTCCACGAGCGGATGCTGTGGCGCAAGCGCGTGACCACCATCCCCCACGACATTCCCGCGCCGCCGAAATACGCCCACCGCGGCGCCCGGCGGATCACGGTGGTCGACGGCGCCCACGCCGTGCACGGCGGCCGGCCCGGGCGGGTGGCCGAGAACGTGCTCGACATCCTGCATTTCACCCTGCGCTCGCGGGAGCGCTACATGCGCAAGATCCGCCGCGGCGGCGAGGCCTTCCTGCGCAACCCCGACCTGCCCGAGACCGTCGGCTTCACCTGGCGGCGCCAGTACCGCGAGCTGCTGGAGACCAACTCCCTGCGCTTCGTCGAGGAGAACCTCTACGACCCCGCCGGCGCGGAGGCGGCGGCCGAGGCCGGGACCCTCGTGCGCGACCTGCGCGTGCGCGACCGCCTGCGCCGGCTGCTGGCGCGCTGAACGCGGAACGCCGCCGGCGGGACCGGGCGGTCCTGCCGGCGGCGTCGGTCGGGTCGGCTCCGGCCGCTTCGCGCGCCCTCCCGGAGGGGGGGGTGAGCGCAAGGGGATCGGGGGGGCGCGCAGGTCCCGCTCTGCGGGGCCGGCGGCCGGAACCGGTCTCAGGCCACGCGGCGCGACGCGCGTACGGCCTCGAGCTCCTGCCTGAGATCGGCGTCCCAGGCGTCGAGATCGGCCGGGACCGCCGCCCGCGCCGGCGCGCGGCGCAGCATCAGTCCCAGGGCCGGGATCGCCACCGTCCCCACGATCGCCGAAAGCCAGGCGGCGACGAACGCCGCCAGCAGGCCATGCCCCGCGACGGCCACGCCCCCGCCGATCGCGGCGCCGGCCAGGCAGGCGAGAACGATCGCGCCCAGCGCCCCGCCCGGCGCGGCCGGAAGGCCGGAAGCGGGATGGGCGGAGACGGGATGAGGGGCGGCGGCGGTCATCTGCGATGCTCCTGTCTGTCGGCTGCGGCGAGGCGGCGCCCGCTGCGATAGGGACGGTTCTACGAAAACCCCGTGCACCGCGCGACGTCGCGAAGGGCCAGCCGCCCGCTCCGGATGGCGCATCCGCCTATCCCGAAGGATAGCGCGCCCTGTCCCGCCGAGCCCCCCCGCCCGGTCCCGCCCCGTCGGAGGTCCATCCCCTGCGCCGGCTCTCCCGCCGCCGCCCTGCCTGGCGACCGCTCTCACCAAGCGCAGCCGGGCCGGCCCTCGGTCGCCCTGCCGGCGGAGCGCCGTCCCCCCGTCGCCCGCCGCCCGGACGCCCCGCCCGTGGGCCCAGCGCCTCCGGCGCCAGGCTCGCGCCCGGCCAAGGCCCCGCCGCCGGCGCCCGCGCCCAGCCCCGGCCTTACGACCTCCCCACGCGGCGCCTGGCCCTCCTCGCGGCCGGCATCCCGCCCGCAGTCGGCCCCCGCGGCTGCCGGCCGCGCCGAGGGCGGGCGGGTGGGGAGGCGGGGCCGGCAGGCGCGGGGGCCGAATGCGAAACGGCGGACGGGGCCCTCGCCCCGTCCGCCGTTTCGATCGACGCGACCCGCCTGCGAGGGCGGCTCAGTCCTCGGCCATCGCCTCGGCGCGGGACTTGCCGGTCACCTCCAGCGCCAGCGCCGCGGCCATGAACTTGTCCAGATCCCCGTCCAGCACGCCGCCGGTGTCCGAGGTCTCGACGTTGGTGCGCAGGTCCTTGACCATCTGGTAGGGCTGCAGGACGTAGGAGCGGATCTGGTTGCCCCAGCCGATCTCGCCCTTGGCGTCGTGCTGCTCCTGGATCGCCTCGGTGCGCTTGCGCAGCTCCATCTCGTAGAGCTTCGACTTCAGCGCCGCCATGGCGTTGGCCCGGTTCTGGTGCTGAGACTTCTCCGACGAGGTCACCACGATGCCCGTCGGCAGGTGGGTGATGCGCACCGCCGAGTCGGTGGTGTTCACGTGCTGCCCGCCCGCGCCCGAGGAGCGATAGGTGTCGATGCGGATCTCGTTGGGCTTCACGTCGATCTCGATCGAGTCGTCCACCACCGGGTAGACCCACACCGACGAGAACGAGGTCTGCCGCCGCGCCGCGTTGTCGAAGGGCGAGATCCGCACCAGCCGGTGCACGCCCGATTCCGACTTCAGCCAGCCATAGGCGTTGGGGCCGGAGATCTTGTAGGAGGCCGACTTGATCCCGGCCTCCTCGCCGGCGCTCTCGCTCATCAGCTCGACCTTGTAGCCGTGCGCCTCGGCCCAGCGGGTGTACATGCGCGCCAGCATCTGCGCCCAGTCGCAGCTCTCGGTGCCGCCGGCGCCGGCGTTGATCTCGAGGAAGGTGTCCGAGCCGTCGGCCTCGCCGTCCAGCAGCGCCTCGATCTCGGCGGCGGCGGCGCGGTCGCGCAGGGCGGCGAGCGCGGCCTCGGCCTCGCCGATCACCTCCTGGTCGCCCTCCATTTCGCCCAGCTCGATCAGCTCGACGTTGTCGGCGAGCTCCTGGCCGATCTCCTTGCATCGCGCCAGCGCGTCGGCCAGCGTCTGGCGGTCGCGCATCACCTTCTGGGCGTTGGCGGGATCGTCCCACAGGGTAGGGTCCTCGACGCGGGCGTTGAGCTCCTCCAACCGGTGCTCGGCGGTCTCCCAGCCCAGGCGCTTGCGCAGCAGGTCCAGCGATTTCTCGATCTCGGCGACGACGCCCTGGGTTTCCGCGCGCATGGAGACGCTCCTCGTCCTGACGGCGCGCGCCGGCCCCGGCGAAGACGGAGCGGCGCGCGATGGGGGGATTTAGACCGGCGAAGCGCGCGGCTCAAGAGAGCCGCGCGCCGCGATCGACCGATGACGGGCCCGAAAACCCCTCAGTAGAGCCCGCCGGAGCCGAAGCCGCCGGCCGCGGGCTTCGGCGGCGCCGGCCGCGCCGCCCCGCCCGAGGCGCCGCCGGCAGGGGCCGCGCCCCCGCCGTAGGCCCCGCCCGAGTCGGCGCTGGCGTCCAGCGACATCGGCAGGTCGCCGCCCTTGTAGGCCACGAAGCCGCCGTCGATGACCCGGCCGCCCGAGTATTCGCCGATCTGCGGCTCCTCGCCGGGGTGGAAGGCCTCGACCACCACGCCGGGGCCCGAGGCGTCGTCCGAGAGCCGGCGGCCCGAGCCGCGGTCGATCTTGGCCATCACCGCGCCCGGGGGCACGTGGAAGTCCAGGTGCGGGCGGTCCTTCATCGCCTCTTCCATGAAGGCCTTGATGACCGGGCCGCACATGGTCGAGCCATAGGCGCTGCGGCCCATGGGACGGGGGTTGTCGTAGCCGATGTAGCAGCCCGCCACCATGTTGGGGGTGAAGGCGATCAGCCAGGCGTCGCGGGCGTCGTTGGTGGTGCCGGTCTTGGCCGCCATCGGAATGCCCAGCGAGGCGAGCGTCGTGGCCGTGCCCCGCTCCACCGTGCCGCGCATCATCGAGGTCAGCTGGAAGGCCGTCACCGGGTCCATGATCAGCTGCTTGTCGGGGGTGGGCACCGGCTCTTTCAGCCCGGCCTCCCAGATCTCGGTGCACTCGTAGCAGGCGCGGTTGTCCTGCTTGAACAGGGTCTCGCCATAGCGGTCCTGCACGCGGTCGACGAGCGTGGGCTCGATCCGCCAGCCGCCGTTGGCGAACATCCCGTAGGCGCCGACCATCTGGTAGAGCGTGGTCTCGCCCGCGCCCAGCGCATAGCTCAGGTGGTGGGGCATGTTCTCGTAGACGCCGAAGCGCTCGGCATACTCCGCCACGCGCTCCATGCCGATCTCCTGCGCGAGGCGCACGGTCATGACGTTGCGCGACTGCTCGATGCCCACGCGCATCGGCGAGGGGCCGTAGAACCGGTTCGAGGAGTTGGTCGGCCGCCACAGCTCGTCAGAGCCGGTGTCGATGACGATCGGGGCGTCCAGGATCACCGACGAGGGCGTGTAGCCGTTGTCGAGCGCCGCGGCGTAGACGAAGGGCTTGAAGGACGAGCCCGGCTGCCGCTTGGCCTGGCTGGCGCGGTTGAACACCGAGGTCTCGAAGCTGAAGCCGCCCTGCATCGCCAGCACCCGGCCCGTGGTCGGGTCCATGGCCATGAACGCGCCCTCGATCTCGGGGATCTGGCGCAGCGACCAGCTGTCGACCTCGGCGAGCAGCGCCTCGCCGTCGAGGTCGCGGATCTCGGCGCCCTCGGCGTCCTCGGCCGCGACCATGATCACGTCGCCCACGGCGTAGATGTCGGAGGGCTGGCGCGGGGCGCGGCCGACGCCGCCGCCCTCGAGCTCGGGCTTGGCCCAGTTGGCGTCGGCGATGCCGATGAAATGGCCGTCCTCATCCTCGGGCACGCCCTGGATGCCGATGCGCGCGGTGGTGTCGCCCACCTTCAGCACCACTGCGGGGAACCAGCCGGGGATGTCCATCGGCGCGCGGGCGGAGCCGAGCGCGCGCCGCCAGCTCTCCTCGGTCTCGAGCTGGGCGGGGTCGAGCTGGGCGACCGGGCCGCGCCAGCCCTGGCGGGTCTTGTCCCACTCCACCAGCCGGGCGCGCAGGGCGTCGGCGCCGACTCGCTGCAGCTCGGGGTCGAGCGTCGCGCGCACGGTCAGGCCGCCGCCCTCCACCTCGTCCTCGCCCAGGCGCTCGACGAGCTGGCGGCGGATCTCCTCGGAGAAATAGTCGCGGCGCGGCACGGTCTGGATCTCGGGCTGCAGCGAGCCGTCGAGCACGGTGTGCAGCGGATCCTCCATCGCCTCGTCATGCTGGGCCTGGGTGATGAAGCCTGCGCGCAGCATCTGGCCCAGCACGTAGCCGCGCCGGTCGAGCGCCTCGTCGCGGTTGTCCACCGGGTGCAGGTTGGAGGGGGCCTTGGGCAGGGCCGCGAGATAGGCGGCCTCGGCCACGCTCAGATGCTCGAGCGGCTTGCCGAAGTAGTTGGCGGCGGCGGCGACGACGCCGTAGGCGCGCGCGCCGAGATAGATCTCGTTGAGGTAGAGCTCGAGGATCTGGTCCTTCGACAGCACCTGCTCCATGCGGGTGGCGAGGATGATCTCCTTGAACTTGCGGTCGAAGCTGCGCTCGTTGGTGAGCAGGAAGTTCTTCATCACCTGCTGGGTGATGGTCGAGGCGCCCCGCAGGCGCCCGCCGCGGGCGTAGTCGACCACCGCGCCCATGATGCCGAGCGCGTCGAAGCCGTGGTGCTCGTAGAAATTGCGGTCCTCGGCGGCGATGAAGGCGTTCTTCACCAGGTCGGGGATCTCCTCGACCGGGGCGAAGATGCGCCGCTCGGTCAGGTATTCGGCCATCACCCGGCCGTCGCGGTCGTAGACGCGGCTCAGGGTGGCGGGCTGATAGTTCTCCAGGCGCTCATGGGACGGCAGGTCGTTCCCGTAATGCCAGACCATGACCGCCATCGCGCCCAGCCCGAAGATGGCGCCGATGGAGATGATGGAGAACACCCATGCCAGAAAGCGCGTCATGCCCGATCCCGTTCCTTGCCTCGCCCCGGTCGACTCGATGCGACAGGACTCGCGGAACATAGTGACGGACCAAGGGCGGCGACAGGGCGTCGTGGCGGCGCAGCGGGCGATCCTGCGACGGAGATGACCTTAATGCGACGAACTTGGGCGCTCAGGGGGCGAGCGCGGCGAAAGGACGGGCCGCCGCGGCCCCCGCCCAGGCGTCCAGCCCCTGGGTCAGCGCCTGCGCCGCGCGCCGCCGCCAGGCCGGGTCGCGCATCCGCGCGAGGTCCTGGGCGTTCGACAGGAACCCCAGCTCCACCAGCGCCGCGGGCACGCGCGAGGATTTCAGCACCCGGAACCCCGCCTGGCTGTGCGCCCGGCCGCGCAGCATCGGCGTCGCCTGCGCCAGGTGGTCGACCAGCTCCGTCCCCAGCCCGCGCGAGGCGAGCAATGCGCGCCGCATCCCGATCTCGTGAACCGCGCGAAGCGCCGCGTCGGGCTCCACCGCGCGGTCGTCGCCGGGGGCCACGTCGGCCCGGTTCTCCGAATCGGCGAGCGCCGCGGTCTCGGCGTCGGTGGACCCGGCGGCGGCCAGCGTGAAGATCGAGGCGCCCACCGCGTCGCCGCGCGCCACGGTGTTGGCGTGGATCGAGAGCAGCGCCGCCGCCCCCGCCGCCTCCGCCCGCGCCACCCGCTCGGCGAGGCCGAGGTAGCGGTCGTCCTCGCGGGTCAGCGCCACCCGCCAGCGGCCGGTCGCCTCGAGCGCGGCCTTCAGGTCGCGCGCGAAGGTCATCACCAGCGCCTTCTCCACCGCCTCGCCCCGGATCGCGCCGGGGTCCATGCCGCCGTGGCCGGGGTCGATCATCACCAGCGGGCGCGGATCGGCGGGCGGGGGCGCGGGGGCGAGCGGCCCCTGCCCCTCCGGCCAGCCCACGGCGGCGGCGAAGGCGTCGGGCGCGGCGTAGGCGAGCTCCAGCCGCAGGATGGTGGGGCCGGAGGGGTCGTCGGGGTCGGGGAACTGCACCGCCTCGGCGAGCCGCGCCGGGCGCACCAGTTCCAGCACCAGCCGCGCGCGCCCGTCGGCGACGAGGCCCGCGCGCACCGCCTTCACCAGGCCGCCGGGCGGCGGCGGGGGCGGCGCGCCCTCCCAGGCGGGACCGTCGAAGGCGACCACCAGCCGCGGCGGGTCCTCGAGGGCGAAGACCTCGAAGCCGCTCGCGCGCGCAAGCCGCAGGGCGACGCGGGTGCGGCCCTCGACATGGCGCAGGCCGACGATGCGGGGCGCCTCGGTTTCGGGCGCCTCCGACGCAGGCGCCCGCAGCGGAGTGATCGCGAATGCGGCGGCCAACGCCGCGGCGCTTGCGCACACAGGCGGCGCCCAGCGTCGGAAGACGCTGCGGAACCCGCCCCGGGGCGGACAGGAAAAACGGTTCCATGCCATTGACTTGCGCGATCTCGTGGGGCGGTTCGCCGGGTCCGCGCGCCCCTCCCCCAGGCCGCGCGCCCGCCCCATGCGGCCTCGGGGCTTTCCGATTGTCAAGGCGACCGCCGGCCGGCTATATTGCTCAGGCTGCGGAAGACCCGGGCCGCCGCTCGCCCCCCTTACGGCGACAGGCCCCCGAGTTCCGCCGCCCGATGAACGAACAGGTTTTTCGGACGACGCCCCGGCGCATATCCGGATCCCGGGAGGACGCGGCCACGACCGCCCCCTGAGGACAGCCGGCGCAGGCCGCGTCCCCGAAGTTCGGGCCCGACTCCCAAAGGACGACGGCCCCCCGATGCGACCGCGCCGCGACGATGATCGACGGCGTGATCTTGGAGACCAGACCGCGATGCCCCTGCCCTGCCGGACCTGCGAAGACGGAGGACGCGCCTCGGCGCCGGCCCTTCCGCGCGCGGGCGTGACCGGCGGGCCCGGGATCGCCCGTATCGAGACCGGCGCGCCCCTGCTGCGTCCGCCCCCGCAAGGCCGGGCGGCGGAGGAGGGCGCTCGCCGGCGTGGGAGACCATGGCGAAGAAGATGCTCATTGACGCGACGCACCCGGAGGAGACCCGGGTCGTCGTCGCAGACGGAAACAAGGTAGAAGATTTCGACTTCGAGACGATCTCGAAGAAGCAGATCGCCGGCAATATCTACCTCGCGAAAGTGACCCGGGTGGAGCCCTCGCTCCAGGCGGCCTTCGTGGAATATGGCGGGAACCGTCACGGGTTCCTCGCCTTCTCGGAGATTCATCCCGACTACTACCAGATCCCCAAGGCCGATCGCGAAGCGCTGATCGCCGAGGAGGAGGAGGAGGCCCGCAAGCGCGCCGCCGCCGACGAGGACCGCCGCGCCGCCCGACAGGCCGCCGCCGCCGCCCGCGCCGAGGCCAAGGCCGCCCGCGACGCCGCCCGCGAGGACGAAGACGACGAGGACGAGGACGAGGACGACCGCGAGACGGACGACTCCGACGACGAGGACGACGACTACGAGGCCGAGCGCCCCGAGACCGTCTCCGAGGGCGAGGACGATTCCGCCGAGGACGACGATTCCGACGAGGACGACTCCGCGGCCGACGAGGACGACGCGCCCCGGACGCGCGAGGCCGTCGAGGCGGTCCACGCCGAGGAGGCCCCCGCGGCCGAGACGGCGGCCGAGGCGCCGAAGGCCGGGTCCGACGCCGAAACCGACCCTGAGACCGCCGCATCCGAGGATTCGGACGCGTCCGGCGGCGGCGGCTCCAGCGACGACGACGAGGACGGCGACGACAAGGACGGCGGCTCGCCGCGCGTGATGGCCGAGGCCGCCGGCGCCGGCGACGAGGACGACGAGCGCGTGGAGGAGGACTATCCCCCCGCGACCCGCCGCCCCGAGGACGAGGCCGCCGCCGCCGAAACGCCCGCCGAGACGCCCTCTGCGGCGTCCGCGGAAGCTGCGTCCGAGGCCCCGGCCGAAGAGACGCCCGCCGAGACCGCCGAGACGGCCCCGGTCGAGGAAACCCCGGTCGAGGAAACCCCGGCCGAGACCCTCACGCCCGAGGCGGAAGCCGCCCGCGAGATCGTCGCCGGCGTCTTCGCCGACACCCCGGCCGAGCCGGTCGCCGAGCCGGAGGCGCCCGTCGCCGAAGCCGCGCCCGAAACGCCCGCAGAGCCCGTGACCGACGAGGCCCCCGCCGAGACGCCCGAAGTGGAGACGGCCGAAGCCGCCCCCGCCGAGATCCCGGCCGAGGAGGCGATCCCCGTCGCCGAGGCCGAAGCCTCGCAGAAGGCCGAGACCGCCGACGACGCCGAGACCGAGACCGAAGGCCAGGACGCCTCCGGCGACGGCGACGGCGAGGGCGACGACGCCTCGGGCGACAAGCGCCGCCGGCGCTCGCGCCGCGGCGGCCGCTCGCGCCGCTCGCGCCGCGGAAAGGGCCGCGACGAGGGCGCCGACGACGCGCCCGCCGAGGCGAAAGCCGACAAGGGCGACCGGTCCGACAAGGGCGACGCCCAGCCGTCGGTCGACGACGGCTCCGACGACGACGCCGCCTCCGAGGTGCGCGACGACGGCGACGACCTGGGCGAGGGCATCTCCGCCCGCCGCATCTTCCAGCGCCGCTACAAGATCCAGGAAGTGATCAAGGTCCGCCAGATCCTGCTGGTCCAGGTCGTGAAGGAGGAGCGGGGCAACAAGGGCGCCGCGCTGACCACGTACCTCTCGCTCGCCGGCCGGTATTGCGTGCTGATGCCCAACACCGCCCGCGGCGGCGGCATCTCGCGCAAGATCACCAACGCGGCCGACCGCAAGAAGCTCAAGGACATCGCCGGCGACATCGAGGTGCCGCGCGGCATGGGCCTGATCATCCGCACGGCCGGCGCCAAGCGCACCGCCCAGGAGATCGAGCGCGACTACGAATACCTCCTGCGCCAGTGGGAGCGGATCCGCGAGACGACGCTCCGCTCGGTCGCGCCGACGCTGATCTACGAGGAAGGCTCGCTGATCAAGCGCGCGATCCGGGACCTCTACGCCCAGGGCATCGACCAGATCTGCGTCGACGGGGACGAGGGCTACAAGGAAGCCAAGGACTACATGTCCATGCTGATGCCCGGCCACGCGCGCAACGTGGTCCGGCACTCGGACCCGCAGCCGCTGTTCGCCAAGCACGGGGTCGAGCAGGAGCTCGCCTCGATGTTCAACCCGACGGTGCACCTGAAGTCGGGCGGCTACATCGTGATCGGCGTCACCGAGGCGCTGGTGGCGATCGACATCAACTCCGGCAAGTCGACCAAGGAGGGGTCCATCGAGGACACCGCCCTGAAGACCAACCTGGAGGCGGCCGACGAGATCGCCCGCCAGCTGCGCCTGCGCGACCTCGCCGGCCTGATCGTCATCGACTTCATCGACATGGAGGACCCGCGCAACAACCGGGCCGTCGAGAAGCGGATGAAGGAGAAGCTGAAGGTCGACCGCGCGCGCATCCAGGTCGGCCGGATCTCGGCCTTCGGCCTGATGGAGATGTCGCGCCAGCGTCTGCGGCCCGGCGTGCTGGAGGCGACCACCGCCCCCTGCGCCCACTGCCACGGCACCGGCGTGGTGCGTGCGGACAGCTCGCTGGCCCTGTCGATCCTGCGCCAGCTCGAGGGCGAGGCCGCGCGCGGCCGCGCGCCGGAGCTGGCGGTGCGCGCGCCGATGGGCACGGCGAGCTACCTGCTCAACGACAAGCGCGACCATCTCTCGGGCATCGAGGCCCGCCACGGCGTGGTGATCCGCGTCGAGGGCGACCCCTCGCTGTTCTCGCCGGAGTTCCACGTCGAGCGGATCAAGACCGCCTCGCGCCTGCCGCTGCAGGGCCTGGTCCCCGCGATGGACGCGCCGGACCTGGAGGAGGTCGAGGAGGCCGAGCTGGTCGAGGCCCCGGCCGAGGAGATCCCCGCCCCCGTCGCCCGCGACGAGGAGCCGGCGGAGGAGAGCCGCGAGGCGCGCTCCGACCGCTCCGAGAGCAAGGACAAGGACGACGACGACGGCTCCCGCCGCCGCCGCGGCCGCCGCGGCGGCCGCCGCCGGCGGCGCGGGGGGGACGAGGAGGGCGCCGACGAGAAGCCCGCCGCGCCCTCCGCGAAGGAGAGCGAGGCTGACGAGGCGCCCGCCGCCCCGACCCAGCCCGAGACCCTGATGGAGTCCGACGCCCCGGTCGAGATCCCCGAGCCCAAGCGCACCCGCCGTCGGCGCAAGTCGAAGAAGGCGGAGGACGCCGAGCAGACCGCGGCGTCCGAGACGTCCGTCGAGGACGCGGCGCCCGAGCAGGACGCGGCTCCCGAGCCTGCCCCCGAGCCGGAGGAGACGCCTGAGGCGGCGCAGCCCGAGACCGCCGAGGCCGCCCCGGCCGAGGTCGAGGCGCCGGCGGAGACGGCGGCCGAGGCCCCTGCCCCCGAGGCCGAGGCCGAGCCCGTCTCCGAGCCGGCGGAGGCCGAACCGGCCCCCGCGCTCGAGGCGGCGAGCCCGGCTGAGGACGCCCCGGCGCCCGAGGCCCCCGCGGCCGAGTTCGAGCCGGTGGCCCGCTCGGCGGCGGAGGAGGCGGCCGAGGCCGCGCGTCCGAAGAAACGCGGCTGGTGGGCGCTGAAACGCTGATCCTTCCGGCCGCCCAGGGCCGGCCAGCCGCTCCAGACGAAGAAGGGGACGCCCGCCAGGGCGTCCCCTTTGTCGTTGACGACGCGCCCCCTGCGCCGGGCGACGAAGTCGCGCCGCGCCCGCCTCCCCCCCCCGCCTCAGGTTTCCGGAGATCCAGCGCAGGCTTCCGCCCGCCCTCGGCGTCGCGGACAGGATGCAGCCCGGCCAGGATGCGGCGAGACGGGGCCAGCGGGCCGTGCGGGGGAAGGCGCCAGGCGGGATCGCAGAAGCGGGCCGAGGGGCGTCGGCGTGGACGCGCGGCTTGGACGCGGCGGCCGGTCCGGCCCCGCCCGCTCGGCGGCGCCCGCTGCGCGGCCGGGGCCAGGACCAGGGCAGGACGCGGATGGCGGGCTCCGCTCAGGGTCCTGCGCAAACGAAAACGCCGCCTCCGGGGGAGACGGCGTTTCCAGGATCTTCGAGCTGGCGGATCAGCCCTTGCGGCGGCGCGCCACGAAGGCCAGGCCGGCGAGGCCGGCGCCCATCAGGGGCAGAGCGGCCGGCAGCGGCACCGTCGACGGCGGCGGCGGAACCTGCTCGTAGGTGTAGGTCACGGTCGCGCCCAGGTTCAGGAGCTTGTCCTGGATGCTGCGCGGCGCGTTCTCGGACTGCGTCACGTCGAACACCGAGGCCGCGAACGAGAAGTTCACGTTGGCGACGCCGTCGTAGAACGAGGTCGAGGGGTTGTAGGCGCCCATCGACAGCAGGCCGGAGTAGCTGACGCCGAACGAGTTGAACGGGGTCTCGTACTCGTTGGTGGCCGAGTTGTAGTTGTAGTTGGACGGCAGCGTCGCGCTGAACTGCGCGCCGGTGTTCGTGACGTACGCCGGGATGCTGACGCCGTTCTGGTTGAACCCGGTCAGCAGCCAGGTCGCCCAGTTGTTGTTGCCGGCGATCGAGCCGGTCGACTCGTTGCTGCCAAGCGTCGCGACCAGGGTCCCCTGCCAGTCGCCGCTGAACGAGATCGTCACCGACTGCAGCACGGCGTCGAGCGGAATGGTGCCGCCCGAACCGGAATAACCCAGGACGAAGCCCGGGATCGTCACCGTGCCGGCCGAGTTCGTGGACCCCACGATGGACGAACCGTCCGCCGCCGAAGTGTACGTGACCGTCGCGGCCATCGCGTAACCGGCCGACGCACCGAGCATCGCCGCCGCCAGAGCGAAGTGCTTCATGGCCATAATCTCCTAGCTCTCGTCTTCCCCAACCGAGACCAGGAAGGACGTCGGCTAAGCCGACAACCCCTCTCGGGGACCCCCACCTATCTCTCTCCGGGCCATTCATACCCCGATTCATCTGACTTGGGAACAGCGATATTCACATTCCGGCAATCTTATCCGCAGGCGCGGGAGGGGCCGTTCGGCGGCCTCATCCCCTCAGCCAGGCGCGCAGCCGGCGGGCCCCTTCGGCGATGTGCGCCTCGTCCCGCGCGAAGCTGAAACGGACGAAGGATTCGCCCCGCACAGGGTCGAAATCGTGGCCGGGCGTTGCGGCAACTCCGGCTTCCGAGAGCATCCGCGCGCAGAAGTCGTGGCTGTCGTCGGTCAGCCCGCGGACGTCCGCGTAGAGGTAGAACGCGCCGTCCGCGGGGGCCAGTTCGGTGAAGCCCGCGGCCGGCAACTCGTTCATCAGCAGCGCCCGGTTGCGTTCATAAACCCTTCTGTTCGCTTCGCATTCATCTTCCGCCTGCAGGGCCGCGAGCGCCGCAACCTGGGCGACGTGAGGGGCGCAGATGAAGAAGTTCTGAGCCAGGCGCTCGATCGTGCGGACCATGTCCGGGGGCACGACCATCCAGCCGATCCGCCAGCCGGTCATCGACCAGTATTTCGAGAACGAATTGATCACCATCACGTCGTCGGTGACCTCCAGCGCGCTGACCGCGGGGGCGCCGTAGGTCAACCCGTGATAGATCTCGTCCGAGATGAAGCCCGCGCCGCGCGCCGTGCAGGCCGCCGACAGCGCCGCGAGCGCCGCGCGGTCGAGCATCGTGCCCGAGGGGTTCGCCGGGCTCGCCACCAGCATCCCGTCGGCGTCGCCCAGGTCCTCGGGGCGCGGCTGCCATCTCGATTCGGGACCGGTCTCGATGCGCACCGGCTCGATGCCGAGCGCCTTGAGGATGTTGCGGTAGGAGGGGTAGCTCGGGTCCCCGATCGCCACCTTCGCCCCCACCTCGAACAGCGCCAGGAAGGCCAGCGTGAAGGCGCCCGAGCTGCCGGCGGTGACCACCACCCGCGAGGGGTCCAGCACGATCCCGTGGCGGCGGCGGTAGAGGTCGGCGATCGCCTCTCGCAGCTCCGGCAGGCCGAGGGCGACGGTGTAGCCCAGCGCCTCGCCCGACATCGCCTTGGCCACCGCCTCGCGCGCGAGACGCGGGGCGGGGGTCGAGGGCTGGCCGACCTCCATGTGGATCACGTCGCGCCCCGTCGCCTCCAGCGCGCGTACGTTTTCCATGATGTCCATCACCATGAAGGGAGCCACCGCGCTCCGCCTTGAACTCTTCATCTTTTTCGGCTCCTGATGACCTGCGCGCGCCTCCCAGCGTGAGGCCCCGCCGCGCAGGCGGTCAACCTCGCGCAGGCCGCCTTTTCCGCGGCCGACCGGCGCGGCGCAAGGATGCGGGGGCGTAGGAACCGCGCCCCGGACAGGATCACGGGCCGCGCCGCGGACGCGCGGCCGAGACCGAAGGCGAGCCGCGGACGTGTCGCAGACCCTCTCCCGCCCGACCGGCGCCTCCCCTGCGGGGCGCTCCCTCCTGCGCCGCGCCGCGCGCGCCGCGGCCTTCGGCGCGGCGCTGCTGGCGACGCTGGCGCAGCCCGCTTTCGCCGCCGGCTTCGTGCGCGACGCGGAGGTGGAGGCGACGCTCAAGCGCCTCTCCGACCCGCTGATGCGCGCAGCCGGCGTGGCGCCGGAGTCGATCGAGATCCGCATCTTCGACGACCGGCTGCCCAACGCCTTCGTCTACGGCGGCCGCAACCTGGTGGTCTCGACCGGCCTGCTGCGCGACTTCCCCGAGCCCGCGAAGCTGCAGGGCGTGATCGCGCACGAGATCGGGCACATCACCGGCGGGCACCTGGCGCGCCGGCAGATCGCCATGAACAACCTGCGCGGGCCGGCGATGGCGGGGATGCTGCTGGGCATCGCGGCGGCGGCCGCGGCGGGGCTCGCGGGCGGCGGCGCCAGCGCGGCGGCGGGCGTGGGCCTGGGCGCCGGCTCGCAGACCGCGGTGCAGCGGGCGCTGCTGTCGTTCAGCCGCGCCGAGGAATCGGCCGCCGACCAGGCCGGCATCACCTATCTCGAGCGCGCGGGCGTCGATCCGACCGGCATGGAGGAGGTGCTGGAGCAGTTCCGCGGACAGGAGGTGTTCTCGACCCGCCACGTCGACCCCTACGCCCTGACCCACCCGGTCTCGGCCGAGCGCCTGTCGGCGATCCGCCGCCGGGCCGCCGAATCCCCCGCCCGCGGCGACGCGCCGGACCCGGAGCTGGTCTACTGGGTGCAGCGGATGGAGGCGAAGCTGGAGGGGTTCATCGACACGCCCTCCACGGTGCTGCGCCGGCTCGACCCCGACGACCGCTCGGAGTTCGCGACCCTGCGCCGCGCCGTCGCCCTGCACCGCGCCCCCGACCCGGACGCCGCGGTGGCCGAGGCCGACCGGCTGATCCAGATCCGGCCGAACGATCCCTATTACTACGAGCTCAAGGGCCAGATCCTGCTGGAGAGCGGGCGCGGCGTGGAGGCGGTGACGCCCTATCGCCGCGCCGTGGCGCTGGCCCCGGACGAGCCGCTGATCCTGGGCTACCTGGGGCGCGCCCTGCTCTCGGTCGGCTCGCCCGCCGCGGACCGCGAGGCGTTGGCCGCGCTGGAGCGGGGGGCCGCGCGCTCGGACGGCGGCGACCCGGGGCTGCTGCGCGACCTCGCCTTCGCCTACGCCCGCACCGGGCAGGAGGGGGAGGCGGCGCTGGTCACCGCCGAGCGGATGATGCTGATCAACCAGCCCATCGACGCCCACCGCATGGCCGAGCGGGCCAAGAGCCTGCTGCCGGCGGGCTCCCCCTCCTGGCTGCGGGCGGACGACATCGTGGTCGCCACCAAGGCCATGCAGCAATGACGCGGGCATCCCCGGCGAAGCCTTGTTAAACTCGCGTCCGACACCCCATCCCCTCCGCCTCCGCGCCCGCGCGGGCCGGCCGGAACGCCCCGACGGAGAGACCGCACCATGACCACCGCCCTCGCGCCCCTCGCCCGCAAGCCCCTGCTCGCCCTGCCCGGCCTCGCCCTCGCGGCGGCGCTGGTCGGCCTCGCGCCTGCGCCGGCCCCCGCGCAGACCGCGCTGTCGGAGGCGATGCAGCTCGACCCGGAGGGCCGTGCCCTGCTGCGCGCCGAGATCCGGCGCTACCTGCTCGAGCATCCCGAAGTGATCATGGAGGCGGTGAAGGTCCTCGAGGACCGGCGCGAGGCGGCCGAGGCGAACGAGGCGCGCGACATGGTCTCGGAGAACCGCGACGAGATCTTCGACGACGGCTATTCCCACGTCGCCGGCAATCCCGACGGGGACGTCACGGTGGTCGAGTTCATCGACTACAACTGCGGCTACTGCAAGAAGGCCCATGCCGACGTGCGCAAGCTGGTCGAGACCGACGCGGGGCTGCGCTACGTGGTCAAGGAGTTCCCGATCCTGGGGCCGAGCTCGGTGACCGCGGCGAAGGCGGCGCTGGCCGCCCGCGCGCAGCAGGACGGCAAGCTCTACATGGCCTTCAACGACGCGCTGATGGGCCACCGCGGCTCGCTCACCGACGCGCAGGTGTGGTCGATCGCGCAGGAGGTCGGCCTCGACGTCGAAGCGCTGAAGACCCGCGCCGAGTCGCCCGAGATCAAGGCGCAGATCGAGCGGACCTACGAGCTGGCCAAGAAGCTGCAGATCCAGGGCACGCCGACCTTCGTGATCGGCGACGAGCTGGTGCGGGGCTACGCGCCGCTCGACCACATGCGCGACGTGGTCTCGGCCGCCCGCGAGAAGCAGGGCTGAGGGCCGGGGCGGGGACCGGCGCCGCGGCGCTCTCCCCGCCCCTGTCCCCTCGCCCCGCGGAGCGGAGGCGCTCCGGACGCGCCCCGGGCCATCTCAGAACCGGTCGACGACCGTGGCGCCCAGCGACTGGAAGCGGTCCATCGCCATCAGCGCCGCCGGCGCCTCGTCGAGCGAAATCCGCGCCCCCACCAGCCGCGAGGGATCGAGCCGGCCGGAGCGGATCATCTCCAGCATCGCCGGATAGCGGTGCGCCTGCATCCCGTGGGAGCCGAGGATCTCGAGCTCCTTGCCGATCACCCGCGCCATCGGCGCGGCCGGCGTCGCCTGGTCCCCCAGCAGCAGCCCCACCTGCACGTGCCGCCCGCGCGGGCGCAGGTTGAGGATCGAGTTGGCGAAGGTCGTCGGATGGCCCAGCGCGTCGAGCGAGACATGCGCCCCGCCCCGCGTCGCCTCGATCACCGCCGCGGGCACGTCGGCGACGGCGGTCCCGTCCACCGTCGCGGCCGCCCCCAGCGCGCGCGCCAGCGCCAGCTTGGCGGGGTCGATGTCGACCGCGACCACCTGCGCCCCGCAGGCCGCCGCGATCATCACCGCCGAGAGGCCCACGCCCCCGCAGCCGTGGACCGCCACCCACTCGCCCGCCCGGACCCGGCCCTGGTCGACCACCGCGCGGAACGAGGTGGCGAAGCGGCAGCCCAGGCTCGCGGCGGTGGCGAAGTCCATCTCCTGCGGCAGCGCCACGAGGTTGAGGTCCGCCTGGTGGATCGCCACGAACTCGGCGAAGGAGCCCCAGTGCGTGAAACCCGGCTGCTCCTGGGCGAGGCAGACCTGCTGGTGGCCGGCGTGACACTCCGCGCAGGCGCCGCAGCCGGAGATGAAGGGGACCGTGACCCGGTCGCCGACCGCCCACAGGCGCACGTCGCGGCCCACCGCCTCGACCACGCCGGCCAGTTCGTGGCCGGGGACGTGCGGCAGTTCGATGTCCGCGTCATGTCCCATCCAGCCGTGCCAGTCGGAGCGGCAGACCCCGGTCGCCCCGACGCGGATCACGACCCCGTGGGGCGCGGGCGTCGGATCGGGGACGCGCACGACCTTCGGCGGCGCCTGGAACCTCTCGTACAGGACGGCTTTCATCGGCTCTCTCCCGCGGCTTGTGGACCGGGCGCGGCTCTCGCACGGGGCGTGCGGCTTGTCCACGCGACGCGCGCGGCGCCCCGCCGGTCCGGGGCCTTGGGCACGCAGCCCTTGGCAAAGACCCTTTTCAACGTGTAAACGCCGCAGCGACGACACCGGGGGCCCGCGTCGCCTGACCAATGGCGTCGCTCCGTCAGGCCTCGCAACAGCGCGAACCCTGCATGAGCAAGCACCACGAAGCCGACATCGCCTTCATCCGTCAGCTCGCCGAGCTGCTTCGGGAGACCGAGCTGACCGAGATCGAGGTCGATCGCGAATACGGCGAGGACGACCACCTGAGCGTGCGCGTCACCCGCCAGCTTCAGGCCGCCCCCGTCCAGGTCGCCGTTCCCGCCGCCGCGCCCGTCGCGGCCGCGCCTGCGCCCGTCGCGGCCGAGGCCACCGGCGACGCCGCCGACGACCTCGCCCGGCATCCGGGCGCCGTCGCCTCGCCGATGGTCGGCACCGTCTACCTCCAGGCCGAACCCGGCGCGCCGAGCTTCGTGCGCGTGGGCGACCAGGTCTCGGAGGGGCAGACCCTGCTGATCGTCGAGGCGATGAAGACCATGAACCAGATCCCCTCGCCGCGCTCGGGCACGGTGAAGCGGATCCTGGTCGCCGACGGCACGCCGGTCGAGTTCGGCGCCCCCCTGATGATCATCGAGTGACGCCGGACCGGGGGCCTGCCGCGCCCCCGGGTCCCTCGTCCTTTACCGGGAGCGTTTCGATGTTCGACAAGGTCCTGATCGCCAACCGGGGCGAAATCGCCCTGCGCATCCATCGCGCCTGCCGCGAGATGGGCATCAAGACGGTGGCGGTGCATTCCACCGCCGACGCCGACGCCATGCACGTGCGGCTCGCCGACGAGAGCGTGTGCATCGGCCCGCCCGCCGCGGCGCAGAGCTACCTCAACATCCCCGCGATCATCTCGGCCTGCGAGATCACCGGCGCCGAGGCGATCCACCCCGGCTACGGGTTCCTGAGCGAGAACGCCAACTTCGTGCAGATCGTCGAGGACCACGGCCTGACCTTCATCGGCCCGTCCGCGGCGCACATCCGGGTGATGGGCGACAAGATCGCCGCCAAGGACACGATGAAGGCGCTGGGCGTGCCCTGCGTGCCCGGCTCCGACGGCGCCGTGACCTCGGTCGAGGAGGCGCTGAGCGTCGCCAAGGACATCGGCTACCCGGTGCTGGTGAAGGCCAGCGCGGGCGGCGGCGGCCGCGGCATGAAGGTCGCCCGCGACGCCTCGGAACTCCCCAACGCCTGGTCCTCGGCCCGCTCCGAGGCCCGGGCGGCCTTCGGCGACGACGCGGTCTATCTCGAGAAATACCTCGGCAAGCCGCGCCACATCGAGATCCAGGTCTTCGGCGACGGCAGGGGCCGCGCGGTGCATCTGGGCGAGCGGGACTGCTCCCTCCAGCGCCGCCACCAGAAGGTGTTCGAGGAGTGCCCCTCCCCGGTCCTGACCGCCGCCGACCGCAAGCGCATCGGCGAGACCTGCGCCGAGGCGATCGGCCGGATGGGCTACCGCGGCGCCGGCACCATCGAGTTCCTGTGGGAGAACGGCGAGTTCTATTTCATTGAAATGAACACCCGCCTGCAGGTCGAGCATCCGGTGACCGAGGCCGTCTGGCGCGTCGATCTGGTCAAGGAGCAGCTCCGCGTCGCCGCCGGCCACCCGATGACCTTCGACCAGGCGACCCTGAAGCCCGAGGGCCACGCCATCGAGTGCCGCCTGAACGCCGAGCGCCTGCCCGACTTCGCCCCCTGCCCCGGGACGATCACCGCCTTCCACGCCCCCGGCGGGCTGGGGGTGCGGATGGACAGCGCCATCTACCGCGGCTACCGGATCCCGCCCTATTACGACAGCCTGATCGGCAAGCTGATCGTGCACGCCGAGGACCGGCCCACGGCGCTCGCCCGCCTGCGCCGCGCGCTGGCCGAGATGATCGTGGACGGCATCGACACCACCGCGCCGCTGTTCGACGCGCTGGCCGCCGACCCCGAGGTCCAGGCCGGCGCCTACGACATCCACTGGCTGGAAAGCTGGCTGAGCGGCGGGCGGGAATGACCCGGCCCGTCCCTACGGACGCCGCTTGAGAAAGCCGCCCCCCGGGGCGGCTTTCGTGCTTTTCGGCGGGGCGCGTGGCGACCCTGGGCGCGGGAACCCGGCGCCGATGCCCTCGGGCCATCTCCGGATGGCCGCAGGCGGGCGAGGCGCGCCGGCCCGGACGCCCCAAGGCCGCTGAAGCGCGGCGGCGCGTGTGACGGGACCCCGGGCCCGCGACGGCGCGTGGGACGGGACCTCGGGACCTCGGGCCCGCGGCGGCGCGAGGAACCGGACCGCGGCGGACTTGCGGACCGCCCGCGCGGGGGAGGGCGCGGAGCGCCGGCGCCCCGGCCCCTCAGGCCATCCGCGCGAGGCGGCGGGCGGGCGGGGCGCGCATCACCCGGTCGGCGTCGCGGGCCATGTGCAGGACCTGGGCGGCGATGTTGAGCCCGGCGAGCGGGGTCTCGACCTCCGGGTAGCGCACGCGCAGCCAGCGCAGGAGCTCGGGCGGCGGGTCGCGGTCGCACAGCACCACCACGCGCCCGGCCTCGGGCAGCATCCGCTCCATCCGCTCGGTGGTCAGGGTCACCCAGGCGCGCAGGGCGGCGGCCGAGCGGCCGTCGAGGCGATCGGCGTAGGGCTGAACTCGCGCCTCGGGCTCCAGCAGTCCGTGGCGGGCCGAGAGGATGAACCAGGCGTCGCCCGCCCGTTCGGCCCGCGCGCGGGCGGAACGGAACCAGAGCCCGTCGTAGAGGTCGCGCGCGGCTTCCGCCCGGGGCTGCTGGCGCGCGCCTCCGGACACGAGATGCAGGACGTCGACGCGACGCCCCTCCCTGATCGTCATGACGCTTCCTCCGGTCTCGTTATGTTTGCGGACCAGCGTCGACGGATTCCGGTTTACGGAAGATGAAGATCGCCCTCGCCCTCGCGACCGAATCTTTCGATTTCGTTGAATGACGGTCGATGGCGCCAGGCGACGCCGGAGGCGGCGCAGGCCCCCCGAAACGCAAGACGCCGCCCCGGGACGGGGCGGCGGTCGCGGGGCCGCTCGGACCCGGGTCGGATCAGTCGACCGTCACCGCGACGAAGCGCAGGTCGCCGCCCGAGCTGACCAGCAGCAGCACCGACTTGCGCCCCTGGTCGCGCGCGGCCTGCACGCGGGCCTCGACGTCGGCGGGGGTGGCGACGGTCTCCTGCGCCACCTCGACGATCACGTCGCCCGGGCGCAGGCCCTTCTCGGCGGCGTTGGAGGCGCCGTCCACCTGCTCGACCAGCACGCCCTCGAGGTCGTCGGCGAGGCTGTAGTCCTGCCGCGCCTTGGGGGTGATCTCGGTCAGGGTCATGCCCAGCGCCTGCGCGCCCGGCGCCTGGTCCTGGGCGCCGACGTCCGCCGAGGCGTTCATCACCGGCGCGTCCTCCTCGAGCAGGCCGAGCTCGACCTGCACGGTCTCGACCTCGCCCTTGCGCCAGACCTCGACTTCGACGGTCTTGTGGGCGGCGGTCTCGGCGACCATGCGCGGCAGGTCGCGCATCGTCTCGACGGGCTTGCCGTCGAAGTTGAGGATCACGTCGCCGTTCTCGAGCCCGCCGGAGGCGGCCGGCCCGTCCTCGACCACCTGGGCGACCAGCGCGCCGGCGGCCTTGTCGAGCCCGAGGCTCTCGGCGATGTCGGGCGTCACCTCCTGGATCGAGACGCCCAGCCAGCCGCGGCGGGTGGAGCCGAACTCCTGCAGCTGGTCGATGACGTTCTTGACGATGTTCGCGGGCACCGCGAAGCCGATGCCGATCGAGCCGCCCGTGGGCGAGATGATCGCGGTGTTCATGCCCACGACCGCGCCCGACATGTCGAAGAGCGGCCCGCCCGAGTTGCCGCGGTTGATCGCGGCGTCGGTCTGCAGGAAGTCGTCGTAGGGGCCCGCGTTGATGTCGCGGTTGCGCGCCGAGATGATGCCGGCCGAGACCGAGCCGCCCAGGCCGAACGGGTTGCCGATGGCCATCACCCAGTCGCCGACGCGGGTGGCGTCGGAATCCGCGAAGGGCACGTGCGGCAGGTCGCGCTCGGGCGAGACCTTCAGCAGCGCCACGTCGGTCTTGGGGTCGGTGCCCACCAGCTCGGCGGTCAGCGAGGAGCCGTCGGTGAAGTTCACCTTGATCTCGTCGGCGCCGTCGATGACGTGGTTGTTGGTCACCACGTAGCCGTCTGCCGAGATCACGAAGCCCGAGCCCAGCGACTGGCGCGGGCGCATCTGCCGCTCGCCGCCGCCGCGCTCGCCGCCGAAGAGCTCGGGGAACAGCTCGCGGAAGGGCGAGTTCTCGGGCAGCTGCGGGCCGCCCGGCCGCTCGGGCATGGCGACCTTCGAGGTGGTGGCGATGTTGACCACCGCCGGGCTCAGCGTCTCGGCCAGGTCCGCGAAGGTGGCGGGCGCGCCGGCGGGCTGCGGCCCCGCCTGCTGCGCCAGCGCATGCGGCGAGGGGCCCGCCGCGATCAGCGCGGCGGCGAGCGCCGCCGCGAGCGCGAGCGACGACGCCATCGGGCGGCCGCGGACGGTGAGGGATGAGAGTGGCACGTCTGCTTCCTCCAGCTTCCGGATGCCGCGGGCGGTCGCCCTTCCGGGCCGTCCGCCGGACCAGCGGATGGCAATCTAGCGGAGGGAACGTGAACGCCGCGGACTCTGAATGCGATCGGGACGTAGATGTGGTGTATTCGCCACTGCGCAACCGCATCTGCGGCATCGCGCGTCACATCCCCGCGATGGGTCCGGAGCCGCGCGCGCCCCGCGGCCCCCGCGCCCCGGCGGGGCGCCCGACGCGCCCGGGAGATGGGCGGCGCGGCGGCGATCACGCGCCCGGTCGGGGCGCGGCGCGGAAGGCGCGCGCGGCGGCGGTCGCGGCCAGGACCTGGGCGCGGGTCAGCAGGCGGAACAGGGGCCCGTCCACGGTCTCGTCGGGGGTCTCGACGATCAGCGTGACCGGAAAGGGCGCACCGTGCGGCGAGGGGAGCGGTGGCCCCTCGATCACCGGCACGCAGCCGATGCGCTCGGGCGCGGCGGAGGGGGCGTAGCGCGCCAGCGTCGCGAGCTGGCGGGCGTTGAGCGCGGCGATCTCCGGGTCCGCCTCCAGCGCCGCGGCGGCGGCGTGCAGCGCGGCGCGGGCGGGGGCGGCCCAGCCCTCGTCCCGACGCAGGATCAGGAAGCAGCCGCGGGGCAGCGACCAGCTCTCGAACCCGTGGGGCAGGTAGCCGGCGAAGGGGTGCAGCCACTCGTGCGAGGGGTAGCCGTGCAGGCTCAGGTGCAGGTCGGCGCCGACGGCGGCGCGCATCCGCGGGCGAAGGGCGCCCTCGCCCCCCGCCACGAAGGCGAGGTCGGCGCCAAGGGCGGTGTAGCGCGCGGCGTGGTGCATGTGGCGCGGCGCGGTCTCGCGCAGGCGCATGTGCAGGGCGTGGCCGTCGGGGTTCTCCAGCGGGCAGACGGCGACGGGCGCGCCCTCGGCCGCCAGCGCCCGGGCGGCCAGCAGCGCGCCGGGGATGCCGGTGGGCTCGTTGGCGTGCTGGCCGCCGGTGATGACGACGCCCGGCCCACTGCCCGCCCGCACGCGCGCCGCCACCGCCCGCCCGCGGCGGGAGCGCGTCTCGAGCGGCTCGCCCCCGAAGGCCGCCAGCGCCGCGGCGATCTCGCCCGCGGTCATCGGCCGCTCGAGGGTCTCGAGCTCCGGCGCGTCCACGGGCGGCGGCGCGGGGCGGGCGGGATGCGGGCCGGCGGGCGGGGGCGAGACGGTGACACGCAGGCGCACCGGCGCCCCGGCGGGGACCGGCACGACCTGGGGAACCACCTCGCCCGGGGTCAGCGTGCGGTCCCCCTCCGGCAGGCCCGAGGCCGCGCGCAGCAGGTCGAGCGCGCCGAAATAGAGCTCCTCGTGCAGCGCCTCGGCGAGGCTGAGACACTCCGCGCCGACGGGAAGGGGGCGATCCTCCAGCGGCGCCTCGATGCGCAGGACCAGCCGGTCGAAATGCGGGCCGGGGCCGTGCCAGCCGCGCCGCGCGATGGCCTGGGAGAGCGTCTCGAAGGCGGCGAGAAGCGCCTGCTCCACCGGATCCTCCCAGGGGCCGTCGACGACCGGCGCGTCCTCTCCCGCGGGCACGATGCGCAGCCAGCCGCAGGCGGCGAGCACCTGTCCCCCATGGGGGGCGGTGCGCGCGCGCACCGGGATCGTGAGGCGCGATTCCCGCCCCCCCTCCCGCAGCAGGTGGCAGGCGGGCGCCTCGCCGGGCAGGCTCGGGACCGGGTCGGGGCGCAGGGAAAGGCCGGGGAACAGCTCGGCCGCGGGATGCAGCTCGCGCAGGAAGCGCTCGGGATCCACGCCGGGGACGACGGGATAGAGCAGGTCGAGCGTCTCGCCCGCCCCGGGCCCCTCCCCCTCCAGCAGGGCGTGGAGCACGGTCTTCCAGGCGGAGCGGAAGCGCGCCTCCACCCCGCGGGCGGCGAGCCGCGCCTCGGCCGCGCGGCGCAGGGGGGCGGGGGCGAAGCTCCAGCCCTCGACCCAGGCGCCGGGCGCGAGGTCCGCGAAGGGGGCCGCGTCGAGGGGGATCGCCGGGCCGAAGTCCCGCTCGGCCAGGACCCCCGCGCCGCCGCCGGCCGCGGCGCCTTCGGGCGCCCGCGGGATTGCGCCGCTCGGGCTTCTCGTGCACGTCATCCGCCATCCCCTTGTTGCCGGCCGGCTCTTTCGATACCCATTGTAGACAAGCGCGGCGACACGCCGCGGAGGTTTTCGATATGACGACGCCGCAGGGCGCGCAGTCGCAGGCCCAGGCGCCTGCCAAAGCCATTTCCGCCCGGGCCCCGTCGAAGGCGCCGGCCCGTTACGCTGCCCTCGACCTCGGCACCAACAACTGCCGTCTGCTGATCGCCGAGCCGGATCCCTCCGGCTTCCGCGTCATCGACGCCTTCAGCCGCAACGTGCGCCTGGGCGAGGGGGTGGAGACCCATGGCGAGCTGTCGCGCGCCGCGATGTCCCGCACGCTGGACGCCCTGCGCATCTGCGCCTCCAAGATCCGCCGTCACGAGGTGGCGCGCTGCCGGATCGTGGCGACCGAGGCCTGCCGGCGCGCGGCCAACGCGCGGGGCTTCCTGCGCCGGGTCCGCCGCGAGACGGGCCTCGAGATGGAGGTGATCACGCCCGAGCAGGAGGCGCGCCTCGCGCTCGCCGGCTGCGCCCCGCTGCTCGACGAGCAGGCCGAGAGCCTGATGGTCTTCGACATCGGCGGCGGCTCGACCGAGCTGATCTGGCTCGACCTCGCCGGCTGCGCGCCCGCGGAGCGGCAGGACCTGATCCTGGCGCTCGCCCCGGGCCGCGGCGGCCCCGACCGCTCGGAGCTGCGCCGGGCGGCGCGCGAGCGGATCGTGGACTGGATCTCGGCCCCCGTCGGCGTCGCGACCCTTCACGACCGCTATGCGGACGTCGAATCCGACGCCGACCGCTATGCGCTGATGGCCTGCCATTTCGAGGATCACATCGCGGGCTTCCTCCCCTACGAGGACGAGAAGTCGGCCGAGAAGCTGCCCGGCCTGCAGATCATCGGCGCCTCGGGCACGGTGACGACCATCGGCGCCCTGCGTCTGGGGCTGACCAAGTACGACCGCGCCAAGGTCGACGGCATGTGGCTGGAGCGCTCGGCCTCGGCGCGCATCGCCCGCCACCTGATCGACCTCGGCCCCGAGGGGCGCCGCCTGCACCCGGGCGTGGGCCCCGACCGGGCCGAGCTGGTGATCGCCGGCGCCGCGATCCTGCAGACCATCCTGCGGCTATGGCCCGCGCCCCGCATCCGCGTCGCGGACCGTGGCCTTCGCGAGGGGATGCTGTATTCCCTGATGTGGGCCGAGCGGGCCCGGCAGCACTGATTTGGACGGACACGGGTCATGAGCGGCGGCAAGAGCGGCGGCGACGGAGCGGGAACCTCCGGGCGCGGCGCGCGGGAACTGAAGACGCGGGTGAAGACCGCCAAGGGCCGGCGCCTGTCCTCGACCCGCTGGCTGGAGCGGCAGCTCAACGACCCCTACGTTCAGCGGGCGAAGCGCGAGGGCTATCGCGGCCGCGCCGCCTTCAAGCTGCTGGAGATCGAGGAGAAGCACCCGTTCCTCAGGACCGGCGCCTGCATCGTCGACCTGGGCTGCGCGCCCGGCGGCTGGCTGCAGGTGGCGGCGAAGAAGGTCAACGCCGACGGTCACAAGCCCAACCGCCCCCGCGGCCGGATCCTGGGCATCGACCTGCAGGAGGTCGCCCCCCTGCCCGGCTGCGAGCTGCTGCAGATGGACTTCCTCGAGGAAGGCGCGGACGAGGCGGTGAAGGCCGCGCTCGGCGGCGAGGCGGACGCGGTGCTTTCGGACATGGCGGCCTCCTCGTCCGGCCACCGGGCGACGGACCACCTGCGGATCATGGCGCTGTGCGAGGCCGCGGCCTGGTTCGCGACCGAGGTGCTGAAGACCGGCGGCGCGTTCCTGGCCAAGACCCTGCAGGGCGGGTCCGAGGCGGACCTGCTCGCGATGCTCAAGACCAACTTCGCCACGGTGCGCCACATCAAGCCGCCGTCGAGCCGCAAGGATTCGGCCGAGATGTACGTGCTCGCCACCGGCTTCCGCGGCCGCGGCGACGCCCCGGCCGAGGTCGAGGACCCCGAGGCCGGTCCCCTGGGCTGATCGCGCAGGCGCCGCGTCGACCGTCCCGCCTGCGGCGCGCGCTCGCCCGCGGCGCGGCCCGGCCCGGTCGTCCCCCCTCCGACCTCCGCCCCCCGGGCGCCGCCCCTCCGACATCCTCTGCCAAGCGCCTGTCGCCTGGCGAGTTCAGAAGCGCTCCCCGACCGCGGAACCGGAGCGGCGTCCGCCCCTCCCCCCGGCGCCCGCCCCGGCCCCCATCGCCGCACCCCCGTGTGCCGCGTGGACAGCCCCCCATCGGATGGCTAACGCTCCGGACCATGATCAGACCGCTTTACAACTGGGTTCTGCGCCAGGCGGAAACGCCTTACGCGCTGTGGACGCTGGCCTTCGTCAGCTTAATCGAAAGCTCGATGTTCCCGATCCCGCCGGACGTGCTGATGATCCCGATGATCATCGCCGCCCCGAAGCGCGCCTGGCTGATCGCCGGCGTCTGCACGCTCGCCTCGGTTCTGGGCGGCGCGCTGGGCTACTATATCGGCTGGGGGCTGTTCGACAGCGTCGGGCGGCCGGTGCTGGAGTTCTACCACAAGGCCGACGCCTTCGACGCGCTCGCCGGCTCCTACAACGACCAGGGCTTCTGGGCGGTGCTGATCGCGGGCGTCACGCCCTTCCCCTACAAGGTCATCACGATCTTTTCAGGGGTCACGGGTTTGAACTTCGCTCTGTTCATGGCGACCTCGGTGCTCGCCCGGGGCCTGCGGTTCTTCCTCATCGCGGCCCTTCTCTACCGCTTCGGCGAGCCGATCCGCGATTTCATCGACCGGCGGCTGGGGCTGGTGGCGACCGTCTCGGTCGCCCTGCTGATCGGAGGCTTCGCGATCGTGAAGTACGCCCTGTGAGCGCCCCGAGCCGGACCGCCGCCCGACCGGCCGCCCTGCCCGAGACCGTGCAGACCTACCTCGCGGGCCTCGCCGCGGCGGGGTCTGCGGGGCTGCTGGCGGGGGCCTTCGCCTTCCAGCACCTGGGCGGCCTCGCGCCCTGCGAGATGTGCATCTGGCAGCGCTGGCCCCATGCGCTGGCGATCCTGCTGGGCGCCCTGCTGCTGGTCCCCGCGCTGCGCGGCCTGCGCGCGATCCGCGCGCTGGGGGCGCTGGCGATGCTGGCGGGGACGGGCGTCGCGCTGCTCCACACCGGGGTCGAGCGCGGCTGGTGGGAAGGCCCGACGGAGTGCGCCTCCTCGATGGGCGCGGGGCTCTCGACCGACGACCTGCTGGCGGCGATCCAGAACGCTCCCCTGGTCCGCTGCGACGAAGTCGCGTGGAGCCTGGCGGGCCTGTCCATGGCCTCGTGGAACGGGATCTTCTCGCTGATCCTCGCGGGCCTGTGGATCGCCTCGCTGAAGCGGGCCTGAGGCGCCCTCAGGGCTCCAGTTCCGCGTCCCAGTAGAGGTAATCGAGCCAGGTGTCGTGGAGATGGTTGGGCGGGAACTTCCGCCCGACGTTCTGCAGCTGCGCCGCGGTGGGCCGCCCGGCCGGCTTGGCGAGCCGCATCCCCGCCTGGCGCAGCGACCGCGAGCCCTTGCGCAGGTTGCACGGCCCGCAGGCGGCGACGACGTTCTCCCAGGTCGTGCGCCCGCCGGCCGCTCGCGGGATCACGTGGTCGAAGGTCAGGTCCCCCTTCGCCCCGCAGTACTGGCAGCGGAACTCGTCGCGCAGGAACAGGTTGAAGCGGGTGAAGGCCGCGAGCCGCGCCGGCTTCACGTATTCGCGCAGCACCACGACCGAGGGCAGCTTGATCTCGAGGCTGGGCGAGCGCGCCACCTCCTCGTATTCCGCCACGATGGTCACGCGGTCGAGGAAGGCGGCCTTCACCGCCTCCTGCCAGGGCCACAGCGACAGGGGGAAGTAGCTCAGCGGCCGGTAGTCGGCGTTGAGCACCAGCGCGGGATGCTCCTTCAGCCGCGCCGGACTTCGCACGAACTGGGTGGTGTAGGGGTCGTTGCGCACCCAAGAGGTCTCCCGTCCCGACGTTCCAGTTCCGCCGAGACGGGACGCGTCCCGTCCCGGTAGGTAAGAGAACTATATCTGGCGGATGACGCCGCGCAACTCTCCAGATGCTGCGAGCCCATCCGCCGCACCGAAGGTCTATCAGCGCTTTGCGACGACTTGACGACGCCCGCGCCCGGCCCCGGTGGGGAGAGGGATCGGCCAGCGGAAACAAGGGCTTGAGACCCCGGCCCGCCGGCCCGGGCGGGTCAGCCCAGATGCGTCTTGAGCATCTGCAGCGCCGCCCCCAGCCCCTCGGGCGAGATCGAATGCTGCACGTTCCGGCACGGCAGGACGCGCACCTCGATTCCGGCCTCGGCGAGTCCCCGGGCCGCGAGCTCCAGGTTCTCGAAGGGCACCACCGGGTCGGCGTCGCCATGGATCAGAAGCACCGGGGGCTTCGTCGCGATCTCCTCCGGCAGCCGCTCCGGCGCCAGCAGCATCCCCGAGAAGCCGACGACGCAGGCGAGCTGCTCCTTGCGCCGCGGCGCGACCTGCAGGGACATCATCGTCCCCTGGCTGAAGCCGATCAGCGCCAGCTTGTCCGCCGGCAGCCCCGTCTCCTTCAGGATCCCGTCGAGATAGTCGTTCACCAGCCCGATCGAGACCGCCATCGAGGCCGCGCGCTGCGCCTCGGTCGAGCCGTCCATGCGCGGGATCGGGAACCACTGGTAGCCCATGGGGTTCATCACGCTGCGCTCGGGCGCGTTGGGGGCGTAGAAGGCGGTGTCGGGCAGGTGATCGGCCAGCACGTCGCCCAGCCCCAGCAGGTCCGGGCCGTCCGCGCCGTAGCCGTGCAGGAACACCACCGCCGATTTCGCCTCGCCCGACTTCGCCGGCAGCGAGGGCCCCGTGAGAGCCGCCATCAGATCATCCCTTCCCGGTTCTTCATGGCCCTGTAGTAGGCCCAAAGCAGCCGCGCCGCCACCCCGCGCCAGGGCGACCAGGCGCGCGCCATGGCGGCGAAGTCCTTCTCCGCCGGCCGGGCCTCGAGGCCGAACAGCAGCCGCGCGGCCTCCTGCAGGGCGAGGTCGCCGGGCGCGAACACGTCCGCCCGCCCCAGCGAGGTCAGCAGGTAGACCTCCGCCGTCCAGCGCCCGATACCCGGCAGCGCGTCGAGCGCCGCGATCGCCGCCTCGTCCGGCATCGTGCGCAGCGCCTCGAAGTCGAAGCCCGACTCGGCCAGCGCCCGCGCATAGCGCACCTTGGGCCGCGACAGCCCCAGCGCCCTGAGCGCGTCGTCGTCGAGCCCGCGCACCGCCTCCGGCGTCACCGCGCCGGCGGCCTGCACCCGCGCCCATATCCCGGCAGCCGAGGCCACCGAGACCTGCTGGGAGACGATGGCCGAGAGCAACGCCTCGAACCCGTCCGCCCGCCGGCGCAGGGGCGGCGGCCCGCAGAGCTCCAGCGCCTGCGCGAACCGCGGCTCGCGCGCCGCCAGCCACGCCGCGCCCTCGGCGACGCAGGCCCCCGTCTCGATGATCCGCCCCACGCTCATGGCGCCGACGAAACCCGGCCCCCCGGCCCCGGTCAACCCGCAACCTGCGCCCCGGGCGCGCGGAACGGTCGCCTCGCGGAGCGCCTGTTCCCCGGAGCCGTCCGTCGCGGATGCCGGACAGAGCGACTCGTCCGCCCCGGTCAGGGATCGCGCAGCGACCCGGCGAAGCCGGGCTTGTCCTTGACCGGGGCGGGCGAGTCGCTCAGGCATCGCAAGCGACGGACGGCTGCGGGGAACAGGCGCGGCCCTGTTCCCGGGTGAGTCAGGAGCCCGCCGGAGGCTCCCGCCCCCCGCCCCGGCGCGTCCCCCCGTCCCACGCCCAAGCCCGCCCGCAGGGCGCCTCCGTCCCCGCTTGACGCCCCCTCGCCCTCCGGCTTCCCTCGCGCCCATGCATACCGAGCGTTTCGCCCCCTCCCCCAACGGCCGCCTTCACCTGGGCCACGCCTTCTCCGCGATGCTGGCCCACGACGCCGCCCGCGCCGCCGGCGGCCGCTTCCTGCTGCGCCTCGAGGACATCGACCGCTCCCGCGCCCGCCCCGAGTTCGAGCGCGCCATCGAGGAGGACCTCGCCTGGCTCGGCCTGCAATGGGAGACGCCCGTCCTGCGCCAGTCCGCCCGCGGCGCGGCCTATGCCGCCGCGCTGGAAACCCTGCGCGCCCGCGGCCTGCTCTACCCCTGCGCCTGCACCCGCAAGGACATCCTGGCGGCGCTGGACGCCCCGCAGGAAGGCGGCCCCGACGGCCCCGTCTACCCCGGAACCTGCCGGCATTCGCCCCCCGATCCGGCCCTGCCCCACGCCCTGCGCCTCGACATGGCCGCCGCCGTCGAGGCCCTGGGCGGCGCCCGCGCCCTCGCCGACCTGACCTTCGAGGAGCTCGACCGCGGCCCGCAGGGCGAGACCGGCACGCAGCCGCTCTGCGCCGACTGGCTGATCGGGGCCTGCGGCGACGTCGTGCTCGCCCGCAAGGACGGCGCCGCGGCCTATCACCTTGCGGTGGTGGTGGACGACGCCTTCCAGGAGGCGACCCACGTGACCCGCGGCCGCGACCTGTTCCCGGCGACGCCGATCCACCGCCTGCTGCAGGCGCTGCTGGGCCTGCCCACGCCCCTCTACCGTCACCACCGGCTGATCCGGGACGCGGCCGGCCGGCGGCTCGCCAAGCGCGACCGCGACGCCGGCCTTCACGAGCTGCGCGAGGCCGGCGTCACTCCCTCGGAAATCCGCGCGCGCGTCGGTCTTCCCTGATCAGCCGCCGGATCAGCCCCGAGAGCAGCGGCAGCGAGAACAGCACCGCGAAGATCCGGGTCAGGTGGTGGGTGGCGACGAAGGCCGGGTCCGCGTCGATCGAGATCGCGATCAGCGACATCTCGGCCACGCCGCCCGGCGCGAAGGCCAGCAGCGCCGCGAAGAGGTCGATCCCCAGCGCCCAGGTCGCGAAGCCCGCGAAGCCGACGGAGACCACCATCAGCAGCACCGTGCCTGCCAGCGTCCACAGCGCCGTCTCGGCGAAGAAGCGCAGCGGCACGCCCCGGAACCGCGTGCCGATGGAGGAGCCGGTCACCACCAGCGCCGCCTCCACCAGCCACCCCGGCAGCCCCCCGTCGATCACGCCCGGAAAGCGCAGCGCGGCCGAGGCGATCAGCGGCCCCATCAGGTAGGGCACCGGAAGATTCATCCGCCGGAACAGCCAGATCAGCGGCAGCGCCAGCCCGATCAGCAGCGCGAGATCGAGCCCCGCGACCAGCCCCGCGGGGTTCTCCGGCGCATGTTCGGGCTGGGCCAGCCCCAGCCAGCCGAAGGCCACCACGGGCGCCGCCACCACCACCAGCGCCACCCGCAGCGAGTGGTAGAGGGCGACCCGCCGCTCGTCCGACCCCGCCTCGCCCGCGAACATCGCGATGGCGGTCAGCCCGCCGGGCATCGAGATCAGCAGCGAGGTCGCCCGGTCCATCCGCGACAGCGCGCGGAACATGACGTAGCAGACCGCCGCGCCGACAGGCACGTAGGCCACCGCCATCGCCAGCGTCGCGGGCCAGCGCGACAGGCTCTCGGCGTCGGCGGCCGAGAAGCTCTCGCCCAGGAACAGCCCGACGACCGAGAGGAAGATCATCCTGAGCCAGATCGGCACGTCCGCCGGGGCGCCCGCGACGGTCGCGAACATGTTGAAGAACAGGGCCCCCAGCATCCAGGCGAGCGGCACGCCCAGCAGGTGGAAGATGAAGCCGCCCGTGGCCCCGATGGCGAGGCCCAGGACCAGCCGCTTCAGGTTCGGCCCGCTCAGCCGTTCCGCCCAGACGGCGCGGCCGGCGGCGTCCCAGGGGGCGCTCAAGCCTGTTCGGGGGCGAGGATCTCGACCTCCGCGCCCTCCCGCACGGCGGTGTAGAAGCACGAGCGGCGGTTGGTGTGGCAGGCGGGGCCGGTCTGCTCGACCAGCGCCAGCAGCACGTCGCGGTCGCAGTCGACGCGCAGCTCCACCAGCCGCTGACGGTGGCCCGAGGTCTCGCCCTTGCGCCACAGCTGGTTGCGCGAGCGGGACCAGTAGGTGACCTGGCCCGTCGCCAGCGTCTCGTCGAGCGCCGCCCGGTTCATCCAGGCGACCATCAGCACCGTCCCGTCGCCGGCGTCCTGGGCGATGGCGGGGATCAGGCCCTTGTCGTCCCAGCGCAGGGTCGCGGCATCGAAGCCGGGCGCGGGGGCTGCGGGGTCGACGGGCGGCGGCAGGGGGACGGACAACGCGAAGGTCTCCTTATCGTGCGGGCCCGCGTCTTTTACACTCCGACCGGGGCCGCTATCTAGGGTCTCAGGCGCCGCCCCTCCTGCGCGCGCCCCGGAAAGGACCGCCATGACCGACGCGAGTGCAGAGCAGGACCTGATCGGCCTCTATTCCAGGCGCATCCTGGCGCTGGCCTCCGACATCCCCCACGCGGGCCGGCTGGAGAGCCCGCAGGCGAGCGCCCGCCGCCGCTCGCCGGTCTGCGGCTCGACGGTGACGGTCGATCTGGACGTGGCGGAAGGGAAGATCGCCCGCTTCGCCCAGGACGTGAAGGCCTGCGCCCTGGGCCAGGCCTCGGCCGCGGTGCTGGGCGCCCAGGCGATCGGCCGCACCCGGGACGAGATCGCGACGGCCCATGCCCAGCTCCGCGCCATGCTCAAGTCGGGCGGCGAGGTTCCCGACGCCCCCTTCGACGGCTACGAGGCCCTGCTGCCCGCCCGCGACTACAAGCACCGTCACGCCTCCATCCTCCTCGCTCTCGAGGCGACGCTCGAGGCGATGGACCAGGCCGCGGGAGAGACCGGCGCCGCCCAGGGCTGATCTCTCCGGTTCCGCCGGCCCATGCCGGTCCGCCGATCCTCGCCGGTCGGCCGGTCCGCGCCGCTCCGTCGAACGGCGGCGGCCATAGGGACCGGCGTGCATCTCACGTCTGCGCTTCCGCAGGCCCTCCTCTTTATCCGAGCGACGACCGCCGGTCCCCGCCCTCGCGCGATTGGCGCGGACGGCGGCGCGCGCGCGCTCCGCGCTATCTCCCGGCGACCGGACCGGCCGATTCCGACCTCTTCGGCGACGCTCGCCTGCCTCTGCGCCCGCGACCGTCTCCACCCGGGCCGGCGACCTCGACGCGGCATCGCGCCCGGGCGACGACCAGCGCCCCGGGCGGCGCGAAGATCGGCGAGACGCCGACCAGCTCGCGACGCGCGCCGAGCGCACCGCGCAGCTCGCGGCGCAGGAAGGGCTTGCCGTCCCCGCTCTGCGCCGCGAACCCGTCCGACCGCATCGGCCGCCGGCGACCTGTCGCCCTGAGCCCGACGAGCGCGGCCGGATGCTCGGCCGACGCCGCCGCGAACCGCCTGTCCATGCCCTGGCCTCCATCCCGTCCAGGCCCGGACCCAGCGGCCCTTCCCGCGGTCGATCGAGCGGCGCGACCGCGCAGGCCGCCTGCCGGCCCCGCCCCGTCCGCCCGAGGCTTCGTCCCGGGATCCCCATCCCGAAACAAAGCAGGAACACCCTGCCCTGCGAAGGGTTAACAAAAAGAAAAGGCCGCCGCGAGACGCTCGCGGCGGCAGGTGTGCGGCTTTGCGAAGATCGGCCTCCGGCGACAGGCAGGCAGAGCCGGAGGGGCCGGACGAGGGAACCGGCAGGGACCGTTTCGGGGGACCTTCGCGCGCGGCCGCAGGCGAAGGGAGACTCAGGTCAGCGAGGTCATCGCGAAGACGGCGGCCACCATCAGGCTCAACACGGCCAGGCCCAGCGCGTCCTCCACGGCGGTGTCCGAGGTCTCCCGACCGGCGCGATGGGCGGCGGAGGCGGCGAGGCGAGCGAGGGTCTTCATGGCGTGGCTCCGATCCCGAGGCGTTGCAGATCCGTTCCGTGTTGCCTGAACGTTCCCTTGATTCCCGAGTCGGGTCAAGAACGATAACGGAACATTAAGAGATCATCCCCACCATCATGGACATGTTTTGTCATCCACATGCCGATTCGCTCCCGCACCGGCGCCCCCCTCCGGCCATCGCGCGGCTCGACGCACGGGGCGCGACGGCCGCTGGGCGCCGCCGACACGGCGGGTCCGAAGTGTCGGAGCGCAAACGGAAAACGAGAGGGAGAGACGTTCGCGACGGACGGGTCCGGGCCCTGCCGGCGGGCGGCCGGGCGACCGCTCCGGACCGAAACAGGGCGTCGCCTGCGCAGCCCCCGCACGGCGGCCCCGCCGTGGCGCCGCGGCCACGTGCGGCGCTCAACCGACCTTCAGCAGCCGCAGCGCCTCGTCGGCCTCCATCAGCCACAGGAGGGTGCGCATCGCCCGGCCCCGCTCGCCTTCCAGCGTCGGGTCGGTGGTCAGCAGCAGGCGGGCGTCGTCCTGGGCGACCGCCATCAGATCGGCGTGCATCTCGAGATCGGCCACCCGGAAATCCGGCAGCCCGGACTGGCGCGTGCCCAGCACGTCCCCCGCCCCGCGCAGACGAAGGTCCTCCTCGGCGATCCGGAACCCGTCCTCCGTCTCGCGCAGGATCTTCAGGCGCGCCTGCGCGGTCTCGCCCAGCGGCGGATCGTACATCAGCAGGCAGGAGGAGGCCGCCTCGCCCCGCCCCACGCGCCCCCGCAGCTGGTGGAGCTGCGCCAGACCGAAGCGGTCCGCATGCTCGATCACCATGATCGAGGCGTCGGGCACGTTCACCCCGACCTCGATCACCGTGGTCGCCACCAGCACGCGCGCCTCCCCGCCGGTGAAGGCGGCCATGGCGGCGTCCTTCTCGGAGGGAGGCATCTGTCCGTGAACCAGGGTCACGCGGTCGCCGAACACGGCCTGAAGCTCGCGATGGCGGGCCTCGGCGGCGGTGAGGTCGCTCTCGAAGCTCTCCTCCACCATCGGGCAGACCCAGTAGGCCTGGCGGCCGGCCTCGACCGCCCGGCGAAGATGCGCCACCACCTCCTCCAGCCGGCCGGAGGAGACCAGCACCGTCTCCACCGGCTTCCGGCCGGGGGGCTTTTCGTCGAGGATCGAGACGTCCATGTCCCCGTAGCTCGCCAGCGCCAGCGAGCGCGGGATCGGGGTGGCGGTCATCACCAGCACGTCGGGACGCCGGCCCTTCTGGCTGATCTCCATGCGCTGGCGCACGCCGAAGCGGTGCTGCTCGTCGATCACCGCGAGGCGCAGGTCCGCGAAGTCCACGTCGGCCGAGAACAGCGCGTGCGTGCCCATCACCACCCCCGCCTCGCCCGAGGCGATGGCGGCGAGCTTCTCGCGCCGGCCCGGGCCCTTGTCGCGGCCGGTCAGCAGCACCGGAACCACGCCGGCCGCCGCGAAGAGGGGCCCGAGCCCCTCCATGTGCTGGCGAGCGAGGATCTCGGTCGGGGCCATCAGCG
Organism: Albimonas pacifica; assembly: GCF_900113695.1. Lineage (GTDB taxonomy): Bacteria > Pseudomonadota > Alphaproteobacteria > Rhodobacterales > Rhodobacteraceae > Albimonas > Albimonas pacifica. The sequence goes on along the minus strand of NZ_FOQH01000002.1, from coordinate 442,833 downwards.
CGGCCTGGCCGCCGGCCTCGACCGCGCTCAGCAGCGCCGCCAGCGCCACCAGCGTCTTGCCCGAGCCGACGTCGCCCTGCAGCAGGCGGTTCATGCGCTCCTCGGCCGCCATGTCGGCGGCGATCTCCCTGATCGCGCGTCTCTGCGCCCCCGTCGGCTCGAAGGGCAGCGCGGCGAGCGCGCGGGCCACCAGCCGCCCGGTCCCCACGGTCGGGCGGCCCTTGCCCTTGCGCTGCGTCTCGCGCGCCAGCGCCAGCGCCATCTGGTGGGCCAGCAGCTCGTCGTAGGCGATGCGCTCGCGCGCGGGGCTGCGCGGGCGCAGGGCGTCGTCGGAGACGGGGCGGTGCAGCGCCTCCATCGCATTCCGCCAGCCGGGCCAGAGCTTTGCGGAGACCAGGCCCGGCTCGATCCACTCCGGCAGGTCGGGGGCCCGCGACAGCGCCGACAGCGCGGCGGCGGAGATCGTGCGCTGGCCCAGGCCCTCGGTGGTGGGGTAGATCGGCTCGAACTCCGGCAGCTCGCCGGCCTCGGCCTCGGTCAGCACGTGGTCGGGCTGCACCATCTGGCGCATGTGGTTCCAGGTCTCGACCTTGCCCGAGACGATGCGCGTCTCGCCCAGCGGCAGCATCGCCTCGACCCGCGCGGGGGGCAGGCGGAAGAAGACCAGGGTGAAGCCCTGCGCGGCGTCCTCGACCACCACCCGGTGGGGGGCGGCGCGGGTGCGGCCGCGGCGGTGCTCGGCGACCGTGACCTTCACCGTCGCCACCTCCCCGTCGGGCACGCCGTTCAGGTCGGGGCGCATCCGGCGGTCCACCAGCCGCGAGGGCGGGTGCATCAGCAGGTCCCGCGGGCGGGTCACGTGCAGCTTCTCGAACAGCTTCGCCGTCTTCTCCCCGACCTTGTCGAGGGTGGTCAGCTCGGCGAAGAGCGGAAACAGAATCTCGGGGCGCCCGCGGGTCATGGCCGCAACATGGCGCGCCGCGGCGCCCGAGGAAAGCCGCGCGCGCCCCCGGGGGCGCCATGACCTCGCGGCCCCGTCCGCGCCGTGCAAGCCGCTTGACCGCGCGCGCCCCGCCAAGGAGATAAGGGAGGCTGAAAACTCCCCCAGCCTCCGGAGCCTCCATGGCGCTCGCCCTCGCCCCTGCCGACCGACTCGCCCGCAATCTGCAGGGGGCGGGGTGGATGGCGCTGGCCATGTTCGGCGTCGCCTGCAACGACGCGCTGATGAAGCTGGTGCTTCCCGACATCGGCATGTTCCAGGCGATCCTGCTGCGCTCGGCGCTGGCGGCGGCGGCGGTGGCGGCGGTGCTGGCCCGGCGCGGCGTGCTGCGCCCGCCACCCCGGCAGGACCTGCCGTGGCTCGCCCTGCGCTCGGCGGCCGAGATCGGGGCCACGATCCTCTACCTCGAGGCGGTGATGCGCCTGCGCCTGGCCGAGGTCTCGGCGATCAACCAGGTGCTGCCGCTGCTGCTGACGCTCGCGGGCGTGCTGCTGGGGGAGCGGGTGGGCTGGCGGCGCTGGCTCGCGATCCTCGCGGGCTTCGCGGGCGTGATGCTGATCGTGCGCCCGGGGGGCGAGGCCTTCGACCCCGACGCGCTCTACGCCGTGGGGGGCATGCTGTGCTTCGGCGTGCGCGAGGTGGTGACCCGGCGCACCGATCCCGCCACGCCGCACCTGCTGATCACCTTCATCACCCTGATGACGGTGGGCACGACGGGGGCGGTCGGCTCGCTGGTCTCGCCCTGGGCGCCGATGGAGCTGTGGCACGTCACCGCCATCGTCGCCTCCTCGGTGGCGATCTTCGTGTGTTATCACGCCGGCGTGGTGGCGATGCGCACGGGGGAGATCGGCTTCACCGCGCCGTTCCGCTACACCGTCATCCTGTGGGCGCTGATCCTGGGATTCGCCGTCTTCGGCGAGATCCCCGACGCCCGGACCATGATCGGCGCCGCGATGATCGTGGCCGCCGGCCTCTACGCCTTCTGGCGGGAGCGTCGGACCGGCGCGGCGTCGGCGCGCAAGGGGAGCGCGCGATGAGGATCGCCCAGATCACCGACAGCCATATCACCGCCGCCGGGACCCTGTGGAAGGACCGGGTGGACATGGCCGCGGGCCTCGCCCGGGCCGTCGCGCGCCTCAACGAGATCGGGCCGGACCTGGTGGTGCACACCGGCGACATCGTCGACGGCGGCGGCGAGGCGCAATACGCGCTCGCGGCCGAGATCCTGTCGGACCTGAAGGCTCCGCTGCGCCTGCTGCCCGGCAACCACGACCTGCGCGAGCGGATGCGGGCGGCCTTCGGCGCCCGCGTCGACCTGCCCGCCGGCCCGTTCCTGCATTTCGCGCAGGAGGCGGACGGCCTGCTGATCCTCGGCCTCGACACGATCGAGGAGGGCGAGACCGCCGGCCGTCTCTGCGCCGAGCGCGCGGCCTGGGCGCGCGAGCGCCTGGCCCGCGGCCGCCCGGCGCTGGTCTTCGCCCATCACCCGCCCTGCCCGATGGGCCTGCCGTTCATGGACCGCTTCGTGTTCCGGGGCGCGGACCTGGCGGCGGAGACCTTCCAGGGCCGCGGCGTCCTGCGCGTCGCCACCGGCCATGTGCACGCGGCGGCCGAGCGGCACTGGGCGGGGACGCTGGTCGCGGCCTGCCCCGCCACCGGCGTGCAGATCCCCCCCGTGCAGGACGGCGCCTGGCCCGGCTTCGCGCTCGAGGCGCCGGCGATCCGCCTGCACGACTGGTCCCCCGCGCTCGGCCTGACCGTGAAGACCGTCCCGGTCGAGCCCGGGCCCTTCCACCCGTTCGAGGCGGACCCGTCCGCCGATTTCTCCGGCACGCCCCACGCGGGCTGACCCGTCCTTGGGGCGCGCCCGGGCCTCGGGCGCGACGCAGCCAAGCCCGCCCGCAGGGCGCCTGTAGACCGCTTCGCCAGGCGGCCTGCAGGCGCCCTGCGGGCGGGCCTGGCGGGGACGTCTCCCACGGCAGGGGTCGCGAGACCCTCGGGCGTCAGTCGTCGTAGACGGGAGGCTCGGGCGCGGGCTGGTCGCCCCAGGGGCCCACGGCGACGGCGGAGATCGCGTTCTTGGGCGAGCCGTCGATCATCTTGTCCGAATAGGTCAGATAGACCAGCGTCGCGCGCTCGGGATCCCAGAAGCGCACCACCTGGATCGACTTGAAGACGATCGAGGTCCGCCGCTGGAACACCTCCTCGCCGGCGTCGAGCTCGTCGAGGAAGCGGATCGGCCCCACCTGGCGGCAGGCGATCGAGGCGTCGGAGGTGTCCTCCGCCAGCCCCAGGCTGCCCGAGATGCCCCCGGTCTTCGCCCGGCTGAGGAAGCACGAGACGCCCTCGACCTTGGGATCGTCGAACGCCTCGACCACGATCTTGTGGTTGGCGCCCACCAGCTTGAAGGCGGTGTCGACCTCGCCGATCTGCTCGGCGGCGGCCGGCGCGGCCGCCAGCAGGCAGGCGAGCGTCGCGCCCAGGGCGGAACGGGTGCGGGACATGGGGTCTCCGTGCGGTCTGCGGTCACGCGCCGGGAGCCGGCGCGTCCTTCCAGATCGTGCGCGCGGCGCGGGGGTCAAGGGCGCGGCGGCGCCTCAGACCGGGCCCGCGACGGCGCGGATCCCCATCTCGGACACCACCGCGGCGTAGAAGACGAAGGTCGCGACCAGCACGAAGCCGTGCCAGATGGCGTTGTGGTAGCGCAGCCGCTCGGCCAGCAGGAACACCACGCCGAAGGTGTAGAGCAGCCCCCCCACGATCACCAGGATCACGGTGGCGAGGCCCAGCGCGTCCTCCCCCGCACCGGGCCAGAACAGGGCCATGCCGGCCCAGCCCAGCGCCAGGTAGAAGGGCACCGCCAGCCGGCGGAAGCCGCGCGGCCAGAAGATCCGCAGCGCCGCCCCGCCCAGCGCCGCGACCCAGACCGAGCCCAGCAGCCAGGCCGCCCCCGCCCCCCCGATCAGCACCGCGAAGGGGGTCTGGGTGGCGGCGATCTTGAGGTAGATGGCGGCGTGGTCCAGCCGGCGCAGCAGTTCGCGCCAGGCCGGCCTGACCGGCGGCAGCAGGTGATAGGCGGCCGAGCAGCCCAGCATCAGCATCAGCCCCGCCGCATAGACCGAGACGCCCGCGATCACCGGCCCGGTCCCGTCCAGCAGCGCGGCGATCACGATCATCACCGGCGCGGCCATCAGCGCCAGCGCCACCCCCACGCAGTGGACGGCGGCGTCGGCGACCTGCTCGGCGCGGGTGTAGGCGGGCGACGCCGGGGCGCGCGGCTCCACCGGCGCGGCCGCGGCGAGCGCGGTCGCGCCGGGGACCTCCGCGGCCCCCGCGACGGGGCGCGCAGGCCCCGCCGGTCGATGCATGCTCGGCCCGGTCATGCCCCGAGTGTGGGGTGCGCGGCGCGGAATCGCAACGCCGCGATCCGCCGGAGTCCGCGGATCGCCACGCCCCAGACGCCACGTCGCCCGGCGCCGCCCCCGGCCCCTCGCGCGTTGCACGCGCCTCGCGGCGGGTCCATATGGACGGACGCAACCACGAGGGGAGGCCGCGCGCCGATGGACGATCCGATGAACTTCCTCACGATGTTCGACGCCAGCTCGGTGGTGCTGGTGGTGGTGATCCTGTTCTTCGCGGTCACCCTGATCCTGGGGGTGCGCATCGTGCCCCAGTCCGAACAGTACGTGGTCACGCGCCTGGGCAAGTATCACCGCACGCTGTCGGCGGGCGTGAACCTGGTGGTGCCCTACCTCGACCAGGTCCACTCCAGGATCTCGATCGCCGACCAGGTGATCACCGACGTCCGTCTGGACGTGGTCAGCCGCGACAACGTGGTGTTCTCGATCGAGCTGCTCTGCGTCTACCGGATCGTGAAGTCCGAATACGCCGTGTTCCGCGTCTCCAACGTCAACGAGCTGGTGATCGGCCTGATCAAGTCTCTGGTGCGCGCCGAGATCGGCAAGGTCGAGCTCGACGCCGTCCAGCAGGAGCGCGAGAGCCTCAACGTCGAGATCCGCCAGGCGCTGGAGGCCGCGGCCGACGACTACGGCATCAACATCTCCCGCGCCGAGATCACCGACGTCGAGCTCAAGCCCGAGACCCAGCGCGCCATGGCCGAGGTGCTGGAGGCCGAGCGGATGCGCCGCGCCGCGATCCTGCGCGCCGAGGGCGAGAAGCGCGCGGTCGAGCTCGCCGCCGACGCCGCCCTCTACAAGCAGCAGAAGGAGGCCGAGGCGCTGATGGTCACCGCCAACGCCACCGCCGAGTCGAACCGCCTGATCCGCGACGGCATGGCCGAGGGCGGCGAGGCCGCGGCCCGCTTCCAGATCGCCGAGCGCCAGATCGAGGCGTTCCAGCGGCTCGCCGCCTCCTCGAACTCCAAGATCATCGTGCTTCCGGGCGACGCCACCGACGGCTTCACCCGCGCGGCCACCATCCTGGCGAAGGACTGAGGCGATGCTGGCGGCCTGGTTGAGCGACCCGTGGATCTGGCTGGGCCTGGGCCTGGCGCTGCTGCTGGCCGAGCTCGTCGTCTCCGGCTACGTGCTGCTCAGCTTCTCCTTCGGCGCCTTCGCCATGGCGCTGGCCCTGCTGGTGTGGCGCATCGGCCTGGGTCTGGTGCTGCCCGACCCCGCGGGGACCGGCGGGCTGCTGGCGCTGCTGGTGGCGTGGATGCTGTTCTCGGGCCTCTCGCTGGCGCTGATCTGGCGCTTCTGGCGCGGCCGCTCCCGCGGGCCCAAGGGCGAGGACGACGACGTGAACGAGTTCCGCAACCGCCTGTGACGCGCCCGGGCCCCGGGATCGCCCCGGGGCCCGCGCGCCGGCCCTCGCCTCCGGCCGCGCTCAGTCGGCCTCGGCCAGGGCCGCGGCCTCGCGCTTGAGGTCCTCGGCCCCCTCGCGCGCCTGGGTCATGGTCTCGGAGGCGACCACCTCCGCCTCCTCGGCGTACTGGCGCCCGGCGCGGTCCCAGAACTTCAGGCTGGTCTCCCAGACCTCGGGCGCGCTGCGGCAGGCGGCCAGCGCGCGCATCGTGGCCAGGTCGTCCTCCAGCCGGCCGGCGACGAAGCCCAGCCACTGCTGCTGCATCCGCTGCAGGCCCTCGAAGGCGTGGGCGTTGGTCTCGGCCGCCAGCGACAGGAACCGCTGGCTTGCGCGCATCGCGTGGGCGGGGTCCAGCAGCGCGAAGGGCGTGGCGGAGAGGTCCGGCGTCGGGACGCCGGCGGTCGGGGAACGGGTCATGGCGACTCCTCCTGGAACGGGCCGCGACTCGGGCTCGCGGGCTTTGCGCCAGTCTGCACCCGATTCAAGACGCCGCCTTGACGCCGGTCAACTGCAGGTCGTTTTCCCTCAGCGCTCCTCCGCCACCGAGGCGCGGAACCGCGCGAGGCTCAGCCCCAGCAGCGTCGCCCCCATCAGCCCCAGCGCCAGGAACTGCGGCCAGACCACCTCGAAGCCCGCGCCCTTGAAGATCACCGCCTGGGCGAAGCCGACGAAATGGCGGGACGGCAGCAGCAGGGTGAAGGGCTGCAGCCAGTCGGGCTGGCCTTCGATCGGGGTCTCGGCGCCCGAGAGAAGCTGCATCGGCAGGATCACCAGGAAGAACAGCAGCGCGAACTGCGCCATCGAGCGCGCGGCGGTGGCGAGGAACATGCCCAGCGCCGTGGTCGAGAACAGGTAGACCACCGTCCCGGCCAGGAACAGCAGGCGCGAGCCCGCCACCTCCACCCCCAGCGCCCCCTCGACCAGCAGCAGCATCGAGAGCGTGGTGGCCCCCAGCACCACCGCCCCGTTCGCCCAGATCTTCGCCGCCGCGATCTCGAAGGGCGAGAGGGGCATGGCCAGCAGGTGCTCCAGCGTGCCGTGCTCGCGCTCCCGGATCAGGGCGGCGCCGGCGAGGATCACCGACAGGATGGTCACGTGGCCGATCAGGCTGGTGACGCCCTGGAACTGCACCGGGTCGCGATTGGGGTTGAAGGCGGAGCGCGAGACCAGCCGGATCGCCTGGGCGGCCTCCCCCTCCCGCCCCGCGGCGAAGCGGGCGATCTCGTCGCCCAGGATCCGCTGGATGTAGCCCGCGCCCAGCCCCGCCTGCTCCATCGCGGTGGCGTCGACCAGAACCTGGATCTGCGGCCCCCGCCCGGCGGCGGGCGCGCCGATCAGGTCGGCCTCGAACCGCGGGGGGATCGAGATCACGAACAGGTATTCGCCCGCGTCCATCCGCGCGTCCGCCTCGCCGGCGGCGATCTCCACCGGCGGCTGGAACTCCGGCGGGCGCAGCCCCGCCACCAGCGCGCGGGAGAGGGCCGAGCGGTCCTCGTCCACCACCGCGACCGAGACGTTGTTGACCGAGCCGGTCTTGCCCGTCGCGTCCATGTAGACCGCGGCCGAGAAGGCCCAGACCAGCAGCAGCGACATGGCGATGTCGCGCCGCAGGCTCAGGATCTCCTTCAGCCCCAGCCAGAAGATGCGCCGCGCCCGTCCGATCATCGCTCCTGCCCCCTCAGCAGCAGGCAGGCGAGGCCCAGGAACGCCGGCCCGAACAGCGCCAGCGCCGCGATGTCGGGCCAGAGCCCGGCCCAGCCGAGCCCCTTGGCGAAGGCCCCCACGTTGAGATGCAGGAACCACCCCGCCGGCCACAGCGTGCCGATCGCCCGCGCGCCCCCTTCCAGCGTCGAGACGGGCTGCAGCAGGCCCGAGAACTGCAGGGTCGGCAGCAGCGCGCTGAGCGCGGTGGCGAAGACCGCCGCCACCTGGTTCGAGACCAGCGTCGCCATCACCAGCCCGTAGGCGGTCGTGGCCCAGACGTAGAGCAGCGCCCCCAGCGCCAGCGGCGCCGCGCCCCCCTTGATCGGCACGCCGAAGACGCCCGCGATCATCACCGACAGCAGCAGGAAGTTGACGAAGGCGACGCCCACGTAGGGCGCCTGCTTGCCCAGCAGGAACTCCAGCCGCGTCGCCGGCGTGGCGTGGAAATTGGCGATGGTGCCCAGCTCCCGCTCGCGCGTCACCGACACCGCGGTCAGGATCGCCGGCAGCAGGATCAGGAGCAGCGCGGGCATCGCCGGGGCCATGGCGGCCAGGCTCTCGAAGCCGGGGTTGTAGCGGAACCGCGTCTCGATCGAGGCGAGGGCGGAGGCCCGCTCGCCCCCCTCCCGGGCCAGCTCGGCGAGGTGGGCCGCGTGGATGCCGGCGACGTAGCTTTCCACCGTCTCGCCCTTGTAGGGGACCGCGCCGTCGACCACCGCCAGCACCTCGGGCGCGTCGCCCCGCTCCAGCGCCCGGCCGAAGCCCGGCGGGATCTCCAGCATCAGCGAGGCGCGGCCCTCGACAAGGGCGCGGTCGGCCTCGGCGGGCGAGGTCACGGGCGGCCCTTCGGCGAAATAGCGAGAGCCCTCGAAGGCCGCGACATAGGCCCGGCTCTGGGGCGTGCGGTCCTGGTCGAGGACGACGAAGCGCAGGTCCTCGACGTCGAGGGTGATGCCGAAGCAGAACACGGTCAGCAGGATCGCCGAGCCGAGGAAGGCGAAGGCCAGCCGGATCGGATCGCGCACCAGCTCCAGCGTCTCGCGCGCGGCGAAGGCCGTGAAGCGCGCGGGCGAGAACCAGCCCGAGGGCGGGCGCGCGATCTCCCCCGCCTCGGGCGGCGGGGGCGCCTCGGGCTGGGGGCCAAGGGCCGCGCGCAGATGGGCCACGAAAGCCGCCTCGAAACTCTCCGCCCCGGCCTGCGCCACGATCGCCGCAGGGGCGTCGCAGGCGAGCACCCGGCCCGCGTGCATCAGGGCCACGCGGTCGCAGAGCTCCGCCTCGGCCATGAAGTGGGTCGAGACGAAGATCGTGGTCCCCTGCCCGCGCGCCAGCTCCGCCAGCAGGCGCCAGAAGTCGTCGCGCGCGTCGGGGTCCACGCCCGAGGTCGGCTCGTCCAGGATCAGCAGCGGCGGCGCATGGATCACCGCGACGGCCAGCGACAGACGCTGGCGCACCCCCAGCGGCAGGGCGTCGGCGCGCTGGTCGAGATGGGCGGCGAGGCCGAATCGTTCGCTGAGATCCGTGATCCGCGCGCGCCGGGTCTCCGCCGGCAGCTCGAAGAGGCGCGCGTGCAGGTCGAGGTTCCGCCGCGCCGTGAGCTCTCCGTAAAGCGAGAACGCCTGGCTCATGTAGCCCAGCCTGCGGCGCGCCTCGCGCCCGCCGCGGCCGTCGACGGGGCGGCCGAAGACCCGCGCCTCCCCCTCCGAGGGGGGCAGCAGGCCGCAGAGCATCTTCATCGTCGTCGACTTGCCGCAGCCGTTGGAGCCGAGGAAGCCGAAGATCTCGCCGCGGCGGATCTCGAAATCGACCCCGTCGACGGCGGCGAAATCGCCGAAACGCCGCGTCAGGCCGCGGGCCTCGATCACCGTCTCGGCCCCGTCCGCGCCGCGCGGCGGGATGGTCAGCGCCGGTTTGCGCTCCCCCGGGCGCAGGGCGCGGAAGGCGGCCTCCAGGTCCTCGGCGCCGGCCTGCGCGGCGATCTCCCCGGGCGTGCCCGCGGTGATGACCCGGCCCGCGTCCATCGCCGCCAGCCAGTCGAAACGCGCGGCCTCGTCCATGTAGGCGGTCGAGACCACCACCGACATGCCCGGCCGGCGCGCCCGGATCTCCCCGACCAGGTCCCAGAACTGGCCGCGGGCGAGCGGGTCGACCCCCGTCGTCGGCTCGTCGAGGATCAGCAGGTCGGGGTCGTGGATCAGCGCGCAGCACAGCCCCAGCTTCTGCTTCATCCCCCCCGAGAGCTTCCCCGCCGGCCGGTCCGGAAACGGGTCCAGCCCGGTCGCGGCCAGCAGCGAGGCGATGCGCCGGTCCCGCTCCGCCCGCTCCTGTCCGAAGAGCCGGCCGAAGAACGCCAGGTTCTCGTGCACCGAGAGCTCGGCATAGAGGTTCCGCCCCAGCCCCTGGGGCATGTAGGCGATGCGCGAGGCGACGCGGCGGCGGTGGCCGGCCTCGCCCATGTCGCCGCCCAGCGCCTCGATCCGCCCCGACTGCAGCCGGCGGGCGCCGGCGAGCAGCCCCAGCAGGGTCGATTTTCCGACTCCGTCGGGGCCGATGATCCCGGCCAGGCGGCCCTCGGGGATCTCCAGCGACAGCTCGTCCAGCGCCAGGACCTTGCCGTAGCGATGGCTGACGCCTGCGATGCGCATCGCGGGCGGGCTCATCCGGCGGGCGCCGTCACCGGGTCGGCCAGCGCCTCGGGCCAGTCGACGGCAGGGTCGAGCCGCAGGTAGGCGAGCCCCCGCATCCCGGTTTTCACCCGGTCGAAATAGGCGTCGATCAGCGACGGCGGCACCCGCACGCGCACCCGGAACACCAGCTTCTCGCGCTCCTCCAGCGTCTCGACCTGCTTGGGGGTGAACTGGGCCTCGGGGGCGACGAAGCTGACGGTCGCGGGGATCGCCGCCTCGGGGAACGCGTCGAGCACGATGCGCGCCTCGCCCCCCAGGGTCGCCCGGGCCGCGTCGCGGGCCGAGAGGAACACCTCCATGTAGACGTCGCCCAGGTCCAGCAGGGTCAGCACCGGCTGGCCGGCGGCGACCACCTCGCCGGGCTCGACCAGGCGATAGAGCACCCGCCCGTCCGCCGGCGCGACCAGGGTCGAATCGCCGATCAGCGAGACGATGCGCCGGACCTCCGCCTCGGCCGCCGCGATGGCGCGCCAGGCGGTGGCGGCCGCGGCCTGGGCCGCGCGCTCCGCCGCCTGGGCCACGTCGCGGGCCGACTGGCGCGCGTCGAGCGTCGCCTGCGACGCGTGCCCCTTGGCCACCAGCGACGCCGCGCGCTCGTATTCGTGGACCGCCAGCCGGGTCTCGGAGCGTCTCAGCTCCACCTGCGCCTCGGCCTGGGCGAGGCTTTCGCGGGCCAGCGCCGCCTCCGCCTCCGCCCGGTCGAGCGAGGCTTCCAACTCCGCCGTGTCGAGCCGCGCGAGCTTCTCGCCCGCCGAGGCCCGGTCGCCCTCCCGCGCCGCCACCTCGACCACGCGCCCGGCGCGCGGGGGGGCGAGGTTCACCTGCGTCGCCTCCAGCCGCCCGTTGCCGACGACGATTCCCTCGGGCAGGCCCTCCCCCGCCCCCCGCCAGGCGAGGACGGCGTAGCCCGCGGCCAGCGCAGCCGCCGCGATCAGCAGGATCCGTCCGATCCGCGAGGTCATCCGTCCGCTCCCGTCTTGCTGGACGCCCCCGCCCGGCCGTCGCCGGCGGGGGCTTCGGGCGCAATCTGCCCAGCAGCGCGGCAGGTCGCATTGCGGTGCATCAAGGCGCGCGCCCTTCTGAAAGGGCATGTCGGCCCCATGTCGCACCGGCCAGGAGGTCGAGATGAAGCCTGATTCCATCGCCCGCCGCCGCCGCCGCCCGGCGCCGCCGCGCCCGGCCGAGCCCGAGACCTCGCCCGCCGCCGAGGCCCTGGGCGAGGTCTTCGACCGCGCGCTCCACGCCCTGCTGGCGCGCGCGACCCTGGGGCTGTCGCCCGCCGCCCTGCTCGCGATCTGGTCCGACTGGGCCGTGCATCTCGCCGCCTCCCCCGGCAAGCGAATGCTGCTGGTCGACAAGGCGCTGCGCAAGACCCTGAAGCTGCAGCGCTACATGGCCGCCTGCGCGATGGCCGGCGGCCAGGGCGAGCTCTGCATCGCGCCGCTCGAGCACGACCGCCGCTTCGACGCGCCCGGCTGGCGCCGGCCGCCGTTCAATGCGATCCACCAGGCCTTCCTGCTGACCCAGCAGTGGTGGTGGAACGCCACCACCGACGTGCGCGGCGTGACGCCGGCCCATGAGCGGGCCGTCGCCTTCGCCGCGCGCCAGATGCTCGACGTCGTCTCGCCGGCCAACTTCTTCTGGACCAACCCCGAGGTGCTGGAGCGCACGCGCGAGACCGGCGGGCGCAACCTCGTGCAGGGGTTCCGCAACTGGCAGGAGGACTTCGAGCGGGTGCTCTCCGGCCGCCCCGCGCCCCGCGATCCGGCCTTCACCCCCGGCGAGCAGGTGGCGGTCACGCCCGGCAAGGTGGTCCTGCGCACGCGGCTGATGGAGTTGATCCAGTACGCGCCCACGACCCCGACCGTGCAGGCCGAGCCGGTGCTGATCGTCCCGGCCTGGATCATGAAATACTACATCCTCGACCTGCGGCCGGAAAACTCTCTGATCCGGCATCTGGTGGATCGGGGCTTCACGGTCTTCGCGATCTCGTGGCTGAACCCGACGGCCTCGGACCGGGATCTCGGCATGGACGACTACCGGCGCGAGGGGCTGCTGGCGGCGCTGGAGGCGGCGCTGGAGATCACCGGGGCGGAGCAGGCCCACGCCTGCGGCTACTGCCTGGGCGGGACGCTGCTGACGCTGACGGCGGCGGCGATGGCGCGGGACGGGGACCGGCGGCTGGGCTCGCTGACGCTGCTGGCGGCGCAGGCGGATTTCTCGGAAGCGGGCGAGCTGATGCTGTTCATCAACGACAGCCAGATCGCGTTCCTCGAGGACATGATGTGGGAGCAGGGCGTGCTGGAGAGCCGGCAGATGGCCGGCGCCTTCCAGATCCTGCGCTCGAACGACCTGGTGTGGTCGCGGATCGTGCGCGAATACCTGATGGGCGAGCGCGCGCCCTCCTCGGACCTGATGGCCTGGAACGCGGACGCGACGCGGATGCCCTGCCGGATGCATTCCGAGTATCTGCGCCGGCTGTTCCTGGAAAACAGTCTCTCGGCAGGACGTTACGAGGTCGACGGGGCGGCGGTGGCGCTGTCGGACATCCGCCAGCCGGTGTTCGCGGTGGGGACCGAGACCGACCACGTGGCGCCCTGGCGCTCGGTCTACAAGGCGCATCTGCTGTTCGACGCGGAGGTGACCTTCGCCCTGACCTCGGGCGGGCACAACGCCGGCATCGTCTCCGAGCCCGGCCATCCGCATCGCCGGTTCCGGCTGCTGACCACCCCCGCCCACGCGCCCTGGCGGACGCCGGACGAGTGGCTGGAGGCCGCGGCGACGCGCGAGGGAAGCTGGTGGCCCGCCTGGTTCGACTGGCTCTCCGCCCGCGCCGGAGCGCAGGCCGCCCCGCCGCCGATGGGGCGCCCGGAGACCGGCCTCGCCCCGCTCTGCGACGCGCCCGGAACCTATGTGATGCAGGTCTGACGACCGCCCGCGGGCACGCCGCGCCCCTCCCGGGTCTCCGCCGCGTCCCGGACTGGCCGGGCCGGGGCGCCCCGGTCGCAGGCGCCCATGCGTCACGCCCCCCGAGTTCGGGCGGCGTCCGGCATCGGCGTCCGGGGCTCGCCGCCCCCCGGCGTCGGACGGCCCCCAGGCCGGGCGGCCTCCCCCGCCCCGGGGCGGCGGCGCTCAGGCGGCTCTGGCGGCGGAGGGGGCGGCGGAGGGGGCGAGGTGGAAGCGGGCGGTGAGCTCGTCGACCTCGCTCATCAGTCCGTCGAGCGCCGCAGCCGCGGCGGCCGTCCGCTCGGCGGCGGCGGAGTTGCGCTGCGTGTCGTCGTCGAGCGCGCGCAGCACCGCCGTCGTCTCGGAGACGGCGGCGGAGAGCTGGCGGTTCTCGTCGCTGATCTCGGCGATGGCGCCGCTGAGGCGGGTGATCACCTCCAGGATGCCGTTGAGGGCGCCGTCGACATCTTCGGAGAGGGTCACGCCCTGCTCGACCTTGGCGCCCGAATCCTCGATCAGCCGGCCGATGTCGCGGGCGGCCTCGGCGCTGCGCTGGGCCAGCGTGCGGACCTCGGCCGCGACCACGGCGAAGCCCTTGCCGGCCTCGCCCGCACGCGCCGCCTCCACCGCGGCGTTCAAGGCCAGCAGGTTGGTCTGGAAAGCGATCGAGTCGATCACCCCCACGATCTCCGCCATCCGGCCGGAACTGTCGCGGATCGCCCGGATCGCCTCGGAGGAACGGACCACCACGGCGCGCCCCTCCTCCGCCCGGCTCTCGGCCAGGCGCGCGTCTCCGGCGGCGGCGCCGGAGCGCTCGGCGGTGGACTTCACGCGGGCCGACATCTCCTCGGCCGCGGCGGAGGTCTGCTCCAGCGCGGCGGCCTGGGATTCGGCCCGCGAGGCGAGCTCGCGGCTGTCCTGCGCAAGGGTCGAGGTCTCCGCGCCTGCGCGGCCGGCGCGCGCGCGCACCTCGCCCAGCATCTCGGAGAGATTGGCGCCGGCGCGCTGCGCGTCGGCCGCCAGCGTCGCGAAGGCGCCGTCGAAGCGCCCGGGCATCCCGCGCGAGAGGTCCCCCTGCGCCAGCGCCGCCAGCGCCCCCCCGACGGCCGAGACCGCCTGCGAGACCGCGGCCATCAGCCGGTCGACGTCGGCGGCGAGCCGGTCGAGCTCGGCCGCGCCGTGCCCGGCGCCGAGCCGGCGGGAGAGGTCGCCCTTCGCCGCCGCCTCGGCGAGATCGGACAGGCGGGCGTTGAGCCGGGCGGACTGCTCCGCGCGCAGCGTCGCCTCCTGCTCGCGGGCGCGGGTCTCGGCCTCCATCCGGGCGCGGTCGGCCTGGGCCTTGCGGAAGGCTTCGAGCCCGTCGCGCAGTTCCCCCACCTCGTCGGTGGAGCGCCAGGCGGGCGGGGGCGCGTCGAGGTCGCCCGCGTTCACCCGGCGCAGCGTCTCGGCCAGGTCCTGCAGGCGGCCGCCGATGATCCGCGTCAGCCAGCGCCAGGCGAGCAGCGAGGACGCCCCCAGCGCCAGCAGCGCCGCCGCCGGCAGGAGGGTGGCGAGGCGCTCGTTGGCGCGCAGTTCGGCGAGACCCTCCTGCATGGCCTCGTGGATCTCGCGGTCGGCCCGGTCGGCGGCGGCCTTGAACCGCGCGTGCGCGGCGTCGAAGGCGGCCAGCGTCGCGGCGTCCTCGCGCGCCTGGGCGAGGCCGTCCGCGCGCCGGGTCTCGGCGAGGGCGGAGAAGCGGGTCACGGCCTCCGCGAGCGGGGCCAGCGCGGCGGCGGCGGCGGGCACGAGGGCGGGAACCTCGCCCAGCAGGGTCCGGGCGCGGGCGAAAGCCTCCAGCGCCTCGCCCATGTCCTCGCCCGCGTCGCCGCCCAGCACCTCCTCGACCAGCAGGTGGCCGTGAGCGATCAGGCGGCGCGCCTCGCCGAGGCGGCGCTGAGCCTCGCCGTCGGCGCCGGCGAGGGCCACCGCCCCCTCCGTCCCCTCGATCAGGCGGTCGTAGAGGCCGTCGAATTCCTCGTCCGCGCCGCTGCCCACGCCGGTGCGCGCGGCGAGCAGGTCGTGGCGGGCGCGCCCGGCGGCGAGCAGCAGGTCGGCCTGGGCCAGCACCTCGCCCGCGGCCTCGCGCACGGCGGGGGAGTCGGAGGGCGGCACGCGCGCGTCCCCGGTCCCCGTCCCGTCGAGCAGCGTGCGGGCGTGGCCGCGCGCCTCCTCCAGCCGCTGTTCGAAGTCGTCGAGGGAGCCGTCGGCGTCGCCGGCGGCGATCGCCTGCATCTCCATGCGGGCGAGGGCGCCCTGCAGCTTGATCCCCGACGCCGTGTCGGCGAGGGGGGCCAGCGCCTCCCCCACCGTCAGCCCGCTGCCCGCGGCCATCCGCCCGGCGCCCGCGGTGGCCGCCAGGAAGGCGGCGGCGATCCCGAAAAGGGCCGCGAACACGAGAAGGATCTTTCGTCCCGCAGGCAGGTTCTCAAGCGACATGACGCACTCCGCGCGACCGACAGGTGGGGCGGAGGTACACGGCGGATGTTGAGGCTTGATTAACCCGCCGCCCGGAAAGGGGGCCCTGCGCAGGGGCCGGTCCGTCGGCGGAGGGGGGTGTGATGGTGGGCGCGGCTGGGATTGAACCAGCGACCCCTACGATGTCAACGTAGTGCTCTCCCACTGAGCTACGCGCCCGTCACGAGGCGGGTGATTATCCCCCGGCGGAGGGGGTGTCAACGCCCTGCGCGACGGTTTCGGGAGGGAAATTCGGGGGCGGGCGACGCGCCGTGGCGGCAGCCCGGCCGCCCCTCAGAACGCCTTGAAGGTCAGGGTGGTGTAGGTCCGCTCGATGCCGTCGATGTCGTGCAGGTTCTGGTTCACGAAATGGCCCACGTCGACGTCGTCCTCGACATAGAACTTGGCCAGCAGGTCGTATTCGCCGGAGGTGGAATAGACCTCGGAGGCGAGCTCGCGCCGGGCCAGCGCGTCGGCGACGTCGTAGGCGCGGCCGAGCCTGGTCTTCAGCTGCACGAAAAAGCACTGCATGGGGGTCCTCCGGGTGCGGGTCTGCCCCCCGGTCTACCAGTCCGCGAGGGTCTGCGTCAGGGGGCTGTCGGCCTCGGCGAGCGGGGCGATCACGTCGAAGTGGTGGCGGCCGGGATCGACCACGAGGCGGGTCTCGGCGAGCCCGCCCCACATCGCCGCGATCATCGTCGACTGGCGCAGGAACTCGGGCCGCTCCTCCGCCCCGACCCAGGCCGCGAGGCGGGCGCCGGGGGCGGGCGCGTGGAGGGCCGCGCTCTCGGCCGCGGCCTCGGCGGCGTCGAGGCCAAGGCTCTCGTTCATCGCCGTGAAGCGCAGCGGGCGCAGGTCGTGCAGGCCGGAGATCGAGACCGTGCGCACGAGGCGCGAGGCGGCCTCGGGCGACAGCGCCGAGCCCGCGCAGACCAGGCGCGAGACGAGATGGCCGCCGGCGGAGTGGCCGGCGAGCGCGATCGGGCCGGGGACGAGGCGGGCCGCCTCCTCCACCGCGCGCGCGACCTGGGGGACCATCGCGGAGATCCGGGCGCGCGGCGCCAGCGTGTAGGAGGGCATCGCCACCGCCCAGCCGCGCGCGACGGCCCCGGCGGCGAGGTGGGACCAGATCTCGCGCCCGAAGCGCAGCCAGTAGCCGCCGTGCACGAAGACGGCGAGGCCGCGGGGCTCGCCCTCGGGCAGGAACAGGTCCAGCCGCTCGCGCTCGGGGTCGCTCAGGCCGCCGCGGTAGGGCAGGTCGAGGTGCGCCCTCGGCCCCAGCGCCGCGCGGAAGGCGGCGGCGTCGCGGGGCCAGGCTTCGAGGAAGGCGGCCGCATCGGGGATGTGGCCGGAATTGTCGTAGGCCTCGGTCCAGTCCGAGAGGCCGGGACGGTCCAGCGGCGTCTCGGGCGGGGGGAGGGAGGGCTTGAACCCGATCATGGCGCAAGCCCTCCCGCAGGCGTCACAGGGCGCCTTCGATCCACTGCTTGAGCGCCGACTTGGGCGCCGCGCCGACCTTGGACGAGGCCACGGCCCCGTTCTTGAAGACCAGCAGCGTGGGGATGCCGCGCACGCCGTAGCGCGAGGCGGCGTTGGGGTTCTCGTCGACGTTCAGCTTGACGATCTTGACCTTGCCGTCGAGCTCGCCCGCCAGCTCCTCCAGCGAGGGGCCGATCTGCTTGCACGGGCCGCACCACTCGGCCCAGAAGTCCACCACCACGGGGGTGTCGGACGCGATGACGTCGCTCTCGAAGGTGGCGTCGGTCACGGGGGTCGTGCCCATGGTCGCTCTCCTGAATTCGGCGGCGTCCGGAGGTCCGGCGCCGGGAGGGTTGAAGCTAGGTAGGCGGGGCGGACGGGTCAAGATCGCGCATGCGCCGGGGCGGCAGGGCGCAGATATGGGGTCTCCGCGGCGCCACGGCGCCGGATGCAGGGGGCGGGCGGCGGGGGCCGGAGACGCCCTGCCGGCGCGTCCGGCTGCGTCGCGCCGCAGCAGGTCGGGGGCGGGTCGGGGGGCGGGTCGGGGGGGCGGGTCGGGGGGCGGGGCGAGACCCGCGCCCGGCCTCAGGCAGGCTCGGCTGCGGGGTTGGGCGGGTCGGCGGCCTCCGCGAGCCGGTCGGCCTTCGGGTCGGCGGAGAGGCGGGCGAGCGCGGCGTCGAGGGCCTCCGGCGCCAGGGTCTCGAGGCGGAGGGAGGCGGTCCAGAACAGGGCCGCCTCGATCTCCGCCCCGGGGTGGAGCGCCTGAAGCGCGTGGCGGTAGGCCGCCATCTGGCGCAGGTAGGGCTCGGGCGCCGTCTCGGGCGCGGGGCCGGTCTTCCAGTCCAGCAGGCGCAGCCGCCCGCGCTCGACCGCCAGCCGGTCGACCCGGCCGATCAGGCGCAGGTCTCCGGGCAGGTCGGCCGAAAGCGTCGCCTCCGCCAGCGCCGAGGGCGCGAGCCAGGGGGCGACGTCGGGGTGGGCGAGGGCCGCCAGCGCCTCCTCGACGCAGCCGGCGCGCAGTTCGGGCGGGAGCTCGGGATGGGCGGCGGCGAGCAGCGCCTCGGCCCGGGTCCCGCGGGCCTCGGGCGGGAGCGGCGGCAACGCCTCCAGCAGGCGATGGATGGCGTCGCCGCGGCGGCGCGCGGTCTCGCGGTCGTGGGGCGAGGGGGCGTGGGGCGAGGGGGCGTGGGGCGCGGGGGCCGCGGCCTCGCCCTCGCGGTCCAGGGCGCTCGCCGCCACCCGGCGCCGGGCGCGGGGCAGCGAGGCCGGACGGGCGCCGGCAGGCGGGGCCGGTCGGAAGGGTCCGGCGGCGCCGAGGTCGGCGGGCGCCGCGGCCGGCGCGAAACCCTCGGCGTCGTCCGTGGCCGCGGCCGGCGCGGCGACCTCGGCGGGCGGCGTCCAGCGGTCGGCGAGGGTCAGGACCGTCTCGAAGGGCTCGGCGGCGAGGCAGGCGGGGGCCGGGGTCTCGGTCGCGTCGCAGTCGAGCATCGCGCCGGCGACGCGGTGGTGCCAGCTCCCCTCCGGGTCCGCCTTTGCGCCCAGCGTGCCGCAGATCAGCAGCCGAGAGCGGGCGCGGGTGAGGGCCACGTAGAGCAGGCGCAGGGACTCGTCCGCCTCCCGCTCGGCGCGCGCGGCCTTGGCCTCGGTCATCGGGGGCGCCTCGTCGGCTTTCGGCGAGGACCACAGGGCGACGGGCGGGTCGGAGGGGTGGGTCAGGACGTCGGAGCCGGGCGGGGATTTCGACGGCCCCGCGTCGGCGAGGATCACGAAGGGCGCCTCGAGCCCCTTGGCGGCGTGGACGGTCATCACCCGCACCGCGTCCCCGGCGCCGTCCATCTCGCGCTTCAGGGTCAGGTCCTCGGAGGCCTCCATGAAGGCGAGGAAGCCCGGCAGCGTGGGGGTCTCGGTCGCCTCGTAGGCCAGCGCGCGGGCGAGGAGCTCGTCGACGGCGTCCTCCTCCTCCGGGTTCAGGCGGGCGCGGATGCGGGCGCGGGCGCCGTGGCCGACGAGGGCGCGTTGCAGCAGTTCGTGGGGGCGCTCGTAGTCGGCGGCGTTGAGCACGTCGGTCAGCAGGCGCGCCGCGGGGTGATCCGGGAACGTCTCGCGCAGGAAGCGGGAGAGGGAGCTGCGGTCGCGGGTCAGGGCCAGGGTCTCCAGCTCCTCGGCGGAGACCATGCCGAGGGGGGAGCGCAGGACCTCGGCGGTGGAGAGATCGTCGTCGGGGTCCAGCGCCACCCGCAGCAGCGAGAGCAGGTCGCGCACCGCCAGCGAGGCGGTCAGGCGCAGGCGGTCGGCCCCCGCCACCGGGACCCCGCGCTGCTTGAGCCGGTCGACCAGGGCGCCGGCCAGCGCCCCGCGCCGGCGCAGCAGCACGATGACGTCGCCGGCCCGCATCGGACGCCAGCCGCCCGGCGCGTCGCGGTCGGGGATCGGGGCGCCGATCTGGTCCTGGACGTGGGCGGCGACGGCGTCGGCGAGGCGCAGGACGGGCGCCTGGGCCGGCAGCGCGTCCACCGGCAGGTGCCAGGCGGGGGGCTCGGCGCGCTCGGGCGTCTCCAGCAGGGGCCAGAGGTCGACGCGGCCGGGGGCCTGCTCGTGGAAGGCGATGTGGGAGGGGGTCTCGGCGTCCGCGGTCAGGGCGGCGGCCGCGTCGGCGAAGGCCGCGTCGACCAGCGCCAGCAGCGACGGCGCCGAGCGGAAGGAGTAGTCGAGCGAGGATTCCTGCAGGGGGATGCCCTCGCCGGCCTCGGCGGCGGCGGCGAGAAACTGGCGGAAATGGGCGCGCATCCGCCCGAACTCGCGCGGGGCCGCGCCCTGGAAGGAATAGATCGACTGCTTCTCGTCGCCCACCGCGAAGACGGTGCGGGGGCGGTCCTGGGCGCCCTGGCCGGCCAGGAACTCCTCGGCGATGGCGCGCACCAGGGCCCATTGGGCGGGCGAGGTGTCCTGCGCCTCGTCGATCAGGATGTGATCGAGCCCGCCGTCCAGCTTCCACAGCGCCCAGGCGGCGGTCTCGGAGGTGGTCAGCAGCGCGCCGGCCGCGCGGATCAGGTCGTCGAAGTCGATGACGCCTTCGCGCGCCTTCTCCTTCGCATAGAGGTCCAGCACGGCACGGGCGTAGCGGTGCAGGTCCATGGCCTTGTCGAACCCGGCATGGGCGACGCGCAGGGCGCGCAGCTCCTGCGCCTGGCCCGAGAGCTGTTCGATCAGCTCCGCCGTCCAGGGATGCGCCTCGGCCACGCCCTTGGTGGGCAGGCGGGAGAGCTTGCGCGGCTCGCCCGACTTCGTGTGCAGCGCGGTCTCGACGGCGCGCGCGGCGGTCAGCGCGTCGGCGGCCTCCAGCGCCTGCCAGGCGGGGCGCAGCTCGTCGGCGAACTTGGCGTCGGTGCTCTTGCCCTTCGACATCGTCTCGACCAGGCGGCCGAGGTCGTCCGCGTCGATGCCCGACATCTCCCGCTCGGCGGCGCGGCGGAAGTCGGAGGCGGGGGAGAGGTCGAAGGCCGCACGCAAGAGCGGCTCGGGGTTTTCGGGAAACAGGTCCCGGGCCCCGAGAATGGCGGCGGTCAGGCTCTCGAGCCCCTGTTCGGAGAGACGGTTGGCGGCGGCGTCGAAGGGGGCGTCGGGCGTGGCCTCGGCCTCGGCCGCGAGGCGGTCGCGGATCTCGTCCAGCATCCGGGCGCGGGCGGCGTCGTCGAGCTCCGAGAACCCCGGGGGAGCGCCGGACTCCAGCGGGAAGCGGCGCAGGAGGGAGGCGCAGAAGGCGTGGATCGTCTGGATCTTCAGGCCGCCGGGGGTCTCCAGCGCCTCGGCGAAGAGCTTTCGCGCACGGCGCAGGGCCTGGCGGTCGGGATCTCCGGGGAGGCCGAGGTCGGTCAGCGTCGTCGCCAGCGTGGCGTCGCTCTGCAGCGACCACTCGCCCAGCAGCTTGAAGAGGCGCGCCTGCATCTCGGCGGCGGCGGCGCGCGTGTAGGTCAGGCAGAGGATCTTCTCGGGCCGGCAGCCGTCCAGCAGCAGGCGCGCCACGCGCCGCGTCAGCACCGAGGTCTTGCCCGAGCCGGCGTTGGCCGCCACCCAGGCCGAGGCGCCGGGGGCGGAGGCGCGCACCTGCGCCAGCGTCGCCTCATGGGGGGGCTTGTCGAGCGGGCTCATTCGCCGTCCTCCGCGCCGGTCCACTCGCCATGGCGGGCGAGCTGGTCGTAGTCGCCCACGAACTCCTCGCGCGGCAGGCGCTCGCGCGAGCGGTAGCCCTGGGCGGGATCGTCGTAGCGGGCGACCAGCTCCCCCAGCTCTCCCCAGGCGTCGGCGGCGGAGCGTTTCACCAGGTCCACCAGCCGCGAGGTTCCGCCGACGCCGGACCCCGACAGGCCCACGTATTCGAGATGGGCGACCGGGGCTGCGGGCAGGTCGGGGAAGCCGCCGGCCTCGGCGATGGCGGCCTCGAGCTGGAGCTGGACGTTGTAGACGCCGATCTGCTTCTCGGACGGGGGCGTGCCGGTCTTGTAGTCGTAGATGGCGAGGCTCCCGGTTCCCAGCCGGTCGATGCGGTCGGCGGTGGCGGTCAGGCGGAACGCGCCGCCCTGCCCCTCCAGGAGACGCTCGCCCTTCGCCTCCAGCGCCGCCACCTCGCCGTGGGCGCGGCGTCCGGCCTCGCCGGCGGCGATCCAGTCGGCGGCCCGCGCGATGCGCGCGAGCCAGAGGCGACGCTGGGCGGGCCAGGGGACGAGATCGGGCAACAGGCGCTCGGCGGCGGCGATCAGCTTGGCGCGGAGCTCGGGCACGCCCGCCGTCGACGGCAGCGGCGCGATGTCCCGTGCGAAGGCCTCCATCACCGCGTGCAGGGCGGTGCCCATGTCGCGCGCGTCCGGGGCGCGGCCGAGGGGCTCGAGCTTGCGCAGGCGCAGGACGTGGCGGGCGTAGATCGCGTAGGGGTCGCGGACCAGCGTCTCGACCGCCGTGACCGACAGTCGGCGGGGGCGGGTCTCCACCGGCGGCTTGGGATTGGGGCGGGGCTCCGGCGGAACCGTGGGGCCCAGGTCGAGGGCGTCGGCGGCGCGCAGCAGGGCCTGGCCGCGGGCGCGCATGGCGGCGAGGGACTCCTTCGAGGCGCCGTCGAGCAGGTTCGACAGGCGCACCAGCCAGCGCGCGGGGTTCGAGGGGCCGCCGTCGTCGCGTTTCGAGCGGCTGAGCACCGCACGGGGCGCGTTCGCGGCCATCAGGAAGTCGTGCGCGGCGAGGCCGATGCGCCGCTCGGGCGAGGCGAGGCCGAGCTGCTCGCGCAGGCCCCGGTTCAGCCAGGGGTCGGGCGCGGGATGGGCGGGCCAGGCCCCTTCGTTCAACCCGCCGAGGATCATCAGGCCGACGGTCTCCGCCCGGGCCTCGAGCGCGCCGAGGATGCGGATCCGCTCGGTCACCCGCTCGGGGCGGGGACGCGATTGCTTCGCGCGGATCAGCGCGGTCCACAGGGCGCCGTAGGCGGCGGGGGGCAGGCCGTCGCCGTGGGCCGGGGCGGCCTCGGCCAGCTCCTCGACGAAGCGGAGGGCGTCGGCGCCGTCGGCGTCGGACCAGAGGGGGGCGAGCTCGGCGCCCGCCTCGGCGGCGTCTTCGGGGGCGAAATGGGCGGGGCCGCGGCTGAGAGCCTCGGCGGCGGCGCGGTGGAGCGCGACGCAGGCGGCGGCGCCCGGGGGCGGCGAGGCGAGGGGGGCGAGAAGGCCGCGCAGCCAGGCGAGCCAGGGATCGAAGCCCTCGGGGGCCTTGGCGGGGCGCTCGGGGTCGGCGCGGCGGGCGTCGAGGCGCTGGCTCAGCCGGTCCCAGTCGATCTCGCGGGCGCCGCCGCGCAGCGCCTCGCGGGTCAGGAAGGCGAGGCAGCGCAGGTGAGCGCGGCGGGCGGGGGCGCAGGCGAGGGGGTGGCGCAGCAGGGCGGCCAGCGCCTCGGCCGTCATCGGGCGGCCGAGGCGGCCGGCGGCGAGGCCGAGGAGGATGCCGGGGGGCGTCAGGCCGAGGGGGCGGCCGGCGCTGTCGTCGGGCTCGATCCCCCAGCGGCCCAGTTCCGCCTTCACCCGGCGCGCGAGGACCTGGTCGGGGGTGACGAGGGCCGCCGTGCCGCCGGCGGCGGCCTCGGCCATCAGGGCGCCGGCGATGGCGGCGGCCTCGTCGCGCGGCGTCTCCGCCTCCAGCAGGGCGAGCCCCGCGGTCGCCGCGGGGGCCTCGGCGGCGAGCTCCTCCAGCGCGTCGAGCCAGTGGTCGGTCACGGGCGCGGGGCGCAGGGCCTGGGTCAGGAGGCGCAGGCGGGGCGGCGAGGGGGGCGAGGGCTCGCCCCAGGCCGTCACGTCCTGCGGCCCGAGGCCGAGCGAGGCGAGGAAGCGGGCCTGGAAGTGGTGGGGGTGCTCGGGGCGCGGGGCGTCGCCGGTCAGCTCCTCCCACACGTCCTGCGGCAGGTCGGGATCCCAGCCGGGCAGCACCACCGCGCCGTCGGGCAGGCGCGCGACGGCGGCCAGCAGCTCGGCGGTGGCGGGGGTCGAGGCGGTGGAGCCTGCGGCGATCACGGGATGGGCAGGCGGCTGCGCCTCCCACTCCGCACGCAGGGCCGCGACGGCGAGGCGGCGGCGGGTCTCGGGGTCCGGCGCGCCGTGCTCGTTCTCGTCGAGCCAGGCGGGCCAGTGCTCGGCGGCGATGGTCAGGAAGCGCGCGGTCAGGTCCCAGTGGGCGGCGTGCTGGGCGAGGTCCAGCTCGCGCAGCGCCTGGGCGTCGAGGCCGGCGGCCTGCAGCTCGTCGAGCAGCCCGCGCAGCGACATCGCCAGCGCGGGGGCGCCCAGCGGATCGCCGAACTCGGGGTTGGCGGCGAGGAACGCCTCGGTCAGGCGCATCAGCGCCAGGGTGCGGCGCATCGGGCTGGAGCCTGCGGGGATGCCGGCGAGCAGCGCCTCCTCCGCCATCTCGCCGACGTAGGAGAGGCGGGGCAGCCAGGCGGCGGGGCGCCCGGCCTCCAGCGCCGAGATCAGGGCGCGGCCGGTGCGCCGCGTGTTGAGGTAGAGCTGGACGCGGGCGATGGCCTCGGGCGCCTCGCCCCCCGGCGCCGCGGCGAGACGCTCGCGCAGGCCCCGGGCGAGGGCGGCGGAGAAGTCCGCGCCGGGGGCCACGTAGAAGACGCGCGGGGCGCTCGAGGGGGGAAAGAGGGTCATGCGGCCTGCGGGGTCGAGGCGCCGGGCGCGACGCGGGGGACGGATCCGGCCCGCGGGCGCGGGCGGGACGGGCGGCGGTTCATGCCAGCAGCGCCTCGGCGGCGGCGAGCCCCTCGGGCGTGCCGACGTCGACCCAGGCGCCCTCGTGGACCACGGCGAAGAGGCGCCCCGCCTCCAGCAGGCGGTCCCAGACGAGGTTGGTCGAGAAGGGGCCCGGCGGAAAGCCCTCGAAGGCCGCGGGGCGCACGATCTGGGCCGAGGCGTAGATGTAGGGCGCGAGCGGCGCCTCGCCCCGCCGCACGGGGCGGCCGACGCCGTCCGCGACGTCCTCCAGGAAGAAGTCGCCGGCGCGGGTGTAGGCGACCGCATCCTCGCGGCGCACGAAGTGCAGGAGCGCGTCCATCCGCCCCTCGTCCCAGGCGGCGGCCAGCGTCGGCAGGGGGGCGGCGCCGGTCCAGATGGCATCCGAGTTCAGCACGTAGACCGGCGCCTCGCCCAGCAGGGGGCGGGCCTTGCGCACGCCGCCGCCGGTGTCGAGCAGCGCTTCGGTCTCGTCGGAGAAGGTCACGCGGGGCGCCTCGCGGCCGGCGAGATGGGCGCGGATCTGCTCGCCGAGGTGGTGCAGGTTCACCACCGCCTCGGCGGCCCCGCCCTCGACGACCCGGTCGAGGGCGTGGTCGATCAGCGGACGCCCCGCCACCGGCAGCATCGGCTTGGGCGCGGTCTGCGTCAGCGCCCCCATCCGCGTGCCCTTGCCGGCCGCCATGATCATCGCGCGCGACGGCGTCATCGCGCGCCCCGCAGGCGGGCGAGGGCGCCGGGCGCGGGCGGGGGCACGTGGGCCTTCACGAAGGCCTGAAGCTCCGAGAGCGCGGGGTGGGCGAGGTCGCGCGCCAGGTGCCCCCAGACCCGCGGGATCAGGTCGAGGTAGCCCGCCTTGCCGTCGCGCAGGTGCAGGCGGGCGAAGATGCCCACGATCTTCATGTTGCGCTGGGCGGCGAGCAGGGCCGCGGCGGTCCCGAAGGCCTCGGGGTCCTGGCCCGAGGCCTCCAGGTAGCGCCGCGTGGCGGCGGCGCGCAGGCCTTCGGAGGTGTCGCGGCGGGCGTCCTCGGTCAGCGAGATCAGGTCGTAGGCGCCGTGGCCGCGCAGCGCGTCCTGGTAGTCGAGCAGCCCCACCCGCGCGGCGCCCCGGCGCGCGGGCAGCCACAGCAGGTTCTCGGCATGGAAGTCGCGCAGCGCGAGCGCGCCGCGGACGTCCTCGACCGGCGCGAGGGCCGCGGTCACGCGGCCGCGGAACTCCTCGGCCAGCGCGGCCGAGCCCTGCCCGAGGCCCGCGAGATACCACTCGGGCAGCAGCATCGCCTCCCGCTCCAGCGTGCCGCGGTCGTAGGGGGGGACGGCGTGGTCGCCGGCGATCTCGGGGGCCGGGGCGGACTGCAGCTCGGCCAGCAGCTCGGCCGCGGCGAGGTAGAGGGGGGTCTCCAGCGCGGGATCGCGCGCGCAGACCCGGGCGTAGAGGTCGTCGCCCAGGTCCTCGATCACCGCGAAGCCCGTGGCGGGGTCGGCGGCGAGGATCTCGGGGGCCGAGAAGCCGCGGGCGCGCAGCGCCTGCGTGACGCCCAGGAAGGGGACCAGGTCCTCGCCCTTCTCGGGGGGCGCGTCCATCAGCACCGCGCCGGCCCCGCCGGGGCCCTCGCTCAGCCGCTCGTAGCGGCGGTTGGAGGCGTCGCCGGCCAGCGGCCGGATCGTGGCGGCGGCCCAGCCGGCCTGCGCCAGGAAGGCGGCGCGCAGGGCGTCCCGGTCGGGGGCGGGGGAGGCGGAGGTCTCGGGCACGGGCGCTCGCGGGGTCGGGTTGCGGGACAGCTGTTCTGGGATCGCGGCCGGGGCTGCGTCAAGCGCGGGGGCGACGGATTTCGTCATGGCGACGGGGACGGCGACGGGGGCGGGGAAGCGGGCGGCGACGGGGGCTCACCGGCCCAGCGCCGCCAGCGCGGCCTCCCACCCGGGGCCGACCGGGCGGACCTCCAGCAGGCGGCCCTCGCCGTCGCCGGGCGGGAAGGCGAGCGCGATCTCCAGCCGGCGGGCGGGGGCGAGGGGGCCGAGGCGCTCGGGCCACTCGACGAGGCAGATCGCGTCCTCGAAGGCCTCCTCCAGCCCCAGCTCGGGGATCGCGGCGGGGCCGCCGAGGCGGTGGAGGTCGGCGTGCCAGATCTCGCCGCGGGCGCTGTCGTAGCTCTGCACCAGCGTGAAGGAGGGCGAGGGGATGTCCTCGACCCGGTCCTCCTGCGCCAGGATCGCCGAGATCGCGGCGCGGGCCAGCGCCGACTTGCCGGCCCCCAGGTCGCCCGAGAGCATCACCGCGTCGCCGGGCGCGAGCGCGAGGCCCAGCGCGGCGCCGAGCCGGTCGGTCGCCTCCGCGTCCGCCAGCAGGCGGCGGAGCGCAGGCGCAGGCGCGGCGGCGTCGGATCGCAATGACATGGCGGCTCCGGTGGCGGGGAGAAACGGGGGCGCGTGGGACGCCCCCCGATCATGGCGATCCCGCCTCCCCGGAGCAATGCCCCGCCCGCGCACAGGCGCCCTGCCCCCGCGCCGCGCCGCCCGTCCCCAGACGGCGAAGCGAGGCTTCGCCCCCTGCCGCGCCCCGCCCCGCAGGTCCGGAGCGGCGCCCCGCCCACGCCCGAACGCCCGGCTCCGCCCGCCCCGGGCCCCGCTTCGCCGGCGCCGGGAGCGGCCGGCCCCGCGGGCGCGGCCCGCCCCTGCGTCCCTGCGTCCCGGCCCGCCCCTGCGTCCCGGCCCGCCCCTGCGTCCCGGCCCGCGCCCGGTCCGGCCTCGCCTAGTTCGGCCCCGCGTCGGCCGGCCTCGCCCAGTCCGGCCTCGCCCAGTCCGGCCTCGCCCGGTCCGGCCCCGCCCGCAGTCCCGCCGCCCGAGGACGCGGGCACGGCGGGGCAAAACGAGAAGGCCGCCGGAGCGGCGGCGGACGAGGAGGGGGAGGGGGAGGAGGAGGAGGGGGAGGAGGAGGGGGAGGATGTCGCGCGGACGCTCCGCATGGGAGGCCGCCGTTCGCCGAAGGGCCCGAAGCCGCGGGGCCGGGGTTCAGGCGACGGCGGGGGACAGGCGACGGCCGGGGTCAGGCGACGGCGGGGGCGCGGCGGGGGGCGGGGGCGCGCAGGGCTTCGGCGGGGAGGGTGCAGATCACCCGCCGGCGGAGGGCGCCGGCGCGCTCCAGGCGCTCGGTGCGCACCGAGCCGCCGTGCAGTTCCGAGAAGCGGCGCACCAGGGCATGGGCGAGGCCGCCATGGCGCGGCTCGCCCGGGGCGGGGCCGGCGTCGGAAGGGGCGCCGTCGTCGGGCGCCTCGGTCCAGATCTCGATCTCGCCGCCCCGACGGCAGGCGCCCGCGCGCACCTCGTCGCCGGCCCCGGCGCGGTGCACCGCATCGGTCACCAGGTTGAACAGGAGCTGGCGCACCCGGGCGGCGTCGCCCAGCACCTGCTCGCCCCCCTCCGCCCCCGCGGCGGGCTCCAGCGACAGGGTCACGCCCCGCTCCGCCGCGCGGCGCTGGGCCATGTCCAGCGCCGCCACCAGCGCGGCGCGCAGGTCCACCGTCTCGGGCGTCAGCGACAACACCCCGGCCTGGGCCGAGGCGAGGTCCGCCACCCCGCTCAGCGCCGCCTGCACCTGGCTCGCCGCCTCCAGGATCGCGTCGATCCGCTCCAGCGCCCCGGGCTCGGCGCCGGCGTCCTCGGCCTCGTCGCGCAGCGCGAGGCCCAGGCCCAGGATCCGCGCCAGCGGCGTGCGCACCCGGCCCGAGACCTGCTCGAGCAGCGCCCCCCGGATCTCCTCGGCCGCCTCCAGCGCGGCGGTGCGCTCGCGCGTGGCGAGTTCGGCGCGCGCGGTGTCGGTGACGTCGGTGAAGGCCGCCAGCACCGAGCCGTCGGGCAGCGCCGCCACCCGCACCCGCAGCCGCCGTCCGTCGGTCAGCGAGACCTCCTCGGACCAGGCGGCGCGGTCGGCGGGGGCGCCGAAGAACTCCGCCAGCCGGTCCCAGACCGCCGCCGCGCCGCTGCGCGCGCGGAACATCTCCAGCGCCTGGGGCAGGCGCAGCCGCTCGGCCCCGCCCTCCGCGAGCCCGACGTCGACGTCGTCGAGCCCCCCGTCGAGGTCCTCGGCCCGCGGCCGCCAGATCGCGGCGAAGGCGGGGTTCACGAACCGCGCCGCCCCGTCGGGGCCGAAGGCGATCACGCCCTCCTCCAGCCGGTCCATCACCGCGCGGCGGATCTCGGTCTCGGTGGCGAAGCGGCGCTCCAGCCGCGCGGTCTCGGAGACGTCCTCGAACAGGAAGGCCACCGCCCCCTGGGGATGGGGCCGCGCCACCACCCGGATCTGCAGCTCGCCCGGCAGGTGCCAAACCTCGGTCCGCTCCGGCCGCTCCTGCCCGCCCTCGGCCCGGAACAGGCCCAGCATGTCGGCCCGCCAGCGCTGGAAATCCTCGTGGTCGGGCAGCCGCCGCTCGGCGCGCAGCCGCTCGAGCACGTCCGACAGCGACGGCCGTCCCGCCAGCCAGGCCGGGTCGAGCCGCATCAGCGAGGCGAAGGCAGGGTTGAACAGGCCCAGCCGCGTCTCGCGGTCGAAGATCGCGAGACCGATGGCCAGATGCGCGAAGGTCTCGGTCAGGGTTTCCACGAAGCGGCGCAGCGCCCCCTCGGCATGGACCGCCGCGGCGGCGTCGACGCCGTAGCCGAGCTCTCCCCCGTCGGAGGCGGGCAGCTCCGCCAGCTCGTACCACCGCCGCTCCCCGGTGCGCGCGTCGAAGACCGAGCGGCGCCCCTCCGGCGGGCGGGCCCCGCGGGACTCGCCGCCGTCGTGGTGCAGCTCCGGCAGAGGCGCCGCGTCGGAGCCGTGCGCCTCCTCCGCCCCCGCGATCCGGCGATAGAGGGCGTTGCCCCAGACCACGTGCCCCGCGGGCGAGCGCCGCCAGGCCAGCAGCGGCGCCGCCTCCAGCGCCTCGGTCGCCTGGTCGCGGTCGGCGGCGAGCATCGCCAGCATCCCGCGCAGCCGCGCGATCTCTCGCCGGGAGGGGCCGGCGGGGACGAGGACGAGGCGCGCCTCGCCCGCCTCGGGCCGGCCGGCGATCTCCCAGCTCCGGCCCTCGTCGTCGTCGGCGAGCGTGCGGAACGGGCGGCCGTCGGCCTCGAGCGCGCGGAGCGCGAGGCCCAGGTCCATCGCCCCCTCGACCGGGGTCAGCCGGCGGGTGAAATCGTCGAGCGGGCGCGTCTCATCGCCCAGGAAGCCGCGGGCGGCGCGGTCGCGGGCGCGCAGGCGCCCGCCCTCGAGGTGGAATCCGAGGCCGGCCTCGCCCCCCTGCGTCCCGGCGCCGGGACGCAGGCCGCGGGAGCCCAGCCCCGCCGCGCCCGGCGCGACGACGCCGGCGAGGCCCGGGCCGGGGTGGCCGGCGCGCAGGCGCAGGGTCCGAAGGCCGAGCGCGGCCGCCACCGCCCCGGCGCAGCCGCCGGCGACGGCCAGGACCAGCTGGTTCCCGGACCGCAGCGCCTCCAGCGCGGCCGCGGGCGCGGCCGTCAGCAGGGCGGTGACTTCGGCAAGCTCCAGCACCGGCGATCTCCCGCGAGCGGCGTGGGGAGGGCCCCCCCTCTCGGCGAACTCAACCTATACGAAAGTTTGCGGAGTTCAAACATTCCCGAGCGAGAACGACTCGTTCGCCCCCAGCGCCCCGCGCGGCCGCCCCTCGGGCAGGTCGAGCGCGCCGCGGGGCCAGACCGCCTCGACCACGGCGCCGGGGGCGCGGGCGGTCTCGGGGAACAGGCGGATCTCGGGGTCGCGGGCGTCGGGGGCGCGGGCCTCGGCGTCGCCGCCGTTGGCGAAGGAGACGCGGGCGCCGGTGCGCTCGAGCAGGGTCTTGGCGATGAACAGGCCCAGGCCCATGCCCTCGTAGCCGGCGCGGCCGTCGTCGCCGGAGGGGGCGTCCTCGGGCTCGACCTCCTCGGCGGGGCCGGGCCTGTCGCCGCCGGCGGCGCCGGGGCGCAGGCGGGCGCGCACGAACGGGTCGCCCAGCCGGCCCAGCATGTCGGCGCCGAAGCCCGGCCCGTCGTCGCCCACCGCGATGCGCAGGTGGCGGTCGTTCCAGTCGATGTCGATCCAGACCGAGGCCTCGGCGAAGTCGACGGCGTTCTGCACCAGGTTGCGCAGGCCGTGGATCACTTCCGGACGCCGCATCGCCTCGGGCTGGGGCGGGGGCGGATCGGTCAGGGGCCGGCCCTGCAGGCGCAGGATCACCCGCTTGCCGCGGTCGCGGTGAGGGCCGGCGGCCTCCTCGACCAGGCGGTAGATGGGCGCCGTGCGCATGTGCCGGTCGTCCTTGCCCGTGGCCGAGAGCTCGCGCAGGATCTCGCGGCAGCGCTCGGCCTGCTGGCGGATCAGCTCCACGTCCTCGTGCAGCTCCGGCTGGTCGCGCAGCTCGCGCGAGAGCTCGCCGGCCACCAGCTTGATGGTGGCGAGCGGGGTGCCCAGCTCATGCGCCGCCGCCGCCGCCAGCCCGCCGATGGCGGTCAGGCGCTGCTCGCGTCCCAGCGCCTCCTGGGCTGCGCCCAGCGCCTTGGTCATCGTCCACATCTCGGCCGTCACCCGGCGCGCGTAGCCGGCGACGAAGGCGAGGCCGGTCATCATCGCCACCCAGCTTCCGGCCATGATCGTGGTCGGCGGCTCGACCACCGTGCCGTCGGCGAAGACCAGGGGGATGTAGACCAGCGCCAGCAGCGAGATCTCGGCCGCCGCGAACAGCCCCAGCACCAGCGTCGAGCGCAGCGACAGCGCGGTCGCCGAGACGATCACGGGCGCCAGCACCAGCAGCGCGAACGGGTTGGTCAGCCCCCCGGTGAGGAACAGCAGCATCCCGAGCTGGGCGAGGTCGAAGAGCAGCGTCAGCGCCACGCCCCGCTCGGACAGGCGCTTGTTGGGGGCGTGCACCGCCTCGGCCACGATGTTGAGCGAGACGGAGGCCGCGATCGCCCCGAAGCAGGCCCCGATCGGCAGCGACATGTGCAGCACCAGGTCGGCGAACAGCACCGCCGCCCCCTGCCCCAGCGCCGCCAGCCAGCGCAGCGAGGTCAGGGTGCGCAGCCGCACCCAGTCCACCCGCCCGCGCGCGGGAATGCCGAAGGGAAGTCCGTCCGCCATGGGCCCGGTATAGCCCGGCGCCCGGGCGCTGGGAAGCGCGCGGGAGAGCTGGCGGGGCGGCGGCGTTCATCGTAGCATTCCCCTGGGTCAAGGGGAATGGCCCGGACAACGGGAGGGCCGGCCATGCCGGGACGCAAGGCGAAGTTCAAGCAGACCTCGGCGCTGGCGGAGGGCTACGAGTCGCCGGCCGAGGCGCTGGCGCGCATCTACGGCGCGGAAGACTTCGACCTGACCTTCGAGCGCACGGGCCGCAAGGGCGAGCTGGTGTTGGAGGGCGCCGGCCTGCGCGCCGTGCTGCGGGTGACGCTGGACCGCAAGGGGCGCGAGAAGGACATCGAGCAGGTCGAGATCCGCGACGCCGCCGGGCGGCTGCTGGCGCGCGGCGAGAACCTGGAGGCGGACGTGGACCGCTTCTTCCGCGAGTTGAACCGGGCGCTGGACCATTACGAGGACGGCGACGTCGACGGCGCGCTGCACCACCTGGCGAACCTCTACGAGGACCTGCCGATGCGCTTCGTGGGGACCCGGGCGGGCGACCGGATCCTGGGGACCACGGGCGCGGACGCGATCCTGGGCCGGGGCGGCTCGGACGTGATCCTGGGCTCGCTGGGGCGGGACATGGTGGACGGGGGCGGGGGGTACAACTCGCTGTTCTACGGCTCGGTCGAGGTGAAGACCAGGCAGGAGGGGCTGAAGGCGGACCTGTCGAAGAACAAGGCGACGATCCTGGGCGACAAGCAGGAGATCAGGAAGTTCGTCGAGCTGGGCGGCACCGACGGGCGCGACCAGATCAAGGGCGACGCGCGGGGCAACTACCTGTCGGGCGGGGACGGCGACGACCGGCTCGACGGGGCGGGGGGCGACGACTTCGTCTACGGCGGGAACGGGCGCGACCGGCTGTTCGGCGGCTCGGGCGACGACTACGTGGACGGGGGGAACGGCGACGACGAGGTCTCGGGCGGCTCGGGCGACGATTTCGTCTACGGCGGGGCCGGGCACGACGCGGTGGACGGCGACAGCGGCGACGACACGCTCGAGGGCGGCGCGGGGAACGACACGGTGAACGGCGGCTCGGGCGCGGACGTGGTGCGGGGCGGCGAGGGCGACGACACGGTCTCGGGCGGCTCGGGCGACGACGTGGTGGACGGCGGCTCGGGGGACGACACGCTCGAGGGCGGCGGCGGGACCGATACGCTGACCGGCGGCGGCGGGGCGGACGAGTTCCGGCTGAGCTCGCAGACCGGCGCCGACGTGGCCGCCGACTTCCAGCCCGGCGAGGACCGGATCCGCGCCGACGTCCCCTTCGCGGAGCTGACCTTCACGGACATCGAGGGCGGGACCGAGATCCGCACCTCCGGCGGCGCGCTGGTCGGCACGGTGCTGGGCGTGGACGCCGCCACGCTCAACGACGCCGACGCCTTCCTGTGAGCGGGCGGGGAGCGGCCGGGCCGGCCGCTCCCCGCCGCAGGCGCTCCGACGCCGCAGGCGTCCCGACGCCCCGGCGCCCCGACGACCCGGCAGGGCCTGCGGCACGGGTCGGCCGGGTCGGAACCGCCCCCGAACGCCCCTGCGGGCCGCGGCGCGGCGCGGCGCGGCCTCGCGTCGCGCGGGGTTTCCCCGGCGCGCCGGCTCGGCCATCTATGCGCCGCGCGGGACGGACCCTGTCTCCGCGCCGCTGCCGGAGGACCCCCCATGCCCAAGCCCAACGCCGCCCGCGCCGCCGCCTTCGCCGGTCTGGCCGTCGCCGTCGCGGGGCTGGGAGCCGGCGCCTGGTTCGCCTTCGGCCCCGCCGACGGAGAGGACCGCTTCGCCCAGTGCCGCGCCTCGGCCCTGGCCCCCGGCGCGGCGAGCATCGGCGGCCCGTTCGAGATGACCGACCACACCGGCGCGACGGTCACCGACAAGGAGGTGATCGACGGGCTGACGCTGGTCTACTTCGGCTACACCTTCTGCCCGGACGTCTGCCCCTTCGACACCGCCAACATGGCCCAGACCACCGAGATCCTCGAGGAGCGCGGGATCGACGTCACGCCCGTGTTCGTCACCATCGACCCCGCCCGCGACACGCCGCAGGCGCTGTCGGACTTCGTGGGCGCCCTGCACCCGCGCATGGTCGGCCTGACCGGCACGCCCGAGCAGACCGCCGCCATCGCCAAGGCCTACAAGGCCTATTACGCCAAGCAGGGCGACGACCCGGAAGTCTACCTGATGGACCACTCCACCTTCACCTACCTGATGGCGCCGGACGGGAGCTTCCTGGACGTGTTCCGCCGCGACATCCCGCCGGCGGACGTGGCCGAGCGGGTGCAGTGTTTCGCGGACAGACTGTGAATTCCGCGTTTTTTTGGCCCGCCCGCGACGATCCGTCCTCGCGCGCCTTTGACACGGCGCTCGATTTCCATAGTGTCCCCCCAGATTCGCCGGGCGAACGGGAGACGAGCTGTCCATGACCGACCAAGAAGAAGACGACCGGGCCCCGAGGGACATCGGACCCGACAAGTCGCTCCTTGTGCTTGACGACGACGAGCCCTTCCGCCGCCGCCTGACCCGCGCGATGGAGCGTCGCGGCTTCGAGCCGACCCCCGCCGAGAGCGTGGCCGAGGGCCTCGCCCTCGTCCGTCGCGCGCCCCCCGCCTTCGCGGTGATCGACCTGCGGCTCGAGGACGGCAACGGCCTCGACGTGGTCGAGGCCCTGCGCGAGGCGCGCCCCGACAGCCGCATCGTGGTGCTGACCGGCTACGGCGCCATCGCGACCGCGGTCGCCGCGGTGAAGATCGGCGCGACCGACTACCTCGCCAAGCCCGCGGACGCCGACGACGTCGAGGCGGCGCTGCTGTCGGAGGGCGAGCAGAAGCCGCCCCCGCCCGAGAACCCGATGTCCGCCGACCGGGTGCGCTGGGAGCATATCCAGCGGGTGTTCGAGCTCTGCGACCGCAACGTCTCCGAGACCGCGCGCCGCCTGAACATGCACCGCCGGACGCTGCAGCGTATACTGGCCAAGCGCAGCCCGCGCTGAGGGCCCGGCCGGACGACCGACCGACCCGAAGGGCGCCCCAAGCGGCGCCCTTCGTCGTTTCCGCGCCCCCGACGCCGTGCCCCCGACGCCGTGCGCCTGACGCCGCGCGCCCGCGTCCGCCGCCCGGCGGGATCGCGGCCCGCACCTCGCCGGCCGAAGCCGCCCCGTCCCTTCCCGCCCCCCGACGACGCCCGCCCCGGGCGCCCCCGCCGGGAGCCTCCCGCGAAGCGCCTGTTCCCCGGAGCCGTCCGTCGCGGATGCCGACCGGAGCTGCGGCGGGGGCCGGGTCAAGGATCGCGAAGCGACCGCCGAAGGCGGCTCGTCCTTGACCCGGCCCCCGCCGCAGCTCAGGCATCGCAAGCGACGGACGGCTGCGGGGAGCAGGCGCGGCCCTGTTCCCTGGTGAGTTCAGAAGCGGAGCCCCCCGCGCCCCCGCTCACCCGCCCGGGCGCCGCCCCCCTTGCCGGCCCCCCTTGCGCCCCGTCCGCTCACCGATCATCGTCCCCCTCGACCCCCGACAGCCTCAAGGAGCCCCCGCCATGTCCGACCTGCTCTACCTCACGCGCGCGGACGTGGAGGGCCTGGGCCTCACCGCGCGGGAGATGACCGGGATGCTCGCGCGGCTGCTCAAGGGGCTGCGCTCGGGGCGTTCGGAGAACACGCCCAAGCGCGCGATCAACCGGGACGACGGGCGGCTCTACATGTCGATGCTGGCGTCCTCGGACGACCCGCCCCGCTTCGCCACCAAGTCGCTGGGCCTGTCGCCCGCCAACGCGGCCAGGGGCCTGCCCTCGATCGGGGCGCTGATCTGCCTGCACGACAGCGCCACAGGCGCGCCGATCGCGGTGATGGACGGGGACTGGATCACCGGCGTGCGCACCGCCGCGCTGTCGGCGCTGGCCGCCCAGCACCTGGCGCGGCCCGACGCGCAGGTGCTGTCGCTGATCGGGACCGGCGTGCAGGGCTCCTGCCACCTGCAGCTCTTTTCCGAGCTGTTCCCGCTGAAGACCGTGCGCATCCTCGGCCGCGGTCGGGCCAACATCGAGAAGCTGGCGGCCGAGGCCCACGCGCTGGGCCTCGCGACCGAAGAGCCCGACGGGCCCCAGGCCGCGGTCGAGGGCGCGGACCTGGTGGTCTCCTCGGTCACGCCCACGCCGGAGCTGCCGCGGTTCCTCGACCCCGCCTGGCTCGCGCCCGGCGCGTTCGTGTCGATGGTCGAGCTCGCCCGCGCCTGGCAGGTCGACCGCCTCGCCGGCCGCGCCCGGGTGTTCACCGACGACCGCGAGCAGGAGCGGCAGATGGCCGACCCGCTGCTGGCGTTCTCGCTGATCGAGGGCGACCTCGCGGCGCTGGCGAGCGGCGAGGCGCAGGGGCGCCGCGACCCCTCCGAGACCATCGCCTTCGCCTTTCGGGGCCTCGCCATGGGCGACCTCGCGCTCGCCGCGCTCTGCCACGAGAAGGCGCAGGCGGCCGGCGTCGGAACCCGCCTGCCGCGCTGATCGCCGCCTGGCGGCGCCGTCGCGCCCCCTCCCGCCGCAGCCCGGCCGGCGGATATGGGGGAGAGGCCCCGGCTTGAGGCCGGGGCGCCCCCCGGGCTCGACGCGCCCGCCCCTCGCCCCGGCGCGATCCCGCCGCGCCCGGGCTCCCCTCGCCCTCGCCGCCTGGCGGCTCCCCTCGCCGGCGGCGCGCCGCGCCCCCGGGCGCGAGGGCGGGCGGGTGGGGAGCGCTCGGGGGCGCGCGCCGCCCTCCGGGGCGGCGCCATCGGCCGGCGCCGGGAACCGCCGGCGCCCGGAAACGCGGAAGGGGCCCGCAGGCCCCCTCCCAACCCACCGGCGATGGCGCGCCGTCACTCCACCAGCTTGACCACCACGGTGTCGGAGATCTCGACCTCGATCGGGTCGCCCTCGTCGAGGGAGGCGACGAAGGCGCGGGCCTCGTCGTTGGTCAGGTGGTAGCGCACCACGTTGCCCTCGGGCGAGCGGAACACCGCCACGTCGGTCTTGGCGTTCCAGACCACGAAGTTCATCACCGAGCGGGTCAGCCGCCCGCCCACCATCGCCGGCGAGCCGCCGGAGGCCGCGGGGGTCGAGACCACCTCGGACTCGGTGCGCCCGGTCTCGTCTCCGCCCTCGGCGTGCCAGGCGGTGATGGCGCGGGTGCGCATCGCCTCGACCACGTCGCCCGGCTCGACGCCGATGGCGCCCGTCATCTCGGCGGGGGGGCGGTGGGTGAAGACGTCGCCGGTCGAGAGGTCGCGCATCATCACCTGCCCCGCCTCGACGTCGACCGAGAGCACCTCGGCGCGCATCCGCGTGGTCTCGGCGATGGAGACGCCGTCGGGCGCGGCCTCCGTCGCCTCGGGCTCGGCGGTCGCGCAGGCGCCCAGCGCCAGCAGGCCGGCGAGCGCGGCCGCGGCGCGGGCGGCGCGTCCGCGACGGGCCCGGTCGGGCAGGGTTTCGCGGCGGTCGCGGCGCTGGCGGATCATGTCTCGGCTCCCTTGACTGACGGCGACAGGGAGCCCGCCGCGCCGCCCTCCGTCAAGCCCTCCCCCGACGGCCGCGACGCGGCGGCGGCGGGGCGCGGCGCCCCTGCCCCACTCCGGCGCCCCCGGCGGCGCGGCCGGACCGGGCGCGGCCCCCGTCGCCTGCGCCCGTCGCCTGCGCCCGTCGCCTGCGCCCGCCGCGGGCCCGCCCGCCGCCCCTCGCGGTTGACTCCGCCCCGTCTCGCGCGTAAAGGCCGGGCCCAATCCCCGGAAGCCCGACGCTTCCGGTCCCCGCCGTGCGCGGGGATCGCCTCCGGCCAGCGCGTCGCGCCCGCCGGAGCGCTTGACGTTTGCGCCGCCCCTTCCGACCTCCCCGTCGGAACACGGGCCAGGAAGGAAGGAGCGCTGGGCATGTTCGAGAGCCTCTCCGAACGCCTCTCGGGCGTCTTCGAGAAACTCACCAAGCAGGGCGCGCTGTCCGAGGCCGACGTCTCGACCGCGCTGCGCGAGGTGCGGGTGGCGCTGCTGGAGGCCGACGTCTCGCTCCCCGTCGCCCGCGACTTCGTCAAGGCCGTGCAGGAGAAGGCGACCGGCCAGGCGGTGACGAAGTCCGTCACGCCCGGCCAGCAGGTCGTCAAGATCGTGCATGACGAGCTGGTGAAGGTGCTCGCCGGCGACGGCGCCGAAATCGGAAAACTGCGCGTCGACAACCCGCCCACGCCGATCCTGATGGTCGGCCTGCAGGGCTCGGGCAAGACCACGACCACCGCGAAGCTCGCCATGCGCCTGAGCCAGCGGGAGAAGAAGAAGGTCCTGATGGCCTCGCTCGACGTCCGCCGCCCGGCGGCGATGGAGCAGCTGCAGGTCCTGGGCCTGCAGACCGGCGTCGAGGTGCTGCCGATCGTGAAGGGCGAGAGCCCGGTCCAGATCGCCCGCCGCGCCAAGATGACCGCCGAGCAGGGCGGCTTCGACGTCTACATGCTCGACACCGCCGGCCGTCTGCATGTCGACGACGAGCTGATGGACGAGGCCATCGCCGTGCGCGACGCCGTGCGCCCGCGCGAGACGCTGCTGGTGGTCGACGGCCTGACCGGCCAGGACGCGCTGAACGTCGCCGAGAACTTCGACGGCCGCATCGGCGTCACCGGCGTGGTGCTGACCCGCATGGACGGCGACGGCCGCGGGGGCGCCGCGCTCTCGATGCGCGCGGTGACCGGCAAGCCGATCAAGTTCGTCGGCCTCGGCGAGAAGATGGACGCGCTCGAGGAATTCCACCCCGAGCGGATCGCCGGCCGGATCCTGGGCATGGGCGACATCGTCTCGCTGGTGGAAAAAGCCCAGGAGACGATCGAGGCCGAAGAGGCCGAGCGGATGATGAGGCGGTTCCAGAAGGGCCGCTTCGACATGAACGACCTGCAGAAGCAGTTCGAGCAGATGATCTCCATGGGCGGCATGGGCGGCCTGATGGGCATGCTGCCGGGCATGGGCAAGATGCAGAAGCAGATGGACGAGGCGGGGCTCGACGACAAGATCCTCAAGCGCCAGATCGCCATCATCCAGTCGATGACCAAGGAGGAGAAGAAGAACCCCGACCTCCTCAAGGCCAGCCGCAAGAAGCGCATCGCGGCGGGCTGCGGCATGGACGTGGCCGACGTGAACAAGCTTCTGAAGATGCACCGCCAGATGGCGGACATGATGAAGAAGATGGGCAAGATGGGGACCAAGGGCCTGATGCGGGGCGGCCTGGGCGCGCTCTTCGGCGGCAAGGGAGGCGGGATGCCTGCGGGCATGACGCCCCCCGCCGGCATGGGCGGCGCGCCGGGCCAGGCGCCGAAGCTGCCCCAGGGCATGGGCGGGCCCGGTGGATTTGGGGGCGGCGGCATGCCGGGCGGCCTTCCGGGCCTGGGCGGCGGCGCGCCGATGCCGCCGGGCCTGTCCGGCTTCGGGAAGAAGAAATGACCTTCCGCCTCGAGATCCCCACGCTCGAGACCGGCCGGCTGCGCCTGCGCGCGCCGCGCCAGGAGGATTTCGAGCCCTTCGCGGCCTTCTTCGCCGCGCCGCGGACCGAGTATATCGGCGGCCCGCTCGGCCGCTCCGACGCCTGGTGGGGTCTGGCGGGGACGCTGGGCATGTGGGCCTTCCGCGGCTTCGGCATGTGGATGGTCGAGGAGAAGGCCTCGGGCGCCGTGATCGGCCGCGTCGGCCCGTGGCGGCCCGACGGCTGGCCGGAGCCCGAGATCGGCTGGTCCCTGTTCGAGGGGCACGAGGGCAAGGGCTACGCCACCGAGGCCGCGCTCGAGGCGCGCGACTGGGCCTACCGCTCCGCCGGCTGGACCACCGCGATCAGCCTGATCGCGCCGGAGAACGCCGCCAGCAAGGCGGTCGCCACCCGGCTCGGCTGTCACCGCGAGGGCGACTTCGTCCACCCCGAGGAGGGCTGGCACGCCGAGATCTGGCGCCACCCCTCGGCGGCGGAGCTCTCGGCATGACCACCGTCGCGACGATCCCCACGCTGGAGACCGAGCGGCTGGTGCTGCGCGCCCTGCGCGTGGAGGATTTCGAGCCGCTGGCCGCCTTCTACGCCGGCCCCCGCGCCCGCTTCATCGGCGGCCCGATGTCCCGCCAGCAGGCCTGGACCAAGTTCCAGTCCTTCCTGGGCATGTGGGTGCTGCGCGGCTACGGCATGTTCGCCGTCGAGGAGAAGGCCACCGGCCTCCTGGTCGGGCGCGTCGGGATGCAGTGGCACGAGCAGGTCCCCGAGCCGGAGATGGCCTGGTCCCTGCTCGACGGGTTCGAGGGGCGCGGCTATGCGGCCGAGGCCGCGCTCGCCGCGCGCGAGGACGCTTTCCAGCGCCACGGGATCGACGCGCCGATCAGCCTGATCGACCCGGCCAACGCGCCCAGCCTCGCGCTGGCCCGCCGGCTGGGCTGCGTGCGCGAGCCGGGCGATTTCACCTATGCCGACGGCCATGTGGTCGAGGTCTGGCGCCACCCGGCGCGCGCCTCGGCCGGGGCGGCGGCATGACCGGGGGAGGGACGACGATGACGAAGACGGGGACCGACACGGCGACGCAGACCGCCGGGACCCTGGGCGAGCCGGCGCACGTGCTGCGCGCGCGCGAGGTGCTCGCCAAGCTGCGCGGGGACATCGACAACCTCGATGCGATCCTGGTCTACACGCTGGCCCAGCGCTTCAAGGCGACCCAGGCGGTCGGCAAGCTGAAGGCCGAGCACGACCTGCCCCCCGCCGACCCCGACCGGGAGGCCCGCCAGGTCGCCCGGCTGCGCCAGCTCTCGGCCGACGCCGAACTGGACCCCGAGTTCGCGGAAGCCTTCCTGGCCTTCATCATCCAGGAAGTCATCCGCCACCACGAGAAGCTGAAGAGCTGATCGAGACGCCCGGGCCCCCGCGCCCGGGACCGCAAACGGGCCGGAACGCCCGGACGGCAAACCGGGCCCAGGCCCGGATCCCAGACCCCGGGCGCCCGCCCGGACCCGAAACCCCGGGCCAGCGGCCCGACACGACCTCCCGGCGCCCTGCGCCGGACCGACACCCAAGGAGACCAAGACCATGGCCATCAAGATTCGTCTCGCCCGCGGCGGTTCCAAGAAGCGTCCCTTCTACCGCGTCGTCGCCGCCGACAGCCGCGCCCCCCGCGACGGCCGCTTCATCGAGAAGCTGGGCACCTACAACCCCCTCCTGCCCAAGGACTCCGAGGACCGCGTGAAGCTCGACGTCGAGAAGATCCAGGAGTGGATCGCCAAGGGCGCCCAGCCCACCGACCGCGTCGCCCGCTTCCTCGAGGCCGCCGGCGTCCGCGACAAGGCCGAGCGCGCCAACCTCAAGAAGGCCGAGCCGGGCAAGAAGGCCAAGGAGCGCGCCAAGGAGCGCGAGGAAAAGGCCGCGAAGGCCGCCGAGGCCGCGGCCGCCGCCGCCGCCGCTCCCGCCCCCGAGGCGCCCGCCGAGGAAGCCTCGGCCGAGTGACCGGCGCCAGGCGGAGGGTCTCCCTCCGCCCGCCCGCTTCGCCCGTCCGGTCAGCGTCCGCTTCCGCGATCAAGGCTCTGTTAGACCCGACCCGCTAGGCTGCCGCCCTTTCAGGGGCGGACAGGCGGAGGCCGGGCGATGACGAAGAAGCGGGATCGGAAGTTCTGGATCGGCGTCGGCTCCGGCGACCACGTCGAGGAGGCGGTGCAGCGCAGCTTCTGCCTGCTCTCCCACTCGACGGAGACGGCGCTGGAGGCGATGCATCCCGGCGACGGGCTGGCGCTGTTCGTGAAGCGGCCCACCGACCACGCCGCCGAGCTGGTCGAGCGCTTCGAGGCGATCGGGATCATCGGTCCCGGCACCGCCTGGACCCGCGGGCGCGACGGCGGCGTGATCCGCCGCCTGCAGGCCCGCTGGATGGCGCCCGCGCATCCGGTCCACGCCGAGGGGCTCGCCCCCCGGCTGGACTTCATCAAGAACGCGGCCCGCTGGCGCGCCTCGCTGGCCCGGGACCGCAAGGCGATCGGACGCGAGGATTTCGCCCGCATCGCCGACGCGATGGACCTGCCCGGCTTCGCCTGGGAGATCCGACACGACCGCGGGCTGGATTTCGCGGTCGCCGCCGAGGGGCAGGACGCTCCCGGCGTATCGGCCCTGGAGCGGGGGCTGGGGCTGGCCACGCGCGGCAATGACGGAGGACCGTTCAGGATGCGGGCGAAATGAACGAAGATCCGATCGGCAAGGTCTGCGTGGGCGCCATCGCCGGCGCCTTCGGGGTGCGCGGCGACGTGCGCCTGAAAAGCTTCTGCGCCCAGCCCGAGGCCATCGGCGACTATGCGCCCCTGACCGACGAGGCCGGGCGCGAGTTCGGCGTGAAGATCACCCGCCAGGTGAAGGGGGGCTTCGCCGCCCGCCTCACCGGCGTCGCCACCCGCGAGCAGGCCGAGGCGCTGCGCGGCGTGCGCCTCTATGCGCCGCGCTGGAAGCTGCCCTCGCTGCCCACGGACGAGTTCTACCATGCCGACCTGGTGGGCCTGCCGGTCTACGACGGCGGCGGGGTCAGGCTGGGCAAGGTCCGCGCGGTGCACGACTTCGGCGCCGGCGACATGCTCGAGATCGTCTCGCCCGAGTTCCGCCAGCCGGTGATGCTGCCCTTCACCCGCGCCGCGGTGCCGATCGTCGACCTCGCCGCCCACCGCATCGTCGCCGACCCGCCGCCGGGCGTGTTCCCCGGC
The DNA here is from genome assembly GCF_900113695.1 of Albimonas pacifica. GTDB lineage: Bacteria > Pseudomonadota > Alphaproteobacteria > Rhodobacterales > Rhodobacteraceae > Albimonas > Albimonas pacifica. The sequence goes on along the minus strand of NZ_FOQH01000002.1, from coordinate 400,615 downwards.
GACGACGACGACGAGGACGACGGCCCCGGACCCGGCGAGGACGCCGGGGCGTGAGCGACGAGACCGAGCCCGACGCGCCCGAGCCGCCGGCGCCCAGCCGCTCGCACGGGCGGCTGACGATCTCCGCCTCGCGCCGCCCGCGCGACCTGATGGAGGAGACGCGGGTCAAGAACGCCTGGCGCGCCACGGTGCTGACCCTCTTCCCCGGCATGTTCCCGGGTCCCCTGGGCGAAAGCCTGCTGGGCCGCGCGCTCGCCGAAGGGATCTGGGCGCTGGAGAAGGTGCATCTGCGCGACTACGGCCTCGGAAAACACCGGGCGGTGGACGACACCCCCGCCGGCGGCGGCCCGGGCATGGTGCTGCGCGCCGACGTGGTGGCCGCCGCCCTGGACGAGACGCCCCGCCCCGGCCCCGTCCTGATGATGTCGCCGCGCGGACGCCCCTTCGACCAGGCCATGGCCCGCGCCCTGGCCGAGGCCCCCGGCGCGACCTTCATCTGCGGCCGGTTCGAGGGCGTGGACCAGCGCGTGCTGGACGCCCGCGGCATCCACGAGGTCAGCCTCGGGGATTTCGTGATGACCGGCGGGGAAATCGCCGCGATGGCATTGATCGACGCCACGGTTCGGCTTATACCGCGCGTCCTCGGGAACCCCGAGTCCGTGGAGACGGAGTCCTTCTCCGACGGACTGCTGGAAGCCCCGCAGTATACGAGGCCCCCCGTGTGGGAAGGGCGCGAGATCCCGGAGACGCTTCTCTCCGGCAATCACGCCCGGATCGCGGAGTGGCGTCGGCAAGAGGCCGAAAGGCTGACCAAGGAACGACGACCCGATCTCTGGCGGGCGCACCGGGAGCGGCAAGGCTCCGGTCCGGACCCGAAGGAAGCCCAGAGCGCTCGGTCGCGAAACAGTCCGTCCCCCGCCCATCCGGGCGAAGGGAACAAAGACGGCCAGTCATAAGGATAGAGGTCATGAACCTCCTGCAGACGCTCGAGCTCGAGCACGCCAAGGAACTTGGCAAGGCGATCCCCGACTTCCAGGCGGGCGACACCATCCGCGTCGGCTACAAGGTCACCGAGGGCACCCGCACCCGTGTCCAGGCCTTCGAGGGCGTCGTGATCGGCCGCAAGGGCGGCAACGGCATCGGCGGCTCGTTCACCGTGCGCAAGATCTCGTTCGGCGAGGGCGTGGAGCGCGTGTTCCCCATCCACTCGCCCAACATCGATTCGATCGAGGTGGTGCGCCGCGGCAAGGTCCGCCGCGCGAAGCTCTACTACCTGCGCGCGCGTCGCGGCAAATCGGCCCGCATCGTCGAGAAGACCAACTACAAGCCCCGCGAGGGCTTCTCCGGCGGCCGCGCCCTGCCCGGCGCCGGCGAGTAAGACGCGCGGGGCCAGGGCCCCTGCCGACGTCCCGAGGGCGCGCGCCGCAAGGCGCGCGCCCTTCGCGTTTCAGGCCCTGCCCATGGCCGCCCGGCGCGCCGATGGCGTCCGGCCCTCCCGGCCTGCACCCTCCCGGTCGACGCCCCGTCCGCCGCCGACGCCCGCCGCCGACGCCCGAGGCCTCCGGCCGCCCGGCCCCGCCCCTCCCGTCAGACGCTCCCGGTCTGCGGTCCCCCGCCCTCGCCGGCCTGCCCGGGCGCCGCCGCGGCATCTCCCGGGCGGGGCCAGGTCAGGTAGCCCAGCACCGCCGCCTCCAGCCGCGGGCGCAGGGGGGCGGGGTCGGTCTCGCCGGCCCGCGCCGCCGCGTCCACCAGCCCCCGGGCGATGGCGAGCGCGTCGCGCGCGGCCTGCGGCGGGGCGTCGGGGGCGAGGGCGCGCACCGCGGCCTGCACCTCCGCCTCCAGCGCCTGCGCCAGGGCGGCGGCGTCCTCGCGCTGGTCGACCTCCTGCTCCAGCGCCTCCAGCGCCAGGGCGAGGCGCGGGCGGGCGAACTGGTGGCGCAGCGCCGCCTCCAGCATCGCCGACAGCGTCGCGCGCGGGCTGCCGCCCGCCGCCGCGGCCGCGCGGACCTCCGCCAGCAGCGCCGCCCGCTCGCGCGCGGCGAGGGCGGCGACGATCGCCTCCCGGTTCGCGAAATACTGGTAGAGCGAGCCGATGCCCGCCCCCGCCCGCTCGGCGATGCGGTTGGTGGTCAGGGCGCCGCGGCCCTCGGTCTCGAGAATGCGAGCGGCCGCCTCGACCAGCGCCTCGGCCGTGGCGCGCGAGCGGGCCTGTCTGGGCGTCTTTCTCGGGGGATGGGCCATCGGGCGCGGGCGGCCTGGGATGCGAGTTGCGGATGCGAGCATCCGCTCGGATTCTGGTCCGCGACGCAACCCCCACGAGGCTTTCGCGATGACCCAGACCCCTGCCCGTCCCCCGCAGACGACCGGGCCGGCGCCCGTGCCGCTGACCGTGTTCCTGCTGCTGCGCGCCCGCCCCTCGTGGCTGGCGCTGGACCGCTCCGCGCGGGAGGCGCTGGCGGGGCCCGCGCTCGCGGAGGCCTTCGGCGCCCGCGGCATCCGCCTTCGCCACTTCGATGCCGAGGCGTTCCATGGCCGCGTCTCCGACATCGCCATGGCCGAGGTGGACGGCCCCCTAGCCTGGCATTGCGCGATGGAGCGGCTGCGCGACTCGCCCCTCCTCGCCCGGGACCATTTCGAGGTGGTCGACATCCTGCCCGCCATCGAGGACGGCTTCCGCCTCTACGAAGCCGCCGCCGCGACGCTCCCGCAGACGTGAGGGCGGGGCCGGCCGCGCGCCTCCCTCCGCCGCCCGGAGCCCGCCCCGCCCTTCGCCGGCCGCCCTCGCCGGCCCACGGTCGCGCGAGGGCGGCGTGGGGCGGCGTGGGACGGGGCGGCGCGGGCCCGTCGCGCGGCTGGACGCGGGACGCCGGCCGGGCGATGCTCGCGCCGCCGGGGCGCAGGCTCCGCCGCCCGCGATCCAGCCCATCGAGGCCTGCCATGCCCCCGGAGACGTCCCAGCCGCTCGCCGCCAACCTCGCCCGCTGGAACGCGCGGGCCGAGATCCACCTCGCCGACCGCACCGGCTTCTACGACGTCGAGGGCGTGGTCGCGGGAACGCGCGGCTTCGAGGGGGTGAGCGACGCGGACCTCGGCCCGGTGGAGGGGCTGCGCATCGCCCATGTGCAGTGCCACTTCGGCCTCGACAGCCTGATCCTGGCGCGCAAGGGCGCGGTGGTGGAGGGGCTCGACTTCTCCCCCGTCGCCATCGAGGCGGCGCGCGCCCTCGCCGCCCGCGCCGGGCTGCCGGCGAGCTTCCACCTCGGCGACGCCCTGCAGGCGGCGCAGACCATGGGGCCCGGGCGCTTCGACATGGCGTTCGTGACCTGGGGCACGATCTGCTGGCTGCCGGACGTGCGCGCCTGGGGGGCGCAGGTCGCGGCGCTGCTGAAGCCCGGCGGGCGGCTGTTCTTCCGCGACTGCCACCCCTTCGCCCAGATGCTGGACCCGGTCGAGGGGCGGCTCGTCCCCTGCTTCGACTGGCGCACCCCGCGCGAGGCGCCCCTGCGCTTCGAGGAGGCGACGAGCTACAACGGCGACGGGACCGCGCTGCCGGCGGTGGCGGATCACGAGTGGATCCACCCCGTCTCCGACATTCTCGGCGGGCTGATCGCGGCGGGGCTGCGCATCGACGGCGTCGAGGAGCACGACTTCCTGGTCTGGGACATGTGGCCGGGCTGGACCGCGAAGGGCGCCGACGGGCTCTACCGCCTGCCCGAGGGCGCGCCCCGCGTGCCCCTGAGCCTGACGGTGCGGGCGTCGAAGCCGGCATGAGGGGCGCGGGCATCGGACGGGCCCTCGCCGCCGCGCTGGCGCTGGCGACGGCGGCGCTGCCGGCGGGGCCGGCCGCGGCCTGCGGCACGGCGGAGACGGCCTGCGCCGTCTCCGGCCCCTTCGGCGCGGGCGAGTATCGCCTCGCCCTGCCGGAGGGCGCCGAAGGCGCCTCCGCCGCGCCCCTGCCGGTGGTGATGGTGCTGCATGGCTACGGCGGCCAGGCCGCGGTCGCGATCCGCTCGCCCACGCTCGCCGGCGAGTGGCTGGCGGCGGGCTATGCCGTGATCGCCCCCCAGGGGGCCCCGCGGTCCCAGGGCGACCCGGGAGGCGCCTGGAACGCGCGCGGCGAGCCCGGCGCGCGCGACGACGTGGCCTTCCTGCGCGCGGCGCTGGCCGATGCGGCGAGCCGCGCGCCGATCGACGCCGCGGGGGCGCTGCTGGGCGGCTTCTCGGGCGGCGGCATGATGACCTGGCGGGTCGCCTGCGAGGCGCCCGACGCCTTCCGCGCCTATCTCCCGGTCGCGGGCCTGCTGTGGCGCCCCCTGCCCGAGACCTGCGCCGGCCCCGCCCCGATGCTGCACCTGCACGGCTGGAGCGACCCGGTGGTCCCGCTCGAGGGACGCTCGGTCGCGGGCGGGCGGATCACGCAGGGGGACCTCTTCGCGGGGCTCGGCCTGATGCGCGCGGCGAACGGCTGCGCGAAGGACGATCCGGACGGCTACCGGCTCGACCCCCGCTTCTGGCTGCGCGAGTGGACCGGCTGCGCCGGCGCCCCGCTCGCCTTCGCGCTCCACGCGGGCGGGCACGAGACGCCGCCCGGCTGGGCGGCGCTGGCGCGCGACTGGCTCGAACGTCTGCCGGAGTGAGCGCATGATCCGGACCCTGGGCCTGACGCTGACGGCGCTGGCGGCGTTCGCGGCGAACTCGGTGCTGTGCCGCGCGGCGCTGGACGCTTCGGCGCTGGGCGGCGCCGCGCCGGACGCGGCCGCCTTCACCGCGCTGCGCCTGCTCTCGGGGGCGGCGATGCTGTCGCTGCTGCTGGCCCTGCGCGCACCGCTGGGGCCGGCGCTGAAGCGCGCGCAGCCGGTCTCGGCGCTGGCGCTGCTGGCCTATGCGGGGCTGTTCTCGCTGGCCTATCTGGACCTCGATGCGGGGATCGGGGCGCTGATCCTGTTCGGGGCGGTGCAGACCTCGATGTTCGCGGGTGCCCTGTGGATGGGGGAGCGGCCGCCGCTCCTGCGCTGGATCGGGGCCGGCTTCGGGCTGGCGGGGCTCGCCTGGCTCGCCGCGCCAGGGGCGAGCGCGCCGCCGCCGGGGGCGTCGCTGATGATGGCGGGCGCGGGGGCGGCCTGGGGGGTCTATTCGCTGCGCGGGCGGGGGTCCTCCCGCCCGCTCGCCGACACCGCCGGGGCCTTCGTGCTGGCCGCCCCGCTGGGCGCGGCGCTGTGGGCGGTCGCCTGGGCGCTGGACGCGGCGCCGGGACTGGGCGGGCGGGAGGCGGCGCTGGCGGTCGCCTCCGGCGCGCTCGCCTCGGGCTGCGGCTATGCGGTGTGGTACGCGGCGCTGCCCAGGCTCGAGGCGTCGATGGCCGCGGTGGCGCAGCTCGCGGTGCCGCTGATCGCGCTGGCGGGCGGCGCGGTCTGGCTGGGCGAGGCGCCCTCGCCCCGCTTCTGGGTCGCGGCCGCCCTGATCCTCGGCGGGCTCGGCGCCGCCACGCTGGCCGCGCGGCGGCGGGGCTGAGGCCTACCAGTCGGCGATCACCCTTGGGTCCAGCGCGCCCTGCGCGGTGGCCGCGAGGCGGGCGTCGTGCGAGGGGTTCTGCGGATCCCCCCAGATCCCGGCGGCGGCCTTCAGCCCCTCCGGCGCGCCGCGGCGGGCGGCCTCGAGGTAGTGGAGGAGGGCCACGACGTCGTCCTGGCGCACGTGCTCGCCGGCCTCGAACAGCGATCCGATCACCAGATAGGCGGCGGGCGAGCCCTGCTGCGCGGCCTGCTCCAGCAGCGCGTAGGCGATGTCCTGGTCGCCCAGCCGCCACAGGGCGCGGGCGAGCTGGAAGCGCAGGCGGGGGAGGTCGGGACGCTCGGCCACGGCCGCCGTGCAGGCGGCGCGGGCGGGCTCGGCGGAAAGGGTCGGGCCGGCGACGGGCGCGGCCTCCCGCTGGGGGTCGGTCGCCCAGGCGGCCAGCCGGTCGCAGTCGGCCACCGGGTCGGCGGCGAACGCGAGGCCGGCCGCATCCGTCGGCGCCCTGGCCGCCGCCGGGCCGGCGAGGACCAGCGCGGCGACGAGCGCGAGGCGCAGCGGGCGGGATCGGGTCATGCGCAGGCTCCTCGGGCGACGCGCGGGCGGGCTGCGTGACAGTCTGACGAAGGTTTCGTGACGATCAAGCGTCGGATGCATGACATCGCCCGCGGCCGCCCGGCGCTGCCCCCCTCAGGGCGACGACGCGACGCGGCGGGGGGTCGGGGTCTGCGTCCCCGCTGCGCTCGACTTCGCGGACCGGCCGCGTCAATGCTGCTCGTCGTGTGGAACAAAGGGGCGAAAAGCCATGGATTACGCGGCGATCACCGAGACCTTCACGAAACTGGCGCTGGAAGCCGGCGACCTGATCATGGAGGTCTACGCCTCGCCTGACTTCGAGGTGAAGTCGAAGTCCGACGAGAGCCCGGTGACCGAGGCCGACGAGAAGGCCGACGCCCATATCTCCGCCGGCCTGCGCGCCGCTTTCCCCGACATCGCGCTGGTGACCGAGGAGCAGGCCGCCACCCACGGGCAGGAGGTCTCGACCTTCCTGATCGTCGACCCGCTCGACGGCACCAAGGAATTCGTGAACCGCCGCGGCGAGTTCACCGTGAACATCGCGCTCGTGGAGAACGGGGTCCCGACCCACGGCGTCGTCTACGCCCCCGTCCTGGGCCGCCTGTTCCGCACCACCGCCTCGGGCAAGGCCGAGGAGATGGACGTCGAGACGAAGGCGACCAAGCCGATCGCCGTCTCGACCCCCGACATGGGCGGGCTGAAGGTCGTCGCCTCCAAGTCCCACCGCGACCAGGCGACCGACGACTACATCGCCCAGTACCAGGTGGCGGATTTCCTCTCGGCCGGCTCCTCGCTGAAGTTCTGCCTGGTGGCGACGGGGGAGGCGGACCTCTATCCCCGTCTCGGCCGCACGATGGAGTGGGACACCGCCGCGGGCGACGCGGTGCTGCGCGCGGCCGGCGGGCATGTCGACGCGATGGAGGGGGGCGGCGCGCTTCCCTACGGAAAACCGGGCTTCGCGAACCCGTTCTTCGTGTGCTATGCCCCAGGCGTGAACGTGAAGCCCCTGTGAACGAGGGGCGCTGAAGAACGAGGCCGCGAGCCATGCGCGCCGCCATCATCATCCCCGCTCGCTACAAGAGCTCCCGCTTCCCCGGCAAGCCGCTGCAGGCGCTGAAAGGCGCCGACGGCGTCGCCAAGACCCTGATCCAGCGCAGCTGGGAGGCGGCGATGGCGGCCTCCGGCTTCGCCGAGGTCGCGGTCGCCACCGACGACGACCGCATCGCCGAGCACGCGCGCGGCTTCGGCGCCGCGGTCATCATGACCCCCGAGTCCTGCCGCAACGGGACCGAGCGCTGCGCGGCCGCCCTGCCCGGGCTGGCCGCCGCGCCCGACCTGGTGGTGAACCTGCAGGGCGACGCGCCGCTGACCCCGCCCTGGTTCGTCGAGGCGCTGCGCGACGCGATGGCGGCCTCGCCCGAGTTCGACGTCGCCACCCCCGTCCTGCGCTGCGACGCGGAGGCCCACGCGGCCTTCCTCGAGGACCGGGCGGCGGGCCGCGTCGGCGGCACCACCGCGGTCTTCGACCGCGCCGGCCGGGCGCTCTATTTCTCCAAGGAGGTGATCCCCTACACCGGGCGCACCTTCGGGGAGGAGGAGACCCCGCCCGTCTTCCATCACGTCGGCTGCTACGCCTACCGCCCCGCCGCGCTCGCCGCCTATTCCGGCTGGCCCGAGGGCGAGCTGGAGCGGTGGGAGGGGCTGGAGCAGCTGCGGTTCCTCGAGAACGGCACGCCCCTGAAATGCGTGGAGGTCGAGGCCCGCGGGCGCGTGTTCTGGGAGGTGAACAATCCCCAGGACGTGCCCCGGGTCGAAGCCGCCATGGCCCGCGCCGGGCTTTCCTGAGGCTCCTGCGCGCACGCGTCGCGGGAAATGGGCCCGCGGCGCCGACATCCGGTCACGCCGTCGTCACGTCGACGTGGCCAAGGTGCCAAGGGCCCGCGCAAGGCCATGGACCGGGCTCGGTCCCCCCGCGCGAGGCGCAGGCGATGACGATCGACAGGCGCGACGCGGGAGAGCCCCGCGCTCGCAGGCCGCAACGAGGACGAGAATGAACAACAAGGTCACGAAGGCGATCTTCCCGGTCGCGGGTCTCGGCACCCGGTTCCTGCCGGCGACCAAGGCGATCCCCAAGGAGGTCCTGCCCCTGGTCGACCGCCCCCTGATCCAGTACGCGATCGACGAGGCCCGCGCCGCCGGCATCAAGGAGTTCATCTTCGTCACCTCGCGCGGGAAATCCGCGCTGGAGGACTATTTCGACCTCGCCCCCGAGCTGGAGCGCGCGCTGGTCGAGAAGGGCAAGGACGACCTCCTCGCCGAGGTGCGCAAGGCCAACATGGACTCGGGCCAGATCGCCTACGTCCGCCAAACCGAGGCGCTGGGCCTCGGCCACGCCGTGTGGTGCGCGCGCCGCCTGATCGGCCCGGACGAGCCGGTGGCGGTGCTGCTGCCCGACGACGTGATCTCGGCCGAGACCCCCTGCCTCGAGCAGATGATGGACGCCTACGCCGACACCGGCGGCTGCATGGTGGCCACCATGGAGGTCCCGCGCGAGCAGGTCTCTGCCTACGGCGTGCTGGACGTGGCCGACGACATGGGCCGGCTGGTCAAGGCGCAGGGGATGGTCGAGAAGCCCAAGATCAACCCGCCCTCGAACCTGGCGGTGATCGGGCGCTACATCCTGGCGCCCTCGGTGTTCACCACGCTCAACGACGGCCAGAAGGGCGCGGGCGGGGAGATCCAGCTCACCGACGCCATCGCCCGCGAGATCACCGAGGGGCGCGACGTCTACGGCTACCGCTTCGAGGGGCGGCGCTTCGACTGCGGCTCCAAGTCCGGCTTCCTGAAGGCGACGGTGGCCTTCGGCCTGGCGCGCCCGGACCTGGGCCCCGACTTCGCCGAGTTCCTGCGCGACACCGTCAACTACATGCCCAAGCCGGGGGAATAAGCTCCAGATGGCGAAAGTTCTGGTGACCGGCGGCGCGGGCTACATCGGCTCGCACGGCTGCAAGGCGCTGCGCGCGGCGGGGCACGAGCCCGTCGTCTTCGACAACTTCCGCACCGGCTGGAAGCAGGCGGTGAAGTTCGGCGAGATGATCGAGGGCGACCTGCTGGACGAGGCCGCGCTGAAGGCGGCCTTCGAGCAGGTGAAGCCCGACGCGGTGATGCATTTCGCGGCGCTCTCCAACGTCGGCGAGTCGGTGGCGAACCCCGAGCTCTACTGGCGCAACAACGTCGGCGGCTCGCTGAACCTGCTCTGCGCGATGCGCGACGCGGGCGTGGGGTCGATCGTGTTCTCCTCGACGGCCGCCACCTATGGCGAGCCCGATCAGGACCCGATCACCGAGACCGCGCCCCAGCGGCCGATCAACGCCTACGGCGCCTCGAAGCTGGCGGTCGAGGCGCTGCTGGACGACTTCGAGAAGGCCCACGGCATCCGCTCGATCGCGTTCCGCTACTTCAACGTGGCGGGCGCCGACCCGGACCGGCAGATCGGCGAGCATCACGTGCCCGAGACGCACCTGATCCCCAACGTGCTCGACGCCGCCGCCGGCGCGCGCGACGCGCTGACGGTGAACGGCGACGACTATCCGACGCCCGACGGCACCTGCATCCGCGACTACGTCCACGTCATGGACCTGGTCGACGCCCACGTGCTGGGGACCGAGTGGCTGCTGGCCGGCAAGCCCAGCCAGCGGCTGAACCTCGGCACCGGCTCGGGGTTTTCCATCTGGCAGGTTATCGACGCGGCGAAAGAGGTGGTGGGAACGGAGATCCCGCTGTCGGTCGGGCCGCGGCGTCCGGGCGATCCGTCCCGCCTGGTCTGCGACGGCTCGCGCGCGCGCGAGGTGCTGGGGTGGGAGCCGAAGCGCTCGGTGATGGCCGAGATGATCGGCGACGCCTGGGGCTGGCGGCAGACCGGCCGCTACTCGGCCTGAGCGCGGCATGGCCCGGCGCCTGCTGGACCTGACCCGCACCGTGGCCCGCGCCGGGCGGCTGACGCCCGGCGCCATCGACCGGACCGAGCGCGCCTGGACCGCGCGCCTCTCCGCCGATCCCGAGGCGCGGTTCCTGGTCTCGGCCGGGCCGCGCCACCTGCTGCTGGACGGGGACGGCGCGCGCGAGCTGATCGCCGCCCTCGACAGCGGCGCCGAGCTGCCCCCCGCCGACCTCCGCGGCGCCTTCAGCCCCTGGAAGACCGAGCGGCAGCGGCGCGCCGACAGCCTCGCGCGGCGGCTCGCCCGCGGCATGGGCGAGGACCTCACCGCCCTGATCTCCTCCCAGCCGGGACGCTGGACCTATCTCAACATGGCGCAGGCGCAGCTCGACGCCGCCCGGCTGAAGGCGCTGCGCGCGGGCGGGGTGCGCCGCGCCGTCGCCATGGCCCACGACCTGGTGGGGCTGGAGCGCCCGGAGCTGACCCGGCCGACCGAGCCGACCCGCCTGCTCGCCTTCCTCGCCGCCGCCGGGCTCTGCGACGGGCTGGTCTACGCCTCGCCCGAGACCGCCCGCATCGCCGCCCGCGGGCTGGAGACGCCGCCCCCCGGGCGCATCGCCCCGCCGGGCGTCAGCCCCCTGCCCACCCCGACCGGCGCCGACGCGCAGGATGCGGCCGAGGCGGCGGGCGCCTTCGTGATGCTGGGCGCGATCGAGCCGCGGCGGAACCACCTCGCCATGCTGTGGATCTGGCGCCGCCTGTGGGACGAGCTGGGCGAGGCCGCGCCGCGCCTGTTCATCCTGGGCCGCCGCGCCTCGGAATCCGAGATGGTGCAGGACATCCTCGAGCGCTCGCCGATGGCGGGCCGGGTGGTGTTCGAGCGGCGCGACCTGACCGACGCGCAGGTGGCGGGGCGGCTCTCGGTCGCCTGCGCCCTGCTGGCGCCGAGCTTCGCCGAGGGCTCGGGCCTCGCGGCGGCGGAGGCGCTGGCGCTCGGCTGCCCGGTGCTCGCCGCCGACATCCCCGCCCTGCGCGCCGCGGGCGGGGAGGCGCCGGACTACATCGACCCCCTGGACCTGCCCGAGTGGCTGGAGGCGATTCTCGCCTACGCCCACCCGGTCGAGGGCGGCGCCGATCGCCGCGCCGCCCAACTCGCCCGCCTCGCCGCCTGGCGGCCGCGGCCCTGGGCCGAGCACTTCGCCGAGGTCGATGATTTCCTTGAGGAAATCGAGCGCTGAGCCGGACGGGTCTCCGCCGAAACCCTGTCACGCGCGCATCACGCCCACCCTGTCATACAGACCGTGGAGGCGGGCCGCGCGCGGGCTGCGCCGGGGAAACCGCAGACTGCGGTTCCGCGGTCCGCCATCCCCTCCGGCAGCGATCCGCGCCGGGGGGAGCTCCCAGCGGCGGCCCCTCGCGGGGACGGCGCGCAGCGCGCAGAGGCGACGCTCTCCCGCGCGCGGGGGCGGAGGGGTCGGGCGGAAACGCTCGACCCCTTTGAGGTTCAGCAGGGGGGCCGCGGGCCGGGGCCGGCTCAGCCCGCCTTGCGGACCATCGCGGCGAAGCGGCGCGCGATCGCCGGCGCCTCGCCCACATGGGCGGCGGGGTCGAGCGCGGCCTGCCAGTCGATCCCCGCGCCCTCGGGCAGTCCGGAGAGAACCTCGGCCAGCGGGCGGCGGCGCTCGACCGCCTCGGCGCAGGCGGCCTTGACCAGGGCCTGCGCCTGCGGGCGCGGCAGGGTCTCGGCCAGGCGGAAGCTCGCGGCCTCGGCCATCATCAGCCCGTGGGTGGCGTCCATGTTGGCGCGCATCCGCTCGGGGTCGGGGCGCAGGTCGCCGGTCAGCGCCTCGGCGTGGCGCAGGGCGGCGGCGGCGGCGAGGCAGAGCTGGGGGAGGCTCAGCCACTCCAGCGTCCAGGCGGCGCCGTCGCGCTCGTGGCCCGCCAGCATCGCCTCCTGCGCGGCGCCCGAGAGCCGCGAGGCGTAGCGTGCGAGCGAGACCAGCGCCTCGGCCCCCACCGGGTTCGCCTTGTGCGGCATGGTCGAGGAGCCGCCGCCCTCCCCCGCCCTGAGCTCGCCCACCTCCGACTGCGACAGCAGCGCGAGGTCGAGGCCGATCTTGCCCAGGCTCGCGGTCTGGATCGCCAGCGCGGCGGCGAGTTCCGCCAGCCCGTCGCGCCCGGCGTGCCAGGGGATCTCGGGGCAGTGCAGGTCGAGCTCGGCCGCCATGGCGCGCGCGACCTCGGGGGCGCGGGGCCCCAGCGCGGCCGAATTGCCCGAGGCGCCGGCGAGCGACAGCACCAGCACCCGCGGGCGCAGCTGGGCCAGGCGCTCGCGCGCGCGGATCAGCGGCGCGCCCCAGGCGGCGAGGCGGGCGCCGAGCGTGGTGGGGGTGGCGATCTGGCCGCGGGTGCGCGCGGCCATCGGCGTCTGCGCCCAGCGCTCCGCCCCGTCGGCGAGATGCCCCAGGATCGCGGCGAGGCGGGCGTCGCAGAGCTCGAGATAGGGCCGCAGGCGCAGCACCAGGGCGGTGTCGAGGATGTCCTGGCTGGTCGCCCCGTGGTGGACGAAGGCCGCGTGTTCCGGCGCGCCCATGGCGGCGCGGAACGCCTCGACGAAGGCCGGGACCACGACGCCCGAGGCGGCGGCGCCGGCGGCGAGTCCGGCCGGGTCGATGGCGACCTCGCGCGCCGCGCGGTGGATGGCGCGGGCGGCGGTCTGCGGGATAAGTCCCAGCTCCCCCTGCGCCTTCGCCAGCGCCCCCTCGGCCAGCAGCATCGCCCGGATCTCGGCGCCGTCGGTGAACAGCCGCGCCGCCTGGGGGTCGGAGAGATGCTCGCGCAGCATCAGGCTGTCGAAGGGGCTGGCGGTCATCGGGATCCTCCGCGGCAGGTCACGGGCGCACCCTGCAACCGCCGGCCCCGAGACGCAACGCCGGGTGACCGGACGGCGCGCCGGGCGGCGCGCGACGCAAGGGGCGCCCTCGCGACGCCCGCCCCGGCCCGGCGCCGACGCCGGCCGCGACGGGATCCGGCGCAGTCCGCCCGTCTCGCAGAGGTTCGCAAACCGGCCCCGGGCGCAGGATCCGCCGACGAGGGCGGTCCCCCGCCCTGGCGCGGCGGGGGACCGCCCTCGCCTCCCGCGCGCCGGGGATCAGCCGGCGGCGGCCTCGGCCGCGATCTCCGAGGCGCGCTTGCGCCCGCGCTCGGTCGCCGACTTCAGCTGCCCGCAGGCCGCCATGATGTCCTGCCCCCGCGGCGTGCGCACCGGCGAGGCGTAGCCCGCCCGGTTCACGATCTCGGCGAAGCTCTCGATCCGGTCCCAGTCCGAGCGCTCGTAGGGCGAGCCGGGCCAGGGGTTGAAGGGGATCAGATTGATCTTCGCGGGGATGCCCGCGATCAGCTGCACCAGGCGCTTGGCGTCCGCATCGCTGTCGTTCACGTCCTTGAGCATCACGTATTCGAAGGTGATCCGCTCGGCGTTCGACAGGCGCGGGTAGTCGCGGCAGGCCTGCAGCAGGGTCGCGAGGTCCCATTTCTTGTTGATCGGCACCAGAATGTCGCGCAGCTCGTCGCGCACCGCGTGCAGGGAGATCGCGAGCAACGAGCCGATCTCGGCCCCCGCGCGCGCGATGTTGGGCACGACCCCGGACGTGGACAGCGTGATCCGGCGGCGCGAGATCGACAGCCCCTCGCCGTCCATCGCGATCTTCATCGCGTCGCGGACGTTCTCGAAATTGTAGAGCGGCTCGCCCATGCCCATCAGCACGATGTTGCTGAGCATCCGCCGCTCCGGCGGGCGCTGGCCGGCGACGGGCCATTCCTCTAGGTCGTCGCGGCAGACCAGGATCTGGGCCACGATCTCCTCGGGCGTGAGGTTGCGCACCAGCTTCTGGGTGCCGGTGTGGCAGAAGGTGCAGGTCAGCGTGCAGCCCACCTGGGAGGAGATGCACAGCGTGCCGCGGTCCTCCTCGGGGATGTAGACCGCCTCGACCTCGTGCCCGCCCGAGAGCCGCAGCAGGTACTTGCGCGTGCCGTCGTTGGAGACCTGGCGGGTGACGATCGTGGGCCGATCGAGGCGGAAGTTCTCGGACAGCAGCGCCCGGAAGCCCTTGGCGAGGTTCGTCATCTCCGCGAAATCGGTGACGCCGCGCTGGTAGATCCACTGCCACAGCTGGGTGGCGCGCATCTTCGCCTGGCCCTCGGGGGCGCCGGCCTCGATCAGCGCCGCGACCATCTGCGGCCGGGTCAGGCCGACCAGCGGGCGCAGGCCCTCGGCCGCCTTCGGCGCGAAACCGGGCGTGTCCTGCGTCAGCGGCGCGGCCGCAGCGGTGGGAACCGAGGTCATGGCGTTCTCCGGGTCGGGCGTCGGCGTTCGGATCGGGGACCGCCGCGCGGTCCGCACGAAAGGCTGCGCCCCCCGCGAGGTGCGGAGGGCGCGCAGCGCGTCACATAGCATTTCGCCGCCCCTCATCCAAGAGGGGGCGCGTCAGGCGTCCCGGGCGGCGGGGCGCAGGGGGCGCGGGGGACGAAGCGCCGCCCCCGCGGCCCTCACTTGCAGCGGGTCTGGGCCGAGGTCAGCGCGTCGGTGAAGCCCAGCAGCGAGAACCGGTCGATGGTCGTGGTCCCCCGCGAGGAGACCCCGGTCATCACGATCGCCGCCCCGGCCTTCATCGCGTTGATGATCTCGCCGTCGTCGTTGGGATAGGTCCAGGCGTTCTCGCCCTCGGTGAACAGCTCGAAGGAGCGCGAGCCGACCTCGGCCTTGACGGTCGAGCCGTCGCGGAACGGGTAGCCCGCGACCATCGCGATCTCGCTGTTCACGCCCTGGCGCGGCCGCACGGCCACGGTCAGGTAGATGTCGCCGCGCTGGACCTGCACGGGCTTGCCGCTGCGGGTCGCCACCGAGCTCTGCGGCTGGGTGACGATCCAGCACACGGGCCCGCCCGCATCCGCCGTGAACACCGACCAGTCGCGGAACGCCTCGACCCGGTTGGTGGATTGCTGCGCGGTCGCCTGGGCCGGCGCGGCCGCCGCCGCCGCCAGGGCCAGCGCCGCCGCAGCCAGCCGCGCGCCGATGCGCTTGGCGCCCTCGCGTTTCGCCTCAGCCTTCATGCTCGCCTCGATTCGCCTGCAATCGTCGTTCTGCCTGCTTCCGCCGGCGAGCCCTTGCGGCGACCTGTGCGGTCCGGTCGACAAGCGACCGGCCCCCTCTGCCGCCGGCGGGCTCGTCCGCCGGTTCGCGCGCCGGTCTTTCCTGCCGACGCGATGCGGCCTAATCTAGACGCAAATCGGGCGACGGCGCCACCCCGCCGCGTCTGCCTTGCATCACGACCCCGCGTCCGCGCGGCCGCAGCCCCTCCCCGCACGCCCGCGACGCAGCCAAGGACCCCGCCGCCCTCCATGTCCGACGACCCGCGCCAGGATCCCCCCGACGCCCGCCCCGGCGGAGCGGGACGCCCCGGCGCGCCAGGCGCCGCTACGGCATCGTCCGGGGCCGTCCCCGACGGCCCCTCCGACGCCGAGCTGCTCGCGCGCCTGGCCGCCGCCGACGACCGCGCCGCCTTCGGCGAGCTCTTCGCCCGCTACGCCGGCCGCATCCGCGCCTTCCTGCTGCGCGGCGGCGCCCATCCCGACGTGGTCGAGGAGGCGACGCAGGACGTCTTCGTCTCGGTCTGGCGGCGCGCGTCCACCTACGATCCCGAGAAGGCCGGCGTCTCGACTTGGATCTACGCCATCGCGCGCAACCGGCGCATCGACCTGATCCGCCGCCAGGCCCGCCCCGCGCCCGATCCCAACGACCCGCTGTTCCAGCCCGACGCGCCCGAGGACCCGGCCCGCGCCGTCGCCTCGGCCGACCGCGACGCCCGGGTGCGCGAGGCGCTCGACAGCCTGAGCAAGGATCAGCTTGAAGCCGTGCGCCTGACGTTCTACGCGGGCCTCACCCAGGCCGAGATCGCCCAGGCGACCGGGGCGCCGCTGGGGACGGTGAAGTCCCGCCTGCGCCTCGCCTTCGCGCGGCTGCGCGAGGCGCTGGGCGACGACTTCTCGGTGGAGCTGAACGAATGACCGACCCCGCCCCCCTGGTGGACCCCGCCGCCCCCGGCTTCTCGGAGATCCTGGTCGAGGCGGTCCGCGGAGGGATCCTCGAATCCGTGCACCGCGGCGCGATCGCGATCTGCACGCCCGAAGGCGAGGTGGTCGAGGCCTGGGGCGACCCGTCCCGCGTCATCTTCCCGCGCTCGTCGTGCAAGATGCTCCAGGCCCTGCCGCTGGTCGAGAGCGGGGCCGCCGCCGCCGCCGGGCTCGGCCCGGAGCAGCTGGCGCTCGCCTGCGCCTCCCACAACGGCGCGCCGATCCACACCGCGCGGGTCTCCGCCTGGCTGGCCGGGCTGGGCCTGGGCGAGCCCGACCTGCGCTGCGGCCCGCAGGAGCCCCACGACCTCGCCGACCACGACGCGCTGGTCCGCGCGGGGGTCTGCTGCGACCAGACGCACAACAACTGCTCGGGCAAGCACGCGGGCTTCCTGACGCTGAACCGCCACCTCGGCGGCGGCGCGGAATACGTCGAGGTCGACCACCCCGTGCAGCGCGCCGCCCGCGAGGCGATGGGCGAGATGACCGGCGACCCGGATCTCGGCTACGGGATCGACGGCTGCTCGGCGCCGAACTTCGCGACCACGTTGAAGGGCTTCGCCACCTCGATGGCGCGCATGGCCCGCCCGCAGGGCCTGGGCCGCGTGCGCGCGGCCGCCGCCGCCTCGCTGGTCGAGGCGATGATGGCCCACCCCGAGCTGGTGGCGGGCGAGGGCCGCGCCTGCACCGAGATGATGCGCGCGATGCCCGGCCGGGCCGCGATCAAGACCGGGGCCGAGGGCGTCTTCGGCGCGATCCTGCCGGAGCTGGGCCTGGGCGTGGCGCTGAAGATCGACGACGGCGGCACCCGCGCCTCGGAATGCGCCATGGCCGCGATCCTGGTGCGCCTCGGCGTGGCCGAGGCCGCCGACCCCGCCATCGCCCGGCGCCTCAACCCGCCCCAGGTCAACCGCCGCGGCCTGACCGTCGGCGAGATCCGCCCCGCCGCCGCCCTCGCCTGATCGCCGGGCGCAGGCCCCGCCCCGTCGCCGGCGCACCGGCCCCACAGGCGCCCCGGGCTCGACCCGGGGCCTCCCGACGCTGGCCAGAGACGCCCCCGCACAAGCCCTTCCCTCCGCCCGCCCCGCCGGCGCTCCGGGCTCGACCCGGGGCCTCTCCCCGACCGGCGGCGCGAGGGCGGAGCGGGACCGGCCCGCCCCTCCGGCCGGCGGGGCGCAGGGCCGTCCACGGTCTCTCAGGCGGCCCTGCGACGGGCTTTCGCGGCCTCGCCCCGGTTGGGAATTCGCTAACCATCTTCGGGGCTTGGTCGGCGATTCCGTCAACTCCCCCTTCACCCCCGCCGGGCTATCTCCCTGCTCGGTGGAGTGGACATGGCCGGAACGGATCTCCGGCCCCGGATGGGAGCAGCACTATGAACACCGTGACCAAACTGGCCCCGCGGCGGACCGAGGCGGCCCTGGACCTCGAGGCGCTCAGGGCGCTGGAGGCCGCGCTGGGCCCCGACGAGTGCGCCGAGCTGGTCGACGACGGCCTGCTGGAGGCGACCGATCGCCTCGTCGCGATCGAGCGCGCGCTGGAGGAGGAGTCCTGGACCCGCCTCGCCCGCCTCGCCCGCGAGCTCGCCGCCATCGCGCCGCGCATCGGCCTGACCACGCTGGCCCTGCAGGCCGAGTCGCTGGAGGACTGCTGCCAGTGCCTCGACCGCACCGCCGCCCATGCCGTCGGCCAGCGCCTGCTGCGCTGCGGCGAGGCCGCGCTCTCGGCCAGCCTCCTGCGCCCCGCCGGCTGACCGACCGGCCCGCCGAGGCCACTGACCGGGCGCGCCGAGACCCCCTCGGCGCGCCCGTCCTGCGTCAGGCGACGCCCGTAGCCCCTGGCGGCCAAGCCTGCGCGCGTTTCAGACCCCTCGCCGGGCGCCGACGCATCGCCGAATGCCAAGGCCCCTGCGCGAGCATTCGCCGACGGGCGACGGCCTATCCCTAAGGCTGCGCCCCGCGGCGCCCCACTTCAGCGCATCGCCGGCGGCAAGCGTCTTGGGCCAAACGTCGAACGCGGCGCGAGCCCGCCCGAAATGGGCGGGCCATCGACGGCGGCGCCTGATTTTCACCTATTTTACTGAAGTAATTAGAAAATAATTGGGGCCGATCCTCCGCGCCCCTGCCCCGGGCGCATGACATCCGGGGATTCCTCCGGGGCCGGCTCAGAACCAGCGCGACAAATCCTCATGACGTCGGCGCTAGGCGTGCCCCCAAACGCGGAAGCCGCCCCCGGGGGGGGGCGGCTTCGCTTGGCGGCCGGAATCGCTCCGGCGTCGCGACCGGCGCCCGCAGGGCGGTCCCGGCGGCATCCGTCAGCCGCCGTTGATCCGGCGCCGCAGCTTGGCCATCCCCGCCAGCCAGCGGTCGTAGCTCGCGGCCTTGTTGGCCATGTAGTCGCGCACCTGCGCATGGGGGAGGATCAGGAAGCTCTCCGCCTCCAGCCCCTCGATCACGCTCTGCGCCACGTCGGCGGGGCTCAGCACCCCGTCCACGCCCTGCGCGCCGCCCTCGAGGCCGCGCAGCATCTCGGTGTCCACGCCCTGCGGGCACAGCACGCTCA
This sequence comes from Albimonas pacifica, assembly GCF_900113695.1. Classification (GTDB taxonomy): domain Bacteria; phylum Pseudomonadota; class Alphaproteobacteria; order Rhodobacterales; family Rhodobacteraceae; genus Albimonas; species Albimonas pacifica. The sequence continues at coordinate 381,900 of NZ_FOQH01000002.1, read as the reverse complement.
CCCGGATCCCCTCGTCGCGATGGGTGATCGCGAGCGACTCGGCGAAGCCGATGGCGGCGTGTTTCGTCGTGGCATAGACCGCCCCGTCGATCTGGCTCAGCAGCCCCGCGGCCGAGACGGTGTGCAGGAACCAGCCCCCGCCCCGCGCCGCCATCTTCGGCGTCAGCAGGCGGGCGGCGCGCACATGCGCCATCACGTTGATCTCCCAGCCCCTGCGCCAGGCCTCGTCGGGCGAGCTGCCCACCTGCCCCAGCACCGGGTCCGCCCAGCCCACGCCGGCGTTGGAGCACCACAGCCCCACCGGGCCGGCCTCGGCCTCGGCGAAGTCGACCAGCGCCGCCAGCCGGGCGGGGTCGGAGACGTCGCAGGCGAAGGCGAGGCCGCCGATCTCGGCCGCCACCCGCTCGCTGCGCGCGGGATCGAGGTCTGAGACGACCACCTTCGCGGCGCCCTCGGCGGCGAAGCGGCGGGCCAGCCCCTCGCCGATGCCCCCGCCCGCGCCCGTCACCACCACGACCTTGTCCGCGACCTTCATGCCCGTCTCCTCCCATGCGCCGCCGACCTGGCGCGGCGGTTCCGCCCCCTTTGCACCGGATGCCGGGCGCGGAGGCAAGGGGGCGGCGGGACCGCCTCAGGCCATCGGACCCCGGGCGCCCTCGCCGGCGAGGAAGCCGCGCAGGGCGGCCAGCCGCCCGGCGGCGAAGTCGAGGAAGGCGCGCACCCGCGGCGCGCGGCGCAGGTCGGGGTGGGTCAGCAGCCACAGGCCGGTGGCGAGCTCCGGCTCCGGCGGGCCCAGGCGGCGCAGATCGAGCCGCCCGTCCCCCACGAAGCAGGGCAGGAAGCCCACGCCGCCGCCCTGCCCGATGGCCTCGGCCATCGCGATCACCGAGTTCACCCGCCAGGCCGCCTCGCCCCCCGGCGCCCGCGCCCGGGTCAGCGCCGCGGCGGGCAGCGCGCCGAGCTCGTCCGACGGGCCCACCCAGGGCCCGGCGGCGGCCGCCAGCGGCGCGTCGGAGGCGGCGTAGAGCGCCCAGGCGAGCCCCGCCGCCCGCCGCCCGACCAGCGTCTCGGGCGGGCGGTCGGTGGCGCGCACCGCCACGTCGGCGTCCCGGCGCGAGAGGTTCAGCGACGGGTTGCCCAGCGCCAGCTCCAGCCGGATCGCCGGATAGGCCTTGCGGAACTCGGCCAGGATGGGGGTCAGCAGCGCCTGCAGCAGCGCGTCGGAGGTGGCGATGCGCAGGTCGCCCGCCGGCGCGATCTCCCGCTTCTCGATGCGCGAGGCGAAGCCGGCGGCGTCCTCGGCCATCGCCGCGGCGGCGGCGACCATCTCCTCGCCCGCGGGGGTGGGCGCATAACCGTCGCGGCCGCGCTCGAAGAGGGGGAAGCCCACCGCCTCCTCGATCTTCGCCAGGCGCCGGAACACGGTGGAGTGGCTCAGCTCCAGGCGGCGGGCGGCGGCGGGCAGGCCGCCGGTCTCGGCCACCGCCCCGACCAGGCGGAAATCCTCCCACGACAGGGCCGAAAGCAGGTCGGACATGGGTTCTGGCTCCCTCCACGCGTGGCGCAGGTGAACATGCGCAGTGCGGATTCGCCAAGATGGATTGCATGGATGCAATGCCACGAGGCTTCATCGCCCGCGCGCCCCGGCCTATCTTCGCGTCAACCGGAGGCGAGACCCTCCCGCCCGACCGCAGCCGAACGGAGACGATCATGAGCGCGCATCCCCTGCACCACGTCACCGCCATCGCCGGCGGCGCCCGGCGCAACCTCGACGTCTACACCCGCGTCCTGGGGCTGCGGCTGGTCAAGAAGACGGTGAACTTCGACGATCCCTCCGCCTATCACTTCTACTACGGCGACGAGGCGGGCTCGCCCGGCACGATCCTGACCTTCTTCCCCTGGGAGAAGGCGGCCCCCGGCCGGCTGGGCGCGGGGGAGACGCAGGAGACGCTGTTCCGCGTCCCCCCCGGCGCGACCGACTGGTGGGCCGCGCGGCTGGAGGCGGCGGGGCTCGAGGTCTCGGCCCCCGAGACCCGCTTCGGCGAGACCGCCCTGCCCTTCCGCGATCCCGACGGCATGCGCCTCGCGCTGGTCGAGGTGGAGGCCGCGGGCGCCGAGCCCGCCTGGACGGCCGGGGACGTCCCGGCGGAGCGCGCGATCCGCGGCATGCAGGGCGTGCGGCTGCTGCTGCGCACGACCGGCCCGACGGCGGCGATCCTGGGCGACGTGTTCGGCTTCGCCGAGACCGGGCGCGACGGCCCGGCGACCCGGCTGGAGGCGGTGGACGGCCCCTACGGCTCGGTGGTCGAGCTGGTGGAGGCCCCGGGCGCGATGCCGGCGCGGATGGGCCGCGGCTCGGTGCACCACATCGCCTTCCGGGCGAAGGACGACGCCGACCAGGCGGCGATGGCCGCGAAGCTGAAGTCGGCGCACGGCATGCAGACGACCGAGCAGCGCGACCGGACCTACTTCCGCTCGATCTACTTCCGCGAGCCCGGCGGAGTGCTGTTCGAGATCGCCACCGACGCCCCCGGCTTCGCGATCGACGAGGCGCAGGACGCTCTGGGCGAGGCGCTGAAGCTGCCCCCGCAGTACGAGAAGCACCGCGCCGAGATCGAGAAGATCCTCCCCGCCCTCGGCTGACCCCCGCCGCCGGCGCCCGCCCGCCCCCGGTCTCCGGCCCGCGCCGCGCCCGCCCTCGCGGAGCGCCTGTTCTCCGGAGCCGTCCATCGCGGATGCCGATCAGAGCGAGTCGGCCGGAGGGGTCAAGGATCGCGCAGCGACCGCGCGAAGCGCGGCTTGTCCTTGACCCCTCCGGCCGACTCGCTCAGGCATCAGACGCGATGGACGGCTCCGGAGGACAGGCGCGGGCTTGTTCTTGGGTGGGTCAGGAGCCCGCCGGAGGCTCCCCCCTCCCCAGCCCTGGCGCCCCGCCCCCGCACGCCCCCCTGCCAGGCCCGCCCGCAGGGCGCCCGGTTCCCGCCGCCCCGGCGCGCCGGGTATGGCGCGCGCCCCGCTCAGCGGGTAAGGAGCGACGACGCCCCAAAGGAGACAGGCCGTGGCTTCTTCCTCGCCCGCCCGGACCATTCCGCCGCATCCCACGATCCGGCCCCAGCCCGGGATCCTGGACATCGCCGCCTATGTGGGCGGCGAGTCGAAGATCCCCGGCGCCAACCGGGTCATCAAGCTCAGCTCGAACGAGAACCCCTACGGCCCCTCGCCGAAGGTGGCGGAGGCCTTCGCGGCCGCGGGATCGAAGCTCGCCGCCTATCCCGACGGCGGCCATGCGGAGCTGCGGCGCACCATCGGCGAGATCCACCGGTTGGACCCCGCCCGGATCCTATGCGGCAACGGCTCGGACGAGTGCCTGGCCCTGCTCGCCCAGGCCTACGCCGGGCCGGGGGACGAGGTGATCCACACCGAGCATGGCTTCGGCCTCTACAAGATCAACGCCCAGATGGTCGGCGCGACGCCGATCGAGGTCGGCGAGACCGACCTGACCACCGACGTGGACAAGATCCTCGCGGCCTGCAGCGAGCGCACGCGGCTGGTCTACATCGCCAACCCCAACAACCCCACCGGCACCAAGATCGGCCGGACGGAGCTGAAGCGGCTGGCCGAGGGGCTGCCCCCCGCCGCCCTGCTGGTGCTCGACGGCGCCTACGCCGAGTTCGTGCGCGACGCCGACTACGACGCGGGCGCCGAGCTTGTGGACGCGCGCGACAACGTGGTGATGACGCGGACCTACTCGAAGATCCACGGGCTCGCGGCCCTGCGCATCGGCTGGATGTACGGGCCCGACCATGTGATCGACGCGCTCAACCGCTTCCGCCCGCCCTTCAACCTCAACACCGCCGCCCTGCTGGCGGGCGAGGCCGCGATGCGCGACGTCGAGCATGTCGAGCGCTGCGCGATCCTCAACGAGGTCTGGCGCGACTGGCTCGCCAAGCGGCTGGAGGCGGCGGGGATCCCCTGCACGCCCACCCATGCGAACTTCCTCCTGGCGCGGTTCGCCTCGGTCGAGACGGCCGAGGCCGCCGACGCCTTCCTGAAATCCCGCGGGCTGATCGTGCGGCGCACGGCCTCCTACGGCCTGCCCGACCGGCTGCGCATCTCCATCGGCGACGAGACCGGCTGCCGCGCCGCGGCCGAGGCGCTGGAGGCGTTCATGGCCTCGCGGACCACGTGAACGGATGACGATGATCTACCCCAAAGTCGCGCTGATCGGGCTGGGCCTGATCGGCGGCTCCTTCAGCCTGGCGGCGAAGCGCGCGGGCCTGGTCGGCCATGTCGCCGGCCACGCCCGCACCGCCGAAACGCGCGAGACCGCGCTGCGGCTGGGCCTGTGCGACAGCGTCCACGCCACCGCCGCCGAGGCCGCGAAGGATGCGGACCTGGTGCTGCTGTGCGTGCCGATGGGCGCCATGGCCGCGGTGGCCGAGGAGATCGCGCCGGTCCTGAAGCCCGGCGCCACGGTCTCGGACGTGGGCTCGGTGAAGGGCCCGATCCTGGAGGCGGTCGCCCCCTTCATCCCCGCGGGCGTGCACCTGATCCCCGGCCACCCGCTGGCGGGCACCGAGCATTCGGGCCCCGAGGCGGGTTTCGCCGAGCTTTTCGAGAACCGCTGGGTGATCCTGACCCCGCCCGAGGACGCGGACGCCGCCGCCGTGCAGCGCCTGTCGGACTGCTGGGAGGGCTGCGGCGCCCATGTCGACACCATGGACCCCGCCCACCACGACCTGGTGCTGGCGGTGACATCGCATGTGCCGCACCTGATCGCCTACACGATGGTGGGCGTCGCCGACGACATGCGCCGGGTGACCCAGTCCGAGGTCATCAAATATTCCGCCGCGGGTTTCCGCGACTTCACCCGCATCGCGGCCTCGGACCCGACGATGTGGCGCGACGTGTTCCTGACCAACAAGCAGGCGACGCTGGAGATCCTGGGCCGCTTCACCGAGGAGCTCTTCGCCCTGCAGCGCGCCATCCGCACCGAGGACGGGCCGCAGCTGTTCGACTACTTCACCCGCACCCGCGCCATCCGGCGCGGCATCGTGCAGGCCGGGCAGGACACCGCCGCCCCCGATTTCGGGCGCTCCGCCGCGGGCAAGAAGACGTGAGCGCTGCGGCCCGGAACAGCCTCTCCGGGCCGCTGCGCGCGGGCCTCGCCGCCCTTGTCCTGGCCTGCACGGCGGTCCCGGCCGCCGGCCAGGGCCTGCCCCCCACCCGGCCGATGGCGACGCTGCACGAAGACGCGCCGCCCCCCGCCTCGGCCTATGCCGACTCGGTGCCCGAGGCCGCCCGCGCCCGCGAGGCCGGCGAGAGCCGCGACGGCGCCTGGCCCGCGCCCCCGCCCCGCCGCCCCCGCGATGCCGGGGCCGGCAAGCCGGCCGGCGCGCCGCCGCCCCTGACCGCGCTCGACCGCGGGATGGATCCCGCGGACCTCCCCGCCCCTACGCTCGCGCCGCGCGGCCCAACGCCGCCGCCGGCCCGCGGCCTCTCCCCCGCCCGGCTCGCGACGCTGGAACAGGCCCTCGCCGCGGCGCCTGCCGGACCGGCGCAGGCGCCCGACGCGCCCGCGCCCGCCGCCCCGCTCGCCCCTCCCGCTCCGGCGCAGGGCCCCGAGGCGCCCCCCGCTCCCGCGGCCTCCCCCGCCGTCGAGGCGGCCCCGGCCGCCGCGGCGCCGGCCGAGACGCTGCCGCCCCCCAGCTTCGCCGCCGACCGGGCCTCGGCCCTGGCGACCGCCGCCTCGGTCCTGCCGCCCGCGCGCCCGGCCGAGGCGCCGCGACAGCCCGGGCGGGCGGTCGCCATCGCCCTGCCCGACCCGCGCGAGGGCGCGCGCCCGCCGCGCGGCGCCTCCGCCGGGCCGCGGGGCGAGCCTGCGCCCGCCCCCGCCCTGGGCGGTCTCTGCGGGGACCCGCGGCTCGCGGGCCGGCCGCAGGCGCCGATCGACGGCCCCGGCGGCTGCGGGATCGAGGCGCCGGTCGAGGTCACCCACGTGCTCGGCGTCGCCCTCACCCCGGCGGCGGTGGTCAACTGCCGCACGGCGCGGATCTTCGGCGACTGGCTCGAGAAGGGCCCGATGCGCGACGCGCCGCGCACGCTGGGGGCGCGGATCTCCAAGGTGCGGGTGGCGGCGAGCTACGCCTGCCGCTCGCGCAACAACCGCCCCGGGGCGCGGATGTCGGAACATGCCCTGGGCAACGCCGTGGACGTGCGCGCCTTCCAGCTCTCGGACGGGCGCGAGGTCGGGCCGCTGCGCAGCTGGGGCAAGGGCGAGGCCGGCCGGTTCCTGAAAGCCGCCTGGAGCAGCGCCTGCGGCCCCTTCGGCACGGTGCTCGGCCCCGGCTCCGACGGCTACCACATGGACCACCTGCACTTCGATTCCGCCCGCCGGTCCGAGGCCTACTGCCGCTGACCCCCGGCGTCCCGGCCCGTCGTCGCGGCGCGGCCTTCGCGGCCGGCAGCGCGGGCCGCCCGGCGCTCGCCCGGCCCGCCGGACCCGGCCTCGCCCCGCGCGCCGCCGGCGCCCGCCCCGGGGCGCCGGCCGAAACGCCCGGCACGAAGCCTGGCGTCCCGCGCCGGCGAGGCCTGCCGCGGCCGTCGCGCGTCGTCCGCCCGCGCCCGGGCCCGCCCCGCGCCCGCCGCCGGGCGACCCGGCCGCCCCGCCGCGGCGAGCCGACCCCCGGCCCCGGGCGCGCGCGTCGCGCCGCGGCCTCGCCGCCGCGGGCGCGCGCTCAGAACCGGGGCGCCTCGCCCAGCGGGATCGGGCCCAGGAACACGTTGCCGCCCGCGAAGCGCAGCGGCGCCTCCAGCCCCTTGCCGTCCGAGGTCAGGTTCGACATCAGCTGCAGCCCCGCCTGCACCGCGCCGGCCAGGTCCTCGGGCACCGCGCCGGCGGCCACCGCCGCCTCCAGCAGGCGCTTCCAGTTGGAGACCTTGAGGTCGAGCGTCCCCTCCGGCACGCCCGCCTCGTCCACCTCCAGCCGGCCCGAGGCCTCGGCCGAGAGCGGCCCCCAGCGGATCGCCGAAGGGCGGATCCACAGCGTCTCGGGACGCACCGAGCCGGACTCGACCGCCAGCCGGTCCAGCGGCTGGCGGAACACGGCGGTGGCGACCAGCGTCGCCTCCTCCACCCGCTCGGGCAGCTCGCGCGCCAGCCGCGCCCCCAGCGCCGCGCGCCAGGCGTCCGGCGGCAGCAGCCCCTTGATCGACAGCACCCCGTCGTAGGCGTTCGCCCGCCCCCGCTCCTCCTCCGAGGCGCGGACCGAGAGCTGGCCGTCGGCGATCCCCGCCGTCCAGCCCAGCCCCGAGACCATCGTCAGGTCGTGCATCTCGACGATGCCGCGGGTCAGCTCCAGCCGCGTGTCGGGCACGAAGGCGGCCGAGGCGCGCAGCTGGCCCGCCTCGATCTCCACCGTCTCGCCGGGGACCGAGACGCGGTGCACGCCCGGCCACTCGGCGATCACCCGGTGGGGCTGGTAGCTGAGCATGTAGGTGCGGAAGGTCGGCGCGGCCCAGGCCCAGCCGGCCTCGGGGTCGGACAGGCGCAGGCCCTCGGCGGTCATGTCGAAGCGGTTGGGATAGCCCGCGACCGAGACCTGCGCCTCCGCCTGCCAGCCATCGGCGCGGCGCTCGGCGAGCCAGCCCTCGACCGCGTCCTGCTGGGCGGTGGAGCCGAACCACCACCAGCCGCTCCAGGCCGCGAGGGCGAGCGCGATCGCGCCCATGATTATGCCGAACCAGCGTCCCATCCGTTCACCTCTTCCGCGCCCCGCCTTTCGCGCCGGGCTCTGGCGGGGCATATAGCGGCCCCGGGGCATGAGTGCGACCCGCAGGCGGCGGGCCTGCGGCGGGGGCCCCGGCGCGGATGCGGACCACAGGACGGGATGACGAGATGCTGGGACGGGACGAGACGGGCGCGCTGTGGGTCTTCGGCTACGGCTCCTTGATCTGGAATCCCGGCTTCGTCTTCGCCGAGCGTCTGCCGGCGCGCCTGCCGGGCTATCGCCGCGCCTTCTGCCTGCGCTCGATCCGCTACCGCGGCACCCCCGCCGCCCCCGGCCTGGTGCTGGCGCTGGCCGAGCGGGCGGGGGCGGAGTGCCGGGGCCTCGTCTACCGGGTCGAGGCCGAGCACGCCGACGCCGCCCACGCCTACCTGCGCGAGCGGGAGATGGTCACCGACAGCTACCTCGAGACGGTGCAGGCGCTGGAGGTCGAGGGCCGCGGCGAGGTCCGCGCCCTCGCCTACGTGATCGACGAGAGCCACCCCCAGTTCGCCGACCTGCCGCCCCGCGCGCAGGCCGAGATCATCGTCGCGGCCAGCGGGCCCGCGGGGACCAACCGCGACTACCTGCACAACACCGTCGCCCACCTGCGCGAGCTCGGCCTGCCGGACGCCGAGCTGGAGGCGCTGGACCTGCAGGTGCGCGCGCTCGCCGGCGAGGGCTGAGCGCAGGGCCCGGCCGCCGCGCGCGGAGCCGGCCGCGGGAGGCCCCGGGTCGAGCCCGGGGCGCGCGTGCGGGGCGGGCCGTCTGCCAAGACTCCAGGGACTATTCCCGGGGCGCGTCGTCCCCAGCCGCCGCGGCCTCCGCTTCCGCCTGCGCGAGGGCGGCGAGGCCGCGGTCGAGCGCGGCCAGCGCCGCCCGGCCCCGCGGGTTGGCGGGATGGGCGAGGGCGACCAGCGCCTGCGGGCCGCCCAGCCCCTCCAGCCGGCGCAGGTCGGGGCCGGGGGCCGGGGCGTCCTCGACGAACAGGGCCGCGGCCTCCGCCTCGCCCGCGCGCAGCAGTCGCAGGCAGTCGGCGGCGGTCGCGGGCGCCACGCGCCGCGCGCGCGGCGGCGCGAGGCGCAGGGCGGCGAGATCGCCGGCGGGCCGCCCCTCCGGCCGGCAGATGCGCAGGCCCGACAGGTCCTCGGCCGTGCGCGCCCGGTCGTCGGCGCGCACGAACCAGGCGGTCTGCGCCTCGGCGAGGGGCGCGGAGAACACATAGCGCGCGCAGAGCTCGGCCGAGACCGCGTCCAGCCGCGGCAGCGCCGCGCAGTCGGGGGCGATCCAGGCGAAGGCGAGGTCGGCCTCGCCGCCGGGCGCGATGCGCGCGCGGGCCTCGCCCGCCGCCGGCTCGACCTGCACCTCGCGCCCCGGGGCGCCCCGCTCCAGCGCCGCCAGCAGGCGGGCGCGGGCGCGCCCGGCCGCCGGCATCGCCGCGGCGTCGCCGCCCCAGGCGAGGCGGATCGGCCCCGCCTCCGGATCCGGCGGCGTCGGGGGCGGCGAGGGCAGCGCCGTCTCCCCCGGCCGCTCGGAGGCGACGTGGGGATCGGGATCGCCGGGCGCGGCCTCCGGGCCCGCGGCGCCGGGCGCGGCCTCCGCCTCCGCCTCCGCCTCCGCAGGCGCGTCGGGCGCAGGATCCTCCGCCCGGGGGGCTTCGGCGGCGGGCTGGTCCCCGGTCCCGGCCGGCGTCTCGCCGGGGGGACAGGGCAGGCGCAGTGTCTGGCCGACCGCGATCAGGTCGGGGCTGGAGAGGCGGTCGCGATTGGCCTCGAACAGCGCCTGCGCCGTCGGCGCGCCGGGGGCGGCGCGGGCGATGGCGCCCAGCGTCTCGCCGGGCCTGACCACGTGCTCCCCGCAGGTCTGCGCCGCGGCCGGGGCGGCGGCGAGCAGCAGCAGGGCCGCGGCGGCCGCCCTCAAGATGCGATCCTCAGCGCCTCGTGGCCATGGAAATGCCAGCGCCCCGAGCGGCGCGGCGGCCCGGCGAGGCGCAGCTCCGGCCAGCGGCGGAACAGCACGGCCAGCGCCGCGCGCATCTCGAGCCGGGCGAGCGGCGCGCCGACGCAGAAATGCAGCCCCGCCCCCAGCGAGACATGCCGGTCGGCCCCCTCGCGGGCGAAATCGGCGCGGGCGGGATCGGCGAACACGTCCGGATCGCGGTTGGCGGCGGCGAGCAGCAGGCCCACCTCCTCCCCCAGCTTCAGGCGCAGGCCCGCCACCTCCACCTCGCCCAGCGCGTAGCGGGAGAAGAGATGCAGCGGCGGGTCGAGACGCAGGCATTCGTCCACCGCCCGCTCGCCCCCCGCCCGGCCGAAGGCGGCGCGGTCGAGCCCGCCCTCGACCACCAGCCGCACGGCGTTGCCGATGGCGTGCACGGTCGCCTCGTGCCCGGCGTTCAGCAGCAGGATGCAGGTGGTCACCAGCTCCGGCTCCGACAGGCGCGCGCCGCCCTCGGCAGAGGGGTCCTCGGCCGCGATCAGCGCGTCGATCAGCGCCTCGCCGGGGCGGCGGCGGCGCTGCGCGATCAGCTCGCGCATGAAGGCCGAGAAGGCCTCGGTCGCGGCTACGGCCCGGTCCTCGGCGGCGCGGTCGCGCCCGGCCTGATACATGCCCACCATGTCGTGGGACCATTCCAGCATCTGCGGGCCGGCCTCGACGGGGGCGCCCAGCAGGTCGGCGATCACGGTCAGGGGGATGGGGGTCGCGAAGCGCTCCATCAGCTCGGTCTCGGGCTCGAACTCGTCGATCAGCGACTCGGCCAGCCCCTCGATCCAGGGGCCGAGGCCGGCGACGGCGCGCGAGGTGAAGGCGCGGTTCACGAGCTTGCGCAGGCGGGTGTGCACCGGCGGCTCGCGCTCGAGCAGCGAGTGCGCCTCGAAGGCGTAGAAGGGCGCGAGGCGCTCCGGGATCGGGTCCCAGCCCAGCGCCTCGCGGGAGGCGAGGTGGGTGACCTCGCGCCCGAAGCGGCGGTCGCGCAGGGCGGCGGAGACCTCCGCATGGCCGCAGAGCACGGGCTTGCCCAGCTCCTCCCAGAAGGCCACGGGACCCAGCGCGCGCAGGCGTTCGTAGGCCGGATAGGGGTCGGCCATGAAGGCGGGGTCGGTGGGGGACTGGCGGAAGCGCGGCAGGTCGTCCGGCCTCATGGCTCTCTCTCCTGCTCGGGCGGGCGGGAGGCCGAAATTGCGCTGCGCAGGCGGGCGAGGCAAGGGCGGGGAGGGGGCGATTGCGGGGCGGATCCGGGCCCGCGCCGCCCAACTTTCAAGGCCGCGCCCCGGGCCCCTGGGGCGCCCCGCCCCGACCCGGGACCGCCCGCCGCCGGCAGGCGGCCCCGGACGGTTCGGACGAGCCCCGGGACGGGCCCCATCGCCCGCATCCCGGAAGCGCCCCGGGCCTGACCCGGGGCCTCGCACGGCCTGCCGGGGGCGGGCGGCCGCGGGAGGAACGGCGTCGCCGGCGCCCCGGGGGCGCCCCGGGCTCGACCCGGGGCCTCGCGCGGCCGGCGGGGAGGCGGCCGGCGGCGCGAGCGTCAGGCCGGGTGCGGGCAGCATCCCGCCGCCAGCGCCCGGCCGCGGGGGCGGCCGAGGCCGGCCGCCCAGCGGGCGACCGCCCGGGCGGCGGCATGGAAGGCCCGCGCGCGGGCGCGGCGGGCGGCGAAGGCGGCGGCGACCTGGGCGGGGGCGCCTGCGCGGGCGAAATCGAGCTCGGGCATCGGATCAACTCCACTTGGGCCTGGAACTGCGAGGGAGGCGCATCGGCCCTTTGCATCGCCAGTATCGCCGGGCCATGATGGCGCGACAAACGAGTTCCTTGCCCCCTTCGGTGAAACCCAGCTTGTCCGAAACCCGACGCCTGCCCCCCCTCGACGCCCTGCGCGCCTTCGACGCCGCCGCCCGCCACATGAGCTTCGCGCGCGCCGCCGACGAGCTGAACGTGACGCCCGCCGCCCTCTCCTGGCGGATCCGCCAGCTGGAGACCGAGCTGGGCACGCCGCTCTTCCGCCGCCTCAACCGCGCGGTCGAACTCACCGAGGCCGGCCGCGCCCTGGTCCCCGGCGTCGCCCGCGGCTTCGAGGCGTTCCGCGAGGCGCAGCGCGCCGTCGCGCGCCTCTCCGACAGCCGCCCCCTCAGCCTCACCGCCGGCCCCGCGGTCACCGCCAAGTGGCTGGCGCCGCGCCTGTTCCGCTTCGCCGACCTGCATCCGCAGATCGAGCTGCGCTTCGTGGCCTCCCTGCGCACGCTGGATTTCGAGCGCGACGAGATCGACTGCGCCCTGCGCCTCTCGGCGGAGGCGGACCCGGCCCTGTTCTCGCGCGAGCTGTGGCGCGAGACCATGCTCCCCGTCTGCACGCCCGAGCGGGCGGCGCGGCTGACCACCCCCGCCGACCTCGCGGGCCACACGCTGCTGCACGACGACTCGATCGCGCGCATCCCCGGCGGGCCCGGCTGGCCGGAGTGGTTCGCGGCCGCGAGCCTCGACCTGCCCGGCGACCGGGGGCTGCGCTTCTCGACCTTCGACCACGCGGTCGACGCGGCGGTGGAGAACGCGGGCGTGCTGCTGGGGCGCAGCTTCCTGTGCGTTCGGGAGCTGGCGGCGGGGCGGCTGGTCGCGCCCTTCGGCCCGGTGCTGAGCCTGCCCGGCGCCTATCGCTTCGTCTGCCCGCTGGGGGCCGAGCGCGCCCCGCGCCTCGCGGCCCTGCTCGCCTGGCTGGAGGCGGAGGCCGACGCCACCCGCGCCCAGCTCGCGCCGCTGGGCGTCGGGGCCCCGGACTAGGAGGCGCCGGGAGGACGCGGCGACGCGGGTGCGGCGGGCCGTAGGATTGTTTCACAAACCAACGATCGGCGCCACGTTGCCCAACGGATCCTCAGCATTGCGGCGCAATCGCCTCAATCGCGTCGAAACCCCGCCGCGTTCGCAGGCGAGCTTCTTAGTCAAGGCGCGGGTTCCCAGAGCTGCGACCGGGAAAACGCCCCTCGGATCCGGCGTGTCGACGCGATTGCCCCCCCTCTGACCGTCGACCGCCGGATCCACCCCCCCTCCCCTCCCCCGGCCCTTGACCCTGCCCGGCGCCCCCGGCACAGGAGGCGCGTCCGCCCCTCGCCGCCGGAGCCTTCCCATGACCGTCGCCGCCCCCCTGCCCTCGCGCCGAGCGGACCTGTGAGCGGGCCGTCCCCGGGCCGGATGCGCGCGACCGCCGTCGGCGCGGTCGCGGTGCTGCTGTGGGCGCTGCTGGCGCTGCTGACGGTGCGCTCGGGCGCCGTGCCGCCGTTCCAGCTCGTCGCCATGTGCCTCGGGATCGGGGCGCTGGTGGGGGTGGTCTGGGCGAAGGCCGCCGGGCGCCCGGCGCTTGCGGCGCTGCGCCAGCCCTGGCCGGTGGCGGCGCTGGGGATCGGGGGGATCTTCGGCTACCACTTCTTCTACTTCACCGCCCTGCGCAACGCGCCCGCGGCCGAGGCCGGGCTGATCGCCTACCTGTGGCCGCTGCTGATCGTGCTGTTCTCGGGCCTGCTGCCGGGCGAGCGGCTCCGCGCGCTGCACCTCGTCGGCGCGCTGGCCGCCCTGGTGGGCGCAGGGCTGATCCTCGCCCCCGGCGGGCGGCTGGTCTTCGCGGGGGAACATGCGCTGGGCTTCGCCGCGGCCGGGCTCTGTTCGCTGCTGTGGTCGGGCTACTCGGTGCTCTCGCGCCTCGCGGGCAAGGCGCCGACCGAGGCGGTCACCGGCTTCTGCGCCGCGGGCGCCGTGCTGTCGGCCGCGGCCCATCTCGCGCTCGAGACCACGGTCTGGCCTGCGACGACGGGCGAGTGGCTGGCGGTGCTGGCGCTGGGCGCGGGTCCGCTGGGCCTCGCCTTCTACGTCTGGGACGTAGGGGTGAAGCGGGGCGACATCCAGTTGCTGGGGGTGGCGGCCTACGCGGCGCCGCTCTTGTCGACGCTGGCGCTGGCGGCGGCGGGGGAGGCGGCGCTGACCCCCGGCCTCGCGCTCTCGGCCGGGCTGATCGCGGGGGGCGCGGGGCTGGCCGCGCTGGGCTCGGCCCGCGGGCGGCGGGCGGCGCCGGTCGAGCCGCCGGAGCAGCCGCTGGACCCGGCGCCCTGACGCCGAGGACCTGAGGACAGGCCCCGAAAACAAGGCGGGGCGCAGGCCCCCCGGCCGCGCCCCTGCCCGGAGCCCTCGCCTCCCTCCCGGAGGCGGGCTCCGCCGACCCTTCAGGGGGTCAGTGGATCGCGGGACTGAGCCGCACGATCTCCTCTTTCAGCTTCAGCTTTTCGCGCTTCAGGCGGGACAGTTCCAGGTCGTTCACGGCCGGGCGGCGCTGCTCCTCCTCGATCATGCGGTTGAGAGTCTCGTGCTTCCTGCGCAGCTCGGTGATGTGGCCGGCGAGGTTCATGGACGTCCTCCTTGCTGATCTAGCGATGCCCATAAGATTGGCGCCGGGAGCCCGAGTCGTCATCAAAAATACACAGCCTTGTGACGGAAAATTCGTAAGGCTTCAGAAGAGATGAATACTAACGGGGCGTGAGGCGCAACATTGTTGCGCCTCTCCGCAATTTTCTTGCGAGATATCGCCTTTAAGCCGATCAGCCGCGCGGCAGCGCCCGCTCTGCGATCCGGGTCCAGTAGTGGACGCCCAGCGGGCTGATCTCGTCGTTGAAGTCGTACTGCGGATGGTGCAGGGGCGCGGTGTCGCCGTTGCCGATGAAGATGAAGGAGGCGGGCACGACCTGCCCGAAGAAGGCGAAATCCTCGCCCCCCAGCACCGCGGTGGCGTCGGGGTCGACGTTGGCCTCGCCGCAGACCTCCTGCATCACCTCGACCGAGAACTTCGTCAGCTCCGGGTCGTTCCAGGTGACCGGATAGGCGTCGAGGCCCAGCTCCGCCTCCACCGTGCAGCCCATCGCGGCGGAGATCATCTCGCACTGCCGGCGCATCTCCTCGATCAGCTGGCCGGCGAGCGCCTGGTCGAGCACGCGCACCGTCCCCCAAAGCTCCGCCTCGGGCGGCAGCACGTTGTAGGCGGAGCCGGCGGAGAATTTCGTGATCGAGATCACCGCGGGGTTCATCGGATCCCGCCTGCGCGAGATGATCGACTGGAAGGCGGTGACGAGCTGCGCGCCCGCCACGATCACGTCGTCGGCGAGATGCGGCATCGCCGCGTGGCCGCCCTTGCCCCTGATCACGATCTTGAAGCGGTCGGCGTAGGCGAGCGCGGCCCCCGGCGTCGTGCCCATGGTCCCCACCGGCGAGCCGGGGTGGTTGTGCATCCCGAAGGCCGCGCGCACCGGCCAGCGCGCGAGCAACCCGTCGTCGATCATCGCCTTGGCGCCGCCGCCGCCCTCCTCGGCCGGCTGGAAGACGAAGACCAGGGTGCCGGAGAAGTTGCGCGTCTCGGCCAGGTGCTTCGCGGCGCCCAGCAGCATCGTCGTGTGCCCGTCGTGGCCGCAGGCGTGCATCTTGCCCGGGGTCTTGGAGGCGTGGGGGGCGCCGGTCGCCTCGAGGATCGGCAGCGCGTCCATGTCGGCGCGCAGCAGGACCCGCTTCTCCGGCCCGGCCGCGGGGCCGTCGTGGCCGTGCAGGATGCCCACCACGCCGGTCTTGCCCAGGCCCTCGACCACCTCGTCGAAGCTCCAGGACCGCAGCTTGGCGGCGACCACGCCGGCGGTTCGCACCTCCTCGTAGTTCAGCTCGGGGTGTTCGTGCAGGTCGCGCCGCCACTCCGTCATCTCGGCCTGCATCGAGGCGATGGAGTTCGGGATCGGCTTGTTCATGGAGGTCCCCCGAGGGTGGTGGTCGTGGTCGGGCGCGGGCGGCGCCCGCCGTGCGGTCGGATCGGGCGTAGAGACTGGCACGCGCCGCCGCCTCGCGGAAGCGCGGAGCGGCCGCAGGGGCCGCCCGCGCGCGCGTCACGTGGCGGCAGGCGCCTCAGGCGCGGCGCGGCAGCGCCCGCTCCACCAGCCGGCACCACCAGGCGACGCCGTGGGGGGCGGCGGCGTCGTCGAAGTCGTATTCGGGGTGGTGGACGGGGGCGGAGGCGCCGTTGCCGATCAGCGCGAAGCAGGCGGGAACCGCCTGGGCGAACCAGGCGAAGTCCTCGCCCCCCATCTCGGCGGGCACGGCGGGGTCGACCGCGTCCTCGCCCGCCACCTCGCGCATCACCTGGGTGGCGAAGGCGGTCGCGGCCGGGTCGTTGACCAGCGCGGGATCGGCGTCGAGGCCGAGCTCGGCCTCGAGCGCGACGCCATGCGCGGCGGCGGTGCGCTCGGCGACCTGGCGCATGCCCTCGATCATCGGGGCGACGAGATCGGGGTCGAGCGTGCGCAGCGTGCCCCAGAGCTCTGCGGTCTGGGGGATCACGTTGCTGGCGGTCCCGGCCTCGAGCCGGGTGACGGAGATCAGGGCGGGGACCATCGGGTCGCGGCGCCGGGCGACCAGCGCCTGCAGGCCCTGGACGAGGGAGGCGGCGGCGACGATCGGGTCGTCGGCGAGATGCGGGCGGGCGGCATGGCCGCCGCGGCCGCGCAGGGTGAAGCGGAAACGGTCGGAATAGGCGAGCATCGGCCCCGGCCGCGTGCCCATCGCGCCCAGGGCCATGCCGGGCGCGTTGTGCAGGCCGAAGGCCGCCCGCACCGGCCAGCGATCGAGCAGCCCGTCGTCGATCATCGCCTTGGCGCCGCGGTCGCCCTCCTCGGCCGGCTGGAAGACCAGCACGGCGGTGCCGGAGAAATTGCGCGTCTCGGCCAGGCGACGGGCGGCGCCGAGCAGCATGACGGTGTGGCCGTCGTGCCCGCAGCCGTGGAAGGCGCCCGGGACGGTGGAGGCGTGGGGCAGGCCCGTCGCCTCCTGCATCGGCAGGGCGTCCATGTCGGCGCGCAGGAGGATGCGCCCCACGGCGTCCGCGGCCGGCCCGTCCTGGCCGTGGATCAGACCGACGACGCCGCTGCGCCCCAAGCCCTCCACCACCTCGTCCAGCCCGAAGGCGCGCAGCTTCGCCGCGACGAGGCCGGCGGTGCGCGGCAGGTCGAAGCCGACCTCCGGATGGGCGTGCAGGTCGCGCCGCCACGCGGTCAGCTCGGGCAGGAGGGCGGCGATGGCGTTGGGCACGGGAAGGGGCATCGGCAGGCGTCCGGCGGCGGAAGGGCCCCTCTGGTTGCGTCCGCGCCGGAGCGGGGTCAAGCGCGGCGGCCGGGGCGCGCGGGGCGAGGGCCGGGCTCCCGGGCCCATGGGCGCCCTGTGGGCGGGCTTGGCAGGCTCCATGGCGGGCGGCGGCGCGGAGGCGGCGAGGCGCTCGCGGGGGGCGGGCGGCGCGAGGCCCCGGGTCGAGCCCGGGGCGCCTGCGTGGGGCGGGGGGCGCTCCGCCTCGCCAAGGGGGCGCCGGCCGCGCGGCGCGTTCGTCGCGCGGAGCGCGCGGTGCGGAGAGCGCGGGTCGCGCGACCGCGCCTCGCGAGGAAAGAAACCTCAGACCGGGGGCCCGAGACCCAGGGGGGCGGCGTCGCGCAGGACGGCGCGGGCGGCGTCGGAGAAATCCTCGCGGTCGGCCTCGTGGCGGGCGCCTTCATGCAGCACCAGCGGCGCGAGCAGCGCCAGCGGACCGCGGGCGCCCTTGCGCGCGACGACGATCACCCGGCGGGCCTGGCGGCCCTCGCGCGCCGCCAGCGGCAGGATGCGCACGTCCCCCGCGCGCCCGTCGAGCGCCACCAGGATCCGGCCCAGCGCCTCGGCCCGGTGGATCGCGGCGATCCGGCCCCCGGGGCGCAGGCGGCGCAGGGCGGCGGCGATCCACTCGGTCACCGGCGCCACCTCGACATGGGCGCGCGAGCGGCCCGCGTCCTCGGGCGCCGGCGCCCCGGGGGGGAACCAGGGCGGGTTGGTCAGCACATGGTCGAAGGACATCGCCCGCAGGTCCGCGGGCGGATGGGCCATGTCGCCCTCGTGCACCGTCAGGGCGACGCCGGCGGCGGCGGCGTTGCGCCGGGCGAGGGCCGCGTAGGGGGGCTGGATCTCGAGCCCGTGCAGCTCCAGCCCCGGCACCCGGGCGGCGAGGCATAGCGCCGCCGCCCCCGCGCCGCAGCCGAGGTCAAGCACCCGCTCGCCGGCCTGCGCCGGGCAGGCGGCGGCGAGCAGCACCGGATCGGTGGCCGCGCGGTAGCCGCGGCGGGGCTGGCGCAGCATCACCCGCCCGTCGAGGAGCGCGTCGCAGGTCAGCTCGGCCTCGGCGAAGGGTCCGCCCCGGACCGCGCCGTCCGCCTCCTCCCGCCCGCTCACCCGCCGCGCTCCGGGGTCAGCTCGTGGCCCAGGTCGTTGTCGCGCAGCACGGCCCGCGCGAGGAAGGCCTGGTCGCGCGCAACCATCAGGCGCTGCGGCAGTACGCCCAGACTGCCCTCGAGGACGCTCGTGTGGACGTCGAATACGAAGCAGTCTATATCCTCGCCGCGAAGCAGGGCCGTGGCGAAGGCGATCGTGGCGGGGTTGGTCGTGCGCATCAGCTCGATCATGCCCGCAGGGTTACCCCGCGCGGCCCCGCCCGTCGAGACGCGGGCGCGCCGACCCGACACTCCGCGCGGCCGCTCCGGCGCGACGCGCGCCTCGAACGGACCCGATGCCGCCCGTGACCCCGCCTTCCTCCACCGCCGCCGCCGCCCAGCCCGCCGACCGCGCCGCCTCGCAGGACGCCTTCACGCGCCTGATGGGCCTGGTGAGCGAGGACCTGGAGGCGGTGAACCGCCTGATCGCCGAGCGCATGGCCTCCGAGCACGCGCCCCGCATCCCGGAGGTGACGCGCCACCTGGTCGAGGCCGGCGGCAAGCGCCTGCGCCCGATCCTGACGCTCGCCTCGGCCCGGATGGCGGGCTACGACGGACACGATCACGTGAAGCTGGCCGCGACGGTGGAGTTCATCCACACCGCCACCCTCCTGCACGACGACGTGGTGGACGAGAGCGAGAAGCGCCGCGGCCGCCCCACCGCGAACCTGCTGTGGGACAACAAGTCCTCGGTGCTGGTGGGCGACTACCTCTTCGCCCGCTCCTTCCAGCTGATGATCGAGGCGGGCAGCCTGCGGGTCCTCGACATCCTCGCCAACGCCTCGGCGGTGATCGCCGAGGGGGAGGTGCTGCAGCTCGCCACCGCCAACGACCTGGGCACCGGCGAGGCGGCCTACCTGCAGATGATCCACGGCAAGACCGCCGCGCTCTTCGCCGCCGCGACCGAAGTCGGCGGCGTGATCGCCGGCGCGCCGGAGGCGCAGGTGCAGGCGCTCAAGACCTACGGCACCGCGCTCGGCATGGCCTTCCAGATCGTGGACGACGTGCTCGATTACGGCGGCGCCTCGGCGAACCTCGGCAAGAACACCGGCGACGACTTCCGGGAGGGCAAGGTCACCCTGCCCGTGCTGCTCGCGGTCGAGGCCGCGCCCGACGAGGCCGCCCGCGCCTTCTGGAAGCGGGTGATCGAGAAGCGCGACCAGCGCGACGGCGACCTCGCGCAGGCGCTCGCCCTGATGGCGCAGGCCGACGCCCTGACCGGGGCCGAGACCCGCGCCCGCGCCTATGCCGCCGAGGCGCGCGAGGCGCTGGCCGCCTTCCCCGCCTCCCCCCTGCGCGGCGCGCTGGAAGGGGTGGTGGAGTTCGTGGTCGCCCGCCTGAACTGACCCGGCCGCCGGCCCCGGCCGCGTGCGCCCTGTCCCCGCGTCCTCGGCTCCCCGCCGGACCCTCCGGATCCGGTCCGGATCGTGCGGGCGCCGAAGCCTCGGCGCATCTGCGGACCGCCCGCCTCACAGGCGCCCCGGGCCTGACCCGGAGCCTCGCGCGGCCGCCCCCGAGCGCACCGCCGGGGCACGCCGCGCCGCCCGCGGCCCGACCCCCTGCCCCGGCGACACCCTCCGCAAACCTTTGACTTGCCGGCCGGCCGGCGCTTGAGTGCAGGCGCCGCCCCGCCCATCGCGCGGCGGCGACGCGGCGGGCCCTGCGCCCGCGGGAGACCGGAGCCTCGACCCCCATGGACCTCACCCAAGGCGAGCGCGCGGCGCCAGGCCGCCCTCCGACCCTCCGCGCCGGGGCCGGCGCATGAGCGGGATCGAGCAGCGCGCGGGCCGCCCCGCCCCCGGGCTCAGGCGCATCACCCTGCCGGTGCTGTTCGCCTCGGTGGTGGTGGTGACCATCGACATCTCGATGACCTCCACCGCCCTGCCCGCCATCGCCCAGGGGCTGGGGGTGGCGCCGGCGACGACCATCTGGATCGTGAACATCTACTACCTCGCCGTGGTGGCGGGGCTGCTGCCCAGCGCGGCGATGGGCGAGATCTTCGGGCACGAGCGCGTGTTCACCGCCGGCCTCGCGATCTTCGCCGCCGGCGCCCTGATCGCGGGGCTCGCCGATTCGCTGGAAATGCTGATCGCGGGGCGCGCGGTGCTGGGCATCGGCGCGGCCGCCACCTCGGCCACCACGCCGGCGCTGATAAGGGCGCTCTACCCGCCCGACCGGATGGGGCGGGGGCTGGGGCTCTACGCGATGATCGTGGGGGTCTCGATCACCGCGGGGCCGACGGCGACCTCGGCGATCCTGGCGGCCGCGGACTGGCCGTGGCTGTTCCTGCAGGCGGCGGCGACCTCGGCGGTCGCGACCGTGATCTGCCACCGCACCCTGCCCGCGGTCGAGCGCAGCGCGCGCGCCTTCGACGGGATCGCGGCCGCCCTGTGCGCGGCGATGTTCTCCTGCCTGCTCTTCGCCATCGCAGGCGCGGCGCACCTGGGCGCGGGCCCGGCGCTGGCGGCGCTCGGCGCGGCCGCGGTCCTCGCCGTGGCGCTGCGCCGGCGCGAGGCGGGCCGGCCCGCGCCGCTGCTCGCGGCCGACCTCTTCAAGGCGCCGCTCTTCGCGCTGTCCTCGGCCACCGCCATCGTCGCCTTCTCGGTGCAGGGGCTGTCCTTCGTGGTGCTGCCGTTCCTGCTGCACTACGAGCTCGGCTTCTCCCAGGTGCAGACCGGGCTCCTGATCATGCCCTGGCCGGCGGCGCTGGTGGTGATGTCGGTGATCGCCCCGCGCCTGTCCGAGCGCGTGCCCCCCGGCCTGCTGGGCGGCTTCGGGCTGGCGGTGCTGGGCGCGGGGCTGGCGCTGCTCTCGACGATCGAGCCGGGCGCGGGGCCGGTCGACATCGGCTGGCGGCTGGTGATCTGCGGGATCGGCTTCGGCTTCTTCCAGTCGCCCAACATGCTGGCGATCATGTCCTCCGCCCCGCGCGAGCGCTCGGGCGGGGCGGGCGGCATCCTCGCCACCTCGCGCCTGCTGGGCCAGTCGGTGGGGGCGGCGGCGGTGGCCCTGTGCCTCGCCGTGTCGCCCGAGCGGGGGGTGCATGTCGCGCTCTGGCTCGGCGTCGGCGCGGCGCTGGTCGGGGCCTGCGTCAGCCTCACCCGCCTGATCCCCGCCGTCCGCCGGGCCTGAGCCGCGCGCGCCCCGCGCCCGCGCGATCAGCCGTCGCGCGGGCGCGGCGGGGCGGCGGCGCCCTGCGGGGGGACCTCGTTCCACATCAGCACGGCGAGGAAGCGGGTGGCGGGGAAATGCTCCAGCACGATGACCAGCATCGCGGTCATCGGCACCGCCAGGATCGCGCCCGCCAGCCCCCAGATCGCCGACCACACCGACAGCGCCGCCATCACCGCGAAGGGGCTGAGGTTGAGCTGGCGGCCGATCATCCGCGGCTCCAGCACGTTGCCGACCGAGGCCTGGGCCGCGATCAGCATCGCCGCCAGCGCCAGCGAATGGCCCAGCGACCCCTCCTGCGCCACCGACAGCAGCACCGGGAAGGCCACCCCCAGCAGCGAGCCGACGTAGGGGATGTAGTTCAGGATCGCGATCACGATCGCCCAGAACAGCGCGAAGTCCGAGCCCATCGCCAGCAGGATCGCGAGGCACAGGATGCCCAGGATCAGGTTGATCAGCGTCTTCACCGCCAGGTATTCGCCGATCCGGGCGTTGATCTGCGCGAGGATGCGCGCCGCGTCGCGGGCGTCCTCGGGGTCGCCCAGCGCGGCGGAGAGCTTGGCGGGGAACCCCGGCTGCTCGACCATCAGGAAGCCCGCGTAGATCACCACCAGGAAGGCCGTCGAGCCGACCGAGGTGAAGCCCCCCAGCACGCCCAGGATCACCGCGCGAAGGTCCAGCCCGCCGAAGGTCACCCGGAACGCGTCGTCCACGACCTTCTGCATGTCGACGTCGAAGCGCCGCTCCAGCCGGTCGGCCAGCGCCTCGAAATTCGCCTGGTAGCCGGGGGCGACGGCGGCGATCTCGCCGATGGTCGAGGCGACGACGACCGCGAAGGCGTAGAGGCCCAGCGCGAAGATCAGCAGCACCAGCGCGCGCAGGGCGGCGCGCGGCAGGCGGCGCAGCAGGCCGATGCGGCGCAGCGCCTCGGTGGCCGAGGCCATCAGGTAGACCGAGATCACCGCGGTGACGATGGGCACCAGGATCGGGCGGCCGACGATCAGCAGCTCGCCCACCGCCATCGCCAGCACCACGGCCAGCACGAGGTTCAACAGCGGGGCGCCCTTCACCGCATGACCCTCCTCGCCTCGCGTGCCGATCCCGGCCCCATGGGATGCCGCCCGGCCGGGGGCGCGTCAAGGCGCGGGGGCCGCGCGGCCTAGGCGAAGGGGCACAGCGCGCACTGGTCGAAGACCGGCATGTCGAGCGACATCGCGAGCCCCCCCTGCAGCGCCAGCATCACGCTCAGGAAACCCATCGCCGGCAGGCGCGGCGGCGCGAAGCCCGCGAAGGCGCCGGCCATCCCCGCCCCCATCGTCACATCCTCCAGCGCCGGCAGCGCGTCGAGCTGCGCCGACAGCGCCAGCGCCCCCAGCGGCAGCGCCATCGAGACCCCGCCCCACATCCGCAGCATCGCCGAGATCCGCCCGAAGGTCGCGGGCGTCAGCGGCCCGAACGCCGCCTGGATCGTGCCCAGCGCCTCCAGCGCCATGCCCAGCCGCATCATCACCGGCATCGGGATCGCCAGCGCCGGCGGGCTCAGCGCCGCGAGCCCGCCGAGATGGTTGGCCAGCGCCGCCGCCCCGCCCTCGCCCAGCGGCGGCAGGTTCAGCGCCGGCAGCAGCGCGGCGAGCGGCGGCAGGCCCGCCAGCATCCGCGCCATCGCGAGCTGCGGCGCGGTCAGCGCGAAGCGCATCGCGCCCAGCGCCGGCACGGCGGGCGGGCCCATCGTGAACGGATCGAGGCCGATCCCCTGCAGCGTCAGCGCCAGGCGCGCGACCAGCGACAGGTTCATCAGCGGCCCCAGCGGCAGCGAGGCCAGCCACCCCAGCCGCGGCCAGACGTTGGCGGCGAAGGAGCCCGCCATCTGCTGCATCTGGAACTCGAGCCTCGGCAGGTCGCCCAGCGCGAAGCTCCCCATCGTCAGCGACAGCGTCGCCCCCAGCCCGCCGAGGCCGGGCATCGAGACCCCCGGCAGGCGCAACGACCCCATCCCCGCGGCCAGGGCGAGGTCCGCCCGCGGCTCGGCGGTCAGCGCCGGCAGGGCGGCCGCCATCTGCAGGGCGAGCGGCGGGGTCCCGATCGTGGGCAGGCCGGCGGAGAACTGCATCCGGGCGGCGCTGGCGGGGGCGTGACAGAAGCAGGGCATGGGGGCCTCTCGGCGCGGAAGGTCAGGGGCGGCCGCGGCGCCCCGGGCGGGCGCCTCGGCCAGGATCGGGGCGGCTTTGGCCCGCGCCCCGGGCGGCGGCTCCGGCGGGCGCCCGGCCCGGGCGCCCAGGGCGCGGGACGGGGCGCGGGACGGGGCGCGGGACGGGGGACGCGCGGCGGGGCGGGCCGGGTCCGGGCGCAGGCTCCGGCGGCGGGCTCAGGCCTCGACCACGATGGCCGAGATGTTGTCGGCCCCGCCGCCGGCCAGCGCCCGCTCGACCAGCGCCCCGGCGGCGGTCTCGACGGGCGCCTCGCGCAGGGCGGCGGCGAGCGCAGCCTCGTCCACGTGGCGGGTCAGGCCGTCGGAGCAGAGCAGGAAGCGGTCGCCCGGCAGCACCTCCCCCCGGCGCTTGTCGATCTCGAGCCGCGCGCCCACGCCCACGGCGCGGGTGATCTGGTTCGCCCGCGGGTGATGCTCGGCCTCGGCCAAGGTCAGCTCGCCCCGCTCCACCAGCTCGCCGACCACCGAGTGGTCGATGCTCAGCATCTCCAGCCGGCCTCCGCGCAGGCGGTAGAGGCGGCTGTCCCCGGCCCAGAGGCACAGGAAGTGCTCGCCCGCCAGCACCAGGATCACCACCGTCGCCCCGATCACCGCCCCGCCGCGGCGGGCGGATTCGGCGCCGATGCGCCGATGGGCTTCCTGCACCGCCTCGCGCGCTTCATGCATCACCTCCGCCGGGGCGAGGTCGGGCGACAGCGCCCCCAGCGCCTCGACCACCGTGCGGGAGGCGAAGTCGCCCGCGTCGTGGCCCCCCATGCCGTCCGAGACCGCCCAGAACCCGGGCCGCGGCATGGAGAGGATCGCGTCCTCGTTCACCTCGCGCACGCGGCCCACATGGGTGCGCGCGCTGGATCGGCGCGGGCGCGCCGGGGAAATATCGGTCATCGTCGGGGGTCCTTCACGGGATCAGCCGGCGGGAGGAGGCGGAGCGCGGCGCCCGGCCCCCGGGTCGAAGAGGGCCGCCGCCTCGGCCGCCCCGCAGGGCATCCCGTCGGCGAGCAGCGCGTGCGGCCCGTCGGCCAGCTCGGCGACCCAGAGCGAGCCGCGCGGCCGCGCCGCCAGCCCCTCCAGCGCCGCGGCGAGCGGGGCGGAGGGAGCGGGGGCGGCGGGGATCATCGCGGGCAGCGCCTCGGCCAGCCGCTCGGGCGCGGCGTCGAGATGCAGCATCGACAGGGCGGCGGTCTCCAGCTCCTCGAAGTACGGCGCCGCGGCCTGCCAGGCGGCGGGGGCGGAGGCGTCGGTCTCGGCGGCGAGGCACAGCGGGAACTGCCGCCCCACCCGGTCGACGCTGGGCATCATCACCCCGACCGCGCCGCGCGGCCCGCAGAGCCCGGGCGACAGGGCGAAGCGGCGGACGGGGGCGGAGAAATAGGCCGCCCGCCACCCCTCCCCCAGGGCGTCGCGCCCGGTGCGGATCAGCGCCTGCATCCAGGCGTCCCAGGCGGCCACGAAGCCCGGCGTCAGGCCGCGGCGGAAGAAGTCCCCCCGCCCCGGCGCCTTGCCGTACCAGCCCCAGGGGCCCGGCGCCGCGGGCGGGGTCAGAGCGAGCTCGGGCATCGGAACCCCCGGACGGCGGACCCGGAGAACGGGTTCAGCGCGGAGCCGGCGCGCAGCTGGAAGATCGCGATGCGCCCGCCGATGTTGAAGATCACCCGGTTGCGGTCGGTGACGTTGGTGCGGCGCAGCTCGGCCGCGTCGAGCAGCCGGAACCAGGCCCAGGGCCCCTCGCGCGAGAGCGTGTTCTCGATCCCCGCCTGCGCGGGGCTCATCGCGACGCGGGTGCGCCCGCCGGCCGCGCCGGGCCATTTCAGCGGCGTCACCTCGGGCGGCCCGTGGGCGTAGGAGACCTCCTGCCCCTCGATCTCCACCACCACCTGCTGGACGTTGGGGTCGAGCGCCACCGGCGTCAGGTCGAAGGTGATCGCCGGCTGGCCGGGGGCGAGGAAGAAGCTGTCGCGGATCTCGGCCGCCTTCTGGAACTGGGCCAGCACCGCGTCGGAGATGCCCAAGTCCACGTCGTTCACCCGCTTCCACCGCCAGGGCGAGGCGGCGGCGTCGACGAAGGGCAGCAGATGCTCCTGGAAGAAGCCGTCGATCAGCCCTTGCGGGCCGAACAGCCGCCCGAAGTCCTGCAGCGCCACGTCGGCCGCGGCGGAGCGGTCGAAGGGATAGCGCCCCTCCAGCGCGCGGGAGCAGAATGGATGCACCTGCGCCTGCCAGAGCGCGTTGAGCTCGGCCCGCGCGCCGCCCACGGCGACGCCGGAGGAGGCGGAGGCCACCTGGCTCGCCCAGCGGTCCATGGGCGCGGGCAGCCGCCCGATCCGCTCCTGCAGGCGCGCCGCGGCGCCGCCCCCCTGCCCGGCCAGCGCGGTCCCCGTATCCTGGCCCAGCGACAGGCGGTTGAGCTCGCGGTAGACCTCGGTGAGGCTCGCCACCACGCCGTCCAGCTCCGAAGGCGCGCCCTGCGGCGCCTCCACGAAGGCGTGCAGGGCGGCGAAGCGGTCCTCGACGAACTGGCCGGGCCGCTCCGGCACGGCCTCGCCTGCGCCCGGGGAGGCGGCGGAGATCGCGTCGAACAGCGCCTGCCCGCGGGCGTCGAGCGCGGAGACCGCCTCGGTCCGCGCCAGGTCCGCCGCCGCGCCGGCCGCCCCCACGGCGGCGCCGGCGACGCCGGCCTCCGGCGGCGGGCGGCTCAGGCGCGTCTCGCGCGCCACCGCCTCGAGGATCGCGACCAGCGGCGAGGTGGGGCCCGAGAGCACGTTCACCACCTCGGTCGCGTGGCTCAGGCTCTCGACCGGGACCACGTCGATGTCGGCCAGCAGCCCGTCGTAGCGGGAGACGTAGTCGGTGTAATAGAGCCCCAGCACGTCCCGCCCGATCCGCGCGAGGCCGGCGGGGGAGGTCTCGACCTCCCCGCGCGGGCCCAGCACCCAGGCCTCGTCGCGCACCCGGGCCGCGATGGAGAGCACCTCGGGCAGCACCAGCCGGTGGAAGGCCGCGCGGGTGTAGACGCCCTCGACCCCCTCCGACAGCGGCTTGCCCGAGGGGCGCAGCAGCACGCGCGAGGCGGCGGGGCCGCCGGCCTCGGTCAGGCGGAAGGCGGGCAGGTCGCGCGCCTCGGGACTGCCGACGATGGAGCGGTAGACCCGCTCGGCCAGCGGCGTCTCCGACAGCAGGCCGCGGACCTGGTCGACCAGCGGGCCGTTCAGCGCGATCTCGCGCATCGGCTGGGCCAGCATCCGGTCGAGGTGGAGGGCGAGCGACGCCTGCGCCGCCTCTTCGCCCGGCAGGGCCACGGCCCAGTCGACGCGCATCCAGCGGCGCACGATCTCGGGCGCCATCGGGCCCTGGAGACCCAGCATCAGGTAGACCTTCAGCGCCTCGAACAGCAGCTCGGGGTCGTTGAGGCTGGCCTGCATCTGCGTCTCCAGCCGGTAGAGCAGGCGCGGCAGCAGCAGGGCGTTGAGGGCGGCGCGATAGGCCTGCGCGCTCTCGGTCCCCACGGCGTCGCCCTGGTAGAGGCCGAAGGTCTCCTCCACCGGCGGCTCCGGGTCGCCGGCGGCGGGGTTGCCGGGCAGGCCCAGCAGCAGGTCCAGCGCGGGCAGGACCGAGGCGAGGTCGTCGTCGCCCACCGGGCTGCCGGGGATCCGGGCGGCCAGTTCGCGGAACTGCGCCGCGCGGTCCTGGGCGCCGGCGATCAGGGCGGCGTTGGCGCGGTAGCTGACGGTCCAGGCCGCGCAGGCGCCGGCCAGCGCCAGCACGCCCGCCGCCGCCGCCCCCCGCCGGGTCCAGCGATAGCGCCGCTCCACCCGGTCGTCGGCCGAGACCAGCCCCGCCTCGGGGAACACCACGCCGGTCAGCAGGCGGGTGAGGAAGTAGCTCCGCCCCTGCCCCGCGCCCGACCCCACCGCCTGGCGCGAGATCCCGAAGGTGCGCGCCATGCCCGCCATCAGCCGGTCGATGGGCGCCCCCTCCTGCGTGCCGGAGGTGAAGTAGACCCCGCGCAGGAGCTGTCGCGCCTCGTAGCGGCTGTCGCGGAAGACGTCCGACAGGAACCCCTCCGCCGCGCCGCGCAGGGAGGCGACCTGCGAGGGGAAGCCCTGCACCAGCGCCCGGCGCTGGGGGTCGCTCTCGGCCTGCATCCGCTCGAGCGAGCGGTTCTCCAGCCGCTCCAGCAGCGCCTCGAACTCGGCGCCGAAGCCGGCGAGCGGCGCGCCCCGGGGCTTCTTCTCGTAGGGCAGCGTGAAGCCCCAGACCTGCTCGCGCTCGGCGGCGCCGAGATCCTCGAAGAACTCCTGGAAGCCGGCGATGCGGTCGGCCTTGGTGAAGATCACGTAGACGGGGAAGCTCACCCCCAGCCGCTCGCGCAGCTCGGCCAGGCGATTGCGCACGGCGCGGGCGTGGTCGCGCCGCTCCGCCTCCGACTGCACGGCGAGGTCGGAGAGGCTGATCGCCGCCAGCGCGCCGTTGATCGGCTGCCGGCCGCGGTGCTTCTTCAGCAGGTCGAGGAACCCGGTCCAGGCCTTCGCGTCGGCCTCGCCGCCGCTCTCCTGCGTGGTGTAGCGCCCGGCGGTGTCGAGCAGCACCGCCTCGTCGGTGAACCACCAGTCGCAGTTGCGCGTGCCGCCGACGCCCCCCAGCGCGGTCTTGCCCATGCGCTCGGCCAGCGGGAAATGCAGGCCGGAGTTCACGATGGCCGTGGTCTTGCCCGCGCCGGGCGGGCCGATGATCACGTACCATGGAAGCTGAAACAGCCGCCGCGCGCCGAAGCGGCCGCGCATCCCCCGGCCGCGCAGCACGCCCAGCGCCTCGGCCATGCGGGCGCGCAGCTCGTCGAGCTCGGCGGCGGCCGCGGCGTCCTCGGGGTCGGCGACCTCCTCCACGATGGCGCGGGTCATCGCCCGGTCCCGGCCGCGCCGGCGCAGCAGGATGGCGAGGCAGGCGATCACGACGAAGGCCGCGAGCGCCCCGATGGCCACCAGCCGGCCCCACAGGCCGTCGAAGGGCCGCGCCTCGCCGATGGCGAGCAGCGGCCCCATGAACCAGATCGCGGCCCCGAGGATCGCCCCGAACAGGACGAGCGCGAGGATCGCGGGATCGAAGAGGGCGCGGATGCGGTTGAGGATCATTGCTCAGCCTGCCTTCACCAGGAGGATCTCGATGCGCCGGTTGCGCGCGCGGCCCTCGCGGGTCGCGTTGTCGGCGATGGGCTCGTCGTCCGCCCGCCCCTCCGCCGTCAGGCGCGAGGGGTCCGAGAGCGCCGCGGCGATGCGGGTCATCACCGACTGGGCGCGGGCCAGCGACAGCGCGAGGTTCGAGGGGAAGCGCGCGGTGCGGATCGGCTGGCTGTCGGAGTGGCCCGCGACGATCACCCGGCCCGGCTCCTCCTCCAGCGCCTGGGCCACCCGGTCGACGACGGCGACGAAGCGGGGCTCCAGCGCGTCGGAGGCGGGGGCGAAGATCGCCTCGCCCGTCAGGCGCACGGTCAGGGCGTTGCCGGCGGCGAAGACCTCGACCAGCCCCTCCGCGATCTCGGGGGCGAGGAACTGCGCGAGGCTGCGCGTCTCCTGCACGGGTTCGGGGGGCGGGGGCGGCGGGGGGGCGGCGCGGGCCAGCGTCACCGGCCCGTCGGGGCGCAGGGCCTCGAGCTGGCCGCGCAGGCGCTCGGTCTCCCCGCTCAGCGCCCAGGAGAAGGCGAGGAAGGCCACGCAGGCGCCCGCCAGCGTCAGCCCCGCGATCAGCCACACCGGCGTCCAGGCCGAGAGGGGGCGGTGGGCGAGCTCCAGCCCCTTCCAGCGCGGCGCCAGCTCCGGCTCCGCCGCGCCGCGCTGGGCGCGGATCAGGCGGGCGAGGCCGGCGCGGATCTCGCGGTGCTTCTCGGCGCCCTGCGGCTCGACCCGCAGGCGGCCCTCGAAGCCGAGGCTGAGGCAGACGTAGAGGAATTCCAGCAGGTCGCGGTTCTGCGAGGGCTCCGCCTCCAGCCGCTTCAGCAGGTCCCAGACCCGGTCGCCGCCGTGGGTCTCCTTGTGGAAGGTGCCCACCAGGGATCGCTGGGGCCAGACGCTGCGCCCGCCCCAGGGGGTGTTGAGCACCACGTCGTCGAGCGTGGCGCAGAGCGCATATCGCGCGAGCTTCACCGTCTCGGCCGGGTAGCCGGCGCGCAGGGCGCGGGTCTCGAAGGCGCGGATCTCGCCGATCACGCTCTCGCGCAGGGCCGCGGGATCGGGGTGCTGGGCGCGGTTGCGCAGCCGCCCCACCAGCGAGAACAGGGTCGAGGCGGCGGCGTTCAGCGGGTTGAGGCCGGTGGCGGCGGATTCGATGGCGACCTCCGCCCCCGCCGCGGCCGGCGCGGAGGCCGGCTGCGCCCCGGGCGCCGGCGCCGCGGGGTCCGGCGCGCCGGGCGCCGGCATCGCCGGCGGCGCCCCGACGGCCGCCGCCGGGCGGCGCCCGCCGGGGTTGGGGATGATCACCGTGCGGTCGGTGTCGGCGGGCTCGGCGAAGGGATCGTCGCGGTTCATCGTCGTCTCCTTCCCGGCCTCAACCGGCGTTGCGCACGGCCCAGAGCTCCATCGAGAGCCCCGGGAACTCGCCGGAGACATGCACGGCCATGCCCCCGGAGGTGGTCATCTGCCGCCAGTAGGGGCTGTCGGCCTCGAGCTCGAAGTAGACGGAGCCGGCGTGGAACGGGATCTGGCGGGGCGCGACCGGCAGCGGCCGCAGCCCGATCCCCGGCAGGGCCGAGTTCACCAGCTGCCGGATCTCCTCCACCGGCCCCAGCTTGGCCTGGGAGGGGAAGTAGCGCCGCACGCTCTCGGCCGGCACGTCGGCCTTCGCCGCCAGCACGAAGGTCGAGCTGGTCAGCAGCCGCCGGTCGGCGATCTGGGCGACCGAGACGCCGTACTTGCGCGGCTCGATCGGGATCGCGACCGCGTTCTGCTCCAGCACCGAGGACAGGAACTGGCGCAGCGCGCGGAACAGCGGCTGGAAGGTGTTGGTCAGGTCGTGGTGGCGATAGGCGGGATAGTCGTCGGGCAGCTTGTCGGCGGCCATGAAGCTCGACAGCTCCCCCGCGAGCCCCGCCAGGAAGCGGTGGATCTCCTGCGGGTGGGCGTTCTCGATCCCCAGGATCTGGCGGATCTGCGGCAGGGCGCGGTTGAGCGAGATCAGCAGCAGGTAGTCGGCGATCTCGGCCACGCCCTTGGCCGCGCCCGACTGGGTCAGGCGGCCGGCCAGCGCCCCGGCCCGGTGGGCCAGCATCCCCTCCAGCTCGCGCAGGAAGGCGTGCAGGGCCGGGGCGGCGCGGGCGTCGGTGCAGGCGGGCACGAAGGCGCGGTCGAGCACCACCTCCCGGTCCGGGCGCACCTCGATGATCCGGGCGATCGGGATCACGAGCTGGTCGGAGAGGTCGTCGAGGTCGAGCGCGAAGGACATCCTGAGCTTCGCCACCGCCAGCCGGAACGGGCGCCGCTCGCGCCCCATGGTGTCGGCGACGTCGATCTCGGCGGGCAGGTAGCGCGCGGCCGAGCGGGGGTCCCCCGACAGGTCCACCTCCGCCGCGCCGTGGCGGCGGCTGGGCACGGCGAGGTAGACGACGGCGTTCTTCACCTGCTCGGGCACGTCGAGCGCGGGCGGATGCTCGTCCACCGCCGGCACGCGGAACACGGCGCCGTCCTGGGTCAGGCCGGTGCAGCTCTTCACCGCGATCTTGCCGAGCTTGAGCAGCGCCTCGTCCAGCGTCAGCTCCCGCACGCCCCAGGCGTAGGGCGCGACGCCGGAGGCGAGGCCGGCGACGAGCGCTTCGACGTAGCGGTCATGCTGCTGGAAGTGATGGGGCTGCAGGAACAGCCCCTCGCTCCACAGGACCTTGCTTTCCCAGGACACTGGCGGCGTCTCCTTCGAGGCGGGTCGATCGGGGTCGGTCTCCGGCGGAGACGTCATGCCGTCAGTGCCCGGCAGGGGCGGTTTCGGTTCACGCCCCCGAACGACCGGCGCCGAATAATCTCCCGAAGGACGCGCCCCCCGCTCAGTCCCCGAAGGCGACGACGGCCGAGCCCAGCGTGACGACGCGCACGTTGGCCGCGTTGGGCGCGAGCGGCGCGCTCGCGCTCCACCCCGGCTGGCCCACGTCGCGGAACCCCGCGACCACGCCGACGACGGCGGGGGTCGCGGCGGGCTGGTCGAAGGTCTTGGAGATCTCGAGCGTCTCGCCCGGCGCCAGCAGGTGGGCGTCGACGGCGACGAGATCGGGGCCGAGCGTCGCCTCCGGCGCGCCGAAGACGGCGAAGAAGTCGGCCCCCTCGAACCGCGCGGCCGAGCGCAGCCAGTAGACCTTCGCCTGCGCCGGCAGCCCGCCGTTCAGCGCGGGCGTGGCGGTCAGGGTCAGGGCCACGGTGGTGGGCGGCGGGGGCGGCGGCGGCCCCCCGCAGGCGGCGAGCGCCAGGGTCAGGGCCAGGGCGGCGGCGGCGGCGCGCGGTCTCATCTCTCGTCCTCCAGGGTCCTGAGCTGCGCCGCGTAGGCGCGGGCGAACTCCTTGCCGAAGGTCGACTGGAAGTCGTCCTCCGTCTCCCGCGCGATCTGCGCGTACATTCTCTCGTAGGCTTCCCAGTAGCGGGCCTTCTTCCCCCCCAGCAGGCCGCCGAGGGAGGAGCCGGTCTCGATCCGCCGGGCCAGCGCGTCGGGGCCCAGGCGCGCCAGCAGGTCCTTCAGCGCGGCCTGCATCCCCGACATCATCGCCACCTCGTGCGCCTTGACGTCGTCGAGCGCTTCCCGCGCGGCGGCCTCGGCCTCGAGGTAGCCGGGGGCGGAGGGGCGGATCATCGCCTCGACCGCCTGCTCGGCGCTGACCGAGAACTTCAGCGGGTTGTTGCCGCCCATCGAGATCATGGTGCGGTCCATGCGCATCTCGCCCTTGATCGAGGCGCGGGTGAGCAGGATGTCGCGCAAGCCCCCCACCATCGCCGCGAAGACCCGGCCCATGCGGGCCATGGTCTCGGCGAGCTCGGCGTCGGGGATCTCGGCGCGGCCCATGCCGGCGGCGGCGAGGAAGGCGCGCGCCGCGGCCTCCCGTCCCCCGTCCCCCGGGGCGGGCGAGGCGGGCTGCGGCGGCCGGGGGGCGCCTGGCGCGGACGCAGGCGCAGGCGCGGGCAGGGGCGCGGGCGCGGCTTCGGGGGCGGACGCTGGGCCGGCCGGGGGCGTCTCGAACAGGTCGTCCCAGTCCTCGGGGATCACGGCGCCGGCGGCGCGGGGGGCCTGGAAGTGGTCCTGGGCCGCGGGCGAATGATCCGCCGCGCTGGCCCCGCCCCAGCCGCTCGCAGACGGGCCCGGCTCGGCGAGCGGGTCGTCCCAGGCCGGCGCCCGGGGCGGGCCCCAGGCGGGCGGCGGCGCCGGCCGCGCCGGGGGCCCGCCCAGGATGTCGTCCAGGAAATCGTCCCCGTCCCCGCCCAGCGCGTCGAGCGGGCTCTCGCCCAGCGGCGCGGGCGGCGGGGCGGCGGCGAGCGGGTCCGCGGCCTCGGGCGCCTCGGCCTCGATCTCCACCACCAGCTCGTAGCCGCCCACCCCGATCACGTCGCCGTCGTCGAGCGGCGTGGGCGCGTCGCCCAGCCGCTCGGGCGCGTAGTTGAGGAAGGTGCCGTTGGTCGACAGGTCGACCACCACGTAGTCCCCGCCCCGCGCCTCGATCACGCAGTGGCGCTTGGAGAGCGTGCGCTCGGGATCCGGGAGCGTCAGGTCGTTCTCCTCGCCCCGGCCGACGGTCAGCACGCCGCCGGTCATCTCGACCGCGGCGCGGGCGCCCGGCTGGGCGCCGGAGGTCTGGAAGCGCAGGCGCAGGGTCATCGCTCAGCCTCCCGCCAGCACGGTGAAGCAACCCATGACGATCATGCCGCCATGGCCGGACGTGTCGCTCAGCCGCGCCAGCGGCCGCCCCCCGACCATCACCGTGGCCGAGCCCTTGTTGATCAGGTCCGGCGGACCCACGCAGGCGGTCACGGCGGTGGCCGCCGCGGGCGGCGAGCCGGCGATCAGCGCGCCCAGGAAGGGCGTCGCGATCGGCCCGCCCACATGGGGGATCGGGCCCGTGCACATCGGGCAGACATGCGGGTCGGCGACCCGGGCGGCCGGCAGGGTCATGACGCGGCCTCCGTCCCGGGCGCGGATCGGACCGCGGCCCCGGGCCCGGCCCCGGGCCCGGCGTCAGCCGCGGCTTCTGGCGCAGGGTCGGTCCCGGCCTCGGACCCGGCGTCGAGCGAGGGGTCGGGCGCCCGCCCCCCGCCGCCCCGGGCGATGTCGAGCGCGCGCGCGACCAGCCAGGCGCCCTGCGCCGCCGCCCGCTCCGCGTCGCGGAACATCGACAGCACCGCAAGCGCGTGCGCCGCCCCCGCCACCGCCCCCGGAGGCGCGGGGTAGTCGTCGAGCTCGCCCGGCCCCAGCGTGCCGTCGGCCATCGAGGCCGCCATCGCGCACAACGAGGTGTCGTCGAGGTGATGGGCCGCCTCCAGCGCCGCCCGGGCGCGGGCGCGGGTCTCGGGGCCCGGCCGCAGCACCCAGGCCTCGGCCGCCGCCAGCGGCGTGGGGGCCGCGCGGTCGGCGGGCAGCAGGTCGCGCGCCGACAGGCACGCCCACCACACCGCCTCGCGCGGGGGGAGGGCGTGGGCCAGCAGCCGCAGCATGTCGACCGTGGCGCCCTTCGCCTCCAGCTCCGCCAGCACCTCGGGGACCAGCGCCCGGGCGGGGGCCTCGACCGGGGTCTCCAGCACCGCGCCCACGCCGGCCAGGATCTTGGCCGCCGGCTCGGGCGAGAGCTTGCGGAGCCCCTCGAAACGCATGGGACGGGTCATCGCCGGGCCCTCAGTTGATCAGCGTGATGGCGCCCTTGGCCATCAGCAGGCCGGAGGACTTGAGCTGCGCGAACCCGCCCTCGAGCTGGAGCATCCCGCCGCCCTTCAGCGCCGCCATGCCCTTGCCCTCCAGGCTCAGCTGGCCGGAGGCCGAGACCGTCGCGGTCCCGCTCGCCGCCACCTCCACCTGGGGCGAGGAGATCGAGACCTTCGAGGGCGTGATCTCGAGCTTCGAGGCGCCGCATTTCAGGACGATCTTCGTCTTCGCCGAGAGCTCCAGCGTGGTCCCGACATCGAGCTCCATCGATTTCGAGACGGTCTCGCGCGCCGCCCCCTTCACGGTCGCCCGGCGGTCGCCGTCGACCGTCAGCACGTCGTCGGCGCCGATCTCGGTGGTGCGCGTCTTCGCGATCGAGACCGCCTCCTCGCCCTTCTCGACGGCGAAGCGGTGGTTCCCCTCGACGATCCGCTCGGTCTTGTCGCCGTGGATGGTCTGCTTGAACGTCCCGGGCGTCTTGTGGCCCAGGCCCACCGTGATCTCGGCGTTGTTCTTGACGATCTGGGTGAAGTCGCGCTCGGACTGCAGGCGCACGAACTCGGCGTCCTTGCGGTCCTCGAACACCAGCTCGTGGAAGCCGGTCCCCTTGTCGGAGCTGCGCGTGCGGATGCCGCTGCGGGTGCGGTTGGCGGGCAGCGGCCAGGGGACCCGGCTCTCGCCGTTGTAGACCATGCCGGTGACCAGCGGGCGGTCGGGGTCGCCGTCCTCGAACTGGACCACGACCTCCTGGCCCAGGCGCGGCAGGCCGACGAAGCCCCAGCCCTTGCCGCTCCACGGCGAGGCGGCGCGCACCCAGCACGAGGCGTGCTCGTCCTTGCCGCCCTCGCGGTCCCAGTGGAACAGGACCTTCACGCGGCCGTGCTCGTCGGTCCAGACGTCCTCGTCCTTCTTGCCCACCACCACGGCGGTCTGCACGCCGGGGATCTCGGGGCGCGGCGTCTCGCGCCGCGAGCGGTAGGGCTCGTTCGCCGGCTGCGCCTCGAAGGTGCAGCGGTAGCGGTCGCGGTTGCGCCCCTCTCCGAAGTCGAGCGCGGGGCCCAGGATCGCGTGGACCAGCTCGCGCTCGGCCCCCTCCACCTCGATCTGCATCCGGTGGCGGGCGGCGATCACCAGATACTCGCGGTTCTCGGCCTTGCGCGGATGCTCCCTGAGCTTGAAGCGCCCGCCCGTCGCCATCTGGCGCACGTTGCACGCGCCCTGCACGCGCAGGGCGGCGGCGGCGAAGCCCTCGACCATCACGCGGGCCTGGTGCTCGCCCTCCTGCTCGCCGGCCTGCGGCTCGCGGTGGCGGCCGGCGGGGGCGTAGACCTCGTAGTTGCGGAACCGGTGCAGGCCCCGCGGCGCCGACTTGCGCACGGCCAGGTCCGAGCTCGGCCGCTCGGGGTCGTAGGCGTGCAGGGCGACCTTGCCGGTCTGCACCCGCTCGATCCCGCGCCATTCGAAGACATGGTCGTCGGCGCGGCGGTACTCGGCCTCCTGGAAGTGGAAGTCGAGCGAGGGGTGATCCGTCAGCACCCGATGCGCGCCGGCGTCGTCGGCCAGCACCAGCGTCTCGCGCGTCCGGTCGTGCTCGAAGAAGTAGTAGATCCCCTCCTCCTCCATCAGCCGGGAGACGAAGTCGAAGTCGCTCTCGCGGTACTGCACGCAGTAGTCGCGGGGCTTGAACTTGCGGTTGGTCGCCACCCGGTGATCCGAGACGTCATAGCCCCCGAACACCGCCGCGATCACCTCGATCACGGTCTTGTCCTGGAAGATCCGGCTGTTGGCGCTGCGGGTCAGGAACCACAGCCAGGGGCGCACCTCGGCGCGGAAATAGCCCGCGCCGGCGTGGGCGCCGAGATACTCGGCCGCCACGCAATGCCCCTGGAAATACCGGGTCCTGCCGTTCGGCGCGTCGATCTCGAGGCGCATCCGCTCGCCGACCAGCTTGCCCAGGTCGAGGTCGAGGTCGGGGGCGCGGAACTCGATCGTCGTCTCGCTCAGCCGGCCCAGGCGCTCGTCGACCTGGGCGCGCATCAGGAAGCCCTTCAGCGCGTTGGGCAGCGCCAGGCGCAGGCCGCGGTTCTCGGGGATCGGGGGCGTGGCCATGGCTCAGCCCTCCCCGCCGTCGAGGTCGATCCAGGCCAGCTCGTCGTTGCGCTCCAGCCGCGCGACGATGGCGGGGTGGATCCCCCACAGCGCCTCCCCGGCGGCGCCGCGCGCGTGCAGGAAGCGGCGCATGTCGCTGTCGCCCTCGAAGCGCAGGCAGCGCACGGGGGTCGGATAGCCGGGACGGTTGGCGAGCAGCGCATCGAGATGCGCCTCCCCGGCCAGCAGCCAGAAGCGGCCCTCGACCCGGGCCAGCACGATGGCCCCGGGCTCGCCCTCGGGCGGGATGGAAGCGAGATCGCGCATCACAGGTCCTTCAGCAGGGCGGCCAGGTCGGGGTCCATCTCGTCGTCGTCGCCGCCGGCGCCGGCCTCGGGCGCGGGCTCGCCGACCGAGGCGAGCAGCGCGTCGAGATCGGAGAGCGCGTCGTCGCCCTCCTCCCCGGGCGCGGCGGCCCCGGCGGGCGCCGCCTCCTCCAGCGAGGCCAGCAGGTCGTCGAGCTCGGACGCCCCGTCGTCCGCGACGCCGCCGCCCTCGGGCGCGGCCTCGGCCGGATCGTCCGCCGACAGGGACGCCATCAGCGCGTCGAGCTCGGAGAGCGCGTCGTCCGCCTCCCCGTCGCCGGGGGCGGCCTCGGCCGGATCGTCCGCAGACAGCGAGGCCATCAGCGCGTCGAGCTCCGAGAGGCCGTCGTCCTCCGCGGCGGGGGCGGCGGCGCCCTCGTCCAGGGCGCCGAGCAGGTCGTCGAGCGCCGACAGCGCCGCCTCGCCCTGCGCCTCGTCCGGCACGGCGGCGGCGGAGGCGGCGGCGGGCGCGGCCTGGGCCCCGCCGGGCTCGGCGTCGACGCTCGAGGCCGGCGCGCTCGCCCAGGGGCCGGCGAGGTCGTGGCCGGTCAGCGACTGGAACGAGCCCTGGCGCACCACGTTGCGCCCCTTGATCGAGAGCAGCGGGATCAGCCCCCGCTCCACCGCCTTCGCCGCGGCGGAGCCGTCGAGCAGCCGCTCGGTGCAGGGCAGCGCCTCAGGGTCGCCGTGGGCGTCCACGACGTGGTGCAGCGGCATGTCGTCGAGCGCCATGATCTCGCCCAGCCGCATCTTCGCAGGCCCCATGCGCTCGGCCGTCTCCGCCATCAGGATCGCGGACAGCAGGGCGGGATTGGCCCAGAGCATCCCCTGCAGGCCGTCGCGGGTCTCGAACTCCTCGAAGGCGAAGGGCTCCACCGGCTCGGTCCTGCGCCCGTAGGGCAGGCGCAGCCCGAAGCCCGGCGTGGCGAGGCCGACATAGCCCGCCGCCGGCAGGGCGCGCAGCTCGTCCCAGGCCTTCGCCACGTCGGGGGCGCGGTCCTTCAGCGGCGTGTCGAGCGTCTCCGGCGCGACGGCGGCGGTGAACGGCGCGTCCATCCAGGCCGCGATCCGCCCCATGCGGGCCAGCAGCGCGGCATGGGCCGGCGTCTCGGACAGGGTGTAGAGCCCAAACACCGCCGAGAAGGCGCCCTGCCCCTCGTCCAGCCGCGGCGCCTCGGCGAGCATGGCGAACAGGCCGCTCTCGCCCAGGTCCTCCTGCGCGGCGAGGTCGGCGGCCCATTCGGCGGCCGAGACGTCGTAGAGCGCGATCTCGCAGCGCCCGCCCCCGACCCGCCGGGCCAGCAGCTCCAGCGAGCGCCAGGCGGCCTCGACCGCCTGGAACTCGGGGTGGTGCAGCACCGCGCGCATCGCGTCCGAGAGGGCGGCGTCCACCGCCGCGGTCAAGCTCTCCTGCCGCGGGTCGGGGGCGGCCTGCACATGGGGGCCGACGATGCGCCGGATCAGCGCCTCGGCCGGGCCGGCGACGCTTGGGGCGGCGGGGGCGCCGATCAGGGCGCGGAAGTCGCTCAGGCGCTCGCCCGCCGGGACCTGGCCGCCGCGGGGGGCGAAGACGGGGGCGGGCGCCTCGCCGCTCCAGCCCGCCACCTCGGCCAGCGCCGCGGCCTCGCCCCGGGCGACGCGGGCGCGCAGGCCGGCGAGTTCGGCGAAAAGCTCCACGTTCTCGAACAGCGCGTCGGGATGCAGGTCGTCGAGCGAGGCGAGCGGCGCCTCGACGCCCGCGCCGTCGGCGCCCAGCGGCAGCGCCAGCGTGACGGCGAGGCGAGCGATCGCGGCGTCGAGGTCGTCGATGTCGAGCCGGATCGGCTTGCGCGCGGCGAGCGCGGCGCCGGTCTCGTGCAGCCCGCGCGCGGCGCGGGCGGAGAAGTCGCCCAGCAGCGCGATGCGGAAGCGGGGCCGCTCCACCGCCTCGGGGCGCGGACGCGCCAGCCGGCCGAAGGGCGCCTGGGGCGGGCCGTCCTCGACCGCGGGGCCCGGCGCCGGGGCCGCCGGCGCGGCGGGGGCCGCCGCGGGCTCAGGCGCCGCCGCCGGGGAGATGTGCGGTGCAGGCGACTCCGCCGCGTCGCCCGCACCGCCCCTGTCCGCGAGGTCGCCGGACAGGGATTCCTGAGACGGGATCGGCCCGCCCGACCGCAGACCGGCGAGCGCCATGGCGGCCGCCTCCTCCGCGGTCCGCGGCGCCGGCGCCGCGGGGGCGGCGTCGCGCAGCGCGGCGAGCGCCCCCTCCGCCGGGTCGCCGGCCGCGGCCGGCGCCGCGGGCGCCGCGGGCGCCGCGGCCCGCAGGGCCTCGAACGCCGCGCCGGCCGCATCCTCCTCCGGCGGCGCCGAGCGCGGGGCGTCGCGCAGCGCGGCGAAGGCCGCGGCGGCGGGATCGGACGGGGCGGCGGGCCGCGCCGCCTCTCCGGACGCGCGCAGGGCCGCGAGCGCGGCCCCGGCGGCATCCGGCGTCTGCGCCGCCGGCCGGGGCGCCGCGCGCAGCGCGGCGAAGGCGGCGGCGGCGGGGTCGGGCGCAGGCGCCGCAGGGGCGGCGGCGCGCAGGGCGTCGAGGGCGGTCGCGGGCGAGGTCTCGGGCGCGGGGCCGGCGTCGGCCTGTGGCGCGGCGGCGGCGAGGGCGCCCAGCGCCGCGGGGTCGGCGATCAGGCGGGCGATCAGGTCCTCGGCCCCCGCCTTGCCGTCCATGTAGGTCAGCAGATGGGCGAGCTGCGTGCGCGCCTCGAGCAGCTTCGCCAGCGGCGCGATCCTGCCGGCGACCGCGGCGGGGGAGAAGTCGTCGATCCGCTCGAAGGTCAGGTCGACGGGCAGGTTCCCCTCGCCGGTCAGCGTGTTGGGGACCGAGAACGCGGCCCGCGGCTTCATCGCCTTCAGCCGCTCGTCGAAAGTGTCGACGTCGATCTCGAGGAACCTGCGGTCGGCGACGGCGGGCTGCGGCGCGGCCGAGGCGCCGGCGAGGTCGGCCATCACGCCCATCACGAAGGGCAGCTGCACCGACTTCCGGGCGCCGTAGAGCTCGACGTCGTATTCGATCTGCACGCGCGGGGCGCGGTTGCGGGCGACGAATTTCTGGCCGCTGGCGGACATGGGCGAACCTCCGATCCCGCCTCCCCCGGCCCGCTGACCGGCCCGGCGAGGCGTCTCACCTGGTCGTTAGTGCGCGCAGGGCGCGGGAAGGTTCGCAGGGCGGGAGGATTTTCGCCGCCCCCGCCCCCCCTTCCGTCGCGCCATCGCCCCTTCCGTCGCGCCCCGGGCCCCGGGTCGATCCCGGGGCGCCCGCAGGGCCGGCGGCGCCCCCCACGGGAGGCGGGGGGCGCCGAGGCACGGGCGGAGACGGCTTCGGGGCGGGCGCAGGCGGGCTCAGTCGAAGGCGTAGCGGAACTCGCCCCCCGCCACGTCGAGGGCGATGCGGGAGACGGCGCGCCCCTCCATCAGCCGGGTCAGCACCTCGGTCGAGATCTCCGGCAGCAGGGTGTTGGTCACGATCGCGTCGATCATCCGCCCGCCGCTCTCCAGCTCCCGGCAGCGGGAGACGATGGTCTCGACCACCGCCCCGGTCCACTCCAGCGGCGCGCCCCAGGCCTCGGCGACCCGGGCGCGGACGCGCT
This sequence comes from Albimonas pacifica, assembly GCF_900113695.1. GTDB lineage: Bacteria > Pseudomonadota > Alphaproteobacteria > Rhodobacterales > Rhodobacteraceae > Albimonas > Albimonas pacifica. The sequence continues at coordinate 341,520 of NZ_FOQH01000002.1, read as the reverse complement.
CCAGCTGCAGGGCCGTGATGGCCGAGATCATCTCGGGCGACAGCGGATAATAGGGGATCGTCACCAGCCGCCCCAGCAGGGCCGCGGGGAAGACCTTCAGCAGCGGATCGCGCAGGGCCGAGGCGATGGCCTCGGGCTCCGGCGTCAGCTCGGGGTCGGCGCAGAGGTCCATGACCAGCTCCGAGCCGACGTTGGAGGTCAGCAGGATCAGCGTGTTGCGGAAGTCGATGCGCCGGCCCTCGCCGTCCTCCATCACGCCCTTGTCGAAGACCTGGAAGAAGATCTCGTGGACGTCGGGGTGGGCTTTCTCGACCTCGTCCAGCAGGACGACCGAGTAGGGGCGGCGGCGCACCGCCTCGGTCAGCACGCCCCCCTCGCCATAGCCGACGTAGCCGGGCGGCGAGCCCTTCAGGGAGGAGACCGTATGCGCCTCCTGATACTCGCTCATGTTGATGGCGATGACGTTCTGCTCGCCGCCGTAGAGGGTCTCGGCCAGCGCCAGCGCCGTCTCGGTCTTGCCCACGCCCGAGGAGCCCGCCAGCAGGAACACCCCCACGGGCTTCGAGGGATTGTCGAGCCGCGCGCGCGACGAGCGCACCCGGCGCGCGATCATCTCCATCGCGTGGTCCTGCCCGATCACCCGGCGGGAGAGATGGGCCGACAGGTTCAGCACCGTCGCGATCTCGTCCTTCATCATCCGCCCCACCGGGATGCCGGTCCAGTCGGCGACCACCGCGCCCACCGCCTGGGCGTCCACGATGGGCAGCATCAGCGGGGTCTCGCCCTGCAGGGCCGCGAGCTCGGCCTGCGCCGCGCGCAGCTCGCCCAGCGCGGCGTCGCGCCCGGGGTCGCCGGGCGCCGCGGGCGCGTCCACCGCGCAGCCCTCGCGACGCAGGCGGGCGCGCAGCTCGAGGATGCGCTCGACCGAGGCGCGCTCGGCCTGCCAGCGGGTGTCCAGCGCCTCCAGCGCGGCGCGCGCCTCGGCGAGGCGGCTCTCGGCGGCGGCGCGGCGGGGGGCGACCTCGAGGCCCGCGGTCTCGTCGCGGGCGATGATCTCGAGCTCGGTCTCCATCAGCTCGATGCGGCGGCGGGCGTCGTCGACCTCGGCCGGCACGGCGTGCAGGCTGATCGCGACGCGGGCGCAGGCGGTGTCGAGCACGCCCACCGCCTTGTCGGGCAGCTGGCGGGCGGGGATGTAGCGGGCCGAGAGCTTCACCGCCGCCTCCAGCGCCTCGTCGAGGATCTGCACCCCGTGGTGACGCTCCAGCATCGCGGCCGAGCCGCGCATCATGGCGACGGCCTTCGCCTCGTCGGGTTCCGCCACCTGCACGACCTGGAAGCGGCGGGTGAGGGCGGGGTCCTTCTCGATATGCTTCTTGTATTCGGCCCAGGTGGTGGCGCCGACCGTGCGCAGGGTTCCCCGCGCCAGCGCCGGCTTCAGCAGGTTGGCCGCGTCCCCCGTGCCGGCCGCGCCGCCGGCGCCGACCAGCGTGTGGGTCTCGTCCACGAAGAGCACCACGGGCGCGGCGCTCGCCTGCACCTCCTCGATGACCGAGCGCAGGCGCTCCTCGAACTCGCCCTTCATCGACGCCCCGGCCTGCAGCAGGCCCACGTCGAGCGCCAGCAGGCGCGCCTCGCGCAGGGAGGGCGGCACGTCCCCGCGGGCGATGCGCAGGGCGAGGCCCTCGACCACCGCGGTCTTGCCCACCCCGGCCTCGCCGGTGAGGATCGGGTTGTTCTGGCGCCGGCGCATCAGCACGTCGATCACCTGCCGGATCTCGTCGTCGCGCCCGATGATCGGGTCGATCTCCCCCGCCCGCGCCTTCGCGGTCAGGTCGGTGCAGAAGCGGGCCAGCGCCTCGTCCCCCCGCCCGCGCGGGGCGAGCGCGCCGGACGCCTCGCCCGGCTGGGCGGGGGCGGAGACGGCGTCCTGCCCCTCCTCCGGCGACCCGGCCGTCAGTTCCGCGAAGCGCTCGGAGAGGTCGTCGGCCTTCAGCCGCGCGAGCTCCGGCGAGAGGCTGGCGAGCACGTTGCGCAGCCCCGGCGTCTTCAGCATCCCCAGCAGCAGGTGGCCGGTGCGGATGCGCCGCGCGTCCATCGCGAGCGAGGCGTAGACCCAGGCCCGCTCCACCGCCTCCTCGACATGGGCCGAGAGGTCGGAGATCGAACTCGCCCCCCGCGGCAGCCCGTCGAGCGCGCGCACCAGCTCGGCCGAGATCCGGCCGGGGTCCAGCTCGCCCCCCCGCACGATGCGGTGCAGGTCGCTGTCGGGCGCCGACAGGATCTGGTGGAGCCAGTGCGCCAGCTCCACGTAGGGGTTGCCCCGCATCTTGCAGAACACGGTGGCGCTCTCGATGGTCTGGAAGGCCAGCTTGTCGAGCTTGCCGAACAGGGCGACGCGGCTGATGGCGGTCATCACGGGGCCTCTCTGAGGGAGGGCGACGGCGCGCCCAGGTGCAGGTCGTCGGCATCCCGCGCAGGGCGCCGGCCGATCCAGGTGGTCATGCCCAGGCGCACGCCGCCGCCCAGCACGGGCGGGGGCGCCTCTTCCCGGCGCAGGACCAGGTTCACGTCCCAGTCCAGCGCCTCGCCCGCGAAGTTGCGCACCACCGCGGCGAGACGCTTGAGGCTCTCGCCCCCGGGCAGCAGGCGCTCGTAGTCGGGCAGCGACAGGGGGCCGATGCGGATGCGGAACTTCGCCTCCCGCGACCAGACCTTGCCGCCGAGATTGGCGTCCCGCCCCAGCGTGGCGGCGCCCAGCCGGCCGCGGTCGTGAGGCTCGAGGTGCAGCCAGTCGCCCACGAAGCTCTCGATCTCCACCGGCGCGCCGAAGAAACGCGACAGCGCCGCCTTCAGCCCGCTCTCGGAGCGGGGCGCGGCGGCGAGCAGGCCCGCGAAATGGCGCTTGGCGAGGTCCGGCATCGCGTCGCGGTCCACGAAGCCCGCGCCCGCGTGCCCCGCCAGCGCCGCCACCTTGTCCCCGAACGGATCGTCGTCCGCCCGGTCGAAGGAGGGCGCCGGCTGCCCCGAGGCCCAGGCCCGGTAGAGCAGCGACAGCATCCGGTGGTGGAACACGTCGGCGAAGGCCGTGAAGGTCGGGTCGCGGTGGTTGCGCAGCCGGTCGCGCGCGTGCTCGGTCAGGTGCAGGGGCAGCGGGCCCTGGGGGCCGAAGAGGCCGAAGAACCGCTGGGTCAGCCGGTCCGGCGCGCCGTCCCGCCCCGCCTCGAACCCCTCGACGGTCGAGGGGGGGAAGGCGAGCTCCGCCTCCTGGCGCAGGCGCACCGGGTCCTGCGCGGGGCGGGTCGAGCGCCCCAGCCGCGGCCGCTCGGGGTGGGCGGCCTCGATCAGGCGCAGGGCCTGGTAGACGTGATGGGCGTGCGGGGCCGCCTGCAGGGCGCTCAGGCGCGTCACAGCAGGACCCTGCGGCCGCTCCTCGGCTTCCATCGGGCGATCTCCCCGCGTTGCTGGGACTGGACGACGGTCTCGGTGAAGCTGTTGAGGGAGACGTACTTGGCGAAGAACGCCTCCAGCACGGCGCCGAGCAGGTAGCACCCGGCGCCCTCGAAGGCGCTCTCGTCGAAGCCCACCCGGATCTCGAGGCCCCGCACGGCGGTCGAGAGCACGTCCCCGGCCATGCGCCGCACGATCGGACGCGAGGAGACCGACGTCAGCCCCTCGAGCTGCTTGGCCGTCGCCTGCCCGCCGATGGCGCCGTAGAGGCCCAGCATCTCGCGCAGCGCCGCCGCCCCCTCCCCCCGGTCGCCGTCGGCGATGGAGAGGTAGTTGAGCGAGAGATGGCTCACCAGCTGCCAGGCCTGCTTGCCCTGCGCGAGGCTGGGGTGGGGGCGCGTGGGCGGCACGATGGCCCGGACCGCGGCGATGGGCCCGCCGTCGGGGGGGAAGAAGTCGGTCTCCCCCGCCCCGGTGGCGGTCAGCAGCGGCAGGTCGCGGTTGGTGCAGAGCGCGGTGACGGCGAGCTGCTTGACGTCCCCCCGCCACGGCGCCTGCGCCCGGTCCGAGAGGCTGAGCCACAGGTCCGAGCCGAGGTAGGAGGTCCGCACCCCCTTCAGCCGCTGCTTCTCGGAGCGCTGCCGCAGCCGGCGGCGCTGCGCGTAATAGGCCTGGTGGGTCTCGCCTGCGGGGGTGAAGTCGTCGGCGCTGTAGAAGGGGCGGAAGGGCACGTCCTCCTCCCCGTCGCCGGCGATGCCCGCCACGCTCTCCAGCCGGTAGATCTCGTAGTCCAGCGGCGCGGTGCGGTCGACGACGACGGCGTGCTCGACCTCGGTCGAGGCGACGTGCACCCGGTCGCAGCGCTTCTCGAAGAGGTTCACGGCCGGGACGGCGTGCAGCTCGAAGCTCGCGGCCGAGAGGGACTTCAGCGCCGGCGCCCCGTCGGAGAGCAGGATGTAGAGGTCGACCTCCCCCCCCTCCGCCCGGCGGATCGCGGGGGCGAGGCCGCCCAGTTCCACGAAGAAGAACCGCTGCGGCATGGCGAAGTATTCCTGCAGCAGGCGGTAGCCCTCGAAGCTCTGGCCCGGCGAGGGCAGCAGCGCCTCCTCCGGCGCGAAGCCGCGCGGACGGATCGCGTCGCCCAGCGGCATGGCCCAGTCCGCCCGCCGGTCGGTGGAGCGGCCGGCGAGCCCCAGCCCCCGGGCGATCAGCGCCTCGTAGAGCCGCCAGGGCTCGGTCGCGGCGCCCGAGAGGAACAGGGTCAGCGACTCCAGCGGCAGGTCCGCGACGGGCGCGCCGTCGGTCCGCCGCAGGCGCAGGCGCACGGCGGCGCGCGCGTCGGCATGCCAGGCGACCCCGGCCGCCACCAGGTCGGAGCGCGCCTCGACGTATTCCGCCTCCGCCACCTCCAGCGGCCACAGCGTCGCGTCCTGGGAGGTGGTGAAGCGGCAGGCGGTCTGCTCGCCCTCCAGCACATGGCCGCGCAGGGTGGTGCCGCGGGGCACGCGGTAGCCGGCCTCGAGCCCGCCCTGCGCCGGGTCGGGCACGAAGCGCGCGACGGTCATCGAGGGGATCGGCGCCAGGAAATGCGGGTAGACGATCTCCAGCAGGTTCTGGGTGAACTGGGGGAACTGCAGGTCGAGCTCGAGCTGCACGCGGGCCGACAGGAACGCGAACCCCTCCAGCAGGCGCTCGACATAGGGGTCGAGCACCTCCATCGGCAGGATGCCCAGGCGCGAGGCGATCTTGGGATAGGCCTCGGCGAACTCGGCCCCCATCTCGCGGATGAAGCCCAGCTCGCTCTCGTAGTGGGTCAGCAGACGGGTATCCATGGCCTCACCCCTGCCGGCTGATCTTGAGATGGCCGGTGGTCACGTCCAGCGCGGTGCGCAGGTAGAGGTCGATGGGCACCGGCTCGGCCCAGAGCTCGCCGCGGATGTCGAAGGAGATCAGGGCGCCGGCCCCCACCTTCTCCTGCCGCAGGATCACGTCGAGCGTCTCGGGCAGGATCCGCGGCTCGAAGGTCTCGATGGCCTTGCGGATCGAGCGCTGGATCTCCAGCGCCCGGCCCACGGTGGCGGTGGCGCCGGTCAGCTCCCGGATGCCGTAGTTCAGGGTCGAGGCGGCGGCGTGGGGGGCGTGCTCGTAGTCGCGCTCGCTCTCGGAATTCGAGGTGTTCAGCAGCCACTCCAGGTCGCGCAGGATGATCTGGCGCAGGCGGGCGAGGTCGATGACCCGGGCCGAGGCGCTCTCCTTGCGCTCGCCCGGCGCGTCGTCGGTCAGGCGGTCGAGCAGCGAGGGCTGCAGCCGCTCCATCAGCATCCGGTCAGCCATGGGCGGCGGCCTCCGCCGGCTGGTCGAGCGACAGGGCCCGCAGGTCCATCAGCGCGTGCTCGGCCGCGTCGGTGACCAGCAGCCGCTGGCCGAGGCCGCAGACCACGCGCTCGCCGTCCATGACCCAGTCGGTGGCGCCCGCCAGCCGATGCGCGGGCGCGGGCGTCGCGCCCGGCGCAGGGGCGTAGCGGGTGGGGACCAGCCCCACCGTCTCCCCGCCCGCGGCCCAGGTGACGGAGACGGGCGTCCACACCCGGTCGCGCAGGTCCGCCGGCGGCTCCGCCCGCAGCGCGGCGAGGGCGGAGAACGGGGCCCACAGATAGCGCCCGTCCACCACGATCTCGAGCACGGGGCCGAGGCGCGGATCGGCGTCGGCGATCCACGCGAAGGGGGCGCCCTGGGCGGCGCCGGGGGTGGCGGGGGCGGCCTCGAAGGCCTGGGCGCGCAGGGCGTCGGCGGCGGCGGCCTCGCCGGCGGCGTCGCGGCGCAGCGCCTCGACCAGCCAGGCGGTCCAGGGCGCGGGCTCGCCGACCACCACCGGGGTGCGGCGGCCGGCGAAGACCTCCTCTCGCCAGAGCTCGCAGGCGATGGCCTCGCGGTAGGCGCGCGCCATGGTCTCGGCCTCGGGATCGAGCGTGGCGCAGGTCCTGAGCTGGACCAGCGCGCGCCGCCACTCGCCGCGCAGGCACAGGAGCTGGAACAGGAACACCCGCAGGCGCGCGTCGCCGGGGGCGCGGCGCACGTCGGCCGTCAGCTCGGCCAGAGCGCCGTCGAGGTCGCCGCCCTTCAGGCGGTCTTCGGCCGGGGTCGCCATGATGCGCTCCTGTCGGAAGAGAGAGGGGGGCGCGGCGGGCGCCGCGCGCCTGTTCGGAAGAGAGAGGGGGGCGCGGCGGGCGCCGCGCGCCTGTTCGGAAGAGAGAGGGGGGCGCGGCGGGCGCCGCGCCCCGGGGGGGAGAGGGATCAGACGTCGTAGACGGCCGAGTTCTTCACCCGGCTCCACTTCACCTCGCCCTGGCCGCCCATGGCCTTCTTCATCTTGCCGTCGGCGCCCTGGCGGAAATACTCCACCTTCATCGCGCCGTACTGGAAGGTCAGGTCCTCCTCGCAGACGTCGTCGCCGTCGGCGCCGGACCAGCTCATGTCCTGGACCATCATCAGCTTGAAGTGGAACTTCATGAAGGTGGCCCCGGAGGCGCCCGCGGCCCCGCCCGAGCGGCGCAGCTCTATGATCGCCTCGGTCAGGTGCTTGCCCTCGCACAGCGCGTGGAACAGGCCGCAGGAGGCGGTGTCGGTCTTCTTCTTGACCTTGAACTCCTTGAACGTCGCCTTGCCGGCGGCGCCGCCCTCGGTGTCCGAGCCGATGTCGATCGTGTTCTCGGCCCCGAACTCGAAGGACTTTATGGCGAAGGCATGCTTGGCCTGCATCGCCTGGTCCTGGACTTCGCCCACGATGCTGGCCTGCATCGGGAAGTACATGAATGCGTCGAACGCCATGGGAGGGGTCCTTTCAACAGAGACGCTTCAGGGGGGGAGGAGGAGGGGCGCCGGGGCGGAGGATCCGCCCCCGCGCGGTCAGCCGGCGCTGCGCTGCGAGGGCAGCTTCGACACCAGCCTGAGCGACACCGACAGCCCTTCGAGCTGGTAGTGCGGGCGGAGGAAGAACTTCGACGTGTAGTAGCCGGGGTTGCCCTCGACCTCCTCGACCACGACCTCGGCGGCGGCGAGCGGCTGGGCCGCCTTCACCTCCTCGGGCGAGGTCTCGGCGTTGAAGTCCACGTAGTTGTTGATCCAGTCCTGCAGCCAGGTCTGCATGTCCTCGCGCTCCTTGAAGGAGCCGACCTTGTCGCGGACGATGCACTTCAGGTAGTGGGCGAAGCGGCAGGTGGCGAAGAGGTAGGGCAGACGCGCGGCCAGGTTGGCGTTGGCGGTCGCGTCCGGGTCGTCGTATTCGGCCGGCTTCTGCAGAGACTGCGCCCCGATGAAGGCCGCGAGGTCCGAGTTCTTGCGGTGCACCAGCGGCATCAGCCCGTTCTTGGCGAGCTCCGCCTCGCGCCGGTCCGAGATCGCGATCTCGGTCGGGCACTTCATGTCCACGCCGCCGTCGTCGGTGGGGAAGGTGTGGGTGGGCAGGCCGTCCACGGCCCCGCCCGACTCCACGCCCCGGATCCGCGTGCACCAGCCGTATTCCTTGAAGCTGCGCGTCACGTTGCGGGCCATGCCGTAGCAGGCGTTGATCCAGCAGTATTTCTCGGAACCCGCGCCCTCGACGTCCTCCTCGAAGGCGAATTCCTCCACCGGCTCGGTCTTCTCGCCATAGGGCAGGCGGCCGAGGAAGCGGGGCATGGCGAGGCCGAGATAGCGCGCGTCCTCGCTCTCGCGCAGGCTGCGCCAGGCGGCGTATTCCGGGGTCTGGAAGATCTTGGTCAGGTCGCGGGGATTGGCGAGCTCGGACCAGCTCTCCATCTGCATCAGCGATGGGTCGGCCCCGGTCAGGAACGGCGCGTGGGCCGCCGCCGCCACCTTGGACATCTCCCCCAGGATCTCGACGTCGCGCGGGGAGTGGTCGAAGTGGTAGTCGCCCACCAGGCACCCGTAGGGCTCGCCCCCGAACTGGCCGTATTCCTCTTCATAGAGCTTCTTGAAGATCGGCGACTGGTCCCAGGCCGCGCCCTTGAATTTCTTGAGGGTCTTGGAGAGATCCTTCTTCGAGATGTTCAGGACCCGGATCTTGAGCTTCTCGTCCGTCTCGGTGTTGGTCACCAGGAAATGCAGGCCGCGCCAGGCGCTTTCCAGCTTCTGGAAGTCGGCGTGGTGGATCACGACGTTCACCTGCTCGGTGATCTTGCGGTCCAGCTCGGCGATGATCCCCTCGATCGAGCGCAGCGCGTCGTCGGAGATCAGGGTCTGGTTGGCCAGCGCCTGCTCGGCGAGCGTCCTCACCGCCTCTTCGACGGCGGAGCGGGCCTGCTCGGACTGGGGCCGGAACTCCTTGCGGAGCAGGGAGGCGAATTCGGACGAGCCGAAGATCGTGGCGGCCTCTCCCTGGGCGGCCTGGCTCTGCAACTCGGTCATGGCCTATTCCTCGGTCTGCTGGGCAGGAGCGGCCGCGAGGGCCTCGAGCAGCGAAGGATCGTTGATGATCTTCGCCACCAGGTCCTCGGCGCCTGCCTTTCCGTCCATGTAAGTGGCCAGGTTCGCGAGCCGGGTTCGCGCCTCGAGCAGTTTTTTCAGCGGCTCGACCTGGGCGGCCACGGCGGCGGGCGAGAAGTCGTCCATGCTCTGGAAGGTCAGGTCGACGGGCAGGTTCCCCTCCCCCGTCAGGGTGTTGGGGACCGAGAAGGCCGCGCGCGGCTTCATCGACTTCATCCGGTCGTCGAAATTGTCGATGTCGATTTCGAGGAACTTGCGGTCGGCGACGGCGGGCTGCGGCTCGGCCGACTTGCCCGCGAGGTCCGACATCACCCCCATCACGAAGGGGAGCTGCACGGTCTTCTGCGCGCCGTAGAGCTCGACGTCGTACTCGATCTGCACGCGGGGGGCCCGGTTGCGGGCGACGAACTTCTGGCTGCTGGCCATGGGGCGGCCTCCTTCAGGGTTGCAGCGAGGGGAAAGTCGACAGCTGTCGACTCGGCTTCAGCGGGAGCGGCTCAGTCCTCGTAGTCGGCGTAGGCCTCGGCCTCCCCGGAGATCCCGCCGACGAGCGAGACGTTCTCCAGCCCCAGCGGGGCGAGGTCGCGGATCACGGTCAGGAAGTCGGCGGAGACCAGCCGGCGCGCCCGCTTCAGGATCAGGGGCAGCGGGCTCGAGGGCTCCTTGCGGGCGTAGTAGTCGCAGATGCGGTCGAGGGCGGCGACGACGTCCTGCGGCGTCTCGATCGCGCCGGGGCGCGCGGGCGCGGCGACGGCCGCAGGCGCCGCGGCGGGCGCGGGGACGGCGCCGGGCGCAGGCGCGGACGCGGCCTCGGGCGCCTCGGCCCCGGGCGCCGCGGCGCGCCGGGGGATGCGGCGGGCGATGTCGTGGGCGAGCTTCTGCAGCGGCGCGAGGTCCGGGCCCATCGCGCCCAGCCGGTCGTCGAAGATCGCCGCGATGCGCTTGACGTGCCCCAGGATCGCGTCCGCGGTCTCGGCCGTGGCGGCGAGCCTCTCGTCGGGCGTGTCCTGGAAGGCGGCGTGGATCGCCTGCGGGTCGGGGGCGATCTCGCCCTCCGCCGGGGCGATCTCGCCCTCCGCCAGCTCGATGTCGCGCAGGGCGTAGCGGCCGAAGTTGCGGCTCTCGGTCAGCGGCGCCTGGCGCAGCGCGCGCAGCACCCCGCCCCGGTCCGCGAGCCCCAACACCGCGTTCACCCGCATCGTGGGGTCGTCGTCGTCCTCGGCGTCGAGCTGGGGGTGGACGCTGTCCCAGTAGCCCTCGAGGCAGCCCTCGATATAGGCGAGCGTGCGGGCGAAGGCGGCGAGCCCCTCGGTGCGCAGCCCGGCCTCGGCCAGCCGCACCGCCACCCGCAGGTCGCGCGAGCGGCCCAGCAGCGCCAGCGCCTGGCGCGCCACCTCCTCGTAGTCGGGGTCTTCGGCGGCGAGGACCGAGTCGCCGATCACCCGCTCCTCGACCGGTTGGGAGGCGATCTCCAGCTCGGTCCAGGCGGCGTCGTATTCGAGGTTCTCGCCGCTCGGCGCGTCGTCGCCGAAGCTCTGCAGCAGGGGGTCGAGGTCGAACATGGCCGGGGCTCCGGATCTGGGGTCAGCCCGCGTCCCGCAGGAAGCGGGCGCGGTCGGTTGCGTCGGGAATGGCGTCGGCGAGCGCCTCGGTCAGCGCGCGGGACGAGGCGGCGCGGGCCGCCTTGCGCCTGACCATCACCAGGGCGATGGGGCCGACATGGGGGCGCAGCAGGTCCGCGAGCCGCGCCAGCTCCTCGGGCGGGATCGCGGCCGCGGCGGCGGCGGGGGTCGCGGGCGGAGCGGCGGCGTCGGCGAGCAGGCGCAGCATGGATTCGCGCATCGACTGCGCCTCGCCCGCGGCCGAGAGCTCGGAGAGCACGGCCGCGATCATCTGCTCGGCGTCCGCGGCGCCGGCGGCGGCTCGGCGGGCGATGATCCGGCCCATCGGGCCCATCCGTGCCACCAGCTGCCGCTCCACCTCCAGCATCGTGTGCGACGAGAGCCGGCCCAGCATCGTGCCCTCGGGGCCCCGGCCCGGGCGGCGGCGGGGGGCGAAGGTGTCCGAGAGGCCCGCGCGGTCGGCGGCGGGCAGCGCGCCCGCCAGCGCCTCGGCGAGGGCGGCCGCGTCGGGAAAGCGGTCGTCGGGATCGACGCTGAGCGCCTTGAGGATCGCGCGGTCCAGCGCCTCGGCCCCCTCGGGCGGGGTCTCGAGCCAGGAGGTCGGCGGGGCCACGTCGCCCTTGCGCACGGCGGCGAACAGCGCCTCGACGCCCCCGCCCTGGTAGGGCTTGCGGCCGGCGACCAGCTCGTAGGCCAGCACCCCGCAGGCGTAGACGTCGGCGCGCGGGTCGACGTCGCCGCCCGCGAACTGCTCGGGCGCCATGTAGGAGGGGGTGCCCACCATCCCCGCCCCGGTCGCGTCCATCGCGGTCAGGCGGGCGATGCCGAAGTCGGTCAGCTTCACGCCGCCGCCCTCGGTCAGCATCACGTTGGCGGGCTTGAGGTCGCGGTGCACGATCCCCGCCCGGTGGATGCAGTCGAGCCCCGCCAGCACCTGGCGCAGGATCGCGTGGATCTCCGCCAGGGTCAGCGGCGGCCGGGCGGCGAGCCGGTCCTCGAGCGTGGTCGAGCGGACCTTCTCCATCACCAGGTAGGGGATCCGCCCCTCCTGCAGGAAGTCGAAGACCGTCACCAGGTTGGGATGCAGGGCGCGGCCGGCGGCGCGCGCCTCGCGGGCGAAGCGGGCCAGCCACTCCTGCCCTCCGGCGGCCTCGATCAGGTGCGGGTGGACGGTCTTGATGGCGACCGGGCGCTCGATGTCGGGGTCGTGGCCCTCGTAGACCACGCCCATCGCGCCCTCGCCCAGGACCCCGTCCACCCGGTACTTGCCGATGAAGCGCCGGCCGCCCGGGACGATGACCGTGGCGTCAGTCATCGATCATCCTCATCGCGCTTTCCAGCGAGCGCCGCATGCGGTTGAAGGAGGCCGACAGCGAGCTGATCTCGTCCTTTCCGGGCTTGGCGTATTCGGGCGTGTCGAAATCGCCCATCGAGACCTTCTCGGCCACGTCCGACATGCGCCGCACCGGGAACACCACGATCCGCGTCAGCAGCACGTTGGTGACGATCAGGACCAGCAGGAACGCCGCCGAGACGGCCGCGATCAGCACGCCCACGGTCTCCTTCGCGCGTTCGTCGATCAGGGTCATCGGGGCGGAGATGATCTGGGCGCCGATGGTCTCGCCCAATTGCCAGCCGAAGCCGTGGTCGGGTCCGTAGAGGTCGACCATCGCCGGCGGCGCGGCCTCGGGGGTCGAGTGGCAGTTCAGGCAGCCGGGGTTCCCGACCTTCAGCGGGAAGGCGATGGTGTAGTAGCGGCCGTCCTCCTTCTCGAGCATCGTCTCGATCTGGCCCAGCCCGTCTTCGGAGCGGAAGCGCTCGATCAGGGTGGTCTCGAAGGCGTCGGCCTTGTTGGCGGGGTTGGTCGGGTTGAGCGCGGCCTCCTTGTAGAAATACTCCGGAAAGTCCTTGCGGAAGGTCGCGAAGACGCTGGTGGCCGCATAGGCGGTCACGGACTGCGGAAGAAACAGGATGTCGTTGTCGTCCGACAGCAGCGGATCGATGCTGTTGACCGTGTAACTGCGCACGGCGAGCGCGTTGGCGCGAAGCAGACGGATCTGTTGTGCCACCTCTTCCATCGCCGATTTCTGGACGACCCAGTAGGACAACGCCGCGGCGGCCCCAATACCCAGCGCACAGGCCAGAGTAATTACCAGATTGAACTTGAAGCGGAGCCGCATGTCACTTATACCTTCTTTCAGCCGGTGGGGTTCGTCGAAGGGCCTCGCGACTCCACCGCTTGGCCGCTGCAGGTCGCTCCCTCTGTGTTCCGGCGAAGACCGGAAAGGTTCGGCCCCCGCGCCGGACGAGCCGAGAAAGGAGCCGACGATGTTCAGGCGAATGCTGTTTTCGATGGTGGGGGCGGCGCTGTGCGCCCTGCCCGCCGCCGCGCCCGCGTGGGCGCAGTCCGACCGCGTGGTGGCGCTGGTCGTGTCCGTGGGCGACGGCGGCGCGCGCGCCGACGCGATCCAGGCGCAGCTGCAGGTGATCGGGGCCGAGACGCTGCGCGCGGCCGACCCCAACAACGCCGAGCTGCGCTCGATCCTCAAGCGCTTCACCGGCGAGGCCGCGGCGAGCCGCGCGGCCTTCGTCTACCTCGACGCCCCCGCCGTCACCTTCGAGGGGCGGGAGTTCGTGACGCCGGCGGGCGCCACGCTGGGGCGGTCCACCGACCTCTTCACCCAGGGCATCCCGCTGCTGGCCTTCGCGCGCGCCGCCGCCCAGGCCGAACAGGGCGGCGCGGTGGTCGCGGCCGTCGGCCGCCCCCCCGCCGACCTCCCCGCGGGCGTGAGCGCGCTGGAGGGCGCGCCGGCCCCCACGCCGGGCTCGAGCCCGGTGCTGGTCGCGCCCTACGGCCGCTCGGACGCGGTGGTGCAGGTGATCTCGGCCGTGACGCGCGACGAGGTGATCGAGGTCGGCGCGATGCTGCGCCGGATGCAGGCGGGCGAGGGCGTGAGCCTCTCGGCCTCGCCGGCGGCGCCGATCTACCTGCGCGCCCCGGCCGCCGAGGCGACCGAGGTCGCCGCCATCCAGGTCGAGGCGCCCGAGGCCGACGCCTCGCCCGAGACGCTGGAGGAGCTGGAGCTGCTGGAGCAGTCGCTGTCGCGCGCCGCCAAGCGCGCCATCCAGCGGGAGCTGCGCGACAAGGGCCTCTACCAGGGGCTGGTCGACGGGATCTTCGGGCCCCAGACCCGCGGCGCCATCACCGCCTTCCAGCAGGCGCGGACCGAGGACGCCACCGGCGTGCTGACCCGCCGCCAGATGCTGGACCTGCGCGCCGGCGGCTGAGCCGCGCCGCGTCGCGCCGGCCCCGGAACGCGGAAAGGGGACCTCCCGGGCGGGAGGTCCCCTTTCTCGTGCCGGTCAGGGCGCCGGCGTCAGCCGAGCACGCCCTCGCGCCGCAGGCCCGCGATCTCCTCGGCCGGCAGGCCCAGAAGCTCGGTCAGGACCGCGTCGGTATGCTCGCCCAGCGTGGGGGCGGGGCTGCGGATCGGGGTGCGCACGCCGTCGAAGGACCACGGGTTCAGCGGATGCGGCTTGCGGCCGACATGGGCGCGCTCGATCTCCACCCAGAAGCCGCGGGCCGCGAGCAGCGGGTCGTCGAGCAGGTCGGCCGAGCGCACCGTGGGCGCCGCCGCGACGCCGGCGCCGCGCAGGGCGTCGGCGGCCGCCTGCGGCTCCAGCCCGGCGGTGAAGGCGGCGAGGGCGGCCTCGATCTCGTCCTCGATCGCCCGGCGGCCCTCGGGGGCGGCGAGGGCGGGGTCCGCGGCCCAGTCCTCGCGCCCCAGCAGGCGGGCGAGCGGGGGCCAGGCGTCGGGCTCGGTCACCGCGGCGGCGATCCAGCGGTCCTCGCCCGCGCAGGGGAAGACGCCGTGGGGGACGTGGACGGGGTGGCGGCGGCCGAGACGCTCGGGCGGGGCGCCGGTCATCGCCTGGGTGATCGGCCCGTGGATGCCGAACTGCATCAGCCCCTCGACCTGGGCGAGGTCGACGCGCTGGCCCTCGCCGGTGCGGCGGCGATGAAACAGCGCCACCAGCAGGGCGGCGGCGGCGTGCATCCCCCCCGCCGCGTCGCCGTAGGCGATGTGGCACATGGCGGGCGGATCCTCGGGCCGGCCGGTCAGCTGGGGCAGGCCCGAGGACTGCTCCACCGTCGAGCCGTAGGCGCGGTAGGCCGACCACGGCCCCTCGGCCCCGAAGCCGGGCATCGAGAGCATGATGATCGAGGGGTTGACCGCCTTCAGCGCCTCGTAGGTCAGGCCGAGCTTGGCCATGACCCCGGTCGCCTGGTTCTCGATGACCGCGTCGCAGGTCTGCGCGATCTTCAGGGCCAGGGCGCGGCCCTCGGGCCGGGTCAGGTCGATCGCCACGCCGCGCTTGTTGCGGTTGTTGTAGTTGTAGTTGGGCGACTTCTCGTGGGTCTGGTCCGCGTCGGCCTTGCCGCCGAGGTCCCAGCCCCGCCACCAGTCGAAATGGCCGGGCCCTTCGATCTTGACGACCTCCGCGCCCTCGTCGGCGAGGTAGCGCGAGGCGAGCGGGCCGGCCCAGCCCATGGTCAGGTCGAGGATGCGCACGCCGCGCAGGGCGAGGGGACGGGCGCTCATGCCGCCATCTCCGGCGCGTGCAGGACGCCCTGCTCGGCCAGCGCCTCGATCTCGGCGGCGGTCAGGTGCAGACGGTATTTCAGGATCTCTCTCCCGTGCTCGCCCAGCCGCGGGGCGCGGCCGCCGCGGGCCACGGGGGTGGCGGCGAATTTCCAGGGGATCGCCGGCGCCTCGAAGGCCGGCGCGTCGGGATGCTCGTAGCGCCCGAAGGCCTCGCGGGCGCGCAGGTGGTCGAGGGTGGCGAGCTCGGCCATCGTGGGCACCATGGCGGTGGGCACGCGGGCCTTCTGCCCCTCGTGGAACCAGTGGGCGGCGGTCCGGGTCTTCAGGCGGGGGACCAGCTCGGCGTAGAGCGCGTCGATGTTGTCGAAGCGCCCGAAGGAGGTGTTGAAGCGCGGGTCGTCGGCGAGCTCCGGCGCCCCGACCAGCCCGCACATGGCGCGCCACTGCATCGGCGTCACGCAGGTCACGCCGACCCAGCCGTCGGCGCAGGGGAAGATGGTCTGCGGCGCGATCGGCGGGAACAGGTTCACGCCCTTGCGGCTGCGCGGCGGCACGCCGTCGTAGGCGAAGCGGACGGCGCCGGATTCGGCGTAGGCCGCCTGCGCCTCGACCAGCGAGACGTCGACCCGCGCGCCCCCGTCGCCCTGCGCCCGGCCGGTCAGCGCGGTCATCGCGGCGACGAAGCCCACCAGCCCGCCGTTGATCTGGGACTGGTGGCCGCCGGGAACCAGCGGCGGGCCCTCGGCGGGCCCGATGGGGTAGAGGAAGGCGGCGGCGGCCATCGCCACCGCGTCGGTGCCGCGCCAGTCCCGCCCCGGCCCCTCGCGCCCGAACCAGCTGAGCGAGACCACGGCCGCGTCGGGGGCGGCGGCCGCGAGGCCGAGCGCCTCGGCGGCCGCGGGGGGCAGCGCCTCGATCACCAGGTCGGCGTCGCGGGCGAGCGCGCGCACGATCTCGGCCCCGCGGGGCCGCGCGTAGTCGAGCGAGAGGCTGCGCTTGCCGGCGTCGAGGAACATCTGCATCCCCGAGCCCTCGGGCCGCGCCACGCCCTCGGCGAAGGGCGGCAGCCGGCGCACGGGATCGCCGCCGGGGGGCTCGATGCGCAGCACGTCCGCGCCGCAGGCGGCGAAGAGCGCGCCGCAATAGGCCGCCGCGACCTCGCCGCCGAGGTCGATGACCCGGACGCCCGCGAGCGCCCCCTGCCCTGCCGTGTCCGCCATGGCTCAGGCCCCTCCGCGGGGACGGGGGGCCGGGACGGATCGGGGCTGCGCGGGGTCTCTCAAGGGGGTTCCTCCGGGGTGCGCCCGCCGCGCTGGGTCGGCGGATCGTTGACGAAGGCCCGGCCCGCGCCGCGTTCCGCGCCGCCCCGCCGACCTCCTGACAGTTGTCAGGGACGCTAGGTTCGCAACCCGCCCCTGTCAACATCCCTCGACCGGCCGACAGGCAGACTCCGGTGGGCGGACGCGCGGCCGCGGCCCTGCCCGGCGGCGGCCCGCCCATGACGCAAGGTCATCGCAAGGCATTTACCCGACTCGTCATCGGGCGCACTGTCCGGGTCGGGCGTGGCCAGAAACCTGAGGAAAAACACGCCCGAGGTCTGGGAGGAGCCCGCCATGAACCTGAGACCCGATCCCACGTTCCACGCCACCCCGAAGCTCGCCATGCAGGCCCCGGCGGAGACGCTGGCCTTCACGCTGATGCTCAGCCCCGACGCCTCGCAGCCCGACGGGCTCGCGGTGGTCGACGTCGATCCCGCCTCGAAGAGCTACGGCAGGATCGTCCATCAGCTCCTGATGCCCCACAAGGGCGACGAGTTTCACCATTTCGGCTGGAACGCCTGCTCCTCCTCGCTGTCGCCGCTCAGCGGGCACGCGTTCCTCGAGCGGCGCTACCTGATCGTGCCGGGCATCCGCTCCTCGCGCATCTACGTGATCGACGTGAAGGAGCCGCTGAAGGCGAAGATCCACAAGATCATCGAACCCGAGGAGGTCTTCGCCCGGACCGGCTACTCGCGCCCCCACACCATCCACTGCGGACCGGAAGGCATCTACGTCAGCACGCTGGGCGGCGGCGGCCCGGAGGGGACCGACGGCCCCCCGGGCATCTTCATCATGGACTGCGAGAGCTTCGAGATCCTCGGCCGCTACGAGATGGACCGCGGGCAGCAGGAGAAGCATTACGACTTCTGGTGGAACCTGCCGCGCGATTACATGGTCAACTCGGAATGGGGGCTGCCGCCGCAGTTCGAGAACGGGCTGGTCCCCGAGGACCTGCTGTCGAACAAGTACGGCCACAGGATCCATTTCTGGAACCTGCGCCAGCGGCGCAACGTGCAGACCCTGGACCTGGGCGCCAACCACCAGATGGCGCTCGAGATCCGGCCCGCCCACGATCCGGCAAAGGACCACGGCTTCGTCGGCGTGGTGGTGGACACCACCAACCTGCAGGGCGCGATCTTCACCTGGCGGCGCAAGGCGGACGGCGAATTCGAGGCGGTCAAGACCATCGCCATCGACCCCCAGCCCGCCGACCCCGCGGACCTGCCCGAGCTGCTGAAGGGCTTCGGCGCGGTGCCGCCGCTGGTCACCGACATCGACCTCAGCCTCGACGACCGCTTCCTCTACGTCTCCTGCTGGGGCACGGGGGAGATGCGCCAGTACGACGTCTCGGACCCGATGAAGCCGAAGCTGACCGGCACGGTCGAGATCGGGGGGATCGTCAAGCGCAAGGCGCATCCCAACGGCAAGGCCTTCGGCTACGGCCCGCAGATGGTCGAGGTCAGCCGGGACGGCAGGCGGGTCTACTGGACCAACTCGCTCTATTCGACCTGGGACGACCAGTTCTACCCGGGCGACCGGGGGGGCGCGATGGTCATGGCCCATGCCGGCGCGGACGGCGGGCTGACGCTGGCCGAGGATTTCTGGGTCGAGTTCCCCAAGGGCTACCGCAGCCACCAGATCCGCCTTGAAGGGGGCGACTGCTCGACCGACAGCTTCTGCTATCCCTCGGTCTGAGGCGTGGAGACGGGCGGCGCGGCGACGGGCCTGTGGGGGGCCGTCGTCGCCTCGGGGGTCTATCACGGGGTCAACCCGGGCATGGGCTGGCCGCTGGCGGTCTCCGCCGCGCTGATGGAGCGCCGGCCGGGGGCGCTGTGGCGCGCGATCGGGGCGCTGGCGGCGGGGCACCTGGCGGCGATGGCCGCGATCCTGGCGCCCTTCGCCGCGCTGCTGGTCCTGGTGGAGCGCCAGCGCGAGATCCGGATCGGCGCGGCCTGCCTGGTGATCGGGCTGGGGCTGTGGCTGGTCGCGAACCGGCGCCACCCGCGCTTCCTCGCGCGGGTGGCGCCGGCGCGGCTGGCGCTGTGGTCCTTCCTGGCGGCGACGGCGCACGGGGCGGGCCTGATGCTGGTCCCCATCTACCTCGGCCTGTGCCAGGTCTCGCAGAACGATGCGGGCCACGCGGCGGCCTCGACCCTGATGGCGGGCGACGCCGGCGTCGCCCTCGCGGTGGCGACGGCGCACACGCTCGCCATGACGCTCGCCGGCGGGGCGCTGGCGGTCGGGGTGCACCGCTGGCTCGGCCTGCGGTTCCTCTCGAAGGGCTGGTTCAACCTGGACCTGGTCTGGGCCCTCAGCCTCGTGCTGGTGGGATCGGTCTCGCTCGCCGCGGCGCTGTGAGCCTCGCGGCCCGGGCGGTGGCCGCGATCCGGCCGGCGCCGGTCACGGCGTCCGCCGGCGCCCGTCTGCTCGATCTTCCCCGCGAAGCGCGCGGCCGCCTCCCGGTCCCTCCCGTCGAGCGGCGACGGCGGGGCGACCGGCGCGAGGAAGACCGGCCCGATGCGGGGCGGCCGCCTCCCTCCCGCGGGACGCATCCCCGCGCCCTCACCGTCCGTTCACCTGCCCTTGGGTTAGGCTTCCTGCGCGCGCCCGCAGCCGGCGCGGGCCGGGGGAGGCAGGCATGACGCCGGATCAGATCTTCGCCTTCGTCGTCGCCCTGATGTCGGCCCAGCCGGCGGAGGAGGCGTTCCCGGGCCTCGCTTCGGGGGGGCACGACCCGCGCTATCCGGTGACCCTCGCGCCCTGCCTGCGGCCGCTCGATCCCTGGGAGATCGAGGGCAGGACGATCGTCTGCGGGCGCGTGGACGTGCCCGCGGACCACGCGGCGCCCGAGGGGCGGCGGATCGCGCTCGGCTTCGCCATCCTGCGGGCGCGCAGCCTCTCGCCCGCGCCCGACCCGCTGGTGTTCCTGCAGGGCGGACCGGGCGCGGACGTCGTCAGCCAGATGCAGACCTGGGCCGTCGCCTTCGCCGACTGGCGCCAGCGGCGCGACGTGATCGTCTTCGACCAGCGCGGCAACGGCGTCTCGGACGCGCTGACCGCCTGCCGGGGCGCCACCTCGGGCCATTTCGCCGAGATCGCGGGGGCGCCGCCCGCCACGGGCGCGCAGCCGGTCTCGCCCGACGCGCTGCTCGTCGAATGCCGCGCCGAGATCGCGGACCGCGGCGAGGAGATCGCGCTGATCAACACCGCGCAGAACGCGGGCGACGTCGCGGCCCTGGTCTCGGCGCTCGGCTTCGCGCAGGGCTGGAACCTCTACGGCGGCTCCTACGGCACCAAGCTGGGGCTGGAGGTGATGCGCCAGGACCCGCCGGGGCTGCGCGCGGCGATCCTCGACGGGGTGGCCCCGCCGATGGTGCGCCTCTACGACGAGCTCGCGGGCCCGCCCGACGAGGCGGCCGCCGCGATCTTCGACCAGTGCGCCGGCGACCCCGCCTGCGCCGCGGCCTATCCCGACCTCGAGGCGCGCTTCAACGCGCTGATGGAAAAGCTCGCGGCCGCGCCGATCCCCGGCGCCCGCGGCCGCCCGCCGGCGACGCCCGAGTTGGTGGCGACCCTGATCAAGGCCCGCAACAAGCCGGGCGTCCTGACCGGCGTCACCGCCTGGCTCCCGAAGATGATCGTCGAGCTGGAGGCGGGCGAGACCGCGACGCTGGACGCGATCATCGACGACGAGATCCCCCCGCCCGCCCCCACGGCCGCGGAGGTCGTCGCCGCGGCCCCGATCGGGCTGACCGAGGACCAGAAGGCGCTGGCCGAGGCGATCCTGCACATGGCCGAGCAGCAGAAGGCCTCCACCGCCGCGATGCGCGCGGCGCTGGTGCGGCTGGGCGAGGACGCGTCCCTGTTGGCCACGCCCGAGGACCTGCCCGAGGCCTTCGAGCGGGCGATGCTTCGCGCGGCGCAGCGGATGACCCGGGACGAGACGCTGGCGCTGCTCGACGGCTACGCCGCCCTGCGCGTCGGGCCGCAACGGCGGGGCGCGCTGCTCGACTTCGTCGCCGCGCATTTCGCGGGCGACCTGCGCCTGCGCCTGTCGCGGCTGGTGCAGGCGATGACCCCCGCGGACGTGACGCAGACCTTCGCGCGGCTGGAGCGCGACGCGCGCCCCTACGAGGCCGAGCTGCTCTTCGGCTTCCACCTGATGGTCTACGCCTGCCAGGAGGACCTGCCCTGGAACGGCCCCGAGACGGCGAAGGCGTTCCAGCAGACGCTGCGCATCCCCGTGATGGGGGCGGGCGCCGACGCCCAGCTCGAGAGCCTCTACGGACAATGCGCCGCCCTCTTCGAGCCGGCCCCGAGGCCGGGCTTCCACGCGCCGGTGCGCTCCTCGGTCCCCACGCTGCTGCTCAACGGGCTGATGGACGTGCAGACGAGCTGGAAATGGGGGGCGCTGGCCGCCGAGACGCTGGACCACGCCACCAACCTGGCGTTCCCCGAGACGGGCCACGGCACGCTGCTTTATCATGCCTGTTCGCGCGACATCGGCGTGGCCTTCATCGAGAACCCGCAGGCCCCGGTGGAGGCGGGATGCATCGACGACCTGGCGGTGAAATGGGTGCTGCCCGACGGGACCCGCAGCGCCGGCTCCCCCTGGCCCGTGCGCCATCGCTGAGCCCGCCCCCCGCCCCGAGACCGATCCGCGGCCGCGCCGCCCGGCGGGCGGCCCGGTCCACCGCCCGCTGCGAGGAAAGCGATGCTCCCACCGGCCGACGACACGCGCACCCGGTTCGGCGGCTCCGGCCGGGAGATCGTCTTCGAGGACGTCGCGCGCTTCGCGCGCCTCGATCCGGCGGGGCGGCCGGTCGCCAGCTTTTTGCCGCTCGACGACATGGGCGTCTTCCCGGTGCGCAGCGCCGGCCATGACGTCGCGCTGTCCGAGAAGACCCGCACCGCCTTCATCGCCCCCCTGACCGGCGAGATCCGGGTCGAGGGCGAAGGCTCCCGCGCGGCGGGGACGCCCGGGCGCTCGGGCACGTCGCCCTGCCCGGCCTCGCCGCCTGCGCCGAGGCCACGCGCCGCGCGCGCGATCCGGCGCCGGGGGGCGGCGCGCCGGTCCTGCACCGGCACGACGACGGCGCGATCACCGTGCTCTGCGACGACGGCTGCGCGGGCGCCTACGACCGCCACGGGCGACGGCGACGGCTCCAGCGGCCGCCCCCCCGGCCAGGTCGAGCGCGCCGACCGGGCCGCGCAGAGCAACTGGCGAGCCGCCGGTCCCCGGCGCCTCGTCGTCCGGCCGCCCCGGCCGGGAACCGTCGCGGCCGCCCCTCGCAGGGTCCGCGACGGTCCGCAGATCGCCCCTGGCCCGCTCCGGCGGCCCGTTCGAGAGGAGACTTCAGATGACCCCCGGCGTTCTTCACCGCGCCGCCGCCCTGGCGCTCGCCGCCGCGACGGCCGCGGCCGCCTCCGCCCCGGCCCGCGCCGCCGAGCCCGTGGCCGAGGCCGACATGCTGCGCTGGTGCCAGGGCGAGGCCGCGGCCCGCTTCGACGTCAGCCCCCAGTCGATCAGGATGGGCGACCTCGACCCGACCGACAACGACGGCCGCCTGGCCCACGGCCGCTACAGGATCGGCGACGCGAAGGCGGTGAAGTTCCTCTGCCGCTACAGCCCCAAAGGGGTGTTCCGCTGGGTGCGCACCGAGGACGAGCAGGCGGCGATCGCCGAGAACCGCAAGCAGTCGACCAAGGCCAACGGCGGCGCCACGCCCCGCCAGGTCCGCGCCTGCAACGCGGTCGAGGACCGCTACGGCGAGGTGGTCGAGACCACGCCCCTCAAGCCCGGCGCCTTCGAGCTGATCCTCCAGTACGACGACGGCCGCTACGTCTGCGACGTGGAGGAGAACGGCAAGGTCACCTTCTTCGAGAAGCTCCGCTGACGGCGGAGGCCGGGGCGCGAGGCGTCGCCCCCGGCGCCGCGATCCGCGAAGGCCGCCGCCCGGCTCCGCGCGAAGCCGCGCGCCGCAGCCATGGAGGCTGTCGGCGTCGGGTTCGCGGACGAAGGCGGCGTCGAACCCGGCCGCGTGAAACGCGTCGACCATCGCGGCGGAGGTCGCCGCGAAGCCGACAAGGACCGCGCGGGGCGCGGCCCGCCCCTGCCGCCGCCAGAAGAACAGCCGCCCGTTCGCGCCGAACCCCTTCAGGTCGGGATCGCCCGACGGGCCGTTCCCGCCGTCGCAGTCCCGCCGCGCTTCGATGCCGAGAACCGGCGGCGCCCGCGTGGCGATGGTGCAGGGGGCGCCCCCCGGGGATCGGCTCGCGGCGGTCTGCGAGCCGATGGTCGACCTGATCCCGGCCGGCTCCAGGACGACGACCGCCGGCGAGCGCACGCTGCGCCACGACCCGGCGGCGCATCTCGTGATGTCCATCGACCTGCCCGCGGCGGGCGCCGTCCATGCCTCCGCGAGCGGCGCGCCCTGCAGGCGGCGACCGCCCTCGGCCCGCTGCAGCGCCGGAAGCGCGTCCGGCTGCTCCGCGCCCGGTCGATGCTGATCGCGGGCGAGGGCGACGCCACGGCCGTGGCCTTCCGCGTCGGCCATCAGAGCGCCACGCGGTTCAGCCGCGAATACGCCCGCCAGCTCGGATCGCCGCCGTCGCGCGACGCCCTGCGGCTGTGGCGCCCCTGATCGCGCGGCGGATCGCCGAGGCCCCCTCCCGCGCATCGCGACCGCGGTCGAGAGGCGTGCGACGGCGCGACGGGGGGGCGGGAGGCGCCGGGTCACTCCTGGAAGAACTGGGAGAAGATCGGCAGGGCCGCGGCGCCGATGGCCCGGGCGTTGCCGCCGACGCGGGCGGCCTCGATCCGCGGCGCGACGAGGCCGCGCATGTCGAGGCCGGCCAGCGCCTCGCGCGCCCGCGTCACGATGGCCTCGCGCACCGGGGCGGGGAAGGCGCCGTCGATCAGCACGGCCTCGAAGTCGATCACCGCGCAGACCGTGCGCGCCGCCTCCGCCAGCTCCAGCGCGGTGCGCGCGATCCAGGGCTCGACCTGCGCGGCGAAGGGCGACCAGTCCTGCGGCTCGGACCACAGGCGCGCGCCGTCGCCGCCGGCGCGCACGATCTGCGCCTCGAGCAGGTGGATCGAGGCGGTGTCGAGCAGCTGCGTGCGCCGCCCGTCCGCCCCGATCGCGGGCAGCGAGCCGAAGGCCCCCGCATTGCGCCGCCCGCCCACGATCACCGAGGAGTTCATCACCACGCCCCCGCCGATGAACGAGCCGATGAAGACATAGGCGTAGTCGCCGAACTCCCGCCCGCGGCCGAAGGCATGTTCGGCCCGGCAGGCGGCGGTGGCGTCGTTCTCGGTGAACAGCGGCAGGTCGGAGAAGGCCGCGATCTCCTCGGCGAAGTCGACGTCCTGCCACACCGCCAGTTCGTCCGAGGCGCCCAGCGCCTCGACCCAGCGCCAGAGCTCCGAGGGGGCGGCGATGCCCAGGCCGCACAGCGAGTCGCGCTGGCGGGGCGAGAGGCCGGCCGACAGCGTCTCCATCCCCTCGCGCAGGAAGGCGAAGATCCGGTCGGGCATCGGGTAGCGATAGGCGATGCGCCGCTGCTCCAGCACCGCGCCGTGCAGGTTCATCACCGCCAGGTCCGAGGTGCGCCGGCCCAGCTTCAGCCCGAACGACAGCGCCCCGTCGGGATCGAGCGCCATCGGCGTCGAGGGCTTGCCCACCCGCCCGCGCTGCGGCGCGCCGCGGCGGAGAAAGCCGTCCGCCTCCAGCCGGCGCAGGATGTTGGAGACGGTCTGCGGCGACAGCTCCGCCAGCTTGGCGAGCTCGGCCCCCGGCATCTCCCCGTGGCGCTGGATCAGCGACAGGATCAGCCGCTCGTTATGGGCGCGCACGCCGGTCAGGTTCACGCCCGGCCTCAGGCTCCGGATTTCGGTGTCCTTCATCGCGTCTCGCCCGCCTGTGCCCCGCTCCGGCCGTCACCATGCCTGCTCCCGATTTGTATATCAAATGGATTTATTAATTGACGCGAGGGCGCGAATCCCTCATCCAAGGGCATGCGCCGGTCGCCGTGCCGCGGCCGGGGAGGACACGCCGGACGCCAGCGAGCCGGCGAAGACAGATCTCGGGAGGATCACCATGAAGACGCTTCTCGCAGCCGCCTCGCTCGCCACGATCGCCGCCGTCTCCGGCGGCGCGGCCCAGGCCGCGGACATCTCCGCCTGCCTGATCACCAAGACCGACACCAACCCGTTCTTCGTGAAGATGCGCGAGGGCGCGGAGGCCAAGGCGAAGGAGCTGGGCATCGCGCTCAACAGCTACGCCGGCAAGGTCGACGGCGACAACGAGGCCCAGGTCAGCGCGGTCGAGACCTGCATCGCCAACGGCGCCAAGGGCATCCTGATCACCGCGTCCAGCACCTCGGCCATCGTCCCCTCGCTCGAGCAGGCGCGCGCCGCGGGGATCCTGGTGATCGCGCTCGACACGCCGCTGGACCCGATCGAGGCGGCGGACATGACCTTCGCCACCGACAACTTCCGCGCCGGCGAGCTGATCGGCCGGTGGGCGGCTGCGAAGCTGGGCGCGGACGCCGCGGACGCGAAGATCGCGATGCTCGACCTCGACGTCTCGCAGCCCACGGTGGGCGTGCTGCGCGACCAGGGCTTCCTGACCGGCTTCGGCATCGACGTGAAGGACCCCGGCCGGTGGGGCGACGAGGACGACCCCCGCGTGGTCGGCCACGACGTGACCCAGGGCAACGAGGAGGGCGGCCGCAAGGCGATGGAGAACCTGCTCGCCCAGGATCCCTTCATCAACGTCGTCTACACGATCAACGAGCCCGCCGCCGCCGGCGCCTACGAGGCGCTGCGCTCGATCGGGCGCGAGAACGACGTGCTGGTGGTCTCGGTCGACGGCGGCTGCCCGGGCGTGCAGAACGTGGCCGACGGGGTGATCGGCGCCACCTCCCAGCAGTATCCGCTGCTGATGGCCTCCAAGGGCATCGAGGCGGTCAAGGCCTGGGCCGAGGACGGCGTGAAGCCCCAGGCGACCGAGGGCAAGGACTTCTTCGACACCGGCGTGACCCTGATCACCGACGAGCCGGTGGACGGCGTGGACTCGATCACCTCCCAGGAGGGGCTCGCGCTCTGCTGGGGCTGACCCCGCCCGGTCGGGGCGGCCCTCCGCCGCCCCGAACCTGAACCCCGACCCCTGACCCAGCGAACGGCGAGGCGCCCCCGCGCGCCGCCGCGACCCGCGCAGAAGGCGCGCGCGAGCCGTTCCGAGGAGGCGACGATGACCGACGCGGATCGATTTGAAGACGTGGTCAAGACGCGGCGCGAGGAAAGCTTCGCCGAGTTCGACGACCAGCACCGGGGCCTGTTCGGGCGGTTCCACCACGCGCTGCACGCCACGCCCTCGCTGGTGCCGCTGATCGTGCTGGTCTCGGCGCTGGCGGTGTTCGGGATCGTGCTGGGGGAGAAGTTCTTCTCGCCCTTCGCGATGACCCTGATCCTGCAGCAGGTGCAGATCGTGGGCGTGCTCGCCGCCGCCCAGTCCCTGATCATCCTGACCGCGGGCATCGACCTGTCGGTCGGCGCGACGGCGGTGCTGTGCTCGGTGGTGATGGGCCAGTTCACCTTCCGCTACGGGCTGCCGCCGGTCGCGGCGGTGGCCTGCGGCATGGCCGTGGGCACGCTGATCGGGGCCGCCAACGGCTGGCTGGTCAGCCGCATGAAGCTGCCCCCCTTCATCGTCACGCTGGGCATGTGGCAGATCGTGCTGGCGGCGAACTACCTCTATTCCTCCAACGAGACGATCCGCGCCCAGGAGATCGAGACCGAGGCGCCCTTCCTCCAGTTCCTGGGCCTGAAGCTCCAGGTCGGGGGGGCAACCTTGACGCTGGGCGTGGTGCTGATGCTGGTCCTGGTGCTGGTCCTGGCCTATGCCCTGCGCTCGACGGCCTGGGGGCGGCACGTCTACGCGGTCGGCGACGACCCCGAGGCCGCCAAGCTCGCCGGCGTGAACGTCCACCGCACGCTGATGTCGGTCTACATGCTGGTCGGCTTCATCTGCGCGCTGGCGGGCTGGGTGATGATCGGCCGCTTCGGCTCGGTCTCGCCCTCGGCCACGACCGGCGTGATCGGCAACATCCAGTCCATCACCGCGGTGGTGATCGGCGGCATCTCGCTGTTCGGCGGGCGCGGCTCGATCCTCGGCGCCTTCTTCGGCGCCCTGATCGTGGGGGTGTTCGAGCTCGGCCTGCGGATGTCGGGCGCCGACCCGCAGTGGACCTATCTCCTGATCGGCGTGCTGATCATCGCCGCCGTGACCGTGGACCAGTGGATCAGAAAGGTGACGGCATGACCCGGCCCATCCTGGAGGCGCGCGGCCTCGTGAAGCGCTACGGCAGAGTGACGGCGCTGAACCATTGCGACTTCGACCTGATGCCCGGCGAGATCCTGGCGGTGATCGGCGACAACGGCGCGGGCAAGTCCACCCTGATCAAGGCCCTGTCGGGGGCGATCCGTCCCGACGGCGGCGAGATCCTGCTCGACGGCGAGCCGATCGCCTTCGAGACCCCCAACGACGCCCGCCGGGCGGGGATCGAGACGGTCTACCAGACGCTGGCCATGTCCCCCGCGCTCTCGATCGCCGACAACATGTTCATGGGGCGCGAGCTGAAGATGCCCGGGATCCTGGGCTCGGTCTTCGGCAAGCTGGACCGGCGGCGGATGGAGGACTTCGCCCGCGAGAAGCTGGCCGAGCTGGGCCTGATGACCATCCAGAACATCAACCAGGCGGTGGAGACCCTTTCGGGCGGCCAGCGCCAGGGGGTGGCGGTGGCCCGGGCGGCGGCCTTCGGCTCGAAGGTCGTGATCCTCGACGAGCCGACGGCGGCGCTGGGGGTGAAGGAAAGCCGGCGCGTGCTGGAGCTGATCCAGGAGGTCCGCTCCCGCGGGATCCCGATCATCCTGATCTCCCACAACATGCCCCACGTCTTCGAGGTCGCCGACCGCATCCACGTCCACCGTCTCGGCCGACGCCTGTGCGTGATCGACCCCAGGGACTGCACGATGTCCGACGCGGTCGCCTACATGACCGGCGCCAGGGAGCCCGAGCCCCTGGCCGCCTGACGCGCGGCGTCCGCGACGCCCCGGGGCCGCCCCCGCGGCCCCGGGGTTTCGCGCCGGACCGGCGCCCCTCCGCCCCCCGGCCTGCACGCAGGCCCGGAGGGCCGCAGGGGGCCCTTGCGGACCGGATCGGGACCTTCCCCGGGGGGCGCGGCGCGGCGGCCGGTCCCCCGGCGCAGGTCAGCGCAACGCCGTTTCCGACAGCCGCCGCCAGCTCTCCATGGCCGGGCGCAAGGCGCGCTCCACCTCGGGGTCGAGCCGCGGCGGGGGCGCGTCGGAGGGCGGGGCGAAGCCGGTAGAGTCCGCCAGCGACCCGTACCAGTGCGCCGCCCAGACCCCGTCCGAGGGGCGCAGGCCCGGCGCCCAACCCAGCATCGCCTCATCGAACGGCAGCCCCAGCGCGGCGCACAGCGCCGACAGCACCCGGCGGGGGTCGCGGCGGATGTCGGCGGCGTCCACCACCGGCGGCGGATGGCCGAGACGCGCGGCGACGAGGTCGAAGATCTCCTGCTGGCGGGCGAAGCCGAGCTCGGACTCGAGATAGCCCGCCCGCTTCGCGCCGAAGCTCGCCGCCACCTCGCGCGGGTCGCGGATCAGGAAGGCGACGGCCGCCCCCTCCATCCAGTCGAAGTCCATGCCGGGCAGC
Organism: Albimonas pacifica; assembly: GCF_900113695.1. Taxonomy (GTDB): domain Bacteria; phylum Pseudomonadota; class Alphaproteobacteria; order Rhodobacterales; family Rhodobacteraceae; genus Albimonas; species Albimonas pacifica. Next base: position 313,297 of record NZ_FOQH01000002.1, on the reverse strand, counting down.
ATGTGCTGGACCATGTGCTTCTCATAGCGCAGGCGGCCGGGGGGCGGGGGCGCGGCCAGCGCGCGCGCGGCCTCGCGCCAGTCGGCGGGCTGCGAGGCGATCACCGCCTCGCGCATCGGGTGGTCCAGCCCGGTCGCCGCGAGGTAGGCGGCGTAGAACGGCTCGTCGACCACGTCCGTCGCCGCGCGGTTCCCGAAACTGCGCATCATCGCCGAGCTGAGGTTGCGCGGCCCCGACCACATCACCACCCGCATCAGTCGAGCCCGACATCGCGGCGCACCAGCGCGCGGTAGAGCTCCTGCAGCTTCCGCGTCACCGGCCCGGCGGTCCCGTCGCCGAAGGCCCGCCCGTCCAGCTCCGCCACCGGCGTCTGGCCGCCGAAGGTGCCGGTCACGAAGACCTCGTCGGCCCCGTAGGCCTCGACCAGCGAGAAGTTCTTCTCGAAGGCGGGGATCCCGGCCTCGCGCGCCAGCATCAGCGTCTTCGCGCGGGTGATGCCGTTCATGCAGTAGTCGCCGGTGGAGGTCCAAAGCTCCCCCTTGCGCACGATGAAGACGTTGCAGGAATTCGTGGTGTTCACGAAGCCATGGGGGTCCAGCATCAGCCCCTCGTCGGCGCCCGCCTTCTCGGCCTGCACGGCGGCCAGCACGCAGTTGAGCTTGGAATGGGAGTTCAGCTTGGGGTCCTGGCTCATCGGCAGGCCCCGCACCTGCGGCACGGTGACGAGCCGCAGCCCCCTGCCCGCCGTCGCCGGCACGGAATGCTCGGCGATGATCACCATCGTGGGGCCCGAGCGGCTGAGCGAGGGATGCTGGAAGGGCCGCGCCTTCACGCCCCGCGTGACCATCAGCCGGGCGTGGGCGTTCTCCTCCATGCCGTTGGCGGTCCGCACCTCCTCCAGCGCGGCGACGATGCCGGCGCGGTCGCGCCCGAGGTCGAGGTCGAGGGCGCGCGCCGCCTCGAACAGGCGGTCGAGGTGGTCGTCGAGGAAGGCCCATCGGCCGTTGTGCAGGCGCAGCCCCTCCCAGATCCCGTCGCCGAGCAGGAAGCCGGAGTCGTAGACCGACACCGTCGCCTGCGCCCGCGGCCGCAGCGCGCCGTCGACCCAGATCAGGATGGTCTCGTTGCGCGCGTCCACCTCGGCGGCATGAGCGGCGCCGCCGGATCCGGCGGTCTGGGCGTCTGGCATCGGGCTTGGGCTCCGTTCGCATCTGGGGCGGGGCGGGCATGATCGGCCGGCGGCGCGGGGCTCCGCAAGGGGCGGCGCGCGCCCTGCGCGGGGCCGGTTGTCCTCGCGGCGGCGATGGGCGCATCTGGGCCGGGGCCGGCCGCCGCGAGTCGCCGCGCCGCCTTCAGGCGGGGCGGCCGCGCCGGGACGACGGATGCAGGAGGGTTGCGCATGTTTCACCCGTGCGAGTGCGGAAGCGGGAAGACCTACGCCGGATGCTGCGGCCGGCTGCACCTGGGCGCCCCGGCGCGCGACGAGCAGGCGCTGATGCGCGCCCGCTACTGCGCCTTCTGCCGGGGCGACGAGGCCTACCTGCGCCGGAGCTGGGCCGCGGAGACGCGCCCCGCGGACCTGAGCCTGGACCCCGCCCAGACCTGGACCGGCCTGACGATCCTGAGCCACGAGACCGAGGGGCCGGACACGGCGCGCGTCCGCTTCACCGCCACCTGGCGCCGCGGGGCGCGCAAGGGCCGCCTGACCGAGACCAGCCGCTTCCGCCGCGAGGGACCGGGCTGGGTCTATGTCGACGGCGACCTGGACTGAGGCCGGGCGCGCGCCCGGTCGTCGCTCCGCCTCCGGGCGCGCAGCCGCGCCGACGCAAGGAGCGGACGGCGGCGGCCCGTCCCTCCGCCCCCCGCGACCGGCGCTCCCGACGCCCCGCGCGCGGCGCCCGATGGGCCCCGCGCGCCGTCAGTCGCGGTAGTCCGGAGCGCTGCGGTCGAGCTGGCGGCGGACGCTGGCCATGTGCAGCTTCGCGCTTTCGGGATCGCCCTCGCGCATCTGCGCCGCGGTCCGCCGCGCGACGTCCTCGGGGATCGGCAGCAGCGGGCGGCCGGTGCTCATCGCCTTGAGCTGCACCTCGGCCGCGCGCTCGAGGTAGTAGAGGTCGTCCCAGGCCTCGGCGATGGTGGGCGCGCAGACCATCACGCCGTGGTTGCGCATGAACAGGATGTCGGCGTCGCCCAGGGTCGCGGCGATCCGGTCGCCCTCGTCGGCGTCCAGCGCCAGGCCGCCGTAGTCGCGGTCCACCGCCACCCGCCCGTGGAACTTCAGCGCGGTCTGCCCCGCCCAGACCAGCGGCTCGCCCTCGACCATGCTCAGGGCGGTGGCGTTGGGCATGTGGGTGTGGAAGGCGGCCCCGACCCGGGGCGAGGCCATGTGCAGGCGGGCGTGGATGTAGAAGGCGGTCGCCTCCGGCTCCCCCTCCCCCTCCAGCACATCGCCGTGGAAATCGCAGATCAGCAGCGAGGACGCGGTCGCCTCGTGGAAGCTCAGCCCCAGCGGGTTCACGAGAAACAGGTCCGGATGGCCCGGCACCACCGCCGAGAAGTGGTTGCAGATCCCTTCCTCGAGCCCGAGCCGCGCGGCCATGCGCAGGCTGGCGGCGAGGTCGAGGCGCGCCTCGCGGATCTCGTCGGTGTCGAAGGACACGTTGCGCCGTGCGCCGGGCCCGCCCCGGGGCGTTGCAAGTTGGTGCGCCATTCGGTTTCGCCTTCCTGTCGTCGGTCTGGTCCAGCCGCGCCCGGTCCGGATCGAGGCGCCGGGCGCCCCGCCGCGGCTGCGGCCGCCCGGCGGGCGCCCGCGCCGCGGATCCGCGCCGCCCGGCTCGCCCCCCGGATACCAACCCGACGCGCGCGCACATGCAAACCCCGCGCACGGCCGCAGGCCCCGGCGGACGTCGCCCCGGGCCGCCCCGCTCATGGACCGCGCCCCGCGCCGCGATCCCGTCCGCCCGCGGCCCCCGCCCGCATCGCGCGCCCGGCGCAGCGGCGCGGCGCGCCGGTCGCCCGTCTTCCCCGGGACCTGCGCAGCCTTCGTGCGGCGCATGGAATGGGCGTCGGTCGCGCCCGGCCCGAGCCCGGCCGACGAGAGCCGTTCCTGCAGAAGCCCGGCGTGCCGGCGGGGCGCGCAGGGCGGATCGTCGGAAGGTCGCGGGGGGGGCGGGACGGCGCCTTCGCCGCTCCGCCCCTCCTCATCGCCGGCGCCTTGCCGGCCGCATCAGGACGGCATGGCGACGCCGCGCCGCGGCGGCGCGGCTCGAGCCCGCGACGGACGCCGCCCCCCGCCCATGCCCGCGGCGCCCGAACACGTGCCGCGACGCATGAACCTCCGTGGACATGGCCGCCGCAGGCGGTCGCTTATTTCCAGGGGGTTACAAGGTATTTCTCGCCCGTCTTCATCGCGCGATAGTCGATCACGGCCTCCTTGGTCAGCATCTCCTCGAGATCGACCCGCTTCTTGTAGGTGCTGGCGAAGGTCGTCGTCAGGTTCTCGAGCACGCGCTTGCGCATCCGCCCCACGATCTCCGGCCCGGCCGATTGCAGGAACGGGAACAGGAGCCAGCCGGACAGGGTCCAGCCGAAGCCGTAGCTGGGCGTCAGGATCGTCGCGCCCGTGTCCAGGCGCCCGTAGATGAACATGCGCTTCTTCTGGTTGGAGCCGTAGCGCGAATACTCGGTCATCTTGCCGACCGCGACCTGCTCCATGGCCTTGAAGACGCTGTCGACCGTCTTCCCTCCGCCGATCGGATCGAAGCCGTAGAAGGCCTCGGCGTCGTCGATCGCGGTGCACAGCCGCTGCATGAAGTCGTCGTCCGACGAATTGACCACATGGGTCGCGCCGAGCTGTTCGAGCAGCGCGGCCTGGTCCGCCTTGCGCACCAGGTTGACCAGCCCGATCCCGTCTTCCCGGCAGATGCGGGTCAGCATCTGGCCCAGGTTGGAGGCCCCGACCGTGTGCAGGATCGCATCCTGCCCGTCCATCTTCGCATTCTCGACGAAGCCGAGCGCGGTCATGGGATTGACGAAGCTGCTCGCGCCGTCCTCGGCCGAATGATCGTCCAGCGGCAGGCACATCCCGGCGTCGGCGAGGCAATACTGGCTGTAGGCATGGCCCGGCACGCAGGCGACGCGCCGCCCCATCAGCGCCTTCGCCTTGTCGCCGTCGCCTGTCGCCACGACCGTGCCCGCGCCCTCGTTGCCGGCGGGAAGCTTCAGCCCGTGGCGCGCCCTGGACGCCGAATTGAACGGCTCGGGCACGGTGGCGACGTACTTGCCGGGCGAATAGTCCGCGTTTTCGAGATCGGCCGCGCCCACCAGGATGGCGAGATCCGACGGATTGATCGGGGCCGCCTCCATCCTCACGAGCACCTGATCGCCGACAGGGTCGGGGAACGTCGCATCCTCGATCGCCACGGTGAGCGTGCCGTCGCTCTCAAGCGTCGTGAAGAGCTGCTTGCCGGTGGTGCTCATGCCGAAGTCTCCAGGTCTCGTGATCGGGATGCAGGGGGGCTCGGACAGAGGGCCCGACGCCCATGTCCTGCGCCGCCATCGAACACGACCCGGACCCGGGCGGCAATCCCGACGCGAACCTCTCCTCCCGGCGCCCGCGCAACCTGCATGACGGGACGGCGGCCTTGTCCGCACGGCCGCCCGCCTCGGGAACCGTCGTGCCGCGCGACGCATGACAGGCGCCTTCGGCGACGCCGCGGGGCGGCGGCGCCCTCGGCGCGACGGTCCGGCACGGACCCGTCGGGCCCCGGGTCGGAACCGGCGCAGGGGCCGCCCGGGCCGGCGCGAGCACGCCGCCGGCCCGGGCGCGGGCGGGTCACTGCTGGATGACGTCGGCCCAGTCGGGGCGGCGCAGGGACCGCGCCCGCACGAAGGGGCACAGCGGCACGATGCGCCGGCCGGCGGCGCGGGAGTCGGCGACCAGCCGGTCGGCCAGGGCCGCCGCCGCGCCCATGCCGCGCATCGAGTCCGGCACCGCGGTGTGATCGGCGATGATCAACGCCTCCGAGACCTTGGAGAAGGTCAGCTCGCCCTCCCCCTCGACGCCGGCGATCCGGGCGACGTAGCGGCCCTTGGAGCCCTGGTCCTCATAGATGATTTCGACGGCGGCGTCCGACATCGGAGCGGTCCTTTCGTGCAGCCCGGGCGACCGGCCCGGGCGGGAGGGAGACGTCGGAACGGTCGGCGACCGCCCCGGTCAGGTCAATCCGGCAGGGGGATATGCTCGTCGCGGTCGTCGACCGGCAGATCGAAGCGGCCCTCGCCCCACTTGCCGGCGCGCCACTCCTCCTTCGCCTGCTCGATCCGTTCGAGCGAGGAGGCGACGAAGTTCCACCAGATGTAGCGCGGCCCCGGCAGGGTCGCGCCGCCCAGCAGCATCAGCCGGGCGCCGCGCGGGCCGGCCTCGATGGCGATCCGGTCGCCGGGGCGGAACACCATCATCCGCCCCGCCTCGAAGGCCTGGCCGGCGACGAGGATCGAGCCCTCGACGATGTAGATGCCGCGGTCCTCGTGATCGTCGGGCATCGGCAGCCGGCGGCCGGGGTCGAGCTTCGCGTCGGCGTAGAAGGTCTCGGAGAACATCCGCGCCGGGGCCCGCGCGCCCCAGGCCTCGCCCAGCACCAGGCGCACCGAGACGCCGGCGTCCTCGATCATCGGCAGGGCGTCGCGCCCGTGATGCTCGAACATCGGGTCCATGTCCTCGTCCCGGTCGGGCAGCGCCAGCCAGGTCTGGATGCCGAACAGGCTGCTGGGGCCGCTGCGCGCGGTCGAGGTGGTGCGCTCGGAATGGGTGACGCCGCGCCCGGCGACCATCCAGTTCAGCTCTCCGGGGCGGATCACCTGGTCGGCGCCGGTGCTGTCGCGGTGATGGAAGTCGCCGCGGAACAGGTAGGTGACGGTGCCGAGGCCGGTGTGGGGGTGCGGGCGCACGTCGACGCCCTGGCCGGTCAGGAACTCGGCCGGGCCGGCCTGGTCGAAGAAGATGAAGGGGCCGACCATCTGCCGTTTGGGCGCGGGCAGCGCGCGGCGCACCTCGAAGCCGCCCAGGTCGCGGCTGCGCGGGACGATCAGGGTCTCGATCGCGTCGAGCCCGGCCCCGTCCGGGCAGCCGGGCTCCATCGCCGGGTTCCAGCTCATGCGCGTTCTCCTTGTGCGTCGATCCTGGGGGGGAACCTGCGGCGCGGCCGCCCGCGGGGCTAGCCCCGCCGCGCGCCGAACTGCGTCGCGGCGGGGGGAACGCGCGCTCAGGCGATGGCGCCGGCGTCCGCGGTCAGGGTCGCGCCGGTGATCACGCTGGCGGCGGGGCTGGCGAGGAACGCCACGGCGTTCGCGATCTCGCGCGGGTCGGCGTAGCGGCCCAGCGAGGTCAGGCTGCGCTGGCCCTCGGCGGCCGGGCCGTCGGCGGGGTTCGACTCGGTGTCGGTCGAGCCGGGCTGGACGAGGTTCACGGTGACGCCGCGCGGCCCCAGCTCGCGCGAGAGGCCGCGGGTGAACGAGGTCAGGGCGGCCTTCGACATCGCATAGGCGGTGACGCCCGGGAACGGCACCCGCTCGGCGAGACCCGAGCCGATGGTGACGATGCGCCCGCCGTCGCCCAGGTGCGGGATCGCCGCCTTCGCGAACAGCACCGGGGCGCGCACGTTGACGTCCATCAGCGCCTGGAACGCGTCGAGGTCGAGCTCGGCGATGGGGCCGTAGTGGCCGACGGCGGCGCTGTTGACCAGGATGTCGAGCCCGCCGAGCGCCGCGACCGTCTCCTCGACGGCGCGGGCGATCGCCTGCGGGTCGGCGCTGTCGGCGCGGATCGCGACGGCGCGCCGCCCGACCTTCGCGATGGCGGCGGCCACCGCTTCGGCGCGGTCGGCCGAGGCCTGGTAGGTGAAGGCGACGTCGGCGCCGGCCTCGGCCAGCGTGCGGACGATCGCGGCCCCGATGCCGCGCGACCCTCCGGTGACCAGGGCGCGCTTGCCGGTCAGATCGATCATGTCTGGGCTCCTTCCTTGCGGATGCAGGTGCGGCGGACGGCGGACCGCGCGGCAGGCGCGCGGCCTCCGACCGCCTGGCGGAGGAGGTGAGGTCGCGGATCGTGCGACGACAGCGTCGGACGGCGGGCAGCTGTGTTCCGGCTCGGGGAACGCCGGAGGCGCGGGGGCCGACCGGGCGCGGCCCTCAGCGGCCGCCCCAGATGTCGGCGGCGCCCTTGAAATACTCGACCATCATCTCGGTCAGCACCCGCACCTTGCGCGACGGGTGCTGGCCCGGCGGGCGCACGACATAGGCGGCGGCGGGCGGCACGCGGTAGCGCGTCATGATCGGGATCAGCGCGCCGGAGGCCAGATGCTCGTGGGTGATGCAGTCGGGCAGCCAGGCGACGCCCAGCCCCGCCGCCGCCGCGGTGGCGAGCGCGATCGCGCTGTCGGCCTTGTACCGTCCCTGCGGCTGGACCGTGACGACCGTGTCGCCGTCCAGGAACTGCCAGGCCTCGGTGCCCTGCATCAGGGCCTCGTGGTTGACGAGGTCGGCGGGGGTCTCGGGTTCGCCATGGGCGGCGACGTAGCCGGGGCTGGCCACCAGCTTGCCGTGGATCGCGCCCACGCGCCGCGCGATCAGGTTGGAATCCGGCAGGTAGCCGCCGCGGACCGCGCAGTCGAACCCGTCGGCGACCAGGTCGACGTAGCGGTCGCTGTAGACGGCATGGACGTGCAGGCCCGGGTGCAGGCGCGCCATCTCGGCGAGCACCGGGGCGAAGTGGGTCGGGCCGAAGGTCAGCGGCATCGCCACCCGGAAGCGGCCCTGCAGCTGGCCGCTGGGCAGGATCGTCTCGCGCGCGGCGTCGATCTCGGCGGCGGCCCGGGCGGCGTGGTCGCGGAAGGTGACGCCGGCCTCGGTCAGCGCCGCGCCGCGGGTGGTGCGCGCCAGCAGCTGCGCGCCGAGCTCGGATTCGATGCGCAGCAGCCGGCGGCTGACGATCGACTTCGAGACGCCCAGCCGGCGCGCCGCGGCCGAGACGCCGCCCGCGTCGGCCACGGCCACGAAGGTCCTGAGGTCCTCGATATCCATTCCGGCGTTCCCCGGTTCGCGACACAGCTCTGCAGGCGCCGACGCTATCGCATCGGGAGGGAGAACGACAGATTGCGCCGAGGCGAGCGGCGGCGGCCGGCGCCCCCCGAGATGTCCCGTGCAATCCGGAAAGGAAACCCAGTGGCCCCCCGAAACGGTCTCGACTCTCTTCTGCGTCCCGAGGACTCGGTCCTCGTGCTGATCGATCACCAGCCCTACCAGCTCGCGAACCTCAACAGCCACGACCCCCACATGGTGGTGAACAACTCGACCGCGCTGGCCAAGGCCGCGAGGGCGTTCGGGGTGCCGACCGTCCTGACCACGGTCATCGCCGACCGGGGCGGCAGGATCTTCCCGCAGATCGCCGACGTGTTCCCGGGGCAGGAGATCATCGACCGGACCCTGATCAACACCTGGCAGGACCCCAAGGTCGTGGACGTCGTGAAGGCGACCGGGCGCAAGCAGCTGATCATCGCGGGCCTTTGGACCGAGGTCTGCGTCGCCATGCCCGCGATCCAGGCGCTGGGCGAGGGCTGGGACGTGACGGTGGTCACCGACGCCTCGGGCGGCACCTCGATCGAGGCGCACGAGGTCGCGATCCAGCGGATGAGCGACGCCGGGGCGAACATGATGACCTGGCTCGCGGTCGCGGCCGAATGGCAGCGCGACTGGGCGCGGACCGAGACGGCAGGCCCGCTCGCCGACCTGCTCGTGCAGCATGCCGGCGGCAGCGGCATCGCCTTCCTGTGGGAGCAGCAGCTGCTGGCGACCCCGGCGCCGTCCGCCGCCGAGTGACGCAGGCGGGGGGAGGCGGGCGCAGGCCCGGTCCTCCCCCTCCCTCGGCCGGGCGCAGGACCCCGGGAAACGCAGGCGCGCGGCGCGGGCTCGACCGCGCCGCCGGGGATCGCGATGGCCCCGTTCCCGTCGCGCCGTCCCGCCTGTCGTCGCGACGCCGTCCCGCCCGCCCCCTTCTCCCGTCGAAAGGACGCCGCAGATGACCCTGGACAGCTTTCCCGTCGGGCTCGAGATGGACGTCGCCTATCCGCAGTTCCGCGTCTCCCTGACCCTGCTGTCGACCACGCGCCTGCGGTTCGAGATCCGGGAGGGGCCCTTCGCGCGCACCGAGGAGGTCGACATCGAGGTCGCGCCGCTGGGCGGCGGCCTCTTCGCGGTCAGCTGGCAGGAGGCGGACGGCGCGACGGTGGTCAACCTCCAGGACCACGACCGCCGCGTGGTCTCCTCCTTCGCCACCCTGCCCGACGGCCGCTTCCTGCGGATGAGCGGACCGTTCGAGGTCGTCCGCCCCGCCGACCGCCCCTCCGACGACCGCCCCCGCCGCAACACGGCGCTGGTGCTGGAGGCGATGACCGCGCTGTTCCAGCGCCACGACGCCTCGGCGGTCGGTCGCCTCTACGCCGCGGACTACGCCCAGCACAATCCCGACATCCCGCAGGGCCGCGACGCGCTGCAGACGATCGTCGAGAGCCTGTCGCCCGAGGTCCGCTACGAGCCGGGCCTGACGATCGCCGAGGGCGACCTGGTCGCGATCCACGGCCGCATCCACGGCTGGGCCTCGGCGCCGCAGGTGGTGGTCGACGTGTTCCGGATCGAGAACGGCCGCCTGGCCGAGCACTGGGACGTCCTGCAGGCCGAGGTCCCCGCGACGCGGAGCGCCGCCGGCCTCGCGATGTTCGACCCCCGGGAGGCCGAGGCGCGCGCCCGCCCGCAGGCGGAGCGTTCCCCGCGGCCGGTCGCCGGGACCGGGCGGACGCAACCCGATGAAGCAGGGAGAGCATGATGGCGGAAGCGGGCCTCGGCCAGATGATCGGACCCGCCGTGGTCCTGATGGGCGCGGCGGTCGTCGCCGTGCCGCTGTTCCAGCGGGTCGGGCTGGGATCGGTGCTGGGCTATTTCGCCGCCGGCCTGCTGGTCGGGCCCTCCGTGCTGGGCCTGTTCACGGACGCCGCCTCGATCCTGCATTTCTCCGAGCTCGGCGTGGTGATGTTCCTGTTCGTGATCGGACTGGAGCTGCGGCCCCGCAAGCTGTTCGCGATGCGCGGGCAGATCTTCGGGCTGGGGCTGGTGCAGGTGGGGCTGGCGATCGCGGCGCTGGCGCTGGCGGGGGTCGGGCTCTTCGGCCTGTCGGGGCCCGCGGCCTTCGTCGCCGGCGCCGGCTTCGTGCTGTCCTCGACCGCGATCATCATGTCGCTGCTCCAGGACCGCGGCGAGATCGCGGGGGCCGAGGGCCAGAAGTCCGTCGCGATCCTGCTGTTCGAGGACCTGATGATCGTGCCGCTGCTGGCCGTGGTCGCCTGGTTGTCGCCGCTGGCGCAGGAGAGCGCGGGCTGGCTCGACGCGCTGCTCAAGCTCGCGGCGCTGCTGGCGCTGGTGGGCGGGGCGCGCTCGGGGCTGAACCCGTTCTTCGCCCTGCTGGCGAAGGCCCGCACGCGCGAGGTGCTGACCGCCGGCGCGCTGCTGGTGGTGCTGGGCGCGGCCATGCTGATGGAGGCGGTGGGCCTGTCGATGGCGATGGGCGCGTTCCTCGCCGGGGTGATGCTGTCGAGCTCGAGCTATCGCCACCAGATCGAGAGCGACGTCGAGCCGTTCCGCGGCCTGCTGATGGGCCTGTTCTTCCTCGCGGTGGGCATGTCGCTCGACCTGGGCGTGCTGGCGGCGGAGTGGCCGCTGGCGCTGTCGATGCTGGTCGTCTTCACGGCGGTGAAGGGCCTGCTGGTCCACGCGGTGGCGCGCCTCTTCGGCGCGGACCGGCGGGCGGCGCTGCGCCGGACGTCGATGTTCATGCAGGGCGGCGAGTTCGCCTTCGTCCTCTACACCGCCGCGCTCGCCGGCGGCGTGATCGACGCGCGCGAGAGCGCGGTCTTCGCCTCGGTGGTGATCCTGTCCATGGCCCTGACCCCGCTGCTGATGGCCGCGGCGGACCGGCTGCTGCGGGGACAGGTCTCGATGGACGGGGTCGAGCCTGCGCAGGACCTGGGCGGGCGGATCCTGCTGGTCGGCTTCGGGCGCTTCGGCCAGATCGCCTCGCAGCCGCTGCTGGCGCGGGGCGTGGATCTCGCGGTGATCGACCGGGATCCCGACCGGATCCGCGACGCGGCGCGCTACGGCTTCAAGGTTCATTTCGGCGACGGCGCCCGGCTGGACGTGCTGCGCCGCTCCGGCGCGGCGGAGGCCGAGACGATCCTGGTGTGCATCGACGAGCCCGCCGACGCGCTGCGCATCGTCGAGCTGGCGCAGCACGAATTCCCGCAGGCGAAGCTGCTGGTGCGCAGCCGGGACCGCGCCCATGCGGTGGAGCTGATCCGCGCCGGCGTCGACCGCGAGATCCGCGAGACGGTCGAATCCGCCTACCTGATGGGTGCGGAGGGCCTGCGGTCCCTGGGACTGTCCCAGGCCGACGTGGAGGAGACGACCGAGGACATCCGCCGACGCGACGCCCAGCGCCTGTCCGAGCAGGTGCAGGGCGACGCCATGTCGGGCGCCGAGCAGCTGATCCTCCGCCCGGTCCCCGAGCCCCTGAGCGGACCTGCGGCCCCCGCCTCGTCCGACCGGTAGCCCGTCGCGAGACCCGTGGACGCAACGCATCGCTCGCGGCGCGCCGACCCCGCCCCCGCGGACGTCCCCCGGTTTCGGGTCGGGCTGTTCTCCCTTGAGGCGAGACGCGGATGCGCAGGCGCCGGTTCGTCGACGCCCGCGGGTCGCCGACCGTCTTCCCGCGAGGCGATGACGCCCCGCCATTTGCATCGGCGGCCGCCGCGCGCCTGCGTCCCGAACGCTCGGCGAGGGGGAGCACGCGCCGCCTCCAGGCCCCGCGAAGCCCCTCGCTTCGGCCGGTGGCGGCCTTTCGGTTGCCGGAACGGTCGAAAGCCCGGGGCGAAGGTCAATTCATGGAGGCCGTTACGACACGGCCCGCCGGTCGATCACCCGCACTTCGAGTAGCCGCAGGACAGGCAGGTCTCGCAGCCCTCCATCATCTGCATCGCGTATTCGCCGCAGCTGGGGCAGACGGCGCCGGGGGCCTCGCCGACGGCGACGGCGCGGGCCTGGGGGTCGGTCTTCAGGGCCAGGCCCTCCCCCTCCAGGAAGCCGGTCTGGATCATGTGCTTCTCGATCACGCCTCCGATGGCGGCCAGGATCGAGGGGACGTAGCGCCCCTCCATCCAGGCGCCGCCGCGGGGGTCGAAGACGGCCTTCAGCTCCTCGACCACGAAGCTCACGTCGCCGCCGCGGCGGAACACGGCCGAGATCATCCGCGTCAGCGCCACCGTCCAGGCGTAGTGCTCCATGTTCTTGGAGTTGATGAACACCTCGAACGGACGCCGCCGGCCGCCCACCACCACGTCGTTGAGCGTGATGTAGATCGCATGGGCCGAATCCGGCCAGGTGATCTTGTAGGTGCGGCCCTCCAGCGCCTCGGGGCGGTCGAGCGGCTCGTGCATCCACACCACCTCGCCGTCGCGCGCGGCGGAGAGGTCGGCGGGGCGGCGCCCGGCCTCTTCGGGCGGGGAGGCCGCGGTCTCGGGCGCCGGGGCCGAGACGGTCAGCACCGAGCCCGTCACCGCGTTCGGCCGGTAGGTCGTGCAGCCCTTGCAGCCCGTGCGCCAGGCCTCGAGGTAGACGTCCTTGAAGGCCTCGAAGGAGATGTCCTCGGGCACGTTGATGGTCTTGGAGATCGAGCTGTCGACCCACGCCTGCGCCGCCGCCTGCATGCGGACGTGGTCGGCGGGGGTCAGGGTCTGGGCGTCGACGAAATGCTCGGGCCAGGGGGCGTCGCCGTGCAGCTCGCGCCAGAGGGCGAGGGCCTGGTCGACGACCTCCTCCTCGGTCCGCGTGCCGTCGCGCTGCAGCACCTTGCGGGTGTAGGCGAAGGCGAAGACCGGCTCGATGCCCGAGGAGACGTTGCCGGCGTAAAGGCTGATGGTCCCCGTGGGCGCGATCGAGGTCAGCAGCGCGTTGCGGATGCCGTGCGCGCGCACCGCCTCGACCACGTCCTCGCCCAGCGCCTGCACCGAGGGCGAGGCGCAGAATTTTTCAGTGTCGAAGAGGGGGAAGGCGCCCTTTTCCTTCGCCAGCTCGACCGAGGCGAAATAGGCCGCCCGCGCCAGCGCCTTCATCCAGGCGGAGGTCTGGGCGACGGCCTCGTCGGAGCCGTAGCGCAGGCCGGTCATCAGCAGCGCGTCCGCGAGCCCGGTGACGCCCAGCCCGATGCGCCGCTTGGCCTGCGCCTCGGCCGCCTGCTGGGGCAGCGGGAAGCGGGAGGCGTCGACCACGTCGTCCATCATCCGCACCGCGACGCCCACCAGCTCGGAGAGCTCGGCCTCGTCGATATGGGCGCCCGGCGCGAAGGGCTCGCGCACCAGGCGGGCGAGGTTGATCGATCCCAGCAGGCAGGCGCCGTAGGGGGGCAGCGGCTGCTCCCCGCAGGGGTTGGTGGCGGAGATCGTCTCGGCATAGGCGAGGTTGTTCAGCCGGTTGATCCGGTCGATGAAGATCACGCCGGGCTCGGCGTAGTCGTAGGTGGCGCGCATGATCCGGTCCCACAGCTCGCGCGCGCGCAGGGTGCGGTAGGTGCGGCCCTCGAAGACCAGGGGCCAGTCGGCGTCCCGGGCCACCGCCTCCATGAAGGCGTCGGTGACCAGGATCGAGAGGTTGAAGTTGCGCAGCCGCGCGGGGTCCTTCTTGGCCTCGACGAAGGCCTCGACGTCGGGGTGGTCGCAGCGCAGCGTCGCCATCATCGCGCCGCGCCTCGCGCCGGCCGACATGATCGTGCGGCACATCGAATCCCACACGTCCATGAAGCTCAGCGGGCCGGAGGCGTCCGCGCCGACGCCCGCCACCGAGGCGCCCTTGGGCCGGATGGTCGAGAAGTCGTAGCCGATCCCGCCCCCCTGCTGCATGGTCAGGGCGGCCTCCTTCAGCGCCTCGAAGATGCCGCCGAGGTCGTCGGGGATCGTGCCCATGACGAAGCAGTTGAAGAGGGTGACGGATCGCCCGGTGCCCGCGCCGGCCAGGATCCGGCCCGCCGGCAGGAAGCGGAAGTCGCGCAGCGCCGCCTCGAAACGGGGGGTCCAGGCGGCGGGGTCGGCCTCCTGGGCCGCGAGCGCGCGCGCGACGCGCGACCAGCTCGCCTCGACATCGGCGTCGATCGGCTCGCCGTCCGGGGTCTTGAACCGGTACTTCATGTCCCAGATCTGCTCGGCGATCGGGGCGTCGAAACCGGACATGCTGGGCCTCCGCGCGCTGGGGTCCACCAGATATGGGGAGGGGCGAGGGTAATTCGAAGGGGCGCCGCCGGCAAGGCGGACGGCTGGAAGATCCCGCCCCCCGCCTGCCCTCTCCCGCCTGCCCGCCCCCGTTCGCCCCGCCGGCGCGCCGCCCCGGGGCGCAGCCCCGCGAGGGGGACGGCCGGGCGGGGCGATGCGGCGGCGCAGCCGCCGCGAGGGCCGCCCGCGCCGGCCCCTTGCCGCCGCCGCGCCGCCGGTCGATAAGACCGGGCCATGGCCAAGCTCTACTTCAACTACTCGACGATGAACGCGGGCAAGTCGACGCTGCTGCTGCAGGCGTCGCACAACTACCGCGAACGGGGGATGCGCACCCTGCTGCTGACCGCCCGCCTCGACCAGCGGGCGGGCGAGGGGCGCATCGGCTCGCGCATCGGCATCGGATCGGAGGCCGAGACCTACGTCCCCGGCGACGACCTCTTCGCCCGGATCCGCGACCGTCTGGCCGACGGCCCGCTCGCCTGCGTGCTGGTCGACGAGGCGCAGTTCCTCGAGCCGATCCAGGTCAGGCAGCTCGCCTGGGCCGCCGACGACCTGGGCGTGCCGGTGATGGCCTACGGGCTGCGGGTGGACTTCCGGGGCGAGCTGTTCCCCGGCTCGGCCGCGCTGCTGGCGCTCGCCGACAGCCTGCGCGAGGTGCGCACCATCTGCCATTGCGGGCGCAAGGCGACGATGGTCGCCCGCGTCGGCCCCGACGGCAAGGCGGTCACCGAGGGCGCGCAGGTCGAGATCGGCGGCAACGACCGCTACCTCTCGCTCTGCCGGCGGCACTGGCGCGAGGCGGTGGGCGAAGGCCCGGAGGGCTGAGCGCCCCCTGCCCCGCGCGACGGCCTTCCGGCCCGACGCGTCGGGCCTGACGGCCCGGGGGGGCCGGACCCGGGCGCCCCCCTGCCCCCGGCCCTAGGGGCCGACGTCGCGCATCGGCAGCTTGGCGACCGGCAGGCCGGCGATGCGCAGCCCGTCGCGCAGGCGCTTCCACTCCAGGTCCTGGCGCCACGGGAACACCTGCAGAACCCAGCGGGCCATGTTGCGCGGCGTGGCGGGCACGTCGCCCCACCAGCGCTGCGACAGCACCTCGAGCAGCTTGCGCGCCTCGGCCCTGGCCTCGGCCGTGCGGCCGAGATGCGCGAGCGAGGCCGCCCGCCAGCCGCCGTTGTTGGGGTGGGTGTCGCCCGCGATCCGCGCCGCCTCCAGCGCGCCCTCGTAGTCGCCAGCGAAGAAGCGGATGGCGGCGTGGTAGCCCCAGCGGGTGTGATTGGGCAGCGGCGTCGCCTCCAGCGCCTGGCCGGCGAGGTCCATGGCGTCGCCGTGCCGCCCCGCCACCGCCCAGGCCTGCGCCACCGAGGTCATCGTCCAGGGATCGTGGCCGTTGAGCTCGCGCGCCAGCTCGAAGTTCATCAGCGCGTGCTCCCAGCGGTGGTTGTAGGCCAGCGCCCAGCCCAGCGCCAACTGCGCCCGGCTGTCGAGCGGATCCAGCGCCACCGCCTTCTGCGCCAGCTCCAGCGTGCGCGCGTGCAGCGCCTCGGAGCGATACACCCCCGGCCGCGAGATATGCGAGGTGTTGCCCAGCTGCACGCGCGAGCTGAAGGCGGGCGCGAACTCGGGCGCGAGCTCGGTCACCTCGGTCAGCAGCTTGTCGGCCTCCTCCCAGGAGGCGGCGTTGAACTGCAGGATCAGGCTCTGCCCCCGCAGCCACAGGTCGTGGAGCGAGGCGGTGATCTCGGGCAGGTGCGCGGTGCGCCGCAGGCGATCGGCCGAGAGGTTCACGTTCAGCGCGATGGTGGCGTGGCGCAGCAGCTCCTCCTGGCGCAGGGTCCAGGTCTCGTAGGTCAGGGCGAAGGACTGCGACCAGACGAACACGCCGCTGTCGAGGTCGCGGATGGTCAGCGCCACGCGCAGCCCCTCCGCCCCCAGCTTCTCGGCGGTGGCGCGGATGCCGAAACGGCTGCGGGCGGGGGCGTCGGGCCCCTCGGCGCGGGCGACGGGGGCGTCGCTCTCGGCCACCTGCCATTCGCGGAACCGCACCAGCGAGCCGATCAGGGAATGGCGGAACCCGTCGAGCATCATCTGCGCGTCGGCGTCCTCGCCGCGCAGCTCGAAGCGGGCGACCACCAGCAGCGGCGGCAGGCGCGGCGGCGCCAGAAGGCGGCGGCGGGCCTCGCTCGGGCGCGGCTCGCCCGGCGCGACCTCCCCCGGCCGCCCCTCGCGGGGCGCGGGCGCCTCCCGGCTGCGGGTCCCCGCGGCGGCGAGGATCCGCGCCCCCGGCCCCAGGCCCGCGCCCGGCTCGGGCACCTCGCCGTTCTTGATCCGGGCGACGAGGTCGCGGGTCGGCTCGGCCGGCTCGATGTCGTGCTCGTCGCCCAGCACGTCCCACAGGGCGTTGTAGACCGTCAGCGCGCCCGGCACGTCGCCGCCGCGGGCGAGGTTCTCCATCAGCCGGCGGGCGGCGAGCTCCTGGGTGGGGTCGAGGCGCAGCAGCGCGCGGGCCAGCTCCCGCTCCGCCCGCCCGTCGGGGGCGGCCTGCTCCAGCGCGCTCATCAGCCCCTGCTGGATCTGGTTGCGCAGCGTCTCGCGGCGCACCAGCAGCCAGCCGGCGAAGGCGGGATCGACGTCCTCGCAGCCCGCCATCAGGGTCTGGGGCAGGTCCTCGGTCGCCAGCAGCAGCGGGTGGATGCGGTCGGGGCCGAGCTGGTCGAGCACGTCCGTGACGTCGGCGCGGAACCGCGCGGGATCGAGCGTGACGTGGGAGCGGTCGGTCTCGAACCCCTCGAAGCCGAGCTCGCCGGTGATCCGGCGCAGGGCGGTGACCACCTGGCGCAGGGAGCCGCGGGCGTGCTTCTCGTCCGATTCCGACCACAGCAGGCCCACCAGCCGCTCGCGCGAGTCCGAGCGGCCCTCGTCCAGCGCCAGATAGCCCAGCATGCACAAAAGCTTGCGGTTCACGACGCGCAGCGAGCGCCCCTCGAACATCAGCGCCGGCGCGCCCAGCATCCGGATCTGCAGGCGGGCGGCCTCGGCGGCGGCGGGGGGATGGAGCAGGACGTTCAAGGCGAGCGGACCCCCTTCGGTCACCAAAGCGACGGCTCCCGCGGGGGGCGCAGCCCCCCCGGGATCGCGGCGTGCCGCGAGACGGCCGCGCGGAGCCGGGGCGTCTCCAGCGCCGACGGGTCGGGCTGGAGCGTCGGCGCCATCGCCCAGACCACGGGCAATCCGGGCCGGTCGCGAGTCAGCGTCACGCAGACGACATGATGCTGACGCGCGGCCATCTGTTCAACCATCAGGTGCAAAATTTGTTCATCTTTCCCTTGCATGGCGTCCGCTTCCGCAGCCGGCCGGCGGCGCGGACGCCCGCGGGGGGCGAGCCGCGGGTCCCGCGCCGGGTCCAGCTCGGCGCGCGCCAGCAGGGCGCGGTCGCCCTCGGTCAGCACGCCCTCGCCATGGTGGGCGAGACGTTCGGCCAGCAGGGTCAGGGCCAGCTCGCCCTGGATCGCCTCGCGCGCGGCCGACAGGACCGCCTCCGACATCGCCGGCCGGGCGGCGACGCCGACGGTCAGGGCCGGGCTCGCGGCCTCGGGGTCCGGGTCGAGCGCGAGGACGGCCGCGACGGGAACGCCGAGGTCGGTGGTCAGGTCCGCGAAGATCATCGCGCGGCCCGTCTCCTCCCCCCGCCAGCCGGCGATGCGGGCGAAGGCGGGGGCGAGCGCGGGGTCGCAGGGATCGAGCGGCCGCGGCGGCGCGCCGCCCCGCCACCACAGGGCGGCGGCGTCGCGCTCGACCAGCTCCAGCACCGCGCGCAGGCGCGCCTCCGCCTCGGTCCGCCCGGCGGCGCAGCCGAGGCCGAGGCGCACCGGCGGCTCGGCGGCCGCGCCCCGCCCCGTCCGGCGCAGGCAGCGGTCGGCGGAGACGGCGACCTCCGCCCCGTCGTGCAGGCGCAGGGCGCGGACGTGATCGGGGGTGGGCGGGGTCCAGTCGAGGCCGCTCTCGACCACCTCCAGCCCATGGTCCGGAGGCAGCAGGTCGCCCGGACGCTCGAACTGGGAGAGGAACTCGGAGGCCTCGCCCAGGCAGGCGGCGAAGGCGGCGGCCTGGGTCTCGGCCCCGCCGGCGTGGCTGCCCGAGAGGGCGGGGTCCGCCCCCTCGACCAGCCGGGCGGGGGTGGAGCGGGCGCCGACGAAGACCAGCCCCGGCGCGGTGGCCAGCGGGAAGCGCATCACCCAGTCCATGTCCTCGGCCGCCCGGCGCAGGCGCAGGGCGGGATCCTCGGGCGGGGACGCGCCGGCGCTCGGGCCGGGTCCCGCCTCCGCGGCGGAATGCGGCGGGGCGACGGTCATGCAAGGCTCCGCGGACAATCTCTTGGGGCGACGATGTTCAAGCATGGGTTGCGCGGGCGGATTCCGCAACGTCTTGAAGCGCGCGCCCGGCGCGACCAGTATTCGCGCCGCGCGGCGCCCCCCACGATCCGCGCCAGACAGGGAGAAACGGGATGCCGTCCGACAGCGCCGCCGCCGAGACCGTGGGCGAGTTCGACTACGTGATCGTGGGAGCCGGCACCGCCGGCTGCGTGCTCGCCAACCGCCTGAGCCAGGATCCCTCGCGCTCGGTCCTGCTGCTGGAGGCGGGGGGGAGCGACGACTGGATCTGGTTCAAGGTGCCCGTCGGCTACCTCTACTGCATGGGCGACCCCCGCGCCGACTGGGGCTTCCGGACCGAGGCGGAGCCCGGCCTGAACGGGCGCGTGCTGGGCTATCCCCGCGGCCGGGTGCTGGGCGGCTGCTCGTCGATCAACGGCATGCTCTACCTGCGCGGGCAGTCGGCGGACTACGACCACTGGCGCCAGCTCGGCAATCCCGGCTGGGGCTGGGACGACGTGCTGCCCTACTTCAAGAAGTCAGAGGACTACGCCCTGGGCGCCGACGAGATGCACGGCGCGGGCGGCGAGTGGCGGGTCGAGACCCAGCGCCTGAAATGGGACGTGCTCGAGGCGTTCAAGGCCGCCGCGGTCGAGGCCGGCCTGCCCGAGACCGACGACTTCAACCGCGGCGACAACGAGGGCGTGGGCTATTTCAAGGTGAACCAGAAGGGCGGCTGGCGGTGGAGCGCGGCCACCGGCTTCCTGCGCCCCGCCATGAAGCGCCCCAACCTGACCGTGATGACCCACGCCCAGGCCGAGCGGCTGACCTTCGAGGGCGCGCGCTGCACCGGCGTCGAATTCCGCCATGGCAAGGAGGCCGACGCGCCGCTGAAGCGCGCCGCGGCGCGGGGCGAGGTGATCCTCGCCTCCGGCGCCATCGGCTCGCCGCACCTGCTCCAGCTCTCGGGCGTGGGCCCCGGCGCGCTGCTGCAGGACCACAGGATCGAGACGCGGGTCGATTTGCCGGGCGTGGGGGCGAACCTGCAGGACCACCTGCAGATCCGCTGCGCCTACAAGGTGACCGGGGTGCCGACGCTCAACACCACCTCGGCGACGCTGCTGGGCAAGGCGAAGATCGCGCTGGAATACGTGCTCAAGCGCTCGGGGCCGATGTCGATGGCGCCCAGCCAGCTCGCGGCCTTCGCCCGCTCGGGGCCGGACGTCGCGACGCCGGACCTGGAATACCACGTCCAGCCCCTGACGCTGGAGGCCTTCGGCGAGCCGCTGCACCCGTTCGACGCCTTCACCGCCTCCGTGTGCCACCTGCGCCCCGAGAGCCGGGGGCGCGTGAGCCTGAAATCCCCCGACCCGCGCGCGCATCCCGCCATCGCGCCCAATTACCTGTCGACCGAGGGCGACCGGCGCGTCGCCGCCGCCGCGATCCGCCTGACCCGGCGCATCGTCGCCCAGGCCCCCCTCGCCCGCTACCGCCCCGAGGAGTTCAAGCCCGGCCCGCAATGGGAGACGGACGCCGAGCTGGCCGAGGCGGCCGGCCGCGTCGCCTCGACCATCTTCCATCCCGTGGGCACCTGCCGGATGGGGCCGGACCCGGCCTCGGTGGTGGATCCCGAGCTGCGGGTGCGCGGGGTCGAGGGGCTGCGGGTGGTGGACGCCTCGATCATGCCCACGATCACCTCGGGCAACACCAACTCGCCCACGGTGATGATCGCCGAGAAGGCCGCGGACCTGATCAAGGCCGCCGCCCGCGCCGGCGCCCGGGCGGCCTGAGGCGGACGGGCCGCGGCGGGCGGGCCGCGGGCGGACTGCGCCGCGGGTGGACTGCGCCGCGTCGCACCCGGAGCGGGACCGGACCCCGCGGCGCGTGCAACCGGCCGTTGCGCGCGGGCCCGGTTCGGCGCCATCGTTCGCGAGGGGCCACCCCGCCCCGCAGCGCAACCGGAGCCCCGCCATGCCGACCGCCTCGTTCCGCCCGCAGCCGTTTCCCAGCCGGCGAGGCGCCGCGGCGCTCGCCGCCGGTCTCGCCGCGACGCTGTCCGCGGCCGCGCCCGCCGCGGCGCAGGAAAGCGCCGAGGAGCTCGCCAAGAAGCTCGCCAACCCGGTCGCCAGCCTGATCTCGGTTCCCTTCCAGTTCAACTGGGACGGGGGCTACGGGCCGCAGGACGGCCAGAAGGCCTTCGTCAACATACAGCCCGTGGTGCCCATCGACCTCAACGAGGACTGGAACCTGATCTCGCGCACCATCCTGCCGGTGGCCTGGCAGGACGACGTCGTGCCGGGAACCGACCAGTTCGGCCTGGGCGACGTGGTGCAGAGCCTGTTCGTGTCGCCGAAGTCCACCGCCTCGGGGCTGATCTGGGGGGTGGGGCCGGTGGCGCTGATCCCCACCGCCACCGACGACGCGCTGGGGGCGGGCAAGTTCGGGCTGGGGCCGACGGCCGTGGTCCTCAAGCAGTTCGGGCCCTGGACGGTGGGCGCGCTCGCCAACCACATCTGGTCGGTGGCCGGCGAGGGCGGGCGCGACGAGGTGAACGCGAGCTTCGTGCAGCCCTTCGTCAACTACACCTGGCCCAGCGCCGCCTCGGCCTTCCTCAACACCGAGGCGACCTACGACTGGACCACCGGGCAATGGGCCGTGCCGATCAACGTGGGCGTCAACCAGCTGACCACGATCGGCGACCAGAAGGTGCAGTTCGGCCTCGGCGCGCGCTGGTGGGCCGAGTCGCCGCGCGGCGGACCGGAGGGGGTCGGCGTGCGCTTCAACGTCATCCTCCTGTTCCCGCGCTGAACGTCAGGCGCCGCGGCGGCTTGACCTTCGCCGCCGGGCGGTCACCTTGCCCCGGGGCGGAGGCGGTCCCGGACGGGACGGGAGCGAGCGGGAACCACGCATGAGCGACATCGAGACCATGGACCTGGCGGGCCTGATCGCCGCCACGGCCGAGGGCGACCGGCCGGCCTTCGCCGAGCTTTACCGGCGCACCTCGGCGAAACTCCACGGGGTGATCCTGCGTATCTGCAGACGTCCCGACCTCGCCGCGGAGCTGCTGCAGGAGAGCTACCTCAAGATCTGGCGGAACGCCCATCGCTTCGACCCCGCGCGCGCCTCGGCCATCGCCTGGATGGCGGCGATCGCGCGCAACCGGACCATCGACGCGGTCCGGCTGCAGGCCGAACGGGTCTCGGCCGCCTCCGAGGAGCTGGAGCCCGACGACGGCCCCGGCCTCGCCGCCGCGGCGGGGCTGGACCAGGCCACGTCCCTGACGCTGCGCGCCTGCCTGGAAGGCTTGAAGACGGACGACCGGCGCATGGTGCTGCTGGGCTACCTCTACGGGCTGAGCCGGGAGGAGCTGGGCGAGCGCTTCGCGATGCCGGTCAACACGGTGAAGACGCGCCTGCGCCGGGCCTTGTCGGCGCTGAAAGGATGCCTCGATGGCGAACCCGCCTGACGAGATCGACGCGCCCGACGCGGCAGGAGAGGCGGCCGAGTACGTGCTGGGCACGCTCGACGCCGACGCGCGCCGCGCAGCCGTCGCCCGGATGGCCGCGGACCCGGCCTTCGCCGGGACCGTGCGCGCCTGGGAGGGCCGCCTCGCGCCGCTGGCCGAACTCGCCGCCGAGGCGCGCCCCGCGATCCCCCCCGCCTGGGTCTGGCCCGCGATCGAGGCGCGCCTGCCGGGCGGCGCCTCGGGCGCATCCCGCGCGGCGCCCCCGCGCGACGCGGACGTGATCGACCTGCGCCAGCGGCTTCGCTACTGGCGCGGAACCACGGCGGTCGCGGGCCTCGCGGCGGCGGCGATGCTGGCGCTTCTGATCGTGCCGCCGGGCGCCCTGCCCTTCGATCCGCGCCCCGCCCCCGGCCCGGTCGCCGACGGCCCGCCGGCGCAGGCCGGGACCTGGGTCGCGGTGCTGCAGCCGGGCGGCGACGCGCCCGCCTTCGTGGCCGAGGTCGACCTCGCCGCCGGCACGCTCAGCCTGCGCCCGCTGCGCCCGACGCCCCCGCCCGAGGGCCGCGTCTACGAGATGTGGGCCGTCGGCGGCGGCCGCGCGCAGCCGGTTTCGCTGGGCCTGCTGGGCCAGGGCGGAGAGGTGGCGCTGGAGACGCTCGACGGGCCGGTCGAAGGCTCGGTCCTCGCGGTCTCGGTGGAGCCCGAGGGCGGCTCGCCCACCGGCCAGCCGACCGGCGACGTGGTGTTCACGGGCGAGCTGATCCGCGCCGACTAGCCCCGCCCCCCGCTGCGCGCCGCCGCCGGCAGGCCCGCACCGGCCCTGCGGCCGGCGCGCGGCCCCGGCGGACCGCCGGGGCCGCGTCGCGCAGCGATCGGCGGGAGGGGGGCGAGACGACGGCCGTCCCCGTCTTCGGGGGGCGGCCGGGGGCGGGAAACGCCCCGGCCGCGACGAAAGACGGCCGCCGTCGGCGACGGAGCTCCCCAGCGATCCGCCGCCTCTGACAGGGGCCGGCGTCCCACTCGCGCCGGCCCCCGGGCGCACGCCGCGAGGGATCGCGCGCGCGCCGTTCCGCACGCGCCGCCCCCGTCCGGACCCGGCGCGCGCAGATCCGTCGGCGCAGCGGAGCTCCGCCGCGGATCGTCTGTCTCGGGGGTCAGTTACGGGGCGAAGATGAACGGGTTTCGGCCCGTCCAGAAAATTTTCACAATCGCCGCCGGGGCGGATCCGCGCGGCCCGGAACCGGGCCGCACGGAGGCTCAGCGCCGGGCGATGGCGCGGGCGAGGACGGGGAAATACTCGGCCCCGAAGCCCGCCGCCTTCGCCGCCTTCATCCGCGCCTCGGCCAGCTCCGCCCCCTCGGCGTGGACGCCGGTCTGGCGGGCGAGGTCTAGGGCGTAGGAGACGTCCTTGAGCGCATAATCCGTCGGGAAGGCCCCGGTCGGGAACGTGTCGGGGATCATCGCCTTCAGCCCGTGGTTGCGCAGCGCGAAACTGTCGGCGGAGCCCTTGGACAGCGTCTCGAACAGCAGCGTTCGGTCCACCCCCGCCCCCTCGCCCAGCGCCAGCGCCTCCGACAGGGCCACCACCGTCTCGAACAGCACCATGTTGTTGACGATCTTGACCACCTGCCCGCAGCCGATCCCGCCGCAGAGCGTGACGTCCGAGGCGGCGCAGCGCAGCAGCGGCTCGATGCGGGCGAACAGATCCGGCTCCGCCCCGACCATGATCGAGAGCGTGCCCTCGATCGCCGCCTGCCGGGTGCGCGCGACGGGCGCGTCGGCCATGCGCGCGCCCTTCGCCTCGACCTTCGCCGCCAGCTCCCGGGTCAGACCGACCGGGGCGGTGGAGGTGTCGACCAGGATCTGGCCCGCGCGGATCGTCTCCAGCACCCCGCCGGGGCCGGCGACCACCGCCTCGACCTGGGGTCCGCCGGGCAGCGACAGGAAGATCACGTCCGCGGCCGCCACCACCTCGGCGACCGAGGCGGCGGCGCGCGCGCCGTCCGCGACCAGCCGCGCGACCGGGTCGGGGGAGAGGTCGAAGACCACCCCCTCCCACCCGCTTTTCGTCAGGATGTTGCGGCAGATGGGCTCGCCCATCACGCCCAGGCCGATGAAGCCGAAGACCGCCATCTCAGCCGGCCTTCCGCGCGGGCTCGGCGGCCGCGGCGGGGATGATCAGGGCGTCCACCGCCACGATGTCGTCGCCCCGGCAGATCAGCGGGTTGACGTCGAGCTCCTCCAGCGCCGTGCCGGCGTCGGCGGCGAACTCCGACACCCGCGCCACGATCTCGGCGAGCCGGCCGCGGTCCACCGCCGGCAGGTCGCGGAACCCGTCGAGGATCGCGGCGCCCCGCAGCCGGGCCAGCATGTCCATCGCCTCGTGCGGGGTGACCGGGGCGGGGGCCGCGACCGAGTCCTTCATCAGCTCGACCAGCACGCCGCCCAGGCCCACCACCACCAGCGGCCCGAAGGCCGGGTCGCGGCGGGCGCCGACCACGATCTCGACGCCCCTGGGCGCCATGCGCTGCACCAGCACGCCCTCGATCCGGGCCTTGGGCGCGTGGGACTTCACCCGCGCGAGCATGGCGTCGAACTCCGCCGCCACCGCCTCCGCCGAGCCGAGGTTCAGCGCGATGCCCCCGGCTTCCGTCTTGTGGGCGATGTCGGGACTGTCGATCTTCATCACCACCGGGAAGCCCAGCGAGGCGGCGAGCCGCCCCGCCTCCTGCGCCGTGGCCGCGGCCTTCTCCTCGATCACCGGCACGCCGTAGCCCGCCAGGATCGCCTTCGCCTCCCGCTCGGTCACCGCGCCGCCGGCGGAGGCGGCGATATGGGCCGCCAGCCCCTCGGAGCGTTCGGTCAGGCGGGGCTTCTCCACCGGCTCGATCCGGCGCTTGTGCCAGCGGCTCCAGGCGGCGACGCCCTCCATGCAGTGGCGCACGTTGTGGAAGACGACGATGCTGTCGGAGGCCTCCGCCTCCAGCAGGCCCGGGCCCTCGAGCGCCGCGCTCATCCAGGGCACGATCACCGGCTTGCCGGCGCGCCGGCCCAGCTCGCCCATCAGCTGGATGCGGGGGATCGAGGTCTCGATGGCGATCGGATGCGGCACCACCAGCGAGCCGTAGTCGTCCTGGTCCAGCACCGCCTCGAGGCAATCCACCAGGCTCTGGCGGTCGGAGACCACCTGCGCGGTCACGTCCACCGGGTTGGCGGCCGAGCCGAACTCGGGGATCCGGGCCTTGAGCACCTTCTCCACCTCGGGAGAGGGCTGCGGCAGGGGCACGCCCGCGTCCTCGCAGGCGTCGGTCAGGAACACGCCCGCGCCGCCGGAGGTGCACACGATGCAGGTCCCCTCGGCCTTCGGCGCGGGGGCCTTGGCGAAGAGCCGCGCGGTCTCGACCAGCGCCTCCAGCTCCTCGACGAAGACTCCGCCCGCCCGCTCGACCATCGAGCGGTAGGCGTCGTGCGCGCCGGCCAGCGAGCCGGTGTGGGAGGCGGCCGCGGCCGCGCCCTTCTCGCCCTTGGCCATCTTGCACACCACCGTCGCCTTGCCGGCGGCGGCGGCCTGCTTGATCGCGGCCTCGAAGCGGTCGGGGGCCGGCGCGCCCTCGAGGATCACGGCGATGGCCTTCGCCTCGGGGTCCTCGGCCATGAAGGCCACGCAGTCGGCGACGTCGACGTCCGACGAGTTCCCGCAGGCCAGCGCGTGGGAGAAGAACTGCCCCCGCCGCATCCCCTGCGTCAGCGAGAAGCCCAGCGCGCCGGACTGGGCGACGATGCCCACGCGGCGCTGCTCGGGCGGGGCGTCGAAGCCCTTCTCGAAGTCGAGCGGGGGGTGGAACGTCACCGCGCCGCCGTTGGAATAGTTGATGAAGCCCAGCGCGTTGGGGCCGATCAGGGGCATTCCGGCGCGATGCGCCAGCAGCGCGTTCTCCCGCTCCAGCGCCTTGCCCTTCTCGCCCATCTCGCCGAAGCCCGAGGCGAAGACCAGCACGCCGCCGGCGCCGATGTCGGCGCATTCCTCCAGCACGCCGCGCACCGCGTCGCGGGGGGTCACGAGGACCACGCAGTCGGGCACGCCCGGCAGGTCGCGCACCGAGGGGAAGCAGGGCGCGCCGTAGAGCTCCTCGTAGCGCGGGTTCACCGTCCAGACCGGGCCTGCGAAGCGGTGCAGGTTGCGATGCGTCAGCATCCCGAAGGAGCCCTCGCGGGTCGAGGCGCCGACGATGGCGATCGACTTCGGCGCCAGCAGCCGCTGCAGCTCCGAAGCCTTGTAGAGACGTCCGCCGGCGCTCATCCGCGGCCTCGCGCGGGGTGAAGATGGGTCATGGGGTCCTCCCGGGGCCGAGCCGGATGCGCAGGGGGGGCGCTCCGGGCCTTCGTTGTCGAGTCAGGGGGCGCGGGGCCTCACCTGCCGCCCGGCAGGATGTTGCGGGACGCTCCGGGACGCAAGGCGCCTTGCGGGCGCCGTGCACGTCAGGGGAGCGGAGCCAGGCGCCGGGGGCCGGTCAGGCGCGCAGGTGGCGCGCGACGCCGAGGCCCATGTCGACCACGTCCATGATCCGGGCGGCGTAGTGCTCGCGCGCCGCGAAGCCCGGGCCCTCGCCCTCCAGGAACTCCTGCTCCAGCGCGTCGATCAGGCGCCTCAGGCGGCGCTGGTGGATGCCGAAGCGGGCCTGCACCGGGTCCGCGACCACGCCTGCGAAGGCGGCGGCGACGGCGCCCACGGCGGCCATGCCGGCGGTGGCGCCGGCCACCAGCGCGGGCGAGGCGGCGGCCGGGAAGAACCCGTACCAGACCGAGCCCGCCGTCGCCCCCAGCGGAAAGGCCGAGACCGCCGCCTGCTGCGCCAGCGCCGCCGCCAGCGCCGGGCCCAGCGAGATCGCGCCGGGGGTGAGCTGCTGGAAGGCCGCCGCCCCGGCGCCGAGCGTGGCGATCCCCGTGGCGATCTCGGCCGCGGCCGAGCGGACGCCGGCGTATTCGCTCAGCGTCTCCGAGGCGCGGAAGCGGGGCGAGGCGTCGGGGTCGCGCAGGCGGGCCAGGGCCTCGAGCCGGGGCGAGGTCAGGATCGCCTCGGCGAGCGCGTCGCGGCCCTCGACCCGGGCGCCGGGCGCGTCGGGGTCGCGCCAGGGCAGCTCCAGCAGCTCCACCACCACGCGGCGCTCGACCTCGCGCGCGACCTGGGTGCGCAGGATCAGCCGGCGGCGCGCCAGCCAGTCGCCCGCCCCCCGGGCCCCGGCGCGCCGGGCGGCGGAGGCGCCCAGCCGGGTCAGCGCCGCGGCGGGGGCCAGCGCCAGGTTGGCGGGCGCACGGGCGAGGTCCCAGCCGATCGCGTGCCGGTGCAGGGCGAGCGAGCCGCGGAAGCGGTAGGTGCGGTCCACGAAGCCCTCGATGCGTGCGCGCCGCTCTTCGAAATAGGCGCGGGCCGCCTCGGCGACGAGGCGGCGCGCTTCCGCCTCGGCGGCGGGATCGGGGGCCCGGGCCTCCGCCTGAGCGGCGGGGTCGGGGGCGCGGGCCTCCGCCTCGGCGGCGGGAACGGGGGGGTGCGAAGGGTCGTCCTGGGGGGCCATCGCCTCGTCCGCGGGTCAGCCCCGCGGCGGCTGCGGGGCGCCTATGGATGTAGCGCAGGGCGCGGCCGGCGGAAGCGGCGCCGCGCCGGCATCCGCGCGACGGAAGCGGGCCGCGCGCCGGGGGCGGCCCGGCCGCCGACAGGCGCGGGCGCGCCCCGGAGGCCCTGGCGGCGGCGCGGATGCCGGCCCGGGCGGGGGCGCGGGGCGCGCGGGCCTCGTCGGCTGCGCAGGAGGCGCGGAGACGGGCCCGGGCGCCAGCGAAGATGCCGCGGCCCCGGCCCGGGGGGCTCAGTCGAAGGCGCCGACGGCCTGGGCGACGAGCATGAAGGCCCGGCCCGTGCGGCTGTCGGCGAGCTGCAGCAGGCGGTCCACGCCCTTCGGCTCGCAGGCCGCGCGGCGCAGCACCCCGTCGAAGCGGCGCATCAGGTGCATGGCCGTGTCGCGGAACACCGGGTCGGCCTTCATCATCCGGCGCACGTTCTCGACCGTCTCCGGGTCGTCGACGCCGCCGACCGAGGCCAGCGCCGGCCCCCGCTCGCCCTGCGCGAAGCGGGTCCACAGGGCCGGCGGCGCGAGGCGGACCGAGAGGTCCTCCATATAGACCCCGTGCTGGGCGAGCAGGGTCAGCGCGTCCTCGGCCGCCTGCAGCAGCTCGGCGATGGGGCGGTCCTTGGCGGCGACGGCGAGCGCGGCCCAGCCGGCGTCGTCGCGCTCGTCCCGCGGGAAGTCGAGCGCCAGCGCCACCTGCCCCCAGTCGCGCCCGGCGTCGGCCGGCGCCGCCTCGGCCGCGAGCGGCAAGGAGCCCTGCGGGTCCGCCGCGGCGGCCGGCTGCGGCGAGGCGGGGATCGCGCCCGGCGCGCGCGCCGGCTGCGCAGCGGGCGGCTCCAGCGGCAGGCCCGGCTCCTCTTCCGCGCGCGCGGGCGCGGGAACCGGCGCCGCGACGGGCGCAGGCGGCGGGGCCGAGGGCGGCGGGGCGGAGGGCGCGGGCGCGGCGGGGGCCGAAGCGGCGGGCGCAGGCGCGGCCGGGGCCGAAGGAGCGGGCGAAGCGGCGGGCGCGGCCTCGCGAAGCGGCTGCGGCGCGGCGGGCGGCGTCGCGGGGGCGGCGAGCGGGGCGCCGAGGCGCACGATCGCCGCCTCGAGACGCCGCTGGGCCTCGGCCAGCTCGGCGATGCGCCGGGCGATGGCCGAGCGTTCGCCGTCCAGCGCGTCGCGCGCGGCATGGGCGACGGCGTGGGTCAGGTCGGCGCGGCTCAGGCCCTCGGAGGCGGCCGGGCGGGGCGCCGCGGCGGCGGCGGCCGCGGCCCGGGCCTGGGCGCGGGCCATCGCCTCGACCCGGGCCTCGGCGGCGGCGGCGCGGCGCGCGAGGCTCGCCCAGATCAGCAGGCCGGCGACGGGCGCGGTGACGGCGAGCGCCGCGGCGGCGGCCTCGGCCGGCGCGACCGGTCCCCAGGGCGGCGTCAGGCGGGTCAGGACCCAGGCGAGGCCGGTCTCGGCGCCCAGCCACAGGGCGATGCCGCCCAGCGCCCGGCCCAGCGGCAGGCCGGGGCGGCCGCCGGGCGCGAGGCCCAGCGCCTCGTCGGCGGCGGCGGCGCGGGCGCGCGCGGCGGCGGATCGGGCGTCGCCCGTCTCGGTCTCGTCTCGGGACAGGCCGTCGGCGGCCATGCGCGGATCCTCCGCGGCTTCGGGGATCGGCGGGGGGCCGGGGGCGCCTCCCGCAGGCGCCGGGCGGGCCGGCGCGGGTCGTGCGATGCGCCGGCGGGCCGGCGCGGGGTCGTGCGCTGCGCCGGGCGGGCCGGCGCGGGGTCGTGCGCTGCGCCGTCCGTCCCGCCCCGCCGGGGGGCGCGGGGGCGCCGGCCGGGCCGGCGCCGGGCGGCGTCAGAGGAACGCGACCTTGAGCACCTCGTAGGCCTTGCCGCCGCCGGGGGTCATCACCTCGACGCTGTCGCCCTCCTCCTTGCCGATCAGGGCGCGGGCGAGGGGCGACTTCAGGTTCAGCAGGCCCTTGGCGATGTCCGCCTCGGTCTCGCCGACGATCTGGTAGGTCTTCTCCTCGTCCGTGTCCTCGTCGACGAGGGTCACGGTGGCGCCGAACTTGATGGCGCCCGAGAGCTTGGACGGGTCGATGACGTCGGCGCGCGAGATCAGGCCCTCGATCTCCTGGATCCGGCCCTCGATGAACGACTGACGCTCGCGCGCCGAATGATACTCGGCGTTCTCGGACAGGTCGCCATGCTCGCGCGCCTCGGCGATCGCGCGGATCACGGCCGGGCGTTCCTGGCTCTTGAGCGTCTTCAGTTCGGCGTCCAGCGCGGCGAAGCCGCGGGCCGTCATCGGCACCTTGTCCATATGCCTCGCCCTCCTCCGGGTCGGGACTTGCAGAGCTGCGTTCCGGGCGCCGGGGGAAGAGTGTCCCGCCGCCCCTGAAACGCGACGCAGCCGCGCCTGTGCGCGGCGCGGCTGCTGTGAGGGAAGACTATGGGCGGGCGGCAGGGGTTTCAAGATGCCGTGCGCGGCGGCCGGGACCCGACGCGGCGGCGCCGGGTCCGGCGGGGTCGCGCGCGCCCCTCAGGCGCAGTTCAGGATGCAGTAGTCGGCGACGCGCTTGCGGTGCAGCTCGAGGTTGTCGTCGATCTCGGGCGCGGCGCCGGGGAACACGTCCGCGCAGTAGGACGGCAGGGGGTACTCGCTCTCGGCCAGCATCCGCTCGGAGGCCTCGATCATCGCCTTGGCGGGCACCCGCAGCTCCAGCACCCCGGCCTCGGCCAGCGAGACGTTGACCTCGCGCAGCGCGCAGCCGGCGCGGGTCGGCAGGGTGTAGTCGATGCCGTGGGCGTCGAGGATCGCGGCGAAGCTCTCGACCGAGTGCCGGCCCACCGGCGCCGTCTCGGGCGACTTCGCCCAGGTCTTCACCAGGCCCCCGAACGCCTCCATCGAGTCGGGGGCGATGGTGAACATGTGGTCGGGCGCGACCGGCGCGGGCGCGAGCCGGGAGGGCTTGCGCGCAAGCGCGGCGAGGGAGGCGACGGCGGCGAACTGGCCGGGAACGCGGATCGTGTCGACGGCGTTGGTCATGTCGTGAATTTCCCTTGTTCTGCGCGGCCTTGGCCGCTGCGCGAGCCCCGATCGCCCGCAGGGGAAAGGCTCGGGCCTACGGCGCGAAGCGTTCGTGAATCGTCGATCCCGGAAAGGTTGGACCCACTTGGCCGCGAATCGTCGGGAGCGATTCACGTTGAATTCGCGCTCGCTCCGTTAAGGACCTGTTCACGATTTCAGAGCGAACGGGCCGCGCGAGGGAGCGCGGGGCCGCGCCCCGCCCCGGGGACGCGGCCCGGCGGGCGCGGGAAGGGTGACGACGTGATCTACTCCATGGGCCGCGGACGCGGCGCAGACCCCCTGTCGGCGCACGGCGGGGGCGCCGCCGGCGCTTCGGGATCCGGCGCCGCCGCGCCGGCCGAGGCCGCATTCGACGACGGGCCCGACGGGCGCATGGCCGCCGCCCAGGACGTGCGGCGCACGGCGCGCCGCGCGCGCGAGGCGCCGGGCGCCTCCTTCGGCTACCTGTTCCGCTGGGCCGAGGACGCGCCCGACGATCCCGACGCCGAGGCGCGCCTGGCCGCGCTCGCCCAGGCGATGTCGGAGGACGAGTGCGACCCCCGCCGGGCGGCCTCGGACCTGCCGCTGATCGTGCCGCTGTTCGGCCAGTTCCTCGAGCACGACCTGACGGCGGCGAGCGACCTGCGCACCACCTCCGGGCGCTCTCCCGAATCCGCGCCCGTGCGCCCGCGCGCGCGGGCGGAGGTCGAACGCTCGCTGGTCAACCTGCGCGACGGAACGCTGGACCTCGAGAGCCTCTACGGCGTCGACGCGGCCGAGGGGCCGCTCGCCGGGCGCATCGCCCGCCTGATGCGCGAGCCGGGGGCGGAGGCGCGGCTGCGCCTCGTGGCCCCGGCGCCCTCCGGGCGGGGGCGGGTGGCGAGGCCCGCCGACCGCGGGGCGGACCTGCCCCGGCTGGGGCTCGCGCTCGGCGGCGACGCGGAGACGGGGATCTCGGAGGCGGAGATCATGGCCCTGCCCCCGCGCCTGCGCCTGCGCCGCAGCTTCCTGCGCGACGGCGCGGTCAATCCGGCGCGCGCCCTGACCGGGGACCTGCGCAACGACGGCCACGTGCTGCTGGCCCAGCTGCAGGTGGCGCTGGCGCGGTTCCACAACCGGGTGGTGGACGAGCTGGCCGACCGCGGCGACGTGGCGCCCGGCGCGCTGTTCGAGACCGCCCGGCGCGAGGTGCGCCGCCACGTGCAGTGGCTGGCGCTGAACCGCTGGCTGCCGCGGCTGTGCGATCCCGCGGTGCTGGCGCGGGTGCGCCGGGCGGGGGCGCCCTTCTACGTCGAGATGCGCAACGGCGTGCGCGCGCCCGGCCAGCGCCGCCAGCCGGCGCCGCTGGAGTGGTGGGCCGCCGCCGCGCGCTTCCGCCTGCCGATGATCCCGGCCGAGGCGCCGCTGAACCGCTTCCACCCGCGCGCGGGCCTGGCGCTGCAGCGGCGCGCGACCGGCGCGGGGATCGCCGGCGACCGGCTGCCCGCGGACCGGACGGCGAACTGGTCGCGGCTGGCGGTCGAGCCGCGCGCCGGCGGGCCGCGCGGCGCGCGCGCCATCGGCACCCACATCGCCCCCGACGAGCGTCACGCCCCCCTGTTCCGCGACCTGGCGCTGGCGACGCTGCGCAAGGGCCACGCGCTGAACCTGCCCCCCGCGCAGGCCTGCGCGGCGGAGCTGAACATGGTCTACGTCGACCTCGTGCGCCCGCTCTCGCGCCAGGGGCTGCTGGGGGGCCACACCGGCGAGGCGGTCCGCGACGGGTTCGAGGAGCGCACGCCCCTGTGGTTTTACATCCTGCGCGAGGCGGAGGTGCAGCGCGACGGGCGGGGGCTGGGCCAGCTCGGCAGCGCGATCCTGGCGGAATCGATCATCGGCATGATCGCGACCGACCCGGACTCGATCTGGCGCCGCCGCGGCCGCCAGGGCCTGCCCTGGTCGCCCGAGGACGGCGTCCGCCCCGGCGGCCGCGTCGTCGACGGGTTCGAGGCGCTGCTGGAGGCGGCCGAGCTGCTCTGACCGCCGCCCCGCCCTCCCGGGCCGCCGTCGCCGCCCTCCCGGGCCGCCGTCGCCGCATTCCTGGGCGCCCGGGCGCCGCATTTCCGGGCGCCGGGCGCCGCCGCGCCCGTTCCAAAGGCGCCCAGGACCGGGAAACCTTCGCCTTGCCCGCATGGCACGTCGCCTGCATTCTGGTCCTTGCGCAGGACGCCTAGGGTTCCGTCCGCCGCGCTCCCCGTCCCCTCCGGGCGGGAGCGGGGCGGCGCTGGTCCGAGAGGCGTCGCCCCTCCGCGGCAGCGGCGGGGGTACACGGCGGGAGAAAAGCCCGGGAGGCCACTGCGACGGTCCGCAACGCGTGCGCTGGGTCCCGTCCGCGCGGGCGGGCCGCAGCCTCCGTGGACGGGACCGCCGGAAGGACCCGAGATGACCCTTATCCGCAAGACCGCCCCGCGCAGGGGATCCAAGGCCCTCGCGCTCGCCGCGGCCGGCGTGCTGGCCCTCTCCGCCGGAACTCCGGCGCTGGCGCAGGCGAAGACCGAGTTCTCGATCGCCTGGTCGATCTACGTGGGCTGGATGCCGTGGGGCTACATGGCCGACCACGGGATCATGGACAAGTGGGCCGAGAAATACGGCATCACCGTCGAGATCGTGCAGATCAACGACTACATCGAGTCGATCAACCAATATACCGCCGGCGCCTTCGACGGCGTCTCGGCCACCAACATGGACACGCTCTCGATCCCCGCGGGCGGCGGCGTGGACACCACCGCGCTGATCGTGGGCGACTATTCCAACGGCAACGACGCGATCCTGGTGAAGGGCGAGGGCGCCACGGTCGAGGACCTCGCCGGCAAGCCGGTGAACCTGGTGGAACTTTCGGTCTCCCACTACCTGCTCGCCCGCGCGCTGGAGAAGGCGGGGCTGGCCGAGCGGGACCTGGGCGCGGTGATCAACACCTCCGACGCCGACATGGTCGCCGCCTGGCAGACCTCGGACGTCGAGGCGGTGGTGACCTGGAATCCGCTGGTCTCGACGATCCTCGAGATGGGCGACGCGGTGAACGTCGCCGACAGCTCCGACATCCCCGGCGAGATCATCGACCTGCTGGCGGTGAACACCGAAGTGCTCGAGGCCAACCCCGCCTTCGGCAAGGCGGTCGTGGGCGCGTGGTACGAGACGATGGCGTTGATGTCCTCCGACACCGAGGAGGGCGCCGCCGCCCGCGCCGCGATGGGCGAGGCCTCGGGCACCGACCAGGCCGGCTACGAGGCGCAGCTCGACTCGACCGCGATGTTCTACGAGCCGTCCGAGGCGGTGGCCTTCGTCGAGGACCCCAAGCTCGCCGAGACCATGACCTACGTGGCCCAGTTCCTGTTCGACAAGGGCATCCTGGGGACCGGCGCGCCCTCGCCCGACTTCGTCGGCGTGGCCTATCCCTCGGGCCAGGTCACCGGCGACGAGGGGAACGTGAAGTTCCGCTACTCGGTCGAGTACATGAAGATGGCGGCCGACGGCCTCCTCTGACGACGCCAGCGACGACGGGGAGGCCGCGCCCGGCCTCCCCCCTCTCGATCCCTCGCAGCGGGAGAGGCCCATGCCAGCCGGTTCCGGAAACCGCGGCGCCACGCGCGCGCCCTGCGCCGAGGCGCCCCCGCCGGCGACCGACCTGCGGACGCCGCGACGACGCCCGCCCCGGGGCGCCCCGGGCCTGACCCGGGGCCTCTTCCCGCCGCCTGCCGCACGCGCGGCCCTGCGCGGCGAGGCGCGAGCGCCGCATGGGGCGCCTTGCGCCGGCCGCTCCGCGTCCCCTCGGGGGGAGGCATGAGCATGCGCTGGATCAACCGACGCCCCGGGCGCCTCGTCGCCTTCGGCCTCGCCGCCCTGCCCTTCGCGCTGGCGGTGCTGGGTTACGTGATCGCCTCCGACCTGCGCCGCGCCGCCAACCCGGCCGACAAGCTGCTGCCCGCGCCCGCGCAGATCCTCGACACCGCGCTCAGCCTCGCGACCGAGGCCGACCGCCGCTCGGGCGACGTGCTGCTGTGGCTCGACACCTCCGCCTCCCTGATCCGGCTGGCGGAGGGGGCCTTGATATCGGCGTCCATGGGCCTGGTCTTCGGCCTGCTGATCGGGCTGATCCCCGGCATCCGCACGACGCTCGCGCCCTTCGTCTCGGTGATCTCGCTGATCCCGCCGCTGGCGATCCTGCCGATCCTGTTCATCGTCTTCGGCCTCGGCGAGGTCTCCAAGGTCGCGCTGATCGCCATCGGCATCGCCCCGGTGCTGATCCGCGACATCGCCCAGCGCACCGCCGAGATCCCCGAGGAGATGATCGTGAAGGCCCAGACGCTGGGCGCCTCGACCTGGGCCATAATCACCCGGGTCGCCCTGCCCCAGGTCCTGCCCCGCCTGATCGGCGCCCTGCGCCTGTCGCTGGGCCCCGCCTGGCTGTTCCTGATCGCCGCCGAGGCCATCGCCTCGACCGAGGGGCTGGGCTACCGCATCTTCCTCGTGCGCCGCTATTTCGCGATGGACGTGATCATCCCCTACGTGATCTGGATCACCCTGCTCGCCTTCCTGATGGACCTCGGCCTGCGCCAGCTCCATCGGCGCGCCTTCCCCTGGGCGGGGCCCGCCACATGAGTTTCGTCACGGTCTCCGACATCTTCCAGTCCTACGGCAAACGCCCGATCCTGGAGCGCGTGAACCTGGAGGTCGCCGAGGGCGAATTCGTCTCCATCGTCGGCGCCTCGGGCTGCGGCAAGTCCACCTTCCTGCGCCTGCTGCTGGCGCAGGAGCGCCCGACCCGCGGGTCGATCTCCATCGAGGGCCGCCCCCCCGCGCAGGAGCCCGACCGCGACCGCGGCGTGGTCTTCCAGCGCTACTCGGTGTTCCCCCACATGACGGTCCGCGGCAACCTGATCGCGGCCGAGGAGCTGGGCGGCGAGCGCGCGGGCCTCCTCCCCCGCTTCTTCGGCGCCCGCCGGCGCGAGGCCGCGAAACGCGCCGACGCCGCCCTGGAACGCATCGGCCTCGCCCATGTCGCCGACCAGTACCCCGCCTCGCTCTCCGGCGGCATGCAGCAGCGCCTCGCCATCGCCCAGGCGCTCGCCGGCCGGCCCCGCGTGCTGCTGCTGGACGAGCCCTTCGGCGCGCTCGACCCCGGAACGCGCCTCGCCATGCACGCCTTCCTCCAGGACCTGCGCGCCGAGACCAACATGACGGTGTTCATGGTCAGCCACGACCTCGAAGAAGCCTTCAAGCTCGGCGACCGTGTCCTGGTCTTCGACAAGCCCCGCTGGGACCCCATCGAGCCCGAGGCCTGGGGCGCCACGATCACCTACGACTTCGACGCGCGGGACGGCGGCATCCCCTTCCAGAACCGCCCTTTCGCCGAGACCCCGACCTCGCAAGCCCAAGAGGACGACCATGTTCCCCAGGTCTGAACCCCGCCGCCGCATCTCCGCAGCCCTGCTCCCCGACCGTCGCCGGATGCACCACCCCGACCTCTCCAAGCTGCAGGGCTGGAAGGCGATGCGGGCCGAGGCCGACATCCCCGGCACGGAATGGGAGAAGGAGAAGGCCTGGGCCCTGCGCATGGGCCTGACCGGCGCGGATTCGATCGAGGACCGCTCGATCCCCACCTTCGCCCGCGGCGAGCTGCCCCACTACGCCGGCATCAACACCTTCCTGAAGGCCCCCTACACCGAGGATGTGACCGAAGTCGGCAACTATGACGCGACGGTGCTGGGCATCCCCTTCGACGGCGGCACGACGTATCGACCGGGGACGCGCTTCGGCCCCCAGGGCGTTCGAAAAATCTCCGCCCTCTACACGCCCTACAACTACGAGATGGCCATCGACCTGCGCGAGCAGATGACGCTCTGCGACGCGGGCGACGTGTTCACCATCCCGGCCAACCTCGAGAAATCCTTCGACCAGATCAGCCGCGCCGTCTCCCACGTGTTCTCCTCCGGCTCTCTGCCGATCATGATCGGCGGCGACCACTCCATCGGCTTCCCCTGCGTGCGCGGCATCGCCGAGTGCACCT
This sequence comes from Albimonas pacifica, assembly GCF_900113695.1. Classification (GTDB taxonomy): domain Bacteria; phylum Pseudomonadota; class Alphaproteobacteria; order Rhodobacterales; family Rhodobacteraceae; genus Albimonas; species Albimonas pacifica. Next base: position 276,392 of record NZ_FOQH01000002.1, on the reverse strand, counting down.
CGAAGAAGATCGGCATCGTCCACTTCGACCGCCACGCCGACATCCAGGAGAAGGACCTGGACGAGCGGATGCACACCACGCCCTGGTTCCACTCGACCAACCTGCCCAACGTGCCGGCGAAGAACCTCGTCCAGGTCGGCATCGGCGGCTGGCAGGTCCCGCGCGAGGCGGTGAAGGTCGCCCGCGAGCGCGAGACCAACATCATCACCATGTCCGACATGGAGCGGATGGGCGTCGACCGCACCGCCGAGATGGCGCTGGAGATGGCCTGGGACGGCGTCGACATGGTCTACATGTCCTTCGACATCGACAGCATCGACTGCGGCTTCGTCCCCGGCACCGGCTGGCCCGAGCCCGGCGGGTTCCTGCCGCGCGAGGCCCTCGCCCTGGCCTCCAAGGTCGCCGCCGAAGGCATCTGCGGCATGGAGCTGGTCGAGGTCTCGCCCCCCTACGACACCTCCGACATCACCGCGCTGATGGGCACGCGGGTGATCGTGGACGTGCTGGGCTCGCTGGTCGCGGGCGGCAAGCTGGGCGCCCACAAGAAGCACATCGACAAGCCCGTCAGCCTGCCGATGGGCGAGTGGTCCGAGGCCACCCACGGCAAGCGCTGGGGCCGCCCCGCCGGGAGCCGCTGAAATGCCCCACGACCACATGCACGACCATGAGCACGGACATGGGCATCGGCATGGGCACGGGCTCGGGCACGGGCACGGGCATTCCCACGGGCATGACCACCCCCATGGTCACGGCCACAACCACGCCCACGCCGACCACCTGCACAGCCACATGGACCCGGGCGACCGCGCGGCCGAGCTGCAGGTCCTGACCGCCCAGTTCGTCGACGGCTTCCGCGAGGCCCGCGACAAGGCCGCCTACCTTCGCATCGCCGGCGTCCCCCTGGAGATCGCCGACGAGGCCGGCGGCCCGCCCCTGAAGCTGGTCGACGTGACCCTGACGACCGAGTGGCAGGTGGGCGCCGCCAGCCCCTCCTTCGGCTCGCGCGAGCTCAGCTACCTGCCCTACCCGGGCGAGATGATCGCCGAGCGCACCAACCTCGGCTTCGTCTACGTCTCGCTGAACGCCAGGCGCGTGGTGGACCTGCGCGGCTTCCTGGCGGCCCGCGACGCGCCCTGACGCGGCGCCCGGCCGCCGCCCCTGCGCGGGCGGCGGCCCCCTGCGGCGTCCCTGCCTCGACTTCCTGCGCGTCTGCGCCTTGAAACCCCGCGCGCGCTCGGCTAGACGCACCCGCACGGAGAGGTGGCCGAGTGGTCGAAGGCGCACGCCTGGAAAGCGTGTATAGGGGCAACTCTATCGCGGGTTCGAATCCCGCTCTCTCCGCCACCACCCCCACGCATCGAGTTTCACGCCGGACGGAATTCCCTCGCTCGCAAGGGAATTGGCTGAGCAGGCGTCTCGCCAACTTTCTTGCGAACTCGCAGCATCTCACTGAAATTGCGGGATGAGATGTGGGACGCCGGCGAGGCCGACATGACGGCCGAGCAGGTGGATTCGCAGACGCGCGCCGCAAAGGGCTAGCGCAGCGGTCGTCATCGGGAGAGCCAGCTCACCGAGATCTCGGCGCGCAAGAAAGGGCCCGGCCGGCATTCCGACGTCACGGGCCTCTATCTCGTCGTCGATCCGAGCGGCGCCCGACGCCGGGTGCTTCGGCTAATGGTCCAGGGTCGACCGCGGGATATCGGTCTCGGCGGCGCTTCGATCGTCTCGCTGGCCGAGGCGCGGGAAGCGGCGCAGGAGCTCCGCAAGATCGGCCGGGTCGGCGGCGATCCGCGCGCGGTTCGGGATCGGGAGAAGCGGGCCTCGCCGGCCCTCGTGCGAGTTGCGCGCGAGGTGCATGCGCGCTGATCCTGCCCCGATCTGGTGGACGGGGTCAGGCCGCCATGCGCTCCATGTCGGCCGGCGAACGGTAGCCTGTCCCGGAATGCAGCCGCCGGGAATTGCAGAAGCCCTCGATGTAGGCGAAGAGGTCGCGACGCGCCTCGCCGCGGGTGGCGTAGACGCGGTGGTGGACGCGCTCGACCTTCAGGGTGTGGAAGAAGCTCTCCATTGGCGCATTGTCGAGGCAGTTCCCCTTCCGGCTCATAGACGGCGTGATCCATGCGGCGGCAAGGGCTTGGCGGTAGGCATCCGCTGCACATTGGACGCCCCTGTCGCTGTGATGGACGAGCCTTGGCGCGGGTCGCTGCCGCTTGATGGCCATTTCCCACGCCTCGAGCGCGATGTCGGCGTGCAAGGTCTCGCGGACCGCCCAGCCGACGACCTTGCGGTTATGCATGTCGATCAACGCCGAGGTGAGCGGGGACCGTGGCCCGTGCGGGGCCGCGCAAGCCCCGCGAACGCCAGCCTTCGCCGGTGCGGACGCAGGTCAGGTCGGCGAGCCGGACCTGGTTCGGCCCCGTCGCCGTGAAGTTCCGTCGAAGCCTGTTCGGTGCGATCGGGTGACCGTGCCGGCTGTCCTTCGTGCGCAGCCGGCGCGGGATCGCCGCCAGGCCGCGCAGACCGGCCCGGCGCATCAGCCGCGCGATCCGGTGGCGGCCGACACGCCCGCCGTGGGCGCGCAGATACGCGTGCACCCGCGGCGCCCCGTAGGCCCCGCCGCTCTCGGCGTGGATCGCCGGGATCTCGGCCAACAGCGCGCAGTTCGCGAAGGCGCGCCCGCTCTCCGGCCGCCGACGCCAGGCGCAGCAGCCGCCGGGCGATACGCCGGGACCGCGGCAGGCCATGCGAACCGGCCAGAGACGGCGATGCTCATCGACGAACCGGCGCCTCGCCGGCTGGCCGCTCCGAAGATGAGCGCGGCTTTCTTTAGGATGTCGCGCTCCATCTGCGCCCGCGAAAGGTCCCACTTCAGCCGCGCGTTCTCCGCGGCGAGGTCCACCGGAGACGGGACCTGCGTCGCGGGCTGCCGCGACGGCGACGGTTCGGAGAGCTGCTTCATCCAGCGCCGCAGCAGCGTCTCGTGAAGACCCAACTCCTCGGCGACGCGCACGATCGGCAGACCGCTGTCGAGCACACGCTCGACGGCCTGCCGCTTGAAGCTCTCCGGAAAATGGCGACGCGTCTTCGTCTCCATCGGACACTCCTCTCCTGGCTCGAAAGCCGTAGCACGGGTGTCCACCAGACCGGGGCAGGATCAGACTGTCCCTCCGCCCACGGCTGCGGAGCGGTCGGAGCCGCCTCGTCAGGGCCTCGGGAAAAGAGTCCTCTCTACAAGCCGACAGGGCGTCCCGTTTCAACACAGAACTCTCGTCGTCGCCTGGATGCGCTGTGCGGATCCGATCCTGGACCTGCAGGATTCACCGACGGCTTCCCCTGGCATCAGAGGAAGGCGTCACCGGGCGAGCGTCTTCGCCGTGTCTGCGACGACGGACCGGAGCCAGCGGTGGCCGGCGTCGTGGCGATGGCGCGCATGCCAGGCCATCTCGACCGGGAACCTGCCGAGATCGACCGGCGGCTCGACGATCCTGAGGCGCGGGTCGCGTTCGAGCGCGCGGCAGATCAGGCGCGGCAGCGTCGCGCAATGATCGGTGACGGCGATCATCTCGGGCACGGCGAGAAAATGCGTCACCGATATCGCCACCTCGCGCCGAAGCCCCTGACGGTCCAGCGCCTGGAAGAGGCCCGCCCGCAAGCGGCCGGGCGGCAGGACGTTGACGTGCTTCAGGCGCTCGTAGGTCGCGCGATCGAGCGCCTCGCCGACGTCGGGGTGATCGGCGCGCACCACGCAGGCCAGGCCCTCGTCCATCAGATGCTGCACGACGACGGTGTCGGGCTGATCGACCACCCGGCCGACCGCCAGCGCGGCCGCTCCCGACATCACGCCCGCCTCGGTCAGGTCGTCGCCGAAGGGCGCAAGCCGCAGGCGAACCCCCGGCGCCTCGTCCCGCAGCCGGGCGACGAGCCGCGGCATCACGACGAACTCGACATAGCTGTTGGCCGCGATGGTGAAGAGGCGCTCCGCCTCCGCGGGACGGAAGGTCTGCTGCGTCCTCACCAGTTCGTCGAACTGCTCCAGCGCCGCGGCGACGGTGGGGAAGATGCTCTCGGCGAACTCGGTCGGGGCGACGCCATAGCGCTCCCGGACGAACAGCGGATCGCGGAACGTCTCGCGCAGGCGGTTCAGCGTGTTCGACAGCGCAGGCTGGGTGACGCCGAGCCGCTCGGCCGCGCGCGTCACGCTGCGCTCCTCCATCAGCGCCATGAAGGCCGGGAACAGGTTCAGATCGTATTTCACAAGGTATCATTCAGACTGATGATTTTCGTTCAAGAGATAAATTAGTCGAATGAGTCCGGCTCTCCCATATCCCCGTCAGCGGCAGGGCGGAAGCGACGCCCGACGGGCCGCGAAGCCCCTTCCGAACCGGCGCCCGACGGCGCCGAAACGCCAAAGGAGACGACCTGTGAACGTTCTCATCGTCCTCACCTCGCACGACCGCCTCGGCGACACCGGCCGCAAGACCGGCTTCTGGCTCGAGGAGTTCGCGGCCCCCTACTACGTCTTCAAGGATGCCGGCGCCCGGATCACGCTGGCCTCGCCCAAGGGCGGCCAGCCCCCGCTCGACCCCAAGAGCGAGGAGCCCGGCTTCCAGACCGACGCGACCCGGCGCTTCGTCGCCGACGAGGCGGCCAAGGCGCAGCTTGCGGCCACGGTCCGGCTCGACAGCGTCGACCAGAAGGATTTCGACACCGTGTTCTATCCCGGCGGCCACGGCCCGATGTGGGATCTGGCCGAAGACCCGGCCTCGGTCGCGCTGATCGAAGCCTTCTGGGCGGCCGGCAAGAACATCGGGCTCGTCTGCCACGCGCCCGGCGTCCTGCACCGGGTCAGGAACGCCGACGGGACGCCCTTCGTCCAGGGGCGGCGGGTGACCGGCTTCACCAACAGCGAGGAGGCGGGCGTCGGGCTGACCGACGTGGTGCCCTTCCTCGTCGAGGACGAGCTCGTCGACCAGGGCGGGATCTTCTCGAAGGTCAAGGACTGGGGCGTCCACGTGGTGTCCGACGGGCGGCTGGTCACCGGTCAGAACCCGGCGTCTTCGACCGAGGCGGCGCGCACCCTGCTCGCCGCGGTGGCCGCAGCCAGCTGAGGCCGCCGCCCTCGCCGCCGCCGATCTCCGGCGGCGGCTCGCGCTCTGCCGATCGAGGCCGCCGATGACCCCCCTGAACCCGACGCTTTCGCTCGCGCAGGCGCGCGCCATGACCGAGCGCGCGATCGCCGCGGCCGACGCCATGCATGTGTCCTGTTCGGTCGCCGTCACCGACGCGAGCGGCGGCCTGCTGACGTTCCTGCGCCATGACGGCGCGTTCCCGGGGTCGGTCGAGCTCGCGATCGACAAGGCGTTCACCGCCGCGATCTTCGATGCGGGAACCGACGCTCTCGCCGTTCTGGCGCAGCCGGGCGCAGAGCTCTTCGGCATCCAGCATTCGCATGGCGGCCGGGTCGTCGTCTTCGGCGGCGGCGTGCCGATCCGGATCGACGGCCGGATCGTCGGCGCCGTGGGCGTGAGCGGCGGAACCGTCGCGGAAGACGTCGCGATCGCCGAGGCCGCCGCCGCCGTTTTCTGACGGCCCTGCGAGGGCGGACGCGATCCCGGCGGCCGCCCGGGCCGCTCTGGATTTTTCGAGATCGGACCCGCTCGGCCGCACCGTGGCCGGGGCCGGGACCCTGCGCCATCACCCCGGCGAAAGGATGCTCGGATGCGCGATGGAATCGACGGCAAGGTGGTGCGCGTCGACAACGCCGGCCCGATGCCGATCCGGCCCATGGCGGAGGCGAACGCCGACGCGTGGGACCGGATGATCGGCGTCGACCTCAAGGGCGTCCTCTACGGAATCGCCGCCGCCCTCCCGCGCTTTCCGGCGCGGGGAAGCGGTCGCGTCGTCAACCTCGGCTCGGTCGCCGGTCTCAAGGTCTTCGCCCCCGGCGGCACGGTCTCTTCGGGCGCCAGGTTCGCCGTCGGCGCGATCGCGGAAGGCCTGCGTCAGGAGGTCGGCGACAAGGTGCGCGCGACCTCGGTCGAGCCCGGCGCCGTCGACAGCGACCTCGGGCACGGAACCTCGGGAACCGCCGAAGCCACGGTGCTCGACTTCTACAGGCAGGCGATCCCGGCGTCTTCGGTGGCCCGCGCGATCGCCTTCGCCCTCGAGCAGCCGGACGACGTCGACGTGAACGCCATCGTGCTGCGGCCGACGCGCCAGCAGTTCTGACCGTCGTGCGGGGCGCCGCCTCCGGCGCCCCGCACCGCATCGACCCGCGCACGCGGAGGACCTTCCGATGACCACGCGCGTTTTCCGGGCCGTCGCCGCCGCCCCCGGCGTCATGCGCGCCGGGAGGCCGGGCCGGCCGCCTCTCGCCGGCCCGGCCGCGCCGGGCCCGCTGGCCTTCGGCGTCGCCGTCGTCTGCCTCGTTCTCGTCGCGCTGGGGCTGCGGCCGGGCATCGTGTCGATCGGCCCGATCCTGCCCTCGCTGATCGCCGAGTTCGGGCTGCTCCACATGCAGGCCTCGCTCCTGACCGCCATCCCGACGCTGCTGATGGGTCTGCTGGCCCCTGCGACGCCCTGGCTCGCGAGCCGCTTCGGCCGCGACCGCGCGATCGCCGCGGCCCTGGCGCTGATCGCCGTCGCCACCGTCGGCCGCGCTTTCGCGGGGTCGACGGGGGCGCTGCTGGCCGCGACGGCCGGGGTCGGGGTCGGCATCGCGATCGCCGGCGCGCTGGTCCCCCCGTTCGTCAAGGCGACCTTTCCCAAGCGGGTCGCCCTGCTGATGGGGGTCTACGCCATGGCGCTGTCGGTCGGAGGCGCGCTGGCGGCGGCCGGCACGGGCCTGCTGGCGCAGGTCGTCGCCTCCTGGCGCGCGCCGGCCGGCGTCTGGGCCGCGCCCGCGCTGATCGGCGCGGCGGCATGGCTGGTCGTCGAGGCGCGGGGCCGCGCGGCATCGGGGGCCCGCGTCTCGACGCCCCGGCCCCGGCTTCCGGCGGGCGAGCGCAAGGCCTGGCTCATCGCCGTCTTCTTCGCGCTGAACAACATGGTGTTCTACAGCTGCGTGTCGTGGATCGCGCCGCTCTACGTCGAATCCGGGCGGTCGCCCGCCTCGGCCGGACTGATCCTGTCCTGCTTCACCGTGGCGTTCATGGCGGCGCCCCCCCTTTTCGGCGCGATCAGCCGCAGCGACGATCGCAGGGCCGTGCTGGCTCTGGCCTCCGCCCTCAGCCTCGCCGGGATGATCTGGTTGGCGGTCGCGCCGGGCCTTCTCCCGTTCGCCGCCGTCTCGCTCGTCGGCGCCGGCGCCGGGGGCGCGTTCACGCTGGCGATGACGCTGCCGCTCGACAACGCCGACACGGACGCCGAGGCGACCGCCTGGAACGCCTTCGCCATGTTCGTCAGCTACATCGTCGGGGCCGCCGGTCCGCTGCTCGTGGGCTCCCTGCGGGACGCCGCCGGCGACTACACGGCGCCCCTGTGGATGCTGGTCGGGCTGAGCGTCGCGATGCTCGCCGTCACGCCCTTCCTGCAGCCGCGGCGGCGCGGCGGCGCGACGCCGCCGTGAGCCGGCGCCCGCCAGGCGCCCCCGCGGCCGGGCGCGCCGGGGGCGGCGTCGCGCCCGCCCCCTGCGGGTCGCCGGCGCCGCCTTCCCGCAGCGCGCGCGTCAGCGCCTCGCGCAGGCGCGCACCGGATCCCGGACCGCCCGGCGATACTCGGTCGGGCTCATGCGCATGTGCTTGAAGAACACCCGCGCGAGGACCTGGTTGGACGAATAGCCGACGGCGAGCCCGATCTCCGTGATCGACAGATCCGTGCGTTCGAGCAGTTCGCAGGCCTTCTCCAGCCTCAGCCGCGTGAGGTAGACCCGGGGCGGCGCCCCCAGGCTCCGTTTGAACATGCGCGCGAAGTGATAGGGCGAGAGCCGGGCCTCGGCCGCCAGCTCGTCGAGGCTGATGTCCTCCGACAGCCGCGCGCGCATCAGCTCCACCGTCCGGCGCTCGGCCCAGGGCGCGAGACCGCCCCTGGCGGGCGCGAACGGGGCCCCGCCCAGGCGGCAGAGCTCGGCGAGGATCTCGCAGCCCGCGGCCTGCGCCAGCAGCCGCGACGGCGCCCCCTCGTCCTCGCACAGCGCCCAGAGGTTGCGCAGCGCCGAGCGGATCGTCGGCGAGTCGAACACCCGGCCGTAGGCGAAGGAACTGTCGAAGGAGAACCGCCCCTCGGCGCCCCCGTCGAGCGTCTCCTGCCACTTCGCCACGGGGAAGGCCACGCTCCGGAGCTGATGATTGCGGTCGTTGATCACCGTGGTCGAGAAGTTCGGCGCGACGACCGTGAAGGTGTCTTTCCTCGTCTTCACGTCGATGCGGCCGCCTCCCAGATCGCCCCTGAGACGACCGCCGCCCAGGATGTCCTCGACCAGGACGAGGTCCGCGATGGGCGGTCGGGACATGTCCCCGGCCGGCCGCGCCACTTCCAGAAGGTCGACGAGTCCGCCCGAGGATTTCCTGGCGCGCACGTAGGAGGCATGTCGGCCCGTGCCGTGCCACTGCGCGAACGAAGACGGGGCATGCAGCGTCATCGCCGTCCCTCCCGAGCCGCCCGCGCGCCCCGGGCGCCCCGCGCCCGCAGGGACGCGGCCGGCCGGCCGTCGCCGAGCCGTTCCGTGGCGCCCGGGCGCACAGGCCGCATCGCCGTTGCATCTCGCTCAAGGCGCATGCCGACCCTCGGAACAGACGGATGTCCCCGGCAGCGGCGAACCCGATGTCGCCGGCTGCATCGCGTGGGCGAAATGATGTTCGATCGCGACGGGAATGGAAAGGCGCGAGGTCCGGGCCCGGCGCCGCATCTCCGCGGCCCTTCCCCGGCCTCGCCGCGACGACCTCTGCGGCGCGCCCCCGTCTCCGCCGCCCCCGCCCCCGCCGCCCCCGCCCCCGCCGCCCCGACGGCGCCGTCCGCGGGCGCGGCGCGGGCCGGCGACGCCCCGCCGGGGGGCCTGCGCATCGCGGGCCGTCCGGCCAGGCGCCCGGTGGGCGGCGCGGATCGGCGCCGGGTCTCGCCGCGGCTCGTCATGGTCGGATCCCGCCTCTTGCGGCCATCTCAGGGCGTCATCGCCGCGACGGCGTCGGCGATGGGCGTCGCGCCTCCGGTGACCTCGAGTATGACGCGGCCGACCTCGGGCCGACGCAGCAGTTCCGCGATCGTGGCGGCCACGTCGTCGCGCCGGATCTCGTCGTGGACCTTCGCGAGGCCGAGGTCGACGGTCCCGACGCCCGGCGCGTCGCTCAGGGCGGACGGGCGCAGGACGATCCAGTCGAGATCGGTGAGCACGAGCCGGGTCTCGGCAAGCTTCTTGGCGACCATGTAGCGCTCGAAGGCCTCGTTCATGCGCCGCTCGCGCCACGCCTCGGGGAACACCGAGACGAGCACGAAGCGGCGGATGCCCGCCAGTTCGGCGGCGGCCGCGACCTTGCCCGGTCCCTCGCCGTCGACCTGAGCGGTCGCCTCGGGCCCGCCGCGTCCGCCCGCGCCGGCGGTGAACACGATCGCGTCGGCGCCGCGCATCGCGGCGGCGAGCTCCGGGACCGACATCGCGACCAGATCGCCGGGGGCGGCCGCGATCCCCTCGGCGGCCAGCCGCTCCCGCGTCGCCGCCCGGCGCAGCAGCCCGTCGACCTGGTCGCCCCGCGCCACGAGCCGGCGCGCCAGGCGGAGGCCGACCCCGCCGCCGATCCCGATGATGAAGACCTTCATGCTCGACTCCTTCGTTCGAGATCGAAGCGGACCGGATCGGCCCGCCTGCGCCGCGACCTCCGCGATGCCCACGCCGTCGCCGGGGACGAGCCCGGCGTCGGGGCCGGCGTCGGGACCGCCGGGGTCGAACGGCCCCCTCCGCGACCCGCAGACCGCGAGCGGCCGGACCTCGGGGCCGTCGACCTCCCGGCATCGGCTCAGCCGGGCGAGCGGCATCGCCGCGAGGGCGTGGCCGACGCGTCCGAAGCCGCCGACCGCGATCCGGCCGGTCGGCCTGGAGACGCCCGCTTCCCGCGGTCGGCCGCCGCGGCGCCGGACGATGTTTCAGCACGGATGCGGAGCGCGCGCATGTAAATCCGCATGAATCGCGCCGGGACATGCGCCCCGGGCGACGGCCGGCTCCCGGACGGTCGCGATCCGGATGGGCCGGCCGCGCAGCCGGCGACCGCGCGGGGCGACCCGCCGCCTCGGCGACGTCGGGCAGGCGCCCGGTCGTGATCGGCCCCGATCGTCCCGACGCGGCATCCGCCGCCGGAGATGCGCTCGGGCGCCCCTGCCCTGCGGGGCCGGAGCGTCGCGTCTCGACCTCGGGGGCCGTGGACGACCATCGCTCCCCGGCCTCAGGACCCTGCGTCGCGCGCCCCGGAACCTGTCCCGGCCAGAAGGGCGCGCGCCCGGGACAGGTCGCGGGTCGAGAACCCCTCGTCGAACCGCCGGCAGCATCGGTCGAGCCGATCAAGTCCGCCGGACCGCGGGTCCAGCTCCGTCATCGCGATGGCGATGCGCAGCTGCCACGACCGGGCGCCCATCGCCTCGGCGTCGGCCATGGCGCGGGCGAACAGCGCGGCGGCGCCGTCGCGGTCGCCGCTCCGCATGCGGACGACGCCGGCGACGCGCAGCACTTCCGGGCGGCACCATGCCTCGCGCTGCGCCGCGACGCCGGCCTCGGCGGCGGCGATCGTGGCCTGCGCCTCGACGAGATCGCCGCTCGCGGCGAGCGCCTCGGCGAGGACGCTGCGGTAGAACGGGACCCGGATCAGGAACCGGGCCTTCTCGAGGTCGGCGATCGATGCGCGCAGGGCGTCGATCGCCTCCGTGCCGCCGCGCTCCGTGACCGCCCAGGCGGCGAGCGTGCGCGCGAGCGGTCGCCAGATCCAGATGTCGGTGCGACGGACGGTGTCGCCCAGAAGCGCCAGGTAGTCGTCCGCCTCGTCCACCGCGCCGCGCCAGAGCGCCACCAGAAGCGCCGAGGCGACCAGCGAGTTGGAGACCGAGACTCCATGGTCGATCGACAGGGCCGTGTCCACGGAATGCGCGGCGGCCCGCGCCGCCCGGTCGGGGAACCCCATGAGCCAGAGCGTGAGCGAATGCGTGCTGTGGATCGCGACGGTCCGATCGAAGTGGAACCGGCCCAGCTTGACCCGCGGCGAGGCGGGCTGGTCGGCGCGCGCCAGGGCCTCGATCCGGCGATGCGCGGCGTGCAGGTCGCCGGTCTGAAACTCCGCCAGGGCGCGAAGCCGCTCCCCGTCCGGGAGCGCCGCGGCGTCCTCGCGCGCCGCCACCTCGGCGAACCCGTCGAGCGGCGGGAACGCTTCGGCGGGGCGGCCCGTGTAGATCAGGTGATAGATCAGGCCCCAGAAGGCCCGCAGCTGGATGTCCGCGTTCCCGTTGCGCCGGGCGAGGTCGATGCACCGCTCCCATGCGCCCTCGATCTCGGGCGCCAGCGTCTCCTCCAGCGTCAGACCCCATGCGTGCGAGGCGCGCAGCTTCGCCTCGATGGCGCCGTCGCGGCACGCCCCGCTCTCGAACACGGTCAGCGCGCGCGCGACGTGGGACCGGCTTTCGCCGGCGAGCGACAGCGCATCCCACAAGGGTATGGCGGCGCTCGTGAGCCGCAGGCCGAGTTCGGCGTCGCCCTCGGGAGCGAAGGCCCAGCCGAGCGCCTTGCGCAGGTCGTCGATCCGGGCGGCATAGGACGCCGACCAGTCGCGGGTGGGGCGGGAGTTCCACTCTTCCTCGGCCTGCTCGAACACCACGAGCAGATGGCGTGCATGCCGGCGCGCGCAGTCGCGATCCTCGCCCGCGGTCTCCAGGCGGCCGGTCGCATAGACCCGCGTACTTTCCAGAAGGCGGTGGCGCAGGGCGCCGTCGCGAACGCTGCTCGCCACCAGGGATTTCGCCGTCAGCCCGGCGATGCCGGCGGCGACGTCCGCGGGGGAGAGCTGGGCGTCCGCAGCCACGGCGATCGCGTCGTCGCTGCTGAAGTAGCCGGCGAAGACCGACACGCTGCGCAGGATGCGCGCCTCGGCGTCCGAGAGCAGGCTGTAGCTCCAGTCGAGCGTCGCCGTCATCGTCTGCTGCCGGAGCGGGGCGCTGCGGGGACCGTGCGCCAGCAGCGACAGGCTCTCGGCCACCGACGCGCGGATCGTGGGCAGGTCCAGGGCGATCGCCCGCGCGGCGGCGAGCTCGATCGCCAGCGGGATGCCATCGAGCAGCCGGCAGATGTCGGCCACGACCGGCGCGTCGTCGGCGGCGAACGCGTAGCCGTTGCGCTCGTTGGCGCGGGTCACGAACAGCTCCACCGCGGAAAAGGCGAGCGCGTCCTGCGGCCGCAGCGCCGCGCCCGGCGCGGGACTGGCGAGCGGCTCCAGCCGGAAGACATGTTCCTGGGCGAGGCCGAGCGGCGCGCGGCTCGTCGCAAGGATCCTGGCGTCCGGGACCTGTCTGTAGAGCCGGTCCGCCGCGACGGCGACCGCATGGGCGAGATGCTCGCAGCCGTCGAGCAGGAGCAGCCCGGGCCGGTGGCGAAGCGCGGCGACGGCCGCGTCCAGCGCGTTCGGGTAGGTCGCCGCGCCCAGCGCGGCGGCGATCGCGACCGGCGCCAGCTGCGGATCCCCGACCGTCGAGAAATCGACGAAGGCGACGGGCTGACCGAGCGCGGCGGCGCGGCGGGCCGCGGCCGCGGCGACCGTGGTCTTGCCCACCCCGCCCGCGCCGACGATCGTCACCAGCCGCGCCCGCGTGAGGTGCCGCGCGACCGCGGCGATGTCGTCGGCGCGGCCGATGACGCCGAGGTCCGAGGGCAGGTTCGGCGGCGTGTGCGTCGCCGGCGGCTCGTCCGGCGGCGCGACGCGGACCGGCGCGACGAAGCGATAGCCGCGTCCGATCTCGGTGGCGATGAACGTCATGCCCGGCGCAGCCGCGGAGAGCACGCGCCGCAGCGCGGCGACGTGGACCCTCAGGTTGTCGTCCTCGACGAACGTGTTCGGCCAGGCGTGGCGGAGCAGCTCCTCCTTCGAGACGACCTCGCCGGCCCGCGCGGCGAGGAGCGTCAGGATGTCGAAGGCGCGCGAGCCGATCGGCGCCGGCCCCTCGCCGCCCAGGAGCAGCCGCTGCCGGGGAACGAGACGGAACGGCCCGAAGACGTACTGCGGCCGCTCGAGCGCGTCGCGCGCCGCGCCGGCGGCCGTCTCATCGGGGCTCTGGTCGTCGCGTGAGGGCACGGCCGGCACGGCCTCCGAGGGTCAGGATCGCAGCACGAGCGGCCGACCCGGCCGGCCTCGTCGCCGGGTCCCGCCCCGGGCCGCCGGCGCCATGCAGCGGCGCGGAGCCCAGAATTCATACCAGTTTATACGGCTTAACGGGATCATTTCTGCACGTGCGGACAACACTTCGGTCGAAGGGGCGCTTCCGCCGCTCGATTACGACGACGCGCCGCGCCGTCTCCTGCCACGAGCCGTCGCGCGGACGCCTCCCTTCCCGCGGTTCCGACATGGCCGGAAGACCTCCGGCCGTCGGCGCGGCCCCCCGGACCGAGAGTGGAGCGAGGCTCAGAGATGGAATTGATGCGCGCCGTGGTGGCGGAAGAACTTCGCCGGCCGATGGAAGTCGTCGACGTCCCGATCCCGGACATCGGCGACGACGATGTCCTCGTGCGTCCCAGCGCGTCCGGCATCTGCCGGACCGACTGGCATGTCTGGAACGGCGACTGGACCTGGTGCGGCCTGACCCTCCCGCTCCCGATCACCCTCGGCCACGAGATCGGCGGCGTGGTCGAGCGCGTGGGCGCCGACGTCCGGCGCTTCAAGCCGGGGATGCGCGTCTGCGTCCCGTTCAACTTCGCCGACGGCGACTGCCCCTACTGCCGCAAGGGGCTGTCGAACCTGTGCGACAACGCCTCCTGGGGCTTCACCACCCCGGGCTCCGGCGGCTTCGCGCAGTTCGCCCGGGTGCCGAACGCGGATCTCAACTGCGTGGCGCTGCCCGCGAACGTCACCGAAAAGGACGGCGCGGCGCTGGGGTGCCGCTACATGACCTCGTTCCGGGCCGTCCGCTCGCGGGCGCAGGTGCAGGCCGGCGAGACCGTCGTCGTGGTCGGCGACGGCGGCGTCGGCCGGTCGGCCGTGCAGATCGCGGCGGCGATGGGCGCCCTGGTGGTCGCGATCGACACCAAGGACAGCGCGCTCGACGCCTCCCGGGCGATGGGGGCGAGCCACACGATCAACTCCTCCGGCCTCACGCCCGAGGAGGTGCGGGAAAGCCTGAACGCGCTCGTCGGAAGCCGCGGCGCCGACGTCGCGATCGACGCGATGGGCGGCCGGAACTCCACCCTCACGTCGCTGCATGCGCTGGCGAAAGGCGGGCGTCTGTGCGTCGCGGGGCTGACCACGCAGGACGACCAGGGGGAGGTCGCGCTGCCGATCGACCTGATGGTCTTCAGGGAATGGTCCCTCGTCGGCACGCTGGGCAACCCGCACGCCGACTACCCCGAACTCCTCCGCCTCGTCGACAGCGGCAAGCTGCAGCCGAGCAGGCTGATCACCGAGGAGGTCGCGCTGGGCGACGTCCAGAGCATCTTCGACCGGATGCCGACCTTCGAAACCGAGGGTTTCGTTGTCGTCACCGATTTCAACTGACCCCCACGACAGGACGCACGCCATGCCCATCATGTTCCTCAGCGCCCCCGAAGGCGTCTTCGACCAGGCGGCCAAGGACGCCATCGCCGAGAAGCTGACCGACCTCGGCGCCGAATGCGAACGCCTGGCCCGGACCGACTTCGTGCGCAGCACGACCTACCTGCACTTCTGCGATCTTCCCGCCGGCGACATCTATCACGGGGGCAAGCGCGCCACCGCCAGGATCGCCACGCTTCTCGTGAACGCCCTCGAAGGCGGCTTCGACGCCACCGCGAAGGAGGTCTTCATCGAGCGCGCCACCAGGATCCTCGGCGAGGCCTCCGGGCAGACCGGCCGCGTGCCGGCCTACGTCATCTTCCGCGACGTCTCGAACATCAGCCTCGGCCTGTTCGGCGGCACGGCCACGCTGAAGGATCTGCGCGAGCCCGATCCGGACGCGACGCCGATTTGACCCGGCCCGACCGCCTCCCATGTCCAGGGCGTCGCCGGCGCCGGCCGGCGGGCCGCGACCGGCGCGCAGGGCGAAGCCTCCGCGGGCCGCGGGAGGCGGCCTGACCCTCGCCCGGCGCGCCCGACGTCCCCTGCGCGACGCCCGCGAAGACCCGGGCGCGGTCCTCGCCGCGGGCGAGGGCGCGCCGCTCGATCGACGCGATCGACCCTGCGGACCGGACCCGGGAGCGCGCCACCCCGGCGACCGGCGCCGGCTCCGGCGCCTCGGCCACGGCGCCGTCCGCCCGACGAGCCGGGCCGGGACCCTGCGGCCGCCCGACCTGGAGACGACCCGGCCGGAGCCGCGGCGCCGGCGGCTTTTGCCGCGAAGGACGCGCTTCCGGTCTCCGGGACATGCCGCCGGCCCGCCGACGTCGCCTTCCATGCGACGTCGCCCCGCGACCGGGCCCTTGCCGCCCAGGGTTCGGATCGAGCTCGTGCACGCAGGCCCCGCGGGCCCCGTGTCCTGCATGGCCGCGCCCCTCGCATGCGGGCTCTGCGGCGCCGGCCAGCGCGACGGCCGCGGGCCGCCGATGCGGGTGGGGTGAAGATTGATTGACCGACTGGCCGGTTTTTCTTAGGGTCGCTGCGACCACGCCCCTCGGGCGGACTGGCAGGGATCGGCATGACGACGACGCGGACATTCACGGACCGGACCGGCGGGAGCGAGCATGGCGCAGGGTGATCCCGCCTGGCGCAGCGAGGCGCTGGCCCCACGGCTCGCGGCCTTCCTGGAGCAGCGGATCGGCGCGCCGGTCGCGGTGCGCGACCTGCACCGGTTCACCGCAGGGCTCTCCTGGGCCACGATCAGCTTCACCCTGCGGCGCGAGGGGGAGGCCGACCGGCCGCTGATCCTGCGCATCGGCGACCCCAACGGGCTGCTCGCCCCCTACTCGGCGCGTCCCGAGCACCTGGCGCTGACCTCGCTCGCCGGGATCGCCGAGCTGCCGGCGGCGACGTCGCTGTGGTGGAGCGACGACCTCTGCGTGCTGGGCGCGCCCTTCATCGTCACCACCCGGCTAGAGGGGCGCACGCCGATGCCGATCTGGCCCGGCGCCGCCGCCGGCGCCGATGCCGACGACGACGGCCCGCGCATCCTCGACGACTTCGCCGCCGGCCTCGCCGCGATCCACGCCTGCGACTGGCGCGCCGCCCCCGCCGCCGCGCTGGACCCGCAGGCGACGCCCGAGACCTGCGTGCGCGACGAGCTCGCCCGCTGGGTCGCCCGCCTGCCCGGCGCCGACGGCCGCCCCGAGGCGCCGGCGATGCGCTACGCCGCCGCCTGGCTGCACGAGCACGCCCCCACCGCCGTGCGCGTCGCCCTGCTGCACGGCGACTACCGGGTCGGCAACTACATGGTGAAGGACGGCCGCATCTCGGGGATCCTGGACTGGGAGCTGACTCATCTCGGCGACCCGCACGAGGACCTCGCCTGGGCCGGCCTGCGCACGCTGGGCGGCACCGAGACCACGCTGGGCGGCCGCCTCGACCGCGCCGGGTTCCTGCAGCGCTACGCCGCCCGCACCGGCCTCGCGATCGACCCCGACCGCATCCGCTATTTCGAGGTGCTGGGCCAGTTCAAGGCCGCCTGCCTGCTGCTGATGGCGCGCGAGCGGGTGCGCCGCGGTGCGGTCCATGACGCGCGCCTCGCGGTGATGGGCCTGCAGCCCGCCGCCGCCCAGATGGGCCTGATGAGCATGATCAAGGCGATCCGATGGACATGACCCCCGCCCAGATCTGCGAGGTCCTGCGCGACCGCCTCGTGCAGGACGTGGCGCCGACGCTCGACGACGACCACGCCCGCTCGCAGCTTTTCGCCGCCGTGGACGTGCTGGGCAAGATCGCCCCGCTGCTGGAGTGGTCGGGCGAGATGCTGGACGAACAGCTCGCCGCCCTCGAACCCCGCCTGGCGAAGGCCGCCGAGACCGCGGCCGGCGAGGCCGGCGCCCCCGCACCCGCCGCGCCGCAGGGCGGGCTCCGCGCCCGGCTCGCCGCCCGGCAGGCCGAGACCGCGGCCTGGCTCGACTGGCTGCACGGCCCCGGCCGGGCGCTCGACGCCGCCCGCCGCGACGCCATCGAGCGTCTGCTGCGCGAGGCGCTGCAGGGAATGCTCGCGGCCGAACGCAGACGCATCGCGGCCATCGACTTCTCGTCGATGACCCGCGGCTGACGACCATAAAAAGGGAGAGGACGCCCATGCTGTCGCCCCAGGACGACCTGCTCGGCCACCAGACGCCGACCACCTTCAACCACGTCGCCTCCAGCGACGAGCGCTGGACCGAGCGCTACTGGTACTCCGGCGCCCCCATCGACCTGCCCGGCGTGGTGCTGGACCTTGGCCTCGGCTGGTACCCCAACCGCAACGTCATGGACGCCTTCGCGGGCGTGACGGTGGACGGGGTGCAGACCACCCTGCGCGTCTCCCGCCGCCTCGGCCGCGACCCGCTGGGCGCCCGCGTCGGCCCGCTCGGCTTCCAGGTGATCGAGGGCCTGAAGCGCCACCGCCTGACGCTGGGCGAGAACCGCTCGGGCCTGAGTTTCGAGCTCGACTGGCTCGCCACCTTCGACGGGCTGCAGGAGGCGCAGAGCTTCCGCCGCAAGCGCAACCGGGTCGAGGAGGACCTGACCCGCATGACCCAGTTCGGCCGCCTCCAGGGCTGGATCGAGCTGAACGGCCGCCGCTTCGACGTCGCGCCCGAGACCTGGTGGTCCCAGCGCGACCACTCCTGGGGCATCCGCTCGCGGATGCAGACGGACATGGCCTCGAACGACAGCCTGCCCGCCTACAAGGACTTCTTCTGGTTCTGGCTGACCTACCAGTTCGACGACTTCGCGCTGTCCCTGTTCCTCAAGGAACGCGAGCCCGGCGCCCCGTTCTTCCTCTCCGGCGAGGAGGTCGCCCGCGAAGGCCGCACCCGCCACGTCATCAAGGTCGAGCACGAGATCGACTGGGCCGACGACCCGCTGGGCCAGACCTGGACGGGCGGGACCCTCGACCTGCTCTACGCGGACGGCGGGCGGCGGCGCATCACCCTCGATCCCCAGCCGGGGCGGTTCTTCCTCAAGGGCGGCGGCTATGGCGGGCACAAGGGCTGGAACCACGGCGACGACATGGGGCGCGAGCACGCGGACCACTACGTCTGGGACCTCTCCGACCCCGAGACCCGTCGCCAGGCCCGCCAGCTGGGCGACCACTTCACCCGCGTGGAATGCGACGGCGCCGTGGGCTGGGGGATGAGCGAATACGGCGTCGCCAAGGGCTACCCGAAATACCGGATCGCGCAGGCGCACGAGCCGCTCTGACGCGACGCCCCCCGGCGCGTCTCGCGCGCCGGGACCATCCAGGGAGGATGAGATGCGGTTCATGTCGAGCCTGGAGCGGGCGGTGCAGACCCGCGGCCGCTTCCCCGCCGTGATCGACGGCGAGACCACGCGCACCTGGGCCGAGGTCGGCGAGCGGGTCGCCCGCCTCGCCGGCGGCCTCGTCGCCATGGGGGTCGAGCCCGGAGACCGGGTGGCGATCCTGGCGATGAACTCGGCCGACTACCTCGAGGCGCTCTACGCCATCGCGCGGGCGGGGGCGGTCTCGGTCCCGCTCAACACCCGCTGGTCGGTGGAGGAGACGGCGGCGGCGCTGCTGGACTTCACCCCGAAGGTGCTGATCGTCGACGCCGCCTTCCGCGACCAGGCGCCCGAGCTGCGCCGCCGCGCCGGCATCGCCTCGGCCATCCACATGGGCCCCGGCCCGGTCCCCGCGGAGATGGAGGGCCACGAGGCGCTGATCGCCGCCCACGCCCCCCTGCCCGACCGCTCCGGCTCGGGCGAGGACCTGTGCAGCCTGTGCTACACCGGCGGCACCACGGGCCGGTCGAAGGGGGTGATGCTGACGCACGCCAACCTGACCTTCGCGGCGGTCAACTGGATCGCCAGCCTGCATTTCTCCGACGAGACGGTGTTCCTGCACTCGGCCGGGTTCTTCCACCTGGCGGGCTCGATCCCCCTCTTCGCGCTGACCATGGCGGGGGGAACCCACGTCCTGCTGCCCAAGTTCGACGCCGAGGCGGCGATGGAGACGATCCAGCGGCGCCGGGTGACCTACTGCCTGTTCGTGCCGACCATGATCAACACGCTGGTCAATCACCCGCGCTCGGCCGACTACGACCTGTCGTCGTTGCGGCTGATCGAATACGGCGCCTCGCCGATCTCGCTCTCGGTGCTGGAGGCGGCGATGGCGCGCCTCCCCGACTGCCGCTTCATCCAGGGCTACGGCCTGACCGAGGCGACGGCCCTGACCCTCTCCCTCCCCTGGCGCCACCATTTCGAGAGCGACGAGGGCCCCAGCAAGCGCGCCGCCACCGGGCGGGCGGCCTACGGCATCGACGTGCGCATCGCGCCCCCCGGCGGCGGCGAGGAGCTGCCGCGCGGCGAGGCGGGCGAGATCCTGCTCCGCGGCCCCCAGATCACGCCCGGCTACTGGAACCAGTCCGAGCAGACCGCGGCCGCCTTCCACGACGGCTGGCTGCTGACGGGGGACGGCGGCTTCATGGACGCGGACGGCTTCGTCCACATCACCGACCGGGTGAAGGACATGATCGTCTCGGGCGGCGAGAACGTCTATTCCAAGGAGGTCGAGAACGCGATCTTCGCCCATCCCGCCGTGCAGGATTGCGCCGTGATCGCAATACCTTCCGAGGAATGGGGCGAGGCGGTCCACGCCGTCGTGGTGTTCCGCCCCGGCCGCTCGGCCACCTTCGAGGAGATCCGCGCCCATTGCCGCGCGCGGCTGGCCGGCTTCAAGTGCCCCCGCAGCCTCGAGGTCCGTGACGCCCTGCCGCTTTCGGCCGCCGGCAAGATCGTGAAAGCTGAGCTGCGCGCGCCCTGGTGGGCGGACCGGCGACGCTCGGTAGGCTAGGACGAGGACAGGGGGGCGCTGCATGGCGCGGGTTCAGGCGGCCGACTACGGCGAGAAGCGGCAGGCGATCGTGGACGCCTCCGCCCGGCTCTTCGCCGAGTCTGGCTACCCCGCGGTGCGCATCGCCGAGATCGCCAGGGCCTGCGGCGTCTCCAAGGCCATGGTCTACCACTATTTTCCGGCCAAGGACGACATCCTCCACCACCTGATCCGCGAGCATCTCCAGCAGGTCGCCGACAGCCTCGACGGCGAGATCGACGCCGACCCCGAGGTCGAGCGCGCGCGGCTGGAGGGCTTCGTGCGCGGCTTCCTCGAGGCCTCCGCCAAGGCCCGCCACCGCAACCTGGTGGCGATCCACGACGTCATTTACCTCTCGCCCGAGCGCCGCACCGAGATGCAGGCCCTGCAGCGGCAGGTGATGGAACGGCTGGGCGAGCGGCTCGCCGCCGCCAACCCCGAGGCGCCGGCCGAGATGCTGCGCCCGATGGCGCTCTACCTGATGGGCGTGCTGAACTGGTCCGACCGCTGGTTCCGCCCCGACGGCCCGATCCGGGCCGAGGAGATGGCCGCCCAGGTCAACAAGGCCTTCCTGCACGGCTGGCTCAGCTTCAAGGGCTGAACCAGCCGATTTCCGAAACGTCCGTTCCGATCAACGGAACAGAAGTTCCGGCAGGAACAGCGAGATCCCCGGGATCGCCGCCAGCAGGATCAGCCGCAGCACGTCCGCCGCCACGAAGGGCGCGACGCCGCGGTAGAGGGTCCACAGCGGCACGTCGCGCACCACCGTGCGCATGACGAAGAGGTTCATGCCCAGCGGCGGCGTGATCAGCCCGATCTCGACCGCCATCACCACCACGATGCCGAACCAGACCGGATCGAAGCCCAGCCCCGTCACGATGGGGAAGAACAGCGGCACCGTCAGCAGCATCATCGACAGGCTTTCCAGCACGCAGCCCATCACCAGGTAGATCGCGAGGATCGCCGCGATCACCGCCCAGGGCGCGAGGCCTGCGTCGCGCACCACCGCCAGCACGCCCTCATGCGCGCCGGAGAAGTTGAGGAACTCGGCGAAGACCGTGGCGCCGATCAGGATCGCGAAGATCGCGGCCGTGACCTCGGCGGTGGAGACCAGGATCTCCCACAGCACGCGCAGGGTCAGGTCGCCGCGCAGGGCCACGATCACGAGGCTGCACGCGGCGCCGACGCCGGCGGCCTCGGTCGGCGTGAAGAGGCCGCCGTAGATGCCGCCGATGACCACGGCGAAGAGGAGCAGCACCGCCCAGACCCGGCCCAGCGCCGCGCGGACCTCGGCGAAGGCGACCCGCTCGCCGGCGGGGGCGCTCTGCGGGCGGCGCCAGACGATCCAGGCGATGGCGAGGCAGTAGCCCGCGATGCCCAGCAGGCCCGGGATCATGCCGGCGGCGAAGAGCTCGCCGATCGGGGTCTCGGTGGTGATGCCGTAGACGACCATGATCACGCTGGGCGGGATCAGGATGCCCAGCGTGCCGCCGGCGGCGACCGCGCCGGTGGCGAGGCCGTCGGAATAGCCGCGACGCCGCATCTCGGGCACCGCGATGCGCGACAGGGTGACGGCGGTCGCGACCGAGGAGCCGGAGACGGCGGCGAAGCCCCCGCACGACAGGATCGTGGCGAAGGCGAGCCCGCCGCGGAACCGCCCCACCAGGGCGCGGGCGGCGTCGTAGAGCTCTTCGGCGAGCCCCCCGCGGGCCACCGCGGCGCCCATCAGGATGAAGAGGGGGATGACGGTCAGGGTGTAGGCGAGCGTCGTCTCCTTCACCACCAGCGCCATCGAGGCGAGCGCCATCTTGGCGCCGTAGGTCAGCCAGATCCCGGCGGTCCCCACCGACATCAGCGCCACCGCCACCGGCACGCGGGCGAAGATCAGGACGAAGGCCGCAAGGAAGCCCAGCAGCGCGACGGTCATTCCGCGCCCTCCTCGAGATCTTCGCCGCGAAGCAGGACCGCGGCCAGCAGGACCGCGCGCAGGACGAAGGCCAGCGCGCAGACGGCGCACAGCGCGGTCATGACGCCCAGCGGCCAGCCCATCGGGACGCCGAAGGTCGCCGAGACGTCGCCGAAGTCCGCCGCCCGCCGCGCGAGCCGCAGCATCTGCGGCGCGGCGAGCCCGAAGATCCCCGCGCCGATGGCGCAGCCGAAGGCCCGCAGCGCCAGCCGGCCGCGGCGGCCGAGCAGCGCGTCGAACAGGTCGGCGGTGATGTGCCGCTCGCGCCAGGAGACGAAGACCAGGCCGGTGAAGACCGCGGCCACCAGGCAGAACTCGATCAGCTCCGAGGCGCCGGGCAGCGGGCGGTTCAGCCCCTCGCGGCCGATCACGTCCGCCGTCATCAGCCCCATCATCACGAGGATGGAGACGGCCGAGACCGCCTCCACCGCGCGCAGCAGCCGGGACCAGAGCCGGCGCGCCGGCCCCGGTCCCCCGGATCCGGAGGTCATTTCGACAGCGCCGCCGTCTCGTCGCGCAGCCGGCCGGGCAGCTCGGCGGCGTTGGCGACGCCGAGGCCCTCGGCCTTCTCGATCCAGGCCTTCTCGACGAAGGCGAGACGCTCGCGCAGGGCGGCCATCATCTCGGGGCTCGCCTCGATGACGCCGCCGGTTTCCAGCGCGTTCATCTCGGCCTCGGCGGCGACGTCGTTGGCGGCGTAGCCGGCGCCGATGATCCCGGCCATCTTCTCGCCGGCGGCGGCCATGACGACGGCCTGATCCTCGGGGCTGAGGCTCCCCCAGGCGTCGCGGTTCATCACCAGGCCCAGCGCGGGCTGGAACAGGCCGCCCTCGACCTTGGTCATGTAGGGCATGACCTCCATCAGGCGGAAGCTCTTCATGGTGTCGAGGGGGGTGAAGGTGCCGTCGACGACGCCCGAGGAGGCGAGCTCGTACATCTCCGACACCGGCTTGTTGATCGGTACGGTGCCCAGCGCCTCGGAGGCGGCGGTGAAGCTGGCGACGGGGTTGCGCATCTTCAGGCCCTGGAGCTGGTCGAGGCTTTCGATGGGCTGGGTGCGGGTGGCGATCTGGGAGGGGGTGGTGACGGCGAGCGTCAGCACCTTCACGCCCTTGAACTCGTCGCGCGGCTCGATCTCGGCCTCGAACAGGCGCCACAGGGCGATGCTGAGCGCGCTGGGGTCGAAGTTGGAGAAGGGCAGCTCCGCCACCTCGGTCAGCGGGAAGCGGCCGGGGGTGTAGCCGAGCACCAAGAAGGTGATGTCGGCGAGCCCGTCGACGGCGACGTCGTACTGGCCGGGCACGGTGCCGACGACCTTGGGCAGGGTCTCGATGGTCACCCGGCCCTCGGTCTTCTCCGCGACCTCGGCGATGAAGGGCTTTATGGCGCCTTCCAGCACCGAGTGGCCCGCGGGCAGCCAGTTCGAGTAGCGCAGCACCGTCTCGGCCTGCGCCGGCGCGGTCTGGGCGGCCGCCAGCAGGGCGAGCCCCGCGAGGCCCGCCAGGCGTCGATCCATCTTCATCGTCTTCCTCCCTGTCTGGCGTCGCGCCGGCGCTTTTCCGCGTCCGGCGTCCTTGCGTCGGGGGCTCCCGGCCCCGCGACGTCGTCCGCCGCCTTCCCCGAGGCGGCGGCGGCTCGACGATCAATTATTAACCGGCTGTCCGGTTTATGCAATGGGAATGAATCGAGCGGAAACAGTCTATTGCTCCAACGCTTGAGTCGTCCTGTCGTCCGGATCGGGCGAATTCCCCGACCCGTCAGCCGGCTTTCGCGAGGCGGGCGAGGCTGCCCTCCTGCGCGGCGAGCGCGGCGCGGGTCACGGGTCCGGAGGCGAGCAGGCGGCGGGCGGCCATGTGCTCGGCCGGGGCGTTCACGGTCTCGACGCAGACCAGCACGTCGCCCTCCCAGCGGTGCACGGCGAAGCCGCCGCGGGGGAGGTCGTGGAGCTCGGTCGCGGTTTCCTCGCGCGGCGGCAGGCCGGCGATCTGGAGCTTCCAGTCGGCCTGGTCGCTCCAGAACCACGGCAGGGCGGCGTAGGGCGCCGGGCGGCCGGTCAGTCGGCGGGCGATGGCGCGGGCGTGGTCGGTGGCGGCCTGGACGGATTCGAGGCGGACCCGCTGGCGGGTGCGTGGGTCGGGGAAGCTGCAGGCGTCGCCCAGCGCCGAGATCGCGGGGTCGGAGGTCAGCAGATGCGCGTCCACGGCGATGCCGTCGGCGATGTCGAGGCCGGCGGCCTGCGCCAGTTCCACGTTGGGGCGCACGCCGACGGCGAGCAGGACCAGGGCGCCGGGGATCTCGGTCCCGTCGGCCAGCGCCACGCCGCGGGCGCGGCCGGCGGGGTCGGTCAGGACCTCGGTCACGGGGACGCCGAGGGCGAGGGCGACGCCGAGGGCCTCGTGCTTCGCGCGGAAGCGGGCGGAGGTCTCGGACGAGACGGCGCGGGACATCAGGCGGGGGGCGGCCTCGACCACCGTGACGGCGCAGCCGTGGGCGCGGGCGACGGCGGCGAACTCGAGCCCGATGAAGCCGCCGCCGATGACCACGATGGGCGCGTCGGGGCCGGGGAGCGCCTCGCGCAGGGCCCGGGCGTCGGCGAGCGTGCGCAGGCCGAGGACGCCGGGGGCGTCGATGCCGGGCAGCGGCGGGCGGGCGTTGCGGGCGCCGGGGGCGAGGATCAGGTGGTCGTAGGGCAGCACGCGGCCGGAGGCGAGGGCGACCTTGCGGGCGTCGCGATCCAGCGCCGTCGCCCGGTCGTGGACGAGGGCGATGTCGGAGGCCGCGTAGAAGGCTTGCGGCCGCAGGGCGAGGCGGGCGGCGTCGCCGTCCTTGAGATAGGCCTTCGAGAGGGGCGGGCGCTGGTAGGGCAGGCCCGGCTCGTCGCCGACAAGGGTCACGGGGCCCTCGTATCCCTCCTGCCGCAGGCTTGCCGCGGCCTGGAAGCCGCCCTGCCCGCCGCCCACGATCACCACGCCGGCCATCGCTCTCTCCTGTCGTTCGCGCATGAGAACGGCGGCGACCGGGGGCCGCCGCCGTGGGGGTCGTGGGGCCTCAGGTCAGTCGACCGGGGCGTAGCTAAGGGTCTCGTAGTCGGCCTGCATGATGGTGACGGGCGAGTTGGTGAACCGCCCGCCCGCGAAGGCTGCGGGGGCCATCACGCCGGTGTCGACGGCCGGGCCGTCGGCCAGCGCCTGGTTGGTGCAGGCCCAGGTCAGGTCCTCGGCGCAGGTCTGCATGGCCGCGATCAGCAGGCGGGTCGAGGTGTAGCCGGTCATCGTGTAGCGGTTGACGCGGGCGACCTCGTCCTCGGTCAGGTGTTTGCGCGCCAGCTCCAGGAAGGCCTGGCCGGCGTCGGACTGGATCGGGGCCACGTAGTCGACGGCGTAGATCCCGTCCGAGGCCGGGCCGATGGCCTTCAGCACCTCCGGCACGCGGCCGGGCCAGAAGGTGGCGATGGCCGGCGTGATGCCCAGCTTCTCGGCCTCCTTCACCATGGCGATGTTCTCGGAGATGATGCCGCCGGCGATCAGGACCTCGACGCCCGCGTCCTTCACGCGGAGCATCTCGGAGGAAAAGTCCTTCTGGCCGCGGGCGTAGCGGGTCTCGAACGCGACCTCGATCTGGGCCTCGCCCTTGGCCTGCTCGATGCCCTCGCGGAGCGCGGCGCCGTAGTCGTCGTCCTGGGTGATCACGCCCCATTTCGCGCCGGGGTGCTTTTCGGCCAGGAACAGGGCGAGCTGGTGCATCCCCTCGGTGTAGGACTGGCCGACGACGAAGACGTTGTCCATCGGTGGCTCGTAGAGCGGCGGCAGCGGGCCGATGGGGATCATCGTGGGGATGCCGGACTGCTTGAGCACCGGGATCGAGGCGACGGCCTGGCCGGAGCCGGAGACGGCGGTCAATGCAAAAACCTTGTCGACGCCGATCAGCTTGCGAAGGCTCTGGATGGTGCGGGAGGTGACGTAGCCGTCGTCCTCGGCCACCAGCTTCAGGGTGCGGCCGCCGACGCCGCCGGCGGCGTTGGCCTCGGCCAGCGCCAGGCGGACGCCGAGGTTGTGGGCGATGCCCAGCAGGCCCGGCGGGCCGGTCAGGGGCTCGACCTCGCCCAGCAGGATCTCGGTGTCGGTCACGCCCTGGTCGGCGGCCATCGCGGGGGCGGCCAGGGCCGCGGCCAGAAGCGCCGCGCCTTTCCATGATTTCATTGATTTGTCCTCCCTGTCGTTCTTGTTCAGTAGCGCAGGGGCCAGAGCGTCCAGACCCGCTGCGCGTCTCGCCACAGGCCCATCAGCCCCTCGGGCTGGAGCCGCAGGAACCCGATGATCACCAGCCCGTAGAGGACGCCCTTCACCTCGTGCGCGCCGGTCGAGAGCAGGGCCCGGGCGCTGTCGCCGAAGGCCGAGAAGACCATCGAGACGACCTCGGGCAGGCCCACCAGGAACACCGCCCCCAGGACCGCGCCGGCGATCGAGCCCATGCCGCCCACGATCAGCATCGCCAGCGCCTCGATCGACAGCAGGAAGGGGAAGCCGTCCACCGTCACGAAGCTGAGGAAGATGCCGTAGAGCGCGCCGGAGAGGCCCACCACGAAGGAGGAGGCGACGAAGGCGTAGAGCTTGTAGGTCCGCAGATCGACGCCCATCACGCGGGCCGCGTCGTCCTTGTCGCGGATCGCGAACCAGGCGCGCCCGATGCGCGAGCGGCGCAGGTTGAGCGCGCCGAGGATCGTCAGCACCAGGAAGATCGCCACCAGCCGGAACAGGTCCTGGTCGGTGAAGACCGTCCAGCCCAGCACTGTCGGGCGGTTCACGAAGATGCCCGAGGCGCCGTTGGTCAGCCCCGGAAACTCCAGCACCAGGTGCACCACGATGAAGGCGGAGGCGAGCGTGGTGATCGCGAGATAGAGCCCCGTCAGCCGCAGCGAGGGGATGCCCACCAGCACCGAGGCCGCCGCCGGCACGAGCCCCGCCAGCAGGAAGCCCGCCAGCGGATCCCAGCCCCAGGTCTCGACCGGGATCGCGTAGCCGTAGGCGCCCAGCACCATGAACCCGGTCTGGCCGAGCGAGATCAGCCCCGTCCAGCCGGTGAGGATGTTCAGCCCGATCCCCCCGACCGCGGTGATCATCATCAGCGTGACCAGCGTGAGAAGGTAGGTGTCGAGGACGAAGGGCGCCGTCGCCAGGGCCGCCAGCGCGACGGCGATCCAGGCGCGCTGCGTCCAGCTGTCGGTCAGCGCCAGGTGCTCGGCGATGGTCTGCTTGTAGAAGCCGGAGCGCATCAGAGCCTCTCGATCCGCTTTTCGCCGAACAGGCCGTAGGGACGGACCATGAGGATGGCGATGATGATGACGAAGCCGGCGACCTCCTTCAGGCCGGGGCTGAGGTAGCCGCCGACCAGGTTCTCGGTGATGCCGATGACGACGCCGCCGAAGGCGGAGCCGACCACCGAGTCGAGCCCGCCCAGGATCGTGGCGGGGAAGGATTTCAGCCCCAGCGCGTAGAGGGAGGGCGAGAGCTCCCAGGCGATGGCGAAGAGGGCGCCGGCGATGCCGGACATGACCGCGGCCGCGCCCCAGGCGGCCTGCTGGACGCGGGCGGTCTTCACCCCCATCAGCCGGGCGGTGGCGTCGTCGGAGGCGACGGCGCGCATGGCGATGCCGAAGCGGGAATACCGGAAGAAGGCGAGCATCGCCGCGACCGCGACGGCGAGCGCCACGACCACCCCGATCTGGGCGCCGCGGACCCGGACGCCGCCCAGGTCGACCAGCGCCGAGCCCGCCGCCAGCCCCATGTCATGGGGCAGCGCGTCCCAGACCAGCATGGTCCCGGAGCGGAAGATCACCGCGAGGCCGATGGTGGTCATGATGCGCGCCAGGATCGGCTCGTCGACCATGGGGCGGATCACGATGCGCTCCACCGCCAGCGCGAAGAGGACCGAGAAGACGATGGCGCCGGCCGCCGTCAGCCAGGGGTTCCCGTCGGTGGCCGAGGCGATGGAGAAGGCGACGTAGGCGGTGATCATGCCCATCTCGCCCTGCGCGAAGTTCAGAAGGCCCGTGGCCTTGAAGATGATCGCGAAGCTCATCGCGATCAGGCCGTAGACGGCGCCGACGGCGAGGCCGGAGACCAGCAGCTCGATCAGGTAGTTCATGCGGGGACCTCCCCCGGGGTTCCTTGGGCAGGGCCGTAGATCTGTTCGAGTTCGCGGGCGAACTTGGTCTCGATGATCGAGCGGCGGACCTTCTGGGTGGCGGTCAGCTCGCCGTCGTCGTGGTCGAGCTCCTTCTCCAGGATCACGAAGCGGCGGATGTTCTCGACCCGGGCGAAGCGGGTGTTGACCTCGTCCACCACGCTCTGGATCAGGGCGCGCATTTCCGGCAGCTGGGCCAGCGACTTGTAGGTCGTGTAGGGCAGGTCCCGCTCGGCCGCCCAGAGACCGGCGTTGTCGAAATCGAGCTGGATCAGCGCGCCGAGGAACTTGCGGCCGTCGCCGGTGACGATGACCTCCTTGATGCAGGGGTGATCCTTGAGGGCGTTCTCGATCTCCGAGGGGGCGATGTTCTTGCCGCCGGAGGTGATGATGATCGCCTTCTTGCGGTCGACGACCGAGATCTCGCCGTTGTCGAGCGTGGCCACGACGTCGCCGGACAGGAGCATCGGCCCTCGCATGGTCTTCGCGGTGGCCTGCGCGTCGCGGAAGTAGCCCTTGAAGACCGCGGGGCCGCCGAGGAGGATTTCGCCGTCCGGCGCGATCTCGTAGTCGGTGCCCTCGACCGGCAGGCCGCAGCCGCCGAGGCGGAAGAAACCGGGGCGCTGGACGAAGACGCAGCCGGCGACCTCGGTCATGCCGTAGCCCTGCGCCAGCGGCAGGCCGATCACCGAGAAGAAGCGCAGGGTCTCGGGGCTGACCGAGGCGCCGGCGCAGAGGCGGTGATAGGTGCGGTCGAGGCCCATGTGGCGCTGCACGTTGCGGAACATCAGCCAGTAAGCCGCCTGCCATTGCAGCTTTTGCGCGAGGGTCAGTCGACCGTCGTTCGCCTGGCGGGCGTCGTCGAGGCGGCGGCCGAGGCGCAGGAAGGCGTCCGCGATGCGCCGGCGGGCGGGGCCGCTTTCGCGCAGGCGGAACTCGAAGCCTTCCTTCATCTTCTCCCAGATGCGGGGGACGCCCACCATGAAGGTGGGGGCGATCTCGCGGACGTTGAGGTTCACGGCGTCGATGGACTCGGCGAAGTTCACCGTGCCGCCGGCGACCAGCAGCATGGCCATCGAGTAGCAACGCTCGGCCGCGTGGCAGAGGGGGAGGTAGCCGACCGCCTCGATCCGGCGGCGGTCGGCGCCGACGGTGCGGGCGTAGGCGTGGGTCGAGTAGACGATGTTGCGATGGGTCAGCATCGCGCCCTTGGGCGGGCCGGTGGTGCCCGACGTGTAGACCATCAGCGCGGCGTCGTCGGGCGAGGTCTCCTCCAGCATCGCGTCGATGCGGGCGTCGGCGTCGGGGTGGGCCGCGAGATACGCGTCGCCGGCCTCCAGCAGCGCCTCGAAGGAGGTGAGCTGGGGGTCGGCGTAGAGGCGCATGCCCTTCATGTCGACGCAGACGATATGGGCCATCTCGGGCAGCCCCTCGCCGTTGGCCCGGGCGTCGAGGACCTTGTCCGTCTGCTCCTGGTCGCCGCAGACCGCGAGGCGGGCGCCGCTGTGGCGGGCGATGTATTGCAGCTCGGGCCAGGGGTTGGTGGGGTAGATGCCGACGGGGATCGCGCCGATCATCTCGGCGCCGAGGTCGGCGTAATACCACTCGGGCGTGTTCTCGGAGGCGATGACGATCCGGTCGCCGCGGCCGATGCCGAGGCTGAGCAAGGCCCGCGCGAAGCGCCGCGCCTGCCGCTCGTAATGCGCCCAGTCGTAGCGGCGCCAGACGCCGAGGTCCTTCTCGCGCAGGGCCAGTTCCGAAGGCGTGCGGCGGGCGCGTTCGCGCAGCAGGCGCGGGAGGGTGGTGTTCCCGGCCTTCAGGATATCGAAGGCCAGCGGGTCGTGGCCGGGGGGCAGAGGCGTGCGGTCGGCGGCGAAGAGCTCGGCCGGCGCGTCGGGGAGGCGGGGGGGCGTGTGCAGGGTCATCAGCCGGCCCTCGCTTTCAGCAGGGGCGCGGGTTCGGCGCGGGCGGCGGCGGCCTTGGCGCCGAGGTAGGCCTCGATGACGCCGGGGTGGGCCTGGACCTCGGCCGGGCGGCCCTCGGTGATCGTGGCGCCGAAGTTCAGGGCGTGGACCCGGTCGGAGATGTCCATCACCAGGTGCATGTCGTGCTCGATCATCAGGATCGAGACGCCCAGCTCGTCGCGGATGTCGAGGATGAAGCGGGCGATGTCCTCGGTCTCCTCCTGGTTCATGCCGGCGACGATCTCGTCCAGCAGCAGGAGTTTCGGGTCGGTCGCGAGGGCGCGGCCCAGTTCGACGCGCTTCTGCTGGCCGTAGGAGAGGGTTCCGACGACCTTGTCGCGGATGGTCTCGATCTCGAGGAACTCGATGATCTCCTCGGCGCGCTCGCGGGCCGCGATTTCCTCGCGCCGGGGGCGGCCGAAGTGGAAGACGGCCTCGACCAGCGAGGTCTTCATGCGCCAGTGGCGGCCGACGAGGATGTTGTCGACCACGGTGCCGTGCTTGAAGAGCGCGAGGTTCTGGAAGGTGCGCCCGATGCCGTGGCGCACGTAGTCGTGGGGCGCCACGCGGGCGAGGTCGCGGCCCTCGAGCTCGATGCGCCCCTCGGTCGGGGGCAGCACGCCGGAGATCATGTTGAAGAGCGTGGTCTTCCCCGCGCCGTTCGGCCCGATGATCGAGACGATCTCGCCGGCGTCGACATGGGTCGAGACCTCGTTGACCGCGGTCAGGCCGCCGAAGCGCTTGGTCACGCCGGTCAGTTTCAGCAGCGGCGCGCTCACGACAGCCACCGCTTGCGGCGCTTGTAGTGCTTCACATCGCGAAAGCTGCGGCGCTCGCCGCCGCCGGAAAAGCCCAGGTAGTATTCCTGCACGTCGAGGTTGCCGCGCATCTGCTCGGCCGGGCCGTCGAGCACGATGCGGCCGTTCTCCATGATGTAGACGGTGTCGGCGATCTCCATCGCCTGCATGGCGTTCTGCTCGACCAGCAGGATGGTCATGCCGAACTCGGCGTTCAGGCGGGCGACGGTGGCGTAGATCTGGTCGACGATCAGGGGGGCGAGGCCGAGGCTGGGCTCGTCCAGCGCCAGCAGGCGGGGCTCGGCCATCAGGGCGCGGCCGACGGCGACCATCTGCTGCTCGCCGCCCGAGAGATAGCCCGCGATCTGGCGGCGACGCTCGGCCAGGCGCGGGAACAGGTCGTAGACCTGCGCGCGCAGGCGGGCGAGGTCGGCGGCGCCCTTCAGGTGGCCGCCCATGGTGATGTTGTCCTCGACGGTGAGGTTGGCGAACAGGCGCCGGCCTTCCGGGACCAGCGAGACGCCGCGGGCGACGATCCGGTCGGTGGGGGTGCGGCCCAGGTCCTCGCCGTCGAGCAGGATCGCGCCCTTCTCGACCTCGCCGTCCTCCAGCGCCAGCGTGCCGGTCAGCGCCTTGAGCAGCGTCGACTTCCCGGCCCCGTTCGAGCCCAGCAGCGCCACCACAGAGCCCTGCGGGACCGACAGCGAGACTTCGCGCACCGCCTCGACCGCGTGGTCGTAGACGATGCGGGCGTTTCGGATCTCGAGCAGCGGGGGCGCCGCGCCCCCGGCCGCCTGGGTCTGGGTCTGGATCAAGCTGTCGGCCTCCCTGGCCCGGTCGGATCTTGCGCGTCCGGGGCCTGCGGGAATTAGCAGGCTGGACGTTCGGCTTTTTTATGAGTCTCTATCACAGATCGTTCCACGCGCAACAGATGAATGCGGGACACGGCCGCCTTGGGCGAGCATATAATCCGGCTGGACGGTTTTTTATCTGGCCGCGAGGCGCCTGGGGCGCCCTGCCCCGTCAGTCGGGGCGCTGGGCGCTGCGGAACCCGTTGAGGAAGATGTCGACGGTGCGGTCGGCGAAGGACTCGGGCGAGATCGGGCCGTCGCGGTCGTACCAGGCGAAGGTGTAGTTCAGGATCCCCAGCAGCATCATCGCGTAGGTGCTGTCCGAGCTGATCGCCAGCCGCCGGGAGTCGTCCAGCCGCGACAGGGCGTTGCGCACGATGGCCACGATCTTGCGCTGGTCGCCGGCGATCTTGCGGCGCAGGTCGGGCTCGAGCAGGTTGAAGTCGTTCAGCAGCACCACCTGCTCGTGCGCGTTCACGGCGTTGAGGCGCATGATGCAGCGGGCGACCTCGCTGAGGTGGGCCTCCGGCTCGAGGCGCCGGCTCTCGATCGCCTCGAGCTGGCCGAGCATCTCGGCGACGTGGCTCTCGATGATTTCGGCGAGGATCTCCTCCTTCGAGCCGAAATAGTGATAGAGCGCCCCGCGCGACGAGTCGCAGGCCTTGGCGAGGTCCAGGATGGTCGCGGTCGCGAATCCCTTCTCGGCGAAGAGTTTGCCGGCTGTCCGGAGTATCTTCTCCCGGATCTCGGGGTAGAGCTGCGACTGGGTCCGGGCCATGCGGTCGTCCTCTGCTGCACGTACGCCCTTACGTTGTCGCAAACCGGGACCGCGCGGGCAAGCCGCGGATGGTTGCGGCGCGATCCGGTCGGTGAAAGATTAACAAGACGGCCGGACGGATTATGATTCGGTCCCAACGACCCAACCGGGAGGATTCGCGGATGCGGACCGACGACCGTTTCGACGTGGTGGCGATCGGCGCCGGCGCGGGGGGCTGCTGCGCCGCCGCCCGCGCCGCCGCCGCCGGGCTGCGCACCCTGCTGATCGACGACCACGCCTGGCTGGGCGGCCGGGCGGGCACGGAGGTGATCGACGGCCACAAGGTCAACATGGGCGCCATCGCGCTGGAGCCCGGCGGCGTCTTCGAGGAGACCTTCCGCCTCGCCGGCGCGGAGCTGGAGATCCGGGAGCCGAACCCGGCCACGGTCTTCTACCTCGACCGCAAGGTGGTGAACGTCCAGAAGGGGGGATTGGGCATGTTGCTGGGGGGGCTGACGAAACAGGCCTCCAGGGTGCTCGACCAGTTCGCGCAGGCGCGCACCGGCTCCCTGCCCGACGGGCGCGAGTCCACCGAGGACTGGCTGAAACGCTACACCTCCAACGCCACGGTGCACGCGATCTTCCGAAACCTCTGCGCCGCGATCTTCGCGATGAACGCCGACGAGATCCCGGCCCGCGCCTTCCTGACCTATTTCACCTCCAAGGGCGCCTTCAAACGCTTCGGCTTCCACCCGCAGGGCACCGGCGGCGCCTGGGCGGCGCTGGCCGCGG
The DNA here is from genome assembly GCF_900113695.1 of Albimonas pacifica. Lineage (GTDB taxonomy): Bacteria > Pseudomonadota > Alphaproteobacteria > Rhodobacterales > Rhodobacteraceae > Albimonas > Albimonas pacifica. Next base: position 242,997 of record NZ_FOQH01000002.1, on the reverse strand, counting down.
CGGTGGAGCGGCTGGGCGGCGAGGTCTGGCTGGAGGCCCCGGCGGTGGCGCTGGAGGTCGAGGCCGGCGCGATCCGCGCCGTCCTGATCCGCCGCGACGGCGAGACGGTGCGCGTCCCCGCCCGCTCGGTGATCTTCAACGGCGGCCCGCGGGCGCTGGCGGAGCTGGCGGAGGCGCATCTCTCCCCCGACTACGTCCGGCGCACGCGCGAGGTCCTGCGGCCCGCCGCCAACATCGTCTACAACTTCGCCACGCGAGAGGACATCATGCCCGCGCCCGGCATCATGACCTTCGGGCGCACCGCCACGGGGCGGCTGTGCAACATGGCGAACCTGACCGCGACCTGCCCCGAGCTCGCGCCGCAGGGCTGGCATCAATACGTGGCCTACGCCGTCCCCCGCCCCGCCATCGCGGATTTCGACTCGGACGCCGAGGTCGAGAACGGGCTGACGGACCTGCGCGAGCAGTTCCCCGGCTTCGACGACGTGGCGAAAATCCTGTCGATCCGGGTGATGCGGGACGCGTGGCCGGCGCAGCGCTCGGGCGCCGGCTACGACATGGAGCAGGAGACCGGGATCGCGGGCCTGTGGTGCGTGGGCGACGCGGTGAAGGCCTACGGCAACGGCGGCACGCAGGCCTGCGCGGAGACCGCCAGGATCGCCGTCGACCGCATCCTGGAGGCGCGCCGCCAGCCGGCCTGAGCCCCGCATCGGCCGGTGGACGCGGGCGCCCCCGGCTGCTTTGCTGGGGGCCGCGAAAAACCGGACATCGAATCCGGATCGGGAGGAAAGACATGACGTTGAGGCTGGAGGGCCGGGTCGCCGTGGTGACCGGGGCCGGCGCGGGGCTGGGCCGCGCCCATGCGCTGCTGCTGGCGAAGCAGGGCGCGAAGGTGGTGGTCAACGACCTCGGCTCGACCATGGACGGCAAGGGCGAGAACATGGCCGCCGCCGACCGCGTGGTGGACGAGATCCGCGACGCCGGCGGCGAGGCGGTCGCCAACTACGACAGCGTGGCCACGAAGGAGGGCGGCGAGGCCATCGTCGCGGCCGCGCTGCACGCCTTCGGGCGCATCGACGTGCTGGTCAACAACGCCGGCATCCTGCGCGACAAGTCCTTCGCCAAGACCAACCTCGACGACTTCCGCGCGGTCTTCGACGTGCATTACTGGGGCGGCGTGTTCTGCACCCGCGCGGCCTGGAACCCGATGCTCGAGCAGGGCTACGGGCGGGTGATCTTCACCACCTCCGTCGCCGGCACATCGGGCAACTTCGGGCAGGCCAACTACGGCTCGGCCAAGGAGGGGCTGCTGGGGCTGATGCGCACGCTCGCCATCGAGGGGGCGAAGAAGAACGTGCTGGTCAACGCCGTTTCCCCCGGCGCGCGCAGCCGGATGACCGAGAACCTCGGGATCCCCGAGGACTATCTGGCCATGCTCGACCCCGCCCATGTCTCGCCCGCGGTCGCCTATCTCGCCTCCGAGGCCTGCGCCGACACCGGCGTGATCGTGACCGCGGCGGCGGGCGGCTTCGGGCGGCTGCATTATTTCGAGAGCCAGGGCGTGCAGTTCGACCCCCACGGCCCCGCCTCGGTCGAGCAGGTCGCCGACGCCTGGGGCCGGATCACCGCCTTCGAGGGGATGAAGCCGTCGGAGTTCGGCGCCTCGGGCCGCACCCAGGACCGGCTGGCGACGCTGAAGCGTCCGGCGGGCTGAGGGCCCCGGCGGGGCGGGGCCCGGCGGGCTGAGGACCCCGGCGGGGCGGGGCCCGGCGGGCTGAGGGCCGTGGCGGGGCGGGGCCCGGCGCCCCGTCCGCTCCGCCCGGCCGTCATCTTCCCGCCGCATCCCCGGCCGAGGGTCCCGCCCGCCCGCGGAGCGTCCGCGACGGCGGCGCGGTTGACCGCGGCGTCGCCGCACGCCTAACTCCCACCCGCCCCTCGGAAACGGCGTCCAGACGCCGAAGGCCCATCCGGAGACCCCGATGACCCCGACGACCGTGAAGACCTCGCCGATCCCCGGCCAGAAGCCCGGCACCTCCGGCCTGCGCGCCCGGACCCGGACCTTCATGGGGCCCCGCTACCTCGAGAATTTCGTGCAGTCGGTCTTCGACGCGCTGGGCGGGATCGAGGGGCGCACTCTGGTTCTGGGCGGCGACGGGCGGTATTTCGGCCGCGAGGCCTCGGCGACGATCCTGAAGATGGCCGCGGCCAACGGGGCGGCGAAGGTGGTGGTGGGCCAGGGCGGGCTGCTGTCCACGCCCGCGGCCTCGGCCGTGATCCGCACGCTGAAGGCGGACGGGGGGCTGATCCTGTCGGCGTCGCACAACCCGGGCGGCGAGGACGGCGACTTCGGCGTGAAGTACAACATCGCCGCCGGCGGCCCCGCGCCCGAGAGCATCACCAACGCCATCCACGCGAGGACCGAGAGCATCGAGCGCTACCTGACCCTCGACGTCCCCGACCCGGACCTCGAGACCGTGGGGACCCTGACGCTGGGCGGCATGACGGTCGAGGTGATCGACCCCGTGAAGATCCACGCCGACCTGCTGGAGAGCCTGTTCGACTTCGACGCGATCCGCGGGATGATCGCCCAGGGCTTCACCCTGCGCTTCGACGCGATGCACGCCGCCACCGGCCCCTACGCGGTCGAGGTGCTGGAGAACCGGCTCGGCGCCCCCACCGGCACGGTGATGAACGCCACCCCCCTGCCCGACTTCGGCGGCGGCCACCCGGACCCGAACCCGGCCCATGCCCACGACCTGTGGAACCTGATGACGGGGCCGGCCTCGCCGGACTTCGGCGCCGCCTCGGACGGGGACGGGGACCGCAACATGATCCTGGGGCGGGGGGTCTACGTCTCGCCCTCCGACAGTCTCGCGGTGCTGGCGGCGAACGCGCATCTGGCGCCGGGTTACGCGGGCGGGCTGAAGGGGATCGCGCGCTCGATGCCCACCTCGCGCGCCGCCGACCGGGTGGCCGCGGCGCTGGGGATCGAGCTGCACGAGACGCCCACGGGCTGGAAGTTCTTCGGCACGCTGCTGGACGCCGGCCGCGCCACGATCTGCGGCGAGGAGAGCTTCGGAACCGGCTCCGACCACGTGCGGGAGAAGGACGGGCTGTGGGCGGTGCTGCTGTGGCTCAACATCCTGGCGGTGCGCAGGATCTCGGTGCAGGAGATCCTGGAGGACCACTGGGCCCGTTTCGGCCGCGACGTCTACACCCGCCACGACTACGAGGCGATCGACACGGCGGCGGCCGAGCGCCTGATGAACGACCTGCGCGCCAGGCTCGACGCCCTGCCCGGGACGAAGGCCGGCGCGCTGACCGTCGAGGCGGCGGACGATTTCGCCTACACCGACCCGATCTCGGGCGACGTGGCGACGAAGCAGGGGATCCGCATCGTCTTCGCCGAGGACGCCCGCCTGGTGCTGCGCCTGTCGGGCACCGGCACCGAGGGCGCCACCCTGCGCGTCTACATGGAGCGTCGCCTCGCGGACCCCGCCGAAGCCGCCCACGCCGATCCGCAGGTCGCCCTTTCGCAGGTGATCGAGGCCGCCGAGGCGCTGGCCGGCATCCGCGCCCGCACCGGCCGCGAGGGCCCCGACGTCGCCACCTGAGCCGCCTCCGCCGCAGGGCGCCGAGGCCGCCTCGCCGGGGGCGCGGGGCGCGGGGCGGGGGCGCGGGGCGGGGGCGCGGGGCGTGGGGGCGCCCTCCCCCGTCGCGACCGGCCCGACGGCCGGCGAGAGGCCCCGGGTCAGGCCCGGGGCGCCCCCGGCCCGACCCGCCGCGCGATCCATCGCCGTCCGGCCCGCGGCCTGCCGCAGGCCCCTCCGACGCCCGCCACGGGGCGGAGACGCCGGAGGCGGGGCGCGAAGGCCGCGCGCCTCCGCCCTGGCGGAGGCGTCCGCGCCCTGCGCGGACCCTGCGGGGAACCCGCAGGCGCGGCCGGGCCCGCCACGGGCGCCGGCGACGCCTGCCGGGACGCGCCTCAGCCGGCGGCGGGGCGCATCAGGCGGCGGCGGGCGGCGGGGACGCGGCTGATCTCGACGCCGGTGAACACATGCAGCGTATTCAGGTCCCGGTCGATCACCGCGTGATCCGACACCCAGCCCCCGAGCAGCAGGTAGGAGCGCAGCAGCGGCGGCATCCGGCGCATCGCCAGCTTCATGTCCGGCCGCTTCAGCCGCCACTTGGCCGCGAAGCGGAAGATCGCCGGCGCCTTGGGCCGCGGCAGCCAGCGCCGCGGCGCCAGGTGCTTCTCCTTGAGGTAGGCGAAGGCGTCCATGTAGGCCTCGGCGTCCACGCCCTCGAAGCTGGAGCAGCCGAACAGCAGCTCGACCCCCTCCGCCTCGACATAGGCGGTCATCGCCGCCCAGGCCGCGCGGATCACGTCGGGGTCGCGCACGCCCGGCGCCATGCAGAAGCGCCCCATCTCGACCATCGGCCCGGCGAAGTCGTGCAGCGACGACAGCTCGTAGTACTGCGCCGAGTAGCTGCGCCCGATCTCCGCCCCGCTCGCCAGCGGCAGCATGCGGAAGCAGCAGACCAGCTCGCCCTCGCCGGTCTCGACCAGCGCGTGCAGGCAGGCCGCGTCGAAGGCGTCCCGGTCCAGGCCCTCGGCCCGGTCCCCGGTCAGGGCCGCCCCGGGGCGGGCGGCGATGAAGGCCCGGAAGCGGAGCCGCTGGGCGGCCTCCACGTCGGCGGGCTCGCGCGACAGGCGCACCGTGTAACGTCCGCGGGAGAACATGCGCATCGACCCCTCCACAGCCAGGGAACCTCGGCCTAGATAGGGTGGCGGCGATGACATGCGCATGACGCCCCCGGCAGGTGCGGCGAAACTGTCGCAGGGAAGGAACACCATGACCGACAAGCTGATCAAGTCCGACGAGGAATGGCGCGCCGAGCTCGACCCGCTGACCTACAAGGTCACCCGCGAGAAGGGGACCGAGCGTCCCGGCGCCCACCCGGGCTTCCCCAAGGGTCCCGGCACCTATCTGTGCGTGTGCTGCGGCGCGCCCCTCTTCGACGCGGAGACGAAATACGAGAGCGGCTCCGGCTGGCCCAGCTTCTGGGCCCCGATCGAGCAGGACGCGGTCGAGCTGCACGAGGATCTCAGCCACTTCATGCGCCGCACCGAGGTGACCTGCGCCCGGTGCGACGCCCATCTCGGCCACGTCTTCCCCGACGGGCCGCAGCCCACGGGGCTGCGCTACTGCATGAACGGCGTCTCGATGACCTTCGAGCCGGAGGCGTGAGACGCGGCCCGCGGACGTCGTCCGCGGGCCGACGCCCTGGGCGCCGCCGCCGGACGGGGTGGTCCTCGTTCAGGCCCGGACGCCGTCGCCGCCGGTCGGGCGGCGACGGCGGACGCTCACCAATTGTCCTTGAACCAGCGCACCGTGCGGCGCAGGCGGGTGCCGCCGGAGAGGCCGGCGGGCTCCTCGAAATCCCAGAACTCGTCGTGGGGGCGCACCGCGTAGGCGGCGAGGCCGACGGCGGCCGAGAAGGCCGGGCCCGCGGCCGACTGCGGCAGGCCCGCCACGCGCAGCGGGCGGCCGATGCGCACCCGCTGGCCGATGACCCGGCGGGCGACGTCCTCGAGCCCCGGGAGCTGGCTGCCCCCGCCCGTGAGGACCACGCGGCGGGAGGGGAGGCCGCCGAAGCCCGCGCGGTCGAGCAGGTGGCGGACCTCCTCGAAGATCTCCTCCACGCGGGGGCGGATCACGCCGATCAGGGCGGCGCGGGTGATGGTGCGGGTCTCGCCCTCGTCCCCGCCGAGCACCGGGACCGTGATCTGCTCGCGGTCGTCGAGGCCGGTCGCCATGACGCCGCCGTGCAGGGTCTTGATCCGCTCGGCCGTGGCGGTGTCGATGCCGAAGGCCTCGGAGATGTCGCGGGTCACGTGGGCGCCGCCGACGCGGGCCACGTCGAGGCAGATCAGCTGCTTGCGCAGGAAGATCGAGACGCCGGTCGCCCCGCCCCCCATGTCGACGCAGGCCGCGCCCAGCTCCTGCTCGTCCTCGACGAGGCTGGAGAGGCCCGACGAATAGGGCGCGGTCACCACGCCCGCCAGCTCCAGGTCGCAGCGGCGCACGCAGCGCGCGAGGTTGCGAAGCGGCGCCGAGGCGACCGAGAGGATGTGCATGTCGACCGAGAGGTTCTGCCCGGTCATCCCGCGGGGATCGGAGAGGAACGAGGTCTGGTCGAGGGTGAAGTTCACCGGCAGCGCGTGCAGGATCTCGCGCCCCTCCTCGGCGGGGGGCTCGGGGCAGGCGGCGAGCGCGGCGGCGACGTCCTGGTCGGTGACCTCGCCCGACATCACCTCGGCGTCGCCGGTGAACCCCCAGGAGACGGGGCGCGCGCCGGAGACGGCGCCGATCACCTGGTCGACGCGCACGCCGGCCATCTTCTCGGCGGCCTGCAGGGCGGTGCGGATGGCGCGCTCGCATTCCTCCATGTCCACGATCTCGCCCAGGCGCACGCCGCGGGACTGGGTGACGCCGACGCCGATCACGCGCATGGCGAGGTAGCCGCCCTGGCGGCCCTCCTCGGCGGTGGCGGCCGCGAGCTTGGCGGGGTCGATGCGCAGGATCAGGCAGGCGGTCTTGGAGGTGCCGATGTCCAGCACCGCCAGCAGGCCCCGCTTGAGCGCCGAGCGGAGCTGGTCGCGCATCATGCTCTGCGACGCGAAAAGCGCGTGCCTCATGCCTTCTGTCCTTCCAGGAGTTCGCGCGCGCCTTCCAGCACGTCCACCGCCCGCGGGGTCAGGCGCAGGGTGGGACGCTCGGGGTCGCGCAGATCGATGACGGAAACCTCGCGGTCGAGCAGCTGCTCGTCCCGCTCGAGGTGCAGGAGCCGGCGCAGCGCGGCCTCGGGGGCCTTCTCGGGCAGGTGCACGACCATGCCGGAGGAGAGCGCCAGCGACCAGCGCCGCTCGCCCACGCGCACCAGGCCGCGCAGGCGGTCGTTGATCGGCTGGGCGAGGTCCCACAGCGCGAGGCCCTGGGCCACCGCGCGGTCGGCGCCCTCGCCCACGATCAGCGGCAGGTTGGGACGGGCGGCGCGGGCGGCGACGGGGCCGATGACCACGCCGTCGGCGTCGAGCAGGTGGAGCTGCCCCTCCCAGCGCCAGAGCGCGGCGGGGGCCCGCTGGGCGAGCTCGATGCGCAGCGCGCCGTCGGGCATCACCTTGGGCTCGGCCCGGGCGACGCCGGGGATGGTCTCGACCTCCCCTTTCAGCGCGGCGAGGTCGAGGTCGAGCGAGGAGACGGGCAGCGCCAGGTCGAGGCGGCTCTCCACCCGGGCCTGCAGGTCGGGGCTGCCGCCGTGGATGTCGAGGCGCGAGACCGCGAATTCCGGCCGCTCCACCACCGCCGCGCGGGCGCGGGCGGCGAGGTCGAGGGCGATCTCGTGGACGGTGGGGCTCTGCCAGGCCCAGAAGGCGGCGAGGGCGAAGCCGGCGGGCGCCGTCAGGCGGCGCAGGGCGAAGCGCACGTAGCCGCGCCGGCCGAGACGGTCGAGCCGGTAGCGCCAGCGCGACGGCGAGGGGTCGCGGCGCCGGCGCGGGGTCTCGAACGGGCCCGGCGGCTCGGGCTTCAGCCGGCGCAGGCGGCGGGAGAGGGCGCGGCCCAGGGCGCTCATCGCGCGGGCACCAGGACGGTCCGCGGGGCCCGGAGGCGCCCTGCGGGCGGGCTCGGCCGCGTCGCGCCCGGGGCGGGGCGGCGGTCGGATGCGGTCAGCGCAGGCACGAGGCGTCCTCCACCAGCCAGGCGCAGAGATCGGGGAAGGAGATGCCGGCGTGGGCGGCCTGCTCGGGCGCGAGCGAGGTGGGCGTCATGCCGGGCTGGGTGTTGACCTCGAGCAGGATCAGGCCGGAGAGCCCCTTGCTCTCGTCCCAGCGGAAGTCGGAGCGCGACAGGCCCCGGCAGCCCAGCGCCCGGTGGGCGCGCACGGCGATGTCGCGGCAGGCGTCCTCGATCTCCTGCGGGATCTGGGCGGGGATCACGTGGGAGGAGCCGCCGGCGGCGTACTTGGCGTTGTAGTCGTACCAGCCGCCCGAGGCGGCCATGATGTCGGTCACCGCCAGCGCCCGGTCGCCCATCACGGCGACGGTCATCTCGCGCCCCGGCACGAAGGTCTCGGCCAGCAGCAGGTCGGGGGCGTCGGGGGCGAGGCGCGCGGGGCCGTTGGCGCCCTCGAGCACGATGTAGACCCCGACAGAGGAGCCCTCGTTATAGGGCTTCAGCACGTAGGGGAGCGGCAGGGGGTGGCCGGCGGCGGCCTCGGCCTTGGGCACCAGCCGGCCCTCGGCCACCGGCAGTCCGGCGGCGGCAAAGACCTCCTTGGCCTTGACCTTGTCCATGGCGACGGCGGAGGCCAGCACCCCCGAATGGGTGTAGGGCAGGCCCAGCCACTCCAGCAGGCCCTGCACGCAGCCGTCCTCGCCCCAGCGGCCGTGGAGCGCGTTGAACACGACGTCGGGGCTCGCGTCCGCAAGCCGCTGGACCAGGTCCGGCCCGGCGTCGATCTCGATCACGGAATAGCCCGCGGTCCTCAGCGCGGCTGCGCATTCGGCGCCCGAGACGAGGGAGACCTCGCGCTCGGCCGACCGGCCGCCCAACAGCACCGCGACACGGGTGGAAGCCCTGCCCGACATGCCGCCTCAAAGTCCCTCGCCCCTCTGCGGGGGCTTTCATGGACGCGCCCGGTTTCCGTGCTGCGCCCGCCTGTATGGCCGCCGCCGGGTTTTCCCGGTCCTGCGGCCGATGCTCGGTCCCGCCCGACTTCGCAGCGAGTCTGCGGAACGGGCCGCAGGGCGTTGCGAAGCAGGGCGTTTTCGCAGTGTAGCGCAAGGGGACCCGCGCCGGAACCCAGAAAGCGGGGCGCGAGCGCCACGGCAGGGTTTTCCGAAGGGTGGAGGCGGGTTCCATCGCCGGCCGGCCGCCCCCTCCCCGGCCCGCCCCGGGGCGCCGCCGCCCGCCGCTCCGTCGCGCGCGGGCGCGCCGGGGAGGGCGGGCGGGAGGCGCGCCCGCGCGCGGCGGAGCGGCGGGCGCACGGCGCGCGGCCCGCCGGCCGGCGGGCCCGGCGGCGCAGGGACCCGCCCGCGGCGCAGGCGCCGCCTCGGGCCCGCGACGTCGCCCGCGTCAGCCCGGCAGGCCGATGCGCTTCACTTCCCATTCCAGCTCGATCCCGAAGGCCGCGCGCACCTTGTCGCGCACCTCCTCGCCGAGCCCTTCGAGGTCGGCCGCCGTCGCGCCCCCCGCATTGATCAGGAAGTTCGAGTGCAGCTCGGAGATCTGCGCGCCCCCCCGCCGCGCGCCGCGCATCCCCGCCCGGTCGATCAGCGACCAGGCCTTGAGGTCCATCGGGTCCCCCGCCTCGCCGGTCGAGGAATAGCCGGCCGGGTTGCGGAAGGTGGAGCCGGCGGTGCGCTCGCGGGTGGGCTGGCTCGCCTCGCGCCGGGCGAGGAAGTCGTCCATCTTCGCGCGGATCGCCGCCGGCTCGCCGGGCGCGCCGCGCAGCACCGCCTCGACGATCACCCAGTCCTCGGGGAGGTCGCAGGCGCGGTAGGCGAAGCCGATCTCCGCGCCCGACAGGCGCCGCGTCCGGCCCTGGCGGTCGACGGCCACGACCTGCTCGACCACGTCCGCCGTGTAGCTGCCGTAGCAGCCCGCGTTCATCCGGATCGCGCCGCCGATCGCGCCGGGGATGGTGCGCAGGAACTCGAGCCCCGCGATCCCCGCCTCGGCCGCCGCCATCGCCGCGCGGCTGTCGAGCAGGCCCGCGCCGACGCGCAGGCGCGCGCCGTCGAGGACCTCGGCCCCCATGAAGGCCCGCCCGAGCCGGATCGCCACCCCCGGCAGCCCGCCGTCGCGCACGATCAGGTTCGAGCCGACGCCCAGCGGCGTCACCGGCACGTCCGCCGGCAGGGCCGCGAGGAAGGCCGCGAGGTCGCCCACGTCCTCGGGCTGGAACAGCGCCTCGGCCGGCCCGCCCACCCGCAGCCAGCACAGGTCGGCGAGCGGGCGCATCGACGCGAGGCGTCCGCGGGCCTGCGGCAGGCGCGCGGCCAGCGCCGCGCCGTCGAGCCGCGCGGGGATCGCCGCGCCGGCGCCCGGGGCGCCCGCGGCCGCGGCCGCGGGCTCGCCGGCCCGGGCGCCCGCGGTCGCGGGCTCGGCGGCCCCGGGGCCGGCGGTCGCGGGCTCGGCGGTCGCGGACCCGCGGCTCGCGGCGTCTTGGGTCGTCATCTGTCTCAGCCTCCGAACACGCCCGCGGCCACGGCGGCCGCGGAGAGGGCCATGCCCGCCCAGGGCGCCCAGAATGGGGCGGTCCAGGCGCCGTCCGGCGCCGGCGCCTTGCGCCGCAGCACCACCAGCGCCAGGTTCACGCCCACGAACACCGCCAGCAGCACCCCCGCCGAGCCCGCCGCCAGCGGCCCCAGCGGGACCAGGAGCGCCACGCCCGTCACCAGGGCGCCCATCAGCAGGGTCGCCACCCAGGGCGTGCCGCGTCCCGGCGCCACCCGCGCGAGCAGCGCGAGCCGGGGATGCCGCCGCCCGGTTCCATAGAGGATCCGCGCCCCCATCACCATCTGCGCCAGCACCCCGTTCAGCGCCGCCGCCCCCCCGATCAGCGCGATCACCGGGACCAGCGCCGGCGCCCCCGCCCGCACCACCCCGGTCAGCGGATCGTACATCGTCGCCATCAGCGCGCTGGGCAGCGCATGCAGCGCCGCGGCGGCCACCAGCGCATAGAGCACCGCCGTGATCGCCAGCGCGGCCAGGATCGCGCGCGCCATGGTGCGGCCGGGGTCGTGGGTCTCCTCGGCCATGTTCACCATGTCCTCGAAACCGATGAAGGCGAAGAAGGCGAGCAGCGAGGCCCCCGCCAGCGCGCTCGCCGCGCCGCCCAGCCCGCCCAGGTGCTCGACCGCGCCCGGCAGGCCGTCGCGCCATTCCGCGGTCGGGGGCGCCTCGAACCCCGCCCAGATCGCCAGCAGCAGGCCCGAGACCTCGACCAGCGTCAGCACGGCGGCGACGACCATCGACTCGACCACCCCCCAGACCGCCGCGACCGCCATCGCCGCGATCAGCGGCGGGATCAGCCAGGTGTAGGGGATCAGCGCCTTGAGATCCGCCGGCAGGGGCGTCAGCGCCCAGAGATAGGCCGCCCCTCCCTGGATCACCGCCGCGGCCGAGAGCGTGGCGCCCCCCACGATCAGCAGCCCCGCGACCGGCGGCAGCAGGCTCAGCCCGAAGGCGTCGCGCAGCCAGGCGACCTCGCCCCCCGCCTCGGGGATGCGGCCGGCGAGCTCGGCGTAGCTCATCGCGGTGGGGGCGGCGACGAGGGCCGCGAGCAGGAAGGCCGCCGGCGCCAGCAGGCCGGTGCGCCCGCCGACCTCGCCGATCAGCACGTAGATGCCCGCGCCGACCATGACCCCGAGCCCGTAGAGCATCAGCAGCCAGAAGCCGAGCCGACGCTGGAGACCCGGGGCGGAGGAGGCGTCGGTCATCGGCGGATCTCCGGCCAGGCGGCGCCGCGGCCCGCAGAGCGCACGACGGATCGAGGGGATGCCGCCCGCGCCCGATCCGCGCCGGCGGCGTCGAGCGGCGCCGCCCTCCCGCGGGGCGCGGCGCCGCGCCCCACAGGGTGGCGCCCGCGGCCGCCACGGCAAGGCGACCGCCGCGCGCACCCCGGGCGGCCCCGCGCATCGCGCGCCCGGCCCTGCGCCCCGGCCCGGGCCTGCGCCGCGCGCCGGGGGAGGGCCGAAGGGATCTCGCGCAGCCCGGCCGGCGATGGGCGGGAGCGGCGTGCGGGCGGCGGGCCGCCCGCCGTCACTCGGCCGCGGCGCGTCCGGCCAGCGCGGCGGGCAGCGCCCGGGCCCACTGGGTGATCGAGCCGGCGCCGAGGCAGACCACGATGTCGCCGGGCCGGGCGCGGGCGGCCACGTAGTCGGGCAGCGCCTCGGGCCCCTCCAGCGCGGTCGCGTCGCGGTGGCCGTGGCGGGTCAGGCCGGCGACGAGCGCGTCGCGGTCCGCGCCCTCGATCGGCTCCTCGCCGGCGGCGTAGACCTCGGGGATCGCGACCATGTCCGCCTCGTTGAAGCAGGTGCAGAACTGGTCGAAGAGCGAGCTGAGGCGCGAATACCGATGCGGCTGGTGGATCGCGATCACCCGGCCCTGCGGCCCCACCGCCTGGCGGGCGGCCTTGAGGACGGCCGCGATCTCGACCGGGTGGTGGCCGTAGTCGTCGATGATCGGGGCGCCGTTCCACTCGCCGACCCGGGTGAAGCGGCGGTTGACGCCGCCGAATTTCTTGAGGCCGGCGCGGATCGCCTCGTCGGGCAGGCCCAGCTCCAGCCCCACCGCGATGGCGCCCAGCGCGTTGAGGACGTTGTGGTCGCCGGGCATCGGCAGCTCGATCCCCTCGATGCGCCGCTCGCCGCGGGCGAGCCCGTCGCGCAGGCGGGCGATGACGTCGAATGTCGAGACCGGCCCCTCGTGGCGCAGGTTCACCCCCACCACGTCGGCCTGCAGGCTGAAGCCGTAGGTGATCTTGCGGCGGTCGTCGACGCGCCCGACCAGGGCCTGCACCTCGGGGTGGTCGATGCAGCACACCGCCGCCCCGTAGAAGGGGAGGTTGGAGACGAAGCGCTCGAACGCCGCCTTCACGCCCTCGAAGTCGCCGTAGTGGTCCAGGTGCTCGGGGTCGATGTTGGTGATGATGGCGATGGTGGCGGGGAGGCGGTTGAAGGTGCCGTCCGACTCGTCGGCCTCGACCACCATCCACTCGCCCTCGCCCATCCGGGCGTTGGAGCCGTAGGCGTGGATCACGCCGCCGTTGATCACCGTCGGGTCCACGCCCCCCGCGTCCAGGATCGCCGAGACCATCGAGGTGGTCGTGGTCTTGCCGTGCGTGCCGGCCACCGCGACGTTGTATTTCAGGCGCATCAGCTCGGCCAGCATCTCGGCCCGGCGCACCACCGGCAGGCCGGCGGCGCGGGCGGCGTCGAGCTCGGGGTTGCCCTTCTTGATCGCGGACGACATCACCACGACCTTGGCGCGGCCCAGGTTCTCGGCCTTCTGCTCGATCTCGATCCGGGCGCCCAGCGTGCGCAGGCGCTGCACGATCTCCGAGTCCCTGGCGTCCGAGCCCTGCACGTCGTAGCCGAGGTTCAGCATCACCTCGGCGATGCCGGACATGCCGATGCCGCCGATGCCGATGAAATGGATCGGGCCGACTTCCTGCGGCTGGCGGCTGACGGGGGACATGGGCTTGCTCCGAAGGGTCAGGGGCGGGCGATCGCGGCGGGATCAGGCGCCGGCGACGGACTGGGCGAGGTCGGCGAGCCGCTCGGCGGCGTCGGGCCGCCCGAGCGCGACGGCGGCCGCGGCCATGGCCGAGGCCCGGGCCGGGTCGCCGAGAACCGCGGCGATGTGCGCGGAAAGCGCCTGCGGCGTCAAGCCCGCCTCGAGCGCGAGGCGCGCGGCCCCGGCCTCGGCCAGCGGCTTGGCGTTGGCGCTCTGGTGGTCGTCCATCGCGTGGGGATAGGGGATCAGGATCGAGGGGCGGCCGATGGCGGTCAGTTCGGCCACCGTCGAGGCCCCTGCCCGGCAGACCACCAGATGCGCGTCGGCGATGCGCCGGGGCATGTCGGCGAAGAAGGGCGCGACCTCGGCGGGGATGCCCTGGGCGGCGTAGGCCTCGCTCAGCGCCTCGGCCTCGCCCTCGCGCGCCTGCTGGGTCAGGCGCAGGCGGGCGCGCAGGTCGGCGGGCAGGCCGCCGATGGCCTCGGGCAGCAGGCGCGAGAGGGCCGAGGCGCCCTGGCTGCCGCCGAAGACCAGCAGGTTCAGCGGGCCGTCGCCGGGGGGCGCGTAGGGCGCGCCGGCGAGCGCCCGGGCGGCGTCGCGGATCGGGTTGCCGACGTGGCGCGCGTCGACCCCCGCGGGGGCGTTGGTCAGCGGCCAGGTCCCGCAGGCGACCAGCGCCACGCGCGGCGCGAAGCGGCGGTTGACCCGGCCCAGCACGCCGTTCTGCTCATGGATCAGCCGCGGCCGGCCCGAGAGCACCGCCGCCGACAGCGCGGGCAGCGAGGGATAGCCCCCGAACCCCGCCACCACCGCCGGCGGATCGCGGCGGAACCAGCGCAGCGTCTCCAGCACGCCCATCCCGATCAGGACCGGCGCCGCCAGCTTCGCCGCCACGCCGCCGCGCGCGAAGGTCGCCGAGCGCACCGGCACCCGCGCCACCGCCTCGGGGAAGCCGGAGGCGTAGCGCGCGCCCCGGTCGTCGGTGGTCAGCGACACCCGCCAGCCTCGGCGCAGCATCTCCTGCGCCAGCGCCTGGGCGGGGAACATGTGCCCGCCGGTGCCGCCGGCGGCGATGACGAGATGCGGGGCGCTCATGCGCCCCTCCCCGCCTGCGCCACGCCCGCGGGCCCCTCGCGACCCTCGCCGCCCGGGCGACGCCGCCATGCCCGCCCGCAGGGCGCCTCCGGGCCGGGGACTCCGGCCCTCATGCGGAGTGCTCCAGCGCCTCGAGCACGTCGCGCTGGGGGCGCTTGCGGGTCATCGCCAGCAGCAGGCCCATGCCGATGCCGGCGGCGAGCAGGGACGAGCCGCCGTAGCTCACGAAGGGCAGCGTCATGCCCTTGGCGGGCAGCAGGCGGATGGCGACGCCCAGGTTGACGAAGGCCTGCAGGCCCACGAGCCCCGCCATGCCCGCGCCGGCGAGGCGGGCGAAGGGGTCGCGCTCCTCGGTCAGGCGGTAGAGGGCGCGGATCGGGATGAACAGGAAGAGGCCGATCACGATCACGCAGAGCACGAGGCCGTATTCCTCGGCCGCCACGGCGATGATGAAGTCGGTGTGCGCGTCGGGCAGGATGTTCTTGACCGAGCCCTCGCCGACGCCGACGCCGAAGAAGCCGCCCTCCTGGATGGCGTTGGTGGCGTAGCCGATCTGGGTGCGGGGATCGACCTCGGCCGCGAGGAACCCGTCGATGCGCCGCGCGAAGTGCTGGGAGTTCTCGTAGGCGAAGGCCCCCACCGCGGCGACGCCGCCGGCGATGCCCACCATCAGCGGCACCGAGGCGCCGGCCACGAAATACATGATCCCCCAGGTCGCCAGCAGCAGCGCCGCCTGGCCGAAGTCCGGCTGCAGCGCCAGCATCGCCGCGCAGCCGCAGGCGAGCAGGAAGCTCAGGAACTTGCCCGGAGGGCCCCGGCGGTCGAAGGTCGAGGCCATCACCCAGGCCGCGCAGCCCACGAAGGCGGGTTTCAGGAACTCCGACGGCTGAACGGTCAGCACGCCGAGCGAGACCCAGCGCACCGCGCCCTTGCCGAAGTCGGTGCCGATCATCGGCAGCGCGAGGCAGGTCAGCAGCGCGCCGACGAAGCCCATCACCGCGAGCCGGCGCACGGTCCTCACGTCCTGCATCGAGATGCCGACCATCAGCGCCACGCCCAGCGTGGCGAAGGCCGCCTGGCGGATCACGAAGTAGAAGGGCGGCAGGCCCAGCCGCTCGGCCAGCGGGGCCGAGGCCGCCATGCCCACCACCAGCCCGATCACGATCAGGCCGAGCACCGCGCCCACCGTCCAGCGGTCGACGGTGCGCCACCAGCGGGTCAGGATCGGCTCCGAGGAGCGGGCGGCGGCGACGTGGCCGAAGACCATCTCGGTCATGCGGGATCCTCCTGCAGGTCGGACAAGCCGGCGGCGCGGCGGGCGAGGGCGCGGAACGCGTCTCCGCGGTGTTCGAAGCTCTTGAACTGGTCGAAGCTGGCGCAGGCGGGGGAGAGCAGCACGGCCTCTCCCGGCTGCGCGTCCGCCGCGGCGCGGGCGACGGCGGTCTCGAGGTCGCCGCACATCACGTGGGGCGTGTCGCCCAGCGTCTTCGCGAACGCCTCCGCCGCCTCGCCGATCAGGTAGGCGCAGGCGACCCGGTCGAAGAGCGGGACGAGCGGGGCGATGCCGCCGGCCTTGGGCACGCCGCCGGCGATCCAGCGCACGCGGGGCCAGGCGAGCAGCGCCTTCTCGGCCGCGTCCGCGTTGGTGGCCTTGGAGTCGTTGACGAAGGCGACGCCGTCCTTCTGCGCCACCAGCTCCAGCCGGTGCGGCAGGCCCGGGAAGGTCTTCAGGGCCGCCTCGATGGCCCGCGGCGCGAGGCCCAGCGCCCGGCAGGCCGCCCAGGCGGCGCAGGCGTTCTGGTGGTTGTGGGCGCCCTTCAGGGTCGCCAGCTCCCGCAGGTCGACCGAGGCGACCTGCTTGCCCTTGCGCGTCTCCGCCAGGAACCCCTTGCGGGCGGTCACGGCCCAGGCCTCGCCCGGCAGCTTGCGGGTCAGCGACAGGCCGATGACCCCGTCGTCCTCGCCGCCCCTGCCCCGCACCCGGTCGGCGAGGAACCGGCCCTCGGGCTCGTCCATGCCGATCACGGCGCGCTCGGGGGCGCCGGCCTCGAAGAGGCGGGCCTTGGCGGCGAAATAGCCGCCCCGCCCGCCGTGGCGGTCGAGGTGGTCGTCGGAGAGGTTGAGGAACACCGCCACGTCGGGCGCCAGCGTGCGGGCGAGCTCGATCTGGTAGGAGGAGAGCTCCAGCACCAGCACCTCGCCGTCGTGGAAAGGCTCGAACCCCAGCACGCCGAGGCCGATGTTGCCGCCGACCTGCGCGGGGGTCCCGGCAGCCTCGAGGATATGGCCGATCAGGGCGGTGGTGGTCGACTTGCCGTTGGAGCCGGTGATGCAGACCACGCGCGGCGGCTCGTCGAAGCTGTCGAAGTCCTCGTCGGCCAGCGCCCGGAACAGCAGCCCCACGTCGTTGTCGACCGGCACGCCATGGGCCCAGGCCTGCTCCACCGCCTTGTGCGGGGCGGGGTAGAGCGCGGGGATGCCGGGCGACACGCAGAGCAGCGCGAGCCCCGCCTCCCAGGCCCGCTCGCGCCCGAGGTCGGCGATCTCGAACCCTTCGGCCTCGGCGGCGGCGCGGGCGGCCTCGCCGTCGTCCCAGCAGACCGGGACCGCGCCGCCGGCCGCAAGCGCCCGGGCGGCGGCGAGGCCGGAGCGGCCGAGGCCCAGGACGCCCACCCGGGCGCCGTCGAAGCCGGGAACGGGGATCATGCGGCGGCCTCCAGCGCGCCGAGCCGGGCCTCGAGCCAGTCCGCCCGCTCCGCCACCGGCAGGCGGGGGAGCGGCTCGGTCCGGTAGCCCTCGGCGGGGTAGCGGGTTTCGAGGTGGTCGTGCTCGGCCACGGCCGCCGGGAGGTCCAGGCGACGCTCGGCGTCCGGGCGGTGCAGCTCGGGCCAGGGCGGGGCGAGGAAGACGGGGCCGTCGTAGCGGCGGGCGGCGAGTTCGGCGGCCATCGCCGGGGGAACCGGCAGGCCCGCCCGCTCCAGCGCCGCGACGGCGTCGAGGATCGAGCGGTCGAAGAGGGTGGCGGAGGGGCGGGAGAGCGCCGCCTCGTGGTCCTGGGCGGCGCGGGCGGCGCAGAGCTCGGCGAAGCGGGTCAGGTTCTCCCAGGGCAGGCCGTCGCCGCCCTGCTCCGTCTCCTCGCGCACCACCTCGCGGCCGGGCTCGGGCGCCACCGCCCAGCCGCGGGCGGCCAACTCGGCCAGCAGCGTGGACTTGCCGCCGCCCGAGCAGCCCGAGATGACGAAGAGACGGGGCCCGCGCGCCATGATCTCCCTACCGCAGCTTCAGGGTGGCGAGGCCGACCAGCGCCAGGATCACCGAGATGATCCAGAACCGGATCACGATGGTGGGCTCCTGCCAGCCGAGCTTCTCGAAGTGGTGGTGGATGGGCGCCATCAGGAACACCCGCTTCTTGGTCATCTTGTAGTAGCCGACCTGGATGATGACCGACATCGCCTCCACCACGAAGAGGCCGCCGATCACCGCCAGCACGATCTCGTGCTTGGTGGCCACCGCGATGGCGCCGAGGCCCCCGCCCAGCGCCAGCGAGCCGGTGTCGCCCATGAACACCTGCGCCGGCGGGGCGTTGAACCACAGGAAGCCCAGGCCCGCCCCGATCAGCGAGGCGGCGAAGACCGCGATCTCGCCGGTGCCGGGAACGTAGGAGAGGCCGAGGTATTCGGTGAAGTCGGTGCGGCCGACGACATAGGCGATGAAGCCGAGCGCAGCGCCGGCGATCATCACCGGCATGATGGCGAGGCCGTCGAGCCCGTCGGTCAGGTTGACCGCGTTGGCCGCGCCCACGATCACCAGCATGGCGAACGGGTAGAACAGGATCCCGAGGTCGATCAGCAGGTCCTTGAAGATCGGCAGGGCCAGCGCGCCCGAGAGCGGCGCGGGCTGCAGCCAGACGGTGGCGAGCGCGGCGCAGAGCGCGATGGCGAAGCCCGCGCCCAGCCGGATCCTGCCCGGCACGCCCTTCACGTCGAACTTCGAGACCTTGAGGTAGTCGTCCGCGAAGCCGATGGCGCCGAAGCCCGCCACCACCAGCACCACGACCCAGACGTAGCCCTCCGACAGGTCGGACCACAGCAGGGTGGAGAGCAGCAGCGAGAACAGGATCAGCACGCCGCCCATGGTGGGGGTGCCGGTCTTGGTCAGCAGGTGCCCCTCGGGCCCGTCGGCGCGAATCGGCTGGCCCTTCTTCTGCATCCGGCGCAGGGCGTTGATGATCGGGTTGCCGAAGCCGAAGCTCAGGAACAGCGCCGTCAGGAACGCGCCGCCCGACCGGAAGGTCAGGTAGTTGAAGAGGTTGAACACGTCGCCGCCCTGCGAGAGGGGGGTGAGCAGGTGATACAGCATCAGGCGTCGGGTCCTTCGTCCTCGCCGTCGGGGAGCTCGGGCGCGGGGCGGCCGAGCGCCTTCACGGCCGCGACCACGCGCGCCATCCGCGCGCCGAGCGAGCCCTTCACCATGACCACGTCGCCGGCGTCAAGCAGGCGGCGGACCTCGCGCGCCATGACCTCGCTGTCCGGGGCGTGGCGGCCGCGGCGCTCGGACGGCAGGGCGTCGTGGAGGGCCTTCATCAGCGGGCCGACGGTGTGGACGCGGTCGAGCGCGGCCATGGCGGGGTGGCGCGCGAGGCCCTCGTGCAGCGCGATCTCGTCGGGGCCCAGTTCCAGCATGTCGCCCAGGATCGCGATCTTGCGGCCCTTCACGTGGCGGCCGAACCCGTCCTCGGGGGCGGAGGCGGCCAGCACCTCCAGCGCCGCGCCGACGGAGGTGGGGTTGGCGTTGTAGCTTTCGTCGACCAGGTGCACCGCGCCGTCGAGGCCGGCGGTGTCGAGCGCGATGCGCCAGCGGCTGCCGCGCCCGTCGGGGGCGTGCCAGGCGCCCAGCGCGAGCGCCGCGCGGGCGGGGTCCGCGCCCAGCGCCTCGACCGCCAGCAGCACGGCGAGCGCGTTCATCGCGAAATGCTTGCCCGGGGCGCCGATCTTGACCAGCGCGTTGCGCCCGTGGATGCGCGCGGTCAGCGTCGTGCCCCCCGGCCCCGGCGCCGCCTTGAGCATCCTGGCCGAGCAGCGGGGCGAGGAGCCGAAGCGCAGGATCGTCTTCACCCCCACCTTGCGGGCGCGCCGGGCGAGCCGCGCGTAATGGGGATTGTCGCGGGGCAGGACCGCGGCGCCGCCGGGCTCCAGCCCCTCGAGGATCTCGGCCTTGGCGAAGGCGATCTCGGCCTCGGAGCGGAAGTGGGCCATGTGCACCGGCGCGACCGTGGTGATCAGCGCCACATGGGGGCGGGCGAGCTTCGTCAGCGGGCGGATCTCCCCGGCATGGTTCATGCCGATCTCGATCACCGCGAATTTCGTGGCCTTCGGCATCCGCGCCAGCGTCAGCGGCACGCCCCAGTGGTTGTTGTAGCTCTTCTCGGCCGCGTGGGTGGCGCCCTGGGGCGCGAGGGCGGCGCGCAGCATCTCCTTGGTGGAGGTCTTCCCCACGGACCCGGTGACGGCGACCACCCTGGCTTTCGTGCGGGCGCGGGCGGCGGCGCCGAGCGCCTCCAGCGCGGCCAGCGTGTCGTCGACCAGCAGCAGGGGCGCGCTTTCGTCGAGGCCCTCGGGGATGCGGGAGACGAGGGCGGCGGCGGCGCCCGCCTCCAGCGCCCCGGCGACGAAGTCGTGGCCGTCGCGCACGTCCCTGAGGGCGACGAAGAGGTCGCCTTTCTCCACCGCGCGGCTGTCGATGGAAACGCCCGTGGCGTCGAAGGCGCGCGTGGCGCGCCCGCCGGTGGCGGCCTCGGCCTCGGCGCTGGTCCAGAGCGTGGTCATGCGTCCCCCGTATCGTCTTCCGCGTCCAGCACCTGGACGGCGGCGCGCGCCTGTTCGGCGTCGTCGAACGGGATCACCTCGTGACCGACGATCTGGCCGGTTTCATGACCCTTGCCGGCGATCAGGAGACGATCCTGCGGCCCGAGCATGTCGACCGCGCTCAGGATCGCCTCGGCCCGGTCGCCGATCTCCATCGGGGCGGGGTCGGCGCCCTGCGCCCCCGCCATAACCTGCGCGCGGATCGCGGCGGGGTCCTCCGAGCGGGGGTTGTCGTCGGTCACCACCGCGACGTCGGCCGCGAGCGCCGCGCGCCCCATCAGCGGCCGCTTGCCCGCGTCCCGGTCGCCGCCGGCGCCGAACACCACCACCAGCCGCCCGGGCGTATGGAGCCGCAGCGCGGCGATGGCGGTCGCGAGGCTGTCGGGCGTGTGGGAATAGTCGACGTAGACCCGCGCGCCGTTGGCCCGCGTCGCCACATGCTCCATCCGCCCCTTCACGCCGGTCAGCTTCGGCAGGGCGGCGAAGACGGCCCGCGGATCCTCCCCGCAGCCGATGGCGAGCGCCGCGGCCATCAGGGCGTTCTCCCCCTGGAAGGCGCCGACGAGGGGCAGTTCGGCCTGGAAGGTCTCTCCCTCCCAGGAGAACTGCAGGGTCTGGCCGGTCTCGTGGAACTGGGCCGAGAGCAGGCGCAGGTCGGCGATCTCGGCCCGGCCCACGGCGATCAGGCGCTGTCCGCGGGCGCGCACGATCTCGGCCGCGCGCGGGAACGAGGGGTCGTCGGCGTTCAGCGCGGCGGTCCCGTCGGCGGGCAGCACCCGCGCGAAGAGGCCGAGCTTCGCCTGCAGGTAGTCCTCGGGCGTGGGGTGATAGTCGAGGTGGTCGCGGGTGACGTTGGTCAGCCCCGCCGCGCGCAGCCGCACCCCGTCGGCGCGGTGCTGGGCGAGGCCGTGGGAGGAGGCCTCGATCGCCGCCCGCTCGACGCCGAGGCCCGCGAGCTCCGCCAGCAGGGCGTGCAGGGTCAGCGGATCGGGGGTGGTCAGGCCGCCGGGGCGGTCGACCGCGCCCTCGACGCCCACGGTCCCGATGTTCACCGCGCGGCGGCCCAGATGCGTCCAGAGCTGGCGCAGGAAGCTCGCGACCGAGGTCTTGCCGTTGGTGCCCGTGACGGCGGCGACCGCCTCGGGTTGCGCCGCGAAGAACGCCGCCGCGGCCCGCGCCAGGGCCAGACGCGGCGCCTCGGTCACCGCCAGCGGCAGGCCGGCGGCGGGCACCTCGCGCCCCTCCGACAGCCACAGGGCGCGGATGGTCTCGGCCCCCTCGGGCGAGCACACGACGATGGGGGAGCCCATACGCAACGCGAACGGCGCGAACTCGGCGCCGTCCACGGTCCCCTGCAACGCAAAGAACACGATGCCCGGCCCCGCCTTCCGGCTGTCGGAGGCGAGGCCGAGGATCTCGGTCGCCGGGGACACGCCCGGCGCAGGAGGAAGCCCGAGGGAGGCGAGCGTCGCCATCCCCGGCCTCAGCGGCTCGCGACCTGGCGGACGCCGCCGGGTCCCTCGCCCTCGGCGGGCTCCTCGGCCTGCGGACGCATGCCCAGGATCGGGGCGATGCGGGTCAGGGCTTCCTTGACGGTGGGGGCGGCGGTCCAGCCGGCGGTGCGCCAGCGGCGGCCGTATTTCTCGGTCCAGCCCTCGTCGAGCGTCACCACGATGACGTAGGCGGGATCGTGGGCGGGGAACACGCCCGCGAAGGTCGCCAGCACCTTGGTCTTGTCGTAGCCGACGCCGTTGCGCCGCGGCTTCTCGGCCGAGCCGGTCTTGCCGCCCAGGAAATAGCCCTTCACCTCGGCGTTCTTGCCGGTGCCCTCGGTCACCACCGCGCGCAGCATGTCGCGCATCGCGGCCGAGGTCGCCTCGGAGATCACCCGGTCGCCCTCGTCCGGCCCCGGCGCGCCGGCGAGCAGCGTCGGCGTGACCTTCAGCCCGCCGTTGGTGACGGTGGCGTAGGCCGCCGCCAGGTGCAGCGGCGTGACCGCGAGCCCGTGGCCGTAGGAGATGGTCATGGTCGAGATCTCGGACCACCGCGGCGGCGCCAGCGGAACCGCGCGCCCGGCCTCCGAGAGCTCCACGGGCGTCGGATCCAGCAGGCCGAGACGCTCGAGGTATTCGCGCTGGCGCTTGGCGCCGATCTGCAGCGCGAGGCGGGCGGAGCCGGTGTTCGAGCTCTCGATGATCACGTCGCGCAGGGTCATGCGCGCCGGCATCTTGTGGGCGTCCGAGATCCGGAACCGTCCCCAGAACATCGGGCCGGAGGTCTCGATCATCGTCTGGGGCGTGGCGAGGCCCGTCTCCATCGCCATGGCGGCGTTGAAGATCTTGAAGGTGGAGCCGAGCTCGTAGACCCCCTGCGCCGCCCGGTTGAAGGTGGCGTAGTCGTCGGGCAGGCCGCTGGTCGGGGGCGGGGGGCGGTCGTTGGGATCGAAGTCGGGCAGCGAGGCCATCGCGATCACCTCGCCGGTGTTCGCGTCCATCACCACGCCGGCCGCGCCGCGGGCGTGGAACTTCTCGACGTTGTCGCGCAGCACGTCGGTGAAGGCGCGCTGCACGCGCATGTCGATGGACAGGCGCATCGGCTCGGAGGCGCGGGCGGGGTCGCGCAGCGCCTCGTCGAGCTTGGCCTCGACGCCGCCGACGCCCACGATCTCGGCCGCGGTCACGCCCTCCTTGCCGAAGGAGGCGCCGCCGAGGATGTGGGCGGCGAGCCGCCCGCCGGGATAGACGCGCATGTCGCGCCGGCCGAACTGCAGGCCCGGGTCGCCGATGTCGTGGACCATCACCCGCTGGGCCGGGGTGATCGCCTTCTTCAGCCACAGGAACCGGCGCCCGTCGTTGAACTGGCGCATCAGGTCCTCGGCCTTCATGTCCGGGAAGATCGCGGCCAGCTTGTCGGCGGCGCCTTGCTTGTCGAGCAGCTCCTCGGGGTGGGCGTAGAGGGACCAGACGGGAATGTTGGCGGCCAGCAGCTCGCCGTTGCGGTCGGTGATCTCGGCGCGGGCGGCGGAGAAGGGGGCGGAGAAGGAGGCGCGCGGCTCCTCGGGCTCGGAACCCGCGATCAGCGCCATGCGGCCGGCGACCGAGGCGTAGGCGAGCAGGAAGGCGAAGCACAGCAGGTGCAGCCGCCAGCGGGCGCGGGCGCGCTCCTGCGCCGCGGTGCGGCGGCGGCGGTCGGCGCGCCGCGCGGCGGCCTCGGCGTTGGGGTCCACGCCCTCGCGCCGGGCGGCGATGACGTCGGCGAGCCGCGCGCCCTCGGGGCCGTGGGAGTGCTCGGGGCCGCCGGGATCGACGTCGAACTGCAGCGAGTCGGCGCCGGCGCCGGCGCCGTAGACGACGCCGTCGGAGGGCGCCTCCCCGAACGGCTCGCGTCCCCCGGGGTCGCGGGGGACGAGGGCGCCGGCGGCGGGATCGTGGGGGTCGACGTGGGACGAGGACATGACGGCTCTCCGGCTCAGCGTCGGACGGGGCGGGGCGGGGGCGGCGAGACGCCGAGCGCGACGGCGTCGCGTCCGGCGAGCGCGGCCATGGTCACCGGCGCCTCGGCGGCGGCGAGCGCGGGGACCGCGGGGGGCGTCGCCAGGGCGGGGGGCTCGGGCGTGGGGATCAGCTCGGCGGGCGCGACGGCCAGCGCCGCCAGCGGCGCCTGGGCGGGCTCGGGCGCGGGGCCCGGCGCGCGCGGGGGCGGGGGCTGGAAGGCGACCGCCGCGGCCTCGCCGAACTGCACCGGCGTCAGGGGCTGGAGGGCCAGCTCCTCGGCATGCAGCGCCACCAGGCGGTCCAGCCGCTCTGGCCGGTTCAGCCAGGCCCACTCGGCGTGCAGCACCGCGATCGCCTCGCGCTCGCGGGCGATCTGGGCGTGCAGGGCCTCGACCTCGGCGGCGAGGTCCTGGGTGTCGTTGATCACCCGGTAGGCCCAGATCGCCACCACGCAGACCAGCGCGAGAGCGGAGACGTAGAGAAGCGAGCGCATCATCGCCCGACCTCCTTGAGCGTGGCGACGGTCAGCCCGGGCAGGCCCAGGCCGTGCGGATCCATCGGCGCCGCGGGGGCGTCCGTGCGCCGGCCGGCGCGAAGCCGGGCGGAGCGGGCGCGCGGGTTGCGGGCGAGCTCCGCCTCCCCGGCCTCGACGGGCCGGCGGGAGAGCAGGTCGAAGCGCGGCGCGGCCGTCTCCTCG
This sequence comes from Albimonas pacifica, assembly GCF_900113695.1. Classification (GTDB taxonomy): domain Bacteria; phylum Pseudomonadota; class Alphaproteobacteria; order Rhodobacterales; family Rhodobacteraceae; genus Albimonas; species Albimonas pacifica. Next base: position 218,540 of record NZ_FOQH01000002.1, on the reverse strand, counting down.
ACCGGCGCGTGACGCGAGCCGCCGCCCCCGGCGCCGCCGGAGCGGGCGGCGAACCAGCGCTTCACGACGCGGTCCTCGAGGGAGTGGAAGGTGACCACCGCCAGCACGCCGCCCGGGGCCAGCGCCCGCTCGGCCGCGGCGAGGGCGCGGGCGAGTTCGCCCAGCTCGTCGTTGACCGCGATGCGCAGCGCCTGGAAGGAGCGGGTGGCGGGATGCGGCTGGCCGGGCTTGGCGCGCGGCAGGCAGGCGGAGATGATCTCGGCCAGCGCCAGGGTGGTGCGGATCGGCCCGGCCTCGCGCGCCGCCGCGATGGCTTTCGCGATGCGGCGGGAGGCGCGCTCCTCGCCGTACTGGAACAGGATGTCGGCCAGCGCCGCCTCGGGCAGCGTGTTGACCAGGTCGGCGGCGGAGGGGCCGTCGGCCTCCGCCCCCTCCATGCGCATGTCGAGCGGGCCGTCGCGCAGGAAGGAGAAGCCGCGGCCGGGCTCGTCGAGCTGCATGGAGCTGACGCCGATGTCGAGGACCACGCCGGCGAGCGGCGCGGCGCCGGCCTGCTCGGCCAGCGCGTCGAGGTCGCCGAAGCGGCCCTCGACCAGCGCCAGGCGGTCGCCGTAGGCGCCGGCCCAGGCCCGGGCGCGGAGGAGCGCGGAGGGGTCGCGGTCGACCGCCACCACCCGGGGCGCGCCCGCGTCGAGGATCGCGCGGGTGTAGCCCCCGTCGCCCAGCGTGCCGTCGAGGATCGCGCCCTTCGCCTGCGCGGGATCGAGGGCGGCCAGCACCTCGGCCAGCAGCACCGGCAGGTGGCCCTGCCCCGGCGCGGTCGAGGCCGGGGGCGGCGCGATCGGACCGCGCGGGCGGTCGGCGGGGAGCATCACGGCGACGGTCACGGCGCGGCCCCCGGCGGATCCCAGGGCATGGCCGCGAGCGCGTCGAAGTCCTCGTCGTCGTCGAGCGGGGCGATGAATTCGTCGTAGCGGGCCCTGGACCAGATCTGGAAGCTCTCGCCCGCGCCCACGAAGGCCACGTCGCCGCCCAGGTCGAAGCGGTCGCGCATCTCCTTGGGCAGCACGATGCGGCCGTTGTCGTCGAGCTGCAGCGGCAGCGCGCGGCCCATCAGGCGATACTCCAGCTTGCGGCGGTTGGGGTCGGAGGGGTGCATCCGCGAGACCGCGGCGGACATCCGCTGGTATTCGTCGGGCGCGTAGCCCTCGACGCAGTTCTTGTCACGGAAACCGGGAACGAGCACGATGTTGCCCTCGGCGTTGCGAAGCTCGAGCGCCTTGCGCCAAAGGGCGGGTATGGAGACACGACCCTTCGTGTCCACCTTGTTGAAGAAACTGGACGTGAACTGCTGCCACATGGGCCGCTTGTCCCCTCACGTCGGAAGGACAGCCGAAAAGGAAAAGCGGGCCGCGCTTGCCTCATGCGCGACCCGCCCCGTCGTCCCTCGGGTGTTCTTCCAGCTTCGCGCCGTCACTTGATGCGCCGTGTCACGCGCCGGTTTAGTTCTTGGTATTAGAGAGTTGCCTGTATGAACCTGCTTGCGGGCTCTTTGTTTGTTCTCTCTGCCTCTGGGAATTTTTCTAGCATGGGATTCCGTGGGCATCAACGGGAAACTCACCCACCTCTCGCCACTTTGGGACGACCCTGTGACCATGGCCAGATGTGGTGGGGCCATCCGCAGCAGGGGCCATATATGGTTTCCGCACCCCCATCCGGCCGTGGCGCCCAGGCCACGCCGGGGACCGCGGCCCCCCGAATTCCCGGGAATCTGGGCGATCGGACCATGATTTCCCCGGCCGGTGGGGCGAATCCCCACGAGTCGGAAGGGCGCCGCCCCATGGAATCCCATTTTTCGCGATTCGACGGGCCGGAGGTCCGAAACGCCGCCGTTCGGCGGCCCTGGAGGCCCGAAACGCCCCCGGGCGCGCGAAACGCGGGTCCCGGGGGCGGAGCTCGGCGGCGGACGGCCTGTAGGCCGGGTTTTGTCCAGGGTCCGAAGACCCCTGGGCGACCATTCATCTGGACCCGCGCTCGCGCACGGGTTCTCGCGATCCACCACGGCCGCGGGGGCGAAGGCGACCCCCTGCGCATCGAAGCGCGCGCGACCCAACTTGATCTTGCTCCCGGCGGGGCTTGCCGTGCCGTCCCTGTCGCCAGGGACGCGGTGGTCTCTTAAACCGCCGTTTCACCCTTGCCGCGGCGGCCCCGAAAGGCGCGCCGGGCGGTCTGTTTTCTGTGGCGCTTTCCCTCGGGTTTCCCCGGCCGGGCGTTACCCGGCGCCGTGCCTCCGTGGAGCCCGGACCTTCCTCGGCCCCCGCCCGCCTGCGCGAGGGGAACCGCGGCCGCCCGGCCATCCGCCGGGGGCGCTTATGGCGCCGCCGCGTCGCGCGCGCAAGCGCGCTGCACCAGGGGCGCCCGCACGCGCACGCGCGGAGATCAGGGGGGAGCGCGCCGCCGCTACTCGGTGTCGAGGTCGAAGTCGGGCCCGAGGTCCGCGTCCCCCTCCCCCGGCCGCGGGGCCGAGACATGGACGCGCCCCGAGGGGCTCGGCGGCGCGTAGGAGGAGCGGCGCTGGCCCGCGTCGACCGGATGCCGCTCGGCCATCTCGGCCACCCGCGCGGCGAGGCGGTGGCTGGCCGGGGCGCCGGTCTCGTCGGGGGCGAAGCGCATCTGCAGGGCGCGGACCAGGTCGGCGAAGCCCTCCGCCGTCTCCTGCCAGCGGTAGCCGAGCTTCAGGCCGTGCACGCCCAGCAGGGTCTCGGGCGGCAGGAAAGGGAGCGGGTCGGGCGCCTCGGCGTCCGACCACACCGCGTGGCCGGCGCGGGCGAGGCGCCGCCACGGGAACTTCTCGCCGGGGTCGATCTTGCGCCCCACCGCCACGTCCGAATGGCCCAGCACCCGCGCCGGCGGGATCGCCCAGCGCAGGCGGATGGCGAAGAGCAGGCGCTCCAGCGCCTCGATCTGCGCCTCGGGGAACGGCGGCAGGCCGCCCTCCGGCCCCGGGTTGGCGAGCTCGATGCCGATGGAGTGGGAGTTCACGTCCTCCACCGGCCCCCAGGCCGAGACGCCCGCGTGCCAGGCGCGGCGCATCTCCGAGACCAGGCGGAAGGTGCCGCCGGTCTCGTCGATCAGGTAGTGGGCCGAGACCTCGGCGGCCGGGTTGCACAGGCGGGCCAGCGCCAGGGCCGCCGAGCTCATGTTGGTGTAGTGGATGACGATCATGTTCGGCGCCGCCACGCCCTTGCGCGGGCCGTGGTTGGGCGAGGCGAGCTCGACGATCTCCGGCGGCGCGGGGGCGCGGCGGAGCGGCCGCGGGGGCGCATCGCCCCCGGCCTGGCGGCTCGGGTCGTCGTCGGTCATCGCGCGGACTTTTCGTGGACGCTCGCGGCGGGCATTGTGGGCTCCGGTTCCCCCTGGGGGGATGACATCATCGGGGGGCGGCGATGTCGAGCCCGCTCGCGAACCGCGTCGATCCGTCCGGCGTGATCCAGGCCGTTCCCGTCCGCGGCACGCTGATGGGCAACCGCGGGGGGCGGATCCACCTGCCCGCGGACCCGGCGAGCGGCGAGGGGCCGCGGCTGGGCCCGCGCCGCTGGGCCTCGCGCCAGTGGATCTGCTGCGTGCTGGCCTTCAAGGGGCGGCGGCGGCAGGTGATGGGGGCGGGCTATACGGAGCTCTTCTTCCTCGACGAGGCCACCGCGCTCGCCGCCGGCCACCGCCCCTGCTTCGAGTGCCGCCGCGCCGAGGCGGCGGCCTTCGCCGAGGCCTGGGCGCGCGCCCACGCCCTGCCCGCGCGGCCGAGGGCGCCGGAGATGGACCGCGTCCTGCACGCCCAGCGCCTCGGGACGCGCCTCCGCAGCCCGGCCCGGTCCCTGCCCGACGGGGCGATGGTGCTGATCGACGGCGCCCCGGCCCTGACGCTCGCCGGCGCCCTGCGGCCCTGGGGGTGGGAGGGCTACGCCGCCCCCCGCCCCCTGCCCCGCGGCGAGGTCGAGATCCTGACGCCCCCCGCGATCGTGCGCACGCTCGCGGCCGGCTACCGCCCGCGGCTGCATCCCTCTCTGGCGTAGAGCGGCGAGGGTCGGGCGCCCCGGCCCATGGGCGCCCTGCGGGCGGGCTTGGGCCCGCGGCCGGCCTCGCGCCCGGAGCCGTTCCGCGCAGCGCCGGCGGCGAGGCCGCGCCCGCGCCCGGCGCGCCGGGGTGGGCGGGCGGGAGGCGCGCCGGGCGCGGGCGCGGCCGGTCAGGGGCGCGCGGCCCCGGGGCTCGGTCGCGCCGGCGCTCAGTCGCGCCGGGGCTTCGACCCGCGGCCGGTCGGGCCGCCGCCGCGCGGACCGCGCCCGCCGGAGGGACCTTCGCCCCGGGGCTTGCCCCCGCGCGGTCCCTCGGCCCGCGGCCCACGGCTGGACCGCGCGCCGTCGGCCCGCGGCCCGCGCCCGGCGGGTCCGGCGTCCGAACGGGGCCCGCGGCCGGCGGGGCCGCCCTCGGAGCGGGGCCCGCGGCCGGCAGGGCCGCCCTCGGACCGGGGCCCGCGGCCGGAGGGGGCGCCCTCGGCGCCGCGGGAGGAGAACGTGCGACCGCCGGGCGCCTCGGATCCGCGCGCGGGGAAGCGGCGGCCGGCCGGCGCCTCGCCGTCCTCGGAGGCGCGGCCGCCGCGGCGGGCGGGCCGGCCGCCGGCCGCATCCTCGCAGCGGCGCGGGGCGGGCTTGGCCCCGGCGGCGTCCTCGGAGCGGCGCGGGCCGGGCTTGCGGCCGGCGGGCGCCTCGGCGCGGCGCGGCGCGGGCTTGGCGCCGCGGGCGGCGGGGGCGGGCTTGGCGCCGCGGGCCGCGGGGGCGGGCTTGCCGGCGCCGCGGGGCGCGGCGGGCGCGCCCTCGGCCCCGGGCCGGGCGCCGGACGGCGCCCCGGCGGCGGGTTTCGCGCCGCGCGGCGCGGGGCGCTCGACCTCCGCCGCGGGCAGGCCGAGCTGGTCGCGCAGGACCTTGGGGCGGATCTCCTCGACCTGACCCGGCTCCATGTCGCCCAGCAGGAACGGGCCGTAGCTGACCCGGATCAGGCGCGAGACCTCGAAGCCCACCGCCGCCAGCGCCCGGCGCACCTCGCGGTTGCGGCCCTCGCGCAGGCCCACCGTCAGCCAGGCGTTGGCGCCCTGCTGGCGGTCGATCACGACGCTCATCGGCTGGAAGCGCTCGCCCTCCACCTCGACGCCGCGGCGCAGCGGCTCCAGCGCCTTGTCGTCCGGCGCGCCGTGGACGCGCACGCGGTACTTGCGCAGCCAGCCGGTCGAGGGCAGCTCCAGCCGCCGCTTCAGGTCGCCGTCGTTGGTCAGCAGCAGCAGGCCCTCGGAGTTGAGGTCCAGCCGCCCCACCGACAGCACCCGCGGCAGGTCCTCGGGCAGACGCTCGAACACCGTCGGGCGGCCCTTCTCGTCGGCCTCCGAGGTGACCAGGCCCACGGGCTTGTAGTAGCGCCACATCCGCGGGGCCTCGGCCTCGGCGATGGCGACGCCGTCGAGCTCCACCCGGTCGGAGGGCTTCACGTTGAAGGCGGGCGTGTCCACCGGCTCGCCGTTCACGCGCACGCGGCCGGCGAGGATGATCTCCTCGGCCATGCGGCGCGAGGCGACGCCGGCGCGGGCGAGGCGGCGGGCCAGCCGCTCGGTCCGCGGGCCGGTGGGGACCTCGGGCGCGGGCGCGGCGGCGCGGGCGCGCGCGGCGCCGCCCTTGCCGCCGGTCGCGCGCGGGGCGCCGCCGGCCTTCGCCTTGCCGGAAGGACGCGCGGGGCCGCGGGGCGGGCGGCCGGAGCCGGAGTCGGAATCGTTGCTCATCGCCGGCTTATCGCAGCGGACGCGCCCGGACGGAAGCGGTTCCGCGCGCCCGGGCCTGCGCATGCCGCTGGCCGCGCGCGCCCGGGCTTGCGATAAGCCCTGCCATGAGCACCCTGCGCACCCTGCGGCTGGAAGGGCGGCCTGTCCGCCCGCGCGACGCGGCCTTCGCCGCGGCGCTGTTCGGGCGGTCGGAGATCGCCCGCTGGACCGGCGACGACGCGCCCTGGAGCCGCGCCCAGGCCGCGGGCCGCGCGCGCGCCTTCGCCGGCCACTGGACCGCGCACGGCTTCGGCCTTCGCCTGTGGCGCGACCGGGAGGGGCCGGCGGGGGTCGCGGGCCTGCAGTTCTGCGTGCTGGAGGGGGCGGCGGCGATCGAGGCCTCCTTCGCCTTCGCGCCCGAGCGCTGGGGCCAGGGCCTCGCGGCCGAGGCGATGGCCGCCGCGCTCGCCGAGGGGGCGGGCATCTGCGCCGAGGTCCAGGCCGTGGTGCGCGAGGGCAACGCCCCCGCCGTGGCGCTGCTGCGCCGGCTGGGCTTCGTCGAGCGGGCCTCGACGCTCGCGGGCCTGCGCCGCTTCGCCCGGGCGACGGGCCCCGCGGCGGAGGCCGGCCTGTGACCCGCTCGCCCTTCGCCTCGCGCATGGAGGCGGCGCTGGCCCAGGCCCGCGCCGCCGCCGCCCGCGGCGAGACGCCGGTGGGCGCGGTGCTGGTCGACCGCGCCACCGGCGAGATCCGCGCCGCCGCCGGCAACCGGGTGCGCGAGCTGCACGACCCCACCGCCCATGCCGAGATCCTGGCGATCCGCGAGGCCTGCGCGGCGCTCGGCTCCGAGCGTCTGCCCGGCCACGACCTGTGGGTGACGCTGGAGCCCTGCGCGATGTGCGCCGCCGCCATCGCCGGCGCCCGGATCGAGCGGGTCTATTTCGGCGCGCCCGACCCCAAGTCCGGCGGGGTCGAGCACGGGGCCCGGGTCTTCGACCACCCCCAGGCCCACCACCGGCCCGAAGTCTACGGCGGCCTCGCCGAGACCGAGAGCGCGGCGCTGCTGCGGGCGTTCTTCGCCGAGCGTCGGCGGGACTGAACGGCGGGACCGGGCGGATGGGCCCCGGTCCCTCACGGGCCGGCCGAGGCCTTCATCAGCGCCACCCCCGCCAGGATCAGGCCGGCGGCGAGGCCGCGCAGCAGGCTCGGCGCCTCGCCCGCCAGCGTCATGCCGGCGAGCACCGCGCCCAGCGCGCCGATGCCGGTCCAGATCGGGTAGGCGACGCCCAGCGGCAGGATGCGCAGCGCCTGCGCCAGCAGCGCGAGGCTGCCCAGCAACGCCGCCGCGGCGAGAAGGCTGGGCGCGAGGCGCGTCAGCCCGTCGGATTGCTTGAGGGCCGCCGCCCAGACGATTTCGAGGATGCCGGCGGCGACGAGAAGGACCCAGGCCATGGGACTCTCCCAACCGCCGGGTCGTCCCGGCGGATCGGAAGAGGGGCGGCGGTCGTCCGCCGGCGGCCTATCTGGGTCAGGGGGCGCCGGGAGGCAAGGCCCGTCACGGCCGACTCCCGCTCTGGCGACCGTTGGTCGCCACCCCGCCCCCGACCTGCCGCCCCAGGCCGACGGCCGGCCGCCTCCGGCCCACGCCCGCTCATGCACAGGCAAAGGGCCGCGCGGGTGCGGCCCGCGCGGCCCTTTCGGCCCCTGCGCTCCTCCCCCCGGGGAGGAGGCGCGATCAGAGCTCGATCGCCTTCATCACCTCGGGCTCGACCACGTCGACGCCCGGCAGGCCCTTCCTGAGCTCCTCGGCGTCCTGGGCGAGCAGCGGGAAGGTCTTGTAGTGGCAGGGGATCACGGTCTTGAACTTGAAGAACTTCTTCGCCGCGTAGGCCGCCCGCTTCATGTCCATGGTGAAGTGGCCGCCGCAGGACAGGATGCCGATGTCGGGCTGGTGGAGGTCCTGGTAGACGGCCATGTCGGCCATCACGTCGGTGTCGCCGGAGAAATAGACCGTCTTGCCCTCGCCCGAGATCATGAAGCCCGCCTCGGTGCCGGCGTAGCCCAGCCCGGCGAGCGACGAGGAATGCCGCGCGCCGACCAGCGTCACCGAGACGTCGCCCAGCGAGACGGTGCCGCCGAGGTTGAAGCCGACCGTCTCCAGCCCCTCCTTCTCGGCGAGGTGGCCGACGAGCTCGAAGATGCCCACCACCTTGGCGCCGGTGGTCCTGGCGACCTCGACGGCGTCGTTGGCGTGGTCGAAATGGCCGTGGCTGAGCAGCAGCGCGGTGGCGCCCTTGGTGGCGGCCTCGACGTTGGATTCGTCGAACATCGGGTTCCCGTGCAGCCACGGGTCGATCAGCAGGACCTGGTCCGCGATCTCGATGCGGAAGCCGGAATGCCCCAGCCAGGTGATTTTCATGATCGTCTCCTCCTCGCCTGTCGCGTCGCCGTCGGGCCTCGGGGGCGGACCGACGCGGGCCCGAGTCATGACGCAGAGCCGGCCGAAGCGAAAGGCCGGATGCGCCGCCCCCGGCGCCCGCGGCGCCGGCGCGCCGCAGCCCTCACCTAGGCCGGCGCGCCGCCGGGGCCAGCGCGGCGGCCGGGCGCAGGCGCAACGCGCGGGGAGGGACCGGAGGCCGATCGCGGGCCGTTCACGAACCCGATCGCCGCCGCTCGCGCGGCCGTGAGCGGGGGCGTTCGAACGCGGCCGATATGACACATTCAAAACCGCGCCCTCGCGGAAAGCGTAGCGATCCCATGGACAAACCGCGCGCCCGCCCCAAAGAGTCCGGCGCGACCCGCGGCGCGAGCGACCGCGGGACGGCCCCGGCGGCGGGGCCGCAGGCGGCAGCAGCGGGGAAGGGTCGGCGCGCATGACGGACTGGACGGCCACGATCGACGCCTATTGCGAGCGGCTGGACCCCTCCTTCTGGGCGGAGCCTCTGAACGCGGTCTCGAACCTGGCCTTCATCCTGGCCGCGGCCTGGGCCTGGATCGTCGCCCGGCGCGAGGGGCGCGACGACGACTGGGCGGTGCGCGCGCTGTGCGCGGTGCTGTTCGCGATCGGCGTCGGCTCGTTCCTGTTCCACACCCTGGCGAACCGCTGGTCGGCGATGGCCGACGTGCTGCCGATCATGGTGTTCATCCTGCTCTACCTCCATCTCGCCGTGATCCGTTACCTGGAGCTGCCGGTCTGGGCGGGCGCGGCGATCGCGGCCGCCTTCGTGCCGGTCTCGGCAGTGCTGGAGTCGTGGCTGACCCCGGCGCTGGGGCGGCTGAACGGCTCGATCGGCTACGTGCCGACCTTCCTGACCCTGTGCGGCTTCGCGGTGCTTCTGGGCCTGCGCGACCATCCCGCCTGGCGGGGCCTGGCGGGGGCGGCGGCGCTGCTGACGCTGTCGCTGACCATGCGCACGCTCGACGCCCAGGGCGGCGCGGTCTGCGAGGCGTTCCCGGCGGGCACCCACTGGGGCTGGCACCTGCTGAACGGGACCCTGCTGGGCGTGCTGATCGTGGCCTTCGTCCACCACGGCGAGCGCGCGGCCCCCGGGGACGACGCGGGCGAGGGCGACGCCGCGCGGGTTGCGCGCAACGGGGCGTCGGGCTAGAGCGGGGCCGAGAAATCCCCGCCCGCAATCCCTCCGACGGAGCCCTTTTCCCATGTCCATCGACAAGGCCACCGCCGCCCGCGTCGCCCACCTGGCCCGCATCCGGGTGAAGGACGAGGACCTGGAGACGCTCGCCGCCGAGCTCTCGGGCATCCTGGGCTGGGTCGAGCAACTGGGCGAGGTGGACGTGGAGGGGGTCGAGCCGATGACCTCGGTCACCCCCATGGCCCTGCGCCGGCGCGAGGATGCGGTCACCGACGGCGGCATCCGCGACAAGGTGCTGGCCAACGCCCCCGCCACCCGCGAGGGCTTCTTCGCCGTTCCCAAGGTGGTGGAGTGAGCCGCGCGCAAGCCTTCGCCTGAGGCTCCGCACGCGCCCCCGCCCCCTGCCCCGCCCGATCGCCCGAGAGACCGCATGTCCGACCTGACCCGCCTGACCATCGCCGAGGCCCGCGCCAAGCTCCGCGCCCGCGAGATCACCTCCGTCGAGCTGACCGAGGCCTGCCTCGCCGCCGTCGACGCCGCCGACGCCCTGAACGCGGTCAGCGCCAAGACCCCTCAGAAGGCCCGCGAGATGGCCGCCGCCGCCGACGCGCGCTTGTCGGCCGAGGGCGAGGGCGCGCCGTCGCTGTGCGGCATTCCGCTGGGCATCAAGGACCTGTTCTGCACCGAGGGCGTCGCCTCCCAGGCCGCGTCCAACATCCTCGAGGGGTTCCGGCCGCCCTACGAATCCACCGTCACCGCCCGCCTGTGGGAGCGCGGCGCGGTGATGGTCGGCAAGCTGAACATGGACGAGTTCGCGATGGGCTCGTCGAACGAGACCTCGTGCTACGGGCCGGCGGTGAACCCGTGGCGGGCCAAGGGCTCCAACCGGGACCTGACGCCGGGCGGGTCGTCCGGCGGCTCCGCCTCGGCGGTCGCGGCGGAGCTGTGCCTGGGCGCGACGGGCACCGACACCGGCGGCTCGATCCGCCAGCCGGCCGCCTTCACCGGCATCGTGGGCGTGAAGCCCACCTACGGGCGCTGCTCGCGCTTCGGGATCGTGGCCTTCGCCTCCTCGCTCGACCAGGCGGGGCCGATGGCCAAGACCGTGCGGGACGCGGCGATCATGCTCGAGGGGATGGCGGGGTTCGATCCCAAGGACTCCACCTCGGCCGACCTCGCGGTGCCCGACTTCGAGGCGGCCCTGACCGGCGACATCCGCGGCAAGACCATCGGCATTCCGAAGGAATACCGCATGGAGGGGATGCCGGCCGAGATCGACGCCCTGTGGGACCGCGGCGCGCAGATGCTGCGGGACGCGGGCGCGAAGACGGTGGAGATCTCGCTTCCCCACACGAAATACGCCCTGCCCGCCTATTACGTGATCGCCCCGGCGGAGGCGTCCTCGAACCTCGCGCGCTACGACGGCGTGCGCTTCGGGCATCGCGCGAAGCTGGGCGCGGGCGACGCGATCGTGGACCTTTACGAGAAGAGCCGGGCCGAGGGCTTCGGGCCGGAGGTGCAGCGGCGGGTGATGATCGGCGCCTACGTGCTGTCGGCGGGCTATTACGACGCCTACTACCTGCGCGCCCAGAAGGTCCGCACCCTGATCAAGCGCGACTTCGAGCAGGCGTTCGAGACGGTGGACGCGATCCTGACGCCCGCCACGCCCTCGGCCGCCTTCGGGATCGGCGAGATGGCGGACGCGGACCCGGTGGCGATGTATCTCAACGACGTGTTCACGGTGACGGTGAACCTCGCCGGCCTGCCCGGCGCGGCGGTGCCGACGGGGGTGGACTCCTCGGGCCTGCCGCTCGGCCTGCAGATCATCGGCAAGCCCTGGGGCGAGGCGGAGATGCTCGACATCGCCTATGCGCTCGAGCGTTCGGCCGGCTTCACCGCGCGGCCCGACCGCTGGTGGTGAGCGCGGACCCGGCCTGAGCGGCGGGGGCGAGGGCGCGCCGGACCGGCTCCAGCGACCGCCCGCCCCGCGGAGCAGGTCCTGCGCCCGGTTCCGGGCGGTTCGCCCCGTCGTCGACGCCTCCGCCCCCGGGCGGGGGTGTCGTCGGTTTCGGGGGCGCCTCAAGGCGTCCGAACCGGTGGGACCGGGGGGCGCGGGCCCCGGGCGAGAAGGCCGGCGGGACGCCGGGGGACGCGGGCCGCGGGCGCCTCCGCCGCCGGCCTTCGCGCCCCGAAGATTAGCCGCGCATGAACGCCCTGTCGGTTTCCGCGCCGCACGGGCCCCGACGGCGCCCTGAGGCGCTCCGGCCGTATTGACCCGCCCTCGCCCCCCGGTCTTATTCCGCTTTGGGACCATGCCAGCCTCCACAGGGAGGCGCAGCCACGCCTGGGGAGGCCAGCCATGACTTTTCTGCGCCCGTACGCAACCGCCGCGATCCTCGCCGCCGGCCTGATCCCGGCGCTCGTCGCCGGCCCCGCGCGGGCCGACGACGTCGAGGACAGCCTGAACGCGGCGCTGGAGGCCTACCGCGCCGGCGACTTCGTCACCGCCCGCGACGAGGCCGAGTTCGCCGTCACCCTGCTGGGGCAGATGAAGGCCCAGGACCTCGGCGGCTTCCTGCCCGAGCCGCTCGACGGCTGGACCCGGGACGAGAGCGCCGACCAGGCCATGGCCGCGCAGATGTTCGGCGGCGGGCTGGTGTCCTCGGCCACCTACTCCGACGGCACGGACGAGGTCGTGGTCACCTTCGCCGCCGACAGCCCGATGGTCACCGCCATGTCGGCGATGTTCGGCAACGCCTCGGCCATGGGCGCCATGGGCAAGGTCATGCGGGTGGGCAAGCACCGCGCCATCGTCACCCCCGAGGGCGAGATCCAGGCGCTGATCGACCGGCGCATCCTGGTGACCGTCTCCGGCTCCGCCCCGGCCGAGACGCGCCAGGCCTTCTTCGAGGCCATCGATCTGGACGCGCTGGCCGAGTTCTGAGCATGGCGCGCGAGACCCCTTCTCCCGCAGCCCCCCGCCCCCCGATCCCCGACAGCGCCGGCGAGCCCCGGGTGATGCGCGCGCGCATCGCCCCCGGGCCCGTCGCCGCGCTCCACCACGCGCTCGGGCGCGCGGGCCCGCCCCCCGCCGCGGGCGAGCCGCTGCCGCCGATGTGGCACAACCTGTTCTTCGCCGAGACCGCCCCGGCCTCCGAGCTCGCCGAGGACGGGCTGCCGCGCGCCGGCGGCTTCCTGCCCGACACCGGCCTGCCGCGCCGGCGGCGCGGCGGCGGGCGGCTGGAGTTCCTGGCCCCGATCCCCATCGGCGCCGAGGCGGAGCGGATCTCAGTGATCCAGAACGTGGCGATCAAGCAGGCGGCCTCCGGGGCGCTGGCCATCGTCACCCTGCGCCACGAGATCCTGGTGGACGGGGCGCCGGCCCTGCGCGAGGAGGAGGACCTGGTCTTCCGCCCCGACTGGAGCCCCGACGAGCCCCCCCAGGCCGAGCCGCCGGAGCGCGACGAGCGTCCCGCCTTCCGCCGCGAGGTCGAGGCGGATCCGGTGCTGCTGTTCCGCTACGCGGCGCTGACCTTCAACGCCCTGCGCATCCACTACGACCACGCCTACGCCACCGGGCGCGAGGGCTGCGCGGAGCGGGTGGTCGACGGGATGCTGGTGGCCCAGCTCCTCGCCGATCTGCTGCGCGACGAGACCCGCCGGCTCCCCCGCACCTTCGAGTATCGCGCGGCGTCGCCGCTCCACTGCGGCGAGACCTTCAGCCTCTGCGGCCGCACCCTGGGCGCCCGGGCCGACCTCTGGGCGCTGAACGCCCACGGCCGGCTGGCGCTGGAGGCGCGCGTCACGACCTGACGGGGGGTCCCGGGGGGGGCGTCCCCGGGGGGCCGCGATCAGACCGCCAGCCCCTCGGCCCGCAGCGCCTCGGCGAGGCCGCCCGCCCCCTGGAAATGGTGCACCCGCCAGCCGCGCGCGGCGGCGGCCTCGACGTTGGCGAGCTTGTCGTCGGTGAAGAACAGCTCCGCCCCGCTCATCCCCAGGCGCGCCTCGACCAGCGCGTAGATCTCAGGCTCGGGCTTGATCGCGCCCTCGCGGCCGGAGACGACCTCGACGTCGAAGCCGGACAGCAGGGGGAAGCGCGCCTGCGCCAGCAGCCAGGTGTCGCGGGCGAAGTTGGTCAGCGCGGCGAGGGGGACGCCCGCGTCCTTCAGGGCGCGGAAGATCTCGGGCGAGCCGGGCATCTCGGGTCCGAACATCTCCTGCCAGCGCTCGCGCCAGGCCATGACCAGGGGGGCGTCGTCGGGGTGGCGGAGGGCGGCGGCGGCGGTCGCCTCAGCGAGGTCGCCGCGGTCGCCCTCGAGGTTGAAGGCGGCGAAGTCGACGCGGGCGAAGAGCGCCTCGCGCTCGGCCGCGTCGGGGACCAGCGTCTCGTAGAGGCGGGCGGGCTGCCAGTCGATCAGCACGTTGCCGACGTCGAAGACGACGGCGCGGGGGGGCGTGGGCATGGCAGGGGTCCGGGCAAGGGAACGCGGGATCTCGGCGGCCGGACCCTGCCCCGCGCCCCGGCGCCGATCAAGCGACGCGACGCCGCTGGGGGCGCCGGACCCGGCCCTCGCCCGCCGCAGACGCCGTTCCCGGGGTCCGGCGTCGTCCGCCTGCCCCCGCCACGGGAGACGGGGCCCACGGGCGCCCGCTCGGCCGCCGCGCCGCGGGCCCGACGCCCGCGGCCAGCGCCTCGCCGGCCGCGGCGCGTCCCCGGCCGGGCCCTCGCGACGGCGTCTGCCGGAGGAGACGGCGCCCCCGGGGCGCCGCGCGCGCCTCGCGCCGCGGGCCGGACCTCGCGACCGGCGCGCGGCCGGCCGCGGCGCTCCCGCGCAGGCAGGCTCTGGACCGAGCCGCCGCCCGGGAGACGTCGCACCCGGGCGCCGCGGCGGCCGCGCGCCGCGGGCGGACGCGGGCCTCCGGGGCGACGCCCGACGCGGCGCCCGGTCCTGCTCTGCGCCCGGTCCTACTCGGCGGCTTCGGCGTAGCTCTCCATCGGGGGGCAGGTGCAGACCAGGTTGCGGTCGCCGAAGACGTTGTCCACGCGGTTCACCGGCGCCCAGTATTTGTCCACCCGGAACGCGCCCGGGGGGTAGCAGGCCTGCTCGCGCGAGTAGGGGCGGTTCCAGTCGCCGACCAGGTCCTCGACCGTGTGGGGCGCGCCCTTGAGGGGGTTGTCCTCGCGGTCAAGGTCGCCGTCCTCGATCGCCTGGGCCTCGGCCCGGATCGCCAGCATCGCGTCGCAGAAGCGGTCGAGCTCGGCCTTGGGCTCGGACTCGGTGGGCTCCACCATCAGGCAGCCCGCCACGGGGAAGGACATCGTGGGCGCGTGGAAGCCGCAGTCGATCAGCCGTTTCGCCACGTCGTCCACCGTCACCCCCGCGCTGTCGGCCAGGGGGCGGGTGTCGAGGATCAGCTCGTGGGCCACGTGCCCGCCCTTGCCGGCGTAGAGGATCTTGTAGTCCGACTGCAGCCGCGCCGCGATGTAGTTGGCGTTGAGGATCGCCACCTTGGTCGCCTGGGTCAGCCCCTCGCCGCCCATCATCAGGATGTAGGCCCAGGAGATCGGCAGGATCGAGGCCGAGCCCCACTCGGCCCCCGCGACCGCGCCCTCGCCCGAGATCGGATCGCCCGGCAGATGCTCGGCCAGGTGCGCCTTCACCCCGATCGGCCCCATGCCCGGGCCGCCGCCGCCGTGGGGAATGCAGAAGGTCTTGTGCAGGTTCATGTGGCTCACGTCGGACCCCACGTCGCCCGGCCGCGCGATGCCCACCATGGCGTTGAGGTTGGCGCCGTCGAGATAGACCTGCCCGCCCGCCTCATGGGTGATGGCGCAGACTTCGCGCACCGTCTCCTCGAACACGCCGTGGGTCGAGGGGTAGGTGATCATGCAGGCGGCCACCCGGCCCTCGTATTTCTCGGCCTGGGCGCGGAAGTCGTCCACGTCGATGTCGCCGTTCGCCCGCGCCTTCACCGGCACCACCTTGTAGCCGACCATCTGCGCGGTCGCCGGGTTGGTGCCGTGCGCCGAGGTCGGGATCAGGCAGACGTCGCGATGCCCCTCGCCGCGGGCGATGTGGTAGCGCCGGATCGTCATCAGCCCCGCGAACTCGCCCTGCGCGCCGGAGTTGGGCTGCATCGAGACCGCATCGTAGCCGGTGATCGCGCACAGTTTTTCGCTCAGGTCCGCCACCATCTCGGCGTAGCCCAGGCGCTGGTCGGCGGGGGCGAAGGGGTGGATGCCGCCGAACTCGGGCCAGGTGACGGGCATCATCTCGGCCGTGGCGTTGAGCTTCATCGTGCACGAGCCCAGCGGGATCATCGCCCGGTCCAGCGCGAGATCCCGGTCGGCGAGACGGCGCATGTAGCGCGTCATCTCCGCCTCGGCCCGGTTCATGTGGAACACCGGGTGGGTCAGGTATTCCGTTTCGCGCAGCAGTTCCGCCGGCAGGCGGGGCTCCGGCGACGGGCCCTCCAGCGCCATGGCGCCGCCGAAGGCGCGCCAGACGGCCTCGATCTCGGCCGGGCGCACCATCTCGTCGAGCGCGATGGCGATGCGGTCGGAGCCCACCGCGCGCAGATTCACGCCCTCGGCCAGCGCCGCGCGCATGATCACGCCCTGGAAGGGGCCGGTCTCGACGCAGAGCGTGTCGAAGAAGGCGGCGGGGCCGACCTTGAAGCCGAGGCTCTCCAGCCCCTGCGCCATGCGCACGGCCTTCTCATGGACCCGCTGGGCGATCGCCTTCAGGCCCATCGGGCCGTGGAAGACGGCATACATCGAGGCCATCACCGCCAGCAGCGCCTGCGCGGTGCAGACGTTGGAGGTCGCCTTCTCCCGCCGGATATGCTGCTCGCGCGTCTGCAGGGCCAGCCGGTAGGCGCGGTTGCCGCGCGCGTCGACCGAGACGCCGACCAGCCGCCCCGGCATCGCCCGCTTGTGCGCGTCCGAGCAGGCCATGTAGGCGGCGTGAGGGCCCCCGCCCCCCATCGGCACGCCGAAGCGCTGGGTCGAGCCGACGGCGACGTCGGCGCCCATCTCTCCGGGCGATTTCAGCAGGGTCAGCGCCAGGATGTCGGCGGCGACCACCGCCAGCGCCTTGGCCTCATGCAGCTTTTCGACCAGCGGCGTGAAGTCCTTCACGTCGCCGTTGGCGCCGGGATACTGGAAGAGGGCGCCGAAGACGGCCGAGGGGTCGAGGTCCGAGAACGGGTCGCCCACCACGATCTCGATCCCCAGCGGCTCGGCCCGCGTCTTCACCACGTTGATCGTCTGCGGGAAGCAGTCGGCGTCCACGAAGAAGGCCGGGGCCTTGGACTTCGACTGCCGGCGGGCCAGCGCCATCGCCTCGGCGGCCGCGGTCGGCTCGTCCAGCAGCGAGGCGTTGGCGATGTCCATGCCCGTCAGGTCCGAGACCATGGTCTGGAAGTTCAGCAGCGCCTCCAGCCGGCCCTGGGATATCTCCGGCTGGTAGGGCGTGTAGGCCGTGTACCAGGCGGGGTTCTCGAGGATGTTGCGCTGGATGCAGGGGGGCGTGACCGTCCCGTAGTGGCCCAGCCCGATCATCGAGACCAGGACCTTGTTCTTCTCCGCCGTGCGCCGCAGCTTCCACAGCACCTCGCGCTCCGACAGCGGCGCGCCGAAGACCAGGGGCGCGTCCTGGCGGATGCCCTGGGGGACCGTGGCGTCGATCAGCGCGTCGAGGCTCTCCACCCCGATGGTCGCCAGCATCTCCTCCATCTCGGCCGGCGAGGGCCCGATATGGCGGCGGTTGGCGAAGTCGTAGGGGTCGTAGTCGGTGAAGGCGAAGGGCATGGGGGCTCCCTGCCGGCGCGGCGCCGGCGGCTGTGGGAAGACGGGCGGAGGCGGCCGGCGGCGCCCGCCGGCCGGGGGACGGCCTTACTCGATGAAGGCCTTGTACTCGTCCTCGTCCATGAACTCGTCGAGCGCGCCGGCGTCGGCGATCTTCATGCGGAAGAACCAGCCGGCGCCCGTCGGATCCTCGTTCACCAGGGCGGGGTTCTCGACGATCTTGTCGTTCACCTCGACGATCTCGCCGTCGATCGGCGCGGAGATGTCGGAGGCCGCCTTGACGGACTCGATGGTCGAGACTTCGGCGCCCGCGGCGACCTCGTCCCCGATCTCGGGCAGCTCGATGAACACGATGTCGCCCAGCTGCTCGGCGGCGTGCTCGGTGATGCCGACGGTGACGATGTCGCCGTCGAGGTCGAGCCACTCGTGCTCTTCGGTGTACTTGGTCATTCGCGGGCCTCAGCGCTTGTACTGATGGGGGACGAAGGGGAGGGAGGCGACCTGCGCGGGCAGGCGCTTGCCCCGGACCTCGCCGTAAAGGCGGGTTCCGGGCGTGGCGTGGTCCGTGGGCACATAGGCCATGGCCATGGGTCCGCCCAGGGTGGGACCGAAGGCGCCGGAGACGACGGTCCCGATCGGCTCGGCCGCATCCTCGGAGGCGAAGACCGGCGTGGGCGCGCGCATCGGGGCGCGCCCCTCGGGCAGCAGGCCGACGCGCAGGCGGGCGGGGCCGGATTCCAGCTCCTCCAGGATCCGCTCGGCGCCGGGGAAGCCGCCCTCCCGGGCGCCCCCGCGGCGGCGGATTTTTTGAATCGCCCACGGCAGGCCCGCTTCCACCGGGCTGGTGGTCTCGTCGATGTCGGAGCCGTAGAGGCAGAGGCCGGCTTCCAGCCGCAGAGAGTCCCGGGCGCCAAGGCCCGCGGGGGCGACGCCGGGCTGCTCCAGCAGGGCCTCGGCCACGCCCTCGGCGCGGTCGGCGGGGAGCGAGATCTCGAACCCGTCCTCGCCGGTGTAGCCGGAGCGCGAGACCAGGCAGGGCACGCCCGCCAGCGCCGTCTCGGCCACGTCCATGAAGCGCATCTCGCCCACGCGGGCGCCCAGCGCCATCATCGCCGCCTCGGCCTTCGGGCCCTGCAGGGCGATCAGGGCGCGGTCGGTCAGCTCCTCCAGCTCGCAGGCGTCGGAGAGATGGGCGCGCAGGTGGCCGAAGTCATGCTCCCGCCGCGCGGCGTTGACCACGATGAAGAGCGCGTCGCCCAGGTTCGCGAACATGAAGTCGTCGAGGATGCCGCCCTCGGGCGAGGTGAACAGCCCGTAGCGCTGACGCCCCTCCGCCAGCCCCGCCACCGAGACGGGGGCCAGCGTCTCGAGCGCCAGCATCGCGCCTTTCAGCTTGCCGGACTTCGGGCGCAGGAAGGCCTGGCCCATGTGCGAGACGTCGAAGAGCGCCGCGGCCTCGCGCGCGGCGGCATGTTCGCGAAGGATCCCCGAGGGATACTGGATCGGCAGGGCCCAGCCCGCGAAGGGCGCCATGCGGGCCTTCAGGCTCTCGTGCAGGGCGAAGAGCGGCGTGCGCTGCGCCTCGTCCATCGCGTGATCGTCCGGCATGGATTCCCCCAGTGACCGATGCGGCGTCGCCGCCGGCGGATGGCTCCGCCGGCCGTGGCGCCCCCGCTGTCCTTTCGCCTGAGATCGCTATCCCTTCGGCGAGCGCCTGTGCGGCGCCTCTCTCCAGCGTTTCGCGTCGACCCCGCCGGTCCTTTCGCCTGAGAGTTTCCGGGGCGGTTGCTCCTTCGGCCCCGGCGTCCTGATCTGCGATTCAGGTCGCCGGCGTCTCCCAACGGGTCGATTTCAAGTTAGACGCGGCCGCGGAGCGACGCAAGCGGCAGATGCTGCACCGCGGGACGCAAGGGGGCGAGGCGGCCCGTCCCCGCGCGCGCGTCGGCGGCCGGAACGGGACGAGGCCCGCCCCGCGCGCCGAAGGCGGGCCCCCGGCCCGCCGTCGCCGAGGGACGCGCGGCTGCGCGGACCGAGATGAAAGGATTGCCCGCGTCAGCGGGCGCCGCAGGATGGCGGGCCAGCCGGGCTCAGCCC
Organism: Albimonas pacifica; assembly: GCF_900113695.1. Lineage (GTDB taxonomy): Bacteria > Pseudomonadota > Alphaproteobacteria > Rhodobacterales > Rhodobacteraceae > Albimonas > Albimonas pacifica. The sequence continues at coordinate 199,240 of NZ_FOQH01000002.1, read as the reverse complement.
TCGACCTCTTCGCGCAGCGCCTCGAGCTCCAGCCACTCGTCCTCGGCCGCGGCCAGCGCCGCCTGCCGCTGCTCCAGCGCGGCGGTCGCCTTGGCGAACTTGTCGGGCGCCTTGGAGAACAGGTCGGGGTCCGCGAGCAGCCCCTCCAGCTTGCCGATGTCCGCGCTCAGCCGGTCGATCTCGCCCGGCAGGTCGTCCAGCCGCTTGGCCTGCTTGAAGGAGAGCTTCTTCGCCGGGCCCGCCGCGGGTTTCGGCGCGGGGGCCGGGGCCTTGGGCTTCGCGACGGGCTCGGGCGCCGCGTCGGTCAGCCCGTGCACCGGGGCGCCGCCGCGCTGGGTCACCATGTCGGTCCAGCCGCCGGCATAGACGGTGGCGCGCCCGTCGCCTTCCATCACCACGGTCGTCCCCGCCACGCGGTCGAGGAAATCGCGGTCGTGGCTGACCAGCAGCACGGTGCCGTCGTAGTCGTCGAGCAACTCCTGCAGCAGGTCCAGCGTCTCGACGTCGAGGTCGTTGGTCGGCTCGTCGAGAATGAGCAGGTTGGACTCGCGCGCCATGATCCGCGCCAGCAGCAGCCGCGCCCGCTCGCCCCCCGACAGCGCCTTCACCGGCCCGCGGGCCTGGCGCTCGTCGAAGAGGAATTCCTTGAGATACCCCACGACGTGCTTGGGCCGCCCCCGCACCATCACCTGGTCCGAGTTGCCCGAGACCGCCATCTCCGGGTCGTGGGTCAGCGTGTCCCACAGGCTGCGCTCGGGGTCGAGCGCGCTGCGGGCCTGGTCGAAGACGGCCGGCAGCAGGTTGGTGCCCATCACGATCTTGCCGCTGTCCGGCGCGATCTCCCCGGTCAGCAGTTTTATCAATGTGGTCTTGCCGGCCCCGTTGGGACCCACGAAGGCCACCCGGTCGCCGCGCTGCACCTTGATCGAGAACTCCCGGACGATCGTGCGGTCGCCGTAGGCCTTGGAGATCTCCTCGGCCTCCACCACCCGCTTGCCGGAGGGCGCGGCGCTCTCCAGCGCCATCGCGGCGGCGCCGATGCGCATCCGCTGGCCGGACCGCTCGGCCTTCATGTCGTGCAGGCGGCGCACGCGGCCCATGTTGCGCTTGCGCCGGGCCGAGATGCCCTCGACCGCCCACACGCTCTCCTGCTTGATCAGCCGGTCGAGCTTGTGGCGTTGCTGCTCCTCTTCCTCGAAGATCTTGTCGCGCCAGTCCTCGAAGGCCTCGAAGCCCCGCTCCAGCCGGCGCACCTGGCCGCGGTCGACCCACAGGATCTGCCGGGTGAGCGCCCGCAGGAAGGCGCGGTCGTGTGAGACCAGCACGAAGGCCGCGCGGGTCTGCTTCATCCGCTCTTCCAGCCAGGCGATGGCGGCGATGTCGAGGTGGTTGGTCGGCTCGTCCAGCAAGAGCAGGTCCGGCTCCAGCGCCAGCACGCGCGCCAGCGCCGCCCGACGCCGCTCGCCGCCGGAGGCGGCGGCGGGGTCCTGGCGCTCGGGGACCTTCAGGCCCTCCATCGCCATCTCGGCGCGCCAGCGCTCGGAGGCCTCCAGCGGCTCGGCCACGTAGTCGCCCAGCGTGGGGTAGCCCGAGAAGTCGGGATCCTGCGGCAGGTAGCCCACCGAGGCGCCGGGGCGCAGGAAGCGGTCGCCCGCGTCCGGCTCCACCAGCGCCGCCATCACCTTCATCAGCGTCGACTTGCCCGAGCCGTTGCGCCCCACGAGGCAGATCCGGTCGCCGGGATGCACCGCGCAGGAGAGCCCCGAGAACAGGGGATCCCCCCCGAACCCGAGGGAGATGTCGGCGAGCGTGAGAATGGGTGGTTCTGCCATGCCTGCGCGGTATCGGGGCCTGCGCGGGGCGTCAAGCGGGCGCGTTCGCCGGGGGACCCGGCGGCGGGTCCGCGCCCCGGCCGGACCCTGCGGCAGGTTTGCGCAGGCCCCGAGGCGGTGCTAATCCCCGACCACCGGCCCCCCGGGGCGTCGCGGAGCGCGACGCAGGCGGGGCGCGGGACGAGACTCAAGGGGTTGAACACGGCCGCCCGGACCGCAACCGGGAACCAGGGGCGGCGCCAGGGAGGACGACCATGAAGACCACCGACACCTGGGCGGCGCTCAGCCGACGCGGCTGGATGCGGCTCGCCGGCGCCGCGGCGATGGGCGCGGCCGCGCTGGGCGCGATCCTGCCCGAGCCCGCCTCGGCCGCCGACAAGGTCACCGTCGGCGCCCTGCGCTTCACCTCGCACGCCCCGAGCTTCATCGCGCTCGAGCGCGGCTACTTCGCCGACGAGGGGCTGGAGGTCGAGCTGAAGTTCTTCCAGGCCGCCCAGCCGGTCGCGGTCGCCATCGCCTCGGGCGACATCGACTTCGGCGTCACCGCGCTGACCGGCGGGTTCTTCAATCTCGCCGACAAGGGCGCGCTGAAGGTGGTCGCGGGCCTCTACGCCGAGGATCCCTCGGCCAACGGCACCGCGCTGCTCGCCTCCAACCAGGCCTTCGAGGCGGGGCTGAAGACGCCCGCCGACCTCAAGGGGCGCAGCTTCGGGATGACCCAGCAGGGCTCCTCCTTCCACTACCAGGCGGCGCTCTTCGCCGAGGCGAACGGCTTCTCGGTCGAGGACATGGACCTCAAGCCCCTGCAGAAGGTCGGCTCGATGATCGGGGCGCTGAAGTCGGGCCAGGTCGACGCCATCGCCATGGTGCCCCACATCGCCGCCGCGCTGGACGCGAGCGGGGCCGCCCACATCATCGGCTGGCTGAAGGACATGGGCCCCTACCAGGTGACCACCGTCTTCACCTCGACCGAGAACGCCACCGAGAACCGCGACATGGTCGAGCGCTTCCTGCGCGCCTACCAGCGCGGGGTCGAGGACTACGCCGCCGCCTTCCTGGCCGAGACCCCCGACCCCGCGACCACCGACGCGATGGTCGAGCTGATCCACGGCTACGTCTACGCCGACCAGCCGCTGGAGCAGGCGGCCGCCTCGATCAAGGCCGGCGCCGTCTACATGTCGACCGACCTCGACGTCGCCGACGTCGAGAAGCAGCTCGCCTGGTTCAAGGCCCACGGGCTCGCGCCCGAGGGCCTGACCACCGAGGAGCTGGTCGACGCCAGCTACGTCCCCACCAACTGATCCCTCCGAGGCCGGCGCCCTGCGCCGGCCTCGCGTCCTCTCGGGGCCGGCGACCGCGCCGGCCCCGGCCGTTTCTGGAGCCCGCCATGGACCTCGCCCTCGCCCATGTCTCGCACCGCTACAACGGGGTGGAGGTCCTGCGCGACATCTCCTTCGCGGCCCCGGCGGGGCGGATCGTGTGCCTCGTCGGCCCCTCGGGCTGCGGCAAGTCCACGCTGCTGCGCTTTCTCGGCGGGCTGGAGCGGCCGGACGAGGGCCAGGTCACGATGACCGGCGAGCCGCCCGCGGGCAGCCTCAACCCGCTGACCTACATCTTTCAGGACTTCGCCCTGCTGCCCTGGCGCAGCGCGCGCGGGAACATCTCGCTGGCGCTGGAGGATCACAGGCTGTCCCGGCGCGAGCGCGAGGAGATCATCGCCGACGTGCTGGCGCGCACCGGGCTGTCGGACTTCGCCGACGCCCTGCCCCGGCAGCTCTCGGGCGGCATGAAGCAGCGGGTGGCGATCGCCCGCGCGCTGGCCGTGCGCCCCGCCTGCCTGCTGATGGACGAGCCGCTCTCGGCCCTCGACAGCCAGACCCGGGAACTGCTGCTCGACGACCTCCAAGGCCTGTGGGAGCGGGAGCGCTTCGGCGCCGTCTACGTCACCCACAACCTCGCCGAGGCCGTGCGCCTGGGCCACCAGGTCGTCGTCCTCTCGCGCCGCCCCGGCCAGGTGCGCGAGATCGTCGAGATCGACATGCCCCTGTCCGAGCGGAAGGCCCGGGCCGCCGAGCTGGAAGCCCACCAGACCCGCCTGTGGGAGCTGATGCGCGAGGAGGCGATGGCCGCCGACCAGGAGATCGCCGATGTCTGACGCAGCCCTGCCCGGCGCCGCCCCCCGGACCGAGCCCGCCCCCGGCGCCCGCCCGGTCCCCTTCCGCGGCGGCGGATTCCGCCCCACCCCGCGCCGCTGGGTGGGTCCGCTGGTCTTCGCCGCGCTCTTCGCGGCGTGGGAGGCGGGCTCGCGGATGGGCTGGATCAGCCCCATCGTGCTGCCCGCGCCGTCGGAGGCGCTGGAGGCGTTCTCGAACCTCGCCCGCTCCGGGCAGCTGGCGCTGCACCTCCAGGCCTCGCTGTCGCGGCTGGTGCAGGGGTGGATTTTCGGAACCCTGCTCGGCATCGCGGTGGGCTTCGCGGCGGGGCTCTTCAGCCTGGCCCGCGCCGGCATCGTGCCGCTGGTGGCGGCCTTCTTCCCGATCCCCAAGATCGCGCTGCTGCCGCTCTTCATCATCTGGTTCGGGATCGGCGAGGAATCGAAGGTCGCGACGATCCTCTTCGGGACCTTCTTCCCCACGGTGATCGCGGTCTACGGCGGGGTCGACGGGGTGGACCGGGGACTGGTGCGCATGGGCCAGAGCTTCGGCCTGTCGCGCTGGTCGATCGTGCGCAAGATCATCCTGCCGGGCGCGATGCCGGCGATCCTGTCGGGGTTCCGGATCTCGGCCTCGATCGCGATCATCCTGCTGGTGGCGGCCGAGATGATCGGCGCGGAATACGGCATCGGCGCCTACGTGCTGCTGGCGGGCAACCTGATGGCGACCGACCAGCTGGTGGCGGGGGTGGCGATGCTCTCGATCCTCGGGCTGACCGTGAGCTGGCTGATCGGGCGGCTGGAGAAGCGGGTGCTGCGCTGGCGCTGAGCCGGGACTGCGCGGCCGGAGGGGCTTGACCCCTGCCTGCCGGCCGGTCGACCCTGCCCGCCGGGCGCCCCCGCGCCCGCGAAGGGGCCGCGCGAGACGGCCCGCAGGAGGATCCCCGTTGAGCGACAGAACCGTGCGCGCCGCCGTCTGCACCGCGCTGACCGGCCCCGACGCCGTGCGCGTCCAGGACTGGACCAGCCGCGCCCCCGGTCCGGGCGAGGTCCGCCTGAGGCTCGCCGCCTCCTCGGCCAACTATCCCGACCTGCTGATGACCCGCGGCCTCTACCAGCATAGGGCCGAGCCGCCCTTCGTCCCGGGCCTCGAGGCCGCGGGCACGATCCTCGACGTGGGCGAGGGGGTGGAGGGCTGGAAGCCCGGCGACCGGGCCGTCGCCATGGTCGGCGCGGCGGGCGCCGGCTTCGCCGAGGAGACGACGGTGAAGGCCTCCTCCCTGCTGCCGACGCCCGAGGGGATGTCGGACGCGGCCGCGGCCTCCCTCTACGTCGGCCACTACACGGGCTACGTGGGCGTGGTGGACCGCGGACGCCTGCAGCCGCACGAGACCATGGTGGTCTTCGGCGCCGCCGGCGGCGTGGGGCTGGGCGCGGTGCAGATCGGCCTCGCGCTCGGGGCGAGGGTGATCGCCACCGCCTCCTCGGAAGCCAAGCGCGAGATGCTGCGGGCCGAGGGGGTGCAGCACGTGCTCGACCCCGCCGACCCGCAGTTGCGCGAGACGATCAAGGAGATCGGCGGCGGCGGCGTGGACCTGGTCTACGACCCGGTCAACGGCCCGCTCTTCGACCTCGGCCTGCGGGTGCTGCGGCCGGAGGGGCGGCTCGCCGTCATCGGCTTCACCGGCGCGGGGTCGGAGAGCGACAAGTCCGCGATCCGCCCCGCCCCCTCCAACATCGTGCTGATCAAGGAGATCGAGATCGTGGGCGTGCGCGCCGGCCAGTTCGGCCGACGCCACCCCGAAAAGCTGCTCGCGGCCTGGAAGCGGATGGGCGAGTGGCACGCGCAGGGCAAGCTGAACCCGCATGTGTCGCGGCTGTTCCCGCTCGACCGGGCCGCTGACGCCCTGCGGGCGCTGGAGGACCGCGGCGTGGTGGGCAAGATCGCGGTGACCATGGACGGCTGAGGGCCGGGGGCGAGGCCCCTTCAGGCCCCCCCGGGGCCCGGAACGACGAAGGCCCGGCGCGCGCGCCGGGCCTTTGCGATCGGGCTCACTCGGCGGCCTTGACCGCCGGGTCGGGGCCGTCGCCGCAGGCGCGCCAGGCCTCGAGCAGGTCGCGCCGGCCGGCGAGGGCCGTGCGCTCCTCCCGCGACATCCAGCGCAGGGCCTCGGCGGGCGAGGAGGCGGCCTGGATCTTGGCCGCGGCGGTGACGCGGGCGAGGCGGCGGGGCTCGTCGTCGGCCTCCTCCTCCAGCTCCGTGTCGACGCCCGAGGCGTGGTCGGCGAAGCGGTCGGGACGCGCGAGCAGCGCGGTCAGGCTGCCCGCCACGCCGTCGCGGATCCGGGCCTCGGCGGCCTCGGCCTTCAGGGCGGCGGGGAACGGGCGCAGGTCGCCGGCGGTGTCGAGCAGGCGCATCCGGCGCAGGGCGGCCCCCACCTTCGGATCGCCGGAGACGCGCGAGATCAGCGGCGACAGCGCCAGGCCCACCAGCACCGGCGACAGCCAGATCAGCACCTCGGGCTGGGTGAACCACAGCGCCACCGCGAGCACCACGCCGATCGAGACATGGCCCCAGTGCGCGGCCACGGCCATGCGCCACGGCAGGGCGGCGCCCTCGCGCTCCTGCGGGACCCAGCCGGCGTCGCGGCCCATCAGGATGTCGAAGACGTGCCGGCTCTGCATCATCATCATCGCCGGCGCGACGAGGGCGGAGAGCAGGATCTCGGCGGTCGCGCCCCACAGGATGCGGAACCCGCCGCCCAGCGCGCGCCGCCGCTCGCCGACGACGATGGCGTTGACGATGCCGATGATCTTGGGGGTCATCAGCAGGCCCATCGAGACCAGGAACAGGGTCAGCATCCGCTCGGAATCGAAGCGCGGCCAGGTCGGGAAGAGCTGGAAGGCGGAGGCGAAATACTCCGGCCGGAACCAGATCGCCTGGGCGGTCAGCGCGAGGCCGACGCAGATCATGATCAGCCAGATCGGCGACATCAGGTAGGAGCCGATGCCGATGGCGAAATGCACCCGGTTGGGCCAGCGAAGGCCGCGCGCGCCGATGATCTTGGCGTGCTGCAGGTTGCCCTGCGCCCAGCGCCGGTCGCGCACCGAGGCCGCCAGCAGCGAGGGCGGAGAGCCCTCCCAGCTGCCGCCGAGGTCGGGGTCCATGCGCACTTCCCACCCGGCGCGGCGCAGCAGGGCCGCCTCGACGAAGTCGTGGGAGAGGACGTGGCCGCCGAAGGGCTTGCGGCCGGCGAGCTCGGGCAGGCCGGCGGAGGCGGCGAAGGCCCTGGTGCGGATCAGGGCGTTGTGGCCCCAGAAGTTGCCGTCCGTGCCCTGCCAGGCGGCGACGCCGCGGGCGACCACGGGCCCGTAGAGGGCGCCGGCGAACTGCTGCAGGCGCGCGAAGGGGGTCGTGCCGAAGGCGAGCGCGGGGTTCGACTGCAGGAGGCCGAGGCGCGGGCGCGCCTCCATCCGCCGGACCATCTCGGCGATGGTGGCGCCCTCCATCAGGCTGTCGGCGTCGAGCGCGAGGAAGAAGTCGTAGCGCCCGCCCCACTTCTCGACGAAGTCCTGCACGTTGCCGGACTTGCGGGCGGTGTTGTGGGGGCGGCGGCGATACCAGACCGGCATCACGCCCGCGAGCTCGCGGCGCAGGGCCTCGACGGCGGTGGTCTCCTCGACCCAGACGTCGGGGTCGCGGCTGTCGGAGATCACGAAGATCTCGAAGTTGCGCGCGTGCCCCAGTTCGTCGAGGCCGCGCGCCATGGCGGCCAGCGCCCCGCAGGAGGCGGCGGCGTCCTCGTTGTAGACCGGCATCACGATCGCGGTGCGCGAGCGCAGGGGGACCGAGGCGTCGGTCCGGGGCGGCTTCGGCGCGAACAGCAGCCCCGCCAGCGCGGCGCAGGCCGACAGCGCGATCCAGCCGAAGGTGACGACGAAGAGGGCGCGCAAAGCGATCTGCAGGCCGTTCACCGCCTCGGGGTCGAAGGCGCGCAGCATCTGGTCGGCGCCCAGCACGGTCAGCGCCAGGGCGCCGCCGAAGGTCAGGATGCGCGCGCCGATGGTCCGCCAGGACTGCTGGCGGAACTTCGCGGGGGGCGAGCGGCGCAGATCCTGCGGCGGCATCGACAGGGGCGCGCGGGGCGGGGTGGGGCCCGCCGCACGGGCGCCCAGCGAGGCGACGTTGGACGTCTCGGGCGCGGTTTCAGGGCCGGCCGAGGCGATGTCGGGCCGGGCGTCGGAGCCGGTCTTGAAGGTCGTGGGGGCGTTCATGACGGGGTCCACCGGTAAAGCCAGGTCTCGGAAACGGGTTCGCCGCTCGTGGTTTCGAAAAGCTGAAGACGGAACTCGACGCCGGCGTTCGCCGGCGGCTGGAAGCGCATCACCACGCGGGCGCGGCTGCCGCCGGGCACGCCGTAGAAATGCACGTTCTCGAGCGGGGCGCCCGAGACTTCGACCCGCGGCTCGATCCCGGCCATGCCGCGGTCGCCCAGGTCGAAGTCGACCGCCAGCAGCCGGCTGTTCTCGGCGTGGATCGAGCGGCCGCCGCGGGTCGAGACGACGCGCGCGGTCGGCGCGTCGTCCGGCGGCAGCCCGCACCAGTATAGGCGATAGTCGAAGCTGTAGGTCTGCCCGGCCTCCAGCGCCTGCTCGGGGCGCCAGAAGCTGACGATGTTGTCGTTGAACTCCGACTGGGTCGGGATCTCGACCAGCATCTCGCCGCCCTTGCCCCAGCCCTGCGCCGGCGTGACCCAGGCCGAGGGGCGTTTTTCGTAGCGCGCCTCGGCGTCGGAATAGGAGGCGAAGTCGCGCTGGCGCTGCACCAGGCCGAAGCCCTTGGGGTTCTCGTCCTGGAAGAAGGACATCTGCAGCGTCGCGGGGTTCTGCACGGGGCGCCACAGGCGCTCGCCCGCGCCGGTCAGCATCTGCAGGCCGGAGCTGTCGTGCACCGCGTCGCGGTAGTCGTCCACGCGCCCGCGCTCCTTGGCCCCGAAGTAGTACATCGAGGTCAGGGGGGCGACGCCGATCTCCTGGATGTCGTCGCGCGGGATCAGGACCGAGCGGATGTCCATCGTGGTCTCGGCGCCCGGCCGCACCAGGAACTCGTAGGCGCCGGCGACCGAGGGGCTGTCGAGCAGGGCGTGGATCAGGATCTCGGCGGCGTTCTCGTCGGGACGGTGGACCCAGAAATGGGTGAACACCGGGAACTCCTCGCCGCCCGGCGCGCCGGTCTTGATGGCGAGCGCGCGCGCCGAGAGGCCGAAGATCTGGTTGCGCGCGACGCCGCGGAAGTAGCTGGCGCCCTGGAAGACGGCCACCTCGTCCATCGCCTCGGGGCGGTTGAGGGGGAAGCGGATGCGGAAGCCGGTCCAGCTCAGCCCCTCGCCCGCGCCCTCGGGGGCGCGGCCGTCGGGCAGGCCGAAGCGCTCGGGGTCGAAATGCAGGGCCTGGGCGTCGAAGGGCAGCGGCCGCTCGGCGCCGTTCTCGACCACCGAGACGTCGACCCGGTCGGTGTAGATCGAGCCCGGCGGCATCAGGTCGAGCTCGAAGCCCCGGTTCTCGCCGCGCCAGATCCGCGCCTCCTGGCGGTAACGGATCGAGCGGTACTTGTCGTAGCCGAGGTCGGCGAAGGGGCCGTTGGGGCTCTGGCGGCGGGGGGCGTGGCTTTCGGCGGCCAGGGCGCGGGCGCGTTCGATCACCGCCTCGAAGCCGAATCCCTCGGGCGGCGCCTCCTGGGCGCGGGCCATGCCGACGGGCGAATCGGAGGCGGCGGGCGCCGCGGCCATCAGCGTGGCGGCGCCGGCGCCGACGACGAAGCGACGGCGGTCCAGAGACCAGGCGGCGGCGTGGAACACGTCCCGGATCATGAGTTTGCGAGTCCCCCTCGTAGGTCGGAAAAGCCGGGACGGACCCTGGCCGCCGCGCCGCGCGCCGGGTCCGCGCAGGGCACGCTGCGGCGTCCGGCGAGGGCTGGCGACGGGAAGGCAGGCACGGCGCTGGGGATTCGGCGGCTGCATGTCATGGCTTAGACCAAAGCCGTTCGAAACGGCCGCGTCGGGGCGCGTATCCGGCGAAAAAATGGCTCCGTCCAACGGCCTGCCGCATTGCGGCGCCCGCAGCGTTCGTCATGGCCCGGGTGCGGCCCTCAGACGACGGCGCGGGCGGCCCGAAGCGCGAAGACGCGCTGCGGGCTCAACGCCTTGGAGCGGAGACGGTCGGGGACGAAGCCCGCTGCGGGCGGCTCCGTCCGGGGGCCCCTGCCGCCGCGGGCGTACGGACGCGAGGCGGCGCGCAAGCGCGCCGGCGTCGACCGAGAGCCGTCGTCGCGGATCGGGGGCATGTCAGGCGACTCCTCACGCCTTGTTCCGGGCGAGCCGATTCGTCCCCCGAATCGGCCGCCGAGACGGTCTCCATACGCTATTTTGCAGCGCAGCGCGCGCCTCACGCGAAGAGCCCCTGCACGAACCAGGTCCACTGTTCTCCGCGCGCCACGGCGGCCCGGGAGGCGGTCTGGAACAGCCAGATCCGCTCGCCCCGCGCGGTCTCGATCCGCCAGTAGTCGCGGGGGCCGTCGCGCCAGTCGGGATCGTCGAGCCACCATTCGGGCGAGATCCGCTCCGGCCCCTCGGCGAAGACCACCCGCCGCTCCAGCCGGCGCCAGCGGAACAGGGGCGGCGGGCGGCCGGGCTCGAGGATGCGGATCGGCTCGGGGCGCAGCATCAGGATCGGGCGGGGGCCGGGGGGCGCGGGCCAGGGCTCGGTCCGCGGCGCGGCGTAGGCGGCGGGGACCAGGCGGGCGGTCTTCTCGGGGATATGGGTGTCGGCGGCCTCGAAGCGCAGCAGCCGGTCGAGGCCGATGCGCGAGCCCAGCCGCCCCAGCAGGTCGGCGAAATCGTCCCCGCCGCCGGGCCTGCGGCGCGACTCCGCCTCGGCCTGCGCCTCGAAATGGCCCCGGCGCTGAACCATGTGCAACGGCTCGACCACGGTGGCCTGCAGGCGCACGGCGTCGATTCCGAAGCCCGCGTCGAAGTCGTCCAGCGCCTGGTCGAACAGCCGCGCCAGCCGGACCGGATCGCGCCCGGGACGCGCCAGCCCCAGCTCGCGCGCCTGCCCGCTCCCGTCCGCCCGGCGGATCGCGAGGCGCAGGCGGCGCGCGCCCAGCCCCTCCTCCTCCAGCCGCTCGCACAGGCGCAGCAGCAGGCGGCCCAGCGCCGCCTCGAGGTCGTGGCGCAGGCCGATCGGCTCGGGCAGGGTCAGGCGCACGGCGTGGGGGCGCGGCGGGCGCACGGGCGACACCGGCTCGGGCGCCTGGGCCAGCGCCTGGTCGAGGCGGGCGGGCAGCTCGATCCCGAAGCGGCGGGCGAGGGTGGCGCGCGGGATGCCGTAGAGGTCGCCGATCCGCCGCAGCCCCAGCCGCGCCAGCGCGGCGGAGGTGGCGGGCGGCAGGCGCAGGGCGGCCACCGGCAGGCCCGCCAGCGCGGCGCGCCCGCCGCCGGGCGGGGCGATGGCGACCGGGCCGCGCTGCACGGGCTTCAGCTCCGCCGCGTCGCCCCCCGGCCGCCGCCCCCCGCCCCGCGGCCGCGCCCAGCTGCCCCGCGCCCCCCCGCGGGAGGGCGAGCGCACCCGCGTGGCGTGGGCGTCCTGGCGGATCGCGTCCCCGTCGCGCCCGGGCGGCAGGGCGTCGGCGGGATCCTCGCCCGGGGCCGGTCCCAGGCCGCAGCGGGCCAGCGCCCAGGCCGCCCCGCGGCTGTCGGCGACGCCGGCCTGCGCGGTCAGGCCCAGCGCCTCGAGCTCCTCGACCATGCGCGCGGCCATCTCGGCCTCGCCCCCGAAGAGATGCGCGCAGCCGGTGACGTCGAGCGCGAGCCCCCCCTCCCCGGCCAGCTCCGGCGTGTCGGGCGGCGTCTCGGGCGCGACCCAGGGCGAGAAGCGGCCGGCCCAGCGCGAGAGCCCCTCGCGGAAGCGCGCCTCGCCCAGGCGGTCGCGCATCCGGGTGGCGAGAGCGGGGTGGATCGCGCGCGCGTCCGCGAGACCCATGCCGGGCGCGAGCCCCGCCGCCTCGGCGGCGGCGTTGCAGGAGATCAGGCGCAGGCCCGCGGGCCCCTCCTCGGCCACCGCGAAGGCGGCCTCGGCCTCGCCCAGGCGCAGGTGGGCCGAGGCGGGGCGGCGCAGCTCCCGCTCCGCCGCCAGCCGCGGCAGCCACAGGCACAGGATCCGCCGGGACTCCGCGGACACGGAGACGGGGGCGGAGACGGAGCCGGAGACGGGGGCGAAGGCGGGAACGTCGAGGGACATGGCGGCCTCGGGTCGGCGGCGGCGGGGTCGGCGCGGGAACGGCGGCGGGCGCCCGGCCGCCCCGATGCGCGGGGCGACTCGGCGCAGGATGTTCCCTTTATGTTCTCATTTTCGCCCGCAGCCCCCGCCCTGTCGAGTCCGAGCGCAGGGCCCCCCTGCCCCGCCCCGTCAGCTCCTGTCGCCCCCCCGCGCGCCCCTGAATGCGAACGGGCCGCCCCTTTCGGGGCGGCCCGCGAGGTCCGCGCGGCGGCGGCGATCAGAAGTCGAGCGACAGGTCGTGGTGGTTCGCCTCGCAGGCCGCCACCGAGAGCGCCATGTCCTCGGGCATCCGCGTCAGGGCGCGCGCGCCCACCGAGCGGGTGATGCCGTCGACATAGGCGCCCAGCCCCGGCGCCAGCTCCGTCAGCGCCCGGTCGCGCCAGGCGAGCTCGGCGTCGAGCGCGGCCAGCGCGGCGTCCATGGCCGCCAGGGCCTCGGCCTCGTTGGGCTCGGAGTCGCGCAGCGCCCGGCGGGCGTCGTTGACGCCCGAGCGGACGTCGCCGGCCCCCTCGATCTCGCCCACGCGGCTGCGCAGGTCGGAGACCGGCTCCACCAGGTCGGCCGGCGGCTCCTGCCCGATGCGGGCGCGGAAGGCCGCCAGCTCCGAGCGGATTTCGCGCAGGGCCTCGGTCGAGGCCAGCGTCGCCTCGAGCGCGATCGCCGCCTCCGCCGCGCCGTCGGCGGCGCGCCGATAGTCGCGGCGCAGGTCCGTCTCCGCCTTGTTGAGCGTCGCGAACTCCTTGTAAGCGGCGTCCCAGGTCTGCGGGATCTCGGCCGCGAGGGCCTCGATCTGGGCCCGGTGCTCGGCGATCTCCTCGCGGGACTCCGCCTGCTCGGCCTCCGAGCCGGGGTTGAGCCGCAGCTTGGTCTCCAGCGCCTCGATCGCGGCCTCCTCGCGGCGGATGTCGCGCTCGATCCGGCGGACCTCGTCATGGATCGGCCGGTACTCGACCGCCGCCCGGTCCACCGCCTGCGCCGCCTCGTCCGCCTGCGGCAGGGTGGCCAGCGCCGTCTCGGCCGAGTCGAACCCGTCGCGAAGATCCTCCGCGATGTCCTGCGGCAGGTAGCTCAGGTCCAGCGCCCGCCCGTCGGAGATCACCCGGCGGATGGCGTCGCCCTCCTCGCGGATCAGGTCGAGCGTGTACTCCTCGATGCAGGTCTGCAGGCGCGGGTTGCGCGGGGGGGGCGCGGTCTCGGCCGTCAGGTTCACCCGCAGCGGCAGGTAGTTCACCAGCGGCGGGTAGAGCCCCACGATCGCCAGCGCGCCGAGCTGCAGGGAGATGAAGGCGATCACGCCCTTGTAGATCGAGGTCGTCTTCACCGAGCTCGGCGCCACGCCGCGCAGATAGAACAGCGCGAAGCCGAAGGGCGGGGTGAGGAACGAGGTCTGGATGTTCAGGCCGATCATCACGCCCAGCCACACGGCGGTGACGTTGGCGGTGGGGTCGGCCAGCAGGATCGGGGCGACGATCGGCACCACAACCACGGCGATCTCGATGAAGTCGAGGAAGAAGCCGAGGACGAAGATCACCGCCATGACGATGATGAACTGCGACCAGAACCCGCCGGGCAGCCCCTGCAGGAAGTGGCGCACCAGCTCCTCGCCGCCGAAGGCGCGGAAGGCCGCCGTCAGCACCGCGGCGCCCATCAGGATGATGAACACCAGCGAGGTGGTCTTGGCGGTCTCGACCATCACGCCCTTCAGCGTGTCCTCGATATGCATCACCCGGATGCCCGCCCAGGCGAGCGAGACCAGCAGCGCGCCCGCCGCGAACAGGGCGAGGTAGAGGCCGGTCTGGTCGTCCTCGGGCCCGATCGCCTTGATGTTGAGCGGCCAGACCGTGCCGATGACGTAGAGCGCGATCAGCGAGCCGATGGCGATGAGCGCCGGCCAGTAGGCGCCGCGCTCGTCCTCCTTGAGGCGGTAGGAGGCCATGATCATCGCGCCGGCCGCGCCGATGGCGCCGGCCTGGTTGACGGTGGCCACGCCCGCGATGATCGAGCCCAGCACCAGGAAGATCAGCGCCAGCGGCGGCACCAGGATCAGCAGCATCCGGCCCCAGAAGCGCAGGTTCCGCTCGCCCTCGTAGGGGACGGCGGGCGCGAGCTTGGGCTTGAGCAGCGCGAAGATCAGGATGAAGGCCATGTAGAGGCCCACCAGCAGCATCCCCGGCACGAAGGCGCCGAGGAACATCTCGCCCGCGGACGTGCCCGAGACGTCGAGCTCGGAGGGCATCGAGATCTCGCCCGTCGCGGCCTTGTGCAGCGCCTTGCGGGCGTTGGAGGCCTGGTCGGTGGCGGACGCCAGCTGGTCGGCGAGGATGATCAGCACGATCGAGGGCGGGATGATCTGCCCCAGCGTGCCCGAGGCCGCGATGGTGCCGGTGGCGAGCGGCTGCGAATAGCCGTTGCGCATCATCGCCGGCAGCGAGATCAGGCCCATGGCGACCACGGTCGCGCCGACGATGCCGGTGGTGGCCGCCAGCAGCGCGCCCACGAACACCACCGAGATCCCCAGGCCCCCGGGCACCGGCCCGAAGAGCTGGGCCATGGCGACCAGCAGATCCTCGGCGATCTTGGAGCGCTGGAGCATGATGCCCATGAAGATGAACAGCGGGATCGCGATCAGCGTGTCCCGTTCAACCTCCCAGTAGACCCCTCGAAGGTTGGTGACGCCGGCGGAGAGCCACTGGCTCGGCCCCCCGACCTCGAAATAGGCGTCCGGCGAGCCGTCGAGCACGTAGCCCGTCAGCGCCGCCAGCGCGATCGTCAGGATCGCGGAGCCGGGCAACGCGAAGGCGACCGGAAACCCGGAGCCCAGCGCGAAGGCCATCAGCGCGACCAGAACGCAGATGAAGAAGATTTCCATGGTCTCGTCCGTCCCTCGTCGCGTCCCCTCAGGAGACGGCCGCGCCTTCGTGGTCCTTGTGGCCCGGATCGCCGCGCCGGTCGGCGACCGCGTCCAGCGCCATCGCCGCGAACTGGATCATCATCGAGATCGCGAAGATGCCCAGGAAGCCGGCCATCAGGTATTTGACGTACATGCCGAAATTGGTCTGCGTGACCTCGAAGTTCAGCAGCGGCGCCATGATGATCGAGGTGCGCGAGCCCATGCCGAGCACCAGGATCGTCCAGCACAGCGTGGTCCCCAGCACGATCGCGCCGACCGCGTTGACCAGCCCGCGCCGCTTCAGCCCGAAGCTGGCGTAGAACACGTCCACGCGCACGTGCCCTTCCTCGAGCAGCGTGTAGGCCGAGGCGAACAGGAACAGCGCGGCGTACCAGAACCGCACCAGGTCGCCCATGAACGACTGCTCGTAGGAGAAGATGAAGCGCGTGATCACGATCAGCAGCTCGGCCACCACGATCATCAGCGCGAGCCAGGTGAAGCCCAGGGTGCGGGTGAAGAAGGCGGTGACGAAGCCCAGCGCGATCAGCGGCAGGTGGATGACCGCCCCGCGGAACTGCGGCCGGCCCAGCTCGGTCTCGAGCGCGGCGCCGACGAGCTCGTCGAGCATCCCCTCCACCCGGAAGAACGAGATCGCGGCGTCCACCAGGCCCACGTAGAGCACGGCGAAGAAGGCGCCGCGGATCAGCCAGAAATTGAAGGCGGTGATGCGGTCCGCATCCTCGCGCAGGCCGATGACGGGCGTGCGCAGCACCCAGGCGCAGCCCACGAGGGCGGCCAGCGGGTACATCAGCACCAGCAGCCAGCTGCGCAGGTCGCCGCCGCCCGCCAGCGCCTCGGCCGGACCGGGCACGCCCACGATCTGGACCAGCCAGACCTGGATCACGAAAGCGGCGAGCACCGCCAGGTTCGCCCAGGCGAGGCACCGGAACAGCCGGTCCACGCCATCGTTGCCGCCCGCGCGCCCGATGCGCCGGGTGGGATCGTCGGCCGCGATCATCCGCACCTCCCTGGAAAGAAAATCGCGGACGGGGGAAAACCCCCGTCCGCGTCCGAAGTCAAGCGTAGGTCCTTGCCGGCGGTCAAGAAACCGGCCGGCAGATGCAGATGGGTCAGAGCCCCAGCACGCGGTTGCGCTGGTTCACGAAGCCCACCTCGAAGTCCTTCATGTAGCCCGCGAGGCTGCGCAGGTTCTCCTGGAAGTCGGCGTTGATCCGCGCGGCCAGGTCGGAGTGGTCGGCGGTCTCCTCGAAGACCTCCTCCGCCGCCTCGCCGAAGCCCTCCCAGGCGTCGTCCGAGAAGCTGCGCAGCTGCACGCCGTTCTCGTCCACCATGCGCTTGAGGTACTCGCCGTTCAGCGCCGTCGCCTCGTTGTAGGAGTTCGCGAACTCCTGCTCGCAGGCCGCGGTGACGATGGCCTTCTCCTCCTCGGAGAGGTCGGCCCACCACTGGGCGTTGAAGCCCATGCACATGCCGCCGCCCGGCTCGTGCATGCCGCCGGTGTAGTAGTACTTCGCCGCGTCGAAGAACTTCATGAAGTAGTCGTTGTAGGGCCCGACCCACTCCGTCGCCGCGATCGCGCCGGTGACCAGGTTCTCGTAGATCTGGCCGCCGGGCAGCGAGACCACCGAGACGCCGAGCTTCGACATCACCGCGCCGCCCAGGCCCGGGATGCGCATGGTCAGGCCGCGCAGGTCGTCGACCGACTCGATCTCCTTGTTGAACCAGCCGCCTGCCTGGGCGCCGGTGGAGCCCGCCGGCAGCGCCTTGATGCCGAAGCCGCCCGAGAGCTCGTCCCACAGCTCCTGCCCGCCGCGGAACTTCAGCCAGGCGGCCCATTCCGGGTTGGTCATGCCGAAGGGCACGGAGGAGAAGTAGGAGAACGCCGGGTGCTTGCCGGCCCAGTAGTACTCGGCCGCCGAGTAGGCCTGGGCGTTGCCCGAGGCGACCTCGTCGAAGGCGTCGAAGGCGCCGACCCGCTCGCCCGCCGCGAAGTACTGCGTCTGGATCCGGCCGCCGGAGATCCGGGTGATGTTCTCCGCCAGGCGCTGCGCCGACATGCCCACGCCGGGGAAGTCGCGCGGCCAGGTGGAGACGATGATCATCTCCTTGCGCGACTGGGCGAGGGCGGGGGCGGCCAGCGTCGAGGCGGCGGCGCCGCCCAGCGCGGCGCCCTTCAGGAACAGGCGACGGTCCATCGGGAACTCCTGCGGTCGTGGAACGGTCCGGGGAACGCCCCCGATCCGAGTGTCGCCGCGGAGTTACCGTCGCGCCCGTTGCGCCGCAATGCGCCGGAACGAAATTTTCTAAGGGAGCCGCACGATTCTGCGAAATCTGTCGCAACGTCATGCACCTGAACGAAAGGCGCCCCGACGTCAGGCCGACGCCGGCGGGCGCCTCGGCCGCGCCCGGCGCGGGGCGCGGGGGGCAGGCCCTGCGGGCGTCCGAGTCGCCGTCCCGGCCGGCGGCGGCGCCGCGGGGCTGGGCGCGCCCCGGACCGGACGCCGAACTGGCCTGACCTTCGCGCATCGCGTCCTTCGTCGCTCCGTGTCGGGGAGGGGGCTGTCGGTCCCGGCCGCTCGCCTGCCCGCCGGCGCGCCGGCGGGAAGGGGAGCGGCCGGCGCGGACGCCGGCCGCCGCCGGTCCCGGGGGACCGAGGGACGGCGCGACGCTGAACCGGAACGGCGGACGGCCCGGCCGCGGGCCGCGCACGTCCGCCGGAAGCGGCGCCGCCCGGGGGGCGGCGCCGGAGACGGGCCGCGGCCTCAGAGGCCGAGCACGCGGTTGCGCTGGTTCACGAAGGTCATCTCGAAGTTCTTCATGAACCGGCCTTCCTCGCGGAGCGCAGCCTGGAAGTCGTCGTTGATCTTCTTGGCCAGCGGCGAGTGGTCGGCGGTCTCCTCGAAGACCTCCTCGGAGGCTTCGCCGAAGGCGTCCCAGACCTCGTCCGAGAAGGACTCGACCTGCACGCCGTGGTCGTTGACCAGACGGTTGAGGTAGACGCCGTTGTTGGCGATCGCCTCCTCGGCCTGGTTGGCGAGCTCCTCGTAGCAGGCGGCGGTGATCAGCGCCTTCTCCCAGTCGGTCAGACCGCCCCAGAAGCCGGCGTTCATGCCGAAGGAGAGACCGCCGCCCGGCTCGTGCATGCCGCCGGTGTAGTAGTACTTCGCGGCCTCGTAGAGCTTCATGAAGTAGTCGTTGTAGGGCCCCACCCACTCGGTCGCCTCGATGGCGCCGGAGACCAGGTTCTCGTAGATCTGGCCGCCGGGCAGCGAGACGGTGGAGACGCCCAGCTTCGACATCACCGAGCCGCCGAGGCCGGGAATGCGCATCTTCAGGCCGCGCAGGTCGTCGGGCGTCTCGATCAGCTTGTTGAACCAGCCGCCGGCCTGGGTGCCGGTCGCGCCGGCGGGCAGGCACTTGAGGCCGAACTCGGCCCCCAGCTCGTCCCACAGGGCCTGGCCGTTCTTGAACTTGATCCAGGCGCTCCACTCGGTGTTGGTCATGCCGAAGGGCACCGAGGTGAAGTAGGCCCAGGCCGGGTGCTTGCCGACCCAGTAGTAGTCCGCGCCGATGTAGGCCTGCGCGTTCCCCGACGCGACCTCGTCGAACACGTCGAACGCGCCCACGCGCTCGCCCGCGGCGAAATACTGCGTGACCAGCCGCCCCTCGGACAGTTGGGTGATGCGCTCGGAGAGCCGCTGGGCGGACGTGCCGAGCCCCGGGAAGTCCCGGCCCCAGGTCGACACGATGATGATTTCCTTGCGCTCCTGCGCGATGGCCGGCGCCGCGAGCGCGGACGCGGCCACGCCGCCAAGCGCGGCGCCCTTAAGAAACTGGCGTCTCTCCATGAGATCCTCCCTGCGATGTCGACGCCGACGTACGGGGCTCCCTTCCCCTGGCCGGCGATGGGGCCGACTAAACCAGACGTAAACCGCCCCGACAATCGCCTTTCAGCCGCTTTTCAACCATTTCCAGCACCTTCTTGCGGGTATGTGAGACTTCGCGAGCCCCCCGCGTATCGGAATCCGGCGCCGCGGCGACATTGACGCAGCGACCTCCGCGGCGTCGCGCCCATGGCGCGGCCGGCCCGCCCGCGCTACCCATTCGTGCGAGCGGAACGATCGGGAGACCGAGATGGGCGTGTGGCACATCATGCCGGATCACGAGCTGGGCGGAGGCGGGGTGATGATCGCCCGCCTGCTGCAGGCCTTCGACGAGATCGGCGAGGCCGGCGGCCACGAGGCGCTGCTGCCGGTCAACGCCGACCCGCGGATGCGCGAGGTCTTCGCGGGCCTGCCGCACCGCATCGGGGCGTTCCCGGGGCGCGGCTCGCCCGTGGCGATGGCCGCCGACATCCTGCGGCACGCAAGGCCCGGCGACGTCGCCCATGCCCACGGCAGCCGGGCGGCGATGGCGGCAAGTCTCGCCAAGCTCGCCCGGCCCTCGCTGACGGTGATCTACACCGTCCACGGCTTCCATGGCCTCGCCCAGCCCGGGCCGCTGGGGATGCGCCGCAGGATCGAGCACCTGCTGGCGCGCCGCGTCGACGGCACCGCGTTCGTCTCCGACTCCGACGCGGCGCTCGCCGCCGAGCACGGCCTGCGCCACCGCGGCCCGGCCGAGGTGATCGAGAACGGCATGCGCCTGCCCTCGCCCTCGCCCGAGGCGCCGCGCGACGTGGACGTGCTTTTCGTGGGCCGGCTGGTCTACCAGAAATGGCCCCAGGCCTTCATAGAGACCGTGGCCGCCCTGCCCCGCCTCGAGGGGCGCGCGCCCCGGGTGGTGATGATCGGCGCCGGCGAAATGGCCCAGGAGGTCGACGCCCTGGCCGAGCGCATGGGGCTCGAGAACTTCACCCGCCACGACGGCATGGCCCTGGCCGAGACCCAGGCCGTGATGGGCCGCACGAAGGTGCTGGCGATGACCTCCCGCTGGGAGGGGATGCCGACCGTGGCGATGGAGGCGGCGATCGCCGGCGCCCTGGTGATGGGCTTCGACATCCCGCCGCTTCGCAGCGTGGTGAAGCCCGACGGCGACGCGCTGCTGACCGCCTCCGAGCCCGCGGCGCTGGCCGCGCGGCTGGGCGGGATCCTCGCCGACGACGCCGCCCGGGTGGCGCTGGCGGGCCCGCTGCAGGCCCGCACGCTGGAGCGGTTCGCGCCCGAGCGGATGGCGAGGCGCTACCGCGCCCTCTACGACGCGGCGGCCTGAGCCGCGCCTCCGGCCGCGGCCTCTTCCGCCTCGACCTCGTCGCGCAGGTCCTTGCGCGAGAGCTTGCCGACCGTGGTGCGCGGCAGCGCCTCGCGGAAGGCGAGCAGGCGGGGGATCTCGTGGCGCCCCAGCCGGTCCTTCAGGAAGGCCTGCAGGGATTCGAGCGTGAAGGGCTCGTGCCCCGGCTTCAGGGTCGCGTAGGCGGCGGCGCTCTCGCCCCGGTAGGGGTCGGGGCGGCCGATCACCAGCACCTCGGCGACCGAGGGATGCTCGTAGATCGCCTGCTCGATCATCTGCGGGTAGACGTTGAAGCCGCCCGACAGGATCAGGTCCTTCTTGCGGTCCACCAGCCAGAAGAACCCGTCCTCGTCCATCCGCCCCACGTCGCCGGTCAGGAACCAGCCGTCGGGGCCGCGGCTCTCGGCGGTGGCGTCGTGGCGGTTCCAGTAGCCGGCCGAGATGTTGGGCCCGCGCGCCGCGATCTCGCCGATCTCGCCGGGAGCCAGGTCGCGGGCGGGGTCGTCGCCGTCGACCACCTTCAGCTCGACGTTGGGCAGCGGCACGCCGATGGTGCCGGGCTTGGAGTGCTGGGTCCCGCGGGGGATCGAAGTGCCGGCCGCCGCCGTCTCGGTCATCCCCCAGCCGCCCAGGATCGGAAGGCCGGTCGCGCGCTCGAAGGTCATCTGCACCTCGACCGGCAGCGGCGCGCCGCCCGAGCCGCAGTTCATCAGCGAGGTGATGTCGCGGCTCTGCATCTCGGGGTGGTTGGCCATGGCGATCCACATGGTGGGCACGCCGGGGAAGTAGGTGACGCGGTGATGCTCGATGTCGCGCAGCGTCTGGCCCGCGTCGAAGCGCATCCTGAGCACCAGCGTCCCCCCCAGCCGGGTCGAGGACAGCAGGATCACGATCAGCGCGTAGATGTGGAACAGCGGCAGCACGCACAGGGTGATCTGCCGGTCGGGCGTGCCGTAGGTCCCGTCCGACCACTCCCGCACCGCCGCCACGGCGGCGAGCAGGTTGCGATGCGTCAGCATCGCCCCCTTGGGCAGGCCGGTGGTGCCGCCGGTGTACTGCAGCAGCGCCACGTCGTCGGGATCGCCGTCGAGCGGGGGGACGTCCGTCGGAACCCCCGCGGTCCAGTCGGCGAAGCGGATCACGTCCGCGCGCCCCGGCGTCTCGGCCAGCGGCGCGGGGAACGGGCCCCAGTCGTCCTCGTCGCACAGGATCGTCCGCGCGCAGGCGCCCTGGTCGAGCAGGCGCACCGCCATCTCGGTCATCTCGGGCAGGTTGAGGGTGACGAGGGTCGCGGCCCCCGAATCCTCGATCTTGTGGGCCAGCACCCGGATCGGGTCGAGGGGGCTGAGCATCGTCACCCGCAGGCCCGCGGCCAGCGCGCCGAAGAACAGGACCGGGTGGAAGGGGGTGTTGGGCAGGTAGATCGCCACCGCGTCCCCCCGCCCCAGCCCGTCGCGCCGGAAGGCGTTGGCGACCTGCCAGGCCCGCTCGGCGAGCGCGTCCCAGGTCAGCGAGGTCTCGCGGTGGATCAGGGCGGTGCGCCCGGCGTGGAGCCGGGCGGAGTCGCGCAGCATCTGCGGCACGGTCTGCTCGCTCAGCGGCACGGACCAGCGGACGCCCTGCGGGTAGTGCGCCTCCCAGGGGCGGCGGGGTCGGCGGGCGTCGGCGTCGGTCATCTCGGGTCTCCCGGAGCGGGGGGCGGCGGCGGCGGCGGGCGGGCCGGCGCCGGGCGCTTCGACGCTAGAAGCGCGCGGCGCGGTTTTCAATCGTGCGGTATGGACCCGGCCCGCCGCTCCTGCCCGACCGACGCGCCGGGAGGGGCCGCCGCCTCCGCCGCCCGGTATGGCGGGCGGTTCCGGGCTCGCGGCGAGGGCGTCCCCGCCCCGCCGCCCCGCCGCTCCCGGGTCGATGCTGCACCTGCGAGGCGACGTGCCGCGGCGCGGGCGGCTTGACCGCGGGCGCCGCGCGGCGGACTCTGGCGCGGAACGCTCGACCTGCCGCCCGGTCGGCAGGACGCGCCCCGCGCCCCCCAACAGACGGAGCTTCGTGCGCATGAAGACCGCCGAGATCCTTGGCGAGCCGCCGCTGGATTACGACCCCATCGCCGCCGAGGCGACCTATCCCTACCAGGAGCTGCTCGGCTACGAGATCGTCGCCTGGGAGAAGGACTTCTGCCGGGTGGAGATGCCGCTGGAGACGCGGCACCAGAACCGCCAGGGCCTGCCCCACGGCGGCGTGCACGCGACCCTGCTCGACACCGCCATGGGCTTCGCGGGGAGCTGGTGCCCCTACCCCGGCCGCGCGCGCAAGGTGATGACCCTGTCGCTGACGGTGAACTACATCGGCCGCCCCTCCGGCGCCCGCCTGATCGCCGAGGGCCGGGTCACCGGCGGCGGCCGCAAGAGCTACTTCGCCGAGGCGCGGCTGACCGACGACCGGGGGAACCTGATCGCCACCGCCACCGCCTCGATGCGCTATCGCGGCAACTCCGGCTCGATCGAGGGCGACCCGGCCTGAGCGCCGCCCGCGCCCGCGGCGGGATCCGCGGGCGGGGGCGCTCCGGCGGGCGCGCCGGGGTCCGGCGCGTCTATTTCCAGAACGGCTTCAACGCCGCCAGCGCCTCCCAGCGGGCGAGGGCGCGGGTCCAGTCCGCCTCGGCCTTCATCTCCATCCGGCCCAGCATCCGCCCCACCGCGCGCTGCGCGGCCGGATGGTCGGCGCAGGGCGCCCCGGGGCCGGTCAGGCGGGCCTCGGCCATGGCGATGTCGTTGAGTGAGCCGAACACGTTCTGCAGCCGTCGCAGGGCCCTGGCATAGGGGGCGACGCTCTCGCCGGGCCACATCGGGCCGAAGAAATCGACGCCGTAGCGCAGCTTCTTCAACTGCTTGCGCAGCTCGTGCCGGGCCTCGACGTCGAGGCTCTCCAGCTCCCGCGCCTGCCGGCGCACCTTCTTCCAGCGCTTGCCCAGCGCCGCGGCGGCGGTCTCGCCCGCCGGGCGGGCGAGCTGCGCGGTCTGGGCGAGGTCGGTGGGGCGCAGCCAGCCGCGCAGCTCGACGAAGGCCGAGAGGTCGATCAGCAGGCGGCGCGCCTGCGGCCCCGCCAGCGTCGCGCGCAGGGCCTGCCGGGCGGCGAGGCGGCGCGCGGCGACGGCCTCGGCCAGCGCCTCGAAGCCCGCGGCGTCGGCGGGGGCGAGGGCGGCGGCGGGCCCCAGGATCTCGGTCGCCAGCACGTCGAGGTCGCGCAGCTCCCCCGCCGCGGCCGCGAGATCGCGCGCCGCCGCGCCCAGCGCCTCGGCCTGCGGCCCCGCCAGCGCCGGGCCGAACAGCGACAGGGCCGAGCGGGCGCGGCGCAGACCGACGCGGAGCTGGTGGGGCCCGGCGGGGTCGTCGCAGGCCAGGACCACCGCCGCGTTGGCGTCGATCTGGGCCAGGCACTCGCGCAGGATCCGCGCGGCGGCGGCCTCGGTGGTGCCCGCGGGATCGAGCGCGGGCCGCCGCGCCCGGCGCGGCTCCAGCGGCGGCAGCGCCGGGCGGCCCAGGGTCAGGGCGTGCCCGCGGCCGGCCTTCGACATCTCGGAGAACCGCGCGGGCACCGCCTCGAACAGCGCCCGGGCCACCTCGTAGATCGCGGCGGGGGCGCCGGACTTCAGCTCCAGCTCCGCCTCGCGGAAGCCGGCGCGCCGGTCGCCCGCCACCACCTCGCCCACGTCGATGGCGAGCTCCACCTCCCCCCCGGGCACGGCCAGCACCCGCTCGGTCCGGTCGATCAGCGTCTCGAACACCGGGTTGAGGGGGGCGTCGCCCAGCACGTGGCGCACCGCCTCGCGCAGGCCCGGGTCGGGCACCAGGTCGAGGTCGAGCCGCCCCCCCGGCGCCGGCGTCTCCGCCTCGCGCATCGAGAACAGGCCGGCGCCCGCGGCATGGGCGCCGGCCTTCACCGTCTGCACCCAGCCCCGCCCCACCTTGCGCAGCCGCAGGGCGAAGCCATGGGCGCGCAGATCCCCGTCAGGCGTGTCGAAATAGATCGAGCGCAGCTTGCGCCGCCGCGCCGCGCCCTGCGCCAGGCGCCTGAGCGCCGGCGAGGCGCGCAGCGCCGCCTCCCCCGCCTCGTCCAGCAGGAACTTCAGCTCGATCTCGGTCATCTCACGCCTTCATGCCCGGGGCCGCGGCGGCCCGCCGCCCTGCGGGAAACCGTATCAGGCGCCGGCCATCGCGATCCAGTCGTCCTCGGAGATGACCTCGACGCCCAGTTCCTCGGCCTTCTTGAGCTTCGAGCCGGCGCCCGGCCCCGCGATCACCAGGTCGGTCTTGGCCGAGACCGAGCCCGCGACCTTGGCCCCCAGCGCCTCCGCCCGGGCCTTGGCCTCGACGCGGGTCATCTTCTCGAGCGTGCCGGTGAAGACGAGGGTCTTGCCGACCACGGGGCTGTCGGTCGCCTGCGCCTCGGGCGGGACCGGGGTCAGCAGGGCCGCGAGCCGGTCGATCGCCGCGCGCTCCTCCGCGCCTGCGAACCCGTCGGAGAGGGAAAGCGCCAGCGTCGGGCCGACGCCGTCCGCGTCGACCAGGTGGCGCCAGGCCGCCTCGGCCTCGGGGGGGACCTCGGCCGCGTCCCAGGCCGCCTTGCGCGCCTTGGTCAGCGCGGCGCGCCGTCCCTCCTCCTGGGCGGCGCGACGCTCCTCGGCCTCGGCCGCGTCGGCGGCGCGGTGGGCGAGCGCCGCGGGACGGGCGAGGTCCAGCGCCTCGGTCATCTCCGCCCAGCCGCCGTAGAGCCGGGCGAGGTCCATCGCCGCCACCTCCCCGACATGGCGGATGCCCAGCCCGAAGATCAGCCGGTTGAGGTCGATGCGCCGCCGCTCGTCGATCGAGGCGAAGAGGTTGCGGGCCGAGACCGCGCCGAAGCCCTTCACCTCCGCCAGCGGGGTCGTCGAGAGCGTCTTCAGCGCCTCCGCCGCGGCGCGGAGCGCGGCGTCGGCCTCCCCCTGCGGGATCTCGATCCCCAGCGGGGCCAGCAGGGCGCGGTATTCGGCGGCGAGCTGGTCGCGCCGCTCGAGCCCCGCCAGCCGCTCGAGGAAGGTCTCGGGGCTCGCGGCGATCAGCTTGCCGGCGCCGTCGCGGGCCTCGAGCGTGAAGATGTCGGCGGGCTCGCCGATCCAGTTGAGGGCGTGGAACAGCTCCACCTGCTTGGCGCCCAGCCCCTCGATGTCGAGCGCGTTGCGCGACACGAAATGGCGCAGGCGCTCGACCTGCTGGGCGGGGCAGACCAGGCCGCCGGTGCAGCGGCGCACCGCCTCGCCGGGCTCGCGCACGGCGGGCGAGCCGCAGGCGGGGCAGGTCCCGGGCGGGGTCCAGGGCGTCGCGTCCGCGGGCCGGCGCGAGAGGTCCACGTCCAGCACCTTGGGGATCACGTCGCCGGCGCGGTAGACGGTGACGGTGTCACCCACGCGCAGGTCCGCCTCGCGGATCCGCTCGCCCTTGGCGCCGAGGCCGGCGATGTAATCCTCGTTGTGGAGCGTGGCGTTGGAGACCACGACGCCCCCCACCGTCACCGGCCTGAGGCGCGCGACGGGGGAGAGGGCGCCGGTGCGCCCGACCTGGATCTCGATGTCCTCGAGCACGGTCGTCGCGAGCTCGGCGGGGAACTTGTGCGCGATGGCCCAGCGCGGGGTCGCCGAGCGGAAGCCCAGCCGCTGCTGCCAGTCCAGCCGGTCGACCTTGTAGACCACGCCGTCGATGTCGTAGCCGAGGTCCGCCCGCTCCGTCTCGATGCGCCGGTAATGGGCGAGCGCCTCCGCGATCGTCGCCACCCGCCTCGCCAGGGGGTTCACCTGGAAGCCGAGCGATTCCAGCCGCTTCAGCGCGCCCGCCTGGGTCTCGGCCAGGGGCGCCGAGAGCTCCCCCCAGGAATAGGCGAAGAAGCGCAGCGGACGCGAGGCGGTGATCGAGCTGTCGAGCTGGCGGAGCGAGCCGGCGGCGGCGTTGCGGGGGTTGGCGAAGGTCTTGGCGCCCTGCTCCGCCTGGCGCGCGTTCAGCGCGGCGAAGTCGGCGTGGGACATGTAGACCTCGCCGCGGACCTCGAGGATCCCGGGCGCGTCGGCGAGGGTCTCGGGGATATCTTCGACGGTGCGGGCGTTGGCGGTGACGTTCTCGCCGGTCTCGCCGTCGCCGCGGGTGGCGGCCTCGACCAGGACGCCGTTCTCGTAGCGCAGGCTCAGCGACAGGCCGTCGATCTTGGGCTCGGCGACCAGCGCCACCTCCTCCTCGGCGCCCAGGCCCAGGAAGCGGCGCACCTGGTCGACGAAATCCGTGGCGTCGGCGTCGTCGAAGGCGTTGGCGAGGCTCATCATCCGCACGCGGTGGCGGATCTTGCCGAAGCCCTCGGCCGGCGCGGCGCCCACCCGCTCGGAGGGGGAATCGTCGCGCTTCAGCTCGGGGAACCGCGCCTCGATCTCGCGGTTGCGACGCTTGAGGGCGTCGTAGGCCGCGTCGTCGACCAGCGGCGCGTCGTCCTGATGATAGGCGGAATCGAAGCGGCCGAGAAGGTCGGCGAGCCGCGCCAGCTCGGCGCGCGCCGCGGCCTCGTCCAGCTCGGCCACGGGCGTGCCCGCATGGGCGCCGTCCTCGAGGTCGAGCCCGTCGCCGCGCTCGCGTCCCGGCGCCGCCTGCTCCGAGCCGTCCGGGACGGGACCGGCGCCGGCCGCGGGGCCGGCGCCGGGCTCGGCGCTCGCATCGGTGCGGGGCTTCGGGTTGGGTTCGGCGTCCTGCACGTTTTCGGCCGACATGCGATCCTCCCGGTTTCGGAACGCTCGTCATGTAGGCCGGCCAACCGCCCGTCAAGCTCCGCCGGGGGGAAGGGCTTCTCCCTCCCCCGTCCGACGCAGCGTCGCCCTCAGCCGACCTCGGCCGCGGCCAGAGGCGCGGCCATCGGCGTCGGGTCGCGCAGCACGTAGCCGCGCCCCCAGACCGTCTCGATGTAGTTGTCGCCGCCGGTCGCGCCCGACAGCTTCTTGCGCAGCTTGCAGATGAAGACGTCGATGATCTTCAGCTCGGGCTCGTCCATGCCGCCGTAGAGATGGTTGAGGAACATCTCCTTGGTCAGCGTGGTGCCCTTGCGCAGGCTCAGAAGCTCCAGGATCTGGTACTCCTTGCCCGTGAGATGGACGGGATGCCCGTCGACCTCCACCGTCTTGGCGTCGAGGTTCACCTTGATCTTGCCCGTCTCGATGATCGACTGGGCATGTCCCTTCGAGCGGCGCACGATCGCGTGTATCCGCGCGATCAGCTCGTCCCGGTTGAAGGGTTTGGTGAGGTAGTCGTCGGCCCCGAAGCCGAAGCCCTTGATCTTGTGCTCGGTGTCGTCGAACCCCGTCAGGATCAGGATCGGCGTGTCGATCTTCGCCACGCGAAGCTTCTTCAACACGTCGTACCCGGTCATGTCCGGCAGGTTCAGATCCAGCAGGATCAGGTCGTAGTCGTAGAGCTTGGCGAGGTCGATGCCTTCCTCGCCAAGGTCGGTGGCGTAGACGTTCAGGTTGGCGTTGCGGAGCATCAGCTCGATGCTCTGCGCCGTCGCCGGATCGTCTTCGATCAATAGGACGCGCATGTACGCTCCTCCGTGCAGGAATGGGTGCGTCCACTGACCCTGCGTTAGAAAGGTAAACGGTCTGTTACCACCTTAACGCGAGTTAAGCGGAATTGTCACGGAACATTCACCTCCCGGTTGAGCGGTCATCCCCGCGTCGAGCGATAGCGCTGCAGCGCCGTGGTGCGCAGCGCGTTGATCCCGTGGCGGGAGACCGCCTCGAGCCAGCCGTCGAGCTCCTCTTCGGACAGGCCCCAGGTCTCGCGCGCTTCCTGCGCGGTGATCAGGCCGCCCTTCACGGCGGCCACCACCGCCGCCTTGCGCCGGGCGACCCAGCGGCGGGTCGAGGGGCTCGGCAGATCGGCGCGCGTAATGCGCATGCCGTCGGGGCCGACGACGGAATCCGGACGGACGTTCGCTTCGATACGCATTGTGTCGCTCCACAAGCAGTTCACTCACCCGAGGCCGAAGCTAGCCGGAGCCGATTTCACGAAGGTAAAAGGCCGAAACTCTATAGTTCGGGTTGTTCCTATCGGCGCTGGCGCGTATCTGCGGGCCTTGCTGAGGAGGCTCCGTGATGACCCTGCACGCCCCCGTTTCCGCCCCGACGCCGCTGGGATTCGACCGCCCGGCGGCCGACGTGCGCGTGGTCGCGGCGATGTCGGGAGGCGTCGACAGTTCTGTGGTCGCGGCGATGCTCGCGCGCGACGGCTACGACGTGGTCGGCGTGACCCTGCAGCTCTACGACCACGGCGCGGCGCTGGCGAAGAAGGGGGCCTGCTGCGCGGGCCGCGACATCCACGACGCCCGCCGCGTGGCCGAGGCGATGGGCTTTCCGCACTACGTCCTCGACTACGAATCGCGCTTCCGCGAGGCGGTGATCGACGATTTCGCCGACAGCTACCTGGCCGGCGCCACGCCGATCCCCTGCGTGCGCTGCAACGAGCGGGTGAAGTTCCGCGACCTGCTGGAAACCGCGCGCGAGCTCGACGCCGACTGCCTCGCCACCGGTCACTACGTGCAGCGGATCGAGGGGCCCGGCGGGCCCGAGCTGCACCGCGGCGCGGACCCGGCGCGCGACCAGAGCTATTTCCTCTTCGCCACCACGCGCGAGCAGCTCGACTACCTGCGCTTCCCGCTGGGCGGCTTCGGCTCCAAGGCCCGGACCCGGGCGCTGGCGGCGGAGTTCGGGCTGGGCGTCGCCGACAAGCCCGATTCGCAGGACATCTGCTTCGTGCCCAACGGCGACTACGCCTCGGTGATCGAGAAGCTGCGCCCCGGAGCGGCCGAGCCGGGAGAGATCGTGCATCTCGACGGCCGCGTGCTGGGCGAGCATGCGGGCCTTCTGCGCTTCACCGTCGGCCAGCGTCGCGGCCTGGGCGTCGCCACCGGCGAGCCGCTGCATGTGATTCGCCTCGACCCCGAGACGCGGCGCGTGATCGTCGGCCCGCGCGAGGCGCTGGGCATCCGCCGGATCCCCCTCAAGGAGGTGAACTGGCTGGGCGACGAGGCGATGGAGGCCGCCCCCGAGGGCGGCTGGGAGATCGAGGCGCGGGTCCGCTCGACCCGCCCGCCCGCGCCCGCCCGCCTGCGCCCCCTGCCCGGCGGCGGGGTCGAGGTGGAGCTGGCGGCGGCCGAACAGGGCGTCGCGCCAGGCCAGGCCTGCGTCTTCTACGCGACCGAGGGCACGCGGGTGCTGGGCGGCGGCTGGATCGCCCGGGGCTGAGGGCGCTCGCCCATGAAAAAGGCCGCGCCCGGGGTCCGGGCGCGGCCTTTTTCGTCCGGCGCCGCGATCAGTGGGTCCAGGCGCCCCGACGCTCGAACGCGAAGTTCGAGCCGTAGCCCTTGGGGCGCACGTTGACCTTGCGGGCCTTGGGCTCCTGCACCTGGGCGGGGATGCCGTGCCGCTGGGCGTAGTCCAGCGCGGCCTCCTTGGTGGGGAACTCGATGCGCACCTGGTTGCGGGTGCTGCCGCCGCCGGTCCAGCCCATCAGCGGGTCGATGCGCTGCGCCTGCTCCGGAGCGAACTCCAGCACCCAGACGTGGGTGCGGGCCACGCCGGACTGCATGGCGGTCTTCGCGGGACGGTAGATTCGCGCGAGCATGTCGGACGCCCTCCTGAAACCTTCCCGCCGGATATGCCGCGGCGCGGCGCGAAGGGCAAGCGGGCGAAGCCGCGCGGGCGGCGGCGGCGGGCGCCCGGCCGGGGGACTCGGTCTCGAAATGCAACGCGGGCAAGGCGTTGCGATGCTTCGAATGCGCGCGACATCGCGGTTGCGGCAAGGCTTGGGAAAGGGAATCACCGCATAACCGCTGCTGGGTGACGGAGGCGCAGGCCTCCGGGGAGACGACGGTCCCCGACGCAGGAGCGTCGACGCACCGCGGAACGACCGGCCGACCAGGGGTGGACGGCCGCGGCTCCGCGAGCGCGAGGGACAGGTGATCGATGGCCGTGCCGAGGGCTGAAGCCCCGCCGGGCGGCCGCCCGGATCGAAGTCCGGACGACGTCCGACATCCGCACCGACCGCCGCGGCCGCAGCGCCGCGGGCGGCGACGCCAGGCGGGCCCCTAAGGCCGGCATGGCGGCTCGCCCGGGTGCGGAGGGGACGGGAGGCGACGCCGGCGGGGGCCGGCGGCCTCGCCCGGTCCGTTGCGGGAACGCACCCCGCGACGCGGTCGGGCCGCGAAGGATGCGCCCGGGCCGCGAGGTCCCGACATCGGCGGACAGGCCGGGCGCGCGCCGACGCGGCGGACGACTGAACCCCGTCCGCGCGACGGACCCGCGGCGCCGCCGGCGCTCCCCTGCGGAGCGTCGGCGGCGCGCGGGACGCGACCTTGCGGCCGGGGACGGCCGGGGATGCCTCGAGACGGATCGAAGCGGCGGTGCGGCGAGGCTGCATCCTCCCCCAGCCAGGACGGCGGAGCCGACCCCATGGTCCCGGCGGCAGCGGATACGTCTCCGTTCCTGGCCCATGCCTCGAAGAGACGTGCCGCGGCGCCCGCCCACGGCGCCGCCGCATGACGTGACGCCCCCCCGGGCGCCCAGGCCGCCCCGCGATGCCGAGCGGTCAGGGCGTCTGCGCCGCCCCCGCCTCGCGTCGCCGCCGCGGACGCTCGGATGCTTCGACCATGCCGAATGCGAGGACGACGCCCTGGTCTTCGGCTCGGCCGATCCCGATCAACGAAGCGGGCCGCCTCCGCCCGCCGGGCGCCAGGCTCCCTGCCCCGGTGCGGGGAGGCCGCGCTTCCGGCAGTCGAAGGATCGAGCGGCCAGCGAGCTGGGAAGCTGGGAAGCTGGGAAGCCCGGAAGCCCGGAAGCCCGGAAGCCCGGAAGCCCGGAAGCCCGGAAGCCCGGCCGGCGCAAGCCCTCGCGTCTTGCAATCCCTCCGCTGCCCGGACAAGAAAAAGGCCGGTCGCCTTGTCGGCGACCGGCCCGGACGGCGGCGTCTCGCCTCGTCCGTTCGCAAGGTCCACGGAGTCTGTGCTTCCGCGGTATAGGGTGATCGCCGACCGAACGCTTGGGAGCGAGGGGTGGGGTGGGTGGTGCCGCGCCCGGCCGGCGATCCTTCTTGTTGGTCCACTTGAACCATACGTCCCATGGGGACGCGTGGACAACAAGAATTTCAACCTGTGCGTGTGTCGCCTGGGATGTTCGCTTGACCCTCCGTTCTTCCGGCGGGCGCTTGATTAACCCCGCGACAAGGCCAATCTCGGGTAAAACGGTGAAGAGAGGGTTAAGGATGTCGGTGGATTCGTTGGTCACCATCCCCGAGCCGCGCAAGCGCGAGAAGCTCGAGGGCGGCGTGCGCCTGGAGATGGTCACCGAGTACGAGCCCGCCGGCGACCAGCCCACCGCCATCGCCGAGATCGCCGCCGCCGTCGAGGCGGGCGAGCGCGACCAGGTCCTGCTCGGCGCCACCGGCACCGGCAAGACCTTCACCATGGCCAAGGTGATCGAACAGACCCAGCGCCCTGCGCTCATCCTCGCGCCGAACAAGACGCTGGCCGCACAACTTTATGGAGAGTTCAAGCGGTTCTTTCCGAACAACGCCGTGGAATATTTCGTCTCGTATTACGACTACTACCAGCCCGAGGCGTATGTTCCACGATCGGACACCTACATCGCCAAGGAGTCCCAGATCAACGAGCAGATCGACCGGATGCGCCACGCCGCCACCCGGTCCCTGCTGGAGCGCGACGACGTCATCATCGTCGCCTCCGTGAGCTGCATCTACGGCATCGGCGCGGTCGAGACCTACGGCGCGATGACCCAGGACCTGATCTCGGGGAATGACTACAATCTTAGAGACATCATGCGCGAATTGACCGCGCAGCAGTACAAGCGCAACGACGCAGCCTTCGCGCGCGGCACGTTCCGGGTGCGCGGCGATTCCCTCGAGGTCTGGCCCGCCCACCTCGAGGACCGCGCCTGGCGATTCTCCTTCTTCGGCGAGGAGCTCGAATCGATCGCCGAGTTCGACCCCCTGACCGGAGAGCGGATCGCCGACCTGCAGAAGGTGCGCATCTACGCCAACAGTCACTACGTGACGCCGCGCCCGACGATGCAGCAGGCGGTGAAGGGGATCAAAGCCGAGCTCGCCATGCGCCTCGACCAGCTGGTCAAGGAGGGCCGCCTGCTGGAGGCCCAGCGCCTCGAGCAGCGCACCAACCACGACGTCGAGATGCTGGAGGCCACGGGCGTGTGCAACGGCATCGAGAACTACTCGCGCTATCTCACCGGCCGCGCGCCGGGCGAGCCGCCGCCCACCCTCTTCGAATACATCCCCGACAACGCCCTGGTCTTCGCGGACGAGAGCCACGTCACCGTGCCCCAGCTCGGCGGCATGTACCGGGGCGACTACCGGCGCAAGTTCACCCTGGCCGAGCACGGCTTCCGCCTGCCCAGCTGCATGGACAACCGCCCCCTCAAGTTCGAGGAATGGGACGCGATGCGCCCCCAGTCGGTCTTCGTCTCCGCCACCCCCGCCGCGTGGGAGCTGGAGCAGACGGGCGGCGTGTTCACCGAGCAGGTGATCCGCCCCACCGGCCTCCTCGACCCGCCCGTCGAGATCCGGCCCGTCGAGACGCAGGTCGACGACCTCCTCGACGAGGTGAAGCGCGTGGCGCAGGAGGGGGGCCGGGTGCTGTGCACCACGCTCACCAAGCGCATGGCCGAGGACCTGACCGAATACCTCCACGAACAGGGCGTGCGGGTGCGCTACATGCACTCCGACATCGACACGATCGAGCGGATCGAGATCATCCGCGACCTGCGTCTGGGCGCCTTCGACATCCTGATCGGCATCAACCTGCTGCGCGAGGGGCTCGACATCCCCGAGTGCCGGCTGGTCGCGATCCTCGACGCGGACAAGGAAGGCTTCCTGCGCTCCGAGACCTCGCTGATCCAGACCATCGGCCGCGCGGCGCGCAACGCCGACGGCCGGGTGATCATGTACGCCGACCGCATCACCGGCTCGATGGAGCGCGCGATGCGCGAGACGGACCGTCGGCGCGAGAAGCAGCAGGCCTATAACGAACAGCACGGGATCACCCCCCAGACGATCCGCAAGAACGTCGAGGACGTGCTGGAGGGCGTGTGGAAGGGCGACACCGACGCCGCCCGGATCACGGCGAAGATCGACAAGGGCCCCAAGCCCGGCGCCAACCTGCAGGCCCACCTCGACCAGCTGCGCAAGGAGATGCTCAAGGCCGCCGAGAACCTGGAGTTCGAGGAAGCCGCCCGGATGCGCGACGAGATCAAGCGGCTGGAGGCGGTCGAGCTCGCCATCGCCGACGACCCGCTGGCCCGCCAGTCCGCCGTCGACGCCGCCGCCGAGGAAGCCACCAAGGCCCGCG
The DNA here is from genome assembly GCF_900113695.1 of Albimonas pacifica. Lineage (GTDB taxonomy): Bacteria > Pseudomonadota > Alphaproteobacteria > Rhodobacterales > Rhodobacteraceae > Albimonas > Albimonas pacifica. The sequence continues at coordinate 165,345 of NZ_FOQH01000002.1, read as the reverse complement.
GCCGCTCCACCGCCGGCAAGGCGGGCACGCGCGCCTACCGCGGCTCCAGCCAGAAGAAGCGCTGAACCCGCGCCCTCCGCGCCCCGGCGCGCGCCCCGGGCGCCCCCGCCCGCAGGCCCGCCGGGGAGCGCCTGTTCTCCGGAGCCGTCTCTCGCGGATGCCGTGAAGAGCGACTCGCCCGACGCGGTCAAGGATCGCGAAGCGACCGCGCTTGCGCGGCTTGTCCTTGACCGCGTCGGGCGAGTCGCTCAGGCATCCATCGGCGAGAGACGGGTCCGGAGACCAGGCGCGGGGCTTGTTCTTTGGTGAGTCAGGAGCCCGCCGGAGGCTCCCCGGCCAGCCCGTGCGGGAGAGCCCCTCCCCCGGGCGCCCCGCAGCCCAGCCCGCCCGCAGGGCGCCTGTGGGCCGACGACCCCGCCCCTCAGCGGAACAGGAACACCGGCAGCCGGCAGCCGCGCAGCAGCTCCTCGGTCACGGACCCGATGATCATCGAGCGGATGCGGGAATGGCCGTAGGCCCCCATCACCAGCATCTCCGCCCCCCAGCGCTCGGCGTCCTCGACCACCGCGGTGGCCGGGGTCCCGGGCAGGATCGCGGTCTCCACCGCCAGGCCCGCCCCTTCCAGGATCGCCGCGGCGCCTTCCAGGGCCCGACGGCTCTCGGCGGTCTCGGCGCCGGCGAAGACCAGGCGGAAGCGCAGGCCGACCGCGGTCGGCGAGCGGGACATGTGGTCCACCGCCTTCAGCGCCGAGGCGCCGGCGTCGAAGGCCACCAGCACCTTCGAGATCGGCCGATAGGCGCGCGAGGCCACGAAGACCGGCCGGTCCGCCGCCCGCGCCACCCGCTCGAGGTTCGAGCCGAGGTGCCCCCTGGCGAAGTCCGCCGCCTCGCCGCGCTTGCCGATCACCACCATGTCGGCGTCGGCCGCGGCCTCCTGCACCTCGTCGAGCAGGTCGCCGATCCGCAGGCGGGAGGAGGTCTCGATCCCCTGCCCCTTCAGGATCGCCTCCGCGTCCTCCAGGATCGCGCGGCCCCGGGTCTGGGCGAGGCGGGCCATGCGCGCGTCGAGCTCGGAGAGCTCCTCCAGCAGCGCCGTCCGGGCCCCGAGCGCGATGGCGCCCGAGAAGTCCCCGGTGGCGGCATGGCGCCGGCCGATGACGTGCAGAAGCTCCACCGAGCGGCCGGTGCGCGCCGAGAGCCAGGCGGCGTGCTCGCAGACGCTGCGCGAATATTCGGACCCGTCGACCAGGGCGACCAGCTTGCCGCTCATGTTCCCCTCCTCCCGGCGCGTTTCGCGCTCAGTGTCCGGCCAGGCGGTCGAGCGCGCCCGGCTTGTCGTGCTCCGCCAGCCGGTCGACGATGGTCGAGCTGGCCTCGTTCAGGCCGAGGATCTCCACCTCGGCCCCCTCCCGGCGGAACTTCAACACGATCATGTCCAGCGCCGCCACCGAGGAGATGTCCCAGATGTGGGCGGCGGAGACGTCGATGGTCACCCGCTCCAGCGCCTCGCGGAAGTCGAAGGCGGCGGCGAAGCGCTCGGCCGAGGCGAAGAACACCTGCCCCTCGACCCGGTAGGCGCGATGGCGCCCGTCGGCGGAGAGCTCGGAGGTCACGCGGAAGATCTGGGCGATCTTGCCGGCGAAGAAGATCCCCGACAGCAGCACGCCGGTCAGCACGCCCAGCGCCAGGTTGTGGGTGTAGACCACCACCGCCACGGTCGCGAGCATCACCACGGAGGACGACCGCGGATGCGTGCGCAGGTCCCGGATCGAGGACCAGGAGAAGGTGCCGACCGAGACCATGATCATGATCGCGACCAGCGCCGGCATCGGGATCAGCCCGACCCAGTCGCCCAGCATCACGCAGAAGATCAGCAGCATCACGCCCGCGAAGGCGCAGCTGAGGCGCCCGCGCCCGCCCGACTTCACGTTGATCATCGACTGGCCGATCATCGCGCAGCCCGCCATGCCGCCGATGAAGCCGGTGGCGAAGTTGGCGACGCCCTGGCCGATGCACTCCTGCGTGCGCGAAGAAGGCGTGTCGGTCAGCTCGTCCACCAGGTTGGCGGTCATCAGGCTTTCCAGCAGCCCCACCGCGGCCACCGCCAGCGAATAGGGCAGGATGATCTGCAGCGTCTCGAGGGTGAGCGGCACGTCGGGCGCCGCGAAGGCCGGGAAGGTCGTGGGCAGCTCGCCCATGTCCGAGACGCTGCGCACGTCGAGCCCGAAGGTCAGCGAGACCGCCGTCAGCAGGAGGATGCAGACCAGCGGCGAGGGGATCGCCTTGGTGACCATCGGGAACAGGTAGATCACCCCCAGCCCGGCGGCGACCATCACGTAGGTGATCCAGGTGACGCCCGTCAGCTCCGGAAGCTGGGCCATGAAGATCAGGATCGCGAGCGCGTTCACGAACCCCGTCATCACCGAGCGGGAGACGAAGGTCATCACCCGACCCAGCCGGGCCGCCCCCGCCAGCACCTGCAGCGCGCCCGCCAGCACCGTGGCGGCGAGCAGGTACTCCAGCCCGTGGTCCCTGACCAGCGTCACCATCAGCACCGCGGTCGCCGCGGTGGCCGCCGAGATCATCCCCGGCCGCCCGCCGGCGATGGCGGTCAGCAGCGCGATGGAGAACGACGCGTAGAGCCCGACCTTGGGGTCCACGCCCGCGATGATCGAGAAGGCGATCGCCTCGGGGATCAGCGCCAGCGCCACCACGAGGCCGGAGAGGAGGTCGGCGCGGGGGCTGCCGATCCAGGAATCGCGATAGGCGGCGAAGGAGATCATGGGCGCTCCGGGTTGGGGGCCTTGCGCGGCGGCCGTCCGGGGGGCGCCCGTGGGGGGCGCGGGAGGGCTCGGCTCGGGCCGGGGCCGGCGAGAGGCGGAGACGGGGCGGCGCTCGCCGCGGAAAGGCGGACCCGGGCGCGCGGGGCCCGGCCGCCCGTTCGCTACCGAAACCGCTGCTGCGGCGCAACAGAGGCGCCGCGCGGGTTTCCGTCGCATCAACCTCGGCCCGGAGACGAAAAAGCCCCGACCGGAGGGAGGACCGGTCGGGGCTCATGGACCGTCCGGGGCGGCCGCAGGGAGGCGCGGCGCAGGCCCGGAGGTCGCGGCAGGCGCGGCGGGAGGGAGGACCCGTCGACCCTGTCCGACCGCCGCGTCGGGGGGAGGACCCTTCGCGGCGGAAGAAAACGCCCCGACCGGAGGGAGGACCGGCCGGGGCAAGGACCGTCCGGGCCGGCCGCAGGGAGGCGCGGCGGGGGCCCGGAGGTCTCGCAGGGGCGGCGGGAGGGAGGACCCTTCGCCCCTGTCTCGCCGCCGCGCCGGGGGGAGGACCCGTCGCGGCGGAATGGGCGCCCCGGTCCGGAGGGAGGACCGGCCGGGGCAAGGACCGTCCGGGCCGGCCGCAGGGAGGAGCGGCGGGGGCCCGAAGGTCTCGCAGGGGCGGCGGGAGGGAGGACCCTTCGCCCCTGTCTCGCCGCCGCGCCGGGGGGAGGACCCGTCGCGGCGGAATGGGCGCCCCGGTCCGGAGGGAGGACCGGCCGGGGCAAGGACCGTTCAGGCGGGCCGCAGGGAGGAGAGCGGCCGATGCCCTGAGGGTCTCGCAGAGGCGTCGGGAGGGAGGACCCTTCGCCCCTGTTCCACCGACGCTTCGGGAGGGAGGACCCTCGGCGGCGGCGATCTCTTGACGACGTCTCGGTCGTCGATCATCTGACGACGCGTCCGTCGCGGACCGCTCGACGACATCTCCGTCGTCGGCGTCGTTCAGGCGGTCCTGGGGACCGCGTCCGGCCCGGGGGCCGGGGCCGCTCAGGCGCGGCGGGCGTCGGCGCCGGCGTGGCCGCCGAAGAGGCCGCGCAGCCAGGCGCCGAGGCCGAGGACCATGTCGCGCATCGCGACGGCGCGCAGGCGGCGGGCGTCGGCTTCGATCTGGGCGATCTCGATGTGGGTCAGCTTCTTGGTCATCCGTCTTCTCCGATCCTGGGTCCGCCCCGGCGCTGGTCTCGTTTCCGTCCCGAGGTCCGCGTCGAGCGGGGCGTCGTTCGTCGTTTGCTTGGCTGTTATAATCGGAACTCCTTACCGTTTTGTGCAGTGCGGTAATTTCGAAAGCCGCTCTGCATTTCGTGCATGGCTTGGTCAGCAGCGTTGACCCTATCGGCGCCCTCGCCGCCACCTGACGCGCACGTCAGTTGGACCGCTGCAAGTGCTTGAAGCGCGGGGGCTTTTTGCGCTCAGTCGCCGTTCATGGCGTTGCCGCGGAAGGGGTTGGCGGACGGTCTGAAGGCGCCGGGACAAGCGCGGCCGCCGCCTGGGGGGCGCTCTGGCCGCCCTGCCGGGACGGCGCTGCGGGCCCAGCCTCGCGCCTGCTGCAACGCAGCATGTCCGCAAATGCATGGCCCGCCGCGCGGGGCGCGGCGGGCCGGGAATCGACGGCGGGCGCGAGTCGGCGGGGCGGCCTCAGAACACCCCCGGCAGGCTCCCCGGGCGGCAGGAGACGTCGAGCCAGCGCTCGACATGGGCCGCGACCGAGCGGAAGCAGACCATCTCGAACGCGTCCGGCTCCTCCGCGACCTGCCCGAAGGCCGCCGCGAGCTGCCCGAGGCGCGAGCGGCGGAAGTCGTGCAGGCCGAAGGCCGCCGGCGACAGGTCCACCGGCGCGCCCTTGGCCAGCGTCTCGCGCGCGCCGGGCCCCTCGATGCGGAACAGGGCGCGGGCGTCGGAGAGGTCGACGGCCAGGTGGTGGCGCCCCTCCATCGCCTCGGCCACGGCGGCGAGGACGGGCGCGGTCCCGGCCCGGGGCAGCACCAGCAGCAGCTCGTCCGGGCTCATCCAGGCGAGGCGGCGGTCGTCCCTGACCGACAGGCGGCGCGTCTCGGGGACGGGCAGCCCGCAGGCCTTCTGCAGGGCCTTGCGCACGACCCCGACCGAGAGGTCGGCGCGCAGGCCGATCATGCCGCGGTCGCGGACGCGGGACCAGGAGACGGCGGGATCAGACATCGTTGCGCTCCCCCTCGGGGTCGAAGAAGACCGGCGAGACGATCGTCGCCCGGATCGGCTGGCCGTTCGGGACGGGGAAAGTCAGGACCTCGCCCATCCGCTCGGGCCCGTTCTCGACGAGCGCCATGGCGATCGAGCGGCCGAGCGTCGGCGACCAGTAGGTCGAGGTGACATGGCCGACGGTCCGCTCGCGCCCGTCCGCCAGCCGGCCCTCGACCGCATGGGCGCCGTCGGGGAGCACGACCCTGGGGTCCTCCGTCTCCAGCCCCACCAGGCGCAGGCGGTCGGGGCGGGTCAGGTCGGCGCGCATCAGGCCGCGCTTGCCGATGAAGTCCGGCTTCTTCTTCGACACCGCCCAGCCGAGGTTCAGGTCCAGCGGCGTGACGGTCCCGTCCGTCTCGTCGCCGATCATGATGAACCCCTTCTCGGCGCGCAGCACGTGCAGGGCCTCGGTCCCGTAGGGCTGGACGTCGAACTCGCGCCCCGCCTCCATCAGCGCGTCCCACAGGGCCTGGCCCTGGGAGGCGGGCACGGCGATCTCGTAGCTCAGTTCGCCGGAGAAGGAGATCCGGTAGACCCGCGCGTCGAAGGCGCCCAGCCGGCCCTCGGCCCAGGCGAGGAACGGCAGCGCCGCCTTCGAGACGTCCATCTCCCCGCCGCCGGCGGCGTTCACCTTCTCCAGCACCTTGCGGGCGTTGGGGCCGGCGACGGCGATCTGGGCCCACTGCTCGGTGACGTTGGCGACGTAGACCTTGAGGTCCCACCACTCGGTCTGCAGCCACTCCTCCATCCAGGCGTGGACGCGGTCGGCGCCGCCGGTGGTGGTGTGGACGAGGAAGCTGTCCTCGCTCAACCGGGCGGCGACGCCGTCGTCGAACAGGAACCCCTGCTCGGTGCACATCAGCCCGTAGCGGCAGCGCCCCGGCTTCAGCGTCGACATCATGTTGGTGTAGAGCCGGTCGAGGAACGCGGCCGCGTCCGGCCCCTTCACCAGGATCTTGCCGAGCGTCGAGGCGTCCAGGATCCCGACCGAGCGGCGCACGCCCAGGATCTCGCGGTTCACGGCCTCCTCGGTGCTCTCGCCCTGCTGGCGGATCGCGTAGGGGCGCCGCCAGTCGCCGACGGGCTCCCACACGGCGCCGTGGCGGTCGAGCCAGGCGTCGAGCGGGGTGCGGCGGATCGGCTTGAACAGCTCGTCCTTGGCCGAGCCCGTGATCGCCCCGAAGGTCAGGGGCGTGTAGGGCGGGCGGAAGGTGGTGGTCCCGACCTCGGGGATCGGGGCGCCGCGGGCCTCGGCCAGCACCGCCAGCCCGGGGATGTTCGACAGCTTCCCCTGGTCCGTCGCCATGCCCAGCGTGGTGTAGCGCTTGGCATGTTCGACCGAGACGTAGCCCTCGCGGCTGGCGAGCTGCACGTCCGAGACCTTCACGTCGTTCTGGAAATCCAGGAACGCCTTGGCGGCCAGCTTCGGCGGCATCTTCGCAGGGCAGGTCCACAGCGGAACGACGGCCCCTTCCTCGGGCGCGGAGACCTTGGGCGCGGCCGGAGCCTCGCCCGTCGCGCCCGCCGCGGCGGCGGCCCTGGCGCCCGCGACCGCCGCATCGGCGAGCGATGCGACCGCGTGCAGCTCGCCGTTGGCGGTTCCGGCGCAGATTGCAAAACCCTCGCCGTCGACGCCGGTCGGCGGGCGCTTGGGGTCGGGGCGGAACTGGAGCGTCGCCTCGTCCCAGGTCAGCTTGCCGCCGCAGTGGCTCCACAGGTGCACCGCCGGCGACCAGCCGCCGGAGACGGCGACCGCGTCGCAGGGGATCGTCTCGACCCCCACGCCGTTGCCGTCGACCCGGCCGACGGCGAGGCCGCTGACGCGCGAATGGCCCTCGGTCCGGATCGGACCGAAGCCGCCGCGCACGTCCAGCCCCGCCGCCCGCGCCGCCTCGACCAGCGGGCCCGTCGGCGTCTCGCGCGCGTCGAGGATCGCGGGCACGGCAATGCCGGCCGCGTGCAGGGCGAGCGCCGTGCGGTAGGCGTCGTCGTTGTTGGTCGCGACCACCACCCGGTCCCCCACGGCCACGCCGTAGAGGTCGAGGAAGTCGCGCACCGCGCCCGCCAGCATCACGCCGGGACGGTCGTTGCCGGCGAAGGCCACCGGCCGCTCGATGGCGCCGGACGCCAGCACCACCTGCTTCGCCCGGATCCGCCACAGCCGCTCGCGCAGGGCGGGACCGCCCTCGGGCGCCTCCTCCAGCCGCTCGGAGGCGAGCACGTAGCCGTGGTCGTAGACGCCCGCGGCCTGGGTGTTGAGGCGCATCGCGACGCCGGCCTCGGCGAGCGCGGCGACCTGGGCCTCGATCCAGTCGGCGGCGGGGGCGCCGTCGATCTCGATCCCGTCGGCCGGGGCGCGGCCGCCCCAGTGGGCGCCCTGCTCGACCAGCAGCACCCGCGCGCCCGCGCCCGCCGCGGCCCGCGCGGCGGCGAGGCCCGAGACCCCGCCGCCCACCACCAGCACGTCCGTATAGTAGTGGAAGTGCTCGTAGCGGTCCGGATCGGGCGCGGTCGGCGCCTTGCCCAGGCCCGCGGCCTGGCGGATGAAGGGCTCGAACACGTGCTTCCACGCCCGGCGGGGGTGGATGAAGGTCTTGTAGTAGAAACCCGCGGGGAAGAACGGCGCGGCGAGCGCGTTCAGCTCGCCGACGTCGGCCTCGAGGCTGGGCCAGTGGTTCTGGCTCTCCACCTGCATGCCGACCTTGAGCTGCGTGGTGGTGGCGCGCAGGTTGGGCGTGCGGCGCGAGCCCGCGCCCACCGCGACCAGCGCGTTGGGCTCCTCCGAGGATGCGCCCACCACCCCGCGCGGGCGGTGATACTTGAACGAGCGGCCCATCAGGACCTTGTCGTTGGCGAGCAGCGCCGAGGCGAGCGTGTCGCCCGCGACGCCCTCGAGGCGCTTGCCGTTCCAGTCGAAGGGCAGCGGGCGGAAGCGGTCGACGAGGCGACCGCCCTGCGGCAGGCGACGGGCCATCAGGCGTCCTCCCCTTCGGGCGTCCAGCCGGGGCGGCGGGCCTGGATTCTTTCGACGATCTCGGCGGGGGGCGCGTGCACGTCGGCGCGATAGGCGCCGAAGACTTCGAGCGTCACGGTGCAGCGGGCGAGGTGAAACCACTTCCCGCAGCCGAAGGCATGGCGCCAGCGCTCGAAATGGACGCCCTTGGGGTTCCGGCGCTCGAACAGGTAGCCCATGAAGGCGTCGTCGTCGCCGTCGGGGCCGATGCGCTTCAGGTGCGCCTCGCCGCCGGGGTGGAACTCGGTCTCCTCGGCGGAGACGCCGCAGTGGGGGCAGGTCAGGAGGAGCATCAGGCGGCCCCTCCCGACATCGCGACCGACGTCACGACCGACGTCACGACCGACGTCACGACCGAACTCACGACCGCGCGGGCGCGCCCGAGGGCGCGCGCCGGCCGGCGATCAGTTCTTGTCGACGTCCACGTCGGGCAGCTTGAGGGTGACGGACGGGCCGTCGTCCGCGCCCGCGCCGGTCGGCAGGTTGCCGGTGTAGGCGAGGATGCCGCCGCCCACCGCGACCACAAGCAGGGCGCCGACGATGAAAGCCAGAAGCGGGTTGGCGCCGTTGCGATTGCCGTCAGCCATGACGATGTCTCCTCGTGTCGGTTAAGGTTCCGACCCTGGACATAGGGGCGTTCGGCGAGGTTCCAACCACTGTTCATGGCCGTGTTGCACCCTTTACAACGGTTTTCAGGAACGGACCGATAACTATTCCGGCCGTTTCTGGGCGAAGCGGACGAAACACGGCCCGAAATCGGGGCGAAATCGCGGCGGCGGGCCGCGCGGCGCAGGGAGACACGCGCATGGGCGACGAGACGGGGGCCGCGGGCCTGATGCAATGGGCGCCCTTCGCGCTGATCGGCGCGGTGTTCGTGTGGGTGCTGCTGCGCCGCCGGCGCCGGCCCGGGACCCGCGCCGACCGCACCACCGAGGCCGCGGCCCGCGCCGCGGTCGAGGCCGAGCTGCGCCGGCGTCATCGCGGCCGCGACAATGCCGGCGGCCCGAACGACGGGGCGCCCGGCGGCGGACACGGCGGGGACGGGGGGAACGACTGAGCGGGTCAATGGGCCACCGCGGCGGCGACCGACTCGTCGATCATCCGTCCCTCGCGGAAGCGCTCGAGGCCGAAGGGCCCCGCCACAGGGTCCTCGCCGTTGGCGATCATCGCGGCCGTCGCCCAGCCCGAGCCGGGGATCGCCTTGAAGCCGCCCGTGCCCCAGCCGCAGTTGATCCAGATCCCCGGCACCGGCGTCGGCCCGATGATCGGCGAGCGGTCGCCGGTCATGTCCACGATCCCCCCCCACTGGCGCAGCATCCGCAGGCGGGAGATGATCGGGAAGGTCTCGACCAGCGCGCGCACCGTCTCCTCGACATGCTGGAAGCTGCCGCGCTGGGTGTAGTTGTTGAACCCGTCCGCGCCGCCCCCGATCACCAGCTCGCCCTTGTCGGACTGGCTCATGTAGCCGTGCACGGTGTTGGCCATCACCACGCAGTCGATCACCGGCTTGATCGGCTCGGAGACCAGCGCCTGCAGGGCCACGGATTCGACCGGCAGGCGGAAGCCCGCCATCTCGGCCAGCACGCCCGAATGCCCGGCGACCACGATGCACAGTTTCCGGGTGCGGATCGGCCCGCGGGTGGTCTGCACGCCCGTCACGCCGTTCGCGTCGCGGTCGATGCCGGTGACCTCGCAGCCCTGGATGATGTCGACGCCGAGGTCCGAGGCCGCGCGCGCATAGCCCCAGGCGACCGCGTCATGGCGCGCGGTGCCGCCGCGGGCCTGCCACAGGCCGCCCAGCACCGGATAGCGCGGCCCCGCCACGTTGAGGATCGGCACGATCTCCCGGCAGCGCTCGGGCGAGACGATCTCGGTGGCGATGCCCTGGGCGCGGTTGGCGCTCTCGGTGCGCTTGTAGGCGCGCAGCTCGTGCTCGGTCTGGGCCAGCATCAGCACCCCGCGCGGGGAGAACATGATGTTGAAGTTCAGCTCCTGGCTCAACGTCTCGTAGAGGCCGCGGGCGAGTTCGTAGATCGCCGCCGAGGGGTCGCGCAGGTAGTTCGAGCGGATGATGGTGGTGTTGCGCCCGGTGTTGCCGCCGCCCAGCCAGCTCTTCTCCAGCACCGCCACGTTGCGGATCCCGTGGTTCTTCGCGAGGTAGTAGGCGGTGGCGAGCCCGTGCCCGCCGCCGCCGATGACGATCGCGTCGTACTCGGACTTGGGCTCGGGCGAGCGCCAGGCTTTCTCCCAGCCCTGGTGCCAGGAGGCGGCGTGCCGGGCGATGGCGAAGACCGAATAGCGGGCCATGGGCGGGGGAACCTCCGGGACTGCGCGGGCGGGACGCGGCGCGAGGCGCGTCGGCCCCCTTCTGCCGGAACCCTCCGGCGGCCGGGGGCGCGGAAACGCCGTCTCGGCCAAGGAAAGCGACAGCGGCGGCGCGTCGCAACCCCCGCCGGCGTCGCGGGCGGGAACCCGAGGGACGCCGCCGCCGCCCCGGGCCCGCGCCGCACCGCCCTCGCCCGCCGCGCGCGCGCGCCCCGCGCAACCTCCCCGGACGGGCGTCCCGCACGGGCGTCGCGGGGTCGGGCCCGGGGGCGTCGAGCCCTCCCGCCCCGGGGCGCCGCGAGCCGCGGGCCGGCGCGGGACATGACGCCGCGGCGGGGCCGCTCACGCGGGCGTCGGTGGACGGATCGCGCGCGCGAGGCTAGGGGAGCCGCATGGAGTTCTGGATCGCCGCCCTCGTCGCCGCCCTGCTCGCCGCCGCCTGGCTGGCGCGCCCCCTGCTGACCGCCGCCGCCCCGGCCGAGCCCGAGGCCGCCCGCGACGTGCAGGTGTTCCGCGACCAGCTCCGCAGCCTCGACCGCGACGTCGAGCGCGGCGTGCTGGCCCCGGCCGAGGCAGAGGGCAGCCGCGCCGAGATCTCCCGACGCCTGCTCGCCGCCGCCGCGGAGGCCGAGCGCCAGGCCCCCGCCCGCCCGGCGCCGAAGGCCGCCTCGCGCGCGCTGGCGGCCGGGCTCGTGGCGGCGGTGCTGCTGGGCGGCGGCGGGCTCTATCTCTGGCTCGGCGCCGGCGGCGCCCCCGACCGGCCGCTGCAGGCGCGCCTCGACGAGGTGCGCTCCCGCCAGGCGCAGCGCCCCTCCCAGGCGGAGGCCGAGGCGCAGCTCGCCGCCGCCCAGTCGCCCGAGCCGGAGGCCGAGCCCACGCCCGAGGAGACGCGGATGCGCGACCTGGTGGCCCAGCTGCGCACCGCGCTCGCCGACCGGCCCGACGACGTGCGCGGGCGCCGCCTGCTCGCCGACAGCCTGATGCGGCTCGGCGACGTGAAAGAGGCCCAGGCCGCGATGCGCGAGGCGATCGAGCTGCAGGGCGACGCCGCCCCGGCCGAGGACCGCGTGGCGCTGGCCGAGGCGATGATCCTCTCGGCCGGCGGCTATGTCTCGCCGGAGGCCGAGACCCAGCTCGGCCGCGCGTTGCAGGCCGATCCGACCAACGCCGTCGGGCGCTACTACGCGGGCCTCGCGCTGGCCCAGACCGGGCGCTACGGCCTCGCCCTGCGCTTCTGGCGCGCGCTGCTGCGCGAAGGCCCCGCCGACGCCCCCTGGATCGCCCCGATCCGCGCCCAGATCGCCGACCTGGAGCAGGCCGCCGCCCAGGCCGGCCAGCTCGAGGAAGCCGGGCCCGCGCCCGCCGCCCCCGCCCTGCCCGGCCCGAGCCGCGAGCAGATGGAGGCCGCCGGCGAGATGACCGCCCAGGACCGCGCCGCGATGATCGAGGGCATGGTCGCGGGCCTCGCCGAGCGGCTGGAGGCGGAGGGCGGCTCGGCGCAGGAATGGGCGCGCCTGATCTCCGCCTACGGCGTGTTGGGCCGCACCGGCGACGCCGCCGCCGCCTACGCGGCCGCGCGCGCAGCCCATGCCGGCGACGCCGAGGCCGAGGCCACGCTCTCCGACGCCGCCCGCGGCGCGGGGGTCGCCGAATGACCGACGCGCGCCCGGGCTTCGCCCCGATCCTCGAATCCGCCCAGGCGGCGGAGCTGCGCCCGCTGCTCGCGCGCGACGCCCAGCTCGTGGGCCTCGACCTCGGCGACCGCACCATCGGCATGGCGATTTCCGACGGCCGCCGGCGCATCGCCTCCCCCCTGACCACGGTGCGTCGCAAGAAGTTCCGCGCCGACGTGGACCGGATGCTCGAGGCGCTGGAGGGCCGCACCGTGGGCGGCTGGGTGCTGGGCCTGCCGGTGAACATGACCGGGGACGAGGGCCCGCGCTGCCAGTCCACGCGCGCCTTCGCGCGCAACTTCGCGCGCCTGACGCAAGCGCCGATCCTGCTGTGGGACGAGCGCCTCTCCACCGTCGCCGCCGAGCGGGCGCTGCTCGAGGCCGACGCCTCGCGCCGGCGGCGCGCCGAGGTGATCGACGCCGTGGCGGCGGCCTATATCCTCCAGGGCGCGCTGGACCGCCTGTCCGCGCTCGAGCCGGAGGACGAATGACCGACCGATCCGATTCCGGGCACGACCCCCGGGCCGAGGCCGCCGCCGTCTGGCGGCGCGCCGAGATCGAGAGCCCCTGCGTGAACGTCTGCGTGCTGCACCCCGCGGCGAAGATCTGCGTGGGCTGCTTCCGCACCGGCGAGGAGATCGCCGCCTGGTCGCGGATGACCTCCGAGCGCCGGCGCGAGATCATGGCCGGCCTCGCCGAGCGCGAGCGCGCCCTGCGCGCGCCCGGGAACCGACCCTCCGCCCGCCGCCGCGCCCGCCGGGGCTGACGCCCCGCGGCCGCGCCGTGATCCTGCGCCGTGAGTCCGCGCCGTGAGTCCGTGATGGGGTCGGCGGGCGGGCGTTGCGGCCGCGCAGCGGACGCGAGAGCCGCCCCCGACCCCGCGCTCCCCGACGCCCGGAACCGCCCGCGAGGACCGTCCCGGCCGGCGCCCGATCTGCGGGCCGCGCCCGGGCTCAGGCGGCCGCCGGGATCACTTCGCTCAGCGCCTCCTCGATCAGCCGGGCGTCGGCGCCGGGCCGGTGGGCGGCCTCGGAGATCGTCCGCCGGAAGCGCCGCGCGCCGGGCAGCCCGTGGAACAGGCCCAGCATGTGGCGGGCGATGCGGTGCAGCCGCTCGCCCTTCGCCATCTCGTCTTCGATGTAGTCCATCATCGCCCGCGCCACGGCGACCGGGTCCGCGTCCGGCCCCTGCGCGCCGAAGATCCGCCGGTCGGCCGCGGCCAGAACCCGCGTCGGCTCGTGATAGGCCGCGCGCCCGATCATCGCCCCGTCGAGCCCCGCCGCGAGCCGCCCCTCGGCCGCCTCGAGATCCGCGAGCCCGCCGTTCGCCACGATCTCCAGCTCCGGGCGCCGCGTCTTCTGGGCGGCGACGAGGTCGTGGTCCAGCGGCGGGATCTCCCGGTTCTCCTTGGGGCTCAGCCCCTGCAGCCAGGCCTTGCGGGCGTGGACCGCGAAGCTGCGCACGCCGGCGTCGGCGATGCGGTCGAGGAACGCCGGCAGCACGTCGGCCGGCTCCTGCTCGTCGACGCCGATGCGGCACTTGACGGTGATCTCGGGCCCGCCCTCGGCCTCGCTCGCGCGGATCATTGCGGCGACGCAGGCGGCGACCGTCTCCGGCTCGCGCATCAGGCAGGCGCCGAAGGTCCCGGTCTGCACCTTGTCCGAGGGGCAGCCGACGTTGAGGTTGATCTCGACATAGGGCCAGGCGCAGGCCCGCCGCACGGCCTCGGCCAGCACCTGCGGGTCCGAGCCGCCGAGCTGCAGCGCCACCAGGCCTTCCAGCTCCGGCCGGAAGCGCAGCAGCCGCTCCGCATCCCCCCGCACGATCGCCGAGCCCACCACCATCTCGGTATAGAGCAGCGTGCGCGCGGACAGCTTGCGATGCAGGACCCGGCAGTGGCGGTCGGTCCAGTCCATCATGGGCGCGACGGAAAGGCGGCGGTCAGGTCTGGTCATCTCGGCTCGCGGTCTGCTCCGGCGGCGATCCCCTGCGCAGGCGACGCCCCTCGGGGGGCCGGCCGCGCGTGCGGGCGCCTTTAGCACGCCGCGGCGGGCCTGTCCCCCCCTCGCCCGGCGGGGCCGCCCGGGGGCGGGGCCTGCCGGGACGCGCGGCGGACGATCCACAGCCGGACCGCCGGCCCGGGGCCGCAGGAGAGGGGGGATCGGGGAGCCGGCCGCCGCCCCGGCGCGACGGCGCGCGCCGGGGTCGGAGGGCGGGCGGGGGTCAGTCGGCGCCGTCGGCGTCGACGCTGACCAGGTAGGCGTAGATGTCCTCCATCCCGCTGGTCAGCTTGAAGGTCATCTTGCCCCGGGCCGAGGCGTCGTCGAGGGTCTCGCGCAGGAAGGCGGTGGGGTCCTGGACGTAGACGGTGAACGTCGCCTCGTCCCAGGTCAGGCCCGCCTCGCCGGCCGCCTTCATGCTGTCGCTGTAGCCCTTGAAGCCCTCGACCGAGCCCGCCTGGCGGCCGATCACGCCGTAGAGGTTCGGGCCCACCTTGCCGCCGCGCTGGACGACCTCGCCGCCGGGGGCGACGATCTCGTGGCAGGCGCGGCACTTCAGGAAGATCTTCTCGCCCCGCGCGGCGTCGCCGGCGGCCAGCGCCGGGGCGGCCGCGGAAACGGCGGCCAGGATGGTGAATGCGGCGATCGTCCTCATGTCTTTCGTCCTCCGGTGTGGTGCGGCGGCGCGGGGGCGACGCCGCGGGTGGTCGCGGATGGTCGTTGCCGCGCGCGGGCGCGGCAGGTCAGCGGCGCGCGCGGGCGCCAACGGTCATTCATTGGCGCGTGCGGGCGCGAACGGTCAGTCATTGGCGCGCGCGGGCGCGAACGGTCAGTCATTGGCGCGCGCGGGCGCGCGACGTGGCGCCCGCGCGGGACCAGGGCGCCGCGGCGGTGGCGAGGGAGCCGCGCAGGGCGCGGTCGCGGGCCTCGAGCTCCGAGAGGATCGACAGCAGGCGCCCCGCCCGGTCGCGCCGCGGCGGCGCCGGGCGCGCGGCGGCCTCGACCAGGAAGGCGGTCTCGGCCAGGGGCGGCGCCCGCAGGCCGGCGGCGTCGGGCGCGACGAGATCCCCCGCCGCGCACGCCGCCGCGCGCAGGGCGAGCGCCGCCTTGCGCGCCGAGGAGGTGCGGGCGCGGTCGAAGAACCCCTCCGCCCCACCCGCGGTCACGCGCCCGCCGATCTCGGCGTAGATCAGCCGCGCGGCCCAGATCCCCGGGCGGCAGGCCGCCGGCAGGGCGGCCACCCCGGGCTCGGCGCGGCGGTAAAGCCGCTCCGCCTCGCGCAGCAGGGCCGCGCGCACGGCGAGGACGCCGGGGAGGGGCGCGGGGGCGGCGAGGAAGGCGTCGGGATCCACGCCCTCGGCCCGCAGCAGGTCCAGCGGCAGGTAGAGCCGCCCGGCGGCGGCGTCCTCGGCCACGTCGCGGGCGATGTTGGTGAGCTGCATGGCCACGCCCAGGTCGCAGGCCCGCGCCAGGGCGTCCGCGTCGCGCACCCCCATCAGAACCGTGGTCATCGCCCCGACCGAGCCCGCGACCCGCGCGCCGTAGGCCCGAAGCTCCGACATCGTCGCGCAGCGCCGGCCCTCGGCGTCCCAGGCCAGCCCCTCGATCAGCGCCTCGGGCAGCGCGCGGGGCAGGTCGAAGGCGCGCGCCGCCTCGGCGAAGCAGCGCCCCGAGGGGGTCTCGGCCGGCTCGCCCGCATAGACCCGCGCCAGCCCCCGGCGCAGCTGCGCGACCGAGGCGGCCCGGTCCGCCGCCCCCCCGGCCGCGAGGTCGACGGCGTCGTCCGCCTGCCGGCAGAAGGCGTAGAGCGCCAGCGCCGGGTCGCGCACCCGGGCGGGCAGCAGCTTCGAGGCGGCGTGGAAGGAATGCGAGCCGGTGCGGATCGCGGCGCGGCAGGCGGCCATGTCGCCCGGGTCGGGCGCGAAGCGGGACCCCGGCGCGGGATCGCCGGCCCCGGTCAGCCGCGCCATGCCGAAGCCTCCGGGATGCAGCTGTCGAGCGCCTCCGCCCCCGCCAGCACGCCGGGGATGCCGGCGCCGGGATGGGTCCCGGCGCCCACGAGGTAGAGGCCCCGGGCCTCCTCCGACACGCAGTGCGGGCGGAACCAGGCGCTCTGCAGCAGCCGCGGCTCCAGCGAGAAGCCCGAGCCGTGGGGCGCGTTGTAGCGGTCGCGGAAGTCGAGCGGGGTCATCACGTGGCTGGCGGTCAGCCGCTCGGCGAGGCCGGGCAGCGCCACCGCCTCCAGCCGCGCCTGCACGGCCTGGCGGTACTCCTCGGCGAACTCGGTCCAGTCGGCGCCGGGCTGGAAGGTCAGGTTGGGGACCGGCGACAGGGCGTAGAACGTGTCGCCGCCCTCGGGCGCGCAGCCGGGGTCGGTGACCGAGGGGCGGTGCAGGTAGAGGCTCATCTCCCGCGCGATGGTCCCCTGGATGAAGATGTCGCGCACCAGATGCTCGTAGCGGCGGGCGCTGAGGATCGTGTGGTGGCCGATCCCGGGCCACAGCTCGCGGCTGTCGCTTGTCCCGAAGTGCCACAGGAACAGGCCCATCGACCAGCGGGCGCGGCGCAGGCGACGCTCGCTCCAGCGCGCCCTGGCGCGGCGGCGGAGCAGCTTGTCGTAGGTGTGGCCCGGGTCGGCGTTGGAGACGACGAGATCGGCCGGAAAGCCTTCGCCCGAGGTCGCGATCACGCCGGTCGCGCGCCCGTCCTTCAGGGTGATGCGGTCCGCCTCGACCCCGTGGCGGAAGCGGACGCCGCGCCGCTCGGCCAGCCCGGCCATCGCGCGGGCCAGCGCGCCGGCGCCGCCCATGGCGTAGTGCACGCCCTCCGCCCGCTCGAGATGGGTGACGAGCGCGTACATCGAGGTGGCGTTGAACGGGTCGCCGCCGATGAACAGCGGATGGAAGCTGAGCGCCATGCGCAGCCGCGGATCGCGCACGCGGCGGGCGGCGAGCGCGTGGACCGAGCGGTCGGCGCGCAGCGCGGCGAAGCGCGGCAGCGCCGCGATCAGCTCGCCCAGCCGGTTCATCGGCCGGCGGCCGAGCTTGTCGAACCCGGTCTCGCAGCGCTCGCGGCTGTCCTCGAGGTATCGCTTCCAGCCCTGCACGTCGTCGGGGAACAGGCGCTCGATCTCCTCGCGCGCGTCGCGCTCGCCGGCGTGGGCGCGATAGACCAGGCCGTCGGCGAAGCGGATGCTGTAGAACGGATCGAGCGCCACCAGCTCGCAGGACTCCTCCAGCCGCTCGCCCGCCAGCGCCCACAGCTCGTGCAGCAGGCTGGGGGCGGTGACGATGGTGGGGCCGAGGTCGAAGCGGTGGCCGTCGACCTCCAGCGAGGTCGCCCGCCCCCCCGGCGCGTCGAGCTTGTCGAGCACCTCGACCCGGTAGCCCTTCGCCGCCAGCCGGATCGCCGCCGCGAGGCCGCCGAACCCCGCCCCGACGATCACCGCCCGGGGGCCCGCGCCGTCCGGCGCGCCCGGGGCTGGCGCATCGGCGATGGGGGTCTCGAAACTGTCAGCAGTTGGCGACATGCCTCGACGCTAGCAGTGTCTATTTTGATTTACAATCACTCTGTCAGACCGGAGAATGCCCGATATACAAGAGATCCCGGAAGCGATCCGGGAAGCGACTGTAAACGCAAAGAGACAGATCCCGACCGGAGAAGGGAACGGACCGATCGCCGTCGTCAGCCTCAGCCTGTATCGATTCGCCTCGCCCGCGGCGCGGGCCTGGGCCGTGGCGCAGATGGGCCTGGCCCGGCCGGCGCTGGCCCGCGCGCCGGGGATCGGCTTTCGCAAGCTGCTCGGCTCGGGCGTCGGCGAGGGCTTCACCCCGCGGCCCAACTGGGCGGTCTGGGCGATCCTGGCCGAGTGGCCGGACGCCGAGCGCGCCCGCGCCGCCGCCGCCGGGGACCGGCCGCTCTGCGCCTGGCGGGCGCGGGCGGAGGAAAGCCTCGACCTGTTCCTCGCCCCCCTCTCGCGCCGCGGCCGCTGGTCGGGCGCGGCGCCGTTCGAGCCGGCGCCGCCCGCGGCCGCCGAGGCGCCCCCCGGCCCCATCGCCGCCCTGACCCGCGCCACCCTGCGACCCGCGGCCCTGCTGCGCTTCTGGGGGCGGGAGCCGGCGATCAGCGCGGCGATCGGCGCCAATCCCGACGTGCTGCTCAAGATCGGCCTGGGCGAGACCCCCTGGCTGCAGCAGGTCACCTTCTCGATCTGGCCGGACGCCGCCGCCATGGACCGCTTCGCCCGCGGCGGCGGCCCCCATGCCGGGGCCATCGCCGCCGCCCGCCGCAACGGCTGGTTCGCCGAGGAGCTCTACGCCCGGTTCGCGGTGATCGGCCGCGCCGGCGCCTGGCAGGGGCGCGATCCCCTGCCCGGCCTGCCCTCCGTCGCCGCCCGCCAGGGAGAGACCGCATGACCCAGCCCTTCCCCTTCTCCGCCATCGTCGGACAGGCGGCGATGAAACGCGCGCTGGTGCTGGCCGCGGTCGACCCCTCGATCGGGGGCGTGCTGGCCCTGGGCGACCGGGGCGCGGGCAAGTCGACGGCGGTGCGCGCGCTCGCGGCCCTGCTGCCCCCGATCCGCGCGCCCGAGGGCTGCGCCTACAACTGCGAGGGCGAGGGCGGCTGCCCCGCCTGCGGAGAGGCCCCGCGGAAGACCCGGGCCCGCCCGACCCCGGTGATCGACCTGCCGCTGGGCGCGACCGAGGACCGGGTGACCGGCGCGCTCGACATCGAGCGGGCGCTCAGCCACGGCGAGAAGGTCTTCGAGCCCGGGCTGCTCGCCCGCGCCCACCGCGGCTTTCTCTACATCGACGAGGTGAACCTGCTGGAGGATCACCTGGTGGACCTGCTGCTCGACGTCGCCGCCTCGGGCGAGAACGTGGTCGAGCGCGACGGGCTCTCGGTCCGCCACGCCGCGCGCTTCGTGCTGGTGGGCTCGGGCAATCCCGAGGAGGGGGAGCTGCGCCCCCAGCTCCTCGACCGCTTCGGGCTGGCGGTGGAGGTGACCTCGCCCCGCGAGCTCTCCGAGCGGGTGCAGGTGATCCGCCGCCGGGACGCGTTCGAGCGCGACCGCGCCGGCTTCGTCGCCGCCTGGCGCGGGGCCGACGGCAAGCTGCGCCGCCGGATCCTGGCGGCGCGGGAGCGGCTGGGGGAGGTCGAGACCTCCGACGCGGTGCTCGAGGACGTGGCGCGCCTGTGCCTGACGCTGGGCGCCGACGGGCTGCGCGGGGAGCTGGCGCTGATGCGCGCCGCCCGGGCGCTGGCGGCCTTCGGGGGCGAGGCGCGCGTGACCCGCGCCCACCTGCGCGAGATGGCGTCCGAGACGCTGGGCCACCGCCTGCGCCGCGATCCGCTGGACGAGACCGGCGCCGCCGCCCGCGTGCGCCGCGGGATCGAGGAGACGGTGCCCGCATGACCGGGATGCCGCCCCGCGACGCGCCCCGCGCCGATCCCCCCCGCCCCGCCGCCCGGGGCTGGGAGGACGCGCTGGCCGCCGCCGCCCTGCTCGCGCTCGACCCCGCGGGGCTCGGCGGCGCGGTGCTGCGCGCGGGCGCGGGCCCGGCGCGGGACCGCTGGCTGGAGGAGCTGCGCCGCCTGACCCCCGACCGCCGCTGGCTGCGCCTGCCCCCGCAGGCGGAGGCGGAGCGGCTGACCGGCGGCCTCGACCTGACCGCCACGCTGCGCGCCGGCGCCCCGCGCCGGCGGGCGGGCCTGCTGGAGGGCGACGCGCCCCTGACGCTGGTGCTGCCGATGGCCGAGCGGCTGCCGCCCTCGCTCGTCGCCCCCCTCGCCGCCGCGCTCGACGCCGGACGGCCGCTGCTGGTGGTCGCGCTGGACGAGGGGGAGCGCGATGCGCAGGGCGACGCCGCGCCGCCGGCGCTGCGCGAGCGGCTGGCGCTGCATCTCTCCCTCGACGGCCTGGCGCTGGCCGAGACGCGGGCCCGCGGTCCGGACCCGGCCGCCCTGGCGCTCGCCCGCCGTCGCCTGGGCGGGACCGCGGAGGCCGAGGACCTGGTCGAGGCGCTGGCCGGCGCCGCCGCGGCGCTGGGGGAGCCCTCCCTGCGCGCGCCCCTCTTCGCGCTGCGCGCCGCCCGCGCCGCCGCCGCGCTGGAAGGGGCGGCGGAGGTGGGGCCCGAGGCGGTGGCCCTCGCCGCCCGCCTGACCCTCGCCCCCCGCGCCCGCCGCCTGCCCGCCCCCGAGGAGGCGCCGCCCCCCGAGGCCGCGCCCGACCCCTCGCCCGACGACGCCCCGCCCCCGGCCGATCCCCCGACGCGATCCGAGCGGTCGGAACGCCCCGACCCCTCCCCCGCCTCCACGCCCCAGGACGCGGTGGTGGAGGCGGTGCGCGCCGCGCTGCCGGCCGGGGCGCTCGAGCGGCTGGCCGCCGCCGCCGCGCGCGTCCGCCGGGCCGAGGGCGACGGCGCGGGGCGGGAGCGGCAGGGCGCCGCCCGCGGCCGCCGCGCCGGCCTGCGCCCCGCCCGCCTGCGCTCGGGCGTGCGGCTGGACCTGGCGGCCTCGCTGCGCGCCGCCGCCCCCTGGCAGGGCCTGCGGCGGCAGGAAGCCGGGCCCGGCGCGCCCGCGGTGATCGTGCGCCCCTCCGACCTGCGCGAGACGGTGCGCACGGGCCGCAGCGAGCGGCTGGTGATCTTCCTCGTCGACGCCTCCGGCTCGGCGGCCATGGCGCGGCTGGCCGAGGCCAAGGGCGCGGTCGAGCACCTGCTGGCCCGCGCCTACGCCGCGCGCGACGTGGTGGCGCTGGCGGCCTTCCGGGGGACCGGGGCGCAGCTCCTGCTGCCCCCGACCCGCGCCCTCGCCCGCGCCCGGCGGGCGCTGACCGCGCTGCCCGGCGGCGGGGGCACGCCGCTCGCCGCGGGGCTCGTCGCGGCGCGCGAGCTCGCGGCCGGGGCGCGCCGGCGCGGGGCCACGCCCTGCCTCGCGCTGCTGACCGACGCGCGCGCCAACGTGGCGCTGGACGGGACCGCCGACCGCGCCCGGGCGGCCGAGGACGTGGCCCGCACCGCCGCCCTGATCCGGGCCGAGGGGCTGCCCGCCCTGGTCGTCGACACCGCCCTGCGCCCGGGCCGGCAGGCGGTGGAGCTCGCGGCCCTGCTCGGCGCCGCGCATCTCGCCCTGCCCCGCGCCGAGGCCGGCGCGCTCGGCGCCGCGGTCGCCGCGCGCCTGCCCGCCCGGGCCCGCCCCTGATGCGCTGGGAGCGCGAGGGCGCCGACTGGCCCCATCGCGAGGCGAGCCGCTTCGTGCGCACGCCCGGCCACCGCTGGCACGTCCAGCGGCTCGGCGAGGGGCCGGGCCTGCTGCTGCTGCACGGGACCGGCGCCTCGACCCACAGCTGGCGGGACCTCGCGCCGCTGCTGGCGCGCGACCACGCGGTGCTGAGCCTCGACCTGCCGGGCCACGGCTTCACCGAGTCGAGCTCGCCCGCCCGCTGCGCCCTGCCGGCGATGGCGCAGGACCTCGAGACCCTGCTGGCGACGCTGGATTTCGAGCCGGAGGCGGTGATCGGCCATTCCGCCGGGGCGGCGGCGGCGCTGCGCATGGCGCTCGACCGGCCGCGGCCGGTGGTGGGGCTGAACGCGGCGCTGCGCGCCTTCCACGGGCCCCTCTCCGGCGTCGCCATGGCCGCGGCGCGCGCCGTGTCGCTGACCCCGCTGGTCCCCGTCGCCTTCTCGCGCCTGGCCGCCGCGCCGGGGCTCGCGCGGGCGCTGCTGGGCGCCACCGGCAGCCGGCTGGATGCGCGGGGCGAGGCGCTCTACCGCCGGCTCCTCTCCGACGCCGGCCACGCCGCCGGGGCGCTGGCGATGATGGCGCGCTGGGACCTCGACCCGCTGATCGCCCGCCTGGGCGAGATCCGGTCCCCCGTGGCCCTGCTGGCGGGCGGGCGCGACGGCATGGTCCCGCCCGAAGTGAGCCGCGAGGCCGCCGCCCGCATGGGCGCGGCCTACGAGCTGATCCCCGACCTCGGCCATCTGATGCACGAGGAGGCGCCCGAGCGCCTGGACGCGGCGATCCGCCGGCATCTCGCGGCCTTCCGGGCGCAGACCCCCGCGGCGGTCACGCCGCCGGGATGAGCCGGTCGGCCGCGTCGCGCAGGTAGATCCGCAGCCAGGGCGTGAAGCGGGCGGGCGCGGCCGCGATCTCGGCCCGCAGGGCGTCGCGGTCGATCCACCGGGTCTCCCACACCTCGCGCGGATCGGGGGCGAGGACCAGGGTCCCGGGGTCCGCCTCGGCGGCGAAAAGGTCCACCACCTCGTGCTCGGTCAGGCCGCCGTCGAGCTCGGCGCGGTATTCGATCCGGCCCCGGGGGACGAGGGCGAGGCCGTCGATCCCCAGCTCCTCGACCAGGCGACGACGCGCGCAGGCCTCGGCCGGCTCGCCCCAGGCGGGGTGGGTGCAGCAGGCGTTCGCCCAGAGACCGGGGGTGTGATACTTGCCCGCCGCGCGCCGCTGCAGCAGCGTGCGCCCGCCGGCGTTGACGAAGACCGAGACGGCCGGGTGCCGCAGCCCCAGCCGGTGCACCTCCAGCTTGTCCACCGGCGTCAGGCGCCCGTCGCGCCAGGCGGGGATCGGCGCGCTCATGACGCCGCCGGGATCAGGCGGGCGAGGTGGGCGATGTTCTTGGCCATGATGCGCAGATGCGCCGCCGGCCGGGCGCGCACGAGCCGCTTGTTCATGTAGGCCTCGAAGGTCAGGCGCTGCACGTCGACGTCGCGGCACAGGGACACGAACCGCTCCCGCCGCTCGTCGGAACGATACCACGTGTCCTGCATCATGCGCAGCACCCGGAAGACGGTGCGATGCTCGCGCATGAAGAGCTTGCGGGCCAGCCGCAGGTCCCGCGCGCGGCCCGAGGCGAGCGTCGCCTCCGCCGCCTGCGCGGCGCAGCGCCCGCCGATCATGGCGTAGTAGATGCCCTCGCCCGAGGACGGCGCGACCACGCCCGCCGCGTCGCCCGCCAGCACCACGTCGCGCCCGTTGTCCCAGCGCGGCAGGGGTTTCAGAGGGATCGGCGCGCCCTCCCGCCGGATCGTCTCGCAGCCGGCGAGGCCCGCCCCGGCCCTCAGCGCGGCGGTGGCGGCCTTCAGGTCCACGCCGCGCACGCCGGTGCCCATGCCCACGCTCGCCTGGCCGCCATGGGGGAACACCCAGCCGTAGAAGTCGGGAGAGATCCGGCCGTCGTAGATCACGTCGCAGCGGCCGGGATCGTAGGCCCCTGTCGCGGCGGGGGCGGCGATGACCTCGTGATAGGCGATCACGTAGGGGATGGCGTCGCCGCCCGGCACCTCCTGGCGGGCGACGTCCGAGCGCGCGCCGTCGGCGCCGACCACGAGGCGGGCGGAGGTCGCGCGCTCGCCCTGCGCGTCGCGCCACAGGATCCTGAGGCCGGCCTCGTCCCGCTCCAGCTTGCGGAAGGCGCCGCGCAGGCGCACGGCGCCGGCGGCCTCGGCCCGGGCGCGCAGGAACGCGTCGAAGGGGCCGCGGTCGACCATGCCCACGAAGCCGTTCTCGATGGGGATGTCGACCCGCGCGCCAGAGGGCGAGATCATCCGGGCGGTGCAGACCCGCGCCACCACCTGCTCGTCGGGGATGGCGAAGTCGCGCAGCAGGCGCGGGGGCACGGCGCCGCCGCAGGGCTTGATGCGCCCGCCGCGGTCGAGGAAGGCCACCCGGCGGCCGGCGCGGGCCAGGTCCTCGGCCGCCGTGGCGCCGGCGGGGCCGCCGCCGATCACCACCACGTCGAACGCGGGCCGGTCGAAGGGGGCGTCGGTCAGGTCGCGGGGCATGGTCACTCTCCGGGAACGAGGACGGGGGCGGCGGGGATGGGGGCGGCGGGCACGGGGCGCGAGGGCGCGGCGACGACGGCCGCCAGCGCAAGGCGCGCGGCCACCAGGAACAGGGCGGCCTCGAGCAGGAACACCAGCCCATAGGCCGCCGGCGCCGCGAGGCCGAGCCGCGCGAGGTCGACCAGCGCCGCGCCCGCGAAGCCGCCGAGCCCCGCGGCCACGGCCTGCGCCGCGCCCCAGACGCCCATGCGCGCCCCGTCGCGCCCGGCGCGGCCCTGGCCGACGAGCTGCATCATCGAGCCGATGGCCGAGACCGCGAAGACCCCGTTGGCGAAGCCCAGCGCGACCACCGCGGGGGCCAGCGGCGCCCCCGGCCCCTGCGCCCCCAGCGCCGCCACCGCGACGAGCGCGAGGGCGGAGGCGAGGCAGCCCCCCACCGTCCACAGCCGCAGCGAGCCCAGCCGGAAGCCGCTGACCGCGATCCCCACCGTGACCATGCCCGCGAAGACGCCCCCGTTCTGCATCCCCGACAGGGCGGTGGAGGCGCCGGGGGAGAAGCCGAAGACATGGCCGGCATAGGGCTCGAGGATCAGCTCCTGCATGAAGTAGGCGACCATCGAGACGAAGACGAAGACCGTAAAGCGGCGGGCCGGCGGCTCGGCCCAGATCTGGCGCAGCACGATCGGCAGCGACGGGCGCGGCCCGGCCGGGGCGGCGGGCGGGGCGAGGCGCCGCTCGAGCCCGCGCACGGCGAGGGCGGCGAGCAGGAAGGCCGCCAGCACGGCCACGGCCACCACCGCCACCAGCCGGGCATGGGAATAGGGCTCCAGCGCCGCGCCCACGGCGCCGGCGGTCAGGGCGATGCCGGCGATCATCATCAGCCAGGTGAGGGTGGCGGCGGCGGCCCGCCGCCCGGGCGCGACGGCGGAGGCGAGCAGCGCCAGCATCGAGGTGCCCGCAGCGCCTGCGCCGGCGCCGATCAGGGCGAAGGCCGCCACCGCCAGCGCCACGCCGGGCGCCGTCGCCTGGGCCATCAGCGCCACCGAAATCGCGGCCAGCGCCCCGCCCGCGGCCAGGGCCGCCATGCCGCGCAGGATCCAGGGCGTGCGCCGCCCGCCCGCGTCCGAGCGTCGGCCCCATTCGGGCCGGGAGAGCTGGACGGCGTAGTGCAGCCCCACCAGCAGCCCCGGCAGGGCGGCGGGCAAGGCGAGCTCGACCGCCATCACCCGGTTCAGGGTCGAGGTGGTCAGCACGATGACCGAGCCGATGGCCATCTGCACGAGGCCAAGCCGAATGATGCCGAACCAGCCGAGGGTCATCGCGCCTCTCCGTTCCATCGCGGTCTCCGGGGCGGGCGGCCTCAGCCGAGCCCCAGCCCCAGCCCCAGGGCCGCGGCCATCATGCCCAGCACGTAGGGCCCGACGCCGGCGCCGTTGAACCAGGGCGCCCGGCCGCGGGGGTCGCCCAGCATCCGGCGCATGGCGAAGGCCTGCGCGACCAGCGCCAGCGCCACCGCGGCGGCGGACCAGTTCAGACCCCAGGCCAGCAGCAGCGCCACGACGACGACCTGCGGCGCGGCCATCACCGCGCACAGGACCCGCGCCGCCCGCTCCGGCCCCAGCGCCACCGGGAGGGAGCGGATGCCGAGCGCCCTATCCCCCTCGATCGCCTTGAAATCGTTGATCGTCATGATGCCATGGGCGCCGATCGCATAGAGCGCGGCGATCGCCACGACCCGCCCGTCCGGCGCGGCCGCGGCCATCACCGCCGCCCCCGTGAACCAGGGCAGCCCCTCGTAGCAGAGCCCCACCAGCCCCGGCCCCCAGATCCCGGAGCGCTTCAGGCGGACCGGCTCGAGCGAATAGGCCCAGGCGCCCAGCACCGCCAGCGCCACGCCCCCGAAGCCCCAGGGGCCCAGCAGCCAGCCCAGCGCCAGCGCCGCGAGGCTCATCGCCGCCGCGACGCCCAGCGCCCAGGCGGGCGGGACCCGGCCCGAGGGGATCGGGCGCCCCGGCTCGTTGATCGCGTCGACATGGCGGTCGCACCAGTCGTTCGCCGCCTGGCTCATCCCGCAGACCACCGGCCCCGCCAGCGCCGCGCCCAGCAGCAGCTCCGGCCAGCGTTCCCCCAGCGCGACGCCGGAGGAGACCACGCCGCACAGATAGGCCCACATCGGCGGGAACCAGGTGACGGGCTTGAGCAGCTCCAGCACCGCGGAGGGTCGGGGGAGGCGGCGGGACTGTAAGGTTTGGGTTGCAGACATACTGTCAACTATACATGACAGTCGCCGGTCTCAAAGCGGATTCTCGCCCGGCGCCCCGGCCCCGCCCCGCGCGCAGGCCATCGCCCGCGGGCCCCTCGCCCCGGCAGGATCGTCGCGACCCCCGCCTGGCGGTCAGGCCCCGGCGGTCAGGCCCCGCCAGGCAGACCCCGGCAGTCAGGCGTCGTCGCTGCGTCCGATGAGATTGTACTTGCGCAGCTTCACGTAGAGGCTCTGGCGCGAGAGGCCGAGCATCTCCGCCGCCGCGGCGCGGTTGTTGTTGGTCAGCTGCACCGCGGTCTCGATGCACATCCGCTCGACCACGTCGGCGGTGGCGGCCACCAGCTCCTTCAGCGGCGCGGAGCCGACGAGGTCGATGACGTTCTGCATCGCCTCCCCGTCGACCGAGGGCCCCGGCTCCCGCGCGCCGACATGGCGCGAGAGATCGCGGATCACGAAGGCGAAGGTCAGCGGCTCGCGCCCCGAGAGATGCGTGGTCGAGATGTCGACCGAGACGACGGCGCCGAAGCGGGTGCGCACCCTTGTGCCGAAGCCCGAGAGGCGCCCGGTGCGCATCGCCTGCTCGGTCATCACCGAGAGGTCCACGGCCGGCCGCTCGAGGAAATCGGCGAGCGACATGCCGCGCAGCTCGCGCGCCACGGCCACGTCGACGAGGTTGAGGAAGGACTCGTTGGCCGTCTCGATCCGGCCCTCGGCGTCGGTCAGCACGATGGCGTCGCCGCCCTTGTGGAACAGGTCGGCGAGCGCCGTCCCGAACTCGGTCGAGGTTCCGCCGGGCGCCTCCTCGGGGAACAGGCGGCAGAGCAGCAGCGCCTCGCCGCCGGCGCGGAACAGCTGCGCGTCCACGGTCAGCGCGCGGAAGCCGCGGCGGGTGCGCACGGCGACGCTCTGCGGCTCTCCGGTCTCGACCGCGCGGTTGGCGGCGACGGCGAAGGCGTCGCGGCTGCGGTCCTCGAACTCGCTGGACAGGGCGGAGCCGTCGAGGCCCCCGCCGGCGACGCCCAGCAGCCGCTCGGCGGCGGGATTGAGGTCGCGCACCCGGCCGTTGTCGGCCTCGATCAGCGCCAGCGCCTCGCGCGAGGTCTCCAGCAGCACGCGGTAGCGGGTCTCGTATTCGCGGAAGCGTTCGTAGTCCTGCTCGAGCGCGAGCTGCGCGCGCACCAGCTTGCGCTGCAGCTCGGCCATCGGGCGCAGGTCGCGGCCCACCAGCAGGAAGCGGCCGTCGATCTTGAAGGCGATGTAGCGGATCGGCAGTTCGAGCGTGCCGTCGAGGTGGTTGAGCTCCCGCGCGCGGCGGGGTCCGCCGGCGGCGGCCTCGGCCATCAGCTTGTCGAGCTTGGGGCGGCTGTCATCGGTCAGCAGGGATGTGAGGGGCTGGCCGCGCCAGTGGGCGATCTCGATGCGCTCGGTGGCGCGGACGTCGGTTCCAAGCGAGGCGCCGAGCACCCGGGTCTGGTCATCCAGAACGAGCACGAGGTCGCCGGACGCGGCCAGCGCCATCGCGATCAATTCGGATGGGAATTCCGCAAGCGTGCGGAGGTCGCGCGAGGGCGATCCTGTGTGGCTCACGAATTCTTCTTCCATCCGAAAGGGCGGTTTCTCGCCTTTCGGCAAGACTCTACCGATATGACATCTTAGCGCCCGCCTTTTCAAGTCGGCGGAGCGCTGACTTTATGTCGGATGCAAGACCGTCGGCGCCAACGACGTCGGCGGCTTGCGGCTCGATGTCGACGATGGGTCCTCCAAGCACGATGGGAACGGACGGCGCGAGCACGCCGCGCAGACGGTCGATGGCGGGCCGGAGCGGATCGAGCAGCCGGCGAGAGCCGCAGGAGATCCCGACCAGGGCGTAGGCGCGCCGCGCGGCGGCGGCGACCATCTCGTCGTCCGGGGCGCCGATCATCAGCTCGACCACGTAGCCGTCCTTGCGGAAGCGGCTGGCGGCGATGAAGGCCCCCAGGGTGTGCTCCTCCTCGCTGGGCACCCACAGCAGCACGCAGTCCGGGCGTTCCGCAGCGGTGGGCGAGGGGGCCTCGGTCGCGGGCTCGTTCGAGCGGGCGGTCTCCTCCAGCCGGGCGACGCCGAGCGCGACGTCGGTGAAGCCGATCTCGTCCTCGACCCACAGCTCGCCCAGGCGGCGGGCGGCGGCGGGGATCAGCTTGTTGAACACCTCCTCGCCGCTCATGCCGAAGGCGCGGAAGCGGGACAGCACGCGATGGCGCTGGCGGTCGTCGTCCTGGATCAGGGCGGCGCATAACTCGGCGATCGTGGGCGCGTCGGGCGCGAAGCCGCCGCGCACCCGGGCGCTGCGCCCCGCCGGCGCGCGGGGCGCATAGCGGCGGGCGAGCTCGGCGATCGCCGTCGCCGCGAGCGCGCGGGCCGCGCGCGCCGCATTGATCGACTTCAGCTCCTCCGCAAGCTCGCTCTCGAACCGGGCGACCGACTTCTTGAGGCGCTCCTCGGACTGCATGTCGTCGGGGCCCTGGGCAGGGTCGTCGGACCGGGATGCGGTCCTCGTCAGCTTGCGGCCCATGGGACCCTCCCTGGCGCTCTCCCGGTGAGCGGCGATTCGCCGCGCGTCTTGTTGCGCTGGGAGTGGCGCGTCCCGGAAATCCTCCGCGAGTCGACCCCCGGATGTCAATCAGTATTGACGCCTTTGTGACGACCCTGCGGCGCCCGCTCGTCCGGAACGCGGCGAAAGCGCCCGTTTTCTCAATGAATATCGCGTGAAAGCGGGATCGAGACCGTTTCAAACGTCAATCTAGCAGGGCATGTGTAAATTAAAATTGACACATGGAGCAGCGCGCCTCTACGCTCCCTCGACCAGCATCGCCCGCAAGGAGATCCCGGTGGTCGATCCGATCCGAAAGTCCCGCGACGCCACCCCTTCCCGGGCGCTCTACACGCCCGAGCAACGCGCCCGGCGCGACGCAAGCGTCTGGACCCGGGTCCAGGGCGTGCTGGCGATCCTGCAGTTCGCGGTGTTCCTCGTCTCGCTGGCCCTCGTGGCGCGCTGGGCGCTGACCGGCGCGGGCTACGAGGCGGCCACCGTCTCGATCGTGGTCAAGGCCGCCGCGCTCGCCGCGATCATGGTCACCGGCTCGATCTGGGAGAAGGCGGTGTTCGACCGCTGGCTGCTGGCCCCGGCCTTCTTCTGGGAGGACATGGTCAGCTTCGTCGTGATCGCCCTGCACGCGGCCTATGTCGCCGCCCTGCTGGGCGGATGGCTCGCGCCGCGGGAGCTGATCGCCCTGGCGCTCGCGGCCTACGCCGCCTACGCGCTGAACGCCGCCCAGTTCGTGCTGAAGCTGCGCGCCGCCCGCCTGCAAGGCGCCTCCCCCTCCGACGCGGGGGTCGCGGCATGAACCGCCCCCTCACGCCCCCCGCCGCGCCGGGCTGCGCCGACGCCCCGATCCTGCGCGAGCGCGGCCAGCGGGAGGTGTTCTGCGGCCTGACCTCGATCATCTGGCTGCACCGGCGGATGCAGGACGCGTTCTTCCTGGTGGTGGGCAGCCGCACCTGCGCCCACCTCCTCCAGTCCGCCGCCGGCGTGATGATCTTCGCCGAGCCCCGCTTCGGCACCGCGATCATGGAGGAGAAGGACCTCGCCGGTCTCGCCGACGCGAACGAGGAGCTCGACCGCGAGGTCGCCCGCCTGCTCGCCCGCCGCCCCGACATCCGCCGCCTGTTCCTGGTCGGCTCCTGCCCCTCGGAGGTCATCAAGCTGGACCTGAGCCGGGCGGCCGAGCGCCTCAGCGCCGCCCATGCGCCGCATGTCGAGGTGCTGAACTTCTCCGGCTCCGGCATCGAGACCACCTTCACCGAGGGCGAGGACGCCTGCCTCGCCGCCATGGTCCCGGCCCTGCCGGAGACGAGCGAGACGCAGCTCCTGATCGCCGGCGCCCTGCCCGACGTGGTCGAGGACCAGGCCCTGCGCCTGTTCGAAGCGATGGGCGCGGGCCCGGTGCGCAGCCTGCCCGCCCGCCGCGTCGACCAGGCGCCGGGCGTGGGCCCGAACACGCTGGTGCTGCTCGCCCAGCCCTTCCTGGGCGCGACCGCCGCGGCGCTGGAGGCGCGCGGCGCCACCGTCCTGCGCGCCCCCTTCCCCTTCGGCGAGGAGGGCGCCACCGCCTGGCTCGCCGCCGCCGCCGAGGCGCTCGACGTGCCGGCCGACCGCTTCGCCGCCGCCACCGACGCGCCCCGCGCCCGGGCCCGCGCCGCCGTGGCCCGCGCCGCCGAGACCCTGCGCGGCCGCTCCCTGTTCCTGTTCCCCGACAGCCAGCTCGAGATCCCGCTGGCCCGGTTCCTCGCCCGCGAATGCGGCATGGTCCCGCTCGAGGTCGCGGCCCCCTACATCCACGGCCCGATCATGGCGCCCGAACTCGCCCTGCTGCCGGCCGGCCCGGTGATCGCCGAGGGGCAGGACGTCGACCTCCAGCTCGACCGCGCCCGCGCCGCGCGGCCCGACCTGACCGTCTGCGGCCTCGGCCTCGCCAATCCGCTGGAGGCGGAGGGGCTGGCGACCAAATGGGCGATCGAGCTCGTGTTCTCGCCCATCCACCTCTACGAGCAGGCCGGCGACCTGGCCGAGCTCTTCGCCCGCCCGCTCCGCCGCCGCGCGATCCTGGGCGCCCGGGCGCCGGAGGCGGCGTCATGAAGCTCGCCCTCTGGACCTACGAAGGCCCGCCGCATGTCGGCGCGATGCGGGTCGCGACGGGGATGGAGGGGCTGCACTACGTCCTCCACGCGCCCCAGGGCGACACCTACGCCGACCTGCTGTTCACGATGATCGAGCGGCGCGGCGCCCGGCCGCCGGTGACCTACACCACCTTCCAGGCGCAGGACCTGGGCGCCGACACCTCGACCCTGTTCCGCGACGCCTGCCTCGCCGCCTACGAGCGCTTCCGCCCCGAGGCGATGATCGTCGGCGCCTCCTGCACCGCCGAGCTGATCCAGGACGACCCCGGCGGGCTGGCCGAGGCGCTGGGCCTGCCGATCCCGGTGATCGCCGTCGACCTCCCCTCCTACCAGCGCAAGGAGACCTGGGGCGCGTCGGAGACCTTCTACCAGCTGGTCCGCCGCCTCGCCGTCCCCTGCCCGCGGACCGAGCGGCCGAGCTGCAACCTGCTGGGCGCGACCGCGCTGGGCTTCCGCCACCGCGACGACGTGGTCGAGATCTCGCGCCTGCTGGACGGCATGGGCATCGCCGTCAACGTGGTCGCGCCGCTGGGGGCCCGGCCCTCCGACCTCGCGCGGCTGGGGGCGGCCTGGTTCAACGTCCCCCTCTACCCCGAGATCGCCGAGACCGCCTGCCGGTGGCTCGCGCGCGAGCTCGACCAGCCGATGACCGCCACCGTCCCCTACGGCGCCGGCGCCACCCGCGACTTCCTGGCCGAGGCGGCGGGGCTCGCCGGCCTGCCGGCGGCGTGGTCCGAGGCGGGGCTGCGCCAGCCCTGGTGGGCGGCCTCCGTCGACAGCACCTACCTGACCGGCAAGCGGGTCTTCGTCTTCGGCGAGGGCGTGCGCGCCGTCTCCGCCGCCCGGGTGGCGGTCGAGGAGATGGGCTTCGACCTCGTGGGCCTCGGCTGCTGGAACCGCGAGGCCGCCCGCGGCCTGCGCGCCTGCGCCCGCCTGCACGGGATCGAGCCCACGATCACCGACGACTACCTCGAGCTGGAGGCCGCCATCGAGGCGGCCGGGCCGGAACTGATCCTCGGCGGCCAGATGGAGCGTCACGTCGCCAAGCGCCTGGGGATCCCCTGCGCGGTGATCTCGGCGCCCTTCCATGTGCAGGACCATCCGGCGCGGTACTCGCCCCAGATGGGGTTCGAGGGGGCCAACGTCCTCTTCGACGCCTGGATCCATCCGCTGGTCATGGGGCTGGAGGAGCACCTCCTGACCATGTTCCGCGACGATTTCGAGTTCCACGACGCCGCCGGGCCCTCCCACCTGGCGACGCATGGCGGTCCGCAGGCCCCTGCGGACCGTGGCGCGGATCCCACCTCCGCGCCCGCCGGGCCGGCCTCGGCCGGCCCGGCAGCAGCCGTCGGCGGCCCCGGCTGGACCGAGGACGCCGAGCGCGAGCTGCGCAAGGTCCCCTTCTTCGTGCGCGCCCGGGCGCGGCGCAACACCGAGGCCTACGCGGCCGAGCGCGGGCTGGCCGCGATCGGCGTCGACACGCTCTACGAGGCGAAGGCCCATCATGCCCGCTGACGCCCCGCCGATCCGGATCGCGCTGGTGACCATGGACCGGCATGTGGCCGGTCCCGCCGCCCGCGCCTCGGCCCGGCTGCGCCGCTCCGCCCCCGGCCTGCGGCTGAGCGTGCACGCCGCCGCCGAATGGGCCGAGCGGCCCGAGACGCTCGCCGCCGCCCGCGACGCCATCGCCGAGGCCGACATCGTCATCGCCAACATGCTGTTCCTCGACGAGCACGTGCAGGCGATCCTGCCGGCGCTGGAGGCGCGGCGCGACGCCTGCGACGCGATGATCTGCCTGCTGTCGGCGGGCGAGGTCGTGCGGCTGACCCGGATGGGCAAGCTCGACATGTCGAAGCCCGCGAGCGGGCTCGCGGCGATGCTCAAGCGCCTGCGCGGCGCCTCGGCCGGCCGCAACCAGAGCGGCGCGCGCCAGATGGAGATGCTGCGCCGCCTGCCCCGCCTGCTGCGCTGGATCCCCGGCAAGGCGCAGGACCTGCGGGCCTATTTCCTGTCCATGCAGTACTGGCTGGCGGGCTCGGACGAGAACGTGGCCGCGATGATCGGCTTCGTCGCCGCCCGCTACGCCCGCGGCCCGCGCGCCGGGGCCGCCGCGGCCCTCCCCGCCCCCGATCCCGTCTGCTATCCCGAGACCGGCCTCTACCACCCCCGCCTCAAGGCCCGGGTGACCGAGGACCTCGCCGACCTGCCGGCGCCGGACGCGCCCAAGGGGACGGTCGGCCTGATCCTGATGCGGGCCTATGTGCTGGCCGGCGACACCGCCCATTACGACGCCGTCATCGCGGCGCTGGAGGCGCGGGGGCTCGCCGTGATCCCGGCCTTCGCCTGCGGCCTCGACGGGCGGCCTGCCATCGACGCCTTCTTCCGCGGACCCGAAGGCCCGCGCATCGACGCGCTGCTGTCGCTGACCGGCTTCTCGCTGGTGGGCGGGCCCGCCTACAACGACGGGGCGGCGGCCGAAGAGGCGCTCGCCGCCCTCGACGTGCCCTACGTCGCCGCGCACGCGGTGGAGTTCCAGACCCTCGACGCCTGGGCGCAGGGGCCGGGGCTGGGGCCGGTGGAGGCGACGATCCTCGTGGCCCTGCCGGAGCTCGACGGCGCCACCGGGCCGATGGTGTTCGGGGGCCGGGGGCTCGACTCCGCCGCCGGCGGCCTCGATCCCATCGGCGAGAACGCGATGCGCGCGGCGCCCGAGCGGGTGAACCGCCTCGCCGACCGGGTGGCGCGCCTCGCCGCGCTGCGCCGCTCCCGCCCGGCCGAGCGCAGGGCGGCGATCGTCATCCATGGCTTCCCCCCCAACGCCGGCGCCGCCGGCACAGCCGCGCATCTCTCGGTCTTCGAGAGCCTGCACAACGTCCTGCACGCGATGCAGGCGGAGGGCTGGCGGGTCGACCCGCCCCCCAGCGTCGAGGCCCTGCGCGAGGCGGTGCTCGCGGGCGGCGAGGTCTACGGCCAGCCCGCCTCGATCCTCGCCCGCGTGACCGCCGACGATCTGGTCGCCCGCGAGCCGCACCTGCGCGAGATCGAGGCGCAGTGGGGCCCCGCCCCCGGCCGCCTGCAGAGCGACGGCGCCGGCGTCTTCGTGCTCGGCGCCCGCTTCGGGGAGGTCGCGGTCTGCCTGCAGCCGACGCTGGGCTACGAGGGCGACCCGATGCGGCTGCTGTTCGAAAAGGGCTTCGCCCCCACCCACGCCTTCGCCGCCTTCTACCGCTGGATCCGCGAGGATTTCCGCGCCGACGTGGCGCTGCACTTCGGGATGCACGGGGCGCTGGAGTTCATGCCCGGCAAGCAGTGCGGCCTCGGCCCCGACTGCTGGCCCGACCGGCTGATCGGGGACCTGCCCAACGTCTATCTCTACGCCTCCAACAACCCCTCCGAGGGGACGCTGGCCAAGCGCCGCTCCGCCGCCACGCTGGTCACCCACCTGACCCCG
The DNA here is from genome assembly GCF_900113695.1 of Albimonas pacifica. Taxonomy (GTDB): domain Bacteria; phylum Pseudomonadota; class Alphaproteobacteria; order Rhodobacterales; family Rhodobacteraceae; genus Albimonas; species Albimonas pacifica. Next base: position 131,068 of record NZ_FOQH01000002.1, on the reverse strand, counting down.
CCGCTGGGGCGCGCGGGCCTCTACAAGGGCCTCGCCGAGCTGAAGGCGACGCTGGAGCGGTGGCGCGAGGGCGCCGCCGGCGCGTCCGAGCGCACCGAGCTCGCCCGCCTGCTCCAGACCCAGGCCGCCGCCCTCGACCTCTGCGCCGAGTCCCCCGAATGGCGCGACCCCGAGCACGAGGCCTCCGCCCTCTGGCGCGGCCTGCTGGAGCTGGAGCGCGCCCTGATCCCCGACGGCCTGCACGTCGTCGGCCGCCCGCCCTCGCCCGAGGCCCGCGCCGGACTGCTGGAGGCGATGGCCGAGGCCGCCGGAGAGGCCGCCGACCCCCAGACCCTCGCCGAGGTCGCGCGCCTGCTGGGCGAGGATCACGAGACCCCCGCCCTGATGCGCGCGCTCGGCGGCCGCTTCGTGCGGCCGGCGCCGGGCGGCGACCTGCTGCGCAGCCCGCAGGTGCTGCCGACGGGGCGCAACATGCACGCCTTCGACCCGTTCCGCATGCCCACCGCCTTCGCGCTGCGCGAAGGCGCGCGCCAGGCCGACCGGCTGATCGCGCGCCATGTCGCCGACCACGGCGCGGCCCCGCGCTCGGTCGCGCTGGTGCTGTGGGGCTCGGACAACATCAAGTCCGACGGCGGGCCCATCGCCCAGGCGCTGGCGCTGATGGGGGCCGCGCCCCGCATCGACAGCTACGGGCGCAGCTGCGGCGCCCGGCTGATCCCGCTCGAGGAGCTGGGCCGCCCGCGCATCGACGTGCTGATGACCCTCTCGGGCGTGTTCCGCGACCTGCTGCCGATCCAGACCCGGATGCTGGCCGAGGCCGCCTGGCTGGCCGCCTCCGCCGAGGAGCCCGAGGCCCAGAACGCCGTCCGCGCCCATACGCTCGCCTATGCCGCGCGGATCGGCTGCGACCTCGAGACGGCGGCGCTGCGGGTGTTCTCCAACGCCGAGGGCGCCTACGGCGCCAACGTCAACCACCTGATCGGCTCCGGCGGCTGGGCGGACGAGGACGAGCTCGCCGACGCCTACCAGGCCCGCAAGGGCTTCGCCTACGGCCGCGACGGCCGGGCGGCGCCGCGGCCGGAGGTGATGCAGGCGGCGCTGGCGGACGTCGAACTCGCCTACCAGAACCTCGAAAGCGTCGAGCTGGGCGTCACCACCGTCGACCATTACTTCGACACGCTGGGCGGGGTCGGGCGCGCCGTGCGCCGGGCCCGGGGGACGGAAACCCCGGTCTACATCGGCGACTCCACCACCGGGACCGGCAAGGTCCGCTCGCTGAGCGAGCAGGTGGCGCTGGAGACGCGCACCCGCGCCCTCAACCCCCGCTGGTACGAACCCCTGCTCAAGCACGGCCACGAGGGCGTGCGCCAGATCGAGGCGCAGGTGACCAACACGCTGGGCTGGTCCGCCACCACCGGCCAGGTCGCCCCCTGGGTCTACCAGCGCCTGACCGAGACCTTCGTGCTCGACGAAGCCATGCGCCGGCGCCTGTCGGAGCTGAACCCGACCGCCGCCGCCCGCATGTCCAGCCGCCTGCTGGAGGCGCAGGAACGCGCCTACTGGTCCCCCGACCCCGAGACGCTCGACGCCCTGCGCCATGGCGCGGAGGAGCTGGAGGACCGGCTCGAAGGCGTCGGCGTCGCCGCAGAATGAGGAACCCGCGATGAGCCCGCTCGACCGCACGCCCCCGAACCTGCGAGAGGACGGGGAAGGCTCCGTCCAGGTCCACCCCGACGCCGCCCTGAAGATCGAGGGGGCGAAGGTCTTCGCCGTCTACGGCAAGGGGGGGATCGGCAAGTCCACCACGTCCTCGAACCTCTCGGCCGCGTTCTCCAAGCTCGGCCGGCGGGTGCTGCAGATCGGCTGCGATCCCAAGCACGACTCGACCTTCACCCTGACCAAGAGCCTGGTCCCCACGGTGATCGACACCCTCAAGGAGGTCGACTTCCACGCCGAGGAGCTGCGCCCCGAAGACTTCGTCCATGTCGGCTGGAACGGCGTGATGTGCGTCGAGGCCGGCGGGCCCCCCGCCGGCACCGGCTGCGGCGGCTACGTGGTGGGCCAGACGGTGAAGCTCCTGAAGCAGCACCACCTGCTCGAAGAGACCGACGTGGTGATCTTCGACGTGCTCGGCGACGTGGTCTGCGGGGGCTTCGCCGCCCCCCTGATGCACGCCGACCGGGCCATCGTGGTGACCGCGAACGACTTCGACTCGATCTACGCCATGAACCGCATCCTCGCGGCGGTGGAGGCGAAGTCGAAGAACTACCCCGTGCGGCTCGCCGGCTGCATCGCCAACCGCTCGAAGGACACCGACGAGGTCGACCGCTACTGCGCGACCGTCGGCTTCAAGCGGCTGGCGCATTTCCCCGACCTCGACGCCATCCGCCGCTCGCGCCTCAAGAAATGCACCCTCTTCGAGATGGAGGGCGAGGACGTGGCGCTGGTGCAGGCCGAATACATCCGGCTCGCCGAGTCCCTCTGGGCCGGCACCGATCCCCTGGCGCCCAAGCCGCTGGAGGATCGCGAGATCTTCGAACTCCTGGGGTTCGACTGATGGACGCCGCCTGGACCGAGACCCGCGACCGCCTGGCCGCCTATTTCGACCGCACCGCCTTCGAGGCCTGGGCGAAGCTCACCTCCGACGCTCCGGTCAGCCGGATCCGCGCCACGGTCCGCGCAGGCCGGGGCCGGATGCGCGAGGCGCTGCTCGCGGCCCTGCCCGCGGACCTCTCGGGCGCGCGGGTGCTGGATGCGGGCTGCGGGGTCGGCCAGCTCTCGGTCGAGGCGGCGCGGAGGGGCGCTGCGGTTCTGGGCGTCGACATCTCCGACAACCTGCTCTCCATCGCGCGCGGGAATGCGGCCGAGGCGGGGGTCGAGGACGTGACCTTCACGGTCGGCGACATGCGCGACGCCACCCACGGGCGCTTCGACCATGTGGTCGCGATGGACAGCCTGATCCACTACCGCTGCGCCGAGATCGTGGACGCGCTGGCGGCGCTGGCGCCCCGCACGTCCCGCTCCATCGTCTTCACCGTCGCCCCGCGCACGCCGCTGCTGAGCGTCATGCACGCGACTGGAAAAGCCTTCCCGCGCGCCGACCGCGCCCCGGCCATCGTGCCGGTGAGCGCGAGGGCGCTCGCCCGCGCCGTCGCTTCCCGGCCGGAGCTTGCGGGCTGGCGCCTCTCCGTCGGGCCGCGGGTCGCGACCGGCTTCTACATCTCCCAGGCGATGGAGCTGCGCAGATGATCCGCCGCGCGCTCGCCCGGTTCAGGAAGGCCAGGCCGGAGGCGGCGGCGGAGCCGCATCCGCTGACGAAGTTCGGCCTGAACCTGCTGCCCTTCGCCGACGCGGCCTCGGACGGGCTGCCGCTGCGCCGGTTGCTGCGGCTGTCGCTGTTCCAGGTCTCGGTGGGCATGGCGACCGTGATCCTGCTGGGCGCGCTGAACCGGGTGATGATCGTCGAGCTCGGCGTCGCCGCCTCGCTGGTCGCCGCCATGGCGGCGCTGCCGGTGCTGATCGCGCCGTTCCGGGCGCTGCTGGGGTTCCGCTCCGACACCTTCCGCTCGGCGCTGGGGTGGAAGCGGATCCCGTATCTGTGGTTCGGCTCGCTATGGCAGTTCGGCGGGCTCGCGATCATGCCCTTCGCGCTCTTGATCCTCTCGGGCGACCAGACCTGGGGGCCGGACTGGGCCGGGCATGTCGGCGCCGCGGCCGCCTTCGCGATGACCGGGGTCGGGCTGCACATGACCCAGACCGCGGGCCTGGCGCTCGCCGCCGATCAGGCCGACGAGGCGACGCGGCCGCGGGTGGTGGCGCTGCTCTACGTGATGCTGCTGGCGGGGATGGCGGTCTCGGCGCTGGTGCTGGGATGGCTCTTGCGCGACTTCTCGGCCCTCCGCCTGATCCAGGTGGTGCAGGGGGCGGCGGTGGTGACGCTCGCGCTCAACGTCGTGGCGCTGTGGAAGCAGGAGGTCCTGCGCCCGATGGACCGCGCGGCCCGCGAGGCGCCGCGCCCGCGCTTCGCCGACGCCTGGCGCGACTTCGCCGCCGGCGGCCAGGCGGGGCGGCTGCTCGCGGTCACCGCGCTCGGCGCCTGCGCCTTCTCGATGCAGGACATCCTGCTCGAGCCCTATGGCGGCGAGGTCCTGGGCCTCTCCGTCTCGGCCACCACCACGCTGACCGCGCTCTGGGCGCTGGGGGCGCTGGCGGGCTTCGGCCTCGCCTCGCGCTGGCTGGGCGGGCGTCTGGGGGCCTGCGGGGTCGCAGCGCGGGGCGCGGCGATCGGCGTCGTCGCCTTCAGCTGCGTGATCTTCGCCGAGCCCACGGGCCTCGACGCCCTGTTCTTCGTCGGCGCCGGCCTGATCGGCCTGGGCCTCGGCCTGTTCTCGGTCGCCACCCTGACCGAGGCGATGGCGATGGCCGCCGAGGGCGGCGCGGGCCTGGCGCTGGGCGCCTGGGGCGCCGCGCAGGCCACCGCCGCGGGCCTCGGCATCGCGCTGGGCGGCGCGATCCACGACCTGGTCGGCGAGGCCGCCCTGTCCGGCGCGCTCGGCGAGGCGCTGACCACGCCCGCCACCGGCTACGCCGCGGTCTACCACCTCGAGATCGTGCTGCTGTTCGTCACCCTGATCGCCCTGGGTCCGCTCGCCGGACGGCGCCGCGGCGCCCGGCCCCCGACCCGCATGGGCCTCGCGGAGTTCCCGACATGAGCTCCGCCCCTTCCCGTTCCCAACCGCGCCGCCAGGAGACTTCGACATGACCGAGACCATCATCGGAACCGTGGATCTCGCCCTCGTGGCGCTCTACGCCTTCTGGATCTTCTTCGCCGCCCTGATCTGGTACCTGCAGCGCGAGAACATGCGCGAGGGCTACCCGCTGGTCGACGAAAGCGGCGCCCCCGCGGCCAACCAGGGCCCGTTCCCGGTGCCCTCGCCCAAGACCTTCCGCCTGCCCTTCGGCCGCGGCTCGGTCAGCGTCCCCTCCGACAACGGCGACAAGCGCGAGCTGGCGCTGGGGCGGGAGTTCGAGTTCTCGGGCTATCCCTACGAGCCGACGGGCGATCCGCTGGCCGACGGCGTCGGCCCCGCCGCCTGGGCTGCGCGCCGCGACGTGCCGGAGCTCGACGGCCACGGCCACCCCAAGCTCGCCCCGATGCGGATGAGCGAGGGCTACGCCGTCGCCGCCGGGCGCGACCCCCGCGGCCTGCCGGTGATCTCCGGCGACGGGATCGAGGTGGGCCACGTCTCCGACATCTGGGTCGACCGGCCCGAGCAGATGGCCCGCTACCTCGAGATCGAGCTCTCGGGCGGGAACGGCCGCCGCCTGCTGCCGATGCCGCTGGCGCGGGTGCGCAAGGCCGGCGTAAAGGTCCACGCCCTCTACGCCGCGCAGATCCCCGGCGTTCCGCAGACGAAGACGGAGGGGGAGGTCACGCTCCTCGAGGAGGACAAGATCTCGGCCTACTGGTGCGGCGGCAAGCTCTACGCCGACCCCGCCCGTCTCGAACCGCAGATCTGAGGGAGGGGCGCGCCATGACCCATGACGACTACCATGTCGAGCCGGTCCGCGGCCTGCCGGGCGTGCCGCCCGAGGGCGAGCGGATCCTGTGGCAGGGCGCCCCCGACTGGCGGGCGCTGGCGCTGGAGGCGATGGGCCTGCGCTGGGTGATGGCCTATTTCGCGGCGCTGGCGGTCTGGCGGCTCGCGGTCGATCTCGACCGCGACCCGGTCGCGGGCCTGCAGGGGGCGGCGCTGTTCCTGGTGCTGGGGATCGCGGCCTGCGCGATCCTGGCGGGGATCGCCTGGGTGCTGGCGAAGGCCACCGTCTACACGATCACCACCCGGCGGGTGGCGATGCGCATCGGCGCCGCGCTGACCGTGACGCTGAACCTGCCCTATCGCTGGATCGGGGCGGTGGACCTCAAGCGCGGCCCCTTTGGCGCCGGCGACCTGTCGCTGGCGCTGATCGGGTCGGACCGCATCTCCTACTTCGTCTGCTGGCCCCATGTGCGCCCCTGGCACATGCGCCGCACCCAGCCGACGCTCCGCTGCATCCCCCAGCCCGAGACGGTGGCCCGCCTGCTGGCCGAGACCGCCGAGGCGCGGCTGGAAGAACAGGCCTTCGAGGCCGCCGGCGCCCGCGCCCCCGCCGCCCTGGCCGCGGAATAGGAGGGGACCATGCACGCCGCCCCCGCCCTTCGCAGCGCCGAGCGCGACCGGATCCCCAAGGGCCTGCTGCGCGCCATCGGCCTGATGGTGCTGCTGAGCCTGGTCATCGCCGCCTACGCCCGCCTGACCGGGGCGACGCCGGCGGCCACCCCGCCGGAGTCCCCGGTGGTGGCCGCGCGCGAGATCGTCATCCTCCCGCAGCCCGACGGCGCCGCGCGGGTGGTCGACGCCGACGGAGCCCTGATCCTCGAGCGCGGGCCCGGCCAGGCCGGCTTCATCGCCGGCGTCGGGCGCGCCATGACCCGGGTGCGCACGGTGGACGGCGCCCCCGCGCTCGCCCCCGCGACGCTGACGCTGCACGCCGACGGCAGCCTGCGCCTGATCGACCCCCAGACCGGCTGGCGGGTCGAGCTGAAAGCCTTCGGAAAGGACAACGAGGCGGCCTTCGCCGCCCTGCTGCCGCCGCCCCCCGCGGCCGGCCAGCCCAAGGGAGACCCGCAATGAGCCTGCTCACCAGACGACGCGAGACGGTGCCCTGCACGGTCGAGGTCTCGCACCGCTTCGAAAGCCTGCACGCCCACGTGCGCTTCAACGACGGCTCGGTCGTGCATCCGGGCGACGAGGTGATCGTCCACGGCGCGCCCGTGGTGGCCGCCTGGGGCGAGGTGATCCGCGAGGACCGCCAGGCCACCATCACCCGCGCCAGCCTCGCCGAGCGGCTGTGGACCCGCGCCACCGGCGACCTGGAGTTCATGGAGCTTTGCGAATTCAGCTTCTCCGAGGAGATCCGGCTATGAACGCCCGTTCCGATTTCCACCCCGACAGCCCCGAGGCCGTGGCCGCCCGCATCGACGCCCGCGGCGCCCCGATCCCCGAGGGCTACGACACCCAGGCGATGGCCACCGAGACCACGCTGCTCAACCCCCGCTTCTACACCACCGATTTCGACGAGATGGACCGCATCGACGTCTCCCCGGTGCGCGAGGAATGGGACGCGCTGCTGGCCGAGATGAAGGCCGACCCCAACCGCCGCCACTTCAAGAAGACCGCCGACTGGGACGCCGTCGACTTCGACGCGATGGAGCCGGAGCTGCGCAAGGAGCTGATCGACTTCCTGGTCTCGTCGCTGACCGCCGAGTTCTCGGGCTGCGTCCTCTACAAGGAGATGAAGCGGCGCGGCTCGAACCCCGACATCTGCGAGCTGTTCTCCTACATGTCGCGGGACGAGGCGCGCCACGCCGGCTTCATCAACGACGCGCTGCGCGAGGCGAACGTGGCGGTGAACCTCGGCTTCCTGACCCGGTCGAAGAAATACACCTACTTCCGGCCCAAGTTCATCTACTACGCCACCTATCTCAGCGAGAAGATCGGCTACGCCCGCTACATCACCATCTTCCGGCATCTGGAGCGGCATCCCGAGCATCGCTTCCACCCGATCTTCAAGTGGTTCGAGCAGTGGTGCAACGACGAGTTCCGCCACGGCGAGGCCTTCGCGCTGCTGATGCGCACCGACCCCAAGCTGACCTCGGGGGTCAACAAGCTGTGGATCCGGTTCTTCCTGGTCGCCGTCTTCGCCACCATGCATGTGCGCGACCACGCCCGGCCCGCCTTCCACAAGGCGCTGGGCGTCGACATCGACTGGTATGACGACCAGGTGTTCCGCCTGACCTCCGAGATCTCGAAGCAGGTGTTCCCGCTGGAACTCGATCTGGACCATCCCCGCTGGCAGGCGAGGCTGACCCGGATGCGCGTGATCTTCGAGGACCTCGACGCCGCGCGGAAGCGGGGCGGGATCGGCGGGCGCATCGCGCGGGGCTGGCATTCGGCCCGGGCGGCGGCGACCTTCGCGAGCCTCTACCTGATCCCCGTGAAGCGCAACGCGCCCCCCGCCTCCAGCCGGCTGGAGCCCGCGTGGTGAGCGGACCGGCGGCAGGGAGGGCGGCGCGATGACCAGCGGATGGGCGGCGGCGGGCTTCGCGCTGTTCACCTGGTGGTTCTCCACCGGCCTCATCCTGCTGATCGTCAACCGGGCCGAGCGGGGACGCGCGCGCGCCCCCGCGCGGGCGGCGCTGTTCTCCCTTCCCGTCCTGGCGCTCGGCGCGGCGGGGGTGGTCCTCAGCCGCGGCGACGCCTCCGTGCCGGGGGCCTACGTCGCCTTCCTCTCGGCCATCGCCATCTGGGGGTGGATCGAGCTCGCCTTCCTCACCGGCGTGCTCACCGGCCCGGTGCTGCGCCCCTGCCCCGAGGACGTGCCGGAGTGGGAGCGCTTCGTGCGCGCCTGGGGGGTGATCGCCTATTCCGAAATGAGCCTCGTCGCCGCCCTCGCCGCCCTGTGGCTGCATCTCGAGGGCGCGGCCAACCCGGTCGCCTTCTGGACCTTCGCCACCCTCTTCGGCGCGCGGCTGACCGCCAAGCTGAACCTCTGGCTCGGCGTGCCCCATGTCCATGCCGAGATGCTGCCGCGCCGCCTGTCGCATGTGGCGAGCCATTTCCGCATCCGCCGGCCGACCCCGTTCTTCGCTCTCTCCGTCACCCTGCTGACGCTCGCCGTCGGCGGCTGGACCTGGACGGCGGCCACGGCCGAGGCCCCGGCCGCCGCCGTCGGCGCGGCGCTGGTCGCCGCCCTGACCGCGCTGGCGCTCGTCGAGCACTGGCTGATGGTCGTTCCCATTCCCGATGGCGTCCTGTGGCGCTGGACCGAAGCCAGAGGCGCCCGCAAACCCGCGCCTTGAAGCCCCGAAAGGACCCGACATGGACCAGAAAACCCGGTTCGACGCCGCCTTCTCCGCCCAGCTCGACGCCCTGCGGGCCGAGGGCAACTATCGCTGGTTCGCCAACCTGGAGCGTCACGCAGGCGACTTTCCGCGGGCCACCCGCCGCCACGCCGGCGGACAGGGCGACGTCACCGTCTGGTGCTCGAACGACTACCTGGGCATGGGCCAGCACCCCGCGGTGGCCGAGGCGATGAAGGCCGCGATCGACAGCTGCGGCGCGGGCGCCGGCGGCACGCGCAACATCTCCGGCACCAACGTCCACCACGTGGAGCTGGAGCGCGAACTCGCGGACCTCCACGGCAAGGAGGCGGCGCTGCTGTTCACCTCGGGCTACGTCTCCAACTGGGCGACGCTGTCCACGCTCGGGGCCCGCCTGCCCGGCTGCGTGATCCTGTCGGACGCGCTCAACCACGCCTCGATGATCGAGGGGGTGCGCCATTCGCGGGCCGAGAAGCGGATCTGGAAGCACAACGACCTCGCGGACCTGGAGCGTCAGCTCGCCTCCATCGAGCCCGGCCGCCCCAAGCTGATCGCCTTCGAGAGCGTCTATTCGATGGACGGCGACATCGCCCCGATCCGCGAGATCTGCGACCTCGCCGACCGCTACGGCGCGATGACCTACCTCGACGAGGTCCACGCCGTCGGCCTCTACGGTCCCCGCGGCGGGGGCGTGGCCGAGCGCGAGGGGCTGATGGACCGGATCACCGTCATCGAGGGCACGCTGGGCAAGGCCTTCGGGGTGGTGGGGGGCTATATCGCGGCCTCGGCGGCGGTGTGCGATTTCGTGCGCAGCTTCGCCTCGGGCTTCATCTTCACCACCTCGCTGCCGCCGGCGGTGGCGGCCGGCGCCTGCGTCTCGATCCGCCACCTGAAGGAAAGCGACGCCGAGCGGCTGGCCCAGCGCCGGGCGGTGGCGCTGCTGCGCGCGCGGCTGGACCGGCTGGGGATCCCGCACCTGCCGAACCCGTCGCATATCGTGCCAGTGATGGTGAAGGACCCGGTGAAGTGCAAGCTGCTCTCGGACATCCTGCTCGACGAGCACGGGATCTACGTGCAGCCGATCAACTACCCGACCGTGCCCAAGGGGACCGAGCGGCTGCGCTTCACCCCCTCGCCCCTGCATTCCGAGGCCGACATCGACCGGCTCGCCTCCGCCCTCCATGGCCTGTGGAGCCAGTGCGCGCTGGCCCGCGCCGCGGCCTGAGGGCGGCTCCGCCCTCCCCGCGCGACGCGGCCCCGGGCCTGACCCGGGGCCTCCGCCGCCGGCCGCGAGAGGCCCCGGGTCGAGCCCGGGGCGCCCCGGTTGCGGCCGCTCCGCCGCTCCCGTCTGGTCTGGATCTATCCAAGGCGTCGGCCGCACCGAGAAACGCCGCGTCCGGGGTCCCGGACGCGGCGTTCTCCTGCGCGCGGCGGCGGTTTCAGGCGGTGGCGGCCTCCGTCGCGGCGTCCACGCCCAGCGCCGCGAGCGCGGCGGCCGTGATGTCCGCGGCGGTGAGGCCGGCTTCGGCATACATCCGCTCGGGCGTGTCCTGGTCGATGAAGCGGTCCGGCAGCGTCAGGGTGCGGATGCGCAGACCGCGGTCGAGCGCGCCCTCGGCCGCGAGCAGCTGCAGGACATGGGCGCCGAAGCCGCCGGCGGCGCCCTCCTCGACCGTGATCAGGGCGGCGTGGCCGCGGGCGAGGCGCAGGATCAGCCCGCGGTCGAGGGGCTTGGCGAACCGCGCGTCGGCGACGGTGCAGGTCAGGCCGCGGGCCTCCAGCGCCTCGGCCGCCGCCAGGCATTCCTCCAGCCGGCCGCCGAGCGACAGCAGCGCCACCGCCGAGCCCTCGCGCAGCACCCGGCCGCGGCCGATCTCCAGCGGCTGCGGCGCCTCGGGGATCGCCACGCCGGTTCCGTTCCCGCGCGGATAGCGCAGCGCGATGGGGCCGGCGTCGTGGGCGGCGGCGGTGGCGACCATGCGGGCCAGCTCCGCCTCGTCCGCCGCGGCCATCACGGTGAAGTTGGGCAGCGTGCAGAGGTAGGCGAGGTCGAAGGCCCCGGCATGGGTCGCCCCGTCCGCCCCCACCAGCCCCGCGCGGTCGAGCGCGAAGCGCACGGGCAGGTTCTGCAGGGCCACGTCGTGAACCACCTGGTCGTAGGCGCGTTGCAGGAAGGTCGAGTAGATCGCGCAGAACGGCCGCATCCCAGCCGCCGCGAGGCCGGCTGCGAAGGTCACGGCGTGCTGCTCGGCGATGCCCACGTCGAAGGCGCGCTCGGGGAAGCGGGCCTTGAGCTTGGAGATCCCGCTGCCCTCGGCCATGGCGGCGGTGATGCCCACCACCCTGGGGTCGAGCGCGGCGGCGCGGGTGAGCTGCTCTCCGAACACGGCGGTGTAGCTGGGGGCGGCGGGCTTGCCCTTGGCCTGCTCGCCGCTGACCACGTCGAATTTCGCCACGCCGTGATACTTGTCCGCGCTCGACTCGGCGGGGGCGTAGCCCTTGCCCTTCACGGTCAGGCAGTGGATCAGCACCGGCCCGTCGGCCCGCGCGCGGGCCGCGCGCATCACCCGCAGCAGCTGGCCCATGTCGTGCCCGTCGATCGGCCCGACGTAGGAGAAGCCCAGCGCCTCGAAGAGCGTCCCCCCCAGCGCCGCGCCCCGCACCAGGTCGCGCGCGCGTCGCGCGCCCTCCCGCGCGGGGCCCGGCAGCAGGGCGGCGGCGCCCTCGGCCAGCGCCTTGAGGTCGTGGAGCGGGCCGTTGGCGTAGATGCGCGAGAGGTATTCGGACAGGGCGCCCACGGGGGGCGAGATCGACATCTCGTTGTCGTTGAGGATCACGAACAGCCGCTTGCCGAGCGCGCCGGCGTTGTTCATCGCCTCCCAGGCCATGCCGGCCGACATCGCGCCGTCGCCGATCACGGCGACCACGTCGCCGACCCCGGGGGCCCCCAGATCGCGGGCGGCCGCGAAGCCCAGGCCCGCGGAGATCGAGGTCGAGCTATGGGCCGCGCCGAACGGGTCGTAATCGCTCTCGGCCCGCTTCGTAAAACCCGACAGGCCGCCCCCCTGGCGCAGGGTGCGGATGCGGCCGCGCCGGCCGGTCAGGATCTTGTGGGGATAGCACTGGTGCCCGACGTCCCAGATGATCTTGTCGCGCGGCGCGTCGAAGACCGCGTGCAGGGCCACCGACAGCTCCACCACGCCGAGGCCGGAGCCGAGATGCCCCCCGGTGACCGAGACGGCCGAGATCGTCTCCTCCCGCAGTTCGCCCGCCAGGCGCGCCAGCTCCGCGTCGCTCAGCGCCTTGAGGTCCGCGGGCCAGGGCGCGCGGTCGAGATGCGGGGTCGTCGGACGGTCGGAGTTCGGGCGGGCGGGGGTCGGGCGGGCGGGGTTCGGGCGGAGGGGGGTCATGGTCGCGCTCCCTTGCGAGGCGTCGCGCGGGAGGTCGCCCGCGGCCGCGGGGCGCAGGAGGGCGGCCGCGGCCGCCCTCCCGCCTTCAGTCGTAGACCGGCTCGGCCGAGATCAGCTCGGGCCAGTCGCCGACCATGCTCTGCCCCAGCAGCGGCTTGGCCGCGCCCTGGTGGCAGGTCAGGCAGTAGACCTTGGGCGCATCGCCCAGCGGGCCGAGGCGATGGTCGGGCAAGAGCTCGGCCAGCGGCTCGACCCAGGTCTGGTTGAGGTCCTGGACCATCGAGATGCCCAGCGTCGCCGTGGTCCACTGGGGCGTCAGCTGGGTCGGGTCGTTGATCGCGCGGGTGTTGTGGCAGAAGGTGCAGTTCACCCCGAGGCTCTGGGTGAAGTGCATCATCAGCGCGTAGGTCCGCTCGGTCTCCTTCATGCCGGGCAGGCCTGCGTTGTCGACCCGCGGGGCCTGGTCGTTGACCGCCACCAGCTCCCCGTCCAGCAGATAGGCCTCGATCGCGTTCGCGGGCAGCGAGGTGTAGTTGGTCAGCGGCGCCGCCCGGTTCTGGAAGGCGGCCGTGGGCCCGACGGTCTCGTTCACCGGGGGCAGGCTGGTCCACACGTAGGGGGGCACGTTGTTCCCCCGGTGGCAGGTGTAGCAGGTGACGCCCGCGGGCGCGGTGTGCACCTCCCAGTCCTGGTTCAGCGCCCAGGTCATCTGGATCATCCGCCGGGCGACGACCTTGGTGTAGACGTCGTCCGAGGCGAAGCCGTCCTCGGCATGGCAGTAGGCGCAGCCCTGCTCGGGGGAGACCCACTCGGTGATCCCGGCCATCAGCCGGTTGAAGTTGTCGACCGAGAGGTGGCCCAGCACCTGCACGTTCTCATAGGCCTCGCCGGCAAGCATCGCGCCCTCCTCGACGGGCCAGGGCTCGTCCGAGGGGGGCAGGACGTTGACCGCCTCCAGCGCCATCAGCTGGCCGGGCGTGTCGATCTTGACCATGCCCGTGCCGCGGGGGCCGGTCTGCACCGTCTCCTTCTCCAGCGGGTTGCCGAGGATCACGATCGCCGCCGCCACGAACACCGCGCCGCCGAGGATCCCCGCGGGAAGCGCCGTCCTGACCAGATCGAAGGGGCGCTTGCGGTTCCACTCGTCGAACCAGCGGAACTTGCCTGAGGGTCCGAACATCGCTCTCACTCCCCGCCGGTCGTGTAGGCTTCATAGCCGTAGGCGCCGTCGTAGGCCGGGGCGAAGTCATGCTCGACCGCCCACAGATACCAGTTGTCGACGACGGTGCCGGTCAGGAGGATGCCGATGCCGCCGGTGATCGGCGTCAGCACGGCGAACCACCAGGCCCAGCGGTGAATCCCCTCCATCGTGGCGTTGAAGCCCATGGTCCAGCGCCAGAACAGGGCCGCGCGCTCCGAGGCGGTGCCGCGGTCCACGATCTGCTCCAGCTCCCGGTCGCCGCCGAGGCGGGTGACGGCCAGGATCGTGGCGCCGTGCATCGCGAACAGCAGCACCGAGCCGTAGAGGAACACGATCGAGAGGCAGTGGAAGGGGTTGTAGTAGAGGTTCCCGTAGCGCAGCGAGAACGCGGTGGTCCAGTCGAGGTGCGGGAAGATCCCGTAGGGCACCGCCTCCGACCAGGTTCCCATCAGGATCGGGCGGAAGAGGTTCAGCACCAGCATCAGCCAGATCGCCGCCGCGAAGGCCCAGGCCACATGCGTGCCCATGCCCAGCGCCACCGCCCGCGTGTAGGAGCGCAGCCACCACGAGATCACCGAGACCAGGATGAAGACCGAGGACAGGAACCACCAGCCCCCGTCCCGCAGGGGCGGGATGCGCAGCCCGTTCTCGGGCCCCGGCGGCTCCAGCGCCAGCCAGAAGCCCTGGCGGAAGAACTCGGGGATCGACCAGCCGACCTGGGCCAGCATGTTGAAGCCGATGATGTTCAGCGACAGGATCCCGGTGGCGAGCGAGATCACCCCGAACCAGCCCAGGTGGATGGGCCCCAGCTGGGCGTTGCCGATCCAGCCCAGCAGGTTGGAGAAGCTCGCCCCCCGGCTGCGCTCATGTTCGGCGCCGCCTCCGGCGAGGCCCATCTCGGCGGGACCTCGCACCTGGAACTGCGTGAAGACGTTCTGATACTCGGCCATCTCAAACCCCTCCCTGGCCCGGCCAGATCGGCAGCTCGAGCCACCAGTTCCACCACTCGGGCCAGCCCTTGGTCCACAGCGGGCCGGAGATGATGATGCAGACCGCGCTCCAGAAAGCGGCGTTCAGCGCCAGCAGCAGGCCCAGCCGGTGAATGCCGAGCGTGCCGACGGAGTAGCCGATGAAGTCGCGGAAGTAGGTGTCCTCGTGATCCGGGGTGCGGATCTCCTCGCCCTTCTGCGGGTTGACCGCCGACAGGATCAGCGAGCCGTGGAGCGAGAGCGCGAAGGTGGTGGTGAAGAAGAAGGTCACCGCCAGCATGTGCGCCGGATTGTAGTGGAAGTGCAGGTACTGGTAGCCGACGTTGGACACCCAGTCCAAATGGCTGAAGATCCCGTAGGGGAACCCGTGTCCCCAGGCGCCCAGCAAGAGCGGGCGGAAGATCACCAGCGTGACGTAGGCCAGGATCGCGAAGCTGAAGGCGACCGGCACGTGGTAGCCGATGCCGAGCTTTCGGCAGATCTCGACCTCGCGCAGGGCCCAGCTGATGAAGGCGGCCGTGGCGCACATCGTGATCACCTGCCACAGCCCGCCCTCGGCCAGCGGCGCGAGGCCCAGGCCGTAGGAGAGGTCAGGCGGGGCGATGGAGATCGTCCAGGGATTGAACGTGCCCTGCAGGGCCGCCCCCCAGAAGATCAGGATCGTGCCCAGGGCGGCGAAGAACGCCGTGGTGACGCCGAAGAACCCGACGTAGAACGGCCCGATCCAGAAGTCGAACAGATCGCCGCCGACGAGCGTGCCGCCTTTGACGCGATACTTCTTCTCGAAATTCAGCAAGGCCATGTCCAGTCCCTCGCGTCATGCCGCCGACGCGCGCCGGCGGAGCCCAAGCTGCAGGCGGGGCGGACCCCGCCCGCATTGATGTCTCGTCCGGGACCGCGTCGCGCGGTCCCGGACCCGTCACTCCTGTTGAGCGACCCCGTACTTCTCGGCCGAGACTTCGAACCAGTTGTACCGGTCCGTCGAAAGCAGCACGAGATGGATCATCACCGCGAGCAGGAACAGAAAGACCCCCTGCACCACGAAGACGCGCCTCGGATCGAAGATCAGCCAGATCTTGTAGAACTTGCTCATTGATCTTCCCTCCTAGAGCCAGGGACGCCAGATGAGGACCAGCAGGTGCGCGATTACTGCGACCGCCGTGAACAGCATGAAGCCGCTCATGTAGACGGAGTGAAGTTCCTGGGCCTGATCATCCGTCAGTCCCGTGAACGACACATCCTTGTCTTCAGTCATATCGATCCTCCGGAAGCACCGACTGATACCGCGACACTCTCGCGGCCGAGCACCGACCGAAGCTCGTCCTCGATCGACGATTCCGCTCCGCCGTGGCGGCCCGGAATGGGGCGACGTCCTCTCAGACGTCGAAGATGGCCGGCGTGATCTCCCGCGCGCGCGTCTGGGCGCGGCGGAGGGGACCGGGGCCGGAGAAATCGAGCCGCGTCGCCGCCGCCAGGCTGCGCAGGACCGCGCCCGGCAGGCTGATCGCGAAGATCAGGCCGAAGTAGACGCCGTATTCGACGGACGGCGCGTGCCCGCGCCGCAACGGCTTGAGATCGCTGGAGTAGTCGGTCATGCGGACGCCCTCCCATGGCGTTGCGTCTCCGTCCGCTCGGGGCCGGAGCCGGGCCGGCCGCGCGGGGCGGTCGACGCGGGTTCGAGGCTGGCGACGGCCGCCCGGCCGACGCTGTCGTCGCCCCGGTCGAGCGCCGCGCGCTCGGCCGCGTCGCGCAGGCGGCGCGCGGCGGAGATGCGGGTCAGGACCGGGTGGGCGGCGACCATCTCGTCGAGCAGGGCCTGGGCCTCGGGCTCCCACGGCAGGTCGCGGCGAAGGGCGGCGGGCGTCGCCTCGGCGGCGTCGAGATCCGCGCCCAGCGGCAGGATGTGGAACAGCGCGTCGAAGAGCGCGTTGCAGGTCTCCTGCAGGATCCAGACCGCGCCGGCGTAGCCCATGTAGGGGGTGCCCGTGGCGCGCCGGATGGCGGCGCCGGGGAAGCTGGCGGCGATGAAGGTCGGCCTGGGGCCATGTCCCCCGCCGGCCTCGGCCAGGTACATCTTCTCGTTGACCGAGCCGAAGACCACCAGCGGGCGCTGGTTGCGGATCATGCCGCGGATCGCCTCGGAGTCGGTCTTCCTCCCCGCCAGGCGCGCCACCGCGAATTCGCAGGGCAGGCCGAGGTCGGTCTCCAGATACCGGCGGATGCCGCGGGCGTAGGTCTCGTTCGCCGCCACCGCGAAGCTGGCGGTCGCGAAGAAATCCTGGGTGACCGAGCGCCAGAGGTCCCAGACCGGCTTCAGGGTCGAGTGCTTCTCGCGGGCGATGAAGGGCTCGGGGTCCAGCTCCAGCAGCTCGCCCAGCTTGCGCAGGAACAGCGTGGTGCTCTCGAGCCCGATGGGGGCCTGGAGATACGGGCGCTCCAGCGCCTCGGCGAGGCCGCGGCCGAACTCGCGATACATCACCACGTTCACCTCGGCGTCGACCAGGCGCGAGAGCTCGCCGACATGGGCGCCCAGCGGCATCACCATGTTGACCTCCCCCCCGATCCCCTCGATCAGCCGCCGGATCTCGGCGAGGTCGGAGGCCATGTTCCACACGCCGTACATCGGCCCGAGGATGTTGACCTTCGGCGCGCCGTCGCGGGGCTTCGCCTTCGGCAGCCGGCCCTTGGTGGTTCCGAATTCGTGGAAGGCCCAGGTCATGGCGCGGTCGGCGGCCTGCCACTGGTCCTCGTCGATGGTGCGCGGAAGAAAGCGCTGGATCGAGGTGCCCTGCGGGGTGACCCCGCCGCCGATCATCTCGGCGATCGAGCCGGTGACGACCACCGCCGGCAGGGCGGGATCCAGCGTCTCCCACGCCCGGCGCATGGCGCCTTCGGTGCCGTCGCGGCCCAGCTCCTCTTCGCCGAGGCCGGTGACCACGATGGGAAGCTCATGCGGGGGCAGCGCGTCGGTGTAGTGGAGGACCGAGGTCACCGGCAGGTTCTCGCAGCCCACCGGGCCGTCGATCACCACCTGCAGCCCCTTCAGCGCGCAGAAGGCGTAGACCGCGCCCCAGTAGCCCCCGGCCCTGTCGTGATCCTGGATCAGCATCAGATCATCTCCGCGGCCTTCGCCGCCCTGGCCTTGCGCTCGAGCTTCTTGAGGTTGCGGGTGCGGAACTCGGGCTGGAGGTTCGGCTCCCCCTCCCAGATGCCGGCGGCGTCGCCGGTCCCCACGCCCTCGAAGAAGCCGCGCATCTTCGACATGCGCTCCCGCCCGGAGATCGCCGCCATCACCACCTGGGCCAGCGAGCCCGCCCCGGCCGGCCCCATCAGAGGACGGGCCGAGATCAGGTTGGTGAAGTAGAGGGCGGGCACGCCGAGCTGCTTGGCCTTCTGCACCACCGGCGTGGTGCCGATGGCGAGATCCGGGCGGACCGCCTCCATCGCCGCGCAGTCGTCTTCCAGCGAGGCGCGGAACACGACCCGGGCGCCATGAGCCTCCAGCCACTCCCGGTCCGGCTCGGACCAGGGGGTGCGGGGGCAGGCGGTGCCGACGTAAGGGACCTTCGCCCCGCTCTCGATCAGCAGGCGGGCGACCAGCAGTTCCGAGCCCTCGTAGCCCGACAGCGTGACGGTCCCCTCGATCCGGTGGGCCGCCAGCGCCCCGGCGATGGCGCCGTCCATGGCGTTCTGCGCCGCGGAGATCTGCGCCGCGGGAACCCCCAGCGCCTCGCCCACCGCCGCAAGCCAGGCGGCGGTTCCCTCGCGCCCCACGGGGGCGGAGCCGATCACCGGGCGCCCCGCGGCCTGAAGCTCGCGGATCGAGGCGGTGTAGAACGGGTGGATCGCCGCCGCCGCCGCGCCGTCGAGGGCGGCGTAGAGCTCGCGCCACTCCCGGCACGGCACGACCGGACCGGCGGCGAGGCCCATCGGGGCCAGCATCGCGCCGATGCTCATCGGGTCGGCGGGGAACATCTCGCCCAGGAGCGTGATCGTCGGCCGGTCGCCGCGCCCGCCGGCGGGGGCCTGCACGGGGCCGGCCTGAACCTCCCGCCGGGCGTAGGCCAGCATCGCGCCGGCGAGGATGTCCTTCGCCTCGGCATGGGTCGGCACGCCGAAGCCCGGCACGTCGATGCCCACGATCCGCACGCCGTCGATCTGGTCGGGCAGCAGCCTGAGCGGCACGCCGGAGGCGGAGGGGACGCAGAGGTTGGTCACCACGATCGCGTCGTAGCGGTCGGGGTCGGCCAGCTCGTGGACCGCCTCGCGGATGTCCTCGAAGAGCTTGCCGGTGACCAGGCTCTCGGAATTGAAGGGCACGTAGCCGACCGAGCGGCGGGCGCCGTAGAAGTGGCTCACGAAGGTCAGCCCGTAGACGCAGCAGGCCGAGCCCGAGAGGATCGTCGCCGTGCGCCGCATCCGCAGGCCCACCCGCAGGGACCCGAAGGCGGGGCACATGCTCTGCGGCTTGTCGTGGGGGCCGGTGGGATAGTCGGCGGCGTAGCGCTCCAGCAGCTCCGAGGCGCCGTTCTCGGCGGCCTGGGCCCGCAGGTCGCCCGAGGCGCAGGAGACGCCCTCCTGCCCCAGACGCAGGGGGCTCTCGACCGCTGCCTCGGGCGTGGCGGGACCGTCGGCCGGCAGATGCGCGCGGCCGTCGGCGTCGAAGCGGATGGGGCCCGGGCCGGTCATGACGCGGCCGGAGCGAAAGGACAGCGGGCGGCGGGGCCCTCGGCCTCCGGCCTTGCGCGGGCAAGGGCGGCGGCGGGGCGCGGCGCGGCGGCGGCCTCGGTCCGGGCGGCGGGCGCCCAGGCGTCGGCCAGGCCGTCGAGCCGGCGCTCGATGGCGGCGAGGGCGTCGAGATCAAGCATCGTCGTAGACCACTTCGAGGGACTCGCGCGCCACGCCCAGCTTGCCGCGCATGTCCTCCTGCGTGGCGGGGACGAGGACGAAGTCCCCGCCGGTGTCCTTGGAGTCGAAGAGCGCGAGCAGCCCGTCCTGGGTCAGCGGCGCCGGCTTCTGCGGGGGCGCGAGGCCCACCTGATCGGCGAGCTGGCCGAAGAGCTCGCCCCAGGGCCCGGCCGCGGTGCCGACGATCTGGTAGTTGGCGGACTTCTTGCGCAGGTCGTCGTCCGCGGGGATCGAGGCCAGCACCGGGATGCCCACCGCGGCGGCGAAGGCCGCGGCCTCGCCCGATCCGTCGTCCTTGTTGACCACCATGCCGGCCACGCCGACGTTGCCGCCCAGCTTGCGGAAATACTCCACCGCCGAGCAGACGTTGTTCGCCACGTAGAGGGACTGCAGGTCGTTGGAGCCGACCACGATCACCTTCTGGCACATGTCCCGCGCGATCGGCAGGCCGAAGCCCCCGCAGACCACGTCGCCCAGGAAGTCGAGCAGCACGTAGTCGAAATCCCAGTCGTGGAAGCCCAGCTTCTCCAGCGTCTCGAAGCCGTGGATGATGCCGCGCCCGCCGCAGCCGCGGCCGACCTCGGGCCCGCCGAGCTCCATCGCGAAGACGCCGCCGCGCTTGAAGCAGACGTCGGAGACGGTGACCTCCTCGCCGGCCAGGCGCTTGCGGGTCGAGGTCTCGATGATCGTGGGGCAGGCCTTGCCGCCGAACAGCAGCGAGGTGGTGTCGGACTTGGGATCGCAGCCGATCAGCAGCACCCGCTTGCCCTGCTCGGCCATCATGTGGCTGAGGTTCGCCAGCGTGAACGACTTGCCGATGCCGCCCTTGCCGTAAATCGCGATGATCTGGGTCTTCGAGGTCGCCTCCCCCACCGGGATCTCGTCGAGCGGCGCGTGCGCCTCCTCGCGAAGCGCCCGGTCGGCCTCGGCGATCGAGCCCTGGGGGCCGCGCTTGAGGTCGGGGATTTCGAAGGTGCGGGTCATGCGGTCGCCTCCCAGTCGAGGATCATCTTCAGGCAGGCCGGATCGCCGAAGGCCTCGGCGTAGGCGGCCGGGGCGTCCGCCGCCGCGCGGCGGTGCGAGATCAGGCCGTCGAGCGCGAGGCGCCCGCTCTCGGTCAGCAGGCGCACCGCGAGCATGTCGTCCTGGGTCCACTCGGCGGCGATGCGCAGGCGGACCTCCTTCATGAAGGCGGGCGCGAAGGCGAAGGAGACGCGGCCGGGGTAGAAGCCGGCGAGCACGATCTCGCCGCCCTTCGCCACCCGTCCGACCAGGGCGTCGAGCAGGCCCGCGTCGCCGCTGGCGTCGTAGACGGCGCGGTAGTCGCGGCGCGGATCCTCGCCCGGGTCGATCACCGGGTAGTCGTGGGCGCCTTCGCGCCGG
This sequence comes from Albimonas pacifica, assembly GCF_900113695.1. Lineage (GTDB taxonomy): Bacteria > Pseudomonadota > Alphaproteobacteria > Rhodobacterales > Rhodobacteraceae > Albimonas > Albimonas pacifica. Next base: position 110,254 of record NZ_FOQH01000002.1, on the reverse strand, counting down.
GCGGCGGCGGTCTCCCAAACCGTGGGGGCGGGGGCGCCGGCGGCGAGGGTCAGGCGGGCGAGCAGCCGGCCGACGACCCCGTGGCCGACGATGAGATCGGGGGGCGTGCAGCGCAGCCCCGCCATCGCGTGCCGCGCGGTGGCGGCGAGCGCCAGGAGCGCGCCCTCGGGGCGGGCGCCCTGCTCGAGCGGGACCAGGCGGGCGCCGGCCGAGACCAGGGTATCGGCGGCGCCGCCGAACAGGCCGCGCAACTCGCCGAAGCAATTGGCGCCGGGCACGAACACCGCCTCCCCGACGCGGCGGCCGGAGTCGCGACCCGCCTCGACCACCTCGCCCACCGCCTCGTAGCCGGGGACCAGCGGGTAGCCCATGCCGGGGAAGGCCGGCATCTCGCCGGTCCAGAACAGTTTCTCGGTGCCCGAGGAGATGCCCGACCAGCGGATCGCGATCACCGCGTCCGCCGGACCCGGCGCGCTCAGCTCCACCGTCTCCAGGCTGAGGCGTCCCGGCTGGGACATGACGGCGGCGCGCGTCTCCATGATCGGATCACCCTTTCCGTCCTCGACCGAGCCAGGCTCGCGGCCTCTCCCTGAGGACAACTGTCAGACTATATTGACACTGCAACATGTCAATCTAAATTGTCGCACCGCCTGCGATCTGTCAGAAAATGTTGACGCTTCAGGCGGGTCTGCGGGCGGTGATCACCGTCGCCGCGAAGGACCGCGCCCGGCGCGCCACGCGCACCGACTCGAAGCCCGCCTCGGCCAGCAGGCGGCCGTGGGTCTCGGGATCGCGCGGCGCGCCGGAGGTCATCGCCAGGGTGTAGAAGGCGAAATAGGCGTCCCCGACCCGGTCGGGGCGCCGGCCGCCGGCCATCGGCTCGGCCACGACGATGCGGCCGCCGGGCGGCAGGGCGGCGAAGACGCGGGCGAGAATCGCCCTCGCCGCCGGCTCGTCATGGTCGTAGAGCACCCGCACCAGGCTCGCCGCGTCGGCGCCGGCGGGCAGCGGGGCGGCCAGCATGTCGGCGCCGCGCGACTCCAGCCGGTCGGCGAGGCCGGCGCGCGCGAAGCGGGCCTGCGCCTGCGCCGCCACGGGCGGCAGGTCCACCAGCAGGCCGCGCAGGCGCGGCAGGCGGCGGGCCGCGGTCTCGAGAAAGGTTCCGTCGCCCCCGCCCACGTCCATCAGCCGCCGCACGCCCCTCAGGGCGCCGGCGCGCAGCACCTCCTCGGCCACCATCGCCTGGGAGGCGGCCATCAGGCGCGAGTAGCGCGCGGCCTCCTGCGCCGAGGGCGCGCCGCCGCGCACATAGGACCAGTAGCCGGCGAGCGCGGGCGCCCCCTCGCCCCGCAGCAGCGCCACCGGGTCGGCGAGATCGGCGTAGAGCAGCCGGTGGTGGCGCACCATCTCCCGCACGCCGGCCGCGCCCAGCGTCGCCGCGCCCAGCGGGCCGAGGGCGAAGCGATCCCCCCGCCGTTCCATCAGGCGCAGCGAGACGGCGGCCCGGCACAGCCGCGCCATCGCCTCGGGCGCGAGCCCGGTCCCCGCGGCGAGCGCCTCGGCGGAGCGCGGCCCCTCGCGCAGCCGCTCGAACAGCTCCAGCTCCACGCAGGCGGCGAGGGTCTGGGCGTAGACGAAGCCCGCCACAAGGTCGAACAGCGCCCGCGCCTCGCGCCGCGCCAGCCGCCGGGTCAGGGGAAACCGGTCCGCCCAGGCCTGGAAGCGCGGCGAGGCGATCAGCGCGTCGCGTCGCCGGCGCAGGGCCTCGACGAGGCCGCGGGGGGCCTCCGTCCGTTGGGGCGGATCGGTCAGCGCTGCCATCGCGGTCAGGCGGCGGCCTCGGCGAGGCCCGAGGGCGTCAGCCGCCGCGCCTGCATCCGCACGATCTCGCGCAGCGCGCCCGCGCCGCGGCAGTCGGGAATCGCGGCGACGGCCTCCTCGAGGATCTCGGCCAGGCGCCGCGCGGCGCCGGCGACGCCCAGCTCGGCCACCGCGCTGGGCCGGGCCAGCGCCTGGTCCTGGCCGGCGGGCTTGCCCAGCTCTTCCTCGGTCAGCAGCGCGTCGCGCAGGTCGTCGGCGACCTGGTAGGCCTCGCCGATGCGGGCGCCCATCGCCTCCCACCGGTCGGCCTCGGCGCCGGCGGCGAGCGCGCCCATCCGCGTCGCCGCGACGAACAGCGCCCCGGTCTTGGCGCGGTGATAGGCCGAGACGTCGACCCGCGGCTCGCTCTCCCAGGCCTGGCCGGCGCAGATGCCGAAGGGCGCGCCGGAGAAGCGCGCCAGCGTCGCCACCAGCCCGCCCAGCCGCGCGCTCCGCGCGGGACCGGCGTCGCCCTCGGTCAGCGCCTCGAAGGCCGCCACGATCAGCGCATCGCCCGCCAGCAGGGCGATCGGCTCCCCGAAGGCCGCGTGGACCGAGGCCCTGCCCCGCCGCACCGCGGCCCCGTCGAAGCAGGGCAGGTCGTCATGGGCGAGGCTGGCGCAGTGGATCAGCTCGACCGCCGCGGCGGCCGCGTCGCTGAGCGCGGGCGCGTCGTCGCCGCAGGCGGCGGCGACCGCGAGGCAGAGCTGCGGGCGCACCCGCGCGCCGCCGGGGAACACCGCATGTTCGATCGCCTCGGTCAGCCGCGGCGGGGCGGCGCCCTCGCGCCGGCGATGCATCGCGCCCCGCAGGGCGGCTTCGATCCTGGCGGCTGCGTCCATCTGGGCTCTCCCGGGCTGTGTCCGCGCGGCCCGGGGCCTGGAGCCGGCGGGCAGGAGGCGGAGGCGCGCCGCACGCATCGGCCGCCATATGTAAATTAAACTGGACATGTGCAGCACTGATGTCAACAATACATGACATCATGACCAGGGTTTCCGAGGACAGGGCGGTGGTGATCGGCGCCGGCTTCGGCGGGCTGGCCGCCGCCGCGCGCCTGGCCCATGCCGGCCTGCGCGTGACCCTGGTCGAGGCCGCCTCCGCCCCCGGCGGCAAGGCCCGCGCCCTGCCCGGCCCCCGCGGCCCGGTCGACGCGGGCCCCACGGTGCTGACCCTGCGCGGGGTCTTCGACGACCTCTTCGCCACGCTCGGCGACGACCTCGACGCGCGGCTGCGCCTGACGCCCGCGCGTCGGCTCGCCCGCCACGCCTGGCAGGACGGCTCGCGCCTCGACCTGCACGCGGACCCGGCCGAGTCCGAGGCCGCCGTCGCCGCCTTCGCCGGGCCGCGCGCGGCGGCGGAGTTCGCGGCCTTCTCGGCCCGCTGCCGGCGCCTGTTCGAGGCCTTCGACGCCCCCTTCATGCGCGCCGCAAGGCCCACGCCCCTGTCGGTCGCCCGGGCGCTCGCGCCCTCGGCCGGGCGTCTGCTGCGCGACATGGCGCCGGGGCGCAGCCTCGCCTCGGCGCTCCAGGGGGCCTTCTCCGACCCGCGCCTGCGCCAGCTCTTCGGGCGCTATGCGACCTATGTCGGCGGATCGCCCTTCCGCACGCCCGCGATGCTGATGCTGATCTGGCAGGCCGAGGCCGCGGGCGTCTGGCGCGTGGCGGGGGGCATGCATGCGCTCGCCGCCGCCATGGCCGCGCTCGCCGAGCGGGCCGGCGCCGAGCTGCGCTTCGGCCGGGGCGCGGCGCGCATCGAGCTCGCCCGCGGCCGCGTCGCCGGCGTGATCCTGGAGGGGGGCGAGCGCCTGCCGGCCGAGGTCGTGGTCTTCGCCGGCGACCCCGAGGCGCTGGCCCGCGGGCTGCTCGGCCCCCTGCCCGGCCTTCGCCCGCGGCCGCGGGGGCGGCGCTCGCTCTCGGCCGACGTCTGGGCCTTCACGGCGCGGGCCGAGGGCTTTCCGCTGATCCACCACAACGTGCTCTTCGCCCCCTCCCCGGAGGCGGAGTTCGGCCCCATCGCCCGGGGCCGGCGGCCCGAGGCGCCCACGCTCTACATCTGCGCGCAGGACCGGGGCGACGCGCCCGCGGCGAAGCCGGGGCCCGAGCGCTTCGAGATCATCCTCAACGCCCCGCCCGTCGATCCCCACGCCCCGCCCGATCCGCAGGAGCACGCGCGATGCCTCGACATCCTGAGCCGCCGGCTGGAGAGCTGGAGCCTCGGCCTGAGCCCGGCGCCCGGCCCGGCGGCGCTGACCACGCCCACGGGCTTCGCGCGCCGGTTCCCGGGGACGGACGGGTCGATCTACGGCGCGTCGCCCCACGGGGCGACGGCGGCCTTCCGCCGGCCGACGGCGCGCACGGCGACGCCGGGGCTCTACCTCGCGGGGGGCGGGACGCATCCGGGGCCGGGGGCGCCGATGGCGACCCTGTCCGGCGGTTTGGCGGCGGGGGCCGTGATCTCGGACCGCGCTTCGACGCCCCGGTTCCGCCCGGCGGCTACGCCTGGTGGTATCTCGACGCCATCGACCGCGAGGCCCGGCGCGCCGTCTCGGTGATCTTCTTCATCGGCTCGGTGTTCTCGCCCTGGTACGCCTGGGCCGGGCGGCGCGATCCGCTGGACCATTGCTGCGTGAACGTGCTGCTCTCGGGCCCCGGCGGGCGCTGGACGATGACCGAGCGCGGCGCGGGAGAGGTCGCGCGCGACGCCCGCCGCCTGCGCATCGGGCGCAGCTCGCTGGAGTGGGACGGGGGGACCCTGACCGCGCGGCTCGACGAGCGGGCCTTCCCCCATCTCGACCGGGTGCGGGGCGAGATCGCGATCCGCCCCGCGGCCCTGAGCGACGTCGAGGTCCGCCTCGACCCCGCCGGCCGTCACCTGTGGCGCCCCTACGCCCCGCGCGCGCAGGCCGAGGTCGCCTTCGCGCGCCGCGGCTTCGAGTGGCGGGGCGAGGGCTATTTCGACGCCAACGCCGGCGCCCGGCCGCTGGAGCGCGATTTCCGCCGCTGGCACTGGAGCTGCCTGCACGGGCGCGACCGCTCCACCTGCCTCTACGAGGTCGAGCCCCGGGACGGCGCGCCCCTGTCGCTGGCGCTGGGCTTCGACGACGCGGGCGGCGTGCAGCGGCTGGCGCCGCCCCCGCCCGCGCCGCTGCCCGCGGGGTTCTGGCGGGTGCGCCGCGCGACGCGGGCCGATCCGGGGCCCACGCCCCGCACGGCGCGCACGCTGCTCGACGCGCCGTTCTACGTCCGCTCGGCGATCCGCACGCGGATCGGGGGCGAGACGGGGCTCGCGATGCACGAATCCCTCGACCTCGACCGGTTCGCCAACCCGCTGGTGCGCGCGGCGCTGGCCTTCCGCATCCCCCGCCGGCGGGGCCGCCCCCGCCCGGCCCCGGCGCAGGACGGGCGCGACGCATAGGCGCCCGCCCCATCGCGGGCGACGGTCCGCGTCGCGCCGGGTGCGCGCTGGACAGGCCGGTCCCGCATCGGGAAGACTGCCCGGGCGGCGCCCCGGCGCGGGGGCCGCCCGGCCCGACAGGGAGGCGACCATGGCCCTCGACGCTTCGACCCGCACGACCGTGGCGAGCTACTGCGCGCTGTGCACCTCGCGCTGCGGCGCGGTGGCGACGGTGGAGGGCGGGCGGCTGAAGGCCCTCGCCCCCGACCCCTCGCATCCCACCGGCAAGGCCCTGTGCCTGAAGGGAAAGATGGCGCCGGAGATGGTCTACGACCCCGGCCGCCTGCTGCATCCCGTGCGCCGCACGCGCCCCAAGGGCGACCCCGACCCGGGGTGGGAGCGGATCACCTGGGACGAGGCGCTGGACCTGGTCGCCGCGCGGCTGACCGCGCTCGCCGCCGCGCACGGGCCGGAGACGGTGGCCTTCAACACCGCCTCGCCCTCGACCTCGGCGCTGTCGGATTCGCGCCACTGGGTCGTGCGCCTGCGCCGCGCCTTCGGCAGCCCCAACCAGTCGACCTCCTACGAGCTCTGCGGCTGGGGGCGGTGGATGGCGAACCTCTACTCCTTCGGCGCCGCCCTGCCCGCCGGGGTGATGCCGGACCTGGAGCGGGCGGGCTGCATCCTGCTGTGGGGCTACAACCCCACCGTCTCGCGCATCGCCCACGCCACGGCGACCGTCGCCGCCGTGGCGCGGGGGGCGAAGCTGATCGCCGTCGACCCGCGCAACGCGGGCCTCGCGCGGCGCGCCGACGAATGGCTGCGGGTCCGCCCGGGGACCGACGGGGCGCTGGCGCTGGGGCTCTCGCACGTGATGATCCGCAACGGCTGGCACGACGCGGCGTTCCTGCGCGCCTGGACCAACGCCCCGGCGCTGGTGCGCGAGGACGACGGCCGCCTGCTGCGCGCGGCCGACCTCGGGCTGGAGGGCGACGCGCTCGTCGGCTGGTCGACCGCCCTCGGCGCGCCGACGCCCCTGCGCCTGGGCGAGGCCGACCCCGCCCTCGCCCTGACCGGCCGCGTCGAGGTTCCGACGCCCGACGGCCCCGTCCCCTGCCGCCCCGTCTTCGACCTCTGGTCCGAGATCTGCGCCCGCCACGACCCCGCCACGGTCGAGGCGCTGACCGACGTCCCCGCCGACCAGATCGAGCGCACGGCGGAGCTGATCCACACCTCCCGCCCGCTCGCCTACATGACCTGGAGCGGGCTCGAGCAGCAGTCGAACGCCACGCAGTCGGCGCTCGCCATCGGGCTGCTCTATGCGCTGACCGGCGACTACGACGCGCCCGGCGGCAACGTCGAGCTGCCCGTGGTCCCCCAGGCCGACGTGCAGGGGGGCGAGTTCCTCTCGCCCGAGCAGCGCGCGAAGACCGTGGGGCGGGAGACGCGGCCGCTCGGCCCCGCGGCCTTCGAGGAGGCGAACTCCGCCGACATCTACCGCGCGATCCTGGAGGGGGAGCCCTACCGCATCCGCGGCCTGGTCAGCTTCGGCTCGAACCTGGTGATGGCCCACGCCGACGGCGACGCGGCGGTGAAGGCGCTGGCCGCGCTCGATTTTCACGTGCATGTCGACCTGCGCCTGAACCCCGCGGCCGCGTTCGCCGACGTGGTGCTCCCCGCCGCCACGCCCTTCGAGACCGAGGGGCTGAAGGTCGGCTTCGAGATCAGCGCCGAGGCCAACGGCCTGGTGCAGCTCCGCCGCCCCCTGGTCGAGCCGCAGGGCGAGGCGCGCGCCGACGCCGAGATCGTCTTCGACCTCGCCCGCCGCATGGGCCTGGGCGAGCGGTTCTGGGACGGGGACCTGGACGCGGGGATGCGCGCGATCCTCGCCCCCAGCGGCATCGACCTCGAAACCCTGCGCGCGCGGCCCGAGGGGGTGCGCGTCCCCCTCGCCCACCGGCCGCGCAAGTATGCCGAGGCGGGCCCCGACGGGCCGCGCGGCTTCGCCACCCCCTCGCGGCGGGTGGAGCTCTATTCGCAGACGCTGCTGGACCACGGCCACGACCCGCTGCCCGACTACCAGCCGCCCCTGGTCGCGCCCCGCCATGCGCCGCGCTATCCGCTGACGCTGACCTGCGCCAAGGACACGCTGTATTGCGAGACGCAGAATCGCGGCGTCCCGGGCCTGCGCCGCCGGCAGCCGGACCCGCCCGTCGACCTGCACCCCCAGGCCGCCGCCGCCCGCGGCATCGCCGAGGGCGACTGGGTGCGCATCCGCACGCCCCACGGCGCCTCGCAGGCCCGCGCCCGGTTCGACCGCACGCTCGCCCCCGACGTGGTCTGCGGCCAGCACGGCTGGTGGGAGCCCTGCGAGGAGATCGGCGCCCCCGGCTATCCCGCCGTCGGGCCCGGGAACGCCAATTTCAACGCCATGATCGGCCATGACGCGGTCGACCCGCTCAGCGGCTCCGTCCCGCTGCGCGCCTATGTCTGCGAGGTCGAGCGGATCGGGCCGGAGACGCCGCCGTTGATCAAACGGTAAATACAACGCATGGTTGACGCCGGGACGCGTGTTGACTTCTCGCGCACGTAAGCCGAGCCTCCGCCGCCACCCGGACACGCTTTCCGCGGCGCCCGCCTCGACAGGCCGGGCCGGAACGCGTGGGGAGTTCGGGTGAACAGGTCGCTCGCAACGACCGAAACAGGGAACCAGACTGATGAACCTCATCGCCAAGGCGGCCGCCGCCATCCTCGCCGGGAGCCTCGTCGCGGGCGCGGCGCAGGCCAAGACCCTCGTCTATTGCTCGGAGGGGTCGCCCGAGGGCTTCGACCCGGCGCTCTACACCGCCGGCACCACCTTCGACGCCTCCTCCCACCCGGTCTACAACCAGCTCGTCGAGTTCGTGACCGGCTCGACCGAGATCCAGCCCGGCCTCGCCGAGCGCTGGGAGGTGTCCGAGGACGGGCTCGAGTACACCTTCCACCTGCGCCAGGGCGTGAAGTTCCACGCCAACGACCAGTTCACGCCGACGCGCGACTTCAACGCCGACGACGTGATCTTCACGTTCGAGCGGCAGTGGAAGGACGACAACCCGATGCACACGGCCTCGGGCGGCACCTGGGAGTATTTCCAGGGCATGTCGATGCCCGACCTGCTGAAGTCGATCGAGAAGGTGGACGACTACACCGTCAAGTTCGTGCTCAACCGGCCCGAGGCGCCGATGATCGCGAACCTGGCGATGGACTTCGCCTCGATCGTCTCCAAGGAATACGCCGACGCCATGCTCGCGGCCGGCACGCCCGAGATGCTCAACCAGGCGCCGATCGGCACCGGCCCGTTCTCCTTCGTGGGCTACCAGAAGGACGCGGTGATCCGCTACGCCGCCAACCCCGACTACTGGAAGGGCGCCTCGCCGCTCGACAGCCTGGTCTTCGCCATCACCCCCGACGCTTCGGTCCGCTACCAGAAGCTGAAGGCGGGCGAGTGCCACGTGATGCCCTATCCCAACCCCGCCGACATCGAGGCGATGAAGGCGGACGAGGACATCGAGCTTCTGCAGCAGCAGGGCCTGAACGTGGGCTACCTCGCCTATTCGACCCAGGTCGCGCCCTTCGACAACCCGAAGGTCCGCAAGGCCCTGAACATGGCGATGGACAAGCAGGCGATCATCGACGTCGTCTTCCAGGGCGCGGGCGAGATCGCCAAGAACCCGATCCCGCCGACCATCTGGTCCTACAACGACGCCGTCGAGGACGACGCCTACGATCCCGAGGCGGCGAAGAAGATGCTCGAGGAAGAGGGCGTCGCCGACCTGTCCATGAAGATCTGGGCGATGCCGGTGCAGCGTCCCTACAACCCCAACGCCCGGCGCATGGCCGAGCTGATCCAGGCCGACTTCGCCAAGGTCGGCGTGACGGTCGAGATCGTCTCCTACGAGTGGGGCGAGTATCTGCAGCGCTCCAAGGAAGTGGACCGCGACGGCGCGGTGCTGCTGGGCTGGACCGGCGACAACGGCGACCCGGACAACTTCCTCGCGGTGCTGCTGGGCTGCGACGCCGTCGGCGGCTCGAACCGCGCCCAGTGGTGCGACGAGGAATTCGACGCCCTGATCCAGAAGGCCAAGGTCACCTCCGACGTGGCCGAGCGCACGAAGCTCTACGAGGAGGCCCAGGTCCGCTTCAAGGATCAGGCCCCCTGGGCGACCATCGCGCACTCGACCGTGTTCATGCCGGTGCGTCCCGAGGTCGAGGGCTACAAGGTCCACCCGCTGGGCGGCCACATCTTCTACGGCGTCGACCTGGCCGAGTGACGCGGTCGCGCTGACCCGGGACGAGGGCGCGTGCGCCCCCGCGATCCCCTGAGGAACGGCCCGCGCCCGGAGCGATCCGGGCGCGGGCCTGTTGCATTGCGGCGCCGCCTCGGATAGGCGCTCGCGCCAATTCCGCGAACGTCAGGGCCGCGGCCGCCGACGCGGTCCCGGCCCCCTCGCACGAGCCGACGCCAGAAGCGAGCTTGCATGACCCTTGATCTCTCCGAGCTCCGCGCGATCGCGCGCGATCTCGACGTGGACGCCGTGGCGCTGGTGCCCGGCGCCAACTTCGCCCGCGCCATCGGCGGCGACTTCCACACCTCCGAACGGCCGCTGGTGGTGGTGGTGCCGCCCCGGGGCGAGCCCGCCGCCGTGGTGCCCAACCTCGAGCTCGGCAGCTTCGCGCAGCTCGGCTTCCCCGGCGCGGTCTTCGACTGGCGCGACCAGGACGGCTACGACGCCGCCTTCGCGGCGCTGGCCCGCGCCCTGCCCCTGCGCCGCGTCGCGGTCGAGGGCCAGGTGATGCGGGTCTTCGTCCACCATGCGCTGCGCGCGGCCTTCCCGCAGATCGAGGTGGTCGACGCCGAGCGCGAGATCTCCGCCCTGCGCCTGTGCAAGACCGAGGCCGAGATCGCCGCGATGGAGCAGGCGATCCGCATCTCCGAGGCCGCGCTGGGCGAGGTGCTGGACGACCTGCGCGTCGGCATGACCGAGCGCGAGGTCGAGCGTCGCCTGCTCGCCGCCCTCTTCGCCCACGGGGCCGAGGGGCTGGCCTTCGGGCCCATCGTGGCCGCCGGCGCCAACGCCGCCCTGCCCCACGCCCATGCCCGCGACGTGGCGATCGAGGCCGGCGACGCGCTGCTGTTCGACTTCGGCGCGGCCTGGGGCGGGCTGAACGCCGACGTCACCCGCACCGTCTTCGTGGGCCACGCGTCCGACGAGGACGCGGCGGTCTACGCGACCGTGCTGGCCGCCAACGAGGCCGCCATCGCCGCCACCCGCCCCGGCGCCACCGCCCACGAGATCGACGACGCCGCGACCTCGGTGCTCGAGGCCTCGCCCTTCGCCGAGTTCATCCTCACCAAGACCGGCCACGGCCTGGGACGGGAGGTGCACGAGGCGCCCTGGATCATGCGCGGCAACCGGCAGGTCCTCGCTCCCGGAATGGTGTATACCGACGAGCCGGGGCTCTACCTGCCCGGGCGCCTCGGCGTGCGGATCGAGGACGACGTGCTGGTCACGCAGACCGGCGCCCGCGTCCTGACCGCCTTCCCGAAAACCCTCACGGTGGTCGGCTGATGCTCAAGTTCCTTCTCTCCCGCCTGCTCACGTTCCTTCCGACCTTCTTCGGCGTGACGCTGATCTCCTTCGCCTTCATCCGCGCCCTGCCGGGCGACCCGATCATCGTCATGGCCGGCGAGCGCGGCATCACCGAGGAGCGCCACGCCGAGCTGGTGCGCCAGTTCGGCTTCGACCGGCCGATCTGGGAGCAATACCTCGACTACCTCTGGGGCGTGATGCAGGGCGACCTGGGCCAGAGCTTCGTGACCAAGAAGCCGGTCTGGGACGAGTTCTTCGCCCTGTTCCCCGCGACGCTCGAGCTGTCGGTCTGCGCCATGGCCTTCGCGGTGCTGCTGGGCCTGCCGGCCGGCGTGATCGCCGCGGTGAACCGCGGCAAGTTCTTCGACCGGGCGCTGATGTCGACGGCGCTGGTCGGCTACTCGATGCCGATCTTCTGGTGGGCGCTCCTGCTGATCATCGTGGTCTCGGGCTGGCTGCAGTGGACGCCGGTCTCGGGGCGCATCTCGCTGATGTTCTTCTTCCCCCAGCCCACCGGCTTCATGCTGATCGACAGCCTGATCTCGGGCGAGAAGGGGGCCTTCGCCTCGGCCGTGCAGCACCTGATCCTGCCGACCGTCGTGCTGGGCACCATCCCGCTGGCGGTGATCGCGCGCCAGACCCGCTCGGCCATGCTCGAGGTGCTGTCGGAGGACTACATCCGCACCGCGCGGGCCAAGGGCCTCGGCCCCTTCGGCATCAACGGCGTGCACGCGCTGCGCAACGCCCTGATCCCGGTGGTGACCGTCATCGGCCTCTCGGTCGGCACGCTGCTCGCCGGCGCGATCCTGACCGAGACGATCTTCTCCTGGCCCGGCATCGGCAAGTGGATGGTCGATTCGATCTTCCGGCGCGACTACCCCGCGGTGCAGGGGGGCCTGCTGCTGATCGCCGTGATCGTGATGATCGTGAACCTGACCGTGGACGTGGTCTACGGCTTCATCAACCCGCGCATCCGGAAGGGCTGAGAGCATGGTCGACGCCTCCAACCTCCCCGCCTCGGCGGGCGCGAAACGCCCCGGCCAGCTCTCCGAGTTCTGGCGCTATTTCAAGGAGAACCGCGGCGCCGTCATCGGCATGTGGGTCTTCGCGGCCTTCGTCGCGGTCGCCGTGCTGGCGGACCTGATCGCCCCCCACGACCCGATCGTGCAGTATCGCGACCACCTCCTGCAGCCCCCGTTCTGGGTCGAGGGCGGAAGCTGGGAGTTTCCGCTGGGCACCGATGCGGTGGGCCGCGACATGCTCTCGCGCCTGCTGCACGGCGCGCGGTTCTCGTTCTACGTCGGCGTGGTGGTGGTGGCCTTCGCGGCCTCCGGCGGCATCGTCATCGGGCTGCTGGCGGGCTTCGCGCCCAAGTGGGTCGACACGCTGATCATGCGGGTGATGGACATCATCCTCGCCTTCCCCTCGCTGCTGCTGGCGCTGGTGCTGGTGGCGATCCTGGGGCCGTCGCTGACCAACGCGATGATCGCCATCGCCATCGTCCTGCAGCCCCATTACGTGCGCCTGACCCGCGCCTCGGCCCTGTCGGAGCGGTCCAAGGACTACGTCACCGCGGCCCGCGTCGCCGGCGCCTCGAAGCTGCGGCTGATGTTCATCACCGTGCTGCCCAACTGCCTGTCGCCGATCATCGTGCAGGGGGCCCTGTCCTTCTCCACCGCCATCCTCGACGCCGCCGCGCTGGGCTTCCTCGGCATGGGCGCCCAGCCGCCGACGCCAGAGTGGGGGACGATGCTGGCCGAAGCGCGGGAGTTCATCCTGCGCGCCTGGTGGGTGGTCACCTTCCCCGGCCTCGCGATCCTGGTGACGGTGCTGGCGATCAACCTGATGGGCGACGGTCTGCGCGACGCGCTGGACCCGAAGCTGAAGCGGAGCTGAGATCATGGCGCTGCTTGAAATCCGCGACCTCTCGGTCGAATTCGCCACCGCCGGCGGGACCTTCCGCGCGGTCGACGGCGTGGACGTGAGCGTGGACCAGGGCGAGCTGCTCGCCATCGTGGGCGAAAGCGGGTCGGGCAAGTCCGTCTCGATGCTCGCCATGATGGGCCTGCTGCCCTGGACCGCCACGATCACCGCCGAGGTGATGCGCTTCGACGGCCACGACCTGCTGGGCATGTCGGCGCGCCAGCGCCGCCGGATCATCGGCCGCGACATGGCGATGATCTTCCAGGAGCCGATGAGCTCGCTGAACCCCTGCTTCACCGCCGGCTTCCAGATCAAGGAGGCGCTGCGCCTGCACACCGACCTCGACCGCCGCGCGCGCCACGCCCGCGCGGTCGAGCTGTTCGAGATGGTCGGCATCCCGGACCCCGAGGCGCGGCTGCGCGCCTTCCCCCACCAGCTCTCGGGCGGCATGTCCCAGCGGGTGATGATCGCCATGGCGCTCGCCTGCGACCCCAAGCTGCTGATCGCCGACGAGCCGACCACCGCGCTCGACGTCACCATCCAGGCCCAGATCCTCGAGCTTCTGACCACCCTCCAGCAGGAGCAGGGGATGGCCCTGATCCTGATCACCCACGACATGGGCGTGGTGGCCGAGACGGCGGAGCGGGTGCAGGTCCAGTACGCGGGTCAGAAGGTCGAGGAGCAGCCGGCGATCCCGCTCTTCTCCACCCCGCGCCACCCCTATACGGCCGCCCTGCTCGCGGCCCTGCCCGAGCGCGCGACCGAGCGGCGCCTGCCGACCATCCCCGGCATCGTGCCCGGCCAGTTCGACCGGCCGCCCGGCTGCCTCTTCGCGCCGCGCTGCCGCTTCGCCGACGACCGCTGCCGGAGCACGCCGCCGAAGCCGGCCTCGCCCGAGCTCGGCCTCGCGCGCTGCCACTATCCCCTGACCCACGCCGCGGAGGCCGAGGCATGAGCGTCCAGACCCAGGCCCCCGCCCAGGCGGAGGCCGCCCCCGCCCTCGTCGCCCGCAACCTCTCGCGCTGGTACGAGGTGAAGGGCGGCTTCCTCGGCAAGCCCCGCACGGTGAAGGCGCTGTCGGAGGCCTCCTTCACCCTCCATGCCGGCGAGACGCTGGCGGTGGTCGGCGAGAGCGGCTGCGGCAAGTCCACCCTCGCCCGCCTGGTCGCGATGATCGAGCCCCCCACCGGCGGGACCTTCGAGATCGGCGGCGTGAAGGCGCAGGGCGAGGCGCTCAAGCGCCTGCGCACCGACGTGCAGATCGTCTTCCAGGACCCCTACGGCTCGCTCAACCCGCGCCAGCGCATCGGCTCGATCCTGGAGGAGCCCCTCCTGATCAACCGCCCCGACATGCCGAAAGCCGAGCGGGAGCGGCGCGCGCGCGAGACGCTTGCCCTCACCGGCCTGCGCCCCGAGCATTACGACCGCTATCCGCACATGTTCTCCGGCGGCCAGCGCCAGCGCATCGCGGTGGCGCGCGCGCTGATGCTGGACCCCAAGGTGCTGGTGCTGGACGAGCCGGTCTCGGCGCTGGACCTCTCGGTGCAGAGCCAGATCCTCAACCTGCTGATCGACCTGCAGGAGCGGCTGAACCTCGCCTATCTCTTCATCTCCCACGACCTGTCGGTGGTGAAGCACATGGCCGACAAGGTGGCGGTGATGTATCTCGGCCGCCCGGTGGAGATCGGGACCCGCGACGCGGTCTTCGCCGCCCCGCGCCACCCCTACACGCGCGCGCTGCTCTCGGCGACGCCCAAGGCCGATCCCCGCCAGAAGCGCAACCGGATCCGGCTGGAGGGGGAGCTGCCCTCGCCCCTCAACGTCCCCCCCGGCTGCCCCTTCGCGCCGCGCTGCTGGAAGGCGCAGCCGATCTGCCGGCAGGAACGTCCGGAGCTCTCCGGCGCCCCCACCCTGGCCGCCTGCCACTTCCCCGAGGCCTGAGCGCCCCGCGCCCTCGCCCGCCCTCGCGCGGGCGGCGGGGGCGCGGCCCCGCTCAGTCCCGGCCGCCCCGGCCGCGGAGCAGCGCCAGCACCCGCGGCGGGGTCAGCGGCAGCGCGCCCACGCGCACGCCCCCCGCGTTCGCCACCGCGCAGGCGATGGCGGCGGGGACGTTGAGGATCGGGACCTCCCCCGCCCCCTTGATCCCCAGCGGCCCGATCGAGGGGCCGCCCTCGTGCAGGATCGCCTCCACCCGCGGCACGTCCAGCGCGCCGGGGATGCGGTAGGTCTCGAAGCCGGTCTGGCGGATCGCGCCGGCGGCGTCGTGGGTGATCTCCTCGTGCAGCGCGTAGCCGAGGCCCTGCGCCACCCCGCCCTGAATCTGCCCGCGCACCGCGCGCGGGTTCAGGGCGAGGCCCACGTCCTGCACCACGCGGTAGGCCAGCACCTCGACATGGCCGGTGTCGGGGTCGAGGGCGATCTCGGCCTCGTGGACGGCGTGGACGGGGATGTCGATCGCCTCGATGAAATGCCCCGCCGTGCAGCCGGGCATGGCGGGCTCGCCCGGCGCGGTGAAGGCGCCATGGCCGGCGACGGGCCCGAGGGAGGCCTGGATCCGGCCGACCAGCTCGGGGATCGGCACGCCGGCGCCCGGGGAGGCCGCGATCTCGGCCCGCCCGTCGCGCAGGATCAGGCCGGAGGCGGGGGTCTGGAGCATCTCCGCGGCCGCTTCCAGCAGCTGCGCGCGCACCGCCGCGCAGGCCTCCAGGCTGGCGGCGCCCAGCGAGACGGTGGTGCGCCCGCCCCCCACCCCCATGTCGAGCCCGCTGGCGTCGGTGTCGGCCTGGCGGACCACGACCTTGTCGGGCGCGATCCCCAGCTGCGCCGCCACGATCTGCGGCAGCCCCTGGGCCATCGAGCCTGACCCGATCTCCACCCCCGCTGTGACCAGCGTCGCCGAGCCGTCGTCATGCAGATGCACCGTGGCCGAGGACGGCCCCACGAAGACGAACCAGGTCCCCACCGTCCGCGCCCGGCCATAGAGGCGGCCGTCCGGGAGCGTGCCCGACAGGGCCGGCAGCACGGGGACGGAGGCGTCCTCCATCCGCTCCAGCATCTCGCCCAGCACGTTCCCGCGGAACACCTGCCCCGTGGCGCCGATGTCGCCGTCGCCGACCACGTTGGCGCGGCGGAATTCCAGCGGGTCGAGGCCCAGCTGGGCGCAGATCTCGTCGGTATGCCGCTCCAGCGCGAAGGTGCAGTAGACGCCGTTGCAGGCGCGGAAGGCGCCGTTGGGGGGCGTGTTGGTGTAGACCGCTTTCGTCACCAGACGGACCGCGCCCAGGCGGTAGTTCCCGCCCAGCGTATGCGCCGTCATGGTGGTGAGAAAAACCTGCTCGCCGCCGTAGGCCCCGCAGTCCATCAGCACCTCGGCGTCGCGGGCGGCGATATGGCCCTGCGGGTCGATGGCGGAGCTGATGCGGATCCGGGCGTTCTCCCGGCAGAGGCAGGAGGCCGCCTCCTCGGCGCGGCTCAGCTCCAGCGCCACCGCCCGCCCGGTCTTGCGGGCGAGGATCGCGGCGATGGGCTCGATGGAGCAGTCGAACTTCAGGCCGAAGCCGCCGCCCACCGGGGGGACGGTGACGCGGACCTGGCTCGGCGCGATGCCCATCACCTCGGCCGTCACCCGGCGCACGGTCCAGGGGGCCTGGGTGGAGCATTCCAGGTGCACGCGGCCGTCCTCCCAGCGGGCGACGGCGGCGCGGGGCTCGAAGGGGACGTGCGACTGGCGGCCGACCTCGTAGGCGCTCTCGACGATGCGCATGGTGGGGTCTGCGAAGGCCGCGTCGACCTCGCCGCGGTCGACGCGGGCCTCCCAGGCGATGTTGTCGCGGCGGTTGCCGCCCTCGACCAGGGTGGCGTAGTCGCGCCAGTCGGGGTGGACGAGGCGGGCGCCGGGGGCGACGGCCTCGTCCAGCGTCAGGCAGGCGGGGTCCGGGTCGATCTCGACCACGATGGCTTTCAGCGCCGCGCGGGCCTGGTCGAGCGTGTCTGCGGCGACGGCGGCCAGCGGCTCTCCGGGCTGGCGGACGTGGCCGCGGGCGAAGAGCGGGTGGTCGGCGACGCCGATCCCGTGCAGGCCGGGGGCGTCGGCGGCGGCGGCGACGCCCCGCACGCCGGGCATCGAGAGCGCCGGCGCCAGGTCCAGCGTCACGATCCGCCCCGCCGGCCCGGTCGCGCGCAGGATGGCGGCGTGCAGCGCCCCCGCCCCCATCCGGTCAACGGTGTAGCGGGTGGCGCCGGTCAGCTTGTCCCGCGCATCGCGGCGCGGCAGGTCGAGCACGTGGGCGGCGGGATCAGGCGCGCTCATTCCGCGGCCTCCTGCTGGGGCCGCAGGGCGAGCACGGCGGCGTCAAGAATGCGCTCGTAGCCCGTGCAGCGGCAGAGATTGCCGGTCATCGCCCGGCGGATGGCCTCCCGGTCCATGGAGGGCTCCGCCTCCAGCACCGGCGCCAGCGCCATGACCATGCCGGGGAAGCACATGCCGCACTGCACGGCGTCCTCCTCCAGCATCGCCCGCTGCAGGGCCGTCGGCAGGGCCGCGTCGTCCACCGGCGCGACCGAGGGCGGGGCGTTGCGGCCCAGCCCCTCGATGGTGACGACCTCGCGGCCATCCACCAGCCCGGCCGGCGTCAGGCAGGCGAGGCGCGGCTCGCCGTCGACATGGACGGTGCAGGCCCCGCAGAACCCCTCCCGGCAGACCGCCTTGGCGCCGGTCAGGCCCAGGTCGCGGCGCAGCAGGTCGACCAGCGGCGTCATCGGGTCGAGGTCGAGGGCGAGCGGCTCGCCGTTCACGCGCAGGCGGATCATGCGGAGGCCTCCAGGGCGGCGAGGGCGCGGCGGACGAGGGCGGGCAGCACCTCGGCCCGATACCAGCCCGGCGCCTCGATCCCCTCGCGCGGCGAGAAGGACGAGAGCAGGCCGGCGGCGGCGGAGGCCCCCGCGGCGGGGTCCAGGGACACGCCGTCCAGCGCCGCCTCCAGCTCCGCCCAGCGGCGGGCGACCGGCTCCACCGAGCCGACGGCGATCACGGGCCGGGAGAGGCGGCCGTCCGCGACCTCGGCGGTCAGCGAGACGATGGCGACCGGGTAGTCGCCCGCCTTGCGCAGCGGCAGGCGGACATGGGCGCCGAGGCGGCCCGCCCGGCGCGGGATGCGGACGCCGGCCACCAGGGCGCCGGGCAGCAGCGCCTCGCGCCGGGCCAGGAACTGCGCCATGTAGACCCGGCCGGGGCCCGAGAGCCGCTCCAGGTCCACATCCGCCTCCAGCGCCAGCAGGGCGCAGGCGAGGTCGGCGGCTGGGAACTCCGTGGCGCAGAGGTTGCCGCCCAGCGTCGCCGCCCGCCGCACGCCGGGGTTGGCCGAGGCGCCGGCGGCGACGGCCAGCGGGGCCAGCTCGGGGATCCCGGCGAGAGCCTCGGCGAGGCGGGCGTGGGTGACCGCGGCGCCGATCTCGGCGGCCTCGGGGGTCAGGTCCAGGCGGCTCAGCGCGGGGATCGCGTGGAGGGAGGCGAAGGCGCCGGTCAGGGGCTCGTCGCGCAGGGCGCTGCGCATCAGCCAGGTGCCCCCGGCCAGCAGCCGGGCGCCGGCGGCCTGCGCCTCGAGCGCCGCGGGGATCGTGGCGGGGGTCAGCAGCCTGCGGGACTCGGCGCTGGAATTGGCGGGGGGCATCCGGCGTCCTTCGATATCTGGGGAGACGGCCGCCACGGGCGCCCCGGGCTCGACCCGGGGCCTCTCGCGGCCGGCCACGCAGCGGTCCGGTCGGGGGGGCGGCGCCCCGGCGGCGGCCGGGACGAAACGGGGCGCGGCGGAAGACCCGCCGCGCCCCGGCATCAGGCGGCGACCTCGGCCCAGTGCGCCACGGTCCGCTTCTCGAAACTCTCGCGGAACTGGGCGGTGGACTTGGGCAGCAGCTCGCCGGTGTTCCAGTCGAGGATCGTCGCGTAGCGGCGCAGCGCATCCATCGCGTCGATCTCGCCGGCCTGGTAGCGCGCGGCGACCTCGGCCGGGTCGGTGCGGGCCCAGCCGAGGCGCTTGCCCCGGATCTCGGCGCGCAGCGTCTCGGTGGCCTCGGCGTCGATCTCGTACTCGCAGAGATCGGCGTCGATCTCCCGGATCACCACGCCGTAGTCCAGCGCCGCCCGGCGGATCGAGACGTAGTCGTCCACCACGTCCAGCAGCACCTTCGCAGGATCCCGCTCCAGCGGATCGCCGAAGCCGCCGCCGCCCGCGGTGGGCCGGGCGAAGACGTCCCCCGAATGCACCGCGTAGTCCGAGAAGACCGAGCCGAGCCACACGTCCTCGCCCGTCTCCTTCTTCGTCAGCGTCAGGCCGTGGGGCATCGAGGGCAGGCCGCCCTCCACCCCCCAGACCACCGCCCGCTCGCGGTCGCAGATGTAGGACATCACCGAGCCCTCGCTCGCCAGCAGCTCCGAGGTCTTCTGCACCCCGGCCCCGCCGCGCCACTTCCCCGGCCCGGCCGAGTCCTGGAGGATGTCGAAGCGCAGCGTGCGGGTGGGGTTCACCCGCTCGTTGCCCTCGTTGGGCTGGGACATCAGGCCGGTGCCGAAACAGGCGGTGGTGACGTCCGAGCCGTCCTTGCCGTTGCGCCCGCCCCAGCCGCCGGGAAGCCACTCGTAGAACATGAAGATCGGCTTCTCGGGCTTGCGCAGGTCGCGCCCGCCGCACAGCAGGTATTCCAGGTTGAAGGCGCAGGCGATGGCGCGCTCGGGCATGATCTGCGACCACATCTCGAAGATCGCGTTCATGATCTTTTCGAAGGGCATCAGGAAGCCGGTGACGGCCGTCGGCCACTCGGCGGCGACGATGGAGCCCGGGGGGGCCTTCACCGAGATCGCCCGGTAGAAACCGGAGTTCAGCGGCAGGTCGGGGAAGAAGGTCTTGGTCCCCGCCACCACCGCCGAGAAGGTCGCGCCGGGGGCGGAGTTGTACATCGAGGCGATGGTCGGGTGAGAGCCCTCGAAGTCGAAGAGGATCTCGTCGCCCTTGATGGTCATCTTGATCCGGATCGGGATCATGCCCTCGCCCTGCGACAGGTCGCGGTCGATGTAGTCCACCGTCTCCCAGGTCCCGTCGGGCAGCGCGGCGATCCGCTGGCGCATGGCGCGCTCGACGTAGTCCTGGACCTCGGCCATGCCCTGGGTGACCTGGTCGCGGCCGTATTTGCGCACCAGGCGCAGGACGTCGCGTTCGGCCACCTGGGTGGCCTGGGCCTGGGAGTGGATGTCCCCGATGATCGAGCCCGGGTCGCGGGTGTTGTTGGCGATCAGGTCCGCCACGTCGCGGCAGAAGCGGCCGCCGTGGAAAAGCCTGACGGGCGTGATCCGCACCGCCTCGCCGAACATCTGGCGCGACATCACGTCGAAGGAGCCGGGCACGGTCCCGCCCAAGTCCGACCAGTGGCCGTTGGACTGGGAGAAGCCGATCAGCGCGTCGTCGTCGAAGATCGGCCGCACCAGTCGCACGTCCGAAAAATGCGTGCCCCCCGCATAGGGGTCGTTGATGGCGTAGACGTCGCCGGGCAGCATCTCGCCTTCGAAATAGCGCAGCACGTCCTTGCAGGTGTAGTGCAGGGTCCCGACGTGGACCGCGATGTCCTGATTGCCCTGCGCGACGGAGTTGCCCTCCGCGTCATGCAGGCCATTTGAAAAGTCGCGGTTGTAGATGACGAACGAATAGCAGGTGCGCAGCATCCGCTCCGCCATCTGGTCGACTGAAGTTATAAAGCTGTTCTTGAGGACCTCGAACGTGACCGGGTCGAGGCTCTGCTTGCTGAGATCGTCCATGGGTCAGCCCTTCATGCGGATGAGGATGTTGGCGTAGCGGTCGACCTCGGCGGTCGTGCCCGGCGGAACCACGATGGTGGAGTCGAATTGTTCCACGACCGCGGGGCCCGCGAAGGTCGCCCCCGCGCCCAGGTCGTCGCGCCAGTAGAGCGCGGCGTCGCATTTCTCGCCGTCGAACCAGGCGGGGCGGGCGCCGGTGGCCTGGGGCGTATGCGGGGTCGGCTCGGAGGACGGCAGGTCGGCCTTGGGGACCACGCCGGTCGCCTTCACGGCGACGCGGAAGATCGCCACCGGGGCGTCGTCGCGGCGGAAGTTGTATTCCCGCTCATGCTCGGCGTGGAAGGCGTCGATCAGGTCGTTCACGTCCGTCACCGTCGACGGCACGCTCACCGACAACGAGCGCCACTGGCCCGCATACATCATCTCCACCGTGCGCTGGATCAGCATGTCCTTGGGCTCGACGCCCTCGTGGGCGAGGCGGGCGGCGGCCTCGGTCTCGATGGTGGCGAAGGCGGCTTCCAGCGTGGCGGGGTCGGTCGAGGCCGCATCCGCCATGAAGTTGTCCGAGTAGTCGTGCTGCACGTCCACCAGCAGGCAGCCCAGCGCCGAGGTCACCCCGGGGTTCGGCGGCACGATGACGGTGGGGATCGCCAGCTCCTTGGCGACCGCGGCCCCATGCAGGGCCCCTGCGCCCCCGAACGCCACCAGCGCGAAGTCGCGCGGGTCGTAGCCGCGGGCGATGGAGAGCAGGCGCACGGCGTTGGCCATGTTGGCGTTGGCGACCTGGACGATGGCCTCGGCGGCCTCGTGCAGTTCCATGCCGAAGGGTTCGGCCACGGTCTCGCGCACCGCTGTCTCGGCCTTTTCGGCGTCCAGCGTGATCTTGCCGCCCGCGAGGGACGTGCCCAGGCGCCCCAGCACCACGTTGGCGTCGGTGTTGGTGGCGACCTCGCCGCCCTGGCCGTAGCAGGCCGGGCCGGGGACGGCGCCGGCGGACTGCGGGCCGTTGCGAAGGCTGCCGCCCTCGTCCTTCCAGGCCATCGAGCCGCCGCCGGCGCCGATGGTCAGCACCTCGATCGAGGGGAACCGGATCGGGTAGCCGTATTCGACATACCAGTCCTTGGTGATCCGCGGCTCGCCCTCGTAGACCAGCGAGACGTCGGTCGAGGTCCCCCCCATGTCGAAGCCGATGGAGTTCTCGTAGCCGCAGAGCCCCGCGATGTAGCGCGACGCGATGGCCCCCGCCGCAATACCGGAACCGGCCAGCCGGGCGGAAAAGTCCTTTACGGAAGAGGGCGTCATCACCCCGCCTCCGGTGTGCAGCAGCAGCAGGTCGCGGTCGTAGCCGCCCTCGCTCAGCTTCTGGCCCAGCCGGTCGACGTAGGAGACGACGACAGGCGCCACCACGGCGTTGGCCATGGTGGTGGAGAAGCGCTCATGCTCGAAGATCTCGGGCATCACCTGGGAGGAGATCGAGACGGCGACGTCCGGCATCTCGGCCTTGAGGATGTCGCGCATCCTCTGCTCGTTCTCGCCGTTGACGTAGGAGTTCATGAAGCAGACCGCGATGGACGAAACCCCGCGCTTCTTCAGCACCTTCGCCACCCGCCGCGCGTCCTCCTCGTTCAGCGGCGCCAGAACCTCTCCGTCGGCCGAGACGCGCTCGCGCACGCACAGCCGGTCGCGGCGGGCGATGTAGGGCTTGGCGACGTCCTTGTAGGTGTCCCAGAGGTCCTCCTTGTTGGCCCTCCGGATCTCGACCACATCCCGAAAACCGTCGGTGCAGACCATGGCGGCGCGGGGCAGGCGGCGGGTGATCAGGGCGTTGGTCGCCACGGTGGTCCCGTGGGAGAACATCGAGACCTCGGCGAGGTTCACCTGCGCCTGGCCGATCCCGTTCAGGATCGCCTGCATCGGGTCGTCGGGGGTCGAGGCCGTCTTCTCGATCCGGATCGCGCCCGTGGTCTCGTCCATGATGCAGATGTCGGTGAAGGTCCCGCCGACGTCCACGGCGACTCGGGTGGTTTTCATCGTCCCTCCAGGGGGTTGTCTGGGCCCGTCGCGCAGGCGCACGGGGTCGGCCGCGGGCCGCGGGGGCCTGCGGGGATGTCGGCTTCGGGGTGCGAAGCGGAGGATCGGCGGGCCGTCGGCGGCCCGCCCGTGGCTCAGGTCAGGCGGGGCCGGCCGCGCCCTCGCGCTCGGCGGCGGCGGCGCGGCGGGTCTCGGTGGGCGTGCAGCCGAACCGGGTCTTGTAGAGACGCGAGAACCGCGACTGGTCCGAGAAGCCCCAGCGATAGGCGATCTCGGCGACCGAGGCCGCCCTGCCCCCGCCCCGCAGCTCCTCGGCGCAGCGGTTCAGGCGCTTGTCGCGGATGAAGCCGTTGATCGACTGCTCGCGCTCGGCGAACAGCCGCTGCAGGTAGCGCAGCGAGATCCCGCAGGCGTCCGCCACCTGCGCCGGCCCCAGCTCGGGGTCCTTGAGGTTGTCGCGGATATACTGCTCCGCCCGGTGCAGATGCGCCGCCCGGATCGAGGAGACCGAGCTGTCGAGCACCCGGTCGTCCGAGCGGATGGCGAGGCACAGAAGCTCCAGCAGGTGCATCCCCGCGGCCTCGCGCGCCGTGGGGCTCAGGTGCTCCACATGCGCGCCGGTGGTGCGCACCATGTCGAGGAAATAGGAGGCGACCCCGCAGGTCCCGTCGAAGTTCAGCGCCGCGATCCGGTCCGTCGGCCCGATGCGCGAGCGCACGCTCGCCGCCTTGACCTTCAGCACCCACAGCGAATTCGCCTTGCCGTGCCAGAACTCGTAGGGCGCGTCGCCCCGCTCCACCAGGAAGCCGCCCGGCTTGCAGTGGGTGGACCGCGAGCCCTGCGAGAAGCCGACCTCGGCGAGCTCGGGGATGGTGATCAGCAGGCTCGAGTCGCTCTCCTGCAGGAAGTGGCGGCGGTGGCGGCGATAGAGCAGCCCGTCGCAGGAGTTGCGCGAGATCGCGACGTCGCCCAGCGACCAGGCCTCCAGCCGGCCCTGGAAGGCGGCGCTGTTGCGGAATTCGACGTCGAGGGGGAAGTAGGTCTCGGAGACGGCCCGGCGCCAGTCGTCGCCGCCTTTCCCCGATCCATCGTGCTGCACCGTGTATTTCATGCGCATTCCCTGTCGGAAGCGGCGGCGGGCGCCGCCTGTTCCCTGTCTGGAGCGGTCCGGAGGATCGATTCGCATCGCCGATCTATTGGTCCGGACCTTAGTGTGGGCGCTCGGTTCCCTTCGGGGAAGCCGCAACGCCCGACACGTCCTACGATACGCCGGATTCGTCGCCGCTCTTGGTCGAAAACGCCCAAAAAGATGACCGTGGCCGCCCTGGCGCCCGCCGTCCGGGCGCCGGGGCGGCCTGGGGTCAGGCGGCGCGCAGGCGGGCGGTCTCCTCCCGGTCGACGGACCAGATCCCGGGCTCGCCTCCGGGGACCAGGGCCACGCGGTAGACCGCGCGCGCCGCCTCCGGGTCCAGCCAGCCGCGGTTGACCGAGCCCGCCACCCGGGCCGGATCGCGGGCCAGCGGGTCGCCGTAGCCGCCGCCGCCGCAGGCGGCGAACTCGATCTTCTGGCCGGCGGCGATGACCTCTTCGGAGAAGGCGGGCAGCGCCTCCTTCTCCTCGCCCGTCACGCGGATCGAGGCGCTGGCCCCGCCCGCGCCGCCGCCCAGCACGCCCTTGGGCGGCGTGTGGGTGCCGTCGGCCGCGTAGATGATCGTCATGTCGTGGTCGAGCGGGTAGAACACGCCGCCCATCGCCGGCGCGCCCTCGAATTCTCCAAAACCCTGGGAGCCGGGGATCACGCCGCGGCGCTCGACGACGATGGGATACATGCTCTCGTCCATCTCCACGCTGTCGAGCTGGATCAGCCCCGCGTTGGCCGAGCCGCAGAAGGTCAGCCAGCCGTCGTGGCCATGCACCGCGCCGCCGCCGCCGTAGCCCACGAAGATCTGGTTCACGTAGCCCTTGCCGTTCTTCCACGGGTCCGCGCCCGAGATCACGCCGACGCCTGCCGGCAGGTGCCCCGCGCTCTCGGCCCGCCCATACGGCGCGCCCATGCCCGAGAACACCGCGTCGCCCGCCACCATCAGCCGGTCGTTGACGTTGGTGGTCGCGACCGAGGTCCCCACCGGATACTTCGGCTTGCCGATGGCCGAGCCCTCGCGCATCCGCACCCTCACGCGGGACTTGGCGCCCTCGTTATGCGGCACGCTTTCGGGGAGGTTGTTGAACACCCCGATGCGGCAGGAGCCGGTGCAGGTGTTCTCGCTGAGGTTCAGGCCGCCGGGCACGCAGTCGACGTTGTTGGTGACGTCGACCAGGATCTCGCCGGCGATGGGGTCGACCTCGATGGCGACGTGAACGGGGATGCCCTCGTCGGCGACGCCGGGGACGGGGTCGTGGCGGGTCTCGTATTCGTAGCGGCCCGCCGGCAGCTTGGAGATCGCGGCCTTGGCGCTGCGCGCGCCGTAGTCGAACCAGTCCTTGATGAAGCCGAGCACGGTGTCGGTCCCGTAGCGCTCGCACAGGTCCATGATCCGACGCTCGCCGGTGCGGCAGGCGCCGATCTGGGCGCGGACGTCGCCCATCCACAGGTCCGGCACCCGGTTGCGCATCGCGCCGATGCGCAGGATGTCGGCTTTTTCCTTGTAGTTCCGGGCCATGCGGACCGCGGGGAAGTGCATGCCCTCCTCGAAGATGTTCTTGGCGAAGGGCAGGTAGGTGGAGGGCGCCGGCGCCCCGGTGTCGGCGTGGTGGCTCAGCGCCACCACCCAGAACAGCGGCTTGCCGCCGACGAAGACCGGCATCGCCATGATCAGGTCGGCGTGGTGGGTGCCGCCGGTGTAGGGGCAGTTGTTGATGTAGATGTCGCCCTGCTCGATGTCGTCGAACAGATCCGTCAGCGGCCGGGTCGCGAGGTCCATGGACATCACGTGGATCGGCAGGGCGTCCTCGACCGTCACCAGCTCATGCTCGTAGGTCAGGATCGCGCAGGAGAAGTCGCGGGCGTTCTTGATCACCGCCGAGCGGGAGGCGCGCATGACCACCAGGGTCATCTCGCGCACGATCGCCTCGAAGCGGCTTTTCAGCACCGACATCATGAAGGCGTCGATGCGCCGGGTCTCGCTGTCCGCGTCGCCGGAGGTGGAGTGGGTCTCGATGAATCCGTCCATGGGGGTGTCCTCCGGGGGTCAGGCGACGGCGACGACGAGGTTGCCGTGGGCGTCCACGCGGCCGTCGTGGCCGGACTTGAGGTAGGCG
Source organism: Albimonas pacifica (assembly GCF_900113695.1). Classification (GTDB taxonomy): domain Bacteria; phylum Pseudomonadota; class Alphaproteobacteria; order Rhodobacterales; family Rhodobacteraceae; genus Albimonas; species Albimonas pacifica. The sequence continues at coordinate 84,355 of NZ_FOQH01000002.1, read as the reverse complement.
GTGAAGGTGGCGGCCTCGACCAGGGCGGGACCGGAGATTTCCGCGTCGGCCCCGAGGGTTGCGAGGTCGTAGACCGGCAGCTCGCGGGGCCCGCCGGCGGCGTGGTCGTAGACCGGGCGGCGGGTCTTGGGGGCGGGGGCGCCCTGTTGCTGCGGAAGGGTCGCCTCCTTCCACTGGTCGCGGCCGCGGCGCAGGCCGATGGCGCGGAGCTTCCAGGCGGTGAACTCGACCACGTCGGTGTCGGAGCGGATCGAGTAGATGCGCTCGTGCATCTTGTGAAAGGCCTCGACCAGGGCGGGGAGGTCGGCGGCCGTCAGGGTCCCGTTCGGGGCCTCGAAGGGGGTCTCGATTTCAAAGCTCTGGAACTCGTAGCGGCCCATGAAGACGAACTCGTAGACGCGGTCTTCCTCAGCGATTCCAGCGGCTTCGAGGAAGCCGGCGCCCTGCGTCATGAGTTTCGCGAGCGTGGCGTTGACGGCGTCCACGTCGAAGGCGGCGTCGGAGGTCAGGCAGACGGCGGCGTCCTCGCGCCGGATGTCCGAGATCAGGCCGCCGAAGGCCGAGAGGCCGGCCATGAAGCGGGGGACGACGTAGCGCTTCAGCTCCAGGATGTCGGCCATTTCGGCCATGTGGATGGCCGTGGCGCCGCCGCCGCAGACGAAGACGGAGTCGCGGGGGTTGATGCCCTCGCGCACGGTGATCTCCTCGATGGCGGCGACCATGTTGTGGTTCGAGGTGGTGTAGATCGCGTAGGCGGCCTCGGGGATCGTCACGCCCAGGCGATCGGCGACCTTGGCGATGGCTTTCTCGGCCAGATCCTTGCGAAGCTTCATCTTTCCGCCAAGGAAATAGTCCGGATCGACGATGCCGAGCACCACGTTGGCGTCGGTCACGGTCGGCTCGGCCCCGCCCGCGTCGTAGCAGGCCGGGCCCGGCCGGGCGCCGGCGGAGTGGGGGCCGACGCGCAGCAGCCCGCCCTCGTCCACCCAGGCGATCGAGCCGCCGCCGGCGCCGACCGAGCGGACGTCCACCTTGGGAATGCCAAGACTGTCGTCGTGGATCATGCCGTCGGGGGTGACGATGATCTTGTGGTCGCGCAGCGCCGAGACGTCGAAGGTCGTGCCGCCCATGTCGCCGACGATGATGTCGGCCTCCTCGCGCAGGGCCAGCGCGGCCATCGGGGCCAGCGTCGGGCCGGACATCACCGAGTAGATCGGCTTCGCCATCATCTCGGGCACCGGCATCATGCCGCCGACGCAGTTCGCCAGCAGCAGGTCGCCTGAAAAACCCTCGGAGAGGAGGGCAGCGTTCAGCTTTTCCACGTAGGCGCGCACGATCGGGGCGATGGAGGCGTCGATGGCGGCGGCGATGGTGCGCTTGTATTCGCGCGGCATCGGGTTGATTTCATGGGACAAGGTGATGGGGATTCCGGGGAGCTCCTCCTCCAGCGCCGCCTTCACGGCCAGTTCGTGGGCGGGGTTCACGACGGACCACAGGAGGCCGACGGCGACGGCCTCGACGCCCATCGCGCGGAACGCGCGGCCGGCCTCGCGGGCGTCGTCGAGCGACAGGGGGACCAGCTCGCGCCCGCGGGCGTCGATGCGGCCGGCGACGGAGCGGGTGAGGCGGCGGGGGACGTAGGGCTCGGGGTAGTCGAGGCGGTACTGGAAGGCGCCTTTGCGGGGCCCCTCGCGCAGGACCAGGATGTCCTCATGACCTTCCGTCAGGAGGAGGCCGACCTTGACCGTCTTGCGCTCGACCAGGGCGTTGGTCGAGACGGTCGAACCGTGGACGATTAAATCAACTCGGTTGATGAAATCGCCGAATGATTCGCCGTAGCCCTCGGCCGCGACCTTGAGAACGTTGAGAAATCCTTTCTCGAACGCGCCGGGCGTGGTCGGCGACTTGAAGATCGAGATCTCGCCGCCGCCGTCGGAGATCAGGCAGTCGGTGAAGGTGCCGCCGATGTCGATGCAGGCCTGGTAGGTCATGGGGGGTCCGGTCGCAGGGAGGGAGCACGCAGGGCCGGCGGTCCGGCCCCATCGGGAGGGCGGGTCGTCCGGACATGCGGGGACCGTCCGGTCGCGGCAGGCGACAGGGGACGCGCCGGCGAGGGCGCGCGGTCGGTCAGGTCCGGAGAGGTCCGGGGGGCCGGGGAGGACGGCCCGTCCGGGGATTCTTTGAACGCGGGCGCCGGGAGGGCGTCAGCGGCCGGACAAAGGTCCGGCGGGTCGGTCGGGGCCGGGAGGGTCCGGCGGGTCGTTCGGCGCCGGGGGCGTCCCGGCTGGCGCGCGCCGGGCGGGGCCGGCGGGGCGAAGGCCGGCCAGGGGCCGGCGTGGGGAGCGGAGGGGCCGGGAGGGCGGCCCGTCCGCGGGAGCGGGGCGCCCGGGAGGATGCCCGGGCGCGGAGGCTTACCTGCCGAGGGCCTTGCGGACGTCCTCGAGCGCCTTGCCGAAGCGGGCGACGATGTCGACGGCCTGCTCCTCGGTGGTGATCAGCGGCGGGCAGAAGCAGACGCTGTCGCCGGTGGCGCGCAGGATCACGCCGTGCTCGTGGCCGGCCTTGAAGACCGACATGCCGACCTTGCCGACCGGGTCGAACTTCGCCTTGGTCGCCTTGTCGGCCACCAGCTCGCAGGCGGCGATCAGGCCGACGCCGCGGACCTCGCCGACCAGCGGGTGATCGGCGTATTTGGCCAGCTCGCCGCGCATCACGTCGCCGACCTTCGCGGCGTTGGAGACCAGATCCCGCTCCTGGATGATCTTGATGTTCTCGACGCCCACGGCGGTCGCGACGGGGTGGCCCGAGGTGGTGAAGCCGTGGCCGAAGGTGCCCAGCGCCTCGGAGCCGTCGGCGATGCCCTGGTAGATCTTGTCCGAGAACACGATCGCCGCCAGCGGCTGGTAGGAGGAAGTGATCTGCTTCGACAGCACCAGCACGTCGGGCTGGATGTCGTAGGTCTCGCAGGCGAACATCTTGCCGGTGCGGCCGAAGCCGTTGATGACCTCATCGGCGACCACGAGCACGTCGTACTTGCGGCAGACGGCCTGGACCTTGGGCCAGTAGCCCGCAGGGGGGACCAGCACGCCGCCGGCGCCGATCACCGGCTCGCCGATGAAGGCGGCGACGGTCTCGGGGCCTTCCTCCAGGATCTTGGCTTCCAGCTCCTCGGCGAGGCGGGTGGAGAATTCCTCCTCGGTCTCGCCTTCCTCGGCGAAGCGGTAGTGGTGGGGGGTGGTGACGTGCTTCATCTGCGGCAGGGGCAGGTCGAAGCCGCGGTGGTTCGCCGGCAGGCCGGTCAGCGAGCCCGAGGCGATGGTGATGCCGTGGTAGCCGTTGAGGCGGGAGATGAACTTCTTCTTCTCCGGCCGGCCGATGGCGTTGTTGTAGAACCAGACCATCTTCACGACGGTGTCGTTCGCCTCGGAGCCGGAGTTGGTGAAGTGCACCCGGTCGAGGCCGTCGGGGGTCATCTTCACCAGCATCTCGGCCAGCTCGACCGAGGGCTCATGCGCCTTGTGGGTGAAGGTGTGCGAGTAGGGCAGGATCTGGAGCTGCTTGTAGGCGGCCTCCACCAGGCGCTTCTCGGAGAAGCCGAGGCCCACGGACCACAGGCCGGACATCGCCTCGATGTACTTGTTGCCGGCATCGTCCCACAGGTGGATGCCCTCGCCCTTCGCGATCACGATCGGTCCGTCGCGCTCGTGCGCGCGGGCGTTGGTGTAGGGGTGCAGCAGGTAGGCGACGTCGCGCGCGGCGGTGGAGTTGGGCAAGGCGTCCATTAGGGGGTCTTCCATCAGTCAGGTGGCCGCGCATCGGGCGCGGCGAAGGGGGGCGGGCGCAGGGGCCCGACCCGATGGCGCGATCATGCAGGTTCGGACAGGGGCGCGTCGAGACGCACGCCGTAAATCCGTTCGGCATCCTGAGCGGTGATCCAGCCGTCGAGCACGTCGTCGATCACCGCCTGGCGATCCCGCTCGGCCGGATCGCCCCAGCCGCCGCCGCCGGGGGAGGAGATGCGGATGCGGTCTCCCCTGGCGATCGGGACGTTGGCGAACTTGGAGGGCGAGGGTTTGCCGTAGAGCTGCGAGACGGTCTTCCACTCGCCCTCGGAGGCTTTGGTGACCATCAGGAGTTCGGCGCGCCCGCCCTCCTTGCCGCCGTGGATGCCCCAGGGAGAGATCTTCTGGCGGTCGGACATGTAGGAGTAGGTCATGTCCGCCCGGGCGGTCAGGGTCTTGGAAATCGAGTGTCCGCCCCGATGCTTGCCGGCGCCGCCGGAGCCTTCGACGAGCTTGAATTCCTCGACGTGGAAGGGGAAGCGATACTCGAAGACCTCGACGGGAATGTGGGGGCAGTTGCCGTTGATCCCGCCGACCGCGTCGTTGCCGTCGGCGAAGGCGCGGCCGCCCCAGCCGACGGGGGTGAGGTCGTAGCAGCAGAAGAACTCGCCCGTCTCGGGGTCGGTTCCGCCGAACAGGAAGTTGGAGTGGGAGGCGCCGTCGGTCGCCGCCGAGCGGGATTTGAGGGCGGGGGCGAGGGCGCCCATCACCGTATTGGCGACGCGGCAATGGGTCTCGGTGTTGCCGCCCACGCAGGGGCCGGGATAGTCCACGTTCACCACCGTCGAGGGGGGCGCGATGACCTTGATCGGGCGGAAGCAGCCGGAATTCTTGGGAATCGAGGCGTCGGTGAGCTGGAGGATGGCGTTGTAGGCGGCGCCCCAGGCCACCCCGAGCGTGGCGTTCACCGGGCCCTTCGCCTGCGGGTCGGAGCCGTAGTAGTCCACGATCAGCCCGTCGCCCTGGACGTGGACGGTGACGTTGATCTTGTAGGCTTTGTCCTCGATCCCGTCGTCTTCCATGTAGTCGTGGAAGGTGTAGGCGCCGTCGGGGATCTCGGCGATCTCGGCGCGCATCCGGCGCTCGGAGTAGTCCATCAGGGCGGAGACATGCTCGCGGAAGCCGTCGACGCCGTGCTTTTTCGCGAGGTCGGCCATGCGGCGCTCGCCGAGGTCGACGGCGGCGATCATGGCGCGGTAGTCGCCGTAGTTGAAGCGGGGCGTGCGGACGTTGGCGAGCATCAGGCGCCAGACGTCCTCGTTGTCCTTGCCGGCGCGCTTGATCTTCACGGGGGGGACGCGGAGGCCTTCGTGGAAGATTTCCGTGGCCTCGCCGGGGAAGCCGGCGGGGGCCATGCCGCCCACTTCCGCCACGTGGCCGATGGCGACGGAGAAGCCGATCAGCTGGCCGTCGACGAAGACGGGCTTGAAGAAGGTGTGCTCGGGGGTGTGGAGGCCGCCGCGGTAGGGGTCGTTGTGGACGATGACGTCGCCGGGCTCGAGGTCCTCGATGTCGATCTCCTGGACGCAGGAGCGGAGCAGGAGCGGCATGCCGCCGATCATCGAGGGGCAGAAGTCGCCGGTGGCGACGAGTTCGCCGGTGGGCAGGGCCAGGCCGCAGGTGAAGTCGAGGCTCTCGGAGAAGATCGTGGAGTAGGAGGTGCGCATCAGCGTCACCCCCATGTCCCGGCAGATCGAGACCAGGATGCCGCCCACGATGTTGAGGGAAACCATGTCCATGGGGCTTACTCCTTGGCGGTGACGATGAGGTTGCCGTAGGCGTCGACCTCGAGGCTCTTGCCCGGGTCGACGACGGTGACGGAGGCGGCTTCTTCCACCAGCGCGGGGCCGTCGAGGGTCTGGCCGGCCTTGAGTTCCGAGCGCCAGTAGACCGCCGCGTCCGCCCAGCCCGCGCGGAAGTAGACGGGGCGGGTGGAGGCGGGGACGGGGGCCTCGGAGGAGGCCGCGATCTTGGGCAGGGTCAGCTCGCCGGTGGAGGCGACGCCGGTGACCATGAAGTTCACGATCTCCATGTGGTCGTCGAGGCGGAAGCCGAAGCGGGCCTCGTGCAGGTCGTGGAACTCGGCGTAGATCCGGGCGACGTCCTCTTCGGTGAAGTCTCGGGCGCGGATCGGGAGCTCCAGCTCGTAGTTCTGGCCGAGGTAGCGCATGTCGATGGCGCAGGAGATCGAGGGGCTTTCGTGGCCCTGGGCGGCGAGCTCGGCCTGGCACTCGGCGATCAGGGTCTTGAGGGCTTCGCGGGCCCGGGGGGCGTCGAAGGCGCGGGAGTTGAGCTGCACGGTCCGGTAACGGTCGACCCGGGCGTCGGCCATCGTGAAGCCGAAGGCGGAGAACTGGCCGGGGAAGTTGGGCGAGAGGCCGCGGGGGATCGAGGCGTCGTCCATCAGGTCGGAGATGTGCAGGGGCCCTGCCCCGCCGAAGGCCACCAGGGTGAAGTCGCGGGGGTCGAGGCCCTGCTCGGTCAGCACCGTGTGCAGGGCGCCGACCATGTTGTTGTTGGCGATGCGGATGATCGAGAGGGCGGCGTCTTCGAGGGAGACGCCAAGGGTCTCGGCGATGGGCTGGATGGCGGCGCGGGCGGCGGGCTCGTCGAGCTCCATGGCGCCGCCGAGGAAGTTGGTCGCGGAGATGCGGCCGAGGACCAGGTTGGCGTCGGTGACGGTGGGGAGTGTTCCGCCCTGGCCGTAGCAGGCGGGGCCGGGGGTGGCGCCCGCCGATTCAGGGCCCACGACCAGCATGCCGCCGGCGTCGATGCGGGCGATCGAGCCGCCGCCGGCGCCGATGGTGCGGATGTCGATCATCGGGACCTGGATGGGGCGGCCCCACTCGATCTCGAAGTCGGTGGTGAAGCGCTCCTTGCCGTTGACCACAGTGGACACATCGGTCGACGTGCCGCCCATGTCGAAGGTCACGAGGTTGTCCATGCCCAGAAGCTGGGCGATGCGCTTGGCCGCGATGACGCCGCCGGTGGGGCCGGACATGGCGATCTGGATGGGGCTGTCTGCGACCTTGCGGGCCTCCATCTCGCCGCCGTTGGAGCGCATGACGACCAGCCGGGCGTCGACGCCCTCGGCCTCCAGGCGGGACTTCATCGAGCCGATGCGGTCCTTGACCACCGGCTTGATGAAGGCGTCGCAGATGGTGGTGGAGGAGCGGAAGTGCTCCTTCCACTTGGGCAGGACTTCATAGGAGATCGAGACGGGGAGGTCGGGGGCCTCCTCGGCGAAGATCTGCTTGATGCGCTGTTCGTGGTCCGGGGTGAGGTAGGAGTGCATGGTCATCACCGCGACGGCGCCGATCTCGGGCTCGGCGGCGATTTTCTTCGCGACGGCGCGGACTTCGTCCTCGTTCAGCGGGCTCAGGATTTCTCCGGAGGGGCCGACGCGCTCGGACACCTCGTAGGCGTCGCGGCGCTTGAGGAAGGGTTTCGGCTTGATCCAGCCGAGGTCGTAGTGGTGCTTGCGGTCGCCGCGCATGATGAAGGGGATATCGCGGAAGCCGGCGGTGGTGACGTAGGCGACGCGGGCGCCCTTGCCTTCCAGAAGCGCGTTGGTCGCGACCGTGGTGCCGAGGCGGATGCCGGAGATCTCGGACTGTTTGCCGAAGCTGCGCAGGCCGGTCATCACGCCCTCGGACGGGTCCGCGGGGGTGGAGAGGTTCTTCCAGGCGTGCAGCTCGCCGGAGGCCTCGTCGTAGACGACGAAGTCCGTGAACGTGCCGCCGATGTCGACGCCGAGACGATAGGACATGAGGGGGTCTCCTGCGGGGGGGGTCAGGCGGGGGTGGGCTCGGCGGCGGCCGAGTAGTCGACGGGGGTGGCGTGCCAGCCCTCGGCGCGCTTCGCCCAGAAGCGGTCGAGGAACAGGCGGGAGATCGGGCCGGGGCGGTCGTTCGACAGGATCCGACCGTCGATGCGGCTGGCGGGCATGATCCCGCCGGCGGTGGTGCAGGTGAAGATCTCGTCGGCGTTGCGGATTTCGTCGGCCGGGATCTCGCGGACCTCCAGCTTCAGGCCCTGCTCCTCGCAGAGCTCCATGACCGAGAGGCGGGTGATGCCGTCGAGGCCGCCGCGGATCGGGGTCGAGACGACGCCGTCGGTGACGGAGAAGACGTTGAAGCCCGGACCTTCCGTGATGTTGCCGGCGAGGTCGGGGAGGATGGCGAAGTCGGCCTCGACCTCCAGCGCCTCGAACTGGGCGCGGGTGAGGTCGCCCCAGTGGAAGTTCTTCGCCCGCGGCTCCACGCATTGAGGGGGGATGCGGGGGGTTTTCGAGACCATCAGGTGCATGCCGCGCTCGATCATCTCCGGCGGGGCCACCCAGACCCAGGGGATCGCCAGGACGATGGTGTAGGCGGGGACGTAGGCCGGGTGGCGGGGCTTGCCGGGGAGGGGGACGGAGCGCAGGCACTCCATCGACACGTAGGCGGATTGCAGGCCGGAGAGGGCGACCACGCGGTGCAGGATGGCGCGGAGGTCGTCGTCGGTCTCCTTCGGCGCCATGTGCAGTTCGGCGCGGGAGGCGCGGAAGCGCGTCAGGTGGTCGTCGAGGCGGAAGAAGTTCCCCTCCCACACGCCGACCACGTCGTAGGTGACGTCGGAGCGGCGGTAGCCCCAGTGGGTGACGGGGACCGAGGCCTCGGCGATCGGCATGTAGCGGCCGTCGATATAGGCGGCGCCGGCGGAGAAGTCGGGCATCTTCGGGTCCTCGGTCATTCGGCGGGGGCGGCCTGGGCGGCCTCGGGGGCGGCGGGCGCGGCGGGGCGGCTGCGGCCGAAGAGCTTCAGCTCGCGTCCGCCCGAGAGGCCGGTGGGGCGCAGGACCAGGATCAGGGCCATCAGGATGCCGAGACCCAGCTCCTGGCTGCCGGGGGGGAGGGTGATGGGGCCCATCGAACCACGCTCGAACATGCGCAGGAGCTCGACGATGATGGTGACGCCGATCACCCCGATCACCGCGCCGGTGAGGGAGGACATGCCGCCGACCACCAGCATCGCGAGCGTGATGAAGGTCAGGCCGAGGTAGAACGGGTCCACCGTCAGGATGCCGAGGAACTGGGCGTAGAGGCCGCCGCCGAGGCCCACCAGCGCCGCCGACAGCACGAAGGCCCCCAGCCGCGCCTTGACCAGGTTGATGCCCGAGGCCTGGGCCGCGACCGGGTCGTCGCGGGTGGCGCGCAGCATCAGGCCGTGGCGGGAGATCTGGTAGAACCACGCCGCCAGGATCGCCACGCCCGCGAACACCCAGGCGACCCAGGGGCCGACCAGCGTCGGGATGCCGATGATCGAGCTGACGCCCGCGGTGACCGAGTCCCAGTTGGCGTAGACCGAGTTGGTGATCATCAGGAACGCGAAGGTCGCGATCGAGCAGGCGATGCCGCCGAGACGGGTGATCGCTCCGCCCAGCGCCAGGCCCACGATGGCGGGCAGGACCGCGGCGAAGGCCATGGCGACGAGGAACGGGTACTGCTCGGTCTGCAGCCAGGCGGGCAGGCCGCCGAGCATGATCTGCTTGAAGGTCGGCGCGGCGGTCATCCAGGCGGCGGCGTAGGCGCCGATGCACATGAAGGAGATGTGGCCGAAGCTGATGATGCCCGAGTTGCCGATGAAGACGTAGAGGCCGACCACCACGACCACGCGGATCATCATCTCGGCGATGGTGGTGGCCATGGCGTCGGAGCCGGTGAGGGAGGCGAGGCCGGAGACGATCGCCAGCAGCACGATCAGCAGGACGGGGGTCTGCAGGGTGCGGATGTTGGAGAGGATGCGGTCCATGGGGTCTGTGTCTCCTCTCACACGCGCTCGATGACGTTGCGGGCGGGGATCAGGCCCTGCGGGCGGAACAGCAGGACGAGGATGACGATCGCGAAGGCGAAGGCGTCGCGGAAGACGCGCAGGTCAGGCGGCAGGTAGGCCTGGAGCATGGTGACGACGAAGCCGATGGCGAAGCCGCCGACCACCGCGCCGGGCAGCGAGCCCATGCCGCCCACCACCACCGCCACGAAGGCGAAGAGGGCGAGGGGCACGCCCATGGTGTGGCTCAGGGAGCCGGACTGGGTGACGTAGAGAAGCCCGACCGCGGCTGCGAGGATGCCGGAGATGGCGAAGGCGATGCCGATGACGAAGTTGCCTTTGACGCCGAGGTACTGGGCCATGCGGAAATCCTCGGCGGCGGCGCGCATCTGGACGCCGTAGCGGGTCTTGGAGAGGAACAGCGACAGGCCGACCATCAGGGCGATGGTGACGACGACGGTGATCACCTGGAGGAGGGGGACGCGGAGGTCTCCGACCTGGATCTGCTGGTTGGCGGCGCCCCAGAGGTTGATGGCCTTCGGGCGCGAGCCGTAGATCATCAGGATGCCGTTCTGGATGATGTAGCTGACCGCGAAGGAGGCGATCATCAGCGTCGGCGTGGTCGCCTTGCGCAGCGGCCGGAAGGCCATCAGGTCGGTCGCCAGCGCCAGCAGGATCACGATCAGCGCGATCGAGGGCAGCAGGAACAGGATGTTGAAGTCGCCGATGAACATCCGCGCGGTGACGTCCACCGACGGCACGATCAGCGCATAGGCCGCGACCGAGATCAGGTCGCCATGCGCCAGGTTGATCAGCCGAAGGATGCCGAACAGAAGCCCGATGCCCAGCGCCGTCAGCGCGTAGAGCCCGCCCAGCGACAGGGCGTCGATGAGGTTCTGGATGAAGCCGATCATGCCGCGCCTCCGGTTGAAGCCTGGGTGGGGGTCTGCATGGCCGGGGCCGGCTGGGCCCCGTGTTCGAAGCCGAAGTAGGCCTGGCGGATGGCGGCGCCGTCGGCGAGCTCGGCCGCCGTGCCGGCCAGGCGGATCTCACCCTGGCGGAGCACGTTCACCCGGTCGGCGAACTTCAGGACGCGGTTCGAGGACTGCTCGTTGATGACGAGGGTCAGGCCCTCGGTTTTGCGGAGTTCCAGCAGGATCTCGTAGATCTGGTCGACGATCTTGGGGGCGAGGCCGAGGGAGGGCTCGTCCACCAGCAGCAGCTTGGGACGGGTCATCACGGCGCGGGCGACGGCCAGCATCTGCTGCTCGCCGCCGGAGAGGCGGCCGGCGGGGAAGTCGATGCGCTCGGCGAGACGCGGGAGGAGGGCGAGGATGCGCTCGCGGTCGCGGGCGACCTCGGCCTTGTCCTTGCGCATGTAGGCGCCGATGATCAGGTTCTCGGCCACCGTCAGGGAGCCGAAGATGTGGCGGCCCTCGGGGACCAGGCTGACGCCCATCGTGGCGATCTTGTCGGGGGGCGTGCCGAGGATCGGCTGGCCGTCGTAGCGGATCTCGCCCCGGTAGGGGCGCACGCCGCCGGCGATGGCGGCGAGCGTGGTGGACTTGCCGGCGCCGTTGGGGCCGATGATGCAGACCACCTCGCCCTCCTCGACCTTCAGCGAGAGGCCGCGCAGCGCCACCATGTCGCCGTAGCGGACATGGATGTCGGAGACGTCGAGAAGCGCCATCTCAGGCCTCCATTCCAAGATAGGCGGCCATCACCGCCTCGTGGCGCTGGATCGCCTCGGGGACGTCCTCGGCGAGCGTCTTGCCGCCGTCGAGGACGTGGATGCGGTCGCAGATGCCCATCACGACGCGCATGTTGTGCTCGATCAGCAGGACGCCGCAGATGAAGGCTTTTGGAATGGCCTGGACGATCTCCATCAGGTCTTCGCACTCGGAATCCGACATGCCCGCCGCGGGCTCGTCGAGCAGCACGAAGGCGGGCGACAGCATCATCGCGCGGGCGATGCCGAGGCGGCGCTGGTCGGTGTAGGCGAGCGCGGAGGCCGGCACGTCGAGCTTGTCGCCGAGGCCGATCCAGTCGAGCAGTTCCTTCGCCTCGGCCTGCGCCGTGCGGCGGGACTGGCCGAGGCCGACGCCGGTGACCTCGGCGTTCTCCAGCACCGACATCTCGGGGAACAGGCGCCCCGCCTGGAAGGTGCGGGCGATGCCGTGGCGGCGGAATTCCGTGGGGGCCCAGCCGGTGATGTCGCGGCCGGCCATCATCACCCGGCCCTCCGTCGGCTTCTGGAAGCCGGTCAGGCAGTTGACCAGCGTGGTCTTGCCGGCGCCGTTGGGGCCGATCAGGCCGAAGATCTCGTGGCGCTGCATCTTCAGCGACACGTCGTCGATGGCGGCGAGGCCCTGGAAACGGACGGTCAGGTTCTCGACGCCCAGCTCGGCGTCGTCGGAGGCGCCGGGGCGGTCGAGGGGCGGCGCGTGGCGGGCGGGGGGAGCCTGCATGGGGCGTCTCCTGCGGGGCGCGCGCGCGGTCCGCGAAGGCCGGAAGGGCGGCCGGGGCGGTCCGGGGCGACGGTCCGGGGGCGCGCGGCGCACCGCGAAGGGGCGCGCGCCGGGGCGGAAGGCGTCCGGAGCGGGCGCGAGCGGCGCGCAGGCTCCGGGGCGGAATTCGGGAACGGCGGACGCGGAGGGAGGGGCCGCGCCCGCCGCCGCTCGCCCCTGCCCGGCCAAGGTGGCGCCGGGCCGGTCAGGGGCGGGGGGCGACGGCGCCCGGACGGCCGGAGGGACCGGCCGGGCGCGCGCCCTCACTTCGCCAGGCGGTAGAGCACCTCCTGGGGGATCGGCATGCCGACGCTCCACTCGGTGACCAGGGTCTGCTCGCCGCCCTCGTAGGAGGTGACCAGCATCGGGATCTCGGTCTGGATGTGCAGCTCGGGCGTCAGCTTGCGCAGGCCGACCGTGGTCTCGAAGCTGTCGTAGCCGTTCATCACCTCGACCACGGCGGCGGCGTCGGTGGTCTCGGCCTCCTTCACCGCGGCGACCCACATGTCGAGCATGCCGTAGATCAGGTAGGCGTACTGCGAGGCGGGGCCGGCGCCGTACTTGGCGGCGTAGGCCTCGGTGACCTCGTTGACCGAGGCGCGGGGGTCGTCCTTGGTCAGGGCCAGCGACGGGACGTAGAAGTCCTTCAGGCCGGGGACGGCCTCGGTCCAGTAGGTCCCGTCCATCGAGGTGCCGCCGAAGACCGGCAGGTCGATGCCCGCGGCGCGGATCTGGCGCAGCGCCGAGGCCGCGCCGGGGTTCGTGGAGCACAGCATGATGTGGTCCACCCCGCCCGAGGCGATGGCGTCCGACATGCGGGTGATCTGGGTCGAGATCACCGGGTCGAGGCCCTTGAACACGTCGGTGCCCACGATCTCGGCGTCGTCCTTGAGGCCCATGATCCAGTCGTAGCCGGCGCAGATCGACTTGTTGTATTCGATCGACTCGTCGACGAGGGAATAGCCCTTGCGGAAGCCCTTCTCCTGATAGCCCCAGTCGGCCATCGTCGCGCCCTCGAGCTGGGCGGCGTTGGCGGAGGTGAAGGAGAACGGCCCGACGCCGAGCACGCCCGCCTTGGGGTCCGAGGCGCCGAGGAAGAACGAGACGATCCCCGCCTTCTGGGCCTGCAGCGCGGCGGGCGCGCCGTAGTCGTAGTCGGCCGAGACCAGCATCAGCTCGGCCCCTTCCTGGACCATGGTCTGGCCGACCTTCGCGCCCTCGACCCGGTCGGTCTTGGTGTCGGCGATCAGCACCTTGATCTGCTTGCCGAGCAGGCCGCCCTCGGCGTTGAGCTGCTCGAAATACATCTGCGCCATCTTGGCGCCTTCGCCGTCATAGGCCTCCATCCAGCCGGTCTGGGCGACGGCCATGCCGACGACGATCTCCTCCTGCGCGGCGGCGGGACCGCCGGCGAGCAGGCCCAGCGCCGAGGCGCCGGCCAGGAACGATTTCAGGGTCGCGGATTTCATTGCACCTCTCCTGTCGGTTGCAGCGTCCGGCGCTCCCGGCCGGGGTCGCTTCAGGGCGTCGCGGCGCGGCGGTCTGCGCCGCCTGCGCCCACGGCTTTCGGTCCGGCGGCCGGGGCCGCCGGGCGTCCCCCCCGCCTGCGGGGGGCGTTTCTCCTCGGGCGATGTCCGCTCGGGGGTGGGGCGGGGCCTCAGTCGGCCGGCGCCGGGTCCGCGCCGGGGCCGGCGGCGGACAGGGACGGGCGGGCGTCGTGCCAGTCGACGCACCAGGTCGAGCAGAACAGCGCGCCGTCGCGCTCGACCGCATCGGCGCGGCCGGCGTCGTAGATCAGCACGCCGCAGCAGCGGCATTTCACGTAGCGCTCGACGTAGAGCTTGGTGGCGGACAGCTTCATGACGTCCTCCTGGGGGTCGGGGAGAGCGGCGCGCCGGGCTCGCGCTCCGCCGCGGGGGCGAGCACGACGTTGCTTCGGCTGCGCCGGATATGGGCCGCGAGCAGGCCCTCGGCCCGGTCGGCCTCGCGCCGGTCGATGGCCTCGGCGATGGCGAGATGCTCGCCCGCCGACAGCTCCAGCGGGTCCTCGCGCAGGTTCACGGTCGCGATCATCATGCGCACCGAGGCGTCCATCGCCTCGTGCGCGCGCAGCGCCGCGCGGTTGTCGGAGGCCACGCAGATCGTGCGGTGGAAGGCGATGTCGAGCTCGTGCATCCGGCCCACGTCGCCGGTGCGGGCGGCCTCGAGCATGTCGCCCGCGATCATCCGCATCCGCAGGCCGAAGCCCGGCTCGCCGAGCGCGAGGGCCTGGCGCAGGGCGAAGGTCTCGACCGCGATGCGGAACGAGAAGATATCGTCCGCGTCCTTGCGCGTGAAGGTGCGCAGGAAGGCGCCGCGGCGCGGGCGGGCCACCAGGAAGCCCTGGCGCACCAGCCCCGCCACCGCCTCGCGCACCGGGTTGCGCGAGATGCCCAGACGCCGGGCGAGCTCGGCCTCGTTGATCCGCTCGCCGGGGGCGAGCTCGCCCGCGGTGAGCTGGGCGAGCAGGTAGGCCCGCACCCGGTCGGAGAGGTTGCCGACCTCCGCCAGCGGCGTCTGCGGCGCCGCGGCATCGAGGAGGGCATCCGATCGGGCGAGAAGGTCCACTGTGGACAGTTCCTTTTCGAGGGGCGTTCGAACACGGGGCTATGCCCAATCGACAGGCTGTATCGAGCAGGGATCAGCATGGCCGCACGCGCCTTGTGCAGTCTTGTCGGGCAGCGAACGATTCTTGGTCGCTCTGCGCCCATGTTGCACCGCACGCGGAATCGCGGGCCGGCGACGCCCGCAGGGGGTGCATGGCGGCCCGGATCGGATACGAAAATGCGCCGGCGAGGGGGCTCGCCGGCGCGGATCGCGGGGGACGGCCGGGCGCGTCAGGCGCGCAGGTCGGCGCGCAGGGACTCGGTCGCGGCGAGGTCCAGCGCCCAGCCGTAGCCGTCGTCGACCTCGACCAGCGCCACGCCGTAGTCGCGCCGCGCGCTCTCGGGTCGGATGAAGCCGTCGAGCACGTCGTCGAGGACCTTGGCGGGGTCGCGTTCCAGCGGATCGCCGTAGCCCCCGCCCGAGGGCGAGAAGTAGGAGATCACGTCCCCGGTCTGGGTGGGCATGCCCGAGAGCTTGGCGTGCAGCGAGCGGGTCTCGCCCGAGTGGATGTTGTGCAGCTCCAGCTTGCCGGTGGCGCCGGGCTTGCCGCCGAAGATGCCCCAGGGGACGTCGTGGTGGCGGTCGTTCTCGTGGGTGGTCTGGCCGGGGGTGAGATAGCGCTGGGATTTGACCACGCCCTGCCCGCCGCGGAACTTGCCGGCGCCGGGCTCGACGTCGTCGCGCACCTCGTAGCGGTCGCAGATCAGGGGCAGGTGCATGCCCAGGTCCTCGAGCGGGTTGTTGCGGGTGTTGCGCATCAGCTCCTCGACCGTGTCGGGGCCGTCGGAGAAGGGGCGCCCGCCCATGGCGGCCTCGTTGACCTCCAGGAACACCCAGTAGTCGCCGTTGTCCTTGACGCCGGAGTAGGCGGCGAAGTCCAGCGTCGCCGCGTTGCCGGCGGTGCAGCGGTCCGGCAGCACCGGGGCGAGGGCCTTGATCACCAGATCGGCCATGCGCTGGATCTGGCAGAAGCGGGCCTCGGCGGCCGCGGGCATGTTCGGGTTGAAGATGCAGCCCTTGGGGGCGATGACCGAGATCGGGCGGAAGGAGCCTTCGTTGGCCGGGATGTCGTCCTGCGTCGTGTAGGTGTCGAGCAGCATGGCCCGGAACACGAAGAAGGCCGCCACCATGGTGGAGCCGTCGAAGGGGACGTTGAAGGCCGTCGGCGTCTGGGGGGCGGAGCCGGTGAGGTCGATGGTGGCGCTGTCGCCGTCGATGATGACCTTCACCTTGATCGCCAGGTGCTCGCCGTAGTTGCGGCCGTCGTCGTCGAGGAAGCCTTCGGCGAAGTATTCTCCGTCGGGGATCTTGGCGATCTCGGCCCGCATCCGGCGCTCGGTGTAGTCCATCAGCTGCTGGGTGGCCTGGATGACCGTGGCCTTGCCGTAGCGGGCCATCAGTTCCTGGAAGCGGCGGACGCCGAGCTCGGCCGACGCGATCTGGGCTTCGAGGTCGCCCATCACCAGGCCGGGGACGCGGGTGTTGTTGCGGATGTGGCGCCACAGGGTCTCGTTGCGCACGCCCTCGTCGTAGAGCTTTTCGGCGTCGAGGATCATGCCCTCGGACCACATGTCGGCGACGTCGATGATCAGGCCCGGCGTGGCGGCGCCGATGTCGACGTGGTGGGCGGTGTTGGCGGAGAAGCCGACCAGCTCGCCCTCGAAGAACACCGGCATGACGACGGCGATGTCGGGGGAGTGCGAGCAGCCCTTGTAGGGGTGGTTGTGCAGCACAAGGTCGCCGGGCTTCCAGGCGTCCAGCGGGATCGTCTGGGCGATGCCGCGGAGGTAGCCGGGGAGGGAGCCGATGTGCATCGGCGTGGAGTCGGACTCGCAGAGCGTGTTGTAGGCCGTGTCGAAGAGGCCGGCGCCGAGGTCCTGGCTTTCGCGGATGATGGACGAATAGCTCATGCGGTAGAGCACGTTGCCCATCTGGTCGGCGATCGAGTGCAGGGCGCCGCCGACGACCTGCAGGGTGATGGGATCGAGATCCTGGGTCATGGGGTCCTCCGTCAGGTGCGCGAGATGCGGATGTCGCCGTAGCCGAGCACGGTGGCGACGTAGCCGGGCGGCAGGATGGTCGTGGAGTTGTGCTGGGTGATGATCGCGGGGCCGTCGACGGTGTCGTCGGCTTTCAGTTTTTCGCGGTCGTAGCGGGGGGTGGGGGTGGCGACCCCGTCGTCGAAGACGGTGTCGGCGGTGTAGAGGATGGCGTCCGTCGGGTTGGCGCGGCCGCCCTTCTCCAGTTCCTTCAGGCGCAGGGTGTCGACTTCCGCGGAGGCGATGACGCGGAGCGTGACGCCCTCCGTGGTCTGGTCGCGGAAGGCGTGGCCGTAGGTCTCTTTATGGACGTCGAAGAAGGCGTCGATGACGGCCTGCTTGTTGGCTTGCGTCAGGGCGCCCTCGGGCATGGCGGCGCGAAGCTCGAAGCCCTGGCCGACGTAGCGGCACTCCATGACCCTGGTGAAGCGGCGCTTCTCGGGGGGGATGCCGTCGGCGTCGAGCTGGGCGGTGGCCTCGGCGGTCAGGGCGTCGGCGATGGCGTTGATCGAGGCCAGCGTCTCGTCGGCGGCGTCGTCGAGGGTGGCCAGCACCGACTGGGTGTACTCGTACTTCAGGTCGCCGACGAGCAGGCCGGTGGCGGCGGTGATGCCGGGCTGGAGGGGGGAGATCATGTCCTTCGCCTGGATCATCTCGCCCAGCGCCACGACGTGCAGGGGGCCGGCGCCGCCGAAGCCCATCAGGGAGAAGCCTCGCGGATCGATGCCCTTGGCGACGGAGTTGGCGTTGATGGCCAGCGCCATGTTGTTGTTGATGATTTTCAGGATGCCCAGCGCGGCGTCGGTGACCGACAGGCCAAGCGGCTCGGCGATGTGGGTGCGGATGGCTTCCTCGGCGAGGGTCTTGTCGATGCTCAGGTCGCCGCCGAGGAAGCGCTCGGGGTCGAGGCGGCCCAGCGCCACCTGGGCGTCGGTGACGGTCGGCTCGGTGCCGCCGCGGCCGTAGCAGGCGGGGCCCGGGGCGGCGCCGGCCGAGCGGGGGCCGACGCGGAAGGCGCCGCCGGCGTCGACATAGGCGATCGAGCCGCCGCCGGCGCCGATGGCGTCGATGTCGATCATGGGCGCGAGCACCGGCAGGTCCGCCACGGTGGTGTCGCGGGGGTTCTTGATGCGCAGCTCGCCGTCCTGGATCACCGAGATGTCGGCCGAGGTGCCGCCGATGTCGATGGTGATCACGTTGGCCGCGTCGCAGTGCTCGCCCGTCCAGCGGCCGCCCATGACGCCGCCGGCAGGTCCCGAGAGCAGCAAGCCGATGGGACGGGCGGCCGAGTTCTCGATGGTCGAGATGCCGCCGTTGGACTGCATGATGCGCACGATGGCCTCGATGCCGTTTTCTTTCAGGCGGGTCTCGAGGCGGCGGAGATACAGGGCCGTGCGCGGGCCGATGTAGGCGTTCATGGCGGTCGAGGAGAACCGCTCGTATTCGCGGATCACGTTCACCACGTCGGAGGAGGCGCAGATGTAGGCCTCGGGCATGACCTCCTGGACGATCTCGCGGGCGCGCTTCTCGTGGGCGTCGTTGAGGAAGGAGAACAGGAAGCCGATGGCGACGGCCTCGACGCCGCGCTTCTTGAGGAGCTCGGCGGCGGCGCGCACCTCATCTTCGTCCAGCGGAACCTCGATGTCGCCGGTGGGGGGCATCACGCGCTCGGCGATGGGGAGGCGGTCGCGGCGTTTGACCAGCGGTTTCGACTGCCAGGGGACGTCGAACTGCAGGGAGAAATTGTGCGGCCTTTTATGCCGCGCCATGTGGAGGATATCCCGAAAACCCTTGGTGGTCAGCATGCCGACATGGGCGCCGTCGCGCTCGATGACCATGTTGGTGGCGACCGTGGTGCCGTGGAAGAGCTGGTTGATCGCGGCGGGCTCCACGCCCGCCAGGCGGCAGACCTGCAGGACGCCGGCGACCACGCCCTCGGACTGGTCGTGGGGGGTGGAGGGGACCTTGGTGACGGTCACCTCGGGGTCCGTCCCGGGCTCGCGGCGCTCGAGGACGATGTCGGTGAAGGTGCCGCCGACGTCGACGCCTACTCGTATCATGCAGCTGGTCCTTTCGTGGTGCGGATGAGCGGCTCGACGCCGAGGCCGGCGCGCAGGAGCGCCGCGTCCTCGTTGGCGGGGGCCGAGAGGAGGAAGGAGGTGGGCAGGCCGCTCCGGTCGCGCCCGTTGGGGATCGCGAGGCCGGGGAGGTCCAGGAAACTGCCGAAGCCGGTGTTGCGGTTGGCGAGATGGGTGAGGCGGCGGAAGGCGGCCTCGTCCTTCAACTCGCTCAGTTTCGGGGCGGCGATCGCCGTGGTGGGCATGGCGAGGAAGGCGCCGTCCAGCGCGGCGGCCACTTCCGCCATGGCCTCGTCGCGCAGCCGGTGGAGGTCGACGAGGTCGGCCGCCGACATGCCCTGCCCGATCAGCATCCGGGCGGCGACGCGGGGGTCGATGCGGGCGAGCTCGGGGCCCTCGAGGGCCGTGCGGTGGAGGGCGTAGGCCTCCGCCGCCACGATGGAGCCGGTCGTGAGGGCCTGGGCGATGCGCTCGAGGGCCGGGAGGGGCTCGCGGCGGATCCAGGCGCCGGCGCGGGAGAGGGCGGTGAGGCTGCGCTCGAAGTTTTCCGACACGTCCTCGGCGAGGTCGCTCAGGGCGATGCCCTCGGGGACCAGCAGGGACAGGTTGGCGACGTCGCGCGGGGGTGGCGCAGGCGCGGGGGCGCCGCGGAGGATGGCGTCGAGGAGGGCGGCGTCCTCGACCGAGCGGCAGAGCGGGCCGACGGTGTCCTGGGTCTTCGAGAGCGGGAACACGCCGCCCATGGGCAGGCGGCCGCCGGAGGATTTGGAGCCGACCACGCCGCAGAAGCTCGCCGGGATGCGGATCGAGCCGCCGGTGTCGGAACCCAGCGCGCAGGGGACCAGGCCCGCGGCCACCGCGGCGCCGGAGGCGGAGGAGGAGCCGCCGGGGGCGCGGGCGGGGCCGGCGCCGACGGCGGGATTGGCGGGCGTTCCGAAGTGGGGGTTCTGGCCCAGGGCGGAGTAGGCGAACTCCGCCAGGTTCAGCTTGCCGAGGCTGACCATGCCGGCGCGGGCGGCGTTCGCGACCACCGCCGCATCGCGGATCGCGGGGATGGCGTCGGCGTGCAGCGCGGAGCCGGCGGTGGTCCGCTCGCCGGCCATGTCCACCAGGTCCTTCCAGGCGATGGGCACGCCGTCGAGCGGCGACAGCGGGCGGCCGGCGGCGAGGCGGGCGTCGGCGGCCGTGGCCTCGGCGCGGGCGCGCTCGGGCGTCAGGCGGATGAAGGCGGCGGGGTCGCCGGCGGCGATCCGGGTCAGGAGGCGCTCGGTCAGGGCCAGGGAGGAGGTCTCGCCGGTGGCCAGCGCCCGGCCGATCTCGGCCGCGGTGGCGTCGGCGATGCGGTCGAGGCGGTCGCCGCCCCCGCCCGCAGAGGCGCCGGCCGGGGCGTGCGGGGGCGTCCGACGAGGGGCGAAGGGGCGCTTGAGGGCGTCCATCGGGCACGTCTCCAGCGTCGCGCGACTCCCTCCTGAAACGGGGGGGTCGCGCGGGGCCTGGGGTCGCCAGGGCGGTTGCGGGGTCGGTCGGCGCGGGGCCGGCCGGGCTGTCGGGACGGCCGTGCGGGCCGTCGGATCTGGTCGGGACGGGCGGGGCCGTCCGGTCGGGGGCGGGCGGGCCGCCCCCGTTGTCAGGCGGCGTCGAGCACCACCGAGGCGCGGGCGGGGCGCCAGCGCAGGTTGACGGGGGCGCCGGGGGCGAGGCCGCGGCCCTCGAAGCGCTCACGGTGGGTTTCGAGGCGGACGGAGAGGGTCTCGTCCAGCTGCACGGTGGCGAAGATCACGTGGCCGACGGGGTCGAGGGCGGTGATGCGGCCGGTCAGGCCCTCGGTGGCCTCGGCGTCGTGGGGCGGGGCGCCGGGGGCGTGGAGCTCGACGTATTCGGAGGGGGCGACGACGGTGACTTTCGCGCCGGAGGCCGCGGCGGAGAAGACGGGGGCGCCGGCGAGGGAGCCGAAACGGGTGCTGACCACCGCGCGATCCCCGGTGCATTGGGAAAGGTCTCCGGGGATCAGCAGGTTGCGGCCGATGAAGCGGGCCACGAAGGGGGAGCGGGGGCGGGTGTAGAGCTCGAAGGGGGGCGAGATCTGCTCGACCTTCCCGGCGTTCATCACCACGACGCGGTCGCCCATCGAGAGGGCCTCGGACTGGGCATGGGTGACGAAGATGAAAGTGATGCCGACCTCGCGCTGGAGGATCTTCAGTTCTTCCTGGATGGATTTGCGCAGGTTGGCGTCGAGGGCGCCGAGGGGCTCGTCCAGCAGCAGGATCTCGGGCTCCACCGCCAGGCCGCGGGCGAGGGCCACGCGCTGCTTCTGGCCGCCGGAGAGGGCGCCTTCGCGCGATCCCGCGACGTCGCCTAGCTCCAGCTTGTCGATGATCGCGTCGGTGCGGCGTTTGACGTCCCCAGAGGACAGGCCGCGGACCTTCAGGCCGAATTCGATGTTCTCGCGCACCGTGAGGTGGGGGAACAGGGCGTAGTTCTGGAAGATCGTGGCAGTGGGGCGCTTCTCGGCCGGGATGCGGGTGAAGTTCCGGCCGCGGATCAGGAGGTCGCCCGACGTGATCTCCTCCAGCCCCGCGATCATGCGCAGCGTCGTGGTCTTTCCGCAGCCCGACGGGCCGACGAAGGAGATGAACTCGCCCTTCGAGACCTGAAGGTCGAAATCCTCGACCGCGACGGTCTCGCCGCCGTAGACCTTGCGCAGCTTCACCAGCTCCAGGTCGAATTGGGTCATCGGGCGCTCCGGGGGGCAGAGGGGCCCCCGCCCGCCGGGACGGGCGAGGGCTGCGCGGGGCGCCCGGCACGGCGCCCCGCGGGGGGGGGATCAGGCCGAGAGGAACTCGTCCCACTTCATCATCAGGTGGTCGTATTCGTCGGGCCACTGGTGCCAGTAGGCGACGTGGGAGGACCGTTCCTCCAGCGAGCCGCCGTCGCGCAGGTCGCCCTCGGAGATCCCGCGCTCGGGCGCGCCGGTCCAGGGCTGGCCCTCGTACCAGAAGGCGTACTTGGCGGGGTCCATGACCTCCTTGATCTTGGTCGTGGGCGAGTAATAGCCCTGCTCGGAGACCGTGATCGCCGGCGGGCCCGACAGCCAGTAGTCGGCGTAGGCCTTCACCGCCTCCGCGTTGGGGGTGCCGTCGATCATCGAGATGCCGATGGCCCAGCCGCGGTAGCCCTCCTTGGGGATGGCGTAGGCGCACTGGATGCCCTGGGCCTTCACCGCCATCACGGCGGGCTGCCAGGCGTCGGCGACGACCATCTCGCCCGAGGCCAGCAGGTTCACCAGCTCGCCGAAGTCGCCCCACAGCGCGCGGAACTGGCCGCCCTTCTTCTTGGAGATCAGGAAGGCCGCGGCCTCGTCGATCTCCTCGACGGAGGGGTTGCCGGGGTTCGGGACCTCCAGCAGGCCGAGGCTGTTCATGGCCAGGATCGCCTGGCCGAAGGCGATCAGCGGGTCCACGTTGAGGCCCGACTTGCCCTTGAACTTGTCGTCGAAGAGGCAGGTCCAGGTGTTGGCCTCCTCGGCCTCCACGAGGTCGGGGCGGTAGCCGATGGAGTCGAAGTTGAAGACGGTGGGGACCATCCACAGCCGGGTCTTGGCCTCGTCGGCCCAGATCTGGCCGGCGATATGAGCCTTGGGCTCCATCCCGCCCGTGACCTCGGTGAAGATGGGGCGGATGTCGCCCCAGTTCGAAAGGTCCGAGGTGGCGATGGGGGCGATGGTGTTGGTGATGGTCATCGCCGGCAGACGCTCGCCGATGGTCTCCCAGCAGTCGTAGGCCGTGGAGCCCGACAGCAGCTCGGTCTGGGTGTTGGGGAAGATGTCGGCCTTGCCCGACACCGCGCCGACGCCGGATTTCTCCTTGAACTCCTGCAGGATGCGCTCCTGCACCGTGACCGAGAGGCCGACGGTGCGCAGCTCCTGGCTGGAGAGGCCCTGCGCCCACAGGCGGTTCGGGCGGATCAGCGCCGAGGAGCCGGCCAGCGCGCCGGCGCCGGCGAGGAACCGGCGGCGTGAGGGGTGGATGGGTCTCATGGTCGTCTCCCTGTTGACGATCTGTCGAGGTCGTGACGCGCGGGCGGTCAGTAGCGGCCCACCAGCAAACCCCCGTCGACGGTCAGCACCTGGCCGGTGAGATACCGGGCCTGGTCCGAGACGAGGAAAAGGATGACGTCGGCGATGTCCTCGGGCTCTCCGACCCGGCCCATCGGGATGAAGTCGGCGGCCTTCTCGAGGCCCTCCGGCCCGAGGGAATGCTTTTCGGAGAGCGCCTGGGCGGTGCGGATGTAGCCCGGCGCGACGCCGTTGACGCGGATGCCGGAGCGGGCGAGCTCGACGGCCAGCGCGCGGACCATGCCGACGACGCCGGACTTGGCGGCGGAGTAGGCGACATGCTCGTCCCAGCCGTAGGCGACGCCCATGATCGAGCTGAGGCAGACGATGGCGCCGGCGCCCCTGGCCTTCATGCCCGGGACGGCGGGGCGGACGAGGCGGATCATGCCCTTCAGGTCCACCTCCATGGTGTGGTCCCATTTGGCGTCCGTGAGGTCGGCCAGCGGGACCTTGTGGGCGATGCCGGCGTTGCAGATCAGGGCGTCGATTGCGCCGTGGGTTTGCTCGATCTTCGCGACGAGGGTCTCGGCGGCCTCGGTGGAGGTGACGTCGAGGGGGTGGAACTCGGCCGTGCCGCCGGCGGCCTCGATCTCCGCGACGACGGAGGCGCCTTCCTCGGGGAGCACGTCGGTGACGATCACGCGCCAGCCGGCGGCGGCGAAGGCGAGGGAGGTGGCGCGGCCGATGCCGATGCCGGCGCCGGTGATCAGGACGGTTTTCATGGCGTCGGTCATCGGGGGTCCCTCACAGCATCACGTCGCCGGAATTCGGGCCAAGCGTCTGGCCCACGTAGATTTTCGCGTCGTCCGAGGCGAGGAAGGCGACGGTGGCCGCCACGTCCTCGGGGGCGCCGAAGCGGCCCAGGGGGAGCTCGGCGGTCTTGGCGGCGCGCCAGTCGTCGGAGAGGGCCATGACCAGCTCGGTCGCGATCGGGCCGGGGGCGACGGCGTTGACGCGGACGCCGCGGGACGAGACCTCGCGGGCGAGGGACTTGGTCAGGCCGATGATGCCGGCCTTGGCGGCGGAGTAATGGGCGAGCTCGATGCCGCCGATCTGGCCGAGCTGGGAGGCGATGTTGACGATCACCCCCTGCCCCGCCGCGAGCATCGGGTTGATCGCGCGGCGGCAGCCGAGGAAGCAGCCGCGCAGGTGCACGGCGATCATGCGGTCGAAGTCCTCGACGGCGAGGTCTTCCAGTCTGGCCTGGTGGACGATGCCGGCGTTGTTGACGGCGAGGGTGATGCGGCCCCAGGCGGATTCCGCGGTGGAATACATGGCCTCGACCGCCTCGGGGTCGGAGACGTCGCCGGGGGTGGGGAGGGCTTCGCCTCCGGCTTTCTGGATCAGCGCCACGGTCTCGGCGGCGCGCTCCGCGGAGAGGTCGTTGACGGCGACTTTCGCGCCTTCTGCGGCGAGGCGGAGGGCGATGGCCTTGCCGATGCCGGCGCCGGCGCCGGTGACGAGGGCGGTGTGGGCGGCGAGGCGGGTCATGCCTCGTCCTC
This sequence comes from Albimonas pacifica, assembly GCF_900113695.1. Taxonomy (GTDB): domain Bacteria; phylum Pseudomonadota; class Alphaproteobacteria; order Rhodobacterales; family Rhodobacteraceae; genus Albimonas; species Albimonas pacifica. Next base: position 59,817 of record NZ_FOQH01000002.1, on the reverse strand, counting down.
CTGGATGCCGGAAGCCTTGATGCGGGCGCGGCGGACGGAGGCCGCCATCAGCAGGCCGTAGATGGCGAGGATGGTGAAGGAGAAGAGCGTCGACAGGACCCCGAAGGCGAAGATGTTGGGGTGGATCTCGACCGCGAAGGTTCCGTAGATCGCCAGCGGCAGGGTGACGTCGGAGCCGGCGGTGAAGAGCGAGCGGGGGAACTCGTCGTAGCTGAGCGTGAAGCCGAAGAGCATGGCCGAGAGCACGCCGGGGAAGACCATCGGGAAGGTCACTTTGCGGAACGTGACGGCGGGGGAGACGCCCAAGCTCCAGGCGGCCTCTTCCACGCGGGGGTCGAAGCGGTTGAAGATCGCCAGCATCACCAGGAAGGCGAACGGGTAGGTGTAGACCACGTGCAGGACGAAGGCCGTGCCCCACCAGCTGCGGTCGATGCCGAGGTTCTGCGCCACCAGCGCCTGGCCCAGGCCCAGCAGCAGGCCGGGGACCATCATGCCCAGGATCACGAGGTAGAAGATCACGCCGGAGCCGCGGAAGTTCCGCCGGAAGGCTTGCGCGGTCAGGGTGCCGAGGACCGTCGAGACGACGGTGGTGGCGAAGGCGAGGGTCAGGGAGCGGAGCAGCGCCTCGCGGATCGGGAGGGGGGCGATGCGGGTGGCCTCGGTCAGGCCGAAGAGGTGGCGATACCAGTAGGTCGACCACTCGATGATCGGGAACTGGGGGCCGCCCTCGGGGCCGGCCTGGAAGCTCAGGATCCCCATCACCACGAAGGGGCCGTAGAGGAAGACGATGAAGAGGCCGGTGTAGACCGCCAGCGTGCGCTTCAGGATCGGGAGGTCGCCCATGGCTCAGAGCTCCTTGCGCAGGTTGACGAGGCGCAGGAGGGCCGCGACGACCACCCCGATGCAGACGGTCAGCACCACGCCGATCACCGCGGCGAAGGCCCATTTCAGGGAGCCGACCTGGCTGACGATGATGTTGCCCAGCAGGTTCACCTTGCGCCCCGAAAGGGCGGAGGCGGTGGCGAACTCGCCCAGCACCATCACCGAGACGAAGATCGCGCCGACCACCACGCCGGGCAGGCTGAGGGGGAAGATGATGCGCGAGAAGATCGTCCAGGCGGAGGCGCCGAGATCGCGGGCGGCCTCGATCAGGCTGTCGTCGATGCGCGCCAGCATGAAGGCCACGGGGCCGACCATGAACACCACGTAGATCTGCACCATGCCGATGATCACCGAGGTCTCGGTGAACAGCAGCGTCTCGATGGGCTGGGAGATGATCCCGAGGTTCTCGAGGACGATGTTCACCGCGCCCTCGCGCCCCAGCATCGGGCGCCAGGCGAGGACGCGGATCAGGAACGAGGTCCAGAACGGGATCACGCAGGCGACCAGCAGGATCGTCTGGATGGATTTCGAACGCACGAAGCGGCCGATGAACAGCGCGGTCGGGTAGCCGATGACGAAGGTCAGGGCGAGGACCGTCAGCCACAGGCGCAGGGTGCGCAGCAGGGCGCCGACGTAGGTGTCCGAGGAGAAGAACGCGACCCAGCTTTTCGTGGTCAGGGTGGAGTTGATCGCGAAGGTGGTCTGCGTCCAGAAGCTGACGTAGATCATCATGCCCAGCGGCACGAGCAGGAACAGCACCATCCACGCCACGCCCGGCGACGCCAGCACGAGGCTGCGGTTGCGGGCGAACCAGCCCTCGGCCCGCGGATCGGCGGCGGCGGGGGCGGGGCGCGTCAGGGTCTCGGAGGACGTCATGCAGGGGCTCCGGCAGGGGCGAGCGGAATGCGGCGGCCGGCGCCGTCGAAGAGATGCACGTCGGCGAGGCGCCAGCGGACGGCCAGCGTCTCGTCCTGGGCGTAGGTCTCGGGGTCCTCGCGGCTGAGATGGCGCTCCACCTCGAACACTTTCCCGTCGGCCCGGCGCAGCAGGTAGACGACCTTCGAGCCCAGGAACTCGGAGGCGACGTAGCGCGCGGGCAGGACGCCCTCGCCGGGGGCCGGCGCGGGGTCGCGGCTGATCCAGGCGGCGTCGTAGGGGACGCCGTAGGTCTGCGCCTGGGGCGCGGGGGCGGGGAGGGCGAGGGGGGCTTCGCCCGCGACCTCGAAGCCGTCGGCGCCGGCGCGGCCGGGGATCAGGTTCCAGGCGTTGAGGAAGCGGGCCACGCGGGTGTCGGCGGGGGCGGCGAAGATCTCCTCGGGCGGGGCCACCGCCAGGGCGCGGCCGCGGTCGAGGACGATCATGCGGTCGCCCATCGCCAGCGCCTCGGCCTCGTTGCCGGTGACATGGAGGAAGGTGACGCCCAGCGCCTCGCGGATGCGGCGGAGCTCGACCGTCATGCGCTCGCGCAGGTTGGCGTCGAGGGCGCCCAGCGGCTCGTCGAGGAGGCAGATGCGGGGCTCGGTGACCAGGGTGCGGGCCAGCGAGACGCGCTGCTTCTGGCCGCCGGAGAGCTGGCCGGGCATGCGGGTCTCGAACCCGGTCAGGCCGACGAGGTCGAGGGTCGCGCGGGTGCGGCGGTCGACTTCGGAGGGGTCGGCGACGGGCGCGGTCTCGCGGAAGCGCAGGCCGAAGGCGACGTTGTCGAAGACCGTCATGTGGGGGAAGAGCGCGTAGTTCTGCTGCACGATCCCCAGGCCCCGGCGGTGGGTCGGCAGCGCGCCGATGTCCCTGCCGTCGAGCAGGACGCGGCCGGCGTCGGGCGTCTCGAGCCCCGCGATCACCCGCAGCAGCGTGGACTTGCCCGAGCCCGAGGGCCCGAGGAGCGTCAGATACTCGTCGTCGCGGACGACGAGGGAGACGTCGTCGAGGGCGACCTCGGTCCCGTAGCGCTTGGAGAGCCCCTGAAGCTCCAGCATGTGGGCGCGTCCTCCCTGGTTCGACTCGCCGGATCAGAATTGCACTTTGGTGACAAAAGTCAAAACTCTTTGGTGGAGGCAGGGTGCATTCCGTGCGAACGACGGCGAAATGGGCAGGGAAGCCCAGATATGCGGCGCCCTGAAAGCGACTTTCGTATACGAAAGCCGATTTTGCGCGTAGCGTTTCCCGAAACGACACGAGGTCAGGCGTGAGCGAAGACGACCCCGAGAGGCTCGAGACCCGCACGGTCGACCCCGGTCGCCCCGCGCCCCTCTACGCCGCGGTGGAGCGGACGCTGGAGCAGGCGATCGCGGGCGGGCGGCTGGCGCCGGGAACGGTGCTGACCGAGGGGCCGGTGGCGGCGCTGTTCGGCTCCTCCCGCACGCCGGTGCGGACGGCGATGGGGGAGCTGGCGGCCCGCGGGATGCTGGAGCGCTTCGCCGGGCGCGGGTTCCTGGTGCCCGGGGGCGAGGCCCCTCGGCGGGTGAAGCTGACGCCGGCCATGCTGGGGCTGGAGGAGGGCGCGCCGGAGCCGCAGATGGGGGCGGCGGAGCGGATCGCGCGGGACTTCGAGGGCTCGGTCGCCCGCGCCCTGCCCTTCGGGCTGTTCCGGGTTCACGAGCAGGCGGCGGCGGACCACTACGACGTCTCGCGCAACGTGATCCGGGAGCTGCTGTCGCGGCTGCAGGACCGGGGGCTGGTGCAGAAGAACCCGCGCAGCCACTGGATGATCGGCCCGCTGACCGCCCGCGACGTGGCCCATTACTTCGCGATCCGCGAGGCGCTGGAGCCGCTGGCGCTGGCCGAGAGCGCGCCGCGCCTGCCGGGGCGGGAGCTGGCGGACATGCTGGAGCGGGTGGTCGCGGCGCAGGAGGAGCCCGACGACCTGCCCCCGCCGGTGATCGAGGAGCTGGAGAGCGACCTGCACGTGCGCCTGCTGGCCGCGAGCCCGAACCCCCACCTGCTGCGGATGATCCGGCAGAGCCAGATCGCGCTGGTGGTGAACCGGGTGTTCGCGGAGTTCGTCGGCTCGCGGCCCTTCGCGCTGGCGATGGGGGAGCATCGGATCGTGCTGGAGTTTCTGACCCGCGGCTCGTGGCAGGCCGGGGCGGATGCGATGGCCGAGCATATGCGGCTGTCGGCGGAGCGGACGCGGCGGCGGCTGATGGCGGTCTCGGTGTTCCCGCAGCCGGAGCTGCCGGGCTACCTGATCCGGGAGAGCAACTAGACGTCCAGCGCGTCGTCCCAGCGGCGGACGAGGTAGTTGTGCTCGGTCATCACCGTGTTCCAGACGGCGATGCGGGACATGCGCTCGGCGTAGGCGCCGCCCTCGCGCCGCTCTCCGGGGGCGAAGATGATGCGGCCGTGGGCGTCGCGGATCTCGGTGCGGGCGGGCTCGCCGCCATACCAGAAGGCCCATTCGGCGGCGGTGAGGCGGCGGCGGACCGCTTCCGGGTTGGCCATGTAGGCGCCGTTGCGGGCGAGGATCGCGCCGGGCGCGCCGTCGAGCCACCAGTTGATGTAGTCGTAGGCCGCGTCCTGCGCCCAGCCCTTCGCCCGGGCCGAAAGGGCGAGGCCGCCGAACCAGCCGCGGTAGCCCTCGCGCGGGGTGGCCATGGCGACGGGGACGCCCTCGGCCCGCAGGGCGATCAGGCCGGACCACCACAGGGAGCCGATCATCGGGCGGCCCTCGCGCCGGGCGGCGCGCAGGGCTGCGATGGCCTCGGCCTCGTCGGTCCACACGGCGCGGAAATGGGCGGCGGCGTGGAAGGCGCGGAGGCGGGAGACGAGGTCGTCGATCTCTTCAAGGGCCAGGTCGCCGAGGTCGGCGGGGGCCATGTCGCCGCGGGCGCGGAGCGCCAGCAGGAGGTCGAAGCAGCCGATGGCGGCGTCGGATTGCACCAGCACCTGGCCGGCGCGCTCGGGGTCCAGCAGGGCGGCCCAGCTGTCGACTTTCGCGGGGTCCATGCCGACCACGGCGAAGGCGTCAGCGTTGTGGACGGTGGGGACCATCGAGATGCGGTCGGAGGGTTTGGGGCCGAGCGACCCGTCGGGTTGCACCCAGAGCAGGCGCGAGGGGTCTCCGCCCGGCGCCGCGCGGCCGGGGGCGATGCGGCCCGTCAGGGGGAGCTCGCCGACCGCGTCCCAGGCGGCGATGCGGCGGACGTCCAGCGGCTGGATCGAGCCGGCGGGCCAGATCAGGTCCAGGTCGTGGAACCACTGGTCGTAGACGTCGAAGCTGGAGGGGAAGAGCGCCCCGCGCCGCTGGGCGGAGGCGCCGTCGAGGGTGATGAGCTCGAGCGGCAGGCCGAGGTCGGCCTCGGCCAGTTTGCGGATCGGCTCGATCTGGGTGACCGAGGTGCCGAGCACGCGCAGGGGCTCCCGCGGGCGCCGGACCGCGGGGGCCGAGGGCGAGGGCTGCGCGCGCCCCCGGCCGGGGGCGCGGCGGGGGGCGCGGCCCCCGGGGGCGGTCAGGCCCGCATCGAGGCTGTCCGCGCGGGCGGCCATCTCAGGCCAGAGCCTCGCGGATCCTGGCCACGACGGCCTTGCGCTCCGCCCGGGCGGCGAGCGCGCCGTCCATGGTCGCCTCGACGAACCGCACCGGCATGTGGGGCTGGAGCTGGCCGATCAGGTCCATGTCGGCCGAGATCACCGTGCCGACCATGAAGTAGCCGCCGCCGGAGACGGCGTCGCGGTGGAGCACGATCGGCTCGGTCCCGCCGGGCACCTGGACGGAGCCGTAGGGATAGCAGCCGTCGACGATGTTGGAGGGGTCGGAGCCGGCGCCGAAGGGACGCTCGCGCGGCTCGAACTCCATCGGCCGGCCGCCCTTGAAGCGGTAGCCCATGCGGTCTGCCTCGGGGGCGACCTTCCACTCGTCGGCGAAGAAATGCTTCTGCGCGTCGGGGGTGATCCAGTGCCAGAAGAGGCCGGGGAGGACGCGCAGCTCGGCGGGGGAGCCGGGGCCGCGGCGCAGGGCCTCGGGGACGGTGGCGCCGGGTTTGCCCGCGCCGGGTTCGCCGGTGGGGATCACGTCGCCGGCGGCGATGGCGCGGCCGTCGACGCCCCCCAGCGCGCCGATGGCGTAGGTGGAGCGGGAGCCGAGCGCGGCCTCGGTCGCGATGCCGCCGGAGACGGCGATGACGATGCGGGCGCCGGAGCGCAGGTAGCCGAAGGAGAGGACCTGGCCGGCCTTCACCGGGATCGCGGTCCAGCCGGGCTGTTCCTCGCCGTCGAGCAGGATCGGCAGGTCGGCGCCGGTGACGGCGACGAGGCCGTCGGAGAGGAATTCCAGCTCGGGGCCGAGGAAGACGGCTTCGAGCGCGGCGGCGTCCTCGGGGTTGCCGACGAGGAGGTTGGCGGCCCGCAGCGACAGGCGGTCCATGGCGCCGCCCATCGGGATGCCGAGGTGGAAATAGCCGGGGCGGCCGAGGTCCTGGACCGTGGTCAGCAGGCCGGGCTTGAGAACCTTAAGCGGCATCGAGCGCCTCCATCAGCTTGGCGTTGGTCCCGGCGGGGTCGGCGGTCCAGGCGGCGAGGTCGAAGGAGACCTCGGCGATGCGGGGCCGCCAGGCGCCGGTCTTCACGTCGGCCTCGATGCGGTCGTGCTCCTCGCGCCCGATGGGGGTGAACTTCACGATGTCGCCGGGGTTGAAGAAGACCATGAAGTCGGAGAGGTAGCTGATCGTCTCGGTCGGATCGAAGATCGGCATCGGGGTGATGCCGAACATCTGGTAGCCGCCGGCGCCGCGCACCGAATAGATGCAGGAGAAGCAGCCGCCGTAGCCCACCGTCTGCTTGGGGGTGTCGGTGCGGGGGCGCAGGTATTTGGGAACCTGAAGCTGCTTTTCCCGTTCCACGAGCTGATACATGAAGGGGAGGCCCGCCACGAAGCCCACCATGGAGACGAACCACGGTTGGGAGTGGAAGGCTTCCACGAAAGCCTCGGCGCTGTCGTAGCCGTTGATCCGGGCGGCGTAGTCGAGGTCGGAGCCGGACGGGTCCTGGTGGCGCTCGCGGAAGCGCATCAGGGTCTCGTGGGTCCAGGGGTCCTGGAAGTAGACGGGGACCTCGACGATCCGGGTGGTGATGGTCTTGGCGGCGGACTCGGCCCTGGATTCCAGGGCCTTGAGCTCCTCCAGCATCTTGTCCGGCGCGATCACGTCGGGGTCGTACTTGACCTGGAACGAGGCGTTGGCGGGGCAGATCTCGGCGACGCCGGCGAGGTTCTTCTCGCGCAGCGCGGTGGTGATCGAGATCGCCTTGAAGAAGGCGTCGAGGGACATCTCCTCGTCCACCTCGACGAAAATGTGCTCGTCGCCTCCGAAGGAATAGCGTGTCTTCATCGGGTCTCGCCTCCGTGCCGCGCCGGGGGGCGGCTGGTCAGGGGGGCGTCGCCCCCCGGCCGGGGGCGACGGGTGGGGTCTTCAGGCGCGCTTCGCGAGCCAGTCTTCGAGCCAGCCGGTATGCGCCTCGCCGGCCTGGACCTGCGGGTCGGCGGCCAGCGCCGCGTGCAGGGGGAGGGTGGTCTTGAGGCCCTCGATCTTCATGCCTTCGATGGCCTGCGCCAGGGCGGCGATGGCGGCGGCGCGGTCCTCGCCCTTCACGATCAGCTTGCCGATCAGGGAGTCGTAGAAGGGCGGGATCGCGTAGCCCTCGTAGAGGAGGGTGTCGAAGCGCACGCCCTCGGGGACCGAGAGGCCCGACACCACGCCGGGGAAGGGCATGAAGGCGTTGAACGGGTCCTCGGCGTTGACGCGGACCTCGATGGAGTGGCCGGACATGGCGATGTCGGGTTGGGCGACCGAGAGGGGGGCGCCGAAGGCCACGCGGATCATCTCGGCGACCAGGTCGTGGCCGGTGATCATCTCGGTCACCGGGTGCTCGACCTGGATGCGGGTGTTCATCTCGAGGAAGGCGAAGGTCCCGCGGGCGGGGTCGAAGAGATATTCCAGCGTGCCGGCGCCGCGATAGGAGACGGCCTCGGCCAGGCGCACGGAGGCCTCGCAGACATGGGCGCGCTGTTCCGGCGTCAGGCAGGCGGCGGGGGCTTCCTCCCACACCTTCTGGCGGCGGCGCTGGAGGGAGCATTCGCGCTCATAGAAATGCACCGCCTGGGCGCCGTCGCCCATGATCTGGACCTCGACATGGCGGGCGTCGCGGATGAACTGCTCGATATAGAGGCCGCCGTCGCCGAAGGCGGCCTGGGCCTCCTGGGCGGCCTGGGGGAACAGGCGGGCGAGGTCGTCTTCCGATTCCGCCACCCGGATGCCGCGGCCGCCGCCGCCGGCGGCGGCCTTGACCATGACGGGGTAGCCGATCCCGGCGGCGATCTCCTTCGCCGCGGCGACGTCCGGCACCCGGCCTTGCGAGCCCTGGGCCACCGGCACGCCGGCGGCGACGGCGGCCTCGCGGGCGGCGACCTTGTCGCCCATGCGCGCGATGGTGTCGGCCGACGGGCCGACGAAGATCATGCCGGCCTCCTCGACCTTGCGGGCGAAGGCGGCGTTTTCCGACAGGAACCCGTAGCCGGGGTGGACGGCGTGGGCGCCGGCCTCCCTGGCCGCCGCCACCACGCGGTCGGCGTCGAGGTAGGATTTGGCGGCCTGCGCGGGGCCGATCTCGACGGCGCGGTCGGCCTCGCGCACGGCGAGCATGTCGGCGTCGGCGGCGGAGTGGGCCTGGATCCACTCCATGCCCAGCGCCTTCGCGGCGCGGCCGACGCGCACCGCGATCTCGCCGCGGTTGGCGACGAAGAGGGATTTGCCGGCGGGATCCGCCACTTACTCGAGCTCCGCGAGGAGCGCGCCGGCGGTCACCGCGTCCTCGTTCTCGATCTTGAAGGCGATGTTCGCGCCGGCGATCTCGGCCTTCACCTCGTGGAAGGATTTCATCACTTCCACCAGCCCGATCACGTCGCCCACGGCGACCGAGGCGCCGTCCTCGACGAAGGGCGCGGCCTCGGGCGAGGGCTTGCGGTAGAAGGTGCCGGGCAGCGGCGAGCGGATTTCCTTGGCCATGGGGGCGGTCCTTTCAGGGCTCAGGCGGCGACGTCGAGGGTCGAGGGCGGCGCGATGGTCACGCCCGCGCCGGTCAGCGCCGCGCGCACCGCGGTCCCGATCTCGAGCGCGCCGGGGGTGTCGGAGTGGAAGCAGATCGACTCGAACTCGACCGTCAGCTCCTTGCCGGTGACGGTGGTCACCTTGCCTTCGCGGCAGGCGCGCAGGCACTTCTGCGCCATCTCCTGCGGGTCGAGCCTGCGCATCTTGCGGGCGAAGACGATCAGCCCGTCGTCGCCATAGTCGCGGTCGGCATAGAACTCGCGGATCACCGGGCGGCCGGACTCCTGCGCCACGCGCCGGGTCTCGGAGGCCTGCATGCAGTAGAGGAACACGTCCGGCGCCGACCGGCCCAGCGCGTCGCAGATCCGGCGGGAGAACTCGGCGTCCCGCGCAGCCGTCATGTAGAGCGCGCCGTGGGGTTTGACGTGCTGCAGGCGCACGCCGTGGCGCCGCCCGAATTCGCGGAGCGCGCCCACCTGGTAGAGGATGTCGTTGACCAGCTCCTCGTGGCTCGCGTCGATGGCGCGGCGGCCGAAGCCCTGCAGGTCGTTGTAGGCGGGGTGGGCGCCCAGGCCGACGCCGTGCTCGGCGCACATCCGGGCCATGCGGTCCATGATCGTGGGATCGCCCGCGTGGAAGCCGCAGGCGACGTTGGCCGAGGAGATGATCTTCATCAGCTCCTCGTCGGGCGCCTCGCCGTAGCTCCAGTGGCCGAAGCCCTCGCCCATGTCGCAGTTGAGATCGACGGCGGAACGGTACATCGGCGCTTCCTTTCGGCTCTGGGGGACGCGGGGGGCGCGCGCCTGTCTGGACGACTCGCAGCCTGTCCCTGCCGGCGGACATGAACCAGAACAATTTCGTGCGCTTGCAATATCAGAATTTCAGATACACGCTGACGGCGAAGCCAGGCCGGGGCGCCCGGCCGGCCCGTCTGCCGGGACGGTATCGGATTTCTCGATGGAACGACCTTCGTTATTCTGATCTCAAGGACCGGACATGTCCTTCAACCTGCGCCACCTGAAATACTTCGTCGCCACCGCCGAGCTGGGCCAGGTCAGCCGCGCGGCGATCGAGCTCTCGGTCTCCCAGTCGGCGGTCACCGCGGCGATCAAGGAGCTGGAGGGCGTCGTGGGCGCCGCGCTTTTCCAGCGCTCCGCCAAGGGGATGGCCCTGACCCGGGCGGGACAGCGGTTCCTGTCCTCGGCCTACGAGATCCTGACCAAGGTCGAGGAGGCGATGCAGGTGCGCGAGGGGCCCGAGGTCTCCGGCCGGCTGACCATCGCGGCGACCTACACGGTGATCGGCTACTTCCTGCCCGTGCATCTCGAGCGGCTGGCGAGGGCGCAGCCCGGCCTCGACGTCACCATCCACGAGATGCCGCGCGAACTGATCGAGGAGGGGCTGCTGGCGGGCCGCGTCGACATCGCCGTGGCGCTGACCTCGAACATCTCCAACCCCGAGCTCGCCTCGCAGACGCTGCTCGGCTCGCAGCGGCGGCTCTGGACCCCGTCGCGCCATCCGCTGCTGGAGCGCGGCTCGGTCGGGCTCGCGGACGTGGCCGAGCACCCCTACGTGATGCTCACGGTGGACGAGGCCGCCCATACCGCGATGCGCTACTGGGCCCCGACCGGCCGCCAGCCGCGGATCGTGCTGCGCACCTCCTCGGTGGAGGCGGTGCGCTCGATGGTGGCGAACGGGCTGGGCGTCACCATCCTCTCCGACATGGTCTATCGTCCGTGGTCGCTGGAGGGGCGGCGGCTGGAGCAGGTGAACCTCGCCGACGCGGCGCCGCCGATGGACGTGGGGCTGGTCTGGCGGCGGGGGGTGGAGTTCACGCCCGCCATGAAGGCCTTCCGCGACTATTTCGCCGCGCGCTTCCTCGCCTCCGCCGGCGGCGCCCCGCGCTGAGCGGCCCCCGGCCCCCGGCCCCCCGCCCTGCGACCTGCGACCTGCGACCTGCGACCTGCGGCCTGCCGGCGGCAGGCGCCGCTTGCCGATCCGAAACCGGGCCGCATAGTCTCGTCCCCCGACGCGCCGCGCCCCCGCGCGCGCCTGACCGCAGGAGCCCCCATGAACGCACATCCGCTCTGGCCCTTCGTGGAGGCGGCGAGGCCCCGGTTCGAGGCGCTGAGCGACCGGGTCTGGGCCACGCCCGAGACCTGCTACGCCGAGACCGCCTCGGCCGCCGCCCATCTCGAGGAGCTGACCGCCCAGGGCTTCCGGGTGCAGGCGCCGGTCGCCGGCATCCCCACCGCGATGATCGGCGAGGCCGGCGAGGGCGGGCCGGTGATCGCCTTCCTCGGCGAGTTCGACGCGCTGGCCGGCCTCAGCCAGAAGGCCGACGTGTTCCGGCGCGAGCCGCTCGAGCCCGGCGCCAACGGCCATGGCTGCGGGCACAACCTGCTGGGCTCGGCCTCGATGCTCGCCGCCGTCGCGGTGAAGGCGTGGCTCGAGGCGACGGGGACCCCGGGCCGGGTGCGCTACTACGGCTGCCCGGCCGAGGAGGGGGGCGCGGCCAAGGCCTTCATGGTGCGCGACGGGGCCTTCGACGACGTGGACGTGGCGATCACCTGGCATCCCGGCGCCATCCCGGGCGTGCTGAAAGGCGGCTCGCTCGCCAACGCGCGTATCGACTTCGCCTTCGAGGGCCGCGCCGCCCACGCCGCCGGCGCGCCGCACCTGGGGCGCAGCGCGCTGGACGCGGCCGAGCTGATGAACATCGGCGCCAACTTCCTGCGCGAGCACATGCCCGACGAGGCCCGCATCCACTACGCCTTCATCGACGCGGGCGGGATCTCGCCCAACGTCGTGCAGGCGCAGGCCAAGCTGCGCTACACGGTGCGCGCGGGCACGGCGCCCGAGATGACGGCGCTGCTGGAGCGGGTGCGCAAGGTCGCGGCCGGAGCGGCGATGATGACCGAGACGACGGTCACCGACCGGGTGCTCTCGGCCGTCTCCAACCTGATCTACAACCAGCCGCTGGGCGAGGCGATGCAGCGCAACCTCGAGCGGCTCGGGCCGCCCGCCTTCACCGACGCCGACCGCGCCTATGCCGCCCGCTTCCAGGAGACGCTGGGCGAGGAGGACATCGCCGCCGCCTATCGCGGGGTGGGGATGAGCGAGACGCGGCGGATGCCGCTCGCCGACTTCATCGTGCCCGCCGAGGCGCCGGCGACGCCGCTGGGCGGCTCGACCGACGTGGCGGACGTGAGCTGGGTGGTGCCCACGGTGCAGATGTGGGGCGCCAACCACGCCATCGGCACGCAGCTCCACAGCTGGCAGGTGGTGGCGCAGGGCAAGAGCCGCCCGGCGCTGGCCGGCATGGTCCACGCCGCGGCGGTGATGGCCGCGACCGGCGCCGACGCGATGCGCGACGCGGAGCTGCGCGCGCGGGCGAAGGCCGACCTCGCGCGCCGCGTCGGCCCGCGCGGCTACGTCAGCCCCCTGCCCGAGGACGCGGAACCGCCGATCGCCGCGATGGCCTGACCGCCGCCCCGCCCGCTCGCCCCGCCCGGGCGGGGCCGCGCCGCGGGGCCGGCGAGGCGCCCCCGCCTCCGGCGCTCCGGTCGGCGCGGACCCGGAGCGGGGGCGCGGCGCAGGGGCGCCTTCCGGCGCCCCGGCCGGCGACGGCGCCGGGCGCCCGCGGCGCGTGCCGGATCGGAGCCCGCGCCGCCCGCGCGGCGACGCAGGCGGCGCGCCCGAGCGGTTCATCCCCGGTTCAATCGCCGTGGCGGCAACATGCGCCGCGCGCCGCAGGCGCGCGCGCCGGCCCGGGCCGCGGCGGGGATGGCCGCGGCGGGCGTGCGCATCTCCCTGGATCAGGATGATCTTCGATGACGCTGACTTTCATCGGCACGGACATCGACGGCTTCGACGCGGTCGCGGCGGGCGACATGGTCGTGGTCACGGCCACCGGCCGCCTGTCGACGCCCAACTTCGGCGACGCCTTCGACTTCGCCGCCCTGAGCGCCGTGCACCTGGTGGTGCAGGGCGCGATCTTCGCCGAGGACAGCGACGCCGTGAGCTCGGACTCCGGCTCCAGCTCGCTGCGGGTGACGGTGGACGTCGGCGGCTCGATCATCGCGGGCAGCGACGGCGTCGAGCTGAACGGCGACGACCACGAGGTCGCCAACGCCGGCCTGATCCGCGGCTTCGGGGACGCCGCGGTCCAGCTCCTGGGCGACGGGGGCGTGGTGTCCAACACCGGCGTCCTCTCCGGCCAGCGCGGGATCTCGATCTCGGGCGCGGGCGCCGACATCTCGAACGCCGGCCTGATCGAGGCGACGGGCGATGTGCTGGGCTTCGGCCTCGGCATCGAGGTCGGCCAGGGCGCGACCATCGCCAACACCGGCACGATCTCCGCCGCGCAGGTGGGGGTGATCTTCACCGACGGCGCCGGCACGCTGTTCAACAGCGGCGTCATCGTCGGGCGCGGCGGCACGTCGGTCGACGCCTCGAACGAGGCCGACGTCGTGCGCAACGCCGGCGGCCTGATGGGCGACGTGATCCTCGACGCCGGCGACGACGTCTACGTCGCCGTGCGCGGCGGCTTCGTCGACGGGACCGTGACGGGCGGCGACGGCGCCGACCGGCTGACCGGCGCCTCGGCCGAGGACGCGTTCTCGGGCGGGGCCGGCGCGGACCTGCTGCGGGGCCGCGGCGGGGAGGACGCGCTCGACGGCGGCGACGACCGCGACGAGCTCGCCGGCGGCGGCGGCGACGACCTGCTGCAGGGGGGCGCGGCCAACGACGTGCTGCGCGGCGGGGCCGGCGACGACGTGCTCGACGGCGACGGCGGGCGCGACCGGCTGTTCGGGGGCGAGGGCGCCGACCGCTTCGTGTTCGAGCCGGGCGAGGGGATCGACCGCGTGTTCGACTTCCAGAACGACGTCGACCTGCTGGACCTCTCGGCCTACGAGATCGCGAACAAGGCCGCGTTCAAGGCGCTGACCTCCGTCGAGGACGGGGACCTGGTGATCAACCTGGGCGGCGGCGGCGAGGTGACGCTGGAGGGGGTGAAGCTGCGCCAGATCCTCGACGACGTGCTCCTGTAGGCGCGGGCGCCGACGTCGCGGCGCGCTTGCGGCCCGGGCCCCGGCGCGCTAGGCGCCGGGGGCGGACCGCCGGCACGACGGGAGGGGGGCCATGCGCAGGAGGACGAGGACGGCGCTTCGCGGCTGGCTGCGCGGGCTCGCGCCCGCCGTCGCCCCGACGCCGGCGCGCGAGGCGCTGCGGGCGGGCCTGGGCGCCTTCCTGGGGCTGCTGGTCGCGGGGGCCTTCGTGCTCTCGCCCGCCATCGACCTCGAGTCGGGGCTCTACCTGGTGGCGCCCTTCGGGGCGACCTCGGTGCTGATCTTCGCCGTGCCCAACAGCCCGCTGGCGCAGCCCTGGTCGGCGGTGGCGGGCAACGCCGCCTCGGCGCTGGTCGGGGTCGCGGCCTGCCTGTTCGTGCCCGATCCCGCGCTGCGCATCGCCGTCGCGGTGGGGGGCGCGATCGTGGTCATGGGCCTGCTGCGCGCCATGCACCCGCCCGGCGGCGCGGTGGCGATGACCGCGGCGATGGGCCCCGAGGCGATCCGCGCGCTGGGCTTCGGCTTCGCCCTCGTGCCGGTGGCGCTGGGCACGGCCCTGCTGGTGGCGCTGGCGATGGTCTACGCCCGCGCCACCGGCCGGCGCTATCCCCACCGCCAGTTCGGCGAGCCCAACGCCCACGGCACCGCCGACGCCCCCGCCGCCCAGCGCCTGGGCCTGAGCGAGGCCGAGCTCTCGGAGATCCTGGAGCGCTACCGCCAGTCCCTCAACCTCGGGGTCGAGGACCTCGCCCGCCTGATCGGCGCGGCCGAGATCCAGGCCGCCGGCCGCCGCGCGGGTCCCGCGACCGCCGCCCAGATCATGTCGCGCGACCTGGTGACGGTCGGCCCCGACACGCCGCTGGAGACGGTGGCCGACCTCTTCGACCGGCACGGCTTCACCTCCCTGCCCGTCACGGCGCCGGACGGTTCGTTCCTGGGCGTGATCTTCCAGCTCCACCTGATCCGGCGGGCGGTCGCGGACCGCATGCGGCTGGGGCGCGGCTTTCCCGCGGCGCTGTCGCGGCTGCTGGACCGGGGGTGGAGCGCGCCGGCCCGCGCCGGCGACGTGATGGCGGTGGGCGCGCCCCGCGCCACCACCGCGACGCCGCTGGGCGCCCTGCTGCCGATGCTCGCCGAGGGCGGGACCGACGCCGTGCCGATCCTGCACGCGGGGCGGCTGGTGGGCATCGTCACCCGCACCGACATGATCGCCGCCCTCGCCCGCGGCGCCCTGCGCGGCTGAGGCGCGGCCCCCGCCGGGCGCCCCTGCCCGCCCGGCCACGGCCCCTCAGTGCATCCCGCAGGGACAGGCGCCGAGGCGATGGGCGCCGCCCAGCTCGGCGATCAGCGCGGCGAGGGCGGGGGCGCGCGCCTGCACGGCGCGCAGGGCGGCGTCGACGTCGATCCCCGCCACCTTGCGGTCGCGCATCGCCACCCGCCCCCGGATCACCGCGTGGCGCACGTCGCTCGCCCGCGCGTAGAAGATCAGCGAGGACGGCACGCCGTAGTAGGGCTGCATGTGCGGCGTCTCGAGGTCGACCAGGATCAGGTCCGCCTCGAGCCCCGGGACGAGCCGGCCGACGCGCCCGCCCAGGCCCAGGACCTCGGCCGCGCCGGCGGTCGCGTGGTGCAGCGCCTCGTCCGAGCGCAGGGCCTCGCTGCGGCCCTCGCGCAGGCGCAGGGCGTTCATCGCGTAGCGCATCCCCTCGAACGGATCGTTCATCATCCAGTCGGAGCCGAAGCCGGTGCGGATCCCCGCCGCGCGGATCGCCGCCAGGTCGGGGTAGTGGCCGCGCCGGGGATAGATCGTCGAGCAATGGGCGTAGCCCGCCCCGGTCTGCGCCACGGCGGCGAGGTCCCGCGGCCCCGCCCGGGTCAGATGCGCCAGCACCCAGTCGGGGCCCAGGGCGCCGATCTCGGCCAACCACTCGGCCGGGCCCATGCCGTTGTTTTCGGCCTGGACCTGGGCGACCTCCTGCGGGGACTGGGCGACGTGGCAGTGCAGGCCGACGCCCAGCCGGCGCGCCTCGGCCGCGCAGTCGAGGTGCAGGCCGCCCGAGCAGGTGTCGGCGGCGTGCGGCCCGATGCGCGCGGTGATCAGCCCGTCGCCGGCGCCGTGCCAGGTCTCGGCCACCCGCACGCCCTCGCGCAGGCGGGCCTCGCCGACGGCGGCGTGGCGGGTGTAGTCGCCGTCCGCCAGGCTGGGCTTGTCGACGTCGAAGATCTCGGTCGAGACCTGCAGGCGCAGGCCCGTCTCCAGCGCCAGCTCGGCCATCGCGTCGGGGCAATACCAGAAGTCGTTGAGCGTGGTGTAGCCGGCCAGGATCATCTCGGCGACGCCGAGGCGCGCCAGGATCCGCCAGTCCTCGGGCGTCACCCGGCTCTCGCCCCGGAAGGAGACGGTGTAGAGGCCCTTCTGCCCGATGCCGTCGTCGAACTGGCCGCGGAACACGGTCGAGGCGGCGTGGCAGTGGGCGTTCACGAAGCCCGGCAGCAGCGCGAGGCCGGGCCCGCCCAGCCGCTCGGCCGGGGCCCAGCGGCCGGGATCGCAGGCCGGGCCGGCATAGAGGATGCGGCCGTCGCGCACCGCGACCTCGGCCCCGGTCACCACCTCCGCCTCCGCGCCCGGGTCTGCGGCCCCCGGGTACATGAAGCCGGCGGAGACCAGCAGGTCGACGGGCTCGGGCGGCCGGGGGGCGTCGGTCATGGGCGGTCTCCTTCGGGGGGGATGCGGGGGATGGGGCGGGCGTCGGACCCATGGTCCCCGCCCGCCGCCGCCGATCAAGGGCCGATGGGCCCGGCGGACGTCAGAGCGCAGGGGCGGGCGCGGGCGCCGCGGCGCGCCAGGCGGCGGCATCCTCGGCCGGGGCGTCGAGGGCGTGGCGCACGATGCGCTCGGCGAGGCCCGCGGCGCGCGTCAGCTCGGCGGGGTCCACCAGGTCGCGGCGGTCGCGGGGGGTCAGCACCAGGCGGGCGGGCGCCTCGTGCTGGCCGAAGCCCGCGACCAGCCGGAAGGCGGGGATGCCGGCGCGCGCGAAGTTGGCGTGGTCGGAGTTCGCCTGGAACGGCCGGTGCAGGCGCAGGGCGAGGCCCTCGGCCTCGGCCGCCGCCAGCAGCATCGGCTCGATCCCCGCCATGCCGCAGGTCAGGGCGGCGAGGCCGCCGTCGGGGCCCATGCCCCCCACCGGCGAATCCAGGTTCGCCACCAGCGAGACGCGCGCCCGCTCCGCCGCCGACATCGCCTCGACATGCAGGGCCGAGCCGGTCAGCGCCCATTCCTCGGCGTTGAAGAAGGCCAGCGTCAGCCCGCGCCGCCAGCCGCCCGCGGGGCGGTCCGCGGTCAGGCGGCGGGCGACCTCCAGCGCGGCGGCGAGGCCGGAGGCGTTGTCGATGGCGCTCTCGCCCAGGTCGTGGCCGTCGATATGGGCGGTCAGGATCACCCGCGCGTCGGTCCGGCCGGGGAGGTCGAAGAACAGGTTCTCGGCCGTCGCGGGGCTTTCCTCGGTGGTCAGGGACAGGCGCGCGCGGGGGCGGCCGGCGGCGCGGCGGGCCAGCGCCTGCGCGGCCTCGGGCGAGATGCCGAAGGCCGGGATGCCCGCCTCCTGCGGGGCCCGGCCGGAGGAGCCGGCGACGCAGCCGCCCGCGACGGGGCCGGCGATCAGGAAGCCCACGGCGCCGGCCTCGACCGCGGCGCGGTACTTGAGGCGGCGGTGGATGGTGCCGGGGTTGAACATCAGCTCGTGGCGCACGAGGACGATGCGGCCGGCGATCTCGCCCGCGTGGGCGGCGAAGGCCTCCGGCTCGCCACGGCCGAGGTCGATGACCTCCGCCTCGACCTCGCCCGGCGCGCTGCGCACCAGCGGATGGGCCGGAAGGGGCGCGCCGTCGGGGCCGGTCAGGGCGCAGGCGAGCGGGCGCCAGCCGCCGTATTCGAAGGGCTCGGCGCGCGCGGCGACGCCGGTCGCCTCCTGCCCCAGCGACTTGAGCAGCGCGGTCGCGGCACGCTCGGACGGCGATCCGCACAGACGGCCCCCGGTGTCGCAGATCGCCGCGAAGGCGCGGTCGAGGAAGGGGGCGTCGGTCATGCAGGGGTCTCCGGGTCGGGAATGTCTTCGGGAATGTCTTCGGGGGCGGGCGCCTCGCCGGTCAGCCGGCGCTCGATCAGCGCCATCAGCTCCTCGGCGAGCGGGGTTGGCGAGGTGGAGGCGCGGCGGAACACGCCGATCTCGTAGCGCAGCGCCGGGCGGAAGGGGCGCGCGACCAGCCCCAGCGAGGCGAAGGTGCGCGCCGACCAGGCGTCGACCACGCCCACGCCGGCGCCGGCGGCGACCAGCCCGCAGATCGCGGCGAAGAACTCGCTCTCGATCGCGGGGGCGTAGTCGAGGCCGCATTCCACGAACAGCTCCCGCACCCGGTGGCCGATCAGCCGGCGCTCGGACATGCCAACCAGCGGGTGGCCGGCGAGGTCGGCGGGGCCGAGCGCCTTGGCCCCGGCCAGGGGGTGGCCGGCGGGGACGATCGCCACGCAGTCGGCGGCATGACGGCGGATCTCGACGCCCTGCACATGGATCGGCCATTCGGCCACCGCGATGTCCACGGCGCCCGCCTCGAAGGCGGCGGCGACCTCCTCGGAGGTGCGGTTGAGCATCACGATGCGCGCGTCCGGCCGGCGGGCGCGCAACTGGGCCACCACCTCGGGCAGCAGCGAGATCGAGGCGGAGGGATGGCCCGCGACCACCAGCGTCTCGGTCTCGCCCGAGCGGATGTCGCGGGCGGCCTGCTCCAGCCGCTCCAGCGCGCCGAGCGCCGTGCGGATCTCCTCGTAGAAGCGGCGGCCGCGGAAGGTGATCGCCAGGCGCCCGCCGGAGCGCTCGAACAGCTCGAACCCGGCATGGGTCTCCAGCCGCGCGATCTGGGCGCTGACCGCGGGCTGGGTGACGCCCAGCAGCCGGGCGGCGCCGGTGACCGAGCCGGCCTCGACCACGGTGCGGAACGCCTCCAGCAAGCGGGGATCAAGGGTCATCGAAATTCCTTATGGCTGGAACGTCATTCCTGACAGGAGAGAATTTATCCTTGATGGCATGAATGGGTCAATGCATAACGACTCGTGATGACCAATGAATCAGCAGCGAGTTCCGCCCGAATGCCCCCGGCTGAAGCATCCTCCGGCCCCCTGATCGAAACGCGGGCTCTGACCAAGCGGTTCGGCGAGAACACGGTCCTGCGCGACGTCTCGATGGGGGTGCGCTCGGGCGAGGTGGTCTGCGTCGTCGGCCCCTCCGGCTCGGGCAAGACCACGCTGCTGCGCAGCCTCGCCCTGCTCGAGGCGCCCACGGGCGGCGAGATCCGGATGGACGGGACGATCATCGCCGCGGGCGCGTCGACGGGCGCGGTGCGCCGGGCGGCCCGGGCGGTGCGCTCGGACATCGGCATGGTCTTCCAGCACTTCAACCTGTGGCCGCACATGAGCGTGCTGGGCAACGTGATCGAGGCCCCGGTCCGGGTCCGCGGCCTGCCCCGCGACCAGGCGGTGGCCGAGGCCGAGGCGCTGCTGGCCAAGGTCGGTCTCTCCGACAAGCGAGACGCGAGCCCGGGGCGCCTCTCCGGCGGTCAGCAGCAGCGCGTCGCCATCGCCCGGGCGCTGGCGATGAAGCCGCGCCTGATGCTGTTCGACGAGGCGACCTCAGCCCTCGACCCCGAGCTGAAGGCCGAGGTCCTGGCGGTGATGCGCCAGTTGGCGGAGGAGGGCATGACCATGCTCGCCGTCACCCACGAGATGAGCTTCGCGCGCCGCGCCTGCACCCGCGTGATCTTCATGGACGCCGGCGAGATCGTCGAGGAAGGCGCCCCGAAAAGCTTCTTCGACGCCCCCACGACCGAGCGCGCCGCCCGCTTCCTCGCCCGGCTCGAGGATTGAGCCGAAGCCTCCCTCCTCCTCCTCCCGACCACCGCAACGGAGCCGACCCATGAAGCAGATCCTGAAGACGGCGCTGGCCGCCCTCGTCGCCGCCGGCGGGTTCGCCGCCGCGCAGCCCGCCGCCGCGCAGCAGACGGACTCGCGCCTCTACCGCGTCACCTCCTCGGGGACGCTGCGCGTGTGCCAGTACCCGAACTACTACGCGATCTCCTACCGCAACCCGCAGACCAGCGAGATCGAGGGCATCGACGCCGATCTCTCGAAGGAGCTGGCGAAGGAGCTGGGCGTCGAGCTGGAGATCGTGGAGAGCTCCTTCGGCACCTTCATCGCCGACCTGCAGGCCGACAAGTGCGAGATCGGCATGTTCGGCATCGGCGCCACCCTGCAGCGCGCGCAGGCGGTGGCCTTCTCGGACCCCTACCTGGTCTCCTCGATCTACGCGGTCACCACCAAGGACAGCGAGATCAAGGCCTGGGAGGACATCGACCAGGACGGCGTGCGCGTCGTGGTCACGCTGGGCTCCTACATCGAGCCGTTCATGCGCGGCTATCTCAAGAAGGCCGAGCTGATCACCGTGGCCCCGCCCGCCTCGCGCGAGGGGGAGGTGATCGCCGGGCGCGCCGACGTGCTGATGACGGACTACCCGACCTCGGTGAAGCTCGCCTCGCTGTTCGACTGGGTGAACACGCTGGAGCCCGAGGGCTCGCTGCGCCCGACGCCCTATTCCTACGTGGTGCCGCAGGGCGACCAGATCTGGCTGAACTACGTCAACCTGTTCGTCTCGACGATCAAGCTCGACGGCCGGCTGCAGCAGTTCGCCGAGAAGAACGCGCTGGGCCCGATCGTGGCCCCCTGACGCAGGCCGGGCGGGCGGCCGAGGCCGCCCGCCCCCCCCTTCCTCGCCCCGCGACCGCCGCGCCCCTCGCGGCGAACCCCGAACCCGGAGAGGCCGCCGCATGGGCGACTACAGTTTCCGGTGGGACGTCATTCCCGCCAACATCGACTTCCTGATGAGCGGCCTGCAGCAGACGCTGCTGATCTCGGCCATCACGCTGGCGCTGGCGCTGGTGGGCGGGCTGGTGATCGCGCTGCTGGACCTCTCGCCCTGGCGGATCCTGCGCCTGATCGGGCTGAGCGTGGGCGAGGTGATCCGCAACACCCCGATCCTGGTGCAGCTGCTGTGGGTCTACTACGTCATGCCCATCACGCTGGGCATCAACCTCGACGCCTGGACGGCGCTGGTGATCGGGCTGTCGCTCTATTCCTCCGCCTTCATCGCCGAGGCCTATCGCGCCGGCATCCAGTCGGTCCCCGTCGGCCATCGCGAGGCGGCGCAGGTGCTGGGCCTCTCGCCGTTCCAGACCTTCGTGCGCATCACCCTGCCGCAGGCGGTGCGAACGATCCTGCCGCCGCTGGCCGCCAACTTCGTGCAGCTGATCAAGTATTCCTCGCTCGGCTCGGTCATCTCGGTCGGCGAGATCACCCGGCGCGGCATGGAGCTGTCGTCCTCGATCTTCCGCCCGCTGGAGATCTTCACCTTCATCGCGGTGGTCTACTTCCTGATCTGCTGGCCGCTGGCCATGGGCATCCGCATCTGGGAGCGTCGCCTCTCGCGCCGCTGAACCGCCCCTGCCGGCCCGCCGCCCGGCGACGCGCCCCGCACCGGGGCGCGCGCCCGGCCGCCCTCTCCCGATCCGCCCCGGAGCCCCGACCATGTCCCCCGAAGACCTGCCCGACGCCGACCTGTTCCGCGGGCCGCCGACCTTCATGTCCGCCCCCTTCTCCACCGACGCCCGCGGCGCGCAGGCCGCGATCCTGGGCTGCCCCTTCGACTGCGGCATCCACCCGTTCCGCATCGGCTCGCGCCAGGGGCCGGAGGCGATCCGCGCCCAGTCCGGCCTGATCCGCCGCTTCGACAGCGAGCGCGCCGACCTCGACGTGATCGCCGACATGGGCGTGATCGACGCGGGAGACGTGATCCTGACGCCCTCGCGCATCGAGGAGAGCTTCGCGGCGATCGAGGAGGCGGCCTTCCGCCTCGCCTCCCGCGGCGCGGCGCCGGTGGGCTTCGGGGGCGACGGCTCGGTCTCGCTGCCGCTGGTGCGCGCGGCCTCGCGGGTGCATCCGGGCCTGGCGGTGCTGCACATCGACAGCCATACCGACGCCTATCCCCCGGACCCCGCCCATCCCGTCGACGCCTCGACCCAGTTCACCCACGTGGCGCTGGAGCAGCGGGCGCTGACCGGGCTCTCGTGGCACCTGGGCCTGCGCGGCACGACGATGCGCGCGGGCGTGCACGAGCATGCGCGCGAGCTGGGCTACAACACCCTCACGCTCGCCCAGTTCCTGGAGCGGGGGCAGGACGACGTGACGGCCGAGCTGAAGGCGACGCTGGGCGACCGGCCGGTCTATCTCTCGTGGGACATGGACGTCTTCGACCCCTCCTGCGCGCCGGGAGTGTGCACGCCGGTCTGGGGGGGCCTGAGCTCGCGCGAGGGGCTGGACCTGCTCAAGGCGCTGGACGGGCTGAACGTGGTGGCGGCCGACGTGAACACCGTCAGCCCGCCGCAGGACGTGAACGGGATGACCGCCTTCCTCGCGGCCGCGGTGACCTTCGAGATCCTGATGCTGATCCGCTCCGCCCGCGCCCGCCTGCCCCGGGCCGAGGCATGAGCGTCCCCGACCCCCGCCCCGACCCTCGCGACGGCGCCGCGACCCGCGCCTGGATGGCGGCCCGCGCCGAGGGCATGGCCGCCCGCACCGCCGAGCTGGTGCGCATCGACAGCCAGACCCCGCCCTCGGCCACCCGCCCGATGGCCGAGGCCTGCGCCGCGCTGCTCGCCGACCTGCCAGGCGCCGAGATCGCGTTCCATGAGGCCGTGGCGCCGGTGACCAACCTGATGGTCGCGATCCCCGGCGCCCGCCCCGGCCGGCGGCTGGTGCTGAACGGCCATCTCGACACCTACCCCGTCGGCGACGCCGCCCGCTGGACCCGCGCAGCCCTGGGCGGCGAGATCGCGGACGGGCTCCTCTACGGCCGCGGCTCGGCCGACATGAAGGGCGGGCTGGTCGCGATGATCGAGGCCGCCCGCCTGCTCGCCGCCCGCCCCTTCGCGGGCGAGATCGTGCTCGCCTTCGGCGGCGACGAGGAGCGGATGGGCGAGCTGGGAACCCAGGCGATGATCGACGACCTGCCCCGGGTGCGCGGGGACGGGGTGATCGTGGCCGACGCCGGCGGCCCCCGCGCCGTGCGGCTGGGCGAGAAGGGGATGCTGTGGCTGGAGCTCTCGGCGCAGGGCCGCTCGGCCCACGGCGCCCATGTCCACGCCGGCGACAACGCCGCCGACCGGCTGCTCGACGCCCTGACCGCCCTGCGCGGGCTGGAGGCGAGCGCGCTGCAGGAGCCGGCCGAGGCCGCCCGGCTGATGGACGAGGCCGCAGCCCATGCCGGCGCAGACGGGCCCGAGCCGCGCCGCACCATGCGCCGCCTGACCGTGAACCTCGGCCGGATCGAGGCGGGGATCTCGGCCAACCTCGTGCCCGACGCCGCCCGCGCGGCCTGCGACGTGCGCATCCCCGTGGGCCTGAGCACGGCCGAGGTCGAGGCGGAGGCGCGCCGCCTGCTCGCCCCCTTCGGCGTGGAAATGGAGATCGTGCGCCGCTACGAGCCGACCTGGACCCCCGCCGGCAGCCCCATCGCGCGCGCCTGCCTCGCGGGGACCGCCGCGGCGCTGGGCGAGGCCTGGCACGACGGGCGCATCGGCGGCTCGGACGCGCGGCTGTGGCGGCGGGCGGGGTTCGAGACGGTGGCCATGGGCCTCACGCCCCGCAATCTCGGCGGCCCGGACGAGGCGCTGGAGATCGCCGAGCTCGCCGAGCTTGCGGCCGCGATCGCGGCCTCGGGGGCGCGGTTCCTGGAGGGCTAGGCGCGGAGCGGGCCGGCGCGGCCTCCGCCCCCCGGGGCGAAGGCCGCGCCGCGCCCGCGGGCGGGCTCAGTCGAAGGCGGCGAGATACGAGCCGTCGGCGATCACCTTGTCGAGCACGCTGTGGGAGGCCTCGCCCGCCACCACATGCGGACGGACGGCCGGGCATTTCGCCTCGATGTTGCGCATCTGGCGCAGGTCGTAGTCGTGGTCGCCGCCCACGAAGAACTCGATGCGCTCGATGTCAGAGGCTACGACGTCGGCGACGAGGTCCGGATAGGCCGCCTCGCCCCGCTCGTGCGCCTCCTTCACCGCCATGTAGCGCTGGCGGTCGCCCTCGTTCAGGCCGATGTCGAGCGAGGTGGGGCCCGAGCTCGCAACCACGTGGCGGATGCCCAGGGCGGGCGACATCAGAAGGGCGCCGAACACCCCCGCCGAGCCGCCGGCGGCGACGATGCGGGTGCCCGCGAACTCGGCCAGCACGCCGCGCAGGCCCTCGATCGACTGCTCCAGCGGGCCGAAGCAGCGCAGCCCGCCGAGGTAGAACAGCCGGTTGAGGTCGCGCACCACGATCAGGTTGGCGCCCAGCTTCTGGGTCACCGCCCGGTCGTACATGGTGAAGCCGACGCCCGAGATCATGCCCTGCAGGCCGGAGAAGGCGATCACCGTCAGCGTCGCGCCGGGCCGGCGGAAGATCACGATGTCCCGGGTCACGTCGTCGAAGCGCGGATCCACCGGGCCCGTGACGCCGCGGTAGATGCTCAGGAACTTCGCCGGCCCCTCCGCCCCGGGATAGTCGGCGACGGTGGCCTCCAGCACGCGCTTCTGGAAGTCGAGCACCGGGCAGAACTTCTCCAGGTGCCAGAATTGCAGCCGCGCCTCGTTGAGGCTCTCGTAGCCGGGCGCGTACTCGCCCGACAGCCGCCAGCGGGCGAGGTCGTGCATGATCCGGAACTCGGGCCGGGCCGCCCCCTTGGGGCCGGCGGCCGCGAAGTCGTCCATCCGGCGCAGCTCTTTCTCGACCGCGGCGCGGGGCGCGTCCTCGGCGTAGAGCACCGGCGTGGCCGCGTCGACGATCCGCCGCCAGCGAGGGGCGTCCTGCCCCGCGACGGCCGCCTTCATTCCGACTGCGCCTTCTCGATGTAGTCGAGCAGCTTGGTCAGGCTGTCGTATTTCTCTTCCTCGCCGTCGGGGAAGGTGACGCCGGTGGCCTCCTGCACCTCGAGCAGCACGGTGGCCAGGTCGAGGCTGTCCATGCCGGCGTCGATGAAGCGCGCGTCGGCCTTGAGCTGGTGGCCGTCGAAGCCGTCGACGTTCTCGGAGATCAGGTCGCGGATCAGCTGTTCGGTGTCGGCTCGGGTCACGCCTGGGATCCTTTCGTGGTCAAAACGGTGGTGGCCCATCCCAGACCCACGCCGAATCCGGAGATCAGGACCGTGCCCGCCGCCTCGCGGTTCAGGCCCGCCAGGATCATGGGGATGGAGGAGGAAACGGTATTGCCGTAGTCGGCGCAGTCCAGCCGCTCGGGCGCGGTCAGCCCGGCGCGCTTGCAGACCGTGTCGACGATGTATTTCGAGCCGGGGTGCAGCGCGTAGGCGTCGACGTCGTCGAGCGTGACGCCGTTCGCCTCCATCGCGCGCTTCAGGCTCTTGGGCACGTTGAGGGCGCAGAAGTCGAAGACGGCGCGCCCGTTCATCTGCAGCACCCCCTCCTCGTCCCGGCGCAGGGCGTCGTGGCGCGCGCCCTTGGTGCCGAAGTCGAAGGCGCCGATGCGCCAGCCCTCGCCCTTCTCGATCAGGGTCGCGGTGGCCGCGTCGCCGAAGATCATCGAGGTGTTCTTGTCGTCCTCGCTCAGCGACTTGGAGTAGGGGTCGGCGGTGACCAGCAACGCCCGCTCGCCCCCCGTCGCCATCAGGTGGCCCGAGACGGTGGCCAGCGCCGCCACGTAGCCCGAGCAGCCCAGCGAGATGTCGAAGGCGAAGCACCCGTCCGGCAGGCCCAGCTTGCCGTGCACGATCGCCGAGGTGTGCGGCAGCCCGTGCCCGTCGGGGTGCTGGGTGACCACCACCAGCAGGTCGATCGAGCCGAGGTCGAGCCCCCCCTCGCCCGCCGCCTCGAGCCGCGCCTCGAGGTCGCGCACCGCGGCGACGCAGAGGTCCGAGGTCTCCTGCCCCTCGTCCATCCGCGCGGTGGCGGCGATGCCGATCTTGCTGCGCAGGCTGTCGAGGTCGTAGTCGAAACGCTCCGCCCGTACGGTGTTGTCCACCCGCCGCTCGGGCAGGTGCACGCCGATCGCGCGCAGGCAGAAAGGGTTCTCAGCCGCCATAGTAGACAAGCTCCCCGATTGGCGAATCCCCGATCAGGATCCGGCTCTTGAAGATCTTCACGCCCATGTGGGACGCGAGGACCAGGGTGAAGGGGGCGTCGGGGCCGGGCGCGCCGTCGACCACGACCTTGGCCGCGATCAGCTTCACCCCGGGGTTCAGCGTGTGGTTGATCAGCTTCTTGTTGGCCGCGATCAGCCGGTCGAAGAAGCTGCCCGCGCCATGCGGACGGCAGGTGATGCGCCCGTCGGTCACCGGATCCTGGGCGACGAGCCCGTCCTCGTCGTAGGGCACGCGGGTCTCGCCGGGCTCGGAGGGGACCTCGGCGAGGGTCCAGATCCGGTCCTCGCCGCCGATCCTCAGCTTCGCCTGGCCGGCGCCCTCGCCCCGCTCGCCCGCGCCCAGGGGCGTGAAGGCGACGCGCCCGCGCATCCAGCTGCGCAGCACCAGCTCGAGGCGCTCACGTTGAGGGAACCGGCGGTCGATCTCGTTGCAAAGGCTTGCGCTGTGGACGTAATCCCGGCTCCCGCGAAAGGGAAAGTCGACCTGGAAGGGCTGTTCGCCCACTGCTCCGCCCTCCTGAAAATCCCCGGCGTCCGC
This sequence comes from Albimonas pacifica, assembly GCF_900113695.1. Classification (GTDB taxonomy): domain Bacteria; phylum Pseudomonadota; class Alphaproteobacteria; order Rhodobacterales; family Rhodobacteraceae; genus Albimonas; species Albimonas pacifica. The sequence goes on along the minus strand of NZ_FOQH01000002.1, from coordinate 33,060 downwards.
CAAACCTGGCGAAGCCGCGCCGGCTGCCTCCAGTCGACTTCAGGGGTTATTCAACTCCGACGCAACAGGCAAGGGCGGTTCGTCGCCCGCCGCCCGCACAACCCCCGGCCGCGGCGCGCAGGCGTCACGCCCCGCGGATGCGACGCGTCCGCGCGCCGCCCGCCCGCCGCATCGCCGCGGCCGGGCGAGTCGGCGCGCGACCGCCGCGCGCCGGAGGCCGGGCGTCGCCGCCCGGCCCCGCCTCAGCCCGCGGGGCCGAAGCTTTCCTCGTGGATCCGCGCGGCGGGGACGCCCGCGGCCTCCAGCCCCGCGCGCAGGTCGGCGAGGAAGCCCGCGGGGCCGCAGAGCAGGAACTCCGCCGCCCCCTCGGGCGCCGCCGCCAGCAGATCGGCGGCCGTGATCCGGCCCTCGGCGTCGAAGGCGCCCGCGCGGCGGTCCTCGGGTTCCGGGCGGCTGTAGAGCGTGCGGGCGGCGACGTCGCCGCCCTGCCCGACCAGCGCCGCCACCTCGGCGCGGAAGGCATGGTCGCGCCCCGCGCGGACGCCGTGCACGAAGCGCACCGGCCGGCGCCCCTCGCGCACCGCGGCGTGGAGCATCGCCAGCAGCGGCGTCGCCCCCACGCCAGCCCCCGCCAGCACCAGCGGCCCTTCGCCGTCGGGCAGGACGAAGTCGCCCGCGGGCTGGCCCGCCTCGATCACGTCGCCCACCGCCACGCGGTCGTGCAGGAACCGCGAGACGAGGCCCCGCGCCTCCCGCTTGACGCTGATCCGCAGCTCCGGCCCGGGGCCGGAGAGCGAGTAGCTGCGCCGCGCCGGCGCCGCCTGCCCGGGGATCGACAGCGCCACCGGCAGGTGCTGGCCCGGGCGGAACGGCGGCGGCGCGGCGCCGTCGGCGGGCGCGAGATGGAAGGAGACCACGTCCGCGCTCTCCCGCGTGCGCCCGGTCACCCGCAGGCGCAGCCCCTCCTCCGCCCGCCAGCGCAGCGAGAGGGCGCCCGGCCGCTCGATCACCTGCTCGACGGCGATGCGCACCAGGCGGCGGGCGTCGGGATCGGCGCTCGCCTGCGCGTGCCAGTCGATCTCGGCGCGGCCGGTCAGGTGCAGCAGGCTCCCGGTCGCGAAATCCACGAAGACCAGGCCCACGCGGGGGTCGCGCAGCAGGTTGCCCAGCGTGTTGAAGTAGTTGTTGCCGGCGTAGTCGGGGAAGCTCAGCGCGCGCGCGCCCTCCACCCGCACGAAGCCCGCAGGCCCCCCGCGGTGGGAGGCGTCGTAGCCCCCCGCGGCCTCCCCCGCCGCCTCCCCCGACCAGCCGGAGGCGAGGAACATCGTGTCGGCCCGCCCGATCCACGCCGCCTGCGCCGCGCTCAGCGCGTCCGAGACGCGCGCCGGCCCCGGGCGCGCGGCCGCCTCGCGGCGCCGCTCGCGCGGGCGGATGTGGCTGGGGCAGTTGCCGAAGCTCTGGCGGACCTCGAGCGCAAAGCCCCCGCCCTCGCGGCGCAGCCGGCCGTTGACGCGGTTGCGGCGGCGGGTGGCGAGCTCGATGCCCAGCAGGCCGATCTCGCCCCCGGCGGCGAAGCGCGCGGCCAGGGGGTCGTCCGCGCCCGGGCCCCGGGCCAGGTCCAGCCGGCCCGGGTGGGGGGAGGTCGCGAAGCCCTCCGGCCCCTCGATCACCGAGGCCCAGGTCCGCCCCTGCGCGTCGCCGCCGGCGACGACCAGGAACGGCAGCCCCGCGAAGAAGGCGCGGTGCTGGTCGGGCATGCGCTCGCGGATGAAGGCGCCGCCGGCGGCGGCCGCCTCGGCGACGCCGGCGCGGGTCTGCGCCTCGCGTTCGCCGTCATGGAAGGGGGACATGGCGCGCCTCCTCTCTGGGGACGCCCGCGCGGCGCCGGCCTCAGGCCAGCTCCGGCGAGCGCGGCATGGGGATGAAGTTCGGCAGGGCCTCGATCCGGCCCAGCCAGGCGCGGATCCGGGGATAGGGCGCGAGCGAGACGGCGCCCTCCGGCGCGTGGGCGATGTAGCTGTAGCCCGCGACGTCGGCGAGGGTCGGGCGATCGGCGGCGAGCCAGGCCCGCCCGTCGAGATGCGCCTCGATCATGGCGAAGAGCCGGTGCGACGCCGCCACGGCCGCCGCGTGGTCGAGCCGCGCGCCGAACACCTTGACCAGCCGCGCCGCGCAGGGGCCCGCCGCGATCTCGCCCGCCGCGACCGAGAGCCAGCGCTGCACCTGCGCCGCCTCCAGCGGATCGCGGCCCAGCCACTGGCCGGCGTCGCCGTGGCGCTGGATCAGGTAGGTGCAGATGGCGTTCGAATCCGACAGCGCGACCGCGCCCTGCTCGATGGCGGGGACCTGCCCCAGCGGGCTGATCGCCAGATGCGCGGGGGCCTTGTGCTCCCCGCCCGCCATGTCGAGGTCGTGGGTCCGGTAGGGGATCTCCAGGAAGCGCAACATCAGCTCCACCCGGTGGCAGTGCCCGGACTTCGGCGTGCGGTGGAGGATCACGGGCTCGGCGGTCCCGGTGCGGGGGTCGGTCATGGCGCGGCTCCTTGCGATGGCGTTGCGCTTGCGTTCGGGACGAGACCTAGCCATGACTGCATCGTGAAATAATGCGCGTAAACCAAAGCGCACCCTTTCGGGATCTGAAAGGATCGGGAGGCGCGGCATGGACCGCCTGCAGTCGCTGAGGATCTTCGCCGCAGTCGCCGAGGCGGGCGGCTTCGCCGCCGGCGCCCGGGCGGTGGGGCTCAGCGCGCCCTCGGCCACGCGCGGGGTGAACGAGCTGGAGGCGCAGCTGGGCGCGCGGCTCTTCACCCGCACCACGCGCCGGGTGCGGCTGACCGACGTCGGGCGCGCCTACCTCGCCGAGGTGCAGGAGGTGCTGGCCCGCCTGCAGGCCGCCGACGAGGCCGCGGCCGGCGCCGGCGGCAGCCCCGCGGGCCGCGTGCGCCTCACCTGCCCGCAGGAGTTCGGGCGCATCCACGTGGCGGCCCTGCTGACCGAGTTCCTGGACCTCCACCCCCGCGTGACGGTCGAGGCGCTGATGGTCGACCGCGTGGTGAACCTGGTCGAGGAGGGGGTGGACGTGGCGATCCGCATCGGGCCCCTGCCCGCCTCGGACCTGGCGGCGGTGCGGGTGGGCGCGGTGCGCCGGGTGGTCTGCGGGGCGCCGGCCTATTTCGCGCGCCACGGGACCCCGCAGGCGCCCCGCGACCTCCCCGGCCACCGGATCGTCGCGACCCATGCCGGCGGCGGCGGGCCGGTCTGGCGCTTCGGCCCGGGGGAGCGCGAGGCGGTGCGCTGCGCCGCGGGCCTGACGGTGACCAGCGTCGCCGCCTCGATCGAGATCGCGCGCAGCGGCTGGGGCCTGTGCCGGGCGCTCTCCTACCAGGTGGACGACGACGTGGAGGCCGGGCGCCTCGTCTGCGTGCTCGAGGACCATGCGCCCGAGCCGCTGCCGGTCCACGTGGTGCATGTCGAGGGCCGCCGCACCGCGCCCAAGATCCGCGCCTTCGTCGACTTCGCCGCCCGCCGGCTGCGGCGCATCCCCCAGCTCGCGGGGGCTTGAGCCCCCGGTTCCGGCCCCCCCCGCGCAGACCCTCGCCTCAGCCCTCCGCGGTCGGGTCGCCGAGGGCCGCGAGCACGATCTCGCCGTCCCAGACCCCGGCCAGCCGCTCCGCCGCGCGCCAGGCGCGCAGGCCCGAGCGGCAGCACAGGACCGCGCGCTGGCCGGGCGCGGGCCGGGGCCCGTCGGGGCCGAAGGCCGAGACCGGCAGCCGCCGGGCGTCGGGGCGCACCAGCGGCGCCTCGTCGGCCTCGCGCAGGTCCACCAGGAAGTCGGCCTCCGCGATCTCGGCGCGGGCGATGAAGCGGGGCGGGCGCTCGGGCTCCGCCGCGCCGTCGAAGCGGAAGCCTCCGAAGCGGAACGGCCGCGCGTCGAAGGTGACGAGCCGCCCCAGCGGCGAGGGCGCGATCCCCGCCAGGATCGCCGCGGCCATCTGCGCCTGCAGCGCGCCGATCACGCCCACCACCGGCCCCAGCACGCCGTCCTCGGCGCAGGAGCCCGCCTGCTGGGGCAGGTCGGGGAACACCGCCCGCAGGCTGGGGGCGCCGGCGCAGAAGGCGCCCGCATAGCCCTCCAGCCCCAGCGCCGAGGCGCTGACCAGCGGCCGCCCGGCCGCGAAGCAGGCGTCGGAGAGCACGTAGCTCGCCGCGAACACGTCGGCGCAGTCGAGCGCGAGGTCCATGCCCTCGCACAGCGCCGCGGCGTTGGCGGGGTCGAGGGCGCCGACCACCGGCTCGACCCGGCACTCGGGGTTGAGGGCGGCGATCGCTTCGGCGGCGGCCTCGGCCTTGGGGCGGCCGACGTCGGCCTCGCGGAACAGGGTCTGGCGGTGGAGGTTGCTCGCGTCCACGCGGTCGGGGTCGACCAGCCGGATGCGCCCGACCCCGGCGCCGCCGAGATACTGCAGCACCGGCGCCGCCAGCCCCCCCGCGCCCACCACCAGCACCTGCGCCGCGCGCAGGCGCGCCTGGCCGGCGGGGCCGAACTCGGGCACCGCGATCTGGCGGGCGTAGCGGCTCATCGCGTCGCCCCGATCCATGCACGCAGGCGCGCCTCGGGGTCCGCGTTCAGGGTGATGTCGGTGACGGCCGAGACCACGTCCGCCCCCGCCGCGAAGGCGCCCGCCGCGCGCTCGACGCTCATGCCGCCGATGGCGACCAGGGGCAGGTCGCCGATCCGGGCCTTCCACTCCGTCACCCGCTCGAGACCCTGCCGCTCCCATTTCATCTTCTTGAGGATCGTGGGGTAGACCGGGCCCAGCGCCACGTAGTCGGGGGAGAGGGCCAGGGCGCGCTCCAGCTCCGCCTCGTCATGGGTGCTGACGCCCAGCTTCAGGCCGGCGCGGCGGATGGCGGGCAGGTCGGCCTCGTCGAGGTCCTCCTGGCCGAGGTGCAGCCAGTCGCAGCCGGCGTCGATGGCGACCCGCCAGTGGTCGTTGACCACCAGCGTCGCGCCATGGGCGCGGCAGAGGGCCAGGGCCTGCGGCACGATCCGGCGCAGCGCGTCCTCGGGCGTGTCCTTGATGCGAAGCTGCACCAGCTTCACGCCCAGCGGCAGCATCCGCTCCAGCCAGGGCAGCCCGTCGAAGATCGGGTAGAACCGGTCGAGGCTCATTCCAGGAACGCCTTTCCGATCACGGGGGTGGAGGGGGCGGCCATGTCGCGCGGCTCCATCGGGTCGGCCTCGAAGGCGAGGCGCCCGGCCTCCACCGCGCGGGCGAAGCCGTCGGCCATCGCCGCGGGGTCGCCGGCCTTGGCCACGGCGGTGTTCAGGAGCACGGCGTCGAAGCCCATCTCCATCGCCTGCGCCGCCTGGCTGGGCAGGCCCAGCCCTGCGTCCACCACCATCGGCACGTCGGGGAACTGGGCGCGCAGGGTGCGCAGGCCGTAGACGTTGGTCAGGCCCAGCCCGGTGCCGATCGGCGCGCCCCAGGGCATCAGCACCTCGCAGCCCGCCGAGAGCAGACGGTCGGCGAGCACCACGTCCTCGGTCGTGTAGGGGAACACCTGGAAGCCGTCCTCGACCAGGATCCGCGCGGCCTCGACCAGGCCGAACGGGTCGGGCTGCAGGGTGTCGGCGTGACCGATCACCTCCAGCTTGATCCAGGGCGTGTCGAACAGCTCGCGCGCCATGTGGGCGGTGGTCACCGCCTCCTTGACCGAGTGGCAGCCGGCGGTGTTGGGCAGGATCGCGACGCCCAGGCCCCGGGCGAGCTCCCAGAACGCGGCGCCCGCCTTCTCGCCCCCGGATTCGCGGCGCACCGAGACGGTGGCGATGCCGGCGCCAGAGCGGCGGAAGGCCTCGGCCAGCACCTGGGGCGAGGGATACTGCGCCGTGCCCAGCATCAGGCGCGAGGCGACGGCGGTTCCATAGACCTCCATCTCAGCCCCCCTGCCGCGGGGCGACGATCTCGACCCGGTCGCCGGGGGCGAGGCGCGTGGCCGCGCGCGCGCCGGCGGGCACGAAATCCTCGTTGAGCGCGGTGGCGACCCTGGCCTCGCCGTAGCCCAGCTCCTCCAGCGCGGCCGCGAGCGTTTCGGCCTGCACTTCGGCGGGGGCGCCGTTAAGCATGATCTTCATCCATCAACTCCGGTCGGCTGCCGTCGCAGGCCGCTTGCACCGCCTGGGCCGCCAGCGCGGGGGCCAGCAGGAAGCCGTGGCGGAACAGGCCGTTGACGAGGATCGTGTCGCCCTGCCGCCGCAGCCGCGGCAGGTTGTCGGGAAAGGCGGGGCGCGCGTCGGCGCCATGCTCGACCAGCTCCGCCTCGGCGAAGGCGGGGTGGAGCGCGTAGGCGGCCGAGAGCAGCTCCAGCGCCGCGCGCACGCTGCGCCGTCGGTCCTCGCTCTCGATCTGGGTGGCGCCGAGCATGAACAGGCCCCCGTCGCGGGGGACGACGTAGAGGGGGAAGCGCGGGTGCAGCAGGCGCACCGGGCGCGAGAGGCGCAGCTCGGCGCTGCGCAGCACCACCATCTCGCCCTTCACCCCGCGCAGGTCCGCCAGCACGTCGCGCGCGGCGAGGCCGCGGCAGTCGAAGACCGTCCCCTCGGGGCGCCCGGGGCCCCTGCCGGCGCCGCGGCCGGCGACGAAGCGCACGCCCTCGCCCTCCAGCCGCGCGCGCAGGCCGGCGAGGGCGGCGCGGGGGTCGAGATGGGCCTCCCCGCGCACCAGCAGGCCGCGGTCGAAGCGGCCGGCGAGGTCGGGCTCCAGCGCCGCGACCCCGTCTGCGTCGAGCCGCTCGCAGCCCTCCACGCGGCGGGCGAAGCGGTCGAGCTCGCGGCGGTCCCGGCCGGGCGTCACCACCAGCGTGCCGCGCCGCTCCACCGTCGCGCCCTGCGCCTGCCACCAGTCGGCGGCCTGGCGGCCGAGGCGCACCACCGGCTCCTCCGCCGTCTCGCCCTCGCAGAAAGGCGCGAGCATCCCGCCCGCCCACCACGAGCAGCCGTGCGGCCCGGGGGCGGGGGCGGGATCGAGCACCGTGACCTCGCAGCCCCGCGCCGCCAGTTCGGCCGCGACGCAGAGGCCCGCGACGCCGGCGCCCAGGACGGTCGCGCGTCTCACGTCCGGCGCCCGGGTCGGGCCGCGGCCATGGAGATCGCGATGGGTCGGCGAGGGGTCATGTCAGTCTCCCCCGACGGCGGGAGGAGGCAGGGACCGCGGGAGGCCGGAACCTCGGCCGGGGTCGTGCTCCGTTCCCTACGCCGGCATTGCCCGGATCAGGTTCGATGGGTCGGCTCGCGCCTCTCAGCCCCGGACGGGGCGCCCCAACGGATGGTCCAGCGGTAGCAGCCGGCGCGCCGGGTTGCAAACCTCGCCGCGCCGCGCCGGGCGCGGTGCGCGGCCCCGGGAGGGCGGGCGGCGCCGCGATTATGAACTTGCCGCGCGGCAGGCGTGGGGCTACACCCCGCCGCTCGACCCTTCTGAGTCGAAAAACCGTTGTGGCACAAACATTTGCGTGCATTCGATGCCCGTGGAAGGAGCCCGCCGATGACCGCCCCGACCCTCGACCGCCAGGCGCTGGCCCGGCGCTACGACCTGGCGCCCTCGACCGAGACCGCCGCCCGGACGCATGACGCCTACACCCGGATGAGCCGCGTGGTGACCCCCTTCGACTGGGCGATCCACGCCCCCTATGTCGAGGCGATCAACCGCCTGAAGGCCGAGCGCAACGCGGTGATCCTGGCGCACAACTACATGACGCCCGAGATCTACCACGGCGTCGCGGATTTCGTCGGCGACAGCCTGCAGCTGGCGATCCGCGCCAGCGAGGTCGACGCCGAGGTGATCGTGCAGTGCGGCGTGCACTTCATGGCCGAGACCTCGAAGATCCTGAACCCCGCCAAGACCGTGCTGATCCCCGACCGCGAGGCCGGCTGCTCGCTGGCCGAGAGCGTCACGCCGGCGGACATCGAGGCGATGCGCGTCCGCCACCCCGGCGCGCCGGTGGTGACCTACGTGAACACCTCGGCCGAGGTGAAGGCGGTCTCCGACGTCTGCTGCACCTCCTCGAACGCCGCGCAGATCGTGGCGGCGATGGAGTCGGAGACGGTGATCATGGCCCCCGACAAGCACCTCGCGCGCAACGTGGCGAAGCAGGTGCCCCACAAGAATATCGTCTGGTGGGACGGCGCCTGCGTGGTGCACGAGCGCTTCACCGCCGCCGACCTGCGCCAGTTCCGCGAGGGGCGGCCCGACGCCCTGATCATCGCCCATCCCGAATGCCCCACCGACGTGGTGGCGGAGGCGGATTTCTCCGGCTCCACCAGCGGCATCATCGACTTCGTGCGGCGCGAGCGGCCGCGCGAGGCGATGCTGGTCACCGAATGCTCGATGGCCTCCAACATCTCCGACGAGCTGCCGGAGGTCGAGTTCGTCGGCCCCTGCAACATGTGCCCCTACATGAAGACCATCACGCTGGAGAAGATCCTGTGGTCGCTGCACGCGATGGAGGGGGCGGTGGAGGTCCCGGCCGGGATCGCCGCGAAGGCGCGCCTGCCGATCGAGCGGATGATCGCCCTCTCGCGCCCGAAGGCCTGAGGCGCGGATGGAGCGGATCGCGACCCCGCGCGCGGTGATCGTCGGCGCGGGGCTGGCCGGGCTTTACGCTGCGCTGGCGCTGGCCCCGCGCCCGGTGCTGGTGATCTCCCCCGAGCCCCTGGGCGAGGGCGCGAGCTCGGCCTGGGCGCAGGGCGGGGTGGCCGCGGCCCTGGCGCCGCCCGACGACGCCGCCGCCCATGCCGCCGACACGCTGCGCGCGGGCGCAGGGCTGGTGGACGCCGCGGTGGCGCAGGCCGTGACCGCCGAGGCCCGCGCCCATGTGCTGGAGCTGACCCGGCTGGGCGCGCCCTTCGACCGCACGGCGGGGGGCGGCTACGTGCTCTCGCGCGAGGCGGCGCACAGCTTCGCCCGCGTGGCCCGCATCGGCGGCGACGGGGCCGGCGCCGGCATCATGCGCGCCCTCGTCGAGCGGGTCCGCGAGACGCCCTCGATCCAGGTGCTGGAGGGCGCCTGCGCCGCCGGGCTGGAGGTCGCGGACGGGCGCGTGACCGGCGTGCGCATCGCCCCCGCCCGCCCCGGCGGCCCGGGGCCCGCGTCGATCGAGGCGCCGGCGGTGCTGCTGGCGGCCGGCGGGGCGGGCGGGCTCTTCGCGCTGACCACCAACCCCGCGCGGATCCGCGGGCAGGCGCTGGGCATGGCCGCGCGGGCGGGCGCCGCGATCGCCGATGCGGAATTCGTGCAGTTCCACCCCACCGCGCTCGACGTCGGCCTCGACCCCGCGCCGCTCGCGACCGAGGCGCTGCGGGGCGAGGGCGCGACGCTGGTCGACCGCCACGGCCGGCGGATCATGGCCGGCCTGCACCCGGACCTCGAGCTTGCGCCGCGCGACGTGGTGGCCCGCGCCGTCTACGCCTGCGCCCGGGCCGGCGGGCGGCCGATGCTGGATACGCGCGCCGCGCTGGGGCCACGCATCGACGCGGCCTTCCCCGCCGTCGCCGCCGCCTGCCGGCGGGCCGGGCTCGACCCCGCCCGCCAGCCGATCCCGGTGGCCGCCGCCGCCCACTACCACATGGGCGGGATCGAGACCGACGCCGCCGGGCGCAGCTCCCTGCCCGGCCTGTGGGCCTGCGGCGAGGCCGCCTCGACCGGCCTGCACGGCGCCAACCGGCTGGCCTCCAACGGGCTGCTGGAGGCGCTGGTCTACGCGGCGCGCTGCGCGCGCGACATCGACGCCGCGCTGCCCCCCGCGGTCCCCGCCGCGCCGGTCGCCCCGCCCCGCGGCGCGGCGCCCGAAGGGCCCGATCCCGCCCGTCTCGCCCGGCTGCGCCGGGCGATGACCGCGGGCGCGGGCGTGGTGCGCGACGCGCCCGGCCTGCGCGCCGCCCTGCGCGAGATCGCGGGGATCGAGGCCGGGGCCGGCCCCGCCCTCGCCGACATGACCGCCGCCGCGACCCTGATCGCCGCCGCCGCCCTCGCGCGGGGGGAGAGCCGGGGCGCCCATTTCCGAGCCGACCGCCCAGAGGCGCCGACGGGCGAGGGGCGGCGCAGCCGCCTGACGCTCGACCGCGCGCTGGAGATCCGCGCCGAAGCCGCCAGGGAGACCGACGCATGACCCCCGAATTCCCGCCTGCCCCCCTGCCCGAGCTGCTGCTCGAGCCGCTGGTGCGCGCCGCCCTGCTCGAGGACCTGGGCGCCGGCGGCGACGTGACCACGCGCCTGGTGATCCCGCCCGGCGCGACCTGCCGGGCCCGCCTGCGGGCGCGCGAGGCGGGGGTGCTCTCGGGGATGCAGGTCGCCGCCCTCGCCTTCCGGCTGGTCGATCCCGCGCTGAAGCTGCGCACGCTGGCGCCCGACGGCGCGGTCGTCGCGGCCGGCGAGACGGCGATGGAGATCGAGGGCCCCGCCGCCTCGGTCCTCTCGGCCGAGCGGGTGGCGCTGAACTTCGCGGGCCGCCTCGCGGGCGTCGCCACGACGACCGCGGCCTATGCGGCGGAAACCCGGGGCACGCGCGCGCGCATCACCTGCACGCGCAAGACCACGCCGGGCCTGCGGCTGGTCGAGAAGCAGGCGGTGCTGCACGGGGGCGGCTTCAACCACCGCTTCTCGCTGTCGGACGCGGTGCTGATCAAGGACAACCACGTCGCCGCCGCGGGCGGGGTGCGCGCCGCCCTGCGCGCGGCGAAGGCCGGCGCCTCGCACATGCTGCGCATCGAGATCGAGGTCGACACGCTCGACCAGCTCGCCGAGGCGCTGGACGAGGGCGGCGCGGACGTGGCGCTGCTCGACAACATGGACGCCGCCGCGATGAGGCAGGCCGTGGCGATGACCGCCGGGCGGCTGACGCTGGAGGCCTCGGGCTCGATGCGCCTCGAGCGGGTGGCCGAGACGGCGGCGACCGGGGTCGACTACATCTCCGTCGGGGCGCTGACCCACTCCGCCTCGACCCTCGACCTGGGCCTGGATTTCTGAGGCGCGGGCCGGGGCGCCCGCCCCTCTCGATTGGGTCGCGACCCCGGGGACGATCGCAAGGGAGCGAACGGACCGAGCGGATGACGGCGCCGATCGCCGGCGCCGCCGGCCTCGTGGGCGCGCCCCGCCGGCCGCGCCCTGCTGCGGGCCTGCCGGGCCCGGCAGCCCCGGGGCGCGGGATCACGCCCCGGCGGCGTCGAGGCGCGCCTGCGCCGACCAGTCGTAGCGCCGCATGAAGTCGAGGAAGGCGCGCATGGCCGCGCTCGGCAGGCGGCGGTTGGGGTAGTAGAGGAACCAGTGCGGCAGCACCGGGCTCCAGTCGGCGAGCAGCTCCACCAGCCGGCCCGCCTGCAGATGGGGCCTCGCGTAGTCCTCGAAGACATGGGCGATCCCGCGGCCCGCCAGCGCCGCCTGCAGCTCGTTGCGCGCGGCGCTGACGGTCAGGCGGCCCGGCGGCGGGATCTCGAGCGACTCGCCGCCCTTCTCGAACCGCCAGGAGACCAGCGCGCCCCCCGGGAACCGGCGCTTGACGCAGTCGTGCCCCACGAGGTCGTACGGCGTCGCCGGCCGGCCATGCGCCGCGATGTAGCCGGGCGAGGCGACGATCGCGTAGCGCAGCGCCGGGCCCAGCGGCAGCGCGATCATGTCCTGCGCGATCTGGCGGCCGAAGCGGACCCCGGCGTCGAAGCCCTGCGCGACGATGTCGATCACCGCCGCGTCGCCGACCAGCTCGAGGTTCACCTGCGGATAGGCCGCCATGAAGTCGAAGGCGAGCGGGCACAGCAGGTGATCCACCGCCGGCGCCGGCGCGTTGATCCGGAGCGTGCCCGAGGGGCTGTCGCGCAGCGCGTCGACCTCGGCGATGGCGAGGCGGATGTCGCCCAGCGCCGGGTCCAGCCGGTCGAGCAGGCGCTGCCCCGCCTCGGTCGGCGAGACGCTGCGGGTGGTGCGGTTGAGCAGGCGGATGCCCAGCGCCTCCTCCAGCGCGCTCATCGTCTGGCTGAGGGCGGAGGAGGAGACCCCCCGCTCCAGCGCCGCCGCGCGGAAGCCGCCGCAGCGCACGATGGCGACGAAGACGTCGAGACTGTCGAGACGAAGAGGGGCCATTGCGAAGCTGGGCTTACCACGCTGATCGATCCTCAACAGCTTATCCGCCCAATCGCGCGGTGTCATGTTCCACCCAGAGGCCACCGCCGCGCCCGCCCGCCGCCGCCCCGCCGGAGCCTTCCCGCGCCGCGCCGGCCCGGGCGCGCCTGCAAGGAGACGACGCCCCGATGACCGCCTTCGCCCTGAACCGCCGCGCCGCGATGCTCTCCGCCCTCGCCGGCGCCGCCGGGATCGCCGGGATCGCCGTCCCGGACCTGCGCGGCGCGCGCGCCCGGCTCTCTCCCGCGCCGGAGGGCAACCTCGGGCTCTACCGGTTCCGCGTCGGCGAGATCGACGCGACCGTGATCAGCGACGGGCGCATCGGCGGACCGCCGCGCATCTACGCCAGCGACGCCCCCGAGGCGGAGCTGCAGGCGGCGCTGCGCGAGGCGTTCCTGCCGACCGACCGCCTGACCCTGAACCTCAACACGCTGCTGATCGAGACCGGCGGCCGGCGGATCCTGCTCGACGCCGGCGCCGGGCGGACGATGGGCCCGGACGGGGGGCGCCTGTTCGCGAACCTCGCGGCCCTCGGCCTCGGCCCGGCGGACATCGACGCGGTGGTGATCTCGCACGCCCACCCCGACCACGTGGGCAACCTGCGCGCGGCCGACGGCGGCCGGGCCTTCCCGCGGGCCACGGTCCATGTGCCGAGGGCCGACTGGGAGTTCTTCGTGCGCGCCGATCCCGATCTCTCCTACATGCCGGTCCCGCAGGACTTCCGCCTCCGCTTCGCGGCCGCGATCAGGCGCAGCCTGGAGCCGGTGCAGGGTCACGTCGCGCTCTACGAAGGCGGGGACGAGATCGTGCCGGGCCTGGCCACGATCGCCGCCCCCGGCCACACCCCGGGGATGGCGGCGTTCCTGGTCCATTCGGGCGACGACCAGCTCCTGCTGACCTCGGACCTCGCCTATCACCCGGTGGTCAACGTCGAGCGGCCGTGGCTGCCGGGGCCCGACCGCGACAAGGAGGCGGCCCTCGCCTCCCGCCGGCGGATCTTCGACCGCGCCGCCGTCGACCGGATCCCGGTGCTGGGCTTCCATTTTCCCTTCCCCGGCCTCGGTCACATGCGGCGGACCGAGGGCGGCTACGCCTGGGCGCCCGCCGGCTGGCAGCTCTGACGGCCCGCGACGCAGGAGAGACGCGAGGACCCCGACGCTCGACGGACGCCGCGTCCTCGGCGCCGCGGGCGGGCGGGGGGGCGAGACCTCGCCGCTCTGCGGCTCGGCCGAGGTCCGCGTCGGCCCGTTCCCGGGCGACGCCGCGCGCCCCGGGGAGAGGTTCCTCGCCGACAAGATCCGGGCCACGGGCGACCACCTCGGCGACGTCGGCCACGCGCGGGACGGCTTCCGCCGGTCCCGGCATCCGGCGGTGAGCCGCGTGCTCTGCGGCGTCTCCGACCCCGAGCACATGAGCGACGCCGTCCAGGCGATGGCCGGGCCGCCGCCCGACGCGCGCTGCCGACGACGTTCCTGGCCCTGCCCCTCCTGCAGGGCGCGACGATGCGGGCGCTGGCTCGGGCCGCGCCCGCCACGTCCCTTTCCGCCTCCAGCGGCCCGGCGGGCGCGTCCTGACCACGCAGCTCTTCTTCCCCGGAGAGGAGGGCGCGGCCCGCGACCGCCTCTTCGACCCGGCGCTGCTGCTGCGGATGCGCGACACCGGCGACGGGCGCTTCGGCCGGCTCGATTTCGGGCCGTGACGCGCAAGGGGGCGCGGGCGGCGTCCCCCGGGTCCGGACTCTCGCCGCCACGCCCGCCGCGGCGGGGCGGTCGTCGCCGTCGCAGGCCGTGCCGCGATGCTGGACAGCGCGACCACCCGCGGGTCCCGCCCCCGCCGGAGCAGCGGCAGCCGGCGCGCGGTCAGCGCGAAATGGCCCAGGTGGTCGACGCCGAACCGAAGCTCGAACGCGTCACGCATCGTCAGGCGCCGGGGCGGCGTCATCGCCCCGGGGTTTTTGAGCAGGACGTCGACGCGCTCCCGCGCCGCGCCCAGCCGCCGCCCGAAGGCCGCGGCCGAGGCGAGGTCGAGCGGCTCGAAGCTCGCCCGCCCCTGTGGCGCCTCCCGCCGGATGCGGGCGACGGCCTCCCGTCCCGGTGACGACGACGAGGCGTCCGTGCCGGGACGGCCTGTCCCGCGGGGTCCATGGGCTGCGCATCCGCAGGCGCCTTTCGCCGGGATCAGGCGGAGGCGGTGCGGAGCGCCTGCAGCGCCGCCTCCGCCAGCGCCGCCTTGCGCATCGGGCCGGCCGTCTCGCGGCAGGCGCGGTCCGCCGCCCCGGCCGCCGGGCCGGAAGCGCAGGAGGTCGAGCATCACGGCGGGCTGGCCGTCGCCTTCGGCGAGGAAGCGCTCGAGGGCGGTTTCAAGGGGCTGCAGGGCGGCGGGGAGCTGCGCAGGCGGGCGCTGCCGGAGTCGAACGCGCAACGCGTCGCCCGGGCGATCCCAGCCCTGCCTCTCGACTATTCGCGCAAGCGGCCGGTCGAGCGGCTGGCCGCCATCGCGGGGAGGAGCCCCTCGTCCTTCCACCGGCATTTCAAGGCGCGGACCGCGACGACGCCGCTGCGGTTCCGGAAGCGGCCCCGCCTGCTAGAGGCGCGCCGGCTGAGGGTGTTCGAGGCGGCGACCGTCGGCGCCGCCGCCTGCCGAGAGGGCTAGGAGAGCGTCTCGCAGTTCAGCCGCGAATACGCGCGCGAATTCGGCGTCGCCCCCAAGCAGGATGCGCTCGCGCGGCAGCGCCTGCGGCGGACCTGCGCCAGCCGCACGGCGCCCGGCGCCGGCTGAGGCTCAGAGGCGCAGCGCGACCGGCACGATCAGGACCAGCGCGAAGATCCGCACGAAGTGGTGCACCGCGACATAGGCCGGGTCGTAGCCCAGCGAGAGGCCGATGGCGGCCATCGCCTCGACCCCGCCCGGCGCATAGGCGATCCAGACCTGCGCGAAGGGGAGGCCGGTCGCGGCCTGCGCGGCCAGCGCGAAGACCAGCGACAGCGCCAGGGTCGCCGCCACCACCGAGGCCCCGGCCAGCGCGTGGCGGCGCGCCTGCGCGGCGGTCACCCGGCTCATCCGCGTGCTGACGACGGCGCCGGTGGTCGCGAAGGCCGCGAAGATCGCCCAGGCCGGCGCCGCGCCATGGACCAGCCCCGCGGCATGGCCCGCGGCGCTGAGCGCCATGCCGGCGAGAAGGCTCGCCGCCGGCATCCCCGCCCGTCCGCCCGCCAGCCCCAGCCCGAGGGAGAGCGCCAGCAGCGCCGCGAAGGCCGCGGGCGCCATCGCCGCCCCGCCCCCGGGCGCGGCCTGGGCCGAGCCCTCCAGCGCCACGGCCAGCGGCGGCACGGCGATCACCAGGACCAGCAGGCGCCCCCCCTGCAGGAACATCACCGCCGTCGCGTCGCCATGCCCCTGCGCGGCCATGGCGATGGCGTTCGACATCGTGCCCGGGGAGCTCGCCAGCGTCGCGGTCCGCGCGTCGAGGCCGAAGCCCCGCGTCAGGATCCACCGCCCCGCGGCCAGCGTGGCTACCAGCGACAGCACCAGGATGGAGAGGCTGACCGCCC
This sequence comes from Albimonas pacifica, assembly GCF_900113695.1. Lineage (GTDB taxonomy): Bacteria > Pseudomonadota > Alphaproteobacteria > Rhodobacterales > Rhodobacteraceae > Albimonas > Albimonas pacifica. Next base: position 17,339 of record NZ_FOQH01000002.1, on the reverse strand, counting down.
AGGCGTCGAACTGCGCCAACAGCCGCTCGTCGACGCCCGAGCCGAGCGAGACGCCGATGGTCGCGAAGGCGAGGTCGCGAAGCTGCGTCGGCAGGCCCACGCCGCGCCCGCTCGCCGCAAGGGCGAGCACGCCCAGCGTGCTGCCGATCAGCGCCCCCGCCGGAACGCCCGCGAGGGCGGCCAGGGCCGCCCCCGCGAAGCCGGCCGCGAGCGTGACCGCCCAGGACCGCAGGTCGCGCGCCATCGCCTCAGCCCCGGTCGGCGGCGGCCTCGCCGTCCATCCGCCGCGCCCGCCGGGCCAGCCAGACCGGGGCGAGCACCACCAGCACCGCCAGCGCGTAGAGCGTCAGGCTCTTGTAGTCCTCGACCAGGATCCCCCAGTCGCCGCCGGAGATCGACAGCGCCCGGCGCAGGTTGTTCTCGAACAGGCTGCCCAGCACGAAGCCAAGGATCACCGGCGCCAGCGAGAAGTCGAGCTTGCGCAGGAACCACCCGAAGACGCCGAGGCCGGTGATCAGCAGCAGGTCGAAGGGGTTGCCGACGATGGTGTAGATGCCGATGAAGGCGAGGATCGCGATCAGGGGCGTCAGGTAGTGCTGGGGGATCGTCAGCATCCGCGCGAAAAGGCCCACCAGAGGCAGGTTGATGACCAGCAGCGCGACGTTGCCGATGTACATCGACGCGATCAGCCCCCAGGCCACCTCCGGCCGCTGGGTGAACATCATCGGGCCCGGCTGGATGTTGAACATCAGGAGCGCGCCCAGCAGGATCGCCGTGGTCCCCGACCCGGGGATGCCCAGCGTCAGCATCGGCACCATCGCCCCGCCGGCGGCGGCGTTGTTGGCGGCCTCGGGCGCCGCCAGCCCGCGGACGTCGCCGGTCCCGAAGGTCTTGCCGCCGTCCGAGATCCGCTTCTCGGTCCCGTAGGCCACCGCCGAGGCGACCGAGGCGCCGGTGCCCGGCAGGATGCCGATGAAGAAGCCGATCACCGAGGCCCGGACGATGGTCCACCTGCACTTCGCAAGGTCGGCCATGCGCACGAAGCTCTTGTCCACCGGCAGCGACTTCAGCCGGCCCGCGACCTGGTGCTCGACCAGGGTCAGCAGCTCGGCCATGCCGAACAGGCCCACCACCACGATCAGGAAGTCGATGCCCGCCAGGATGTCGGGAATGCCGAAGGTGTAGCGCGCGACGCCGGTGTTGGCGTCGATGCCGATGGTGGCCAGCATCAGCCCGAGGGTGGCGCCGAGCAGGGTCTTCACCGTGCTCCTGCCCACCAGGGACGCCAGCGACGCGAAGGCGAAGACCATCAGCGCCACGTAGTCGGCCGGCGAGAAGGTGACGGCGAAGCTCGCCAGCATCGGCGCGAACATCGTCATCAGCACCACCGCGAAGGTGCCGCCCACGAAGGAGGCGACGGCCGAGAGCGACAGCGCCCGCCCCGCCTCGCCCGCCCGCGCCATCGGGTTGCCGTCGAGCGTGGTCATCACCGCGCCCGCGTCACCCGGCACGTTGAGCAGGATCGAGGAGATCCGCCCCCCGTATTCCGCACCGTAGTAGATCCCGGCGAGCAGGATCAGCGCGGACTCGGGCCCGAAGCCCAGCCCGTAGGCGATGGGCAGCAGAATCGCCACGCCGTTGATCGGGCCCAGCCCCGGCAGCGCGCCGATCAGCGTGCCGGCGAAGCAGCCCGCCAGCACCAGGAACAGGTTGAACGGATCGAGCGCGACGCCGAAGCCGGTCGCGAGGCCGGAAAGCACGGCGTCCATCACGACGCTCCTTTCTCGTCGGAAGACTGCATGGCCCGCTCGATCAGCTCGCCCGCGGGCAGGTTGAGGTCGAGCAGGACCGCGCACAGCAGGTAGCCCGCCACGCCGGCGGCCGTCCCGAAGGCCAGCGCCCGCACGATCCCGCCCCCGAGCATGGCGCAGAGCGCCGTGCCGAACAGCAGGGTGGAGAGCACGAAGCCCAGCGGCTCGTAGAGCTCGGAATAGGCGATCAGCATCGCGACCGTGGCGCCGAGGCGGAACCAGGTCCGGCGGGCGACGCCCATCGCGGACGCGTCGGGGCGCCAGAAGATCCACAGCAGGCAGGCGATCGCGACCAGCGACAGGATCCGCGGCCAGCTCTCGGGGCCGAGCGGATCGTATTGGAACGGGGCTTTGATGGCGGTGAAGGCGATGACCGCATAGGCCAGCGTCGCGACCAGCAGCACCCCCGCGAACAGGCGGTCGACCATGACGGTCTCCTCGAAACTTGGGGCGGGCATGGAGGGGGGAGCCGGCCCGCCGCCCTGGGGCGGCGGCGGGCCGGCAGGCGGGCGCCCGGATCAGTTGGCGATCAGGCCCGCCTCGGCCGCGATCTCGCGCAGCGTCTGCACGCGCTGCTCGATCGAGGCCTGGAGCTCCGCGCCCGCGAGGTTCAGGGGCAGCAGGCCCCGCTCCTTCTGGACGGCGGCGAATTCGGGGGTCGCGTAGGCGGCCTGGAAGGCGTCGACCCAGGCCTGGTACTCGGCGTCCGAGGCCCCGCCGCCCATGTAGAAGCCGCGCAGGATCGTCCACTCGACGTCGTAGCCCAGCTCCATCGCCGTGGGGATCTCGGCGAAGGGGGCTTCCAGCCGCTCGGGGGCCATCACGGCGAGGATGCGCATCTGGCCGGACTCGAGATGCGAGACCATCTCGCCCACGTCGCCCATGTAGACCTCGATCGAGCCGCCCAGCAGCGCCGCGATCGCGTCGCCGCCGCCGTCGAAGGCCACGTAGCGCATCGCCATCGGCGAGGCGCCGGCCTCGCGCAGCAGCAGCGCGCCCTTCATCCAGTCCTGCGAGCCGACCGAGCCGCCGGCGCCCACCACGACCGAGGCCGGGTCGGCGGAGAAGTCGTCCATCAGCTGCCCGAGCTCGCGGTAATCGCTGTCGGCGCGCACCACCACGGCGCCGAAGTCGGCGCCCGCGGTCCCCACCCAGCGCACGTCCTTCTCGGTGAAGGCGCCGTATTTGCCGGTGACGATGTTGAGCAGCGACCCGGTCGAGAAGGCGACGATGGCCGAGCCGTCCTCGGTGCGGGTGGTGTTGAACAGGTTGTAGGCCACGGCGCCGATGCCGCCGGGCATGAAGGTCACCTGGATCGGCTCGTCGACATGGGGGGCGAGGCCGGTCTGGGCGACGCGGCAGGTCAGGTCGAAGCCGCCGCCCGGGTTGGCGGGCGCGACGCATTCGGGGTCGTCGATCCGGCTCTGGCCGACGGCGGGCGCGGCGAAGACGGCGGCGGCGGCGAAAGCGGCCGCGCCGAGGCGTGCGAACGACATGGATATCCTCCCAAGCGGATTTTCTCCGGGTCCTCCCCCGGTCGTGCGTGTATCGCCGCGGGGCCTGAGCGTTCCCTGACGTGAAGCTGACCGGACGCTGACACGGCGGCGCCTACGTCACCCTGCGCTTTGCGGGGCGCCCGCCCGCTGCTAATTTCCGGGCATGAGAATGCTGCTCGTGGAAGACAACGACGACCTGGCCGAGACGATCATCGATCGGCTCCGCGCCGAGGGGCATTCCGTGGACCGCGAGCGCGACGGCGACGAGGCCAACGAGCTGCTGCGCCACTTCAAGTTCGACATCGTGCTGCTCGACGTGAACCTGCCCGGGCGCAGCGGCTACGAGGTCCTGCGCTCGCTGCGCAACCGCGCCGACGAGACGCCGGTGATCATCCTCACCGCCCGCAGCCAGATCGACGACCGGGTGATCGGGCTGGATGCGGGGGCCGACGACTACATGATCAAGCCCGTCGACTTCCGCGAGCTCTCGGCCCGCTGCCGGGTGCTGGCGCGGCGGCGGGCGGGGGCGGCGAGCAACGTCTTCGCCGCCGGCTCGCTGGTCTTCGACCGGGCGGCGAAGCGCGCCACCGTCGACGGCCGCGACGCCCAGATGCGCGCGCGGGAGGTCCAGCTCCTCGAGATCATGATCGACAACATGGGCCGGATGCTGACCAAGGAGGACGTGGCCGACCGCCTCTACACCTTCGAGGAGGCGCCGAGCCTGAACGCGGTCGAGCAGCTCGTCACCCGCCTGCGGCGCAAGCTCGAGGGCACGCCCCTGGTCATCAAGACGGCGCGGGGCCTGGGCTACATCGCCTATCTGTCGGACGATGAGTGACCCCGCCGGCCATTCGCTCCAGCGCCGGCTGCTGGTGTCGATGGCGGCGGCCTTCGCGATCCTGCTGATCCTGATCTCGGCGCTGCTGTGGAGCTACGCGCGCAACGCCGCCGACCGCACCCATGACCTGCTGCTGGCCGGCGCCGCGCTCGCCATCCTCGAGCGCGTCTCCGAGGGGCCCGAGGGCGTCACGGTGGACCTGCCGACCTCGGCGATGGAGATCCTGTCGCTCAACCCCGTCGACCGGGTGCAGTACCGGATCTTCATCCCCGGCGAGCGCGAGATCACCGGCGCCGGCGACCTGCCCGTCCCGCCCGGCGCCGAGCCCGAGGCGACGCCGGCGTTCTTCGAGCGGGACTACCGCGGCGCCCTCTTCCGCTTCGTCCTCCAGGGCCGGCAGCTCGCCGGCTCGGGCGGGCGGCAGTGGGTGGCGGTGCAGATCGGCCAGACGGTCGAGCGGCGGCGCGCGCAGCAGCTCTCGTTCTTCGCGACCGGCCTCGCGGGGCTGGCGGTGCTGTCGCTGATCGGGCTCGGCTTCGTGTGGGTGGCGATCCGCACCTCGCTCTCGCCGCTGCGCCAGATCGCGGCCGACCTCGCGCAGCGCGAGCCCTCCGACCTGCGCGAGGTCGAGGGCGCCCCCCCGCGCGAGATCCGGGGCCTGTTCGACGCGATCAACGGCTTCATCCGCAGCCTGCGCCGCAGCCGGAGCCTGACCGAGACCTTCATCGCCGACGTCGCCCACCAGACCCGCACCTCGCTGTCGGCGCTGCAGGGGCACCTGTCGCTGGCCGTCGACGCCGAGGACTACGAGAAGATGCGCTCGCGCGTGCTGAAGGCCGACCGGCAGGCGGCGCGCACGGTGCGGCTGACCAACCAGCTGCTGGCCAACGCCATGGTCATCCACCGCTCCGACCGCGCCAGCCTGCGGCCCACCGCCCTCAAGCCGCTGGTGCGCGACGTCCTGGCCGAGAGCCTGCGCGACAGCCGGATGCGGCGGGTCTCGCTGTCCTTCGTGGGCGAGGCCGTCGCCGAGGGCGAGGACGTGATCGAGGGCGACAGCGTCTCGATCCGCGAGGCGCTGCGAAACCTGATCGAGAACGCCGTGCGCCACGGGCCGCCCGACACCGCCGTCGCCATCACGCTGGAGGGCGCGGGCGACCGCATCCGCCTGCGCGTCGAGGACGCCGGCCCCGGCATCGCGGAGGCGGACCTGCCCCGCGCGACCGAGCGCTTCACCTCGCTCTCGCAGGCCAGCGCCGGCTCGGGCCTCGGGCTCTCGATCGTCAAGGCGGTGGCCGACGGGCACGGGGCGGAGCTGACGCTCGCCCGCTCGCGGCTGGGAGGACTGGAGGCGACCTTGATCTTCAGGCGGATTCTCGCGGCGCTGCTGCTCGCGGCCTGCCTGCCGCTCGCGGCGGGCGGGGCGCGCGCGCAGACGCTTGTCGTGCACAGCGCCACCGACGCGCCCGCCATCCGGCCCCTGATCGAGGCGTTCGAGGCCCGCACCCCCGGCGTCGCGGTCGACTATGTGGAGTTCCAGACCCTCGACCTGCACCGCGCGATGCTCGATCTCGGCGACGCGGCGCCGCCGGACGTGGTGATCTCCTCGGCGATGGACCTGCAGGTGGACCTGGTCAACCGGGGCCTCGCGCGGCGCATCGAGCTGCCGCCCCAGATCGTGCCGCCGCCCTGGGCGGCGTGGCGCTCCGAGATCTTCGGCTTCACCTTCGAGCCGGCGGTGATGATCTACGATCGGCAGGCGGTCTCGCCCGAGGAGCTTCCCGCCAGCCACCGCGACCTCGCGACCTTCGTGCGCGAGAACGAGGACCGCTTCCGCGGGCGGATCGGGACCTACGACATCGCGCTCTCGGGCGTGGGCTATCTCTATGCGACGCAGGACAGCCTGCAGGGCCCCCAGGCGCTGCGGCTGTTCGAGGTGCTGGGCCGGGCGGATGTGCGCACCTTCTGCTGCACCTCGGAGATGGTCGCGGCGACGGCGCGGGGCGAGCTCGCCTTCGTCTTCAACGCCATCGGCTCCTACGCCGCCGCCCAGGCGGAGGCGGAGCCCCACCTCGGCCTGCATTTCTTCGACGACTACAACCTGGTGATGTCGCGCACCGCCTTCGTCCCGAAGGGCGCGCGCAACCCCGAGCTCGCGGACCGGTTCGTGGCCTTCCTGCTCTCGGAAGAGGGCCAGCGGATCGTCGCCGCGCAGACCCCGCTGCTTTCCCTCGTCCCGTCGCCCCCCGCCGAGCGGGAGATCGAGCGCCGCATCCACGAGCGCCTCGGCGCCTTCGTGCCCATCCGCCTCGCCCCCGGCCTGCTGACCTACCTCGACGCCCTCAAGCGCAAGGACTTCCTCGACGCCTGGGAGACCTCGCTGGGGCGCTGAGGCGGAGACGGCGGAGGGGCCCCGCGCCGCCCGCCGAGAAGCGACTGCATCGCCGAGCATCCTGCGCTTGAGTGGCGGCGGATGAGAAATTTCTGCATCACGCTCATTGTCTTAATCCTTTCGTCGGGACCCGGCGTCGCCAGCGCCCGGGGCGCGGAGACGCCGCCGTCGGCGGTGTCCGAGAGCGGGCGGAGCTATCTCGAGACCGTCGGGCGGCGCGTGGACGCCGACGTGACCTACGCCGACCCGAACGCGCCGCTGCCCGAACGGGCGACCCGCGGCCTGCCCCAGCGGCCCGGGCGCGACTGGAGCGGCGTGGTCCCGGCCGTGTCGCTGAAGATCGTCCTCGGCGCGATCGCGGTCCTGGTCCTGGCGGGCGTGGCTCTTCACGTCCGGCGCTTCGGCGCGCCGGTCTCGGCCTCCTTCCGGGCGCAGCCGCGCAACGCGGCCGCGGCGGCGCGAACGGGCGGCCGCCCCCCCGAAACGACCGAGACGACGCCGCCCAGCCTCGCCGAGATCATGGCCCGCGACGACTGGAGCGCCGCGGTCGTCGACCTCGCGCGCAGCGCCCTCTTGCAGGCCGCGGAGCGCCATGGGATGCGCTGGCGGTCGAGCTGGACCGCGCGCGAGCTGCTGGCCCGCCTGCCCCGCGACGCGGCCGGGGGCCTGCGCCCGCTGGTGCGGGCCGCGGAACATGTCCAGTTCGGCGACCGGGAGATGAGCGAGGCGGAGTTCGCCCGCCTCGCCCGGAGCGTCGCGCCGCTGTTCGACGGGCGGGCGGCGTGAGCGCCCCGGCCCCGGCCCGCCCGACGCCCGGCCGCGCCGCGTCCACGCCCCTGGACGCCATCGTCGTCCTCGTGTCGCTCGCCGCCGCCCTGGGCGCGATGCTGCTCTTCGCCGCCGGGCGCGACCAGCCGCTCCGCCAGGCGCCGTCGGGCTTCGACGGGCTGGCGATCTGGCTCGCGGAGGGGGGGCTCGACGCGCAGTCCTTCCGGGGCGGCTGGACGATCCCCGCCCGGGAGGTGGGGCTGACCGTCCTGCCGGTCTACGACGCCGCGCTCGACGAAGCCCGCGTCGCGCCCGCCACCGAGACCGAGCTGCGCCTGCAGCGCGACGAGATCGACATGGACGCGCGGACGCTGCGCGAGAAGGTCGGGATGGCGCCCGCGCTGCTCGTCCTGCCGAAGTGGCGCAGCGGCATGCGCCTGACCGGCGTCGCCCATCCCGACCTGCTGATCGACCCGGCCGACGTCTCCCGGCTGCTGGAGCGGGTCCTCGGCCGGCCGGCCGCGGCCGCCGGCGCGATCGGGCAGGCGACGGCGCCCTTCTCCGACTTCGCCTATCGCGGCGCGGACGGCCGGACGCTGACGGCGCGGCTCCCCCTCGCCCGGACCTTCGAGGGCGCCGGCTGCCGCCCCGAGATCGGCCGGCCCGGCGCGATGATCCTCGGCCTCTGCCCGACGGAGCTCGCGGACGGCGAGGGCTGGGTGCATGTCCTCTCCGATCCCGACCTGCTGAACAACCACGGCCTGCGGCTCGGCGACAACGCGCGCATCGCCCGGGATCTCGTCGGCCGGCTGGCGGACGGAAGGCGGGTGATCGTCGACTACAGCCTCGAGACCTGGCTGACGGCGGAGCGCGGTCGCGGGAGCCCGGCGCGCACCTGGGCCGACCTCGCCCGGTTCCTGGCCTTCCCCTTCAGCCTTCTGTGGCTGGGAGCCGGGGCGACGCTGGCGCTGTTCGTGTGGCGGGGCGCGGTCCGCGCCGGTCCGGCGGCGGACGGCGAGGCGAGGCGCCCGCCCTCCCGCGCGGCGATGCTGGGCGCGCGGGCGCGGCTCATGCGCCTGACCGGCCAGGACGGCGCGCTGGTGCAAGCCTACGCCCAGGCCCGGATCGGCTCGACGGCGCGCCGGCTGCTCGGCCCCCGCGGCCCGGAGCCGGCCGAGACCGCGGTCCTGCGGCTCGCGCGGCGGCGCGATGCCGCCCTGGGCAAGCGGCTGGCCGCCCTGCTCGGGCGGATCCGCGCCGCGCCCCCTGATCTGCCGCCCGAGGCGGCCGTCGCCTGCGTGGACGAACTGGAGATCCTGTTGGAGCGATTGAACGATGACGCTTGAAGCGCTGCGCGGACGGGCCGATGCGCTCCGCACCGAGATCGGACGGCGGGTGCAGGGCCAGGAGGAGGCCGTGGACCTGCTCCTGACCGCCCTCTTCGCCCGCGGCCACGTGCTGCTGGAAGGCCCGCCGGGGACGGCGAAGACGCTGCTAGCGCGCAGCTTCTCGGCGGCGCTCGACCTGCGGTTCGGGCGCATCCAGTTCACGCCGGACCTGATGCCGGGCGACATCCTGGGCGCCTCGATCTTCAACTTCCAGACCAACGAGTTCACCCTCGCCAGGGGGCCGATCTTCAGCCAGGTCCTGCTCGCGGACGAGATCAACCGGGCGCCGCCGAAGACCCAGGCCGCCCTGCTGCAGGCGATGAACGAGAACGCCGTCAGCATCGACGGGACCGACCACGATCTCGGCGACGCGTTCCTGGTGATCGCCACCCAGAACCCGATCGAGCAGCAGGGGACCTACCCCCTGCCCGAGGCGCAGCTCGACCGGTTCCTGTTCAAGCTCGAGATCGACTTCCCGCCCGAGAGCGTCGAGTTCTCGATCCTGCGCCGCCACGCGGACGCGCCTCTGGCCGCCGGGTCGGAGACCGCCGCGCTCGCGCCCGTGCTGGACGCCGCGACGCTCGCCGACAGCCGGCGGCTGGTCGACGGCGTGATCCTCGGCGACGAGATCCTGCGCTACATCGTGCGCCTGGTCCGCGCCACGCGCGAGACGGCCGAGATCGCGCACGGCGCCTCCACCCGCGCCGCGGATTCGCTCGCCCGCGCCGCCCGCGCGGCCGCCGCGCTCGACGGGCGCGACTACGCCATTCCCGACGACGTGAAGCGCCTGTACCTGCCCGCGATGCGCCACCGGATCGTGCTGGGCCCCACCGCCGAGATCGAGGGGCGCGACGCGGGGACGGCGCTGGAGACCATCCTCGACCAGATCGAGGCGCCGCACTGATCCGTCCGACGCGCAGATTGCTGATGCTGGGGCTCGCCGCCCTGGTCCTGACGCTGGCCGGGACGCTGCTCGCCCCGGACCTCGCGGCGACGCCGTGGGCGATCCTCGCCCTGGCCGCGGCGGGCGACGCCGTGCTCTCCGCCCGCCGCGGACTGCGGGTCGAGGCGACGGCGCCGGACGAGATCTTCGTGGGCGAGACCGCCGACCTGCGGCTGTCGCCGAGCGCGGCCGTCGCCGGCCTGACGGGGGCGGTGGAGTGGCCGGCCGGCCTCTCCGGCCCGGCGGCCTTCGCCTTCGGGACTGCGGCCGGGCGCTTGTGCGCGACGGCGCCGATGCGCGCCGCGCGCCGCGGGGAATGGACGCTCGAGCGGCTGTGGCTGACCTGGCCGTCGCGCCTGGGCCTGTTCGAGGTCGTGGCCCGCCGCAGGCTGGGCGCCCGGATCGCCGTGGTCCCCAACATCCGGCCCGTGCAGTCGGGCGCGATCGCGACCACGGTCCTGTCGACCCTTCACGGCATCAAGGAGAACCGCGCGGTCGGCGAGGGGTCGGAGTTCCACCAGCTCCGCGAGTTCGCCCCGGGCATGGACGTCAAGGCGATCGACTGGAAGCGCTCGGCCCGGCGGCGCACCCTGCTCTCGAAGGAGCTGCGGGCGGAGCGCAACCACCACGTGATCCTCGCGCTCGACACCGGCCACCTGATGCGCGAGGAGGTCGCCGGCCTGCCCAAGATCGACCACGCCATCAACGCCGCGCTGGCGACGGCCTGGGCGGCGGCGGTCGGGGGCGGCCTCGTGGGCTTCTTCGCCTACGAGGCGCGCCCCACCAGCTTCGTGGCCCCCGCGCCCGGCCGGCTCGCCTTCGCCCGCATGCGGCGCTGGGCCGCCGGGCTCGCCTACGCCCCGCGCGCGACGAACCACGTGCTGGGGCTCGGCACGCTGAAGGCCCGCACCCCCAAGCGCAGCCTGGTCGTGGTCTTCGCCGACTTCGTCGACGCCGCCTCGGCCGAGCTGGTCGTCGAGGCGGCGGCGCTCATCTCGAAGACGCATCTCGTGATCTTCGTCGCGATCCGCGATCCGGAGCTGGAGCGCATCGCCGAGACCCCGCCCGCCAGCCTCGACGGCGCCGTGGAGCTGATCGCCGCCGGCCAGCTCCTCCAGGACCGCCGCATCGTGTTCGAGCGGCTGGCGCGGCTGGGCGTGAGCGTGCTCGACGTGCGCCCCGGCGAGACCACGGGGCGGCTGGTGGCGGCCTATCTCGAGATCAAGGCGCGGAAGATGCTCTGATGCAGGGAACCCCGGATCTCATCCGCTCGAGCCGCTTCCGCGCCGAGCGCGAAGCCGACTGGCGGCGGCTCGAGGCGCTGGTCGCGCTGGCCGAGCGCCGCGGCGTCCACCGCATGGACTTCGCCGAGGCGCGCGACCTGGCCGAGCTCTACCGGCAGGCGGCCACCTCCCTCGCCGTGGCGCGGGAGATCTCGCTCGACCGGGCGCTGCTCGACTATCTCGAGGCGCCGACGGCGCGCGCCTACCTGTCGGTCTACGCGCCGCAGGAGCGGATCGGCGGGCTGTTCCGCCGCTTCCTCGCCGTCTCGGCCCCGGCCGCGATGCGCCGGGCCTGGGCGTTCGTCCTCGTCGGCGTCGCGACGATGGCGCTCGGCGCCCTGGCGGGCGGGACGCTCTATTTCGACGACCCGTCGTGGTATTCCGTGTTCATGCCGACCGAGCTGGCGGACGGCCGCGGACCGGGCTCCTCCGCCGCCGAGCTGCGCGCGGCCATCTACGGGCCGCCGGACGGCGGGGGGCTCGCGGCCTTCGCGACCTACCTGTTCTCGCACAACACGCGCATCGCGATCTTCATCTTCGGGCTGGGCGTGTTCGCCTGCGCGCCGGCGCTCCTGCTGACCTTCTACAACGGCCTGATCCTGGGCGCCTTCGTGGCGCTGCACATCGACCGCGGCCTCGGCTGGGACGTGTTCGGCTGGCTGTCGATCCATGGCGTGACCGAGCTGTCGGCGATCTGCATCGCCTGCGCGGGCGGGCTCCAGCTGGGGACCGCCGTGCTGTTTCCCGGCGACCGGTCGCGGGCCGAGGCGATCCGCCTCGCCGGCCGCGACGCCGCGAAGCTGGCGCTGGTCGCCGCGCTGATGCTGCTCGCGGCGGCGCTGCTGGAGGGGTTCGGCCGCCAGCTCGTCCAGGACCTGCGGTTCCGCGTGCTGATCGGCTGGACGATCGGCGGGCTCTGGCTGGCGTGGGTCCGCCTGGCGGGGCGGGGCGCGGCGTGAGCGCCGATCCCGACATCCTCACGCCCCCCGAGGGCGTGCCGCTGCGCTTCCCGGTGGCCGGCTTCGGGGTGCACGTCGGCGCCCAGATCGCCGACATCGCCATCTCCGGGCTCGCGGCCGCGGCGGCGATCCTGCTGCTCGTCGTGACCGGCGCGGTCGCGCCGATCTGGCTCGCAGGGATCGGCGCGGCGCTGTTCCTGATCGTGCGCGTCCCCTACTACGTGCTGAGCGAGCTTGCCTGGAACGGGCAGACGCTGGGCAAGAAGATGATGAAGATCAAGGTCGTGGCCCATGACGGCGGGCCGCTGACCCCCCATGCGCTGGTGCTGCGCAACCTGATGAAGGAGGCCGAGGTCTTCCTTCCCGCGACGCTGGTCCTGTCCCTGGACGCCGAGCGGCTCGCGCCCTCGCTGATCGCGCTCGCCTGGACGACGGGCGCCGTGGCGATCGTGCTCTCGAACCGGCGGCGCCGGCGGCTGGGCGACCTCATGGCGGGGACCTGCGTGGTCCACCTGCCCGAGCCCGTTCTGCCGAGCGACCTCTCCTCCACCGCCCCGGCGACGGCGACGGCCTCGGGGGCGGACGCGTTCGGCTTCATGACCCGCCACCTCGAGCACTACGGCGCCTACGAGCTGCAGACCCTGGAGAGGGTGCTGCGCGTCGAGGAGCAGGCGCCGGCGACCGCGGCCGAGATCGACCGCCGCCGGCAGGTGCGCGCGGCCATCGTCGAGCGGATCCGCGCCAGGATCGACTACGCCGAGGCGACGCCGCCCTCGGCGCACCTGAGCTTCCTGCGCGCCTTCTACACCGCCCAGCGCGCCCATCTCGAGCAGAGACGGATCCTGGGCGAGGCGCGCGCAGACAAGTTCCACCGGGAGACCAGGCGGTGACGGGCGCGGTCGCACGCCGCCCCCGAAGCTGCGGGGCCTGGTCCGGGCGGGAACCCGCAACGGCCGCAGGGCCGATTTCAAGAGGGACAAGACCTTGAGTCACCAATATGCATCGGGCCGTCGCACGCCGCTGGGCGTGGGCCGCCTCCTGGCCGAGAGCTTTTCGATCTTTTTCCGGAACGTTCCGAAGATGATCGCGATCGCCGGCCTGCCCAGCCTGGCGGGGATCCTGCTGGTCGCCGCCATCGGCGGGTTCGACGTGGCGCTCGGCCGGGAGCTGCCGGCGTTCGGCACGCCGGAGGGGGTCTTCGTCTACCTGTCCGGGCTGGCGGTCAATATGGCCCTGTTCGGGCTGACCGCGGGCCTGCTCGTGCTGTTCGCCTACGACCTCAAACAGGGGCGCACGCGCCCTGTGGCCGGCTATCTCGCGGCGACGCTGCGCTGCATCGTGCCGCTCGTCGTGCTGGCCATGGCGACCACGCTGCTGATCGGCGTCGGCTTCATCCTGTTGATCGTGCCGGGGATGTGGGTCTACGCCGTCCTCTCCGTCACCTTCCCGGCCGTGGCGATCGAGCGCGCGGGCTTCGGCGCGCTGAGGCGCAGCGCAAGGCTGACGAAGGGATATCGCTGGCCGATCGCGGGCGTCCTCTTCGTCATCGGGATCTGCGCCTATGGCCTGTTGCTGGCCGCAGGGTTCGGCATGCAGGCGCTGGGCGAGACCGGCGGCGGCTGGGTCGTCGCCGCGACGGCGCTGGCCAACGCCTTCTTCAGCGGCATCGCCTACGGACTGACCGCCGTCACGGTCGTGCTGATCTATGCGCGGCTGCGGGAGATCAAGGAGGGCGCGACGACCAGCGACCTCGCGGCCGTCTTCGACTGACGCCCGCCCGCCCGGGCCGGCCGTCGAAACGGCCGGCCCGAGGCGCCGGCGCGCGCCCGTCCGCCCCCCCTTCCGGGGCCCGCAAGGGGGCGCCGGACGCCGCGCCGCGGGCCCCCGCGGCCCCGCCCGGATTTGCCCGACGGGCCTTTCGCCCTAGGATAACCCCATCACCAGACTTGGCCTGACCGTCGCCGCTGCTCCGCAGCGGCCGGTCTGTCGCGCCTTCATCCCTGCCCTGCGGATGGACGGGCGGCGGCGCCTATGAACCAAAAGGAGCTCGTCTCGACATGGAGAAGAACCCCGACAAAGGCTACGTCGCGATCCTCGGATGGAGCCTCGGCGCGATCGACGCGATCGACCGGTTCGACAGGCGATATGTGATCGTGGCCCCCTACTGGGCCGAACCCTACGCCCGCGAACACGGCATCCCGTTCATCGCCTGGGACTTCGACCGCCTCAACGAGCGCTCCCACGAGATCGCCCATATCCTCAAGGACGAGGGCTGCGACGTCGCCATCCCGCTCTTCGAAGAGACGGTGGAGTGGGCGGGCGCCATCAACTCCGTGCTGCTGGGCAACCCGCGCCTGCTCGGCCAGTCGATGCTGTTCCGCGACAAGTCGCTGATGAAGCGGCGCGCCCAGCTCGCGGGCATCCGCGTCGGCATCTTCGAGGAGGCCGACAACCACGCCGACGTGATCCGCTTCCTCAAGCGCGTCAACCAGACGCTGCTGAAGCTCGACGGCGACGTGAACGACCCGATCCATTTCAAGGCCTTCGACAAGGCCGGCTGCCTCGGCCACCGCACGATCCGCACGGTGGAGGACGTCGACTCGATCTCCGCCGACGAGTTCCCCGCCCTGCTGGAGAGCCACCTCGACGGCTGGGAGTTCGCGGTGGAATGCTGGATCAAGGACCGCAAGATCCAGTTCCTCAACATCTCGGAATACGTGACCCTGGGCTACTCGGTCTTCGTGCCGGCGACGCCCGAGCTCGAGAGCTGGCGCGCCAAGATCACCCAGGAGATCGAGAAGCTGATCGAGGCCTTCGACATCGATTTCGGCTTCATCCACCCGGAGTATTTCGTGACCTCCGACGGCACCATGTACTTCGGAGAGATCGCCTACCGCCCCCCCGGCTTCAACGCGCTGGAGCTGATCGAGCGCGCCTACGGCTTCAACGGCTACCAGGGCATCGTCGCCTGCTTCGATCCCAAGACCACGCAGGAGGAGCTCGACGCGATGTTCCCCGAGCCGGTCAAGGACGCCCGCGGCCATGCCGGCTGCTTCGGCGCCTATCCGCGCCGGCGGGTGGTCAGCGAGCTGCGGATCCCCGACGAGACGCAGAACCACCCCTATTTCGAGTCCCACGAGCTCGCCCAGCCGATGGAGCAGAAGGTGACCAAACGGACGGCTTTCGGAACCCATTGGGGTCTGGTTTACTTTTTCGGCGATAATCCTCACCAGCTCCGGGATCTCCTGAAAGCGCAGGAGGACCTGGATTTCTACGTGTGATCCGCCCGTCCGCCCGTCCCGTCGGAGCCCAAACGCCGCATGACATCTGATCCCGAAGCCGCGGACCGCCTCCAGTCGATGCTGGAGGCGGCCACGGACCGGCTCGAGGCGGCGCGGCCGTTCGCGAAGTCGCGCCACCAGCACATGGTCCTCGACCTCGCGCAGCGCCTGCTGGCCGCGCCCGGCGGGCTCGAGCGGCTGGAGGCGATGGCCCCCCGCCTGGACGCGGCCGGCCTCTTCGCCGGCTCCGACTGGGACCGGCCGGAGGCGCTGTCGGCCCAGCTCGTGCCCGCCACCTTCGACGCCGCCCCCCCGGCCACCGTGACGCTGGAGGCGGTCAGCCTGCTGCGCCTGCTCAAGGTCGCGCTGGGGGAGGCGTCGCATCCCGGCCTGCACGCCGACCGGGCCCGCCACCACCTGGCGCAGGTCCTCGCGCTGAACCTGCGGCGCCTGTTCTCCCCCCCGGACGAGGCGGCGCGGGAGCGGCGGATGGAACCCGCGGTCCGCGCGCTCCTGAAGCATCTCGCCGACCGCATCGGCCTCCAGGACGTCCTCGGGGTGCTGGTGGCCGAGATCTGGCGGATCCTCGCCCAGCGGCCGATCCAGGTGAACGCGGTCAAGGAGATGATCGCCCAGATCTCGGTGACGCTCGCCTCCCGCCCGGCCCAGGCGGGGGACGCCCGCCTGGGCGCGGACCGGCTGATCTCTGCGCTGTTCGGCCCGACGGAGGCCTGCCGCGACGACCCCGGGCTCGCGGTCTATCGCGCCCGGCTCGAGGCGATGGACGAATGGGCCCTGACCCAGGAGGCGCGGACGCTGGCGCGGGCGATGCACGACACCGGCCTCGTCTCCGACTACCACGCGGCCTTCCTCGACCGGGCGCTGTCGGGCGGGCTCGCGGGCTTCGCGCCGGAGGCGCTGGGGCTGACCAGCGTCGGCCTCGACTGCTGGCGGCGCCACCAGGCGCTGGCCGAGGACCTGCTGGCCGTGGCCGTGACCTCGGGGATGCCGCAGGCGGTGCTGGGCCTCGCCGAACTGCTGGAGCGGGGGATCCTGCATCACCCCGCGATCCCGCCGGCGCTGCGCCGTCAGCTCTCCCTGACCCTGTCGCCGGAGGCGGAGCGCCGCCTCGCCCAGGCCTACGGCCCGGCGGCCTCGCCGCGCTCGGTGCTCGTGGCCGGGGTGCTGCAGGTGCTGGGCCAGCCGCTGGGCGTGGGCCAGGGGGCCAACCCCACCTGCCAGTCCGCGCGGGCCATCGCCATGTGGGCGCTGAACGACCCGGACTTCCTGCTCCACGTCGTCGCCAATGCGGCCCATCACGACACCGTCCTGATGCATTTCGAGGGCCGGCCGATCAACTCCGCCGACCTGCCCGCCGGGCTCGCCGCCTGGGCGCCGCTGGACGCCGATCCGGTGTCGCTGACCGTGGTGCCGCATCTCGACCGGATCTACGCGGAGATGGGGCGCCTGTGCGGGGACCGCGGCGACGACCCGCACATCTGGATCAACCCCGAGTTCCATGGCTGGTGGGTCGGCCGCGACTGCGCCATCGCGGTGGACGTGCCGACAGGCCGTCTCGCGGACATCGAGGGCTTCCTGCGCCGCTTCTACGCGGCCTATCACCCGCGCTTCAACGGCGGCCAGCCGGTGATCCACCCCCAGCCCGCCGGCATCGCCGTGACCGACGCGACCGGCCGCTTCGTGGGCTGGCACGCGATCGCGATCCTGCGCATGGCCGCGGACGTCGAGGGGGCGATGCGGGTCTATTTCTACAATCCCAACAACGACAGCGGCCAGGACTGGGGCGGCGGGATCGTGGTCTCCACCCAGGGCAAGGGCGAGCGCCACGGCGAGGCGTCGCTGCCCATCGACCAGTTCGCGGCGCGGCTCTACCTGTTCCACGTCGACCCTCTGCACCCCGAGCCGGAGGCCGAGCCTTCCGACGACGAGATCGCCGCCATCGCCCGGCGCGTCCGCGACAGCTGGGCCCGCGGCCGCGGCGAACTCACCGCCCTTGACCTTGCGAATGCGGGCGCCTGAGGGGTCCGGGTCTGGCGGGAGCGGTCGTCGGGAGCATGCGGCACGAACGCGAACGCCGCCCTGGAGGGCGGCGTTCAAGCGTTTGGCAATATTGGTCAAACTGGTTGCGGGGGCAGGATTTGAACCTGCGACCTTCAGGT
>NZ_FOQH01000067.1 GCF_900113695.1 Albimonas pacifica | reverse complement strand
GTATCTCAGCCCCGTCGAATTCGAGGAACGCAACGCCCGCGCCTCTGTCAAAACCGCCGCCTGAGCCGGTCCGCCCGAAGGGGCGCACTCCATCGAGGCGGTGTGTTTCGACGCCTCCGGGACGCTGGGAGAGATGAGGTTCATCTTTTTCGCCTTGGCCAAAGAGCGATGGGAAAGCTAACGAGATGATGCGGCCGCAAGGAATCCTCTGGATCATCGGCGATAAGTTCCATATCATGTCCACATGCAGACATACCCCGCCATTTGTTTTGTAAAAATCGGACTCGCCGTATTGCTATCGGCGAATCTGATTTTCGGTATCGCAAAAGCTGATACCCATCAGGCAGGCGTGGGTGAAACAATCTTTGAAAACACTGTTCTAGCCACCGATCTCGCTGATCGTGATCAGGCTGCTCAGGAGCAAGGGGCGCGCGAAAGCGATGACGCGGCCCATGGTCCCGGTGATTGCCATATCCATGTCATCCTATTGAAAGAGGCAAAGTTGACCTGCGACCGGTCGTTGGTCGACAGTTCTCGACAGTGGGGTGACGTCCCTGTGATCCTTGCCTCTGTCCAGGGTTATTACCGTCCTCCGCGAGGGTGATTTAACCTTTCTGTGATCGAGATGTCGCAAATCCTGTCATGGCACAGGACTTTGTAGGATTATTTGACAATATGGCCGACCGTTGAAATAGCGAACTTCGTTCGAGGCCGTTTCAACGGATAAAATCCGGGAGCAAAATTTCATCAGGTGACCTGAATGGGTTTTGGAATCCTTCCCGTCCTGGAGTGCAATTATGAGACTGAAAACGATGTTCCTGGTTTCGCTGGCGATAGTCGCATTGGCCTTGGCCACGACCATGACAAGCCGTGCGGAAAAACCACTGGTGATCAGTGGCGCGGCTGCGGCGGAGCCGCATGATGATGCCGATCATGCCGGTGAAAGTGCAGATGCCCATGGTACCGACGATCACGCAGACGAAAGTGCGGATGCCCACAGTGATGACGGCCACGCAGATGAAAGAGCCGACGCCCACGGTGATGACGATCATGCCGGTGAAAGTGCCGATGCTCACGGTGACGACGATCAT
>NZ_FOQH01000021.1 GCF_900113695.1 Albimonas pacifica | reverse complement strand
GAAACAGGCCATGCCCGGCAGACCGTCCAGGCGTGCCTGAACGCGGCTGATCAACTCCGTCAGCGCCTGCACGTTGCGCAGGGGCGCGATGCTGCCGTAGGTCGGGGTGTCGTCCAACATTGCTCTCGCCTCTTCTTGGTGCGCCGCCGGCCCGCTGTTGCGCCTCGGGCCGGCGGCCGGTTCACCCGCTCTGACGGGCCTGGTTCGGGAAGACCGTGTCGAAGCCGAAGGCATCGACCAGGTGCTCGAAGCTCTCCCACTCGGCGGTGTCCTGGTATCCGCCGAGCCAGAAGCGCTCGTCGGGGGTGGCCTCGCCGCCCGCCTCGATCCGCTGCTGCAGGGCGCGGGCGCGCAGGTAGCGTTGCTTGGGGCTCTCGGGTTTCTGCTGGGGCTTGAGGCTGCGGACCTCCGCGACGAACGCGGCGTGCTTCGCCGCTTCGTCCGGGTCGGGCCGCGAGGGCTCCGCCGCCCGGCGGCGCCCGGCGGCCTCGGACGCCGCGTCCAGCGCGGGCGTGGTGTGCGCCTCGCCCCGCTGCGGGAATGCCACCAGCTCGGCCGAGGCGCGCCCGGCGCCGTCCATCTCGATCAGGGCGAGATCCCGCAGGACGCTCTTCTTCGTCCGAACGCGGGCGACGTCCGGCGATTCCTCGGCCTTCTGCACGCGTCGGGCGGCGGCGACGACCTCGGCCGGATCCCGGCCCGCCAGCTGCGGGCAGATCGCATCGCAGATGAACTCGTCGCCCGCCGGGCTGAACAGCATCACGCGGCCGAGGTCGGCCGGGTCCATGCGCACCAGGACGTCGGTCCCGGGCTGGGCGCCCATCGGCAGGTACTGCGCCCCGTCGATCCGCACGCCCTGCTTGGTCACCCGGCGCATGCCGCCGTTGCTGGCGACCGGCGCCAGCAGGATGTCCAGCGCCCTGGAGTCCGAGACCCGACGCACCGGCCCCGCGTAGGAGGCCGCCATCATGAAGGGGGTGCGGCCGCCCAGGCCCCGGTGGGGCGTGTGGGCGTAGCGGTTCTCCGCCCAGTCGTCGGCCCAGGCCTGGAACTGCGCCAGGTCCATCTGCACGTCGAACAGCTCGACGTCGCTGGCGCCCAGGCGGGCGGCGAAGGCCTTTCGGCTCTCGATCCGCTTCCGGTCGGCGACGTTGTGCCCGATGAAGCCGGGCACGCCGTGCAGCTCGTGCTGGAAGGTCTTGATCGCCCGTTCGACGATCCCCTTCGAGCGCGGCTCGTAGGGCTTCGACAGCTCGATTTTCGTGCCGATGTGGTTGAAGAAGGCCTGCGTCCACCGCGCCGTGAAGTCGGAGCCGTTGTCGGTGTGGATGCGCTCGGGCGCCCCCCACCTGTCGATGCTCTTGCGCATCAGCTCGCCGACGCCCTCCGCCCGCGGCGTGCGCGTGACATGCACGATGGCGCGCCGCGAGTAGACGTCGATCGCCACGTAGATCGAATGCCGCCCCCCGATCAGCATCACGTCCGCCGGCGAGGCGTCGATCTGCCAGACCTCGTTCAGCCGGTCCGCGCGCTGGGTGCCGGTCGCCACGAACTCGACCTTCGAGCGGTAGCCGTCCGGATCGGTCAGGCGCATCAGCACGTTGCGGTGGGTCTTCTTCCACTCGCCCACGGCGACCTGGAACATGCGCAGGCTGGGCAGCGGGACGCGCTTCAGCTCGCCCGTCGTCTCGTCCATCACCTCCAGCGAGGCGCCGTAGACGCGCTCGACCCGCTCGCGCAGCTGGCGGACGTTCATCAGGGGGTGCTTCGCCATCAGGGCGAGGACCAGGTTGCGGACCTCGCCGCCATCGGCGCGGTCGAGGATGCCCGAGCCCTTCGGACGTCCGCGAGCGCCCGCCCGCGTTCCCTCGGCGGCGGCCTTGCGCCAGCGCGCCAGCGTGCGGGTCGAGAGGCTCTGCGCCTGCTCGGATACCCAGCCAGGAACACCCACGGAACCGGCGTTGAACAGGGCGCAGAAGATCGAATCCGCGGCCGTCTGGGACATCAGCGTCTGCCAGCGGAATTTCTCCGCCAGGCCGACGATCACCCGGCGGGCGTCCATCGCGGGGTCCACCGGGCCGTCCAGAACCTCCAGCCGAAGGTCCGCCTCCTCGACCTTCAGGTGGTGGCTGTACCAGGCGAGCTGCGCGGCAGGCGGCAGGAGGTCGACGTGGTACTCCAGCCCACCGCCCCCCTCCCGGCCGCCGCGCAGGCGCGCCTGCGGGGTGTGCGCCCAGCCCTCGCGGTCGGCCAGCGCATTCACGTTGCGCTTGGTGGTCGGCATGCCGGGCATCAGCCCGGCCGCCGCCGCCTCCGCGATTTCCCGGGCCGAGAGCCAGAGCATCAGAACCAGCCCTCCGCCTGGGCCAGTTCCATGATCTCGGCCTTGTGGCTGCGCACGAAGAGCAACCGCTCGTTCCGATGCATGCGACCCCAGTTGGCGTTGAGCCGGCCCATCAGGTTCTTGCCGCCCGCCGGCTTCTCCTGCCCACGGACGAGGAAGACTGCGTCGGCGACGCTGGAGGCTTTCGGCTGGTCCGCGAACAGCACGGTGCAGACCTTCGCCTGCGTCTCGGCGTCCAGTTTTGCGAGCGCGAGCAACTCGCCCTGGTGATCCTCGAACCGGGTGCCGCGGACGCGGGCCTTCGTGTCGGGCGTCAGCTTCGTAGCGATCTCGATCGCGAGCTGCAGCGCGCGCTTCGAAAGTCCAACGGTTTCAGCGACATCAGAACAAAGCGCAAAAATTGCGTCTTGATCGGAGCCCTTCGCAACCTCCTCGCGCTTCGCCCGCACGTTGGCGCTGCGGCGGTCGCCGCCGTGGCGCGCGCTGGGGTTCAGGCGCTTCCAGACCGCGTCCAGCTCCGCCAGGAACTCGGCCCGCTCCAGCTTCGACAGCTCCTGCCGGTCGACGTTCTCCATGATCTCGGCGAAGCGCAGCTGCGCCTCGTCGAGGTCGCGCACGACCGTCGCCGGGATTTCGGTCCAGCCCAGCTCGCGCACCGCCGCCAGGCGGTAGGCGCCCACCACCAGGACGAACCGCTCGCCTGCCGGCGTCACCACGATCGGCTGCAGCAGGCCCTGCATCTCGATGTCGGCCGCAAGCAGCTCCACCGGCTCCGGCTTCACCGGACGCAGACGGTCGCCCAGGTCGATCAGGTCGACGGGAATGCGCAGCAGGTCGTTCACAGCAGGTCTCCGATGGCGAGAAGGACGAGGCCGAGCAGGATCAGGCAGGCCAGGCCGAGCGCATCGGCCAGCGGCTCGTCCTCAAGGCGGCGCAGGAACGCGCGGACGCGGGCCATCAGGCAGCCCTCCGGCACAAGGTCTGGCGCCGCGGCTTCCGCCACGTCGGGCCCGTGGTAGAGTGGCGGCGTCGAGAGGCGGGGGAACGCCCCTCGACGCCTGTCATCCCCTTCTGGGTGAAGCAAAAGGAGACGATTTCGATGAAGCGGAAGCCTGCTCCCGACTGGAGCGACTTCGACAGCCTGGACGGAGAGCTGTCCGACACCATGGCCCTGGCCGCCAATGCGCACTGGGCATCCTTCGCGGTCGCAGCCGCCTTGATCGACAAGGGGCTGATCGAGAAGGAAGCGCTGCTCAAGATCACAGAGGCGCTCATCGGCCTGGCCCGATCTTACGAAGAGCCTGACGCCGTAAACGTCGATATCGCTCTACTTTCGCTTGAGCAATTTCGAGGCTGCCTCGAAGTTTATGATCTGAAGCCAGGGGCAGTCCTGCCCGAGCTAGAACTCTGCGAAACAGCCGCTTTCCTTGAGCAGATGGTTCGACGAAGGAACCGGCCTCCAGAGCCCGAAGAAGATCAGGACTGAAGAACATCTCGTCGCGCAGCTGGGGGTGGCGGAAGATCGTCATTTCGCGGGGCCCTCCATCAGCTCGCGGACGGCCAGCTCCATGGCGCGCCACTGGATCTCGGCGATGCGCCGGCCGACCTCGGGGTCGCTGGCGGCGGCCTGGGCCGTCGCCGTCATCGCGTGGGCGACCGCCGAAGGATCTCGCTCGAAGGCCTCGGCCACCGCCGCGCAGGTCAGGTGCGCGCAGCGGCCCGCGGCCGCGAGGCCCAGACGCCGCCAGCGCGCCGGCTCGCCCCGGCCGTGGCCCAGGATCTCCGCCTCGGAGACGCCGGCGGCCTGCGCCGTCGCGGCCACGAAGTGCCGGGCGGTCACGTCCAGCGGGCGGCCCTGCCACCAGACGCTCGCGGCGGCGATGGGGCGGGCGGCCTCGCCGAGGGTGGGGCGGGGGGCGGTCATCGCGGAGCCTCCCGCCGGCCGGTCAGCACGTAGAGGACGTCGACGCCGATGCCGTCGAGGACCGCGAGGTAGGTGCAAGCTGGCGACCTGCCCTTCTCGTAGAGCTTCTGAGACGAGAGGCTGACGCCGCCATGCTCGGCCAGCTGGATCTGGGTCAGGCCGAGCCGCTTTCGCTCTTCGCGGAGCCGAATGCCCATCACGTCGCCTTCGGCGGCGGCCGCAGTGATGGGCTGAACGAACGGACCGAGCTCGGGGTGCTCACCCATGAAGCGGTCCATCGTGCGGGCAACCCAGTCGTCAAGCGAGCCAGGAGAGGGATCGGCGCGGCGCAGGAAGGCGAACATCAGGACGCCCTCCGCAGCTTCGCCGAGGGTCGGGGAACTTCTCGCGGCCACTCGACGCCATCAGGCCAGTTCTCGGAAGCCCACCGCACGGCATCTCGCACGGTGCTGAGGGTGCAGGTTTTTCCGGCGGCCAAGCGGCCGATGAACTTGCCATCGTTTACCGCATAGGTGCCCACCGTGGTGTCCTTCCACCCCTTCGCAGCGCCGACGTGCCGGAGGAGCCTGATGATCTGCTCGGGTTCCATAGGACATCTTGGGTTATTACCCAAGTCGTATTCGGGTTATTGCCCGATTGTCAAGCGAGGCGTTTTCGGGCAATAACCCGAAGGTGACAAGCGTCGGCGATCAGTTTGCAGAGATGGTCCGAGCCCGGCTGAAAGAGCTGGGGGAGAACCCTTATGCTCTGGAAAAGCAGCTAGGCTTACCCCGCGACGCCATCCGGAATGTGATCCGACAAGACAAGAAGCGCACTGAGCCTACTATCGGGCGTGCAAAGGTCATCTCTGATGCCCTTGGCCTTCGGTTTGACATGTCGAACGCCTCGCTTAACGAGCGCGATTTAGTTGCAATATCTGATAGCGAATTTGTGCGCGTACCACTTCACGACGTTGAGCTCGCAGCTGGTGCTGGCTTCATCAATCGCGGCGAAGCTGTCGGGACTGACCTCCGATTTCGGCGCGAATGGATGCAGAAGGTCGGGTTGGCAACTCGGGATGCCAGGCTCGTCCGCGTGCGCGGAGACAGCATGCAGCCGATGCTGTTCGACACCGACATCGTCTTGCTTGATACGTCCCGAGTTGACGTTCCGATTGGTCGGAAGCGCGCCTCCGGCGCTCACACTAGGTATCTCATCGCGCTGGAGCACCATGGGGAAGCCCGAGTGAAATGGGCGGAGCGTCCTACCGATGATACGTTGGTAATTTCTTCCGAAAATAGCGGCTCTTACAGTCCGGAAGTATACGTTCGCGCAGAACTTGACGGACTTCGCATCATCGGCCACGTCATATGGTGGTGCCATACGGTGCGCGAGTAGTCGGCTAGCTTGCCTCTTCCAGCAGCTTTGAGAGGATCAAGTACAGATCCATCCCGACCTTCTCGCACTTGTACACCTTCGACCCGTCGTCGTTCAGCTCGACAACCTCCGAGTCGGAGACGACATAGTGGACGCCTTTGCGCTCCACGACGACGCGATGGCCAATCCGAGATATCTCTTCATGAAGCGGCCAGAAGTCGAGCTTCAGTAGCCCGCTGCTGTCTTGGGTAAACACCAGGTACGCCGGCCAAAGTCCCTCGCAGCGACGGATCGTCTTCTCGCCAACGACGTCACTGAGCTCTCGCTTCGCCTCCGCGGTCGAGTCTCCTGGCTCCTGCGCCCAGGCGGGCGCGGCGACGACCAGGGCGCAGGCAGCGAGCAGGGCGGATCTCATGGCTTTCGTCCTCCAAATGGCGCCGCCAGTCTCTCACGGGCGTCGCCATTGCGGAAGGCGGTTTGCCGTCGCTTGCGTTCCCTGTATGTTCTATCCCGCCCCTTGCTTCGCCTGGATGAACGATGCCTGACGCCGCCCTCTCCCCCGTGGATCCCGTCCGCCCCGTCGCCCCATGGCTGGGCGGCAAGCGCAACCTGGCGAAGCGCATCGTGGCGCGCCTCGCCGAGATCCCCCATGACACCTATGCGGAGGCCTTCGTCGGAATGGGGGGCGTGTTCCTGCGCCGCTCCACCAGGCCTCGGGCCGAGGTGATCAACGACCGCGGCCGGGACGTCGCCAACCTGTTCCGCATCCTCCAGCGCCATTATCCCCAGTTCCTGGAGACGCTCCGCTTCCAGCTCACGACCCGCGCCGAGTTCGAGCGCCTGGTCGCGACCCGCGCCGACACGCTCACCGACCTGGAGCGCGCCGCCCGCTTCCTCTACCTCCAGCGCACCGCCTTCGGGGGCAAGGTCGAGGGCCGCACCTTCGGCGTCTCCCGCGGGCGCCCCGGGACGTTCAATCTCACGACCCTGGAGCCGATGCTGGAGGATCTCCACGTCCGCCTCGCCGGCGTGATCATCGAGTGCCTGGACTTCGGCGACTTCATCCGCCGCTATGATGCGCCCGCGACGCTCTTCTACCTCGACCCGCCCTACTGGGGCTCCGAGGACGACTATGGCCGCACGCTCTTCGGCCGGGACGACTTCGCCCGCCTCGCCGACCAGCTCGCCGGCCTCCAGGGCCGCTTCGTGATGTCCATCAACGACGTCCCCGAGATCCGCGAGCTGTTCGGGGCCTTCGAGCTGCAGGTCGTCGAGACCACCTACGGCATCAGCCGCCAGGCCGCCGCGAAGGCCGCGCCGAGGGCCGAGCTGCTGATCTCCGACTGCCCTTGAAAGCCCTGTTGAAGGGCTGTTCCACGACGCTAACTCGCAGGCCTCGGAGCATCCCACCTCGGATTGCTAGGGCAGCCTGCGGCGTCGGCAGAAGGCATTGAATCTACGGCGAAAACGTCAGGTGGGACGAAAGTCGCCAAACCCGCGATCCGCATCCCACCTTTCCGAGCGCCTCCACTGACTTCATTGGGTTTTTCGCCGCCGACCGCGACTGATGCCTAGCGCC
Organism: Albimonas pacifica; assembly: GCF_900113695.1. Lineage (GTDB taxonomy): Bacteria > Pseudomonadota > Alphaproteobacteria > Rhodobacterales > Rhodobacteraceae > Albimonas > Albimonas pacifica. The sequence goes on along the minus strand of NZ_FOQH01000021.1, from coordinate 21,076 downwards.
CCGCCACCATTTCCTTGCGCGCCGCCTGAAGCTCACCCAGCCGCCGCCGCTCACGCTGCGCCCTCTAACGCTTTGGTGCTCAACGGTTCTCGGCTGTGCCGGCCTGTGCTCGCCTAATCTCGGAAATACGCCCCCACTGCCACCATTACCTGCGCCTTACAAGGGGGCGAGTCGCTCTGGTCGGCATCCGCGAGAGACGGCTCCGGAGAACAGGCGCTTTGCGGGGCGTGGCCGGCGTCGCGCCGGGGCGACGGGCGCGGGCGGCGGGTTGAATCGGGCGGAGCATGGGCCAAGTGGGGGCCATGATCCAATGGATATCCGAGCACTCCACGCTGGTGCAGATCGCGGTGCAGGTGGTCACCGCCGCGGTCTGGATCGTCTACCTGCACCTTCTGCTGGCGGGGTTCCGCCGGCAGCGGCGCTCCAACCTGCTGATCAGCCGGGCGGCGGGGGACGACGACCGCGCGCATCTGCTGGTCTCGAACCTCGGGGCGGAGCCGATCGACGTGGTCTCGGTCATCGCCGACCTGGAGTTCGAGAGGCCCGGGCGCGGCGTCGGCCACGGGCCGCGATGGGAGACCCGTTCGGCCGTGGCGAGCGACCGCAACAGCGACTCGCGCAGGGCCCGGGGCGACGGGCTGCAGGCGACCCGCAAGGGGCCGCTGGCGAGCGGCGAGTGCCGCGACCTCGGCAGCTTCCGCGACCTGATGGACAGCGCGATCGACGATCTCGGGCTCGAGGGCGAGGCGGGCGCGGGCGAGTTGCGCCGCGCCACCCTGACCGTCGCCGCCGAGAGCGGGCGCGACGCCCTGCTGGTGGCCGGTCGGCAGGTGTTCTCGGTCGTGCATCTCGAGGGGCGGCGGGCCTGGCTGCCCCGCCGGGCGCGCACCGAGCAGATCCGGGGCCGCCGCGCGCGCAGGGAGCTGGCGCGCCGGCTCGACGCCGAGCTGCGCGACGAGGCCCGGCGGGTCGAGCGCCGGGCCAGGGCCGGCGCCGAGAGCCTCGCCGGGCTGGTGGAGCCGCGCAGGGCCGCCTGAGGCCCGGGCCTTCGCCGGCGACGGCCCCGGCGCCGCCGCCCGACCGGTCCGGAGCGAGGCGCCGGCGGACGCGGGGCCGTCAGGCGTCCTCGATCACCGAGAGGTTGGACCAGGCGTCGGACATGAAATCCGGGCGCAGGACCCGCGGGACGCCGTGGAAATCGCAGCTCGCGATGGATTGGTCCACCACGTAGACCGCGTGGTAGGCGGCGAAGTCGAGGCCGCTCTGCGGGTAGAGCACGTCGGTGATGTAGCGCTCGGCCTCCGGCGAGGTCTCGACCTTGCGGGCCTTGCAGACGCGGCGGAAGATCTCGATGAAATCGGCCTGGCTGGGGCGCTCGATCATGATCTTGTAGTAGATCCGGCGCAGGCCGGCGGCGTCCATCAGCTGGGCGGGCGGGATGTTGGTCGAGAAGATCATCAGCGTGTCGAAGGGAATCTGAAAACTCATGCCGGATTGCAGGGAGAGGTAGTCGACCCCCTCCTCCATCGGCACGATCAGGCGGTTGATCAGCGCCTGCGGGGTCTGCCGCTGGCGGCCGAGGTCGTCCACGATCAGCACCCCGTTCACCGCCTTCATGTGCACCGGCGCCTGGTAGGTGCGCGAGGTCGCGTTGAAGCGCAGGTCGAGCATGTCGGTGGTCAGCTCCGCCCCCGTCACCACCGCCGGCCGCACGCAGTGGGCGTAGCGCAGGTCCGGGGCGCCCTGCTCGAGCAGGTCCTTCGGGGTCCAGGGATCCTCCTCGGGGATCATCCGGTGCAGGGCGGGGTCGAAGACCGAGATCAGCTCGCCGTCCACCAGGATCGCGTAGGGGACGTTGATCCCCCCCTCCATCGCGACTGAAAGGGCGTGGGCGTAGGAGCTCTTGCCGTTGCCCGGCGGGCCGTAGAGCAGGATCGAGCGGCCCGAGTTCACCGCCGGGCCCAGACGGTCCAGCACCCCCGCGGGCGTCACCAGCTTGGCGAAGGCGCGCTCCAGCTTGTCGCGGCCGATGCGGTGGTCCTTCACCGACTGGGCGGCGACCACGGCGCGGAACTGGGCCAGCGTCACCGGGCAGGGGCCGGCGTAGTCCATGCGCCCCGCCGCCTCCATCGCGCGCAGGCGGCCCATCTCGGTCAGCTCGTAGCGCATCTCGGCGCGCACGTCGGCGCGCAGGCTGCCCAGCGTCTGGATCAGCCGCTCCTCGCGCAGCATCTCGAACAGGTCGCTGAGGATGCCGGGCGAGATCCGCACGATGCCGCAGACCGCCGAGACCGTCTCGGCCCCGCGCCGGTACATGACCTTCACGATCAGCTCCAGCAGGAACTCGCGGGTCATGCCCGTCTCCTCCACCGTCTGGGGGGCGGGGGGGGCGCTGTCGGGGCCGTCCTCGGGCGCCGCTGCGGGATGGGACATGACGGGGTCTCCCTGCCCGCGGAACGGAACGCTTGGGGGCGCGGGCGCGGGGCCGAGTGAACGGAACTTGAGGCTTTCGCGCAAGGGCGCGCTCATGCCAAATGGCCGGGCCGCGGGGGCGCCGGCCCCGCCCGCCGCGGCGCGCGAGGGGCGCTCGCGTATCGGGCCGCGCCGCCGAGGGGCCCTTCCGCCGATGACCCAGACCTACGCCCGCCCGTTGTGGACGGCGCTGATCCTCCTCGGTCTCGCCGCGCTGGAATTCGGGCTGGCGACGGGCGCCGGGCGGGTGCTGGTGACCACCTTCGAGGTGGACACGCTGCACTACCTCGACGGGATCGAGCGCACCCGGATGGGGCAGGCGCCGCATATCGATTTCCGCACGCCGCTGGGCGCGCTGACCTTCGAGGCGATGGCGGTCTGGGACGCGCCGCCGGGCCGGGCGATCGCGCTGGCGAACGGGACCGTGGCGGCGATCGCGGCGCTTCTGGCGGCCTGGCTGGCGGCGACGCGGCTGAGCTTCGTCGCGGCCCTGGCGCTGGGCGCCTTCGCGACGCTGCTGGCCTCGTCGCTGATGGTCGACGACACCGGGCTCGGGTCCACGCTGGCGCTCAGCTACAACCGCTGGGGCTGGGCGGCGATGGTGGTGGTCGCGCCGATCATGGCGCTGGCCCCGCGGCGGCTGGGGGCGGCGGTCGACTGGGGCGACGCGCTGGCGCTGGGGCTGACCGGGGCGCTGGTCGCCTTCCTCAAGATCAGCTTCGTGGCGGCGCTGGGCCCGATGTGGCTGGGCTGGCTGCTGCTGGGCGGGCGGCCGCGGGCGGCGCTGCTGTCGCTGGTCGTGGCGCTGGCGGGGATGGCCGCGCTGGCGGCGGCGCTGGGCGGGGCCGGGGCGACCGCGGCCTATGCCGCCGACCTGTGGGACGTGGCGACCTCCGAGGTGCGCCCCCAGCCGGGCGCCTCGTTCTGGGGGATCGTCAGCTCGCCGGTCGCGGCGCCGCTGATGCTGTGCGCGCTGGTCGCGGCGCTGGCGCTGCTGCGCGGGGGCCTGCGGCGCGAGGCGCTGTCGGTGGCGCTCTACGTGCTGGGGGTGGCGCTGGCGGCCTGGCAGAACTGGGGCAACGACCTGACCGGCCTGCTGGCGCTGCCGTTCCTGCTGCTGGCGCTGGCGCCGCGGCTGCCGGAGGAGGCGAAGGTGCTGGGCCGCTCGGGCCGGCGGGCGCTGGAGACGATCGCCGTGGTGCTGCTGGTCTGGGCGGCGCCGATCGCGGTGAACGCGCAGCGCAGCCTGCTGCTGGCCTACATCGACCGGCCGGAGATGATCGCCCTTGCGCCCCAGGCGGCCTCCGACCTTGTCTGGCACGCGCCCGAGAGCGGGCCGCGGGTGATCTCTCCCCTGCACCCCGAGCGCGCGCAGGAGCCCGTCGCGATCGCGGGCGAGACGCTGCCCCCCTGCAGCCTGCACCGCCACTACGTGATGATGCTCTCCGAGGCGGCCGAGACGGTGCGCGAGGATCCGCGGATGGCGGGCCGGCGGATGCTGGCGATGGACCTGACCAACGCGCTGTGGCTGCTGGTGGATGGGGCGCCGCTGTCGGGGGTCTACATCTGGGTCTACGGCGAGAGCGGCGACGCCCTGCGCCAGGCCGAGGTCCTGGCCGTGCCGCTGTGCCCTTCCAACGCGAAGGCGCGCGACGGGATGATCGAGGAGACCGAGGCCCTGGGCCTCGAGCTGCGCGTGATCCGGCGCACGCCGGGCTGGCTGTTCCTGGAGAACCTCTCGGCGACCGCCGGCTGAGCCCGGCCCCGGAAACGGCGACGCCGCCCCGGAGGGCGGCGTCGGTCGATCAGGTCCGGCATTTCCTGGAAGGAAGTGGTGGGCGGTACTGGGCTCGAACCAGTGACCCCAGCGATGTGAACGCCGGAACCGGCGTTTCACTGTCATTCCTCACGATACCAGAGGTTTCACATCCCTCTGGAATCTATAAGCAAATCCTTTACCCGCATTCAGCAACATTCCTCCCGATGTCGGTCGCGTGTTCCCCCGGTGTGCCCCCGGGGCGGGCTCGCGACCACGCCTGGCGAAGCTCGGGAGGCCGCTGATGAGGATGGACGAGGCGATTTCGGAAGCGACCGGGAGGGGCGCCTCCAGGGTACGGCTGACCGCTCGGCGGATCGAGGATGCGATGCCGCCCGAACGCGGCGAGCGGGAACTCCATGACAGCCTGGCGCGCGGCCTGTCGCTTCGGCTCCGCGCGACAGGCGGCAGATCCTGGCGCTTCACGTACCGCACCGCCGGCGGTCGCGCCGGATCGCTGCGTCGGGTCACGATCGGGACCTATCCAGCGGTCGGGCTCGCGGACGCACGACGCGAGGCCGAGCGACTGCGCGGCCTCGTCGTCGTTGGACGCGACCCTGCCGCCGAGCGAAAGGCGGCCTTGGAGGCGGAAGCGGCGAGGGATCGCGAGGCTGAACGTGCGGCTGCGGAGCCTCGGCTCGCCGACGGGCTGGCGGCATATGACGCGTACCTGGCCCGGCGAGGCGTCCGGGATCGGGTCAACGTGGTCAGTGCGCTGCGTCGGCGTTTGCTTGGAGATGCCAACGCCTCGACTGCGCTCGGCGACATCCGCCTGAAGGACATCGCGCGCACGGATGTCGCCCGGATCGTCTCCGGCTTGGAAGCCGATGGCCTGCCTGGCGCCGCAAAGGCGCTACGGCAGAAAACGGCGACCTTCCTGAACTGGGCCGCGGACGAGGGCCTGATCGACGCGAACCCGCTCGCCGGCATGCGCCAGCGCCGCGCCACACGGATGGAGCGCCTGAAGACGCCCGGCCGCATGCTCGACGACGACGAATTGCGTGCCCTCCTGCGCGCCTGCAGGACCGCGGCCTCCGGCCCGGGCGGGGGCCTGAAGGTGCTTGGCGACGTCGTGACCATCCTAGCCCTGACCGGACAACGTCGAACGGAAACAGCCCGGATGCGGTTCGAGGACCTCGACGAGACGCTGACCTGGTGGCGCATTCCGGGAGAGGAGGCGAAGAACGGCGTGCCGCATCCCGTCCCGCTCGGCCCGATGGCGCGCGCGATCATCGCGGCTCAGCCACGCCATGAAAGCTGTCCCTGGGTCTTCACGTCGAACGGTCGGACGCCTGTCTCTGGCTGGTCGAAGCTCGAACCGAAGCTCCGCATGCTGGCCGAGGCGGAAGGCGTCGAGGGGCGCTGGACCCTGCATGACCTGCGACGCTCGTTCCGATCCGGCCTGACCCGGATCGGCGTCGACTCGGAACTTGCCGAGATCATGCTGAACCATCGGCCGGAGCGTTTGCGCGCGATCTATGACCGCGAGCCGCGCATACGCGAGCGCGAGAAGGCGTCCCGGAGGTGGGAGGAACATCTCGGACTCTCCAAGAGCGCTTCCTCGGTTCCAGGCATTTTGGGGACTGACCATCCATAGCTGTATCATGCGATTCTCACTCAACCCGAGGGTAGCATGATCCCTAGAACCTATTTGAGCGCCGCGGAGACCGCGGAGCTCACCGGCATCTCCGTGTCCAAGCTCGCGAAGGACAGGATGAGCGGCAAGGGCCTGCCTTATGTCGCGGTCTCCCGACGCTGCGTCCGGTACGCCCGGGCCGATATCGACGCCTTCATGCGAGCCAGGCGGGTCGCATGCGATTTCCACGAGCGCGCATCCCGCTCGACCGCTCCGACCGCTGCAGAGAAGGACGCCAACTGATGGCCAAGAGGAAGAAGTCCTACAACGGCGCCGACCGCACCGGCCGGAGCAAGTACGAGGGCCAGTACATGAAGCTCCCCTACGTGTTCGTCCATCACAGGCAATGGCGCAGCCTGAGCGGCCCCGCGGCGAAGGTCTGGCTCGAGCTTCGGTCACGCTTCAACGGCGGGAACAACGGCCAGCTCCGGCTGAGCCAGCGCGAAGCGTCGAAGCTCCTTGGTCTCGGCAAGTCCACCGTCGCCAAGGCGTTCAAGGAGCTCGAGCGGAAGGGCTTCCTCGTGGTCGTGGTGCAGGGCGACTGGTACGGTCGGAAAGCCACCGAGTTCCGCATCACGACCGAGGCCTGCAACGGCAATCTGCCGACGCACGACTGGCGGAAAGACCCGTCGCTCGCAGGCTGAAAAACAGAACTCGGTCCCGAGGCGGTCCAGTATCTCGGTCCGACGGGATCGCCTCGCGCCCAACTTTCTTCGACCGGGCCCGCCTCGGAACCCATCAGAGGGGTTCGAGGCGATCCGACGGGTCCCGAGACCGGCCGCTTCTATATACCATGGGGAGGGGGAGCGAAGGGGCCGGGGGGAGCGAAATCTTCGGATGGGCTGACGACGCGACCGGCGGGGACAGCCGAAAAAACCTGCGAGCCGAAAATCGGGGGGGGGAGGGTCGAAGCCGGAACGGGTTCGAGAAGCCGTGGCAAAGCAAAGCTCTCTGGCCGAACAGAGCGATCGCCGACGACAGGCAAGGGCCGCGCTTCAAGCGCGGCCCCTTTTGCGAACGGAAGGCCGACCGGGAAATCGATGCTTTGTGTCCGGCTGCCGACGATTGCAGTGTGGGTTCGGACGCAACCCCATGGTTGACCGCCGTCAGTCGGTTGTTCATCTTCGCTTAAGTTAATAGAGAGGGGGAGACTCCCCGTGGAGAGCATTTCCGAAGCCTCGCCCCGCGACGTTGACGCGCCCGCCCTGACGGTCGCTATCCGTTGCGCCAAGAGGGTGAACTTCGCCTCCGCCCAGAACAACGTGGCCATGCTGCACGAGGTTCGGCTGACCAACGGCTCCGAGGTCGCGCAGACGGACATCAAGGTCCGCGCGAGCGCCGAGCCTGACGTGGTCCGCGCCAAGGCCTGGACGATCGACCGCCTAGCGCCCGGCGCCGAGATCACGCTGACCGACCTCGCCACCGAGCTGGACATCGGTCGCCTCTCCGCCCTCAACGAGGCCGAGATCGGCGAGTTGATCTTCTCCGTCGAGAGCGCGCAGACGCAGGAGATCGTCGAGCGCCGCCGCATCGAACTGCTCGCGCGGGACGAATGGGGCGGGCTGGGCGACATGGCGCAATTGCTCGCCGCCTTCGTGTCCCCGAACGACGCCGTGGTCGCGGGCCTCCTCAAGGAGGCCTCGCGCATCCTGGAACGCGCAGGGCACGACGGCGCGCTGGACGGCTACCAGTCCGGCGACCCCGGCCGCGCCTGGCTGCTGGCCGGGGCGATCTGGTCCGCGGCGACCGGCATGGGGCTGAGCTACGCCATGCCGCCCGCCTCCTTCGAGGTCGAGGGTCAGAAGGTCCGCTCGCCCGGACGCATCCGCGCCGAGGGGCTGGCGACCTGCCTCGACTCCTCGCTGCTGCTGGCCGCCGCCTACGAGGCGGCGGGGCTGAACCCGGCGGTTCTCTTCTCGCAGGGCCACGCCTGGGTCGGCGTCTGGCTGCGGAAGCGGGACTTCGGCCACCTGACCGAGCCGGACGTCGTCGCCGTTCGCAAGGCGGTTCAGGCCAAGGAGTTCGTGCCGGTCGAAACGACCCTGATGACGAAACGGCCGACCATCGGCTTCGAGCACGCGGTCGACGAAGGCCGCAGGCGTCTGTCGGAAGATCGCGAGAGCGAGTTCGTGATGGCGATCGACGTCACCCGGGCGCGCGCGGCCCGGATCCGGCCGCTGGCGACCGAGGGCGAGGCCGTGGCGAGCAATACGGAGGAGGACGTCGCCGCGCCGGCCGCGCTTCCGAAGCCGATCGACTTCGGTCTGTTGCCCGATGAACTGGGCGACGAGGCGCCCGACACGCCGCTCGGCCGGATCGAGCGCTGGCAGCGCAAGCTGCTCGACCTGTCGCTGCGCAACCGGCTTCTGAATTTCAAGGATTCGAAGCAGTCCCTGCCCTTCCTCTGCCCGGACGTGGCGGCGCTGGAAGACGAACTGGCGGACGGCAGGAAGTTCACCGCCCTCGCGCTGCGCGAGGACGATCCGATCGGCGCCCGCACCGTCTCGCCCGAGGACCGCCGCAGGATCGAGGAGGAGGTCGCTCGAGACGCCTTCGCCCGCCGCCAGATCGCGGTCCCGCTCACGTCGAAGGAGATGAACAACCGCCTGCTCACGCTCTTCAGGAAAGCGAAGAGCGACATGCAGGAGGGCGGGACCAACACGCTGTTCCTCGCCGCCGGGTTCCTGCGCTGGAAGAAGACCGAGGGCGATACGCGCAGCTATCGCGCGCCCATCCTGCTCGCGCCCGTCAAGCTGGAGCGGCGGTCGGCGCAGTCGGAGTTCCGGATCTCCGACCACGAGGACGACGTCCGCATCAACGCGACGCTGTTCGAGTTCCTGAAGCGCGACTTCGACCTGCGCATCCCGGAGCTGGAGGAAGAGCTTCCGCGAGACGGCAGCGGCATCGACGTGCCGCTGATCCTCGAGATCATGCGCCAAAAGGTGCGCGACGTTGCGGGCTTCGAGGTCGTGGAGGAACTGGCGCTCTCGACCTTCTCCTTCTCGAAGTATCTGATGTGGAAGGATCTTGTCGACCGCACCGACCAGCTGCGCGAGAACCGGCTGGTCCGCCACCTGGTCGACAACCCGGGCGAAAGCTTCGAGATCCCGCAGGAGGCGCGCGAAGGCGCGTTCGAACCGGCGGAGCTCGATCGACGGCTCGCGCCCAGCGATCTGCTGACCCCGCTGCCGGCCGACAGCTCCCAGCTTTCCGCGGTCGTCGCGGCGGCGGCGGGCCAGGACTTCGTCCTGATCGGGCCGCCGGGGACGGGCAAGAGCCAGACGATCGCCAACATCATCTCCCAATGCCTCGCCAACGGCCGGACGGTGCTGTTCGTCGCCGAGAAGGCCGCCGCGCTCGACGTCGTGCATCGGCGGCTGGAGGCGCATGGGCTGGGCGACGCCTGTCTCGAGCTGCATTCGAACAAGACGGATCGCAAGGCGGTTCTCACGCAGCTGGGACGCAGCTGGGATCGCGTCGCCTCCGACCCCAAGCGCGAATGGGTCGAGGTGACCGAGACCCTTCGCGTCACGCGCGACCAGCTCAACGGCTATGTCGAGGCGCTGCACCGGCCGGGCACGCAGGGGTTCAGCGTGTTCGACGCGATCGGCATGACCGCGTCCGGCTTGCCCGAGGTGTCGCTGGGCTTCGCCTCGAAGGACGCGCATGACGCGGAGAGCTTCCGGCATCTCATCACGCTCGCCCGCGACCTGCAACGCACGCACGACGCCGTCGGCGGCCGGCCGGTCTTCCGGCTCGTCGCGACTGATGACTGGTCCTTCGCCTGGGAAGCGCGCCTGATCGAAGTGGCCGAAGCGCTGGACGCCGCGTCTCGCCACCTGCGCGACCGGACGGCCGCTGTCGGCGCCCGGCTGGGCCTGACCCCCGATCCCGCCTGCGCCGCCGAACGCGTCGATCTTCTGAAGTCGCTGTGCCCGCGCGCCTTGCCATCGGCCCGCGACCTCTCAGGCGTGCCCGACCTCCCGCACGCCGCGCTGGCCGAACAGCGCGACCGACTGGGCGCGGACCTCGCGGCGTTGGAAACAGCCAGGGGACGGATGGCGGCGCGCTATGCCGCGAAGGAGATCGCGAGGATCCCTCTCGACCAGTTGGACGCCGACTGGCGGCAGGCGCAGACGAAGTTCTGGCCCTTCTCCGCCCTCGCCCGGAGACGCATCCGCAAGCTGCTGCAGACCTACGCCGATGGCGGCGCCGCCGATCCTGCGCAGGATCTCAAGGCGCTGCAGGAGGCGAAATCCGTCCTGTCGAACCTCGACGCCAACCCGCTCAGGCCGCTCACCCGCCTGCCGGATCACGCCGATCTCGGCGCGCTGGACGACCTGCTGGCGCAGCGCGCGGCGTTCCGGGACGCGGTCGACCGGCTCAAGCCGCTGGCTGACGATCCCGCCGCCTTCGGCGCAGCCGTCGCGGAACTGTCGGCGGGCCCGGGTCACGACATGAAGGCGGAGCTGGAGCGGCTGGGCGACGCCGCCACGACCTTCGACGCCGCCATGACCGCCTTCCGCGAGACATCGCGCGGCGACCCCTCCGGCTGGTCGCTGCGCGAGCTGGAGCAGGAGCTCGACGCCCTTCGCGCCAATCGCGACGCCCTCTCGGACTGGACCAGGTGGGTGCAGGCCCGCGACGCCGCCGGCGCGCAGGGCCTCGGCCCGATCGTCGAGGCGCTGGAGGCGCGCAAGCTCTCGGCACCTGCGCCCGACGCTTTCGCCCGCGCCTACGCCGCGTGGTGGCTGCCCCTCGCCATGGATGCCGACGACCGTCTCCGCCGCTTCGCCCATTGGGAGCACGAGAACGCCATCGAGACCTTCCGGGCGCTCGACGACAAGGCGGCGGAACTCGCGCCGTCCGAGGTCATGCGGCGCATCGCCCACGACCTGCCGACGCGCGACGGGGCGCCGCGAAAGTCCGAGCTCGGCGTGCTGCGCCACCAGCTCGGGCTGCAGCGGCCCTCGATGCCGATCCGCGCGCTGCTGTCCGAGATGCCGACGACCTTCTCCAAGCTCGCGCCCTGTGTGCTGATGTCTCCGCTCTCGGTCGCCCAGTATCTGCCCGCCGGGCAGGCCGCCTTCGACGTGGTGATCTTCGACGAGGCCTCGCAGATCACGACCTGGGATGCGATCGGCGCCATCGCACGCGGCCGGCAGGCGATCATCGTCGGCGATCCGAAGCAGCTGCCGCCCACGAACTTCTTCGGCCGTGCCGACGATGGCGACGGGGACCTGCCGGAGATCGAGCGCGACATGCCCTCGATCCTCGACGAGGTCTGTGGCGCCGGCATCCCGACCCGTCGGCTTGACTGGCACTACCGCAGCCGGGACGAGGCGCTGATCGCGTTCTCGAACCACCATTATTACGGCGGCGGTCTCGTGACCTTCCCCGCGCCGACCACCGGCTCGGAGGCGCTGCGTTTCCACCCTGTCGACGGCGCCTACGCCCGCGGCAAAGGCCGCACGAACGCGGCGGAGGCGAAAGCGATCGTCGCAATGATCCGCGCCCGGCTGACCGACTGGCTCGACCTGCCGGAGGCGTCGCGCCCGACGCTGGGCGTCATCACCTTCAACGGCGAGCAGCAGGCGCTGATTCTCGACCTGCTGGACGAGGCCCGCCGCGTCGACGGACGGCTGGAATGGTTCTTCGCGGACGAGCGGGATGAGCCGGTCATCGTCAAGAACCTGGAGAACATCCAGGGCGACGAGCGGGACGTGATGCTGTTTTCCATCACCTTCGGCCCCGACCTCGCCGGCAAGCTGACCATGAACTTCGGCGCGCTCAACTCTGAGGGCGGCGAGAAACGTCTCAACGTCGCCGTTACCCGCGCGCGGAGGGAGCTTCACGTGTTCGCCTCGATCCGCGCAGAGCAGATCGACCTCGGGCGGACGCGGGCGCTGGGCGTCAATCACCTGAAGGCCTTCCTCGACTACGCCGAGCGCGGCGTCGTCGCCCTGCCGGCGCAGGATCTTGGATCGCAGGGTCTGGCCGAAAACGTATTCGAGCAGGCGGTCGCCGACGCCCTTGCCGCGCGCGGGTGGGAGATCCGGACGCAGGTCGGCGTCTCCGGTTTCCGCATCGACCTCGGCGTCGTCCACCCGGACGCCGCCGGCGCCTACCTCGCGGGCGTGGAATGCGACGGCGCGCAGTACCATTCCTCCGCTACCGCGCGGGACCGGGACAACGTCCGGCAGGCAGTTCTGGAAGGGCTGGGCTGGACGATCCTTCGGGTCTGGTCGACCGACTGGTTCCGCAACTCCGCCGCCGTCGCCGACCGCGTCCACGAGGCGCTGACCATGCTTCTGGAGGACGATCGGGAGCGGCGGGCGCGCGAGGCGGAGGCCGAGAGGGGGGCGGAAGAGGCGGGCGAGCCTGCCGAGCCTGCCGAGCCGCAACGCCTTCTCCCCGCGCCTTTCGACGAGGATTCGAGCCCGGGACACGACCCGGCTGAAAAGGTCGATGAAGACGAGCTTTCGGTGGACGAGCCGCATTGCCTGCCGCCTCCGGCCGAACCGAGCCGGTCGTCCAACCTTTTCGCCGACGGTTTCACTGACCAGCTGCAATCGCGTCGATCCGAGCCCGTTCGCCCGGCCGAACCTCCCACTGCGGCCGTCGAGCTGAGCCCGGACCATTTCTTCGAGTGGAGCTATTCGCCCACATTGCGCGCCTTCATCGCCGAGATCGTCGCGAGCGACGCTCCTTTGCCTCTGTCGCGCCTCGCCAGAAAGGTCGCGCGGGCGCATGGTTGGCAGCAGACCGGCCGTCGCATCGCGACAAGAGTGGAATCGATGCTCGGCGACGTCCTGGTCGAGGACCAATTCGGGACTCCCTTCGTCTGGCCGAAGGACGGCCGAGCGGACCGCACGCCCTTCCGGGGCCTTGACGACCGCGCGATCCGCGAGGTTTCGCGCACCGAGATCGCCTCCGTGATCGACGCCCATTCCAAGGAATTGGCGTATTCGGAGGACCCGACGCTGGATCTCGCGCGGCAGCTCGGCATCGCAAGGCTCAGCAGCGATGCCCGAGCTTACCTCGATCAGGTCCGCGCCTGGTGCGATGAAGCGGGGGACTGAGGCGCGGCGATGAAGTTCCTCCATGCCGCCGACCTGCATCTCGACTCGCCGCTGCGCGCGCAGGCGCTGAAGAACCCGGAACTCGCGGCGCGGCTGAGGAACGCCTCTCGCCTGGCGCTCGCCCGCACCGTGGACGCGGCCATCGATGCTCAGGTCGACGCTCTCCTGCTCGCCGGCGATGTCTTCGACGGCTCGGTCCCCGACGTCGCCAGCCGCGCGGCTCTCGCCATGGAGCTCGGGCGGCTCGACCGTGCGGGCATTCCGACCCTGGCGATCCAGGGCAACCATGACGCGCTGCTCGACCTAGACCGCTACGGGCCCGTCGCGAAGTCGCTGATCCTCCTTGACGAGACTGCGCCGACCTTCCGCATCGGCGACGCCTCGATCCACGGCCTTGGCTTCGGCGCCCGCCACGTGCCCGAGAGCCTGCTGCCGCGCTACCCCGCGCCGGAACCCGGCCGGATCAACCTCGGCCTCATGCACACGTCGCTCGGCGGCGCGGCGGGGCACGATCGCTATGCGCCCTGCGCCGAGGCCGACCTGCTCGCCCACGGCTACGACTACTGGGCGCTCGGCCACATCCACCTGCGCTCCGAGCATCGGGGGGAGCGCAGCCTCGCCGTCATGCCCGGGATCCCGCAGGGCCGCAGCATCCGGGAGATCGGCGGCGGATCGGCGACGCTTGTCACCCTCGACCTCGACGGCGCGCGGGCGGAACCCGTGCCGATCCGGCTGATCCGCTTCGCGACGGTGCAGGTCGATCTCGGAACCGCCGAAAGCCAGGCCGAGCGGATCGAGCGCATCGCGGAAAGCCTCGCGGCCGAGGCGCAGCCCGACGTTGCGCTCGCCGCCCGCGTCGAATTCGCCGGCGCCGGCGCCCTGGCGGGCGAGCCGGACCTCGCGCGGTCCCTGGCCGAGGAGGCGTCGGATGGGCTCGACGACGTGCATATCGAGACCGTGCGCTTCGTGCGGTCGGGCGAAGCGGCGCCGCCGGGCGCCGTCGCCGAGCTTTCGCGCATGATGCAGGAGGACGCCGCCACCCCCGGCTTTCGCGACGAGGCCGCGAAGCTGCTGGAGGAATGGCGCAGGGCCCTGCCCGTGGAGATCCGGGACGCGCTCGACCCGGAGGAGCTTGACGGGCTGATCGAGCAGGGCGTCGAGATGGCGGTCCTTCGCCTCGCTGCGGAGGCCGGCCGGACATGAGGCTGCGCCGACTGGATCTGATCCGCTACGGCAAGTTCGAGACCCGCTCGCTCGATTTCGGCGAGCGCGGCGCCGAAAGCGATGTCGCCATAGTCTACGGCGACAACGAGGCGGGCAAGAGCACCGCCTTCGCCGCCTGGCTCGACCTGCTCTTCGGTTTCCCCCGGCAGCATCCCTACGCCTATCGCTTCCAGCGCAGCGAGATGATGGTCGGCGCGGTTCTGGAGGCCGGGGACGAGGTCCTCGAGCTTCGCCGGACCGGCGCGCAGAACGGCTCGTTGACCGATGCGAACGGACGCGAGGTGGAGGAGCTTCGCCTGAAGTCCCTTCTTCACGGGCTTGACCGCGACGCCTACCGCACCCGGTTCTCGCTCGATGTGACGGAGCTGAACCGCGGCGGGGAGGAGATCTCCCGCGCCCAGGGCGATCTCGGCCGATTGCTGCATGCCGGCATGTCGGGGCTTTCGGGCCTGTCCGACACGCTGGACGCGATCGAGAAGGAGGTCGACGCCTTCCACAGGAAAGGCGGGCGCACCACCGCGCTTCGCACCGCGATGCGCGAGCTTGAGGATCTGAAGGCCCGCCTGGCCGGGTCGCGTCTGGAGCCGCGTCGCTTCGATGCGCTGCGGCACGCGCTCGAGGCCGCGGAAAACGACCTGAAGGAGACGGGCGGGGCCTTCGCCGAGGCGCAGGCGCGCCTGGCGTTGCGCGAGGCGGCCGACAAGAGGCGCGGGATCCGGGTCAGGATGGACGAGCTCGGCCGCGCCCTGGCGGCGCATCCGCAGGGCCCGCCGCTTTCCGCCGACGCGATCAGGACCGTGACCGAGGCTGTCGCTCGCAGGCATGACGCCGCCGAAGGCCTCGCCGAGGCGCGACGCCGGGCAGAGGAGGCCCGCGTCGCGACGGAGGGCATCGCGGCCGATCCTGCCGGCCTGGAGGTCGCGGTGATCCTCGACGTCTTGGAGGAGGCGCGCTTCGACGATGGCGAATATCTCCTCCCGCGCGTGCAGACCGCCGCCGCCGATATCGAGACCCGCCGCGCCTCGCGGGCGGCGCTGCAGCGCGACGCCGTGAAACTGGCCGAGGCCATCGGAGGCCCCGGGGCATCGCCGGAAGATGTAAGACTGACCCGCGGCGCCCTGGCGACGCTGCGCAAACGGGCCGAGGACCTGTGCGACGCGGAGGCGAGACTGAAGGACACGGCGCGCTTGCGCGACAAGGCCGAGGCCGAGCTCGGTCCGCAGATCCCCATGCCGGAGGGCCGGGAC
The DNA here is from genome assembly GCF_900113695.1 of Albimonas pacifica. Taxonomy (GTDB): domain Bacteria; phylum Pseudomonadota; class Alphaproteobacteria; order Rhodobacterales; family Rhodobacteraceae; genus Albimonas; species Albimonas pacifica. Next base: position 5,599 of record NZ_FOQH01000021.1, on the reverse strand, counting down.
GCCCTGGGAGATGCGCTCGAGGCTCTCGACCGTCTCAGAGACGATCCGGAAGCCGCCGCGCGCCAGGCGGAGGAGCTGCGGCTCGCCTCGGACCGCGCCGCGGCGGGACTTCCGGCCGACTGGCGCGCGATCGCGGAGGCCGGTCTGCCCCCGGAAGCCGAAGCGATGGCCGTCGCAGCCGCCGCGACCGAGGCGGATCGCGCCCTGCGGGAGGCGCAGGCCAGGCTGGCCGAGGCGGAGGAGATCTGCGCCGACGCCCGCGCCCGGCAGGCGGCGTTGCTGGACCGCGGCGACGTGGCGACCGACGATGAGATCGAGCGGACGCGGGGCGCGCGCGACGCCGCCTGGACGCGGCACCGCGCCTCGCTCGACGACGCCTCGGCGGGGGCGTTCGAAGCCGAGATGCTTCGCGATGACGAGGCCAGAGACCGCCACGCCCGATCCGCGGAAAAGCGCATCGAGCTGGCCTCCGTCGCCCATGACCTGGCCCGTCATGACGCCGCTTCCCGGCGGCGGCGCGCGGAATGGGATGACGCTTGCGCCGCGCTGGAGGCCACGCGCCGCGACGCCGCCGTCATGGCTGCGCGGCTCGGGCTGGCCGGCGACACGCCGCCCGCTTCGTTCCGCGAACGGCGCATGGCGCTTGCGGGCGCGCTTGACGCGCGTCTCCTGACCGAGGCGTCGCAAGCGGCGGCCGAGGCCGCCTCGAAAAGACGGCGGGGGGCGCTCGTGCGATTGTCCGCGGCGCTCGTGGCGGCCGAGGGGGGCGAGATCGATCTGGGCGATGCGCGGCTGGACCCCGCGGCCCGGCGCTGCAAAACGGCGCTGGACCGGCAGGCCGACGCCTCCCGCGCCCGGACGCACGCTGCCGGAACCCTGGAGAGCCTGAACCGGGACCTGCGCGAGAAGGCGGAGGCGGCGGAGGCCTGCCGGACCGCCTACACGGCGGCCGTCGCGGGCCTGTGGTGCGCCGACCGGCCTGCCCAGGCCCTGCTCGCGGCGATGGACGACCTGCAGGAGCTGGCCGAACTGCATGGCCAAGCGCAGGACCTGGATCGGCGCATCGACCTCATGAACGCGGCGCTCGAACGCTTCGCGGAGATGGCCGGGGACCTCGCCGGTCTCCTGGGTCTCGATCCCGAGGCCCGGGTCGCGGAGCTGATCGCCAGGGCGCGCGGCAGGGCCGGCGCCGCACGCAAGACGGCGCAGCGCATCGCGGAGGTCGCCCGCGCGCTCGCCGACGCGGAAACCGCGATCGGCGCCCACGAAGCCGCGATCTCGCGAAGCGACGCGGCGATCGCAGGCGCCTTCGCCGGGCAGGAGGGCATTGACCTCTCCCAGCCGTCCGAGACGCTGGCGACGCTGCAGGCGCGGGACGCTCTTCGCCGGGATCTCGCCCAGCTATCGGCCGACCACGACCAGGCAGGCGCCGGGCATGACGCCGAGGCGCTGCGGCTTGAAGAGGACGATGCCGACCCGCTGCGCAGCGACGAGCTGCGGTCCGTGCTGCACGAGACCGGCGAGGCTCGCGACGCGGCGCTCCAGGCGCGCGGCGAGGCGAAGGCCTCGCTGCACCAGGCGATGCAGGCGGCCGGCGGCGCGGACCTGGATCAGCAGCGCGCCACGATCCTCGAGGGTGTTCGGGAGGAGGCGCGCCTCAAGGCCGCGCAGGCCTTCGGCCACATGGCTGCGCGCGGCGCCCTGCGCCGGTTCCGCCACGACAGCCGAGGCGATATGCTCATGGCGACCGAGGCCGCGTTCGTTCATCTGACCCGCGGCGAGTGGTCCGGCCTCGACGTTCAGCCTGGCGGCCGAACCGAGCGCCTGGTTGGCATTCGCAACGGCGAACCCGTCCCCGCCGAGGCCATGTCCACCGGAACCCGAGGGCAGCTCTATCTCGCGCTTCGAGTGGCGGGCTACGCAGCGTTCTCGACCCGTTTCGGACCGCTGCCCTTCGTGACCGATGACGTTCACGAGACCTTCGACGACGATCGCGCGCGCGCCGCGCTGGGCCTGTCCGCGGAAATGGGCCGGGAGGGCCAGGCCATTGTCTTCACGCACCATCGACACCTGGTTGAACTGGCCAGGCACATTATCCCAGGTGCCAGTTGCTTGGGCTTCTAGGACAAAAAAGAGAGAAACCAGTCGGCGGCTTCGGGCGGGAAGCGGTCGCTCGCTGCGGTTGCTCGCCAGCCATGCCGCTGGTCTGGCAGCCGACATTTAGGCCCATTTGAAATCCGCCCTCATTTTGCGTCGTAGCATGGCAGGCGGCGGAACAAGCTGGAACAGCGGTGGGGGAGCAGGCTATCTTGCAGCCAAGCTCTATATCGACGACCCTCAAGCGTAAGTCGTCAACGAATCGGACATTTCAATCTTAAATGGCATTCAAAAAAAAGAAGCCCACCAGCACGGCTCCTTCCACGCCGGTTGGACTTCTGCCGCTACTCACGCGCCGCAGCATTCCTGATGCGATGTCGCACCAAAAGGACATGCTCTCAGTATACGCTGAGGATATGTCTCGCAGCTCCGACGTGGCCATGCAGCTCCCGACGGGAAGCGGCAAGACGCTCGTCGGATTGTTTATCGCCGAATGGCGGCGGCGCAAGTTCAAGGATCGAGTAGTTTATCTGTGTCCGACCCGTCAATTGGTGAACCAGACGGTGGCGCAGGCCGAAAAGCAGTATGGCATTGATGCCGTTGGCTTCACTGGATCCCATCGCGACTACTCTCCCGGCGATGTTTCGGACTATAGGACTGGCGCGAAGATCGCGGTTACCACCTATTCTAGCCTCTTCAACGCATCGCCGTTTTTTAGCGATCCCGATGCGATCCTTCTAGACGATGCACATGCGGCGGAGAACTACATCGCCAAAATGTGGTCGCTTGAAATACCCTCTGCGGAGGGACCTCTATCTTCGCTCCATGCTGCCCTAGCTAGTGTGATTAAGCCCTATATCAGTGGCCAATCCTATGCGCGCCTCACAGGCGATTGGCAGGACCAGTTCGACGCGAATTGGGTCGACAAACTTCCGACGGCGACCGTTAACAAGCTCGCACCCCAACTGATTGCAGCCTTAGACGCCAACAACAACGCCAGCAAAGACATCCGTTTTACATGGCCGTTGCTCCGCGATCACCTTCACGCCTGCCATATCTACCTCTCTTCCCGGGAAATTCTCATTCGGCCACTGGTGCCTCCAACCTGGACGCACGCGCCGTTTCACAATGCGAAGCAGCGGGTCTATATGTCAGCAACTCTCGGCGCAGGTGGCGATCTGGAGCGCCTGACTGGACGGGTGAAGATTGCGCGTATTGAGGCACCCGAAGATTTTCGGAAAGCCGGCGTTGGACGCCGGTTCTTTGTGTTCCCCGGCCTGTCTCTGGAGCCCCAAGCTTGTGAGAAGCTCCGAAAACAGATGCAGAAATATGCCGGTCGCTCGGTCGTCTTGACCTCGAACGCCATCGCGGCGGACGCCATCGCCAAGCAGTTCGAAGACGAAGATGATTTCGAGATATTCAGCGCTGATGACATCGAGACATCCAAAGAGGAGTTCGTCAGATCAAAGAAAGCGGCCGCTATCATGGCCGGCCGTTTCGACGGTATCGATTTTCCCAATGATGAATGCCGCCTCCTGTGTCTTGATGGCTTGCCCAAGGCGACCAACGCTCAGGAACGTTTCTTGATGAGCAAAATGGGTGCGTCGGCGCTGCTCAATGAACGTATGCAGACACGCGTATTGCAGGCGGCTGGTCGATGTACGCGCGCGCTGCAGGATCGGTCCGCCGTTTTTGTCACCGGGCACGAACTCCTCGATTATCTCGCCGACGACCGTAACTGGCGCCATTTCCACCCGGAACTCCAAGCCGAATTGGATTTCGGGGTTTATCAGTCAAAGGATGCAGCTCCGAAAGACTTCATGGAGGCATTCAAGAGCTTCTTCGACAATGATGAAGGATGGGACGAGGCCAACAGCGAGATCGTCAGCGACGCCGCCACCAAGGTACAAAACCCATACCCCGCCATGGACGAACTGGAAGCAGTCGTCCGGCATGAGGTTGCTTATCAGCAGGCGATTTGGTCTCAAGACTTTGAGCGAGCGTTGATGGAGGCGCGCGCCGTCACGTCGAAGCTGACTGCGCCGAAGCTACAGGGATATCGTGCGCTCTGGCACTATCTCGCCGGTTCCGTCAGTCAGATGCTTTCAAAAAATCTGGACGATAGTGCGGACAAAGCGGCGCGCGAACAGTTTGCCGCCGCCAAGGACTCAGCGCCAAGTGTCCCGTGGCTCGCGCAGCTTACTCGCGGTGAAGCCTCTCCCGCAGCGGCGGAGAAAACGCCTTCGGAGGACGTGACAGTTCAGGTCGAGCGACTGGAGAATGTGCTTTTGGCGCTGGGAACGGCAAGCGAGCACAAATTCGAAAAGCGCGCCAAGTTGATTCTCGACAATCTAACCGCCCCGAAGACATTTGAGGAAGGCCAACGCCAACTCGGAGAGTTGCTTGGCTTCGTCACGGGAAATGGCAAGGGCGACGCCGCGCCCGATCCTTGGTGGCTTGGAGCGGCGATAGGCATTGTGTTCGAAGATCATGCGGATGGGAAGGCTACCACTGTGTTCAGCCCCACCAAAGCCAAGCAAGCGGCCTTGCACCCTGACTGGATGCAGGAGAATGAACCAGAGGCGGAAAATCTTGACATAGTTTCAGTCATTGTGACGCCCTGTACAACCGCTGGATATGGTGCGAAGCCGGCATTGAGAAAAGCTCGCTATTGGTCTCTGGATGATTTCAGGTCCTGGGCAAGGGAGACGATCGGGATCATTCGAACATTGAAAACGTCGCTTCCGCCAAATGGCGACCTTTTCTGGCGTATGAATGCGGCCGATGAGTTGTCGAATAAGGGCCGAACCCTTGAAACCATTCTCGTTTCGCTTCCAATCGCTGCCGACGCAATGACGATTCAAAGTAAGTAACGAATTTTGGCCTCCGGCTCCCTTCGACTGAGTGCCGAGGAAGTACCAGGACTATTCACCGACAACGAGTGACTTGAATATACCGAGCCATGAGTTTCTTGCCGACACCGCAGAAGAATGCGCGAATGATAGGAACGAGTGGGCCGAACCCCGACGAGAGACGAGCCGGTGACCGTCTTGTATAGGCCGGTACGGCGTCCTCAAGTCTGAGACTGAGCTATTTTCACCTCCGTTTAATCGACTTGCTGCACGACATTGCGTTCGACCTCGACGTCGTCCTTCTTGCCAACGGATAGTTTTTATGTAAGCGGTTCGAGGGCGCCCTGCTGCCGTCAGCTTGACGAGGGCTGGAAGTTCCAGGGGAGAAGGTCGTCGATCCTGCTGTTGGGATGACCGGCGGCGATGGCCTCAAGCGTGGCGGTGAGCCAGGCGAGGGGATCGACGCCGTTGAGCTTGCAGGTCTCGATCAGCGAGGCGATGCGGGCCCAGGCCCGCCCGCCTTCGTCATGGCCGGCAAAGAGCGCGTTCTTGCGGTTCAGCGTCAGGGGCCTGATCGCGTTCTCGACCGGGTTGGTGTCCATCTCGATGCGGCCGTCGCCCAAGAACAGAACCAGGCCGTCCCAGTGGCG
>NZ_FOQH01000008.1 GCF_900113695.1 Albimonas pacifica | reverse complement strand
CGACCGAGACCAGCGGGAACTCCACGACCGCGCCTTTCAGCCCGCCGGGGGCCTCGGCGTGGACGTAGCCGTCGCGCAGATCCAGCGTCGCGCCCATCTTCTCCAGCGCCATCAGATGCAGGTCCACCGGCCGCGCGCCGATGGCGCAGCCGCCGGGCAGCGACACCTCGGCCCGTCCGTGGCGCGCGAGCAGGGGCCCCAGCACCAGGATCGAGGCGCGCATCTTGCGCACGATGTCGTAGTCCGCCCGGTGCGAGCCCAGCCCCGAGGCGCCGATCGCCAGCACCTTGCCCTCCTGCAGGGCCGCGATCTCGCAGCCCAGCGAGCTCAGCAGCTCGCGCATGGTGCGGATGTCGGCGAGGCGCGGCGCGTTGGTCAGCGTCAGCGGCTCGTCCGAGAGCAGCGCCGCGGGCATCAGCGCGAGGCAGGCGTTCTTGGCGCCCGAGATCGGGATCTCCCCATGCAGCGGCTTGCCGCCGCGGATCGCGATCCTGTCCATTGCGCCCCTCCTGAGTTCCGGCTTCCGCCCTGCGATAGCCCGCGCCGCGGGGCGGTTCAATGACGGCCAGGGGGCGAGGACGGGGCGGGCCTGCCCTCGAACCGCCACGGGGCCGGGCCGCGCGCGCGACGCCCGGACCGGGCAGGGCGCCGCGGTCAGTCCGCCGCGCCGGATCTCCGGGGACGCTTCGCGGCGATCAGCGCGTGGGAGCGGGCGAGGTTGAAGGCGACCTCCTCCCAGTCCGGCCCGCCGGGCGCGTCGAGGCGCAGGCCGATCCAGCCCTTGTGGCCCACGTAGGGCGGGCGGAAGAACCGCTCCGGCGCGGCCTCGATCAGCATCTCCTGCGCGCCCTCGGGCGCCTTCAGCCAGACCGAGAGCCGGCCCTTCGCCGTCGAGACCATGCCGAAGATCCCCGCCTCCACGCGGAAGGTCGGCTCGCCCCAGGCGATCTTCTCCGAGGCGCCGGGCAGGGCGAGCGCCAGCGCGCGCAGCCGCTCCAGCGGGGCGCTCATGGATCGGAGGGCGGGTCGTCGTCCCCGCCGCTCTCGCCGGACGGGGCGGCCCGGGCGGCGCGGCTGCGGTCCTTGCGGCGGCGCAGGTTGGCGCGCAGGGCTTCGGCCAGGCGCGCCTCGCGCTGCTCGGCCTCCGGGCTGGGTCTGCGGCGCGGAGCCTTGGGGGAGGGCGCATCGTCGGTCATGGCCCCTGCCTAGCTCCGCCGGGACGGGCCGTCCAGCGCGCGCGGACCCGGGGGAACGCCCCGGGGCGACCTTCCCCCGGTCCGCCTCTCCCGGACCGCTCCTGCGGAGATCCCGCCGCGACGGCCGCGACGCCTTCCGCAACGGCGCGGGACATGCGGCGGGATGGCGCGAAAATTCCTTGCAGGAGGGGTCTTGCGCTCCGGCCCCGAACACGTCATTACCCGCCCCGCACCGCCGCAGTAGCTCAGTGGTAGAGCGCACCCTTGGTAAGGGTGAGGTCGGGAGTTCAATCCTCCCCTGCGGCACCAGTGCTCTCCCCCCCGTTTCCGGATCGGTCCCGCGTCGCGGACAGGTCGCGCGCGCCGCGCGCAGGCCCCCTGCGCGGACGCGGCGCTTGATGGCGCGGCCGCGGGTCGTCAGCTTGGGCGCGACTCGCCCGACCCCGGCCCGACGCCCGGCGCATCGCGCCGGACCCGGGCGCTCCCGATTCCCGGACTTCTCCCGATGACCGACCCCCGCCTGATCCCGATCGCCGGCAGCCACAACATCCGCGACCTCGGCGGCTGGCCCACGCCCCATGGCGAGACCGCCTTCCGCCGGGCGCTGCGCGCCGACAGCCTGCACCGGCTGGACGCGGCCGGCATCGCCGCCCTGCGCGAGCTGGGCCTGACCCTGATCGTCGACCTGCGCCGCGCCGAGGAGCTGGCCGAGGCCCCCAATCCCTTCGCCGAGGGCGTCGAGGGGGTCGAGTATCGTCACGTCTCGCTCTTCGAGGACCTCGACCCCACCCGGATGCCCGAGATCGACGAGGAAGAGCCGCTGCTGGGCCTCTATTTCCTCGCGCTCGATCAGCGCGGGCCCGTGTTCGTGGAGATCCTGCGGCTGATCGCGCGGGCCGAGGACGGGGCGGCGCTGTTCCACTGCGCCGCCGGCAAGGACCGCACCGGCATGATCGCGGCCTTCCTGCTGCTGCTGGCAGGCGCCGAGCCCGAGGTGGTGGTCAGCGACTACGCCGCCACCCGGCCGCGGCTGCCCTCGCTGCTCGCCGCGCTCGAGGCCGACGCGCGGGCCCGGGGGCGGGAGCTGAACGCGGCCTATCTCGACGCCGATCCCGAGATGATGCGCGCCCTGCTGATGCATCTCGACCGCCGCCATGGCGGGGCCGAGGCCTACCTGCGCCGCCACGGCATGTCGGAGGCCGAGCTCGACGCGCTCCGCGCCCGGCTGCGCCCGGCGCCGGCGCGCGCGCCGGCCTGAGCCAGGGAGCGTCGCGGCCGTCCGCGACGGGCGGCCGCGTGCCCCGCGCCTCGCGCCGCGGCGTATTGCCGGGCGGGGCGCGAGTTGCTACGCGCCCCTCCTCCGGCCGCGCGCGCGGCGTCGTCGAAAGGGGCGCGATGCCCAGGGAGATCGAGCGGAAGTTCCTGGTCGCCGACGCGGGCTGGCGGCAGGCGGTCTCGACCAGCCTGCGCCTGCGCGACGGACTTCTGGCCAGCGTCGACGGGCGCAAGGTGCGGGTGCGCTGCCTCGAGGACCGCGCCTTCCTGACCGTGAAGGGCCCGCGCGAGGGCATCAGCCGCGACGAGTTCGAATACGAGATCCCGCTGGCGGACGGGCTGGCGATGCTCGATCACTGCCAGGGCGCGACGCTCGAGAAGACCCGACACCTGGTCCCCTTCGCCGGCTTCGAGTGGAGCGTGGACGAATACGCCCCGCCGCTCGACGGCGTGATCCTCGCCGAGATCGAGCTGCCCGCCGAGGACGCCGTCTTCGCCCGCCCGCCCTGGCTGGGGCGCGAGGTCACGGGCCGCGACGAATACCGCAAGATCACCATGCTCCGCGCCCGCCTGGCCCGTGCCTGAGGCGCGCGCCCCGCAGGTTCTCTGGGCGCGCCGGGCTCAGTCGAGGGTGAAGAGGTCGCCGGTCAGGCGGCCCTCGTCGGCGTCGGTGCGGTGGTTGTGGGGGCTGTCGTAGACGATCATCAGGCGGCGGTCCGCGCCCTCGCCCACGATCTCGAGCCCCTCGGCATTGTCGCCGCCGCGCTGGATGACGAGGTCGAGGATCCGGGGCAGGCGGTCGGCGCCGATCACCTCGCGGTCGAAATCGGCGGGGTCGAGGGCGAAGACCGACTGCAGCGCCTCGTGATCCGAGATCGCGCCCGACAGGATCAGCAGCCGGTCGCCGTCCCAGGCGAGGTCCCGGATCCCCTGGCCGTTGAGGTCGAGCGCGTGGATCGCGTAGCGCCGCCCGTCCTCGCGCTTGACGGGCTTCAGCTCGCCGGCCTGCGTCTCCTTCATCTCCAGCCGCACGATCAGCGCCCAGCCGCGCAGGACCGGGCCGCGCAGGCCCAGGATCACCTCGTTCCCGCGGGCGGCGATCCCCTCGATGTCGAAGCCGTTCTCCTTGCAGGGCAGGTCGATGAAGGGGGCGATCAGCGGGTCCTTCGCCAGCAGCTTGCGCAGGTAGGCGTCGCGGGTCCCGGTCATCGGCAGCATGGCCGCGCGCCGCTCGGGCGCCCCGTCGATCGGGTCGGAGACCGCGACCGGCTCGAACCGCCCGCCCGAGCGCTCGACCAGCGGCAGGCGGCCGAGGAAGCCGCGGTTGGGGTCCCAGTCGATGGAGGCGAGGTCCTTGAACTTCTTCGACCCCGGCTTGCCGCGCTTGAGCCCGTGCGAGCCGCAGACCCACAGCCAGCCGTCGGAGACCGCCAGCCCCTCGATGTCCATCTCGCCCCTGGCGCCCGCCGGCAGCTCGAACACGAGCCCCAGCGGGTAGGAGCGGTGGTCGAGCGCGCGCCCCGTGTCGGGATCCCAGTCGAGCCCCTCGACGGAGGCGGTCTCGTCGCAGGTCACGAAGAGCGTGCGGCCGGCGGCGGCGAGGCTGGAGACGTCGGCCCAGATCGGGTCGTCCACGTGGGCGATCCGGTCGTGGTGGGTGAACAGCATGTCCACCGTGGCGACGCGGTCGCGGTCGAGCTCGGGGAACGGCGCGGGGCCCTTGGGCGAGGCCTCCGCATCGTCGGATGTCGCGGCCTTGGCGGCCTGGGCCTTGGAACGGCGGGCCATGGATCCTCTCGGCTGGAAACGGGACGGCGCGAGTGTCGGGGACGCGGGGGGCGAGATCATGGCGAGCGGGGACGCAGGCGCCCTGCGGGCGGGCCTGGCTGCGTCGCGCGGAGCGGGCGAGGGACGGCGATGGGCAGACGTCGGAGCCTCCGGCGGGCTCCGGACTCACCCAAGAACAAGGCGCCCGCGCCTGTCCTCCGGATCCGTCCATCGCTTGGATCGCCTGAGCGACTCGGCCGCCCCGGTCAAGGACAAGCCGCGCAAGCGCGGTCGATGCGCGATCCCTGACCGGGGCGGCCGAGTCGCTCTGATCGGCATCCGCGATGGACGGCTCCGGAGAACAGGCGCTCCCGGCAGGGCCTGGGGCCGGGGGCGCCTCGGGGCGGGGCGGGGGACGGATCAGGCGGGGGCGGCGCGGGCGGCGGCGTAGGCCTCGAAGGCGTCGAAGGCGCGGGGGTTGGCCATCGAGTCGCGGTTCACCGCCTTCGCGCCGTCGACGCCGAGCAGGAGCTTCTTCACCGGGACCTCCAGCTTCTTGCCCGAGAGGGTGCGGGGGACCTCCGGGATCTGGACGATCTCGTCGGGGAGGTAGCGGGGGCCGACGGAGGCGCGGATGGCGGCGCGCAGCTTGTCCTTGAGCGCCTCGTCGAAGGCGACGCCCTCGCGCAGGACCACGAAGAGGGGCATGAAGCTGTCGCGGCCGAGGTATTCGAGGTCGACCACCAGGCTGTCGAGGATCTCGTCGAGCTCCTCGACGGCGCGGTAGATCTCGGATGTGCCCAGGCGCAGGCCGCGGCGGTTGATGGTGGCGTCGGAGCGCCCGTAGATCACCGCGCCCCCGGTGGGGGTGATGCGGATCCAGTCGCCGTGCTTCCACACGTTCGGCCAGGTCTCGAAATAGCTCTCGGCGTAGCGGGAACCGTCGGCGTCGCCCCAGAAATAGAGCGGCATCGAGGGCATGGGGCGGGTGCAGACCAGCTCGCCGACCTGGTTCTCGACCGGGCGGCCGTGCTCGTCCCAGGCCTCGACGCGGGCGCCGAGGAAGCGGCACTGCATCTCGCCGCGGCGCACGGGGAGCAGGATGCAGCCGCCCACGAAGGCGCCGGCGAAGTCGGTGCCCCCGGCGATGGGCGTGATCCAGACGTCGGCGACGTTGGCCTGGATCCAGTCGTAGGCCTCGGGGGCCAGCGGCGAGCCGGTGGAGCCGATGGCGCGCAGGCGGCCCAGGTCGGCCTCGGCCTTGGGCGAGACGCCGGCCTTCATCGAGGTGGAGAAGAAGGCGGCGCCGGCGCCCACGAAGGTGCAGCCGGCGCGGGCGGCGAAGCGCCAGAGCTCGGCCATGTCGGGCAGGTTGGGGGCGCCGTCGAAGATCGCCACCGTCACGCCGCGGGTCAGCGCGATCACCTGGCAGTTCCACATGATCCAGCCCGAGGCGGTCAGCCACAGGAACGTGTCGCCGTCGCGGATGTCGTTGTGGAGCGGGAACTTGGAGCCCTCGAGCAGGATCCCGCCGTGGCCGTGCACGATCGGCTTGGGCGTGCCGGTGGTGCCCGACGAGTAGACGATCCAGAGCGGGTGGTCGAAGGGCACGATCTCGGTGCGCGGCGGGCCCTGGGTTCCGGCGGTGGCGTCGGCCCAGCTTTCCCAGCCGTCGGGGCCGGGGGCGTCGATCACCGGGACCAGCAGGCGGCGGGCGAGGCCGGGGAGGCCGGCGGCGACCTCCTGCGCGAGGTCGAGGCGGGGGGTCTCGCGGCCGCCATGGGCGTAGCCGTCGGCGGCGATCAGCACCCTGGGGGTGATCTGGGCGAAGCGGCCGAGGATCGCGGTCGCGCCCATGTCGGGCGAGCACAGCGACCAGGTGGCGCCGATGGAGGCCGTGGCGAGGCAGGCGATCACCGACTCGGGCCCGTTGGGCAGAATCGCGCAGACCCGGTCGCCGGGGGCGACGCCCCAGCCGCGCAGGGTCTGCGCCAGCGAGGCGGCGCGGTCGGCGAGCTCGCCCCAGGTCACCGTGCCCTCGCCCCTCTCCGAGCGCCAGCGCAGGGCGGGGGCGTCGCGGCCGTTGGTCTCGACATGGCGCCAGACCTGGTCGGCCCAGTTCAGCGTCGCGCCCTCGAACCACCGGGCGCCGGGCATGACCTCGCGGTCGATCACGCGGGTCTCGCGGGTGGCGAAGGGCAGGTCCCAGAAGTCGATCAGCGAGGTCCAGAAGCCCTCGAGCTCGGTCGTCGACCACTCCCACAGCGCGTCGTAGTCGGGGAAGGCGAGGCCGCGCTCGGAGGCCAGCCAGCGCATGTAGCGCGCCATCTCGGAGCTCTGCGCGAGCTCGGCCGACGGGGTCCAGATGATCGGCTCTTCGGGGAACGTCTCGGTCATGCATTTCCTCCCTGCGCCGGGGCGCCTCGTCACGGGCGCCGCGCGGCGGTCGGGGCGGAGCATAGGGCGGGGGCGGGGGCGCGGGAAGGGGAGCGGGACGCAGGCGCCCTGCGGGCGGGCCTGGCTGGGGAGCGCCTGCGGGGGCGGGGCGGGGATCGGGGAGGGGGGAGCCTCCGGCGGGCTCCGGACTCACCCAAGAACAAGCCCGCGCCTGTTCTCCGGATCCGTCCATCGCGTCTGATGCCTGAGCGAGTCGCCCGGGGCGGTCAAGGACGAGCCCCCCTGCGGGGGGTCGCTGCGCGATCCTTGACCGCCCCCGGCGACTCGCTCCGATCGGCATCCGCGATGGACGGCTCCGGAGAACAGGCGCTCGGCGAGGCGTGATCGGCGTCGCGCCCCGGCGCGGGGCGGCGGGCGGGGGCGCAGGGGGCGGGGACGTCCGGGGCGGGTCAGTCGGGGGCGGGCGCGGCGAGGGCGTCGACGAGGGCGCGGATCGCGGGCTCGGCCTCCTCGAGGGTCATGCCGGTCGTCAGGCGCGGGTCGTAGAGGATCGAGAGGGCCAGCCAGTCGTAGCTCGTCGGGATCGTCTCGGCGCCGTCGTCGTTGAACATCGTCTGCGCCACCGTGCGGCTGTCGTTGATCGGGCCCAGCGCCTGGATCACCTCCTCGTAGACGCATTCGGAGAGGTGGGGCGAGACCTCCAGCGCCACCACCGACAGCGCCAGCTCGGCCGAGCCCTCGTCGCGGAAGCGAACCTCGGCGAAGCAGACCGGGCGGCCGCGCATCACGAAGGGCAGGGCGAGGCGATCGAAGCGGCGGGCGGCCAGCGCCTCGTCCGCGCCGGCGAGGCGCGAGAGGCCCACCAGGCTCTCCTTCAGCCAGGCGCGCCGGCCCACGAAGATCATCAGGCCGGGCGGGCCGTCCCAGAGCTCGATGCGCGAGCGGGGGATCAGGGTCAGGCCGGTCAGGGCGGGCAGCTTCTCGGCCAGCAGGCGGAACGGGCCCCAGAAGGCGGGATTGGAGGCGAAGTCGGGATCGTCGGAATAGACCTCCACCGGCACGCCGCCGCGGCGGAAACGGCGCAGGCGGGCGTCGGACCAGTGGGCGGCGTCGCCGGGGAGCTGGAAGAGCTCGCGCCCGAAGCCGATGTCGAGCACGAGCTGGCGCAGGATCTCGGGGTCGAGCGCCTCGCCGCCCGGCAGGCGGATCGTCGCGCGCGGGTCCACGGCCTCGGAGGCGGGGGCGCCCGGCGCGGGCGCGGCGGGGGCCGGCTGCGCCTCGCCGGCGGCGGGGGAGGGGGCGGTCGCCTGCGCGGCCGCGGGCGGCGGCGCGAGCAGCGACGCGGCCAGCAGCGGCAGGGCGAGGAGCGCGGGTCGGATCATCGGGCCTCCGGATTCGGTGGGCCCAGGATGCCCCCCCATCGCGGCGAGGGCGAGGCGCCGAGCCGCTCCGCCCGGCGGGGGCGGACGCAGGGGACGCGCGCGGACGGCGGACCAGGCGCGAGGCCCGGCGCGCGGTCAGGGGGGCGCGCGTCCCGGCGCATCGACCGGGACGCGCGTGCGGCGCAGGATCAGGCGGCGGGCGCCGGGGCTTTCTCGTCCTCCAGCGTCAGGGGCCAGGGGAACAGGATGCGCAGGCCGCGCCAGATCAGCCAGCAGAGGGGGATCAGCAGGACCGCCTCGGCCCAGAACACCACGCCGGCCTCGCCGGACAGGGCCTCGGCGACCGCGGCGGTGATGCCGTAGGCGGCGTCGAACACCACGATGTAGCTGACCGTGGCGCCGAACATGTAGCCCCCGATCCCGGGCCGCCGCCCGGGTCGGTTCAGCCAGATCCGCGCGAGGGAGAACAGGACGAACCCGGCATAAAGAGCGGGCAGGCCATAGCGAAGCATCGAAGGAGGCTCCAACAGGGCGGGCGAGCGCGCGCCGCGCCTCAGGCGCCGGCACGTCGCCGGCGATGGGGAGATTTGGGATCGCCCGCCCCCGAGCGCAAGCGCCGACCCGACAGGAGCGGACGGCAGGCTCTCGCGCCCGCCGCGGGCCTTGGCTATGGTCGGGCCGGCAAGGGAGACGCCGATGGCCGAGATCATCAACCTGCGCCGGGCCCGCAAGCAGCGCGGCCGGGACGCGCGCCGCAAGGCCGGCGACGAGAACGCCGCCCGCCACGGCCGCAGCGCCGCCGAAAGGGCCCGCGAGGCGGCCGAGGCGACGCTCGCCCGCCGCCGCCTCGACGGCCACCGCCGGGACGAGACGGGCGAGACCGGCGGGGAGGCCGAGGAAGATGCCGGCGGGAACCCGGACCGGGACGTGCCGGACGCGCCGCGGGAATGAGCCCGGCCCCCTACGCCCCGCCCGAGAAACGCTCGCTGACGCTGCGCGGGCACCGCAGCTCGGTCTCGCTGGAGCCGGAGTTCTGGGCGGCCTTCCGCGCCGTCGCCGCGCGCCGGGGGCAGGCGCTGAACGCGCTCGCGGCCGAGATCGACGCGGGACGGCCGCCGGAGGTGGGGCTGGCCTGCGCGCTGCGCACCTTCGTGCTGCGCGAGGCGCTCGCCGGTCGCATCGCCGGACCCGCGGACGCCGGCGCGCCCTGACGGCGACGGGCCGGCGCCGGTCCGTTCCCGGTCGATCTGCGCCGGCGCCTTCCGCGGCGCGCGACGGGCTCCGGCGGTCGGGCTGCAAGGGCTTTCGGGCCGCGGTCAGCCTCCCGCGCGGCCCGGCCCGCGTCCAACCGCGGCGCCCCGACGCCCCCCTTCGGCTTTTACTGTCGCGCCCGAGCCGCTACCTCTTAGTCGCCGAAGCGAAACCGGAGCGCCTTATGACCCGCATCGTCGACTTCCTGGTGGAGATCCTGGAGCGGATCGGGCGGTTCTTCGGCATTCGCCGCAAGACCGACCCCGACGATCCCTTCGCCGACCCCAACCGCGGCGCCTTCCGCCGCATCCTGGGCGCGCTGCCGGCGATCCTCGTGATCGTGGCGATCGTCTACGTGGGCGTGCTGTTCTGGCGGTTCTGCTTCTACCCGGGCATGGACATCGCCTATCCCCAGCGGGTGATCCCGCAGGAGGGCGTGGTGCTCGACCGCCCCGAGGTGACCACGCCCGACGCCGCGCAGACCGAGCCCGGCGGCTCGACCACCGCCAGCGCCGACGCGGGCCTTCCGGCGGGCGACACCACCGCGGCGGGCAACTCCGACCCGCGCACCTGCGCCCACTCGCGCATCGTGCAGATGCAGGTCGGGCTGCTGGACCTGATGGTCAACCAGAACCCCTGGGTTCCGGGCGATCCGCAGTACCGGCTGGGCTTCTTCGGCCTGATCGACTTCGCCGACACGCCCTGGTTCGACAACAAGGCCGCCATGCAGATGGGAATGCTGACGGTGGTGCGGCGGGTGTCGCTGGACCTCGCCGACACGCTCGGGCGCGTGCGCGGCACGTCGGAGGCCGACCCCGACCTGCAGGCCGCCCAGGGCCGCCTGCGGGTCAACGAGCGGGCCTGGGTGCTCAACAACCCCTTCGACCCTCAGCTGCAGACGGTGATGGAGGGGGCCGAGCAGTCCTATCGGGGCGCGATCCCGCTCTATCAGACCTACAACGACCGGCTCGGCGCCTGCAACGCGCTCTTCGACGTGCGCCGCGACAACCTGCGCACGCTGATCGACCGGCTGGCGGCCGACCTCGGCTCGATGGCCTCGCGGCTCAACAGCCGCGCCAAGGCGATGGAGTGGTCGGTCGAGCGCAAGGCCTTCGTCGAGGCGGGCGGCAACAACCGCGGCTACTTCGACTTCCACGCCGACAACCTGTTCCACGAGGCGCGCGGCGAGCTCTTCGCGCTCCACGGCGTGCTGCAGGCGGTGCGCCAGGACTTCGCGCGCACCATCGAGGTGTCGGACCTGCTCCAGGTCTGGGACCGGATGGAGGCGCATATCGCCGAGGGCGTGCGCCTCGATCCGATGATCGTCGCCAACGGGCGCGAGGACGGCACGCTGACCCCCGACCACCTGTCGGTGATGGGCGAGAAGCTGCTGCGCGCGCGGGCGAACATGGTGGAACTGCGCGACATCCTCGACCGCTGAGCTCGGGGCGCGCCCTGCGGTCCGGGGCGCTCGACCCCGCCCGCCGGGTCGGGCAGGATGGGGCCTGGCCGCCGCGCGGACGGGGCGGCCGCGTGGGCGTGACCGTGCGTGTCGGAGGGCGGGTCGAACATGGCGAGCACCGAGGCCGGGCCGCGCCGCGGGCGCAGCGTCCGCGGGGCGAAGATCTCCGTCGCCGCGTCCTTCGTGCTGCTGATCGCGATCGCGCTGCACGGGCTGACGCTGGGGCTCGGACAGGCGCTCGGCCCCGACGCGCGCATGGCGGGGTGGATCGAGGCGCTGGCCGCGCGCACCGATCCCGACGCCGCCGCCCGGCTGGAGCTTTTCGAGATCCGCCGGCGGTTCCGCGACCGGGTCGCCCAGTGCACAGGCGTCGCCGCGAGCACCTGGCCCGTGCATCTCGACGACATGCCCGGGCGGGCGCTGCTGCGCCATGGCTCCGAGGCGATGCCCTCGTTGACGGTGGATTTCACGGCGCTGCAGGCCTCGGGCCTGGGCGGCGACTTCCTGCGCCGCGGCGAGGGCGGCGAGATCCCGCCCGAGCGGATCGAGGAGATCCTCGCCGCGGGCCTGCTGGGCGTGTTCGAGCCCGGCAGCCCCTGTCCCCCCTCCGCCGACTGAGCGCCGGGGGGGGGGGCAGGGCGCTCCTTGCCCCTGACGACTGCCGTGCGGCCCTCCGCTCGGCTTGAGCCCTGCGCGGGCGTGGCGGCGTCTGGCGTGAGGCCCCGTGCGCGCCTGCACGCGCCCCGCACGCCCTTCATGCGAAGATGCGCCTCGGGACTTCGTCCAGCCTTCCGCGGGCGGCCGGCGTGAGCGCCCGCATGCATGCAGTGTGGGGGCGTGAAACGGCGACGGCCGGGCGCAGGGCCCGGCCGATCCGCTCGTCTTCATGGCCCGCGCCCCGAGGGGCGCCGGCGATGCCCCGGGTCGGGGCGGTCGGCCGAGGGGAGCGCCTTCGGCTCAGGCGCCCCAGGTGCGCACCGGACCGCAGTCCATGTGCACGAAGTTCGACCGCGAGTAGCGCCCGACGCCGCCGGCGCTCAGGCTCTCGGCCGCGCCGGCGATCTGGCGCACCGAGCGGCTCTTCAGCTTCACGTCCACGGCCATCGCGCGGGTGTGGTAGCTGTTGCGCGCCACGCCCGAGGAGCGCTGGCGCATCGCGGCGTTGGTCTGCGGCGAGCGGTAGCCCGACACGACCTCGAACGGCTCGTCGACGTCCATCTTGCGATGGGCCGCGGCGAGCACGTCCAGCGCGCGCTCGTGGTAGGGCTTCACCAGGTCGGCGCGCCAGTCCCGAAGGATGCCGCTGATCTCCTGGAGAGCCTCCGGCACGTACTCGCCGTCGATCCAGTACACCGCGTCGAGCCGCTCCTGCAGCCGCGAGTTGACGAGCTGGATGCGCCGGTAAGCGCCCTTGCCGGTGTTGAGTGACGGCGCTGCAAGGGCCTGCCCGCCCATGCCTGCCGCGACGAGCCCGCCGGCCAGCCCTACAAGGGCCGCACGACGGGACAAACGCCCGAAATCGGTCGGTTTCACTGTCTGTCGCCTCGTTCGTCCTTGCCGATGTTCCTCGGCGGTTTTTGGTGGACGAGGGGACTATGACACAGCGGGGCCGAGGGAAAAAGTGGCAGATTCGCAGCGGTTTCCCCGTCCGGCGCCTCAAAATCGGCGCCTGTCGCACGATGAAACGATCCACTGCCTGCCGGTCGGGCAGGGCGCCGCAGGATGGAGCGCGCCGCCGCCTGTCGGGGACCGCGCGCCGCACGCCCCCGTATCTGCGGCGGAATTCACACGCCCCCGCGGCTGCGCGACGATCTCCCGCCACGTCGCCTCGTCCCCCCCGGACGTTCGCGCTATGGTCTTCCAAAGCGGATCCCTGTGTCAGAGGCGCCACTATGTCGTTCAAGTT
This sequence comes from Albimonas pacifica, assembly GCF_900113695.1. Taxonomy (GTDB): domain Bacteria; phylum Pseudomonadota; class Alphaproteobacteria; order Rhodobacterales; family Rhodobacteraceae; genus Albimonas; species Albimonas pacifica. Next base: position 388,553 of record NZ_FOQH01000008.1, on the reverse strand, counting down.
CCACATTGCCGCCGCATTCGCCCTGGGCGGCCTCGCCTCGGGCGCGACGGCGCTGACCGCCGGCCCCGCCGCCGCCCAGACCGCGGGCCTCGCATCGGCCCCGTCGGCGCCCGGCGCGTCCTCGCCTGCGTCCGACGTTCCCACCACGCCCGCCCCCGCGGCGACGGCGACGTCCAGCCCCGCGTCCGGGGCCGCGTCGGTCTCGCTCCTCGCTCCCTCGGCGCCCGCCGCGGTCTCGCCGGCCACGCCGGTGCAGGCGGCGATCCTGCGCGCCGCGGCCGGGGACGAGGCGGTGCTCGCCTGGTACCAGTCGCGCCAGGGCCGGCCGGCCTGGAACGTCGCCGGCGGCTCGATGGACGCGCAGGCGCTGCTCGCGCGGCTCGACGCGGCCGAGAGCCACGCGCTGCCCGCCGCAGCCTACTCGCCCGCCGCCCTGCGCGCCCGCGCGCAGCAGACGCCGGACGGCCAGGACCACCCCGAAGACGTGGCGCAGCTCGAGCTCGACCTGACCCGCGCGCTGCTGCGCTACGCGGGCGACATGGCCGCGGGCGCGCTGAAGCCGAGCCGGGTCGACTCCGAGATCCACGTGTTCCCCGAGCGGCCGGAGACGACCGCGATCCTCGCCGGCGCCGCGGCCTCGCCCGAGCTGGGCGCCTGGCTCGATGCGCTCGCGCCGCGCGATCCCGGCTACGCCCCGCTGCGCGAGGTCTACGCGCGCCTGCAGAAGGAGGCCGAAGCCGGCGGCTGGCGCGCCACGCTCTCCGAGGGCGGCACGCTGCGGGTGGGCGACGCGGGCCCCCGCGTGACCCAGCTTCGCGCACGGCTGGCCGAGCTTGGCGAGCACGCCCCCGCCTCGGCGCAGCCCGAGCTCTACGACGCCGGTCTCGAGCAGGCGGTGATGGGCTTCCAGCGCCGCCACGGGCTCAACGACGACGGCATCGCCGGCGCGCGGACCTTCGCCGCGCTCGGCGCGGACGTGGGCTTCCGCATCCGCCAGGTGGCGGTGAACCTCGAGCGGATGCGCTGGGCGCCCGACGACCTGGGCCGCAAGTACATCGTGGTGAACCAGCCCGACTACCGCATGCGCCTCTACGAGGACGGCAAGCTGATCCACGAGACGCGCGTGGTCATCGGCCAGAAGCGCCACCGCACGCCGGAGTTCATCGACATGATGGACCACATGGTGATCAACCCGTCGTGGAACGTGCCCCGCTCGATCGCGACGAACGAGATCCTGCCGGCGCTGCGCAAGGACCCCGACTACCTGGCCAAGCAGAACATGCAGCTGATCGCCACCGACGGCGGGCCGGTGCCGGCGGATCCGGCCTTCCACGACTGGGAGCAGTATTCCAAGGGCTACTTCCCCTACCGGGTGAAGCAGGCGCCGGGCGACCACAACGCGCTGGGGAAGGTGAAGTTCATGTTCCCCAACCAGTTCTCGATCTACCTGCACGACACGCCGTCGAAGAGCCTGTTCAAGCGCGACGCGCGGGCCTTCTCCCACGGCTGCGTGCGCGTCGAGAACCCGTTCGAGCTGGCCTACATCCTGCTCGCCCCGCAGTACGACGACCCGCAGGCGGCGTTCCACTCGATCCTCGACTCGGGGCGCGAGCGCTGGGTGAACCTCGACGAACCGGTGCGCGTGAACCTCACCTACCGCACCGCCTGGGTCGACGAGACCGGGTCCGCCCAGTTCCGCGAGGACGTCTACGGCCGCGACGAGGCGGTCTGGGCCGCCCTGGAGGAGAAGGGCCTGGCGCCCGCCCTCTGAGCGGCGCGGCGCGCCGGGCGCGCCTTCCCGCGACGAATCGAGACCAGCAGGGGCCGCCTCCCGGGGCGGCCCTTTCCCATCGCGGGGCGCGGCCGTGCGGGCAGGGTCGGGGGCGGCTCTCGCGCCCGCTGCGCGGACGCATCGCCCGCCCGCCGACCCCGTCTCGATCCCCGGCGCTGCGCCGCGCGCGCCATCCCGCCGGCGGCGGGGTCGGCGGGCGGGCGTCCCGGCCGCGAAGCGGACGGCAGAGCCGACCCCGACCCCGCGCCTGGAGCGTCGCGCCCGATCTCGCGCACGCGCGCCCGGAGGGACTGGCCGCGGGGGCGCCCGCCCGCTAAGCAGGGGCCCGCCGATCCGCCCGCCGCCCTGGGAGCCCGCCATGACCCCGCACCGCATCGCCGACGTCGCCGCCGCCCTCGGCCTTGAGCATGCCGGGGACGGCGACCTGGTGGTGCGCGCGCCGGCCCCTCCCGCGCAGGCGGGACCCGAAGAGCTGGCGGTGGCGATGGACCCGAAGTTCCTGGGCGACCTCGCCAAAGGCCGGGCCCGCGCGGCGGTGCTGCCGGCGGGAGCCGACTGGCAGGGGCTCGGCCTCGCCGCGGCGATCTTCGCGCCGCGTGCGCGCTACGCGATGGCGGGGCTGACCGCGCGCTTCCAGCATCCGCTCGACGCGCCGGCGGGGGTGCATCCCTCGGCCATCGTCGACCCCTCGGCGCAGATCGGGCCGGGCGCCTCGATCGGGCCCTTCGTCGTGATCGGGCGCGACGTGACCATCGGCGCCAACGCGCGCATCCTCTCCCACGTCTCCATCGGCGCCGGGGCGCGGATCGGCGACGACGCGCTGCTGATGGAGGGGGTGCGCATCGGCGCGCGCACCCGCATCGGCCACCGTTTCGTCGCCCATCCCAACGCCGTCGCGGGCGCCGACGGCTTCAGCTTCGTCACGCCCGAGCCCGGCGCGGTCGAGGCCGCCAAGGACCGCGGCGCCTCGGACGTCTTCGGCGCGGCGGCGACGGTCTACGTGCGCATCCACTCGCTGGGCTCGGTCGCGATCGGCGACGACGTGGAGCTGGGCGCCGGCGCCTGCCTCGACCGCGGCACGCTGAAGGACACCACCATCGGCAACGGCACCAAGATCGACAACCTCGTGCAGGTCGGCCACAACGTGACCGTCGGCGAGCACTGCCTGCTCTGCGCCCATGTCGGCATCGCGGGCTCGGCGGTGATCCAGGACCGGGTGGTTCTGGGCGGCAAGGCCGGCGTCGCCGACCACCTGACCATCGGCCACGACAGCGTCGTCGCCGGCGGCTCGGGGGTGGGGGCCAACGTGCCGCCGCGCTCGGTGATGATCGGCTCGCCGGCGATCAAGCGCGACGAGTTCAACCGCATGTGGATGGCCATGCGCCGCCTGCCGCGGGCCATGGACAAGCTGCGCGAGCTGACCGGCGGCCTGCGCTGAGGTCGCCCGCCCCGCGTCCCACTGGCGCTCCCCTCTTGCGGCGGCGGCGATTCCGCCTTTCCTGACCCGGACCGAGGGGGTAACACGACCCTCGGGCGGGACCGTCGCGCAGCGCCGGCCCCGGGATTGCGCCGATCCGTGGGAGGTCGAGATGACCGATGCCGCCGCTGTTTCCGCCGCCGACGCCGCCGACGACGAGGTCGCCCTCGAGGTGATCCGCATCGTGGCCGAGCAGGCGGTGCTCGACCCCTCGGAGGTCAAGCTGACCTCCACCCCCGACGAACTGGGCATCGACAGCCTCGGCATGGTCGAGGCGGTCTTCGCCATCGAGGAGGCTTTCGACGTCTCGATCCCGTTCAACGCCAACGACCCCGCGCAGAGCGAGTTCGAGATCGAGAACGTGGCCGCCATCGTCGCGGGCGTGAAACGCCTGATCGCCGCGCGGGAGGCGTGAGCCGGTGAGCGCCCCCTCCGGCGCGCGCCGGGTCGTGGTCACCGGCATGGGCGTGGTCTCCGCGCTCGGCCTCGACGCGCCCGCCCACTGGGCGGCCCTGAAGGCGGGCGTCTGCGGCATCGGCCCGCTGGAGCTGCGCGACCTCGACCGGCTGAGCGCGAAGGTCGGCGCGCAGGCGAAGGGCTTCGTGGGCGAGGACCGTTTCGACCGCTCCCAGCTCGCGCTCTACGACCGCCACACCCAGTTCGCCCTGACCGCCGCCGCCGAGGCGTGGGCGCAGGCCGATCCGGGGCTGAGCGAGGAGGAGGCCCTGCGCGCCGCCGTCGTCATCGGCACGGCGCTGCCGGGGATGCAGACCTTCGACGACAGCTACCGGGCGGTGTTCGAGGAGGGCAGGAGCCGGGTGCATCCCTTCGTAGTGCCGCGCCTGATGGTCTCGGCCCCGGCCTCCCACATCTCGATGGCGCACGGGCTGAAGGGGCCGACCTTCTCGGTCTCGACCGCCTGCGCCTCGGCCAACCACGCCATCGGCCAGGCCTTCCACCTGGTGCGCTCCGGCGCGGCCGAGCTCGCGGTGGCGGGCGGGGCGGAGGCGCCGCTGACCTTCGGCGCGATGAAGGCCTGGGAAGGGCTGCGGGTGATGACCCGCGACGTCTGCCGCCCGTTCTCGAAGGGCCGGGCCGGCATGGCGATCGGCGAGGGCGCCGGCGTCTTCGTGCTCGAAAGCCGGGACCGGGCCGAGGCGCGCGGCGCGACGATCCTCGCCGAGATCGCGGGCTTCGGCATGTCGGCGGATGCGGGCGACATCGTGCAGCCCTCGGCCGACGGGGCGGCGCGGGCGATCCGCGCGGCGCTCGCCGACGGCGGGCTCGCGCCCGAGGAGATCGTCTACGTGAACGCCCACGGCACCGGCACCGCCGCCAACGACCGCACCGAGACGGCGGCGCTGCGCGCGGTCTTCGGCGGCCAGGCCGACGCGCTCTCGGTCTCCTCCACCAAGTCGATGCACGGCCATGCGCTGGGGGCGGCGGGGGCGCTGGAGTTCGCCGCGGTCCTTGGCGCGCTGGGCGAGGGGGTGATCCCGCCCACGGTCAACTACGAGGCGCCGGACCCCGAGTGCGATCTCGACGTGACGCCCAACGCGGCGCGCACGCGCGAGGTCCCGGCCGCGATCTCCAACGCCTTCGCCTTCGGCGGGCTGAACGCGGTGCTGGCGCTGCGCCGGGGCTGAGGACAGAACGGACGGGGCCGGAAAGCGGACGGGCCGCCCCCTGGGGGGCGGCCCGTCGCGTTTCGCCGATGCGGCGAGGGATCAGTTCGCGGCGAGCGCGTTGTAGGCGGCGGTGAAGCCCGAGAGCGAGATCGGCACCTCGTACTGCTGGCCGCCCTGGCCCTGGGGCACCACGAAGCCGAACTTGGCGGTGGCGCCCTTCTTCAGGCCGGAGACCATCGCGTTGGGCAGGGGCTCGCGCATCAGGCAGCCCTCGGCGAGGCAGATCGAGAACTGGCCGCGCTGCGCCTCGGAGCTGTCGATCTGCAGGCTCAGGCCCTCGCGCAGGAACACGCCGAGGGGGACGCGCACGTCCATCACGGCCTCGACCGTGCCCTGCTGGGTCTGCTGCGGGGGGATGCGGCGGATCGAGAGCTCCATGACCTCGCGGCCGTCGCCGTTGTAGCCGAGCTGGCGCATGATGCAGGGCGGCTTGCCGTCGAGGCACAGGATCGACCAGTCGCCATGGGTCGCGACCACCTGCGGCTGCGGGCCGGCGGGCTGCTGCTGCTGCTGCTGCGGGGCGGGCTGGGCCTGCGGGGCGGGGGCGGCGGGCGCGGCCGGCGCCTGGGCCGCGGGCGCCTCGGCGGCGGGGGCCTGCGCAGGCGCCGGGGCCTGGGCGGGGGCCGGCGTGGCGGCGGGGTCGCTCGTCCCGGTCTGCTGGGCGAGCGCGGGCGCCGCGGCCCCGGCCAGCAGCGCGGCGAGCGCCGCGAGGCGGAGGGAAGAGCGGACGTGAGTTCTCGGCATGTCGGTTCCTGTGCGCTTCGGGCTCGGGTCTGCGCGGCGCGGGTCCGCTCGCCTGGGTCCGGATCCGCTCCGGGGAAGGGGGGCGAGGGTCGGCCGCGGCTCGGCTCGGTCCCGCGTTCTCGCCGCCGCGAAAGGCGAAATCAAGGCCCGGACCGGGAGAGGCCCCGAGACCTCTCCCAAAAATGAAAAGGACGCCCTCCCAAGCGTCCTTTTCCCGCATGCGCGGTGTTCTTTGGTCGGTCCGCTCCCCGTCTCGCCCGGTGCCCGGGTTCTCGGCGGGGGCGGACCTTGCAGGTCCCTGTCGGACTGGCCGTGCCAATCGCAAGGGGGACGCTACGGTGAGTCGCAGGGGGGGTCAAGTCCCCAGCAAGGCGCTCAAGAGACGATAATGCGACAGGGCAAATCGTCAGGCTGCCGTAGCGCCCGCGCGACGCCGCCGGGGACCGGCCAGACAGGCCGCGGCGAGGATCGCGCCGGCCACCACCGCGATCATCCCCGCGGCGCTGACCGCGTCCGGCCGGCCGAACCATCCGGGCCCGTAGCCCGCCAGCACGTAGCCCCCGATCGCCGAGATCGCGGCGAAGACCAGGCTCCACGCCACCTGCCGCCCGAGCCGGTCGGTCATCAGCCGCGCGGCCGCGGGCGGGCAGACGAACATGGCGATGACGATGATCGAGCCGACGGCGTCGAAGGCCGCGACCGCCGCCACCGCCGTCGCCGCCGCCAGCCCCGCCCCGATCAGCCCCGTCGGCAGGCCGATGGCCGAGGCATGGGCGGGATCGAAGGTGGTCAGCGCCAGCTCCTTCCAGAACAGGCGGGTCAGCAGGGCGATGGCGACCAGCACCACCGCCAGCCGCGGCGCGGCCTCGGGCAATGTGGCCAGCGCGGCGGGGTCGAGCAGCGAGCCCCAGCCCATCGCGTCGAACCAGATCAGCGACTCGAGGTTGCCGTAGAGCGCATGCTGCACGTCGAGATGGACCGAGGAGGCGTCCGACCGCTCCAGCAGCAGGACGCCCGCCGCGAAGAGCGCGGTGAACACCACGCCCATCGCCGCCCCGCTCTCGATCCGGCCCAGCCGGCGCACCGCCTCGATCAGCGCCACCGCGACGAGGGCGGCGGCGCCCGCGCCCAGCAGCATCGGCCAGGCGGCGACGGTCCCGGTCAGCAGGAACGCCAGCACGATGCCCGGCAGCGCCACGTGGGAGATCGCGTCCCCGATCAGCGCCTGGCGGCGCAGCAGCAGGAAGTTGCCGGGCAGCGCGCAGGCGAGGCAGGCCAGCAGCCCCACCAGCATCGGCGGCAGCGAGATCATCACGAACTCGGGCGAGAGGATCTCCTCGATCATGCCAGCGCCTCCGGACGGGCGAGGCCGCGGTCGATCCGGGCGATCTGGTCGGGGGTCAGGCTCTCGCCGATGGGGGTCAGGCCGTCGTAGCGCTCGGCGACGCCGGCCTCGGGCAGCAGGCGGCGGGCGAGCGACCAGCGCGCCTCGTCGAGCGCGGCGGCCGCGGCGGCTGCGCGCCCGGCCTCGGTCATCGCGCCGTCGCGCCGGATCCAGCCGCGGGCGAGCAGAAGGCGCAGGGTCAGCCGGTCGTAGACCGCCTCGCCCCGCGCCAGCGCCAGCAGGCCCTGGCGCAGGTGGACGCGCGCCTCGAGCCGCCGGCGGCGCAGGAGGGCCGCAAGCACCCCGCGGCGCGGCGAGACCAGGAAGGAGACGGCGAAGATCGCGAAGGCCGCCAGCACGATGATCGGCCCGGTGGGCAGGCGCGCCTCGATCGAGGAGATGGCCGCGCCGACATATCCCGCGACGCCCCCGAAGGCGGTGGCGAGCAGGGCGAGCGTCGAGACCCGGTCGGTCCAGAAGCGCGCCGCCACCGGCGGGATGATCAGCAGCGCCACGATCAGGACGAGGCCCACGATCTTGAGCCCCACCACCGTCACCAGCAGCGCCACGCCCATCATCGCGAGGTCGGTGCGCCAGACGCCGACGCCGGTCGCCTCGGCATGTTCGGGGTCGAAGGCGACCAGCGTCATCGGGCGGCGCAGCGCGAAGACCAGCGCCGCGGCGATGGCGCCCGCGACGGCGATGGTCACCGCCTCGGACTGCAGCATCCCGGCGGTGGAGCCGAGCAGGAACCCCTCGAGCCCCGCCGCCTTGCCCGCCGGCACGATCTGGATGACCGTCAGCAGCACGATCCCCAGCCCGAAGGAGACCGAGAGCACCGCGCCGATGGCCGCGTCCTCGGCGAGCCGGGTGGCGCGCGTGATCCAGGCGACGAGCGCGAGGCCAAGGCCCGCCGAGATCGCCGAGCCCAGCATCAGCCCGGGCAGGAAGCGCCCGTCGCCCCCGAAGGCGACCATGACGAGGAAGGCCGCGGCGACGCCGGGCAGGGTGGCATGGCTGGCGGCGTCCGAGACCAGCGCGCGCTTGCGCAGGAACAGGAACGCCCCCGCGCCGCCCGCCGCCAGCCCCAGCATCCCCGCGCCGAGGGCGACGAGGGAGGCGTTCCAGCCGGCCTGGAGCGTCAGCGCCGCGACGAGGGCTGCGAGCGCCTCCATCTCAGCGCGCCGCCGCGCCGGGGGGCGGGGCGGGGGGCGATCCGGCCGGCGTGGCCGGGATCGCGCCCGGCGCCGCGAGGCCGGCGGTGGCGAGACGCCCGCCGTAGGCCGCCTGCAGGTTCGCCTCGGTGAAGGTCTCGGCGACCGGCCCTTCGGCGATGCGGGCGCCGTTCAGGAGCAGGACGCGGTCGAAATACGCGGCGACGGTCGACAGGTCATGATGCACGCAGGCGACCGTGCGGCCCGCGTCGCGCAGCGACTGCAGGACCGAGACCAGCACCGTCTCGGTCGCCGCGTCGACGCCGGCGAAGGGCTCGTCGAGGAGGTAGAGGTCCGCGTCCTGCGCCAGCGCGCGGGCCAGGAACACGCGCTGCTGCTGGCCGCCCGAGAGCTGGCCGATCTGGCGCTCGGCGAAGGCCTCCATCCCGACCCGCGCGAGGCAGGCGCGCGCCGTCTCGCGGTGGCGCCGGCCAGGCAGGCGGAACAGGCCCATGCGCGGGTAGAGGCCCATCATCACCACGTCCTCGGCCAGCGCCGGGAAGTCCCAGTCGACGCTCGCGCGCTGGGGGACGTAGGCGACGCGGTGGCGGGCCCTGGCGAAGGGCTTGCCGAAGACGGTCGCCTCGCCCGCCACCCTGGGGATCACGCCCAGCGCGCCCTTGAGGAAGGTGGACTTGCCCGCGCCGTTGGGCCCCACGATGGCGGTCATCGAGCCGGCGGGCAGGGTCGCGTCGACGCCGAACACCGCGGGCTTGCCGCCGTAGGCGACCGTCAGCCCCCGCACGCAGAGCGGCGCGTCGGCGGCCGCGTCCGGGGCCGGCGTCGCGCCCGCGCCGCGTTCGGGCCCCTGCGCCAGGGGCGGGCGGGCGCTGGCGGGCAGCGCCTGGGAAAGGGGCGAGCGGGCGGCGAAACTCTCGAGCAGGCGCATGGTCAGAGCCCCGCCGACAGGCGGCCGTCCATGCCGCGGGCGGGGGCGTTCCCACCCAGCGCGCGGGCGACGGCGGTGACGTTGTGGTCGATCATGCCGGGATAGGTGCCTTCGTAGGTTCCGGGCAGCCCCATGGCGTCGGAGAACAGCTCCGCCCCCACCGAGGCCGCGTGGCCGCGGGCCTGCGCGCCCTCGATCAGGGCGCGGACGTTGCGCTCGGGCACCGAGCTTTCCACGAACACCGCCGGGATGCCGCGGGCCACGAGCAGGCCGACCAGCTCCTCGATGCGGGCGAGGCCGGCCTCGGATTCGGTGGAGATGCCCTGGATGCCCATCACCTCGAAGCCGTAGGCGCGCCCGAAGTAGCGGAAGGCGTCATGGGCGGAGACGAGCGCGCGCCGCTCCTGCGGCACCGAGGCCAGGACCTCGCGGGCGTAGGCGTCGAGCCGCAGGAGGGTCTGCGCGGTCGCCTCGGCGCCCGCGGCGTAGTCGGCCGCCCCCTCGGGGTCGAGCTCGCTCAGCCGGGCCTGCAGGGTCGGCACGAGGCGGGACCAGAGGGCGGGGTCCATCCACACATGGGGGTCCCAGCGGCCGGCGTAGTCCTCCGAGCCCAGGCGCAGGCCCTCGGGGATAGAGGCCTCGGCCACCGCCAGCACCGGGCGGCGGGCGGAGAGCTCGTCCAGGAACTCCTCCATCTGCGCCTCGAGATAGAGGCCGTTGGCGAGCACCAGGTCGGCGCGGGCCATCTTCACGATGTCGGTGCGGGTCTGGCGGTAGGCGTGGGGGTCGACGCCGGGACCCATCAGGGCCGCGACCGCGAGCCGCCCGCCCCCGATCATCCGCGCGAGGTCGGCGATCATCGAGGTGGTGGCGACGACCTGCAGGGGCGCGGCCGCGCGGGCGCCGCCGGGCAGGGCCGCGGCGAGGGGCAGGGCGGCGAGGCCTGCGAGCAGCGCGCGTCGGGTAGGCGGAAGCGTCGAGGGGGGCATGCGGGGGCGGGGCCTTGCTGGCTGCAATTGAGAAGCGTTCTCAAAATAGATGGCGCCGCAGCGTCCGACGTCAAGGGGATTCCGCGACGCGACGTCCGAATTGCGGGCAGGACGGCGCCGGCGCCTGCGGGGCAGGCGCTCGACGACGCAGGGCGCCGCCGAAATCGGCGAGGGGCGTCTGCGGCGGCAGGCGCGCAGCCGACTCTGCGAAGACGATCCGAGTGCGGGGCGCCGATCTTCTCCGGACCGTCGACGACTCGCGTTCGCCCGCATGGCTTTCACGGGATCGGGGCGCGCCGGCGCCGTTCCTCGGGCGCCGTGCGGCGCGCAAGCGCCCCCGCGGCGGCGACGACCGCGGGCGAGGCGCCTGCGGGCCGCGGCGGCGACGGCGGCCGGCGCGCGCGCGTCCGCGATACGACCCTGCAGGGGGCGCGCGTCCGCGCCCTGCTGACAAGCGAGGCCGGGCGGGCGATGCTGGGGGCATGACCGCTCCTGCTCCCAACGCCCGGACTCTCGCCTGAATGCCGCCTCGCGCTCCCTGGCCGCCGCGCCATGCCGTGATTTCAGGCGGCTCCTCGGGCATCGGGCTCGCGATGGCGCAGGCGCTGGCGGCGCAGGGGACGGGGCTGACGCTGCTCGCCCGCGACCCGGCGCGGCTGGAGGCGGCGGCGGGCGCGGTCCGCGCCGCGGCGCCGGGGGTCGAGGTCGCGACGCAGCCCTGCGACATCCGCGACGCCGAGGCCACGGCGCGCGCCGTGGCGGCGGCGGAGGCGCGGGCGCCGCTCGACCTCGCGGTCGCCTGCGCGGGCGTGGTGCGGGCGGGGGGCTTCGCCGATCTGCCCGCCCAGGCGCATCGCGAGCTGATGGAGACCAACTATTTCGGCGTCCTCAACCTGCTGCGCCCGGCGCTCGGCCCGATGAGGGCGCGGGGGGCGGGGCGGGTCCTGATCGTGGGCTCGGCGGCGGGGCTGGCGGGGTTCTGGGGCTACTCCGCCTACGCCCCCACCAAGTTCGCCCTGCGCGGGCTCGCCGAGGCGCTGCGGGCCGAATGCGCGCCCGACGGGGTCAGCGTCTCGATCGGCCATCCGCCGGACACCGAGACCCCCCAGCTCGCCGCCGAGCGGGCGGAGCGGCCCCCCCAGCTCGTCGCCATCGCCGCGACCGCGCCGCCGCGCGAGGCGCGCGCGGTCGCGGCGGCGCTGCTGGCGGGCGCGCGGCGGGGGCGGGCGGACGTGCCGGTGGGGGCGCTGGCCTGGGCGCTCCTGCGCCTCGCGCCCGCGGTGCGCCCGGCGGTGGACGCCTGGTTCGACCGGGTCGCGGCGAGGGCGGGGCGGGGCTAGGCGCGCCGCGCTCAGGCCTCGGGCGCCACGGCGCGCTTGTAGAGGTGCCAGGTGGCGTGGCCCAGCACCGGCAGCGTCACCAGCAGGCCCAGGAAGCCCGCCAGGATCGAGACCATCATCAGCGCCGTCACCGTCAGCCCCCAGCCGATCATCGGCGCGGGCGAGGTCGTGACCGCCTTCACCGAGGTGATGATCGCGGTGATGAAGTCGCGGTCGCGCTCCAGCAGCAGCGGGATCGCCACCACGGTCGTCGAGAACAGCACGAGGGCGAGGAAGCCGCCGACCAGCGTGCCGACGGCGAGGAAGGTCAGGCCCTCGGTCGTGGTGAACACCAGCTCCAGGAACTGCCCGAAGGAGGAGAAGGACATGTTCTGCATGGTCAGCACCATGATCGTGCGGATCTGGTAGAACCATACGAAGCAGATGAAGAGGGTGACGAAGGCCATCCAGCCGAGCTCGCGCTTGCGCTGCGCGAACACCACCCCCAGCACCGAGGCCCAGTCGAGCCGCTGCCCGGCGGCGAGCCGGCGGGAGACGTCGTAGAGGCCGACGGCGACGAAGGGCCCCATCAGCGGGAAGGCGAGGGCGAGGGGCAGCATCAGCCAGGGGGCCTGGACCCAGCTCAGCAGCAGCCACATGATCCAGCCGCCCAGCACGTAGACGCCGCCGAAGAAGAGGCCGAAGCGGGGGGCGCGGCGGAAGTCGGAGACGCCGGCGCGGAAGGCCTCGCCGAGGTCGTCGTAGCCGATGGGCCGCACCTGCGGCATGGGCCGGGGCCGGATCGTCGCCTGGGTCATGGATGCGCCTCCCGTCGCCGGGCCGTCGCTCGCGCGGCCCTTGCCCCGATCATGCCCCAGCGTCGCCCCGGGCGGAAGACGCCGCGCACGCCGCGCGCCGGCCGCCGCGCCGGCCGCAGGGCCCCGCCCGCGCGGCGCTCCGACCGGTGCGCCCGTGGCGAGCGGCGCCATCGGCGTCGGATGGGGAGTCTTCGCCGGGCAGGCCCGGCGGCCCCGGCGGAGCCGCGCGTCGGCCCGCGCGCCCGGGGGCAGGTCCCTCCCGCGCGGCAGGGGCGGGCCGGTGCGACGGTTGCCATGGGGCCCCGCCGGGGAAGGTCGGGGCCTCCCCTGACGGCGCCTGGCGCCGGGGGCGCATTGTGCGCGCTCGCCCGCAGAGGGCGCCTCGCGGCCGCCGCTAGGCGCCGGCGGCGCGTGGAAGGTCGGACCGCCGCCGCCGGGCGCCCTCGCCCCGCGCGCGAGGCCCGCCGCGCCGCGCGGGCGCGACCGGGCCGCCGGCGCGCGGGGCGACGCGCGGCTCCCCCGGCGCGCCCGGGGCGCGCCGGGGGACGGGACCGCGGGCGGCCGCGTCCGGAACCCTCAGAGGTAGGAGGCGAAGACCTCCGCCATGCGGCGGGGCGAGATGATCGGGGGCAGCAGGGTCAGCACCTTGCCGTCCGCCCCCACCAGGTAGACGAAGCTGCCGTGGGCGTAGACGGGCGAGCCGTCGGGGAGCTCGGCCACCTTCTCCATCTGCACCTGGAAGGCGTCGCGGATCGCCTGCAGCTCGGCCTCCGAGCCGGTCAGGCCCACCAGCTTCTCGTGCCACTGCGGCAGCGCCTCGGCCAGCGCCTGGGGCGTGTCGCGGGCGGGGTCGATGGTGACCACCACCGGCGTCACCTCGAGCCCTGCGTCCAGCAGGATGTTCGTCGCCCCGGCGATCCGCGGCAGCACCACCGAGCAGATCGACTGGCAGGAGACGTAGCCGAAGAACAGCGCATAGGGCCGGCCGGCGAAATCGGCCTCCGTCACCTCGCGCCCGGTCTGGTCGACGAGGTGGAACCGCGGCGCGATCTCGAAGGGCAGGGGCGCCGCCTCGGGCATCGCCGAGGCCTCCTCCCCGCGCACCGCGAGGCCCGCCTCGCGCAGCGCCTGCGCCGCGCGGTCCCGCTCCGCCGCCGCCTGCGGCGCGGGGGGCGCGGCCTCCCCGGCCCGCGGGGCGCCGGCCGGGAGGGTCAGCGCCAGGGCCGCGGCGAGCGCCAGGGCGTGGGAGATCGGGGTCATGGGAACCACTCTTCCAGGAATCGCGCGTCGGTCTCGAGCCCCAGGCCCAGCCAGCCGTCCCGCGCCACCAGCGCCTGCACGCGGGGGTCCTTGCGGAACCACGGACCGGGGGCCGAGGCCAGGTCGGGATAGCGCTCCGCCCAGGCCTGCGTCCAGCGGTCGGCCTTCACGAAGGCGTCGTCTTCCACGGCGCGGATGCGCTGGAGCTGGAACACGCGGGCGGGCGCGGTCTCGGGGTCGCCGACCATCAGCCCGTCGACCTCCACCGCCCGCCCGCACCACGGCAGCAGGTCGAGCGCCGCGCCGGTGAACAGCGGCTGGCCGTTCTTGGCCGCCAGCACCAGCGCCCCGTCGGCCGCGCGCACGAGGCCGAGCTGCCGTCGCCCGCCGCCGCAGTCCTCGGGGCAGTCGCCGGTCAGCTCGCACAGCACGTCGACCACGCGGGCCTCGAACCGCGCCTTCTCCTCGCCCGAGAGACCCCAGGACTCCGCCTCGCTGCCCGCGGCGAAGGGGCCCTCCTGGGCCGAGACGGGCAGGGCGGCGAGGCCGCAGAAAAGGGAGGCAAGAAGGGCGGAGGCCGCCCACGCCCGCCGGGCAGGCGCCCGCGGTGGGATGGAGGCGCGGCGGTCCAGCCGGCCGGCGACGGCCCGGAGAGTGGCCGCGCCTCGGCCGAAGATGGGTTTCAGGAAGGCCGGGCCAACCGCGGCGCAGCCTGCGGGGGCGTCGCCCGCGGCGGCGTCGACGGCCGCGGGGGCGGGGACCAGGGCGCTCATTCCTGCGGCTCCGGGATCGCGAAGGGCGGGACCACGCCGTAGTCCTCGTGGCTGTGGTTGGGCGTGCCGTGGTTGGCGACCACCTCCTCGACGATGATGTAGGCGATGCCGTCGCGCCGGTGCAGGATCCCGTCGGCGACCACGCGGTCGGACTGGATCTCGAGCAGCGTGTCGCCGCCCGCGACGTCGTCCGAGCCCTGCCACTTCAGCACCATGTAGACCTCGCCGTCGTCGCCCAGCAGGCCGACCGGGATGCCGCCCGCCGCGCACCACATGGCGCAGGTGTGGTGGGCAGAGCCGACCACCGCGTCCGGCCCCCCCATCACGCCCGAGAGATAGCACCAGGTGTCGATGATCTCGCCCTCGACCTGCACCCGCTCGCCGGCCGCGGGCGCGGCCTGCGCGCCCCCCGCCGCAAGCAGCCCGGCCGCGAGCGCCGCCGCCCCCGCGCGCGCCGCCCTCGATCCCGTCGCGATCATCGCCGCCTCCCTCCGCCGCCGGGCCTCCGCGGCCCCGAAATCACCCTAGCCCCGTCGCCCCCGACCTGTCGTCACATGCTCGCGCGCAGGGCGCGAGACCGCCGCGGCGCCGCGGCGCGCGACGGGGGCGGGCGAGTCGCGCTATGACCTACCGACCGGCCGACAGGCATTCACCCCGGAGACCGCCATGCCCCCGCCCGAGGGCTTCGCCCCCCATTTCCGCTCCAGCCCCCTGACCGAGCCCTGGGAGCCGATCCTGTCGCGCATCGACCCCGGCGAGGCGGTGCGCCTGGGGCTCGAGCTGCGCGAGGCGCACTGCAACGGCCGCGGCTTCGTCCACGGCGGCCTGATCGCGGCGCTGGCGGACAACGCCATGGGCCTGAGCTGCGCCCTGGTCGCGGGCGCGCTCGAGACGCCTGGCGCCCCGCCGCCCGAAGCGCCGCGTCGCGGCTACCTCACCGTGGGGCTGACGGTCGACTACCTCGCCACCGGCCGGCCGGGACAGTGGTTCGAGGTCCGCCCCCGGGTGATCCGCGTGGGCCGGCGCATGGCCTTCGCCGACGCGCTGGTCGAGATCGACGGCAAGCCCGCCGCCCGCGCCTCGGCGAGCTTCCAGGCCGCCTGACGCCGCCGGGGCCCGGCCACGACCCGGGCCCGCGGCCTCGCGGGTCAATCCACCGGCTCTTGGATCCGCCGGCTCTGGTAGTCGACGCGGAAGCGCAGCGTGGTCTGGGCCTGCCGCTCGCAGGTCCGCGGCAGTCGGCTCTGGGAGACCGAGCGCCCGTCGCCGCGCAGCCCGCAGCAGCGCATCAGGTCGTGGGCGGCCTCGGCCCAGGCGGGGAAGGCCTCGCCCCCGAAGTCGAAGGCGACGCTGCGCCCGGTCTGGTAGGGGTTGGCGAAGCTCACGTGCAGCCCCGGCGCGGCGCGCAGTTCGTCGGCGAAGAGGATCGTCGCCTCGGTGCGCCAGCGCCGGGCGGTCTCGCCGCTGCGGCGCAGGTCGAGCACCGCGTCCACGTCCAGCTCCCCGTCGGTCCCGCCGGAGAGGCGGCTCATCTCCTGCGGGCTCCAGCGCATCAGGGCGCCGTCGTGCTCGAAGGCGGCGTGCAGGCGGCGGGTCTCGCGGGCGCCGTAGAAGACGAAGGCCTCGGCGTCGGCGTCGATCTCGGCGACTAGGTAGGGCTCGCGCAGGGTGAAGCGGGGGTCGGAGCGGGACGGATACTCGGTGACCGCGCAGACCATCCCCAGCCGCGCGGCGCCGTCGCCGGAGGTCGAGACGATCTCTGGCCCGAAGCTGACCGCCAGGGTCACCTCGCTGGGCAGCCCGCCGGCGGTCTGGGCGGCGGCGGGCGCGCCCGCGACGACGAGCGCGGCCAGCGCGCCCCGCGCCGCGCGGGACAGGGCGGCGAGGACGGCGCGGCGGACGGGGGGAAGCCGGCGGCATCGGGTCAAGGCGATCTCCGGCGGCGCGGGACCGGGGGTGGGCAGCTGAGCGCCGCATGAACGGACCGATCAAACATCCCGCCGCCGAGCGTCGTCAACGCTCCATGCGCCCCTGCGTCAGCTCGCCCCCGTCGCGGCGGCCGCGGACCGGCCCGGCCCGCCCGGCTCAGTCTTCGCGGAACTCCGCGATCAGTCCGTCGACGACCTCGCGCAGGGCCTCGCGGTCGTCGGCCCCCTCCCGCCGCGCGCGGGCGTAGGCGGCGCGCTGGCGGGCGGCGGAGTCGCCCTCGGCCGCGATCCGCCGGGCGTGGAGCAGCTCGGCCCGGCAGCCAAGCGTCTCGGCGTCGGACAGGGTCAGCTCCAGGATCTCCTCGACCAGGTCCGCGAAGGGGGCGAGCCGCCGGCGGCCGTGGTCCACCAGCTTCGCCTCCGCCCCGTAGCGCTGCGCCCGCCAGCGGTTCTCGTTGACCAGCGTCGCGGGATAGACCCGCCAGCGCTGGTTGCGGGTGCGCAGGCGCAGCAGGAAGCCCAGCAGCGACTGCCACACCGCCGCCACCGCGGCCGCGTCGCGCACGCGCGAGCAGACGTCCGTCACCCGCTGCTCCAGCGTCGGGAACTTGTCCGAGGGGCGCACGTCCCACCAGATCCGGGTCGCGTCCTCGATGCAGCCCGAGGCGACCAGATGCTCGGTCAGCCGGCGGTATTCGGACCACGACGCCAGCGGGTCCGGCAGTCCGGTGCGGGGCAGGGCGTCGAAAACCGTCAGGCGGTAGGAGGCGAGGCCCGTGTCCTCCCCCTCCCAGAACGGCGACGAGCAGCTCAGCGCCAGCAGGTGGGGGAGGAAATAGGCGGCCTGATTCATCAGGTCGATTCGCAGGTCGTCGTCCTCGACGCCCACGTGGACGTGGCAGCCGCAGATCAGCATCCGGCGCACCGGGTGGCCCAGGTCCTCGCGCAGGGCGTCGTAGCGGGCCTTGCGGGTGTGGGTCTGCTCGCGCCATTTCGCGAACGGGTGGGTGGAGGCGGCGATGGGGGCGTAGCCGAAGGCCTCCGCCGCCTCGGCGACGGCGCGGCGCAGGTCGGTCAGCTCGGCGATCGCCTCGGGGACCGAGGCGTGGGGACGGGTGCCCACCTCGACCTGGCACTGCAGGTATTCGGGCGTCACCCGGTCGCCGAGGGTCTGGGAGCAGAGGTCGAGGAACCCCGGGTCGGGCGAACGCACCAGGTCGCGCGTCTCGCGGTCGACGACGAGGTATTCCTCCTCGATGCCCAGCGTCAGGCTCGGACGGTCCATGGCGCGCCTCCCTTGCGTGCGCCCGCGGCTGTCCCGTCGCGCCTCCGGGGGGCGCCGCGCCCCGCCGGATGCGCGCCAGGCTGCTGTCCGCGCAGGCGCTATCCGACAGATAGCGTCCCGCGCCGGAGCGCCCACTCAGGCCTCGGCCGTCGGCCCCACGGTCAGGGCGAGCACCTTGGAGATCTGCATCATCGGCCGCCCGCTCTCGGCATGCCAGATGTCGAAGGCGGTCTGGATCGCGCGCATCGCCTTCTTCGAGGTCGCCGGGCCGTCGATCACCCCCTCGCGCTGCAGCGCCGCGGTCACGTCGGGCGAGAGCACGAACCCGTCCACCCCGCGCCAGCGCAGCAGGTACATGCCGGTCAGCCCCCCCAGCCGCGCGCCGCGGGTCTTGAGCAGCTCCAGCAGGCCCACGTAGTCGGTCTTGGGCCAGTCGACGAAGACATGGCCCGCGGGCTTGCGGCGCTCCTCCGAGAGGGCGCAGAGGAAGGCCGCGTTCTCGCGGATCGCCTCCATGCGCATCCGGTTGCGGATCAGGTCGCGGTTGGCGGCGAGATCGTCGAGCGCGTCGTCGGACAGCATCCGGATCTTCCAGGGGTCGAAGCCGTCGAAGGCGGCCTCGAAGGCGGGCCACTTGTCCTCGACGACCTTCCAGTTGAAGCCGGCCGAGAACACCTGCTTGCCGATGTCCGAGAGCCACTGGCTGTCCGAGATCTTGTGGAGCGCCTCGATCGGGGCGGGATGGGGCAGCTCCGTCTCCACCGCCGCGTGGCCGCCCTTGCGCGCCCGCGCCATCTCCCACAGATCCCTGAACGGGGTCATACGCCGCCTCCCTGTCGCCGCTCGCCGGGGCCGTCCCCCTCGGCGCCCCAGCAAGCCCCGCCGCCCGGCGTCCTGTCCACCCCAATCCGCGCGCCGCCCGCCCCCCGCGCCCGGACGCGACGCCGGCCGAGCCCCGCAAAGCGCCTGTTCTCCGGAGCCGTCTCTCGCGGATGCCGCCCGGAGCGACTCGCCCCCTCCGGTCAGGGATCGCGAAGCGACCGCGCGCAGCGCGGCTTGTCCTTGACCGGAGGGGGCGAGTCGCTCAGGCATCGCAAGCGAGAGGCGGATCCGGAGACTAGGCGCGGGCCTTGTTCTTGGGTGAGTCAGGAGCCCGCCGGAGGCTCCCCCCGTCCCCCGACGTCCGAGCCAGCCGCCCTCAAGTGCGCCCCAGCCAAGCCCGCCCGCAGGGCGCCCGGCGCCCGCCCGCGGTTCGACTCCCCAGCCTTCGCGCGCTACCCTGCGCCCTCGACCTGCTGACCCCGCCGGAGACCCGCGCCCCATGCGCATGATCGAGATCGACTACGAGGCCCGCCCCCCCATCGACGCCTACGGCGGCGGAGGCTTCCGCATCGCGGGGGAGAAGCGGCTCGGCTCGCTCCTGCACCTTCCCTCGGGCCTCTCGACCTGGTCGGTCGCCGCGCCTTCGGAGGCGACGGCGGAGGCCTTCGCGGCGGTGCTGGCCGAGGCCGGCGAGATCGACGTGCTGCTGGTCGGCATGGGCCCCGACATCGCCCCCCTTCCGCGCGGCGCGCGCGAGGCCTTCGAGGCCGCCGCGCTGGGGGTCGAGACCATGTCGACCGCCGCCGCCTGCCGCACCTTCAACGTGCTGCTGGCCGAGGACCGCCGCGTCGCCGCCGCCCTGATCGCGGTCTGAGCGCCGCGCGGCCGGCCGGCCCGCCGCGTCGCGTCCCCTGCGGCGGAGCAGGGCGCATCCAGCCCCATCTTCGACCGCCGCCCGCCCGGTCCCCCGCGCGGGGCGCCGGGCAGGGCGGCTGCGCGCAAGTGCGGCGCCCGGTTCAGGATTGCAGGAAAAGTTCATTTTCGGTTCAAATCGGCGCGAGCTGACAAGCGGCGGCGCCTCTCGCCGGCGACCGCCGCGCCCCGATGGGAGCCGCGATGCATCTGAAGGAGATCCAGGGCCTCCGCGCCGTCGCGGCCTTGCTGGTCGCGGTCTACCACATCTGGTTCCACCGGGTGTCGGGCGGGGTCGACGCCTTCTTCGTGATCGCGGGCTACCTGCTGTTCACCAGCCTGTTCCGGAAGGGCGATTTCGCGCCCGCCGCGATCCGGCGCTACTACCAGCGCACGATGGCGCGGATCGTGCCGGGGGTGGCGGCGGTGGTGGCGGGGACCTGCGCGCTGTTCTACGCGCTGGAGGTGGATTCGATCTGGCGCGCCCAGATCCTCGACGCCGCCGCCTCGCTGGGCTTCGTGATGAACTGGTGGCTGGCGCAGACCGGGCGAGACTATCTCGACATCGGCGCGCCGCCCTCGCCGTTCCAGCAGATGTGGGCGCTGTCGCTGCAGGTGCAGCTCTATTTCGCCCTGCCGCTGGTCGCCTGGGCCGTGCATGCGGTCGTGACCCGCCTCAGGCTGGGCGAGCGCTGGGTGTTCGGGATCCTGGCGGCGCTGGCCGTCGTCTCCTTCGCCTACGCCCAGTCGATGGTCTTCATCGACCAGCAGCGCGCCTATTTCGACAGTGTCGCGCGGGGGTGGGAGTTCCTGCTGGGCGGCCTTCTGGCGCTGAGGATCGAGCGGCTGCGGCTCTCCGCCCGCGCTGCGAAGGCGCTGGGGCTCGTCGCGCTGTTCGTCTTCTGCACATTCGCGGCGGCGATCCCGGCGGCGGACCTGTTCCCGGGCGCGGTGGCGCTGATCCCGGTGCTGGCCACCGCCGCGATCATCGTGGCGGCGCGCAACGGCGGCGAGATCCGGCCCCTGACCGCGCCGGCGATGCAGCGGCTGGGCGACCTCTCCTTCGCCTTCTATCTGTGGCACTGGCCGCTCTACGTGGCGGTCTGGATCCGGACCGGGGACGCCGACGTCGGCCTGCTGCCGGGGCTGGGGGTGATCGTGCTCGCGGGCCTGCTGGCGCAGGCGACCACCGCCTGGCTCGAGGCGCCCTTCCGCCGCAGCCGCTGGGCCAACGGCCGCTTCGCCGCCGCCGCGCTGGCCTGCGCGCTGGTTCTGGCGCCGGCGGGGCTGGCGGTGGGGGCCTGGGGCGCCGCCTATCTCGATGCGCGGCGCGAGGCGAACGAGGCGATGGCGCGCTTCAAGGCGGGGCAGGACGTCGCCGGCGTGCTGCCGCCCACGGTGGTGCTGCGCGCCGACGTGGCCAAGGGCTATTACGGCGACTGCCACCAGGTCGGAACGGCCGAGGCGGCGAAGCGCTGCGTCTACGGCGCGAAGGACGGCGACCGGACCGTGGCGCTGGTGGGGGGCTCGCATTCGCTGCAATGGCTGCCCGCGCTGGAAGTCCTCGCGGAGCGCGAGTCGTCCCTGCGCATCCTGGCGCTGACCAAGGCCTCCTGTCCGTTCACCTTCCCCGATCCGAGCTTCGAGCTGGCGCACGCGCCGTCCTGCGCCGAGTGGACCCGCCGGGTGATCGAGAGCCTGCTCGCCGAGCCGCCCGCCATGGTCCTCACCGTGGGCACCCGGATGACCAAGATCGGCGAGGTGGTGCCCGAGGGCTTCGCCGCCGCCTGGGCTCCCCTGCTCGAGGCGGGCATTCCGGTGGTGGCGCTGCGCGACACGCCGCGCCCGGGGTTCGACGCGGGCCTGTGCGTGGACCGCAGCCCCGACCTCTCGGCCTGCGCGGTGGAGCGCGACGCGGTGCTGCGCCCGACGCCCTTCGGGCCTGGGGAGGTCCCGGAGGGCGTGCGGCTGATCGACCTCTCGGACCTGTTCTGCGACGACCGGATCTGTCCGCCGGTGCGCGGCGACCTGATCGTCTATCGCGACGCGAGCCACATCACCGCCACCTACGCCCGCGCCAACGCCCACCGGCTGGCGGAGGCGCTGGGCCAGTGACGGGCCGCCGCTCGCGCATCGCGGGCAAGCCCCGGCTCGGCCCGCGCCCGGCGGCCGGGTTCCGCGCCGCGGCGGGGCGTTCCGTTTTCGCCACGACCCCCTTGGACGTCTCCGGAGCGGGGGCTATGTGTTGGACGCGGCCGGCCCCCCGCGCGTTGCACGCAACGCTGCATCGGCCGCCCGAATGACCCAAGCGGCGACCGCCGCGCCGGAGGGGGCCCCTCCGGTTTCCCAAGAACGACCGGGAGCTTTTCCATGGCCTTCGAACTTCCCCCGCTGCCCTACGCCCACGACGCCCTCGCCGACGCCGGCATGTCGAAGGAAACGCTCGAGTTTCACCACGACATCCACCACAAGGCCTACGTCGACAACGGCAACAACCTGATCAAGGACACCGAGTGGGCCTCGAAGTCGGTCGAGGAGATCGTCGTCGGCACCTACGACAAGTCCGCCGTGGCGCAGTCTGGCATCTTCAACAACGCCTCCCAGCACTGGAACCACACCGAGTTCTGGAAGATGATGGCGCCGAAGATGGCGATGCCCTCCGAGGTCGAGAAGGCGCTGACCGAGGCGTTCGGCTCGGTCGACGAGTTCAAGAAGGCCTTCTCCGCCGCCGGCGCCGGGCAGTTCGGCTCGGGCTGGGCCTGGCTGGTCAAGGACAAGGACGGCTCGCTGAAGGTCACCAAGACCGAGAACGGCGTGAACCCGCTGTGCTTCGGCCAGACCGCGCTGCTGGGCTGCGACGTGTGGGAGCATTCCTACTACATCGACTTCCGCAACAAGCGCCCGGTCTACCTGCAGAACTTCCTGGATAACCTGGTGAACTGGGAATACGTCGCCGCGAAGCTCTGAGCCCGCGCGACCTCAGGTCCGGGAAGGCCCCGCCCCACGGCGGGGCCTTCCGCGTTTCCGGGGGCCGTCGCCCCGTCCGGCGTTGACGCTACGTTTTCGATCCGCGGCATTGATCATGATCTTTGGGCATGTTCCCCTCGCGATTGGTTGCACCTGAAACCAATTGCCGGAGCGGGCGGAGACGACCCCGCCGCTCCCGAAGAGAGGCGACATGTACCGCGCGATTCCGGCGGCCGCGTTCCTGGCCGCGCTTCTTCCGTCGCCCGCAGGCGCGGCGAGCCTGTCGCTGTTCGTGACGACGCTCGGGGCCTCGGCCGACCACCCGGCCTTCCGGATCGAGAATACCTCCACCGACGGCGCGCGGATCGAGACGTTCAGCCTCACGATCGGCGACATGGCCTTCAACTTCGACCGGGTGACCAACCGCCAGCGTTTCGGGGTCCAGTCCTCGACCCTGACCAGGGGCGGGACCGGGCAGGCGGGGCAGCGCACCGACGCGATCGCCTTCGCCTTCGAGGGCTTCGACGCCGGGGACGCCTTCGCTTTCCGCGCCGAGCTCGACCCCGACTCCGGCTCGGGCACGGTCGACTTCCGCGAGATCTTCTTCTCCAACGACGGCGGGAGCGTCGTGCCCAACGCCACGTTCACCGCCCTGTTCAGCGAGGACCGAACCGTCACCGCCCGCTTCCAGGAGGCGCTGGCCCCGGCCGAGAGCTACACGCTGACCGCGGGCGACAGCGGCGGCGTCGATCCGATGCCGATCCCGCTGGCGGCCTCGGCCCCGGCGCTGGCGGCCGGGCTCGCGGCCCTGTGGGCGGCGGCCCGGCGGCGGGGGCGCATCAGCGGCTGATCACCTTGCGGTCCACGAAGACGCGCATCATCGCGTCGAAGTCGGTGTTTCCCGCCAGCGACTTGCCCTCGAGCTGGCGGAGCTGTCGGTAGAGGCCCTTGGCCGCCGACATCTGGTCGGTGGCGAAGGCGGTCGCCGTGCGCTTGGCGAGCTCGCGCAGCCTGGGGTCGCCGCAGTTGCGGAAGCCGCAGAGCTGGAGCTTCTTGGTGCTGGCGTCGATCGTGGCCTTCTTCTTCACCGGCGGCTTGCGGGTGCGCACCGAGGCCATGGCCGCCTCCGGCGTCATCGGCAGCTTCTCGGCGGAGACGAGGGCGGCGGCGGCCTTCTTCGCGCCCGCCTCGTCCCCCAGCGCCTGGGCGAGCATCAGCGCCTCGAGCTTGCGGGGGTCCTTCACGCCCAGCAGGCTCGCGGCCTTCTTCGGATCGCCCATGGTCTTCTTCGCCTCGGCCAGGCGCCGCGCCTGGTGATGGGCGCGGAAGGTGGGACGGGTGAAGAACGCGTCCATGATCCGGCGGTCGAAGAAATTGCGCAGGTTCGCGGTCTCGATCTCGACCATGCCCCGCCAGTCGCGGTCGGTCATCGCGATCCGGTCGAGCGTGCGGCGCTCGTCCGGGGTGAGGTCAGCGGGCTTCTTCGCGGCCAGCCTCTCGGCGAGCTCGGCCTGCGCCGCAAGCTTCTTCATCATGCCCGTGATCAGCACCGGCTTCTTCGCCTTCGGGCCCAGGTGATCGTCCCAGATCGCGCGGCCCTTCGGCGGGGACGCCAGGAAATCGAGCGCGTTGACCATGGTCTGCACGCCGCTGCAGTCCTCCCGCAGCACCGCGGCCAGGGTCCTGTCCTTGAGGATGTCCATCACCTTGTCGGGGTAGGAGATGCCGTCGATCTTCCGGGCCATTGCGCGCCGCTCCTCGCCTCATCGCGCGACCGGTCCGGCGCGCGTTCGACGATGAGTGCCCCCGGGCGCGCGGGAGGTTCGCGGCCCCTCAGCCCGCGAGTTCCTCCAGCCGCGCCAGCAGGGCGGTGGCGTCGGGGACGGTTTCGTAGAGGCGGTGGAAGCTCTCCCCCGCCATGCCCTCGGCCACCACGTGGTCGATCAGGGCCAGCAGCGGGGCCCAGTAGCCCTCGGTGTCGAGCAGCAGCACCGGCTTGTCGTGCAGGCCGAGCTGGCGCCAGGTCAGCGCCTCGAACAGCTCGTCGAGCGTGCCGGCGCCGCCGGGCAGGGCGACCACGGCGTCCGAGTTCATCAGCATCACCTTCTTGCGCTCGTGCATGGTCTCGGTGACCACGTAGGAGGTCAGGTCGCGGCGCCCGACCTCCAGCGCCTCGAGGTGGCGGGGGATGACGCCGAAGGTCTGGCCGCCCGCCTCGCCGGCGGCGCGCGCGACCTCGCCCATCAGGCCGACGTCGCCGGCCCCGTAGACCAGCCGCATGCCCCGCGACGCCAGCCCCCGGCCGACCGCCTCGGCGGCGAGGCGATAGCCCTCGCGCGCGCCGTAGCGCGAGCCGCAGTAGACGCAGACGCTGTAGGGATGGGCGCGGGCCATGGGAAACCTCCGGAGGGGCGGGGCGAGGGGGACGAGGGGTCGCCCGCCGTCGCCATGAAACGGACATGAATTGCGCTGCGGCGCGTTCGGGCGCATGGTATTCGTCGCGAAAGCCCCGCGGGGCAAGGGAAAAACGGCGGAAGACGCGCGATGGCCGATTCGAAGGCGACGATGCGGATCGCAGCCGTCGCCATTGCGGCGGCGGCGGCGGGCGCGGCCGTGCTGGCGATGACCGGATGGCTCGGGCCCTCCGGCCCCGGCGCGCCGTCGGGCGCCCCGGACGCGCCCCCCGCGGCGCAGCCGGCCGGGCAGGGCGGCGCGCCCGCCGCCGCGGTCCTGCCCGCCGCCCGGTCCCCCGAGCCGGACCCGCGATCCGCTCCCGCCCCCGACCTTGCGCGCGGAGCGCCCGAGCCGCCCGCGGCCGAGATCCCGGCCGAGGGCGCGCCCCCCGCCGAGGCGCCCCGCTTCGACGTGGTGCGGGTCGAGCCTGACGGCGCCGCGCTCGTCGCCGGCCGCGCCGCCCCCGGCGCCACGGTCGAGGCGCGCATCGACGGCGAGACGGTGGGCGAGGCCACGGCCGACGCCACGGGGCAGTTCGTGCTCTTCGCCCAGGCCGATCCCGGCCCCGCCGCGCGCGAGATGACGCTCGCCGCCCGCCTGCCGGGCCGGCCGGAGACGGTCTCGGCCGACAGCGTGCTGATCCTGCCCGGGGGGCTCGCCCCCACCTCGGCGCCCGATGCGGCCGCGCCCCTCCAGCCTGCGCCCGCGGCGGGCGAGCCGCTGGCCCTCGCCGCCGCGCCGCCGGCCGCGGGGGACCGTGATCCGGCGCCCGCGCCTGCGGCGGCCGCCGGCGAGACGCCCCAGGCCGCGGCGCCCGGCGCGGCGGCGGAGGCGACGGTCGCGGACGCGCCGGACGCGCCGCCGGTGCTGCTGCGCACCTCGTCGACGGGCGGGGTCTCGGTGCTCGATCCTGCGGCGCTGGGGCCGGCTTCGGGGGTGACGCTGGACGCGCTGACCTACACGGCGCGGGGCGAGGTGCATCTCGCGGGGCGCGGCACGGCGGGGCGCACGGCGCGCATCTACGCCGACGACCGCGCCCAGGCCGACGCGCCGATCGACGGGCAGGGGACCTGGACCGCCACGCTCGCGAGCCTGACCGAGCCCGGCCGCTACACCCTGCGGGTCGACGAGATCGACGACGCGGGCCGGGTCGCCAGCCGCATCGAGTCCCCCTTCCTGCGCGAGCCGCCCGAGGCGCTGGCCGCCCTGCCGGACCAGGTGGTGGTCCAGCCCGGCCACAGCCTGTGGGCCATCGCGCATGCCAGGTATGGAAGCGGGACCCGCTACGCCCTAATCTATGGCGCGAACCGGGAGCGCATCCGCGACCCCGACCTGATCTATCCCGGCCAGGTCTTCGACCTGCCGTCGGGAGAGGCGCCGCCCCCCCGCTGACGCGGCCCGGGGCGCCGGCGCCGCTCTCCCGCTCCCGCCGTCGAGCGCGGGCCCGTCCGGGCCGCCGCGTCCTCCCGCCGCCCCAGCCGCCGTCCGCTCCGCCGGGCGCGCCCGCCAGGAACCCGAGCCCCCGATGAGACGCATCCGAACTCCGCCCCGCGGGGCTCCCGACGCGCTGGAGGGCGCCGACGGCGACATGCGCATCCTCGCCCGCGTGGCCCCGTGGCTCTGGCCCGAGGGCGAGGGCTGGGCCAAGCGGCGGGTGGCGGGGGCGCTCCTGCTGCTCGCCGTCGCCAAGGCGGCCACGGTGGCGACGCCGTGGTTCTACAAGGCCGCGGTCGACGCGCTCGCGCCCGCGGGCGGCGCTGCGGACGGCGGGCAGGGCTGGGGGATCGGCTGGCTGGTCGCGGCGGGGCCGGTCGCGCTGGTGATCGCCTACGGCGTCGTGCGCCTGATGGGGGCCGGCTTCCAGCAGCTTCGCGACGCGGTCTTCGCGCGCGTCGGCCAGCGGGCCCTGCGCCGGATGGCGCTGACCACCTTCCGCCATGTGCACGCGCTGAGCCTGCGCTACCACATCGCCCGGCAGACCGGCTCGCTGAGCCGGGTCATCGACCGGGGCGTGAAGGCGGTCGACTTCCTGCTGCGCTTCCTGCTGTTCAGCCTCGCGCCCCTGATCATCGAGCTGGCGCTGGTCGCGGTGATCTTCCTGCTGGCCTTCGACTGGCGCTACTTCGTGGTCGTGGTGGCGATGATCGTCGCCTACGTCTCCTTCACCTTCGCCGTCACCGAGTGGCGGGTGCGCATCCGCCGCCGGATGAACCAGGAGGACCAGGAGGCGACCCAGAAGGCCGTCGACAGCCTGCTGAACTTCGAGACGGTGAAATACTTCGGCGCCGAGGAGCGGGAGACGCAGCGCTACGACCGCTCGATGGCCGCCTACGAGGACGCGGCGGTGAAGACCGCCACCTCGCTCGCCGCGCTGAACGCGGGCCAGGCGGCGATCATCGGGGCCGGGCTGGTGGCGGTGATGGCGATGGCCGCCCAGGGCGTGCAGGCGGGGACGCTGACCGTCGGCGACTTCGTGATGGTCAACGCCTACATCGTGCAGATCACCATGCCGCTGGGCTTCCTCGGCACCGTCTACCGCGAGATCCGCCAGGCGCTGGTGGACATGGACGAGATGTTCCGCCTGATCGACCAGCCGCCCGAGGTCTCGGACCGGCCCGGCGCGCCGGCCCTGCGCCGCGGCGCCGGGCGCATCGCCTTCGAGGACGTCCTTTTCGCCTACGAGCCCGAGCGCCCGATCCTCAAGGGCGTCTCGATCGCGGCCGAGGGGGGCGAGACGGTCGCGGTGGTCGGGGCCACCGGCTCGGGCAAGTCGACGCTGGGGCGGCTGCTGTTCCGCTTCTACGACGTGCAGGGCGGCCGGGTGACGGTCGACGGGCAGGACGTGCGCGAGGTCGCCCAGGCCTCGCTGCGCGAGGCGATCGGCGTGGTGCCCCAGGACACGGTCCTGTTCAACGACACCATCGGCTACAACATCGCCTACGGGCGCGAGGGCGCGAGCCGGGCCGAGGTGATCGCGGCGGCCCGCGCAGCCCGGATCCACGACTTCATCGAGGGCCTTCCCAAGGGCTACGACACGGTCGTCGGCGAGCGGGGGCTGAAGCTCTCGGGCGGGGAGAAGCAGCGGGTGGCGATCGCCCGCGCGATCCTGAAGAACCCCCCTATCCTGGTGCTGGACGAGGCGACCTCGGCCCTCGACACCCAGACCGAGCGGGAGATCCAGGAGAGCCTGAAGCGCCTGTCGAAGGACCGCACGGTGCTGGTCATCGCCCACCGCCTGTCGACGGTGGCGGACGCGGACCGCATCGTGGTGCTCGACGACGGGCTGGTGGTCGAGAGCGGGCGCCACGCGGAGCTTCTGGCGAAGGACGGGCGCTACGCCCGGCTGTGGCGCCGGCAGCAGGAGACGGACGAGGCGGCCTGAGACGGAGCGGCTCCCGGGCGCCTGGGCGCCCTGCGGGCGGGCTTGGCCGCGGGGCGCTTCCGGGGGGGCATTGGAGGGGATCGGCGGGGGGGGGGAGCCTCCGGCGGGCTCCTGACTCACCAGAGAACAAGAACGCCCGCGCCTGTTCTCCGGAGCCGTCTCTCGCTGATGGATGCCTGAGCGACTCGCCCGCCCCGGTCAAGGACAGGCCCCGCTTCGCGGGGTCGCTGCGCGATCCTTGACCGGGGCGGGCGAGTCGCTCTGATCGGCATCCGCGAGAGACGGCTCCGGAGAACAGGCGCTTTCCGGGGCGCCGTGGGGCGAGGGGCGCCGTCGGCGGGCGGGGCGCCGGGACGGGGAGGGGGCCGGATCAGAACCAGCCGTGGGCGATGGCGGCGGAGGCGGTGACCACGATGGCGGCGAGAAGGCCCGCGACGAGGTCGTCGGCCATCACGCCCAGCGCGCCGGGAAGACGCTCGGCCGTCGAGACGGGCGGGGGTTTGACGATGTCGAACAGGCGGAACATCACGAAGGCCCCGACCCAGCCCGGCCAGGGGAACACATGCGCCGGCGCGCCCGCCAGGAACAGGCCCAGCGACAGCGGCGCCATGGCGAGAAGCTGGCCCGAGAGCTCGTCGGCGATGACCTCGCCCGGGTCCTCGTCGTCGCCCTTCAGCGCCAGGTAGCGGTCGATCGAGGTGTAGCCGAGCGCCACCGACACGATCAGGCCGAAGGCGAACAGCGGAAAGCCCCCCGCCCAGTGCAGCGCGAAGCCCACCGGCAACGCCACCAGCGAACCCACCGTGCCCGGCGCGACGGGCGTCGCCTCGCCCAGGCCGAACAGCGTCGCGAAACGGGCGGTGATCATGCGCGCGGCTCCGTGGTCAGGCCTCATCGGCAGGGTCCCGGCAGGGCGATCGAAGCCGCCGCCTGCGCCGCGATCCCCTCGCCCCGTCCGGGAAATCCGAGCCGCTCGGTGGTCGTCGCCTTGACCGAGACGCGCTCGAGGTGAACGTCCATGATCTCCGCCAGCCGCGCCCGCATTGGGTCGGAATGGGGGCCGATCTTGGGCGCCTCGCAAATCAGCGTGATGTCGGCGTTCAGCAGCCGGCCGCCCCGCGCCGCCACCCGCTCCATCGCCTTGCGCAGGAAGATCTCGGAGGGCGCGCCCTTCCACTGCGGGTCGGAGGGCGGGAACCAGCGGCCGATGTCGCCCTCCGCCAGCGCGCCGAAGATCGCGTCGGTCAGGGCGTGCATCCCCACGTCCGCGTCCGAGTGGCCCGAGAGCGTGCGGTCGAACGGGATCTCGACGCCGCAGAGCCACAGGCTCGTGCCCGGCGCGAAGGCGTGGACGTCGAAGCCGGTGCCCACGCGCACCTCCGGCGCGGCGGCCTGGAGCCAGGTCTCGGCCCGCGCGAAATCCGCCGGCGTGGTGAGCTTCAGGTTGACCTCGTCGCCCTCGACCATCTCGACCTCCAGTCCTGCGGCCTGCGCGACCGCCACGTCGTCCGTCATCTCCCGGCCCGCCGCCGCGCGATGGGCGGCGAGGATCGCGTCCAGCGCGAAGCCCTGCGGGGTCTGGGCGCGCAGCAGGCCGGCGCGCTCGACGCCCGCGCCCGCCGGGCCGCCCAGCGCGCCGCGGCGCAGCGTGTCGACCACCGGCAGGGCCGGGCAGGCGCCCTGCGACCCGCGCGCCAGCGCGTCGAGGACCCGCCCCGCCAGCGCCGGCTCGGCGAAGGGGCGGGCGGCGTCGTGGATCAGCACCGCGCAGGCGCCCGAGGTCCCGGCGCGGATCGCCTCGAGGCCGAGGCGCACGCTTTCCTGGCGCGTGGCGCCGCCGGAGACGGGCGCGGCGAGTCCCAGGCCGCGGGTCGCCTCGGCATAGGCCTGCGCGTCCTCGGGGTGGATGACGACCCGGGTCCGGGCGGCCGAGGCGCCCGGCCAGGCGGCGACGGCGGCGAGGGTGCGGCGCAGCACCGCCTCGCCCCCCAACGCGCGATACTGTTTCGGAGCGCCGGGGCCCGCCCGCGTGCCGCGCCCCGCGGCCACGACCAGAACATGGACCGGGCCGGGGCCCGCGCGATCGCCGTCGAGGGTCGGGGTCGGGTCGGACACGGGGCCGCGGCGCCTCCTGCGCGGGACTGGGAGCGGGAGCGAGGCGGCCGGCCGGCCGCGCCCCCGCGGGACGAAGTCGCGCCCCGCGCGCGTGAAATGCGCCCCGGGGCGGGCGATGGGTGGCACGCGGCCTTGCGTCCCGCAAGGGGCGGCGATATCCCTTGCCCGGGCTGCATAAGGAATGGGCAGGTGTCCCTCGCGATAGGCAATCTGGCGTTGCGAAATCCGGTTCTGCTCGCGCCGATGGCAGGAATCACCGATTTGCCCTTCCGCAGGCAGGTCGCGCGGTTCGGCCAGGGCGCGGACGGCGCCGGCGTGAACGCGCCCGGGCTGATGGTCTCGGAGATGATCGCCTCGCGCGAGGCGGCGCAGGGCGACCTGCGCGCGCGCGCCAAGGCGGAGATCGACGGCGCGCTGGGCGCGACCTCGGTGCAGCTCGCCGCCCGCGACCCCGAATGGATCGCCGAGGCCGCGCGCTACGCCGAAGGGCAGGGCGCCCCGGTGATCGACATCAACATGGGCTGCCCCGCGCGCAAGGTCACCGGCGGCCTGTCCGGCTCAGCCCTGATGCGCGAGCCCGACCACGCGCTGCGCCTGATCGAGGCGACGGTCGCCGCCGTCTCGGTCCCGGTCACGGTGAAGATGCGGCTGGGCTGGGACGACGGCTCGCTGAACGCGCCCGATCTCGCCCGTCGGGCCGAGGCGGCGGGCGTCGCCATGGTCGCGGTGCACGGGCGCACGCGCTGCCAGTTCTACGAGGGCCATGCCGACTGGGGCGCGGTGCGCGCCGTGGTCGAGGCGGTCTCGATCCCCGTGGTGGTCAACGGCGACGTCGTGGACGGCGAGACGGCGGCCGAGGCGCTTCGCCTTTCGGGCGCCGCGGGGGTGATGGTCGGGCGCGCCGCGCGCGGCCGGCCCTGGCTGCCCGCGCGGATCGCGGCCCATCTCGCCGGCCGGCCCGCGCCCGAGGTTCCCACCCTGGCGGAGCAGGCCGGCGGCCTCGCCGACCACTACCGCGACATGCTCGCCTTCTACGGCCGCGAC
This sequence comes from Albimonas pacifica, assembly GCF_900113695.1. Taxonomy (GTDB): domain Bacteria; phylum Pseudomonadota; class Alphaproteobacteria; order Rhodobacterales; family Rhodobacteraceae; genus Albimonas; species Albimonas pacifica. The sequence continues at coordinate 357,297 of NZ_FOQH01000008.1, read as the reverse complement.
GTCGGCCTGCGTTGCGCGCGCAAGCACCTCGACTGGCGGCTGTCGGCGCTGCCGGGAGGGGCGGCCGTGCGCGATGCGCTGGTGCGCGAGACCGATCCCGAGCGGGTGCTCGACCGGCTCGCACGCCTGCCGGACCTGCTCGCCGACGCCCCCGACGCCGCCCGCCCCGCCCCCGCCCGTCGCGCCGCCTGACCCGGTTCCGAGATGACAGAGATCCCAGCCCAGACCTGCCCCGCCATCTGGAACGCCGTGCCCTTCGCAGCCCTGGTGCTCGACCCCGAGGACCGGGTGCAGGACGCGAACTCGGCGGCGGAGGTGTTCTTCGGCCTCTCCACCCGCTCCCTGACCGGGCGCAGCCTGGAGAGCATGTTCGGCCCCGCCTCGCGCGTCGCCGACCTGGTCGACCAGGTGCGCCACGGCTCGGTCAGCCTCGCCGAGCACCAGATGGAGCTTTCGGCCACCGACCGCGCGCCGCGGATCGTGGACCTCTACGTCAGCCTCGTCTCCGACGACGCGGGGCAGGTGCTGGTGATGATCCAGCCCCAGACCATCGCCGAGAAGATGGACCGCAGCCTCAGCCACCGCGCCGCCGCCCGCTCGGTCACCGGCATGGCGGCGATGCTGGCGCATGAGATCAAGAACCCGCTGGCCGGCATCTCGGGGGCGGCGCAGCTTCTGGCGATGCAGCTCGGCGACGAGGAGACCGAGCTGACCGACCTGATCCGCGAGGAAGCCGAGCGCATCGCCTCGCTGCTCAACAAGGTCGAGCTCTTCGGCGACAGCCGCCCCGCCCCGCGCGAGCCGGTGAACATCCACGACGTGCTGGACCGCGCCAAGCGCTCGGCCGCCGCGGGGTTCGCGCGCCACGTGCGCTTCGTCGAGGAATACGACCCCTCGCTGCCGCCCACGGCGGGCGACGCGGACCTGCTGATGCAGGTCTTCCAGAACCTGCTGAAGAACGCGGCCGAAGCGACGCCGCAGGTCGGCGGCATGATCACCATCCGCACCTCCTACCGTCCCGGCATCCGCATGGCGGTGGCGGGCGGGGGGACCGAGTCGCTGCCCCTGCAGGTGACGATCTCCGACAACGGCTCGGGCGTGCCCGACCAGCTCAAGCGCGACATCTTCGAGCCCTTCGTGACCTCGAAGGCCACCGGCTCGGGGCTCGGGCTCGCGATGGTCTCCAAGCTCGTCGCCGACCATGGCGGCGTGATCGAGTGCGAATCCGATCCCGGCTGGACCACCTTCCGCGTGCTGCTGCCGGTGTGGACCGACCCCGCTGCCAAGAAGAAGAAACCCGCCCCCCGGCGCCGGAAGGAGAAGACGGCATGACCGGCCGCATGAACGGCACCATCCTCGTGGCCGACGACGACCGCGCGATCCGCACCGTGCTGAGCCAGGCCCTGTCGCGCGCCGGCGCGCGGGTGCGCTCGACCGGCTCCGCCTCGACGCTGTGGCGCTGGGTCGAGGACGGCGAGGGCGACGTCATCGTCACCGACGTGATGATGCCCGACGGCGACGCGCTCGACCTGCTGCCGGCGATCCGCAAGAAGCGGCCCGACCTGCCGGTGATCGTGATGTCGGCGCAGAACACCATGCTGACCGCGATCCGCGCCGCCGAGGTCGGGGCCTACGAATACCTGCCCAAGCCCTTCGACCTGCGCCAGGTGCTCGAGCATGTGGACCGCGCCCTGGAAGGCGCGCGCAAGCCTGCGCCGACCGCCTCCGACGGGCCGCGGGACGAGGGCCTGCCGATCATCGGCCGATCCCCTGCGATGCAGGAGGTCTACCGGATCATGGCGCGCCTGATGAACACCGACCTGACGGTGATGATCAACGGCGAGAGCGGCACCGGCAAGGAGCTGGTGGCGCGCGCGCTCCACTCCTTCGGCTGGCGCAAGCAGGGCCCGTTCGTGGCCGTGAACATGGCCGCCATCCCGCGCGACCTGATCGAGGCCGAGCTCTTCGGCCACGAGAAGGGCGCCTTCACCGGCGCGACGGAGCGCTCGGCGGGCAAGTTCGAAGCGGCGGCGAACGGCACGCTCTTCCTCGACGAGATCGGGGACATGCCGCTCGACGCCCAGACCCGGCTGCTGCGCGTGCTGCAGGACGGGCAGTTCACCCGCATCGGCGGGCGCACGCCGATCAAGGCGGACGTGCGGGTGATCGCGGCGACCCACCAGGACCTGCGCACCCTGATCAACGAGGGCTCGTTCCGCGAGGACCTGTTCTACCGCCTCAACGTGGTCCCGATCCGCCTGCCGCCGCTGCGCGACCGGACCGAGGACATCCCCGACCTCGCCCGCGCCTTCCTGCGCAAGGCCGAGTCCGAGGGCCTGCCGCGCAAGGCCATCGCCAACGACGCGGTCGAGGCGCTGAAGGGCCAGACCTGGCCCGGCAACGTGCGCGAGCTCGAGAACCTGATGAAACGCCTCGCCGCGCTCTGCGCCGACGAGGTGATCACGCTGGCCGACGTGGAGCGGGAGCTCGCCGCCCGGCCCTCGGCCGCGGCGCCGGAGATGGAGCGGGGCGCCTCGCTGGGGGCCTCGGTCGAATCCCACCTGCGGGCCTATTTCCAGCTCCACGGCGACGCGCTGCCGCCGCCGGGCCTCTACGACCGGATCCTGCGGGAGGTGGAGCTGCCGCTGATCGCCCTGACCCTGTCGGCCACCCGCGGCAACCAGCTGCGCGCCGCCGACCTGCTGGGGATCAATCGCAATACCTTGAGGAAGAAGATCCGGGAGCTTGACATTCCTGTCACGCGCGGCAAGACATTGATGTAAGTTTGCAACAGTGACAGGCGGCGGGCGACACGCCCCGCCGCCCGCGCGCTTCCGGGACGGAGGGGGTCTCGACGGCGACGCGGAGGCGCAGGCGGGGATCGCAGCCCCCGCGCGGCGCCGTCGCAACCCGGGGAGGCCCAGTGACCCAGCGCACGATCCGCGCCGCCAGATCCGCCGCAGAGGCGGTGGCGTCGCTCCCCTCGCTGGCGCTGCGCGGCGAGCTCTCCCGGCGCACCCGCGCCCGCTTCACCCTGATGATCGCGGCCCTGGGCCCGGTGCTGGCCGTGGTCACGGGCGTGGCGCTGTCGGGCGGCGACCGCGGGCCGGTGCGCCAGGAGGTGCTGCGCGGCGTCTTCCTGCTCGACCTCGTCTACATCCTGGTGATCGCGGGCCTGGTGGCCTGGCGGGTGGCGGCGCTGATCTCGGCGCGGCGCGCGCGCTCGGCCGGCTCGCGGCTGCACCTGCGCCTGACGGGCGTCTTCGCGGCGATGGCGCTGGCGCCGACGATCCTGGTCGCGGTCTTCGCCACGCTGACCGTCAGTTTCGGCATCGAGGGCTGGTTCTCCAACCAGATCGGCTCGGTGGTGCGCAACTCCCTCGAGGTGGCCGAGAGCTACGAGGAGGAGCACCGCCTGCGCATCCGCGCCGAGGCGCTGGCCATGGCCAACGACCTGGCCGGAGAGGCCGCGCGGATGATCGACGATGCGCAGCTCGGCGACATGCTGCGCGCCCAGGCCTACCTGCGCGAGATCCCCGAGGCCTACATCTTCGACGGATCGATGGAGCTGCGCGCGCGGGGCGAGTTCTCGTATCTCTTCAACTTCACCCCGCCGACGCCCGAGCAGATGGCCCGCGCCCGCGAGGGCCAGGTGGTGGTGATCTCGGACGAGAGCCAGTCGGAGGTCCGCGCGCTCGTCGCCCTGCGCGGCTTCGTGGATTACTACCTCTACGTCGGGCGCAACGTCGACGGCGCGGTGCTGCGTCTGCTGGACGAGACGCAGGACACCGTGCGCCTCTACGAACAGCTCGAGGGGCAGCGCAACTCGATCCTGCTGGAATTCGCGATGCTCTACGTGGGCTTCGCGCTGGTGGTGACGATGGCCGCGATCTGGGCCGGCCTCTACTTCGCCGAACGCCTCGCCCGCCCCATCGGACGCCTCGCCGGGGCGGCCGAGCGGGTGGGCGCGGGCGACCTCGACGTGCGCGTGCGCGAGGAGCGGGGCGACGACGAGATCGCGGTGCTCGCCCGCATCTTCAACCGCATGACCGAGCAGGTGAAGGCCCAGCGCGACGCGCTGGTCGCCGTCAACCAGGAGACGGAGCGTCGCCGCCGATTCTCCTCCACCGTGCTTGCGGGCGTCACCGCGGGCGTCGCGCGGCTCGACGCCGAGGGTCGGGTGGAGCTGCTCAACGAGGCGGGCGCGCGGATGCTCGGCGTGACCCCGGCCGAGGCCGCGGGCCGGCCCCTGGCGGAGGTCGCGCCGATGTTCGCGACCCTCCTCCAGCAAGCGCGCGAGCGTCGCGGCGGCCAGACGACCGAGCGCACCCACGGCCGCGTCGACGGGACCGAGCGCGACTTCCTCGCCCGCGTCTCGCGCATCGCGCCCGAGGGCGACGCCGAGATCTTCGTGCTGACCTTCGACGACCTGACCGAGCTGGTCACCGCCCAGCGCATGGCGGCCTGGGGCGACATCGCGCGCCGCATCGCCCACGAGATCAAGAACCCGCTGACCCCCATCCAGCTCTCGGCCGAGCGGCTGAAGAAGAAGTTCTCCGACGGGCTCGTCGGCCGCGACCGGGAGCGGTTCGACAGCTACGCCGACATGATCGTCCGCCAGGCCGGCGACATCCGGCGCATGGTCGACGAGTTCTCGCGCTTCGCCCGGATGCCGGCGCCCGAGCTCGCCCCCGACGACCTCGCCGGCATCTGCTCGGAGGCGGTGCTGCTCCAGGCCGAGGCCGGCGGGCCGGTCGCCTTCTCGATCGAGGGGGCGGAGACGCCGCTGCCGCTGCGCTGCGACCGCACCATGCTGGGCCAGGCGCTGACCAACCTGCTCAAGAACGCGGGCGAGGCGGTGGAGGCCCGGCTCGCCCAGCATCCGCAGCCGCCGGGGCGCGTGGTCCTGCAGCTCCGCCGGGACGCCGAGACCGCCGAGATCCGGGTGATCGACAACGGCGTGGGCCTGCCCGAGACCGGCCGCGCCCGGCTGATGGAGCCCTACGTGACGACCCGCGAGAAGGGCACCGGGCTCGGCCTCGCAATCGTCAAGAAGATCGCCGAGGAACATGGCGGCGCCTTCGCGCTCGAAGACGCGCCCCTCGATCCCTCGGCGCCCCCGGACGCGTCCCGCGGCGGCGGCGCGCGCGAGGGGCCGCGCGGCGCGATGGCCGTGATCCGCCTGCCGCTCGCCGGCAAGGCGCCGGTCGCGCGCCCAGAACAACAGACGCCGGCGAAGCCCGGCGCACCCGAGACCGAGGCAGGAGGCCCGAGACATGGCTGACATTCTGGTGGTGGACGACGAGGCGGACATCCGCGAGCTCGTCGCCGACATCCTCGAGGACGAAGGCCACGCGACCCGCACGGCCTCGGATGCGGACGGGGCGCTGAAGGCGGTGGAATCCGCGCGCCCCGACCTGATCATCCTCGACATCTGGCTGCAGGGCAGCCGCATGGACGGGATCGAGATCCTCAAGACCGTGCGCCGCAACCAGCCCGACATTCCGGTGGTGATCATCTCCGGCCACGGCAACATCGAGATCGCGGTGGCCGCCGTGAAGCAGGGCGCCTACGACTTCATCGAGAAGCCCTTCACCACCGACCAGCTGATGCTGGTCTCGACCCGCGCGCTGGAGGCCTCGCGCCTGCGTCGCGAGATCGCCTCGCTGCAGGAGGCCGACCGCGCGCAGGCCGAGATCATCGGCGCCTCCCACGCCATCGTGGCGCTGCGCCAGAAGCTCGACCGGGTGGCGCGCACCGCGTCGCGGGTGCTGCTCTCGGGCCCGCCGGGGTCGGGCAAGGAGGTGGCCGCGCGCTACATCCACACCCATTCCGACCGCGCCCGCGCGCCCTTCGTGGTATTGAACGCCGCCAACATCGAGCCCGCGAAGATGGAGGAGACCCTCTTCGGCCGCGAGCGCGAGGACGGCGCGGTCGTGCCGGGGCTGTTCGAGAAGGCCTCCGGCGGCACGCTCTTCCTCGACGAGGTGGCGGAGATGCCGGCGGGCGCCCAGTCGAAGATCCTGCGGGTGCTGGTCGACCAGCGCTTCGCCCGCGTCGGCGGCTCGGACATGGTGCAGACGGACGTGCGGGTGATCTCGGCGACGACCCGCGACCTGCAGTCCCTGATCCAGGCCGGCCGCTTCCGCGAGGACCTGTTCCACCGCCTGTCGGTGGTCCCGCTGGAGACGCCCTCGCTGGCGGCGCTGCGCGAGGACATCCCGGTGCTGGCCAACCACTTCCTCGCGCGGCTCGCCAAGACCGAGGGGCTGCCGCTGCGCCGGCTCTCGCCCGATGCGGCGGCGCTGCTGCAGACCCAGAACTGGCCGGGCAACGTCCGCCAGCTTCGCAACGTGATGGAGCAGGTGCTGATCCTGGGCGCGGGCGGCGGAGAGATCTCGCCCGACGAGCTGCCGCTGACCGCGGGCGACCCCGCCGACGGGGGCGCGATCCTGTCGCCCGCCATGGCGACCCTGCCGCTGCGCGAGGCGCGCGAGCTGTTCGAGCGCGACTACCTGATCGCCCAGATCAACCGCTTCGGCGGCAACATCTCGCGCACCGCGGCCTTCGTGGGCATGGAGCGCTCGGCCCTGCACCGCAAGCTCAAGAGCCTGGGCGTGGCCACCGTCACCCGCGGCGGCGCCCGCGTCGCCATCGCCGGGGAAGGCGACGGCGACGAGGAGGAGTTCGAGGACTGAGACACGGATCGGCCCCGGGGACGTCCCCCGGGGCCGGACGCTCACGCCGCCGCGGACATCCGCGCGAGGAACGGCTCGGGCAGGGCGGCGCGCACCCCCTCCATGGCGTTGAGCCGCGCGAACCAGGCGTCGATGCCCGGGCCCTGCGGGCGGGCGCCGACGAACTCCAGGCTCTGCATGCAGGAGACGAGGGCGAGGTCGGCGATGGTCGGGCCCTCGCCCACCAGCCACTCGCGGCCGGCCAGCGCGCCCTCGAGGATCGGGGTCAGGTCGGCGAGCAGGCGCTTGCCCTCGGCGATCAGGTGGGCGTTCTCCTCGGGGTCGGCGACGACGGTGTTGAAGAACACCAGGCTGGTGGGACGGGCGAAGCGGCACTGGGTCCAGTCGAGCCACTGATCCACCTTCGCCCGCGCCGCCGGGGCCTCGGGATACCAGGTCTCCAGCCCGCGGGAGCGGCAGATGTGGCGCAGGATCGCCATCGACTCCGACAGCACCAGGCCGTCGTCCTCCAGCACCGGGATCTGGCCGTTGGGGTTCAGCGCCAGGAACTCCGGCCGGCGCTGCGCGCCGGTGGTCAGGTCCACCACGCGCCGCTCGTAGGCCAGGCCCGCGCAGTCGAGCAGCGCCTGGATCCGGCGGGAATTCTGGGAGAACGGATGCAGATGCAGAATCATCTTGAAGCTCCATGAGAGGATCGGCCGACGCGTCGCCGTCCGTGAGATCCACCCTGGCGCCCCCGTGCTGACAGCTTTCTGTCAGCAGCCTCGCGCCGCCCTGCGGATTTTCGCGCCGCCGGGGGAGACCGCCGGCGGCGCAGGGGGCGCGGGCCCGGTCGCCGCGCGGCGCACCTCAGATCGCCCTGGCCCCCAGCCGCTCGGCCGCCGAGGCGCGCCGGGCCTTCAGCTCGCGGGGCAGGGCGATCTCCTCGACGTCCTCGGGCAGGGCTTCGATCTCCTCGAAGGCGAAGGCCGCGCCGCCGTGGGCGCGCAGCGCGGGCTTCATGTCCGGATGCAGCGGCATGCCATGACGCATTGAAAAGTCGCAGCGATTTCGCGCGGCGTCGAGGTCGCGGCCCGCGCCCACCCAGGCCTCGCCCGTCGCCGCGCAGCGCACCAGCCAGACGCCGGCGCGACGCTTGCCGTCCTTCCACGCGGCCGTCGCCGCCTTGCGGTCCGCCTTGCGCATGACCAGCCCCTCCAATTTCACCCGGGTGTAATTGACACGGCCGCCGCGGCGCGGCAAGAGGCGGTCGACCGCAGCCGTCCGGACCCGAACCATGAGCGACCCCGCCCTCCACGCCGCCTTCGCAGGCCCCCGCCTGCTGGCCCTCGGCCCGCTGGCGGAAGTCGCCGCGGCCCTGCACGCGGCGCTGGCGCGCGAGCCGGGGCTCGCGACGCTGGTCTTCGACCCCCAGGGCCGCCAGATCGACCTCGACCTGCGGGGAAGCGAGGCCGAGGTCCGCGCCCGCCACGCCGCGCCGGGGCAGGGCGACGCCCCCCGCCCGCGGGGCCGCCCGAAGCTGGGCGTGGTCGCGCGCGAGGTCACCCTGCTGCCGCGGCATTGGGAGTGGCTGCGCGGGCGGGGCGGCGCCTCCGCCGCGATCCGCAGGCTGGTCGAGGCCGCCCGCCGCGCCGAGGCCCCGGCCGAGGCCCGCGACGCCGCCTTCCGCTTCATCTCCGCCGCCGCCGGCGACCGCCCCGGCTTCGAGGAGGCCGCCCGCGCCCTCTACGCCGGCGACGCGGAGGGGTTCGCGGCCCGCCTCGCGCCCTGGCCCGCCGACCTCGCCGCCCACGCCCTGCGCCTGGCGGGGCCGGCCTTCCCGGCTGCGTCCAGGCATCTGGAAATCTCCGAACCCGCCGTCCGCCGCCTGCTGGCCGATCCGCCCCCGGGCGCGCCGCTGCTGCTGGAGCTGATCCGCCTGCGCGACCGGGCCGACTACGCGCAGGCGCCGGAGCACGCGCCCGAGGCCCCGATCACCGGCGCCGAGGCCTTCGCGCGCCATCTCCGCGAGGCAGGCCCCCTGCTGCGCGCGCGCGGCGGCGAGCCGCTGCTGCTCGCCCGCGCCCACCCGATGCTTGCGGGGCCGGAGGGGGAGCGCTGGGACCGGGCGACGCTGGTGCGCGAGGCAAGCCTGGAGGCGCATCTCGCCGGCCTGCGGGATCCGCGGGCGGCATCCTCCCTCGCCCATCGCGCCGCCGCCGTCGCCGACTGCCGGCTGATCCCGCTGAGCGAGATGCCGGCCCCCTGATCCCCGACGCCCGGCGCCTCCCCGTGCCGCGGCGCGGGGGCGCGGTCCCCGTTTGACACCGCGCAGGGCTCGTCGCATCCTCCGCCCCGGCGTGCAGGCGACGACCTGCGGGGACGGAGATCCCATGAAGATCATCATCTGCGGCGCGGGCCAGGTCGGCTCGCAGATCGCCCGCCACCTCAGCCGCGAGGCCAACGACGTCACCATCGTCGACCAGGACGCGGGGCTCGTGCGGCGTGTGACGGACTCCTTCGATGTCAATGGAATCGTTGGGTTCGCCTCCCATCCGGACGTGCTGGAAAGGGCCGGGGCCGAGGACGCCGACATGCTCATCGCGGCGACCTTCGCCGACGAGGTGAACATGGTCGCCTGCCAGGTCGCGCACTCGGTCTTCTCGGTGCCCCAGAAGATCGCGCGCATCCGGGCGCAGTCCTACCTGCAGAACCGCTGGGCGGACCTGTTCCGACGCGATCACATGCCCATCGACGTGGTGATCTCCCCCGAGCTCGAGGTCGCCCGCGTCGCCATGCGCCGCCTGCAGAACCCCGAGGCCTTCGACATCGAGAATTTCCTGGATGGCAAGGTGCGGCTCGTCGGAACCCGGCTGCTGCCGGACTGCCCGGTGCTGAACACGCCGCTGCGGCAACTCTCGGAGCTGTTCTCGACCCTCAAGGCCATCGTGGTCGCCTATCGGCGCGAGGGGCAGTTGCATGTGGCCTCCCCCCAGGACTCGCTGCTGGAGGGGGACGACGTCTATTTCGTCGCCGCGGCCGAGGACGTCACCCGCACCCTGTCGCTGTTCGGGCGCGAGAGCCGCAAGGTGTCGCGCGTGGTGATCGTGGGCGCCGGCAACGTCGGCCTGCAAGTCGCGAGAATGCTTGAGAAACACGCCGAGCGGCCGCGCGTGAAGATGATCGACCGCGACCGCGCCCGGGCCGAGCGCGCGGCCGAGGAACTGGAGCGGACCATCGTCCTGCTGGGCGACGGCCTCGACCCCGTGCTGCTCGAGGAGGCGAACGTCCGGGACGCCGACGCGATCCTGTCGCTGACCTACGACGACAAGACCAACCTGCTGGCGGCCGCACGCGGCAAGAAGGCCGGCTGCCGGACGGCGATCGCGCTCTCGAACGATCCTTCCTATGCCGAGCTCTCCGACTCGCTGGGCGTCGACGCGCTGCTGGTGCCGCGCTCGACCACCGTGTCGTCGATCCTGCGCCATGTGCGGCGGGGCCGGGTGCGGGCGGTCTACGCGGTGGGCGACGCCGAGGCGGAGGTGATCGAGGCGCAGGTGCTCGCCACATCGCCCATCGCCGGCAAGCCGCTGAGATCGGCGGGCTTTCCAGAATCCGCCATCGTCGGCGCGGTGTTGACGCGCGACGGCGTGAAAATGCCGACCGGCGATCTGGTGATCCAGGAGCACGACCGCGTGGTTGTCTTCGCGCGCCGCGACGTGGTGCGGGAGGTGGAGCAGCTGTTCCGCGTCTCGGTCGACTTCTTCTGACCCGCCGCGGCCCGCCATGCGCCTGAGGGGCTTTCCGGTCTTCCTGGTCTTCGCCTTCGCGCTGGGGGCGATGATGCTGCTGCCGGCGCTGGCGGCGGGGCTGGAGCGGGACTGGCGCTCGGCCCGGCTGTTCTTCTACGCCGCGCTCTTCGTGATGCTGGCGGCCTCGGCGCTGGGGGCGGCGGCCTGGCGGCGCGGGGCCTCGGGGGCGAACGCGCGGGCGGAGCTGATGACCCTGCTCGGCGTGTTCTCCGCCGGTCCGGTCTTCGCCGCGGCGCCCATCGCGCTGATCCTGCCGGAGCTGGGGTGGAGCGGGGCCTATTTCGAGGCGACCTCGTCGCTGACCACCACCGGGGCCACGCTGATCACGCCGTTCTCGGCCCCGCCGTCGATCCACCTGTGGCGCTCGATGCTGGGCTGGATCGGGGGGCTGGCGACGCTGGTCGGGGCCATCGCCATCCTCGCCCCGCGGGAGCTGCTGGACCTGCCCGGCGCCTCCTCGGCGGGCGAGGCGCGGATGCGGGTGGGCCGGATCCTGGCGCTGGGGCCGGGCGGGCGACGGGCGGTGCGGGCGCTGATGGCGGTGGGGCCCGCCTATGCCGCGCTGACCGCGATCGCCGCCGCGGCGCTGGCGACCGCCGGCACGCCGAGCTTCGTCGCGCTCTGCCACGCCATGGGCATCGTCTCGACCTCGGGCATCTCGCCGCTGGCGGGCGGGCTCGCGGCCGAGGGCAACCGGATGACCGAGGTCGTGGCGGTGCTGTTCCTGATCCTGTCGATGTCGCGCCTGACCTTCGGCCGGCGCGGCCCCACCGCGGGGCCCGGCGCCGCGCGCAACTGGCTCGAGGCGCGCAAGGATCCCGAGATCCAGCTCCTGGTCATCGCGGTGGCGATCGCGACCGTGTGGCTTTTCGCCCATGGCATCTGGGTCGGCGCGGGGCCGAGCCAGATCTTCGACAGCCCCTTCCACGCGGGGCGCGCGCTGTGGGGGGGCTTCGCGACCTCGGTGGGGATGATCTCCACCTCGGGCTACGTCTCGGCCGACTGGCCGGACGTGGTGACCTGGGCGCAGGTCGAGGCGCCCTCGCTGATGCTGATGGGGCTGGCGACGCTGGGGGGCGGCGTGGCGACCACCGCGGGCGGGGTGAAGCTGTTCCGGGCCTATGCGCTCTATCGCCATGGGGGCGGGGAGCTCGACCGGCTCTGCCACCCCTCGCGCATCGACACGGCGCGCACCTCCGGCGGGCGGCTGTCGCGGGACGCCATCGTCAACGCCTGGGTCTACGTGATGCTCTACATGACCGCGCTGGCGGCCGCGCTGATGGCGCTGACGCTGGCGGGGATGGAGTTCGACGCGGCGATGGCGGGGGCCGTCGCCTCGCTGTCCAACGCAGGGCCCCTGTTCCCGCTGGCGACCGGGGCGGATTATCAGCAGGCCAACGAGGCGGCGCGCGCGGTGATGCTGGCGGCGATGATCCTGGGGCGGATCGAGGTGCTGGCCGCCGTGGCGCTGTGCAACCCCGCTTACTGGCGGAAATGATTTCGCGCCCGCAGCAAACGGCCGCATCCGCGAAAAGGACTTTCCTTTCCCGGCCCGCGCCCTCATCTTGCCTTCATCGACCCAAGAGCGCCGAAGGGCGCCCCGACTCATAAGACTGAAACCCCAGCGAAGGGGGACGAAACACCATGGCCGACAAGCAGAACCTGCAGGACGCCTTCCTCAATCACATCCGCAAGAACAAGGTGCCGGTCACCATCTTCCTGGTGAACGGGGTCAAGCTTCAGGGCGTGATCACCTGGTTCGACAATTTCTGCGTGCTGCTGCGCCGCGACGGGCAGAGCCAGCTCGTCTACAAGCACGCGATCTCGACGGTGATGCCGTCGCAGCCGATCTCTCTTTACGAGCCCGGCGAAGAGGGATAACTGCCGCGAGATGACCCGCGCGCATGTGCTGCATCCCGATATCCGCAACCGACCCACCGACGACCTGCGCCTTCCGGAGCAGGCCCTCGAGGAGGCCGTCGGTCTCGCCGCCGCCATCGACCTCGAGGTCGTCGGCGCCGACGTCGTGCGTCTGCCCAAGGCGGACGCCGGCCATCTCTTCGGCTCCGGCAAGGTCGAGGAGCTGGGCGAACGCTTCAAGGAGGCGGAGACGGAGCTGGTCGTCATCGACGGCCCCGTCTCCCCCGTCCAGCAGCGCAACCTGGAGAAGGCCTGGAAGGTCAAGATCCTGGACCGCACCGGCCTGATCCTCGAGATCTTCGGGGAGCGGGCGCGGACGCGAGAGGGCGTGCTTCAGGTCGAGCTCGCCCACCTGAACTACCAGAAGACCCGGCTGGTGCGCTCCTGGACCCACCTCGAGCGGCAGCGCGGCGGCCTCGGCTTCGTCGGCGGCCCCGGCGAGACCCAGATCGAGGCGGACCGCCGCGCGCTGAGCGAGCGGATCAAGAAGCTCGAGAAGCGGCTCGAGACGGTGGTGAAAACCCGCGAGCTGCATCGCGAGTCCCGGCGCAAGATCCCCTATCCGGTGATCGCGCTGGTGGGCTACACCAACGCCGGCAAGTCGACGCTGTTCAATCGCCTGACCGCGGCGCAGGTGATGGCCGAGGACATGCTGTTCGCCACCCTCGACCCCACGATGCGCGAGATCCGGCTGCCCTCGGGGCGCCGCGCGATCCTGTCGGACACGGTGGGCTTCATCTCCAACCTGCCCACGCAGCTTGTCGCGGCCTTCCGCGCCACGCTGGAGGAGGTGCTGGAGGCCGATCTGATCCTGCACGTGCGCGACGTGAGCCACCAGGACACCGACGCCCAGGCCGAGGACGTGGCCCGGGTGCTGGGCGCGCTGGGGGTCGGCGACGAGCGGCGCGCCGGCATGCTGGAGGTGCGCAACAAGCTCGACCGGCTGCCCGACGCGGCCCGCCTGTCGCTGCTCAACGAGACCGCGCGGCGCACGGACGCCGTCGCCTGTTCGGCGCTGACCGGCCAGGGCGTGCCCGAGCTGCTGGCCGCCGTCGAGGCCCGCCTCGGCGCCCGCGAGCTGACCCGTCGCCTGCGCGTGCCCTCGCAGAACGGCGCGGCGCTGGCCTGGGTGCACGAGCACATGACGGTCGACGCCACCCATGTCTCGGACGAGGCGACGCTGCTCGACGTGCGCGGCGATCCGGAGGAATTCGGCCGCCTCGCCAAGCGCTTCGAGGACGTCGAGGAGATCTCGTCCGAAGACGAGCTGCCGCGGGTGGCCGAGTAGCGCCGGCCGCGGGGCAGGGCGCCTGCGCCCCGCTCCGCTCGCGCCGCACCTCGCGGGGGTCTTCAGCGTCACGTGCCTGAAGCTGTTCTGGCCGTCACCTGGCCTTCTTCGCCGCGGCCGACGATCCCGACGTCGGCGCGGCGGCGCGCCTCTCCGGCGCCGAGGGCGCGCCGCCTGGGCCGGGCTTCCGTTTCGACGCCGACCCCACCGTTTCGCACATTCCCGGATCCATCGTCGCCTCGCCCACCGGCTTCGCGGCGCTGTGGCTGGAGCGGCCGGTCGCCGGCGGAAGCCAGAGCGCCTTCGATCGACGGCGACGACCGGAGGGATCCTTTTCCTGCGCAACACCGTCGGCACGCGGCTTCCCGACGACGCCCATGCCGAGGGCCGGTGGCCGGTCCCCGCAGACGATGGGCGCGACGGTCGCGTGCCTGGTGGACGCGGACGACGCCTCAGCGCTCGACCACCGCGATTTCTTTTTCACATGAGAGGGTTTCCGGGCGACGTTCAGGCCTTGCCCTGTCCGGCGGTGTCAGTATAATTGACATAATATTGATTACACGAAAGTCGGATGTGCGGCTGGAATGGCCGTGCAGCCTTCGCTCACGGCCCTTCCCCCGTCCGGATCAGAGCGTCGCGGCGGCGTCGCCGATCAGCACGAACGGCCCCCAGAACACCGGATGCGAGGTGGCGCGGCTGCGTCGCAGCTCCCCCTGCGCCTGCTGGAGCGCGTCGGCGAAATCCAGCTCCTCGTCCTTGAGCAGCCGGAAGAACCGTGCCATCAGCTGCGTCGTCTCGCGGTCGGCCACCGGCCAGTGCGTGGCGAGCACCGCGCGCGCGCCCGCGGCGAAGAAGGCCCGCGCGAGACCCGACAGGCTCTCGCCCCCCGCCCCCGAGAGACCCACCTGCTGGCGCGCGCCGTAGATCGAGTTCGAGGCGGTGGTCAGGTAGCCGGACGCGGTGTTGCAGGCCGACAGGACCACGAGTTGCGCGTCGAAGGTCATCAGCCGGATCTCCGAGGCGGTCAGCAGTCCGTCGCTGTCCTCGGAGGTCGTGGCGGTCACCGTCAGCGCGGGATCGGTGAAGCAGTCCGGCGTCGGCCACAGGATGCCGTGGGTCGCGAAATGCAGCACCCGGTAGTCCGCGAGCGTGCCGTCGCCCGCCTCCTGCTTCACCGCGTCCTCGTTGAAGGCCGCGCCGGTGGCGAGCAGCGCGTCGTCGCCGAAGATCTCGCGGATCACCTGCGCCTCCTGGGCGGTGCCCGGCAGTTCGCCCACCCGGTCGACGGCCTGGGCGAGCCGCAGGCAGGTCTGCGGCAGGCTCGAAACCTCGAGCACTTTCTGAGGGTTCACGCCCGCTCTGAAGTCGGCGAATGAAGCGACCGCGCCGCTTGCATCCGAGCGTCCGGCGCGGGCGCGGATGTCGACCAGGTTGCGCGGGCTGGGCACGTAGCTGACCGCGCGCTGGGCGCCGAGGAACGGCACCTCGGTGTAGTCGCCCGTCTGCCAGCCGGTCCCGGGGGAGGCGCTGACCAGCAGCTCCAGCGGCAGGCTCTGCAGCGCGCCGGAGGTCGAGAAGATCAGCCGCTCGTGCTTCATCAGCGCGTCGCGGTAGCCCGGGAACAGCAGGTTGAAGACCTGGAAGGCGACGTCGGCGCGGTAGGTGGGCACCCTGCCCTCGCGGTCGGTCTCGACCCCCCTGCGAAGAACGCCGACCAACACGTTGATCTGGCTGTCGGTCACCGGCAGCGCGCCATAGGTGATCTCGTCGCGCGAGATGATCAGCAGGAAGCTGCGCGGCCAGCCCACCAGCACCTGAACCAGCGCCTCGCCCTCCTGGAGCACCGCCTGGAGCTGGTCGAGCGACACGGGGCTCGAGATCGCGGACTGGTACTCCGGCGCGATGCGGTCGCGCGCGGCGCGCAGACGCTCGACCTCGGCCTGGGCGAGGGCCACGGCCTCGGCCAGCGCACGGGCCTGGTCCTCCTGGCTCAGAGGGTCGCGAAGCTGCAGCACCTGCAGGGCCTTGAGGGTCGCATAGCGCTCGTTCGCGTCGCGCCAGGCGCGCACGGCGCGGGCCTTCTCGTCGTCGCCCTCGCCCAGCAGCGCGGCGGCGCCCGAGACGGTCTGGGCGGTGATCGACTGGCGCACGATCTGCGCCGCACGGAAGATGCGCGCGCCCATTTCCGTTTTGCGCTCAGGCTGTTCCTCGACGATGTTGAGGCCCAGCTGGAAGAACGGCCACAGCGAGCCGTAGTCCACCACCACCGGGTTCTCCTCGTAGACGAGGAAGCCGCGTTCGAAGACCTCCATCGCCTCGTCCTTGCGGCCCAGCGCGACGAGCGCCCTGCCCTCGCGAAGCCGCGCCCGCGCCTCCAGCGGCGTGTCGGGCATCAGCGCGCCGAAGCTCTCCGCGGCCTCGCGGGCGTCGCGGCGGGCGCCTTCGTAGTCGCCCCGCTCCAGCTCCACCAGCGCACGCTGGGAGAGGAACCGCGGCCGGTAGGCGGCCGCGGCGCGAGGCGCCAGGGCGATCACGTCGAGCGCGCGGTTGATCGCCTGCTCGGCGCCCGCGTCGTCGCCTTCCAGCAGGCGGATGTGGGAGAGGGTGTGGTTGTTGGAGGCCTCCTCGATCAGGGCGAGCTGCTCCTCGCCCGAAGCCTCGATCAGCACCCCCCCGGTGATCTGGCCGCCGCCGGAGGAGCGCGCGGCGGGCGCGTTCAGCCCGAACTGCACCGTGTCGGTCAGCCCCGCCGAGGCCTGGTCGACGAAGGCGCGCGCCCCCTCGAGGATCGAGCGGTTGAGCTGGTCCTGCGCGCGGTAGGCGACCAGCAGGGCGCGGTCGCGCTCGGCGTCCTCGCGCCCGGCCTCCACGCCGTTCAGCAGCCCCTCGGCCCGGTCGAAAAGGCCGTCGGCGGTCACGAACCGCTCCTGCGAGGAGTGTGCAAGCGCCTGGTTCATCAGGACGAAGGCGCGGCTGGGGGCGGCGGGGCACTCTCCCGTGACGTCCTCGATCTCGTAGACCGAGAGCAGCTCGGAGAAGGCGTCCTCCGCCGCGCGGAAGTTCAGGCCGAAGCTGTTGCGCTGGCCGCGCAGCAGGATCTGGTCGACCTTGCCGCACAGCTCCGGCTCCTCGTCGCGCGAGGCGAGCGAGAAGGATCCCGGCGGGACCGAGCCCGCGCAGGCCGCCGCGGCGGCGGCGAGGCCGGCGATCATCCAGGGCCGCAGCAGACGCTTGTTCATCGTTCCACCCCCGTCGCGCCGCCGCCGTCGGCGGTCCGCGCCTGCGCGTCGTTCCCGTCCCCGTCGTCGTCCTCGTCGCCCGAGGCCTGGCGGTTGGTCTCCGCGCGGGCGCGGGCGAGGTCGGAGTCCTCGAAATAGCCGTCCGGCACGCCCCACAGCTCCTCGTTGCCGTAGGAGACGAAGAGCTCGAGCAGGTCCTCCTCCTCGACGTTGAGGATCTCGGGCTGGTCGATGGCCACGATGTTGAGCACCCGCGGCGGGCTGACCCCGGTGCAGTCCTGCACGTCGCCGATCACGCAGCCGTTGAGCAGGAAGTTCACGCCCTTGGGCCCGATGGGATAGAGGCCGGCCGCCTGCTGCCCGCTGTCGCCGATGTAGCCGAAGAGGCTCAGCTTCGCGGGCTCGGTCCGGTCGCCGTAGATCAGCACCGGCGTGTTGACGCCGAAATAGTCGTCGTCGTCCTCGTACTGCTCCAGCAGGCCCGCGGGCATGTAGATCTCCACCGAGCCGCGGGCGTCGATGACGATCGGGCCGGAGGTGAAGATGTCCGCCGACTGCCCCTCGCCCTGCAGCAGGAAGCGGTCGGGATCGTCGGAGGGGCGCGCGTCGCGCCCGGCGAAGGTGTGGCCCAGCGAGACGTCGCGCGCGTCCGCGATCACCACCGCGCCCAGCGGGTTCGAGGCGCCGACGTAGTCGCGGAAGCGCACGTCGCCGCCGCTGCCGGCGTCGATCGCCAGCGCGCCGGCCCCGGCGCGCCCGGCCGCCGCGTCCTCGTCGCGCGCGCTGGACAGGGCGTTGGCTCCGTCGACCGGCCGGTCGAAGCGCACCGTGCCGCCGCTGGGGTCGGCGCCGCCGGCGGTGGCGTCGATGGCGAACACCGTGCCGTCGGGCAGGAACAGGCGCAGGTCCTCCTGCGCGAGCTCGCCGCCCTGGGCGCGCCAGTCCGCGGGACCGGCGGCGGCGGGCGCGGCCAGCGGGCCGGCGGGGTCCATGTCGTCGGTCAGCCCCGTCAGCCGGCCCAGGAAGGCCACGTTGTCGGAGGTGCGGATCAGCACGTCGCCCCCCGCCTCGAAGCCCGCGAAGCGCAGCCAGCCCGCGTCATGCTCGTCGACATGCAGCGCGCCGGGGGCGCTTTCCTCGATCAGGGTCACGGCGCCGAAGATCCGGCGGATCGAGACGTCGCCGCCGAAGACATTGGTCGGATCGTCGAGGATCAGGTCCGCGCCCCGGTCGGCGGCGGTCTTCGCGGGATCGGCGCCGGTGGCGAAGTCGGCGTCGCCGTCCACGCGGATCGGGCCCGCGAGGTCGATCGTCCCGTCCGCCGCCAGCCCGTCGACCATGCCCAGGCGCGTGACCCGGGCCGCGCCGACCTGGGTGATCGAGGCGTATCCCTCGCCCGAGGCGCCGGCCAGCGCCATCAGCCGGCCGGAGGCCTGGATCGGCCCCAGCCGCAGGTCGCCCGCGGTCGCGATCTCGACCGTATGGGCGCGGGCCGCGAAGGCGCCGCCGATGGCGTGCAGGCCGGAGTCGAGCCGCACGTCGCCGCCCGCCACGGTCCAGACGTCGCCCGCGGTGCGGATCCGGGCGCCGGCCGCGTCGGTCACGTCGCCGCCGGCGCGCAGGTGCACGCTCTGCAGCCGCTCGCCCGAGACGCGGTTGTAGAGCCCGTCGATCCCCGCCGCGCCGATCCTCAGATCGTTCGCGTCCGAGATCGCCACATGCCGCGCGCGCGAGACGCCGACGCCGCCGCGGAAGTCGTTGTCGCGGCCCTCGCCGCCGTCCTCGGCCGCCAGCAGCACCGAGCCGGCGGCGTCGAAGACCGCGCCGCCCTCGACCCGCACCAGGTCGTCGAAGCCGCGGCCGGCGACCGTCGTCGGGCCGGCGGGGACCTCCGCCTCCACGATGCGCTCGATCAGCTCGCCGTCGCCCTCCCCCGGCAGGCCGCGCGGGGCCGAGGGGCCCTGCGCGCCCTCGGGGCCGGCGACGGTCCACAGGTCGGCGCCGGCGACGCCGCGCTGGGTGCGGATCGCGCCCGCCTCGGCGCGCGCCGACAGGACGCCGCCCACCTCCAGCGCCCCCAGCCGGATGTCGCCGGCGCGGGCGGTCAGCGTCGCGTCGCCGCCCGTCGCCACGCCGTCGAGGTCGATCGCGCCCCCGGCCTCGGCCGAGAGCCGCGCGGCGTCGACGCCGCGCAGCGTCAGGGCCGGGCCGTCCCCGCCCCCGGCGCCGTCGGCCGAAAGGCTCATGCCCCGACCCGCCGACACCCGGTCGAGCCGCGCCACCCCCCCCGCGGCCAGCGTCGTCGCCCCCTCGGAGCGGGTCCGCGTCGCCTGCAGCGCGCCCGCGGCGGTCGCCTCCAGCGCGCCGCCGGCGGAGAGGTCGCTCAGCGCGACCCCCTGCCCCTGCAGCCGCGTCCGGCCCGCCGTCGCCACCCGCTCTGCCGAGAGATCGCCCGTCGCGACCACCTCCAGCCGCGCCAGCGACAGGTCGGAGAGCGTCGTCGCGCCGGCGGCCGCGGTCAGCGGACCGCCCTGCGCCCGCGCCAGCTCCAGCCGCCCGCCGGCGGCGAGCGTCGCCTCCCCCGCCTTCAGATCGGCCAGGGTCATCGCCCCGCCCGCGCTCGCCGCAAGCGCGCCCGCCTCGATGCGCGAGGCCTGCATCGCGCCCCCCGCCGCCAGCGTCATCGTCTCGCCCGAGAGGCTGATCGCGGCCAGCGCGCCCGCGGCCTCCAGGTCCATCGTCCGGGCGGCGAGCCGGCGCGCATCGAGGTCTCGCCCGGCCTCGAAGGCCGCCCGCTGCGCCTTCACGTCGTCGGCCGACAGGTCCCGCCCGGCGGAAGCCGAGGCGTCGCCGGCGGAGAGCCGCGCGAGCGTCAGGTCGCGCCCGGCCGCGGCGGCCAGCCCCCCGATCCCGGAATCCGCCACGCCGATGTCGAGCCCTGCCGACACCGTCGCCTGCCCGACCGTCGCCCGCGACAGCGCGGCCGAACCCTCGCGCGCCCGCCCCGTCGCCAGCTCGGCCGCGACGTCGGTCCAGGCGAGATCGCGCGCGGCCGTCATGCTCAGCTCGTCGGCCTCGACCCGCACGAGCTCCCCGTCGCGCCCGGCCTCGGCGTCGAGCTCCCCGAAGCGGGAGTCGCGCACCCGCACGTCGGCGGTCGCCGAGACCTCGGCCTCGGTCGCCGCGACCCGCGCGAGGATCGCCGTGCCCTCGCCCATCGCCGGGCCTTCCCCGGGGGTGGAGAGGGTCGAGACCACGCCGCCCCCGCCGAAATCGACGCCGGCCGCGACCGTCATCGTCTCGGCGGTCACGTCGCGCAGGACCGCGTCGCCGAGCGCGGTCAGCGTCAGCGCGCCGAAGGCCGAGAGGTCCACCGTCGCGTCGCCGCGCACGCTGAGCGTCGCGCTCTGCGCGCCCACGTCGAGCAGCGTCGCGGGACCGCCCCGCGCCTCGCCCACCGCCGCGCCCTCGACCTCGACGCCCGTCCAGGTCAACCCCAGCCCGGCATAGGCGCCGAGGCTGTCCGCGCGCAGGTCCTCCATCAGGATCGAGCCGCCGGCGTGGACGTCGATCGCGCCCGCCGCCACCGTGTCCAGCGCCGCGTCGCCGCCGGCCGCAAGGCTCAGCGCCGCGTCCACCGTCACGGCGTCCAGCGTCGCGTCCCTGCCGGCCACGGCCACGAGCGACCCCGCCGTCGCCCCGCTCAGCGCCAGCGCGCCGCCCACGTCCAGCGCCATCGCGCCCGCCGAGATCGAGACGAGCGCGGCGTTCCGGCCGGCCGCCAGGCTCAGGCCCGTCGACGCCGCCACGTCGGCCAGCGACGCGTCGAGCCCGGCGGAGAGGTCCAGCACGCTCGCCTGCACGTCGGACAGCGACAGGCTCCCGCCCGCGGCCAGCGCCAGCGTCGTCTCGACCGCGACGCCGGTCAGCAAGGCGTCGCCGCCGACCTCCGCCGCGAGCCCCCTCGCCGCCGCCGCCGCCAGCGTCGCGTCGCCGCCGACGGCGAGGTCGATCGTCGTCGCCGTCGCCGCGTCCAGCGTCGCCGACCCGCCCGAGACGAGCCCCAGCGCGCCGTCCACCGAGATTTCCGACAGCGCCGCATCGCCCCCGGCCGCCACGTCCAGCGTCGTCGCCGACACCCGGCTCAGCGCCGCGTCGCCCGCGGCGTCCACGCTCGCAAGGCCCGACACGGCCGCGTCGCTCAGCGCCACGCCGCCCGCCTGCGAGGCGAAAACAGACCCCGCGCCCAGCGAGAGCCCTGCGCCCGTCACGTCGCCGACGGCCCGCACCTCGGCCCCGCCCGCCGCCGTCGCCGAGGCGAGCGAGACCGCGCCGGCCTGCGCCGTCTCCCCGCCCCCGACGGTCAGACGGCCCGAGAGCGTCGCCCCCTGCACCGCGAACCCGTCCGCGTCGCGCAGGCGCGCATCGCCGGCCGTGAGCGCGACCGTCGCGAAGGCGTTGTCGGCCCGGTCGAGCGTCACGTCCCCGCCCCCCTCGCCGACCGTGAACCGCGCGAGGCCGCCCACGCGCACCGCGCCCTGCTGGCCGATGCCCGCGCCGCCCTCGCCCGCGCCGTCCGCGTTGCTCAGCGCCGAGAGATCGCCCGACACCTCGGCCCCGCCGAAGACCAGCGCACCCGCCGTCTCGATCCGCGCGTCGCCCTCGGTGCGCACCGTCACGGGACCCTCGAGGCGATTGCCGCGCCCGCCGGCCTCGCCGAGGATCGCGACGCCCTCCCCGCCCTCGAACCGCGCGGCGCCGCCGACGGCGAGCACCGCGTCCGCCGCGACCTCCGCCAGCCCGGCGTCCGCGCCCGCGGCCAGCGCGATGCGCTGGCGCCCGACCGCGGCGTCGCCCAGCCGCGCGTCCGTGTCGACGCCCACGGCCGCGTCGCGCACGCCCGCCACCGTCACGGCGGCCAGCTTTGCAGGCGCCTCGAGCGCGGTCGTCGCCATGCCGAGCGCCGAGACCGAGAGCGCGCCCGTCACCGACGCCGCGCCCAGGACCGCGTCGCCGCCCGCGACGACATCGAGCGACTCCGCCCGGATCGCGAGGGCCGAGACCGCGCCCCCCGCCTCGACCGACGCCTCGCCGAGGCGCAGGTTCGCGAGCGTCGCGTCCCCGCCGGCCGAGACCCGGGCCGCCCCCGCGCCGCCGTCGCCGACCGTCGCCGCCCCGCCCGCGACCACATCCAGCGACCCGGAGACGAACCGCGCCAGCCTCGCCTCGCCCGAGGCCGCGAGGCTCAGCGCCCCGCCGGCCTGGAGATCCTCGCCCGTCGCCGCGCCCGCGGTCGCGGCCAGCGCCAGGTCGCCCCCGGCCTCCAGCCGCTGGGCGGAGACGGAGGCCGCCTCGACCGAGATCGCCCCCGTCGTCGCCACGTCGCGCAGCGCCACCGCGCCGCCCTGCCCGACCGTCGAGACCGAGCCCGCGCGCAGGTCCGCCAGCGCGAAGCCGTCCGCGTCGCCCGCCGCCAGCGCGCCGCCGACCCGGCCGGAGACGACGGAGAAGGCGTTGTCCCCCCGGTCCAGCGCCGCGTCGCCCGCCACGTCCAGCGCCAGCATGCCCCCGACCGACGCCGCGCCGGTCTGGTCCAGCGACCCGCCCTCCACGGTCCGGATCGCCGCGTCGCCCCCCGCCGAGAGGCCCGCGAGCGTCAGGTCGCCCGCATGGGCCAGCGCCACGTCGCCGCCGGCCACGAGCTCCGCCGCGCCGCCGACCCGCACCCGCAGCGGACCCGGCCCCTCGGCCAGGGTCCCGATCCCCTGCTCGGCCCGCGGCAGCAGCACGTCGCCCGCCGCGTCGAGCCGCAGGTCGCCGGCCGTCGCCACCAGGTCCGCATAGGGGGCGAGGGCCGCGGCCTCGACCACCACCTCCTTGCCGTCGGGGGCGAGGATCGAGAGCGCGCCGCTCCCCCCCGCGGCCGCGCCGAAATCGATGGCCGCGTCGGCCAGCTTGGCGATCGTCCCGCCGCTGGCGATGTCGAGCGTCCCCGCCCCCTCGCGCCCGGCGCGCGTCTCGACCAGGCCGAGGCGCACGTCGCCCTCGACCGAGGCCACGAGATCGCCGGCGGTCCGCACCCGGTGCAGGCTGAGCGTGCCGCTCACGGCGCCCGGGTCGAAGACCGCGTCGGTCCCCAGCGTCACCCCGTCGAGCGAGACGTTGGGCGCCAGCGCCACCCCGAGGTCGCCCGCCAGCACCAGGTTCGACAGCCGCACGCCGTCGAAGCCGCCGCCGCCCGCCGCGACCGCCTGCAACGAGCCGAGCGCGGCCGTGTCGACGTGGATGTCCTGCGCCGCCGGCCCCTCGGCCCCCGCGAGCACCGTGTCGCCGGCGAGCGCGGAGACCAGCCATATAGAGCCGCCGTCGGCCCCGCCCCAAAGCGCCCCCGCGCCGCCGCCCACGCGCACCTGCTCCATCGACAGGTCCCCGCCGAGGGCGCGGGCGGTCAGCGTCTCGCCCGCCTCGACCGAGACCAGCGCCAGCGAATCCGCATCCGTGACGGAGACCGCGGCGCCGGAGATCGAGACGGCGCCGTCGAAGGCGTTGGCCGCCTCGAGGATCACGTCGCCCGGCGTCTCGAAGCGCGCGGTCCCGGCGATCTGCAGCGCGCCGACCTGCCCGACGTCGCCGCCCGCGGTCAGCGCCAGCGAGGCGAGGGAGGAGGCGCCGAAGGTGACGCCGCCCGAAGCGCGCAGGCTCGCCGCGCCGCCGTCCAGGCGAAGAACGCTCCCGAAGGCGTTGCTGGCGTTGAGCAATGTGAAGGAGGCCGCGGTCAGGTCCGCGCCCGCGCCGAGCTGCAGCGCGCCGCTCTGGGTCAGGGCGCCGCCCGCCTCGACCGTCAGCAGATCCGCGCTCACGCCCGCGAGCAGGAGCGCGCCGCCGGTCGCCACGCTCACGTGCGCGGCCGGGGCGCCGCCGAGGTCGGTGGCGACGCCCAGCCCGCCGCCGAAGACGTTGCCGGCCGCGTCCAGCGTCACCGCGCCGCCCGAGGTGCGCACCGAGGACGCCCCCGCCACCTCCAGCGCCGCGCCCGCGGCCTGATCGATCGCGCCGCCGGCGGCGAGGGTCAGCGACCCCGCCTCGACCGCGCCCAGCCGCATCGCGCCCGCGTCGGCCAGCGACGCCGCGCCTGGCGTCCGCACGTCAACAAGATCGCCCAGGTCGTTGGCGGCGTTCGAAAACGTCACCAAGGAGGCCTCGACGTCGAGGCCGGAGAGCAGGGTCAGCGCGCCGCTCTGCGTCGCCCTGCCCGTCACGTCCAGCGTCAGCCGGTCGACCGCGGCGCCCGACAGCCGCAGGTCCCCCGCCGCCGCCAGCAGCGCATCGCCCGCGGCCTCGACGCGGACCGCGCCGCCGAAGCTGTTGGTCGCCTCGCCCAGCACGACGTCGCCGCCGGCGGAGCGGATTACGCTCTCGCCCGCCACGTTCAGCATCGCGCCGGCCTGCTGGTCGATCGTGCCGCCCGCCGAAAGGGAGAGCGCGCCCGCCTGCACCGCGCCCAGCCGCAGCGCGTCGGCGTCGGCCAGCGCCACCGACCCGGCCGCCAGCGCGGTGACGGGGCCGTCGAAGCGGTTGCCGGCGAACGTCAGGTCGATGGCGAAGGCCTGCAGCACGCTCGCGCCGCCCGCCAGGATCGCGCCGGTCTGGGAGATCGTGTCGCCGGCGCGCAGGGTCAGCCCGTCGGCGACGATCCCGCCCAGCGACAGCGCGCCCGAGGCGACCACCGTCACGTCGGCCGCCGAGGCGCCGAGCAGCGTGGTGTCCACCGCGACGTCGCCGCCGAAGACGTTCCCCGACGCGCCCAGCGTCACCGCGCCGCCCTGCGTCGTCGCCGTGGTCGCGCCCGCGACCGAGACCCGCGTCCCCGCCGCCTGTGAGACCCCGTCCTGCACGGCGACGACCAGCTCGCCCGCCCGCACCTGCCCCAGCCGGATCGCATCGGCGTCGGCCAGCGACGCCAGACCCTTCGACTCCACGGCAACGACGCCCTCGAACGCGTTGTCGGAGAAGGAAAGATCGATCGAGCCCGCCGCCAGCGTCGCGTCGCCCGCGACGCTCAGCGCGCCCGTCTGGCTCAGCGCCCCGCCGACCTCGAGCGCCAGCGCGTCGACCGTGCCCGCGCCGAGCGTCAGGTCCCCGCCGCTGCGCAGCGCCGCGTCGCCCGGCGCGGCGATCCCGCCCCCGGTCGTGTCGAGCGCGACCGCGCCGCCGAAGGCGTTGCCCGCGTTCAGCGCCGCGATCGTCCCGCCGGAGGTCGTCAGCGCGCTCTCGCCCGCCACCGCGACCGGCCCGCCCAGGGTCAGCGACAGCGCCTCCATCCGCAGGCCGTGCGCCGCGATGGCGCCGGCGACGGCGGGACCGAGCGAGCGCGTCTCCAGCTCGCCCGCCAGCGCCGCGTCGGGCAGCGTCAGCGCCTCGCTGGTCACCAGGCTCAGCACGTCCGTGGCCGCCATGGCCGAGCCGTCGATCCCCTCGGCCGCGGACAGGCCGAGCGCGGCGAAACTCGATTCCAGCCGCAGCGTCCCCAGCGCCCGGATCGCCCCGACCCCGTCCGAGGGCTGCGCGGTGAAATCCGCGTCCGCCGCCAGCGTCAGGTCCCCGCGCATCACGATCGAGGCGCCCAGAAGCAGGTCCCGCCCCGCCAGCAGGCTCAGCGAGACGCCCGGCCGGCGGCTGGAGATCGCGGCCTCCACCGAGATGTCGCGCGAGGCCTCGATGACCACGTCGCTGGCGGCATTGGAGATCGCCGAGGCGAGCACCACCAGGTCCTCGCCCGGAAGCTGGTCCACCAGGATCTCGCCCGAGAAGACGAAGGCGTCGTCGTCCGTGGCCACGATGCGCACGTCGCGCGGATCGAGCAGCAGCAGCCCCGGCGTCCCGCCCGGCGACGACAGGTCCACCCGGCCCGAGAAGCCCAGCCCCCCCAGCGAGGAGACCTCGGCGAAGCCGCCGTCGCCCGCTCCGGCCCCGCGGGCGGTGATCCGCCCGCCCATCCAGGTGGCGGCGGTGGACCACAGAACGACCTCGCCGCCGTCGCCCTCGACGGTCGCGTCGGCGTCGATCGAGGCGCCGGCCTCCAGCACCGTGACCTCGGCCGCCCGCAGCCCGCCCTGCGCCGGACCCGCGCCGCGCGCAGCCCCGCCGATGCGCGCAGCCCCGCCGCCGAGCCCGCCGGAGACGTCGATCGAGGCGCCCTTGGCTATGCGCACCGTGCCGCCGGTCACGTCGACCTTGCCGCCCCGGGTCCCCGCCCCGCCCGAGGCGTCGAGCCGGCCGGTCACCACCACGTCCCCCGCGCCGCCGTCGAGCACGATGGTCCCGCCGTCGACCCGCGCGCTCTGCGCCTCGATCACGCCGCCGACCGAGACCGCGGCCTCGACCGCGTCGCGCGCGGCGGCGGCGGTGATGATGACCGTGCCGCCCTCGGCGATCAGCACGCCCGAGTTCTCGGCCCGCGCGCCGCGGGTGCGCGCGGCGTCGGCGAGGTCGATCTCGAACAGCCCGTCGCCCGAGACGTCGACCGAGAAGCTCTCCTGCCCCGCGACGACGATCTTGCCCATCTGGCCCGCGATCACGCCGCGGTTGGCGACCTCGGGGGCGACGAGGCCGACCATGCCGGCCTCGGCGAAGGTGATGGTCCCCTCGTTGACGATGCGCGCGCCGGGCTTGCCCGGCGTGTCGAAGCGCCCGCCGCCGTTCATGAAATCGCGGTCGTCGATGTCGGCGGTGGTGGCGACCAGCCCGCCCACGTCCACGACCGAGCCGGCATGGAACATCACCCCCGAGGGGTTCACCAGCCAGACGTTGCCGTTCGCCGTCAGCTTGCCGCGGATATGGGTCGGCAGCCCGTCCAGCACCCGGTTCAGCGCCACCGCCTGCCGGCCGGGCTGGAGGAACTTCACCGCCTCGTCCGCGCCGATGTCGAAGCTGGTCCAGTCGATGATCACCCGGCGCGAGCCCTGGCGCACCACCGTCAGGTCGCCGCGGGTGGTGATGGTGGCCTCGCCCCCCTTCACCGTCCCGCCCGAGGGCCCCGCCGTCGCCGGCGCCGCCAGCCCCGCGGCCATCGCCGCCGCCGCTGCGCCCGCCATCAGCGCCGACCGGGCGCGGGGGGAGGAGACGCGGGCGAAGGGAACGCGGAAAGCCAGGGCCATGCTCAGAACTCCTTCACCGCGCTGAACAGCAGCCGCCACGCGCGGCTCTGGTCGTAGGCGAGGGGAACGTTGATCGGCTTCGCGGCCTCGAGATTGACCGAGAGCCGCCCGGGGAAGGTCGCGCGCAGGCCGAAGCCGGCCGAGAGCAGCTCGGCATGGTTCGGCGCGCCGCCGTCGAGGTTGCGCACCTCCGCCCAGTCCATGAAGCCGTAGACCTCGAAAGGCGCGCGCAGGGCGTCGAAGACCAGCTCGTCGGCGTAGCGAAGCTCCGCCGCGCCCCCCAGCCCCACGTCGCCGGAATATTCGGACGGATGATAGGCGCGCCCCAGCTCGGGCCCGCCGATGGACATCTCCTCGGAGGCCAGCAGCGCCCGGTCCGCGGTCTGGAACCAGGCCTTGCCCCACAGCGAGAACCCCTCGCCCAGCACCTGCGTGCGCGCGAGCTCGCCCCGCACCGAGGTGAACACCCCGTCGCCGTCGTCGCGGCTGAGGTCGAGGTCCCCCGCCCGGCTGGTCCCCAGGATCGGCAGGCCCTGGCGCAGCTCGACCCGCGCCTCGGTGAAGCCGCCCTCGTCGCGCATCACCGTCTCGTAGCCCAGGAACAGCACGTTGAGCCGGTCGTCGGTGACCAGCGGACCCACCCCCGGCAGGCCCGGGATCGGGTTGACCACCGGCGAGGGGGTCAGCGAGTTCACCTGCACCGCCTCGTAGCCGCCGAAGAGGTCGAGGCTGACCGCGCGGGTGCGCAGCAGCGGATAGCGCAGGCCCAGCTCGATCTCGGTCTGGTCGGAGGCGATGTCGAAGCCGCGCACGATGTCGCCCGGCGCGCTCTCGGAATAGAGCGCGCGGAAATGCCCGCTGAGGCCCGAGCCGCCGAGAAACCGCTGGTGCTCGAACTGCAGCGTCCAGCGCTCGTCCCAGCTCGGGCCCAGCAGGTCCTCGTAGTCGGCGGAGTTGAACCAGCTCAGCGTCGAGGTGTCGCCCGCCGCCGACCAGGAGTTGAACGAGCCCACCAGCCCCACCAGCCCCGGCCCCAGGATCGGCGACTGGCGGTTGTCGGCGAAGGCGGTGACCGAGAAGGCCTCGCGCTCCATGTTGATGTAGAGCTCGATGGCCCCGCGCTCGTCGGCGCCGATCTTGGGCACGGCGGCGGCGCGGGTGATGCCGGGGATGTCGTTGAGCTGGAGGAGCACGCGCTCCAGCTGCTCCAGCGTGGGATTCTGCAGGCCCTGCAGCGGGGCGGCGAACTGTTCGGCCAGCGCGCGGACCGGGCCGATGGGCAGGTCGGGCGCCTCGATGGCGACCTTGGTGATGACCGCCTCGACCACCTCCAGCCGGGCGCGCCCGCCGTCGATGCGCTGGGCGGGGACCACCACGCGGGTGAACAGGTAGCCGTCCTGCCGGTAGCGGGACTGGATCCGCGCGGCGATGGCGAAAAGCTCGGCGAGGTCGATCTCGGTCCCCAGCTGCGCCTGGTAGTCGGCGGCGAGCTCGGCTTCGTCGTACACGGTCGCCCCGGCCAGGGTCATGCCGGTCAGGGTGAAGCGGATCTCGCGCGCGTTGGCCGGCGGGGTCTGGGAGGTGAACTGGACGTCGGCCGCGGGGCCCAGGGCGCCGGGCTCGGGCCGGGCGCGGTCCACCGTCTCGCGCAGGGTCTGGGAGGGGTTGGGCAAACGGACCGCGGGGGCCGCCGGCACGCTCTGCGCGGCCGCGAGCTCAGCCGACAGGACAAGCAGCGTCGTTGCGGCTGTCGCCGCCCACGCAAGTCGCTCCCCCCGCCGCGACGTTACGGCCCTCTCCAAGTCGATCCTCGCTGCGATCTGATCCGCCCCGGATTCACCGTTAACATTGCGTAAGGTATTCGGTCAAACGAATGCACGCTCCGCGGTGGGGCGGCGCGGGCCTTAACCCAACGTTCATAAAAGATTTTTCGACGGATGGATCGCCGTGCCGCGGCGCGGCGGCGGGCGAGCGCCGGCGCCCTGCCCGGCCGCGGCGCGGCCGGGCGAGCCCCGGTCTATTCCTGGTCCCAGGAGGGCGCGCGGATGGCGCCGACCACGTGGCTGGAGTCGTTGCGCTCCGCCGTCAGACGCTCGAGCGCGCCGGGGGCGTCGGCCCCCGCCTCGCCCAGCGCGCCCGAATAGGGCCCGTCGACCGAGCGGGTGGACCCGTCGGCCGCGATCATCACCAGCTTCTCCCCGCCCGAAAGCGAGACTTTCTGCGACGCCGGGATCACCGAGCCGGGAACGATGGCGGAGACGTTGCTCTCCAGGATCACGAAGTCTGAGGCCGCCGCGGGCGCCGCGGTCAAGGTGGCCAGGGACAGCGCGGCGCCGAACAGGACCGCGCCGGACAGACGGGCGACAGGCCGTTTCATGCCGAAAACTCCCATTTGAAAGGTCTTGCGACCCTCTTGCCTGCAAACGCGGCGAAAATGTGGACGCCGAGACCTTCGGACCCGCCCGACGCAGAGGCGTCCATCCCCCGCCACTGGAACGAAGATCGTATCCAACGAGGGATGACGCAAGGGCACGATATCGCATTTCCGCCCGAATTTCGAGCGGCGCGCACCTCAGGCGATGCGGTCGTCGTCGCGCCCAGCGCGCAGCCGCGCAAGGTGCAGGGCGGTCAGCGGATCGCCCTGCCCCGGCGCGCCCTCGGCGGCCAGCGCCTCGAAGGCGGCGCGCGCCGCCACGGGGTCCCCGGCGATCAGGGCGAGGGCGCGGCCATAAGCCTCGCGCAGCGCCTCGCCCGCGGCGGGATCGTGATTCCACACCTGCACCGGCTCGGCCTTGCCCTTCAGCATCACCCGCCCCACCGGGCGCAGCGGGGGGACGGGCTTGTCGGCCACGGCGAATCCCTCCGCCGCCGCCCGCGCGGCCTCCGACACGGTGACCCGCGTGCCCAGGGTCTTGTTGATGCTCTCCAGCCGGGCGGCGGTGTTCATGGCGTCGCCCATGGCGGTGTAGTCGAAGCGCTTGCGCCCGCCGAAGTTGCCGACCGAGGCCGCGCCCGAATGCACGCCGATGCGGGTCACCCCCATGCCGTGGTGGGCGTGCGCCTCGCGGAAGCGCTCGGCGAAGGCGTCCATCTCCACCGCGCAGCGCAGCGCGTTCAGCGCGTGGTCGCGCTCGGGCGTCAGGGCGCCGAACAGCGCCACCACCGCGTCCCCGATGAACTTGTCGATCGAGCCGCCATGCGCCCCGATGATGTCGGACATGCCGTCGAAATACTCGTTCAGCAGGGCCGCCAGCACCTCCGGCTCCAGCTTCTCGGACATGTCGGTGAAGCCGGCGACGTCGGTGAAGATGAAGGAGATCTCGCGCCGCTCCCCCCCCAGCCGCAGGGAGGAGCGGTCGCGGGCCAGCCGGTCGACCATCGCCGGCTCCAGGTAGTGGGAGAACGCCTGCCGGATGAAGGCCTTCTCCTGTACCGAGAAGAACGCCTCCGCCGCGCCCCCCAGCCCGAAGCTGAGCGCCAGCGCCGCGAGGCCGGGGCCGATGGGCAGGTAGGGCCCGCTCCACAGCCCCGCCAGCGTCAGCGCCAGGCCGAGGTAGCCCGCCGCCGCCCCCAGCACCGCCAGCCCCCGCCAGTGCAGCCCGATGGAGGAGATCCCGATCAGCGCCCCCAGCAGCGCCATCGCGCCCGTGACCGCCATGCCGCTGCGCTGGTCGACGCTCCAGTTGCGCACCACCCGCCCGTCCAGAAGCTGGCTCAGCACATGTGCGTGGACCAGCACGCCGGCGTAGCCCTTGAACTCGGTCAGGCCGGGATCGACCAGCAGCGAGGTCGCGTGCCGGTCGGTCTGCGGCAGGTCCGCGCCGATGAACACGAACCGCCCCCCGAACCAGGCGGGGAACATCGCGCGCGGCAGCGCGGGGTTCAGCAGGACGTGGCTCTGGATCTTCTGGAAGGCCTCGGCGTGGTCCACCGTCTCGCGCCGCCAGTCGACGATGCCGCGCTTCTGGAATTCGCCCTCGACGCCCGCCGACTCCAGCATCGCCGCCGACATCCCCAGGATCTCGCCGGTCATGTAGTTGTCGAAGCGGCGCACCACCCCGTCGGGATCGTAGTCGAGCACGGCCGAGCCCGGGATCGCCCCCGCCTGCGCCCGGAATGCGTTCATATATTCCATCTGCCGCGGCAGCATCCCCGCCCGCTCGTCGGCATAGGCCAGCACCACCTTGCCCGGGAAGTTGCGGATCGCCTCGATCAGCCGCGCGTCCTTGGCCGGCTCCGTCGGCTGGTCGATCAGGATGTCGAGCGCGAAGCCCTTCACCCCCGCCGCCCCCAGCAGGTCGATCACCTCGGCCAGGTGCGCCCGGTCCACCGGCGAGCGGTAGGGGAACAGCGCCAGCGTCTCCTCGGTGATGGTGATGACCGAGATGCGCGGGTCCTGCTTCTCGGTGAAGGGCGAGAACAGCACGCGCAGGCGGTCGTTGAGGCCGGACTCCAGGCTCTTGAACACCTGCACGTTGGCGAAGCCCAGCACGCAGACCACGGCGACGACGAGGGCGATGCCCAGCCCCGCCAGCCGGCGCGGCGCAAGGAGCGCGCGCAGCCCTCCGCCCGATGCCGCTGCGGCGGCGTCCCCGCTGGTCGCGCTCACCCGTCCCGATCCTCCCCCCGGACGCCTGACACGCCCGCGGAAATTGGGTCGCACGGGGCCTGCGCCCCGTCAACCTTGGCGACGCAGCGGGATCAATCGGCGGGAATGTCGGCCGGTTGCGGCGCGGGCGCGGACATCAGCGCCATCAGCGGGCCCATCTCCGGCCCCCGGTCGCGCCCGGTCAGCGCCCGGCGCAGCGGCAGGAACAGGGCCCGGCCCTTGCGGCCGGTCTCGGCCTTCAGCGCCCCGGTCCATTCGCCCCAGGTCGCCTCGCTCCACGGCCGCGGCGGCAGGACGGCGAGCGCCCGGGCCACGAACTCCCGGTCCTCGGGCGCCACCACCGGCGTCGCGCCGCGGTCGAGGATCGCCCGCCACTCGTCGATCTCGTCGAAGCGGGTCAGGTTGGCGTGGACCGCGGCCCAGATCGCCTCCGCCCGCGGCCCCTCGAGGCCCCGCGCGGCGAGGCGCGGGGCGGCCTGCGCGAAGCTCATCGCGTGCAGGATCTTCTCGGTCAGCGGCCCGAGGTCGGCCGGGTCCAGCCGCGTCGGCGCGGTCCCGAAGCGGGCGACGTCGAAGCCTTCGGCGATCTCCTCGGGCGAGCGCCGGGGCTCCACCGGGTCGGCCGAGCCCAGCCGCGCGATCAGCGACAGCAGCGCCATCGGCTCGTAGCCCTCGGCCCGCAGGGCGCCCAGCGACAGCGCCTCGGCGCGCTTGGAGAAGGCGTCTCCCTCCGGCCCGGTCAGCAGCGAGTGGTGGGCGAAGCGCGGCGCCCCGGCCCCCAGCGCGCGCATGATCTGCACCTGGGCCGCGGTGTTGGTCACATGGTCCGCCCCGCGCACCACGTCCGTGATCCCCATCTCCGCATCGTCCACGGAACTCGCGAAGGTGTAGAGCACCTGCCCGTCCTCGCGGATCAGCACCGGGTCGGAGACCGAGGCCGCGTCGATCGAGACCGGCCCCAGGATCCCGTCCCTCCACTCCACCCGCTCCTGGTCGAGCTTGAAGCGCCAGTGCGGGGGGCGCTCGGCGGCCAGCGCCGCCTTCTGGTCCTCGCTCAGCGCCAGCGCCGCACGGTCGTAGACCGGCGGCAGCCCGCGGGAGAGCTGCACGCGCCGCTTCAGGGCCAGGTCGTCCGGCGTCTCCCAGCAGGGATAGAGCCGCCCGTCGGCCTTCAGCCGCTCCGCCGCCGCGGCGTAGGCGGCGAGGCGGTCCGACTGGCGCACCTCCGCGTCCCGGGTCAGGCCCAGCCAGTCGAGATCCTCGCGGATCGCCTCGACGAAGCGCTCCTGCGACCGGGCCGCGTCGGTGTCGTCGATGCGCAGCACGAAGCGCCCGCCCGCCCGGCGCGCGATGGCCCAGTTGAACAGGGCCGCGCGCAGGTTGCCCAGATGCAGGCGCCCCGTCGGCGAGGGGGCGAAGCGCGTCAGCGTCATTTCTTGCCTTCCAGCTCCGGCCGGTGGAGCTGGAAGCCCAGCAGCATCTGCTCGCACCCGCCCACGACCATCTGCTTGCGAAAGCAGCGCGCCGGCAGGCCCGAGATCGCGTTCATCGCTTTCTGGAACTGGAAAAGCGCAACGCGGCGCGGGGGCTGCACGCCTTTCTTCAGGCTGTATCCGAAGCCCGGCGAGAAGAAGGACGACACCAGCCGGTAGTTGCGCACCTCGGCCCAGGGGATGAAGCCGAACTGGCGGTCCTCGATCCCCTCGGGCGTCAGGCGCAGGATCGGCGTGGTCTTCGCGCCCTCGCGGAACAGGATCAGGCCCATCACCGCGAACATCAGCCCGCCGACCCCCGCGATCAGGGGCGAGGGCGGCTGCGCCGGCGCCTCGGGCACGGCCGCCTCGCCCTCGGGGGCGGGGGCGGGGGGGCCCTCGACGGCCGGCAGCTCGGCGATCGCGGGCTGCGCGGTTTCCAGCGACGCAGGGCGCGCGCCCTCGAAGGCGGCGCCGACGGCGATCCACAGGAACCAGGCCGCCACCAGCAGCGACAGCAGGCTCATGGTCTTGATCTTGAACGTGTTCTGGTGGAACTCGATCACGCGGGGGATCTCGGGCGCGGCCTCGGGGGCCGCGGGCTCGGTCTCGATGGGATCAGTCACGGTCACGCCAGCTCATCGCAATGGGGTAGCGGCGGTCGAGCCAGAAGGCCTTCGGGCCCAGCTTGGGGCCCGGCGCCGACTGGAACCGCTTGTATTCGGCGAGATACAGCAGGTGCTCGACCCGCTCGACCACCGCCCGCTCGTGGCCCTTCGCCACCAGGTCGGAGACCGAGAGGTCGCCCTCCACCAGCCCTTCGAGGATGTCGTCGAGCACCTCGTAGGGCGGCAGGCTGTCCTCGTCCTTCTGGTCCTCGCGCAGCTCGGCGCTGGGGGGCTTGTCGATCACCCGCGGCGGGATCACCACGCCGGCGGGGCCCTTCATCCAGTCGCGATGCTCGGCGTTGCGCCAGCGGCAGGCCGCGAAGACCCGCATCTTGTAGAGGTCCTTGATCGGGTTCCAGCCGCCGTTCATGTCGCCGTAGAGCGTGGCGTAGCCCACCGCGACCTCGGACTTGTTGCCGGTGGTCAGCAGCAGCTCGCCGAACTTGTTCGACAGGGCCATCAGGATCAGGCCGCGCAGGCGGGACTGGAGGTTCTCCTCGGTCACGTCCGCGGCCATGCCGTCGAAAAGGGGCGCGAGCGTCTGCGTCATCGTCTCGACCCCCGGCGCGATCGGCACGGTGTCGAGCCGGGTCCCCAGCGCCTTCGCCACCCCCGCCGCATCCTCGAGGCTGTGCCCGGAGGTGTAGCGCGAGGGCAGCATCACGCAGCGCACGTTCTCGGGCCCCACGGCGTCGGCGGCGATGGCCGCGACCAGCGCGCTGTCGACGCCGCCCGAAAGGCCCAGCACGACCTTCCTGAACCCGGTCTTGGCGAGGTAGTCGCGGGTCCCCACCACCATCGCCTTGTAGTCGAGCTCGGCCGTGTCGGGCACCGGCGCCAGCGGGCCGGGGGCGCAGCGCCAGCCCTCGTTCCCGCGCTCGAAATCGAGGTGCACGATCCGCTCCTCGAAGAACGGCAGCTGGGCGGCCAGCCCCCCGTGCACGTTCAGCGCGAAGGAGCCGCCGTCGAAGACCTGGTCGTCCTGCCCGCCGGTGCGGTTGAGGTAGACCAGCGGCAGCCCGGTCTCGACCACGCGGGCCACCATCAGGTTGACGCGCATGTCGTGCTTGCCCCGCTCGTAGGGGGAGCCGTTGGGCACGAACAGGATCTCGGCCCCGGATTCGGCCGCGGTCTCGGCCACGTCGGGGAACCAGGCGTCCTCGCAGATCGGGATGCCCAGGCGCGCAGGCCCGATCTGGATCGGGCCGGAGGGGTCGGCGGAGTGGTAAAGCCGCTTCTCGTCGAAGACCCCGTAATTGGGCAGATGGTGCTTGGAGACGCGGGCGCGGATCTCGCCGCCCTGCAGGATCCAGTAGGCGTTCTCCGGCCGCTCCAGCCCCGCGAAGGGCGCGCCGAGGGCCAGCGCGGGGCCGTCCTTCGTGGCCTCGGCCAGCTTCTCCAGCCGCGCCGCGCAGGCCTTCACGAAGGCGGGCTTCAGGACCAGGTCCTGGGGCTGGTAGCCGGCGAGGAACATCTCGGGCAGCGCCACCAGGTCGGCGCCGGCGGCCTTGCCCTCCTCCCACGCGGCGAGCGCCCTGGCGGCATTGCCGTCGAGGTCGCCCACGCGGGGGTCGAGCTGGGCGAGCGTCAGGCGGAAGGCGTCGGGCATCTCGGTCTCCGGCGGGTCCGGCGCGGACGGAGGGTCGGTTTCAGGCCCGGCAGTTACAGGCGCCCCGGCAGGCGAGGCAAGCCCGCGCGGCGACGCGGGCCTCCGCCGGCTCCGGTTGCGCCGCGCCGCGGGGACCACGGGCCGCGCTCTCCCCTGCGCGCCCCGCCCCTGTCGGATCCGTCCCGCGCGGGCGTCGCGCCGGCGCGCTATCCAGGGGATAGCGCCCTGCCCCGGGCCCGGCCGCCCGCTATCTTCCGGATAGCGCGGTCACCGGCCCGCAGGCGAGGGCAAGCGACGCAGGGACATGGCGGAACGTCGTCCGCGCCTCTGCGCCGCGGCCGGTTGCATGGGGCCGGAGCGCCGCCTACTGTCCCCGGCAGCGAACCGCGGCGCCCGCTCTGGGGACGCTCCGCGGCGCCAGGACCGCAGGGCGCGAGGGCGCGCCGAGGCGGCGGATATCCGGGCACGCAGCACGAGGACGGGAGCAGCATGGGCCGAGGTTGGGTCTGGGCGATGGCCGGCGCCGGCGCGCTGGCGGCGGCGACGGCGGCGGCGCCGCAGTCGAACGTCGAAACCAAGCGCTACGACACCGGCGAGGTCTACGAGGGCCAGTTCAAGGAGGGCCGCCAGCACGGCTCGGGCACCCTCGTGCGCCCCGACGGCTTCCGCTACACCGGCGAATTCGTGGACGGCTGGATCCAGGGCCAGGGCGTCGCCGAATACCCCAACGGCTCGGTCTACGAGGGCCATTTCGTCGGCGGCAAGCCCCAGGGCAAGGGCCGCATCCGCTACTCCGACGGCGGCTCCTACGAGGGCGACTGGGTCGAGGGCAAGATCGAGGGCCAGGGCGTCGCGCGCTACGCCGACGGCGTGGTCTACGAGGGCGCCTTCGCCGACAACCAGCCCTCGGGCCAGGGCGTGCTGACCCGCCCCGACGGCTACCGCTACGAGGGCGCCTTCGTCGCGGGCGCGCCCGAGGGCGAGGCCACGGTGCGCTACCCCGACGGCTCGCTCTACACCGGCGGCATGCAGGGCGGTCTGCGCCACGGCGAGGGCCGCATCGAGCTCGCCGACGGCTTCGTCTACGAGGGCGCGTTCGTCGAGGGCCGCATCGAGGGGACCGGGACCGCCCGCCAGCCCAACGGCGACCTCTACGAAGGGGCCTTCGTCGACGGCAAGCGCCAGGGCGAGGGCAAGGTCGTCTACGCCAACGGCGACGTCTACGAGGGCGGCTTCTCCGAAGACCTGCGCCACGGCGCGGGCCGCTTCGTGGGCGCGGACGGCTTCCGCTACGAGGGCGAGTGGGTCGAGGGCCGGATCGAGGGCCAGGGCAAGGCCACCTATGCCGACGGGACGGTGCATGAGGGCGCCTTCGTCGCCGGCGCGCCCGAGGGGCCGGGCACGGTGCGCTACGCCGACGGCTCGACCTTCGCCGGCTCCTGGTCGGGCGGGCGCATCCAGGGCGAGGGCACGGCGGTCTACGCCAACGGCGCGCGCTACGAGGGCGGCTTCTCGGACGGCAAGTACGACGGCGCCGGCCGGCTCGAGTATCCCGACGGCTACGTCTACGACGGCGACTGGACCGCGGGGGTGCAGAACGGCGAGGGCACGACGACCTTCCCCGACGGCTCGGTCTATTCGGGCGGCTTCGTCGACGGACTGCGCGACGGCGTGGGCCGCATCGAGATGCCCGACGGCTTCATCTACGAGGGCGGCTGGAAGGAAGGCGAGATCCACGGCGAGGGCGTGGCCACCTACAAGGGCGGCGACGTCTACCGCGGCCGTTTCGAGAACGGCCAGCGCAACGGCCCCGGACGGATGGAATACGCCGACGGTGCGGTCTTCGAAGGCTGGTGGGTCAACGGCCGCCCGGGCGCCGAGCCGGGCGTCGAGCCCGAGCCGGCCCCCCAGACCGACGCCGGCGACGCGCCCGCCGAGGCCCCGCCCGCCGAAACGCCCCCCGCCGGCGCAGCCGCCTCCACCGACGCGACCCCGCCCTCGAGCGGCAGCGGCGGCTGACGGTCGCCGCGGACGCGCTGGCCCCGGGCTCGGCGTCCCCGGGCCGATCGCCCCCCGGCTCGCCGTCCCCGGGCTGACCGGCCCCGCGCTGACCGTGCTCGGGCGATCCGACGTCCGGAGGCCCCGGGCGACAGACGCGTCGGCCTCTCGCGGCGCAGGCCCGCAAGCGCAGCGGGCTCGGGACGCGCCGATTTTCAGGCGCAGGCGCGATCCGGCGATTGCGACCGCCCGGTCGATGTCGACGGAGACCGCCGGCCCCTTCCGTGCATCCGCCGAGCCGGAAAGCGGCGGAGCGTCGCCGGATCTCCGGCGCGCCCTCCCCGCCAGGCGCCGAAGCGCCCGGCGCCGGGCTGGTCCAATCCTGGCGATCCTCGGCGCGCCGCCTCAGACCCCTCGCCCTCTCCGATCCCGCTGGGTTCCCGCCCGCACCCCCGCCGGATCAGGCGGCGCGGGAGGCGGAGGCGGGGCGGGCCGCGTCGCGGGTGCGGAACATCGCGGTCAGGCGGTCCAGTTCTTCGGACTCGCGGGCCAGGTCTCGGGCGGAACGGGCGGAGCTGTCCGCCAGGGCGGCGTTGCGCTGGGTGTTCTCGTCCATCTGGGTCACCGCCTGGTTGATCTCCTCGACGCCCGAGGCCTGCTCGCGGCTGGCGGCGTCGATGCGGCCCACGCGCTCGGAGATGCGGCGCAGGGATTCGGCCATCTCCGAGAGGGCCGAGCCGGTCCGCTCCACCAGCCCCACCCCGGCGGTCACCCGCTCGGAGCTCTCGTGGATCAGGCCGCGGATGTCGTCGGCGGCCTCGCGGGAGCGTCGGGCGAGCGCGCCGACCTCGGAGGCGACCACCGCGAAGCCCTTGCCCGCGTCGCCGGCCCGCGCCGCCTCCACGGCCGCATTCAGGGCCAGGAGGTTGGTCTGCGTGGCGATCGAGGCGATCACGTCCACGATCTCCCCCATCCGACGCGAGCTCTCGGAGAGGCGGCCCATCGCCTCGACCGCCTCGTCGACCACCACGCGGCCCCCGTCGGCGCGCCCGTCGGCCTCCGCCGCCTCGGCCCGCGCCTCGGAGGCGGCGTCGGCGTTGGCCTTCACCGAGCCGGTCATCTCCTCCATCAGCGCCGCGGTCTGCTCGAGGGCGGCGGCCTGGCTTTCGGCCCGCTCGGCCAGCGCGCCGGCGCCCGAGGCGATCTCGTCCGAGGCCCCGCGCACCCGCCCGCCCGCCGACTTGATCTCGGAGACCAGCGAGCCCAGCCGCTCGGTCGTCTCGTTGACGCCGGAGGCGAGCTGGCCCAGCACGCCGGCGTAGCGCCCCTCCACCCGGCGGGTCAGGTCGCCCTCGGCCAGCGCGCGCACCGCCTGGTCGACGTCGGCCGAGAAGGCCGCGACGATCCCGCAGACCTGGTTCATGCCCAGGCCCACGTCGCGCAGGAAGGCGATCTCGGTGTCGGTGTCGATGCGCCGGGAGAAGTCCCCCTCCACCGCCGCCGCAATCACGTCGCGAAGCTGCGTCTCCAGCCGGCGGCTGTCGGTGACGTCGTCCCAGGTGATCACGTAGCCCAGCCGGCGCCCGTTCTCGATGATCGGCGAGGTGGAGACGTCGAACATCCGCGCGTCGAAGGAGATGGTGGAGATGTGGCGCTCTTTCAGGCCGTCGAGCATCTGGCGGATCCGGGCCTTGCCCTGGTGGAAGATGTCGATGTTCTTGCCCGCCAGGTCGTCGATGTCCGAGCCCATCGACTTGAAGTAGCCCCGCGACGGCTCGATCATCTTCGAGAAGGCGGGGTTGGCGTAGGTGATGTAGAAGCGGTCGTTGCACACCACCAGCGGCGCGGCCGAGACCTCCAGCGCCGCGGTGATGCGGTTCATGCGGTCGGCCGCGAACTGGGTCTGCTGGGCGGTGCGCGCCAGCACGCCGACCTCGTCCCTGCGGTGCAGGACGCCGTCGGGAAGGGACACGTCCTTGCCGAGGTTCAGCGACTCGAACACCCGCGAGATGGCGCGGATCGGAGAGATCACGCCGCGCGCCGAGAACCAGGCCACCAGCCCCGCGGAGAGCATCGTGACCAGCAGCGCCCCGAACGTGACCGCCAGCCGGGTCCCGGCCTCGGCGGCCGCGGCGGCGGCCTGCGCCTGAAGCGCGACGGCGATCTCGTCCTCGAGCGCCTTGAGCTGCGCGATGCGCGCGGACGAGGCGTCGAACCACTCCGGCCCGGTCACCCCGGCGATGAAGCCCAGGCGCACGCCGTCGGCGGCGACCGCGCGCAGTCGCGCGACCTCGGCGCTTTCGGGCGAGCCGCGGAAGGCGGCGATCTCGCGGCGCATCGCCTCTCCGGCGGCGGCCTCGGCCGAGTCGAGATAGACCTCCTGGCTGATGGCGAGGTCGCGGAACGCGTCGAAGACCGCCGGCTCGAACCGGCCGGCGCCGAAGCCGTTGGCGCCCATCGCCCGCTCCTGCCCCGCGCGTTCCTTCGCCTCGATCAGCGAGGCGTAGACGCCCATCAGCCGCTCGCTGCCCGGAAAGTCGATCACCCCGCGCAGCGTCGCCTCGACGTCGATCAGGCTGCGGATCGAGCCCGTGTACCATTTCGCCATGTCCGGGAGCGGCAGGCCCAGCGCGTCGACCGCCCGCCGGGTCTGCGCCAGGCTCTCGAGCCGCGCGGCGGCGGTCTGCGCGGCGGCCGCGACCCGCGCCGCCCCGTCCGCCTCGAGGTAGCTCGCCAGCGTCTCCCCGAAGGCGCGCGCGGCGCCGTCCGTGTCGGCGCGCGCCGCGGTCAGCCGCCCCTCGAACCCGCCGCCGCCCTGCGCCCCGATGAACCCCGCGGAGATCCCCCGCTCGACCTGCAGCGCGTGCACCACGTCGGAGGCGGCGCGCGCCATGGCGACCCCATGGCTCGCCTGGTCCGCGGTCGCCCGACGCTCCCACGCGCCGGAGACGACCACCGCGGCGAAGGCCGCCAGGAACAGCAGGGGCACGCCGACCGCGAGGGCGAAGCGATGGACGATGGTGAAGGTCGGCATGTCGGGCTCCGGCGGCTCCAGATCTCAGGTCGGCGGACAATCCCGCGATATCCTTTCCAGAGCCTCAACGCGCCGCCCGCGATTCGCGCTTTTCTTCGCCGGGAAGACGCGTGTATAAGCCCGGCCATGGTCCGCGACGCCCATATCGCCCCCGACTTCGCCCGAGCGCCCTTCGCGCCCGGCGCCTCGGCGCGCGTCCTCGGCGGCCTCGCCCTCCTTCTCCTTACGCGCCCCTGAGCGTGCCGGGATCTGCGGCGCGCGCGCTCAGGGGACGTTCGCCATGCGCCGCGCAGACCCTCCGGAGCCCCGGCCGATCCTGACCCCGGCCGCTCCGCCCAAGGCACAAGCGCAAAAGGATCGCTGACATGACCGCCCCCGCCTCCGTTTCCGGCCCCGCCGCCGACCGCGTGCAGATCTTCGACACCACCCTGCGCGACGGCGAGCAGTCGCCCGGCGCGACCATGACCCTGGACGAGAAGCTGTCGGTCGCCCGCCTGCTCGACGAGATGGGCGTCGACATCATCGAGGCCGGCTTCCCGATCGCCTCCGAGGGCGATTTCGAGGCCGTCTCGGCGATCTCCGGCGTGGTCCGCAACGCCACGGTCTGCGGCCTGGCCCGCACCGGCGCCGCCGACATCGAGCGCGCCGCCAAGGCCGTCGAGAAGGCGCACAAGAACCGCATCCACACCTTCATCGCCACCTCCCCGATCCACATGGCGCGCAAGCTGCAGCTGGAGCCCGAGGCGGTGCTGGA
Source organism: Albimonas pacifica (assembly GCF_900113695.1). GTDB lineage: Bacteria > Pseudomonadota > Alphaproteobacteria > Rhodobacterales > Rhodobacteraceae > Albimonas > Albimonas pacifica. Next base: position 316,060 of record NZ_FOQH01000008.1, on the reverse strand, counting down.
GAAGATCCACTTCGCCGTCACCCACGCCCGCAAGTTCGTGGACGAGGTGCAGTGGTCGCCCGAGGACGCCACCCGCTCCGAGCACGACTTCCTGGTCAAGGCGGTGCAGACCGCGGTCGACGCCGGCGCGCGCGTGATCAACATCCCCGACACCGTCGGCTACACCGCCCCGGAGGAGAGCGCCGCCCTGATCCGCCTGCTGCGCGAGCGGGTGACGGGCATCGAGGACGTGATCTTCTCGACCCATTGCCACAACGACCTGGGCATGGCGGTCGCCAACAGCCTGGCCGCCGTCTCCGCCGGCGCGCGCCAGGTGGAGTGCACGATCAACGGCCTGGGCGAGCGGGCGGGCAACGCGGCGCTCGAGGAGATCGTGATGGCGATGCGCGTGCGCCACGACATCCTGCCCTGGACCAACGGCGTCGACACCACCCGGATCATGCAGGCCAGCCGTCTGGTCAGCCAGATCACCGGCTTCCCGGTGCAGTACAACAAGGCCGTGGTCGGCAAGAACGCCTTCGCCCACGAGAGCGGCATCCACCAGGACGGGATGCTGAAGGACACCACCACCTACGAGATCATGCGTCCCGAGATGGTGGGCCTGACCGAGTCCAACCTGGTGATGGGCAAGCACTCCGGCCGCGCCGCCTTCCGCGCCAAGCTGAAGGACCTGGGGCACACGGTGGGCGACAACCAGCTCAACGACGTGTTCGTGCGCTTCAAGGCGCTGGCCGACACCAAGAAGGAAGTCTACGACGAAGACATCCTGGCGCTGATGGCCGAGACCGGCGCCGACGGCGCCCCCCAGCGCTTCGAGGTCAAGGAGCTGGCGGTGACCTGCGGCACCACCCGCTCGCCGAAGGCCGAGCTGACCCTGATCGTGGACGGCGTCGAGAAGTCCGCGACCGAGACCGGCGACGGCCCCGTCGACTGCTGCTTCAAGGCGATCCGCACGATCGTGCCGCACGAGGCGAAGCTGCAGCTGTTCCAGATCCACGCGGTGACGGAAGGGACCGACGCGCAGGCCACCTGCTCGGTCCGGCTGGAGGAGGACGGGCGCATCGCCACCGGCCGCGCCTCGGACACCGACACGATCCTGTCGGCGACCCGCGCCTACGTCCACGCCCTGAACCGCCTGCAGGTGCGCCGCGAGAAGTCGGTCGCCCCCCAGGAGGCGAAGGCCGGCTGAGCGCCGACGGATCGCAGGACGCCGAAGGGGGCCGCGAGGCCCCCTTTTTTCATGCCCGCTGCGTCCGTCGCCTCCCCGTAGGGCGCATTTCAATGCGCCATGCTCGACGCGCCACGCCGCGCGCCCCCCCGCTCAGTACCTGAAATCCCACTGGTCGAGATGCACGCCGGCGGCGCCGCGCAGGACCACCTCGCCGCCCTCGAAGCTCAGCACCAGGTCGCGGCCGCGGATCGAGGGCAGCAGGTCCCAGGGCGTCAGGCCTAGCCCCTCGAGGCTGATCACGTCGCGCCCCTTCTCGAAATCCAGGATGAAGCCGCGCCCGCCGGAGAGGCGGAACTCGAACCGGTCGCCGTCGAGGAACCGCGACAGCGCCTCGGGGTCCTCCCCGCCCGTCTCGGCGGCGGAGACGAGGGCGTCCTCGGGCGGGGCGTCGGAGTTCCCGGGGCGACGCGTCATGTGGGGACCGCCCCGTGGTAGAAGAACCGGCCCAGCCCGATGGTGAAGATCAGCCAGCCCGCGATGGCGTGCAGCAGCACCGGGAACCAGAAGTTGCGCCCCCCCCGGTGCAGGTAGGCGAGCGAGAAGATCGCGCCCCCCGCCGCGGTCAGCAGCAGGGCCACCCAGTTCCACAGGAACAGGTGCGCCAGCGCGAAGACCAGCGCGTTGGTCGAGACCGCCGCGGCCTTCGAGGGAAACAGCGCCCCGTAGCGGCGGAAGAACAGCACCCGGAACACCGCCTCCTGCGGCAGGGCCGAGAGGATCGGGTAGAACAGCAGGATCGTCAGCCACAGGTCGGGCATGGCGATCGGCATCCAGAACAGCGCCTGCGGCAGCAGCGCCAGGGTCAGCGCATAGATCGCGGCCCCGGCCCCGAGCGCGAAGGCCGGCGCGGTCCACCACCCGGGCGAGGGCCTGCCCTCCAGGAACTCGGCGAAGCGGAAGCCCGGGGTGAGCGCCAGCAGGACCAGCCCCAGCGCGAAACTGCAGGCGAGCAGCGTCCACATGATCGAGGGCGGCAGGCCGAAGGCGAGCCCCAGCGGCAGGCCCACGAACAGGACCGCGAACTCCACCCCCAGCCGCAGGCGGGAGGGCAGGCGCGCCAGCGGCGCCGCCTCGGGCAGGTCCGCGGGGGGACGGTCCGCGGCGAGGCCCGCGGCCGGGCGCAGGCCGCTCATCGCCCGGCCCCGGCGGCCGGCGGCGCGGCGAGGCGCAGGCGCGCGTCGGCGCGGGATCGCGAGGCGTCAGGGCGCATTGTCGGGCTCCGGTCGAGGGGCGCGGAGCCCCACACCTAGCCCATGCAGACGAGGGCGCAAGCCCGTCCGGAAACCGCCCGCCCGGCTCGCCCGCGAGCGAAGCCGCCACAGACGGCGCGGTCCGACGCGCAGAGGCCATGGGCGACCCTGCCCCAGGCTCCCCCGGCCCGAGCTCCTCGGGCCGATGCCCGCCCGCCCGAGACGCGAACGCGCCCCCCGCGGTCGCGAGGGGCGCGTCCCGACGATCCGCCGCCCGGGGTGTGATGGACGGGGACGGAGCGCGCAGGGGCTCCGGCGCGCGGATCGCCCGCGCGCCGGAGGAGGATCACGACTGCGTGGCCGGCACGATCAGGATCTCCACCCGACGGTTGGCGGCGCGGCCCTGGGCGGTCTCGTTGGAGGCGACGGGCTGCTCCTCGCCGCGGCCGTAGGCCTCGATGCGCTGGCGCTTCACGCCGCGCTCGATCAGCTCGGAGGCCACCGAGCGGGCGCGGCGGTTGGAGAGCTGCTGGTTGTAGGAGGCGTCGCCGGTCGAGTCGGTGTGCCCGATCACGTCCACGTAGGACGAGGGATACTTCTTCAGCGTGCGCGCGACGCGGTTCAGCGGCCGGCGGAACTCGGACTTCACCACCGTCGAGTCGGTGTCGAAGGTGACGCCGCCCGGCAGGGTGACCAGCAGCGCGTCGTCGACGCGGGTGACCTCGGCGCCGGTGCCCGAGAGGTCCTGGCGCAGGTCCTGCTCCTGCTGGTCGAGGTAGGTGCCCACCGCGGCGCCGGCCAGCAGGCCGATGCCCGCGCCGACGAGCGCGTTGCGGCGGTCGTCGCCGCCGACCAGCAGGCCCGAGGCCGCGCCCAGCACCGCGCCGACGCCGGCGCCGGCCGCCTGGTTGCTGGAGGGACCCTGCCCGTTGGCGCAGGCCGAAAGCAGCGCGGCGGCGCAGGCGGCCATCACGGGCGCGCGCAGGCGGCGGGTCAGGCGGGCGTCGGCGGGGCGGGCGGAAGGGATCGCGGACATCTCGTCGGTCTCCTCGTCGTCAGGTCACCTCCGCTTCCGTGCGCCGGAAGCGGTTCGAGGGCACACCCTGTCGAAGAATGAGGCGCACGAAAGGCCGCGCGATGACTTTCGCAGGCCGGCGCCGGTTTCCGAAACCGCCGCCGACCCGCGACTCGCCGCTTCCCGGGCCCCCGCGCCGCGCCCCCCGCCGCCGCTCGCCGCAGGACCGGGACCGACGCGCGCGGCGGCGCGGAGCGGTCAGGCCGTCTCGCCGGGCGCCTCCGCCTCGGCCGCAAGCGGGTCCTCGTCCTCGCCGATCGCCTCCGGCGGGGGGTGGCCGCGGTCGGCGGCGTGGATGCGCAGGCGCTCCTCGGCCTCCGAGAAGCGGGGGGCCAGCGCCTCCAGCCGCTCGAGGATGAAGGCCGCGTCGCTGCGCCGGCCCTCGGCGTCGAGCTGGGCGCCGCCGTAGGAGCTCAGCATCCCGTGGATCGATTCGCGGATGCAGGTGCGGTCCTCGACCATGTCCTCGAGCAGCGCCAGCGCCTCCATCCCGATGGGCACGTCGTGGCGGCGGGCGGCGACGCGCAGCGCCTCGGCCGCGCGCTCGACCGCGGCGTCGAAGCCGCCGTGGTCGGCGCGCAGGCGGCGTCGGTCCTCGTCGGGCGCCGGCCGGCCGGAGGCGGCCACGCGCAGGAAGCCGAGCGCCCCCGTCTCGAGGAAATACATGTGACGCAGGCGCGCCAGCAGGGTCGCGGCCTGGCGGCTGAACTCCGCCGTTCCCGCCTTGAGGTCCACGCTCAGCACCACCGGCAGCAGGCGCGCCAGGCCGCGCGCCTCCTCCGTCACCCGAAGCTCCCAGCCGCCCATGGCGCAGCGCCTCCCCTGTCGCAGGCTCCCTCGCGGGCCGAGGCCCGTTTCGCGCGCGGGACGGTAGGCGCGCCGGGTTAACGCGGGGTTGCTCCGCGCCCGGCGGAGACGGCGGACGACGGCGCGCGGGCGGGCGTGGATTGGCGCCCGGGCGGGGGCCGGGTAAGAGGGGCGCATGGACGATGCGAAGGGCGCCAGCGGCGGGGACGAGGACGGCGGCCGCGCCCGGCGCGGCTACCATCACGGCAACCTGCGCGAGGCGCTGGTCGAGGCGGCCCTGCCCCTGATCGCCTCGCGCGGGCCGCAGGGCTTCACCATGGCCGAGGTGGCGCGCGAGGCCGGCGTCTCCAACGCCGCCCCCTACCGCCACTTCAAGGGCCGCGAGGACCTGATCGCCGAGATGGCGCGGCGCGGGTTCGAGCTCTTCGCCGACCTGCTGGAGCGGGCCTGGAACAAGGGCAGCCCCTCGCCGATCTCGGCCTTCGAGAAGATGAGCCGCGCCTACCTGCACTTCGCCCGCCGCGAGCCGGGCATGTACATCGCCATGTTCGAGAGCGGCGTGGCGGTCTCGGCCGACCCGGCGCTGCGCGCGGCCTCCGACCGGGCGATGGGGGTGATGCGGGCGGCCTCCGAGGCGCTGGTGATGCGCCTGCCGCCCGAGAAGCGGCCGCCGGTGCAGATGATGAGCTACCACATCTGGGCGCTGTCCCACGGGGTGGTGGAGCTGTTCTCGCGCGAGAGCGCGGGACAGCGCGCCTCGATCTCGCCCGAGGACCTGCTGGAGACCGGCGCGATGGTCTACCTGCGCGGCCTCGGCGTGATTCCCCGCGACGACTAGGGCGCCCGCCCGCCTGCGCCCCGCGCCCGTCCGCAGCTCCCGTCGCGCCCGCCCCGACCCGGCTTCACCCGGCCTGGCTTCACCTGACCCGGCTTCCACCGGCCCGGCTTCCCCCGACCCGACTTCCCCCGGCCCGCAGGGCGCCGCGTCGGCGGTCGCGCGCGACGCGAGGGCGCGCCCGCGGCGCAGGGCGAGGGGGCGCCGGGGGGCGGTCCACGCCCCGGGCGCGCCGCCCGCCCCGCGCCGCGGGCGCACGCGGGCCCCGCGCGCTTCGCCCGACGCGGCGCTCCCGACGCCGGCCGCGGGCGCAGCCCGTGTCCGATCCGAAGACCCCGGCGCGCGACGCTCGTCCCTCCCGCCGCGCGGCCGGCGCGCCGGCCATCGGCGGATCGACCGCGAGACGGGCGCCGCCCCGGCGCGGGCGCGGCGGCGATGGACAGGGGCGGCGGGCGGGGGCACTCTGGCCCGGTTTTCAACCGCCTCCCCGGATCCGCCATGCCTCGTTTCGCCCTGCTCGCCGCCGCGCTCCTGCTCCTGCCGCCCGCCGCGCTCGCCCATGACGGGGCCGGCGTCGCCGGCGGTTTCGCGAGCGGCGTCCTGCATCCGCTGATGGGGCCCGACCACGTGGCGGCGATGGTGGCGGTGGGGCTCTGGGGGGCGGTGCTGGGGGCGCCGGCGATCTGGGTGCTGCCGGTGGCCTTCCCGCTGGTGATGGCGCTGGGCGGCGCGCTGGGAGTGGCCGGGGTTCCGTTGCCGGGGATCGAGACGGGAATCGCCGCCTCCGCCCTGGCGCTGGGCCTCGCGGTGGCGCTGGCGATCCGCCCGCCGCTCTGGGCGGCGGCGCTGGTGGTCGCGGCCTTCGCGGTCTTTCACGGCCACGCCCATGGGGCCGAGATGCCGGGCGCCGCCTCGCCGCTCGCCTATGCCGCGGGCTTCGTGCTGGCCACCGGCCTCCTGCACCTCGCCGGCATCGGGATCGGCGCGCTCTCGCGCTGGCCCGCCGGGCGGGCGCTGGTGCGCGCGGGGGGCGGGGCGATCGCGCTGGCCGGCCTCGCCTTCCTGACCGGGGCGGCATGAGGCGCGCGCGGCGCGCGGAACCCGCCGGATCGCCCGGAACCCGCCCGCGAGCGCGCCGGAGGACCGAGGCCCGCGACGCGCCGCCGCCGCTCAGCCCCGCGCCCTGCCCCGCGCGCGATCGCCGCGCGGCCCGCGCGGCGGCCGGCGCTTGCGGCGGAGCGCTGGCGCTCCTCCTTCTCGCGGCCTCGCCCGCGGCGGCCCATGGCGCGTTCGGCTTCGAGGCGCCCTGGGCCGTCGGCGCCCTGACCCCGGCGGCTTTCCCGGAGACGGCCGCGGCCCTTCTGGCGCTCGCGGCCTTCGCCGCCCGCCAGCCGGGCCGCGCCGGCTGGGCGACGGCGGCGGCGGCCGGGATCGGGGCGGCGCTCGGCGGCGCCGTGCTGCTGATCGCCTACTGGGGCTTCGCGCCGGGAGGACTCGCGGCCCCCGTCGTGGCCGCGGCGGCGGGGCTGCTGGCGCTGGCGCCGCCGCTGCTGCCGGCCGCGGCCGCCGCGGCGCTGGCGGCGGCCGGGGGCGCGGCGCTGGGGCTCTCGAACGACCTGCACGCGCCCTGGGCCTACGCGGCCTGGCAGACCCTCGGCGCCGCCCTCGCCGCGCTGGCGATCACGCTCGCGGCCCACGGCGCGCTGCGGCTGGTCCCGGCGCGGCCCCGGCCGGCGGTCGCCGCCACGCTCGGCGCCTGGGCGGCGGCGGCGGCCGCGCTGGGGCTCGCCTTCCGCTTCGCGTCCGGGGGCTGAGCCGTCCCGAAAGGACGAAAGCCGCCCCGACGGGGCGGCTTTCGGGGACCGCGCGCAGCGCGGCCCGGTCCGGTCCGGCGAAGCCGGGAAGAGGCCTCAGGCGGCCTCGACCAGCTCGCCCTTCAGCGCCCGCTCGATCAGCGCCGCGGTCTCGTCGACGCCGTAGAGCGCGATGAACCCGCCGAAGCGCGGCCCCTGCGAGGCGCCCAGCAGCACCTCGTAGAGGGCCTTGAACCAGTCGCGCAGGTTCTCGAACCCGTGGTCCTTGCCCACCGCATAGACCTCGTCCTGCAGCGCCTCGGGCGAGGCCTCGCCCTCCCAGCCCCGCAGCCGCGCGGCGAGGTCGGCCAGCGCCGCCTGCTCCTGGGCGGTGGCCTCGCGGAACACCCGCGTCGGCTTCACCTTGTCCTGGTAGTAGGCGACCGCGCGGCCCACCGCGGCGTCGAAGCCGGGGTTGGTCTGCGCCGAGGCGCCCGGCGCATAGCGCGCGAGGAACCCCCACAGCGTGGCCTTGTCCTCCGCGCCGGTCACCGAGGCGAGGTTCAGCAGCATCGAGAACGGCACCACCATCGCGTCAGCCGGCGGATTTCCGCCGTGGATGTGCCAGGCGGGGTTCGTCAGCCGCGCCTTCAGATCCTGCTCGGGATAGGCGCGCAGGTGCTGCGAATACTCGTCCACCGTGCGCGGGATCACGTCCCAGTGCAGCCGCTTGGCGGTCTTTGGCTTCTGGAACATGAACAGGCTGAGGCTCTCGGGCGAGGCGTAGGCCAGCCACTCCTCGATCGACAGCCCGTTGCCCTTGGACTTGGAGATCTTCTGCCCGTCGCCGTCGAGAAAGAGCTCGTAGTTGAACATCTCCGGGCTGGGCATCCCCACCGCCCGGCAGATCTTCCTGCCGAGATCCGCCGAGGGGATCAGGTCCTTGCCGTGCATCTCGTAGTCGACGCCGAGCGCCATCCAGCGCATCGCCCAGTCCGGCTTCCACTGCAGCTTGCAGTTTCCGCCCGTGACGGGGATCTCGATCCGCTCGCCGTCCGGCTCCTCGTAGACGATCGTGCCCTTCGCCAGGTTGCGCTCCAGCGTCGGGACCTGCAGGACATGGCCCGTCTTCGGCGACACGGGCAGGAACGGCGAATAGGTCGCCTGACGCTCGGCGCCCAGCGAGGGCAGCATCACCTCCATCACCGCGTCGAACTTCTCGAGGATGCGCAGCAGCATCGCGTCGAAGCGGCCGGCGCGGTAGTAGTCGGTGGCCGAGGCGAACTCGTATTCGAAGCCGAAGGCGTCGAGGAAGGCGCGCAAGCGGGCGTTGTTGTGCTCGCCGAAGGAGGGATGCGTGCCGAACGGGTCCCGCACGCGGGTCAGCGGCAGGTTGAGATCCTCGGTCAGCATCTCGCGGTTGGGCACGTTGGTCGGCGCCTTGCGCAGGCCGTCCATGTCGTCCGAGAAGCACAGCAGCCGGGTGGGGATGTCCGAGATCGCCTCGAAGGCGCGGCGCACCATGGTGGTGCGGGCGACCTCGCCGAAGGTGCCGATATGCGGCAGACCCGAGGGGCCGTAGCCGGTCTCGAACAGCACGTAGCCTTTTTCCGGCGGCGCCTTCTCGAACCGTTTGACCAGCCGGCGCGCCTCTTCGAAGGGCCAGGCCCTGGAGTCGAGGGCGGCGTCGCGCAGCTCGGTCATGATGTCGGTCTCCTTGAGGAGCGGCTCGGGGGATTCGAGGCTCGTCGGCCCGCTCGGCCGAGGGCGCGAGTCGGGGGTTGCGTCAGAGTCGCCCCCTCTAGGGCCGGCGCCCCCGCCCGTCAATGCATTCGCGCCCGCCCCGCCGCCCCCCGAGGCCCGCGCGCGGGCCGCTCGCCGGGGAGGCGCCGCGCCCCGCGCGCGCCCCGGGCTGGCCTCCCGCCCGCGGCGCCGGGCAAGGGCGGCGCGCGGGGCGGACGGGGCCCGAAGCAGGGGTCGCGCCCCGCCCCCTGCCCCGGAGACGCGGCAGCCGGGTTCGCCGGGGCTCGACGCCCCGGCGGAGCCGACCCCGGACCGCTCGCGCGGGACGCCCGCGCCGGGCGCGGCCCCTCCGGCCGCATCGGCCCTGGGACCCGCCTCAGGCGCTCAGATGGGCGACGAGGCGCTTCATGAACGCCTCGCCCTTCTCCAGCTGCTCGACCTCGATGTACTCGTCGGGCTGGTGGGCCTGGGCGATGTCGCCCGGCCCGCAGACGGCGGTCGAGTAGCCGACCCGCTGGAACAGCCCCGCCTCGGTCGCATAGCTGACCGCGTTGGAGGCGTTGTCGCCGGTGAGCCGGCGCAGCAGCGCCTCGGCCGCGCCGTTCTTCTCGGGCGCGCAGGGGGGGACGTCGGCCTTGACCTCCACCTCCACCCGCGCCTCGGGCCGGATCTTCTGCGCGGCGGCCTCCAGCTCGGCGGCCTTGGCCTGGATCCGCTCCAGCCACTCGGCCGAGGTCTCCGGCGGGCAGGCCCGCACGTCGACCGAGAACCAGGCCCGCCCGGCGGTGATGTTGTGCGCCTCGCCCCCCTGGAACTCGCCCACATGGACCGAGGTGCAGGGCGGATCGAAGAGCTCGGCCCCCGGCAGGGGCCGGCCGAGGTTCTCGTCCTGCCGGTCGTCCAGCCAGGTCACGAAGCGCGCCGCCAGATGCACCGCCGAGACGCCCTTGTGGCGGATCGAGGAATGCGTCTCGAACCCCTTGGTGCGCACGATCAGCTCCAGGATGCCCTTGTGCGCGCCGACCACGGCGAGGCGCGAGGGCTCGCCCACGATCACCGCCGAGGCCATCGGCAGCTCCGCCTGCATCCGCTCGATCATCGGAGGGGCGCCGTACATGCCGTCCTCCTCGTCGTAGCTCAGCGCGATCTGGATCGGGCGCTTCAGACCCGCCTCCAGCGCCTCCGGCACGATGGCCAGCGCCAGCGCGTCGAAGCCCTTCATGTCGCAGGCCCCGCGGCCGTAGAGGCGCCCGTTCTCCTCGACCAGGGTCCAGGGGTCGCGGGTCCAGTCCTGCCCCTCGACCGGCACCACGTCGGTGTGGCCCGAGAGCACGACGCCCCCCTCGACCATCGGGCCGACGTTGGCGAAGAGGCTCGCCTTGTCGCCCGCCGCGTTGGGGGTGACCCAGCAGGCCACTCCGTGACCCTCGAGATAGTCGCGCACGAAGTCGATCAGCGCGAGGTTGGAGCGGGTGCAGGTGGTGTCGAAGGACACCAGCTTCTCCAGCATCTCGCGCGGGGTGTAGCGGTCGGCCATGGGACCTCCTGAAAGCGCAGGCGCCGCCCCTTTCGGAGCGGCGCGGCGCTGGACTTGAGAACGATCAGCCGGCGGCGAGGCGCGCTTGCGCGACCCGCACCAGCATCGAGGCGCCCAGCGGGATCGCGTCGTCGTCGAAGACGAAGCCGGGGTTGTGCAGCGGCACCTCGCCCTTGTGGCCGACGGTGAAGTAGACCCCCGGCGCGGCTTTCAGCATGTCGGCGAAGTCCTCGGACCCCGTCGCCGCCTCGTCCTGGATCTTCACCAGGTCCTTGCCGGTGACCTCGGCGGCGATGCCGGCGACGATCTCGGAGAGCCCGCCGTCGTTCTCCAGCACCGTGAAGATGTCGCGGATGTCGACGTCGATCTCGACCCCGAAGGCCGCCGCCAGCCCGGCCGAGATCTCCTTCATGCGGGTGCGCATCCGCTCCGCCGCCTCGTCGGTGAAGAAGCGCATGGTGCCCGAAAGCACCGCCTCGGAGGGCACCACGTTGTAGGCCGCGCCCGCGTGGATCTGGGTGATCGAGAGCACCGCCGCCTCATGCGGGGGCGCGTTGCGCGAGCGGATGGTCTGCAGCGCCTGCGCCAGCGCCGTCGCCACCATGATCGGGTCCTTCGAATGCTGCGGCGAGGCGCCGTGCGAGCCCACGCCCTTGATGCGGATGTCGAAGAAATCCGCGCCCGCCATCGCCACGCCCGGCTTGATCCCCACCACGCCCGGATCGGTGTAGGGGGAGTTGTGCAGGCCGTAGACCTCGTCGCAGGGGAACTTCTCGAACAGCCCGTCGGCGATCATCGCGCGGGCGCCGCCCAGCCCCTCCTCCGCCGGCTGGAAGATCAGCACCACCCGGCCCGGGAAGTCCCGCGTCTCGGCCAGCCGCTGGGCGGCGGCGAGCAGGATGGTGGTGTGCCCGTCGTGCCCGCAGGCGTGGGAGACGCCGGGGACGGTCGAGCGCCAGGGCAGGTTCGTCTCCTCCTCGATCGGCAGCGCGTCCATGTCGGCGCGCAGGCCCACCGAGCGGCCGGGCGCGTTGCCCTCGATGATCCCCACCACGCCGGTGCCGCCGATGCCCGAATGCACCTCGATCCCCCACTCGCGCAGCTTCTCGATCACGATGCCGGAGGTGCGCACCTCCTGAAAGCCGATCTCGGGATGGGCGTGGATGTCGCGCCGGATCGCGGCGAAGGTCTCGAGGCGGTCGGCGATTTCGGGGATGACGGGCATGGGGGCTCCGGGACTGCGAGGCGTGGGGGGCGCGGCGGGGCGTGCCGATAGGTTCGGACATTGGTCGCTCCGCCGGGCGGGCCGGTCAAGGGGCGGGCGAGGACGCGGCGGCCCGGCGTCGAGGTTTCGGCAACCCTTCGGCCCTAGACTGCCCTGCGTCGGCCCGCCCCGCGGGCCCCGCGTGAGTTCGCGTAAGGGAGATGTCCGATGCGTCGCATCCTGTTCGCCCTGATGGGGCTGGTCCTGTCGTCCTCGCCGCTGGCGGCGCAGGGCGGCTGCACCCTGAACGTCGCCGACTACGTCGGCTGGCAGATCATCTACAGCGGCGCGCTGACCGGCACGGTCGACCTGTCTGGCCGCAGCGAGACCTTTCAGGGCTGCGCCCCGGGCCGGGTGCTGCTGATCGACGCCGACCACTCGGTGGTCTGCACGCAGACGCGGCTCGGCGCGGGATACAGGCCCGACGTGGTGGTGCTCTCCGACGGCCGGAACCTGGTCGCCTGCATCGCCGGGCGCACCTACGCCGTGCGCGACTGAGGCGCGGCCGACGCGCGGGGCTTCGCGAAAATCCTCGGCGGATGGCGACGGCGCCCCCTTCAAATCCGCGGAGGAGGGGGCTATATCCTGTCCTGTCTCCGCAAGGGGACTATGGCGATAAACGCGCACGGAATAAGCGGTTCGGACCCGGGGGCGGTACCCGGCGGCTCCACCAATCTCCTGCTTCCCGGTCATGGACGGGGGGATCCCAGGACGCGAGGGGCCGAAACAGGATCGACGGACGTGTAAAGGTGTTTGCTTTCGCTCGGCAGGATGCCACCGTTACCGGCTCAAATTGTACAGTTGCCAATGACAACCGTGCTCCGGTGGCCGTCGCTGCGTAACGCAGCTTAAACCACCGATCTTAAAGTCCTGTGGGTTTGCACCTTCAGGCGGGGCTCGCTGGCGCCTGGCAACAGAAGCCAGCACTACCCTCCCTCCCCTCCCCCCGACCAACCAAGCGGCCACCCAGGCGGCGCCTCCCTGGCGACGACCGGCCCGGCTGCGGCCGAACCGTCCCGCGGATCCCTCCGGCGGGCGTCTTCGCATGCGGTCCCGCGCCTGCGGCCGGCCGACGCGTTAACCGGTCCTTCACGATTGCGCCATGACCCTCGCCCAGGCGCGGACATCCGCGGCTGCGACGCGCGGCGCATGGCCCCCTCGTCTTTCATCGCGCGGAGAATCGGATATGGTCCCCCGAAACAACCCTAACGCGCCCTGGAACCACCGATGACCTCCAACCCCCTCGACTACGGCCGCCTGATGCAACGAGCGCTGCGCTCGGTGGTGCATGAGGCCTTGGCCGTCGCGGTGGAGGACGGGCTGCCGGGCGAGCATCACTTCTACATCTCCTTCGACACCTCCCACCCCGGCGTGGACGTGCCCGACTGGCTCAAGGCCCAGTATCCCGAGGAGCTGACCATCGTCCTGCAGCACGAGTTCTGGGACCTGGCCGTCACCTCGGACCGGTTCTCGGTGGGCCTCTCGTTCTCCGAACGGCCGGTGAAGCTGACGGTGCCCTTCGACGCGGTGCTGACCTTCGTCGACCCCCACGCGGAGTTCGGCCTGAAGTTCGACCCCCATGAGGTCGACGACGACGACGAGCTGGGCGAGCTCTCCGACCTCGAGGACGAGGACGACGAGCCCGAGCCCACGCCCCCCGCGGGCGGCAAGGGCAAGGGCGAGGTCGTCAGCCTCGACCGCTTCCGCAAGGGCTGAGGCCCGGCGCGCCCTGCCCGGCCCCCGGCGCGCGCGCCGTTGCTCCGCTTCGCGTGCGCCCGTATACAGCCTCCCGGATCGCATTTCCGGAGGTTCCCCCAGATGACCGCCACCCGCACCGAGACCGACAGCTTCGGCCCGCTCGAGGTTCCCGCCGACCGCTACTGGGGCGCGCAGACCCAGCGCTCGCTGATGAACTTCCCCATCGGCTGGGAGAAGCAGCCGGTCGCGGTGGTCCGCGCCCTGGGCGTCATCAAATGCGCCGCCGCCAAGACCAACATGGCGCTGGGCGTCCTGGACGAGAAACTGGGCGCCGCCATGGTCGAGGCCGCCACCGAGGTGGTCGAGGGCAAGCTCGACGATCACTTCCCGCTGGTGGTCTGGCAGACCGGCTCGGGCACCCAGTCGAACATGAACGCGAACGAGGTCGTCTCGAACCGCGCGATCGAGATCCTGGGCGGCGAGATGGGCTCGAAGAAGCCCGTCCACCCCAACGACCACTGCAACATGGGCCAGTCGTCCAACGACACCTTCCCGACCGCGATGCACATCGCCGCCGCGATGACCGCCCGCGACGTCCTCCTGCCCGGCCTGCGCAAGCTGCACGCCGCGCTGCAGGAGAAGCAGGAGGCCTTCAAGCACATCATCAAGATCGGCCGCACCCACACCCAGGACGCGACGCCCCTGACCCTGGGCCAGGAGTTCTCGGGCTACGTCTGGCAGGTCTCGCAGGGCATCGACCGGGTGGAGCGGGCGCTGCCCAACATCCTGGCGCTGGCCCAGGGCGGCACCGCCGTGGGCACCGGGCTGAACGCCAAGGTCGGCTTCGCCGAGCAGTTCGCCGAGCACGTCGCCGAGATCACCGGCATGGCCTTCCACACCGCCCCTAACAAGTTCGAGGCGCTGGCCGCCCATGACGCGGTGGTGGAGATGTCGGGCGCGGTGAAGACCGTCGCCGCGTCCCTCTTCAAGATCGCCAACGACATCCGCTTCCTGGGCTCGGGCCCCCGCTGCGGCCTCGGCGAGCTGATCCTGCCGGAGAACGAGCCCGGCTCCTCGATCATGCCCGGCAAGGTGAACCCCACCCAGTCCGAGGCGCTGACCCAGGTCTGCGCCCATGTCTTCGGCAACGACGCGGCCATCGGCTTCGCCGGCTCGCAGGGGCATTTCGAGCTCAACGTCTACAAGCCGATGATGATCTACAACCTCCTGCAGTCGATGCAGCTGCTGGGCGACGCCGCCTCGGCCTTCACCGACAACTGCGTGGTGGGCATCAAGGCCGACGAGGTCCGCATCGAGAAGCTGATGCGCGAGAGCCTGATGCTGGTCACGGCGCTGGCCCCGACCATCGGCTACGACGCCGCCACCAAGGTCGCCAAGACCGCCCACAAGAACGGCACGACCCTCAAGGAAGAGGCGATCGCGCTGGGCTACGTGGACGAGGAGACCTTCGACCGCGTGGTGCGTCCCGAGGACATGCTCGGCCCGAAGTGATCCCGGCCGCGCCCCGCGTCGGCTGACGGCACGAAGGGCCCCGGGACGCATCCCGGGGCCCTTTCCCGTTCCTCGCCCCCCGAAAGCCCCCCCCGAAGGCCCCCCGATGCCACTCGCGATCCGCCCCGCCCGGCCCGCCGACGCCCCCGCTCTGAGCGCGCTGGTCCGCGAGAGCTTCGCCCTCTACGTCCCGCGAATGGGCCGCGAGCCCGCGCCGATGGCGCAGGATTTCCCCGCCGACATCGCCGCCGGCCGCTGCTGGGCGGCGGATGGGCCCGACGGCCTGCTGGGGCTGCTGGTGGCCTATGCGGACGGCCCGGCGGAGGACCCCTCCTTCCACCTCGAGACGGTGGCGGTCTCTCCCGCCGCGCAGGGCGCGGGGCTGGGCCGCGCGCTGATCGCCTTCGCCGAGGACGAGGCCCGCAGCCGGGGCCTGCCCTGCGTGCGCCTCTACACCAACGCCAGCATGGTCGAGAACCTCGCCCTCTACCCGCGCCTCGGCTACGTCGAGACCGGGCGGCGGACCGAGAACGGGTTCGAGCGGGTGTTCTTCGAGAAGCCGCTGCCGCCCGCCCCGGCGAGTTGACAGCTGTCAACTCGCGCAAGACGGGGGCGCCGGATCACTCCTCGAGATCCGCCTCGCCGAGGTCGCCCGCCTCCTCGTCGCGCGCGGGCCCGGGGCCGGAGACGCCCCGCTCCCGGTAGGGGGTGCGCTTGTAGTGGGCGCGGTAGCACTTGGAGAAATGCGAGGGGCTGGTGAAGCCGCAGGCGAGCGCCACGTTGATCACCGACATGTCCGTCTGCAGCAGCAGCCGGCGCGCCTTCTCCAGCCGCAGCTCGAGGTAGTAGCGCTTCGGCGAGCGGTCGAGGTAGCGGCGGAACAGGCGTTCGAGCTGGCGGGTGGACATGCCCACGCTCTCGGCCAGGCGCGCGGCGGAGACCGGCTCCTCGATGTTCTCGTGCATCAGGGCGATGACGCGGGAGAGCTTGGGGTGGCGCACCCCGATGCGGGCGGGGACCGAGAGGCGCTGGTGATCCTCGTCCCCGCGCAGGTTGGTGTAGACCATCTGGTCGGCGACCATGCCGGCGATGTCGGGCCCGTGGGCGTTGGCGACCACGCGCAGCATCATGTCGCCCGCGGCCGCCCCGCCGGCGGCGGTCATCGAATCCCGGTCGATCACATAGATCTGGTCCGACAGCTCCACGTCCGGGAAATCCTCGGTGAAGCCGTCCTGGTTCTCCCAGTGGATGGTGCAGCGCTTGCCGTCCAGCAGCCCCGCGCGGGCCAGCGCATAGGCGCCGGTGCAGACCGCCCCCATGGTCACGCCCTTGCGGCTTTCGCGGCGCAGCCAGTTCAGCACGCCCTTGGTGGTGGCGCGCGCCACGTCGATGCCTCCGCAGACCACCGCCGTCGATCCGCGCGGCAGCTCGTCCAGCGGGCCGTTCACCGCGACCTCGATCCCGGCCGAGGCGTTGACCGGCGCCCCCGTCTCCGACAGCAGCCGCCAGCGGTAGAGCTCGCGCCCCGAGACGTGGTTGGCCAGCCGCAGCGGCTCGATGGCCGAGGCGAAGGCGATCAGGGAGAAATTGTCGAGCAGGACGAAGACGAACTGACCCGGAACGGCCGAAGCCGCGGAGCCCGCCTGGGGGGAGGATGCCGGTCGCGTGTTCATCGTGTCTCCCAGCGGGAATCGCCAGCGAAGGACCGGAAGTCAAACGAAATCGGACCCGCGCGCAAGAGCGCCGTGCGCCCTGGCTTCCGCAAGGGCGCATGGAGCGGCGAAAGCGACTGGACGGCGCGTGCGCGCGACCTCGAAGACACGGCCCGCCCGGCCTGCGCGCCCCCGCCTCGCGGCGTGGGCGGGAGACCGACTCGGGGGCCCCGCGCCCTGCCCCGCCGCCGCCGCGGGCCCCCGGGCGGCGGCGGGCGCGGGTCAGTCCTCCTCCTCGTAGGAGAACTCGTAGGCGATCAGCCCGCACAGGTCCGCGGTGGAGCGCCTGCGGCCCGGCTTGACGCCGTACTCCGTCCAGGTGTCCGACCCGCCGGTGTCCATGGCGATGCGGGTCTCGATATGCACCGGGAAGCCGCAGTTGTTCTGGTAGACGAGGGTCATCGAGGGGCGGTCCGGTTCGTCGTAGGAGCAGGACGACATCGCCGAGGATCCGGTGCTCTTGCGGGTCTCGATCACCTCGACGCAGCCCTCCATGCCGCCGCGGCGAGGCTCGTCCTCGCCGGCGAGCGCCTCGGTCCAGGTGGGTTGGGCCTCGGGCGTCTCGTCGCCGGCCGGGTCCGGGGCGGCGGAGGCGGCCTGCTGCCGTTCCTGCGCCTCCTCCTGCCGGGCGCGTTCCTCGGCCTCGGCCATGGCGGCGCGGGTCTCCATCTCGGCGCGGTTCGCCTCGGCCTCGCGGCGGCGGGCGTCGGCCCGGTCCTGGGTCGAGGGGGCCGAGGGGACGGTCGAGGGCAGGGTCCGCGGCGGGCGGTCGACCATGCCCTGCACCCGGCTGTTGAAGTCCGCCATGTCGGCCATCTGCGCCTGCGTGCGCCTGCGCCAGTCGCCCAGCGGGTCGGCCGCGAGCCGCGCCCAGGCGGCGTCGGCGGCGGCCTGCTGCCGGGCGCGGTGGCGGGCCACGTCGCGCTCGTCCTGGATGAGCTGGGGCAGGTGGTTCGCCGCGTAGAGATATTCCGACCGCTGCCGTTCGTACCACGTCTCGACGTTTTCGATCTCCTCGCGCAGCGAGCGGACCTCGAAGCGCTCGGCGGCGGGGATCTCGCCCGCCTCGGCGAGCGCGCGTTCCGTCCCGGCGATGCGGGCCAGCTCGTCGCCGCGCGTCGCCCAGTCGATCCGCGCGAGCTCGGCCTCGGCGCAGTCCAGCAGCCGCGGCATGCGGCGCTGGAGGCGGGCCAGCGCCGCAACGTAGTCGTCGCCGCCCCGGAACACCTTGCGCCACTCCGAACTCGCCATCAGGTAGTCCTCGCAGACCTCGTTCAGCCGCGAGACGGGCCGGGAGGGCCGGTACTCCCGGCGCAGCCGGAAGTACTCGCGGCGCGGCTCGGCGAGGCGCGCGACCTCGAGCCGCTCGCCCGCGGCCATGCGCCGGGCCTCGCGCAGGGCCGTCTCGCCGGTCGAGAAATAGAGCAGGTCGGGCTCCTCCGCCCCGAAGATCAGGCGGACGCGCTTGAAATCGGGCTCGCCCTCGACCGCGAAAGCGGCCCGCGCCCTGTCGGACGCCGCGCTCGTGCCCCGGGCGCCGTCGAGGCCTCGCCCGGCGCAGGCGGGGCAGAACACCCAGTCGGTGACCAGCAGCCCGTCGTCGCGCAGGCGCCGGTCCTCGGGCATCGGCGCGTAGTAGTGGAAGCCGTCGATCGTCATCCGCGCGAGGCCGCCCCAGCTCTCGAGCACGCTCGGCGGCATGTTCCAGGGAATGAACTCCAGCCGGTAGACCGGCACGTCGCCCTCCATGCGCACGCGGCGGGCGGCCTCGAAGGCATGGAGGTCGGAGGGGTAGCGCAGCCGCGCCCCGCGCTGGGGCTTGTCGGGCGCGTCGAGCACCACGCCGAAGCGGCTCTTGACGAAGCGGTCCCCGGGGCGGGCGTCCTTGGCGGTGGAGGCGTCGAAGGGCTCCCGCACCGTCTCGTACATGTCGTCGTGGACCCGGTAGATCTTGATCTCCGGGTCGCAGCCCGCCAGCACCAGACCGGCCAGAAGCGCGAAGACGGCCGTCGAGACGCGTCGCATGGCATTCCCCCCCTTCACGGGATCGCCGGCGCCGGGCGGATCCCGACGCAGAGGCCCGCCCCCGTGCGGCGGACCCGGCTTCCCTCATTCATGCGGATAAATTCCCGACTCGCAGGACGCAAGGGCAAGCGGCCGAAATGGAAGGCGAATCCACTCTGCGGAGGGGTCGGCGGGCTGCGGAGCGAGCGCTACTCCGCCGCCTCCGGGCGTCGGGAGAGCGGGCCGGGGCCGTCCTGCACCTCGCGGCCCGGATCGGGCTGCAGGCGCAGGTCGCCGCGGTCGCGGGGCAGCGCCTCGGGGTGGGTCTCGCGCAGCCACAGCAGGACCTTCTCGCGCACCTCGCAGCGCAGCTCCCAGGCGCGCGGCGAGGAGCGGGCGGACATCAGCGCGCGCACCTCCACCGTGCGCTCGGTCGCCCCGATCACCTGGAAGACCGAGACCTGCCCGTCCCACCAGGCGGAGGCGCGCACCACCTCGTCGAACTTCTCGCGCAGCGCCTCGAAGGGGGCGGCGTAGTCGACGTGCAGGATCACCGAGCCGATGATCGCCCCGCTCTCGCGCGTCCAGTTCTCGAACGGCTTCTCGATGAAGTAGGAGATCGGCAGCACCAGCCGGCGCCAGTCCCAGATGCGCACCACCACGTAGGTGGCGGTGATCTCCTCGATCCAGCCCCACTCGCCCTCGACGATGACCACGTCGTCGATGCGCATCGGCTGGGTGATGGCGATCTGGAGCCCCGCGAAGATGTTGGCGAGCACCGGGCGCGCGGCGACCGCCGCCACGATCCCCGCGACGCCGGCCGAGGCGAAGAGCCCGGCCCCGTATTCGCGCACCCCGTCGAAGGTCAGCAGGCAGGCGCCGGCGGCGATGGTGAACACCATGATGTTGATCACCTGCCGGAAGACCCGGATCTGGGTGCGGTTCTTGCGCGCCTCGACGTTCTCCTCGTCCGCGCCCATCCAGCGGCGCAGGGAGCGGTCGGCGGTGTGGGAGACGGTCGACATCAGCGCCCAGGCCACCAGCACGATCAGCATGATCGAGATCGCGTGGCGGATCAGCGAGACCCACTCGTATGGCAGGGTCGTCGCCGGCAGGGTCACGATCATGCCCACCAGCACCGAAGCCAGCCGGCCGAGCCCGCCGGTGCGCCGCACCACCTCGTGGACGAAGCCGCCCTCGGCCCCGCGGGTGGCGCGCAGCAGCGCCCGGCGCAGCAGCCAGTGGAGCGCGAGGCACACCAGCACCCCGACCACCATGGCGCTGGCCCCGATCATCAGCGCGGGGATGCCGGCCACGAACTCCCGCGCAGGGGCGGTCAGCGCGTCGAGACTGCCGACGACCTCCTTCACCGTCTCGGCGGGTTCGAGCTCCTCCATGCGCGGTCTCCCGGCTGCGGCTGCTGAACGGTCCAGACAAGCTAAGGCGCCGGGACGATTGTGCAGCGCGGCAGGATGTCCTGCTGCATCGCAAAAGGCGCGTTCGGGCCGTCGGGCGGCGCCGCCGCCGCCCCCGCGCCTGCGGCCCGAATGCCGTGCCGCGCCGCAAAAACGCCCGCTTTCACCCCCTTTCCGTACTGTCGCGGCTTGGAAAGAGGGGGGTTCTCGGCTACAGGGGGCGCCCTGACGAAAACCCGACCCGGGGATGAGCAAGATGACCGAGGCCTGGACCAAGCGCAGCTGGCGCAACCACGAAGCCCTGCAGATGCCCGTCTATCGCGACGCGGCCGCTCTGGACGCCGCCTATTCGCAGCTCGCCTCGTATCCCCCCCTGGTGTTCGCGGGCGAGGCCCGCGCCCTGACCGCACGCCTGGGCGAGGTGGCGGAGGGGCGGGCCTTTCTGCTCCAGGGCGGCGACTGCGCCGAGAGCTTCGCCGAGTTCGGCGCCGACAACATCCGCGACACCTTCCGGGTGCTGCTGCAGATGGCCGTCGTGCTGACCTTCGGCGCCTCGATGCCGGTGGTGAAGGTGGGCCGCATGGCCGGCCAGTTCGCCAAGCCGCGCTCCTCGGACGTCGAGAAGATCGACGGGGTGGAGCTGCCCTCCTACCGCGGCGACATCATCAACGGCTTCGACTTCACCCCCGAGGCCCGCGAGCCGGACCCCGAGCGGATGAAGCAGGCCTACCTGCAGTCGGCCGCCACCCTGAACCTGCTGCGCGCCTTCTCCCAGGGCGGCTTCGCGGACATCCACCGCGTGCACGCCTGGAATCTGGGCTTCGCCAGCGGGACGCCGGGGTCGGAGCGTTATGCGGCGCTGGCGGAGCGGATCTCCAGCGCCCTCGATTTCATGACCGCCGCCGGGATCGACCGGGCGACGGAGGAGAAGCTGCAGCGGGTGGACTTCTGGACCTCGCACGAGGCGCTGCTGCTGCCCTACGAGGAGGCGCTGTGCCGCCAGGACTCGATCACCGGCCAGTATGTGGCCGGCTCGGGCCACATGATCTGGATCGGCGACCGCACCCGCCAGCCGGACGGCGCGCATGTCGAGTTCTGCCGCGGCGTGATCAACCCGATCGGGCTGAAGTGCGGCCCCTCGCTGACGCCCGACGGGCTGCTGCGGCTGATCGACCTGCTCAACCCCAACAACGTTCCGGGCCGGCTGACGCTGATCAACCGCTTCGGCGCGGGCAAGGTGGGCGACCACCTGCCCGGCCTGATCCGCGCGGTGGAGCGGGCGGGGCGCAAGGTGGTCTGGTCCTGCGATCCGATGCACGGCAACACGATCAAGTCGGCCTCGGGCTACAAGACCCGGCCGTTCGAGCGGGTGCAGCAGGAGGTCACGGAGTTCTTCGAGATCTGCAAGGCCGAGGGCGTCCACGCCGGCGGCGTGCATTTCGAGATGACCGGCAAGAACGTGACCGAGTGCACCGGCGGCCTGCATGACGTGACGGACGAGGACCTGCACTCGCGCTACCACACCGCCTGCGACCCGCGCCTCAACGCGGCCCAGGCGCTGGAGCTGGCCTTCCTGCTCGCCGAGGAGCTGGAGCGCGAGCGCCGGGTGACCCTGGCCGCCGCCAGCTGAGAGCTGCCGGCGGGGGCGTGCGCGCCCCCTGCCCCTCCGCCCGGACGGCCCCTCGCGGCCGTCCGGGCGTTTCCGTTCAGGAGCTGCGAATGACCCACGTGGTGGTGCTGACCGCGCAGGAGGGCGTGCCCGACGCCTTCCTCGCCGAGGCCGAGAAGATCTGCGCCGCGGCCCCGCGCCGGCTGGGCCCGAAGGCCGCCGACGTCGCGGGCACCGCGGGCATGGCGGCCGAGCTGCACGCGGCGCTTGGCGGCGCGGTCGACGTGAACCTGGTGGCCAAAGCGGACCGCGCCAAGCGCCTGCTGATCGCCGACATGGACAGCACCATCATCCCCGTCGAGTGCATCGACGAGATCGCCGACGTCGCCGGCGTCGGCGAGCGGGTGAAGGAGATCACCGAGCGCGCCATGCAGGGCGAGCTCGACTTCGAGGGCGCGCTGCGCGCCCGCGTCCGCCTGCTGCGCGGCCTGCCGGTCGAGGCGCTGGAGACGGTCTGGCGCGAGCGCATCACCCTCAACCCCGGCGCGCGCACCCTGGTGCAGACGATGAACGCCCGCGGCGCCGTGACGGCCCTGGTCTCCGGCGGCTTCACCTGGTTCGCCGACCGGGTGGCGCAGGCGGCGGGCTTCCGGCACGCCCAGGCCAACACCCTGCTGGAGGAGGGCGGCCGCCTGACCGGGGAGCCCGGCGAGCCGATCCTCGGCCGCCAGGCCAAGCTCGACGCGCTGCGCCGCTACTGCGCCGAGGGCGGTTTCGGCCCCGAGGCGGCGCTGGCGGTGGGCGACGGCGCCAACGACCTCGCGATGGTCGAGGCCGCGGGCCTGGGCGTCGCCTACCACGCCAAGCCCGCGCTCGCCGCCCGCGCCGGCGCGGTGCTGGCCGTCTCCGACCTCACCGCCCTCCTGAGCCTTCAGGGCATCCCCGACGCCGACTTCGTCTCCTGACGCCCGCCCCAGGCGCCCCCGGCCCCACGCGCCCCCCGGGAGCGCCTGTTCTCCGGAGCCGTCCATCGCGGATGCCGTCAGAGCGACTCGCCCGCCCCGGTCAAGGATCGCGCAGCGACCGGCGAAGCCGGCTTGTCCTTGACCGGGGCGGGCGAGTCGCTCAGGCATCGGACGCGATGGACGGATCCGGAGAACAGGCGCGGGCGTCTTGTTCTTGGGTGAGTCAGGAGCCCGCCGGAGGCTCCCCCCTTCCCCCTCCCTTGCAAGCCTTCCGCAAGCGCCCCCCGCCAAGCCCGCCCGCAGGGCGCCTCCGCCCCCGTCTCCCCCAGCGCTGAAACAATCCCTCGCGGCCTTTCCACGCCTCGTGATTGGCCGCGACGGTCCCCCTCGCCTATCCTGTGGTCAGGCCCTCCCGGTTCCCGGGCCCCTGCGAAAGGACGCGAGATGCACTTCCACCGCCGCCCCTCCTGGCACATCCCGGAGCGCGAGGTCACGCCGGAGCGGGTGTTCCTCGACCGTCGCGCGGTGCTGGCGGGGCTCGGCTTCGCGGGCGTCGCGGCGGCTTCGGGCCTCGGCGTCGCGCGCCCGGCCGCCGCCCGTCCCGCCGGCGAGGCCTGGACGCCCGCGCCCCCGCTCGATCCCGCCTATGCCGACGCGGGCCGCGCGATCACGCCCGAGGCGGTCTCGGGCAGCTACAACAACTTCTACGAGTTCGGCACCCACAAGGGCATCGCCGACGCCGCCCAGAAGCTGCCCTCGGACCCCTGGACCCTGCAGATCGAGGGCCACGCCGCCAGGGCCGGCGAGATCGGACTCGAGGACCTGCTGGCGAAGATGCCGGTGCAGGAGCGCGTCTACCGTCACCGCTGCGTCGAGGCCTGGTCGATGGTGGTGCCCTGGATCGGCTTCCCGCTGGCCGAGCTGGTGAAATGGGCCGAGCCGACCTCGGCCGCGAAATACGTGCGCTTCGAGACGCTGTCGGACGAGAAGACCATGCCCGGCATCCGCCAGTCCTGGTATCCCTGGCCCTATGTCGAGGGCGTGACGATCGAGGAGGCGCTCAACCCCCTGCCCTTCATGGTCACGGGCGCCTACGGCAAGGTCCTGCCCAAGCAGTTCGGCGCGCCGATCCGCCTGCACCTGCCGTGGAAATACGGCTTCAAGTCCGCCAAGTCCGTGATCCGCATCTCCTTCGTCGAGGAGCAGCCGATGGGCTTCTGGCAGGAGCTGCAGGGCTCGGAATACGGCTTCTGGGCCAACGTGAACCCCGAATTCTCGCATCCCCGCTGGTCCCAGGCGCAGGAGCGCGTGCTGGGCACGGGCGACGAGGCCCCCACCGTGATCTGGAACGGTTACGGCGAGGAGGTCGCGGGCCTCTACAAGGACATGGACCTGAGCAAGCGCGGCCTCTGGTTCTGAACGCCCCCGGCGATCCCGCCGGCCCCTTATGGATCTCGAGCAGGACCCTGCCGCCCCGCGGCAGGGTCTTCGCATTCCGGGGCGCCGGATCAGGAGAACGATTTTCCGCACTGCGGCGCGCGGGGCCTTCCGACGGCCGTCCAGAGCGCGCCCGGAGCGCGCTTTCGGACCGCGTTTCGGGGGGTCGTGGCCGGGTTTCGCGTCTTTCCCGCCACAGGGCGCGGCGCGGCCGGACTCGGCCAAGCGCCTGTCGCACAGAAAAAAAGCCGGACGCGAACGTCCGGCCAAGTCCAACAGGGAGGTGCAGCCGTCACCGGAGTGCAACAGTGTCGCGGGGTGTCGGCTACAAGGCGCGATATAGGCCCGTGATTTCGGGTTAGCAAGCGCAACAAGCGTCACAAACCGCCGGTCAACTCAGCTTTGCACTGAGCGCATGGCTTTTCCGCAACAGCGAGACGGGCTCAACCGGAGAGCAAGCCGTCCTTCTCCAGCTCGTCCAGAACGAAGTCCCGGAACACCGCCACCCGCTTCGAGCGGCGCAGCTCGGTGGGGTAGACGAAGTAGACCGTGGTGGGGTCCGACTTCAGGTCCGGGGCGACGTTGACGAGCTCGGGAACGTCGCGGGCGAGGTAGTCGGGCAGCGCGCAGATCCCCAGGCCCGAGATCGCGGCGGTGTAGAGGCCGAAGTAGTTGTTCACCGTCGCCCGCGCCCGGTGCGCCCCCGCGTAGATGGGCGCGAGGAACGCCTCCCCCGCCTGGATCTGCGGGTAGCCGGGGCTGTGGCCCACGATGCGGTGGGAGGCGAGGTCGGCCGCGGTCTCGGGCGCGCCGTGCTTCTCGACATAGGCGCGCGAGGCGAAGAAGCGGATGGTCACGTCGAACAGCTTGCGCCGGATCAGGTCGGCCTGGAACGGCTCCTTCATGCGGATCGCCACGTCGGCCTCGCGCATCGGCAGGTCCATCACCGTCTCGGTCAGGATCAGGTCGACCGAGAGGTCGGGGTAGATGTCGAACAGGTTGGGCAGCCGGGGCGTCAGCCACATGGTGCCGAAGCCGATGGTCGAGGTGACGCGCAGCTCGCCGTAGACGTCGTCCTTGGCGTCCTTGATCCGGGCCGAGGCGGTGTCGAGCATCCGCGTCATCTCGCGGGTGGCGGCGAACAGCAGCTCCCCCTGCTCGGTCAGCAGCAGGCCTCGGGCGTGGCGGTGGAACAGGGTCGCGCCCACCTCGTCCTCCAGCGCGCGGATCTGGCGGCTGACGGCCGACTGGCTCAGGTGCAGGCTCTCGCCCGCGTGGGTGAGGCTGCCCGCGTCGGCCACCGCGTGGAAGATCCGCAGCTTGTCCCAGTCCATGCACGTTCCCCCATGAGACGATTCGAGAGCGATATACCCCTGCCGCCTCGCGGCGGTCAAAGTTACGGTATAGCGAGAGCGCGACCGAAACAGCCGGAGCCCTTCATGTCGTCGATCGAGATCCGCCCCGCCCCCCGTTCCGCAGGTCCGCGCGCGGGGCGCCTGGCCGCGCTGGCGGCGCTGGGGCTCGCGTTGCTGGCGGCGCTTCTGGCGGGGACGCCGGCGCGGGCGCAGAACCCCGATATGGAAGGCCGCTTCGTGGGCATCGGGCCCGCGCGCGGCATGCAGGTCGAGATCACCGACGCCGGCCGCAATCCCGCGGGCATGTTCCACGACTCGAACGGGGTGGAGGCGACGATCGGCGGCGGCTGGAAGAACGGCGGGCTCGAGGCGCTGCTGAACTTCCCCGGCCGCCCGGTCTTCGTGCGCCTGACGCCCTCGGCCCTGGGGATGCAGATGGCGGTGCTGCCGCTCGACCCCGAGGGCAAGCCCCTGCGCGAGCAGGCGCGCGTGCTCGCCTTCCTGCGCGAGGGGATCGAGACGCCCGAGCAGCCGGCGCTCTACCAGGATCCGCCCAAGCGCGCGGGGTCCGAGATCGACCCGGACGTGTTCCTCGCGAGCTACCAGTTCTGGCCGCCGGAGGGCGTGGCGAACGGCTTCGACAACATCGGCCCGCGCTACCGCACCATCCTGCGCATGTTCCCCCAGATCCATGCGGACGTGCTGTGGAAGCTGTGCCAGGCCGAGACGCAGCGCGGCCTGCTGGCCGAGGCGCTGCGCGGCCAGGGCGCGGGCTGCGCCGACATCGAGTCGACAGTGAGCCGCCTGCAGGAGAGCGGCCGCTTCAGCGACTGGAAGGCCGCGGTGGACCGCGAGATCTCGCAGCTGATGCCGGCGGTGCAGTGCTCGCGCGGGTACATCGTGAAGGAGTCGGTCTGCGCGCCCGCCTCCCAGCGCGTCGCCAAGGCGGCCACCTCGCTCGAGACGCTGGGGACGCTGCTCGGCCGCTGGCGCTGAGCGCCCCGCCAGGCGGTTCAGGACCGCCGGGCCCCGGCCCCGGCCCCGACCTCCGCCGGGAACTTCCGGCCCCAGGCGCGGCCCCAGGCCATCAGTTCGCCCAGCACGTCGCGCAGGGCCATGCCCTTGATGGTGAGGGCGTATTCCATCCGGCGCGCGCCATCGCGCACCGGACGTTTCTCCAGGATGCCGAGGTCGACGAGTCGTCTCAGGCGATTCGACAGGATGTTCCGCGCCACGTTCAGGTCGCGATGAAAGTCGTCGAACCGCGTCGTGCCGTGGGCCGCGGCCCAGACGATCAGCAGGGACCATCTGTCGCCGACTTCGTCCACGGCGTTTTCGAACGCCCCATGGGCATGCTCGGCCGCCTGGGGCGCGCCCGGCGGGATGTCTTCCGGGGACATGAGCGCCTCCTGATACGCTTGCAATCGGGTGGACCTGCTGCGGCGGCGGCCGCCCGATTCCGGATCCCGCATCCAAGGTCGGCGGGGATCCAATCCGCCCACCATACCGTTACAGGCCGAAACTTTCCACTCCTGGGGCGCTAATTTTCGGCAAGCCGTTCCACGCTGCGGCAGACCCGTTCGGGGTCGTCGTGGTGCGGCATGTGGCCGACGCCGGTCAGCAGCGTCAGCTCGCTCCGCGGGGCGAGCTCGGCCAGCGCCACGGAGTGGATCTGCGCCGAGACGATCTCGTCCGCGAGCCCATGCAGGATCTCCAGCGGCGGGACCAGGTCGGGATAGGCCCGCGACTGCACCGCGAGCGCGCCGTCCAGCCGCTCGATGTCCTCGGTGTTGTTGCGGAAGGTCTCCGGGCGCAGCACCAGCTCGGGCTGGAGGTGGTCGAGGTAGCCCTCCGGCGGCTGCTGGGGGCGGAAGATGCGGGCGGCGGCCGAGGCCCCGCCGTCGCGCTCGGCCATCAGCCGGAAGACGCCGGCGCCGACCCAGGCCGCGGCCTTCGAGGTCTTGAGCCCGGTCAGCCAGTCGTCGCCGTCCGACCAGGGCATGGTGGCGCCCGAGATCACCACCGCCCCGCGGATCCCGGGGTCCTGCAGCGCCCAGGCCGTGGCCACCGCCCCGCCCCAGGAATGGCCCAGGACCACCGGGCGCGCGACCCCGAGGCGCGCCGCGGCCTCGCGCAGGACCGCGGTCTGCACGGCGGGGCGCCAGCCCTCGCGCGCGGGGCGTTCGGACCAGCCGAGGCCGGGGCGGTCGAAGGCGATCGCGCGCAGGCCGGCGCCGGCCAGCCGCGGCGCGAGGTCGAAGGTCATGTCGTTGAGATTGCCCGTGGCGCCGTGGACCAGCACCACCGGCACGCCGTCGGGCGGCCCCATCTCGACGTAGTGGACGCGCAGGCCCTGCGCCTCGACGAACCGGCCGACGGGGGGATTCTGCGCCTCGATGCGCGACGGCGAAGGGATCACGGCGCATCCTGCGGCGAGGGGGACGAGCGCGGCGGTTCCGCCCAGCAGGACGGCGCGGCGGGTGGGAGGGCGGGGAGCGTGGGACATGCAGGGTGATACGCGGCCCGAGGCGATCCGGTTTCCCCACCGCGCGGCATCGCGCCCTGCCCTACGGCGCCGTGACGTGCAGCAGCGCCAGCCAGCCCGAGGCGGTGACCACCGAGAACATCGTCGCCAGCAGCACCGTCGCCGCCGCGACCCCGGTCGCGCGCTGGTACATCACCGCGAAGAGATAGGCGTTGATCCCCGGCGGCATCGCCGCGGTGACGACCGCAGAGCGCAGGAACCGGTCCTCGATCCCGAAGCCGTAGTGGCCGGCGAGGAAGGCGATCAGCGGGTGCAGCAGGAGCGACAGGGCGGCGGCGAAGGCGGCCTCGCCGATCCCGTCCTGCAGGCGGTAGCGCGTCATCGCGCCGCCCAGCGCGAAGAGCGCCACGGGGATGCCGCCGCGGCCGAGCGTCTGCACCCCCTCGAACACCGGGTCGGGCAGCGGCAGGCCGGTCAGGTTCACCGCCATGCCGATGGCGATGCCGATGGTCAGCGAGTTGCGGAACATCATCCGCGCCGTGGCTTTGGCGGTCGCGGCCGCCGAGCGTCCGTCGGCCCGCGCGAACTCCATCGCCACGATGCCCACGAAGTAGATGAAGGGCGCGTGGATCGACAGGATCGCGAAGTTGGCCGACAGCGCCTCGGTCCCGTAGGCGCGCTCGGTCACCGGGATGCCGAGGAGGAGGGAGTTGGAGAAGAGGGCGCAGAAGGCGACGGCCACGGCCTCGCCGGGGCGGCGCCCGAAGATCCTGCGCGCGCCCAGGTAGCCGACGCCGAAGGCGACCAGCCC
Organism: Albimonas pacifica; assembly: GCF_900113695.1. GTDB lineage: Bacteria > Pseudomonadota > Alphaproteobacteria > Rhodobacterales > Rhodobacteraceae > Albimonas > Albimonas pacifica. The sequence continues at coordinate 287,582 of NZ_FOQH01000008.1, read as the reverse complement.
GCCGCCGTAGAAGGAGATCAGCGGCCCGGCCTTGAAGTTGTCGGCGAGGTCCAGCCGCGCCACGCCCGAGAACAACAGGCAGGGGATGGCGATCCCGGTGCAGAACTTCAGCAGGACGTCGACGTCCCCGTCCTTCAGCAGCCCCAGGCGGGAGGCGATGTAGCCCAGCCCCACGATGACGAAGACGGGCAGGACGATCAGCAGGATGTCGAGCATCAGGCGGGGACTTTCGAGCGCAGGAACCGCCCCCGGCGCGCGGCGCCCCGGGCTTGACCCGGGGCCTCCAGCGGCCGGCCGGGCGCGGCGGAAGGAAGGACGCGCCCCGCCCCTCCCGCGCGGCGCGGGCGGGTCGGGGGAGAGGGGCGGAGGGCGGCCGGGGACTTGCGCGGGGGGCGCGGAGGGGCGGCCTCAGACCGCAAAGGACAGGACCATGCCGTCGTAGGCGGGGTCGACGTTGTCGGGCGTCTCGGTCTGCATCCGCTCGTAGTCGAGGTCGACATGCATGTTGGTCAGCACGCCCCGGCGCACGCCCGAGCGCGCGATCCAGCCCAGCGTCTGCTCGAGGTGGGAGTGGGTCGGATGGGGCGTGTAGCGCAGGGCGTCGACCACCCAGGTGTCGGCGCCCGCGATCTCGGTCCAGGCCTCGTCGGACATGGCGGAGACGTCGGGGAGGTAGGCGAGCGGGCCCATCCGGAAGCCCAGCGCGTCGATCGCGCCGTGGCGGACCTTGAAGGGCCGGAACACGATGTCGCCGCCGTCGCCCCAGATCGTGGTGGGCCCGTCGATGGTCTTGAGGTTCAGGATCGGCGGATAGGGCGAGCCCTCGGGCTGCACGAAGGCGTAGCCGAAGCGGGAGATCAGGCTCTCCTGCGTCTCGGGATTGGCCCAGACCGGCAGGCGCTTGCGGCGGTTGAAGACGATCATCCGCAGGTCGTCGAGCCCGTGGATGTGGTCGGCGTGCTCGTGGGTGTAGATCACCCCGTCGAGCAGGCCGATCCCCGCGTCCAGCAGCTGCTGGCGCATGTCGGGGCCGGTGTCGATGAGGACGCGGGTGATGCCCTGCCCGGGCTCCTCCCGCTCGACCAGCATCGCGCAGCGGCGGCGGCGGTTCCTGGGGTTTCTGGGATCGCAGGCGCCCCAGACGTCGCCCAGGCGCGGCACGCCCCCGGACGAGCCGCAGCCCAGGATGGTGAAGCGCAGCTCGGCCATGCTCAGGCGGCCTTCAGGTGCTGCTGGGACCAGGCGGCCGCCTTGGCGAACAGGCGGTCGAAGTTCGCCGTGGTGGCCTTCGCGAAGTCCTCGGTCGAGAGGCCGAAGACCTCGGCCCCCACCTGCGCGGTCATCGCGGTGTAGGCGGGTTCGTTGCGCTTGCCGCGTTTCGGCTTGGGCGCGAGGTAGGGGCTGTCGGTCTCGACCAGGATCCGCTCGAGCGGCGCGGCGGCGAAGATGTCGCGCAGCTCCTGCGACTTGGGGAAGGTCGCGATGCCGGACATGGAGAGGTAAAAGCCCAGGCCCAGCATCTCCTCGGCGAGTTTCGCGGAGGAGGAGAAGCAGTGCATCACGCACTCGAACTTCCCGGCCGCGTGCTCCTCCGAGAGGATCCGCGCCATGTCCTCGTCCGCGTCGCGGCTGTGGATGATCAGCGGCAGGCCGGTGCGCCGCGCCGCCTCGCAGTGCAGGCGCAGGCTTTCCTGCTGCACGTCCTTCGTCTCGGCGGAGTAGTGATAGTCGAGCCCGGTCTCCCCGATGCCGACCATCTTGGGATGGCGGGCGATCGCCTCCAGCGCCTCGACGGTGGGGACCGGCTCCTCGTGGACGTGGAGCGGGTGCAGGCCGCAGGCGTAGAGGACCGGGGCGTGCGCCTCGGCGAGCGCGCGCACCTTGGGCTCGGCGGCGAGCGTGGTGGCGATGGAGACCATCCGCGTCACCCCGGCGGCGACGGCGCGGGCGATCACGTCGTCAAGCTCGCCCTCGAAGGTGGGGAAGTCCAGGTGGCAATGGCTGTCGACGAGCGCGGGGGGCAAACGGCGGGCTCCGGGAATGTCTCTCAGGCGGGCGGAGGGCCCTCGAGCGCGGCGGCCCGGCGGGCGCAGGCGTCCAGCGCGGAGAAGGTATCGAGGATGATCCGGTCGGGGTCAAGGTTGACGGCGCGCGCGCGGGCGGCGCGCGCGGGAATGTCCTGCGCCGCCTCCGCCCAGACCCGCGCCTGGCCGGGATGGGCCGAGAGGCGCGCGGCGAGCGCGGCCTCCCCCGGCGCGGCTTCGGGCGACATCGGCCGCCCGGCGCCGGCTCGGGCCATGCGGGCGAGCAGCAGCTCGACCAGCCGCAGCGAGGCGTCGAGCCGCGGAGCGTTGTCGCGCCCCGAGACGGTGGCGGCCCAGTCGTGGAACTCCGCCCGGTCCATGCCCGGCGCGCCGGAGGCCATGCGCACCAGCCGCGCATAGAGCTTCGGCCCGCCCTCGGCCGCGAGCCTCAGCGCTTCGCCCGCCGAGCCGCCCGAAAGCGCGTGCAGCGCCTCGGCGGAGGCGTCGAGCGCGGGCGCCTCCTCCCCCTCCGCCTCCATCGCCTGGGTCACGGCGGCGGAGAGGTCGGGGGGCGAAAGCGGGCGCAGCAGCAGCGTGCGGCAGCGCGAGCGGATGGTGGGCAGGATCCGCGAGGGCTGGTGGCAGACCAGCAGGAACATCGAGCGGACCGGCGGCTCCTCGATCAGCTTGAGGAGCGCGTTGGCGGACTGGGCGTTCATCTCGTCCACGCAGTCCACCACCGCGATGCGCCAGCCGCCGTCGGCGGCGGTGGTGGCGAAGAGCTCGCGCAGGCCGCGGGCGTCCTCGGCCGAGATCTGGGTCTTCAGCCGCTTGGCCTTGTCGTCCCAGGGCCGGCGCAGCAGGCGCAGGCGGCCCTCCGACAGCGCCAGAACCCGGCGGAACACCGGATCCTCGGGGGCCATGTCGAGGCTCTCGGGCGGGCCGGGCTCGGCGGGGGCTTCGCCGAACAGCCCGCCCCCCTGCCCGGGCGCCGGCGCCGCCAGCATCGCGCGCGCCATGCGCCAGGCGAGCGTCGCCTTGCCCACGCCGCGGGGCCCGGTCAGCATCCAGGCGTGGTGCATGCGCCCCGCGCCCCAGGCTTCGAGGAAGGCCTGCTCGGCGGCGTCCTGGCCGAAGAGCCGCCGGGTCGCGCGCGGATGCGGCGCGCCCTCGACGCGGTCGGGCTCGGGGGGCGGGGGCTCGTTCTCGGGGACGTAGGGGCTGCGGGCCATGGGGGGCGTTCTAGGCCGCCGCGAGCCGTTCCGCCAGCGCCGCGCGGACGCGGGCGAAGACGGCGTCGGGCTCGCCGCCGGCGTCGATCACCCGGCAGCGGTCGGGGAAGCGTTCAGCCAGCGCCCGGAAGCGGGCGCGCACCTGGCGGTGGAAGTCGAGGCCCAGGCTCTCGAAGCGCAGCTCCTCGCCGCCGCGGGCGACGCCGCGGGCGAGGCCGACCTCGGGGTCGATGTCGAAGATCAGGGTCAGGTCCGGCTCGATGCCGATCACCAGCGCGTGCAGGGCGTCGGCCATGGCGAGGTCGGGCGCCGGCAGCGGGCCGGCGGCGGCGACGTCGCGCGCCGCGCCCTGGTAGACGCGGGTCGAGTCGGCGAAGCGGTCGCACAGCACCACCGCCCCGCGGGCGAGCGCGGGCAGGATCGTGCGCTCGACATGATCGCGGCGGGCGGCGTTGAACAGCAGCAGCTCCGAGACCGGGGACCAGCGCCCCGGCTCCCCTTCCAGCACCAGGCGGCGGATCTCCTCCGCGCCGGGGGCGCCGCCGGGCTCGCGGGTCACCACCACGTCGCGGCCCTCGGCGCGCAGCGCCTCGGCGAGGCGGCGGAGCTGGGTCGACTTGCCCGCCCCGTCGCCGCCCTCGAAGCTGACGAAGAGCCCGCGCGCAGCGCCCCTGCCCGCGCTCATGCGCCCCGGCCCGACAGGCGCGCGCCGGGCCCGCGCCGGGCCCGTCCGCGGCCGGCGAGCGGCCGGAGGCCCCGGGTCAGGCCCGGGACGTCCCCGGGGCGAGACGCGCGGCAGGTCGGCACGCCGGGGCGCTCAGCCGCCGGCATTCGCGGCGTCCGGCGCGGCCTCGGGCGTCTCGCCATCGCCCATCACCGCGACCATCGCCTTGCGCGCCATCAGGCCGGCGGCGGCCTGCAGGCGGGTCAGGTAGCCGCCCTTCGGCACGTCCTCGGCGGCGACCACGGGGATGGTGATGGCGGGGATCTCGGGCGCCTCGACCACCAGCTCGGCCACCTTCTGGCCCCGGGTCACCGGCGCCTCCAGCGGCCCCTGGTAGCGCAGCGTGGCCGAGAGCGCGTCGGCCGAGGCGAAGGGGATGGTGGCGAGCGCGTCCTCCTCCACCGTCAGGCGCACCGTGGACTTGGCGCCCAGCCAGACCTCGGCCGCGCCCAGGTCCTGGCCGGCGCTGTAGAGGGTGATGTTGCGGAACTCGCGGAAGGCCCAGTTCACGATCCGCTCGCTCTCCTGCGCGCGGGCCGCGGTGCTGTCGAGCCCGCCGATCATGAACACCACCCGCCGGTCGTCCTGCACCGCCGAGCCGACGAGACCGTAGCCCGCCTCCTCGGTATGGCCGGTCTTCAGCCCGTCGGCGCCGAGGTTGGCGTAGAGCAGCGGGTTGCGGTTGCGCTGGGCCACCCCGTTCCACTCGAAATCCGTCTCGGCGAAATACCGGTAGAACTCGGGGTGCTCCTTGATCATCCGCTGGGCGAGGTAGACCAGGTCCCGCGGGGTCATGACGTTGTCGGGATGCGGCCAGCCGGTGGCGTTGCCGAAGCTGGAGTGCATGCCCAGCTCGCGCGCGCGGTCGGTCATGCGGCGGGCGAAAGCCTCCTCGGAGCCCGCCAGCCCCTCGGCCAGCACGATGCAGGCGTCGTTGCCCGAGAGCACGATGACGCCGCGGATCAGGTCCTCGATCGAGACGCGCTCGCCGACCTTCACGAACATCTTCGAGCCGCCCATGCGCCAGGCCTTCTCGGAGACGAGGAACTCGTCCGAGAGGCTCAGCCGCCCTTCCTCCAGCGCCTCGAAGACCATGGTCAGGGTCATCAGCTTGAGCATCGAGGCGGGGGGGGTGGGCTGGTCGGGGTTCTTCGACAGCAGCACGGCGCCGGTGGCCATGTCGATCACCAGACCCTCGCGGGCGGCGATGTCGAGCTCGGCGGCGTCGAGGCGCGGGGCGAGGCCGAGGGCCATCGCCAGCGAAAGCGCCGCAAGGGCGCGAAGACCGGAACGGCGGGTCATGCGGGGTCGGTTCCTCCGGCTTGCGGGGCGGGGGCGGCCGCGACGGGGCGCGAGGGCGGCCGCGGGCTGACTTGGGGCGCGCCGCCGCCCGGGGAGGCCGCGGGCCTCGCCGCGGGCGCGGGCAGGAGCAGGGCCGCGCGCGGGGCGGCGGGGCGCAGGCCGGCCGCGGCCGCGCGCTCAGGGGCGGCGCTGGGCGCGGGGACGGGGGCGTCGCTGCGGCCGGGGGCTGCGGAGACGGGCCGGGCCGGCGGCGCGCCGGCCGCGAGCGGGGCCACGGGCCCGTCCGGCGGCGGGGGCGCCGCGTCCGGCGCGGCGCTCGGCGCCGGCTGCGGCCCGCCTGCGGGCTGCAGCAGCGGACGCTGCGCGGCGGCAGCGGCGACGGTCTCGGGCGCGGTCGGCGCGGCGGCGGCGGTCTCGGGCGCCGTCGGCGCGGCGGCGGCCTCCCGGGCCGCGGAGGCGGGGGCGACATCGGCTCCGGCTGCGGCTTCGGCTTCGGCGGACGCGGCGAGGGTCTCGACACGCGCCCCGGCGGCGGCGGCGGAGGACGGCCCGGCGGCGGCCTCCCTGCTCGGCGTCGCGTCGGCCGCGACGGGCGGTCCGCCCTGCCCCGGCGCCGGGTCGGCCGCCGCGGTCTCCGCCGTCGATGCGGCCGCGTCGCGGGCCGGCGGCTCGCCGCTCATCGCCGCCGTCGCGGTCGCGGAGCCGTCTGCGGAGGCGTCACCCTTCGCGGTCCCGGCGGCATCGCCGGCGGTCTCGTCCTGCGGGGTCTCGGCGACGTCGGCGGCGCGATCCTTCGCGGGGTCGGCGGCCGCGACCGCGGCGCGGTCGGCGTCCGCCGCAGGCGCCCCGGGCTCGCGGGCGGGCGCGGCGGCGACGGCGGCCGGCGCGTCGCGCACCGTCAGGCGCGCGGGCGCGCCGGCCTCCATCCCCAGCGCCTCCGCCGCCTCGGCCGAGACCAGGAACCCGGGCGCGCGGCCCGGCTCGGTCAGCGGCAGCAGGCGCAGGCGGGCGCGGCGGCCGTCCTCGGTCTCCACCTCCACCTCGCGCGGGGCGCCGGCCTCGGGATGGGCGATCCAGGCGCCGCCGAAGGTGGGCCCGCCGGCCCAGACCCCGACGCCTTCGAGCGTCGCGGACGGCGCCCCGACGGAGGCGTCCGCCGACGTCTCGCCCGGCGCCGGCGCCGGCGGCGTCGCCTCCTGTCCCTGGGCCGCGGCGGCGCAGAGGCAGAGCGCGGCCGCCATCGCCGCGCGCAGGGCGGGCGCCGTGGCGATCCGGCCGGGGGCGACGATCAGGCGCTTCGACCGCATGGCGAACTCTCCGGGATCTCGGGCGCGCTCCGCCCGACCGCGCCGAGGCTACAGGAGCCCCGCGCCCGAGGAAACAGCCTGCGACGCCGCCCTCCCCGTTCCGTGACGCCGCTCCCTGGACGCGCACGCGCGGAGCGGCCGCCAGGTCCCGGCCGGACCGGGGATGGAGCGGTCGAATGCGCCGGCCGCGCAAGCCGCGCCTCGGCCGCTTCGAGATTGAACGCGCCGCCCGCTTTGCGCGGGAGGCGGCGACACGCGCGACGATCCTGCAGGCGGAGGCCGGGCGCCGAGGCGGCCGGGCCGGGCGGCCGACGACGTGCGGGCTTGCGCAGCGGGTCCCGGATGGGTCAGAACCGGCCCGCGCCGCGCTGGGGTGAGTGGCCGAGCGGTCGAAGGCATCCGTCTTGAAAACGGACGAACCCGGGAGGGTTCCGCGGGTTCGAATCCCGCCTCACCCGCGCGCTGGCCGCCAGGGTCCTTCCCTGCGCCGGGCTCTGCGTGCGGGGCCGGGGGGGGGAGCGACGCCAGCGCAGGGCCGGCGTCGCCCCGGCGCCGGGGTCAGATCCCGAGGACGCGGTTGCGCTGGCGCACGAAGGTGCCCTCGAAGGCGCTCATCATGCCGCCGCTCTTGCGCAGGAACGCCTGGTAGCTGTCGTCGATCCGCGCGGCGATCTCGGAATGTTCGCGCAGCTCGGCGAAGGCCTCGGTCGAGGCTTCCCCGAAGGCGTCCCAGAGCTCGTCGTTGAACTCGCGGACCTCGACGCCATGCTCGTTGACCAGCTTCGAGAGGTAGTCGCCGTTCAGCGCCACCAGCTCCTCGTAGGAGTTGGCGTTCTCCTCCAGGCAGGCGGCGCGGATGACGTCCTTCTCCCACTGGCTCAGCGTGCCGTACCACGAGGTGTTCATGCCCAGGCAGGCGGCCGTGCCCGGCTCGTGCATGCCGCCGGTGTAGTAGTAGCGCGCGGCCTCGTAGAACTTCATGAAATAGTCGTTGTAGGGCCCGATCCACTCCGTCGCCTCGATCGTGCCCGAGGCGAGGTTCTCGTAGATCTGGCCGCCCGGAAGCGCGACCGTCGAGACGCCGAGCTTCGACATCACCACGCCGCCGAGGCCCGGGATGCGCATCTTCAGGCCCTTGAGGTCGTCGGGGGAGTTGATCTCCTTCTTGAACCAGCCGCCGGCCTGGGTGCCGGTGTTGGAGCACAGCTCGGTCTTCACGCCGAAGGAGCCGGCGAGCTCGTCCCACAGCTCCTGGCCGCCGCCGTATTTCACCCAGGCGTTCAGCTCGGAGGCGACCATGCCGAAGGGCACCGTCGAGAAATAGACGTAGGCCGGGTGCTTGCCGGTGAAGTAGTAGTCGGAGGCCACATAGGCCTGGCTGTTGCCCGAGGCGACCTCGTCGAGCACGTCGAAGGCGCCGACGCGCTCGCCTGCGGCGAAATAGGTCGTCTGGATCTGGCCGTTCGAGAGGTCGGTGATCCGCTTCACCAGCCGCTGCACCGAGATGCCGATGCCCGGGAAGTCCCGGGGATAGGCGGAGACGATGATCATCTCCTTGCGGGCCTGGGCGATGGCCGGCGCGGCCAGGGCGCCGCCGACGCCGACGGCCGCAGCCCCGCTCAGGAATGTCCTGCGCTTCATGGTCGTTCCTCCCTTGGGATCGGCCGGCGCTTTTCCCGCCCGGCCTCTTTGATTCGTTCGCATACGTTATCATCAACGCCGCATGCGGGACTCGTCGGGAGGCGGCCGGCGCTCCGGGGAGAGCGCGCCGACGCCCGGCCCGCACGGCAGGGGCGCCGCCCTGCCCCGCCCCAGCGCAGGCCGGCGTCGAGGGGAGGCGTCCCGGCGACAGGCGATGTCGCGACGCGGCGCGCGGGCGGGCGGGCGGGGGGGTTCCTATGAAGTTCATGAGCGCTATGCACGGTCGGGTCAGTGCCTCAAGGAGCGATTCCCCCATGCCCTCAGCCACTTTGCGTCCCAGCCTGCTGGTCCAGTTCCTGATCTTCGCCCTCGCCGTCGCGGCGGCCGTCGGCGCGGGGCTGGCGGTTGCGTCGCGCGACTCCACCGCGCGCTTCGAGCGCGACGTGCTCGAGGAGATCACCCTCCAGCGCGCCAACGCCGTGGGCCGGATCTTCCTGCGCGCGATCCACGCCGACTGGCGCGACGTCGCCGCGCTGGCGCCCAGCGTCTCGCCGGCCGATGGGCGCGCGGCGCGCTCGGCGCTCGACATGGTGGTGGGCGACGGGGAGCGGATCTCCTGGGCCGGCATCGCCGCGCTGGACGGGAGCGTGACGGCGGCCTCCTTCGGGATGCTCGAAGGCGCCTCCGTCGCCGGCCGTCCCTGGTTCGACGCGGGCCTGCGCGGCCCCTTCGCCGGCGACGTGCACGAGGCGAAGCTGCTCGCCAGCCTGCTGCCCGCGGGGCCCGACGGCGCGCCGCCGCGGTTCCTCGACCTCGCCGCCCCGATCCAGGACGCCGAGGGGCGGTCGGTCGGCGTGGTCGGCTTCCACGTCAACCACGCCTGGGCGCAGGCCTACCTCGCCGAGACCGCCGCCGCGGTGGGGATCGAGGCGGCGATCGTCGACCGACAGGGCGTGGTTGTGGTCGGCCCGCCCGCGATGCAGGGCGAGCGGATCGACCTCGCCTCAATGCGCGCGGCGAGCGTGGGGGCGCAGTCGGCGGTGGTCGAGACCTGGCCCGACGGGGTCGCCTCGCTGTCCTCGGTGACGCCGTCGATCAGCTACCGCGACCTGCCCTCCTTCGGGTGGAGCCTGGTGGCGCGCATCGACCCTGCGCTGCTGGCCGAGCAGCGCCAGGGCGCGCTGCGGCGCATCGATCTGGCGCTGGCGGCCGCGGGGGTCCTGATCGTGCTCGCCGCCGGGATCTTCGCCCTGGTGCTGATCCGCCCTTTCGACCGCCTGGCCCGCTCGGCCGAGGCGATCGCGGACGGCGGCGACGTCTATCCCGAGGAATCCCGGCGCACCTCGGAGCTGGCGCGCTTCTCCTACGCGATCAGCCGCCTCTCCTCGCGCCGGTAGGCGGCGCGGCCGGCCTAGCGCTTCAGTCCCAGCAGGCGCGAGCAGAAGTCCCCCGCGAGGCCCAGCAGCCGGGTGCGGGTGGCGCCGGGCGCCTCGCCGGTGGTGTAGAAGCGGCGCAGCAGCGCCTCGCGCTGCTCGGCCGTCGGCTCGAGACGCAGGCGCACCCCGTCGCCCGAGGTCGCGCGCACCACTCCCGCCAGCGCGCCCGCGTCGGGGATGTGGAGCACCACCGGCGTGCCGGGCGGGGGCTGGCGGCCGCGCACGCGGGCGGCCTCCGAGGTCAGCTCGGCCAGCCACACGCGGTGCTGGACGCCCTCGACCTCGAGCGTCGCGCGCTCCGGCCCGTCGGCGACGTGGCGCTCGGCGCGGGGCAGCTCGATGCACACCAGCAGCGTCAGCGCCAGCACCAGCATGTTGTAGACCGTCCAGAACAGGATCACGGTCTTGCCGTCGCCGGCCTCGCCGAAGGCGAAGCGGGGCGAGACGATGCCCGCGACCAGCCCCAGGACGGTCAGCCCCAGCAGGATCAGGAACGGGCGCATCAACGCCCACTGCACCACGATCTTGTCGCGGTCGCCGCCCTTGGCGGTGACCTTGAACGGATGGCCGTGGGGCTGGATCAGGCCGGTGAAGGCCGCCCGCGCGATGGGGATCGCGCCCAGCATCTGGCTGACGTCGTTGACCAGCGGCACCACCAGCCCGCGCGAGACCACGTTCAGCGCCAGCAGCACCCAGACGAAATAGACCCCGAAGAAGCTGACGACCTCGGGCACCGAGGCGTCCACGACGGTGATCCCGAAGAACCAGTAGAGCAGCGGGTAGGTCAGCGCCGCCAGGCGGAAGGTGTAGGTGGTGGTCCAGTAGAGGACCGAGTCCATCACCGACCAGCGGTCCATCCAGCGCAGGCTGTTGCGCGACAGCGGCCCCAGCTCCCCCCGCGCGATCTGCATCAGGCCCAGGCACCAGCGGGCGCGCTGGGTGACGTATTCCTTCAGCCCCTCGGGCGCGAGCCCCTCGGTCAGCGGCTCGTTGAGGTAGACCGTCCGCCAGCCGGCGTTCTGCATGGTCAGGGTGACCAGGAAGTCCTCGGTGATCGAGCCGGTGTGGAAGCCGCCGATCGCCTCCAGCGCCTCCCAGCGCATGATCGAGGAGGTGCCGCAGCAGAAGGCGATCCCCCAGGCGTCGCGGGCGGGCTGGAGGTGGTCGAAGAAGAACCGCTGCTCGTCGGGGTAGGAGCGCGAGAGGCCCAGGTTGTGCTGGATCGGGTCGGGGTTGAAGAAATGCTGCGGCGTCTGCACCAGCCCCACGTCGGGTTCGTGGAACAGCGCCAGCGTGCGCGAGAGGAACCCCTGGTGGGGCACGAAGTCGGCGTCGAGCACCGCCACGTAGTCCGGCGGCCCCTCGGCCCGAAGCAGGTCGAGCCCGTGGTTGATGTTGCCCGCCTTGGCGTGGCTGTTGTCGGGGCGGGTGACGTGGCGCACGCCCAGCTCCCGGCAGAACTCGCCCAGCCACTCGCGCCGGCCGTCGTCGAGGATCAGGATGTCCTTGTTGGGATGGCGCAGCGCCTTGGCGCCGACGATGGTGCGCTCGAGCACCTCGCGGCTCTCGTTGTAGGTGGCGATCATGATCGCCACCCGCGGCGGGGGGGCGGCGCCCCACCAGCCGGCGTGTCGGGTCGCCTCCTCGTGCCGGGCCCTGGTGCGGCTGAGGATGGTGAAGGCCGAGAGCGAGGACAGGATCGCCCCCGCCTCGATGGCGAAGAAGCTCCAGCTCGCCAGGCAGTCCCAGGTCAGGCCGAAGGGGGCCAGCGTCTCGGTCGCCCGCCACCAGCCGTAGCGGATCGCCAGCAGGCCGGAGATCGCGAAGATCACCGCGCGGTGGGCGGTGCGGCGGCGGTCGGCGAACTCCGCCGCCAGCAGCCCGATCCCCACCACCAGCGCGACCTGCACCCAGGCCGACTGAAGCTCGCTCAGGCGCAGCGCGTCCATGGCGCGGCCTCAGTCGAAGAGCCGGCGCAGGCCGTCGAGGGGCCGCGTCTCGAAGAACACCCTCCCCGTGCGCCCGACCGCGCAGCCCATCTCGTCGTCGTCCACCAGGCCGGGCGCCTGCAGCGCCACGTCGTAGCGCTCCAGATGCCGCTGGGAGGGGGCGACGGCCAGGTTCTGGTAGATCGTCGCCGCCCCCGAGCCCGCCAGCCGCAGCACCGTGCCCGCGAAGACCCGGTCCGAGCCCGAGGGCCGGAACTCGGCCGCGTCGCCGATGGCCAGCGTGTTGTAGACCGACTCCGCCACCGACAGCGTCACGATGGTCGAGGCGCAGTCCACCAGCCGCATCACGTCCTGGCCGCGCTGCACCCGCTCGCCGTCGGCGGCGAGCATCGACCACACCCGCCCGCGGGCGTTGGCGTTCAGGTCGGCGGTGCGCAGGTCGTTCACCCGCCGCCGCTCGGCGTCCACGCGCGCCTCGATGGCCGCGATCCGGCTGCGTTCGCCCGCGAGCTGGGCGTTGAGCAGGCGCATCTGCACCGAGAGCTCGGAGATCCGCTGCTCGGAATAGGGGGCGTCGTTGTAGCCCTCGCCCAGGAACACGCCGCGGCGGGCGGAGGAGAGCTCGATCTGCGCCACCTCGATGTCGGCCTGCGCGGCCTCGAGCTGGCGCTCGGCCACGCGCGCGGCGGCGCGGTAGCGGTCGAAGTTGGCGGCGGTCTCGATGCCGCGCGACTGCAGCTCGGTCGAGCGGGAGAGCGCGCCGCGCGCCTCCTCCAGCGTCGCCTCCAGGGCGCGGGCCTGGGCGTGACGCTGCTCGAGCTGCGCCTCGAGCTGGCGCTGGCGGCGCACGCCGTAGTCGCGCGCGCGGGTCTCCAGCGCGGCGATCGCCTCCTCATGGGCGGCGATCTCGGCGGTCAGCCGGTCGATCTCGGACTGGGCGACGGCGCGCTCGAGCACCAGGTCGTCGAGGCGCACGGTGTCGGCGCGCGGATCGGAGAGCGAGCCCAGCGGCTCCCCCTGCTCGACGAAGGTGCCCAGTTCGCGCCGGGCGAGCGTCAGGTCGCCCGCGATGGGGGCGCGCACCGTGGTCAGCCGGGCGTTGAGCACCGCATCGGCGCTGGCGCCCGCAAGCTGCTCCCCCAGGATGACCCATAGCGCCCCAAGGGCGATCACGAAGCCACCGACGACCCTTATCCACTTCATGCAACGCTCCATTTCAAGCACGCCACCGCGTTCACGCATACAACGACTCGGCGAACCGTTATGCCCCGAAACGGAGCGACGGCTTCCAGCGTTCGGAACCGTCGCCGTAGGGTGACAATGCGCGAGGGGCCCGGGGCGCGGTCGGGCGGGGCCGGCCGGGGCGGCGCCCTGCTCCCGCTCAGCCGGCCGCGGCGGCGCGGCGGCGGAGCTGTCCGGGCGGCTCCTGGAACAGACGGCGGTAGGCGCGGCTGAACGCGGCCTCGGAGCGGTAGCCGAGGTCTGCCGCGATCGCGGCGACCGGGGCCCGCGTCTCTTGCAGCGCGCGCCGGGCGAGGCGCATCCGCCAGGCGACCACGTACTGCATCGCCGGCATCCCGGCGAGCGCGGTGAACCGCGCCGCGAAGCTCGAGCGCGACATCCCCGCCACGCCGGCCAGCGCCTCGACGGTCCACGGTCGCGCGGGATCGCGGTGGACCGCCAGCAGCGCCCGCCCGATCTGCGGATCGCGCGCCGCGCGCAGCCAGCCGTGTCCGGCCGCCTCGTCCGAGGTCAGCCAGCGCCGGATCGCCTCGATCATCACCACGTCGGCGAGGCGCGTGACCACCGTCTCGCCGCCCGGGCGCAGCTCGCGCGCCTCGCGGGCGATGAACTGCAGCGTGCCCTGCAGCCAGCCGCCGGCGTCCTCCTCCCACGGGTCGATGCGCAGGACGTCGGGCAGCAGCGCGGTCAGCATCCCGGCCGCGGCGTGGTCGATCCGCGCGAGCCCGTACATCAGGCTGGTCTCCGCCCCGCCGCCGCCGAACTCCAGCGTCTCGTAGAGCTCGGAGACCTTGCGCACCGGCAGCGCCTCGAGCGTGCGCAGCGGCTGGGCGGGGTCGCTGCGGAAGCCGATGGGGGCGAAGTTGGTGACCAGCACCAGGTCGCCCGGCCCCGCCTCGAAGGGCTCGGCGTCGCCGACGGTCAGCCAGCAGCGCCCGCCCACGACCACCACGAAGCTCAGCAGGTCCGGGAAGCCGGGCACCGCCACCCCCCAGGGCGCGGTCATCCGCGCCTGGCAGTAGAAGGCGCCGGTCAGCTTCAGCAGGTGCAGGATCTCGCCCAGCGGATCGCCCAGCGGCCGGGCCAGCGCGTCGGGGTCGGGAACGTGGGGCGTGGGCCGGTCCATGGCCCGAGGGTGGCGCCCGCCGCGCGGCGCGTCCAGCGGTTGCGGACGAACGGGCAAGAGATGCGGACGCGCGGGACTGGGGCGTCCACGCCGGACGGGCCATGTGCAGGCCCTCGCCACGCCCGCCCCGGGCCCGCCCAAGGAGATCCCCCATGACCGACCGCCCCATCCTCGTCGTCGGCGCCACCGGCAAGACCGGCTCGCGCGTGGCCGCAGGCCTCGCCGCCCGCGGCCGCGCCGTGCGCCCCGGCGCCCGCAGCGCCGCGCTGCCCTTCGACTGGACCCGGCCCGGGACCTGGGCCCCCGCGCTGGAGGGCGTCGAGGCGGCCTATGTCGCCTATCACCCCGACATCGCCGTTCCCGGCGCGGTCGAGACGGTCGCGGCCTTCGTCGAGCAGGCCCGCCGCTCGGGCCTCGGGCGGCTGGTGCTGCTGACCGGGCGGGGCGAGCGCCACGCCCGCCGCGCGGAGGAGATCGCGCAGGCCTCGGGCCTGGGCGTCACGGTGCTGCGCGCGGCCTGGTTCGCGCAGAACTTCTCGGAGGGCGAGCTCGCCGATCCGGTGCGCGCGGGCGTGCTGCCGATGCCCGGCGGCGACGTGCGCGAGCCGATCCTGGACATCGACGACCTGGCCGAGATCGCGGTCGAGGCGCTGCTGGATCCCCGTCACGCGGGCGAGCTCTACGAGCTGACCGGGCCGCGGCTGATGACCTTCGACGAGATGGCCGCCGACATCGCCGCCGCCGCCGGGCGCCCGGTGCAGCGCCTGTCGCTGTCCTTCGACGCGTTCCACGACGAGGTCGCCCGCGCCCATGGCGGGGCCCTCGCCGAGGTGGTGACGGCGGTGGCGCGCGAGACGCTCGACGGGCGCAACGCCTGGCTGGGCGACGGCGTGCAGCGGGCGCTGGGCCGGGCGCCGCGCGATTTCGCCGACTTCGCCCGCGCCGCCGCCGAGGCCGGCGCCTGGCGCGTGGCCGCCTGAGGCCGCAGGGGTCGGGGCGGGGGCTCCGGGCGGGGCCGCGCAAGGGACGGCGTCCGCGGCCGGGCCCCCGCCCGGCGTCGCCTGCGCGCCGCTCCGCCCTTTCCCCGGCCGCCGCGGTGGACTATGTGCGGAGCCCCGCCGACGCCCGCCCCCCCCAGGACGACCTCCGGAGCTCTCCCTTGACCTCGCAAGACCGCCCGATCGTCTCCATCCGCGACGTGCGCAAGACCTATGCCACAGGCTTCCAGGCGCTGAAGGGCGTCGACCTCGAGATCGCGCGCGGCGAGGTGCTGGCGCTGCTGGGGCCCAACGGCGCCGGCAAGACCACGCTGATCTCGCTGATCTGCGGCATGGCCCGGCTCGAGGAGGGGATCATCGAGGTCGGCGGCCACGACGTGGTGCGCGATTACCGCGCCGCCCGCCGCATGATCGGCCTGGTCCCCCAGGAGCTGGCGCTGGAGCCGTTCTCGAAGGTCCGCGACAGCGTCGCCTATTCCCGCGGCCTGTTCGGCAAGCCCCGCGACGACGCGCGGGTGGAGGCGGTGCTGCGCTCGCTCTCGCTGTGGGAGAAGCGCGACGCCAAGATCAACGAGCTCTCGGGCGGCATGAAGCGCCGGGTGCTGATCGCCAAGGCGCTCGCCCACGACCCCGAGGTCCTGTTCCTCGACGAGCCCACCGCCGGCGTCGACGTCGAGCTGCGCAAGGGCATGTGGGACGTGATGCGCGAACTGCGCGCCCAGGGCGTGACGATCATCCTGACGACCCATTACATCGAGGAGGCCGAGGCGATGGCCGACCGGGTGGCGGTGATCTCGGGCGGGCGCATCCTGCTGATCGAGGAGACCGGCGCCCTGATGCGGCGCATGGGCTCCAAGCGCCTGACCATCGAGCTGCAGACCCCCGCCGGGGCGATCCCGCCGGCGCTGGAGCGCTACGACCTGACGCTGTCCGCGGACGGCATGTCCATCGACTACGCCTACGACCGCGCGGCGGAGCGCACGGGCATCGCCTCGCTGCTCCACGACCTGTCGCAGGCGGGGCTCAGGCTGCGCGACGTGCGCACCACGCAGGACAGCCTCGAGGACATCTTCGTCAACCTGGTGAAGGAAGACCCATGAACCTCGCCGCGATCCGCGCGATCTACGTCTCGGAGATGGCGCGCACCTTCCGCACCCTGCTGCAGAGCGTGGTCAGCCCGGTGATCTCGACCTCGCTCTATTTCGTGGTCTTCGGGGCGGCCATCGGCTCGCGCATCGACCAGGTGGAGGGGGTGGCCTACGGCGCCTTCATCGTGCCGGGCCTGATCATGCTGACGGTGCTGACCCAGAGCGTCACCAACGCCGCCTTCGGCATCTACTTCCCCAAGTTCGTCGGCACGATCTACGAGACGCTCTCCGCCCCGGTGTCGTTCTGGGAGGTGATGGTGGGCTACGTGGGCGCGGCGGCGACCAAGGCGATGATGATCGGGCTGATCATCTACGCGACCGCCAACCTGTTCGTGGACCTGCCCATCGCGCATCCCGGGCTCGCCTTCATGTTCCTCGCGCTGACCTGCATCAGCTTCTCGATGTTCGGCTTCATCATCGGGATCTGGGCGAAGAACTTCGAGCAGCTCCAGCTCGTGCCCCTGCTGGTGATCACGCCGCTGGTGTTCCTGGGGGGCAGCTTCTACTCGGTCTCGATGCTGCCGCCGGCCTGGCAGACGGTGACGCTGTTCAACCCGGTGCTCTACCTCGTCTCCGGCTTCCGCTGGGCGTTCTTCGAGACCTCGGACGTCGCGGTGGGGGCGAGCCTGGCGGCGATCGCGCTGTTCATGGCGGCGTGCCTGTTCGCGATCCGCACCATCTTCGCCACCGGCTGGCGCCTGCGCGACTGACGGGGCCCGTCCCCCGGCGCGGCGGGCGCGCGCGTCGGGCGTGGCGCGCCGCGCCCGACCGGCTATGATCGCCGCCGAAGAAGCAGGGAGGGAGAGGGCCATGGAGATCCTGGTCACCGGGGGCGCAGGCTTCCTGGGCGCGCGGCTCGTGGCGTCGCTGCTGGCGGCGAAGGACGCGCGCATGCCGGGGCTGCCGGCGTTCGATCGCATCGTCTCCCTCGACCTCTCCCCCTGCCCGATCCCCGACCCCCGGGTCGAGAGCCGGCTGGGCGGGGTCGAGGAGGCCGACGCCCTGGCCCAGGTCGTGGGCCCCCAGACCGGCGCCGTCTTCCACCTCGCCGCCGTGGTCAGCGGCCAGGCGGAGGCGGAGTTCGAGACCGGGATGCGGGTGAACCTCGACGGAACCCGCCGCCTGCTCGACGCCTGCCGGCTGCGGGCGGAGCGGCCGCTGTTCTTCTTCGCAAGCTCGCTGGCGGTGTTCGGCGCCGACTGCCCCCCGGTGGTGCCCGACGACCAGGTTCTGCGCCCCCGCTCCAGCTACGGGACCCAGAAGGCGATGGGCGAGCTGCTGGTCGCCGACGCCTCGCGACGGGGCTTCGTCGACGGGATCGTCGGCCGCCTGCCCACGGTGGTGGTGCGCCTGGGCCGGCCGAACGCCGCCGCCTCCTCCTTCGCGAGCTCCATCCTGCGCGAGCCGATGGCGGGGGAGCCCGCGGTCTGCCCCGTCGACCTCGACCTGCCGCTGTGGATCGGCTCGCCGGAGGCGACGCTGCGCAACATCGTGGCGCTGGCCTGCCTCGACCGCGCCCGGCTGGGAGACCGCATCGAGGTGAACCTGCCCGGCATCGAGACCACGCCGCGGGCGATGCTCGCCGCCCTCTCGGCGGCCTGCGGGCCGGAGGCGGCGTCGCTGGTCGCCCACCGCCCCGACCCCGCCATCGAGGCGATCGTGGCGAGCTGGCCCAGCCGTTTCGACACCGCGCGGGCCGAGTCCCTCGGCCTGCACGGCGACGCCGACGTCGCGGCGCTGGTCGCAGCCCACCAGCGCGCCATGGGCCTCGCCGCGCCGGTGTGACCGGGGCCGCGGAGGCGGGCGCAACGAAAACGGCCCCGGGGAGCGCCCGGGGCCGTCTCCATCGCCACGAGGGGGCTCAGGCGAGCGCCTTGACCACCTCCTCGGCGCGGATGATGCCCAGGTCCTCGCCGCCGTGGCCGCGGACCCAGAGCGTGGGGCTCTCGGCCAGCATCTCCAGCACCTCGCGCACGGGGGTGTCGGGGCCGACGATCCCGCAGCCCTCCGGCGCCCAGCCGGGCTGGGCCACGTCCGAGGCGCGCAGCACGCCCAGCGGGTTCATGTGGGCCACGAAGTCCTCGACATAGGCGTCGGCCGGCTCGCGGATGATCTGCTGGGGGGTGCCGCACTGCACGATGCGCCCGCCCTCCATGATCGCGATCCGGTCGCCGATCTTGAACGCCTCGTCGAGGTCGTGGCTGACGAAGATGATCGTGCGCTTGAGGTTGCGCTGCAGCTCCAGCAGCTCGTCCTGGAGCCGGGTGCGGATCAGCGGATCGAGCGCCGAGAACGGCTCGTCCATCAGCAGGATCGGCGCCTCGGTCGCGAAGGCGCGGGCGAGGCCGACCCGCTGCTGCATCCCGCCCGAGAGCTCGCCGACCTTGCGCTCGGCCCAGTCGGTCAGGCCCACCAGCTCGAGCTGGGCGCGGGCCCTGGCCTCGCGCTCCTTGTCCGACATGCCGGCGAGTTCGAGCCCGAGGCCCACGTTGTCGACCACGTTGCGCCAGGGCAGCAGGCCGAACTGCTGGAAGACCATGGCCACCCGGCTCAGCCGGATCCGGCGCAGGGTCTTCGCGTCGCAGTTGGAGACGTCGGTCATCCCCTCGCCGTCGTTGACCAGCACCCGGCCGCGGCAGACCGGGTTCAGGCCGTTGACGGCGCGCAGGAGCGTCGACTTGCCCGAGCCCGACAGGCCCATCAGCACCAGGATCTCGCCCTCGCCGACCTCGAGGCTGCAGTCGTGCACGCCCAGCACCTGGCCGGTGCTCTCCTGGATCTCGGCGCGGGTCTGGCCGCGGTCCATCAGGGGCAGCGCGCTCTGCGGATCGCCGCCGAAGACGATGTTCACCGCCTCGAATGTCACCGCCGCGGGGCGGGTTTTCTGCGTGGTCATGCCCTGCCCCCTCACTTGCGCTGCCCGAGCCGCAGCATGCGGTCGAGCATGATCGCCACCACGACGATGATGAAGCCGCTCTCGAAGCCCAGCGCGGTGTTGACCTGGTTGAGCGCGCGCACCACCGGCACGCCGAGCCCGTCGGCGCCGACCAGCGCCGCCACGACGACCATGGACAGCGACAGCATGATGGTCTGGTTCAGCCCCGCCATGATCTGCGGCAGGGCGTAGGGCAGCTCCACCTTCCACAGCTTCTGCGTGCCGGTGGCGCCGAAGGCCTCCGCCGCCTCGAGCAGGGCTTTCGGCGTCGAGGAGACGCCCAGGTAGGTCAGCCGGATCGGCGCCGGCACCACGAAGATCACCGTGGCGATCAGGCCGGGCACCATGCCGATGCCGAAGAACACGATGGCCGGGATCAGGTAGACGAAGGTCGGCAGCGTCTGCATCAGGTCCAGCACCGGCTGCATCCAGGCGTAGAGCCGGGGCCGGTGCGCCGCCGCGATGCCGATGGGAACCCCCACCGCCATGCACACGATGCACGAGGAGACGACCAGCGACAGGGTCTCGGTCATCTCCTCCCAGTAGTCCTGGTTGAGGATGAACAGGAAGCCGATGAAGACCCCCAGGCACAGCTTCCACGAGCGCTGGACGAACCAGGTGAAGCCGACGAAGACGGCGATCACCAGGATGGCGGGCGGCTCCTGCAGGATCCACAGCAGCGCGTCGATCATCGCCGACATCAGGTCCGCCAGACCGTCGAAGAACCAGCCGCCGTGATCCTGCAGCCAGTCGAAGAAGCCGCCGGCCCATTTGCCCACGGGTATCTTGTAGTCGCTCAGCCAGTCCAAGCTGGTCCCCTCTTCCCTCGAAAAGAACTCCGGCGCGGGCCGGCCCTTCCCCTCCCCTCATAGCCCCTGCGGAGACGGGGAGGACAGCAGGGCGGCCGCGCGCGCCGGCCTTTCTCCAGCCCCACGGAGCGCTCCGCCGGGGGGCCGGGGCCTCTCCCCGGTCGCGTCGGGGGTGGGCGGGCGGGCCGCGCGGCCGGGGAGAGGCCCCGGGCGCGCGGCCCCGTCGTCGGGGCGAGCGGGTCGCCCTCCCCTCGCGGCGCCGCAGGGGGCGCCGCGCGTCTCAGGCGGGCCGCGCGGGCGCGCGGCCGGCGCTCACAGGCCCAGCGCGGCCTTCACCGCCGGCAGGCCCGGCTCGCCGTCCCTGGTGGTCACGCCCTCGAGCCACGGCTCGATCACCGAGGGGTTGGCCTTCAGCCAGGCGGCGGTCGCCTCGTCGGCCTCCTCGCCCTCGTCGAGGATCTTGCCCATGATCTCGTTCTCCATGGCGAGGGAGAACTTCATCTGCTGCAGGAGCTTGCCGACGTTGGGGCACTCCTCGACATAGCCCTTGCGGGTGGTGGTGTAGACCACGCCCTCGCCGCCGAAGAAGTCCTCGCCGCCCGGCAGGTACTTCAGCGAGAAGTTGGCGTTCATCGGGTGCGGCTCCCAGCCGAGGAACACCACCGGCTCCTCCTTCTTGTAGGCGCGCGCGACCATGGCGAGCATGCCCTGCTCGGAGCTCTCGACGATCTCGAAGTCCTTGAGGTCGAACTTGTTCTCTTCGGTCAGGCTCACGAGATAGGCGTTGCCCTCGTTGCCCGGCTCGATCCCGTAGATCTTGTTGTCGAGCCCCTCGGCGAACGTGTGGATGTCGCCGTAGGACTGCAGGCCCTGCTCCCACAGGTAGGTGGGCACGGCGAGCGTGTACTTGGTGCCCTCGAGGTTCACCGTGACCTGCTCGATCTCGCCGCTGTCGAGATAGGGCTGGATCGCGCCGTTCTGCGCCGGGATCCAGTTGCCCAGGAACACGTCGACGTCGTCGCTCTCGAGGCTGGCGAAGGTCACCGGCACCGAGAGCACCTTCACGTCCACGTCGTAGCCGAGCCCCGTCAGCACGTGCTTGGCGATCGAGGTGGTGGTGGTGATGTCGGTCCAGCCGACGTCCGAGAAGGTCACCTCGTCGCAGTTCGCCCGGGCGGCCAGCGGCGCGCCGGCGACCGCGGCCAGCGCCGCCACGGCGCACGCACGGGTCAGGAAGGAAGAGGTCTTCATTCGGCATCTCCTGTCGGGTCGGGACCCTCCGCCCGGCGGTCCCGATCAAGGAGCGCCACGCGGCGGGTTGCTTTTGATTGACGCCTCAATCAAAAAACAGATGAGGCCGGATGTAAACGGTTGTGTTCGGAAAAGGACCGCATCATGCCCCGCGTCGGAATGGAACCGCTGCGCCGCGAGTCGCTGATCCGCGCCACGATCGCAGAGATCGGGCGGGTCGGCTCGCTGGACGTGACGGTCGGCCGGATCGCGGCGCGCGCCGGGGTCTCGGCGGCGCTGGCGCATCACTATTTCGGGTCCAAGGACCAGATCTTCCTGGCCGCGATGCGCCATATCCTGCGGGAATTCGGGCATTCCGTGCGCCGGCGGCAGGCCGCGGCGCAGGGCCCGGCCGCGCGCATCCGCGCGGTGGTCGAGGCGTCCTTCTCCGACGAGCAGTTCGACCGGGAATGCGTCGCCTCCTGGCTCGCCTTCTACGTCCTCGCCCAGACCTCGCCCGAGGCCGCGCGGCTGCTGCGGGTCTATGCCCGGCGGCTCGATTCGAACCTGGTCCACGACCTGCGCCCCCTGGTCGGCGAGGCCCCGGCGAGGCGAATCGCCCAGGGAATCGCCTCGATGATCGACGGCCTCTACATCCGCTGCGCCCTGCAGGACCGGGCGCCCGACGCCGAGGAGGCCAAGCGCCTGACCCTCGACTATCTCGACGTGCATCTCGCCGCGGAGGGCGCAGGCCCGGCCGCCGACCCCCTCAGCGACCTCCGGAGGCTTCCCGCCGAATGACGTCCCGCCCCAACATCCTGATCCTGATGGTCGACCAGCTGAACGGGACCCTGTTCCCCGACGGCCCGGCGGAGTGGCTGCACGCCCCGAACCTCAAGGCGCTCGCCGCCCGCTCGGTGCGCTTCGCCAACGCCTACACCGGCTCGCCCCTCTGCGCGCCGGGGCGGGCGTCGTTCATGTCGGGCCAGCTGCCGCGCCGCACGCGGGTCTACGACAACGCGGCCGAGTTCGCCTCGTCCATCCCCACCTACGCCCACCACCTGCGCCGCGCGGGCTACGCGACCACGCTCTCGGGCAAGATGCACTTCGTGGGCCCCGATCAGCTGCACGGCTTCGAGGAGCGGCTGACCACCGACGTCTACCCCGCCGACTTCGGCTGGACGCCGGACTACCGCAAGCCGGGCGAGCGCATCGACTGGTGGTATCACAACATGGGCTCGGTGACGGGCTCGGGCGTGGCCGAGATCACCAACCAGCTCGAGTACGACGACGAGGTCGCCTATCACGCGGTGCGCAAGGTCTACGACCTCGGCCGGCGGCGCGACGAGCGGCCGTGGATGCTGACCGTCAGCTTCACCCACCCCCACGACCCCTACGTGGCGCGGCGCAAATACTGGGACCTCTACGAGGACTGCGGGCATCTCGCGCCGCCCATCCCCGCGATCCCCTACGCCGAGCAGGACGCGCATTCCAGGCGCCTCTTCGACGCCAACGACTGGCGCAAGTTCGACATCACCGGCGAGGACATCCGCCGCTCGCGCCGCGCCTATTTCGCCAACATCTCCTATCTCGACGACAAGATCGGCGAGATCCTGGAGGCGCTGCGGGGAACCCGGCAGGAGGAGGACACGATCGTCCTCTTCCTCTCCGACCACGGCGACATGCTCGGCGAGCGGGGCCTGTGGTTCAAGATGAGCTTCTTCGAGGGCTCGGCCCGCGTTCCCCTGATGATCGCGGCCCCGGGCCTCGCGCCGCGGCTGGAGGAGACGCCCGTCTCCACCATCGACGTCGCGCCCACGCTGGGCGCGCTGGCGGGGGTCGATATCTCCGAGATAGCGCCCTGGACCGACGGCGAAAATCTGGTCCCGCTGGCGAAGGGAGAGCCGCGCACGGCGCCGGTGCGGATCGAGTACGCGGCCGAGGGCTCCCAGGCGCCGCTCGTCTGCCTGCGCCAGGATCGCTGGAAATACATCCACTGCGAGCTGGACCCGCCGCAGCTGTTCGACCTGGCGTCGGACCCGCACGAGCTGAAGAACCTCGCCGACGATCCGGCCCACGCCGGGACCGCCGCGGCCTTCGCCGCCCGGGTCGCCGAGCTGTGGGACCTGCCCGCCTTCGACGCCGAGGTGCGCGAGAGCCAGGCCCGCCGCTGGGTCGTCTACGAGGCGCTGCGCAACGGCGCCTATTACCCCTGGGACTTCCAGCCCCTGCAGAAGGCCTCCGAGCGCTACATGCGCAACCACATGGACCTGAACGTGCTGGAGGACTCCCAGCGCTACCCGAGGGGCGAATGATGCGCGCGCAACCCACCGCCTCCCACTTCGTCGACGGGCGGTATCTGGAAGACGACGCGGGCCGCGAGATCCTGTGCGTCTACCCCGCCACCGGCGAGACCGTGGCGCGGCTGCACGCGGCGACTCCGGCGGTGATCGAGGCGGCGCTCGCCTCCGCCGCCCGGGCGCAGGTCGCGTGGGCCGCCCTGCCCGCCGCCGAGCGCGGCCGCGTCCTGCGCCGCGCCGCCGACCTGATCCGCGCCCGCAACCGCGAACTCTCGGAGCTGGAGACCCTCGACACCGGCAAGCCGTTCCAGGAGACGCTGGTCGCCGACGCATCCTCCGGCGCGGACAGCCTGGAGTTCTTCGGCGGCGTCATCGCGGGCCAGGGCGGCGAGAGCGCCCTGCTGGGCGGCGACTTCGCCTACACGCTGCGCGAGCCGCTGGGCGTGTGCGTGGGCATCGGCGCCTGGAACTACCCCACGCAGATCGCCTGCTGGAAGGCCGCCCCCGCGCTCGCCTGCGGCAACGCCATGGTCTTCAAGCCCTCCGAGACGACCCCCCTCTGCGCCCTCAAGGTCGCCGAGATCCTGGTCGAGGCCGGCGCCCCTCCCGGTCTTTTCAATGTGGTTCAGGGCTTTGGCGAGGTCGGCTCGTCCCTGATCGCAGATCCCCGCGTGGCGAAAGTGTCGCTGACCGGCTCGGTTCCGACCGGCGCGAAGGTCTACGGCGCCGCCGCCGCGGGGCTGAAGCACGCCACGCTGGAGCTGGGCGGAAAATCCCCGCTGATCGTCTTCGACGACGCCTCGCTGGAGGACGCGGTCGGCGGCGCGATGCTGGGGAACTTCTATTCCAGCGGGCAGATCTGCTCGAACGGCACCCGGGTCTTCGTGCAGGACGCCCTGCACGACCGCTTCCTCGAGCGGCTCGCCGAGCGCACCGCCGCCATCCGCCTGGGCGACCCGATGGACGAGGCGACCCAGATGGGCCCGCTGGTCTCCGCCGCCCAGCATGCGAAGGTGATGGACTTCATCGCGGCCGGCCGCGCCGAGGGCGCGCGCCTCGTGCACGGCGGCAAAGTCCCGGCGTTGCAGGGGCTTGAAGCCGGTTGTTACGTCGAACCCACGATCTTCGCCGACGTGACCGACGAGATGACCATCGCGCGGGAGGAGATCTTCGGCCCGGTCCTCTCGCTGCTCCGCTTCCACGAGGAGGAGGAGGCGATCTCGCGCGCCAACGCCACGCCCTACGGGCTCGCGGCGGGCGTGTTCACCGCCGATCTCGCCCGCGGGCACCGGGTGGCGCACGCGCTGCAGGCCGGGATCGTCTGGATCAACCAGTACAACCTGACCCCGGTCGAGATCCCGTTCGGGGGCGTGAAGGCCTCCGGCCTCGGGCGCGAGAACGCCCTGGCCGCATTGGAAAACTACTCCCAGCGCAAGACCGTCTACGTCGGGTTGAACCCGGTCGACGCGCCCTATTGAGGAGCCCGCCCATGACCCAGATCACGGTGCACGGTCGCGCCACCTCCTCCAACGTGCAGACGGTGACGTGGTGCGCAGCCGAGCTCGGCCTCGAGGTCGAGCGTCTCGACGTCGGCGGGGCCTACGGCGGGACCGCGACGCCCGAGTACAAGGCGATGAATCCCAACGGCCTGGTGCCCGTCGTGGAGATCGAGGGCGAGGCGATCTTCGAAAGCGCCGCCATCGTCCGCTGCCTCGCCGCGATGCATGGGGACGAGGCCTTCTGGCCGCGCGATCCGCTGGCCCGCGCCCGGCTCGACAAATGGGCGGAGTGGGGGAAGGTCGCCTTCGGCTCCGCCTTCCTCAACCAGGTCTACATTCCGCTGGTGCGCCTCACCGACGCCCAGCGCGATGCCGCGGCGCTGGCGAAGGGTGTCGAGGCGCTGGCCCGTCTGGTCGCGATCCTGGATGAACATCTCGCGGCATCCCCCTGGATTGGCGAGAAATTCTCCTTTGCAGACATCATCGTCGGCCACCTGATGTTCCGCCTCCATGCCATCGAGGAGACGGGCGAGCTGACCCTGCCGCCCCATCCGAACGTCACCCGCTATTACGCTGATCTCAAAGCAAGACCCGCCTTTGCGGAACACGTCATGATCTCCTTCGACTCGCTGCGCCCGGGAGGGTCCGGGCGATGAGCGGGACCGAACGGCGCGGCGTCTCGATGGAGGCGGATTTCGTGGTGGTGGGCTCGGGCTCCGCCGGCTCGGCGCTGGCGGCGCGGCTGTCGGAGGACGGCAGGCATTCGGTGATCGTGCTGGAGCACGGGGGGACCGACGCAGGCCCCTTCATCCAGATGCCCGCCGCGCTCAGCTATCCGATGAACATGTCCCGCTACGACTGGGGATTCCTGAGCGAACCCGAGCCGCGGCTGAACAATCGCCGGCTGGTGGTGCCGCGGGGCAAGGTGATCGGCGGCTCGTCCTCGATCAACGGCATGGTCTACGTGCGCGGCCATGCGCGCGACTACGACCACTGGGCCGACCAGGGCGCGGCGGGCTGGAGCTACGCCGACGTGCTGCCCTACTTCAAGCGCATGGAGACCTGGCACGACGGCGGCCACGGCGGCGATCCGGACTGGCGCGGCCGCTCGGGCCCCCTGCACGTCACCCGCGGCCCGCGCGAAAATCCCTTGTTCCACGCCTTCGTGGAAGCCGGTCTTCAGGCAGGATACGAACGCACCGACGACTACAACGGCGAGAAGCAGGAGGGCTTCGGCCCGATGGAGCAGACGGTCTGGAAAGGCCGCCGCTGGTCCGCCGCCAACGCCTATCTCAAGCCCGCGATGAAGCGGTCGAACCTCAAGCTGCACCGCTGCCTCGCGCGGCGCATCGTCATCGAGGACGGCCGCGCGACCGGCGTCGAGGTCGAGAGGGGCGGCGAGATCCAGGTGATCCGCGCGCGGCGGGAGGTGGTGCTGGCCGCCTCCTCGATCAACTCGCCCAAGATGCTGATGCTGTCGGGGATCGGGCCGGGGGCGCAGCTCGCGGCCCACGGGATCGAGGTGAAGGCGGACCGGCCGGGCGTGGGCGCGAACCTGATGGACCATCTCGAGGTCTATGTGCAGCAGGCCTGCACGCAGCCCATCACGCTCTACAAGCACTGGAACCTGTTCGGAAAAGCCTGGTCGGGCGCGCAGTGGCTGCTGTTCAAGACCGGGCTCGGCGCCTCCAACCAGTTCGAGAGCGCGGCCTTCGTGCGCTCCCGCGCGGGCGTCGACTATCCGGACGTGCAGTTCCACTTCCTGCCGATCGCGGTGCGCTACGACGGCCAGGCGGCGGCGGAGGGGCATGGCTTCCAGGCCCATGTCGGGCCGATGCGGGCGCAGTCGCGCGGCGAGATCACGCTGCGCTCCGCCGACCCCAGCGAGGCCCCGAAGATCGTCTTCAACTACATGTCGGAGGAGCAGGACTGGATCGACTTCCGCCGCTGCATCCGCATGACGCGCGAGATCTTCGCCCAGCCCGCCTTCGACCCCTTCCGCGGCAAGGAGATCCAGCCCGGCGCCGCGGTGCAGAGCGACGACGAGATCGACGCCTTCATCGCCGAGCATGCCGAGAGCGCCTATCACCCCTGCGGCACCTGCCGCATGGGGCGCGCGGACGATCCGACGGCGGTGGTGGATCCGGAGTGCCGGGTGATCGGGGTCGAGGGGCTGCGGGTCGCCGACAGCTCGATCTTCCCGCGGGTGACCAACGGCAACACCAACGCGCCCTCGATCCTGGTGGGGGAGAAGGCGGCGGACATGATCCTCGGCCGCCCGCCCCTGCCCGCCGAGAACGTCGAGCCCTGGATCAATCCGCGCTGGCAGGTCAGCGACCGCTGAAAAGGACCGGAGGGGGCGTTTCCCCGAGCCCCCTCCGGCCGCAGCCGTCCGCCGGTCAGGCAGGGCGCGGACGGCGTCTCGCGATCGGGCCGAGGCCGGCGCCCCTTGTTCCCTGCCGCGCGGGGGCGCGGCGCGAAGGCGGGCGATCCCGCCGCAGCGGTCCGGGCAGCGGGGACAGCCTACGGCTCAGCCCCGCAGGCGCAACCGCCAAGCCCTTGGCATGTCTGGAATGTTTGGCGCCCGCTGGAACGAGGCGGCGCCGATCAGCGCCCCGTCCGGCTCCAGCGTTCCAGGCGCCGCGCGGCGATGCCGAGCAGCACGTAGAGCGCCACCGCCCCGAGCGCGAGCACGAAGAGGGCCGCGAACATCAGGTCGGTCTTGGCCCGCCCGTTGGCCAGCAGCATCAGGTAGCCGAGCCCCTTCGAGGCCCCCACCCACTCGCCGATCACCGCGCCGATGGGGGCGTAGACCGCCGCCAGCCGCAGACCGGAGGCGAGGTCGGGCAGCGCCGCGGGAACCCGCAGGCGCCACAGCTCGGACCAGCGCGTGCCGCCCATCACGGCCGAGAGGTCGAGCAGCGCCGGGTCGGTTCGCCGCAGCCCGTCGTAGAAGGCCGAGGTGACGGGGAAGTAGATGATCAGCACCGTCATCAGGATCTTCGAGCCGATGCCGTAGCCCAGCCACAGCGTCAGGATCGGGGCCAGCGCGAAGACCGGCACCGCCTGCATGAACACCAGCGCCGGCAGCAGCAGCCGCCGCGCGATCGGCGAAAGCGCCAGCTGGATCGCGGTGCCCGCGCCCAGGATCGCGCCGAGCAAGAGGCCCGCCAGCACCTCGGCCAGGGTGACGACCCCATGTTCGGCGATCAGGGCGCGGCTCGTCCACAGCGCCTGCGCCACGCGCAGGGGCGAGGGCAGGATGAAGGGCGCGGCCCCCGTCGCCCAGACCACCCCCTGCCAGACCGCCAGCAGGACCGCGGCCGCGAACAGGCCGCCCGTCGCCGATCCCCCCCTCATGCGTCCGGCTCCAGCAGGCGGCGGGTCAGGCGGGCCTGCGCCGCGAGCACCGCAGGCCCTGCGGGGTCGCGGATCGGCTCGCCCTCGGGGGGCTCGACCTCGGCCAGGCCCGCCTCGGTCAGCAGCAGGATGCGGTGGCCCAGGCGCGCGGCCTCGTGGGCGTCATGGGTGACCAGCAGCACCGTGCGGCCGGCCAGCACCCGAAAGGCCAGCGCCTGCATCTCGGCGCGGGTGCGCACGTCGAGCGCGCCGAAGGGCTCGTCCAGCAGGGCCACGGGGCGGTCCTCCATCAGCAGCCGGGCGAGCGCCGCGCGCTGGCGCATCCCGCCCGAGAGCTCCGAGGGGGTCTTGGCGGCATGGGGGCCGAGGCCGACGGCCTCGATCATCTCGCGCGCGCGGGCCCGGTCGGGGCGCTGCCGGCGCAGGCGGGCGCCGAGCATCACGTTCTCCGTGACGCTCAGCCAGGGGAGCAGCAGGTCCGACTGCGCCATCCACGCGACCCGGCCGGCGAGGGGGCGGCGGTCGTCGCCGCCCGCCTCCCCCTCGAACCCCACGCCGGTGGGCAGCCCCGCCAGCAGCCGCAGGATCGTGGACTTGCCCACGCCCGAGGGGCCCAGCAGGCAGGTCCAGCGGCCGGCGGGGGCCGTCAGCGACAGGGGCGGCAGGGCCGGCCCGTCGGCGGGGGCCAGGTCCAGCCGGCCGGTCAGACGCAGGCCGGGGGGCACTTACTCGGCCGGCTCGGCGGTGACGTCGACGGCGAAGCGCGAAACCGGCCAAGCTTCGTCCACCAGCCCGGCCTCGGCCAGCCAGGCCTCGAACGTCGCCCAGCGGCCGGCGGAGAAGGCGGCGGGGCGCAGGGCGAAGCGGGGCACGGTGTCGGCCCAGGCCCGCTCGTTCAGCTCGTCCTGAAGCTCGGCGGAGGTGCCGGCGAAGATCTCCCAGCTTTCCTGCGGGTGGTTGACGATGAACTGCGTGCCCCGCTCGACCGCGTGCAGGAACTTCGCGATCACCGCGCGGTCCATGGTCTCGGGGTTGGCGAGGAAGATCAGCTCGTCATAGGCGGGCAGGCCCTCCTCCTCGAGGTAGAAGCATTTGCCGGGGCGGCCCTCGATATCCATCTGGTTGAGCTCGAAGTTGCGGAAGGCGCCGATGACGGCGTCGACCTGCCCCGACATCACCGCGGGCGAGAGCGACCAGTTGACGTTGACCAGCTCCACGTCGTCGAGCGTCAGGCCCGCCTTGCCCAGCACCGCGGTCAGCAGCGCCTCCTCGACGCCGGCGACCGAGTAGCCGATCTTGCGGCCCTTGAGGTCTGCGACCGTCTGCACCGGCCCGTCGGCCATCACCAGCAGGCAGTTGAGGGGCGTCGCCACCAGCGTGCCGACGCGGATCAGGGGCAGCCCCTCGTGCACCTGCAGGTGAAGCTGGGGCTGGTAGCCGACGCCGATGTCGGCGCGGCCCGCGGCGGTCATCTTCGGCGGGTCGGCGGGGTCGGCGGGGGCGACGATCTCGACCTCCAGCCCCTCCTCGGCGAACCAGCCCTTTTCCTGCGCGACGACGATGGGGCCGTGATCGGGGTTCACGAACCAGTCCAGCACCAGGGTCAGCTTCTCCTGCGCCAGGGCGGGCGCGGCCGAGAGCGTCAGCGCGGCGAGGGCGGCGGAAATCGCGGAGGATCGGAGCATGTCGGGCCTCGTCCAGGCGCCGCTCGAGCACGGCGCGGTTGCAGGACCGGGAGAGGCCGAGCGGGGGGAAAAGGCGGGACGCGGAAGGCCCATGGGCGCCGGCGCGTCGCATCCGTTTCCCTTCGCCGGCATGACCCGGATCAGGTTCGACGGGTCGGCGCGCTTACGCGCCTCTCAGCCCCTCACTGGGACGCCCCGACGGATGCGCCCGAGCTAACGCGCCCCGCCCGCTCCTGTCAACGCGCGGCCGCGCGGAGGGGCGGCGCGGATTCGTCCCGCCACGGTACGGTTTCGCTTTTCACATCACGGTCGCCGCATCTATAGTCTTCCGCTACGTCACCGCCTCTGGGGCTCCTGGCCCGAATCGATTCGCCGCCGCCCCTGACCGCGAGGGGCGCGCGGACATGCGAAGGGCCGGCCCGTCGCCGGGCCGGCCCTCGGTCTCGCTCGCGCTGCGACGCGGGCGGGATCAGTCGTCGCGATACACTTTCTCGCGCCGCTCGTGCATCTCCTGGGCCGCAAGGCTCAGCGTCGCGATCGGGCGCGCGTCCAGCCGTTTCAGGCTGATCGGATCCCCGGTCACGTTGCAGTAGCCGTAGGAGCCGTCCTCGATCCGGCGCAGGGCCGCGTCGATCTTGGAGATCAGCTTGCGCTGCCGGTCCCGGGTGCGCAGCTCGAGGCTGCGGTCGGTCTCGGCGGAGGCGCGGTCCGCCAGA
The DNA here is from genome assembly GCF_900113695.1 of Albimonas pacifica. Taxonomy (GTDB): domain Bacteria; phylum Pseudomonadota; class Alphaproteobacteria; order Rhodobacterales; family Rhodobacteraceae; genus Albimonas; species Albimonas pacifica. The sequence goes on along the minus strand of NZ_FOQH01000008.1, from coordinate 256,919 downwards.
TCCGGGACGGACTGGCCGCTTTCCTGCAGCCCCTCGAGGGTGCTGCGGCTCTCGGCCAGGATGCTTTCTTTCCATTCGGTGAGTTTGCGGCGGAAGTATTCCCGCTGCCGAGGGTTCATGAAAGGTTCGTCCTCGGACGGGAAATACTCGGCCTCAAGCACGATTTCGGACTTCATCGCCAGGCACCTCGATGCACGTCTTGCCACCCCGCGGCGAGCCGTTCAGGAGCTGGCGGCCTCCAGGTCGAACGCGCCGCAGCGTTCTTCGGAGGGCCTGTCGCGCCGAGCTCCTCGCGTCGCCGCAGCTTCGTATAGACCCCGGTCACGATTAAGTCACGCGAAAGGTTCGTTACCGACACGCCCTGCGGGAATTGCCTGTTCCTTCGGCGCCCCGGCGCGGGATTGCGCACAGTTCTGCGGCGCCCGCAGCGATTGGCGCCTGCCGATGATCGGGCGCACGACAGGACGCAGGCGCGGCCCTGCCTCGCCCTTGCCCATACCCGTCCGTATGTGTCACCAATCGCGTGAGGCGTCCCGACCGCCAGACGGAACACAGGCGGCGACAGGGGATGCAGGAGAAACGCACCGGGGAGCGGCCGAGGCCCATGAAGTTCGAAGGCACGCGCGACTACGTCGCCACCGAGGACCTGAAGATCGCGGTGAACGCCGCCATCACGCTGGAGCGCCCGCTGCTGGTCAAGGGCGAGCCCGGGACCGGCAAGACGGAGCTGGCGAGGCAGGTGGCCTCGGCGCTCGACCTGCCGATCATCGAGTGGAACATCAAGTCCACCACCAAGGCCCAGCAGGGCCTCTACGAATACGACGCGGTGAGCCGGCTGCGCGACAGCCAGCTCGGCGACGAGCGGGTGCGCGACGTGCGCAACTACATCAAGCAGGGCAAGCTCTGGGAGGCGTTCGACGCCGAGCAGAAGGTGGTGCTGCTGATCGACGAGATCGACAAGGCCGACATCGAGTTCCCCAACGACCTCCTCCAGGAGCTCGACCGGATGGAATTCTACGTCTACGAGACCGGCGAGCTGGTGCGCGCCAAGGTCCGCCCGATCGTGCTGATCACCTCGAACAACGAGAAGGAGCTGCCCGACGCCTTCCTGCGCCGCTGCTTCTTCCACTACATCCAGTTCCCCGACTCGGAGACGATGTCCGAGATCGTCAAGGTCCACTTCCCCGACATCAAGGCCAGCCTGCTGCGCGGCGCCCTGACCCAGTTCTACGACATCCGCGACACGCCCGGCCTGAAGAAGAAGCCCTCGACCTCCGAGGTGCTGGACTGGCTGAAGCTCCTGATGGCCGACGACCTCGACGCCGCCGACCTGCGCCAGAACCCCACCGACGCCCTGCCCCGCCTGCATGGCGCGCTGCTCAAGAACGAGCAGGACGTGCACCTGTTCGAGCGGCTGGCCTTCATGGCGCGGCGCGAGCGCTGAGCGCGCCGCCCCCTCGCCGCAGGCAGAACGCCGCCTCCCCCCGGGAGGCGGCGTTTTCGTTCCGGACGCGGGGCGAGGACCCGGGCGATCCCTCCGGCGCGCCTCCCGGACGGCGGGCCTCCGTTCATCCTGCGTTTCGCGTCGCGGCCTCAGGCTGCGCCGTCGCCTGACGCCCCGATGAAGGAAGGGACCGCGATGATCGGGTTTCCCGCCGCGGGCCTCGCCGCCGCCGCGCCGCTGGCCGCGCGCAACGCCTTGCTGGACTGCGCCTTCTACGACGTCGAGGGGCTGAGCGGGGCGGAGCGCGCCCTGCTCGCCCCCGCCCCCCGCGCCGGAGGGGCGGTCGTCGTGGTCCGCCCCAACCCCGGCGCGCGCGGCGTGGCGCTGACCCGGCACGAGGATTTCGCGGCCTTCCGAATGGCGCCCGGCGACCTGCTGAAGCATTTCGCGCTCGCCGGCATGGGGGGCTCGGCCCTCGGCGGGGCGGCGCTGGCGCGCACGCTCGCCAACCATCTCGACGCGCCGGTGGGGGCGATCGTGGGGGGCTGCGGGCTGGAGCGGATAATCGACGAGGCGCTGGGGGGCTGGGTCTGGTTCGGCCTGGCCGGGCGCGCGCGCGCCTGGCGGCGGACGCAGGCCCGGCCCGACGCGGCGGCGCCGGCGCTGGCGATGACCGCGGGCGGGCCGGCCGAGATCCACCCGCCCCCCGGCGCCTTCGACCTCGCGGCCCTGCTGAAGGTGATGCGCGACCCCGCGCGGGAGATCCGGACCCTCGTGGGCCATTCGCGCGGGGCGCTGACGCTGGCGGCGGCGCTGCAGGGGCTGTGGCGGCACGACGCCGAGGCCTTCGACCGGCTGCGCCATGCCTCGGTCCGCACGCTGGGGGCGGTCGCGCCCCTGCCCGCGTCGCTGACCGACGTCGCCCAGCACCTGGGCGACCTCGACCTGCTGGGCTGGCTGAACTCGATTCCCGGCACGCCCCGCCGGCGCGCGCCGCGCGCCGCCCACCACCTCAATCCCCGGATCCCGGGGCATCTCGATTTCCGCGCGGTGCTGGAAGGGCGCATCTGACGCGCCCGCGCGGCGCGGCCGCGGCGCCCAGGCGCTTGCCCCGGGCGTCGGGCGGCGCCAAAACCCCATTCATGAGCATCGTGATACGCCCCCTCTCCGCCGCCGACGAAGCCGAGTGGCGCCGCCTCTGGACCCTCTATCTCGCGTTCTACGAGACGACGGTCCCAGAGGAGGTCTACGCCTCCGCCTTCGCGCGCAACCTGTCGGCGGAGCATCCCGACATGAACGCCCTGGTGGCGGAACGGCCCGACGGCCAGGGGCTGATGGGCCTCGTCCACTACATCTTCCATCGCCACAACTGGCGGGTGGAGGACGTGGTCTACCTCCAGGACCTGTTCGTCGACCCCGACGTGCGCGGCGGGGGCGTGGGCCGGTCGCTGATCCAGGCGGTCTACGCCGCGGCCGACGCCGCCGGCACGCCGGCCGTCTACTGGATGACGCAGGAGTTCAACTACAAGGGCCGGATGCTCTACGATCAGGTCGCCACGAAGTCGCCGTTCATCCAGTATCGCCGATGATCCTGCTGATCGCCTTCGCGCTGTTCTTCGCCTGGGGCTGGCTGCGCGCGCGCCGCGCCGGCGGACGCACGGCGGACCGCCTGCGCTACGGCCTGATCCACGGGCTCGCGGCGGTTCTCGTCATCTACGTCGTCGCCACGCTGGGCGACTGGCAGGGGTTCTTCAATTGAGCCGCATCGCGATCCTGGCCGCCGCCGCGGCGGCCGTGCTGACGACGGGCTGCGCCTACACCGAGCAATGGCGCGCCGAGCGCTCGGAGGAGGCCGAGTTCTCCCGCGAGATCGCGCTGGTCGACCGCGAGACCTGGTGCGGGGCCTACGACGCCACGATCGACCGCCAGTACCTGGGACCGCCGTCGCAGGGCGTCGCCTCGCCGGTGCTCTACGCCTTCGAGCCGATGGGCCTGCGCGACTTCCGCGCCCTGGGCTACGACGCGCTGATCTCCAAGCGCCTGTGGCACACCGAGGACGGCACCATCGAGATCGTGAAGCTCGTCGCCGCGCAGAGCGGCGGCAGCGAGCTGCGCATCCTGCAGAACGACTCGGACCGGGTGACGGCGCCCCCGCTGAGCCCCGCGGGCCGCGACTTCCTCGAGTGTCTGCTGGGCGACTGAGCGACCCGCCCGCTTCGGTCACGCCCCGGTCACGCCCGGCGCGCCAGTCTCCACGCACGCGGCCCCGCCGCGCGCCTTCCGCGCGCGCCCGGGCCCGAGCGACATGAGGCCGACCGATGACCGCGACCCTCCCCCGCGCCGCCCTTTCCCGTCCCGGCGCCGTCCCGGCGCTGGCCGCCCTGCTGGCCCTGGCCTGCCTGCCCGCCCTGGCGCAGGAGCCCCCGACGGAGAACCAGGGCCTGTCGGGCCAGCTGCTCCACGAGATGCCGCTCGCCCCCGAGTTCGCCGAGACCGGCGGCCGCATCCTGCGCACCCGGCTGCTGCGGGTCGCGCCCGGCGGCGTCGTCGCCCGCCACTCCCACGCCGAGCGGCCCTCGATCGAATACGTGCTCTCGGGCGAGGCGACCGAGCATCTCGACGACGGCACGACCACCGTCTACCGCGCCGGCGACGTGATCCCGGCCGACCATTCCAAGACCCACTGGTGGACGATCGGCGATCAGCCGGTGGAGATCCTGGCGGTCGACATCCACCTGCCCCCGAGCTGAGCGGCGCCCGGGGGCGGCCCCCGCCCCCTGCCCGCCCCCTTGCCGGCGGTCGGCGGAATCCCGGGCCCGCCCTGCGTTCCCCCCTCGACCGGGGCGGGGCATACTTGCTAGTATGCGTCCATGTTCACCGATCTCTTTCTGGGCCTCCGCGAGGCCAAGGTGCCGGTCAGCCTGCGCGAGTATCTCACGCTGCTGGAGGCCATGGACAAGCGCCTGGTGCAATACGACGTGGAGGGGTTCTACTACCTCGCCCGCTCGGCGCTGGTGAAGGACGAGCGGAACATCGACAAGTTCGACCGCGTCTTCGCGCAGGTGTTCAAGGGGCTGGAGGCCGTCTCCGGCGCGCCCGAGGGGGCCGAGCCGATCTCGCTCCCCGAGGAATGGCTGCGCAAGCTGGCCGAGAAGCACCTCTCCAAGGAGGAGATGGCCGAGATCGAGGCGCTCGGCGGCTTCGACAAGCTGATGGAGACGCTGCGCCAGCGGCTCGAGGAGCAGAAGGGCCGCCACCAGGGCGGCAACAAGTGGATCGGCACCGCCGGCACCTCCCCCTTCGGCGCCTACGGCTACAACCCCGAAGGCGTGCGCATCGGCCAGAAGGAATCGCGCCACCGCAAGGCGGTGAAGGTCTGGGACCGGCGCGAGTTCAAGGACTTCGACGACTCGGTCGAGCTCGGCACCCGCAACATCAAGGTGGCCCTGAAGCGCCTGCGCCGCTGGGCCCGCGACGGCGCGGACGAGGAGCTCGATCTCGACGGCACCATCCGCTCGACGGCGGAACACGGCTATCTCGACGTGAAGACCCGGCCCGAGCGGCGCAACGCCGTGAAGGTGGTGCTGTTCCTCGACGTCGGCGGCTCGATGGACGACCACATCAAGGTGATGGAGGAGCTGTTCTCGGCGGCCACCTCCGAGCTCAAGCACATGGAGCACTACTACTTCCACAACTGCCTCTACGAGGGCGTGTGGAAGGAGAACAAGCGTCGCTGGTCGGACAAGATCCCGACCCATGACGTGCTGAACAAGTTCCCCAAGGACTGGAAGTGCATCTTCGTGGGCGACGCCTCGATGTCGCCCTACGAGATCGCCTATCCCGGCGGCGCCTCCGAGCACTGGAACGAGGAGGCGGGCGAGGTCTGGCTGCGGCGCGCCATCGACAAGTGGCCCTCCTGCACCTGGATCAACCCGGTGCCCGAGCGCCAGTGGCGCTACACCCACTCCATCGGCATGATCCAGGAGATCTTCGCCGGCCGCATGCACCCGATGACGCTCGAGGGGCTGACGACGGCGATGAAAGAGCTGAGCAAGTAGCGCCAGACGGCGCCGCGCAGGGCTCAACATCCCGCCGGACATGACGTATGCATCGCGAGGCGCGCGCGTTCATCCGGACGCGCGCGCCTCTCGCGATGCTTGCCCGAAGGACCCGCCCATGCATCCCATCGTCTCGCCGCTCGAGAGGATCGCTTTGCTCCGCAAGGATCTCGGACGGCCGATGGCGATGGACTGGGAGCATCGGGACGTCGAGATCGTCGTCCCCGCGATCGACGTCTGGTACGAGCCCAGCGTCCACCTCGACGGCCAGATCGAAAAGATCTCCGCCGCCGCGTTCGGCACGGTGCAAGCCGCCGTCTCGACCCTGCCGGGGCACCGCCGGACCTGCAAGCCGATCCGCGCCCGACGTCTGCGCAACTGCTACATCACCCACAAGCGTCTGATCCGCCCTCCGGCGACGGTGGTGACGCTGAACCTGCGCCGTCCCGATGCGCCGCACCCCTGGCGCTACGCGACGGTCGACGAGCCCGTGGCGCTCTGCAGTTCGGTGCTGGGCACGCACTTCTTCGGAGACTGGCTGCGGGACGACTGCCCCACCCGGCTGCTGGCGCAGGACCGCGGCCGGATCCGACGCCTCGAGACGCCGAACTGGCCGGACGCCGACGTCTATCGCCGGATCTTCGGACATGACGACCTGACGGCCGAGAACCACTTCTACCGGGACCTGACGCTTTTCGACGACGCCGGCCAGAACCCGCACAAGGCCGAGCGGTTCCGGCAGCTGCGCCGGAGGGTGCTGGACGCCTGCCCCGCCTCGAACCCGGAGATCGTCTACATGCGGCGCGGGGCCACGGGCGCGCAGCGGGAGCTGCACAACGAGGACGAGCTGATCGCGTTGCTCGAGGGGCTCGGGACCACGATCATCGAGCCGGAGACCGACGGCGACGCGCTGATCCGCAAATGCCTGGGCGCGAAGATCTTCGTCAGCATCGAGGGCAGCCAGCTCTCGCACGCGCTCTACACGCTCCGCGACCGGGCGGGGCTGCTGGTGATCCAGCCGCCGGACCGCTTCTACGTCTCGCACCGCGACTGGAGCGCGGTAATGGGCATCCCCTTCGGCTTCATCGTGGGCGACGCCGAGGCGGGCGGGTTCCGCGTGAACCTCGACGACTTCCAGCGCACGCTCGACCGGCTCGCCGCCCGCCTCGACGCCCCCGCGGAGGCCTGAGCCGGCTGCGCGGGCCGTCGCTCGCGACATCGCGCGCGCCCGCGGGCCGCGTCGCGGCTGACACGGGGCGCGCGAACGCCTATCTGTGCACCATGCTGCGCCTTCTGCCCTTCCTGCTGGTCATCGGCTACGCCCTGCTCGCCTGGCGCTTCTCCGCCTGGCGGCTGAAGCGGGAGCTGGCGGAGCGTGCGCGCCCGCTCGACCATCCGGAGCTGGAGGCGGCGGTGCGCCGCCTGGGCCGGGCGCTGGAGATCCCGCATCTCAAGGCCAACGTCTACGACGTGCCGGCCTTCAACGGGCTGGCGGCGCCGGACGGGCGGGTGTTCATCACCTCGGGCGTGCTCGACCAGCACCGCCTGGGGCGGGTGACCACCGACGAGGTCGCCTCGATCGTGGCCCATGAGCTGGGGCACGTGGGGCTGGGCCATTCCCGCCGGCGGATGATCGACTGGACCGGACAGAACGCGATCCGCTGGGTGGCGGTGGCGATCCTGGGGCGCTTCATCCCCTTCATCGGGCCCTGGATCGGGGCGATGCTCGCGAGCCTTCTGGCCGCCCGGCTCTCGCGCCAGGACGAATACGAGGCGGACGCCTTCGCCGCCGCGCTGATGCGCAAGGCGGGGCTGGAGCGGGGGGCGCAGGCCTCGCTGCTGCGCAAGCTCGAGACCATGGGCCCCGCGTCGAGCGGCGTCGCCTGGCTGATGAGCCACCCGCCCTCCGAAAAGCGCGCCCGCGCCATCGAGGCGCTGCATGCCGAATGGGACGGCGCCGGCCGGGCCCCCGACCCCGCGCTGAAAGGCTGACGCCCGCGCCGGGCGCGACCCGGCCAGGCCCGCCCGCAGGGCGCCTCCGTGCCGGGGAAACGGCCCCTGCCCGGCCCGGCCCGGCGCCTCAGTAGGCGAAGGGGTCGCGGGCGCGGCGTTCCTCGGCGGCGTCGATGATGCGGATCGTCCACTCCACCGCGTCGCGCATCGCCTCGCCGAGCGCCTCGTCGAAGGCCGCCGCCACCGCCAGCATCCCGGGCTCGTTCGCCTCGACCGCCGCGGGGAAGCTGTGGGAGCCGATGATGATCCCCTGCGGCTCGGCGATGACCTTGACGTTCAGCCGCACCCGGGCGAGCACCGGCTTCGCGTCGGGCCCCTGGGCGGGCCCCTCCTGCAGCTCGCCCTGGAACTCGCGCAGGTCGGTGACCACGGTGAAGTCGTTGCGCAGGCCCACCGAGCTCTGGCTGACGGAGGAGACGGCGCCGGAGTTCTCGAAGCTCTCGACCATCAGCCGCTGCACCACCAGCGGCGCGCGGTCGACCCAGCGCGAGCCGGAGAAATACTTCACCTGCAGCGGGTTGGGCTTGATCGCGATGCGGTCGGTGTTGACCGAGGCGTCGGCCGTCGGCTCCTCGACCACCACCTGCGCGTCGACCCCGGGCAGGTCGGCCGAGAAGGTGCTCTTGGGCGACAGCGAATAGAGGTCGGGCGCGGTCGCCACGCCGCCGATCTGGGCCAGCTCGGCGCAGCCGCTCAGGCTCAGCGCCGCGGCGGCGGCGAGGGAGAGGCGGCGGAGGGCGGTCGAACTCATCGGGAGATCTCCGAGGACTGGGTGCCGAGGATGAAGCGCGCGGGGTCGCGCTCGACCCGGTTGGAGATGCGCTCGAGGTTCGAGATCAGCCGCCGGCCTTCCTCGATGAAGCGCACGAGCTGCGGCAGGCCGGTGCGCAGGAAGTCGTCGACCTGGTACTTGTTGCGCTCCAGCGTCTGGCTCAGCGAGCCGATGAGCTGGTTGGCCGAACCCGCCGCCCCCTTCACGTCGCCGGTGATCGCGGCGAAGTCGGCCGACATCTGCTCGACCGTCCCCTCCAGCGAGCCGACCGCCTGGCGCACGTCGGCGATGGTGGCGGCGATGTCGCCCTCCACCAGGCCGTTGACGTTGTCGAAGGTGGCCTGGGCGGCGGTCAGCGCCCCGTCGGCCTTGCCCATCGCCTCGGTGATCGCGGCCAGCGTGCCATTGGCGTTGGCGAAGGTGGCGGAGGCGGTCGCCAGCGCCTGCTCCGCCTCCAGCGCCAGCGGGTCGAGCTTGCCGGTGAAGGTCGAGACGTCGACCGAGACCTTCTGGATCGCGGTGTTGGCGGTGGTCGCGGCGGCGCGCACCTCGGCCACCAGCGCGGGCACGTCGGACTGCACCACGAGGTTGATGCTCTGGATCGCCTGGCGCGCCTCGGCGGCGGCGGTGCGCGCCTCGGCCACCAGCGCGGCGCCGTCGCCGCGGGCCAGTTCGTCGATCCCGTCCGAGGTCTGCTGGATCGAGGCCATGGTGGCCGTCGCCTGGTCGATGGCGACCGAGGCCTTGGCCATCACCTCCTGCGTGGCGTCGAGCCGGGTCTGGGTCGTCTCGATCAGCCGGGTCGCGTCCTCGGCGATGACGGCGATGCGCTGGTCGAGGTTGATCGTGGTCTGGCGCGCGGTCTCGGCGAGCGGGGCGAGCTGCTCGTTCATCAGCCGGTCGGCGGAGGTCAGCGCGGTGCGCGCCTCGCCGATCAGCGCCGCGCCGTCGCCCTGGGCCAGCGCGTTGACGCTGTCCGAGGTCTCCTGCAACGAGGCCATCAGCCGGTCGGCGTTGGCCATCGAGGTCTTGAGATCGGCGAGCGTCTGCTCGGCCTCGCGCAGGCGCAGGGCGGCCTCGGCCCCGGCCTCGGCGAAGCGGTCGAGGGTCTCGGCCGCGCGCCCGCCCAGCGCGGTGGTGGTGGTCTGCAGCGCCAGCGCGGCTTCCGAGACGCGGTCCACGGCCTCGGGCACGCGGGTCTGCATCAGGGCGTCGGCGGTCTCGATGGTGCGGCCCACCTGCTCCTGCACGCCGCGCACCGCGTCCTCGGCGGCCTTGAGCGTGGTCTCGCCCTGGGTCAGCAGGCCGGGGATGCGGTCCTTCATCAGCACGTCGGCCGAGGCGAAGGCCTCTCCCGCCGTGTCGATCGTGGCGGTGGCCGCGTCGATGGTGGCCTTCGACTTCTCGATGGCGTCGGTGGCGGTGCGCAGGGTCTCGTCGGCGGTGTTGGCCAGCGCCTCCAGCCGGTCGGTGAAGTCGGTCAGCTTCTGCGCCGCCGCGCCGACGTCCGTCGACAGCGTGTCGACCGTGGTCAGCGTCGAGTTCAGCTTGCTCGACGCGTCCGCCACGTTGGCGAGGATGTCGGTCACCGCCTGCTGGTTCTGGTCGTTGACGAAGCCCTTCACGTCCTCGAGCAGGTCGACCGCCTGGTTCAGCAGCGCCGGCGCCCCTTCCAGCAGCGACTGGAAGGCCGAGCCCTTCGACGGGATCACCTGCCGTCCCGGCTGGTCGCGAAGCAGCTCCGCCTCCGCCGTGCCGCCCGAGAGCGAGACGTAGCTGACGCCGGTGACGCCGGCCATCTCCAGCGTCGCCTCGGTGTCGGTCTTGACCGGGGTGGAGGCGTCGATCTCCACCGTCACCCGCACCTTGGAGGGGTCGTCCTGGTCGAGACCCAGGCTGACCACCTGACCCACCGGCAGGCCGTTGAAGCGCACGTCGCCGGCCTCGTTCAGGCCCGAGACGCTCTCGAACAGGATGTCGTAATAGGCGTAGCTGCGGTCGACCTGCACCTTGGCGAGCCACAGCAGGAACCCCAGCGCCCCGATCAGGCCCGCCAGCGCGAAGGCGCCGATCAGGACGTAGTTCGCCCGCGTCTCCATGCGCGTGTCTCCTAGTCCTGGCCCTGCGCGGCGCGCGCGCGGGGGCCGTGGAAATACTCGTGAACCCAGGGGTGATCGACGCTCAGCATGTCCTTCATGCTGCCCGTGACGAGCACCTTCTTCTCCGCCAGCACCGCGATCCGGTCGCAGATCGCGTGCAGGCTGTCGAGGTCGTGGGTCACCATGAACACCGTCAGCCCCAGGCTCTCCTGCAGCTGCTTGATCAGGTCGTCGAAGGCCGCCGCGCCGATCGGGTCGAGGCCGGCCGTCGGCTCGTCGAGGAACACGATCTCCGGCTCCAGCGCCAGCGCGCGGGCGAGGCCGGCGCGCTTCCTCATGCCGCCCGAGAGCTCGGAGGGGTATTTCGACCCCGCGAAGCCCGGCAGGCCGACGAGGCGGACCTTGAGGTTCCCCAGCGCCCGCATCAGCGCCGGGCTGAGCTTGAGATGCTCGCGCATCGGCGCCTCGATGTTCTCGAGCACCGTGAGCGAGGAGAACAGCGCCCCGTCCTGGAACAGCACCCCCCAGCGCTTCTCGACCTCCCGCCGCTCCTTGTCGGAGATCGAGAGCACGTCCTGCCCGAAGACCTCGATCTTGCCGGCCCTGGGGCGGTTCAGGCCGACGATGGTGCGCAGCAGCACCGACTTGCCGGTGCCGGATCCGCCGACGATGCCCAGCACCTCGCCGCGGTAGACGTCGAGGTCGAGGTTCTCGTGCACCACCTGGGGGCCGAACTGGTTGACCAGGCCGCGGACCTTGATCACCGCCTCGCGCTCGGCGGCGGGGGCGGCGTGCAGCGCGTCGGGGGAGCCGTCCATCACACGCCCATCTCCGAGAAGAAGATCGAGAACACCGCGTCGATCACGATCACCAGGAAGATCGCCATCACCACCGCCTGGGTGGTGCGCTGGCCGACGCTCTCGGCCGAGCCGCCGACCAGCATCCCCTGCCAGCAGCCGACCACCGCGATCACCACGGCGAAGAACGGCGCCTTCACCATGCCCACGATCAGGTGCCACACGCCTGTGGTCTCATAAAGGCGGGTGACGAACATGCCGGGGCTGACGCCGAGGTCGACCCAGGCCATCAGCCCGCCCCCGATCAGACCCGCCATGTTGGAGATGAAGCCCAGCACGGGCAGCATGATCAGCAGCGCCAGCGTGCGCGGCACCACCAGCACGTCGATGGGGTCCAGCCCCAGCGTGCGCATGGCGTCGATCTCCTCGCGGATCTTCATCGACCCGATCGAGGCCGCGAAGGCCGAGCCGGATCGGCCCGCCACGATGATCGAGGTCAGCAGGATCCCGAGCTCGCGCAGCAGGGAGATGGCGATCAGGTTGACCACGAAGACCTCGGCCCCGAACTGCTGGAGCTGGCTCGCGCCCTGGAAGCCCAGCACGATGCCGATCAGGAACGACATCAGCGCCACGATGGGGAAAGCGTTGAACCCCGCCTCCTGCATGTGGTGGAAGAGCGCCGCCTTGCGCAGGGTCCAGGGCCGCAGGATGCCGGCGGTCAGCCGCGCCAGCGTCAGGCCGAGGAAACCCAGCAGCGAGACGGCGGTGTCCTTGACGCCCACGACCCCGGCGCCGACGCCCTCGAGCCAGGCGACGAAGCCGCGCCGGCCGCCGGCGTCCTCCTCGGCGTCGGGCAGCGCGCGGGCCACCGTCTCGATCAGCGCGGCGCGGGCCGGGTCGCCCGGCGCGATCTCGACCGAGGCGCCCGAAGCCTCCAGCCGGGCCTTGAGCTGGAGCACCAGCCAGGCGCCGGCGGTGTCCAGCGCCTCGACCTCGCTCAGGTCCAGGGTGATCGGCTTGCCTGCGGGCGGGCGCAGGTCCGCCGCCGCCGCCTCGAGCGCCACGAGCCCCGCCACCACCAGCCGGCCGCCGAAGCGGGCGACGGCGCGGTCGGGTCCGTCCTCGACGGCGAGCGCCGGGGGCGCGGGGGAGGTGAGCGTGGCGGCCATGGCCCGACCCTCGCGGCTGGGACGGGGAATCGCAAGCCCGCTCGCATGTTGCCGCAGCGGCGCGAGGCGCGGTCCCGGGCCGGTCCATCGCGGCGGCGACCGCCGGGCGATGCCGGCAGCGCGCCGCTCGATGGCTCGTCCCCTCCGCAGGGATCGCGTCGCTGGCGGCGAGGCCCGGCGGCCGGGCGGCTTTCACCGCCCTCGGCGCCAGCTTCGACGACCCGCTTTCGGCCGTGGACGGATATTCCAGCCGCTGGAAAAGCGGGCCGGAGGGGGCGGCGGCACGGTTCGGAAGCGCTCGGAAGGGCCGCGGGACGGGCGCCGAGGGTCTCCGCGCCGGCGCGCGGGTCCCGGCTGCGGCCGCGACGGCAAGGGGGGCGTGCGCATCCACCGCCCTTGCCGGAGGCTTGGGGCCGGTCCTATGTTCGGCCCTGCGCCCGGCCATCGCTCCGGGTCCCGGATGTCTGCCCGAAAGGCCCCGCATGTCGCTCTTCACGCCCCAGGACGCGCTGGTGGCCACCATGGTCACCACCTCCGCCGCCGACGCCCGGATGAGCTCCAACGAGCTGATGTCCATCGACACCATCGTCCGCGCCCTGCCCGCCTTCGCCGGCTATGACGGCGACCGGCTGGCCTGGGTCACGCGCACCGTGCTCGACATGCTGTCCGAGGAGGACGGGCTCGACGCGATCATCGGCCTCGTGCGCGAGGCGCTGCCGCTGAAGTTCAACGAGACCGCCTATGCGCTGGCCTGCGACGTGGCGGCCTCCGACGGTTCGGTGCGGCTGACCGAGCTGCGCTGGCTGGAGATGCTGCGCCACGAGCTGGGCGTCGGCCGCCTCGCCGCGGCGGCCATCGAGCGCGGGGCCCGCGCGCGCCATGTGCGCATCCCCACCACGCTCGAGGAAGCGGCCGAGTAAGCCTCTGCGCCGTCATGGAAAAGGCCCCGGGGGCGACCCCGGGGCCTTTCGCGTTCAGTAGCCCCCGGCCCAGGCGCGGACCATGCGACGCTCCAGCTCCCGCGCGGCGCCGAGCCAGCCGCGGGACTTGGCGCCGTCGCCGGTGTCGGCCAGCGTCTCGCGCCGCTCAAGGTCCTCGGAGAAGATCGCGAAGGCGAGCCGCCGGCCCGAGGCCGCGGTGATGTAGCCCGCGAGCCCCCGCACGAAATACATCGTGCCGGTCTTGGCCGAGGCCCTCGCGGTCGCCGGCAGCTTCGCCTCGCCCCTGGCGGGGCCGAGGTTCACCTCCTTGAGCAGCGGCTCCAGCTCGCCGGCCCGCACCCGGCCCGCCGGCTCGCGGTCCGCGGCGCGCAGGAAGGCGACCATGGCCGCCGGCGTCACCCGGCTGTCCTCGGAGAGGCCCGAGTGGTTCATCAGCGCGATCGGCCCCGGCGCCCCGTCCGGGGTCGCGACCGCCGCCTGCGCCGCGGGCGCGGGGGCCCAGGCGCCGGGGCGCGCGGCCCCGCGGCTCGCCAGCATCGTCGCCGCGATCCCCGCCGACAGCGCCGGGCGCGGGGGCGCCGTCTCCCGCCCGCCGGCCGGCGGGACGAAAGCGGCGGCCGAGCCCTTCGGGGCCGGCGGGCTCTCCGGCGGCGGGGCCGAGATCCCGGCAGCGCCCAGCGCGCGCGCATTGGCCCACGCGTCCATCCGCCGGGCGCTGAGCTCGAGGTCGGAGGGCGTGGGGCCGCGGGCGGAAGACGCGGCCATTCCAACCGCTTCCGCGGTAAGGTTCGTGGAATACTTGAGCATCCCGTAGAGAATTTCGGACAGCGGCGCGCTGCGCCGCACGGCCAGCGTCACCGCCGGCGAGGGCGCGCGCCCCTCGGCCGCGGGGGGCAGCGTCGCGCCCCGCTCGGCGGCGAGGCTGCGGAACACGTCCGCCGCATAGGCCGCGGGCCGGCGCACCGGCAGCCAGCGCTGGCCCTTGGCGTTCAGCGCCCGCTCCAGCACCGTCCAGCGCTCCAGCGGGCCGTCGTCGCGCCGCTCGAAGACGCCGTCCGCGGTGGGGCCGGCGGCGATGGCCACGCCCCGGGGCTCGGCGCGCGCACGCACGCCATGCGCCTCGAGCGAGAGGCCGAGGTCGGCGCCCGCCCGCTCCCACTTGAACAGCACCCGGTTGAAGTCGAGGTTCAGCGCCCCGACGGAGGGGTTGTAGGTCACGTCCTCGGGCTGCAGCGGGTCGATGCGCGCCGTGGGCGGCAGGGCCGAGGCGTCGACCACGAAGCGCCCGGTGGCCCCGCGGAAGCCCCGCGCGGCAGCCTGGGCCGCAAGCTCGTCGAGCGCGTCGGTGTCGAGCTCGGGGTCGCCGCCGCCCACCAGCGCGACGTCGCCGGCCACCCGTCCGTCGGGGCCGGGGGCGGCGGAGGCGGTCAGGCGCGTCTCGAAGCGGTGCTCGGCCCCCAGCGTCTCCAGCGCGTAGAGCGCGGTGAAGACCTTGGCGACGGAGGCGGGGGGGAACAGCTCGTCGGCCGCCTCGCCCTCCAGGATCTCGCCCGAGTCGAGGTCCATCAGCGCGTAGCCCACCCGGCCGCTGAGCTTGATCGCCTCGGCCACCGGGGCGGCCAGCGCCTTGCGGCGCGGCTCGTCGACCCGCTGGCCCGGAAGGGGCTTGGCGCCGGCGTCATGCGCGGCCGGTCGCGGCGGCGGAAGCTCCGCCCGGGCCGGAGCGGCCGCCTGCGCCGCCGCCGCGGCGCCGCCGGCCAGCAGCAGCGACAGCGCGGCCGCCGCGCCGAGGCGCCGCGCAATGACTTTCGCCGTCGGTCGGCCGTCCGGCCGCCCGACGTATCCCTCGCGGACTGGTGCCGCCATGTGCGTCGTCTTTCCTGTCCCGTCCCGTGCCGGTTCGCGCGATCTGCGTCGTCGTCCCCCGGTCTGCTCCGGACGGAGTCTGCCCGAGCCGCGCGTTTCGCTCAACCGTCCCGTGACGGCGGGGGCGCGTCGCGCCGCGTGGCGGGCCAGCCCCCCGCCTCGCGGATCGAGGTCGACGAGAGGTCCGACATCGCCCCGGTCAGCAGCGTCCAGGCGGGCGGCCGGGCCAGGGCGAGCCCCCGTGCCGCCCCTGCGCTGCGCCGGGCGAAGGCGAAACGCCGCGCCGCCGGCGACAGCCCCGCGCGAAGCTGCGCGCCGGGGCGCCCCAGCACCGCGATCGGCGTGGTCCTCGCGATCTCCTCCCAGCGGTCCCAGCGGTGGAACTGGGCGAGGTTGTCGGCCCCCATCAGCCACACGAAGCGCACCTGCGGATAGCGCGCCTTCAGCCGCGCCAGCGTGTCGGCGGTGTAGCGCGCGCCCAGCCGCGCCTCGACGTCGGTGACCTCGACCCTGGGGTGGCGCATCAGGGCGCGGCAGGCCGCGAGCCGCGTCTCCAGCGCCGCGGGGCCGGTCGTCTTCAGGGGGTTGCCCGGCGAGACCAGCCACCACACCCGGTCCAGCCCCAGCCGGCGCAGCGCCCAGCGGGTGATGTGCACGTGGCCCTGGTGGGGCGGATCGAACGAGCCGCCCAGCAGCCCCACCCGCAGCCCCGGCTCGGCCCTCGGAAATCCCTGCACGCGCGCTCCGTCCCTCGCATCCCGGCGTTCCCGCCTGTTTCCGGGTCCCGACCGCGCAAGTCAACGCGCGCGGGCGGCCCTCTTGCGCCGGGGCGATCCCTGACCTAGGTCAGACATCCCCTCCCGCCCGCCTGCCTCCCGAGACCGCCATGACCGCCGATCCCGACCGCGCCGTCGACGCCCTGCCCCGCATCCGCCGCTTCAACCGCGCGGTGACCACCGAGATCGGCGCGCTCGACGCCTCCTTTCTCGGCCGCGGCCGCCCGCTGGGCGAGGCGCGGATGATCCACGCCATCGGCCGCGGCGATCCGCACACGGGTCGCGAGGTGGCCGAGATCCGCGCCGAGCTGCGCCTCGATTCCGGCCTCGCCTCGCGCCTGCTGCGCGCGCTGGAGGCCGAGGGCCTGGCCGAGGTCCGCCGCCATCCCAGCGACGGCCGCCGTCGGGTGGCCCGGCTGACCCCCGCGGGCCAGGCGGAGAACGCGGCCTACGACCGCCTCTCCGACCGCCGCGCCCGCGCGATGATCGAGCGCCACGGCCGGCGCGCCACGCTCGCGCTGCTCGAGGCGATGGACCGCGTCGCCTGCGCGCTGGGCTCGGACCGGATCGAGATCGCGCGCGTGGACCCCGCCTCGGACCCCGCCCGCGACTGCCTCGAGCGCTATTACGACGAGCTCGCACGTCGCTTTCCCAAGGGGTTCGAGGTGTCGCTGTCGCGCGATCCGCAGGCGGCCGAGATGCGCCCGCCCCGCGGCGCCTTCCTGCTGGCGACGCTCGACGGGCTGCCGCTGGCCTGCGCGGGGCTGAAGGGGGGCGAGGCCTTCGCAGAGGTCAAACGGGTCTGGGTCGCGCCCGCGGCGCGGGGCCTCGGCCTCGCCTCGCGGCTGATGGAGGCGGTGGAGACGGAGGCGCGGCGCCTGGGCATCGCCTGCCTGCGCCTCGACACCAACCGGGCCCTGCCCGAGGCCGCCTCCCTCTACCGCCGCCTCGGCTGGAGCGAGATCGCCCGGTTCAACGAGGACCCCTACGCGGAGCTGTTCTTCGAGAAACGCCTCTGATCCCGCCGACGCCCGCGGCGGGCGCGCGTCGCGGCGCGACGGACGGTCACAGGGCGTTCAGGAACTGGCGCCGCGGCGACATTCATGAAAATTAACGAGGCATCTATGCTTTGGAGTCTCCAGCGCCATGCTTCGTTTCACGTTTCCGCTGACGGCGGCCCTGCTCGCCGCTTCCACCTTCGGCGCCTCCGCGCTGCCGGTCACGGAGAACTACTCCTACACCGGCACGTTCGCCCAGGATAACAGCGTCGTCCTGATCGACTTCACCGTCGACGCGCCCACCACCGTCACCCTGCGCAGCTATTCCTACGACGGCGGCGAGATGGCGGACGGAACCGTCGTCGCCGCCGGCGGCTTCGACCCGATCCTGTCGCTCTTCGACAGCGCGGGCGCGCTGATCGACTACAACGACGACTCCGCCGTCGACGACACCTGGGACGTCCTGCTCCAGGTCTCGCTGAGCGCGGGCGACTACACCGTCGCGATCAGCCAGTACAACAACCAGGTGATCGACGGCGATCTCGCCAACGGCTGGGTCTTCGACGAGCAGCCCTGGTTCACCGCCACGAACTACCCCTGCTCCGCCTCGATGTTCTGCGACTTCAACGGCGACTCGCGCACCAGCGCCTGGGCCTTCGACGTGCTGAACGTCACCGTCGCCACGGTGGTCGACGACGGCAACGGCGGGGGCTCGGCCTCTGCGGTGCCGCTGCCGGCCGCGGCCCCGCTGATGGGCGCGGCGCTGGGTCTGCTGGGCTTCGCCGCGCGCCGCCGCCGCGGCTGACCTCGCCCTCCAGGGCGCCGAACGCAAGGGGCGGTCCCGTCGGGGCCGCCCTTTTCCGTGCGCGCCGCCGCCCGTCCGCGGGCCGCATTGCCTCCGCCCCGCAGCGCCGATAGAACGCGGCCCAAACGTGACCGCATCCCGAATTGACCGGAGCAAGGACCCCGCAATGGCCTCCTACCAGTACGTCTACCACATGGACGGCGTCTCCAAGACCTATCCGGGCGGCAAGAAGTGCTTCGAAAACATCCGCCTGAACTTCCTGCCCGGCGTGAAGATCGGCGTCGTGGGCGTCAACGGCGCCGGCAAATCGACGCTGATGCGCATCATGGCCGGCGTCGACAAGGACTTCCAGGGCGAGGCCTGGGCCGCCAAGGGCGCCAAGGTCGGCTACCTGCCCCAGGAGCCGAAGCTCGACGAGACCAAGACCGTGCGTGAGAACGTGATGGAGGGCGTGGCCGAGAAGACCGCGCTGGTCGCCGAATACAACGACATCGCCATGAAGCTCGCCGAGGACTACACCGACGAGCTGATGGAGAAGATGACCGCCCTCCAGGACCAGATCGACGCCCAGAACCTGTGGGACATCGACAGCCAGGTGGACGTGGCGCTCGAGGCCCTGCGCTGCCCGCCGGACGACGCCGAGGTCGCCTCCCTCTCGGGCGGCGAGAAGCGCCGGGTGGCGCTGTGCAAGCTGCTGCTCGAAGCGCCCGACATGCTGCTGCTCGACGAGCCGACGAACCACCTCGACGCCGAGACCATCGCCTGGCTGCAGAAGCACCTGATCGAATACAAGGGCACGATCCTGATCGTGACCCACGACCGCTACTTCCTCGACGACATCACCTCGTGGATCCTCGAGCTCGAGCGCGGCCGGGGCATCCCCTACGAGGGCAACTACTCCGCCTGGCTGGAGCAGAAGGCCAAGCGCCTCGAGCAGGAAGCGCGCGAGGACAAGTCCCGCCAGCGGGAACTCGCCAAGGAGCTGGAGTGGGTCCGCTCCAACCCCAAGGCGCGCCAGGCCAAGTCCAAGGCCCGTCTCAACCGCTACAACGAGATGGCCAACCGCTCCGAGAAGGAGCTGGTCGGCAAGGCCCAGATCATCATCCCCAACGGCCCCCGCCTGGGCGGCAAGGTGATCGAGGTCGAGAACATCAAGAAGGGCTTCGGCGACAACCTGCTGATCGACGGCCTGTCCTTCTCCCTGCCGCCGGGCGGCATCGTCGGCGTGATCGGCCCCAACGGCGCCGGCAAGTCGACCCTGTTCCGCATGCTGACCGGCCAGGAGCAGCCTGACGAGGGCGCGATCACCTTCGGCGACACGGTGAAGCTGAGCTACGTCGACCAGTCCCGCGACGCGCTGGATCCGAACAAGAACGTCTGGGAGGAGATCTCCGACGGGCTCGACATCATCAAGCTGGGCGAGGCGGAGGTCCCGTCGCGCAACTACGTGGGCGCCTTCAACTTCAAGGGCTCCGACCAGCAGAAGAAGATGTCGCTGCTCTCGGGCGGCGAGCGCAACCGCGTGCACATGGCCAAGCTCCTCCGGTCGGGCGGCAACGTGCTGCTCCTCGACGAGCCGACCAACGACCTCGACGTCGAGACCCTGCGCGCCCTGGAAGACGCGCTGCTGGAGTTCGCCGGCTGCGCCGTGGTCATCTCGCACGACCGCTGGTTCCTCGACCGCATCTGCACCCACATGCTGGCCTTCGAGGGCGACAGCCACGTGGAGTGGTTCGAGGGCAACTTCGAGGACTACGAGAAGGACAAGATCCGCCGCCTCGGCCCCGACGCGGTCGAACCCAAGCGGATCAAGTACAAGAAGTTCTCGCGCTGAGGTCCCGCGCCCCCGGGCGCGGACCCCGAGCCCCGATCCCGAAGGCCCCGGCGCGACCCCGCCGGGGCCTTCCGCGTCCGCGCCCCCACTGGACGCGGGCCCGCGCCTGCGCGAGGCTGCGCGCGATTTCCCCGGCCGTCGAGGGTGCAGGATGTTCGGCAGACTGATCGCATACGGCTTCGCCGGCGGCGGGGCCGCCGCCGGCAGCCAGGCCCCCGCCTACGCCCAGCAATACGTCCAGCGCCTCGGCGGCGCGGTGGCGGAGCTGGAGCGCAGCGTGGCCGAATACGAGGCGCTCGCCGCCCGCCAGGGCCAGACGCTGCAGGCCTGGGTCGGCAGCATGCAGGGCAACGCCCCGGTCGCCGACATGAAGACGGCGATCGCGGGCCAGGTCGCGCGGCTGGCGCAGCTCAAGGCCGACCTCGCCGCGCTGTCCTCGGGCGACTGGAGCCCGCAGGCCCTGCTCCCGCACCTCGCCCGCTTCGGCGATCCCGGCATCCAGGAAGGGACCTGGGAGAGCTTCCAGCCCGGGATGCAGTTCACCGCCGCGGGGCTGATGTGGATCGGGCTCGGGGCCGCGACGGGCCTGCTGCTCGCGGCGGTGCTGCGCGCGCTCGGCGCCCGGCTGTTCGGCCGGCGCCGCCCGGCCTGATCGCGCGCCGGCTTCATCGGCGCTTCAGCCGGATTGACCCAAGGTCATGCCGCGCCGACGCGCAGCGACCGAGGGGAGATCGCCGATGACCCGCGACGAGTGGACCCGCGTGCAGGCCCGCCTGCACAAGCTGGGCTTCAACCCCGGCCCCATCGACGGCCTGCGCGGGCGGCTGACCGTCGCGGCCGTGCGCCGCTTCCAGGCCTCCCGCGGGCTGGTGGCCGACGGCATCGTCGGGCCCAACACGATGCGCGCCCTGTTCGAGGGGCAGACCGCCCCCGCCCCCGCCTCGGTCGACGCCATGCCCTGGTTCGAGGAGGCGCGGCGCCTGGTGGGCACGACCGAGACGCCCGGCGCCGCCTCCACCCAGACGATCCTCGACTGGGCGGACGGGCTGGAGCTGCACTATCCCGGCGACGACATCCCGTGGTGCGGCCTCTTCGTGGGCCACTGCATCGGCGCGACCCTGCCCGACGAGGGCCTGCCCGCCGCCGTGCTGCGCGCCCGCGCCTGGGAGCGGTTCGGCCAGCCCTGCGAGCCGCAGATGGGCGCGGTGATGGTGTTCTGGCGCACCAGCCTCGCGTCCGGCAACGGCCACGTGGGCTTCTACGCCGGCGAGGACCCGGGCGCCTTCCTGATCCTGGGCGGCAACCAGTCGGACGCGGTCAACACCGTGCGCGTGGGCCGCGACCGGTTTCTCGGCGCCCGCTGGCCGCTGACCTCCCTGCCGCCGGGCGGCGAGACGCGGCTGGTCGAGGTCGGCGGCGGCCTCTCGACCAACGAGGCCTGAGCCGCCCCCTCCGCCATCCGAGGCTTCCCCTTGGCCCGGTCCTGACGCATAACCCCCGCGCCAAGACCGACTCAGGCCCCGGAGGCTTCCATGCACGACATCCGCCAGATCCGCGAGACCCCCGCCGCTTTCGACGCGGCGCTCTCCCGTCGGGGCGTGCAGGACGCGTCGCAAGCCCTTCTGAAGCTGGACGAATCCCGCCGCGCCAAGATCGCCGCCGCAGAGGCGGCGCTGGCCGAGCGCAACGCCGCCTCCAAGCTCGTCGGCAAGGCCAAGGCCAGCGGCGACGAGGCGGAGTTCGAGCGGCTGCGCGCCCTCGTCGCCGACAAGAAGGCCGAGATCGCGAAGCTCGAGGAAGAGGCCAAGGCCGAGGACGAGGCGCTGCGCGACGCGCTGATGTCGCTGCCCAACCTGCCGCTGGACGACATCCCCGACGGCCAGGACGAGACCGACAACGTCGAATTGCGACGCTGGGGCAGCCCGCGCGAGTATCCGTTTGCGCCGAAGGAACATTTCGAGATCGCCGAGGCGATGGGCCTGATGGACTTCGCGGCCGCCGCCAAGCTCTCGGGCGCGCGGTTCGTGGTGCTCAAGGGCGCGCTGATCCGCCTGCACCGGGCGCTGGCGCAGTTCATGCTCGACACCCATGTCGAAGCGCACGGGCTGACCGAGGTCTGGACCCCGGTGCTGGTGCGCGACGAGGCGATGCTGGGCACCGGGCAGCTGCCCAAGTTCGCCGAGGACAGCTACCGCACCGAGAACGGCTGGTGGCTGATCCCCACGGCGGAGGTCACGCTGACCAACCTCGCCGCCGGAGAGATCCTCGACGCCTCGGCCCTGCCCCAGCGCTACACCGCTCACACCCAGTGCTTCCGCTCCGAGGCGGGCTCGGCGGGCAAGGACACCCGCGGGATGCTGCGCCAGCACCAGTTCGAGAAGGTGGAGATGGTCTCGGTCGTCGCCCCCGACCAGGGGCTCGCGGAGCTCGAGCGCATGACAGGATGCGCCGAGAACATCCTGAAGGCGCTGGAGATTCCCTTCCGCACCATGGTGCTGTGCACCGGCGACATGGGCTTCGGCGCCCGGCGCACGCATGACATCGAGGTCTGGCTGCCCGGCCAGGGGGCCTATCGCGAGATCTCCTCCTGCTCGCTCTGCGGCGACTTCCAGGCGCGCCGCATGAACGCCCGCTATCGTCCTGAACCGACGGCGAAACCGGAGTTCGTGCACACGCTCAACGGCTCCGGCCTCGCGGTCGGGAGGGCGCTGATCGCGGTGATCGAGACCTACCAGCGCGCGGACGGCGGCATCGACATCCCCGCGGTCCTGCGGCCCTGGATGGGGGGCCGATCGGTCATCGCCGCGGACGGCTCTCTCGCCTGAAGGAAGCCTCGGGCGGGGCGCCGCACTTATCGCTTGATCGCGCGCGGAATCGGCGTATTGACGATTCTGCGCGCCGCCCCGCGCGGGGGCCCCGACACCGTGGCAGGACCGTCCTGCAAGCGGCTGCGGGCCCTCCTGAAAAACGTCCGGTCGGGCGGCCCGGCCTCACGGAAAATCGCGGCCATGATGACGGTCCGCTGCTACCTCGCCCCCTCCTCCATCGAAGGCCTGGGGGTGTTCTGCCATGAGCCGATCCGCAAGGGCGACGTCGTCTGGCGCTTCGACGACCGGTTCGACCAGAAGCTGCCCCGCTCCCTGGTCGAGACCGCCGAGCCGGTGATGCGCGAGTTCCTCGAGCGCTACGGCTACGACCACCTCGACCACCCCGAGTTCCTGTTCCTGGACGCGGACGAGGGGCGGTTCATGAACCACGCCGACCAGCCCAACACCGATTTCAAGGGCGCCGACGTCGGCATCGCGCTGCGCGACATCCCCGCAGGCGAGGAGCTGACCTGCGACTACCGCGAGTTCACCTTCGGCGAGCTGCACATGCAGCCCTCGCGTCACCGCGTGGCGGCGCTGGCGGCGGAATAGTCCCGCCGCCGTCGAAACCCCCGCCTGCAGCCCGCGCCCGGCTGGACCTCGACCCCGGGCGCGGGTAATCCTCGCAGCATGCGTCATCGCTCCGGACCCTTCGCGGCGTCGAAGGGGGACGGAGCAGCGGGGGCTCCATGCGAATTCTGATCACGAACGACGACGGCATCACCGCGCCCGGCCTGCGCGCGGCCGAGGACATCGCCCTGGCCCTGGCGGGCCCGAAGGGCGAGGTCTGGACCATCGCGCCCGAATCCGAGCAGTCCGGCGTCGCCCACTGCATCTCCTACACCAAGCCGATGCGCATCAACCCGCTGGGCCCGCGCCGCTTCGCGGTCGACGGCTCGCCCGCGGACTGCGTGATCGTGGCGCTGAGCCACATCATGGCCGACCGCCCGCCGGACCTGATCCTCTCGGGCGTCAACCGCGGGCACAACGTGGCCGAGGACGTGGTCTATTCCGGCACCGTCGGCGGCGCGATCGAGGGGACGCTGGCGCGCGTGCCCTCCATCGCCCTGTCGCAGGGCTACGGCCCCGACAACCTCGAGCTCGACGACCTGTTCGAGGGGGCGCGCCGCGCGGGCCCCGACGCGGTGCGCCGCGTGCTTGCGATGCCGTGGGAGGCGAAGGCCGACTACGGCCTGTTCTACAACATCAATTTCCCGCCCGTGCCCGGCGACCGCATCCAGGGGATCCGGGCGGCCAACCAGGGCCGTCGCCCCGGCGGCGCCTTCAAGGTCACCGAGACCGTGGCCCCCAACGGCCGCTCCTACTTCTGGCTCGCCCACGCCAAGGGCAACGAGCTGGCGGCGGAGGGCACCGACGCCCGCGGCACCGCCGAGGGCTGGATCACCGTCACCCCGCTGCGCTGCGACCTGACCGCCCACGACCGGCTCGCCGACGTCGAGGCGGCGCTGTCGGGCGCGGCCGCGCGGCGCACGGCCTGAGAGGAGCGCTCATGACCGCGGGGGAACGGGACGGCACGGCGGAAGAGGTCATGCAGCTGATCTTCGCGCTGCGCTCGAACGGCGTGACCGACAAGCGGGTGCTGGACGCGATCGAGAAGACGCCGCGCGCGGCCTTCCTCGACCGATCGTTCAAGGACCGCGCGTGGGAGGACATCCCGCTCCCCATCGCCTGCGGGCAGACCATCTCCCAGCCCTCGGTCGTCGGCCAGATGACCCAGGCGCTGGGGGCGACGCCGCGGTGCAAGGTGCTCGAGGTCGGGACCGGCTCGGGCTACCAGGCCGCGATCCTCGCCCGGCTCGCGCGGCGGGTCTACTCGGTCGAGCGGCACCGCCCGCTCGCCCGCCAGGCGCGCGAGGTGATCGAGCGGAAGCTGCACCTCTCCAACGTGTCGATCATGACCGCGGACGGCGCGCTGGGCCTGCCCGAGCAGGCGCCCTTCGACCGGATCATGGTCACGGCGGCGGCCGAGGACGTGCCCGCCATCCTGCTCGAGCAGCTGCGCGAGGGCGGGGTGATGGTCCTGCCCGTGGGCCAGACCGACGACGTGCAGCAGCTGCTGCGGGTCGAGAAGACCGCCGACGGTCTTCAATATTCCGAGCTTTCGCCCGTCCGCTTCGTGCCGCTGCTTGAGGGCGTGGCCGCGGACGTGGTTGACTGACCCCAGACCCCTGAGCGGCAGGGCCGGATCCGCCGGCCCCGTCCCCCGGCCCTTGCGCCGCCCCGATCCGACGCGCAGAGACGCCATGACCAGACCGACTTCCCCTGCCGATCCCGCCGCGGGCCGCTCGCGCGCCCGCGCGGCCCTGCTGTTCGCCGCCTCCGCGCTGGCGCTGGCCGCCTGCTCCGACGGAAGCGGCGGCTCGTCGGCCTCCGCGCCCTCGGCCCCGGCGAGCGCCGCCCCCGCCGCCGCGCCCTCGTCCCCTGCGGCCACGCGCAACCCCACGCCGGATTCGCGGGGCGTGCTGGTCTACCAGGACTATTCGGCCGTGGTCGCCCGGCGGGGCGACACGGTGCAGGCGATGGCGCTGCGGGTCGGGATCTCAGCCAACGAGCTTGCGGCCTACAACGGCCTGCCGACCTCCTACGTGCCCACCCCGGGCGACGAGCTGGTGCTGCCGCCGCGCGCGGGGGGCTATTCCTCGTCCTCCGCCGCCCCGGCGGCGGCGAGCGCGCCGCAGGCCCTGTCCCAGGCGCCGCAGGCGATCTCCGCCCCCGCGCCGGCGGCGACGGTCGTGGCGGCCTCGGCCTCGCCGGTCGAGACGAGCGCGGCCCCCGGCGGCTGGTCCGCCTCGATGGTCGAGGGGGCGCTGCAGCGCACCGACGGCGGCCCGGTCACGGCGGGGACGCCGCGGCTGGGGACGGCCGCCGCCTCCGGGCCCGGCGGGTCGGACGTGGGCTATCACGACGTCGAGGACGGCGAGACGATCTACTCGATCGCCCGCCAGTACGGGGTCACGCCCGAGGCGCTGATCTCGTGGAACGCGCTGTCGGGGCCGAACTACGCGGTGACCGAGGGCCAGGTGCTGGTGATCCCGGCGGCCGGCTCGACCGGGGGCTCGACGCAGGTGCCGCTCTACCCGCCGGGGGGCGAGGGGACGGCGACGCCGCCGCCCTCCTCCGGCGCGCCGCTGCCGCCGGACACGATGCAGGCCCAGCCGCTGGCCTCCCCGAACATGAGCCAGTACCAGTCGCCGCCGCCCGCGACGCCGACCGCCCCCGCGCCCGCCGCGGCGCCGGTCTCGTCGACCCCGGCGCCGGCCCCGGCCGCCGCGCCGGTGCAGACCGCCTCGGTCGAGGCGTCCCCGGCGCCGGCCGCCGCCGCCCCGGCCCCCGCCCCCACCCCCGCCGTCGCTCCCGACAAGCTGTCGCGCCCGGTCCCGGGGCGGATCGTGTCGTCCTTCAACCGCTCCGGCTCCGGCCAGCGCAACGACGGCGTCGACTTCGCCGCGACGGCGGGAGAGCCGGTGTCGGCCGCGGCCGCAGGCACGGTGGCGCTGGTCTCGCGCTCGCTGGGCGAGTGGGGGAACATCGTGCTGGTGCGCCACACCGACGAGATGATGACCGTCTACAGCCGCCTGGGCGACATCGACGTGACCAAGGGGGAGACGGTCTCGGCCGGCCAGCGCATCGGCTCGGTCGGCGCGCCGGCCTCCGGCTCGGCCACCCTGCACTTCGAGGTGCGCAAGGGCGCCTTCTCCGAGGACCCGGAGAAGTATTTCTGATCTCTCAGCCCCTTGTGGCGAACAGCTGGGATCGTACGGCAAGGCCGCCCTTCGGGCGGCCTTCGCGCTTTCAGAGCGGACGGCGGCTGCGGATCCGTCGCAGGATCCGCAGCCATGCCGTTGATATCTCGAAAGTCGCCTGCCCCCGGGCGCAAGCCCGCGCGGGCGCGGCGGGGTGGGCGGGCGGGCGCCGTGCCCGCGCGGGCGGCCTCAGCCGATGCGCACGCCCCGACGGCCGGCGAGATCGGTGACGAACTGCCAGGCCACGCGGCCGGAGACCGAGCCGCGGGTCTGGCGCCACTCGATCGCCTCGGCGCGCAGGTCCTCGTCGTCGATCTCGATCCCGTAGGCGTCGCAGTAGCCGCGGATCATCGCCAGGTACTGGTCCTGCGCGCAGGCGTGGAAACCCAGCCACAGGCCGAAACGGTCCGAGAGGCTCACCTTCTCCTCCGTCGCCTCCGAGGGGCTGATCGCGGTCGAGCGCTCGTTCTCGATCATGTCCCGCGGCATCAGGTGGCGTCGGTTGGAGGTGGCGTAGAAGATCACGTTCCCCGGCCGGCCCTCGACCCCGCCGTCAAGAACCGCCTTCAAGCTCTTGTAATGCGCGTCGTCCTTGTCGAAGGAGAGGTCGTCGCAGAACAGCAGGAACCGCCGCTCCGCCGCCGCCCGCAGGTGGGTCAGCAGGCGGCCGATGCTGGGCAGGTCCTCGCGCTGGATCTCGACCAGCACCAGCGGGTCGGCGCGGTCCCGGTTCACCCGGGCGTGCGCGGCCTTGACCAGCGAGCTCTTGCCCATCCCCCGCGCGCCCCACAGCAGGGCGTTGTTCGCCGGCAGCCCGTCGGCGAAGCGCCGGGTGTTGTCGAGCAGCACGTCGCGGGAGCGGTCGATGCCCACCAGCAGGTCCAGCTCGACCCGGCTGACCACCGGCACCGGGTCCAGCCGGTCGGGCGAGGCATGCCACACGAAAGCGTCGGCGGCCGCGAAGTCGGGCGCGCTCAGCGGAGCCGGGCTCATCCGCTCCAGCGCGGCGACGAGGCGGGTCATCAGATCCTCGCCCTCGGCCTCGGGGCGGGGCGACAGGGGGCGGGCGAAACCGGTCACAGGCCCAGCTCCTCGTCCTCTTCCTCCTCCTGGCGGGCGCGCTTGCGCTCGGCGGCGCGGACCAGGTGGATGGAGATCTCGTAGAGGAAATACACCGGGATGCCGAGGCCGAGCTGGCTCAGCGGATCCGGCGGGGTCAGGATCGCGGCGGCGGCGGCGATGGCGACGATGGCGTATTTGCGCGTCCGCGCCAGCCCGTCGGCCGAGACCAGGCCCGCGCGCCCCAGCAGGGTCAGCAGCACCGGCAGCTGGAAGCAGATGCCGAAGGCCAGGATGAAGGTCATCATGATGTCGAGGTATTCCCGGACCCGGCCCAGGAAGTCGGTCGACGTGGCCAGCCCGTCCTCGCCCCCGGTGGTGCCGTAGTCGAGGAAGAAGCCGAAAGCCATTGGCGCGACGAAGAAATAGACCAGGCAGGCGCCGGTGAAGAACAGGATCGGCGTGGCCACCAGGAAGGGCCAGAACGCCCCCCGCTCGTTGCGGTAGAGACCGGGCGCCACGAACTTCCACACCTGCGTCGCGATGATCGGGAAGGCGAGGAAGAAGCCGCCGAACACCGCCAGCCGCAGGTCGGTGAAGAACTTCTCCTGCAGGGCGGTGTAGATCAGCCGCGGCTCCAGCCCCCGGTCCAGCAGCGCGTGGCGCAGGGGACCGGCGAGGATGTCGAAGATCTGCCGCGCGAAGATGAAGCAGAAGATCGTTGTGCCGGCGAAGCCCCACAGCGACCAGATCAGGCGGCTGCGCAGCTCGGTCAGGTGCTCGATCAGGGGCGCGCGCGAGGCCTCGATATCGTCCTCGTCGGTATGGCTCGTCATCGGGGTCTCACACAGCGGTCACGGGCCGGGGAGCCCCCCGGTGCCCGGCGTCTCGCCGCCGCCCGCGGACGGGCGGCGGGCGTCACGCGGATTTCGAGGCCGGCGGCGGGGCCGGGGCGGCGGACGGCTCGGGCGCGGCCTCCGGAGCGGGGGTCGAGGGCGAGGGACCGGGCGTCGCCTGGCCCGCGGCTTCCGCCTCGGCCTTGCGCATCGCCTCCTGCTCCGCGGCCCAGGCCGCGTTCTCGGCCGCGTCGGCGGCGTCGAGCGAACCGGGGTCGGACTTCGCCTCGGACGTCGTCTTGTCGTCGCCCTTCAGGAAGTCCTTGGCATAGGCCTTCGGCGCGCCGGGACCGACCTTGCGGTTCCAGTCCGCCATCGACTTCTGCACGTCCTTGAGCTCGCCCAGGTCCGCGGCGTCGGCCGCATCCTCCATGGTGCGCTGGAAGTCGCGCGCCATGCGCCGCGCCTTGGACACGTACTGTCCGCAGGTGCGCAGCATTCCCGGAAGCTCCTTCGGGCCCACCACGATCAGCGCCAGCGCGCCGATCACCAGCAGTTCCGACCAGCCGATGTCGAACATTCAGGCGACCTCCGCCATCGCCGACCGAGGGATCAAGCGTCCTTCTTCTCGGCCGACGGCGTCACGTCCACGGCGTCGTCGCCGGGCTCGCCCACGCGCTTCGCGGTCGGGGTCGCGGTCGAGGACGTCGAGTCGTCGTCCTGCATGCCCTTCTTGAAGCTCTTGATGCCTTTCGCGACATCGCCCATCACGCCGGAGATCTTGCCGCGCCCGAACAACAGCACGACGAGGACGGCGACGATCAGGATCTGCCAAATGCTCGGGGCCATGGCCCTGCCTCCCATGTCTGGCTTCCGCGCGCCTCGGCGCGGACGGTCATCGCTTCATGTATTGGATCGCGAGCCCCGGTTGAAGCCCCCATCGCGCCGGCGCGATGCCGCGAGGGCGGCGTCAATGGTCGCGGGGCCCGGGATTTCGACCGGCGGCAGGCTGTTCCACGCGGCGGACTGCGTTCATCCGTCGCCCATTCCGCGGCGTCGACCCTCCACGGCGCGCCCGGCCGCGGCCGCACGGCGCCCCGCAGCCGGGCCGTCCCGGAGCCGTTCCCAGGCCGGAGCCCGATGACGTGCCCCTCTTGCCGGCCGTGCTGCGCCCCGTCGCCGCGACGCTCCCCCCCGTCGCCTGCACGCACGCGCATCCGGGCCGCCTGAAGGAGGGTGCGCCGCCAGTGGGCGGCCGAGCGGGTCTGCCGGGAGCGGGTGAAGGCGCGCACCGGCGAGCGGCCGGTGAGGATCCCGAGCTCGGATCCCTCGGCGAACGTCTCGCTGGCGCGGCTGCGCGACCATCGCGACGCCGGCGCCTCGCGCTGCACGCTCGGCGAGCGGACCGGCAAGTGCGTCGATCTGGTCGTCGGCGCCGACCGAGCTGCGCAAGAGGCGGAACTCGCAGGCGCTATCCGTCGGATAGTGTCCCGGACCGGGTCAGTCGGCGGGGAACACGAAGCAGCGGTCGCGGCGCAGGGACAGCCACAGCCCCGCGCCGCGCTCGGGCAGCCAGGCGCCGGGCACGGTCGCGCGCAGGACCGATCCGTCGTGGTCCATGCGCACCTCGATCAGGCTGTCGGAGCCCATGAACCGCGCCCGCTCCACCGCGCCGCGCGCGGGCGCGCCGTTGGCGGCCGAGGGGCGGGGCCCGCCCTGCCCCACGTCGGGGTCGATCTTCAGGTGCTGGGGGCGGATCACGATGTCCACCTCCTGCCCGTCCTCGAGCCCCGGGGTCAGGAACAGGCCGAACGGCGTCTCCAGCTGGCGCGAGCGCGCCCGCGCCCGGATCACGTTGAGGTCCGAGAAGAACGCCGCCGCCTGCCGGTCGGCGGGGTAGTTGTAGATGTGGTAGGGCGCGCCGACCTGCACGATCCGCCCCGAGCGCATCAGCGCGATGCGGTCGGCCATGCGCATCGCCTCCTCCGGCTCGTGGGTGACCAGCAGCACGCCCGCCCCCTCGGCCTTGAGCACCGACAGCGCCTCGTCGCGCACCTCGTCGCGCAGGCGCTTGTCGAGGCCCGAGAACGGCTCGTCCATCAGCATCACCCGCGGCCGCGGAGCCAGCGCGCGGGCCAGCGCCACGCGCTGCTGTTCGCCGCCCGAGAGCTGGTGGGGGTATTTCGGCCCGTAGCCGTCCAGCCCCACCTGGCGCAGCAGCTCGTCCACCCGGCCGGCATGGGCCGCCCGGTCGGCGCGCTTCAGCCCGAAAGCGATGTTCTCCGCGACCCGCAGATGGGGGAACAGCGCGAAATCCTGGAACACGAGGCCCACGTTGCGCGCCTCGGGCGGGCGGTGTCGGCGGGGGTCGGAGACGGTCTCGCCGTCGATCGCGACCGCGCCCGCGTCCTGCCGCTCGACCCCCGCGGCGATGCGCAGGGTGGTGGACTTGCCGCAGCCCGAGGGGCCCAGCAGGCACACGATCTCGCCCGGCGCCACCTCGATCGAGACGTCGTCCACCACCGCCCTGCCCTCGTAGACCTGGCGCAGACCGTCGAGGGCCAGGCGGGGGACGACGTCGGACAGGGGGAGGCTCCTTGGCGGGATCTCGGAGGGCGCGGCTTCCCGAGCGTTTTTCTCGGGATCGGCGGATAGCAACCGCGCCGGTCCGAGGCAAGCGTCGCGCTTGGGAAGCGGGAGGTCAGAGGCGGCGGATCATCGCCACCCGGTCGATCGTGGGCAGGCCGCGGGCGGCCATCCCCTCGGTCTCGCGCCGGCAGGGGGCGGTCCAGGCCTCGCGCGGCAGCTCCTCGAAGCCCAGCCGGCGGTAGAGGGGCGCGTTCCAGGCCACGTTGCGGAAGGTGGTGAGGGTGAGCGCCGACAGCCCCCGCTCCGCGACCTGCGCCATCGCCCGCCCGACCAGCGCGCGGGCGAGGCCGCGGCGCTGGAACCGCGGGGCCACGTCGAGCTCGACCAGGTGCAGGGTGGCGCTGGCGGGATCGGGCTCGAGGATCGCGAAGCCGGCGACCACCCCGTGCAGCTCGGCGACCTCGAGGCGGCGCAGCGTCGCCGCCTCGGCATGTTCGGCGGGCGGGGGCGGGGCGCGCTCGGCCACCCAGGCCTGCGGGCCGTCGCGGAACTGCAGGGCGCACTCCGCCTCGATCCGGGCGCAGGCGACCGCGTCCTCGACCCGCCCCGGCCGCAGCCGGGGCGGGATGTCTCCCAGCCCGCTCATGGGCTTACATCGTGGTGTTGCCGATGCCGCCGTCGAGCAGCACGTTCTGCCCGATCATGAACCCCACGTGCTGCGAGCACAGGAACGCGCAGGTGGCGCCGAATTCCTCGGGCGTGCCGATGCGCTTGGTGGGGATCGCGTTGGCGCGCTCGGCCATCGCCTGGTCCATGGTGATGCCGCGCTTCTCGACCTCGGCGGCGTTCAGCGACTTGATGCGGTCGGTGTCGTGGGCGCCCGGCAGCAGGTTGTTCATCACCACCCCGTGCTGGGCGACCTGGCGAGAAGTGCCCGCGACGTAGCCGGTCAGGCCCGCGCGCGCGGCGTTCGACAGCCCCAGCACCGGGATCGGCGACTTCACCGACTGCGAGGTGATGTTGACCACCCGGCCCCACTTCTTCTCGATCATGCCGGGCAGCACCGCCTTGATCAGGGCGATGGGGGTCAGCATGTTCGAGTTCAGGGCCTTCAGCCAGTCCTCCTTCTCCCAGTCCGACCACATCCCCGGGGGCGGGCCGCCGGCGTTGTTGACCAGGATGTCCACGACGCCGCCGCCCATCTCGCGCGCCGCCGCCAGCACCGCCGCCTGACCCTCGTCCGAGGTGATGTCGCCGGCCACCGTCGCCACCTGCACCTGGTGGGCGGAGCGGATCTCGGTCGCCGTCGCCTCCAGCGCCTCGGCGCCGCGGGCGTTCAGGACCAGGTTCACCCCGGCCTCGGCCAGCGCCTGGGCGCAGCCTTTGCCCAGGCCTTTCGAGCTGGCGCAGACGATGGCGGTCTTGCCGCGGATGCCGAGGTCCATCGGAGGTCTCCCGTTGTTGTGTAGCGGCCGCGGGGGGCGGCGGGACGGGCGAACACTAGGCGGGCCGCGGCGCCGGGACAAGGCGGGCGGAGGGGCGGCCGCCCCGCCCCTCTTCCCCGCGCTCTTTCCTGCTCCGCGCCGATGCATACATATTCGAAACGCGAGCTGCAGAGGGAGAACGCCATGCCCAACATCCTCGTCGCAACCGATCTTTCGCTGCGCTCGGAGCGCGCGGTGCGCCGCGCCTTCGCGCTCGCCCGGGCCCGCGGCGCGGCGCTGCACCTGCTGAGCGTGGTGGACGACGACCAGCCCGAGAGGATCGTCGAGCGTCGACGCGCCGAGACGCGCGAGGAGCTGGAGCGCTTCTGCGCCGCCCTGCCCGACGCCGCCGCCTGCGACTGGACCCTGCATGTCGAGCTCGGCGACGCGGTCCCCGTGATCCTGGCCACGGCCGACAGGCTCGACGCCGAGCTGATCGTCACCGGCATCCCCCGCCGCCGCCCGCTGGTGGACCTGTTCGGCGGCCCGACGGTCGAGCGGCTGGCGAGCCAGAGCCTGCGTCCGGTGCTGCTGGTCTCGGTCGCGGCCGAGACGCCCTACGCCTCGACGCTGGCGGGGCTGGATCTTTCGCCCGCCGCCGCCGCCGCGGTGCGCGCGGCCAGGCGCCTGGCGCCGAAGGCGAGGCTGGTGGGCTTCCACGCGGTCCACGTCCCCTACGCCGGCCTCAGCGCGGGGGGCGAGCGCAACGTGCTGGGCGCGCCGTTCCTCCACCTCGCACAGGCGGACATGGACGGCTGGATCGCGGCCAACGGCCTGCGCGGCACGCTCGACGAGGCGCGGCTCGAGGAGGGCGGGCTGACGGTCGCCTTCGCGCGCATGGTCGCCGAGACCCGGCCCCAGCTCGTCGCCATCGGGGCCCACGGGCGCGGCGGGCTGAACCCCACGCTGCTGGGCCGCTTCGCCGCCGAGCTGCTGCGCGACCCGCCCTGCGACCTGCTGCTGGTGCGCCGCTGATCCCCGAAGCCCGGGGGGGCGTCCGATCCCCCGGGCGGCGCGACCGGGGCGGCGCGCCCCGGAATCGCCTCCCTCCCGCCGCCGGCCCAGCATGACTTCGCCGCGCCGCGCGGCGAGCACGGACCTCCCGCAGCGGCACGGCAGGAGGCTCGGCCATGGACAAGACCCCCGGATGGGTGGTCCCCGCGATGCGCATCGGCTTCTTCGGCCGCGGCCTGACCTACGCGGTGACCGGTGCGCTGGCGGTCTCCGCCGCCGTCTACGGCGGCCAGGCCGAAGGCACGACCGAGGCGCTCGAGAGCCTGCGCGGCTCGCCCTGGGGTCTGGCGGCGCTGGCCGCCGTGGCGCTGGGGCTCGCCTGCTACGCGGTCTGGCGGCTGATGGCGGCGGCCTTCGACCTCGACGCCCATGGCGGCGGCGCCAAGGGCGCGCTGGCACGGCTGGGCCAGGTCGCCTCCGGTCTGATCCACCTCGGCATCGGGGTCTATGCGGCGACGCTGCTCCTCGGCCTGCGCATCGGCGGGGGCGGCGGAGAGGGCGGCGGGGGCGCGCGCTCGGCCACCGCCTGGCTGATGGGGCAGCCCTACGGGGTCTGGGCGGTGGCGGCCGCGGGGCTCGTGGTGATCGGGGCGGGGGGCTACTACGTCCACAAGGGCGTCTCGGCCGGGTTTCGCGACAAGCTCCACGCGACGCCGCTGACCCGGCGGCTCGACGGGGTGCTGCGCTACGGCGTGGCGGCCCAGGGGGCTGCGGTGGGGGTCATCGGCGCCCTGCTGGTCTGGGCCGCCTGGACCTACGATCCCGACAAGGCCGGCGGCCTCGGCCAGGCGCTCGCGGCGCTGCGCGGCGCGGCCTTCGGGCAGGCGCTGCTGGGGGCGATGGCGCTCGGCCTGGTGGCCTTCGCGCTGTTCTGCTGGGTGATGGCGGCCTACGGCATCGTGCCCCGCTGCCGCTCGGACGAGACCCCCACCCTCGCCCGCCGGCTGGAGGCCCGGGCCGGCGCATGACGCCGTTGCGCGCAGGACCGCCCGCCCCTATACCGCGCGCCATGCAGGACCTGTCGAACGCCCCCCAGCTACCGCCCGAGATCGCGCGTCGCCGCACTTTCGCGATCATCTCGCATCCCGATGCGGGCAAGACCACGCTGACCGAGAAGTTCCTTCTCTACGGCGGCGCGATCCAGATGGCCGGCCAGGTCCGCGCCAAGGGCGAGGCGCGGCGCACCCGCTCGGACTTCATGAAGATGGAGCAGGAGCGCGGGATCTCCGTCTCCGCCTCCGCCATGTCGTTCGAGTGGAACGGGACCTGGTTCAACCTGGTCGACACCCCCGGCCACGACGATTTCTCGGAAGACACCTACCGGGTGCTGACCGCGGTCGACGCCGCCATCATGGTCATCGACGGGGCGAAAGGCGTGGAGTCGCAGACCCGAAAACTGTTCGAGGTCTGCCGGCTGCGCGACATGCCGATCCTGACCTTCTGCAACAAGATGGACCGCGAGAGCCGCGACACCTTCGAGATCATCGACGAGATCCAGGAGATGCTGGCGATCGACGTGGCCCCCGCGAGCTGGCCCGTCGGCCAGGGCCGCGACTTCGTGGGCGCCTACGACCTGCTGCGCGACCGGCTGAACGTCATGGATCGCGCCGACCGCAACGTGCGCGCGAAAAACGTCGAGATCGCAGGGCTCTCCGATCCGAAGCTCGCGGACCACATGAGCCCGGAGCAGGCCGAGACGCTGGCCGAGGAGGTCGAGATGGCCCGCGGCCTGCTCCCCGCCTTCGACGGCCAGGCCTTCCGCGAGGGGCACATGACCCCGATCTGGTTCGGCTCGGCGCTGAACTCCTTCGGCGTGCAGGAGCTGATCCAGGGCCTCGCCGACCACGCGCCCCCGCCGCAGCCCCGCCCGGCCGAGCCGCGGCAGGTTTCGCCTGAGGAACCGAAGGTTTCCGGCTTCGTCTTCAAGGTCCAGGCGAACATGGACCCCAAGCACCGCGACCGCGTGGCCTTCCTGCGCCTGTGCTCGGGCCACTTCAAGCGGGGCATGAAGCTGCACCACGTAAGGTCCGGGAAACCCATGGCGATCTCGAACCCGGTGATGTTCCTGGCCTCCGAGCGCGAGGTTCTGGACGACGCCTGGGCGGGCGACATCATCGGCATTCCCAACCACGGCCAGCTTCGCATCGGCGACGCGCTGACCGAGGGCGAGAACCTGCGCTTCACCGGCATCCCCGCCTTCGCGCCCGAGCTGCTGCAGACCTGCCGCGCGGGCGACCCGATGAAGGCCAAGCACCTCGACAAGGCGCTGACCCAGTTCGCCGAGGAAGGCGCGGCCAAGGTCTTCAAGCCTCAGATCGGCTCGGGCCATATCGTGGGCGTGGTCGGCCAGCTGCAGTTCGAGGTGCTCGCGAGCCGCATCGAGCAGGAATACGGCCTGCCCGTGCGCTTCGAGCCCACCCAGTTCACCGGCGCGCGCTGGGTGAGCGGCCCCAAGGAGGCCGTCGAGGCCTTCATGAAGGGCAACAAGGGCCACATGGCCGAGGATTCGGACGGCGATCCCGTCTACATGATCCGCCTGCAGTGGGACCTCGACCGCATCGCCCGCGACCATCCTCAGGTGACGCTGTCGGCGACCAAGGAGATGCTCACCTGAAGGGCGCCGTCGCGCCGCATCTCCGACACGGTCCGCGCCACCATGGATGACGGCCGCAGCCGTTTCCGCGGCCTGAAACGGAGATTCGCATCATGATCGCCCGCAAGACCCTCGTGACCCTGATGGCGGCCGGCTTCGCCGCCGCCGCGCTGTCCGCCTGCAACACCGTCGACGGCGCCGGCCGCGACATCCAGGCCGCCGGCAGCGGCGTCTCCCACGCCGCCAACGAGGCCGAGGAAGAGCTGGAGGAAGCCGCCGATTGATCGCGGCCGCCGCCCGGCGCCGCCGCTCCGGGGCGGCGCGCCGGGCGCGGGTGCGCCCCGGCGGGCGCCGCGCTCACTCCGCGGCGATCGCCGCGCCGGGCATCCATTGGGGCGAGCGGTCCGCGGCCTCGGCGATCAGCCGGCCCAGCCCGTTCTCCTCCAGCGCGGCGAGGATCTCGCCGGCGTTGGCCACCGCCTCCTCCAGCCGCGGCGAGAGGATCTTGCGAAGCGGGCTCTCCACCGGCCCGGGGCGTGCGCCGAGACGCGCGCAGATCCGGTCGATCGTGGGCTGGTGCGCCTCGGCGGGCAGCAGGTCGCGCTCATAGTCCACCTGCATGTGCGGCAGGCCCGAGAGCGCCGCCCGCTCCATCTGCAGGAGGCCGAGCTGCATGCGCGCCTGGGCCACGAACGCCTGCGGATCGAGATGCACCGGCGCGCGCCCCGCCCCCGCCCCGCGGCCCACGTGATAGAGCGCCGTCTGCTGGGCGACCGCGAGCGAGGTGGCCTGGGCGAGCGTCCCGCGCGTGAGGTGGATCAGGACCGTCCCGTCCTCGACCAGCCCGCGCAGGAAGGCCGCGACAGAGCGCATCCGCTGCACCTCGACCAGCTGGTAGGAGAGCAGCTTGCAGCCATGCACCGGGGCCTTGCGCAGGGCCGCGAGCCGCGCGAGATGCGCGCGCGGGGCCAGCACCCCGAAATGCAGCGCCTCGCCCCGGCAGTGGATGTCCTCCACCTGCCCCAGCAGCTTCACCAGCAGGGTCGAGCCCGAGCGCGCCCGCCCGAAGATCACGAAATTCGGCCCCTCCCGCCCGCCGACCAGCAGCCGCTTCACCAGCGCCCCGGCCTCGTGCACATAGCCGTGGCGGGCGAAGACGTCGGGATGCCATCGGCCCCGGTAGGGCGCGCCGATCGGGTTCAGGCCGTTGAGCAGGCTCATCTCGCCGGTCCTTCCGACGATCCTGGGGTTGGTCGCCATGGGTCTGCATTCCGTTTCTGGCGATCTCGACCAGACGTCGAGATCCATGCAGCCAGTAGCGATCCCCATGGTTAAAGCGCATTTAACAACTTGTTAAAGAACCAATAACATGAATGATGCGCATTTACTTTCCGGTCATGATCCTGCCGGGCCGCCGGCTCCCGCCCCTCGCCGGCCGGGAGCGAGTCGCCGGGGCGGGGCGAAACCTCCGCCCGGGCCGTCCCGAGGCGGTCCTTGCGGGGACGGCGAAAGGAAATCTGCGTCCAATCCGCCCGTTTCGCGCCGGTTTCGTTGACTTTCGCGTCCATCTGGGCAAATAGGCCGCCAGACGCGCCGTCCGGGCGCGCGACGACGGGACCGCGCGGAGAACAGCGGTCCACTCACGTGACCGCAGATCCACTCCGCAAAGGACCGTTAATGAAATTCTCCGATCTCGATCTCGACCCCAAGGTGCTGCAGGCCGTCGAAGAGGCCGGCTACGAGACGCCCACGCCGATCCAGGCGCAGGCGATTCCCCATGCCCTGATGGGCCGCGACGTGCTGGGCATCGCCCAGACCGGCACCGGCAAGACCGCGGCCTTCACCATCCCGATGATCACGATCCTGGCCCAGGGCCGGGCCAAGGCGCGCATGCCGCGCTCGCTGATCCTGTGCCCCACGCGCGAGCTCGCCGCCCAGGTGGCCGAGAACTTCGAGACCTACGGCAAGCACCACAAGCTGACGATGGCGCTGCTGATCGGCGGCGTCTCGTTCAAGGACCAGGACAAGCTGATCGACCGCGGCGTCGACGTGCTGATCGCCACCCCCGGCCGCCTGCTCGACCATTTCGAGCGCGGCAAGCTGATGCTGACCGGGGTGCAGGTGATGGTGGTCGACGAGGCCGACCGGATGCTCGACATGGGCTTCATCCCGGACCTCGAGCGGATCTTCGGCCTGCTGCCCTTCACCCGTCAGACGCTGTTCTTCTCGGCGACCATGCCCCCCGAGATCACCCGCCTGACCGAGACCTTCCTGCACAACCCGCAGCGGGTCGAGGTGGCGCGCCAGGCGAGCACGGCCGAGACGATCACCCAGGCCGTGGTCCGTCACAAGCCGTCGCGCAAGGACCGCTCGGACGGCGACAAGCGCGAGATCCTGCGCCGCCTGCTGCGCAACGAGGGCGAGAGCCTGACCAACGCCATCGTCTTCTGCAACCGCAAGCGGGACGTGGACGTGGTCTACAAGTCGCTCAAGAAGCATGACTTCAACGTGGGCGCCCTGCATGGCGACCT
This sequence comes from Albimonas pacifica, assembly GCF_900113695.1. Classification (GTDB taxonomy): domain Bacteria; phylum Pseudomonadota; class Alphaproteobacteria; order Rhodobacterales; family Rhodobacteraceae; genus Albimonas; species Albimonas pacifica. The sequence continues at coordinate 218,610 of NZ_FOQH01000008.1, read as the reverse complement.
CGACCAGTCGGTGCGCACCCGCACGCTGGACGGGTTCCGCTCGGGCGAGATCACGGTGCTGGTCGCCTCCGACGTGGCCGCCCGCGGGCTCGACATCCCCTCGGTCTCCCACGTGATCAACTTCGACATGCCCATCCACTCCGAGGACTACGTCCACCGGATCGGGCGCACCGGCCGCGCCGGGCGCAAGGGCAAGGCGATCTCGATCTGCTTCCCGCACGAGGAGAAGCACCTCGCCAAGATCGAGGAGATGATCGGCAAGGAAGTGCCGAAGATGGACAGCCCCCTGACCGCCGAGGCCGAGCCCGAGGTCGAGGAGACCGCGGGCGCCCCCGAACCGTCCGAGCGCGAGGCCGCCCGCGCCTCCCGCCGCCGGGCCCGCACCGCGCGCGGCCGCAAGAAGGACGAGGCCGAGACGCCCGAGGTCGAGACCGCCGCGTCGGAGCCCGAGGCCGCCGCGCCCGCCGAGGCGCCCGAGGCCGAGGAGGCCCCCAAGGAGCGTCGCCGCAGCTCGCGCCGCCGCAAGGCCGCCTCGGACGACCCGCGCGACGCGGCCCCCGTCGAGGATCCCCGCGACGCCGCCCCCGCCCCGCGCGCCGCCGAGCGCAATGCCGAGCGCGAGGAGCGCCCCGCCCGCCGCGAACGCGAGCGGGACCGCGACGAGCGCGCCGCCGACCGCTCGGCCGAGCGGACCCCGGATCGGAACGCCGACCGCAACGACCGGGGCGGGCGCCGCCGCGGCCCCGTGGTGGGCATGGGCGACCACGTCCCCGCCTTCATGCTGCGCGAAGTGAACCTGGAGCGGATCCTGGGCCGCAGCGTCTCGACCGAAGACGACGAGGCCGAGAGCGACCGGCGCAGCGAAGCCGCCTGACCTCTCGCCGGATCGCGATGCGACAGCAGCCCGCCGGCGACGCCGGCGGGCTTCTTCATGTCCCGGCCCGCCCGGGACCGCGAGCGGGGCGGGGGCGGCCGAAGGGCGCGGCCCCGCCCCAACCGGCATCAGGTGGTGTATTGTTCCACAATGATGCAGATGCGAGTCGCAATGGCGCCGATCCACCCCGGGTTGCCGTCAGTACGTTGCGTCAAGCGAATGCGTGCAGCCTTTTCCGCCCTCGATTGATCTGCCTATAGACTCCGTTCATGTCGACGCCGAAGCCATTCCCCTCTCAGCCACGGCCGCGCCCCGGGACGTGCGTGCCGGCATGAGCGCCCGGGTCCCCGTCGTCGTCATCGGCGCCGGCCGCGAGGGCCTGCGCCAGGCGCGCCTCGCCGCCGACTGCGAGGGGCTGTCCCTGCTCGCGGTCATCGACCCCGCCGACAGCGCGCGCGAGCGGGCGGCCGAGGCGGGGTTTCCCGTGGCGGCAGAGCTCGACGAGGCGCCCGCCGGCGTGGCCGCCGCGATCATCGCCCTGCCCATCGCCAGCCGCGCCTCGACCGCCGAGGCGGTGGCCGCGCGCGGCCTGCCGACGCTGACCGACCGCGGCCTGTCGCAGTCGCTGCGCGACGGCCGCCGCATCCGCGACGCCTACGCCCGCTCCGGCGCGCCCCTGCTGGTGGGCCACCACCGCCGCCACCATCCCGCCGTCGCCGCCGCGCGCGAGGCCGCGCGGGGCGGGCTGCTGGGCCGGATCGTGGCCGCCGACGCGGTCTGGATGCTGCGCCAGCCCGAGGACGGCGGCGGCTTCGCCTGGCGGGTGCGCTCGGGCTCGGGCGCCGCGCTGACCCAGTTCGCCAACGAGGTCGACCTGCTGCGCTGGCTGATCGGCGACATCGTCTCGGTCTGCGCGCTGACCTCGCGCGCGACGCCGCAGTCGCCGGAGACGGACTCGGCCGGCGCGGTGCTGCGCTTCCGCTCCGGCGCGCTGGCCACGGCGCTGCTGAGCTCGGTCGCGCTCTCGCCCTGGGGCTGGGAGGCGGGAACCGGCGACGACGAGGACATCGCGCGCAGCGGCGAGGACGCGCTGCGCCTGGTGGGCTCCGAGGGGGCGATGTCCCTGCCCTCGCTGACCTACTGGCGCCACAACGGCGCGGGCAAGGGCGACTGGTCCCGCGCGCTGTCGCGCCTGCCCCTGCCCAGTCCGACGCTGGACCCGCGGGCGGCGCAGCTCGACCATTTCGCCCGGGTCGCCCGGGGCGAGGCGGCGCCGCTGGTCGATGCGGACGACGCGTTGATGAGCCTCGCGGCCGCGCTGGCGGTGGAGGAATCGGCGCGCACCGGCAAGATGCTGGCCCCCGACCCCGACCGCCCCGACGCCTGGGAGCCGACCGCGGCCGCGATCTTCCGCGGTCTCGCCGCCCCCGACCCCACCTCCGGAGACGAGTAGGGCCATGGACCTCGAGGCCGCCCGCGCCTTCGCCGAGGACTGGGAGGCCGCCTGGAACAGCCATGACCTCGACCGGATCCTGGCCCACTACGCGCCCGACGTCGTGTTCCGCTCGCGCAAGGCGGCGGCGCTGGTCGGATCGGGGGAGGTGCGCGGCCTCGAGGCCCTGCGCGCCTACTGGGGCGCGGCGCTCGCCCGCCAGCCCGACCTCGCCTTCACGGTGACGCAGGTCTACGCGGGCCACGGGATGCTCGCCATCGCCTACCGCAACCACCGCGGGGTGGAGGCGCTGGAGACGCTGCGCCTCGGGCCCGACGGGCGGGTGGTCGAGGCCTCGGCCTGCCACGCGGACTGAGGGCGGTGGCCGGATCGCCTCGCGATACGGGCGTGTTGGATCTTTTCTCCGCGGGCGTTGGGGGCCATCATGGGCCGTCCCCTCTGCCAGCGGAGCCTGCGCCATGTCCCTCTCCGACGCCTACGAAGATCTCGACGCCACCGCCCTCGCGGGCCTTGTCGCGAAGGGCGAGGTCACGCCGTCCGAGCTGCTGGACGAGGCGCTGGCCCGCGCCGAGCGGGTGAACCCGCAGATCAACGCCCTGGTCAACCTCGTCCCCGAGACGGCCCGCGCCCTGATCGCCGAGGGCCTGCCCGAGGGGCCGTTCCGCGGCGTGCCCTTCGTGCTCAAGGACCTGGGCGCGGCGGCGGTGGGCTTCCCGGTCTCGTCGGGGTCGAAGCTGCTGGCGGGCTCGCAGCCGACCTTCGATTCCCACTTCTACGCCCGGCTCCGCGACGCAGGCCTGGTCACCTTCGGGCGCGGGACCTCGCCCGAGTTCGGCTGCGGCCCCGCGACCGAGAGCGCGGTCTACGGCGGCCCCACCCGCAACCCCTGGAACCTCGGGCGGACCTCGGGCGGCTCCTCCGGCGGTTCGGGGGCGGCGGTGGCCGCGCGGGTGCTGCCGGCGGCGCATGCCTCCGACGGGGCGGGCTCGACCCGGATCCCGGCCTCCTCCTGCGGGCTCTTCGGCTTCAAGCCGACGCGCGCGCGGATCAGCCAGGGGCCGAGCGTGGGCGAGGGCTGGGCGGGGCTGTCGTCCTCGGGCTTCGTCACGCGATCCGTTCGCGACAACGCCGCCCTGATGGACGTGGTCTCGGGCCCGATGCCGGGCGATCCCTACTGCGCGCCGCCGATGGAGATCAGCTACGCCCAGGCCGCCGACCGCGCGCCGGGCAAGCTGCGCATCGGTTTCCTGACCACCACCTTCACCGGCGCCCCGATCCATGCCGACGCGAAGGCCGCGGCCGAGGACGCCGCCGACCTGCTCGCCTCGATGGGCCACGAGGTGTTCGAGGCCTCGCTGCCCGAGGCCGACGTGATGGGCATGCTGCGCGCCACCGCCCGGGTGATCTCGGCCGGGACCGCGCGCACGCTGCAGGCCATCGAGGCCGCCCGCGGCCGGCCGATCCAGCCGGGCGAGGTCGAGCCCCTGGCGCTCGACGCCAAGCGGCTGGCCGAGACGATCTCGGGCGCCGACTACCTCGCCGCCATCGAGACCATCCACGCCTTCGGCCGCGCCTTCGCGCGCTATCTTTCGGATATGGACGTGCTGCTGACCCCTACCCTTGGGGAACCGCCCGCCGAATGCGGCCGCTTCACCCATGCCCACGGCGACTTCGAGGCGTTCCGCTTCGGGCCCGGCGGGGTGGCGGACTATTCGCCCTTCACGGCGGCCTTCAACGTCTCGGGCCAGCCGGCGGCCTCTGTCCCGCTCCACTGGAACGCCGAGGGGCTGCCGATCGGGGTGCAGCTCGCCTCCGCCTTCGGCGAGGACGCGATGCTGATGTCGCTCTGCGCCGATCTGGAGCGGGCGCGGCCCTGGGCCGACCGCAAGCCCCCGGTGCGCTGACCCCCGGGCCCGGAGGGCGACCCCCTTCGGGCTTCCCATCCCGGCCCCGTCCCGCCACTCTGCCCGCACCAGAAACGCACGGGAGGAGACGGCATGGACGGGACCTGGGAGGTCTACGCCCTGAAGTACGGCGAGGTGACCGCGCGCAGGCGGGCCGAGGCCTTCATCGGCGGCGATCCGCACGACGGGCCGATGCCGCTCGACTATTTCACCTGGGTGCTGCGCTCGGGCGAGCGGGCGATCCTGGTCGACACCGGCTTCGAGGCCGAGGAGGGCGCCCGCCGCGGCCGGGTGATCGAGCGCGCCCCGCACGAAGCGCTGGCGCCGCTGGGCCTCTCGCCCGAGACGGTGGACACGGTGATCGTCACCCACCTGCACTACGACCACGCCGGCGGGCTGCACCGCTATCCGGCCGCGACCTTCCACCTGCAGGCCGCCGAGATGGCCTTCGCCACCGGCCCCTGCATGTGCCACGAGCACCTGCGCCACCCGTTCACCGCCGAGCACGTCTGCGAGATGGTGCGCCACGTGTTCTCCGGCCGGGTGATCTTCCACGACGGCGACGCCGAGGTCGCCCCCGGCGTCACCGTGCACCGCATCGGCGGCCATTCCCGCGGGCTGCAGGCGGTGCGGGTGCGCACCCGCGAGGGGTGGCTGTGCCTCGCCTCCGACGCCTCCCACTATTATGCCAACTACCTGCAGGGGCGGCCGTTTCCCATCGTCGTCGACATGGAGGAGACGCTGGCGGGCTACGGGCGGATCCAGGCGCTCGCCTCCCAGCCCGGGCTGGTGATCCCTGGCCACGACCCGCTGGTGCGCCGCCTGTTCCCCGAGATCGCCGGCGGCTTCGTGCACCGGCTGGACGTGGCGCCGCGCAGCTTCGACCCGCTGGCGATGGCGGCGGAGGGATGAGGGCGGCGCGGGCCGCGACTCCGCCGCGGGTTGCGGCGGGGTGCGGCGCGGTCCATGGTCCGCCGACCGCGCCGCCGATCTGTGGAGCCGTTGTTTGACCCGTCGCCGCCGCTGGACCGACCGCCTTCCGCGCGCCGCCGCCGGGCGCCCCCGCCGGGCCGCCGGCCTCGTCGCGCTCGTCGCGCTCGCGGTCCTGGGCGGCGCCGTCCTGTCGCCGTGGGAGGGGGCGCCGTTCGGCGCCGGTCCGACCTCCGCCCAGGAGACCGGCGGCGACGCCAAGGCGAAGCGCGAGGCGCGCGCGAAACGCGAGGCCGAGGCCCGCGAGGACGCCGCCCGCGTCGCCCGCGAAGCCGCCACCCCTGAAGAGGTGCCGGTCTTCCAGCGCCCCCGCTTCCAGGCCCAGCTCGGCGAGATCCGCGAGGCGTTCCAGGACGGCCGACCGGTGGAGGGCGACGCCGCCCTGCAGCGCGCCGTCGCCGTCTGGCCGAAGATGCAGGGCCTGCGCGTGGCGCTGGCGCAGCTGCGCGCCCGCCAGGGCCGGCTGGAGGAGGCCGAGGCCCAGCTCCAGGCCGCCGCCGACGCGGGCTTCCGCAGCCCCGAGCAGATCGTCGGCGCCCAGGTCTTCGCCCCCCTGCAGGGCCGCCCCGCCTTCCAGGCCGCGCTGGCCTCGATGCAGGGCCCCGCGCCCGGGACCGCGCGCCCGGCGCCGGTCATGATCCCCGCCCCGATCGTCGACGGCGAGGCGGTGATCGCCGAATCGAACAGCGCCTGGTCCGAGGTCGACGGCGTGGTCCGCGCCGCCTTCATCCTGCCCGCCGCGACCGGCCCCGAGCCGCTGGTGATGGGCGGCGACTCGCCCGAGGCGCAGGCGCTGCGCCGGCTGGTCGCCTCGGGCGCCGCCAGCGGCAACCGCGGCGACTTCTACGAGAACCGCGACGACGACCACGCCCGCCTGCCGGTCGGGGTCTTCCGCCAGCTGCTGCGGCTCGAGCATTCGCCCGCCGTGCGCGCCCAGGGCTTCGGCCACGGCCTGGCCGAGGGCATCGCCGTCTCGCTCGACGGGGAGGACTATCCGCCGATCTTCGGCAACTCCTCGACCGCCTACACCGGCAAGCCCTACTGGCGCAGCATGGCGCGGCTGGGGCTGACCAAGGCCGGCGCGCCGAAGGAGCTGTGGCGCGAGTACGCCTCGAACCAGCTCTACATCTACCCCGAGCACAAGGACCACGACGGCTTCTACGGCGATGTGTTCCCCGCCAACACGCCCTACATGATCGTCAGCCAGGGCAGCTCCGGCTCGCCCCACACCGCGATGCGCGCGGTGGCGATGATGCTGGCGGCGCTGCGCCCCGACACCAAGGCCGAGCTGATCCGCCGGCGGATGATCGCCCCCACCCTGCAGATGCTGTGGCGGCGCGGGCAGGAGGGGATCGAGACCGACGAGGATTACCTCTCCGCCGCCGCCCACCCCACCGTCTTCGATCCCAAGACCGCCGAGCCCTTGCGGATGATCGAGATGGCGAACGCGCTGACGCCCGATCAGATCCCCCCGCTCGTCACCCTCCAGGTCCTGCAGGAGAGCCAGCCGACGCCCGGCATCACCCTGTTCGGCGACGGCCTGTCGGAGACGCTGTTCGACACCCCCTCGGCGATCGCCCGCGCCTTCCGCGGCACGGGGCGCACCCTGCGCCTCGAGGTCGCCGCCGCCGCGCGCAACGGGCCCGAGGGGCGCCCCGTCGCCTTCCGCTGGCGGGTGCTGCGCGGCGATCCCGACAAGGTGCGCGTGACCCCGGCCGGCGAGCGGGGCGAGCGCGCGCAGATCGAGGTCGACTGGCACGATACGGTCGCCGCCCCGCCGCGGGGCCTGCGCTCGCACCGCGTCGACATCGCGGTCTTCGCCGAGGTCGAGGGCGCGCCTCTGTCCGCGCCGGCCTTCGTCTCGGTCGCCTTCCCCCCGCGGCAGGAGCGCGAATACGACGCCGACGGCCGGATCCGGACGATCAGCTACGACGGCGCCGAGACCCAGGCCGAATACGCCGACCCCTGGCTCTGGCCCGAGCGGAAGTGGCGCGACATCTACCAGTACGACGCCCGGGGGAACCCCGACGGCTGGAACCGCGGCCCGACCGACGGCTACGCCTCGGAGCGCTACACCCGCCACGGGGCCGCGGTGATCGCCAGCGACGCGCAGAACCGACCGCTGCGCGCGCGGATCATGGCCTATCCCCTGGCCCCCACCCGCACCGGGCGCGAGGTGCTGCGCCGCGGCGGGGACCACGTGCTCGACTACAGCTACGAGGGGCCCGACGACCTCGTCGGCTACGCCACGCCGAACGTCGTCGCCGTGCCCGAGACCCCGCTCAGGAACTCCACCCGGTGACCGCAGAGACCGAAGACGCCCCGACCGACCCGCTGGAAGCCGCCTACGCCAGGGCCCTGGCGCTGGAGAAGGCCGGAGAGGCCGACGCCGCCGCCGAGGCCTGGCGCGAGGTGCTGGCGCTGGACCCCGAGGACCACGGCGGCGCCGCCGTGCGCATCGCCTCCCTTCAGCGGGGCGAGGCGCCCGACCGCGCGCCCCCCGCCTATGTGGCGACGCTCTTCGACCAGCACGCCGCCTCCTTCGAGGAGATCCTGGTGGGCCAGCTCGGCTACCGGGCCCCCACCCGGCTCGCGGAGATGCTGGCCGAACGGCTGCCCGCCGGCGCCGAGCCGAGCTTCCTCGACCTCGGCTGCGGCACCGGCCTGATGGCCGCCGCCCTCGACGCGGCCCTGCCGGCGGAGCGGGGGCATTCCACCGGCCTCGACCTGTCGGAGGAGATGCTGGGCGAGGCGGACGAGCGCGGCCTCTACGACGCGCTCTACGTGGGCGACGCGGTCGCCTTCCTCCATGCCCCGCAGGAGGACGAGGACGGCGACGTCTCCGGCCCCTGGGACCTGATCGCCGCGGCCGACGTTCTGCCGTATCTCGGCGCGCTGGAGGAGCTTTTCGCAGGCGCCTTCGCCCAGCTCGTCCCCGGCGGGCTGTTCGCCTTCTCGACCGAGACCCTGCCCGAGGACGCCTTCCCGCCCTCCGGCTGGACCGTGGGCCCCCACCAGCGCTTCCACCACTCCGAGCGCTACATCCGCAGCGCCCTCGCCGAGGCCGGCTTCGAGATCGCGGCGCTGGAGCCCTGGACGATCCGCACCAACCTCGGGAACCCCGAGCCCGGCCACCTGGTGATCGCCCGCCGCCCGGCCTGAGCCGGCCGCGGGCGCCCCGTCCCCGCCGTTCCGCGAAGCGCCCGCCCAGCAGGCGCCCCGGGCTCGACCCGGGGCTTTCTGCCCGCCGTCGCGCCTGGCGCAGGACGGCGAGGTCGGCGCGACGCCGGCGGCCGACGCGCCCGGCGGGCGCCGAGAGGACCCGGGTCAGGCCCGGGGCGCTCCCGTGACGACCGCCGCGCTCGGACCGCTCAGAGCTTCGCGAGGAAGGCGTTCACCGCCTCGGCCGTGGCCTCGGGCGACTGGACGGGCAGCAGGTGGCCGCCGGGCAACACCTGGAACTCGCCCTTGGGCAGCTTGGCGGCCATCTTCTCCATGGTCTTCGCCGGCGCCGTCTCGTCGGCGTCGGCGGCGAGGCACAGGACCGGCTGGCTGACCTTCTCCAGGTCGTCGCGACGGTTGAACGTGGTCAGGCAGCGGACCACGTCGCGATAGACCGTCTCGTCGAGCCGCCCCATCGAGGCCGCGAACCGCTCCATCCGCTCGGGCGAGACGCCGGACCCGGCCATCTGCTCGGAGGAGCGGCGGGCCAGCTCGGGCATCGTCATCCCCTCGTCCAGCGGCTTCAGGCGCGCGGCCAGGAACTGCTCGGCGAAGCTGGGGTCGCGCCCGCCGAAGGCCGGCGAGGTGGCGCAGGCGACGAAAGCCTTGACCTTGCCCGGATGGGTCAGCGCCGTCTCCAGCGCCAGCATGCCGCCGAAGGAATGCCCGAAGATCACCGCCTCGCCGCCCGCCGCGTCGATCTTGCCCGCCAGCCAGTCGGCGAGCGCGGGGAACGAGGCCGGACCGCCCCAGGGCTCGTCCCCCCAGCCGGGCATGTCGAGCGCCTGGGAGCCGGGAACCAGGGGCACGACCTCCTCGAAGGTCTCCTTGCCGGCGCCGATGCCGTGAACGAACAGGACGGTCATGATCTTCCTCCTCTCGGCCGGCGGGAACCCGGCCTTGTCTGTCGGGGGCGAACCGAACCCGGCCGGAGGGGGCGCGTCAAGCGCCGCCGGGGCCGCGCATGAACCCTGCGCGGATCCCGCGGCACTCATCTGCAACGCCGCCCGCCCGCCCGCCCCCGGATTTCACCGCCGCCCGATGGACAATGACAGACATCGCCGCTAGCGTCCGCGCCTCGGCCCGCTTCCGCCGACCAGCCCTCGGACGACCTCTCATGCCTCGACCCGAACCCGGACCCGCCATGCCCGGCGGCGGAGCCGTGCCGGAGCTTTCCCCCGCCCCCGTGCTCTCGCCCGAGGCCGCGCCCTCGGCCGCCGCGTCGCGCCGCGGCCTGCTGGTGGTGGCGCTGGGGGTGCTCGTCTTCACCCCCGACGCGCTGGCGATGCGGCTTTCGGGCCTCGACGGCTTCGCGCTGGCGAGCCTGCGGGGCTTCTTCGGCGGCACGGTGCTGACGCTGGGCTGCCTCGCGGTCTTCGGCCGCGGCCTGCCCCGGGCGATCCGCGGGCTGGGGCGCTGGGGCGTGGCGCTGCTGGCGCTGGAGGCGGCGACCACGGTGCTCTTCACCCTGTCGATCATGTGGACCAGCGTGGCCAACGCCATGCTGGCCTTCGCCGCCACGCCGATGCTGGCCGCGCTGATGGCGCGCGCCTTCCTGGGCGAGCGGATCCCGCCGCAGACGGCGGCCGCGATCGCCGCCACCGCCGCCGGCCTCGGCCTCGTCGCCGCGGGCGCCTGGGGGGAGGGCGCGCTGTCGCTGACCGGCATCGCGGCGGGCTTCGCCTCGGCCTTCTGCATCGCCTCCTTCTTCGTGATCCTGCGCCGGCTGAAGGCCGCCTCCGCGACGCCGGTGATCGGCCCGGGCTGGCTGCTGGGCGGCCTGCTCGCCCTGCCCTTCGCAAGCTTCGGCGCGCCCGAGCCCGCGCAGATCGGCTGGGCCTTCGTCTCGGGCGGGATCGTCATGCCCGCGGCCATCGCCCTGATCTCTTGGGGCTCGCGCCGGCTGCCGGCGGCCGAGACCTCGATGCTGACGCTGCTCGAGGTCGTCACGGGCCCGATCCTGGTGTGGATCGTGCTCGGCGAGAACCCGGGCCCCTGGACGTTCGCGGGGGGCGCGGTGGTGCTCTCCGCGCTCGCCGCCCATGCCGCCTGGCGCTGGCGCGCCGCCTCTCCCGCCACGGAACAGCCTGCCTGACATGCGCCTGCTGATCGTCTACTGCCACCCCGTCGAGGGCAGCTTCGGCTCCGCCGTGCGCGACGCGGTGATCGACTCCGCCCGCGAGGCCGGCCACGAGATCCGCCTCACCGACCTCTACGCCGAGGGTTTCGACCCGGTGATGCGCCGCGAGGAGCGCATCGGCTACCACGAGCCCGCGGCGAACGAGGTCCCGGTGGCCGAGCATCTCGCGAACGTGCGCTGGGCCGAGGGGCTGATCTTCGTGCATCCGACCTGGTGGTACGGCCCGCCGGCGATGCTCAAGGGCTGGCTCGACCGGGTCTTCGTCCCCCACGTGGCCTTCCAGATGCCGACCGAGACCACGGGCATCCGCCCGGGCCTGACCCACATCCGCCTGATCGGCCAGGTCAGCACGCTGGGCTCGTCGTGGTGGCTGTGGCGCTTCATGGGCCAGCCCGGCCGCCGGATCATCCTGCGCGGCCTGCGCGCCTGCTGCGCGCCCGCCTGCCGCACCTTCTGGCTCGGCCTGCACGCGATGGACACGGTCCCCGAGCCGAAGCGCCGCGCCTTCCTCGCCCGCGTCCGCCGCCGCATCGCCCGCATCCGCTGACCGCCCGCCCTCCGGCGCCCCCGGCCCCACGCCCCGCCGGGAGCGCCTGTTCTCCGGAGCCGTCTCTCGCTGATGCCGATCGGAGCGACTCGGTCGAAGCGGTCAGGGATCGCGCAGCGACCCGCCGCAGGCGGGCTTGTCCTTGACCGCTTCGACCGAGTCGCTCAGGCATCTTCAGCGAGAGACGGATCCGGAGGACAGGCGCGGGCGCTTCTGTTCTCTGGTGGGTCAGGAGCGTCCTCCCCACTGGCCCCCCGCGCCCCCATCCGCCAGACTGCCCCCAACAGGAGCCCCGCCGATGATCCCGATCACCCCGCCCTCCATCCGCCCCCCCTTCGCCCGCTACGCCCACGCCGTCGAGGTCACCGCCGGCGCCCGCCTTCTCTTCGCCTCCGGCCAGCTCGGCCTCGCCCCCGACGACACCCTCCCCGAGGGCGCGCAGGCCCAGGCCGCCCGCTGCTTCGCCAACCTCGCCGAGATCCTGGCCGAGGCCTCGATGACCCCGGCCAACGTCGTCCGTCTCAACGCCTTCGTCTCCGCGCGCGAGCACATGGCCGGCTACATGGCCGCCCGCGACGCCTTCGTGGCGGACCTGCCCACGCCTCCCGCCTCGACGCTGGTGATCGTGACGGGCTTCACCCGCCCCGAGTTCCTGGTCGAGGTCGAGATGATCGCCGCCGCCGAATAGCCCCATGGCCACCACCTGGCGCGACGAGGGCCTGCTGCTGGCCGTGCGCCGCCACGGCGAGGGCGCCGCGGTGCTGGAGATCCTGACCGCCGAGCACGGCCGCCACGCCGGCCTCGCCCCCGGCGGAGGCTCCCGCCGCATGGCGCCGGTGCTGCAGCCCGGCGCCCAGCTCTCGGTCGAGTGGCGCGCCCGCCTCGAAGAGCACCTCGGCTCCTGGCGGGTCGAGCCCGCCCGCTCCCGCGCCGCCGCGATCATGTCCGACCGCCGCTCGCTGGCCGCCATGTCCGCGATCAGCGCCCTGCTGGTGGCCTTCCTGCCCGAGCGCGAGCCGCACCCCGAGCTCTACGCCCGCACGATCGCGCTGGTCGACGCGCTGGGCGCCGACTCCGACTGGCCCGCCCTCTACGCCCTGTGGGAGCTGGCGCTGCTGGGCGAGCTCGGCTATGGCCTCGACCTCTCCCAGTGCGCGGCGACGGGCGCCTCGGGGCCCAACGCCGACCTCGCCTGGATCAGCCCGCGCACCGGGCGCGCCGTCAGCCGAGAGGCCGGCGGCCCCTGGTCCGACCGCCTGCTCCCCATGCCCCGCCTGTTCCTGGGCGACCCGAAGCACGGCGAGCCCGACATCGCGCTGGCCCTGCGCGCCACCGGCCATTTCCTCGACGCGCAGGTGGCCCCCGCCTTCAACCGCCGCGCCGCCCCCGAGGCCCGCGCCCGCCTCGTCGCCCTGTTCCGCCCCTGATCCCCGCTCCCCCCGAGTCGACAGCTGTCGACGCTGCAACCCGCGCGACGCCCGGGCGCCCCGGCGCGACGCCGGCGCCCCCTCGCAGAGCGCCTGTTCTCCGGAGCCGTCCATCGCGGATGCCGATCAGAGCGAGTCGCCCCCGGGGGTCAAGGATCGCGCAGCGACCCCCCGCAGGGGGGCTTGTCCTTGACCCACGGGGGCGACTCGCTCAGGCATCTGACGCGATGGGCGGATCCGGAGGACAGGCGCGGGGCTTGTTCTTTGGTGAGTCAGGAGCCCGCCGGAGGCTCCCCCCGTTGCCGATCCCCGACCCCGCCCCCACCCTCGCGACGCAGCCAAGCCCGCCCGCAGGGCGCCTGTAGACCGCTCCCTTCCAGGCCGCCCCCGGCGCCCGATGCGTCGCCCCCGGGCTCGCATCCCCGCCCCTGCCGGTCTAGGACTCCCCCTCGAAGCCGCCCATCGGAGCCGCCATGACCGACGCCCCCGCCGATCCTCTCGTGATCTTCACCCCCTCGGGCCGCCGCGGCCGGGTGCCCGTCGGGACCCCGGTGCTGCAGGCGGCGCGCAAGCTGGGGGTGGACCTCGACTCGGTCTGCGGCGGCCGGGGCATCTGCTCGCGCTGCCAGATCGCGCCCAGCTTCGGCGAGTTCTCCAAGCACGGCGTCGTCTCCCGCCCCGAGGCCCTCTCGGAGTGGAACACGGTCGAGCAGCGCTACAAGGACAAGCGCGGCCTCGCCGAGGGGCGCAGGCTCGGCTGCCAGGCCACCATCCAGGGCGACGTGGTGATCGACGTGCCGCCCGAGTCCCAGGTCCACCGCCAGATCGTGCGCAAGCGCGCCGAGGCGCGCGAGATCACCCTCGACCCCGCCCTCCGCCTGCATTTCGTCGAGGTGGCCGAGCCCGACATGCACCTTCCCTCCGGCGACCTGGAGCGGCTCTGCACCGCGCTCGAAGAGCAGTGGGGGGTGAGCGGGGCCACGGCCGGCCTGCCGCTCCTGCACCGCCTGCAGAAGGCGCTGCGCGAGGGCGGGTGGAAGGTCACCGCCGCCGTCCACACCCCCGCCGAGGGCGCCCCGCCCCGCATCCTCGAGGTCTGGCCCGGCTTTCGCGAGCGGCCCGTCTGGGGGGCGGCCATCGACCTCGGCTCGACCACCATCGCCTGTCATCTGGCGAACCTTCAGACCGGCGAGGTCGGCGCCTCGGGCGGCGTGATGAACCCCCAGATCCGCTTCGGCGAGGATCTGATGAGCCGGGTCAGCTATTCGATGATGAACCCCGGCGGAGCCGAGGAGATGACGGCCGCCGTGCGCCGCGCGCTCGCCGAGCTGCTGGCCGGGACCGCGAAGGAGGCCGGCGCCGAGCCCGCCGACATCCTCGAGACGGTGATCGTGTGCAACCCGGTGATGCACCACCTGGTGCTGGGCATCGACCCGGTGGAGCTCGGCTGGGCGCCCTTCGCGCTGGCGACCTCGGACGCGGTGAGCTGCTCGGCGGCCGAGCTCTCGCTCGACATCCACCCCGACGCGCAGGTCTACCTGCTGCCCTGCATCGCGGGCCACGTGGGCGCGGACGCGGCCGCGGTGGCGCTCTCGGAATCGCCGCACACCTCCGACGACCTTGTGCTGATCGTCGACGTGGGCACCAACGCCGAGATCCAGCTCGGCGACCGCAACCGGGTGCTCGCCTGCTCCTCGCCCACGGGCCCCGCCTTCGAGGGCGCGCAGATCTCCTCGGGCCAGCGCGCCGCCGACGGCGCGGTGGAGCGGGTGCGCATCGACCCCGCCACCAAGGCGCCCCGCTTCCGCGTCATCGGGCAGGAGGCGTGGTCGGACGAGGCCGGCTTCGACGCCTCCCGCATCACCGGGATCTGCGGCTCGGGCATCATCGAGGCGATCGCCGAGATGCGCCTCGCCGGGATCATCGACGAGGACGGGGTGATCGGCTCGCCCGAGCAGACCGGCTCCGGGCGTTGCGTGGCGGACGGGCGCACCTGGGCCTGGGTCCTGCACGACGGGACCGCCGAGGGCGGGCCGCTGGTCTCGGTCACCCAGAACGACGTGCGCGCGATCCAGCTCGCCAAGGCGGCGCTGACCGCAGGGGCGCAGCTGCTGATGGACCGCATGGAGGTCGAGACGCTGGACCGCGTGGTGCTGGCCGGCGCCTTCGGCGCCCATATCTCGCCCCTGCACGCGCTGGTGCTGGGCATGATCCCGGACTGCGCGGTGGACAAGGTCACCTCCGCCGGCAACGCCGCCGGCACGGGCGCGCGCATCGCGTTGCTGAACCGGGGCGCGCGGCGCGAGATCGAGCAGGTGGTGCGCCGGATCGAGAAGATCGAGACCGCCATCGAGCCCCGCTTCCAGGAGCATTTCGTGGGCGCCATGGCGATCCCCCACAAGACCGCCCCCTACCCCGAGCTCGGCCGTGTCGCGACCCTGCCCGCCGTCTCCTACGGCGGCGCGGGCGGCGGCGATGCGGGCGGCGGCCGCCGCCGTCGCCGCCGGGGCTGAGCGAGCCCCGCGCCGCCCGCCGCCCTGGGCGAACCCAGCGCCCCGGGCGCTCCGCCCGAGACCCCGGGAACGCCCCCTGCCAAGGGCGTGCCCCGGGCCTGACCCGGAGCCTCTCCGCCCTCGCCGCAACGCCTCGGCGGGGCGAGGGCGCGCGGGCGACCCTCGCCCGACGCCCCCTACGCCGACGTCGGTGGGACGCCCGCGGCCCTCGCCTCCTCCCGCCCGACCCCGCGCCCCCGTGGCCCGGCGCGGCGTGTCCCCGGGGCCACGGCCGGGCGCGACGGGGCGCGTCAAGGCTGGGCGAGCGCCCCGCGCGGCGCATCTTGCACGGCGAAGTTGAACGTCCGGCCCGCCGGCGCCACGCTCGGACCGCGCCCTGGGGCGGGCCGGCGCCGGGCCGGCCTCGCCGTCCCGCAACCGGCCGGAGCCTGCGCCAGATGACCGACGATCCCCGCCCCTCCTCCCGCCGCCTGCACCCGGCGTTGAAGCCCTGGGCGCGGGAGGCGAGGGCGGGACGGATGGACCGGCGGGAGTTCCTGGGGCTGGCCACCGCGCTCGGCGCCTCGGCCGCCGCGGCGCACGCTCTGCTGGGGCTGCCGGCCCCGCGCGCGCGGGCGCAGACCGTGGCCCCGGGCGGAACCCTGCGCTGCCAGATGCCGGTGAAGCCCGTGGCCGACCCGCGGGCCTTCGACGGCTCGGAGATGGGCAACGTCGCCCGCGGCTTTGTCGAGCCGCTGGTGCGCTACACCGCCGATTTCGTGTTCGAGCCCTGGCTGCTGGCGGACTGGGAGGTCGCCGACGACGCCCGTGCCTGCACCCTGCATGTGCGCAAGGGCGTGACCTGGTCGAACGGCGACGCCTTCGACGCCGCCGACGTGGTCTTCAACCTGACCCGCTGGTGCCAGGCCGGGGCGCCGGGGAACTCGATGGCCTCGCGCATGGCCGCCCTGATCGACCCCGAGACCGGCGAGGCCGCGGCCGGCGCCATCGAGCAGGTCGACGACCACACCGTCCGCCTGAGCCTGCGCATGGGCGACGTCACCCTGATCCCCAGCTTCGCCGACTACCCCGCCCTGATCGTGCATCGCGGCTTCGAGGCGGCGGGCGCCGACCTCTCGACCGCCCCCATCGGCACCGGCCCCTACCGCCTGGAGGAGATCGTCCCGCGCGAGCGCGCGGTGCTGGTCAAGCGGGGCGAGTGGTGGGGGGGCGACGTGCCGCTGGAGCGGATCGAGTATCACGACCTCGGCCCCGACCCCCGCGCCTGGGGCCGGGCCCTGCGCGACGGACGCATCGACATGGTCTACGAGACCACGGGCGAGTTCGTCGCGCTGTTCGACGCGATGGAGCTGACCCGGTGGGAGACGCCCTCGGCCGCCACCATCACCTGCCGGATGAACGTGGCCGCCGAGGTGGACGGCCGCCCCCCCTACGCCGATCCCCGCGTGCGCCAGGCGATCCAGGCGGCGGTGGACCCGGAGGTGGTGCTCGAGCTCGGCTACGCCGGCCAGGGCCGGCCGGCCGAGAACCACCATGTCGGGCCGATGCACCCCGAATACTTCCCCCTCCCCCGCCGCCGCCCGGACCCGGAGCGCTCCCGCGCCCTGCTGGCCGAAGCGGGGATGGCGGATTTCGAGCATGAGCTGATCTCGATCGACGACGACTGGCGGCGCGCCACCGCCGACGCGGTGGCGGCGCAGCTCCGCGACGCCGGCATCAGGGTGAAGCGCACGCTGGTCACCGGGCCCGACTACTGGTCGCGCTGGACCCGCTTCCCCTTCGCCGCCACCGACTGGAACATGCGCCCGCTGGGGGTGCAGGTGCTGGCGCTCGCCTATCGCTCGGGCGCGGCCTGGAACGAGACGGGCTTCTCGGACCCCGAGTTCG
Organism: Albimonas pacifica; assembly: GCF_900113695.1. Taxonomy (GTDB): domain Bacteria; phylum Pseudomonadota; class Alphaproteobacteria; order Rhodobacterales; family Rhodobacteraceae; genus Albimonas; species Albimonas pacifica. Next base: position 201,653 of record NZ_FOQH01000008.1, on the reverse strand, counting down.
ACGCCCTGCTGGACCAGGCGCTGGCCCTGCCCGACCCCGAGACCCGCCGCGCGCTGATGGAGGAGATCGAGCGCCGGCTGCAGGACTCGGCCGTCATCGTGCAGCCCTACTGGCGCACGCTGGTGCGCCACGCGGTCCCGCAGGCCAGGGGGGTCGCGATGCACCCGATGCTGGAGCACCACCACGACCTGTGGTCGCTCGACGCCTGAGGTCGCGGCCCCCCGGAACGCCCCCCTGAAACGAAATGGGCCCGTCGCAAAAGGGCAAGCGACGGGCCCGAGGCCAGAAAAGCTTTCGCGTGATCCGACGGGGTCACCCGACGATGAGCATCGCCATGGCGACCAGCGTCATCAAAGGCCCGGCGACCGTGCCGAGACTGAGAAGAAGCGCTTCGATCTTGTCCATGACACCCTCTTCTTCGTGAACCTTAGCATTCGATCTAGGCGCGCCTCATTCGCCGTCAAACCGGCGCCGTTGTTCCAAGCCGCGGAATCCCGCCTCGCGGCCGGCAACCCTTTGGTCGTAATGCAATTTGTTAACGCAAAAAAAATGCGCGGCCGTGTCGGCCGCGCAACGCTTGGTTTTCCAAGGGGATCGTCGGGCCCGTCCGCGGGGGTTCCGCAGGGCGCGCCGGTCACGCCTCGGTGGTCAGGACCACGCGGCCCACGACGTTGCCCTCGGCGAGGTCGACGATGGTGTCGTAGGCCTTCTCCAGGGGGCGGACGGTGATCGGAACCGACTTCACCTTGCCGGCCTTGACCAGCTCCATCAGCTCGCGCAGGTCCTTGCACGAGCCCACGTAGGAGCCGCGCACGGTCAGCGCGAGCTGCGGCAGCTTGGGCAGCGGCGCCTTGAAGGTGCCGCCGTGCAGGCCGACGATCACGTAGCGCCCGGTCTTGACCAGACCGTTGAAGCCGAGCTGCGCCGTCGCCTCCATGCCCACGGTGTCGAGCACCGCCAGCAGCTTGCCCTGGGACTTCTTCTGCAGCGCGGCGAGCGGGTCGGCCTCGTCGCGCACGTCGATGGTCTCGTCCGCGCCCATGTCGACGGCGGCGGCGAGCTTCTCCTGCCCCATGTCGACCGAGATCACGTTCTTGAAGCCCATCGCCTTGGCGATGGTGATCGCGGCGAGGCCGAGGCCGCCCGCGCCCATCACCGCCAGCCACTCGTCGTCATGGATCGGCAGCAGCTTCTTGAGGGCGGTGTAGACCGTCACGCCCGAGCAGGCGTAGGGCGCGGCGACGGTCGGGTCGACGTCGCCGATGTCGACCAGGAACTTGGCGTCCGGCACGATCACATGGGTCGAGAAGCCGCCCGGGCGCGCCACGCCGAGCGCCTGCATCTTCTGGCAGTCGTTCTCGCGCTCCTCCTGACAGGCGCGGCACTCGCCGCAGCCGATCCAGGGGTGCACCAGCATGGTCTTGCCGATCGGCGGGTCGACCACGTCGGGGCCGGCGGCGATCACCTCGCCCAGGATCTCGTGGCCGAGCGTGTGCGGCAGCTTCATGCCGCGGTCTTCCATGCGGAACTTCTGGCCGTCGCCGTAGTCGAAGTAGCCCTCCCAGATGTGCACGTCCGAGTGGCACACGCCCGAGCGGCGCACCCGCACGACCACTTCGCGGCCCTGGGGGGTGGGATCCTCGCGCTCGATCATCTCGAAGGGCTTGTGCCACTCCACCACGCAATAGCTTTTCATTTCGCTCTCCTCCCATTCGACGGACCGCGCCGGCGGGCGGCGGCCCCAGAGTCCAGCCGGCCCCCACACGGGACCGGGATTCGGCCGGCCCCCTGCGGGGCCGGCGGTCAGATCGTGCGGCCCCCGTCCACCTCGAGGATCACGCCGGTGATGAAGTCCGCCTCGTCCGAGCACAGGTAAAGCGCGGCGTTGGCGATGTCGCGCGGGGTCGACAGGCGCCCCAGCGGCACCGAGGCGCGGAAGGCCGCGCGCTTCTCGGGCGTGTCCTCGCCCATGAAGGTGGCCAGCAGCGGCGTCTCGCCGGCGACGGGGGCGAGGCAGTTGACCCGGATGTTCTCGGGCGCGAACTCCACCGCGAGGGAGCGCGAGAGCAGGTTCACCGCGCCCTTGGTGGAGTTGTACCAGCTCAGCCCCGGCCGCGGCCGGATGCCGGCGGTCGAGCCGATGTTGAGCATCACGCCCCCGCCCTGGGCGCGCCAGGCGGGCACGGCGACCTGGCAGAAGTTCCAGATCTGCTTGACGTTGATCGCGTAGACCCGGTCGAATTCCTCCTCCGTGGTCTCCAGGGCGGGCTGGTTCCTGTGCGACCAGCCGGCGTTGTTCACCAGCACGTCGACGCCGCCCATCTTCGCCTCGCAGGCCTCCCAGGCCTCGGCCACCGAGGCGCGCGAGGAGACGTCGCAGCCCACCGCGAAGGCGCCGTGGCCGATGCGGCCGGCGGCCTGCGCGGCCTTGCCCTCCTGGATGTCGAGGATGGCGACCGTCGCGCCCTCCTTCGCGAAGCGCTCGGCGATGCCTTCGCCGAAGCCCTGCGCTCCGCCGGTGACGATGCACCGCTTGCCCTGCATCCGTCCGGCGCCTGCTTCGAGCGACATCGCATTCCTCCCGGTATGTCGTTTGGGCCGAACCCTGACGCGGGCGCGCGGGAAGATCAAGCGGCCTCGCCGGCTTCCGCAACGCACCAATCCGATGCCGCAACGCCGCGAAAGCGCCGGGGAATCCTTGACGCGCCGGCCCGCTTGGCGGTCCTTGGAGGGCGGAGCGGAGCGAGGGAGGCCGGCATGGGCATCGGCGAGTGGATCATCGTGGCGCTGCTGGTCGTGGCGGGCCTGATCGGGCTGCACGCCGCCCGCCTGAAGCGGGGCCAGCGGCTGGCCGAGGCGGCGGCGCCGAAGACCGGCAGGACCACACGGGTCCCCGGCGGCGCGATCCACTGGGTCGAAGCGGGCGAGGGCCCGCCGATCGTGCTGATCCACGGCCTGGGCGGCAGCCTGCGCAACTGGACCTACGCGGTGTCCGAGCGGCTGGCCGACCGTCACCGGGTGATCTCGATCGACCGCCCCGGCTGCGGCTATTCCGAGCGCGCGGGCGACGATCACGCCGCCCTCTCGACCCAGGCGCGGATGATCGCCGACTTTCTCGACGCCGAGAAGATCGCCAAGCCGCTGGTCGTGGGCCACTCGCTGGGCGGGGCGGTGACGCTGACCCTGGCGCTGGAGCACCCTGAGAAGATCTCGGGCTTCGCGCTGGTGGCGCCGCTGACCCATCCCGTCTCGAAGCCGCCCGAGGCCTTCGCCGGCCTCGCGGTGCGCAGCCCGCTGATGCGGCGCGCGCTGGCCTGGACGGTGGCGGTGCCGTTGGCGAAGAAATACGCGGCCCGGACCCTCGCCATGGTCTTCGCGCCCGAGCCCGCGCCGGAGGATTTCGTGATCCGCGGCGGCGGCGTGCTGGGGCTGCGGCCGCGGGCCTTCGTGGCGACCTCGGCGGACTTCGCGGCCTCGGCCGGGATCGCCGAGCTGGCCCCGAAATGGGAGGCGATCGCCCTGCCCGGCGGCGTGCTCTACGGCGACGAGGACGCGCTGCTCGACCATCGCGAGCAGGGCGAGGCGCTGGTCGCGCGCCTGCCGCACCTGGAGTGGACGGTGCTCGAGGGACGGGGCCACATGCTGCCGATCACCGCGCCCGACGAGACGGCGGCCTTCATCCGCCGCATGGCCGAGCGCGCCTTCGCGACGCCCGCCTGACGCGCGGCCCGGCGCTGGCTCAGACGCTGGCGACGAGCACCACGGCGATGACCACGACCCAGACCGCGAGGCCCGACATCATCAGGTATTTCGCGTTGGTCAGCGTGTAGCGCCACATGAAGGCGCGCTGGATCGCGAACAGGATCGGCGTGCCGAAGAGGTAGAGCCAGATCAGGATCTGCGGCAGGCCCAGCGGGCGCGCGGCGCGCTGCGGGGCGACGCCCGGCAGGTTCACGCCCGACAGGCGCTGGGTGTCGGGGGTGTTCAGCGTCAGCGTGTCGCCCGACATCAGCCCCTTGGCCAGCGCGAAGGCGAAGCCCACGCCCAGCAGCAAGAACAGCGCCACCATCCCGTGCGGCAGGGACAGCAGGGGACGGTTGTACTTGCTCTTGCGGCGGCGGTTGCGGCGCTTGTCGCGGGTGCTGATCCGCGCCATCGGCCGTGCATGCGACCGGCCGGCCTGCTCGTCGTCGTTCACGCTCGCCCCCAACAACTCCGCGGCACGGCGCCTGCGCGCGCCCGTCCACTGACATCCGGCGCCCCGTCACCTGTCGGCGTCGGGATTCCGGTTCCACGATTCCGCGCCCGAACCGGACGACCGCCCGCCTCCGCCGCCGCCGGAGGCGATGGAGTCCACCACCCCCGCGATGAAGCTGCCCACGGCCCCCAGGCCGTCCTCCAGCGCCTCTCGCGCGCGGCCGCCCGCGCCCCCGCCCGAAGAGGACGAGGCCACGCGATCGGCCGGCGCACCGCTTGCCCCGGCGGGACGTTCGCTGTCAAGTTCGCGCATCGGCAGGCCCTCGTGCAGGCCCAGCATGGCGCGCCGCCAGATCTCGGCCGGCAGGCCGCCGCCGGTGACGCCGGTCAGGGGCGTGTTGTCGTCGTAGCCCATCCACACGCCCACCACGTAGTCGGCGGTGAAGCCGATGAACCAGGCGTCGCGCGCGGCCTGGGTGGTGCCGGTCTTGCCCGCCGCCTCCCGCCCGTCGAGCTGCGCCCGGCGCCCGGTGCCCGAGGAGATCACCTCCATCATCATCCCGGTCAGCCGGCGGGCGGTCCGCTCGGACATCGCCCGCCCGCCCTGGTTGCCGGAGTGGGTCATCAGCGGCGAGGACTCGCCGCGCAGGGTCACGCTGCGGATGCCCCAGGGGTCGGTGCGCACGCCGCCGTGGGCGATGGTCGCGTAGACCCCGGTCATGTCGAGCAGCGTCGCCTCCGAGGTGCCCAGCGCGATGGCGGGCCCGGGCGCGAGCTCGGCGGTCATGCCCATGTCGGCGGCCATGCGGCGCACCGCCGGCAGGCCGGTCTCGACCGCGGTGCGCACCGCGATGGTGTTCACCGACTTGGCCAGCGCCTCCGACAGGGTCATCCGCCCGAAGCGCTCGTCGTTGTAGTTGGAGGGGGTCCAGCCCTTGATGGTGATCGGCTCGTCGCGCACGATGTCGGCGGGCGAGCGGCCGGCCTCCAGCGCCGCGGCGTAGACCACCGGCTTGAAGGCCGAACCGGACTGGCGCAGCGCCTGGGTGGCGCGGTTGAACTGGCCGCCGAGCCCGGTGGGATTGCGCCCGCCGACGATGGCGCGCACCGCCCCGTCGGGGGTCATCACCACCACCGCGGCCTGGGCGTCGGAGCCCTCGCGCACGTTCTCCTCGAAGACCGAGCGCACGGCCGCCTCGGCCGCGAGCTGGGCGCGGCGGTCGAAGGTGGTGCGGATGCGCACGTCCTCGGTGGTGTCGCGGGTCAGCCAGGCGGGGCCGGATTCCATCACCCAGTCGGCGAAGGCGCCCCCCGCACGGTCGGAGGCGGCCTGCGACAGCTCCGCCGGGCGCGCGCGCGCGGCGTCCGCCTGTTCCTTGGTGAGGTAGTCCTGCTCCTCCATCAGCCCCACGATCACGTTCGCCCGGTTCTGGGCGACGGCGAGGTCGGAGGTGGGGGCGTAGCGCGAGGGGGCCTTCAGCAGACCGGCGAGCATCGCGGCCTCGGCCGGGTTCACCTCGCGCGCGGACTTGCCGAAATAGCGCTGGGCGGCGGCCTCGAACCCGTAGGCGCCGGCGCCGAGATACACCCGGTTGAGGTAGATCGAGAGGATCTCCTCCTTGGTGTATTTCAGCTCCATCGCCAGCGCCATCGGCAGCTCCTTGAGCTTGCGCTCGAGGCTGCGCTCGTTGGTCAGGAACACGTTCTTGGCGGTCTGCTGGGTCAGGGTCGAGCCGCCCTGCACCAGGCCGCCGGCGCGGATGTTGACGGCCATCGCGCGGGCGAGGCCCAGCGGGTCGATGCCGAAATGGGAGTAGTAGCGCCGGTCCTCGGCGGCGACGACGCCGTGGACGAGGTGGGGCGACATCTCGCCCGCCCGCAGCGCGCCGCCGAACTGGTCGCCGCGCCAGGCGAAGACCTGGCCCGCCTCGTCCACCAGCGTCACCGAGCCGCGCTCGCGCCCGTCGAGCAGGTCGGAGGCCGCGGGCAGCGCGAAATAATACCAGCCGACCGAGACCGCCACCACCAGCCCCACGCCCAGCGCGATGCGCGAGCCGATCAGCCAGGTCCAGCGGCCGAGGAAGAGCAGCACCGCGCGCACCGCGCGGTCGAGCCAGCCCATGCGTCCGCCGCGCGCCTTGCGGGGGCGCGCCTCGCGGGCGGGCTTCGGGGGTCGGGCGGCCTTGGGCGCGCGCGCCTTCGGGGCCGGCGCCGGGGCGCCCGCCTGCCGCTCGGCCTTGCGCTGGGCCGCGCGCCGCTGGGCCGTCGTCATGCGCCGGCCGGGAGGATCCTGTCTGCCTTTCGTCACGCCCTTCGGTCTCTTGTTCTGGAACCGCCTGCTCATATCGAGCTGTGACGGTATGAAGCTAGGTCAACGGGGCGGCTTTGTGGAGATCGCTCGACGATTTGCGGGTCGCATCGCCCCCGCAGGCGCGGCGTGGGGGCCACAACCGCGGGGCGCGCGGCGACAATGCGGCCGCGACGCGGCGTCGGGTTTCGACAACCGCGCGCGACGGGCGCTCAGGCCGCCCGCCCCTCCAGCGCCGCGGCGACGGCGCGGGAGGCGCGGCGGGCCGCGGCGCGCAGGGCGTCGGCCTCGAACCCCGCGAAACCGACCACCAGCCCGGGGCGCGCGGGCGGCGAAAACGCGGCCCCTGCGAGGGCGCGCGACGACAGGCCCGCGGCCTCGGCGACGGCGTGGACGCGGGCCTCGTCCGCGCCGGGCGGGGCCCAGGCGATCAGGTGCAGGCCCTGCTCGGGGGCGCGCGCCTCGAACGGGCCGCCCGCGAAGCCCTCGACCAGCGCGTCGCGCGCGGCGCGCAGGCGCTTGCGGGCGCGGCGCAGATGGGCGGCGTAGTGGCCCTCGGCCAGGAAGGCGGTCATCACCGACTGGGAGAGGGCGGCGGGATAGCGGTCGGTCGCATCCCGGATCGTCAGCGCGCGCGCGACCAGCTCCGGCGGCAGCACCGCGAAGCCCAGCCGCAGCCCCGGCGCGATCGCCTTGGAGAAGGAGGCGAGGTAGATCACCCGCCCCGCCCGGTCCATCCCGTGCAGCGAGGCCAGCGGCGCGCCGGTGTAGCGGAACTCGCTGTCGTAATCGTCCTCGAAGATCCAGGCGCCCGCCTGCGCGGCCCAGTCGAGCAGCGCGAGGCGCCGCGGCATCGACAGCGTCACCCCCAGCGGAAACTGGTGGGAGGGGGTCACGTAGGCCGCCCGCGCCCCGGCGCGCAGCCGCATGCCCTGGGCCACGTCCAGCCCCTGCCCGTCCACCGGCGCCGGCACGAGGTCGAGCCCCGCCCCCTCGAGGCAGGCCCGTGCCATCGGATAGCAGGGATCCTCGATCCAGGCCGCGTCGCCCGGGCGCAGGGTGGCGCGCACCGCGAGGTCGAGGGCCGCCTGCGTGCCGCCCGTCACCAGGATCTGCTCGGGCTCCGCCGCCATGCCGCGGGCGGCGCGCAGGTAGGCCGCGATCTCGACCCGCAGGGCGTGGTCGCCGCGGGGGTCGCCGTAGTGGAGGAAGCTGTCGGGCGGCCGCTCCAGAGCCCGGCGGTAGAGCGAGCGCAGCACCTGCAGGGTCCGCGCGTCGGCCGTGCCGCTGCCGAGCTTGCCCGGCTGCGGGCGCGGCGGCGCGGGGTCGCGGCGCAGGGCCGGCGCGCCGTGGGGGGCCGCGGGCACGGCCTCCGCCACGAAGGTGCCCGCGCCCTGGCGCGCCTCGACGAAACCCTCGGCGGCGAGCTGCTCGTAGGCCGCGACCACCGCCCCGCGGGCGACCTTCAGGCGGGCGGCGAGCTCCCGCGTCGGCGGCAGCTTGCCGCCCGGGGGGACGCGGCGCGTCTCGATCAGGCGGCGCAGCGCGGCGTAGACGGCGCGCGCCCGCGGCCCCTCCCCGGGGACGACCGGGGCGAGGGCGGACCAGTCCGGCGAATTGGTCTGCGATCTGGACATGGAAGTGGACCTTTCGCGGACCATTGTGCCGCGCCATTCCCTCGGGAGCAACGCAGGAGTTCCCGCCATGACCCAGACCCCGTCCGTAGCCGCCTATCCCGTCGAGCCCCGCAACCGCGCCCGTCGCAAGCACGAGCGGGCGTCCTACGACCACGCCTCGGTCCACGCGGTGCTGGACGCGGGCATGATGGCCCATGTTTCCTACGTGATCGACGGCCAGCCCTACGCCACGCCGACGATCCACTGGCGCGAGGGCACGCGCCTCTACTGGCACGGCTCCTCGGCCAGCCGGATGCTGCGCGCGCAGGCGGGCGGCCTGCCGGTCTGCGTGACGGTGGCGATGCTCGACGGGCTGGTGATGGCGCGCACGGGGATGAACCACTCGGCCAACTACCGCTCGGCCATGTGCTTTGGAACCGCCGCGCTGGTGGAGGGGGACGCGGAGAAGCGCCACGCCCTGCTGGCGATGATCGACCGCTTCTTCCCCGGGCGGAACGAGACCCTGCGCGGATTTTCCGAGCAGGACGTCAAGGCCACCAAGGTGGTGGGGATGGAGATCGAGACCGCCGTCGCCAAGGTCCGCACCGGCCTGAACGGCGACGAGCCCGAGGACCTCGCCAACCCCACCTGGGCCGGCGTGATCCCCGTGACCCAGGTGATCGGCGAGCGCGTGCCCTGCCCCCACAACGGCGCCGGAGCGGTCCCCTCCGGCCTCGCCGCCTGGGCGCCCGGGCGGCCCTTCGACGAGGCGATGGCCGAGCTCGCCCGGCTCTACGAGCCCGAGCCCGCCTGAGCCCGCCCCGCACGCCGCGCCGGCCCCGCCGCCTCTCCCGCCGCGTCGCCTGCCGCGGGCGGGGGGCGCGGGGGAACGGGCGGCGTGCGGATCGTATCCGGCGCGTGACGCGCAAACGCTCAACAAGACAGCACAAATTTTAGGCGCCCGCGGGCGCCTTTCCGTTGGGCGCCCTCGCGGACCGCCTCCGCGGCGCGGGCGGGGCCGGGCTCGCCGCCGGGCGTCGTCGAAAGGCGGAGCGGCGTCGCGGCGGGCTTGACCGCGCGCGGGCCGGCGCGGCGGCGCCCCCGCCGCCGCGCCGGCCGCTGCGTTCATCGGCCGGTCAGGGCCTCCGCGTTCGTCTCGCCGGGCCCGCGCCGCCGGCGCGCGGCCCCGCCGCGGGGGCGCCGGCCGAGCGTGCCGCGCCCCTCCCTCACGAAGTTGGCACGCCCCTTGAATGAAGGGGGGAGATGCAACCTGACGCAATCATAACCGGGGACGCAGGATGAAGCTGATCATCGCCGTCATCAAACCCTTCAAGCTCGAGGAGGTGCGCGAAGCGCTGACCTCGTCGGGCGTCCAAGGGCTCATGGTCTCGGAGGTCAAGGGGTACGGACGCCAGTCCGGCCACACCGAGATCTACCGCGGCGCCGAATATGTCGTGAACTTCGTTCCGAAGATCAAACTGGAGATCGTCGTGCCGGACGCCGCCGTCGACAAGACGGTCGAGACCATCGCCTCCACCGCCAAGACCGGCAAGATCGGCGACGGCAAGATCTTCGTCCTGGACGTCGAGCAGGCCCTGCGGGTCCGCACCGGCGAGACCGGCGAAGACGCGCTTTAAGCCCGACGGCCAAGACAGACGAAGAGGGATCGAGAGACATGAACCGACTTTTCCTTAAATCCGCGGGCCTGGCGCTGGGCGCCGCCGCGCTGGCCGCGCTGCCCGCGCTGGCCCAGGACGCGGAGCCTGCCGCCGGCGCGGTGCCCGAGCAGTCCGTGTGGGTGTTCAACACCCTGCTGTTCCTGGTCGCCGGCTTCCTGGTCATGTTCATGGCCGCGGGCTTCGCGATGCTCGAGGCGGGCCTCGTGCGCACCAAGAACGTGACGATGCAGCTGACCAAGAACGTCGCGCTCTTCGCCATCGCCGCGGTGATGTATTACCTGATCGGCTACAACCTGATGTACCCGCTGGGCTCCTGGTCGATCGGCTCGGACGAGACCGGCGGCTACCTCGGCGCCTTCGGCGTCGCGGTGATGGAGGCCGTGGGCATCGGCCCCGACGGCGCGGACGACCTCTCCTACGCCTCGACCGGCTCGGACTTCTACTTCCAGCTGATGTTCTGCGCGACCACCGCCTCGATCGTCTCGGGCACGCTGGCCGAGCGCATCAAGCTGTGGCCGTTCCTGATCTTCACCATCTTCCTGACCGCCCTGATCTACCCGATCCAGGCCTCTTGGAAGTGGGGCGGCGGCTTCCTCGACAGCCAGTACGGCTTCCTCGACTTCGCCGGCTCGACGGTCGTGCACTCGGTGGGCGGCTGGGCCGCGCTGGCCGGCGCCCTGGTGCTGGGTCCGCGCATCGGCAAGTACAAGGACGGCCGGGTCACCCCGTTCCCGGGCTCGAACCTGCCGCTGGCGACGCTGGGCACCTTCATCCTGTGGCTGGGCTGGTTCGGGTTCAACGGCGGCTCGCAGCTCGCCATGGGCTCGATCGGCGACGCCGCGGACGTGTCGCGCATCTTCGTGAACACCAACACCGCCGCCGCCGGCGGCGCCATCGCCGCCCTGATCCTGACCCAGGTGGTCTACGGCAAGATCGACCTGACCATGGTGCTCAACGGCGCCCTGGCGGGCCTCGTCTCGATCACCGCCGAGCCGCTGACCCCCGCCCTCGGCACCGCCACCGTCATCGGCGCCATCGGCGGCGTGATCGTGGTCTTCGCGGTGCCGATGCTCGACCGCATGAAGATCGACGACGTGGTCGGCGCGATCCCGGTGCACCTGTTCTGCGGCATCTGGGGCACGCTGGCGGTCCTGATCACCAACGACGACGCCACCATCGGCGGCCAGGTGATCTCGATCATCATCGTCGGCGTATTCGTCTTCGTGGTGTCGCTGGTGCTGTGGTTCGTCCTCAAGGCGGTGATGGGCATCCGCGTCTCGGCCGAGGACGAGATCGCCGGTCTCGACAGCGCCGAGCTGGGCATGGAGGCCTACCCCGAGTTCGGCAAGGGCTCGCAGATCTCCTGATCGCGGGCCGGCCCGGCCGGGGGGCCCTCCCCCCGGCCGACCCAGAGATTGCGGGAGGCGCGCGAGACGCCTCCCGCTCCGGATCCTCCCCGGGGCGGCGCCAGTCGCCCGACCTTCAGCCCGGCGCCTGGCGCCGGGCTCTTTTTTTGCGCGCCGCTCTGCGCCCGGGCGGGACGCCGCCGGCGGACGGGCGGCCGGGCGGGCGACGCTCGCGCGCAGCGCGGGCGAGATCCGTTCCGGACGCCGTCCCCGCGCAGGCTCTCGCCCCTGCGCTGCGCGTTGACGCCGCGCCCGCGACGCGGAACAAAGGCGGCATGAGCAGACCTCGCCTCTCCGCCGCCGCCCTGGCGCTGGCCGCCCTCGTCGCCGCGGCGCCGGCGCTTCTGGCCCCGCCCTCCGCCCAGGGCCAGGGGGCCGCCACCAGCCGCGGCCTGCCCGGCGGCGCCGGCGGCGTCACCGTGCGCCGCGGCGGCGAGGCGCAGCCCGGCCCGAACCGACCAGGCGTCGCCCCTGCGCCTGCCCCTGTCCCGGCGCCCGCCCCCGGCCCAGGCGCCGGCTTCTCCGCCCCCGGCGCCGGGCGCCTGCTCGACATCGACCGCACGGTCCCCTGCGTGCAGGCGGCGAAGCCGGACATGTCCCAGGCGATCCTGTGCTATCGCCCGCTGCTCGAGATCTGCCCCGAGGACGCCGAGCCCGACGACCGCCTCGCCTGCCGCCGCCGGGTCGAGCCGGAGTGGACCGCCCTCGCCGCCCGCTTCGGCGACCAGCCGATGACCCGGATGCTCGCCGGCGCCTTCGACCCGGCCGCCTGCGAGACCTTCGCGGCCCCCGGCAAGACGCCCGAGGAAGCCCGCCTCGACTGCCGCATCACCGCCAGGGCCACGCAGACCATCTACGGCCATATCGAGAGCCTGTGGGGCGGCCTCGGTCCCGGCCTGCGTCCGGGCCTGCGCCCCTGACCGGCCCCGCGCATCCGCGTTGACCGGAGGCCCGCCCTGCAGGCATGCTCCAGCCCATGACCCCGCTCGCCCGCCGACTTTCCGCCCTGGCGCTCGTCGCCCTCGTCCCCCTCGCCGCCGCGGCGCAGGAGACGCCCGCCCCGCGCGGCTGGCTCCTCGTCGGCCCCCTGCCGGAGGGCGAGACGCTGAACCTGCGCGCGGAGCCCTCGGGCGACGCGCCGGTGGTCGGCGCGCTGCCCGAGGGCGCGCTCGTCGTCTCCGCCGGCGAGCGGGCTGTCTCCTCCGTCCCCTGGCTGCGCATCGCCCAGGGCGAGCTGCAGGGCTGGGCGGCCGAGCGCTTCCTGCGCCCGGCCCCGATCCGCACCCTCGACGACGCGTCCTTCCCCGTCGCGGGCGCCTGCGGGGGCTTCGAGCCGATGTGGTCCCTGCGCTGGACCGAGATCGAGATCACCTACGAGCGCCTCGGCGAGCCCGCCGCGAGCCGTCCCGTGACCCGCGCCATCCCCGCCGAAGGCCGCCTCTCGGCCCTGCTCGAGGCCGGCGCCGACCCGGCCGAGCGCTGGCTGTTCCGCTACGAGGACGAGCAGTGCTTCGAGATGCCCCTCGACGCCCCCGTCTGGGGCCGCGGCACGCTGGTGATCACCGAGGGCGGAACCACCCGCTGGCTGACCGGCTGCTGCCGCCCCGCGCCCGAGGCGATCGGCGCCCCCTGACCCCGCGCCCCCTGACCCCGCGCCCCCGGCCGGACGTGGAAACCCGTCCCGCTGCCGCCGCCCGCGAGGTGGTTCGCGACGGTTCAGGGTCCGTTCGCGTCCCCCGCCGCTGCGTCGCAGCACGCCGCCGCCCGATCCCCCGTTGACGCTCCCGTCGCGCCGTCGCAGGCTCCGGACCGGGAACAGACACGACAGGGAGACCCACATGTCCCGCAAGACCCTCGCCGGCGCGCTGGCCGCCGCGGCGTTCGCCCTCTCGGCCCAGGCCGCCGCGGCCGAGGACCTCAAGATCTGCGTCGAGGGCGCCTACCCGCCGTTCTCCGAGACCACCGCCTCGGGCGAGGTCGTGGGCTTCGACATCGACATGGCCAACGCCATGTGCGCCGCGATGGGCGCGACCTGCGAGATGGTGAAGACCGACTGGGACGGCATCATCCCCGCCCTGATCGAGCGCAAGTGCGACGCCATCGTCGCCTCGATGTCGATCACCCCCGACCGCGCCCAGGTCATCGACTTCTCGGCCAAGTACTACAACACCCCCGCCGCCTTCATCGCGGCCGAGGGCACCGAGATGACCACCACCCCCGAGGGGCTCTCGGGCAAGACCGTGGGCGTGCAGCGCGGCACCATCCACCAGCAGTTCATGGAGGGCGAGTTCCCGGACGTGGAGCTGAAGCTCTACGGCACCCAGGACGAGGCCTATCTCGACCTGCAGTCGGGGCGCGTCGACGCGCTGGTCGCCGACCAGATCGCCATGGACGAGGGCTTCATCAAGACCGACGCCGGCGCGGGCTACGCCTTCTTCGGCGACACGTTCTCGATCCCCAAGTACCACGGCGAGGGCGCGGGCGTGGGCGTGCGCAAGGGCTCGGATCTCGCCGGGCGCTTCACCGACGCGATCGCCGAGATCCGCGCGTCGGGCGAGTACGACGAGATCCAGAAGAAGTACTTCGACTTCGACATCTATGGCGGCTGATCCCCTCCGCCGTCCGGCCGCCCCCCAGGGGGCGGCCGCATGAGCAAGCTTCTCGAGTATCTGCCGCTCCTGATGGGCGGCGCGCTGACCACCGTGGCGCTGGCGGTCTGCTCGGCCCTGCTCGCGACCACGCTGGGGCTGCTGGGGGCCTGGGGGAAGGTGGCGGGCAACGCGCTGGGGCGCGGGGCGGTGCGGGTCTACACCACCCTCGGCCGCGGCATCCCCGACCTGGTGCTGATCCTGCTGGTCTATTTCGGCGGCCAGCGGCTGATCAACGACGTGGGCGAGGGGCTGGGCCTGCCGTTCATCGAGATCTCCAAGTTCTGGGCCGGGGTCGCGGCGATCGGCGTCCTCTACGGCGCCTACCTGACCGAGACGTTCCGCGGCGCCTGGATCGCGGTGCCGCGCGGCCAGTCCGAGGCCGCCCGCGCGCTGGGCATGCCGCTGCGCGGCGAATTCCTGCGCGTGACCGGCCCCCAGGCCCTGCGCCACGCCCTGCCCGGCTACGGCAACGTGTGGCTGGTGCTGGTGAAGTCCACCGCCGTGGTCTCGGTCATCGGGCTCGACGACCTGGTCGGCCTGGCGGACAAGGCCGGAAAATCCACGCGCGAGCCGTTCCTGTTCTTCGTGGTGGTGCTGCTGGTCTACCTCGCGATCACCGCCGTCTCCGACAAGCTGCTGGCCTGGGCCGAGCGCTGGGCCAACACCGGCCAGGACGCCGGCAGAGGCGGGGGCGGGGGCCGGGACGACGGCGGCAAGCCGCGCGCCGCGGAGGCGACGGCCTGATGGACCTCACGCTCCCCCTCCGCCACTGGGAGATGTTCCTGCACGGGGTCTGGGTCTCGGTGACGCTGACCTTGCTCTCGGTCGTCGTGGGATTCGCGCTGGCCCTGCCCGGCGCGCTGGCCCAGCAGCGCCGCTCGCGTCTCGCGTTCCTGCCGCGCGGCTACGCCTATTTCTTCCGCGGCACGCCGCTGCTGGCGCAGACGTTCCTGATCTACTACGGCCTCGGCCAGTTCGAATTCGTGCGCGAATCCTGGGCCTGGGTGTTCCTGAAGGAGGCGTGGTGGTGCGCGCTGATCGCCTTCTCGCTGAACTCGGGCGCCTACCAGACCGAGATCCTGCGCGGCGCCTTCGCGATGACCCCCAAGGGCGAGCTGGAGGGCGCCAAGGCGCTCGGCATGTCCGAGCGGCAGACCACCTGGCTGGTGCTGCTGCCCTCCTCCCTGCGCCGGGCGATGCCGCAGTACGGCAACGAGGTGGTGTTCCAGCTGCATTCCTCGGTGGTGGCCTCGGTGATCACCATCCAGGACATCCTCGGCGCCGGGCGCACGCTGAACGCGCGCTACTACGTGGCCTACGAGGGCTTCGTGACGGCGGCGATCCTCTACATGGCCCTGACCTTCCTGCTGGTGGGCGCCTTCCGCCTGCTGGAGCGGCGCTACCTGCGCCACCTGCTGCCGCCCGAGGAGCTCAAGAAGCTGCAGAAGGGCGCGCTGGGCGGCGCGGCCTTCGGCTCGGCGCGGGTCTGATCCGCCTGACGTCGCGTCCCGCCCTGCGGCCGCGGCGTCTTCCGGTCCCGCCCCCCTTGCGACTCCGGCCCGCCAAGGCTATACGCAGCGCCGGAATTGACTGATCAAGACGGCCGCCGCGCATTATTGCGTGGGGCGCCGCGGGAGAAGAGACGATGAAGATCAAGAACTCGCTGCGGTCCCTGAAGCAGCGCCACGCCGATTGCCGTGTCGTGCGCCGCAAGGGCCGCGTCTACGTGATCAACAAGACCCAGCGCAAGTTCAAGGCCCGCCAGGGCTGAGGACGGCGCCCGCGCGCCTGCGCAGGGCTGTTGAGAGGATCTGAAGGGGGCCGCGCCCGGGCGCGGCCCCCTTCGTCATGTCCGGGCGCCGGAGTGCCGCGGCGGGTCGAAGCGATTCCCCGCCCCCTCCGACTCGGGGCCTCGAGCGCGACCTCATGCTCAACGCTCTCTGAAGATCCGGCCGGATTCGGCGAGCGATTCCGTGGGGTTGCCTAACAGCTTCTGACCATTTCGCGCCGCGCAGCGGCCCGAGCGGGCCCTCGCGAATTCTGCTGCGCGAAGAAATCGAGGCGGCGCGGCGCTTTCGGAATTCGTCTCGAATTGCGCTTGGGAAAATCGTTTCGTTGACGGCTCGAAAACCGATCCGGGCGATATTGGCCATGTCGAAGGCGAAACCCTTCGGCAGGCGGAGCGGCCAGGGGTGGGCGCGACGCCGGGACGACGGGCCGAGCAGCCAGGGGTGGGTGCGAGGCCGCGGGAAGAGGCGAAGCAGCCAGGGGTGGATGCGGAGCCGGACGACGGAACGGGAGAGGCGGCCAGGGGTGGGCGCGGCTCCCGACCCGGGAAGACCCGGACCGGCCTGCGACGAGCGAGCGAAGGCCAGGGACCGGGAGCGCAGGAGCGAGGGTCGCGACGTTTCGCGGCCGGGGTGGGCGAGACGAGCGTAACGGAGGGCCTCCGCGTATCGGCGGCCGAGATGGAGCGAGGCGGGCCGCGTGGCCCGACGAGGGTGGAACGTGCGTAGGACCAGGGCCCCGGCGTAGCGGCGGCCGAGACGGAGCGAGGCGGGTCGCGGCGTATCGGGACCCGGGCGGGTGGACGGAGCGTGAGTTCGATCGAGGGTCTGCAGCGTGCGTATCCCGCAGGCCCCGGCATCGAGGCGTGAAGCGTAGAGTGCGGCCCGGCGTCAGCGAGACGGGCGATCCTCCGGCAAGCGTGGTGTGGACGACCTGGGGTTCAGGTCCGACAGGACGCCGGAGCGAAGGGGCGGGCGGTTTCGCCCGACGCGTAGCGGATGGCCCGGGGTGGGCGCGTAGGAGAAGGAGCGGGAACATGGATTTCCCGGTTGTGGCCTTGGATCTCGAGGCCTGGTTCGACCGGCTGGTCGCCGCCCTTGCGGGCGAGCGGACCCCCTGCCGAACAAGGGGCTGAACCCCGCCGAAGCAAGCCGGCCGCCGCGTGGAAACGCGGCGGCCGCAACCTTTCCGGGGACGGCCGCGCCTCGATCCCCCGGGCGGCGCCCGGGACGACGCTCGCGAGAGGCCCCGGGGCGGGCCCAGGGCGCTCCCGAAGGGGCCAGGGGCCGGTCCGCGGGCTCAGTCGTAGCTGCGGGCGTCCTCGATGACCTTGCCGTCGTTGGGCAGGCTGCCGGGGGGCACGAGCTCGACGCGGCCCTTCAGCTTCAGGACGGCGGCGACGCTCTCGGCGACCTTCGCGGCGAAGCCCTCGCCCTCGGCGGTCTCGACCTTGACGGTCATCGCGTCGGCCTCGCCCTCGCGCGTGGCGATCACGCGGAGCTTGGCGATCTGGGGGTGGCGTTTCGCGAGTTCGGCCACCTGCTCGGGACGCACGAACATGCCCTTGATCTTGGTGGTCTGGTCGGCGCGGCCCATCCAGCCCTTGATGCGCAGGTTGGTGCGCCCGCAGGGCGAGACGCCCGCCAGCACCGCCGACATGTCGCCGGTGGCGAAGCGGATCAGGGGGTAGTCGCGGTTGAAGGTGGTGACCAGGACCTCGCCGACCTCGCCCTCGGGGACCGGATCGCCGGTGCCGGGGCGCACGATCTCCACGAGCACGCCCTCGTCCACGATCATGCCCTCGATCTCGCCGTCGGGGCCCGGGCTCTCATAGGCGATCGAGCCGAGGTCGGCGGTGCCGTAGCCCTGCAGGCAGGCGATGCCGCGGTCGGCGTATTCCTGGCGCAGCGACGGGAACAGCGCCCCGCCGCCCACGCAGGCCTTCTTCACGGAACTCACGTCCAGCCCCATCTCGGCCGCCTTGTCGAGGATCACCTTCAGGTAGTCGGGCGTGCCGGTGTAGGCGGTCACCCCGCAGTCGGCCATGGCGCGGGCCTGAAGCTCGGTCTGTCCGGTGCCGGCCGGCAGGACCGAGGCGCCGACGGCGCGCGCCGCGCTCTCGAACATCATGCCCGCGGGGGTGAGGTGGTAGGAGAAGCAGTTCTGCACCAGGTCGCCCTGCCCGATGCCTGCGGCATGCAGCTGCCGCCCTCCGCGCCACCAGTCGCGGGCGTCGCCGCCGGGCTCGTAGATCGGCCCGGGGCTCTGGAACACGTGGCGGATGCCGGTGGGGGTCACGGCGGCGAAGCCGCCGAAGGGCGGACGCTCGGCCTGTTTCGCCGCCAGCTCGGACTTGCGCAGGACCGGGAGCTTCGCGAGCGCCGCCCGGTCGCGGATGTCGGAGGGGTTCACGCCGGCCAGGTGCTCGGCCATGGCGGGGGCCTTCTCCAGCGCGTGCCCGATCAACGCGGGCAGGTCGCGGGCGAGGTCGGCGGCGCGCTGGTCGGCCGAGCGGGTTTCGAGGTCGTCGTAATAGCCGGTCATCGAAGATCTCCCGTGGGGGGAAGGGTCAGGGGCGGTCCCAGGGCGGCTGGGGGCCCAGCGGGCGCTCCATCTGGAACATGCCCTCCTCGGCCCCGCCGGTGCGGCGGAAGCCGAGGGAAAGGTAGAGCCGCTCGGCCCGCAGGTTGCCCTGCGAGACGTTGAGCGTCATCCGCCGCGCCCCCGGCATCCGGGCGCGCCCGGCGGCGGCGGTCAGGCGGATCAGCGGCCGGGCGAGGCCCTGCCCCCGCCGCGCGGGGTCCATCACCAGGAAGCACAGGTGCACGGCGTCGTCGCCCGGGCGCAGGCCGAAATGGGCGAAGGGGACGCCGTCGCGCTCGGCGTAGAAGAAGGCCGGCGAGGGGCGGGTCAGCAGCTCCTCCCACTCGTCCGCGTCGAAGGGGAAGCGGGCGAAGGGGTGGGCGAAGGCCATGTCCTGCGCGTCGCGGAACCAGCCCGCGAGCGGCTCCAGCGCCACGGGCCGGTTGCGCCGCCATGTCAGGCCCTCGGCCTCGCCGCGCGAGGGCGCCTCGGGATCGGAGGAGACGGGGGGCGCCATGACGCCGCCTCAGCCCTGCGCCGGGCGGGCCGGTCCGCGGGACTGCGGGCGGCGGGCGCGGCGATCGAGGGGGCGGGTCATCTGCGGTCTCCGGAAACGGCGGGGCGCGCGGGGGGTCGGGATCACTCCGGCGCCCCGGCCTCGCAGTCCTTCCATAGCATCGTCCTGGTCAGGGCGCGCCCGGCCGCGTCGTAGCGGGCGCCGCGCACGGCCATCAGCTCGGCCATCACCGCCTCGTAGCCGTCGAGGGGGCCGCAGGCGTGCGCGAGGATCGGCTCACGCGCGCAGAGGCCCTGGTCGTAGCAGTAGGCGGCCGCGGCCAGATGCGCGCGCAGGGGCTCGAGATCCTCCTCCGGCGTCTGCGAGCCCCGGCCCGCGATCGTGTCCGAGAGGGCGCGCATCGCCTCGGCCACGGCCGGCGAGGCGGCCTGGGCGAGGACGTCGAACGTGCGCTCGGGCGCCGGCGCGGCCTCCTCCCCGCTGATCAGGTAGAGCTGGACGTTCGCCGCCAGGACCCCTGCGAGCAGCGCGGCGCCCAGGGCCCAGGCGAGCGGCGAGAGCCCGGCGACGCGCGCGGCGGGCACGGAGGGGCGCCCCCCGCCCTGCCCGCCCGCGCCCAGGCGACGGCGGCGCAGCAGCCGGTCGGCCGCCATCGGCTCAGCTCAGCCAGCGCTTGCGGCGGCGGTAGGAGCGGACCTCGCGGAAGGACTTGCGGCCCTGGTCGGACATGCCGAGGTAGAACTCCTTCACGTCCTGGTTCTCGCGCAGCGCCTTGGCCTCGCCGTCCATCACCACCCGGCCGCTTTCCAGGATGTAGCCGTAGTGGGCGTAGCGGAGCGCGACGTTGGTGTTCTGCTCGGCGAGCAGGAAGGACACCCCTTCTTTCTCGTTGATAGATTTGACGATTTCAAAAATCTGCTCGACGAGCTGGGGGGCGAGGCCCATCGAGGGCTCGTCCAGCAGCACCGTCTCGGGGCGGGACATCAGCGCGCGGCCGATGGCGCACATCTGCTGCTCGCCGCCCGAGGTGTAGCCGGCGAGCGAGCTGCGACGCTCCTTCAGGCGGGGGAAGTAGGTGTAGACCATCTCCAGGTCGCGGGCGATCTCGGCGCGCCCGCCGGTGCGGGTGTAGGCGCCGGTCATCAGGTTCTCCTCGACCGTCAGATGCTCGAAGCAGTGGCGGCCTTCCATCACCTGGATGACGCCGGACTTCACCAGCTCGGCCGGATCGCCGGCGGCCACGTCGCGGCCGCGGTAGAGGATGCGGCCCTTGGTGACCTCGCCGCGCTCGGACTTCAGCAGGCCCGAGATCGCCTTGAGCGTGGTGGTCTTGCCGGCGCCGTTGCCGCCCAGCAGCGCGGTGATGCCGCCCTTGGGCACGGTCAGGCTGACGCCCTTCAGCACCAGGATCACGTGGTTGTAGATGACCTCGATGTTCGAGACCCGCAGCAGCGGCTCGCCCGGCGCGGGATCGGCCGAGAGCTCGGCGTCGGTGGTGGCCACGGCGGCGGCGGCTTTGGCTTCCGCGAGGGCGGCGTCGGTCATCGTCGGAGCGCTCCGGCTGGCGGCCGCGCGGGGGCGGCCGGGGAATTCTTCGGGGGGGCGGCGGGGGCCCGTGGGCCCCCGCCGGGTTCGCTCAGGCCGCGATCACTCGCAGGTGCGCGGGGTGATGTTGTTCTCGGCGGCGTAGGCCATCGAGTCCTCTTCGATCAGCGGGCCCACGACCTCCTCGTCGGGGGTCATGAAGTCCGAGACCAGCGTCCAGGTCTTCTCCGAGGCGTTCCACTGCTGGATCGCGCCCATGTGCGGCGCGCCGTGGTCCGCGCAGGAGGCCTGCAGGGGCTGGGCGAACTCGGGCAGCCCGATCTCGGCCCACCGCTCGGCGGTGATGGTCAGCGTCTCGTAGGCGTCGCGCATGTCGGCGGCGGTGATGTTCGACTTGCCGGTCGCCTCCTGGGCG
This sequence comes from Albimonas pacifica, assembly GCF_900113695.1. GTDB lineage: Bacteria > Pseudomonadota > Alphaproteobacteria > Rhodobacterales > Rhodobacteraceae > Albimonas > Albimonas pacifica. The sequence goes on along the minus strand of NZ_FOQH01000008.1, from coordinate 180,948 downwards.
GCCTTGATCGCCTCGGTCACGATCACGGCCGCGTAGACGCCGCGGTTGTAGCCGACCTCGCCGATCGTGGTGCCGTCGCCGGCGGCCTTGCCCTTGTCATGCACCAGGGTCTTGATCTGCTCGTAGGCGGGGAAGTCGGCGCCGGGCTTGTGCCAGGTGATCGACTTGTAGCCGTCCGCGCCCGCGCCGGCGGGCAGCACGTCCGCCTCGGAGCCCGACCACCACACGCCGATGAACTTGTCCATCGGGAAGCGGATGTTGGCGGCCTCCTGGATGGCGACCGAGTTCATCACGCCCCAGCCCCACATGAAGACGTAGTCCGGACGCTCGCGCCGGATCTGCAGCCACTGGGACTTCTGCTCCTGGCCCGGGTGGTCGACGGCGAGCTGGGTGAGGGTGTAGCCGTGCTTCTTCGACAGCTCCTCCAGCGTGCGGATCGGCTCCTTGCCGTAGGCGGAGTTGTGGTAGACGAGCGCGATCTTCTTGCCCTCGAGCGACCCGCCCTCCTGCTCCATGGCGTATTTGACCATCATCGAGGCGGCGTCCCAGTAGGTGCCGGGCATGATGAACACCCACTCGAACACCTTGCCGTTGACGGCCGAGGTGCGCCCGTAGGCCATCGAGTGCACCGGGATCCCGTCGGCCGAGGCCTTGGGGATCAGCTGGTAGGTGATGCCGGTGGACTGCGGGATGAAGACCAGCGGGTTCTCGCCCTTGAGCGCCTCGTAGCACTCGACGCCCTTCTGGGTGTTGTAGGCGGTCTCGCACTCCATGACGTTGATGCGCTCGCCGCCGACGCCGCCGTCGCGCTCGTTGAGAAGCGTCATGTAGTCGGAGAAGCCGTCGGCGTAGGGAATGCCCGACGGCGCGTAGGGGCCGGTGCGGTAGTTCAGCGCCGGAACGTTGAGGTCGGCGAGCGCGGGGCTCGCGGCGATCATGGCGGCGGCCGCCACGGCGGCCAGACGGGACAGTTTCATGCGGTTTGCCTCCCTAACTGTCTGAATTCGATCTCCCCGCCCCGTATGCCGGGGTCTTGGTGATGTTGCCGGTCCGCCGTCGCCTCCCAGGACGGCGGACCGGGGCGTTCCCCAGAAGCGTCCCCGTCAGTGCGGGAAGGGCCACAGGCGGAGCTTTTCCTTCATCAGGCGCCACAGCTGCGCGAGGCCGTGCGGCTCCAGGATCAGGAAGGCCACGATCAGCGCGCCGACGATGACGAACTCGAAATGCGTGGCGATGGTGGTGGGCCAGCCCATGCCGTCGACCATCAGGTTCTTCAGCAGCACCGGCATCATGATCATGAAGGCCGCGCCCGCGAAACAGCCGAAGATCGAGCCGAGGCCGCCGATGATGATCATGAACAGCACCAGGAAGGACTGGTTGATGCCGAAGGCCTCGGTCGGCTCGGCCGCGCCGAGATAGACCGAGAAGAACAGCGCCCCCGCGATCCCCACGTAGAACGAGCTGACGGCGAAGGCCGAGAGCTTGGTGCGCAGCGGGTTCACGCCGATGATCTCGGCGGCGATGTCCATGTCCCGGATCGCCATCCACTGCCGCCCGACCCGCCCGCGGGTGAGGTTGCGCATCAGCCAGGCGAGCAGGAACACGAAGACCGCGCAGAACAGGTAGGCGCCCCAGGCCGGCACCTCCGGCCCCGTCACGTCGACCCCGAAGACCGAGCGCGGCGGCGCCGTGATCTGGCCGGTGGCCGAGTAGTTGAAGAACCACGGCACCTTGTTGAAGAGCCACACCAGGAAGAACTGCGCCGCCAGCGTCGCGACCGCCAGGTAGAAGCCCTTGATCCTGAGGGACGGCAGCCCGAACAGCGCCCCTACGGCGGCGGTGATCCCGCCCGAGAGCAGCACCACGAAGAAGATGTTCAGCTCGGGGAAGGCGGTCATCAGCTTGTAGGAGGCGTAGGCCCCCACCGCCATGAACCCGCCGGTGCCGAGGCTGACCTGCCCGCAGTAGCCGGTCAGGATATTGAGCCCCATCGCCGCGATGCAGAACACCAGGAAGGGGATCATCACCGACTTGGCCATGTAGTCGGAGATGAACACCGGGATGATCGCGAAGGCGACGACCAGCACCACGTAGTAGCGCCAGCGGTCGAAGGCGATCGGGAAGGTCTGGGCGTCGTCGACGTAGGACGTCTTGTAGTCGCCGGCCTCACGGTAAAGCATCGATCTAGACCCTCTCGATGATCTTGTCGCCGAACAGGCCCTGGGGTCGGAACACCAGGAAGATCAGCGCCAGCACGTAGGCGAACCAGTTCTCGGTGGCGCCGCCGACCATCGGGCCGATGGCGAACTCGAAAAGCTTCTCGCCGACCCCGATGATCAGCCCGCCCACGATGGCGCCGGGGATCGAGGTGAACCCGCCCAGCATCAGCACCGGCAGGGCCTTCAGCGCGATCAGCGACAGCGAGAACTGCACCCCCGACTTCGCCCCCCACATCGAGCCCGCGACCAGCGCCACGAAGCCCGCGATCGCCCAGGTCACCACCCAGATGAACCGCAGCGAGATGCCCACCGACAGCGCCGCCTGGTGGTCGTCGGCGACCGCCCGCAGCGCGCGGCCGATGCGCGTGTACTGGCTGAAGGCCGTCAGCGCGACCACCAGCGCCACCGCCACGCCCGCCGCGATCAGGTCGAGCTTGTCGATGTACATCCCGTAGAAGCCCGAGTCCTCGGCCGCCCAGCTGACGGTCATGTCCTCGATCCAGAAGCTGCCGCCCTGGGGCAGGCCCAGGTCCAGCGCCTTGATGTCGGAGCCCCACATCAGGTCGCCGAACCCCTCGAGGAAGTAGGCGAGCCCGATGGTGGCCATGAACAGGATGATCGGCTCCTGGTTCACCAGATGCTTGAGGATGATCCGCTCGACCAGGATGGCGAAGAGCAGCATCACCGCCAGCGCGCAGAGGATCGCGAGGATCGTCGGCATCTCCCAGCCGAAGCCGTGGATCTCGGTGCCCAGCACGGCGTTGATGAGTTCCGCGAAGGGCACCTGCCCGTCCTGGAAGCCGACCAGCGTCAGGGCCGCGAAGAGCGCCATGACGCCCTGCGAATAGTTGAAGATGCCCGAGGCCTTGAAGATCAGAACGAAGCCCAGCGCGACGAGCGAATACATCACGCCCGTCAGCAGCCCGTTCAGGATCACCTCGATGGTGTAGAGAAATTCGGCGCTCATGCCGCGGTCCCCTCCCTGTGGATCGCGTCGATGGAAAGGGTTCAGTCGTGGCTGACGCCGAGATAGGCGTCGATCACGTCCTGGTTGGCGCGGACCTCCTCGGGGGTCCCGTCCCCGATCTTGCGTCCGTAGTCGAGCACCACCACCCGGTCGGCGATGTCCATGACCACGCCCATGTCATGCTCGATCAGCGCGATGGTGGTCCCGAACTCGTCGTTCACGTCGAGGATGAAGCGGCACATGTCCTCCTTCTCCTCGACGTTCATGCCGGCCATCGGCTCGTCGAGGAGCAGCAGCTTGGGCTCGGCCGCCAGCGCCCGGCCCAGCTCGACGCGCTTCTGCAGACCGTAGGGGAGGCGGCCGACGGGGGTCTTGCGGATCGCCTGGATCTCGAGGAAGTCGATGATCTCCTCGACCCGGCGGCGGTGCTCGACCTCCTCGCGCTGGGCGGATCCCCACCACATCGCCTGCTGCCAGAAGTTCGTCTTCATCATGGTCATGCGGCCCGTCATGATGTTGTCGAGCGTCGTCATGCCCTTGAAGAGCGCGATGTTCTGGAAGGTGCGGGCGATCCCCTGCTGGGCGATCTCATAGGGCTTCATCGGCCCGCGCTTCGCGCCGCGGAACCAGATCTCCCCCTCCTGGGGGTGATAGAAGCCGTTGATCACGTTGAGCATCGAGGACTTGCCGGCCCCGTTGGGGCCGATGATGGCGCGGATCTCGTGCTCTTTGATGTCGAAGGAGATGTCCTTGATGGCCGTCACGCCGCCGAAGCGGAGCGTGATGTTCTTCATCTCCATCACCGTGCCGCCGATGCGCCGCGGCTCGATGCCGTGGGCCTCTTCCTGGCTGGCGTAGGCGACGTCGTCGGACGCCGCCTCGGCTGCATGAATGCTCACTCGCGCCTCCCTTCGCGAGCGGCCGATGGACCCCGCCGTCCGATCAGCCGCTGCTGTTGATGCATTCGCCGACGCCGATCGGTTCCTCGACGGCGGCGAAGAAGAGGAAGGCGTTCCCGGCGCCCGCCTCGATGACGATGGACACGTTCACGCCCGGGCGGGTCTCGCCGCGGGTCTTGATCTTGCGCGCGTAGGTGCGGTTGTCGCCGAAGGGACAGGCCACGTCGCGGAACGTGCGGTTGTCGGTGTTGTTCTCGATCCAGGTCTCGAACTTGGCGATCGCCTCGGCGATGTCGATCGGCACCGTGGTGGCGGTGGTGATCGGGAACGCCACGCGGCAGCCCTTGTAGGTCTCGGAACCCGCCACGTGCTCCATGTGCACGAGGATCGGCACGATGCCGACCGAGTGCCAGGCGACGCCGTTCGAGCGCACGTCGATCCGGTTCGCGTCCAGCGGGTTCATCGGGTTGAGGTCGCCGGTGACGATGGCCGCGTTGCGCATGATCGGCTCGGCGCAGCGGTGGAAGGCGAACTCGTACCAGTCGTTCTCGGTCTGGCCCGCCAGCGCGGGCGCGCCGAGGCCGGCGAGGGGCAGCGCGACCGCCAGCCCGCACAGGGCCCGCCGCGCGGTTCCGAGGAAATCGGGGCGCATCTCGTTACTCCGATACAGGCGGCGGGAGCTCCGCCGCATACGCACGCGCGACCCCCGAGGGGTCCGGCCCGCCGCGGAGCCCTCCCGCTCCGTGCGTCGGCCGGGACGCGCCCCGGGCATCGTGAACGAGAAGTTTACACCGATCCGTGGCGTTAAGCACGTATGCATCTTCCGGCATGACGCCGCGGCCGACCGGCCCGCGCCGTCCCGGGGGACGGACAGGCCGGCCGGGCCGAGCCCCGACGGGGCGCCGGCGGCATGCAGGAGCGCCAAGCTCATTCGGCGGCGACCTTCGCGCCCGCAGGAAACACCTTGGCGTCGCGGATCTGCAGCGTGGCCGAGATCGCGCCCTTGCGCCCGTCCTCGTAGGTCACCTCGACCGAGGCGTAGACCTCCGACGCGCCGGCGTAGAGCGCCTCGATCAGGGGCGCGTAGCGCTCCTCGACGATGCGGCGGCGGACCTTGCGGGTGCGGGTCATCTCGCCGTCGTCGGCGTCGAGCTCCTTGTGCAGCACCAGGAAGCGATGCACCTGGCAGCCCGAGAGCATGTCGTCCTGCGCCAGCGAGGCGTTCACCTCCTCCATGTGCTCCTGGATCATGTCGTAGACCTTGGGATGGCCCGCGAGCTCCTGGTAGGAGGCGTAGGAGATGTTGTTGCGCTCGGCCCAGTTGCCCACCGCCGAGAGGTCGATGTTGACGAAGGCCACGCAGCGGTCGCGGTCGGCGCCGAAGACCACCGCCTCGAGCACCGAGGGGAAGAACTTCAGCTTGTTCTCGACGTACTTGGGCGCGAACAGCGCGCCGGAGGAGAGCTTGCCCACGTCCTTGGCGCGGTCGATGATGCGCAGGTGGCCGGTGCCTTCCTCGAAGAAGCCCGCGTCGCCGGTGGCGACCCAGCCCTCGGCGTCCTTGGTGTCGGCGGTCGCCTCGGGGTTCTTGTAGTATTCCTGGAAGACGCCGGGGGAGCGGTAGTAGATCTCCCCGCTCTCGCGGATCTGGATCTCGACGCCGGGGGCGGGCACGCCCACGGTGTCGGCGCGCACCTCGCCGTCGGGCTGCACGGTGATGAACACCGAAGCCTCGGTCTGCCCGTAGAGCTGCTTCAGGTTGATCCCGAGCGAGCGGTAGAACTGGAAGATCTCCGGCCCGATCGCCTCGCCCGCGGTGTAGCCCACGCGCACGTTCGACAGGCCCAGCGCGTTCTTGAGCGGCGCGTAGACCAGGAGCTCGCCCAGCGCGTATTTCGCCCGGTCCGCGGCCGAGACCGGCTTGCCGTCGAGAATGTCCGCGCCCACCCGGCGGGCATGGGCCATGTAGCCGTCGTAGAGCTTCTTCTTGAAGGTCCCGGCGTCCTCCATCCGGATCGAGACGTTGGTCAGCAGCGTCTCGAAGATCCGGGGGGGCGCGAAGAAATAGGTCGGCCCGATCTCCTTGAGGTCGGACATCATGGTGTCCGGGCTCTCGGGGCAGCTGACGCAGAAGCCCGCGACATAGGCCTGGCCCATCGAGAAGATGAAGTCCCCCACCCAGGCCATCGGCAGGTAGGCGAGGACGCTGTCGGTCTCGACCAGCTTGTCGAACTCGGCCGTCGCGCGCGCGGTGACGATGATGTTGTCGTTCGACAGCACCACGCCCTTCGAGCGCCCGGTGGTGCCGGAGGTGTAGAGCATCACGCAGGTGTCTGCGCCCTGCTGGGCGGCGCAGATCGCGTCGATCCTCGGGCCCGCCTCGGCCGCGGCGCCCTGCCCGTTCGCCACCACCTCGGCGAAGGCGTGCAGGGTGGTGTGGTCGTATTTCCGCAGGCCCCGGGGGTCGAGGTAGATCATGTGGCGCAGGGCCGGCGCCTGCTCCAGCTCCACCACCTGCAGCAGCTTGTCGACCTGCTCCTGGTCCTCGACGATGGCGAAGGCGGCGCCGGAATGGTCGAGCACATAGGCCATCTCGTCGGCGGCGGCGTCGGAATAGACCGGCACCGGCACCGCGCCGCACATCTGGCACGAGACCATCGACCAGTAGAGCTGCGGGCGGTTCTTGCCCACGATCGCCACCCGCTCGCCCGGCTGCAGACCGAGGCCCATCAGCCCCATGGCCAGCGCCCGGGCCTCCTCGCGCAGCTCCGACCAGGTCCAGGTCTGCCAGATGCCGTACATCTTCTCGCGCGCAGCCGGGCGGCCGCCGCGGACGCGGGCGTTGTGGTCGAGGAGCTTCGGAAACGTGTCGAGCGCGCCGTTCGGCGCGGGCGAAGTGCTCACCGGCGATGTCCTCCCTTCGATCCGCCGCGGGGCGCGACGGGTCAAACCTCCCAGATGCGCGTTCCTGTCATGCCGTCGACGGGGCTGCGGCCGGGTCTCCCAATCCGGTCGCGGTCGGCGGCCGGCTCTCCGGCCGGGGTCGTTCGAACGCTTTCGATTCTCTTACGGCGCCGACGCGCCGGGCGCAAGACCCGCCGGGGCCGCGAATCGGCCCGAGGGGGCGATCCGCGGCGATTTTCCGCCCTCCGCCGCGCGGGAAAATTCCTCGCACGGGGAAACGGTTGCGGGGCGCGCCGAGGCCGCCCGCGCCCGCGTCACTTGGTGCCGAACATCCGGTCGCCGGCGTCGCCCAGGCCGGGGACGATGTAGCCCTTGTCGTTGAGCTTCTCGTCCAGCGCGGCGGTGACGATGCGCACGTCGGGATGGGCCTGGCGCATCCGCTCCACCCCCTCGGGGGCGGCGAGCAGGCACAGGAAGCGGATGTCATGCGCCCCCCGCTCCTTCAGCAGGTCCACCGCCGCGGCCGAGGAGTTGCCGGTCGCCAGCATCGGGTCCACCACCAGCACCGGGCGGTCGGCGAGGTCGGCGGGCACCTTGCAGTAATACTGCACCGGCTTCAGCGTCGCCTCGTCGCGATAGAGGCCCACGAAGCCGACCCGCGCCGCCGGCGCCAGTTCGAGAATCCCGTCGAGCAGCCCGTTGCCCGCCCGCAGGATCGAGATCAGCGCCAGCTTCTTGCCGGCCAGCACCGGGGCGCGCATCTCGGTCAGGGGCGTGTCGATGGCGATCTCGGTCAGCGGCAGGTCCTTGAGCGCCTCGTAGCCCAGCAGCAGCGAGATTTCGCGCAGCAGCTGGCGGAAGGAGGCGGTCGAGGTCGACTTCTCCCGCATCAGGGTCAGCTTGTGCTGCACCAGCGGGTGCTCGACGATGGTGAGATGCTCGGACATGGGCGCGCTCCTGCTGACGGACTGAGGACTACATGCCAGCCCCGGACGCGATCGTCCATCGCGCCCGCCCGCGCGCGCGCGGGCGGGATGGCGCAGGGAATCGCGCCCTACAGGCGCGCGGCGAGCTCCGCCTTCGTGGCCGCGTCGCAGAAGGCGGCGTCGAGCGCGTCGCGGGCCATGGCGGCGAACTCGGCCGGGCCCCAGCCGAAGGCGGAGGTCAGCTCGAGGTATTCGCGGGTCATGTCGGTCTGGAAGAACGGCGGGTCGTCGGTGGAGACCGAGGCCCTGGCCCCCATCGCCCGAAGCTGCCCGATCGGATGCGCGCGCCAGTCGCGATAGGACATCAGCGCCACGTTGGAGCCCGGGCAGGTCGCGAGGTGCACGCCCTCGTCGATGATCCGCGCGAGCAGCGCGGGATCCTCGACGGCGCGCACTCCGTGGTCGACCCGGTCGAGCTTCAGCGCGTCGAGCGCGTCGCGCACGCTCTGCGCCCCGCAGGCCTCGCCGGCGTGGGCGGTCAGCTTCAGGCCCCCCTCGCGGGCGATGTCGAAGGCGGGGGCGAAGTCGGCGGGATGGAACAGCCGCTCGTCCCCTGCGAGGCCGAGGCCGGTGACCCGCGGGTGCCCGCAGTCCACCGCCAGCCGCGCGGCGCGGGCGGCGCGGTCGGGGCCGAGGTGGCGGATGGTGGTGGCGACGAAATTGGCCTTGATGCCGGTCGCGGTCTCCGCGGCCTCCGCGCCCTCGGTGATGGCGGCGAGGTATTCGGCGAAGCGCACGGGATCGCCCTCGGCCACGTGGTCCGAGGAGATCGCGAGCTCGGCGTAGATCACCCCGTGCTTGGCGCACTCGCGCAGCACCGACTCGGCGAGCTGGCGGTGATCCTCGGGCGTGACGAAGAGGGCGGCGACCCGGTCGTAGGCGCGCAGGAAGTCGGTGAAGTCCTCCCAGGCGTAGCCGCCGTCCTCGGCGAACATGCCGTGGGTGCTGACGCCCTTGCGGGCCGCGACCTCGCGGGCCAGCGCCGGGGGCGTGGCGCCTTCGATGTGCAGGTGAAGCTCGATCTTGGCGGTCATCTCGGACTCTTCCGTGCCGGGAGGGGGAGAAACGGCTCGCCGTGCCGCCCAGGCGCGAGGCCGAGGTGGGCGGCCAGCGTCTCGGCCACGTCGGCGAAGCGCACGACGCCGTGGTTTCCGGGCGCGACGTCTGGGCCGGCGCAGAGCACGGGAACCCGCTCGCGCGTGTGGTCGGTGCCGGTCCAGGTGGGGTCGTTGCCGTGGTCGGCGACGATCAGGAGGAGGTCGCCGGGCTGCAGGAGGCTCAGCGCCTCCGGCAGGCGGGCGTCGAAGGCCTCGAGGTGGCGGGCGTAGCCGGCGGGGTCGCGGCGGTGGCCGAAGTCGCTGTCGAACTGCACGAAGTTCGCGAAGACGAAGTCGCCGGGGCCCGCGTCGCGGATCGCCCCGCAGGCGAGCGTGAAGAGGGCCATGTCGTCGGGACCCTTGAGGCTTTCCGGAACCCCCTGCCCCGCGAAGATGTCCTGGATTTTTCCAATGCCCACCGTGCGCCCGCCCGCGGCGACGACGCGGTCGCACAGCGTCGGTTCCGGCGGGGGCACGGCGTAGTCGTGGCGGTTGGGGGTGCGCTGGAAGGTGGTGGCGTCCTCGCCGGTGAAGGGGCGGGCGATGACCCGGCCGACGCGCAGGCCCATGTCGTCGAGGATCTCTCGCGAGGCCTCGCAGAGCGCATAGAGGCGCTCCAATCCAAAGGCCTCCTCGTGGGCCGCGATCTGCAGGACGCTGTCGGCGGAGGTGTAGACGATGGGGCGGCCGGTCGCGACGCTCTCCTCGCCGAGGCGGGCGATGATCTCGGTGCCCGAGGCATGCTCGTCGCCGAGGATGCCCGGCAGGCCGCCGGCCTCGATCAGGCGCTCGACCAACGCGCCGGGGAAGGCGGGGCGGGTGTTGGGGAAGTAATGCCAGTCCTGCGAGAGGGGCGCGCCGGCCAGCTCCCAGTGGCCGGTGATCGTGTCCTTGCCGGCGGAGACCTCCTCGCCGGCCGCGAAACAGGCCTCGGCGCCCTTGCTCAGGCCCGGGGGGACGGCGCCGGAGGCGACCTCGGCGGCGTCGCCGATGCCCAGCGCGCAGAGGTTGGGGAGCGAGAGGGGGCCGGAGCGGCCGTCGTCCGCCCGGCCCTCGGCGCATTCGCGGGCGATGTGGCCGAGCGTGTCCGCGCCCTCGTCCCCGAAGGCGGCGGCGTCGGGGGCGCCGCCGATGCCGACCGAGTCCATCACGAAGAGGAAGGCGCGGGCCATCAGGCGGTCTCCGTCACGTCCTTGGGGCCGATGCGGCCGAGGATCGCGTCGGGGACCTCGGGCGCCGTCTCGCCGATCGTGTAGGCGGCGATGACCCGCTCGGCGGCGCGGCGGGCGTCGTCGTGGCTGCGGGCGTGGACGCGGGCCAGCGGGAAGTCGCCGTCGACCACCGCCCCGATGGACGCGCAGTCGGAGAGGCCGACGGCCGGGTCGATCGCGTCCTCCGGCTTGCGGCGGCCGCCGCCCAGCTCGACCACCGCGTTGCCGAGCGCGCGGCCGTTCACGGCCTGCACGATGCCCTCGGACGGGGGCGGGATGTCGAGGACGATGGGGGCGTCTTCCAGATAGAGGGAGAAGCTCTCCACGAAGTCGGTGGGGCCGCCGAGGGCGGAGACCATGCGCGCGAAGGTCTCCGCCGCGCGGCCGTTCTCGAACACGCGGGAGATGCGGGCCTCGCCGTCCTCGGCGTTGGCGGCGATGCCGGAGAGGGCGAGGAGCTCGCCGCCGAGCGCCACGGTGACGTCCCACAGGCGCGGGTCGACCTCGGCCCCGGTCAGGAAGCGCACCGCGTTGGCGACCTCGAGCGCGTTGCCGCAGGCGGTGGCGAGCGGCTCGTCCATGTCGGTGATCAGGGCGGAGGTGGTGCAGCCCGCGCCGTTGGCGACCCCGACGAGGGAGCGGGCCAGCGCCTCGGCCTCCGCCCGCGTGCCCATGAAGGCGCCGGAGCCGCATTTGACGTCGAGCACCAGCGCGTCGAGGCCGGCCGCCAGCTTCTTCGACAGGATGGAGGCGGTGATCAGGTCGAGGCTCTCCACCGTCCCCGTCACGTCGCGGATGCCGTAGAAACGCTTGTCGGCGGGGGCGATCTCGGCGGTCTGGCCGATGACGGCGCAGCCGACCTCGCGCACCACCCGCTCCAGCGCCTCCGGGCCGGGGGCGACGTCGTAGCCGGGGATCGAGCCGAGCTTGTCGAGCGTGCCGCCGGTGTGGCCGAGGCCGCGGCCGGAGATCATCGGCACGTAGACCCCGCAGGCCGCGAGCGCCGGCGCCAGCATCAGCGAGACGTTGTCGCCCACGCCCCCGGTGGAGTGCTTGTCGGCGACCGGGCCCGGAAGATCCCACTTCAGGACCTCGCCGGAGTCGCGCATCGCCTCGGTCAGCACCACCCGCTCGGGCAGGGTCATGCCCTGGAAGTAGACGGCCATGGCGAGCGCGGCCACCTGCCCTTCGGAGACGGCGCCCGAGGTCAGGCCCTCGACGAAATAGCGGATCTCCTCGGGCGCCAGCGCCTGGCCCGCGCGCTTCTTGAGGATCACTTCCTGCGGCAGCATCAGTAGCCCTCTGCGGCGGTGACGGGGGCGGCGCCGTTCAGGGTCGCGATCAGGCTGTCCAGAAGGCCCGAGGCGCCGAAGCGGAAGGTCTGGGGGCTAGCCCAGCCCTCGCCCATGATCCGGTCGGCCATCTCCAGGTAGGCCCAGGCCTCGGCCGTGGTGCGGATGCCGCCGGCGGCCTTGAAGCCCAGCGGGCGGTCGGCCTGCGAGATCGCGGTCAGCAGGATCTCGGCCGCCGAGAGCGTGGCGTTCACCGGCACCTTGCCGGTGGAGGTCTTGAGGAAGTCCGCGCCCCCCTCGATCGCCGCGTCGGCGGCGCGACGCATCATCGCGGCGCTTTCCAGCACGCCGGTCTCGAGGATCGCCTTCACAGGGGCGTCGCCGGCGGCGCGCTTCACCCGCTCGACCCGGCTGCGGACCGAGGCGTCGCGCCCCTCCATCAGCTCGCGCCAGGGGATCACCATGTCGATCTCGTCGGCGCCTTCGAAGAGCGCGTCGCGCGTCTCCTCCATCGCCTCCTCGTCGGTGGCCTCGCCGGTGGGGAAGACCACGACGGTGGCGATCTTCACGTCCGGCGCCGCGATCTCGCGCGCCAGACGCGCGAAGCGGGGCCAGACGCAGAGCGCGGCGACCGAGCCGTAGCGGGTCACCGCCCGCTCGGCCAGCGCGCGGATCGCGTCCTCGTCGCAGTCGTCGTTGAGGTTGGTCAGGTCCAGGCAGCGCAGCGCCAGGCGCGCGGCATCCTGTTCGGCGAGCAGGTCGGTCATGCGAAGCTCCGCACGAAGGCGCGGACCAGGGCGCGGAAGCGCGTCTGGGCCTTGGCGGCCTCCGATTTCGTCTCGGCGTGGGAGAGGGGGCGGCCGGTCATCCCGGCGCCGTAGTTGGTGATCACCGAGACGGCGGCGACCTCCAGCCCCAGGAAGCGGGCGAGGATCGTCTCGGGGACCGTGGACATGCCCACCGCGTCCGCGCCCAGGATGCGGGCGGCGCGGATCTCGGCCGGGGTCTCGAAGCTGGGGCCGGAGAACCAGGCGTAGACGCCCTCGTTGAGCATCTCGTCGGCGGCCTTGAGGCGGGCGCGCAGGTGGGGGGCGTAGGCGTCGACCATGTTGACGAAGCGGTCGTCGGTCGCCTCCCCGATCAGCGGGTTGAGGCCGGAGATCGACATGTGGTCCATCAGGCTCATCAGCGAGCCCGGGGGCATCTCGTCGCGCAGGGAGCCTGCCGAGTTGGTCAGCAGCACCGTGTCGGCGCCGAGCGCCTTCACCGTCTCCAGCGCCGGGCGCATCACCGCGGCCTCGCCCTTCTCGTAGTAATGGGCGCGGCCCGAGAGCAGCGCCACGCGCACCCCCTCGAGCGTGCCGACCACCAGCGCGCCGGCATGGCCGGAGACGCCGGAGACGGGAAACTCGGGCAGGTCGGCGAAGGGGAAGGCGGTCGCGTCCTCGAGCTCGTCGGCCAGCGCCCCCAGTCCCGAGCCCAGCACCAGGCCCAGCCGGACGGGCGCGCGCCCGGCACGGTCTGCGATGATCTCGGCGGCTCGGGTCATGGACGCTCCTTGGCTCGGGGGTCGAGGTCGGCGGGGCCCGGCGGGCGGGCCCCGTGGCATCTAGGCTTCGCGCACCCGGCGCGCCAGTGCAATCGTGGATGGAGAGGGGGGCGTCGCCGCGCGATCGCCGGCCGGGCGCGGGCGGACACCGGGAGGCCCCGGGTCGAGCCTGGGGCGCGCCACAGCCGCCGCGGGCGCCCTGCCCGTCCCGGCTCGCGGCGCGGCGCGGCGCGGCGTAGGGCGCATTTCAATGCGCCGCACGCGAACCGGCTCCGGGGAACGGCGCATTGAAATGCGCCCTACGCGTCCATCGCGAAGCTCGCCGGCAGCAGCTCGGCCAGCGTCCAGCTCGCGCGGATGCCCTCGGCATTGGCGGAATGGACCACGGTGTCGGGGCGGCCGAACTCGGCCAGGCGCTGGCGGCAGCCGCCGCAGGGGGTGAGCGGGGTCGAAAGCTCGCCCGCCACCACCACTTCCGTGATCACCCGGTCCTCGAGGGCGGTCGCGGCCATGATCATGTGGCCGATGGCGGTGGTCTCGGCGCACCAGCCCTCGGGGAAGGACTGGTTCTCGATGTTGGCGCCCGAGAAGATCGCGCCCGAGGCGGTGCGCAGCGCCACCCCCACCGCGAAATTCGAGAACGGCGCATAGGCCTTGGCGCGGGCGGCGAGCGCCGCGCGGAACAGGTCCTCGGGTCCGGTCATGTCGCCCTCACACGTGCAGGCGCGCAGGCGCGACGCCGTCCAGCTCCAGGATCTTCCACTCGCCCCGGTGCGTGTGCATGGCCGTGGGCTGGTTGATCAGCTTCCAGTGCTCGGGCCCGAACGTGTCCGACAGATGCGTCATGGCGATCGAGAGCACTCCGAAATGACAGGCCAGCGCCGGCTTCTTCGCGCCAGAGGCGCGGATCGCCTCCAGCGCGGGGACGAGGCGGGCCCAGACCTCGTCCATCGTCTCCGACCAGGGCGCGCGATAGTGGCGGTCGGCGACCATCCTGGGCGCGTGATCCTTCATGGCCTTCAGCGCGGTGGGCGAGATCTGCCACTCCTGCAGCCGCCCGTCGACCTGGATCTCCAGCCCTGCAGCTTCGGCGAAGGGGGCGATGGTCTCCTGGCTGCGGCGGTAGGGGGAGGCGAAGATCGCGTCGATCCCCTCGCCCTTCAGCCGCTCGGCCAGCGTCACGGCGTCGGCGGCGCCCTTCTCGGTCAGCGGATCGCACAGGCCTTCGCCCGACTTCTCGCAGTGGCGCAGGATGATCAGATCCATCTCGCGCAGGCTGGGATCGGGGGGGAAGGCCATCACCGCTCCTTCACGTAGGGCGTGCCGCCGGCCCTGGGCGGGATCGCCTTGCCGATGAAGCCCGCCAGCAGGACCACGGTCAGGATATAGGGCAGCGCCTGGATCAACTGAACCGGCGCCTCGCCGATCAGCGGCAGGTCCTTGCCCTGCAGGCGGATGGCCGCCGCATCCAGGAAGCCGAACAGCAGGCACGTCCCCATCACCTGCACCGGGCGCCACTTGGAGAAGATCAGCGCGGCGAGCGCGATGAAGCCCTTGCCCGCCGACATGTCCTTCACGAAGCCCGCCGACTGGGCGATGGCGAGGTAGCTGCCCGCCAGCCCGCACAGGATCCCGGCGCAGACCATCGCCAGATAGCGCAGGCCGGCGACCGAGATGCCGGCGGTGTCCACCGCGGCCGGGTTCTCGCCCACCGCCCGCAGGCGCAGGCCGAAGCGGGTGCGGTAGAGGACCCACCAGGAGAAGGGCGCGGCCAGGAACGCCACGTAGACCAGCAGGTAGTGGCCCGAGAGCAGCTCGGAATAGATCGGGCCGAGGATGGGCACGTCGCGCACCGTCTCGGCGAGAGGCAAGGTGATCGTCTCGAACCGGCCCTCGCCCATCAGCGGCGGGGTGCGGCCGCCCTGCTGGAACCAGCTCTGCCCCAGCAGCACGGTCAGCCCGGCGGCGAGGAAGTTGATCGCCACGCCCGAGACGATCTGGTTGCCGCGGAAGGTGATGCAGGCCGCCCCGTGCACCAGCGCGAAGGCGATGGCCACGACCATCCCCGACAGCGCCCCCAGCCAGGGCGAGCCGGTCAGCGCCGCCGTCGCCGCCGCCGCGAAGGCCGCCGCCAGCAGCTTGCCCTCGAGCCCGATGTCGAAGACGCCCGAGCGCTCGGCATAGAGCCCCGCCAGCGCCGTCAGCAGCAGCGGCGTCGCCAGCCGGACGGTGGAGTCGAGCAGCAGGATCACGTCCATGAACATCAGGCGGCTCCCTTCGCCGTGGCGGTTCGGGCGAAGACCCGGGCCACCACGGGCCGGAACATGAACTCCAGCGCGCCGGCGAAGAGCACGACGAGCCCCTGGATCACCACGATCATGTCGCGGGTGATGGCGGGCATCTCGAAGCTCAGCTCCGCGCCGCCCTGGTAGAGCACCCCGAACAGCAGCGCCGCCAGCGCCACCCCCACCGGATGCGCGCGCCCCATCAGCGCCACCGCGATGCCCACGAAGCCCGCGCCGCCCGCAAGCTCCAGGAACAGGCGGTTCTGGTCCCCCATCACCGGGTTCAGCGCCATCATGCCGGCGAGCCCGCCCGAGATCATCATGGTGATCACGGTGATCCGCACCGGGTTGATGCCGGCGTAGACGGCCGCGGCGGGGTTGGCGCCGAAGGTGCGGATCTCGTAGCCGAGCTTCGTGCGCCAGATCAGCAGCCACACGCCCACGCAGGCGAGGATCGCGAGGAAGAAAGACAGGTTCAGCGGCGCGCCGCCGATGTTCTGGCCGAACAGCTCCATGAACCAGCCGATCTTGGGCAGGCGTCCGGCCTCCTCGAAGGTGCGGCTCTCGGGCGCCATGGTGCCGTCGACCTTCAGGACGTTGACCAGCAGGTAGACCATCAGCGAGGCGGCGAGGAAGTTGAACATGATCGTGGTGATCACGATGTGGCTGCCGCGTTTCGCCTGGAGATAGGCGGGCACGAAGGCCCAGCCCGCCCCGAAGGCCGCGCCGGCGCAGATCGCCAGCGGCGCGATGATCCACCACGGAAGGAACGTGTCGAAGGCGAGGCACACCAGCGCC
Organism: Albimonas pacifica; assembly: GCF_900113695.1. Classification (GTDB taxonomy): domain Bacteria; phylum Pseudomonadota; class Alphaproteobacteria; order Rhodobacterales; family Rhodobacteraceae; genus Albimonas; species Albimonas pacifica. The sequence goes on along the minus strand of NZ_FOQH01000008.1, from coordinate 164,741 downwards.
ACGCCCAGGCCCCCGATATAGGCCTGCCCCTCGCCCCCGATGTTGAACAGCGAGGCGTGGAAGGCGACGGCGACGCAGAGCCCGGTGAAGATGAAATTCGTCGCATAGAACAGCGTGAAGGCGATGCCCTCGCCGAAGCCGAAGGCGCCGTAGAGGATATGCTCGACCGCCTCGACCGGGTTCTCCCCGATCAGCATGACCACGCCGCCGGCGACGAGGAAGGCCACGATCAGGTTCAGGAGCGGGATCAGGCCGAGATCGACCCAGCGGGGGAGTTGGGCGTTCAAATCTCGGCTCCGCTATTCGATTTAGATCCAAGGCGCGCGTCTTTCCAAACGACGGGAATGCGCGCGAACTTCTCGGGGAAGAGGTTCCTGACACGGGCTGAGGGATGCGCGCATTCCAGGATGCGCACGCCCCAGTTCTCGACCAACGGCTTCGCACGAGCCGCCTGCCCTCCGACGAACACGACGGTTTCCAGGCGTGGCAGGAGGGCGCGAAGCTCCCCGAGCGTCGCAAGTCCACGTCGCCGCTCGGCCGCATCGAACTTCACGCGCCCGTTCCACCAGGGCATCACGTTCCAAAGCAGGGTCTCGCGTCGATCCCATCCTGCCTCGTCCATGAAGGTGAAGATCGCCTCCGCGGTCGGGTCGTCGTTGTCACGCGAGATGAAGCCAGAGCCGACGCGCTTCGTTCCCTCTGCGTCCGTCATCGGGCCGGGCTTCTCCAGCAAGAACAGGGCGCGTGCGTCTACGCCGCCGTCCAGCGGATCGAAATCCGGAACGAAGCCTTCTCCCGCGGCGCGCAGCTTCTCGACGTATCGGGTCAGCGCCGCCATATGCGGCGCGCTCAAGAGCTCGCGTCGAGCCTCGCAAGCGGCGGGATCGGCCAACGATTTGGGCGCTTGAGGAAGCGTGGTCACGCCGCGTCCTCCTGCTCCACGCCGCTCATCAGCAGGCCGATCTCGCGCTCGCCGGCGTCGCCGGACAGCTCGCCCATCACGCGGCCGTCGAACATCACCAGGATGCGGTCCGACAGCGCCCGGATCTCGTCGAGCTCGACCGAGACCAGCAGGATCGCCTTGCCGGCGTCGCGCAGCTCGATCAGGCGGCGGTGGATGGCCTCGATGGCGCCGACGTCGACGCCGCGGGTGGGCTGGCCGACGATCAGGACCTGGGGGTCCTGCTCGATCTCGCGCGCAAGGACGATCTTCTGCTGGTTGCCGCCGGAGAAATTCGCCGTCTTCAGGTCCGGGTTCGGCGGGCGGACGTCGAAATCCGCCATGTGCTGCTCGCAGGCCTTTCGGATGGCGCCGCGATCCAGGAACAGGCCGGGCGAGTAGTCGGGGTTCCCGTGGTAGCCGAGGATCACGTTCTCCTTGGCCGAGAAGGCGGTGACCAGGCCCATGCGGTGGCGGTCCTCGGGGACGTGGGCGAGGCCCATGCGGCGCAGCTCGGCGGGGTCGGCGACGGTGCGCTCGTGGCCGCAGACCTCGATGGCGCCGGAGGCCAGCGGGCGGATGCCGGCGATGGCCTCCAGCAGCTCCGACTGGCCGTTGCCGGCGACGCCGGCGATGCCCACGATCTCTCCAGCGCGCACCTGGAAGGAGACGCGGCGCAGGCGCTCGACGCCCATGCCGTCGATCACCTGCGCGTCCTGGACCTTCAGGCGGGTCTCGCCGGGCGTGGCGGGGCCCTTCTCGACGCGCAGCAGGACGCGGCGGCCGACCATCAGCTCGGCCAGCTCCTCGACCGAGGTCTCGGCGGTGCGGCGGGTGGCGACCATCTCGCCCTGGCGCATCACCGAGACGGCGTCGGTCGCGGCCATGATCTCGCGCAGCTTGTGGGTGATCAGGATCACCGTCTTCCCCTGCGCCTTCAGCTGGCCGAGGATGCGGAACAATTGATCCGCCTCGTCGGGGGTCAGCACGCCGGTGGGCTCGTCGAGGATCAGGATCTCGGCGCCGCGGTAGAGGGCCTTGAGGATCTCGACCCGCTGCTGCTGCCCCACGGGCAGGTCGCCGACCACGGCGTCGGGATCGACGCGGAGGGCGTATTCCTTCTCCAGCGCCACCAGCTCGCGCCGCGCGGCGGCGCGGCCGCGGTTGAGGAGCGCGCCGCCCTCGGCGCCCAGCATCACGTTCTCGAGGACGGTGAAGTTCTCGACCAGCATGAAGTGCTGGTGGACCATGCCGATGCCCAGCGAGATCGCGGCCTGGCTGTCGGGGATCGAGACCTTCGAGCCCCCCACGAAGATGTCGCCGCTGTCGGCCTGGTAGAAGCCGTAGAGGATCGACATCAGCGTGGACTTGCCCGCGCCGTTCTCGCCGATGATGCCGTGGATGGCGCCGGCCTCGACCTTCAGGGCGATGTCCCTGTTGGCGTGGACGGGGCCGAAGCTCTTGTTCACGCCCACGAGCTCGATGGCCGGGGCCGGTGGGCTGGTGGTCATCCGCGGACCTCTCTCCCCTGCCCCGGCCGGTGGGCGGGGTCGCGTTGCGTCGTGACGGCGGCGGCGCCTACTGGACGGGGCAAGGCCCGTCCACGGTGCTGTCGTGGACCTTGATCTCTCCGTCCGCGATCAGGTCGGCGGCCTGGCGGGCGGCCTGCTCCATCTCGGGCGTGATCAGGTCGCGGTTGTGCTCGTCGAGCGCCCAGCCGATGCCGCCCTCGGCGATGCCGAGCGAGACCACCCCGGCCTTGAAGCCCGCCACGCCGTCCTTGAAGGTCTCGTAGACCGCGACGTCGACGTTCTTGAGCATGGTCGTGAGGATCCGGCCCGGGTGCAGGCCGTTCTGGTTGGAGTCGGTGCCGATCCCCAGCACGCCCGCGTCGGCGGCGGCCTGCAGCACCCCGATGCCGGTGCCGCCGGCGGCCTGCATGATCACGTCGGCGCCCTGCTCGATCTGGGTGCGGGCGATCTCGGCGCCGCGCACCGGGTCGGACCAGGCGGCGGGGGTGTCGCCGGTGTAGTTCACCAGCACCTCGACGGTCGGGTCGGCGGCGCGGGCGCCCTGGATGTAGCCGCAGGCGAACTTGCGGATCAGGGGGATGTCCATGCCGCCCACGAAGCCCAGCTTGCCGGTCTCCGAGGCCATGGCCCCGAGCATGCCGACGAGGAAGCCCCCCTCGTGCTCGCGGTAGACGATCGAGCGGATGTTGCCGCCCGAGACGACCATGTCGACGATGGCGAAATGGGCGTCGGGGAACTCGGGCGCGACCTTGGCCAGCGCCGCGGCGTGGTTGAAGCCGATGGCCACGATCGGGTCCTTGCCGTCGCGCGCGAAGTTGCGCAGCGCCTGCTCGGACTGGGCGGCGCTGTCGATCTGGAACTCGGCGAAGCTCTCGTCGGTCTCCTCCGACCAGGCTTTCGCGCCGTTCCAGGCGCCCTCGTTGAAGCTCTTGTCGAACTTTCCGCCGGTGGAATAGATCACCGCCGGTTCGGCATGGGCCTCGGTCCCCACGGCCAGCGCCACCAGCGTCAGCGCCAGCACCCCGGCGACGACCGCGTCGCGCATGGCGCGGGGCGGCGGCGAGGACGGGGCGGGACCGAAGGCGCGGACGGCCGACGGGACCGCGGGAGCGAAGACGCGGGAAATGCGCGGTCGCCTCGAGCCAGCGTGCATGGGGATGTTCCGGAATAGCGCAGGTCGTGGGCAGGCCGGCCGGCGGAGACCGCGCTCCGCCGGCCGCGTGGCGATCGGGCGGCTCAGTAGGGGCAGGCGCTGTCGGACATGTAGTCGTGCACGCTCACCTCGCCGGCGATGATCGCGGCCTTGGCGGCCTCGACGGCGTTGAGCATCTCGGTGGAGACGAGGTCCTTGTTGTGCTCGTCCATGGCCACGCCCACGCCGTCCTCGGCCAGGCCGAAGACCGAGAAGCCGGCCGACCACTCGTCGTTCTTGACGTCCATGAAGGTGTCGTAGACGGCGACGTCGACGCGCTTGAGCATCGAGGTCAGGACCGAGCCGGGCGCGAGGCCGTTCTGGTTGCTGTCCACGCCGATGGCGAGCTTGCCCTCGTCGGCCGCGGCCTGGATCACGCCGATGCCGGTGCCGCCGGCGGCGTGATAGACCACGTCCGCGCCCTCGGCGAACTGCGACTTGGCGAGCTCGGTGCCGCGGGCGGGGTCGTTCCAGGCGGCCGGCGTGGTGCCGGTCATGTTGGCCAGCACGTCGACGCCGCCGACCGAGGCGACGCCGCCCTTGTAGCCGCATTCGAACTTGCGGATCAGGGGGATGTCCATGCCGCCGATGAAGCCGACCTTGCCGGTCTCGGAGGCCATGGCCGCCATGATGCCCACGAGGTAGGAGCCCTCCTCCTCCTTGAACACGATGGAGCGGACGTTGGGCTGGTCGACGACCATGTCGACGATGGCGAAGTGGCTGTCGGGGAACTCGGGGGCGACCTTCTCGAGCGCGGCGGCGAAGGAGAAGCCGATGGCCACGATCGGATCCGCGCCGCGCTGGGCGAAGCGGCGCAGGGCCTGCTCGCGCTGGGCGTCGTTCTGGATCTCGAACTCCTGGTATTCGACCCCGGTCTCGGACTTGAACTGCTCGGCGCCGGTGTAGGCGGCCTCGTTGAAGGATTTGTCGAACTTGCCGCCGTGATCGTAGATCACCGCCGGCTTCAACTCCGCCTGCGCGGCCACGGCGCCGAGCGCGAGCGCGGAGGCCGCTGCGAAAAGGGTGCGGATCATTCGTGGTTTTTCCTTTGCCTCGCGGGCCGCGAGCGGCCCTCCTGTCGGGGTGCGCGAGACCCTCGGTTCCGGCTCCCCCCGGGCGCCCTCGTCGCCGGGAAAGGGTCGGGACCTCGCTGCGACGCACACGGTCGCGCGGAATCGAAACGCTTGCAAGAGCGGACGCGGGGTCGTCGCGGGCAGGAAAACGTTGCGGCGGAGGGCCGAGGGGACGTCGCGACGGGTGACGCGGCGTCGGGAAGCCGGCTAGGATCGCCCCGCCCGCCCCTGACCCCGCCCCCCGGAGACCGCCGATGTTCCTGCGCCTCGCGCCCGCCGTCCTGCTCGCCCTCGCCGCCCCCGTCTGCAGCCCCGCGGCGGCCGAGGACTACCCGCCCCTGCAGCCCCTGCTGGGGACGACGACGGACGTGCTCGGCGCCCCGATCGCCTGGCCCGAGGGGCAGGCGAAGATGACCTCGGCCATCGTGACCATGCTGCCCGGGCAGAGCACGGGCCTGCATCGCCACCTCGCGCCGCTGTTCGCCTGGGTGCTGGAGGGGGAGATCACCGTGACCTACCAGGACCCCGCCGGGACCGTGCGCGCCTACCGCGCGGGCGAGGCGCTGGTCGAGGCGCACGAGGTCCCCCACGAGGGGGTCAACACCGGCGCGGGCCTGCTGCGCATCCTGGTGGTCTTCGCGGGCGCCGAGGGGCTTGAGAACACCGTCTCCCTGCCCTGACCCTCCCGTCGCCTGACGCTACGTCCGGCCTCGCGTCGCGCACGAAAAGTTTACGCGCGCGTCGCGCAGCCTGTATGCTGACGTCGGGAGCAACGCCCGGCCTCGAGACCGGGCCCCCGCCCCGCCGCCAGGGGCGACCAAGGGAGACCGCCATGCTGAAGATGACCGACGAGGCGCTCGCCGCCGCGGAGGAAGAGGCCCGCACCACGCCGCTCGAAGACTTCGACGTCTCGCGGGCCGAGCGCTTCGCCGCCGACGTCCACCGCCCGTTCTTCGCCCGCCTGCGCCGCGAGGCCCCGGTGCACCTGTGCCGCGAGAGCGAGTTCGGCCCCTACTGGTCGATCTCCTCCTACGAGCAGATCATGAAGGTCGACACCGACCACCGCCGCTTCTCCTCGCTGGGCGGCATCTCGCTGGGCGAGCGCAACCCCCAGTTCAACCCGCGCAGCTTCATCTCCGAGGACGCGCCGGTGCATCCCAAGTGGCGCAAGCCCGCGATGCCCGCCGTGGGCCCCGACCGGCTGGGCGACCTCGAGGCGCTGATGCGCCGCCGCATCGCCGCGGTGATGGACGAGCTGCCGATCGGCGAGGAATTCAACTGGGTCGAGCGCGTCTCGATCGAGATCACCACCCAGATGCTCGCCACCCTCTTCGACTTCCCGTGGGAGGAGCGTCACAAGCTGCCCTACTGGTCGGACGTGGTGACCTCGAACCCCGGCATGGGCAACAACAGCCTCGACGAGATGGAGCGGCGCAGGATCCTGCTCGAGTGCCTGTCGGCCTTCCAGGGCCTGTGGGCGGCGCGCAAGGACGGGCCGCCGGCGATGGACTTCATCTCGCTGATGGCCCAGCACCCGGACACGAAGGATTTCGGCGACGACCCGTTCACCCTGCTGGGCAACCTGATGCTGCTGATCGTGGGGGGCAACGACACCACCCGCAACTCGATCTCCGGGGGCGTCTGGGCGCTGAACCGCCACCCCGAGCAGTACGACCGGCTGACCGCGGACCCGTCGCTGATCCCCAACATGGTCTCCGAGATCATCCGCTGGCAGACCCCGCTCGCCTACATGCGCCGCACCGCGCTCGAGGACGTGGAGATCGGCGGCCGCACGATCCGCGAGGGCGACAAGGTGATCATGTGGTACGTCTCGGGCAACCGCGACGAGGCGAAGTTCGAGGAGGCCGACGACTTCGACATCGCCCGCAAGAACGCGCGCAACCACATCTCCTTCGGCTACGGCGTGCACCGCTGCATGGGCAACCGGGTGGCCGAGATGCAGCTGCGCCTGGTGTGGGAGGAGATCCTCAAGCGCTTCTCGCGCGTCGAGGTGGTGGGCGCGCCGGTCCGGGTCATGTCCAACTTCGTGCTCGGCTACGAAGAGCTTCCGGTGGTCCTCCACCGCTGACGCCCCCGGGTCGCGCCGGCCGGCCCCGGCGCGACCCCTCCCGCCGCCCTGCCCGCGCGGCCTCTCCCTCCCGCACGCCCCGGCACTGCCCACGCCCCCGGCGCGGCGGCTCACCGGGCCGCCGGGCGCCGTGTCTCCGGCTGGCGCCCGGCGGCCCGCCCCGCGCTGCGGGCCCGCCCGGGCGAGGCGCCCCACCCGCCTCCGAGCATCCGTTTCGTCGCCTTGACTTGGCCCCATCCCACGGCGACAACGGCGCGCCCCGCCCGGACCGGCCCTCGCCGGCCGACAGGACGGGTCCCGGACACCGGACGGACATCGAAGGCATGGCGGGCAGGACCAAGCGCATGGCGAAGGCGCAGAAGAAAGACGGACTCTGGGAGCTCGTGAAGACCGTCGTCTACGCGCTGCTGATCGCGGGCGTGTTCCGGTCGCTCCTGTTCCAGCCGTTCTGGATCCCGTCGGGCTCGATGAAGTCGACGCTGCTGATCGGCGATTTCCTGTTCGTCTCCAAGTACGCCTACGGCTACTCGGCCCATTCCTTCCCCTTCGGCCTGGCCCCGTTCTCCGGCCGCATCCTCGCCTCCGAGCCCGAGCGCGGCGACGTCATCGTCTTCAAGCACCCCCGCTCGAACGAGGATTACGTCAAGCGCCTGATCGGCCTGCCGGGCGACACCATCCAGATCCGCGAGGGCATCCTCTACATCAACGGCGAAGCCGCCCCCCAGCGCCCCGACGGCGAGTTCCTCGAGCCGGTGATCCGCGGCCATTCCCTGCAGTGCAAGGAATACCCCCGCATCGACGGCGAGGTGATGTGCCTCAAGGAGCGCTATATCGAGACGCTGCCCAACGGGCGCGAGCACATCGTGCTCAACGCCGACGACAACTCCTCTCCGCTGACGGACAACACCCGCGAGTTCGACGTCCCCGAGGGGCACTACTTCTTCATGGGCGACAACCGCGACAACTCCAACGACAGCCGCCAGTCGGTGGGCATGGTGCCCTTCGAGAACCTGGTGGGCCGCGCCGACCTGATCGCGCTCAGCTTCGGCGGCGAATTCTGGGAGGTCTGGAACTGGCGCGCCGACCGTTTCTTCGTCTCGATCGACTGATCGAGGGGCGGCACGTGACCCGGACCGCGGAGGCGGCCCGGTGAGCCGCCGCGACCTCTCCCGCCACGCCGCGGAGCTTTCCGCGCGCCTCGGGGTGACGGTGCACGCCTCCGTGACCCTGGAAGAGGCGCTGACCCACCCGTCCGCCTCCTCCTCCGCCCGGCCCGACAACCAGCGGCTGGAGTTCCTGGGCGACCGCGTCCTGGGCCTGGTCATCGCCGAGGCCGTGTTCGAGGCCTTCCCCGACGCCCCGGAGGGCCGCCTCGCCCCCCGCTTCAACGCCCTGGTGCGCAAGGAGACCTGCGCCGAGGTCGCCGAGACCCTGGGCATCGGCGCCATGCTGCGCCTCGGCCGCTCCGAGACGCTCGCCGGCGGGCGACGCCGCCCCGCCGTGCTGGGCGACGCGATGGAGGCGCTGATCGCCGCCATCTACCTCGACAACGGCATGGCCGACGCCCGCGTCGCGATCCTGTCCGCCTGGGGCGAGCGGATCGCGCGGGCCGAGCGCACCACCGCCGACGCCAAGACCGCGGTGCAGGAGTGGGCCCAGGCCCGCGGCCTCGCGCCCCCCGCCTACCTGGAACGCGGCCGCTCCGGCCCGGACCACGCGCCCGTCTTCACCATCGCGGCCCGGATGGCCGACGGCGCCGAGGCAGAGGGCGCCGCCTCCTCCAAGCGCGCCGCCCAGCAGGAAGCCGCCAAGGCCCTGCTCGCCCTTCTGGAATCCCGAGAATGACCCCCGAGAACGAGACCCCCGAAGGCGACGAGCCCGACGCCCTCCCCCCCGAGGAGAGCGGCGCCGACGAAGGCGCCGAGGACGCGGCCGAGGCCCTGCCCCAGGGCCCGACCCGCTGCGGCTTCGTCGCCCTGATCGGCGAGCCGAACGCCGGCAAGTCGACGCTGCTGAACCGGATGGTGGGGGCCAAGGTCTCGATCGTCACCCACAAGGTGCAGACCACCCGCACCCGCATCCGCGGCGTGGCGCTGGAAGGCGCCTCGCAGATCGTCTTCGTCGACACGCCCGGCCTCTTCCGCCCCCGCCGCCGGCTCGACCGCGCCATGGTCGCCGCCGCCTGGACCGGCGCCGACGACGCCGACGTGATCTGCCTGCTGGTCGAGGCCCATCGCGGCATCACCGAGGGCGTCGAGGAGATCCTCAAGGCCCTCGACGAGCGGGTGCGCAAGGCCCCCGTGGCGCTGCTGATCAACAAGATCGACCGGGTGAGGCCCGAGGCGCTGCTGACGCTGGCCCAGGCGCTGAACGAGCGTCGCGACTTCGCGCGCACCTTCATGATCTCGGCCGAGAAGGGCCAGGGCTGCGACGACCTCAAGCGCTGGCTCGCCGCCCAGGTCCCCGTCGGCCCCTGGCACTACCCCGAGGACCAGATCGCCGACCTGCCGCTGCGCGTCATCGCCGCCGAGTTCACCCGCGAGAAGCTGACCCAGCGCCTCCACCAGGAGCTGCCCTACCAGCTCACCGTCGAGACCGAGGCCTGGGAGGACCGCAAGGACGGCTCCACCGTGATCCGCCAGATCGTCTACGTCGGCCGCGAGGGCCACCGCGGCATCGTGCTGGGCAAGAAGGGCGAGACGATCAAGGCCGTGGGCTCCGCCGCGCGCGCCGACCTGCGCGCCTTCCTCGACCGCGACGTGCACCTGTTCCTCGAGGTCAAGGTCCGCCCCGAGTGGGAGAACGAGCGCGAGCGCTACGACCAGATGGGCCTCGACTTCGACGGCCGGAAGGGACGCTGAGCGCGATGGAGCCGCGCCTCGCCTCCGGCTTCTGGGTGCAGGCCTACCGCCGTCGCCTCGAGATGGCGATGATCCCCTGCTACATCACCGCGCGGGGCGACGAGACCGCCGGCGCGGTGCTGGTCAAGGTCGCGACCCTCGACGGGAACGCCACCGCCTACGAGCGGCGCGCCACGATGGAGGGCCGCAGCTGGATGGTCCTCGCGCAGGGCCCCGAGCGGGAGGTGGACGCCGCCATCGCCCGCCAGCGCAGTTTCGATCCCGACCTGTGGGTGATCGAGCTGGAGGACGCCCAGGGCCGCACCCTGCTCGACGAGCCGGGCCTGGCATGATCCGCGCCGCCGCCGTGCTGGCACCCGTCCTGGCCCTGGCCCTCCTCGCCCCCTCCTCGGCCGCGGCGGCCTGCGCGGGCGAGACCGTCGTCTCCTGCCCGATCGGCGAGCGGCGCCTCGAGGTCTGCCTCGAGGCCTCCGATCCCCCGGCCTTCACCTACGCCTACGGCCCGCCCGGCGCGCCGGAGCTGACCCTGCGCGAGCCGCTCTCCGCCGGCACGGTCATGCCCTGGACCGGCGTCGGCCGCAGCCTGTGGGAGGCGGTCGCCTTCCGGGCGGGCGCCTATCGCTACGAGGTCTGGCACTCCCTCGACCGCCTGACCGAGGACGCCCCCCTCGAAGCCGGCGTGAGCGTCCTGAAGGGCGAGAGGCTGGTCGCGTCCCTGACCTGCCGCCCCGGCCCCGGAACCGTCGTCGCCCCGATCTTCACCCTCTCCGACGCGATGATCGAGGCCGGCTGGCGCTGGGACCTCGACGCCCGCGCCTGGCGACGCGACGCGCCCTGAGAGGCGCCCGGACGGCCCGACGGCCTCCCGGGCCCGCAGGCGCCCTGCGGGCGGGCTTGCGCGGAACGGCGGAGGCCGCGCCCTTTCCCGCCCGCGCCCGAAACGCGACCGCCCGGTCGGCGCGGGACCGCGCCGCCGGGCGGACAGGGGGATCCCGGCGCAAGCCGGGGGGCGGGCGGGCCGACGGCGCCCGAAGGGCGCCGAGGTCCGATACGCCCCCGCGCCGGCGCTTACTGCGCGACCGAGGCCAGGTAGGCCGCCACGTCCTCGCCGCCCTTGTTGAGCTTGAAGGTCATCGAGGACTTCGCGGACTTGTCGTCGAGGTAGGCCTGCAGGAAGGCCCGCGGATCGGCCACGTATTCAGCGATCTCCGCCTCGGTCCACGCCAGGCCCTTCTCGCCCGCCGCCACCAGGTCGGGACCGTAGCGGAAGCCCTCGACGCTGCCGGCCTTGCGCCCGATCACGCCGTAGAGGTTCGGGCCGGTCTTGCCGCCGCGCTGGATCACCTCGTCGCCGTTCGAGATCTCGTGGCAGGCCTTGCAGCGCGCGAAGAGCTTCTCGCCCGCCGCCGCGTCCGCGGCCGCCGCCGGCGCCGCCGCGCCCAGACCCATGATCCCGAACGCCGTCCCGATGGCTGCGAGCTTCGCGACCTGTTTCATGTGCATGCTCCCTGGCTGTCCCGCGCCGGCGCGCCTCGCGCCGCCGCGCCTCGGCCCGCCGCCCGCGGACCGGCTCTTCCGGCCCGGGCCGGCGCGCCGCATCCCGTGGTTCCTTCCAGACGCCCTACGGCGCCGGCTGCGATCCGGATCAACCCGCGCCCGCGAAACCGGGCGCCGCGCGCCCTCAGGCGGCGGCGCGCGCCAGCGCGCACTGGCTCCACAGCGCGTGCAGCGCCTGGGCCAGCTTCTCGATCTCCGTCTCCGTGTGCAGGGGCGAGGGCGTGAAGCGCAGCCGCTCGGTCCCCTTGGGCACGGTCGGATAGTTGATCGGCTGCACGTAGATGCCGTAGTCGTCCAGCAGGATGTCCGACAGCATCTTGCACTTCACCGGGTCCTTCACCATCACCGGCACAATGTGCGACGGGTTGGGAAGATGCGGTATGCCCAATTGGTCCAATCTCGCCCGCAACAGCGCCACGTTCCGCCGCTGCGCCAGCCGCTCCGCGTCCGAGGCCTTCAGGTGCCGGATCGAGGCGCAGGCCCCCGCCGCCACCGCCGGCGGCAGCGCGGTGGTGAAGATGAAGCCCGAGGCGAAGCTGCGCACCCAGTCGCAGACCGCGGCGGAGCCCGCGATATAGCCGCCCATCACGCCGAAGGCCTTGCCCAGGGTCCCCTCGATGATCGTGATCCGGTCCATCAGCCCCTCGCGCTCGGCGACGCCGCCGCCCCGCGGGCCGTAGAGCCCCACCGCGTGGACCTCGTCGAGATAGGTCATCGCGCCGTACTGGTCGGCGACGTCGCAGATCTCCCGGATCGGGGCGATGTCGCCGTCCATCGAGTAGACGCTCTCGAAGGCCACCACCTTCGGGCGCCCCGGCTCGATCTGCGAGAGCTTGCGCGCCAGGTCCTCGACGTCGTTGTGCTTCCAGATCTTCCGCTCGGCCTTCGAGTGCCGCATCCCCTCGATCATCGAGGCGTGGTTGAGCGCGTCCGAGACGATCACGCAGCCCGGCAGCCGCGCCCCCAGCGTGCCCAGGCTCGCCCAGTTCGAGACGTAGCCCGAGGTGAAGATCAGGGCGCTCTCCTTGCCGTGCAGGTCGGCGAGCTCGCGCTCCAGCTCGACATGGTGCACGTTGGTGCCCGAGATGTTGCGCGTGCCGCCCGCGCCGGCGCCGCAGGTCTCGATCGCCTCGACCATCGCCGCGCGCACCGCCGGGTGCTGGCCCATGCCGAGGTAGTCGTTCGAGCACCAGACCGTCACCTCGTGGCGGTCGTCGTTCGCCATCGTGCCGTCGCGCCGGCGCGTCGCGCGCGGAAACGCGCCCACGTGCCGCTCGAGGTTCGCGAAGACGCGGTAATTGCCCTCCGCGCGAAGGTCGTCGAGCTCGCCGCGGAAAAAGGCCTCGTAGTCCATCCGCCGGTCCTCCGTTGCGCGAAGGGTCGGAGAGGGGCAGCCATCCCGGCGCCGGTCGCCCGACCCGATCCGCGCGCGTACGTCAGCGTTCGTCATCGGGGCGACACCTGTGCCATAACCGCAGGCGCCGCGTCTCCCCAATAAACCGCGGCATTTGGATGCTGCAAGCCGTTTATATTCCCGTTTATGAATATTTTTTCCGCAAGGGCGGCGGCCTGCGCGACGTCGGCCGTCTCCGCCCCCGTTTCGCGACGCGATCACCGCCTCCACGCCCCGGGGACGCCCACATCCCGCCGTGATCGCCCGCCATGTTGCGAATTCGACGATGCGTCGCCACGTCCTCTGTTGTTATAGCGACGGGTCGACTATCTAGAGGAATGCTTGAATGCCGGCATTGCCGGCCCGGGCAGATATAGCGAGTGATTATGACGACCGCGCTGGATACCCGCCCCGATGCGGGGCACGCCGCAGACCTGCAGGGCATGGAGGCCCGCGCCGACGAAGCCACCGCCTTCCTCAAGGCGCTCGCGCATGAGGGACGGCTGCGCATCCTGTGCGCCCTGGTCGAGGGGGAGAAGTCGGTCACCGAGCTCGAGCGCCTGTTGTCGGCGCGCCAGTCGGCCGTCTCCCAGCAGCTCGCCCGGCTGAGGCTGGAAGGACTGGTCGACAACCGGCGGGAGGGGAAGATCATCTTCTACCGCATCGCCGACGACCGCGCCGCCCGGCTGCTGCAGGTGCTGCACGACATCTTCTGCGACGACGAGGCCGAGACCGCCGGCGACGCCTCGGACTGATCCGGGCTTCGGGCGCGCCGCGCGCGCCCGGGCCCACCCCGCCGCCGCCCGCCCCGCCGCGCGAGCCTCCTCGCCGCGGAGCCGAAGGCGCGAGCCGGACCGACCTCGCTTCGCCCGCCCCCGTTCCGCCCGCACCGCGCCTTCCCGACCGACCCCGACGAACCGCATCGCCCGCCCCTCGCCGCCCCTCAGCGCGGCGCCGCTCGAGACGTCCGCACCGCCATGTTCCGCATAGGACAGACCCTCGCCGCCGGCCCGTTCTTCGTGCTGGGCTTCACCGTGCTCGCCATCTGGAGCCTCGCGGCGACCTCCGAGTACGCGGTGCCCGTGGCGCTGGCGATCCTGGCCTGGTTCCTGGTCAACGGCCTGACCACCGCGCTGATGCGCATCCGCTTCGTCGGCCGCTTCCGCCGCGGCGGCGTCCGGGTCGTGGCGGTGGCGATCCTGTTCGGCGCCCTGGTGATCGCGGCGCAGATGGTGGTGCTGTCGCTGTCCTCGCTGACCGACGACCTGACCCTCTACGGCAACCCGCTGTTCCTGCGGGTGTGGTACTGGCTCAACGGCCAGGGGCTGAGCGACCACCTCACCAAGGAGGCGCTGTTCGAGCGCTTCGCCGGCGAGGGCGGGCTGACCGCGATGCTGGACATGGCGCGCTCGGCGGTCTCCGACGCCTCGCTGATCTTCCTTTACACGATCTTCCTGCTGACCGACGACCGCTTCTTCCAGGCCAAGCTGCGCAACCTGGTGCACGACGCCACCAACCTCGCCCGCCTGCGCGCGATCATGGACGAGATCGGGCACGAGACCGGGCGCTACCTGTGGCTGATGACGCTGGTCAGCGCCGGCGTCGGCGTGACCACCTCGGCGACCTGCTGGGCGCTGGGGATCGAGGGCGCGGCGCTGTGGGGCTTCGTGGCCTTCGCGCTGAACTACATCCCCACCATCGGCTCGCTGCTGGGCGTGGCCGTGCCCACCGCCTTCGCCACCCTGATCACCGGCGACCCGGGGACGGTGCTGCTGCTGGCGGCGATGCTGGGCGTGATCCAGTTCATCGCCGGCAACGTCATCGTCCCGCGCCTGATGGGCGACCAGCTCAACCTCTCGACCTTCGTGATCCTGCTGTCGCTGGTGGCCTGGGGGGCGATCTGGGGCGCGACCGGCATGTTCCTCGCCGTGCCGATCATGGTCGTCCTCGTGATGATCTTCTCGAAGTTCGAGACCACCCGCCCCATCGCCATCCTGCTGTCCAAGACCGGCGAGGTGCCGCGTCCCGAATGGGCCTCCCCCGACCGCGAGCTGCATGTGGATCCCGTCTCGGGCGAGGTCACGCGGCGCGAGCTGGTGGTGCCGGCCGGGGGCGAGACCATGCACCGCGCGGCGGCCGAGACGCACCGCGCCTCCACCTCCGCCTCCGGCCACGGCGAGGCGTCCCACCGCCCCGCCGGCGAGCGCGAGGAGCGTCGCGGCGGCTACGACGACGACGCCCACGCCCGCCGCCGCGGCTGAGGCGCGGGACGGGCGTCGGCGAGCGGGCCCTGCGTCAGCGGAAGCTCGGCCCGTGGGCCCACAGCGTCAGCGACCAGCGCCGGCCGCGCGTGACCGGCGCGACGCGGTGCAGCGCGAAGGCGGGGAAGGCGATCGCCGCCCCCTGGGCGCGGTCGGCGGTGCGCGGGCGGCCGTCGCCGTTGATCTCCAGCTCGCCCCCCTCGTAGTCGCCGGGATCCGAGAGCTGCACCACCACCGTCAGCTTGCGCCGCCGCGCCAGCGGCCCGTCGCCCACGTCCGAATGCCAGTCGAACCCGCCCTGCTCCGACCCGTCGTAGAGCGCCACCTGCGCACGTTCGTCGAAGCCCTCGACGGCGAAGTCGAAGGCGGCGCGGTTGGCCTCGGCGAAGGCGCGCGCGAGGCGGGCCGAGATCCACTCGGTCTCCGGCTGGTCGTCGAGCCAGGCGATCCGCGCGCGGCGGATCTCGGACTGTCGGCGCCCGCCGACGAGACGGGCCTCGGCCAGCGAGGCCGCTTCGGCGAGGGCGATCACCTGCGCGCAGTCCTCGGACGAGAACAGCGCGGGCAGCGCGTGGGGCGTGAGCATGGGGGCAAGGAACCGGACGCGGGCCGGGAAGCGGCGCGCCCGGGCCGGTTTAGGGCAAGCGGAGCCTCCGTCTCGCCCGTTCGCGACGCGGCCGGCGTCGCGTTCGGCGCATTCCGGCCCCGGCCCGCCCCCGCCGGCCGCGCCCCTGCCGGGCCCGCCCCCGCGCGCTCAGGGCCCGGCGAGCGCCAGCGCCGCCGTCAGCCCGTCCCCTCCGCAGGCGAGGCCCAGACCCGCGCGCGAGACCTCGGCCGAGGCGAGGTTCGCGCGGTGGCCCGGGCTCTCCTCCCACAGCGCCAGCAGGGCCGCGGCGTCGGCGATGGGCCCGGCCGCGAGGTTCTCGGCCGCCGTGCGCCAGCCCACGCCCGCGGCGCTCAGCCGCTCGCCCACCCCCGCGCCGTCGGGGCCGCGATGGGCGAGCCGGCCCTGCGCGGCCAGCCGCTCCGCCCAGGCCTGGGCCGCGGCCTGCGCGCCGGGATCGACGCGCAGCGGCGCGAGGCCGCGGGCGGCGCGCCAGTCGGAAAGCAGCGTCGAGAACGTCTCGCGGAACGCCGCCCGCGCCTCGGCGTCGCGCGGACAGGCGGCCGCGCCCGAGGCCGCCAGCGCCGCGGCCATCGCCAGCGCCGCCGCCCTCATCCCAGCCCCCGCACGATCAGCGCGGCGCCGGCGAGGCTGAGCACCGCCAGCACGCCGGCGCGGAAGGTCCGCTCCGGCAGCCGCCGGCGCAGCGCCGCGCCCGCGCGCACGCCCGCCACCGAGAGCACGATGCCGCTCAGCGAGATCGTGGCCGTCTCGACCGTCATGATCCCCAGCCGGGTCAGCGCCGCGCCCATGGCGAGGGTCGACAGGGTGAAGGAGAGGTTCAGCGTGTGCAGGAACACGCCCCGCGGCATCTCCAGCGACATCAGGAAGGGGGTGATCGGCAGCACCTGGCTGCCGGTCAGCCCGTTGATCACGCCGGTGACCAGCCCCACCCCAGGGGCGAGCGGCCGCTCGAGCGCCGGGCGCAGGCGCCAGTGGGGGGTGGCGAAGGCGAAGGCGCACCAGGCGACCAGCGCGCAGCCGAGCGCGGCGCCGGCCATGTCGCCGTCCACCCGCCCCAGCAGCGCCGCGCCCGCCAGCACGCCCAGCGGCGCCGCCGCCAGCATCGGCCAGAAGCGCCGCACGGCCGGCGCCACCGGCCCCGCCCCCAGCATCACCGTGACGTTGGAGGCGAGCGAGGGCGCCAGCACCAGCGGCAGGCTGGCCTTCAGCCCCAGCGACAGCGCCAGGATCGGCAGGCAGGAGGTGGAATAGCCCAGCCCCGTCGCGCCCTTCACGAAGCCCGCGAACAGCATCGCGAAGACGATCACCGCCAGCTCGCCGCCGGTATAGGAAAGCGTCATCCGGTCCCCTCGACCCGTTCCCGCGCCCTGCCCCTGCGCAGCCCGCGACCGGGGCCGTCATGCGCCCGGCCCGCGCGATTGTCCAGACCAGCGCCCGGCGCGCCCCCGCGGCTCAGGCGCCCGCGCGCACCAGGTGGTTGTCCCAGGCGAGGCCCGGCGTCTCGCGCCGCGCCGTCTCGCGCCCGTCCGGGCCGATCCAGCGCAGCCAGCCCATGCCGTCCGAGAGCAGCAGCCCCGCCCCCGCCGGCGCCGCGCCGCAGACGTCGGGCTGGTCGATCTCGGCCAGGAACGCCCCCGTCTCCACGTCGAACAGATGCGCGACCCCGCCGCGGGGCGAGGTCACCGCCGCCATGCGTCCGTCGCCGGAGAAGGCGACCGAGCCGCCGTAGCCCTTCAGCCGGCGCTGCGCCTCGGCCGGCGCCTCCAGCAGCCGCAGCGCCTCGCCGCGCCGGTGCAGGGCGAGGATGGCGGGGGCGCGCGCGGCCTCCCCCTCCCACTGCATCGCGGCCGCGATCGTGCCGTCGGCCCGCATCGCGATATGGCGAAGCGAGGCCTGGCGCGCCGGCGGCTCCACCGCCTCCAGCACCGCGCCGGACCGCGGGTCGAGATAGGCGAGCGAAGGGCGCATCGAGGGCAGGTTGAGCTTCTGGCGATCCATCGCCGGGTCGGTGAAGATCCCGCCGTTCGCCACCGCCAGCACGCCGTCGGCCATCTCGATCACGTCATGGGGGCCGAGCCCGCCCGAGGGGATCTCGCCCAGCCGCCGCCAGTCGGCGGCGTCCCAGACGCCCAGGATCCCCCGCTCGCGCGCATAGTCGTTCTCGGGCGTATAGAGCCGGGTCCCGTCGGCGGAGATGCAGCCGTGGCCCATGAAATGCACGCCCTCGGGCGTCTCCAGCCGCGCGATCCCGGCGCCCGTGACGAGGTCGACGACCAGCCCGAAGGTCCCCGGCCGGCGCGCGAAGGCCACCGCCTCGGGCCTCGCGGGATGCACGGCGGCCGCGTGGCCGCGATCCGGCAGGGGCAGGCGGAACAGCTCCGCCCCGTCCGCCGCGAGCCCCACCAGCGCGAAGGCGCCCGAGGGGAGCCGGGCTGCGACCAGGTGGGCGAGCGCCGGCGAAAGCTCCGCCCCGCCTGCCGCCTGCATGAGGCTTCCGTCCATCGCCGCCTCCCTCAGTCGCCGTCGAGCGCGTTGAACCCGGGCGAGATGCCGACCGCCGGCCCCGCCAGATGCTCGAACCGCTCGCGGGCGGTCTCGGCGGCGGACTGCACGGACTCGATGGCGAAGCGGCGGCCGGGGTCCTCGACCGCCTCGTGCAGGGGCGCGGGCGCGCGGCGGGCGAGCTGGATCGCCCGCTCCCATCCCGCGCGCTGGGATTTCAGCGCCTCGGGCTCGAGCGCGGGCGCGAAGCACTCGGCCAGCGTCGAGAGCGCCTGCAGCGACAGCTCCACGTTGCGCAGGCTGCGCGCGGAGCGCCAGGCCTCGGCCTTCGCGGGCCAGGCGCGGTCGAAGGTTCCCAGCGGCTCGCCCAGGCGCTTCTCGATCGTCATCCGCGCGCCGCCCATCAGGGCGGTGTAGAGGACGCGCGGCGGCTCCTCGACGCTGCGGTAGATGACGCCCTCGCCGCGGGCGGCCCGGCGCATGTCGGGGGCGTGGCTGTCGCGCCAGTCGACGTGCAGCGCCTCGGCGGTGCGCGCGAGGTCGGCGGCGATCGCGGCCAGCAGCCGGCAGGGGTAGCCGCCCGAGAGATCCGGGCGCCCGGCGTCGAACACCAGCCGCTCGACCGCCATCAGCCCGCGGGCGGCGACCGAGACCTCGTGGAACGCCTCGGGGTCGTCGACCACCGGGTCCTCGTCGGCCAGCAGCCCGTCGACGGAGCGGCGCACGAAGCCGCGCGGGTCGGGCCAGAACTCGACGGCGAGCGCCCGCCCCTCCGCCTCGGCGGGGCCGAAGCGCAGGTGGCTGATCGCCATCCAGTCGTCGAAGGCGCGGTGGTAGGCGGCGCGCAGCACCGAGGGGCGCGCGCAGCCCTTCGCGGCCTCGGCCAGCGCCGCGGCGGCGGAGGCGAAGCGCTTGTGGCCGGGCAGCACCTGGGTCTCGAGCGCGGCCTCGGCGATCTTCGCCAGAACCTCGGTCGAGGTCGCGGCGGAGGTGCGGCGCGAGGCGACGAAGGGCGAGGCGATCATCGCCGCCCCCAGCGCCATGAACCCCCGGCGGGCGGGGCCGCGCGGGCGGGCCGCCGCGCCGGCTCCATCGCCGGGCTTCGCCCCGGCTCCATCGCGGGGCTTCGCCAGCGCCTCATTGCGGGGCTTGGCCCCGGGGGCGTCGCGGTCGTCTTCGCGGTCGGCGTCGTGATCGGGGGGCATCACAGGGACTCCAGGAAGCTCAGCAGGGCGGCGCGCTCGGGCGGGGGCATGGCGACGACGCGGTCGCGGGCGGCCTGCGCCTCGCCCCCGTGCCACAGGATCGCCTCCAGCAACGTGCGGGCGCGCCCGTCGTGCAGGAATTCGGTGTGGCCGCTGACGGTCGCGGTCAGGCCCACGCCCCACAGCGGCGGGGTGCGCCACTCGCGGCCCGTGGCGCGCGCCTCGGGGCGGCGGTCGGCCAGGCCCTCGCCCATGTCGTGCAGCAGCAGGTCGGTGTAGGGCCAGATCAGCTGGAAGGACTGCTCGGGCCGGTCCTCCAGCCGCTGGGTCACGAAGCGGGGCGTGTGGCAGGCGGCGCAGCCGGCCGCGTGGAAGGCCCGCTTGCCGGCGAGCGCCTGCGGCGCCTCCCAGTCCCGCCGCGCCGGCACGGCGAGGTTGCGGGCGTAGAAGGTCACCAGCCGCAGCGCCTCTGCGTCCGCCTCGAAGCCGTCGCGCTCGGGGTCGTCGCCGTGGGGGGCGTCGCGGCACTCGGTCTGCGCGGGCATGCACTCGCCCCAGGGGGCGGGGTGCAGGGGGGTCGAGATGCCGATGTCGCCCGCGAAGGCCGCGGCCGACTGCTCCTCGACCGTGGCCTTGCCGGCCTTCAGCCCGAAGCGGCCCAGCAGCGGGCGCTGGTGGCGCGCCGACCAGACCACGTTGGCCCGCCCCGAGATCCCGTCCCCGTCCGCGTCCTCCGGGTCGGCGTTCGCGAGGATGTCCTCGACCGAGATCGCCTCCAGCAGCCCCAGCCCGATCATCTGCGGCGCGATGCGGGGCGAGAGCATCGCCCCCGCCGCCAGCGGCCCGTGGCCGAGGTCCCCGGCGCGCCAGCTCGGGCGGCGCAGCTCGGCGGTCTCGTCGCCCGCCAGCGCGACGGTCTCGTAGGTCCACTCCACGCCCAGCCGGTATTCCGGGGTCATCCCGGGCAGCGCGAAGTCCTGCAGCTGCTCGCCGTAGACCGGGTCCGGCAGGGTGGCGAGGTATCCCTCCACCGCCTGCAGCCCCGCGGGCAGGTCCGAGGGCTCGCCCGGGACCGAGACGCGCAGGAAGATCGTGCGGGCCGCGCCCTCCCCCTCCCCGCCCTCGGGCGGCACGTGCCCGCGCCCGTCCTTGAGGTGGCAGCGCTGGCAGGAGCGGGCGTTGTAGTAGGGCCCCAGCCCGTCCGAGGCCTTCGTCGAGGACGGCGAGGAGACCCACAGCTTGCGGAACAGCCCGTTGCCGAGCTTGAAGTCCATCTCCCGCTCGAAGGGCATGTTGGCCGAGGACTGGGAGAACGCGTCGCGGTTGGCGAGCTTGCGCGAGGTGGCGGCGCCGCCCGGCATCGCCTCGAAGGGCTCGGCGGCGGAAAAGTCCTCGACCGGCGCCAGCGCCACGGCGATGCGCGCCCGCTCGGCCGGCGTGCGCGGCACGACGGGCAGCGCGGGGTCCTGGAGGGCGGCGGCCGGGATCCCGCCGGCCCCGAGCTCCCCCGCCCCGGCCGCGACCGGCGCGGCCAGCGCCAGGGCCAGCAGCGGCAGCGCGCGCGACACGCGGCGGGATCGGGCGGCGAGGACCATGACGACTCGGCTCCGGCATCAACCCGAGCGGTATGGTCGGAAATTCGCGCCGCCCGCAAGGCGTCGGCCGGTCACAGTGCGCGGCGCCGCCCCCTGCCCGGCCGGCGCCGCGAAGCCAGGCGCCCGACGATGACGTTCTCGTAAAATGACGAACAATGTCGCGCGTCGCCGCAATATAAGCCCGCGTATCGGAAACATTGAGTTTACGCATTCCCCGGCCCGTCGTTTTACGCAGCGCCTGCATGGTCGAAACGGAGGCCCCCTCCGGACCTGCGCCGCATTGTCACAAAGGAGTCACGCTCGGCGTGGAGATAAGGGGACCTTACCCAGGACCGACCCCGTTGCGGTCCAAGGCAGACTGGCTCTCGAGCGGGGCCGCGTCCTCCCGCGCGGACCCCGACCTGATGAAAGGCCCCCCTATGCCTGTCCCCCCTCCCTCGCCCGGGCCGCGCTGGCCCCGGGGCTCGCGCTGGCGCTGGCCGGCCCGGCCGCCGCGCAGACCATCCCCGAACTCGAGTGGCCGCTGCTCGGCGGCACGCTGGAGCTCTACGGCCAGATCAACCGCGGCGTGCTGGTCTATGACGACGGCCGCCAGACCGAGGTCTATCCGTTCGTCGACGCCGCCAACTCGAACTCGCGCATCGGCCTGCGGTTCGAGAAGGACTTCCGGACCTGGTCCTTCGAGAACGTCTACGAGATCGGCTACGACCCCTACTCCACCGGCCGGGTCAACGTGGTCGACGATTCCATTTCCGACCAGGAGTGGCAGCTGCAGAAGTCGAACATCCGCCGGATCGACTTCATCTTCCACTTCGCCCAGTTCGGCGACCTCTCGGTCGGCCAGGGCGGCATGGCGACGGACGGGGTGGCCGAGCGCGACCTCTCGGGCACCGGGCTGGTGGCGTCCTCGGCGCTGGCGGACTCGGCCTCGGGGCAGCTCTTCCGCTTCACGGGCGCCGGGGGGCCGGGCTCGATCTCGGGCGTGTCGGTGGGCGACGCCTTCGCCAACTTCGACGGCTCGCGCCGGGTGCGCGTGCGCTACGACACGCCGCGCTTCGCAGGCTTCGGGGTCTCGGCCTCCTACGGGCGCGACCTGCTCAACGACAGCCGCGCGGTGCGCGAGCAGAACCTGTTCGACGCCTCGCTGTCCTATGTGGGCGGCTTCGGGGACTTCGCGCTGCAGGGCGCGACGGGCATGGCGCTGCGCGACGACAACGACGCGCGCTACCTCGCCTCGGCCACCACCCTGCACAAGCCCACGGGCCTGAACCTCACCCTCGCCGGAGGCCTGACCGAGGGCGAGGCCTCCTTCGTCTACACCAAGGTCGGCATCACGCGGGACCTGGTGTCCTGGGGCTCGACCTCGTTCTCGGTGGATTACTACACCGGCGACGACGTGAACCTGGACGCGGGCGCGGGCATCACCTCGTCCTCTTCGGACAGCTACGGCCTGGCCGTGGTCCAGAAGATCGACGCGGCCAATCTCGAGGTCTACGCGACCTACCGCAACTACGACTATTCCGACAACTCGGCCGACTACTCGGACGGCGACGCCGTCTTCACCGGCGTGCGCTTCCGCTTCTGAGCGGCGGCCCGACCGCAAGACAGAAGGGCCGCCCCCACCGGGGCGGCCCTGTTGCGTTGCAGATCCGGACGAGGCCCGGGGCGCAGATCCGGGCGAGGCCCGGGGCGCAGGCCCGTCCGCTTACTGGAAAACGGCCGTGGGGTTGTCGAGGCTGTCCGACCCCTCGAAGGCGATGGGCTGCAGGTTCAGGGCCGCGACCGCGCGCTCGATGGCGCGGGTCTGCTCGACCAGCGCCTCCACCGCGCCGCCGATCAGCGCCTCGCCGGCCTGCGAGCCCCGCGCCAGCATCTGGTCGTAGGAGAAGCCCGCCTCGGCCGCGATCTTGATCTCGCCGAGCGCCTGCACCGAGCGGTCCAGCGCCTCGCGCAGGTCGGCGTCGGTCTGCGCGTCGGTCTCGGCCACCAGCTCGGAGACGGAGGGGCCGGACACCACCGTGCCGTCCACCCGCACGTAGCGCCCGGTGTAGACGTTGCGCACGCCGATGCCGTCGTAGAAATGCGAGTTGTGGGTGTTGTCGGAGAAGCAGTCGTGCTCCTCCTCCGGGTCGTTGAGCATCAGGCCCAGCTTCATGCGCTCGCCCGCCTGCTCGCCGTAGGAAAGGCTGCCCATGCCGGTCAGGATCGCCACCACGCCCGCGTCGGGATCGGCCATCAGCGCCTCGCGCGCCGCGCCCGCGTCGCCCCAGGCGCCCACGATCTCCTCGAGGTCGGAGACCAGCAGATCGGTCGCGGCCGTGAGGTATTCGGCGCGGCGGTCGCAATGGCCGCCGGTGCAGGCCTCGCCCGCCGCGTAGTCGGTCCAGGGGCGGGCGCCGGCGCCGTGGTCCGTGCCGTTCAGGTCCTGGCCCCACAGCAGGAACTCGATGGCGTGGTAGCCGGTGGCGACGTTGGCCTCGATGCCGTCGGCCTCGTGCAGGGTCTGCTGGAGCAGCTCGGGCGTGATCTCCGAGGCGTCGACCGTCTCGCCGTTCAGCTCGAAGCTCTCCGAGGCGACGACGTTGATGCCGGCGTAGGGGTTCTCGTCCGTGGCGCCGCCGTCCTCGACGTAATCGATCAGGCCCTCGTCCAGCGGCCAGGCGTTCACCCGGCCCTCCCAGTCGTCGACGACCGGGTTGCCGAAGCGGAACGCCTCGGTCTGCTGGTAGGGCACGCGGGCCTGCAGCCAGGCGGCCTTCGCGGCGGCCAGCGCCTGGGGCGAGGCCTCCGAGGTCAGCGCCGCGACCGCTTCCTGCAGGCGCTTCGCGGTCGCCAGGCTGTCCTCGTAGCCCGCCTTCGCGATGTCGGCGTAGGTCGCCAGAACCTCGGTCTTCTCCACCGCCGCGGCGGGGAGGGCGAGAAGCGCGAGCGGGGCGGCGACGAGCGCCAGGCGGGCGGCGCGGGAAGGAGCGGGCATCGGAGATCTCCTGCGATGGGCGTCGGACGGGCTCGGATCTCCCCGCTGGTTAGCCGAGCGAAACGCTCGGGAAAAGGGGCGCGGCGAGTCCCCGATCAAAAAAGTCGGTTTCCGCAGGTCCCGAGCGGCCCCGCGCTGCGCCGTGCGGACGGCGTGCACGACCGCGGGCGGGACCGGCGATTGTCGAGCGGGGCGAAAGAAAATTGCTGATCGGCGGTCAATTCCGTTGCGTCGCCTTGCCTGCGACAACTTGACGAA
Organism: Albimonas pacifica; assembly: GCF_900113695.1. Classification (GTDB taxonomy): domain Bacteria; phylum Pseudomonadota; class Alphaproteobacteria; order Rhodobacterales; family Rhodobacteraceae; genus Albimonas; species Albimonas pacifica. Next base: position 140,678 of record NZ_FOQH01000008.1, on the reverse strand, counting down.
GGCGTCGCGCCCCTCCTAGCGTCCGTTCCACAACGCAATTCCGCGGAATGGGAACCGGTCCGGGAGGGATCGCCGGTCCCGCGCCGCGCAGGGAGGAATTCGCCATGAAGCTCGTCGTCCGCCTCGCCGCGGCCGCGTCCCTTGCGGCGCTGGCCGCAGGCGCCGCCTCGGCCGAGATCAGGATCGCCCATGTCTACGGCAAGACCGGCCCGCTGGAGGCCTATGCCAAGCAGTCCCACACCGGGCTGATGATGGGGCTGGAGTACGCCACCGGCGGGACCATGGAGATCGACGGCGAGAAGATCGTCGTGATCGAGAAGGACACCCAGCTCAAGCCCGACCAGGGCAAGGCGCTGCTGGCCGAGGCCTATGGCGACGACGACGTGGCGCTGGCGGTCGGCCCGGTCTCCTCGGGCGTGGCGCTGGCGATGCTGCCGGTCGCGGAGGAATACGAGAAGATCCTGATCGTCGAGCCGGCGGTGGCGGACTCGATCACCGGCGAGAACTGGAACCGCTTCATCTTCCGCACCGGGCGCAACAGCTCGCAGGACGCGATCTCGAACGCGGTGGCCTTGGGCAAGGAGGGGGTGAAGATCGCCACCCTCGCCCAGGACTACGCCTTCGGCCGCGACGGCGTGGCGGCGTTCAAGGAGGCGCTGGCGGGCACCCCGGCCGAGCTGGTGCACGAGGAATACGTGCCCACCGACACCACCGACTTCACCGCCGCGGCCGAGCGGATCTTCAACGCCATGAAGGACCTCGACGGGAGCAAGAAGCTGTTCGTGATCTGGGCGGGCGGCGGCAACCCGATGTCCAAGGTCAACGCCATGGACCCCTCGCGCTTCGGGATCGAGATCGCCACGGGGGGCAACATCCTCGCCGCGATGCCCGCCTACAAGGAGTTCCCGGGCATGGAGGGGGCGACGTATTACTACTACGAGATCCCCAAGAACCCGATCAACGACTGGCTGGTCGAGCAGCACGAGGCCCGTTTCGGCTCGCCCCCCGACTTCTTCACCGCCGGCGGCATGGCCGCGGGGCTGGCGGTGGTCGAGGCGATCAAGAAGGCCGGCGGCACCGACACCGAGGACCTGATCGCGGCCATGGAAGGCATGGAGTGGCAGACCCCCAAGGGCCTGATGAAGTTCCGCGCCGAGGACCACCAGGCCCTGCAGTCGATGTATCACTTCAAGATCAAGGTCGACCCCGAGGTCGAGTGGGCGATCCCCGAACTGGTCCGCGAGCTGACCATCGAGGACATGGACATCCCCATCCGCAACTGAGGCGCAGACCTCGGCGCGAGGGCGCCCCGGGCTCGACCCGGGGCCTCTCGCGGCCCGCCCCGGGCGACGCCCTCGGGGGCGGGGCGCGACGGCCGCCGGGGGACGCGGCCTCCACGGCCAGGACGACGGCGCGACGACCTCCTCGGGAGGCGCTCGCGGCCCGGGCGGAGGCGGTCTCGCCGCCGCCCGCCCGCCCACCCCGGCGGCGAGACCGCCTCCGCCCTCCTTCCGGCGCCCGGCTCCGGGGCGGGCGTCGCCAGAAATCGCAGACCTCACGGCGGAGCTTCCCTTGACCGATCCCGTCCTCGAGACGAAGGGCCTCACCATCCGCTTCGGCGGGCATGTCGCGGTGGATCACGTCTCCTGCGCCTTCGGGGCGGGGGAGCTGACCGCCATCGTCGGGCCCAACGGCGCCGGCAAGACCACCTATTTCAACCTGATCTCCGGCCAGCTGCCCGCCACCGAGGGCCAGGTGCTGCTGGAGGGGCGGGACGTCACCCGCGCCTCCGCCTCGACCCGCACCCACCTCGGGCTGGGGCGGGCGTTCCAGCTGACCAATCTGTTTCCCAGCCTGACGGTGCGCGAAAACGTCCGCCTGGTCGCCCAGTCCAAGGCCCGCAAGGGTTTTGATATGTTCTCCATGGCCTCCCGCCACCCGGAGCTGATCGAGGCCGCGGACCATGCGCTGGAGCGGGTGCGGCTGACGCGGCTCGCCGACCAGACCGTCTCGGCGCTGTCGCATGGCGACCAGCGCAAGCTGGAGGTGGCGCTGCTGATCGCGCTCCAGCCCCGCGTCTACATGTTCGACGAGCCCACCGCCGGCATGTCGATGGACGAGGCGCCCGTGGTCCTCGACCTGATCGCCGAGCTGAAGGCGGAAGGCGGCCACGCGATCCTGCTGGTCGAGCACAAGATGGACGTGATCCGCACGCTCGCCGACCGCATCATCGTCCTGCACAACGGCGCGCTGGCGGCGGACGGGGAGCCGGCCGAGGTCATGGCCTCCGCCGTCGTGCAGGAAGCCTACCTCGGCAAGGAGATCGCCGATGTCTGAGCCGCTCCTGCGCCTCGAGGGCGTCTTCACCGACATCGAGCAGTATCACATCCTGCAGGGCGTCGACGTCGCGGTCCCCGCCGGCGAGGTCACCATGCTGCTCGGCCGCAACGGCGCCGGCAAGACCACGACCCTGCGCACCATCATGGGCCTGTGGCGGGCCCGGCAAGGCCGGATCCTGCTCGACGGCCGGGACATCGCCGCCCTGCCCACCCCGGTCATCGCCCGTGCGGGCGTGGCGCTGGTGCCTGAGAACATGGGCGTCTTCTCCGACCTCTCGGTCGAGGAGAACATGGTGCTGGCGGCCGTCTCCGGCCCGCTGGACCGGGCGCGGCTCGACTGGATCTTTTCCGTTTTTCCGCCGCTGAAGACGTTCTGGAAGCTGCCCGCCGGAAACCTCTCGGGTGGGCAGAAGCAGATGCTCTCCGTCGCCCGGGCGGTGTGCGAAGAGCGAAAGCTCTACCTGATCGACGAGCCGTCCAAGGGCCTCGCCCCCGCCATCGTGGGAACGCTGGTGAAGGCGCTGAAGGACCTGAAGGCCGCCGGCGCGACCATCCTGCTGGTCGAGCAGAATTTCTCGATGGCCCGCGCGCTGGGGGACCACGTGGCGGTGATGGACGACGGCAGGATCGTATGGACCGGAGCGATGGCCACGCTCGCCGCCGACCCCGCGCTTCAGGAGAAGCTGATGGGTCTCAGCATGGAAGGGGGCCACGGATGACCGAGCTTGCGCCCGAGCACCGCCCCACATTCTCCCGCGCCTCGCTGGCGGACCGGCTGTCGCCCCACGCGCCGGTGCTGCTGCTGCTGGCGCTGGCGGCGCTGGGGTGGCTGGCGATCGACCAGCAATCCTCGTGGCTGACGCTGACGGTCTCGGGCCTCGCCATGGGGATGATGATCTTCACCATGGCCGCGGGCATGACGCTGGTGTTCGGCCTGATGGACGTCATCAACTTCGGCCACGGCGCCTTCGTCTCGGTCGGGGCCTTCGTCGGCGTCACCGCGCTGATGCTGATGCCGGGGATGACGGCCGAGGCCTCGATCTGGCTCAACGGCTTCGCGGTGCTGCTGGCGGTCGCCTGCGCCATGCTCGCCACCGGCGTGATGGGCTACGCCTTCGAGCGGGTGATCGTGCGCCCCGTCTACGGCGCCCACCTCAAGCAGATCCTGGTCACCATGGGCGGGCTGATCGTGGTCGAGCAGCTGATCTACGTCCTCTGGGGCCCGGTCGAGATCTTCATCGAACGTCCCGCCGCCTTCCAGGGCGCGATCACCTTCGCCGGCGCCGCGCTGGAGAAATACCGGCTGGTGGCGGTGGCCCTCGGCCTCGTGGTCTTCCTCGCCCTGCGCCTGACCCTGAAGCGCACCCGCATCGGCCTGATCGTGCGCGCCGGCGTCGAGAACGGCGAGATGGTGCAGGCGCTGGGCTACCGCATCGAGCGCGTCTTCATCGGCGTCTTCGTCGCGGGCTCGGCGCTCGCGGGGCTCGGCGGCGTGATGTGGGGCCTCTACGAGCAGGTGATCACCGCCCACATGGGGCAGGAGACGATGATCCTCGTCTTCATCGTGATCATCATCGGGGGGCTCGGCTCGGTCGAGGGCTGCTTCATCGCGGCGCTGATGGTGGGGCTCCTGCAGAACTACGTGGCCTTCCTCGCGCCCAAGGCGGCGCTGATCTCCAACATCGGGCTGATGGCCGCGATCCTGATGTGGCGGCCGCAGGGGATGACCCCTGTCGTGAAAGCGAAGTGAGGGCCCCATGCTGACCCGGATCCTCTCGGGGGACATGCCCCGCTCCCGCGCCCTGAGCCTGGTGCTGCTGGTCATCTTCCTCTGCCTCGCCTTCGCGCCGTTCCTGTTCCCCGGCACGCGCTCGCTCGAAACCGCGGCCCGCATCTCGGTCTTCATCGCGCTGGCGGCGAGCTACGACCTGATGCTGGGCTACGCGGGCATCGTCAGCTTCGCGCACACCATGTTCTTCGGCATGGGCGCCTACGGGGTCGCGCTGGCCTGCGAGAACATGGAGCGCGGCTTCCTGCCCGTGGTGGTGGGAACCCTAGCCGGCGCCCTGCTCGCCGCCGCCGTGGCGCTGGTCATCGGCCTGTTCTCCCTCCGCGTGCGGGCGATCTTCTTCGCCATGATCACGCTGGCGGTCGCCTCGGCCGTGGCGGTGCTGGTCTCCCAGCTCAGCGCGATCACCGGGGGGGAGGACGGCCTCTCCTTCTCGATCCCGCGGGAGCTGACGCCCGCCTTCCGCTTCGCCGAGGGCAAGCTGCTGGGCGCCAGCCTCAACGGCAAACTGCTGAACTATTACCTGGTCTTCGGCGGCTCGCTCGTGATCTTCCTCGGGCTGCTGCGGGTGGTGAACTCGCCCTTCGGCCGGGTCCTGCAGGCGATCCGCGAAAACGACTTCCGCGCCGAGGCGATCGGCTATCGCGTGGTCGCCTTCCGCACGCTCGCCACCTGCCTCTCGGCCGCCTGCGCGGCGCTCGCCGGATCCTTGTTCGCGATCTGGCTGCGCTACGTCGGGCCCGGCACGGCGATGGGGTTCGAGATCATGATCGACGTGCTGCTGATGGTGGTGATCGGCGGCATGGGCACGCTCTACGGCGCGGCCATCGGGGCGACCCTGCTGGTGCTGGCGCAGACCTACCTGCAGGAGGTCATGGCCGGCGCGGCCGAGACGACCGCCGGCCTGCCGCTGCTGCCCGACCTGCTGAACCCCGACCGCTGGCTGCTGTGGCTGGGGCTGCTGTTCATCGCCTCGATCTACTTCTTCCCCTCAGGCGTGGTGGGGCGGCTGCGGCAGGCCCGGCGGCCGGCGGGGCGGACGTAACCAAGCCTTAGAGGATTCCGGCGCAGAAGACGCCGAGCGGCGGCGCGACCCCTCCGGGCGCGCCGCCCCTCCCGCGTCCGCAGCTCCGGAGCCCTCGCCGATGACGATCGCCCTGCCCGCCCGCCTGTCCGCCGTCGCCGTCTGGGCGGCCTGCCTCGTGGCCCCGCTGGGCGTGATCGCCGCGGCAGGGGTCGCGGCGCTGAGCGCGCCGCCCGCGGCCGCCTCGGCGCTCGACCTCGCCGTCGCCGTCCACCGGGAGGGGGAGGCCGACGCAGAGACCTCGATCACGCTCGCCGAGCTCGCGGCCATGCCCCAGACCCGGGTCCGCGCCGTGACCCCCTGGACCGAGGGCGTGGTGGAGTTCGAGGGCGTGGCCTTCGCCGACCTCGCCGCCCGCGTGGGCGCGAGCGGGGGGCCCGTGGCCCTGACCGCGCTCAACGCCTACCAGATCACGCTCGACGCCGGGCAGATCATCGCCGACGGCGGCGTGCTGGCGATGAAGATGGACGGCAAGCCCATGTCGGTGCGCGACAAGGGCCCGCTGTGGCTGGTCTTCCCGTCCGAGGCCCGCCCCGAGCTCGCGGCCACCGACAACACCCATATGTGGATCTGGCAGGTCAATGCGATCGCCTTCGGCCCGCGCTAGGCGCTGGCTGGACTGGCTGCCGTTCCCGGTCGCGGCGGCCGCCGTCGCGATCTTCGGGGTGATGGTCTGGTCGGCCAGCGTCGACTTCCGCGCCACCCGCGAGCTGGAGGAAAGCCGCGCCGCCATCGTCGAGGGCGCAGTCTCCTGGCTCGCCCACCAGACCGAGATCGAGATGCTGCGCCTGGCCGACCGGATCGCCCAGGCCCGGGCCGCGGGGGCGGCGCCCGACGCCTCCGCCCCCTCGCCGATCCCCGACGCCGTCGCCCTGCAGTACGACATCCTGTGGAGCCGGCTCGACCTGCTGACGACCGAGAGCTTCTCCGCCCGCGTGCAGGTCGCGCGCGACGGGCCTGCGCACCTGCGCCGCCTCGCCGCGATGATCGAGGCGCTGGAGGCGCTGGACGCGCGCCTGGGCCTCGTCCCCGGAGCGCCCCCGCCCGAGGATCCGTTCCCCCACGCCGACGCCGCGCTGGAGGCGATGCTGGGCTTCGTGCGCGCCTGGGAGGAACCGCTGCGCCGCATGGGCCGGGCCGTCTACGACGACGAACTGCGCCTGCGCCCCCAGCTCTTCCAGGCGCTGAGCGAGCTGCGCGAGCGTCAGCGCCGCCAGCAGATCCGCTTCGCCGTGCTGGCGCTGGCCTCGGGCCTCGCCGCCGCGCTGGCGCTGCGCTTCGTGCTGCGGCTGGCGAGCCGGCTGCTCGCCGCGCGGGCGCGCTTCGACGCGGCCCTCGGGGCCTCGGCCAACGGCGTCGCCTTCTTCGACGAGGCCGGCCGCCTGCAGCAGTGCAACGAGGGGTTCCGCGCCCTCCACGCCGTCGAGGGCATGACCTGGGCGGAGGGGCGCACGGCGCGCGAGCATTTCGCGGCCCTCGCCCCCCACGTCCCCGACGCGACGGGGCGCGAGAGCCAGTGGGCCGAGGCCGAGGCCGCCCTCTACGGCCCCGCGCGCGAACGCCGCCTGCAGGTGCGCGCCGACGGGCGCAAGCTGCTGGTCGACAGCGGCCGCCCGACCGAGGGCGGCTACATGATCGCCGTCGCCGACGTCACCGACCTGGTCGCCGCCCGCGACAAGGCCGAGGCGCTGTCGGCCGAACGCTCGGAGATGCTCGCCGTCATCGGCCACGAGCTGCGCACCCCGATCGCGGCGCTGATCGGCGCGCTGGAGCTCGCCGACGAGGGCGAGGGGCCGGGCGATCCCGTCCGCCGACGCCACCTGTCCAACGCCCGCCAGGCCGCGGAGGTGATCGCGACCATGTCCGAGGACGTCTTCGAGTTCGCCGCCGTCACCGGCGGCACGCTGGAGAGCAAGCCCCAGGACTTCGACCTCCACGACCTCTTCGACGCGGTCTGCGTGGCCACCGCCCCGCGGGCGGAGGCGCGGGGCCTGGCCTTCCAGGCCGACCTTTCGGCGCTGCGCGGCGCCTGGGTGCGCGCCGACCGGGTGCGCCTGCGCCAGGTGGCGGAGAACCTGCTGACCAACGCGCTCAAGTTCACCCGCCGGGGCCATGTGGCGCTGCGCGCCTATCTCTCCGAGCCCGACGGCGAGGGCCGCCGCCGCCTGCTGGTCGAGGTCGAGGACACCGGCCCCGGCGTCCCGCCCGAGGCGCGCGCCCTGATCTTCGAGCCGTTCCGCCAGCACTGGGGCGCCGCGCGCCGCCGCGCGGGAGCGGCGGCCGAGGCCGACGCGCCCCGCGGCTGGACGTCGCCCGCGCCCCTGCTCGCGCCGCCCGCCGCCGCGCCCGGACGCAGCCCCTCGGCCGAGCGGCGCACCGCGACCCGCGGCCTGGGCCTGGGCCTCGCGATCTGCCGGCGGATCCTGGCGGGGATGGGGGGCGAGATCGAGCATCGCCCGCGCCCGGGCGGCGGCTCGATCTTCTGGTTCTCGGCGCTGGTCGCGCAGGCCAGGCGTCCCGCCCGCCGCCCCCGCCCGGCGCTGGCGGCGCTGGAGGGGGCCGGCGCCTCGGTCCTGCTGGTCGAGGACGATCCGCTGCTGGCGGAGGTCACCCTCGCCCAGCTCGCGCGCGCGGGCTTCGCGGCCGACCATGCCGACACCGCCGCCGGCGCGGCGGCGATGGGCACGGCCAGGGCCTACGACCTGGTGCTGCTCGACCTGCAGCTTCCCGACGGCACCGGCGCCGACGTCGCCCGCGCCCTGCGCGCCGCGCCCGGCGGCTCGCGCGACAGCCTGGTGGTGGCGCTGACCGCCTATGCCGACGAGGAGGTGGTGGCCGAGGTCCGCGCCCAGGGCATCGATCACATCCTCACCAAGCCGCTGGCCCCGGACCGCATCGCCGCGATCCTTCGCGGCCGCGCGGGCGCCGCCCCGCAGGAGGCCCTGCCATGACCGCCGGATCCCAGCAGCCCCCCGAGGCGATGGACGCCGCGCGCCTGTCGGACCTGCTGTGCGTGATGGCGCCTGACCGGCTGGGCGCCCATGTCGCGGGCCTGCGCGCCGCGCTGCAGGGGATCGCGGGCCCCGGCGCGCCTCCCCTGCCCCGCGCGACAGAACCCACGGCCTGGACCGGCCTCGCCCGCCGCGCCCATGCGGCGGCGGGCCATGCCCTGCTTCTTGGGTTTCCCGGGATCGGGGGGCGGCTGAACGCGCTGGAGGGCGCGGCCAAGCGCCAGGACCCGGAGGCCGCCGCCGTCGCGCTCGCGGCCCTGCGCGAGGAGCTCGCGGCCGGCGGGCCGCGCCTGCCGCCGATCTGAGCCGGCGCGGAGCGCGCCGCGGCGCCTGACGGGCGGACGGCGCTCAGTTGCGCCCGTTGGGTCCGCGGCGGTCGCGCGCCTCTGGATGGGCCTCGTCCACCTCGCCGGCGTGCAGCAGGGGCGCGACCTCGCCGGAGCGCGACACGTCGGCCGCCTCCATCAGCGCCGCCACCCGCTCCAGCGAGGCGACCAGCATCGACTGCTCCCAGTCCGCCAGCCGGTCGAACTTCTCGGCGAAGCGCGACTGCAACGGATCGGGCGCGGCCTCTAGCGCGGCCTGCCCCTCGGGCGTCAGCGACAGCCAGAACTGGCGACGGTCGGTCTCGCCCCGCCGGCGGCGCACGAAGCCGCGCGCCTCCAGCTTCTCGATCAGCGCGGTGGCGGTGGCCTGGGCCACGCCGACCGACTGGGCGATGGTCTTGGGCGTCGCCTCCGCGCGCTCGGCCAGGTGGTCGAGCACCATGAGCTGGGGCGTGGTGAGCCCGGTCTCCCGCGCCAGCGCCCGGGCCGAGCCCTCGGTCGCGCGGAGGATCCGGCGCAAGGCCACCAGCGAAGATTTCACGCGGTCCTGCATGGCGGAGCGGGTTCCAGGGACAGACGGCAGCGCGGCCGCTGCCAGCGACCTCGCCGCATCATATTCGAAGGATCGTGCGTTTAAAGCCATGACGTGGATTTCGTTCCGCCTCCGAAGGATTTCCAGCCCCTGAACGCGAAATAAATTTACGAAATGAAGTTTACTGGCGCGAAAATATGCAGCCTGAAAACGCATAACTAATTGATTTTGCTTGTGTGAAATCACCTCAGCCACGCGGGTGCGCAAAAACTCCTTCGGGGTTGAAATTTCCATGACCCCCCGTATCTTTCAATCAACCGAAACGACCAACGATGGACTCATGCCCCGCGACACTCTCCAGACCGATCTTCCGACCCTTCGCACGCCCACCGCCGAAGATGGCGCGGCCGTGTGGGACCTGATCCGGAACTGCGAGCCGCTGGACCGCAACTCGCTCTACTGCAACCTGCTGCAGTGCGATCACTTCGCCGACACCTGCGTGGTGGCGGAGAAGGACGGCGAGACGCTGGGCTGGATCTCGGGCTACATCCCCCCGCAGGAGCCCGACACCCTGTTCATCTGGCAGGTGGCGGTCTCCGAGAACGCCCGCGGCATGGGCCTGGCCGGCAAGATGCTCCAGGACCTGCTCGATCGGGAGGTCTGCGCGGACGTGAGCCGCCTGAAGACCACCATCACCCGCTCCAACGACGCGAGCTGGGCGCTGTTCCGCCGCTTCGCCGACCGCCAGGACGCGGTGCTGAAGCGCGAGCCGCACTTCAAGCGCGACGACCACTTCGAGGGCCGTCACGACACGGAATACATGGTCACCATCGGCCCGTTCGGGGCGCTCGCGGCCGCCGCCGCCTGAGCCCCGGAGACCGACCGGGGCCCGCGGCGTCCTCACCGATCGCGCGGGTCCCGGAAGGGCCCATCCCCAGACCATCGACAAGAAGGGAGGTTCTCCCATGACCTCGACCGAGCATACGGCCGACCTGAGCATCTACACCCGGCGCGAGTCCGAGGCGCGCAGCTACTGCCGCTCGTTCCCCACGTCCTTCGTCTCGGCGCGCAACGCGCGGATGACCGACGCGGACGGGCGCGAATACATCGACTTCCTCGCCGGCTGCTCTTCGCTGAACTACGGGCATAACGACCCCGACATGAAGCAGGCGGTGATCGAGCACCTGGCCGCCGACGGCATCGGCCATGCGCTGGACTTCCACACCGGCCCGAAGCAGGCGTTCCTCGAGACGTTCGAGCGCCTGATCCTCGAGCCGCGCGGCATGGACCACAAGGTGATGATGGTCGGCCCCACCGGCACCAACGCGGTCGAGGCCGCGATGAAGCTGGCGCGCAAGACCACGGGCCGCGAGAACATCGTCGCCTTCACCAACGGCTTCCACGGCATGACGCTGGGCGCGCTGGCCGCGACCGGCAACGCCGGCAAGCGCAACGGCGCGGGCATGGCCCTTTCGGGCGTCACCCGCCTGCCCTACGAGGGCGCCTTCGGCGAGGGCGTGGACACGCTCGCCCAGATCGAGGCGATGCTGGAGAACCCCTCCTCCGGCCTCGACCACCCGGCCGCGTTCCTGCTGGAGCCCGTGCAGGGCGAGGGCGGCCTGAACGCCGTCTCGGCCGAGTGGCTGCGCGGTCTCGACCGCATCGCCAAGAAACACGGCATCCTTCTGATCCTGGACGACATCCAGGCGGGCTGCGGGCGCACCGGCACCTTCTTCTCCTTCGAGGAGATGGGCGTCGAGCCGGACATGATCCCGCTCGCCAAGTCGCTCTCGGGCATGGGCCTGCCCTTCGCCTGCCTGCTGCTGAAGCCGGAGCTGGACGTGTGGAAGCCCGCCGAGCACAACGGCACCTTCCGCGGCAACACCCACGCCTTCATCACCGCGCGCGTCGCGCTGGAGAAGTTCTGGGCCGACGACGCCTTCTCGAAGGAAATCAAGGAGAAGGCCGAGATCCTCAACCATCGCCTGTCGGCCATCGCCGGCATGATCCCCGAGGCCCGCGTCAAGGGCCGGGGCATGATGCAGGGCGTGGACGTGGGCTCGGGCGAGCTCGCCGAGGCGATCTGCGCCGACTGCTTCAAGGCCGGCCTGATCATCGAGACCTCGGGCGCGCACGACGAGGTGGTCAAGGTGCTCTGCCCGCTTACCATCGAACGCGAGACCCTGACCCAGGGGCTCGACATCCTCGAGGCCGCCGTGGCCGCCCGCGTTGCGGGCCAGGCCCCGAAGATGGCCGCCGAATAAGGAGTTACCGCCAATGATCGTCCGTGACCTGAACGACGCCATGGGGACCGAGCGCGAGGCCGCCGCCGAGCGCTGGCGCTCGGTCCGGCTGCTGCTGGCCGATGACAAGATGGGCTTCAGCTTCCATATCACCATCATCGAGGCCGGTTCGGAGCATACGTTCCACTACAAGAACCACTTCGAGAGCGTCTACTGCATCTCCGGCGAGGGTTCGATCGAGGACCTGGCCACCGGCGAGGTGCACCAGATCAAGCCGGGCGTGATGTACGCGCTGAACCTGCACGACAAGCACACGCTGCGCTGCAAGACCGAGTGCGTCTTCGCCTGCACCTTCAATCCGCCCGTCACCGGGAAGGAGGTCCATCGCGCCGATGGTTCCTACGCCCCGGCCGAGGAAGAGTCGGCCGCCTGAGGGCCCGCGCCCCGTCGACGGGGCGCAGCGACAGGGCCTCGCCCCCGGCTTCCGGCCGGGGGGCGAGGCTCCCGACACCAGACGCTCTCCAGGCGACCCCAACGAACAGGGACCCCCGTGACCTGCAACGATAACGCCCCGCTTCGCGAGCACACCGTCGAGAAGATCGGCGGCACCTCGATGAGCCGCACCTGCGAGCTTCTCGACGGCCTCTTCATCGGCGACCGGACCGAGGACGCGTTCTACAACCGCGTCTTCGTGGTCTCCGCCTACGCCGGCATCACCAACCTGCTGCTGGAGCACAAGAAGACGGGCGACTCCGGCGTCTACGCGCTGTTCGCCAACGCCGACCACGATCATGGCTGGTCGGACGGGCTCAACCGCGTGCTCAAGGCGATGACCGACGCCCACCACGAGATCCTGGACGACAAGGCCGACCTGCGCGCCGCCGACGACTTCGTGCGCGAGCGGGTGGAGGGCGCGCGCTCGGTCCTCATCGACCTGCAGCGCCTGTGCTCCTACGGCCATTTCCAGCTCGACACCCACCTGCTGACGGTGCGCGAGCTGCTCTCGGGCCTGGGCGAGGCGCATTCCGCCTTCGTCACCGCGACCCTGCTGCGCCGCCACGGGGTCAACGCCCGCTTCGTCGACCTGACCGGCTGGCGCGACGAGACCCATCCCTCGCTCGACCAGCGCATCGACCTGGGCTTCGAGGACATCGACCTCGCCCGGGAGCTGCCGATCGTCACCGGCTACGCCCAGTGCCGCGAGGGCCTGATGCGCGAGTTCGACCGCGGCTATTCCGAGGTCACCTTCTCGCGCATCGCCGCCCGCACCCGCGCGCGCGAGGCGATCGTGCACAAGGAGTTCCACCTCTCCTCGGCCGACCCCAAGGTCGTGGGCGCGGATGCGGTGCGCAAGCTCGGCCGCACCAACTACGACGTGGCCGACCAGCTCTCCAACCTCGGGATGGAGGCGATCCATCCCCGCGCCGCCAAGACGCTCCGCCAGGCCGGCATCCCGCTGCGCGTGACCAACGCCTTCGAGCCGGAGGACCCCGGCACCCTGATCGACGCCGAATACGGCGGCGAGACCCGGGTCGAGATGGTCACCGGCCTGCCCGTCCTCGCGCTCGAGGTGTTCGAGCAGGACATGGTCGGCGTGAAGGGCTACGACGCCCGGATCCTGGAGAGCCTGACCCGCCACCGGGTGCGCATCGTCTCCAAGAGCTCCAACGCCAACACCATCACGCATTACGTGGACGCCTCGCTGAAGCTGGTGAAGCGGGTGGAGGCGGACCTCGCCGAGACCTGCCCCGGCGCCCGGGTGCGGGCGCGCAAGATGGCGCTGGTCTCCGCGATCGGGCGCAACCTCGAGGGCCTCTCGGTCGCCCGCCGCGGCCTCGCCGCGCTGGAGGCCGCGCAGGTGAAGGTGCTGGCGGTGCAGGACAACGGCCGCGCCGTGGACGTGCAGTGGCTGGTGCCGGCCGAGCAGGCCGACGACGCCGTGCGCGCCCTGCACGAGGAGCTGGTCGCCTCCGCCGAGGAGACCGCGAAGCCCGAGCTCGACGCCGAGCCGCTGGAGGCCAAGGCCGCCTCGCTGCGCGCCGCCTGAGGCCGGCCGCCGGCCGAACCGGGCCGCCGGCCCCAAGCCGACGCTTGCGACGAAACCGCCCGCGCCTCCCGCGCGGGCGGTTTTCCGTTGCGGGCCCGGTCCCGGAAGCGTGGGTCCGGTCTCGGAGGGCGCGCCCGGCCTGCCTCAGGTCCTCGGCGATGGGGTCGGCGGGCGGGCGATGCGCGCCCGCAGGGCGCGCGAGTCCCGACCCGCCGACGGTTCTCATGGCGGGATGAAGGGATGAAGGCTCGACGGAGCGGCTCTCGCCGGCCCTGCGGGCCGGCATCGCCCGCCCGCCGACCCCGTCTCAGGCGCCCGTCTCAAGCCCCTCGTCTCAGGCGGAGTCTCGGGCCTCGGCCGGGACGGCGGTCTCGCGGGGCGCCCTGCCCTCCACCTGCCGCCAGAGCCCGTCGCGCTTGGCGAAGCTCATCCCCGACAGGCGCAGGAAGTCCTCGCCGCCCTCGCCGACCGCGTGGCGCTCGACGTCGACGCGGCCCTCGCCCAGGGTCAGCAGGTTGAAGTCGTTCTCCTCCCCGCGCGTGCGCAGCGACAGCGAGGTCCCCGCCTGCACCTGCAGCATCCGTCCGCCCAGGATCGGCATCGCCCGCCAGGTGTGCATGTGCCCGCACAGCACCATCTCCGCCCCCGCGTCGGCGAGGCGGCGGGCGTGGTCCTCGGCGTCGCGCAGCGGGGCCTTGGGGTCGTCGGGGAGCTGCTCGAGCGGGTGATGCAGCGCCAGCACCGTCAGCGCCTCGCGCGGGGGTTCGGCGAGGGCCTTGCAGGCGCGCGCCATGTCGCCCGGATCGAGCCGGCCGCGCTGCCACTCCACCCGGCTCGCGCTGTTCGCCCCCACCACCCGCACGCCCTTCATCCGGGTCGTCGGGGCGACGTCCAGCGCGATGTAGCGCCGGTAGCGCCGCCAGGGGCTCACCAGCCGGCGCGCCACGTTCTCCAGCGGCGCGTCATGGTTGCCGGGCACGCAGATCACCGGGCCGGGGAGCTTCTCGACGAACTCGCGCGCCATGCGCCACTGGCTCGAGCGCGAGCGCTGGGTCATGTCGCCGGTGATCACGGTCAGGTCGGGAGCGAGGCGCGCCACCGCCTCCAGCAGGCGGTCGGCGATGCGGGGCGGCACGCGGCCGAAATGCAGGTCGGAGAGATGGGCCAGTCTGAGCATGGAGGCAGGTTAGCCCCCCTCGGCGGGCGCGAGAACCTCCAGCGCCCCGTCCTTGCGCAGGAAATGGAACGGCCCGGTCATCTTCTCCCGCTCGCCGTCGCGCGCCACCAGGCGGCGGGTGCGGCGGGTCTCGACCAGGATGTCCTTGCCGTAGAGCATCTCGAAGTCCCGGCCCGGCTTCAGCGTCTTCAGCCCCAGGGCGGCGGCGAAGCGGATCAGGTCGAAGGGCTCGCCGTCGGGGGCGAGGAACAGGGCGAATTCGCCGCCCCGCACCCGCTCGGCCGCCTCGAAGAAGTCGAACTGCTCGAGCTGGAAGGCGTTGTTGGCGACGAAGGCGAGCGGGGTGCGCACCCGCGTCACCTCGCCGTCCACCGTCACCTTGGCGTTCAGCGGCGCGCGGAACTCGGCCAGCGCGGTGACCACCGACCAGTGGGCGGCGACGCGGCTGCGGCCGAAGCGGTGATAGACGCTCTCGCGCGTCTCCAGGATCTTGGCGTAGGCGCCGAGGCTGGCGTTGTTGAGGAACACCCGCCCGTTGACCTCGCCCAGCGGCAGCGGCCGGGGCGCGCCCGTCGCCAGCACCTCGACCGCCTCCTCGGGCGTCTCGGGCAGCCCGAGGCTGCGGGCCACGTAGTTGAACGTGCCCAGCGGGATCACCCCCAGCCGCGCGCCGGAGCCGGCGATGGCCCCCGCGACCGCGTTGATGGTGCCGTCGCCGCCGCCGGCGACGACGGTGCCGAAGCCCTCGTCGGCGGCCTGGCGCGCGGCGGCCTCGAGCTGCGAGCCCTTGCGGATCAGGCGCAGGCGCGCGGCGAGGCCGTGGCGGGCGAACTCGCGCTCCAGGCTCGCCGCCAGCGCCTCGGCGCGGCGCTTGCCGGAGCCGGCGTTGAGGATCACGCAGGTCTCGTCGGCCCGCTCGCGCGGCGGGGCGTCGGCGTCGGTCGCGTCGGTCGCGGTGGCGGGGACGGCGGACATATGGGGGCTCCCGTGGATCGGCTCTCTACGAATGTGGAGTCGTATCCGGCGGGGCCTAGGCCGAATTCCGCCGATTTGCGGGCGCGCCCTGCGACACGGCCGCCCCTCGGGACGGGGCGGCCGCAGGTTTCGGGGCCGGGATCAGGAGGACTCGGCGTGCACCACCTCGCCGAACCGCTCCCAGCTCTCGCCGTTGAAGCGCATCAGCTGCATCGCCTCGATGGGCGCGTGGTCGGTCGCGGAGGTGTTGATGGTGATCCCCGGCAGCAGCAGCGGCGCGCGCAGCCCCTTCAGCGAGGCCGCCTGCCTGACGATGTTCTCCCGGCTGAAGTCGTCCCCGCAGCGCTTGAGCGTCTCGACCAGCGTGTAGGCCGAGGCGTAGCCGTAGACGGTGAAGGACGAGGTCTGGTCCCCCGCGGGATACCATTCGTTCATGAACCTGCGCCACTCGGCGACCTCTTCGTGGTCGGCCCACTGGGGGTCGTCCACCTCCATCAGGTAGCCCGCCGAGATCAGGCCCTTCGAGGCCTCCAGCCCCGCGGGCTGCAGCACCGAGCCGACGGAGATCGAGACGTTGTTGAGGAAGCGCTCGGCCTCCCAGCCGATCTCGGCCGACTTCTTGATCGCCTGGGCGGCGAACTTCGGGGTGGCCACGATGAAGAACACGTTGGCGCCCGAGGCCTTGAGGTTGATGACTTCCGAGTCCACCGTCGGCTGGGCCACCTCGTAGGGCGCCTCGGCGACGATGACGTCCTCGCGCCCCGCCAGCCCGCGCTTCAGGCCGGTGAGGTAGTCCTTCCCGTAATCGTCGTTCTGGTAGAGCACGGCGATCTTGGGGTTCTCGATGTTGGCGAGGATCCACTGGGCGTAGATCGCCCCCTCGGTCGGATAGTTGGGCTGCCAGCCCGAGGTCCAGGGGAAGTTCTCGGGATCGTTCCACTTCGAGGCGCCGGTCGCCACGAACAGGTGCGGGACCTTCTTGGCGTTGACGTATTTGTGGATCGCGGTGTTGGTCGGCGTGCCCAGCGTCGCGTGCAGCAGGTCGACCTCGTCCTGCTCGACCAGGCGGCGGATCTGCTCGACGGTCTTGGGCGGCGAGTAGCCGTCGTCGTAGCTGATCCACTCGATCTTGCGCCCGTTCACGCCGCCCTGGGCGTTCACCATCTCGATATAGGCGCCGATGGTCGAGCCGATCTGGCCGTAGGCCGAGGCCGGGCCCGAGTAGGCCATGGTGTTGCCGACCTTGATGACGTCGTCGGCGGCGAGCGCGGCGGCGGGGATCCCCGCGGCGGCAAGGGCCGCGGCCCCGGCGCCCAGCAGTGTGCGTCTGTTCAGCATCTCGTTTCCTCCCGTCCGCGCCGATCCATGGGTCGCCTTAGGGTTCGCGCCCCTTAGTTTCCGGGGCCCCAGACGCCACGGGGCCCGATCCGGCGCGGTGCGGATCGGGCCCCGATGTGCAGATCCCCCCTCGCGGGGGGCGCGGGTCGGCCGCCGCCCGCAGGCGGCGGCCGAGAGGATGTCGGTTCAGCTCGACTCGGCGTGGATGACCTCGCCGAAGAACTCCCAGCTCTCGCCGTTGAAGCGCATCAGCTGCATCGCCTCGATCGGGGCGAAGTCGGTCTCCGAGGTCTTGATCTGGATGCCGGGCAGCAGGATCGGAACCCGCACGTCGAGCGAGGTCGCCGCGGCCAGGATCTCCTCCGGGCCCGCGTCGGGACCGGCCTTCTCGAGCGCTTCCTGCAGGGTGATGGCGATGGCGTAGCCGAAGGTGGTGAACGAGGACGTCTGGTCGCCGTCGGGGTAGTACTCGTCCATGAACTTGCGCCACTCGGCCATCTCGGCGTCGTCGGCCCACTGCGGGTCGGTCGACTCCTTCATGTAGCCCGCCGAGATCAGGCCCTTGGAGGCCTCCAGCCCCGCCGGCTGCAGCACGCCGCCGACCGAGACCGAGACGTTGTTGAGGAAGCGGGTCGCCTCCCAGCCGATCTCGTCGGACTTCTTGATCGCCTGCGCGGCGAACTTGGGCGTGGCCACGATGAAGAACACGTTGGCGCCCGTCGACTTCAGCGAGATGACCTCGGAGTCCACGGTGGGCTGGGCGACCTCGTAGGGGGTCTCGGCCACGATCAGGCTGTCGGCCTTGTCGCCGAGACCCATCTTCATGCCGTGCAGGTAGTCTTTGCCGTAGTCATCGTTCTGGTAGAGGATCGCGATCTTGGGATCCTCGATGTTCTCCATGATGTACTTGGCGTAGATCGCGCCCTCGGTGGGGTAGTTGGGCTGCCAGCCGGTGGTCATCGGGAAGTTCGACGGGTCGTTCCACTTGGACGCGCCGGTCGAGACGAACAGGTGGGGCACCTTCTTCGCGTTCACGTACTTGTGGATCGCGGTGTTGGTGGGCGTGCCGAGCGTGGCGAAGAGGATGTCCACCTCGTCCTGCTCGACCAGGCGGCGGACCTGCTCCACCGTCTTGGGGGGCGAGTAGCCGTCATCGTAGCTGATCCACTCGATCTGCCGGCCGTGCACGCCGCCCTCGGCGTTGATCTTGTTGATATAGGCCTCGATCGTCTTGCCGATCGTGCCGTAGGCCGAGGCCGGGCCCGAGTACGGCATGGTGTTGCCGATCTTGATGGCGTCCTGCGCCACCGCCGGTCCGGCGATCATCGCAGCGGCCGCCGCAGCGGCCATCCAGGTCTTGCGTCCGAACATGCGGAACCTCCCATTCGCGCTTTTCGTTACGTAAACCTTAGGGTATGCCAGCCTTAGCTTTTCACCCCCAGGATGGTTCGGGGCCCGGTCCGGCGCGTGCGGACCGGGCCCCGATGGTCACCCCGCCCCCAGTCTCTCCCTTGGGGGCGGGATCTTGTCGGCGCCGGGCGGGGCCGCGATCTTCGCCGCGTGCCCCCGCCCGTTCCTGCGCCGGGTCAGCGCCGCCGGATCACGAGGACTCGGCGTGGATGATCTCGCCGAACAGCTCCCAGGTCTCGCCGTTGAAGCGCTGCAGCTGCATCGCCTCGATCGGCGCGAAGTCGGTCGGGCCGGTGGTCATGGTGATGCCGGGCAGCAGCATCGGGTTCTCGACGTGGTCCATCGAGGTCGCGGCCTCGAGGATCGCCTGCGCGTCCGCGCCCTCGCCCGCCTGCTCCAGCACGTGCTCCATGGTCTTGGCCACGCCGTAGCCGAAGACCGTGAAGGACGAGGCCTGGTCGCCGTCGGGATAGTACTCGTCCATGAAGGCGCGCCACTCGGCCATCGCGGGGTCGTCGGCCCACTGCGGGTCCGTCGCCTCCTTGAGGTAGGCGGCCGAGATCACGCCCTTCGACGCCTCGAAGCCCGCGGGCTTGAGCACTGCGCCGACCGAGACCGAGACGTTGGACAGGAAGCGCTCCGCCTCCCAGCCGATCTCGTGGCTCTTCTTGATCGCCTGGGCGGCGAACTTGGGCGTGGCGACGATGAAGAACACGTTGGCGCCCGAGGCCTTCAGCGACAGCACCTCGGAGTCCACCGTCGGCTGGGCGACCTCGTAGGGGGCCTCGGCCACGATCAGGCTGTCGGCGGCCTCGCCGAGGGCCTCCTTCATGCCGATCAGGTAGTCCTTCCCGAAGTCGTCGTTCTGCCAGAGGATGGCGATCTTGGGGTTCTCGACGTTCTCCTGGATCCACTTGGCGTAGATCGCGCCCTCGGTCTGGTAGCTGGGCTGCCAGCCGGTGGTCATCGGGAACTTGTCGGGCATGTTCCACTTGGCCGCGCCGGTGGCGAGGAACAGGTGGGGCACCTTCTTGGCGTTCACGTATTTCTGGATCGCCGTGTTCGAGGGCGTGCCCAGGTTCTGGAACAGAACGTCCACTTCGTCCTGCTCGATCAGGCGACGGGTCTGCTCGACCGCCTTGGGGGGCGAGTAGGCGTCGTCGTAGGTGATGAATTCGATCTGCCGGCCGGCCACGCCGCCCTCGGCGTTGAGCTTGTTGAAATAGGCCTCGATCGTCCGGCCGATCTGCCCGTAGGCGGAGGCGGGACCGGAATAGGGCATGGTGTTG
Organism: Albimonas pacifica; assembly: GCF_900113695.1. Taxonomy (GTDB): domain Bacteria; phylum Pseudomonadota; class Alphaproteobacteria; order Rhodobacterales; family Rhodobacteraceae; genus Albimonas; species Albimonas pacifica. The sequence goes on along the minus strand of NZ_FOQH01000008.1, from coordinate 121,118 downwards.
CCGATCTTGATGGCGTCCTGGGCGGCGGCAGGGCCCGCGGCGGTCAGGACGAAGGCCGAAGCGGCCGCCATCATCAGGGAACGTCGATTGAACATGTAGAACGGGTCTCCCAAAGGGGGGCTGTGAACGAGAACGGCCCTTCTGCCGAGGCCGCTTGGGTCCGCCGGGATCGGCGGTCCGTCGAGGGGCGCTCCCTGCGCGCCGCGGCCCTTCTGGTGGAGCCGCTCCGCTTCGCCCCGGGGCCGGTCGCCGGGCCTCCCGCCCGTCTCGCCGGCCGCATTCCTTGCGCCTCGCGGCGCGCCGGACCCCTCGCCGATCTCCCGTCGGACGGGGGGTCCGCGCCGGGGGCCGCGGCGTGCGCGGCCCCCGGGATCGCGTCGGGGCCTCAGCGGCCCAGCTTCGCCACCAGCGCGCGCAGCAGCCCGCCCGCGCCCTGCGGCGCCAGGTAGATCACCGCGATCAGGAAGAAGCCGTAGAAGGCGCCCGCGAGGCCCTTCGAGATCTCTTCCGCCACGTTGGGGATGAAGACGATGAAGGCGGCGCCCAGCAGGGCGCCCGGCAGCCAGCCCACGCCCCCGATCACCAGGCCCACCAGGATCGCCACCGAGAGGGCGAAGGTGAAGCTGTCGGGCGCCACGAACTGGATCACGATGGCGCCGAGGCACCCCGCGATGCCGGTGAACATCGCCGAGATCCCGAAGGCGGTCGCCTTGTAGACCGAGGTGTTCACCCCCATCGAGCGCGCCGCGATCGGGTTGTCGCGGATCGCCATCAGCGCGCGGCCCGTGCGCGAGCGCACCAGGTTGCGCGCCAGCCAGTAGAGGAACAGCCCCACCGCGAGGGTGAAGAAGTAGAGCCACTGGTCGGCGTTGAGCACCGCGTCCAGTCCGAAGGGCGCGTCCGGCTTGATGATGACGATGCCCTGCACGCCGCCCGTCCAGTGCTCGAACGGGGTCAGCTTCAGGAACTGGGGCGTCGCCACCGCCAGCGCGAAGGTCGCGAGCGCGAGGTATATGCCCTCGAGCCGCAGCGCCGGCAGGCCGAACAGGAAGCCGACCACGAAGCACAGGATCCCCGCCACCGGCAGCGTCCACACGTAGCCGATGCCGAGGTTCTCCATCATGATCGCCGCCGTGTAGGCGCCGACCGCGTAGAAGGCGCCGTGGCCCAGCGAGAACTGGCCGTTGATGCCCGTCAGCAGGTTCAGACCCAGGATGGCGATGGCGTAGACCATCAGCATCGTCATCTGGAAGATGGTGAAGTTCTTGAAGATGAAGGGCAGCGCCAGCGCCCCCAGCAGCAGGATCACGAACACCGCCTGGCCCAGGGTCGATTTGCCCCCCGCCGCGGCGGCCCGTCCCTTGGGGACGGGGGCCGCCTTGGCCGAGCCGGAGGCGCCTCCGGTCATGGTTTCGTCGCTCATCGCCATGTCAGACCCTCTGCACCACGCGGCGGCCCAGCAGGCCCGCGGGTTTCACCAGCAGCACCGCGACGATCAGGAACAGCGCGATGGGAAGTTTCAGCTCGCCCCCGATGACGGGGATGTAGGTGCCGGCCAGGTTCTCCACGACGCCGACGATGAAGCCGCCGATCACCGCGCCCAGCGGGCTGGTCAGACCGCCCAGAACCGCGCCCGCGAAGCCGTAGAGCAGGATCGAGAGCATCATGTTCGGCTCGAGGAACACCACCGGCGCGATCAGCATCCCCGCGACCGCGCCGATGGCCGAGGCCATGCCCCAGCCGAGCGCCGTCATCATCGAGACGCGGATGCCGACCAGCCGGGCGCTCTCGGGGTTCACCGCCGCGGCCCGCATGGCGAGGCCGACGCGGGTGAAGGTGAAGAAGCCCCACAGCAGCAGCAGGACGATCAGCGTCACGCCGATCATGCCGGCCTGGTGCTTGCCGATCATCGCGCCTTCCCACAGCGGCCCGTCCCCGAAGGGCGAGGGCACGGCCTTGATGGTGAAGTCCCAGATGAAGCCCGCGAAGCTGTTGAAGATCGCGAACAGCGCGATGAAGATCACGATGTGGCTCAGCACCGGCGCGTTCTCGATCGGCTTGAACACGATCCGCTCGATGGCGAAGCCGCCCACGAAGCTGACCAGGATCACCAGCGGGAACACGACCCAGTAGGGCAGCCCCCACTGCAGCATCTGCCAGGCGATGTAGGTCGAGAACATCGCCATCTCGCCCTGGGCGAAGTTCAGGTGGTGAATGGCCTGGTAGATCATCACGACCGCCAGCGCCACGCAGGCGTAGATCGCCCCCGTGGCGACGCCGGCGACGATCTGTTGAATGAACAGTTCCATCGCTCAGTACCCCAGATAGGCGGCGCGCACGCCTTCGTCGTCGCGGATCGTCTGCGCCTCGCCGGCCATCACGATCTCGCCCGTCTCGATCAGATAGGCGTGGTCGGCGATCCCCAGCGCGAGGGAGGCGTTCTGCTCGACGACCAGCATCGAGACGCCCGCCTCCTTCTTCACGTCCGCGAGGATGTCGAAGATCTGCTTGGTGATCATCGGCGCGAGGCCGAAGGACGGCTCGTCCAGAAGCATCAGGCGGGGCCGCAGCATCAGGGCGCGGGCGATGGCCAGCATCTGCTGCTCGCCGCCCGAGAGGGTCCCCGCCTGCTGGGTCCGCCGCTCCTTCAGGCGCGGGAAGAAGTGGTAGCACCGCTCGATGTCGGCGGAGATGTCCTTGCCCATCGGCCGGGTCATCGCGCCGAGCTGCAGGTTCTCCTCGACCGAGAGCGTGGTGAAGGTGCCGCGCCCCTCGGGGACGTGGGCGATGCCGCGGCGCACGATCGCCTCGGTCGAGAGGCGGTCGATCCGCTCCCCGTCGTAGGTGATCTCGCCCTTGCGGCGGATCATGCCGCAGATGGCGCGCAGCGTGGTGGTCTTGCCGGCGCCGTTGGCGCCCAGAAGCGTCGCGACGCCGCCCTGCTCGACCTCGAAGCTGATGCCGCGAAGCACCGTGAGGTCGCCGTAGGAGGCCTCGAGCCCCTTCACTTCAAGGATCGGGCTCATTCGTCTCCTCCCAGGTAGGCGGCGATGACCTCGGGGTTCTTCTGCACCTCTTCGGGCGTGCCCTCGGCGATCTTGCGGCCGAAGTTCAGCACCACCACGCGGTCGGAGACCGACATCACCAGCGCCATGTGATGCTCGACCAGCAGGACGGTCACGCCCTTCTCGTCGCGCACCATCTTGATCAGCTTGCCCAGTTCCTCGACCTCGTCGTGGTTGAGGCCGCCGGCGGGCTCGTCGAGCAGCAGGAGCTTCGGCTCGGTCGCCATGGCGCGGGCCATCTCGACCCGCTTCTGGGTGCCGAAGGGCAGGCCCGAGACCGGCAGGTCCGCGACCTCGTTCAGCTCCAGCCAGTCGATCAGCTCCTGCACGCGGGCGTCGATGTCCCGCTCGCCCTTGCGCACCCACGGCAGGCGAAGCGCGTCCGAGACCGGGTCCGACCTCGAGGCCGAGTGCGCGCCGACGCGGATGTTGTCGCGCACGCTCAGGTTCGAGAAGCTCGCCACGTTCTGGAAGGTGCGCCCGATGCCCATCCCCGCGATCCGGTGGGCGGGCTCGCCCAGGATCGAGGTTCCGTTGAACCGGATGTCGCCGTCGTTGGGCGTGTAGAGCCGGCTCAGGCAGTTGAAGAGCGTGGTCTTGCCCGCGCCGTTGGGGCCGATCAGCCCGAGGATCTCGCCCTCGTGGATGTCGAACTCGATCCCGTCGAGGGCCACGATCCCGCCGAAGCGGACGGTCACGTTCTCGACCGCGATCACCGGCGTGCCGGCGGTCGCGGCTTGCCGCATGGGCGCGTTCATCGGGCCCCTCCGTTGCGATGGGCCGGCGTGCGCACGCGGGCGTTGAATAGGGGTACGGTGCGGATGCACGGCGCAGCCGACATCCGTCCGCCCAAGGCGGTCTTGCCGTTCATGTCTCCTCCCTGACGTCGCGTGCTGGCGCGATCTTGTTGGACTTGAACGCAGTCGAGCAGATTTGCCGACGCATATCAAGCGCCTGATTAAACGGCGATTCCAGAGGCTTCACGACCGCTTCATCGAAAAAGTCAGCCTTGCTGACCACCCGATCAAGAGGTTGAAGTTCATGGCCTTCCGAATTCTTTCCCGCAGCGCAGCAATTACTTTTCGGCGGTGCACTCGGCCTTGCGCAGGGCCTGAGACCTGAGGTCAACTCTCAGGCGAGCTGAGTCGCGGCTCAAGAATCATGAGTCGGACTCATCCCCTTCCCGCCGCCCGGAGCCCTCCGTGACGAGACGACCCCAGAGCACCCGCCGGCAGCGCGTCGAGGAGATGGAGCGCCAGATCGTCGACGCGGCGCTGGACGCCTTCTCGATCCACGGCTTCGAGGCCGCGCGGGTCGCCGACATCGCCCGCGCCGCCGGCGTGGCGGAGGGGACCGTCTACCTCTATTTCCGCGGCAAGGACGCGCTGTTCGACGCCGTGCAGCGGCGCTTCTACTCGCAGCTCACCCGCGAGGCGCAGGCCGGCGTCGCCCGCCTGGTCGGGGCCCCTGCCCGGCTCGCCTTCCTGGCCGAGCACTGGCTGGGCGCGGTGGCGCCGGCGTGGAAGATCTTCGCCCGGCTGACCTACCAGATCGGCTTCATCGAGGAGTACCGCACCTCCGACGCCTACCGGATGCACCACGCCTATACCGAGGTCTTCGACCACGTGGCGCGCGAGGGCGCGGCGATGGGGGAGCTGCGCGAGGATCTCGCGCCCTCGATGATGCGGGCGATGTTCTACGGCGGGCTCGGCTACGCCTGCCGGGCGGCGCTGACCAAGGGGGTGCCCGTCTCCGAGATCCCGGCCGCCACCGCGGGCCAGGTGGTGGAAGCCTTCCTCTCCGGCCTCGGCCGCGCCCCGGCCGAGCGCGGGACCGACCCCGACGCCGCCGCCCTGCGCCAGGCCGCCGACCGGCTGGAGCAGGCGGCCGAGCGCCTCGAAGGCGCCCTCGCGCGGCGCGCCTGACCGCTTCCTGACGCCCGTCTGAACGCCCCGGCGGCTTCCGGCCGGCGGCAGGCGGACTCCGCTTGCCGGCCGGTTATTTAACGGGTTAGTTAAGAGGGCCGCGCCGCCCTGCCCGGGGCGTAACAGACGGCCGATAAAAGACCAATCGGGGAGGATTCAGCCCATGCGGCTGACGGAAGAGCATCGCGCCATCCGCGATACCATGACCAGATTCGTCGAGACCGAGGTGAACCCCCACGCCGACGCGTGGGAGGCCGCCGGCATCTGGCCGGCGCACGAGATCCTCGGAAAGCTCGGCTGCCTGGGCCTGCTGGGCATCAACAAGCCCGAGGAGTTCGGGGGCCAGGGTCTCGACTATTCGTTCCACGCCTGCTTCCTCGAGGCGCTGGGCAACGCGCGCTGCAACGGCGTGAACATGGGCGTCTCGGTGCAGACCGACATGGCGACGCCCGCCGTCGCGCGCTTCGGCTCGGACGCGCTGCGCCGCAACTGGCTGCGCCCGGTGATCGAGGGGAAGATGGTCGCCTCGATCGCCGTCTCGGAGCCGCAGGCGGGCTCCGACGTCTCCCAGATCGCGACGCAGGCGGTGTCGGACGGGGGCGACTACGTCATCACCGGCACGAAGATGTGGATCACCAACTCCACCCAGGCCGACTGGCTGTGCCTGCTGGCCAACACCTCCGACGGCGCGAAGCATTCCAACAAGTCGCTGATCCTGGTGCCGATGGACGCCAAGGGGATCGAGGTCTCCAAACCCCTGGAAAAGCTGGGGATGCGGGCCTCGGACACCGCCCAGATCTTCTTCGACGGCGTGCGGGTGCCCAAGTCCCACCTGATCGGTCAGGAGGGCCGCGGCTTCCAGATGCAGATGCAGCAGTTCCAGGAGGAGCGCCTCTCGGCCTGCTTCGTGAAGTGCCGCACGCTGGAGCTCTGCATCGAGGACACCATCGCCTACACCTCCGAGCGGAAGGTCTTCGGCAAGCCGATCCTCGACAACCAGACCGTGCACTTCAAGCTCGCCGAGCTGCAGACCGAGATCGAGGCCCTGCGCGCCATGGCCTGGCGCGCGGTCGACCTGATGCTGGCGGGCGAGGACGTGACCACGCTCGCCTCGATGGCCAAGCTCAAAGCCGGGCGGCTCGCGCGCACGGTGCCCGACGCCTGCCTCCAGTATTTCGGGGGCCAGGGCTTCATGTGGGACAATTTCGTTTCGCGTTGCTACCGCGACCTGCGCCTGACTTCGATCGGCGGCGGCGCGGACGAGGTGATGCTGCAGATCATCGCCAAGCGGATGGGCGCCTACCCGCGCAACTGACGCCCGAGATCCACCGCGACCGGGGCGGCGGCTGGTGCGCCGACGCCCCGAGGGGGCCCGACCGCGCCGCCGCTCACCGGCGCCCGGGTCTCCGCGCGGCGCGCGGTTCCTGTCGCCGCGCGCCGCGGACCCCCTGCCCCGTTCCGGCCGGCGGCGCCGGGACGGGTCCTTTCTTCCCCCCGGTTTCGCGAAACCGTCGCGCGCCTGTCGCGGGCCTGCGACATCGGCGGATGACGGTGCGCGCGCGCGGGTGCATCATCGCCCCAGCGAACAACCGTCAGGGAGTCTCCCCATGCCCCGCCCCATCGACCTCGGCCGCCGCCGCCTGCTGCAGGCGGGCGCCGCCGCCGGCGCGCTGATCGCGCTGCATCCGTTCTCGGCCCGCGCCGCGGCCAACCAGGCGCACCTGCGGGTGATGTCGACCACCGACCTGCACGTGCACGTCTTCCCCTACGACTACTACGCCGACCGGCCCAACGACTCGATGGGCCTCGCGCGCACCGCGGCGCTGGTGGAGGGCATCCGGGCGGAGGCGACCAACGCCATCCTCGTCGACAACGGCGACTTCCTGCAGGGCAACCCGATGGGCGACTACATCGCCTACGAGCGGGGGATGAAGGAGGGCGACGTCCACCCCGTGATCAAGGCGATGAACGTGCTGGGCTACGCCTGCTCGACGCTGGGCAACCACGAGTTCAACTACGGCCTGGGCTTCATGGACAAGGTGCTGGCCGGCGCGAATTTCCCGTTCGTCTGCGCCAACGTCGCCCGCGGCAAGCTCGCGGCCGAGGCCCGCGCCGACGACCTCTGGCTGCCCCCCTACGTGATCGTGGAGGCGCAGGTGACCGACGGCGCCGGCGAGGCCCATGCGCTGAAGCTCGGCCTCATCGGCTTCACGCCCCCCCAGATCATGTCCTGGGACAAGCGCCACCTGGAGGGCAATGTCGAGACCCGCGACATCGTCGAGGCCGCCCGCGCCTGGGTCCCCCAGATCCGGGAGGAGGGCGCCGACCTGGTGATCGCGCTCGCCCACACCGGGATCGGCTCGGACGCCTACGCGCCGATGATGGAGAACGCGGCGATCCCGCTGGCCGCCGTCGAGGGCATCGACGCCATCGTCACCGGCCACAGCCACCTCGACTTCCCCGGCTCCAAATACGAGGGCTTCGGCGGGCTCGACGTCGCCAGGGGCACGATCTCCGGCAAGCCCGGCGTGATGGCGGGGTTCTGGGGCTCCCACATGGGCCTGATCGACCTGATGATCGAACGCGAGGGCGGCCAGTGGCGCGTCGTCTCCGCCACCACCGAGGCCCGCCCGATCTACGAGCGGGTCGAGCGCAAGAACGTGCCCCTCGTCGAGAGCGTCGCCGCCGTGGAAGAGGCCGCGCGCGAGGACCACGAAGCCACGCTCGCCTACGTCCGACGCCCGGTCGGCGAGACCTCGGCGCCGCTGCACTCCTACTTCGCGCTGGTCGCCGACGACCCCTCGGTCCAGATCGTCTCCAACGCCCAGACCTGGTATGTCGAGCAGATGCTGGCGGGCTCGGAGCACGCGGGTCTGCCGATCCTGTCCGCCGCCGCCCCCTTCAAGGCCGGCGGCCGCGGCGGGCCGGAGTATTACACCGAGGTCGAGACCGGCCCCATCGCCATCAAGAACGTCGCCGACCTCTACCTCTACCCCAACACCGCGCGCGCCATGCTGATCTCGGGCGCCGACGTGAAGGAGTGGCTGGAGATGTCGGCGGGCATCTTCAACCAGGTCGAGCCCGGCGCCGCCGACGCCCCCCTGATCAACCCCGGCTTCCCCTCCTACAACTTCGACGTCATCGACGGGGTCAGCTACCGGATCGACCTCTCCCAGCCCGCGAAATACGACCGCGACGGCGCGGTCGTGAACCCGGACGCCAGCCGCATCGCCGACCTGACCTTCCAGGGCGCGCCGCTGGACCCGGAGGCGAAATTCGTCATCGCCACCAACAACTACCGCGCCGGCGGCGGCGGCAATTTCCCGGGCGTGACCGAGGACAAGATCATCTTCGTCGCCCCCGACACCAACCGCGACGTCATCGTGCGCTACATCGTCGACCAGGGCACGATCAATCCCTCCGCCGACGCCAACTGGTCCTTCGCGCCGATGGCGGGGACCACGGTCGTCTTCGACACCGGCCCCGGCGGGCGCAAGTACGCGGGCTCGGTCGAGGGCGTGCGCATCGAGGACGCGGGCGAGGGCGCCGACGGCTTCGCGCGCTACCGCATCACCCTCTGAGAACGCGAAACGGCCGCCCCTGCCGGGGCGGCCGCCAGTCCGACCGTCGCGCTCGCGGCCCTCAGGCCTCGCGGCGGCGGCGCTTCACGTAAGCGAGCCCCAGCAGCGCCGAGGCCAGCAGCCCCCCCGCCGCGGGAACCGGGACCGGCGCGGCGTAGGCGGTGATCGTGCCGAAGGGCCCGGTGTAGCTCAGCGACCCGCCCAGGGCGTAGCCGATGTCCTGCAGCGAGAAGATCGAGGTCTGCGACAGGAACCCCTCGGCGCCGATGAAGCCGGTCATCAGCTCGCCCGAGAAGCTGGAGTCGGAGGCGCTGTTGCCGAACCCCTCCTCGTCCCAGTGCGAGCCCGCGGTGCCCGCGCCGCCCACGTCCTCGAGCGGGATGAAGCCGCCGGCCGAGGGATACTCGAGGTCGTAGGCCGCCAGCGCATAGGACCCCACATAGGCGTCGGGGGCGGCGAGCAGGCCGTTCGCCTCCCAGAAATAGCTGCTGAAGCCGAGGCCGTGGATCATCTCGTGCAGCAGCACGTCGGCCAGGATGCTGGCGTCGTTCATCAGCGTCAGGTCGGCGGCGTCGATCTCGATGCGCGCGGCGTAGGGCAAAACGAAGTCGCCGTCGGTGATCGGGGTGTAGACCAGCGCCTGGGCCAGCGTGCCCCCGTCGCCGTCGAGGTCGGTCAGCCGGAACTCGAAGTCGTAGCCGAGCGCCGGCGCCCCGCCGAGACCGTAGGTGTCGTAGAACGCCCCCAGCGTCTGGGTGGCATAGCCGGTGATCAGCCCGTCGAGCGTGGTCTTCGCCTGGGTCGCGGCGGCGACGATCTCGGAGGTCAGCGGCTGGGTGTCGGCGCTGGCCAGGAGGTTGGCCTGGAACGTGCCGTAGCCGTCGATCTTCAGCGCATCGTAGGCGCCGCCGCCCGGGTTGACGGTATAGGCCGCGGCAGGCGCGGCGAGCCAGAGGCTCGCGGCGAGCGCGGCCGCGACGGGACGAAAGCAGGACATGACACCCCCCCAAGGGATTGAAACGCGTCCGGAAGGGGCGGCGACCGCTCCCGGACGGGGGCACGTTAGCTCACCGTTCAGGATCCCGCCAGCGGTCCGTTGCAGGCGGGAACGAGCGCGCGCGGCGCGCGTCCCGGGGGCGATGGACGCGGCGCGCGGGGCGGTCCATGCTCCGCCGCATCATAACCAGACACGATCCGGGAGACCGCCCTTGGCCCGCCTCGCCCCGCCCGAGCTTTCCGACATGTCCGACGCCCAGAAGGAGGTGGCCGAGGCCATCCTCTCCGGCCCCCGCGCCGCGATCATCGGCCCCCTGGGCTTCTGGCTGCACCGCCCCGGCCTCGCCGCGCCGGCGCAGGAGCTGGGCGCCTACTGCCGTTTCGGCTCCTCGTTGCCGACGCGGCTGTCGGAGATCGCGATCTGCACCGTGGCCCGGGTGTGGAGCGCGCAGTTCGAGTGGTACGCCCACAAGAAGATGGCGCTCGACGCGGGCGTCTCGCCGGCGGTGCTCGACGCGATCCGCGACCGCACGCCCCCGCCCTTCGCCGACGCGCAGGAGGCGATCTGCCACGAGTTCAGCCTGGTCGCCCAGCGCGACCGCACGGTCCCGGCCGAGCTCTACGAGCGGGCGCTCTCGATCCTGGGCCGCGACGGGCTCGTCGACCTGGTGGGGATCAACGGCTACTACGCCCTGGTCTCGCTGACGCTCAACGTCTTCGACGCCGACCTGCCCGAGGGCGTCGAGCCGGAGATGTGATCGCCGCGGGCCGGGGCGCCCGCCCGCGGGGGGCGGGTCCGCCGCGCCCCGGGCGCGCGCCTCACTTGCGGCGCGAGGGGACCGAGATCATCCGGCCCAGGAACTCGCCGCCGAAGATGTGGATATGCAGGTGGGGCACCTCCTGGTGGGCGTCAGGGCCGGCGTTGGACAGGATCCGACTGCCGCCCTCGGCCTGGGCGGGGGCGAGGCCCAGGGTCTTCGCGGTGTCGCCGACGGCGCGCATGAAGTCCACGATCTCGGCCTCCGAGGCGTGCGCGGCGAAATGGTCGTAGGTCACGTAGGGGCCCTTGGGGATGACCAGGACATGGACCTCGGCCTGCGGGTGGATGTCGTGGAAGGCGAGGCTGTGCTCGGTCTCCAGCACCTTCTTGCAGGGGATCTCCCCGCGAAGGATCTTCGCGAAGATGTTCTGGTCGTCGTAGCTGTAGCTCATCGGGCGTTCCCTGGGCTTGGATGGCGCGTTCGGCCCAAGGGTTAGCCCAGCCGCCCGCCCCCCGTCCATCGCCCCCCCCGCCCTCCATCGCCGCCGCGCCGCGCGCGAGCGCCCCCGCCTCCCCGCCCGCCCCGCCGCGCCGCTCACGGCCTCCATCGCCACGCCCGCCCCGGGCCCGGCCGGCCCCACGCCCTCCCGGGAGCGCCTGTTCTCCGGAGCCGTCTCTCGCGGATGCCGATCAGAGCGACTCGTGCGAAGGGGTCAAGGATCGCGAAGCGACCGCGCTTGCGCGGCTTGTCCTTGACCCCTTCGGGCGAGTCGCTCAGGCATCCATCAGCGAGAGACGGCTCCGGAGGACAGGCGCGGGCTTGTTCTTGGGTGAGTCAGGAGCCCGCCGGAGGCTCCTCCCTTCCCCGATCCCCCGCACCGCCCCCCATGCGCCACCCGGCCAAGCCCGCCCGCAGGGCGCCTGCAGACCGCTCGCCCGCCGCGCCTGCGCGGCGCGGCCGGCCCCTGGGGGCCGGCCGATCCGCTCACTCCCGCCACCACACGTCCGGCAGCCAACCCGGCCAGTCGCCGTAGAGGGGAAGCCGCTCGGGGTGGTGGAGGTCGGCGCGGTAGGCGATGCGGCTCTCGGGCGCGTACCACAGCGGGATGAACCACAGGCCGGTGGTCAGCGCCCGGTCCAGCGCCCTGACGGCCGCGCGGTGATCCTCGGGCGTCTGCGCCGCCAGCAGCGCGTCGATCGAGGCCTCCACCGCCGGGCTGTCGATGCCCGGATAGTTGCGCGTCCCGGGCTGGGCCGCGCCGGCGCGGCCCCAGTAGAAGCGCTGCTCCGCGCCCGGGCTCAGGCTCATCGCCCAGGTGTTGACGATCATGTCGAAGTCGTAGTCCGAGCGCCGCGCCTCGTACTGCGCCCCGTCCACCAGGCGCACCGAGGCCTGGACGCCCAGCGGCTGGAGCTGGCGGGCGAAGACCTCGGCCACCGTCTCCCAGGCGGGGCCGCCCAGCAGGATCTCGAAGCGGAAGGGCGCGCCGGCGGCGTCGACCAGCACGCCGTTCTCCACCGACCAGCCCGCCTCGGACAGCAGCTTCGCCGCCGCGCGCAGGTTGCGCCGGTTGCGCCCGTCGCCCTCGGTCGCGGGCCAGGCGAAGCCCTCGTCCAGCGCGCCCGCGGGCAGCGCCTCGGCGAAGGGCGCCAGGATCTCCCGCTCGCGGCCCTCGGCGGGCCCCTCGAAGCCCAGGACCGAGCCGCCGAAGGGGCTGCGCACCCGCTCGTAGGCGCCGCGGTTGAGGGTCTGGTTGACCCATTCGAAGTCGAAGGCCAGCGCCAGCGCCTCGCGCACCCGGATGTCCTGGAAGATCTCCCGGCGGGTGTTGAACACGAAGCCGATCATCCCCGAGGGTCGGCCCGAGGGGATCGTCTCCTGCACGATCTCGCCGCGCTGGGCGGCGGGGAACGCATAGCCGTCCTCCCAGCGGGCGGGATCGCCCTCGCGCACCAGGTCGATCTCGCCGGCGCGGAACGCCTCGAAGAGGGCGGCGCCGTCCTTGAACCACTCGTGGCGGACGGTCTCGAAGTTGAAGCGGCCGCGGTTCGCCGGCAGATCCGCCCCCCACCAGTCGGGGTCCTTGCGGAACACCACGCGGCGACCGGGCTCGACCTCCTCGACCGTGTAGGGGCCCGAGGCGACGGGGGGGGCCAGCGAGCTCTCGGCGAAGTCGCGGCCCTCGTAATGGGCCTTCTGCAGGATCGGGCGCAGGGCGAGGATCAGCGGCAGCTCGGCGTCCGGCTCCACGAAGTCGAAGCGGACCGAGCGCTCGCCCGTCCGCTCCCAGCCCGCGACCCGGTCCCAGGTGGCGCGGAAGGCGGGAAGGCCCTTCTCGGCCAGGGTCTCCATCGACCAGATCACGTCCTCGACCATCACCGGGCTCCCGTCGGAGAAGCGCGCGCGGGGGTCGAGCGCGAACTCCACCCAGGCGCGGTCCTCGGGCACGGTCACCGACTGGGCCAGCGAGGGATAGAGCGCGAAGGGCTCGTCGATCGAGCGCATCATCAGCGATTCGATCATCAGCCCGCGCACCGCCCAGACCGAGCGGCCCTTCAGGATGTAGGGGTTGAGCGAGTCGAATCCCCCGATCTCGCCCAGCACGATCCGCCCGCCCTTGGGCGCATCGGGATTCGCATAGGGCAGATGATCGAAGTCCGCGGGGAGGTCCGGCGCGCCGAGCATCGCAAGACCCTGCGTGGGCTCGGCCGCCCACACGCTGCATGTAGCGCCGAGCGCCAGATGCAGTCCCACGAGCGCCCGGACCGCGAGGGCGCGCAGCCCCCCCCGTCCTTCACGCGAAAGCGACGGGAATCGCGTCAAACGCCCGAGGTCGCGAAACTTTCGCTTGCCGAGCGGGCGGGCTGTTCCGTATCCTCTCCCCACTGCTCGATAGGTTTCTTGCCTGTATGAAACCTGCCTCAACACTGGACGCCCTCCTCGGAGGGCGTTCTTTTTTTGCGCCCTCCAGCCTGCTGGTTCCGACCGCCCGATCCGAGGCCCGCTGGCCTGCGTCGGATCGGCGCGTGTCGCTCGATTTCGCGGCTGCGAAGACCTAGGGTCTGGGAGCCGGCGCCACGTGGCGGAGCCGGCGGGAGGATCCCGCCGCCCGACCTGTCCGCGGCGCTGCGCACCCTAATTCTCGCAGGAGCGAAACGCGACATGTCTCTCACCGGAAAAACCGCCGTGGTGACGGGGTCCAACTCCGGCATCGGCCTCGGCATCGCCGAATGCCTCGCCGCCCGCGGCGCCCGGGTCGTGATCAATTCCTTCTCCGATTCCGACGAGGACCATGCGCTCGCCGAGAAGATCGCGAAGGAACACGGCGCGGACGTGGCCTACATCCAGGCGGACATGAGCAAGGGCGACCAGTGCCGCGCCCTGCTGACGAAGGCCGAGGCGAAGTTCGGCTCCGTCGACATCCTGGTCAACAACGCCGGGATCCAGCACGTCTCGCCGATCGAGGATTTCCCGGCCGCGAAATGGGACGCGATCATCGCGATCAACCTCTCCTCGGCCTTCCACACCACCGCCGCGGCGCTGCCGATCATGCGCAAGGGCGGCTGGGGGCGGGTGGTCAACATCGCCTCCGCCCACGGCCTGACCGCATCGCCCTACAAGGGCGCCTACGTGGCGGCCAAGCACGGCGTCGTCGGCTTCACCAAGGTCACGGCGCTGGAGACGGCGCGCGAGCCGATCACCTGCAACGCCATCTGCCCCGGCTACGTGCTGACGCCCCTGGTCGAGGCGCAGATCCCCGACACGATGAAGCAGTACGGCATGGGCCGCGAGGAGGTGATCGAGAAGGTGATCCTCGACCGCCAGCCCTCCAAGGAATTCGCCACCGTCGAGCAGCTCGGCGGCACGGTGGCCTTCCTGTGCTCGGACGACGCGGCCCAGATCACCGGCACCACGATCAGCGTCGACGGCGGCTGGACGGCGCTCTGATCCCCGCGGGGCGGCGGCGCGCGCCGCCGTCGCCCTGCCCGCCCCTCGCGCGACAGCGTGCCTCAACGTGAACGCGAGGCGGCCCCGCCCCCCTCTGCTATGTGTCGACGATCACCAAGGGGGTCGGCGAAGCGTTCATGTCCACAAGCATCGGCTACCGTCCCGACATCGACGGCCTGCGCTCGGTCGCGGTCGTGCCGGTCGTCCTGTTCCACGCGGGCCTCCCCGGCGTCGGGGGCGGCTACGTCGGGGTGGACGTGTTCTTCGTCATCTCGGGCTTTCTGATCACCTCGATCCTGCGGCGCGAGATCGAGGCGCGGCGCTTCTCGATCCTGGGCTTCTACGAGCGGCGGGCGCGGCGGATCCTGCCGGCGCTGTTCGCGATGCTGGCCGTCACCCTGCTGGCGAGCGCGGCGATCCAGTCGCCCAAGTTCTTCGCCGAGACCGGCAAGGCCGCGGTGGCGACGGCGCTGTTCGCCTCGAACCTGCTGTTCTGGAAGACCAACGACTATTTCGCCCCGGCGCTGGAGATGCAGCCGCTGCTGCACACCTGGTCGCTGGCGGTGGAGGAGCAGTTCTACATCGTGTTCCCGCCGCTTCTGTGGGCGCTGGCGCTGCTGGGCGGGCGGTGGGTTCGCATCGGGCTCGCGGCGGCGCTGGCGGGGTCCTTCGCGCTGGCGGCGCTGGGGGTGGCGCAGGGGGCGAACTGGGCCTTCTTCCTGCTGCCCCCCCGCGCGTGGGAGCTGGGCCTCGGCGCGGCGCTCGCCTACGGCATGGCCCCGGCCGCGGCCCCGCGGGCGCTGCGCGAGGCGGTCGGGGCGCTGGGGCTCGCGGCGATCCTCGCGCCGGTCTTCCTCTATTCCTCCGCGACGCCGTTCCCCGGGCTCGCCGCGGCGCCCCCGGCGCTGGGGGCGGCGGCGCTGATCTGGGCGGGCCGCGCGGGCGGGTCGGGCGTCAACCGCCTGCTCGCGACGCGCCTGCCGGTGGCGATCGGGCTGCTCTCCTACTCGCTCTATCTCTGGCACTGGCCGGTGCTGACGCTGGTGCGCACGGTGCTGGTGACGACCGAGCTGCCGATGGGCGCGATGGCGGGCGCGCTGCTCGCGATCCTGGCGCTGTCCTGGGCCTCGTGGCGCTTCGTCGAGCGGCCGTTCCGCAGCCGCGGGCCCGACGGCGTGCCGCGGGGGCGGATCTTCGCGGGCTCGCTCGCCGGCATCGCGGTCTTCGCGGGGCTGGGCTGGGCGGCCTACGCGACCGCGGGCGCGCCGGGGCGCTTCCCGCCCGAGGTGCAGCGGATCTACGCGCTCGCCGAGAACGCCAACGGCAAGTACGACCGCTGCGGCGCGGCCGAGGCGGACGCGCTCTACTGCCCGCTCGACCCCGACGCGCCGCCGGCTGGCCCGGCGGAGCTGCTGATCTGGGGCGATTCCCACGCGCGGATGCTGCTCGCGCCGCTCGACGACGCGACCCGGGCGCTGGGGATCCCCGCGGCGCGGCGCATCGTGGTCGGCTGCCCGCCGATGGTCGGCTTCGACCGCCCCGCCATGGGCGGCCGGCTGGGCTGCAGCCGCAACGCCGAGCGCGTGCTCGCCGATCTCGAGGGCCGCCCGGACATGGCGACGGTGATCCTCATGGCGCACTGGCTGGGCCATTTCGGCGCCGGCGCGCCCGGGCACGCGGACGGCGGAACCGGCGACCTGCGCGAGACCGGCGCCCTCGACCTGCACGGCGACCGCTTCGAGCGGCTCTCGCAGGCGCTGGAGATCACCGTCGACCGGCTGCTCGCCTCCGGGCGCCGGGTGATCCTGCTGGGCCCGACCCCGGTGATGGACTTCGAGCCGCCCGAGATGGTCGCCCAGCACACCCGCTGGAACAGGATCCCGCCGCCGGGGCCGAGCCTCGCCGCCATAGCCGCCGACCAGCGCGCCGCGCTGGGAACGCTGGAGCGGCTCGCCGAGAAGCCGGGCGTCACGCTCGTCCCCCTGACGCCGACGATCTGCGGCGAGCGCTGCCCCTACATGTCCGACGGCCTTCCGATCTACCGCGACGCGGACCATCTGTCGCTGGAGGGCGCGCGCCGGCACTTCTCCGCCTACCTCACCGACGCCTTGACCAGCCTCGGGCGCTGACCCGCCGATCCGCGGAAAGGACCCCCCAGCCATGGCTCGCCGACCCACCAAGACCATCAACCTC
The DNA here is from genome assembly GCF_900113695.1 of Albimonas pacifica. Taxonomy (GTDB): domain Bacteria; phylum Pseudomonadota; class Alphaproteobacteria; order Rhodobacterales; family Rhodobacteraceae; genus Albimonas; species Albimonas pacifica. The sequence goes on along the minus strand of NZ_FOQH01000008.1, from coordinate 104,649 downwards.
GCCCTCCAGGGCGGCGGCGCCCACGGCGCCTTCACCTGGGGCGTGCTCGACCGGCTGCTGGAAGAGGAGGCGCTGGAGTTCGACGGGATCACCGCCACCTCCGCCGGCGCGATGAACGCGGCCGCCCTGAAGACCGGCCTGCTCAACGGGGGGCGGGAGGCGGCGAAGACCTCGCTCGACCGCTTCTGGGGCTCGATCGCGCGCTATTCCTCGGGCCTGCCCAACCCGCTGCTGGAGTGGGTGCGCGCCTTCCACCCGACCACCGAGAACCTCGCCGACGCCATCGAGGCGGGGGCCGGCTGGGGGCTGGGCGACAGCCTGACCCGGATGTTCTCGCCCTACGACCTCAATCCGTTCAACATCAACCCGTTGCGGGGCCTGCTGACCGAGCAGCTGCACTTCGACACGATCTGCACCGCCGAGCCGCCGCACCTGTTCATCTGCGCCACCAACGTGCGCACCGGCAAGGCGCGGGTGTTCCAGGGCGACGAGATCGGGACCGACGCGATCCTCGCCTCGACCTGCCTGCCCTCGGTGTTCCAGGCGGTCGAGATCGACGACCCCGCCACCGGCCGGCGCGAGGCGTTCTGGGACGGCGGCTTCACCGGCAACCCCTCGCTGTGGCCCCTGTTCTACGGAACCCGGGCCTGCGACCTGGTGATCGTGCACATCAACCCCATCGTGCGCGAGGAGCTGCCGCGCACCGCGCGCGACATCCTCAACCGCACCAACGAGATCAGCTTCAACGCCGCCCTGCTGGGCGAGCTGCGCGCGATCACCTTCGTGCGCCGCCTGCTGTCCGAGGGCGTGATCCCGCAGGGCGCGATGAAGGACGTGCTGGTCCACTCGATCGCCGACGACGAGACCATGGGCAAGCTGGGCGTCGCCACCAAGATGCACGCCGACTGGACGCTGATGCAGAACCTCAAGCAGGTGGGGCGGGACGCCGCCGAGCGGTTCCTCGCCGATCACTGGTCCGACCTGGGCGAACGCGCCAGCGTCGACCTGCGCGCGCTCTATTCGGCCTGACCGCGATGGCGCGCCGGATCCTGGTCCTCGAGCACATGGACCACGCCACGCCGGATGCGGGCCTCGCCCATCTGCGCCACCGGGGGGCGCAGGCGCAGGTCGTCCAGGCCTGGCGGGGCGAGGCCCTGCCCGCCCTCGACGGGGTCGACGGGATGCTGGTGATGGGCGGGCCGCAGATGGTCACCGACATCGCCGAACAGCCCTGGATGCAGGCCGAGATCGCGCTGATGCGCCGGGCGCTCGAGCGGGGGCTGCCGATGATGTGCATCTGCCTCGGCGCGCAGATGCTGGCCCACGCGCTGGGCGCGACGGTCGCCCCCGACCCCGAGGGGCGCATCGCCTGGCGCTTCCACCCCCTGCGCGCCCTGCCCGCGGCCGGGAACCCGATCCCCGACGGGCTGACGGTGCTGTCGGGCAACTTCCAGGGCTTCTCGACGCCCCGGGGGGCCGAGCGGCTGGCGACCACCGACGGTCCCTGGGCGAACCAGGCCTTCCGCATCGGCCCCGCGCTCGCCACCCAGTTCCACCCGGAGGTGACGCGGCCGATCCTCGACCTGTGGCAGGCCGAGCTCGCGCCCCATGTCCACAAGCCCGGCGCGAGCACCGTGGCGCAGCAGGACGCCGATTTCGCCCGCTTCGATCCCGCGCTCAAGGCCTGGTACCGGGCCGAGCTGGACCGGCGCTTCGGGCTGATCTGAGGGCCGAAGGGCTTACGGCCGCGTCAGCTTGCCATGAAAGCTTGAATTGACCTTCGGGCCGGGACTTCCCACATTGCGGCCATGATCACGCTCGACATCATCTCCGACCCGATCTGCCCCTGGTGCTACATCGGCAAGGCGAAGCTGGACCGCGCCCTCGAAGGCATGCCGGACCATCCGTTCGACATCCGCTGGCGCCCGTTCCGCCTGAACCCCGACATGCCGCCCGAGGGCATGGACCGGCGCAGCTATCTCGAAGCCAAGTTCGGCGGCCGGGAGAAGGCGAAACGGATCTACGACCAGATCGCCGAGGCGGCCGCGGGCGCAGGGCTCGAGATCGACTTCTCGCGCATCGACCGCACCCCCTCGACCATCGACGCCCACCGGCTGATCCGCTGGGCCCGCACCGAGGGCGCGCAGGGCCGCGTCGTGGACGCGCTGTTCCGCGCCTATTTCGAGGACGGGCTCGACATCTCCGACCGCTCGGTGCTGCTCGACATCGCCGACGCCTGCGAGCTCGACCGCGGCGTGGTGGCGGCGCTGCTCGAATCCGACGCCGACCGCAAGGAAGTGGTCGAGGAGGACGAGGCCGCGCGCGAGATCGGGGTGGGCGGCGTCCCGACCTTCCTGGTCGGCGGAAAATACGTCATCCAGGGCGCGCAGGAGCCCGACCTGTGGATGCGCGTGATCGAGGAGCTCCGCGGCCTGCAGGCCGCGCAGGCGGACGCCGAGCGCGACGCCGGGGAGAGGCAGGAAGCCCAGCCCCCCGTCTGACGGCGGGCGCGGCGGCGGGCCGCGCCGCCTCGCGCCAGCGCGCGGGCGGAGCGGCGCAGACAGGAGGACAGGGTCATGGACGGGCTTGGCAACATCCTGGACGCGATCGGTCAGGACCCCCTGACCCGCTGGCTTCTGCTGGCGATGGCGCTGCGCACCGGCTGGTCGCTGGTCTGCTGGCGGCGCTGCCCTTCGGCGAGGATGCGCCTGACCAGCGAGGCGCTGGAGGCGATCGAGGGCCGACGCCAGGCGCTGTGGCGCCACTCGGCCCGTTTCCTGGTGGTGATGCTGGCGGGGATCTTCCTGGCGGTGGCGGGGCTCTACAAGCTCTCGCAGGCCGGGGACGGCTCGCCGGTGGCGCTGATCATGCTGGTGGGGGGCATGTACCTGTTCATGACCGAACCCGTGCGCCAGTCGATCGCCGACAGCGAGGACCGCGTCCACGCCACCGGCCTGCGCGGCGACCCCCAGGCCCACCAGGCGGCGCTGGCGATGCTCCACGGCAACCACACCTACCTCGTCGCCATCGAGGTGCTGACCACCCTCGCCCTGGGCCTCGCGGTGCTCGCCCTGAGCGGGTCGATGGGGATCGCCTACTGATCCCTGCGCGGGCCTTGCGCGGGGGCTGCGCCCGGGACTGCAGGGGGCGAACGGTCTACAGGCGCCCTGCGGGCGGGCTTGGCTGCGTCGCGACCCTGGGGGGCGGTTCGAGGAATTGCGGAGGCGGGGAGCCTCCGGCGGGCTCCTGACTCACCCAAGAACAAAGCGCCCGCGCCTGTCCTCCGCAGCCGTCTCTCGCTGATGGATGCCTGAGCGACTCGCCCGCCCCGGTCAAGGACAAGCCGCGCTTTGCGCGGTCGCTGCGCGATCCTTGACCGGGGCGGACGAGTCGCTCTTTACGGCATCCGCGAGAGACGGCTCCGGAGAACAGGCGCTCCCGAGGGTGCATGGGGGGCGCGTCGCAGGCGCTCCACGGGGGGCGGGCGGCGTCGGGGGCCAGGTTGGAGAGGCGCGTGGGCGCCCGGGGCGCGAGGGGCGCGCCGGCCGGTGGAGGGGCGGAACCGGGCCAGACGGCTGACGCGCCGCCGCGAGGTCAGGCGGCCTTCCGGGCGGCCTGGGCGAGCTTCGCAAGGTCCCGGGCGATGGAGAAGGCGCCCTTCAGGCGGTCGGCCTCGGTCGCCCAGTCCCGGCGCACCACCACCTTGTTGTCGCGGATCTTGGCGAGGCCGCGCTGCTCCTGCAGCCAGCTCGCGAGGCCCGCGGGGTTCGCATACTTGTCGTCCCGGAACTGCAGCGTCGCGCCCTTCGGCCCGCCGTCCAGCTTGGCGATGCCGGCGCGCTTGCACAGCGCCTTCACCCGCACCACCCGCAGCAGCATCTCCACCTCGCGGGGCGGCTTGCCGAAACGGTCGTGGAGCTCGGCCGCGAACCCCTCCAGCTCGGTCTTGCTCTCCAGGCCCGACAGGCGGCGGTAGAGGCCGAGGCGGACGTCGAGGTCGGGGACGTAGGCCTCCGGGATCATCACCGGCACGCCGAGGCCGAGCTGCGGGGACCAGTCGCCCGAATCGATCGGGCCCTCGGCCTCGCCCGACTTCATCCGCGCGATCGCCTCCTCCAGCATCGACTGGTAGAGCTCGAAGCCGACCTCGCGGATGTGGCCCGACTGCTCCTCGCCCACCAGGTTGCCCGCCCCGCGCAGGTCGAGGTCGTGGCTCGCCAGCGTGAAGCCCGCGCCGAGGCTGTCGAGGGAGGCCAGCACCCGCAGGCGCTTGTCGGCCCCGTCGGTCAGGCGCTTGCGCGGCTCGGTGGTGAAATAGGCGTAGGCGCGCAGCTTGGAGCGCCCGACCCGGCCCCGGATCTGGTAGAGCTGCGCCAGGCCGAACATGTCCGCCCGATGCACGATCAGCGTGTTGGCCCGCGGGATGTCGAGCCCCGACTCCACGATGGTCGTCGCCAGCAGCACGTCGTACTGGCCGTCGTAGAAGGCGTTCATCCGGTCGTCGAGGTCGCCCGCGGCCATCTGGCCGGTGGCGGTGACGAAGCTGACCTCGGGGACCTGCTCGCGCAGGAACGCCTCGATCTCGGGGATGTCGGAGATGCGGGGGACCACGAAGAAGCTCTGCCCGCCGCGGAAATGCTCGCGCAGCAGGGCCTCGCGCACCGTCACCGGATCGAACTCGGCGATGTAGGAGCGCACGGCGAGACGGTCGACCGGGGGCGTGGCGATGACCGAGAGCTCGCGGACGCCGGACATGGCGAGCGACAGCGTCCGGGGGATCGGCGTCGCGGTCATGGTCAGCACGTGGACGTCGGAGCGCAGCTCCTTCAGCCGTTCCTTGTGCTTGACGCCGAAGTGCTGCTCCTCGTCGATGATCAGCAGCCCGAGGTCCTTGAACCGCACCCCCTGCGCCAGCAGCGCATGGGTGCCCACCACCACGTCCACCGTGCCGTCGGCGAGGCGCTTGCGGGTGTCCTGAGCCTCCTTCGCCGGGGTGAAGCGGGACAGCTGGCGCACGTTCACCGGGAAGCCGCGGAAGCGCTCGGCGAAGGTCTTGGCGTGCTGGCGGGCGAGCAGCGTGGTCGGCGCCACCACCGCCACCTGCATCCCGGACATGGCGGCGACGAAGGCGGCGCGCAGGGCGACCTCGGTCTTGCCGAAGCCGACGTCGCCGCAGATCAGCCGGTCCATCGGCGTGCCGGCGGCGAGGTCGCCCAGCACGTCCTCGATGGTCGCGAGCTGGTCGTCCGTCTCCTGGTAGGGGAAGCGGGCGCAGAACTCGTCCCAGGGGCCGTGGGGAGGTTCGAACTCGGGGGCCTTGCGAAGCGCGCGCTCGGCGGCGATGCGGATCAGGCGATCCGCCATCTCGCGGATCCGCTCCTTCATCTTCGCCTTGCGGGCCTGCCAGGCGCCGCCGCCGAGCTTGTCGAGCAGGCCCGCCTCGTGGCCGTAGCGGCTCAGCAGCTCGATGTTCTCGACCGGCAGGTAGAGCTTGTCGCCGCCGGCGTATTCGAGGGCGGCGCAGTCGTGGGGGGCGCCCAGCGCGGTGACGGTCTCGAGGCCCAGGAACCGGCCGATGCCATGCTCGACATGCACCACCAGGTCGCCGGCCGAGAGGGTCGAGGCCTCGGTCAGGAAATTCTCGGCGCGCTTGCGGCGCCGAGGGGCGCGGATCAGGCGGTCGCCCAGGACGTCCTGCTCGGCCACCACCGCCAGGTCGGCGGTCTCGAAGCCGGCCTCCAGCGGCCAGACCGCGAGGTTCACCACGTCCTTCTTCACGTCCGCGAAGCGGGAGACGAGGCGGGAGGCGGGGGCGTCGTGATCCTCCAGCAGGGTCTTCACGCGGTCGCGCGCGCCCTCGGAGTAGGTGGCGAAGATCACCGTCTTCGCCTTCACCAGCGCCTTGAGGTGGGCGGCGAGCGCGTCGAAGACGTTCACCCCCTCCTGCGCCCGCTCGGCGGCGAAGCTGCGGCCGAGGCGGCCGCCCATGTCCACGCAGCCCGGCCCCGGGGGCTGGGGCATGGGGGAGAAGCGGCGCAGGTGGCGGCCCGACAGGGCCTCCAGCCACTGCGCCTCGGAAAGATACAGCAGCTCCGGCGGGCACGGCTTGTAGACGGCGGCGCCCATGGCGGGCTTCGCGCCTTGCGCGTTCTTCCGCGCCTCGTAGTGGTCGCGGACCATCTCCCAGCGGGCCTCGCGCGCCTCCTCGACCTGGTGGTCGAGGGCGACGGGGGCGTCGGGGAGGTAGTCGAAGAGGGTCGCCAGCTCCTCGTGGAAGAAGGGCAGCCAGTGCTCCATGCCCTGCTGCTTGCGCCCCGCCGAGACCGCCTCGTAGAGCGGGTCGTCGAGGCCGGCGGCGCCGAAGGTCTCGCGATACATCTGGCGGAAGCGGGCGATGGCGTCCTCGTCGAGGATCACCTCGGAGACGGGGGCCAGCTCGACGCGCCGGATCTTCTCGATGGTGCGCTGCGTCTCGGGGTCGAAGCGCCGCGCGTTGTCGAGGACGTCGCCGAAGAGGTCGAGGCGCACCGGCGCCTCGGCGCCCGGGGGGAACACGTCCACCACGCCGCCGCGGATGGCGTGGTCGCCGGGCTCGGTCACCGTGGGCGCGCGGTTGAAGCCCATGCGGGCGAGGTATTCGCGCAGGGCGTCGAGGTCGAGCGGCTTGCCCACCTCCGCCACGAAGGAGGCCGCGCGCACCACCGACTTCGCCGGCACGCGCTGGGCGGCGGCGTTGAGCGTGGTCAGCACCACCGCCCGGCCCGGCAGGCCGTCGGCCAGGGCCGCCAGCGTCGCCATGCGCGCGGCCGAGATGTCGGCGTTGGGGCTGATGCGGTCGTAGGGCAGGCAGTCCCAGGCCGGGAAACGCCAGACCGGCAGGTCGGGGGCGAAGAAGGTCAGCGCCTCGGCCAGCGCCGCCATGCGCGCGTCGTCGCGCGCGACATGGATCACCGGCCCGTCGGCCTTGGCCACGAGATCGGCGATCAGCTTCGCGTCGTAGCCCTCGGGGGCGCCGCCGGTCAGGATCGTGCCTTGGGAAAGTTGGGCCTTGTCCGCCATCAGCGCCGAGATAGCGCCGCCCTCCCCGCCGCGCAAGCGTTCGCGCAACGTTCGGGTCGCCGGGTCGCGGGCGAAGACGCCGCCGCGCCCCGGCCCGCGTTCCATTTCCCGCAACAATCCGTCCCGGAATGCGGGTCTGGTCACCGCCGGACAGGAGGGCCACGTTAGCCCGGACGCCGCCTCACCCCCCCCGACCTCCCGGGCGGCCCAAGATCGCAAGGACGAGACGATGACCAAGGTTCTGGTGCTCTATCACTCCATGTACGGCCATATCGAGACGATGGCCGGCGCCGTCGCCGAGGGCGCCCGCCAGGCCGGCGCCCAGGTGGACGTGAAGCGCGTCCCCGAGACCATGCCCGAGGAGGCCTTCAAGGCCGCCGGCGGCAAGTGGGACCAGGCGGCGCCGATCGCCAGGCCCGAGGAGCTCGCCGACTACGACGCCGTCATCATCGGCACCGGCACCCGCTTCGGCAACATGGCCGGCCAGATGCGCACCTTCCTCGACCAGACCGGCGGTCTGTGGGCGAAGGGCGCGCTGATCGGCAAGGTCGGGTCGGTGTTCGTCTCGACCGCCACCGGCACCGGCAACGAGTCGACGGTGCTGAGCACCCACATCACCCTGCTGCATCACGGCATGGTCGTGGTGGGCGTGCCCTTCTCGACCGCCGAACTGGGCATGGTCGACGAGGTCCGCGGCGGCTCGGCCTACGGCGCCGGCACGCTTGCGGCCGGCGACGGTTCCCGCCAGCCGACCGAGCGCGAGCTCTCCGTGGCCCGCCAGCAGGGCGCCCATGTCGCCACCGTGGCCGCGAAGCTCGCCGAGGGCGAGAAGGCCCTGGCCGAGGCCGCCTGAGCCTCCGGCCGCATCGAGACGATCCGACGAGGGGCGGTCCGCCGGGCCGCCCCTTTTGCATGCGGGGACCGCGGGGACGCCGGGCGCGGCGCCGCCGTCTCTGGACCCCGGCGCCCGGCCGGGGGCAGGATCGCCGCCCCTCCGACGATCCGGGACGCCCCCCATGAGCTCCGCCCCCGCCTTCGACCGCAGCCTGGCCGAGCGCTACGACGCGCGCAACCGGCCCCTCGCCCCGATCTCCCAGGCGCTGCATTTCCTCTCCGGCCTGGCGCTGGTCGGGGCCCCGCGGGAGGCCCGCGCGCTGTGCGTGGGCGTCGGCACGGGGGCCGAGATCCTGGCCCTGGCCCAGGCGCGGCCCGAGTGGCGCTTCGTGGGCGTCGATCCCTCGGCCGAGATGCTGGCGGTCTGCGCGGACCGGCTGCGCGAGGCGGGCCTCGCCGAGCGCTGCACCCTGGTCGAGGGCCATGTCGCCGACGCCCCCAAGGGTCCGTTCGACGTGGCGCTGGCGATGCTGGTCGCGCATTTCGTCCCCGACGCCGAGCGGGAGGGCTTCTACCGCGAGATCCACGCCCGCCTGGTCCCCGGCGGGCGCTACGTGGGGGCCGAGATCTGCGCCGACCTCTACGCGCCGGAGTTCCCCGGGATGCTGGCCGACTGGGAGCAGGTGCAGCGCCTGATGGGCGCGGGCCCCGAATCGCTCGCGGACCTGCCCCGGACCCTGCGCGACAGGCTCGGCGTGCTGACGCCCGAGCGGACGGCGGCCTGCCTGCAGGCGGCGGGCTTCTCCCGCCCGGTCCCGTTCTTCCAGGCCGTCCTGATCCGGGGCTTTCACGCCGACGCCTGAGCGGCGTCAGGCGCTTGCGCTTCCCCCGGCGGCGCTTACTCTGGGTCAGACCGTCCCCGCGCCGCGGGGCGCCCCGCGCCTCCTTGGCCCTCCCCGACCGGGGCGCGCGCCAGACAGGATGTCCACGATGAGCGACGCCGCCCGATCCGCGCCTCCCGAGGCAGGCCCCCCCCGCGCAGGCCCGCCCTGGATCGATCCGGGCATCCAGAGCCGGATCGCCTGGCGCGACGGCGACGTGGTGATCTCGGTCCCGCCCAAGAGCGGCACCACCTGGACGATGAACATCGTCCACCAGCTCCTCGCCGGGGCCCCTTCGGAGTTCCGCGACATCTACGAGGAAGTGCCCTGGATCGAGTTCCTCGCCCACCCCGGCGAGACGCCCCAGGACGTGGCCGACCGGGTCGCGGCGATGCCTGCGACGGCGAGGCGCGCCTTCAAGACCCACTCCGCCCCGCCCGACGCGCCGTTCCTGGCGCCGGGGTCGGGGCGGGACGTCAAGTATGTGGTGGTGTTCCGCAATCCCGAGGAGGCGATCGTCTCCTTCCGCCCGTTCCTCGAACAGCACTCCGACGCCTGGTTCGCCCTGTGGGGCATGCCGCGCGAGGCGCTGTGCCGGCCGGACTTCCCCCGCTTCTACGCCGAGGTGGTCGACGCCCATGGCATGCAGGGCGCCTTCTTCGGCTTCCTCGCCGCCTGGTGGCCGCTGCGCCATGAGCCCAACGTGCTGTTCCTGCACTTCTCGGACATGAAGCGGGACCTCGAAGGCTCGGTCCGCCGCATCGCCGGGTTCCTGGAGGTCGAGCCGGATGCGCAGACCTGGCCCCGGGTGCTCGAGCACGCCTCCTTCGCCTGGATGAAGCGGCACGAGGACAAGTTCGAGGCGCGCAGCGCCGGCGAGGTGCGGATTCTCGAAGCCGGCGCGATGATCCGCAAGGGCGAGACCGGACAGGCCGCGGCCGAGGGCATGACCCCCGAGATCTCGCGCCACCTGCGCGAGGTCGGGGGGCGGATCTGCCCCGACCCGCAGGCGGTCGCCTGGCTCTACGAAGGGGGCCCGCTGCCCTGAGGCCTCCGGCCCGTCCCGGTCCCCGTCGCCGCCCCGATCCCCGCCCCCGTCGCCGGGGGCGGGCCGGGGCGCGGACGGCTCAGGCGGCGGCTTCCAGCATCGCCTTGCCCTTGGCCATCGCGGCGCCCAGCGCGGGGCGCGACATGGCGCGGTCCTTGTAGGCGGCCAGTGTCTCGGTCAGCGGCCACTGGAACATCCGCTCCCCCCAGCTCAGCGTGTGGGCGGCGAGGATGTCGGCGATGGTGAAGGTCTCGCCCATCAGCCACGGCCCCTCGCCCAGCAGCCGCTCGAGCCGCTTCTGCGCCAGCTCGAACTCGAAGGCGCAGGTGGGCTTCACGGGCGAGCGCTTGTCCTCGGGGTGGATGAAGTCGTTCTTGGCCGCCGTCCAGCAGGCGCCCTCCAGCTCGTCCACGATGAACTGGGTGATCGCGTCCTGGCGCCCGCGCTCGAGCGAGCCGGCGGGGAAGGTCAGCGCCCCGTGGCGGTCGGAAAGGAAGGTCACGATCGCCACCGAATCGGGGATCGGCGTGCCGTCGACCAGCAGCACCGGGGCCTTGCCGGTGGCGTTGACCGCCAGCATCCGCTCGGTCTGCGGGGCCACCGCCTCCAGCGTCCAGTCCTGGCCCAGCTCTTCCAGCGCCCACATCGCCCGCAGGCTGCGGTTCCGCGGATTTCCGACGATGGTGTACATGCGCGTCTCCTCCCTCTCGCCCCGCCGCGGGGGCCGTTTTCCTCCGCACGGGACGGCGCCGCCGCGCCCGCGTCAAGCGGGGCGAGGGCCCGGCGCCGGCGAACGTGATCCCGCAGGGCCCGGGCGGGCGCGGCCGCCGGCCCTGCGCCCTTGCCCGCCCCCCGCCCCCGGCGCCATAAGGCGGGCGCAACGCAAGGGAGCCGCCGCCGCGTGACCGACACCCCGACCCCCCGCCTGCCGCACCGCCACCTGCTGGGGATCGAGCAGCTGTCCCCCGCCGACGTGACCGCGATCCTCGACCGGGCCGAGGACTACGTCGCGCTGAACCGGGCGCGGGACAAGAAGAAGTCCACCCTGCGCGGCCTCACCCAGATCAACCTGTTCTTCGAGAACTCGACCCGCACCCAGGCGAGCTTCGAGATCGCGGGCAAGCGGCTGGGCGCGGACGTGATGAACATGTCGGTGCGCACCTCCTCGATGTCGAAGGGCGAGACGCTGCTCGACACCGCCGCCACGCTCAACGCCATGCACCCCGACCTGATCGTGGTGCGCCACCAGCACTCGGGCGCCGTGGCGCTGCTGGCGCAGAAGGTGGACGCGTCGGTCATCAACGCCGGCGACGGGCGCCATGAGCACCCGACCCAGGCGCTGCTCGACGCGCTCACCATCCGCCGCCGCAAGGGCCGCCTGCACCGGCTGACCGTGGCGATCTGCGGAGACGTGGCGCACAGCCGCGTGGCGCGCTCGAACATGATCCTGCTGGGGATGATGGAGAACCGGGTGCGCGTGGTCTCCCCGCCGACGCTCCTGCCCCCCGAGATCGACCGCTACGGCGTCGAGGTCTTCCACGACATGGAGAAGGGGCTCGAGGGCGCGGACGTGGTGATGATGCTCCGCCTCCAGCAGGAGCGGATGGAGGGCGCCTTCGTCCCCTCGCAGCGCGAGTACTTCCACCGCTTCGGCCTCGACCACCGCAAGCTCGCCTGCGCCAAGCCCGACGCCATCGTCATGCACCCCGGCCCGATGAACCGCGGCGTCGAGATCGACGCGCTGGTCGCCGACGACCCCGAGCGCTCGGTGATCGGCGAGCAGGTGGAGATGGGCGTCGCGGTGCGCATGGCCGTCCTCGAACTGCTGGCCGAGGCGCAGGGGACCGCCGCGTGACCTCGCCCCCCGACGACCAGCCCCATCCCGAGCAGGAGGCCTGGGCCCCGTGGCTCGAGCCCGGCGAGCGCCTGCTGTGGGTGAACGAGCCGGACAAGCGCTGGATGACCCGCGGGGACTGGATGATCCTGGCGCTCGCCTCGCCGGTGCTGCTGATGATGGCGGTGCTGCTGGCCATTCCCGGCCTGCGCAGCGGGGACGACGCGGTCTGGATCGTCGCAGGCGTCGTGGCGGCGGGCGGTCTCGCGGGCTGGAAGCTGTGGGAGCGGAGCGTGCGCCGCGGCACGCGCTATGCGCTGACCGACCGCCGCGCCCTCGCGGCGACGCGCTGGCCCGACCAGCGGATCCGCTCGATCCCGCTGACCGAGGGCTCCGCCCCCGCCCTCGACGCCGGCTTCGGCATGGTGACCTTCGGCGACCCGCCGCCCCGGGGCCGAGGCTCGGAACTTCGCCGCTGGACCTGGCGCAAGCCCTGGCTGATCTTCGACGACCTGGCCCTGCCCGAGGCCCGGTCGGTCCACGCCCTCGCCACCGCCGCCCGCAAGGGTCTGGAGGCGAGCTCCGCGACGCGAAACGGAAGCGTTCCGACATGACCACGACCCTGCTGCGCGACGCCCTGCTGATCGACCCCGAGGCCGGGACCGAGACCCGCGGCGACCTGCTGATCGAGGACGGCCGCATCGCCGCCGTCGGCGACGCGGGCGCGGCGAAACCCTCGACGGTGGTCGACTGCGCCGGCCGCGCCCTCGCCCCCGGCATCGTCGACCTGTCCGTCTACGTCGGCGAGCCCGGCGCCCGCCACCGCGAGAGCTACCGCACCGCCGGCCTCGCCGCCGCCGCCGGCGGCGTCACCACGCTGGTGGTGCGCCCCGACACCGACCCCGTCGCCGACGACCCCGCGGTGCTGGAGTTCGCCCTTCGCCGCGCCGCCGCCGTCTGCCCGGTGAACGTGAAGCTGATGGGGGCCCTGACCCAGGGCTGCGCCGGCAAGCGCATGTCCGAGATGGGGTTCCTCTCCGACGCCGGCGCCGTCGCCTTCACCGACGGCGACCACCCGGTCGCCGACCCCACCGTCTTCCGCCGCGCCCTGACCTACGCGAAATCCCTCGACGCGCTGGTGATCCACCACCCGCAGGAGCCCGTGCTCTCCGCCCAGGGCTGCGCGACCGAGAGCTTCTTCGCCGCCAAGTCCGGCCTGCCCGGCGTCCCCGCCATGGCCGAGCGCATGCAGCTCGAGCGCGACCTCGCGCTGGTCGAGCTGACCGGCGCCCGCTATCACGCCGACCAGCTCTCGACCCGCATGGCGCTCGAGGCGCTGGCGCGGGGCAAGCGGGCGGGGCTGAAGATCTCGGCCGGCGCCTCGGTCCACCACCTGACCCTCAACGAGCTCGACATCGAGCCCTACCGCACCTTCTTCAAACTGCGCCCGCCGCTGCGCGCCGAGGAGGACCGCCAGGCCCTCGTCCAGGCCGTCGCCGACGGGCTGGTGGACGTGATCACCTCGGCCCACCTGCCCCAGGACGAGGAGCTCAAGCGCCTCCCCTACGAGCAGGCCGCCCATGGCGCCGTGGGTCTGGAGACGCTGCTGCCCGCCGCGCTGCAGCTGGTGCATGCGGGGGCGCTGGACCTGCCGACGCTGTTCACGCGGCTCGCGCTGACCCCCGCCCGGCTGCTGGGGCTGGAGGCCGGGCGCCTCGCCCCCGGGGCGCCCGCGGACCTGGTGCTGTTCGATCCGGGCGCGCCCTGGGTGCTGGACCGGGCGCAGCTGCACTCGCGCTCCAAGAACACCCCCTACGACCTGCGCCGGATGCAGGGCCGGGTCCTGCGCAGCTTCGTCGCCGGCCGGCAGATCTTCGCGCGGGAGGCGCAGGCCGCATGAGCCGGATGATCCCCGAATGGCTGCGCGCCCTGCTGGGCGAGACCGCGGCCCCCGGCCTCGACGCGGCGCTGCCGTATCTGCTGGGCGCGCTGCTGCTGGGCTACCTGCTCGGCTCGATCCCGATGGGGGTGCTGCTCAGCCGCGCCTTCGGGCTGGGGGACCTGACCAAGGTCGGCTCGGGCAACATCGGCGCCACCAACGTGCTGCGCACCGGCAACAAGGCGGCCGCGGCGCTGACCCTGCTGCTGGACGCGGGCAAGGGCGCGGCGGCGGTGCTGATCGCCGGCATGTGGGGCCCCGACGCCGCGGTGCTGGGCGCCTGCGGGGCGATGATCGGCCACTGTTTCCCCGTCTGGCTGCGGTTCCGCGGCGGCAAGGGGGTGGCCACGATCCTCGGCTGCACCCTGGCGCTGAGCTGGCCCGCGGGGCTGGTGTGCCTCGCCGTGTGGCTCGGGGCGGCGGCGCTGACCCGCTATTCCTCGGTCGGCGGGCTGGCGGCGGCGGCGGCCTCGCCGCTGGCGCTCTGGGCCTTCGGGCGGCTGGAGGCGGTGGGGCTCTTCGTCCTGCTGGCCGCCCTGGTCTTCGCCAAGCATCACGAGAACCTCGGCCGGCTCGCGCGCGGCACGGAGTCGAAGATCGGCGCGAAGCCGCGCGGTTAACCCCGGCTTAACCCTGCCCGCGTCACCTGTCGGGATCGCCCGATAGGAGGCCCCATGCAGGCGCGCCTGGACCTGAAGCGTCCCGAACCGGTCGCCGTCCCGAAACCCTCGCAGGCCGAGGCGCTGGACGCCCTGCGCCTCGCGCGCAGCCGCAACGTCGGGCCCTCGACCTGGGTGCGCCTGGTGCGCCGGTTCGGCTCCCCTGCCCGGGCGCTGGAGGCGTTGCCGGATCTCGCCGGCCGCGGCGGGGCCGCGGGCGTGACCGTCGCCTCCATCGGCCAGGCGGAGCGGGAGGTCGAGGCCGGCGCCGCCGCCGGCGCGACCCTGCTGGTCTGGGGCCGGGCGGGCTACCCGGCGGCGCTGGCGCGCATCCCCGATCCGCCGCCGGTGCTGTGGGTGCGCGGCGACCCGGCCGCGCTCTCGCGCCCCTCCATCGCCATCGTGGGGGCCCGCAACGCCTCCGCCGTCGGGCTGCGCATGGCCCGCGCGCTGGCGGCCGACCTGGGGCGGCAGTGCCTGTGGACCGTCTCCGGCCTCGCGCGCGGCGTCGACGGGGCGGCGCATGACGCCGCCCTCTCGGTCGCCGACGAGGGCGGGGGCACGGTCGCCGCCGTCGCCGGCTGCGTGCGCGACGTCTACCCTTCCGACCACGCCGCGCTCGCCGAGCGCATCGCCCAGGCCGGCGCCGTGGTCTCCGAGGCGCCCATCGGCCTCGCCCCCCAGGGCCGTCACTTCCCCCGCCGCAACCGGGTGATCGCGGGGCTCTCGCGCGCCGTGATCCTGATCGAGGCCGCGGCCCGCTCCGGCTCCCTGATCACCGCCGATTTCGCGCTCGAGCAGGGGCGCGAGGTGCTGGCCGTCCCCGGCTCCCCCCTCGACCCGCGGTCCGAGGGGGGCAACGCCCTGATCCGCCAGGGCGCCACCCTCGTGCGCCACGTCGACGACGTGATCGAGGCGCTGGAGGCGGCGGCCTCGACGGTCCTCGACGATCCGGACGCCGCCACCGGCCTCCCCGCCCCGCAGGCCGAAGCCCCGGGCCTCGCCGAGCCCGACGCCCCCTTCGCCCGCTCCCCGCTCTCCGCCGCTCCCGACGACGCCGCCCTGCGCGCCCGGATCCGCGACCTGCTCGGCCTCGCGCCGGTGGAGGAGGACGAGCTCGCCCGCCTCTCCGGCGCCCCCCTCTCGGCGCTCGCCGACGTGCTGCTGGAGCTGGAGCTCGCCGGCCGGCTCGACCGCCGCCCGGGCGGCCTGGTGGCCCTGCTGCCGGAATAGCGCCCGGCCGGACGCGAAAGGCCCCCGCATCGCGGGGGCCCTTGAGGGCCGCGCGAAGGCGCGGCCCGAGGCGAAGGTCGGCCCGCGTCAGCGGGCGCCGCAGGACGGGCGGATCAGACCAGCTCGGCGGCGCGGGCGGCGGCGACGCGCAGGCGCTCGGCCTCGGCCCTGGCCTCGGCGAGCCGCTCGCGGTTCTCCTCGACCACCTCGTCGGGAGCCTTGGACAGGAACCCGGGGTTGGAGAGCTTCTTCTCGATCCCCGCGGCCTCCTTCTCGACCTTGCTCAGCGCCTTCTCCAGCCGCGCCTTCTCGGCCTTGCCGTCGACGATGCCGGCCAGCGGCAGCGCCAGCGCGCCCCCCGTCACGGGAATGGTCGCCGCGCCCTTCGGGGCCTCGGTCGCGCGCGAGAACCCCTCGACGCGGGCCAGCCGCTCGATCAGCGGCAGGTCCTCGGCGATGGCGGCCTCCAGCTCGGCGTCCCCGTCCACCAGCAGCAGCGCGAGCTTCGCCGAGGGCGGCACGTTCATCTCCGCGCGCACCGAGCGGATCGCCTCGATCAGCGACACCAGCCGGCCGACGCGCGCATCCGCGGCAGGGTCGGCCAGACCCGCGTCCAGCGCCGGCCAGTCCGCATGGATCAGCATCTTCGAGCGGGAGGCGATGGCGCCCCACAGCGCCTCGGTCACGTAGGGCATGAACGGGTGCAGGAGCTTCAGGCACTGGTCGATGGCCCAGGCGAGCGTCGCCCGGGTCTCGTCCTTGGCCGGCCCGTCCTCGCCCATCAGCAGGGGTTTTGCAAATTCGACGTACCAGTCGCAGACCACGCCCCAGACGTGGCCGTAAAGGGCGTTGGCGGCGTCGTTGAAGCGGTAGTCGGTCAGGGCCTGGTCGACGGTGGCGGCGATGCGCACGGTCTCGCCCACGATCCAGCGGTTGACCGGCGCCTGCACCTGGGCGGGGTCGAAGCCCACGACCGGCTTGCAGCCGTTCATCTCGGCGAAACGGGCGGCGTTCCACAGCTTGGTCGCGAAGTTGCGGTAGCCGGCGACGCGGGAGACCGCCAGCTTGATGTCCCGCCCCATCGCCGCCATCGAGGCCAGCGTGAAGCGCATCGCGTCCGCCCCGTACTCGTCGATCAGGTCGAGCGGGTCGATGACGTTGCCCAGGCTCTTCGACATCTTCTTGCCCTTCTCGTCGCGCACCAGCGCGTGGACATAGACGTCATGGAAAGGCGCCTGGGGACGGCCCTCGCCGTCCTTCATGAAGTGCAGGCCCATCATCATCATCCGGGCGACCCAGAAGAAGATGATGTCGAAGCCGGTGATCAGCACCGAGGTCGGGTAATACCGCGCCAGCTCCGGCGTCTGCTCGGGCCACCCGAAGGTGCCCTGCGGCCAGAGGCCCGAGGAGAACCAGGTGTCCAGCACGTCGGGATCGCGGGTCAGCTCGACCTCGCCCTCGTAATGGGCGCGGGCGGCGGCGAGCGCCTCGGCCTCCGACATCTCGCAGAAGATTTTTCCATCGGGCCCGTACCAGACCGGGATCTGGTGGCCCCACCACAGCTGGCGCGAGATGCACCAGGGCTCGATGTTCTCCATCCAGTGGTCGTAGGTCTTCACCCAGTTCGCCGGGTGGAAGGTGGTGCGGCCGTCATGGGCGGCGGCCAGCGCCTCCTTGGCGAGCGTCTTGGCGTCGACGAACCACTGGTCGGTCAGCCAGGGCTCCACCGGGACCTTGGAGCGGTCGCCATGCGGGACGACGTGCTGCTCGTCGTCGATGCCGTCGAGCCAGCCCTGCCCCTCGGCCAGGTCCACGATCGCCTTGCGGGCGACGAAGCGGTCGAGCCCCTCCAGCGCGAGGACCTCCGGCGAGGGCGAGGCGCCCTCGAGGAACTCGGCGTTGCCCTCGATGGTGATGGCGGCGCGCGAGGTCATGACGTTGATGCGCGGCAGGCCGGCGCGCTTGCCGACCTCGAAATCGTTGAAGTCGTGGGCGGGGGTGATCTTCACCGCGCCGGTGCCCTTGGAGGGGTCGGCGTGCTCGTCGGCGACGATCGGGATGCGGCGGCCGACCAGCGGCAGGATCACCGATTTTCCAATCAGGCCGGCATAGCGCACGTCGTCGGCAGCGACCGCGACGCCGGTGTCGCCGAGCATGGTCTCGGGGCGGGTGGTGGCGACGACGATGTAGTCGCGCTCCTCCCACGCCTCTGGGTCGTCGTCGTCGGGGGTCCAGGGGCGCAGGGTCGGCTCGCCGTCGATCTCCTCGCGGACCATCGGGTGGTCGTAGGTCTCGCCGTCGGCCAGCTTGTAGCGGAAGCGCCAGAGATGGCCCTTTTCCTCGACCTGCTCGACCTCGAGATCCGAGATCGCCGTCTCGAAATGCGGATCCCAGTTCACCAGGCGCTTGTCGCGGTAGATCAGGCCCGCGCGGTGCAGCTCGACGAAGACTTTTAGAACCGCATCGTGGAAGTTGCCGTCCTCGCCTTCCGGGGCGCCGGGCGCGCCGGACATTGTAAAAGCGTTGCGCGACCAGTCGCAGGAGGCGCCCAGACGGCGGAGCTGGTTGAGGATGGTCGAGCCGCTCTCGGCCTTCCACTCCCAGATCTTCGCCGTGAAGGCCTCGCGGCCCATCTCTCGGCGGCCGGCGTTGCCCTCGGCGGCCAGCTTGCGCTCGACCACCATCTGCGTGGCGATGCCGGCGTGGTCCTGGCCGGGCTGCCACAGGGTGTCGTAGCCCTGCATGCGCTTCCAGCGGATCAGGATGTCCTGCAGCGTGTTGTTCAGCGCGTGGCCGATGTGCAGCGACCCCGTCACGTTGGGCGGCGGGATCACGATCGAGAAGCTCTCGGCCCCCGGCTTCGCGTTCGCGCCCGCGGCGAAGGCGCCGGCCTCCTCCCAGCGGGCGTAGATCTCGGGTTCGGCCGAGGCGGCGTCGAAGGTCTTATCCATGGGCATGGCGCGGGCGTCCGGGTCGGGAATTCGCGAGGCGTGAGATGTCCCGGCGCTTCTATCCTGCGCGGCCCATGGGGGAAAGACCGCAAGGGCGCATCAGCCGTGCGGGGCCGCAAGCGCCGCCATCGGGAGCACCGGCAGGCGCGAATCCCGCACCATCAGTTGTTCGGAGAACCGGCTCTGCCCCTCGCGCCCGGCCCAGGCCTGGCCGAAGACGCCCTCGCCGTCGACCCAGTCGCAGTGCCGCCAGGCGCCGAACCAGGGGGCCGCGCAGGCGGCCGCCCCCTCCAGCCCCGGGCCCGGCATCAGGAAGCGGGCGCCCGAGGCGCGGTCCTCGCCGTCGAGCGGCACGTTGGCGCCGGGGAACACGAAGTCGCCCGGCGCGGGGGCGGAGGCGAGCTCGGCGTCGGTCGGCAGGCGCCAGCCCTCGGGTGCGGTCCGCTCAAGGTCCAGCCCCGCCAGCGGCGCCGGCACCGGCGCGGCCCAGGCCCAGTCGAGCCCGTCGCGCGAGATGTAGGCGGCGGCAGGCACCGGGCCGGCCAGCGCCTCGCCCTCCGGCATCGGCTGGGCGGGGCCCGAGGCGGCGGAGACGGCGAGCGGGGCCGCCAGCAGCAGGGCGAACAGGGCGGACGTCCGGGACGGGATCATGGGGGCCTCCGGTTTGGTGCACGGGGAGCCATGCAAACCGCGGGCCAGTCTTTCGCAATTGCAGCAAAATCGACGCGAACGACGCTGCATCGCAGCATCCATGTCGCGCCGGCGCCGCCCGCGGCGCAGGGAACGCGCTCGCGATCGGCGGGGCGGCCCGGTCGGACGGGGCGCTTTTGCACGATGGCGCCCCTTGCTTTATAAAGGGTGAAGCGTCGCGGCCGGGGGCTTTTCGGAGCCCCTGCCCGACGCCGGGACGCATCGGGTGGAAAGCCGTCGCGAAGTCGCCGGTTCGCCCTTGCGCTTTAAAGATTTCGGCGTATGTTCGCCGCTCGTTTTTCAAGCGGAGTCGGCCCCGTCCGTTCCTCCGGTCCGGGAAGCGGGGATGAGCCCCGCGGACCGGGGCGGCGCGGATGGGTCCGGCCTTCACGCGCGACGGGCGGACGGACACCCGCCCCAGAAGCTACGGAGGTCAGACCCATGGCGGTCCCCCAGAATCGCGTCACCAGCTCCAAACGCAACATGCGTCGCTCGCATGACGCCCTGTCGCCGTCCGCGCACGCCGAGTGCCCGAACTGCGGCGAGCTGCGTCGCCCGCACCACGTCTGCGGCGCCTGCGGCCACTACGCCGGCCGCGAGGTCGTCTCGATGGTCGAGGAGATCGACCTGGACGAGGCGTCCTGAGCGACGCGAGCGGCGCGCGCCCGTGACGGGCGCGCGGCCCCGGCCCGCGGCGCGCCCCTTCGCCTGACGAAGCGGCGCCCGGCCGAACAGGGTGGACGCGTCCGCCCCGCGGGTCCAGCATCGGCTTCCGCCCGGCCCCGTCCCCTGGACAGCCCCAGCGGACCCGCCGCGCGGCGCCCCGCCCCCCAGGGGGCGGAGGGCCGCACACAGACCCGCCGCTCCGGACGCCCCGACACCGGATGACAGACCAGACGCGCCCCCCCGAGCCTTCGCCCGACGCGCCCCCGCGCGCGGCGGCGCCCATAGAACTGTCCGTGCACCGCGCGGCCACGGCCCCCGGCGGGTCCCCGATCCCGGCGCCCCGCCCCGGGGCCGGCGTGATCTCGGTCGACGCCATGGGCGGCGACCGCGGACCGGGCCCCGTGCTCGCCGGCATGGCGATCTCCGCCAGGAAAAACCCCGACATCCGCTTCATCGTCCACGGCGACGAGGAGCAGCTGCGCCGCCTGATGCGCCGCCGCCCCGGCCTCGCCGAGCGGACCGAGATCCGCCACGCCCCCGAGGTGGTGGCGATGTCGGACAAGCCCTCCAAGATCATGCGCCGCTCGCGCGGGACCTCGATGATGAGCGCCCTTCAGGCGGTGGCGGGCGGCGACGCCTCGGTCGCGGTCTCCTGCGGGAACACCGGCGCGCTGATGGCGCTGGCGATGCTGGCCCTGCGCCGCGCGCCGGGCGTCGACCGGCCGGCGATCGGGGTGTTCTGGCCGTCGCGCGGGCCCGCCGGCTACAACATCGTGCTCGACGTGGGCGCCGACATCCGGGCCGAGCCCAAGAACCTCGCGCAATACGCGGTGATGGGGGCGGAATACGCCCGCCTCGGCCTGAAGATCGACCGCCCGCGCGTCGGCCTGCTCAACGTCGGCTCCGAAGAATCGAAGGGCGGCGAGGATCTGCACTCGGCCGCCGAGATGATCTCGGCCGCCGCGATCCGGCCCGGCGCGGGCTTCTCCTACATCGGCTTCGTCGAGGGGGGCGACATCCTCTCGGATCGCGTGGACGTGATCGTCACCGACGGCTTCACCGGCAACATCGCCCTGAAGACCGCCGAGGGCACCGCGAAACTGATCTCCGACAGCCTGAAGGAGGCGTTCCGCCACACCTGGCTGTCGCGCCTCGGCGCGCTGGCGGCCTGGACCTCCTTGCGCCGGCTGTCGAAACGCATAGATCCTCGTCAGGTCAACGGCGGGGTGTTCCTGGGCCTGAACGGATCGGTGGTCAAAAGCCACGGATCCGCGGATGCGACCGCCGTCGCCTCGGCGATCAAGCTGGCTGCGACCATGGGGCTCTCGGGGTTCCAAGGTAAGGTGGCCGAACAGGTTGCAAACGCCTTCCCGGCCCGGAACACTGCCGGCGCGGATTCGGACAGGAGCGGAAAGACCACAGGATGACCGTAACGCGCGCCGTCCCGCTGGGTTGCGGCCATCATCTCCCCGAGCGGATCGTCGAGAACGCCGAGTTCGCGAAGACCCTCGAGACCTCCGACGAGTGGATCAAGACCCGGTCCGGCATCGAGCGGCGCCATTTCGCGGCCCCGAACGAGAAGACCTCGGACCTCGCCATTCCCGCCGCGCAGCGCGCGCTGGCGGCGGCGGGGATCGAGGCCTCGGATCTCGATGCGATCGTGCTGGCCACCGCCACGCCGGACGAGACCTTCCCCGCCACGGCCACGCGCGTGCAGCACGCGCTGGGCATGACCAACGGCTTCGCCTTCGACGTGCAGGCGGTCTGCGCCGGGTTCATCTATGCCGTGGGCATGGCCAACTCGCTGATCCAGTCGGGCCAGGCGAAGACGGTGATGGTGATCGGGGCCGAGACCTTCTCGCGCATCCTCGACTGGACCGACCGCTCGACCTGCGTGCTGTTCGGCGACGGGGCGGGGGCGCTGATCCTCTCGGCCGAGCCGGGCGCCGGCACGCTCGCCGACCGGGGCGTGATGTCGGTGAAGCTGCATTCCGACGGCGCCCATCATGACCTGCTTTACGTGGACGGCGGGCCGTCCTCGACCGGGCGGGCGGGCTGCGTGCGGATGCAGGGCCAGCGGGTGTTCCAGCACGCTGTGAACAAGCTCGCGCAAGTGGCTCACGAGGCTATGGATTCCGTCGGCGCCACCGCCGACGACATCGACTGGATGGTGCCCCACCAGGCGAACAGCCGGATCATCGAATCGACCGCGCGCAAGACCGGGCTCTCGATGCAGAAGGTGGTGATGACCGTGCACAACCACGGCAACACCTCCGCCGCCTCGATCCCGCTCGCGCTGTCGGAGACGGTGCAGGCCGGGCGCATCCGGCAGGGCGACCTGCTGCTGATGGAGGCGATCGGCGGCGGCCTCGCCTGGGGCGCCGCGCTGATGCGCTGGTGACGCCCGCGGGCCTTGCGGCCCGTTCCTGCAAGGGTTTTCGACGCCCGCCTCCGCGATCCGGAGGCGGGCGTTTCCGTTCCGGTCCGGGCTTTCCGCAGGGGCGCCGACCGCCTGCGCCGCGGGGCTCAGAGGCGTTCTGCGCGCCCGTCTCCAAGTCATTGACATTGACTCTGAAATCCCGCGCGGCCTACCCTCGCCGCAACGCTCGACCGCGGCCGGCCTTCAGCCCTCCCGCGGCGACGGCTTTCAAAGGGGGCGCAGGAGGCGCGGATGGCGAACAAGACCCACACCCGGCTCGACCTGACCGAGGCCGTCTACCGCGAGGTCGGCCTGTCGCGGAACGAGTCCGCCGAGCTGGTCGAGAGCATTCTCGGCCATGTCTCCGACGCGCTCGTGAAGGGCGAGACGGTGAAGATCTCCTCCTTCGGGACCTTCCAGGTGCGCCAGAAGGGCGCCCGCATGGGCCGCAACCCCAAAACCGGCGAGGAGGTTCCGATCGAGCCGCGCCGGGTGCTGGTGTTCCGGCCCTCGCACATCCTGAAGGACAAGATCAACGACGCCCTGAGCGGCTGACGGCCCCCCGGGGTCGGAGGCCCTCTGCCCTCACATGGACAAGTCCCCCAACGCGTTCCGTACCATCTCGGAGGTGTCCGAGACGCTCGATGTGCCCGCGCACGTCCTGCGCTTCTGGGAGTCCAAGTTCCCCGCCGTGCGCCCGATCAAGCGCGGCGGGGGCCGGCGCTATTACCGGCCCGAGGACGTGACCCTGCTGGTGGGCATCCGCGAGCTGCTCTACGAGGACGGCCTGACCATCAAGGGCGTCCAGAAGATCTTCCGCGAGCGCGGGCAGAAGCATGTCGTCCGCCGCGGCGCCGAAGTGCTGGGCGAACCCTTCGAGGACGCCGGCGAGCCCCCCGCCGCCCCCGAACCCGCGCCCGCGCAGGCGGCCCCCGCCGAGCCCGCCCCCGCCGCGCCCGAGGCCGAGCCCGAGGGCCCGGACTCCGAGCGGGTCCGCGCGGTGATCTCCAAGCTCGAGGCCCTGCGCAACCGCCTGCGCGAGACCTGAGCCGCCCGCGACCGGCTGAGACCGCGCCTCAGCGTCGCCGCCCAACGTCCTCCAGACCCATCGCTTTCCGAAGTCGACCCGACCCACCGGCGCCCCGGACCTGATCCGGGGCCTCCGGCGGACCGCCGGCCGCGTGCGCCTCGCCCGCCCGCTCAGGCGCGCCCCTCGCCCTCGCCCTCGCCCTGCGAAAGCCGCAGGCGGGCGGCGTGGGCGGCCTCGATGTGCCGCCGGCCGGCGGCCTCGGCCGCCTCGGCCCGTCCGTCGCGCACCGCCTCCAGGATCGCCCCGTGCTCGCCGATCGCCTCCGCGTGACGCCCCGGCGCGGTGAAGGTGGTGGGCCCGAGCAGCGAGATCGCGTCCGCCAGCGCCTCCAGCGAGGCGTCCAGCCAGGGGTTGCCCGCGGCCCGGCGCAGGGCGTCGTGGAAGGCGCGGTTGAGCTCCGCCGCCTCCCCCGCCGCAGCCCCCGGCAGGGCCGCGAAGCGGGCGTGCAGCCCCTCCAGCAGCGCGAGATCCGCCGGGCCTGCGTGGCGGGCGGCGAGGCCCGCGGCCGCCCCCTCCAGCACCGCGCGCATGGCGTAGACCTGCTCGCGCTCCGCGGCCTCCAGCCGGCGCACCACATGCCCCCGGCCGCCGCCGCGACGCATCAGGTCGCGCGCCTGCATCCGCCCCAGCGCCTCGCGCACCGGAGTGCGGCTGACCGAGAGGGCGGCGGCCACCTCCTCCTCCCGCAGGCGGTCGCCGGGGCGCAGGCGGCCCGCCCGCAGCGCTTCGCGCAGACGCTCGAACACCGCCTCGCCCAGGCTGGCGCCGGGGCCCAGCGGACCCATGGCGGCCAATGCCTCCAGCGCGCTCGTCTCCGCCCTGCCCGGCTGCGTGGTCATGCGCCCCTCCCGTGCCCTGCGAGGGCCTTGGCTTGGCGTCTCGCGGATTTCAGTATACTGAGAATACGCAAACGCCGGAAGCCCGGCGACGACTCGCAGGGAGGCGGAGCATGTGGGACGTGCTGGTGGCCGGCGGCGGCAACGCGGCGCTGTGCGCGGCGATCGCGGCGCGCCGGGCCGGGCGCTCGGTGCTGGTGGTGGAGGCGGCGCCGAAGTTCTACCGCGGCGGCAACACCCGCCACACCCGCAACATGCGCTGCGCCCATGACGCGGCCACCGACACGCTCTCGGGCCCCTACCCCGAGGAGGAGTTCTACGACGACCTGCTGCGGGTCACCCAGGGCAACACCACGCCCGAGCTCGCCCGGATGATGATCGCCGAGTCGAAGCCCATGCTCGACTGGATCCAGGCGCAGGGCGTGCGCTTCCAGCCCTCGCTGGGGGGCACGCTGAGCCTGGGGCGCACCAACTCGTTCTTCCTGGGCGGGGGGCGGTCGATGCTGAACGCCCTCTACCGCACCGCCGAATCCCTGGGCGTCGAGGTGCGCTACGAGGCGGAGGTCACGGGCCTCGACCTCGACGGCCCGCGCTTCCGCGCCGCGACCGTGCGCCAGGACGGCGAGGATCGGCGCATCGAGGCGAAGGCCTTCGTCGCCGCCTGCGGCGGGTTCGAGTCCAACTTCGACTGGCTGAAGGAGGGTTGGGGAGAGCGGGCCGAGAACTTCCTGATCCGCGGCACGCCCTACAACCGGGGCACGGTCACGAGGATGCTGATCGAGCAAGGCGTCATGCAGATCGGCGACCCCACCCAGTGCCATGCGGTCGCCATCGACGCCCGCGCGCCGCGCTATGACGGCGGCATCATAACCCGGCTCGACTGCGTGGTCTTCGGCATCGTGGTGAACGCGCACGCGCAGCGCTTCTACGACGAGGGCGAGGACATCTGGCCCAAGCGCTACGCCATCTGGGGCCGGCTGGTCGCCGACCAGCCGGGGCAGATCGCCTGGATCGTCTTCGACGCGCCGAACCTCGAGAAATTCATGCCCTCGCTGTTCCCCGCCATCTCCGCCCCCACGATCCCGGAGCTGGCGCAGAAGTTGGGGCTGGACCCCGCGACGCTGGAGGCCACCGTCTCCGAGTTCAACGCGGCCGTGGTCGGCGGGAAACCCTTCGACCACACCGACCTCGACGGCAACCGCACGCAGGGGCTGGCGATCGAGAAGACCAACTGGGCGCAGCGGATCGAGACCGCGCCCTTCTACGCCTACCCCGTGCGCCCCGGCATCACCTTCACCTATCTCGGCGTGAAGGTGGACGAACGGGCCCGGATGACGATGGCCGACGGGACCCCCTCGGACAATCTCTTCGCCGCCGGCGAGATCATGGCCGGCAACGTGCTGGGCCAGGGCTACGCCGCCGGCATCGGCATGACCATCGGCGCCGTCTTCGGGCGCATCGCCGGCACGGAGGCCGCGCATGTTTGATCTTCCCTCCCCCGACGCCGGATTGCGCGAGCCCAACCTCGCCGAGGCCGAGCGGCTGATGACGGTCTGCAACTCCTGCCGCTATTGCGAGGGGCTGTGCGCCGTCTTCCCCGCCATGGAGCTGCGCCGGGCCTTCACGGACGGCGACCTGCAGTATCTCGCGAACCTGTGCCATTCCTGCGGGGCCTGCTACCACGACTGCCAGTTCTCGCCGCCGCACGAATTCGACGTGAACGTGCCGGCGGTGCTGGCGAAGGTGCGCAACGACAGCTACGAGGCTCACGCCTGGCCCGCCGCCCTGCGCCCGCTGTTCCGCCGCCACGGGGCGGCGCTCGCGGTCGGGGTGGCGCTGGCCGCCGCGCTGTTCCTCGCGGGCTTCGTCGTCGCAGGCGATCCGGGGGCGCTGTGGAGCGCCCATCGCTCGCCCGATCTCTTCTACGCGCTGATGCCCCATTCGGCGATGACGGCGCTGTTCGGCACGGCCTTCGCCTGGATGCTCTTCGCAGTGTTCATGGGGGCGCGGTCGTTCTGGAAGGCCACCGGCGCCTCGGTCGACGGGCTGGCCCTGGGGCGGGCGGGCCACGATGCGGCGACGCTGCGCTATCTCGACGGCGGCGGCGTGGGCTGCATGAACGAGGGCGAGGAGCCCGACGACACCCGCCGGCTGTGGCACCATTTCACCTTCTACGGCTTCCTGCTGTGCCTGGCCTCGACCTCGGTGGCGACGGTCTATCACTATGTCTTCGACCGGCCGGCGCCCTATCCGCTGTGGGACCTGCCGAAGATCCTCGGGGTGCTGGGCGGGATCGGCCTGGTGATCGGCCCGATCGGCCTGCTGAGGGCCAAGGCGCGCCGGTTCCCCGACCTGCTCGACCCGCGCTTCCGGGGCATGGAGGTCGGCTTCCTCGCCATCCTGCTGCTGACCGGGGCGAGCGGGCTGGCGCTGGTGTCGCTGCGCTCGACCCCGCTGCTGGGCCCGCTGCTGGCGCTGCACCTGGGCGCGGTGCTGGCGCTGTTCCTGTCGATGCCCTACGGCAAGTTCGTGCACGGGCTCTACCGCTACCTCGCGCTCGCCCGCTGGCGGCGCGAGGATCCCTCGCGGGGGTGAGCGAGGCGCCTCGGGGCGCGCCCCCGGGGCCGACGGCGCGTGCTCAGGCCAGCGCCGTCGCCGCCGCCCTGCCCGCAACCCGGCCCAGCGAGATCGCCGAGAGCAGCCCGTTGCCGGAGAGATAGCCCTCCGCCCCCGCGCCCGAGACGCCGCAGGCCGCGCCGCCCGCCGCATAGAGGCCGGGAATGGCCGCGCCGTCCGGGCGCAGCACCCGCGCCTCGCCGTCCACCACCAGGCCGCCCTGGGTGTGGAAGAGCGCGCCGGTCACCCGCACGGCGCGGTAGGGGGCCTCGAGGGGGGCGACGCCCGCCAGCGGCCGGCCGAACGGGTCTGCGATCTCGCCCCGCTTGGCGGCCTCGACCTGGGCGAGGGTGTTCTCCAATGCCCCGGCCGGGACCTTGATGCGGGCGGCCAGAGTCGCGAGGTCGTCCGCCTCGACGATGGCGCCGAGCGACTGGGCGCGGCGGAAATCCTCGAACTGGGCGGCGATGCCGGCGATGCGGGCGTCGAAGATCGTCCAGGCCGTCCCCTCGGGCTGCGTCAGCACCCGGGCGGCCTGTTCGGAGTAGCCCGTGGCCTCGTTCGAGAACCGCTCGCCCGCGAGGTTCGCCTGGAAGCCGCCCTCCATCACCGTCGCCCAGGTGATCAGGATGCCCGCCGGATGCGCCACCGAGCCGTGGCCCTGGTGGCCGCCCAGGTGGCGGGTGGCGGCGCCGAGCGCCTCGCCCCACAGGATCGCCTCGCCCTGGTTGCCGGGATGGCCGAAGTAGAGGGCGTCGCGCAGGCTCGGGATGTGCTCGGCCACCAGCGCCTTGTTCCCGCCGTAGCCGTTGCAGGCGAGGATCAGGGCGCGGCAACCGACCTGCTCCGTGCTCCCGTCGGGGCGGGTGAAGCGGACGCCGCGGATCGCGTCGCCGTCCACGTAGAGGGTCGTGACCTGCGCCTCGGTCAGGATGTCCACGCCCGCGGCCTCGGCGGCGCGGGAGAGGCGGTCGACCAGCTCCTCGCCGGAGCGGGACGGCAGGCCGTGCATCCTGAGGGCCGAGTGGCCGGGATACCGAAAGTTGTCGACCAGCGAAAAATCCAGACCGTGGGCGTCGGCGAGCCATTCCAGCGCCGGGCCGACTTCGCGCGCCATCAGGGCGGCGAGGGCGGGGTCCGGCTCGTCATGGGCCTTCTTGAGGATATCGGCGACGAAGGCGTCCGGCGTGTCGGACACCCCCGCCGCCGATTGCCAGCGCGTTCCCGGCGCGGGGATCAGCCCGGCCGAGAGAGCGGTCGAGCCGCGCGGCACCGCGTCTCGTTCCAGCGCCAGCACCTCGATCCCCTCCGCGCGCAGCGCCAGCGCCGCGGTCAGGCCGGCGGCGCCGGCCCCCACGATCAGGGCCGGGACGTCCGTCTCGAAAGACGCGGGCGCGGGGAGGATGTCGGGCATCACAGGGCCTCGATCTCGACGGTCATCTCGGCGATCGAGGCGACCCGGCCGACGGGGCGCAGGGCCTGCACCGCCTCGTCATGGGTCGCCTGCGAGAAGGCGGCGCAGCCGTCCTCCAGCAGGATCGCGTCGAACTCGCGCACATGGGCGGCCCGGAAGGTGGTCGCGACGCCGCCGTTGGTGACGATGCCGGCGACCAGCAGATGCTCGATCCCGAGCTTGCGGAGCGTCCACTCCATCCGGGTCTGGTAAAAGGCGGAATAGGCGATTTTTTCCACCGTCACATCCGCCGGGCCCAGCTCGTCGACCAGCTGGTTGCCCCAGGAGCCGGGAGCGAAGTCGCCGGCCTTGAGGAACGGGCGGATCTTCTTGAGATGAGGGGCGATCATCGGCTCGCCCCGCACCGGGACCAGGGTGAACTGGGTCGAGACGAACCAGCCGCCCTTCGCCTTCAGCAGATCCACCAGCGGCTTCAGCCGGGCGGGCAGCGCCGCGATCTCCGGCGCGGTCTGGCCGGCGCGGCCGTAGGCGCCCTCGGGATGGAGAAAATCGTTCTGCAGGTCGACGGTCAGCAGGGCGGTCTTGGACAGATCCATCACTTGCGCTCCACGATGACGTTGCCGAAGGCGTCGATGCGGGCGGCGAGGTCGGGGTCGACCACCACCGTCGCATCCGGCTGCTCGAGGATCGCCGGCCCCGGCACCACAGCCTCCACCGGCAGGTCGAGGCGCGCGTAGATCGCCGCCTCGTGCCAGGCGCCCGCGAACCAGACGGGGCGCGAGCCGGTCTTCGCCTCCTCCACCGTCATCTCGCCAGAGGGCGCAAGCGCGGCGAGGTCGAAGCCCGGCCGCACGCCGATGGCCGAGGTGCGCAGGTTGACGATGCGCATCGGAACGCCGGGCAGCAGGCGCGAGAAGCTGGCCTGGTAGGCCTCTTCGAACGCCTTCGCGATCATGTCTTCGGTCAGCCCCTCGGCGGTCTGGCCCAGCGAGGCCGGCAGGCGCACCGCCAGCGTGTGGGTCTGGCCGACGTAGTGCATGTCGAGCTCGAACACCGTGTCGATCCGCTCGACCGAGAGACGGGCGGCCTCGACCACGGCGCGGGCGGAAGCGGCCTCCTCGGCCATGCGGGCGGCCAGCGCCGGGGCGTCGATCCCCTGCAGCCCGAGGTTCACCGTCTGCACCTGGTCATGCCGGATGTCCGCGATCACGCAGCCGAGCGCCGAGGTCACGCCCGGGTAGCGCGGCACCAGCGCCGCCTTCAGCCCCACGTCCTTGATCAGGGCGCCGGCATGAAGCGCGCCGCCGCCGCCGAAGGGGACGGCCGCGAAGCGCGCCGGATCATGCCCTCGCTCGATGGACATCAGCCGGATCGCGCCGGCCATTTTTCCATCGGCCACGCGGACGATGGCTTCCGCGGCCTCCATGACGCCCAGCCCGAGCGGGCCGGCGACATGCTCCTGAATGGCGGCCTTGGCGGCCTCCACGTCGAGGCGCGCCAGCTTGCCGCCGATGGGCCGGTCGGCGTTGATCCGGCCGAGCACCACGTTGGCGTCGGTCAGGGTCGGGCGGTCGCCGCCCTGCCCGTAGCAGACCGGGCCGGGGCGGGAGCCGGCGGACTCGGGCCCCACCTGCAGCAGCCCCCCCGCGTCCACATGGGCGATGGAGCCGCCGCCGGCGCCGATGGTGGTGATCTCGATCATCGGGGTGCGGATCACGAGGCCGAAGTCGATGGTGGTCTGCGCCGCCAGCGCCGTCTTGCCGCCGGTGATCAGCGAGACGTCGAAGGAGGTGCCGCCAAGGTCGCCCGTGATCACATCCGGAAAACCCGCCGCCTCGGCGATGGCCGCCGCCGCGATCACCCCGGCCGCGGGGCCGGAGAGGGCGGTGCGGGCCGGCAGGCGCCGCGCGGTCTCGGTCGACATCACGCCGCCGTTCGACTGCACGATGTGGAACTTGCCGGCGAAATCCTCGGACTCCAGCGCGCCTTCCAGCTTGGCGAGGTAGGACCCCACGCCGGGCTGGAGGTAGGCGTTCAGCGCGGTCGTCGAGGTCCGCTCGAACTCCCGGATCTCGGGGAGGATGGCGGAGGATCGCTCGACATGCTCGTTGGGCCAGACCGAGCGGGCGGCCTCGATGGCGGCGATCTCGTTGGCGGGGTTGGCGTAGGCGTTCATGAAGACGATCGCCAGCGCCTCGGCGCCCTTGTCGAGCAGGGCTTTCGCGCAGGCCTTCACGTCTTCCGCGTCCACCGCCTCGCGGATCTCGCCCGAGGCCAGCACCCGCTCGCCGACTTCCATGCGGAAGTCGCGCTCGACCACGGGAATGAAGTCGCCGGTCAGGCCCCAGGTGGCGCGGCGGTCGCGACGGCGCATCTCCAGCACGTCGCGGAACCCAGCGGTCGTGATCAGGCCCACCTTCGCGCCCTTGCGCTCCAAGAGCGCGTTGGTGCCCACGGTGGTGCCGTGGACGATGCTGTCGAGGTCGGCGAGCGCCCCGAAGCCCTTCAGGCCTTCGAGGAAGCCGACGGCCTCGTCGCCGCGGTTCGAGGGGACCTTGCCGGTGCGGAACTCGCGTTTCGCCTCGTCGAAGTAGAAGAGGTCGGTGAAGGTGCCGCCGACGTCGACGCCGACGATCGTGCCGACGCGGGGGGTGGAGGGGGTCTCGGTCACGGGAAGCACCTCGTTCACGCCGCCGCTCCGGCGCGCAGGTCTCGGGTGGCGGAGGCGTCGACCTCGCCGGTCTCGGTCAGGGCGACGCCGTAGTCGGCGCGGGCCTGCTCAGCGGTGACGAAGCCGAGCGCCACGTCGCGGGCGACCGCCCTGGGGTCGCGGGCGAAGGGCTCTCCCCAGCCGCCGCCGCCGGGGGTCTCCAGACGCACGCGACGACCGGCGGGCAGGCGCAGGTCGGTGATCTTGGAGACCATGGGCGGGGACTTTTCCCCATCGTCCGTCTGCCAGAAGAAGGCGTTGACCGCCGCCGGCTTGCCCCCGGCGACGCCGAAGGGCGGGGCCTTGCCGCGCTCGCCCAGCAGCGAGACGTCGGCGTCGGTCAGCAGCTCGACCTCGTAGACCGCGCCGACGCCGCCCCGGTGCTCGCCTGGCCCCGCCGAGCCGTCGCGCAGCGCCCACTGGGTGAAGCAGACCGGGTAAGCGGCCTCCAGGATCTCCACCGGCGGGATGGTGGCGGTGGAGATCGGGTTGTTGGCGTGGTTCAGACCGTCCGAGGCGGGGGAGCCGCCCAGGCCCCCTCCGAAGAACGAGAACATCACCCAGCGCGACCCGTCCGGCCGGTGGCCGGCGATGGAGAGCGCGTTGATCGTCCCGAACGGCCCGCCCAGCGCGCGGTCAGGATCGGCCTGCGCCAGCGCCCCGAAGACCACGCCGATCAGGCGCAGGATGGTCTCGGTGTAGCCGGCCACGGGCTTCGGCGCATTGGCGCCGAGGATCGAGCCGTCGACGATGTCGAAGCTGATCGGCCGCAGGCAGCCGGCGTTGGCAGGCACGTCCGGAAAAACGTGCTTCAGCGCCACGTAGCAGGCCGCCACGGCGGTCGAGCGCGAGATGTTGA
Organism: Albimonas pacifica; assembly: GCF_900113695.1. Classification (GTDB taxonomy): domain Bacteria; phylum Pseudomonadota; class Alphaproteobacteria; order Rhodobacterales; family Rhodobacteraceae; genus Albimonas; species Albimonas pacifica. Next base: position 72,911 of record NZ_FOQH01000008.1, on the reverse strand, counting down.
TCGGCCCCTGGCAGGCCGGCGAGGACCGCGAGAAATCCAGCCGCATCGTCTCGCCGGAGATCGTGGCGTCCAGCGCCACGGTCAGGGCCACGTCGGTGATGCCGTCGTTGTCCAGCACGTCCTCGAACGAATAGACCCCGTCGGGGATCTTGGCGATCGAGGCGCGCATCAGCGCCTCGGCCCGGTCGGAGAACGCGTCGAAGGCCGTGGCGATGGTGGCGTCGCCGTATTCGTCCAGCAGCGCCAGCAGGCGCTTCTCCCCAAGGTCCAGCGCGTTGAGCTGGGCGTTCAGGTCCCCCCAGTTCGACATCGGCAGGCGGGAGTTCGCCTCCAGCATCGCGATGATGTCGGTCTGCACCTCGCCCTTGCGGTAGAGTTTCACAGGGGGGAAGCGGACGCCCTCCTGGAAGGATTCCACCGCCTTGGGGTTGTAGCCCCCCGGCACGTTGCCGCCGATGTCGAGCCAGTGGCCGACGGACGCCATCCAGGCGAACAGTTTCCCCTCGCGGAAGATCGGGCGGACCAGCCGGAAATCGTTGAGGTGGGTGCCGCCGTCGTAGGGGTCGTTGAAGATGAAGACGTCGCCCTCGGCGAGGTTCCCTTCCTTCTCCACCTTCGCGATCACCGCGCGGACCGCAAACGCCATGGCGCCGACGAAGATCGGCAGGCCGTTGGCGCCCTGCACCAGCGTGTCGCCGGTGACCGGGTCGTAGATGCCGTGGCAGGCGTCCTTGGCCTCGGCGATGGTGGGGTTGAAGGCGGAGCGGTAGAGGGTGGCGTCCATCTCGTCCACGATCTGCTCCAGCCGCCCCTTCAGGACGGCGAGCGTGACCGGGTCGAGGGTCGCGGCTTTGGCGTCGGTCACGCGTCGGTCTCCTCGGATTTCGGGGCGGCGGGGGCGGCGTCGGCCTCGGCGGCCATGGCCTCGTAGGCCTCGCCGCGGGCCAGCATGTCGGGGGTGCCGATGACGGCGTTCAGCGCATCGAAATCGAACATCCGCTCGCGGAACGGCTGGTTCGAGCCATGGGCGGCGAGCGAGCCGTAGTAGTCGATCATCGTCTTGCCCACGGCGCGGACCACGCCGCCGGGGAAGATGGCGATGGAGAAGCCGATCTCGCCCAGCTCCTGCGCGGACGAGATCGGGGTCTGGCCGCCCTCGACCATGTTCGCCAGCAGCGGAGCCCGGCCGCCCAGCTCGGCGACGATGGCCTCCAGCTCCCCGCGCGAGCGGGGGGCCTCGACGAACAGGACGTCGGCGCCCGCCTCCGCGTAGCGGGAGGCGCGGTCGATGGCGGCGTCGAGCCCCTCGACCGCGCGGGCGTCGGTGCGCGCGACGATCAGGGTCTGCGAAGACACGCGGCTGTCCACCGCGGCCTTGATCTTGGAGATCATCTCGCCGGGCGAGGTCACCGACTTGTCGCGCAGGTGGCCGCAGCGCTTCGGCGTGGTCTGGTCCTCGAGCTGGATGGCGGTGGCGCCGGCGCGCTCGAACAGGCGCACGGTGCGCTCGACGTTCATGGCGTTGCCGTAGCCGGTGTCGCCGTCCACGATCATCGGGATGGCGACGCGGTCGCGCACCAGCCCGATCACCTCGGCCACCTCGTTCATCGAGACCAGCCCGATGTCCGCCCGACCCAGCCGCGTATAGGCGATGCCGGCGCCGGAGAGGTAGATCGCCTCGAACCCGGCGGCCTCGGCGATCGAGGCGGAGAGCGCGTCGTAGACCCCCGGCGCGACGACGGCGCCCGGCTGGAGGAGACGGTCCCTGAGGCTCATGCGTTGGTTCCTCTTGCTCGCCGCATCGCGGACGCCCCGCGGCGACGTGTTTCGCGTGGGCCCCGCGAGGCCCCGCAGGCGGGCGGGGTCATCGCCCCGCCCTGCCCATTAGACTTGGCGCTTCACAGGCCCAGGTAGGCCCGCTTCAGTTCCGGATCGTCGCGCAGCGTCTCGGCCGCGCCGGAGAGGACCACGTGGCCGTTCTCCAGGATGTAGGCGCGCGAGGCGACGTCGAGCGACTGCACCACGTTCTGCTCGACCAGCATGATCGGCAGGCCGTCCTTGGCGAGCTGCTCGATCAGGCCGAACATCTCCTCGACCAGCAGGGGCGATAGGCCCAGGGAAGGCTCGTCCAGGATCAGCAGCTTGGGCTCGCTCATCAGGCCGCGGCCGATGGCCAGCATCTGCTGCTCCCCGCCCGAGAGGGTGCCGGCGGCCTGCTTCATGCGCTCCTTCAGGCGGGGGAAGGTGCGGAACACCCGCTCGATGTTGGTGTTGCGCCCGGTCTTGGAGCGGCGGTAGCCGCCCAGCACCAGGTTCTCCAGCACCGTGAGGTTCGGGAAGATCTTGCGGCCCTCGGGGACGTGGACGAGGCCGGCGGAGACCACCTCGGAGGGCTTGCGCCCGTGGATCGGCCGGCCCTCGAACAGGATCTCCCCCGACCAGGGTTCGACGAGGCCCGAGAGGGTCATGTTCAGCGTGGTCTTGCCCACGCCGTTGGAGCCAAGGACGGCGACGACCTCTCCCTGCCCGACCGAAAGCGAAAGGCCGCGCAGCACCTCGGTGCCGCCGTAGCCGGCGCGCAGATCGCGGACCTCAAGCATCGGCGCCTCCTGCGGCCTGCATCCGCGCGGCGGCGCCGTGGCCGAGATAGGCCTCGACCACCTGGGGATCGCGCGAGACCTCGATGGGCGGGCCCTCGGCGATCATCTTTCCCTGCGCCAGGACGTAGACGTGCTCGCACAGGTTCATGACGGCCTGCATGATGTGCTCGATCATCAGGATGGTGACGCCCTCGTCGCGGATGGCGCGGATCACCGGCAGGATGTCCCGGATCTCCGAGGGGTTGAGGCCGGCCAGAACCTCGTCCAGCAGCAGCAGCTTGGGCTGGGTCGCCAGCGCGCGCGCCAGCTCCAGCCGCTTGCGCCCGGCCACCGTCAGGCCGGCGGCGGCGCGGTCGAGGTCTTTTGCAAGGCCCACCCGCTTGCCGATGGCGTCGGCGCGCTCCATCGCCTCGGCGCGCGAGGGATGGTGGAGATGGGCGCCGACCGCGATGTTCTCCCGCACCGTGAGGCCCGCGAAGGGCTGCACGATCTGGAAGGTGCGGGCCATGCCGCGCCGCGCGCGCAGGTGCGGGGGCTCGGCGGTCACGTCCTCGCCGGCGAAGGTCACGGTCCCCGCATCGGGGGTCAGGAACCCGGCCGCCATGGCGAAGAGCGTGGTCTTGCCCGCGCCGTTGGGGCCGATCAGCCCGGTGATCCGCCCCTCGGGCGCCGCCAGCGAGGCGTCGTCCACCGCCACCAGGCCCGAGAACCGCTTGGTCAGTCCGTCGACGCTCAGCATCACGCGCCCTCCTCGGAACGAAGCGCCGTCTCGCCCCGGGGGCGGCGGCGGCCGGTCAGCCGCTGGCGCAGGCTCATCAGGCCGCCGGGCACGAAGGCCACCGTCAGGATCAGGATCGCGCCGAAGACCAGCAGGTCCACGCCCGGCACGCCGCCCGAGACCATCTTGGTGATCTCGCCAAGGCCGAGCAGCGCCACCGCGCCGACCAGCGGGCCGAACATGGTGCCCAGCCCCCCCACGATCGCCGCGAACAGCGCCTCGATCGAGATCCAGGGCCCGTAGGCCACATGGGCGTCCACGAAGAGGTAGTTCTGCGCATAGAGGACGCCGGCCAGCGCCGTGCAACCGGCCGAGAGCGTGATCGCCCCCAGCTTCACCCGGAACACGTCGACGCCGAGCGCCTGGGCCGCCTGCTCGTTCTCGCGGATCGCGATCAGGTAGGCGCCGAAGCGCGAGCGCTCCAGCCAGCGGGTCAGCGCCAGGGCGGCGCCGACGAAGAGGATGGCGATCAGCGCGAACCACCGCCGGTCGTCGAACTGCAGGTTCAGGAACCCGTAGTCCAGCGGCAGCAGGATCCCCGCCGCCCCCCCGGTGATCGGGGCGGAGTTGGAGGCGATGCGCAGCACCTCGGCGAAGGCCAGCGTGATCAGCGCGAAATAGGAGCCCTTGAGCCCCGAGCGGAAGCTGAGGAAACCGATCCCGGCCCCCACCGCAGCCCCCAGCAGGACCCCGGCGACCAGCCCCGCCCACGCGTTCACGCCCAGCGAGGTCTGCAGGATCAGGGTGGTGTAGGCGCCGGTCCCGAAGAAGGCCGCGTGCCCGAAGGAGCTGAGCCCCCCGAAGCCGCCCAGGATGTTCCAGCCCTGGGCCGCCAGCGAGATGATCATCATGAAGATCAAGAGGTTCAGCAGCGTCCCCGACAGGCCCGAAAAGGCCAGTCCGGCGAGGACGAGAACCGCGATCAGCGGGAGGAGAAGGTCGCGGGCGCTCACTGGCGGGCTCCGAACAGGCCGGTGGGGCGGAACAGGAGAACGAGGATGAAGATCACGAAGATCCCGATCTGGCCGAGGCTGTCGCCGAAGAACAACGAGCACGCCGCCTCCACCACCCCGATCAGCAGCCCCCCGACGAGCGCGCCGACGATCGAGCCCATGCCCCCCAGCACCACGATGGTGAAGGCGACCAGCACGAAGGCCCTCCCGGTGGTCGGCGAGACGTAGAACACCGGCATCAGCAGGGCGGCTGCGACCGCGAGGCAGGCGCAGCCCAGCGCGAAGGTGACGGCGTAGACGTGGGAGACCTCGATCCCCACCAGCGCCGCGCCCAGCTTCTCCTTCGCCACCGCCCGGATCGCGCGGCCGACGTCGGTCCGCTCCAGGATCGCCCAGAGCACGAGCGCCGAGAGCAGCGCCACGAACAGGCCCACCACCCGGGGGAAGGACAGCAGCAGCGGCCCCAGCTCGACCACCTGGAAGGCGTAGTCGGTGTCGATGGTCCGGGTGTCGGAGCGGAACCCCGCCAGCAGGCCGTTCTCGATGATGATCGACAGCCCCAGCGTCACCAGCAGGATCGAGTTGTCCGACCCGTGCGAGGCCGGCCCGATGACGAAGCGCTGCGCGGCGTAGCCGAGGCCGAACATCGCCGGCGCCATGATCAGGATCGAGAGATACGGGTCCACGCCCAGGTGCTCGGCCAGCAGCCAGACGCCGAACATGGCGACCGTCAGCAGCGCGCCGTGGGCGAAGTTCACGATATGAAGGACGCCGTAGATCAGCGTCAGGCCCAGCGCGATCAGCGCGTAGACCGCGCCGAGCATCAGACCGTTCAGCAGAGCCTCGGCGACGATGAGGGGCGAATACATGGGCGCTCGCGTCGGAGGGTGTCGGGACCGGCCCTCGGGCCGGCGCGGCGGGGCCCCGTGGCCCGGGACGCGTCCGGGCCCCTGAGGGAGCGCGGCGCGCAGCGGGCGCAGGCGCGCGGACGGCGCGCGCCTCGACGGGGAGGAGGGCCGGGGCCGCGCGCGGCGGCCCCGGGATCCGACGTCAGCCGTTGACCGGGAACACCGGCGTCGACTGGGCGAACTGGTCGGGGAAGATCACGTTGATCTTGCCGTCCTGCACCTGGGTGTTCAGCGGCAGGGCGTTCACGTTCTGCCCGTCCTCGCCGAACTTCGTGGTCCCGTAGGGCATCACGCCCGAGCCGAACTCGGCGGTCCTGAGCTGCTCGGTCACCGCCGCGCGGTCGGCCGCGCCGGCCTTCTCGATCGCCTCGGCCAGCACCTTGACCACCGAGTAGTTGATCGGCGTGTTGTAGGCGTAGTGCTTGCCCTGCGCCTCGACCGCGGCCTTCAGCTCGGCGTCGGTGGGGTTCGAGGGATCGCCCCAGTGGTTGCAGTCGAAGACGCCCTCGGCGGCCTCGGGGTATTCCGCGACGAACTGGTAGGACGAGGCCGCGCCGCCGAACACCGCGTAGACGCCCATCGGGCGCACGCGCTGCTGCTGCATGGTGCGCGCCATCAGCACGAACTCGTTGTAGTAGTGCGACGGGATCACCAGGTCCGGCTGCAGCGAGCGCAGGCGCAGCACCACGTTCGACATGTCGCGCGCAGGCGTGGGGTGGGAGATCGTCTCGAGGATCTCGAAGCCCAGGCCCGGCAGCTTCTCCTGCATCACCTGCGCAAGGCCCGCGCCGAACAGGCCGTCCTCGTGCACCAGCGCGACCGTCTTGGCGGGGTTGCCCGCGGCCTCGTTGAGCTTGATCAGGTTCTGCAGCGCCACCTCGGTCGCCATCGAGAAGTTCGGCCCGAGGCGGAAGGTGTTGGCCAGATCCCGCCCGGTGATCGAATCCGCCGTGGCGCTGTCGACCAGGAACGGCAGGTCGTGGCGCGCCGCCGCCTGGGTGGCGGTCAGCGAGATGCCCGAGGCGAAGCCGCCGCCGATGGCGACCACGCCCGCCTCGTTCAGCGCCTCGACCTCCTGCGCGCCGGCCTCGGCGTTGGACTTGGAGTCGCCGATCAGCAGCTCGATCTGCGCGCCGCCGAGGGCCTTGATGCCGCCGGCCGCGTTGATCTCGTCGACCGCGAACTGCGCGCCGATCGAGGCGAGGTCGCCCGCCTGCGCGAGGAAGCCCGACATCGGCTGCAAGAGGCCGATCTTCACCGCGGCCGGCTGCGCGCGCAGCACCGTCGGCGCGCCCAGCGTCGCCGCCGCCGCGGCCGCGACGCCGCCCTTGAGGATCGTGCGGCGGGTCTGTCCCGTCATCTTCGTCATCGGATCACCTTCCTGCTGGCTGTCGCCATCTTCTTTCGAGGGATGGGGTCGGGGGCGGGTTCGGCCGGCGTTCCGGCGCGCCCGCTTCTGGTTACGGATCGGCGGGGTCGGGCGCCCGCGCGGGGGCCGCCGCGGGCTTCCAGCGCCCGCCCGCCGCGCCGCCGGTGCGCACGAGGTCCATGCTCAGGTGGTAGCGGTCGGGCCGGTAGAGCGCCTGGAGATGCTCCAGCGCCTCCTCGCCCGGGCCGAACACCGTGCGCGTCAGCGCCACCAGCGGCGAGCCGACCGAGACGTCGAGCGCCTCGGCGACCTCCGGCCCCGCGAGCACGGCCGAGATCTCCTGCGTGGCGCGGGCGGCGGCGAAGCCGGCGCGCTCGATCAGCGACAGCAGCGGCTCGCGGTTCATCTCGTCGCGCGACCAGTCGCGGCCGATCCGCTCGGGCACATGCGCGGTCAGATGCGAGAAGGGCGCCCCGTCCACCAGCCGAACGCGGACCGATCGCTGCACGCGCTCGTCCGCCTCCAGCCGCAGCGCCTCGCGCACCGCGGCGGGGGGCGCCATGTAGTCGAAGGCGAGCAGCCGCGCCTCGGTCGAGCGGCCCATCTCGATGAGGTTCGAGAACACGTTGGAGACGTCGGCGATCGCCGCGCGCACCCGCGGCTGCGCCTCGCGCACATAGGTGCCCGAGCCCGCGCGCTTGGTGATCAGCCCCTCTTCCGCCAGCCGCCCGAGGGCGCGGCGGATGGTGACCCGGCTGACCTCATGATCCTCGGCCAGCGTCGGCTCCCCCGGCAGGCGCGCGCCCGCCGCCAGCTCGCCCGAGACGATCTGGTCGCGCAGCAGCAGGTAGACGCGCTGGGTCTTGAGGGGATCGGTGGCCTGTCTCACCGGGAGCCTTTCACCTGTCTTGCACATGAGGCAAATCCTGTATGAAAGACGTGACAGGTTCCGTCAACACTCTTATTGTCCGGACCCATCGAAACGTGCAGACCCCCACCGCGCGCATCCCCGCGCGCCCGGCAGGAGGACGAGACCGCCCATGACAGCCGACCGCTCCGGCGCGTTTGCGCATGTCCTCGCGCCGCTGGACCTGGGCCCGATCCGCCTGCGCAACCGCATCGTGGTGCCCGCCCACACCACCAATTTCGGCGAGGATCACCTGCCCTCGCAGCGCCACCTCGACTACCACCTCGCCCGCGCCCGGGGCGGGGTGGGGGCGATCATCTTCGAATCGATCCGGGTGCACCTGAACTCCCTGGGCCGGCCGCAGGCGGTGCAGGGCTTCGACCCCGCCTGCATCGCGCCGTTCCGCGCGATCACGCAGGCGGTGAAGGCCGAGGGCGCGAAGATCCTGGGCCAGATCATCCACCTCGGCCGGCAGGTGGAGGGGGATTTCGAGCGCACGGTGTCCTGGGGCCCCTCCGCCGTGCCCTGGTCGGGAACCGCACTGCCGCCGCGCCCGATGGACGAATGGGACATGGCCGAGGCGGTGGAGGCCCATGTGATCACCGCCCGCAACCTGGTCGCCGCCGGCTTCGACGGGATCGAGCTGCAGATGGCCCACGGCCACCTGCTGCAGCAGTTCCTCTCGCCCCTGTCGAACAAGCGCGAGGACGCCTACGGCGGCGCGCTCGAGAACCGGCTGCGCTTCCCGATCCGGGTGCTGAGGGCGGTGCGCGAGGCGATAGGTCCGGACCTATGCCTCGGGATTCGCCTCTCCGGCGAGGAATGGATCGAGGGCGGCCTGCATATCGAGGAGGCCGAGCGCGCCGCCGTCCGGCTGGCGCAGGCCGCGCGGGTCGACTTCTTCAACGTCTCGCACTCGGCCTATCACGCGTCCTATTCGCTCGCGACCCAGATGGCCGACATGGCGATGGACCCCGCGCCCTACCGCGCCCTGCCCGCCCGCATCCGCGCCGCCCTGCGCGCGGCGGACCAGCCGGCGCCGGTCTTCGCCGTGTGCCGCTTCACGACGCTGGCGCAGGCCGAGGCCGCCATCGCCGACGGCATCGCCGACGCCGTCGCCATGGCCCGCGCCCATCTCGCCGAACCCGAGATCGTCAAGAAAACGATCGAGGGGCGCATGGAAGAAATCCGCCCCTGCATCGCCTGCAACCAGGGCTGCGCCCAGAACCTCGAGCGCAACCTGCCCCTGAGATGTCTGGTCAATCCCATGGCCGGGGTCGAGGGCGCCTGGCCCGCGCCCGAGACCCTCCCCGCCGGGACCTCCCGGAAGGTCCTCGTCGTCGGCGGCGGCCCCGCCGGGATCGAGGCCGCCCGCACCGCCGCCGCCCGCGGACATGCGGTGACGCTGTGGGAAGCCGCGGACCGCCTCGGCGGCCAGCTCCTGTGGACCGAGACGATGCCGAAGCGCGCCGAGTTCAGCCGCTTCCTCGCCCACCAGCTCGCCGCCCTCGACCGCCTCGGGGTGACGGTGGCGCTGAACCGGCGCGCCGACGCCGAGGCGATCCGCGCCTTCGCCGCCGACCGGGTGCTGCTCGCCACCGGCTCCACCCCCGCGCGCCCCGCCCTGCCCGGCGGCGCGCGCGTCTTCTCCCCGACCGAGGCGCTCGCCGACCCCGACGCGCTGGGCCCACGCCTGGCCTTCGTCGACCTCACCGGCGAGTGGACGGCGCTCTCGGTCATCGAGCGGCTGGCGGACCTCGGCAAGTCGGTCACGGTGCTGACCGCCCCCGCCGCCTTCGCCTGGCGGACCACGATCTATTCCACCCTCGCCACGACCAGGCGCCTGCGCGAGGCCGGGGTGCGCATCCGCACGATGCGGCGCGCGACCGATTGGGACGGCCGGACGCTCGCCCTCGAAGACCTCTCCAGCGGAGAGGCCGAGGCGTTGGAGAATCTCAGCTCGGTGGTCGTCGCCGACCACGCCGCCTCCGACCAGTCGCTGTGGCTGGCGCTGCGGGGGGAGGGCCTGCCCGTCGTCCAGATCGGCGACGCCGTGGCCCCGCGCACCGCGGTCGAGGCCGTCTACTCCGGCCACAAGGCCGCAAGGGAAATCGCATGACCTATCTCGTGACCGGGGCCGGCGGCTTCGTCGGCCTCAACCTGGTGGAGCGCCTGCTGACCGAGGGCCACCGCGTGCGCGCCTTCAACGACCGCCCCCTGCCGCAGGCGGCGCTGGCGCGCTTCTGCGCGCTCCCCGGCAAGGTCGAGATCCTGCGCGCCGACGTGCGCGACCGCGCCGCGGTCAACCTCGCGGTGCAGGGGGTCGAGGGGATCGTCCACGCCGCCGCGATCACCCTGGGGCCGAAGGCCGCCCTGACGCCGGCGCGCACGGCGGTCGAGGTCAACACGCTCTCCACCGCGATCCTTCTGGATGAGGCGCGGAAAGCCGGCGTCGCCCGCTTCGTCTACCCCTCCTCCTCGGCCGTCTACGGCGCAGCCCCCTTCGACGGCGCCCCCGTGACCGAGGACCGCGAGCCGACCCCCGCCGGCCTCTACGGCTTCACCAAGCTCGCCTCCGAGGCGCTGGTCGCCGAGGCCGCCCGCGACGGGCTGAGCACCGTGCGCGCCCGCATCACCGCCCTCTTCGGCCCGTGGGAGCATGACACCGGCGTGCGCGAGACCCTGTCGCCGCCCTTCCAGGCCGCGAGGCGCATCCTCGCCGGCGTGCCGGTCGCCATGTCCCCCGCGGGCGCGCGCGACTGGACCTCGGCGCGCGACGTCGCCCGGGCGCTGGCGCTGCTGCTGCAGGCCGAGCGCCTGCCCCACGACCTCTACAACCTCTCCGCCGGCGCCTGCTGGCGGCCGTCGCTGCTGGCCGAGGCGCTGGGGCGGCGGATGCCGGCCGCCTGGTCGACGACCGCCGCGGCGACCGACGAGGGCGACCTCGCCTACAACGACGACCTCGCCAGAACCCGCGCCCCGATCGACGCCGGGCGCTTCGCGCGCGACTTCGACTTCCGCTTCATGACCCCCGAAGAGGCCGCCGAGGACTACGCCGCCTGGCTGGAGGCGCTGGGCCCCGCCGCCTTCGCCTCGCTGTGAGAGGAGACCGCCGCCCGTGAGCCCGCTCCGTCCCGCGCAGGCGGCCGCCCCTGGACGCCGCCGCCCCGCGACCCGATCTCCGTCCCCAGGGAGGGCCCTGCCATGACCGCGCCGCGCACGCTGTTCGACAAGATCTGGGACCGCCACGTGGTCCACGACCGCGAGGACGGCCAGTCGCTCCTGTGGATCGACCGGCACTTCGTGCACGAGGGCTCCCACCACGCCTTCGCGAAACTGCGCGAGCGGGGCGCCCGCGTCTCGCGGCCCGAGCTGACCATCGGCATCGCCGACCACTACGTGCCGACCCGCACCCGCGACCTCGGCCGGGCGGATCCGCAGATCGCCGACATGGTGCGCCGGCTGGAGCGCAACACCGCCGATCAGGGGGTGCGCCTCTTCGGCCTGAACGACCCCCGCCAGGGGATCGTGCACGTGATGGGCCCCGAGCAGGGGTTCACCCTGCCCGGCCTGACCATGGTCTGCGGAGATTCCCACACCTCGACCCACGGCGCCTTCGGGACCATCGCCTTCGGCATCGGCGCCTCCGAGGTCGCCCATGTGCTGATGACCCAGACCCTGTGGCAGCGCCGCCCGAAGCGGATGCGGGTGCGCTTCGACGGGCGGCTCGCCCCCGGGATCACCGCCAAGGACATGGCGCTGGCCTTCATCGCGACCGTCGGCGCCGACGGCGCCCGCGGCCACGCCATCGAATACGCCGGCGAGGCGGTGCGGGGCCTCTCGATGGAAGGGCGGCTGACGCTGTGCAACCTCTCCATCGAATCCGGGGGCCGCTGCGGGATGGTGGCGCCGGACGAGACCGCCTTCGCCTTCGTGAAGGGCCGCCCCTACGCCCCCGCGGGCGAGGCTTTCGACAGAGCCGTCGAGGCCTGGGCCGCCCTGCCCTCCGACGCCGAGGCCGCCTTCGACCGCGAGGTCGTCATCGACGCCGCCGCCATCGCCCCCACCGTCACCTGGGGCGTCTCGCCCGAGGACGCGCTGCCCATCGACGGCACGGTCCCCGATCCCGCGCGCATCGCCGACGCCTCGCGCGCCGCCCATGCCCGCGAGGCCATCGACTACATGGGCCTGCGCCCCGGCCAGCGCCTGACCGACGTGGCGGTGGACCGGGTGTTCATCGGCTCGTGCACCAACGCGCGGATCGAGGATCTGCGCGCCGCCGCCGCCGTGCTGAAGGGCCGGCGCGCGGCGGTGCCGGGCCTCGTCTCGCCCGGCTCGATGATCGTGAAGGCCCAGGCCGAGCAGGAGGGGCTGGACCGCATCTTCACCGAGGCGGGGCTGGAGTGGGTCGCCTCGGGCTGCTCGATGTGCGTGGGCATGAACGGCGACATCGCGGCGCCGGGGGAGCGCTGCGCCTCGACCACCAACCGCAACTTCAAGGGCCGCCAGGGGCCCGGCGCGCGCACCCACCTGATGAGCCCGGCGATGGTCGCCGCCGCCGCCGTCGCCGGCCGCCTCGCCGACGTGCGCGAGATCCTGGGGGAGACCGCCTGATGCAGCCCTTCGTCGAGCTGACCGCGCCCGCCTGCCCGCTGCCGCTGTCGAACGTGGACACCGACCAGCTGATCCCCGCCCGCTTCATGTCGCGCCCCCGCGCCGAGGGCTACGGCGACTTCCTGCTCCACGACCTGCGGCGGGAGGCGGGCGGGGCGCTCGACCCCGACTTCCCGCTCAACGCCCATCCGGGGGCGAAGATCCTGGTCGCGCGGCGCAACTTCGGCTGCGGCTCGTCGCGGGAGGCGGCGGTCTACGCGCTCGCCGACTTCGGCTTCGCCTGCGTGATCGCGCCCAGCTTCGGCGACATCTTCGCCTCCAACGCCGTCAACAACGGCGTGCTGCCCGCGACGGTCGAGGAGGCGGAGGCCGAGACCCTGCTCGCCGCGGTCGGGGCGGGCGCGGAGCTGACCGTCGACCTCGCGGCGCAGGAGATCCGCGGCGCCGGCCCCGCCCTGCGCTTCACGGTCGACCCGGTCTGGCGCACCAAGCTGCTCAACGGCTGGGACGACGTGGACCTGACCCTGTCGCACGCCGAGGCCATCGCCGCCTTCGCCACCGCCGACGCCGCCGCGCGGCCCTGGGCGCAGCTCCGCGCCGAGCGGGGCGGCGGGAGCGCCTAGTCCCCGGGATAGAGGGGCGAGTCGGTCGGCGCCGCCCGGTCGACGAGGCGGCGCAGCGCGTCGAGGTCGCCCGTCACCAGCGCGTCCTCCCAGGGCGGGGCCGCGACGGCGGCCGCGTCGCCGCCCGACAGCGTGCCCGCCGCATGCAGGTCGATGCGCCGGGCCACCGCGGCGATGTCCGTGAAGCCGAAGGACGCGCCGCTGCCCGAGATCCGGTGCGTCTGCGTGCGCAGCAGGTCCCAGGCGGCGGCGGCGTCGCCCTCGCCCCGGCGGCCGGCGTCCAGCGCCGCCTCCATCTCGGCGGTCATCGCGCCCATGTTCTCCACGAAGGCGGCGATCAGCTTGCGCAGCTCCGCCCTCAGGCCGGCGTCGATCATGGCTCCTCCAGCTCCGCCCAGATTCTCCGCACCCGCTCCGACAGGGTCATCGGGTCGAAGGGCTTCACGATCACGTCGCAGGCCCCCAGGGCGCGGAAGCGGGCGATCTCGGCCGGCTGCGCCTTGGCGGTCATGAAGGCGACGGGCAGCGCCGCGAGCGACGGGCGCGCGCGCAGTTCGGCCAGCACCGCGGGCCCGTCGAGCCCCGGCATCATCACGTCGAGCAGCACCAGGTCCGGCGCGAACGCCGCCAGCCCCGCCAGCGCCGAAGGGCCGTCGGCGTAGACCTGCACCTCGAACCCGCCCAGCCGGCTCAGCGTCAGCTCGCAGATCCGGCGCAGGTCCGGCTCGTCCTCCACGCAGGCGATGCGGGTCAGCTCACGTCCGGTCGTCGGCATCGGCCAGCTCCCTGTCTCCGGGGTCGGGATCCCGCGCCTCGCCCGAGGCGGCCCGCCGCGCCAGCAGCGCGGAGAGCGCCTCGGCCAGCGCCGTGGGCTCGATCGCGGATTTCACGAAGGCCGCGTCCACCGCCTCGCGCAGGGCGCCGCGGGCCTCCTCGACCGAATAGACCAGCACCAGCGGGCCCGTGGCGCGGGGGCTGCGGATCGCGCCCATCAGGCTCTCCCCCCGCCCGTCGGGCAGGCGCAGATCGAGGATCACCGCGTCCCAGTCGGCGGCGTCGAGCATCGCGCGCGCCGCCGCGCAGCTCGGCGCGCGGGCGACCGTCGCCAGCCCCGCCAGCGCCCGGGTCAGGAGCCGCGCCTGGTCGTCGTCGTCCTCGCACAGCAGCACCCGCGCGCCCGCGCCCAGCCGGCCGGCCAGCGTGCGGCGCAGGCGCTCGGGGTCGAGCTCGCCCGCCGGCCACTCCAGCACCTCCACCGGGCGGGCCGGGGGCGGCGCGCGCCCCGGGTCCTCCCCAAGGGCCAGGGCGGGGACCAGCAGGATCGCGGGCGCCGAGCCGCCCGGATCGACGCGGCGCAGCGCCTCGACGATGCGCCGGCAGTCGGCGCAGGACGCCTCGCCGTCCATCACCACCGCCGAGGGCGCGCCGTCCACGAGCGCCAGCAGCGCCGCCTCCACGTCCTCGACCGGCCGGGGAACGAGGCCCATCCCGGCCACCACGCCCGCCAGCGCCTCGCGCCGGGCGGGGTCGCGGGCGAAGACCAGGGCGGGCGGCGCGCGCCAGGCCTCCCCCGTCCGGGGCTGGACCGCCGGCAGGCGGAAGGCGAAGACCGAGCCGCCGCCCGGCGGACAGTCGAACCCGATCTCGCCGCCATGCGCCTCGACGATGGCGCGCGAGATGCTCAGGCCGAGCCCGGTGCCCCCCCGCGCCCGTCGGTCCGAGGCGTCGGCCTGGGCGAAGCGGGAGAAGATGCGATCGCGGAAATGGACCGGCACGCCCGGCCCCTCGTCGGTCACCGTCACCCGCCAGCCGTCGCCGTCGGGGGTCACCGCCACGACCACCGCGTCGCCCGCGTCGGAGTGCTTGACCGCGTTGGAGACGAGGTTCGCCAGCACCTGGGCGATGCGCCCCGCATCCGCCTGGACCTCCGCCGCGACCTCGCCCGGGCCGGCCGGGTCGGGCGGGACCAGCGACAGGCGCACCCCGCGCGCCTCGGCCATCGAGGCGAGCTCGGCCAGCGAGCGCGCCGCCAGGGCGCGCAGGTCCACGCGCGCGATGTCGCAGGACAGGCCGCCGGCGGAGATCTTCTCGAAATCGAGGATGTCGTTGATCAGGCGGATCAGCCGCTCGCCGTTGCTCTGGGCCATGTCGAGCATCTCGTCCGCGGCCGCCGGCAGCTCCCCCGCCACGCCCGAGCGCAGCAGCGACAGCGCCCCCTTGATCGAGGCGAGCGGGGTGCGCAGCTCGTGGCTGACGGTGGAGATGAACTCGGCCTTCATCCGCTCGGTCCGCCGCTCCTCGCTGAGGTCGGCGATCAGGCCGGTGTAGGTGGGCGCCCCGTCCACCCGGTGGGCGGAGACGGCGAGCCGCACCGGAAAGCGCGAGCCGTCGGCGCGCACCGCCTCCACCTCCAGCGCGCGGCCCAGGATCCGGGCCTGGCCGGTGCGGGCGTAGGCGCGCAGGTAGCCCGCGTGGGCCGAGGCGTGGGGCTCGGGCGCCAGAACCGAGACGTCGCGGCCCACGAGCGCCTCGCGCCGGTGGCCGAACATCTCCAGCAGGGCGCGGTTGACGTAGCGGATGCGCCCGCCGGCGTCGATCGAGACGATGCCGTTCGAGGCGCCGTCCATCACCGCCTCGAGCCGCGCCTCGCGCGCGCGCAGCTCCTCCTGCCGGTCGCGGGCGCGGATCGCCATCTCGTGGAAGGCGGCGGCGGTGCGCCGGATCTCGTGCACCCCCTCCGCCGGCCAGGCGACGGCGTCGGGATCGGCCCCGCGGGTCACCGCCTCCCCCGCGGCGGCGAGGCGGCGCAGGGGCCGCGCCATCCGCCGCCCCAGCAGCAGCGCCAGCCCCCCCGCCGCCGCGGTCGCGGCGAGCCCCGCGAGCAGCGCGTCGGTCCAGGCGGCGGCGAGCAGCGCGTCCACCGGGCTCGCCGGACGCTCCCACACCAGCATGTAGTCGGCGGGGGGGACCATCCGCTCGAACCGCAGGGGGGCCGCGACCAGCAGGCGGTCGGCCTCGGGCTGGGCGTGGTCGAAGGGGAAGGCGTCGCCCGCCGCGGCGCGGGCGGCCAGCGCGGGATGGTCGTCCCATGCGGCGCCGGGCCGTTCCTCGGCCATCGCCGGGATCCGCTCGGGGTCCAGCGTCGCCGCATAGCGCCCCTGGCCGTCGACGATCCGCGGCGCGCCGGCGAAGCGGCCGACCCCGCCCATGTCGCGCAGCGTCTCGCGCAGGTCGATGTTGAGCACGATCCAGCCCAACACCCGCCCGTCCCCGTCCAGCGCCGGCGCCACGGTGCGCAGGGTCGGGATCAGCCGGGGGTCGAGCACGCCGCGCTCGCGGTTCATGCCGATCGGGGTGACGAAGGCCGGCGCCGCGCCGCGGGCGAAGGCGAACCGCATGTATTCCCGTCCGCTCTTGTCCTGCAGGCGGTCTTCGGGGGTCTGGGCCAGGACCGCGTCGATGCGGTCGAGGCGCACCACCTCCCGCCCCGCGGCGTCGAGGTAGCGCGCCTGGTAGACCACATCCTCGGCCCGCAGGGTCGACTGGAAGATCGCCGCGAGCCGCGCCGCCCACTGGGCGCGCGTCGAGCCCTCCTGCGCGTCGAAGCCGGTGGCCGCCGCACGCTCCAGCCCCGCCAGCGGCGGCACGCGCGAGAGGCCGTCGGCGAGCCGCACGTAGCCCGTCACCCGGTTGGCCAGCAGGCGCGCGCGGAAGCCCAGCTCCGCCTCCGAGCGCTCCAGCGCCTGGTCGCGCAGGCGCGCCTGCAGACCGGCCGAGACCAGCAGGGTGGCGAAGACCACCGACAGGCTGACGGCGGCCATCACGATGACCGCCAGCCGAGGCTCGCTGCGTGCCACGAGGCGCATCCCGCCCTCCGTCCAGCCGGGCGCGCGGAGGCGCGCGCCGGGTGCGTGGGCGATCCTTCGCGCAACAAGGCAAAGGGTTCGTAAACGCGACGAAGATCGGAGGGGGGAAACGGGGGGCGCCGGGCGCCCGAACCGCGCCTGCGGCGCGCGCCCCCGGCCGTCAGGCGGCCGGGGACGGGATCGGGCGGGGCGGCCTGCGCCCCGCGCCGGCGCTCAGTCCAGCGCCGCCACCTGCGCCGCCACGGCATAGGCCGAGCCGCCCTGCCCGTAGACGTCGTTGTAGGCCTGGAGCTGGCCCTGCGGGTCCGGGAATTCGGTGAAATAGCGCATCATCACCGGCACGCCTGCGGTCTGCATGTCGAAAGTGTCCGGGCCGTTGGCCAGGCGGTGCACCTCGTCCACATCCACGTCCAGCACCCAGGCCGCGACCTCGTCCCAGCGCTCGACGCGCACGCAGCCGCCGGAGAGGGCGCGGGCCTCCTTTTCGAACAGCTCGGGGCGGTTGGTGCCGTGCAGGTAGATCAGCATCCCCGGCTCCAGCCGGATCGCCAGCAGACCCAGCGGATTGTTGCGGCCCGGGGGCCAGATCTTGTCCTCGTAGTCGCCGCGGCTGATCATCAGCGGCGTCGGCCGCCAGGTGGGGCGGAAGCGGACCACCGAGGTCTCGGTCGTCATCTCCGGCGTGCGGTCGCCGGCGACGTCGCGGCCCACGATCACCCGGCTTCGGATCACCGGCTCCCCGTCCTCGAAGGCGATCAGCTCGTAGGAGGGCACGTTGACCAGGATCGCCTTGCCCTGCGCGGGCACCTGGAAGGGCACGCCGTGGCGGTCCAGCAGGTCCTGGTAGCTCTCGGGGATCGGGGCGGAGGCGAGCGCCGCGGCCGCGGGATCGACGGCGGCGGGATCGGCGAGGGCCGGGTCGGCGGGCGCCGAGAGCGCGGCCGGCGCGGCGGGGGCCGAGGCGGTCTCGCCCGCCGGCCCCTGCGTCTGGGCGCATCCGGCGAGCGCGAGGCCAGCGATCAGCGCCAGCAGGCCCGCAGAGCGGCCCCGGGCGGCGAGGGCGGGGCCGCGGGCGGCGTGCGGCGCAGGAGAGCTCGAGCGAGCGGAGACCATCGGGGAATCCTCGTTCCGATCTGCGGGAGGCCGCGGGCTTGCCGCCCGCCTGGCGCCTTGCTGCTCTGCAACAAGCATAGGGCGACCGCCTCCGGTCGACCCGTGTTTCTTCCACAGACCGGCCGGTGTTCCGCAAGACGGAAGACGACGCTGGGGAATGGAAACCTGGGAGGCGATGCAACGGCGCCCCGCTCGCCCCCTGCGGTCGCCCGCGCGAAGGCCCGGTCCGGCGCGGCGCCGGCGCCCGACGCCGCCGGGCGCGGCCGCGCCCGGACCCGGCGCGAGATCGCCGCACGGGGCGGGGGATCGGGCCGGGATCAGGGCCGGGATCGGGGCCGAGGTCGCGGCGGGAGCCCGGCGTGCCGAGGACGCGCGGCCCCCGCAGCGGGACCGCTCCGGGGCCGGGAGGCCGGCTCTCAGCCCAGGTAGTCCGCGTCCTCGACCTTCTCCAGCCAGGCGACGGCGGAGCCGTCGATCGCCTCCTGGATGGCGATGTGGGACATGGCCGTGTCGGGGGAGGCGCCGTGCCAGTGCTTCTCGCCGGCGGGGAACCAGACGACGTCGCCGGGGCGGATCTCCTCGACCGGGCCGCCCTCGCGCTGCACGCGGCCCTTGCCGAAGGTGACGATCAGGGTCTGGCCGGCGGGATGGGTGTGCCAGGCGGTGCGGGCGCCGGGCTCGAAGGTGACATGGGCCCCGGCGACGCGCCCGGGCGCCTCGGCGGCGAACATCGGGTCGATGCGCACGGTCCCGGTGAACCAGTCGGAGGGACCGACGCCCGAGGGGGCGGTCCCGGCGCGGGTGATCTTCATGAGGCTCTCCTTTCCCGCGCCGGCAGGGGCGCGGATGCGTGACGACTCCGGGGGCGCCGCCTGTCCGGACGGCCGCGCCCCCGGCGCAGGCGCGGGCGCAAGACGCTCCGGCCCGCCCGCAGGGGCGGCGGCGCGCGCCTGGCCCGCAGCCTCCTCTCCCGAGGGGCCGTTGTCCATCGCCCGGTCGCGGCCGGGGCGCCTGCGCCCGGCCCGAACCCCGGCGCGGGGTCCTCGCGATCCCGCAGGGCGCGCCCGCAGCGCCCTCAGGCCCGCCAGATCGCGACCGGCTCCGAGCGGCCGCGCACCTGGCGGGAGGCTTCGGGGACCAGGCCCGGGACCAGGGCCTGCGGCTCGGCGCCGGCGGCGCGGGCGGCCTCGACGCAGGCGTCGCTGACCACGAGGCGGGCGTCGAGATCGCGGCACAGCCTCTCCAGCCGGCTCGCCACGTTCACCACGTCGCCCAGGACCGTGTATTCCACCCGCCGGGCGTCGCCGATGTTGCCGGCCAGCACCTCGCCGTGGTGGAGGCCGACCCCGATCTCGACCGGCGCCTCGCCGCGGGCGGCGCGC
The DNA here is from genome assembly GCF_900113695.1 of Albimonas pacifica. Lineage (GTDB taxonomy): Bacteria > Pseudomonadota > Alphaproteobacteria > Rhodobacterales > Rhodobacteraceae > Albimonas > Albimonas pacifica. Next base: position 53,798 of record NZ_FOQH01000008.1, on the reverse strand, counting down.
GCCGCGTTCCAGCGGTCGATCTCGCGCAGCATCGCCCCCGCGCAGGCCAGCGCCCGGGCCGCGTCGTCGGGCCGGGCGCGCGGCGTGCCGAAATGCACCATGATCGCGTCGCCCAGATACTTGTCGACCGTGCCGTCATGCTCGAAGGCGGCGCGGGCGAGGCGGGCGTGGAACTCGCCCAGGAAGGCCACCAGCGCCTCGGGCGCCATGCGCTCGCAGATCGTGGTGAAGCCCACCATGTCGGCGAAGAGCACCGCCGCCGGCCCCCGCGCGGGGCGGTCGAGCGCGCCGGGGTCCTTCTCCAGCTCCCCGATCAGCTCCGGCGAGAAGTAGCGCGCCAGCGCCAGGCGCTGGGTCTCCGCCCCGACCGAGCGGCGCACCAGCCGGCGCGAGCGCCAGACGCTCAGCGCCAGGATCAGGGTCAGCAGGCCGAGCGCCATCACCTGGTTGTAGAGCGCGGTCAGGCTCACCGCCCCGGGGGCCAGGAAGTCGGCCACCATCTGGGCGGGGCTCGCGCCGCTCTGCAGCGCCGAGACCGAGGTGGTGACGACCGAGCCCGGCATCTCCGCCACCCGCAGCACCCCCGCCGTCCAGGCCCCGATGGCCGCGAGCCCGGTCAGCAGCACCAGCCGCGGCGAATGGGCGAGCGAGACGCTGACCAGGAACACCGCGACGTAGAGCACCGAGGGCAGGCGCAGGTTGAGCTGCGGCGTCCAGCCCTCGGTCGCATACGAGTCGGGGAAGATCAGCACATAGGCCAGCAGCCCCGCGTCCAGCATCAGGAAGGGCGCGGCGGCGACGCCGACCGCGCCCGCCCGGCGGGCCAGCAGCCAGGGCGGAAAGCCGAGCGCCGCGAAGGCCGCGATCACCGCGAAATAGAGGCCCGAGCGTTCGATCGGCAGGGTGGTCAGCACCCAGGCCGCCATCACCCCCAGCGCCGCCAGCCGGGCCGCGAGCATGTAGCCCAGCCCCGCCACCTCCTCGCGCGCCAGCGCCCGGGCGGCGACGGGTCCGGCGGGGGCGGCCTCGGACCGCGCGAGACCCCGCAGCGCCTCGCCCAGCGGCGCGAGGCGCCGCGCGAGCGCGCCGCGCGTGGCGGGGATCGTCCCGGGCTCGACCGGCCCGGGCGGGACCCTCGCGAGCGGGACCGGCCCGGGCGGCGCCGGTTCGGGCGGGGCGAGGCGAGGGATCTCGACGGGGGTCATCTGCGCTCCCTCCTCGGGCGCGCCCGGCTCGGGCGGCGGCCCTCCAGCATATAGGGCCCGGCCGCCCGGGTTCCGCGGCCGGTCCGGACCGGCCGGCGTCACGGCCGTTGAAACCGGTGCGAGCCGGGCGGAGCGCGGCGCGAGGCCCCTGCCCCGGGGCCCGGCTCCCAGGCCTGCGCCCGAACCTGCCCCGACCCCCCGAACCTCCGGCGCGGACTCTCCCGAAGCCCTCCCCGGGATCGCGACGCGCACCCGGGCCGGCGCCCCCGCCCCCGTAGCCGGCGCCGCCGCCGGACCGGGCTCGCCCCCCGGGATGCAGCGGGGCGCCCGTCGCGACGGGCGCCCCTTGGCTCATTCAGGGTCCGGGGCCCGCGCGTGGGCCCCGGTCTCGTCGCCCGGCCTCAGCCCGACTGGGCGCTCAGGTCGTGGTTCGACAGCGGCAGGCTGCGGATCCGCTGGCCGGTGAGCGCCGCGACCGCGTTGACCACCGCCGGCGGCACCCCCGGCAGGCCCGGCTCGCCGATGCCGCCCATCGGGGCGCCGGAGCGCACGATGCGGGTGTGGACCCGGGGCATCTCGTAGCGCGACAGGATCCGGTAGAGGTCGTAGTTGCGCGCCTGGGGGGCGCCGTCCTCATAGACCACCTCCTCGAACAGCGCCTGGCTCAGCCCGAGGGCGACGGCCGACTGCACCTGCGCCTCGATGATCGCGGGGTTCACGATCTCGCCCGGGTCGATGGCCACCCAGACGTCATGGACCCGCACCTCGCCCGACTCGATCGAGACCTCGGCGATGGTCGCCACCTCCGAGCCGAAGGGCGAGGCCATGGCCACGCCCCGCGCCCGGCGGCTTCCGTCCTCCGCCTCGAAGGGCCCGCGCTTCCAGCCGCCAGAGAGCTCGCCCACCGCCTCGAGCAGCGCCAGATGCCGCGGTTGTTCGGCGAGCAGCGTGCGGCGCAGCTCGAACGGGTCCCGGCCGCCCGCCTCGGCGAGCTCGTCGAGGAACCCCTCGTAGAAGAAGTCGTGCATCGAATGCCCGACCGAGCGCCAGTAGCCCAGCATCGCGGGGTTCTTCGCATAGCGCTGCCCGACGCGGCGGTTGGGAATGGCGTAGACCTTGCCCGCCAGCCCCTCGACCGCCGAGTCGTCCTTGCCCGGGGGCGCGCCGAACCAGCGGCCCGTCGGCCCCTCGCCCCTCGCCACCGCCTCCAGCGCCACGGGCAGGCCCTGCGCGTCGAGCGCGGCGCGCAGCGTCGCCACCCCCAGCGGGCGCAGGGCGTCGCGCAGGAACTCCTCCTCGCGCGTCCACAGCACCTTCACCGGCCGGCCCGCGGCCCGGGCCAGCGCGATCGCCTCGGGCATCACGTTGGCGTCGCCATAGACGAAGTGGCGCCCGAAGAACCCGCCCAGGATCGGCGAGTGGATCGAGACCTGGCCCGGCTCCAGCCCCGCCAGCCCGGCGGCGACGCCCTGGAACATCTCGGGCGCCTGGTTGGAGGTCCAGACCTCCAGCGTGCCGTCTTCGTTGAACCGCGCGATGGCCGAGGGCGGCTCGAGCTGGCCATGGGCGAGGAACGGCGCGTCGTAGGTCGCCTCGATCACCGTCTCGGCCGCGGCGAGGGTTCCGGGCGCGTCGCCCTCGACCTCCGCATCGGCGATCTCGCCATCGAGCGCGAGCATCTGCGCCTTCCACCCGGCCGAGGAGAAGTCGGCGGGCATCGGCGTCTCGGACGTCCCCTCGACCCAGGCGATCTCCAGCGCCTCCACCGCCTTGCGCGCCCGCCACCAGCGGTCCGCGAGCACGGCGACGGCGCCCGGCAGCAGCTGGACCGAGTGGACGCCGCGCATCCCCTCGATCTCGGCGCGGTTGGCGATCTCGCCCGGCGCGAGGCCCCGCCGGGGCGCGTGGACGACGGCGGCCAGCAGCATGTCCTCGACCGCGAGGTCGATGGCGTATTGCGCACGGCCCGTGGACTTGTCGCGCACGTCGATGCGGTCGACGGGCTGGCGGATCCAGCGGAAGCTCGCGGGATCCTTCAGCGTCACCTGCGCGGGCACGGGCTGGGCCGCGGCCGCCTGCGCCAGCTCGCCGTAGCCCAGCGAGCGGCCGGAGGCGGCGTGGACCACGCGCCCGGGCTCGGTGGTCAGCTCGGAGGCGTCCACCCCCAGCTCCTGCGCGGCGGCGGCCAGCACCATGGCGCGGGCCGAGGCGCCCAGCCGGCGCATCGCGTCGTAGCCGAAGCGCACCGACATCGAGCCGCCGGTCAGGCGCATCCCGTTCATCACCAGGTAGTCCTCGCCGGCGGGGGCGTTGACCACCTCGAACCGGTCGGGGGCGAGGTCCAGCTCCTCGCCCACGATCTGGGCCATGGCGGTGAAGATGCCCTGCCCGCCCTCGACGAAGGGGCTGCGCAGGAGGGCGGTTCCGTCCTCGCGCAGCTCCAGGAAGGCGGGGACGGCGGGGGGCGGGGGCGCGTCGGCGGCCTGGCCGCGGGCGCGGCGCAGCGGCAGCGCGACGGCCAGCGTAAGGGCCCCCGCGCCGCCCAGGAACACGCGGCGGGAGACGTTGAGCGGCGCGCCGTCGGCGGGCAGCTCGGCGGCGACGGCCCGGAACGGGGCCTTGCGGTCGAAGAGCGTCATGTCCGGCCTCAGGCGTTGGAGGCGTCGCGCACGGCGGCGGCGACGGCGTTGTAGGTCCCGCAGCGGCAGAGGTTGGTCATCGCGTCGGCGATGTCCTGGTCCGTCGGCTGCGGGTTCTCCTTGAGCAGCGCCACCGCGGCCATCACCTGGCCGGACTGGCAGTAGCCGCACTGGGGGGCGTTGTTGGCGACCCAGGCCTCGACGACCCTGCGGCCGACCTCGTCCTGCTCGACCGCCTCGATGGTGGTGATCTGCGCGCCCGCCACCGCGTCCGCCGGCGTCTGGCAGGAGCGGGTGGCGATCCCGTCGACCATCACCGTGCAGGCGCCGCACATGGCGATGCCGCAGCCGTATTTCGTGCCGGTCAGGCCCAGCTCCTCCCGGATCACCCACAGCAGGGGGGTGTCGGGATCGACGTCGACCTGGCGGATCTCCCCGTTGACGGTCAGCTCCATGGCTCGGCTCCTTGCTTGGCTGTCGGCGGCGGCGACCGGGCGCGCGAAGGGGGGGCGGCGGCGGTCGACGCGCGGGAGGATAAATGCTTTCGCCACCGCGGCCTATGACGTCTGCGCGATCACGATCATGAGCCCCGCTCATGATCCATCCCGGCTCCGCCGCCCCGCCGCCCCCTGCGCCCGACCTCGCCGGCCCGGGCGCCCTGCCCGGCCGGCCGCCTCGGCCCCGGTCCGGTCGCCGGCGGCGCAGGCCCCCGTGCCGCCCGCCCCGCGCGCCCGGCCGCGCGGTCCCGGAGGGGGCCGTCGCGACGCCGATCCGCGCGGTCAGACGGTCCCTGGCGCGCCCGGCGGGCGGCCCTCCCCCCCTCGCGGCCCTTCCCCCCTCCCTGCGCGTCCGGTCTCATGGACGCGGGGCGCCGCGCGCCTCACAGTCCCTGCGACCGCCGTTCCAGGAGCCGCCCGATGACCTTCGCCGCCCCCGCGCCCTCGCCCGTCCTGCATCCGCTCGACCCGCTCGCCCCCGCCGAGATCGTGCGCGTGAAGGAGATCCTGGCCGCGGCCGGCTTCGGGGGCGAGCGCCTGCGCTATTCCTACGTCCTGCTGCGCGAGCCCGCGCGCGCGACGCTGGCCGCCTTCGCCCCCGGCGATCCGGTCCCGCGCGAGGTCGGCGCGCTGGTCACCGACGTCGCCGAGGGCCGCGCCACCGAGGTCGTGGTCGACCTGCCCGCAGGCCGGGTGATCCACGCCCGCCCCCTCGACCCCGCCCGCGACGGCTGGGGCCCGGTGCTGACCGAGGACTTCCACGCCGCCGGCGAGATCTGCAAGGCCGACCCCCGCTTCGTCGCGGCGCTGGCGCGGCGCGGCATCCACGACCTCGACCGGGTGTTGTGCTCCCCGCTCTCGGCCGGGAACTTCGGCCACGCGGACGAGGTCGGCCGGCGGATGCTGCGGGTGCTGAGCTTCCTCGCCCCCGACGCCGCGCGGCCCTGGGCCTCCTGGGCGCATCCGATCGAGGGGATCGTGTGCCACGTCGACCTCGTCTCGCGCTCGATCCTGCGCTTCGTGGACACCGGCTACGACCACGTCCCCCAGCGCGACGACGACTACCTCGACCCCGCCATCGCCCCGCGCGAGGGGCTCAGGCCCCTGCGCATCGTCCAGCCCGAGGGCCCCTCCTTCACCGTCGAGAACAACGTCCTCGACTGGCAGAACTGGTCGGTGCGCATCGGCTTCAACGGGCGCGAGGGGCTGACCCTGCACGACCTCTCCTTCCGCGACCGCGGCGAGGCGCGCTCGATCCTGCGCCGCGCCTCGATCTCGGAGATGGTGGTCCCCTACGGCGAGCCCCAGCCGACGCACGAGTGGCAGAACTACTTCGACGCGGGCGAATACCAGTTCGGCCGGCTGGCGAACTCGCTGGTGCTGGGCTGCGACTGCCTGGGCGAGATCCGCTACCTCGACGCGACGGTGGTCGACGACCTGTGCAACCCGGTCGCGATCCCCAACGCCATCTGCATCCACGAGGAGGACTACGGGACCCTGTGGAAGCACACCGACGTCTTCACCGGCCGCGTCGACGTGCGCCGGCAGCGGCGGCTGACGATCAGCTTCTTCGTGACCGTGGGCAACTACGACTACGGCTTCTACTGGCGCCTCTACCTCGACGGGCGCATCGAGCTGGAGTGCCAGGCGACCGGCGTGGTCTTCACCTCCGGCCGGCCGGAGGGCGACTACGAATGGTCGACCGAGCTCGCCCCCCGGCTCGGCGCCCCCGTGCACCAGCACCTGTTCTCGGCGCGGCTCGACTTCGCCGTCGACGGACCCCGCAACGCGGTCGACGAGATCGAGGTCGCCCGCGTCCCCATGGGCCCCGGCAACCCGGTCGGCAACGCCTTCACCCGCAGGATCACCCGCCTGACGAGCGAGCAGGCCGCGATCCGCGACGCGCGCAACGACCTCGGCCGGGTCTGGCGCATCTCCTCGAGCGAGCGGCGCACCGAGCTCGGCGAGCCCACCGCCTACCTGCTCCAGCCCGAGGGACAGCCGATGCTGCTGGCCGACGACGCCTCCTCGATCGCGGCGCGGGCGACGTTCGCGAAACACGCGCTGTGGGTGACGCGGTTCGAGCGGGACGAGATGTGGGCGGCGGGCTACACGCCCAACCAGCACCCCGGGGGCGCGGGCCTGCCCGCCTACGCCGCGCGCGACCGCGGCCTCGACGGCGAGGACCTGGTGGTCTGGCACAGCTTCGGCCTGACCCACTTCCCGCGGACCGAGGACTGGCCGGTGATGCCGGTCGACTACGCCGGCTTCAAGCTTCGGCCGGAGAATTTCTTCGACCGCAACCCCACGCTCGACGTGCCCGCCGACCCCAACGGCGCCTGCGCCGCCCGGGACGGCGGGGCGGCGTCGTCCGGCTGCACGTCGGGCGAATGAACGGGTCGGCGGCCCCCTCCGGCCGCCGCCCTCAGCCCTGCGCCAGCCGGTCCGTCAGCCGCGCCAGCAGCGCCGCGCGGGGGGCGAGGCTGGTCAGGTCCACCCATTCGCCGAGCGTGTGCGCCCCCCCGCCCGCGACCCCCAGCCCGTCGAGCACCGGCGTCGAGGCCGCGACGAAGGAGCTGTCGCCCCCGCCCCCGGTGTGCACCGCCGGCAGGCTGAGCCCCAGCGGCGCGCCGATCTCGCGCGCGACGCCCAGCAGCGCCTCGATGGGCGGGGTCATGCGGTAGGGAGGGCGGTTGATCTCGCCCTCCACGCTCAGGGTCACGCCCTCGTCGGGGCTGGTCAGGGCGCGGATGCGGGCGTCGAACTCCTCGGCCGCGGCGGGGTCGTCGATGCGCAGGTCGACCAGCGCCTCGGCGTGCTCGGGCACCGTGTTGGCCCCGGTGCCGCCGCGGATCGTGCCGACGTTCAGCGCCACGTTGCGCGCATAATCCGTCATCGCCTCGATCTCCAGCACCGCGCGCGCCAGCGTGCGGATCGCGCTGCGCCCCGCCGGATGGTCGAGGCCCGAGTGCGACGGCCGCCCGTGGGCGCGGACCACATAGCGCCCGACCCCGCGCCGCCCCACCACCACGCCGCCGCCCTCGCGCGCGGGCTCGACGACCAGCACGTGGGAGGCCGGCGCCGCCTCCGCCTCGATCCGCGCGCGGGAGGTGGGCGAGCCGACCTCCTCGTCCGAGGTGAACAGCAGCCGCACCGGCCGGCGCGGCGCCGGATCGGCGGCGAGGGCGCGCACCATGGCGATGGCCAGCGCCACGCCCCCCTTCATGTCGACCGAGCCGGGGCCGACCAGCCGCTCCCCCTCCACCCGCACCGGTTCGGGGCCGAAGGCGCCGACCGGGTGCACGGTGTCGAGGTGGCACAGCACCAGCACCGGCGCCCCCTCGCGTCCGCCCGGCAGGGTGGCGGCGAGATGGTCGCCGAATCCGTCGCGCCCCGCGATCCGCTCGACCCGGGCGCCGGCCCCGGCGACGCGGCGCTCGACGGCGTCGATGGCGGCGGTGACGCGGGCCGGGTCCTCGGTCGGGGATTCGAGGGCGACCAGCGCCTCGAGATCCGCCTGGATCGGGCCGCGGTCGGGGGCGTGCGGGGTCATGGGCGCTCCTTGGCTCTGTGCGCCCGCGAGCATGTCCGAGCCGCGCGGGCCGCGCCAGCCCTCCCGGCCCCCGCGATCCTCTCCGCCGCCCCCGGCCCCGGCGGCGCGCCCGACGCCCGCCCCACGCCTCGCGCCCCGCGCCGACCGCCCGGCCCGCCCCTCGGACGCCCGCACGCGATCGCCCGTCCCCTGCCCGGGAACGACCCATTCGGCTTTCAGATCATGGAGTTGGTCCGGTCGCTCCCACCCCCGTCCCGCGCGCATCGCGGAGCGGGAGTGGTGAGCCGTGCAGGATTCGAACCTGCGACCCGCTGATTAAAAGTCACCACAAAGATTATTTATTTCAAGGCTTTATCAGGGCCTGCATGATGCGCCCGACCATGTCCTCGATACGATCGAGCTTGCGCTCCACGGCCGCGTTGTCGTGCTCACGGTCAGCCTGGATGCGGGCAATGTCCGCCTCGCGACGCTTCTCGAGCTCGCGGATCCGGCGGCCATGGTCGCGCACCCTGAGCCAGAAGGCAAAGGCCGCGGCGAGCCAGGCTGCGACGACGCTGCCGATCGCGAGAAGGGTCGGCGTGTAGAGGCGCACCATGATGAGCCAATCGGGTTCGATAATCTCTCGGGCCATGTCGATGCGCCTCCGATCGGCTCAGAGGACCAGGGCGTGGATGCCGGTCGCGGTGGTGCCGGCCGCGAGAACCTGCGACATGGCGCAGATCAGGTAGAAGTTCGCCGGGACGCTGACGGTCCGCGTCTCGCCGGAATGGGCGATGAAGCTCACCGCGCCGGCGCCCTGGACATAGAGGCCGAGCGCCGGCGTCGGGAGGGCGTCGTCATCGGACGGCGTGACCGGGACCAGGTCGGACACGGAGCCGAAGCGCGACGGCGAGTGACCGTTGTAGGGGTTGGACATTGGACATCTCCTTGCTTGCGAGAGGTTAGAGGGGGGTGGGATCGCCAGGCGCATGCGGAGCCTCGGGCGCGCTTGGCCGCGCCCGTCGTCTGGGCGACGGCAAGAGGGCGCGCGGCCGGAGGCTGATGTCGGCCGGGCTCAATCCTCGATCCTCTGCAGACCGGCCGGGATCAGCGCCCGCATGGCGGGGGACAGGAGATCCTCGCCGTCCGGGGTCAGCACCGCTTCGAGGTGGTCGCTGCCCCAGGGCCCGCTGCTGCGGAGATGGTAGCTGTAGGCGACCTGGGCGGCGTCCAGCGGGTCCAGCCCGAAGCCGGCGTCTAGCTGGCCGAGCAGGATCGGGCCGGCATCCGCGCGGAGGGCGTAGTGCGTCGCCGGCCCGATCCCGTCGACGGCCAGCGCGCAGGCGAACCCGCGCCCGTGGCCCGCGGCCTCGGAGGCGTCGCGCAGCGCCTCGACCAGCGCCGCCGGGGCGACGATGACGAGGGAATATGGCTGGTCGCTCATGCGTTCAACTCCGCGATACGGGAGGCGTTCGAGGGCGCCAGAATGTCGGTGTGCTCCGCATCCGAGATCGCGCCCTTGAGCAGCACGATCCGGGAGACGTCGACCGCGCCAGCGCCGTTCCTCGAAATCTCGATGGGCGCGGCGGTGTTCATCGTTCCGGAGCCGATGGTCATCGCGGTCCACGATCCGCCGTCGATGCTGTATTCCGCGGCGGTCCCCGTCCATCTGATCGCTACAGCGAAGTAGACGTCTTGAACCGGCGTTGGAACGAAGTCGAAATTACCCCCGTTTCGGAGGTTGTAAGTCATCTTTGGGCCGCCGTTCCCAAAGAAAACTGTGAAGTTCGGGCTGTCCTGCGCGATGATCGGCTCGAAAATGGACGTGCGCGTAGCGGCCACATAAGAAACCGTCCAGGCGGTTCCGGCCGCCGCGTTCAGCACCGGAACCGCCGCCCCCATCGCGATCGTCATGAGGTCGTCGGTGTTGTCGAAGGAAAGCGCGCGGGAGGCGCCAGCGGCGATCAGCAGGGGGCTCTCGCTGCCGCTCGGCGCCACGGCATCGGCGCCGCCGCCGGCGAAGGACCACGACCGCACGTTGTTGCCGACGCCGGCCGGAACGGTTTTCGCCGCGTCCTGCCACAAGGGGCTGTCGACTGCGTCCAGAATGCCGCCGCCGTGGGTCGTGACCAAACTGTCGACGCTGCTCCCGCTGTCGACGACGTCGGCTCGCCCCCGGGTCGCGACTGCCATGGGTGAAAGGGAGAGGGAAAGCATGCGGTCCAGGTCCTCTTTCAGGCGATCAGCCGAGCGCCCAGAGCTCGGCCGAGTGCCAGGTGATCCCGGCGGTGCTCGCGGTCATGCCGCTGTCGTGGCCGCCGCTCACGCGCAAGGTGCCCGCCGCGTCGAGGAACGCGGGAAAGCAGTGGAAGCTCGTCTTGTTGAAGCCGTAGACGCTGCCCTGCCAGGACTGCGCCGCCGCCATCTTCGACAGGATCGCGCCCGGATCGGGCGCAGGTGGCGTCGGCGCAGGGGGCTTGGAAAGGCGGGTGTTCACGAAGACCTCGCCGGATCCCGTGTGCGTGAACTTGGACAGCAGGAACAGCGGACGGCCGGCGTAGCCCTCGACGACGCTCGCGGGCAGGTCGCGGTAGATCGAGGCGCCGGTGCCGGCGCACGTCCACACCAGGGACTGGCCGTCCGGACCGACCGCGAGACCGCTCACGGTTCCGGGCACGGACCAGCCCGCCGTCGTCGAGAAGTCTGCCTCCCAGAGCAGGTCGGCATATCGGGGGTCGAAGCGGAACGGCGGCCCCACCGTCTGGGGGTCGAACCGGCCGATGGTCTGGACCTTCGACCAGTCGTCGTAGCGCCAGGGACCGCGCTGGGCCTCGATGAACGAGCCGCTTCCCGTGCCCGCCACCTCCATCGCCTCGAGGTCGCGGTTGCCGTCGTTGCCCTGCCAGGGCATGCGGGCGTCGAAGATGATGCAGCCGCCGTTCGCGGCCTTGGCGAAGGTGCTCGCCCAGGCGGCCTGCATCTTCTGCGGCGCCTCGATGATTATCCCGCCGCTCGTCGTCCCGCTGGGATCCAAGAGCCCGTCGCAAAGGATCGCGACAGGAGACCCCGCAGGCACGGGGTCGTCCTTGTGGACGTTCCCGCAGTTCTCAATGAAGACCCCCACCAGGTTCATGAAGTTGTTCTTGGTGGGCGGCTCGAAGCGGATCAGGCCCGTCGCGAAGAAATTGACGCGCGTGTTGACCAGCGTGCAGTGCGCCTGGGAGTAGATCCCCCCGCCGCGGCCGCTCGAGAGCTCGCAGTTGACCGCGTAGATCGGGCCCGGGCCCTTGTGCGTGACCGCCCAGCCTGTCGGGCTGCAGTTGCGCGCGCCGGTGACGTTCAGCCGATCGAGGGTCAGCTGGTCGGAGTTGGCCCCGATCTCCACGCCGACGTCTTCGTAGTCGCGCACGCGCACGTTCTGGATGCCGATCGCCTGGGTGATGCCGTCGCCGAGCACGATGCACTTGGACGCGATGCCCATGCCGTCGACCAGCAGGTCCTGGACCGTGAGGCCGTAGCCGGAATTGCCGTCCTCGCCGGCGAGGAGGCACGCGCCGGAGGCGACGAGGCGCAGGCCGTCCTCCATCATCCCGGGACCGATCAGGTTGGTGAACCGTCCGAGGTGGATGGGCGAGGCGACCCCGTAAACGCCCAGCAGCTGCACGCGGTTGCGGACGAGGACGGCGTCGTTGATCGCGTCGGCGTCGTCCGTCAGGCCGTCGCCGATCGCGCCCAGCATCTCGGGAACGATGATCTGCGATCGCAGCTCCCACCAGCCGCCGTCCGCGGTCTGGAACTTGCCGGGGTGGTCGGGCTCGTCGTCGACCCGCGCATAGAGCGCCCGGCCGCCGTCGCCCGGCGCCCAATGCCCGAGCGCCTCGAGCCACTCGACTTCGGGCTCGGGCGTCAGGAACTCGATCTCGCGCGCATAGGAGATGATCCGGTTCCCTGGCGAGACCGACAGGGGGGCGAGCTCGAGCGGGGTCGGCTTGCCGTCATTGCCGATCCCGACCAGGCGGCCCGCCCAGGTGTCGCGGTCGAAGTGGTTGACGGCGCCGGTGCTGGGCGGCACGCGCAGCGCCCGCCCCACGTCGAGCGCCAGCAGCGCCAGCCCGCGGGCGACGTCCTGGATGGCGCGCGCCTGGCGGTCGAGCTGCGCCTCGAGGCCGCGCTCGCGAGCCCCGCCCTGGGCGGCCCAGCCCTGCTCTATCAGCGTGGCCCGGCCGATGCGCAGCACCCATCCCGCGAAGGACGCCGCCGCGGTGTCGGTGAGCGTCAGCTCTCCCCCTGTCGCCCGAGCATCCGGATCGACGGTGAAATGCGTGTCGACCACCAGCGACAGCTCGAGATCGTCCTTGGTGACGGTCGCGACGATCTCGGACCCGCCCTCGTATTCGAAGGGGATTGCGTAGGGCCCGGCGTTCGCGATCACGTAGCTCGGGGCCGGCTCGAAAGTCTCGGTGGTCATCGGTCCCCTCCGAAGGCGTTGGCGAAGTCGGGGGCGCGGTCGGGGGCGGTTTCGCCCCGGGCCCACCAGGGCGCGGTTCCGTAGTCGCGGCGCTGCTTGCGCTCCTGGCGCCGCCAGAGGGTGGCGGCCTCGGGATCGAGAAGATCCTGCATCTGGTCCCAGACCAGGCGGTCGAGCGCGAGGCGCCCATACCAGAGGGTCGAGCCGGGGGTGTAGCGGCGGGCGAGGTTGACCAGGTCGCGGCCGAGCAGCGGATCCTTGCCGGCGGCCACGCGATCGACGTTGGACGCCCCCGCGCGGAACACGTCGCCGGTCAGGCCGACGACGGGGCCGCCCAGCGTTTCGGCCAGGCCGCCGCCGGTGCGGCTGGTCTCGGACTTGAAGAAGTCGCCGAAGATGCCCAGGCCGCCGCCCTGGAAGACCGCGGCGCCCCAGAAGCCGGCATCGCCCATCGGGCGCGGGTCGTTGCCCTTGGCGAGCTCCTTGAGCTGGACGCTGACCGCGCCCATCACGGTGAGGCCGGCCATCAGCTGGGCGGCGTAGCTCGCCCGGCTCATGGCCGCCGGCTGGGCCATGGTGCGCCGGATCTGGTTGAGGGTCAGCGAGAGGGCGAAGTTCTTGTACATCGCCACGCTGCGGATGATCTCACCGTAGATCGTGCCGGGCGGCGCGTCGCCGATCACGCTCACCCGCGCCTCAAGCGAGACGCTGGGGACGGCGAACTCCATCTGCTCTTCCATGATCGCGGAGAGGCGGAGCGACAGGTTCTCGGCCTCGGCCGTCTCCATCCCCGCCGCCAGCGCCGCCTCGCGCCAATGGACCGGCGCCAGGAAGGTCGCGCCGTCCGGGGCCTGGAAGAGGAGGGCCGGGTCCGCGATCTTCGCCCAGTCGTCCTCGCGCAGGCCACGGGCGCGGAGGATCCCCTGCAGCGGCTGGTCGACGTCCGCCAGCTGGCGCCCGGCGTTCTCGGCCAGCAGGCCAGCGAACTCCATCTGGAAGGCGGTGCGGTTCATATCGGTCCAGAAGGCGAGACCGCTGGCGCGCATGACGAAGCTCGCGAGCGTCTCGGTCACCTCGGGGGACCAGACGTCGCCCAGGTAACGCGCCTGGGCGCTGCCGACGTCGGCGAGGGTGTCGGCGATGTAGCCCATGCGCGCCGCCGTCTCGCGCGTCGAGCTCGAGGCGAGGAGCTGCACGGTGCGCGAGACCACGTTGCCCGGGTTCATGCCCACGGCGCGGGCGGCCATGCGCTGGGTCCAGAGGTCGGAGGCGGCGGACAGCGGCGCGGAGCCCAGCTGCGCCGCGGTCAGGACGTTGCGGGTCCCGGACAGGAAGCCCGCCCACCACCCATCCGCAGGGTCGTTGGCGGCGCCTGTCAGGTGGGCGAGCATCGCCCGCGCCGTGACGGCCGCCTTCTTCACCCGCGCCTCGGCGTCCTTATCCTTCGCCTGGCTGGCGACGCGCTGCGCGGTCTGGATCGCGTGCTCGAGGCCGGCCTTCGGCGAGGGGCCGAGGACTTTCATCAGGGCGATGTCGCGAGCCATGCCGTCCAGATGCGAGACGATGGCGACCAGCGGATTGGCAGTCCCGAACGCCTCGTTGTAGGCGAGCCAGTGGTCCGCGCCCTTGAAGTGCAGGATCCGGCTCTCGGCCCGCCGGTTGTAGAGCGCCTTGCCGTTGGCGGTCAGCGCCGGCACGCGATCGTCCCACCCGCCCGTCGTGAGGTTCTCATAGATGTCGTTCAGGAACGCGCGGGCTCGCGCCGGATCGGGCTTGCCACCGGGAGTCGGCGCGAATGGCTTGCCGGTCTTGTGATCCTCGATGCGCGACCAGTCGAGCCGATCGACGATCTCATCATGCCACTTCGGGAACTTCGCCTTGCGCATGGCACGGGCGTCGTGGCTGTGCGGCAGGCCGAAGTCGGCCAGCCTCCCGATATCGCCGCCGTGGGCGTTGAACAGCGACCGCGCCCGCTCGAAGGCGGCGCCTACGGCCTTCGCCATATTCGCGGCCTCGGGCTTGCCGGTTTTCTCGCCATGCATCTCGCGCACGACGTCGTAGAGGAGGGCCTTGTTCTTCGGTCGCCCCAGGAGGTCGCGGCGGTTCTGGCGCAGAAACTCGGGGATCATGCCGCGCAGCTGGCGGCTGAGCCCGTCGCGGATCGAGCGGACGCCCAGGAACTGGTCGCCCCGCCCCTCGCCGAATTCCAGCAGGCTCTTGACCGCGAGGTCCGGCCGGGCGGCGTTGGCGATGTGCACCCCATTCGCCTGCATGCGCTGCAGCTGCGCGATGACGGCATGACGGCGCGAGGCGGCGCCCCGCTTCGCCGCCTCCTTCACGTCGGCCGCCGCCTGGGCCGCGGCCGCGGCGTCGGGCATGTGCCGCCGGTAGCGGTCGTAGAGCTCGCGATACTCGCTCTGCGCCGCCTGGCCGCGGGCCCTGTTCAGCAGGCCGTCGTCCATGCCGGATTGCAGGCAGTCGAACATGTCAGGCATCGAGACGCCCCCCCGGTCGGCAGAACTGGATCGCCTCGGCGAACTCGGCGTCGTCGTCGAGCTCGCGCAAAACGTCGGAGGCGCGAGCCGGGACCCCGTCGATCTCCACGACGAAGTCCGCCGTCGCGACCTCCGCGCGCAGCGTCTCAAGCGCGGCGCCGGTCTCGCCCGAAAGCCCTTGGGACGCCGCCGGATCGCGGTCGCGAAGCCGAAGGTGATCCGACGGGGACAGCAGCACCTCGCCGCCGGAGATGCCGGAGCGGGGCGAATAGACAGGCGTGCCGGCAGGCACGAGCACCTCCCGAACGCGCCCGAAATTCGCGGCGGCATGCCGGCTGAACGTGTAAGACGCATAGCCGTCGGCTATCTCGTCGAGGCCTTCGCCACGGAACAGCCGGAGGTCGCGCGGAGCGGGGACCGAGCCCTCCGCGATCAGGTTCCGGACATCGTCGTCGCCGTTGTCGCGATAGGTCCGATCAATGCGGGTCATCTCCTCAGGCGACAGCGAGGAGCGGCTCCGGATCTCCCGGTCGAGGAACGCCTCCACCTCGGCGTGCTCGGCATCCGTCAGCCGTCGGTCTGTCGGGAGGTCTGCGAATGCGCCTTGCTCCTGCTGCGCCCCGCCGTCGATCGCCGCCCGCAGATCCGCTTCCGCCTGGTCGTCGGCCGCCTGGGCGAGCGGCGCAGCGGCGCCGTCGCGCCAGGCGGCGTCGTCGACGCCCTCGATCTCGATCAGGCGGGGACCCTGCTCCGGGGCCGCGTCGGACGCCCGCTGAGCGCCCGTCTCGTCCTCGGCCGCGTCGCCACGGGCTGACGGCTCCTCGCGCCCCACGCGCGCCGCCATCGCGTCCAGCGCGTCGAGCGGACCGGCGGGGCCAGCCGCGGCTAGGAGGTCGTCGGGGTCGCCCAGGCGGATCGCCTCGGCCGCGTAGTCCGTCAGGCTGCGGGCCATGCTCTCGCGGGATCGCGCGCGGCCGCCGTCGTAGAGGAGGCCGACCAGGCGCGCCGCGGCCGGGCTGGGGCCGCCGCCGAACATGTCGCCCTGCGCCAGCGCGTCCGCGATCGCCGCGCGCACGCTCACGCCCTCGAGCGCGGCCTGACGGCGGGCCTCCTGCACCAGGCGGATCGCCGCGACCAGGTCCGGAGTGATGTCGAAGGCGGGATCGATCCGACCGGCGGCCACGGCCGCGCGCATCTGCGCCCACGCCGCGGCGGCGTCGGTCAGGGCCTCGGCGATCGAGCGCACTTCGCCGCCGCCGTCCTCGGCCTGGATGGCGGTGAGGTCGGGCGCGTCATAGGCGCGAGCGAACAGGGCGGAGCGCAGGCGCTCCCGGCCCGGGGCGGAAAGGCGCGCGTCGTCGGTCAGCAGGGCGCCGCGGTCGCCGGGCGGCAGCCGGTCGACCATGCCCCGCAGGAAGCGGGCGTTCCGGGCGCCGAACGGATCCCCGGCTGCGGGGTCGTAGAGACCCAGCAACTCGGCGTCGATCGCCGCCGCATCGGTGCGCGCCTGCTCGGTGGCGCTGAGCCGCTCGATCGCCTCCACGTTGGCGCCCCGCGCCAGGCGCGCCTCGTCCTCGGCCGAGAGGGCGCCGCGGCGGGCGACCAGGATCGGGCTGGTCACTCCTTCGGGGATCTCGAAGCCGGCGCCGCGGATGGCGTCCACATAGGCGTCGTAGCGATCCCGCACGTTCCGGGCGGCGTAGATGATCGACATGGTCCGGCCGTTTCCGCTGTCGATCACGTCGTCCGGACCCACGATGGGGGCGCCGTAGCCGGCCTTCGGGTCCGGCATCAGCAGCGCCGGATCGAGGTTCGCGGCCCGCCGGATCACCTCGGCCGTGGGCGCCGGCCGGGAGCGGTCGCGGTTCTGACGGTTCCCGCTGGCTAAGATCAGGCTGTCGAAATCGACGACCTCGTAGGTCACCGGGACGCGCATCCCCTCGGGCGTCACCACCTGATCCGGCCGCGTGTAGCCCGCCCGACTGCCGGCGGCATAGGCGTCGCCGGGATCCGCGGTCAGGCCCATCTTGCTTTCGGACCAGCGGCGCAGGTCGCGCACGGTCCAGGCCGGAAGGCGACGGTTTCCATAGAGGATGTTGGCGTTGGCCGCGATCTGCGCCGGGCTCATGACCTGGGTGACCGGCGTCGACGGATCGGCCGCAAGCGCCCGGGCGGCCCCCTCCGCGCCCATGAAATGCGCGAGGTAGAGGTCCGGCTCGGCGGCCGATATCCCGCGGGCCTCGAGAAAGTCTCGGTTCTCCCGAGCCAGCGCCTCGGTCATCTCCATCGCGAGCTTGGGGTCGGTCCGCTTGGCGAGCAATTCGCTACGGCCGTGCCGGTTCCAAAGATCGGTCCGGTGCCGCTTGATCAGACCCAGCCAGGTCTCTTCGATGAACTGGCCGGGTCCGGTGGCGGTGCTGTTGGGGTTCTTCGCATCCGGGCGGCCGAGGCTCTCCGCGTAGACGATCCGTCGCGCCGCCCTGCGCAGCCCGTCGTCGCCGACCGGCGCGGGCGCAGGGACGGGCTCGCCGCGGCGGAGCGCCTCGGTCGCGGCATCCTCCCGCGCCTGGTGCTCGGCCGGATCCGCGGTTTCGGGCCGCCCGGCGCGCAGCCTGTCCCGGCGGCCGGCGAGATAGGCCGCGCCGCGGACCGCGGCGACCGGCGCGGTCGCCAGCACGCCGCCGCCTACGCCGCCGATCGCCAGCTGCGCCGCGACGTTGGGGTCCGGCTGCTCGAGCTCCTCGGCCGTCGAGAACTGCGCCGGCAGGGCGATCGCTTCGCCCAGCACGCCCAGGGCGATCTCGCCGGCGAAGACGCGGGCGAGGCCGCCGCCGGCGCCGAGCGGCATCAGGGCCAGGCTGGGCAGGTCGGTCGATGCGCGACCCGCCGCGCCGATGAACTCGGCCACCGGGCCGGAGCCCATGCGGAGCGTCGTCTGCACGTCCTCGAGCTCGGCCTGCCGCCGGCGCAGCGCCTCGCGCTCGAACGCCTCTTCCTCGAGCGGCAGCGCGCCCCAGGCGCCCGGCTCGAGGGCGGCCTGGCGGCGGGCGGCCTCGAGGACGCGGGCCCGGATCGGGCGCCAGTCGCCGGTGCGCTGCCACTCCTCGACCAGCGGCCGCGCGAAGGGCTTCTGCGGCAGGCCGGCGTTGATCTCCTCGAGGAGCTGGCGTCGCACCTGGCCGGCATAGTCCCATGCATTCTGCAGGAGCTGCTCCTGCTCCCAGGCAGCCGACACGGTCTCACCGAAACCAGCCGGCGGCAGCGGCGCCGGATCGAAGGGCAGATCGGTTGCGGGGGCGCCGGGCTGCGTCTCGGGGAGGAAGAAGGTCACGGCCGCGCCCCCGCCCGCTGGCGCGCCTCGGAGACGAGACGCTGCAGGGAGACCTCGAAGGGCCCGCCGGTCTTCGCGTCGACCAGATCGACGCCCTTGATCTGAACCCGATGCGAGCCCTGACTGGTGGCGACGAAGGTGACGTCCTCGAGGTGCTCGAAGGCCAGCGGATCCCCGCTCAGGAACTCGGCCGCGCCGCCGTGAACGCTGGCCGCGGCGAGCGCCTCGAGGGCGAGCGCCTGCGCCCGACCGTCCGACAAGCCGCGATACTCCGGCCCGCGCATTCCGCGGAGCACATTGGATACTTCGGGCGCGGTCAGGCCCAGCGGAAGTAGGGTGGCGCGACCGTTGATCTCCTGGATACCACCCGCATCGCTGCGGGCGTTGACGGCGGCGCGGCCGAGGGCTCGCTGGATCGCCTGCTTGTAGGCCTCCCGCGCTTCGGCGGGGCTGTCCTTCGGATCGATCCCCGCGCCGACCTCGCCATAAATCGCGTCCGCCGCGGCGAGGACCTGGGCGTAGCTGCCGGACAGGTAGCGCATGGCGTCGCCCGCCACCTCGGCGAAGACCGCGCGCCGATCCTCGGGCGTCGGCAGGGCGACGGCGCCCGACTTGATCGCCTGCGCGCCGCGGAAGGCGGACAGGGCGGCCGAGCGCGAACCGCGGCCCGCCAGCATCTGGCCGACGTGAGCGAAGGCGCGATCGTCGGGGGCGACCTCGCCGAATACGCGGTGCACCTGGGCCGGAAAGGATCGGGCGAGGATCTCGGCGAGCGCCGCGCGGTCTTCCGGGCGCGCCTCGACGCCGGCCATGCGGCCGAGACGCTCGCGCTCGTCGGCGGTGAAGGGGGCGAAGGCGCCCGGCTGGACGTATCCCGCCTCCGCCAGCGCGCCCATGATCGCGCCACGCTCGCGCAGGGCGGTCGCCCAGGCGGAGGGCGAGGACAGGTCGGGCGGCAGGTCGGACGGCGCGGCGAGCCCGACGGCGCGCGCCTTCGCGATCGGATCGTCCCGCCAGGCGGCTTCGGCCGCGGGGATCATCTTCTCGAGGGCGGCGACCTGCGCGGCCTCCTCCGGGCCCCGCATCGCCTGCGCGCGCAGGCCCGCCAGGTGCTCGCGCATCTGGGCGGGGGTCATCCGCGGCACGCCCTCGTCCCGCAGCGCCGCGACGGCGTAGGCGTCGAAATACCCGGGCCGCTCGCGCGCGAGCGGATCGGCGAAAACCTCGGCCTCTCGCTCCCAGACGCCGCCGAGCTCGGCCACGGCGATCAGGTCCTCGAGATCCTGGTCGGCGCGCGCCTCCGCCCGCGTCCGATCGGCGGCGGCGGCCGTGGCGGCGGCGCTCTCCTGGGCCCTGACGGCGGAGGCGGCCGAGGCGCGGAACTGCTCGCGCAGGTCGGCGGGCGCGTCCTCGAATTCGCCGGCGTCGATCATCGCCACCAGCCGGGCGGGATCCTCCGACAGCAGCCGCCGGAGGGCGGGCTGCGTCAGGTCCGCCCGATAGGAGGCGAGGATCCCGGGGACGCGCTCCATCGGGACCTGCCCCAGCGCGACGGCGCCGGCGAGCTGGGTCGCATACTCGTCCGTCGCCTTGGCCCGCTCATCCCTCGACAGCAGCAGGAGGCCGGCGTCCGCCTGCGCCCGCTGCGACAGCTGGGTCAGCGCCCGGGCGCCGCGCAGGTCGTTGCTGCGGCGGCCCAGGTCGATCTTGACCGGCGTGGACATGGACGCCCAAGCGGAGGCGAACCGCTGCCTGTTGCGCTCGTCCAGCCCCTCGGCGGCCCGGCTCTTGAGCTCTTCGGCCCGGGCCGACCAGGCCGCATCGAGACGGTCGGGGTCCTGTTCCCGCTCAAGCTCCACGCGCAGGTCGGCGAGGCCGGTGGCGGCCGTCGTGTAGGCGTCGGAGAACTGCGCCTGCAGGCGGTCCGCCTCGAGCGCCTGGCCGGCCTGGAAGATGCGGGCCCCCAGCTCCTCTGTCGCGCGGCCGAGGCCGTCGTCGACGGGCGCGGGCGGGGTGGCCGAGGCGCCGCCGGCGAGCGGGCCGAGGGGGACGGTCAGACGGCTCATGCGAGCACCCGTCGCGCGCTGAGCTCGGGCCAGAGCTCTGGCGCCGCGGTCAGCAGCGACCCGGCTGCGCCGATGCCGCCTTTCAGGAGCGCGGCGCCGCCCAGGGCCCGCGACTGCCGGGCGGAGGCGGTCAGCGTGCCGACACGGGCGCCGGACCGGCTGCGGGCCTCCTGGCTCGCGAAGGAGGTTTCGCGCGCCGCCCGGTCCGCCAGGGCCAGGCTGGACGGGCTCCCGAGCGTCACGCCGCGGGCGGCGAGGCCGGCCTGCATGCGCCCGAGCTCGGCCCGCATCCGCTCGCGCACCCGCTGGTCTTCGATGGCGCCCAGCATCCGCTCGGTCTCGGCCTGCTGCTCCTGCGCCTTGGCGTAGGCTTCAGCCTGCTGCGACTGCTGGTAGCCGGAGTAGAGCGCGCCGCCGGCGGAGATCAGGGAGCCCGCCGTGAGGGCGAGCTGCCCCAGGCTCCACCCGGCCGCCGCGGCGGGCGCGGCCGCGGCGGCGGCGGTGGCCGCGGTGGCGGCGCCGGCGGCGGCGGCGCCGGTTCCGACCGCGGTGGCTCCGCCGGCGAGGACAGGGAGCGCGGCTGCCGCCATCAAGCACATATCAGTCCCGCGCCTCCACGGTCGGAGTGAGGGCGAGGACGGTCATCGGGGCGGCGCCGAGCGGCGCGAATTCCAGCGCGATCGCCGCGGCCCATCCGGCGTTGATATTCACGGGATCGACGCCGCTCCACGCCTTCACCAGGTCGCCGGGCACGGTCTGGCCGTTCCGCTCGAACCAGTCGCCGACGCGCTCGTCTCTCCCCCACTCGCTTTCGATCGCGCGGATCCGATAGCCCGCGGTCCGCTGCAGCCGGACGCCGGCGCCGGTGAGCTTCGTCTGCCGGCCCATGCCGTCGCCGCTGCGGGTCGCGGCGTAGAGGCTGAGCGTGCGCGCCCGCTGGCCGTCGTCGTTCAGCCCCGCCCAGGCGCGGGACACGGGGAGCTCGAGCGTCACGCGGCCGCTCGCGACGGTGTAGGGGCCGAACTGCCCCTTGTCCGTCCACACGAGGACGTCCTCGCCCTCGAGGTGCTCGAGGCCGTCCACCACCTGCCCCGGCTCCTCGAAAATCTTCTCGGCGGCGGCGTAGAGGTGGCACGCCTCGGCGATCTTCATGTCCCCGGTGAGCAGGCCCCAGAACGGGGCGAGGCGCTCGACGTGGCGACGCGTCTCGCCGCCGATCGTCCGCCTGACGACGACGCGCACCTCGTCGTCCCCGCCATCCGGCGCGGCCGTGACCGAAACCTCCTCGACCACGCCCCCGGCCATCGGGATCGTGCACCAGCCCAGCACGTCCTCGGCGGCATCGTAGATCATCGCGACCAGGTCGCCGTCGCGCCGGACGATCCACGCGATCGGCAGCGGCGAGCTCTGCCAGGCGATGATGTCGAAGCGCTCGGCCCCTAGATGCCGGGCCGGGAGAGAGAGGTTCAGCGGCTGGACGCTGTCCTCCTGCAGCTGAAACCGCAGCTCGAGGACGCGGCTCCGGTCGCGCGAGACGTAGATGGGTTTGCCCATCGGCGCGATCGGCTGCGCGTGGTGCGCGCCGATCGAGGCGATCATCCCGAACGCGGCGCTCTCGATCGACAGGACCTCGTCGCCTACCGTCGAGCGCGCGCCTTGCACTTCGCCGGTGGCGCCGATGTGCAGGCCCCGTTGACCGCCCTGCAGCCAGACGATGCGGTTGAGGCCCCGCTGCGTCGCCAGCTGGTAGGCGAACGCCTCGTCGGCGTTCACGCCCTCGGCGAAATCGAGATAGTCGCCGATGCCCGAGGCCCAGACGGTCCGGGGCTCGCTCTCGGTCGCGGCCCAGACGGAGCGCTGGTCGTGGAAGGTGACGGCCGCGGGCCAGCCGTATAGGTCGGACCAGGCGCCCGCCGCCCAATCCCAGGTCCCGCCGCCCACGATCTCGTCGGGGATCCGGTCGATCACCTGCGCCGTCGCCGATGTGGCGGAGGCGACGGCGGTGATCTCCACCAGGCCGCGGTCCGTCGAGATGAATTTCCACGTCGGGCCGTCCTTGGTGCTCAGGACGGTTCCGGTGGCGTGGCTCGGCGGACTGACGTTCTTGTCCGCCGCCGTCGCCTCGTCGGTGCACTCGTAAACGCGCCCGTCGTAGCGGACCTTGTCGCCCAAGCTGAAGACCGTGTTGCCGGTCCACAGCGGGATCGCCGACCAGTCCACCACCTTCATCGCGAAGAAGCTGCCGATCATGCCTGCGTCGAAGACGTCGCCGCCGGTCGCGGTCAGCGTGACGGATCCGGTCGCCGCGGAGGCCTCGACGCTCACGTCCTGGTCGGTGTTCCACGGACGGAGCGGACCGCCGGAGAAGGGGGCGCGGTCCAGCTGCCAGTCGTCCAGCGCGAAGCGTCGCAGGCGGCGAGGCGCCCGCTTGCCGTCCGCGAAGTAGGTCACGTCCGCGGTCTGGGCGAACTTCAGCTGCTTGATCTCGGGGAGGTTCCACGGCGTCGCGATCTCGTAGGGCGAGCCTCCGGACGTCACGAGCTGGCCGTAGCGCCAGAACCGCATCCATTCGGCCGTCAGCTCGAGGACGACCGCGTCGTCCACCGCGAACTCGAATTCGATGAGCCGCGCCTGCGCGTCGCCTCGGGTGCGGCCCTCGTAGATGGTGCCGGGCGCGCGGGTGAAACCGCCCTCGGGGATCGGGATGAAGCCGGCGGCCTTCGCAAGCCCCGTCTGATGGCGGACGTAGTCGGTGCGGCCCGCGAGGGTGGGCGAGATCTCGCCGGAGGCGAAGCTGCGCTGCGGCGGCGAGGATCGGGTCATCGCACCACCAGCCCGGCCCAGTCGCCCTCGCCGGTCAGGCCGTCCCATCGCTGGGCCGACGCCTGGCCGCGGTCGGCGCGCAGGGCCAGGACGAAGGCGGCTTCGGCCCGCTGCTCGAGGGACGTGGCGCGGTTGGCCGAGCTCGCGAACACCGGGCTCAGACGCGAGGCCAGGAGATAGGCCAGATAGTCGGCGAACTCGGCCGGCAGGAGGTTCTCGTTCGTGATCTGCACCGTGGCCCGGAACCGCTGCAGGGTCGGCTCGTCGGTCCGCATCAGGCGCCCGTCGATGCGCCAGGCGGTCAGCTCGGGCAGGACCTCGCGCACGGCGAGGACGCGGGGCGGCAGCTGGTAGGCGTAGGGGAGATCATCGTCGGCGATCATGCCGGTCGCCTCGCTGAGCTCGAGGAGCTCCGACGCGAAGGACCAGTCCGCGCGCCGGAGGCCGGCGTCGCGGACGAGCGGATACTGCTCCGCCGCGGCGCGGGCCTCGGGGCTGTCGTCGCCGAAGGACGACAGGGCGGACATTTCGCAGTAGCGAAACGCCTGCTGGGCGATGCGGCTGGCGGCGATCGACATGGCGCCTCGGAAGCCTTGAAGGCGGGAGGGGCCGGGGCGTCAGCGCACCCCGGCCGGCGGGATCAGAGGACCGGGACCCCGAGGACGAACCAGTCCTCGGCCAGCATGTCGGTCTGGGACGCGAGCCAGCCCACGACCATCGTCCCGTCCGCCGCGCGCATGTCGATATGCGGGGCGAGCACGATCATCGGAACGTCGTCGCGACCGCACGGCTCATGGCGAAGCTCGTCGGCCCGATGCTTCGAGGCATGACCGGGTTTCGCGAAGCTGGCATCGAAGGTGGAGCCGGGCGTCAGCGCGATCCACATGCCCTTCCCGTTCCAGCCGGAGCGGGCGACCTTCCGCCCCTCCTTGAGGGCGGTGATGGCGCCGGCGAAATCCAGCGACCCGTTCGGCTTGTAGGCGGCTTCGAAGGCGTCCGCCGGGGACCAGCTCGTGTAGCCGTCTTCGTAGCGAACGGCATAGCCGTCGCGGCCGTCGCGGGCCTCCGGCCAGGCGGTGACGCGCTTTGTGCCGTAGTAGTGCTTCGTCATGGTCGCATCCGAGCTCGAGGGAAGATCGGCCGGGGCGTCACCGCGCCCCGGCCGGCGGGATCACTGGTTGTCGATCCACTCGAAGGCGAAGGGCATCGACCCCGCGCCAGTCGCGTTCGCCTCGGCCGTGGCGTAGATGTCGATCAGCCCGCCCGGGTCCGCGGCGAGCGCCAGCACCTCCCACAGGCGCTTGCCGTGGTTGGCGTCGCCCCAGGCGAACGGCGCCTGGGTGGTGGCGGCGGACTTCGCCACGTCCAGCAGCGCGTCCGGGGCCTCCTTCGAGCCGATCACCACCTGGGCGAAGCCCCAGTTCTCGACGTCCAGCAGCGTGTCCGGATGCATGATCGCGTGGGAGGGGATCGAGCACAGCTTGTAGGTGGACCCGCTGCTGTCGGTGCTCGCGTTCGCGACGGTCCCCACGGCGCAGCGGCGCACGCCCTTGACCTGCACCGCGTCGGGCACGGCGCCCAGCGCGATCGGGGAGCGGAAGAGGTTCGAGATGCCGTTGACGACGGCCATGGCTCAGGCCCTTTCGGAAGGAGAGAGGGAAGGCGACGGGCCAGGCGAAGCCGCCCGGCCCGGCCGGTCAGCTCTCGGTGCACTCCGCGACGTGCACGCCCTCGTCCTGGATGCGGACGCAGTCCATCCAGGCGTCGGCGTGCATGTAGGGGGTGTTGCGGGCGTGGGTGTCGTTCCACATGTCCGGCTTCACGTCCTGCCAGACGCCCAGCTCGACCATGTCCTTGATCCAGACCGGGCAGGACCTGACGTTGGTCTGCAGCTTGGGCAGGCGGTTGATGCGGACGAACTGGAAGCCCATCAGCCGCGTGACCTTGCCGTCGACGATATGCGGCTGCTCGAGCATGTTGAGGTTCGCCGAAGCGCTCTCGACGATGCCCAGCAGGTCGTCGTCCTGGTTCATGGTGATCGCCATGATCGGCGTCACCCGGTCCAGGTCGTTCTCGTCGAGGCCGAGCCGCTTGCGCGCCTTGCGCAGCTTCTCGATGGTCAGGCCGGTCCCGCCGTGGACCGTGACCTGGGCGGACGGCAGCGCCTTGGTCCCCGAGCCCGGCTGCTTGCCCTCGGAGATCGGCCCGAGGATGCCGCCCTGGTAGAGCGTCCCGTCCGGGTTGATGCCGAGGATGATGTCGTCGATCCCGCGGCCGATCGCGGCCGTATGGGCCATCATCAGCTTGGAGGTCGGATCCTCGATCATGCGGAACTTGTCGACGCTGTCGAGATACTGGCCGGTCTCGAGCGGGTCCGGGAAGACGTGCCAGCGGCGGGTCCGGCCGGGGACGTTCTCGATGTTGGAACGGCGGCGGCCGGAACCGCGCTGGTAGTCGACCTTCCCGATGATGTCGGCGGCCGTGGCGCCCTCGCCGGAGCACGCCGTCTCGCCGACGTGCGGGCGGAGCTTCGACCCGTTCTGCTGCAGCGCGAGCTCGAACGTGGCCTTGAAGGTGGTGCGGTGGTGGGCTTCCACCAGCTGGTCGAACGGCATGGGATTTCCCTACAGGCGACCAATGACAGGAGGTTGCCGGTAGGGTTGCCCGGAACGCCGGACCCTTCCTCGCCATGCGCAGGCGTGGGGCGGCGGTCTGTTCCCGCGGTCAGCCGGACCGCTGGGGTTGCGGTTGCCCGGACTGCCGGGGGCCCGAAGGCCGCCGGCGAGGAGGAAAATGCCGAGACGCCGAATCCCCTGTCAAGGGGTTTTCGCGTTCAGCGTGCCGCGAAGTTCCGCAACGCCTCTTCGAGGATCACGTAGAGGTCGATGGCGAAGGGGTTGCCGTCCATGCGCACGTCGGCGCGCCGGCGGTCCCGGATGGCCCGGGCCTCGGCGATCAGGTCGGCGAGGTCCTCGGCCGAGAGGCCGCCCACCCGCGGCATCGGGCCGGCGAAACCGCCGGCGAGGGGTGGCTCGCCCAGCTCGGCCAGGCGGGCCTGCGCCTGGTCGCGGATCCCGCGCCAGTGGGCGATGCGGTTCAGGTGGGCGCGGTCGGCCGGGAGGAAGGGGGCGAACGGGTCGAGCGCGGGGACCGGCAGGCCCGCCGCCGGCGGCCGGCGGTCCCCCTCCTGCTCGATCAGGTCGAGCACCCAGCGGCGGAACGCCTTGGCCCGCTCGGTCTTCGCCAGCATCGCAACCAGGTGAGCGCCGCGGAGGGAGAAAACGCGGGTCTCCTGTGCGTTCGAAGGTGCGGTCAGATTGACCGTGCCTTTGCCGAGCTTGATGATTGCGGTCATGTCCGAGGTGAACTCGTCTTCGTTCCGCTGGTAGAGCCGCAGCACCGAGCTCATGTCGGCGTAGCCGAGCGCATCGGCCAGATCGCGGGCGGACAACCACATCTCGCCGTCCCGGCGGATGACCTCGATCTCGGTATCTTCGAAGCTGAGAAGGTCCAGCATGTCGGGCTCCTGTGATGAACCCGGGGCCCGACTGTCAACTCGGGGTGGCCGGGCAACAACGGGTTGACAGACCGGCTCACAGGGACCGGCAGGCCCGAAGGCCTCCCATTGCGCCCGACCATAAAAGCCGCACCCTAGGGCGCGGCTTACGAGCGCCTGTGAACGAACGGGCTGTCAATCCCGGCGCACCCTTTTTCGGCGCGCACCCCGAATGTAAAATAAGCTGCCCGGTCATTCAACAGGCGAGTTGAGATGCGATATTCTCCCATTGTTTGCAGTGCCCTGCTCATGGTCGCGGGCTGCGCCGCGCCCGAGCGTCCGACGCCGGCGCCCGAACCGGACGTGACGTTCTGGTCTTTCCCGTGCCTGATCGCGACGGAGGAGGCGCGCGCCCGCATCGCCGAACAATGCGATGCGCTCGCCACCTCCGGCGATCCTCAGCCCTGACCAGAGGCCAGTTTGAGCAACTGCAGGCGCTTTGCGTTCAGCTCGCGCATCTTCGGCTGATCGCCCGCGCGGTAGGCCTTCCCATACTCGCCGTCCAGCCCGACGAACCGATCATGCTCGGCCTTCGCCTCCTGGGGCGTCATGCCGATCCCCGGGCCGCCGCCGGCGCCGGGGACGAAACCGTCGTCGCCCATCGCCGCGCCGATCGCCGCGAACAGCCGCATGATCCCGGCGTCGCCGACCTTGGGTTTCAGGAGCTGGCCGATCGAGAGGATCTGCTCGGTGTCGAGCCCCGCCTTCTCGCCCATCGCCTGGGCCGCCTGCTGCGCCTGCTTGACCTTGGCGGAATACTGGTCGCCCCAGTCGCGCTCGAGCTGCTGGCGCATTTCCTCGCCCGCCGTCTGCAGCTCCGTCGCCAGGGTCTCGAACTCGGTCTTCCGCATCTCGGCGAACATGTCGACGCTCGCCTGCATCTGAGCAGGCGTCATGCCGTTGGCGTGGCCGATCTCGCGGAACTTCGTCTCGAGACCCTCGTCCCACGTGACGCCCTCGGGCATGTCGGGGCGCTTGATCTCGTAGCCGTCGGGCGCCTCCGGCAGGCCGAACAGCTCGCGGTTCGCCTTCATCCATTCCGCGACCGGCTGGTCCTTCCCCGGCTTGTCCATGAGGCTGTCGGCAGGCCGCCCCATCTTGGTCTCGGCGGCGCGGTAGCTGCGCAGGGCACGCGCCATCAGCTCGGGCGTGAGCTCCTGGTTGAAACCCTTCGACCGAAGCCAGTCGACCTCGTCGGACTTCAGGAAGCCGTCGCGCTCCCACCAGGGCTTGCCGTCGCCCTTGCCTCCGCCAGCGCCGCCGTCGCCCTGGCCTCCATCGCCGCCGCCCGTCGCGCCGCCTTCGCCGCCCGCGCCGGCCGCGCCGCCGTCGCCCGCGCCGCCCTGGCCCGCGCCCTCGCCGCCGCCCTGGCCGCCCTCGCCGCCCTGGCCGCCGCCGCCATCGCCGCCCTGCCCGCCATCCGCCGGGGCCCGCAGCAGCCGGTCAAGCCAGACCGGAACGATCGTCATCCTGGGTCGCATGGTGCTCCTCCATCATCTGTTCGCGAAGCTCGAAAGGGGTCAGGCCCATGAGCGCCACCAGCTCGAGCGCGAGCTCTCGCCGGCCTGCCTCGTAGGCCAGGTGTTCGGGCGCCAGCTCGGGCGCCCCGGTCTGGTCGCGGGGGCCGAGCGCCAGCACGCCCCCCAGCGCGAGGACGTCGGCCGCCAGGCGCGGCTCCGCCGTGCAAGCCCGCCCCCAGCGCGCGGCGCGCCGGGAGACGGCCTGCCTGATGATCCGGCGTCCGGCCTGCGTCGGCTCGAAGAACAGGGCCGAGAAGGCGACGGCGATGCGGTCGAAGATCTTCATTCGCCCGGCCCGCCGTCTCGCCCGGGCGTCCTGTTCCACAGGAACGCCGCGAAGTTCGCGACATCGATCGGGTCGCCCTTGTCGACGTGTTCGCGGAGGGCCGCCAAGATCTGATCAGGGTGCCAATTCGGGCTGTCCCATCCGCCCTTTCCCTTTCTTCGCCACGAAGCTTCAAGCTTCGCTTTCATTTCAGCGGCGAAGGCGTCGACCATTGCGTTGAGGGCGGCGACTTCGTCGAAGTCACCCCACATGTGGCAACTGCACTCGCCTGCGCTCCTGCAGTTACAGGCCACTGGAAAATCCGTCGTGCGATAGCGGTGGTCTCTGGTCATCCCGCCGCCTCCGGCGCACCGGCGGCGGCCAGGTCCTTCATGATCCCGCCGCCGGCCTCCGCGGCCGCCAGCAGCTGGGCGCCCTGCTCCTGCTGGGCGCGGGCCTGGCCGAGCTTGTCGGCCTCCTCGCGCGAGCGCAGGAGGCGCGCCGGCGCGCCGCGGGCCTCGGCCAGCACCTCGACGATGTCGTCTTCGCTGAGCCGGTCCCACACGCGCGGATTGGTCTGGGCGAGCGGGGCGAGATCCGTGAGGAGGCGGACCGTCGCCGCGCCCTCGGCCGAGCGCGCGGCCATGGCGGCGGCCGAGGTGTATTCGATCGTCAGGTCCGCGCCCCGGGCCTCCTGCGGCGGCTGCGGGATCTGTCCGGCGCTCATCAGCTGGCGGAAGCGCCGGGCGATCTTGGGGGCCAGGTATTCCTCCTGCACGCGCCCCATGTGCGGGGCCATGAGGCGCAGCTTCTCCTCCTGCCGCTCGATCACTTCCGTCGCCGTCATGCCGGTGCGGCCAGCGAGGTTCATGAGGCTCCAATGGAAGGCGTCGCGGATATGCTCGACCGCGCGCTCCTTCATCTCGAGCGTCAGGGGCACGCCCGACACGGTGTCGAGGGTCTGCAGCATCTTGCGCCCCGCCGCGTCGACGCCGCCGTAGACCAGTTCTCCGGGGCGGACGCGGCCGCGCAGGGGCATGACCTCCCGCTCGGGCGCGAGGAGGGTCGGATCCGCGGCGCGCTGCGCGGCGCGCAGGTTCGCCCGCTCGAAGAGGTCGAGCTTGCGGGCCTCGGCGAGGGCGATCCAGCCCGGGCCGCGGCCGTAGCCCTGCCCCGTCTCGACGTCCCACCGCGGGAAATCCACCGGCATGTCG
This sequence comes from Albimonas pacifica, assembly GCF_900113695.1. Classification (GTDB taxonomy): domain Bacteria; phylum Pseudomonadota; class Alphaproteobacteria; order Rhodobacterales; family Rhodobacteraceae; genus Albimonas; species Albimonas pacifica. Next base: position 24,187 of record NZ_FOQH01000008.1, on the reverse strand, counting down.
GCATAGCCCGAATGCCTCACGACCGCGGCGGCCTCCTCGCTGACGTGGATCGAGGACCAGCGCTTGCCGCGGGGCCCGAGCATCCCCTTGCGCCACCCGTCGTTCATGTGGACGTGCTGGAAGAACACGAAGCTGTCGCGGGAGCCCTTCATCGCCGCGGTCTGGATCCGCTCGGGAAGGGCCTCGAGGCCGTAGCGCCGCGCCGCGGCCGTGGCGCCCAGCTTGAAGCGCCGGACCCACTCGTCCACCCGGCCGTAGGCGTCGATCGAGACGACGACCTCGGCCAGCGACAGGGTCACGTCGAGGAACCGGCGCTCGCCCGCGGGCTGCTCGCCATACTGAGCGGCGTTCCCGAAGGTGGAGATATCCCCGAACAGCTGCGACGCCTGGCTGTAGAAGGGCGAGACGCTGGGGGCGAAGCTCGCCAGCGTGATCCGCGAGGCGACGTCCAGCCACTCCCGCATGGGCTGGAAGTCGGCCAGCGCCTGGTCGGTGGTGCCGAGCTCGAACCAGCGATTGGCGGGGTTCGTGAGGGTCCCGTAGAGCCCCGAGGCGAAGTTCGACTGCGCCACGATGGGGGCCGAGGACAGGGGCTTTTCGTTGCGCGGCAGCTCGGGCGCCGCGGCGGTGAAGTTGCCCCGCTGCGGGCGGATCAGGCGGGCGAGCTCCTCCCAGTCCTGCTCGTGGTGCGCCCGCTCGCCTTTCAGCGAGGACCAGGCGTCGATGGCCGCGACGGCGCGCGGATCCTTCTCGTCGGGCATCTCACGCGCCCCCCATCTGGCGGTTGCTGGGACGCCCGGCCGGGATCCCGGTCGGCGACGTCAGGATGTTCGCCGCCGCGCCCGCCCGCATCTGCTGCATGCGGCGGGCGTAGGCGCTGCCGACGCTCGCCTCCGTGCTGGTGGTGGTCGGGACGATGGGGGCCGCGATGGGCTTGGGCACGCTTCCGCCGATGCACATGGTCAGTCTCCAAGACGAATTTCGAGGGCGTGGCGGGTCACAAGTTCGACGTCCGGCCCATTGGTGCGATCCTTCACGGTGATGCGGATAGGCAGGCCCGCGAACCGGCGGGAATGGCCCCCCTGATGCTTGAAACCGAAGAGGGCGGTTTCAGCCTTGAGCGCGCGCCACGCCCGCCGCGTCATCAGCCAGTACGCCGTCTGCTCAGACGGCGAGAGGCCGCGAGGATCGCGGCGCGCCGAATACAGCAACCGCCGCATTTTCGTTGTGAGAGGTGCCGGATTACACATTGGCAGGGCCTCCTGCGTCAGTGGACAGGGCGTAGAGGTCGAAGTCGCCGGCGGCGCCGGCGAAGCCGCGCATGCGCAGCTCGTGGCGAAAGCCGATGCCGCGCAGGAGGCGGCCGGCGGTCGGATGCTCCGCCCAGGACCGGGCCTCGAGCCGGTGAAACCCGGTCGCACGCGCCCAGAGCGGCAGGTCCTGGCGGAGGGCGTAGGCGAGCGCGCGCAGCGGGCCCGCCCAGCGGCGATGCGGGCGCGCCAGCAGGGCGGCCGATCCGACGCCGCGGGCCAGGAGCTCGTCCACGCCCAGCACGGCCAGCGGCGCGGCGCCGCCTTCGGGCCTGTGCGACCAGGCGACGAAGACGTGGGCGCCCTGCTGCTGCCGGTGCAGGAAGCCGCGCAGGAGATCCTCCGCATCGCAGGCGCCGCCCAACGCCAGCGCCGCCTCCCGCCGGTCGCAGGCGTCGAGGTCCCCGAGGATCTCGAGCGCGGCGCGCGGCTGCAGCGGGGTCAGGCTCAGGTCGCGCCAGGGACGCCCGGTGAGGATCGCGCGGCTCGTCATCGCGCGCCCCCGGCATAGGGGTTCGTCACGTCCCACCCGGTTTCGAGGCCGCCGGCGCGATCCGGCGCGCCCTGCCGGGCGAGCGCGCTCGCCCGCGGCAAGCCCCCGCCGGTCACGCCGGCGCCGTGCGGCAGCGGCTCGCCGAGGATCAGGTATTGCGCCGCGTCCATGACGTTCGCCTCGACCAGGCGCTTGTTCGGGACCTTCCGCTTGTTGCCCGACGTGTCGACCTCCTCGGCCCAGACGTATCGGGCCTCCATCCCGCCGCGCAGGAAGCGGCAGCGGGGGTCGATCAGCAGGCCCGGCTCCCCCTCGCGGACGAAGTCGAGCCAGGCGCGCACCGCCTCGAGGCGCGGCTGGATGCGGTTTCCGCCCCGGGTCTGCGGCCGCACCCGCACGCCGATCGCCTGGCCCACGATCCGGTTGAACGTGGCGCTCTCCTCGGCCTGCGCGGCGCCGGCCTCGCCCGCCAGGTCGCCCCAGGCGCGCCCGAGCGGGTGCCCCGGCCAGTTCTCGTCGAGGAAGTCGGCGAGCCGCTCGCCGAACACCCGCGCGAGCAGGTGCTCGAGGGGGAACATCAGCTCGCCCAGCATCCGCCAGCCCCGGTTCGGGCGGAATTGGCCGACCACCGCAGCCGGGGTGAAGCCCTGATCGAGCCCGATCTGCAGCGGCAGGTCGGGATCCGCGGGGATCTTCGTCTGCGCGACGTGGAACGCCGGGTTGAACTCCTTCTCGAAGACCGGGGCGCCCGCGCGGGTGAACGCGGGCTTGTTGTCGATCAGGCGCGTGACCTGGTCGGACCGCCCGGCGAGGCGCATGGCCGCGATCTGACGGGCGTAGTAGCCCGGCGCGAGGTTCTGCAGGTTCTCCGCGCCCTCCTCGCGCCCGCCCGGCTGACGGTGGAAGGCGATCCGCACCGGCTTGGCGCCCGGCGGGAGGCCAGCGGACAGCTCCTCGGCCATCCGCTTGCGCTCGCGCTCGTTGTGGAAGACGCGGAAGGTCCAGTTCTCCTCGTCCGGGGCGTTGAAGTCGAAGACCATCTGCCCCCAGCTGCGCAGCTGGGGCGGGTAGCCCTCGAAATGCTCGCGGGCGGGGTAGCGGTCGACGCGGCCGATCCCGGTGGTGAGGACCTCGACGGGGAGGGTGTCGCCCTCGTTCCCGTAGATGTCCGTCACCTGCCAGCCGCGCATGGCCTCGATCACGTTGTCCCCGAAGGCGAGGAACTCGGCGACGAACTCGATCTCGCCGAACTCGTCCTCGAACCGCACCGTGTGGCTGACCGGATCCCCGCGCCCGCCCGCCCAGGTCCCCAGGGCCTTCGGGATCGTCTCGAGGTAGGACGGGATCGTGGTGGCCCAGAGCTGGCGGTAGGTTTCGCGGACCAGGCCGAGCTTGTAGTAGCGCACGCCGTCCTTCACCGACCGCGGCATCATCCGAGCGCGCCGGACGCGGCTCAGCATCGCCGTCGTCGTCTTGCCCGAGCCGACCGGGCCCTGGATCCCGAGGACGTCGGCGTCGTCCGCGAAGAACGCTTGTGCGACCGGGCCCGGGAATGTCAGATGGCTGACGGAGGGCATGTCCCCGGTAGCCCCGCCGTGCAGTTCCTGCACCGCATCGGCCGCCCCCAGGCCCTCCAGCTCGGCGGCCTTCGCCGCCCCGATCCCCTCAGCTCCGGTCACGCCGCACCCCCGACCCCGAACAGGGCTCCCCAGGTTCGCGCTCTGCCTCGACCCGCGGAGGAGCCCGGAAGGCCGTATGGGGTCGGAGAGAGGGGCATCCTCAAGAGGCGCGCGGGCGCCCCCCCGGGGGCGCGGCCGGGCGCGCGGCGCGCGCGCGCGAGCCCGGGGGGGCGGGCGCGGCCGGGCGCGCGGGCGGGCGCGGGCGGGAGCGCGGCCGCGGCCGCGAGGGCGAGCGCGCGCCAGGGCGAGGGCGCGAGCGCCGGGCCCGAGCGTCCGTCCCGCTGATTTTTGATAAGCTGCCGGAGCGGGGTTTTCCCCTTTTCCGTCAAGCACTTGACCGGAGCGTCCGAGATCATGCCTCGTCCTCCGGATCCACGTCATCCGCAAGCCCTTGATTTCGCTGGAAATCGCCCGGCATCGGCGGCGGGGCGAAGTCGGACGGGCCGACCGGCCGCGCCTGACCCTCGACCACCCGAGCGCCGTCGCCCGGCTGGCTCTGGACAGGCTGGCCAGGCAGGACGATGAAGTTCGGCGGAGCCGCACCGGCCGTGTCCGGCGTCACCTTCGCCAGGCCGTAGGGCAGGAGCGCCTCCTGCGCCTTGCGCATCTCGCCCAGGAGCGACAGGGCGAGGCTCAGGCGCTGGCCCATGGTGGGCGCGGGGACCGCCTTGTTGCCCTCGCCGTCGTCCTCCTCCCGCGCGCCGTCCTGAGCCCAGGCGAGGAGCTGCTCGGCCCGCGCCATCGCCTGGGTGAACAGGTCCCCGCCGCCCAGGTCCAGCCCGGCCAGGCGGGCCAGCTGGTCCTCGGGCATCGCCCAGCCGCGGGCGGCGAACAGCTTGCGCAGCTCGGCCCGCTTGGCCCGGTTCCGCGACCCCAGCGGCCGGCCGGGCCCGCGGCGCTCGCCCTCGTCCTGGGCGACAGGCGCGGCGGGCTCCGGCGCGGCCAGGAGCGACAGCTGCTCGCCGGCCTGCCGGGCGGAGCCGATCCGGTCGGCCGCCTCAGCCGCCAGGCGCTGCGCCTGAGCCGTCTTCTCGCCGCCGCTCATGCCAAAATCCCCGCTTTGTTTAAGGGTTTCAGCGGGTTGGCCGGGATGGAGGCGAGGCGTTGAAACCGGGTTTCATCCCGGTTTCGGGCTGGTTTCAGCCCCGGTTTCAGACTTTTATCTTTATTTCCATATAGATAGGTATAGATGAAACCGTGAAACCGACCATGCGCGCGCGCGCGTGTGATCGCGCGCATTGCGCATACGCGGGAGGCGATTTCCGGTTTCACGGTTTCAGAGCGGCGCAAGCCCTTGGAATGGCTCGCGAAACCCTGAAACTCGGCTGAAACCTGAATGAAACCTGACGTCGATCCGGTTTCAGCCCCAAACCCCCGCCCGGGCGCAACCTCCGCGCGAGCGGAGGCGGCCGCAGGCCGCGGTTCAAGGCATCTGTACACGGGTCCGGGCGCGGGCGAAAGGGACCGGCGGGTGCGGGTGCGGACCATCGGCGGCGGCTCCTCAGTCGATCCAGTCTTCGGCGGGGTCAGGGGGCCCGGAGAGGTCCGGAGGGCTGGGCTCGTCGCCCTCCGGCTGCAGCTCCAGAAGCGTCGGAAGCGGAACGGAAATGCACCGCACGTTGAAGCCGCCGAAGCGGCGGCCGGCGGAGGCCTCGGCGCCCGGCACGCGGCGCAGCGACTGCATCCAGACGCCCGTCTGTCCGGGGGGCGCCCACCAGATCGAGTTCTCGAGGAGCTTCGACAGCTGGGCGTGACGGTTGGCAACCAGAAGGCGAGCCTCGAAGCCGCGTCCCTCGACCAGGAGCCCGCTGTCGCGCAGGATCCCGTTGGCCTCCTGCGGCTCGATCGAGGGCGCGCGACCGTCCTTGAAGGTCCCGATATCGGCCGCCGCCATGCACAGGGAGGCGACGGAGTAGCGGACGCCCTTGCGCCAGGGATCCAGCTGCTGGGTCAGCAGATGGCCCGCCAAGCGCTGCCAGTCGCGCGCCTGATCGACCTGGTCGGTGATGACGTGGGCGGCGAGCTTCTCGGCCCAGGTCTCGCACCACGCCGGCGTCGGGACGGTGTCGCGCAGGCACAGGTCGGCCATGGCGAGCAGCGTGCCGAACTGGTCCGCGCCGCGGGCGCTGTGCCCCTTCCCGGCGAGGGCGGCGCGGTAGAGCTCGAGCGTCTCGCCCCAGTCGCCCCAGCGCAGCAGGATGCGCGTGCGCAGGGCCTGCCCGATCCGCCGCATCTCGTCGGGGCGGATCACGGGGGACTTCGCGCCTCGGCCGAGCTGGTCCAGCTCGAGGAGCGCCATGCGGCTCAGGTCCTGGTCCAGCATCGCCGGGCGCAGGATCGAGGACAACAGGAAGCAGGACCGGGCGCGGAACTCCTGCCCCTTGTGGTCGGCCCCGCCGCGCATCACCAGCCCGCCCGAGGCGGCCTGGCGCGCAAACTTGATGATGGCGGTCAGCTTCGACCGCGCGTCCACGTCCGGCTCGACCTCGTCGAGGGCGACCGGCAGGGACTTGCACCCCAGCGTCTGCCAGAGGCTGGGCGCGGTGGCGTCGGAGCTCTGCAGCAGCGCGCCCTCGCCGCCCAGGACGTGGCCGATCAGGTCCTGCAGGGTGCTCTTGCCCGTGCCGGCGTCGCCGGTCAGCCAGACCAGCGGGCGCCAGCGCAGGGCCCCGCCGAACATGGCGCAGCCCATCCAGCCCAGCAGCAGGATCGCGTCCAGCTCGCCCCGTTGCCAGCGCCAGCTTTCGAGGTAGGCCATCAGCTTCCCGGCGGCGCCCTCGGTCTTCGCGTCGGGGGCGAGGGGGCGGGGGATGCGGGCGTCGGACGGGTAGACGTATCCGTCGATCTCGCCCGGGTCCCTCCACTCGCCCCGATGGAGGATCGCGTCGCCGCAGTGCAGGATCACGCCCCCGTCGCCGTCGAGCCAGGCGCCGAGGCCGCGCAGGCGCTGCAGCGGGTTCCAGATGCCCTGCTCGGCCGCGGCCCGCTGCATGGCGGCCGCGGCCTTCGCCTGGTCCCAGCCGATGACGACGTCCCCACCCTTGGTGGTGCGCTTGTAGTGCTGGCGCAGGACGTCCTCGCGCCCGCCGAAGATGTGCAGGATGGTGTCGCGATCGTGCTTGCGGACGTCGCGGACCTGGCCGAGCCAGTCGACATACCAGCTCGTCGCGCCGTGGACGCCCAGGGCCTTCACCGGGCAGTCGCGCCAGATCTCGCCGGGCCGGGCGTCGCCCGAGGGCGGGCCCTGGCGCTTGCCGGGACGCTTGCCGGTGGTCTTCTCGACGTGGTCGCGGGCCTTGTCGCTCAGCTCCTGGCCGGCGCCCTGCCCGCCCGGCGCGGCGGCTTCGGGCGCGCTCTCGAGCTCGCCTTTCAGGACGCGCAGCGACGGCTTCTTGCCCCCCTCTCCGGCCGTCACGTCAGACCTGCCCGCCGGTTCCGGGCCGCGACGACGGCGGCGACCGGAACGCGGTCGTTCCAGGCCTCGGCGATGATCGAGGTCGACACGCGGTAGGCCTGCGCCGCCCAGGTCAGGCTCCGGTGGGTCTCGCCGCCCACCAGAACCAGCGGCCGGACCTCCTCGTGGGAGCGGGGGCCGCGCGCGGCCGAGCCGTAGCCGTCGACGCCGTTCACCGCGCGGCCTCGTCGAGCCTGGCGAGCTCGGCCGTGACGGCCTCCTGGGCCGCCTGCAGCTGCTCGCGCTGCGCGTCGAGCTCCTTGCGCGCGGCCGCCGCCAGGTCCCGGGCCTCCTTGAGGATCCCGCGAGCCTTGCCGCGCATTCCGACGTGCGCCCAGTAGGCCGCGCGATCAGGCGCGTCCTGGACGCGGGCGATCTTGGTTTCGGTTCGCATTCGACGCCCCCCTCTAGAAGTCGATTTCGCAGGTCGGCTCGACCAGGCTCGAAAGCTCGTCGACCAGCACCCCCAGACGCTTGACCTCGGCGCGCGCCTGAGCGCGGAGAAGGGAGAACTCCATGCGCGCCTGGGCGTCAGCCGCGCAGGTCATGGGCCCCTGCAGCCGCAGCGCCAGCACCGCCAGGCCCTGCACCAGAACCGGCAGGTTGGATGCCTGGTCGAGGAAGCGCTCGGTGGCCTCACGGGCGAGATCGCCGTGAAACCCCACCGGGTCGCGTTCCGATCCAGATGCGTCGCCCGCCTTCTCTCCGAGCTTCGGAAGTTTCTTGGGGATCATCATGCTGCGCCCTCCTCGCGCTCCTGTGCCCGCGCCTGGCGGAGCGCGTCGTTCAGGTCCTTGCCGCCGTGGTGGTTCCGCCAGACGCGGACGCGCCGGCCCTCGGCCGCGAGACGGGCGGCGGCGCGGTCGATGACGGCGCGCTGCTTCTCGCCCGGGTCCTGGTCGGCGATGATCGTGGCTTCGGTCAGCGCCGGCGGCAGGACGATCGCCTCCATATTGCCGAGGTTCAGGGCCGCGACGACGTAGGTGTCCGGCTCCCGGCCCAGCATCACGGCCGCGCTCAACCCGTCCTCGATGCCCTCGGAGATGAAGACCCGGGCGCCGTCGCGCGCCTGCGCGAGCGGGCGGTTCTTGCCTGACCGCGGGCCCCAGCCGGACCACAGGCGGATGAAGCCGCCCTTGTGCTGACCGTGGATCTTCTTCGGGGCCGGCACGGGCGCCTTGCCCCAGCCGCCGCGGCCGTCGGGCGCGAGCCAGGTGATATGCGTCCCGATGGCCTCGGGCGGGGCGTCGGCCTGCCAGGGACCATGGATCTGGGCGACCATCGCGGGCCATGCGCCCTCGAAGATCTCGCCGGTCTCCTCGTCCTCGTGGTAGTAGCGCAGCCGCGGCACGAAGCGCAGCGCGCCGGGGGCGCGGCCGAGGTCGGCGGGCCCGACGCAGCGCCCGGCCAGGTAGGCGGCCGCCGGCGTCCCCTCGAGGGGCTTGCCGCCCAGCCACAGGGCCCGGGCGCGGCCCCGCTTCTGCAGCGCCTCCCGCTCCGCCTGGGCCTTCGCTTCCTCGGCCGCCCGCTGCGCGCGCAGGGCCGCCTCATGGCGGAGGCGGCGCTGCTCCGGCGTCTCCTGGTCGGCGATCCCGAGGAAGGCCCGCGCCTCCTGCACGGCCGCGGCCCGGTCGCAGCCGAGCGCCAGCTGGATCAGGTCCAGCATGTCGCCGCCCTCGCCCGTCGCCCTGTCGTGCCAGCGCCCGGCGTGCGGACCCGTGACGTTGACCCAGAAGCTCCCGATATGCCGGTCCACCCGGCCGGGGTTGAGCGCGCGCCAGGTCGGCCCGTCGCGCCGCCCGTTGGGGGCGTAGCGCCGGGCCACCGCCTCGGGCTGGGCGTTGAGCTGGGCGACGATCGCCTGGAAGTCGGAGAGGCCGCGGGTCATCCAAACAGCCGCCCGTCGTCGCACAGGAAGGCGTTGCGCATGGCCGTCAGGTGGTCGGGGTGGATGCAGTAGCCCTCGCCGACCACGGTGTGGATCGCGTCGTGCGGCAGCCCCGCGTCGCGGAGCAGCTTGCGCAGGTTCCGGATCTGCACTTCGACCGCGTTGGACAGGGGCGGGTCCAGCGGGTCCCGCGCGGAAACCTCGGAGAGCAGCTGCCGCGAGACGGGCCGCCCAGGCCTGGCGTTGAGCAGGACGGCCAGCATCCGCCCGAGCGCCGGCGTCAGGGGCACGCGCCAGTTGCGCGGCTGGGCGTCTCCGGTCAGCCCGAGCGCCTCCTCGAGGGCCGTGCAGCGCTCGATCAGCTCGAGGCAGCGGATCTCGAGGTCCTCGCGGGACAGGAGGGAGACGTCGGCGCTCATGCCCGCCCCCCGGGCTGCACGCTCTGGGCCGCCTCGATCGCCTTGCCCGCGCGGCGGACCCACGTCAGCGCCAGCGCGCCCTCGAGCGCATACCATGCCCGCCACCAGGCGCCCGAGCGATCCAGCTCCGGATCCTCGAGGTCGCCCAGGCCGAGCAGCTCTCGGGCCGCGCTCACCAGACCCTGCGTGACGGGGTGCAGCGGCGTCGTGCGCGGCAGCAGGTCCTCGACGTCCCGCAGGGCGAGCGCCAGGTGGGAGGGGTGCGAGCGGCGGCACAGCATGGCCGCCGTCAGCACGGCCACCAGCGCCTTGTCGGCGTCGTTGAGGGGCGGCACGGCCGGGGCCTTGTCGCGGCCCCCCTCGTGCACAAGGAGATCAGGCTGCGCGGTCATCGCAGGTCGGCCCTCTGCTGCCAGTCGAACTCGATCTGATCCATCGCGCCGGCGATGCGCCGGGCCTGCGCCTCGGCGATCGTCAAGCCGTCCTCGAGGGCGGCGAGCTGCGCCAGGAAAGCGTCCGCCGCCGTCTGGCGGGCGGCGTCGTCGACGTCGGCCTCCGGCCCGACCTCGGCCAGGAACGCCTCGAGCGCCTCGGTCAGGTCCGCCCGATCCGGCAGAAACCAGTCGAGCCGCTGTCGGAGCTCGGCGGCCTCGTCCTCGGTCAGCGGGCGGAGCTTCGCGGCCATGGCCCGCGCGGCGGCGTGCAGGCCGAACGCGATGATGGGGGATCGGGGGGCGTCGGTCATTCGATCACCGCCCCGGGAAAGGCCGGGTTCCGATCCCATGCCCCCGTCCGGCAGGACTTGCACATCCGATGATGCGCGCCCTCCGAACGGAACTGCACGCCGCAGCAGATGCAGGCGCGCGGGTGGGTCGGCGCCTTGGGCTTCGACCAGTCTTCGACCTCCGAGGCGCGCTTGCGGTGGGGTCTGGGCCGGCGGTCCTCGGTCATGCCGAACCTCCCGAAAGTTCCCCGCCGCGGGGCCACCACCGGGGCTCGACCTCGAGATCCGGCTCCGGCGCGTCGTCGAGCTGCCCGAGCTGCTCCGGCGTCAGCATGGAGGTCGGGACCATCCGGACCGGGTCCAGCGGGCGCCCGCCATGTTTCGCCGAGACGAACAGCTCGGCGTCCTCGCGCCGCGCGAAGCGGGCGATCTCGGTCCAGGTGAGCTCCTCGACTTTGAAGCCGTCGCCGTCGGGGCTGATGCCGAGATGCGTCATGCCTGCGCTCCCGAAAAATCCCCGCCGCCGGTCCGTCCAGGCAGGGAAACGGACCGGCGGCGGGGGAGTGAGCCGCGGGCGAGGCGACAGCCAACTCCCGCGGCCAGGGAGGAGAGGGACGGCCGCCGCGCCGGGAACCCGCAACGCGGCGCGGCGACCGGGCGGGGAGCGACGCGGCCCACGGGGCCTACTCCGCCGCCACCGACGCGGCGGGGGTGGCCGCTGCGTCGGGGTTCCGTCGGTCAAGCAGGATCTCGAGCTCGGCGCGCGTGGCGCCGAAGATCAGGTGCTCGGCCGTCAGGGGGATGCCGTGGGCGCGGGCGTGGGCGAGGAGCTTGCGCATGTGGGGAGGCGGAACGTCGCCCGCCTCCCGCCGAGGCCCCGCACGTCGCCAATGCGACACCGCGGTTCGATGGCGGTCGCAGACCTCCGCAACAGCTCCCGGGGAGCCGAAGAGGCTGACAACGACATCGACGGGGGACACTGCGTTGGACATATCTGTCGATACGCCACACATGTGCGATCTTCAAGAGCTTTCCGCACTTCTATGTGCGGCTCCGCGCTCTCATGTTGCGCCGCATGGATGCATCGTTCTTCAAGAAGCTTCAGCGCCAAATGGGCGTGACAAATGATGATCTCGCCCGGAAGATCGGGCGGGATCGAACCGTCATATCTAGAATTTACAGCGGTGAACGAAAACTGAAGCCGGAAGAGGTTTCAGCTTTTGCTAGCCTGCTACAGATCCCAATCGATCTCGTGCTGGAAAAAGCGGGGCTTCATCATCCGGCGGCGAAAGCCATGGCCGGCCGTTCGGCGCATCCCTCAAGTGAGCTTGAAGAGTATGATTGGACAGGGGTTCGCAATTCCGACGAGTACTTCAGCCTCTTCGGAATAGCCGGTGCTCACAGAACCGCTTGGATCGTCAAGACTGAGCACATGATCCTCGGCGGCTATAAGCCAGGGGACTGTCTGGTGTCTGATCGCCTCAAGGCTGAGACCGCGAAACGCGGGGACGACGTGCTGGCGGAGGTCCTCGATATTGCCACGGGGAATGCCTCGCTGGTGCTCCGACGCTTCGAGCCGCCCATCATATTTGCGCTCAGCGCCCGACCCGACTTCGCTCGCCCAATGGTGGTCGATCATGAACGAGTAGTTATCAAGGGTGTAGTGGCCTGCATGTGGCGCGGCCTCTAGCGCCGCGCGCAGCAAATCTCATAAGTGCGACAACCTCACATTTCTGCTTGAAAGTGCGATAATCTCACGTTACCTCTGCGTCCGACAGCGCAGAGGAGCTCGACACATGGCCCTCCGCGCCCATTGCGAGGAGGACTTTCATGCCGCAACCCGCTCCGCCCCCGCTGCCGCCGATCAGCGACGAGCTCCTGGCGCACCTGGCGATCACCGCCGGCGACGTCGCCCAGGACCGCGCCAGCGCCGACGGCGTCGCGCTGCTCTGTCTGACCATGCCCGCGATCATCGACGAGCTGCGCGCGCGCCGCCGCTACGCCGCCCGGATGCGCGCTCTGGCCGAACGCCTGCAGGCCTGGCGCGACCGCCGCGGCCGCCCGGTCGCGCGCAACGTCGTGACCCTGCCGCCGCCGCCGCGCCGCCCGGCCCTCGGCCTGACCGCGGGAGGGCCCGCCGATGGCTGAGGATCTCCTGCCCGCCCTGTTCCTGACCGGCTTCGGCGGCTTCCTCGCCGGGCTCGCCTTCGGCCTGGCGACGCGCAACGTCCGCCAGGTCCGCAAGCCGGAGGGCCTGGAATGAGAACCCCGCCCGGCCCCTCCCTCTCCTGCCCCGCCTACACGCGGCCGCCGGTGTTCATCCGCTCGGCCGAGCTGGCGAAGCTGCTGGGCTACGCCTCGGCCGCCACGTTCCGCGACGCCCGCCTGCGCCTCGAGGAGGACGAGGACTTCCCCCCGCCTGCCCGCACAGCCGGCCGCGAATACCTCTGGCGGCGGGACGAGGTCCTCGCCTGGCTGGATCGCCCGCTGCCGCCGGTCGAAGGCGTGCCCGGGCTCTCGGCCGCCGACCTCGCCGCTGATCGCGCGGTGATGTTGCGCATGGCGGGCGCCGCGTGACGCGCCGCCGCGCCTCCCCAGCGCCCGCGCGCAAGCCATCGGCGGTCGGGCCGCTCGACCAGGTGCGGGCGAAGGGCGGCAAGATCCCGCCGCGGCTGCGCGACCGCGAGCGGGCGGACGGATCCTGGCGCCTGTGGTGGGAGCCGACGCCGGCGGAGCGCCACCTGGGGTTCGAGGTCGTGGAGCTCGACCCGAACCGTCTGACCTGGTCGCTGCGCCAGGCGGAGGGGCTGAACCGCCGCGTGCAGCGCGCCCGCGAGGGCTCGATGCTGTCGGCGGGCGCGACGCGCACCGTCTCGGCCCTGGCCGCGAAGTTCCGGGCGTCGCCCCGGTGGGGGAAGCTCAAACCCGCCACGCGGCGCGACTACGACGAAACCCTGCGCCGCATCGAGAAGAAGTGGGGCGCCACCCGCGTCGCCGCCTTCACCAAGCCCATCGTCTACGAGTGGTACGAAACCCTCTACCGCGAAAAGGGCGCCTCGCTGGCCGCCCATGACGTCCGCGTCCTCTCGGTCCTCATGACCTACGGCGAGCTCGTCGGCTGGGTGACGGATCATCCCGCGCTCCGGCTCAAGCTCGAGACCCCGCCGCCCCGCGACCGCGTCGTGAGCTGGGAGGAGTTCGGCGACCTGCTCGCCTCGGCCGAGAAGCTGCAGCGGCCGGGCGTGGCGCTCGGGATCGCGATCGCCTGGTATCAGGGCCAGCGGCAGACCGACGTCCTCGCCGCCTGCGCCGGCGACTTCATCGAGCGCGAGGAGGAGGGCGAGGCGCTCCTCGTCTGGGCCTTCGAGCGCTCGAAGGCGCGGGCCGGCTCCGAGGCGAAGCACGCGGCGATGCCGATCCATGACGAGCTGCGGCCACTGCTGGACGCGCGCCTCGCCGAGCTCGCCGGCGGCGGGCCGGCGCCCGACCCCCTCGCGCCCGTCGTGGCGTTCGGGGGCCAGGCCTACGCCGCCGACACCTTCCGGCACCACTTCGCCCAGGTCCGCGCCGCGGCGGCGAAGCGCATGCCCTCGCTCCGCGACGTCCAGTTCCGCGACCTGCGCCGCTCCTGGGCGTGGTGGTCGCGCGAGGGCGGCGCGTCCGAGCGCGACCGGGCCGACGGCCTGGGCAACCAGTCCGACCGCAACCCGCGGCTGGGCCAGACCTACAACCCGCCCGCCTTCGACGGCGCCAGGCGGGCGGTGCAGGCGATGAAGCGGCCGGGCAAGCCGGCCGGCGCGAAGAAGGAGACGCGATCTTGAAGCACACGAGGTTCCACGACGCAGCCCCCGGCGCCGGCACGCGCCGCGCCGCGGTGCGGCTGCAGCGCCAGCGCGCGATCTGGCTGGCGACCCCCAAGACCTCCGCTCGCAGCCGCCAGCAACGCCGACAGGCCGAGCGGAAGGCGCGCAAGGCGAAGGCCGCAGCGCTCCGCGCCGCGGCGCAGAAGGAAGGGCGCAAGTCATGAGCCTGACCCTCGAAGCCGACGACGGCGACCTGGTCGCCAAGGCCATCGCCTGGGGTGAGCTGAGCCTCGGGGCGATCCTCGCGCACCTGGCCAACCATCACGCCGAGGAGCTGGACCGCATCGCGACCCAGCTCGCGGATCTCGCCACGAGAAACCGCGGCGTGGCCGACGCGCTCGACCTGCTTGCGGCCGCCCACGCGAAGGCCGAGGCGGCGAACCGACCGGAGGTCGAAGCATGAACACCCATCTCCTCGAGCGCTGCCACGCCGCGCTCTGCGACCAGCTCGGCCAGCTCCTCGCGAGGCAGGACCAGATCCGGGCCGAGCACCAGATGATGGCCGCGTCGGGCGTCTACGCCTTGCCGACGGAGCTCGACGCGGCGCCCCAGCTGCAGCGCCTGCGCCGCCTGATCCTGGACGTCGAGGCCGAGCTGGGCCGACGCCCGCCCGGGACGGATCCGTGGATCGGCTCGGTGATCGACGATCGGAGGGCGGCATGAGCGGCGCCGACAGCAACCCCGAGATCACCCATCTCGCCGATATCGCCATGAGCCTGCTCGATCAGCTCATCCCGGAAGGCTGCGCCTACGTCGTGATCCTGACCCAGCCGTGCGCCGACGCCGGGGAGGACATGCCTCTCCGCCTGCGCATGCGCGGGCTTTGCGACGAGCACGCCGCCGACGTCCTGGCGCATCTGTCCCAGACGGCGCGGGCCGGGGGCGCCCGGCGCATCGCAGCGCCGGCGAAGGTCGGGAGGGCGTGATGGCGGAACAGGAACGCCGCCTGACGCTCTACCGGCGGGGCGAGGCGCGGCTGCAGAAGCTCGCCCGGATCATCGAGCGGGAGCTGCCGAAGGGGATGGTCTTCGTCCTGCACATCGGCACGCCCAACCCCGAGGGCGGCGTCGGGTATGGCGGCTACGTCTCGAACGGCGACCGCGCGCAGATGATCGCCGCGATCCGCGAGGCGGCCGACACGCTCGAGGCGCGCGGAGACGTCCCGCCCGGCGCGCCGATCCCGGCGGGGAGGGCGTGATGCTGCCGCTCCGCATCCACGACGCGACCCGGGTGCTGGCCGAGGACCAGGACGATTTCACCGCGCTCGCCATCCGGGACGAGAACGTCGGCGGCTTCAATCAGATGACCAGCCTCTGGGAGCCCAGCCCCGCCGAACGCGCCGCACTCGCCGCCGGCGGCGCGGTGCGCCTCACGATCCTCGGCTCGGTCCACCCGCCGGTCATGCTCGCCGTCCAGCCGCCGCCTTCGGAGGAACCCACGTGACCACACATGCCATCGACTTCGACGCCCTCGGGGCCTTCGTCATGCCGCGGCTGTTCCGCGGCTCGCTCCCGCCCAAGCAGGCGGCGCCCCTGCGCCTCCTGATCGAGCAGGGCCTCGGCCGCGGCAAAGGCCTGCGCAAGACCGCCTATGTGCTGGCGACCGCTTACCACGAGACGGTGCGCTTCCTGCACATGGAGGAGATCGGCCGCGGCGCCGGCAAGGCCTACGGCGAAGATCTCCCCCTCATGGGGACCGGCTCCCGCGTCGATCAGCGCCGCCGCTACCACGGCCGCGGCTTCGTGCAGCTCACCTGGCTGCGCAACTACGCCGACATGTCCGTGCGCCTGGGCCTGGACCTGGTCAGCAACCCGGACCTCGTGAAGAGCCCCGAGATCGCATCGGAGGTCATCTGGGAGGGGATGCTGGAAGGGGTCTTCGGCGACCGCCTGTCCCAGCATGTGCGCCCCGGCCACCTGGATTTCCGGAACGCGCGGCGCTGCGTGAATGGCCTCGACCGGGCCGACGATGTCGCTGGCTACGCCGGCGTCTTCCTCGAGGGGCTGCGCGCCAGCCTCTCGCCTTCCGTCTGAACAGGAGACTTCCATGGAAGCGAAACCCTTCTGGGCCTCGAAGAGCATCTGGGCCCAGGTCGTGGCCCTGGTGGCGACGCTGACCACGATGGCCGGCCTCGACCTCGGCCTCACGCCCGAGGTGCAGGTCGCCATCGTCTCCGCCGTGCAGGCCCTGGTCGGGATCGCGCTGCGGTTCAAGACCAACCAGCCGGTGCGGTAAAGATCGAGGCGCGGCCTGCGGGCCGCGCCTCAAGACTGCGGCGGGGCGTCATCCGACGAGATGCCCCGCCGCGCATCAGCCCGACGCGCGATCCGTTTCACCAGGTGCTTGACACCGAAGAAGAAGAAGCAGCCGGCGACATGCAGCGGAAAGGTCCCCAGCAGCACCGCGCCGAAGGATCTCGGCGCGTAGCCCAACTCGCGCAAGTTCGGCCCCACGTTGAACTCGAACCTCAGCATCGCGAGGACGGTCAGCACCGCGGCGCCGATCAGGACCTGCCACCACTTCTTGCAAAGTATCCCGATAAGGGCCCAAAGAGCGAGCGACATCAAATCCCCCCGAAGAATGCGATTCGCCCACGGGCGAGCCTACCCTTGAACGACGGTCGCGCTTACCCTACGATGCAACTGCGCGTCGAAAAAGGGCGCGTCGGGTTTGGCGACCCGCTTCGTTCACAGGCGCTCGCAAGCCGCGCCCCATGGGTGCGGCTTTTATGGTCGGGCGCAGTGGGAGGCCTTCGGGCCTGCCGGTCCCTGTGAGCCGGTTCGCCAACCCGCTGTTGCCCGGCCACCCGTTTTGGCGAGCGGGCGTCGGGCTCCATCACAGGAGCTTGAGATGCTGGATCTGCTCACCTTTGAAGATACCGAGATCGAGGTCATCCGCCGCGACGGCGAGATGTGGTTCACCGCACGCGACCTGGCCGAGGCGCTAGGCTATGCGGATGACCGCGCCGTCCATCGGCTCTACCAGCGCAACGAGGACGAGTTCACCGCGGACATGAGTTGCACGGTCAAGCTGACCGTGCAGGGGGACCTGAGTGGTCAATCTGACCACGCAGGTCAGCGCCGCGAAGTCCGCGTCTTCTCCCTCCGCGGCGCCCACCTGGTGGCGATGCTGGCGAAGACCGAGCGGGCCAAGGCGTTCCGCCGCTGGGTGCTCGACCTGATCGAGGAGGAGGGGGAGCGGCGGCCGCCGGCGGCGGGCCTGCCGGTCGCGGCCTTCGATCCCTTCGCCGCACCGCTGCCGGCCGACCGCGCCCATCTCAACCGCATCGCCCACTGGCGCGGCATCCGCGACCAGGCGGCCGCGCGCCTCGCCGAGCTGGGAGACCCGCCCTTCGCCGGCGGCTTCGCCGGTCGGATGCCCGGAAGCGGGGGCCTCTCGGCCGAGGACCTGGCCGAGCTGATCGCCGAGGCCCGCGCCATCCGCGACCGTCGGCGCGCCGACATGCGGATGGACGGCAACCCCTTCGCCATCGACCTCTATGTGATTCTCGAAGAAGCCCTGCGGAACTTCGCCGCCCGCCGCTGATCGTCTCGGCCGAGACGCGAACGCCCTCCCGATCGGGAGGGCGTTTCGCATTTCCGTCCGACTCGGACGCTTTCGGACGCTCGGACGGATGCACTGCTAAGTGCTTGATTTTGGTGAGCCGTGCAGGATTCGAACCTGCGACCCGCTGATTAAAAGTCAGCTGCTCTACCAACTGAGCTAACGGCCCGACCGGGGGCTCTGATAGGGGGCCGGGGGGCGGGGGTCAAGCCGTCGCGAGGCGAAGGCGGGAAGGAAGATGCCCCGCAGCCCCGCGCAGTTCCCCGCCCCCCCGACCCGGCGACGCGCCCGGACCTCGCTCGCCCCCCCGATCCCCGGGCCCCCGCCGCCCCGCGCAAGCCCCGCGACCCCGGGTCCGCCGTCGCCGCCCCCGCCGCCCCCCCCGCCGGCGGGGCTTGGTCCCGGAGACGGCGGACGCTAAGACATCCGAACAATAACAGCGGGACGGCGACCCTGCCGCCCCGCAGACACGGGAGGAACGCCATGCCGGGCTTCGACGGCAAGGTCGCGCTGGTCACCGGCGCAGGCTCGGGGATCGGGCGCGCCACGGCGGTGCAGCTGGCGGGAGAGGGGGCGCGGGTCGTCGTCTCGGACCTGGTCAGCCAGCTCGCCCAGGCCACCCATGACGAGATCCGCGACGCGGGCGGCGAGGCCGAGATCGCGGTCGCCGACGTCGCCTCGGCGCAGGATCACGCCCGCACGGTGGCGGCCGCCGTCTCCCGCTGGGGGGCGCTGCATCTGGCGGTGAACAACGCCGGCGTCGCCGGGGTGCGCGCGCCGCTGCACGAACAGACGCTCGAGGACTGGGACCGGATCATCTCGATCAACCTCACCGGGGTGTTCCTGGGGATGCGGGCGCAGATCCCGCAGATGCTGAAGGCCGGCGGCGGGGCGATCGTGAACATCGCCTCGATCCTGGGCTCGGTGGGGCGGGCCAACGCGACGGGCTACGTCGCCTCCAAGCACGCGGTGGTGGGGATGACCCGCGCGGCGGCGATGGACTACGCCGAGCAGGGCGTCCGCATCAACGCGGTCGGCCCCGGCTACATCCGCACGCCGCTGGTCGAGAACGCGGTCGCCGACCTCGACCCGATCGTGCAGCTCCACCCGGTCAAGCGGCTCGGCCGGCCGGAGGAGGTGGGCGAGCTGATCGCCTTCCTGCTCTCCGACCGCGCCAGCTTCATGACCGGCGGCTATCACGTGGTGGACGGCGGCTACACCGCCCAGTGAGACCGCCGCAGCGGTCCCGGCGCGGCGCCGCTCAGGCGCTGCGCCAGAGCACCCCCAGGAACGCCCCCTTCACCCGCGGCAGCAGCACCAGCGAGCCGACCAGCACCACCGCGGAGATCGCGGCGACCGAGGCCCACATGTTCTCCCACTCCGCGCCCCAGTACATCAGCGGGATCGCGAGATGCCCGGCGATCAGGATGGTGACGTAGGCCGGCCCGTCGTCGGCGCGCAGGCCGCGGAAGGACTGGCCGCAGGCAGGACACTCCTCGCGCACCTTGAGGTAGGCGCGGAACAGGCCGCCCTCGCCGCAGCGCGGGCAGCGCCCGCGCCAGCCGCGCATCAGGGTCCGGCCCATCGGCGCCTCGGCGGGCACGCGCTCGACCGAAGCGTCCAGCGAGGCGGTCGCCGGATCGGCGTCGGGGGCGGGGCGGGCGGTCTCGTCGGCCATGGACGTTTCCTCTCCTTGTTCGTGGGCGCATAGGTGACGCCCGCGGCGCGTCGGCGCAAGCCGGGCGCGACGCTGCGGCCGCGGCGTCGGGCGCAGGTCCGCCTCCCGCCCGGCGCAGGGCCGCGCGCCTCGCGGGGCTGGCGCGGCCGGCCCCGCGCGCGTATATGCGCGCCATGGCCAAGGACGCATCCTCCGCCCCCCTGCGCTTTCGCAAGATGCACGGGCTGGGCAACGATTTCGTGGTGATCGACGCGCGCGCGGGCGGCCCCCGCGTGACGCCTTCGCTCGCCCGCGCGCTGGGCGACCGTCACCGCGGGGTGGGCTTCGACCAGCTCGCCGAGATCGTGACCGGCGCCGAGCTGGGCGACCCGGAGGCCGACGCCGGCCTGATCTTCTGGAACGCCGACGGCTCCACCGCCGGCGCCTGCGGCAACGCCACCCGCTGCGTGGCCTCGCTGCTGCTGGCCGAGACCGGGCGCGGGGCCGTCGCCATCCGCACCGAGCATGGCCGCCTGACGGGCCGCCTGCGCGAGGACGGGCTGATCGAGGTGAACATGGGCGCGCCCGCGCTCGACTGGGCCTCGGTGCCGCTGGCGCGGGAGGTCGACACGCTCGCCCTGCCCCTGCCCGGCGCCCCGGCGGCGGTGTCGATGGGCAACCCCCACTGCGTCTTCGTGGTCGAGGACGCCGAGGCCGTGGACCTCACCGCCCGCGGCCCCGAGATCGAGCGTCACCCCCTGTTCCCCCAGCGCACCAACGTCGAGTTCATCTCGCTGATCGCCCCCGACCGCCTGCGCCTGCGGGTGTGGGAGCGCGGCGCGGGCGTCACGCTCGCCTGCGGCTCGGGCGCCTGCGCCGCCGTGGTCGCCGCCGCCCGCCTGGGCGTCACCGGCCGCCGGGCGGTGGTGGAGCTCGACGGCGGCGCGCTGGAGATCGAGTGGCTGCCCGAGGACCAGGGCGGCGGCGTGCTGATGGCCGGCCCCGTCGCCACGGTCTTCGAGGCCGAGCTCTCGCCCGCCTTCCTCGACGCCCTCCCCGCCGAGGCCTGAGCCCATGCCCGACGACGCCCGCGCCCCCGCCCCCCCGGTCTTCGAGACCTTCGGCTGCCGCCTGAACGCCTACGAGACCGAGGCGATGAAGGCGCTCGCCGCCGAGCAGGGCCTGGGCGACGCGGTGGTGGTCAACACCTGCGCGGTGACCGCCGAGGCCGTCCGCCAGGCCCGCCAGCGCATCCGCAAGCTGCGGCGAGAGAACCCCAACGCCCGCCTGATCGTCACCGGCTGCGCCGCCCAGACCGAGCCCGAGACGTTCGCGACCATGCCCGAGGTCGACCTCGTGCTGGGCAACGCCGAGAAGATGCAGGCCCCCGCCTGGGCCCGGCTGAAGCGGGAGGAGGCGCTCGGCGGCGCCGGCGGCCCCGACCTGATCGGCGAGACCGAGAAGATCCGCGTCGACGACATCATGTCGGCGACCGAGACCGCCGGCCACCTGATCGACGGGTTCGGAACGCGCGCCCGCGCCTACGTGCAGGTGCAGAACGGCTGCGACCACCGCTGCACCTTCTGCATCATTCCCTACGGCCGGGGGAACTCGCGCTCGGTCCCCGCCGGCGTGGTGGTCGAGCAGATCCGCCGCCTGACCGCGCAGGGCTACAACGAGGTGGTGCTGACCGGCGTCGACCTCACCTCCTGGGGCGCGGACCTGCCGGGCAAGCCGCCGCTGGGCGACCTTGTGCAGCGGATCCTGCGGCTGGTCCCGGACCTGCCGCGCCTGCGCATCTCCTCCATCGACTCGGTCGAGGCGGACCCGGCGCTCGTGGACGCCGTCGCCTCGGACCTGCGGCTGATGCCCCACCTGCATCTCTCGCTCCAGGCGGGGGACGACATGATCCTCAAGCGGATGAAGCGCCGCCACCTGCGCGACGACGCCATCCGCTTCTGCGAGGACATCCGCCGCGCCCGCCCCGACATCGTCTTCGGCGCCGACCTGATCGCGGGCTTCCCGACCGAGACCGAGGCGATGTTCCTCAACTCCCTCAAGCTGGTCGAGGACTGCGGCCTCACCTGGCTTCACGTCTTCCCCTACTCCCCCCGCAAGGGCACCCCGGCGGCCCGCATGCCCCAGGTTCCGAAGTCGGTCGGCAAGGACCGCGCCGCCCGCCTGCGCGCGGCGGGCGAGGCCGCCCGCGACGCCTGGCTCGACGCCCGCATCGGCCGGACCGAGCGACTGGTGATGGAGACCGAGACCCGCGGCCGCTCGGAAGGCTTCGCCGAGGTCGTCCTCCCCGCCCCCCGGACCCCCGGCGCCCTGGTCGAGGCCCGCATCGCCGCCCGCGACGGCGACCGCCTGCTCGCCGCCTGACCGCCAGGCGCAAGCCCCCCCGCGCCCCAGGCGCCGACGCCCGCCCTCCGGCGCGCCGCGCGTCTCCAGGGGCGCCGCGGGCTTGACCCGGGGCCTCTCCCCGGCCGCCGCCCCTCGCGCCACGTGCATCGGCCTCCGCGCCGCCGATGCCGCGCCGCCGGCGCCGCGCGCCGACGCCCGGGCCCTCCGCGCGCCGTCCCGCGCCGCGGTCCTTCGCCTCGCCCGCCCGCCGACCGATCGTCGCCCCACCCCCTCCGGCGGTTGAAACCCGGCCTCGCAGGGCGAAGTATGGGGGCGGCCCCCATTTTCAGGAGCGTTCGCCATGTCCACCCCGCAGGTCCCCTTCCCGATGCCCGACGTCCTGGTCCGCAACTGGAAGTGGCTCGTCGGCATCGGCGCGGCCCTGGTCGTCATGGGGATCTTCGCGATCCTGGCGCCCTTCCTCGCCTCGGTCGCCATCAACGCCTGGATCGGCGTCGCCTTCCTCTTCGCCGGCATCGCCCAGGTGGCGCAGAGCTTCGGCAAGGGCGGCTGGCGCGAGTCCGTCGGCCACCTGCTGATCGGCGCGGTCTACATCCTCGGCGCGCTGCTGGTGATCTTCGACCCGCTCGCAGGCCTGATGGCCTTCTCGCTGGTCATCGTGGTGATGCTGGCGGTCTCGGGCGTGGTGCGCCTCTACGAGGGGTTCCGGATGCGGCCCGCGAAGGGCTGGGGCTGGATGGCCGCCGCCGGCGCCGCCGCCCTGGTCGCGGCGATCGCGATCTACGCGGCCTTCCCCGGCTCGGCCATGTGGCTGCTGGGGCTGATCGCGGGCATCGCCTTCGTCTCCGACGGCTCGGCCCTGCTGGCGCTGGGGCTCGCCGCGCGCAAGCTCGACCGGGCCTGAGGCCTCAGCCCGCCGCGCGGAACTCGACCCACAGCGGAAAGTGGTCCGAGATCCGCGCGGCGAGCGAGCGCGAGGGCATCGGCGGGTCCGCGTAGACATGCGGGCGGAAGTCGAAGCCCCCCGCCGCCAGCGGCTCCAGGGTCAGGCCGGCGCGGCCCTCGCCGGCCTCGAACCAGGCGATCTGGTCGTAGAAGCTGGGCTTGGCGAAGATCGTCCGCGGGACCGCGTGCAGCGCCGGCGGCACGTGCAGCCCGCGCGAGGCGAAGGCCTCGTAGAGCGGGTCGCCCATCCGGTCGATGTTGAAATCCCCCAGCACCAGCAGGTCCTGGTGGTAGCGGTTCGTGGTCGCCGCCCAGTCCGCCATCCAGCGCGCGAACCCGTCGAGCTCGCGCCGGCGCTCCTCCAGCGCCTCCGCCCCCGCGTCGCCGTAGAAGACGTGGCAGACGGTGAGGATGAAGGTCCGCGCCCCCGCCTGGAAGCTGACCGCATAGGGCGCCCGGGCGAAGGCGCGCAGGGGCGAGCCCTCCAGCCCCTCCCCCGGCACGGTCAGCTCGCCGGCCAGCCCCGAGAGCCGGGCGCGCGAGAGGTCGAAGAGGAACCCCATCCGCTCGTCGTTGCCCCGGTCGCCGCGATTGACGTCGGTCACCAGGAACCCCCAGCCGGGGCCCAGCGTCTTCATCAGCGTGCGCAGGGCGCGCAGGTCGCCCTTGATCTCCTGCAGGGCCACCACGTCGAAGCGCGAGACGATCTCGGCGATCGCGTGCAGCCCGCGCCAGTTGCGCACGGGGCTGCCGCCCTCCTCCCAGGTCTCGCTCAGCGAGGCGAACTGGCAGATGTTCCAGGTGGCGAGCAGCAGGTTGCGGTCGACCTCCCGCTTGGGCGGGATGGCGGCGTCGAGCGCCGCCCGCAGCCCCGCGGCCTCGGCCTGCACTTCGGGGGGCGCGGTGCGGATGTCGGGCAGCGGCTCGGACATGGCGGGCTCCGGACGGCGGGCGCACGCCAGCCTAGCGCATCCCCGCGCCCCCGTCGCGCCTGTCAGGCCGGGGAGCGCACGGCCTCCCCTTCCCCGCGCCCCGCCCGCCCCGCAGACCCCGGTCGCGCCCCTCCGCCCGCCCCACGCCCCTCGACGCCCGCCCCCAGGCGCCCCCGAACCGGCCCCTCGCGAAGCGCCTGTTCCCCGGAGCCGTCCGTCGCTGATGCCGATCGGAGCTGCGGCGGGGGCCGGGTCAAGGATCGCGCAGCGACCGCCGAAGGCGGCTTGTCCTTGACCCGGCCCCCGCCGCAGCTCAGGCATCTGAAGCGACGGACGGCTGCGGGGAGCAGGCGCGGCCCTGTTCCCTGGTGAGTTCAGAAGCGGCGCCCCCCGCGCCCCCCGCCCGCCGCCGGGGCGCCGCCTCCGCCCGCCCCCGGCGCGCCGCCTGCCCCGCCGCCGCGGGCCCGACGCCCGCCCCGGGCGCGTGCGTCGCGCGGCGGCTTCCAACCTGCCGGCCCTTTCCTCGCCTGCCCCTACGCGCTATGCCGAGCCTCGTTCGGACCTCCGCCGCGCGGCAGCTCATCGGATCGCCCATGTCGTTCTTCAACAAGCTCAAGTCCCGCCTCTTCAAGTCCTCGGACCGGATCGAGAAGGGCCTCGACGAGCTGATGGCCGACGGCGAGCCCGAGGAGATCGCGCCCCCCGAGGTCCCCGCGCCCCCCGCCGAGACCCCGCCCGCGCGCCCGGTCGAGACGCCCCCCGCGCCCCCGGCCGAGACGCCGTCCCCCGCGCCCGAGACCCCGCCGCCTCCGCCCGCGGAGCTGCCCGAGGACCCGCGCCCCGCGCCCGGCCCGGACGCCGCCCCGCCGCCGCCGAGCCCCGCGCGCCCCGAGCC
>NZ_FOQH01000068.1 GCF_900113695.1 Albimonas pacifica | reverse complement strand
GTCGCCATCGGGGGGCTGTCATGACCTGGGACGCCGAGAGCCAGAAGCTGTTCGCCTCCGCCCCGGCCGGGCAGCGCATGCGCGAAGCGATCAGCCTGTCGCATCCGACCTTCGCGAAGGTCTACCGCTTCACCACCGAGCTGGAGCCGTTCTCCGCGTTGAACGGCGCGGGCGTCATGGTGACCTACCAGCCCGGGCCGATCTCGGTCACGCCTCAGGGACAGGAGCCCAGCGGCCGGGGCGCCATGCCGATCCGCATCATCGCCGACCCGGAAGTCTGCCGCGCCCTCGTCGGCGCCAGTGCGCGCGGCGACGAGCCGATCGCCCTGGAGCACTGCTCCTACACCCTGACCGATCCGTCTCCCCGCCGGGCGATCAGCGTCGAGCTGACCGAGGTCGAGGCGAACCCCGACGGCGGCGTCGTCGCCGGCGTCGCCGGCATGCCCCAGATCGACGGCATGGCATTCATGCGGGCCGTGGCTCGCGTGGCCGAGTTTCCGGGGCTTGATCGAGCATGATCCATGCCCCCGTCCTCCCCGCCGCCGGCATGCGCCCCACCTCCCTGGTGGGCGCGCCCTACATGCACCTCGGCCGAGACCCGGTCCGCGGCATCGACTGCTGGGGCGTGGTGCTGCTCTGCAAGCCCGGC
Source organism: Albimonas pacifica (assembly GCF_900113695.1). GTDB lineage: Bacteria > Pseudomonadota > Alphaproteobacteria > Rhodobacterales > Rhodobacteraceae > Albimonas > Albimonas pacifica. The sequence goes on along the minus strand of NZ_FOQH01000068.1, from coordinate 370 downwards.
GTCCCCGACTACGCCTTCGATCCCGCCGCCCGCGCCGCCTTCGCCCGATCGGTCCTCGAGGCCTGGCGGGACGCCCGGTGGGTCGAGCTGACGGAGCCGGCCGACCGCTGCCTGGTGATGCTCGACCGGTCCCATGCCGGCGTCTGGTGGCGCGGCCGGGTGGTGCATGCGACCCGCGAGGACGGCGTGCGCTCCGATCCGGCCGGCGACCTGTCGCTGCTGGGCTACCCGGCGCCCCGGTTCGGGGAGTGGATCGGATGACCGCGACGCCGGCGAACCCGCTCCGCGGTCCGCGGATCGAGCTGCCTCCGGGCGCCGCCGTCATCGGCCTGGCCGAGGGCCCGCTGGAGCAGCTGCGCCAGGGCGCGCC
>NZ_FOQH01000013.1 GCF_900113695.1 Albimonas pacifica | reverse complement strand
CAGCGTTCGTTCTGAGCCAGGATCAAACTCTCAGGTTGAAACCGAGCCGAAGCTCAGTCCATCTGACGTCTTGGACCTGCATGTCATTACTTACTGGCGACCAATCCCCAACGCCGAAGCGTCGAAGTTGGCCACGTAGTACCTGCTTCATCGTCCACCAGGAGCGTACCCCCGGCTTCCTCAGCAGGCGACATGCAGACCTCAAACCGTCAGGAATATCCCAACAACCCGAACCGTCCGCACGTCCCTTCCAGAACCCGCAATGTCAAAGAGCCCGGCGACAACCCATCCCCTCGTTCCTTTCGGAACGTCCAGGACGCTCGCGGCTGCCGCTGAACCGTCCGAGGAGCGCTGCCCCTCGTCGGTGAGCGGGTATCTAGGGGGAATCGCGGGGGGGTGCAACCGCTTTCTCGCGGCTTGTGCGAAGTTTTCGTGTCGGACGTCGCGGCGCCCCGGCGGGAGCGCGGGGTTGCCGCAACTGCGCAAGGATGGACGCGGATGCAGCAGCGCCGGGTCCGACGCCGGGGCGTCGCTTTCGACCCTCCCGAAGGGCCCGGTCCGGGGCCGAGGAGGCTCCGAATCCGGCGACTCGCCCGACTCGGGCGAGTCGCGCCTCAGGCCCCCCGCCCCTTCGCCGCCTCCAGCGCGGCGCGCGAGCCGGCCTCGGCCTTGGCGCGCGAGATCAGGCGCACGGTCGAGGTGCCCTTGGCCAGCAGCAGGCCGGCCTTGTCGCGCAGCGTCCCCTCCGCGAAGCAGGTGGAGCGGCCGGCCCGCTCGACCCAGCCCTCGGCGATCACCAGGCCCGGGCGGGTGGGCGCGAAGAAGCTGATCTTGATCTCCAGCGAGATCGGCGTCTGCTCGACCCCCACCAGGCTCATCAGCGCCATCGCCATCGACTGGTCGATCCAGCCGGTCACGAAGCCCCCCTGCACGATCCCGCCCGAGTGGCACATGTGCTCGCCCGCCATGTACTCGATCACCGCGCGGCCGCCCTCGAAATGGGTGCGGCGCTGCAGGCCCATGGTCTCGAACAGGCTGCCGGGGGTCGCGCGCAGCTCGGCGTCGTGGATCGTGGGGGCGTCGGTAGCGGTCATGGGCGGCCTTTCGCAGGGCGGGGCGCCGCGACGGGCCCCCCGCGTGGTCGGTCGCGGCCAGTTGGAGCCTATCCGCGGGCGCGGGGCAAGCCTCCTTGCCGACCGGCAGGCAGGATCTCTCAGCCCCTGCGGCAGGCGAGCGCCGCGCGCAGCCGCCCGGCGGCGGCGCGGCCCAGCGCCAGCGGCTCGGCCAGACCGTCGAGCGTCGCCAGCGTCAGGTTGCGGTCGCGCGAGACCAGCCGGCGCACCCGCTCGACGTTGACCATGGTCGAGCGGCCCAGCCGCACGAACGGGGGCGCGGGCAGCGTCGCCTCGAAATGGCTCATCGTGCGCAGGATCAGCAGCGAGGGCTCGCCCGCGAGATGCACGCGGGTGAAGTCGCCCTCCGCGGTCAGGGCGGCGATCGAGGCGGGGGGGACCAGCAGCGTGCGCCCCGGCGTGGCGAGCTCCACCGGCTCGCCCGAGGCGTCGGGCGTCGGGCGCAGGCGGCGCAGCGCCTCGGCCAGCCGGCCGGGATCGACGGGCTTGAGGAGATAGTCGGCCGCCTGCACCGCGAAGGCGTCGACCGCACGCTCGGCATGGGCGGTGACGAAGACCACCCGCGGGGCGGGATCGAGCCGGGCCAGCAGGTCGAAGCCGTCGCCCTCGTCGAGCTCCACGTCGAGGAAGGCGGCGTCGGGGCGGTGGGCCTCGATCGCGCGCACCCCGGCGTCGAGATCGCCCGCGGTCGCCACGATCTCCACGTCCGGCGCGGCGGCGAGCAGGCGCGAGAGCGCGCGGATCGCCAGCGGCTCGTCGTCGACGATCACCACCCTCATTCGGGCGCCCCCTCCAGCCGGAGGGAGACGCGCACCTCCTCCCCGTCCTGCTCCAGCGCCAGCGCGTGGCGGCCGGGATAGTGCAGGGCGAGGCGCCGGCGCACGTTGTCGAGCCCGATGCCCGAGCGGGTGCCCGCCGGGGCCGCGTCCGCCAGCCGCCCGGGGTTGCGGATCACGATCTCCAGGTCCTCCTCCGCCCCGCAGGCGCGGATCGCCACCGACAGCGAGCGCCGCCCCCCGCGCCGCCCGTGCTCGACCGCGTTCTCGACCAGCGGCTGCAGCAGGAAGGAGGCGATGCCCCGCCCCAGCGCCGCCGCGTCCACCGAGAGCGAGGCCTCGAACCGCTCCCCGAAGCGGGAGCGCTGGACGGCGAGATAGGCCTCGAGCGCGTCCACCTCCTCGTCGAGCGGGGCGACCAGGCGGTCCATGCCCGCCAGCGAACGGCGCAGGAAGATCGACAGGTCCTCGATCATCGCATGGGCCGCGGCGGGGTCGACGCGCAGCTCCTCCGCCGCGCCGTTGAGCGCGTTGATCAGGAAGTGGGGGTCGAGCTGCAGGCGCAGGCGCTGCAGCTCGGCCTCGCGCGCCTCGGCCTCGGCCTGGGCGGCGCGGCGACGCTCGGCGCGGCGGGCGCGCTCGGCCGTGGTCCAGAAGCAGGCGAGGCCCCAGCACAGGTAGGCCAGGAAGTAATAGAGCGCGACGGAGAGGAACGGCGGCAGGATCAGGCCCTGCAAGGGCGCGATGCGCAGGGGCGGGCGCAGGATCTCGGCCCCCAGCGCCATCAGCACGCCCCCCGCCGCCCCCAGCCCCAGGATCCAGCCCAGCGAGCGCAGGGTCAGCCGGCCCTCGAAGCCCAGCCGCCGGTAGATCGCCGACAGCCCATAGGCGAACGCGATCACGAACGGGTCGAGCGCCAGCGTCAGCGCGACCGCCGACCACAGGTCCTGGTAGATGAACAGGCGGACGATGATCTCGAACACGACGAAGGCCGCCCAGGCCGCCGAGCGGAAGCGCAGCGCCGAGACCGGACCGCCCAGCAGCCCCCCGAACAGGAGCGCGGCGGGCTCGACGGAGGGCGGGCCCGGGGCCGCGGGGCCGGGCGGCGGCGCTGAACTCGGGGCGAGGGCGATCGTCACGGTCTCCGCAGCGGTGGAAATGGCCCGGGGTGGGGGAGTCGCCCGTCCTCGATACAGGCGCCGCGACGGCCGGACAAGCGGCCGGGCCCGCCGCCCGGCAGGCTCGCCGCCGCCGCGTTGACCGAGGATTCCGCCCGGTTCGCCGATCCCTCCCGCTCCCCCTCTGGATCGGCGCGTGCAGGCTGGTAGCACAGCCCTGCGCCGCCCGAGGGGGGAGGGCGTGGCGCAGAGCGGCCCTGACACGAGGCCGCGGCGGGGAGGAGCGGATGGCCGGCACGGTTTTCCAGGTGGTTCAGGGCGGGGGCGACGTGATCGGCTTCGATCCGTCGCGCGACAAGCTCGATCTCGGCGACGTCTCCGTCCACAACTTCATCGTGGTCGACACGCCCGCGGGCGCGGGCTTCATGGATCCCTGGTCGGGCGAGACCACGGTGATCCAGGGCGTCTCGCTGGGCCAGCTGACGGTCGACAGCTTCCTGCCGGTGATCAACGACCACCTGCGCCAGTGCCTCGCCGGCGCCCTGGCCTGGGCGCACGGGATCGAGCCGGCGGCGAACACGATCTACGCCCGCTCCCACGAGCCGGGGCGCATCGACCGGGTCGCCTTCGACCCCGAGACCGACGTGGTGGACTTCCGCCACTACGGCACGCGCGAGCAGATCTCGATGACCGACGGGGCCGAGGGGGCGGTGATCTCCAACGCCGGGACCGGGCAGACGCTGATCCTGCTGGGCGTCTCGGTCGACCAGCTCTCGGTTTCGAACTTCCTGTTCTATTCGGCCCAGGTGCGCGAGGACCGGGTGCACCTGCAGCTCGGCTTCGGCCCCGTGCCGGACGACCGGATCCTCGACCAGGGGATGCCGGTCCCGGGCACGACCGCCTGGCCGACCGAGGCGGGGCCGGGGGCGCCGCCCTCGGGCGTCGCGGGGGAGGTCTTCGTCCTCGACTGGGACTGGGGGGCGCATGTCGCGCTCGACTTCGACCCCGCCGTCGACCGGCTCGACTTCGGCTGGCTGCGCGGGGACCAGTTCACCCTCGCCGAGGTCGGCGGCTCGGTGGTGATCGCCATCGACGGCAACGACCAGAGCTACACCCTCGCCGGCGTTCCGCTGGGCGCGATGGATATGGGGGCGATCGTCGCCCGCGATCCCTCCGCCCGGGCGGAGTGGCAGGCGGCGTTGGAGGGGGCCGCCCCTGCGCCGCGGCTCTCGGCGGGCGACGCGCAGGCGGGCGAAGCGGCGGGGGTGGTCGAGTTCACCGTGTCCCTCTCCGCTCCCGCTTCGGGTCCGGCGACGGTCGACTGGGCGACCGTCGCCGGAACCGCGCGGGCGGGCGAGGACTACGTCCCCGCCGTCGGGACCCTGACCTTCGCGCCCGGAGAGACGGCGAAGACGGTCTCGGTCGCGCTCGCCGACGACGCCCTGCACGAGGCGGACGAGACCTTCGGCCTGCGCCTGACCTCGCCCTCCGGCGCGACGCTGGCGCGGGCCGAGGCGACGGCCACGATCCTCGACGACGACCCGGCGCCCGCGGGCCCGCCGCGGATCACGCTCGCCGACGTCTCGGGGGCCGAGGGCGACGCGGGCGAGACCCACATGCTGATCGAGGTCTCCCTCTCCAGGGCCTCGACCTCGCCGGTCACGGTGGCCTGGACCACCGCCGACGGCACGGCGACGGCCGGCGAGGATTATCACGCCGCCTCCGGCGTGCTGACCTTCGCCCCCGGAGAGACGGCGAAGACCCTCCACGTCCACGCCATGGGCGACACGACGGCGGAGGACGACGAGACGCTGTTCGTGCGCCTCTCGGACGCGACCGGCGCCGAGATCGCCGACGCCGAGGCCCGGGTCACGCTGCGCAACGACGACGCCGAGGGACCCGCGCCGCTGCCGGAGCTCACGATCTCCAACCGCCGCCTCGAGGAAGGCGACGACGGCTGGAGCGTGGCGCGGCTGAAGGTGCGCCTGTCCGAGGCCTCGGACGCTCCCGTAACGGTCGACTGGTCCACCGTCGACCGCACGGCGCAGGCCGGCGCGGACTATCGCGCGGCCTCCGGCACGCTGAGCTTCGCCCCCGGCGAGACGGTGCAGACGATCCGCATCCGCGTCTTCGGCGACGAGACCCCCGAGGACGACGAGCGCTTCCTCGTCCGCCTCTCCAACCCCGAGGGCGCGACGCTCGCCGACCGCAGGGGCGTTGTGCGCATCCTCGACGACGACGCGGCCCCGCCGCCGCCGCCTCCGCCGCCCGCGGGGGGCGAGGTCGATTACGCCGTGCGCAACGCCTGGTCGGGCGGCTTCGTCGCCGAGATGACCGTGGGGGCCGGCGCCTCCGCGCTCGACGGCTGGAGCGTCTCCTTCGAGGCGGAGTTCGAGATCGTCAACATCTGGAACGCCCGGATCGTGAGCCACGAGGCAAGCGCCGGGGGCGTCCGCTACGTGCTGGCGAACCTGGACTACAACGCCGGGGTCCCCGCCGGGGGAACCACCGGCTTCGGCTTCCAGGCCGAGGGCGGCGACAGCGCCGTCTCCGGCCTGGCCCTGGACGGCGCGGACCCCCCCGTCGCGTCGCCGGCGATCTCGGTCGCCGGGGCTGAAGTGGTCGAGGGCGGGTTTCTCGAGTTCGAGATCTCGCTCTCGGCCGCTTCGGTCGAAACCATCGAAGTCGACTGGGCCGCGCAGGACGGCACGGCCCGGGCCGGCGAGGACTACGCCGCCGTCTCCGGCAGGCTGGTCTTCGCGCCGGGCGAGACGGTGAAGACGGTGCGCGTCGCCACGCTGGACGACGCGGTCTTCGAGGGGACGGAACATTTCGCCATCGCCCTGTCGTCGCCGAAGGGCGCGACCCTGGGCGCATCCCGGGCCCAGGGCGCGATCGTCGACGACGACCCCGCGCCGGTCCCCGGGCTCGGCATCGGCGACGCCCGGGCGGCCGAAGGCGACGAAGGCGGGGCGTCGCCGGGCTGGTTCTCCACCTCCGGAAACCAGGTCGTCGATGCCGAGGGAAACCCGGTGCGCATCGCCGGCGTGAACTGGTTCGGCTTCGAGAGCGACACCTTCGCGCCCCATGGCCTCTGGACCCGCGGCTACGCCTCGATGATGGACCAGATGAAGGCGGAGGGGTTCAACACCATCCGCCTGCCCTTCTCCTCCGAGATGCTGCACACCTCCGCCGCGCCCAACGGCATCGATTTTTCGCAGAACCCCGACCTCGCGGGGCTGACGCCGCTCGAGATCCTCGACGTCATCGTGGATTACGCGGGCCAGATCGGGATGCGGATCATCCTCGACCACCACCGCTCGACCGCCGGGGCCGGCACGTCCGGCAACGGTCTGTGGTACGGCGAGGGCGGCTTCACCGAGGCGGGGTGGATCGAGGACTGGCGGATGCTCGCCGCCCGCTACGCCGACGACCCCACCGTGATCGGCGCCGACCTGCACAACGAGCCTCATGCGGGGACCTGGGGGGGCGGCGGCGCCTCCGACTGGGCCCGCGCGGCCGAGGCCGCCGGCGACGCCATCGGCGAGGTCAATCCCAATTGGCTGATCCTGGTCGAGGGCGTCGGCGCCTACCAGGGCGACAGCTACTGGTGGGGCGGCGCCCTGCAGGGCGTTCGCGACCGGCCCATCGAGCTGGCCGTGGCCGACAAGCTGGTCTATTCGCCCCACGACTACGGCAATTCCGTCCACGCCCAGCCGTGGTTCCAGTCCCCCGACTTCGCCGAGGACCTGCCGGAGATCTTCCGCGAGGCCTGGGGCTTCATCTTCGAGGACGAGATCGCCCCGGTGATGCTGGGCGAATTCGGCACACGCCTTCAGGACCCCAAGGACGAACCCTGGCTCGCCGCCCTGACCGCCTACCTGCAGGGCGACTTCGACGGCGACGGCGCCTCCGAACTGGCCCCGGGCCAGGAGGGGATCGGCTGGACGTACTGGTCCTGGAACCCCAACTCCGGCGACACCGGCGGGGTGCTCGCCGACGACTGGCGCACGGTGATCGAGGCCAAGATGGCCTACCTCGAGCCGATGCAGTTCGATCTCGACGAAGGCGGGACCGCCTGGATGGTCTTCGAGGTCTCGCTGACCGCCCCCGCGGTGCAGGAGATCACGGTCGACTGGACCGCCGCCCCCGGGACCGCCGGGGAGGACGACTTCGAGGCCGCCTCCGGCACGCTGCGCTTCGCCCCCGGCGAGCAGACCCGCGAGATCCACGTGGCCCTGACCGGCGACGAGATCCCGGAGGCCGACGAGACTTTTGCGGTCCTCCTCTCCAACCCCCAGGGCGCGGAGCTGCTGGACGCCGAGGGCCTCGGCCTGATCCTGAACGACGACGCGGCCGGCCTGCTGCTGGCCTGATCGGCCCGGCGGCGCCCTGCGGTCTTCGGAGCCCGGTCCGCCCCCCGGGCGCCCCGGACCTGATCCGGGGCCTCTGCCCCACGCCGGCCGCAAGCGCCGGCCTGCCCGATGCGAGCGCCCGCCCCCCGCGCAGGTCGCGCCGGCCGCGAGGGTCGGAGAGGCCCCGGATCAAGTCCGGGGCGCGCCTGGCGGCGGGCGCGGCGCGCGGTCAGTTCAGCCGGGCGCCGGTCTGCGGCTCGAAGAAGCTGGCCTTGCCGAGGTCGAAGGCCACGTCGAGCGGCTGGCCGGCGCGGGCCTGGGTCTCGGCCGAAAGCCGCGCGGTGACCGCCGCGCCGCCGAGGCGGGAGACGACGTAGGTGTCGGCGCCCGCGGGCTCGACCACCTCGACCTTGCAGCGGGCGGGGACCACGTGGGCGCCGCTGCGGGCGCCCGGCTCGACGATGTCCTCGGGGCGCAGGCCGAGCACCACGTCGCGCGGCAGGCTCGCGCCCCCCGGCAGGTCGATCAGGATCGGCTCGTCGCCCTCGCGCGCGATCGCCACCTGCCCGTTCTCGACGGTGGCGGGGATCAGGTTCATGGCGGGCGAGCCCATGAAGTCGGCCACGAACATGTTGGCGGGGCGGTTGTAGATCTCCGACGGCGCGCCGATCTGCTGGATCACGCCGCCCTTCATCACCACGATCTTGGTCGCCAGCGTCATCGCCTCGATCTGGTCGTGGGTCACGTAGACCATCGAGGCGCCGAGGTCCTGGTGCAGGCGCTTGATCTCGGTGCGCATCTCGACGCGCAGCTTCGCATCCAGGTTCGACAGCGGCTCGTCGAACAGGAACAGCTTCGGCTCCCGCACCAGCGCCCGGCCCATCGCCACGCGCTGCCTCTGCCCGCCGGAGAGCTGGCCGGGCTTGCGGTCGAGCAACTGCGAGATCTGGAGCTGGCGGGCCACCTCCTCCAGCTTGCGCTTCTGGGTGGCGCTGTCGACGCCCCTCACCTTCATGCCGAAGGTGATGTTCTTCGCGACCGTCATCGTCGGGTACAAAGCATAGCTCTGGAACACCATCGCGATGTCGCGGTCCTTGGGCGGGGCCTTGGTCATCTCCCGACCGCCGATGGCGACCGAGCCGCCGGTGATCGGCTCCAGCCCCGCGATGCAGTTGAGCAACGTGGACTTGCCGCAGCCGGACGGGCCCACGAGCACCAGGAAGTCGCCCTCCTCGATCTCGATGTTCACGTCGTGGAGGATCACCGTCTCGCCATAGGCCTTGCGGAGGTTCCGGATCGTCAGCACGGGCGCCATGGGTCAGCCTTTCACCGAGCCCGCGGTCAGGCCGCGGATGAAGTACTTGCCGGCGACGACGTAGACGAGAAGGGTCGGCAGGGCGGCGATGATCGCGGCCGCCATGTCGACGTTGTATTCCTTCACGCCGGTCGTCGAGTTGACGATGTTGTTCAGCGCCACCGTCACCGGCTGCGAGCCGGCCGAGGAGAACGAGACGCCGAACAGGAAGTCGTTCCAGATCTGGGTGAACTGCCAGATGATCGAGACCACGACGATCGGCACCGACAGCGGCAGGAAGATCGAGACGAAGATCCGCAGGAACCCCGCCCCGTCCACCTTGGCGGCCTTCAGCAGGTCCGCGGGGATGGTGACGTAGAAGTTGCGGAAGAAGAGCGTCGTGAACCCGATCCCGTAGACCACGTGCACCAGCATCAGCCCCGGGATGGTCCCGGCCAGCCCCAGCAGCCCCAGCATCTTGGCCATCGGCAGCAGCACCACCTGGAAGGGGATGAAGCAGCCGAAGAGCAGCAGCGCGAAGATCGTGTCCGCGCCGCGGAACCGCCACTGCGCGATGACATAGCCGTTCAGCGCCCCGATCACGGTCGAGATCGCCACGGACGGCACCGCCAGCAGGATCGAGTTGAAGAAGTAGGGCCGCAGCCCCTCGCAGGTGATGCCCGAGCAGGCCTGCGACCAGGCCTTGGCCCAGGGCTCGAAGGTGATCTCGCGCGGCAGCGCGATCAGCGAGCCGGTGCGGATTTCCTCGAGGGTCTTCACCGAGGTGGTCAGCATCACGAAGAGCGGCGCGAGATACCACAGCGCGAAGAGGCCGAGGATCACGAACAGCCCCCAGCGCAGGGCGAAGCGGCCCCAGTCGGTGCGCTCGGGCGTGTAGCCGGACAGGTCGCTCATTTGCGCGTCCTCAGCTCGGAATAGAGGTAGGGGACCACCACCGCGAAGACGATCATCATCATGATCATCGCCGACGACGCCGCCTGCCCGAGGTCCCCGCGCGAGAACGCCATCGCATACATGTAGGTGGCGGGCAGATCGGTCGCGTAGCCCGGCCCGCCCCCGGTCAGGGCGATGACCAGGTCGAAGCTCTTGATGGCGAGGTGGGCCAGCACGATGAAGGCCGACAGGAAGATCGGGGCCATCGAGGGGATGATGATCGCGGTGTAGATCCGCGTGGTGGGGATGCCGTCGACCTGCGCGGCCTTGATGATCTCGGAGTCGACCGAGCGCAGCCCCGCGAGGAACAGCGCCATCACGAAGCCCGAGGCCTGCCAGACCCCCGCGATCACCACCGTGTAGATCGCCATGTCGGGATCCACGAGCCAGCCGAAGGTGAAGGTGTCAAAACCCCAACCCTTCACCATCGCCTCAATCCCTAATCCGGGGTTGAGGATCCACTTCCACGCCGTGCCGGTGACGATCATCGAGAGCGCCATCGGGTAGAGGTAGATGGTGCGCAGCGCCCCCTCGGCCCGGATCCGCTGGTCGAGCAGGATCGCGAGCAACAGGCCCAGAGCCATCGAGACGCCGATGAACAGGATCCCGAAGATCGCAAGGTTCTCGATCGCCACGTCCCAGCGCGGCGCGTTGAACAGGCGCTCGTACTGGCCGAAGCCGTCGATCTCGTATTTCGGCAGCAGCCGCGATTTCGTCAGGCTGACCCACGCGGTCCAGCCGATGAAGCCGTAGACGAACAGCAGCATCGCGGCGAAGGACGGCGCCAGCACCAGCTTCGGGGCCTGACGTTCCAGCCAGTCGAACATGGAGAGGTTCCCTCCCTCGCACGCGCGTCCCCCGGAGGGGCGGCCCCCTCCCCCGCGAGGAAGGGGGAAGGGGCCGTAGGCCGGCGCGGGGTGTGGCCCTGCGCCGGCGGTCTGCGGATCAGGCGATCACATCGAGTTGGCGACGGCGTCGGCGAGCATCTGCACCGCCTCGTCCGCGCTCATCTCCGAGTTGAAGTGGGCGGTGACCACGTCGGTGATCGCGCCCGCCTGCGCGCCGCGCAGCGCCATGCCGTGGGCGTAGGAGGGGAGCAGCGAGCCGCCCTCGGCGCTCTGCGCCATCTCCTGCGAGGAGGTCGCGGCGCAGCTGTCGAACTTCTCCAGCGACACGTCGGTGCGCGCGGGGATCGAGCCCTTGTTGAGGTTGAAGGTCTCCTGGAAGGTCGGGCCCATGATCAGCTCGGCCAGCAGCTTCTGGCCGGCGATCTTGTCGTCGCCCGAGACCTCGAACATCGCGAAGCTGTCGACGTTGTAGAGGAAGCCCGCGCCCGGCGCGGAGGCGCACAGGAAGTCCTCGCCCGGGGTCTTGCCCGCGGCCACGAACTCGCCCTTCGCCCAGTCGCCCATGATCTGGAAGCCGGCCTCGCCATTGATCACCATGGCGGTGGCGAGGTTCCACTCGCGGCCCGAGAAGTTGTCGTCGACGAAGCCGCGGAGCGTGCGCATCTGCTCGAAGACGGCCTTCATCTGGTCGGACTTCAACGCCTCGGGGTCGAGGTCCACCAGCGCGGAGCGGTAGAACTCCGGCCCGCCGAGGCTGAGCACCACGACCTCGAACAGCGTCGCGTCCTGCCAGGCCTGGCCGCCGTGGGCGAGCGGGACCACGCCCATGCCCTGCAGCTTCTCGGCGGCGGCGTTGAACTCGTCCCAGGTGGTCGGCATCTCGATGCCGGCGTCTTCGAGGACCTTGGCGTTGGCCCAGATCCAGTCCACGCGGTGCACGTTCACCGGGGCGGCGCACCAGGCGCCGTCGCATTTCATGTGCGCGGCGATGGCCTCCGGCAGCACGCCCGCCCAGCCCTGCGCCTCGGCCACGTCGGAGATGTCGGAGAGCACGCCCTCCTCATACCACTCCTGGATCGCGGGGCCCTTGAGCTGCACCGCGGTCGGGGCGTTGCCCGACAGCACGCGGGCGCGCAGCGCGGTCATCGCGGCGTCGCCGCCGCCGCCGGCGACAGGCATGTCGGTCCAGGTCCCGCCCCGCTCGGAGAACTCCTGCTGCAGGACGGCGACGGACTTGGCCTCGCCGCCCGAGGTCCACCAGTGCAGCACCTCCACCTGCGGCTCGGCCGCCGCGGCGCCCGCGATCAGGGCCCCCGCGACCAGGGACATGGCCGACGAGGCCGCCAGAACGTTCAGCTTGCGCATGTCATCCTCCCGTTTCCGCCGAAGGTCCCTCCCGAGGGCCGGCGGCTCCGGGCCGGACCTTCGCGGAAGCGGCGGCGCAGCATCAACGCCCGATCCGTGCTGCACCGCCGAAGGCGACGCGGATTTCCGACCGTTCCGTTACAATCCGTTACGCGGCAGACTATAGAGACGCCCCGAACCGACGCGCGGCAAGCCGCGGACGGGGCGACGGGAGGAGAGGGCCGCGATGACGATACCCCGGCTGCTGGTCGTGGACGACGACCCCGAGATGCGCGGGATGCTGACAGATTTCCTGCGCCGCAACGGTCTCGCCGCCGTCGAGGCCGCCACCGGCGCGCAGGCGCGCGAGGCCTTCGCCCGCCATCGCATCGACCTGATCCTGCTCGACGTGATGCTCGGCGACGAGAGCGGGCTCGAGATCTGCGCGCGCCTGCGCGCCGAGCATGATGTGCCGATCGTGATGCTGTCCGCGCTCTCGGCCGACCACCAGCGCATGGCGGGCTACGAGCAGGGGGCCGACGACTACGTGGCGAAGCCCTTCAACCCCGACCTGCTGCTCGCCCGGATCCGCGCCGTCCTGCGCCGCACCCGGCGGGCGGCCTCGCTCGCCTATCGCCGGGCCGAGGGGGTGCACCGCTTCGCCGGCTGGACCTACGACGCGCGCACCGGAACCGCGACCGGCCCCGACGGGGTCGAGGCCTCGCTCTCCCGGCGCGAGGCGGCGCTGCTGGCCTGCCTGCTGGCCAATCCCAACATTCCCCTGACCCGCGAGGAGATCGCCGAGGCGCTCCACGACCCGGACGCGGACCCCGCCCCGGCGGACGCCGACGGCGCCTCGCGGGCGGTGGACGTGCTGGTCGGGCGCCTGCGCTCGAAGATCGAGGAGAACCCGCGCGCCCCCGCCCTGATCCGCACCCAGCGCGGCGTCGGCTACGTGCTGACGGCGGAGGTCGAGACCGCCCCGCGCGCCGCCGCCGCCCCCGCCCCCTGACGCGCGCCATGACGCCCCGCGAGCCGCCTCCAGGCCCCGCCGCCCCGGCGGCGGCCCGTCCGCAGGGCGCCGCCGTCCCCGCCGGCGGTCCCGCGCCCGAGGCCGGCCGGCCGCCTGCCGGTCCCGACGCCGCAGAGGCGCCGCCCCCCGCCGCGCGCCCGCGGCGCGGCGGGGCGCGCTCCGGCCGCGGGCCCTGGCCGCTCCGCCTCCACGGCGTCGCGCTGGTGCTGCTGGCGCTGGCGGCCGGGGCCGCGGCCGCCTGGGCCTGGGCCTGGTCCGACGCCGCCTGGGACGCGCGCCTCGCCCGCGCCCGCACCGCCGGGGTGCAGCTCTACCACGCGCTCGACGCGGGCGGCACGCCGCCCGTCGGCCTCGCCCTCTCCGACCCCTTGCCCGACGGCGCGCCCGCCGCCGACCCCGCCCTGCCCTTCGCGACCGAGATCTCGTTCCTCTCCCTCGGCCCCGGCGCCATCGGCGGCGACCGGCTGCGGCTTCGGGTGCTGTCGGCCGAGCTCTCCTATCCCGTCTCCTCCATCGCGGGCGACGAGGCCGCGGGCGGTCCCGCCGCCGCGCTCGGCGCCTTCTCCGCCCTGCTGGCGCGCTGGTGCGCCGAGCCGCGGGTCTTCGCCCGCCTCGGCGACGGCCCCTGGCGGCGGGTGGAGGGCGAGGCGATCTGGGGCTGCGCCGACGCGCCCCCCGACCTGCGCGCCCCCGCGGCCCTGGGCCTGGTGCTGGCCGCCGCCCTGCTGCTGGGCCGCTGGTCCGCGATCTCGGCCGAGTTCCGCGCCGCCGCCGCCGCCCTGCGCACGCGGCGGGACGAGCACGCCCCGATCCACCCGCGCGGCCCCGCCGAGCTGCGCGAGGTGATCGCGGCCGTGAACCGTCGCCTCGCCGAGGAGCGCGAGCGGCTGGAGAAGCGCGCGCTGGTCCTCTCCGGCGTCAGCCACGACCTCGGGGCTCCCGCCACCCGCCTGCGCCTGCGCGCCGCCCTGATCGAGGACGCGGAACTGCGCGGCAAGCTCGAGCGCGACCTGGACGAGATGACGGGGATGCTGGACTCGGTCCTCGCCTTCACCCGCGCCGAGATGGGGGAGGAGGCGCGCCGCTCCCTCTCCCTCACCGCGCTGGTGGAGGCGGTGGTCGCCGACTACGCCGATCTCGGCCGCCCGGTGACCCTGGCCGCCCCGCCGCCCCGCCCCGGCGGCCCGGTCGGGACGCTGTTCCTCGCCGCCCGCGCCCCCGAGCCGCCGGGCGCCCGGGTGGTGATCGAGGCCCGCCCCCTCGCCCTGCGCCGGGCGCTGGGCAACCTGATCGACAACGCCCTGAAGTACGGCCGCCGCGCCGAGGTCTCGCTCGAGGCCGACGCCGCCGCGGCGCGGATCGCGGTGACCGACGAAGGCGGCCCGGCCGCCGACCCCGCGGCGATGGAGGCGCTGGTCGCGCCCTTCGCCCGCGGCCCCAACGCCGCCGCCGCCCGCGGCGCCGGCCTCGGCCTCTCGATCGCCGCCGCCATCGCCCGCCAGCACGGCGGCGCCCTGAGCTTCGAGACCGCCCCCGCCGGCCTCCGCGCCGTCCTCACCCTCCCCCGCGGCTGACCCCGCCCCCCCCGTGGCGCGCCGCCCGCCCCAGGCGCCCGTGGCCGCAAGCTCCCCGGCAGCGCCTGTTCTCCGGAGCCGTCCATCGCGGATGCCGTCAGAGCGACTCGCCCGCCCCGGTCAAGGATCGCGAAGCGACCGCGCTTGCGCGGCTTGTCCTTGACCGGGGCGGGCGAGTCGCTCAGGCGATCCAAGCGATGGACGGATCCGGAGAACAGGCGCGGGCGTCTTGTTCTTTGGTGAGTCAGGAGCCCGCCGGAGGCTCCTCCGTCGCCGATCCAGCCGCGCCATCGCGACCCAAGCGCCCCCGCCAAGCCCGCCCGCAGGGCGCCTCCGTCCCCGCTCCCTGCCCGCCATGGTGCGTTGCGGCGGAAATTGTTCATTGACAGAACAGTCCGGACGCCCCAGCGTCAGCGTCAACCGCCGCAGAGCGGACCCGCAGGGAGGACAGGATCCGCGGCTTGGCCCGTGCCGGTTTCGGCGCGTCCGTCCGCCGGCTCGCCCCCCCTCTGCCAGAACCACCCCAGCGCCGTCCGCGCCCCGTCCGCGCGCCGGCCAGAGAGGACGCATGACCGACCCGGCCCGGATGCTGACCGTCGAGATCGACGGCCCCGTCGCGACCCTGACCCTGAACCGCCCCGAGAAGCGCAACGCCATGTGCGATGCGCTGCTCGAGGAGATCGACGGGTTCTTCGGCGCCCCGCCGAAGGGGGTGCGCGCGGCGATCCTCGCCGGCGCCGGCGGCCATTTCTGCTCGGGCCTCGACCTCTCCGAGCATGTCTCGCGCGAGGCGGAGGAGGTGCTCGCCCACTCCCGCAACTGGCACCGGGTGATGGACCGGGTGCAGTTCTCGGGGCTGCCGGTGGTCTCGGCGCTGCAGGGGGCGGTGATCGGGGGCGGGCTCGAGCTCGCCTGCGCCACCCATGTCCGCGTGGCCGAGCCCGGCTGCATCTTCCAGCTGCCCGAGGGGATGCGCGGCATCTTCGTGGGCGGCGGCGCCACGGTGCGCGTGGGCCGGATCCTCGGCGCCGACCGGATGTGCGAGATGATGCTGACGGGGCGCAAGTACGCGACCGAGGAGGCCGCGGCGCTGGGCCTCGCCCACTACGCCGTGGGCCCGGGCGAGGCGCTGGCGAAGGCCCGCGAGCTCGCCCGCCAGGTCGCGAAGAACGCGAAGCTCTCGAACTACATGATGATCCAGGCCATCGCCCGCATCTCCGACATGTCGAAGCCCGACGGGCTCTTCGTCGAGAGCCTGTGCGCCGCGATCAGCCAGACCAGTCGAGACGCCGAGGAGGGGCTGAACGCCTTCCTCGAGAAACGGCCGCCCGCCTTCCGCTGACGGCCATCACCCGCCGACCGCCCGGCAGAGGCGGCGGCGCGACCAGGGAGAAGAGACCATGACCCGGATTACCCGCCGCGCCGCGCTGGCCGGCATCGGCGGCGCGCTAGCCGCCCCCGCCTTCGTGCGCCGCGCCCGCGCCGCCGAGGTCACGCTGCGCCTCAGCCACTTCCTGCCCCCCGTGGCCCCCATGCACACCAAGGTCTTCGAGCCCTGGGCCAAGCAGGTCATGGACGCCTCGTCGGGCGCCATCGAGGTGCAGATCTTCCCGGCGATGCAGCTCGGCGGCAAGCCGCCCCAGCTCGCCGACCAGGCCCGCCAGGGCGTCTGCGACATCGCCTGGACGCTCCCCGTCTACACCCCCGACCGCTTCCCGGTGGCCGAGACCATGTCGCTCCCCTTCATGGTCACCAACGCCGAGAAGGGCTCGGTCGCGCTGCACCAGTTGATGGAGGAATTCGGGAAGGACGAATACAAGGGCCTGAAGCCGCTCGCCTTCCACATGCATGACGGCGGCAAGCTGCACATGCGCGACACGCCCATCACCTCGGCCGCCGACTTCCAGGGCAAGCGCCTGCGCGCCCCCAACCAGGCCACCGGCGAGCTGCTGGCCGCGATGGGCGCGGAAACCGTGTTCTTCCCCGTGACCGAGATGGTGGTGGGCCTCTCGAACGGCGTCATCGACGGCTGCTGCCTGCCCTACGAGGTGGTGCCGCCCTTCAAGCTGCAGGAGCTGACCACGATCAGCTGCGAGCCGGCGGCGGGCGCCCGCGGCCTCTACGCCAACACCTTCGCGATCGTGATGAACCAGGGCGCCTACGACGGGCTGTCGGACGACCTGAAGAAGGTGATCGACGACCACACCGGGCCCGAGTGGTCCCGCGCCATCGGCAGGAATTTCGACGAGTTCGAAGCCTTCGGCCGCGGCATGGTCGAGAAGCAGGGCAACCGGATCGTCGAGATCCCGGCCGAGGAGATCGCCAGGTGGCGCCCGATGGCCGACCCGATCTACGCCAAGTGGACCGAGAAGCTGGACGCCGCCGGCCATGACGGCGCCGCCATCCTCGCGCGCGCCAACGCGCTGCTGGACGCGGGCGCCTGATGGCAGGGACCGGGACCCGGGAGGGCGGTCGCCCGCCCTCCCCCGGGGCGGGCGGCCCGTCGCCCGCCCTGCACCGCTGGCTGGAGCGGCTGTGCCTGGTCTTCGCCGGCGCCGGCGGGCTGACGATCTTCGCGGTGTCGATGGCCGTCACCGCCTCGGTGGTGATGCGCACCGTGGGCGTCGGCGGCATCCGCGGGGATTTCGAGATGGTGGAGCTCGCCTGCGCCTCCTGCGCGGCGCTGTTCCTGCCGCTGTGCCAGCTCAAGAAGGGTCACGTGATGGTGGACATCTTCACCTCCTGGGCGCCCGAGCGGAGCGTCCGGCGGATCGACGGCCTGTGGACCGTGCTCTTCGCCGCCGCCTGGGCGGCGCTGGCCTGGCGGATGTGGGACGGGATGCAGGTGATGCTCGACTACGGCGACCGCACCATGCTGCTGCGCTTCCCGGTGTGGTGGGTCTACGTGCCGGGCGTGGCGGGCATGGCGCTTTCGGCGGTGGTGGCGCTCGAGTCCGGTCTGCGCCAGCTCGCGGGCCTGCCCGAGCCGGGCGCGGGGAGCGCGCCGCTGTGAGCCCCTCGACGCTCGCCCTCGTGATGGTGATCGTGCTGCTGCTGGCGATCTTCGCCCGCGCGCCGATCGCGCTGGCGATGGGGATCGTGGGCGCGGGCGGCTACGTGCTGCTCGCCAGCCCCCAGGCGCTGCTGGCCTATCTCTCCACCGCCTGGACCGACAAGTTCATGAGCTACGAGCTCGCCATCGTGCCTCTGTTCATCCTGATGGGGCACCTGGCGACGCAGACGGGCATATCCGCGGCCTTGTTCGCGGCCTCCAACGCCTGGATCGGGCATTTCCGCGGCGGGCTCGCGATGGCCGCGGTGGCGGGCTGCGCGATGTTCGGCTCGATCTCGGGCAGCTCGCTCGCCACCGCATCGACCATGGCCAAGGTCGCCCTGCCCGAGATGCGGCGGCACGGGTATTCCGGGGCGCTTTCCGCGGGATCCCTCGCAGCAGGCGGCACGCTGGGCATCCTGATCCCGCCCTCGGTGGTGCTGATCATCTACGCCCTGCTGACCGAGCAGAACATCGTCAAGCTGTTCCTCGCCGCCACCATCCCCGGCACGCTGGCCGTGATCGGCTTCTGCCTCGCCATCGCCGTCTACACCCGCCTTCGGCCCGCCGAGGGGCCCACCCACGACGGCGCCGACATGGCGACGCGCCTGCGGGCGCTCGGCGGCATCTGGCATATCGTGGCGATCTTCGTCGTCGTGCTCGGCGGCATCTACGGAGGGGTCTTCACCCCGGCCGAGGGCGCCTCGGTCGGCGTCGCCATGACCCTGCTCGCGGGCTTCGCGAAGGGCGCCCTGACGCTGCGCGCGCTGCTCGACAGCCTGATCGAGACGGCGGCCTCGACCGCGATGATCTTCGCCATCGTCTTCGGCGCGGACCTGTTCAACGTGGCCCTCGCCCTGTCGCGGATGCCGACGGAGGTCGCGGCCTGGTTCGGCGAGGCCGGCATCGCCCCGATGACCGTCCTTCTCTGCATCGTGGCCTTCTACCTGGTGATGGGCTGCGTGATGGACAGCCTGTCGCTGATCCTGCTGACCGTGCCGGTGTTCTTCCCGACCGTGATGGCGCTCGACTTCGGCCTGAGCCCCGAGGAGCAGGCCCTGTGGTTCGGCATCATCACGCTGGTGGTGGTCGAGATGGGCATGATCACGCCGCCGGTGGGCATGAACCTGTTCGTGATCTCGGCCATGGCCCGCGACATCCCCACCGCCGCGATCTTCCGCGGGGTCTCCCCCTTCATCGCCGCCGAGTTCCTGCGCCTGTCGCTTCTGATCGCCTTCCCCGCGCTCAGCTTCTGGCTGGTGCAGGCGGTGGCCCGCTGAGGGAGGACGCCATGCCCGAGCCCAAGGCCGCCCCGGCCCCTGCGGAGGTCACCGACGAGCGGCTCCGCCAGTTCGCCGGCTACAACATGAAGCGCGTCTACATGAAGGTGCGCGCCGACATGACCGAGACGCTGGCCCCTGCCGGCCTGCGGGTCGCCACCTTCTCGGCGCTGGCGGTGATCCTGGAGAATCCGGACATCACCCAGACCCAGCTCGCCCAGGCCCTGAAGGTCGAGCGCTCGGGCGTGGTGGTGCTGGTGGACGAGCTGGAAAACGCCGACCTGATCGCCCGCAACCGGGTGAAGGGCGACCGGCGCAGCTACGCGCTGCGCGTGACCCTCAAGGGCCGCCGCGCCTGGGCCAGGGCCGAGGCGCTGGTGCATGCGCACGAGGCCCGCCTCTTCGCCGCCCTCAGCCCCGAGGAGCGCGAGCGCCTGCACGCGCTCCTGCGCCGGATCGACGGCGCCACCGACTGACCCCGCCCCTGGCGGACCCATGCAAGGCGGCGCCGGCGCCAAGACCGGCCCTCCGGGAGGACGAGACGATGGACATCACGGGCAAGGACCCCACCACCGGCCTGCGCCTGGTCCCCCCCTCCGCTGCGGTCGAGCGGCGGGGCGAGGCCCTGCGCATGACCACCGCCGCGCCCCTCGACCCGACGGTGGAGACCACCGCCGTCTGGCTGCATCGCTGGGCGCAGGAGACGCCGGGCCAGGTCTTTCTTTCCGAGCGCGCGGGCGAGGGTTGGCGGGACCTGACCTACGCCCAGGTCCTGTCGCAGGTCCGCGCCGTGGCCGCGTCGCTGGTCGCCCGTGGCCTCGGCCCCGACACGCCCATCGCGATCCTCTCGGGCAACGGCGTCGACCACGCGATCCTGTCCTATGCGGCGCAGTACGCCGGCGTCCCCACATCGCCTCTGGCCGAGCAATACTCCCTGATCGAGGAGGCCCAGCCCCGCCTCGACTACGCCATTCGGAAGCTGGCCCCGGCGATGGCCTTCGTCTCCGACGCCGCCCGCTACGCCTCGGCGCTGGCCCGGCCGGTCTTCGAAGGCGTCGAGATCGTCGCCGTGGCCCCCGAGGGCGCCCCGCGCCCCGTAACCCCCTTCGCCGAGCTGCTGGCCGGCGAGCCGGGCCCCGCGCTGGAGGCCGCCCACGCGCGCGTCGGCCCGGACACGGTCGCGAAGATCCTGTTCACCTCCGGCTCCAGCTCCGACCCCAAGGGGGTGCTCACCACCCAGCGGATGATGTGCGCGAACCAGGCGCAGATGCTCTCGGTGCTGCCGTTCCTGAAGGACCGGCCGCAGCGGATCGTGGACTGGCTGCCCTGGAACCATGTCTTCGGCGGCTCGCACAACATCAACATGATGCTGGCGCTGGGGGGGACGATGAGCATCGACCACGGCCGCCCCACCGCCGCCGACTTCGCGACCTCGGCCGCCAACATCCGCGCCCGCGGCGGCACCATCAGCTTCAACGTCCCCGTCGGCTTCTCGATGCTGGTGCAGGCGATGGAGGCGGACCGGGAGCTGCGCGAGGCCTATTTCCGCGACCTCGACCTGATCTTCTACGCCGGCGCCTCCCTGCCCCAGGCCGTGTGGACGCGGCTGGAGGAAATGGCGCTCGAGGTCCGCGGCCGCCTGCCCCTGATGATCACGTCGTGGGGGATGACCGAGACAGCCCCCGCCGCGATCATGCTCCATGAACCCATCGGCCGCTCCGGCGTCATCGGCGTGCCGCTGCCGGGGGTGGAGGCGAAGCTGATCCCCGACGCCGAGATGCGCTGCGAGCTGCGGGTGAAGGGCCCCAACGTGATGCCCGGCTACCACCGCGACCCCGAGCGCAGCGCGGCCGCCTTCGACGCGGAGGGCTTCCTGATCACCGGCGACGCCGTGCGCTTCGTGGACCCCGACGATCCCGCCCGCGGCCTGACCTTCGACGGCCGCGTCTCGGAGGACTTCAAGCTGACCACCGGCACCTGGGTGCAGGCCGGCCGGCTGCGGATGGAGGCGCTCGACGCCCTGCGCGGCCTCGTCCAGGACGTCGTCATCTGCGGTCACGACAGGGGCGAGATCGGCCTCATGATCTTCCCCCGCCCCGACCGCGCGCGCGGCGCCACCACCTCCGAGGGCGCGCTGATCGACGCGCATCTCCAGGCCGAGATCGAGGCGGTGCTGAACCGCCTGGCCGAGGCCGCCACCGGCTCGGCCCGCCGCGTGTCCCGCGCGCTGATCCTGGCCGAGCCGCCTTCGCTGAAGGACGGCGAGATCACCGACAAGGGCTCGCTGAACCCCCGCCGCATCCTGACCCGCCGCGCCGCCCTGCTGGAGCGGCTCTATGACAACGAAGACCCCGCCCTGATCCGGGTCTGAAGGAGCACGCAATGGTCGATTTCTCCAAGGTCCGCGCCATCGACTTCCACACCCATGCGGAAGAACCCTGCGGCTGCCACTCCGACGACGGCTACGACGACCTGCAGACCACGATGGCGAAATACTTCGGCGCGCCCTGGACCCACCCGCCGACGATCCCCCAGACCGCCGCCCACTACCGCGAGCACAACATCGCCGCGGTGATCTTCCCCGTGGATGCGGAGCGCGAGACCGGCTACCGCCGCTACCGCAACGAGGAGGTGGCGGAGCTGGCGGCCGAGCATTCCGACATCCTGATCCCCTTCGCCTCGATCGACCCGGCCAAGGGCAAGCTCGGCGCGCGCGAGGCCCGCAACCTGGTCGAGAACCACGGCGTGCAGGGCTTCAAGTTCCACCCCACCATGCAGGGGTTCTACCCCAACGACCGCATGGCCTACACGCTCTACGAGGCCATTGCGGAGACGGGAAAACCGGCGCTCTTCCACACCGGCCAGACCGGCGTCGGCTCGGGCATGAAGGGCGGCAACGGGATGCGGCTGAAGTACTCGAACCCGATGTACATCGACGACGTGGCGGTGGATTTCCCCGACATGCCGATCATCCTGGCCCACCCCAGCTTCCCCTGGCAGGAGGAGGCGCTCTCGGTCGCCCAGCACAAGCCCAACGTCTACATCGACCTCTCGGGCTGGAGCCCGAAATACTTCCCCCCGATCCTGGTGCGCTACGCCAACACGATGCTGAAGAAGAAGATGCTGTTCGGCTCCGACTGGCCGATGATCGCGCCCGAGAAGTGGCTGAACGCCTTCGACCAGGCCGACTTCCGCGACGAGGTCCGCCCCCTGATCCTCAAGGAGAACGCCCAGCGCCTCCTCTCCGCCGTCGCCTGACGCGCGGCCTCCCCCGCCGCAGGCGCCGCGTCTCCCGTCGCGCCTGCGGCCCGGGCGCCGCCCGCGGCGCGCCCGCCGTCGCGCCGGAGGCGCGCAGCGTCAGACGTCCCGGAGGCGCGCAGCGCCGGACGTCCCGCAGGCGCGCCCTGCCCACCGGGCCAGGCCGCGAAGCGGCCGAAGCGCCCCCGCCCGCCCCGCCGCGCCGCTCACGGCCTCCATCGCCACGCCCGCCCCGGGCCCGGCCGGCCCCACGCCCTCCCGGGAGCGCCTGTTCTCCGGAGCCGTCTCTCGCGGATGCCGAAAAGAGCGACTCGTCCGAAGGGGTCAAGGATCGCGCAGCGACCGCGCTTGCGCGGCTTGTCCTTGCCCCCTTCGGACGAGTCGCTCAGGCATCCATCGGCGAGAGACGGCTCCGGAGGACAGGCGCGGGCTTGTTCTTGGGTGAGTCAGGAGCCCGCCGGAGGCGCCCGCCCTCCCCGGTCCCTCGCCCTCTTCCCCGCAGGCGCGACTCAGCCAGGCCCGCCCGCAGGGCGCCTCCGCGATCACGGCATGCGCAGGATGCGCTGCCCCGCCGACGACCTGACCGCCACCCCTTCCGAGGTGATCCGCGTCACCGTCATCCCTCCGATCGCCTGCCCCTGCGAGACCCTCGCGATCTCGCCCGAGGGCAGCCGGATCAGCGCCCGGGGCGCGTTCACGTCCCCGAAGATCCCGATCAGCGAGAGGGCGTCGAGGTCCATCCGCCCGCCCGTCGCTCCCTCCGGCGCGCGGGGCGCCGAGCCTTGGGGCAGGCGTCCCTCGCCCGGCGGCGAGACCACCTCCGCAGGCCGGGCCGCCGCCCGGACGGGGCGTGCGGGCACGTCGCCCGGCCGCGCCAGCGGCGGCGGCGGGCCGGCCTGCGCGGCGCCGGGCGCGGCGTTGGCCGGCGGCGCGAAGACGTCCGGCGGCCGGGGCTGCGCGCGGTCCGGGCGCGGCGCGGGCATCAGCAGGGCGGCGACGTCGTCCTGCGCCTCGGCCTCGGCGGTCTCCACCGGCGGCGCGAAGACCTCGGCCGAGGCGCGGGCCGCGCGCGGGTTGGGCCGCGGCACGAAAAGCCCCTGCGCCGGCGGGGCGAAGCCCGGCGCCGCCTCCGCCCGGGGGGGCGCCGTCTCCGCCCCGGCGGCCGGGGGAGGCGCCGCCTCCGCCTCCGCCTGCGCGCCCGCGGCCGTCTCGCCGCCCTCGCCCGCGGCGTCGGCCGCCTCCGGCCCGGGCGTCTGCGCTTCCGCGGGCGGCGGAGCCTCGGCCGTTCGCCGGGGATTGGGCGCCGGGACATGCAGCCCTGGCGCGGGGGCGGCGAAGCCGTCCGCCGACTGCGCCGTCGCGGGGGCGCCCGCCGCGGCCCAGGCCGCGACGGTCAGCCCCGCCAGGATCGCGCGCAGGCGGCGGCTCACGCTCAGGCCGTGGCCTTGGCCAGCGCCTGGTCGAGATCGGCGATCAGGTCGGCGGCGTCCTCGATCCCGATGGACATGCGCACCCGGTTGGGGCCCGCGCCGGCCGCCTCCTGCTGCTCGGGCGTCAACTGGCGGTGGGTGGTCGAGGCGGAGTGGATCAGGAGGCTCCGCGTGTCGCCCAGGTTCGCCACGTGGGAGAAGATCTCCACCGAGTCCACCAGCTTCACGCAGGCCTCGTAACCGCCCTTCACCGCGAAGGTGAACAGCCCGCCCGCGCCCTTGGGATAGATCTTCCGCGCGCGCCGGTAGTAGGGGCTGGACTTCAGCCCCGCATAGCTGACGGACTCGACCCGGGGGTCGTTCTCCAGCCACTCGGCGACCTTCTTCGCGTTCTCGACGTGCTTCGCCATGCGCAGGCTCAGCGTCTCGATCCCCAGCAGGGTGAGGAAGGCGTTCATCGGCGCCTGGGTCATGCCCAGATCGCGCAGCCCGATGGCGATCGAGTGGAAGGTGAAGGCCAGCGGCCCGAAGGTCTCGTGGAACTTCAGCCCGTGGTAGGCGGGCTCCGGCTCGCTCAGCGAGGGATAGCGGTCCGAGGCCGACCAGTCGAAGGCGCCCGAGTCCACGATCGCCCCGCCCATCGCCTGGCCCGAGCCCGACAGGTACTTGGTGGTCGAGTGCACCACCAGCGTCGCCCCCATCTCGATGGGCTTGCAGAGGTAGGGCGTGGCCGAGGTGTTGTCGACGATCAGCGGCAGGCCCTTCTTCTCGGCCACGGCCGCGATCTTCGGCAGGTCGGTGACGTAGCCGCCCGGGTTGCAGATCGACTCGCAGAAGATCGCCTTGGTGCGCTTGCCGCAGGCGCGCGCCACCTCGCCCGGCTTGTCCATGTCGACGAATTTCGCCTTCCAGCCGAAGCGCTTGAAGGTCTGGGAGAACTGGGTGACCGTGCCGCCATAGAGCCGGTTCGAGACCACCACGTCGTCGCCGGGGCTCATCAGCGGGAACAGCGCCATGATCTGCGCCGCGTGGCCCGAGCCGGTGCACACCGCGCCTGCGCCGCCCTCCAGCGTCGCGATCCGCTCCTGCAACGCCGAGACCGTGGGGTTGGTCAGGCGCGAGTAGATGTAGCCCACTTCCTGCAGGTTGAAGAGCGCGGCGGCATGCTCGGCGTCGCGGAACACATAGGCGGTGTTCTGGTAGATCGGCGTCTGGCGCGCCCCGGTGGCGGGGTCGGGCCGGGCGCCGGCATGGATCTGCAGCGTGTCGAAGCCGTAGGCGCGCGGCCCCTGCTCGTCGGTCATTTCTTGTCTCCTCCCGGGTCTGCGGCGAACCGGGGCGGAGCCTATCCGAACCCCGCGCCCCCTGCACAGGGAGAAAAGCGCCCGCTCCCACCCCTCCACGGCGCCCCCGGCCGACAGGCTCCTCGCCCGCGCAGGGTCCCCCGCCGCACCGCGCCTCCCCCCCGACGCCCGCCCCACGCGCCCATGGCGCGCCGGCGGCCACGCCCCGCAAAGCGCCTGTTCTCCGGAGCCGTCTCTCGCGGATGCCGGAAAGAGCGGCTCGCCCGCCCCGGTCAAGGATCGCGCAGCGACCCCCCGCAGGGGGGCTTGTCCTTGACCGGGGCGGGCGAGTCGCTCAGGCATCCATCAGCGAGAGACGGCTCCGGAGGACAGGCGCGGGCTTGTTCTTTGGTGAGTCAGGAGCCCGCCGGAGGCTCCCAACCTCGCCAATCTCTCGATGCGCCCCCAGCCGCGCGACGCAGCCAAGCCCGCCCGCAGGGCGCCTGTAGACCGCCCCCGCCGGGCGAAGCCCGGACGCCGCCCGCAGGGCGGCTCCGTCCCTCGCCGTCAGCGCTCCAGTCCCTCGAGGAACCCGCGGATCGCGTCGCCGATCTCGGCGCCGGAGTCCTCCTGGATGAAGTGCAGCCCGGGAACCGTCACCTCCTGCTGGTTCGCCCAGCCCCGGCAGACCTCCCGCTGCCGTCCGATCAGGATCGAGCCCGGGTCGGCGTTGACGAAGAGCTTGGGGATCGCGCTCTGCGCGAGGAAGGCCGAATAGCCCTCGACGATCTCCACCACCTCGGCCGGCTCGCCCTCGATGGGGATCATGCGGGGCCAGGTCAGGGTGGGGCGGCGGCTTTCGCCCGGCTCCAGGAAGGGGCGGCGGTACTCGGCCATCTCCGCCTCGGAGAGCCCGCGCAGGACCGAGCCGGGGAGCACCCGCTCCACGAAGACGTTCTTCTCCAGCACCATCGCCTCGCCGGCCTCGGAGCGGAAGCCCTGGAAGACCTTGCGCGCGTTCTCCGGCCAGTCGGCCCAGGTCACGGGGGTCACGATCGCTTCCATGTAGACGACGGCGCGCACCCGCTCGGGGTTGCGCCAGGCCCATTCGAAGCCCAGCGCCGAGCCCCAGTCATGCAGCACCAGCGTCACCCGGTCCCCCAGCGCCAGCGCGTCCCACAGCGCGAAGAGGTGGTCGCGCTGCTCGGCGTAGGTGTAGCGGTCGGGGCCCGAGGGCGAGAGCTTGCCGCTGTCGCCCATCCCCACCAGGTCGCAGGCGACCAGCCGGCCGAGCCCCTCGCAGCGCCGCATCACGTCGCGCCACAGGTAGGAGGAGGTCGGGTTGCCGTGCTGGAAGACGATGGCGTCGCCCTCGCCCTCGTCGATGTAGGCCATTGGCGTGCCCATCACCGCCCGGCTCTTCTTGGCCGCATAGGGGGTGGGATCGTGGGTCATGCGCGCCTCCCTTGGTTGCGCATCGGGGGGGTCAGTCCGGGGGCGCCGCGGCCGCATCGGCCTGGGCCAGCCGCTCGGCCGCGTCGCGGCAGGCGGAGAGCAGGCGCTCGGAAAGCTCCGGGTCGTTCACCGCGCGGGCGAGCGACAGCCCCCCCACGCACAGCGCCAGCATCGCCGCGGCATGGTCCAGCGGCGGCGGGCGCATCGGGTCGTCGTCGGGGGCGCCGCGGATGGCGGCGAGGGTGGCGCGCAGCTCCTGGCCATAGGCCGCGCGGAAGGCATCGGGCGCGCGGGCGGCGTCGGTCGCCAGCGCCGCGAAGGCGCAGCCGGCGCCCGGGTCGTCGCGGTGGCGCGCGGTGAGGTAGCGCGCCGCCAGCCGGCGCGCCCGGGCGGGCCAGGAGCGGTCGCGCGTCGCGCCGATCCAGCGTTCCCGCTCGGTGGCGAAGGCCTGGCGGAAGGCGGCGACGGCGAGCTCGTCCTTGTCGCGGAAATGCGCGTAGAAGGCGCCGTGGGTCAGCCCCGCCGCCTTCATCACCGGCGCGATGGCGGCGCCCTCCAGCCCCTCCCGCCGCAGCCGGGCGGAGGCGGCGACGAGGATCCGCCGCAGCGACTCCCGCTTGGCGCGGGCGCGGGGGCCGTCGGTCTCGGGGGCGTCGGTCACGGGCGATTCCATATGATGCGCATCATGCGAAACAGGAGGGACCAGGCGGGCCGTCCTGTCAATCGCGATCCCCGGCCGTGCGCCCGGCGGCCGCCCGCGGGAGGCCCCGGGTCGAGCCCGGGG
Organism: Albimonas pacifica; assembly: GCF_900113695.1. Lineage (GTDB taxonomy): Bacteria > Pseudomonadota > Alphaproteobacteria > Rhodobacterales > Rhodobacteraceae > Albimonas > Albimonas pacifica. Next base: position 91,599 of record NZ_FOQH01000013.1, on the reverse strand, counting down.
CGCGCCCGGCGCGACGGTCGCGAAGCATCGGAGAGACGGGCGCTACATCGCCCCCGCCGCGCGGGCGGAGCGGGCGGCCCACTCCAGCAGGGCGTCGGGATCGTCGAGGCAGGCCGAGGGCGCCTCGTGGAACTTCGCCACGGTGATGGTCTTGCCGCCCTTCTCGTATTCGAAGGGGCCGCAGCCCTCGGCCACCAGCGCCGCGCGCAGGGGCTCGTCCACCGGGAACCACAGCTTGCCGCGCAGCACGTAGGCGAAGCGGGCGCCGCGCATCGCGAAGCACCAGCCGCCGAAGAAGCGGGTGCGCTCCACCGGGCCCAGCTCGCCCAGCGCGTCCTCGAGGTAGAGCACGAATTCCGACGGCGCGCTGGCCATGCATCCCTCCGCCGGGGCGCCCGCGCCCACCCTGCCCCGGCCACCCTGCCTCGTCGCCCGCGCGATCCGCAACCCAAGGGCTCGGCCATGACCGGCGCGCGGGCCGCGCGGATCGCGGCCGGCGGACGGCCCCCCGCCCGGACGACGCCGCCCCCGCACGCAAAAGGCCGGCGCGTCGCCGCGCCGGCCCCATTTCCAGAACCCTGGCCGGGGAGGATCAGTCCTCCTTGTCGGCCGAGGTCGCGTTGAGCTGGATGTAGCGCTCCTCGCCCATCTTCTCGATCAGCTCGAGCTGGGTCTCGAGGTAGTCGGTGTGGCCTTCCTCGTCGCGGATCCGCTCCTCGAAGATGTTCTTCGAGACGTAGTCGCCGACCTTCTCGCAGTGATCGCGGGCCTCGCGATACAGCTTCAGCGCGTCCATCTCGGCGGCCAGGTCGCACTCCAGCGTCTCCTTGACCGTCTCGCCGATGCGCAGCGGGTCGAGGACCTGCAGGTTCGGATGGCCTTCCAGGAAGATGATGCGGTCGATGAACTTGTCCGCGTGGACCATCTCCTCGATCGACTCCTGGCGCGATTTCTCCGCCAGCTTGCCCACGCCCCAGTCCTTCTGAAGGCGATAATGCAGCCAGTACTGGCTGATCGCCGTCAGCTCGCTGCGCAGGCCCTTGTTGAGGTATTCGATGACCTTCTCGTCGCCCTTCATCGGGTCCGTCTCCTATCGGCCGGCTTGCGCAACCCGCGGAGCACGGGGGGCACGCCGGTGTTCTGATCCGCCCGCAGCACGTCCACGAACAGCGCGACGCATCCGCCGCAGTCCGGGCGCTTGCCGAGCGCGCGATACACCTTGCCCGGGGTGATCAGAGCCGTCGGGTCGGCGGCGCGCATCCAGGCGACGGCCGCCTGGATGTCCGACGATTTGATCCGGGCGCAGTGGCACACGATCATAGGGCGGCGCTCCGCAGAGTGAAGGCCGAAAAGGGAGACCCAGAGACCTGAGTCGACGCGTCGGGACATTGACCGACGAAACCGCTCGGGAAAAGGCCTTATCCGACCGAGATGGTCAGAAAAATGTCGCAGGCAAGAGGCGGCCCGGAAAACGCAGCGTCGTCAACGCCCCGCGGGACGGGATCGCCCTTCACGAGCACGCGAGCCCTCATCGCCGCCGCCGCCTGCGCCTCAGGCTTGCGAGAGTCCGAGCGTCGAAGTCGGGCGGCTTGGTCGCGATCCAGGCGCGGAAGCGGGCGAGCGCGGGATGGGCGCGCAGGGCCGCAGGCGTGGCGGCCTCGCGCGCGATCTCGGTCTCGGTCAGGCGGGCGTGGATCTCGTCATGGCAGATCTTGTGCATCAGGGCGGTCGGGCCCTTCGCCCCGCCCTTCAGCTTCGGCGTCAGGTGGTGCACGCTCGCCCGCGCCCCCGGCGGGATCGGGCGCAGGCACAGCGGGCAGAGGGCGGGATCGTCCATGCGCGTCAGATGGCCTCTCGCGACCGGCCGGCAAGGTGATACCTTCGCCGAAACTTCCGGGAGGAGATCACCATGAGCTACGCCACCCTGCGCTACGAGGTCGAGGACGCGATCGCCACGGTCACCCTCAGCCGGCCCGAGATGCTCAACGCCTTCACCGTCGAGATGGCGTCCGAGATCCTGGCCGTGCTGGACCGCGCCGACGCGGACCCTGAGGTCCGCGCGGTGATCTTCACCGGCGAGGGCCGCGCCTTCTGCGCGGGCATGGACCTGAGCTCGCAGGGCAACGTCTTCGGCCTGGACGAGAGCGTCTCGGCCTCGGACCCGGCCGCGATGGAGCGCAACCGCGACACCGGCGGCACGATCACGCTGCGGATCTTCCGCATGAAGAAGCCGGTGATCGCGGCGATCAACGGGGCGGGCGTGGGCATCGGGGCGACGATGACCCTGCCGATGGACGCGCGGATCTGCTCGACCAAGGCGCGGATCGGCTTCGTCTTCGCCAAGATCGGCGTGTGCATGGAGGCCTGCTCGTCCTGGTTCCTCCCGCGCCTGGTCGGCATGCAGACCGCGCTCGACTGGGCGATGTCCGCCGAGATCCTGACCGCCGACAAGCTGCTGGCGGCCGGCTTCTGCACCAAGGTGGTGGAGCCCGAGGACCTGATGGCGGAGGCCCGCGCGACCGCGCGCCGCTACATCGACGGCCTGTCCCCGGTGTCGGTCGCGGTGAACCGCCAGCTCCTGTGGCGGATGGCGGGCGCCTCGCACCCGATGGAGGCCCACAAGCTCGACAGCCGCGCGATCTACGAAATGTCGATGGCGGACGGCAAGGAGGGCGTGACCTCGTTCATCGAGAAGCGCCCGGCGGCGTTCTCGAAGGCCCCGCCGGAGGGGATGCCGGCGTCCTTCGACTGGGATTCGGAGCCGGGCTGGGGCTGAAGCGCCCGCCGGCGCCGAGCGGCGCGGGCCGCGTCCCGCGGCCAAGGCCCGACCTCGTGCAGCGCAGGCCCGCTCCGGCGCGAAGGGGCCTGCGGCCGCCTCGCCCCCGCCCCTGCAGCGACCTCGTCCATGAGCCTTGTCCGGCGCGCCGCCCCGCTTGCCCCGGAGCGGCCGCCTTGCGGCGTCGTGCGCGGTCTCGGCGCGCTCGGGCGCGGCCGGCGCCGAACACAACCGCGCCTCCGCTCGATGATATTGCTTGAACACAAATGAAATTCCTCAAGAGACCAAAGTTGACGCACTCGTAATCCTGAACGCCGCTTAAATTACGCCCCCACGCCGCCAATATCCCGCCCCTTCCCGCCTGCATTTACTTCTCGGGCGAACCGCCATATGTCACCCCGGCCTGCCGGAACGGCGGCGAGCAGGGGAGGGCGAGAGATGAGCGCGACAGGACGCAGCGGGGCGCCGAGCCCCTCGGACATCCGGGCCAGGAAAGGCGGGGCGCCGCTCGTCTGCCTGACGGCCTATACCACGCCCGTCGCGCGGATGGTCGACGCGCATTGCGACCTCGCCCTGGTGGGGGACAGCGTCGGCATGGTGCTGCACGGGCTGCCCTCGACCCTGGGCGTGACGATGGAGATGATGATCCTCCACGGCCAGGCCGTCCGCCGCGGCCTGGATCGCGCGCTGATGGTGGTCGACATGCCCTTCGGCGCCTACGAGGAAGGGCCCGAGCAGGCGTTCCGCAACGCCGCCCGCCTGATGGCCGAGACGGGCTGCGCGGCCGTGAAGCTGGAGGGCGGCGTGGCGATGGCCGAGACGATCCGCTTCCTCGTCGCGCGCGGCGTGCCGGTGATGGGCCATGTCGGCCTGACCCCGCAGTCCGTCAACGCGCTGGGCGGCTACCGGGTGCAGGGCAAGGGCGAGGACGCCGAGCGGGTGCTGCGCGACGCCCAGGCCGCGGCCGGCGCCGGCGCCTTCGCGGTGGTGCTCGAGAAGATCCCCGACCCGCTGGCGCGCCGCGTGACCGAGGCGCTGCCGGTCCCCACGATCGGCATCGGCGCCTCGCCGGCCTGCGACGGCCAGATACTGGTCGTCGACGACATGCTGGGCCTGTTCGCCGACTTCAAGCCGAAGTTCGTGAAGCGCTACGCCGAGCTCGACGCGACCGCGCGCGAGGCGATCGCCGCCTATGCGCAGGACGTCCGGGCGCGCCGCTTCCCCGGGCCCGAGCACCTGTTCGGCGCCGCCGAGCCGGCGCGCGTCTCCGCCCCGGAGGCGGCGCCGCGATGAGCGTCGACATCGTCCGCAGCGTCGCCGAGCTCCGCGCCCGGGTGGCCGACTGGCGGTCCGAGGGCGCGCGCATCGCCGTCGTGCCGACCATGGGCGCCCTGCACGAGGGCCACCTGACCCTGGTGCGCGAGGCGATGGCCCGCGCCGAGCGGGTGGTGACGACCCTGTTCGTGAACCCCAGGCAGTTCAACAGCGCCGCCGACCTCGCCGCCTATCCGCGCACCGAGGAGTCGGACGCGCGCAAGCTCGCGGCGCTCGGCGAGGGGCTGGTGCTGTTCGCGCCGGACGGGGACGAGATGTACCCGCCGGGCTTCTCCACCGGCGTCTCGGTGGCCGGGGTCGGCGAGGGGCTGTGCGGCGCCGGGCGGCCCGGGCATTTCGACGGCGTGGCGACGGTGGTGACCAAGCTGCTGCTGATCGCGGGCGCCGATGCGGCGATGTTCGGCGAGAAGGACTTCCAGCAGCTCCAGGTGGTCCGCCGGCTGGCCAGCGATCTGAACCTGCCGACCGAGATCGTCGGCTGCGCCACCGTGCGCGAGCCCGACGGCCTGGCGCTGTCCTCGCGCAACGTGCGCCTGTCGGCGGAGGCCCGGCTGCAGGCCGCGGCCCTCCCCCGGGCGCTGTTCGCAGCCGCCCGCCGGCTGGAGGCGGGCGACCCGCCGGCCGCGGTCCTGGCCGAGGGCGAAGCGGCGATCCTCGCGGCCGGCTTCGCGCGGGTCGAGTATCTGGAGCTGCGCGCCGAGGAGGCGCTCGCCCCGCTCGCCGCCCCCGACCGCCCGGCGCGTCTGCTGGCCGCGGCCTGGATCGACGAGGTGCGCCTGATCGACAACGTCCCCGTCGCGCCCGCGACCCCGGGCGCGGACGGCGCCTGAGGCGCGGCGCGAAGGCCCGCCGACCCGCCGCCGTCGCGCATCGCGACGCGGCGGGAGCGGGAGCTGGCGCGCAGACGAGGGGAGAGCACGCCGCCAGCCTCGCTCCGCGCGCCCGCCGCCTTGCGCCGGATCCCCGGCTGCGAGCGGCCCGGGCGCCGGCCGAAGCCCGCCTCCCCGCCGCCGCCGGGACGGGCGGAGCCGCTCCCGGGCCGGCGGACGGGCGGCGCGCGCGCTCGCCTCCCGCCCGGTTGCCGCCCCCCACCCCCGCTGCTAGGGTCCGCGCCGCCTCAGCGGGGGCCATTCGCAAAATATCATGTGGGGACGCATGGGACGCATCTGCCTCGTGGGCGCCGGGTTCTCCGGCGCCGTGATCGCGCGGGAGCTGGCCGAGGCCGGCCTGCCCTGCCTCGTCATCGACGAACGCCCCCACGTGGCGGGCAACTGCCATACCGAGCGCGATCCCCAGACCGGCGTCATGGTCCATCGCTACGGCCCCCACATCTTCCACACCGCCGACGACCGCGTCTGGGACTACGTCAACCGCTTCGGCGAGTTCATGCCCTACGTGAACCGGGTGAAGGCGACGGTGCGGGGCTCGGTCTACCTGCTGCCGATCAACCTGCACACGATCAACCAGTTCTACGGCAAGACCTTCTCCCCCGCCGAGGCGAAGGCCTTCATCGAGTCCCAGGCCCGCATGGACATCGAGGACCCGCAGAGCTTCGAGGAGCAGGCCCTGCGCTTCGTGGGCGACGACCTCTACCGCGCGTTCTTCCGGGGCTACACGCTCAAGCAGTGGGGGATCGACCCGACCGAGCTGCCGGCCTCGATCCTCAAGCGGCTGCCGCTGCGCTTCAACTACGACGACAACTACTTCAACCATCCCCACCAGGGGATGCCGAAGCATGGCTACACCGCCATCGTCGAGAAGATCCTCGACCATCCGCTGATCGAGACCCGGCTGGGCGCCAAGTGGGAAGAGCAGGACGAGGCCTTCGACCACGTCTTCTACTCCGGGCCGCTCGACCGTTGGTTCGGCTACGACATGGGGCGGCTGGGCTACCGCACGCTGGATTTCGAGGGCGAGCGGGCGCAGGGCGACTACCAGGGCTGCGCGGTGATGAACTATCCCGACCCCGAGGTGCCCTTCACCCGGATCTCGGAGCACAAGCATTTCTCGCCGTGGGAAGAGCACGAGGGCACCATCGTGTTCCGCGAATACTCCCGCTATTGCGGCGCGGACGACATCCCCTACTATCCGATCCGGCTGCTGGGGGAGAAGAAGATGCTGTCGGACTACGAGGCGCGCGCGGCGACGGTCGAGGGCGTGACCTTCGTGGGCCGGCTGGGCACCTACCAGTATCTCGACATGGACGTGACGATCGGGCTGGCGCTGGACGCCGCCTCGGCCTATCTCGCGCAGCGCCGGGCGGCCTGAGCCGCCCGCCTGCCCCCTCCCCGCGGCGGAGACCCCGATGAGCGGACCCCGCCCCGAGGACGCCCCGGCCCCGGCCTGGACCACGGCCCGGGAGGCGCTGGACGCGCCCCCCGGCCTGCCCCCGGCCCTCTACCTGCGCCTAGACGGACCCGACGGCGCCCGCGCGCCGGGGCGGTTCCCGGTCGCGCTGGAGGCGGGGGAGACCCTGTCGCTCGACACTTGGTTCAACCATTTCCCCCTGCCCTGGTGGCGGGCCCATGGCGCGCCCGGGCCGCTCGCCTTCGAGGCCGCGCTGGAGGGCCCGGGGACCGTCGTCCTGCACGCCCGGGCGCCCGGGGCCGCCGCCGTCGCCCTGGCGCGGAGCGAGGTCGAGGGCGGGACGGTCCGCCTCCCCGTCCCCGCCGCCGCCCAGGGGCGGCTGTGGGCGGAGATCCGGGCCGCCGGCCCCCTGCGCCTGCGCGCCGCGCGCTGGGCGGTGCAGGCGGCGCCCCGGCCCGTGCGCCTGTCGCTGGGGCTGGTCGCCCATGACCGGGAGGGGCCGCTCGCCGAGACCCTGGCCGAGGCGCTGCGCGCGGCGCAGGCGCGGCCCGAGATCGCCCGGATCTGGCTGGTCAACCAGGGCGCGCCCTTCGCGGACCCCGAGCTGAGGCGCCTCGCCGCCGACCCGCGCGTGAGCCTCATCGAGCAGGCCAACCTCGGCGGCTGCGGCGGCTTCGTCCGCACCATGACCGAGGCGCTGGCGACCCCGGGCCTGACCCACCACCTGCTGATGGACGACGACATCCGCCTCGACGGACGGATGCTGGGCCGGGCCGTCGACCACCTGGCGCTGCTGCGCGAGCCGCGGGCGCTGGGGGGCGCGATGCTGGACCTGCGCGCGCCCACGCTGGTGCATGAGGCGGGCGCGGCGGTGGGCCGCTTCGGCGTGATCCGGCCGGCGGCCCAGGGCGCGGACCTGGCCACGGCCGAGGGCCTGGCGCCCTTCGCCGCGCTCCAGCCGGTCGAGTTCAACGGCTGGTGGTTCTTCGCCCTGCCGCTCGACGCTTTGCGCGCCGCCGGCCTGCCGCCGCCGCTGTTCCTGCGGGGCGACGACCTCGACCTCTCGCGGCGGCTGACGGCGGCCGGGGCGCCCACGGCGACGCCGCCGGGCCTTTCGGTCTGGCACGAGCCGTTCTACGCCAAGGCGACGTCCTGGCAGCACTATTACGACCTGCGCAACCGGCTGATCCACGCGGCCCTGCATGACCCGGGCGACCCGCCGCGCGCGCTCGACGTGCTGGAGCGGCTGCTGACGCCGGCCCTCTCCCACGATTACGCGACCGCCGAGTGGCGGCTGCTGGCGCTGCGCCATTTCCTCGGCGGCCCGCGGGCGCTGTTCGCCCGCCCCCCGCAGGAGATCCATGCCGAGGTGGCGGCGCTCGCGCCCGGGCTGCGTCCGCAGCCGCTCGACGCCGCGCCCGAGGGGCTGCCGGTGATCGCGCAGCCGCCGGGGCCGGTCTCGGCCGCCGCGCATGCGCGCGGCTTCGCGCTGGCGACGCTGGCGCTGGCGGCGCCCAGGCGCGAGCCCTTCGCGCTGGTGCACGAGAAGGCGGCCCTGCCGGGCGCGACGCTGGCGCGCGCGCATGTGCGCAGCGATCCGGCCGGGACCTGGTTCCGCCTGCACGCGCCCCGCCGGAGGGTCGCCCTGTCGCTGCTGGCGCGCAGCCTGTGGGCGAGCCTACGCTACCGCCTGCGGCTGCGCCGGGCGCTGGCCGACTGGCGCGAGGGCGCCGAGGCCGCCCGCGCCCCCGAAGCCTGGGCGCGCCTGTTCGAGAGCCCGCGATGACCGCCCCGAACGCCGAACCGCACGCCGAACCGCACGCCGCACGCCCTCCCGCCCCCCGCGCGGTGGTGATCCTGCGCCTCGGCGCCGACCACCGCGTCTCCGGCTGGGCCAAGACCCCGCGGGCGGCGCGGGACTGGGAGCTGATCCTCTCGCCCTACCAGGAGATCCCGGACCTCGCCGAGTTCGAGCCCGACGCGGTGATCCCGCGCGAGGGCGGCAAGTGGGACGTGCTGCACGACATCCTCGCCGAGCGCCCGGAGCTGCTGGCCCGCGCCCCCCGCCTCTGGCTGCCCGACGACGACATCGAGGCGGACGCGGCGACGGTCGCGCGGCTGCTCGAGATCGCCGAGGCGGAGGACCTGGCGCTGGCCCAGCCCGCCCTGACGCCGGACAGCGAATTCTCCCACTACATCACCGTGCGCAACCCGCTGACCCGGCTGCGGCGCACGAACTTCGTCGAGCTGATGGCGCCCCTGCTGACGCCGCAGGTGCTGGCCGCCGCGATGCCCGACATGAAGGACCGGCCCGCCGCGAAAGGGCTGGACTTCGTCTGGCAGCATCACGTGGACGCCCCTGCGCGGCGCATCGCCATCATCGACGCCGCCGCCATGGCTCACCGCCGGCCGATCGGGGCGCATCTGGTCTCCCGCGCCCGGGCGGCGGGGCAGGACGTGAACGCCGAGCGCGACGCCTGGATCGCGCGCCGCATCGGCCGCTGGCCGCGCCCCGTGGCGCTGGGGCCCGGCGGGCGGCCGGGCGCCTTCGCGCTGGCGGTCCTGGGGCTCCTCGCCAGCCCGCGCGTCTGGCGGCGGCGCTGGGCCGAGCGCATCGCCAAGCACCTGCGCGCCCAGCTGGTCAGCCCGGCGTTCCCGCGGCGCTGAGGCCGGGCGCCCGCGGCCGCCGCTCACGTCTTCGCGAGGCTTCGCCGTGCCCGCTCGGCAACGGTATCATGCCGCAACGGCCGGCGCCCTGAACCGGCGGGGCCTGCGGCGGGGGGCGCGTTGACACGTGGTATGGGGCGTGCCAACCGGCTGGCACGCGGCCCGGGGCTGCGCTGAACTGGGACAAGAGGACGACGGATGGCGCACCTGATCCTGCACATCGGCTCGCACAAGACCGGGACGACCTCGATCCAGCACGTGCTGACCCGGGAAAGCGAGGCGCTGCGCAAGGCCGGGGTCGCCTACCTGCAGACCAACTCCATCGGCCGGCCCGCCGGCAACGCCAACACCATCGCAAGGACGCTGGGCAAGGGCGAGAAGTTCCAGACCCGGCTGCGCGAGGACGCCGCCGACGCCCTGCTGCAGCCCGAGGCGCCGACCTGCATCCTGTCGAGCGAGCTGCTGTTCTGGCTGCACGAGCCGCAGCATATCGCCCGCCTCGCCAGGATCGCCCGCTCGCGCTTCGACCGGATCAGCGTCATCGCCTACCTGCGCCGCCAGGACCGCCTGGCGCTGTCGCACCGCAAGCAGGTGATCGCCGCCGCCCCCCGCCGGCCCGCGGCGCGGTTCTACGGCTTCCAGATGTCGGCCCTGCCCGCGCACCAGCCGCATTTCGCGCAGCTCTTCGACTACCACGCCAAGCTGGAGATGTGGCGCAGCGCCTTCGGCGGCGAGAACATGCAGGTGGCGCTGTTCGATCCCGCGGCGCTGAAGAACGGCGACGCGGTCGCCGACTTCCTCGCCCGCGCGGGGATCGACATCGAGGTCGGCGACGAGCCGGTGCGCCGCAACGCCGCCGTGGGGCGCGAGCGCCTGCTGATCTCGCTCGCGGCCAAGGCCGCCGGGATCGGGGGCGAGTCCTTCAAGGCGATCCGCGACGCGGCCTCGAACGAGGGGGCGCTGCTGCCCTCGCGCGCGGACGCCGCCGCCTTCCTCGGCCACTGGAGCGACTCCAACGCCCGCCTGGCCGAGGCCTGGACCCTCGACGACGGCTCGCCCTTCGTCTTCGGGGACGACCTGTCGATGTATCCCGAGGTCGGCACCGACACCTGGACCGACGCGCAGGCGCGCGAGGCGATCGACCACCTGCTCAAGGGCGCCGCCGCGATTCAGGTGCGGCGGGACAAGCGCAAGGGCCGCGAGGGGCAGGAGCCGCGGGCCGGCGCCAAGCCCCGCGCCCAACGCAAGCGCAAGGGCCCCGGCAAGGGCTTCGGCGGCGGCGGCTCCCACGGGATCGCCTCCAAGCCCGGCTTCCGCCGGCGCAAGATCACCCGCCGCCAGCGCAAGATGAGCGACTGATCCGCCCGCGGCCGACGGCTGCGGCCAAGGCGCGCCCGGCCGCGGCCCCGCGCGGTCAGCGGCCGTCCCGGGGCAGCCGGAACACCAGGTCGGCGAGGCCGGGGGCCGCGGGCTCGTCCGCGTCGGCGGTCAGCGCGACCTGCACGCCGTCCTCGCCCAGCGCCGCGAGCTGCTCGGGCACGCCCAGCCCGCCCTCGAGATGGCCGCGCCCGATCAGCCCCACCGCCAGCGGCGCGCCGGGCAGGCGGCAGGCCTCGGCCAGGCCTTCCGCGAAGGCGCGGTCCCAGGCCTGCTGGGCGCGCACGAAACCGTCGAAGGCGGGATCCTCGGGCCCGCGCGCCGCGCGATCCGGCCGCCGCCCGCCCGTCGTCTCGAACAGGCGGCGGCGGTAGGCGGCGCTGGCGGGGGCGGCGGGGGTCAGCCCCTCGCGCGCCGCCTCGGGCACGGCCTCCCAGCCCTCCCGCCCCACCCGGCGCACCAGCCCGCGCGAGACGTTGATCGCCCGCAGGCGCAGGCCGCGGTCGCGGGCGAGGTCGAAGATCGGCGCGTAGAGCGCGGGATCGAAGCCCCAGGCGCAGCCCCAGTCGACCGCCTCCAGGAAGGCCGCGAAGCCGAGCCGCCCCGCCGTCCAGTCGTCCAGCGCCGGCTGGGCCGAGCGCGGCAGCATCTCCAGCCCCACCACTATGTCGGAGCGGAACGGCAGCAGCCCCTCGATCACGTCGCGCTGCCACAGATGGATGTCGGCGCGGTCGTGCAGCTCGCCCAGACACAGGATCCGGGCGCCGGACATGCGGTCCAGCGCCTGCAGCCAGGTCAGCGCCCCGCGCTCCCCGCTCCCCGTCCAGGGCGGACGCGACCAGTGGTTGGTGTCCGAGTTCAAGACAATCTCGCGGTCAGTTCGCCGAATCGAGTCCAAACCCTACGTCAATCGATAAGTTCATAGAACCGACCTTCCCGCGGGCGCAGGCGTGAAACGCCCCGGGCCGGCGCCCGCGGCGCCGGCCTGCGATCCCGTTTCCAGCCTCGCCCCGGAGACCCGTCTCAGTCGGCGGGCGACCAGCTCGCGTCGGGGTCGTAGAGCTCGACGGCGTCGGCGCGCTCCAGCGTGTCCTCGCCCAGGTCGGCCTGCAGGACGACGCCGTTCTCGGCGACCAGGAAGCTCATCACCCCGGTCCCGCCGTAGTCCGCCGGGAAGGCGAGCAGGGCGTGGCCGGCGAGCATCTGGCCGTTGACCAGGTAGCTCATCGCCCCGCCGGGCGCCGATGGGCCCTGCCCGGTCAGCACCCGGAAGTAGTAGCCCAGGTAGGGCTCCGGCGCCTCGACCGCGTCGCCGACCGCGTAGCCGTCCGCCGAGGCGCGGGCCATGAAGTCGCCGATCGGGCTGTCGGGCGCGCCCTCGGTCGGCGGCCAGTAGAGGCCGTCGCGGGTCTCGGCGTCGCTCAGCACATGGGCCGCGAACTCGAGCTGGCCGTCGCCGTCGTAGTCGACTTGGCGGAAGCGGGCCTGGGCGCCGACATAGGCGTGCATCAGGGCGATCACGTCCAGCTCGTTGGCGCCGATGCGCTGCAGGTGGACCGCGTCGCGGGCCTCCTCGGCGTCGAAGGCCCAGGTCCCGTCCTCGTTGCGGTAGATCGAGGCGGGGAACGGGTGCTGGTCCTCGCCGATGTAGACGTTGGCCCAGCCCTGGGAGCTGACCTTCAGCCGGTGCGAGACGCGGTAGTCGGCGAGGAACCGGCTCCAGTTCTCGCGGTCCTGCGCGGGGTCGCCGGTGAAGACGACGTCCTCGGCCTCGGGTCCGAAGACGGCCAGCAGGGCGTCGCGGTCGGCGGCCTCGACGGCGGCCACCACCGCCTCCAGCGCTTCGCGCGGGGAGGGGTAGGCGGCGGGCTCGGCGCGCAGCGCGCCTGCGCAGGCGAGGCCCAGCGCCAGGCCCAGCGCGGCGCGCGCGAGCGGCCGGGCGCGGGCGCGGGCAGGCGCAGGGGAGGGGGCGAGGGACCGGCCGGGACCGGCGGGGATCGCAGGGGACCGGATCATCAGGCTCATGCTCCTCGGGGTCATCGCCGCAGCCCTCCCATCCGTCCGCCGCCGCCGCCGCCGCGTGCGGCGCGCGAGCCGCCGACGGGCAGTTTCGCGCGCCCGGCGCTGGCGGCGCCGCGGTTCTGCGCCTTCTTCATCGTGCCGGCGTTGCCGCCGCCCGAGAACAGGCCGCCGCCCGCGGGCTTGTGGCTGGGCAGCTTCGGCCGCGCGGCCGAGGGCGCGGGCCGCTTGGCCTGGATCGCCGCCTTGCCGCCCCTGCTCGAGGTGTTCTTGAGATGCGAGAGACCGCCGCCCGAGGCGGGCCGCCCGCCCCCGCCGGAGAGGGTCGGCCGGCTCGCCCCGCCGCCGCCCAGGCTGGGCCGGTTTCCGCCCCCGCCCGAGAGGTTGGGCCGATTGGTCCCGCCGCCTCCGAGGTTCGGACGATCGTTGCCGCGGCCCCCGCCCAGGTTGGGACGGTTCCCGCCGCCGCCTCCGAGATTGGGACGGTTGTCGCCGCCCCCGCCTTGCAGGCGGTCCTGGATCGAGGATTCGAGGTTCGGGCGCCCGCCGCCGGGACGGTCGCCGGAGCGCCCGCCGCTCAGGCCGCCGGGCCGGTTGATCCCGTTGCGGTCGCCCAGGTGCGGGCGGTCGCCGGGATCGCGGCGCGCCAGCCGGTCGCGCGCGTCGTCGCGGCGGCGGTCGTCCGGGCGCCAGCGGCCGTCGCGGTCCACGTCGATGTTCACCCGGTTGCCCACGTTCACCCGGGTCGGGCCGCGTCCCGGCGCCCAGGGCCGCGGGTAGAAGCCGCCCCCGCCCCAGCGGATCGGCGGCGGACCGGGCCGCCAGTAGCCGTTCCAGTCGTCGTCGTCGTCGAAGATCTCGTTGACCAGCATCCCCGCCCCGAAGGCGATGCCGCCGGTCAGCAGCATGTCGGTGGAATCCCAGCCGTCGTCGCCGTCGTCGTAGACCACGGTCTTGCCGCCGCTCGACTGGGTGTAGACCGCCTGGGCGTCGTAGGCGGGCACGTAGACCACCTCCTCGGAGGTCGGCTCGATGTAGATCTCGTCGCCCTCGACCGTCACCGTCTGGGCGTCGTTGCTGTCGAGGTTGCCCACGTCCTGGGCCTGCGCGCGCAGGCGCTGCACGGCGTCGAGGACGTCGTCGCTCTGGGTCAGCATCGCGTCGCCCATCGCCTGGGTCCAGTCGAGGTTGTCGCTCATCCGGGTCACCAGGCTGGGGAAGCCCGCCGCGAGCGCGGCGACCGAGGGGTCCCAGCCCTCCCCCCCGGCGGCGTCGTCGCGCGCGTCGGCGGCGAGGTCGGCGTTGTCCCCGACCCAGCGCCCGGCCTTCACCACGTCCAGCGGAAAGGTCGTGGCCACCAGCACCTGGGTCAGCAGCGCGTCGGGATAGAGCGCCACGGGGGCGGCGAGATCGTCGAGCTCGGACTCGCTCAGCAGATCCTCCTCGGCGACGGCCTCAGGCTCGGCGGTCTCGACGGGATCGTCGCTCTGGGCGCGCAGCCCCCCGGGCGCCGGCGCGCCGGCCAGCGCGATCGCCAGCGCCCCTGCGCCGGCCAACCGCGCGAGCGTCCCGCGCAGGGCGGTCGTGTCCCACATCTCGAAGCCCTCTCCCTCGCCCCGGTGCGCGTCGCGCGCGGCCGAGGCATGCCGGCGCCGCGGACCCGCCTCCGGCCGGGGCAGGAGAGACTCGGGGCCTGCGACATCTTTTACCATGTGCCGCGCGGCGTGCAGCCCTTGTTTTGCAACGCTTTCCCCCGGCTGCGCCCCTCGCGCGACTCCCGGCGCGAAATCGGGGCCGCGCCTTGGAGATCACGCAAACCCGACTAGCCGCTCCGCTGACGCTTGGATAAGGTCCGCGGACTGGATGGCGGAGCAGCGGCGGCCGGGGAACCGGCGGACGCCCAGCTCCGGGAGGGGAGTGTCGAGACCGCCATGCGCAGATTCCGCGATCCCGGGCCCCGGTCCGGCCGACGGGCGGCATGGCCCGTCCTTCTCGCCGCGATCCTGCTCGCGCCCCTGGCGGCGGCCGCGCAGGAGACGCCGCCTCCCGCCCTGCCCGATCCCCTGACCCCCGAGGCCGCCCGCGCGCTGGTCGCCGAACTGTCCGACCAGGAGGTCCGCGGCCTTCTGCTCGAACGGCTCGACGCGGTGGCGCAGGCCGAGGCGCAGGAGGCCGCGGCCGAGGCGGGCGCGCCCGGCCTCGCCGATGCGGCCGCCGCGGTGGGCGGGCACCTGATCGACCAGGTCTTCAACCTCGGCGCCCGCTTCCGGGCGCTGATCGACACTTTCGCCATCTTCGGGATCGAGGGCGGCTTCGGCGGCGCGATGCTGCTGATCGCGCTGACGGCGCTGGCGGGCGCCGTGGGCGTCGCGGCCAACCTCGGCGTGCGCCGCGCGGTCGCCGCCGCCTGGCGCGAGCCCCCGCTCCGCGTCCTCGTCGAGACGCCGCCCGGGCCGGCCCCCGAGCCTGCGGCCGTGCCCCTGCCGCCCGAGACCCTGGCCGAGGCCGCCGCCGAGCCTCAGGCGACGCCCCCGCCCCCGCCGGAGCCGCGCTACGCGCTGTCGCCCGGCCGCCGGCTGCACGCGGCCCTGCGCCGGTTCGCGATCTCGCTCGCGGGGATCCTGGGCTTCGCGGTCGGCGCGGGGCTGGTGCTGGCGCTGGCGTTCCCCGCCGTCTTCGAGACCGACGCCCCGCGCGAGATCGCCTGGCTGATCCTGGCCGCGGCCGGCATCAACGTGCCGCTGTTCGTGGCGGCGCTGACGCTGTGCCTGTCGCCCGACCGGCCGGAGCTGCGCCTGATGACGGCCTCCGACGCCGAGGCGCGGGACGCCTGGCGGGGCTACGTGGGCCTCGCGGTGCTGCTGGCCGTGCTCTCGCGCCTGACGGCGCTGATGCGCATGGCGGGCGAGGACCCGGCCGACGGCTGGTTCTTCTGGCTGGGGCTGCTGTTCGTCGTGGTCTCCGCCACCTTCACCTGGCGGCGGCGCAACACGCTCTCGGGCATGATGACCGCCCCGGGCGAGCCGGTGACGCCCGGTTCCTGGCCCCATGTCTGGCCGCGGCTGGCGGTGGCGCTGATCGTCCTGCAATGGGTGATCGCCGAGCTGATCCTGGCGCTGGGCGATCCCGCGACCATGGGCGGGCAGGCCCGCATGGGGGTGATAATCGTGCTCTGCGTGCCGGCGATCGACAGCCTGATCCGGGCGCTGTCGCTGCGGCTCGCGCCGGGGGCCACCGGCACGGGCCAGGCGGCGCAGGCGGCCGGCGGGCGCGTGGCGCGGGCCTACCTGCGCATGGGCCGGGTCTTCGTCTACGTCGGGCTGGTGCTGCTGCTGGCCAAGGCCTGGGGCCTGTCGCTGTTCGGCCTGGCCGCCGACGGCGTGGGCGCGCCGGTGGCGGCGGGGGTGATGCGCTTCCTGACCATAGCCGCCGTGGGCTACATCCTGTTCGAGCTGGTCAACATCCAGTTCCTCACCCGCCTCAGCCGCGAGGCGACGGGCGACGCCGCCGCGCCCGGCGACGTCGACACGGAGGGCGGCGGCGCCTCGGCCTCGCGCCTCGCCACGGTTCTGCCGCTGATGCGCTGGGCGGCGCTGTCGTTCATCGCCGTCTTCACGGTGATGCTGGCGCTCAGCCAGGCGGGCGTCGACATCGCGCCGCTGATCGCCGGCGCCTCGGTCTTCGGACTGGCCATCGGCTTCGGCGCGCAGAAGCTGGTGTCGGACGTGGTCTCGGGCCTGTTCTTCCTGGTCGACGACGCCTTCCGCACCGGCGAATTCATCGACGTCGGCGGCACCATGGGCTCGGTCGAGAAGATCTCGGTCCGCTCGGTGCAGCTGCGCCACCACCTGGGCGCGGTGCACACGATCCCCTATGGCGACATCTCCAAGGTCACCAACTACAGCCGCGACTGGGTGATCATGAAGCTGCGCTTCACCGTGCCCTTCGGCACCGACCCCAACAAGATCAAGAAGATCTTCAAGAAGATCGGCCAGGAGATGATGGAGGTCCCCGAGTTCAAGGCCGACTTCATCGAACCGTTCAAGAGCCAGGGCGTGCTGGAGTTCGACGACGTGGGCGTCGTGGTCCGCGGCAAGTTCATGGCCCGCCCCGGCCGGCAGTTCGTGCTCCGCAAGGAGATCTTCAATCGCGTCAACAAGGCCTTCGACGAGGCCGGGATCGAGTTCGCCCGTCGCGAGGTGCGCGTGCGCGTCACCGACGACGAGGGCGAGGAAATCCCCGCCGACTCGCCCAAGGGCCAGGCCGCGGTGGCCGCCGCCGCCCAGGCCGCCGACCAGCAGACCGGGACCGGAGGCGCCCCCGCCGACTCCCGCTGACCCCCTCCGGCCCGGCCGCGCCAGCGGCCGGACCGGCGCTCGGGCGTGTCCGGGGGGGCTCGCCCGGTCTCATCCCGAGCCCCTGATCCGCGCCGGCGCGCCGCCGGCCGGACGCAAGACCACCGGAGACCCGCCTTGGCAGATCCGACCCCCGACGCCGCCCTCGCCGACACGCACGGCGTCGCCCTCGAGGCCATCCCCTATTTCGCGACGCCCCCCGGCCAGCCGGACCAGATGCTGTTCATCGTCGGCCTGTTCCTGCTGGCGGTCGTCGTCGGCATCGGGCTGATCTACTTCCACCTGCACGCGATCCCCGAGAAGATGGCCCACCGCGCCAGCCACACCCAGTTCCAGCTGGTGGGCATCATGGCGCTGCTGGCGCTGTTCACCCACAACTCGGTGTTCTGGGTGGGGGCGCTGCTGCTCGCCGCGCTGAACATCCCCGACTTCCTGTCGCCGCTGAACAAGATCGCCGACGCGCTCGGCGTGGCCGCGGCGCGCCTCGATCCCAAGGGCGAGGCGCCCTCGCCCGAGACCGCGCCGCCCGCCTGGTCGGCCGCGCCCACCTCCGCGCAGCCCGCGGGCCCGGCCCAGCCGGAGCCCGACGCGGCCGCCATCTCCACCCCGGCCCGGGAGGACCGCAATGTTTGAGCTGATGTTCTGCTCCAGCGTCACGATCCTGCCGGACTACCTGATCCGACGCTACGTCCAGGGCAAGCGCTGGGGCCGCGAGCTGACCCTGTTCTCGGTCTGGTACGAGCTGCGCTGGGGCCTGACGCTGTGCCTGCTGCTCACCGTCTCGCTGATCACGCTGGTGTTCTTCTACCACCCGTCGTCGACCAACGTGACCTCGATGTTCCGCACGGTCACCATCCTGCCCGAGCGCAACGGCCGGGTCGAAGAGGTCTACGTCGGCATCAACCAGCAGGTCGACGCGGGCCAGCCGCTGTTCAAGCTCGACGACACCGCCCAGCAGGCGGCGGCGGCCACCGCGCGCAGTCGCCTGGCCGAGCTCGACGCCAACGCCGAGCTGGCCGAGGCCCAGATCGACGCCGCCCAGGCGCAGCTCGACGCCGCGAACAGCGCCCTGAACCTCGCCAACATCGAGTATCAGCGCAACGTCGAGCTCAACCAGCGCAACCCCAACGTGGTCGCCCAGCGCGAGCTCGACAGCCTCAAGGCGCGCGTCGACAGCGCCCAGGGCCAGGTGGACGCGGCGCAGGCCCAGCTCGAGACGGCGCAGAAGACGCTCACCGTCCAGATCCCGGCGCAGAAGGCCTCGGCCCAGGCGCAGCTCGAAGAGGCGCAGGTCCAGATCGACAAGTCGACGGTCGTCGCCGGCACCGCCGGCCGGCTCGAGCAGTTCACCCTGCGCCCCGGCGACGTGGTCAACCCGATGATCCGCTCCGCCGGCCTGCTGGTGCCCGAGGGGGCGGGCCGCGACCAGTTCGTCGCCGGCTTCGACCAGATCTCCACCCAGGTGCTGAAGGTCGGCATGATCGGCGAGATCACCTGCCCGTCCCTGCCGATGGACGTGATCCCGGTGTTCGTCTCCGAGATCCAGGACGTGATGTCCTCGGGCCAGTTCCGCCCGACCGACAACCTCGCGGACGTGACCACCAACCGCTCGCCGGGGACGGTGCTGGTGTTCATGTCCCCGCTCTACGAGGCGGACAAGGGCAAGGTGACGCTGGGCAGCCGCTGCGTGGCCAACGCCTACACCTCGAACCACGCCAAGCTGGAGGATCCCGACCTGCCGCTGACGACCTTCGTGTTCTACCACGTGGTCGACACGGTCGCGATCATCCACGCCGCCATCCTGCGCGCGCAGACCCTGCTTCTGCCGGTCCGCACGCTGGTGCTGGGCGGTCACTGACCGCCGCCGCGCCGCGGAGCTCCGGCTCCGCGGCGCGTCCCCAGGGGGAGAAAACCGATGAACCGACGCGATGTTCTTTCCGCCGCGGCCGCCGTGACGCTCGCCGCCGCCGCGCCCGCTCCGGCCATGGCCCAGAGCCTGTCCGAACTCGAGTCCCAGGCCGACCGCACCATGGAGCGCCTGATCGCCACCCAGCCCGTGACGCAGGAGATGTTCGACGGCGCCGCCGGCCTGCTGATCTTCCCCGAGATCGTGAAGGGCGGCCTGATCCTGGGCGGCGCCACCGGCAAGGGCATCCTGCGCGTCGAGGGCGCGACGGCCGGGGTCTACCGCTCGGCCGCCGTCAGCTACGGCCTGCAGGCGGGGATCCAGCGCTTCGGCTACGTGATGGTGTTCATGACCGAGAATTCGCTGGCCTATCTCGACGACACCGACGGCTGGGAGGTCGGCGTCGGCCCCTCGATCGTCTACGCCGACGACGCGATGCTGGCGGGCAAGCTCTCGACCACCACCTACCAGGACGGGGTCTACGTGTTCTTCGTCGACCAGCGGGGCTTCTTCGCCGGCGCCGGGATCGAGGGCACCAAGATCACCCGCATCGCGGACTGATCCCGGCCGGAACGACGCGCGCCCCGGGGCCGGAGCGGCCCGGGCGCGCGCGCACGCTCAGTAGGCGTCGCAGACGCCGTCGCCGTTGTTGTCGACGCAGGTGTTCTGGGGCTCGCTCGAGTTGGCGATGGCCGCGCCCACGCCGAGCCCGATGACCCCGCCGACCAGCGCGCCGGCCAGCCCGTCGTTGTCGTCGTCGTCGTAGTAGTAGCGCCCGCCGCCCGGCCGATAGCCGTTGTAGCCCGGCCGTCCGCGGTTCACGACGATGTTGTTCCCGCTCTTGTAGTTCACGCCGGCGCCGTGGCGGCCCGAGCCGGGCTTGCGCACCGGCGCGCCGCCGCGATTTCCGGGCCGGGCGCCGGGGCCCTTGCCCTTGCCGGACTTCTTGGCGAGCAGGATCTCGCCGGCGGGATCGGGCGCCTCGGCGATCCCCGGGATCGCCAGCGGCGCGAAGAGGGCCGGCGCGGCTCCGTCCGCCGCCCCGGGCGCCGCGCCCGAGGAGGGGGCCGCCCCCGCCGCGCTTGCGGCAAGGCAGGCGGCCGCTGCGGAAAGGACCAGGCGTCTCATTCCTCGGCCTTCAGGTCGTAGTCGGTGCGGATGCCCTCCCACTGCTCCAGCATCGCCGGGCAGTCGATCTCCGACGCCTCCACCGCCGAGCCGTAGCCGACGCCGGTGGCGTAGAGGAAGGCGAGGTCCGAGCCGACGTCCTGCACGATCAGGTCGAACAGGTGATGCGCCTCTTCCTTGAAGGTGGTCCGCCCGTCCTCGGGGGTGCAGGCGTAGGCGTTGCCGATGGCCAGCGCCAGGCTGCGGACCTTCGCGGCCATGTCGTCCTGGGCGTCGGACTGGGCCTGCGCCGCCGCCGGGAGGGCGAGCAACGCCCCCGTCATCATCGCGATCGCTCTCTTCATCGAATCCTACTCCCCTACGGCCTCTCCGGGCGCTCTGGTGGGCAGAGGATACGCTCCCGCGACGCTACGGCAAATGAACCTTCGCGCAACGGTTGCACCGGCGCGCGCGCCGGGCGCGCGCCCTGCAGGACGGGGCGCCCTAGCGCCGCGCCCCCGCGGTCGAGCCGCCGTCCACCTGGTAGAGGCCGCCGGTGCAGAAGCTCGCCTCGTCCGACAGCAGCCAGCAGACCAGGGCGGCGACCTCCTCCGGCTCGCCGTAGCGGCCGAGCGGGATCGCGGCCTTCAGGGCGGCGGCGGCGCGCTCGGGGTCGCCCTTGCCGTAGCCCTCCTCCAGCGCGTGGATCATGCGGGTGTCGATGGGCGCGGGGTGCACGGTGTTGACCCGGATGCCGTGGGCCGAGCCCTCGAGCGCCGCCGTGCGCATCAGCCCGATCACCGCGTGCTTCGAGGTGGTGTAGCGCGACAGCCCCGTCGCGCCCCGCAGGCCGGCGGTCGAGGAGGTGATCACCACCGAGCCCCCCGTCGCCTTCATCGCCGGGAACAGCGCCGCCAGACCCACGAAGGGCCCGCGCACGTTGACCCGCATCACATGGTCGAAGGCCGAGACGTCGCCCTCCTCCAGCGGCGCGATCGGCCCCTCGACGCCGGCGTTGAGGAAGGCGCAGTCGATTCGCCCGAAGGCGGCCATGCCCTTGTCGACGGCGGCCTGCATGACCGAGGGCTCGGCGACGTCGCCCGGCGCGATCTCGGCCCCGCCGAGCTCGGCCGCCAGCGCCTTCAGCGGCGCCTCCTCCAGGTCCTGCAGCACGAGCTTCGCGCCCTCCGCCGCCATCCGCCGCGCGGTGACGGAACCGATGCCGCCGGTCGCGCCGGTGATCAGCGCGATCTTGCCCTCGAAACGAGCCATGGTCTTCCTCCCGCCCGGATCCGGCCGGGCCCCGGCCCGGCGCAGCCGGGCATTCTTGATTTTGGCGGCCCGGCGCAGCCGGGCGTTCTTGATTTTGGCGGCCCGGCGCAGCCGGGCGGTCCTGGTTTTTTCAGGGGCGCGCGCGCCCCCTTGGGGGACGCGCGCCGATCATCGGGCCGCGGGGCGGCGGGCGCGGCTCAGCCGGCCCGCTTCCAGACCTGCAGCGGCGCGCCGCCGTCGGGGGCGGGCGCGGTCCCCGGCACGATCTCGCCCGCGGCGCCCACCGGCTCCTGCGCGCCGTCGGTCAGCCAGGCGATGGCGGCCGCGTCTTCGCCGGGCACCAGGGCGACCGTGCGCGCGCCCTGGGCGGTGCGCGCCACGATCACCCCGTTCCGGGGCGCCCCGTCGCGGCCGTAGAAGACGGTGTAGGTCTCGACCGTGGCGGGGCCCTGGTAGCTCTCCACCAGCTCCGGCACCGGGTCGCGCAGGGCGTCGGCGTCGGCCTGGTGGTCGAACTCGGCGGGGAAGGACGCGCCCGGGATCGGCTCGCGCCCCAGCACGATGGTGCAGGAGTAGGTGGCGTGCCCGCCGTTGGCGAAGACCAGCCCCAGCTTCGCGCCGCCCCGGATCTTCTCCACCATCGCGGCGAGCGCATGGCTCATCACGTTGCCGATCGGCCCGCCTCCGAAGGTCAGCCCGCCATAGACCGTGGCGGGCTTCTCCGCCGGCCAGCCCAGCACGCGCCGCGCCATCTTCGGCACGCAGGGGAAGCAGGAATAGAGCTCCACCGCGTCGAGGTCCTTCGCCTCGACCCGGTTCTTCTCCAGCGTCTTGCGGATCGAGACCTCGATGGTCGCGGTGCGGTCGTAGCGGTCGCGCCGCAGGATGTCGGGATCCTCCTGCGCGCGCGCGGCGAGGCCGACATGCACCAGCCGCTCCTCCGGGATCCCCGCCTCGCGGGCGGCGGCGAGGCTCGCCACGATGAAGCCCGCGCCCTGGTTGACCGAGCCGTTGGCGACCATCAGCTTGGAATAGGGGAAGGCGATCGGCCGGTTGCCGCCCTCGGGCGAGAGGATGTCGGCCGGCTCCAGCGGCTTCCTGAGCCAGGCGTCGGGGTTTTCGGCGGCGACCTTGGACATCAGCGACCAGATCAGCGCGCTCTCGTCCTGGCCCTCGGCAAGGCTCTGCCCCCAGGCCGCGCGGCAGCCGTTTTCATAAAGCGGATAGACGTCCACCGGCGCCGTCAGCCCGTAGCGCGCGCGCAGCATCCCCTTCGAGCGCCGCTCCGAGGAGGCGCGCGAGGCGTTGGCGTCCCCGCCCCCTGCGGCGGCCGCCCGGCGCGCGGCGGTCCTCAGCGCCTCGCCCCCGGTGACGGCGGCGACCTCGACCTCGCCGCGCCCGATCAGGTTGGCGGCCTCGGCGAGCAGCGTCACCGGTCCGTCGCCCATCGGCCCCGGCGTGACCTTGAGATGCGCGGGCCGGGCGCCCAGCGCCGTCGCCACGCCTTCGGCCAGGTTCCCGAGCCCCGGGCAGGAGATCTGGTCGACGACCGCGACCGATCCCAGCCGCGCCAGCCAGCCGCCGCCGGCGTCCGCATCCGCGCGCCGCAGCGCCTCGACCATCAGGCCGAGCGAGTCGAGCCCCTGCTCGGGGTCCTCCGGCCGATCGTTGACCTGTCCGACGCCGATGACGACCGGAATCCGCCGCGGGTCCTCGCTCACGCGCGCCCTCCTTCTGCTGCCGCCGACCCCCGCAGGACCCGGCCGCGCTCCTCCACCGCCCGCGACGCTATTTGCCTGCCGACCGGTCGTCAATCGCGCCCCCGCGGCGCCCCCGCCCCAGGCCTCGCCGGGAGCGCCTGGTCTCGGGTGGGTTCCCGAAGCGCAGAAGGCCCCGCCGAAGCGGGGCCCTCCTGAGGCCCGCAAGGGCCGAGGCGAAGGAATGCCCGCAACGCGGGCGCCGCGTCCTCAGAAGAACGCCTGCAGCCCGGTCTGCGCCCGGCCCAGAATGAGCGCGTGCACGTCATGCGCGCCCTCGTAGGTGTTCACCGTCTCGAGGTTCATCGCGTGGCGCATCACGTGATACTCCGCCGAGATCCCGTTGCCCCCGTGCATGTCCCGGGCCATCCGCGCGATGTCCAGCGCCTTGCCGCAGTTGTTGCGCTTGATGATCGAGATCATCTCCGGCGCCGCCATCGCCCGGTCCATCAGCCGCCCGACCCGCAGGGCCGCCTGCAGGCCCAGCGAGATCTCGGTCTGCATGTCGGCGAGCTTCTTCTGGAACAGCTGCGTGTTCGCCAGCGGCCGGTTGAACTGCTTGCGATCCAGCCCGTACTGGCGCGAGCGGAACCAGCAGTCCTCCGCCGCCCCCATCACCCCCCAGGCGATGCCGTAGCGGGCGCGGTTGAGGCAGCCGAAGGGACCCGACAGGCCCTCGATGTTGGGCAGCAGCGCGTCCTCTCCGACCTCGACGTTCTCCATCGTGATCGAGCCGGTGATCGAGGCGCGCAGGCTCAGCTTCTGCTCGATCTTGGGCGCCGAGAGCCCCTTCATCCCCTTCTCGAGCACGAAGCCGCGGATCTTGCCGCCATGGGCGTCGGACTTGGCCCAGACCACGAACACGTCGGCGAAGGGGGCGTTCGAGATCCACATCTTCTCGCCGGTCAGCCGGTAGCCGCCGTCGATCTTCTCGGCGCGGGTCTTCATGCCGCCGGGGTCGGAGCCCGCCTCGGGCTCGGTCAGCCCGAAGCAGCCGATCAGCGTGCCAGCGGCGAGGCCCGGAAGATACTTCTTCCGCTGCTCCTCGGAGCCGTAGGCGTAGATCGGGTACATCACCAGGCTGGACTGCACCGACATCATCGAGCGGTAGCCCGAGTCCACCCGCTCCACCTCCCGCGCGATCAGGCCGTAGGAGACATAGCCCGCGCCGATCCCGCCGTATTCCTCGGGGATGGTGGAGCCGAGCAGCCCCATCTCGCCCATCTCGGCGAAGATCTCGGGCTCGGAGGTCTCCTCCAGGAAGGCTTTCGTCACGCGGGTCGCCAGCCTCTCCTGCGCGAAGGCGTGGGCGGCGTCCATCAGGGCGCGCTCGTCCTCCTCCAGCTGGTCGGCCAGCAGGAACGGGTCCTCCCACACGAACGACGCCTGCGACGGACGATCCTTGGGCTTGAGCTGCGCGGTCATGGCTTCCCTCCGGGCATTGCGGTTTGCGTCTCAATACAGCCCCCGAGCCCGCGCCGGAAATTTGTTTCCCGCATCCATTCATGCAACAATCGCAAGAATGAGCCACCCGCGCCGCCTCTACCCCTCGATCACCGCGCTCTGCGCCTTCGAAGCCGCCGCGCGGCTCGGCAGCTTCACCGAGGCCGCCGCCGAGCTCTCGCTCAGCCAGTCCGCCCTCTCCCGCCAGATCGCCGCCCTGGAGGACCACCTCGGCCGCCGCCTGCTGGAACGCTCCACCCGCCGCGTGGCGCTGACCCCCGAAGGCGCCGCCTATGCGCGCGAGGTCGCCCCCGCCCTCTCCCGCATCCGCGACGCGACCCTGGGCCTGATGACCGACTCCGGCCGCCGCTCCCTGACCATCGCCCTGCTGCCGACCTTCGGGACCCGCTGGCTGATGCCCCGCATGCCCCGCTTCGCCGCCGCGCATCCCGACGTCACCATCGCCTTCGCCACCCGCATCGGCCGCTTCGACCTCGCCGCCGAGCGCATCGACGCCGCCATTCACCACGGGGCCGAGGACTGGCCCGGCGCCCGCCTCACGCCCCTGATGGCCGAGACGGTGATCCCCGTCGCCTCCCCCGCCTTCCCCGGCGCCGCCGGGGGCCTGAGCGCGGAGGCGGTGCGCGAGGCCCCGAAGCTGCTGATGCGCTCGCGCCCCCACGACTGGCAGGACTGGTTCGCCGCCCACGCCCTGCCCGCCGCCCCCGCGCAGGGCATGGCGTTCGAGCAGTTCGCCCTGGTGATCCAGGCCTGCCAGGCCGGCGTGGGCCTCGCGCTCGCCCCCGATTTCCTCGTGCGCCCCGAGCTCGCCGACGGCCGCCTGGTGCAGGTCGGCCGCCCGATCCGCTCCCGCGGCGCCTACTGGTTCGTGGAGCCCGCCGAGGGCCCGCCCCGCGAATCCGTCCGCCTGTTCCGCGACTGGCTGCTGGCCGAGGCCGCCGACGCCCCCTCTGCCTGACGCCCGCAGTCCCCGGCGCCCGGCGCGCCACGCCGGCGGCCCTCGCGGAGCGCCTGTTCTCCGGAGCCGTCCATCGCTGATGCCGATCAGAGCGACTCGCCCCCTCCGGTCAAGGATCGCGAAGCGACCGCGCGCAGCGCGGCTTGTCCTTGACCGGAGGGGGCGAGTCGCTCAGGCATCTTCAGCGATGGACGGATCCGGAGGACAGGCGCGGGGCTTGTTCTTGGGTGAGTTCCGGAGCGGCCTGCGCGTCTCGCAGCGCCCCCTCGCCCCGGGCGCCCGCCAGCCAAGCCCGCCCGCAGGGCGCCTGCAGTCCGCTCAGTCCTCGTAGTGCCCCGCCGCCGCGAACCCGCCCCCCTGGTAGCGGTTCGCGGGATCGTCGACCGCCGGCGGCGTCATCGCCGCGTCCAGCTTCGCGCGGAAGGCCTCGGAGGAATCCTGCGGGACCCAGCCCACGTAGCCGACCTTCGAGTTGTCCCACCACCGCTCCGCATTCGCCGACGCCCCGTAGATCACCGGGCAGCCCAGCCGAGGCGCGCGGAACACCGCCTCGCACAGCCGCACGAAGTCGTCGGGCGACAGCCACGTCGCCAGCATCCGGTGGTCCCGCGGCTCGGCGAAGCAGGAGCCGATGCGCACGCGCGCCGTCTCGATCCCGAACTTCTCCCAGTAGAGCATCGCCACCGCCTCCCCGAACACTTTCGAGACGCCGTAGAGGCTGTCCGGCGCGAAGGGGCTGTCGGCGTCCAGCATCCGCTCGCGCGGATGGAAGCCGATGGCGTGGTTGGAGGAGGCGAACAGCACCCGCCGCACCCCCGCCTTCCGGGCCGCCTCGTAGAGGTGGTAGAGCCCGGTGAGATTGCCGTTGGAGATCTCGGCGAAGCTCCGCTCCACCGAGACGCCGCCCAGGTGCAGGATCGCGTCGCAGCCCTCGACCACCTCGCGCACCCGCTCGAAGTCGCCGAGATCGCAGGTCATCACCTCCTCGCCCGGGCCCGCCGGCGTCATCTCGACGACGTCGGAGAGGCGGATCGTCTCGGCGAGACCGCCGAGGCGCTCGCGCGCCAGGCGGCCGAGGCCCCCGGCCGCCCCGGTGATCAACAGGCGCTTCAGCTTCATCCGCTCACTCCAGCAACAGGCTCGGCAGCCCCAGCGAGATCGCGGGGACGTAGGTCACCAGCATAAGAGCCGCGAAGACCGCCACGTAGAAGGGAAAGATCGTGCGCACCGCCTGCTCGATCCGGATGCCGCCGATCACGCAGCCCACGAAGAGGCAGGCGCCGACCGGGGGCGTGCAGAGGCCCAGCCCGAGGTTCATCATCATCATGATGCCGAACTGGATCGAGTCCATGCCGATGCCCGTCGCCACCGGCAGGAAGATCGGCGTGCAGATCAGGATCAGGGCCGCCATGTCCATCACCATGCCCAGCGCCAGCAGGATCAGGTTCAGCATCAGGAGGATCACGATGGGATTCTGCGAGATGCCCATCAGCAGGTCGGTCAGCTGCTCGGGCACGCGGTAGAGCGCCAGCATGTAGGCGAAGGCCGAGGCGCAGCCGACCAGCACCATCACCAGCGCCGTGGTGCGCACCGCGCTGACCACCGCGGCGCGGAAGGCGGTCCAGGTCAGCTCCCGGTAGACGACGCCGGTGACGACCAGCGCGTAGAGCGCGCCGAAGGCCCCGGACTCGGTGACGGTCAGCACGCCCGAGAGCACGCCGCCGACGATGATCACCGCCGTCATCAGGCCCGGCAGGCTGTCGGCGAAGCTCAGCGCCAGGGCGCGCCAGCCGGGGAAGGTCTCGGCCGGGTAGCCGCGCCGCACCGCCACCCAGTAGGCCGCCGCCATCAGGCACAGGCACATCAGGATCCCCGGCATCACGCCCGCCAGGAACAGGTTCGAGACCGAGATCCCGCCCCCCGCCGCCACCGCGAACAGGATCATGTTGTGCGAGGGCGGGATCACGATGCCGGCGATGGAGGAGGTCACCGTCACGTTCACCGCATAGTCGGCGTCGTACCCCTTCTCCTTCATCACCGGCATCAGGATCGAGCCCAGCGCCGAGGTGTCCGCCACGGCCGAGCCCGAGATCCCCCCGAACAGCATCGAGGAGGCGACGTTCACCGTGCCGAGCCCGCCGCGCACCGAGCCGACGGCGGCCGCGGCCAGCGTCACCAGCCGGCGCGCGATGCCGCCATGCAGCATCAGCTCGCCCGAGAAGATGAAGAACGGGATCGCCAGCAGCGAGAAGGTCGAGACCCCCGACATCATCCGCTGGAAGGCCACGAACAGGGGCAGCCCCTCGTAGGCGAAGCAGGCGACGGCCGCGAGGCCCAGCGCGAAGGCCACCGGCGCGCCGGCGATCAGGCCCAGCGCGAAGACGCCGAACAGAAGCGTCAGTCCCATGGCAGGCTCCGGGTGGGGGCGACGGCCCGCTGCGCGAGGCGCAGGGCGACGAACAGGAGGCCCAGGGCGCCGAAGGCGACCAGGGCGGCGTAGCGCCAGGCCTCGGGCAGGCCCAGCATCGGGATCTCGCGCGCGAGGTTGGTCCCGACCAGCTTCCAGCCCTGCCAGGTCATCAGCCCGCAGAACACGGCGACCATCACGTCGGCCAGCACCCGCAGCGCCGCGCGGGGCACGGGGGGCAGGCTCTCTCGGATGAAGTCGATCGAGAGATGGCTCTCGTCCCGCACGCCGACGGCGGCGCCCAGGAAGGTGATCCAGGCGATCAGCAGGATCGCCAGCTGCTCGATCCAGGTGGGCGTGTCGTTGAGCACGTAGCGCCCGAAGACCAGCCAGCCCATCAGCAGCACCAGCGCCACGATCTGCACGCCCGCGACGGCCATGCAGACCCGCGCCAGCGCCCCCATCGCCCGGTCGAGCGCCGGGAACGGCGGCGCGATGACGTCGGGCTTCGGCTCGGCGAGCTCGGGGATCTCGCCGAAGACGCCCTCGCCCGGCGCGCGGCCGGCGCGGGGCTCCTCGGGACCGGGGACGGAGGGGCCGGCGCTCATGCCGCCCCCTCCGTCAGGTCGTGGGACGCGCAGGCGGATCGCCGCGCG
Source organism: Albimonas pacifica (assembly GCF_900113695.1). Lineage (GTDB taxonomy): Bacteria > Pseudomonadota > Alphaproteobacteria > Rhodobacterales > Rhodobacteraceae > Albimonas > Albimonas pacifica. Next base: position 63,236 of record NZ_FOQH01000013.1, on the reverse strand, counting down.
CCCCCCTGCCCGTCCCCGGCCCTCACTTCACGGCCTTGATGTCGTCGATCCAGGACTTCAGCTCCGGGTTCTTCTCGATGAAGCCCGCGTAGACCGGGTCCATCGCCGACTGGAAGGCGGCCTTGTCCTCGACCTCGTTGATCTGGGCGCCGGCGCCCTTGACCTTCTCGAGGCTGGTCTTCTCCCGCTCGGCCCAGAGCTCGCGCTGCATCGCCGCCGCCTCGACGGCGGCCTGCTTCACCGCGGCCTTGTCCTCGTCCGACAGCGCCTCCCACGAGGCGGTGGAGACGCACAGGCACTCGGGGATGATCAGGTGCTCGGTGATCGAGTAGTAGCCGGCGACCTCGTAGTGGTTGGTCGACTCGTAGGAGGGGTAGTTGTTCTCAGCCCCGTCGATGACCCCGGTCTTGAGGGACTGGTAGACCTCGCCGAAGGCCATCGGGGTGGCGTTGCCGCCCAGCGCGCCGATCATGTCGACGTAGAGCTGGTTGTTCATCACCCGGACCTTCATCCCCTGCACGTCGGCGGGGGTCTTAACCGGCTTCTTGGTGTTGTAGAGGCTGCGCGCCCCGCTGTCGAACCACGACAGCGCCACCAGCCCCTGCTCGGCCAGCGCGTCGGAGAAGCGCTGCCCGATCTCGCCGTCCATCACCTTGTGCATCTGGTCGACGGACGAGAAGATGAAGGGCAGCGACAGGATGTTGGTGGCCGGCACGATCGGGCCCATCGGCCCCATGTTGAAGTTGCCGAAATCCAGCGCGCCGTTGCGGGTCTGCTCGATGGCGTCGGGCTGATCGCCCAGCACGGCGTTGTGGTAGACGGTGGGCGTCACCCGCCCGTCCGTCGCCTCGGCCACCTTTTCGGCGAAGGCGTCGAGCGCGATGCCGTTGGGATAGGTCGGCGGGTGGATGTTCCAGCCGCGCCAGTCCTTCGCCGCCAGCGGCGAGGCCGCGAGCGCGGTCAGCGCGGCGAGCGCCGCGGCGCCCAGCTTCAGTCTGGAAATGCGGGTCATGAGGTCCTCCCGGAATCGGCGGCCCTTGCTCCCTGGCCGCGCTGGCGCTTGTTGTCGCGGCGTGACCCTGCCAATTCATATGATGACTTGTCAACACGAGATATGACGTTCGCCCTTGCATTCCGGCGCGGAGCGAGGGAGTCTCGCCCCCGACCGAAGCCACGCCCCGCCCGGTCGGTCGCCCCCGGGCGCCGAGCGACGGCCGGCGCCCGCGGGGGAGACAGACCCGGATGACATCGCCCAGCCGCAGCCCGGCCCGCGCCCCCGGCCGCAGGAGCCTGACCGCCGGGGTGATCGAGGCGCTGCGCGGCGAGATCCTCTCGGGCGCGCTGACCCCCGGCGACAGGCTGCCCACCGAGCCCGCCCTGATCGCGCGCTTCGGCGTCTCGCGCACCGTGATCCGCGAGGCCATCGCCGAGCTGCGCGCCGACCGCCTGGTCGAGAGCCGGCACGGCGTCGGCGTCTTCGTCCTGGAACGGGCGGAGCCCCCGGCCGCCGGCATCCCCCTGCCCGCCTTCTCCAAGATTTCCGATATGATCGAGGAACTTGAGCTGCGCGCAGCGGTCGAGATCGAGGCCGCCGGCCTCGCCGCCCAGCGCGCCTCCCCGGCCCAGGAGGCGGAGATCGAGGACTGCCACCGCCGCTTCGCCCAGGCCGCGCGCAGCGGCGCGCCCTCGGCCGAGGCGGACTACGCCTTCCACATGGCCATCGCCCGGGCGACCAACAATCCGCGGTTCGAGATGTTCCTCTCCCAGCTCGGCCGGCGCACCATCCCGCGCGAGAAGCTGCGCGACGCGCTGGGCGCGAACCCGCCCGCCCCGGACCTCGCCCGGCTGGAGGCGGAGCACGCGGACGTGGCCGACGCCATCGCCCGGCACGACCCCGGCGCCGCCCGCGCCGCCATGCGCGCGCACCTGCTGGGCTCCGCCGACCGCTACCGCTCGCTCGCCCGGCTCGCCGCGGCGGCGGAGCGCGGGGAGGCTTGACCGGGGTCGCGACGTCATCATATGACTTGACGCGTTCGCAGTCGATCACGCCGGAGCGCGCCATGACCCCCGCCCTGTCCCCCGCGGAGCTGAAGACCCGGATCGCCTCCGGCCTGCTGTCGTTCCCGGTGACCCATTTCGACGCCGACCTGGGGCTGGACCTCGCCTCCTACGCCCGCCACGTCGACTGGCTGTCGGGCTTCCCCGCGGCCGCCCTCTTCGCCGCCGGCGGCACCGGCGAGTTCTTCTCGCTGACCTCGCGCGAGATCGGCCGGGTGGTCCGCGCCGCCAAGGAGGCGTCCGGCGCCACCCCCATCATCTCCGGCTGCGGCTACGGCACCGAGATGGCGAAGGAGATCGTGCGCGAGGCCGAGGCCGCCGGCGCCGACGGCATCCTGCTCCTGCCCCACTACCTGATGCGCGTCCCGCAGGAGGGGCTCTTCCAGCACATCCGCGCCGTCTGCGCCTCCACCGGCCTGGGCGTGATCGTCTACAACCGCGACAACTCGATCTGCTCGACCGAGACGCTGCAGCGCCTCGCCGACGCCTGCCCCAACCTGATCGGCTTCAAGGACGGCTCCGGCCAGATCGGACTGGTGCGCGAGATCACCCGCACCCTCGGCGACCGGCTGAGCTACATCGGCGGCATGCCCACCCACGAGCTCTTCGCCGAGGCCTACGACGGGGCGGGCGTCTCGACCTACTCCTCGGCCGTCTTCAACTTCGTCCCCGGCATGGCCATCGACTTCTACGATGCCCTGCGCGCCGGGAACTCGGCGAAGATGGGCGCGCTGCTGGACGACTTCTTCTTCCCCTTTGCAAAGATCCGGGACCGGCAGCCGGGCTACGCGGTCTCCCTCATCAAGGCCGGCGTCGCCGCGGCCGGCTACGGCTCCGGCCCCGCCCGCCCGCCGCTGACCACGCCCTCGGCCGAGGAGACGGCGATGCTCAAGGCCCTGATCGAAAAGGTCTCCTGAGATGCGGATCGCGGCGATCCATCCCCACGTCCTGCGCCACGACCTGGACGCGCATTTCCAGAGCGCCTTCTCCACCTTCGCCACCCGCTGGGCCTGCCTGGTGGAGGTGGTCTGCGACGACGGCACGGTCGGCTGGGGCGAGTGCCTGGGCCCCGCCGCCCCCAACGCCGCCCTGGTGCGCGCCATGGCCCCGCTCGCCCTCGGTCGCGACCCGCGCGACATCGAGCCGATCTGGACCGAGATCTACTCCCAGTTCCGCGACCAGGGCCAGCGCGGCGCCACGATGACCGCGCAGAGCGGCATCGACATCGCGCTGTGGGACGTCGCAGGCAAGTCCTTCGGCGTCCCCGTCCACCGCCTGCTCGGCGGCGCATACCGCGCCGACGTCCCCTGCTACGCCACCGGCGGCTTCCGCCCCGTGGGCCGCGACCGCGACGAGGCGCTGGCCGAGGAGCTGCGGGGCTACCGCGAAGCCGGCTTCACCGCCGTGAAGATCAAGATCGGCTACGGCGTGGCGGCCGACGTCGCCTCGATCCGCCTCGCGCGCGAGGTGCTGGGCCCCGGCATCGCCCTGATGATCGACGCCAACCACGGCTACGACGCCGTCGAGGCCATCCGCCTCGGCCGCGCCGTCTCCGACCAGGATATCGACTGGTTCGAGGAGCCCGTGGTCCCCGAGCTCCTCGACGCCTATGTCGAGATCCGCGCCCGCCAGCCGATCCCCGTGGCGGGCGGCGAGACCTGGCACGGCCGCGCCGGCTTCGCCGAGGCCATCGCGAAACGCGCCGTCGACATCCTGCAACCCGACGTCTGCGGCTGCGGCGGCATCACCGAGATGCGCAAGATCGTCTCGCTGGCCGAGACCGCCGGCATCCGCGTCACCCCCCATGTCTGGGGCACCGGCGTGGCGCTGGCCGCCAGCCTGCAGATGCTCGCGACCCTCCCCCCCACGCCGCCCCGCCACGCCGAACGCGAGCCGCTGCTGGAGTTCGACCAGACCTGGAACCCGTTCCGGCAGGAGATTCTTTCAATCCCCATCGCCCAGACCGCCGGCCGCGTCGCCATCCCCCAGGGCCGGGGCCTCGGCATCGAGATCGACCGCGCCGCGCTGGCCCGCTACACCGTGGAGGCCTGAATGGAGCGCCCTCTCTCCGGCCGCCCCCCGCGCCTGACGCTGCCGCCCGGCGCCATCGACACGCAGATGCACTGCTACCTGCCCGGCTTCCCCGCCGCCCCCGGCGCGATCCCGCTGCCCGAGGGCGACGTCGGCCCCGAGGCTTACCGCAAGCTGATGGCCTGGCTGGGAATTTCGCGGGTGGTGGTGGTGCAGGGCAACGCCCACGGCGCCGACAACGCCAACCTCTGCGCGGTCCTCGAGGCCTTCGGCGAGATCGCCCGCGGCGTCGCCGTGATCACGCCGGAAACCCCCGACGCCGAGCTGGAGCGCCTGCACGAAGCCGGCATTCGCGGCGCCCGGATCATGGACCTCCCCGGCGGCGCCGTGGGCCTCTCGGCCCTGCCCGAGGTCGCCGCGCGTGCCCATGCCATGGGCTGGACGCTGAACGTGCAGTTCGACGGCTCGGACATCGAGGCGCACGAGCCCGCCCTCGCCGCCATCCCCGGCCGCTACGTGATCGACCACCACGGCAAGTTCTTCTCCGGCGCCGCCCCCGGCGACGCCCGCACCGCCGCCCTCCTGCGCCTGCTCGACCGCGGAAACGCCCATCTCAAGCTGGCCGGCTGCTACGAGTCCTCGCGCGCCGGCGCGCCCGACTACGCCGACGTCTCCGCCGTCGCCCGCCTGGTCGTCGCCCACGCCCCCGAGCGCGCGATCTGGGGCACCAACTGGCCCCACAACCTTGCGAAGACCCCCGAGACCTACCCCGACGACGCGGCCCTGACGGACCTGCTCCTCGACTGGGCCCCGTCCGAGACCGCGCGGCAGGCGATCCTCGTCGACACCCCCGCCGCCCTCTACGGCTTCTGAGCCTCCCCCCGCCGCCCCCGCGGCGGCGCCTCCCCTCCGCCTCTGCGCGGAGGGGCTTTTCGCCCCGCCGCCCCCGGTTGCGGCGTTGACAGCTGTCAACTCCGCCCGCCCCAGGCGCCGGGGCGCCACGCCCGCAGCCCTCGCAAAGCGCCTGTTCTCCGGAGCCGTCCATCGCGGATGCCGATCAGAGCGACTCGCCCGCCCCGGTCAAGGATCGCGCAGCGACCGCGCTTGCGCGGCTTGTCCTTGACCGGGGCGGGCGAGTCGCTCAGGCGATCCAAGCGATGGACGGATCCGGAGAACAGGCGCGGGGGCTTTGTTCTCTGGTGAGTCAGGAGCCCGCCGGAGGCTCCCCGCCTCGCCGACCCCTCGCAACATCCCTCGATCCGGGACGCTGCCAAGCCCGCCCGCAGGGCGCCTGCAGACCGCCGCGCCGCCGTCAGGCGGCGCCCAGCGCCCGCTCGGCCCCGCGCTTCGCCAGCCCGTCCAGCCCCTCGCCCCCGGCCGCGAGATGCCCGCGCAGCCCGTCGCGCATCCGGGGGTCCCAGAACTGGCGGATGTGGTCGGCCACGCCCTCGACCGCCTCGTCCTCCGGATAGGCCCGGAAGTAGGCGGCGATCTGGTTGGCCATGGTCACGAGCTCGTCGGTCTTCATCGGGGGGCCTTCATGCCGGGGTTTCCATCGGGCGCTCCGCCGGGGCGGGGTCGAAGATCATCAGCGCCTCGCCGGCGAGCCCCGCGACCCGCAGCCCCGCCTGCCCCGCCACCCTCAGCGCCAGCGCCGAGGGCGCCGAGACCGCCGCCAGGAACGGCGCGCGCAGGACGCAGGCCTTCTGCACCATCTCGACGCCCACCCGGCTCGACAGGATCACGAAGCCGGCGGAGGCGTCGCGCCCCTCGCGGGCCAGCGCGCCGGCCAGCTTGTCCAGCGCGTTGTGCCGGCCCACGTCCTCGCGCACCCGCTCCATCGTCCCGTCCCAGGCGCAGTAGCCCGCGGCGTGGGTCGAGCGGTTCTCGGAGCGCATGCGCTGGGCGCCGGGGAAGGCGGCGAAGGCCGCCAGCACGGCGGCGGCCTCGGGGACGCGGCCCCGCACCCGCGGCGGGCGCGGCAGGGCGGCCGAGATCGTCTGCGCCCCGCAGATCCCGCAGCCGGCGCGGCCGGCCAGCGTGCGGCGGCGGTCCGAGGCGGCGGCGACGCGGGCGGGGTCCAGCACCAGGTTCGCGACGATGCCGTCGGCGGCCTCGGCGAGGCGCAGTTCATGCAGGTCGGAGGGGGTCTCGATCAGGCCCTCGGTCAGCGCGAAGCCCACGCAGAAATCCTCGAGGTCCGAGGGGGTCGCCATCATCACCGCGAAGCTTTCGCCGTTGAGGAGGATGGCGACCGGCGTCTCCTCGGGCACCGCCCAGGCGGCCGCGGTCTCGCCCGCCGGCCCGACCAGGCGGCCGGGCGCGGCGGGGGAGACGGACGCGTCGCCCAGGTCGAGGCGCAGGATCTCCATCACTCGGCCGGCAGCGCCACGCGGTGGTGCACGTCTTCCATCTCGCGCCGCCACTCCTGCCAGTCCGAGGGCCCGTTGGAGGGCGTCACCTGCACCGCCGTCACCTTGTATTCCGGGCAGTTGGTGGCCCAGTCGGAGTTGTCGGTGGTGATCACGTTCGCCCCCGAGTGCGGGTGGTGGAAGGTGGTGTAGACCACCCCCTGCGGCATCCGCTCGGAGATCTCGGCCCGCAGCATCGTCGCCCCGGTCCGCGAGGCCACCGAGACGAAGTCGCCGTCGGCGATCCCCCGCTCCTCGGCGTCATGCGGATGGATCTCCAGCACGTCCTCCTCATGCCAGCGCGAGTTCTCGGTGCGCCGCGTCTGGGCGCCGACGTTGTATTGGCTGAGGATCCGCCCCGTGGTGAGGATCAGCGGGTAGCGGCGGTTGGCGCGCTCCGAGGTCGGCACGAACTCGGTCAGCATGAACCGGCCCTTGCCGCGCACGAAGCCGTCGACATGCATGATCGGGGCGCCGTCCGGGTAGGCCTCGTTCACCGGCCACTGCAGGGAGGGGCCTGCGTCCAGCCGCGCGAAGCTGACGCCCGCGAAGGTGGGCGTCAGGCGGGCGATCTCGTCCATGATCTGCGAGGGGTTTTCGTAGGCCATGTCATAGCCCATGGCACGAGCCAGCCGGCAGACGGCCTCGGATTCCGAGAGGCCGGACTTGGGGGCCATCACCGGGCGGACGCGGTTGATGCGGCGCTCGGCGTTGGTGAAGGTGCCGTCCTTCTCCAGGAACGAGGTTCCGGGCAGGAAGACATGGGCGAAGGCCGCGGTTTCGTTGAGGAAAAGGTCCTGGACGACCACGCAGTCCATCGCGCGCAGGGCCTCGTGGACGTGCAGCGTGTTGGGGTCGGACTGGGCGATGTCCTCGCCCTGCACGAAGAGGCCGCGGAAGCTGCCGGCCAGCGCCGCGGCGAACATGTTGGGGATGCGCAGGCCCGGCTCGTCGAGGAGCGGCACGCCCCAGTCGGCCTCGAACTCCGCCCGCACGGCGTCGTCGGAGATGTGGCGGTAGCCCGGCAGCTCGTGCGGGAACGAGCCCATGTCGCAGGAGCCCTGGACGTTGTTCTGGCCGCGCAGCGGGTTCACGCCCACGCCCTCGCGCCCGATGTTGCCGGTCGCCATCGCCAGGTTCGCCATGGCCATCACCATGGTCGAGCCCTGGGAGTGCTCGGTGACCCCCAGGCCGTAGTAGATCGCGGCGTTTCCGCCGGTGGCGAAGAGGCGGGCCGCGGCGCGCAGGGTCTGCGCGTCCGTGCCGATGGTCTCGGCCAGGGCCTCGGGGGAGTTGCGCTCTTCGGCGACGAACGCGCGCCAGCGCTGGAAGTCCTTGGCCTCGCAGCGCTCGGCGACGAAGGTTTCGTCGATCAGGCCCTCGGTGACGACCACATGGGCCAGCGCGTTCATCACCGCCACGTTGGTTCCGGGGCGGAGCTGGACGTGGTGGGCGGCCTCGACATGGGGGGTTCGCACCAGGTCGATCTTGCGGGGGTCCAGGACGATCAGCTTCGCGCCCTCGCGCAGGCGCTTCTTCATGCGCGAGGCGAAGACGGGGTGCGCGTCGGTGGGGTTGGCGCCGATCAGCAGGATCACGTCGGCCTTCTCGACCGACTTGAAGTTCTGGGTCCCGGCCGAGGTCCCGAACGTCTGCTTCAGCCCGTAGCCGGTCGGCGAGTGGCAGACCCGCGCGCAGGTATCCACGTTGTTGTTGCCGAAGGCCGCGCGGATCATCTTCTGGACGACGTAGACTTCCTCGTTCGTGCAGCGCGAGGAGGTGATGCCGCCGATCGAGCTCTTGCCGTGCTCCGACTGGATCGCGTGCAAGCGTTCGGCGGCGAAGGCGATGGCCTCCTCCCAGCCGACCTTGCGCCAGGGGTCGGTGATCGCGTCGCGGATCATCGGCTCGGTCTGGCGGTCCTTGTGGGTGGCGTAGCTCCAGGCGAAGCGGCCCTTGACGCAGGAGTGGCCCTCGTTGGCGCCGCCGTCCTTCGAGGGGACCATGCGGATCACCTCGTTCCCCTGCATCTCGGCGCGGAAGGAGCAGCCGACGCCGCAATAGGCGCAGGTGGTGTCGACGTGGCGGGTGGGCGTGCCGTGCTGGACCACCGATTTCTCGACCAGCGTCGCCGTCGGGCAGGCCTGCACGCAGGCGCCGCAGGAGACGCAGTCGGAGGAGAAGAAGTCGTCGAAAGACGCGCCGGCGGAGACGCGGCTGTCGAACCCGCGCCCCTCGATGGTCAGCGCGAAGGTGCCCTGCACCTCCTCGCAGGCGCGCACGCAGCGGGAGCAGACGATGCACTTCGAACTGTCGAACTGGAAGTAGGGGTTCGACAGGTCGATGGGGGCGGCGTGGGCGTCGTCGTGGTGGTTGTCGCCGTCCATGCCGTAGCGGACCTCGCGCAGGCCCACGGCGCCGGCCATGTCCTGCAGCTCGCAATCGCCGTTGGCGCCGCAGGTCAGGCAGTCGAGCGGGTGGTCGGAGATGTAGAGCTCCATCACCCCCTTGCGCAGCTTTTCGAGGCGCGCGGACTGGGTGGTGACGCGCATCCCCTCGCGCACCGGCGTGGTGCAGGAGGCGGGCGTGCCCTTCATCCCCTCGATCTCCACCAGGCACATGCGGCAGGAGCCCCAGGACTCCAGCATGTCCGTGGCGCAGAGCTTGGGAATGTCCCGCTCGACGTGGGAGGCGGCGGCCATGACGGACGTGCCCTCGGGGACCGAGACCGGCTCTCCGTCGATCCACAGCGTCACCGAGGCGCCCTCGCGGGCCGGGGTGCCGCGGTCGATTTCCTTCATAAGGCCCATGACGGTCTCCCTTACTCGGCGGCGTGTTCAGTGACGGGGGCTGGCGCCCGGTCGAAATCCTCGGGGAACAGGCGAAGGGCCGAGAGCACCGGCATCGGCGTCAGGCCCCCCATGGCGCAGAGCGAGCCGTCGCGCATCAGCTCGCACAGGTCCTCGACCAGCACCATGTTGGCGGCGACGTTCTCGCCGCGCAGGATTTTTTCGACGGTCTCTCGACCCCGCGTCGCGCCGACACGGCACGGAGTGCATTTTCCGCAGCTCTCGATCTCGCAGAACTCGAAGGCGAAGCGGGCCATGGCGCCCATGTCCACCGTGTCGTCGAAGACGGTGATCCCGCCGTGGCCGAGCATCGCGCCCGCCTCGGCCAGCGCCTCGTAGTCCATCGGCAGGTCCAGCTGCTCGTCGCAGACATAGGCGCCGAGCGGGCCGCCGAGCTGGGCGGTGCGGAACGGGCGGCCGGAGGCGGTGCCGCCGCCGAACCCCTCGATCAGCTCGCGCGCCGTGACGCCGAAGGCCTTTTCGATCAGCCCCCCACGGGCGACGTTGCCGCCCAGCGTGAAGGGCTGCGTGCCGGTGGAGCGGCCGACGCCGTAGTCGCGGTAGAACGCTGCGCCCTTGGCCAGGATCAGGGGGACGGCGGCCAGCGTCAGGACGTTGTTGACGACGGTGGGCTCGCCGAACAGGCCCGCGATGGCGGGGATCGGGGGCTTGGCGCGGACTACGCCGCGGCGGCCCTCGATCGAGTTGAGCATCGAGCTCTCCTCGCCGCAGATATAGGCCCCCGCGCCGCGGCGGACCCGCAGGCGGAAGGCGCGGCCGGAGCCGCCGAGGTCCTCGCCCAGCCAGCCGGCGCGCTCCATCACCTCGATGGCCGCGGTCATGCGGGCGATGGCCTCGGGGTATTCGGAGCGGATGTAGATCCAGCCCTCGGTCGCGCCGGTGGCGAGCGCCGCGATGGCCATGCCCTCGATCAGGAGGAACGGGTCCCCCTCCATCAGCATGCGGTCGGCATAGGCGCCGCTGTCGCCCTCGTCGGCGTTGCAGCAGACGTGCTTGCGGGGGGCCGACTGCTCGTGGACCGTCTTCCACTTGATGCCGGTGGGGAAGCCCGCGCCGCCGCGGCCGCGCAACCCGCTGTCGAGCACGGCGGCGCAGATCGCCGCCCCCTCCATGCCCAGCGCCGCGCGCAGGCCGGCGAGGCCGCCGTGGGCCTCGTAGGCCGCGAGATCCAGCGGCGGGGTGATCCCGCAGCGGGCGAAGGTCAGGCGCTGCTGGTCGGCGAACCAGGGCAGATCCTCGGGGGGGCCGAGGCGCAGGGGGTGCGGACCGGCGGAGGGCAGCGCGTCGAGCAGGTCGGGCAGGTCGGCAGGCGTCACGGGGCCGTAGGCGATGCGGCCCTGCGGGGTCTCGACCTCGACCATAGGCTCCAGCCACAGGGCCCCGCGGGAGCCGGTGCGCACGATCTCGGCCGAGGGGATGCGGGCCGCGATCCCCGCCGCCACCTCGTCGGCGCCGACCGAGCGGGCGGCGCTGTCGTCAGGGACGAAGATGCGGATCATCGGGCGGGCTCCGACAGGGCTGCGTCCAGCGCGGCGTCGAGGCGCTCGGCCGAGGCGCGGCCGATCAGCCGGCCGTCGACGCGGGCGGCGGGCGCCAGGGCGCAGTTGCCGAGGCAGTAGACCGGCTTGATGGTGACGCCGTCGGCCGAGGTCTCGCCCAGCGCCGCGCCGCGGCGGGCGCAGACGGCGGCGATCAGGGCCTCGGCCCCCATCGCCTGGCAGGACTCGCCGCGGCAGAGCTGAAGCTCGACCCGGCCCTCGGGGGCCTGGCGGAAATCGTGGTAGAAGGTGAGGACGCCGTGCACCTCGGCGCGGCCCAGGTTCAGGGCGAGCGCGATCTCGGGGACGGCGTCGGGGGGGACGTGGCCCTCGGCCTCCTGGAGGTCGTGGAGTATCTCGATCAGCGCGGCGGGGTCGTCGCCGTGGCGGGCGCAGATCTCCCGCGCCGCGGAGGCGCCCTCGAGGGGCGGCCTGGCTGGGTTCGGCATTCGGGCATCCTCCCGTCGCGCGCCGGCTGGGCATTCCGGCGCGCATTGTGAGGCGCCGGGGTCAGGACTTCAAATCGCCTGTCTCTATGGTTTGATCGGCCCCGTCGATCATGGGGTCGATCATGGGGTCGATCATGGCCGCCTCGGCCGCCTGCATCAGCCCCTCGACCAGCAGCGGCAGCGGATCGCGGGCGAGCGCCGCCAGCCCCACGGGGCGCGAGACCTCCGGCGCCGAAAGGGGCACGGCCGCGAGCCCCGCCGCCCCGCCGGCCAGATCCTGCAACCGCTCGGGCAGCACCGCGCAGAAGCCGCCGCTGCGCACCAGCGCCAGCAGGGAGAGCATCGAGTTGCTCTCGACCTCCGGCTCCGCCGCCGCGCCGGCTTCGGCGAAGGCCGCGTCGACGATGCGGCGGTTGCGCATGTCCGGCGTCAGCGCGCAGAGCGGCAGCGCCGCCGCCTCGGCCCAGCCGAGCGAGGCGCGCCCGGCCAGCGGGTGGCCCTGCGCGGTGAACAGCCGGTAGCGCTCGGCGTAGAGGGGCCGGACGAGGAACGGCTCGGTCGCCTCGTCGAGGTAGGTGAGGCCGGCGTCGATCTCGAACGCCTCCAGCGCCTGGGCGATGCGGGCCGAGGAGCGCGACAGGACCTGGAAGCGCACCTTCGGCCAGCGGGCGCGGAGCGCGGTGACCAGGGGCGCGACGGCCGGCAGGGCCGAGGGGATCACGCCCAGCGTCAGCCGCCCCTCCGGCCCGCCGTCGCCGACGGAGAGGTCGTCGCGCAGGCCGTCCCAGTCCTCGACGATGCGGCGCGCCCAGCGCAGCACGCGCTCGCCCTCGGGCGTCAGGCCGTGGAAGCGCTGGCCGCGGGCGACGAGGGGGACGCCGAGCTCCTCCTCCAGCTGGCGGATGCGGGCGGAGAGGGTGGGCTGCGTCACCGCGCAGGCCTCGGCGGCGCGCGAGAAGTGGCGCTCGCGGGCCAGCGCGATCAGGTATCGCAGCTGTCGGATGTCCATGGCGCCTCCGGCCCTCCCCGGGCGCAGTCTAGGGGCCGCGCGGGCCCGGCGCCACGCTTGACCGCCCGCCTCCGCCGGCCGAGGCTGGCGCCTCCCGCCTCAGGAGGTCGCCCCCATGTATCGCCTCTACTCCGCCACCCCCAGCCCCTTCGCCCGCAAGGTCCGCATCCAGCTGATCGAGAAGGCGATCCCCTTCGAGCTGATCACCGAGGTCCCCTGGAACGCCGACGCCGCCGTTCCCGCGGTCAACCCGCTGGGAAAGGTCCCCGCCCTGGTGCTGGAGAGCGGCGAGGCGATCTTCGAGAGCCGCCTGGTCAACGAGTGGATCGAGGCCAAGCACCCCGCGCCCCCGCTGGTCCCGCAGGCGCTGGACGACCGCCTGGCGGTGAAGCGCTACGAGGTGCTGGGCGACGGGATCTGCGACGCGCTGGTCTTGATGTTCTTCGAGAAATCCCGCGCGCCCGAGAAGTTCAGCCAGGAGTGGTTCGACCGCCAGCTTCGCAAGGTGGACGCAGGCCTGGCGGAGCTCGCGCGTCTCGTGGCGACGGGCGCGTGGGCCTGGGGGGATCGCTTCACGCAGGCGGATATCTCCACCGGCGCGGCGCTGAAGTACCTCGAGGTCCGCTGGCCCGATTTCCCCTGGCGGGCGCGCCACCCCAACCTGGCGGCCCTGTCCGACCGGCTGGAGGCGCGCCCCTCCTTCGCCGCCACCGTCCCCACGCCCCAGGCGATCCGCGACCGCGTCGCCTGAGCCTCCGGAGCCGCCATGCCCTTCTCCGCGACCGAGCCCCGCCTGCTGCCCTGCTGGGAGGCGCATGTCGACATCGCCCCCACGCTCGACCATGGCGCGGGCCCCGACGGCCACCGCTTCGTGGTCCCGATCCTGGGCGGGCGGTTCGAGGGGCGGCTGGCGCCCGAGACCGCCTCGCCCCGCCCCTTCAAGGGCGAGATCCTGCCCGGCGGCTTCGACCTGCAGCGCCTGCGCCCCGACGGGCGCAAGGAGCTGGAGGCGATCTACCACATGCGCACCGACGGGGGCGTCGCCATCGAGGTCCGCAACCTGGTGCTGATCGACTATGCGCCGGACGGCGGCCTCGCCTACGCCCGCTCCCGCATCTTCGTCTGCGCGCCCGCGGGCGAGTGCGACTGGCTCAACGCCCGGGTCTTCGTCGGCACGCTGGAGGTGGTCCGGCCGCAGCGGCAGGTCCTGATCCGGTCGTTCCTGCTGGCCTGAGCGCGACGGCGGGCCCGGGCGGGCGCCCCGGGCTCGACCCGGGGCCTCTCGCGGGGCGCCGACGGCGCGAGGCCCCGGGTCAGGTCCGGGTCAGGCCCGGGGCTCGCCCGAAGCGCGGTCGGGGCGCGGTCGGGGCGCGGTCGGAAGGAACCCGGTCGGGGCGGCGCGGCGGCGGGCGGGTCAGGCCCGCTCCCGCAGCTCGGTCTTCAGCACCTTGCCGTAGGCGTTCTTGGGAAGATCCTCGAGGAACCGCCAGTGCTTGGGCCGCTTGAAGCCGGCCATGCGGGCGCGGCACCAGGCGTCGAGCGCCTCGGGGCCGCAGTGGCGGCCGGGGTGCAGGACCACGAAGGCCAGCACGTCCTCGCCCCACTCGGCGTTGGGGATCCCGATCACCGAGACCTCGGCGACGTCGGCGTGGGCGAGCAGGACCTCCTCGACCTCGCGCGGGTAGATGTTGGTCCCGCCGGAGATGATCACGTCCTTCGAGCGGTCGGTCAGGGTGAGGAAGCCCTCGGCGTCGAGCCGGCCGATGTCGCCGGTGTGCAGCCAGCCGCCGGCCAGCGTCTCGGCGGTGGCCTCGGGGCGGTTCCAGTAGCCCTTCATCACCGTGTCGCCGCGCACCAGGATCTCGCCGGGGGCGTCGCAGGCGCAGTCGGCGCCGTCCGCGTCCGCCACCCGCACCTCGACGCAGGCATGGGCGTAGCCGACCGAGCCGCGGCGGGCCTCGGCGCGGGGATGGTCGCGGTCGGCGGCCATGTCGCGCGGCAGCACGGTGATGGTCATCGGGCTCTCGCCCTGGCCATAGATCTGCACGAAGCGGGGGCCGAAGGTCTCCACGGCCTCGTCGAGATCGGCCAGATACATCGGCCCGCCGCCGTAGATCACCGTGCGCACCCCCTCGCCCCGCCAGCCGCTCGCGCGGGCATGGGCGACGAGGCGGCGGATCATGGTGGGGGCGGCGAAGAACACCAGCCCGCCGAGGGACCCCGCCAGCCCCTCGATCTCTCCGGGATCGAAGCCGCGGCCCGGCGGGATCACGTGGCAGGCGCCGACCCGCATGAACTGGAAGTTGTAGAGCCCCGCCCCATGGGACATGGGCGCGGCGTAGAGCGGGTGGTCCGTGGCCAGCGCCGGGTCCACGTCGAGCGTATAGGTCGCCGCCATCGCCCGCAGGTTGGCGTGGGTCAGCATCACCCCCTTCGGCCGCCCGGTGGTGCCGGAGGTGTAGAAGAGCCACGCAAGGTCGTCGCCCGCCACCGCCCGCGGCGGGGTCGCCCGGTCCTGCGGCCCGGACGCCGCCGCCGCGGCGAAGGCGTCGGAGCGCAGACCGATCTCCCGGCAGCCGGCGGGCCATTCGGGCAGGGCGGAGAGGTCGCCGCCCTCGGTCACCGCGATGCGCGCGCCGGAGTCCGCGAGGATCCAGCACGCCTCGACCGGGTGCAGCTTGGCGTTCACCGGCACGATGACGGCGCCCAGCCACAGGGCCGCGTGCATCACCGCCAGGTAGTCCGGATCGTTCTTCGCGAACAGCGCCACCCGATCCCCCGGCCCCACGCCCATGCCCGCGAAGGCCCGCGCCAGCGCGCGCGTGCGCGCGGCGTAGTCGCCGTAGCGCGCGTGCAGCGCCTCGCCGACCTTCACCGCCGGCGCCTCGGCGCGCAGCAGCGCGGTCTGGTGCAGCCAGAGCGCGATGTTCATCCCGCGGTCCCCTCTCCTCCCGTGTCGCCCCCCCTCTTAACCCGGCCGCGCCGCCTTGCGCGACACCTGCCGGCGGCCGGCGGATTCTTCGCGTCGGATCTCGCCAGCCGCTCGGCGGCGCCCCATGCTGGCGCAAACTCGCATCCTGGGGAGGAGCCACGCCATGTCCGACACGACGCCCGACCATCCCGACGGCCCGATCCGCGGCGCCCTCGACCTCGCGCCCCAGGAGCGGGTGGTCTTCGGCCGTCCCGCCGCCGAGGCGCTGGTCGAGGAGCTGTCCCGCGCCGGCCTGAAACGGGCCTTCGTGACCTCCACCCGCTCGCTGGCGCGGGCCGAGGGCGGGCCGCTGGCGCGGGCGCTCGCCGGTCTCGGCGACGCCTGCGTCGGGGTCTACGACCGGATCTCGGCCCATTCGCCCGAGACGGAGGTGGTCGAGGCCGCCGTCGCCGCGCGCGCCGCGGGCGCGGACGTGCTGGTGGCGGTGGGGGGCGGGTCGGTGGTCGACTCGACCAAGGCGATCCAGATCTGCCTCGAGGAAGGCGTCGACACGGTCGAGGGCCTGCGCGCCCAGGCGGACCGCTGGAAGCCGTCGAGCGACCTGAAGCCGAAGGGCGCGATCCGGGCGATTTCGATCTCCACCACGCTCTCGGCGGCCGAGTTCACCGGCATCGCCGGGATCTCCAACCCCGAAGCCGGGGTGAAGCACGGTTTCGCCAAGCCGATCCTGATCCCGCGGGTGGCGATCCTCGATCCCGCCTCGACCGACGCGACGCCGCTGGACCTGCTGGTCTCGACCGGCATGCGGGCGATGGACCACGCCTGCGAGGCGTTCTGCTCGCCCACCGCCAACCCGATGACCGACCTCTACGCGCTGGGCGCCGCGCACCGCCTGTCGCGCGCCCTGCCCGCGATCCGCGACGACCCCGACGACCTGCTCGCCCGCCAGGACGCGCAGTTCGGCATGTGGCAGGGGATCCTGGCGCTGATGGGGGGCGCGGGTTCGGGCGCGAGCCACGGCATCGGCTATGCGCTGGGGGCGGGGTTCGGGGTGCCGCACGGCGTCACGTCGTGCGTGATGCTGCCGGCGGTGATGCGCTGGAACGCGGCGGTGAACGGCGATCGGCAGCGCTCGCTCGCCGCCGCGCTGGGCGATCCGAGCCGCCCCGCCGGCGACCTGCTGGCCGAGCTGGTGCAGCGCCTGGGCGTGCCCGGCAGCCTGCGCGCGGCGGGGCTGAGCGAGGCGGACCTGCCCACGCTGGCCGAGAAGGCGATGGGCTACGGCCCGGTGAAGCGCAACCCGCGCCGGATCGACGGCCCCGAGCAGGTGCGCGAGATCCTGGCGCTGGCCTTCTGAGCGCCGGCGCCCCTGGGCGCCGGCGGCGCGGGCCCCGGGTCGAGCCCGGGGCGCGCGCGCTCGCGCGTCCCCGCCGCGGCGGGCGCGGCTACTCCGCCGCCTTCGCCTCGCCGCCGCGGGCGGCCGAGAAGGGCCGCGCGCCCGTCCAGGGATGCGAGGACGACAGCCCCCCGTCCACCACCAACGCATGGCCGTTGACGTAGCTCGACAGCGGCGAGGCGAGGAACAGGGCGGCCGTGGCGATCTCGTCCGGCACGCCGCCGCGCTTGAGCGGGTTGGACATGCCGATCGGCACCTCCGTGCCCATCGCCTTGGCGTAGTCGTAGATCGGCCGGGTCATCTCGGTCTCGATCAGGCCCGGGCAGATGCAGTTCACCCGCACGCCCGTGCCCGAGAAGGCCTGCGCCGCGGTCTGGGCCAGGTTCACCACGCCCGCCTTGGAGGCCGAGTAGCTCGCCGGCCCCGCGTTGGCCCGGATCCCGGCGACCGAGGCGGTCATGATGATCGAGCCGCCGCCCCGCGCCGCCATCCGCGGCCCCGCGTGGCGGATCGCGAGATAGGGCCCGATCAGGTTCACCCGCAGCACCTCGGCCCAGACCTCGGGGCCGGCGTCGAGGAACTCGCGCACGCCCCCGGTGATGCCGGCGTTGGCGAAGACGACGTCGAGCCCGCCGAACTCCGCCTCCGCCGCCTCCATGGCGGCGGCGACGTCGGGCTCGTGTCCCGCGTCCATCACCCGGGCCGCGGCGCGCCCGCCGGCCGTCCGGATCGCCTCGGCCGTCGCTTCCACGCCCTCGGCCTTGTCGCAGCACACCACCGCCGCGCCGGCCGCGGCGAACATCAGCGCCGAGGCCCGCCCGATGCCCGAGGCCGCCCCGGTCACCACCGCCACGCGGCCCGACAGGTCCACATTCTCCTGCGGAGTCATCTCGTCGTCTCTCCCTTCGTCGCGTCGGTTCGGCTCGCCGATGGACGGCGCCCCCGCGCTGTTGCTATTTCAGGAACATGACCCTGGACACGCCCCAGATCGCCGATCCCTCCGACCGCTGGCGCGCCAAGCGCGAGCGGATCCTGGATGCGGCGGACGAGCTGATCTCGTCCCGCGGCCTGAAAGGGCTGACCTTCGGCGCCGTGGGCGAGGCCGTCGGCCTCAACACGACATCGATCACCTACTATTTCAAGCGCAAGGAGCAGCTCGCCGCCGCCGCCCTCGACCGGGCGGTGCAGCGGCTCGACGACATGGCCGAGGCCGCGGGCCGCGCGCCCGATCCCCGCGCCCGCGTCGCCGCCTTCATCGACCTGCGCCTGGAACGCGAGCGGCGGGTGCGCGCGGGCGAGGATCGCCACATCGCCATCCTCTCCGAGATCCGGGCGCTGGACGACCCGCTGCGCCAGCAGCTGATCGACCGCTACAAGGCGATGCGCGCCCGGGCGGCGGCGTTCTTCGCCCCCGGCCCCTTCGACCCCGCCGCCCTGCCCGAGGCGCCGCCCCGCGCGGTCGCCTGCGCGCAGGTGCTGCTGGACGTCACCCACTGGATGCGCGCCTGGCTGCACCACTATCCCACCGAGGATTTCGAGCGGGTGCGCGAGCGGATGGTCGAGCTGCTGGCCGACGGCCTCGCCGCCCCCGGCGGGGCCTGGGCGCCGCGCCCGCTGGTCATCGACCCGCCCGAGCAGAGCGGCCCCTCCGGCGAGCCGGGCCCCGAGGCCTTCCTGCGCGCGGCCACCGTGCTGGTGAACGTGCGCGGCTACCGCGGCGCCTCGGTCGAGCGGATCGCGGCGCAGCTCAACGTCTCCAAGGGCAGCTTCTACCATCACCTCGAGGGCAAGGACGACCTGGTGATGAACTGCTTCGCGCGCAGCTACGAACGGGTGGCCCGCGCCCAGACCCTGGCGATGGAGCGGCCGGGCGACGGCTGGCGGCGGCTTGCGGACTGCGTGGGCGCGCTGCTCGCCCAGCAGTTTGCGGCCGAGTTCCCGCTGCTGCGCATCACCGCCCTGCACGCCCTGCCCATCGACCTGCGGGTGCAGGCCCTGCGCGGCGCGGACCGGATGGCGCGCCGCTATGCGGGGATGATCTCGGACGGGATCGCCGACGGCTCGATCCGGCCGGTGGACCCGATGATCGCCTCGCAATGCCTCGCGGTGATGATCAACGGCGCCTGGGACGTGCACGCCTGGGCGCAGGCCCTGCCGATGAGCCGGGCCGAGGCGATCGCGCTCTACGCCTCGGTGCTCGCCTTCGGAATGTTCCCGCAGCAGGGCTGATCACTCCGCCGCCAGCCGCGCCGCCTCGGCGCGCTGGGCCCGGGGGAGGACGACGGGGGCGGTGGAGAAATCCAGCGTGCCGTCGTCGATGCGCCCGCGCTTGAGGGTCTTGCGGTCCCACAGGTAGTCCTGCTCGTGGATCCAGGGGAAATCGGCCCCGTGGCGCGGCAGCAGGTGGGCGGTGCGCAGCACGTAGCCGGAGGTGAACTTCAGCGCCGCCCCGGTCTTCGCGAAGGCCTGCGCGCCGGCGCGGGGCGTGACCTGGGTCAGGCGGCGGCGATCCATGTAGTCGAGCAGCCGGCAGGCGTATTCCGCCACCAGGTCCACCTTCAGCGTCCACGAGGCGTTGGTGTAGCCCTTGAAATACACCAGGTTCGGCACGTTGGAATACATGAAGCCCTTGAAGATCAGCAGTTTCGCCGGGTCGATGGGCTGCCCGTCGACCTCCAGCTCCATGCCGCCCATGAAGGTCAGGTTCAGCCCGGTGGCGGTGACGATCACGTCCGCCTCCAGCTCGGTCCCGTCCTCCATCCGCAGCCCGGTCGGGGTGAAGCGCGCGATCGTCCCGGTGACGATCGAGCCCTTGCCCGACTTCAGCGCGGTGAAGAAATCGTCGTCCGGCACCGCGCAGATCCGCTGCTGGCCGGGCCAGTAGCTGGGCACGAAATGGGTGCGCCAGTCGACCGCGTCGCCCAGCGCCTTGGCCACGCCGCCCACCAGCAGCCGCTTCGCCGCCGGCAGGTCCTTCGCGAACCGCCGCCGCCGCATCCGCCCCGCCAGGATCGTGCGCCAGCGGGTGAGGGAATAGGCGAGCCGGTCGGGCAGCCACCTGCGCAAGCCGTTGGCGAAGGCGTCCTCGCCGGGGCGCGAGACGACGTAGGTCGGGCTGCGCTGCACCTGGGTCACATGGGCCGCCGTCTCGGCCAGCGCCGGGGTCAGGGTGACGGCCGTGGCGCCCGAGCCGATCAGGACCACCCGCTTGCCGGTCACGTCCAGCCCCTCGGGCCAGAACTGCGGATGCACCAGGGTCCCCCGGTAGTCGCCATAGCCCTCCCACTGCGGCAGGTGGCCGGCGTGGTGGTCGTAGTAGCCCGTGCAGCCGAAGAGGAAGCGGGTGGTCAGGGTCTTGGCCTCGCCGCGCTCGACCACCTCCAGCCGCCACATCCCCTCGGCCGTCGACCAGGCGGCGCGGCGGACCGTAGTCTCGAATCGGATGAGGGGGAGGAGGCCGTTCTCCTCCGCCGTCTCCTGCACGTAGCGCAGGATCGAGGGGCCGTCGGCGATCGCCTTGGCCTCGGTCCACGGCTTGAAGGCGTAGCCCATGGTGTGCATGTCGCTGTCCGAGCGGATGCCCGGATAGCGGAAAAGGTCCCAGGTTCCGCCGAGTCTCGGCTTCTCCTCCAGGATCGTCATGCGGTCGCCCGGCCGCTTCACTTTCAGCCAGCGCGCCGCGCCGATGCCCGAAAGGCCGGCGCCCACGACGATCACGTCGAACTCCGGACCTGCTTCACGCTGCGCCATCTTCACCATACCGCTATTTCGAATCTGTTCCGCCCCTTATACAGGGTCCGCCCCGTCCCGCGAAAGGACGCACCGAGGCGCCCGGGTCGAAAACCGCATCGACCGCATTTTCACCCGGGCGAAAATATGCAAAAGATCTCGCACCCGCCCGGCAAGGAGAGCCCCATGCCCCAGACCACCGCCAACGGCATCCGCCTGACCTACGAGACCTACGGCCCCGAGACCGGCGCGCCCCTGCTGCTGATCTGCGGGCTCGGCATGCAGATGATCCGCTGGCCGCAGGGGTTCCTCGACGCGCTCGTCGCGCGCGGCTTCCACGTGATCGCGATGGACAACCGCGACGTCGGCCTCAGCCAGGGGTTCGACGAGGCCGGCGTGCCCGACCTGCAGGCCATCGTCGCCGAGCGCCAGGCCGGCCGCTGGCCCGCGGCGCCCTATTGCCTGAGCGACATGGCCGCCGACTGCGCCGGGCTGCTGGATGCGCTGGGCATCGCGCAGGCGCATGTCGCGGGCATGTCGATGGGCGGCATGATCGCCCAGCTCGTCGCCTGCGATCACCGGGCCAAGGCGCTGTCGCTGACCTCGATCATGTCCACCACCTCCGAGCCCGGCCTGCCCCCCGGCACGCCCGCGGCGCTGGAGGCGCTGTCGAAGCCCCGCCCCCACCCCGACGACGACCTCGAGACCTTCCTGAAGCTCTCCGTCGCGGCCTCGCGCGCCATCGGCTCGCCGGCCTTCCCCGCGCCGGAGGCGGAGATCCACGCCCGCGCGCTGGCCGACGCCCGCCGCGCCTGGCGCCCGCAGGGCTTCGCGCGGCAGTATGCGGCGATCATGGCCTCGCCCGGCCGCGCGGCGAAGCTGGCCGCGCTGGACCTGCCGGCGACGGTGATCCACGGCGTGCAGGACCCGCTGGTGCGCTTCGAGGGCGGCAAGGCCACCGCCGAGGCGATCCCCGGCTGCGAGCTGGTCGCCATCGAGGGCATGGGCCACGACCTGCCGACCGAGCTGCACGCGCGCATCGCCGACGCCCTGGCCGCCACCGCCGAGCGCGCCCGCGCCGCCGCCTGACGCGCGCCGCCCGCCCCACGGGCGCCCCGGGCTCGACCCGGGGCCCCTCCGCCGCCGGTCCCGGGCGCGGCGCTCAGTCGAGCGGGAAATGGCAGGCGACCCCGTGCCCCGCCCCCCGCGGAACCACCGGCGGAACCTCCGCCGCGCACAGCGCCTGCGCCCGCGGACACCGGGTGCGGAACCGGCAGCCGGAGGGCGGGTCGATGGGCGAGGGCGGCTCGCCCTCGGCCATCGGCAGCGGCTTTGGAATGGCGTCCGGGTCGGGGCGCGGGGCGGCCGAGAGCAGGACGCGGGTGTAGGGATGGGCGGGGTCGCTGTAGAGCGCCTCGGCCCCCGCCTCCTCGCACAACCTGCCCAGGTGCATCACCGCCACCCGGTCGGAGACGTTCTTCACCACCGCGAGATCGTGGCTGATGAACAGCATCGTCAGCCCGAATCGCGCCTTCAGATCCGCCAGCAGGTTGAGGATCTGCGCCTGGATCGAGACGTCCAGCGCCGAGACCGGCTCGTCGCAGACCAGCAGGTCCGGCCGCAGCACCAGCGCCCGCGCGATCGAGATCCGCTGGCACTGGCCGCCGGAGAACTCGTGCGGCCGGCGGTCCATGGCGTGGCGGGGGTCGAGGCCGACCAGCTCCAGCATCTCCTCCACCGTCTCGCGGCGGGCGCGGGCGTCGCCCTCGCCCGCGATCTCCAGCGGGGCCGAGACGATCTCGGCCACCGTCCGGCGGGGGTTCAGCGAGGCGATGGGGTCCTGGAAGATCATCTGGAACCGCCGCCGCGCCCGGCGCAGGGCCCCGCCCGAAAGCGCCGTCAGCTCCTCCCCGTCCAGCCGCACCGAGCCGCGCGTCGGCCGCGGCAACTGCAGGATCGCGCGGGCGGCGGAGGACTTTCCGCAGCCGCTCTCCCCCACCAGCCCCAGCGTCTCGCCCTTCGCGATGCTCAGGTCGAGGTCGGTGACGGCGTGAACCTTGCGGCCCCCGCGCAGGGGATGCTCGACGGTCAGGCCGCGGATCTCGAGGAAACCCTCCGTGGCGGGGCGGTGGGCGCGGGTCTCGGTCAGGGCGTTCATTCGGCGGCCTCCAGCGCGGGATGCCAGCAGGCGAAGCGGGTGGCGCCGCCGTCCTCCAGCCCCGGCGCCTGGCGGCGGCAGAGGTCGGAGGCATGGGCGCAGCGGGGCGAGAAGGCGCAGCCGGCGGGCGGGCTGACGAGGTCGGGCGGACGGCCGCCGATCGCCTCCAGCCGCCGGCCCGGCGCATCCTCGATCCGCGGGATCGAGGCGAGCAGGCCGCGGGTGTAGGGCATCGAGGCGGCGGCGAAGAGGGCGCGGGTCGGGGCCTGCTCGACCACGCGGCCCGCATACATCACCGCCACCTCGTCGGCCCGCCCCGCCACCACCCCGAGGTCGTGGGTGATCAGGATCATCGCCATGCCCCGTTCGCGCGACTGCGCCTGCAGGAGGTCGAGGATCCCGTGCTGCACGGTGACGTCGAGCGCCGTCGTCGGCTCGTCCGCGATCAGCAGCCGCGGGTCGCAGGCCAGCGCGATGGCGATGGCCACCCGCTGGCGCATGCCCCCCGAAAGCTGGTGGGGGTGCTGGTCGACGCGGGTTGCGGGCTGCGGCAGGCCCACGGCGGCCAGCAGCTCGACCGAGCGGTCGCGGGCCTGGCGGCGGCCCATGCCGAGGTGCAGGCGCAGGCTCTCGCCGATCTGGTCGCCCAGCGTCATCACCGGGTTCAGCGCGGTCATCGGGTCCTGGAAGATCATCGCCATCTCGCGCCCGCGCAGGCGGCGCAGCTCGCGCTCGGGCAGCGCGCCCAGCTCCCGCCCGCCGAGGCGGATGCGCATCGCCTCGCCGGTGCGGGCGCTGCGGGGCAGAAGGCCCATGATGGCGCGCGACAGCACGGATTTGCCCGAACCGCTCTCGCCCACGATCCCAAGCACACGGCCCTCGTCGACCGAGAGCGACACCCCGTCCACCGCGGTCAGCAGGCCGCGGGCGGTGGGGAAGGCGACGCGGGCGTTCTCGACCTCCAGCAGGCTCACAGCGCGGCCTCCCGCGTGTCGGCGAAGCGGCGGCGGATCACGTCGCCGGCGAGGTTGAAGCTCAGCACCGTGACGAACATCACCGCGGTGGGGATCAGGCTGATCCAGGACGAGTCCTCGATATGCTCGCGCCCCTCGGCGATCATGCCGCCCCAGGAGGGCGTGGGGGCCTTGACCGAGAGGCCGAGGAAGGAAAGCGCGCCCTCGACCACGATGGCGATGGGGATGTCGATCATCACGAATGCCATCAGCGGCCAGACGATGTTGGGCAGCACTTCGCGCAGCAGGATGCGCGCGTCGGAGGCGCCCATGGCGCGCGCCGCCAACACGAACTCGCGGTTGGCGTAGCTCAGCGTCTGGGCGCGGGTGATGCGGGCGGCGGCGGGGATGAACAGCAGCCCCAGCGACAGGCACACCATCGACAGCGAGCCCCCGAACACCGCCGAGAACAGCAGCAGCACCGCCAGCCCCGGGATCGCCAGCCAGGCGTCGATCAGGATGCCCACCACCTCGTCCACCCAGCCGCGGAAGTAGCCCGCGGCGAGGCCGAGCGCGAGGCCGATGCCCACCCCGATGGCGGGCGCCGCGAAGCCCACGGTCAGCGACACCCGCGCCCCGTGCAGCACGCGGCTGAGGATGTCGCGGCCCAGCACGTCGGTGCCCAGGATGTGGTTCTCGACCCCCGGCGGCGCCTGGATCGCCATCCAGTCGATCTCGTCGGGGGGCGCGAGGCCGAGCCAGGGGGCGGCGGCGGCGGCGAGGATCAGCACGACCAGCCAGGCGGCGGGGATCCAGAACATCGGACCCAGGCGCCGGCGGCGACGGTGGGCGGCGATGGCCTCGGCGTGGCGGTCCTCGACCGCCGCGGGCATCGGGGCGGCGACGTCAGCCATGGGCGCCCGCCTTCCCCCCGAGGCCGCGGACCCGCGGGTCGAGCCGCGCATAGGCGAGGTCCGTGCAGAAGTTCGCCAGCACGTAGGCCAGCGCGAAGAAGGTCACGCATCCCTGGATCATCATGAAATCCCGCGAGAAGACCGAGGTCACCAGCAGCCGCCCCACGCCGGGGATGCCGAAGATCTGCTCGATGATGATCGAGCCGCCCATCAGCCGCCCGACCTGGAGCCCCAGCAGGGTGATCATCGAGAAGGAGGAGGGCCGCAGCGCATGCACCACCAGGATGCGCCGGTCGCTCATCCCCTTGGCGCGGGCGAGCGCGATGTAGTTCTCCTGCAGGACCCCGATCATCTCGGCCCGCAGGGTGCGCATCAGCGCCGTCCACTCGACCAGCGCCAGGCTCAGCGCGGGCAGGATCATCGGGCGCAGGTTCTCCCACAGGCCCGCGGACAGCGGCTCGTAGCCCGTGGCCGGCAGCCAGCCCAGCGTCAGCGAGAACAGCAGGATCAGCAGCACCGCGGTCATGAAGGACGGCATCGAGACCGAGCCGAAGGCGAGGAAGCCGATGGCGCGGTCCACCCGTCCGTCCGGCGCCCGCGCGCAGAGCAGCGCCGCCGGGATCGCCAGCGACACCGCGATGATCTGCGCCAGCACCATCAGCTCCAGCGAGGCCGGGACCCGCTGGGCGATGGCGTCCCAGACCCGCTCTCCGGTCCGCCAGCTCTGACCCCAGTCGCCGGTGACGATGCCCGAGACCCAGTCGAGGTAGCGGACCGCGAGGGAACGATCGAGCCCGATCTCGGCCCGGATCTCGGCCACCTCCTGCTCGGTCGCGTCGGCGCCGGCGATGTCGAGCGCGACGTCGCCGGGCAGCGCCGCGACCAGCAGGAAGGTGATCAGGGTGACGACGGCCAGCACCACGGCCAGCCGCCCCGCCCGGCGCAGGAGCGCGTTCATCGCTCAGCCCTCCCGCGGCGCGGTCATTCCTCGACCCAGGCGCGGGTGACGTCCACCGCGCCCCGGTAGGGCGGCGGCACGCCCTTCACCCGCGGGGTGGTGAAGGCGTAGAAGGCGCCCCCGCCCCAGTAGAGCATCGTGGCCTGGTCGTTCATCTCGGCCACGATCTCGCACTGCAGCTCGAACCGCTCGTCGACGTCCTTCGCCGTGCGCATCCGGTGGGCGAGGTCGTCGAACTCGGGCGAGCTGTAGCCGGTGAGATTGTAGGAGCTGTCGGAGCGCGCCAGCGCGTAGAGCTGCGGGCCCACGTCCACCGCGTCGGCGATGCGCCAGCCGACGATGTCGAATTCCCGCCCGAAGGTGCGCTTGATCAGCGTGCCCTGGTCGACGGGGATCAGCTCGACCTCGATGCCCACGGCCTTGGACATCTGCTGGATCAGCTCGCCGATCTCGCGGCCGCGCGGGGTGGCGGTGTGGACCATGCTCAGCCTGATCGGCTTGCCGTAGTCCTCGACCAGCGCCTTGGCGGCCTTGGGATCGTAGCCGCGCAGCTTCGCCTCGCCGCAGTCCCGGCTGTCGCCCATCGGGCTGGAGACCACGGGCTTGGTGTCCTGCCAGATGATCTTCACCGCCGCGGGCTGGTTGAAGGCGTGGGCCAGCGCCTGGCGCACCCGCACGTCGTCGAGCGGGGCGTTGCGCGCGTTGAGCAGGATGATCTCGGCCCCCGCGCCCTCGGTCTTCAGGGAGACGATGTCGGGGTCCTTCTGGGCGTTGACGATGGTCTGGCCGCGGTCGGTCCAGATCACGTCGACCTCGCCCGACTTCAGCGAGGCGAAGCGGGTCTGGGTGTCGGGCAGAATCCGGAACACCACCTCGTCGAGGTGGATCTCGTCCTTCGCCCAGTAGTCCTCGAACCGCTTGACCACGATCCGGTCGCCGCCCAGCCAGGAGACGAACTCGAACGGCCCGGTGCCGATCGGATGCCGGTTCTGCCCGCCCGCCTCGACATGGGCGCGCGGGGGAATCGGCCCCGACATCGAGGTGGCGGCGAGATAGGGCAGGAAGGCGCCCCAGGGGTGGGCCAGGGTGAAGCGCACCGTGTAGCGGTCCAGCGCCTCGGCCCCCTGGATCACCGAGATGAAGGAACGCGAGCGCGACTTCTGCTCGGGGTCGAGGATGCGGTTGTAGTGGGCGGCGACGTCCTCGGCGGTGAACTCGGTCCCGTCGTGGAACTTCACGCCCTCGCGCAGGGTGAAGGTGTACTGGGTGAGGTCCTCGTTCGCCTCCCAGGCGGTGGCGAGCAGGGGCTTCACCTCCTTGGTGTCGGGATCGAAGTCGAGCAGCGGCTCCTGGATCGTGCGCATCACGATCTCGCCGGTCTGGCCCAGCACGCCGCCCGCGACCGCGTCGAAGCCGGTGACGTCCGTCTCGAGCCCCACGGTGATCGAGCCGCCCTTCTGCTGGGCGCCGGCGGCGAAGGGCGCGGCGAGCAGGACGGCCGCGCCGAGAGCGGCCGCGAGGCGGGCGAGCCCGCGCCGGCGGGGTCGGGGGTCGGGGCGGGACGGGCGCATGGCGGGACAAGTCCCGGACGAGCGGGTCGGCGGCATCTGGAGATCCTCCCTAGCGCCCGTCTGCGCGGGCGTCCTTCTTTCGGCGCTTCGCTCTTGAGGCGAATGGGGGATGATCGCCCGCAACCGGGCCTTTGTGAATACCCTGTTTTCGAAAAATAGAGATCACCCGTTCAAGGAGGGGCTCGGTTTCGAATTCAGGCCCCGGGATGCCTGGGTCGCCTCTGATTTTCTGTCGCGCTTTCAGGTTGATGACCGCCTCGTATCGGCTTCGGAGGGGCCTGCGGCCATTGCGCGGCGCACATACCGGAATGACGAATCGCGGTTTCCGAGGCGGATCGGAGGCCGGCGCGGGGCGCCCCGCGGCGCCGTCGGAGGCGCCGCGTCGGGCGATGCGCGCGCGGCGCGGCCCCGCCCGCGGCGCAGGGCGGGCGGCGCGCAGGGGGCGGGCGTCTCGGGGGGCGCGCGCCGGCGCGACGGGCCGCAGGGTCAGGCGGGACGCTTGCGCAGCAGGTACTTGTGGAACCCGTCGAGCACCAGCTTGCCGTCCTGGTTCCAGACCGAGGCCTTGCAGGTCATCACGCCGGTGGAGCGCCCGGGAACCAGCTCGGAGATCTCGAGCTGCGGGTAGAGCGTGTCGCCCGCATAGACCGCGCCGAGAAAGCGCGAGCCCTGCTCGAGGAACGCCACCAGCGCGTCGCCCATCATGTGCGGGAGCTGGCCGGCGCCGGCGCAGGTCTGGATCACCACCTGATAGCCGTGGGCCAGCAGCTCGCGGTGGCCCTGCGCCTGGCACCAGTGCCGGTCGTAATGGATCGGGTGGTTGTCGCCCGAGGCGAGCTGGAAGGCCGAGAAAAGCGCGTCGGTCATGGTGCGCGAGGGGATGTAGAACACCTCGCCGACCTCGTAGTCCTCGAACCATCGGGTGGCGCAGGGGCGAAGCGACAGCGGGTCGATGCGCGGGGCGGCGTCGGTCATGGGGGCTCCTTGGCGAAGGGGCGCGCCCGGGCGGCGCCGGGCGCGCGGAAGGCGGGCCGCGGGGGGCCCCGGGTCGGGCCCGGGGCGCGCGGCGCGCGTCGGTCGGCGCGCCCCACGGGCGCCGGCGCGGGCCGGACCCGTAGGGCACATGTCAATGCGCCATGCCGGCCGGCGAGGTCAGTCGAGCACCAGCCCGAACTCCTCCGACAGGCGGGCGGTGTGCGCGCCGGCGTCCGGCGCGGGCGCGGCGAAGGGCTGGCGCGACGGCGTGCGGGGCGTGGGCAGGCTGACCGCGCCCAGGTCCATCACCGGGGCCGCGTTCATCGCCTGCACCTGCGCCTCGGCCAGCCAGTCGGAGAAGTCGTTGACCGGCCGCGCGAGGATGCCCTGCGCGGTCAGGCGCGCGCTCCACGCATCTGCGGTGTCGGTGGCGAAGATCGCCGCCATCTCGGCGCGCAGCACGTCCCAGTTGGCGTTGCGCAGGGCGAAGGAGGCGAAGCGGGGATCCTCGATCCAGGCCTCGCGGCCCAGCGCCCGGCAGATGCCGGCCCACTCCGTCTCCCGCACCAGGGTCAGCGCCAGGTGGCGGTCGGCGGCCATGTAGATCCCCGCCGGCGGGTTGATCGACAGGACCTGGCCGCCGGTGATCTCCCACTCCAGCAGCTTGGGCCCCATCAGCGCCGCCGCCGACTGCACCAGCGAGACGTCCAGCCGGCGCGCCTCGCGCGGACCCTGCGTCGGGAACAGCGCCGCCAGCGCCGCCTGGGCCGCGTAGAGCCCGGTCACCGCGTCGATCAGCGGCTGGCCGGAGCGCACCGGCTCGCCCTGTGCGTCGCGGGTGATCGCCATCATGCCGGTGAAGGCCTGGGCGTAGGTGTCGACCATCGGCTCGGCCCGCCGGGGACCGACCAGGCCGAATCCGGAGATGGTCAGGTAGACGATGCCGGGGTTCAGCGCGCGCACCGCCTCGAACCCCAGGCCCATCTTCTCGGTCACGCCGGGGCGCCCGCTTTCGATCAGCAGGTCCGCCCGGGCGGCGAGCTTGAGGGCCGCCTCCAGCCCCGCCTTCGACTTGAGGTCGAGGGTCAGGCTCTCCTTCCCGCGGTTGTAGTAGAGCGAGAAGCCCGTGGCGCCCGGCGCCGCGGCGACGCCGAGGTTGCGGATCCAGTCGCCGGCGGGCGGCTCGACCTTGATCACCCGCGCGCCGAGCTCGGCCATCGCCATGCCGCAGGACGGCCCCGCGATGCCCTGGCTGAGGTCCAGCACCAGGCGGCCCTTGAGGGGCAGCGCGTCGCTCATCCCAGAGCCCCGGGGCATCCCCGCCCCCGCGGGCGCAGCCCCGCCCGTTCGACACCGGCCTGCACAGCCATCGCCGTTCTCCTCCCCGCATTTGCGTCATCGTCGTTTGACCCGCGCCCGGCCGCGTGATTGTCTTTCGGCCGACAGGTAAGGCCAGCATAAGGCCCCGAAACCGGGAGGCAAGCGATGCGCGACGAGGCGAGCGCCGGAGGCGAGGCCTGGGCGCAGGACCCCACGGCCCAGCGGCTGTGCGAGGCCTGGCGGCGCCACGGCTGGCGGGCCGCGCGGCTCGATCCGCTCGGCCTGGCGGCGCCCGAGCGGCCGGCGCCCCTCGACCTTCCGGGCCCCGAGGACCTGCGCGCGGCGCTCGCCGCGATCTACGCGGGCGGCCTCGGCTGGGAGTTCGGCCACCTCCAGGACCCCGGGCGCTTCGACTGGCTGGCGGCGGAGGCCGAGACGGCCGAGGCCCCGACCCGCCCCGACCGCCTGCGCGCCCTGCACCTGATCGCCGCGGCCGAGCGGCTGGAGGGCGACGTCCGGCGCCGCCTGCCGACCACCAAGACCTTCGGCCTCTCGGGCGCCGAGGGCTTCGTGCTGCTGATGGACGAGGCGATCCGCGCCTCGGGCGCGCGGCGGGTGGTGGCGGGGGGGATGCACCGCGGCCGGATCACCCAGATGGCGCTGGTCCTGGGCAAGCCGCTGGCGCGCATCGCGGCCGAGCTGCGCGGCGCCCCGGACCTGCCCGCGACGCTCGGCGCCGCCTCGGACGTGCCCTACCACCTGGGCTTCGACGGCGTGCGCGAGGACGGGGTGGAGGTGTGGACGGCGCCGCATCCCTCCCACCTCTCCATCGTCGGTCCCGTGGCGCTGGGGCGGGCGCGGGCGGAGGGGGCGGGGCGCGGCCCCGACGTGCTGCCGATGATCCTGCACACCGACGCGGCGCTCGCCGGCCAGGGCGTGAACATGGAGATGCTGCAGCTCTCCCGCCTGCCCGGCTACTCGGTCGGCGGCACGCTGCACCTGCTGCTCGACAACCAGGTGGGCTTCACCACCGACGGGGCCGAGGCGCGGTCCTCGCGCACCGCCGCCGACGTCGCCAAGATCACCGAGACGCCGATCCTGCACGTCGACGGCGACGACCCCGACGCGATCCTGACCGCCGCCCGCGCCGCCGCCCGCTGGCGCGCGCGCTGGGGCGAGGACGTCGTGGTCCGCCTCGTCGCCTACCGCCGCCGCGGCCACAACGAGATGGACGAGGCCCGCTTCACCCAGCCGCGCATGTACGTCGCCATCGACGCCCTGCCGCCCTTGTCGGAGCGCTATGCCGCCGCCGCCGGCCTGCCGGCCCCCGACCTCTCGGCCCTGCAGGCCGATCTCGACGCCGCCTTCGCCGCGCCCCCCGCCACGCCCAACGCCCCCGAGGCGCCGGGGCTGGCGGAGGGGGCCGAGGCCGCGCTGCTCGCCCACCATGACACGGGCGTGGATCTGGAGGAGATGCAGCGCCTCGCCCGCGCCCTGGCGCAGCCGCCTGCGGGGGCGCGCCTGCATCCCAAGGTGCAGCAGGTGCTGGCGAAGCGCCGCCGGATGGCCCGCGGCGAGGCCCCCGTGGACTGGGCCTTCGCCGAGGCGCTGGCCTTCGCCTCGCTGTTGTCCGAGGGCCGCCCCCTGCGTTTCTCCGGCCAGGACGCCGTGCGCGGCACCTTCGCCCAGCGCCACATGCGCCTGCACGACCAGGAGAGCGGCGCGGTCCACGACACGCTCTCGCAATTCGGCGCGGCGGAGGTCTTCAACTCCCCCCTCATCGAGAACGCGGCGCTGGGCTTCGAGTACGGGCTGTCGACCGCCTATGAGGGCCTCGACGTGTGGGAGGCGCAGTTCGGCGACTTCCTCAACGTCTTCCAGCCGATGTTCGACCAGTTCCTGACGGGGGGCGAGGACCGCTGGCTGCTGACCTCGCGCCTGGTGCTGCTGCTGCCGCATGGCTGGGACGGCGGCGGGCCGGACCACTCGACGGGCCATGTCGAGCGGGTGCTGGCCCGCTGCGCCAAGGCCAACCTGATCGCGGCCAACCCCTCGACGCCCGCGCAATACTTCCACCTGCTGCGCCGCCAGATGGCGCTGCCCACGCCCAAGCCGCTGGCCGTGTTCACCCCCAAGCTGCTGCTGCGCCTGCCCGCCTGCACCTCCGCGCCCGCGGACTTCGCCCCCGGAACCGGCTTCGCCCCGGTGCTGGCCGAGCCCGCCGCCAAGGCCGAGCGCGTGATCCTGTGCTCCGGCAAGCTCTATTGGCTGCTGGCGAAGGCGCGGGCGGAGCGGGGGCTGGAGGGGCGGGTCGCGCTCGTGCGCCTCGAACAGCTCCACCCCTTCCCCGCCGGGGCGCTGGCGGAGGCGCTCTCCGGCGCCGGGGGCGAGCTGGTCTTCGCCCAGGAGGAGCCCGAGAACCTCGGCCCCTTCCCCTGGCTCGACCGACGCATCGAGCGGGTGGCGGGCCGCGCCGCGCGGCTGGTCTCGCGGCCCGCCGCCGCCTCCCCCGCCGTCGGCTGGCACGCCTGGCACGACGCCGAGGAAAAGGCCCTGATCGACGCCGCCCTGGACCTGGAGACCGCCCGATGACCCCCGTGCCCGAAGTCGTTCCCGACGAGGTGCTCGCGACCCTGCGCACCCTCGCCACCCCGACGCTCGCCAACGCCATCGACGAGACCGGCGCCGGCGGCGTGATGCTGGGCCTGCATGCCGCCGGCCCCGGGCTGCGCTGCGTCGGCCGGGCCGTGACCGCGCGCGAAGTCACCGGGCCGGCCGGCTCCTTCCCCGTCGCGGACTTCAAGGTCGGCCACATGATCGACGCCGCCGGCCCCGGCGACGTGATCGTGGTGGCGAACGGCGGCGCCCCGGTCTCGACCTGGGGCGGCATGGCCTCCTACGCCGCCAGGCTGAAGGGGATCGAGGGCCTGATCGTCGACGGCGGCGTGCGCGACCGCGAGGAGATCCTGGAATTCGGCTTCCCGGTGTTCTCCGCCCATATGGTCCCCACGCCGGGCAAGACCCGGATAAGGGTGGAGGCGATCAACGAGCCCGTCGTCGCCGCCGGCATCCCGGTCTCCCCCGGCGACGTGATCGTCGCCGACGGCACCGGGGTGGTGGTCCTGCCGGCCGCCCGCGCGGCCGAGATCGCCGAGCTCGCCGCGGGCTATGCCGCCGACGACGCCCGCGCGATGGCGGAGATGGTCCGCGGCCTCTCGTTCCGCGAGGCGCTCGCGAAATTCGCCAAGATCTGAAGGACTTCGATGGACGACCGTCTCTATCCCCTGCCCGGCGCCGCCCCTGTCCCGCCCGAGGTCCTCGCCCGCCTCAAGGCCGCCGTCGGCCCCAGGGGCGTGGCGGAGGACCCCGCCGAGATCGCCCCCCACCTCGTCGCCTGGCGCGACGGCTGGCGGGGCGAGGTCCCCCTCGTCCTGCGCCCCGAGAGCACCGCGGAGGTCGCCGCCATCGTGCGAATCTGCGCCGAGGCGCGCGTGCCCATCGTCCCCCAGTCCGGCAACACCGGACTGACGGGAGGCGGGCAGCCGCACATGGGCGGCTCGGAGATCGTGCTGTCGCTCGCCCGGATGAACCGGATCCGCGAGGTCGATCCCCTGAACGACTCGATGACCGTCGAGGCGGGCGTGATCCTGCAGACGGTGCAGGAGGAGGCCGCGAGGCACGACCGCCTGTTCCCCCTGTCGCTGGCCGCCGAGGGGACCTGCCGGATCGGCGGGAACCTCTCGACCAACGCCGGCGGGGTGCAGGTGCTGCGCTACGGCAATGCGCGGGCGCTGGTGCTGGGGCTGGAGGTGGTCACCGCCCAGGGCGAGATCTGGGACGGGCTGCGGTCGCTGCGCAAGGACAACGCCGGCTACGACATGAAGCAGGTGTTCCTGGGCGCCGAGGGCACGCTGGGGATCATCACCGCCGCCACACTGAAGCTGTTCCCCAGGCCCAGGGACTCGGCCGTGGCGCTGGTCGCCGTCCCCTCCGCCGAGGCCGGCATCGAGCTGCTGGCGCTGATGAAGGCCGCTATGGGCGAGACCGTCACCGCCTTCGAGCTGATGCACGAGATCTGCTTCACGCTCGCCGCGCAGACCATGGGCCACGAGGACCCGATGCCGGGGTCCGAGTGGCGCGTGCTGCTGCAGGTCGACGGCCCCGGTCCGCAGGGCAAGATGGCCGAGGCGCTGGAGGCCGCGCTGGGCGAGGCGCTGGAGAGGGGGATCGCGACGGACGCGGTGCTGCCCGCCTCGCTCGACCAGGCGCAGAAGCTGTGGCGGATCCGCGAGGACCAGGCCGAGGTGCAGCAGCGCGCCGGCGCCGGGATCAAGCACGACATCTCGGTCCCCGTCTCGCGCATCCCCGAGTTCGTGGCGAAGGCGGACGCGGCGCTGGCGGCGGTCTACCCCGGCTTCCGCCCCTGCACGTTCGGGCACGCGGGCGACGGCAACCTGCACTACAACCCGATCCGCCCCGAGGACTGGACCGACGCCGCCTGGAAGGCCGAGACCCAGGCGATCAACCGCATCGTCCACGACCTGGTGGCGGAGATGAACGGCTCGATCACCGCCGAGCATGGGGTGGGCCGCCTGCGCATGCACGAGATGGCCCGTCTGAAGGACCCGGTCGAGATGTCCCTGATGCGCCGCCTGAAGGCCGCCATGGACCCCGCGGGGATCCTCAACCCCGGCAAGCTGCTGGCCTGAGCGCGCGCCCCGCCGCTCGGCGATCGCCGCGCTCTCGTCGACCTCGTAGTCGACGCGGATCGGGCGGGCGGCGTCGCGGGCCTGTTCGAACGTCTCCGCCACCACCAGGGCGACGAGGTGGTGGTGGCGCTGGACCTCGGCGCCGCGGAACAGCGTGGCGATGGGTGGGCTGCGCGTCGCGGAACAGGACCGCCGCCACCGCCGCCGCGCCCCGGGGGAGGGCGGCGGCCGCCTCCTCCATCGCTCAGGGGCGCGGGGCGACGCCGCCGACGGCGACCTAGCCGGTCCCGTCGGTCCGGCGCACCAGCGCCACCGAGACCACGGCGAAGGCGCAGGAGGCCCGGCCGCGCACCTTGCGGCAGCCCTGCCGGCCGCCGGCGGGGGCGGGCGGCGTCGCCGCGGCGACGAACTCGCCGGGCGCCGGCACGGTTTCGACCTCGGGCGTGTCGTCGGGCAGGCGGAGGAACTCGGCGAGCGGGATGGCGCGCGCCTCGCCCTCGGCGGTCACCGTCTCGACGGTCGCGCCCGGCGCCCGCGGGCCCACGGCCATGTCGGAGGGGTGGGTGGCGATGCAGGCCTGCGGGACGCCCACGAGGCCGAGCTGTCGGCTGGCGCCCTCAAGGAGCCCGCAGCCGGAGCCGGGCCCGCGCGTGTTGCAGGGCTGGTTGGCGTCGAAGAAGCAAGGGCATCGGGTGCGCTGCAGCAGGTTGCCCTCGGAGGCGGCCTTGTCGCGCAGCTGGCCCGAGGCGCCGGCGACCAGCGCGCGGGTCGGCGCCGGGCAGTCCCGGGGCGCCCGCTCGTGGGCGGCGAAGTCGGCGCTGCGCACCATGGCGCCGATGCGCAGGCCGCCGTCGGGCATGCCCTCGATGGCGTCGAGGCCCGTGCTGTGCACGTCGGTCAGGTGGCCCGGCGTGCCGTCGCCGCACTGGCGGCCGTCATGCGCGACGAAAGCGGCCTGCATGGGGTCGAGGTCGTCGGGATCGCCTAGGCCCTCGACGGTCTGGATCTCGTCGCCCCCGGGCATCACGGCGAGGCTGAGGCAGGCGTCGATCCGCCGCCCGTTGACCGCGACGGAGCGGGCCCCGCACTGGCGTAGCCGCAGCCCTTCTTCGGTCCGGTCGGCTTCGGCGTCTCGCGCAGGGCGTCGAGCAGGCTCGGACGAGCGTCGGCCTCGACGGCCTGGGCGACGCCGTCGACGGTGAAGGCGACCGGGGCCGAGGCGGCGACGCGCCCGGCGGGGCGGGAGGAGGGCGGAGGCCGCGCGGGGCGCGCGCTCAGAACGCGATGCCGAAGGCGAGGCCGCCCAGCAGGTAGATCACCAGGGTGATCAGCCCCACGCCCATCACGTTCAGGAGCGCGCCGCCGCGGGCCATCTGGCCGATGGTCACCGCGCCCGAGCCGAAGACGATGGCGTTGGGCGGCGTGCCCACCGGCAGCATGAAGGCGCAGGTGGCCGCGAGCGCCGCGGGCACGACGAGCATCATCTCGTCCACGCCGATGCCCGTGGCGACGCCGCCCAGGATCGGCACGAAGGTCGCGGCGGTGGCGGTGTTCGAGGTGACCTCGGTCAGGAACAGGATGATCGCGACGACCGCGGCGACCAGCAGGATGCTGGGCAGCGCGCCCAGCCCCTCGACCTGCGCGCCGAACCAGTCGTCGAGCCCCGAGGCCCCAACCGCCGAGGCCAGCGCCAGCCCGCCGCCGAACAGCAGCAGCACGCCCCAGGGCAGGCCGTCCTCGGCATCGTGCCAGGTCAGCACCATCCGCCCGCGTCCCTGCCCCGGCAGGATGAACAGCACGAGGCCGGCGAGGATGGCGATCACGGTGTCGTCGAAGCTCCCCAGCCAGGGGGCCGCCCGCGCCACGGCGCCGATGTTCGAGACCAGCCCCGGCACGATCCACAGGAAGGCGGCGGCGGCGAAGACGCCGAGCACCATCTTCTCCCCCTGGGACATCGGGCCCAGCGCCTCGATCTCGCGCTCGATCATCCGCCGGCCGCCGGGGATCTCGGGCAGGTCGAAGCGGTAGACGAGGCGGGTCATCAGCCACCAGGCCAGCAGCACGAAGACCGACGCCAGCGGCAGGCCGACCATCATCCACTGGAAGAACGAGATCGGCGCGCCCAGCGTGTCGGCGGCGTAGCCCGCCACGATGGCGTTGGGGGGGCTGCCCAGCAGCGTGCCCACGCCCCCGATCGAGGCCGACCAGGCGATGCCCAGCATCAGGCACACCCCGAAGGCGGCGACGTTCGGATCGTCCACCGCCTGCGTGATCGGCTCGCCGCCGGTGGGATCGGCCTGCCGCGCCGCGGCGCGGTCGCCACCGGAGGTGAACAGCGCCAGGATCGACATGCCGATCGGCAGCATCATCAGCGCCGTCGCGGTGTTGGAGACCCACATCGACAGGAAGGCCGAGGAGATCATGATCCCCAGGACGATCCGCCGGGGCTGGACGCCGACGCGGGCGATGGTCTTCAGCGCCATGCGCCGGTGGAGGTTCCATTTCTCCATGGCGATGGCGATCAGGAAGCCGCCCAGGAACAGGAACACGATGGGGTTGGCGTAGGCCGACGTGGTCTCGCGCACCGTCTGCCCGGTCAGGGCGGGGAACAGCACGATGGGGATCAGCGCGGTGGCGGCGAGCGGGACCGCCTCGGTCATCCACCACACCGCCATCAGGGCGGCGACGGCGGCGACGATGCGCGCGTCGGGCGAGAGGCCCTCGGACCCCCCGAGCCCCCAGTAGACCGCCCCCGCCGCGACCAGCCCCAGCGCGCGCAGGATCCATGTCCCCCAGGCCTGCCAGGGGCGCTGCTCGTGAACCTGTCCCTGGTGGCTGAGCTCGGGTCTGGCGGGCACGCGTCTCTCCGCTGGCTGGAGGAGGGTCGGGGCCCCCTGCGCAGGGGGCCCGGTCGTTCCGGCGAGATAGAGCCCGGGCGCTCCCCCGGCAAGCCGGCCGACGCCCCGCCCCCCGCCAGGCCGCTGAGGCGAAACGAAACCTCGCCCGCGTCGCGAGGGCGGCGGATCCCGCCGCCGCGCGGGCGGCGGGACGTCGAGACCCCGCCCCGGTCCTCGCGCTAGGCGCCTTCGGCCGGGGGCAGGTAGGCCTGCACGTCCTTCAGCGTGCGCAGCACGAAGC
Source organism: Albimonas pacifica (assembly GCF_900113695.1). GTDB lineage: Bacteria > Pseudomonadota > Alphaproteobacteria > Rhodobacterales > Rhodobacteraceae > Albimonas > Albimonas pacifica. The sequence continues at coordinate 26,117 of NZ_FOQH01000013.1, read as the reverse complement.
TGGAGCGCGAATGGCGGATGCCCGGCACCCGGAACAGCTTCTCGCGCAGGAAGCGCTCGTAGCCGCGGGTGCCGTCCACGGCGACCTTGACGAGGTAGTCGTATTCGCCGCTGGTCAGGTGGACCTCCAGCACCTCCGGCATCTCCAGCATCTCGCGCCCGAAGCGCTCCAGCGCGGCGTCGTCGTGGCGGTCGAGGATCACCTCGACCAGCACCACCTCGGCCGCGCCCAGCCGCTCCTGGTCGAGGATCGCGCGGTAGCCCGCGATCACCCCCGCCGCCTCCAGCCGCCGCACCCGCTGCCAGCAGGGACTGGGCGAGAGGCCCACGGTCTGGGCGAGCTGGGCGTTCGACATCCGTCCGTCTGCGGCCAGCGCCGCGAGGATTCGGCGGTCGAGACGGTCGAGGGCGGCGGGCTCTGCGGTCACTGGAATCTCCTGCTTCGACAAGCGCGATTGGAGAAAGGATCTGCCGGGTTCCCGCCGATTTCCAGCCGATTTCGAAAGGACATGCCGCGGACGCCCGCCTAATCTGCCGGGGACGGGAGGCGCAGATGCAGGCACGGATCCGCAGGTCAGACCCCTTCGCGACGGCAGGCCCCCGGCCTCGCCCCACGCGCTGCAGGCGCGTCGCCCGAGCGGGCCCTCGCCTCGACCGGCGCCGCTGCGGGACCTATATGCAGGTCCTGGCGACGGGCGAGAGCGACCCCCGCCGCGCCCGCGCCGTCCCGGACCGCGTCGACCGCCTGGTCGACCTCAGCCTGGAGGCTGCCTATGCCTGACGAGGTCCCGCCCCGACTTCACGTCCCCGCCCCGGCGATCCGGCCCGGCGACGATCCCGACTTCAGCCACGTGGCGATCCCGCGGGCCGGCGCCGTGCGCCGCCCCGACCCGGGCGAGAACCCCGAGGAGATGCGCGACCTCGCCTTCTCGATCGTGCGGGTGCTGAACCGCGACGGCGAGGCGGTGGGCCCCTGGGCCGGGAGCCTGACCCCCGACCAGCTCCGCGAGGGGCTGCGCCACATGCTGACCCTGCGCGCCTACGATGCGCGGATGCTGACCGCCCAGCGCCAGGGCAAGACCAGCTTCTACATGCAGCATCTCGGCGAGGAGGCGGTCTCCTGCGCCTTCCAGCGGGCGCTGCGGGCGGGGGACATGAACTTCCCCACCTATCGCCAGGCGGGGCTGCTGGTGGCGGCGGGCTATCCGCTGGTGAAGATGATGAACCAGGTCTTCTCCAATGCCGCCGACCCGATGCGGGGCCGCCAGCTGCCGGTGATGTACACGGCCCGCGAGCACGGGTTCTTCTCGATCTCCGGCAACCTCGCCACGCAGTACGTGCAGGCGGTGGGCTGGGCGATGGCGGCCGCCATCCGGGGCGAGCGCAAGCTGGCCGTGGGCTGGATCGGCGACGGCTCGACGGCCGAGTCGGACTTCCACGGCGCGCTGGTCTTCGCCTCGACCTACAAGCCGCCGGTGATCCTCAACATCGTCAACAACCAGTGGGCCATCTCCACCTTCCAGGGGATCGCGCGGGGCGGGGCCGGCACCTTCGCCGCCCGCGCCCACGGCTTCGGCATCCCGGCGCTGCGGGTGGACGGGAACGACTACCTCGCCGTCCACGCCGCCGGCGCCTGGGCGGTGGAGCGGGCGCGCGCCGACCTCGGCCCCACGCTGATCGAGTTCGTGACCTACCGCGCGGGCGGCCACTCCACCTCCGACGACCCGTCGGCCTATCGCCCGAAGGAGGAAGGCAAGGCCTGGCCGCTGGGCGACCCGATCCTGCGCCTGAAAGCCCACCTGATCGCCATCGGCGAATGGACCGAGGAGCGTCACGTGCAGGCCGAGGCCGAGGCGCTGGACGAGGTCGTCGCCGCCCAGAAGGAGGCGGAGGCCATCGGCACCCTCCACTCCGGCGAGCGCCCCTCGCCCCGCGAGATGTTCGAGGACGTCTTCGCCGAAATGCCCCCCCACCTGATCCGCCAGCGCCACGAGGTCGGCTTCTGATGCCCCGCATGACCATGATCGAGGCGATCCGCGACGCCCACGCCATCGCCATGGAGGACGACCCCGACGTGGTCGTGATGGGCGAGGACGTGGGCTATTTCGGCGGCGTCTTCCGCTGCACCGCCGGGCTGCAGAAACGCTTCGGCCCCTCGCGCTGCTTCGACACCCCGATCTCCGAGCTGGGCATCGTGGGCACCGCCGTCGGCATGGCCGCCTACGGGCTGAAGCCGGTCGTCGAGATCCAGTTCGCCGACTACATGTACCCCGGCTACGACCAGATCGTCTCCGAGGCGGCGCGCCTGCGCTACCGCTCGGCGGGGGAGTTCACCTGCCCGCTGGTGATCCGCATGCCCACCGGCGGCGGCATCTTCGGCGGCCAGACCCATTCCCAGAGCCCCGAGGCCCTTTTCACCCATGTCGCGGGGCTGAAGACCGTGGTCCCCTCCAACCCCTCCGACGCCAAGGGCCTGCTGCTGGCCGCGATCGCCGACCCCGACCCGGTGATCTTCCTCGAGCCCAAGCGGCTCTACAACGGCCCCTTCGACGGGCATTTCGACCGCCCCTCCGTCGCCTGGAACCGGATCGAGGCCGGGGAGGTCGCCGAGGGCCGCTACGAGATCCCGCTGGGCAAGGCCCGCGTGGTGCGCGAGGGGGCCGACGCCACCCTGCTCGCCTACGGCACGATGGTGCACGTGGCGCTGGCGGCGGTGGAGGAGAGCGGCGCCGACGTCGAGGTGATCGACCTGCGCACCCTGCTGCCGCTGGACCTCGAGACGGTGACGGCCTCGGTCGCGAAGACCGGCCGCTGCATCGTGCTGCACGAGGCGACGCTGACCTCCGGCTTCGGGGCCGAGGTCGCGGCGCTGGTGCAGGCCGAGTGCTTCTATGCGCTCGAGGCGCCGATCCTGCGGGTGGCGGGCTGGGACACGCCCTATCCCCATGCGCAGGAGTGGGATTATTTCCCCGGCCCCGCCCGCGTCGCCCGCGCCATCCAGACCGTGATGGAGGGCTGAGCCATGACCCTGCGCACCATCCGCATGCCCGACATCGGCGAGGGCATCGCCGAGGCCGAGCTCTCGGCCTGGCTCGTCAAGCAGGGCGAGCTGGTGGCCGAGGACCAGCTGCTGGCCGAGGTCACCACCGACAAGGCCACCGTCGAGATCCCCAGCCCCGTCGCCGGCCGCATCGCCTGGCTGGGCGGCGCGCCGGGCGACGTGCTGGCCGTGGGCGCCGACCTGGTGCGGATCGAGACCGATCCCAACGCGGAACTCTCCGACGACGCCCCCGCCGAGCCCGCGCCCGAGGCCGAGCCGAAGCCGGCGGAGGGTCCCGCCCCGAAGCCCGACCCCGAGCCCGCCGCGGAGAAAGCCGCCGCGAAGCCCGCCCCACCGCCCCGCAAGCCCGCTCCCGCGGCGGGGGGCGCCCCCGCACGCGGCGCCACCGGAAAGCCCCTCGCCGCGCCCTCGGTGCGCGGGCGGGCGCGGGAGGCGGGGGTGGACCTGCGCCAGGTGCGCGGCTCCGGCCCCGCCGGGCGGATCCTGCACGAGGACCTCGACGCCTTCATCTCCCACGGCCCCGCCGCGCCCGCGCCCGGCGGCCTCGCCCCCCGGCCGGAGGTCGAGGAGGTCCGCGTCGTCGGCGTGCGCCGGCGCATCGCCGAGCGCATGGCGCTCGCCAAGTCGCGCATCCCGCATTTCTCCATCGTCGAGGAGGTCGACGTCGAGGCGCTGGAGACCCTGCGCGAGGCGCTCAACCGCCGCCATGCCGCCACGCGCGGCAAGCTGACCCTGCTGCCGTTCCTGCTGCGGGCGCTCGCCCGCGCCATCCAGGACCATCCCGGGGTCAACGCCCGCTACGACGACGAGGCGGGCGTGGTCAGCCGCCACGCCGCCCTGCACGCGGGCATCGCCACCCAGACCGACCAGGGCCTGATGGTCCCCGTCCTGCGCCACGCAGAGGCGCAGGGCCTGTGGCAGCTCGCCCGCGCCATCCGCCGCCTGTCGGAGGCCGCGCGCGAGAAACGCGCGGCGCCCGAGGACCTGAGCGGCTCGACCCTCACCGTCACCTCGCTGGGGCCGCTGGGGGCCATCGCCACCACCCCCATCGTCAACCACCCCGAGGTCGCCATCGTCGGCGTCAACCGCATCGCCGTGCGCCCCGCCTGGGACGGGTCCGGCTTCGTGCCGCGGCGGATGATGAACCTGTCGTGCTCCTTCGATCACCGGGTGGTCGACGGCTGGGCGGCGGCGGCCTTCGTGGCCGACCTCAAGGCGCTGCTGGAGACCCCGGCCGAGATCTTCATCGACGCGGACGCAGGAGACGCGCCATGACCGACCTGACCTGCGCCCTCCTGGTCATCGGCGGCGGCCCGGGCGGCTACGTCTGCGCCTCGCGCGCCGCACGCCTGGGCGTCGACGTGATGCTGGTCGAGGCGGGGCCCCTGGGCGGGACCTGCCTCAACATCGGCTGCATCCCCTCCAAGGCGCTGATCCACGTGGCCGAGACCTTCCACGCCGCCCGCGAGCAGGCCCGCGGCGGGCGCCACGGCGTCCATGTCGCCGAACCCCGGCTGGAGTTCGCCGAGAGCCGGGAGTGGATGGGCTCGGTCGTCTCCCGCCTGCGCTCGGGCGTCGGCGGGCTGATGGAGAAGAGCGGGGTGAAGACCCTGCAGGGCCGCGCCCGGTTTCTCGACGGCAAGACCGTGGAGGTAGAGGGCGAAACCGGCGCCCGGCGCATCCGCGCCGAGCAGATCGTGATCGCCACCGGCGCCCGCCCGACCGAGCTGCCGGGCCTGCCCTTCGGGGGCAAGGTGCTCGACAGCGCCGGCGCCCTGGCCCTGCCCGAGCCGCCGGAGCGGCTGGCGGTGGTCGGCGCGGGCTACATCGGGCTCGAGATCGGCACGGCCTTCGCCAAGCTGGGCTCCGCGGTCACGGTGGTCGAGGCGGCCGAGGCCATCCTCCCCGCCTGGGACGAGCGCCTGACCCGCCCCGTGCGCCGCCGGCTGGAGGCGCTGGGCGTCTCGCTGCGCCTGGGCGCCCGCGTGACCGGCTGCGACCCGTTCGAGGGCCGGCTGGAGATCGCCGCCGGCGAGACGACCGAGACGCTGGAGGCCGACGCCATCCTCGTCGCCGCCGGCCGCACCCCGATGACCGACGGCCTGGGGCTGGAGGAGCTGTCGCTGCGCCGCCAGGGCCCGTTCATCGAGATCGACGATCGCTGCCGCACCTCGATGCGCGGGGTCTACGCCATCGGCGACGTGACGCCGGGTCCGATGCTCGCCCACCGCGCCATGGCGCAGGGGGAGCTCGCGGCCGAGGTCGCGGCCGGGCGCGCCGCCGCCTGGGACCGCGTGGCGATCCCCGCGGTGTGCTTCACCGACCCCGAGATCGCCGCCGTCGGCCTCTCGCCCGAGGAGGCCCGCGCCCGGGGCGAGGCGCAGGTCGCCGAATTCTCGTTGCGCGCCAACGGCCGGGCCCTGACGCTGGACGCGGCCGAGGGCTTCGTGCGGCTGGTCGCGCGCGCCTCCGACCGGGTGCTGCTGGGGGCGCAGATCGTGGGGCCGGGGGCGTCCGAGACGATCCCCGAACTGGCGCTGGCGATCGAGGCGGGGCTGCGGCTGGACGACCTCGCGGCCACGATCCACGCCCACCCGACGCTCGCCGAAGCGGTGCAGGAGGCGGCGCTCTCGGCCGTCTCCTTCGCCAACCACGGCTGAGGCCGGGCGCCGGGGCTCAGGCCCCGGCGGAGCGGCGCAGCATCCCGTCGTCGACGAGCGCGTCGGCGATGGTGGCGGCGTCGAGGACGGCGCGGCTGGCCTCGGCGACGCGCGCGAAGACGCGCCGGATCTCGCAGGCGGAATCGTCGGCGCAGCCGTCGCAGCGGCGGTAGGCGATGCGGCTCAGGCAGGGCAGCGGCGCCAGCGGCCCGTCCACGATGCGCAGCACCTCCCCGAACGAGATGTTGTCGGCCGGGCGCAGCAGCAGGTAGCCGCCCGCCTTGCCGCGCTTGCTCAGCACGATCCCCTGGTGCTTGAGGTCCAGCAGGATCTGCTCGAGGAACTTCTTGGGAATGCCCTGGGCGTCGGCGATCTCGCCGATCTGGCGCGCCTCGCCGGCCGGCGCCTTGGCCAGCTCGATCAGCGCGCGGAGCGCGTACTGGGCTTTCTGCGAGATCATGCTGCGACGCCGCCGGAGCGGCGCTTCCTCGACCGGAACGGATGGGTTTCCGATAGCCCGGAACCGCCGCCGAGACAAGGCGCGCGCGACGTCGGAGGGGCCTTCGCGACTATCTTCTTGCTTATCTCTACCAATTAGGTAGTGATTAAGGTGTTTCGAGTCGCAAGGAGACGCCCCATGGCCCTGACCCGATCCCTCCGTCCGCTGGCTTTCGCCCTTGCCCTGGGCGCTGCGCCGGCCATGGCGCAGACCACGCTGCTCAACGTCAGCTACGACCCCACGCGCGAGCTCTACGCCGAGGTGAACCCCGCCTTCGCCGCCTTCTGGAAGGATAAGACCGGCGAAGAGGTCGAGATCAGGATGTCCCACGGCGGCTCCGGCAAGCAGGCCCGTTCGGTGATCGACGGGCTGCCGGCGGACGTGGTCTCGCTGGCGATCTCGGTGGACATCGACGCCATCGCCGAGAAGACCGGCAAGATCCCCGCCGACTGGCGGAGCCGCCTGCCCGACGCCTCCAGCCCCTACACCTCGACCATCGTGTTCCTGGTGCGGAAGGGGAACCCGAAGGAGATCGCCGACTGGGACGATCTCGCGCGCGAGGACGTGGCTGTGATCACCCCGAACCCCAAGACCTCGGGCGGGGCGCGGTGGAACTACCTCGCCGCGTGGATCTGGGCGCAGAAGGAATTCGCCGGCGACGCGGCGAAGATCGAGGCCTATGTCGGCGCGCTCTACCGCAACGTGCCGGTGCTGGACACGGGCGCGCGGGGCTCGACCCTGACCTTCACCCAGCGGGGCATCGGCGACGTGCTGCTGGCCTGGGAGAACGAGGCGTATCTCTCGCTCGACGAACTGGGCGAGGACGCGTTCGAGATCGTGGTCCCCTCGATCTCGATCCTGGCCGAGCCGCCCGTGGCCCTGGTCCCCGCCAACGCCGAGGCGAACGGAACCACGCGGACGGCGCAGGCCTATCTCGACTTCCTCTATTCCGAGACCGGCCAGAAGCTGGCGGCCAGGCACCACTACCGCCCCGCCAAGCCGGAGCTGGCGGACCCCGAGCACATGCGCCTGTTCCCGGACGTCGAGCGCGTGCGGGTCGAGGACGTCTTCGGCTCCTGGAGCGAGGCGCAGGCGACGCATTTCTCCGACGGCGGCGTCTTCGACCGTCTCTACCGGCCGGGGAACTGAGCCATGGCGCTGGCGCTGCCTGCACTCCGGCGGCCCAGCGTCATCCCGGGCTTCGGGCTGACGCTGGGCTTCACGATCCTTTACCTGTCTCTGGTGGTGCTGATCCCGCTCTCGGGCGTGGTCTGGCGCACGGCGGACCTGGGCTGGGCGGAATTCCTGCGCCTGGCGACCGACGAGCGCACGCTTGCGGCGCTGAAGGTCAGCTTCGGCTGCGCCTTCGCGGCGGCGGCGCTGAACGTGGTCTTCGGCGCGCTCGTCGCCTGGGTGCTGGTCCGCTACCGCTTTCCCGGCCGGCCGCTGCTGGACGCGGCGGTGGACCTGCCCTTCGCCCTGCCGACCGCGGTCGCGGGCATCGCGCTGACCGCGCTCTATGCGCCGGACGGCTGGATCGGCGGGCCGCTGGCGGCGCTGGGACTGAAGATCGCCTGGACGCCGCTGGGCATCGTCGTGGCCCTGGTCTTCGTCGGCCTGCCCTTCGTGGTGCGCACCGTGCAGCCGGTGATGGAGGAGATCGAGCGCGAGATCGAGGAGGCCTCGGCCACGCTCGGCGCCTCCCGCGCGCGGACCGTGTTCCGGGTGCTGGCGCCCTCGCTCTCGCCCGCGCTGCTGACCGGCTTCGCGCTCGCCTTCGCGCGGGGCGTGGGGGAATACGGCTCGGTCATCTTCATCGCCGGCAACCTGCCCTACCGGTCCGAGATCGCGCCCCTGCTGATCGTGATCCGGCTGGAAGAGTTCAACTACGCCGCCGCCACCGCCATCGCCGCGGTGATGCTCGCGATCTCCTTCGCGATGCTGCTGGCGATCAACTCGCTCCAGGCGTGGAGCCGTCGGAGATACGGTCATGGTTGACATCGCCCGCACCCTGTTCTTCCCCGGGCTTCCTGCCGCCGGCGCGTCGCGCGACTGCACGTCCGAGACGCCGGGCGTGCGCGCGGGGCTGATCGCGGCCTCGCTCCTGTTCCTCGCCCTGTTCCTGCTGGCGCCCCTGGCCGCGGTCTTCGCGCAGGCGCTGTCGGCTGGCTTCGGGGCCTGGGCGGCGGCGCTGGTCGAGCCGGACGCCCTCTCGGCGATCCGCCTGACCCTGCTGGTCGCCGTGATCGCGGTGCCGCTGAACTGCGTCTTCGGGCTGGCGGCGGCCTGGGCGGCGGCGAAGCACGAGTTCCGGGGCAAGGCCTTCCTGATCTCGCTGATCGACCTGCCGTTCTCGGTCTCGCCGGTGATCGCGGGGCTGATCTATGTGCTGCTGTTCGGGGCGGGCTCGGCGATCGGGCCGTGGCTGAGCGCGCACGGGGTGCAGGTGCTGTTCGCGGTTCCGGGCATCGTGCTCGCCACCGTCTTCGTCACCGTGCCCTTCGTCGCGCGCGAGCTGATCCCGCTGATGCAGGCCCAGGGCACAACGGAGGAGGAGGCGGCCCTGTCGCTGGGCGCCTCCGGCTGGCGGACCTTCCTGCGGGTGACGCTGCCCAACGTGAAGTGGGGCCTGCTCTACGGCGTGCTCCTGTGCAATGCGCGCGCGATGGGGGAGTTCGGGGCGGTCTCGGTCGTCTCGGGCCACATCCGGGGCATGACCAACACCATGCCGCTGCATGTCGAGATCCTCTACAACGAATACAACTTCCAGGCCGCCTTCGCCGTGGCCTCCCTGCTGGCGCTGCTGGCGCTGGTCACCCTGGTTCTGAAGACGGCCCTGGAAGCCCGCCTCGGCGGCGGCGCTCCCGGCCGCGTGCGCTGAGGAGACGTCCCATGGAAGTCCGCATCGAAGCCGTCGCCAAGGATTTCGACCGCCATCCGGCGCTGCACGAGATCGACCTGGCCATCGCCTCGGGGGAGCTCGCGGCGCTGGTGGGGCCGTCCGGCTCCGGCAAGACCACGCTCCTGCGCCTGATCGCGGGGCTGGAGACGCCGGGCCGCGGCCGGATCCTGTTCGGGGAGGAGGACGCCTCGCGCCTTTCGGTGCAGGCGCGCCGGGTGGGGTTCGTGTTCCAGCACTACGCCCTCTTCCGCCACATGACGGTGCTCGAGAACGTGGGCTTCGGCCTCTCCGCCCGCCCGCGGGCCCTGCGCCCGGCGCGCGCCGAGATCGACCGGCGCGCCCGCGAGCTGCTGGAACTGGTTCAGCTCGGCGGCCTCGAGAAACGCTACCCGCCACAGCTGTCGGGCGGCCAGCGGCAGCGGGTGGCGCTGGCCCGGGCGCTGGCGATCGAGCCCCGCGTGCTGCTGCTCGACGAGCCCTTCGGCGCGCTCGACGCCCAGGTGCGCCGCGACCTGCGCCGCTGGCTGCGGGAGCTGCACGACCGCACCGGCCACACCACCGTCTTCGTGACCCACGACCAGGAGGAGGCGCTGGAGCTCGCCGACCGCGTGGTGGTGATGAGCCAGGGCCGGATCGAGCAGGCCGCGACGCCGGACGAGGTCTACGACCGCCCCGCCACCGCCTTCGTGCACGGCTTCATCGGCGAGAGCTCCCGCCTGCCGGTCAGGGTCGAGGGCGGCGAGGTGTTCCTCGACGACCGCCCCACCGGCCTGCGCGCCGACTGGGAGGGGCCGGCCGAGCTGTTCTTCCGCCCCCACCAGGCGCTGGTCGGCGACGGGGCGGGCGGTCTCGCCGGCATGGTCACGGGCGGCCGCCGCATCGCCGGCGTGCGCCGGGTGGAGCTGGAGCTGGGCGCTGCGCACCGGCGGGTCGAGGTGGACCTGCCGCTCGCGCAGAGCTGCGCGCCGGGAACCCTGCTCGCCTTCCGCCCCACCGCCTTCCGCCTCTACCCGCTGGCCGGAGAGGGCCGGCCGGCGGATCGCGCGCCGGCCCGGCAGCTCGCCCATGGCTGACCGTCGCGACCATCTCGCCCGGGTGCGCAGCCTGGTGGCGCGCCACGCGCCGCCGCGCGTGGCGATCCTGGGCTGCGGCTTCACCGGCGCCGCCGCCGCCGTCGCCCTGGCCGAGGCGGCCCGCGGCCCGCTGGCGATCACGATCGTGGATCGCGACCGCTCCCGCGGGGGCGGGCTCGCCTACGGGCGGGCGCGGGCGGGGGAGCTTCTGAACGTGCGCGCCCGGGATCTCTCGATCCTCGCCGGGCGGCCGGGCGACTTCGCCGACTGGATGGCCCGGCTGACCGGCGACGGGGGCGACGCGGAGGCGCAGGCCGCCATCGCCGACAGCTTCGCGCCCCGCGCGCTCTTCGCCAACTACGTGCGCCGGCGGCTGGACGAGGCCGCCGCCGCCCGGCCCGAGGTCTCGCTGGAGACGGTGGAGCGGGAGGCGCGCGACATCTCTCCCGCCCCGGGCGGAGGCTTCGCCGTCGCGCTCGACCTGGGGCCTGCGCTGCATGCCGACGCGGCGATCCTCGCCACCGGCTACGACGATCCGCGCCCGCGCTTCGGCCGCTGCCCGCACGCGCCGATCCCGGCGCAGGAGCTCGCCCGCGCCCGCCGCGTGGCGCTGGTGGGAAGCGGGCTGACCATGGCCGACGTGCTGCTGCGCCTGCGGGCCGAGGGCTGCGAGGCGGAGATCACGGTGATTTCGCGCCGCGCCCTCGTCCCCCGCCCCCATGCCGAGATGGCGGCGCGCCCCCCCGCCCTTCAGACCCCGGCCGGCGTGCGGCTGGCGGAGCTCGTCCGCGACCTGCGCGCCGCCTGCGCCCGGGCCGAGGCCGAGGGCCGCCCCTGGCAGGGCGAGGTCAACCGCCTGCGCCCCCACGCCCAGGCGATCTGGCAGGCGCTGAGCGCGGCCGACCGCGCCCGCTTCCTGCGCCACCTGCGCCCGTTCTGGGACGCCCACCGCCACCGCCTGCCCCCCGTCCAGCACGCGCGGCTGGCCGCCGAGCTCGCCCGCCCCCGCACCCGCCTGCGCGCCGGCCGGGTGCTGGAGCCGCCGGCGACGCCCCCTGCCGCCTGCGGGTCGCCTGGCGCGGCGCGCGGGCGCCCGAGACGCTGGCGGTCGACGTCGCGATCGACTGCTCGGGCCACCGCCCCGACCTCTCGGCGCCCCTGCCCGCGGCGCTGATCGCCCAGGGGCTGGCGGCGCCCGATCCCTCGGGGCTGGGGCTGCGGGTGGCGGCGGACGGGCGGCTGTGGAGCCCGCGGGGGGGCGAGGTCAGCGGCCTCTTCGCGCTGGGCCCCCTCGGCCAGGGCAGCCTGTTCGAGATCACCGCGGTCCCCGAGATCGTCCGCCAGGCCGCGCTGGCCGCCGAGACCCTGGGCGACCTGCTGGCGATGCCGCGGCGCAGGGCGGGCTGAGCCTGCCCCCGCCCGGACGCCGCGCGCCGCGCACGCATCGGCCGCGGCCGCGCCGGTCCCCGCCCGGGACCGGACGGTCTCCGCGCGCCCGCCCGAACGCCCCCGCCCACGCTCCCCGGCGGCGTCGCCTCGCTGTCGGCGGGCGGGCCGCGGGGCTCCGCGGCCGACGCTCCGGTTCCGCGCGCCGCGGCGACGGCGCCGAGGCGGCGCCCCCTTCGCGGTCCTGGGCGCCGTCCGGCCGCCGACGCGGCGCGGCGCGCGGGAGGGACGGCGCGGCCCGGAGGGAAGGGCCGCAGGAGGGCGGCGCGCCGCCGCCCGGCGCCGGAGAGGCGCCGGAGCCCCCTGGGCGGGCGGGTCGGCGCGGACGCCCTTGCGGCGCCCCGTGCGCGGGCCCTTCTCTCGTCCCCGGCCGCGTGCTTGGCTGGCCGCCCGCCCCCTCGTCGACGGCGTGACCATGACCGCGGACCAGATCGCGATTCTCGCCCTGCTCGCCGGCCTGCTGGCCGCCTTCGCCTCCGGCCGCTTCCGGCTGGAGGTGGTGGCCCTCTCCGGCCTCGCCCTCGGGGCCGCGCTGGGGCTGGTGCCGGCCGACCGGATCTTCTCCGGCTTCGCCAATCCCGCGGTGATCACCGTGGTCGAGATCCTGCTGATCGTGCGCCTGCTGTCGCGCGCCCGCCTGCTCGAGGCGGCGACCGAGCGGCTGCTGGCGCGCCTGCGCGGACCGGGGCGGGCGCGCGCGGCGCTGCTGGCGCTGGCGGCCGCGCTCTCGAGCGTGATGAACAACGTCGGCGCCTTCGCCCTGATGCTGCCGGTGGTGCAGGCCGCCGCCCGGCGCACGGGGCTGGCGCCGCGGGCGATCCTGCTCCCGGTCTCCTACGCCACGCTGCTGGGCGGGCTGTGCACCCTGATCGGCACGCCCCCCAACCTGCTGGCGAGCGAGGCGCTCTCCGACGCCGTGGGCCGCGGCTTCGGCTTCTTCGACTTCGCGCTGGCCGGCGTGCCGGCGGCGCTGGCGGGGCTGGCGGCGCTGCTCCTCTGGGCGCCGCGGGTCCTCGACCCCGATCCGGAGGAGGCGCAGGCCCTCGACCCCAGCCCGGTGGTGGCGGAGCTGACCCTGCCCGAGGGCTCGCCCCTCGTCGGCCGGGCGCTCGCCGACCTGCCCCGCGGCCTTGCGGTGCGCGGGATCGAGCGCGCCGGCCGCGCGGTCTCGCCGCTGTGGCCGCGCACCCCGCTCGCGGCCGGCGACCGGCTGCTGGCCGAGGCCGATCCGCGCACGCTCGACGCCCTGCGGGCCGAGGGGGCGCTGGCGCTCGCCGCCGCCGCGCCCGCCCGCGGGGCCGAGCCGATGCAGGCGGTGATCTCGCCCGCCTCGCCGCTGGTCGGCTCCCCCGCCGGCGCGCTGGCCTTCCTGGAAGACGCGGGCGCGCGGCTGGTGGCGGTGGGCCTCGGCCCGCGCCCGCGGCTGATCGAGGGGCGGCTCGCCGACCTGCGGCTGGGGGTGGGCGACGTCCTGCACCTCGAGGGCCCGCCCGAGGCCCTGCGCCGGGCGCTGGGCGAGCGCGACGCGCTGCTGCTGGCGCCGGGCCCGGAGGAGACGGGGCCCGCGCCGCCGCTGTGGCCGCTGGCGGCCTTCGGGCTGGGGGTGGCGGCGGCGGGCTTCGGCCTGGCCGATCCCGCGGCGGCCTTCGGCGCGGTTCTGCTCGCCCTGCTGCTGGGGGGCGCGCTGCGGCTGCGCGCCGGGCTCGCCTCGCTCGACTGGGGGGTGATCGTGATGCTGGCGGCGATGATCCCGCTGGGCGAGGCGGCGGCGACCACCGGCGCGGCGGCGAGCCTCGCGGGGGCGGTCGCCTCGCTGCCCGCCGTCGCCTCGCCGCCGCTCGCCATCGGCGCGATCCTGCTGCTGGCGGCGGCGCTGACGCCGCTGGTCAACAACGCGGCGCTGGTGGTGGCGCTCGCGCCGATCGCGGTCGAGCTCGCCGAGGTCTCCGGCGCCCCGCCCCAGCCGTTCCTGATCGCGCTGGCGGCGGGGGCCTCGCTCGACTTTCTCACGCCCTTCGGCCACCACAACAACACGCTCGCCCACGGGCTGGGCGGCTATCGCTTCTCCGACTTTCCCCGCGCCGGCTGGCCGGTGCTGCTGAGCGCGGCGGCCGCGGCCTGGGCCGCGACCGTGCTCTTCTGGACCTGAGGACGGGCCGCCCGCCTCAGAGCTTCGCGACCCGCAGCCGCAGCGCGTTGCCGATCACCGAGACCGAGGACAGGCTCATCGCCGCCGCCGCCACCACCGGCGACAGCAGCAGACCGAACACCGGGTAGAGCACCCCCGCGGCCAGCGGCACGCCGGCGGCGTTGTAGGCGAAGGCGAAGAACAGGTTCTGGCGGATGTTGCGCATCGTCGTCTCGGCCAGCCTGCGGGCGCGGACCACGCCGTTCAGGTCGCCCTTGACCAGGGTCACGCCGGCGCTCTCGACCGCCACGTCGGCGCCCGTGCCCATCGCGATTCCAACGTCCGCCGCGGCCAGCGCGGGGGCGTCGTTGACGCCGTCGCCGGCCATGGCGACGGACAGGCCCTCGCCGTGCAGGCGCTCGACCAGAGCGTGCTTGTCCTCGGGAGAGACCTCGGCATGGACCTCGTCGATGTTCAGCTCCTTCGCGACGGCGCGGGCGGTGGCCTCGGCGTCGCCGGTGGCCATGACGATGCGCAGGCCCGAGGCGTGCAGCGCGCGGATCGCGGCGGGCGTCGTCTGCTTGATCCGGTCGGCGACGGCGATCAGGCCCGCGGGCCGGCCGTCGGCGGCCACGAACATCGCCGTGCGGCCCTGCTCCTGCAGCGCGCGGGCGCGCGCCGACAGCGGGCCGGGGTCGACGCCCAGATCCGCCATCAGCGCGGCGTTGCCCAGCGCGACGGCGCGGCCCGCGACCGTCCCGGTCACGCCCTTGCCGGCGACGGCCTCGAAGTCGGAGGCCTCGAGCCGCCCGGCCCCGCGGTCCTCGGCGCCCGTCACGATCGCCTCGGCGAGCGGATGCTCCGACCCCCGCTCGAGCGCGGCGGCGAGGGAGAGGAGCTCGGCCTCGCCCACGCCCTCGACGGGCTCGGCTTCGGTCAGGGCGGGCCGGCCTTCGGTCAGGGTGCCGGTCTTGTCCACGATCAGCACGTCGACCCCGGCCAGCCGCTCCAGCGCCTCGGCGTCGCGGATCAGGACGCCCGCCTGCGCGCCGCGGCCGGTGGCGACCATGATCGACATCGGCGTGGCGAGGCCCAGCGCGCAGGGACAGGCGATGATCAAGACCGAGACCGCGGCGACGAAGGCGTAGGACAGGGCCGGCGACGGCCCCAGCGCCGCCCACAGCGCGAAGGCGAGCGCCGCGACCGCCACCACCGCGGGCACGAAATAGCCCGCCACCCGGTCCGCCGCCGCCTGGATCGGCGCGCGCGAGCGCTGGGCCTTCGCCACCATCTCCACGATCCGGTTGAGCGTCATGTCGGCGCCCACCGCCCCGGCCTGCATCAGGAACGTGCCGCTCTTGTTGAGCGTGCCGCCGGTGACCGGCTCGCCGACGGTCTTCTCGACCGGGACCGGCTCTCCGGTGATCATGCTCTCGTCGACCGAGGAGCGGCCCTCGATCACCTCGCCGTCCACCGGCACGCTCTCGCCCGGGCGCACCCGCAGCACGTCGCCGGAGCGCAGGGCGTCGAGGGGCACGTCCTCCTCGCGCTCGCCCTGCACCCGGCGGGCGGTCTTGGGGGCGAGGTCCATCAGGGCGCGGATGGCGTCGCCGGTCCGCTCGCGCGCGGCCAGTTCCATCACCTGGCCGACGAGGACCAGCGCCAGGATCACGGCGGCGGCCTCGAAATAGACCGGGGTCATGCCCATCGGGTCGCGCATCGCCGCGGGGAACACGCCGGGCGCGAGCAGCGAGACGAGGGAGAACAGGTAGGCCGCCGCGGTGCCCAGCGCGATCAGGGTCCACATGTTGGGGCTGCGGTTGACGACCGAGGCCCAGCCCCGCTTGAAGAACGGCCGGCAGATCCAGACCACGGGCGTGGCCAGGGCGAACTGCACCCAGCCGAAGGCGCGATGGCCGATCCAGTCGGCGAAGGGCAGGCCCAGATGCGACCCCATCTCGAGCATGAAGATCGCGCCCGCCAGGGGCGCGGCGATCGCGAGGCGCCGGCGGAAGTCGACGTATTCGGGGTTGGGGCCCGCCTCGGCCGAGGGGGTCATCGGCTCCAGCGCCATGCCGCACTTGGGGCAGTCGCCGGGATGGTCCTGCACGATCTCGGGGTGCATCGGGCAGGTGTAGAGGGTCCCCGCGGGCGCCGGCTCGGGCGGCGGGCGGTCGCCGAGGTATCGGTCCGGCTCGGCCTCGAACTTCGCCTGGCAGCCGGCGGAGCAGAAGTAACGCCGCTGGCCCTCATGCTTCGTCATGTGGGCGGCGGTGGAGCGGTCCACATCCATGCCGCAGACCGGGTCCCTGGCGGTCAGGTAGTCGCCGGGCGCGGCGACGAACTTGCCGCGGCAGCGCTCGGAGCAGAAGTGGAAGACGCGGCCGTCGTGCTCGGCCGTCGGCTTGCCGGCCGCGGGGTCCACGGTCATCCCGCAGACCGGGTCGCGCAGCACGCCCGACCCGGCGGGGTCGTGAGCATCGCCATGGGAATGCCCATGGCCATGGCCGTGGGCGTGCTCGTGGCCGTGGCCGGCAGGGTGCGCCGCATGCGGGCGGTGAGGGGCGGTCATCTGGGGGCTCCGCGCATGAGAGTCGATCCTGCACGTAGAGATGGGGCTTCCAGTCGCTGGAAGGTCAAGGGGGTTTCGGACCCCGCGATTTCGTGGCGGGACAGGCGGCGGATCAGCGGTTAGGCTGCGCCGCGACGACGGGAACCGAGGACGACCCGAGGCGGATGCGACGGATCCGGACGATGCTGCGCCCCGTGGGGCTGATGGCGCTGGCGGCGGCGCTGACGGCGCTGGCCCTGCTGGTCTCGACCGGCGAGGCGCGGGCCCATGGCGGCGCGCCGGCGGTCGAGCGCGCGGCGCCGCCGCCCGCCGTCGCGCGGGCCGACGCCGGGGGCGAGGCCGAGCGTCCCTGCTGCCACGCGGCGGCGGGCGCGATCTGCGCGGCGCTGACGCCGGACCGGGCGGGGCTCGCGGGCGTCGGCGCTCCGGCGCCGGCGGCGCCGCCCTCGGCGCCGGGACGCCTGCGGGCGCTGGCTGCGCCGGCCCCGGGCGTGCCGCCTCCGATCTCCGGGCGGGGCTGAGCGGCCGCGACGGCGCGGCCACCCTGCTGAGAACCTGGAGAGACCTGACGATGATGAAACGTGGATGTCTCGCGCTCGCCCTGGGCGGCGCGACGCTCGCCGGCGCGGGCGCGCTGGCGCATGGCGGCGCCGAGGGCGTGGTGATGGAGCGCATGGAGGCGATGAAGGACATCGCCGGCGCGACCAAGGCGATCGCCCAGATGCTGAAGGGCGAAGCGCCCTACGACGCCGCCGCGGTGCGCGACCAGGCCGGCGTGATCGTCGCCGCCGGCGGCGAGTCGCTGGTGGCGATGTTCCCCGAAGGCACCGGCCACGCCCCGTCCGAGGCCGCGCCGGCGATCTGGAGCGAGCCCGACCGCTTCGCCGCCCTCGCCGGCCGGCTCGCCGAGACCGCCAGGGCGCTGGCGGAGGCGGCCGACAACCCCCGCGGCCCCGAGGCGATGAAGCAGGCCGGCATGATGGGCGGCGGCGGCATGGGCGCGATGATGGCGGACGGCGGCCCCTCGCCCGAGCAGCTCGCCGCGATGCCGCCCGACGGCGCCTTCATGCACCTCGCCCAGACCTGCAAGGCCTGCCACCAGGACTTCCGCGTCGAGAAGTGAGCCGCCCGGCCCCCGCGCAGGGGGCGGCGGCGCGGGCGGCCCCTTCGCGGGGGCCGCCCCCTTCGGCCTTTGCGCCGGCCGCGCGCAGGCCGCGGGACGCGCCGACGCCTGCGCGCGGCCGGCGTCCGGGCGACCTCGCCCTGCGGCATGTCTGGCGACCGGACGCGGCCGACGGCGCGGGGCGGCCGGACGAAACGGCGGGGAAAGCCGGCGGGGCGCGGCCGGGGGCGGACTTGCAAGCCGCCCGCAAAGGCCCTAGGCGTTCGGCGAGGCTCGCAAGTTCCGCGTGGGCAGACGTCTCCGGGCGACGACCGGACACGCGCCCGCGCCCAGCCAGCGGCTCCCCTCCCCCAGGATGGACGCGCGCCGAAGGCAGATGGGCTACCGACACCAGTTCACCGGCAGGACCGAAGGCATCCGCGCCACCGCGCCGCTGCGCTGGCGCGGGCTCGACGGGCTGCTCGGCGCCTTCTGGCAGGCGGAGGGCGAGTGCGGCGGGCGCGGCTATTACCTCTCGGCCAACCCGCGGATCTCGGTGTTCTTCGACGACGTCTCCTCCGTTCAGGTCGGCGAGAGCGAGCGGGCCCTGGCCCGACGCGGGCGGCCGATGGCGCGGGCCTTCTACGTGCCCGCGGGCACGCCGATGTGGACCGCCTTCACCGCGCCGCTGGTCTTCTCGCATCTCGACGTCCATCTCGACGCGGCCAAGCTCTCCGACACGCTCGGGCGCGCGCTGGGCCGCGCCGCCGCGCGCGAGGCGCTGGCCCGCCCGGCGGAGGTGCGCGACACCGGCGACATCGAGGGCCTGGCCCGCCTGCTGGTCGAGGAGGTGACCGAGCCGCGCCGCCACGACCTCTACGCCGAGAGCCTCGCGATCAGCCTCGCCACCGCGGTGCTCGACCTGGGCGGCCCCGCCGGCGGCCCGGCGCCGGCGCGGGCCGAGGGCCGGCTGACCCGCTGGCAGATGCGCCGCATCGTCGAGCGCTTCGAGGCCGGCGGCGGCCGTCGCCTGACGGTGGCCGAGATGGCCGCGACCGTCGGCCTGTCGGAGAGCTGGTTCTCTCACGTGTTCCGCAACACCACCGGGCTCACGCCCCTGCAGTGGCAGTCGCGCCGGCGGATCGAGCTCGCCAAGGCGCTGCTCGCCGACGGGGCGCTGAGCATCTCCGAGGTCGCCGACCGGCTCGGCTTTTCCGACCAGGCGCACCTGACCCGGGTGTTCCGCCAGGTCGAGGGCGAGACCCCCGCCGCCTGGCGCCGGGCCCGCGCCGCCTGAGGCCCTTCGCGGGAGGGGCGCCGCCGGACCGGCCGGCGGCGCCCCCCGTCCCGGTCACCACACGTAGCGCAGCTTCGCCATCACCGTCCGGCCGGGGTTGTAGTAGTCGGCGGTGCCCCGCCCGACCACGTTCTGCTCGTCCATCAGGTTGGTGACGTTGACCTGCAGCTCGGCGTTCTCGGTGACCTTGTAGCCGATGGAGGCGTCGAACAGCACCGCGTCGTCGCTGCGCCCGTTGTCGTTGGAGGCGTTGAAGTAGTAGGCGCCCACGTAGCGCGCCCCGAACCCGAAGGTCAGGTCGCCCCGCGCCCCCTCGCCCGGGACCACGTAGGTGGCCCACAGGCTCGCCATGTGCTCGGGCGTCGAGGCGAGCCGCTTGCCCGAGACGTCGACCCCGCGCACCACGCCCTTGACCACCTCGGTGTCGAGGAAGGTGTAGCCGCCGAAGATCGAGAAGGTCTCGGTGATCTCGGCCTTGCCCTCCAGCTCGAAGCCGCGGGCGCGGCTCTCGCCGATCAGCTGGCGGACGATGGCGCCGTCGGGCTGCACCACCGCGATGGTGACGTTGTTCTTGGTCAGGTCGAAGACCGAGGCCGAGAACAGCGCCGGGAAGGCGTCGGGGGCGTATTTCACGCCGATCTCGTACTGCTCGCCCCGCTCCGGCTCGACCCCGATGCCGGGAGGCGAGACCGACTCGACGTAGCTGACGTAGGTCGAGACCTCGTCGGTGACCTTCCAGGTGACGGCCCCGCGGAACGAGAACTCGGCGAAGTCGTCCGAGGCCGTGACGGGCGCGCCGCCCACGCGGTCGGTCTGGCGCAGGTCCAGCCAGTCGTGGCGCACGCCGCCGGTGACGATGATCGTGTCGTAGAACGACAGGTTCTGCTGCACGAACAGCGCCTGGGTCGAGTAGTCCTGGTCCTGCACCAGGTAGGGCGCCACGGCCGGGGGGGCGCCGGTGTAGACCGGGTTCGCCACGTCGATCCCCGCCACGGCCCCGTAGAAGGAGCTGGTCGAGGTCGAGGCGTCGCGGAACTCCGCCCCCAGCAGGGTGGAGCTGTCGATGGCGCCGAAGTCGCGGTCGTACTGGCCGATCAGGTTGCCGATCAGCTCCTGCGCCGAGCTGTCGGAGCCGAACTGGAAGCGGTCGACCACGGTGCCGGGGCGGCCCGGGTAGTCGGACAGGTAGACGTAGCCGAAGTCGTCCGTCAGGTCGCTGTAGCGCACGTTGCCGCGCAGGGAGAAGCCGCCGCCGAAGTCATGCTCGCCCAGCAGCGTGACCGTCGCCCGCTCGACCGCGTGGCGGTTGAGGTCGGGCTCGCCGAAGAACAGCTCGCGGCTGTAGTCGCGGTCCAGCGGATAGCCGCCGCTGTTGGGCGAGGCGTCGCGCACCAGCCAGTCGGCCACCAGCGAGATCGAGGTGTCGAAGGTCGGCTCCCAGGTCAGGCCGCCCATCAGGAAGCCCTCGTCGTCGCGCGAATGGGCGTATTCGCGCTCGGCGTCCTGCAGCTTGCCGGTCAGGCGGAAGGCGAGCGTCTGGTCGGCGTCGATGGTGTCGCCGAAGTCGAAGCCAAGCTCGCGATGCTCGAACGAGCCGCCCTGCACGTAGACCTCGCCGAACTCCTCGAAGCGCGGCAGCTTGGAGACGTAGTTGATCGACCCGCCCGGCTCGGAGGGGCCGAAGAGGGTCGAGTTGGCGCCCTTCAGGATCTCCACCCGCTCGAAGGCGTAGGGCTCCTCGCGCACGCCGCGCATGGTGCCCAGCGTCAGGCCGTCGCGATAGGTCGAGGCGTCGAAGCCGCGGATCTGGAAGTAGTCGTTGCGGTCGTCGGAGCCGTAGTAGTCGGTGACGATGCCGGGCGTGTAGCTCAGCACCTCCTCGATGGTGTCGGCGTCGCGCAGCTCGATCTCGCGCTGGGTGACGACCGAGATCGAGGCCGGCGTGTCCTGGATGGAGGTCGCCACCTTGCCGCCGACCGAGATCTCGCGCGCCACCACCGAGCGGGCGTCGTCGTCGCCGCGCGCGCCGCGGTCCACCAGAACCGGCGACAGGCGGTAGACCTCGCCCTCGGCCGGCGCGGGATCTGCGGCGGGCGTCTCCTGCGCCCAGCCGGCGGCGGGAACCAGCGCCAGCGTGGCGCCGCCCAGCATCAGGCGGGCGATCCGGCGGCGGGCGCCCGGGCGGGCGAAGCGGCGGCCTGGGCTGGCCTTCATCAGTGCGGTCATTCTCGGTCCCGGCGAATGGTCTTGCGTGTCGGCGGAGGGGCGGCCGGCGCTCGCCGGCCCGTGCTGGCTGTCCCGTCGATGGCGGGCGCCCTCCGGCCCGCCGCGGGCGGGGGAGGGGCGGCGGGCGAATCGCGGCGCGCGGACGCCGCCGCGACCCGGAGCGGCTGTGCGGGGCGAGGCATAGCCGAGGCTGCGGCAGGTGTATTGGCGTTTCCGACGGTTTTTGTCAGAATTCAGGGTGAATCTCGGCGCGGCCCCGCGCCGATCCCGGCGGAACCGCCCCGCCCGCCTTGACCCGCGCGCGCGGAAGGTGGAACCGGGGCGCGCTCGCCGTCGCCAGCCTGCCGTCCGTCGTCCGTTTCCCGATGGGAGATCCGCCTTGCAGCCCTCGTCCCGATCCCGCCGGTCCTTCCTCGCCGGACTGGCGGCGAGCCCGCTTCTCGCTTCCGCCGCCTCCGCCGCGACGGACGCCTTCCCCGCCACCGTCGCCCATGGGCTGGGAACCACGACGATCCCCCGGCGGCCGCAGCGGGTGGCGACGGTGGCCTGGGCGAACCACGAGGTTCCCCTGGCGCTGGGCGTCGCGCCGGTGGGCATGGCGCGGGCGAATTTCGGCGACGACGACGGCGACGGCCTGCTGCCCTGGACCGCCGCGCGGCTGGCGGAGCTGGGGGCCGAGCCCCCGGTCCTCTTCGACGAGGGCGACGGCATCGACTTCGAGGCGGTGGCCGAGACGCGCCCCGACGTGATCCTGGCCGCCTACTCGGGCCTTTCGCAGGCCGACTACGCCACGCTGAGCTCCATCGCCCCGGTGGTCGCCTGGCGCGCCGGGCCCTGGGCGACCGACTGGCGGGAGATGATCCGGCTGAACGCCGCCGGCATGGGCCTCTCGGCCGAGGGCGAGGCGCTGATCGCGCGCACCGAGGCCGAGATCGCCGCGACCCTCGCCCGCCATCCGGCGCTGGCGGGCAAGTCGGCGATGTTCGTAACCCACCTCGACGCGCGGGACCTGAGCGTGATCCGCTTCTACACCGCCGCCGACACGCGGGTGAAATTCCTCGCCGACCTCGGCCTCGTCTCGCCCCGCGCGGTCGAGGAGGCGGGCGCGGCCGGCCGCTACGCCGGCGAGATCAGCGCCGAGCGGATCGACGATTTCGACGACGTGGACATCCTGATCGCCTACGGCGGCGAGGCGCTGCGCGACTCGATCCGTGCCAATCCCCTGACCGGCCGCATGAAGGCGGTGCAGGCGGGCTCGGTGGTGCTGCTGGGCAACGACCCGGTGGGCACGGGCGCGAACCCCACGCCGCTCTCGATCCCCTGGGTGCTCGAGGCCTACGTCGACCGCCTGGCCGAGGCCGCCCGGCGCGCGCGATGACCGCCGGGCCCGTGGCCGAACCCGTCCCCGAGCCCATCCCGGCGCCGGCCCATGCGCGCCGGCGCCTGCGCGGCCTGTGGCTCGCCGCCGGCGCCCTGGCGCTGGCGGGGGCGGCGGCGCTGTCGCTGGCCTTCGGGGCGCGCGCGGTGGCCTGGGCGGACGTGGCGGCGGGGCTGTCGGGGCGGGTCGACACGCTCGACGCGGCCGCGGTCGCGGTGCGGGTTCCGCGCACCGTGCTGGCCGCGCTCGCCGGCGCCGCGCTGGGGCTCTCGGGCGCGGTGATGCAGGGCGTCACCCGCAACCCGCTGGCCGATCCGGGCATCCTGGGCGTGAACGCCGGCGCGGCGCTGGCGGTGGTGATCGGCGTCGCCTGGTTCGGGATCGAGAGCGTCGAGGCCTACCTGTGGACCGCCATCCTCGGCGCCGCCGCGGCGGCCTGTTTCGTCTACGCCGTCGGCTCGCTGGGCCGGGGCGCGGCCACGCCCCTGCGCCTGGCGCTCGCCGGCGCGGCGACCTCGATCGCGGCGAGCTCGCTGGTGGTCGCCGTGGTGCTGCCGCGCAACGACATCGCCGGCGGCGTGCGCGCCTGGCAGGTGGGCGGCGTCGGCGGGGCGAGCTGGGAGGGCATCCTGCCCGCCCTGCCCTTCCTGCTCGCGGGCTTCGCGCTGTCGCTGATCTCCGCCCGCAGCCTCGACCAGCTTGCCCTGGGCGAGGAGCTGGCCGCGGGCCTCGGCGTCCGCGTCGCCCGCGCCCGCGCCGTGGCGGCGCTGGGGGCGGTGCTGCTCTGCGGCGCGGCGACCGCGGTCTGCGGGCCGATCGGCTTCGTGGGCCTCGCCGCCCCGCACCTGTGCCGCCTGCTGGTGGGGGTCGAGCATCGCTGGCTGCTGCCGGTCTCGGCGCTGGCGGGCGCGATCCTGCTGCTGCTGGCGGACGTCGCCGGTCGGCTGGCCGCGCGGCCGGCCGAGCTCGACGTCGGCCTCGTCACCGCCTTCGTGGGCGCGCCGCTGTTCATCTGGATCGTGCGCCGGCGCAAGGTGCGCGCGCTGTGAGCCTCGCCGCCCATGTCGCCGGCCTGCGCCGGGCCCGCGGCCGCCGCCGCCAGCGCCTGGGCCTCATGCTGCTGGCGCTGCTTCTCGCCGCCGCGGCGCTGACGCTCAGCCTCGGACGCTCCTTCACCCCGCCGCTCGACGTGCTGCGGGTGCTGGCGGGGGAGGAGGTGCCGGTCGCCTCCTTCACGGTGGGCGAGCTGCGCCTGCCGCGCGCGGCGCTCTCGATCCTCGCCGGCATGGCCTTCGGCCTCGGCGGGGCCGCCTTCCAGACCCTGCTGCGCAACCCGCTGGCGAGCCCCGACGTGATCGGCATCTCCTCGGGCGCGGGCGCCGCGGCGGTGTTCGCGATCGTGCTGCTGGGGTGGAGCGGCCCGGCCGTCTCGCTGCTCGCCGTCGCCGGCGGCCTCGGCGTGGCGCTGGCGATCTGGGCGCTGGCCTGGCGGGGCGGCGTCGCCGGCGCCAGGCTGATCCTGGTGGGCATCGGCGTCTCGGCCATGCTGCAGAGCGTCACCGCCTGGTGCCTCTCGCAGGCCCCCTCCTGGACCCTGCAGGAGGCGATGCGCTGGCTGACCGGCAGCGTCAACGGCGCGACGCTGGAGCAATCCCGCCCCCTGCTCGCCGCCCTGCTGGCCCTGGGCGCCGTGCTGCTGGCCCAGGCCCGGGCGCTGGAGACGATGCGGCTCGGCGACGACGCCGCCGCCGCGCTGGGCGTGCGGGTCGAGCGCACGCGCCTGGTCGTCGCGCTCGCGGCCGTCGGGCTGGTGTCGGTCGCGACCGCGGTCGCGGGGCCGATCGCCTTCGTGGCCTTCCTCTCGGGCCCGATCGCGGCGCGGGTCGTCGGCGCGCGCGGCTCGCTGCTGGCGCCCGCCGCGCTGGTGGGGGCGCTGCTGACGCTGGGCGCGGACTACGCCGGCCAGTTCCTGCTGCCGGGCCGCTACCCGGTGGGGGTCGTCACCGGGGCGCTGGGGGCGCCCTACCTCCTCTATCTCATCGTCCGGGCCGGGCGCAGCGGGGCCTTGTCATGACCGTCGACTCCTTCGCAGCCCATGGCCTGCACGCCGGCTACGACGGGCGCGAGATCCTCCACGACCTGTCGCTGGAGATCGCGCCGGGGCGGATCACCGCCATCGTCGGCGCCAACGCCTGCGGCAAGTCCACCCTGCTGCGCAGCCTCGCCCGCCTGCTGGCTCCGACGCGGGGCGAGGTCCTGCTCGACGGCCGCGCCATCCACCGCCTGCCGACCCGGGCGCTGGCCCGCCGCCTGGGCCTGCTGCCGCAGACGCCCCTGGCGCCCGAGGGGATCACCGTCGCCGATCTGGTGGGTCGCGGCCGCCACCCCCACCACGGCCCCCTGTCGCGCTGGACGCGCGAGGACGACGAGGCGGTGGCCGAGGCGCTGGCCGCGACCGCCACCGCGGACCTCGCCGAGCGCGCGGTCGACGAGCTCTCCGGGGGTCAGCGCCAGCGCGCCTGGATCGCCATGGCGCTGGCGCAGCGGACCGAGCTGCTGCTGCTCGACGAGCCGACCACCTATCTCGACGTCGCCCACCAGCTCGAGGTTCTGGATCTGCTGACCGACCTCAACCGCGCCCGCGGCACGACGGTGGTGATGGTGCTGCACGACCTCAATCTCGCCGCCCGCTACGCCGACGCGCTGGTGGCGATGGTCGCCGGCCGCGTCCACGCCTCCGGTCCTCCCGATCGGGTGCTGACCGAGGCGACGGTGCTCGAGGTCTTCGGTCTCGAGAGCCGGGTGATCCCCGACCCGACCTCCGGCAAGCCGATGATGCTGCCTCTGGGCCGCCACGCGACCCTGCGCGCGGCTTCGCCCGCGCTCTGACCCGGCCCGCGGCCCAGCCTTCGGGGTCAGCGCAGTCATCACGCGGAGCCTCCGTTATCGGACCTGGTTCGGCCACGCCAGATCCACACGCGAACGCCGCCCTGTGGGGCGGCGTTCAAGCGATTGGTGATGTTTTGTATTCTGGTTGCGGGGGCAGGATTTGAACCTGCGACCTTCAGGTTATGAGCCTGACGAGCTACCGGGCTGCTCCACCCCGCGGTTTTGGGTATCGTGAGGGAGACGAGATAGGGGTTGGTTGACGGGTCCGGCGGCGACCTACTCTCCCACGACTTGAGTCGCAGTACCATCGGCGCGGCAGGGCTTAACGGCCGAGTTCGGGAAGGGATCGGGTGTTTCCCTTGCGCTGTGACCGCCGGACCTGCGAACCAACCCCTGTTTTCGTTTTGAGGTCCGCGCGAGGCGCGGACCCGCGCAGGAGCGCGCCGGCCGTTCGGCCGGTACGTCGCTGCGCGACGAAGACGGGGTTTTGATCTTTCCGAAGAATGCCAGGTATTTGTAATGAACCGCGCTGGTCCGGGTGGGCTGACTTTCGTCGGCCGTCTTCCGGGGCGGATCAAGCCTATCGAGCGATTAGTACTGGTCGACTGCGCACATCGCTGCGCGTGCATCCCCAGCCTATCGACGTGGTGGTCTTCCACGGCTCTCAGGCGAGACCTGGTTTCGAGGGGGGCTTCCCGCTTAGATGCCTTCAGCGGTTATCCTGTCCGCACATAGCTACCCTGCACTGCCGTTGGCACGACAACAGGTCCACCAGTGGTGCGTCCACCCCGGTCCTCTCGTACTAGGGGCAGCTCCTCTCAAGTCTCGAACACCCACGGCAGATAGGGACCGAACTGTCTCACGACGTTCTAAACCCAGCTCACG
>NZ_FOQH01000065.1 GCF_900113695.1 Albimonas pacifica | reverse complement strand
TGAGGTGGTCCCCATTCCCCGGACAGTTTCGCGGCGTGGCTAAGCTTGGTTCAGGTCCTCGTCATGCCGCCGCTTGATAGCCGACCGGGGCTGCGTAGGCCTCGTTCGGCGTTCTCCCGCCCAGGGCCGAGTGCGGCCGGTGGGCATTGTAATACGCGATCCACCTGCGCAGCCCGGCGCGTAGCTCGGAGCCGGTCTCGAAGGCGTGCAGATAGATGCACTCGTACTTCAGGGTGCGCCAGAGGCGCTCGATGAAGACATTGTCCATCCACCGCCCGCGGCCGTCCATGGAGATGCGCACGCCCGCGTCGTGAAGCACGCCGGTGAAGCGCGGGCTGGTGAACTGGCCGCCCTGGTCGGTGTTGAAGATCTCCGGCGGCTCATGGCGCGCCAACGCCTCCTCCAGCGCCTCGATGCAGAAGTCCGCGTGCAGCGTGTTCGACACCCGCCAGGCCAGGACCTTCCGCGTCGCCCAGTCCATGATGGCCACCAGGTAGAGGAACCCGCGGCGCATCGGCAGGTAGGTGATGTCTGCGCACCAGACCTGGTTCGGGCGGTCGATGACCATGTTCCGCAGCAGATATGGCCAGATGCGGTGTTCGGGATGCGGCTGGGACGTCTTCGGACGCTGGTAGACCGCCTCCACCCCGATCTTCGCCATCAGCCGCCGTACGCGTTTGCGCCCGACCTCGTGGCCCTGGCGGCGAAGATGCCGGGCCATCTGGCGTGACCCGTACCATGGCGTCTCCAGGAACTGCTCGTCGATCAGCCGCATCAGGGCCTCGTTCAGCGGGCTCTCGCCCTTCGGCGGGCCGTAGAAGGCGGATCGGCTGATCGCAACCAGCCTGCACTGCCGGGCGATCGACAGCTGCGGGTGAGCCGGGTCGATCATCTCTCGCCTCCGAGACACGCTCATCGTCCGGAGGCTTTCCGTAAAAAATCCCGTTCCACCACCAGCTCGCCGATCTTCGCGTGCAGCTTCGACAGCTCCGCCTCCCGGTCCGCCGTCGCCGCCTCGGCCTTGCCCGAGAACACCGTCGACATCCCCTCCACGGCCTGCCGCTTCCACGTGTGGATCAGCGTCTGATGCACCCCGTGCTTCGCCACCAACTCGGCCACCGTCAGGTCGCCCTTCAGCGCCTCAAGCGCGACCTTCGCCTTGAACTCCGCGCTGTAGCGCCGCCTCTTCCCCGTCATCCCGTTTGTCCTCGATCCTCGACGAACCAAGCTTAGCCGCCTGTCCGGATTTCGGGGACCACCTCA
>NZ_FOQH01000011.1 GCF_900113695.1 Albimonas pacifica | reverse complement strand
CCAAGACGCCGCTCGCCGCCGCGATCCGCTATGCCCTGGCCCGGATAGCCCGCCTGCGGCCCTGGCTCGACCATGGCGTCCTCGAGATCGACAACAACGCGGCCGAGCGGGCCATGCGCGCCATCGCCCTGGGACGGAAGAATTATCTCTTCATCGGCTCCGAGGCTGGCGGCCGTGCAGCGGCCATCGCCTACACCCTGATCGAGACCGCGAAGCTCAACGGCGTCGACCCCACGGCCTGGCTCGCCGACACCCTCGCCCGCATCCCGGACTGCAAGATCAACAGGATCGGAGATCTGCTCCCCTGGAATTACGCCAGATAGCGGTCAGGCCGGACGCTTACGGGTGAGATTGCGGGCCGCGCGGAGCACGGACTCCGAGCAGTCAAGAACAGCCGCAATGGCGGCATGGGATAGGTAAAGCCCTGCCTGCGGCATTGCTTGAACTCCGGATTGTGATGTGAAGATGAGAACGGACCCCGTCCGCAAATAAGGAACGCCCCGCGTTCTTTATCTAAGCTAACTGTCTCATGTACGGCGCGGAATGTCAAGATTCCGCGCAGAATGGGCCACCCCCCACGGATCGACGCTGGGCAGGCGGCATCACCCGGTGCGGAGGCTCCGCGCCGGGTGTCTCGTCGAGGCTGGCGAGGTGCTCAGCCGGCGGCGGGGTCGATCTTCGAGAGGCTTTCGAGGAGGGCAGGGAGCGCTGGCCCAGCGCCGTAGGCGGCTTGGGAGTCGCCGTTGGCGGAGCGGCCCGCCAGCACGCGGCGGTGGCTCTGCTGCATGTTGGCCGCGTCAGCGGCATCTTCCCAAGCGTGGCGGAAGGAGTGAAACACCAGCGTGGGGTCGGTGATGCCGAGTTGCTCGCGCAGCATCCGCGAGAACCGCTTCCCGTACCGCTCGGTGAAGCGTCCTCGCGCATCGGGCTTCAACTCGTGAGGCGGCTTGCCCCAGCGAGACGGTTCCATGAACAGAGGGCCGGTTTCGGGGCGCGTCCGAGCGAAGTCGACGAAGCCTGCGCGGATCACCGCGGGGTGCAGGGGGATCGTGCGTAGGGAAGCCTTGTTCTTGATCTTCTGATGTTCGTCTTCATCCGTGATGCTGATGCACCAAACCCCGTCGATTTCGCGGATGTCCTTTCCGTGAAGCTGCCCGATCTCCTCCCGGCGCGCGCCTTGGTATGCCGCAATGAGGGGGGCCCAGCGGTCAACGGTGCGCAAATCAAGGGTGGCGCAGTGCGCAAGAACGCTGCGGATGTCCGAGGGCGCGAATGGGGAGCGCGGGTTGCGAGCCGCTGAGTGCTTCGTGCGCCTCTTGATGACACGATACTGGTGCCACGGATCGCTCCTGAGATAGCCCTCAGGAACGGCGAACGCGGTCAGGCTCTTCAAGAGCGACACGTGAACCGCCTGAGTGGGTTCCCCGACTCGCGCTAGCTTCTTTGCTTCTGCGATCTTGATCGCTGTCTTGATGTCCGCGCCGCGCAGCTTCTTCGAGCTGGTGACCCTCGGTAGTTTCAAGACCGCTTCCGCATAGGCGCGCAGATGGGCAGTCGTGAGGGCATGGAGCGGAAGGTCGCCATGAAGCTCGATGAAGCGCCGAACTACCATGCGGTACGTGTCGCCGGTCTGCTTCTTCGTGTCCGTGGCGGTGATGTAGGCTTCCGCTAGTTCAAGCAGACCGAACGGTTCGCCGGGCACCGCTACGTCTCTGCCGAGTTCCTTGAGCACTTTGCCGGTAAGACGGGCGTCCTCTTCCGTCCTTGCGATCTCACGCGCGTGCGCGGCGTCAGCCTCGTCTTCGACCCAAGCCTCATAGCTGTTTTGGGGAGCGTAGACTTCCGCGGGCGGCTGTCTCGCATCCTCCAGCCAGCCCACGGCGGACTCGTATCGACGAATGAGGCCCTCAAGGCCTCCGCAGCTTTCGAAAATCTCACGGTACGAAGGGTGTAGCCGGTCCAGCATCGCAGCCAAGGACGCCTTTTGCTGCTTGCTCTCCAGCGCCTCGAACAGTTCTGCGCGAGCGAGGGTGACCTTCCGCTCGGCTTCTCGTGCGTCCTGCGTGCCGAGCGAGTGAACGAGATGCGTCCTGCCGCTGTGGGCGCTCTGAAGCTCGGGGGGGATGCGAAGGTTTAGGTAGTAGACCCCGCCACGAATCTTCGTATGCCGGACGCTGCCTTGCTGCCTCGTCGAGGGTGCCATTCGAGCCTCTGTACCACACCGGAGTGGCGCCCCCTGTGGTACAGCGGGGCCCCGCTAGGGGGTTGATGCTACTAGCATACTGATCTCGAAGGAAAGCCTGATGGTGCGGTCGAGAAGACTCGAACTTCCACGGGAGTTACCCCACAGCGACCTCAACGCTGCGCGTCTACCAATTCCGCCACGACCGCGGCCTCATCAGGCGGCGCGTCCTCTAGCACCCGCCGGGGGGCTTGTGAAGCCCCCTGCGCATGCTTCTCGCAAGGTTCCTCGCGTCAACCCGGGAAAAGGCTCGCGAGGGGAGAGTCCCGGTCCCGGCCCACACGCCGGTCCCGGTGCCCCCGGACCGGGCGCGAGCCCCCACGGCTCCGCTCCGGTCCCCCCTGGCGCCTGCGTTCCTCCCGCAGGAGGAGGGGGCGGCGCCTGACTCGTCGGCCCGCTGCGCGCAGGCCGTGGGGAGGTGATGCGCCGCGCGCCGTGACGGGACCGTGACGCGGATGCGGCGGCGGCGGGGACGGCGGCCGGCGACGGCGGCGGCCGTGGCCTGGGCGCAACGCTTGCCGCGGGCCGGCGGCGGAGCGATACCTGCCCCCGCAGGCCGCGCAGGGAGGGAGCCGCCATGCCCGAATGGCGCATCAGCGAGGGGCTGGTCCCCTATCCGCAGGCGCTCGCGGAGATGGAGGCGAGCGTCGCCGCCATCCGCGCGGGGCGGGCGGACGAGCTCGTCTGGCTGCTGGAGCATCCGCCCCTCTACACTGCCGGAACCTCGGCGCGACGCGAGGACCTGCTCGCGCCCGACCGCTTCCCGGTGTTCGAGGCGCGGCGGGGAGGCGAATACACCTACCACGGCCCCGGCCAGCGGGTGGCCTACGCGATGCTGGACCTCAACAGGCGGGGACGGGACCTGCGGGTGTTCGTGGGGCGGCTCGAGGAGTGGGTGATTCGAACCCTCGCCGCCTTCGGCGTGACCGGCGAGCGGCGCCCGGGCCGGGTCGGCGTGTGGGTGGTGCGGCCGGAGAAGGCGCCCGGCCCCGACGGCGCGCCGGCCGAGGACAAGATCGCCGCCATCGGCCTGCGGCTGCGTCACTGGGTGAGCTTCCACGGCATCTCGATCAACCTCGAGCCCGAGCTGGAGCATTTCTCCGGCATCGTGCCCTGCGGGATCTCCGGATACGGGGTGACCTCGCTGGCGGACCTCGGCCTGATCGTGTCGATGCCCGAGCTCGACATGGCGCTGCGCGAGGCGTTCGAGGAGGTGTTCGGCCCGGCCGGCTGACGCCGCCGCCGGTCCGGGCCGGGCGGGTCAGTCGCGCACGTTCACCTCGACGTCGTGCGCGCCGCCGCCGACGGTCGCGTTCTCGACGGTCAGGGTGAAGGTCTCCTCGCCGCGCTGGCTGAAGGCGTGGAAGACGAAGGCCGCGCCCTCGACCTCCTGGCCGGCGCAGGGGCCCTCGGGGACCGTGGCGACGACGGCGCGGGTGTCGACCCGGCCGAGACGGGGCGTGGCCGAGAGCGTCGCCGAGGGCAGGCCGGCGGAGGCGCAGGAGGAATCGAGCGCGAAGGCGGTCAGGATCGGCGCCTCGGTCTCGATGTCCATGCCCAGGCGGACCGGCTCGGCCGCGGCCGGGGCCGCGAGCCCCGCCAGCAGCAGCGCGGGAAGGGCGAGACGCAGGGCGCGCGGGGCGCGATGGGGGCGGGGCATTGCAGTCCTCCTCTGATGCAATCGCGCGCACGCTACCGGGTCCGGGCCGGAATCGCGAACCCGGTTGCGGGGAGGCGCCCCCGCGGGGCCGGGGGCGGGAGGGGCCGGGCCCCCTCCCGCGCAAGCCTCAGCGGCAGGCGAAGCCGGCGGCGGAGGCGACGTCGCCCGCGCCGTCCCAGACCGCGGTCTGCGGGTAGGGGCAGTGGGGGCGGGTGTCGCCGGCGGCGTTCGCGCCCACGATCGCCTCGGGGGCGACGCCCTGCTCGACCCAGGCCATCAGGGGCGCGATCCAGTCGACGCGGTCGAAGCCGATCCCGCCGCGGCAGTGGACCATGCCGGGAACCATGTAGAGGCGCAGGATCTCGGCGGCGGCGGCCCTGGGGTCCTCGGCGCCCTGCGCGGCGAGACGGGCCTCGACGCTCTCGAGGTAGCGGATCGAGAACAGCGGGTTGATGCCGACGTCCGCCCAGCCGTGATACATCAGCATCTTGCCGCCCAGCTTCGTCATCGCGTCCAGGTCGGGGTCGTCGGCGTTGTAGATCTTGCCCTTGAAGGCTGCCATTTCCTGCGGGTGAACATCGAAGTCGAAGTCGGTCACGTAGTTGAAGTCCGGCCGGTCCTCGGGGAACATCAGCCAGTTGAAGCTGTCGTGGACGATGACGTGGGCCAGCGGCGGGCGCTTGCTGTCCGCGGGCTTGGTCACGAACAGGTCCCAGCCGCCCTTGATCGCCTCGGCGCCCGGCAGGAGGCCGGGGACCACCTCCTCGCCCCGGGAGGTCTTCGCGCCGGCGTAGATCAGCGACAGGGCCTCGACCTGGGCGTCGGTGGCGCAGGATCCGTCGGCGGGGGCCTCTGCGCCCTCGCAGCGGGGCAGGTCGACGGCGGGGTCGAAGGCGCAGGCGCGGGGGTCGGAGATCAGCCCGTCCTCCAGCCCGTCGAGCGCGTCGCATTTGGCGACGACATGCGTGCCGAGCGCCAGGATCTGCTCGGCCGAGATCAGCGGCGCCTCGGCCGCGGGATCCTCGCCGAACAGGCGGCCGGCGAAGGCGGGGGCCGAGATCTGGGCCCAGGTGTAGGGATAGACCGGGGCGCCGATGGCGTAGCCGTCGAAGTCGGTGGGATGGCGCTGCGCCTCCATCATCCCCTGGCGCCCGCCGGTGGAGCAGCCGGCCCAGTAGGAGAAGCTGGGCGCCTCGGCGTAGAACTCTTCCACGATGTCCTTGGCGACGACCGCGGTCTCGTGCGGGGCGCGGTAGGCGAAGTCGAGCTCCATCTCCATCGAGCCCTTGCCGAAGCGGGCGGAGGCCTGCTCGGGGATCGCGTCGGAGTGGCCGGCGTCGGTGGTGGCGGTGGCGAAGCCCTTCGCGCGGTGGGGCGCCATGGCCTCGAGCTCCAGCTCGCCCGCCTTGCCGCCGTTGCCCACCATCAGGAAGCGGCCGTTCCAGTCCGCCGGCAGGTGCACGGCGAAGCCGATGTTGCCGCCGATGGTCCCGCGCAGGTCGCAGTAGGCGAAGCCCGCGTCGTCCGAGACCGGCTCGACCGAGGCGATCTCCACGTCGGGCATCCCGTAGCGCGCGGCGAAGGCGGCGCAGTCCTGCGCCTCGATCGCGCGGGCGGAGACGGGGACGAGCGCGATGGGGGTCAGCGCGGCGAGCGCAAGCGGCAGGGCTCTGGGCATGGTCGGATCCTCGGCAGCGGCGGGAGACCTGAAACGTGCAGACAATAAGGATTCCATGCAATTCAAATGTCCGGACGAGCGGGCGGGGCGGCGGGCGCCCCGGGCCGCCGTCGCTTGAAACGACACCTGCGCCGTGTTGAATGCGAGGAGTCCCTCCGGCCGGCGCCGGGGGGAATCGGCGGGGGGCGGACCCGGATTCGGACCGGATTCGGGGGCGAGTCGCCGTCGCCCTGCGCCGATCGCGCCCTTGCGGGACGGGATCTCGCCAGCGGCGAAACGGTCGCGTGGACGTCGCCGGCAAAATCGGTATGGTCCGCGCAGACTTCGGGGAGTCTCCGCGCCCGCGGCGCGGGCGGGGGGCTTTCCAGGAAGACGAGGTTGATCCGGCGGGCTGCATTCGTCGTATCAACCGCAGAGCGGAACCCGACCGGGCAGGGACGGTTGCGCGAACGAGACATTCCCCGGGGCGAGGGAGCCCCGGACCGGGACCGGCGTCGGGCAGGCGCCGTTCCGGCTTGCGGCAGGAGTGCAGACATGGCGGATGCGGCGGCCCACGCGCATGACGACCACCACCCGGGGTTCTTCACCCGGTGGTTCCTCTCGACCAACCACAAGGACATCGGGGTTCTGTACCTGATCACCTCGGCGGTGCTCGGTCTGATCTCGGTGGCTTTCACCATGTACATGCGGCTCGAGCTCATGGAGCCGGGCGTGCAGTACATGCTGATGGAGGACGGCGTCACGCCGAACGGCCATCTGTGGAACGTGATGATCACGGCCCACGGCATCCTGATGATGTTCTTCGTCGTGATCCCCGCGCTGTTCGGGGGCTTCGGCAACTACTTCATGCCGCTGATGATCGGCGCGCCGGACATGGCGTTCCCGCGGATGAACAACCTCAGCTACTGGCTGTATGTCTGCGGCTCGACGCTGGCGGTGCTGTCGGTGGTGTCGCCGGGCGGCGACCAGCAGCTCGGGTCCGGCGTGGGCTGGGTGCTCTATGCGCCGCTGTCGACGCGCGAGGCCGGGTACTCGATGGATCTCGCGATCTTCGCGGTCCACGTCTCGGGCGCCTCGTCGATCCTGGGCGCGATCAACATGATCACGACCTTCCTGAACATGCGCGCGCCGGGGATGACCCTGCACAAGGCGCCGCTGTTCGCCTGGTCGATCTTCGTGACCGCCTTCCTCATCCTGCTGTCGCTGCCCGTCCTGGCCGGCGCCATCACCATGCTGCTGACGGACCGCAACTTCGGCACGACCTTCTTCGATCCGGCCGGCGGCGGGGACCCGGTGCTCTACCAGCACCTGCTGTGGTTCTTCGGTCACCCCGAGGTCTACATGATCATCGTGCCGGGCTTCGGCATCGTCAGCCACGTGATCTCGACCTTCTCCAAGAAGCCGGTCTTCGGCTACCTGGGCATGGTCTACGCGATGGTCGGCATCGGCATTCTGGGCTTCGTCGTGTGGGCGCACCACATGTACACCGTGGGCATGTCCCACACCCAGCAGGCCTACTTCATGCTGGCCACGATGGTCATCGCGGTGCCGACCGGCATCAAGATCTTCTCGTGGATCGCCACCATGTGGGGCGGGTCGATCAGCTTCAAGACGCCCATGCTCTGGGCGCTGGGCTTCATCTTCCTGTTCACCGTCGGCGGCGTGACCGGCGTGGTGCTGTCGCAGGCCGGCGTCGACCGCGCCTACCATGACACCTACTACGTGGTCGCCCACTTCCACTACGTGATGAGCCTCGGCGCGGTGTTCTGCATCTTCGCCGGCGTCTACTACTGGATCGGCAAGATCACCGGGCGCCAGTACCCGGAGATGCTGGGCAAGATCCACTTCTGGATGATGTTCATCGGCGCCAACCTGACCTTCTTCCCCCAGCACTTCCTGGGCCGTCAGGGCATGCCGCGCCGCTACATCGACTATCCCGAGCAGTTCTCGCTGTGGAACGAGGTCTCGTCCTACGGCGCCTTCCTCTCGGGCCTGTCCTTCCTGCTCTTCTTCTACATCGTCTGGGTGACGGTCACGAAGGGCGAGAAGATCACCGAGAAGGCCTACTGGGGCGAGCACGCCGACACCCTCGAGTGGACGCTGCCCAACCCCCCGCCGGCCCACACCTTCGAGCAGCTGCCGACCCCTGACATGTGGGACAAGCAGCCCCACCACTGACCGCAGAGGTCTGACGTGGACGCGAACGCCCAGGCGGCGCGTGGAAATCGGACGGCCGGGGGGGAACCCCCCGGCCGTCGACCGTTCCGACCCGCCCCTCTACGAGGTCACGCTGTGGCCCAACCGCTCGCTCGGACGCCGCGGCTTCGGCGTGGTGATGGGCGGATCGGCGGCGATGCTGTCGCTGCCGATGATCCCGCTCGCCGGAACCAAGGCCGCCCTGGGGCTGCTGCCCTTCGTGCTGGGCGCGCTCGGCGCGCTGGGCTGGTTCCTGCGCCGCAACGCCCGCGACCTGTCCCTGCACGAGCAGCTCCGCCTCTGGCCCGACCTGATCACGGTCGAGCGCCACGAGCCCTCCGGCCGCGTGCTGCGCTGGCAGGCCAATCCCCACTGGGTGCGGCTGAAGCTCGACCCCGACGGGCGGCCGCAGAACTACCTGACTCTGAAGGGCGGCGGACGCGAGATCGAACTGGGCGCGTTCCTGAGCCCGGAGGAGCGCGCGGAGCTCGCCGAGCAGATCGAAATGGCGATGGCCCGGGCGCGGGGGGCGTCGGGCTGAGCGCAGGATGGTCGAGGCAAGCGGTCTGCAGGCGCCCTGCGGGCGGGCCTGGCCGGGTCGAGCCGGCGGGGAGAGGCGCGAGACAGGCTGGCGGAGGAGCCTCCGGCGGGCTCCTGACTCACCCAAGAACAAAGCGCCCGCGCCTGTCCTCCGGAGCCGTCTCTCGCTGATGGATGCCTGAGCGACTCGGCCCCCGGGGTCAAGGACGAGCCGCGCTTCGCGCGGTCGCTGCGCGATCCTTGACCCCGGGGGCCGAGTCGCTCTTTCCGGCATCCGCGAGAGACGGCTCCGGAGAACAGGCGCTCCCCGAGGGCGCGAGGCGGGCGTGGCGCCGGGGCACTTGTTGGGGCGGGCGGGGCCTGGCGGCAGGCGGTCGGGGGCGCCGCGCCGGGGGCGCGGGTCCTCTGCCTGGGCCGCGGCCGGGCGGGGTCAGTAGAGGGGGTGGGACTTCTCTTCCATCAGGCGGGAGCGGAGCAGGAGGTTGATCTCCCGCTTCAGGGCCGCGCGGCGGTCGTTGAGGCGGTAGACCGAGCGGGCCAGCGCCACGAAGCCGGGGCCGAAATCGCCCCGGGATTCGCAGGCGCGCAGGTCGTCCTCGATGCTCCACAGGTCGCCGTTCACCTCGCGCAGCGCGTCGGTGAGATCGTCCAGCTCCGCCGGCGCGGGCAGGGCCGCGTCGCGGGCCGCCACCAGCAGCTCCAGCTCGGTCGTCACATTGAACCGCCGCGAGGGGTCGGAGAGGCGCTGCGACTTGATCTCCAGGATCGTGATCTTGTCGATCAGCTCGCCCGGCGAGATCTCGACCATCACGCCGGTCTCGCCGGAACGGGGGGAGGGGGCGGTCATGGCCGGGCTCCTTTGCGGGCGGCGAGGTCTGAAACGCCCCTGGCCACCGTCTCCATCGGCCCGTCCCAGTCTCCGGGAGCGGGCTGGCGCACGAGGCGCATCGTCGGGTGCCAGGGGGTCGCCTCCCCGGCGTGGCCGTAAAGCCAGAAGGGCGAATAGGCGAGCAGGTTCCACACCGGTCGTCCCAGCGCCGCCGCGAGATGCGCCACGGCGGTGTCCATCGTCACCACCAGGTCCAGCTCGCGGATCGTGGCGGCGGCGTCGGCGAAGTCGCGCTCCTCCCCCGCCGCGTCCACGATCAGGGCCGAGGCGGGCGAGCGGCGGAACCCCTCCAGCAGCGGCCCCTTGTAGAGGCTGAAGAGCTGCACGCCGGGGATCCGTGCCAGCGGCAGGAACCGCTCCGGACCGAAGCTGCGCTTGAAGTTGGCCTTGTAGGTGACCGAGCCCGACCAGCACACGCCCACCCGCAGCATCCCCTCCCACGGCTGCAGCAGCCTGCGCGCGCGGGAGCGGGAGTCGCCCGGGACCCGCAGCTTCGGCGAGGGCGGCAGGCGGGCCGCGTCGCAGCCGAGCCGGCCGGGCAGGTCCATCATGTAGGTCGTGAAATCGGCCTGCGGGCGGGGGGCGCCGATCTCGACCAGCGCGTCCACGCCCTCGACGCCCTGGAACAGGCGCTTCAAGGGCGGCTTCACCGCCAGGATCACATGGGCGCCGCGGGCCTTGAGCGCGGGCAGGAAGCGGCTCATCAGGATCGTGTCGCCGAAGCCCTGCTCGGGCAGGACCAGGATGCGGCGGCCCTCGAGCGGCTCGCCCGCCCATTCGGGCCCGGGGGCGTCGCCCTTGGCGATCTCGCCGATCTCCCAG
This sequence comes from Albimonas pacifica, assembly GCF_900113695.1. GTDB lineage: Bacteria > Pseudomonadota > Alphaproteobacteria > Rhodobacterales > Rhodobacteraceae > Albimonas > Albimonas pacifica. The sequence goes on along the minus strand of NZ_FOQH01000011.1, from coordinate 219,431 downwards.
CGCGCGTCGAAGGCGGGGAAGCCGCGGGCGTAGTCGCCCGCCGCCAGCATCGCCATGGCGCGCTGCACGCGCAGCTCGCCGTCGGCGGGGTGCAAGGCGAGGCCCGCCTCGGCCGTCGCCTGCGCCTCGTCCATCCGGCCCAGCGCGCGCAGGGTGACCGCGAGCATGGCGTGGGCGTCGGCGTCGCCGGGGCGGCGGCGCAGCACCTCGCGGCGGATCTCCAGCGCCTCGTCCAGCAGGTCGGCGTCCTGCAGCGCGTTGCCCAGGTTGTTGAGGATCGCCGCGTCCTCGGGCGCCAGCGCCTGGGCGCGGCGCTGGCAGGCGGCGGCGGCGAGGTGCTCGCCCCGGCGGCGGAGCAGGGCGCCGAGGTTGGTCCAGATCCCGGAATCCCGGGGCCGGCGCTGGAGATAGGCGCGATAGGCCGCGAAGGCCGCGTCGAGCGCGCCGGCCTGGTGCGCCTCGATCGCCTGCGCGCGCAGCTCGCCCAGCGTGCGCGGCGCGCCGGCGGCCGGCGGCGCCCCGGCCCCGCCGGGGCGGGCGCCGGCCTCGGCCTGCTCGCTCCCCTGGCCCATCCGCATCTCCCTCCTGCCGCGGGCGTCCGCGCGCCCGGCTTCGCGGCCCCATGACGCAGCCCCGCCCGGCGCCTGTCAACACCGCGGGCCCCGGGGCCGACGGCCGCTTGCTGCGGCGCTTCAAATGCTTGGCGGCGCGCGCTAGAAGGGCGGGTCCCAGCCCTCCCGCCTCCGAGAGGACCGCGCATGACCGACGCCGGAAACGACCGCAAGACCGACGCCGAGGACGATCCGCGCGAGGCGGAGCAGACGGCGCGGCAGGCGGAGCCGGCCGAAGAGAGCGAGTCCTGGGAGGACGAGTGGTCGCTCGACCCCACGCTGCCCGCGCGCGCCGCGGCGGCGGCGGCCGAGCGCGATCATATCGGCCTGAAGCGCCTGATCGAGGACCTGCACGCCGCCGACGTGGCGGACCTTCTCGAGCAGCTCGGCCATGACATGCGCGAGGCGGTGGTCCAGGTGCTGGGCGCCGACCTCGACCCCGAGGTGCTGTCGGAACTCGACGACGACGTGCGCGACGACGTGCTCGCCGCCATGGACCCCGAGCACCTGGCGCGCGCCGCGCGCGAGCTCGACGCAGACGACGTCGTCTACCTGATCGAGGACCTCGACGAGGACCAGCAGCAGAACGTCCTCGAGGCGCTGGAGCCGGTGGACCGGACCGCGGTCCAGCAGGCGCTGAACTACCCCGAATACACCGCCGGCCGCATGATGCGGCGCGATTTCGTGGCCGCCCCCCCGCACTGGACGGTGGGGCAGATGATCGACCACATGCGCGCCCATGACGACCTGCCCGACGCCTTCCACGACGTGGTGCTGGTGGACCCGGCGCTGAAGCCGGTGGGGCTGGCGCCGCTGAGCCGGATCATGGGCTCGGGGCGCGACCGGGTGCTCAGGGACCTGCAGCGCGACCAGATGGAGATCATCGACGCGACCGAGCCGCAGGCCGACGTCGCCTACGGCTTCAACCAGTATCACATGGCCAGCGCGCCGGTGGTGGACGAGGCGGGGCGGCTGGTCGGCGTGATCCTGATGGAAGACGCCATGGAGGCGCTGGACGAGGAGGCGGAAGAGGACCTCAAGCGCCTGTCGGGCGTCGGCGACGAGTCGCTCTCGGACAAGGTGTGGGAGATCACCAAGCTGCGCTTCCCGTGGCTGGCGGTGAACCTCGGGACCGCGATCCTCGCCTCGATGGTGATCTCGCAGTTCGACGCCACCATCGCCCAGATCGTGGCGCTGGCGGTGCTGATGCCGATCGTGGCCTCGATGGGGGGCAACGCGGCGACGCAGACGCTGGCGGTGGCGGTGCGCGCGCTGGCCACCCGCGACCTGACGGCGGCGAACATGCGCCGGCTGGTCACGCGCGAGACCGTGGTGGGCTTCACCAACGGCGTGATCTTCGCGGTGATGGTCGCGGTGGTGGAGGTGATCTGGTACGGCGACTACAAGCTCGCCGCGGTGATCGGGGTGGCGATGGTGATCAACATGGTCGCTGCGGGGCTGGCGGGGATCCTGATCCCCATCGCGCTCGACCGCGCGGGGGCGGACCCGGCGCTCGCCTCCGGCACCTTCGTGACCACGGTGACGGACGTGGTGGGCTTCTTCAGCTTCCTGGGACTGGCCGGAATGGTCCTGCTGTAGGGCGCATTTCAATGCGCCACGGCGGACAGGCCCGGCGGAGCGCCATGGCGCATTGAAATGCGCCCTACGGCCCGTCGCGCCATGCAAGAAGGGCCCGGCCTTTCGGCCGGACCCTTCCACGCATACCGGTTCATGCGCCCGACAGGGGGGGGATCGTCAGGGAAGCATGTCGTGGTACACGCGGCTCACGCGGCCGTCGGCGTCCACCGCGACCAGGTTCTCGCCCACGGCCAGCCACTGCGGCCCCGCGGGCAGGCGGCTGGCGAGCTTCGTCTCCACCGGTTTCGCGTTCGCGCCCTCCGGCAGGGGCTGGCCCACGTCCAGCGCCTGCTGCACCGCCTCGGAGGGGCCGTTCCCGCTCGACTGCTCGACGCCCGGGCCGTAGACCTCCTGCACGATGCGCGAGATCTCGCGCTCCTCCATGAAGGTGGCCTCCGAGAAGTCGACCGTCACCTGGTCCTTGGTCACGCCGTCGGTGACGGTGGTCACCGTGCGGGCGTCGTCCGTGGTCTGGGCCGAGGCCGAGATCGGGGCCAGCGCCGGCGCGAGGGACACCGCGCCCACGGTCATCGCCAGCATCGCGAAGGACGCGCTGCGCGGGCGGCGGGCCAGACGGGGGCTGCGAGCGGTGCGGGGGCGGGTCATGTCAGGACTCCTCGTTGGCGTCGTTGCGGTCGACGGCGCCCAGCGCGCCGGCGGGACCGATGGTGAGCTGCGAGGCCAGGGGCATCGCGGCGTCGTCGTCGGCGGCGGGAACGCCGCTCAGGGGGGAAGGCGCGGGCTCGCCGTCGCCTTCGGAAATCGCCGGCTCGACGCTCATCGCGTCGCCGCCGAAGCTCTGGATCGCGCCGGTCTCGGGCGCGCCGGTCCAGTCGAGCGCCTTGCCCGGGTCGGCCGAGGCCGCGCCGAACATCAGGGCCGACGCGAGCGTCGCGCCGGAGAGCAGGGTGGGGATCGTGCGCGGGTCGAGCATGGCCGTCCTCCTGGGTCTGCAGTCCGTGCCGCCGAACGCGCCTGCGTCGGGATGCCCCGCCCCAGGCCGGCGACATGCCCGAAAGGGAGGGGTTGACCTCTTCCCGTGCCGGGCTGTCTTGTTCGACGAGCTAGGACCGGCCCTCCCCCCAGCCAAGGGCGTTCCCCAAATGACCCAGAAAACGCCCCGATCGGAGGCTGAGACCATGTCGCAAGGACTTCCCGCAAACATAGACGAAGCCAGCGAAATTCTGGGTCGCGTCGGTTACGTCTGTGGCCGCGATCTCGCCACAGTCGTTTTCCTTGCGCTGAAGCTCGGACGGCCCCTGTTCCTCGAGGGCGAGGCCGGCGTGGGCAAGACCGAGATCGCCAAGGCCCTGGCGCTGGCGCTGGGCCGCCGCCTGATCCGCCTGCAGTGCTACGAGGGGCTGGACGCGGCCTCGGCGGTCTACGAGTGGAACTTCGCCGCGCAGATGGTCGCCATCCGCTCGGCCGAGGCGGTGGGGTCCGAGGACCGCGAGGCGCTGACCCGCGAGCTCTTCTCCGACGACTTCCTGATCGAGCGGCCGCTGCTGGAGGCGATGCGCCCCCAGCCCGGCGGCGCGCCGGTGCTGCTGATCGACGAGATCGACCGCACCGACGAGCCTTTCGAGGCCTTCCTGCTCGAGGCCCTGTCGGACTTCCAGGTGACGATCCCCGAGATCGGCGCGATCAAGGCCGAAGAGCCGCCGATCGTGATCCTCACCTCGAACCGCACGCGCGAGGTGCATGACGCGCTCAAACGCCGCTGCCTCTACCACTGGGTCGACTATCCCAACTTCGAGCGGGAGATGGAGATCCTGGCCGCCAAGGCCCCCGAGGCGCAGGAGAGCCTGAGCCGGGAGGTGGTGGCCTTCGTCCAGCAGCTCCGCCGCGAGGACCTGTTCAAGAAGCCGGGCGTGGCCGAGGCGATCGACTGGGCCCGCTGCCTGGTCGCGCTCGACGCCGTGGCGCTGAGCCCGCAGGTGATCGCCGACACGCTGGGCGCGATCCTGAAATACCAGGACGACATCGCCAAGATGCAGGGGTCGGAGGCGCGGCGGATCCTCGACAGCGCCCGCAACGCGATGCCGGTCGCCTGATGACCGGCATCGTGACCGCCATCGACCACCTGGTCCTGACCGTGCGCGACATCGAGGCGGCGGTCGACTTCTACGCCCGCGCCCTCGGCGTCGAGGCGGTGACCTTCGGGGCCGGCCGCCGGGCGCTGCAGATCGGGGACCAGAAGATCAACCTCCAGACCCTGGGCATGGAGCTGCGCAACTACGCGGGCATCGGCTCGGGCGACCTCTGCCTGCTGACCGAGCTGCCGCTCGCCGACGTCGTCGCCCGCCTGACCGGCGAGGGCACCGCCATCGTCGAGGGCCCGGTGCAGAAGACCGGCGCGCGCGGCCCCTTCATGTCCGTCTACTTCAACGACCCGGACGGAAACCTGATCGAGGTCTCGAACTACGCCGAGGCGCCCTGAATGGAGTTCGCGCCGCTGGAGATCCCCGAGGACGGCAAGCTCGCGGCCAACGTCGTCCACTTCGCCCGCGCTCTGCGCAAGGCCGGCCTGCCGGTCGGGCCGGGCCGGGTGACGGACGCGATCCGGGCGGTGGAGGCGGCCGGCTTCTCCGACAAGGCCGACTACTACTGGACGCTGCACGCCTGCTTCGTCTCGCGCCCCGAGCATCGCGCGGTCTTCGCCCAGACCTTCCGGCTGTTCTGGCGGGACCCCGAGTTCCTCGAGAAGATGATGCGCATGCTCTCGCCGATGCTGCAGAGCATGGAGGAGCCCCCCGCGCCGAAAGACGCCGAGCGCCGCGCCGCCGAGGCGCTGATGGCCGAGGCCGAGCCCCCGCCCCCGCCCGAGGGCGAGGAGGAGGGCGAGGAGATCGAGTTCGACGCGACCCTCACCTTCTCGACCGACGAAAAGCTCAAGCAGACCGATTTCGAGCAGATGACGGCGGCCGAGCAGCTCGCCGCAAGGCGCGCGATCTCCCGCCTGACGCTGCCGGTGAAGCCGATCGCGTCGCGGCGCACGCGGCCGTCGGTCTCGGGCAAGCGGCCGGACTGGCGGGCGACGATGCGCGCGGCGATGCGGCAGGGAGGGGACGTCTCGGCCTTCAAGACGCGGGCGCGGGCGGTGCGCTGGCCCAACCTCGTGGCGCTGTGCGACATCTCCGGCTCGATGAGCAGCTATTCGCGGATGCTGCTGCACTTCCTGCATGCGGCGGCGAACGAGAAGGGCGCGGGCTGGGCGAAGGTCCATGCCTTCACCTTCGGCACCCGGCTGACCAACGTCACCCGCCACCTGATGCAGCGCGACGCGGACGCGGCGCTCGCCGCCTGCGGGCGCGAGGCGCAGGACTGGGAAGGCGGCACGCGCATCGGCGAGTGCCTCAAGACCTTCAACCGCGACTGGTCGCGCCGGGTGTTGGGGCAGGGCGCGGTGGTGATCCTGATCACCGACGGGCTCGACCGCGACGACCCGGTGCGGCTGGCGGCGGAGGCCGAGCGCCTGCACCTGAGCTCGCGCAAGCTGATCTGGCTGAACCCGCTGCTGCGCTGGGACGGGTTCGCGCCGCGGGCCGGGGGCGTGAAGGCGCTGCTGCCCCACGTGGACAGCTTCCGCGCGGCCCACAACATCGACAGCCTCCAGGCGCTCGCCGACGCGCTCGCCCGGCCGGACGACCACGGCGAGAAGGACCGGCTGATGCGGCTGGTGGAGTAGGGCGCATTTCAATGCGCCAACCGCGCATCCCCCCGGCCGCCGAGGCGCATTGAAATGCGCCCTACGACAGGCTCCGGGGCGCGCCGCCGCTCACCACGACCGGCCGCGGGCGGAGACGCGGATCAGCCGCTCGACGGTGTCGCCGCGCACCCCCACCAGCCAGTCGTGCAGGTTCACCGTCGGGTCACAGTGGCCGGGCGTCATGCGCAGCCGGTCGCCGAGACGCAGCAGGTCGTTCGGGTCCGCCACGCGGGCATGCTCGTCGGCGCAGCCCAGCACTTCGAGGCCGCTGTTGCCGGGGTCGGGCTCCAGGATCCGGGGCGGGCCGCTCTCCATCGACTGCACCTTCAGGCCGGCGTCGCACATGGCGACGCCGGGGCGGGCCTTGGACATGACGGTGGTCAGCAGGATCAGGGCGTTGGCGAACTCGCCCAGCGCCTGGCCGGGGGCGGCGGCGTCGCGCTGGTAGTCGGCGTCCATGAACACGTAGGAGCCGCATTGCACCTCGGTCCAGGGGCCGGCGGCCTCGAACTCCCACGACCCGGTGCCGCCGCCGGTGATCCAGGGACAGTCGAGGCCCGCGCGCTCGAGCGCGTCGAGCGTCAGGCGCACGCGCTCGGCCGCGGCCTCGATCTTCGCGCGCCGCTCGGCGGGGGAGCGGATGTGCTGGGCGACCCCGCAATAGGCCTGCATGCCGGCGAAGCGCAGGCCGGGGGCGGCGTCGATGGCCTTCGCGATCTCGGCCGCAGGGGCGCCGGGCTCGGCCCCGCAGGCGGCGGAGCCGGCGTCGATCTCGACCAGCATCGGCAGCTCGACGCCCTCGGCCCGGGCTGCGGCCGACCAGGCGGGGATCATCGAGAGATCGTCGGCGATGGCGGTGATCCGCGCGGTGCGGGCGAGGCGCGCGGCGCGGGCCATCTTGCGCGGGTCGACGAGGTCGTTGGTCAGCAGCACGTCGGGCACGCCGCCGCGGATCATCGCCTCGGCCTCGGCGACCTTCTGGCAGCACACGCCCGCGGCGCCGGCTTCGATCTGCATCCGCGCGATCTCGGCCGAGCGGTGGGACTTGGCGTGCGGGCGAAGCGCCACGCCCGCGGCGGCGGCGCGGGCGGCCATCAGGGCGATGTTCGCCTCGGCGAGGTCGAGGTCCAGCAGCAGGGCGGGCGTCTCGATCTCGGCCAGGCTCATGCCGGGCAGGGCGGGGACGTCGTAGCCGGGCTCGAGCCCCGGCTCCAGGCCGGGCAGGGGATCGGAGGGCATCGGCAGGGCTCCCGCGCAGGCGTGTCGAACGCGCGGGAGGATGGCCGGCGCGGGCCCCGCCCGCAAGGGCGCAGACCCGCGGACGCGGCGTCAGCGGCGCAGGGCGGCGCGCACCGAGGTCTCGAGCTGGTTGAGGAAGGCCGAGCGGTCGGCCTTCGAGAACGGCCGCGGCCCGCCGGTGATCGCGCCGGTCTCGCGCAGCGTGCTCATCAGCTCCCGCTGGGCCAGCGCCATGCCGATCGAGGCCGCATCGAACGGCCGCCCGTTGGGCCGGATCGCCTGGGCGCCGGCCTCGAGGCAGCGCGAGGCGAGGGGGATGTCGTTGGTCACGCAGACGTCGCGGGGGCCGATATGCTCGGCGATCCAGTCGTCGGCGGCGTCGGCGCCGCCGGTGACGAAGACCACGTTCACCATCGGGTCCTGGCTGGGCCGGATCCCGCCGTCCGAGACCAGGTGCACCCGGACCTTGTGGCGGGCGGCGACGCGCAGGGTCTCGTCCCGCACGGGGCAGGCGTCGGCGTCGACGTAGATCTCGGTTCGGGAAGGCGCGTCGGTCATGGCAAGGGTTCCTAGGCCCCCGGCGGCGCGATGGGAAGCCCGATCACGATCCGGAGGGGCGCACTGGCGCCCCCGTCGCCGCGGCGCCATCCTGCCCGGGCCCCGCAGGCTGGCGGGAGGTGCAGGACGGAACTTCATGCGGGCTCGCGGCGCCGACCTTTCCCACCGGGCCCGCCGGGCCCTGCCGCGGCGCCTCGGGGCGGCGTTGCTGGTCGCCGGATCGGCGGCCGCCCCCGCCGCCGCCGCGGACTGGGAGGTGGACCACGCGGCGAGCCGGCTCTCGATCTCGGTCGAGGTCGCGGGGCGGCGCCTGTTCGGCGAGTTCCAGGACTGGCGGGCCGAGATCGCCTTCGACCCCGAGAACCCCGAGGCCTGCCGGGTGCGGGTCGAGGTCGACGTGGCGAGCCTGGCGTTCCCCGACGACATGGCCTCGTCCTCGGCGGCGGAGCCGGAGTGGCTGGCCGCCGCCGCCCACCCGGTGGCGGTGTTCGAGGGCGAGGGCTTCAGCCGCTCGGCCCCCGGCGACTGGACCGTGCACGGCGTGCTGACCGTGAAGGGAGAGACCCGGCCGCTGGACCTCGAGGTCGCCATCGCCGCCGAGGGCGATGCGGCCGAGGCCAACGTCGCCGCGGAGCTGGTGCGCAGCGACTACGGCGTCGGCGGGCCGGTGGAGGAGATGGTGGGCCTGAGCGTGCGCATCGACGCCCACGTGGTCGCCCGCCGGCTCGACTGAGCGCCGGCCGCTTCGGGCAAGCCCGCGCGGCTTCTTCCGCCTCCCCCCGTTTCGACCGAGTTCCCGCCGCGCCTGCGCGTCTTCTGCGCGCCCACGCTGCCGCTTCGCGCCCCCGCCCTTCGCGCGATCTTCGAGCGTCGCGCCCCCTGCGGGCCGCGCGAGGCCCCGGGTCAGGCCCTGGGCACGCGCCTGCGGCTGACGTCCGGAGTCCCTGCGAAGGCCGGCGCCGGGCGTCGGCGCGGGGCGGGGGAGGCCTCGCGCGCGTCGTGAGGGACGCAAGCGGCCCGGGGCCAGGCCGGCGCGGCGGCGTCGCGCGCCTCGCCTGAAACGCAAAACGCCCCGGCGCGGGGCCGGGGCGTGGGGGCGCGGGCGCGGGGCCTGCGCGTCAGATGCGGCCGTCCACGAAGCGGGGCAGCACGTCGTCGGCGGGGGCGAGGAAGCCCAGCAGGCGGGCCTCGGCGTCCGCCTCGCGCTCGCGCGCGAGGATCGGGGTGGTCAGGCGCACCAGGGCGCCGTCGGTGCGGCCCTCGACCACGCCGTTGACCACCAGCATCGCCTTGGCGACGTAGTCCGAGGCGATGCGCCGGCCGGACTGGTCGAACCAGTAGTAGACCAGCAGCCGCGAGCCGCCCTTGATGATCACCGCGCGGTTGACGTTGAAGCTGCCCTCGACCCCCAGCCGCGGGGCCAGGTCCACGGTCTTGATCGAGTGCATCTCCCAGCCGCCGCCGGGCAGGCAGACCTCGGGCGAGTGGATCCCGCCCTTGGTCTGGTCGTGATACCAGGCCGAGAAGAACTCGACCGGCGCGGCGGCGTCGGCATGGCCGTAGCTCAGGCCGATGTAGTCGTCGGCGCCCAGCACCCGCTCGACCCGCTTCTCCAGCGGCGCGCTGCGGTTGACCAGCGTCCATTCGCCGATGCGGGCGGGCATCTGGGCGTAGGGCTGGCGGTCGATGGCCGGCAGCTCGCGCGGGGGCGACAGCCACCAGGCGGCGGCGAGAGCGGCGCAGAGCCCGGCCGCGGCGATCATCGCCGGCGAGGCCTGGGTGTGCCGCACGCGGGCGAGCTCGGGCATGATGCCGTTGAGGTCGAGGTCCAGCGCCTCCGACAGGCCCATGCGGGGGGCGGGCTGCAGGCGCAGCATCAGGGCGGCGAGGCCGAAGAGGATCGCGATGCAGCCCAGGAAGACCACCCAGCCCTCCATCAGGTGGCCGAAGCCCTCGGCCTGCTCGATGCCCCAGGCGTTCACCAGTTCGCCCACCAGGGCGATGCGGAACGAGTTCATCAGCACCGCGATGGGCACGGCGGACAGCAGCAGCACCGCCTTGTGCCAGGTCGGCCCTCGGTAGAGCACCGCGAAGATGTAGGAGAAGGACATGATCGGGAACAGGTAGCGCAGGCCCGAGCAGGCCTCGGCCACGTGCAGTTTGTAGACGCCGAGGTCGATGATGTTCCCCTCGAGGAACACGGGCGTGCCCATCATCTGCAGCGCCCAGACCCCGATGTCCGACGAGATGAACTGCAGCGTCGTCGTGGCCTTGTAGTAGATCAGCCCCGGCAGCGGCAGCATGAAGGTCAGGTGCAGCACCGGCGGCCAGAGCTGGGCGCCGTTCTTCCACCCGAAGCTGACCAGCAGCATCCCGTAGACCCAGATGATCAGCGCATAGGCCGAGACGTCGCCGATGTGGCTCAGCAGTCCCAGCAGGCCGACCAGCAGCGACAGGCACACCACCGCCACCCCGGGCCAGCGGTCGCGCACGGGGCCGGCGTTCACCGGCACCTCCTTGAGCTGGCGCAGCAGCAGGAACGAGGACAGCAGCGGGATCAGCGGCCCGTGGCTGTATTCGGCCAGCTGCCAGGCCTCGCCCAGGGTCGTCAGCCCGGGCAGGAAGAACAGGGCCGCCCCGACGACCGCGATGGCCAGCCAGAAGATGCCGAAGGGGTTCCAGGTTGCGCCCCAGTCGCTCGCGATCGCCTTGTTCATCCCCACCACGTCGAAACAGGCCCCCTCCGCGGCCGCCCCGGCCGCAGGATCGAGGCGAAAATATGATCGGCTCCGCCGTTCGATAACATGAACCGTTCCCGTCGTCATGCCGGGTTTCGTCGCGGCTCACGCGCGCGAGACCGGGCGCGAGCGCGTGCGGTCCGGGCCCGGGCGGCGTCAGGCTAGGTCGCGGGCCATGTCGCGGAAGGCGGCGGAGGCGGCGAGCAGGCTTTCGAAGTCGCCGCGCGCGGCGACGCGGCCGTTCTCCAGCAGGAAGATCTCGTCGCAGTCGCGCACCGTGGTCAGGCGGTGGGCGACCATCACCACGGTGCGCTGCGCGCCCGCCGCCGCGATCCCCTCCATCACCTGCCGCTCGGTGAGCGTGTCGAGGGCCGAGGTCGCCTCGTCCAGGATCAGGAGCGAGGGGTCGCGGTAGAGCGCGCGGGCGATTCCCACCCGCTGGCGCTGCCCGCCCGAGAGCCGCACCCCCCGGTCGCCGACCAGGGTGTCGTAGCCCCGCGGCAGCTCGTCCACGACGAAGTCGTGCAGCGCGGCCTGGCGGGCGGCGCGTTCGACCGCGGCCATGTCGATCGCATCGTCCGGGGCGCCGAAGGCGATGTTCTCGGCCACCGAGGCGTCGGTGAGGAAGATGTGTTGGGGCACGTAGCCCAGGGTCCGCCGCCAGCCGCGCCGGTCGGCGGGGCCGCGCAGGGGCCGGCCGTCGGCCAGGATCTCGCCCGCGTCGGGGGAGAGCAGCCCCAGTATCAGGTCCATCGCCGTGGTCTTGCCCGCGCCGGTGCCGCCCACGATCCCCACCCGGGTCCCCGAGCGCACCTCCACGTCCAGCCCGTCGAGGGCCGGACGCTCGGTCCCCGGGTAGGCGAAGCGCACGCCGCGCAGCTCCAGCGCGCGGGCCAGCGGCGGCGAGGGGGCGGTCTCCAGCGACTCGGCCCCCGCCGCGGTCAGCTCGGCATGGATCGCGTCGAGCGAGGGCCGGCGCGAGCGGATCGAGCTCAGCCCCGCATAGACCGCCTGCATCGAGGGCGCGAGCCGGGCGCCCGCCAGCGCGTAGACCCCCGCGGTGGGCAGGATCGCGGCGTAGCCCCCGCTCGCCGGATCGGCGCCGGCGGCGAGCACCAGCACCACCGCGATCATGCCGATCACCGCCACCCCCTCCAGCACGTGCCGGGGCGCCTGGCCGAGCACCATCTCGCTCGCCAGCGCCTGCGCCCCGCGCAGGGAGGGCCGACCGATGCGGCGCAGCATCGCCTGCTCGAGGCCCAGCGTCTTGACCTCCTTGATGCCGGTCATCGCCTCCAGCGCCAGGCGGAAGCGCTCGGAGAGGGTCTCGAAGCGGATCTCGCCCAGCTCGCGGATGCGCGGGCGCAACGCGAGGTAGACCAGCGCGTAGCCGCCGCCCGTGACCGCGAACATCACCGCCGCCGCGAGCGGGCTGACCAGCACCATCAGCGCCAGCATGGCGAGCGCGATGCAGGCGTTCGCGACCAGCTCCAGGAACTGGGTCAGCACGCCCTGGACCAGCACGTCGACCTCGACCAGCGAGGTCTTCACCAGGTCGGAGCTGTGGCGGTCGAGGAACCAGGCGTAGGGCTGGCGCAGCAGGCGGGCCATCACCTTCTGGCCGATGCTGTGCATGCGCAGGGCGGCGAAGCGGCGCGAGGCGTAGATGGTCCCGACGCGCACCGCGATGGCGGCGGCGTAGCACCCGCCCAGCAGCGCCCCCAGCAGAGGGAGGGAAGGCGGCGACTCGCCCCCCGCCAGGCCCATCGACTGCAGCGCCTCGCCCAGCCGTCCGGCGCCCGCCGCCGTCTCGGGCGCGGCCAGCACCGCCAGGAACGGGATCACCGAGGCGACGCCCACCAGGTTGGCGAAACCCGACAGGATCGACAGCCCCAGCACCGCCCAGAACAGGCGCCGCTCGGCGGGATCGAGCAGGTCCATCAGCTTGCGGTAGACGTCGATCATGGGGCTCCGGCGGCGGGCTGGCGTGGCGGTCTGTCGGTCGCAAGGACGGTCGGGCGGTCTCGGGACGGCGAGGGTGCGGGGCGGGGGCGCGAGGCGGGCGCGAGCGCGCCCCGGAACCGGCGGGATCGGACCGGCGGCGGCCACGCCGGGCAGGGTCGGGCAGGGCAGGGTCGGGCAGGGCAGGGTCAGGGCAGGGCGGAGCGGCCTGCGCGCCGCGCGAGGATAGGTCTCCGCGCCCCCCGTCGCCAGTCTCGCGGCCCGGTCCGCCCCCGGACCCGCCGCCGCAGCCCGCGGAGCCGCCCGGGGTCCCGCCTCCCATCGCCGCCAGGCGCTTCGACGCAGGCCCCGCGCGCCGGCGGCGGCAGGGCGCGCGCCGCCTGCCGGGAGCCCCGCCCGCCGTCCGGCGCCGCGCCCGCGATGCGCCGCGGGCGGAACCTGGGGACGGGCGCGTCGGTCGACGCGGCGCTCCCCCGGCCGGCGCGGGGCGCCGGCCGGGGGGATCGTCAGCCCAGGCCGAGGCGGGTGCGGTTCTCGGGGTCGCGGAGCTGGAAGTCGCTCCCGTCGAATTCGCGGGCGGCCTCTGTGCACAGGAAGGCGATCGCCTTCGCCGGCCAGTCGGCGGGGATGTGGTCGTCCCAGCTCATCTTGCTGACCGGGTTCACGCCGCTCGCCCCGATCACGCGCTGCATGTCGGTGGCCACCGTCCCCGGGCTCAGCCCCACCACCCGCACGCCCTTCGGCCCGCTCTCGGCATGGGCCGCGCGGGTCAGCATCAGCGCCGCCGCCTTGGCCGAGCAGTACTGGCTCCACCCCTCCAGCGGATTGTACGCCGCGCCCGAGGAGATGTTGACGATCACGCCCGCGCCCTGCGCCTCCATGATCGGCAGCGCCGCGCGCAGCCCGTGGTAGACGCCCAGCGCGTTGATCGAGAAGGCCCTGGTCCAGGCCTCGGGGTCGGAGTCGGCCAGCCGCGAGATCGGCTCGATCACCCCGGCGTTGTTGATCAGCGCGTCCAGCCCCCCGAAGGCGTCGCGCACCGCCGAGACCACGACCGAGACCTCCGTCCAGCTCGCCACGTCGCAGCTCAGCGCGATCGCCTCGCCGCCGGCGGCGCGGATCGCCTCGGCGCCGGCCTCGCAGGCGGCGTGGTCGCGCGCGACCAGCGCCACGCGCATCCCGCGCGCGGCGAGCTCGGCCGCGGCCGCGGCGCCGATGCCGCGGCTGGCGCCGGTGATCAGGACGGATTTTCCGGTGAGTTCGGACATGGGATCTCCCCTGAATCGCAACGCCCCGGCGCAGGGCCGGGGCGGGAGGCGGCGGCGGCGGCGCGCGTCAGTCGCGCTCCACCTTCAGCCCGTTGAGCACGAAGTCGAGATACTGGCGCCCGACCTCCTGGGCGCTCAGCGGCCCGTCGGCCTTGTGCCAGCGCGGCAGGCCCGAGAGCCCGGCCAGGATCAGGCGCGAGACAAGCCCCGCGTCGCGCTTGCGCAGCACGCCCTTGGCCATGCCGTCCTTGATCGCGTCGCGCAGGATCTTCTCGTAGGCGTCGCGCTGGGCCACGATCCGCACCCGGTTCTGGGCGTTCTCGAAGCTCCAGAAGGTGTTCGAGGACGAGATCCAGCCGGTGCGGTCCTGGTCGATGCGCGTGGCCGAGGCCTCGACGAAGGCCTCGATCCGCCTGACCGGGTCGTCGCCGGCGGCGGCCACGTGCTCGCCCACGTCGGCGATCAGCGATTCCATCCGCGACATGACCACGATCTCGAAGATCTGCTCCTTGTCGGGGAAGTGATAGTAGAGCGCGGCCTTGGTCAGGCCGGCGCGCTCGGCTATATCCCGCAGCGAGGCGCCGTCGTAGCCCTTGGTGGCGAAGATGTCCGCCGCGATGGCGATGATCTCCTCGCGCCGGATCGAGGCTTTCTTGCGCGCGCCGCGGGCGGCCGCGTCCTCGTCGGGCTCGCCGCCGGAGGCGACGCCGTCGGCGGGCGCGCGACAGGGACGGAGCGGCGGCTCGCGATACGGGTGCATGGGCGGTTCCCCTTCAAGGCTTGCCGTCGGTCCGCGACGGACGAGACTTGCCGCCGGTCGGCGACGGCCAGGAGAGCATTGCCGCTAACCGGCCGGCTTGTCAAAAAGGACGCGACGGGAGCGGCGGAATGACCGATCCCGGAAACGGTCGCAGGGAGGACTGCATATGCGTTGCGCGGTGCTGGACGATTATCAGGGCGTCGCCCTGAGCTTCGCCGACTGGGGCCCCCTCGCGGGCCGGATCGAGCCGGTGATCTTCCGCGAGCCCTTCGCGGACGAGGACGCCGCCGCCGAGGCGCTGGCGGGCTTCGAGGTCGTCCTCGCGATGCGCGAGCGCACGCCCTTCCCCAAAAGCCTGCTCGCCCGCCTGCCGGAGCTGCGCCTGCTGGTCACCACCGGCATGCGCAACGCCGCCATCGACGTGGCCGCCGCCCGCGCCCGGGGGGTGACGGTCTGCGGCACGCGCGGCGACAAGAACTCGACCGTCGAGATCGCCTGGGGGCTGATCCTGAACCTGATGCGCAAGGTCTCGGCCGAATCCCAGCGCTTCAAGCAGGGGCTGTGGCAGGGCTCGGTGGGCACGCGGCTCGCCGGTCGGCGCCTGGGCCTGCTGGGGCTGGGCGAGATCGGCGGCCGGGTGGCGCGCGTGGCGCAGGCCTTCGAGATGGAGGTCGAGGCCTGGTCCCCCAACCTCACGCCCGAGCGCTGCGCGGAACTGGGCGTGAGCCTCGCCGAGAGCAAGCACGCCCTGTTCCGGCGGGCGGACGTGATCTCGATCCATCTGGTGCTGTCGGAGCGCAGCCGCGGGATCGTGGGCGAGGCGGAGCTGCGCGCGATGCAGCCCTCGGCCTACCTGGTCAACACCTCCCGTGCGCCGCTGGTCCAGCGCGGCGCGCTGGAGCGGGCGCTGCAGGAGGGCTGGATCGCCGGCGCCGGGCTCGACGTCTACGAGGCCGAGCCGCCGGAGTGCGACGACCTCTTCCGCCGGCTGCCCAACGTCGTCGGCACGCCGCACATCGGCTACGTCTCGGACGCGGTCTACCGGCTGTTCTACGGCGACGCGGTCGAGGACATCGCCGCCTGGCTCGACGGCGCCCCGGTGCGCGAGATCGCCTGAGGCGCGCGCCGGCCCCGGGCCCGACCCGGGGCCTGCCGCGGCCTCAGCCCAGCGCGGCGTAGAGCATCCGCACCGCGGTGATCGCCAGGAACAGGGCGAAGAGGCGCTTGAGCAGCGCCTGGTCGACCTTGTGGGCGATGCTCGCGCCCAGCGGCGCGCAGAACCAGGTGGCCGGGATGATCAGCAGGGCGGCGGGAACCGAGACGTAGCCCAGCGACAGCGGCGGCAGCCCCTCGACCCCCCAGCCCGCCCAGATGAAGGCCAGCGTGCCGGGCACCGCGATCAGCAGGCCCATGGCCGAGGCCGTGCCCACCGCCGTGCGGATCGGCACCGAGAAGGCCGACTGGATCGGCACCGCCAGCGTGCCCCCGCCGATGCCCATCAGCGAGGAGAACAGGCCCACGAAGCCCGAGAGCCCGCCGTTGGCCGCCTTCGACTTCGGCAGCTCGTCCGCCGCGGTCAGGGTCTTGGGAATGGCCATGTTCACCGCGACCGCCAGCGCCACCAGCCCGAAGACCAGCCGCAGCGCGTCGCCCGAGGCGAAGCGCGCCACCACCCCGCCGACCAGCGCGCCGACGACGATGCCGGGCCCCCAGCGCCGGAGCAGCGTCATGTCGACCGAGCCCCGCTTGCGGTGCGAGCGGGCGGACGAGATCGAGGTGGGGATGATCGTCGCCAGCGAGGTCGCCACCGCCAGGTGCTGCGTCACCTCCGGGTCGAGCGCCGAGGCCGAGAGCAGCCACGACAGCACCGGCACGATCACGATGCCCCCGCCCACGCCCAGAAGTCCCGCGAGCACCCCCGCGATCACGCCTGTCGCGAGCAGCGATGCCGCCAGCAGGGCCAGGCCCGCCGCGTCGAGTCCGATCATCGGGGAAGTCTCCTGAGGAAGGGCGGCCCGGGGCCGCGGACGCTCCCACGGCTAGGGGATCGCCGCGCGGGGGACAAGGGGCCGTGCGACGCGGTTCCACAGGGCGGAAGATCCCGGTCGCCCCCGCCCCGCCCCGATGCCGGCCCCGCAGGAAGCGCCGCCTGGAGCCGGACGCGGAGGGGCGGGGGTGCCCGCTGCAGGCGCCGCCTCCGCCGCGCCGAGGCTCCGTCCGGCCGCCGCTTCGCCCGCCGCCGCTTCGCGGGGAGGGGCGTGGAGCTCGACGGGCGGCAGGGCGCGACGGATCGTCCGCCTCGCGGCGGGGCCGGGGCGGCGCCTGAGGCTGGCGCAAGCGGCCCAAGGCGGACATAAACGCCGTTCGCCCCCGGCGTGGAGCCCGCTCCGCGCCCCGTTCCCGCAAGGCGCAAAGGGTCCGCCGCCCGTATGCAGTTCGACGACACCGCCTTCTTCTCGATCTGGTACTGGCTGCTGACCGCGGTCTTCTGGTCCGTGGGCTCCTACTTCGCCCACGGAGTGCCCTGGGACATGCTGCGCCGGGCCCTGATCCACGGCGGCGACGAGGCCGACGCCTGCGACCGATACGCCCGGGTGATGATCCTGCGCACCGACGCCTGGCTCGCCCGCTGGGGCGTGCCGGCCGGCGCGGCGGTCGGCTTCGCGCTGGCGGCGCTGGCGGTCGCGGGCTTCCTGGCGCGCTCGGAGCTGGCGCTGGGGCTGCTGATGCTGCTGGCGCCCGCCGCCGGGATGCTGGCGGTGCAGGGCGCGGAGGCGCGGCGCATCGCCCCGCGCCTGCACGAGATCCACATCGAGCCGCTGCTGGTCGCCCTGCACCGGCGCCGGGCCGCCAACCAGCTGACCGGAATGGTCGCCGCGGTTGTGGCGGTGGCGGTGCTGGGCTATCTGAACATGGATCGGATCGCGGCGCAGGGCGGCTGGTAGGCGCCTGTTCCCTGGGCGCCGTCCGGCCGGCGCCCAATCCGGCGGCGGATCGCCTGCGGATTGACAAGCCGCTCCCCGCTCTCACATGTTCCGCAACCGTTCGCACCCGGCAGGAGAAGCGCCCGCATGGCCGTCGTCGTCGTCGAGTCCCCGGCCAAGGCCAAGACGATCAACAAGTATCTCGGGAAGGACTACACCGTCCTTGCGAGCTACGGCCACGTGCGCGACCTGCCGCCCAAGGACGGCTCGGTCGATCCCGACAACGGCTTCGAGATGCTCTGGGAGATCGACGCGAAGTCCCAGAAGCACGTCCGCGCCATCGCCGAGGCGCTGGCCGACGACCCGGCCCTGATCCTCGCCACCGACCCCGACCGCGAGGGGGAGGCGATCAGCTGGCACCTGGAGGAGGCGCTGAGAAAGCGCCGCGCGCTGAAGAAGGACACCCCCGTCCAGCGCGTCGCCTTCAACGCCATCACCAAGACCGCCGTCGAGGCCGCCATGGCCGCGCCGCGCGCCATCGACATGGAACTGGTGCACGCCTACCTGGCGCGCCGGGCGCTGGATTACCTCGTCGGCTTCAACCTCTCTCCCGTCCTCTGGCGCAAGCTGCCGGGATCGCGCTCGGCGGGCCGCGTGCAGTCGGTCGCGCTGCGCCTGATCGTCGAGCGCGAGATGGAGATCGAGGCCTTCAAGGCCAAGGAATACTGGTCCGTCCGCGCCATGCTGAAGACGCCGCGGGGCGTCGAGTTCGAGGCGCGGCTCTCGGAGCTCTCGGGCAAGAAGATCGACCGCCAGACGCTGGAGACGGCGACGCGCGCCGAGATGGCCGCGACCGCCATCGCCTCGCGCGGCGGCTCGCTTTTCGTGGACACGGTCGAGGCGAAGCCCGCCTCGCGCAATCCCAGTCCGCCGTTCATGACCTCCACGCTTCAGCAGGAGGCGTCGCGGAAATTCGGGATGGGCGCCCAGCAGGCGATGCGGGCGGCGCAGCGGCTCTACGAGGCCGGGCACATCACCTACATGCGGACCGACGGCATCGACATGGCCCCCGAGGCCGTGCGCGCCGCCCGAGACGCCATCGCCGACCGCTTCGGCAAGGCCTACGTTCCGGAGAAGCCCCGCTTCTACAAGAACAAGGCCAAGAACGCCCAGGAAGCGCACGAGTGCATCCGCCCCACCGACATGACCCGCGACGCGGGCAAGCTGGACGCGGGCATGGGCGCGGACGAGCGCCGCCTCTACGACCTGATCTGGAAGCGCACGCTCGCCTCGCAGATGGAGGGCGCCCGGCTGGAGCGCACCACCGCCGAGATCCGCTCGAAGGACCGCGAGGTCGCGCTGCGCGCCACCGGCCAGGTGGTGAAGTTCGACGGTTTTCTGAGGGTCTACGAAGAGGGCCGCGACGAGCCCCAGGACGACGAGGACGGCCGCCTGCCCGCGCTGAGCGAGGGCGAACCCACGCCGCTGGCCGCGAAATCCCTCGCCGACGCCTTCGAGAAGGCCCGCGGCGAGGCGAAGACCGAGACGGCGGGCGCCCAGGGCGTCGATCTGCTGCGCGCCGACAACGCCATGCTCGCCGGCGACGGCGCGGTGCTGGCGCAGCAGCACTTCACCCAGCCGCCGCCGCGCTACACCGAGGCCACGCTGGTCAAGCGGATGGAGGAGCTCGGGATCGGGCGGCCCTCCACCTACGCCTCGATCATCGGCACGATCCAGGACCGCGAGTATGTCCGCAAGGACAAGAACCGCCTGATCCCCGAGGACAAGGGCCGGCTGGTGACCGTGTTCCTGTCGCGGTATTTCTCGAAATACGTCTCCTACGACTTCACCGCCAAGCTGGAGGAGGACCTCGACGTCGTCTCCGACGGCGGGCTCGACTGGAAGTCGCTGCTGGCCGACTTCTGGCAGGACTTCCACGCCGCGGTCGAGGACACGGCCGAGCTGCGCATCACCGACGTGCTCGACACGATCAACGAGGCGCTGGCCCCGCATCTGTTCCCCGACAAGGGCGACGGCTCCGACCCGCGCCTCTGCCCCAACTGCGGCAAGGGGCGGCTTTCCTTGCGCACCGCGCGCTCGGGCGGCGCCTTCATCGGCTGCTCGAACTACCCCGAATGCCGCTACACCCGCCCCATGGGCGGCGGCGAGGAGGGCGAGGGCGCGCTGGGCCCCGACGGCAAGCTGCTGGGCCATGACGAGGACGGCGAGCCGGTGACCCTGCGCTCGGGCCGCTTCGGCCCCTACGTGCAGCTCGGCGAGCTGACCGAGGAGAACCCCAAGCCCAAGCGCTCCTCGATCCCCAAGGGGCTGGCGATCGACGACGTGGACCTGAAGAAGGCGCTCGACCTGCTGGCGCTGCCGCGGCTGGTGGGCCAGCACCCGGAGGGCGGCGAGATCAAGGCCGGGCTCGGCCGCTTCGGTCCCTTCGTGATGCACCAGCCGCCGAAGGGCGAAGGCGAGAAGAAGCTGCCCAAGCCCGTCTATGCGAACCTCAAGGACCAGTCGGAGGTCTTCGAGATCGGCATCAACCGGGCCGTGGACCTGATCGCCCAGAAGCTCTCCCGCGGCGGGCGCGGGGCGGCCGCGACGCCCCTCAAGGAACTGGGCGAGCACCCCGAGGGCGGGGCGCTGGCGATCTACCCCGGCCGCTACGGGCCCTACGTGAAGTGGGACAAGGTCAACGCCACCCTGCCCAAGGACGCCGATCCGCAGAGCGTGACGCTCGAGCAGGCGCTGGAGCTGGTCAACGCCAAGGCCGCCAAGGGCGGCAAGGGCAAGAAGGCGGCGCCCAAGAAGGCCGCCGCCAGGAAGCCCGCGGCGAAGGCCAAGGCCGCCGACGGCGAGGCCGCGCCCGCCAAGAAGGCGCCGGCCAGGAAGGCGGCCGCCAAGAAGCCTCCTGCCAAATCGGCCGCGAAGAAGACCACCGCCAGGGACGCCCCCACCGGCGATCCCGAGGTGGACGACGTCTTCGACGGAACCGGCGAGTGACCCCCGGCGCGTCCCCCCGGGGCCGCGCCCGCCCCCCGGCGGCCCCTCGCGCGCCCCGCGCCGGGTGCGCGCCCCGCGCCGGTTGCGCGCCCCGCGCCAGTTGCGCGCCCCGCGCCGGGTGCGCGCCCCGCGCCGCCCGCGTGTCCCGGGCTTGACCCGGGACCTCTCCCGCCGCCGGCCGCGCGCGCCCGGAGCGGGGCCGCGCGCCGCGCTCGCCGCGCTTCTCCTGGCCCTGCCGGCCGCGGCCCCCGCCGCCCCGCTTCCCGAGGGCGTCGAGCGCATCACCCTCTCCGTCGACGGTCTCCCCCGGACGGCCCTGGTCGAGCCCCCCGCCGCGGCTGACGGCCAGCCCCCCGCCGGACCGCTGCCGACCCTGATCCTGCTGCACGACATGGGCCAGTCCGCGCGCCAGGTCCGCGCGCTGGCCGCGCTCGAGCGCGCCGAGCCGCTGAAGGACTGGCTGCGGGTCTACCCCGAGGGGGCCGAGCGGACCTGGAACGCCGGGCGGCGCCGCGTCGACGGGGGCGAGGCGGTGCGGATGCCCGACGTGGCCTTCCTGCGCGCGCTGGTCGCCGCGCTTGCCGGACAGGGCCTCGCCGACCCCTCCCGCATCGTGCTGGCGGGCTTCGGCGAGGGCGGCTCGATGGTGCTGCGCACGCTGTGCGAGGCGCCGGGCCTCGCCATGGGCGCCGCGGTCGTCGCCGGCTCCTGGCCCGCCTCGCTGCACTGCGCGCAGGGGCGGCCCGTCTCGGTGCTGATGTTCCACGGGACCGAGGACCCGTTCGTCCCCTACGCCGGCGGCCAGGCCCCGCCCGCGCGCAAGGTCGGCGCCGGGGCCATGGCCTCGGTCGCGCGCACCGCCTCCTCGCTCGCGGCCCTCAACGGCTGCCGGGCGCCCAGCGACGAGACCCTGCCCGCGGGCGGGCGCAAGCGGCTGTGGTTCGCCTGCGAGGCGCCGATGATCGCCTGGCGGATCGAGCGCATGGGCCACCGCTGGCCGGGCTCGCCCGAGCGGGGGCGGGCGGGCGACGGGCTCGGCCCGCCGGTCCCGGAGGGGGCCCCCGACGCCACCGTCCTGATCGCCGCCTTCTTCGTTTCGCTGGCCGAGCGCCCCGGTCCGTGATAGCGGGCGGCCGATGAGCCGAGTTCCCGACAAAGACACCCTCGCCGACTTCATTCGCCTCAACCCCGACAAGGCCGGCAAGCGCGACCTCGCGCGCGCCTTCGGCCTGAAGGGGGTGGAGCGCGTGCAGCTCAAGGACCTCCTGCGCGAACTGACCGAGGAGGGGGTGATCGAGAAGCGCCCGGGCAAGAGCTTCGCCGCCCCCGGCCACCTGCCCCCCGTGGCGGTGCTGGTGGTCGGCGAGCCCGACCATGCGGGCGATCTCTTCGCCACCCCCCAGGACTGGGACCGCGACGAGCCCGCGCCGAAGGTGCTGATCCAGCCCGGCTCGCGCGGCCCCGCGCCGGGCCCCGGCGACCGCCTGCTGACCCGGGTGACGCCGGTGCACGGCGAGGATCACGCCTACGTCGGCAAGGTCATCAAGAAGATCGGCGCCGGCCCGCGCAAGATCCTTGGAATCTTCCGCCAGGCCCCCGACGGCGGCGGCCGGCTGGTCCCCGTCTCCAAGGGCGACCAGCGCGAATGGGTGATCGCCGCCCGCGACGCCGGCGAGGCCGAGAACGGCGAGCTGATCGAGGCCGAGCAGATAGGCCAGATCCGCCGCAACCGCGAGCTGGCGCTGCCCCGCGCCCGGGTGGTGGAGCGGCTGGGCTCCCCCGGCTCCGCCCGCAGCTTCTCCCTGATCGCGATCCACGAGCAGGGAATCCCCGACGCCTTCCCCGAGCGGGTGACCGAGGCCGCGGCCGCCGCCCGGCCGGTGACCTCGCTCAAGGGCCGCGAGGACCTGCGGCATCTTCCCCTGGTCACCATCGACCCGGCCGATGCGCGCGACCACGACGACGCCGTCTGCGCCCAGCCCGATCCCGACCCCGAGAATCCCGGCGGCCATATCGTCTGGGTCGCCATCGCGGACGTCGCCCACTACGTGCGCCCCGGCTCGCCCCTCGACCGCGAGGCGCGGCTGCGCGGCAACTCCACCTATTTCCCCGATCGCGTCGTGCCGATGCTGCCCGAGGAGCTCTCGGCCGACCTCTGCTCGCTGGTCGCGCACGAGGACCGCCCCTGCATCGCCCTGCGCATGGTGCTGTCCGAGGACGGGACCAAGCTCGCCCACGATTTCCACCGCGCGCTGATGCGCTCTCCCGCCTCGCTGACCTACGAGCAGGTGCAGGCCGCCGCCGACGGCCGCCCCGGCCCGGAGGTGGAGCCGCATCTCAAGACCATCGCCGACCTCTACGCCGCCTACGATTCGGCCGCGAAGGCGCGCGAGCGCAGGCAGCCCCTCGACCTCGACCTGCCCGAGCGCCGCATCAAGCTGGCTGAGGACGGAACCGTCGCCTCCGTCGGCTTCCGCGACCGGCTGGAGGCGCACCGGCTGATCGAGGAGTTCATGATCCTCTCCAACGTCTGCGCCGCCGAGACGCTGGAAGCGAAACGCCGCCCCCACCTGCTGCGCGTCCACGAGGAGCCCGGCCAGGACAAGCTCGACACGCTTCGCGACGTGGCCGAAGGCTGCGGGCTGACGCTGTCGAAATCCCAGGCGATCCGCCCCGCGCTGTTCAACCGCCTCCTGCACCAGGCCGCGGGGTCGGAGTTCGCCGAGCTGATCAACCTGACCGTCCTGCGCTCGCAGACCCAGGCCTATTACTCGCCCGACAACCTCGGCCACTTCGGCCTGAACCTGCGGGCCTATGCGCATTTCACCTCGCCGATCCGCCGCTATGCGGACCTGATCGTGCACCGCGCCCTGATCTCGGCCCACGACTGGGGGACCGACGGCCAGACCGGCGAGGAGATCGAGGAGCTCAAGGACACCGCCGAGCACATCTCCTTCACCGAGCGCCGCTCGATGACGGCGGAGCGCGACACCAACGACCGCTATCTCGCCTCCTACCTTTCCGAGCGGGTGGGCAACGAGTTCGCGGGCCGCGTCGCCGGGGTGGCGCGCTTCGGCCTCTTCGTGAAGCTCGACGAGACCGGCGCCGACGGCCTGGTCCCGATCGCGAGCCTGGGGCGCGAGTGGTTCCGCCACGACCCCGAAACCCACACCCTGACGGGCGAGGACTCGGGCCGGGTGATCGGCATGGGCCAGCGCTGCCTGGTGCGCCTGTCGGAGGCCGTCCCCGTCACCGGCGGCCTGCTGCTCGAACTGCTGGAGATCGAGGGCGACGACGCCCCCCGCCCCGGCCGGGCCCGCGGCCGCGCGCCCCGCAAGAAGCTCAGCTCCGCCACCAAGGCCCGCGCCAAGCACGCCCGCCACAAGCGCCGCGGCTGATCGCCCGGGCGCCGGCGCGCGGCCGCCGGCCCTCGAAAAGCGCCTGTTTCCCGGAGCCGTCTCTCGCTGATGCCGATCAGAGCGACTCGGCCGGAGGGGTCAAGGATCGCGGCACGCGACCCCCGAAGGGGGCTTGTCCTTGACCCCTCCGGCCGGGTCGCTCAGGCATCTTCAGCGAGAGACGGGTCCGGGAAACAGGCGCGGGGCTTGTTTCCGGGTGAGTCGGGAGCGTCCTCCCATGTCCCCTGGAGGCGCTCCGCCGGCCCCACGCCCAAGCCCGCCCGCAGGGCGCCTCCGTCCCCGGTTTCCTTTCCCGGCGCGGAGAGGCACTCTCCCGCCCAAAGCAAAGGGAGGACCCGACTTG
The DNA here is from genome assembly GCF_900113695.1 of Albimonas pacifica. GTDB lineage: Bacteria > Pseudomonadota > Alphaproteobacteria > Rhodobacterales > Rhodobacteraceae > Albimonas > Albimonas pacifica. The sequence continues at coordinate 195,253 of NZ_FOQH01000011.1, read as the reverse complement.
ACCGACGCCCCGCAGCCCGTCCGGCTGGTGACCTGCTCCACCGCCCCCAACCCCCGCCGCGTGAACGCCTTCCTGATCGAGAAGGGCGTCGAGATCCCCAAGGAGGAGATCGACCTCGCCACCCGCGCCCATTACGACCCCGCGCATCTCGACAAGTTCGGCACCCATCACCTGCCGGCGCTGGAGCTCTCCGACGGCTCGACCCTGACCGAGACCATGGCGATCTGCCGCTACCTCGAGGCGCTGCACCCCGAGCCCAACCTGATGGGCGCGACGCCGCTGGAGCTCGGCCGCATCGACCAGTGGAACCGCCGGGTGGAGTTCATGATCATGCTTCCTGCGGCTTATGTCTTCCGCCACTCGCACCCCGCCATGGCGACGCTCGAGGTGCAGGAGCCGGTGATGTCCGAATGGCACCGCCGCCCGCTCGCCAAGGGCCTCGAGGTGGTCGAGGCGCGTCTGCGGGCGAGCCCGTTCCTCGCCGGCGACCGCTTCACCATGGCCGACATCAACGCCTACATCGCCCTCGATTTCATGCGCGTCACCAAGACCCGGGTGCCCGAGGATCACACGGCCACGCTGGCGTGGCAGGCGTCGCTCGCCGATCGCCCGTCGCTGCAGCGCTACGTGCCGCCCGCGGCGTAAGTCCTTGAGCGGCCCGGTCTCCCTCCCCCTGGTCTACGACGCGCCGGTGCTGCTGCTGGGCGGGGGGCCGGCCGCGCCGGAGCTGATCGCGGAACTTCGCCCTCTCTGCGGCGCGGTGGTCGCAGCCGACGGGGGCGCCGACCGGCTGGCGGGGGGCGAGCCGCCCGACGCCATCATCGGCGACATGGACTCGCTCTCCGACTACGCGGGCTGGCGGGCCCGCCTCGGTCCCCGCTTCCTGCACGAGCCGGAGCAGGAGAGCACCGATCTGGGCAAGTGCCTGCGCCTGACGCGCGCGCCGCTGTACCTGGCGGCGGGCTTTCTCGGCGGGCGGCTCGACCATTCGCTGGCGGCGCTGCACGCGCTCGCCACCCATCCCGACCGGCGGATCCTGCTGGCGGGGCGGGAGGACCTGGCCTTCCTCGCGCCGCTTCGCTGGCGGGCGCGGCTGGCCCCGGGGGCCCGCGTCTCGATCTTCCCGCTGGGACCCTGCACCGGCCTCGCCTCGTGCGGCCTGGCCTGGCCGCTGGTCGATCTCGCGCTCGGGCCGGAGACGCGGATCGGCACCTCCAACCGCGCCGAGACGGCCGAGGTCGGCCTCGACCTCGACCGGCGGGCGGCGGTGGTGATGGTCGAGCGGCGGTTCCTGCATGAAACCATCGCCTCGCTCGACGAGGCCGCCGGGGACTGAGCCCAGGCCTGCGGCCCGCCGCCCCAACCCCCCGGAATTCCATCGCAAAAACCCTGCACATAGGGGATGACCCTGCGCGCGGCGCATTTTACACTAGATTGCGACGGAATTACCCATTCAAAACAAAGAATGCTTGCCTATGTCTCTGCCAGACCCACGACCGACCCTGGAGCGATCCATGCGACCTGACGTGACCGCCTTCTTCGACGAGCCGACCAACACCGTCAGCTACGTCGTGAAGGACCCGACCTCCAACGCCTGCGCGATCGTCGATTCGGTCCTCGATTTCGACAACGCCGCCGGGCGCACCTCGACCGAATCCGCCGACGAGATCATCGCCTGGGTGAAGGAGAGGGGGCTGACGGTGGAATGGCTGCTGGAGAGCCACGTCCACGCCGACCACCTCTCGGCCGCGCCCTACCTGCAGAAGGCGCTGGGGGGCAGGATCGGCATCGGCGAGAACATCCGCGTGGTGCAGGACACCTTCGGCAAGATCTTCAACGAGGGCACCGAGTTCGAGCGCGACGGCTCCCAGTTCGACCAGCTGTTCAAGGAGGGGGACCGCTTCGCGATCGGCGCGCTGGAGGGCTTCGTGCTGCACACGCCGGGCCACACGCCCGCCTGCCTGACCTACGTGATCGGCGACGCGGCCTTCGTGGGCGACACGCTGTTCCAGCCCGATTTCGGCACCGCGCGCTGCGACTTCCCCGGCGGCTCGGCCGAGATGCTGTGGGCCTCGGTCCAGAAGATCCTGTCGCTGCCCGACGAGACCCGCATCTTCACCTGCCACGACTACAAGGCCCCCGGCCGCGACGAGTACGCGTGGGAGAGCACGGTGGGCGAGCAGAAGGCGAAGAACGTCCACGTCGGCGGCGGCGCCACCGAGGCCGATTTCATCCGCATGCGCACCGAGCGGGACGCGAAGCTGGGCATGCCCAAGCTGATCATCCCCTCGATCCAGGTGAACATGCGCGCCGGACGCATGCCCCCGCCCGAGGAGGACGGCGGCGTCTACCTCAAGGTGCCGATCAACAAGCTCTGATCCCCCGCGCCCGGCGGCCCCGCCGGTGCGGGGCCGCCGGGCGCAATGCCGGAACGCGCGCCCCCGGCGGGCGGGGGAGGGCGGGCCCTCGCGACGCGGGCGCATCCCGCCCGCCGCGCCGCCGCCCCCTCCGACGCAGGGGCCCGACCGAGACCGCCGGCCCCCGCCCGGCCCCGACCCCGAACCCGGCCCGCGACGCGGACCCCGAGGACCCATGCTGAAACGCTACCTGCCGATCCTGGACTGGGGCGCGCGCTACGGCCGCGAGACCCTCGGCGCCGACCTGATGGCGGCGGTGATCGTGACGATCATGCTGATCCCCCAGTCGCTGGCCTACGCGATGCTGGCGGGCCTGCCGCCGGAGGTGGGGCTCTACGCCTCGATCGCGCCGCTGCTGCTCTACGGCGTCTTCGGCACCTCGCGGGCGCTGGCGGTGGGGCCGGTGGCGGTGGTCTCGCTGATGACCGCCGCCGCGGTGGGGCAGGTGGCCGAGGTCGGCACGCCCGAATACTACGGCGCGGCGCTCGCGCTGGCGCTGCTGTCGGGGCTGATGCTGGTGGCGATGGGGGTGCTGAAGCTGGGGTTCCTCGCGAACTTCCTCTCGCACCCGGTGGTGGCGGGGTTCATCACCGCCTCGGGCGTGATCATCGCCGCGGGCCAGCTCAAGCACATCCTGGGCGTGAAGGTCGCGGGCGAGTCGCTGCCCGAGACGGTCTGGGGCCTGGTCGAGGCGGCGTCCTCCGCGAACCTCGTCACCCTCGCCATCGGCGCGGGGGCGGCGGGCTTCCTCTACTGGGCGCGCCGGCGGCTGAAGCCGCTGCTGGTCGCGCGCGGGCTGGCGCCGCGGCTCGCGGACGCCGTCGCCAAGGCCGGGCCGGTGGCGGCGGTGGCGGCGACGACGCTGCTGTCCTGGGGGCTGGACCTCCAGTCGATGGGCGTCGCCATCGTGGGGGACGTGCCCTCGGGCCTGCCGCCCATCTCGGCGCCGCCGCTGGACCTGGGCTTGTGGACCTCGCTGCTGGGCTCGGCGCTGCTGATCTCGGTCATCGGCTTCGTCGAGAGCGTCTCGGTCGCCCAGACGCTGGCCGCCAAGCGCCGCCAGCGCATCCACCCCGACCAGGAGCTGATCGGGCTGGGCGCCGCCAACATCGGCGCGGCCTTCACCGGCGGCTACCCGGTGACGGGCGGCTTCGCGCGATCCGTCGTGAACTTCGACGCGGGGGCCGAGACGCCGGCGGCCGGCGCCTTCACCGCGGTGGGCATCGCGCTCGCCACCCTGTTCCTGACGCCGCTGCTGCATTTCCTGCCGGTGGCGACGCTCGCGGCCACGATCATCGTGGCGGTGCTGAGCCTGGTGGACTTCGGCTCGATCCGGCGCACCTGGGTCTATTCGCGCTCCGACGCGCTGGCGGCGATGGCGACCATCGGCCTGACCTGGGTGCTGGGGGTCGAGGCGGGCGTGATCGCGGGCGTCGCCGTCTCCATCGGCCTGCACCTGTGGCGGACCTCGCAGCCCCATTGCGCCATCGTGGGCCAGGTGCCGGGCACCGAGCACTTTCGGAATGTCGACCGGCACAACGTGGTCACCGTCCCCGACCTCGTGACCCTGCGCGTGGACGAGAGTCTGTGGTTTCCCAACGCCCGGTTCCTGGAGGACAAGCTGCTCGACCTCGTGGCCGGCGACTGCGCGCTGCGCGACATCGTGCTGATGTGCCCGGCGGTGAACTCGATCGACGCCTCGGCGCTCGAGAGCCTCGAGGAGATCAACCGCCGCCTGAAGGACGCAGGCGTGACCCTGCACCTGTCGGAGGTGAAGGGCCCGGTGATGGACCGGCTGAAGAAGACCCATTTCCTCGACGAGCTGACGGGCCGCGTCTTCCTCACCCAGTTCGACGCCATCCGGGCCCTGCGCCCGGAGATCGCCGCCGCCACCCTGCGCAGCCCGCGGTGCGAGACCGCGAAGGCCGCCGAGTAGGCGAGAGAAAGGGGCGCGCCCGCGGACGCGCCCCCTCATGTCTGCCGGTCCGGCCCTCGCCCGGCCTCAGAGCCCGATGGCGCAGCCGTCCTTGCGGGGGTCCGAGGCGCCGATCAGCACGCCGTTCTCCCGGTCGATGACGATCATCTGGCTGCCGCCGATGGGCGTCTCGGGGACCGAGACCTGGTGGCCCATCTCGGCGAGGCCGGTGCGCACCTCGGTCGCGTAGCCGCGCTCGATGTTCAGCCCGCCGACGTCGGAGAAGCAGCGCGGCGCGTCGACGGCGGCCTGCGGCTCCATCCCGTAGTCCACGAGGTTCGAGAGCACCCGCGCGTGGCCGCAGGGCTGGTAGGCGCCGCCCATCACGCCGTAGGTCGTCGTCACCTGGCCGCCCTGCTTGAGCATCGCGGGGATGATGGTGTGCAGCGGGCGCTTGCCCGGCGCGGCCTCGTTGGGGTGGCCTTCCTCGAGCGTGAAGCCCATGCCGCGGTTCTGGAACAGGATCCCGAACTTGTCCGACGCCAGCCCCGAGCCGAAGTTGTGGAAGATCGAGTAGATCAGAGAGACCTTCGTCAGGTCCCGGTCCACCACGGTCAGGTAGATCGTCTCCTTGTGCACCGCCTCGGAGATCTCGGTGGCCGAGGTCATCGCCCGCTTGGGGTCGATCAGCCTGGCGAGCTTCGCCGCCGTCTCGTCCGCCACCATGTGCGCGAGCCGGATCGCGGCGTGCTGCGGATCGCCGACGATGCGGTTGCGCGCGTCGTAGGCGAGCTTGGTGGCCTCGGCCTCGAGATGCGCGCGCTCGATCCCGAACGGGTCCATGGCGGCGAGGTCGAAGTGGCTCAGGATCTTCGCCAGCAGGATCGCGGTGGCGCCGTGGCCGTTGGGGGGCAGCTCCACCAGCTCGGTCCCGCGGTAGTCGCCCGAGATCGGGTCGACGTAGTCGCAGGCGGTGGCCGCGAAGTCGTCGAGCGTGTGGGACCCGCCCAGCGCCTGCAGGCTGGCGACCATGTCTTCGGCCACCTCGCCCTCGTAGAAGCCGGCGCGGCCGTCTTTGGCGACGCGGCGCAGCACCTCGGCCTGGCCGGGGGCGCGGAAGATCCGGCCGGCGGCGAGCGGGCCGTCGTTCTCGAGGTAGTGGGTGCGCGCCGCGCCGGTCAGCCGGTCGGCGGCGGTCTTCCAGTCGAAGGCGACGCGCGGCGCGGCGGGGATGCCCGCCTCGGCGTAGCGGATCGCGGGCGCCAGCACCCGGTCGAGCCCCAGCCGCCCGTGATCGGCCGAGAGCCGGCAGAACCCGTCGATGGCGCCCGGCACGGTGACCGAGCGGGCGTCCTTGTCGGGCATCGCGCTCAGCCCCGCCTCGCGCAGGCCCGCGGCCGTCAGCCCCGCCGGCGCGCGGCCCGAGGCGTTGAGGCCGACGATCTCCTCGCCCTCCTTGTGGATCAGGGCGAACATGTCGCCGCCGATGCCGGTCATCGCCGGCTCGCCGATGCCGCAGACGATGGCGGCGGCGATGGCGGCGTCGACGGCGTTGCCGCCCGCCTCCAGGATCTCGACCGCGGTCTTGGTGGCGATCGGGTGCGAGGTGGCGGCCATGCCGTTCGCGCCATAGGCGGCCGAGCGGCCCGGCAGGTGGAAATCGCGGGCGCGGGGGATGGCGGCGGTCACGGGCGGAGCTCCTGTCGTGCGGGAAGTCGTATCGGGAAACGCTCCGCGCGCATCGCCCGCGGAGACCGGCGACACCCTGCGGCCGATTTCCGGTGCTTGCAACGCCGATCCCGCAGGGTGGAAGGGGGACGATGGATCGAATGCGGCGCGTCGGGCTCGCGACGCTTGCCATGCGGCCGGGGGATCGTCATCCTCATGTCATGCTGCACGTGGTTCCCCCCGGGTCCAACCCGCCCCGCCAGGCGCCCGAGCGCGTCGCCTTCGACCGTGCCGAGCTGTCGGCGATCCTGACCGTCTACGGGCGCTTCGTCGCCGCGGGAGAGTGGCGGGATTACGGGATCGACATGCTGCGCGAGGTCGCGGTGTTCTCGATCTTCCGCCGCTCGGCCGAGCAGCCGATCTACCGGGTCGAGAAACGCCCCAAGCTCTCCCAGAAGCAGGGCCAGTATTCGGTGATCGGCATGGACGGCCGCATCCTGAAACGCGGCCAGGACCTGCGCCAGGTGCTGCGCGTCTTCGACGCCAAGCTGATCCGGGTGGTGGAGGGCTGAGCGCCCTCCGTTTCAGTCCGACATCTCGTCCCGCAGGCGCTTCGCCAGCACCGCCGCCGCCCTGGGCGCGGCGGCGATCAGGGCGTCGAGCGGCATGAAGCCGTGGATCTGGCCGGGGACGCGCCAGACCTCGGCCCGCACCCCCTCGGCGGCGAGGCGGGCGGCGTAGGCCTCGCCCTCGTCGCGCAGGGGGTCGTGGCTGGCGGTCAGCACGAAGGCGGGAGGAAGACCCGCGAGGCTCGCCGCCCGGGCGGGCGAGGCGCGCCAGTCGGCCTTGTCGGCCTCGTCGAGGTAGTGGGCATGGAACCAGCGCTGCAGATCGGCGGTCAGGAAGTGGCCGGTCGCGAACTCGGCCTGGCTGGGGGTCGCCATGGCGAAATCGGTGGCCGGATAGATCAGCATCTGCCAGCGCAGGGCCGGCCCGCCCGCGTCGCGGAAGGTCAGGGCCACGACGGCCGAGAGGTTGCCGCCCGCGCTGTCGCCCCCGACGGCGAGGCGCGCGGGGTCGGCGCCGAGCTCGGCCGCCTGGGCGTGGACGGCCCGGGCCGCGGCCACGGCGTCCTCGACGGCGGCGGGGAAGCGGTGCTCGGGGCCCATGCGGTAGTCGATGGCGATCACCTGGCAGCCGGAGCCGGCGGCGAGGCGGCGGCAGAGGCCGTCGTGCGAGTCGAGGTTGCCGATCACCCAGCCGCCGCCGTGGAAGAAGACCAGCGTGGGGAGCGGGCCCGCGGCCTCGGGCGCGGGGCGGTAGAGGCGGGCGGGGATCGGGCCGGCGGGACCGGGGAGGGCGAGGTCCCGCACGATCTCCACCGGCGTGGGCGCTGCGGTCGACGCGGCGCGGCCGGCGGCGTAGACCTCGCGCGCCTGCGCCGGGGAGAGGGTGTCGAGCGAAGGGCGGGCGGCCAGCGCCTCGAGCACTTTCGCCGCGTCCGGATCGAGCTTCATTGCAGAACTCCGCAGGAGGCTTCGGGAAGAAGGCGTCCGGGAGCGGTCGCGCTGGTGCCCGGAGGGGGACTCGAACCCCCACGCCTTTCGGCCGCGGTGTTTGAGACCGCTGCGTCTACCATTCCGCCACCCGGGCAGGGCGCGCGCGGGCGGAAATTGCACGGGAGCGGGCCGTCGCGCAAGGCGCCGCGTCGGGCCGCGCGCCCCGGGGCCGGCCCGTGGCCCGCGGCGCGCCGCGAGGGGGGCGCGCGGGGCCCGCGCTCACGCCGGCCGCAGGGGCGCCGAGGGCGGGCGGCCCGCCAGCGCCACCGTCGCCTGCACCGCGCCGGCGGCGAAGCCGAGGCTCACCCCGAAGGCCACCGCCAGGTCGTAGTCGCCCAGCAGGTCGAAGGCGATGCCGCCGCCCAGCGCGCCCAGGAAGCTGCCGGCCTGGTGGAACATGAAGGCCGTGCCCTGCAGCATCGCCTGCCAGCGCAGGCCGAAGGTCTCGGCGACCGAGCCCGAGACCAGCGGCCCCACGCCCAGCCACAGGAAGCCCATCATCGCCGCGAAGATCACCGTGTTGGTCGCCGTGGGCCACTGCATGAAGAACCAGGCCATCACCAGGGAGCGGGCCATGTAGATCCCGCCCAGCAGCGCCTGCTTCGACCACCGCCCCCCGGCCCAGCCGAAGAACAGCGAGCCCAGCACGTTGAACCCCCCGATCACGCCGAGCGCGGTGGCGCCCAGCATCGGGTCGGCGCCGCAGAGCTCGAGATAGGCGGGCAGGTGGGTGGTCAGGAACACCAGCTGCATGCCGCAGACGAAATAGGCCCCCGTCATCACCAGGAAGCGCGGGTTGCGCCCGGCCAGCGCCAGCGCCCCGCGGGCGGAGAGCGAGTCGGCCGAGTCCGTCGAGGCCGTCGGCGGCACCGGCAGGCGGTCGACCTTGCCCGCGCTCCACGCCGCCGGCAGGATCAGGATGGCGAGCACGGCGAAGCCCACCACCGCCGCGCGCCAGTCCAGCGCCTGCATCAGCCCCTGGCCCAGCGGCGCCGCGATCAGCGCCCCCAGCGAGCCCGCGGCCGAGACGCAGCCCAGCGCCATCGAGCGGACCGAGGCCGGCACCGACTGCGCCGTCACCGCCATCGCCATGGCCATCGAGGCGCAGGCCATCCCCAGGCCGATCAGCACGCCCGCGCCGATCACCAGCATCCAGAAGCCCTGCGCCGTCGACATCAGCGCCAGGCCCAGCGCATAGGCCGCGGCCCCGGTCATCATCACCGGCCGGTAGCCGATCCGCGGCACCGCCGCGCCCGCCAGCGGCTGGAACACCCCCCAGCACAGGTTCTGGATCGAGATCGCCAGGGTGAACTGGGTCACCGTCACCACCGCGTCGGAGGTGATCGAGGGCATGAACAGCCCCAGGCTCTGACGCAGCCCCATGGTCAGGGTCAGCATCAGCGAGGCGCCGATCAGGATCGGCAGCACGGGGCGCAGGGCGGGAGGGATGCGGAGCATGGGAGCCGGGTCCGTTCGGCACGGCGGGGGGAAGGGCCCCTCCGTCTACTTGCCGAGCGGCAGGCAACCACGGCGCAGGTCCGAAGGCAACCGTATTTTCCCGGCCGCCGGCTGGCGACGGGGGGCGCGAAGCGACGGGGCCGGGGGGATCGCTCCCCCCGGCCCCGGGTCCTTCAGGCGGGCGCGGCGGCCCTCAGATCAGGCCCAGCGAGGTGGGCAGCCACAGGATGATCGAGGGGAAGGCGATCAGCAGCGCGATGGTGATCGCGTCCATCACCACGAACCAGGCGATGCCCTTGAAGATGGTGTGCGTGGGCACGAGGTCGCCGACGATCCCCTTGACCACGAACACGTTCAGCCCGACCGGCGGGGTGATGAAGCCGACCTCCAGGAACTTCGCCATCAGCACGCCGAACCAGATCAGGTTGATCGACTGCGTCTCCAGAACCGGCAGCAGGATCGGGATGGTCAGCAGCATGATCCCGATCGGGTCCAGCAGCATCCCCAGGATCAGCAGCGCCACCGAGATCAGCAGCACCACCTGCAGCTGCGAATAGCCCTGGCCCGAGATGAAGTCCGCCAGGATGTCCGTCACCCCCGACAGGGCGAAGAACCGCGTCAGCAGCTGCGCGCCGATGGCGATCACGAAGATCGAGGCGGTCGAGCGCAGCGTCTCGGCCACCGCCTCGCGGAAGGCGTGCCAGTTCATCGTCCGCTTCAGGCAGGCGATGACGAAGGCGAGGAAGGCGCCGACCGCGCCGGCCTCGGTCGGGGTGAACACGCCCGAGAACAGGCCGCCGAAGACGCCCAGCACCAGCAGGCCCACCGGCCAGGTGTCCTTGATCGCCCAGATCCGGTCTTCCCAGGAATAGACCTCGTCCTTGGTGGAGGGCGCGAGGCCGGGCGTCACGGTCGCGCGCACGCAGACCATGACCGAGTACATCACCGCCGTCAGCACGCCCGGCAGGAAGGCCGCCAGGAACAGGGCGCCGATCGGCTCCTCGACGAAGATGCCGTAGAGGATCAGCAGGATCGAGGGCGGGATCATCGAGCCGATGGTCCCCGCCGCCGCCACCGTGCCGGTGGCGAGCCCCTTGTCGTAGCCCGCCTTGATCATCTCGGGCACCGCGATCCGCCCCATGGCCGCCGTGCAGGCGAGCGAGGAGCCGGTGACGGCCGAGAACAGCGCCGCCCCCTGGATCGAGGCGATGGACAGGCCCCCCGGCAGCCACGACAGCCACATCCGGGCCATGCGGAACAGCCCCTCCGTCAGCCCTGCGTGGTAGCAGAAATAGCCCATCAGCAGGAACATCGGGATCGAGCTGAGCGACCAGTGCGCCGTGAAGTCGTAGGGGATTTCCGACAGCATCCCCGTCGCGGCCCGCGGGCCGAGGATCAGGTAGATGCCGCCCGCCGAGACGCAGCCCAGGGCCACGCCCACCGGCACGCGCAGGAAGATCATCGCCAGCAGCACGCCGATGCCGATGGCGCCGATCAGTTCGGGATCGAGATCGCTCACTCCATCGCTCCGTGTGCAGAGGGTTCTTCATGGTCGAGGTCGGGGCGGGCGAGATGCACCGCCGCCCGCACCGTCTTCAGCGCCAGCAGCACCGCGATCAGCCCGCAGCCCAGCGGCACCAGGAAGCGGCTCGGCCAGATGATCAGCGAGTACTGGCCCATCAGGAACTCGCCGACCTCGAACTTCTTCACCGCGACCTCCCAGCCGTAGGCGGTCAGCATCGTGAAGAAGAGGCAGGCCAGCGCATGGGCCGCGATGTCGAGGATCCGCCGGCCGACGCGCGGCAGGCGGGCGTGGATCAGCTCGACATGGATGTGGCCGCCGGTCAGCTCGACCGCGGCCAGCGGCAGGAACACCACCGCCACCATGTAGTAGTTGGAGACCATCTCCAGCGTGACGGGGACGGGGGCGACGAACAGGTATTTCCCCGCCACGTCCAGCGTCACCATCAGCATCATCAGGATCAGCGCCACCGCCGCCAGCGCCATCACGACGGCGGAGACGGCGCGTATGGCGCGCTCGATCGCGTTCATGTCACGGGGTTCCGTTCCTTTTCGGCCGCGTCGAGCGCCGCCTGGGCGGTCTCGCGCAGTCGGTTGCGTTGGATCTTCTCGCCGTTGGCGCTGGGCGTGGTGGGGAAGCGGTCGACCAGGAACACCCGGGCCGGAACCTTGAACTTCGCCAGCCGCCCGTCGCAATGGGCGATCAGGGCGGCCTCGTCGACGCCCGCGCCGGGGCGCGGGATCACGAAGGCCGCGGCGCGGGGCTTGCCCTGCGCCTGGACGCCGACGACCTGGCAGGCCTCGACGTCCGGATGGGTCATCAGGTGGGTCTCGATCTCCCGCGGGTCGGTCAGGAACCCGCCCAGCCGCAGGGCGTCGCCCATGCGGTTGAGGAACACGAACCCCCCGTCGGGGGTCGAGGTCGCGAGGTCCCCGGTCTTCAGCCAGCCGTCCTCGGTGAAGGTCCTGGCCGTCGCCTCGTCGTTGAACAGGTAGCCCAGCATGATCGAGGGGCCGGTCAGCTCCAGCTCCCCCGCCCGGTCGCCGGGGGGCAGGATCTCTCCTGTCTCGGGGTCGCGCACACGGGCCGCGGCCTCGGAGGAGACGGGCACCCCCCCGCCCATCTTGCGCCGCGCGATGGGCGCGTCGACGGGCTGGAAGGAATAGAGGGCCATGCACTCCGACATGCCGTAGAGGCCGAGGCAGGTGATGCCACGGGCCGCCGCCCGCTCGGCCACGTCGTCGAGCGCGGGGTTGAAGCGGGCGTAGCCGAAGCGGCGGAACTCGGGGTTCAGCGCGCCGCCGCCCGCGGCCATCAGCCGGTCGAGCATGTCGTCGCCGCCGTTGGCGTGGGTGACCTTGTGGCGGGCCATCAGCGCCACCGCCTCGGCCGCGTCGAAGGCCGGCGGCAGGACGGACGGCCGGCCCCAGGCCGCGGCGGCCATGATCTGCGCCATTCCGAAGACCCCGCAGAACGGGATCGCCTGGAGCAGGACCGAGTCCTCCGCGTCCAGCCCCATGCCGGCGCCCGCGTCGCGCCCGTGGCGCGCCAGCGTCGCCTGCGCATGCAGCACGAACTTCGGCCCCGAGGTCGTCCCCGAGGTGGTGAAGACCTTGCAGGGCGCGCCGGGGCCGCCCTGGGTCCCGGTCATCTCCGGCGCCGCGTCGAGCTCGGCCCAGGGCACGACCCTGGCGGCGCCCAGCGCGACCGGCTCGGGGACCTCGCCGACCGTGACCAGCGTCTCGAGCGCGGGGACCTCGGCAGGGTCCACGTCCTTGAGGATGCCGGCGAAGTCGATGCCGCGGAAGCCCGGCGCCAGCACCAGGACCTTCGCGCCCGAGCGGCCGACGATGTCGCCGACCTCGACCGAGCGGTAGCGGGTGTTCACCGCCACGCAGACCGCGCCCAGGCGGCAGCAGGCGAGGAAGGCGACCAGGTACTCCGGCAGGTTGGGCAGCCAGCAGGCGACCCGGTCCCCCTCGACCACGCCGAGCGCGGCGAGCCCCGAGGCGGCGCGGCGCGCGGCCGCGTCGATCTCGCCGTAGCTCAGGGCGCGGTCGGGCAGGATCAGGCAGGGGGCGTCCGCGGGCGTGCGGGACCACATCTCGACGATCGAGGGGCCGCGCGCCGCGGCGGCGGCTGCGTTGCGCGCAAGCGTCTCGGACAGCCATGTCGCTGGTGACATCGTCGCCCCTCCCTCGGCGGACGCGTTCGTGGACGTCCGCTTCTTGGCGGCGGATCGGAGGGCGAACGCTATCCAGCCGGCGACACGGGGTCAATCGGCCCGCCCGGGGCGCCGCGAACGTCATCCTGCGGCCTCGCGCCGCCGCGGACGACGCCTCCGCGCGCCCTCCGTCCTGCATCGGGGGCAGGGCGCTCGCCCGAGGCGCGAGGCCCGGGCGAGCGCTTCGCTCAGACCGTGCCGACCGGCGAGGCGGGCGAGCCCACCGCGCCCGGCAGGTTCAGGGGCGGCGCGGTCAGCAGGAAGCGCGAGCGCCCCGCGGCCCGCAGGTGGGCTGCGAGGTCGGTCAGCCACCACAGCTCGCCCAGGTGGACGCCCAGCTGGAACAGGCACAGCTCGTGCAGGGGCAGGAAGGCGCAGCAGTCGCCGTGGCCCTCCTCCGCCGGATGCGCCTCTACCGCGTAGTTGTCGGCGATCAGGGCCACGACGCCGCTGTCGCGCACCCAGGTCTTGAGCGCCTCGTCCCGGCCGTTGAGGGCCGAGCAGGCGCCGTGCAGCACCTCCGCGTCCGGGTTCCCGGCCATGTCGCGGATCCGGTCGGCGAAGCCGGTGTGCAGGCAGACCATGTCGCCGGCCTCCACGCGCACGCCGTCCTCCTTCATGATCCGGTCCAGCATCGCCATGTCGACGAGCGTGCGGTCGTCGCCCAGGTGCGCGCGCAGGTCGATCATCACCGCGCGGCCCTGCACCGCGGTCTGCGCCATCTTCTCGATGCCGAGCCGCCTGGCCTGCGGCCCCTCGAACGGGGAGGACCCGCCGGAGGGGCCGACCACGTCCTCGCCCGCGCGCCAGCCGTTGTAGTAGACCGCCTCCGCCACCCCGTCGCCGTCGGCGTCGAAGCGCCCGCCGACGTGGCCCAGCGCGTCCCATTGCGTCGAGTACTGCAGGTGGATCAGCGCCGCGTCGTCCGAGATCACGTCGGTGAACTTCGGATCCAGCCGCGAGACGTCGAAATTGTAGGAGGGCTCCCCGTCCCGGTCCGTCGCGAAGAGGCGCGGCGGATGCCGGCGGGGGTTCAGCAGGTTCCCGCCCGGCAGGTCGAGCGGCAGGGAGAGGAGGAACGCCCGCCCCTCCTTCACCTCGGCCACGCCCTTGAGGACCTGGTCGGGCCCCAGCAGGTTCATCCGGCCGAGCTCGTCGTCCGGCCCCCAGTCGCCCCAGGTCGAGCCCTCGGGCCGCCGCGTCCAGCGCTTGGTCATCGTCATTCCTCCCAATGTCGGCCGGTCTTCAGACCAGCTCGTTCAGCAAGGCCAGCCAGCCGGCCAGCAGCAGGGCGGCGAGCCCGGTGTAGGGCAGGTTCCAGCCCCAGGTGAGCTTCGCCGCCGACAGGCCCGTGGCGCGGCTGAGCACCAGCGCCCCCGCCCCGAAGGGCGAGCAGGTCATCGCCAGGCACCAGCCGCCGCCCAGCGACAGCACCATCAGCGCAGGATCGACCGGCAGCGGCGCCGAGGCCAGCGCCTGCCCGAAGAACACCGCGAAGAGCATCGGCGTCAGCGCGAACTGCACGCCGATGCACATCACCAGCGGCGGGATCATCAGCAGCGCCCAGGCCGGGATCGCCGCCGCCGTCTCGCCCAGCACGCCCGGCGGGACCAGCGTCGCGGCCATCGCCCCGATGAAGCCCGCGAAGGCCAGCGTATAGGCCTCGGGCGCGCTCTCGGGCGTGGTGCGGGTGACGATGCGCCGGCCGCGCCGCGCGGTTTCGTAAAGCGCGTCGGGGGCCGAGCGGCCCTTCGAGAGCCCCTGGCAGTAGATCCAGACCAGCGTCAGCAGCGGCGCGCCCAGCATCAGCGCGGTGACCACGCCCACCCCGGCCCAGAGGCTGACGCCCAGCGCCACGCCCCCCAGGCCCAGGCAGACCACCGCGATCCCCGCCAGCGCCTCGCGCGGGGCGGGCAGGGGCGCGCGGCGGGCCGTCGCCCCGCGCGCCGCCATCCGGCGCGACAGGCCGCGGAAGCGCAGCCGGTCCTCGCCCATGCCCGCCAGCAGGACCAGCACCGCCCAGCCGATGCCGCCCGCCAGCACGATGCGCGTGTCGGCCTGCGGGAACATGGCGGCGAGCACCGCCTGGGTCACCGTCGTCGGCGCCCAGATGATCGCGCAGGCCCAGCCGCGGATCTGGGCGGAGTGCTGGCGACGCTCCTTCGCGGCGACCACCTCCGGGTCGTCGCCGGCGGCCCGGCTGTCGCGGATGCCGGCGCGGATCAGCGGCGCCAGCAGGCTCAGCGTGCCGATGTTGATCAGCAGGAACAGCACGTGGCTGCCCGTGGCGATGGCCCCGTAGCGGCGCGCGGGCGGCTGGCGGGTCAGCCAGGCCCCGCAGGTCTCGACGTCGGCGGAGCTCTGCGCCCCGTCGCGCAGCACCGCCAGCAGCAGCATGAAGGCGGCGAGGAAGGCGGCGCGGTCCAGCGCCTCGTAGATCGCGCCGCCGGCGTCGGGCACGGTCAGCGCCACCCAGGCCCCGACCGCGAGCGAGACCGTCAGCAGCAGCCGCTCCCGCGCGCCCATCCGCGGCAGGCCCACGACCGAGGCCCCCAGCAGCGCGGCGACGGAGACCACGCTCGCGTCATGCAGGCCGGAGAAGGATTCGAAGAGGGCCGAGACCGCGGTCAGCGTCAGCAGCGCCGCGATCGCCGCGCTCAGCGCCCGGCCCCGCGGCCGCTCCGCCGCGGGGCCGGCGGAGGGGATCTCGGGCGCCCCGGGGGCGGCTGCGGAGGCGGGCGAAGGCGCGGAAGGAGCGGGCAAGAGGATCCCTGCGGCTGGCATGGGGCGGCGCGAGCGGCCGCGCGGCGCCCGGGGGCGCGGCGGCGCCGGCGCAAGGACGGGGAGGCCCGGGCGCCGGCCCTTCTTCCTGCGCCCGGGGGCGGGGTTTTTCAAGCCTGCCGGTCGGCAGGTCGAATGAATGCCCCTGCGTCAGCCGCGCCGCGCGGCCGTTTCCCGACCCGGGCCGCGGCGCGCCGGGAGCCTTCCGCGAACGTCGCTTTGCGGCCCCTCCGGACCGCAGTGCGAAACCCATGGACACGGGCCGCCGGATCGGTTCATCGTGCCGCCCGACCGTGCGGAAGGCCGGGGAGCGCTGCCCCGCACGGAAGATGACAGGAGGAGGAACCGCCATGAAGACGTTCGCCAAGTGGGCGACGGCCGCAGCCGTCGCGACCCTGGTCGCCGCCCCCGCGCTCGCCGCCGAGCGCATCACCGCCACCCTCTGGGTGGGCCCCAAGCACCCGGTCTCGGTCGGCGGCTACGACCCGTTCATCGAGGCGGTCGAGGCCTCGGGCGACTTCGAGGTGAAGTACTTCCAGGGCGGCGCGCTGCTGGGCGCCAAGCCCGCCATGGCCGGCATCGGCGACGGCATCGCCGACGTGGGCATGCTGGCGATGACCTACTTCCCCGCCGAGTTCCCCAACGCCCAGCTCGTCGCGGACATGGGCCTGTCGACGCCCAACAACATCGTCGCCATGGCGATGGCGACCGAGTTCAACCTGCTGCACTGCCCGGACTGCCTGGCCGAGTACGAGGCGCAGAACCTGATCTACACGGGCACCTACTCGACCTCGCCCTACACGATCATCTCCAAGGAGCCGATCCGCTCGACCGCCGATCTGGCCGGCAAGAAGATGCGCGTGCCCGGCTCGCTGTGGTCGCGCTGGGCGCAGTCGGTGGGCGGCATCGAGGTGAACGTGCCCTCGTCGGAGATGTTCGAGGGGCTCGACAAGGGCGCGCTCGACATCGCCATCCAGGCGCCGGGCGCGCTGCGCTCCTACTCGCTGTGGGACACGGCCAAGTACAACACGCTCCTGAACCTCGGCACCTACCACTCGCTGTCGATGATGACCTGGAACGCCGACCGCTGGGCCGAGTTCTCGCCCGAGCAGCGCAAGATGCTGCTGGCCGAGGCCGGCAAGGCGAGCCTGGGCGCGACCGTGTTCTACACGACCTCGGATGAGGAAGTGCTGGCCGAGGCCAAGGAGCATGGCGTCGAGATCATCGAGCCCTCCGACGAGATGCGCGCCACCAAGGACGAGTTCGTGGCCGCCGACGTGGACGCGATCATCCAGACCGCGGTCGAGCAGCACGGCATCGCCGACGCCGCCGAGAAGGTGAAGGTCCTCAAGGGCCTGATCGACAAGTGGGCCGCCATCGTCGAGGAGGTCGGCGAGGACGACGTCGAGGGCATCCAGGCGAAGCTGCAGTCGGAGATCTACGACAAGCTGCCCGCCGACTACGGCGCGTGAGCCGACGCCGCGGCGCCCGGCGCGATCCGGGCGCCGCGGACGCGGCCCGACAGGACGACCATGCGGAAGGGCCGCCCCCCGGGGCGGCCCTTCCTGTTGCAGGGGTGGGTTCATCTTGGCAGGATCGGGCGGCCGTTGATCCCGGCTGCGGCGCCGGGTGCGTGCGCGTTCATGCGGGAAGGCGGAACATGTCCCCAGACGACCGGAACCCGGCGCGTCGGCCGGCCCTGGACCTGGCCGCCCCGCTCGACGTCCGCGCGGCCCCCGACGGCCGCGCCGCCGAGGGCGCGGGCACGCAGGCCGCGCCGGGCCCCGGGGCCGGGCCCGGGCCGGGCGCCGCGCCCGGGTCGGGCCGCGCGACGGATCCCGCGGAGGCCGCGGACGACGCGCCCGAGCCGCCGCTGGTCGTCGACCTCGACGGCACCCTGACCCGGGTCGACACGCTGCACGAAAGCGCCATCGGCCTGCTGGCCTTCGGCCTGCCCGACTTCGTCGCCGTCGCCCGCGCGGCGCCGGGCGGCAAGGCGGCGGTGAAGGCGGCGATCGCCGACCGGGTGCAGCTCGACGTCGCCTGCCTGCCCTGGCGCGAGGAGGTGCTGGCGCTGATCCGCGCCGCCCGCGCCGCGGGGCGCGAGGTGCATCTCGTCACCGCCGCCGACCAGCGCATCGCCGACGCGGTGGCCGCGCACCTGGGCCTGTTCGACTCCGCCCACGGCTCGCGCCCCGGCCTGAACCTGGGCGGCGACCGCAAGGCCGAGTTCCTTGAGGCGCGCTTCGGCCGGGGCGGCTACGACTACGCCGGCGACCACCTGCGCGACCTGCCGGTCTGGGCGGGGGCGCGGCGCGCCTTCGCCGTGGGCGCGGCCCCGAAGGTCGCGCGCCTCGCGGCCGCCCAGGCGGCCGGGGCGGGGGCGCCCGCGCCGGTGATCCTCGATCCCCCCGCCCGCGGCCGCGCCCGGGCGCGGGCCTACCTGCGCGCGCTGCGCCCGCACCAGTGGCTCAAGAACCTGCTGGTGTTCCTGCCGCTGCTGGCCACCCACCGCGAGGCGGGTCCCGAGATCCTGGCGGCCGTCACCACCTTCGCGGCCTTCTCGCTGGTCGCCTCGGCGGTCTACTGCATCAACGACCTGCTCGACCTCGACGCCGACCGCGCCCACCCGCGCAAACGCAACCGGCCCTTCGCCTCGGGCATGGTCCCGGCGATGCACGGGCTGGCGATGGCGGGGGGGCTGTTCGCGGCGGGCTTCGCGCTCGCCGCCACCGTCAACGCGATGACGGTGGGGGTGCTGAGCGTCTATTTCGGCGCGACGCTGCTCTATTCGCTGGCGCTGAAGCGGGAGCTGGTGATCGACATCTGCCTGCTGGCGGGGCTCTACACGCTGCGGGTCATCGCCGGCTCGATGGCGGTGGACCTGCCGCCCTCGCCGTGGATGCTGGCGCTCTCGACCTTCCTGTTCCTGTCGCTGGCGGCGATGAAGCGGCAGACCGAGCTGGTCGACCTGGCGGCGGCGGGCAAGTCCGAGACCTCGGGGCGCGCCTACCGGGCCGAGGACCTCAACGTGGTGACGATGATGGCGATCGCGGCGGGCTACACGGCGGTGCTGGTGCTCGCGCTCTACATCTACTCCCCGGCGGTGCAGCGTCTATATGAGTCCCCCCTGATCCTGTGGGGGGCGCCGCCGGTCCTGCTCTACTGGATCTCGCGCATGGTGATGATCGCCCACCGCGGCGGCATGGACGACGACCCGGTGCTGTTCGCGGTCAAGGACGGGGTTTCCCTCGCCTGCGGGGCGGGGATCCTGGTGCTCGGCGTCCTGGCGACGGTCCTGTAGGCGCATGGAGGCGGACGGGCGCGTGAAGCGGATCGACGAGCACGAGCGTCATTCCCGGCAGGGCGATCCGGGGCCGACGGGCTATCCGGCCTACGGTCCCGGCGGACTGCGCCGCGGGCGGCGGCTGACGGCGGTCGAGATCGCCCTGCGCTACATCGGCTTCGCGGTGATCGCGACGGTGTGCAACCTCGCCGCCCAGCGGCTGGTGCTCGCGGCCCTGCGGCAGGAGGAGACGGTGGCCTTCGGCTGGGCGCCGGACCTGCTGGACTGGGTGCTGGACGACCTGCTGGGGGTGGTCTCCTCGGGCCAGCTCGGCTGGCGGGCGGAGTGGCACGGGCCGCTGGCCCTGACGCTCGCCATCGGTTTCGGCACCGCGGTGGGGCTGGTGGTGAAGTACCTGCTCGACAAGCGCTGGATCTTCTTCGACCGCTCGACCGGGGCGCGGGCCCATGCGCGGCGCTTCGCGCTCTACACCCTGATGGGGGTGGCGACGACGGCGATCTTCTGGGGCTCGGAGGCGGCGGCCTGGTGGGTCTGGCGCAGCAATGCGGCGCGCGAGACGGGGGCGGTGCTGGGGCTGATGGTCGGCTACGTGGCGAAATACCAGTTCGACCGCCGCTTCGTCTTCGACCGCGACGAGCGGACGGAGCGGGGATGAGCCCGCGCCCCGCGTTCCGCCCGGCCGGGCCCGCGGACGCGCCCGCGCCGCAGCCCGCCCCCCTGCGCGCCGACGGGCCGCCGCCGGCCGCGCCGCTTGCGGGCTGGGGGCGGTTCCCGACGCTGCCCGCCCATCGCGCGGCGCCCGCCGACCTCGCCGCCGCGGCCGCCGCGCTGCGCGCCCAGGGCGAGGGCATCGCGCCCCGCGGCCTGGGGCGCGCCTACGGCGACGCGGCCCTGCCGCCCGCCGCCGGCCCGGGGCTGGCGGTGGAGACCCGGCGGCTCGACCGCTTCCACGCCTTCGACCCGGAGACCGGGGTGCTGGTCGCCGAGGCCGGCGTCTCGCTGGGCGAGATCGCGACCGCCCTGCTGCCGCGGGGCTGGTTCCCGGCGGTGGTCCCCGGCACGCGCTTCGTCAGCCTCGGCGGCGCCATCGCCGCGGACGTGCACGGCAAGAACCACCACGCGCCCGGCGGCGGCGCCTTCGGCGACCATGTCGCCTGGCTGGAGCTGATGGACGAGAGCGGCGCGCTGCGCCGCCTCGCGCCCGGCGATCCCGGCTTCGCCGAGACCTGCGGCGGCATGGGCCTGACCGGGCTGATCGTGCGCGCCGCGATCCGCCTGCGCCGCGTCGAGAGCGGCTGGCTGCGCCAGGAGACGATCCGGGCCGGCAACCTCGACGCCGCCATGGACCTGATCGAGGCCTCGCAGGGCTGGACCCACGCCTCGGCCTGGATCGACTGTCTGGCGCGGGGGACGCGCCTGGGCCGGGCGATCCTCTACCGGGCCGAGGATGCGGCCTACGACGAGCTTGCCGCCGCGCAGAAGCTCGACCGCTGGGCGCTGAAGGCGCAGGAGAAGCGGCTGGGCCCGCCGCCCGACCTGGTGCCGGGGTTCGCGCTGAACCTGCTGACCATGCGCGCCTTCAACGCGCTTTACTGGGCGGGGGGCGGCCCGGCCGAGCGGCGGGGGCCGGCGCTGGTCGACTGGGGGACGTGCTTCCACCCGCTCGACGCCGTGCTGGGCTGGAACCGCATCTACGGCCGGCGCGGCTTCGTGCAGTTCCAGTGCGCGCTGCCGCCCGAGACCGCGCGCGAGGGGCTGCGCGCCATGCTGCGCCTGACCTCGCAGGCCGGGCAGGGCAGCTTCCTCGCCGTCCTGAAGGCGCTGGGCGAGGGGCGGGAGGGCGCGAGCCTCTCCTTCCCCCGGCGCGGCTGGACGCTGGCGCTGGACTTTCCCGCCACCCCCCGCGCCTTCTTCGTGATCGAGCGCCTGCACCGCCTGACCGCCGAGCATGGCGGGCGCATCTATCTCGCCAAGGACGCGCGGATGACGGCCGCCGAGTTCGCCGCGACCGAGCCGCGCGCCCCCGCCTTCCGCGCCTCGCCCGCCCGGGCGCGCGCCTTCGCCACCGCCCTCGCCCGGAGACTCGAGCTTTGACCGACGCCCCCGACCTTCGCCCCGCCCTGATCCTCGGCGCGGGCTCCGACATCGGGCGCGAGACGGCGCGGCTGCTGGCTGCGAAGGGCCGCCCGATCCAGCTCGCCGGCCGCAGGCCCGAGGCGCTGGCGCGCGACGCCGCCGACATCGCCGCCCGCCACGGCGTGCCGGTCACCACCCACGCCTGGGACGCGACCGACCTCGCCGCGGCGGGCGCCTTCCTCGACGGCCTGCCCGAGATGCCGGGGATCGTGCTCTGCGCCGTCGGCCTGCTGGGCGACCAGGAGGAGACGCAGGACGACGCGGAGGCCATCGCCCGGATCGTGGCGACCAACTTCACCGGGCCGGCGGCGATGCTCGAGGCCGCGGCCGCGCGGCTGTCGCGGCTGCCGGGCAAGACGGCGGTGGTGGGCATCGGCTCGGTCGCAGGCGACCGGGGGCGGGCGCGCAACTACTGGTACGGGGCGGCCAAGGCGGGCTTCGCGACCATGCTCTCGGGCCTGCGCCAGCGCTATGCGGCGACCGACCTGCTGGTGACGCTGGTGCGCCCGGGGTTCGTGGCGACCGCGATGACCGAGGGGATGGACCTGCCCGGGCCGCTGGTGATCTCGGCCGAGCAGCAGGCGAAGCTGATCGTGGAGGGCGTCGAGAAACGCCGCCATCACGTGATCCACTGGAAATGGGCGCTGCTGATGAGCGTGATCCGAAACCTGCCCGAGGCGGTGTTCCTCAAGACCAGGTTCTGACGAGGCCGGTCCCCTGCGGACCGGCGCGGGGATCGCCCAAGAAGCGATCCTGCGACGGGGATGAATATCACGATGTGGGAGGCCGCATTGCGGCCGTTGCGTCACCGCAGAACCGTCGCAGAACCGTCACGTTTCCGAAACCTAAACTTCTTCAATCCGCGAAGATCGATCGTTTCTTCGCTGGTAAGGACCGCTGGCCCGGCCCCGCCGTCGTCGGCGGGCCGTCCCGGCCGCATGCCGCGTCCGGGTCCGCCCGTGCGCGACCGCGCGCGGGTTCCGTCCTAGCGCGTCCGCTTGCGGACGACGACCAGATCCGCGCCCCGACCGGGGTCGCCTTTCCGAGGGGAAATGCCCGTGGCCGTCCTTCCGACCCCGTCCGCGCCCACCGCCGTCGGCGGAACCGTCGTCGCCTCCAGCCTGACCGGCGCGGCCGACGTCAACCTGGTCTCCTATGCCAACGCCTTCACGGACGCCTTCTCGTCCTCGGGCGACGGGGCGCAGATCTACGACCGCGACGCCTCCGCCTCGATCCCCTTCGCGGTGCTGGACGACAGCCTGGCGACCTTCCCGGCCGACGCGCTGGGCATCGTGGACGACACCAACCTCGACCCGTTCTTCGGCGTCACCGACACCGTCAACGGCGACAACCCCACGGGCGAGGTCGAGGCCACCTGGGTCTTCGACATCGCCGGGCAGGACGACCTGAGCGTCTCCCTCGACCTGGGCGCCATGGGCGACTTCGAGGCGGACGACGCCTTCGCCTTCGAGGTCTCGATCGACGACGGCCCGGCCACGACCCTCTTCGAGGCGGTCGCCGACGAGGACGGCGCCCTGACCTACCGCCTCGCCGGCGGCGCCGAGATCGCGCTCGACGACCCGCTGACGGTGGAGGGCATCGCGCTCTCGAACGAGCTGACCCAGTTCGCCAAGGCCATCGAGGGGACCGGCTCGCAGCTCACGCTCACCTTCCGCGGCGCCACCGACGGCGGGTCCGAGGCCTTCGCCTTCCAGAACATCGTGGTCCGCTCCGGCGCGACCATCGAGCAGCCGGGCGCGGGCATCGAGGCGCCGACCCCCTCGGGGTCCGTGCGCCTCGCGCCCGTGTGGCGCCATGACTCGGGCGTCGGCGAGGGCGGTTCGGAGGTCGTGCAGTTCGACGCCGGCAAGCTGGCGCTGACCAACGGCGAGAACGACTCCGTCGACGTGCTCGACGCGGCCGACGGCTCGCTGCTGCTGTCCATCGACCTGACCGCGCTCGAGGGCTATGCGGGCGTGCAGTCGGTCGACATCAAGAACGGCCTGATCGCGGCGGCCATCGCCCGCGCGCCGGTCGAGATGACGATCTTCGGCGAGACCACCATGGTCTCCCAGCCCGGGTTCGTGGCGATCTTCGACGCCGAGACCGGCGCCCTGATCTCGACCGCCGACGTGGGCAACCTGCCCGACATGCTGACCTTCACCGACGACGGCACGCAGATCCTCGTCGCCGGCGAGGGCGAGAAGAACGAGGAGAGCGACAACGACGACGACCCGCTGGGCACGGTCGCCGTGATCGACGTGACCGACCCGGCCGCGCCGGCGAGCACGATCCTCGACTTCATCGCCTTCAACGGCTTCGAGGACCTGGCGCGCGACAATGGCGTGCGCATCGCCCCCGGCGTGAACTTCGCGCTGGACATGGAGCCGGAGTACATCGCGCTCTCGCCCGACGGGTCGACGGCCTTCGTGACGCTGCAGGAGAACAACGCGGTGGCGGTGCTCGACATCGCCTCGATGACCATCACCGAGGTGATCGGGCTGGGCACGCGCGACTTCTCCGCCCCCGGAAACGAGCTCGACGCCAACGACAACGGCGTGATCGAGCTCGAGAATTTCGACGATCTCGTCGGCCTGTTCATGCCCGACGCCATCGCCTCCTACGAGGCGGGCGGCCAGACCTACTTCGTCACGGCGAACGAGGGCGACGACCGCGGCTTCGACAGCGCCCGCGTCGGCTCCCTGCTCGAGGACGGGCTGATCGACCCCTCCGTCGACACCGCGGGGCTGGAGCGGCTGGCGGTCTCGACCGTGGACGGCGACACCGACGGCGACGGGGACATCGACGTCCTGCACGCGCTCAACACCCGCTCGTTCTCGATCTTCGCCGAGGACGGGACGCTGGTCTACGACTCGGGCTCGCTGTTCGAGACCTTCATCGCCGCCAACTACCCCGAGCGCTTCAACGACGACGACGGCGAGGAGGGGGAGAACCGCTCCGACGCCAAGGGGCCGGAGCCCGAGGCCATCGAAATCGGCCAGGCCTACGGCAAGACCTTCGCCTTCATCGGGCTGGAGCGGGACTCGGGCGTGTTCGTGATGGACATCACCGACCCCGCGGACGTGTCGCTGGTCGACTACATGCCCGGCTTCGGCAACGGCAACCTGAACCCCGAGGTGATCGAGTTCATCCCCCAGGAGCAGAGCGCCACGGGCTTCGCCCAGATCGCGGTCTCCTATGAGGTCTCGGGCACCACGATGCTGTTCAACCTGCTTCCGGACGAGGCCTCTATCGGGCAGATCCAGGGCGCCGGGCACATGTCGGCCTTCGAGGGGATGACGGTGAAGACCACCGGCATCGTCACCGCGGTCGACACGAACGGCTTCTACCTGCAGGACCCGACCGGCGACGGCGACGACGCGACCTCGGACGCGATCTTCGTCTTCACCGGCGGCGCGCCCTCGGTCGTCGTGGGCGACGAGGCGGCGGTGACCGGCACGGTGACCGAGTATGTCGCGGGCGCGGGCAACCTCGCCCTGACCGAGCTGACCTCGCCGACGGTCGAGGTCCTCTCTTCGGGCAACGCGCTGCCGGCCGCCATCGTGGTGGGCCAGAACGGCCGGCCGATCCCCTCGCAGATCATCTCCGAGGACGAGCTGCCGGTGAACCTCAACGAGGACGCCGTCGACTTCGACCCGGCGACGGACGCCATCGACTTCTGGGAGAGCCTGGAGGGCATGCGGGTGACCGTCGAGGGCGGCGCGGTGATCGCGCCGACCAACCGCTTCGACGAGACCTGGGTGGTCTCGGACGAGGGCGAGGGCACGACGCCGGGCCTGACCGACCGCGGCGTCCTGCAGATCAACGCCGACGCCGACGGCTACGGCGACCTGAACCCCGAGCGGATCCAGATCCAGTACGACGGCGGCCTGCTGCCCGAGGGCTTCGAGGCGCCGACCCTGAACGTGGGCGACGCGCTGTCGGACGTCACCGGCGTGGTGGGCTACGACTTCGGCAATTACCAGATCGCCGTGACCGACGCGTTCACGGTCGAGGCGCCCTCGGACAACGCCCCCGAGGTCTCCAGCCTCGCGGGCGGCGGCGACAAGCTGTCGGTGGCGACCTTCAACGTGCTCAACCTGACCTCGGCCACGGGGACGGGGGACTCGGACGACGACGACGCGGCCCAGATCCTGGCGCTCGCCCGGCAGATCGTGGAGAACCTGAACGCGCCCGACATCCTCGGGCTGCAGGAGATCCAGGACAATTCCGGCGTCTCCGACGGGCTGATGGACGGGATCGTGGCGGCGGACGAGACGCTCCAGGCCCTCGTCGACGCCATCGCCGCGCTGGGCGGGCCGACCTACAGCTTCATCGACAGCGACTACGGCGTCGAGCAGAGCCACGGCGGCGTCCCGGGCGGCAACATCCGCAACGCCTATCTCTACAACGCCGAGCGGGTGGAGCTGGTCGCCTCGCAGACGCTGGACGCCGAGGCGCTCGCCGCCTACGGCGTCACGGACCCCGACGCCTTCGCGGGCACGCGGGAGCCGCTGCTGGCGACCTTCCGCTTCCAGGGCGAAGAGATCACGCTGATCAACAACCACTTCCCCTCGCGCTCCGGCTCCGACCCGATCTTCGGCGCCGAGCAGCCCTTCGAGCAGGGCGGCGAGGCCGACCGCGAGGCCGCGGCCAAGGCGGTCAACGAGGTGGTGGACGCCATCGTGGCGGCCGATCCGGACGCGAAGGTGGTGGTGCTGGGCGACCTCAACACCTTCGAGTTCACCGACGAGGTGGCCGAGGATCTCGCCGGGACCGGTCTCGACAAGGTGCTGACGCATCTGGCCGAGTTCGCGGACCCGCAGGACGTGTGGTCCTACATCTTCGACGGCAACGCGCAGGCGCTGGACCATATCCTCGCGACCGCCAACCTGCTGGGCGGGGTCGAGGTGGACTATGTCCACGTCAACGCCGACCAGGCCGAGCAGGCCTCGGACCACGACCCGGTGCTGGCGCTGTTCGACTTCGGCTTCGTGCCGGGCGAGCGGATCGTGGGCGGGAACGGCAAGCAGGAGCTTGTCGGAACCGCGGGCGACGACTTCATCTACGGGCGCAACGGCAAGGACCTGCTCAAGGGCCTCGGCGGGAACGACGAGCTCTACGGCGGCCGCGGCAAGGACGAGCTGCGCGGCGGCGCGGGCGACGACCTGCTGGTCGGGGGCCTGGGCAAGGACCTGATGATCGGCGGCGGCGGCGAGGACGTCTTCGTGGTCCAGCGCAAGGGCGGCTGGGACGAGCTGGCCGACTTCGAGGCCGGCGTCGACCTGATCCGGGTGGAGGGCTTCGACGCCTCCGTCGGGCTCGAGGACGTGTCCTTCAAGGTCCACAAGAAGAAGGACTTCGCCTGGGTGCGAGTCGACAACGACAAGGTGGCCAAGGTCGCCTCGGACGACTTCGACGCGCTGAGCGCGGACGACCTGTTCTTCGCCTGATCCCGGGCGATCTCGCGATCCGGAAGGGCCGGGGCGGCGACGCCCCGGCCCTTTCGCGTGGCGGGCGCCCCGCGGGGCGGTCGATGCGCCATTTCCGCTGCCTTCGGCCACGGCGCATTGAAATGCGCCCAGCGGTCCGCGGCGGCGCGACCCGCTCCCCCCCCCTCTTGCGCCCCTCGCCCCGCCGTCGTTCCCTGTTCCCGCGCCGGCGCCCCGCCGGCCGCGGAAGGGGGCGACATGCACGAGCCGACCATGCTGATCCTCGCCCTGGGGATCTTCGCCTACGCCGCCACCGCGCGGCGGCTGGCCGAGACGCCGCTGACCATGCCGGTGATCTGCCTGGCGCTGGGGCTGGGGCTGTGGAGCGTGGGGCTCGCGCCGCGGGCGCTCGACGCGCGGCTCGACATCGTGGCCGAGATCGCGTTGGCGGTGGTGCTGTTCTCGGACGCCACGCGCACCGACGCGCGCGCCCTGGTGCGCGCCCACCGGTGGCCGGCCCGGATGCTGGCGCTGGGCCTGCCGCTGTCGGTGGGCCTCGGCTTCGCCGCGGGCGCCCTGCTGCTGCCCGGCTGGCCGCTGCTGGAGGCGGCGCTCGTCGCCGCGATCCTCGCGCCCACCGACGCCGCCCTGGGCCAGGCCGTCGCCACCTCCCCCCTGCTGCCCGAGCGGGTGCGCCGCGCGCTGGTGGTCGAGAGCGGGCTGAACGACGGGCTCGCCCTGCCGCTGGTCCTGCTGTTCGCGACGCTCGCCGGGGCGGCCGAAAGCTCGGCCTCGATCGGCGTCGCGGACTTCCTGCGCTTCATGGCCGCCCAGATCGGCTTCGGCGCCGCGGCGGGCCTGGGCGCGGGCGTGGCGGGCGGGGTCCTGCTCGGCCTCGCGCGCGCACGGAGCTGGCCGCAGGAGGAATCCGAGGGCATCGCCGCGCTCGCCATCGTCGCCTTCGCCTACTTCGCGGCCGAGGCCGTGGGCGGCAACGCCTTCGTCGCCAGCTTCACCGCCGGGCTCGGCTTCGGCGGCGCGCTGGCGGTCACCGGCCCCCGGGCGCCGCCGCGGGGCTTCCTGGCCGAGTTCCTGGACGGCGAGGGGCAGGTGCTGGTGCTCGCCGCCTTCGTGCTGATCGGAACCTCGATGCTGCCCCAGGCCTTCGACCGGGCGGGGTGGGAGGAGGCGGCGCTGGTGCTCGTCTCGCTCTTCGTCGTGCGGCCGCTGGCGATCTGGCTGTCGCTGACGGGAACCGACGCGCCGCCCCGCGCCCGGCTGTTCCTGGGCTGGTTCGGGCCGCGGGGCCTCGCCACCGCGCTCTTCGCGCTGGTGGCGGTGGAGGGGCGCAGCCTCTCGCACGGCGACGACATCCTGGCGGTCGCGGGGCTGGCGGTGGCGGTCTCGGCCCTGCTGCACGGGGCCAGCGCCGCCCCCGCCGCCCGGCGCTGGGGCCCGCGGCTGGGCGGCTAGGACCCGGCCGGCGCCGCGAGCCCCGCCCGGCGCGACCGGGGGAGGCCGGCGAGCAGGGCCAGCGCGGCGAAGCCGGCCGCCGCCGCCTGCGGGCCGAACGTCTCCATCGCCAGCCCGAAGACCGGCGCGCCGGCGGTCTGCCCCACCGCGATGGCGAGGAAGCCGACCGTCAGCCCGGTCGCCGGCCGCTCGGGCGCCGCCCGCGCGCCCCAGACCAGATAGACCCCCGTCAGCGTCACATAGGCCGCGCCGAAGGCCGCCGCGCCGAGCAGGACCGCCGCCGCCGCAGTCCCCCAGCCGACGGCGATCACGCCCGCTGCCATCGCCCAAAGCGCCGTCCGGTGCAGGCGGTCGAGGCCGAAGCGGCCGATCAGCGACCCCGCCCAGGCCCCTGCGAGACCGCCCGCGCCGAGGCAGGTCCACAGCAGGCCCGTCCCCGCCGCCTCCCAGCCCAGCCGCTGGGCGACCAGCTGGCCGCCGAAGGACCACACCGCGGTGCTCGCCGCCCCCATCAGCAGGGCCGCCCCGACCAGCCGCGCCGCCGCGCCGGTCAGCGGCGGCCGGAACCGGGCCCGCCCGCCTTCGCCCGCAACCGATCCCGGCAGCGCCGCCGCGGCCGCCGCGGCCAGCGCCAGCGCCACGACGGCGAAGGCCCCGAAGCCCAGCCGCCACTGCCCGGCGAACAGCAGGGCCGCGGGCCCGCACAACGCCACCCCCGCGCCGGCCCCGGCATTGATCGCGGTGTTCACCAGGTCCCGCCGCTCCCGCCGCACGGCCGCCGCCACCGCCGCGGCCATCGGCGGCGAGGCGAGGCCGGCGCTGGTCCCCGCCACGATCACCGCCGCCGCCAGCAGCCCCGCCGAGGGCGCCAGCGCGATCCCCGCCATGCCGATCGCCGCGACCAGCGCCGCCCCCACGCCCACCGCCCGGCCGCCGAGCCGCTCGGTCAGCGCCGCCGAGACCACGATGGACAGGCAATAGCCCCCGAAGGCCCCGCCGGAGATCGCGCCCCCCAACGACGGCCCCAGCCCCAGCTCGGCGTCGATGCCGGGCAGGAACAGGCCGAAGGCGAAGCGGGCGAAGCCGTAGCAGACCGCGATCAGGGCGAAGCCCGTGGCGCCGATGCGCAGGGCGGGGCTCATCGTCGCGCGCCCTGCAGGAGGGTCGCGGCCGCCGCGCGCGCGGCCTCCGCCGCCTCGGGACCCCGGTAGACGGCGGCATGGGCCGCGCCCTCGAACAGGATCAGGATCTGCTCGGCCAGCTCCGGGTCCTCGCGGCCCAGGTCCGCGGCGACCACCTCGGCCACGCGGCGTCGGAACGCCTCCTTGTGGGCGGCGACGGCCTCGGCGATCTCGGGCGCGTCGCCGCCGGTCTCGGCGCGGGCGCGCAGGAACAGGCAGCCGCGGCTCCCCTCGACCCGCAGCCAGTCGCCCAGCGCCGCGAAAAGCGCATCGACGCGCCTCACCTCCAGCCGCGCGAGGAAGCGGCGGTCCCGCTCCCCCAGCACCCGGGCCATGAGCTGGGCCTTGCCGCCGGCGTGCTTGTAGAGCGTGCGCGAGGACATCCCCGCCGCCTCGGTCAGCCGGTCCATGCCGGTGGCCGTGTAGCCGTGGCGATCGAAAAGCCGCTCCGCAGCGGCGAGCAGCCTGGCGGTCGTGTCCATGATCGGGCCTCCTGCAACGTCCGTGGTCCCGAATGTAAAACGTTCGTTTTACACTTCAAGCCCGGCGAGGCCGCAGGCCGTCGCGCGCCGCCGCCCGAAGGGACGTGCGCATGAAAACGCCCTGCGCGCGGGGCGCAGGGCGCGGCGTCTTCGGCGGCGGCGCCTTCGCCCGCGTCAGCGGAACGGGCGGAAGGCCTCGCGCACCTCGCGCACGAAGATCTCCGGCTGCTCGAAGGCGGCGAAGTGGCCGCCCTTCTCGACCTCGGTCCAGCGGCGGATGTCGGTGTAGACCTTCTCGCACCAGGACCGCGGGGCCGGCACGATTTCCCGCGGGAACACGGTCGCCATGGTCGGGATGTCCACCTGCGGGGGCCGCCTGCGGAAGCTCTCCCAGTAGAGCCGGGCCGAGGAGCCGCCCGCCCCCGGCAGCCAGTACATCATGATGTTGTCGAGCATCTCGTCCTTGGAGACCACGCTCTCCGGATCGCCGTCGTTGTCGGTCCAGGCGTGCATCTTCTCGTAGATCCAGGCCGCCTGGCCGACGGGGCTGTCGACCAGCGCATAGCCCAGCGTCTGGGGCTTGGTGGACTGGATGCGGGAATAGCCGGTGTGCTCGTGGCGATGGGCGCGGTTGCGCTCCAGCGCCCGCTTCTCCGCCGGGCCGGGGTTGGGATCGTCCCGCTCGGGCACGAAGCTGGGCATGTTGAGGTGGATCGCCTCCAGCCCCTGCGCGCGGATATGGCCGAGCTGCGTGGTCACCGCCGCCCCCCAGTCGCCGCCCTGCGCGACCCAGGCGTCGTAGCCCAGTCGGCGCATCAGCTCCTCCCAGGCTTTGGCGATCTTCTCGACCCCCCAGCCGGTCTCGGTCGGCTTGTCGGAGAAGCCGTAGCCGGGCAGGGAGGGCGCGATCACGTGGAACGCGTCCCGCGGATCGCCGCCATGGGCGGCGGGGTCGGTCAGCGGGCCGATGATGCGCGCGAACTCGACCACCGAGCCGGGCCAGCCGTGGGTGATCAGCAGGGGCTTCGCGTCCGGCACGGGGGATCGCGCGTGGATCACGTGGAAGCCGAGCCCGTCGATCACGGTGCGGTAGGAGCCGAAGCCGTTCAGCATCGCCTCGCACCGCCGCCAGTCGTAGGCGTGGCGCCAGTGGTCGACCAGCGCGCGCACCTTGGCCAGCGGCGCGCCCTGGACCCAGCCGCCGGGGGCGGGCTCGGCCTCGGGCCAGCGGGTGCGGTCGATGCGGGCGTGAAGATCGTCCAGTTCGGACTGGGGCACGGCGATGGGCCAGGGGACGACGGCGTCGTCCCGGGTCGCGTCGGTCATCGAGTTCCTCCCTATCGGACGTCGGGCGTCCGTTTCGCGTCGCGACGACATTGGACCGCGGGCAGGGCGGCCTCAAGCCTCTCGCGGACGCGGCGTCGGGCTTGATCGCGGGGGAGGGGCGGGGTTCAGTGCGGGGGCCGGGGCCGCGGCCCCGCCGATCCGTCGCCAGCCGCCCGACGCCGGGACCCGCCCATGATCCGCGCCTTCGTCGCCCTGCCGATCCCCGACCCCCTGCGCGAGCGCCTGGAAGAGCTGGGCGAGGATGTCGACGAGGGCCGCCCCGTCGACGGGGAGAACCTGCACCTGACGCTCGCCTTCCTCGGCGAGCGGCGCCCGGAGCTGCTGGAGGACGTGGCGGTGGAGTTCGAATCGCTCGCGCCCCCCGCCCCCACGGTCGAGCTGCGGGGCGTGGGCGCCTTCGGCGCCGGGCGGCCGCGCTCGGCCCATGTCGAGGTGAAGGCGGACCCGGCGCTGTCGGGCCTGCGGGACGCGATTCGCCGGGCCTGCCGGCGCGGCGGGCTGGAGCTGCCGCACGCGCGCTTCACGCCCCATGTCACGGTCGCGCGCTTCTCGACCCGCGCCCCGGCGGGCGAGGGGCTGGCGCGCTGGCTGGCGCGCAACGCCGGGTTCGCGGCCGCGCCGTTCCGGCCGGCGGCCGCGGTGCTCTACCGTTCGGACCTGGGTCCGGACGGGCCGATCTACCGGGAGTTGCTGGAAATTCCGCTGGGCTGAGCCCGGCGAGGGCGCGCAGACCGGCGCGCACGGGGCGGGCCGGCGCGCTGGCGCCCGGCCCCGGGGACCGTCACCAGCCGTAGCGCCAGGCGAGCTCGCGGCGCATCTTCGCCTCGGCCAGAGTCAGGCGCACGCTCCAGCGCCCGACCCGCCGGTCGCGCTGAGCCCGTCGCCACATGTTGGTCCTGCCGTTCATCATCCGGCGCTCCCCGAAACACCCAATCGCTGGTGCACCCCATCTACGCCGGCCGCGTTACTCAATAACGACGGGCGCGTGAACCCTTCACGCGCCCGGTTATCTTTCACGTCCGGTAAAAGAAAGGTTGCCGTTGCGTCGGCGCCGCATCCCGCGGCCCTTTCTCATCGCGCCGATCCCGACGCGCCCGCCACGATCAGCGCCAGCCCTGCGGCGCGTCCCAGAAAGGGCGGTCGGCCTCGTTGCGCGCGAGGTCGCCGTCGAGGCCGATGTCGCGAAGCTGCTCCGGGGTCAGGCGCGCGAGCGCCTTGCGCTGCCGGGCCACTTCCCGCATCTCCATGAAGCGGGAGACGAACCCGAAGACGCCGACGCCGCGGGGCGCGGCAGGCGCGCGGGTCGCGATAGCCGTGTTGGTCATGTTCTCTCTCCATTCACCGATCGTGATGCTCAACGTAGGCTGCATCACCGTCGTTGATGCATATGGAGAGGCGTGTTACATTCCGCAAACGAATGGTTTTGACGGCCCGCATCACGGAGCGTGATATGCCCAGGAATCTCGACATCACCGCCCTGCGCAGCTTCGCCATGGTCGCGGAGGCCGGCGGCGTGACCAAGGCCGCGGCCCGGCTGCACCTGACCCAGTCGGCCGTGTCCATGCAGCTGAAACGGCTGGAGGAATCGATCGGTCTGCCGCTTCTGGACCGCTCCGGACGGGCCCCCCAGCTCACCTCCCAGGGGGAGCTTCTGCTGTCCTACGCGCGCCGCATGATCGCGCTCAACGACGAGGCCTGGGGCCGCCTGACCGGCCAGGCCTTCGAGGGCGAGATCACGCTCGGCGTGCCCGCCGACATCGTCTATCCCCACATCCCGCGCGTCCTGCAGCGGTTCAGCCGCGAGTTCCCGCGGGTGAAGGTGACGCTGGTCAGCTCCTACACCCGCCGCCTGCACGCGCTGCGCGAGCGGGGCGAGGCGGACCTGATCCTGACCACCGAGCACACCTCCCGCCCCGGCGCGGAACTGCTCGAGCGCGCCTCCCTCGTCTGGGTCGGCGCGCCCGGCGGCCACGCCTGGAAGGCGCGCCCCCTGCGGCTGGCCTTCGAGAACAACTGCATCTTCCGCGCCTCGGTGCAGGAGGCGCTGGACGACGCCGGCATCCCCTGGGAGATGGCGGTGGAATCCGAGACCACCCGCACCATCGAGGCCTCGGTCTCCGCCGATCTCGCCGTCCACGCCGTCATCGAGACCGCCGCCCAGCGCCACCTCGAGGTGATCCGCCACGGCGGCGCGCTGCCCGAGCTGCCCGAATACCTGATCAACATGTATCGCGCCGACGGCGGCCCCAACCCGCTGGTCGACCGGCTGGCCGAGTTCGTCGAGGACGCCTACCGCGGCGCCCCCGACCGGGCGCTCGCCGCCGAGTAGGCGCTCTCCTCGCCGCGTCGCGACCGGCGGCCGGCCGCGCGAGGCCCCGGGTCAAGCCCGGGGCGCCCGCGGCCGAAGCCTCGCGCTCTCAGGCGCGGGGGCCTCCTGGCCGGCGGCGATAGGCCACGGGTCGGGCCCGGCGCGCGCGCCCGGTCTCAGCCGATCCGCACCACCACCTTGCCCGTCGCCGTGCGGTTGCGCAGCAGGTCGAGCCCGGCCTCCGCCTCCTCCAGCGGCAGCACGTTCGAGACATGGGGGGTCAGCTTGCCCTCGGACCACCAGGCGAAGAGCTGCGCGAGGCTGCCCGACAGCACCTCCGGCGCATGGGTCTTGTAGGCGCCGACCCAGAAGCCGATGGCGGTCAGGTTCTTGACCAGCAGGAGGTTGGCGGGGATCTGGGGAACCTCGCCCGAGGCGAAGCCGATCGGCAGCAGCCGCGCCCCGAAGCGGCAGGACCGGAACG
Organism: Albimonas pacifica; assembly: GCF_900113695.1. Lineage (GTDB taxonomy): Bacteria > Pseudomonadota > Alphaproteobacteria > Rhodobacterales > Rhodobacteraceae > Albimonas > Albimonas pacifica. The sequence goes on along the minus strand of NZ_FOQH01000011.1, from coordinate 161,559 downwards.
CCGCCGTCCATTGATCGCCCCCCACCGCGTCGTAGACGACGTCGAGACCGCCGAGGCCGAGGCAGACCTCCCTTATGTCCTGGGTCTCGGAGTCCAGCAGGTGGTCGGCGCCGGCGCGACGGGCGATCTCCAGCCGCTCGGCCCCGCGCGCGCAGGCGATCACCTCGGCGCCCATCAGCTTGCCGATCTCGACCGCCGTCAGGCCGACGCCGCCGGCCGCGCCGGTGACCAGCAGCCGCTCGCCGGGGCGCATCTTCGCGAGATGGTCGAGCGCCACGTGCGACGTGCCGTAGGCCACCTGGAACGAAGCCGCGGCCTCGGGGCTCATTCCCTCGGGCGCCGGGGTGCAGAGGCGCGCGTCGGCGAGCGTGAACTCCGCCAGCCCTTCGCCCACCAGCGCGGCCACGCGGTCGCCGCGGGCGAGGCCCTCGACCCCCTCGCCCAGCGCGTCGACGATCCCGCAGACCTCGCCCCCCAGGGCGCTCGGCAGCGTCTTCTTCTCCTGGTAGCGGCCCTTCACGTGGAGCGTGTCGGCGAAGTTCAGCCCGCAGGCCTCCACCCGCAGGCGGACCTCGCCGGGGGCGGGGACGGGGGGCTCGATCTCATCGAGACGCAGGCGTTCGTTCAGGGCGTGAAGGCGCATGGCGCGCATAGGGGGGCCTCCCGTTGGTCTTTGGGGGGAGACTGCCGGAGGGGGCGCGGGGGGGGAAGGGGGCAGGACGCTCCTGACTCACCAGAGAACAAAGCGCCCGCGCCTGCTCTCCGGATCCGTCTCTCGCTTCTGATGCCTGAGCGACCCGCCCGCCGGGGTCAAGGACAAGCCCGCCTGCGGCGGGTCGCTGCGCGATCCTTGACCCCGGCGGGCGAGTCGCTCTGATCGGCATCAGCGAGAGACGGCTCCGGAGAACAGGCGCTCCCGGGGGGGCTTGCCGCGCGGGGGCCTGGGGCAGGGGGCGGTAGGCGCCCCGCAGGGCGCCTCCCGGCGTCAGGCGCGGTTGTCCGGCTGGGCGCGCACGGCCAGGCGACCGTCGCGGGTCAGCCGGTAGGGGCCGCCCGCGTGGGAGACGATCCAGCCGCGACGCACCAGCCGGCGGAACACGGCCATGTCGCCGTCCTCCAGCCGCCAGCCCTCCCGCGTGACGCAGTCGACGGAGAGGGGTTTGCCGTTCGGGCCGCGCTCGACCCTGAGCGCGCCGCCGCGGGCGAGGGCGTGCAGCACGCGCTGCTCGCGTTTCGAGATGTTCATGAGGGGAGAAGTCCGCACAGACGAGTCCGGACCGCGCCGTCGTGGGACGGGCGGCGGGCGAAGACGTCAGCGCTCTACAATCTCCAGCATCCACGCTCCTTGGGGGTGCGGGGCGAATATGGGCGGGCGCGGAGCCCCGATCAAGCTCAGGGCGCCGCGGAGTCGTCCAGCGGGATCACGGCGTCGCCCAGGCGCAACGCGCCGGGGACGAGGACCTCGGCCGTCATCCCCCCGTGTCCACGCATCGCCGAGTGGCCGCCCGGCCCCAGCGCCGCCTCCATCCGCGAGCAGGGGGCGCAGGGGCCGGCGATGCGCAGCACCGCGCCGCCGAGCTGCACCCGACGTCCGCGCAGGGCGGCGAGGTTGATCCCCGCCACCGCCAGGTTGCGGCGCAGGTCGGCGAAGCCGGCTTCCGGCGCACGGGCGAGCGCGCGGACCGGGTCCAGGTGCTCGGCCTGGATCAGGGTCACGGCGCGGGCGCCGGGGCGGGCGTGGTCGCCGACGAGGCCGGAGGCGCCGATCTCGGCGGCCTCGACCTCGATCACGGGGCCGCGCCGCGCAGGCCGCAGGCCGATCCATCGGACCCGCCCCGGCCCCGCATGGCGGGCGATCATCTCGGCCAGCCGTCCCTGCATCGCATTCTCCGCAATCCGCGACCGGCGAGGTCGCTTCCGTATCGTCGCCCGCCGCTCATGGCTCTGGCGCCGGGCGCCCGGATCGTCATAGTCCCGCCACCCGGCCAAGACGCGCCGCCCGGAACCGCAGAGGATCCTCCATGACCGGACCCGACGACACCCGCCAGTTCGTGCTCAACCTCAGCTGCGACGACAAGCCGGGCATCGTCGCCGCGATCACGACCGAGCTCGCCTCGATCGGCGGCAACATCGAGGAATCCAACCAGTTCCGCGACCCGGTGATGAACCGCTTCTTCATGCGCATCGCGTTCTGGGCGCCGATGCGGCTGACCGCCGACGACATCGACCGGGCCCTGCGCCCGGTGGTCGACCGCTACGAGATGCGCATCGCGCTGGGCGACAGCGCGCGGCGGCCGAAGATCGTCGTCATGGTCTCGAAGTTCGACCACGCCATGCAGCACCTGCTCTACCAGATCCGGGTGGGCTGGCTGGACGCCGAGGTGGCGGCCATCGTCTCGAACCACGAGGACAGCCGCGCCGACGCCGAGCGCGAGGGCATCCCCTACCACTGCTGGAAGGTGACCCGGGACAACAAGGCCGAGCAGGAGGCCCGGCTGCTGGAGCTGGTCAAGGACAGCGGCGCCGACCTGGTGGTCCTGGCGCGCTACATGCAGGTGCTGTCGGACGGGCTGTCGAAGCGGCTCTACGGCAAGGTGATCAACATCCACCACTCGTTCCTGCCCAGCTTCAAGGGCGCCAAGCCCTATCACCAGGCCTACGAACGCGGCGTGAAGCTGATCGGGGCGACCGCGCATTACGTGACCCCCGACCTCGACGAGGGTCCGATCATCGAGCAGGAGACGGTGCGCGTCACCCACGCCATGTCCGCCGACGACTTCGTGGCCGAGGGGCGCGACGTGGAATCCCGCGTCCTCGCCCATGCCGTGAAGGCGCATCTCGAGCGTCGGGTCATGCTCAACGGTCACAAGACGGTGGTCTTCTCCAAGTGACCCCCCGCCGCGGCGGCGCCCCGACGGCGCCGCCGTCCGCCCCGGCCGGCCACGAGCCCTGCCGGGAGCGCCTGTTCTCCGGAGCCGTCCGTCGCTGATGCCGATCAGAGCGACTCGCCCGAAGGGGTCAAGGATCGCGAAGCGACCGCGCTTGCGCGGCTTGTCCTTGACCCCTTCGGGCGAGTCGCTCAGGCATCGTCGGCGACGGACGGCTGCGGAGGACAGGCGCGGCTTGTTCTCTGGTGAGTCCAGAAGCGCCCTTCCACGGGCGTCAGCCCGTCCGCGCGCGAAGCGCGCGCATGCCCAGCCCGCCCGCAGGGCGCCTCCTCTCCCTTGACCCGGCCCGCCGTCGCCGGTCTCTGGTCCCCCTGACCCGAACGCGCCGGAGGCCGCCCGATGACCGACACCCCATCCTTCCGCCTAGACGGCCGCCGCGCCGCGGTGACCGGCGCGGGGCGCGGCCTCGGGGTCGCGATGGCCAAGGCGTTGGCCGAGGCGGGGGCGGAGGTGACGCTGATCGCGCGCTCCGCCCCCGAGATCGAGGCCGCCGCGCAGGCGATCCGCGACGCCGGCGGCAAGGCCGAGGCCGTGGTCCTCGACGTCACGGACCTCAAGGCCGTGCGGGCCTTCTTCGACGCCCGCCCCGCCTTCCACGCGCTGGTCAACAATGCCGGCTCGGCGCGGCACGCCAGCTTCCTGGACGTCGAGGAGGCCGATTTCGACGCCGTCTTCGACCTCAACGTCCGCGCCGCCTTCTTCACCGCCCAGGCCGCCGCCCGGCGGATGGCGGCCGAGGGCGTCGCGGGCTCGATCGTCAACGTCTCCAGCCAGATGGGCCACGTCGGCGGGCCCGAGCGCTCGGTCTACTGCGCCTCCAAGCACGCGATGGAGGGGTTCACCAAGGCGATGGCGGTGGATTTCGCGGGCAGCGGCCTTCGCGCCAACACGCTCTGCCCCACCTTCGTGGTCACTCCCCTGACCGCGCCCTTCTTCGAGAGCGCCGCGTTCGTCGAGTTCGTCGGCCGCCGCATGCCCATGGGCAAGCCCGCGACGCCCGAGGACGTGGCGGCCGCGGCTGTGTTCCTGTGCTCGGACGCGTCGCGGATGATGACCGGCTCGGCGCTGAAGGTGGACGGAGGCTGGACCGCGGGCTGAGAGCGCCTGTCCCCGCCCCGAGCCGCCCGTTCAGGGGAGGGCGCCGTCGCCGGGCCGACCGGCGCAGGACGCGGCGCGGGCGCGGCGCAGGCCGGCGGGCGCGCGTCCCCGCCGCAGGCGGCGGCGCTTGAACCGTCCGGCGCGCCGACGCAGGGTCGGGGGGAAACTTCGTTCACGCGGACGAAACCCGCCTCCCGCAGGATCGGATCCGCCCGCCCCCGCCCCATGGAGCCCCGATGCCCGCCCAGGACCCCGCCTTCAGCGCCGCCGAATACGCCCGCCGCATCGCGCTGACCCGGGCCGAGATGCTCAAGCGCGGGCTGGATGCGCTCTACGTCCAGGACCCGTCCAACATGGCCTGGCTGACCGGCTACGACGGCTGGTCCTTCTACGTCCACCAGGGGGTGCTGGTCCTGCACGACTCGGACCCGATCTGGTGGGGCCGGCGCATGGACGCCGAGGGGGCCAAGCGCACCTGCTGGATCGGCGACGACCGTCTGCGCTCCTACAACGACGACTTCGTGCAGGCCATCGACCGCCACCCGATGCAGGACCTCGCCGCCCTGCTGCGCGAGCTGGGGCTGGGGCGGTCCTCCATCGGGGTGGAGCTCGACAACTACTACTATTCCGCCCGCGCCCACCTGACCCTGATCCACGAGCTGCCGGAGGCGGAGCTGCACGACGCCACCGCGCTGGTGAACTGGCTGCGGGCGGTGAAGTCGGACGAGGAGCTGACCTTCATGCGCCGCGCCGCCCGCATCTCGGAGGCGATGCAGGACGTGGCGCTCGAGATGATCGAGCCGGGGCTGCCCAAGAACAAGCTTTCGGCCGAGCTCTTCGCCACCGCGATCCGCGGGCTGAAGGACGAGACCGGCGAGGAGATCTGGGGCGACTACGCGGCCATCGTGCCGATGCTGCCCTCGGGGCCCGACAGCGCGGCGCCGCACCTGACCTGGGACGGGCGGCCGTTCCGGAAGGACGAGCCGACTTTCTTCGAGCTCTCGGGCTGCTACCGCCGCTATCACGCGCCGTTCTGCCGGACGGTCTACCTTGGCACGCCCCCCCAGGCGATGGCCGACGCCGCCAAGGCGGTGGCCGAGGGGATCGAGGCGGGGCTGGACGCGGGGCGCGCCGGCGCGCGGGCCTCGGACCTGGCGCGCGGGCTCTATTCGGCGCTGCACCGCGCGGGGCTGCACAAGGACGGGCGCTGCGGCTACGCGGTGGGGCTGAGCTATCCTCCCGACTGGGGCGAGCGGACGATCTCGCTGCGGCTCAACGACGACACGCCGCTGGCGCCGGGGATGACCTTCCACTTCATGCCGGCGATCTGGACCGAGAACTGGGGGCTGGAGATCACCGAGACCATCGTCATCACCGACGACGGGCCGGCCCAGTGCCTGTGCGACCGGCCGCGGGAGCTGTTCGTCAAGACCTGAGGAGGCGGGGACGCAGGCGCCCTGCGGGCGGGCTTGGCTGCGGGGCGATAGGGGGGGCGTTGGGGAGATGCTCAGCGGGGGAGCCTCCGGCGGGCTCCAGACTCACCCAAGAACAAGCCCGCGCCTGTTCTCCGGATCCGTCCATCGCTTGGATTGCCTGAGCGACTCGCCCGCCCCGGTCAAGGACAAGCCGCGCAAGCGCGGTCGCTTCGCGATCCTTGACCGGGGCGGGCGAGTCGCTCTGATCGGCATCCGCGATGGACGGCTCCGGAGAACAGGCGCTTTGCGAGGCAGGGCCAGCGGCGCGCCACGAGCGCCCGGGGCGGGCGTCGCGCCGAAGGCGCGCGGGGAAGGCGCTGCGCCGAAGGCGCGCGGGGAAGGCGCTGCGCCGAAGGCGCGCGGGGAAGGCGCTGCGCCGAAGGCGCGTGGGGAAGGCGTCGCGCGGAAGGCGCGCGCTGAAGGCGCTGCGCTGATCGCGGGGGCGGCGGGCCTTGCGCTGACGGCGCGCGGGGGCGGCGTTGCGGCGAAAGGCGGCGGGGGAACGAGGGCGCGCGGGGCGGGCGTGCGGGGGGCCTTCACTTCCCCTTTGGCGAATGCGACGATACTGTTGCTGCAAAGCACAAAAGGGGAAGGAGGCGCCGTGCGCGCCGAAACCGAGTTCTCGCGCGAGCTTTACGCGCCGATCGGTCCCGGCGGGGCCGAGGACGCCGCGCGCTACGGGCGCAAGGCGGCGAACCTGTCGCGCCTCGCGGGCCTCGGGATGCCGGTCAAGCCGGGCTTCGCGGTGGCCGCCGACGTGGTCTCGGCGCTCGCCGACCGCGGCGCCGCCGCGCTGGGCCCGGGCTTCGAGGCGGCGCTGGCCGAACTCGCCCCCGGCGCGCTGCTGGCCCTGCGCGCCTCGCCCGGGCGCAAGGAATGGGGCGGGCCCGCGACACTCCTGAACCTCGGCGCCTCGGTCGAGGGGCTGGAGCCGCGCATCGGCCCCTGCGCCGCCCGCGACGCCACCCGCCGCCTGATCCACGCCTTCGCCGTCCATGTCGGGGGCGCGGACCCCGAGGCCTTCGAATACGCGCTCCACGACCTGCTCAAGGCCCATGGCGCGGACAGCGAGCACGACCTCGACGCCGACCAGCTCGACGAGCTGATCGAGACCTTCCTCGACCTGCACGAGGAGGAGACGGGCGATCCGTTCCCCGCCTCGCCCGCCGCCCAGCTCGCCGCGGCCATGGGGGCGATGGCACGGACCTGGGCCTCGACCTCCGCCCGGCTGCTGCGCGTCTCGCGCGGCGGGCCGGAGCAGGGGGGGCTCGCCCTGATCGTGCAGGAGATGGCGCTGGGGCTGGGCGCCGGGCTCTCGGGCGCCGGCCGCGCCGCCTTCCGCTCCGAGCGCTCCGGGGCGCCGGGGATCGAGGGGCGGATGCTGTTCCAGGCCCAGGGCAACGACGCGCTCGCCGGCCTGCGCACCCCGCGCCTGATCGGCGCGGCGGAGCGGGGCGAGGCGGGGGTGCGCGACCCCTCGCTGGAGGAGGCCGCGCCCGAGATCGCCGACCGCCTCCGCGCGCTGGGCGCGAAGGCCGAGCGCGCCTTCCAGGACGCCATGACGCTGGAGTTCACGCTGGAGGACGGGGAGCTGTTCGTCCTGGGCGCCGAGCCCACCCGGCGCAGCGCGCGGGCCTCGGTGCGCATCTCGGTCGACCTCGCCAAGACCGGGGCCATCAGCGAGGAGGACGCGGTGCTGCGGGTGGAGCCGCGCACGCTCTCCGAATTGCTGCACCCCACCATCGACCCGCGCGCGACCCGCGACCGCATCGCCCGCGGCCTGCCGGCGAGCCCCGGGGCCGCCTCGGGGCCCATCGTGTTCTCGGCCGAGGCCGCCGACGCCGCCGCCGCCCGCGGGGTACCCGCGGTGCTGGTGCGGGTCGAGACCAGCCCCGAGGACATCCGCGGCATGCATTCGGCCGCCGCGGTGCTGACGGTGCGCGGCGGCATGACCTCCCACGCCGCCGTGGTCGCGCGGGGGCTGGGGACGCCCTGCGTGGTCGGCTGCTCGGGCCTGTCGCTGGATCTGGAGGCGCGGGAGCTGACGGCGCCCGACGGGCGGGTGTTCCGCGAGGGCGACCAGATCACCGTCGACGGCGCCGCGGGCGAGGCGCTGGCCGGCGCCGCCCCCACCGTGCAGCCGGAGTTCTCGGGCGCGCTGGCCGAGCTGATGGGCTGGGCCGACCGCCTGCGCCGGATGCGGGTGCGCGCCAACGCCGACACCGCCCAGGACGCCCGCGTGGCGCTGGGCTTCGCCGCCGACGGCATCGGCCTGTGCCGCACCGAGCACATGTTCTTCGAAAAGGGCCGCATCACGCCCATGCGCCGCATGATCCTCGCCGACCGCGAGGCGGACCGGCGCGCGGCGCTCGAGGTGCTGCTGCCGATGCAGCGGGCGGATTTCATCGGCCTCTACCGCGTCATGCAGGGCCGCCCGGTCACCATCCGCCTGCTGGACCCGCCGCTGCACGAGTTCCTGCCGCATCCCGACGAGGAGATCGACGACCTCGCCGAAGTCACCGGCCTGACGCTGCGCCAGCTGCGCCGCCGCATCGCCGACATGCAGGAGTTCAACCCCATGCTCGGCAAGCGCGGCTGCCGGCTGGGCATCACCATGCCCGAGATCTACCAGATGCAGGCCCGCGCCATCTTCGAGGCGCTGGCGCAGAGCTGGACCGACGGCCCCCTGGTGCGCCCCGAGATCATGATCCCCCTGGTCTCCGCCCGCCGCGAGGCGAGCCTGATCCGCCGCGACATCGACCAGATCGCCGCCTCGGTGGCCGAGGAGACGGGCAAGGGGTTCTCCTACAAGATCGGGGTCATGGTCGAGACGCCGCGCGCGGCGCTGCGGGCGGGGGACCTGGCGGGGGACATGGATTTCCTCAGCTTCGGGACCAACGACCTGACCCAGATGACCTACGGGCTCAGCCGCGACGACGCCGGGCGCTTCATGCGCGACTACGTCAACTCGGGCGTCTTCGCCGAGGATCCGTTCCACTCCCTCGACATCGAGGGGGTCGGAGAGCTGATGATGATCGCCCGCGACCGCGCCCGCGAGACGCGCATCGACATACCGCTCGGCCTGTGCGGCGAGCACGGGGGCGACCCCGCCTCGATCCGCTTCTGCGAGGCGGCGGGGTTCGACTACGTCTCCTGCTCGCCGTTCCGGGTGCCCATCGCGCGGCTGGCCTGCGCCCAGGCCACCGTCCTGCAACGCCGCCTCCAGGAGGAAGCCGAGGCTTGACCGAAGCGCCTGCGACCGACGCCCCCGTCTCCGCCGACGGCGAGGCCCTGCTGCGCGCGATCCGCGAGGGCGGCAAGCCCGCGCTCGCCCGCGCGCTGGCCCGCATCGAGGCCCGCCCCGAGGCGCCCGAGACGCTGGCCCTGCTCGACGCCGCCCACCAGACCCCGCTGGGCCATGTCATCGGCCTGACCGGGCCGCCGGGGGTGGGCAAGAGCTCGCTCGCCAACCGGCTGGTGTCGTCCTGGCGGGGCAGGGGCAAGACGGTGGGGGTGATCGCGGTGGATCCGTCCTCGCGCCGCTCCCGCGGGGCGCTGCTGGGCGACCGCACCCGGATCGAGACCGATCCCGAGGACCGCGGCGTCTTCGTGCGCTCGATGGCCGCCCGCGACCGGCTCGGCGGGCTGGCGGAGCTGACCTACCCGGCGATGACCCTGATGCGGGCGCTGTATGACCGCGTGCTGGTCGAGACGGTGGGCGTGGGCCAGTCGGAGACCGAGATCGCCGACATGGCCGACACCGTGGCGCTGTGCGTGCAGCCGGCCTCGGGCGACAGCCTGCAGTTCATGAAATCGGGCGTGATGGAGGTGCCGCACCTGCTGATCGTCACCAAGGCCGACCTCGGCCAGCCGGCCCGCCGGGCGCTGGCCGATCTGAAGGGCGCCCTGTCGCTGGCCCCGCCCCGGCCCGACGGCTCGGAGCCGAAGGCCATCGCCTGCTCCTCGACCGAGCTGGAGGGGGCGGAGACCGCGGTCGAGGCGCTGGAGGCGCGCATCGCCGACGTGCCCTGGACGGTGCTGAAGGCCCAGCGCGACCGCAACGCGAAGGCCTGGGCCGAGCACGCGCTGCGCTCGCAATGGGGGCGCCGGGGGCTCGAGTCGGCGGCCCCGGACCTCGAATCACCGCGATTCGGCAACCGACCGTTTCAAACGGCGGGCCAGGCGATGGCAAGGCTCGAAAACAGCGTAAACGGGGTCTTGCGGCATTAACTCTTTTATCCCGCGATTTCAGACAATTAGCTGATAACCCCCCTGCATCCCTGCCTGCGGCAAGGGCATTCGCGCTGGATTCCGGGGCGCAGACCGTGATTACAGGCGCTCGAGACGAGATCACCACAACGACCGGAGAGGCCCGATGGCGCGCAAGCATCATCGCTGGACCGCCGGCCGCAAGGCGGCCGCGATCCTTCGTCCGCGAGCCCTCCTGGGCATCGCGATGCTGACAGGCGTGGCCCTTGCGGGCCCGATCCTGACGACCCAGAAAGCCCGCGCCGACGCGCCCAGCTTCGTCACCGCCGCCCTCGGGGCCGAGCGCGCGGCGCTCGCAGGCGTCATGCAGCGCCGTGGCGCGGTGGACCTCGACGCCGTCGAGGGCCGGGTCATGCCCCGCTCCTCGGGCGCGGGGAGCCTGGCGAACCTCGACCTGGCGGACCGCAACACGCTCGCCTCCCTGCAGCGGGGCGAGGACCGCACCGCGCTGGGCCTGGCGGGCGTCGCCGCGGGCCAGCAGTCCTGGGACGTCTTCGACCAGGCCAAGGCCGAGGGCGGGACCGAGTGGCGCTGCCTGGCCGAGGCGCTCTACTTCGAGGCCCGCGGCGAGAGCCTGGCCGGCCAGGTGGCCGTGGCCGAGGTGATCCTGAACCGCGTCGACGCCGCGGTGTTCCCCGACACGGTCTGCGGCGTGGTCCACCAGGGCGCCGCCTCGGGCAAGCTCCACGGCTGCCAGTTCTCCTACAACTGCGACGGCCGGCCCGAGCATATCTCCGAGACGGGCGCCTTCGACCAGGTCGGCCGCGTGGCGCGGGTGATGCTCGACGGCTGGGCCCGGACCCTGACGGACGGCGCGACCTACTACCACACCACCGCGGTGCGTCCGCGCTGGGCGCGCAAGTTCCACGAGACGGCGGCGATCGGTCCGCATGTCTTCTACCGGCGCCCGGACACCATCGCCCGCAACTGAGCCGGGCGGCGCGCCCCCGCCGGCGCGCGAATTGAGAACCGTTTCTTCTGAAACTGATCTGCGCGCGGGGTCGACGACTGTCGGCCCCGCGCGTTTCACGTTCGTAGTCTGTTGAAATCAACCTTAGGTTGACAACTTTGCGACGAGTTGATGAACATGGTCAGGCTCCATTCATGCCGAGCCGACGGAGACCTTGTCCATGCCCCACTTCCTGATCTTCCACGGACGCCTTCACGGCTTCGTCGGACGGATGCTGGACGAGGACTATTTCGCCCCCAGGGTGGCCGAGAACCGGCGCCTGCGGCTGGACGATCCGATGCACGGCGCGCGCTCGCGCTATCCCGAGGACATGGAGCCGCTGTCGGGGTCCATCCGCCTCGTCTCGGGCCTGCTGCCGTTCGGCTATCTCGACGGGATGCACGAGCGCATCATTCATGTCTGCGTGATGTCGGATCCGGAGGTGGCCTTCCTGCGCTTCGCCGCCGAACTGCGCGGGATGCCGCCGGGGGCGGTGCTGCGCCTCGCCGGCGTCCCGCGCGAGGCGCTGCCCTTCGACGATCCCGACGCGCTGGTGCCCCGGCTGCTGGCGGCGCCGGCGATCCGCCGCTCGCGGCTGGGGGGGATGACCCGGCTCTGCGCCGGGCTGCCGGCCCTCGAAGAGGCGCCTGCCGACGAGCGGCAGCTTCGCGCGGCGGAGGCGAACCTTGCGCGGGTGAACTTCCTGTGCGGGGTGGAGCCGCGGCTCGACAGTTTCCTCGACTATCTCGGCGGCATCTTCGGCTGGCCGCCGGCGCGCCCGGGCCTGGCCGACGACGTGCCCGCGCCGCTGGTCGCGCCCGAGGCGCTGGGGCCCGCCGCGCGGGCGGCGCTGCGGGCGGCCACCGACATCGACCGTCGCCTCTACGAACGACGCATGGACCGCAACGTGGCGAAGGTGGCCTGAGCGCCCGCCGCCGTCGTCCGAGACCGGCGTCCCTCGCAGGGGAACGAGGGCGCCGCGGGGGTCTGGGGCCCCCTCCGGCTGCGCGGCCGTCGCCGCGCCGGCCGGGTCCCGGCCCGGGTTCGGCCCGGCGTCGCGGCAGGACGCCCGGGGCCGGCGCCCGGGCCGGGACCCTTACAGCCAGTCGCGCAGGATCGGGATCAGCGGGACGTCCGCGGGCGGCATGGGATAGTCGCGCAGCGCCTCCGGACGCGCCCAGGCCAGGCGCTGCCCCTCGCGCGACTGCGGCGTCCCCTGCCACTTGCGGCAGATCCACAGCGGCATCAGCAGGTGGAAGTCGTCGTAGGCGTGCGAGGCGAAGGTCAGCGGCGCCAGGCAGCTCGTCCAGGTGCCGATGCCCAGCTCCTCGTGCAGCTCGCGCACCAGGCAGGCCTCCGGGGTCTCGCCGGGCTCGACCTTGCCGCCGGGGAATTCCCACAGGCCCGCCATCGACTTGCCCTCGGGCCGCTGGGCCAGCAGCACGCGGCCGTCCCGGTCGACCAGCGCGCAGGCGGCGACCAGGACGATCTTCTTCGGCGCAGGGGCCGCCTCGCTCACCCTGTCAGCTCCGGTAGTCGGCGTTGATGGTGATGTAGCCGTGCGTCAGGTCGCAGGTCCACACGGTCGCCTTGCCCTCGCCGATCCCGAGCTCGCAGGTGATGTCGAGCTCGGCGTTCTTCATGTAGGCGGCGCCGTCGGCCTCCTTGTAGGAGGGCGAGACCCAGCCCCCCTCGGCCACCACGATGTCGCCGAATCGGATGCCGATGCGGTCGCGGTCGGCGGGCTCGCCGCACTTGCCCACGGCCATCACCACGCGGCCCCAGTTGGGGTCCTCGCCGGCGATGGCGGTCTTGACCAGCGGGCTGTTGGCGATGGCGAGCGCCACCTTCTTCGCCGACTTGTCGGACTTCGCGCCGGTGACGGTGACCGAGACGAACTTCGTCGCCCCCTCGCCGTCGCGCACGATCTGCTGGGCGAGGTCGCGCAGCACCCGCTCCAGCGCCGCGGCGAACTCCGCCGCGCGGGGGTCGCGGCGCGACGTGATCGGCTCCATCGGCGCGCGGCCGGTGGCGGCGACCAGCACCGTGTCGGAGGTCGAGGTGTCGCTGTCGACCGTCACCGCGTTGAAGGTCCGCTCGGTCGCCTCCGAGAGCATCTTCTGCAGCACGTCGCGCTCGATGGCGGCGTCGGTGAAGACGAAGCCCAGCATCGTCGCCATGTCCGGCGCGATCATGCCCGAGCCCTTGCAGAAGCCCGCGATGGTCACCCGCTGGCCGCCCAGCGGCAGCACCTCGGCCGCGCCCTTGGGGAAGGTGTCGGTGGTCATGATCGCGCGGGCCGCGTCCTCGCCCGCGTCCTCGTGGAGGTTGGCGTTCAGCTCCTCGAGCTTGGCGGCGATCTTCTCATGGGGCAGGGGCTCGCCGATGACGCCGGTCGAGGCCATCCACACGCCCGACTTCGGCGCGCCGGTGGCCTTGGCGACGGCGGCGGCGAGCGCCTCGACGGCCTCGACCCCGTTGCGCCCGGTGAAGGCGTTGGAGTTGCCGGAGTTCACCAGGATCGCCTGCGGCCCCTTCACCGGGGCGGCGTCGCGCAGCGCCTCGCACCACAGCACGGGCGCGGAGCGGGTGGAGGATCGGGTGAACACGCCCGCCACGGCCGAGCCGGGGGCGAGCATCGCCAGCATCACGTCGCGCCGGCCCTTGTAGCGCACGTTGGCCTCGGCGGCGGCGAAGCGCACGCCGGCCACGGGCGGCAGGTCGGGGAAGGCGGCGGGCGCCAGCGGCGAGACCGGCGGCGGGTTTTTTTTCTTCGGCGCGGCCTCGGCGGCGGCGGGGGCCGCGGTCGCCTGGGGGGCCGTCGCCGGGGCGGCGGCCGCGGCGGCCGTGGCCAGCGTCGCCTCCAGCGCCGCGACCTCGGCCTTCAGCGCGGCCAGGCGCTCCAGCGCGCCCTCCAGCGTGCCGGCGGGGGCGGCGGCCGCGAGGGCCTTCGCCTTCTTCGACTTCTTCTTCTTGTCGTCCTTGGCCATGCCTGCGTCCCCTGCCTCGTCGACCCGGGTCGCCGCGCGGAGGCTTCCGCCGCGGGCGTCCCGCGCGTCCCGGCGCGGGGCCCCGGCGTGGAATTTCCACGCGAAAAGGGCGGGACCGCGCCGTCGCGATCCCGCCCTCTTGCCATGTCCTCGCGGCGGGGAGAAGCCCGTTCAGGCCCCCGGCCGGGGTGTTTGGCCTGCGCTCCACGCGCGCAGGGCCGGGTCCCGCAGGGGGCGGGACCCGGGGCTTGCGCGCCGCCTCAGCGGTTGGGCGCGAGCAGGTCGTCGCGGCGGATCGCCGAGGGGTCGGGCAGCTCGTCCGACATCTCGATCTCGGCGCCGGCGCGCAGCTCCTCGACCTTCTGGGTGGCCGCGGTGCGGGCGGCCTCCTGGGCGAGCTCCTGGCGCATCTCCTCGAAGGTCGGCACGGGGGCCTCGCGCTGGTCGGTGACCAGGATCAGGTGCCAGCCGAACTGGGTCTCGACCGGGCCCACGACCACGCCCTGCTCGGCGCCGAAGGCGGCCTCGGCGAAGGCGGGGACCATCTGGCCCTCGTCGAACCAGCCGAGATCGCCGCCGCGGTCCTTGGTGCCGTCGGTGCCGTGCTGCTGGGCGAGCTCGGCGAAGTCGGCGCCGCCGTCGAGCTCGGCCTTGATCTCGTCGGCCAGGGCCTTGTCCTCGACCAGGATGTGCGAGGCGCGGATCTCCGGCGTCGGCTCCATCTCCGCGGCCTTCTCCTCGTAGAGCGCGCGCAGCGCCTCCTCGGTGGTGGCGTCGGCGATGACCTTGCCCATCTCGGACTCGGCCAGATACGAGGTGCGCGCGATCTCGGCGTGGATGGCCGCGATCGGGTCGTCGCCGCGGCCGGCCTCCTCGGCCTGCTGGGCGAGCAGGGCCTGCACCACCGCCTGGTCGATCAGCGCGGGCATCAGCTGCGCGTCGGGCAGCTGCTGGTACTGCTGGGGCAGGGACGAGCGGGCGATGATCACCTCGGCCAGCGTCACCGGCTTTCCGTTCACCGTCGCCACGACCATGTCGGGCGTCGCCTCGGGCGCGGCGGCGGGGGCCTCGCCGGCGGCCGGGGCCTGGGTCTGGGTCTGGCTCTGGTCCTGGGCGAAGGCCGGGGCCAGCCCCAGCGGCATCAGCGCGGCGGCCGCGACGGCGAGGGCCGCGGCGCGGCGCTGGCGGACGATGGGCATATGGAGAACTCCCTTTCGTGGAGACGCCTTCTTTCGAGGCGAGGGTCATCGGGTTCGCGGGGGGTGACCTGTAGGCTCCGCCGGCCGGGTTCAAGGCCGGCGGGGGAAACCGCCGCGCCCCGCAAGGGTGCGGCCGCAGGGTCCTGACAGGCGAAACGGGCGGGATCGGGGCGGTTGTGGGACCTCTCCCGCCCGGGCTGCGAGCCGGGCTTCCGGCCGGCGGAACGCCGGCGAGACCGGGGGGCGCGTTGACAGCGCCCCGCCCGCCGCCTAACTGTCCGCTGGGCCCCTAGCGGGCCGTCGCGGCGCGGGTCAGGCCCCGTTTAGCGCGCCCCCGACGAGCGGGCAACAGGGCTCGGCCTTGCGCCGGTCCCCTCTTCCCCGCCCTCCCGGGACCGGCGCGTCCCACGGGCCTGCGCGTCTCGACCGTTTTGGATTTCCGCCCGGGCGGCCGCGAACCGCATGGCGCCCGGGGCTGGCGTCGCCTATCTGGGGCGCTCGGAACGGTTCGGCGGAGCGCGGGGTGCGCGCTCCCGGCCGGCAGCAAGGATGAAGGCGAGACATGCTGGGACTGGGCGCCGCCGCCAGGAAGGTCTTCGGGACCGCCAACGACCGTCAGGTCAAGACGTTGATGCGCAAGGTCCGCGCGATCAACGAGCTGGAGCCCGAGATCTCCGCCCTCTCCGACGAGGCGCTGCGCGCCAAGACCCAGGAGTTCCGCGAGCGTCACGCCCAGGGCGAGACCCTCGACGCGCTGCTGCCCGAGGCCTTCGCCGTCGCCCGCGAGGGCGCCAAGCGCGCGCTGGGCATGCGGCCCTTCGACGTGCAGCTCGTCGGCGGCATGGTCCTCCACCAGGGCAAGATCTCCGAGATGAAGACCGGCGAGGGCAAGACCCTGGTCGCGGTCCTGCCCACCTACCTCAACGCCATCGCCGGCAAGGGCGTGCATGTCGTCACGGTCAACGACTACCTCGCCCGGCGCGACGCGGAGTGGATGGGCAAGGTCTACGGCTTCCTCGGCTTGACCACCGGCATCGTGACGCCGGGCGTCGGCGACGCCGACCGCAAGGCCGCCTACGCCTGCGACGTCACCTACTGCACCAACAACGAGCTCGGCTTCGACTACCTGCGCGACAACATGAAGTTCCGGCTCGACGACATGGTCCAGCGCGGCCATGCCTTCGCGATCGTGGACGAGGTCGACTCGATCCTCATCGACGAGGCGCGCACGCCGCTGATCATCTCGGGCCCGGCCGAGGACAGCTCCGAGACCTACCGCGCCGTCGACGCGATCATCCCCGAGATCCGCCCCGAGCACTACGACATCGACGAGAAGGCGCGCTCCGCCAACTTCACCGACGAGGGCAACGAGTTCATCGAGCAGCGCCTCTCGGCCGCGGGCCTGCTGCCGGAGGGGACGGGGCTCTACGATCCCGAGAACGTCTCCTACGTCCACCACGTCAACCAGGCCCTGCGTGCGCACACGCTGTTCAAGAAGGACACGCATTACATCGTGCGCGGCGGCAAGGTGGTGATCATCGACGAGTTCACCGGCCGGATGATGGACGGCCGCCGCTTCGGCGACGGCCTGCACCAGGCGCTGGAGGCCAAGGAAGGCGTCCAGATCCAGCCCGAGAACGTCACCCTCGCCTCGATCACCTTCCAGAACCTGTTCCGCCTGTATTCGAAGCTGTCGGGCATGACCGGCACCGCGATGACCGAGGCCGACGAGTTCGCCTCGATCTACGGGCTGGAGGTGGTGGAGATCCCCACCAACCTGCCCATCGCCCGCCAGGACGAGGACGACCAGGTGTTCCGCTCGGGCGACGAGAAGACGCTCGCGCTGATCGAGGCGATCGCCGACGCCCACCGCCGCGGCCAGCCGGCGCTGGTCGGCACCACCTCGATCGAGAAGTCCGAGCAGCTCTCGGCGCTGCTGTCCCAGCCGCAGGCGCTGCTGAAGACGGCCGAGGTGCTGCGCCGCTTCGCCGGCCAGACCAAGCCCAAGGAAGAGACGCGCCGCGCCTATCTCGAGGACACGGCCGCCCACCTGGAGCAGATCGCCAGGACCGGCAAGGGCATCCCGCATGAGGTCCTCAACGCCCGCCACCACGAGCGCGAGGCCTATATCGTCGCCAAGGGCGGCCTGCCGGGGGCTGTGACCATCGCCACCAACATGGCCGGCCGCGGCACCGACATCCAGCTCGGCGGCAACGTCGAGATGATGGCGCGCGAGAAGCTGCTGGATCTCGGCGAGCAGGTGACCGAACAGCGCCTGCACGAGGTGATGGCCGAGATCACGCCCAAGGCCCAGGCCGACAAGAAGACGGCCCTGGAAGCCGGCGGCCTGTGGGTGATCGGCACCGAGCGCCACGAGAGCCGGCGCATCGACAACCAGCTCCGCGGCCGCTCCGGCCGCCAGGGGGACCCGGGGCGGTCCTCGTTCTATCTCTCGCTCGACGACGACCTGATGCGCATCTTCGGGTCCGAGCGGATGGACAAGATGCTCAAGACGCTCGGCCTGCAGGAGGGCGAGGCGATCATCCACCCCTGGGTGAACAAGGCCATCGAGAAGGCGCAGGGCAAGGTCGAGGCGCGCAACTTCGACATCCGCAAGAACCTGCTGAAATTCGACGACGTGATGAACGACCAGCGCAAGGCGATCTTCGCCCAGCGCCGCGAGATCATGGAGGCGGACGACGTCCAGGAGACGGTCCGCGACATGCGTCACGAGCATATCGACGACCTCGTCGCCGAGCACATCCCCGAGCGCGCCTATGCCGACCAGTGGGACGTCGAGGGCCTTTACGCGAAGCTCCTGCAGGACTTCGGCCGCGAGGTCCCGGTGATCGCCTGGGCCAAGGAAGAGGGCGTCGACGACGAGCACATCCGCGAGCGTCTGGTGAAGATGGCCGACGAGCAGGTGGCCGAGAAGGCCGCCGCCTTCGGCCCCGAGGTGATGCGCCAGATCGAGAAGTCGGTGCTGCTGCAGACCATCGACCACCACTGGCGCGAGCACCTGGTGACGCTGGAGCACCTGCGCTCGGTGATCGGCTTCCGCGGCTATGCGCAGCGCGATCCGCTCAACGAATACAAGACCGAGGCCTTCGAGCTGTTCCAGTCGCTGCTGGGCCGCCTGCGCCGCGACGTGACCCGCCAGATCGCCTACGTGCAGGTGATGAGCCAGGACGAGGCCGCCCGCCAGCGCGCGGCGCTTTCGGCTGCGGCCGACCAGCTCGCCGCCGCCGCCCAGCCCCGCCAGCCCGCGCCCGAGCCGGCGCTGGAAGGGGCCGGCGCCGCCTCGGCCGCGCCCTCGCCGGCGCCCGCGCCGATCCAGGCCGCCGAGATCGACCCCACCGACCCCGCCACCTGGGGCCAGGTCGGGCGCAACGAACCCTGCCCCTGCGGCTCCGGCCAGCGCTACAAGTCCTGCCACGGCAAGGTGGCCTGAGGTTTTCCGGCCCCCTTCGGGGGGCGCCGCGACAGCCGTCGCGCCTGTGTCTTCGCTCTTGCCCGCGGCGCGCCGCGGGCGTTTGCATGTAGGGGCGCCGTTTCCTGGGGGGAGGGCGGGACGGCCTCGGGCGCGGGACCGGGGGGCTGGGATTTTCGCCATCTGCCGAGACGGCCGGCAGGGCCGGCCTCTGGCGAGCGTGCGGCGGGTCGGGCCGCGCCTCAAGGCCGAGCCCGGCTGCGCCGGGTCGCTGCGCGAGCCTTGACCCGCGGCCCGACTCGCCTCTTCGCAGCGGTCGGGCGAAGTCCTGGGGCAGGGCGGCCCGCGCGCCGCGAAGCCTTCGGCTCCGCGAGCGCGCGGGGGCGCCGCGTCGGCTGCGGCGCCTGCCGCGTCCGGCTCGCCCGCGGCGCGTGGCGGGCGTCGGCGCCTGGGACGGAAGGGCGCCCGGGGCGGGTGGTCGGGCGCGGGGCCCGGCCGGTTCCTGCGGCGTAGGCCGGGCTGGGCGCCTGCGGCGCAGCCCGCGAGAACGCCATTGGCGCAGCTGGGCGACGCGACTTCGGCGGGGCGGGCGTGGCCCCTCGCGCACGGCCGGGCGAGGCGCCCTCCGGCGCAAGCGGGCAGGGCGCCTGCGGCGCCGGGCCGAGGAGGCGCGCCCGGCGGGCGTCGGTCGGGGCTTGCGCCGGAGGGCGGCGAGGATCAGGTTGCCTGATCTTTCGATCCGCCCGCATCGCGGAGCGATCCCCTCCGCCGGACCCCTGCCATGCGCTTCCCCGCCGCGGCCACGCCGCCGCACATCGTCACCCTGATCCTGCTGACCGCGGGAACCACCGTGACGCTGAACATGTTCCTGCCCTCGCTCGCCCATATCGCCGAGCGCTTCGGGGTCTCCTACGGGGCGGCGGGGTGGCTGGTCTCGGGCTATCTCGGCGTCACCGCGCTGCTGCAGCTGCTGATCGGGCCGTTGTCCGACCGCTTCGGGCGCCGGCCGGTGCTGCTGACCTGCCTCTGCGTGTTCCTCGTCGCCTCGGTCGGCTGCTTCACCGCGCAGAGCTTCGAGACGCTGCTCGCCTTCCGGCTGCTGCAGGGGGCGATGATCGCCGGCTCGGCGCTGTCGCCCGCCATCGTGCGGGACCTGCTGCCGCCCGAGCAGGCCGCCAGCCGCATCGGCTACATCGCCACCGCCATGGCCGTCGGCCCGATTCTGGGGCCCTCGATCGGCGGGCTGCTGGACGAGGGCTTCGGCTGGCGCGCCTCCTTCGCCGTCTACGCGCTGATCGCGGCGGGGCTGATCGGGCTGGTCTGGCGGGATCTCGGCGAGACCAACACGACCCGCTCGGCGGACTTCGGCAAGCAGTTCCGCGAGTATCCCGAGCTCCTTCGCTCCCGCCGCTTCTGGGGCTGCGCGCTGTGCATGGCCTTCTCGGTCGGGGGATTCTTCGCCTTCATCGCCGGCGCTCCCCTGATCGCGCGCGAGGCGCTGGGGCTGAGCCCGGCGGAGCTGGGGATCGCGCTGGGCTCGATCACCACCGGCTTCGCCTCGGGGGCGTTCCTGTCGGGGCGCTATGCGGGCCGGGTGGGGCTGACGGGGATGATGATGCTGGGGCGCTGCACGGCTTGCGCGGGCATCGCCGCGGGGCTGGGGCTGGCGCTGGCGGGCCATGTCTCGGTGATCTCGGTGTTCGGGGCGACGATCTTCGTGGGCGTCGGCAACGGGCTGACCATGCCCTCGGCCAACGCCGGCGCGGTCTCGGTGCGCCCGCGGCTGGCGGGCAGCGCGGCGGGGCTGGCGGGCGCGCTGAACGTGGGCGGGGGCGCGGCGATCACCGCCGGCGTCACCGCCGCGATCTCGCGCGATCCCCGGGTCTCGGTCCTGCTGGGGCTGATGCTGGCGCTGTGCCTCGCGGGCCTGGCGGCGGCCTTCTACGTGCGCTGGGTCGACCGGCGCGAGGCGGCGACGGGCGGCCGCGCGCTGGGCATGGACGGCCGGCCGGGGTGACGCGCGCCGGTTGACCGCCGGCCCCCGCGGCGCGATCCTGCGCCCGGAGGGAGGCTCCCATGACCGTCCTGCGCATCGTCCCCAACCTCGCCCACCCCGACCCCGCCGCCGGCCGCGCCTTCTGGCACGACCTGCTGGGGCTGGAGCCGGCGATGGACCTGGGCTGGATCCTGACCTGGTCGCCGCCGGTCAGCCACCTCGACGAACCCGAGCAGCGCCCGCAGCTGTCGGTCATGTCGCAGGGGGGCGGCGGCGCGCCGGTCCCCGACCTCTCGATCGAAGTGGACGACGTCGACGCGGTGCACGCGCGGGCCCTGGAGATGGGCCTGACCGTCGAGCGCCCGCTCGCCGACGAGCCCTGGGGCGTGCGCCGCTTCTTCCTGCGCGAACCGGGGGGGCGGCTGGTCAACATCCTCTCCCACGCGGCCGGACCGCTGCCGCAACCGTGACGGGCCCGGGCGAGGCCGCGGTCGCCTGACCGTTGACGGGCGCGGCGGCGCGCGCCCATTCTGGCGACGGCCATCAAGGCCCGGGCGCCGGTCCCCACGGCGCACCGCCCACGGGAGGAAAGATTGATGATGACCGACAGACTGCGCTTCGGCGTATTCCTCGCCCCGTTCCACAAGCCCGGCGTGAACCCCACGCTCGCCCTGCAGAACGACCTCGAGTTGATGCAGTGGCTCGACCGCTGCGGCTACGACGAGGCCTGGATCGGCGAGCACCACTCGGCCGGCTCCGAGATCATCGCCAGCCCCGAGATCTTCATCGCCGCCGCCGCCGAGCGCACCCGGCATATCCGCCTGGGCACCGGCGTGACCTCGCTGAGCTACCACAACCCGCTGTGGGTGGCGGAGCGGATGGTGCAGCTCGACCACATGACCCGCGGGCGGATCATGTTCGGGGCGGGCCCCGGGGCGCTGCCCACCGACGCCAGGATGATCGGCATCGACCCCTCGCAGACCCGCGGTCTGCTGGAGGATTCCCTGGGCGTGATCATGAAGCTGCTCGAGAGCGAGGAGCCGGTCACCTTCAAGAACGACCGCTGGGACCTGCGCGAGGCGCGGCTGCACCTGCGGCCCTACTCGAACTTCGACGTCTGCGCGGCGGCGGTCGCCTCGCCGGCCGGGCCGCGTCTGGCGGGGCGGCACGGGATCGGGCTGCTGTCGATCGGGGCCACCTCGGCCGCGGGCTTCGACGCGCTGGCGCTGCACTGGGACGTGATGGAGGCCGAGGCCGCGGCCCACGGCAAGACAGTCGACCGCGCCAAGTGGCGCCTGGTCGGGCTGGTGCATATCGCCGAGACCGAGGAGCAGGCCAAGAAGGACGTCGCCTACGGCATGGAGCAGTGGTTCCACTACTTCCAGGCGGTCGCGGCCTTCCCGCAGATGGCGGTGCCGGGCGACGACCTCGACGAGATGATCGCCTTCATCAACGAGAGCGGCTTCGGCGCGATCGGCACGCCCGATATGGCGGTGGCCCAGATCGACCGGCTGATGAAGCAGTCGAACGGCGGCTTCGGCGCCTACCTGATGCTGGCCCACAACTGGGCGAACCCCGAGGCCACGAAGAAGAGCTACGAGCTGATCGCCCGCCACGTCATGCCCCACTTCCAGGGCCACTTCCTGCCCACCATGGACAGCGCCGCCCGCGCCGAGAAGCTGCGCCCCGAGCTCGCCGCCAAGCACGAGCAGGCGGTGGAGGACATGAAGGCCCGCTACGAGGCCGAAGTGGCCGGGCGCGCGAAGAAGCCCGAGCGGGTGGACGCGGGCTGAGGCCGGATCTCGCGGTGGACGCGGGCCCAGGGGGCCCGCGTCGGTGGGACGGAGGCGCCCTGCGGGCGGGCTTGGTATGCGCGCGTGCCGCGCGCGCGGGCTTCGCCCGCGGGACCGCTTCTGAACTCACCCAAGAACAAGCCCCGCGCCTGTTCTCCGCAGCCGTCCGTCGCTTCCGATGCCTGAGCGCCTCGGTCGAAGGGGTCAAGGACAAGCCGCGCAAGCGCGGTCGCTGCGCGATCCTTGACCCCTTCGACCGAGCCGCTCTGATCGGCATCAGCGACGGACGGCTCCGGAGAACAGGCGCTCCCGCAGGGGGCGGGCGTCGCGGGACGCGTGGGGCGGGCGGGGGCGCGCAAATGCGAAAGGGCCGGCGCGGGGCCGGCCCTTCGGGGGCTTCCGGTTCGGGGGCCGGGATTACTGGTTGGCTTCGCGGATCTGCTCGGCCTTGGCCTTGTCGAAGCTCACGCCGTTCTGCTCGAACAGCTGGTCGAGCTCGCCCGACAGCGTCATCTCGGTGATGATGTCGCAGCCGCCCACGAACTCGCCCTTCACGTAGAGCTGGGGGATCGTGGGCCAGTCGGAGAAGTCCTTGATCCCCTGGCGTACGGCGTCGTCGGCCAGGACGTTCACGTCCTTGAAGTCGACGCCCATGAAGTTCAGCACGCCCGCCACGCGCGCGGAGAACCCGCACTGCGGCATCGACTTGGTGCCCTTCATGAACAGGACCACGTCGTTGGCCTTGATGTCGGCCTCGATCGTGGCGAAGGCGGGGTTGGTCGCGGTCTCGGTCATTCGCGTCCTCCTCGGGGGACGGGGCGGGGACTGGCGGTCAGTCCGGCGCCCGGGTTGTCAGCGCGAGGGCGTGCAGCTCGCCCCCCATCCGGCCTTTCAGCGCGGCGTAGACCGCCCGCTGCTGCTGGACCCGGTTCATGCCCTTGAATTCCGGGGCGATCACGGTCGCCGCGTAGTGGTCCCCGTCGCCGGCGAGATCGTTGATCTCGATCGAGGCGTTGGGGAACGCCTCCTTGATCAGGCGCTCGATCTCGGTCGATTCCATGGGCATCGGGATGGGCTCCGGGTTCGTTGCCGTTCCAGCCTGAAATAAAGCGCGCGGCCCTTGCCTGCAAGGACCGCGCGGGAGAAGGGGGACCTCAGGCCGCGCAGGTCACGCGCCCATCATCCGCGCGAAGCCGCCGGAATGCGCCTCGCGCAGGGCAGCGAGCGGGGCGGGACGGCCGCCCAGGATCACCGCGTCGCCCTCCAGCGTGCCGATCTGGCGCGCCGGCACGCCGGCCTTCGCGGCCGCGTCCAGCGCCGCCATCGCCGACTGGGCGGGGCAGGCGAGGAGGTAGCGGGCCTGGTCCTCGCCGAAGAACCACGCCCCCGGCGCCATGCCCTTGGGCGCGCCCGCGATCGTCGCGCCGCAGCCCGAGGCGAGGGCCATCTCCGCCGCCGCCACGGCCAGACCGCCGTCCGAGAGGTCGTGGGCGGCCGAGAGCAGGCCCGCGGCCTTCAGGGCGCGCACCAGTTCGCCCGCCGCGCGCTCGGCCGCGAGGTCGACGGGGGGCGGGGGGCCTTCCTCGCGCCCGTGCAGCTCGTAGAGCCAGGCGGAGCGGTCGAGCCAGCCGGAGGTCTCGCCGAGCAGGATCAGCACGTCGCCGCGCCTGCCGGCCATGGGGATCGCCTGGGAGAGGTCCTCGAGCAGGCCCACCGCGGCGATGGTCGGCGTGGGCTGGATCGCCTGGCCGTCGGTCTCGTTGTAGAGGCTGACGTTGCCCGAGACGATGGGCATGTCGAGCGCCTTGCACGCCTCGCCGATGCCCTGGATGCAGCCGACGAACTGGCCCATGATCCGCGGCTTCTCGGGGTTGCCGAAGTTCATGTTGTCGGTGGTCGCCAGAGGCCGGGCGCCGGTGGCGGAGAGGTTGCGGAAGCACTCGGCGACCGCCTGCTTGCCGCCCTCGACCGGGTCGGCGAAGCAGTAGCGCGGCGTCACGTCCGAGGAGAAGGCCAGCGCCTTCTTCGTCCCGTGCACCCGCACCACGGCGGCGTCGGAGCCGGGGCCGCGGGCGGTGTCGGCGCCCACCGTGTGGTCATACTGCTCCCACACCCAGGCGCGCGAGCAGAAGTTCGGCCGGCCCAGCAGCGCCAGCAGGTCCGCGGCGGGGTCGGCGCAGGCGGGCATGTCGGCGACCTTGGGCGAGGCCGGCGTCGGCTCCCACGGGCGGTCGTATTCGGGGGCGGTCCCGGAGAGAGCGGCGAGCGGCAGGTCGGCCTTCACCTCGCCCGCCAGCTTCACCAGGAAGCGGTCCTCGGCGATGGTCTTGCCCACGATGGCGAAGTCGAGGTCCCACTTGTCGAAGATCGCCCGCGCCTCCGCCTCCATCGAGGGCTTGAGGACCATGAGCATCCGCTCCTGGCTCTCGGACAGCATCATCTCGTAGGCGGTCATGTGGGTTTCGCGCTGGGGGACGGCGTCGAGGTCGAGCTCGATCCCGAGGCCCCCCTTGTCGCCCATCTCGACGGCCGAGCAGGTCAGGCCCGCGGCGCCCATGTCCTGGATGGAGATCACCGCGCCCGAGGCCATCAGCTCCAGGCACGCCTCCAGCAGGCGTTTTTCGGTGAAGGGGTCGCCGACCTGCACGGTGGGGCGTTTTTCTTCCGCGCCCTCGCCGAATTCGGCCGAGGCCATGGTGGCGCCGCCGACGCCGTCGCGGCCGGTCTTGGCGCCGAGGTAGACGACCGGCATGCCGACGCCGGAGGCGGCCGAGTAGAAGATCGCGTCCGCCTTGGCGATGCCGGCGGCGAAGGCGTTGACCAGGCAGTTGCCGTCATAGCCCGCGTGGAAGCGCACCTCGCCGCCCACGTTGGGCACGCCGAAGCAGTTGCCGTAGGAGCCGATGCCCTCCACGACGCCGGCCACCAGCCGTTTGGTCTTCGGATGCTCGGGGCGGCCGAAGGACAGCGCGTTCATCGCCGCCATCGGGCGCGCGCCCATTGTAAAAACGTCGCGGAGAATGCCGCCGACCCCGGTCGCCGCGCCCTGGTGGGGCTCGATGTAGGAGGGGTGGTTGTGGCTCTCCATCTTGAAGATCACCGCGTCCCCGTCGCCGATGTCGACCACGCCCGCGTTCTCGCCCGGGCCGCAGATCACCTGCGGGCCCTCGGTGGGCAGGGTGCGGAGCCATTTCTTGGAGGACTTGTAGGAGCAGTGCTCGTTCCACATGGCCGAGAAGATGCCCAGCTCGGTCCAGCTCGGCGTGCGGCCGATCAGGTCCAGGATCCGCTGGTATTCCTCGGCCGTCAGGCCATGGTCCGCGGCGAGGGCTTGCGTGACGGCGGGTTCTGCGGACATGGTCCCTCCTGAACGAAGGTCGCCTTACCAAGGCCCCGCGCGCCGGGGCCTCCCGGTCAGGACAAGGCGAAAGGCGCGGGCCTTCTAGCCCGGCGCAGAGGCGAGGAAAAGATCGCATGTCATCCCAGGCCGCCGCGGCGGGTCGTTCGGCGGGAGACATCTCGCCGCCCCCTCCCGGCGCGTGGCGGGGATATCTCGCGGTCGCCGCGGCCGTGGCGATCTGGGCGAGCTGGATCGTGATCACCCGGGTGCAGGTCGCCTCGATCCCCCCCTCCGACGTGGCGCTGCTGCGCTTCGTGGTGCCGGCGCTGGTGCTGGCGCCGGTGTGGCTGAAGCGCGGGCTGGTCCCCAGGGGCCAGCCGCTGGGGGCGCTGGCGGTGATGGCGGTGGGCTGGGGCGGGCCCTTCGTGATGCTGATCTCCAAGGGGCTCGAGACGGTTCCCGCCTCGCTGTTCGGGCCGATGGTGCCGGCGACCCTGCCGCTGCTGGTGGCGATCTTCGACCGGGTGATGAACGGGGTGCCGGTGCGCGGGATGCGCCTGCTGGGGCTGGTCCTGATCGCGACCTCGATCGCGCTGATCGTGGGGCCGGCCTTCGCGCGGGCCGACGCGGGCTTCCTCGCGGGGGCGCCCTACCTGGTCTGCGCCGCCTGCGGGTGGACGGCCTTCACGCTCGCCTATCGCTCGACCACGCTGACCGGGCTGGAGGCGACGGCCTACGTCTCGCTCTACTCCACGCCGCTGCTGATCGTCGTGGCGCTGGTCTCGGGGAGCGCGCTGCCCGAGGCGACGCTGGAG
The DNA here is from genome assembly GCF_900113695.1 of Albimonas pacifica. Lineage (GTDB taxonomy): Bacteria > Pseudomonadota > Alphaproteobacteria > Rhodobacterales > Rhodobacteraceae > Albimonas > Albimonas pacifica. The sequence goes on along the minus strand of NZ_FOQH01000011.1, from coordinate 135,257 downwards.
GAGTGGGTGTTCTACGTGACCTTCCAGGGGCTGCTGGCGGGCGTGATCTCGGTCGCGGCCTTCGGCTACGCGGTGCGGGCGCTGGGGGTGGCCAAGACCTCGGCCTGGACCTCGCTGGTGCCGATGGGCGCGGCGATCGGCGGCTGGGCCTGGCTGGGCGAGCATCCCGGCCCGCTTGGCTGGGCGGCGGTCTGCGCGGCCTGCCTGGGCGTCGCCGCGGTCAACGGCGCCTTCCAGGCCCTGACCGCCCGGCGCGCCTGAGCGGCGCCGCCCTCGTCGCGACGGACGATGCGCGGAGCGGCCAGGGACGGCGGGATGGAAAGGCGGGTGTCCGCGGCCCGGAGTGTGGGGAAACGCTTGCGGCCGGTGACGATGGCGCGGGGTTCCTTGGGGGGGTGCTGCGCCACCGCCGAGGGGGATCCGGCTGCAATCGGACCGCGGACACCTGCCAATATCCGCTTTCGTCATCCGCGATACAAGGGGCTGCGCAGGATCGTGAGCCTCGGCGCGGCTCAGTCGCGCGCCGCGTCGGCCCCGATCCGGGACGGCAGCAGACGCGTCAGCCCGACCGAGCCGGCCTCGGCGTCCTGAAAATCCAGAGACATCCGGATGCCGTCGCCGCGTCGCCAGAGCTCGGTCAGGTCGTCGTAGAAACGCGACAGCGGATGTCCGGATTCGCCCGTGGCGATCACGAAAACCGAGCCGTCGGGGTCGGCGAAGTCCACCGCCATGCGGAAACCGGCGCCGAATCGGCTGGCGTAGGGCTCGTTCCCGCGGCCGGCCGAGGTGGTGCGCATCAGCGTGTAATCCCCGCCCGAGACCTCGTGGCGGATGTTGACCACCAGCCCCAGCAGGCCGAAGCCGCCCAGCACCTCGTGATCCATCCGCGCCTCGTGCGCCTCCCCCCAGCGCCAGCCGCGGGGGTCGGAGCCGTAGCGCTCGGCGAGCGTGTTGAGCGCGTCGTCGAGCGCCAGCGCCGCGATCTCGGGGCAGGTCTCCACGCGGGAGGTCTTGTCGATGTCGCACCAAACGGCGGCGCCCTCGACGTCGCGGAACACCCGCTCGACGAACTCGGGGCGCGGGCCCTCGACGCGGCTGATCGCGGGGCCGAGCTCGTCCTCGGCGAGCCTGAGGGTCAGGCGGCGCATCCATTCGGAGAAGATCAGCGGCTCGGGCGCATGTTCCGACATCTCGCCGTTCCAGTCGCCCAGCATCTCCAGCGCCTGCTGGCGGCGCGCCTCGACCGGGTCCTCGGGGGCGGCGGCGCCGGTCCACCACAGGTCCGAGGCGATCAGCGGCAGCACCGCGCGCGCCATCTCCGAGACCGCGTCGTTCTGCAGGGCCACCGCGCTGTCCTGCGAGTGGAACTCGCGCGCGGCGAGCTGCTTGCGCAGGCGGCGCATCCGGTAGGGGTCTCCCCAGTGGAAGCTGAGGTGGCGGGGGTATTCCGCGTCCGAGGTGCGGTTGTTGGCGTTGGCCACCGCCCCGCTCTCGGGGCGCATCACGGCGGGCATCTCGTCGTAGGGGACGTAGCCCTGCCAGTCGTTCGCCGCGATCCAGCCGGGCGCGGGCAGGCGGCCCTGGCCGGGGCTCCAGGCGCTGCGCAGGGGGGCGCGGCCGGCGACGAACATGCCCACGTCCTCGCGGTCGGCGACGGTGATGTTCAGGGCCGGCGCCACGTGGGGGCGCATCGCCTCGCGGGCGGCGTCGATGGACCGCGCGCGCATCAGCGCGAAGCCGGCCGAGAAGGTGGGATCGTCCGCGGTCAGCGCCGTCCAGCTCAGCGCCGCCACGTGCCCCGCGGGCGTCACGTCGCCCACCCCCATCTGGGCCGCTGGCAGCACCGGCCCGTGGCGGGTCCAGCGCAGCGTCGTCTCCACCCGGTCGCCGTTGGCGAGCCCGATCCACTCGGTCCGCTCGCGGAAGGGCTCCGAGCCGTCGGGGGTCAGGTAGCGCCCCTCGTCGTCGGGATCGAGCTTCTCGATGTAGATGTCGGCGTCGTCCACATAGGCCGAGGTCAGGCCCCAGGCGAGGTCGGCGTTGCGTCCGATCAGCACCAGCGGCAGCCCCGGCACCGTGGCCCCGATCACCCCGCCCGAAGGCAGCTCGAGCCGCGCGAGATGCCACAGCGAGGGGGCCGAGAACCACAGGTGCGGATCGTTGGCCAGCACCGGCGCCTCGGCCGCGGTGCGCGAGGGGCCCAGCGCCCAGGCGTTCGAGGCGCCGCCCTCGCCCGGGGGCGACAGGGTCTGCAGGCCGGCCGGGCCCCGGGCCGCGGGGAAGCGCGCGCCGGGCATCTGGGCGGCGAAGCTCGCGGGGCCGGGCAGGGGCGGGCCGGAGGCCTGCTTGAGCGGCTCGATCTCCGCGCCTTCGGGGTAGTCGGGCAGGATGTCGCGCAGCCGCGCCGCGGGCAGCAGCAGCGACAGCGCCGCCCGGCGCACGTCGACCGCGGCCTGGTCGGTCAGCCGCAGCGCCACGAGCTTGGCGATCGAGAGGCTGTCGGCCGGCGTCCAAGGCGCAATCGCCGAGGAGAACAGGTAGAACTCCGGCGCGCCGCGCCCCAGCGCCTCGCGCCCCACGGCGCGGATGTAGGCGTTCACGCCCGCCGCATAGGCCTCGAGCGCCGCGCGCGCCTCGGGCGTCTGGCTGGCGAGCGCCCCGCGCGCGAGCCCGTAGAGGTCGAGCGCGCGCATCATCTGGTCGACGGGCAGGGTGCGCTCGCCGAACAGCTCCGACAGGCGGCCCTGGGCGGCGCGGCGCGAGGTCTCCATCTGCCACAGCCGGTCCTGGGCGTGGGCGAAGCCGAGGCCGTAGAAGACGTCGGCCTCGCTCTCGCCGCGGATGTGGGGGACGGCGTGCAGGTCGCGCAGGATGTCGACGCGCGCGCCGAGGCCGGGGGCCTCGAAGTCGCGGTCGTAGTCGGGGATCGAGCCCGAAACCAGCACCCAGACCAGCGCCAGGGCCCCCAGCGCGAGGGCCGCCATGACGCCGAACAGGCGCGAGAGCCATTTGAAAAGCTGGGCCAATCCGCCGTCCTGCCAGGGTCCCGAGGCCGCCGGCGCCCGCCCGCCCCGGCGTCCCGCGCGGAGGGGCCGATTCTCCGGCGGCTTGACCTGACCACTCCCGGCGGACAGTTTCCAGCCCTCAGGGCGGGCGACGCCGCGCCCGCGGATGCACTCATGGAGGACCTCCCATGGCCAAATGCGCGTTCATCGGACTGGGGGTGATGGGCTTCCCCATGGCCGGCCACCTGCAGGCCAAGGGGCACGAGGTGACGGTCTGGAACCGCACCCACGCCAAGGCCGAGAAATGGGTCGAGACCCACGGCGGGAAGATGGCCGCCAGCCCCGCCGGCGCGGCCGAGGGCGCGGAGTTCGTCTTCGCCTGCGTGGGCAACGACGACGACCTGCGCCAGGTGACCACCGGCCCCGGCGGCGCCTTCGAGGGGCTGCACGCCGGCGCGATCTTCATCGACAACACCACCGCCTCGGCCGGCGTGGCGCGGGAGCTTCACGCCGCCGCCGCCGAGCACGGCGCGGATTTCATCGACGCCCCCGTCTCCGGCGGCCAGGCGGGCGCCGAGAACGGCGTGCTCACGGTGATGTGCGGCGGCGACGAGGCGCCCTACGCCAGGGCCGAGCCGGTGATCGGCTGCTTCGCGCGCTCCTGCCGGCTGCTGGGGCCTTCGGGCTCGGGGCAGCTGACCAAGATGGTCAACCAGATCTGCATCGCGGGCCTGGTGCAGGGCCTCGCGGAGGGGCTGGCCTTCGCGCAGAAGGCCGGGCTCGACGGCGAGGCGGTGGTCGACGTGATCTCCAAGGGCGCGGCGGGCTCGTGGCAGATGGAGAACCGCCACAAGACGATGCTGGCCGACCAGTTCGACTTCGGCTTCGCGGTGGACTGGATGCGCAAGGACCTGGGCATTTGCCTCGCCGAGGCGCGCGAGAACGGCGCCTCGCTGCCGGTGGCGGCGCTCGTCGACCAGTTCTACGCCCAGGTCCAGCAGATGGGCGGCGGGCGCTGGGACACCTCCTCCCTGATCAAGCGTCTCGGCTGAGCCCCGCTGCGCGGGGCCCCCTGCCGGGGGGCGCCGCGTCGGGCCGCGCGCCTGCGGGTCCTGTCGGGCTCGCGGCGCGAGACCGGCGTCGCGCCTGCGGCGCGCGGGGCATGCGTCGCGCCTGCGGCGCGCGGGGCATGCGTCGCGCCTGCGGCGCGCGGGGCATGCGTCACGCCTGAGGCCCGGGCGCATGCGTCACGCCTGCGGCCCGGGGGCATGCGTCACGCGTGCGGTCCGGGGGCATGCGTCGCGCCTGGAGCGCGCTGTCAGGCGTCGCGCCTGCGGCACGTAGGGCGGTCGCGAGGTCGCGCGAGATCCCCGGCCCGTGCGGGCGGGCGAGATGGCGGCGAGCTGCGGGCGGCCGGGCGCCGGCGTTCAGATGCGGGCGTCGACAGCCGCGGCGGGGGCGCCGGGCGAGAGCTCGATCTCCTCGTCGTTCATGCTCAGGGTCACCCGGCCGGAGGCGTCGAGGCCGCGCAGCCGGACCACCGGCCCCTCGACCAGGGCGAGGCGCATGGCGTCCTTCTCGGCCGCGATCTCGACGCCGGCGAGACCCGTGGGCGGCGGCGCCGAGAAGGCGAAGACGAGGCATTGGCCGGGGGCCACGTCGAACACGTCCTCGCCGAAGTCGGGGCCGATCACCACCGCCGCCTCGCGGGCCGAGAGGCGGAACGGACCGGTTCCCGCCGCATGAACGCCGGAGACGGGCGTCGAGCCGGGCAGCCCCGCGCCCCCTCCGCCCGCGCGCAGGCGGGCGCGGGCCAGCCGGTCGCTCCAGGCGCTGGCGCGGATGCCGTCGGAGGAGGCCGCGGCGTAGGTCCAGCCCAGGCCGCTCGGCCGGAGCGCGGCGTCGGGCGCGTCCCTGCCTGCGCCTTCGGGCCCCTCGTGCGAGGCGGCGGCGGCGCGCGCCTCGCCGCCCTCGGCCATCGTGCGGGCCATGCGGGCGCGGGCGCGCTCCAGCAACGCGTCGAGCCGGGCGTCGCGGCGCGTCTCGTCCTCGGGTCCGGGGGGCGAGCGACCGGCGGCGTGGGAGGCTCCAGCCCCGGCGGCCGGAACGGCGGCGAGGGCGTGGCCCGCAGCCGGGCCGCGCGTCCGCTCCGGCCGCCGGGAGCGGGCGAGCGAGGCGACGGAGGACAGGACGCGCATCGGCGGCTTCCCGGGAGATGAATATGGCGTAAAGCACTCTGCGCCGGGAGGGTTGACGAAAGGTTTACGCGATGCGCCGGCCCGTCGCGGCCCGTCGCGGCCCGTCGCGGCCCGTCGCGGCCCGTCGCGGCCCGTCGCGGCCCGTCGCGGCCCGCGCCCGAGATCGCCGCTGGCGCCGCCCGTCTCCGTCCGCGCAGCCCGTGCCGCCCGCGCCCGAGGTCCCCGCCCGCGCCTGCCCCGCCGGTCGTGCGCCGCGGTCCGCCCCGGGCTCCCGGGCCGCCGCCGCGCCGCCTGCCGCGCGCCGCGGGCGGGGCGGAGCCCCCGGGCGCGACGCCCGACGCGGCGCCTTCGTCCGCCGCGCCGCCTTGCACGCGCCCGCACGCTCCCGTAAGAGGCGCGCGACCTATCCAGACGTCCCTTCGAGGGGGGTGACCGGCGCCCATGCCCAGGCTCGTGATGAAATTCGGCGGCACCTCCGTCGCCGACCTCGACCGCATCCGCGCGGCCGCCCTCAAGGTGAAACGCGAGGTCGACGCCGGCTATGAAGTCGCCGTCGTCGTCTCCGCCATGTCCGGCAAGACCAACGAGCTGGTCGCCTGGGTGCGCGACGCCGCCAACCCGCCCGGCTCCAACAGCGGCGGCTTCTACGACGCGCGCGAATACGACGCCGTGGTGGCGAGCGGCGAGCAGGTGACCTCCGGCCTGATGGCGCTGGCGCTGCAGGAGCTGGGCGTGCCCGCCCGCTCCTGGCAGGGCTGGCAGGTGCCGCTGAAGACCACCGGCGCCCACGGGGCCGCGCGGATCGAGGACATCGACACCACCAGGCTCGACCAGAAGTTCGCCGAAGGGCTCCACGCGGTCATCGCGGGCTTCCAGGGGATCGGGCCGGACGGGCGGATCTCGACCCTGGGCCGGGGCGGCTCGGACACCTCCGCGGTGGCCTTCGCCGCGGCGCTCGGGGCCGAGCGCTGCGACATCTACACCGACGTGGACGGCGTCTACACGACCGACCCCCGCGTCGAGCGCAAGGCCCGCAAGCTCGACCGCATCGCCTACGAGGAGATGCTGGAGCTGGCGAGCCTGGGGGCCAAGGTGCTCCAGACCCGCTCGGTGGAACTGGCGCTTCGCTACAAGGTCCGCCTGATGGTGCGGTCCAGCTTCAACGACGAACCCGGCACGCTCGTCTGCGACGAGGAGGAGATCATGGAATCCAAGGTGGTCAGCGGCGTCGCCTTCTCGCGCGACGAAGCGAAGGTGACGGTGGCGGGCGTCGAGGATCGCCCCGGCGTCGCCGCCGCGATCTTCGGCCCGCTCGCCGAGGCCGGCATCAACGTGGACATGATCGTCCAGAACATCTCGGCCGAGGGTCTGACCGACATGACCTTCTCGCTGCCGACCGACGACATCGCCAAGGCGCGCAAGGCGCTGGAGGCGGCGCAGGCCTCGGGCGCGCTGAAGTTCCGCACGCTGATCGCGGACACGGACGTGTCGAAGGTCTCGGTGGTCGGCATCGGCATGCGCTCCCACGCGGGCGTGGCCAAGAAGATGTTCGAGGCGCTGGCGCGCGAGGGCGTGAACCTCAAGGTCGTCGCCACCTCGGAGATCAAGATCTCGGTGCTCGTCGACCGCAAGTACATGGAGCTCGCCGTGCAGGCGCTGCACGACGCCTTCGAGCTCGAGAAGGACTGAGCCCGCGCGCGTCCCGGGCCGGGGAGGGGCCGGGGACGCGAGGGGCGACACGCCGGGGCAGGGCCCGGGCGACGTCGCGCGCCCCCGCGATACGGGGGGTCGTGGCCCGCCCGGACGCCGTGCTAGACAGGGAGGGCCGGGCCGCGCGACGTCGCGCCGCCGGGCGTGCGCGAGGGACGGACCGACGGCCATGAACCAGCCGGGCAGCATCGACACGGGCGGGGGCTCGCGCCTCCTGCTCCGGCGGCTCGCCGGGGTGATGGCGGAGGCGGGCGACGGCCAGCAGCGCCTCGACCGGATCGTGACCCTGATCTCGCGCTCGATGGACGCCGAGGTCTGCTCGATCTACCTGCGCCGGGGCGACCGCACGCTCGAGCTCTGCGCGACAGAGGGCCTCAACCCCGCCGCCGTGCACAACGCCCGCCTGCGGGTCGGGCAGGGCCTGGTCGGCCAGATCGCCCTGCGCTCCGAGCCGATCAACACCGCCGACGCCCAGCGCACCCGCGGCTTCCAGTACATCCCCGGCACCGACGAGGAGGTGTTCAACGCCTTCCTCGGCGTCCCCATCCAGCGCCTGGGCGAGGTGATGGGCGTGCTCGTCGTGCAGAACCGCGACGCGCGCGACTATTCCGAGGACGACGTCCACGGTCTGGAAGTCGTCGCCATGCTGCTCGCCGAGATGACCGAGCTGGGCGCCTTCCTCGGCGAGGGCGACGCGGAGCTCGCCGGCGCCCACGTGCGCCCCTTCTACGCCCGCGGCCTCGCCGCGCAGGAGGGCGCGGCCGAGGGCGTGGTGCATCTGCACGAGCCGCGCGAGGCCACCCCGAACCCCGTCGCCGAGGACGTCGAAGAAGAGCGCCGCCGCCTGCTGGAGGCCATCGAGTCGCTGCGCGGCGAGGTCGACGGCATGCTCTCGGGCGACCTGCTGGGCGGCTCGGGCGAGCATCGCGACGTGCTCGAGGCCTACCGGATGTTCGCCCATGACAAGGGCTGGCTGAAGCGGATGCTGGCCTCGGTCGACTCAGGGCTCGCGGCCGAGGTGGCGGTGGAGCGCGAGCAGACCTCGGTCCGCGCGCGGCTGGCGCGGATCGCGGATCCCTACCTGCGCGAGCGGGCCCACGACCTCGACGATCTCGGCAACCGGCTGATGCGTCACCTGCAGGGCGACCGCGGGCCCCGGGTGGTGCCCGAGAACGCGGTGCTGGTGGCGCGCAACATCGGCCCCGGCGAGCTGCTCGACTACGGCGACCAGCTCAAGGGCGTGGTGCTGCAGGAAGGGGCCATCGGCTCCCACGCCGCCATCGTCGCGCGGGCGCTGGCGATCCCGCTGGTGATCCAGGCCGACCGCATCACCATGGAGGCGCGCAACGGCGACCCGATCCTGGTCGACGGCGACGTCGGCGCGGTGCACCTGCGCCCCGACGACACCATCCTCGGCGCCTTCCGCGAGAAGCTCGACATGCGCGCCCAGGCCGCCGAGGCCTGGCGGGCGCTGCGCGACGAGCCGGCGCAGACCCTCGACGGGGTGCGCATCGGGCTGCACATGAACGCGGGCCTCCTGACCGACCTGCCCTCGCTGGAGGGATCGGGCGCCGAGGGCGTGGGCCTCTACCGCACCGAGCTGCAGTTCCTGATCCGCGCCCGCGTGCCGATGCGCGGCGAGCAGGCGGCGCTCTACGACCGGGTGCTCAGCCATTCCCGGGGCAAGCGGGTGGTGTTCCGCACGCTCGACATCGGCTCGGACAAGGTGCTTCCCTACATGAAGCCCCAGGACGAGCCGAACCCGGCGCTGGGCTGGCGGGCGATCCGGATCTCGCTGGACCGGCCCAATATACTGAAGATGCAGGTGCAGTCGCTGCTGCGCGGCGCGGCGGGCCGGCCCTTCGCGATCATGTTCCCGATGATCACCCAGGCCTCGGAGTTCACCGCCGCGCGCGACATGGTGCTCGAGCAGCTCGAGCGGCACATCCGCAACGGCTGGCCGGCCCCGCAGCGCCTGGAGATCGGGGCGATGCTGGAGACGCCGAGCCTCGCCTTCGCGCCGGACCGGTTCTTTCGCGAGTCGGATTTCATCTCGATCGGCGGCAACGACCTGAAGCAGTTCTTCTTCGCCGCCGACCGCGAGAACGAGCGGGTGCGCAAGCGCTACGACATGTTCAACGCCTCCTACCTGCGCTTCATCGAGCTGATCGTGCAGCGTTGCGAGGCCCATGGCACGCCGCTGAGCTACTGCGGCGAGGACTCGGGCCGCCCGCTGGAGGCGCTGGCGCTGGCGGCGATGGGGCTGCGGACGCTGTCGATGCGCCCGGCCTCGATCGGCCCGGTGAAGCGCCTGCTGCGCTCGGCCGACCTGCGCGAGGCGCGCGGCGTGATCGACGCGGGCATCGCGCGGGGCGACGTGAACCTGCGCGGGCCCCTGGCCGGCTGGGCGCGGGACGCGGGCCTGGGCGAGATGCTCTGAGCGCCGCGCCCCTCGCGGGGGGCGCCGCGTCGGCCGTCGCGCCCGGGGCGAAGGCTTCGCCCGCGGCGCGGGGCGGGCGTGCGCGCGCGGGGGCGCCGTCTCCCGCGGCGGGAGACGGGCCGAGGCTCCGGCGCGGCGCCGGGCGGCCGGCGGCAGGGCGCCTGACGCGGGCGTCGGGTCCGACGGGGGCCGGCGCGGGGCCTCAGCTTCCCGGCACCGGCGGCTCGTCCTCGGCCAGCAGCGCGTCGCGCGAGGCGGAGCGGAACTCCCGCCGGTAGAGCGAGAGCACGGTGGCCAGCGTTGCCAGCGCCAGCGGGATCGCCCCCAGCAGCCAGGTCAGCAGGGCCAGCGAGAAATAGGTGGTGCGCATGCCGCGGTTGAAGTTGCGCGCGGCGTTGATGTTGATCGCCGCGGCCTTGCGGGCCAGCGCCAGGTTGCGCGGGTCGGCGGGGTCGCTGCCGATGGCGCCCATCAGCACCGCGCAGTAGCCGAACAGGCGGTGCGCCCAGACGAACTTCATGAAGGCCGAGACCAGCACCAGCGCCAGCACCAGCAGCTTGGCCTCCCACCCCGCGCGCGACATCGCCGTGTCGAGGCGCAGGTCGTGGGCGACGGTCGCCAGCCGGTCGGCCTGGCCCAGCAGCGCCACCACGCCGCCGATGGCGATCATGCAGCCCGAGGCGAAGAAGGCGCAGCCCGAGCGCAGCGCGTTCAGCAGCGAGGCGTCCATGATCCGCGGCTCGCGGTGCAGCATCGCCTGCATCCAGGTCAGCCGGTGGGCGGCCATGATCTTGTGGACCGAGGGGCGGGAGGCGGGCGGGTTCTCCACCAGCCACGTCATGCCGTTCCAGGCGACCAGGAACAGCACGACGGCCGAGATGTCGGCCCAGCCGAAGAACCGCGGCATCAGCGCCAGCGTCGTCTCCATCGTCCCTCCCATGCCCCAAGCGTCGTCCGCCACGATGGCGCCCGGAGCCGGTCTTTCCAACCCGCCGCGACGCCCCCCGCCCCCCTGCCGCGGCTCGGCGCCCGCCTCCCGCCCGCCCGCGCCGCCTGCGCCCCTGACCGGCGCGTGCCCCCCCGTCGCCCCCCGGAAACGTCGCCCGCTGGAAACGTCGCCCCCGCGCGATGCCGCCGACCCTGCGCCGCGGGCCGGACGTCCGCCCCGGCCGCGCCCGTCGTCGCGGCGCTCCGGCCGGCGGGCCGCGCCGGCGCGCCCGCCTCCGGGCGCCCGGCGGAGGCGCGCATCGGCCGGGCGCCGCGCCGGGGCCCTCCTCCTGCCGCGCGCCGCAGGAAACGGCGCCTCCGGGAGAACCCGCCGACCCTGCGCCGCGGGCCGGACGCCCGCTCCCGGCGCGCCAGCCGTCGCGGCGCTCCCGCCCCAGGGCGGCGCCGGCGCCGGACCGGGCGCCCGGTCCAGCCGCGCCGGCGGGACGCGCGGCGCCGCGCCGGCGGCCGGCCGGCATCCGCCGCCGTCCTCCCCGCCCTTCTCCCCTCTCCTGTCTCCGCGCCTGTCCCCGCCCTTGTCCCCGCCGCTGCGCCCGCGCATCCTGCGCGCGCCGCCGACAGGAGACCCGCAATGACCACCGCCGAGGCCCTCGACTACGCCTCCGTCTTCGTCTTCGGCCTGACCGGGGGGCTGGCGGCGAGCCGGGCGCAGCTCGACCCGGTGGGGTTCCTGTTCCTGGCGGTGATCACGGCCGTCGGCGGAGGCACGGCGCGCGACGTGATCCTCGACCGCCAGCCGGTGTTCTGGGTGGGCGAGCCCGCCAACATCCTCGTCGCCTGCGCCGCCGGCCTGATCTGCTTCGTCTGGGCGCCGCGGCTCGAGAGCCGGCGGCGCGCGCTCGACTGGCTCGACGCGGTGGCGCTGGCCTCGGCGGTGGGGGCGGGGATCACCGCGGCCCGCTGGGAGGGGGCCGGCGTGATCGTCACCGTGCTGATGGGCGTGATGACCGGCTGCCTCGGCGGGATCCTGCGCGACGTGGTGTGCAACGAGCAGCCGATGGTGCTGCGCCGGGGCGAGCTCTACGTCACCGCCGCCGCCGCGGGCGCCGCGGCCGGAGCGGCGACGATGGAGCTGGGCGGGGGCATCGGGCCCGCCTCGATCCTCTGCGGGCTGGTCGCCTTCGGGCTGCGCGCGGGCTCCCTGCGCTTCGGCTGGCGGCTGCCGGAATATCGAAGCCGGCCGCCGCGGTCCTGAGCGCCGGAGGCTCCGCCGCCCGGCCCCTCCGCCGCCCGGCTCCTCCGCCGCCCGGCCCCGTCCTCGGGCGGGCGCGCGCCGGGCCGGACCGGGACGCCTGCGCCGCTCGCCTCCCGGGCGGCGGGGAGCCGCGGCGCGGATCCTGCGGCGATTTCGGCGGGGCGAGGGCGTCCTGCCCCTGCGTCCGCCCGTCGGCGTTCCACCCCTTGGGACGGCGCCCCGGATCGCGCGGGGCGCGGCTTGGCAAACGCCCCGTCCGGCGGCATGGTCCCGAGGCGGACACGAGGTCGGCCCAGACGGCGCCCCGCCGCGCTCCGCAGGGAGGACCGCCATGCAGATGCCCCAGCCCGACGCCGGGATCCTCGGCCGCCGAGAGGCCATCGTCGCGCGGCTCGCCGCGGCCCTGCCCGCGGACGGGCTGGTCTCGGACCCGCGCGAGCTGCTCGCCTACGACTGCGACGCGCTGACCGTCTATTCCTGCCCGCCGCTGGCGGTGACGCTGCCGCGCTCGACCGAGGAGGTCTCGGCGATCCTCAGGATCTGCCACGCGGAGGGCGTGCCGGTGATCCCGCGGGGCTCGGGCACGGGCCTGGCGGGGGGCGCGCTGCCCACGGCGGACGCGGTGGTGCTGGGGGTCGCGCGGCTGAACGCGGTGCTCGAGACCAACTACGCCGACCGCTACGTGCGGGTGCAGAGCGGGCGCACCAACCTCTCGGTCACCGGGGCGGTGGAGCCGGACGGGTTCTTCTACGCCCCCGACCCCTCCAGCCAGCTCGCCTGCGCCATCGCGGGCAACATCGCGATGAATTCCGGCGGGGCGCATTGCCTCAAGTACGGGGTGACGACCAACAACCTGCTGGGCGTGACCATGGTCATGGCCGACGGCGAGGTGGTGGAGATCGGCGGGCCCGCCATGGACGCCGCCGGCTACGACCTGCTGGGCGTGATCTGCGGCTCGGAAGGGCAGCTCGGCGTGGTCACCGAGGCGACCCTGCGCATCCTGCCCAAGCCCGAGGGCGCGCGCCCGATCCTGGTGGCCTACGACTCGGCGGTGACTGCGGGCGCCTGCGTCTCGGACATCATCCGCGCGGGCGTCCTGCCGGTGGCGATCGAGTTCATGGACAAGCCCATCATCCACCTGACCGAGGCCTTCGTGGGCGCCGGCTACCCGATGGACGCCGAGGCCCTGCTGATCATCGAGGTCGAGGGCTCGCCCGCCGAGATCGAGGAGCAGCTCGAGAAGATCAAGGCGATCGCCGAGACCCACCACCCCACCACGCTGCGCGAAAGCGCCTCCGAGGCGCAGTCGAAGGCGATCTGGGCGGGGCGCAAGGCGGCCTTCGGGGCGACGGGGCAGGTGGCGGACTACCTGTGCATGGACGGCACGATCCCCACCTCGGCCCTGCCGGAGACGCTGGGGCGGATGACCCAGCTCGCCGCCGACTACGGGCTGCGGGTGGCGAACGTCTTCCATGCCGGCGACGGCAACCTGCACCCGCTGATCATGTTCGACGCCAACAACCCCGAGGAGCTGCGCAAGGCCGAGGCGCTGGGCGCCGACATCCTGCGCCTGTGCGTCGAGCAGGGCGGCTGCCTGACCGGCGAGCATGGGGTCGGCGTCGAGAAGCGCGACCTGATGGTGCACCAGTACGACCCCGTCGACCTCGAGGCGCAGATGGGGGTGAAGGACGTCTTCGACCCGAAATGGATCCTCAACCCCGCCAAGGTGTTTCCGCTGGCCGCCAGCCAGGGGCGCGGCGCATGAGCCGGGCCGCGCGCCTGCGTCCCGCGGATCGCCCGCGGGTCCCGTCTCCCCCTGAAGACAGGGGGAGCCCCGCGGGCGCGCCGGCGTTCCGCCGGCGGGGGCCCGGGGCGGAGGGCGGCGCGGTGCTCGGAGCGGGGCGCCGGACGGCGCGCGCGGAGGCGTCGCGCGGGCTCGCCGGGCGCGTCGGGTCGGCGGGCGGGATCGCCCGCGGGTCCCGTCTCCCCCTGCAGGCAGGGGGAGCCCCGCGGGCGCGCCGGCGTGCCGCCGGCGGGGACCGGGGCCGGAGGGCGGCGCGATGATCGAACCGCGGAGCGAGGCCGAGATGGCGGAGGCCGTGGCCGGCCTCTCGGCGCCCGTCGAGGTCCGGGGCGGGGGCAGCCGCGGCGCCCTGGGGCGCCCGGTGCAGGCGGCGGAGACGCTCTCGACCGGAGGGCTGCGGGGGATCTCCCTCTACGAGCCCGGCGCGCTGACGCTGGTCGCGGGCGCGGGCACGCCGCTGCGCGAGATCGAGGCGACGCTGGCCGCCGAGAACCAGCGCCTCGCCTTCGAGCCGATGGACCACCGCCCCCTGCTGGGCTCCGGCGGCGAGCCGACGATCGGGGGCGTCGCGGCCTGCAACGTCTCGGGGCCCCGCCGGGTGCAGGCGGGGGCCTGCCGGGACGCGATGCTGGGCGTGCGCTTCGTCGACGGGGCGGGGCGCGTGGTGAAGAACGGCGGGCGGGTGATGAAGAACGTCACCGGCTACGACCTGGTGAAGCTGATGGGCGGCGCCTACGGCACGCTGGGCGTGCTGACCGAGCTCGCCTTCAAGGTGCTGCCGATGCCCGAGGCCGCGGCCACGCTGGTGGTGCGCGGCCTCGACGACGTCTCGGCGGTGGCGGCGATGACCGCGGCGCTGGGCTCGCCCTTCGACGTCTCGGGCGCGGCGCATCTGCCCGACGCGGGCGATCCCGCCGCCGCCCGCACGCTGGTGCGGATCGAGGGCTTCCAGGCCTCGGTCGCCTACCGCGCCGGGCGGCTGCGGGACCTGCTGACGGCGCAGAGCCGGGGCGAGGTCGAGATCCTGTCCGAGGCCGCGGACCTGTGGGCGGACGTGCGCGACGTGAGGGGCTTCGCGGACCGGCCGGGCGCGGTGTGGCGGATCTCGGCGCGCCCCTCCGACGGGCCGGGGCTGGCGGCCTCCGTCCCCCATCTGGCGGCGCGCTACGACTGGGGCGGGGGCCTGCTGTGGCTGCTGACCGAAGAGAGCGACGCCGCCGCCGCGGCGGTGCGCGCCGCGGCGGCGCGCCTGCGCGCCCACGCGACCCTGGTGCGGGGGCCGGCCGCGCTGCGCGCCTCCGCCGGCGCCTTCCAGCCCGAGGCCCCGGCGCTGGCGGCGATCTCCGCCGGGCTGCGGGCGAAATTCGACCCCCGCGGCCTGCTGAACCCCGGAAGGATGAGCGCCTGAGATGCAGACCACCTTCTCCCCCGAACAGCTCCGGGACCCGCTGGTCGCGCGCTCCAACAGGATCCTGCGAAGCTGCGTGCACTGCGGCTTCTGCACCGCGACCTGCCCGACCTACCAGGTGCTGGGCGACGAGCTGGATTCGCCCCGCGGGCGCATCTACCTGATCAAGGACATGCTCGAGTCCGGCCGCCCGGCCGACGAGAAGACCGTGCGCCACATCGACCGGTGCCTCTCGTGCCTCGCGTGCATGACGACCTGCCCCTCGGGCGTGCACTACATGCACCTCGTCGACCACGCCCGCGAGCATATCGAGAAGACCTACCGCCGCCCGCTGCCCGACCGGGCGCTGCGCTGGCTGCTGGCGCGGATCCTGCCCTATCCCGGGCGCTTCCGGCTGGCGCTGGCGGGGGCGAAGCTCGCGCGCCCGTTCCGCGCGCTGATGCCGGGGCGGCTGCGGGCGATGGTCGACCTCGCGCCCGCGAAGATCGCGGGTCCCGGGCCGCTCGACCGTCCCCAGACGATCCCCGCCCAGGGCGCGCGCCTGCGCCGGGTCGCCCTGATGACCGGCTGCGCCCAGAAGGCGCTGGACCCCGAGATCAACGCCGCCACCGTCCGCCTGCTGACCCGCCACGGCTGCGAGGTGGTGATCGCCAAAGGCATGGGCTGCTGCGGCGCCCTCACCCACCACATGGGCAAGGCGGCGGAGAGCCACGCCTCGGCCGCCGCCAACGTGCGCGCCTGGGCGGCGGAGCTGGACGGCGAGGGGCTGGACGCCGT
The DNA here is from genome assembly GCF_900113695.1 of Albimonas pacifica. Classification (GTDB taxonomy): domain Bacteria; phylum Pseudomonadota; class Alphaproteobacteria; order Rhodobacterales; family Rhodobacteraceae; genus Albimonas; species Albimonas pacifica. Next base: position 119,712 of record NZ_FOQH01000011.1, on the reverse strand, counting down.
CGTCATCAACACCTCGGGCTGCGGCACGACGGTGAAGGACTACGGCCACATGTTCGCGGGCGACCCGCTGGAGGCGGACGCGAGGCGCGTGGCGGCGCTGGCGCGCGACATCTCCGAGCTGATGGAGGAGATCGGCCTGCAGGACCCCGCGGCGCCGGCGCTGCGGGTGACCTATCACTCCGCCTGCTCGCTCCAGCACGGTCAGCAGGTGAAGGAGGCGCCGAAGCTGCTGCTGAAGGCCGCCGGCTTCCAGGTGAAGGAGCCGCGCGACCCGCACCTGTGCTGCGGCTCGGCGGGGACCTACAACCTGATGCAGCCCGAGATCGCGGGGGAGCTGAAGGCGCGCAAGCTCGCGACGCTCGCCGAGACCGCGCCCCAGGTGATCGCGGCGGGCAACATCGGCTGCATGATGCAGCTCGGGCAAGGGGCGGGGGTCCCGGTGGTGCACACCGCCCAGCTCCTCGACTGGGCGACGGGCGGCCCGGTTCCCGCATCCCTCGCCGCCGCCGGCCTCGACCGCCGCCACGCCGCCGAGTAGCGCGCCCCGGCCGCCCGCGGGCCGGTGGGCGCCCTCGGGGGCGTCGAGCCCCCTCGGCCGCCCGGCGCCTGCCGGCGCCGGCGCGGCTCCCCGGCCGAGCGCTGGGGGTGGGCGTCGAGGGTCCTGCGGGGCAGGGCGAGCCGCCCTCCGCGATCGGCGGCGTTGGGGGCGGAAGGGCGCCTTCGGGGGCGTCGAACCCCCTCGGCCGCCCGGGGCCCGAGGGCCCCGACGCGGGCGCCTCGGTCCGTGCGGACGGGACCCGGCGTCGGCGTCGGGCGCCCCGGGCCGCCCCGGGCGCCGGCGACTGCGACCGGAGGGCGCGACGCCGCCCGCCGGCCGCCCCGGCGAAGCGGGGTGGGTGGGCGGGGCTTCGACGGGGCGGCCGGCGGCCGATGCCGCGAGGCGCCCGGGCCGGCCCCGACCTTCACCGGATCGCAACCCCCGGGGGAGATGATCCGACGGCGTGCGGCGCCTCCGCCTCGGGGCGGGCCAGCGCCACGTCGAGAAATCTGACCGCAAGGTGAACGCCGAGGTTGCACGACTCACCTAAAGTCATTCATGGTGCCTTCATGTATCTTGCGTCTCGCCTCCTGGCCGCGTTCCTGGCCGTGGCGCCGCTCGGCGTCCCTTCCGCCTCCGCGGAAGCGCGCGGGCTGTCGAGCGAGGCGCAGGCGCAACGATACGCGGCCGTCGGGCGGCTCAACCTCGGCGGGCAGGGGCACTGCACGGCGACGCTGATCGCCCCCGACCTGGCCCTGACGGCGGCCCATTGCCTGGTCAACCCGCGCACCGGCGCGATCTGGCGGGCGGAGCGGCTGACCTTTCTGCCCGGCTGGCGCATGGGCGAAGCCGCCGCGGTCCTGCGCGGTCGCGCGGCGGCGATGGTGGAAGGGTTTCTAGACATGCCGGGTCCCTCCGAGGACCTGGCCCTGATCCGGGTGACCGAGCGGGCGGAAGGGGCGCCTTCTCCGATCCCGGTGGCGGGCACGGCCTCCCCCGGGACGGTCGTGTCCGCGCTCTCCTACGGGCGCGACCGGGGCGAAGCCCTGTCGGTCCAGTCGGGCTGCGCGGTGGTCGCGCGGCAGGGTCGCCTGCTTCGGACCACCTGCGACGCGCTCCCGGGCATCTCCGGGGCGCCGCTCATCCAAGAGGGGGTGGACGGGCCCGAGCTCGTAGGCGTCATCGTGGCGGCGATGGGGGCGGAGGCCCCGGCGCTGCAGGGGGCGGCCCTCGCGGTCGCCCCCGCCGACCTCCTGCCTGCGCTGCGCCGCAGGCTCGACGCGCAGGAGGCGGCCCGATGAACCCGCGCTTCCCCTGCCTCCGCCGCGCCGCCCTGGCCCTCGCCGCCGCCGGCCTGGCCGCGGCCGCGACCCCCGCCCCCGCCCAGGAGGTCGAGGGCGCGACCGAGACCGCGCCCCGCCGCCTCCTCGCCGCCCACGAGCAGCGGGCCTACGCCGGCGTCGGCCGGCTGGACCTGCCGGACGGCGGATACTGCACCGCGACGCTCTTCGACGCCTCCCACGCGCTGACGGCGGCGCATTGCCTGTTCGACGACCGCGGCCGCCCGCGCCGCTCGGCCGACCTGTGGTTCCGCGCCGGCCTGCGCGACGGCGGCGAGCAGGCGGTGCGCCAGGTGCGCCGCTACGCCGTGCATCCCAACTACCGGTGGAACGGCCCGGCGGCCGCCTACACCGAGATCGCCGCCGACGTGGCGCTGGTCGAGCTCGACCAGCCGCTGCTGACCTCCGCCTTCCCCAGCTACCATCCGGGCGACCTGCCCCCGCCCGGAGGCGCGGTCGTGCTCCTGTCCTACGGGGCCGGGCGCGACCGCGCGCTCTCCCTGCAGGAGCCCTGCCGGGTCGAGCGTCGCTCGGGCCCGGTGGCCGCGCTGGACTGCGAGGCGGCGCCGGGCTCCTCGGGCAGCCCGGTGCTGGTGCGCGACGCGACCGGGGCGCTGCGGCTGGCGGGGGTGATCTCGGCCAAGAGCCGGCGGTTCAGCTACGCCTCGGCCGCCTCCGACACCCTGCCGCTGCTGCGTCGGGCGATGGACGAACAGGAGATCCGCCGCGCGGCCGCGCGGCCGGAAAGCACGGGCGGCCTCGGGCCGTCGACGCGCGCCGGCGGCTGGAAGACCAGCCGCCCGCCGCAGGACTGAGCGGGTCCCGGGCGGGAGCCCCGGGGCCGGGAACCGGAAGGACACGGCCCGCGCAGCCCCGAGGCGGCGGCGCAGACATGGAAGGATCAGCCGATGCTGATGAAGATTCTGGGGAAATACGTGCTGATGCCCGGCGCGGGCGTCGCGATGCTGGCCGGGTTCGGCATGTTCGATCTCGGCGGGGCGCCGGCCTCGGGCGGCTCGGGCCAGAACGGCCTGACCAGCATCGAGAGCGCGGGCGACGGGATCATGGCCGCGCTCGACGGGCCGCTGGGCGTGGCCAAGCGCATCGCGCTGGCCGGCTCCTCGGCGATCGGCATGGACCCCAGTTCGCTGCCCGACTTCCTGCGCAACGCGCAGGGGCCGACCCCGACCCACCAGGTCCCCGGCGGCGTCGATCCGGGCGCGATGATGAGCGCGGCCGGCGTCGCCGGCGGCGCGACCGGCGGCTACGCCCCGGCCGGCCTCGGCAGCTCGCAGCAGAGCGCCAGCGGCTTCGCCTCGGCCAAGCCCCCCTCGCCCACGCAGTGAGCCGCCCCCGGGCCGCGGCCCGGAGCGAGCGACGCGCGCCCGACGGGGCGCCTCCGCAAGGGGGCGCCCCGTCCGCGTTCCGGGGCGTCCCCGGGCCCTGCGGCGGCCCGCGCCCGAGGTCTTGAAACCGCTTCCCGCGCTCCCCAGATCGGACCCGTCGGCGGCCGGAGACCGGGGCCGACGCACCCAGCCGGACCCGTCCCTTGGGAGGGTCCTCGACCGGACATATCGCTTGGCAGAGGATATGAACCCATGCGCAACTTCGACTTGTCCCCGCTCTACCGTTCGACCGTCGGCTTCGACCGGCTCGCCGGCCTGATGGACGCCGCCCTCGCGGGCGAGACGACCCAGCCGGCCTATCCGCCCTACAACATCGAGAAGACCGGCGAGAGCGCCTACCGCATCACCCTCGCGGTGGCGGGCTTCTCCGAGGACGACCTGACGGTGGAGAGCAAGGACGGCCAGCTCGTCGTCTCCGGCCGCAAGCCGGCCGAGGAGACCGAGCGCAGCTTCCTGCACCGCGGCATCGCCGAGCGCGCCTTCGAGCGTCGCTTCCAGCTCGCCGACCATGTGCGCCCGGTGAGCGCGCGGACGGAGAACGGCCTGCTCCACATCGAGCTGGTCCGCGAGGTCCCCGAGGCCCTGCGCCCCCGCCGCATCGAGATCGCGACCGCGCCCTCGAAGCCGGCCGAGCTCGAGGCCAAGACCGTCAACTGATCCGTCCCGCTCCCGGCGGCTTCGCCCTGCGCGAAGCCGCCGCCCGGACCTGACCGCACGGCCCGCCGGCCCCCTCTCCGGCGGGCCGTTCCGCGTTCGGCGCCCAACCCATCTCGCCGCCCGCCCCGGACGCCCGTGGCGCGACGTCGGCCAGGCCTCGCAAAGCGCCTGTTCTCCGGAGCCGTCTCTCGCGGATGCCGAACGGAGCGACTCGGCCCCCGGGGTCAAGGATCGCGCAGCGACCCGGCGAAGCCGGGCTTGTCCTTGACCCCGGGGGCCGAGTCGCTCAGGCATCCATCGGCGAGAGACGGCTGCGGAGATCAGGCGCGGGCTTGTTCTTGGGTGAGTCAGGAGCCCGCCGGAGGCTCCCCACCGGCGGTTCCGCGCTCCGCCTCCTCTTGGAGCTTCCGAGCCGAGCCCGCCCGCAGGGCGCCTGTAGACCGCTCCTCCGACAAGCGGTCTGCAGGCGCCCTGCGGGCGGGCTTGGCTGGGACGCACGGGCCGCGGAGGCCGCGGGCGCCTCCCGACCGTCAGGCCCATCGCCGGCGTAGCAGACGCGATGCGCCCGTCGGGCCGCGAGGCGGCCCCTCAGCGCGCCCCCGCCACGTCCAGCAGCGCGCCGGAGGTGTAGGAGGCCGCGTCGGAGAGGAGCCAGACGATGGCCTCGGCGATCTCGTTGGCGCGCCCGGCGCGGCCCATCGGCAGGCTCGGTCCCGCCTGGGCGGCGCGGTCGAAGCCGTGGCTGTCGAGGTGGATGTCGGTCTCCACGATCCCGGGGCGCACGCAGTTCACCCGCACGCCGCCCTTGGCGAGCTCCTGCGCCATGCCCAGCGTCAGCGTGTCGATCGCCCCCTTCGAGGCCGCGTAGTCGACGTAGGTCGCGGGCGAGCCCAGCCGGGCGGCGGCGGAGGAGATGTTGACGATCGCCCCGCCCGGGCCGCCGCGGTCCGTGGGCATCCGCCGCGCCGCCGCGCGCAGCGCCAGGATCGCGCCGGTCACGTTGACGTCGATCATCCGCTTCACCCGCGCCGGCTCCATGTCCGCCAGCATCGAGGCCTTCGCCACGATGCCGGCGTTGTTGACGAAGCCCGTCACCGGCCCGAGGGCGGCCTCGGCGGCGTCGAACAGGGTCTCGGCCGCGTCGATCTCGCCCATGTCGGCCTGCAGGGCGACCGCGCGGGCGCCGGCGGCCTCGACCTCGGCCACGACCGCCGCGGCGGCCTCGGCGTTGGCGACGTAGTTCACGCTCACGTCCCAGCCGCGCGCCGCGCAGAGCCGCGCCGTGGCCGCGCCGATCCCCCTCGATCCCCCGGTGATCAGGACATGCATCGCCGCCTCCTCCCTTGCGGTTTTCCCGAGGCGGAACTCTTCGACGGCCGCGGGCGCTTGTCCACCGCCGAGCGCGGGCGGGGCCCGGGCGGGATCGACGCAGCGCGCCGCAGGGCCGGGGCGCGCGCGGCGGGAGTTCCGTCAGGGGGAGGGGGCGACGTCCCGGCGCAGGCCGGCGGGCTCAGTTGTCCTTGCCCGAGCGCCAGGGCAGGGGCGCGACGGGGACGCCGTCCTCGATCAGGCTGCGGGCCTCCTCGCGGGTGGCCTCTCCGTAGATCGGCCGGTCCTCGACCTCGCCCTCGTGCATCCGGCGGGCCATGGCCGCGAAGTCGCGGCCCACGTTCTCGGCCGAGGCCTCGACCCGCTGGCGCAGCGCCTTCATGGCGGCCTCGAGCGGGCTGTCGGGCGCGGAGAGCATCGGCGCGGTCTCGGCCGCCGGCTCCGGCGCGCCCTTCTTCGTGCCGGCTCCGAGCGCGGGGGCCATCAGCGACTTGGTCACCTGGTCGGAGCCGCACATCACGCAGGCCAGCCCGCCCGCGGCCCTGACCTTGTCGAAGGCCTCGGCCGACTGGAACCAGCTCTCGAACTCGTGCCCATCGGCGCAGCGCAGGGTGTAGCGGATCATGGCTCGCAATCCCGGAGGTCGGGCGGACCGTCGCTCGGGCCCGTCGCGGTGTAAATATGTGACGGAGCGATGAAGGCAAACCTCCTTCGCCCCGCCCGCGACGCATGGTATCGGGGCGTGACCTCCCGGCCGCTTCGCGCGCCCGGAAACCGCCGCCCCGCGCGGACCTGCCCGCGCGGGCCCGCACGACCATCGCGCGCGGGCCCGCACGACCCCCGCGGCCCCCCAGGGCCGCCGATGCGCGGCGCGCCCCACGCGCCCCGCCGAAAGGACGCCGATGCCCCTCCGCGGCGAGACCGCCCGCCGAATCGCCGTCGCCGTCGCCTCGCTCTCCGGGGCGGCGGCCGCGGGGGCGCTGGGCGCGCCGTTCTGGGGGCAGGCGGCGGCGGGACTGTTCGGCGCGGCGCTCTTCGCCTTCGCCCTGCGCATCCCCGACGCCGGCGGCGCCGCCGCCCCGCCCGCGCCGCGCCTGCCGGGGCTCGAGCCCGGGCTGGGGCGCGCCGCGCTCGACCGGCTGCCGTTCCCGCTGCTGCTGATCGATCCCGCCGGCCTGATCGAATACGCCAACCCCGCCGCCCGCGAGCTGTTCGAGCGGCTGAGGGTCGGCGAGCACCACTCGATGTCGTTCCGCGCGCCCGACTTCCTCGACGCGCTGGCCGAGGCGCAGGCGGGCGGGCCGCCGCGCAGCTTCGACTTCACGCTCCACGGCGACCGCAACCGGGTGATCCGGGCCCATGTCGACGGCGCCTCGCGCGCCGACGCCCCCGGCCGCCCCCGTCGCCGCCACGTGCTGTGCCTGTTCACCGAGCGCACCCAGGACCTGCGGCTGGAGCGGATGCGCACCGACTTCATCGCCAACGCCAGCCACGAGCTGCGCACGCCGCTCGCCTCGATCCGCGGCTTCATCGAGACCCTGCAGGGCCCCGCCCGCGACGACCCCGAGGCGCAGGAGCGGTTCCTGGGCATCATGCAGGCCCAGGCGGGGCGCATGCAGCGGCTGGTCGACGACCTGCTGTCGCTCAACCGCATCGAGCTCAACGAGCACGTGGCCCCGACCGAGCGCCAGGACCTGGGCGAGATCGCCCACGAGACGGCCGAGGCGCTGGCCCCCGTCGCCGCCGAGCGGGGGGTGGAGATCCGCCTGCTCGCCCCCGCCCACGGCCCGATGGTGCGCGGGGATCGCGACCAGCTGATCCAGGCGATCGGCAACCTGATGGAAAACGCGATGAAATACGGCGAGGGCCCGGTCGAGATCCTGCCCGCCCCCGCCTCGCCCAGCCATCCCGGCATGATCGGCCTGACCGTGCGCGACCATGGCGAGGGCATCCCGCGCGAGCACCTGCCGCGGCTGACCGAGCGCTTCTACCGCGTCTCCGTCCGCCGCTCGCGCAACCAGGGGGGCACGGGGCTGGGGCTCGCCATCGTCAAGCACATCATGTCGCGCCACCGCGGCGAGCTGAGCGTGGAGAGCGCGCCCGGCGAGGGCGCGGCCTTCACCCTGTGGCTGCCGGCCGAGCCCGGCGCGGCCAGCGAGCCGGGGCGCGAGCCGGCAAGCGGCGGGGCGGCGGCCCGGGCGCAGGCGCGCTGACGGGGCGGGCCGGCGGCGGCCCGCCGGCGCGACGGATCGCGACCGCGTGAAAAATCCTCCGATCCCGGCGCGTTCCACCGGGCGGCGACATACGCATGTCATGCATCGCCTGTAACGTGACCGCACGTCAGCGTTTTCGCCGGATCTCATGTTTCAGCACCCCGACCCCCTGCGGCCCGACCGCCCGCAGGCGGAGGCGCCCGGGCGCCGCCATACGGTCAGCTCCTTCGACGACGACCTGCGCCAGGTCGCGGCGCAGACCGCGCGGGTGGGCGGCATGGCCGAGGAGCTGCTCTCGGCCGCGCTCTCGCTGCTGCTGCGCGGCGGGGCGGCGGAGGCGGCGGAGGTGCGCGCGCTGCGCGACCGCCAGCGGCTGCTGGCGCGCGAGGCCAACGACCGGGCCGCCTCGCTGGTCGCGCTGCGCCAGCCGATGGGCGGGGACCTGCGCCAGCTGCTGGCGGCGCTGCGGGCGCTGGCGGCGCTGGCGCGCAGCGGGGACCTGTCGGCCAATCTCGCCGAGGGCGCGGCCCGCCTGCGCGAGGAGGCGCCCGCCCCCGCCGCGCCCGCTCCTGCGCCGGGCGAGGACATGGACGCCGCCCTGCGCCGCTTCGGCCAGCGGGCGCTGGCGCAGCTCGCCTCGGCGATCTCCGCCCACCAGGCCCGCGACGCCGAGGCCGCCCGGGCGGTCTGGCGGCGCGACGGGGAGCTGGACGCGCATTACGAGTCCCTGACCCGCTCGCTGCTGGCGCGCATGGCCGAGGGCGCCGACCAGGTGGTCCCCGGCGCCCGGCGCCTGTTCATCGCCAAGGACCTGGAGCGGATCGGCGACCAGGCCCGCCACGTCGCCGCCGCCACCTGGTGGATGCTGCGCGGCACGGAGATCGACGTCTCCCCCGAGCCCTGACCTCGGTTCCCGAGACCTGACCGGCACGCCGCGCCGCACGGCCCGCCCCGCGGCGCCTGCCGGCGGGCGGGGGCGCGCCGTCCCGCCCCGCCGCGCCCGACGCGCGCGGCGGAGGCGCCGCGGCCGGCGTCGCGCGGGTCCCGGCGCCCCGCCCGCGGCGCGGGGCGGGCGGGGCGCCCGGCCCCTCCGTCTCCCGCCCGCGGCCGTCGCGCAGGGCGCGGCGTCCGCCGCGCGCCGCGCGCGGACCCGCGGGACCGGGCGCAGCCGTCGACGCGGCGCCTCCGGGGGGAGGGGCCGGGCGCGGGGCGTCCGGGGGAGGGGAGGGGGCCGCGGCGGCGCGGGCCGGCAGGCGAGAGGGGGGCGGAGAGGCCGGGGGCCTCTCCGCAGGTCCGCTCAGCGGGAGCGGGAGCGGTCGCGCCGCGCGCTCATCGGCTGGAAGGCCACCTGGACATGGGCCTCGCAATAGGGCTTGCCGCCCAGCGAGGGCAGGCCGCAGAAGAAGAAGTCGTCCGTCGCCGGATCGCCGATCGGCCACTTGCAGGTGCGCTCGGTCAGCTGCAGCAGGTTCAGGCGCTTGGCCTTCTTCTCCACCTCCTCGAGGTTGCGGCGGGCCTCCTCGGAGACCTCCGTGACCTGCGGCGGCTGCGGCCCGTTGGGCGGCATCGGCGAGACCGCCCGGGGGGCGGGACGCTCGACGGGCTCCTCGGGCGCCGGGGCGGCGGCGCGCGGCGCGGCGGGGGCCGGCTGCGGCGCGGCCGGGCGCGGCGCGGGCTCCGGCTCGGGCGCGGCGGCGGCCGGGCGCGGGGCGGGCTCCGGCGCGGGGGCCGGGCGCGGCTGCGGCGCGGGCGCGGCGGCGGCGGGCGCGGGGGCCGCCTCCTTCTCCTCGCCGGTCTTCGGGGCGGCGGTGCGGTTCGACAGGCCCAGGCGGTGGACCTTGCCGATCACGGCGTTGCGGGTCACGCCGCCCAGCGCCTTGGCGATCTGGCTGGCGCTCTTGCCCTCGCCCCACATGGACTTGAGCAGCTCGACCCGCTCGTCGGTCCAGGACATGACGTTCTCCATGGTTTTCGCGCGTCCCCGCGTCCTGGAGGCCAGGGCGCCGGTCCGCGGTCAGGGGCGAAGCCGACCTTCCGGCCGCGCCCGTCCGGGCCGTCGCGGCCCGTCGCGTCTCTCGGCCCCTATTTTACCCTCCGCGCCGCCCGGGACAAGACGCGGGCGCGAAATCAGCGCCGATCGGGCGCGCCTGCGACCGCGACGCTCCGCGCAAGCGGTCCCGGGGAGGGCTCCGCCGCCCCTCCGCGCGCCAGCCGGGGCAGGCTTTCGGCCAGGTGATCGAAGACCCGCCGCACCCGCGCCGAGCCCCTCAGGTCCGCATGGGCCGTCAGCCACACCGGCAGGGCGCCGAGCTCGGCCTCCGGCAGCACCGGCGTCACGCGCGGATCGCGCGCGGCGACGGGCTTCTGCCCGGCCCCGATCCCGGCGCCGGCCGCCACCGCCTCCCAATAGGCCACCTGGTCGTCGGTGCGCAGGCGGAAGAAGCGGCGGGGCAGGGGGAAGCCGGCCTTGGCGAACCCCTCGACGATCAGGTCCGAGCGGTCGAAGCCCACCACCCGGTGCGCGGCGAGGTCGGCCACCGTCCGGGGCGCGCCGTGCCGCGCGAGATAGGCGGGCGAGGCGAAGAGCCCCAGCGCCATCTCCGAGACCTTGCGCGTCACCAGGTCGGCCTGGGCGGGGCGATACATGCGCACCGCGATGTCCGCCTCCCGCCGCAGCAGGTTGGCGCTGGCGTCGGAGGCCACGAGCTCGATCTCCAGCGCCGGCTCCGCCTCCAGCAGCTCGGCGAGCGGGCCCGGCAGAAGGTAGGTCGCGACCACCCGGCTTGCGGTCACCCGCACCACGCCCGAGACGCCGCGCGCCCGTCCCGCGGCGGCGCGCGACAGGCGGTGGGCGGCCGCCTCCATCTCCTCGGCGCGGGCCAGCGCCTCGCGGCCCGCGTCGGTCAGGCGCACGCCGCCGGCGCCGCGCTCCATCAGCCGCTCGCCCAGCCGGCCCTCCAGCGCCGCCAGCCGGCGCGACAGGGTGGGCTGGCTCAGCCCCCCCGCCCGCGCCGCGGCCGAGAGCGAGCCCGCCCGCGCCACCGCCAGCAGGGCCTGCAGCTCCGCCCAGTCCAGATCATCCATCGCTGAATGGCTCCCATCCAATCGCGCGGCTACCGCTTCGGCGGAGAATACCCCAGATTTCCCCCAGCACCACAGCAGGAGACCCGCCATGACCCCCGGATGCGTCCTGATCGCCGGCGCCCGCGGCCGCTTCGGCCGCCACGCCGCCGCCGCCTTCGCCGAGGCCGGCTGGACCGTGCGGGCGATGTCCCGCTCCGGCGCCCCCGGTTTCGAGAACGTCGAGCCGGTGCGCGGCGACGCCCTCGATCCCGACCAGCTCTCCCGGGCGGCGGAGGGCGCGGACGTGATCGTCAACGCGCTCAACGCCCCCTATCCCGACTGGCCCAAGGCGCTGCCGAAGACCACGCGGGCGCTGCTCGCCGCGGCGCGGGCGAGCGGGGCGACCCTCCTGCACCCGGGCAACGTCTACGGCTACGGCACGGCGATCGCCTTGCCGACCCCGCCCGATACGCCCTACCGCCCCGACACCCGCAAGGGCCGCCTGCGCGCCCAGCAGGAGATGACGCTCCGCGCCGCGGCCGAGGCCGGCGAGATCCGCTGCATCGTCCTGCGGGGCGGCGACTTCCTCGACACCGAGATCGCGGGCAACTGGTACGACGCCCACATGACCGCGGGGCTGGCGCAGGGCCGCTTCACCTATCCCGGGCCCCTCGACCGGCTGCACGCCTGGTCGTTCCTGCCCGACTTCGCCGCGGTCGCGGCCGGTCTCGCCGGGCTGCGCGACGCGCTGCCGGCCTTCGCCGCCTTCAACCACCCCGGCCACGCGCTGACGGGGGCGGAGCTGATGGCGCTGACCGCGAAGGCCGCCGGCCGGCCGCTGCGCCTGCGGGCGTTCCCCTGGTGGGCCCTGCGCCTGGCCGCGCCGGTCTGGCCGATGGGGCGCGAGCTGCTGGAGATGCGCTACCTGTGGACCACGCCCCACCGGCTGGCGGACCCGCGCCTCGCCGCGCTGCTCCCCGGCCATGCGCCGACCCCTGCCGAGCAGGCGGTGGCCGCGGCCCTCGCCCCGCGGCTCGGCGGGGGCGGGAGCGTCGCGGCGCGCGCGCCGCTGCCGGTCCCCGGCGCCCGGGCGCGTCCGGCGTAGCGCCGCGCCCACACCTCGCGCAAACCCGAGCGCGCCTGCGCGCGCGGGGTTGAGCCGGGCTGCGCAGTCATCTTCACATGACCGCGCAACCCCTTGGCCCCGCACGCATGGCGCGACAGACGCCCAGGGCCGCCCGGGATTTCGAAGAGGGACACGCCGATGGCGATCTTGCGCGCGTATCATGCGCTGGACATGAACCGTTACGACGTCCGCCACGACGACCGGACCTTCTTCAGCAACGAGGCGGTCCGCTTCGGCGGCGAAGACGACAACATCACCTACTACGGCGCCATCTGGCACCCCTACGGCTGGGAGCCCTCGGGCACGCTGCGCGCCGTCTCGGTGCAGGCCGAGGGCGTCCAGCACTTCGTGATGATCGATTTCGCGCGCACCGTGCGCCCGCCCTTCCTCGCCCTGCAGGCCGAGGGCGACAGCCGCAAGTTCTTCCGCCTGATCCTCAACGACGACGACCGGCTGCTGGGCTCGCGCGAGAGCGACACGCTCAACGGCTTCCGCGGCGACGACCTGCTCAAGGCCGGGCGCGGGCGCGACGGGCTGCTGGGCGGCGCGGGCGACGACGTGCTCCAGGGCGGCAAGGGCGGCGACGCGCTGAACGGCGGCCATGGCGACGACCGGCTGAACGGCGGGCTGGGCGACGACAAGCTGCGCGGCGGCCAGGGCGAGGACGTGTTCGTGTTCTGGCGGGGCGCGGGCGACGACGTGATCCGCGACTTCCAGAACGGGCGCGACCAGATCCGCATCTCCTCGCGCGGGACGCTGGACTTCGACGACCTCGAGATCCGCAGCGTCGGCGACCATGCCGAGGTGACGATCGACGGCGGCGCCACCATCACGCTGCGCCACGTCAGCCCGGCCGAGCTGACCGAGGCCGACTTCCTGTTCGGCTGAGCCCTCCGCGTCCCGGGGCCTCCCCGCCCGCCCGGGGCCCCGGCGTTCGCGCGGTCAGCCGGCCAGCGCCCGGCGCAGCAGGTTCAGGCCCGCGACCACCAGCACGATCAGCGTTGCGCGGCGGAACTTCTGCTGATCGAGCCGGTCCTGCACCGCCAGTCCCAGCGCCATGCCCGCCATCGCCGGCACGACCATCGCGACCGAGATCGCGCCCCCCTCGCCCAGCAGCAGCCCCGAGCGCAGGTGCGAGATCACCAGGATCAGCGAGCCGAGCAGGAAGCTGACCCCCTGCGCGCGCACCATGTCGGTCTTGGGCAGCTCCAGCGCGGTGAGATACAGCAGGATCGGCGGCCCCCAGACGCCCGAGAGCCCCCCGAAGAACCCCGCCACCAGCGCGACCGCGGCCTCGACCGGCTTCATCCAGCGCTTCGGCGGGGCCTGCGGCCGCCAGCCGAAAAGCTGGATGCCCGCGAAGCCGCAGACGCCCACGCCCAGGATGCCGAACAGCGCCTGCTCGGGGATCACCAGGATCAGCTGCGCGGTGACCGCGATGGCCGCGAACATCACCAGGTTCAGGAGCCAGAAGCGGCGCAGGCTCGCCCAGGCCGCGTGCAGGCCCTGGCGGAAGGTCTGCCAGATGTTGGTGATCACCGCCGGCAGGATGATCGCCGCCACCGCCAGCGGCGCCGGCAGCACCGAGCCGATCGAGGAGATCGCGATCATCGGCAGCGCGAATCCGACCACGCCCTTGGCGAAACCCGCCGCGAGCATCCCCAGCAGCGCCGCCGCCAGCGCGACCCACCCGTGGTCCGCGATCAATCCTGCAAAGTCCATGACGGCGCCCATAGCACCGCCCGCGGCCCGGCGACAGGTGGTCCGAGCGCCGCCGGGACGCGTATCAGGAGAAACGCGCGTCCGCGCCCGCCTGCCGCCGGTCAGGAGCTGCGCAAGATATCGCCTGCGACCCCCTGTCCGGGCGCAACGATCTTGCGCCGATATTGACCCTGCGCCGGGGCCTGACTAGCGTCCGCGCCTGAAACATGACAGATTCCGCGATGCAGCACGGCCTGCGCGCGCCTCGCGGCCGGCCGGGGAGCCTGCTCCCCCGCCGACCCGCCGACCGGAGAGGTTCCATCGATGAACGAAGCGACCGCGATCCAGACCCCTGAGCCGATTCTCGCCGATCTCGCAGCGCTTTGCGCCGCCGCCATGCCGGCGGTCGAGGAGATCGAGATGTCCGCCCGCCGCGCCCTGCGGGAGCGGGTGACGGTCGACGGCAAGGTCTCGGGCGCGCTGATGGACCGCGAGCAGCACGCCGCCCATGCGCTGAGCTGGATCGCGACCTACACCGAGTCGCTGCGCCAGATGCAGGCCTGGTCCGTGCGCCTGGCCGAGGCCGGCAAGTTCGGCGAGATCGAGCAGCTGATCCTTCAGATCGGCTTCGGCGAGTACCTCGCCCAGCTGACCGGCGGCATCATGATGAGCCAGAACGAGTTCGCGCGCCTCGCCGACCTCGGTCTCGCCGCCGAGGGTCTGGCGCTGGCGTCGGACAAGGCCGTCTCGACCCTGATCGCCACGGGCAACACCGACGCCGCGCGCCACCGCCTGGTGGAGATCATGCGCGAGCGCGCCGGCGCCCCGACCTACGGCGACTGCGGGCTCGACGAGGATTTCGAGATGATCCGCGACCAGTTCCGCCGCTTCGCGGACGAGAAGGTCGTGCCCTACGCCCACGAGTGGCACCTCAAGGACGAGTTCATCCCCATGCCGCTGGTGCAGGAGATGGGCGAGATGGGCGTCTTCGGCCTGACGGTGCCCGAGGAATACGGCGGCTCCGGCCTCGGCAAGACCGCGATGTGCGTGGTCTCCGAGGAGCTCTCTCGCGGCTACATCGGCGTGGGCAGCCTCGGCACCCGCTCCGAGATCGCGGCGGAGCTGATCCTCAACGGCGGCACCCAGGCGCAGAAGGACAAGTGGCTCCCCGCCATCGCCTCGGCCGAGATCCTGCCGACGGCCGTGTTCACCGAGCCCAACACCGGCTCGGACCTGGGCTCGCTGCGCACCCGCGCGGTGAAGGACGGCGACGACTGGAAGATCACCGGCAACAAGACCTGGATCACCCACGCCGCCCGCGCCGACGTGATGACCCTGCTGGCGCGCACCGACCCCGACACCTCGAACTACTCGGGCCTGTCGATGTTCCTCGCCGAGAAGCCCCGCGGCGACGACGCGAACCCGTTCCCGGCCGAGGGCATGACCGGCGGCGAGATCGAGGTGCTCGGCTACCGCGGCATGAAGGAATACGAGCTCGGCTTCGACGGCTTCGTGGTGAAGGGCGAGAACCTGCTGGGCGGGGCCGAGGGCCAGGGCTTCAAGCAGCTGATGAAGACCTTCGAGGGCGCGCGCATCCAGACCGCCGCCCGCGCCGTGGGCGTGGCCCAGTGCGCCATGGAGATCGCGCTGAAATACGCCGAGGACCGCAAGCAGTTCGGCCGCTCGATCGTCGAGTTCCCGCGCGTCTACGACAAGCTGGCCCTGATGGCGGTCGAGATCATGGTCGCCCGCCAGCTCTCCTACCACTCGGCGCGCGAGAAGGACGAGGGCCGCCGCTGCGACCTCGAGGCCGGCATGGCCAAGCTGCTGGGCGCCCGCGTCGCCTGGGCCTGCGCCGACAACGGCGTGCAGATCCACGGCGGCAACGGTTTCGCGCTGGAATACCCGATCTCCCGCGTGCTCTGCGACGCGCGGATCCTCAACATCTTCGAGGGCGCCGCCGAGATCCAGGCCCAGGTCATCGCCCGCCGCCTCCTCGACGGCGTCAACTGACCCCCGGCGGCCCCCCCGGGGCCGCCTCCGACCGACCCCGAACGCCCCGGCGCCCCCCGGCCCCGGGGCGTTCCCGTCTCGCCCCTCCGACCCAAGAAGCGCAGCCCCGCGCCAGGCTCGCCCCAGGCGCCCCGGCGCGACGCCTGCCAGGCCTCGCAAAGCGCCTGTTCTCCGGAGCCGTCACTCGCGGATGCCGAACGGAGCGACTCGGCCCCCAGGGTCAAGGATCGCGCAGCGACCCGGCGAAGCCGGGCTTGTCCTTGACCCCGGGGGCCGAGTCGCTCAGGCATCCATCAGCGAGAGACGGCTGCGGAGAACAGGCGCGGGGCTTGTTCTTGGGTGAGTCAGGAGCCCGCCGGAGGCTCCCCCTGCGCAGTCTTCGAGAGCCCTTCGCCAGCAGCGCGCCCCAGCCAGGCCCGCCCGCAGGGCGCCTGTAGACCGCTCCCCCAGGAGCAAGCCCCGCCGCGCCGCCCTCAGGCCTTCGCGCCCCGCTTCCCCGACCCGATCAGCGGCGCCGCGCCCGCGTCCAGCGGCCAGCGCGGGCGCGCCGGCAGGTCGAGCGCATCGGCCCCCTCGCGCGCCAGCTTCTCCGCCCCCGCCCAGGCGATCATCGCCGCGTTGTCGGTGCAGAGCCGCAGGGGCGGCGCGACCAGCCGCCAGCCCTCGGCCTCTGCCGCCGCCTCCAGCGCGCCGCGCAGCCGGGTGTTGGCCGCCACGCCGCCGGCGACGGCGATGGCGGGGGCGGGGCCGGCCTCGGGGGCGAAGGCGCGCAGCGCGCGGGCGGTCTTCTGCGCCAGCACGTCGGCCGCCGCCGCCTGGAACCCGGCGCAGAGGTCGGCGCGGTCCTGGCGGGTGATCCCGCCCTGCGCCTCCACCAGCCGGTCGCGGGCCCGGCGCAGAGCGGTCTTGAGCCCCGAGAAGCTCATGTCGCAGCCGGGCCGGTCCATCAGCGGCCGGGGCAGGTCGAAGCGGCCCGGGTCGCCGCCCTGCGCCTCCCGCTCCACCTCCGGCCCGCCGGGATAGCCCAGCCCCAGCAGCTTCGCGACCTTGTCGAAGGCCTCGCCCGGCGCGTCGTCGATCGAGCCGCCCAGCCGCCGGAACCGGTCGGGCCCCAGCACCGCCAGGATCTGGCAGTGCCCGCCCGAGACCAGCAGCATCAGGTAGGGATAGGCCAGCCCCTCGGTCAGCCGCGGCGTCAGCGCGTGGCCGGCCAGGTGGTTGACCCCCACGAAGGGCAGCCCCGCCCCCAACGCGATCCCCTTGGCGCACATCACGCCCGAGAGCACGCCCCCGATCAGCCCGGGCCCCGCCGTCGCCGCCACCGCATCCAGCGCCTGCAGCGGCGTCCCCGCCGCCTCCAGCGCCTGCTCGACGGCGATGTCGAGCCGCTCGGCATGGGCGCGGGCGGCGATCTCGGGCACCACGCCGCCGTAGGCCGCGTGCAGGCTCGCCTGGTCCATGACCACGGAGGAGAGGATCTCGCCCGGGCCCTCCGGCAGGCCGTCGCGCAGGGGGGCGCGGACGACGGCGGCGGCGGTCTCGTCGCAGGAGGACTCGAGGCCCAGCAGGGTCAGGTGGGTGCGCATGGGGGGGCGATAGCCTCGCCGGGCGCGCCTGGCAAGGAGGGGCGCACGAGCCGGCTCGGGCGGCCCTCGCGTGCGCTGCGCGCCCGCATCGCCCCGCCCGGCCGTCCCCCTCGCGGGGCCCGGCGGCCGGACCGGGCGTGAGACGGCCTCGGCGCGAGCGCGCCGGCGGACCTGGGGCGCCCTCCGCACGGGCGCTTCGGCTTCGGGGCGGGCAGGCGCGGGGACGCGCCATCGCCGCCTACGCCGCGGCGCCGGCGCCGTGGCCCGGGCCCTCCCGCCATCAAGCGGGTCGCGACGGCGGGGGGCAGGCCCGGCGCGCGCCGTCGTCCGGAGGAGGCCGCCCCGCGACGGCGTCCCGCGACGGGGACGGTCGGGCGGGGCGATGCGGAGGCGCAGCCGACGCGAGGGCCGCCCCGACCGGCCGTCTGCGCGACGGGCGGGGCGGCGACCTCGGAAAGGCCCTCAGGCGGCCGGGGCGGCGGCCATCGCCCGCATCGCGTCGGCGGCGATCTCGAAGCTGCGGATGCGCGCGGCGGGGTCGTGGATGTGGCCGGCCAGGATCAGCTCGTCCGGGCGGTGGCGGCGGATCAGGTCGGCGAGCCCGTCGCGCACCTGCCCCGGGTCGCCGATCACGCTGACCGACTGGATCTCGTCGACCATCGCGATCTGGGCGGGGGAAAGCACGTCCTCGATCCGGTCCACGGGCGCAGGCAGCTTGCCGGGGTTGCCGGTGCGCAGCCGCGCCATGGTGATCTGGGAGGACGTGCGCAGCCGGCGCGCCTCGGCCTCGGTGTCCGCGGCGAAGACGTTGGCGGCCAGCATGAAATGCGGCGCCGGCAGCCGGCCGGTGTCGCGGAAGGCGTCGCGGTAGACCTGGGCCGCCTCGAACACCAGCTGCGGCGCGAAATGCGAGGCGAAGGCGTAGGGCAGGCCCAGATGCGCCGCGAGCTGCGCGCCGTAGAGCGAACTGCCCAGGATCCACACCGGCACCTTCGTCCCCGTGCCCGGGATCGCGCGCACGTGCACGCCGGGCTCCGGCTCGCCGAGATAGTCCATCAGCTCCAGCACGTCCTGGGGGAAGCGGTCGACCCCGTCCATGCCGCGGCGCAGGGCCCGCGCGGTCGGCATGTCCGTCCCCGGCGCCCGCCCGAGCCCGAGGTCGATGCGGTCCCCGTGCAGCGTCGCCAGCGTCCCGAACTGCTCGGCGATCACCAGCGGCGAGTGGTTGGGCAGCATGATGCCGCCCGAGCCCACCCGGATCGTCGAGGTCTTCGAGGCCACATGGGAGATCAGGATCGAGGTCGCGGCCGAGGCGATGCCCGGCATGTTGTGATGCTCGGCGAGCCAGTAGCGGCTGTAGCCCGCCCGCTCCGCCGCCTGCGCCAGCGCCGCGCTGGCGCGGAAGCTGTCGGCGGCGGTTCCGCCCTCGCAGATCGGCGAGAGGTCCAGCAGGGAATAGGGGATCATCGCGCAGCCTCCGCTTCGCTTCGGCGTCCTTAAGGTTTCGCTCAACATAGGGGGCCGGACCGCCCGGCGCGAGGGGGGGCGCCCCGGGCCGGGACCGCGCCGCGCGGGCGGGCCCCGGCGTGCGGGCGCCTGCGCCGCCCCGCTCAGGCCGGCATGCCCGTCGGAAGACCGTCGAGGGAGACGGCGTTCTTCTCGGCGCGGTAGGCGACGAGGCCCTCGGCGCCCTTGCCCATCGCCCAGCGGGTCAGCACGTCGCGCTCGCCCTCGTGGGAGAACAGCGGCACGGCGTAGCCGCAGGAGGTCTGCACCAGGTCGGCGGTCAGCTCGACGATCTGGCGGGCGCCCAGCGGGGCCTCGCCGTCGTAGGAGGCGGCCAGGCGCTCGGCGTATTCGGGCGTGCCGTGGAACAGCGAGCGGGCGCGGCCGTAGAGGCGCAGGATCATCGGCGGACCCTGGAAGCTGCAGAGCATGATGGTCATGCGCCCGTCGGCGAGCAGGTGGGCCGAGGTCTCGGAGCCCGAGCCGGTCAGGTCCAGGTAGCAGACCCGGTTGTCGTCCAGCACCCGCAATGCGTCGGTGGAGCGGGGGGAGAGGTTGATGCGGCTGTCGCCGGTCGCGGTGGCGGTGAAGAAGATGTTCTGGCGGGCGATGAAACGGGCGAGCGGGGGCTCGATGCGGTCGTACTGGGTGGCCATGAAGGGCTCCGTGCCGGAAAGGGGCGGACCGGGGCGAGGCTAGGCCGGGGGACGGGAACGGGCAACCGTCCGGGAGGCCGGCGATCGACAGGCGCCCTGCGGGCGGGCCTGGCTGCGGGGCGCCGGGGGCGGGGCTTGCAGGGACCGGAGAGGGGGGAGCCTCCGGCGGGCTCCTGACTCGCCAAAGAACAAGGCCCGCGCCTGTTCTCCGGCGCCGTCCATCGCGTCCGATGCCTGAGCGGCTCGCCCGGCCCCGTCAAGGACAAGCCCCCTTCGGGGGTCGCTGCGCGATCCTTGACGGGGCCGGGCGAGCCGCTCCTGCGGCATCCGCGACGGACGGCTCCGGAGAACAGGCGCTCCGCGAGGACCCGGGGCGGGGCGCCACGGGCGCAGGCCGGCGAGGGCAGGGGACCTCGGGCGCCGCGCGGAAGGGCGCGCGCGCGACGGGGGGCCGGGCGGTCAGGAGGGGCGTGGCGCGCCGCGGCGGGCGCGCCGGCGCGGGGTCAGCCGCGGGCGGCGTGGGCGGCGTCGGCGAGCGATTTGACGAAGGCCAGCACCTGGGCAGGCGCGTCGCCGGCTGCGATGCGCTCGACGATGGCCGAGCCGACCACCACGCCGTCGGCGACCTGGCCGATCTCGGCGGCGCGGGCCGGGGTCTTGATGCCGAAGCCCACGCAGACGGGCAGGGGGGTCGAGGCCTTGATCCGCGCCACCTCCGGCCCGACGGCGGAGGCCGCGGCCTCGGCCGCGCCGGTGATGCCGGTGATCGAGACGTAGTAGACGAAGCCCGAGGTGTTCGAGAGCACCTTGGGCAGGCGCCGGGCGTCCGTGGTGGGCGTGGCCAGGCGGATGAAGTTCAGCCCCGCGGCCTGGGCGGGGAGACACAGCTCCTCGTCCTCTTCGGGGGGCAGGTCGACCACGATCAGGCCGTCGACGCCGGCGGACTGCGCCTCGGCCAGGAAGGTCTCGACGCCCATCGAATAGATCGGGTTGTAGTAGCCCATCAGCACGACCGGGGTGTCGTCGTCGCTCTCGCGGAGCGCGCGGACCACGTCGAGGGTCTTGCGCAGGGTCATCCCGGCCTCCAGCGCGCGCTGGCCGGCGAGCTGGATGGTGGGGCCGTCGGCCATCGGGTCGGTGAAGGGCAGGCCCAGCTCGATCACGTCGACGCCGGCGCCGGCGAGGCCCTTCACGATCTCCAGCGAGGTCTCGAGGTCCGGGTCGCCGGCCATCACGTAGGAGACGAAGGCCGGCCGGCCCTCGGCCTTCAGCTTCGCGAAGCGTCGGTCGATGCGGGTCATGCCGGTCCTCGTCTTGATGGGTCTGGCGGGAGGTCTGCTCATGCGCCGCGCCGAGCCGCGGAAGGGCCCGGGGGCGGGGGGAAGGCGCGGGCCCGCAGGCCCGGCGCCGGTCGGTGGTCAGGGGCGCGGGGCCCCGGTCGTCAGGCGCAGGGCCTGTGGATGGATCGCCGGGCCGGGGGCCTTCGGATCGGTCTTCGGGCCGGAGCCCGCGGATCGGTCGTCAGGTCGGCGGCCTGCGGATCAATCGTCGTCGCGGAAGAACTTCTTCTCGCGGGGCTTGCCGTCCCAGCCGGTCTTGCCGCGACGGTTGTCGTCGCGGCCCGGCTTGCCGCCGAAGCCGCCGGCGTCGTCGTTGCGGTCGTTGTTGAACCGGCCGCCGCCGAAGCCGCCGCGGTCGCCGCCGCGATCCCCGCCCCGGTCGCCGCCGCGATACCCGCCGCGGTCGCCGCCGCGATCGCCGCCCCGGAACCCGCCGCGGTCGCCGCTGCGGTCGTCGCCGCCGCGGAACTCCCACTTGTTCAGCAGGGAGTCGTTGAACGTGTCACGGCCGATCCGGCCCTCGTGGCACCAGACCACGCTCACATCGTCGCCCTCGACGCTCTCGACCGCCATGCGCATCGAGCCCGAGATCAGGACGACCATGTCGCCCGCGCTGAATTTCGCCACCTAACGTAACCTTCGATTCGCCCGGTCCGGGTTTCGGCGCGGGCAAGACAGTCGACCGCTCCGGGACCGTCCCGGCGCGGAATTTCCCTCAGATGGACGTCCCCAGCGCCTCGGCGACGGTGAAGATGTCCTTGTCGCCCCGCCCGCACATGTTCATCACGAGCAACGTGTCGCTGGGCAGGGTCGGCGCGAGCTTCGTCACATGCGCCAAAGCGTGCGCCGGTTCAAGCGCCGGGATGATGCCCTCGGTGCGGCAGGATAGCTGGAAGGCGTCCAGCGCCTCCTGGTCCGTCACCGAGACGTACTCGACCCGCCCCATGTCGTGCAGCCAGGAATGCTCCGGCCCGATGCCGGGATAGTCGAGGCCGGCCGAGATCGAGTGACCCTCGAGGATCTGGCCGTCCTCGTCCTGAAGCAGGTAGGTGCGGTTGCCGTGCAGCACCCCCGGCCGCCCGCCGGTCAGCGAGGCGGCGTGCTCCATGCGCTCGTCCACGCCATGGCCGCCGGCCTCGACGCCGACGATGCGCACCTCGGGGTCGTCGAGGAACGGGTGGAACAGCCCCATGGCGTTGGAGCCGCCGCCGATGCAGGCGACCAGCACGTCGGGAAGGCGGCCCTCGGCGTCCAGCATCTGGGCGCGGGTCTCCTTGCCGATGATCGACTGGAAGTCGCGCACCATCGCCGGGTAGGGGTGCGGGCCCGCCACCGTGCCGATGCAGTAGAACGTGTCGGAGACGTTGGTGACCCAGTCGCGCAGCGCCTCGTTCATCGCGTCCTTCAGCGTGCCGCGGCCGGAGGTGACGGGCACCACCTGCGCGCCCAGCAGGCGCATGCGGAACACGTTGGGCTTCTGGCGCTCGACGTCGGTGGCGCCCATGAACACCACGCACTGCAGGCCGAACTTGGCGCAGACGGTGGCGGTCGCCACGCCGTGCTGGCCGGCGCCGGTCTCGGCGATGATCCGGGTCTTGCCCATGCGCCGCGCCAGCAGGATCTGGCCCAGCACGTTGTTGATCTTGTGCGCGCCGGTGTGGTTGAGCTCGTCGCGCTTGAAGTAGACCTTGGCGCCGCCGAGCTCCTCGGTCAGGCGGGGGGCGAAATAGAGCGGCGAGGGCCGGCCCACGTAGTTCGCCCACAGGTCGTCCATCTCGGCCCAGAACGACGGATCGTCCTTGGCTTTCGTATACTCCGCCTCGAGGTCGAGGATCAGCGGCATCAGCGTCTCGGAGACGAAGCGGCCGCCGAAGATGCCGAAGCGCCCCTGCTCGTCGGGGCCGGAGCGGAAGCTGTTGAGGCCGTCTGCGGTCATGGGAACTCTCTCTCGCGCGCGTAGGCAGGCGGTTTAACGCCTGACGGGGCCGAGGTGAAGGGGGCGCGGGGCCGCCCCGCCCCTGCAGGGCGCATTTCACGGCGCCAGGCGGGACGGCCCGCCCGCGCTCAGAGCATCATCTTGAAGCCCTGGTGGCTCTGCTCGAAGCCCTGCGCCTTCCAGAAGCGGTGGGCGTCCGGGCGGGCGTTGTTGGAGGTGAGCTGCACCATCGCCGCGGCGCCCGAGCGGGCGATCGCGACCGCCTCGGCGATCATCTTCGCGCCCAGGCCCGAGCCGCGCCGGTCGCGCGCGATGCGCACGTTCTCGATCTCGGCCCGCGTGGCGCCGGCCCAGGCGATGCCGGGCATGAAGATCAGCTGGAAGCAGCCCACCACCGGACCCGTCGCCCGATCCCCCGTCACCGCCACGTAGAGCGTGTTGCCCCGCTGCTCCTCGATAGCGTGGAAGGCGGCGAGATAGCGGGGATCGTCGGCCGGCGCCTCGCGCGCGGCGCCCAGCTCGTCGTCGGCGAGAAGGGCCACGACGGCGGGGAGGTCGGTCTCGCGCGCGGGGCGCACGATCAGCGTGTCGGTCATGAAAGCTCCCGGTAGACGGCCCGCTCGAAGCTCTCGAAGACCGCGCGGGCGGGGGGCGAGAGGAACGGGCTCTGCTGCATCATCAGGATCGCCGCCACGCCGGAGGCGGGGTCGATCCAGTAATGGGTGTTGAAGAGGCCGGCCCAGAACAGCGTGCCGGCGCGGCGGCCGCCGGGCACGTCCTGCTCCATGCGCATGAAGACGGGGGTGTGGGTCTTCTCCAGCCCCGGGAACACCTGCAGCGGTGCGGTCAGCATCGGCAGGGCCGAGGGCAGCTCGCGGATGCGCAGGTCGCCGATGGCGTTGCGCGACATCGCGCGCACCGTCTCGGGCGCGAAGACCCGCACGCCGTCGAGCTCGCCGTCGCGCAGGATCATCCGCGCGAACCGGGCGTAGTCCGGCGCGGTCCCCGACATGCAGCCGCCCATCGAGTAGAAGCCGTCGGAATACTCCCCGAACCCCGGCGTGGGCGCGAGGCGGCCGTCCTCCCCGGGGCGGTGGTTGGAGACCATCCGCGGGCGCATCGCCTCGGTCGGGGCCACGTCGGTCGAGGACATGCCCAGCGGGCCCAGGATCTCGTCGGCCAGGAACTCGCGGATCGGGCGGCCGGAGATCGCCTCCACCGCCAGCCCCACCCAGTCGATGGAGACGGAGTATTCCCAGCGCTCCCCGGGTTCGCGCAGGAAGGGAAAGTTCGCCAGCCCCGCGCGCCCGCCCTCGCGCCGCTTCGCGCCGCGCTGAGCCATCAGGCGGAGCTGGTCGGGGTTCCACATCTCGTAGCCGAGGCCGGCGGTGTGGGTCGCAAGGTGGCGCAGCGTGACCGGGCGGCGGCGGGGGCGGAAGCGGGCGACCTCGCCGTCGAACCCGTCGAGCACCGGCAGCGCGCCGAGGTCGGGCAGCAGCGCGCCCGCGTCGTCGTCGAGCGAGCAGCGCCCCTGTTCCACCAGCTTCATCAGCGCCGCGCAGCCGATGGCCTTGGTCATCGAGGCGATCTGGAACACCGAGTCGAGGGTCATCGGCTCGGACCCGCCGGCGGCGCGCAGGCCGTGGGCGCTCTGGTGCAGGACGCCGTGGTGATCGGCGACGACGGCGGTGCAGCCGACCGTGTCGCCGGCCTGGACATGCGCTTCCAGCGCCTCGGAAATCGCCGCGTTGACCGGCATCGAACCCTCCCCGGGATTTTGCCCGGGACGATAGCCGAGGCCGCGGCCCGGGCCTAGGCCGGAAGCGCCGCAGCCTGCGCGGCCGCGCAGAAGGCCCGGATCAGGGCGGGGTCCTTCACGCCGGGCGCCGATTCGACGCCCGAGGAGAGGTCCACCTGCCGCGCGCCCGTCAGGCGCACCGCCTCGGCCACGTTGGCCGCCGTCAGCCCGCCCGCCAGCATCCACGGCGTCGCCCAGCGGCGGCCCTGGATCAGCCGCCAGTCGAAGGGCAGGCCGGTTCCGCCGGGCAGGGGGGCGCCCTTCGGGGGCTTGGCGTCGATCAGCAGCTGGTCGGCCACGCGGGCGTAGGCGTCGATGGCGGGCAGGTCGCCCGCGTCCGCCACCCCGATCGCCTTCATCACCGGCAGGCCGTAGCGGGCGCGCACCTGGGCCACCCGCTCCGGGCTCTCGGCGCCGTGGAGCTGGATCATGTCGATCGGCGCCGCGTCCAGCAGCCGGTCCAGCGTCTCGTCCCCGGCGTTCACCGTCAGCACCACCTTGCACACGCCCGGCGGCGTGGCGACGGCGAGGTCGGCGATCTCGGCCAGCGAGCGGTGGCGGGGCGAGCGGGGGAACGAGACGAACCCGACGTAGGCCGCCCCCGCCTCCGCCGCCGCGGCGACGTTGGCGGCGGTGTCGAGGCCGCAGATCTTCACGCGCACGCTCATGGCAGGGGCCTTCTTCAGGTCGGACCGAGGGTGGGGCTCGTCCGAAGGATCTTCAAGGGCGGAGGATCTTCAAGGGCGGGGGATCTTCGAGGGGAGGGGCGGGCGGCCGCCCCGGCGCGGTCCCGGAATGGAAAGCGCGCGCCCCGGGACCGGGGCGCGCGCGAAACCCGGGCCGCCCGCGTCAGCTGCGGGTCAGGCCGAGGATGTCGTCGTCCTCTTCGCCGGCCTTGGCCGCCAGGCGCCGGTTCTCGGCGTCCAGCCGCTCGGCCTCCTTCTTGTAGAGGCGCTCCTTCTTGCGGTGCTCGGTCTCGCGCAGCATCTCCAGCACGAGGCCCACCAGGATGCCGAGGAACACGGCGAGGAAGATCGCGATGTAGATCGGCAGGGTGACTTCGGTCGGAATGCCCTCGGCCCCTGGCACGGACACGCCTTCCGGCAGCCAGCGCAGGGTCACGGGCCCGCGATTCGCAATCGCCAGCAGCACGGCCGCCAGCGCGACCACGATCAGGAACAGGTACTTGAGATAGCGCACCCGGCTCTCCCCTCGGCTTTCGGGACGCGCCCGGAGCCGTAGCCGGTGCGCCCTCGCTCAGTCCTCGTCGTCGTCGTCCCCGTCCGCGCCGTCGTTCAGGCGCATCCGGAGTTCCTTGCCCGTCTTGAAGAAGGGCACGTGCTTCTCCGGCACGGGCACGGCTTCCCCGGTGCGGGGATTGCGGCCCATTCTTGCATCCCGCCTCTTCACAGAGAAGGCGCCGAAGCCGCGCAGTTCCACCCGATCCCCTGCCGAGAGGGCGGACGCGATTTCGTCGAAGACCGTCGAGACGATGCGCTCGACGTCCCTGTGGTAAAGATGCGGATTTTCCTCGGTCAGGCGCTGTATCAGCTCCGACTTGATCATCCCAGTCCCCTCTCGCGGCGGGAGCTAAGCCTCCTATCCCCCGCCTCGCGATTCATTATCGGTGGTCGATCCATCGATGTCACATCATTTCAACGGTAGAAACCACCGCATTGTTCGCAGTCATTGCAGAATAGAGTAGAATCGCGGCCCGGACGTCAACCGATCGAATTGGGCGGAGGCCCGCCGCAGTTCCGACGGGTCCAGTCCCAGAAACCGTCCCAGCAGCGAGCCCCGCTCCCGCTCGACCTCGGCCTGGCGCACGGGAAGGCCGCGCGCCACCCCATTGGCCGAGAGCCACTCCAGCGCCGCCTCGGGCCCGCCGATCTCGTCGACGAGGCCGCGCGCCAGCGCCTGCCGGCCCGAGAAGGCGCGCCCGTTCGAGGCGTCTTCCAGCGCCGGCCCCTCCAGCCCGCGACGCTCGGCCACCAGGGCGCGGAACCACTGGTAGGCGTCGTCGAGCAGCTCCTCCTCCCAGGCCGCGACCTCCGGAGGCGTCTCCGAGAAGGGCGAGGGCCGGGCCTTGAACACGTCCGAGCGCCGCTCGGAGATCGCCACGCCCAGGCTGTCGAGCAGGCCGCGCGCGTCCACCTCCTGCTTCACCACGCCGATCGAGCCGGTCAGGGTGTTGCCGCGGGCCACGATGTGGTCGGCGGCGATGGCGGCGATGTAGCCGCCCGAGGCCGCGACCTCCTCCATCTGCGCCACCACGGGCTTGACCTCGGCGATGGTGCGGATCGCTTCGTAGAGCGCCTCCGACCCCGCCACGGTGCCGCCGGGGCTGTCGATGCGGATCATCACCGCCGCCACCGCCTCGTCCTCGGCCAGCTCGCGCAGCAGCGCGTCGCGGGCGGGGTCGGCGGTGATCAGGCCGGCGACGTCGAAGCGCGCCACATGCGGCGCGCCGCGCGCCTCGCGCACGGCGTCGGTGCTGGCGGCGGCGTAGATCGCCAGGCCCAGCACGGCCAGGGCGAACAGTCGCCAGAACGTGAATATGCGCCTCATGACCGCCTCTTCTCATGACCGGCGGCAGGCGTCCAGCGCCAACCGCGTTTCTCGCACCCCGCGAAATCGCGTTTCACGTCCGCAGGGCCCCGGAACCGGCGTCCCGCGGCGGGGTTCCGCGGCGTCCGGCGTGCTCCGCCTCGATTTCCGCCGCCACCAGCGCCTGCAGCCGCCACAGGTAGCGGTCGCGGATCCCCAGCGCCTCGAGGTGCACGACGGTGTTGTGCAGGTACTCCGCGCAGCTCCCCGCCGGACCGGCGGCGCGGGCGATGCGCGCGGCCTGCGTCTCGATCGGCAGATGCAGCAGCGTGGGGTGCGCGACCGGCGCGCAGTAGAAGGCCAGCGCCCGGATCGGCCCGCCCTCGCCCCGCGCGCGCACCCAGCGCAGCCAGGGGCGGTCCTCGGCGTATCCCACCTCGCGGTCGACCAGCCGCAGCATCCGCCCCTCGGGGTCGTCGTCGGGCATCCGGTAGGCGAGGCCCACGCAGGCCCCGCCGCGGGCGAGCGCCATCATCAGCCCCGGCTGCCGGGGCGTGGCGCGCCAGTCGTGCATGTCCATGCAAAAGGCGCGCCGCCAGCCGTGGACGGCGACGCGGCGGGTCTCGACATGCTCGAAGGCCGGCTTCCAGATCAGCGAGCCGTAGGCGAGCACCCAGAACGGGCCGTCGCCCTTCTCCGCCAGCAGCTCGCGCGCGACGGCGAGCCGGCCCGCCTCGTCCAGCGGCGTGCCGCCGGGCGGGGGCGGGTCGCCGGCATGGGGCGCGATCCGGGCGACATGGGCCTCGGTCAGCGCGGGCGGTCGGGGGCGGGGGGCTGGGCGCGGCAGGGTCGGGGTCCGGGGCAGGGGGCCGAGACGGCGGGGAAAGGCCCCGGCGCCGCCCGACCCTGCGCCGCGCGCGCCCCGCCGGTCAAGTCGCCCGGGGCGCCCCGCCTCCCGGGGCCCCCCGTCATGCCGCAACGGGATGCGGGCGGAGGCGCGGCCCCCGGCCCGCCCGGCGTCGGTCGGGCCGGGTCGCGGAGGGCGGGGCCGCTTCGCGCGGTTCCGGACCGCAATGGGCTGCGGCGAGGCCTGCGCGGACTGCTCCGCGCCGCTCAGGGCAGGCGGCGCAGCCATCCCGGCGTGGCGTATTTCTCCTCGGCCAGGCGCTCGGCGGCTTCCATCTCCTGCGAGGTCACCCCGTCGGGGGCGCCGCCGTGGCGGGCGACGAAGGAGGCGGTGAGGCGCGCGATCACCTCCTCGCGCGGCAGGCCCGTCTGGCTGCGCACCGGGTCCACGCGCTTGGCGGCGCTGGCGATGCCCTTGTCCGAGAGCTTCTCGCGCCCGATGCGCAGCACGCGGGCCATCTTCTCGCCGTCCATGTCGTAGGCCATGGTCACGTGGTGGAGCACCGCGCCCCCCGCGAAGCGACGCTGCGCCGCCCCGCCGATCTTGCCCTTCGAGGAGGCGATGTCGTTCAGGGGCTTGTATTCCGCGTCGATCCCCAGCTCCTGCAGCGCCGCGATCACCCATTGGTCGAGAAAGCCGTAGCTGTCGGCGAGGCTCATGTCCGCCACCAGCGCCTCGGGCGCGTAGAGCGAATAGGTGATCGCCGTGCCGGGTTCGACGAACATCGCGCCGCCGCCGGTGGCGCGGCGCACGACCTCGATGCCCAGGCGCTCGGTCTCGGCCAGGTCGACCTCGTTGGTCAGGGACTGGAAGTTGCCGATGATGATCGCCGGCCGCTCCCATCCCCAGAAGCGCAGGGTGGGGGGGCGGCGGCCGGCGGCGACCTCGCGCGCCAGCACCTCGTCCAGCGCCATCTGCACGGGCGGGGTCACCGGGATCTCGTCGATGATCCGCCACTCGTGGTCGCGCCAGGTGTTGGCCGCGCCCAGGGCGCGGCGCACGGCGATGGCCACCGCCTCGGGCGAGAAGCCCACCAGCGCCGCCTCCGGCCTCAGGCCGCGACGGATCTCGGCGGCGATGCGCTCCACGGGCGCGTCGGCGGGCAGGCCCTCGAGGGCCGCGAGGATGTCGTCGAGCGCCTCGTCCGGCTCCAGGAAGAAGTCGCCCGAGATGCGCACGCCGGCGAGGCGGCCGTCGCGCAGGCCAAGGTCGGCGATCACCAGCTTGCCGCCGACCACCTTGTATTCGCCATGCAGGTCGGAACGCGCGTCGGACATCGGGGCCTCCTCCGGGTCGGGATCGTCGCGCCCGATATGGACCCGCAGGCGGCGAAGGGCCAGAGGGGGCGGGCGCGCTCCCGACCCCCGCCAGCCGGCGCTCAGCGGCGGCGGGCGGCCAGCGCCCCCAGCCCCGCGATCCCGACCAGCGCCAGCGGCAGGGCCCCGGGCAGCGGAACCGGCGCGGCGAGCGTGGTCGCGACCGCGTCGACCGGCCCGCGCGACGACTGCGCCGGGTAGGGGCCGTAGGCGTCGATCAGCAGGGCCGTCACGTCGCCCGCGTCGCCGTAGAGGTTCCAGGTTTCGCCCGACCCGCCCGCCTGCGCCTGCGGCCCGTCGTTGTCGAAGGCCGAGAGCCCGGCCCCCGGATCCAGGGCCCAGGCGTCGAGGTCGAAGGCGAAGGTGATGCCATTGGGCACGGCGGTGGGCGACAGCGTCCGCGCCTGCCCGTCGATGGGCTGGACCACGCCCGCCACGATGGCCACGTCGCTCCACAGCAGGGCGCCCTCGCCGTAGAGGTGGAAGGTCAGCGACTCGAGGTCGAACTCGTCCACCACGCCCGCGGCGCCGGCCCCGACGCTCCACTCGATCACGATCCGGTCGCCGAGGCCCGGGTCCGCGGGCCAGCCGCCGTCCGGCGAGGGCGTGTAGTCGATGGTCGTGGTGTAGATCGCCGACGCGCAGGCGAGCGCCGGCGAGGCCGCGATCGCCGCGGCCGTGATGATGACGCGAAGCACAGGCTTCACCCCCCTCTTCTCTTGCGTTTCCCGCGCCCAGCCTAATCCGGGGAAGAGAGGGTTTCCAGAATTTATGGGCATCAATCTGCGGTGGGCCAGGTTCCGGGATCAGCCCCGCAGGCGATGCTCCCGCCACAGGATGAAGCCGCCGGCGCCCACGATCACCGCGGCGCCCAGGATCGCGGGGCCGTCGGGCGTCTCGCGCCAGATCAGCCAGCCCAGCAGCGTCGCCCAGATCAGCGCCGTGTAGTCCAGCGGCGCCGCGACCGAGGCGGGCGCCAGCCGGAACGCCTGGGTCATCATCGTCATCCCCCCGGTGCCGAACACCGCGATGGCCGCGAAGAGCCACAGGTCGGAGGCCAGGATCGGCGTCCAGAAGAACGGCGCGATCACCCCGCTCAGCAGCGCCGCCGAGCCGGAGAGGTAGAGCATCAGGGTCCACACGCTCTCGCGCGGGTCGAGCCAGCGCGCCCCCAGCATCAGCGCCGCGTAGACCAGCGCCACGGCGACCGGCAGCAGCGAGATCGGCCGGAAGCTCTCGGCGCCCGGGCGGATCATGATCAGCACGCCGACGAAGCCCGCCAGGACGGCGGCCCAGCGGCGCCAGCCGACGGGCTCGGCGAAGAACAGGGCCGAGAGGGCGGTGATGAACAGCGGCGCCACGAAGACCAGCGCCGTCGCCTCCGCCAGCCCCATCCGGCTGATCGCGGTGAAGAACAGGATCGTCGCCACGATCCACAGCGCGCCGCGCACCAGGTGCGCCCCGGGCCGGGTCGAGCGCAGCGCCCCCGCCCCCCCGATCCGCCAGGCCAGCAGGGCTGCGACGGGCAGGGCGATGATGTTGCGCAGGAACAGGATCTGCAGGGGCGAATAGCGCTCGGTCAGCAGCTTGGCGATGGCGTCGTTGACGCTCAGGCTCGCCACGCCCACGCACATCAGGATCACGCCGGTCGCCTGTCTTCGTGCGGCTGAGTCGAGGCTGGGGGTCATCGCGTCTCTCCCGTGGTTTCTTGGGCCCGGGCGCGCGCGACGCGCCGCCCCGGCCGGCGCCCGTTCGCGCCGCCGCCGCCCGGTATGGACCGCGAGCGGGCCGGGAGCCAGAGCGCAGGCCCCGTCGCGCCGGCGGCCGCCCGCCGGCGAAGGGGACTGACGCAGGACGAAAAGGCGGGGCCCGGAGGGCGCGCCGGCTTTCAGCCGGCCATGCGGCTATTCATTTGCATAAACAACATGAAGCTATAGTCATGTCACGGGCGCGGACGCGCCCGCCTTCGCCCTCATTCGTTTCGAATCGCTCCGGAGTTCCTGCATGCGTCGCCGTCTCACGTCCTGGCGGGCCATCGTGCCCGCAGCCCTGGCCGCCATTCTCGCGGCCACGAGTCCCGCCTCGGCCATGTTCGTGGTGTTTTCCGACGTCAATTCCATGGACTCGACCAGCGCCCCGCGGGACGCGATCCTGACGAACCTGCTGGGCGGGGGCGACAGCGTCCTCGTCTCGGACAAGGTCTCTGGCTACCCGTCCGGGTCGGTCTTCTCGACCTTCTACGACGGGCTCGACGGGGTCGCCGCGACCCTGCGCTCCGACGAACTGGGGGCCTCCGACCTGGTCGGCGTCGACCTGCTGTTCCTCAACCTCGCCTGCTGCTCCCCCAGCGCCGCCAACTACTCCGCGACCGAGACGGCCGCCTTCGTCGCCTTCGAGCAGGCCGGCGGGACCGTCGCGATCCTCGCCGAGCCCTGCTGCGGCGGCGACATGGACGGGGTGAACGACTTCCTCGCCGAGCTGGGGACCGGTCTGTCGCTGGCCACGCACAGCATGTCGAGCGGCGTCGCGACGCTGGCCGACGATCCGCTGATGGCGGGCGCGACCGGCTACGCGCCGAGCACCTTCAACCCGATCCTGGGGGGGACGGCGCTGGCGACCGTCGACGGTCTCTCGGCCATTTCGGGCAGCGGCGGGGCGACGTCCTCGCCGGTGCCGGCGCCCGCGGCGCTGCCCCTGCTAGCCGGAGCGCTGGGCCTGCTGGGCCTGGCGGCGCGCAGGGCGCGGGCCTGATCCGCGCCCCGGCGGCGCCCTCGGGGCGTCGCCGGGGCCTTGCCCTGCCGGGGGGCGTCGGGACGGCCAGGGGCCGGATGCAGAAAAGGCGCTCCCTCGCGGGAGCGCCTTTTCCATGTGCGGCGGACCGCCCGCGGGGCCGGGGCCCCGCGGGGGCGAGGATCAATCCTCGCGGGTCTTCAGGGCGGCGCCCAGGATGTCGCCCAGCGAGGCGCCCGAGTCCGACGAGCCGAACTGCTCGACCGCCTCGCGCTCCTCGGCGATCTCGCGCGCCTTGATCGACAGGCCCAGACGGCGGGCGTTCTTGTCGATGTTGGTCACGCGGGCGTCGACCTTGTCGCCGACGTTGAAGCGCTCGGGGCGCTGGTCGCCGCGGTCGCGGGCGAGGTCCGAGCGGCGGATGAAGGCCTTCATGCCCTCATACTCCACCTCGATGCCGCCGTCCTCGATCTTGGTGACCGTGACGGTGACGATCTCGCCGCGCTTCACGCCGCCGGCCGTCGTGGTGAACGAGTCCTCGGAGAGCTGCTTGACGCCCAGCGAGATCCGCTCCTTCTCGATGTCCACATCGAGAACCACGGCCTGGACGATGTCGCCCTTCTGGTACTCCGCCAGGGCCTGCTCGCCGGGACGGTCCCAATCCAGATCGGACAGGTGGACCATGCCGTCGATGTCGCCCTCGAGGCCGATGAACAGACCGAACTCGGTGATGTTCTTGACCTCGCCCTCGACATGGGTGCCGGCGGGGAAGTTCTCGGCGAACAGCTCCCACGGGTTGCGCAGGCACTGCTTGAGGCCCAGCGACACGCGGCGCTTCACCGGATCGACGTCCAGCACCATCACCTCGACCTCCTGGGAGGTGGAGACGATCTTGCCCGGATGGACGTTCTTCTTGGTCCAGGACATCTCGGAGACGTGCACCAGACCCTCGACGCCCGGCTCCAGCTCGACGAACGCGCCGTAGTCGGTGATGTTGGTCACGCGGCCCATCAGCTTCATGCCGGCGGGATACTTGACCTCGACGCCCTCCCACGGATCGGCCTGAAGCTGCTTCATGCCGAGCGAGATGCGGTGCGTCTCCTTGTTGATCTTGACCACCTGGACCTTCACGGTCTCGCCGATGTTCACGATCTCGGAGGGGTGGTTGACCCGGCGCCACGCCATGTCGGTGACGTGCAGCAGGCCGTCGACGCCGCCCAAGTCCACGAACGCGCCGTAGTCGGTGATGTTCTTCACCACGCCGTCGACGGTGTCGCCCTCGGTCAGGCGGGCCACCACTTCGGCGCGCTGCTCGGCGCGGCTCTCTTCGAGAACGGCGCGGCGCGACACGACGATGTTGCCGCGGCGGCGGTCCATCTTGAGGATCTGGAAGGGCTGGGGCACGCCCATCAGCGGGGTGATGTCGCGCACGGGGCGCACATCGACCTGCGACCCGGGCAGGAACGCCACGGCGCCGCGGAGGTCGACGGTGAAGCCGCCCTTGACGCGGCCGAAGATCTGGCCTTCGACGCGGGCGTCCTTCTGGGAGGCGGCGGACTCGAGACGGTCCCAGGCTTCCTCGCGGCGGGCCTTGTCGCGCGACAGGACGGCTTCGCCCTTGGCGTTCTCGACGCGGTCCAGATAGACCTCGACCTCGTCGCCGACGCCGATCTCTTTCTCGCCGGGACGCTGGAATTCCTTGATCTCGACGCGGCCTTCCATCTTGAAGCCGATGTCGATCAGCGCCTGGCCGTTGTCGATCGCGAGCACCTTGCCGCGGACGACGCTGCCCTCATCGGGCATGTGGAGCTCGAAGCTCTCTGCGAGCAGGGCCTCGAAGTCTTCCATGGTGGCATTAGCCATGTGCAGTCATTCTCCGTTTCGTGCGTATTCGGGCCAGCCGGTTGGATCCGGCGGTCTTGCGTTAACCTCAGGCGGGCGGAGCGCTGGAACCGTAGCGCAAACGCAAAGGCCCGGGGGGCGTGCCCCAGGCCTGCTCGATCAGCCTTCGCGTTTTCTTGTTATCAGCGCCGCCGCTTCGGCGATGGCCGCGTCTATAGTCAATTCCGTCGTGTCCAGCAAGAGGGCGTCGTCCGCCGGCTTCAGCGGCGCGTCGGTGCGCTGGGCGTCGCGGGCGTCGCGCCGCGCGAGGTCGCCGGCCACTTCCTCGAGCGTGATCGCGGGGTTGGACTTCGCCAGCTCCGCATGCCGGCGCCGGGCGCGCACCGCGTCCGAGGCGGTCACGAACAGCTTCACGTCCGCGTCCGGGCAGATCACCGTGCCGATGTCGCGCCCGTCGAGCACCGCGCCCGAGGGCTGGGCGGCGAAGGCGCGCTGGAAATCGAGCAGCGCCTGGCGGACCTCGGGGATCGCGGCGACGACCGAGGCCGCCTCGCCGACCGGGCCGGTGCGCAGGCCGTCGGCGGTCAGGTCCTCGGGGCGCAGGGCGCGGGCGGCGGCGATGGCGACGGGGGCGTCTATGGTCCCATGGCCGTCGCGCAGCGCCTTCAGCCCGGTCGCGCGGTAGAGCAGCCCGGTGTCGAGATGCGCGAACCCGTAGCGCGCGGCCAGCGCGCGCGAGATCGTGCCCTTGCCGGCGGCGGCGGGGCCGTCGATGGCGACGACGAAGCGCTTGGGGAAGGTCATCGGCCCGCGACCTCGCCCGGCGCGATCCGCTCGAAGCGCGGCAGGCCGTCGGGCGGGATCGCGTCCCAGTCGGCGGCGGAGGCGGTGAACTCGTGGGCGGAGAGGCGCAGGCCGGTGGGCATGTCGGCGGTTCCCATCCAGATTTCCAGGCGGTCCCAGTCCGTGGCGGTCCAGAACAGGTTCCCGCCGCAGGTTCTGCAGAAGCCGCGGCGGCCTTCGGCGGAGGAGGCGTACCAGCGCAGCGTGGTCTCCTCGATCGTCACCGCCCCGGCCGGGAAGGTGGCGCAGGCGACGTGATTGCCGGTGGTGCGCCGGCAGTCCTCGCAATAGCAGGCGACGACGGGGACGGGGTCGCTCTCGACCCGCCAGCGCACGCCGCCGCAGAGGCATCCGCCCGTCAGGATCACGACACGCCCCCGTCCGGCCAGACCCAGCCCTCGGGCTCGTCGCCCTCGAAGGCGGGCAGGGCGGGGTCGAGGTCGAAGTAGTCGCCCTTGCCCGCCACGTGGATATGCCCCGCCAGCCGCAGGCCCGAGGGCATGTCCAGCGTGCCGGCCATGATCGCCACGTGGGGCCCTTCGTCGGGCGACCAGAACAGGTTCCCCCCGCAGGTCCCGCAGAAGCCGCGGCGCGCGCCCGGCGACGAGCGGTACCAGGTCAGCGTCCCCGCGCTCTCCAGCACCAGGTGCTCCGACAGGCAGGCGGTGGCCGCGACGTGGTGGCCGGAGGTGCGCCGGCACATCTCGCAATGGCAGCCGACGACCGGGCGCAGGGGCCCGGTCACCCGGTAGCGCACGCCCCCGCAGAGGCAGCCGCCGGTGGCGCGGGTCCCGGGCGTCGCCGGGGGCGTGGGCTGCGCCGCGCTCATGCGGGCGCCATCTCGCCGATCTCGGCGCCCAGCCGCGCCATCAGCGGGCGGAAGTCGGGGAAGGAGGTCGCGATCGGCCCGCCGTCGTCGACCGAGACCGGCCGCCGGGAGGCGAGCCCGCCCACCAGGAACGACATGGCGATGCGGTGGTCGAGATGGGTGGCGACTGTGCCGCCGCCGGGCATCCCGCCGGCGCCCAGCCCGTGCACGGTCAGGCTGTCCTCGGTCTCCTCGACCTGCACGCCGCAGGCTTCCAGACCGCGGGCGACGGCGTCGATCCGGTCGCTCTCCTTCACCCGCAGTTCGCCGATGCCGCGCATCACGGTCTTGCCCTCGGCGAAGGCGGCGGCGACGGCGAGCACCGGGTATTCGTCGATCATCGAGGGCGCGCGCTCGGGCGGCACCTCGACGCCCCGGAGGGCCGAGAAGCGGGCGACGACGTCGGCGGTCGGCTCGCCGCCCTCCTCGCGGGCGTTCTCGAGCGCGAGGTCGGCGCCCATCTCCTGCAGCGTGGCGATCAGGCCGGTGCGGGTGGGGTTCATGGCGATGCCGGGCAGGCGGACCTCGGAGCCCTCGACGATCAGCGCCGCGCATATCGGGAAGGCGGCAGAGGACGGGTCGCGCGGGACCGCCAGGGTCCGGCCGGTCAGCTCCGGCTGGCCGGTCAGCAGGATGCGGCGGCCGCCCTCGGGCAGGGCCTCGCTCTCCAGGGTCGCGCCGAAGCCCGCGAGCATCCGCTCGGTATGGTCGCGGGTCGCCTCGGGCTCGATCACCTCGGTGATCCCGGGGGCGTTGAGGCCGGCGAGCAGCACCGCCGACTTCACCTGCGCCGAGGCCATCGGCAGGCGGTAGGAGACGGGGACCGGGTCGGCGGCGCCGGTCAGCACCAGCGGCAGGCGCCCGCCGCGGCGGCCGCGCGATTCGGCGCCGAAGAGCGCGAGCGGCTCGGTGATCCGCCCCATCGGCCGCTTGCGCAGCGAGGCGTCGCCCGTGAAGCAGGCCGAGATCGCGGTGGTGGCCATCGCCCCCATGATCAGCCGCACGCCGGTGCCGGAGTTGCCGCAGTCGATGACGTCCTCGGGTTCGGCGAAGCCGCCGACGCCGACGCCGCGGACGGACCAGGCGCCCTCTCCCGTCCGCTCGACCTGCGCGCCGAAGGCGGCCATGGCCCGGGCGGTGTCGAGCACGTCCTGCCCCTCGAGCAGGCCGGCGATCCGGGTCTCGCCCAGCGACAGCGCGCCGAAGATCAGGGCGCGGTGGGAGACGGACTTGTCGCCGGGGATCACGGCCTCGCCGCGCAGGGGCCCGCGGGCGCGGGCGGTCAGGGGGATGGGCTGGCCGTGGGCGGACATGGGCGGGCTCCGGTCTGGGTCGCGGAACGCCTAGACGATCCCGACGGCTCCGTCCACCGGCCGGGCCGCCCGCGCGCCTCCCGCGCGGGCGGCGGGGGCGCCGCGTCGGCCCGCGCGCCCGCGGCCGGCGTCAGGCCCGCGGCGCCTTCCGGCGTCGCGCCGGGGGCCCGGTCGCCGATGGCGCAGGTCGTGCCACGCGCTGCGCGCGCGCCGGGCGCAGGTCGTTCGGCGCGCCGCGGACCTGCCGCTCGCCGGAGGCGGGGCGGTCGCCGCGGCGCTTCCGGCGCCCGCGCGGGTCGCGCGCGGGTCGGATCGCGTCAGAGGCGGCGGAAGCGGAGGTAGTGGGGCGTGCGCCCCTCGCGCACGGCCTTGGCCTCGTAGCGGGTGCGCGACCAGCCCTCCCAGGGCTCGCGCCAGTCGGCGGGGCGCTCGGCCAGCCAGTCGAAGGCCGGGTGGGCGCGCACCTGCGCCAGGGAGTGGCGCACGTAGTCCTCGATGTCGGTCGCGACCCGCAGCTCGGCCCCCGGCGCCATCACCCGGGCCAGCGCGTCCAGACCCTCGGGGTTGATGAAGCGCCGCTTGTGGTGGCGCGCCTTGGGCCAGGGGTCGGGGTAGAGCACGAAGGCCCGCGCGATCGAGCCCGCGGGCAGCACGTCCATCAGGTCGCGCGCGTCGCCGGGATGGATGCGCACGTTCGACAGCCCGCGCCGGGCGAGGTCGGCCACGCACATCGCCACCCCGTTGACGAAGGGCTCGCAGCCGAGCAGGCCGAGGCCGGGGTCGGCCTCCGCCTGGGCCAGCATGTGCTCGCCGCCGCCGAAGCCGACCTCCAGCCACACCGGGCGGGGCGCGCCGGGCGGGTCGCCGAAGAGCGCGGCGAGGTCGATGGGCTCGCGGTCCGGGTTCTCGTCCCAGCCGACGCGTGGCGGGCGCAGCGGCTGGAGGGTGGTCTCCAGGTGCTCGGCCTGGCCCTGGCGCAGCTTCTTGCCGTGCCGTCGGCCGTGGAAGTTGCGCCAGGGGGCGCCGTCCTCGCGGATGGGTG
Organism: Albimonas pacifica; assembly: GCF_900113695.1. Classification (GTDB taxonomy): domain Bacteria; phylum Pseudomonadota; class Alphaproteobacteria; order Rhodobacterales; family Rhodobacteraceae; genus Albimonas; species Albimonas pacifica. The sequence goes on along the minus strand of NZ_FOQH01000011.1, from coordinate 82,096 downwards.
TCTCGGTCATGGCGCGCGATCTAGCGAGGTCGATCGCGGCTGTCGACCCTTTCGCACAGGTCCCGCAGGATCTGCGCGCGCGTCGCCCGCCGGCGGAAGGCGGCCTCGGCCGGCGCCGCCCCCGCCGCGACGACGCCTAGCGCCAGCGGCCGGCGCCAGGGATCCGGCCCGGCCAGCATCACCCAGAGCCCTGGGGGCGCCACGGCGAAGAAGATCGCGAACCGCGCGAGATGCGGCCGCCACGTCCCGGCGCCGCGGCCCGGCGGGCGGCCCATCGGCTCAGGCCCCGCCGCCGGGCCGCGCGCCCTGCGCGGCGAAGGCGGCGACGAGGCGGGGGAAGGCCTCGGGCTCGGGGAAGCGGTCGTGGGCGTGGGGGGCGGGCGTGCGGGCCCAGGGCAGGGCCTCGGCCCGCATGGTCTCGAGGAAGGGGACCACCCAGGCCGCGTCGTCCAGCATCGTGGCGCGCAGGTTGACGATCCCGCCCAGCGCGGCGATGCGGGTGAAGACCCAGGAGCCGCAGCAGGGGCAGAGCCGGTGGTCGATGGCCGAGGGCGGCAGGCCGGGACCGCCCGCCCCGGCCTCGGCCCGGCCGGCTGGGCCCGCGCAGCCGAGCTCCAGCGCGCCCCCCAGCCCCCCGCGCCGGGTCTCGCCCGCGACGATCTCCAGCCCGTCCTCCGGCAGCATCAGGCTCAGCGAGAAGGCCGAGCCGGTCATCCGCTGGCAGCCGCGGCAATGGCAGGCGGCGGAGAGCAGCGGCGGGGCGAGCACCCGCAGCCGCAGCGCCCCGCAGCGGCAGCCGCCCTCCCAGGGCAGGGCCCAGCCGGCGGCTTCGGTCTCGCTGGGGTCGGCGTCGGGCATGGCGTCGGGCATGGCGTCGGGCTCCGGGGGCTGGGCGTCGGGGGGGCACTGTGCCCCGAGCGCCGCGACGGCGCCAGCGCAGGCGCGCCCGCGCGGCGCCCGCCCGGCCGAAGGCCGGCGCCGCCCGCAGGGCGGCCCGGTCGCCGGCGGAGGCGCCCGGGCGCCGCGTCGACCCGCGCGCCCGGGGCCGCCCGCGCGCCCGCGGCGCGTCGGACGACCTGCGCCCGGGGCGGCCGTCGCCCCGCGCGCAGCGCCGGGACGCGCCGCGGGCGGATCCTCGGCCGCGGGCGGGACCGTCGACGCGGCGCCCGGCGGCGGCCGGGCGGCCGGGGGCGGGCGTCTCGCGCCCCCCCGCCCGGCGGTCTCCGCCGCCCGCGGCGCGGGTCGTCCGCCTTCCGGGGGGACGCGAGACGCCCGCCCGGCCCCCTGCAAAGGAAAGCGCCGCCCCCGGGGGAGCGGCGCGGTCCTGTCGGCCGGGGGAGGGCGCGCCCGCCCCCCGGGCGGCGCCTCAGACGGCGGCCTTGATGGCGTCGGCGAGGTCGGTGGCCTCCCACGAGAAGCCGCCGTCCGCCTCGGGGGCCCGGCCGAAATGACCGTAGGCGGCGGTGCGCTCGTAGATCGGCTTGTTGAGCTGCAGCTTCTCGCGGATGCCGCGGGGCGAGAGATCCATCACCGCGTTCACCGCCTTCTCGATCGCCTCCTCGGCGACCTCGCCGGTGTCGAGCGTGTTGGCGTAAATCGACAGCGGCTGGCTGACGCCGATGGCGTAGCTGAGCTGGATCACGCATTTCTTGGCGAGACCCGCGGCCACCACGTTCTTGGCCAGATACCGCGCCGCATAGGCCGCCGAGCGGTCGACCTTGGTCGGGTCCTTGCCCGAGAAGGCGCCGCCGCCGTGGGGCGCGGCCCCGCCGTAGGTGTCGACGATGATCTTGCGCCCCGTGAGGCCCGCGTCGCCGTCGGGCCCGCCGATCACGAACTTGCCAGTGGGGTTCACGTGCCAGACGCAGTCCTCGGCGATCCAGCCGTCGGGGATCTCGCCGCGGATGATCGGCTCCACCCGCTCGCGCACCTCGGCCGAGCTCAGGTCGGGGTCGAGATGCTGGGTCGAGAGCACGATCGAGGTGATCGCGGCCGGCATCCCGTTCTCGTAGCGCAGGGTCAGCTGCGCCTTGGCGTCGGGACCCAGCCAGGTCTCGCCGCCCCACTTGCGCACCTCGGCCAGCTTCTTGAGGATGGCGTGGCTGTAGTGGATCGGCGCCGGCATCAGCGCGTCGGTCTCGTCGGTGGCGTAGCCGAACATGATGCCCTGGTCGCCCGCGCCCTCGTCCTTGGCGCCGGCGGCGTCCACGCCCTGGGCGATGTCGGCCGACTGGGCGTGCAGGTAATTCTGCACCTTCATCGTCTTCCAGTGGAAGCCGTCCTGCTCGTAGCCGATGTCCCTGACCACGCCGCGGGCGATCTCCTCGACCGAGTCGATGACCGACTGCGGCCCGCGCACCTCGCCGCCGATGATCACGCGGTCGGTGGTGGCGAAGGTCTCGCAGGCGACGCGGCTGTAGGGATCGGCCGTCAGGAACGCATCCAGCACCGCATCCGAGATCCGGTCGCAGACCTTGTCCGGATGACCCTCGGACACGGATTCCGAGGTGAAGAGGTAGTTGTTCCGGGCCAAGCGCGCGCTCCCTTGAACAAGGGCCGCGCGCAGGGAGCGCGCGCGGCGATTTTCCGACGTGAACGGGGGAACCTCTAAGCAGCCCGGCTCCGCGCGGTCAAGGCGAGCGCCGGGCGGACGGTCCGTCAATCGGGGATCAGGACCCGGTTCCGCGGCCGTCCGCGCGCAGACGCCGCAGCCCGGAGGCGCCGGCGGGGGCCGCGAGCGCCAGCAGGGCGAGCGTCATCCACGGCCAGTCGCCGGTGCGCGAATAGAGCGTCGGGGCCAGCGCGATCGGCAGTCGGGCCTGCACCGCGCCCGCCTCGAGCAGGCCCAGCCGCTCCACCGTCCGCCCCCAGGGATCGATCATCGCCGAGATCCCGGTGTTGGCTGCGCGCGCCAGGGGCAGGCCCTGCTCGATGGCGCGCATCCGGGCCTGGTGGAAATGCTGCCAGGGCCCGGCCGAGGCGCCGAACCAGGCGTCGTTGGTGACCTGAACCAGCCAGCGGGGCCGCTCGTCGGGACCCGCGGCCGGCATCTCGTGGGGGAAGATCGTCTCGTAGCAGATCTGCGGGCTCAGGGCGGGCAGGCCGGGCAGGTCCATGCGCGCGGGCCCGTCGCCGGGCGCGAAGCCGCCGCTCTCGCCCACCAGGGGCCCGAGGCCGAGGCCCGTCATCAGCCCGTGCAGGGGCAGGTATTCGCCGAAGGGCACCAGGTGGCGCTTGTCGTAGGCGGCGAGGATCGCCCCGTCGGGCCCGACCGCCTCCATCGCGTTGCGCCAGCCGGGGCGGCCGTCGGGCCCGGGCACGATCCGGCGCACGCCCAGCAGCGTGACCGCGCCGCGGGCGGAGGCGGCGATCGCCTCGCGCACGGCGGGCTCGCGCTCCAGGATCCAGGGGATCGCGGTCTCGGGCCAGATCACCACGTCGGGCGCGGGCCGGCCCGGCTCTGGGACCGAGAGCGCGCGCAGCCGCGCGAAGATGCGGGGCATCTCGTCGGGGTCCCACTTGGCGCGCTGGGCGGCGTTGGGCTGGACCAGGCGCACCACGGGCGCGCTCTCGGGCGCGGGGTCGGCGGGGGCGCCGGCGAGCCGCCAGCCGCTCCAGCCGAAGCCGAGCGCGAGCGCGAGCAGCAGCGCCGCCGCGCCGGCGGCGAAATCCGGCCGGAGGCCGGCCCGGCCCAGGGCCGCCGAAAGGCGGTTCCGCGGCGTCGGCAGGGCCTCGCCCCCCGGCCGCAGCCAGGGCGAGGCCAGCGCCGCCGCGAACGCCAGCGCCAGCAGCCCCAGCGTGTGGGGGCCGAAAACGGAAAGGGTCTGCGCCAGCGCGGTCTGGGCGAAGGCATAGGCGGGCAGGGCCCAGGGGAAGCCGGTCAGCAGATGGGCGCGGGCGAATTCGGCCAGCGCCCAGGCGCCGGCCAGCGCCAGCGCGGCCGGCACGCCCTGCGCCCCGAAGCGCTCGACCAGGCGGCGCGCGCCCCAGAAGGCCAGCGCCCAGAACAGGCCCAGCCCCGCGGCGAGCCCCGTCACCGCGAAGGGCGCCATCCAGCCGTGGCGGGCGACGTCGACCAGGAAGGCCTCGGCGATCCAGTAGAGCCCGGTGAGGAAGAAGGCGCCTCCCGCGGCCCAGCCGATGCGGAAGGCTTCGCGCCGCTGGCCGCGCGCAAGCGCCAGCCAGGCCAGCGCCGGAACGCAGAGGACCGCCAGCGGCCAGAGGCCCAGCGGCGGCTGCGCCAGCGTCAGGCCCGCGCCGCAGGCCGCCGCCAGGGCCAGGCGCCCGCGCCGGCTTCCGGCGCGGCGGCCGAGCCAGCCGCGCAGCGCGCGGCCCAGGCGAAGGGGCAGGGCGGGGCGCGGGGTTCCGCCCGCGCGTCCGCGCCCGGACGCGGCGCGCCGGCGTCCGGGCTGGGCCGGGCCGCTCATTCCGCGGCCCGCGCCTCCGCCGGGGCGGCGCGCGAGGCGGGGGCGGGCGAGAAGGCCTCGGCCGCGGCCTCGTCCTCCTCGCTCGCCTCGCCGATCCGCTTCAGGCGCACCCGCAGCCGCTTGATGCGGCGGGGATCGGCGTCGAGCACCTCGAACTCGTGCCCGTCGGGGTGCAGGATCACCTCGCCCCGCTCGGGCACCCGGTCGGCGAGCATGAAGACGAGGCCGCCGAGCGTGTCGACGTCCTCGTCGAGGTCGTCGGCCAGCAGGTCGACGCCGGCCTCGCCCTCGAACTCCGGGATCTCGAGGCGGGCGGCGCAGATGTAGACGCCCTCCGCCTCCTTGCGGAACGAGAAGCTGTCGGCGACGTCGTGCTCGTCCTCGATGTCGCCGACGATGGTCTCCAGCACGTCCTCGATGGTCACCAGACCGTCGACGCCGCCGTATTCGTCGATGACGAGGGCCATGTGCATCCGCCCGCCCTGCATCTTCTGCAGAAGCGCGTCGATCGGCATCGACGGCGGCACGTAGAGCATCGGCCGCAGCAGCGGGCGCAGGTCGAAGTCGTCGTGCACCGCCCCGTTGAAGCCGAAGCGCAGCGCCAGGTCCTTGAGGTGCACGAAGCCCAGCGGGTCGTCCAGCGTCTCGCGGAACACCGGCAGGCGGGTGTGGCGGGTCTTGCGGAAGGAGCTCACCAGCTCCTCGAGCCCGCCGTCCACCTCGACCGCGTCGACGTCGGCGCGCGGCACCATCACGTCGAGCACCTTGAGCTCGCGCAGCCGGCGCACGTTGAGCAGCATCGCCCGCTCGCCCGCGCTGCGCGCTCTCTCCTCGGCATGAGCTTCGGCCGAGGCGTCCTCGTCGGCCGGCTTCCGGCCGAACAATCGCGAGATCAGCGAGCGACTCGAGCCTTCGCCCGCGTCGTCCTGCTCGCCCGCATCCGTGGCCGGGGCTTTCGCCTCCCGGCCGCGTCCTTGATCAGAGTCCATCGCTCCCAGTCCGTTCGGCCGCGGCAGGGCGCCCGGCCTCCTCGAAATCGTCGGCGGACCTGTAGGGGTCCGCCAGCCCGGCCGCAAGCATCGCCTGCGTCTCCAGGCCTTCCATCAACGCCGCGTCCGCTTCCCTGACGTGATCGTAACCCAACAGATGGAGCGTCCCGTGCAAAATCAGATGCAGCGCATGGTCGCGCAGGGGAAGGCCCATCGCCTCGGCTTCCCGCGCGCAGGTCTCGTAGGCGAGCGCGAGGTCGCCCAGGCTCTCGCCCTCGTCCTCCATCGCCGGGAAGCCGGCGAGGTCGGGGGCGGGCTCCGGGTCCGGCGGGGCCAGCGGCCGGGTCCCGTCGGGCAGGCCCGAGGGGCCGGCGCCCAGCTCCCATGCGGGCCATGACAGCACGTTGGTCGGCGTCGGCTTGCCGCGGTGGAATTCGTTCAGCCCCGCGACGGTCGCGTCGTCGGCGAAGAGGAAGCTCACCGCACGCCCGGCGGCCTCGATCCCGGCCGCGGCCAGCGCCATCGCCGCGCCGCGGGCGGCGAGCGATTCCACCCGGTCCTCGCCCCCCAGCGCGTCGGCCCAGGCCTCGGCCTCCAGCGCCAGCTCGACCACCGGCGCGGGCAGGTCCGCGCCGGGAAGCGCCGGGGCCTGCCCGGCGGCCGCGGAGAGAGGGTCAGCCGGGGGAGGCATCGCCCTCCTCCCGCTTGCCGGGAGTCTCCCGGGCGGCCTCGTCCGCCGCCTCCTGCGCCGCGTTGCGCGGCCGGGCGCGGTCGTAGCCGCGGCCCGGGGCGCGGTCGCGTCCCTGCTCGTAGGGCTGCTCGCGGCCCTGCTCGCGGTCGTAGGCCTCGATGATGCGGGCGACCAGCGGGTGACGCACCACGTCCTCGGCGGCGAAGCGCACCAGGCCCACGCCCTTCACGCCCTCCAGCAGGCGGGTCGCCTGGCGCAGGCCGGAATGGACCCCGCGGGGCAGGTCGACCTGGGTCAGGTCGCCGGTGATCGCCATCCGCCCGCCCTCGCCCAGGCGGGTGAGGAACATCTTCATCTGCATCTCGGTGGCGTTCTGCGCCTCGTCCAGCACCACGAAGCAGTTCGAGAGCGTGCGTCCGCGCATGAAGGCCAGCGGCGCGATCTCGATCTTCTTCTCGGCGATGGCCTTCTGCACATGGCCCGGCGGCAGAAGATCGTTCAGCGCGTCGTAGAGCGGCTGCATGTAGGGATCGACCTTCTCCTTCATGTCGCCGGGCAGGAAGCCCAGACGCTCGCCCGCCTCGACGGCGGGACGGCTCAGGAGAATGCGGTCGACCCGGCCCTCGAGCCACATCGACACGCCGACCGCGACCGCGAGGTAGGTCTTGCCGGTGCCCGCGGGGCCGATGCCGAAGACCATCTCGTTGTCGAACAGCGCCTTGACGTAGTCGCGCTGGGTGCGCGTGCGCGGCTCGACGGTCTTCTTGCGGGTGCGGATCTCGAGTCGGCCGCCCGCGAACATCTCGAGCTGGCTCTCGGGCGCGGGCCCGCCGCGTTTCGAGGGCTCCGGCGCCGGCGCCGCGCCGAAGCGCAGGGCGGCGTCGACGTCGCCGGGCTCCACCGGCCGGCCCTGTTCGAGCCGGCGGTAGAGCGCCTGCAACGCGTCGGCGGCGCGGTCGATCGCGTCGGCCTCGCCATGCACGGCCAGGACGTTGCCGCGCCGCAGGATCTGCACGCCCAGCGCGTGCTCCACCTGGGCGAGGTTCCGGTCGAAGCCGCCGCACAGATCGATCAGCAGGCGGTTGTCGGGAAAGTCGAGGAGGGTCTCGGACGGGGCTCCCGACAGTGCGGGGCCGTCGTCGGAGGGGCTCCGGCGACCGGTTTCGGCGGACAGGACGGTCTGCGCCAAGGGCTCTCCATCAGGATGCAAGCCGCGCCCGATCGGGCCGGGCGTGAGACCAGCGTGACCGATGCGAGCGCCTCGGGCAAGACCGAATCCGGCCTGCTTTCGCGGCGTTTCCGGTCGACGGCGCCCGGCCCCGGAACGCCGGGGGGAAATCGCCGCGGCGGGGCGCGCGGGGTCGCCTCAGTCCTCCAGCACGTCGCGCGCGGCCTCGCGCCCGGCCGAGGCGGGCGCGGCGCCTGCGCGCATCGCGCCCAGGTGATGCTCGATGCGATGCAGGTGGTAGACCGTGCGCCGCAGCCAGCGCAGCGCGTCGAGCTGCGCGAGCGCCGCCGCGTCCGCCACCCGCCCCTCGGCCGCGAGCGTCAGGGCGCGGGTGCGGAACCCCTCCTGCCGGCGGTGGATCAGGGCCAGCAGGCGGGCGGCGCCCGCCGGGGCGCCCGCGCCCGCCGCCTGCTCGCGCGCCGCCGCGGCCAGCGCGCGGGCGAGCGTGCGCAGCCGCGCGTCCCCCGACAGCGCCCCGGCCTGCGCGCCTTCGCGCCCCTCGAGCTGGGCGCAGCGGTAGTGCAGACGCCCCAGATGGTCGAGCGCGTGCAGCGCCGCCGCGAGCCGGGGCGCGACCGAGGCCGAGGCCGAGGCCGCGCCCGGGACGATCCCGTCCACGAAGCCGCGCAGCTCGGCGATCGCCTCGCCGAGGGCCGCCGCCTCCGCCGGGGGGCGGGGGCCGGGCTGGGGGTCGAGCCGGTGGGCGAGCCACAGGGACTGGGCCTGCGCGACCGCCTCCAGCGTGCCGGCGGCGGCGTCCATGGCCAGCGCCGGCTCGGCCAGCAGCGCCGGCGACAGGCGCCGCGTCAGGCGGGGGCCGCGGTCGGGGATCAACCATTCCACCAGCCGCGCGAAAGGGCCGGCCACGGGCAGCACCAGCGCCACGCCCAGCACGTTGAAGCCGGTGTGGAAGGCGACGAGGGCCACCTGCGCCTCGCCCGCCGCCGCCATCGGCGCCGCCGCCCGCGCGAAGAGGTCCAGCAGCGCGAAGGCCATCGCCCCGGTCGCGAGGTTGAAGACGACATGCGACAGGCCGGTGCGCCGGCTCGCCACGTCGCGCCCCAGCGTGGCGAGCGCCGCGGTGGCGGTGGTGCCCACGTCCATCCCGATCACCATCGCCGCCGCCTGCTCGAGGCTGATCGCCCCCGCCCCCAGCGCCGCCAGCGCGGTGGCGACGCCGGCGCTGGAGCTCTGCGTGACCACGGTCAGCGCGACGCCGAAGGCCACCAGCTTCAGCCGTCCCGCCAGGTCGTCGCCCGGCAGGTCCGCGGGCGAGAGCAGCGGCTCCAGCCCCGCCATCCCCGCCTGCATCGCGTCGATGCCGATGAACAGCAGCGCGAACCCCGCCGCGACCGAGCCCGCCTGCGCCGCCCGCGCGCCGCCGTAGAGGCGCAGCAGCGCGCCGGCCAGCACCAGCGGCAGGGCGGCCGCGCCGAGCTGCATCTTGAAGCCCAGCAACGCCACGATCCAGCCGGTGGCGGTGGTGCCGACGTTGGCCCCGAAGATCACCCCCAGCGCCTGCGGGAAGGTCAGCAGCCCCGCCCCCACGAACCCCACCGCGGTCACGGTCACGGCCGAGGAGGACTGCAGCACGGCGGTCGCCGCCGCCCCCGTCGCCGCGCCCCCCAGCGGGGTGCGCGTGAACCGCGCCAGCGCCCCGCGCAGCGCCGGCCCCGAGAGCGCGCGCAGGCTCTCGGTCATCCAGCTCATCCCGAGCAGGAACAGGCCCAGCCCGCCGAGCGCCTGAAGCAGGTCCCCTGTCATGGGGCGCATCTTCGCGCCGCCCCCGCGGGGCCGCAAGCGGGCAGGGCGTTGACATCGCGACGCCGCTGCGGCTTCGTGCGCCCCACGCCAGCCTCCGCCGCCAGCCTCCCCCCCTTTCCCGCGCGTCCCGCGGGCCGCGCCCCGCCGCGCCGGCCGCCGGGCGCGATCCGGCTGCCGAGGCGCTCCATGGCGACTGCGAACCCCCTTCTGGCCTCCATCGACGAGGGCGTCGCCCTCGCCGATCCCCACGTGACCGTCTATTTCGCGACGGACGGCGAGCGGATCGACTTCGCGACCGAGGAGGGGGGCTGGTCCCGCTACGCCCGCGCGCAGGCGATGGCGGCGCTCGACGCCTGGGCCGCGGTCTCGGGCCTGAGCTTCGCGCAGGTCTCCGACCCCGCCGAGGCCGACTTCAAGCTGGTGAAGTCCGACGCGGGCGGCGCCTCGCTGGGCTTCATGACCGGGCCGGACCCCGCCTATGGCGAGGCGCAGGGCCTGGGCTGGTTCAACTCCGGCCCCTACTGGAGCGGGGGGCGAGGGGGCCTGCTCTCGCCCGGCAGCTACATGTTCACGATCTTCCTGCACGAGTTCGGCCACGGCCTCGGCCTCGCCCATCCCCACGAGGCGACCGGCGGCTCGACCGCGATGCCCCAGGTCGGCGAGGGGCTGGGCCTCGACCAGGGCGTGTGGACGGTGATGACCTACAACGACGGCTGGCCCGAGGCGCCCGAGGGCCTGCCCGAAAGCCACAAGTGGGGCTGGAACCTCGGCCCCTCCGCGCTCGACATCGCGGTGATCCAGGCGAAATACGGCGTGAACCCCGAGACGGGGGCCGGCGACGACCGCTACCGCCTGCCCGCCGCGAACGAGGCCGGGACCGGCTACCGCGCGATCTGGGACGCGGGCGGCGAGGACCTGATCTTCCACCGCGGCCGCCGCGACGCGGTCATCGACCTGCGCCCGGCCACGCTGGAGCTCGAGGACGGGGGCGCCGGCCGGGTGAGCCGCGCCGAGGGCGTCCACGGCGGCTTCACCCTCGCCCATGGCGTGACCGTCGAGGCCGCCTCCGGCGCGCGCGGCGACGACCGGCTGATCGGGAACGCGGCCGACAACGTCCTGAAGGGCAAGGCCGGCGCCGACCGCCTGTTCGGGGGCGGGGGCGAGGACCGGCTGCTGGGCGGCGGGGGGAACGACCGCCTGTTCGGCGGCGAGGGCGACGACCGGCTGATCGCCGGCCCGGGCCGGGACCGGCTGACGGGGGGCGAGGGCGCCGACGTCTTCGTCCTGCGCCCCGGCGACGGGCGCGCGGCGGTGGCGGACCTCGGCCCCGACGACCGCCTCGACCTGCGCGGCTTCGGCTACGCCGGGGTCGCCGAGGTGCAGGCCGACCTGAAGGCGCGCGACGCCGGGGCGGTGCTGAAGGCCGAGGGGCTGCGGCTGGTCCTCCTCGACCTCGACCCCGACGACCTCGCCCCCGACATGGTCCTGATCTGAGGACCGCGTCCGCCCGCCCCCTCGCCGAGGCCGAGGGCGCAGGCGGCGCGGGGGCCGACGGTCAGCCGGCGGCGGGGGCGTTCAGGTCGGCGAAGCGGCGCCCCTCCGCCACCAGCCGCTCCAGCAGCGGGGCGGGGGCCCAGAAGCCCGGGTCCTCCTGCGCGAGGTCCCGCAGGTCCGCGAGGATCCTGGCCAGCCCCACGGCGTCGGCGTGGTGCATCGGCCCGCCCCGCCAGCGGGGGTGGCCGTAGCCGGCGATGGCGGTCATGTCGACGTCGAGCGGGCGCAGGGCGATGCCCTCCTCGACGACCTTCGCCGCCTCGTTGACCATGGCGGCGATGTAGCGGCGCAGGATCTCCTCGGGCGGGAAGGCGCGGGCGTTGATGCCCAGGCGGCGCCGCTCCGCCTCGATCATCGGCAGGACGCCGGGGTTCGGGGGGCCCGAGCGGCCGCCGCCCGAATAGTCGTAGAAGCCCATGCCGGTCTTCTGACCCAGCCAGCCGTTCTCGTACATCCGGTCGAGGAAGCCCTCGGCGTAGCGCTCGGCCGGGTCGCGCGCCGCGTCCTTGCCGCGCCGGTCGAGCCAGCCGATGTCGAGCCCCGCGAGATCCCCCATCTCGAACGGCCCCATCGGGTAGCCGAAGGACCGCACCGCCGCGTCGATCTCGTAGGGGGAGGCCCCGTCCTCGACCATCATGTCCGCGGCCTTGAGGTAGGCGCCCAGGATCCGGTTGCCGATGAACCCGTCGCAGACGCCCGCGCGCACGGCGATCTTGCCCATGCGTTTCGCCAGCGCGAAGCCGGTGGCGACGACCTCGGGGGCGGTCTTGTCGCCAACCACCACCTCCAGCAGCCGCATGATGTGGGCGGGGGAGAAGAAATGCAGGCCCAGCACGTCCTGCGGGCGCCGCGTGACGGCGGCGATCTCGTTCACGTCGAGATAGGAGGTGTTGGTGGCCAGCACCGCCCCCTCGCGCATCACCGCGTCGAGCTTCGCGAAGACCTCCTTCTTGACGGCCATGGTCTCGAACACCGCCTCGATCACCAGGTCGGCGTCCTTGAGCGCCCCGTAGTCCGCGGCGCCGGTCCAGCGGCTCTCGAGCAGGGCGTCGAGATCGCCCTGGCTCATCCGCCCCTTGGCGACCGAGGAGGCGAAGTTGCGCCGCAGGTTGGCCTCGCCGCGGGCCAGCGCCTCGGCGTCGCGCTCGACCATCACGACGCTGAGACCCGACTGCAGGGCGGCCGCGGCGATGCCCGCGCCCATGGTGCCGCCGCCGACCACGCCGATCGCGGCCAGGGGGCGGGGCGCGGCCTTCGCCTCGGGGATCTTCGCCACCGCCCGCTCGCCGAAGAAGGCGTGGACCATGGCGTCGCGCTGCGGGTCGGCGTGGGACTTGTCGGAGACCTCGGTCTCTCGCTTCAGGCCCTCGGCGATGGGCAGGGTGCAGGCCTCGACCGCCTCGACGCAGTAGAGGACGGCATGCAGGCCGCGGCCCTGCTTCACCGCCCGCTCGCGCCATTGCGCGAAAAGCTCCGGCGTGGCGTCGGGGACCGTCATCTCGCCCGAGCGGCGCACGCCCTTGCCCTCGGCGACGAGGCGGCGGGCGTAGGCGAGGCCGGCGGCGAGCGGGTCTCCGCTGGCGTCGATCTCGTCGACGAGGCCCAGGTCGCGGGCCTCTTCGACGGGGATGTGGCGCCCCGACGTGATCGCCTCCAGCGCCTGCGCTGCGCCCATCAGGCGCGGCGCGCGCTGGGTGCCGCCGGCGGCGGGGATCACGCCCAGGTGGACCTCGGGCAGGCCCACCTTCGAGCCCGCCTGCGCGATGCGCCAGTGGGCGGCGATGGCGACCTCGAGCCCGCCGCCGAGCGCCGTGCCGTGCAGGGTGGCGACGACGGGTTTTCCGGCGGCCTCGATGCGGTCGCAGAGCGCGGAGATCTGGGGGTCCTTCCGCTTCGTGCCGAACTCGGTGATGTCGGCGCCGGCGTGGAAGGTGCGGCCCTCGCAGTGGATCAGGGCGATCTTGGCCTGCGGGTCGGCGTCGAACCGCTCCATGCCCGCGAAGAGGCCGGCGCGCACGTCATTGCCCAGCGCGTTGACGGGCGGGTTGTCGGTGCGGATCACGGCGACGCCGTCGATGAGCTCGTAGGTGACGAAGTCGCTCAGACGCTCGGGCATGGGGGGCTCCTCCTCGCGGGCTCTGCGGCCCTGGCGGGGCGGAGAGTGGCGGGGGGAGCGGGCGGGCGCAAGACCTGCCGGCCGGTCGAGATCCGGCAAGCGGGGCGCGCCGCCGTCTCGGCCGGGAGGGGAGGGGCGGGGCGCCCCGCGGCGGCGGCGCCTGCGGGGCGTCGAGGCGAGACCCCGGCCGACGGGGGGACCGGCCGGGATCTCGCGGGCGCGTCGGCCGAGGGGCCCTGCGGCCCCGGCCGCGAGCCTCACTGGGCGGTGATGACCGTCATCACCAGCTTGCCGTCGGGCTTGATCGGGCCGTCCTCGGCGGCGCCGAGCGTGTATTCGAACTGGCCGGTCGTCATGCCGCCGGCCTCCGAGTGAACCATCAGCATCAGCATCTCGCCCGGCGCCACCGGCTCGGTCAGCAGGGCGGCCACGTCGGCGGTCTCGCCGGCGCGCAGGGGCGCGTGGGCGACCACGGGGCCGGGCTTCATGTCGGCGTCGGTGCGGTGGACGACCAGCCAGCCGTTCTCCGGCGCGCTGACCATCGCGGCCGAGACCACGCCGTTGGCGACGCTCTGGTCCATCGCCTCGATCATCGGGGTGTCGGCGAACGCCGGGGCGGCGATCAGGGTCGCGGCCAGCGCGGCGGCGGGAACGTAGGTGCGGAACATGCTCATCTCCCTTCGGAGCCCGGCGGATCGCCGGGCTTTCAAGGGGGAGAACGCGGGCGGCGACGCCCGCGGATGCACCGATCACGAAAACGTCAGACGGCCCCCGAGACGCGAAAGCCGCGCCCCCGGGGTCCGAGGGCGCGGCTTCGCGAAAGGGGGCCGCCCGATCCCGAGGGCAGGGGGGCGCCGGGATCGGGCGGATCCCGGCGGCTGCGTCCCGCGCTCAGTAGCGGTAGTGCTCGGGCTTGAACGGGCCCTCGGTGGTCACGCCGATGTAGTCGGCCTGCGCGGTCGAGAGCTGGGTCAGCTTCACGCCCAGCTTGTCGAGATGCAGCTTGGCCACCTTCTCGTCGAGGTGCTTGGGCAGCACGTAGACCTTGTTCTCGTACTGGTCGCCCTTGGTCCACAGCTCGATCTGGGCCAGCGTCTGGTTGGTGAAGGACGCCGACATCACGAAGCTGGGGTGGCCGGTGGCGTTGCCCAGGTTCAGCAGCCGGCCCTCCGACAGCAGGATCATGCGGTTGCCCTTGGGCATCTCGATCATGTCCACCTGCGGCTTCACGTTGGTCCACTTCATGTTCTTGAGAGCCGCGACCTGGATCTCGTTGTCGAAGTGGCCGATGTTGCCCACGATCGCCATGTCCTTCATCTCGCGCATGTGCTCGAGACGGATGACGTCCTTGTTGCCGGTGGTGGTGATGAAGATGTCCGCGCGCGAGACGACGTCCTCGAGCTGCACCACCTCGAAGCCGTCCATGGCGGCCTGCAGGGCGCAGATCGGGTCGATCTCGGTGACCATCACGCGCGCGCCGGCGCCGGCGAGCGAGGCCGCCGAGCCCTTGCCCACGTCGCCGTAGCCGCACACCACCGCGACCTTGCCGGCCATCATCACGTCGGTGGCGCGGCGGATGCCGTCGACCAGCGACTCCTTGCAGCCGTACTTGTTGTCGAACTTGGACTTGGTGACCGAGTCGTTGACGTTGATCGCCGGGAAGGGCAGGCGGCCCTTCTCCATCAGCTGGTAGAGGCGATGCACGCCGGTGGTGGTCTCCTCCGACACGCCCTTGATCATGTGGCGCTGTTTGACGAACCAGCCGGGGCTCTCCTTCATGCGCTTCCTGATCTGCGCGAAGAGGGCCTCCTCCTCCTCCGACTGGGGGGTCTCGATCAGGCCGGTCTCGCCTTCCTCGACGCGGGCGCCGAGCAGGATGTAGAGCGTCGCGTCGCCGCCGTCGTCGAGGATCATGTTGCAGCCCCCCTCGGGGAACTGGAAGATCTTGTCGGCGTAGTCCCAGTATTCCTCCAGCGTCTCGCCCTTGATGGCGAAGACGGGGATGCCGGCCTTGGCGATGGCGGCCGCGGCATGGTCCTGGGTCGAGAAGATGTTGCACGAGGCCCAGCGGATGTCCGCGCCCAGCGCGGCCAGCGTCTCGATCAGCACCGCCGTCTGGATGGTCATGTGCAGCGAGCCCGCGATGCGCGCGCCCTTCAGGGGCTTCTGCTCCCCGAACTCCTCGCGCAGGGCCATCAGGCCGGGCATCTCGGTCTCGGCGATGTCGAGCTCGATGCGGCCGAACTCGGCCAGGCTGATGTCCTTGACGATATAGTCGGTCATGCGTGTCTCCTGCGCGAGGATCGGCGCGGCCGGAGGGGGCGCTGCGCCGGGAGGTGTGCGTGTGCTGTGGGGATCGTTACCAGCGCCGACGCTGCATCGCAACGAAATGGCTCGGCGTATTGTCGACGCAGCGGCGCCGGAGATGCCCGGCAGGCGTGAACATCCGGTTGAGACGCGGCGTGTGCGGCGCGGCCGCGACGCGGCCCCGAAGCGCCCCGCCGCGTCCCCGTCCGCGCGGCCTCCCCGCCGGTCCCGGCGCGCCGCCCCGGCCCCGCGCAGCCGGCGGCGGCGGAGGGGGCGGCCCGGCCCGGTGGCGCGGACCTGCCGCGGCGACCCCCTCGACGGGCGGGCCCGGGCGCTCTAAGCCTCCGCCCCGACGCCCTCTCGCCGCCGCTTCGGAGGACCCATGTCCGGCACGCCGCCCCGCGCCTGGCAACGCATGCTGTCGGGCCGCCGGCTCGACCTGCTCGATCCCTCGCCCATGGACGTGGAGATCGAGGACATCGCCCATGGCCTCGCCTTCGTCGCCCGCTGGAACGGGCAGACGCTGGGGGACTGGGCGTTCTCGGTCGCCGAGCACTCGCTGCTGGTCGAGGAGATCTTCTCCCGCCTGACCGCCGCGCCGAAACCCCGCGACCGGCTGCTGGCCCTGCTGCACGACGCGCCCGAATACGTCATCGGCGACATGATCAGCCCGTTCAAGGCGGCGCTGGGCATCGACTACAAGGCCTTCGAGGCGCGGCTGGAGCGGGCCGTGCACGTCCGCTTCGGCCTGCCCTCCGAGACGCCCAGGGGCGTGAAGGCCCAGATCAAGCGCGCCGACCGCGCCTGCGCCTGGTTCGAGGCGACGCAGCTCGCCGGCTTCTCCGCCCAGGAGGCCGATCGCTTCTTCGGGCGGCCCAAGTTCCCCGACGCCGAGGGCTTCCGCCTGACCCCGCTGTCCCCGCGCGAGGCGCGCGAGCGGTTCCTCGAGCGCTTCCACGCGCTGATGTCGGCGATGGAGTCTCGTGACACCGCCCGCGCCGGGCGTTAAGTCCGAAGCATGACCGAGCCGACCTTCAGCCCCGACCGCCCGCTCCGCCTCGGCACCCGAGGCTCGCCCCTCGCCGTCGCCCAGGCCGAGGAGACGCGCGACCGCCTGATGGCCGCCCACGGCCTGCCGCAGGCGGCCTTCGAGATCGTGGCGATCAAGACCACCGGCGACCGGGTGCAGGACCGCGCGCTCTCCGAGATCGGCGGCAAGGGCCTGTTCACCAAGGAGATCGAGGAGGCGCTGACCTCCGGCGCCATCGACCTCGCCGTCCATTCCATGAAGGACATGCCGGTCGAACAGCCGCAGGGCCTGGCCCTGACCTGCTACCTCCCGCGCGAGGACGTGCGCGACGCCTTCATCTCGCTCGAGTTCCAGGGGCTCGAGGATCTGCCGAAGGGCGCGGTGCTCGGCTCCTCGTCGCTGCGCCGGCGCGCCCAGGCCCTGCACCGCCGCCCGGACCTGCAGGTGGTGGAGTTCCGCGGCAACGTGCAGACCCGGCTGCGCAAGCTCGGCGACGGGGTGGCCGCGGCCACCTTCCTCGCCTGCGCCGGCCTGCGGCGGCTGGGGATGGACGACCTCGCCGAGCGCGCCATCGCGCCCGAGACCATGCTGCCCGCCGTGGCCCAGGGCGCCATCGGCATCGAGCAACGCGAGGGCGACGCCGCCGTCTCGGCGCTTCTGGCCCCGCTCGACCACGCCGACACCCACCTGCGGCTGACGGCGGAGCGCGCCTTCCTCGCCGGGCTCGACGGCTCCTGCCGCACGCCCATCGGGGGGCTGGCCGAGCTGCTGGCGGGCGGGCGCCTGCGCCTGCGCGGCGAGATCATCCGCCCCGACGGCTCCGTGCGCCACGCCACCGAACGCGAGGGCCCCGTCTCCGACGCCGCCGCCATGGGCGCGGACGCCGCGGCGGAACTGCGCGGCCTCGGCGGCCCCGACTTCTTCGCATGAGCGAGGCCGAGGCCCCCGCCGCCGATCCCGCGCCGCCGCCGCTGGCGCTGGTCACCCGGCCCGAGCCCTCGGGCGCGGCGCTGGCCCGCTGGCTGGAGGGCGAGGGCTGGCGCACGCTGCCCGCGCCGCTGATGCGCTTCGAGGCGCTTGAGGCGACCGCCGACCCCGCCGGCGCCTGGGGCATG
This sequence comes from Albimonas pacifica, assembly GCF_900113695.1. GTDB lineage: Bacteria > Pseudomonadota > Alphaproteobacteria > Rhodobacterales > Rhodobacteraceae > Albimonas > Albimonas pacifica. Next base: position 64,875 of record NZ_FOQH01000011.1, on the reverse strand, counting down.
GCGCTGACCTCCGCCGCCGCCGCCCGCGCCGCCCCGCTGGTCACCGAGCCGGGCGGGGAGGCGCTGCGCGCGCTGCCCTGCTTCTGCGTCGGCGAGGCCACGGCCGAGGCCGCGCGCGAGGCCGGTTTCCGCGACGTGCGCGCGGCCGACGCCGACGCCGCCGCGCTCGCCGCCCTGATCGCCGCCGAGGCGCCCGCGGGGGCCGAGATCCTGCACCTGCGCGGCCGCCACGGCGCCGACGACCTCTACGAGGCGCTCGCCGCCGCCGGGCTGCGCGCCCGCCAGGTGGTGGTCTACGCCATGCCCGCGGCGCAGGCGCTGCCCCCCGAGGCGGACGCCGCCCTCGCCGCGGGCGAGGCGAGGCTGGTCCCCGTATTCTCGCCGCGATCGGCCGCCATCCTTGCGCGTCTGCTGGCGCCGCGGCACGATCTGGGCCGCACGGTCGCGGTCGCGATCAGCCCCGCGGCCGCCCGGCCGCTGGCAGGCCTCGGCTTCGCGCGGGTCGAGATCGCGCAGGCGCCGACCCGCAAGGGCATGCGCGCGGCGATGGACGCGGTCGCCAGGGCCGCCCGCCGCCGCACCCGCAAGGCCGCGGAAGCGGCCGCGGCCGAGGCCGACGAGGCCTGAGACACCGACTGCGCCGGACCCCGCGCGGGGGCCGTTCGCGCGGTTCGCCGCACCTGCCGGTGTTGTTCTGCGGCAGGCGCATCCCATAACGTCCCAAGGGGGCCCCGGCCCCTTCGAGGGAGATCAGGACGGCGAGATGAGCGACAAGACGGACCCCGATCAGACGCCCGCCAAGGGGAAGACCCCCGACGGCGCGACGGAGGCGACGGAAACGGAGACCCCGTCCGTCGATCCCGCCGACGCGCCCCCGCGCCCGGACGAGATCGAGGACGCCGCGACCGCCGACGAGCCCTCGGTCGATCCCCGGCCCGAGGAGATGACCGCCGAAGAGGCGGAGCTGGCCGCCGCCCGCCCGGGCGTCGACCCCGACACGATCCCCGGCGACGAGACCGTCCATCCCGACGCCGCCGAGGCCGGCCTCGACCCCATCGCCTCGACCGAGCTGCGCGAGGCCCAGGACGCCGAGCGCCCCCAGGCCGAGCGCCCGGACGAGGACTTCCCCCACGGCGACGGCTCGACCTGGCCCGAGGGGCGCCCCGACGAGCTCGCCGCCGGCCTCGACTACGACGACCGCGAGGCGTCGCGCGAGGAGCGCGCCGCGCCGGTCGAGGACGACCCGTTCCACGACGAGCATGACGAGCACGCCCGCACGAGCCTCGCCGCCCGCGCCCTGCAGGCGCTGGTGATCCTGCTGCTGGGCGCGGCCATCGCGCTGTGGGCGCTGCCCCGCGTGGCCCCCTGGCTGCCCGCCCCCATCGCCGAGGCCGTGCAGGCCCCCGGCGTGATCACCGAGGCCGAGCTGACCGCGATGCGCGCCGAGATCGAGGAGGCCAACGCCACCCGCTTCGCCGCCCTCGAGGCCCGCCTCGCCGAGGCCGGCGCCGCCGCCGGCGCCGAGGGCCTCTCGGCGCTCGAGACCCGCGTGGCCGAGCTGGAGAGCCGGCTCGAGGCGCTGGGCGCCGCGCCCGGCGACGGCTCCGGCCTCTCCCAGCAGGTCGAGGACCTGGCCGCGGCCCAGTCGAACCTGCGCGCGCAGCTCGATTCGCTCTCGGGAAGCCTCTCGAACCTGGGCGAGGAGGCGGGGAACCTGCCGCCCGAGGCGGCCGAGCGCCTCTCGGGCTTCGCCGCCGCCACCGAGGCGCTGCGCGCCGAGATGGGCTCGATCTCGGGCCGCGTCGACGCGCTCGCCGCCCGCCTCGACGAGGCGGAGGCCCGCTTCGACGAGCGCGCCTCCGCCGCCGAGAGCGCGGCGCAGGAGGCCCGGACCCAGGCCGCCGACGCCGAGCGCCGCGCCCAGGTCAACGCGGCCTTCGCCGAGCTGACCCTGTCGCTGGACGAGGGGCGGCCCTACGCCGGCCCGCTGAACGCGCTCGCCGACTTCGGCCCGGCGCCCGAGGCGCTCGCGGGCCCCGCCGACGCGGGCGTCGCCCGCCTCGCCGACCTGCGCGAGAGCTTCACCGCCGCCGCCCATGACGCGATGGAGGCCCAGGCCACCGAGGAGGCGGGCGAGTCCGTCGCCGCCCAGACGCTGGCCGCCCTGCGCGCCCGCCTCCAGGGCGTGCCGGTGGACCGGGTCGAGGGCGAGGGGCTCGACGCCCAGCTCGGCGCCGCCGCCGCCGCCCTGCGCGAGGGCGAGCTCGCCGCCGCGCTGGAGGCGCTGGAGGGGCTGCCCCCCGCCGCCGGCGAGGCCATGGCCCCCTGGACCGAGCGGGCGCGCGCCCGCCTCGCGGCCATGACCGCCGCGCAGGCCTGGCGCGCCGAGCTGCTGGGCGGAAACTGACGAAGCCGCGCCGCCCCGGGCCCGACGCGCAGTCGCGCGCGGGACCGGGGCGGCGCGCCGCGGACACGTCCGGCCGGGCCGGATGCAAGAGAGAAGGATGCAGGGGATGATCTGGCTTCTGGTGCGCACGGGCCTGTTCGTGGCGCTCGCCGCGGCCATCGCCTACGGGATCGGGGTGCTTCTGGACACCCCCGGCGGCATCGAGATCGTCTGGGACGGGCGCGCCTATTTCTTCGACCCGCTCACCTTCGTGGGCGTGTTCCTGGGCGCGGTCCTGGCGCTGTGGCTGCTGTGGAAGCTGATCGGGCTGCTGCTGGCCTGCGCGCGGTTCCTGTCGGGCGACGAGACCGCCGTCAGCCGCTTCTTCGGCCGCTCGCGCACGCGGCGCGGGCTCGAGGCGCTCGAGGGCGGCATGATCGCCATGGCCGAGGGCGATCCGCGCCGGGCGCTCGCCAAGGCCGAGCGCGCGGGCAAGCTGCTCGACCGCCCGGAGCTGGCCGAGCTGCTCGCCGCCCAGGCCGCCCGCGCGGCCGGGCAGGAGGATCGCGCCGAGGTCTATTTCAAGGCGCTCGCCCGCACCAAGCGCACCCAGGCGATCGGCGTGCGCGGCCTGCTCGACCAGGCGATGGAGCGGGGCGAGACCGCCAAGGCCCAGAAGCTGGCCGAGCGCGCCTTTGCGCTCCGTCCCCGCGACGCCGGCGTGATGACCCGCCTCTTCGACCTGCAGACCGGGGCCGAGGACTGGGGCGCCGCGCGCCGCACGCTGGCCGCCGAGGTCCGCGCCGGCGCCCTCCCGCGCGAGGTCGGCGCCCGCCGCGACGCCGTGCTGGCGCTCGCCGAGGCGCGCGTGGCCGAGGCTGCGGGCGACCACGCCCGCGCCCAGGACGCGGCGCTGGAGGCCAACCGCCGCTCGCCCGCGCTCGCCCCCGCCGCGGTGGCCGCCGCCCGCGCGCTCGCCGCCCAGAAGCAGACCGGCAAGGCCGAGAAGGTGCTGCGCCAGGCCTGGAAGCTCTCCCCGCATCCCGAGATCGCCGGCGCCTTCGCCGCCCTCGTCCCCGACGAGACGCCCGAGGCCCGCCGCCGCCGCTTCAAGGGCCTGACCGCCGAGACGCCCGACCACCCCGAAGCCAGGATGCTCGAGGCCGAGCTCGCGCTCGCGGCCGAGGACTTCCCCGGCGCCCGCCGGGCGCTGGGCGACCTGCCGACCACCCGGCCCACCACCCGCTCCCTCGCGATCATGGCCGCGGTCGAGCGGGGCTCGGGCGCCGACGACCACGTGGTGCGCGCCTGGCTCGCCAAGGCGCTCTCGGCGCCGCGCGGCGAGGCCTGGACCTGCGACGCCTGCGGCCATGTGCACGAGGCCTGGACGCCGGTCTGCGAAGAGTGCCGGGCGGTCGATTCCCTGTCCTGGAAACAGCCCTCGGGCGCGGGCGAATCCTCTGCCGCCCAGCAGGCCCTGCTGCCGGTGATCCTCGCCAGCCTCGAGGGCCAGGCCGCCGCGCGGGAGGATATCCCCGACGCCGCAGAGGATGCCGTCGAGGCCCAGGCCGAGCCGGCCCCGCCCGAGAAAGGCGCCTCCGCCGCCTGACCGGACCCCCGGGTTCCGGTCCCGACGAAGCCCCGCGGCCCGGCCGCGGGGCTTCGCGCTGTCCGCATCGGCCCTTCGCCGCGGAGGACCCGGCCGCTTCCCGCTTCGCCCACAAGATCCCGGGGGAGGGCGCGCCAGCTCCATCCCGCATCGCGCGCCTGCCTTGCGTCGCGAAACCGCTCCCGGCCGCCGTCTGCGGCCCTCGTCGGCGCGGCCGCGCGAATTCGGGGCGACGTTGCGTCCGGGGGGCCCTCGCAAGGCTTGCCAAGCCCCGGCGCCTCGGCTAGATCGGCCGCCGGTCGCCGGTGTAGCTCAGCTGGTAGAGCACGTCATTCGTAATGATGGGGTCGGGGGTTCGAGTCCCTTCACCGGCACCACCCTCATCAAATCAGATCCGCCGCCCCGGCGCGTCTCCGTCGTCGTCGCGATGCCGCGTCGTGGATGGACGCCGACGTCCGGCTCCGTCCGGATGGGCTGCAGTCCGTCCGGGCTGGGCGTCGGCGCGACCTCGGACCAGGCGGCGCGCGCAGCGGACGCTCGCCGGTCCTGAGATCCGGCTCGCGAAGCGAAGGATCGGCCTGCGCGGGGTCTCCGCCGGGCATGGACCGTGCTGCGCCGCGGCGCTCGATGAGGGCCACGCGGGGCAGGGGCTCGCGGAGCCGCTCCTCCGCCTCGCCGCCGCCGCGGATGCGCCCGGGCGAGCGACGGCTTCCGTCGCCACGTTTGGCCGCTCGCCGCCGCAACGACCCCGTCGAGCCGGCCCTCCTCCCGCGGCGCGGAGCGCATGCGGCGGCCGTCGGCCCCTGTCAGCGCGGGTCGCCGGAGCCCTCGTCCTCCGCTCGGTCCGCGGGCGCGGCAGGGGGCCCCGCCCTGCGCGCGGCGGTCTCGCGCTCGGCGCGGGACAGGGCCATCGCGCGGGACAGGCGGGTCAGGTCGTGATGGTCGCGGAACAGATCCAGCGCGATCTCGCGGCGGGAGGGGGGAGGAGCGGACATCGGCTCAAAGCTCCCGCAGGGACCGCGACAACGCGTCGGCGAAGGGTGCGACGAGGTAGTCGACGGCCGTGCGCGCCTGCGTCGGCACGACGGCGGTGACGGGCATTCCGGGCTCCAGGGCCACGCCCTCGGGCGCGACGGGAAAGGCGATGCGCATCGCGTAGCTGGGGTCCGCCCCGGTCTCGGACCGCTCGGGGTCCTCGGTCAGCTCGGCCGAGATCAGCACGATGGCGCCGGGAAAGCCGCTCTGCTGGCGCGAGCGCACGCCGGGCAGGCGCAGCTCCACCGGCATCCCGGCGCGCAGCCGCTCCCGCTCGGCCGGGGCGAGGCGCGCCTCGACCACGAGGGCGCCGCCTTCGGGCACGATCTCCATCAGCGGCTCGCCCGCGCCGACCACGCCGCCCACGGTGGAGGCGCGCAGCCCCACCACCACGCCGGAGGCCGGCGCCGGCACCCGGGCCCGGGCGATCCGGGCCTGTTCGGCGGCGATCGACGGCGCCAGCTCCGCCAGCCGCGCCACCACCTCCGACAGCTCGGTCGAGACGCTCGAGAGCCGTTTCGAGCGGGCGCGGGCATGGTCGAGGCGGATTTCCCCGGCGGCGGCCTCGGTCTCGGCGACGGCGGCCTCGAGCGACTCGCGCAGGCCCGACAGGGCGGCCAGCTCCTGTTCGCGGGCGTTGAGCTGCGGCCGCGCGAGGCGGCCCCGGTCGGCGAGCTCCCGCGCGGCCTCGACGTTCTCCTGCGACAGGCGGCGCTGGGTGCGGATCGAGCGCAGCTCGGCCTCCTGCGCCCGCAGGCGGGCGGACAGGCGCCTCAGCGCGCCGTCCAGCACCTCGTCCTCTGCGGCGATCTCCGCCCGGCGGGCGCGGAACAGCGCCTGCTGGCTGGCGATGGCGGCGACGAGGGCGCCGCGCTCGGGCGCGCCCTGGGCGCGGGCCGCGGCGAAGTCGGGCGCGGGGGCGCCGTCGCGCTCGGCCTCCAGCCGGGCGCGGCGGGCGAGCAACGCGTCCCGCTCGGCGGAGAGGGAGGCGAGCGTGGCTTCGGCCTGGGAGGAATCGAGGCGGATCAGCGTGTCGCCGGCGCGGACCCGGTCGCCGTCGCGCACCGCGATCTGCGCGACGATGCCGCCGTCGAGATGCTGCACGACCTTCACGTCGCCCTCGACCTTGAAGCGGCCCTCGGCGATCACCGCGCCCGACAGCGGCGCGGTCCACAGCCAGACCCCGAAGCCGGCCGCGGCGAGACCCAGCGCGACGCCGGCGCGCAGCAGCGGCTTGCCGACGCCGTCGGCGGCGACGGGAGAGGACGCAGGGCGTTCGGCGGTCATCGGGCGGCCTCCTTCAGGGGCTGGGCGGGGACGGGGGGCGCGACGGGGGGCGCGGCGGGGGCGGTTCCGGCCGGGGACTCCGGCCCGATGGTCCGGCGCATCAGTCCGATCACCCGCTCGCGCGGCTCGAACTGCTCGATCATTCCGTCGCGCATCAGCAGGATGCGGTCGGCGAGCGCGGCCATCACCGGCTTGTGGGAGATCACGATCACGGTGACGCCGGCCGCCTTCAGTCCGCGGATCGCGTTCAGCGCGGCGACCTCGCCCTCGGCGTCCGCCTGGGAGGTGGGCTGGTCGAGCACCACCAGCGCGGGCTTGCCGAACAGCGCCCTCGCCAGCGCCACCCGCTGGCGCAGGCCCGGGGTCAGGTCGCGCCCGCCGGCGCCGACCTGGAAGCCGACGCCCCCGGGAAGACGCTCGATCGCCTGGCGCAGGCCGGCGGCGTCGACCGCGGCCCCGATCTCGGCGTCCGAGGCCTCGCGGAAGCCGGCGATGTTCTCCGCCACCGTGCCGGAATGCAGCTCGACGTCCTGGGGCATCCAGCCGATCAGGCGGGCGCGGTCGCGCGCGTCCATGGCGGCGGGCTCGGCCCCCGCCACCCGCGCCTGGCCGCCGTCGAGCGGGACGACCCCGGCCAGCGCCCGGGCCAGGGTGGACTTGCCGGCCCCGCTTTCGCCGACCACCGCGACGACCTCGCCGGCGGCGATCCCGGCGGACACGCCGCGAAGGGCGGGACGCCGGTCGCCGGGGATCATCACGGTCGCGCGGCGCGCCTCGACCGCGGCGCCCGCGCCGGTCAGGCGCAGGGGGGCCGCGGCGGTCGGCGCGGGGCGGCGGCGGGTCAGGCGGTCCAGCGCCTCGCGCGCGGCGGCGGCCTGGCGCAGGGCGCCCAGAAGCGACTCCATCGGCCCCAGCGCGCGGCCGGCGAGGATCGCGGCCGCCAGCATCGCCGCGGGCGCGAGCTGGCCCTCCAGCGTCAGCACCGCGCCTGCGGCCAGCGCCGCGCTGTGGGCGATCATGCGCACGGTGCGGGTGAAGGCGCCGACGGCGGCCGCGCCCTCGTCCACCGACTGGCGCAGGCCGCCCAGCGCCAGCACGCCCGCGGTCAGCCGGCCGGACAGGCCCGCGCGCGCGCCGAAGGCCGCGAGGTCGCCGCGGTCGGCGTCCAGCACGCCGCCCAGTTCGCGCAGCTCGGCCTCGCCGGCCGCGATCCGCCGCTCCCGCGCGCGGGAGCGCCAGCGCCCGACCAGGACCGCGGCCAGGATCGCCGCGGCGCCCAGCGTCGCCACCAGCCCCAGCGCCGGGTGCAGCAGGAACAGCAGGCCCAGGAACAGCAGCGTGAAGGGCGCGTCGCACAGGGTCGTCGCGCCGGCGCCCGACAGGAAGGCGCGCAGCGCGCCCAGATCGCGCAGCCGGTCCGCCTGGCGGCCCTCCGGCGCGGCCTCGGCCAGCCGACGCTCCGCCCTTGCGGCGGCGCGCGCCAGCAGCCGGCCGCGCGCGGCGTCGGCGGCGCCCATGGCGGCCAGCGCCAGCAGCAAGACGACCGATAGCGAGGCCAGCGTCTCGAGGCTGCGGGAATTCAGAACCCGGCCGTAGAGCTGCATCATGTAGAGCGGCGAGGCCAGGAACAGCGTGTTCACCGCCAGGCTGAACACCATCGCCAGCGCCAGGTGCGGGGCCAGCGCCGCGCGCAGGCGCTCGCGCGCCTCGGCGTCCTGTTCGAGCGGTTTGCGGGGCATCTGGATCTCCGGTTCGGCTGAGAGCGGCGGGACGGGGGAGGGGGCGGCCGCGGCGCGCCGGCGCGCCGCGGCCTGGGGGCGCGGGCCGGCGCCCGACCGGCCCGGCCGGCGCGGCCCGCCCGTCCCGATCCCGAGCGCGCGGAGCTGGGTGCGGGACCCCGCGCGCTCGGTTCGGGACGGCTCGGGCCGCGGGGCCTCGGCCATTGGCGGTCAGCCCATGGCGGAGACGTCGTCCTCCATGTCGGGCATCTCCGGCAGGCTCGTCGCCACGAAGGGCTCGACGGTCTCGGCCTCGGACGGGTCGACGCGTTCGGCGGAGGCCGCCTCCATGTCGGCCTCCATCGCCGACAGCATGGCGGGGGGCGCGACGGAGGTGCTCGACACCATGCCGTCGCCGTCGACCATCAGGTACTCCATCGTCCCGTCCGCCACGTCGTCCGAGAAGCCGGCCAGCGTGTAGGTGTTGTCGGCGTTGCCGAGCACGAACTCGTTGGCCGCGGTCGCCTCGGCGCCGTAGCCGATGGCGGCGGAGTTGGCGAAGTTGGCGCTCGCGGCCTCGCCCACGGCCAGCGAGAAGTCGCCCCCCGCCTCGGCCAGATGGCCGAGCGCATGGGCCCGCTCGCCGGTCGCCTCGGCCTGCCAGCCGAAGGCGGTGGCGGCGGTGTTGGAGGCGACGCTCTCGCCGCCGACCGCGGTGGTCGAGGTCCCGTTCGCCATGGCGTTGTCGCCGATGGCGAGCGAGTCGGTCCCCGAGGCCGAGGCCTGGTTGCCGATCGCGGTGGCGTTGTCGGAGGTCGCGTTGGCGTCCTCGCCCACCGCGAGGCTGCGCACCCCGTCGGCGTTGGCGAGATGGCCGAAGGCCTGCGCCCGCTCGGCGCCCGCCGAGGCCTGCCAGCCGATGGCGGTGGCGCCCGGGCCGGAGGTCATGGATTCTCCGCCGACCGAGGTGGTCGAGGGACCCGTGGCCATGGCCGCGTCGCCCAGCGCGATGGCGTCGATGCCCGAGGCGACGGCCATGTTGCCGATGGCGGTGGCGTTGTCGGTCTGGGCGTTGGCCGCCTCGCCGACCGCGAGGGAGCGCACGCCGTCGGCGGAGGCGAGATGCCCGAAGGCCTGCGCCCGCTCGGCGGTGGCCGAGGCCTGCCAGCCGACGGCGGTCGTGCCCGGGCCGGAGGTGACGGTCTCGCCGCCGATGGAGGTGGTGGACGGCCCCGTCGCCATGGCGCTGTCGCCGATGGCCAGCGCATCGACGCCGTCGGCCATGGCCAGGTTGCCGATGGCGGTGGCGTTGTCCGAGGCCGCCGTCGCCGCCTCGCCGACCGCGAGGGAGCGCACGCCGTCGGCGGAGGCGAGGTGCCCGAAGGCCTGCGCCCGTTCGGCGGTGGCCGAGGCCTGCCAGCCGACGGCGGTCGTGCCCGGGCCGGAGGTGACGGTCTCGCCGCCGATGGAGGTGGTGGACGGCCCCGTCGCCATGGCGCTGTCGCCGATGGCCAGCGCATCGACGCCGTCGGCCATGGCCAGGTTGCCGATGGCGGTGGCGTTGTCCGAGGCCGCCGTCGCCGCCTCGCCGACCGCGAGGGAGCGCACGCCGTCGGCGGAGGCGAGGTGCCCGAAGGCCTGCGCCCGCTCGGCGGTGGCCGAGGCCTGCCAGCCGACGGCGGTCGTGCCCGGTCCCTCGGTGACGGTCTCGCCGCCGATGGAGGTGGTGGACGGCCCGGTCGCCATGGCGCTGTCGCCGATAGCCAGCGCGTCGACGCCGTCGGCCATCGCCAGGTTGCCGATGGCGGTGGAATTGGCGGAGGCCGCGGTCGCCGCCTCGCCGATGGCGAGGCTGCGCTCGCCGGTGGCCGAGGCCAGGTGGCCGATGGCATGCGCCCGCTCGCCGACCGCCGAGGCCTGCCAGCCGAAGGCCGTCGCCGCCGTGCCGCTGGCCGTGCTCAGGGCGCCGACGGCGGTCGAGGAGGTCCCCATCGCCGCCGCCTTCGCGCCGAGCGCCAGCGCGTCCTGGCCGTCGGCGCTCGCCTTCATGCCCATGGCGACGGACTGGTCGCCCGCGGCCATGCTCTTCTTGCCCAGCGCCAGCGCGTCGGCGCCCGAGGCGTCCGCCTTCTTGCCGATGGCGACCGAGGCCTCGCCCGAGGCCGACGCCCGCTTGCCGATGGCGACGGCGTCGTCGCCCGACGCGTCCGCGCGCTTGCCCAGAGCCATGGCGTGCTCGCCGGTGGCGCTCGCCCAGAAGCCGATTTCGAATTCGCTGTCAGGCCCGCGGAACAGGCGATTGAGTTTTCCGAGCATGCCCAAGGCAACTCCTCCTCTGTTTTCCCCCGCTCCCGTCCGCCGGCGCACCCGGGCGGCAGGAGGGGTCGTGAGGAGAACGGGCGGCAGGAGGGGTCTGGATGCAGCGATCCGAAAAAAGTTTCCTAAAAACGAAAGGGGGCCCCGCGGGGCCCCCTGACCTGTCGGATCGCCGCCGGCGCCGCCGGCTCACAGAGGCCGCTGCGCCAGCCCCTTGCCCACGATCGGGCCGGTGGGAAGGCCGGTGGGCGAGCCTCCCGGCGGCTCGACGGTGATCTCGTAGAGCTGTCCGCTCTCGGGGCGCGGCAGGTCGGGCCCGGTCACCCTGGCGCGCATCGCCCGCCCCAACACGCCCAGCGAGACGGGCGGCCCGTCCGCATCCGGCTTGGTCCAGATCTGCAGCACCTGCGCGCCCTCGGGCGAGAAGTCCTCCAGCGGCGTGACCCGCAGGCTGTCGTCGTCGAAGGCCTCGATCAGCGCCACCGAGCCGCCGTCGTCGTCGAGCAGGATCGCCATCACCGCCGGCTGCGGCGTGAACAGCTCCAGCGTCAGCGCCGCGGCCAGCGCGATGCAGGCCGCGGTGGCCGCGCCCGCCAGCCTCTTCCAGCCCCGTCCCGTCCCGGCGGCGGGGCGCGCGGCGGTGCGGGCGCCGGCGCGCAACGGCGGCGGCGCGGCCCCGGAGGCGGCCGGCGCCGTCCGGCCCCGCTCCGCCGACAGGCGGGTCTGCAGGCTTTCCCACGCGCCGGGCGCCATCGGCGCGGGCTCGGCGGTCAGGTCCAGCGCGTGCCAGTCGGCCGAGAGCGCGCGCACCTCGGCCGCGAGCGCCGCGTCCGCCGCATCGGCGGGCGCGGCGATGCGCGCCTCGACCTCGGCGCGCGCCTCGGGTTCCAGCTGGCCGAGCACATAGGCTTCGGCGAGATCGTGCGTCTCGCTCATCCCAGGCACTCCCGCAGCGAGAGCAGCGCCCGGCGCATCCAGCTCTTGACCGTGCCCAGCGGGCGGCCGAGCTTGCCGGCGATCTCCTCCTGGGTCAGGCCGACCACATAGGACAGCAGCAGGGAGCGGCGCGGCGCGGCCTCGATCGCCTGGAGGCATCCCGCCAGCCGTCCCTCGCGGTCGAGCGTCTCCCAGGCGTGATCGACGGCGGCCTCGCGCAGACGGTCGAGATCCTCGGGCGCCAGCGCGTCCTCCTGCGGGCGCGAGCGCAGCAGGTCGATGGCCCGGAAGCGCACGATGGTGCACATCCAGGCGCGGGCGGAGCCGAGCGCGGGGTCGAAGCGGCCCGCATTGCGCCAGATCTGCAGGAACGCCTCCTGCACCGCCTCTTCCGCCATGTCGCTCCGGTGGAGCACCCGCATCGCTATGCCTTTCATCCGCGAGGCTTCAGCGTCGAACAGCGCCTTCAGAGCCCGCTCGTCGCCGCTCGCGCAGCGTTGAAGCAGGCTTTCCAGATCGTCGTCCTCACGGACCATTGCAGCTCCCATCTCCCCGGCCCGGCCTGTCGCCCGGACCGGTTCTGCAATCGTTCTAGCAAGCCTCGTTTTGGAGGGATACGGGGCATCGACCGCGCTTGGATGCAGGGGGCGGCGATTTCGCGGGGAACCCAGCCGCGGCGCGAAGGCCGAGCCAATCGACCCCGCGACCGCGCGTCAAGGGTCGCCCGGGCGCGCTCGCCGCGCCTACCCGCAGAGGCCCATGCCCCAGAAGTCGACCTCGAGCCGCGTCGCCGTCTCGAAGCGGGCGCAGAGGTTGGGCCAGCGGGGGCTGCTCGCGGGCGAGGGGCCGAGGCGGCGGGCGACCGCCGTGTCGATCAGGGCGCCGACCGCCCGGCAGGCGCCCTGATACTCCGCGCCGGCATAGGCGGCGATCCAGTCGGCATAGGGCGTCGCGCGCCCGTCCGCCGCCAGCCGCGCGCCGATCTCGCCATAGCCCAGCACGCAGGGCGCGAGCGCGGCCAGCAGGTCGAGGAAGTCGCCGGAGTGGCCCGCGTCGAGCACGTAGCGGGTATAGGCGATGGTCTGCGGCGCCTCGCGGCTTGCGAACAGCGCATCCTCGGGGATGCCTTCGGCGGCGCAGGTCTCGACATGCAGCCGCATCTCCTCGTCGAGAAGGGCATGGACGGTCGCCGCGCAGACGCGCATTTCGTCCAGCGTCTCGGTCTTGGTGACGGCCAGCGCCCAGGCTCGCGCGAAATGGACGAGGAACAGGTAGTCCTGCACCAGATACCGCAGGAACGCCTCGCGCGGCAGCGTGCCGTCGCCCATCCCCTCGACGAAGGGATGGCGCGTGTAGCGGGGCCAGACCTCGCCGGCGGCCGCGCGCCACATCGGGAAGATTTCGCCGTAGCTCATGTCGCCTCCAGGTCGATCGCAAGGTCCTGCGCCGGACGCAGCCGCCCGATCGCCCCCGCCGCTTGCGCGAGGGCCGCGAGGCGGGCGCATCGCCGGGGGTCGGGCGCCCGTGGGTGCGGGGCGAAGCGCGGGGAGGGCGTCGCCCCATCGCCCACGAGGGCCGCCTGCGCGGCGGCGGGCGTCGGGGCGAGGACGCGGAGGGCGACCGTCATCGGCTCTCTCCGGGCGCGGAGACCGCCCCCGGAACCGCCGGGGCGCCTGCGCCGCCGCCTGCGATGCTCGGAGTCGGAGCCTGCGATGCTCGGAACAGATGACATCGGCCTCGTGCTTCTCCCGCCGGCGCAGGGGGGAGGAGGACGACACGGCCGCAGGGAGGGCCGCCAGGTCATGCTCCGTTCCCTCCGCCGGCATTGCCCGGATCAGGTTCGATGGGTCGGCTCGCGCCTCTCAGCCCTTGCAGGGCGCCCCAACGGATAGGCCGTGCGATAGCAGCCGGCGTCGGCGTCTTCAAGCGACGCAGACGCCGGGCGACGCCATCGGGACCCGGCTGCGGGCCGGCGCCGGGATCTCCCGTCCCCGGCCGCGTCCCCCGCCCCGCGCCGCTGCGGGCCTCGGCGTCCGCCGCCATGCCGTCGCTCGCCCGCAGGCGGAGACCGCCTCGGCGGTCACGCCGCCGGCACGGCCTCCGCCTCGGCGACCAGCCAGTCGGCGAAGGCGGCGAGGGCGGGGTCGCTCTCGGCCCGGCGGGCGTGCTGGAGGACGAACCAGCGCTTGGTCGGCCGGGTCCTGGGATGGGCGACGGCGAGGGCGCCCCGGGCGATCTCGGGGCGGATCAGCGCCTCGAGCCCGATGGCGACGCCGAGGCCGCGGGCGGCGGCCTCGATGGCGAGGCCCGTGCTCTCGAAGGTCGAGCCGGCCTCGGCGGGGACATGGCGCAGGCCCGCATGGTCGAGCCAGCGCCGCCAGTCGTCGGGACGGGGGCGGGCGTGCAGCAGCGGGGCCGAGGCGAAGTCCACCGGCCCGGCCGCCAGCAGCGCGGGCGCGCAGACGGGCAGGGTGGCGATGGGCAGCAGCCGGCGCGTGGCGAGGCCCGAGCGGGGCGCGCCGTCGGAGACCGCGATGACCGCGTCGAAGCGGGCGGGCGTGAGGTCCAGCGGATTGGCGGAGGTGTGCAGGTCCAGCGTCACCTCCGGCCAGAGGGCGCGCATCGCCTCCCACCGGGGCATCAGGAAGCGGGAGGCGAAGAAGCCGTAGACGCCGATCGACAGTCTCCGGGGGCGGCGCAGGCGCAGGCCGCGGGCGGCCTCGGCGATGCGGTCGAGCGCTCCGCCCAGCTCGGCGGCCAGCGCCGCGCCGGCCTCGGTGGGCTCGAGGCCGGTGGCGCGGCGCACGAAAAGGGGCGTCTCCATCCGCGTCTCCAGCTCCCGCACCTGGCGGCTGACGGCGCCGGGCGTCACGCCCAGCTCGTCGGCCGCGCGGGTCATCGAGCGGTGGCGGGCCGCGGCCTCGAAGGCGCGCACGGCGGGGAGGGGCGGCAGCCGGCGGCCGGACATGGGCGCGTCTCCAGGGGTTGAGCCAGGCTCAAGATGGGCTGCAAGGAAGTCGCTTGCCCTTGCGCCCCCGTCAAGCCGAGACTGGCGCCCGACCCCGAAGGCGCGCCCAGACGCGCCCGGCCCCCGCGGAGGACACGCCATGAACGCCCCGACCCCGATCCACCCGGGCGCGCGCACCGCCCGCGCCGCCTCGGCCGAGCGCTCGCGCAGCATCGCGCCGGACACCCGCGGCCTGAACTACTGGACGATCGACCCGTCCCTGCGCAGCCTGCTGCCGCTCTACATGGACGGGCCGCTGCTGGCGCATCTGGAGCCGCACATGGCGGAGCTGGGGGCGCTGGCGGGCGGCCGGCTGGGCGAGCTCGCCGACACCTGCGAGCGGCACGAGCCGGTGCTGCACCGCCGCGACCGCTACGGCCGCGACGAGGAGTGGCTGGAGTTCCACCCCGCCTATCGCGAGATGGAGGCCATCGCCTTCGGCCGCTTCGGCATGCACGCGATGACCAACCGTCCGGGCGTGCTGGACTGGCCCGGGAAGATGCCGCCGATCGCCAAGTACGTCTTCCACTACCTGTTCAGCCAGGCGGAGTTCGGCCTGCTGTGCCCGGTGAACCTGACCGACAGTTCCTCGCATCTGGTCGACCTGTTCGGGACGGACGCGCTGCGCGAGCGGTTCCTGCCCGACATGTGGACCCAGGACATGTCCCGCCTGACCAGGGTGGCGCAGTTCATGACCGAGAAGGCCGGCGGCTCGGACATCGGCCGCTCGGATCTGACGGCCGTGCCGGAGGGCGATCACTGGCGGCTGTGGGGGGAGAAGTGGTTCTGCTCCAACGTCGACGCCGAGGCGGCGGTGCTGCTGGCGCGGCCCGAGGGAGGGCCTGAGGGTTCGAAGGGGCTCGGGCTGTTCCTGATGCCCAAGACCCTGCCGGACGGGACCCGCAACGCCTACCGGATCGTGCGGCTGAAGGAGAAGATGGGGTCGAAGTCCATGGCCTCGGGCGAGATCATGTTCGAGGGGGCGGTGGCCTATCATCTGGGCGAGCTGGACCAGGGTCTCAAGCAGATGCTGGTGATGGTGAACTCGTCGCGCATCTCGCACCTGACCCGGGCCGCAGGGATGATGCGGCGCTGCTGGAACGAGGCGATGGCGGTGGCCAACGGCCGCGACGCCTTCGGCAAGCGGGTGATCGAGCATCCGCTGATGCGCCGCCAGCTGATGAAGATGCTGATCCCGACGGAGCAGGCGCTGTCGGCCCTGCTCTATGCGGCGGCGGTGTCGGGGGACCAGTCGCCCCGCGCGCAGAAGGTGCTCAGGATCCTGACGCCGGTCGTCAAATACCGGGCCTGCCGGGACAACGTGCCGGTGGCGACCGCCGCGCTCGAGGCGCGGGGCGGCAACGGCTATATCGAGGACTGGCCCAATTCCCGCCTGGTGCGCGACGCCCACCTGGGGCTGCTGTGGGAGGGGACGTCCTCGATCAACTCGCTGGATGCGATCCAGCGGGCGGTCGGCAAGTCCCGGGCGCATGAGGCGCTGGCCGAGGACCTCGCGGAGCGGATCGAGGCCGCGGGCCTGCCCGGCCAGTTCCGCACCCGCCTGGCCGGCGCCGTGGACCGCGCCATCCGCTTCGCCGACGAGGTCGCCTCGGACCCCGCCCACGAGCGCTTCTGCCGGGAGGCGTCGGGCGGGCTCTACCACGCCACGACCGCCGCGCTGATGGCCGCCGAGGGCCAGGCGCTGGGCGAGGCCGGCGGCGACGCCCGCCGCCTGCTGATGGCCCGCTTCGTGATCGAGCACCGGATGAAGGAGCAGGGGCCGCCCAGCCTCTCCGCCCGCCGCTGGGAGGAGGAGGCGATCGACCTGCTGCTGTCCGACGCCCCCGTCTCGCTGGACGACGCCCAGCGTCTGTCCCAGGCCTGAGGGGGATCGAGGTGACCGCTCCCCGCCCGCGCCCCTACGGGGACGCCCCCCGCTCGCGCCCCTACGGGGACGACGCCCGCCCGCGCCCCTACGGGGACGACGCCCAGTGCCACATGCACCATGCGCACCTGTTCTGCTCGGACATCGAGGCCACCATCGCCTTCTGGCGCGACTGGTTCGGCGCCGAGGTCGCCCATGACGGCCCCTATGCCGGCGCGCGCAACGTGTTCCTGAAGATCGGGCGGGGGGCGATCCACCTCTACGACCAGCCGCCGCGGGACGGCGGTCGGGGGGCGGTCCACCACCTCGGCATCCAGGTCTCGGATCTCGACGAGCTTTACGCCCGCATGCAGGCCGGCGGCGTGCATCTGCCCAACCCGATCAAGCGCAGCGACGGGGGCGGCTATTTCATGGTCGAGGCGCCCGACGGCGTGCTGCTGGAGATCTTCGAGCCCGGCCCCGACCGCCCGGCCGAGGTCCTGCGCTACTACGGCTATCCCTGAAGCCCTCCGGTTGACGGCGCCGGCCGGGGATCGATACACGATAGGTATCGATCCCCGGCCTGCGCAGGAGCCGCCATGACCGCGCCTCTCCCCGCCTCCGTCGCCATCCTGGGCGCCGGCTCCTACATCGGGGCCGCCATCGCGCGGCGCTTCGCGCAGGAGGGCTATGCGGTCCACCTCGGGCGGCGCAACGGCGACGAGCTGGCGCCGCTGCTGGACGAGATCCGCGCCGCCGGCGGCAGGGCCACCGGCCGCAGCCTCGACGCCCGCCAGCCCGAGGACGTGACGGCCTTCCTGGAGGAGGCCGACGCCGCAGCCCCGCTCGACCTGTGCCTCTTCAACGTCGGCGGCAACGTCCGCTTCCCGCTGACCGCGACCACCGACCGGGTGTTCCGCAAGGTGTGGGAGATGGGCTGCTTCGCCGGCTTCGTCGCGGCGCGCGAGGCCGCCCGCATCATGGTCCCGCGCGGCCGCGGCTCGATCTTCCTGACCGGCGCCACGGCCAGCCTGCGCGGCGGCTCGGGCTTCTCGGCCTTCGCCGCCGCCAAGTTCGGCCTGCGCGCGGTCGCCCAGTCGGCGGCGCGCGAGCTCGGCCCCCAGGGCATCCACGTCGCCCACCTGGTGATCGACGCGGGCGTCGACACCCGGTTCGTGCGCGACCGCATCGCCGCCGCCGAGGGGCCGCAGGCGCTGGAGACGCTCGCCCCCGACCGGCTGATGAACCCCGCCTCGATCGCCGAGACCTACCTGCAGCTCCACCGCCAGCCCCGCGACGCCTGGACCTTCGAGACCGAGCTGCGGCCCTATGCCGAGAAATGGTGAGCCCATGACCGCCCCCGCCGCGCCCGAGTTCCTGTTCGACTTCGGCAGCCCCAACTGCTTCCTCGTCCACCGCGCGCTGCCCGCGCTCGAGGCGCGCACCGGCGTCCGCTTCCGCTATGCGCCGATCCTTCTGGGGGGCGTCTTCAAGGCCACCGGCAACCGCTCGCCCATGGAGAAGGAGGCCGGCTGCGAGGCGAAGCTCGCCTACCTGGCGCTGGAGAACCGGCGCTTCATCGACCGCCACGGCATCGCCGACTTCCGGCGCAACCCGCATTTCCCGGTCAACACCCTGGGCCTGATGCGCGGCGCCGTCGCCGCCCGGCGGATGGGCGTCTACGAGCTCTACGTCGAGGAGATGTTCCGCGCCATGTGGACCGAGGGCCTGAACATGGCCGACCCGGAGGTGCTGGCCGGCCGCCTCGCCGTCGCCGGGCTCGACGCCCCGGCGTTGATCGCGGCCGCCCAGGATCCGGAGGTCAAGGCCGAGCTGGTCGCCGAGACCGAGGCCGCGGTCGCGCGCGGAACCTTCGGCGCCCCCACGATCTTCGTGGGCGAGGAGATCTTCTTCGGCAAGGACAGCCTCGGTCTGGTCGAGGAGGCGATCGTCGCCGCGACCGCCGCGTAGATGCCCTGGGGCGGCGCGTTTCCGCGTCGCCTTGACCCCGGCGGGCGGCGGCGGGAGTGCTGGTCTCCCGCCGCCCCGAAGTCCGGGCCCCGAAGTCCGAGCCCCGAAGTCCGAGCGATGAAACGGTCCGAGCGATGAAACGCGCCGATCTGTCCAGCCGCCACTGCCCCATCGCCCGCGCCAGCGCCGAGCTGGCCGACGGCTGGACCTTCGTGATCCTGCGCGAGATCCTGTTCCGCAACACCCGCTTCAACGGCCTTCTGCGCCGGACCGGCATGGCGCCGCGGCTACTCTCGGCGCGGCTGAAGGACATGGTCGCCAACGGCATCCTCGACCGGCGTCCGGACCCCGCGGACGCCCGCAGCGCCGAGTATCGGCTGACGCGCAAGGGCGAGGCGCTCTGGCCGCTTCTGATGCACCTCAAGCAATGGGGCGACGACTGGTGCGGGCCCTGGGACGAGGCCGACCCGCCCGTGCGCAACCTGCACCGCGGCCACGACCACCCCCTGCGCGTCGTCGCCGTGTGCGAGACCTGCGGCGAGCCGGTCGCGGCCGGCGCCGCGACCTCGGTGTTCAGCGACCTCTACCGCCGCGAGCGGACCGGAGAGCCCTGAGGCGCGCTCAGCCCTCCGCCCGCCGGACCCGGCAGGCCACGCCCTTGAAATGCGGCACGCCCTGCTCGGGGTCGAGATGCGCCTCGTCGTCGGGGCAGAGCTGCGCATCCGCCCAGTCCCAGGCGCCGGAGAGGGAGCCGTCGCCCTCCGCCTGCTCGGGCCGCCACCAGCCGTGGGGCACGCGCACCAGGCCCGCGGGCATGTCGGCGCGGATCGCGACGGCCATGCGGCAGGCGCCGTGGCGGGTCTCGATCAGCGCCGGGTCGCCCTCGGCCAGGTCCAGCGCCTGCGCGTCGGCGGGGGCGAGGAACATCCGCGGTTCGGGCTTGCGGGCGCGCAGGGGCGCGATGTGGCGGTGGCCGGTCTGGAAATACTCGTCCTCGCGCACCCCGGTGAACATCTGCAGGGGATAGTCGGGGTCGGGCGCCGGCCCCTCGCGCCAGTTGGGCAGCGGGTCGAAGCCCCAGCTCTCCAGCAGGGCCGAGGACAGCTCCACCTTGCCCGAGGGGGTGGCGAAGCCGGTCCGCTCGTACTTGCGATAGCCCAGCTCGCCGACATGGACCGGGTGCGCCTCGGCGAAGCTCTCGAAATCCAGGCCGAGGGGTTCGAGGCGCCAGTCCAGCATCTCCTCGACCGTCGCCCAGGGGAAGTGTTCGGCGAACCCCATGCGATGCGCCAGGTCCCGCCAGAAGTCGAAGACCCCGCGGCATTCGCCCGGCGGCTCGACGGCCTTCTGCGAGGGGCGCTGGATCGCGGTCCAGCCGAAACTGTCGGACAGCGCGTTGCGCTCCGGCCAGGCGTCGCCGGGCAGGATGAAGTCGCAGAGCTGCGCGGTGGGGGTGCGGAACTGCTCGAAGGCCACCAGCAGGTCCTGGTTCAGTAAGGCGCGGTGGATGAGCTGCATGTTGGCGAAGCTCATCAGCGTGTTGTTGCCCAAAGTGAAGAAGGCCTTCACCGGGTAGGGATCGCCGTCGGCCATGGCGCGGAACGTCGCCGAGGGGTTGGCCATGCAGGTCCCGTTGATCAGGTTCGGCCAGGGCTCGCCCCAGACCTTCGCGGCCGGCTCGCGCAGGGCCTCGGCGGCGCGGTAGGTGAAGGCGGGGTGGGCGCCGGCGCCCAGCTGCTTCCCGCGTTGTCCGGGCGGCAGCGCGTCATGCCGCTCGATGGAGGATTCCGAGCGGATGCGGTCGTGGAATCCGTGCAGCACCTCGCCGCCCTCGACGTCGAGGTTCCCGGTCAGGGCGCGCAGGGCGCACATCAGGCGGATCGCGGAGGTCGAATTGCGCTGCTGGTCGGTCACCGGCGTCCAGGGGATCACCGAGGGGCCGGAGGCGGCGTAGATCCGCGCCGCCTGCGCGATCAGCTCGGGGTCCACGCCGGTGATCGAGGCCACGCGGTCCAGCGGGAATTCGTCCACCCGCCGGCGGAAGGCGTCGAAGCCGACGGTCCAGCGGTCGACGAAGCCGCGGTCGTGGAGACCCTCGTCCAGGATCACCTTCAGCCAGCCGAAGCACATGGCCGCATCCGTGCCCGCACGCAGAGGCAGCCACAGGTCCGCCAGCTCGGCGTTCTCGGACCGCCGCGGGTCCAGCACGATCAGCCTGGCGCCGCGGGCCTGCGCCTTGCGGATCTGGTTGTGGATCGGGGTCCAGGAGTGCGTCTTCGGATTGTGCCCGAACAGCGCGATGCACCCGGTCTTGCGGTAGTCCGGGAACGGGAACCAGCCGTAGACCAGCCGGTTCACCGCCGCCGTGTTGCCCGCGCAGATCGCCACGCCCGAGATCCAGTTGGGCGAGCCCAGCAGGTTCATGAAGCGCCGCCCCAGCCCGTTGTCGGTCTGGGTGTTCCACTGCGAGGTGGAGACGGCCAGGGCCTCCGGTCCGTACCGATCCACGACGGTCTTAAGGCGCTCGGCGATCTCGTCCATCGCCTCGTCCCAGCCGACCTCCGCCCAGCGGCCCTCGCCGCGCGCGCCGAGGCGTCTCAGCGGGCGGATCACCCGGTCGGGGTGGGCGAAGCCGGCGGGGGCGTGGACGCCCTTCATGCAGATGTTGGCGTTCCCCGGCCGCGGGTCGAGCGCATGCACCCGCAGGTCCCCGACCCGCCCGCTCCGCGGAACCTCGAGCCTCACCTGACAATAGATGTCGCAGCCGGAGCAGAGCGTTCTCGTCTGGCCCATCCGCCGTCCTCCCCGACCGCGAGGGCCTCGCGCGCCCTCGTCCAATTTAGATACCTTTTGTATATCTATGTCTGGGCCAGCGGTCCACCGGCCGAGGTCGATCGCCTCCCCCGCCCGGAACGGACGCCGCCCGAGCCGGGCGCCGGCGAGCCGCAAGGCGGTGACGAGGGGGACGGCGACGCCGAGGCCGAGGCGGCCGCCGTCCCCCGCCAGGAAGCCGACCAGGATGAAGGGCGCGTTCCTGGCGAGCGTGCCGAGGCCGGTGGCCAGCACGAACGGGAGGAAGGCGACGCGGGCGGCCCCTGCCGACCGTCCGCGCGCCGCATCCGTTCCGTCGCGCACCGGCCGGACCTGCCGCGCCTGCGGGCTGCTCGCGGGCCTCGCGTTCGCGGCTGCGCCGGCGCCCGCCGCGGCGCAGGACGCCGACATCCTCCGCCGGCTTCTCGACGCGCCGACCATCGATTCGGCGACCGAGGACTGGCACGTCACGCTCGGCGCCGGCGCGGCCGTGGTTCCCGAATACGCGGGCTCGGACGAGTTCGCCCGTGCGCCCGCTGCCGCAGCTCGACGTCGTCTGGCGCGACCGGGCGTTCCTGGAGGTGCAGCGCGGGCCCGGCGTCCATGCGCTGAACGGGCCGCGCTGGCGACCGTGCGGGGCCGAGGGCCTCGAGATCGTGCCGGGCGTCGACTGCCTGCACTCGCTGACCGAGACCCTCACGCTGGCCGCCCGCGTCTCGACCCCCTGGGCGAGCGACGACCACATGGCCGCCTGTTTCGGCGTCACCGGCGCCCAGGCCCGCCGCTCGGGCTACGCCCCCCTGCCGGGCCGAGGTCGGCTTCCAGCGCGTGGACGCGACGCCGGCCCTGAACCGGCGCTTCGCCGAGAGCCGGTCGGCCCGCGCCTTCGTGGGCGTCGGCCGGCTGCTGGGCGACGCCGCCGACAGCCCGATCGCGCGACGCGGTGCAGCCCTCGGGCGGCCTGGTCTTCGCCGACACGTTCCGAGCGGCCGCCGCCCGCATGACGCGGGCCCGCCTCGCCTGGCTGCCGGCCCTCGCCCTCGCCGGTCCCGCCCCCGTCCGGGGCGAGGCGCGCGAGGAGCGGGGGGCCTTCGCCCTCGCCTTCGAGAACGACGCCTTCTTCCGGCTGGTCGACGATCCGCTTCCGCGCGGCTGGGACACGCAGCTCGCCGACGGGCCGGGCGTGGTCCTGACCTGCCGGCGAAGCTGGCGCGCGGCGGCGGCGGCCTCGATGGCGGGCGTCGAGCTCGACGTCGCGCCCCAGCTCGGCGGCGCGCCGGGCGACGTGCTGACCTGCGCCGACGCCGGGGCGGCCTTCCGCGCCGGCTGGCGGCTGCCCG
This sequence comes from Albimonas pacifica, assembly GCF_900113695.1. GTDB lineage: Bacteria > Pseudomonadota > Alphaproteobacteria > Rhodobacterales > Rhodobacteraceae > Albimonas > Albimonas pacifica. The sequence continues at coordinate 42,595 of NZ_FOQH01000011.1, read as the reverse complement.
ACGACTTCGGCCCGCCGCCGATTCAGCCCGCGCGGCCCGGCTCCGGCTGGTTCGAGGCGCAGGACCGGGTCTCGGTCTGCGTCTTCGCCGGGCTCGCGGGGCGAGGCGACGTCCGCGCAGCTCGCGCGATGGCGTCCCGGCCAGCCGTCGCCCGCCTGCTGCACGGACCCTCGCCGGCCCGATCAGGGCCGCCAAATGGGAGCAGGCCGCCGCTCGGGCATCGCCTTCCCCCTCGCGGCCCGTGGCGCGGTCGCTCCCCCTCGCGGCCGCGACGGGGAGACCCGGCGGGAACAGCCTCTGCCGCCCCCCCCGCCCGGGGTCGGGCGGCGCGCGGATCCTCACGCCCGCGTTCCAGAACCCGAGCAGGGCGGCGAAGCCTCGGCGCCAGGTCCTCGCGGTCCGCCGGCTAGGCGGACCGCACGAAACGACGCGCCGGCGGCTCATCGTCGAACGAACCGGCCTGCCCAATGGTCCCCCAGCCCGGCGCGGGAGGTGCGGCGACGGTCGGGTCCCCGGGCGTCGGGCGGGGATCGCGGCGACAGCTCTCCGGCTCCGTCGACCTGCGCCCGGCGGCTGGAGACGCGACCGCCGCCGGGCGCCGGCGATCGGTCGCGCCGAATGCGTCGATGAGCGCCGCGAACTCGCAGCGGCAGGCGCCCCGCATGGCCCGGCCATGCCCGGCGCCATCGAGCTTCCGATCCGCCGCGACCTCGATCTCTCCGGCGGCCGCAATGCCGGGCGGAACCTCCTCAGGCTTCAGCGTCGCGTTCGTGCCAGCTCTCTCGCGTCATGGAGCGCCGCTTCCGCCTCGAGGGGGCCCTCCGCGCGGCGGGTCCGCCTCGCCCGGCGGGCGTCCGCCGAAGGCGAAGTCGTCGCCGGACTATCCGCGGGGGGCGGCCTTCGGCGGCTTGGAGTTCCTCCGGCCGCCGGTCCGGCACGAGCCCCAGCAGGCCGTCGTCCACGCCCAGGCACGCCGGTTCCGGCCGGAGCCGGCGGCGCAGGCCATGCAGGGGCCCGATGGGCTTCCGGCGAGGCGGCTTGGCGGAGCCGCGGCCGCCGCAGGGACCGGCCGGATGCCGGCATCGCCGTCGGTCGCGAGCCCGTGGGAACCGTCCGGCTGGCGCGGCGCCGCCCGGATCTCCGCCAAGGTCTCCGCGCCAGGCGGCGCTGCGCGCGGCCGGTCGTTCCGCGCCTCCCCGGCGGCGATCCTCCGCCGGCCACGTTCAAGGTCCGGACCTCTCCCGCGCATACGGCTCGTCTCGCTCCGTCGACGGCCGGTCAGGAGCCGCAGCCGCATGAGCGCCCCGGAGGGCCGGGCGACCCTGGGGGCGTTGCGGACAATCCAAAGCCGGGCCGGCCCTTCGTCGCCGATCATGCGTCCGACGCGTTCGAGCCCCTTGGCACGGGGCGCCCGCTCCCGCCGCATCTCGTGATGCCGTCGCGCGATGGTGCGATGCCGGTGGCGCCGGGAGCGGGAGCCGCCGGGCGAGCGGGCGGCCCCAAGGCGGGCGCATCGCCGTCCCTGCGGGGGCTCGCCGCGCATGGGCGGCTCGACCTCCTGTCGGCCTCGCGCGGCGAGTATCGTGCGCGCCCTCACGCCCGCCCTGGCGATGAGAGATGTCGAGCGCGTCGACCCGCGCGACCGCCGGCGCAGGCTGGCCGTCGTCGGCGCGAAGGGTCCTCGCGCGTCGCGAGACGGCGCAGGCCGAGACGGCCCTGCGCCCGGGTCGCGAGGATGACGAACGCGGCGATCCCCGCCGCCGCTTGAAACAGGGCGGTTGGCGGCGTGGCGTCCCGACCTGGCTCGCTCCGCCTTCGGCCCGCGCCGCGCGACGCATGACGCCCGCTCGGTTGGCGGGCCGCCTCGCGCCCCTTTCGGCAAGCACCCGGGCGGCGCCGAGATGCGCGGTTGCGCGGGGCTGTGCGTCGATCCGCGTCCAGAGCGCGAGACTCTCAGGCGCCCTGCGTCGGCCTGCGCGCGCCGCGCTGGGCTGGCGAGCATCGACGCCACAGGCGTGGTGTCGCCGGGATTCCGGGGCCGAGGCCCTTCACCGGCGCGACCCTCGTCCAGTCCGCTCGTCCGCTCGGCCCTCCCCATGATCTCCGCCATTGCCGGCGACGGCGGGGAGGGCGAGGCGCGGATGCGGCGCGGCGAGCCTGTTCGCGCCGCCAGCGCCGGCCGGGTTGGGCGGCGTCTTCGCGGATCCGCTGAACGCTCGGGCGACGTCCGGCTTGCGACGACGCGGCTCGATGCGCCGTGCGCTCTGCATCGCTCGCCCCTGGGCGCTCCTTCGCCGCTGCGCGCCGCCCTCGCGCCGTTCCCCGAGAAATCGCTTGGCGGCCGAACGGGAGCCGCGCTCCAATTCCGATGGAAGCGTCCGATCGGCGGTCCGCCAGCCGCGCCGCGCTGCGTCCGCCCTATTCGGCCGCCGAAGGTCGCGCACGCGGCGGCGAAGCCCGGCGCGTCGAATGCAGGTCGCCGGCCGGAGCGCCGGCGTCGTCGGGATCGACCGCCATTCGGCGTCATGTCGCCCGTGGCGGCGCCGGCGGGCGGCCCTCAGGCGGCGCGAGAGGCGCGAGCGGCGGGGGCGAGCTTGAAGAAGCCGAGCTGCTCGCGCAGCTCCACCGCGCGGTCGGCCAGGCGGCGGGCGGCGCGGGCGTTCTCGTCGGCGAGGCCGGAGCTGCGCTGGGTCGTCTCGTCCATGTGCGCGACCGCGTCGGTGATCTGCTGCACGCCGCCCGACTGCTCGCGGCTGGCGTTGTCGATGTTGCGCGTCGCCTCGGCGAAATCGACCGCCGATTCGGTCAGCTCGCGCAGGAGCTCCGAGGCCTGCCGCACCAGATCCACCCCCTTGCGCACGTCCGCCCCGCTGCGGTCGATCACCGAGCGGATGTCGGTCGAGGCGGCGCTGGCGCGCTGGGAGAGCGTGCGCACCTCGGAGGCCACCACCGCGAAGCCCTTGCCCGCCTCGCCTGCGCGCGCCGCCTCCACCGCCGCGTTCAGGGCCAGCAGGTTGGTCTGGAAGGCGATGGCGTCGATCATCGAGGCGAAGCTGCCGATCTCGGCGGCGTTGCGGTCGATCTGGCCCATCGCCTCCGCCGCCTCGCCGACCACGACCCCGCCCTGCTGGGCCCGCTCGGCCGAGCGGTTGGCGGCCTGGGCCATGGCGGCGGCGGTGGCGGCGTTGCTCTGCACGGTGGCGGCCATCTGCTCCATCGTGGCCGAAGTCTCCTCCAGCGTGGCGGCCTGGCCGGTGGCCCGGTCGGCGAGGTCCGCGGCCCCGCCCGAGATCGCCTCGGTGTCCGCGCCGATGGCGTCGCCCACGGCGCGGATCGCGGTCACGATCTCGCTCAGGCGGTCGAGCGTGGCGTTCACGTCGCCCTGCAGCTCGGCGAAGGCGCCCTCGAAGCGGCCGCTCATCCGCTGGCCGAGGTCGCCGTGGGCCAGCGCCGACATCACCCGCAGGTTCTCCGCCAGCCCGGCCTGCACCACGCCCAGCAGACCGTTCAGCCCGTCCGCGAGGCCGTTGAGCTGCGGATCCTCGAACCGCTCGCCGACCTTGCCCGAGAAGTCGCCGCGCCGCGCGCCGTCCACGACCTGGCCGAAGGCCTCCTCCAGCCGCTGCATCATCTCGGCCCGCGCCGCGGCGGCGCGCGCGCGTTCGCGCTCGGCCTCCGCGTCCAGGCGCTTCACCTCGCGGGCGTTGCGCTGGAAGACGGCGAGCGCGGCGGACATCTGCCCGGGCTCGGTCGCGGGCGGGTAGGCGGGCAGGGGGCGGTCGATCCGCCCCTCGGCGAGCTGCTGCATCTCGCCGCCGAGCTCCGCCATCTGGCCGGTGATCGAGCGGGCGATGACGTAGCCCAGCCCCAGCCCCAGCAGCACCGCGGCCGCGGCGACCGCGATCTGGATCAGCTTGGCCGAGTGGCCGCCGGCGAGGATCCCGGCGCGCTCGCTCGACAGGCGCGCATGGGCGCCCTCGGCCAGCGCCGTCGCCGCGGCCTGCAGCTCCGCCTCCGCGGCGCGGCGGGTGACGAACTCCTGCGCGAGCTGGGCGGCCTGCGTCTCGAAGGCGCGCAGCGGGGGGGCGAGATCGGCCACCGAGGGGCCCAGCGCGTCGAGCCGCTGGGCGATCTCGGCCGAGGTCGCCTGCACCGGCGCCGCGGCGGCGGGGTCGCGATCGCTCAGGAACAGCTTGGTGTCGCGCTCCAGCCGGGCCAGCGCGACCGCGGCCGCCTCCAGCCGGCGGGCGCCCTCGATGGCGGCCTGCGCCTCGCGCCGCACGGGGGCCGCGCTCTCCTGCGCGTCCTGCGCGGCCTGGCGCTGCACCGCGGCGAGCGCGTCGGCGATCTCGCCGATCATGCCGGCGCCGTGCAGCAGGCGCACCTCGGCCGCGGCGACGCGCATCGGCGGGGCCTCGGGGTCGCTGCTGAGCTCGACCCATTGGCGCGAGACGCCCTCCACGATCTCCGAGGTCTGGCGAAGGCGGGCCTCCCGCGCGGGGCCGAGCGCGCCGCCGACCAGGCCCGCGACTTCGCCGATCGCCGCGCTCAGCGCCTCGCGCGAGGCGTCGAGACGCGCGTGGTCGCGATCCTCCCGTGTGACGGCATAACGGTTGGCGTCGCGCTGGAAGGTCAGCGCCAGGCGCGAGAGCCGGTCGGCCGCGGCCACGTCGGCGCGGCGCGCCTCCTGCTCGGCCGCGATCCGCTCGAGCACGGCGTCGGCCTGCGTGGCGGCGGCGGCCTGGGCCTGCGCCCGTTCGGCCAGCCGGTCGGCGAGGTCGCCCAGGGTCGCGTCGAGCGCCTCTTCCTGGCGGGAGGTGGAGGCGTCGACCCGCCCCAGCGTCTCGAAGGAGCGGCGCAGACGCTCGAACGGTCCGGCGCCGGCGGCCTCCGCCGCGCCCAGCGCGCCCTCCAGCCGGGTCAGCGCCGCGCTCGCCTGCTCGCGCGAGGGGGCGTCGGCCCGGCTTGCGTAGATGGCGGTGGCGGAGACGGCGGCGCCGATGGCGTCGCGCTGCTGGTTGAGGGCGCCGAGCTCGTCCATCCCCGCGGTGGTCAGCTCCGCCGAGCGCCACCCCACGAGGCCGATGACGGCGACCAGCGCCACCAGGACGGCGAAGCCGCCCCCGATCCGCGTCCCGATGCGTAGACGGTCCAGCATGTGGTTCCCCGATCGACGTTGAAGCCCTCTCGGCGCGTCTCCCTAACCAAGCGGTCTTAACCGCATGTAAATGCGCGGCGGCCATTTCTGCCCGGGTTCGAGGAAACTCGCCGCCGTCCGGGGCGCCGAGACCCCTCGCGGATGCGGAGGCGAGACATGCGCCGGTTGATCGTTCCCCTTCTGTGCACGCTCGCCGCCCTGTTTCCGGGCGCGGGCCCGGTCCTCGCGCAGGCGGGCGCGGCGGATCCGGTCTCGGTCGCCTCCCCGCCGGGCGGCCCGCCCAGCGTCGGCATCGCCTTCATCGGCAAGTCGAGCCAGGCGGAGCGGACGCTCGACGGCTTCTTCGAGCGGATGAAGGAGATCGCGCCGGCGATGAAGACCGAGCGGATCTCGGACCTCGCCGACGCCGAGGCGCTGGGCGCCGCGGCGGCCGCGCTCGCCGCGCGCCACGACGGGGTGATCGTGATGCGCTCCAACGGGTCGGAGTGGCTGGCGGAGAACGCCTTGCCCGTCCCGGCCTTCACCGCCGGGGGCAACCATCCGCCGACGCTGGGCTCGGTGATGAACATGGACGCGCCGGAGGGGAACGTGACCGGCGTCACCTACTTCCTCGACCACCGGATCGTGATGGAGATCTTCGTGGCCATGTTCCCCCAGGCCCTGAGCTGGGAGGTCTTCACCCAGGCCGGCCACCCCGCCGCCCCGATCGACGCCGACGGGATCGAGGAGGCCTGCGGGGCGCTCTACCTGACCTGCACGATGACCGCGCTCGGCGCCGGGGCGGAGCTGCCCGAAGCGATCCGCCGCTCGCAGGCCGAGGCCTTCCTGATCGGCAACCAGGCGCCGCTCTACGACGACCCCGCGGTCTTCGCGCAGGCGCTGGAGGCCGCGGGCGAGCGCGCGGTGTTCGCGCTGAACGCCAAGCCCGTGGAGATGGGGGCGGTCGCGAGCATGACCGCCGACGACCACAGGCTGGGCCGGATGCTGGCCGACCGCGTCGTTGCGGTGTTGCGCGACGGCCGGCCGATCCGCGAGGTTCCCGTCGGCCGCGACCCCGAGCCGACGCTCGTGCTCAACGCCGCCGCGCTGGAGCGGCTGGGCATCCACCCGCCGCGACAGATGATGGCCCTGTCGGAGATGGTCGGGGACTGATCCTGGCTCTCGGCGCCGGTGCGGCCGCGACGTCGTCTCGCCCCGCCGCCTGCGGGGCCGCCGCGGCGCGCCGTGCGGCGCCGGGGCGAAGGGGCGCGGCGGGGCGAGCTCGCGCCGATTCGGCCTCGGCCCGGGGGGCGCGCTTCGGGGCGGTCTCGCCCCGGCGCCGCCCTGGCGCCGCCCGGGCCTGGGGGGCGCGCCGCCGCCGGCGGGGCGCGCGGGCGGGGGCGGCGCGGGGGGATCAGCGCGGGTCCGGGGCCTCGGTCAGCAGGGCCTCGACGACGCGGGCCATGGCGCGGTTGCCCTCGGGGCTCGGATGCAGGTGGTCGCCGCTGTCGTGGAGCGGGTTCAGGCGGGCGTCGTCGGCCGGATCGCTCAGCGCCCGATCGAAGTCCGCCAGCCCGTCGTGGAAGGTCGCGGCGCGCAGCCAGGCGTTGAGCTCCCGGCGCAGCGCGTCCTTGGCGGGGCTCCAGTAGGCGCCCTCCAGCGGCGTCCCGGGCAGGGCGCCGCGGAACGGGGGCGCGGTCCCCACGATCAGGCGCAGCCCGGCCGCGCGGACCCGCGCCGCCGCCTGCAGCAGCCCGGCCTGAAGCCGCGCGAGGGTCATCGGCGCCTCGTCGGGGGCGAAGATCGTGCCCGGCCAGGCGATGTCGTTGGTCCCGATCAGCAGTACCAGCGTGTCGGCGCCCGGCGACGCCAGCACGTCGCGCTCGAGCCGCGCCAGCACGCTGCGGCCCATCCCGTCGCTCAGCAGGCGCCCGCCGGAGATGCCCGCGTTGACCACCGCGATCCCCTGCGGCGCCATCGCGCGGGCGAGGAAATCGGGCCAGCGGGCCATCGCGTCCATCGGCGCGCCGTTGCCGTCGGTGAGCGAGTCGCCCATCGCGATCACCCCCGCGCGCGCAGGCCGGTCCGAGAACACGGCGCTCAGGGTCACGCGGGCCGGCGTCTCGGCCAGGACCACGGGGTCCGGCCGGTCCGCCTCGATCACGTAGCCGGTCTCGCGCGCGTCCCAGTGGAAGTCCTCGGCGACGGCGCCGGGGCCGTAGGTCAGCGTCGCGGCGACGCGGGTCCCGGCCTCGGCCGGGAACGGCAGCGGATCCGACAGCGCCTGCGCCCCGGGCGCGATCGTCACCCGCGTCTCGCCGCCGAAGCGCACGGGCTGGGGGTCCTCCACCGTCGCGCCGCCGACGGAGCGGGCCAGCGTCGCGGCCTCGATCGGCAGCGGCCGGACGCCGTGCGCGTTCGACAGCAGCAGGCGCAGCCGATCGGCCGGGTAGCCCAGCGTCAGCGGCTGGCGGATCGTCGCGCCGGCGATGCGCGCGGGCAGGCCGGTGGGGAAGATCGTCTCGTCGCGCCACACCGCCTGGGGGCTCGCCGTCCAGACGGCGCTCCAGGGGGCGGCGCTCTCCTGCGCGGGGGCGGGCGTGGCGAAGGCGGCGGCGGCGAGGGCGGCCGCGGCGGCGGGGATCGGTCTCATGTCAGGTCCTTTCGCGGACGAAGGCCAGGGCGAGCGCGCCCAGCGGAAGCAGCGCCGCCAGCGGCGCGAGGGCCGGCAGCCCGACGCCGGCGGCGAGCGCGAGCCCGCCCAGCCAGGCGCCGAGCGCGTTGCCGAGGTTGAAGGCCGAGATGTTCAGCGTGGCGCCCAGCATGTCCGCGCCGGCGGGCGTGCGCGCCATCATCCGCGCCTGCAGCGGGGCGAGGGTGGCGAAGGCCGTGAGCCCGAACAGCAGCATCGCCGGCGCCACGAGCACGGGCAGGGCCAGCGCGAGGCGCAGCGCCAGCAGGCCCGCCGCCAGCCCCGCCAGCGACAGCGGCGCCGCCGCCCCGGGCCAGCGGTCCGCCAGCCGCCCGCCGGCGAGGTTGCCGCCGACGATGCCCAGCCCGAACAGCAGCAGATGCAGCGCCACCCGCGGCCCGGGCACGCCCGCAACCTCGGTCAGCAGCGGGGCGATGTAGGTGAAGACCATGAACACCCCCGCGTAGCCGAGCGCGGTCATCGCCAGCGCCCCCAGCGGCGCGGGCCGCAGGAACAGCGCGAGCTGGCGCGCTTTCAGCGGCGCGCCGGGGGCGCTGCGCGGCACGAAGAGGGCGATGGCCACGAAGCCCAGCGCGCCGATCGCCGTCACCGCCCAGAACGCCCCGCGCCAGCCGTGGATCTGGCCCAGCCAGGCCCCGAAGGGCACGCCCAGCACCGTGGCCAGCGTCAGCCCGGCGAAGACGAAGGCGATGGCCGAGGCCTTGCGGTGCGGCGGAACCAGGCTCTGCGCCACCAGCGAGCCGGTCCCGAAGAACACCCCATGGGCGAAGCCCGTGACCACCCGGGCCGCGAGCACCAGCCAGAAGCCCGGCGCCGCGGCGCAGAGCAGGTTGCCCAGCGTGAAGATCGCCATCAGCAGCACCAGGACCGTGCGATGGGGCAGGCGGCTCGCGGCGATGGCCAGCGCCGGCCCCCCGACGGTGACCCCCAGGGCGTAGCCGGTGATCAGCAGCCCCGCCGAGGGCAGGTCCACGCCCAGGTCGCGCGCCACCTGCGGCAGCAGCCCCATGATCAGGAACTCGCTGAGCCCGATGCCGAAGGCGCCGATCCCGAGGGCGACGAGCGGGGCCGACCGCCGGCGCGGCACGGCCGGGGCGGAGTCGGTGAGAAGCGACATGCGAAGGTCTCCTTGCCTTGTGCAGGAGACGATGGCGGCGGCCGGCTTGTGAAATAAGCCGGCGCCGGATAAAAGCGGTTGTGCCGTCAATTCACAGGTGACGCGGGTGCGCGACGTCAATCGCCTCCAGGAGATGGAGGTCTTCCTGGCCGTGGTGGACGAGGGCAGCTTCTCCGCCGCCGCGCTGGCGCGGGGGATGACCCCCTCGGCGGTCTCGAAGATGATGACCCGGCTCGAGCGGCGGCTGGACGCGACGCTGATGCGGCGCACCACCCGCAGGATCCGCATCACCGACGAGGGCGCGGCCTTCGCCCGCTCGGCCCGCGGCATCCTCGCCGCGCTCGACCAGGCGGAGCGCGAGGTCGGGGCCGGCCCGGTGGCGGGCACGGTGCGGATCGCCACCAGCTCGGCCTACGCCAACCACATCCTCGCGCCGATCCTGCCGGCCCTGCTGCGCCGGCACGCGGAGCTGGAGATCGAGCTGCTGATCGGCGACGGGCTGGCGGACATGGGCGGGCGGCCCATCGACCTCGCGGTGCGCGCGGGGCCGCTGCCCGACACCGCGATGCGCGCGCGCTCGCTGGGGGTGAGCGAGATCGTCACCGTCCGGGCCCCCGGCGCGGTGGAGGGGCTGCTGGCCTTCGCCTACCCGCGCCGCGACCCGATCTGGCGGGCCGAGGGCGCGCGGGTGCGGGCGAGCGACGGGGCGACGCTCGCGGCCCTCGCCCGGCATGGCGCCGGGACCGCCCGGGTGGGCCGCTTCACCGTGCGCGAGGCGCTGGCCGAGGGCCGGCTGGAGCTGGTCCCCGGCAGCCCCTCGGCGGGCGAGGAATTCCACGTGGTCTACATCGGCCGCGCCGCCGCCCTGCCGGCGCGGGTCTCGACGGTCATCGAGCACCTGGTGCGCGAAGGCCGGGTGGACGCATAGCCCCCCGGCCGCTCCGGCGGGCGGGCGGGCGTGGCCGCCCGCCGCCCGCTCAGCCCTCGCGCAGGGCGTGCAGGGCGGCGATCAGGCCGGCGGTGGAGCCGTCCTTGCCCTCGGCCGAGGTCTCGCCCGTCACCATCGGCTCCAGCGCCTTGGCGAGCGTCTTGCCCAGCTCGACGCCCCACTGGTCGAAGCTGTTCACGCCCCAGATCGCGCCCTCCACGAACACCCGGTGTTCGTAGAGCGCCACGATCCGGCCCAGCGTGAACGGGTCCAGCCTGCGATACATCAGCGTGGTCGAGGGCCGGTCGCCGGCGAAGGCGCGGTGCGGGGCGAGGCGGCGGGCCTCCGCCTCCGGCTTGCCGTCGGCGATCATCATCTCGTAGGCCTCGGCCTCCGTGCGGCCGGCCATCAGCGCCTCGGACTGGGCGAGGCAGTTCGCGAGCAGCAGGGTGTGGTGGTGGGCGAGCTCCGGCTCCCAGCCGTTGGCGGCCACCAGGAACTCCACCGGGATCACCGTGGTCCCCTGGTGGAGGAGCTGGAAGAACGCGTGCTGCCCGTTGGTGCCGGGCTCGCCCCAGACCACCGGCCCGGTCTCGCCCGCGAGCCCCTCGCGCAGGCGCGCGGTCTTGCCGTTCGATTCCATGTCGAGCTGCTGGAGGTAGGCGGGCAGGCGCAGCAGGCGCTGGTCGTAGGGGATCACCGCCCGGCTCGGCAGGCCCAGGGCGCCGCGATGCCACACGCCCACCAGCGCCAGCAGCACCGGCAGGTTCGCGCTCAGCGGCGCCTCGCGGAAATGGGCGTCCATGGCCCGGGCGCCGGCGAGGAAATCCTCGAACCGCTGGCGGCCGATGGCGATCATCAGGCTGAGACCGATGGAGGACCACACGGAGTAGCGCCCGCCGACCCAGTCCCAGAAGCCGAAGACCCGGCTCTCGTCGATGCCGAACTTCGCCACTTCGTCCAGCGCGGTGGAGAGGGCGGCGAAATGAGCCCCCGCGCGGTCGCCGATCGCCCGCTCCATCCACGCCCGGGCGGTATGGGCGTTGGTCATCGTCTCGATGGTGGTGAAGGTCTTGGAGGCGATCAGCACCAGCGTGGTGGCCGGGTCCAGCCCCGCCAGCACGTCGTGCACATGCGCCCCGTCGACGTTGGAGACGAAGTGGCACCGCGGCCCGTCATGCACCGGCGCCAGCGCCGCCGCCGCCATCACCGGGCCGAGGTCCGAGCCGCCGATGCCGATGTTCACCACATCCGTGAAAGGCTTGCCGGAGACCGAGGCGTAGGCGCCCGTGCGCACCGCCTCGGCGAAGGCGAGCGACCGCTCGCGCGTCTCCAGCACCTCGGGCATCACGTCCTCGCCCTCGGCCGAGAACGCCTCGCCGGCGGCGGCGCGCAGGGCGGGGTGCAGGACGGCGCGGCCCTCGGTGGCGTTGATCGGGGCGCCGGCGAACATCGCGTCGCGCAGCGCCTCGACGCCTGCGGCGCGCGCGAGGCCCGTCAGCGCCTCGACCGCGCCCTTGTCGAGACCGGTCTTGGAATAGTCGAACAGCATGTCGTCCAGGCGGGCGGACAGCGTCTCGAACCGCGCGGGATCGGCGGCGAACAGGTCGGCGATGCGCCGGCCCGCCAGGCGGTCGCGGGCGGTTTCGACGGCCTTCCAGGCCGCGGCGATGGGAGTGGTCACATCGGCTCCATCGGTTTGCGCGCACAACACCTCGACCGGCGTTCGTCGCTGGCGGAGGACGGCGCGGATCGGCATCTCCTCGACCGGCCCGGGCTGAAGCGCGCGCTCGAAGGCGCGCGACTTGGCCGGTCCCGAGAACAATAGCAGGATGCGCCGCGCCTGCAGGATCGCCGAAAGCGTCAGGGTGACGCGCGGCCCGCCGCGGCCGGGGGCGCGGATCGGGGCGAGCAGCGCCTCGCCGTCGGGATCGAGCGCGGCGGTCAGCCCCTCGGCCCCCGGGAACAGGGCCGCGACGTGGCCGTCTGGGCCGATGCCCAGCACCACCAGGTCGAAGGGCCGGCCGAGGCGGCGCAGGCGGCTCTCGGCCGTGGCGAGCCCAGCCTCGGGCGTCGGGTCGCCGGTGTAGAGGGGCTGGAAACGCGCCCCCCGCGCCCGGCTGTCCATGAACAGGCACAGGTCGAGGATGTTGCGCGTGGACGTCGGGTCCGAGGGCGGGGCCCAGCGGTCCTCGACCAGCGTCATGGTGATCCGCGACCAGTCGAGCTCGCTCCGCGCGAGGCGCGCGTAGGTCCGCTGCGGCGTGGCCCCGCCCGAGAGCGCGGCGACGGCGCGCCCGCGCCGGGCGATGGCGCCCTGCAGGATCTGGGCGATCCGCTCGGCCGCCACCTGGGCCAGCGCATCGGGATCGCGGAAGCGGCGCAGCTCGTAGAGCGGGGGCGCCGGCGCGGCGACGAGGCCGGCGCTCATGGACCGGCGCTCCGCCGCGGGCGCAGGCCTTCGCGTGGCGGGAACGAGGGCCTCGGGGCCCGCCGTCGGGCCTCGCGCCGCGGGCTGGACGGTCCGCGCAAGGGGCGGGGAACCATCGCGTCTGCTCCTTCCGGCCGCGCCCCCCCAAGGGCGCGACGCAGTTCCACCGCAGAGTGTTCCGGCCCGGCGGGCGCACGTCAAGGCGCGCCACGTCGCGGGGCCGGGCGCCATGCCGCGGCGCCGGGGGAATCGGCGCGGCGCCCGGGCGGCCGCGGGCCGGCGCAGGCCGCGGCCGGCTGCGACGGCGGGCAGGGCGCGCCGCCGCCGGCGCCGCGCCGAGGCGGCCGCCGCGCCTCGCGCAGGCGTGATCGTCCGGGGGCGCGCCCGGGCCGCCGCCGCCGGGGCGGGGCAGGGCGGGCAGGGACCGGGGCGGAGGGGCTGCGGGGCGACTCGGGCGGGGAGGGGGGCGCGCCTTGTCGTCCCGCGCCGGCCGCAAGGGCTTGCGTCGGGTCGCCCGGGGCGCCATTCACCCCCCGTCCCGCGCGGGTCGCGGGGGCGGCCCGGGCGTCGCCGGCGCCGGGCGCCGACCGGCCCCGCAGGACAGGACGCGCGCCGCGCGTCCCCGAAACGCCTTGACCTTCCCCTCCCCGGCGGGTTCAAGGCGGCCGATCCTTCCAAGTTGCGCGTGCGGGAGCGCTGGATGACCGAACAGAAGAACATGCTCATCGCCGCGGTGCTGAGCTTCGTGGTGATTGCGGTCTGGTTCGTGCTGTTCCCGCCCCAACCGGTCGAGCAGCCGCAGGAACCCGCCGCCCAGGTCTCGTCGACCGAGACCGGCGCCGGCGCTCCGGTCGCCCCCGCCGGCGGAACCGCGGGCGGGGCGACCGGCGCCGAGGCGCAGGCCGCCGACGCGCCGCGCGTGAAGATCGACAGCGACCGGGTCACCGGCTCGATCTCGCTGCGCGGCGGCCGGATCGACGAGCTGACGCTCGACGACTATCACGAGACGCTGGACGACAATTCGCCCAACGTCACGCTGCTGGCCCCGCTGGGCACGCCGCATCCGTTCCTGGCGGTCTACGGCTGGCTGCCGACCGCCGAGACCCCCGTCGCCACCCCCGGCCCCAACACCGAGTGGACGCTGGAGGAGGGCGAGGTCCTGACCTCCTCGTCCCCGATCACGCTGGCCTGGGACAACGGCGAGGGGCTGATCTTCCGCCGCAAGATCTCGCTCGACGCCAACTACATGTTCTCGGTCGAGCAGAGCGTGGAGAACACCACCGAGGCCGAGGTCTCGCTGGCCCCCTACTCCTACGTGGTGCGCCGCGGCGAGCCGGAGACGGTGAACTTCTACATCCTGCACGAGGGCGCGCTGGGCAAGTTCGACGGCGTGCTCAACGAGCTCGACTACGACGCCCTGCAGGACCTCGAGGGCTCCGGCGGCCCCGGCGTGCGCCAGGAGGTGATCCCGGTGACCGAGGCCGGCTGGCTGGGCTTCACCGACAAGTACTGGATGACCACGCTGATCGCGCCGCAGGGCCAGCCCTTCGACGCGGTGTTCAAATACGTCGCCCGCCCCGACGGGTCGGAGTACCGCACCGAGATGCGCCTGCCCGTGCAGGCGGTGGCGCCGGGCGCGACGGCGGCGGTGGCGACCCAGCTCTTCGCCGGCGCCAAGGAGCTCAAGACCATCGAGGCCTACGAGGAGGCGGGCATCCCCCGCTTCGTCGACGCCATCGACTGGGGCTGGTTCTTCTTCCTGACGAAACCCTTCGCCCACATCCTGGTGTTCTTCGAGGGGCTGATCGGCAACATGGGCTGGGCGATCATCGCCATGACCTTCTGCGTCAAGCTCGTGCTCTTCCCGCTGGCCTACAAGTCCTACGTCAGCATGTCGAAGATGAAGAAGCTCCAGCCGGAGATGGAGAAGATCAAGGAGCGCGTCGGCGACGACCGCGTGAAGATGCAGCAGGAGATGATGGCGCTCTACAAGCGGGAGAAAGCCAATCCCGCCGCGGGCTGCCTGCCGATCATCCTGCAGATCCCGATCTTCTTCTCGCTCTACAAGGTGCTGTTCGTCACGCTCGAGATGCGGCACGCGCCGTTCATCTGGTGGATCCACGACCTGTCGGCGCCGGATCCCACGTCGTGGATGAACCTCTTCGGGGCGCTGCCCTTCGCCGCGCCGGACCACTCGTCCATGCTCGGGATCGTCTCGATCGGCGTGTTCCCGATCCTGCTGGGCGTGACCATGTGGCTGCAGCAGAAGCTGAACCCGATGCCCACGGACAAGACCCAGGCGATGATCTTCGCCTGGATGCCCTGGGTGTTCATGTTCATGCTGGGCAGCTTCGCCTCGGGCCTGGTGATCTACTGGGTGGCCAACAACACCATCACCTTCACCCAGCAGTACATCATCATGCGCAGCCAGGGCGTCGACGTGGACGTGCTGGGCAACGTCAAGAAATCGTTCAAGCGCAAGAAGAACGCCGAGGGCTGAGGCCCCCGGCCCGCCGAAGGGCGAGAGACGACCGCGGCCGCGCGCCAGAAGGGCGCGCGGCCGTTTCCGCATCCGGGGGATGACGCGGGCGGCGCGGCGCGCCATGCTCGCACGATCACGCCCCCCCGGGCGGCCGGACGGGCGATCGCGGCGCTGCGCGCCGAGGTCGCCCGTCCAGGCCGCCCGCAATCCGAGAGGAGACCCGGCGACATGCCCCGGATCAGCGCGATCCATCGCCACCCGGTGAAGGCCCTGGGCAGCGAGGCGCTGGCGCGCGTCGCGCTCGAGGCCGGTCGCACCCTGCCCGGCGACCGCGTCTGGGCGCTGGCCCACGAGAAGTCGCGCTTCGACTTCGACGCCCCCGCCTGGGCGCGCTGCTCGACCTTCCTGCGCGGGGCGACCTTCCCCTCGCTGATGGCGGTCACCGCCGAAGGCGCGCCCGGCGGGCCGATCACCTTCCGCCACCCCGACCTCGCGGACCTGACCGTCGATCCCGGCACGCCCGAGGGCGAGGCCGCCTTCGTGGCCTGGGCCGACGCGCTGATCCCCGCGGGGATGCCGCGGCCCTCGCGCCTGGCCCATGCGCCGGGCCGCGGGATGACCGACCAGCCCGCGCAGTGGATCTCGATCCTCTCGGACGCCTCGCTCGCCGTGGTGGCCGAGGCCGCGGGCCGCCCGATGGACCGCCGCCGCTTCCGCGGCAACCTCTGGGTCGAGGACCTCGCGCCGTGGGAGGAGACCGGCTGGATCGGCCGGGAGCTGCGCCTCGGCGGCTGCCTCGTGAAGATCACCGAGCCGATCGGCCGCTGCTCGGCCACCCACGCCGACCCGGAGACCGGCAAGCGCGACGTCGAGATGCTGTCGCTGCTGACCTCGCTGGGCCAGGCCGAGAACTTCGGCGTCTTCGCCGAGGTGATCGAGGGCGGCGAGATCGCCCTGGGCGACGCGGTCGTCGTGACGGAGGCCGCGGCATGAGCGGCGTGCCCTTCGTCGTCGACCCCGATCCCGATCCAGAGCTGGCCGAGGCCGGGCGCCTGCTGTTCGCGGGCCCGGTCGACTTCCTGCTCTCGGCGCCCGAGCTGCACCACCTGCCGCCCGCCGACCGGATCGAGGTCTGCTTCGCCGGCCGCTCGAACGTGGGCAAGTCCTCGCTGATCAACGCGCTGACCGGGCGCAAGAGCATCGCGCGGGCCTCGAACACGCCCGGGCGCACGCAGGCGCTGAACTTCTTCTCGATGGGCGACCGGCTGCGGCTGGTGGACCTGCCGGGCTACGGCTACGCCGAGGCGCCGGTGAAGCTGGTCGAGCAGTGGCAGGCGACGCTCAAGGGCTACCTGGCCGGGCGCCCGACCCTGCGCCGTGTGTTCCTGCTGATCGACGGGCGCCACGGGGCCAAGAAGGTCGATCACGAGATCATGGAGCTGCTGGACCGCTCGGCCGTGCCCTTCCAGGCGGTGCTGACCAAGGCCGACAAGCCCGCCGCCGGCACGATCGAGAAGGTGGCCGAGGCGCTGAAGACCGACCTCGCCCGCCACCCCGCGGCCTACCCCGAGATCCTGACCACCTCGTCCCAGAAGCACGAGGGGCTGGAGCGGGTGCGCGCCGCGGTGGCGGGTCTGCTGGAGCTCTGAGCGGACGGGGGGAGCGGACGGGGGCGGTCCGGAGGGCGTTCGCGCCCGAAGGCCCCTCCCCCTTCCCCGAAGGCCCGTCCTCCCTTCCCGACGGCCCCTCCCCGGACGGCCCCTCCCCGAAGGCCCTCGCCGGACATCAGGCTCGGCGGACGGCCAGGCGGACGAAAACGCCCCGGCGCCGCCGCCCGAAGGGGCGCGCCGGGGCGTCGGCGACGGGCCGCGCCGACGGAGGGCGGCGGTCGGCCGCGCCGCGCCCGGCCCGTTCCGCAGCGGGCCGGGGGGAGCGGGCGGGGCGCCCCGCAGGGCGCCCCGATCTCGGTCCGGATGAAGCTTCAGGCGTCCGCGCGCAGCGGCGGAAGCGCGAAGTGCAGGTCGATCTTGCGGCGCCAGTCCGGGTCGGACCAGCGGCCCTCGTCGGCCAGCGAGTGCGGCGCGCCCTCGACGTCGTCGCGGGTCACCACCGCGCGGTAGCCGTCGATCGCGCGATCGTAGGCCAGCGCCTCGAAGGGGAGCGGGTAGAGCCGCTCGCCGATGCCCAGCACGCCGCCGTAGGCCAGAACCACGTAGGCCAGCCGGCCGGCGCGCTTGTCGATCATCACGTGGTCCACATGGCCCAGACTGCGACCGTCCGCGCCCTGCACCGCCACGCCCTGCATATTGTCGGACGACACCAGGACCGGCGTCTCGTCCACCTGCAGGTCTCTCTCGACAATACGTTTCAAGACTCTCTCTCCCGGCGCTCGGGGCGCCTGTCCAGAGGGTCCCCCCAACGCCGAACAACTTAGGGGCCCGAAGCGCCGTCGTCATCGTCCATGTGGAGGAAAGCGGCCATGCTCCCGGCGCGGGGGCGGGGCGCCAGAGGGGCCAAGATGAACGGAGGGCGCCCGGGAGGGAGCGGCCGTCGCGGACCCAACCCCTTGCGGAGACGGGAGATTCCCTGGGCGCCTGACCCACACGTCAAGCGCCCTGACGCAGCGGAGGCGGCGCCCCTCGACGCGGCCTCCGAATTTCACTCCGCAGAACGGTTCGCCACGTCCAAGGCGCTGGAATGGATGGATCTTAATTCGTTCCGGCGAATCCCCGGCGCAGGCCGGGCCGCCCGAGCGGCCGCCCCCGCTGCGGCGCAGGCGCGCAGGCCGGCCCTTCGCCGCGCCGGTCCCGCGCCGGGCCGCGCCTCCGCCGCCCGGGCGAGGCGCGGGCGCAGGCCGTCTGAACGGGATCCCCGGGCCCGCAGGCGCCCGCGCCCGGCGTCGGCCCGACCGGCGGCCGTCGCAAGGGGGGCGAAACCGTTTACGTGGCTGCACCATCCGTCGCCGCCCGCTCGGGCGCGGGGAGGCGGCGCCGGCGGGCGGCCGCAGGCCGCGAGGCGCGGGCGACGACCGCAGGGATGGACGAAAGAGCGGGGCAGGGGGCCCACGCCGGGCGATTTCGCGCGGCGCGAAGGGCCCAGCCCCCTTCCCCCGGGGGGCGCTTGCGTTTAGGAACCTTGCCGGTCGCCCGGCAGGCCTGTCTCGCCGGGCGGCTCTGCTTGGGAGTCCTGCTGATGAAACGCGACTGGATCGCCACCGCCCGCACCCTCTCGGACGCGCTGCCGCACCTGCAGCGATACGACGGGGCGCGCGTGGTCATCAAGTTCGGCGGTCACGCCATGGGCGACGACGAGGCGCTGGCCCGGTTCGCGCGCGACATCGTGCTGATGAAGCAGTGCAACGTGCACCCGATCGTGGTCCACGGCGGCGGCCCGCAGATCGAGCAGCTGCTCAAGCGGCTCGCCATCCAGTCGAACTTCGTGGACGGCCTGCGGGTCACCGATGAGGCCACCGTGGAGGTGGTCGAGATGGTGCTGGCGGGACGCATCAACAAGGCGATCGTGACGGCGCTGAACCGGCAGGGCGGCAAGGCCGTGGGCCTGTCGGGCAAGGACGCGGACCTGATGATCTGCGAGAAGACGATGAAGACGACCCGCGACCCGGAGTCGAACATCGAGAAGGTCCTCGACCTCGGCTTCGTCGGCACGCCGGTGGAGGTGAACCCCGGCCTGCTCGAGACCTTCATCGAGAGCGACTACATCCCCGTCATCGCGCCCGTCGGCGTGGGCCGCAACGGCGAGACCTTCAACGTCAACGGCGACACCGCCGCGGGCGCCATCGCCGGCGCGCTGAAGGCCGAGCGGCTGCTGCTCCTGACCGACGTGGCCGGCGTGAAGGGCGCGGACGGCGAGGTGATGACCGACATCACCGAGGCGCAGGCCGAATCGCTGATCGCCTCGGGCGTGATCTCGGGGGGCATGATCCCCAAGTGCCGCACGGCGCTGGACGCGATCGCGGCGGGGGTGGACGCGGTGGTGATCCTCGACGGCCGCGCGCCCCACGCCTGCCTGCTGGAGCTGTTCACCTCCCACGGCGCGGGCACGCTGATCCGCGCCTCCTGAGCCGGCCTTCGGCCGGGCCGCGGCGCGACGCTCCGCGCCCGGGGCTGGCCTTGGGCCCGCCGCGGCGGGGCCCCGGGCGCGCCTTGCGGCGGGCGGGGCCCGGCGGCCGGGCGGCGGCGCCCGCCGGAGAGGAGGCGGGCCTGCGGCCGGCCCCGCGGCGCTGCGACCTCCGCCCGGGGCGGGCCGACGGCTCGCCGCGGGAAGGGCGCAGGGCGGGAGGCGTGGCGGGCGGGGCAGGGCGCTGCTGACAGGAGGTTGACAGCAGCCCCGTGCGAGACGTCAGCTCATGACCGCCCCTCGCGCCCCCAGCCGGGAAGGACCCCCGCGCCATGATCCGCCTCCCCGCCGGGGCTCCTCCGCCCGCCCATGCGCCGCGCTGACCGCCTGTTCGAGCTGGTCACGCTGCTGCGCGGCCGCCGCTTCGCGGTCACGGGGCGGGCGCTGGCCGAGGCGCTCGAGGTCAGTCTGCGCACGGTCTATCGCGACATCGCCGACCTGCAGGCCCAGGGCGTGCCCATCGCGGGCGAGGCGGGGGTGGGCTACCGCCTCTCGCCCGACTTCGACCTGCCGCCGCTGATGTTCGACCGCCACGAGGTCCTGGCCCTGCTGGTGGGGGGGCGGCTGGTGCAGGCGGTCACCGACCCCGCGCT
The DNA here is from genome assembly GCF_900113695.1 of Albimonas pacifica. Lineage (GTDB taxonomy): Bacteria > Pseudomonadota > Alphaproteobacteria > Rhodobacterales > Rhodobacteraceae > Albimonas > Albimonas pacifica. The sequence goes on along the minus strand of NZ_FOQH01000011.1, from coordinate 23,057 downwards.
CGCCGCCGCCGCCCGCTCGGCCGAGGCCAAGATCCGCGCCATCCTCGACGACCGCCTGCTCGCCGAGGCCGACGCGCTGCCCTACCGCGCCCCGGTGATCCCCGCCGACGAGCCGATGCGCGCCCGCCACCAGGCGATCCGCGAGGCCTGCGAGGCCCGCCGGAAACTGCGCCTCGACTACCGGGACGCGGCCGGCGTCGCGAGCTCGCGCATCGTCTGGCCGCTGGGGCTGATCGCCTGGACCGGGCGCTGGACCCTGCTGGCGTGGTGCGAGACGCGCCGGGCCTACCGCAATTTCCGCTTCGACCGGATCGAGGCGATGGAGACCCTCGCGGAGGCGTTTCCGGTTCAGGCCGACCGCAGCCTCGCCCACTACCTCGCCGGCATCCAGCCGCTCTGAGCGACGGCGCAAGCCCGCGCGGCCCCTGCGTTTCCGCCGCGCGCACGGTTTCCGATACGCCCTTCATTCCGCCGCGGTTCGCGCCTATAACGCCTCTCCCGGCGCGCCCAAGAACGCCGGCCCGGAAAATCCCAGAGCGCCCCGACCAGAGACCCCCGGCCATGCCCAGACCCTCGGACGAGTTCCACCGCATCAAGCGCCTTCCCCCCTACGTGTTCGCCGAGGTGAACCGTCTGAAGGCCGCCTGCCGCGCCGACGGGATGGACATCATCGACTTCGGCATGGGCAATCCCGACCAGGACACGCCCGCCCATATCGTCGAGAAGCTGGTCGAGACGGTGAAGCGCCCGCGCACCCACCGCTATTCCGCCTCCAGGGGCATCCCCGGCCTGCGCCGCGCCCAGGCGGCCTACTACCAGCGCCGCTTCGGCGTCGACCTCGACCCCGAGACGGAGGTGGTCGCGACGCTCGGCTCGAAGGAGGGGCTCGCGAACCTCGCCATGGCGATCACCGCGCCGGGCGACGTGGTGCTGACGCCCTCGCCCTCCTACCCGATCCACCCCTACGGCTTCATCATCGCGGGCGGCGCGCTGCGCCACATCCCCGTGGCGGGCGGCGCCTTCAACCCCGAGCAGTACCTGCGCGACGTCGAGAACGCCTGCATCCACACCGTGCCGGCCCCGACCGCGCTGGTGGTGAACTTCCCCTCGAACCCCACCGCGCAGGTCTGCGACCTCGACTTCTACGTGGAGCTGGTGCGCCTGGCCAAACGCCATGACATCTGGCTGCTCTCGGACCTCGCCTACGCCGAGATCTACTTCGACGAGACGCCGCCCCCCTCGATCCTGCAGGTGCCCGGCGCCAAGGACATCGCGGTGGAGTTCACCTCGCTGTCCAAGACCTACTCGATGCCCGGCTGGCGCATGGGCTTCGCGGTGGGCAACCCCCGCCTGGTCGGCGCGCTGGCGCGGATCAAGAGCTACCTCGACTACGGCGCCTTCACGCCGGTGCAGGTGGCCGCCGCCGCCGCGCTCAACGGCCCGCAGGACTGCATCGGAGAGATCCGCGCCCTCTACAAGGGCCGCCGGGACGTGCTGGTCGACGCGATGACCCGCGCGGGATGGGAGATCCCCTCTCCCCCCGCCACCATGTTCGCCTGGGCCCCGGTCCCCGAACCCTTCCGCGCGCTGGGCTCGATGGCCTTCTCCAAGATCCTGCTGCAGGAGGCCGCGGTCGCCGTCGCCCCCGGCATCGGCTTCGGCGAATACGGCGAGGGCTACGTGCGCCTCGGCCTCGTGGAGAACGAGCAGCGCATCCGCCAGGCCGCGCGGGGGGTGAAGAAGCTCCTCTCCGACCCCCAGGCGGCCCTCGAGCGCCACCACGCGAGCCTCCCCCGGGCCGCAGAGTAACGCCCGCCCCACGCGCCCCGCGCCCGCCCCGGTCCCCGCGGCCGGGGCGCGGCGCGGGCCGGACGCCGGTCACGGGCGGGACCGTCGTCGCGCCGCCTCCGCGGGCGGCCGCGCCGGGCCTGCGTCGATGTCGGGATCAGGCCGCCCGCAGCGCCCCGCGCTCGGCCCAGAGGCGCGCGGCCTCGGCCTCGGCGGCGGGCAGGTCGGTGCAGGCTCCGGCCGCCAGCAGGGCGGCCGCGGCGGTCGCGACCACCACCGCCTCGGAGAACGGGTCCTCCAGCTCGCCGGCCCACAGGGCGGGCAGGCGGGCGGGGTCGGGGTTCTCGTCGGCGAGGCGGCGGGTCTCGTCGATGATCGGGGCGGCCTCGATCTCGATCCGCTCGCCGCCGACCACGCCCTCCAGCGTCACCGACTTCGCGGGATTGCGCTCGAACTCCCCGCCGCCGCCCTTCAGCGCCATCTGCCGGGGCTGGCCGCGCAGCATCGAGGCCTCGACCTGCAGCGGCCGGTAGGGCGGGTGGAACACCCCCTGCACCGAGCACGCGGCGCCCGAGGGGTTCATCACCCGCAGCGTCGTGTTCACCGCCGAGCGCAGCCCCAGCACGTCGCGCAGCCGCAGCAGCCGGTAGAGGTCGGGCGACATCGCCTCCAGCGGCACGTAGGCCATGGCGGCGGCGTCCAGCGCCTCGCGCGCGGCCGCCGGCGTCTCGACCACCGGGATGCCGAGCGCGGGCAGGGCGGCGCGCAGGTCGGCGGCCTCGCGCATGTGGGCGGCCGAGTTCCAGCCGTGCATCAGAACCGGCAGGCCCGCGCCCGAGACCAGCTTCGCGGCCAGCAGGAACAGCGGCAGCCCACGGCTCTTGCCGGCGGCGTAGCTGGGCCAGTCGATGGCCGGGCGCAGCTCGCCCCACGCCGCCAGCCCCTCGGTCGCGCCGTCGCAGAAGCCCGCGATCTCCTCGGCGTTCTCGCCGCGGTAGCGCATCAGCATCAGCAGGGCGCCGACGGCCTCGGGCGCCGGCGTTCCGGCCAGCATCTGGCGCATGGCCTCGGCCGCCTCGCCGCGTTCGAGGTTGCGGGAGCGGCCGGGGCCGCGGCCAAGGGTGCGGACGAGCTGAGAGAAGGTCATGCCGCCAAGGTGCGCGCGCCCCTCGCCTTGTCAAGCAGCGCCTGAAGCTCCGGCCGGCAGGAGCCGCAGTTGCTCCCCGCCCCCAGCGCCGCCCCGATGGCGGCGACGTCGGCCAGCCCCTGTTCGGCGATGGCCGCCTGGATCGTGTTCACCCCCACCGAGAAGCACGAGCACACGATCGCGCCGGGATCCGGCCGGTCCGCCCCCGGCCGCCCCGCCAGCAGGTCGGGCGGCGTCTCCGCCGCCGCCAGCAGCCCCGCGAGGTGGCCGCGGGCGACCTCCACCGGCTCGCGCGCCGCAAAGAGCGCGCCGACCAGCCGGCCGCCCGCGAACAGCGCGACCCGCGCGGCGCCGCGGCCGCGGTCCTCGACCACCATGGCGTCGCCCTCGGTCTCCGCCAGTCCGAACAGCGCCCGGGCGAAAGCGGTCCAGTCGTCGGGCGCCTCGCGCCCCGCCAGCTCCGCCCGCCAGCCGCCCGTGGCCCGGGCGACGGCCCAGTAGTCCGCCGCGCCGCAGTCGGGCCGGGCGCGGCAGATGGCGAAGCCGTGCCAGCCGGCCTCGAACTTCTCCACCCGCACCGCCGAGCCCTTCAGCTCCGGCTGTCCCGACACGGGGTCCACCTCCGCGCGCACCACCGCGTCCACGCGCCCGGCCGAAGACAGCTCCCCCGTCCAGTGCATCGGGGCGAAGACCGCGCCCTCGGGCGTCCGGGACGTGACCAGCACCCGCAGCAGGGCCTCGCCCTCGCGGCTCCGCACCCGGGCGACGTCGGCCGGCGCGAGGCCGCAGCGGCGGGCGTCGGCGGGGTGGATCTCGAGATAGGGCTCGGCGATGTGCTGGCTCAGCCGCGGCGACTTGGCGGTGCGGGTCAGCGTGTGCCAGTGGTCGCGCACCCGCCCGGTGTTGAAGCGCAGCGGGAACCGCTCCGACAGGCGCGAGGCCGGGGCCCGCGGCGTCACCGCCACGAAGCGCGCCCGGCCGGAGGGGGTGTAGAACCGCCCGTCCGCGAAGAACCGCGCCTTGCCGCCCTCGGGGCCCGCGGGCCACTGGAAGGGCTCCATCGCGTCATAGGCCGCGTCGGCGACGTCGGCCCTGGCCGAGATGTCGAAGTCCCGCCCCAGCGCTCCGGCCAGCCGCGACAGGGCCGCATGCTCGCGGAACACGTCCGCCGCGCTCTCGAAGGCGAACGCGTCGGCGAACCCCATCCGCGAGGCCACGTCGCAGACGATCTTCCAGTCCGGCCGCGCCTGACCCGGCGGAGGCAGAAACGCCCGCTGCCGGGTGATCCGCCGCTCGGAATTGGTGACCGTCCCCGACTTCTCCCCCCAGGCCGCCGCCGGAAACAGCACGTCCGCCTCGTTCCCGGTGTCCGAGGACGCGACGACCTCCGAGACCGCCACGAACGGAACCGCCCGGATCGCGTCGCGCACCGCGTCCGCGTCGGGCATCGAGACCACGGGGTTGGTCGACATGATCCACAGCGCCTTGATGCGCCCCTCCGCGCAGGCCCGGAACAGGTCCACCGCCTTCAGCCCCGGCCGCTCGGCCATCGCGGGCGAGGCCCAGAAGCCCTGCACCGCCGCCCGGTGCTCCGGAACCTCCAGATCGAGATGGGCGGCGAGCATGTTCGCAAGCCCCCCCACCTCGCGCCCGCCCATGGCGTTGGGCTGGCCGGTCATCGAGAACGGCCCCATCCCCGGCCGCCCGATCCGCCCCGTCGCCAGGTGGCAGTTGATGATCGCGTTGCCCTTGTCGGCGCCCGAGCTCGACTGGTTGATCCCCTGGGACCATAGCGTCACCACCTTCTCCCGCCGCACCCACAGCGACAGGAACGCCTCGACGTCCGCGGGCGCGAGGCCGGTCGCCTCCGCCGTGCGCGCGACGTCCCAGCCGCGCGCCTCGCGCAGGGCGGCGGGCAGCCCCTCGGTGTGGTTGGAGACGTATTCGCAGTCGACGGCGCCGTCGGCCTCGATGCGCGCCAGCAGGGCGTTGAACAGGGCCGCGTCCGCCCCGGGCCGGACGCCCAGGTGCAGGTCCGCGAGGTCCGAGGTCGCCGTGCGCCGCGGGTCGATGGTCACCACCCGCATCTCCGGCCGCGCCGCCTTGGCCGCCGCCAGCCGCTGGTAGATCACCGGGTGGCACCAGGCGAGGTTCGAGCCGACCAGCACCACCAGGTCCGCCTGCTCGAGGTCCTCGTAGCAGGTGGGCACCGTGTCGGTCCCGAAGGCCCGCCGATAGGCCGCCACCGCCGAGGCCATGCACAGCCGCGAGTTGGTGTCGATGTTGGCCGAGCCGACGTAGCCCTTCATCAGCTTGTTGGCGACGTAATAGTCCTCGGTCAGCAGCTGGCCGGAGACGTAGAGCGCGACCGACTCCGGCCCGTGCTCCTCGATCGCCTCGCGGAACCGCCGGGCGGTCAGCTCCAGCGCCGCGTCCCACGTGGCCTCCCGCCCGCCGATGCGCGGCGTCAGCAGCCGGTCGTCGAGCGACAGCGTCTCCCCCAGCGCCGAGCCCTTGGAGCACAGCCGCCCGAAGTTCGCCGGATGCGCCGGATCGCCCGCGATGGCGGCGCCGCCCCGGCCGTCGGGGGTCGCCAGCACGCCGCAGCCGACGCCGCAGTAGGGGCAGGCGGTCCGGATCGCATCGCTCATCGCTCTCGCTCCTGCTGGACCCCGCCGGGGGCGGGGGATCGGCGCCCGGCCCGCCTGCACGGGACGGGCCGGGCGCCTGGCCGGGCGGGGAGAAGGCCCCTCCCCGTCCGGCGTTTCACCGCGCGGGGATCACTCCGCCGCCTGCGCGAGGCTGACCGCGCCGCGGTCGACCAGCACCCGGCCCGCCGCCAGCTTCACCGGCACCGTGGGGACCGAGCCCTCGTCCGCCCCCTGCGCCAGCCCGGTGTCGAGCGCGATGACCCAGTTGTGCAGCGGGCAGGTGACGGCGCGGCCGTGCACGATGCCCTCCGACAGCGGGCCGCCCTTGTGGGGGCAGCGGTCGACCAGCGCGAAGACCTCGTTGGCGGCGGTGCGGAACACGCCCACGCAGCCGATCGGGGTCTTGAGCTTGCGCGCGCCGCGCACGGGGATGTCCTCCAGCGCGCCGATGTCCACCCATTCGGTCATGGTTGCGGCCTCCTCAGGCGATCTCGGCGAGGGGGGCGAATTCGTGGGCGTGCACGCCCTCGCTCGCCCGCTCGCTCCACGGGTCCTGCTGCATGAAGCGCTGCGCGTAGTAGAAGCGGTCGGCCAGCGCCCTGCGGCTCTCGGCGTCCTCCACCACCCGGGCCTTCACGTGATCGAGGCCGACGGCGTCGATCCACTTGTACATCCGGTGCAGGTACTGGGCTTCCTCGCGGTAGAGCTGGATGGCCGCCGCGCAGTGCTCGACCACCGCCTCCTCCGAGGTCAGCTTGCACAGCAGCTCGGTCGCCTTCACGTGCAGGCCGGCGGCGCCGCCGATATGCACCTCGAAGCCCGAGTCCACGCACACGACCCCCAGGTCCTTGCAGGTCGCCTCGGCGCAGTTCCGCGGGCAGCCGGTCACCGCCATCTTCACCTTGTGCGGCGTCCAGGAGCCCCAGAGCTTCTTCTCGAGCTCGATCCCCAGCCCCACCGAGTCCTGCGTGCCGAACCGGCAATGGTCGGTCCCCACGCAGGTCTTCACGGTCCGCAGCCCTTTCGCGTAGGCCTGGCCCGAGACGAGGCCTGCCGCGTTCAGATCCTTCCAGATCTTCGGAAGATCGTCCTTCTTCACGCCCAGCAGGTCGATGCGCTGGCCGCCGGTGACCTTCACGGTGGGGACGTTGTATTTCTCGGCCGCGTCCGCGATCGCCCGCAGCTCGGCGGGGTTGGTGATGCCGCCCCACATCCGCGGGACGACGGAGAAGGTGCCGTCCTTCTGGATGTTGGAATGCACCCGCTCGTTGATGAAGCGGGACTGGTAGTCGTCCTCATACTCGCCGGGCCAGTCGCAGAGCAGGTAGTAGTTCAACGCCGGCCGGCACGACGCGCAGCCGCAGGACGTCTTCCAGCCCAGCTCCTGCATCACCGCGGGGATCGACTTGAGCTGCTGGCTCTTGATCAGGCGGCGGACGTCCATGTGGGTCAGCTCGGTGCAGGGGCACATCGGCTTGACCGTCTGGGCCTGGTAGTCGCCGCCGAGCGTCATCTGCAGGATCTGCTCGACCAGCCCCGAACACGTCCCGCAGGACGAGGACGCCTTGGTGTGCGCCTTCACCGCGTCGAGGCCGGTCAGCCCCTTCTCGGTGATGGCGGAGACGATCTGCCCCTTGCACACGCCGTTGCAGCCGCAGATCTCCGCATCATCCGGCAAGGCTGCAACGGCCGCCATAGGGTCCAGCCTGGCCCCTCCCTGGAAGGCGGCGCCGAAGACGAGCGTGTCGCGCATCTCCGAGACGTCGGCCTTGTCCTTGAGCAGGCCGAAATACCAGTTCCCGTCGGCGGTCTCGCCGTACATCACCGCGCCGATGATGCGGTCCTCGCGCAGCACCAGGCGCTTGTAGACCCCGCGGGAGGGGTCGCGGAACACGATCTCGTCGCGGTCCTCGCCCTCGGCGAAGTCGCCGGCCGAGAACAGGTCGACGCCGGTCACCTTCAGCTTGGTCGACATGACCGAGCCCTTGTAGGCCGCCGCCTCCCCCATCAGGGTCTTCGCCAGCACCTTGCCCATCTCGTAGAGCGGGGCGACGAGGCCGTAGACGTTCCCGTCATGCTCCACGCACTCGCCGACCGCGAGGATGTCCTCGTCCGAGGTCACCATCTGGTCGTCGACATGGATGCCCCGCCCGACGGCGAGGCCGGCTTCTTTCGCGAGCGCCGTGTCCGGGCGGATGCCCACCGCCATCACCACGATGTCGGCGGGGATCTCGGTCCCGTCCTTCAGCCGGACGCCCTCGACCTGGGTCTCGCCCATGATCTCGCCGGTGTCGGCCTTGCACATCACGCGGATGCCGCGGCCTTCCAGCTCCTTCTGCAGGAGGTAGGCGGCGGCGGGATCCAGCTGCCGCTCCATCAGGTGGGGCATCAGGTGGAGGACGGTGACCTCCATCCCCTGCACCTGCAGCCCCGCCGCGGCCTCGAGCCCCAGCAGACCGCCGCCGATCACCACCGCCTTCGCGCCCGGCTTCGCCGCGGCCGCGCGCATCCGGTTCACGTCGTCGAGGTCCCGGAAGGTGATCACCCCCGGCAGATCCTTGCCCGGCACCGGGATGATGAAGGGCTGCGAGCCGGTGGCCACGATCAGCTTGTCGTAGGGGGTCTCGCCCCCCTCCGAGATCACCACCTTCCGCGCCCGGTCGATGCCCGTCACCTTCTCGCCGAAGCGGCAGGTCACGCGGTTGTCGCGATACCAGGCGTCGTCGTGGGTGACGATCTCCTCATAGGTCTTTTCGCCCGCCAGCACGGGGGAGAGCATCAGGCGGTTGTAGTTGCCGCGCGGCTCCGCCCCGAACAGCGTCACCTCCCAGGCGTCGGGCGAGAGGGCGAACAGCTCCTCCAGCGCCCGGCCCGAGGCCATGCCGGCCCCGATGACGACCAGTTTCTGCGTCATGCCTCGCCTCCTCGGAAATACCAGGCGGCGACCTGCGTCGCGCGGTCGCCTGAGTGAATGGGGAAGACCACCGTCGCGCCGAACCCGGCGGCGGCGGCGGCGCGCTCGGCGGCGTTGGCCGGGGCGCCGGCGAAGGCGTCCGAGGCCGCGGGGACCCCGGTCGCCAGCGCCTGGCCGATCAGGCCCTCGCCCGGGGCCACGACCGGCGGGGCCGCGCCGTCGAAGAGGCTCTCGCCCCCGTCGCCGACCGCGTCGACCAGCGCGGCCGGCCCGTCGCCCTCGCGCTCCCAGATCTCGAAGCGCCGGGCGATGGGCGTGCCCAGGGCGCTGAGCAGGGTCAGCACATAGGCGCTCTCGGTCGGCGAGGGCACGGGCAGGCCCAGCCCGGTGGTCAGTCCCGCCTGCGCCGCGCCCTCGGCGCGGATGAAGCGGTGGCTGGCCCCCAGGTTGCGGAACAGCGCCGCCGAGCCGCTGGCCCAGACCGTTCCCGGCAGGCCTGCGCGGCGGGGAAACTGGCTGCGCCGGCTGATCCACTCGAAATGCTCGGCGGCGCCGTAGTAGCCGTCGAGCAGGCGCATCACCGCCCCCGGCTCCTGGGAGGCGCGCCAGACCTCGACCGCGCCGACATGCGCGGCGTCGTCGCCGAACAGGAACACCACCACGCCCTTCAGCGTGCGGCCGGCGAAGACGGGGACCGCGACGGCGGCGGTCAGGCCGGCGGCCTCGGCCGCCTCGGTGCGCTTGAAGTAGCTGCCGCGGAAGCCCTTGAGGACCACCGGCCGGCCCTCGGCCCAGGCCTTGCCGGGCAGGCCCTCGGCGACGCCGAAGCTCTCGGCGCCGGAGACGGCGGCGAACTCCGCCATGTCGCCGTAAAGCCCAGAGGCCAGCCGCAGCCGCGCGCCGTGGGCGTCGGGGACCCAGACCTCGGTGGCCCGGATGAAGGGGCGGTCGGCGGGCAGGGGGGCCATGGCCGCCTGCGCCGCATCCGCCGGGGAGGGGGTGAGCATCTCGTCTCTCCTTGGGGACGGGAGGGGCCGCTTACGCGGCCTCGCTCCGCGGCGAGGAGGGGGCCGGGGCTGCCGCCGGCTTGCGGCCATGCTCGTATTCCTCGAGGAACGAGAGCAGCTGCTCGCGGTAGCGGTAGTAGTCGGGATGCTCCAGCAGCGCCTTGCGGGTGCGCGGGCGGGGCAGGTCGACCTCCATGATCCTGCCGATGGTGGCGCGGGGACCGTTGGTCATCATCACCACCCGGTCGGCGAGCAGGATCGCCTCGTCCACGTCATGGGTGACGCAGACCGCGGTGACCTGGGTGCGCGACCACACCTCCATCAGCACTTCCTGGAGTTCCCAGCGCGTCAGGCTGTCCAGCATTCCGAAGGGCTCGTCGAGGAGCAGCAGCTTCGGCGACAGCGCGAAGGCCCGCGCGATCCCCACCCGCTGGCGCATGCCGTTCGACATCTCGGCGGCGGGCTTGTCCATCGCGTCGCCCAGCCCCACCCGCTCGAGGTAGTATTCCACCACGTCCTGCCGCTCGGCCTGGCTGGCCTTGGGATAGACCCGGTCCACGCCCACCGCGACGTTCTGCTTGGCGGTCAGCCAGGGGAACAGGCTGGGGCTCTGGAACACCACCGCCCGCTCGGGGTCCGCGCCCTCGACATGCCGCCCGTCGAGCACGATGGCGCCCTTGGAGATGTCGTTGAGCCCCGCCGTCATCGTCAGCACCGTGGACTTGCCGCAGCCGGAATGGCCGATCAGCGAGACGAACTCCCCCTTCTTCAGGGTCAATTCGAAATCCTCGACCACCGTCAGCGGCCCCTTCGGCGTGGGATAGATCTTGTGGAGCTGCGAATACTGCAGATAGCGCTCGTCCGAACTCGTCTCCGCCGCCGCCTTCGCATAGGCGCTGGGCAGGGCGTGGAGCGGCGTCACGTTGGGCAGGCTCCGCGTCTCGGCGGACTTCGCATTGATGCCCACGTCCATCAGGTACTGGGTGACCTCGCCGCGCAGGCGCTTGAAGGCCTCGTCATGGTTCATCGCCGCCCGGTCGCGGGGCCGGGGCAGGGTCACGTCATACTGCGCGCCCAGCGTCCCGTCGGGGTTCAGGCACACGATCCGGTCGGCGAGGATGATCGCCTCGTCCACGTCGTTGGTGATCAGGACCACGGTCTTCTTCTCGACCTGGCTGATCCGCTCGATCTCGTCGGCCAGATTGGCCCGCGTCAGCGCATCCAGCGCCGACAGCGGCTCGTCCATCAGCAGCACCTGCGGCTGCATCGCCAGCGCGCGGGCCACCGAGACCCGCTGGCGCATGCCGCCCGACAGCTCCGCCGGCCGCCGGTCGAAGGCATGGCCCAGGCCGACCATGCGCACATACTTCTCGACCAGCTCGGTCCGCTGGGCGCGCGACTTGCCCTTGTGGACCGCATCCACCGCCAGGCTCACGTTGCCGCGCACCGTCAGCCAGGGCATCAGCGAGTAGGACTGGAACACCAGCCCCCGCTCCGGCCCCGGCCCCTCGATCCTGCGGCCGGCGAACAGGACCTCGCCGCGGTCGGGATGTTCCAGCCCCGCCATCAGGTTGATCAGCGTGGTCTTGCCGGTCCCCGAGAAGCCCAGGATCGCCAGGAACTCGCCGTCGCGCACCGAGAGGTTGATGTTGGTCAGGATCTCGTCCCGGCTCAGCCCTTCGCCGAAGCCCTTGGAGACGCCCTTGAATTCGAGAATGGGGGTCATGGCCATGTCCTCCAGTTCGGGCTCAGCGGTTGGTCGAGTAGGTGAACATCGACTGGATCGCGTACATCAGCCGGTCCAGCAGGAAGCCGATGATCCCGATGGTGAAGACCGCGACCATGATCTTGGCGAGCGAGGACGAAGACCCGTTCTGGAACTCGTCCCACACGAACTTCCCAAGGCCCGGGTTCTGCGCCAGCATCTCGGCCGCGATCAGCACCATCCAGCCCACGCCCAGCGACAGCCGCAGGCCGGTGAAGATCAGCGGCAGCGCCGAGGGCAGGATCAGCTTGGTGACCTTGGTCCAGGTCGAGAGCTTCAGCACGCGGCCCACGTTCACCAGGTCCTTGTCGACCGAGGCGACGCCCAGCGAGGTGTTGATCAGCGTCGGCCACAGCGAGCACAGCGTCACCGTGATCGCCGAGTTCAGGAACGACTTCGAGAACAGGCCGTCGTTGGTCACGTAGACCGCCGAGACGATCATCGTCACGATCGGAAGCCAGGCCAGCGGCGACACCGGCTTGAAGATCTGGATCAGCGGGTTGAGCCCCGCGGCCGCATAGGGCGACAGCCCCATCACGATCCCCATCGGCACCGCCACGGCCGTGCCGATCAGGAAGCCGAAGAACACCGTCTGGATCGAGGTCCAGATCTGGTCGTAGTAGCTCGGCGCCCCGGTGTAGTCGCGCCACTTGATGCGGTCGGCCTTGCCGGCGGCCTCGAACCTGGCGTTGCGCTCGTCCTGGCGGGCGTAGAAGTCGGCCTCGTCGGCGGCCTTGCGCGCGGCGTCCGCGTTCAGCTCCACCGCCTCGGTCCACACCTGCACCGGGCCGGGCACGGCGCCGAGCGAGGTCTCGACCTGCGGCGCGAGCCAGGCCCAGGCCAGCAGGAAGGCGCCGATGGCGACCAGCGGCACGCCCAGCAGGCGCCACAGCTCCTTGCCCTGCGCGCGGGGATCGTCGCCCGCGGCGATCCTGGCCAGCGGGGTCAGGAAGCTCAGGCCGAGGATGTCGAGCCAGCCGGAGGCCTTGTTGATCCGGGTGAACAGGCGCGCCTTGCGCTCCGCGCGGGCGGCGTCGCGCTCGAGGTTCGCGTCGGGGATCGCGGTCATCTGGAAGGGCCTTTCGAGATGAGGCGGCGCGCGTCGCGCCAGGTGCCTTTGGGGTGCCGTGCGTCTCGGGGGGCGTCCGACGGGGACAGGGGGGAAACCGTCGGACGCGGCCTCGGGCCGGGGCGCCGCGCGCGAGGGGCGCGCGGCCGGGGCCCGAGGCGCCGGGGGGCGGGGAACGCGCCCCCCGGACGGGGCGGGGCTCAGCCCTCGACGTTGGAGCCGACGACCTTCTGCTCGCCCTTCAGGCCGATCGGGAACTGCTCCAGATAGGCGTTGGGGGCGCGGCCGTCGTAGGTGATCCCGTCGATGAACTCGGACTGGGGCGCCTTGTAGCCGTCGGTGGCGAAGTCGAAGTCCGCCTCCGAGGCGAGCCCGTCGTCGATCAGCGACTTTGCGGCCTCGAGGTAGATGTCCGGGCGATAGACCGACTTCGCGGTCTCGTCGTACCAGCCGTCGGCCTTGGCCTCGGCGATCTGTCCCCAGCGGCGCATCTGGGTCAGGTACCAGACCGCGTCCGAGTAGTAGGGATAGGTCGCGTGGTGGCGGAAGAAGACGTTGAAGTCGGGGATCTCGCGCACGTCGCCCTTCTCGTACTCGAACGTCCCGGTCATCGAGGCGGCGATGACCTCGGCGTCGGCGCCCACGTATTCGGGCCGGCTCAGGATCTCCACCGCCTCGGCGCGGTTGGCGTTGTCGTTCTCGTCGAGCCACATGGCCGCCCGGATCAGCGCCTTGGTCACGGCGATGGCGGTCTGGGGGTTCTCCTGCGCGAAGGCGGCGGTGATGCCGAACACCTTCTCGGGGTTGTTCTTCCAGATCTCGTAGTCGGTGATCACCGGCACGCCGATGCCCTTGAACACCGCCGCCTGGTTCCACGGCTCGCCCACGCAGTAGCCGTAGATCGTCCCGGCCTCGAGCGTCGCGGGCATCTGCGGCGGGGGCGTCACCGACAGCAGCGCGTCGGCGTCGATCTGGCCGGTGACGTTCTCGGGCGAGTAGTAGCCGGGCTTCACGCCGCCGGCGGCCAGCCAGTAGCGCAGCTCGTAATTGTGGGTCGAGACGGGGAACACCATGCCCATGTTGAAGGGCTTTCCCTCGGCCTTGTACTTGTCGATCACCGGCTTCAGCGCGCTGGCCGGGATCGGATGCACCGGCTTGCCGTCGGCGCCGGTGGGGATGTGCTTTTTCATCTCCGCCCAGACCTCGTTCGACACGGTGATGCCGTTGCCGTTCAGGTCCATCGAGAAGGGGGTGATGATATGCGCCTGCGTGCCATAGCCGATGGTGGCGGCCAGCGGCTGGCCCGCCAGCATGTGGGCGCCGTCGAGCTGTCCGTCGATCACGCGATCCAGCAGCACCTTCCAGTTGGCCTGCGGCTCCAGCGTCACGAACAGGCCCTCGTCCTCGAAGAAGCCCTTCTCGTAGGCGATGGCCAGCGGGGCCATGTCGGTCAGCTTGATGAAGCCGAACTTCAGCTCGTCCTTCTCGACGTCGTGGAACTCGGCGACGGCCGGCGAGGCGAGAGGGAGGAGCGAGGCGGCGCCGAGGAGGGCGGCCGCGCCTTTCACGAGGGTCATGGTCTGTCTCCAGTCCGTCCCCTGCGCGCCGTCGCCGGTCGGCAGGGGTGAAAAACGAAAAAAGGCCGCACGATCTGTTCCCGGGACCGGAAGAGAGGTCCGAGACGATCGAGCAGCCTTGCCCGCGTTACCCGTGCTTTGGGTGAGTGGCGCGCCGGACTCCATTGCCCTGCGCTGGGATCCATCTAGCGCGAATCCGAGGCGTCGCGCAAGCCGAAAAGCGGTTCCATGGATGAAACAGGAGGCATGGATCAGCGGGCGCCCAGAAATCCGGCACTCAGTCCGGGTCCGCCGCCTCCAGGCAGCGCAGGGGGACCCAGCCCGTCGCCTCGCCCCGGCGCAGGCGGGCCCAGCCGTGGCGCAGCTCCTCGACCGGCAGGACCTCTCCGGCCTCGCAGCTCAGCTCGCGGGCGTCGTAGTCGCGCGCGGCGACGGGGCCGGGGCGGGGCAGGTCGTCGGGGACCCAGCCCTCGCGCCCGTCGGGGGCCCGCGCCCACAGCCAGCGCCAGCCGTCCCACAGGTCCTCGGCCCCGGTCAGGACCATCGCCTCGCCGGCCCGCAGGCGGATCGGATCGGGATAGGCGGCGGCGTAGGCCGCGACCACGCGCGCGCGCTTCACGCAGCTTCCGAGGGATCGAAGACCCGGCCGTCGAAGAACAGGTCCGGCCCCAGGATCATCCGCCCCGCGGCCGAGGCCACGGCGGTCGGCTGGTCGAGCGCGCCCTCCAGCTTCTCCGACGCGCCGGGCAGGTCGGCGCCCGCGGGCCCGAGGTTGCGCCGGTAGAGGTCGGTGCGGAAGCAGGCCCGCGCGGCCTTCGCGGCCTCCGCCCGGTCGAGCCCGTTGCGCTCCGCCAGCCGCGTCGCCATCCACACCGCCTGGCTGCGCCAGGGAAAGGTGGCGGCGGCGTCGAAGAACTCGACGAAGCGCGGGGCGCGCCGCTCCTCGCCCGTGGCCGCGATCACCAGGCGCCCGTTCAGCGCCCGCTCGATGATCTCTGAGGGGACGTCGACGTAGTCGGGCCGGGCCAGCAGCTCCGACGCGGCCAGCCGGTGCGCGGGATCCGACAGCCACTTGCCCGCCCGCCAGACCGCGCGCATCAGCTGCTCGGCCCGCGCCGGCTGCTCCTCCGCCCAGCCGCGGCGCACGGCGAGCACCTTCTCCGGCGCGAAGCGCCAGATCGCGCAGCCGGGCAGGATGATCTCGGCGACCCCGGTCTCGACCGCGACCGAGCCCCAGGGCTCGCCCACGCAGAAGGCGTCGATCTCGCCCGCGGCCATCGCCTCGGCCATCTGCGGGGGCGGCACGGTGCGCACGTCGAGCTCCTGGGGCGAGCGCAGCCCCAGCGCGTCGAGCCAGTAGTAGAGCAGCTCCGCGTGCATCGAGAACGGGAACGGCACGCCCAGGCGCAGGCGGCCCTCGGCGGCCTCGATCAGGCGCCGGCCCACGGCCTGCGCGTCCATGAAGCCCGGCCGCTCGCCCAGCGCGTTCATCCGCGCGGCGAGCGCGGTGGAGACGCCGATCACGTCGCCGTTGACCGAAATCATCGCCAGCGCGTCCAGCGGCGCGGGGATGCCGCCGAGCCCGAGGCTCATCGCCACCGGCATCGGCGCCAGCATGTGGGCCGCGTCGAGCGCCCCCAGCGCCAGGCGGTCGCGCAGGCTCGACCAGCTCGGCGCCTTGCGCAGGGACAGGTCCAGCCCCTCCTCCTCGGCGAAACCGATCTCCTTGGCGACGACCAGCGGCGCGCAGTCGACGAGCGGGATGAACCCTACCTCGATGGCGTCGCGGTTCATTTCAGCAGCTCCGCCGCCGTGATCAGGGCCTGCGCCACTTCCGCCACCTTCCGTCCCTGGTCCATCGCCGCGCGCCGGATCAGCGCGTAGGCCTCGTCCTCCGAGATGCCGCGGGACTTCATCAGGATGCCCTTGGCGCGATCGAGCGTCTTGCGCTCGGCCAGCGCGGCCTTGGTGGCGGCGAGCTCCGATCGAACGCGTGCGAACATCTGAAACCGCGCCACCGCGGCGTCAATGATCGGTTTGATGCGCTGTTTCTGGAGCCCGTCGACGATGTAGGCGCTGACGCCCGCCTCGATCGCCGCCTGGGTCAGCGCCAGGTCGGAGCGATCCACGAACATCGCCACCGGCCGCTCCATCGGCCCGGAGGCCAGCGCCAGTTCTTCCAGCACGTCGCGGGACGGGTTCTCGAGGTCGATCAGCACCACGTCGGGATTGATCTCCGACAGGCGGCGCGAGAGGCCCGTCTCGTCCCCGATCACGATCACCTCGTGGTCGCCGGCGTCGCGCAGCCCGTCGACGATCATCACGGCGCGGTCGCGGTCGCGCTCCACCACGGCGATCTTCAGCGTCTTGGCCAAGGTGCGGGGTCCCCTTCGTTTCGGGCCGAGTGTTGCGCCGCAACACGCGCGGCGCAAGAGGGCGCGCCGACCCTGCGTCGTATCGCGATGGAGGGCGCCGGCCCGCCCGGCGCCGATACGATGGGCGGCTGACCTGCCGGAAATCTGAACAGTGCCTAACCTTTGCGCAACCTCAGCTAATCCGTCGTCGTCGAAGCGTCATCCCGCCTGGCGGCGCCGCCGCCCGCGCGGGCCCAACCCCTGCCGCGTGGATGTCGCGAAATCGCCATGAACCGACGGGTCCGGCGCGACTTGGCCCGGCGCTTGCAACAGGTGCGGCGGCGCCTACGCAACCCAATCCGGGGACCACCAGAGGGAGATGCCAATGATTTCCGTCCGCAAGACCGCGCTCGCCGCGGCCACGGCCCTGTCCACCCTGACCCTGGCCCTCTCGGCCCAGGCGCAGGAGACCATCAAGGTCGGCATCCTGCATTCGCTGTCCGGCACGATGGCGATCTCGGAGACGACGCTCAAAGACGTCATGCTGATGCTCATCGAGGAGCAGAACAAGAAGGGCGGCCTGCTGGGCAAGCAGCTCGAGGCCGTCGTGGTCGACCCCGCCTCCGACTGGCCGCTGTTCGCCGAGAAGGCGCGCGAGCTGATCTCGGGCAACGGCGTCGACGTGGTCTTCGGCTGCTGGACCTCGGTGTCGCGCAAGTCCGTGCTGCCGGTGTTCGAGGAGCTGAACTCGATCCTCTTCTACCCCGTCCAGTACGAGGGCGAGGAGAGCCAGCGCAACGTCTTCTACACCGGCGCCGCCCCGAACCAGCAGGCGATCCCCGCCGTCGACTACCTGATGAACGAGGAAGGCGTCGAGCGCTGGGTGCTGGCCGGCACCGACTACGTCTACCCGCGCACGACCAACAAGATCCTCGAGGCCTACCTGCAGGCCAAGGGCGTGGCGCCCGAGGACATCATGATCAACTACACGCCCTTCGGCCACGCCGACTGGCAGACGATCGTGTCCGACATCAAGGCCTTCGGCTCGGCCGGCAAGAAGACCGCGGTGGTCTCGACCATCAACGGCGACGCCAACGTGCCGTTCTACAAGGAGCTCGGCAACCAGGGCGTCGCGGCCACCGACATCCCCGTCGTCGCCTTCTCGGTGGGCGAGGAGGAGCTGGCCGGTCTCGACACCGCGCCGCTGGAGGGCCACCTGGCCGCCTGGAACTACTTCCAGTCCGTCGAGGCCGACGTCAACGCCGAGTTCATCGAGGCCTGGAAGACCTTCGCCGGCGCCGAGCGCGTGACCAACGACCCGATGGAGGCCCACTACATCGGCTTCAACATGTGGCTGAAGGCCGTCGAGGCGGCCGGCACCACCGACGCCGACGCGGTGATCGACAGCCTGATCGGCGTGACCGTCCCCAACCTCTCGGGCGGCTACTCGGCGATGATGCCCAACCACCACATCACCAAGCCCGTCCTGATCGGCGAGATCATGGACGACGGTCAGTTCTCGATCGTCTACGAGACCCCGGGCCTGGTTCCCGGCGACGCCTGGTCGGACTTCCTGCCCGACTCCAAGGACCTGATCTCCGACTGGCGCAAGCCCATGGAGTGCGGGAACTTCAACGTCGCCACCGGCAAGTGCGGCGGCAAGGGCTCGTGAGCGCCCTCGCCTGAACCCGTCGAGCAGTGGGAGGGCGGGCTTCGGCCCGCCCTCTCCGCCCGCCCCCGGCGCGTCATCCCCGCGCCGTCCCCCGGGGGCCGATTGATCCAGGGCCGCACCCCATGCCGCTGCTTCGCATTCTCGCTCTCGCCGTCACGCTTGCGCTCGGCGCGCTGGCGGCCGAGCGCGCCTCCGCCGACGAGGCGCAGGTCTCCGCCGCCATTCAGAAATTCGCGACCGCCGACGGCTTCTCCGGCGTCGAGGCGACGATCCAGGAGCTGGGCGCGATCGGCGATCCGCTCGCCGTCCGGGCGCTGAGGGCGCTGGGCGAGAACGAGCTGAAGGTCACGCCCGACGGGGCGGTGGTGATCGAGGGCGCCGACGCGCTGCTCGACCCGGTCACCGGCGAGACGGTCGCCGAGAAGGGCCCGCGCCTCGAGCGCATCCGGATCAAGAACTCGATCCGCTCGATGATCGACGAGACGATCTCGGCGCTGACCCTGCGCGCCGCCGACCCGGTCGTGCGCATGTCCGCCGCCGACACCATCTTCGCCGCCGCCGACCCCGAGCAGCTCGAGCCCGTCCAGGCCGCGCTCGCGGCCGAGCAGGACCCCGACGTGCGCCGGCGGCTGGAGCAGGCCGTCGCCGCGATCCAGCTCGCCTCCTCCGACGATCCCGAGATCATCCGCGCCTCGATCGAGGTCATCTCCCAGCGCGGCGACCAGGCGGCGCTGGGCGTGCTGCTGGGCTACCGCAACCAGGCGACCGGCGAGATGGCCGACGCCGCGGACGAGGGCATCGAGGCGATCGAGACCAGGCTCGCCATGTGGCAGGCGGGCCAGAACATCTGGTACGGCATCTCGCTGGGCTCGGTCCTGTTCCTGGCGGCCATCGGCCTCGCCATCACCTTCGGCGTGATGGGCGTGATCAACATGGCCCATGGCGAGATGGTGATGCTGGGCGCCTACACCACCTTCGTGGTGCAGGAGACGATCCGGAACAGCTTCCCCTGGCTCTTCGACTGGTCGCTCCTGATCGCCCTGCCGCTGGCCTTCCTGGTCGCGGGCTTCGTGGGCCTGATCATGGAGCGGGGCATCATCCGCCACCTCTACGGCCGCCCGCTGGAGACGCTGCTGGCCACCTGGGGCGTCAGCCTGATCCTCCAGCAGGCGGTGCGCACGATCTTCGGCCCCAACAACCGCGAGGTCGGCAACCCCTCGTGGATGTCGGGCGCCTTCGAGCTGGGCGAGATGTCGATCACCTGGTCGCGCCTGTGGATCGTGTGCTTCGCGCTGTTCGTGTTCGTGGCGCTGCTGTTCGCGATCAACCGCTCCTCGCTGGGCCTGCAGATGCGCGCCGTCACCCAGAACCGGCGCATGGCCTCCGCCATGGGCATCCGCACGCCCTGGGTGGACGCGCTGACCTTCGCGCTCGGCTCGGGCATCGCGGGCATCGCCGGGGTGGCGCTGAGCCAGATCGACAACGTCTCCCCCAACCTCGGGCGCGGCTACATCATCGACAGCTTCATGGTCGTGGTGTTCGGCGGCGTCGGAAACCTGTGGGGGACGCTGGTGGGCGGCCTGACGCTGGGCGTCGCCAACAAGTTCCTTGAACCCTATGCGGGCGCGGTATTGGGAAAAATCCTGATCCTCGTCTTCATCATCCTCTTCATCCAGCGCCGGCCGCGCGGCCTGTTCGCGCTGAAGGGAAGGGCGGTCGAATGATCCTCGGACGTTTCCTCGCCGGGGGTCTGAAGTCCCCCGTGATCCTCATCTCGATGCTGGTGATCCTCGGCATCGGCGTGCTGGTGCCGGTGCTGAACCTGGCGGTGCCGCCCTCCTCGCCGTTCCATGTCGCCGACCACCTGGTCCCCCTCTACGGCAAGTACCTCTGCTACGGCATGGCCGCCTTGGCGCTGGACCTGGTGTGGGGCTACTGCGGGATCCTCTCGCTTGGCCACGGGGCCTTCTTCGCGCTGGGCGGCTACGCCATGGGCATGCACCTGATGCGCGAGATCGGGACCCGGGGCGTCTACGGCGACCCGATCCTGCCCGACTTCATGGTGTTCCTGAACTGGAAGGAGCTGCCGTGGTTCTGGTACGGCTTCGACAGCTTCCTCTTCGCCTGCCTGATGGTGATGCTGGTCCCGGGCCTGCTGGCCTTCATCTTCGGCTGGTTCGCCTTCCGCAGCCGCGTGACCGGCGTCTATCTCTCGATCATCACCCAGGCGATGACCTACGCCCTGCTGCTGGCCTTCTTCCGCAACGACATGGGCTTCGGCGGCAACAACGGCCTGACCGACTTCAAGGACGTGCTCGGCTATGACCTGCAATCGGGCCAGGTCCGCTCCGCCCTGTTCTTCCTCACGGCCTTCTTCCTGGCGCTCAACCTGCTGATCGCCGCCGCGATCACCGGCTCGAAATACGGCAAGATCCTGCGCGCCGTCCGCGACGCCGAGGCCCGCACCCGCTTCCTCGGCTACCGCCCCGAGAACATCAAGCTGTTCGCCTGGGTCGTCTCGGCGGTGATGGCCGGCATCGCCGGCGCCCTCTACGTCCCCCAGGTCGGCATCATCAACCCCGGCGAGTTCGCCCCGGCCAACTCCATCGAGATGGTGGTCTGGACCGCCGTCGGCGGCCGCGGCACCCTGGTCGGCCCGATCGGCGGCGCGGTCCTGGTCAACGCCGCCAAGTCCTGGTTCACCGGCGTCCTGCCCGAATACTGGCTCTTCGCGCTGGGCGGCCTCTTCATCCTCACCACCCTGTTCCTGCCCGAGGGCGTCGCCGGCCTGATCCGCAAGGCCTTCGGCCGCCGCGCGAAGGCGCCGAAAGGCAAGGACGAGGAAACCGACCAGCCCGTCGCCGACGCGACCGCCGGGGAGTGAGCGCCATGACCGAGATCCCCGTGAAGATCCCCGCAGAGCCGAAATCCGCCCCCAAGGCCCCGCCGAAGCACGCCCCCGTCCCCTCGGCCCGCAAGGACACGCTGCTCTACCTCGACGGCGTCTCCCGCAGCTTCGACGGGTTCAAGGCGATCAACGAGCTGAGCTTCGTGCTGATGAAGGGCGAGATGCGCGCCATCATCGGCCCCAACGGCGCCGGCAAGACCACGATGATGGACATCATCACCGGCAAGACCCGCCCCGACAAAGGCGACGTCTTCTTCATGGGCGACGTGGACCTCACCAAGCACGACGAGCCCACCATCGCCCAGATGGGCATCGGCCGGAAGTTCCAGAAGCCCACGGTGTTCGAGACGCAGACCGTCGCCGACAACCTGCTCCTGTCGCTGAAGGGCGAGCGCCGCGGCATCCCCGCGCTCTTCTACCGCTCCAACAAGCCCGACCGGCAGCGCATCGACGAGATCCTCGAGGTCATCCGCCTGGAGCGCCGCCGCAACGAACTGGCGGCCTTCCTCTCCCACGGCCAGAAGCAGTGGCTCGAGATCGGCATGCTGCTCGCCCAGGACCCCAAGCTGCTGCTGGTCGACGAGCCCGTCGCCGGCATGACCGACGCCGAGACCGAGGAGACCGCGCGTCTCCTGCGCGACATCGCCGTCGATCACTCGGTGGTGGTGGTCGAGCACGACATGGGCTTCGTGCGCGACCTCGGCGTGAAGGTCACCTGCCTGCACGAAGGCCATGTCCTGTCCGAGGGATCGCTCGACCACGTGTCGGCCGATCCCCAGGTCATCGAAGTCTATCTGGGGCGCTGAGATGCTGACCGTCGAGAACGTCACCCTCCACTACGGCGCGGCCCAGGCCCTTCGCGGCGTGAACCTCACCGTCGAGCAGGGCAAGATCACCTGCCTGCTCGGCCGCAACGGGGTCGGCAAGACCTCGCTGATCCGCTCGATCGTGGGCCAGCACCCGCCCTCGGGCGGCTCGATCACCTTCGAGGGGACGGCGCTGGGAAAGCGCTCGTCCCACGACCGGGCGCGGGCCGGCATCGGCCTCGTCCCCCAGGGCCGCGAGATCTTCCCGTTGCTGACGGTGAAGGAGAACCTGCAGACCGGCTACGCGGGCCTGCCGTCGAAAGACCGCACCATCCCCGACTACGTGTTCGAGCTGTTCCCGATCCTCAAGACCATGCTGCATCGCCGCGGCGGCGACCTCTCCGGCGGCCAGCAGCAGCAGCTCGCCATCGGCCGGGCCCTGGTGATGCGCCCCAAGCTGATCGCCTTCGACGAGCCGACCGAGGGCATCCAGCCCTCGATCATCAAGGACATCGGCCGCGCCATCCAGTTCCTGCGCGACGAGCACGGCCTGACCATCCTGTTGATCGAGCAATACCTCGATTTCTGCCGGGAGCTCGCGGACCACATCTACATCATGGACCGCGGCGAGATCGTGCACTCCGGCCCCGCCGAGAGCCTGGACGATCCGGAGGTCCGCAGACACCTGACGGTGTGACCCGTCGGGACCCCTCCGAGGGGGGGCCTCCCGCGGGGATGTCCGGGGCGCCAGGAGCGGCCGCGGACGGGAGGCCAGGCGGCGCGCCCTGCGGCAGGGGCGCGCCGTCGCTCGTTCGAGGAGGGCGCCGCGTCGGGCGTCGCGCCGGGGGCAAGGGCTCGCCCGCGGCGCGGGGCGGGCGGGGGCGCGTGGGGGACGGGGGCCTTGGGGCGGGCGGCGCGCGGGAGACGCGCAGGACGCTCCTGACTCACCAGAGAACAGGGCCCGCGCCTGTCCTCCGGATCCGTCTCTCGCTGAAGATGCCTGAGCGACTCGCCCGCCCCGGTCAAGGACAAGCCCGCGCAAGCGCGGTGTAGCGCGCAAAAATTGTTGGCCGAAGCGCGCAAGGAAAGTGTCAGCACTTTTCCGGCCCTTGAACGGGCCTTGAAACCCTCTCAGCCGTTGGCCTCCTGAACCCGGATCTCGAACTGGTCGAGCATCTGCGGCTCGCCGCCCAGCTCCAGCCAGGTCTGCACCCTCCAGCGTCCGACGGAGAGCGCGTCGGCGGCGAAGGCGGCATGGATCGTGTAGCTGTCGCCGAGGCTGGCGGAGGCGTTGACCAACTGGCCGCCGACGCCTCCGACCTTCTCGGCCGAGGCGGTGGGCGAGCCGGCGCTGATGTCGAGGGCGCTGCCCGCCTCGTCGACGACGGGGACGGCCCAG
>NZ_FOQH01000040.1 GCF_900113695.1 Albimonas pacifica | reverse complement strand
CGGGCCTTCAACACCGACAAGGCCGGCCAGATCAACCGGGCCGAGATCTTCATGCTCCTGCGCCTGGACATCCAGGACGAGCGCTGGCTCTCGGCGATGGTCGCGATCCGCGACGCGATGCGGGTGGTCGGCTCGAAGACCTACGTGCGCTGCTACCGCCGCGAGTCCCGCGAGGGCGCGTGGCAGCCTGTGACCATCGACCTGGCGAAGGCCTGAGCCGATGAGCGCGGTGAAGTCCATCTATGCGGGGGTCCGGGCGCTCGGCATCGCCGAGGAAGACGATCGCCGCGCCCTCTACGAGCGCGTGACCGGCAAGCGCCGGCTGCGCGAGATGACCCCTTCGGAGAAGTCCGCGGTGGTCGACGAGCTGCGCCGGATGGGGTTCCGCCCCGCCGGCGGCCGGCGGCGCCTCGATGGCTCCTACGCCCCTAAGCTGCAGGCCCTGTGGATCGCGGCATGGAACCTCGGCCTGGTGCGCAGCCGGGACGACGCCGCGCTGCTGGCCTTCGTCAAGCGGCAGGCGGGCGTCGACCACACCCGCTTCCTGCACGACGCGGCCGCCGCGGCCAGCGCGATCGAGGGGCTGAAAGGCTGGATCGCCCGGGACGGCGGAGTCGACTGGAGCGACCGCGAAGACCGGCCTCGCTGGCAGCGGGACCACGGCGCGAAGATCGCGTTGGCGCAGTGGTGGCGCCTTCCCGACGTCCGCGCCGCCGCCGGCCAGCACTTCACAGCCGCCGTCTACGAGATCACCGGGCCGAAGAGCGGCCTGCACGCCCTGCACCGCCTCGACTGGCGAGCGGTGAACAACGCCTGGGGCGCCCGCATCCGTGCGGGCGCGGGCGCGGCGCAGGAGGCCTGAGCCATGAACGATCGAGACTACCTCTCCGGATGGTGGGTGATGCCCGCCCTCGTCTTCGAGGCCGCTGTGGTTGCCGTCGCGATGGTCGGCTGCGCGGTCGAGCCCGCAAAGGCGCAGGCGACCACCGTCTGCGGGGCCTATGCGGATATGGCGGCCTCGCTGCGCCAGCACGGCGAGGCGCCCGTCTTCCGCGGCCTCGACGTCCGGGGCTTCGTCGCCGAGGCCTGGGCGAGCCCCGCCGGGGGCTGGACCTGGATCTCCGTCGGCGCCGACGGCCGGGCCTGCCTGGTCGCCGCCGGCGAGGCGGCCGAGGTCATCGCCCTCCAGCCCGAGGAGCGCCAGGGATGACCCAGCTCACCCCCGCCCAGCGCGCCGACGCCGTCCGCATCGTCCGCTGCGCCCACGCGATCTACACCCGCTGCATGGCCCTGCCGGTCGGCGCCCTGGCGCAGGCCGAGGCCAAGGCCGCCGCCGAGCCCGCCCACCTCGATCTGCAGAGCGATGGAGAAACCAGATGACCAAGAACCGCCTCTCGGACCTGACGGACCACCTCTTCGCACAGCTCGAAAGGCTCTCGGATGAAGGCCTCGACGCTGAGCACCTTGAACAGGAGGTCAAGCGTGCCGACGCGATCGTCGCGATTTCCGACCAGGTCATCGCAAATGGCGAGCTGCAGCTGAAAGCCGCGAAGCTCTTCGCCGAACACGGGGCCGGCGTCCTGCCCATGCTGCCGCAGATCGGCAAGGCGACCGACTGATGCGCCGCTGGCTCGAATACAGCGCAGAGGAGCTGGAGTGGATCTCGGCGCGGCGGGAGATGCCGCGGCGGGAGCTGCACGCCGCCTTTTGCGCCCATTTCGAGCGCACCGACGTGAGCGCCGACCACCTCAAGGCGCTCTGCACGCGCAAAGGCTGGAAGACCGGGCGTACCGGCTGCTTCGCGCCCGGCAGCACCCCTGCCAACAAGGGGCGCAAGATGCCGTTCAACGCCAATAGCGCCCGCACGCAGTTCAAGAAAGGCAGCGTCCCCCCCAACGCGAAGCCGTTGGGCCATGAGCGAGTGAACGTCTACGGCTATGTCGAGATCAGCGTCGCCGAGACGAACCCCTATACGGGCGGCAGCCGGCGGTACGTCACGAAGCACAAGCTGCTCTGGGAGCGCGCGAACGGTCCGCTGCCCGAGGGCATGCGTCTCAAGTGCCTCGACGGCGACAAGCTCAACACCGACCCGTCCAATTGGCTCGCCATCCCGACGGCGCTGGCGCCGCGGCTGAATGGCCGCTTCGGACGCGGCTACGACGCTGCGCCGGCCGAGCTGAAGCCGGTGATCATGGCGACGGCGCAGCTTGAACATGCCGCCCGAGAGCGCCGGAAAGGCGGCCGCGACGCAGGCGCGGCGCCGCGCCGGGTTGCGGCCCGCAGGCAGAAGGTGGAGGCGCCGGAGTCTCCGAGCCGAACCGGCGCTCCGCAGGCCGAGCCGTCTTCCGCCCTGCATCGTCGGGTGATCTCGGAGCTGCGGCGCCCCGAGTTCGACCTCCCGACCGACAAGATCGACCTTCTGGTTTCGGAGCACTGGCGCACCGCCTGCACCGCGGCGCGTAGGCAGCGAGCCTTGACGCGCCAGCCGCTTCACCGCTGCGTCGCGGTCGAGCTGTCGCGGCTTGCCAGACGGCGCGATGGCGCGGGCGCCGCCATTTCCAAATCCGCCCTGAACGGCCGTTGAAACCCCGATGAACTGGCCCTTCGATCCCCTTTTCCCGATGCGCTACGGCGCCATCCTCGCGGACCCGCCGTGGCCCTACGAGATGCGCTCGGCGAAGGGCCACGGCCGCTCGCCCGAGGCGCACTACGCCACCATGCCGATCGAGGAGATCAAGGCGCTGCCGGTCCATCGGCTGGCCGGCCCGGATTGCCTGCTGTTCCTGTGGTCAACCTGGCCGCACCTGCCGGTGGCCCTGGAGGTGATCGAGGCCTGGGGCTTCACGTTCAAGACCGGCGGCTCCTGGACGAAGCGGGCGCGCAACGGCCGGGTCGCCATCGGCACCGGCTATCTGCTGCGCAGCTCGACCGAGCCCTTCCTGATCGCGACCATCGGCTCGCCCGAGATCCGCGACCGCTCGATCCGGAACCACATCGACGCCCTGCGCCGCGAACACTCCCGCAAGCCTCCTCAGGCGCGCGAGATGCTCCGCAAGCTCCTCCCGCACGCCTGGGCCTGCGAGCTGTTCGCCACCGAGGACTGGAGCGAGGGCGAGACCTGGGCGCCGAAGGCGCACGCCTGGCGGGAGACGGCCGATGGCTGAGCTGGGACGCATCGAGCACGGGCCCGCCCACGTCCTTCTTCGAACCCTTCCGGCGCGCAGCGTCGACATGGTCTACGCGGATCCGCCCTTCTTCACCCAGCGGGAATGGAAAGCGGCCGGCGGCGGGTTCTCCGACGTTTGGCGCTGGGACGAAGCGGCCGAACGACGCCTCTCCGCGCTCGGGTCGCGATGCCCCGCCCGAGCCGATCTCCTGCAGGCGATCGTCGTCCGGGCGCCGGCGCTGGCGTACCTTCTGGCGCTCGAGGAAATCGTCGACGCCGCGCACCGGACGCTGCGGCCGACGGGGACCTTCTGGCTCCACATCGACGACACGGCAGGCGCCTACGCCCGCGTCCTCGTCGACCACGTGTTTGGATCCGACCGCGCCTGGGGTTCGCTGACCTGGCGCCGCTCGACGGGTTCCGTCCCAGCCCGACGCTTCGCCCGATGCCATGACGGCATCCACGCCTGGGTGCGCACGGGAGCGGCGCTGTCGCGACTCGCCTCGCCGGCCGGAGAGGATTGCGGCCGGCCGATGGAGATCGACGGCGTCCGGGGCTGGCGTCTGGAGGCATTCGCCGTCGACGCGCTGACGTCGGGGTCGACCGAACGCCTCGGCTGGCCGACCCAGAAGCCGGAGGCGCTGCTGCGCAAGGTGGTCGCGCTGGGCTCGCGGCGCGGGGACGTGGTGCTGGATCCCTGCTGCGGATCGGGGACCACGCTGGCGGCGGCCCGCGACCTCGGCCGGCGCTGGATCGGCTTCGACGCCAGCGCTGCGGCCGTGGAGATCGCCCGCGGCCGGCTGGCGGCGACCGAGGGTCGGCAAGGCGAGCTGTTCGGGGAGGCGGCCGATGGCTGAGGTCCCCGCCGGCACGCCGACCGCCGTGGCGCCCTATGTTCGCGCGCTGGGCGTAGACCTGACGGTCGAGGTGCTGCTCGAGTTCGGGGGGGCGGAGATCTATTTCTCTCCGACCTCGAACGGCCGCTCGAAGCTTGCGAAGCTGGTCGGAGCGGAGCGGGCGGCGGAGCTGACGCAGAAACTCCAGGCCGGAACCCGTGGCCATCGCCGCGTCCCGACCGCCCGCCGCTGGGTCGCGTTCCGGCTTCGCGATCGGGGATTGCCGACCGCCGAGATCGCTCGCAGACTGCATGTGACCGACGTCGGGCTGCGGAAGTGGTTCGAAGCA
>NZ_FOQH01000015.1 GCF_900113695.1 Albimonas pacifica | reverse complement strand
CGTCGAGCACGACGCCGGCGAAACCCTGATCGGCACGCTCGCGCCGACCGGCGGCACGCCCCCCTATGAGGTCGTCGCGATCTGGCCGGCCGGGCCAGTCACAGGCTTCGACCCCGACCGCATCGTCCTGGGCGTCTGGCGCGACCGGGCCGCCCGATCAGCCGCTCCCTGGCGCGTCCGTGCCAGCAGACCCGCCGCCGCCTGGCGCACGCGGCAGACCCGACCGGAGGCCATCTGGACATGACCGACATCGTCGAGATCACCGAGGGCGAGGCCTACGCCTGGGCCGTCCCCGTCGTCGACGAGGCGGGCAGCGCCCTCGACATCAGCGCCGGCTCGCCCACCGCGTCTGCGGTGCGCCTCGGCGCCGGCGGCGACCTCGTGGCGGCCGTCGCCAGCCTCGGCGACGACTACACGATCCATGCGGCCTTCGCGCCCGGCGACCTGACCCTCGGCCTGTGGCGGGTGCAGACCTGGCTGACCCTCGCCGGCGAACCGCAGATGCTCGACGAGTTCCGGATCGAGGTCCGGGCCGGCAACCTGACCTGAGGAGGGGTGCACATGCCATCGGACGGGACCCCGGACCCGCAGATCGCGCAGGCCGTACGCGAGTGGTGGGCCGTCATCGCGACGGCCGCCGCCGCGCTGATCGGCTATGGCCGGCTGTCGCGGCGACTCGAGTCGATCGACGGGCCGACCGGCGCCCTCGTCAGGATGCAGGGCGAGATCACCGCTTTGCGGAGCGAGCTGGCGTCCGACCGGAAGGCCGGCGAGGAAAGTCGCCGGCGCGTCTGGGCCAAGCTCGACCAGATCGCGACCGATCTGCGCTCCAGCGACGAGGCCTTGCGGGACGACCTTCGCGAGGATGTCCGCGAGCTGCGCGCTGTGATCCAGGTGGCCCTCGCGTCGCGCTCTACCGACTGAGTTCCTCCGGCGAGCCCGCCGGGTGATTTCCACGGCGGGTCATGGGTTTGGGGGCGAGTTCCTCCACTCCGCCCGCCACCCCCCTCTAAACAGCAAGGGACCGCCCCGGGAAAGCCGGCGGCGGACGTCCGCATGATCCCTTCCGGCTTCCGCGGCGCCGCCCGCCGCATCTCCGGCCTCGGCCCCTACCAGGAGGCGGCCGACGAGATCGGCTGCGAGCTCGCCGCGATCCAAGCCGTCGCCGAGGTCGAGTCGCGCAACGCGGCCTTCCTGCCCTCGGGCCGTCCGCCGATCCTCTTCGAGCGGCACGTCTTCGCACGCGAGACCGGCGACCAGTTCACGGCGGGTCATCCGCGCATCTCGGGCCCGCCGGGCGGCTACGGCGCGCCAGGCGACGCCCAGTACTTGCGCCTCGAGGAGGCATACAACCTGGCTCCGATCGCGGCGCTGCGCTCCGCCAGCTGGGGCCGGTTCCAGATCATGGGCTTCAACGCGCAGGTCTGCGGCTGGCCGAGCGTCGAGGCCTTCGTCGCTGCCATGTGCGAGAGCGAGGCGCAGCAGCTCGCCGCCTTCGTAGGCTTCGTGCGAGCCAACCCGGCGGCGCTGCGGGCCCTCCAGCGGCGGGACTGGGCCGCCTTCGCCCACGCCTACAACGGGCCGAACTATCGCGTGAACCGCTATGATGAGAAGATGGCCGACGCATGGGCGCGCTTCGCGGGCTCGATCTCGGCGCCGGAGATCGACAACGGCATCGTCGGCAAGATCGACACGCCTCGCGAGGGGCAGATCACCCTCAACGAGCTAGGCTTCGACTGCGGCCCGGCCGACGGGAAGGTCGGGCCCCTGACGCTCGCCGCGCTGCAGGCCTTCGCCCAGGCCGTCGGCGACCCCCGCATCAAGACCCGCATGCAGGCCCGAACCTACGTCGCCCTCGCCGCCGCGCTGCAGGCGCAGAGGGGTTTTCCCGCGGCCGTGGACGCCTGAGAGGAGGACTGCCCATGTCGGCGTTCGGAGCGAAGATGCGCCGGTTGGAGGGAGGCCGCGTCGCATTCTGGTGTCCCGGTTGTGGCGAGGCGCACCAGGTCACCGTCGGGGCGGGCCTCGCGCGGCCGCGCTGGGACTTCAATGGCGACGGGGACCGGCCGACCTTCTCGCCGTCGATCCTGGTGCGCGGCACCCGCGACGATCTGAGCGACGAAGAGTGGGACGCCCTCCTCGAGCGGACTGCCGGCGAGCGCGAGGCGATGCTCGCCGACCGCCGCACGTCCTTCGTCTGTCATTCGTACGTGCGGGAGGGACGGATCCAGTTCCTCGGGGACTGCACGCACGCGCTCGCCGGTCAGACCGTCGAGCTCCCGGATTTCCCCGCCTGACAGGAGCATCATCATGAAGATCATCGTCATCACCGGCGCGGGCATGGCTCGCGCCGTGCTCGGCATGCTCGGCCGCACCCTCGCGGTCGCCGTCGCGCTGTGCCTCGTCGCCTTTCCGCTGCTGGCGGCGGAGGGCGGAGGCGTCGACCTCTCGCCGCTCGTGGGCGAGGTGGTCGCGGGCCTCGGCGCCGTGCTGGTGGGCCTCGCCGGCTGGGCGCTGCGCCGCTGGACCGGGATCGCCCTCTCGGCCGAGGCCCGGGCCACGCTGGACGGGGCGGCCGACCGGGCCGCTGCGCTGATCGTCCAGCGCTACGCGGGGCGCCTCACCCTCGACACGGGCAGCCCGGCGATCAACGACGGCGTCGCCTACCTGCGCGACACGGTGCCCGACGCCGTGAAGCGGCTGGGGGCCACGCCCGAGGCGCTGGAGGCGCGGGTGAAGGCGGAGCTGGCGAAGCGCCTGCCGGCGAGCTGAGCGCTTCCAGTTCCTGACGTGCCAAGGTCCGCGCTGGGGAGGCGCGGGCCTTTCGTCGTTCTGGGCGGCGAGTCGCCGGTTGCCACGACGGTCACCCTGCCGTTCCGAAAGTCGCCCTAAGTCATTGATTTCCGGTGCCGTGAACGCCTGCGGAACATCCGGAACAACCACTGAAAACGCACGATTTCAGGCCGATTTGTAATCAGGGGGTCGGGGGTTCGAGCCCCTCGACCGGCGCCGCGATTTCAGCGGCGTCAGACCTCCGCGCCGCTTGCTCCGCATGTCCGGCGCCCCGCGCGACGCGGAGGACGGACCGAGCCAGGCGACCGCCGTCGCGGGACCCTCCGTCGTCGGCCTGGCTCCCGATCCGCCCGCCTGCGCCTGGGGCGACCGGCCTCCGCTCCGACTTGAGGAGAACGCGGCTCGCCGCGCATGGCGCGAGGCGGGGCCGCGGCATGCCGCCGTCCGGTCGTCCTGCGCCGCGCCTCGGGCGGGGCCCGCGACGCGCCGGTCGTCCCGGCCGGCGCGACGATCCCGGTCCGAGCGCCGGCGCCGCGGACCTGCCGCGCCCCCGGGCCGATGCGGGACTCCGGCGCCCGCCTTCGACGGATTGCGATTCCGGACCACCTCGACAGGCAGGGGCCGCCCCGCGCGGCCCGCCCCGCAAGGACGAACGGAAAGGTGATCCGCCATGAACTACGGCAGATTCTTCGCCATGATCGCCACCTCCACCGTGGTGATGTTCGGGTTGATGTACCTCAACACCTACGCGCTGGAACATGTCTTCTGGTCCGAGACCCGCGCCTGGATGGCCCTGCTGATGGGCGCGACGATGGCGATCGTCATGCTGGCATGGATGCTGGGCATGTATCCCAGCCGCGCCGCCAACCTCGGCATCTTCGCCGGCGCGGCGGTGGTCTTCGCGGCCTCCCTGTGGCTGGTGCGCAGCCAGGCGACGGTCGATGGCGAAAGCTACATGCGCGCCATGATCCCCCACCACTCCATCGCCGTGATGACCTCCGAGCGGGCGGGGATCGAGGACGCCCGCGTGCGCAAGCTCGCCGACCAGATCATCGCCGCCCAGCGGCGCGAGATCGCCGAGATGCGCTACCTGATCGCCGCGGTCGACGCCGGCGAAGTCCGGGCCGAGCGCTACCGCGATCCCGCCCCGACCCCAGGCACGGTGGACGAGGCGCTGTCGCGGGTGAACCTCGCGGCCCTCGATCCCGCGCCGCTCAGCCGGGAGGAGGCGCGCGAGACCGGCCTCGCCCCCTCCGGCGGCTGCGCGTTCCGCACCAGCAGGCGCATCGACCCGATCCTCTGGACCGCGGACGGCGCCGGCGCGATGAAGCTCAACGGCGTGCTGGTGGCGCTGGAGGCCGGCGCCGAGGCGGGCACGACGGGCGGCGTCTGGCAGGCCGAGGGCGTCCGCATGGAGGTCGCGCCGCTGGGCGAGGAGGCCGACTGGCGCGCCGACGCCGAACTGGTCTTCCAGCTCGACCAGGGGCTGGAGGCCGGCTTCCGCGGGACCTGGACCTGCGGAACCTGAGCCGGGGACGCGCCCGCGCGAAACGGCCGCGCGGGCGCGGGTCGGATCAGACCAGCAGCGGGCCGTCGCCGAAGTCGAAGAGCTCCGCGGTCAGGTCCAGCAGGGTGAAGTCGAGGATCGTGAGCTCGCCCTCGTCGAGGCCGAGCACCACCGAGTCGCCCGCCTGCACCGCCACCGCCAGCAGGTCCAGAAGCCCCCCGATGCCGGAAGCGCCGGAGAGGTCGATGCCGTCCTCGCCGGCGTCGAAATCCTCGAACACGTCGTCGCCGCCGGTGAAGACGAAGGTGTCCGCGCCGCCGCCGCCGCGCAGCACGTCGGCGCCCGCGCCCCCGTCCAGCATGTCGGCCCCGTCGCCGCCCTCCAGCGTGTCGTCGCCGTCGCCGCCGATCAGCCGGTCGTCGCCCGCGCCGCCGAAGAGACGGTCGTTCCCCGCGGCGCCCACGAGGCGGTCGTCGCCCTCGCCCCCGACCAGCACGTCGCCGCCGCCGCCGCCGTTGAGGATGTCGTCGCCGGCGCCGCCCTCGAGCCGGTCGTCGCCGGCGCCGCCGCGCAGCCGGTCGGCCCCGCCGCCGCCGAACAGCTCGTCGTTCCCGCCGCCGCCCCGCAGCATGTCGCCGCCGCCGCCGCCGAACAGCCTGTCGGCGTCGCCGCCGCCGCGCAGGACGTCGGCCCGGGCGCCGCCGAAGAGCATGTCCGCCCCGCGGCCGCCCGAGAGCATGTCGCGTCCCCCGCCGCCGCGCAGGTCGTCGTCGCCGACGCCCCCGAACAGCGAGTCGCCGCCGAGCCCGCCGACCAGAAGGTCGTCGCCGGCGCCGCCCCTCAGCACATCCGCCTGACGCTGGCCGAAGATCTCGTCGTCGCCGCCGCCGCCGCGGATGTCGTCCGCGCCGCCGCCGCCGCGCAGCACGTCCGCGCCGCCCTTGCCGAAAACGTCGTCCGGACCGCCCCGGCCGTCGATGACGTCCGCCCGCGGGCCGCCGAACAGCGCCTCGGAACTCCTGGTTCCCATGATTCTGGTCATTGTTTCCTCCACTTCCGCGCCGTTCCCTCCCCCCAGATCGACGGCTTGCAGGAGAGCTACGGAGGACGGGCGCGTATTGTTTCAACTGAAACGAGAATTCATCGCGCCGGGATCGCTCGCGCTTCGCGGGACAGAGCGCCGCACCGCTCGCCCGATACGGCGAGGCGGCCCCATATCGCAGGCCATGCGAAGAGGAGGCTTGACCTTCCAGCAGGTGGAAGCCTTATCGATCCGCCGCCCCCCGCGCGGGGGCCCAGCGAAGGAGCCGTCATGCCCGCCGACCGTCTCTCCCGCCGCGCGCTGCTGCTCGGCGCCCTGTCGACCGCCGCCCTGCCGCTCGTCGCGCCTGGGCGCGCCTCCGCCGCGACGACGGCGATGACCGTGATGAAGGATCCGTCCTGCGGCTGCTGCGGCGCCTGGGTCGAGATCATGCAGGCCGAGGGCTTCGAGATCGCCGTCGAGGAGATGGGCAACGCCCCCCTCGTTCGCCGCAAGATCGAGCTGGGCGTGCCGCAGGAGGCCGTCTCCTGCCACACCGGCCTGATCGAGGGCTACGTCGTCGAGGGCCACGTCCCCGCCGCCGACATCCGCCGCCTGCTGGAGGAGCGGCCCGACGCCGTGGGCCTGGCCGTGCCCGGCATGCCCTGGGGCTCGCCCGGCATGGGGCCGGAGGACGAGCGCGAGGCCTACGACGTGGTCCTGATCGGGCGCGACGGCGGGCTGAGCCTGTGGAGCCGCTACGCCGCCGCCTGAGACCCGGAGCCGGGGGCCGCGGGCGCGGCCCCGCGCCGGCGCCCGTTCAGGGGTTCATCTGGCTGCCGCCGTTCACCGACAGGCGCTGGCCGGTGATGTAGCTCGCCGCATCCGAGAGCAGGAAGGCCACCGGGGCCGCCACCTCCTCGGGCTGGGCCCAGCGGGCGAGCGGGATGCGCGCGAGGTAGGTGTCGCGGAACTTTTCGCCGCGGATGGTCTCGGTCATCGGGGTCTCGACCATGCCGAAGGCGACGGTGTTGGCGCGCACGTTCCAGCGCGCGAACTCCCGCGCCGCGGCCATCGAGGTCCCGATGATCCCCGCCTTGGCGGTGGCGTAGTTCACCTGCCCGATGGTCCCCTGCACGCCCGCGTCGGACGAGATGTCGACGATCGAGCCGCCGCTCTCGTCCCCCGCCTTGAAGCGCGCGATGCAGTGGTTCCCGAAGGCCTGCAGGAACAGGAAGGCGCCGGTCAGGTGGACGTCGAGCACCAGGCGCCACTGCTCCAGCGTCATCTTGTGGATCATCGCCGGCCGGGTCAGGCCGGCCATGTTCACCAGCCCGTGCACGGCGCCGAACTTCGCGACCGCCTCGGCGACCACGCTTTCGGCGAGGTCGGGGGCGGAGACGTCGCCGATCATGCGCAGGCAGTTGGCCTCGCCCAGCTCGGCGCGGGTCTCGGCGAGCCCGTCTGCGTTCATGTCCACCGCGGCGACCTTGCCGCCCAGCTCCACCACCAGCCGCGCCACCGCGCGCCCGATGCCCTGCCCCGCGCCGGTGACGATCACGGTGCGGCCCTCGAGGCTCATGGGATTGCTCGTCGGGGGGTTGGTCATGTCTCTCTCCCTTGGCGGCCTGTCGATCGGCCTGTTGGCGCTCATGCCGGCGTCAGCGTCCAGCGAAGGCCCTCGCCCTGCGGCTCGGCCGAGACGTCGATGAAGGCGCGGTGGGAGGCGACGGCGCCCCGCCACAGCTCGATCCAGCAGGCCAGCAGATCCTCGCGCGCCTCGCCCTCGATCCCGCGGAGGATGCGCAGGCCCTCGTGGCGGATCGTGACGGTCTCGCCGTGGGCCTCGACCGCGGCCTCGTCCCCCATGCCGGCGAAGATCGCGGCGAGGAAGGCCGCGGCCTCGGCCGGGCCTGCGTCCTCGCCCCCCACCGCGGCGGCGAGGCGGGGGTATTCCTGCAGGCCGATCAGGCGGGCCGAGAGGCGGCCGAGCTCCACCGCCCGCGCCCGCCCCAGCACCGCCGCCAGCTCGCGGATCCCGTTGCGGCAGTATTCGGCGGCGTAGTTGCGCGCGGCGCGGGCGAGGCGCTCCTCGCTCCACTGTTCCGCAGGCGGCGAGGGCTGGGCGGCCGGGTCGAAGGGCGGCGGACGCTCGCCCGGGGCGAATCGCAGGCGCTCGTCCTCGGCGAGGGTCCGGTCCTCCTCGATGAAATAGCCGCAGAGGCCGAACTGACCGCTCATGTCCTCCGACACGCACACGAACCCCAGCCGCGGGTTGCCCAGCGAGACGCCGTTCTGCGCGTACCACCCCCGCAGGAACCCGCGGGAGGCCTCGATGGGGATGCCGCAGATCACCGCGCCGTCGTACATCCAGCGGGGATGGCGGAAGCGCACCCAGGCCTTTCGCGGCCCCTCCTCCATGTACTCCACCGCCACGCCGCCGACGCCGTTCGACAGCACGTGGTAGCGCGCGCAGGCCACCGCGTGGGGCAGCCCCTCCAGCCCCAGCTTGGCGAAGCTGGAGAGGAACTTGTCGTGGTGCTGGCGGCGGAACAGGCGGAACATCCACTCGCCCACCGCCTGCGGCCCCTCGCGGGTCGCGACCATCAACTGCAATCCCAGCAGCCACTGGTGATGCAGGCGCGCCTGCGCCTCGATGGCGGCCCCGGGGGCGGCCCCGCTCGCGTCCATTCCGCTCTCCTCCCGTTTTGCGGGCGAGCCTAGCGGGGGCCGGGCGCGGAGGCGAGACGAATTGCTTGCCGGTCGGCAGGTGATCTGCCCTTTGATCCGCGATATGCTCCGCCGCGAACGCCCCGCCCGCCGCGCTCTCCGCCGGCCGAGAGTCGGGACGACGAGATGGGAGGAGCGCCATGCGCATCGAGGAGGCCGCCCCCGGCGGCGAGGGCCCGGAGCGGCGCGACGCCGTGGTGGTCGGAACCGGCGTCTGCGGGATCTACCAGCTCCATCGCCTGCGGGAGATGGGGCTCGACGTCGTGGCGCTCGACGCCAACCCCGCCCCCGGCGGCACCTGGTGGATGAACCGCTACCCCGGCGCCCGCTTCGACTCGGAGAGCTATACCTACGGCTTCTCCTTCGCCAGGGAGCTGCTGGAGGAGTGGACCTGGTCCGAGCGCTTCTCCGGCCAGCCCGAGAACCTGCGTTATCTCGACTTCGTCGTGGACCGGCTCGACCTGCGCCGCCTGATGCGCTTCGACGCCCGGGTCGAAGCCGCCCGCTGGGACGACGCCCGCGGCCTGTGGCGGATCGAGATCGAAGGCGCGCGGCCCATCGAGTGCCGCTGGCTGTTCCTCGGCATCGGCGTGCTGTCGCGCCCCACCATGCCGCGGATCGAGGGCATCGGGGACTTCAAGGGCCCCTCGTTCCACACCTACCACTGGCCGCACGAGGGCGTGGATCTGGCGGGCAAGCGCGTGGGCGTGATCGGCACGGGCGCCACCGGCATCCAGGTGATCGCCGAGATCGCGGACAAGGTCGGCTCGCTGACCGTCTTCCAGCGCCGGCCGAACTGGAGCGCGCCGCTCAACAACGGCCCTATCTCCGCGGACGAGATGGCAGACATCAAGACCCGCTACGACGAGATCTTCGCGACCTGCGCCGCCTCCCCTGGCGGGTTCGAGCACATCCCCGAGCGCACCGGCTTCTGGGAGGCGACGCCCGAGCAGCGCCGCGCCCTGTGGGACCGCCTCTATGACCAGCCCGGCTTCGGCATCTGGCTGTCGAACTACAAGGAGATCTTCTTCGACGAGACGGCCAACGCCGAGTTCTCCGACTACATCGCCGAGCGCATCCGCCGCCGGGTGACCGACCCGGCCACGGCCGAGAAGCTGATCCCCAAGGACCACGGCTTCGGCTGGGCCCGCGTGCCGCTCGAGACGCGGTATTTCGAGGCCTACAACCGCGACAACGTGCGGCTGGTCGACATCTCCGAAACCCCGATCGAGCGGGTGACCGAGACCGGCATCCGCACCACGGCCGAGGACCACGAGCTCGACCTCATCGTCTACGCCACCGGCTTCGACGCCGTCACCGGCGCCTTCGACATGCTGGAGGTGGAGGGGCGCGACGGCGTGAAGCTCAATCGGAAGTGGACCCCCGACCCCTCCACCTGGCTGGGCATGATGAGCCACGGGTTCCCCAATCTCTTCACTCCCTCGGGCCCGCAAAGCAGCTCGGCCTCGGTGAACTACCCCCGCTCGATCGAGATGTGCGTGAACTTCGTCTCCACGCTGATGGAGCAGGCGCTGGCCCGCGGCGTCGAGCGGATCGAGCCGACGCAGGCCGCCGAGGACGCCTGGGTGCGCCACGTGCGCGAGATGTACGACATGCTCCTGCTGCGCAAATCCCGCAGCTGGTTCACCGGCTACAACTCCAACATCGAGGGCCGCGAGATCGGCAAGGTCCGCCACATCGTCTACAACGGCGGCGCCCCGAAATATCAGCGCATCCTGGAGCGCACCGCCGCCGAAGGCTTCCGGGACCTGATCTTCGACGGCCAGGCGCCGCGGACGCCCGAGGAGGTCTCCCCCGCCATCCCCGTGAAGGCCTGACGTCCGCCCCAGGGGCGCGCCCCGGGCCCGACCCGGGGCCTCTCGCCGCCCGCCGGCGCCGGGCGACGGCGGGCGCGGTCAATCCAGCGTCGGGTCCACCGCCAGCAGCGTCTTGGCCGACCCCGATCCGGTCAGCGCGAATTCCAGCGCCTGCGTCGCCTGCTCGAACGGGAACGCCCGGCCGACGGGCGGGACGAAGCGGTCCTGCGCCACCATCTCCAGCAGCTCGCCCAGCGCGCGCTCCGCCGCCTCCGGCTCGAAGACCGCTGAGAACTGGCGGTAGTCGACGCCGACCAGCGAGGCGCCCTTCAGCAGCGGCAGGTTCACCGGCAGGGCCGGGATCTCGCCGCTCGCGAAGCCGATCACCAGATGCCGTCCGCCCCAGCGGAGCGAGCGGAAGGCGGGCTGCATCAGCGGCCCGGTCACCGGATCGAACACCACGTCGATCCCCTCGGGCGCCAGCGCCTTGAGCCGGTCGCGCCAGCCCTCGGGCTCGCGGTCGAGGCTGAGGTCGGCGCCCGCCGCCTCGGCCGCCGCGCGCTTCCCGGGGGTCGAGGCGACCGCGATGACGCGGGCGCCCAGGGCCTTGCCCACCTGCACCGCGGCCATGCCCGTGCCCCCGGCCGCGCCGATCACCAGCAGCGTCTCGCCCGGCGCCAAGCGCGCCCGGTCGCGCAGCCCGTGCAGGGCGGTGATGTAGTTCACCCGGAAGCCCGCGGCCTGGGCGAGGCTCATCGCGCCGGGGATGCGGCGCACGTCGCCCGCCTTCGCCACCGCGCGCTCGGCGAAGCCGCCCTGCACCTTCGCCATCACCCGGTCGCCGGGGACGAAGCCCTGCACCCCCTCGCCCAGCGCCTCGACCAGGCCCGCGACCTCGCCGCCCGGCACATGGGGCAGCGGCGGCTTCACCTGGTAGCGGCCCAGCGAGACCAGCGCGTCGACGTAGCCGACCCCGCAATAGGCGACCCGCAGGCGCAGCTCGCCCGGGCCCGGCTCGGGCGCGGGGAGGTCGACCTGCCCGTAGGCGTCGATGGACTCGAGGCTGGCGGCCTGGATCGCCTTCATGCGCGTCTCTCCCTGCGAGGTGGCGGCGGGCACGATGGCGGGCGGCGCGGGCGCTGGCAAGACTTGCCGGCCGGTCGGTCGGGAACTGCCCTCCCGCCCCCCCGCGCAAGCCGCTACGTCCGCTGCGTCACCCGGCGGCCGGCGCCCTCCGGCGGCCCGCGATTCGAGCTCTCCCGCCCCCGCGCGGGTCATCTGCGGCGCCGCGCCGCGGGGTTCCTGACCGCCGGCAGGCGCGCGCCGGCGGCGGCCGCCGGGCCCCGGCGGCGCCCCGGCGCGCGCTTGCATCCGGAAACCGCTTCCACGGGCCTCGCGACGCCGTTGAAAGCGCTGGCAGAACCCGGCGCGCGCCGGTTTCTTGACATGACTGACGTTAACGTAAGAAAACTATTTACAAGCCAAGCTACTGGCAAACCTTTGGAAATCGACTTTTGGCGACATCTTTGGTAAACGCATCTTTACAAAGACGCCCGGCGCGGCCGCCATGCCCCCCCAGGATCAATCGCGTCGCCAGCGGAGGAAGGACCCATGACCGTTCAGCCCAAGACCGCCGTCGAGCCCGCCGTCCACGCGCCGCCCGCGGAGATCGCCGCGCGCGCCCATGCCGACGCCGCGCGCTATGCGCAGATGCACGCCCGCTCCGTCGCCGACCCCGAGGGGTTCTGGGGCGAGGAGGGACGACGCCTCGACTGGATGCGGCCCTACACGCGGGTGAAGAACACCTCCTTCGGACCCGGCGAGGTCTCGATCCGCTGGTTCGAGGACGGCACGCTCAACGTGGCCGCCAACTGCATCGACCGCCACCTGAAGGACCGCGCCGAACAGACCGCGATCATCTTCGAGCCCGACAGCCCCGAGGAGCCGGCGCAGCATGTCAGCTACGCCCATCTCCATGCGGAGGTCTCGCGCTTCGCCAACGTCCTGAAGGCGCTCGGCGTCGCGAAGGGCGACCGGGTGGTGATCTACCTGCCGATGATCCCGGCGGCGGCCTACGCCATGCTGGCCTGCGCGCGGATCGGCGCGATCCACTCGGTGGTCTTCGCGGGCTTCAGCCCCGACGCGCTGGCCGACCGGATCAACGACTGCGGCGCCAGGCTGGTGATCACCGCCGACCACGCCCCGCGGGGCGGGCGCACGACGGCGCTGAAATCGAACTGCGACAAGGCCCTGCGCCGCTGCTCGGACCGGGTGAAGCTCTTGATGGTCGCGCGCACCGGCGGCCAGGTGGACTGGCTCGAGGGCCGCGACCACGCCTACGAGGCGATGGCGGCGCAGGCCCCGGCCGACTGCCCGCCCGTCGAGGTGGGGGCCGAGGATCCGCTGTTCATCCTCTACACCTCCGGCTCCACCGGCAAGCCGAAGGGGGTGGTCCACACCTCGGGCGGCTACCTGCTCTACGCCGCGATCACGCACCACTACGTCTTCGACTACCGCGACGGCGACGTCTACTGGTGCACGGCGGACGTGGGCTGGGTGACGGGCCACAGCTACATCGTCTACGGCCCGCTCGCCAACGGCGCGACCACGGTGATGTTCGAGGGCGTGCCCACGTATCCCGACGCCGGCCGCTTCTGGCAGGTCTGCGAGAAGCACCGCGTCACCCAGTTCTACACCGCCCCCACCGCGATCCGCGCGCTGATGGGCAAGGGCGCCGGGCCGGTGGAGGCCTGCGACCTCTCGAGCCTGCGCATCCTCGGCTCGGTCGGAGAGCCGATCAACCCCGAGGCCTGGAACTGGTACGACGAGACCGTCGGCAAGGGGCGCTGCCCGATCGTCGACACCTGGTGGCAGACCGAGACGGGCGGCATCCTGATCGCCCCCCTGCCCGGCGCCACGGCCACCAAGCCCGGCTCGGCCACCCTGCCCTTCTTCGGCGTGCAGCCGGTGGTGCTGGACGACCAGGGCCATGAACTGGACGGCCCGGCCGAGGGCGTGCTGGCGATCAAGGACAGCTGGCCCGGCCAGATGCGCACCATCTGGCAGGACCACGAGCGCTTCGCGCAGACCTATTTCGAGATGTTCAAGGGCTACTACTTCTCGGGCGACGGCTGCCGGCGCGACGCGGACGGCTATTACTGGATCACCGGCCGCGTGGACGACGTGATCAACGTCTCGGGCCACCGGATGGGCACGGCGGAGGTCGAAAGCGCCCTCGTCGCCCATGACAAGGTCGCCGAGGCCGCCGTGGTCGGCTGCCCCCACCCGCTGAAGGGCCAGGGCATCTACTGCTACGTGACGCTGATGGACGGGGTCGAGCCCTCGGACGCCCTGCGCAAGGAGCTCGCCGACTGGGTGCGCACCGAGATCGGGCCGATCGCCAAGCCCGACGCGATCCAGTGGGCGCCCGGCCTGCCCAAGACCCGCTCCGGCAAGATCATGCGCCGCATCCTGCGCAAGATCGCCGAGAACGAGACCGACGCGCTGGGCGACACCTCCACCCTCGCGGACCCCGCGGTGGTGGAGGACCTGATCGCCAACCGCGTCGACGCCTGAGGGGGAGGAGGGAGCATGGACGGGAACCGCTTCAGCGACCGCCCCGCCGATCTGGTGCTGCTCGGCCCCCCGGGCGCGGGCAAGGGCACCCAGGCCCGCCTGCTGCAGGAGCGCTTCGGCCTCGTGCAGCTCTCGACCGGGGACCTGCTGCGCGAGGCGGTCGCGGCCGGCACGCCCGCGGGGCGCGCGGCCGGGGAGGTGATGGCCTCGGGCGGGCTGGTCTCGGACGAGATCGTCATCGCCATCCTGCGCGACCGGCTGGCCGCGCCGGACACCGCCCGCGGCGCGATCTTCGACGGCTTTCCCCGCACCGCCGTGCAGGCCGAGGCGCTGGACGCGCTGCTGGCCGACGCCGGCCGGGGGATCGTGGCCGCCATCAGCCTCGAGGTCGACGACGCCGCGATGGTCGAGCGGATCGTCGGCCGCTCCACCTGCGCCGGCTGCGGCGAGGGATATCACGACAGCTTCAAGCGCCCCGCCGAGCCGGGCGTTTGCGACCGCTGCGGCGGCACGGCGTTCAAGCGCCGCGCCGACGACGCCGCGGAGACCGTGGGCGCACGCCTGACGGCCTACCACGCGCAGACCGCGCCCCTGATCGACCACTACGCAGGCCAGGGCCTGCTGAGCCGGGTCGATGCGATGGCGCCCATCGACGAGGTGACCGCGGCCATGGCCGCCGTCGTGGAGACGGCGCTCGCCTGAGCGCGGACCTCCGGGCCGGCGCCGCAGGGAGGCGGCGCCGGCGACCCTTTCAACGGATGACATGCGACGGGAGGAAGCCCCTGTGTCCGAAGAGAAATCGAACAACGCCTACTGGTCGGCCAACATCAGGCTGATCGTCTGGAGCCTGGTGATCTGGGCCCTGGTCTCGTTCGGGTTCGGGATCCTGCTGCGGCCCCTGATCTCGGGGATCGCGGTCGGGGGCTCGGACCTGGGCTTCTGGTTCGCCCAGCAGGGCGCGATCCTGGTCTTCCTCGCGCTGATCTTCTTCTACGCGTGGCGGATGAACAGGCTCGACCGCGACCACGGCGTGGACGAGCAGTGAGGAGCTGAGATCATGGACCAGTTCACCCTCAACCTGCTGTTCGTGGGCGCGTCCTTCGCGCTCTACATCGGCATCGCCATCTGGGCCCGCGCGGGCTCGACCTCCGAGTTCTACGCCGCGGGGCGCGGCGTGCACCCGATCACCAACGGCATGGCCACCGCGGCCGACTGGATGTCGGCGGCCTCCTTCATCTCGATGGCGGGCCTGATCGCCTTCGTGGGCTACGACAACTCGACCTACCTGATGGGCTGGACCGGGGGCTACGTGCTGCTCGCGCTCCTGCTCGCGCCCTACCTGCGCAAGTTCGGCAAGTTCACCGTCTCCGAGTTCATCGGCGACCGCTTCTATTCGCAGAGCGCGCGTCTGGTGGCGGTGATCTGCCTGATCATCGCGTCGGTGACCTACGTCATCGGGCAGATGACCGGCGTGGGCGTGGCCTTCGGCCGGTTCCTCGAGGTGGACAACACCACCGGCCTTCTGATCGGCGCGGTGATCGTCTTCGCCTACGCGGTCTTCGGCGGCATGAAGGGCGTCACCTACACCCAGGTCGCCCAGTACGTGGTGCTGATCCTCGCCTACACGATCCCGGCGATCTTCATCTCGCTGCAGCTGACCGGCAACCCGATCCCGGGCCTCGGCCTGTTCGGGGAGCATCAGGCCTCGGGCGAGCCGCTGCTCCAGCGCCTCGACCAGATGGTGAGGGAGCTCGGCTTCGCCGAATACACCACCCACCACGGCGACACCTTCAACATGGTGCTGTTCACCCTGTCGCTGATGATCGGCACGGCGGGCCTGCCCCACGTGATCATGCGCTTCTTCACCGTGCCCCGCGTGTCGGACGCGCGCTGGTCGGCGGGCTGGGCGCTGGTGTTCATCGCGCTGCTCTACACCACCGCCCCCGCGGTCGGCGCGATGGCGCGGCTGAACATCACCGAGCAGTTCTGGCCGGAGGGCGTCGCCGGCGAGGCGGTGTCGGTCGAGACCATCGAGACCTCGCCCGACTACAACTGGATGCTCACCTGGCGTCAGACCGGCCTGCTGGGCTGGGAGGACAAGAACGGCGACGGCCGCATCCAGTACTACAACGAGAAGTCGGCCGACATGCAGACCGTCGCCTCCGAGCGCGGCTGGCAGGGCAACGAGCTGACCAACTTCAACCAGGACATCCTGGTGCTGGCGAACCCCGAGATCGCCAACCTGCCGGGCTGGGTCATCGGCCTGGTGGCGGCGGGCGGGCTCGCGGCCGCGCTCTCGACGGCGGCGGGCCTGCTGCTGGCGATCAGCTCGGCGGTGAGCCACGACCTGATCAAGGGCTCGATCAACCCCGGCATTTCGGAGAAGGGGGAGCTGCTGTCGGCGCGCATCGCGATGGCGGTGGCGATCGGGGTGGCGACCTACCTTGGGCTGAACCCGCCGGGCTTCGCGGCGCAGACCGTGGCGCTGGCCTTCGGGCTGGCGGCGGCCACCATCTTCCCCGCGCTGATGATGGGAATCTTCTCCAAGAAGATCAACAATCACGGGGCCGTGGCGGGGATGCTGGCCGGGCTGGTGGTGACGCTGGTCTACATCTTCCTGCACAAGGGCTGGTTCTTCATCCCCGACACCAACAGCTTCACCGACGCGGACCCCCTGCTGGGCACGATCAAGTCGACCTCGTTCGGCGCGGTCGGGGCGCTGGTGAACTTCGCCGTCGCCTACCTGGTCGCCGGGATGACCAAGGAGACCCCGCGCGAGATCCAGGAGCTGGTCGAAAGCGTGCGCATCCCGCGCGGCGCCGGCTCGGCCCAGGCCGGCCACTGAGACCGATCCCCTGAAGCCGTCCGGGGGCGCGCCCGCCGCGCCCCCGGACACCCCCCAGGAATTTCCCGCGTCCGCCCCCCCGCGCGCCTGCCGCGCGCCCCCGGACGCCCCGCAGCGGCGAGGCCGTGATGGACGACGACGCGATCCCCGGACCGGAGGCCCCCCAGGGCCGGCTCGTCGACCGGCTGGCGCGCTACGCCCCCTTCGACCTGCTGCCCCCCGACCGCCACGCCGAGCTCGACCACGAGCTGATCCGGCTCGACGTCGCCCCCGGCGGGACGATCTTCGAGCAGGGCGAAGTCCTGCGCGGCCTCTACGTGATCCTCTCCGGCGTGGTCGAGGTGCGCACCGCCGAAGGCGAGGCGATCTCGCGCCGCGGCGAGGGCGAGGCGATGGGCGAGCGCGGCCTGCTGCGCGACGGCCGCGCCATGCTGGGCGCCCATGCCGAGACCGCGGTCGAGCTGCTGCTGCTCCCCGCCCCGCTGTTCCGCCGCCTGGTCGACGCCGAGCCCGGCTTCGCCCGCTGGTTCGGCCGCGCGGTCCCGGTGGAGCCGGGCGAGGACTCGGGCCCCTACGCCGCCGGCCTCACCGCGTTGCAGGTCTCCGCCCTGATGTCGCGCGCGCCGGTGACCGCACCCCCGGGCACGCCGGTGGCCGAGATCGCGCGGCGGATGCGCGACGCCTCGGTCTCCTCCGTGCTGGTGACGCAGGGGGAGGCGCTGGCGGGCATCGTCACCGTCCACGACCTGACCCGCAAGGTGCTGGCCGAGGACCTGACCGGCGCCGTCGCGGTCGAGCGGGTGATGACGCCCGCGCCCCTGACCATCGACCCCGAGGCCACCGGCCTCGACGCGATGATCGCCATGGCCGGGCGGGACATCAACCACCTGCCCGTGGTCGACCGGCGCGGCCGGCTGATCGGCATGATCGGGCGCACCGACCTGTTCCGCCGCCAGGCCGCCACCGCCTCGTCGATGGCGGGCGAGCTGGTCTCGGCCCCCGACCCCGCCGCGATGGAGGCGGTGTTCGCGCGCCTGCCCGAACTGCTCGGCGTGC
Organism: Albimonas pacifica; assembly: GCF_900113695.1. Lineage (GTDB taxonomy): Bacteria > Pseudomonadota > Alphaproteobacteria > Rhodobacterales > Rhodobacteraceae > Albimonas > Albimonas pacifica. The sequence continues at coordinate 76,888 of NZ_FOQH01000015.1, read as the reverse complement.
TGGTCGCGGCCAATGCGCGGCCCGCCGCGATCTGCCGGCGGGTCACCGACCTCGCCGACGCCGCCACCCGGCGGCTGCTGCAGCTCGCCGAGGCGAAGCTGGGCCCGCCGCCCGTCCCCTACCTCTGGGCCGCCTGCGGCAGCCAGGGGCGGCGCGAGCAGACCGGCGTCTCGGACCAGGACAACTGCCTGATCCTCGACGACGCCGCGACGCCCGACCACGACGCCTATTTCCAGGCGCTGGCGCGCTTCGTCTCCGACGGGCTGAACCGGGCGGGGTTCTACTACTGCCCCGGCGAGATGATGGCCACCAACCCGCGCTGGCGGCAGCCGCGCCGGATCTGGCAGGGCTATTTCGCCGGCTGGATCGCCCAGCCCGACGACATGGCCCAGATGCTCGCCTCGGTGATGTTCGACCTGCGCCCGATCGCGGGGCGGATGTCGCTCTTCGACGACCTGCATTCGCAGACGCTGGCGATGGCGCGCGGCAACTCGATCTTCCTGCGCCACATGATCGGCAACGCGCTCAAGCACGCGCCGCCGCTGACGCTGTTCCGGGGGCTGTCGACCATCCGCTCGGGCGCCCATCGCAACACGCTCGATCTCAAGATCGCGGGCGTGGTGCCGGTGGTCGACCTCGCGCGCATCTACGCGCTCCGCGGCGGGATCGAGGCCGCCAACACCCGCGAGCGGATCGTCGCCGCGCGGGATCTCGGCGTGATATCCCGGACCGGCGCCCATGACCTGCTGGACGCCTACGACCTGATCGCCGAGACGCGGCTGCGCCACCAGGCGGCGCAGATCGCCCGCGGGGCCGCGCCGGACAACTACCTCGCGCCCGAGGCCCTGTCGGACCTCGAGCGCAGCCACCTGCGCGACGCGTTCCTGGTGGTGAAGACCATGCAGTCCGCCCTGGGCCAGGGCTGACCGCGCCGCGCCGGCCCCGGGGCCGGCGGGCGAAGCGGACGGGAGGCCGCGCCGATGTTTCTGGAACTGATCGCGACGATCGTGGCGGGGGTGGGCGCGGCGGGCGTCGTCCTGCTGCTGGGCCGGCTCATGGGCGGCCGCCTGCCCCGCTGGGGCGCGCCGGTCGCGGCGGGCCTGGCGATGCTCGCCGCCACCATCTGGTCGGAATACGACTGGGAGGCGCGCACCGTCGCCGGCCTGCCCGAGGGCATGACGGTGATCGAGACGGTCGAGGAGACCGCCCTCCACCGCCCCTGGACCTACCTGGCGCCCCTGACCACCCGCCTCGCCGCGCTGGACGTGGCCGGGATCCAGACCAATCCCGAGGCGCCCGGGGTGAAGCTGGCCGAGGTCTGGTTCTTCGGCCGCTGGCGCCCCGTCGACCGCGCCGCGGTGATGATCCGCTGCGCCCCCGCCGCCCAGGCCCGGGTCAGCGACGCGGCGCTCGCCGACGTCTCGGCGGCCGAGTGGCGCCCGATGCCCGCCGACGACCCGCTGGTGGCGGCGGCCTGCGCCGAGGCGCCCGCCGCCCCGGGCCCGCAGGGCGAGGCGGGCGCGGACGGGAGCGCCTCCGATGCCTGACAAGTCCGTGCTGCTGGTCGAGGACGAGGACAACATCGCCCTCGCCCTGAAGTTCCTGATCGGCCGGGAGGGGTTCGGCCTGAGACGCGTCGCCTCCGGCACGGCGGCGCTGGCCGCGCTGGAGACGGAGCGGCCGGACCTGGTGGTGCTCGACGTGATGCTGCCCGGCCATTCCGGCTACGAGGTCTGCCAGCGCATCCGCGACGACGCCCGGCTGAGCGGGGTGAAGGTGCTGATGATGACCGCCGGCGGCGGCGAGGTGGAGCGGCGCAAGGCCTGCGCGCTGGGCGCCGACGCCTTCCTGCAGAAGCCCTTCGACACCCGCGAGCTGACCGCCACGATCCGCTCGCTGCTGGCGGACTGAGCCGGTGCCCGGCCCCGCCGCCCCGCGGCCCGAACCGGAGGCCCCGTCCTCGCCGGGCTCCGGCGAGCCGCCCGACCCTTCCGCCCCGGCCCCCGCCGCCTCGCCACCGCCTGAGGCGGCGCCCGGAACGCGGCCGGAAGCGGACCCGGCGGCCGGCCTCTCCGCCCGCCTGGGCCTGCGGCTGCGCATCGCGCTGTTCTTCGCGGCCCTCGCGCTCGGGGGCTGGGGCGCGATCGCCGCGGCGCTGTGGTTCGGCCACGCCCATGCCGGCGGGCCGGCGGCGGGCTACCTGGCCGCGGGGCTCGCGGCGGGCTTCGCGCTGGCCGGGCTCTGCGCCTGGGCGGCGGTGCTCTTCGACGAGAACGTGGCCCGCCCGATCCTGGGCCTCGCCGCCGACCTGCACGCCCGCGCCCAGTCGGACGTCGCCGCCGAGATCGACGCCGCCCCCGCCCGCCACCTCGGCGCGCTCGCCCCCGCGGCCCGGGCGATCCACGCGGCGCTGGAGGACGCCCGCCGCAGCCAGGAGCGGGCGGTGGCCGAGCGCACCGCGCGCATGGCCCGCGACCAGGCCCTGCTGGGCGGGGTGGTGCGCGATCTCGCCGAGGCGGTGGTCGCGGTCTCTCCCGACGGGCGGATCCTGCTCTACAACCCCGCCGCGGCGGCGCTGCTGGGGCCGCTGGGGCTGGGCCGGCCGCTGGCGCGCTTCCTCGACCCCGCGCCGCTGGAGGCCGCGGCCGCGCGCGCCGACCGCCGCCGCGCCCGGGGCGACGCGGGGGCGGAGAGCTTCCTCACCGCCTCCGCCGGCGAGGACGGCGGCGTCCGGGTTCTGGCCGGCGCCGTTTCGGTGGTGACCGCCGAGGCCGGGCCGGTGGGCCGGGTGCTCCTGTTCCGCGACGCCGCCGGCGACCTGCGCGCCCGGGGCGCGCTGGAGAGCCTGCTGCGCGAGACGCTGGAGGCGATGCGCCGCCCGGCCGCGGCGCTGGTCGCCGCGCTGGACGCGCTCGCCTCCGAGCCGGAACCCGACCCCGCCGAGCGCGCCGCCTTCGCGGCCGCGATGCGCGCGGAGGTCGCCCGCCTCTCCGCCGCCATCGAGCGCGCCGCCGAGGGCCGCGCCCGCGTCGGCGACGGCCGCTGGCCGGTGCAGGAGGTGGCGGCCCAGGACCTTCTCGATGCGGCGGCGGCGCGCGCGGAGGGGGCGCTCGCCACGCCCCGCAGTCCCGCCCGCCTGCGCTGCGACGGCTACGCGGTCGCCGAGATCCTCGCCCGCGCCCTGCGCGCGCTGCGCGAGGATCCGGCCCGCTCGTCCCTGGCGCTCGCCGCCGAGCCGGAGGGCGAGCGCGTGCGCCTCGTGCTCTCCTGGACCGGCCCCGCCCTGTCGCAGGGCGTGGTGGAGGGCTGGATGGAGGCGCCGGTCGCCCCGGCCTACGGCGCCTGGACGGTGCGCGACGCGCTCGACCGGCACGGGGCGGACCTGTGGGTGGAGGGGGGGCGGCGCCTGGTGCTGCCCCTGCCCGCCGCCGGCGCCCCCGCCGCAGCCCGCCCCGAGGGGGCGGCCGAGGTCTACGACTTCGACCTGCCCCGGCCGGGGGGCGCGGAGGCGGAGCGCCTGCTTTCGGAGCTCGCCTACGTGGTCTTCGACACCGAGACCACGGGCCTCGACCCCGCCGCGGACGCGGTGGTGCAGATCGCGGGGCTGCGCATCGTGGGCGGGCGGGTGCTGCGGGGCGAGCGGTTCGAGGCGCTGGCGAACCCCGGCCGCCCGATCCCGGCCGCCGCCTCGCGCGTGCACGGGGTGACGGACGCGATGGTCGCCGGGGCCCCGCCCTTCGCCGAGGTCGCCGCCCGCTTCCGCGCCTTCTGCGAGGGGGCGGCGCTGGTCGCCCACAACGCGCCCTTCGACATGGCCTTCCTGCGCCGGCTGGAGGCCGGGGGCGGCCCGCGCTTCGACAACCCGGTGCTGTGCACCGCCCGCCTCTCGCGCCGGCTGCACGCCCATACCTCGGCCCACACGCTCGACGCGCTGGCCGCGCGGCTGGGGGTGGAGATCCCGCCGGAGCGACGCCACACCGCCGCCGGCGACGCCGAGGCGACGGCGGAGGCGTTCCGCCGGATGATCCCCCTGCTCGCCGCCCGCGGGGTGCGCACCCTGGGCGAGGCGCTGAGCCTGCAGGGGCCGGTCTGAGCGGACCGCGCCCCCGCCCCGCTCCGCGCGCGACCCGGCGCCGTCCGCCCCGATCGCCGCCGCCGGAGGCGCCACAGCAGGCGTGCCGCGAGGCCCGGCGCCCGGCCCGCGGCGCGCGGCGGGCGGCGACGCCCGGCCGCTCCGCCTCCCCGGGCGGCCCTCGCCCCGGGCGACCCCGCCTGGCGCGCGCCGCGGGCGGCGCAGCCCCCCGCGCGCGACGCCCGACGCGGCGCCTCCGCGGCCTGCGGCCGGGCGGCGCCTCCGGCGAGGCGGGACGCCCGGAGCGGAGGGCGCCGGCGCCTTGGCCGGGGCCGCGCGCGCCTTGGCCCGGCCGCCTGCCGCCGGCAGGCGCCGAACGGTGGACAATGGCGCGCGGCTGGGCGAGGTCTTGGGCGTCTCGACCCCAGGCGGGCCGAGGCGAGACGCTTCGCGCCGGCGCCTGCCGGCGACGCCCCCAAGCCGGCGGCTGCCGGCGACTTGCCCTGCGCCGGCGCCTGCCGGCGACGCCCCCCGCGCGCAGGCCCCGCCTCGCGCCCCGCACCGAGAGACGCGACATGCCTCAAGACTACACGCCCCCCAAGGTCTGGACCTGGAACAAGGAGAGCGGCGGCCGGTTCGCCTCGATCAACCGCCCCATCGCCGGCGCGACCCACGAGAAGGACCTGCCGGTCGGCGAGCACCCGTTCCAGCTCTATTCGCTGGCCACGCCCAACGGCGTGAAGGTCACCGTGATGTTCGAGGAGCTGCTCGAGGCCGGCCACGCCGGCGCCGAATACGACGCCTGGCCGATCCGCATCGGGGACGGCGACCAGTTCTCCTCGGGGTTCGTGGCGATCAACCCCAATTCCAAGATCCCGGCCCTGCTCGACCGCTCGGGCCCCAAGCCGGTGCGGGTGTTCGAATCCGCCGCGATCCTCGTCCACCTGGCCGAGAAGTTCGACGCCTTCATCGCGAAGGATCCCGCCGCGCGCGCCGAGATGTTCTCGTGGCTGTTCTGGCAGATGGGCTCGGCCCCCTACCTCGGCGGCGGCTTCGGGCACTTCTACGCCTACGCGCCCGAGAAATGGGAATACCCCATCGACCGCTTCGCCATGGAGGTGAAGCGCCAGCTCGACGTGCTCGACCGCCGGCTGGCCGAGAGCGAGTTCATCGCCGGCCCCGACTACACCATCGCCGACATGGCGATCTGGCCCTGGTACGGCCAGCTCCAGCAGGGCAAGCTCTACGAGGCGGGCGAGTTCCTCGACGTCGCCTCCTACAGGAACGTCGCCCGCTGGACCGAGGCGATCGACGCCCGCCCCGCGGTGAAGCGCGGCAAGAAGGTCAACCGCCTGACCGGCCACCCCGCCGGCCAGCTCCACGAGCGTCACGACGCCTCGGACTTCGAGCTGCGCACCCAGGACAAGATCGGCGAGCCCGAGAAGGGCTGACCGGGAGCCCTGCGGCCGCGCCGCGCGCCGCCCCCGCGGGGCGGCGCGCGGCGCCCCGTTAAGCCGATCCTCACGAAGCCCGGCTAGGTCCCCCGGGGGATCGGTCGACGAGGGTCGCGCGCATGGAGGATTTCGCCAGCCTGTCCGGCGCCCTGCTGGGCGTCGCCGGCGAGGCCGCGGCCCTGACCGGGCCGGAGGGCGCGATCCTCGCGCTCACCCCCGCCTTCGCCCGCCGCTTCGGCCGCGACGACGCCTGGCGCCCCGGGCCGGACGCCCGGCTCGACGGGCTGGCGACGCCCCCGCTCGCCGAGGCGCTGCGAAGGGCCGCCGACCGCGCGCTGGCCGAGCCGGGGCGCGAGCTGCGGGTGGAGGGGGAGCTGCTGCATCTCGCCTCCGGCCGCGCCGCCAGCGCCTGGCGGGTCTCGGCGCTCGTCGCGGGCGGACGGGCGGTGGGCGTGCTCCACCGCCTCGAGCCGACGGTCCGGCCCGTCCCCGCCCCGGCCAGGCCCCTGCGCCGGCGCGACGCCGACCGGCTGCGCATGCTCGAGACGCTGACCGCCCACGCGCCGGTGGCGCTGTTCGAATACCGCGTCGGCCCGGACGGCCAGATCACCCTGCCCTTCGTGAACCCCGTCGCCCTCGACCTGTTCGGCGTCCCGGCCGAGGGGCTGGAGCGCGACGGCCGCAAGCTCTTCGCCCATATCCCGCCCGAGGACGTGGCCGAGATCGCGGCGGTCACCGAACGCACCAGCCGCAGCCTGCGCAGCGGCTCGGTGCGCTACCGCATCGACCACCCCGTCAAGGGCCTGCGCCACGTGATCGGCGAGGGGGCGCCGATGCGCCTGCCCGGCGGCGGGGTCACCTACCGCTGCATCGCCCTCGACATCACCGACCGCCACGAGGCCGAGCGCCATGCCGAGCGGATGGACGCCGAGCTGGTGCGCATCCTCGAGCGTCTGTCGCGGGTGGCGGAGGTGGCGCCGGTCGGCCTCTACGAGTTCCGCGAGGCGCCGGACGGGAGCTGGAGCTTCCCCTACCTCAGCCCGCGGATGCGCGACCTCGTCGGCCTCGACCCCGAGGGGGAGGAGGGCGAGCCGGTGCGCGACGTGTTCCGCAACGTGCTGCCCGAGGACGTGCGCGGCATCCTCGAGAGCATCCGGCGCAGCAGCGCCGCCGGCCAGCGCTGGACCCGGCGGATGCGGATCGTCCATCCCGAGCGGGGTCTGGTCTGGCTGCGCGGCGACTCCCTGCCCGAACGCCAGCCCGACGGCGCGGTGCTGTGGACCGGCGCGCTCTACGACGTGACCGAGGACGTGCGCCGCGAGGCGGAGCTGGCCGAGGCCCACGCCCGCGCCGACGCCATGCGCGCCGAGAACGAGCGCCAGGCCCTGCAGGACGGGCTGACCGGCCTGCCCAACCGCCGCGCCTACGACCGCCTGTTCGCCGATCGGGTCTTCGCCGCCCGCGCCGGGACCGGGCCCGAGGACGCGGCGCTGGTGCGCCTCGACCTCGACCACTTCAAGCACGTCAACGACACCCTGGGCCACGAGGCCGGCGACCTGGTCCTGCAGCGCGTCGCCCAGGTGCTGCGCGAGACGCTGCGCCCCGGCGACTTCACCGCGCGCATCGGGGGGGACGAGTTCTCGATCCTGCTCGCCCCCGGCGCCGACCCCGCCGCGGCCGAGACGATCGTCGCGCGCATCCAGCAGGGGCTCGCCGCGCCGTTCCAGCACCACGGTCGGCCCTGCCGCGTGGGGGCGAGCTTCGGGCTCGCCCATACCGGCGAGCTGGGCGTGGTGGGGACCGAGCTGCAGGTCTTCGCCGACGCGGCGCTCTACCGCGCCAAGGAGAGCGGGCGCAGCCGGCTGGAGCTGTTCACGCCCGAGCTGCACCGCGGCATCCTCGCCGACCGGCGCCTGGCCGTGCAGATCCAGGACGCGCTGGAGCGCGACGCGTTCGTCCCCTACTTCCAGCCCCAGGTGCGCGCCCGCGACCGCGGCCTGCACGGGGCGGAGGTGCTGCTGCGCTGGCCCCACCCCAGCCTCGGCCTGCTGAGCCCGCCCGAGTTCCTGCGGGTGGCCGAACAGCTCCGCGTGGTCCCGCGCATCGACCGCCGCCTGATGGAGCGGGTGCGCGAAGTGCTGGCGCGCTGGACCGCGCAGGGCTTCGTCGCCCCGCGCCTGAGCTTCAACATGAGCGCGGGGCGCATCCGCGACCCCGACGTGGTCGAGACCTCGCGCCTGCTCTCCGCCGGCCCCACGCGCATCGCCATGGAGCTGCTGGAATCCACGCTGATCGAGGAGGAAGGGGACCTGTTCCGCTTCAACCTGGACCGCATCCGCGAGGCGGGGATCGACATCGAGATCGACGACTTCGGCTCCGGCCACGCCTCGATCGTGGGGCTGACGCAGGTGGCGCCGGACGTGCTGAAGATCGACCGCCGGCTGGTGGCGCCGGTGGCCGAGGATCCGCGCTCGCGCAACCTAATCCGCGCGATCCTCGAGATCGCGCAGACGCTCGGCATCTCGACCGTGGCCGAGGGGGTGGAGACCGAGGCCCAGGCCCGGGCGCTGGCCGAGCTCGGCTGCGACGTGCTCCAGGGCTACCACTTCGGCGCGCCGATGGACGAGGACGCCTTCCTCGCCTTCGCCCGCGCCTGGATCGCCCGGGTCGCCTGACGGCTCAGGCCCGCGCGCCCTCGCGCCGGTCCATCAGCCCGGCGCAGCCCCAGCTCGCCGCCGCCATCAGCCCCGCCGCGGCGAGGCACAGCGGCAGGCCCCCCGCCTGGTAGGCGAGGCCCGAAAGCAGCGTGCCGACCAGCCGCCCCGCGGCGTTGGCCATGTAGTAGAAGCCCACGTCCATCGTCACCCGCTCGGCCCGGGAGAAGGCGAGGATCAGGTAGGAGTGCAGCGCGGAGTTGAGCGCGAACACCGCGCCGAAGACCAGCAGCCCCGCGACCAGCGTCGCCGTCAGCCAGTCCGCCGGCGCCCCGGCTGCGAAGGCCGCCCCCGCCAGCGCCAGCGGGATCAGCGCCAGCGCCCCGGCCCAGAGCCGCGCCAGCCCCACCGTCTGCGCCACCGACTTGTCGCGCGCCCGCAGGATCTTCGGCGCGAAGCCCTGCACCGCGCCGTAGCCGATGATCCAGACCGCCATGAAGGTCCCCACCTGGAAGAAGGCGGCGCGGTCGCCCGCCTCGGTCCCGTCGGAGAGCACGGCGTGGAAGTAGATCGGGATGCCGACCACGAACCACACGTCCCGCGCCCCGAACAGGAACAGCCGCGCGGCCGAGAGGATGTTGACGTCGCGGTCCTTCGAGAAGACCTCGGCGAACTTCGCCCCCTTGCGCCCGCGCGGCAGGCCGGCGGGCATGAACAGGGCGACCGCCGCCAGCACCAACCCCAGCGCGGCGGCCATCGCCAGCACCGCCGCCTCGAAGCCGACGCCCGCCAGCAGCGCGGCCCCCAGCAGGAAGCCCACGCCCTTGACCGCGTTCTTCGAACCGGTCAGCACCGCCACCCAGCGGAAGAGGCCCCCGCCCTCGGCCGGGGCCAGCAGCTTCACCGCGCTCTTGGCGCTCATCTTGGCGAGGTCCTTGGCCACGCCCGAGACCCCCTGCACCGCCATCACGAAGACCACCGACAGCGCCAGCGTCCACTGCGGATCGACCATCGCCAGCGCCCCCAGCGCCGCGATCTGCAGGGCGAGCCCCGCGTAGAGCGTCGCCGTCAGCCCGAAGCGCGCGGCCAGCCATCCGGCGCAGAGGTTGGTGACCATCCCCGCGATCTCGTAGAGCAGGAACAGGTAGGCGAGCTGGATCGGCGAGAAGCCCAGCACGTGGAAGTGCAGCAGCACCAGCATCCGCAGCGCGCCGTCGGTCAGCATGAAGGCCCAGTAGGCCGCGGTCACCGCCGCATAGGCCGCGAGCGGCCGCTCGGGCGCGCTCATCGCATCCCCTCCGCCACCAGGCGCAGCACGTCGACCAGGCGGCAGGCATAGCCCCATTCGTTGTCGTACCAGGCGTAGATCTTCGCCTGCGTCCCGTTCACCACCATCGTCGAGGGCCCGTCGACCACCACCGAGCGCGGCTCGTTGACGAAATCGGCCGAGACCAGCGGCCGCGTCTCCAGCCCCAGGATGCCGGCGAGCGGCCCGGCCTCGGCGGCGGCGAAGAGGGCGTTGAGCTCCTCGGCCGAGGTCTCCCGCTCCATCTCGAACACGCAGTCGGTCAGCGAGGCGTTGAGCAGCGGCACGCGCACCGCATGGCCGTTCAGCCGCCCCTTCAGCTCGGGATAGATCAGCGTGATCGCGGTGGTCGAGCCGGTGGTCGTCGGCACCAGGGAGTTCAGCGCAGAACGCGCGCGGCGCAGATCCTTCGCAGGCCGGTCCACGATCGTCTGGGTGTTGGTCACGTCATGCAGCGTGGTGATCGAGCCGTGGCGGATCCCGATCGCCTCGTGCAGCACCTTCACCACGGGCGCGAGGCAGTTCGTCGTGCAGCTCGCCGCCGTCACCAGGTCGTGCGCGGCGGGATCGTAGAGGTCGTGGTTCACCCCGTAGACCACGTTCAGCGCCGGCGTCTCCTTGATCGGGGCCGAGACCACGACCTTCCTCACGCCCGCGTCGTAGTAGGGCTGCACCGTCGCGGGCGTCTTGAAGACGCCGGTGCAGTCCAGCACCACGTCGACGCCCAGCTCGGCCAGCGGCAGATCCTCGATCCGCTTCGCCTGCGTCATCGCCATGCGGATTCCGCGCAGGGTCAGGCTGGTCTCGTCATGCGCGGCCTGCGCGCCCCAGCGGCCGTGGACGGTGTCGAACTCCATCAGGTGCGCGTGCTGGGCGGGGTCGCCGACGGCGTCGTTGAGCAGCACGATCTCGCCCGGCAGGCCCTCGTCGAAGGCCCTGCGCAGGGCGAGTTTTCCCATCCGGCCGAGGCCGTTGACGGCGATGCGGGGCATGGAGGTCTCCGGGATCGGGGTCAGGCCGCGGGCGCGTCGCGGTCGCGGTCTTGGTCGTGGGCGATGGCGTCGAGGCGCATCTGCAGCGAGATGCGGTCGAGCGACTCGAGGGGCAGCGACACGAAGGCCGAGATCCGCCGCTGCAGGGCGCGGTAGGCCTCGAGGAAGGCGAGGCCCTTCTCGGCCTCGGTCCCCTCCGCCTTCACCGGGTCGGGCATGCCCCAGTGGGCCGTGACGGGCTGGCCCGGCCAGGGCGGGCATTCCTCGTTCGCCGCCGGATCGCAGACGGTGAACACGAAGTCGAGCCGCGGCGCATCCGGGCCCTGGAACTCGGAGACATGCTTCGCGCGCAGCGTCGAGACGTCATGGCCGAAGTCCTTCAGCGTCGCCACCGCGCGGGGGTTCAGCTCGGAATAGGGCCGGGTGCCGGCGGAGAAGGCCCGGAAGCGGCCGCCGCCCTCCTTGCGCAGGATCGCCTCGGCGAAGATCGAGCGGGCGGAGTTGCCGGTGCAGATGAAGAGCACGTCGAAGGGACGGGCCTGGGCGGTCATCGAGGGATCTCCGAGAGGCTGCAGCGCACGGGCCGCGAGGGGGATGCAGGTCTCCGGCCGCCCGCGGCAGCAGTCCGAGACCAGGTAGTCGACCAGCCCGCCGGCGCGGGCGAGGTCGATGCTGTAGAAGACCGACTTGCCCCGCCGCTCCGAGGTCACCAGCCCCGCCCGGGCGAGGCCCGAGACGTTCACCGACAGGGTGTTGGCCTTCATGCCCAGCGCCTGCGCGATCTCCGACGGGCGCACGCCGTCGGGCGCGCGCCGCGCGAGCAGGCGGAAGACGGCCAGCCGGCCGGGGTGACCCAAGGCCGCGAAGGCCTCGACGTTGCGATCCGATTCCATGATTCATGGATACATGAATCGTTGATCGATGACAATACGCCGGACGGCCGGACGCGCCCCGGGCGCAGGCCAGGGGGCGCAGATCCGGCGACGCGGGCCCGGGGGCGCAGATCCGGGAGCGGCGGTCGGGTCCGGCGGACGCGTTCTAGTCGGCGGGCGCGGCGTAGCGGCGATAGCCGCGCGCCCAGCGGGCGGCGTCGGCGGCCATGGCGGCGCGGGCGGCCTCGGCGTCGCGCGCGCGCAGCGCGGCGATCAGGTCGCGGTGCGGCCCCGGCCGCCAGCGCGGCGCATGGGCGTCGATCGAGTGCCACAGCAGCGGGCCCGAGCGCACCCACAGCCCCTCGACCAGCTCGCTCAGGATCGGCGAGCCGCCGAGCCGGCAGGCCTCGAGGTGGAAGCGGGTGTTCAGGCGCACCGCCTCGGGGATCTCGCCGGCGCCGTGGCGCAGGACCAGCTCGTCGTTGATCGCCTCCAGCGCGTCGATCTCCCCGGGCGTGGCGCGGTCGGCGGCCTGGGCGGCGGCGCGGCCCTCGAGGTCCTCGCGCAGCACCATGATCTCGTCGACCTGGGCGGTGGTCAGCACCGGCACCGAGGCGGCGCCGCGGGCGTCGATGGTCAGCGCCCGCTCGCCCGCGAGGCGCAGCATCGCCTCGCGCATCGGGGTGACCGAGATCGCGAAGCGCCGCGACATCGGGCGCAGCGGCAGGGGCGCGCCGGGCTGCAGGCGGCCCTCGGTCAGGGCGATGCGCAGGGCGCGGCAGGCGGCCTCGGACAGGTTCTCGCGCACCAGCGGGCGGGCCCAGTCGACCTCGCCGCGGGGGTCTTCGGCCTCGTCCCGGGCGGGCGGGACGCCCCCGGATCGCGTTCGGGTCGGGGACCGGCGCGGCGCGCGGGCCCCCTCCGCCATCTCGGCGGCGGTGCGTGCAGGCGGCGGAATGCTCCGGCCCTCCTCCCTGATCTCGGCGCGTCGGCGGATTGCTCCCGGCCGCCTCCCTGCGTCCGGGCCCGCTCTGGTCCGTGGGGCCATCATTCCAATCTTTCCGGCCCGGCGGAACCCCCGATCGCTTGCGCACGGTGCGACGTTGCAATACCGCGGTGCGACGCGTTGATTTCGCCGCTCAGGGTTGACATCCGCGTCGGTATGGGCCCCTTGTTATAACAAATGACGCCAGCATCCCGTGAAATTTCGGGCAAGGTGGAATCAGGCGCGCGGCGGGGTCGGTCCGGGGTTCCGGACCACGTCGGGAGTGGAGGAAGAATGCCCCTGCACCAAGGGTTCGCGGCGCCCGGCGCGTCCGCGCCGAACGTCGAGCGCGCCGTCCTGACGGCCGCCGCATCACGCGTGCGCGCCAGCCGTCCCTTCCCGTCCCCTGAGCTTCCCGCCTGACCGGTCCCGGCGCCTGCGCGCCGGATCCTTCACGCCCCGCGCCCGCCTGCCCGGCGGGCCGCGGAGACCCTCGACCCCACGACAGGAGACCCCATGATCCGCACCGCATCCGCGTCGGCTCTGGCCCTCGCCCTCGCCGCCGGCTCCGCCCAGGCCGCCGAGATCAGCTACGCCCACTACATCTCGTCCGTGCACGTGGTGAACACCGAAGGCGTGACCCCCTATTTCGAGGCCGTCACCGAGGCGACCGGCGGCGAGGTGACCTTCGAGACCTACTGGGGCGGCGCGATGGGCGGCCCGAAGGAGCTGCTGGGCGCGATCTCGACCAACGTGATCGATTCCGGCGGCATCGTGGACGTCTACCTCAAGACCGCGCTGCCCCACTCGAACCTGCTGTCGAGCCTGTTCGTCGTCGCCGACGACGTGAAGGTCTACGGCGCGGCGATGAACGAGTACCAGCTGCTGCACTGCCCGGGCTGCCTGAAGGACTACGAGGACAACGAGGTGGTGCCGCTCGCCTGGTATCCGACCTCGCCCTACGTGCTGATGTGCACCTCCGACGTGCGCAGCCTGGCGGATCTCGCCGGCAAGAAGGTGCGCGCCACCTCGCGCATGGGCGTGCTGATGCAGAACATGGGCGCGACCCCCGTGTCGATCACCTCGGCCGAGATGTACGAGGCGATGCAGCGCGGCCAGGCAGACTGCTCGGTCGGCGCGGCCGCCTGGCTGACCGGCTACAACATCAAGGACTTCGTGAAGACGATCGTGGCCGACCCGCTGGGCGCCTACGTCGGCTCGGGCCTGATGAACATGAACGCCTACACCTGGGAGGACCTGGAGCCCGAGCAGCGCCAGGCGTTCATCGACGGACTGGGCAAGCTGGTCGCCGACACCACCTTCGCCTACCTCGAGGAGGCCGACAGCGCCGTCAAGCTGACGGTCGAGGAGAACGGCGCCCAGCACGTGGCCGCCGCCGACGACTTCCGCACGAAGCTGCTGGAGCTGCGCGAGGCCGAGTGGGCCGCCGCCATCGCCCAGGGCGAGGCCGACGGCGTCGAGGACGCCCAGGCCGTCGTCGACGGCTTCCGCGAGGTGGTCGAGAAGTGGCGCGGCATCGTCGCCGAGACCGGCGACGACAGGGTCGCCTACGCCGAGGCCCTGCAGCGCGAGATCTTCTCGAAGCTCGAGCCCTGATCCCCGAGATCCCGCGCCGCCCCGGTGGGAGCGAGGGGCGGCGCGGGCCCACCGAAATCAACGCTGAAGACCCAAAGGGAGGACCCCCATGAAACTTGCGATCGGCGCCCTCATGAGCGGCGCGGCCGCGGTGGCCGCCATGGCCCCGGCCCAGGCCGAGACCTACACCTACGGCTCGTTCCTGCAGCCGACCGCCGTGACCATGCGCGACGGCCAGATCCCGTTCTTCGAGCGGGTCAAGGAGCGCACCGGCGGCGAGGTCGAGTTCGAGTCGTTCTGGGGCGGCTCGATGGGCGGCCCGAAGGAGCTGCTGGGCGCGATCGACGACGCGGTGCTGGACTCCGGCCTGATCGTCGACGTCTACACCAAGAAGGCGCTGCCCCACTCCTCCGTGATCTCCTCGGCCTTCATCCTGGCCGACGACAGCCTCGCCTGGGGCGCGGCGGTGAACGAGTGGCAGCTGCTGGGCTGCGAGGGCTGCAAGGACGACTTCGCCGACAACGGCCAGATCGGCCTGGCCTGGTACTCGACCACCCCCTACGTCCTGCAGTGCACCTCGCCGGTCTCGACGCTCGAGGATCTGAAGGGCAAGAAGGTGCGCTCGGTCTCCCGCCTGGCCGACCTGATGTCGGCGATGGGCGCGGTGCCGGTCTCGGTCACCGTGGCGGAGATGTACGAGGCGATGCAGCGCGGCCAGGTCGACTGCGCGCTCGGCTCGCCGAACTACCTCAACACCTACAACATCAAGGACTTCGTCACCTCGATCATCGAGACGCCGATCGGCGGCTACGTGTCGACGCTGACGCTGTCGGTCAACCTCGACGCCTGGGACGCGATGGGCGAGGAGAACCGGCAGGTGATCCTCGACGAGATCCCGCAGCTGCTCGCCGACATCAAGTGGGCCTCCTTCGCCGACGACGCCGCCGGCATCGCCGAGACCAAGGAGAAGGGCGGCCAGGTGGTTCAGCCCGACCAGGCCTTCCTCGACAAGCTCGAGGAGATGCGCGCCAACGAGTGGGAGGCCGTGATCGCCCAGGCGAAGGAAGACGGCGTCCAGGACGCCGAGCAGACCGTCGCCTCGTTCCGCGCCATCCTCGAGAAGTGGCAGGGCATCGTCGCCGAAATCGACCATGACGAGGCCGGCAGGAAGACCTTCGAGGAAGCGCTGCGCCGCGAGATCTTCTCCAAGGTCCAGCCCTGATCCCCGGCCGCGCCGCCGGCGAAGACGTCGGCGGCGCGGCGCCCCCGGACTCCGGGTCGCCGTCCGGGGCCCGACCCTTCCCCCAAGACTCTCGAGGTCCGAATGAAACTCCTGGAAAGGATCGCGGCTTTCGGCGCCGGCCTCACGGCCTGGCTCGCCGGCGCCGTGATGCTTCTGATGATGCTCCAGATCACCCTGGACGTCGTGTGCAAGTACCTCTTCAACTGGCCGATCCCGATGACGCTGGAGACGGTGGCGACCTACTACATGGTCGCGCTCGTGTTCCTGCCGCTGGGCCAGGTGACCCGCAAGGAGGACCACCTCGAGGTCGAGCTGTTCACCCAGAACCTCGGGCCCCGGGCGCTGGGCTGGGTGAAGCTCTTCGGCTGCCTGATCGGCCTCGCCTACGTCGGCATCCTGTGCAACGAGGCCATCGACGAGGCGCTGAAGATGACCCGCCGCGGCGAGGTCTGGGAGACGGCGACCATGGACCTGCAGGTCTGGCCGACCCGCTGGTTCCTGCCGGTGGGCGGCGTGCTGATGCTGCTGTGGCTGTTCCTGCACGCGGTCGACTCGGTCGCGGTGGCGCTGACCGGCCGGCACGTGCTGTCCGAGACGGACCCCCACGGGCCGATCTCCGACCCCGACCACATCACCCTCGCCGACTGAGGAGCGCGACATGGACAGTCTTATGATCGGCGGCCTCGGGGTCGGCGCGATCCTCGTTCTGCTGGCCGCCCGGGTGCCGATCGCCTTCGCGCTGGGCTCGGTCTCCTTCGTGGGCATCATCTTCCTGCGCAACGAGCGCGCGGCGCTCGGCATCCTGGGCTCCCTGCCCCATGACTTCGCCGCGAGCTGGGAGCTGTCGGCGGTGCCGATGTTCCTGCTGATGGGCGCCGCGGCCTACCAGACCGGCCTGACCAGCTCGCTCTACACCGCCGCGCGGCTATGGCTGAACGAGCTGCCCGGCGGGCTTGCGGTCGCCACCAACTTCACCGCCGCGGGCTTCGCGGCCGCCTCCGGCTCGTCCGTCGCGACCTCGGCCGCGGTGGGGCGTCTCGCGATCCCCGAGATGCTGAAGTTCGGCTACGACAAGGCGCTGGCCACCGGCACGGTGGCGGCCTCGGGCACGCTGGGCGCGCTGATCCCGCCCTCGATCGCCTTCGTGATCTACGGCTGGTTCACCGAGCAGTCGGTGGGCTCGCTGCTGATCGCGGGCATCATCCCCGGCCTGATGACCGCGGGCCTCTACACGGTGATGATCGTCACCCGCTGCATCATCACCCCCTCGCTGGCCCCCAAGGTCGCGATCAAGGTGACGATGGCCGAGAAGCTCGCCGCGCTGGCCAAGGTCTGGCCGATGCCGCTGCTGGTGCTGGGCGTGGTGGGCGCGATCTACTCGGGCCTCGCCACCCCGACCGAGGCGGGCGCGCTGGGCGCGTTCCTCGCCTTCGTGATCGGCGCGGCGCAGGGGCGGCTGACCCGGAAGGTGATCGCCGACAGCGTGGGCGATGCGATGCGCACCACCTCGTCGCTGTTCTTCCTCGCCATCGGCGCGGTGATGCTGACCCGGTTCCTGGCGCTGGCGGGCGTTCCGACCTTCATCGCCGACACCGTCGCCCACCTGGACCTCGGTCCCGTGGCGCTGGTGATGGCGCTGGCGGTGATCTACCTGATCCTGGGCATGTTCCTGGACCCGATCGGCGTCATGCTGCTGACCCTGCCGGTGTTCCTGCCCGCGTTCCACGCGCTGGACATGGACCTGATCTGGATCGGCGTGATCGTGGTGAAGATGATCGAGGTCGGCCTGCTGACCCCGCCCGTGGGCCTGAACGTCTACGTGGTGAAGGGGGTGGCCGGCGACTCGGTCGGGCTGGCCACCGTCTTCAAGGGCGTCGCCTGGTTCCTGGCCTGCGAGCTGGTGATCATGATCCTGCTGATCGCCTTCCCGGCGCTCTCGACCTGGCTGCCGAGCCTGATGGCGCACTGATCCCGCCGCGCGCGGATCGGGGGGCCGGCGTCCGCGCCGGCCCCTTTTCTTTGCGCCTTCCCCGGCGCATCCTCCCGCCCTCGAACGAAGCCCAAGGGAGGGACCGCCATGGACAACCGCCTGAAGATCGCCGTGATCCCCGGCGACGGCATCGGCAAGGAGGTGGTCCCCGAGGGCCTGCGCGTGCTGGAGGCGGTCGCCAGGCGCCACTCCCTCGACTTCGCCTTCGCCGAGCACGACTTCGCCTCCTGCGACCACTACGCGAAGCACGGCCAGATGATGCCCGACGACTGGAAGGACCGGCTCTCGGGCGCCGACGCGCTGTTCTTCGGGGCGGTCGGCTGGCCCGCGACGGTGCCCGACCACATCTCGCTGTGGGGCTCGCTGCTGAAGTTCCGGCGCGAGTACGACCAGTACATCAACCTGCGCCCCGCCCGCCTGATGCCCGGCGTGCCCAGCCCGCTCGCAGGCCGCGGCCCCGGCGACATCGACATGTGGATCGTGCGCGAGAACACGGAGGGCGAATACTCCTCCGTCGGCGGCCGCATGTTCGAGGGCACCGAGCGCGAGATCGTCATGCAGGAGACGGTGATGACCCGCGTGGGCGTCGACCGCGTCCTGCGCTACGCCTTCGAACTGGCGAACCGCCGCCCCCGCAAGACCCTGACCTCGGCCACCAAGTCCAACGGCATCGCCATCACCATGCCCTGGTGGGACGAGCGGGTGGAGGCGATGGCCGCGAACTATCCCGACGTGACCTGGGACAAGCAGCACATCGACATCCTCGCCGCCCGCTTCGTGCTGTCGCCGGACCGCTTCGACGTGGTGGTCGCCTCGAACCTCTTCGGCGACATCCTCTCCGACCTCGGGCCCGCCTGCACCGGCACCATCGGCATCGCGCCCTCGGGCAACATCAACCCCGAGGGCAAGTTCCCCTCGCTCTTCGAGCCGGTCCATGGCTCGGCGCCCGACATCGCCGGCCAGGGCGTCGCAAACCCGGTGGGCCAGATCTGGGCGGGGGCGATGATGCTCGACCACCTCGGCCACCCGAAGGCCGCGGCCGAGATCGTGGCGGCGATCGAGCGGGTGCTGGCCGAGCCCAAGCTGCGCACCCGCGACCTCGGCGGCACGGCGGACACGCAGACCTGCGGCAAGGCCATCGCCGACGCTCTGGGTTGAGGCGATGAGCGAGCCCCGCGCCCTGCTGCGCGCCCTCTTCGACGCCGCCGTCGCCGCCGCGGACCCCGCGAAGGTGCTGGCGGGCTTCCTGCCGGAGAAGCCCTCCGGCCGCTGCCTCGTCGTCGGCGCCGGCAAGTCCGCCGCCGCCATGGCCCGCGCGGTGGAGGCGGCCTGGCCCGACGTCGACCTCTCGGGCGTCGTCGTCACCCGCTACGGCCACGCCGTCCCCACCGAGCGCATCGTCGTGCGCGAGGCCGCCCACCCCACTCCCGACGCCGCCGGCGAGGCGGCGGCGCGCGAGATCATGGAAGTCGCCGCCTCCGCCCGGGAGGGCGACCTGGTGCTGGCGCTGATCTCGGGGGGCGGCTCGGCGCTGATGACCCTGCCGCGCGAGCCCCTGACGCTCGACGAGAAGATCGCGGTCAACCGGCTGCTGCTGAAGTCGGGGCTCGCCATCGACGACATGAACCGGGTGCGGCGCAGGCTCTCGAAGGTGAAGGGCGGCGGCCTCGCCCGCGCCGCGGCCCCGGCCCGGCTGGTGACGCTGGCGATCTCCGACGTGCCCGGCGACGACCCCGAGGCCATCGCCTCGGGTCCCACGGTCCCCGACCCCACCGCGTCGGAGGACCTGTCGCACCTGATCGCCCGCCTCGGCCCCGACCTGCCCGACGCGGCCCGCCGGCTGCTGGAGGAGCCGGCCGAGGCGCAGCCCGATTTCACCCCCGACTACCGCCTGATCGCCACGCCGCAGGCCTCGCTGGAGGCGGCCGCCGCGGTCGCCCGCGCCGCCGGCGTGACGCCCGTGCTGCTCGGCGACGCGCTGGAGGGCGAGGCGCGCGAGGCCGGCACGCTGATGGCCGGCATCGCCCGCGCCGTCGCCGATCACGCAACCCCCGCCCCGGCCCCCGCCGTGCTGCTCTCGGGCGGCGAGACCACGGTGACCATCGGCGCCGAGCCCCCCGGCCGCGGCGGGCGCAACGCCGAGTTCCTGCTGGCGCTCGCCGTGGCGCTGGACGGGCGCGCGGGCATCCACGCGCTGGCTGGCGACACCGACGGCATCGACGGGACCGAGGACGCGGCCGGCGCGCAGGTCGGCCCCGAGACGCTGGCGCGCGCGCGGGCGGCGGGGCTGGACCCGCGCAAGATGCTGGCGGGGCACGACAGCTACACCCTGTTCGAGGCGCTCGGCGACCTGGTGAAGACCGGGCCGACGCTGACCAACGTCAACGATTTCCGGGCGGTGCTGGTGCTGCCGGAGGTCTGAAACGCCCAGACCCGAACCCGTGGCAGACGACGGGAGAGGCCCCGGATCAGGTCCGGGGCGCCTCCGGTGCGGGCCGGGGCGCCCGCAGGCCCCGCGTCAGGCCAGCACCCCCATCCGCCGCGCCACCGCCACCGCCTGGGTGCGGTTGCGCGCGTCGAGCTTGGAGTTGATCGAGCGCAGGTGCGTGCGCACCGTGCTGTCCGACACCCCGAGCCGCGCGGCGATCGTCGCGTTCGGCAGCCCCTCGGCCAGCAGGCGCAGCACCTCGCGCTCCTTGCGGGTCAGCGCCTCGATCGGGGCGGAGAGAAGGGTCTCGCCGGCGACCTCGGGCGCGGCGCGGCGCGGGGGAGCCATGGCGGCGGTCAGGTCCTCGAGCCAGGCGCGGAAATGCGGGTCGCGGGCGGCGGCGCCGGCGCCGTGGGCGGCATGGCGCTCGGCCACCGCGCGGATCGCCTCGGCCAGCGGCTCCCCCTCGTCGAGGATCATGCGCATGGCGCCCTCGCGCGCGGCGTCGGCCAGCGGACGCTCCAGCCAGGCGGCGGCGGTCTCGTAGTCGCCCCCGGCGTGATGGGCGGCGCCCGCCAGCAGGCGCAGGTGCAGGGCGCGGCGGTGACGGCCCGAGGCGGCGGCGGCGGCGATCTCGCGGCGCAGGATCGGCAGCGCCTCGGCAGGGCGGCCCTCGTGCAGCGCCTGGCGCACGCGGCCGACCTCGATGTACTCGGTGTCGTTGGCGCGCAGGCGCAGGGCAGCGACGCGGGCCCAGACCTCGACGTCCTCGGCGCGCTCGAGCTGCTCGCGCGCGGCGTCGAGATGCCCCCGCCCCGCAAGCTGGCGCGCCCGCTCCAGCCGGGCGGAGGCGGCGACGCGCGGCAGCGCCCGGCGCTCGGCCAGGTGCTCCAGCTCTCCCAGCAGGCCCATCGCGGTCTCGACGTCGCCGTCGCCGTCGGCGATGCGCGACAGCACGACATGGCCGTTGATCATGTGATCGACCAGGCCGAGGTCCCGCGCCGTCGGCAGGTGCAGGTGGAAGAGATGCGCCGCCCGGCGCAGGTCGTTGCGCTCGTAAAGCGAGGTCGCGTGCAGCAGCGCCGCCCAGGCGTTGCCCCCGTTGCGGCTGAGCGGGTCGTCGCGCCCGGCGGCCAGCGCCAGGCGGAAGCGGGCGCCGGCGTCGCGCAGCCGCCCCTCCAGCCAGTCGATGATCCCCTCGGTCGCGTCGGCGAAAAGGGCGTTGAACCCGGCCTGGTCGGCGGTGCCCCCCACCTCGCGCCGCGCGTCGAGCAGGGCGCGGCGGGCGTCGTCGAAGGCGTCCACGCCGAGGAACACCGTGGCCAGCGAGTTCGCCAGCGACGCGGCGGCGTAGCGGCTTTCCAGCCGCGGCCCCTCCAGCGCGGCGCGCGCGAGCTTCGCGGCGGCGGGGTAGTCGTCGGAGATGCTCAGCACCAGGATGCGCGCGGCGCGCGCCTCGGCGGCGATCTGGGGATGAGGGTCGGCCTCGACCCCGGTCGCGTCCAGCAGCTCCCCCGTCGCCTGGGGCCGCGGGTGAAGCACAGCGCCCAGGCGCGCACCAGCTGAAGCTCCGGCCGCCCGGCGAAGACCGCGGGGTCGAGCGCGTCGAACCAGCGGGTCAGCAGCCGCATCCGCCCCTGCTCGAGGAAGCCGCGCGCGTGCCTGCCCAGCAGGTCGGCGGCGAAGGCGGCGTCGCCCCCCTCGATGGCGTGGTCGATGGCGGGCGCGGGGCGGCCTTGCGCGAGATACCAGCGCGCGGCGGCGCGGTGCAGGTCCGGCAGCTCCTCCGGCATCCGGCGGGCGAGCTGGGCGCGCAAGAACGAAGCGAAGAGCGAATGGTAGCGGAACGCCCCGTCGTCGGGCGTCAGCAGCACGTTGCCCGCCGCCAGCGCCTCGAGGATCGCGGCCGAACCGCCGGGCGGGTGCAACGCGTCGCACAGGCCCGGGTCCAGCCGGCGCAGGATCGAGGTTCGCAGCAGGAAGCGCACCCGCTCCGCCGGCTGGGCGGCGAGCACGTCCTCGGCCAGATACTCCGCCACCGCCCCGTCGGAGCCGGAGAAGCGGGCGACGAAGTCCGACCCCTCCCCCTGCCGCTCCAGCGCGATGGAGGCGAGGCGCACGGCGGCGGGCCAGCCCTCGGTCTTGTCCTGCAGGCGGGCGAGATCCTCGGCCGCCAGCCGCAGGCCGCGGGCGCGGGTCAGGAACTCCGCCGTCTCGGGGCCGGAAAAGCGCAGGTCGCCGGCGTCGAACTCCTGCAGCAGGCCCTGCGCGCGCAGGCGGCCGAGGCCGAGGTCGGGCGGCGTGCGGGAGCCGACGACCAGCCGCGCGCCGGGCGGGAAGGCGCCGATCAGTTCGCGCACCAGCGACAGCACCGCGTCGTCGGAGATGAACTCGAAATCGTCGAGGAAGAGGGCGAAGGCCGACCCGTGGCGCGCCAGCCGGTCGAGCAGCGCGAGCCAGCCCTCGGCCCCCTCGCCCTCGGGCGCCTCGACGCCGAGCTCGGCCAGCGCCTGCACCAGGCCGGCGGCGAAACGGGAGGCGTCGTTGTCGGCGTTGTCGAGGGCGAGCCAGGCGGTGCGCAGCCCCTGGGCGGCCAGCGCCTCGCGACACTCGGCCATCAGCATGGTCTTGCCGAAGCCCGAGGGGGCGCGCAGCACCGTCAGGCGGGCGCCGGGGGCGGCCAGGAACCGCTCCGCCAGCCGCCGGCGCGACAGGTGGTCCGACGTGATCGAAGGGGGTCTCAACTTTCCGCCGATGTAGACGCGGGACAAGGGGCGTCGCCTCCGACCGGGGATCGGCGGACCGGCTGCGACGGGCGGCGACCGGGACCGAATCCAAGGAGGCGAAGCTGCCCTGCGCGCGCGCCGAGGTCCAGCCTCGAGCCGCGCGCAGGGCGGGCGCTGGGCCGCCGCGGCGGCGGTCGGGAGGACCCGCCGCCGCGGCAGGGACCGGGACCGGAGGGGGAGGCGCCCCTCCCGGCCCGCGGTCCGGGCCCCGACCGGGACAGGGACCGGGTCAGGGCCGGGTCGTCAGGCCCGCAGGCCGGCGGCTCAGGGCTGGACCTTCGAGTAGATCTCGCGCTCCATCGCCTCGATGAACGCCTCCTTGTCGCCGTCGATCTCGTCGACGATCGCCTGCCACTTCTCGGCCAGCGCGACGACGTTTGCGATGCGCGCCTCGGGATCCTTGGCGCCCAGCTTCTGCGACTGGGCGAGGTCCTCGTCGCGCTCGGCGATGCGGGCTTCCTCCAGCGCGGCGAGGATGTCGGCCTCGGGCTCGAGGTAGGTCACGCCGTGCTCCTCCTTGGCCAGCCGGCGGGCCTGCTCGCTGGCGTCGAAATAGGCGTAGGCGCTGTCGGCGGCCATGCGGGAGCGCTCGGCGAGCAGGGCCTGCTGCTGCTCGTCGGAGAGGCTCTCGAACTTCGCCTCCGACATCATCGTCAGCACGCCTGCGAAGAGGCCGAGGGGCATGTCGAGGACATACTTGGTGGCGTCCCACCAGGAGTAGTCCATCATGAAGGTCTCGATGCCGGTGGTGCAGTCGACCTGCCCGCGCTCCAGCGCCTCGTAGCCGTCGGTGACGGGCATCGCCACGGGCACCGCGCCCCACTTGGCGAGCATCCGGCCCAGCACGCCGGTCGCGCGCACCTTCTTGCCCTCGAGCTGGGCGAGGTTGGCCACCGGCTCGCGGCACATCAGGTACTGGGAGGGCAGCGAGAAGACGTTGTAGTTGAAGGCCCCGAAGCCCGCGAGCTCCTCCTCGCAGCCCTCGCAGCCGATCATCCGGGCCTCGGCGGCGACCGCGGTCATCACCCGGGCGTCGAGGTTCACCAGCGGCAGGTTGGTGACCAGCACCGAGTTCGGCAGGTCCTGCGCGCCGTAGAGGTCCGCCATGAAGCCCATGTCCGCCAGACCGTCGCGGATCGCGGGGGGCATGGCGGCGTGCTTGGCGACGGTGCCGCCCCAGAAGAAGTTGACGTTCACGTCGTGCTCGGCCAGCCGCTCGGCCCAGGGCTTGAGCGCGGGCTCGACCGTGACGTTGGTCGAGGGGATGTGGGTCGCGTAGGCGATGTCGGCGGCCAGCGCCGGGGCCGCCGCGGCGACGGAAAGCGCGAGACCGGCGACGGTCGAGGCCAGGGTCGTTCTGGACATGAGGTTTCCTCCTGTTCGTGAGGGACGGATGCGTCCGGGGGCGGGCGGCGCTGAAGCGCCGCCTCGGTGTTGTTGGACGTCCCGCCTCAGCGGGACATCAGCTCGGGAAGCCAGAGGGTCAGCCCCGGGAAGGCGATGATCAGGGTCATGATGACGATCTCGGCCATCAGGAACCACGACACGCCCTTGAAGATCGTGCCCAGCGCCACCCGCTCGCCCAGCGCCGCCTTGACCACGAAGACGTTCAGTCCGACCGGGGGCGTGAGCATGCCGATCTCGATCATCTTCACCACGATCACGCCCATCCAGATCATGTCGAGGTCGGCCGCCCGGAACAGCGGCAGCAGGATCGGCAGCGTGACCAGCATGATGCCGATCGGGTCGAGGAAGGCGCCCAGGATCAGGTAGACCACCACCAGCGCCAGGATGATCATCAGGGGCGAGAGATCCGCGCCCTGGGACATCATCATCATGTACGTGGGGAAGCCCGACAGCGCGAGGAACCGCGTCAGCAGCGACGCCCCCAGCGCGATGAAGAAGATCGAGCCCAGCGCGCCGACCGTGTCGCCGATCATCTCGCGCAGGGACTGGCGGGTCAGCGTGCCCCGCACCGCGCAGAGCAGGATCGCCGAGACCGCGCCCAGCGCCGCCGCCTCGGTCGCGGTCGCCACGCCCGTGTAGATCGAGCCGATCACCGCCACGATCAGCACCGGCACCGGCCAGATCGAGCCCAGCACCCGCATCTTCTCCCCCAGGGAGGAGACGCGCGTGTCGCGCGGCGCCATCTCGGGCTTCCACAGCGCGATGATCAGCACCAGCAGCCCGTAGCAGCCCGCGGTCAGCAGGCCGGGGATGATGCCCGCGATCAGCAGCGTCCCGATCGAGGTCTGGGTGTACCAGCCGTAGATCACGAAGATGATCGAGGGCGGGATCAGCGCCCCCAGCGTGCCCGAGGCCGCGACCACGCCGGTGGCGAGCGCGGGGCTGTAGTTCGACTTCAGCATCTCCGGCACCGCGATCCGCGCCATCGCAGCCGAAGAGGCGACCGACGAGCCGGAGGCGGCGGCGAACACGGCGGACGCCATGTTGGTGGCGATCGCGAGCCCGCCGGGCAGCCGCCCGAACCACACCCGCATCGCCTCGAAGAGCGAGGAGGTCAGCCCGCCGCGGAACGCGGCCGCGCCCATCAGCAGGAACATCGGCACGGCCGAGAGCGACCAGTGGGCGCCGAACTCGTAGGGCGCGGTCTTCAGCGCGCCCCAGGCGGCGCCGAAGCCGCGCACGTAGGCGATGCCCAGGAACGAGACGATGCCCAGCGCCACCGCGATCGGCACGCGGATGGCGAAGAGCACCAGCAGCGCGCCCAGCGCCGTCAGGACGATCTGGATCGAGTCGCTCACAGGAAGGCCTCGGGGTTCTCGTGGTGGTCGTCGCCCTGGGGGCGCAGGATGTCGGCGAGGAAGGAGGTGATCGTGGCGAAGGCGATCAGCACGCCGCCGAAGGCCATGATCCAGTAGGAGGGCCAGATCGGCATGTCGAAGAAGATCACGTCGCGGAACGAGCCCTTCTCGGTCTGGCCGATGGTCTCCTGGATCGCGGCCACGGCGAAGGCGGTGCAGAACACCGCGGTCAGGCCGGAGGCGAGCAGGTCGGTCGCCCGCAGCATCCCCCTGGGGAAGAACTTGGCGAAGATCTCGACCTTGATGTGCTCGCGCGCGCGCTGCACGAGGGCGAGCGCGAGGAACACGACCGAGGTCATGTAGTAGTTCTCGACGATCTCCAGGGTGCCGGTGAAGGGGCTGTGGAACAGCCACCGCGCGAGCGTGTCGGCGCAGATGTGCAGCATCATCGCGACGAGGGCGAAGACCGTGCCCGCCGCGCCGATGCGCGACAGCCACAGCCCCGTCCTGTCGAGCAGGTCGAGCAGCGACGTCAAGGTTTCCTCCCGTTCGACGCATTGAGGGCGTCGGTTAGTTGAACGATTAAGGAAGCCCGAAACGGCGCGGATCGTCGGAAGCGACGAGAGCGGGCGCGACGTGGCGGAAAGATGTCTGGCGCTCCTGCGGACGCCCCTCCACCTCGCCCGCGCCCCCACGGCCTGGCTTCCGGGCGAACCGCCTGCGGCCGGCCGGCGCCCCGGGCTCGACCCGGGGCCTCGCGCGGTCCGCCGCGCGCGCCGCGTCTCGTCGGGGAGATCGACCGCCGCGTCGGGGTCAGAACGCTCCGCCGAAGCGGAAGGAATAGCGCGAGGCCTCGGCGACGATTTCGGCGCGCGCATCCGGCCAGAGCGCATCGAGGGTCTGGAACCCCTCGACCAGGACGCCCTCACGCTCAAGCCCCTCGATCGAGTCCCAGAACGCCTTGCGCCGCCGCAGCGCGATCCGGGCGTCGGCGAGGGGCCCTGCGTCATCCAGTACGTCATGAAGCGCGGAGCTCCGCGCCTGGACGAGATCGTTCCAGCTCCACACCAGGTCGCCGGACAGCGCGTCGCGAAGCAGGTCGGACTGCCGGGCGTCGAGCCCCGTCTCCAGCGCCAGCCAGAACAGTGCGCCGCGGAACGGCGCCGCATGACCCTGCTGCCCTTCGAGGAACGCCTCCAGCTCCTCCCCCCGCCTGCGCGACCTCAACAGCCGATAGAGGTTCACGAACCGCTTGGCCGTGCGCGGGGAGCGGCCGACGAGGGGGCCCAGCGCCTCGATGGCCTCGAGCTCGGGGCGGGTGAGGGTCACGCGCTCCAGCACCTGGGCGGGCGTCTCCTCCGCCGGCCAGACCGCGGAGAGGTCGATGGCGGGCAGCGGCGCGGGGCCCTCGTCCTCGGCGGGCGCAGGCGCGGGCCCGGCCGGGCCCGGCGCGGGCGCGTCGGGCATCGCGTCGGCGAGCCCGGTTCCGGTCTCCTGCACCGGCCCCACCAGCTCGGCGACGAGGCGGGAATAGCCGCCGCCCTCGCCCAGCTCCATCGGCCGCAGGCGGAAGGGGATCTGGAAGATCTTCTCGAGGTAGTCGGCCACGCTCGGGCGGCCGTCCGCGGTCTCCCCGGGGCTGAGCTGCTGGGCGTAGAAACGCGTCAGCGCCCCCTCGACCCAGCGCGCGTCCACACCCACCACCACCACGAACAGGTCGAAGGCCAGCAGCAGGTGGATCGCCTCCAGCACCTCCACCACCTGCTCGTCCCGGCAGCGGTCGAGGTCGTCGATGTAGAGCACGATGCGCCCGATATGGGGGAGCGCGGCGGGGTCCGCCTCGATCCGCTTCGCCGCGTCCGCGCGCACGGCGGGGGTACGCGGGGCCAGCAGGTCGGCCATCAGCTCGAAATCCGCGCGGATCTGGGAGAGAAGGCCCAGGTGCTTGCGGTAGCCCTCGGCGCGGGCGCGCTCCTCGATGAACTGGGCCAGGAGCTCGGCGGGCTGCTCGCCGCGGCGCATCGCCTCCAGCCGCTCCCGCTCGCGCCTGCGGGCGTCGAGATCGTCCTGCGCGCGCAGCCGCTCCGCCTCCAGCCGGGCGAGGTCCGCCTCCAGCCGTCGCCGCTCCGCCTCCGCCTCGGCGAGCCGGGCGCGCGCCTCCTCCTCGGCCGCGGCGAGCGCGTCCATGGCGGCGTTGGCGCGCCGCAGATGCGGCAGGACGGCGGCGGCGAGCGCCCCCGTGACCCCCAGCCAGCCGGAGGCCTCGGCGAGGAAGGCCGCGAGCCAAGCGGGCGCCCCCGCGCCCCCCTGCCCCAGCCAGGCCGCCCCCAGCCCGCCCGCGGCGAGCGCCGCCGCCGCCAGCGCCAGCGCGCCCCAGGTCCGCGCGCCGCCCCGCAGGATCGCCGCGCCCGTCAGCCGCAGCCGCCCGCCCAGGCCCGACAGCTCCCGCCGCAGGTCCCGGAGCTGTTCGACGCTCTGCAGCGGGGCCGAGACGCCGGCCGCCTGCAGCGCCGCGAGACCGCGGCGGGTCTCCTCGGCCAGCAGCTCGTCGAGCGCGCGGGGCGCGGCCTCGGCGAGCTTGCGGCGCAGGCAGGCGCGCAGCCGGTCCGCCGCCGCCACCCGCCGCCGCGCCCGCTTCACCGAGGCGTCGGCGGTGCGCACCCCCTCGCGCGCCGCGGTCTCGGCCTGGGCGGCGGAGGCGAGCTTGCGGACCAGGTAGTCCATCCGCGCCGCCTCCTCCGCCGAGAGGCCCTGCGACAGGCGGTGCAGCTCCCGGAAGATGTGGCTGACCAGCGAGGCCCAGAGATTTGCGTCGAGGTAGTGCCAGGCGTTGAACCACACATGCGCCACGCTCTCGACGAAGGGCGGCGTCTCGCCCCCCTCGCGCATCCGCCGGGCGGTCTCGCGGTTGGCCTCGGCCGCCTCCTCGATCATGCGCATGAAGGTGGATTTGCCCGAGCCCCAGGGGCCGAACAGCCCGATGGCGAGCGGCGGGCGCGCGGCCTCGAGGCAGATCAGGTCCGCCAGCGCCCGCGCGTCCGCCGCCACCCCCAGCCGGTCGCCCTCGAGCATCGAGCCCGTCGTCCCCCGCCGGCGCGCCACGTCGTCGGCGGCGTAGTCGGGCACCGACAGGCGCAGGGGCTGGCGCAGCCTCAGCCCGTCGAGCAGCGTGTCGGGGTCCGGCAGCGGGTGCGCCTCCAGCCAGCGCGCCCAGTCGGTCCGGTCGTGGGCGACGTCGACGGCGAGCTGGAGGTCGATGTGGACCGTCGCCAGCTCCGCGAGGAACCCCTGCGGATCGTCTCCGCCGAGGCCGAGGTCGAGGAAGGCCTGCCGCCCGCCCGGCGTCAGGCAGAGCGCGGCCAGCAGGACCCCCCGCCCCGGCGCGGTGGAGGCGCCGCGCACCTCGCCCGCCAGCGCCGCCGCGCGCGCCAGCAGGGCGCGCGTGGCCGCGTCGGCCACCGCCTCGCCCCCGCGGCGGGGCGGCTCGGGCGCCCGGGTCGCGCGGGCGAGCGCGGCCTCGGCCCCGGGCCGGCCCGCGATCCACTCCCGCAGGCGGCCGGCGACGGCGCCGCCCTCCCGCTCGCCGGCCAGCAGCGCCGCCAGCAGGGCCGCGGGGGTGACGACGAGGAGGCTGCGGTCGGGAGCGCCGGGCGCCGGCAGTTCCAGCGCCTCGGCCAGCCGCGAGGCGCGCTCGAGCAGGTCGAGCGCCGGAGGGGCGAGGAGGGGCTCGCCCTCGCCCGCACGCGCCTCCGCCAGATCGCGCAGCGCCACGGCCCGGCCGGGGGCGTCGAGCAGGCGCACGCGGGGGTCGGGCGGCGGGTCCGCCGCGGGATCAGGCTGCGCGCGATTGGGAAACTCCGCCTCGGCCTCGGCGGCGGCGAGCGCCTCGGCGGCCGCGTCGCGCTCGCGCCGCAGGCGGGCGAGGGTGCGCGCGTCGGCGGCGGGGGACTCCTCCGCCAAATCCAGCAGCGTGCCCAACATGACGAGCTGCCGGCCCGCCACGCGCAGGTCGCCCACGCCGAGCGCGTCGTGCAGCTTGGCGCGGAGATCGGACCAGAGGTCGAGGTCGATGGCGGGAGGCGCGTCCGCCGCACCGGTCTCCGGGGCCGCGGCGGAGCCGCTCGTCTCGGGGCCCGCGGCGGAGCCGCTCGTCTCGGGGGCCCCGGCGGACCGCCCCGTATCCGGGGGCGCGGCGGCCTTCGTCGTCTCGGGCGGCGTCTCCGACGGCGCCGTCTCGCGCGTCTCCCGCGGCGCGGCGGTCTTGGCGCGGGGCGCCTTGCGAGGCGCGCGCGGCGCCTCCGCCGTCGGTTCGGACGAGGACCTGGCGGGCGGCGGGCGGCGGGCGGGGGCCATGCGCATCCGCTCCAGCACCGCAGAGAGCGCGCGCAGCGGCGAGCCGCCCTCGTCGGGCGCCTCGCCCTTGTCGGCGCCGCCGACGATGCGCGCCAGCGTCGCGTAGCTGCGGCGCAGCTCGGCCTCGTCGAGCTTCTCCAGCACCCCCAGCACGCGGTCGACCTGGAGGGCGAGGTCGCCCAGCGTGCCCTCCCCGGGACGCTCGACGGCGGCGCGCAGGATCTCCTCGGGCTCCGGTTGCGGCGGACTGGCCAACGCGATCTCTCCTTCCCCTCACGCTCCGCGCAGGCTATCGCGAACGGGCGCCGCCTGTCGCGCCCCGCGCGCGGCCGGGCGGCCGCGCCGACCCGACCTGCCCCCGGAGCCTCCCCATGACCGAGCTCGTCCTTCCCGCCCCGCCGACCCCGACGGTCGCCGTCGCGGGCGCCGCCGCCCGCTTCCCGGTGCGGCGCATCTTCTGCGTGGGCCGCAACTACGCCGCCCACGCCCGCGAATTCGGCAACGATCCGGACCGCGAGCCGCCGTTCTTCTTCACCA
Source organism: Albimonas pacifica (assembly GCF_900113695.1). Lineage (GTDB taxonomy): Bacteria > Pseudomonadota > Alphaproteobacteria > Rhodobacterales > Rhodobacteraceae > Albimonas > Albimonas pacifica. The sequence continues at coordinate 46,855 of NZ_FOQH01000015.1, read as the reverse complement.
AGCCCGGCGACGCGGTGATCGACGACGGCGCCGTGATCCCCTATCCGCCCGAGACCAAGGACCTGCATTTCGAGGGCGAGCTGGTGGTCGCCATCGGCAAGGCCGGGTTCGAGATCGCCGAGGGCGACGCCCTCTCCCACGTCTGGGGCTACGCGGCGGGCAACGACCTGACCCGGCGCGACCTGCAGAACCAGGCCAAGGACATGCGCCGCCCCTGGGACTTCGCCAAGGGCTTCGACCGCTCGGCCCTGTGCGGGCCGCTGGCGCCGGCGGCCGAGATGGGCCGGCCCTCGGGCTTCATCCGCCTGTCGGTCAACGGCGAGGTGAAGCAGGAGGCGCAGCTCGCCGACATGATCTGGGACGTGGCCGGCGTGATCGCGTTCCTCTCCCGCTCGATGGAGATCGCGCCGGGCGACCTGATCTACACCGGCACGCCCGCGGGCGTGGGCGCGCTGGTCCCCGGCGACGTCTGCACCACCGAGATCGAGGGCCTGCCCTCGGCCACCCTGACCATCGCGAAGGGCTGAGGGCTCAGCGGACCGGGGCGCCTGTCGCCCCGGCTCCCGTCGCCTCGGCCATCGCGGCCAGCGTCGCCTGGAGCTGATGGGCGAAGCGGGCGGGCGCCACCGGCAGGGTGCGCCCGCGCATCTGGCCCAGCAGCAAGTGCGCCGGCGCCACGTCGCGCACCGAGATCGGGCGCGAGACCACCTCCGGCCCGTCCTTCAGCCCCACCGGGATCTGGAAGCCCACCGCCCCCTCGTGCAGCACGTAGTGGCGCATGAACTCGAAGCTGTCGGCCTCCAGCGAGGGGCTGAGCCGCATCGAGCGGCCGCGCACCGAGATCTCCAGCAGGTGGCGCACGCCGTAGGGCGAGGTCGGGACCACATGCGGCCCCGCGAGACAGTCGCGCAGCCGCAGCTCCGCCCGCGCGGCCAGCGGATGGTCCGCCGCCATCACCGCATGGATCGGCTGCTGCAGGGCGAAGAGCACCTCGAACTCGGCGAGGTAGACCGGCTCCACCACCAGCGCGAGGTCGGAGCGGAAGTTGGACAGGTCCTCCTCGGCCGAGGCGCGGTCGCGCACATGCACCGAGAAGCTGACGCCGGGATGCTCGCGCCGGTAGGCGGAGATCTGCTCGGGCATGAAATAGGGCTGCAACGCCTGCGAGCAGGCGATGGAGACATGGCCCCGGCGTTCCCCCGAGAGGTCCGCCACCTGGCCGCGCACCCGCTCCAGGTCCGAGGTCTGGGCGCGGATGTGCTGGATCAGCAGCTCTCCGGCCGGGTTCAGGCGCACGCCGCGCGGCAGACGCTCGAAGATCGGATAGCCGAACTCGTCCTCGAAGCCGGTGATGCGCCGATTGAGGGCCGAGGAGGTGATCGCCATGTCCTCCGCCGCCTTGCGGATCGAGCCGGCGCGCGCCACCGCCTCGATCAGGCGCAGGGTTTGCAAATGGCGCATCAGGGGGCCTCGCGGGCGGCGAGCACGGCGCGGGCGTGGGAAAACAGGGCGGTGTGGTTCGTCAGGCTGTTCGGCACGCTCAGACCGCGTCCGCCGCGAAAGAACAGTCGGTCGCCGCCCCAGATCAGGTTGCCGACGCGCACCGCCTCCCGCTCGTCCCAGGAGAAGCGCCGCTCGCCCCGCAAGGCCGAGCGGCGCAGCAACCCGCGCGCGTCCCAGACCAGCTCGAGGCGGCCCACCTCGCCCCAAATCCAGACGCCGCCCAAGGCGAAGAGGATCGAGCCGGCGGCGATCCAGGGATCCTTGCCCATCGCCAGCGCGAACATCGCGCCAAGGGCGAAAAAGGCTGCGCAGAACAGCCTCAGGACCTGCACGCGCATCGGCCCCAGCGCCTCCTGCTCGCCGGTGGTCAGGCGGGCGGGCGCCTCGGCCGCGCGGCGGCTGCGCCGGTAACCGGCGACGCCGATCGCCAGGCCGAGGCCGGCATGGAGCGCCCATTGCCAGTCATCCATCCGCCTGCGCTCCCTCTCGCTTTCGTCGGCCCGCCTTCGACCGCTGCATTTATCGAAGCGGATGTCTGCGAAAATAGCAATGGATGCGATCACTCCTCGCCCGCACGATTTCGTCCAAGGCGCGGTCCGGCAGAAGGCCGCGAATCCCTCACGACCGACAAGGAGAGCGACGATGGGCCTGGACACGAGCCGGCGAGGTTTTCTGAAGGGCGGCTCCGTCGCCCTGGGCGCGGCGGCGCTGCCGTTCCTGAAGTTCATGCCGGCGCAGGCCGCGGGCGACGACGTGGTCGTCGTGGTGATGGGCCAGACCATCAACAGCCTCGACCTGCACCGCACCGGGACCAACCGCCCCTCCTACCAGGTGGCGGTCAACTGCTACGACCGGCTGGTCAGCTTCGGCACCAAGACCATGCCCGACGGCTCGCTGTCCTACGACTACTCCACCATCGTCCCCGAGATCGCCGAGAGCTGGACCGTCTCCGACGACGGCAAGGTCCTGACCTTCAGGATCAAGCCCGAGGCCGTGTTCCAGGACGGATCGAAGGTGACGGCGCAGGACGTGAAATGGTCCTTCGACCGCGCCGTCTCGGTGGGCGGCTTCCCGACCACCCAGATGGCCGCCGGCGGCCTGCTGCGCCCCGACCAGTTCGCGGCCGTCGACGAGGCGACCTTCACCGTCACCCTCGACAAGCCCTCCAAGCTCGCGCTGCCCGACCTCGCGGTGCCGGTGCCCTTCATCCTGAACTCGAAGATCGCCAAGCAGCACGTCACCGACGCCGACCCCTGGGCGATGGAGTTCGTGCACAAGAACACCATCGGCTCGGGCGCCTACAAGGTGGTGCGCTGGGACCCCGGCCAGCAGCTGGTCTACGAGCGCAACGACCTGTGGACCGGCGGCCCCCTGCCCGGCGCCAAGCGCGTGGTGCTGCGCGAGGTTCCCTCCCAGGCCACCCGCCGCGCGCTGATCGAGCGCGGCGACGTGCAGATGTCGTGGAACATCCCCAACAAGGACGCGAGCGAGCTCGACGGCAAGGTCGAGGTCTACTCGACCCCCATCGAGAACGCGATCTACGTCGTCTCGCTGAACTATAATTTCGAGCCCTTCCAGGACCCCGACGTGCGCAAGGCCGTCGCCTACGCCATCCCCTACGAGGAGATCTTCAAGACCGCCGCCTATGGCCGGGGCGTTCCGATGTGGGGCGGCTCGGGGATCGAGACCATCGACTGGCCGCAGCCCAGCCCCTATGTCTTCGACCTCGACAAGGCGCGGGAGCATCTGGAGAAATCCGCCTTCGCGGGCGGCTTCGACGTGCCCTTCTCGATCGACCTCGGGCAGTCGGACTGGATGGAGCCGACGGCGCTGCTGATCCAGGAGCAGCTCGCCAAGCTCGGCATCACCTCGACCATCGACAAGATCCCGGGGGCCAACTGGCGCACCGCCAGCCTCGTCGAGAAACGCCTGCCGCTGGCGCTGGAGACCTTCGGCGGCTGGCTGAACTACCCCTGCTACTACTTCTTCTGGGCCTACCAGGAGGGGCACCTGTTCAACTCCTCGAACTACGCCAACCCCGAGATCGAGCAGCTGGTCGCCGAGACGCTCGACCTGCCGGTCGAGCACCCCGACTACGCCCCCAAGGTGAAGCGGATGTTCGAGATCGCCTTCGAGGACCTGCCCCGCATCCCCCTCTTCCAGCCGGCGCTGTCGGTGGCGATGAACGGGGCCACGGGCTACGAGTACTGGTTCCACCGCGAGCTCGACGCCCGCAAGCTGGCGAAGGGCTAGGCCCATGAACCGGCGCCTGCGAGCGGTCCTTGCGCGCCTTGCGCAGGCGCTTCCCGTGATCCTGGGCGTGGTGCTGGTCAGCTTCCTGCTGACCCGTGCCCTGCCCGGCGACCCGGCGGCCTATTTCGCCGGGGACGCCGCCGACGCGGCCTCGATCGAGGAGACGCGCGTCAAGCTCGGCCTCGACCGCTCGATGCCCGAGCAGTTCGGCCTCTATGTCCTGCAGCTGGCCCAGGGCGACCTGGGCCAGTCGCTGACCACCGGCCAGCCGGTGGTCGAGGAGCTGGCCCGACGCCTGCCCGCCTCGCTGGAGCTGACGCTGGTGGCGCTGCTGGTCTCCTGCGGGATCGCCGTGCCGCTGGGGGTGCTGGCGGCGACCCGGCCGGGCAGCTGGGTCGACCACGCCTGCCGCCTGCTGGTCACGGCCGGGGTCAGCCTGCCGACCTTCTTCACCGGCGTGGCCCTGATCTACGTGTTCTACTACCTCACCGGCTGGGCGCCCTCGCCGCTGGGCCGGCTGGATTTCATCTATCTCGAGCCGCCCTCGGTCACCGGCTTCTTCCTGATCGACGCCGCGCTGGCGGGCGACGCCGAGACCTGGTTCGCGGCCCTGCGGCAGCTGATCCTGCCCGCGGCGACGCTCGCCCTCTTCACCCTCGCGCCCATCGCGCGGATGACGCGGGCGGCGATGCTCTCGGCGCTCTCGTCCGACTACATCCGCACCGCCCGGGCGGCGGGTCTGACCTCGCGCAAGATCCTCTTCGGCTACGCCTTCCGCAACGCCCTGCTGCCGGTGGTCACGACGCTGGGCATGGTCTTCAGCTTCACGCTGGGGGCCAACGTGCTGGTGGAGAAGGTCTTCGCCTGGCCCGGCATCGGCTCCTACGCGGTCGAGGCGCTGGTCGCCTCGGACTACGCCGCCGTGCAGGGCTTCGTTCTGTGCATGGCGCTCCTCTTCGTCGCCCTCAACCTGTTGATCGACCTCGCCTATTCGATGATCGATCCGCGCATTGGGTTTGACTCGAAATGAACACGATGACCGAGATCCCGACCGTGGCCGAGCCCCAGGCTCCGCCGGCGAAGAGCAAGGGCGCGCTGGATCACGTGATCTACGTGCTCAAGGACAACCCGGTGACGCTGCTGGCCTTCGCCATGTTCGCGGTGCTGATGGCCGCGGCGGTGCTGGGCCCCGCGCTGGTCCCCTACGACCCGCTGGCGACCAACGCTTCCGAGGCGCTGCAGCCCCCCTCGGCCGCGCACTGGTTCGGGACCGACAACCTGGGGCGGGACGTGTTCTCCCGCGCCATCGTGGCGACGCGGCTCGACCTGCTGATCTCTGTCGCCGCAGTGGCGCTGAGCTTCGTGATCGGCTCGGTGCTGGGCGCCGCCGCGGGCTACTGGGGCGGCTGGCTCGACGTGGCGCTCTCCCGCGTGCTCGACACCATCATGGCCTTCCCGCTGTTCGTGCTGGCGATGGGCATCGTCGCCGCGATGGGCAACACGATCGAGAACATCGTCTACGCCACGGCCATCATCAACGTCCCCTTCTACGCCCGCCTGGTCCGCGCCGAGGTCAACATCCGCCGCGAGGCCGGCTTCGCGCTGGCCGCCAAGCTCGCAGGCAACACCGACGTGCGGGTGCTGGCCATGCACATCTTCCCCAACGCCCTGCCCCCGATGATGGTGCAGGTCTCCCTGAACCTCGGCTGGGCGATCCTGAACGCGGCCGGGCTCTCCTTCATCGGCCTCGGCGTGCGCCCCCCGACGGCCGAGTGGGGGATCATGGTGGCCGAAGGCGCGAACTTCATCGTCTCGGGCGAGTGGTGGCTGGCGATCTTCCCCGGCCTCTGCCTGATGTTCGCGGTCTTCACCTTCAACCTGCTGGGCGACGGTCTGCGCGACATGGTCGACCCCCGCCGGAGGACTTGAGCATGCTCACGATCAAGGACCTGGCCGTCTCCTTCCGCACGAGGCGCGGAGAGGTGAACGCGGTGCGCGGCGTCTCCTTCGAGGTCGCCGAGGGCGAGACGCTGGGCATCGTCGGCGAGAGCGGCTCGGGCAAGTCCGTGACCTCCTACGCCCTGATGCGCATCCTCGACGCCGGCGGGCGGATCAAGGCGGGGGAGGCGGTCTACTCCGGCGTCGACCTCAAGCGCGCCTCGGAACGCGAGATGCAGGGCCTGCGCGGCCGCGAGATCTCGATGATCTTCCAGAACCCGCGCGCCGCCCTGAACCCGATCCGCAAGGTCGGACACCAGATCGAGGACGTCCTGCGCCGCCATGCCCGCGCCGACGCGCAGAACGCCCGGGCGAAAGCCATCGAGGCGATGGAAGCTGTAAAAATCCGGGACGCGGAGGCGCGCTACGACGCCTATCCGTTCGAGCTTTCGGGCGGCATGTGCCAGCGCATCGTCTGCGCCATCGCGCTGGCCTGCGACCCCAAGCTGCTGATCATGGACGAGCCGACCACCGGCCTCGACATCACCACCCAGAAGGCGGTGATGGAATTGGTCACGGAGCTGATCCGCGAGCGATCCATGTCCTCGATCCTGATCACCCACGACCTCGGTCTGGCCGCGCAATACTGCGACCGCATCGTGGTGATGAAGGACGGCGCCATCGTCGAGGCCGGGGATCCCGTGCGCCTCTTCGCCCGCCCCGGCCACCCCTACACCCGCAAGCTTGTGGACGCGACGCCGCGCGAAGGCGCCTCGATCCGCGAGCTGCTGCCGGCCGAGGTCCGCACCCCCGAGCCCCCGCGCAGGATCTCCGACGAGGCGCTGCTGTCGGTGCGCGACCTGGTGAAGACCTATGCGGGCAAGTCCGGCCCGGTGCATGCGGTCAAGGGCGTCAGCTTCGACGTGAAGGCGGGCCAGTCGGTGGGGCTGGTGGGGGAGTCCGGCTGCGGCAAGTCCACCACGTCGTCGATGGTGGTGCGCCTGCTGGACCCGACCTCGGGGCAGATCCTGTTCGCGGGCGAGGACCTGGCCAAGCGGCCCTCGGCCGGCTTCGCGCGGGACCCGATGCGCGCGAAGATCCAGATGGTGTTCCAGGACGCCACCGACAGCCTCAACCCCCGCCACACCTCCCGCCAGACCATCGCCGAGCCGTTGCGGGCGATGGCGGGCCTGCGCGGCCGCGCCCGGGCCGAGCGGATCGAGGAGCTGGCCGACCTCGTGGGCCTGCCCCGCCCCCTGCTCGACCGCTTCCCGCACCAGCTCTCGGGCGGCCAGAAGGCGCGCGTGGGGATCGCGCGGGCGATCGCGGTGAACCCCGACTTCCTGGTGCTGGACGAGCCGACGGCGGCGCTGGACGTCTCGATCCAGGCGATCGTGCTGAACCTGCTGGTGGACCTGCGGGCGCGGCTGGGGATGAGCTATCTCTTCGTCAGCCACGACCTGCACGTGGTCCGGCTGCTCTGCGACCACGTGGTGGTGATGAAGGGCGGCGAGATCGTCGAGCAGGGCCCGACCGAGCAGGTGATGACCGCCCCCGCCGACCCCTACACCGCCGAGCTGCTGGAGGCCGCCCCCAAGCCCCCCGCCCGCGACGCGGCCTGAGGAGGCGCTGCGACCGGGGGGGCGCCCCGGGCTCGACCCGGGGCCTCTCCTGCCCTCGCCGAGCGCGCTCCCCTGCACCGCCGCGCCCGGCCGCCTGCCAGAGGCCCCGGGTCAGGCCCGGGGCGCCCGTGGGGCGGGCGGCGTGCATGACGGGGAACGGACGGCCCCCGGCGGGGCCTGGAACGCGAAACGCCCCGGACCGCGGTCCGGGGCGTTCGTCGTCGCGCGAGGGCCCGGGCCTCAGCCCGCCGCGGCCTGGGCGGCGCGGGCCTCGGCCAGGACCGCGAGGCGGCGGGCCAGGATCTCGGGCGTCGGGCGGGTGGACTCGGCGGGCATCGCCGCGACCGTCTCGGCGAAGTGGCACGCCGCCGCCGCGGTTCCCGAAGCCGAGGGCATGGCGCGCAGCTCCGGCCGCTCGCGCTTGCAGATGTCCTGGGCCAGCGGGCAGCGCGGGTGGAAGGCGCAGCCCGACGGCGGGCGCAGGGCCGAGGGGGCGTCGCCCATCACCATCTCGCGGCCCTCGGCGGCGCCGGGAACGGGCTTGGGCGCGGCCTCGATCAGGGCGCGGGTGTAGGGGTGGCGGGGGGTGGCGAAGATCTCCTCCGCCGGCGCCTCCTCGACGATGCGGCCCAGGTACATCACCGCCACGCGCTTGGCGATATGGCGCACCACGGCGAGGTCGTGGGAGATGAACACGTAGGCCATGCCGAACTGCTTCTGCAGGTCCTGCAGCAGGTTCACGATCTGCGCCTGCACCGAGACGTCCAGCGCCGAGACCGGCTCGTCGCACACGATCAGCCGCGGGCGCGTCGCCAGCGCCCGCGCGATGCAGATCCGCTGGCGCTGGCCGCCCGAGAACTCATGCGGATAGCGCTCGGCGTGGTAGTCGTTGAGGCCCACCGTCTTCAGCAACTCGGAGACCATCTTGTCCGCCGCCGGCCCGGAGGCGACGCGGTGCAGCAGGATCGGCTCCATCAGCGTCTCGCGCACGGTCATGCGCGGGTTGAGCGAGCCGAACGGGTCCTGGAAGACCATCTGCATGTGCCGCCGCGCGCCCTGCAGGCGGGAGGGCGAGAGGGCGATGACGTCCTCGCCGTCGAGCACCACCTCGCCCGAGTCCGGCTCCAGCAGGCGCAGCAGCGCGCGGCCGGTGGTGGACTTGCCGCAGCCGCTCTCGCCCACGATCGCCAGCGTCTCGCCGGCGCCGACCGCGAAGCTGACGTCGGTCACCGCCTGCACCGCGGCGGTGGAGCGCTTGAAGATCCCGGACTTGACGGGGAAGTGCTTGGTCAGGTTGCGGACCTCGAGAACCGGGGTGCTCATGCGGCGGCCTCCTCGATGGGCGCGCGCCAGCAGGCGACGGCGCGGCCGGGGCCGATCTCCTTGAGGGGCGGAGGGGCCGAGCGGCAGTGGTCGGTGGCGAGCGGGCAGCGCCCGGCGAAGCGGCAGCCCGGAAGCTGCAGGTAGGGCGGCGGCACCGAGCCGGGGATCGTCTCCAGCCGGTCGGTGCGCGCGTCCAGCCGCGGCACGGCCGCCATCAGGCCCAGGGTGTAGGGGTGCTGGGCGGAGGCGAAGAGGTCGGCGACGGGCGCCTTCTCGACCACCTTGCCCGCATACATCACCACGACGTCGTCGCAGGTCTCGGCCACCACGCCGAGGTCGTGGGTGATCAGCACGATGGCCGAGCCGGTCCGCTCGCGCAGGTCGCGCATCAGCTCCAGGATCTGCGCCTGGATGGTGACGTCGAGGGCGGTCGTGGGCTCGTCGGCGATCAGGAGTTCCGGGTCGTTGGCCAGCGCCAGCGCGATCATCACGCGCTGCCTCTGCCCGCCGGAGAGCTGGTGGGGGAAATCGTCGACCCGGGTCTCGGGCGAGGGCAGCCGCACGAGGTCCAGCATCTCGATGGCCCGGGCGCGGGCCTTGGCCTTGTCCTTCCAGCCGTGGGCGCGGAGGCTTTCGATGATCTGGTCGCCGATCGTGTAGACCGGGTTCAGCGAGGTCATCGGCTCCTGGAAGATCATCCCCATCCGGCCGCCGCGCAGCTTGCGCATCTCGTTCTCGGAGAGCTTGAGGATGTCCTTGCCCTCGAACAGCACCTCGCCGCCCGCATAGCGGCCCGGCGGGCGGGGGATCAGGCGCATGACCCCGAGGCTGGTCACGGACTTGCCGCAGCCGCTCTCGCCCACGATGCCCAGCGTGGCGCCGCGGCGGACGGAGAACGACACGCCGTCCACGGCCCGGAAGGTGCCGCCTTCGGTGTCGAAATGGACCTGGAGGTCGCGGACCTCCAGCAGGGGGGCGTCGGTGGGGTCGGTCATTCGGCGCCCTCGTTGGCATAGACGTAGGGGGCCGCCTCGGCGTGGCTGCGGCCGGCGAAATCGAGCTGGCGGAACATCGCCTCGGCCCGCCGCTGGGCGGCTTCCAGCCCGTCCAGCGCTTTATCGAGGTCGAAGGCGACGCAGTCGCCGTCCTTCACCACCTGGCGGCCGTCGACGTAGACGTCGCGCACGGCCCGCTCGGCGGCGACGTAGACCAGCGAGGACAGCGGATCGCGCACCGGCCGCATGGCGCGGTGACGGATGTCGACGGTGAACAGGTCGGCCTTCAGGCCCGGGGCCAGCCGGCCGATCTGGTCGTTGCGCAGGATCGCGGCCCCGCCGGTGGTGGCCATGTCGATCACCTGCGCGGTGCGGATGTCGTAGACGTTGGTGGCCATGACGCGGGAGTTGGTCAGCGCGTTGCGCATCTCCTCGATCATGTTGTGGGGGTAGGTGTCGGTGCCCAGCCCCATCGGGATGCCGCCGCGCAGATAGCGGCCCAGCGTGCGCATGGTGATGCCGCGGCGCTGGAAGACGGTGGGGCAATGGGCGACCGCGGCGCCGGATTTCTGCAGCCGCTCGAAGTCGTTGCCCAGCGGCCAGTTGGCGTTGGCGTGGTCGTTGAGGAAGATGCCGTGGCCGATGATCAGGTTGTCGTCGAGCACGCCGAGGCTGTCGAGCCACTCGATCGGCGTCATGCCGTGGCGCCGGGTGATCTCGTGGAACTCCACCACGCTCTGCGCGGCGTGGAGGGTCATCTTCAGCCCGCGCTTCTTGGCCTCGGCGGCGGAGGCCTGGATCAGCTCGGGCGTGCAGGTGTCGATCTGGCTCGGCGAGACGATGCCCGAGAGCCGGCCCGAGGGATGCGAGACGGCGGCGTCGACGACGGCCATCGCCTCCTCCATCGCCTTTTCGCCGGCGGCCTCGTCCCACTCGTATTCGGTGACGTAGCCGTTCCTGGTGTACCAGCGGGCGGAGCGATACATGGGCGCGGCGTAGGCGCGGATCCCGCTCTGCGCCAGCAGGTCGATCCAGCCCTCGTAGGGGACCGAGAGGTCGACCAGCGTGGTGACGCCCGACATCAGCAGTTCCGAGAGCGCCACCTTCACGCAGTCCTGCACCCCCTCGGGGTCCGGCCGGAACAGCGGCATGAACTCGTAGAGCGAGGACATGTAGAGGCGCTTCGAGCCGAGCTCGTCCAGCATCCCCTTGTTCATCGGCTCGGAAGAGGGGTGCGAGTGGACGTTCACCAGGCCCGGGGCGACCATGCGGTCGCGGCCGTCGAGCTCGACCGCGGCCTCGCCCTCGTACTTGCCGCCGACCTGCACGATGCGGTCGCCGGCGAAGGCGACGTCGCCGTCGTGGAGGTAGGCGTGGCGGCCCTTGGCCTCGTCCCAGGCGACGATCCAGGCGGCGTTGCGGATCACGGTGACGGGGGCGGCATCGGTCATCTGGGGGCGGACCTCGGGTCGCGGCCCGGGCGGCGCGAAGCGGCCGGCGCGGGCGGAAATTCGGGAGGGGATGCGCCGGCCCCGGAGGGGGCCGGCGCGGGGATCAGGCGCTCGGGCTCACTTGAACTCGAGCTGCAGGCCCTTGTAGAGGCCGGCGCCGTAGATGTTGTGCGGCTTGATCGGCTTCAGCTTCGAGACGTAGGCGATCTGCATCGGGCGCTCGTAGATCGGCAGCCAGGTGACCGCCTCCTGCACCTTCATCAGCACCTTGCCGTAGGCCTCGGCGCGCGCCGCGTCCGTGGTGGCGGCGGCGGCGGTCTTGAGCAGCTCGTCCGTCTCCGGGTCGTTCCAGTTCATCCGGTTCGGCGAGGGGATGTTGGACGAGCGGAAGTAGAGGTTCAGCGCGTCGCCCGCCGACACGTAGGGGAAGCCCATGGTGAAGACGTCGAACTCCTGCGTCGCCAGCTTGCCCCAGATGACGGTGGGGTCGAAGGTCTGGATCTGCAGGTTGATGCCCACCTTCAGAAGGTCCGCCTGGACCATCTCCGAGGTCTTCGCCCACTCGCCGATGAAGGAGTAGATCGTCGGCTCCAGCTTCACGCCGTCCTTCTCGCGCACGCCGTCGGCGCCCACGGTCCAGCCGGCCTCGTCAAGCAGCTTCTTGGCCTGCTCGGGGTCGTACTTGAAGACGAACTCCTCGACCGCCGGGTTGTAGTCCAGCGCGCCCGACGAGACGTAGGTGTAGGCCGGGTCGACCTCGCCGAAGAACAGGTCCTCGGCCATCGCCTCGCGGTTGACCGCGAAGTTGATCGCCTTGCGGACCGCCGGGTCGTTCATGCCGGGCTTGTCGACCTTGAAGCCGATGAAGTTGGTCCAGAACGCAGCGTCGGAGCGCACGACCTCGATGTTCGGGGCCTGGCGCATCTTCTCCATGCCGATGAAGGGCACGTAGTAGGACACGTCCGCCTGCCCGGTCAGCAGGGCGACGGTGCGGGTCGCGGCCTCGGGGACCGTCTTCCACACGATCTTCTCGACCTTGGCGCCGCCCTCGCCGTACATCGGCGGGCCCCAGTTGTAGCCCTCATGCCGGGTCATCACGAGCTGGTTGCGCGGCTCCCAGCTCTCCCAGCAGAAGGGGCCGGTGCCGTTGAAGCCGGTGACGCCGAAGTCCGCGCCCAGCGCCTCGACGTTCTCCTTGTCGACCACGGTCCCGAAGGACTGGGCCAGCTGGTAGAGCAGCTCGGAGTAAGGGGCGTTGAGCTCGTACTTCAGGGTGTAGTCGTCGAGGGCGACCACCTCCTTGATGTCGCCCGCGCGCCAGGCGACGCCCGACTTGATCTCGGGGCTGACCCAGCGGTTGATCGAATAGGCGATGTCCTCGGCGGTCATCGGCTTGCCGTCGCAGAAGGTCACGCCTTCCTTGATCTTGAAGGTGTAGGTCTTGCCGTCCTCCGACACCTCCCAGCTCTCGGCCAGAAGCGGCTCGATGGTCTGCATGTCCTCGTTCAGGGCGACGAGCGTATCGCCCATCATGAACAGCGCCTCGGACCCGGCCAGCGCGGTGATCGCGGGGGGGTCGTACTTGTTCGAGTCGAGCTCGCGGACGATGGTGACGGTCTGCGCCGTCGCCAGCGCCGGGAGCGAGACGGCCAGCGCCGCCCCCAGTCCCAGGATCTTCTTGGTCATCTAACGGGCCCTCCTTGTCGGCACGTTCGGGTTGCGAAAGCGGCCGGGGTCTTGCGCCCCGGTCCGCGATGCGGGGTTGCCGCGGCCTACGCCTGAAGCCGCGGATCGAGCACGTCGCGGAGCGCGTCGCCGGCGACGTTCGCGCAAAGGACGATGATGAAGATGACCACCGAGGGGATCACCGCGATGTGCGGCGCGAACAGAAGATAGTCGCGTCCCTGGGAGGCCATCATGCCCAGCTCCGCCATCGGCGGGCGCGCGCCCAGGCCGAGGAAGCTCAGCGCGGCGCCGATCAGGATCACCTGCCCGAAGCGGAGCGAGATGAAGATCATGATCGAGGAGATGCAGTTGCGCAGCAGGTACTTGCGGAACAGGTCCCGGTCCGAGAGGCCGACCGCGCGGCCCGCCTCGATGAACTCCATCTTCATCACGCCGACCGCGATGCCGCGGCTGATGCGGGCGCAGTCGGGGATCGAGCTGACCGCCAGCGCGATGATCACCGGCACCGCCCCCTGCCCCATCACCGCCACCAGCGCGAGGCCGAGCAGGATCGCGGGGAACGACAGCATCATGTCCATCAGGCGCATCAGCCAGGCGTCGAGCCGCGTGTAGAAGGCCGAGAGCAGCCCGATCATCGAGCCGATGAAGCCGCCGATGCCCACCGACACGAGCCCGATCAGCAGCGTCAGCCGCGAGCCGTAGAGGATGCGCGAGAAGATGTCCCGGCCCTGCCCGTCGGTGCCCAGCAGGTGCTCGGCCTCGCCGCCCGCCTGCCAGACCGGCGGGGTCATCACGGACCGCGAGTTCACGTAGGGGTCGTGGGTCGCCAGCAGCGGCGCGAAGATCGCGCCGAAGATGATGATCCCCAGCACCGTCATCGCCGCGACGGCGGCCTTGTCCCTCAGGAGCCGGCGGAACCAGGACTTGCGGCGCGGAGGGGCGGCGTCCTCGGGCGGGGCGGCGGCCGCCGCGGCGGCGGGGGCGGTGGAGGCTTCGGCCAGGGTCATCGGCGCACCCGCGGATCGAGAAGGGAATAGAGGATGTCGACGATCAGGTTGATGATGATGAACGCCAGCGCGAACACCAGGATCGCCCCCTGCGCGACGGTGAAGTCCGAGCTCAGGATCGCCCCCACCGTCAGCCGCCCGATGCCGGGCCAGGAGAAGATCGTCTCGGTCACCACCGCGCCGCCCAGCAGGTAGCCCGCCTGCAGGCCGATCAGCGTCACCACCGGGATCAGCGCGTTGCGCAGGCCGTGGCGCAGGATCACCTGCGTCTCGGTCAGACCCTTGGCGCGGGCGGTGCGCACGTGATCGAGCTTCAGGACCTCCAGCACGGACGAACGGGTCATGCGCGCCACCGGCCCGATCATGATCGCGCCCAGCGAGACGGCGGGCAGGATCAGGTGCAGCAGCCCCTCGGCCGACCACAGCGGACCGCCGCGGCCGATGAAGGGCAGCTGGAACCACAGCACGCCGAAATACTGCACCGCCAGCAGGCCGATGAAGAAGATCGGCAGCGACACGCCCGCCACCGACAGCCCCATGATGAAGCGGTCGACGAGCGAGCCGCGCAGCACCGCCGCCAGCGTGCCCATGGCGATGCCCAGCGGCACCGACCAGAACAGGCAGGCCACCATCAGCTCGACCGTCGGGCCGATGGCCGACCACAGCTCCTCGGTCACCGCCTTGTTGGAGATCATCGAGCGGCCCATGTCCCCCTGCGCCATGCGCTCGAGATAGGCCCAGAACTGGTAGATCATCGGCTGATCGAGGCCCATCTGGACCCGGATCGCCTCGACCACGTCGGGCGCGGCCATGGGCCCCGCCACCACCTGGGCCGGGTCGCCGGGGACGAGCTGCAGGAGCAGGAACCCGAACAGCAGCACGCCGAACAGGACCGGGATCGACAGCAGCAGCCGATCGGTGATCGTGGAGATCATGCGGGAAGGGCCTCCCTGTCGAAGACCACCTCGCCGCCCAGCAGGGTCATGTCGCAGACGGTGGTCAGGATCTCTTCGGGGTCGATCTCGAAGAAGTCCTTCGAGAAGACGGCGACGTCGGCGTACTGGCCGGGGATCAGCCGGCCCTTTCTCTCCTCGGCGTGGACGCCATAGGCGGCCTCGTAAGTGTAGCAGTGCAGCGCCTCGGCCATGGTCAGGCGCTGATCTTCGCCCAGCACCACGCCCGTATCGGTTTTGCGGGTCACCATAGCATAGATGTTCGCGAACGGGTCGATATCGCAGACCGGACAGTCGGTGGACGCCGAGGGGTGCACGCCCGCCTCGAGGAAGGCCTTCATCGGATAGCAGAACTGCGGACGCTCCTTGCCCAGGCACGCCTCGTAGCCGTTGCCGAAGAAGTAGATGAAGCTGGGCTGCGGCGCCGGCACGATGCCCATCGCGGCCATGCGGTCGATCTGGGACTGGGAGAGCCAGCCGCAATGCTCGATCCGGTGGCGGCGGTCCTCGGCGGGATGGGCGGCGTAGGCCTTCTCGTAGGCGACCAGCATCTGCTCGATGGCCTGGTCGCCGATGGCGTGGGGCGTCACCTGGTAGCCCCACTTGTGATACTTCATCACGAAGTCCTCGGTCTGCTGCGCCGTCTGGCACTGCAGGCCGTAGTTGGCGGGGGCGCCCTCGGTCTCCGGCTCGTAGGGCTCGGACATCAGGGCGGTGCGCCCGCCGGCCGAGCCGTCGAGGAAGATCTTCACGCCGGCGATGCGGAACATGTCGTCGCCGACGCCCGTCACCAGCCCTTCCTCGTAGCACTGGTCCACGACGTTGCGGTCGAGGTCGCCCATCAGCACGCCCGCGACGCGCACCGGCAGCCGGCCCTCGGCATGGGCCTTCTGGTAGGCGCGCATCTCCGCCATGTCGTCGCGGATGCCGATGGCGGCCTCCATGCAGGAGGTGATGCCGTAGGTCAGCAGGTCGCGGCCGGCGGTCTCGATCGCCTCGACGATGTCGTCGACGGTCGCCGAGGGGATCGCCTTCTGCACGGGCTCGCGCGCCGTCTCGGCGAGCCAGCCGGTCAGCTCGCCCTCGGCCCGGCCGATGGCGCCGCCGAAGGGATCGGGGGTGTTGTGCCCGATCTCGGCGAGCTGCAGCGCCTTCGAGGACGCCACGCCCACGTGCCCGCAGGCGCGCACGATGTAGACGGGGTTGTCGGGCGCCGCCGCATCCAGTTCCCGGCGGTGAGGGTGGCGCTGCTCGGCGAGCTTGTCGTGGTCGTAGCCGCGGCCCACGATCCACTCGCCGGGCTGGGCGGTCTTGGCGGCCTCCTTGATCCGGTCCAGCAGCGCCTCGACCGAGCGGACGCCGTCCCGCGCCCGCAGGTCCACCTGCTTCATGTTGAAGCCGTACATGTGCAGGTGCATGTGGTTGTCGTTCAGCCCCGGCGTGGCGAGCTTGCCGCCCAGGTCGATCACCTCGGTGTCGTCGCCCGCCATCGCCTCGATCTCGGCGCGCGTGCCGGTCGCCAGCACCTTGTCGCCCTTGATCGCCAGCGCCTCGAAGAACCCCTCGTTCAGGCCGGCCCAGATCTTGCCGTTCACCAGGATGCGGTCCGCGGTCTCGGTCATGCGAGGCGCTCCGGGAGGGCGGCGGCGGCGGCGGGTCGGGTCATGGGGGTCGGCTCCGGGAGGGGGGAGGGGGCAAGGGGCGCGCTCAGTAGCCTTTGCGGCGGTCGACGCGGTTGGCGGGCTCGCGCCCCTCGGCGACGGCGGAGATGGCGTCGGCGAGCTGGCGCACGGTGGCGTGGCGCGAGGTGTCGGAGGCGCGGTGCGGGGTCACGAAGACCCGCGGATGCGCCCAGAACGGATGGTCGTCGCCCGGCGGTTCCTTGCGGAACACGTCCACCGAGGCGGCGGCGATCCGGCCGGAGTCCAGCGCGGCGAGGAGGTCCTCCTCCACCATCTGCTCGCCCCGGCCGATGTGGATCAGGCAGGCGCCCTTGGGCATCCGCGCGAAGAGGGCGGCGTCGAGCACGTCGCGGGTCGCCTCGGTCAGCGGCAGGACGTTGATCAGGATCTGCGACCGCTCGGCCACCCGGCCCAGCGCGTCCTCGCCCGCGATCACCTCGACGCCCGCCTCGCCCTGCGCGGGGTTGCGCGCGGCGGCGACCACGGCGAAGCCCATGGCCGAGACGGCGCGCGCCACCGCCCGGCCCATCAGGCCGTAGCCGAGCACGCCCACGGTCGTCTCGCAGGGCTCGGCGGGGCGGTCGGTGCGCACCCAGCGGCCCTGTCGGTTCCACTCGACGAAATCGTCCATCCGCCGGTGGTGCCAGACCACGTGGAAGGCGGCGAACCCCGCCATCAGATCGGCCTGGCTGTCGTCGCGCACCCGGGTGACGATCACGTCCTCGGGCAGCGAGGGGCAGGCGAGGATATGGTCCACCCCCGCCGCGATGGAGCCCGCCACCTTCAGGTTGGGATAGCGCGCGAACCCGTCGGCGGGCGCCTGCCAGCACAGGGCGCAGGTCACGGCGGCCGGGTCCTCGACCTCCTCCGGGCGGAGCAGGACGAGGCGCGGGTCGGTCGCCTCCCCGAAGATCGCCATCAGGTCGAGCTGGCTGGAGAGGTAGACGCCGATCGCGGGACCGGCGCCCGCCTCGCCCTCTGGCGTCGGCTGGAGGGGCGGGATCGCGTTCATCTCAGCTATCGAAATCCGGGCAGCGCTTCTTGGCGAGGCGCAGGTAGGCCTCCCACTCCGGATCGGGCTTGCCCGAGGCCTCGTGCTTGGCGGCCCAGGCCTCGCCCTGGCCCGCGGTGAACTCGGCCAGCTCGTGGGGCACGAAGCGGGGCTTCATCCCCGAGGCCATGATCGCGAGCTGCGCCTGGCAGGCGCGCTCGAAATTGTACATCGCCTTGAACGCATCCCCGACCGAGGTCCCGCAGGTCATCAGGCCGTGGTTGCGCAGGATCATGATCATCTTGGAGCCCAGATCGGCGATCAGGCGCTCGCGCTCCTCGAGGTTCAGGGCGATGCCCTCGTAGTCGTGGAAGGCGATGCGGTCGTAGAACTCCAGCGACCACTGGTTCAGCGGCAGCAGCCCCTCCTCGGTCGAGGAGATCGCGACGCCGGCGACCGTGTGGGTGTGCAGCACGCAATGCACGTCGGGGCGCGCCATGTGCACGGCCGAGTGGATGGTGAAGCCCGCCTTGTTGATCCCCTGCCCGTAGTCGTCGCGCAGGATGTTCCCGTCGAGGTCGACGGTGACGAGGTTGGAGGCGGTCACCTCGTCGAAGCGAAGGCCGTAGGGGTTGATGAGGAAGGCGTCCTTGCCCTCCGACGCCGGGGCCTTGGCCGAGATGTGGGTGAAGATCGAGTCGTCCATGCCGAACTCGGCGATCAGCCGGTAGGCGGCGGCGAGGTGAACCCGTTCCACCGGCTGGGCGGTGGACACCTGGGTCTGGATCGTCATGGCGGACTCCGAAAAGGCTTGCCGTCCGCTGTTGTCCGGACGACTCTGCTGCGTCGCAAAACACGATGATGAAGATTTTTCGACAAATCAACTGTCGACAGTTTCTTTTTTTCAGCGTTCCCTGATCCGACTCGCACGATGCTCGCCGGCCGCCGTCCGCAGCAGCGCACGCGGGGGGTCGAAGGCGGCCGGGCGCCGCCGGAGGAGCCCGTCAGGGAGGCGGAAGAGGAAGCGTTTCCAAGATGTTCGAGAAATTCCCCGAGCCGTCCGACCCGCCGAAGTTCCAGGCGCTGCAGCCCGACGATCTGGTCACGCGCATCGCCGACCAGGTGGTCCGCGCCATCGGCGACGGCCGGCTGCGCCCGGGCGAGAAGGTGGCCGAGGCGAAGCTGGCGCGCGAGCTCGGCACCTCCCGCGCGCCGGCCCGCGAGGCGCTGCGGCTGCTGGAGAGCCAGGGGCTGATCGTCTCCCACCCCCGCCGCGGCTTCTTCGTGCACGCCTACGACAGCAAGGAGATGCACGACATCTACGACCTGCGGGAGTGTCTGGAGATCCACGCCGCGCGCCTGGCGCTGAAGCGGATGACGGACGCGGACCTCGCGCGGCTCGAGGCGCAGATCGAGACGCTGCACCGGCTCGGCCGCGCCGGCGCGGCGCAGGAGCAGGTGGTCGAGGACTACGCCTTCCACCGGATGCTGTGCGAGCTGGGGGGCAACGGCCAGATCCTGCGGATCTTCGACCAGCTCGCGACCCAGCTTCGCGCCGGAATCGCCATCGTCGGGCGGCTCTACGACGACCCCGCGAAGATCGCCGCCACCCACGACCCGTTGATCGCGGCGATTCGCGCCCGCGACGGCGACCGGCTGGAGGCGGAGCTGCGCGAACACCTCGAGGACGCGCGCGAGCACGTCGTGGCCCTCTACCTCGCCGCCAGCGTGGCCTGAGCGCGGCGCGTACGCGGAGGCGCCCCCCGACGATCGCCTGCGTCACGGTCGGCGCCGACGACCTCCCGCGCGCGAGGCGCTTCTACGCGGCGCAGCTCCTGCCCCACGGCTACGCGCTGGAGGAGGGGCCGGAGGGGCCGAGCTTCGTCCTGCCCGCGGCGCCCGGCGCCCCGCCCGCGCCGGACTTCCCCGCGCCGGACTTCTGTATGGGCTGCCTGCGCAACCCCCAATGCAACAAGATCGCGCTGCTCTCCGCCGAGCCCGACGAGCCCGGCCGCGACGACTGAGGCGGGGCCGAACGAAAAAGGGCGCCCGCGATGCGGGCGCCCTTCGATCTTCCGGGGAGAGGCGCGGCTCAGCGCGGCTCGTCCATCAGACCCTTCACGATGGCCCAGCAGCCGACCAGCAGCACGATGGCGAAGGGGAAGCCGGTGGAGACCGCCATCGCCTGCAGGGCGCCCAGGCCCCCGCCGACCAGCAGCGCGATGGCGACCAGCCCCTCGAAGCTCGCCCAGAACACGCGCTGGGAGACGGGGGCGTCGACCTTGCCGCCCGCGGTGATCGTGTCGATGACCAGCGAGCCCGAGTCCGACGAGGTCACGAAGAACACGATCACCAGCACCACCGCGAGGACGGACGTGATCGAGGCCAGCGGCAGGTCCGCCAGCATCCCGAACAGCGACAGCTCGGGGCTGTAGCTGTCGATCACGTGCTCCTTCACCTGGCTGTCCGCCAGCTCGACCACCTGCTCGATGGCGGTGCCGCCGAAGGCCGACATCCAGAACACCGAGACGACGGTGGGGATGATCAGCACGCAGACGATGAACTCGCGCACCGTGCGCCCGCGGGAGACGCGGGCGATGAACATGCCCACGAACGGCGACCAGGAGATCCACCACGCCCAGTAGAAGGCGGTCCAGCCCTGGCGGTAGGAATCGTCGTCGCGCCCCACCGGGTTGGACAGCGGGATCAGGTCGCGCCCGTAGGCGATCAGCCCGTCCACGAAGCCCGAGAAGATCGACAGCGTCGGCCCCACCAGCACCACGAACAGCAGCAGCGCCATGGCCAGCACCATGTTGACCTCGGAGAGCAGCTTCACCCCCCCGTCGAGGCCGCGCAGCACCGAGATCAGCGCCACCGAGGTGATGATCAGGATCAGCACCACCTGCGCCTCGATCGAGTTGGGGATGCCGAACACGAAGGCCAGCCCCGCGTTGGCCTGCTGCGCGCCGAAGCCCAGCGAGGTCGCGAGCCCGAACAGCGTCGCGAACACCGCCAGGATGTCGATGATGTGGCCCGGCCAGCCCCAGACCTTCTCGCCGAAGATCGGGTAGAACATCGAGCGGATGGTCAGCGGCAGGCCCTTGTTGAAGGCGAACAGCGCCAGCGCCAGCGCCACCACCGCGTAGATCGCCCAGGGGTGCAGGCCCCAGTGGTAGATGGTGGCCGCCATGCCCATCGCGCGCGCGGCGTCGAGGTTCTCGGGGATCAGCGAGCCGTCCTCGGCGAAGGGCGAGGGCACGCCCAGCGGCTCGGAAATCGCCATGTGGTAGACCGGCTCGAGGACGCCGAAGAACATCAGGCCGATGCCCATGCCGGCGGCGAACAGCATCGCGAACCAGCCGAAGTAGGAATAATCGGGCGTCGCGTCCTTGCCGCCCAGCCGCACCCGGCCGAGCGGCGAGACCACGATGCCCAGGCACACCAGCACGAAGATGTTGCCCGCCATCAGGAAGAACCAGTCCAGCGAGGCGGTCAGCCAGTTGCGCAGGTCGTTGAACATCGGCCCCAGCGAGTTCTGGAAGGCCAGCGTCACCACCACGAAGGCGATGACCACCAGCGCCGAGATCGCGAACACCGGGTTGTGGATGTCGAGCCCGAAGGGCCCGATCTTCGGCTGGATGTTGTCCTGGCCGATCTCGAAATCGGTCTCGATCAGGTTCGCGGGGCCTTCCGGGGCGGGGATCGCCTCGGAGTCGGATGAGTCGCTCATGGGGGGCTTCCTGTTCTGTTGGGCGTCGGCGGACGGGCCGGGACGCCTGGGCTCGGGTCGTGCGTCGCGGCCGGCGCCGGACCGGCGCGCCGCGGCGCGGGGGCGGCGCGCGGGCGCGTCACCGCACGACGAAGACCGAGGCCCGCGAATGGGCCGCGATCGAGCCGCCGTTCGACGGCCAGAGGTAGTCGGCGAGGTTGGGCACGTGGCTCTGCATCACCACCAGGTCGGCGCCGATCTCGTCCACCGCCTTGAGCAGCTTCTTGTCGAGGTCGGCCCGGGGGTCGTGGCTGACCATGGCCTTGGCGGCGGCCTTCACGCCCTGGCTCTCGCCCTCGCTCCGGGCGAAGCGCTCGAGCTTGGCGGCGAACTCCTCGGGGCTGTGGGCGACCGCGCCGGGCTCCGGCGAGGTCACGGCCACATAGGTGATCGGCGCGTCGTATTGCCGGGCGAGCCCGGCGGCCACGTCGAGCGACTTCCGCAGCCGCTCGAGATGGCCCAGGTCGACCGGCGTCATGATGCTGGAATACACGGCTCCCCTCCTCCGGGCCGGGGGCCCGGTTCCAGATTCGTTTCGAACAGGCGACGCGGTTTCCGCGTCGCCCATCGAACTCGACGACCGCTCGGGAAGATGAACCCTGGGATCTTCCCCCGACGATCTCCGCGATGCGCGACCTGAATATTGCATTCAGTCGCTTGCATTTCAAACGCGGCGTGAGGGAGCCTAGGGCGCCGAGCGCCGAAGGCAACCCATGGTCCTTCATCCGCTCGACCATTACGGTGGACGTTGCGGGATGACCTCAAGGGAACCACCGCCGCCGCCCGGCGCGCGCCACGGGCGCGACCATCGGCGGGTGGAATGCGACGGATGCGGGCCGCGGCCGCCTCCGCGCGCCGCGCGCCGGGCGGCGGCGCGCGGCCGGCCCTGGCGTTTCCGCGCCCGCCACAATAAATTCCACCTCCGGCATATTATCGCCGTCGGCGGATTGGCCCATCTTGATGCCGGGCGGCCGATGCGCGACCGTCCTGCGACGCCCCCTCCGTCCCGGAGCCCGACCATGACCCAAGCCGCTTCCGCCGTTTCCGCCGCCGAGGGCGCGATGTTCGACATGCAGGCCGCGCCGCTGCACGTGGGCCGGGTGCGCCTGCGGGTGCGCGACCTCGCCCGCGTCTCCGACTTCTACCAGGCGCTGCTGGGGCTCGAGACGCTCGACCGGGGGGCGGGGTGGTCCGTGCTCGGCGCGCCGGGGCCGGGCGGTCCCCGCCCGCTGCTGGAGCTTTCGGGCGACGCGCGCCTCGCGCCGCTCGACCGCCGGCAGGCGGGGCTCTTCCACACCGCCTTCCTGATGCCCTCGCGCGCCGACCTGGGCCGCTGGCTGGGCCATGCCGCCGCCGCGCGGGTGCGGCTGGAGGGCGCCTCGGACCACATCGTGTCGGAGGCGATCTACCTCTCCGACCCCGAGGGCAACGGCATCGAGGTCTACGCCGACCGGCCCCAGGCCGCCTGGCGCACGCCCTCGGGCGCGGTCGAGATGGCGACCCTGCCGCTCGACGCGCAGGCGCTGGTCCAGACCGGCGGCGGCGGCGCCTACGACGCGGCGCCCGAGGGGCTGATCGTGGGCCACGTCCACCTGCAGGTGGGCGACACGCGCACGGCCGACGGGTTCTATCGCGACGTGCTGGGCTTCGACGTCGCCGCCGACTACCCGGGCGCGCGCTTCTACGGCTCGGGCGGCTACCACCACCAGCTCGCCGGCAACGTCTGGAACAGCCGCGGCGCCGGCCGGCGGCCCGAGGGGATGGCCGGCCTCGACCGGGTCGAGATCGTGCCCCGCGACGCCGCGGCGCGCGAGGCGCTCCTGGCCCGCGCCGAGGCCGCCGGCCTCGCGCCCGAGACGCGCGACGGCCTCGCGGCCCTGCGCGACCCCTGGGGCGGCCTGGTGGTCCTGGCGGCCTGAACCCGCGCAGACCGACCTCGGTCCCGCCGCAGCCGCCCTTGCGGAGGCCGCGACGGGGCTCGGCGACCCTCGCGGGTCCCCCGGGCGCTCCGATCCCGGACCCGGCGGGCGAATCCCCTCCCCCGTTCCCGCCCGCCCACCCCGCCGCCGCGCCCTGCCCGCCGCGGCGATCCCGCGACGGGGTCGGCGGGCGGGCGTCCCGGCCGCGCAGCGGACGGCAGAGCCGCCCCGCCGGCCCCGGCCCGGGCCCCGCCCGTCGGTCCCCTGCGATTCCCCGCTTGCGGCCAGCGAACGCGCGACATAATTTCCGCGCCATGTCCGGACCCCTCGTCATGACCGACCGCGCCCGCCTGCCGTGGCGCTTCTTCGGCCGCCTCGCCGAACTCCCCGCCGTGGGCTGACCGCCCCCGCGCCAGAGTTCCGCGCGCCGACGCGCGCATGACGACCCCAGCCCGACGCCAATTCCGGAGACGACCGATGACCGCCAAGACCCTCTACGACAAGATCTGGGACGCCCACGTGGTGCACGAGGCCGAGGACGGCACCTGCCTCCTCTACATCGACATGCACCTGACCCACGAGGTCACCTCCGCCCAGGCCTTCGAGGGTCTGCGCATGGCCGGCCGCCCGGTGCGCCGCCCCGAGCTGACCGTGGCCGTGCCCGACCACAACGTGCCCACCGACGTGGGCCGCGCCACCGGCGAGATCTCGGACCCCGAGGCGAAGCTGCAGATCGACACCCTGCGCAAGAACGCCGCCGACTTCGGCGTGACCTACTTCGACGTCAACGACGTCCGCCAGGGCATCGTGCACATCATCGGGCCGGAGCAGGGCCTGACCCAGCCCGGCATGACCATCGTGTGCGGCGACAGCCACACGGCGACCCACGGCGCCTTCGGGGCGCTCGCCCACGGCATCGGCACCTCGGAGGTCGAGCACGTGCTCGCCACCCAGACGCTGATCCAGAAGAAGTCCAAGAACATGCTGGTGAAGGTGAACGGCACGCTGCCGCTCGGCGTCACCGCCAAGGACATCACCCTGACCGTGATCGGCAAGACCGGCACCGCGGGCGGCACCGGCTACGTCATCGAATACGCGGGCGAGGCCATCGAGTCCCTCTCGATGGAAGGCCGCATGACGGTCTGCAACATGGCCATCGAGGGCGGCGCCCGCGCCGGCCTGATCGCGCCCGACGAGAAGACCTTCCAGTACGTGATGGGCCGCCCCTACGCGCCGAAGGGCGCCGCCTGGGAGCAGGCGATCGCGTTCTGGAAGACCCTCAAGTCCGACGAGGGCGCCCACTACGACAAGGTCATCGAGTTCGACGCCTCCGAGATCGAGCCCGTGGTCACCTGGGGCACCTCGCCCGAGGACGTGCTGCCGATCTCGGCCGTGGTCCCCTCGCCCGACAGCTTCAAGGGCGGCAAGGTCTCGGCCGCGACCCGCTCGCTGGAGTACATGGGCCTGAAGCCCGGCCAGGCGCTGAAGGACATCGAGATCGACACGGTGTTCATCGGGTCCTGCACCAACGGCCGCATCGAGGACCTGCGCGAAGTCGCCAAGGTGATGGAGGGCCGCAAGGTCAAGGACGGCATCCGCGCGATGATCGTCCCCGGCTCGGGCCTCGTGCGCGCCCAGGCCGAGGAGGAGGGGATCGCCCAGAAGCTGATCGACGCCGGCTTCGAGTGGCGCATGGCCGGCTGCTCGATGTGCCTCGGCATGAACCCCGATCAGCTCAAGCCCGGCGAGCGCTGCGCCTCGACCTCGAACCGCAACTTCGAGGGCCGTCAGGGCCGCGGCGGCCGCACCCACCTGCTGAGCCCGGCCATGGCCGCGGCCGCCGCGGTGACCGGCCGCCTGACGGACGTGCGCGAGCTGTCCTGACGCAAGGGCGCCCGCGTCCCGCCGGGACGCGGACCTGGCCGCCGCTTCACGGGCGGGCCGATCTCCGCAAGGATCGGCCCGCCCGTTTCCGTTTCCGCGCCCGGTCGCGAGGAGCCCCGCCGATGCCCGACCGCGCCGACGCCCCGATCGGCCCCCCGAACGCCCCCCCGCCCGCCGCCGGCGCCGCGGACGGACCGCCCTGGCCCGAGGATCCGCCCCTCGCGCCCCCCGGCCCCCGGCCCGCCGGCCTGGCGATCCGCGAGGCGACGGAGGCCGACGCCGAACCGGTGGCGCGGCTGATGAACCTGCTGGGATCGGAGATCAGCGGCGGCCCCGGCGCGATGACGCCCGAGATCGTGCGCCGCGACGTGCTGTCGGGCGCGATGACCCTGCGGGTGCTGCTGGCCGAGATCGACGGCGCCCCCGCCGGCGTCGCCGTCCACCAGCCCGCCTACGAGACCGCCTACGCCGCGCGCGGGCGCTACCTGCAGGACCTCGCCGTGGACCCGGCCTTCCGCCGGCGCGGCGTGGCCCGCGCCCTGATCGCGCGCCTCGCGCGGCTGACGCGGGAGGAGGGCGGGGACTTCCTGTGGTGGATGAACATGGACGCGATGCCCGGGCCCCGCGCCCTCTACCGGGCCGTCGCCGACGTCGAGGACCGCAGCTCCGCCTTCGCCGTCACCCGCGGCCGCTTCGCGGCGCTCTGCGCCGAGGATCGCCCCGACGAGGCCTGAGCGCGCGCATCGCGCTCCCCGCCCGCAAGGCCTTGCGAGCCTCCTGCGCGAGAGTCTCGTCGGGCGTTCCGGGCGCGAGGCGCCTGCGTGGATTGGTCTTGGAGGCGCGCAGACGCGAAGCGGCGCCGGTCGTCAGGCGTCCCGTCGCGCGGGCGGCGCGGGTCTCGGGCGGGGGATGCGTCGAAGGGGGGCCGGTCCCGCGGTCGCCCCTGGGCGGCCGCGTCCCGGGTCTCCCGCCGGGCGGCGTCAGCCGCGCAGGCGGGCGGCGTTGGCGCGCATGCGGCGCGACATCGGGGCGGCGGCGGCGCGCAGCGCCTCCTGGGGCGCGGCGCCGTCGGCCATCGCCCTGGCCATCGCCTCGAGCGAGTTGGAGAAGGCCGCGGGCTTCTCCATCACCATTCCCACCGCCTCCTGCAGGCTCATCGCGCCGGTGGCGGCGAGCAGCGTGCGGCGCAGGATCACCTCGGCCGCGGCCGCGGAGGTCTCGTACTGGAACCGCCACATCTCGGTCATCAGCATCCAGGGCGCCATCATCTCGGCGTATCCCGGCGGCATCGCCGCACGGGTGGATCGCTTGCTCATTCCTGGTCCCAGTCCTTGCTGCCTCGGTCCGGACGGCGCCCGGACCCCACCCGACGCCACCCTGCCCCGGAATGCCTGAAGACCGGGTTCACGCCCGGCCCCAGGCGCCGCCGCCCGAGGGCGCGACGACGCGTTGCAGACCGACACCCAAGCACGCGCCGGCCGGAAAGGCGAGCGTTTGCGCGCCCGCCGGGCATTCGACCGGACGGAGACGTCAAGAAAGCACGCAGGCCCTGCGCCCCTGCCCGCGCCCGAACGGCGGGCGCTCGAGCCCGAGCGGCCGGAGGCGCGCGGCCGTCTCCGACTCGCGGGAGGCGGGCGGCCGGCGGCCCGGGCGGGGCGCCCGCCCGCTTCAGCGGCGCGCGACGCGCATGCGGACCGGCGCGCGGGTGCGCAGGGTGATCTTGCCGACCGGCTCGGGCGGCGGACCGTCGGGGGAGAGGCGGAAGCGCGGCAGCGCCCGGGCCAGCACCATCACCCCCTCCAGCCGCGCCAGCGCCAGGCCCACGCAGATCCGCGGCCCGCCCCCGAAGGGGATGTGGGCGAAGGGATGCCGGCCGGCGCGGTTCGCTTGCAGGAACCGCTCGGGATCGAAGACGCCCGGCCGCTCCCAGTAGCGCGGATTGCGGTGGATCATGCCGATCACGATCTGGATGCGCGTGCCGGGCGCGATCTCGACGTCCTCGAACCGGTCCGCGGCGACCGCCTGGCGCCCGATCGAGAAGGCCGGCGGGTAGAGCCGCAGGATCTCGTCGTAGGCCGCCGGCAGCAGCGGGACCGCGCGGGCCGCGGCGGGGTCGAGCGGGCCGCCCGCCTCCGCCTCGGCCTCGGCCGCCGCGGCCGCCAGCCGCTCCTGCCGCTCGGGCTCGCGCGACAGACGGTCGAGGCCCCAGGCGAAGCTCAGCGCCGTGGTCTCGTGGCCCGCGGCGAAGAGGGTCAGCACCTCGTTGCGGATCGAGGCGCGGTCGAGGAAGGCGCCCGTCTCCTCGTCCTTCGCGTGGACCAGGATGTCGAGCAGGTCCGGCGCCTCGGGCTCCTCTTCGCCCGCCTCGCGCCGGGCGAGGCGCGCGTCGATCAGCGGGTAGAGCCAGGCGTCGAGCTCCGCCAGCCAGCCCATCGCCTTCCGGCGGGAGCGGCGGGGGAACCAGCCCGGCAGGTTCATGATGTCGGCGAAGGGCGGCGAGCCGGCGTCGGTGATCACCTTGTCCATCAGCGCGCCGATGCGGGCCGGGTCGTCGCCCATGTCGGCGGAGAAGAACGCCTCCATGGCGATGCGCATCGCCAGCTCGCCCACGTCGTGGGTCAGGTCGACGGCGCGGCCCGCGTCCGCGGCCTCGCCCCACCCCTGCAGCATCGCCTCGACATGGCGGGCGACGACGGCCTCGACCCCCTTGATCGCGCGGGCGTTGAAGGCGGGCGAGATCAGCCGGCGGCGCTGGCGCCAGGTCTCGCCGTCCATGGTCAGCGAGCTCTTGCGCAGGAAGCGCGAGAAGATGATCTCGTAGAGCCGCCCCTTCACGTAGGCGTCGGGATTGCCCTGCAGCACGTGGCGGGCGAAGTCGGCGTCGTTGACGGTGACGATGGTCTCGCCGCCCGCGCGCACCACGTTCCAGCGCCGCTGGGCCAGTTCGGGGTGGATCAGGTCGAGCAGGTTGCGCGAGCCCTTCCACATCATCCGCACCGTGTTGAGCTTGCGCAGCAGGCGCGAGCGCTCCAGCCGCGCCATCGAGGGCGGGGGGCTGGCGGGCACGTAGAGCTGCGGCCGCTCGAGCGCGGCGCGCTCGGCGGGCGTGACCGCGTGTCCGGCGGGGTCCAGATCCTTCATGGCCTCTGTCCTTTCGTGCCGGCGCGGCGGCTCCGGGGCGGCGAGGGGGTCGGGTCTCGGTTGCGCTATAACGCCTGCCGCAACCGCCGCGCGACCGCAAGGCCGCGGCGCAGGATCGGCAGGCGATCGTGCCAGGCCGGGGTGATGTCGCTGGCCGAGGAGCGCTGCACCCCCAGCGGCGGGTCGAAGGTCAGCAGCGGCGTCTCGGGATGGCGCATCCGGTAGGTGTGATAGGCGCCGTCCACGTGCATCGGCCCCCCCTCGGGGTGGCCGTTGGGGCGGGTGGCGAAAAGCTCGAGCTGGTCGACCAGCGCGCCGATCACCGGCGCGCGGAAGGCCACGAAATGCGTGCAGCGCATCGCCTCGTCGGGGCCCGGCGCCAGGGCGCGCACCGGGCGGCGGCCGGCCGGCTCCTCGACCGCGCCGCAGTGGAACATGCGCCAGTCGGGGGCGCGCAGCGCGGCGAGATAGGGCCCGGGGTGCGCGAGGAAGGTGCGCGAGAAGTCGAGGTCGTCCTCGACGATCGCCACCGCCCCCAGCCCGTCGTCGCGCGCCTCGCGCAGGATCGTCAGGTGGCTCATGTAGCAGCCCAGCGCCCCCAGCGAGGGCCAGTCCCCCTTCTCGGCCGGCCGCACGGCCGGGAGCCGGCGCACGACCCCGCCGTCGATGCGCAGCCCCACGCGGGCGAGCTGCGCCTCGACCCCGCGCAGGCGGTCGGGGCGGCTGTCGAGATTGACCACGTAGATCCGCTCGAAGATCTGCGCGAAGTCCTGGCTGACGTCCACGAAAGGCTCCCGGTCAGGCGGCGCCCCCCGGCCGCTCGCCGGGGCGCAGTGTTTCGCGATCCGGGACCGGGCGCAATCGGGACCCGCCGGTCCTGCCGTTGCGGAACCTCGCCCAGGGGGCCTCCCGGGCGCCCCCGGGACGCCCCCGCGGCGCGCCCTCCGCGGCGAGGCGCGCACCCCCGCCCCCGGCCGGCCGGGGTGGGCGGGCGGGAGGCTGGCCGGGGGCGGGGGCGCGCGCCGGGCGCGACGCCCGCGAGCCGTCCCCGCCCCCTGCCCCGGAGCGCATGCGCCCGGCGGGGATCAGAGGACGTAGCGGCTCATGTCGGCGGAATGGGCCAGCGCGCCGACGCGGTCCTCGACATAGGCCCGGTCGATGGTCACCGCCTGGCCGCCGCGGTCGGGCGCCTCGAAGCTCAGCTCCTCGAAGACCCGCTCCAGCACCGTGTGCAGGCGCCGCGCGCCGATGTTCTCGACCGAGCGGTTCACCTCCGCCGCGAACTCGGCGATGGCGGCGACCCCGTCCTGCGAGAATTCCACCGACACGCCCTCGGTCTCCAGCAGGGCCGTGTACTGGCGGGTGAGGGCGTTGTCGGTCTCGGTCAGGATCCGCACGAAATCCGCCTCGGTCAGCGCCTTCAGCTCGACGCGGATCGGCAGGCGGCCCTGAAGCTCCGGCAGCAGGTCCGAGGGCTTCGAGACGTGAAAGGCGCCCGAGGCGATGAAGAGGACATGGTCGGTCTTCACCGCGCCGTGCTTGGTGGTGACGGTGGTGCCCTCGATCAGGGGCAGCAGGTCGCGCTGCACGCCCTCGCGGCTGACGTCCGCGCCCTTGGCGCCCTCGCGCGCGCAGACCTTGTCGATCTCGTCGAGGAACACGATGCCGGACTGCTCGACGGCCTCGATGGCGTCGCGGGTCACGGTCTCCTGATCCACCAGCTTGTCGGCCTCCTCGGCGATCAGCAGCTCGTAGCTGTCCTTCACCTTCACCTTGCGCTTGCGGGTCCGCCCGCCCAGCGCCTTGCCGAAGATCGAGCCGAGGTCCGCCATCTGCCCCGGCTGCTGGCCGGGAATGTCGAAGCCCGCGAAGGGGTTGGAGGTGTCCTCCATCTCCAGCTCGATCTCGGTGTCGTCGAGCTCCCCCGCCCGCAGCTTGCGGCGGAACATGTCGCGGGTGGAATCGCGGCTGCCCGATCCGGTCAGCGCGTCCAGCACCCGGTCCTCGGCCGCGCCGTGGGCGCGGGTCTTCATCTCCTCGCGCCGGCGTTCGCGGATCATCACGATGGCGGCCTCGACCAGATCGCGGATGATCTGCTCGACGTCGCGGCCGACGTAGCCGACCTCGGTGAACTTGGTGGCCTCGACCTTGATGAAGGGCGCCTGCGCCAGCTTCGCGAGGCGGCGCGAGATCTCGGTCTTGCCGACGCCGGTGGGGCCGATCATCAGGATGTTCTTGGGCGTCACCTCATGCATCAGGTCCGCGGGCAGCTGCCGGCGCCGCCAGCGCGAGCGCAGGGCCACGGCGACGGCGCGCTTGGCCTCCTGCTGGCCGATGATGAAGCGGTCGAGCTCCGAGACGATCTCGCGGGGGGTCAGGTCGGTCATGTCGGTCCTTAGGTACGCGCGGCGGCCGCCGAGGGCGCGCGCGGGGGAAAGGGAGGGGGTCAGGCGGGGGCGCTCCAGGGGGGCAGACGCTCCTTGCCGGGGAATCTGGGCAGCGCGCGCATCAGGGCGTTGCGAAGCGTGATCCAGCCGGCGCCCAGCCCGACGATCAGCGCGCCCAGGAGCATCAGCCCGCCGGCGGCGCCGAGGCCGGCCGCGTCCACCACGCTCCACACCATCGAGGCGAGATAGGCCGCCGCCGCCAGCAGCAGCGACCGGCGGTCCAGCGCCAGCGCCAGCGCCGCGAGCAGCGCGAGAAACAGCGCCATCAGCGCGCCGGAGAGGGCGGTGGGCTCGCGCAGCAGGCTCAGCGCCACGGTGTTGACGATGGCGGGTCCGGCCGCGAGGTGCAGCCAGAACCCGCAGGCCGACAGCCGCGTGACCCGGTGCGGATCGCGCAGGTCGAAGCTGAGCGCCAGCGCGAAGCAGGCGATCCCGAATACCAGCGTGCCGATGGCGAAGGCCGAGGAGACGCCGAGGTCGAACAGCGCCGCCGCCCCTCCGCCCGCGATCATCGCCTGCACCGCCGCCTCGCCGTCGCCCGCCAGCAGGATCAGCAGCGAGGCATAGGCCGCCAGCGCCGCGAGAAACAGCGCGAAAGGCAGCCGGAACCGAAGGAAGAACACGATGGCGGCCGCCAGAGCCGTGCCGGTGACCGCGGCAAGCGTCGGGATCGACGGCCCCGGCCCCGCGAGGTCCGCGGCCTCCACGAAGAGCCCCGTGGCCACCATCCCCGCCGAGACCGTGAAGCCGATCGCCAGCAGCAGGCTCGGCAGCGTCATGCGGCGGCGGCGGGTGAGATACTCGGCCAGCGCCCAGGCGCCGATCACCCCCATCAGCCCCGGGCCGAACTGCCCGAAGGCGAGGCCCATCAGCCAGCCGCCCATGCCCAGGATCGCCACGCCCGCGGCCACGAACACGTCGTTGAGGCCACGGAACAGCTCGAACGGCTCGTCGCCGACATGGGCGCGCAGGCCGCGGCGGGATTCGCCGAGCGCCGCGAGCCGCACCGCCTGCCGCTCGTCGATCAGCCCCGCCCCGACCGCGGCGCGCAGGTCGGCGGCGTCGAGGGCGACGTCCGTCACGGCGTCGGGGGCGGGGGCGTCGGGCGCGGGATCAGCCGTCAAGGGTCTCGACCGTGAGCTTGCCGTTGGTGAAGACGCAGATGTCGGCGGCGATGGCCATGGCCTTGCGGGCGATGGTCTCGGCGTCGAGGTCGGTCTCCATCAGGCCGCGCGCGGCGGCCATGGCGAAGTTGCCGCCCGAGCCGATGGCGGCGACGTCGTGCTCGGGCTCGAGCACGTCTCCGGCGCCGGTGATCACGAAAAGCTGCGCGCCGTCGGTGACGATCAGCATGGCTTCCAGGTTGCGCAGGTACTTGTCGGTGCGCCAGTCCTTGGCGAGGTCCACGCAGGCGCGCATCAGCTGGCCGGGCTGGGCCTCGAGCTTGGTCTCCAGCCGCTCGAGCAGGGTGAAGGCGTCGGCGGTCGAGCCGGCGAAGCCCACCACCACCGGCGCGCCGCCCGGCTCGATCCGGCGCACCTTGCGCGCCGTGCCCTTGATCACCGTGTTGCCGAGCGAGACCTGTCCGTCGCCCGCGACCACCACCTTGCCGCCGCGCCGGACCGCGAGGATGGTGGTGCCGTGCCAGCCGGGAAAGTCGTCTGCGCTCATGGGGTCTCCGGGTCTCGGGCGCCCGACCGCGGGGGACCGGGAGCGTTGCAGGGTTCGAGCGGCCATATAGGCGGGGCGTTCCGGCGGCGCCACCCGGCATGACGCAAGGGGCGCCTGCGCCCTCGCCCGCCCTGCCCCGCAGCCTGCGGGCCTTCGGCGCCTTTCCGACCGCCCCGGGCGCGGCTATACCGGCGCCGTCCGCAGCAAAGGGGGCCCCGATGCGCACCGCGAGCCTGACGCGCAAGACCAACGAGACCGACATCTCGGTCGAGCTGAACCTGGACGGGACCGGGGCGCACGACTGCGCCACCGGCGTGGGGTTCTTCGACCACATGCTCGACCAGCTGGCGCGCCACTCGCTGATCGACATGACGGTGCGCTGTTCGGGCGACCGGCATATCGACGACCACCACTCGGTCGAGGACGTGGGCATCGCGCTGGGCCAGGCGCTGGCCCAGGCGGTGGGCGACAAGCGCGGCATCCGCCGCTACGGGTCCTGCCTGCTGCCGATGGACGAGAGCCTGGTGCGCGCCGCCCTCGACCTCTCGGGCCGGCCCTTCCTGGTGTGGAAGGTCGAGTTCCCGACCGAGAAGATCGGGACCTTCGACACCGAGCTGGTGCGCGAGTTCTTCACCGCCTTCGCGATGAACGCCCGCATGACGCTGAACGTGGCGAAGCTGGACGGCGAGAACGCGCACCACATCGCCGAGAGCGCCTTCAAGGCCGTCGCCCGCGCCCTGCGCGAGGCGGTCGAGGAGGACCCGCGCCAGAAGGGCGCCCTGCCCAGCACCAAGGGGGCCCTGTGAGCACCGCCATCGTCGACTACGGCTCCGGCAACCTGCACTCGGCCGCGAAGTCCTTCGAGCGGATGTCGCGCGAGACCGGCGCCGGCGGCCCGATCCTGGTCACCGCCGACGCGGACGCCGTCCGCCGCGCCGACCGCATCGTCCTGCCCGGCGTCGGCGCCTTCGGCGACTGCGCGGCCGGCCTGCGCGCCGTCCCCGGCATGTGGGAGACGATCGAGGAGCGCGTCGCCGCCGGCGTCCCGTTCCTGGGCATCTGCGTCGGCCAGCAGCTGATGGCCGACCGGGGGCTGGAGTTCGGCGTGCACTCCGGCTTCGGCTGGATCGCCGGCGACGTGGCGGCGATCGAGATCGACGACCCCGCCCTGAAGATCCCCCACATGGGCTGGAACGAGCTGGTCATCGACCGGCCGCACCCGCTGCTGGAGGGGATCTCCGACGGCGACCACGCCTATTTCGTGCACTCGTTCCACATGACGCCCCAGGACCCCGGGGCCCGCTTCGCCCACGTGATGCACGGCGGCGCGGTGACGGCGATGGTCGGCCGGGACAACATGGCCGGAACCCAGTTCCACCCGGAGAAGAGCCAGGCCACCGGCCTGCGCCTGATCGCCAACTTCCTCGCCTGGAAGCCCTGAAGCGCGCCGCCTGACGGCGGCGCGGGCGGTCTGCAGGCGCCCTGCGGGCGGGCCTGGCTGCGTCGCGCGTGTGGGGAAAGCAGGGAAGATCACGGAGGGCGGGAGCCTCCGGCGGGCTCCTGACTCACCCAAGAACAGGGCCCGCGCCTGTTCCTCGGATCCGTCTCTCGCTGAAGATGCCTGAGCGACTCGGCCGGAGGGCTCAAGGACGAGCCGGCTTCGCCGGTCGCTTCGCGATCCTTGACCCCTCCGGCCGAGTCGCTCTGATCGGCATCAGCGAGAGACGGCTCCGGAGAACAGGCGCTCCCGGCGGGGCTCGTGGCTTGCCTTCGGGGGCGGGCCGGTCCAAATCTCCGCCGCCCCCGCCCCGCTGCAGATCCCGGAGACCGGCGCCATGATCCTCTACCCCGCCATCGACCTGAAGGAGGGCCGCTGCGTGCGCCTGCTGCGCGGCGAGATGGAGAGCGCCACCGTCTTCAACGAGGATCCCGGCGCGCAGGCGCGCGCTTTCCAGGACGCGGGCTGCGCCTGGCTGCACATCGTCGACCTCGACGGCGCCTTCGCCGGGCGGCCCGCCAACGCCGACGCGGTCGAGAAGATCCTGGGCGCAATCGCCATCCCCGCGCAGCTCGGCGGCGGCATCCGCGACATGGCCCAGGTCGAGGCCTGGCTGGCCCGCGGCGTCGCCCGGGTGATCCTGGGCACCGCCGCCGTGCGCGACCCCGCGTTCGTCAAGGCCGCCGCGCGCGCCTTCCCCGGCCGCGTGGCCGTCGGCATCGACGCCCGCGACGGCATGGCCGCGGTCGAGGGCTGGGCCGAGACCACCGACATCGCCGCCGTGGACCTCGCCCGCCGCTTCGAGGACGCCGGCGTCGCCGCCATCATCCACACCGACATCGACCGCGACGGCGCCATGCAGGGGCCCAACATCGCCGCCTCGGCGGCGCTGGCGCACGCGGTCTCGATCCCGGTGATCGTCTCGGGCGGGGTCTCCTCGATGGACGACATCCGCGCCGCCAAGGCCTGCGGCGCGCCGCTGGACGGGGTGATCTCGGGTCGCGCGCTCTACGACGGGCGGCTGGATCCGGCCGAGGCGGCGGCGATCCTCGCCGCCTGACCGGCGGCGCCGGCGCGGGCCTCCGGGGCGGCCGGCGACGGCGCCCCGCAGATAATGATGGAAGACCGTTTCACGCTGTGACTATTCTTTCCGCAGGGGGAACTGCCGGGGGAGCGGCTGCGGCGCAGCGATTCGGCAGGACGGCCCTGTCGATTTTCGCTTTTGAAACGGGACCAGCGATGCAGTCTTTCAGGATGGCGGCCCTCGCGGCCGCCCTTTGCGCGGCAGGCACGGCGCCCGCCGCGGCGAGCGTGGTGTTCGACTACCTCGGCCCCACGATCTACGACGGCGGCGGCTATGGAACCTACGCCTGGCCGATCACCGGCTACATCGCGATCTCGGACGCGAGCTTCGCCCCCAACGCAACGCTGACGGCGGCCGACCTGGTCGACCTGTCCTTCGTCGTCTCCTGGAGCGGGCTCGAGCTGACCTTCGCCCTGGCGGAGCTGAGCTGGATCTGGGCCGAGATGGTGGTCGACGCGACCGGCGAGGGCTTCGCCAGCTTCGCCCTGGGGATCGAGCAGGAGCTTTACGCCGGCCTCGCGCCCACGGGTCCGGAAACCCTGCTGCTGTGGGACGTCGCCGGCTCGGCGATCGGCTTCAACGACCAGCGGCCGAACGAGTTCCCGTTCGACACCTACTACAGCGGCGCCGTGTCCAGCGAGATGGGAGCCCTGACCCTGCGCGCCTCCGCGGTCCCGGCGCCCGCGGCGCTGCCGCTGCTGGGGGCGGGCGCGCTCCTGCTGGGCCTGGCCTCGCGCCGGCGCGGCCGCACGGCGCCCGCCGCGCACGCCGACCGCGCGGCGGTCTGAGAGAGGGGCGCCCCGCCCCCGGGCGCCGGGGCCGGGCCCCGCCCCGGAGCCCGCGCCGCGGCCGTCCCGAGGGGCGCGGCCGCCCGGCCGCGCAGGGTCTGCGCGGCCGGGCGGAGCACTGCGTCGCAGGCCGCCCGCCCCCTTTCGGTTCCCCCGCCCGCCGGGCTATAGGGAGGCGCGCCGCCGCCCGCCCGGAGACCTCCCCATGCTCAAGACCCGCGTGATCCCCTGCCTCGACGTCGCCGGCGGCCGCGTGGTGAAGGGCGTGAACTTCGTCGACCTGGTCGACGCGGGCGACCCGGTGGAGGCCGCGCGCGCCTACGACGCCGCCGGCGCGGACGAGCTTTGCTTCCTCGACATCGCCGCCAGCCACGAGAACCGCGGCACCCTCCTCGACATCGCCGCGCGCACCGCCGAGCAGTGCTTCATGCCGCTCACCATCGGCGGCGGCGTGCGCACGGTCGAGGACGTGCGCAACCTGCTGCTGGCCGGCGCCGACAAGGTCAGCTTCAACACCGCCGCCGTGAACACCCCCGAGGTGATCGACGCCGCCGCCGAGAAATTCGGCGCCCAGTGCATCACGGTCGCCATCGACGCCAAGACCGTCGCCCCCGGCCGGTGGGAGATCTTCACCCACGGCGGGCGCACCGCCACCGGCCTCGACGCGGTGGAATTCGCCCTCGATATGGAACGGCGCGGCGCGGGCGAGATCCTGCTGACCTCGATGGACCGCGACGGCACGCGGGCGGGCTACAACCTGCCCCTGACGCGCGCGGTGGCCGACGCCGTCTCGATCCCCGTGATCGCCTCGGGGGGCGTCGGCTCGCTCGAGCACCTGGTCGAGGGCGTGACCGAGGGCCATGCCTCGGCGGTGCTCGCCGCCTCGATCTTCCACTTCGGCCACCACACGATCGGGGAGGCGAAGGCGGCGATGGCCGCGGCCGGCATCCCCGTGCGCCTGTGACCCGCCCGCCTGCGCCCGCGAGGAGCCCCGCCATGCCCAAAGCGTCCGTCTCCGCCCCTGCCCTGGACCTGTCGGTGCTGGCGCGGCTCGACGCCGTGATCCGCTCGCGCAAGGGGGCCGATCCGGCGAGCAGCCACACCGCGAAGCTGTTCGCCAAGGGTCCGCGCAAGTGCGCCCAGAAGTTCGGCGAGGAGGCGGTCGAGGCGGTGATCGCCGCCGCCGCCAACGACCGCGCCGAGCTGAAGTCCGAAGCCGCCGACACGCTCTACCACCTGCTGGTGATGCTGGCCGCGCGCGACGTCCCCTTCGGCGAGGTCCTGGCCGAGCTGGAGCGCCGCGAGGGCGTCTCGGGCGTGGCCGAGAAGGCCTCGCGCCCGAAGGGCTGACCCCCGCAGATCGCGCGTTGCACCGCCCCGCGGCGGACGCTATACACCGCCCTCGAAGCACCCGTAGCTCAGCTGGATAGAGCGCTGCCCTCCGAAGGCAGAGGTCACAGGTTCGAATCCTGTCGGGTGCGCCATCTCACTTCTCGCCATGCTGAACGCCTCCAACGCCTTGAACGGGCTGGAGAATTTCGGGGTTCGAAACCCCTCTCCGCGTACATAGGCGAGCCTGTCCCGGAAGCCCAATCTGAGGACCAGGCGGCGCAGCTCCAGATGCCCTGAAGCCCAGAGTTTCCAGGGGTTTGCGAGGAAACGCATGGAGAGTTCGAACATCTCGCCGAAGCCTCGCTTCGGCTGGCCCGCGGCGAGGGCCTTTTCCTGCAGCAGCAGCTTCTCGGTCTCGAGCCTGGCGATGCGCCGCTCGTAGGCGGCGATCACGGTGGGATTGTCGGCCTCGACGATGCGGTCGAGGAGCTGGGCGGTCTGGCGTTCGATGCGGTCGGTCTCGGCCTTCGCATATGTCGTCGCCTGCTCGGCGCGGGCGAGGCGGTCGTCCCAGAGGTCGCGGAACATGGCCTGCGCCACGCGCACGAGGCTGGGCGCGGGCTGGAGGGTCTGCAGGAGCGTTTCGAAGTCGCCCTCCAGCGCGTCGCGTGGGATCGACTTGCCGCGGCTGGCGCAGGCGCGGTTGAAGCAGAGGTAGTAGGGGTGGCGCTTGCCGGTCTTGCTGCGCGACCAGTTGGCGGTCAGCGGCCGGCCGCAGTCGCCGCAGGTCACGAAGCCGCGCAGCGGGAAGGCCTCGGCCAGATCGGCGCGCTCGGGGGCCTTGCGGGGGCCGTGCAGGCGCTCCTGGATCTTCAGCCAGGTCTGAAAGGAGATCAGGCCTTCGTGGCGGGCCTCGCGGCGCGAGACGTTCCAGCCGGGCACCTCGATATGGCCGGCATAGAGGATGCGGGTGAGGTATTCGGTGATCCGCTGGTTGCGGATCTGGCCGTCGGGCAGGTCGTGGGGGAAGTCGGGCTGGGCTTCGAGAAAACGCTTCACTTCCACCTGCGATTCGAAGCGGCCGGAGGCGAAGCCCTCCAGCGCCTCGGCGAGGATGCTCGCGCGAGGCTCGTCGCGCACCAGCAGGTTCCCGTGGCCCTGCATGCGCTGATAGCGATAGCCGACGGGCGCCTGGAAGCACCAGTAGCCGTTGAGGGTGCGGGCGCGCATGCGGTTGAGGGTCTGCTCGCCGTTCTTCTGGCGCTGGTGCTGGGAGACGCTGGCGAGCAGGTTCTCGACCAGCACGGAGTCGGAATCCTCCCCGAACTCGATCGAGGGGCTCTCCAGCTTGCCGCCGGCGCGGGCGATGTCGGCGCGCAGCTTCAGGTGGGCTTCGAGCCCGCGGGCGAGGCGGGAGATGTCGTCGATGATCACCACGTGAGAGTCGCGCCGGCGGGAGCGGAGGAAGGCGAGCATGGCGGTCATGCCGGGGCGAGCCGTCAGGCTGCCGGACATGTCGTCGACGAAGACCTGGACGACCTCCAGCCCCTTGTAGCGGGCGTATTCGCGGCAGCGGGTCTCCTGCGAGTTCAGGCCGTCCCCGCGGGTGGTCTGCTTGAGGCTGGAGACGCGGCAGTAGATCACCGCGGGGCGGGACATGGGGCTCATTCGCGGTCCTCCCTGCCGGCGGCCTCGAAGCGGGGGCCGAGCCGGTCGGGCTCGGGCGTATCGAGGATGTGTTGCAGCACATGGTCGACCCCGAAGGTCGCGCCCGGGCCGATCGGCGCGCCGGGCTTCACGCTGAAGCCCAGGTCGACGAAGCCCTGAAGGATGCGCCAGAGCGCGAGGAGAAGCTCGCGCTTCCTCGCGGCGTCGCTCTCTTCTTCGAGGAGGTCGCCGTAGCGCGCGAGGAGCCGGTCGCCGTCGATGCGATCCGCGTCGGCTGCGGCGGGGGGCGGCGCTGGCCGGTCCTGTTGCTCCATGGTCGTCCTTTTGATGGGGTTGGCGTTGGGCCCTGTCCGCGCGAGCGGGAAAGACGCGGCCGCTGCCCAGGGCTTGCGGGCGGCCGCGCAGGGGATCATCGCTGCGGCCCGGGCGCGGGGCGGTCGCGGAACCGGGCGGGGCGTTCGTCTCTGGGGGCGCGGGGCTCGCGACCACGGGCGTCGCGGGAGTCGCGCGCGGGGGGATGATCGTCGTCCCGGTCGATCAGGGTCTCGCGATCGGCCTGCAGGTCGCGGCGCAGGTTGCGGATCACGCCATGCGACTCGCGGGCGAGCTCGGCGACGCGGAGCAGCTCGTTCGCGCCGAACGAGGCGCTCTCCTGCAGCCTGCCGGCGCTGTCCTCGTAGATGCGGGTGAGGGTGACGGTGTGGAACGGTCCCTTGTCGCTGTCGTTCTGCCAGATGGCGGCCTTGAGGCGCCCGTCGCGCAGGGTCTGGATCGGGGCGTTGGTGGAACGGTCTTCGGTCATGGGCGTGTCTCCTTTCGAAGGCTTTGGGTGAGGGTTGGGAGGCGTTCGAAAGACGGCCTGGAGGCCATCGACTGCGAACGTAACGCGAACATATCACGGTTTATGAACTTATCGCAAGCAATTCATGCAAATATCGTCTATCGAATACGATCGAATTCCCAGCGGGAGCGCAGCTCGACTTCGCGCGTCGCCGCGCGGCTTCGCAGAAACTTCGCTCGCGCGTCGTCGTTGAAAGTCCGACCAGTCTCATCTTCGCCCGGCCACTTGGGCTCGTCTCCACGCCGCCGGTTCGGCGGCGCGAAGGAGGGGTGGGGGTCGGGAAGGCCGAAGGCGGGGCGTCTCAGCTCCTGGCCGGCGCCGTCGTCCGGATCCCGCGCCTCGGCCCTGCGGCCGGTCGCGGCGGCGCGGGCGCGGTCGAACGCCGCCCGCGCCTGGCCGATATCCGCGTGGAAGGGGAGGTCGCGCGCCGGCAGTTCGTGCCGGCGTTCGGCGGCGAAGCTCCGGACTTCGTCGTTGCGGAGGCGCTCGTTCGTCTCGCTCATGTCGGCTCGTCTCCGATCCAGGACCAGGTTCCGTCGCGATACTGGGGGAGGTCCGCGAAGGCGGCGGGCACGTTCCCGGTGAGCACAGGCCGCCGGCGCGGGCCGAAGCGGGTCTGCACGAGCACGCTGTCGAGCGGCGGATGGTAGGGGTTCGGGTGGTAGCGCCCCGCCAGCCAGCGTTGCGTCCAGTAAGGGGCGCGGCCGGCATAGATGGGACCCGGCAACCCGTCGGCGAAGATCAGCTGGCGGTCAGGCGGCAGGTGCATGACCTCGTCGGGAGTGAGGATCGAGCGCCGCTGCACGGCGCGGTGGACGGCGGCGTGCATCTGCTGGGCGAGCCGGGGGGCAGCGCGGAAGGCGTCCCCGCCCGAGAGGACGTCGCCCAGCAGGCGCCGGGCCTCCACGCCGGCGCGGCCCTGCGCAAGGGGGTCGTCGTAGTCGAGGGTTTCGGCCCCCATCATCTCCGAGACGCGCTTCGCGCTCTCGAGATCGCGGAGGCCGAACCAGGACTGCACGCTGGCGCTGGAGCAGATGATGCTGCGGGCGTCCTTTCCCAGCGCATTCATCTGCTGCTCGGTCTGGAACACCGCCCAGGGGCGGACGCCGATGCCCGCGCCATAGGCGAAGAGCTTCGGCACGAGGTCGAAACCCTTCAGCTGAGCGCATTCGTCCAGGATCCAGGTCTGCCGCAGCGCCTGCGGGGCGCGGGACTTGAGCACCATGGCGGTGGTGAAGATCGCCTTGATGACCGGCGCCCAGGGCGAGATCATCTCGGGCGGGGCCATCAGATAGACCTGCATCGCCGGCGCGCTGCGACAGAGGTCGGCGAGGTCGAAGTCGAAGGGCGGGGAGACGGAGTCGCGCAGCACCGGATCCGAGAGGCAGGCGACCGACTTCTGCAGCTCGCCGAGGATGCCGCGGAAGCCGCCGCTGGAATCCTCGCGGCCGGCGTGGATCTCTGCCTCGACGCTCCGGCAGGCGTCGATGCCGGAGGCGTGCATCTCCCAGGCGAGGTCGAGCCAGTCCCGCCCGCCCTCGGGGATTGAGGAGATCGCCCGGAAATAGTCCGGCAGCGTCAGCACGCCGTTGCGTTTTACAAGCGCGAGGCCGATGGCCTCGCCCCAGCGCCGCGCGTTCAGCTCGAAATACACCCCGTTCGCCGAGCCGCTCCGCGGCAGGAACTGCTCCTGAAACACCTTCATGTCGGAGAAGAGGGTCGGGCTCGACCACTTCAGATGGCCGACCGGGTTGACGCGGTCCTGCGGCAGCCCGTGGAGCGCCAGCGGGTTCCAGTATCGGCAGTGCTTGCCGTCCGGCGTCTGGTTCTGAGAGATCGCCGCCAGCTCGCCCTTGGGATCGAGCAGGAGAATGGTCTCGAGGCTGCAGATGCCGCTGAACAGGTTGTAGGCGAGGATGTCCCGCAGCTTCCCCGATCGCGCCCCCGCGACCATCAGCAGGCCGCCGTCGCCATCGCACCAGATCGGCCTCCCCCCGCAGAACCCCGGGAACAGCGATGTCGGCGTCTGGGTCAGCATGCCCGCGCGCAGCAGGTCGGCGCGCTCAGCGAACCGCGCGGAGCCGTGGCGATGCCATTCCCGATCTTCCCGGTTCATGGGCTCACCTCCTTCTCGATCGGGGCAGCAGGCGCAGCGCGGCCGCCAGGGACAGGGCGGAGACAACGAGCGAGACGCCGAAGCGCACGCCCGCGAAGATCAGGACCGCGAGGATCCCCTGCCAGACGAGGCCCAGAGTTCGGGCGGAGCCCGCGCCGTAGCCGTCGCCCACGGTCGCGAGCAGCCAGGGCAGCGTCGCCTCGCTCGCCTGCGGCAGCGCCACGACGGCGGCGGCGAGGCCGAGCGCAAAGGTGAATAGCTTCACGACGCGGCCCCTCCTCCCTCCAGCGTCTGGATCGCCGCGACGATCTCGCGGCGCACGAGGGCGAGGCGGCCATGCGAGCCCCAGATCACGCACGCGAGGTCCGAGCCGCGCAGGTCGCGGCTCAGGAACTGCATCCGCGCCACCCGGGTCCCCGCCAGCAGCCCGCCCGCGATGACCAGCGCTAGGAGCACGACCTCGTGGATATGGAGCAGGTCGCCGAAGGCGAGGCCGAACCCGCTCCCGCCGCTGGCGAGCATCACCCCGCCGGGCAGCAGCGGCCGCCGGACCGAGATCACGCTGATCCCGGCGAGGCGGTAGCTGTCGCGATGCGTCTCCACCGTGCTTGAGGACACGCTGACCGAGCCGAAGATCATGGCCGCCCCTCCCCCGCAAAGGGCAGGCAGGCGGGCGCATCCAGCGCCGCCCGCAGGCCACCCTCCATCGCCTCGACCTCCGGCAGGGAGATCAGGCGCGCCGAGCCCGCGTAGACCGCGAAGGGGATCATCGCCTCGCGGGCGTAGACGAGGCCGGCGCATTCGCAGCGCGAGCCTGCGCCCGCTGCCTCCCACTCCAGGCGGCGCGCCTCCGCCGCGCGCCGGAGCTTCCGGGCCTGCTCCGCCGGCCCTTCCAGATCGGGATTGCCGAACTGATGGCAAAGGCGGGCGATGTCGGGATGCAGCCAGCCGAGCTTGGCCGCGCAGTCGGTCGGCCGAGGCCGCTCCGCCGCCGGGGTCCGGGCGACGACCGAGGCCTTGATCCGGGCCTCGCAGGCGGGCCGCCAGCCCGCCTGCTCGACCATGCGCCCGGCGACCAACTGGCCGCCGAGCAGGCTCGCGCCCGCGTAGAGCGCGACGCCGAGAAGAAAACCGCCGTCGACAGGGAGACGTCCCAGATCGATCATGCCGAACCCTCCCCGCGCCGGGACCCGGCCGGCCGCCCGCGCCGCGGCGCGGCCGGGGCGGGTTCTTCGGCCTCGTCCTCCTCCCGCTCCAGCCGGTCGCGGAAGCTGACGAAAGCGAGGGTCCAGAGCAGCAGCGGCAGCGCGATCTCCGTCGCCAGCAGCAGGATGGCGAGCGGCAGGAAGCGTCCGATCTCCGACAGCGTGTCCGCGACCCCGGTCTGGGAGGGGAAGGTGGGAAGCGTCGCCTCCACCGGCCGGATCTCGCCCAGCACTGCCTTCAACCCGTCGGCATGGCCCTGCATCATCCGCCCGATGCGGGCGGCCGCCTCCGGGTTGCCCGGCACGGCGACGCCCCGCTCGAGCTCCTCGGCGTAGCCGCGCAGCAGCGCGACCGGCGCCGCCTGGCCGATGCCCGCCGCCGCCTGCGATATCCGCGAGGCGAGGCGTTGCGCCTCGCCCCGACGCGTCTTCGGATCCAGCGTCTCGTCGGCGACCACGCGGGCATAGTCCACGTTCAGAGCTTCAAGCTGGTCGGTCAGCTGGTCCGCGGCCATCAGCCCCTCGCGCAGCTGGGTCGCGACCGCGCCGGCGCGCTGCCACTCGCCGTGCAGCGCGAAATGGACGGGCCCCTCGCCGGTCTGCGACGAACGGCTCACGCAGCTCGAGACCTTCTCGCAGCGCGCCGTCTCCTCGATCTCCTCAATGATCGACTGAAGCGCGGCCTCCGCCTGCGCCGCCTCGAGGGCGACGCGGCCCTGCGCCTCCGCATAGGCCGCCTGCTCGGCGCCGAAGGCCTCCATGCGGACCTGTCCGGTCTTCTCGATGGTCAGCCCGCCGAAAGTGGCCGTCGCGGTTCCCGCGCCCACGACCAGCATGGCCGAAAGGCTCGCGCCCATGGCGAGCCGGCTGCCCATCGCCGCATAGGGCGCGCCGCGGTCGAGGGCCGTCCGATTGACGCCGAAGACCACCGCGGCGGCGGCGACGGTCAGCAGCCCGCACTTGAGATGGTCGACCAGCCCCTCCGCCCCGAGCAGCGCCGGCGCC
Source organism: Albimonas pacifica (assembly GCF_900113695.1). Lineage (GTDB taxonomy): Bacteria > Pseudomonadota > Alphaproteobacteria > Rhodobacterales > Rhodobacteraceae > Albimonas > Albimonas pacifica. The sequence continues at coordinate 3,083 of NZ_FOQH01000015.1, read as the reverse complement.
GCGAGGCCCATCAGCCCGGCGGCAGCCAGAGCCTGCACCGGGACGAGCCAGGTCGTGTAGTGCAGCGCCGGCTTCTTGCGGAAGCGGCGGGTTGCCGGAACCTCCCCGGCGAACGGATCTGCCGCGCCTCGGCGGCTCCAGTCGTCGTGATCGGATTCGCTCATGTCGAACCTCCAGGATCGGGTGTCGGACCGCGGAAAGCCGCATCAGGTCATTCGCCCGAAGCGGATTGTGGCGCGGGCGCATTCCGGAGCGCCCTTCGCCGCGCTTCGCCCGCCCCGGCGGTAAGCCGGGCCGGGCGGCGCTTCAGGGCTGCAGGGGTTCGAGGAACTCGGGATGGCCGGCGCGGGCGAGCCAGACCTTCCGCGCCAGGCTCAGCCAGCACATCCGCGCCAGCAGCGGCCGGTCGAGCCGCTTGCCCCGCGGCGCCTCCGCCCGCGCCCGCAGCCGGTTCATCGCCCGGCGCAGGTCGACCCCGAAGGCGTCGCAGACCGTCCGCTCCTCCTCCGGCCGGCGAGCGACCGCCTCCCGGTCGATGAAGATCCGGTTCCAGTCGAAGAGGTCGCCGGCCGCCCGCTCGCCGAGCTGCTCGACCACCCAGTCAAAGCGGCTCGTCGCGGACCGACCGCAGAAGCCGGCCCGGGCGAGGGCGTCGAAGAACAGGGCGATGCCTTGTTCATAGGCGGGGTCCCTCAGCATGGCTTCGGGATCGCACCACACGTCGTCTTCGCATACGCGGGCCAGAGGACGGTCGACGAGGGTCATGCGGCCGTCCGGCAGGGGGACCGGCCACGCGTTCCGAACACGCCGACCGAAGTCGGCGACAGGGGGATGATACGCCATGAATTCACCTCCGTGGCGTGGCGGAGAAGCGCTTCACCTGGGTTCAGACGAAAGATCCGATCGGGACTGCGTTGGAGATGCCCGAGGTGGTTCAGGACAACCACCGGAATTAATCCGGAGGCTCCGGAGAAATTCTGGAACCATTCTGGAGCCCATAAGCGATTGTAAAAAAGGAGTTATTGAAAATACATAAAGTTTCTGTTATAAGTTGAGAATGAGTGATTTCAATGTTGAAGTTTTAGAGGTTCGCCGCAAGAGAGATCGAGAGACTGGACGACTCGTTCGCGAAGAATGGGTGGATGCCTCTGGCGAATTGCATCGGGACGATGGACCTGCGTTGCAGGAGTTCGACCCCACCACCGGCAGGCTAGCCAGGCGGGTTTACTTCCTCCACGGACGTATGGACCGTAGGGACGGACCTGCTGTCGAATGCTGGGATCCTGACACCGGCGCAAAGATCGAGGAGCGCTATTGCCGCGATAATCACACCAACCGAGGCAAGACCCATCTCGTCGCGCATTGGAAACGCTCACCCGTATCGGGAGTTCTGACTCTGGAGGACCGTGCGTTCGACGGCCTGCTGCATTGCGAGGACGGTCCAATGGTCATCGAGCGGGACCCGATATCTGGTCTGGTCACGGTCGAAGAGTGGTTCTTGAATGGGAGCCCGCATCGCGACGGCCCTCAAGCCGCAATCATCCATCGCGACGGCGCCACCGGCATCGTTTACCGCGAAGAGCATTGGAAGCATGGTCAACGACATGCCGCTCAGGGCCCTGCCATCGTTGATAGGGACCCGGAAAGCGGGGAGGTGACAAGCACGGAATACTGGCGGGATGGGGAAAAGGTCGGGGGGCCGCATGCAGATATTGACCGGGCGCTGGAACCCTAAAACACTCAGAATCCGTTCCGCACGCCAAAGGGGTTTCACGTGCGCAAAGTGGGTTTTGATGATTTCACGGCGAAAGTTGCCTCGCGCATTGATGAGCGCGCAAGAAAAGCTGTTGCGAAGGAGCTGAAGGAGATTGCCAGGACTGAGCTTGGCAATGGCACTGTTCCGGAAAAAATGAAGCGTTTGGCGCAGGTCATCAACAACGACGTGTTCAGGCCCGGATTGAATTCCGGCCCCAAATTCACCCCAGGGCACTGCGAAAGCTGGGGCCAAGGAAAGGGGAGCAGAGACGTCCTGGTGATGGTCTATTACTGGCTGCATCTGACTCACCCGGACCGAGCCAAGAAAATCGATGAGCTCGTGTTCGGAAGTCCCTTTCAGGCTAAGTTCCTACCGCGCGAGGATGACCCAGCGTTCAACATTGACGTTCAGACGACCCTTCCCGGTGCGCTATCGCTCCCCCGGTTCGAGCGTCCGCGTCTGCCGCTGAAAATCGCTACGGCGTCTAGCAACCCCAACCACTATTCCCAAGACATCATCGACGTGCTTGGCCGCGACGACGAAGTGAAGATCCTGAACGCATTCCTCGATGACGGAGCCTCGCCGGACTTTCGTTGGATGCAGCTCGCCGGCGACGGCGGCCAAGGCAAGAGCCGCCTCGCCTGGGACTTGATACGGCGCGCCGATCGGCGCGGCTGGCATTCCGGCTTCCTGCGTGCGGCGGACATGCCTGCGCTGGCCGGGACCTGGGCGGACTGGACGCCTGATGGACCGACGCTGGTGGTCTTCGACTACGTTCTCGGGATCGAGCGGCTGATCGGCGATGCCATGGAGGCGCTGGCCCGGCCGGACCGGAAAGTCCTGCACAAGGTGCGGTTTCTTCTGGTCGAGCGCCAAGCCTGGCCGGAGGGCGGTCTCAGCCCGTCCCAGGACCATGCAACCGGCATGTATAAGGCCGAGAGTCCACTTCAGCTCGCTCCCTCCGACGGAGCTGCGGCCTGGTTCCGTGAGGTGGTCCCCGAAATCCGGACAGGCGGCTAAGCTTGGTTCGTCGAGGATCGAGGACAAACGGGATGACGGGGAAGAGGCGGCGCTACAGCGCGGAGTTCAAGGCGAAGGTCGCGCTTGAGGCGCTGAAGGGCGACCTGACGGTGGCCGAGTTGGTGGCGAAGCACGGGGTGCATCAGACGCTGATCCACACGTGGAAGCGGCAGGCCGTGGAGGGGATGTCGACGGTGTTCTCGGGCAAGGCCGAGGCGGCGACGGCGGACCGGGAGGCGGAGCTGTCGAAGCTGCACGCGAAGATCGGCGAGCTGGTGGTGGAACGGGATTTTTTACGGAAAGCCTC
>NZ_FOQH01000023.1 GCF_900113695.1 Albimonas pacifica | reverse complement strand
TCGAGCTTACCGAAGCGGCCCCTGGATGTCGATCGGCTTTTCCGATCTATCCACAACTCTTCGAAGGCGAGCGTCCAGGGCGTCGATGTCCGCGGTTTCGCATTGCCAGATCGTGGCGACGCGCCAGCCGAGCGATTCCAAACGTTCCTCGTTCGTTCTATCTCGTTCGCGGTTACGCGCAAGTTTCGGGAGCCAATAATCCTGGCGGGATTTGGGGAGCTGGCCCTTCGGGCAGCCGTGCCAGTGCCAGAAGCAACCATGCACGAAGATCGCCAGTTGGCGGCCTGGCAGGACGATATCCGGCTTTCCCGGCAGGTCCTTTCGGTGAAGCCGGAAGCGGTAGCCCAGAGCGTGCAGCCGGCGACGCACGACGATTTCAGGGCCGGTGTTTTTGGTCCCGACCGCCTGCATGATCCGTCGTCGCTGTTCCAGGCTGCGCGTGTCCATCGCTGCGCTCGATAACCCCTGTATTTGCCTTACACCCCTGGAAGGGGTCGAAGCGCCGTCCAACCGGGGCTTGGGGTCGTGAAACCGGGAACCCCTGCCCCGTTCGGAACCTCGGCGGATTGGAGCCGATCTGCTTTCGGAGCCGTCCCTTGCTTGAGCCCGAAGAAGGGCCGCCGGGCGCTGAGGATCAAGGGCGCGAAGCGGGACCGGAGCCACGCGCAGCATCTTCGATGCGAGCATGGCGAGGACCCACCCCTTGAGGCTCTGCGTTCGGTGGACCAGGGCTCATTCCAAGCAAGGGAACGGCATCTGCAAAGCTTCGATCTGCTTTTGGTGAGTCCTGAAGCGAAAACCTTCTGGTGTTAGTATGTGTTAAATATAGTGTTAAGCTGTGGATAAGTCCCCACAAGTGACTGAATCAAAAAACTTTTTCAGATCGCCCGGTAACTGAAACCACGAATCTGGGTAACTGAAATCCCGGATTCGGTACCTGAAACCACGAATCTCGCCTGTGGGTAACTGATAACACGAATCTTGACCGCGGTACCTGAAACCACGAACATCAGGCATGGTCACTGAAACCACGAACAATCTTGCTCCCCTCCTGCCGGATCGCCACCCGCAGCATGATCTTTTCATCTGCGACGTGGCCGACGCGGTACTCAAAGATGTCATGCAGCATATGGAGCATCCATTTTACTCCCTCTCGAAGAAGCCTGAAACTTCCGTTCGTAGATACGAACATAATGGGAATTGGCTTGAAATAACGCCAAGCGTTAAGGGCCTGGCTACAATATATGATAAAGATATACTTATTTATTGCATTTCGCAAATCGTCGCGAAAGTCCGGCGCGGGGAGGAAATCACGTCGCCGCGGGTCCGCATAAACTCGCGAGACCTTTTGATATTTACGAACCGAGGCACGAGCGGCCGGGACTACATGGCTCTGATCGAGGCTCTTGATCGCCTCGAAGGGACACGGATTCGCACCAACATCATCACTGGGGACGAAGAACAGATCGACGGCTTCGGCCTGATCGACGCCTCGTCAATCCGCCGGAAGCACGGTCTCGACGGTCGATTGCTCTGGTGCGAAGTGAAACTGTCGGATTGGGTGTTCAACGCGATCCGCGCCCATGAGGTTCTGACGCTTCACCGGGACTATTTCCGGCTCCGCAAACCGATCGAGCGCCGGGTCTACGAGCTGGCTCGCAAGCATTGCGGCCAGCAAGACAGTTGGCGAATCGGCCTGGGGCTGCTGCTCAAAAAGTCGGGCTCGCAAAGCCCCGAGAAGCGCTTCCGGCAGATGATCCGGCATCTCGCCGAGCACGACCACCTTCCCGACTACAGCGTGTCATTCAACGCCGAGACGGACGTTGTGACGTTCACGAACCGCGGCTCGATGAGCGCCGCCCTGCCCTCTTCGTCCTGGTCAGGTCCGCTCGACCCCGAGGTCTACCACGAGGCTCGCGAAGCGGCCCCGTCCTGGGACGTTCACTATCTCGAATCGGAATGGCGCAACTGGTGCGGCCGAGAGGAAATCGCACCTAAAGCGCCGGAGCGGCATTTTCTGCGCTTCTGCAAAAGCTGGTATGAAAAGCGTGGGCGCGCGTAGGATAGCTATTAGATAGCCGTTAGCTATCCAGATACTCGCGTTCGAGAAGGGCGACGGCGTGCTCAAGCGTCTCGCCGATGCCCCACCCTTGCCGGTCTGCGATGGCGCAAAACGCCTCGATCGTCTCCGGCTTGGCTTTGATGTTGAACTGCGCGCTTCGGCCGGTGCGTCGGCGGCGCTGCTGTCTAGGGGCTGGTGCTGCCGTCGCCTCGCGGCTCCGAAACCCGGCGGCTTCGGCCAGTTTCTTCGTCTCGTCGGGCTTCGGTGCAGGTTCCCGCACCTTCGGCTTCGATGTCCATGCTTCGGGATCGAAGCTTTCCAGCTCGTCCCCGAATCCGAGATCGGCGCGTTCCTTGCTCATCTCACACCGCCTTTGCCACGGCCTGCGCATCTTTCAGCCGTGCCAGCACTTCCCCGGCGAACTCGCGTGCGTTCTGAACCGCCCGATCGAGATTGCTCACCTGGCCGGGATCGAGCGCAGACAGACCCCCACCATAGTCGAACATGTCCCGGTAGGCGGCGCGCTCGACGATCGGCGTCTCGAACATGTCGATGCCGCCGCGAAGAAGCTGCTCGCGCACGTTGCGGAGCGCGCGTGACATGATCGCTGCGCTCGTGCGGGTGAGAACGACGCCATAAGGGATTTCTCGGCGCGCCATGCGCGCCTGGTTGCGGATGAGCTTGATCGTCTTCGCCCCCCCGCGCGCATCCATGGAAGACCCTTGCAGCGGCACCACCACAAGATCGGCCATCCCGATCGCGTTGGCGACCATGAGGCTCGCTGTGCCTTCCAAGTCGACGATGACGAACTGCGCTCGCTCTGAGGCTTCATCGATCGCATCGACGATCCCGTCTTCGCTGACGCCCTCGACGATTTCGATGTTCTCCGGGCGGCCGTCCAGCCGGCCCCATTGGGAAATCCACCGCTCGGGGTCGGCGTCGATGACGACCACGCGCGCGCCTCGGTCGGCGAGCTGCGTTGCAAGCAGCAGGGCGGTGGTGGTCTTGCCTGAGCCCCCCTTGGGGTTGGCGAAGCAAATTACTGGCATGGCGGTTTGATCCTCGTCGGGTGCGAGGCCCTTTCAGAATTGAGTCTGCCACTACGCAACAGCCCCGTAAACCGATAGCTACCAGATATCCACAACCTATAAGAGATATCTGGTAGCTATCGGATATCATTTTAGCCCTGCGAGACGTGCAGTCCCGTCATCCCGAGACCCCGCGCCACCACATAGCGCTGTAGGGGGCTCGGGATGACATCGGCCGCAAGGCCGATATCCGGGTGAAGAGCTGGGGCTTCCGTGGTCTACTGCTGGCATGCACCGGCCTGGACCGCGGAGAAGCACATGCCCGACGATCCCGAATTCTCGACCTTCATGCGCGAATTCGTGGAAGCGGAGGCGGCGAGGAAGACCGTGCAGCGGGAACCGATCACGCCCGAGAAATACGACTTCGATCCGGCCAAGTTCCCGGACATCCCCACCTCGAACGAGCTGTCCACGCTCATCGACAACCGGGCGACGCCGGCTCCTGCACCAGCCCCCGGCGGCTCGAGCGCCGGAACGGTCTCGCAAGTCGATGCGGCCTTCGAGCGGGAGCGCGAGGAACGGATAGAATTCCTGCGCGAGCGCCTGGGTCAGCGACAGGAGACCTTCGAACAGGACTTCGACGACGCGAGCGGCCTGGACCCCTGATCGATCTCAAATTTGCGCGGCGGCGATCCGATCTGCTATCGTCTAGGAATGAAGAGATTTTATCATTCCAGAGAAGAGGCATTGAAGCACGCGGCGACGGAGATGCGCATTCTTCGCCATAAGGACGACACGGAACACGCCGTCCACATGGAGAAGCGCCAATGGCACGCCTACGACTTCATCACCGGGCGCATCTACGGCCACCAATATGTGACCGACGCGCAGCTTCGAGACTGGATCGAAGAGTGCATGGAAGGCACCCCTGGCACGAGCTTCGCCACGGCCTTCGAGCAACTGGTCAACTACATCTATGGCGGCCTCACCGGCCGGGGAGCACATCAAGCTTGATGCCGCCTCACGGCTCGTAGGTCGGCCCCGGATCGGGGTCTTGCGGCTTCCCGCGATCCTGTTCCGTCTTCTGCTCGTCCGCGATCCGCTGCACCTGGTCCTTGAAGAAATCCGCATCAGGCGGCCCGTCGCCCCGGCTGCGCTCCGCCCGTGACGGTTCCTGCGCGCGCCGGTCCCGAGGCGGGGCAGGGGGCTCGGCCGGCTTCTTGGGCGGCTCCGGCCTGGGGGGAGCCTTGCCTTCGTCGTTCGCAGCCTGCCGGCGAGGCTCGGGCGCAGCCCGACCGCCGCCGGCCTGAGCTTGGCGGGTCTGCTGCTCCTGAACCTGAGCCGATCGCTTCCATTCGGCGACCTGCTGCGTCATCGCCGCTTGCGCCTGGGCGCGTTCGGCTTCGCGATACTGCAAGTCGAGCTGCTGGCGCTGCACCGCCTCGAAATGCCGATCCTGAAGCGCGCGTAGCTCGGCGCTGCGCCGGGCGCGCACTTCGAGGAATTCGGCCGCGTAGCGCGCCTTCACGGCCTGCTGGTGCACGGCGTGTTCGCGTCTGGCCTGGGTTTCGACCTCTTGGCGTTCCCTGGCCTGGCGAGCGTCCAGCTCGGCCCGCTCGCGGTCCTGGGCCTCGCGGGTGCGGCCGGTGATGTCCACCATGCGCAGGAACCGGGCCGCAAATCGCGCCTGAGCCTCCTGGAGGGCCGCTGAGCGCCGGGCCTGATCTTCGGCGAGGGAAACCCGCTTCGCCTCCCAAAGCCGCTCCACGGCGATCCTGGCCCACTCCTGCTCGTCGTCGCGCCGGGCCTGGATGTCCTCGCGCGCAGCGCGGGCCTTCATGCGCACCTGGTCCCGGTCCCGTTCCTGCCGGCGGGCCTCGGCGATGCGCTCGCGTTCGAGCACGCGATCCTTGGCGATCTGCTCGCGCTCGAACTCGGCCCATTTGCGGGTTTCGAAGTCGGGCGAGCGGGCGGCCCGCTCGATGTTGAGATCCACGATCTCGGCGTTGCGCTCCTTGCGGGTGCGCCCGAGGTCGATGTCGGGATAGGGGGTCTTGTCGCGATACTGCGTCCGTCGCCAAGAGCGCTCGGGCGTCTCGCGGCTTTCCGGCCGGCGCTTGTGGGTCTCCACATGCTGGGCCTGCGGCCCGATGTGGATTTGCGGCGTGCGCTCGCTGCCTTGGTCTTCAAGGCTGCGCCGGTCGATCCGGGCCTCGATGCCTTCGCGCTCCAAGGTGTCGTTGCAGGTCCGTTCCCAGAGCGAGCGCACATGCTGCACGGGGTGGTCATCGGGACGGCCGGCCTTCTGCCAGTCCCGCGCCGAATCCGACAGCCGCACATGCCGCTTGCCGGTTTCGATGTCCCGATCCCGGATCACCAGATGCACATGGGGATTGTGGGCGTCCTTCCCGGTCTGGTGGATCGCGGCATACCACGGCACGCGGCCTTCGGTGAGCCGTTCGGCGAAGTCCTGGACGAGCGCGGCGCGCTGCACCTCGTCTAGCTCGAAGGGCAGGGCGATCCTAATCTTGTCCACGACGCGGGCGTTCTTGCGATCGGCCCGCTCGCCGCGATCAAGGAAGGCGCGGGCCTCGTTCGGGTCGTCGGGCATGCGGCCGGCCATCAAATGAGGCTGCGCGTCCTGGCGGGCGATGTAGCGGATGTGCGCGCCGGCCGTGCCTTCGGCATGGGTACGGCGGCCTATGGAGCGCATGTTCAGACTGTAGATGGCCACCCTGCGGACCCCTTGCGTTGTTGCGAACGAAACCGTTCGCAATCACCGCGATCCCATGGGTCTGGCAGGTCGATTGCGATGCCTTGGCGGGACAAGCAGTCTCCCTTGCGGAAGCCGGTGGCCAAACCGGCTGCATCCAAGGACGTCCCGCGCAAAAGGCGAAGCCGCGATCGCACCGAGGCCAGAGCGCGCAAGCGCGGCGAGGCTCGGATGCGACCGCCGACATGGAGACCGGGCGTCCCGGTCTTCAGGTCGACGATCGCGAAACATGTTTCGCGCGATGCCGCAGGCGTCGAGGGATGCCTAGCGGCGGGGTCTGTGACCCCAAGAGCGTTTCAAGCCTGTCATGGCGTCTGAATGACTAGGCCCGTGCGGCTATGAGCACATCGGCCCAAGGGGCCGACAGCGCGCGGGTTTGCTTGCAAACCCAAAAGTGCGCTCTCCACATTTTCCCATAACATTCCTTAAGTACAGGTTAATGGCATCAGGGTCACCCCGGTTCAACTCTGACCCGTTCCTGCACCGGCCTCACGACGCCGCCGTTCGGGTCTTTTCGAACGATCCGCGCTTCCTTGGACGCGCAGCCCCGGCTTAGGATGAATGGACGGGGTTTCCACCTGAACGGGGGACGGGGTGCAGCGGTTCTTCATCCGCTTGCTGCTGAACGCGGCCATGCTCGGCGTCCTGGCGCTGCTGCTCCGGTATGTCCTGAGCCTGCCGCCGGTCGCCGCCATGGTGGAGCACCCGGTCTTCATCGGCGCGGTGACGCTGCTCGCAGGTGGCTTCGCGGCCTCGGTCGCGCTGCACCTGCTCTATTGCATCGTCGCCCGCCGCCTCGGCGTCTGGAACCCTGGAACCTATCACCTGTGGCTCTGGCTGCCCTGGCGGCCGCTCGCGCAAGCCTGGCTGAACTTCGGAGCCTGGCGCGATCGCGAATGGTCCGCGGGCCGCAAGGCCACGGGCGGCTTCGCCGGCATCCTGGCGAAGCTCTGCCTGGTCTATCGCCCCGGCGACGTGCTGCTCGGGCGCATGTCGATCATGGGCTTCGGGCTGTTCCAGCCTCTCGGAACCAAGCTCGAACGCCATCTCTTCATGTTCGCCAGCACCGGGGCGGGCAAGACCACCCTGCTCATCACCATGCTGGGGCTTCACCCCGGCAATGCCTTCGTGATCGACCCGAAGGGGCAGATCGCGAAAATCCTGCACCGCCGGCGCGGGCGGGGCGGCAACGGCGTCGTCGGCGTGGGCAAGGACGTCGCCGTGCTCGACCCCTACGGCATCGTTCCCGGCGTGACCTCCGCGACCTGGAACCCGCTTGAGGAAATCGAACGCGCGATAGAGCGCGAAGGCCCCGAAGGCGCGGTGAAGTATGCGGAGAAAATCTCCGAAGGGCTGGTGCGGATCGAAGGGCGTCAGCCCTTCTTCCCGCGCGCCGCGCGGAAGTTCCTCACCGGCCTGATCCTGCACGTCCTCACCACGGAACCCCGCGAGAAGCGCAACATCCTGCGCGTCTGCGAGCTGGTGAACCTGGGCTACTCGGGCGAGATGCGCGAAGAGATGCGCAAGCAGCTCAATCGCGATCCGACCTCGGTCGAAGGCTTCGCGGCCCTGCTGACGGCGATGCGCCGGAACCGGCGCTATTCGGCGATCTCGGCCGCCGCGACGATGTTCGACGACGCCCGCTCCGCGGGCGACGTGATGGCGACGCTGAAGGTGAGCCTGGGCGTCTACGACAACGAACAGCTCCGCGCGATCTCGAAGCGGTCCAGCTTTTCGTTGCACGACCTGAAGCTCGGCAATCAGGACGTGTTCGTCTGCGCGCCGACCGGCGCGCTCAGCGTCGAGCTGTCGGGCTGGTTCCGCATGCTCACGGTCTTCGGCCTGGGCGTGTTCGAGTACATCCCCGGCGACCTGAAGCCGAAATGCTTCTTCGCCATCGACGAGCTGCCCAGCCTCGGCACGATCGAGAAGCTGGCCGTGGGGCCGGCTGTGCTGCGCGCCTACGGCGTCCAGCTTCTCGGCATCTCCCAGGACATCGACACGCTGAAGAAAGCCTATCCCGAGTCCTGGACGACCTGGATCGGCAACGCCGATGCGGTCTACTGGATGGCCAGCAACGACACCCCGACCCTCGACTATCTCGGCAAGATGATCGGCGCGAAGACCCGCGCCCGCGCCATCGGCGGCGGGGGCGAAGACCGCGAGGTGATGAGCCCCGAACAGCTTCGCCGCTACCTCGATCCCGACACCGGCAACATGATCGTCACGCGCTTCGGCAAGCGCGCCCTGCGCGTGAAAACCGCGCCCTATTACACGGAGCTGCCGGTCGCCTTCTACGACCCGGACCCGGACCACCAGGAACGCGGGATGCGCGCGGCAACGCGCCAAAGCCCGATCTCGATCGGGGCGGGGGGCGGCATCAAGCAAATCGCGCAGGAAGCCCAGAAAGCGCTCGCGCCGCCGGAGCCTCTGACGGTCTCGCGGGACCAGGCGCTTGCGATGTTCGGGTTGCAGGAGGGATTCCGACGGGCCGACCTCGATGCGCGACGTAGGCAAATGCACAACGCCGCCGGGTCGGATCAGATGATCGAAGCCATTGAGCTGGCCTATCTCCGGCTCATTGAGCGAGAGGGGGTTTAGTCCATGCCGTTGGGACGTAGGGAGAAGCCTTCTTCGAAAGCCATGTCTTCAGCGAGTTCGGTGATCTCGAACTCGCGTGCTTCGGGCTCAAATCCGATCTCCGTCATCAACAGGACGTGGAGATACATGTACGCTGCGGATGTCAGGTACTCTGCATCGTGGGCCAATTTGGCTTTGACGAAGAACCTCTCTGGGTTCGCAACCTCGCGCCACTCGTCCCCAAATTCTGCCCGGAAGGCCGTTGGCAGCCTCGCCAATAGGCGCACGACCTCCAAACATTCAGTGTTCGGCGCACGATCTTTGAACGCCAACGCAAGTTGTTTTCTAAATTCTGCAAATTCTTCTTTTTCCAAAACATCTTTATTATCTCACAAACAACACAACGAAATCAAATAGGCCGCGGACGATGACCCTAAACGAAGCTTTCGACATTCTCGGCGTTTCTCGGAATGCGTCTGGCCCGATGCTACGCGCAGCGATGAAGGCGCGCCTGGAAGAGGCCGGCACCAAGTTAGAAGAGCGCCTAATCAAGCAGGCGTATCTTGTCGCAACTGGCACCCAGAGCGCAGAACCTGACAAACCCCCTCCGCCTGCTGCGCCGTCCTCCAAGTCCGCGGTGGTAGTCAAAAAAACGAGTGTCGTGGTTCATACTCGAACTGCGCGCCCCACTGACTCTAAAAAAGCGACACCATCTATCAAGCTTGATTTCGAATCGCCACCCCACCTATTTCCGTCTCGAATATTCCGCGCCAAGGAGTCTTTTTCGAACTGGATTCAAGGAAAAAATGGGCCTTCTCTTCGGAATTGGTCTGTTTGCACCTTGCCCGGCAATCGCCACTTTCTGAGCGCCGGTGAGTCCGGCTGCTACAAATGGGAGATCTCGACAGGGAAAGTTGTTGCTCGGCTTCGCGCGCAAGGTGGAGACTTGTTTAGCGTCAGAACTAATCAATCTGGCTCCCTTGCGCTCACAACCGGCATTAGTCAGACCGTTTCACTTATTGACGTAGCATCTGGAAAGCAACTGTCCACGTTCTCTGGCCATGGCTATTGGTCACGAGATGCCATTTTTTTGCCCGGTGATAATGAGTTTTTGAGCGTTGGATGGGATGGAAATTTGTTAATACATGACATATCGGCGGCCACGAACAAGACACTATGCAGTGTCAGCATCTCCGGCCATTCAAATTCCCGCGCGGCACTACACTCAATTCATGGCCTGACAAAGGATGGGCATGCAATTGTATGCGCGAATGGCGGGCATGTATTTAGCATCCCAACTGATAGATATCAGCATGTCGAAATCCCGGACAGCTACCTCGCCGACTCTAGACGCTATACAACAGCCGGATTCAACAAAGATCATGAGATTGCAATCCACCCTATCAGACACAGGGATCACGTCGAGCTTGCCGTATTTGATACCAACCAAAAGACGAAGTCAAAATCGATTAATCTAAAAGATTTCGATGTTCGCCATATCGCTATCTCGCCCACTGGAAGACAATTCGTGACGCTTGGGGATCATGGAATTTACATCTGGTCTACTGATACGATGGCCCCAAACACAAGACTTTTGGCTAGCGACAAGCATTCCACCTTTGAATCAGCATCATTCTCGGAGGATGGATCATCCCTATTTGTTACTGGCAGCGACCCAGCAATATATATGTGGCGCTTTTAGGTGTGCTTTAACGGTCGTTTTTGACACGGCGGCGCGACCGGCGCGAAACAAGGCTGTGGGCAACGTCAAAAACCCCCTCCAAAACCTTTCGGGTTTTGGAGCGTTTTTGATACCCTGAGCGCATGATCATCGGTTACGCCCGCGTCTCCACCGCAGACCAATCCCTCGACGCCCAGACGGACGCCCTCACGGCCGCAGGCGTCGAGCGCATGTTCGCCGACAAGATCACCGGCACGGCGCGCAAGCGTCCCGAGCTGGACCGCATGCTCGATCAGCTCCGCCCTGGCGACGTGGTGGTGGTCGCCAAGTACGACCGCCTCGCCAGGTCCCTGCATGACCTCCTGGACATCGTGAAGACCGTCCAAGACGCCGGAGCGGGCTTCCGCTCCCTGGCCGAGGACATTGACACCACGACCCCGGCGGGCCGTCTGGTGTTCCATGTCTTCGCCTCGATCGCGCAGTTTGAGCGCGAGCGGATTTCAGAGAGGACCAAGGAAGGGCTGGAAGCTGCGCGCAAGCGCGGGCGCTTCGGCGGCCGGCCTGCGGCCCTCAGCAATGCTCAGAGGGACGAGGCGCGGCGCATGCGGGATGAGGACGGGCGCAGCCTGGCCGAGATCGCCCGGCTCTTCGGGGTCAGCGTATCCACAGTGCGGCGCGCGTAGGCCCTGAGCTAAGCTCGGTGCATACGTTCAACAAGGTAGTGCAGCCCTAATAACGTCACGACAAGCAAGCTTGAAATAATCCATACGTAGATACCCCACGCCAGCATTCGCAACGCTCCGAAGGCCCACTTCACCCACTCAATATCTGGCAATATCACCACTATATGAGTCTGAATTACCCCAAAAACATACAAAATAATTGCCAATGATGCACAATAACCAAACAAAATAGATAGGAACCTACGGCGCGTTAGTGTTTCCTTTATCTCTGCACCCTGCCGCACAGAGATTAACGTTGGAGCCCGGCCTTTCATCAACTGATCGAGGTTTTCGTTCGAAAAACTTGACACCGCCGCCAGGGCAGCGATGTAAAAACCAACAAGAATTCCCACTAATGAATTTACGTCTTTTATTAATTCCCCCCTATCGAAAGTCAAAAATTCCCCACCCTTCCAGATGAAGAGGCCAAATACTATTGAAAATATAGCGGTCGGGTATATCCACTGATACCACACAATGTCCTCGCTCTTCAGCCGCAAGAACGAGAACACCGTAAATATTTTGGCATGCTTCCTGAAAGACATATCAGTCGCCCACGTTCTTCGCGACTTCAACCATCTTTCTAATCATATCTTGGCGAAAATCCTCATAGCGCGGCGGCAATGGAGGATCAAAATCGCTCACGATCTCGTTTTGAACGAATGCCTGCTCAAGAATTTCATCGCCATTGTGATGTACTTCAGTTCGCCTTATCTGCCCATTGTCGGCCTTTATTCTGACAAAAATTTGCCTTTCGCCATCGCCGTCCCGGAATTTCTTAAAGAAATCGCCAACCTTAGTAAAAACCGTTTTGGCCTGGTCTTCCGTAACCTTCTTCTTAACTTCCCACCGCGCTTCATGCACAACGTCTTCGATTATTGGGTCTTCATCGAGTCCGTCATCGTGATTTTCCTCATATGAAATAAACTCGATGTCCTGGAGCACACCTGTTCGCAGCGCTTCACGAATAGTTTTAGACTGATGCCCTTCTATCTCAAATACGGGTCGAAAACTTTTATCCTTACCGTCATCGTCTTTCGCGGATTTTTCATAGAGAGGATTCTTGAAAATCCACGTTAGGTGATCTTTCACCGACGAGAGATGAAGACCCGGCACTTTCTCAATGAGAATCAGATGTCGTCCAGTCTTATCTGGAGATTTCTTTATAAGAACGTGAGCAGCATAGTGACTACCTTCGTTCAATTCTTTCGATATGTCTCTAGTTTTCTTGGTATCGAAATGAAGAAATGAAACGCCAGTTACATTCTTATCTCCAAGTTGTATAATTAGTTTATAATAGTCATTACTTTTGTCTACATTCTCGCACCACATTATTTTTGAGTTTCTTGAGTACATTCGATAATGATCGCCGCGATCTTTTCGATCTTTCATCGCATTTATTAAATCCACCAAATTGAAATTCGGCGCATAGCTGGGCGACTTCGCGCGGTTCCGAATAGCAAGCTTCCCCACAACGACCCACCGATAATTTGACGGCAATGCCATTCGTTCCCCCTTCGATGCCTTCGCTTATTCGTTCACAAAAATTAACGATAGTCCCGGATCGCGTCATTATCGAGCTGTTTCGCCGGCACGAGCCGGTAGTGCCGCTCTTCGACGACCTTGATCTCGTCGCCCTGAAGCGTCAGCTCGAAAAGCGCAATGACCTGGTCGCTCATGAACTGAGCGGCGATCGCCCGGCACCGCATGCCGGGGAACTTCTGCTCCACGTAGCGCACGTCCTGGGCGACCTGGACGATCCCGATCTGGTCTTTGCCGCCCTTCGCCTGGACCGGGATCACATAGTGGCAGCCCCGCTTGTCGAGACCGACATACAGCTCGTCGATCTCGATCTGGCCCATGCCTTTGACGGTCGTGCGAAGGTGGTTCTGAAGGCTGTAGGTGGTGAGCCCGAGGAAGGTGTCGATCAGCCGGTTGTACCGCACGATCGCCAAGAGCGCCTGCTCGTCGTCGAGCGCATAGGCGCGGATCAGCTCGGGCGTTGCGTCGGGGATGGCGATCGTCACCAGGTCTTCGCGCGGCAGCACTCGATTGATCTTCACGAGGCTGAAGCGGTAGCGGGCGCGGCCGGCCAGCTCGATCACCCATTCCCTGCCCGGCGTCTGGGTCGCCGCCACGCGCTCGGGAAGGTCGGTGCGGAAGCGGAAGGAATAGATCACGTCCCCGAGGTTGTCGGGGAGCGGGATATCCAACTCGGCCGCCGCGTCCTTGATCTCCTGGCGGTCGAACTCGAAGGCGGTTTCGCCCTCGCGCCAGTGGTCGAAGAAAATCTTCTCGATGAGCGCCTGGTAGCGGTTTCGCGCCTTAGCCATGCATCCCTGCCTGGGCCGCGAGGCGCTCGCGCTCGATGTCGATCTGCTTGCGCTTGGTCGCCCCGCTCTTGCGGTCGCGCCGGCCCGAGGGAGCGTCCACGCCGAAATGCGCCGCCGCGCCCGACATGTCGAGCGCCAGAAGGCCGGGATCGCCCAGCTCGACGATGCCCTTCGGGCGGGTCGGAACGACGCCCAGGGCGTCCATCACCTGGCCGGCGATCGCCCTGGCGAGCGGCGGGGGCACGGCGTTGCCGATCTGGCGCGCTCCGTGCCACTTGGTGACGTTGAAGCGGAACCAGTCCGGGAAGCCGTGCAGCCGCGCCATCTCGCGCACGGTGACGCAGCGGGCGTAGCGGTAGTGGATGGGCCGCGGGCTGGTGAACGCGCCCCTAGCCCCGTCCGTGCCCGCTCTGAGCGTGTTGGAGACGCCCTGCTCGGGCAGCTTGAAGAAGCGGCTGATCGGCTCGACGGAGCCGGGCTCGGTCTCGGCGAAGCGCCTGCGGGAAATCTCGGTGTGGCCCGTGCGGGCGCTCGACGTGAGAAGC
>NZ_FOQH01000018.1 GCF_900113695.1 Albimonas pacifica | reverse complement strand
CAGCGCCGATCCGCTACATCTACGACTTCGGGGACAACTGGGTTCATCGGATCGATGCACAGACCATCGGCGATCCGGCGCCCGGAAATCTATACCCCCGGCTCACCGACATTATCGGCAGATGCCCGCCCGAGGACGTCGGCGGCCTTCCCGGATACGAAGACTTCCTCGACGCAGTCAGTGATCCAAACCATCCCGAGCATGAGAATATGATCCGATGGGCAGGCGGACCGTTCGATCCGCACGTCCCTGACGCCGACGAACTCCGCCTCGAAGTTCTTAAACTCGCCAAGAAGTGGAAGCCGCGGAAGAAATGAGCGCCGCCACCGGACGCTTACATTCATCCAAGGCGCAGCGAACTTCCGAAACCCGCCCATGTCGCTTGGCGCCGCATCGCAATCACATGTCCGGAAAGGGCTCGAAGCGGACCAACACGCTTTGCGGACATGCCCTTTCGAAAATTGGGCTGGCGATCTACGGCCTTATCTACCCCCTCGCGCGATCTGAGATTCCCCCCATGCCCCCGGTCGGGCCCGACGCCGGAAGAAGCATCATCGCTCCGCCCAGCGCCGCACACGAGAGAGGGGGGAGGGGGTCGCCCTCGTATGACGGGTCGCCCTTATCCCGATCGCCCTCCCTTCGCTCCCTGAGGATCAGCGGAAGGAAGCCGCGAACGCATCCGCAAGAGACGGGAAGACGCCATCGGCCCTCCCCTCCAGGTCGACCCGCGCCCAGCGCGACCCTGCGGGGTGGAAGGCGACGAAGGCTCCCCTCTCGGACTCTGCGGCCACGCTCAAGGCTCCGTCATCGGCTTCCACCGGCTCAATCGTCCATTCAGGGAAGCGAGCAGAGGCCTCAGCGACCGCCTGTCGGACCATCCGCGGGGAGTTCTCGCGGGGCGTGAAGGCGACGACACTCATTTGCGCTCTCCTTCGTCGGGGTTGTCGTTCTCGAGGATGCGATAGACGGAGGAGCGGCCAATCCCCATGCGCCGAGCGATCTCGGTGACGCCAACGCCTTCGTCTCTCAGAGCGCGCACGTCGTCCGCCTTGGCGCGCGCCGTCGGCTTCCGGCCCTTGTACTTTCCGGCGGCCTTGGCCTTCGCGATGCCCTCTCGCTGTCGCTCAAGCATGATCTCCCGCTCGAACTGGGCGACAGCCCCCAGCATGTTCAGCATCAGCCGCCCTGTCGTGCTCTGAGTGTCGACGCCCATATCCAGCACCACCAGCCCAGCGCCCTTGGCCCTCAAGGCCTCGACGATCTCGAGCAGGTGAGCGACGGAGCGCGCAAGACGGTCGAGCTTGGTCACCACCAGCCGGTCGCCTTCACGAATGAAGTCAAGCGCCTCCCGCAACCGTTCACGGGCGACCACGTCCACGGACGACACCTGCTCCTTGAAGATGCGTCGACACCCAGCCGCCCCAAGCTCTCGGACCTGGCCCTCAAGGCTGGCCTTCTGATCCAGAGTCGATGTCCGCGCATACCCGACTAACACGCCAGTTGCCTCTGGTGCGCTTCGCGCCATGACTTCAGCCTCCAATTGCCCCACAAGAGCCTTAGACACTGAGGACCTATTGCCCCAGAATCCTGAGCGCAACCCTTGTGGGGCACTTTTCGGCATCGGCGACGCCGCCCCGCAGGGGCATGGTCTATTGGCGCATAGGTCCACTCTACGCGAAACTGGCAGCGCATCGTTGCTTGGGCAGAAGGCAGCAACGTCACACCAATCTGATGCTTGCAGGGGCGATAGGGGGCCCCTGTTTTTTGCACTGCCAAGTATCAGCAAGGATACCTGTAATGCCCTTCGCCTAGCGCCTGAAACTCTTTTGGACTATCTTTGCTTTGTCAAAATCTACTCACGCGTCGATGCGGTCGGGGATCTGGGCTAGGCGCTGGCGTCGCCGCTTTTCTGTTCGCCCCCCTTTGGGGCGGGTGGATATGGCCCTAGGCCCGCCTGAGGTGAGTAGTGCTGGAACAAAACGGGGCGCTGACCATCTAGCACGGCCCTGAGCGACCTCCGCACCATTCTTTGTTCCCAGTCGTCATCATCCCATACCTGAGGCATGTAGTTGCCTTCCAGTATGTCTAGTTGCTCTACCTTAAAATTAAGGACTTTCGATATCTCGTAGATTAACTTGGTGAGTCCAGAATCCCGTCTTCGGCGCAATCCTTCATGCTCTTCTTCGCTGGCGTTAGATGCCAGTCTCTCGCTGAGGCTTTTCAGGTAATCCTTCCATGCCGAGATAACTTGCTTCTTGTCAGCAAATTCGACCTCCACAAGATTAAGGGCGCCTACATGATCGAAGTGTACTGGAAGCTTTCGGGTGCGCATAAGCGTCCTGAACACGTCCATCCGGCGAGCTCGCACCTCTCTCCGTTGGTCAATCAATCGGGTCACTAAAACGGCCAGTACAGGCCCGACAAGGACAGCGATCAATGTCGCGGCGGCCATGGAGTCGACGCCCTCGCCATTCATGGAAGTGCTCTCAGCATTTTGAAGACTACATTCACCGGCCCCATGGATGTCGTGACTGAAACAACTCTGCCATCAGCGAAATCTCGGGGCAGTGATGTATTTATATCCATCACGAAATCATTGGGTATATTCTGCCCGGTCACGAGGGTTGTTCCGGCGGGGACCGAGAGGTGCGCATCGACGTCTACGCTTCCCGAGGTAGTTATTGAATAAGTTCCGTTAAGAATGCCGCCGGTGGCGTCCGCGCCACTCAAGATGCCGTCGCTAAGAACAAATACAGCATGACCGAAGCCAGCCGCACCCGTATAATACATTGCATAGAAACCGTCCATGCGCGCGCCCGCCCGCGATTACTGCTGCCTAGACCCAACCTAGACGACGATGGCTGCACCCGCAATCGCCCAGCGAGGCCATGCATCTAGCCCGGCAGGTAGACGCTTGATTGCGGATCATTACGCGGTTCTGACGCAAGTAAGCGGGACAAAGTCGCCGTTGGTTCCGGAGCGTCTCGGGAGACGAATATGCGCCGACCGAACGTGCACCTGGAAGGCAGGGCCGCGAAGCGCTGTAACCTCCGCTCGAATGACAGTGGGGCTTGAGAGAAACCCCTATCATCTCCAAGCGGGTGGGGCCGGCCACCGAACGGCGCTGACCGCTTCCCGCAAGACATCATATCCGGGGCCGTCGGCCGAGTAGGTGTCGAAGGTGATGTCGTTCAGCTTGTGCCCAACCAGGCGCTTGATGACGACGCCCCGCACCTGAGCCCGCTCCAAGCGGTTGACGACTGAGTGTCGGAAGCCGTGCAGGACTTTCTCGCGGCCGAACCCGAGATCCGTCTTGAGGCGGCCGAACCGCTTGCTCAGTGGCTGTGGTGCCAGTCGACAGGCTTCCCACTCGCGCACATCCTCAACGATGGTCTCATGGCAAGGGATGAGTCGTGCGCGGCGCCTCTGCTTGGTCTCTGGCAGATAGATGCTGACGCGGTCGCGCTTATCCTCCACCAACTCGACGCCTGAAACACCTTGAGCAGCCGCGCCCGTGTAGGCAGCGATGCGGATTGCGAGCCAAAGCTGACGGTTACCCTTCTCGGCAGCCCCCTTGAGCAGCCTCAGATACTCGTCATCCGACCATGTCGCTCGCTGAGTGCTCTGCACGAAGGAGTCGAGTCCGCGCAAAGGCCACTGATCGGTGCGGAGCCCCTTGAGGCCCCAGACACCCCGGTAGGCTGTCGTGTACTTTTGCACCGTCGAGCGGTTAAGAGTCTTTAACAGCTCTGCAAGGAACCGGCGCGCCGCCAAGTGGTCCACTTCCTCGATGGTCGAAAAGCGCTCGCAGAGAAGAGCAAGTGCCTTTCGATAATCATACATGACACTTGCGGTTGGGTTCTTTGAGGCCAACCACTCGTCGCACAAGGGCCCTAGGGGCGTTTGACGACCCTGAGCAACCTCGATCCGACGCAGCAACTCCCGGCCCCGTTCAGTCGCGGCAAAGCGCTCCTGCGCGTATCCGACATCCTCTTGACTGGCGTCCGAAAGGGGAACGTCGAGGTAGCTCAAAGCCTCTTCTTGCCCCTCCTCGCGGAGCCGGTCGAGCAGCGCTTCCCGCGTCCTTGGTTCGACTTCGGAAGACGTCGCATCGCTTTGCGCCCGAGAGGGTCGGAACTGTGCCCGGCCCTGCTGTCCCAACAACAGCCACTCTCGCTCAAGCTCCCTCAGCCGTTTGTCCCTAAGGCTCCGCGCCAGTACCTCGTCAGTGATGTGGAGCGCCTCGTAGATCGTACGGCTACGACGCTCTGAGTAGCAGTGAGCAACCCGCTTGGGGATGTCGTAGCGGAGGTACCAGCGTCGTCCCCGCTTCAGGAGATGATGGTTCTTTGTACGCATCGGCATCGAAAGAGAATGTGTGGCAGTTTCTGTTGCAGAGCTCCCAAACTTCCCAAGGCATGTCAATGCCTTCAAGGAGATGCTCCAAGCAGGATTCCCCTCCCGTAGGGCGTACCACTCCCCTTCCAGCTCCCCGGCCGACCCGGCCCCCAGGTCGCCTTCGCGCGCCGCGCGTGGGCCTCGACCCGCTTGCGGCCGGCGTCGCGCCAGGCGCCCGCAGGAGGCGGGTGGCGCTCCCGCCGCTTGCCGCGACGGTTGCGCGGGCAGGCGGCTCGGCTAAGCTTCGCGGGCGGGCGCAGCGGAGGGGAGAGGCATGGCGGACACGATCGACACCGGGCCGGCCGGACCGCAGGAGAGCTCCACCGGGGCCACGACCGGGCCGGACGCGGCGCCTGGCGCGGGCGGAGCGCGCGACGGGCTGGCGGGGCTGCGCCGGGCGACGCTCTGGGCGCTCGGCGTCGCGGTGCTGCTCTTCGTCTATTACGTGATCGCCGACCGGACCACGCCCTTCTCGGGCGACGCGCGGGTGCAGGCCTTCGTGCTGCGGGTGGCGCCCGAGGTCACCGGCCACGTGGCCCGCGTGGGCGTCGTGGACAACGAGGTGGTGGAGGCGGGCGACGAGCTCTTCGCCATCGACCCCGAGCCCTTCCAGATCGCCGTGGACCAGGCCCAGGCCCGGCTGGAGCAGGCGGGCCAGGCCGTCGGCGCCAACACCGCCGCGGTCGACGCGGCCCAGGCCCAGCTCGAGCGCGCGCGCGCCAACGCCGCCAACGTCCGCGCCCAGACCGAGCGCGTGCTGGAGCTGGTGCGCAAGGGCGTCTACGCCCAGGCCCGCGAGGACGACGCGGTCGCGGCCATCGACGAATCCGAGGCCGCCGTCTCCGCCGCCGCCGCCGACCTGCGCCGCGCGCAGGAGCAGCTCGGCCCGGAGGGCGAGAACAACCCCGCCGTGCAGGAGGCGCTCGCGGCGCTGGAGACGGCCCGCTACAACCTCGCGCGGACCGCGATGACCGCGCCGGCGCGGGGGGTGGTGACCAACCTGCAGCTCGCGGTGGGGCAGACGGTGACGGCGGGCGCCGCCTCGATGACCTTCATCTCGGCCGAGGACATCTGGCTGCGCGCGGCGATGCGCGAGAACAGCCTGGGCGTGCTCTCGCAGGGCCAGTCGGCGGAGGTGGTGCTCGACGCGCTCCCCGGCCAGGTGTTCCGGGCGACCGTGCGCTCGGTCGGCTGGGGCGTGGCGGGCGAGGCCGTGGACCCCGCCACCGGCCTGCCCCAGTCCACCGTGGCGCAGGGCTGGCTGACCGACCCGCAGCGCTTCCCCGTCATCCTCAGCTTCGAGATGGAGCAGCTTCCGCGGGGCGCGCGCTACAGCAGCCGGGCGGCGGTGATCGTCTACGCCGGCGACAACCCGGTGATGGACGCCATCGCCTGGGCGCGGATCCGGCTGATCGCCCTGCTGACCTATGTCTCCTGACCCCGATGCGGGCGCCCGGCTGAAGGCCCGCGGCCTGCGCATCGCGCTCGCCGTCACCGCGGCGCTGGCGATCGAGGCGCTGCGGGGGGCGGACCTGCCGATCCTGGCGCCGATGATCGCCCTGCAGATCCTGGCCATGGCGCCGCGGGCGCCGGGGCTGAAGCTGCTGGGCATGCTGTTCGGGGCGGCGGCGGTCTCGTCGCTGGTGGCCTGGACGATCGCGGCCTTCACCGTCTCGATCCCCGGCGCCTATCCGCTGGGGATGGGGGTGCTCTACCTGTGGTGCTTCGCGCTGGCGATGCATCCCCGGACCCGGCCGCTGGGGGCGATGGCGCTGACCATGACCATCGTGGTGGGGGCGCTCTCGGCCGCCTCGACCGAGGCGGCGGCGGGGCTCGCGCTGTCGCTGGCGATGTCGATCCTGGCGGGCGGCGCGGTGGTCTACCTCGCCTTCGCGGTCCTGCCGGGCCCGCCGGCGCCGCCCGCCGCGGCCGCGGGGCCCGAGGCCGCCGACGACCTCGCCGAGCCGCGGGGCCCGGCCCCGGTTCCCGTCGCCTTCCGCGCGGCGCTGGCGACGATGGCGATGCTGCCCCTGCACCTGTGGCTGACCGCCGACGGCGGGGTGGCGGCGATGCCGGTGCTGTTCACCTGCTCGGCGATGCTGCGCCAGCCGGGGGTGGCGGCCTCGCTGCGCGACTCGCTCGCCCGCCTCGCGGGCACCGCCGCGGGCGGGGCGGCGGCGGCCGGCGTCCACGCCGTGACGCTGATGCAGGACGAGGCGACGCTGGCGCTGGCGATGGTCGCCGCCGCCTCGCTCGCCTTCGCCTGGCGGATGTCCGCGAGCCCCCTGCATGCGCAGGTCTGGCTGCCGGGGTTCGTGACCTTCCTCGCGCTCTACGGCATGACCCTCTCGCCGACGCTGGGGGGCGACGAGGTCGCGGCCTCCGAGCGGCTGGGCCAGGTCTTCGCCGGCGCGGTCTACACCGTCGCCGCGGTCAGCGTGCTGGCCCCCGTCGCCCGCCGGCTCACGACCCGGAGGGCCGCCCGCCCGGCTTGAGGTCCGAGACGATCCGCCCGATCAGCACCGCGACGTAGAGCGCGCCGACCACCGCCTCGGTCGCCGCCAGGATGCGGGCCATGGGCGAGACAGGCAGCACGTCGCCGTAGCCCAGCGTCGTCACCGTCACCAGGCTGAAATAGACCAGGTCCGAGCCCTGCACGGCGTCCCCGGGGACCGAGATCGCGCCCGGGTCCAGGATCAGCACGGCGGTGTAGAGCTGCGCCCAGGTCAGCGCGAGCATGAAGAAGCCGAACACCGCCCCCGCCAGCGCGTCGCCGTCGGCCTTGCGCTCGCGCACCAGCGCCTCGACCGTCAGCCACAGCGTCTGCCCGGCGAGCCAGAGCACGGCGACGAAGGCGAGCCCCCCGGCCACGGGCGAGCCGGTGGCCTTCGCCAGCAGGTGCAGCGCGAGCCACGCCAGCGGGGTCGCGAGCTTCAGCGGCCGCGCCACGCTGGCCGAGCGGGTCACGATCCCCGTCGCCGCCACCGTGGCGGCGAAGAGGGCGGCCAGCGCCGCCTCCCCCGCCGGGCCGCCCTGCAGGAGCGGCTGGCCCAGCAGCAGCAGGACCGCCAGCGCCAGCAGGAAGCGGTAGCGCCAGCGCTCGGCCGCGGGCGCGAGGCCGACCCTCATGCGCTCACTCCGCCGGATGGGGCGGCACGGGCTCGCCGGTGGTCGGGTCCAGGCCCTTGGCCTCGAAGGCGATCCAGGTGGTCACCATCTCGTAGAACAGGGCGAGGATCACGGGGCCGATGAACAGGCCCAGCAGGCCCATCGATAGGGTGCCGCCGATCACGCCGATCATGATCACCACCATCGGCGTGGTCAGCCCGCGGGCCATCAGGATCGGCTTGAGCACGTTGTCGAGGAACAGCACGGGGACCATGTAGAGCGTGAACAGCGCCGCGTGCAGCGTCGGGTTGATCGCCCAGTCGAGGATGATCAGCGGGATGATCACCAGCGGCGGCATCTGGATCACGCAGGCCATCACCGCCGCGCCGGCGAGGATCCCGCCCAGCGGCAGCCCCGCCACGATGATCCCCACGGCCGCGAGCCCGCCCTGCACGATCGCCACCCCGATCACCCCGCGCGAGACGTTCTGGATCGTCTTCGAGGCCATCGCCGTCATCGCCCGTCCGCGGCCCGAGATCCGGCCCGCCACGCGCCCCGTCGCCTCGGCCAGCGGCGCGGCCCAGGCGAGGAACACGGCCGCGAAGATCACCGACAGCGCGAACTGCAGCACGCCCACGATCAGCCCCGCGCCGGCGCCGGCCAGCGTCGCCGCGACCTCGCGCAGCTTGGGCGCATACTGGGCCGACAGCGCCAGCAGGTCGACCGAGGCCTCCTGCCAGGTCTCGAACAGCCGCGCCCCGATCAGCGGCCAGTCGCGCACGGTCTCGGGCGGGGCCGGGAGACGAAGGGTGCCGTCGGAGAGGTGGGCGACCATCTCGCCGACCGAGTCGATCAGCGAATTCACGATCATCACCGTCGGGCCGATGATGATCACCAGCCCCAGCAGCGCGAAGACCGTGGCGGTGCGCCCGCGCCGGCCGCCCATCTTCGCGCTCATCCAGTCGAAGGCCGGCGCCAGCGCCACGGCCAGGATCACCGACCAGATCAGGATCGAGGCGAAGGGCGCGATCAGCGTGAAGCTCAGCGCCATGAACAGCGCGAGGATGCCGATGGTGACGAAGACGTCGACGGAAAGCGTGATCACACGCTGGCGGGCGGGATCGTCGGGCAACGACATGGGACAGGTCCCTTCTGGACGCGCCTCCACCCCTCGGGAGGCGAGACCATCTTCGCCCCGCTCGCGCCTCAGGGGAAGCCGAAATGCCCCGGCCGCGCGCCGCCGGCGAGGAGCCGCGCCCCCGCGGCCGCGCCCCGCAACCGTCCCCCGCCGGGCGGAGCCCGCGCGCCTCTCGGCCCCGGCCCGCGGCGCGGGGTCCGTCGGCGGATCGGCCCCGCCGCAGGCGGCCCGGCGCGATCCGCGCCGCCATCCTCGCCGCCGCGGCCCCCCGCAGGTCAGGCGACGCGGCCCCCGAAGTTTCCCGCGCGGACAGGCCTGTCGCGCTGCGGCCGGCGGCGGGCGCGTCGCCCCCATCGGGACCGGGTCGCCGCGCCGGTCTGGACGCCGGGATCCGCCCCCGCGCCGCTGCCGGCCGCGGTCGGACCGAGGGGCGTTGCGCTCAGGCGAGGCCGAAGCGGGCGAAGAGGTCCTTGAGGTTCTCCTCCGGCCGCGCGCCGATGTGGGAGATCACCTCGCCCGCGCAGACGCAGCCCATGGTCCCGCAGGTCAGCAGGTTGCGCTGCCGCGTCAGGCCGTAAAGGAAGCCCGCGGCGAAGAGATCGCCCGCCCCCGTGGCGTCCACCCGCTTCATCGGGGCGGCCGGCGCGTGCACCGTCCGCTCGCCCTTCAGCACGTAGGCGCCCGAGGGGCCGACGGTGCAGGCCACGATCTCGACCTCCTTGCGGGCCTCGTCCATCGCGTCCTCCAGCGTGGAGGTCTGGTAGAGGCTGACCAGCTCGTGCTCGTTGGCGAACAGCAGGTCGACCTCCTCGACCACCATCCTGCGGAAGGCGTCGCGGTGCCGCTCGATGCAGAACGGGTCGGAGAGGGTGATCGAGACCTTGCCCCCCGCCGCCTTGGTCGCGGCGACGGCCTTGCGGAAGGCCTCCTGGCTCTCCATCCCGTCGAAGCGGTAGCCCTCGAGGTAGATCCACCGCGTGTCGGCCATCAGACCCTCGTCGATGTCGTCGGGCCCGAGGTCGGCGGAGACGCCGAGATAGGTGTTCATCGACCGCTCGCCGTCGGGGGAGACCAGCACCATGCAGCGCCCGGTCTCCTCGTCGAGCCGGTCGCGCGGCGTCATCGGCGTGTCGAAGGCGACGCCGAGCGAGCGGATGTCGTGGGCGAAGATCGCGCCGAGCTGGTCGTCCTTGATCTTGCCCACGTAGGCCGCCTTCGCGCCCAGCATCCCCAGCCCCGCGATGGTGTTCGCCGCCGAGCCGCCCGAGATCTCCTGCGCTGGGCCCATCTTGGAATAGAGCTCGATGGCGCGCTCGGCGTCGATCAGGGTCATCACGCCCTTGCCGACGCCGTTCTCGACGAGGAACTCGTCGGTGACGCGGCCGAGCACGTCCACCATGGCGTTGCCGATGCCGACGACGTCGAAGCGTTTCTCGCTCATGCGGTCTCCTCAGGAGGCGGGGTCTTGGCGCGTTTCGCGCGGGGCGTCTTCGGGGCCGCGGCCGGCGCGGGGGCCCCCGGCAGGGCGGCGTCGGGGATCTTCTCGTCCCAGGCGCAGAGGTCGCGGATCAGGCAGGTCGGGCAGTTCGGCTTGCGCGCCGTGCAGACGTAGCGCCCGTGCAGGATCAGCCAGTGATGCGCATGGCGCTGGTATTCGGCCGGCACGTTGTCCTCGATCGCGCGCTCCACCGCCGTCACGTCCTTGCCCGGCGCGATGCCGGCGCGGTTGCCGACCCGGAAGATGTGGGTGTCCACCGCCTGCGCCGGTTGGCCGAACCACATGTTCAGCACCACGTTCGCGGTCTTGCGGCCCACGCCCGGCAGGCTCTCGAGCGCGGCGCGGGAGGAGGGGACCTCGCCGTCGAAATCCTCGATCAGGCGCTGGGAGAGCTTCAGGACGTTCTTCGCCTTGTTGCGGAACAGGCCGATGGTCTTGATGTGCGCGATCAGCCCCTCCTCGCCCAGCGCCAGCATCTTCTGCGGCGTGTCGGCGACCTGGAACAGCGCGCGGGTGGCCTTGTTGACCCCCTTGTCGGTGGCCTGCGCGGACAGCGCCACGGCGACCAGCAGGGTGAAGGCGTTGACATGCTCGAGCTCGCCCTTCGGCTCCGCGCATTCCTCGTGGAAGCGGCGGAAGATCTCCTTCATGGAGCGGTAGGGGAGCTGGGCTGCGGTCATGGCCGGCACCTTGCCCCGCAGGGCGGCAGGGGGCAAGCGGCGCCGGCGCGGCGCTGCGCCGCCTGCCGGAGAAGATTTTCATGTTTCGTTCCACGCCTGCCGTTGTGGCCGCGAGGATGCGAACATATGATGAACGCCATGGCGCGACTCTCCCTCGACCAGAAGCTGGCGATCCTGTCGGACGCAGCGAAATACGACGCCTCCTGCGCCTCCAGCGGAGGGCAGCGGCGGGATTCGCGCGACGGGAAGGGGATCGGCTCGACCACCGGCTCGGGCATCTGCCACGCCTACGCGCCGGACGGGCGGTGCATCAGCCTGCTCAAGATCCTGATGACCAACTTCTGCATCTACGACTGCGCCTATTGCGTGAACCGGGTCAGCTCGAACGTGGAGCGGGCGAGGTTCACCCCCGAGGAAGTCGTCTCGCTGACGCTGGAGTTCTACCGGCGCAACTATATCGAGGGGCTGTTCCTCTCCTCGGGCATCATCCGCAGCCCGGACGAGACCATGGCCGACATGGTCCGCATCGCCCGCAGCCTGCGCCGCGAGCACGGCTTCCGCGGCTACGTGCACCTCAAGACCATTCCCGACGCCGACCCGCTGCTGGTGGAGGAGGCCGGCCTCTACGCCGACCGCCTGTCGATCAACGTGGAGTTGCCGACCGACCCCTCCGTCGCCGCCTATGCGCCGGAGAAATCCCCCCAGCGGATCCGCCGCGCCATGGCCCATGTGCGCGCGACCAAGGAGGCGAGATCGGAGAAAACCCACACCGGCCGCCGCGGGCCGAAGTTCGCCCCCGCCGGCCAGTCCACGCAGATGATCGTGGGGGCGGACGGGGCGACCGACGCGACGATCCTGACCACCTCGACCCGGCTCTATGCGGGCTACGGGCTGAAGCGGGTCTATTACTCGGCCTTTTCGCCGATCCCGGACTCTTCGGCCGCGCTGCCGTTGGTGAAACCGCCCCTGATGCGGGAGCATCGCCTCTACCAGGCCGACTGGCTGCTGCGCTTCTACGGCTTCGACGTGAAGGAGATCGCGTCCGCCGCCCCCGGCGGCAACCTCGACCTGGCGGTGGACCCCAAGCTCGCCTGGGCGCTCGCCAATCGCCACCTGTTCCCGGTGGACGTGAACCGCGCCGACCGCGAGACGCTGCTGCGCATCCCCGGCCTGGGGACCAAGACCGTGGGCCGGGTGCTCGCCACCCGCCGCCACCGCACCCTGCGGTGGGAGGACCTGCAGCGCATGGGCGCCAACCTCAGGCACGCGCGTCCGTTCATCACCCTGCTCGACTGGCGCCCCCGGGCGCTGGCGGACGAGGAGAACCTGCGCGCCCGCTTCGCCCCGCCGCCGGAACAGCTCTCCCTGCTGTGATGCGCGCCATCGCCCTGCCCCGCATCGGCACATCCAAAGCCTGGCGGGCCGAGGCGCGCGCCCTGCTCTCCGCCCGCGTGCCGCCCGAAGCGGTCTCCTGGAGCCTCGGCGACCCCGCCCCCGACCTCTTCGCCGCCCCCTCAGCGCCCCTGCCGGAGGCGTCGGCCGCGATCACCGTTCCGCAGGCCTTCGTGCAGCTCGCCGACTGTGCCGTCTGGCACAGCGACCCCGAGCGGTTCGCGCGCCTCTACGCCCTGCTGTGGCGCCTGCCGGCCGAGCGCGGGCTGATGTCCGACCGCGGCGACCCCGCGCTGGCGCGGCTCGAGCGCATGGCCAGGGAGGTCCGCCGCGACCGCCACAAGATGACCGCCTTCGTCCGCTTCCGCGAGATCGAGGCGCATTCCTCCCGCCGCCGCTTCGCCGCCTGGTTCGAACCCTCGCACTTCACGCTGGAGCCCACGGCCCCGTTCTTCGCCAGGCGCTTCGGCGACATGGACTGGTCGATCTTCACCCCCACGCTCGCCGCCCATTTCGAGGCCGGCGCCCTGCGCTTCGCCGACCCGCCGCCCCGCCCCGAGATCGCCCCCGACGCGACCGAGGACCTGTGGCGCACCTATTTCCGCTCGATCTTCAACCCCGCCCGCCTGAAGCCGAAGGCGATGCAGGCGGAGATGCCCAAGAAATACTGGCGCAACCTGCCCGAGGCCGCCCTGATCCCCGAGATGATCGCCGGCGCCCAGGCCCGCGCCCGCGAGATGGCCGAGGCCGCCCCCACCCTCGCCCCCGCCCGCGCCGCCCGCATCCGCGAGCGCCTGGCCAAGCCCGAAGCGCCTCCGCCCCCCGCCGAGCGCCCCTCAACCCTCCCCGCCCTGGCGAAGGCGCTGGAGAGCTGCCGCCGCTGCCCGCTGTGGGAGGACGCCACCCAGCCCGTCCCCGGCGAGGGCCCGCCCGACGCCCCCCTGATGCTGGTCGGCGAGGCGCCCGGCGATCGCGAGGATCTGACCGGCCGCCCCTTCGTCGGCCCCGCCGGCCAGCTCTTCGACCGGGCCGCGGAAGCCGCCGGCCTCGACCGCTCCCGCGCCTGGATCACCAACGCGGTCAAGCACTTCAAGTTCCAGCCCCGCGGCAAGCGGCGCCTGCACCAGAACCCGGACTCGGGCGAGATCCAGCATTGCCGCTGGTGGCTGGAGCTGGAGCGGGAGATCGTCTCGCCCCGCCTGATCGTCGCGATGGGCGCCACGGCCCTCGAGAGCCTGACCGGCGACCGCCGGGCGCTGCTCAAGCGCCGCGGCGGGTTCGAGACGACCTCCGACGGCGCCCCCCTGCTGGTGACGGTGCACCCCAGCTGGATCCTGCGCCTGCCCGATCCCGCGCAGCGCGAGAACGAGACCGCCCGCTTCGCCGACGACCTGCGCCTCGCCGTGCGACGGATCGCGGTCTGAACCCTCCTGCGCGCCCGCGCAGGCCCCCGGGCCGGTTGCCGCGCCTCGGCGGCCCCCGCAGGATTCGGGTGGGTCGCGGGCGCGGGCCCGGCTAGGTTGGGCGGCAGATCAGGAGACACGCCATGACCGTCGCGATCGAGACCGCCCTCCCCGCCGCCGCCGACCGGTTCGAGCGGCCCGAGTCCGCCGACCGCTTCACCTACGAGCTGATGGCCGCGGCCATCGAGCTGATCGAGGACCAGGCCGCCGACCACCCCTCGCTGGAGACGCTGGCGGCGCGGATGGGCCTGTCGCCGGCGCATTTCCAGAAGCTGTTCACCCGCTGGGTCGGGGTCAGCCCCAAGCGCTACCTGCAGTGGCTGACGCTCGACCACGCCCGCGCCCTGCTGCGCGAACGGCACACGGTGCTGGACGCGACCTATGCGACGGGCCTCTCCAGCCCCGGGCGGCTGCACGACCTCTTCGTGCGGTGGGAGGCGATGACGCCCGGCGAATACGCCCGCGGGGCCGAGGGCCTGACCCTGCGCTGGGGCCTCTTCGACAGCCCCTTCGGCGAGGCGCTGGCCTTCGGCGGCGACCGCGGCCTGACCGGCCTCGCCTTCACGGCGGAGGTGGGCCGCGGGACCGCCTTCGCCGACATGGCCTCCCGCTGGCCCAGGGCCACGCTGGTCGAGGACGCCGGGGCCCTCGCCCCCTGGCTCGACGCCGCCTTCCAGCGCAAGGGGACGGCGCCGCTGCAGGTGATCGGCGCCCCCTTCCAGCTGAAGGTGTGGGAGGCGCTGCTGGCGGTGCCCACGGGGCACGTGACCACCTACTCGGACCTCGCGCGGGCGATCGGCAATCCCGGCGCGGTGCGGGCGGTGGGCACGGCGGTCGGCAAGAACCCGCTCAGCTGGCTGATCCCCTGCCACCGCGCCCTGCGCAAGGGCGGCGCGCTCGGCGGCTACCACTGGGGTCTGGGCGTGAAGCGGGCGATGCTGGCCTGGGAGACGGCGGCGCTCGAAACCGGCCGCGACGCCGCCTGACCCGCCCCCCCCGCCGCCGGAACCGACGCCGCGACGCCCGCCCCTGTCCCACGACCGGCCCCGGACGCCCTGCGGCGGGCGTGGCGGCACGACGCCCGCCACAGGCCTCCGCGCCCCAGGCGCCGCCGTGAGAGCCTGTTCTCCGGAGCCGTCCATCGCGGATGCCGATCAGAGCGACTCGCCCGCCCCGGTCAAGGATCGCGCAGCGACCGCGCGAAGCGCGGCTTGTCCTTGACCGGGGCGGGCGAGTCGCTCAGGCATCGGACGCGATGGACGGCTCCGGAGGACAGGCGCGGGCGCTTTGTTCTTGGGTGAGTCCGGAGCCCGCCGGAGGCTCCCCCATCAGCCGGTCTGACCGCCTCTCCCCCCAAGGCGCGACTCAGCCAAGCCCGCCCGCAGGGCGCCTGTAGTCCAGTCCTCCACGGCGCGCCGCGCGGGCTGCCCCTCGGCCGGGGGGCGCCCCGCCGAAGGGAGACTCAGACGGGGGCCATGTCGCCTTCGGCGCGACGGGCGTGGAATCCTTCGGCGAAGGCGTCCAGCGTCCCCGCCTCGATGGCGTCGCGCAGCCCCTGCATCAGCTCCTGGTAGTAGTGCAGATTGTGCCAGGTCAGCAGCATCGAGGAGATGATCTCGCCCGAGCGCATCACGTGGTGCAGGTAGGCGCGGCTGTAGCGCGTGCAGCAGGGGCACGTGCACTCCGGGTCCAGCGGCCGCGGGTCGTCCCGGTGGCGGGCGTTCTTCAGGTTCACCGCCCCGAAGCGGGTCAGCGCCTGCCCCGTGCGGCCCGAGCGCGAGGGCAGCACGCAGTCGAACATGTCGACCCCCCGCTGCACCGCGCCCACGATGTCGTCCGGCTTGCCGACGCCCATCAGGTAGCGGGGCTTGTCGTCCGGAAGCTGGCCGGGGGCGTAGTCGAGGCAGGCGAACATCGCCTCCTGCCCCTCGCCCACCGCCAGCCCGCCGATGGCGTAGCCGTCGAAGCCGATCGAGGCCAGCGCCTCGGCGCTCTCGCCGCGCATGTCCTCCTCGAGGCCGCCCTGCTGGATGCCGAAGAGGGCGTGGCCGGGCCGGTCGCCGAACGCGTCGCGGGAGCGCCTCGCCCAGCGCATCGACAGGCGCATGGACTCGACGATCCGCTCCCGGTCGGCGGGCAGCGCCGGGCACTCGTCGAAGCACATCACGATGTCGGAGCCGAGCAGGCGCTGGATCTCCATCGACCGCTCCGGGGTCAGCATGTGCTCGGACCCGTCGACGTGGGAGCGGAAGCGGACGCCCTCCTCGGTCAGCTTGCGCAGCTCGCTCAGGCTCATCACCTGGAAGCCGCCCGAGTCGGTCAGGATCGGGCGGTCCCAGTCCATGAACCGATGCAGGCCGCCCAGGCGGGCGATGCGCTCGGCGCCCGGGCGCAGCATCAGGTGGTAGGTGTTGCCCAGCAGGATGTCGGCCCCGGTCTCGCGGACCGAGCCGGGCAGCATCGCCTTCACGGTCGCCGCGGTGCCCACCGGCATGAAGGCGGGGGTGCGGATCTCGCCGCGGGGGGTGGAGATCACGCCGCGGCGCGCGAGGCCGTCGCGGGCGAGGATGCTGTAGGAGAACCGGGTCATGGCGCGCCCATACACGCGCGCGGACGCCGCGCCAAGCGGGGGCGGGCGCCCTGCCCGCACCTTTACCGACCGCAACCGATTTCCTATGTTGCGGACCAACCCTGAAGGAGCCCGCCGGTCATGACCCTGCAAAGCGATCCGCCGGTCGAGGGCGAGCCGCTCGTCGGTCCCTCGACGCCCGAGCATCCGCTGTTCGATTCGGTCGTGGAGTCGATCCGCACCGTCTACGACCCCGAGATCCCGGTGAACATCTACGACCTCGGCCTGATCTACCGCATCGCCATCGACGCGGAGAACAACGTCGCCATCGACATGACCCTGACCGCGCCCGGCTGCCCCGTGGCCGGCGAGATGCCCGGCTGGGTCGCCGACGCGGTCGAGCCCATCGCCGGCGTGAAGACCGTCGACGTGACCATGGTCTGGGATCCGCCCTGGGGCATGGACATGCTCTCGGACGAGGCCAAGCTCGAGCTCGGCTTCATGTGACGGATCGAGGGGCCCGCGGGCCCCTCGTCTCGTTTCACAGCCACCCGGCCCAGCCCATCCCCTGCCCCAGCAGCGCCGCCCCCAGCACCACCAGCGGGGGCGAGACCTTCCAGGCGGTCAGCGCCACCCAGGCGGCGAGCGCGATGACGAAACCCGCGGGCTCGGCCGCGCCGCGGGCGAAGACCGGGTCGTAGAGGGCGGCGAGCAGCAGCCCCACCACCGCAGCGTTGACCCCTGCGAGCGCCGCCCGCGCCCGCGGCCGGGCGCGCAGGCCGGCCCAGAACGGCAGCGCACCGACCACCAGCAGCGCCCCGGGCAGGAAGATCGCGACCAGGGCCACGACCGCGCCTGCGACCCCCTGCGAGGCCTGGCCGAGGAAGGCCGCGAAGGTGAAGAGCGGGCCGGGGACCGCCTGCGCCGCGCCGTAGCCCGCCACGAAGGTCTCGGCGTCCACCCAGCCGCGCCCGACCGTCTCCGCCTCCAGCAGCGGCAGCACCACGTGGCCGCCCCCGAAGACCAGCGCCCCGGCGCGGTAGAAGGCGTCGAACTGGGCGGCGAGCGGACCGAGCCCCGCCAGCAGCTGCAGGCCCGCCAGCAGCAGCGCCGCGGCGCCAAGGCAGGCCGCCCCCGCCGCGCGCGACAGCGGCGCGCGCAGAGGGGCGCCGGCGGGGGCTGCGGCCCCGGCGCCGGCCGGGCGCGCCAGCAGGCCGAAGACCGCGCCCAGCGCGATGGCCCCGATCTGCCCCGCCACCCCGGGCGCCAGCAGCGCCAGCGCCGCGGCGGCGGCGGCCAGCGCCTGGCGCGGGCGATCGGGGGCGAGGCTGCGGCCCATGCCCAGCGCCGCCTGCGCCACCACCGCCACGGCCGCGGCCTTCACGCCGGCGAGCCAGCCGGCCCCTGCGACGTCCGTCGCCCCCACCCCGGCAGCGAAGACCGCCAGCAGCAGCGCCGAGGGCAGGGTGAACGCGGCCCAGGCCGCCAGCGCCCCCGGCAGGCCCGCCCGCAGCAGGCCCAGCGCCAGACCCGCCTGGCTCGAGGCCGGGCCGGGCAGGAACTGGCAGAGCGCGATCAGCTCGGCATAGGCCGCCTCGTCCAGCCAGCCGCGGCGGCGGACCAGCGCCTCGCGGAAGAAGGCGAGATGGGCGACGGGGCCGCCGAAGCTGGTCAGGCCCAGGCGCAGGAACACCGCGAAGACCTCCCCCGCCGAGCCGGCCGGCCCGGGTTGCGCATGGGTCACGGTTTCCGGGCGCTGGGGCCCCGCCTCGGTCTCGCTCATCCGCCGCCCTTTTCATGCCGCTCCGGGGCGCATACATGCACCGTGTCGGCAAGGCGTCCAATGACGCTTCGATGACGGGCGCCCGACGCAGCCCCGCGTCGCTTGCAGCCCCGAGGGCCGGCAGGTATTTTCACCGCGTGTCCATGCAGGAGGCGGCCATGTTCGGCATTCCCGGCAAGTCCCCGGTGACGCTGACCCCAGCGGCGGCGGCCCACGTCCGCAAGCTGATGTCCAGGACCCCCGACTCCGCGGCGGGCCTGCGCATCGGCGTGCGCAAGGGCGGCTGCGCGGGCATGGAATACACCATGGACTTCGCCGCCGCGCCCGAGCCCCACGACGAGGTGGTCGAGCAGGACGGCGCCCGGGTGATGATCGCCCCCATGGCGCAGATGTTCCTGTTCGGGACCGAGATCGACTACCGCACCTCGCTGCTGGAGTCGGGGTTCGTGTTCAACAACCCCAACGTGACCGAGAGCTGCGGCTGCGGCGAGTCGGTCAAGTTCGGAAACGCCTGATCATGGCGGTGAACCCCGACCTGGCCGACTGGGCCAGGGACCTGTTCGGCGGGCTGGGGGATATCGAGGTCAAGGCGATGTTCGGCGGCGCCGGCGTCTATTGCGACGGCGTGATGTTCGCGCTGATCGACCGCGACGACACCATCTATCTCAAGGCCGAGGGGGTGCTCGCCTCGGCGCTGGCCGCCGGCGGCTCGACCCCCTTCACCTACCATCGCGACGGCGCGCCCCGCACCATGGGCTACTGGCGGATCCCCGAGGACGGGCTCGACGATCCCGAGGAAGCCTGCATGTGGGGCGCCCGCTCGCTCGACATCGCCCGCGCCGCCCAGCGCGGCTGAGCGCGGCCCCCGCCCCTTCGGCGGCGCCGCTGCCCCTCGCCCTGCAGGGGCGTCCGTTCCCACAAGACGAAGCCCGCCCGCAGGGCGCCCATGAGCCCGGGCGCCGGCCCGCTTGCGGGCGCCCGTCGCCCCCGCGGCGCCGCGCGGCCTTTCTTGCGCCCCTCCCCTGCGCTAGGTCCCTGAACAGGAACCATCACGCACGGGAGAGGTCATGAGCCGCCGCAAGCTCGCCGCCGGGAACTGGAAGATGAACGGGCTGGCCGCCCAGCTCGCCGAGATCGACGCGCTCGTCAACGCCTGCCCCGCGCCGGGCTGCGACGTGCTGATCTGCCCGCCCGCCACGCTGATCGCGCCGATGGCCCAGCGGGCCGCGGGCTCGGTCGTGGCCGTCGGCGGCCAGGACTGCCACGCCCGGGACAGCGGCGCGCACACCGGCGACGTCTCCGCCGCCATGCTCCGCGACGCCGGCGCGTCCTACGTGATCCTGGGCCATTCCGAGCGTCGCGCCGACCATGGCGAGAGCGACGCGGACGTGCGCGCCAAGACCGAGGCCGCCTGGGCCGCCGGCCTCGTCGCCATCGTCTGCGTGGGCGAGACCGAGGCCCAGCGCGACGCGGGCGAGGCGCTGTCGGTCGTGGGCGCCCAGCTCGCCGGCTCCCTGCCCGACGGCGCGACCGCGGCGAACACCGTGGTCGCCTACGAGCCGGTCTGGGCGATCGGCACGGGCCGCACGCCGTCCAACGACGACATCGCCGAGATGCACAGCCACATGCGCGCCCGCCTGGCCGAGCGCTTCGGCGCCGAGGCCGACGGCATGCGCCTGCTCTACGGCGGCTCGGTGAAGCCGGGCAACGCCAGGGAGATCTTCGGCCTCGCCGACGTCGACGGCGGGCTGGTCGGGGGCGCGAGCCTCAAGGCCGCCGACTTCGCGGGGATCGTCGAGGCGGCCGGCTGAGGCCGGCCTGCGCCTGACGCGCGACGGGGCCCCAGGGGGCCTCGCCGCCGCACGGGGTCCGAACGGAAACGGGCCGCAGGGTCCCATCCCCGCGGCCCGTTTCCATGTCGGTGCACCCCCAGCTTACGCTGGCGTTCTCAGCTGCCCAGAAGGGCGCTCGCCTGGCCGACCCAGTCGTCGCGGACCGAGCGGCCCCGGAAGGCGGTCAGGTTCTGGTCGACCCACTCCAGGTTGGCCGCGGTCAGCGAGGCCATCTGGGCGAAGGTGTAGAGGCCCATGCCGTTGAGCTCGCGCTCCAGCTTCGGGCCGATTCCGCGGATCTGCTTGAGATCGTCCGCCGTGGCGGGCGCGGAGGCGTAGAGCAGGGCCGGCGCGCCGTCGCCAGAGGGCTCGGGGGTCGGCTCGGCCGCGGGTTCGGCCGCGGGCTCGGGGGCCGGCACGGCCTCGGCCGCCTCGGCCGCCGCTTCCACGGCGTCCTCGACCACGGTCTTCTTCGCCTTGCGCGCCGCGGGCTTGGCCTTGGGCGCGGGCGCCGGCTCGGCCGTCGCGGGCGCGAAGGCGAAGGCGTCGAACGTCATCGCCGGCGCGAAACGGTAGGGCACGCCGAAGAACGGCGCGAACGGCGAGAAGCTGACCAGATAGTCCTTCAGGCTCTCGTCCTCGCGCTTCAGGAACGAAACGCCGAGCTTGTAGTCCGCCATCATCGCGAAACCTCGGTCCTTTGGCATTGCTGCATTGCGGGGGATGCTACGGCAACCCATTGTGCAATGCAACATAAGCCTGCACGGACACGCTGAAAGAGGGTGCGGCGGAGCGTCTCGCCCGGAGGTTGCGCCCGGCATCGAACCGGGGCGGCCGGCGGACCGCCGACGCCGCGCAGGCGGCGTCGGCGCAGACCTCAGGCGGCGCCGCGGCGGGGCGGCGAGGCGGGGCGGTCGAAGCCGGCGG
This sequence comes from Albimonas pacifica, assembly GCF_900113695.1. GTDB lineage: Bacteria > Pseudomonadota > Alphaproteobacteria > Rhodobacterales > Rhodobacteraceae > Albimonas > Albimonas pacifica. The sequence continues at coordinate 10,921 of NZ_FOQH01000018.1, read as the reverse complement.
CCGCCTCCCCCTCCCGGCCCGGCGCCGCGGCGAAGCCGTAGTGCTCGGCCAGGCGCGAGAGCGCGATCTTCAGCACCACCTTGCCCGAGCGCGCCGCCCAGCCCATCCGCCGCTCGGTCGCCTCCAGCCCCTCGAGGAAGCAGCAGGCGCGCAGGGCGGCGTCGTTCAGCCCCGGCCCCAGCGCGTCGAGCGCCTTGGCGAGGCGGCGGCGCGCGTCGGCGGGGCCCATGGCCGGGTCGCCGGCGCCGCTGCGCCCCGGCTCGCCCGGGGTCAGGAAGCGCCGCCAGTCCTGGGTGACGCGCGGGCCCATCTGGGCGCGCTCGAAATCCTCGCGCAGGCGCTCGCCGGCGGCGATCTCGGCGGGCTCGAGGAAGGCCTTGCCGTCCGGGCCGCGCCGGCGGGCCAGCCAGCCCAGCGGCGTCTCGCCGAGGTTGACCACCAGGTCGCGGGCGGTCCCGTCCTCGACCACCCGGCGGACGCCGGGCAGCTGGTGCTGGCGGGCGAAGACCGAAGACGCCTCGGCCAGGCCCGGCTGGGGGCCCGGGCTCTCGGCCCGCCGCCGGCGCTCGTCGCCGTCCTCGCCCAGCGTGCGGCGCAGCCAGGCGCGGCCGGCCGAGGTGATCTCGTAGCGCGCCATCGAGGCGCCGCCGTGGACGCAGCCGATCCAGTCGCGGGCCGCGAAGGCGCGGGCCATCTCCAGCGGCGTGCGCGCCAGGGTGACGAGGCTGTCCTCCGATTTGCGGAACACGCAGGCGACCTGCGCGCCGCGGGCCAGCGCCAGGAAGGCGCGCGGCTCGCACAGGCGGCGGAGGATGCGGCGGGCCTCCTTGTCGACGGCCTCGTCGTCGGGCCGGAGCCCGACCGTCTGGGCGGTCGCCCGGGCGGCGGGGTCCGCGGCGAGGGCGCTGGGGTCGCGCCGGACGGCGGGAGAGGGATGGATCTGGGGCAACGCGGTCTCCTTGGCAAGCGGCGCGGGGACGCCGGGGTCGCGGGCGACGGTTTCGATTTCGGACAGGAGGTCGTCGAACAGCGGGTCGTCGCGCCGCTGCTCCACGCGCCGGACGGCGCGCAGGATGGTCGAGGGGTGGCGGCCCGAGGCGGCCGCGATGCGGCGGAGCGGCTGACCGCAGGCGACATGCGCGAGGTAGACGGCCGCGTCCTCGACGCGCAGGCCGCCGCCGCGGGAGGGCAGACGGCTTTCCGCGAGATCACGGCATTTGCGGAGGGGGTCCACGCCGGCCATGCGCCATTTCCCATGGGTGAACGATTTTACGTAAATTCACGCTATGGTTGATTCCTGAACAAGCGGTTAAGCGCCTGTGGACGCTTCCGCTTCCCCCTTGCCCGGCAAGGGGTTGCCGCGAAATCGGGCTGTGGATGGTCCGCGCGCTCCTGTCGACGGACGCGCAACGCCCCCTGCGGCGGGGCGATGATCGCCGCCGACGTTCAACTCGGAGGCCGAAATGAAGCACGCCGCCCTGCCCGACCCCGCCCTCGCCGAAGCCGTCCCCGCCCTCGCCCCGGCGGGCCCGGCGCCCGACGCCCCGCTCCTGCGTCCCCGCCTGCTGTGGCGCGCGGCGAAGGCGGGCGCCCGGCTCTACCGGCGCGAGGCGCACCTGCGCGCCGCGGCCCCGGGGCTCGACGCCCGCTGCGGCCCGCGCGCGGTGATCGCGAAGCTGGCGGAGATGGAGGCGGTCTGGGACGCGCGCCGCCGCGCCCACGCGCCGGACTATGCCGTGCGCCGGCACGTGCTGGTGCTCGCGGCCCTGCTGGCCGAGCGGGCGGCGCTGGCGGCGTGAGGGGGCCCGCCCGGCGGGCCGCCCCCCGCGCCGCTCAGGTGAAGCTGTCGGGCTCCGAGGCCTTGCGCCGGGCCACGTAGTCCTCGAGCGACTCGCGCACGCCCTCGTCGAGCGCGGGGGCCTCGTATTCGCCCAGCAGCTTCTTCACCCGCGCCTCGGCCAGGCGCGCGGTGTCGCGGGCGCCTTCCTCGGACCAGGTCTCGTAGGGCTTGTAGTCCAGCAGGTCCGAGCGCCAGAAGGCGGTCTTGAAGTTGCGCTGGGTGTGCTGGCAGCCGAGGTAATGCCCGCCCGGACCGACCTCGCGGATCGCGTCCATGGCCTGCGCCTCCTCCGACAGGTCGATGCCCTTCGCCACCTGGTGCAGGGCGCCGAGCTGGTCGTCGTCCATCACGAATTTCTCGTAGGACGAGACCAGCCCCCCCTCCAGCCAGCCGGCGGCGTGGAGCATGAAGTTCACGCCTCCCAGCAGGGCGGCGTTGAGCGTGTTCGCCGTCTCGTAGGCCGCCTGCGCGTCCGGCAGCTTCGACCCGCACAGCCCGCCGCCCGAGCGGAACGGAACCCCCAGCCGCCGCGCGAGCTGCCCCGCGCCCCACAGGATCATCGAGGCCTCGGGCGTGCCGAAGGTCGGCGCGCCGGAGTTCATGTCGATCGAGGTCACGAAGGCGCCGAAGATCTGCGGCGAGCCGGGGCGCACCAGCTGGGCGTAGGCGATGCCCGCCAGCACCTCGGCCAGCACCTGGGTCAGCGTGCCCGCGACCGAGACCGGCGCCATCGCGCCGCCGACGATGAAGGGAGAGACGATGCAGGCCTGGTTCGCCGCCGCATAAACCTCCAGCGCGCCCATCATCGTGGCGTCGAAGTTCAGCGGCGAGTTGATGTTGATCAGCGAGGTCATCGCCGTGCGGTCGCCCAGACCGCCGTCCTGGGCGAACAGCAGCTCGCACATCGCGACCGAATCGCGGGCGCGCGACGGTTCGGTGACCGATCCCATGAACGGCTTGTCCGACAGCGTCATGTGCGCCAGCAGCATGTCGAGGTGGCGCTTGTTGACCGCGACGTCGGTCGGCTCGCAGACCGTGCCGCCGGAGTGCTGCAGCCACTTCGAGCTGTAGGTCAGCTTCACGAAGTTGCGGAAGTCCTCGATGGTGGCGTAGCGCCGCCCGCCGTCGCTGTCGCGCACGAAGGGGGGGCCGTAGACCGGGGCCAGCACCAGGTCGCGCCCGCCGATCTTCACCGTCCGCTCGGGGTTGCGGGCGATCTGGTCGAAGGTGGCGGGGGCGGTGGCGCAGAGCTTGCGGGCGAGGCCGCGCGGAATGCGCACCCGCTCGCCCGAGACGTCGGCCCCCGCCTCCCGCCAGCGCGCGAGCGCCGCGGGGTTGTCGATGAAGCCGACGCCGATCTCCTCGAGCACGGTCTCGGCGTTCGCCTCGATGATCTCGATGGCCTCGGCGTTCAGCACGTCGAAGTCGGGGATCCCGCGGGAGATGCGCGGCGCGGTCACGACGCGGCGGGCGGTGCGCTCGGCCCGCCGGGCGGCGCCGCCGCCGCCGCGGGCGCGCCGGCCGGCGCGGGCGCCGCCGTCGGAGGGGGCCGCCGCGGGATCGGAGCCGGGGGTGAACACGTCGTCGCCGTCCGCCATGACAGACCTCCGGGATAGGCAGGGGGCGCCCGCAGAGGCGCATCGTTCCGCCGGAACCTAAAGGCCGCGTCCTTTCGATCGCGTCACGAATGCGAAGCGCATCCGCGCATCTGCGACATGCGCCCCCGCGCACGCCCCCCGGGCGGTCGTCCCCTGCCCGCCGTCCGCCCGGCCGGCAACGGCCCCGACAGGCCCTGCCGCCCGCCGCCGCGCCGCGGGCCGGACGGCCCCCGCAGGCGCGCCAGCCGTCGCGGCGCTCCCGGGCGGTCGTCCCCCCTCCGTTCGCCCCGGCCGGAAACGGCGCCCACAGGCCCCGCCGCCCGCCGCCGCGCCGCGGGCCCGACCGCCCCCGCAAGCGCGCCAGCCGTCGCGGCGCTCCCGGGCGGTCGTCCCCTGCCCGCCGTCCGCCCGGCCGGAAACGGCGCCCGCAGGCCCCGCCGCCCGCCGCCGCGCCGCGGGCCGGACGGCCCCCGCGGGCGCGCCAGCTGTCGCGGCGCCCCCCCCTGCGCCCTCCTGCGCCCTTGCCAGACCGGGCGCGCGCGCGTATCGGGCGCCATGACGACGCGGCACGACCTCATCCTTATCGTGGACTTCGGCTCCCAGGTGACGCAGCTCATCGCGCGTCGCCTCCGGGAAAGCGGGGTCTACTGCGAGATCCACCCCTTCAACCAGCTCGACGGCGACCGCCTCGCCGCGCTGGCGCCGAAGGGCGTGATCCTTTCCGGAGGCCCCGCCTCCGTTCTCGATGCGGGCTCCCCGAGGGCCCCCGAGGCGCTGTGGACCCTGGGCGTTCCCGTCCTGGGCATCTGCTACGGCCAGCAGACCATGGTCGAGCAGCTGGGCGGCAAGGTCGCCCCGCATGACGTGCGCGAGTTCGGGCGCGCCTATCTCAACGTGGGCGCCAAGCATCCCCTCTTCGACGGGCTGGCCGAGGTCGGCGCCTCCGAGCAGGTGTGGATGTCCCACGGCGACTCGGTGGCCGAGATCCCCGAGGGGTTCCACATCATCGCCACCTCGCCGGGCGCCCCCTTCGCGGCCATCGCCGACGACGCGCGCCGCTTCTACGCCGTGCAGTTCCACCCCGAGGTGCATCACACCCCGAACGGCCGGCTGATCCTGAAGAACTTCACCCACAACGTCTGCGGCCTGACCGGCGACTGGACCATGGCCGCCTACCGCGACGAGGCGATCGCGAAGATCCGCGCCCAGGTCGGCGACAAGAAAGTCATCTGCGGACTCTCCGGCGGCGTGGACTCTTCGGTCGCCGCCGTCCTGATCCACGAGGCCATCGGCGACCAGCTGACCTGCGTCTTCGTCGACACCGGGATGATGCGCCTCGACGAGGCCGAGCAGGTCGTGACCCTGTTCCGCGACCACTACAACATCCCCCTGGTCGCCGCGGACGAGAGCGACCTGTTCCTCGGCGAACTGGCCGGCGTCACCGACCCCGAGCTGAAGCGCAAGACCATCGGCCGCCTGTTCATCGACGTCTTCGACAAGCACGCGGCCGAGGCCGGGGGCGCCGACTTCCTCGCCCAGGGCACGCTCTATCCCGACGTGATCGAGAGCGTCAGCTTCTCCGGCGGCCCCTCGGTGACGATCAAGAGCCACCACAACGTCGGCGGCCTGCCCGAGCACATGAAGATGCAGCTCGTGGAGCCCCTGCGGGAGCTCTTCAAGGACGAGGTCCGCGCGCTCGGCCGCGAACTCGGCCTGCCCGAGAGCTTCATCGGCCGCCACCCCTTCCCCGGCCCGGGTCTCGCGATCCGCTGCCCCGGCGAGGTGACGCGCGCCAAGCTCGACACCCTGCGCAAGGCCGACGCGATCTACCTCGACCAGATCCGCAAGCACGGGCTCTACGACGAGATCTGGCAGGCCTTCGCGGTCCTGCTCCCCGTGCAGACGGTCGGCGTGATGGGCGACGGGCGGACCTACGAATCGGTGCTGGCGCTGCGCGCGGTGACCTCCGTGGACGGCATGACCGCCGACTACTACCCGTTCCCGCACGAGTTCCTGGGCGAGACCGCCACCCGCATCATCGGCGAGGTGAAGGGCGTCAACCGCGTGGTCTACGACGTCACCTCCAAACCCCCGGGCACCATCGAGTGGGAGTGATCCCCTCGCCCCCGCGGACCTGAACTCCGGCGCGACGGCCCCCCGTCGCGCCAGCTGCGTTTCAGCCCCCCGCCTCCAGCGCCGCCAGCCGCTCCATCAGGAAGGCCCGGACCGCGGGATCGGCGGCGAGGCCCGCGGCCCGCCGGCAGGCCTCCGCCGCCTCCGCCCGCCGGCCGAGGCGCGAGAGCAGCTCCGCGCGCGCCGCCCAGGCCGGCTGGTAGGCCGCGAGCCGCGGGTCCTGGGCCGCCGCCTCCAGCAGCGCCAGCCCCTCCTGCGCGCCGCGCAGCTCCGCCACCGCCATGGCCCGGTTCGCGGCCACCACCGGCGAGCCGGTCATCGCCAGCAGCGCGTCGTAGAGCGCCACCGTCTCCGCCCGCGTGTCGCGCCCGAAGCGGCGGCGATCGGCATGGGCGGACTGCAGCGCCGCCTCGAGCTGGTAGCGCCCCAGCGCGCGCAGCCCCGCGGCCCGGCGCAGGATCGTCTCCGCCTCGGCGATCATCGCCCCGTCCCAGCAGGCGGGGTCCTGGGCGTCGAGCGGGGCGTAGCGGCCCTGCGCGTCGCGCCGCGCCGCCCGCCTGGCCAGCGTGTGCAGGATCAGCGCCAGCAGCCCCTGCGCCTCGGCCGAGGCGGGGGCGAGGCCGGCGACCAGCCGGGCCAGGAACAGCGCCTCCCCCGCCAGCTCCCGCCGCGCGGGGTCGGCGCCCTGCGGATCGCTCCAGCCCTGGGCATAGGCCGCATAGACCGCGTCGAGCACGGGGGAGAGGCGTTCGGGCAGGGCCTCGGCCTCCGGCTCGGCGAAGGGCACGCGCGCCTCGCGGATCTTGGCCTTGGCCCGGGTCAGCCGCTTGGACATGGCGGCGGGCGAGACCAGGAACACCCCCCCGATCATCGCCGCGTCCAGCCCCAGCACCGCCTGCAGCATCAGCGGCGCATGCAGCGCGGGGTCGAGCGCGGGATGCGCGCAGGCGAGCATCAGCGCGAGCCGCCGGTCGGGCAGCGCCGCGCCGTCGCCCGCGGCCTCCAGCCCCTCCAGCAGGGGCCGCAGGCGCGTGGCGGCCTCCGACCGCCGGGCCCGGGCGCGGGCCGCGTCGATCAGCCGGCGGCGGGCCGCGGTCAGCAACCAGGCCTCGGGGCTGTCGGGCACGCCGGTCCGCGGCCAGGCCGCGAGCGCCGCGGCGAAGGCGTCGGCGAGCGCGTCCTCCGCCCCCGCCAGGTCGCCCGAGCGGGCGGCGAGGAAGGCCACCAGCTTGCCGTAGCCGCCCCGCGCCGCGGCCTCGGCCGCCGCGGCGGCGGCCTCGGTCGGTCCGGGCGCGGGGCGTTCGGTCATCGCGGCCTCAACCCATCGCCCACAGCGGGCGCACCTCGACCCCGCCATGGCGGGCGCCGGGACAGCGCGCGGCCCAGTCCAGCGCCGCGTCGAGGTCCGCGGCCTCGACGATGTAGTAGCCGCCGAACTGCTCCTTGGTGTCGGCGTAGGGCCCGTCGAGCACCCGCGTCTCCTCGCCCTCGATCCGCACCGTGGTGGCGGTGGCGACGGGCTGCAGCCGCCCCGTGCCGACCAGCGCGCCGGCGGCGGCCAGCGCCTCGGAATAGGCCTGGTAGGCGGCCATCCCCTCGGCCTGCTGCGCGGGGGTCATGCGGTCCCAGCCGGCCTCTTCGTGGTAGATCATCAGCATGTACTGCATCGGGAAATCCTCCGGGGTCGGCCGTCAGGCGGCCATCTGGAAAATCGGGCGCGGCGCGGCCGCGGCGAGGCGCGCGCCCGTGCGGCGTGCGCCCGGGGCGGTCGCGGACCGCAGGGCCCCGGGCGGCGGGGCCGCGCGGGCGGGGGTCGTCGGCAGGTCGTGCATCGGGGTCGCTCCCATGATTGGCGTCGATGCTTCGATGACGTCCGGCGGACGGGCGAACGGACAGGGGCCGCGAAAAATATCTCGCCCCCGCCCCCGTCGCTCCGCCGCAAGTCTGGCGCCGCCGCGCGCGCCGCGCCACCATGCGCCGAGGCCGCCGGAGCGCGGCGCACCTGACGGGAGGACGTCAATGGACCTGAACCTGCGCGGAAAGCGCGTGCTGATCACCGGCGCCTCGAAGGGCATCGGCGCCGCCGCGGCCGAGGTGTTCGCCGAGGAGGGCGCCCACCTCGCCCTCGCCGCCCGCAACGCCGACGCGCTGGAGGCGATCTGCGACGACCTCGCCGCCAAGCACGGGATCGAGGCGACCGCCCATCCCACCGACCTGCGCGACCCGGCCCAGCTCGCCGCCCTGGCCGAGTCCGCGGGCGACTGCGACATCCTGATCAACAACGCCGGCGACATCCCCGGCGGCTCGCTGACCGCCGTGGACGAGGCGACCTGGCGCCATGCCTGGGAGCTGAAGGTCTTCGGCTTCATCAACCTCACCCGGCTGATCTACGCGAAGATGGAGGCGCGCGGCGCCGGCGTCATCGTCAACGACATCGGCGCGGCCGGAGAGCGCTTCGACGCGAGCTACATCACCGGCTCGGCCGGCAACGCCGCGCTGATGGCCTTCACCCGGGCGCTGGGGGGCCGCAGCCTCTACCACGGGGTGCGGGTGGTGGGGATCAACCCCGGCCCGGTGCAGACCGACCGCATCGTCTCGCTGATGAAGCGCCGCGCGCTCGACGCCTACGGGGACGAGAGCCGGTGGGAGGAGCAGATGACCGCCCTCCCCCAGGGCCGCGCCGCCCGCCCGCGGGAGGTGGCGGACCTGATGGCCTTCCTGGCCTCGGACCGCTCCGGCTACACCTCGGGCGTGGTGGTGACGCTGGACGGCGGCATGTGCGCCCGGCCCTGAGCCCGCGCAACCCCGCCATGCGCGCGCAGCAGGGGGCGGCCCGGTTTTTTCCGCCCGCCCCCTCTTGCACTCCCCGCCGGAGCCGGCTATTTCGCGCGCCGTCGGGTGATTAGCTCAGTTGGTAGAGCAGCTGACTCTTAATCAGCGGGTCGTAGGTTCGAGCCCTACATCACCCACCAAAAAACCTTAAGCGTAACAGCGCCTTAGGCGCTGCCGCCGAGGTCCAGCGGACAACCAAGCACCGAATAAGCACCGCTCTGGCGCGAAATCGAGCCGTTCGGGGGTGTTTTCGCTCTGCAAGCGCCTAGCCGCAATTCATCACGGAGTTGGGTTCTTGTGACATCCAGAACCCCTATGTAGCCTCCCTCCTTCGCAGGAGGGCGACAGTTGAAAATTCCACATATCGAAACTCTCATCTCGCGAGGTCCGTTTTCCGAGTCCGCGGAGTGGAAACGGCTCAGGACAGAACTGCTGGCTGCGGTTCGAGCTGCAGAGTGGCCCCCTGGCACTGGAACATTTACGATTCGTCCAGAGAGCGGGAAGAAGAGGGGCGAAGGCAACGGAGTGAAGCCCATCAAGGACCGGACGGTGAGTTTGCTCACCGCGGGGCGCAAGTATGGCGAGATGAAAAAGAGGGGGCTAACCGATCACCGCGGCACTTGGGTGGCCGAACATCCTTGGCCTGTCGGCGAACGCATTAAACCCGGCAACATGGACGCAGCCTATGTGCTCCAAGACGCAGGCATTGTCTGCTTGGAATGGGAAACCGGCAACATCTCATCCAGCCACCGCTCAATGAACAAGATGTGCCTGGGCCTCCACAAGGGGTCGATAAAGGCTGGGATACTGGTTGTCCCCTCTCGCGCCTTGTATCCTTTTTTGACGGATCGGATCGGGAATATTGCCGAGCTAGAGCCCTACTTCGAATTGTGGCGGTCCACTGATTGCGCGGAGGGAGTCTTGGAGATTGTGGTTATTGAGCACGATGCGGTGGACTTGAAAGCCCCCCGCATCCCTAAAGGCACGGATGGCCGCGCTCTAACCTAGTCGAGATCCAGTCGATCATCGTTCCGGTGCAGGAAAAGGTCCCCTGATAGGCGCTCTTCGATCACCGGAGCGAAATCGATATCGGTCGTGAGCCAGCGACGGTGGCGTGCTTCGCAGACTGCCGCCGTCGTGCCACTCCCACCAAAAGGATCGATCACTAGGTCGCCAGGCACAGTGGACACCTCAACCACTCGATCAAGGACCTTAGAGGACAGAGCGTTTGCTGGCCGCTTCTCCGATTTATACTTGCGATGCCGGACTGGCGGAATATCGTGCCACACGTCGGAAAGGTTGACCCCTTTCGGGTTCATCGCTCCTCGATGCCCGCCATAGTCTTTGACCTCGCCGCCGCAGTGCCGACAAGTCTCGATTGGCGTCCTCACCTTCCGGAACGTATTGGCCCTGCCTTTAGTGTAGTAAAGAAGGCTGTAGTGGGCCGGATACAAGCGGCGCTGTATTGGAAGCCCAAGCTTGATGTTAACGGCAATCCAGTGCCGGAACTCAAGGCCGATCGAGTTCATATGCGCGCCTAGCTGCACGTTCCACTTCGGGAGATTGTAGAGGAAGAAGGCGCCGCCTGGCTTTAAGACGCGCAGCCCCTCATCAATCCACTCGCAGCACCAGCGGAGGTATTCGTCATCTGGCCGATTGTCATCGGACTTGGCTCCATACACTTTCTTCAAGTTGAATGGAGGATCGGCGAAAATGGTATCAACGGTCTCATCGCCGATACCTCGCAGGAATTCGAGGCAATCACGATCATAGACAGCGCCGTGATCCGTCTTGAAGGTTGGAGCAAGATCCGAGTTCGTCGCCAAATAACGAGAAGGGTCAAAAGTCGATGCGTTCAGGGGCAGCCTCGCCTCACTCTGATCGTCACCTTCAAAGGGGCTGATCGCGCCTCTGCTATCGTCCATTGACTCGTTCCTCTAGTTGGAAGGGCCTCTTCCCGAGATGGCCGGGGCACCATATCGTGTAGGTTTGGGGAGTGGAATGCCGAATATATGGGATGCGTCGCCGTCGAGCGGCGACGCAATCATCGGTATGGTGTCAACAGTAGATTAGGCCTTCGCCTTCCGCCGCTTGGGAATGTCCACGCCCTTCTTGCGCTGGACCGCGGCGACGGAGGCGACCGAGCGGGCGGTCGTCTTGGCGTCGGGGAACTCGGCGACCTGAGGTGGTCCCCATTCCCCGGACAGTTTCGCGGCGTGGCTAAGCTTGGTTCAGGTCCTCGTCATGCCGCCGCTTGATAGCCGACCGGGGCTGCGTAGGCCTCGTTCGGCGTTCTCCCGCCCAGGGCCGAGTGCGGCCGGTGGGCATTGTAATACGCGATCCACCTGCGCAGCCCGGCGCGTAGCTCGGAGCCGGTCTCGAAGGCGTGCAGATAGATGCACTCGTACTTCAGGGTGCGCCAGAGGCGCTCGATGAAGACATTGTCCATCCACCGCCCGCGGCCGTCCATGGAGATGCGCACGCCCGCGTCGTGAAGCACGCCGGTGAAGCGCGGGCT
>NZ_FOQH01000019.1 GCF_900113695.1 Albimonas pacifica | reverse complement strand
TTCACCGTGCAGCTGATCGCCCCGATCGCGATGGAAGAGAAGCTCCGCTTCGCCATCCGTGAAGGCGGCCGCACCGTGGGCGCGGGCGTCGTCTCCAAGATCCTGAAGTGATCCCGCGCGCCCCGCGGGGCGCCTGAGACGCAGACCTCGGAAGGGCCGCAGCGGATGACGCTGCGGCCCTTTCGCCTTCCGGGACTTCCCTTCGCGGACGCGACGGGCGAGCCTCGCGGTCCTCATTCAAGGCGTGGGCCGCCGCGCCGCCTCCCGGGTTTCACGATGATCCTTTTCCGCCTGCGTCCGTCCCGCCATGCCTCCTGCGCTCGCGGCGGCGGGGCCGTCGCCCTGCGCCGCCTCGCGCCGGCGCTGGCCCTGCTGCTCGCCGCCTGCGCCCAGGGCGCCGGTTCGGCTCCAGACGCCCGGCCGGACGATCCCGAGGTCCTCGCGCGCGCCCGGCTGATCGTCGAGGCCTTCGTGACGGAAGAGGTCTACGCAGAGATCGTCGAGACGTCGCTCGACGCGAGCCGCGCGACGTCCGTCGCCGAGGTTCGTACGGCCGGCTTCACGCCGGGACAGGCGGAATCGCTGGTCGACCTGATGGACGAGGTGGCCTTGGCGGCGCGCGGAACGGTGGTCGACGTCTTCAGCGAGATCATGGTGCAGACCTGCAGCCCGATAGAGCTGGACCTCGCGGTTCCGGGCCAAGGCCTCGGCCCCTGCGCCCGGATCCGCCCCGAGGCGCTGAGCGCCCGCTCGGACGACAGGTTGCACCGGGTCTTCATTCCGATGCTGCTGGAGGACTGGATGGCGGCGGTGGAGGCGAACCGGCTCGAGTTCGGGATGACCCTCGAGCAGGCGGCCGAACTGCGCCTTGCGGTCGAGGCGGAGATCGCCGCCTTTCGCGACGCCTGACCGGGCGGACGGTCATTCCGGTTTCGAGGCCGCATAGACCGCTTCACGGAAAGATCAAGGCCGACCATCAAAGTTTAATCGACCTTAAACCCCGTTCACGTCAGACTCGGGCCTTCGAACCCCAAGGCCGGAGGTCCAGATGAGCCGAGCCCGCACCCGTCCCGTCCTGCGCCGCGCGGCGGCCCTGTCGCTGAGCCTCGCCGCGGCGCTGGCCGCCGCCGGTCCCGCCGCCGCCGCCGCCTGGAGCCGGGCCGCCGACCACACGGTCGCCGCCGAGCCCGCCTCCGACGCCTGGGCGCTGGCCGCGGCGCTCAGCGACGGCGGGCTGACGGACAAGGTGCTGGGCAAGACCGCGCCGCTGGTCGCCCGCTCGCTGGCGCGGGTCGAGGCGGTGGGGCCCGCGATCTCCGACGACGCCCGTCCCCTGCTCGAGGCGCTGGTGGTGGACCTGCTGCGCGGCCAGATCCGCGGCCGGCTGATCCCCGCGCTGGTCGACGCCTACCTCGACAGCTTCTCCTCGGGCGAGCTCGACGCGATGATGAGCCGCCGCCTCGCGCCCGAGGCGCCCGGCGCCCAGCCCGACCACACCAGCTTCCTGCGCCAGGTGAACGGCCGGCTCGGCGCGATCTCGATCGAGGCGCTGGGGGAGAGCTTCGCGGCCGGGCGCGACCTTGTCGCCCGCGACCGCGCCGCCCTGCCGGTGGCCGAGCCCGACCGCGCCGCCGCGATCGAGCTGCTCGACATCCTCGCCCGCCTGACCGAGCGCCACGCCCAGCAGCTTTCCGCCCGCTGAGCGCCGCTCACGCCCTTGTCGGTTGCGGCGCCGCCGGCCAGCGTCATCCTGACCGCTCCGGCCGGCCCGGCCGCAGGGACAGGGAGACGACCATGGACGGCGACCAGACCTCGCCCCGCCGCCTCACCGCGGCGGACTTCGACCAGGAGCTTCTGGACCTCTACGACTTCTACGCCCACGGCCGGATCTCGAAGCGCGAGTTCCTCGACCGGGCCGCGAAGTTCGCCGTGGGCGGTCTGACCGCCGCGGCGCTGCTGAACGCGCTGAAGCCCGACTACGCGCTCGCCCAGCAGGTGCAGTTCACCGATCCCGACATCGTCCCCGAATACGTCATGTACCCCTCGCCCAACGGACACGGCGAGGTGCGCGGCTACCTGGTGACGCCCGCGACGGTCGAGGGCCCGATGCCCGCCGTGCTGGTGGTCCACGAGAACCGCGGTCTGAACCCCTATATCGAGGACGTCGCCCGCCGCGTCGCCAAGGCCGGCTTCCTGGCGCTGGCGCCCGACGGGCTGACCTCGGTCGGCTTCTACCCCGGCAACGACGACGAGGGGCGCGAGCTGCAGCGCCAGGTCGACCCGCAGAAGCTGATGAACGACTTCTTCGCCGGGGCCGAGTGGCTGATGGGCTATGAGCGCTCCACCGGCCGGGTCGGCTGCGTGGGCTTCTGCTACGGGGGCGGGGTGTGCAACGCGCTGGCGGTGGCCTACCCCGAGCTCGGCGCCTCGGTCCCCTTCTACGGCCGCCACCCCGCGGCCGAGGACGTGGCCCGCATCCAGGCCCCGCTGCTGATCCACCTCGCCGAGCTCGACACGCGCATCAACGAGGGCTGGCCCGCCTACGAGGCCGCCCTGAAGGCCGCCGGCAAGAGCTACGAGGCGCATATCTACCCGGGCGTGAACCACGGCTTCCACAACGACTCGACGCCCCGCTACGACGCGGCGGCGGCCGAGCTCGCCTGGACGCGCACCCTGGCCCATTTCGACCGGCATCTGCGCTGAACGGCCGGGGCCCGGCCCGGCCGGGCCCTCAGAGCTTCCAGAAGAAATGCGCCCCGATCTCGGCCATCAGCCGGGCCCGGCGGGTCCAGGAGGGGCGCACGGTGCGGTTGTGGAACATGGTGGCGCCGCCGGTGGGGTCCTCGACCTCGCCCGACAGCACCTTCTGGGCCACGTTCAGCGACTGGGCGTATTCGCGCGCATGGCCGGCCTCGTCCGGGCGGCCGTCGCAGAACCAGCTGAACTGGCAGGGCCGGGCCGAGCCGCCCTGCTTGACCACCGCGCAGACGTCGTCGGGATAGCCCTCGGCCTCGGCCCGGTTCAGCACCACCCAGGCCACCGCCGTCTGCTCCCGATCACCGCGGCCGCGGCTCTCGAAGTAGACGGTGCGCGCGAGGCAGGTCAGCGGGTCCTCCAGCGGCGCGTCCGGGGCGCCGGGCTGCGGGGCCACCGGCAGGGTCGCGGCGGTCACCGGCCAGTCCCGCCGGCGCGCGCCCTCGTTGGCGTCCGCCGTCTCGATCGCGGCGCGATGGCCGGTGCGCGCATGGGCGACCGGTTTTGCGGCGTGCGGTTCGCCCTGCTCGAGCGCCATGCGCGGCGGGGCGTCGGGCGAGACGGCGCAGCCTGCGGCGAGCAGCGCCGCGGCGGCGAGGGCGGGAAGGCGTGGCGTCATCAGGGCGTCCTGGCGGCTGCGATCGGGCGGACCCTCCGGCGGCTCCGCGGCGAAATTCAGGCGCCGGACCTGCGACGCGCGCGCCCAGTAACCGCGGCTTGCGGCCCGCGGGCAAGAGGGTTCGCGCAGCGCCGGCCTTCCGTTGCGGAAAACAAGCGCGCCGACGGCTCCCGCCCCCGCGGGAATCGCCTGCCGCCAGCCCCGCCGCCGCCCCTGCGAAGACCCGCGCCCGCTTCCCCGGGCGCGCCCCGACGCTCGGCCGCCCCCGCCCGCGCCGAGGCGCGGTCCCGGGCGCCGGCCCCCCGCCCTGCGCGGTCCTCCCCCTCCGCCCCCGCAGGCGCCCGCGAGGGGGACGGCAGGGCGGGGCGATGCGGCCGCGCAGCGGACGCGAGGGCCGCCCGGCCGGCCCGCGAAACCCTTGCCCCGGTCCCGACAGGCCCCTAGCTTCCCCTCCACCGGCGCCGACCCGCGCCCCCCCTCGAACGCGCCGCCGATGGAGGAGACGATGGACCAGCCGCTCGCCTGACCCCGCACCCCCCCGGACCTCCAGGAGAGAGCGCCATGCAAGGCCTTCGTCTCGACGCCGCCGCGCGTCGCCCGATCCGACTGCCCGACGGCTCGGAGCATCCCAACGTCGTCCACCTCGCCCAGGTCATCGACCACCCCAACATCGAGGTCGGCGCCCACGCTTACGCCAACGACTTCGAGCCGGTCGACGACTGGGCCGCCCGCCTCGCCCCCTACCTTCATCCCGGCGCGCCCGAGCGCCTGCGCATCGGCCCCTTCGTGCAGATCGCCCACGGCGTGCGCTTCGTCACCGCCTCCGCCGATCACCCGATGCGGGGCCTCTCCACCTACCCGTTCCGCATCTTCGGCCCCGCCGCGCAGGCGGACTGGGAGGCGCTGTGCGGTCCCTTCCCGGACACCGTGGTCGGCCCCGACGCCTGGCTCGGCCACGGCGCCCTGATCCTGCCCGGCGCCCGGATCGGGGCGGGCGCCATCGTCGCCGCCGGCGCCGTGGTCGCGGGCGAGGCGCCGCCCTACGCGATCCTCGCCGGCAATCCCGCCCGCCCGATCCGCCTGCGCCTCGCGCCCGAGGCGATCGCGGCGATGCTGGCGCTGCGCTGGTGGGACCGGCCGAGCGACTGGATCGCCCGCCGCGCCGGGCTGATCGAGGCCGCCGACCTGCCCGCCCTCGTCGCCGCCGCGCGCGCCGACGGGGTGGCCGAGGGGCCGGCCGACAGCCTCCATTCCATCGACCTCGACGCCCTCGCCGGCGTCGAGGCGGTCGCGCCGCGCGCCTCGCGTGCAGCGATCCCGACGCAGCCGTCGCTCACGGAAAGGACCCGCCCATGAAGACCGTTCAGGCCGGCGCCGCCCGGATCCCCGCCCTGGGGTTCGGCACCTGGAAGCTGCGGGGGCAGGAGGCGACCGACATGGTCGCCCGCGCCCTCGCCGAAGGGTGGCGCCACGTCGACACCGCCCGCATGTACGGAAACGAGGCCGAGGTGGGCGCGGGTCTCCGCGCCGCCTCCGTCCCACGCTCGGACGTGTTCCTGACCACCAAGATCTGGCCCGACGACCACGCCCCCGACGCCCTGCGCGCGGCGGCCGAGGACAGTCTGCGCAGGCTCGGGACCGACCACGTCGACCTGATGCTGCTGCACTGGCCCTCGAAGACCGTGCCGCTGGAGGAGACGATCCCCGCCCTGAACCGGCTGGTGGCCGACGGGCTGGCGGCGAACGTCGGCGTCTCCAACTTCCCGCGCTGGCAGCTGCGCGAGGCGGCGCGGCTGTCGGAGACGCCGCTCGCCACCAACCAGGTCGAGTTCCACCCGTTCTTCGACCAGTCGGCGATGCTCGACCTGCTGGCGGAACTGGGCATGGCGCTGACCGCCTACATCCCGCTCGCCCGCGGCAAGGCGGCGAGCGACCCGACGCTGGCGCGCATCGGCGAGGCCCACGGCGCGACCGCCGCCGCGGTGGCGCTGGCCTGGATCCTGTCGAAGGGCGCGATCGCGATCCCCAAGACCGCGAACCCCGCGCGGCTGGCCGAGAACGCCGCCGCCCTCGACCTGACCCTGACGGCCGACGAGATCGCACGGATCGACGCGCTCGCGACCGGCCCGCGCCTCGTCTCCGACCCCTCGCGCCCCGAGCTCATGCCCGACTGGGACTGACGCCGGGGCCCGAAGGCCCCCGCCCGCGCCCCGCGGGCGCCCCGGGCCCGACCCCGGGGCCTCGCCCCGCCCGCCGCCCGGCGCGGCCGCGGGAACGGGGCGCGACGCGGGCCGCGGCGGCAGGCGCGGCCTTCGAGCCGCGGACGCCCGGCCACGAAAAAGGGGGGAGAGCCGGAGCTCTCCCCCCTTCGGGACGCCGGCGCGGGCCCGCCCGGGATCACTCGATCCGCGAGAGGCGCATGCGGTAGTACTTGCCGTTGTTGAGCTGGATGTCGGCCTCGATATAGCGCTGGCCGCCCTGCTGGAACAGGATCGCGTGGGCGTTCATCACCATGATGTGGCCCGACTTGGTGAAGGCGCCGGTCCAGCGCTCGACCGGGCGCTCCACCCCCTCCAACTCGACGCGCATCAGGCCGCGGGCGAGCGTCCCCTGCACGTCGGCGATGGTCAGGCGCGCGCGGCCGACGATGTCGCCCTCGGTCTCGAAGTAGCGCATGTTCATCAGCTTGAAGGGGCCTTCCCAGACGCCGACGTAGCGCGACGGGTCGGAGGGGTCCATGCGCACCTCGCGCACCGGGCCGCCGCCGCTCTCGAAGCGGCCGGCGGGCGGGGCGCCGGGGCTGTAGTCGTCGTCCTCGTCGGTGATCTGGGGGGAGTTCGACCCGTAGCGGGACGAGGCCGCCTCGGCCGGATCGGCCCCGGGCAGCGCGGCCAGCGCCGCCCCCAGCGCGAGGGCGCCCAGCGCGAGCCCCGCGGGGCGGAGCAGGCGGGCGATCAGGGTGTCGAGAGAGCGGGTCATGGCGGTCTCCTTGCTCGGTCTCCGGTCAGGCGGCGGTCCGGCGGGCGCGCGCGGCCAGGTGCCGGCTCACGATATGGCGCTCGCCGGCGACGCTGAGGCGGCGGACGGCCTCGGCGACGGGCAGCCAGACGGGGGTGTGGTCGGGCTCGACCGGCGGGCCCAGCGGGCGGCCGGCGCGGCACAGGTAGATGTGGCAGATCTTGCGCGCCCACATCTGGTAGTCGGGCATCCAGCGATACTGCTGGAAGGCGCCCAGGCGACGGAGCGGCTGCACGCTGTAGCCGGTCTCCTCGTAGACTTCGCGGGTCAGGGCGCGCAGCGGGCTCTCGCCCGGATCGACCCCGCCGCCGGGGAGCAGGAAGGCCTCGCCCTCGTTGGGGGTGGCGGCGAGCAGCATCCGGCCCGTGCGCGGACCCGAGCCGAGGATCGCCGCATAGGCGCCCGGTCGCTCGCGGTAGGGGGCGTCGGAACGCCAGGGATCTCCGAAACGGCGCATGGGCGCACCATCCGCCGCCGCGGCGGCCGCGGCAAGGGGCGCGGAGTCGCGGGGTCGGGGGCCGGCCGCAGGGCGGCCGGGCGCCGCGTCGGGCGGAGCGCCCCGGGGCGCGCCGCCGCCCGCGGCGCGGGGCGGGCGGTGCGCGCGGGGCGAGGACCCCGGCTGCGACGGGCGCCCCCGGCCGGCCGTCGGCGCGAGGGCCGGGGGTGCGGAGGACCGCCTGCGGGGCAGGCGGGCGCCGCGTCGGGCGGCGCGCGGGCGGGGCGCGCGCGCCCGCGGCGCGGGGCGGGCGCGGCGCCGGGGGCGAGGCGCGCCGGCGGCGGGGCGCGGCCCCGGGCGCGCGGCGGGGAGGGCTTGCGGCCTCCGCCCCGGGCTCCGCCGGCCACGGACGCGCCGTCGGCGACGCGCCGCGGGCGGAACGCCTCCCCCCGGCGGCGCGCCCGACGCGGCGCCTCCCCGGCCCGCGCCGCGTCGCGCCGATCGCCGCGGCCGCTGCGCGCTCGCCGCGCCCGGGGCGGCGCCTTGGCGTGACGCGGGCGCCACGCCTGCGGGCGGGGGCGCCGGCCGCAGGGGTGGCGTCGGGGCGCTCAGGATTCTATATGCGGCCCCGACAGGCCGGCCTTTCGCCGGCCCAAGGAGACTCCCATGCCGCTGGACCTTCATGCCGGCGGGCCCGCCGTTCCCCCGGGCGGCGCCCCCGGAGACGACGCCGTTCTGCCCTTCCAGCTCGACCGCTGCGACATGCGCGGCCGTGCGGCGCGGCTCGATTCCACCCTCGCCGCCATTCTCGGCCAGCACGCCTACCCGCGCCCCGTCGCGGGCCTCGTCGCCGAGGCCGCGATGCTGACCGCCCTGATCGGCCAGACCCTCAAGCTGCAGTGGCGCCTCAGCCTGCAGGTGCGCGGGGACGGCCCCATCCGCCTCGTCGCCACCGACTGGTTCGCCCCCGAAGCCGAGGGCGCCCCCGCCCGCATGCGCGCCTGCGCCGGCTTCGACCCCGAGCGCCTGGACGAGGCCGCCGAGGCCTTCCCCCAGTTCGGCAAGGGCTATTTCGCCGTCATCATCAACCACGGCTCCGGCCAGCCCTACCAGGGTCTGACCCCGCTCGCCGGCGGGTCGCTGGCGGCCTCGGCCGAGGCCTATTTCGCCCAGTCCGAGCAGATCGCCACCCGCTTCGCCATCGCCTCCGCCGAGGCGACCGCGCCGGGCGAGCCCGGCGCCTGGCGCGCGGGCGGGGTGATGCTCCAGCACATGCCCCCCGCGAGCCCCCTGCGGCCCGGCGCGGGCGGCTCGGGCGAGGACGGGGTGATGATGGCCGCCGACGTCGCCGCGATGGGCGACAAGGAGGAGGACTGGACCCGGGTCAACCTGCTGCTCGACACCGTCGAGACGCATGAGCTGCTGGGCCCCCACGTCTCGCCGGAGGAGCTGCTGGTGCGCCTCTTCCACGAGGAGACGCCGCGCGTCTGGACCCCGCAGCCGGTCGGCTTCGGCTGCACCTGCTCGGCCGAGAAGGTGGTCACCGCGCTGCGCCAGTATTCCTCGCGCGACATCGGCCACATGACCACCGAGGACGGCAAGGTCACCGCCGACTGCCAGTTCTGCGGCGCGCATTACGAGTTCGAGCCCGATACGCTGGGCTTCGACGCCGAGAATCCCGCCGTGGGCGACGGCGACAACGCGGGCGGCCCCTCGGCCTGACGCCGCCGCCGCCGCCCCCGGCCTTTCCGAGCGCCGCCCGCCCCCGCGGGCGGCGTTTTTCGTGCGCCCCGCCGCCGGGCGCCCCCGGTCCGCCCGCCGCCGGCGCCGGAGTGGCCGGGGGCGCGGGGAGGGCGATGATCGCGGGCGCCCGGCGGGCGGGCCGGGCGGCACGCCCGCCGCAGGCCCAGGCCCGCCCGCAGGGCGCCTGCGGGCCCGGGAACCCGGGCCGCGCGTCCGTGGGGAGAGGACGCGGAGCGCCGGCGCCCCGGGCGCGACCCGGGGCCGCTCGCGGCCGGCCGCAGGCGCGCCGCGGGAGTTGCAGCGTTGACAGCTGTCAACTTTGGGGGGAGCGGGGCGCGCGCCTCGCGCCCAGCCGGGGAGAGCTCAGCCGCGGGCGGCGGCGAGGAAGGCGTCGACCTCGGCCTGCGAGGTCGCCCAGTTGCAGACCAGCCGGCAGGAGAGCATCTCGTCGCCCGGCCCCTCGAGGGGCTGGTCGAAGGGCCAGAGGTAGTATTTCGCCCCGGCCCCGTGCAGCCGCTGGTGGGCCGAGCGGGGCAGGGAGGCGAAGAGCGCGTTGGCGTCCACCGGGTGCAGCAGCGTGGCGAGGTTGCCCTCGCCCAGGCCCGCCGCCAGCCGGTCGGCGGCGGCGTTGGCGCGGCCCGCCAGATCCAGCCACAGCCCGTCCGCCAGCCAGCGGTCCATCTGGGCGGCCACGTAGCGCATCTTCGAGAACAGGTGCCCGCCGCGCTTGCGGCGCAGCTGGAACTCCCAGGTCTTCGCCTCGTCGGCGTCGAAGAAGATCACCGCCTCGGCCGCCATCGCCCCGCACTTGGAGGCGCCCAGGCACAGCACGTCGACCCCCGCCTTCCAGGTCAGCTCGGCCGGCGTGCAGCCCAGCCGGGCGACGGCGTTGGAGAAGCGGGTGCCGTCCATGTGCACCGGCAGGCCCTCGGCCCTGGCGATATCGGCGAGCGCGCGGACCTCGGCGGGGGTGTAGACGGCGCCCAGCTCCGTCGCCTGGGTGATCGAGAGCGCGCCCTTCTGGACGTTGTGCACGCCGGCGCGGGCGGTGAACGTCAGCGCGCGGGCGAAGCCGGCGGGGTCGATCTTCGCATGGTCGCCCTCCAGCAGGGTCAGCTTGGCGCCGCCGGTGTAGAACTCGGGCGCGCCGCACTCGTCCTCCTCGATATGGGCGTTGCGGTGGCAGAAGACGGTCTGCCAGGGCTCGACCAGCGCGCCCAGCGCCAGGGCGTTCGCCGCGGTGCCGGTGGCGACCAGGAACACCTCGGCCGAGGGCGCCTCGAAGATCTCGCGCACCCGCGCCCGGACCGAGGCGGTGAGGGGATCGTTCCCGTAGGGCATCGAGGGCCCCTCGTTCGCCGCGATCACGGCCTGCATCAGCTCGGGCGCGGCGGGGCCGGCGTTGTCGGAGGCGAACATCATCGGGCGGAGGTCCTCGGGCTTGCGGGGGTCAGAGCGGCTTGTCGAGCGCGTGGTCCTGCAGGTCGTCCTCGTCGACGGAGGATTCGTGGATCAGCCGGCCCGGCGGGTTGCGCCCGTCGGCCGCGATCCCCGCGCGGCGCGTCGAGGCCGGGTCGCCGGTGACCAGCGGGTGCCACTCGGGCAGGTCGCGCCCCTCGGCCAGCAGGCGGTAGGCGCAGGTGGTGGGCATCCACGCCTTCGCCTCCTCGAGCGTGTCGGGGGTCAGGTTCACGCAGCCCGGCACCAGGGTCCGGCGCAGCGGGTAGTTGCGGCAGGAGCAGGTCCTGGGATCGTAGAGGCGGCAGTGCACGCGGGTGTACATCAGCTCCCCGTCGTCCTCGTCCTCCAGCTTCACCAGGCAGCAGCGGCCGCAGCGGTCGCACAGCGCCTCCCACTCCTCGCGGGTCATCTCGGCGAGGGGGGTGGTCTTCCAGAAGTCGGGCGCGAGGGTCATGTCGCGGTTGTGGCGCAGGCGGGCGCGCAGGTCCAGCCGTCTCGGGACCTATTCGCTCGCCTCGAAGCGCCGGCGGCGGCGCAGGATGACGCCCGCGGCGATCAGGCCGGTCAGGCCGACGACGGCGAAGACCTCCTCCCGCCCCAGGCCGAGGGCGAGCAGGACCATCGCGAAGAGCGAGCTCGCCACCATCGCGATCGAGTCGGTGATGTTGGAGCAGGCGACGAAGCGCCCCCGCTCGGCCGCGGGGGCTGCGTCGAGGTAGACGGCGTTGAGCGGCACGACGTAGAGCCCGCAGAAGGTCGCGAGCAGCACCGCGGCCCCGAGCACCGCCCAGGCGTCGCCGCGCGCGAGGAACCCGCCCGCGTCGAGCAGCGGCCCGGCGCGGTCGAGCCCCGCGCCGTAGGCGGTCGTCGCCAGCCAGAACAGCGTCGCCCCCGCCGCGATGCCCAGGGCGCCGATCGGGGGCAGGGCGAGGCCGATCCGGCCCCGCGTCGCCCGGTTGGTCAGCGCCGCGCCGAGCGCGAGCCCGGTCACGAAGGCCGCGAGCAGCACCAGGGCCGCGTCCTCGGAGGCGTGCAGCGTCTCCTTGGCGATGGGCAGGATCAGGGTCAGGAAGGTGGCGCCGGCGAACCAGAACCAGCTGATGCACAGGATCGCGAAGAAGGGGCGGGGGCGGCGGGCGCAGTCGCGCACCACGTCGCGGATGGCGCGGACCACGGTGACGTCGATCTCGGGCGCGCGGCCCTGGCGGGGGGCGCTCGGGGCCATGAAGCTCGCGGCGAGGCCGAAGAGGGCGACGGCCACGACCGTGGCCCCGACCAGCGCCGCGCCGCCGTCGAGCAGCGCGACCTTCAGCCCGAGGATCTGGCCCAGGATGATGGCGAGGAAGGTCGCCGACTGCACCAGCCCGGCGCCCGCCATCAGCTCGCGCCGGGCGAGGTACTGGGGCAGGACCGCGTATTTGATCGGCGCGAAGAAGGCCGACTGCGCGCCCATCAGGAACAGCAGCAGGTAGAGCAGGAAGATGTTCTCGAGCTGGAAGGCCAGTGCGGCGAGCGCCATCAGCACGACCTCGGCCCCCTTCACCCAGCGCATCATGCGCGCCTTGTCGACGCCGTCGGCGATCTGGCCGGCGACGGCGGAGAAGAGGGCGAAGGGCAGGATGTAGAGGGCGCCGGCCATCAGCACGTGCAGGTCGATGTCGAGCCCCAGCCGCTCGGCCAGCTTCCAGGTGAGCAGGGCCATGAAGCCGTTCTTGAACACCTGGTCGTTGAAGGCGCCGAGGAACTGCACCCAGAACAGCGGCCAGAAACGCCGCGCGCGCAGCAGGTCGAGCTGTCGCGGGGGCGGCCCGTCCCGATGCGCGCTCTCCCGCGCGTCGTCGGCTTCGCGCCCGGAGGCGGCGTCGAGGGCGTCCGGCAGGGCCTGCGCACGGGCGTCCCCGGAGGCGGGCTCGGCCGCGTCGTCGCGCTCGGTCGCAGGGGTCATGGGCGTCTCCGGCTGGTGGCGGGTCAGGGGACGCGCCCAGGCGGCGGAGGTCAAGGCCGCCCGCAGGGGCGCCGCGTCACGGCTGCGCGTGCCGCGGGCGGCGGGCCCGCGGCGCCTGCGCGGCCGGTCGAATGCGGCGCATCGCGCGCATCACGGCCCGCGGGGGCGCTTGCCCGGGCGGGCGGGGCGGGCGATGAGGGCGGATGCTGGAATTCGCCCTCGCCTTCGCCGCCTTCCTCGCCGCCCATGTGGTTCCGGCCGCCAGCGGCCTGCGGACGGCCGCGGTGGCGCGGCTGGGGCGGCGGGCCTGGGTGATCGGCTATTCGCTCGTCTCGGTCGGACTGCTGGCCTGGCTGGTCTCGGCGGCGGCGCGCGCGCCCTATGTCGAGCTCTGGGCGCCGGGGCGGGCGGCGGCGCTGGCCCCCTTCGCGGCGATGCCGCTCGCCTGCGTGCTGCTGGTCGCGGGGGCGGGGCGGGCGAACCCGGTCTCGGTCTCCTTCCGCGGAGGCGCGGCGGATGCGGCGCGCCCGGGGGTGCTGGCGATCACCCGCCATCCGATCCTGTGGGCCTTCGCGCTCTGGGGCGGGAGCCATGCGCTCGCCAACGGGGACCTGGTCTCGGTCGTCATGTTCGGGGGCTTCGCGCTCTTCGCCCTCGTCGGCATGCGGGGGCTGGAGCGGCGGGCCCGGCGGCGGGGGGAGGCGGCGGCCTTCGGCCTCGCCTCCGGCCCGCCGGGCGCGCGGCTGCGGCGGGCGGCCTCCTGGCGGCTCGCGGCGGAGGCGGGGCTGGGGCTCGCGCTGTTCCTCGTCCTGCTGGCGCTGCACGGGCCGGTGCTCGGGGTGGACCCGACCGCCTGGCTCTAGGCGCTCAGGCCGCCTGGGCGGCGCGGCGGGCGGCCTGGCGGGAGACCAGGCGCACCTTGCGCGGGGCCGCGGCCCAGATGCAGCCGATGCACGCGACCGAGAGCGCGAGGCAGAGCCAGAAGCCCGCGGCGTAGCCCCCCGTCTGGTCGCGGATCACGCCCATCAGCCACACGCCCGCGGCGGCGCCCATGTTGGCCACCAGGCTGATCGCGGTGAGGATGGTGGGGAAGCGCCGGCCCTGGAAGATCTCGGCCGGGATCGCGCCGAAGATCGCCGCCACCCCGTTGCCCAGCAGGCCCTGGAACACGACCATCGTCCACATCAGCGCCGCCGAGGGCGCCTGGTCGAGCAGCAGCAGGCAGACCGAGGCGATCACGTAGCCCACGCCCGCGACGGTCCAGCCCACCTCGCGCCCCCAGCGGTCGGAGAGCGCGCCGACCCCGATCTGGCCGGCGATGCCGAAGAAGGCCACCATGCCCAGCGCCAGCGCCGCGACGCCCGCGTCGAAGCCCTGGTCGACCAGGAACCGGGTCTGGTGGACCTGGATCGCGTACCAGATGAACAGACCGCAGAAATAGCCCGAGGCGACCCACCAGAAGCGCGAGGTCCGGATCGCGAGGCGCAGGGTCCAGTCGGTCTCGGCCCAGGCGCGGTCGACCACCGGGTCGACGGCGGCGCGCGGCGCGTCGCCGGGCTCGGGCGCGGTCTCGCCATCGGGGAGCAGGCCCATGTCCTCGGGGCGGGTGCGCTGGAAGGCGAGGTTGAGGGGGATGATCGCGACCGCGGTGATCGCGGCGACGGCGAGGCAGGCGGTGCGCCAGCCCTCGGTCTCGATCAGCCACTGCATGGCCGGCAGCAGGACGACCGAGGCGACGCCCACGCCCGCGAAGGCGAGCCCGATGGCGAGGCCGCGGTTCCTCACGAACCAGTTGGGCAGGAAGATCGAGTGGGAGATGTAGCTCATCGCCATCGAGCCGTTCACCGCCAGCAGGCCTAAGGCGACGTAGAGCTCGAAGGGGGTCGAGACCTGGGTGGCCGCGACATAGCCCAGCGCCACCATCGCGGCGCCGACGGGAATCGTCCCGCGCGGGCCCCAGCGGGTCATCATCCAGCCCACGATCGGCAGGAAGGCGGTGGAGGCGAGGAAGCCCACCGAGAAGGCCCCGGAGGTGACGCCCGAGTTCCAGCCGAACTCCTCGATCACCTGGGGGAACAGCAGGCCGAAGCCGGTGCGCGCGGTGACGGCGACGCCCATGGTGACGAAGGCCACGCCGACCACGATCCAGCCGTAGTAGAGGCGCGGTCTGCGCCGCGCCGCGGCGGCGGCGGAGGGCGGGGGGGCGACGGTCATGGGAAACTCCTCCGGCGGCCCGCGCGTCTGCCGGCGCGGTGTTTTGGGGCGAGCATAGGCGGGCGAGGCGCGGCGAGTCGATGACCTCGGAGGTCGTCGCGTCGTGGGCGAGCCGCCGGCGGGCCCGGGGCCCTTCCCCGCCGCCTCCGCGGCGCCCGGCCGGGCCGGGGGGCGCCGCGTCGGGCGGGGCGCCCCGGGGCGCGCCTCCGGCCCGCGGCGCGGGGGCGGCGTCGCGCCCGGGGCGGGCCGGCGCCGGGGGACGCGGGCGGAGCGGTCCCGCCGATGCTGCGCCGGAGGCGGAGGCGGGGCGCCTGCGGCAGGGTTCCCCGCTCCGCCCGGAGCGGGCGACGTGCGGCGGGCCGGAAGCGCCGGCGCGGCGCGCCGGCGACGCCGCGTCGGGCGGAGCGCTGGGGGGAGGCGCTCGGCCCGCGGCGCGGGGCCGGCCGCGCGCCCGCGGCGGGGCGGGGCTTCTGCGGGCGCCGCGAAAGCCTCCGGCCGGGCGTCCGGGGCGCGGCCGCGGCCGGCGTCCCGCGCGACCTGCGGGACGGCGGCGTCGCGCCGCGGGCCGGACGCTCCTCCGCGGCGCGCCCGTCGACGCGGCGCCCGCCTGCCGTGCAGGCGGAGGGGCCGGGTCTGGGCGCCGCAGGTCGGGGGCGGCGGCGCGGCTTGTCACGCGGGCGTCGTTTCGATATCTCCCGACATATGGACGCATCCGACGCGCTCGCGGCCTTCGCGGCCCTTGGCCAGCCCACGCGGCTCTCCGCCTTCCGCCTGCTGATCGAGGCGGGGGAGGCGGGGTTGCCAGCGGGGGCGGTCGCCGCGCGCCTGGGCGTGCGCCACAACACGCTGTCCTCGAACCTCGCGATCCTCCAGCAGGCGGGGCTCGCCCGCAGCCGGCGGGAGGGGCGCGTGATCCGCTATTTCGCCGACCTCGACGGGCTGCGCCGGCTGCTGGGCTTCCTGCTGCAGGACTGCTGCGGCGGGCGCCCGGAGCTCTGCACGCCCCTGATCGAGGAGATCGCCTGCGCCTGCCGGGCGCCGGCCGCGCCGGCCCCGCCCGCCTCGCCCCCCGCGCCCGCCCTCCCGCGAAAGGACCCCGCACCGTGAGCCATGACGCCTCCGCCGCCCCCGCCCCCGGGGGCCTGGGCCTGTTCGAACGCTGGCTGTCGCTGTGGGTGGCGCTGGCCATGGCGGCGGGGCTGGCGCTGGGCGAGCTCGCCCCCGGCCCCTTCCAGGCGCTGGCCGCGATGGAGGTCGCCCGGGTCAACCTGCCGGTGGCCGTCCTGATCTGGGCGATGGTGTTCCCGATGATGGTGGGGGTCGACTTCGGCTCGCTGAGCCATGTGCGCGACCGGCCGCGGGGCCTCGCCATCACGCTGGTGGTGAACTGGCTGATCAAGCCCTTCACCATGGCGGCGCTCGGCGTGCTGTTCTTCCAGCACCTCTTCGCCCCCTGGATCGACCCGCAGGAGGGGCGCGAGTGGCTGGCCGGCCTGATCCTTCTGGGCGCCGCCCCCTGCACCGCCATGGTCTTCGTGTGGTCGAACCTGACCCGCGGAGATCCCAACTACACCCTCGTCCAGGTCAGCGTGAACGACGTGATCATGGTCTTCGCCTTCGCCCCCATCGTGGCGCTGCTGCTGGGGGTGGGCGACATCGCGGTGCCCTGGGGGACGCTGCTGCTCTCGGTCGGGCTCTACGTGGCGGCGCCGCTGCTGGCGGGGGCCGCGGCGCGCGCGCGCCTGGTGCGCCGGGGCGGCGAGGCGGCGGTCGCGGCGTTCAAGGACCGGGCGCGCCCCGCCTCCATGGCGGGCCTGCTGCTGACCGTGACCCTGCTCTTCGGCTTCCAGGGGGGCGTGATCCTCGACCGGCCGCTGGCCATCGGCATGATCGCGACGCCGCTGCTGATCCAGTCCTACGGGATCTTCTTCGTGGCCTATCTCGCCGCCCGTGCGGCCCGCGTGCCCTTCGAGGTCGCGGCCCCCTGCGCGCTGATCGGCACCTCGAACTTCTTCGAGCTGGCGGTGGCGGTGGCGATCAGCCTCTTCGGCCTGGGATCCGGCGCGGCGCTCGCCACCGTGGTCGGCGTGCTGGTCGAGGTGCCGGTGATGCTGTCGCTGGTGGCCTTCGCCAACCGAACCCGCGGCTGGTTCCCGACCGGGGAGGCCGCGCGATGAGCGTCGTGATCTTCCACAACCCCGCCTGCTCCAAGTCCCGCGCCACGCTGGCGCTGATCCGCGCGGCGGGGATCGAGCCCGTGATCGTGCGCTATCTCGAGACGCCGCCCGACCGCGAGCGCCTCGCGGCCCTGCTGGGCGCGATGGGGATGGCCCCGCGCGCGTTGCTGCGCCGGGGCGAGGCGGCCTATGCCGAGCTCGGCCTCGCCGACGAGGGCCTGGACGACGCGGCGCTGATCGCCGCGATGGCGGCCCATCCCCGCCTGATCGAGCGGCCGATCGTCGAGACCCCGCGCGGAACCCGCCTGTGCCGCCCGCCGGAGCGGGTGCACGAGATCCTCGATCCCGCGCCCTGAGTCCCGCCGGCGGCCCGCGAGGGGCCGCCGGCGGGCCTTTCAGCCGAACTCCCAGGGCTCGGGCAGGACGATCCAGCCGGTGCGGGCGGCGTCGAACGCCCCCAGCCCCTCGAGCAGGAGGCCGTGGTCGGCGATCCCGTCGCCGTCGGCGTCGAGGGTCACGAGACCCGCCTCCATGCGGATCTCGGCCACGCCTTCGCTCGCCGAGAACGCCTCGCCGCCGATGTAGCGGATCGCGTCGACCTCGTTGTAGAGCAGGGGCGAGAACTCGCGCAGGTCCAGCCGGTCGCCCTGGCGGGCGGAGAAGTCGGCGACCGTCGTGGGGCTGCTCTTGTCCCAGTCCAGGCCCGAGACCTGGAAGAAGTCGCCGCCCTTGCCGCCGGTCCAGACGTTGGCGCCCTGGCCGTCGCTCTGGAACGTGTCGCCGCCGCCCTGGCCGAACAGGCGGTCGTCGCCGCCGTTGCCGATCAGCCGGTCCGCGCCGCCGCCGCCGAAGAGCCGGTCGTTCCCGTCGAAGCCGTCGATCAGGTCGCGCCCGGCGCCGCCGCGCACCAGGTCGTTCCCGCGCGAGGCGTTGATCTGGTCGTTGCCGCGCCCGAGGTCGATCACGTCGTCGCCCAGCGAGCCGTTGACGATGTCCGCGGCCCGGCTGAACGCGCCCTTCAGCCCGGTCACGGTCAGCTCGTTCCAGATCAGCCCCGAGCCGCCGACCCCCATCACGCGGGAGACGTCGACCTCGGAGTTCAGGACCACCAGCCCCACCACCTCGCCGTCACGCAGGAACTGGAGGCGGTCGACCGTGCCGGTCCAGACCCCGCCGGACTTGGAGAAGTCGCCGAGGAAGCGGTAGCCGACCTCGGCCTTGTAGTCGGGCTTGTTGTGGATCGCGTAGGTGAAGTCGGTCTCGACCGTGATCGCCTTGGCGGTCTTGCGCTTCGGCTGGGCGTCGGCCCAGTCGTCGGCGTCGAAGGCATAGTAGCCCTGGGTCGCGAAGGAAACGACGTCTGCGTAAAACGTGCCGACCGGTTTGATCGACTTGATGATGGATCGCGTCATCTTGTTTGTTATCGCCTCTTGCTGAGGTTTCTTCCCCATGGGGACACGGCCGGCGAAGGCCTCTCAGCTGGCGCCCCTGTCCGTCCGGCGAAATCCGCCGGCCCCCCGCGTCCCCGGGGCGGACCTTACCCCGCGTTTCGCGCGCGCGTCGACAGGCGGCGCGAAACGGTCCGCGGCGCGGGACGAGGGGTGCGTCGCGACGGCATCAGGATCGGTTCCGGGGGGGGCGGCGCGCGGCGTCGCCGGAAGCGGCCGGGGAGGGCGTCGGCCCCTGCGGCGCCGGGCGCCGCGTCGGAACCCCTGGGGCCCCGGATGGGGCTTGGGATCCGGTTCCTCCAAGCCTGCCTGATGGTGCGGTCGAGAAGACTCGAAACTCGTTGGGCTTGGGGGTAAGTCCCGTAATATCTTGAAAATAATAGAAATTATTTCCAGACAACGCGGTGCTGGTTGATCGCTGTGGTGCGGCTTGTGGTACACGTGCCTTTGAGCTGAGGTCCGCGAAAGGTGCAGATCAGCGTTCGCTGCGCTGCGCTGCGCCGCGACTCGGGGCGGGAGCGGTCGCATGGGAGTATTGCGTCAGCGCCGCTAGCAGCTCGCGTCGCGCCGTCGGGGCGGGGTACACGCATCCGCACGAACGAAAAAAGAACACGTGGGGCCTTGCGAGCTTTACGTGGCTTCCCTAGATCCCATTCATGGCGCTCAATCGGGGGCGATCAGTTACGTGTTTATACTGTCAAGGCTTGTCCCGAGGTCAGTGCAGGACGCGAGTTCGATCATTCGGGCTCCTCTCGCCAGCCACGCGGGCCGGCTGCGGTCAGTTCGGCAGCACCACACTGCCAGCTGCATGACAGCATACGCGACCACGTCGAAGACGAACGCACACCGCAGAACGGCGGGGGCGGAGATGACAAGGGTCAGTGCGTTGACCTGAAGCTCCTGCCCCCACTCGCGGAGGCCAATGGACGACGACGAGTTCGACTTTACGGGGAAAGATCTTAAGCAGTATCCCCATTTCGATGCTCCGCTCTCGTTGAGAGAGATACGACGACTCGTAACCAGTCCGGAACGAGTCGCGAAGAACACGTTCTACCCCTTCTTTCTGTTTGAAGAGTCTTGGCAGCCGTATCGCAACACTGATGCGGGGCGTCCCGAAAAGAAGAGGCGGCCGATACGATACGGGGCGCGACGAGACGCCTACATTTTCGCGTTCTATCGGCGGAAGCTAGCGCGACTGTACGAGACGCGGTTGCGGGAGGAGGGCATCGCCGAGTGCCCTATTGCCTACCGGCAGGTTCTGAAAAAGGACTCGGGAGGTGGGAAGTGTAACATAGACTTTGCAAAAGATGCATTCGACGAAATCGACCGACTAGGCGATTGCGTTGCCGTTGCCCTTGATATCAGGAAGTATTTTGATCGAATTGATCATGCGCACATCAAGCGAGTTTGGTGCAGTCTTCTTGGTGTCGAGGCGCTTCCCGCCGACCACTACGCGGTATTCAAGAACATCACGAAGTACCGCTTTGTCGACCAGAGGTCTGTATATCGCCGGCTAGGGTATTTCGGCTTACGCGAGCGTGACGGGAAGTTGGTCGAAGGCTTCCTGCGACCCTTCCGCGATGTGCCGAAACAACTCTGCTCTAGCGCGGAATTCCGAGCCAAGATTTGCGGAGGCGATGCTGCGTGCGGTGCCTCGCTCGTGAGGAAGAACGAGCTGCCGTACGGCGTGCCTCAGGGTGCTCCCATCTCCGACTTGATAGCGAATTTCTACCTGTTGGACTTCGACAAGGTGATGGCACGGTATGCCCGTGATAGAGGCGGGCGGTACATGCGGTACTCCGACGACATCCTCCTGATCTTGCCGGGCGGTGCCTCGGAGGCTAAGGGCGCCATTGCTTTCGCCGTTGGCGAGATGCCCCGCCACGGGTCGGCGCTAGCGATCAATGAGGCAAAGACCTGCGTGGCGCAGTTCGTGCGTACGCCGGATGGGCTTCAATTCCAGCATCTGGCGCAGCATCCTGACGAGGCTGCCAAGAACGGCTTCGAATACCTTGGTTTTCGCTATGATGGCTGCCAAGTCTTCGTCCGCGATAGTACCATGTCTCGCTTCTACGGGAAAGTTGCAGTAGCTGCCAAGCGGGACGCTCGCAGACATTTCGAGGCAAATCCTGCGCTAGACCCCGCTACCTTGGTGGCCAGCTTCAACTACTCGCTGTTCTCGGAGCGCTTTTCTCGGGTGAAAAAGTCCAACCTCACGGGTGACTATAGAAGCTGGACCTTCTATTCGTACCTGAAGCGCTCAGCGCGCACATTCGGACCTAAGGGTGTACGGATACTGCATCAAGCCCGAAACTTCGACGACTTCATGCGCTTGCGGGTGGCTAACGCTATTGAGCGGGGTGCCGCGAAGCGTCGGGTCACACCTGCTGCAGCATCGTAGACGCTGAGGCCTCGCTCGTGCGGTGGGTGAGCGCGACAAGGTCGCTGACGGTTGGGCGCGCCCGCCGTGCCACTCCCCGGTGCGTGAGGTGTCTTCTGGCGCAGGCGCTCTCTTTCTATTGACTGACTAAACTCCCGTGGCAACATGCTGCGCATGTATAGATACACGATCACTTTCAGCGCCGACCGACTTGATGAGGGTTCCCTCAGGGACCTCCTTGAAGACCAGTTTCGGGTCTATGATTGTGCCGTGACACGCTCGAAGGTTGGGCGGGTGGAAGCCGGCCCGCAGGTGTTGGCAGGCGAAAGACCACGAAGCAGCGGCGTCGTTCGCCGCGATCAACTGATGTCGTTCTTTGAAACGGGCGAGTTGGTGACACCGAAGGTCATCAGGAAGGCACTCACCGGGGTATCTGCGACGCGTCTTCAAGGCGATTTAGCTCGCCTATGTGACGAGGGGCTGATCAGGAAGGCTTCGCACGGGCTCTATCAATCAACGCGATTTCCTGCTGCGACTCCAGAGCAAGTATCTGAGTATCGCGGTCGAAAGCGAGTTCGCGTCACTGGCGAGGAGGATGAGCAGTTCCTCAAATACCTCTCTGAACCACGATTTGCGACTGACGTCAGGACGCGCCTCGGCGTGTCGAGGCAGCGAGTAGACCAGAGATTGAAGTTGCACATGGAAAAGGGCCTGCTGCATCGCAGGGAAGTGAGTCCAAACGCGTACCTATACTGCACGAACCTCGAAAAGCTCGATGAAGAACTGAGTGAGCGCGAGAGGCACCCTAGCCACGCTGCGCGACTTCTACTCGGTGCGCTGGAGGATGAGCCTGTCCTTGTAAATGACCTTGCGGCATTCTGTGGGATGGGAGTGGATGCAGCGTTATCTGCGGCGGAGGAGCTAGTTGCTCGGGGGCTCGCGGGAATGTTCCGTTTCGGGCGTATCCGAATGGTGCATTTGACGGACGACGGGCGGCAGTCCGAGTTTGCGGTGATAGAGAGCCCGAAAATCGCGCCGTCAGACCTCTCTGCTGCGCTTGGGGATCACCGCGGCGATGTGGTCGAGCTGCTGGCTGTACTCGGCGAAGCTACCTCTAGAGAGCTGACGATGGCGATGCGGGGACTTCACCCTCAGAAGGGCGATCCACGAATGGGGCAGCGAGTACAGCGCTTACGGGGTGAGGGGCTCCTGAAGTCCACGTCGGTAGGGCGGCACAACAAGCACCCTTCCCATACACTTACGGAGCTAGGCGAAGAGGTCTGGCGCTATATCAAGCCGTTTCGTGATCCTCCTTCGCGGTCTGTGGTCCATGGTTACATACGCGACGGTATGGAGGCTCTGCGGGCTTCGCTTCCGGGCGGCGGCGGTGCGATCTGGCGTCCCAGCGGCCCCGCACTTGCCATGATGCGCGTCATGGATGCGATGGGAGCGGTGACGCAACGAGAAATAGTCACGCTCATGGACGAACCGTTTTCAAACCCGAAGTCGGCGACACTGTCGTTGAAGGGGTTGCGAGAGAGGGGGCTTGTTGCCAGCGAGGGCGCAGGTACCTCGCGCGATCCTCTCAAGTGGACCATACTCGAAGCTGGCCGAGAATTTCTTCGAGTAACTTGAAGCGCTCACGCAACGCCGCTGGCGGAGCGCTTGCTTTCACAAAATTTTATGGGCCATGTACTGCCAGTCACTGGGGGGCTCGTTGACCTCGGTGGGAGGGGGGGACCTTGGGTCCCTCCTTCGCCTTCGTGCTGGCCCGCGGGCGCGGGCCGGTACCTTGGCCCTCAGGCCACCGTGGCGAGCCTGTCGAGCACCCGCTTGACCTGCGACGCCTGCCAGTTCCCGCCGCGGGCGGTCGGGATGCCTGCGGCGTTCATCAACTCGGCGATGTCGCGGAGCGACTTCCCTTCGGCATGCAGCGGGCGGACGAACTTCTCCACCCGCTTGGCGCGGTCGAGGGCACCGGCGCGCAGCGCCTCATTGCGACGCTCTGTGTTCGGGCGCAGCCCGCCCAGCTTCACGCCGCGGGCCTTGGCGGCAGCGAGCGCGGCCTTGGTGCGGGTGGAGATGAAGTCCCGTTCCTGCTCGGCAAGAGCCGCGTAGATGTGAAGTTGGAACTTGTCGGCGTGCGGCATGGAGGCGACGCGAAGGGCGAGCTTCTTGTCATCCATCAGGGACGCGATGAAGGAGACCTTGCGCGAAAGCCGGTCCAGCTTCGCAACCAGAAGCTCCGCGCCGGTCGAGCGCGCAAGGGCAATCGCCTTCTCAAGCTCAGGACGCCCATCATTTGCGCCGGACAGCACGTCCGTGAACGTGCCGATGACCTCATACGGGACGTCGGAGTAGGTCGAGAGGTACAGCTCAATGTCGCGGTCCTGCGCCTCAAGGCCAAGCCCCGAGCGGCCCTGCTCTTCGGTCGAGACCCGCTTGTAGATGACGTAGCTCTTCACGGCTGAGTCTCCCTCTGTGCCTTGCAGGACCATCTTCTCGAGTCCTGTTGCGAATTGCAAGGAACGTTGTGCATGTAACGGCGGAAATCTCGCCTCCCGCTGACGCGGGCCGGGGGTGGGCTGCCCGCGTCAGCGGGCGCAGGCGTGCCAGAGGCCATGAGCCCCGCGCCCAGCGCCGGGAGAGGTGGCGGGGCGCGCAGGGCATTGCCGGCGGGGTGGCGGCCTGCGGGCGATACACGTAGGGCGAGACGCGTGCCGGGGGCTGCCTGCCTCTGGTGGAGAATGAGCGCGTCAGCGCTCCAGAAAAATTGTCCGGCGGTCAGTTCGGTCTGCAATAGGTCGGACGTGCGTCTGGGCGCTTACCAAGAGGGTGTGTGTCAACCGCGCGGCGTGCGGGCGCTGAGGACACGAGGAAGCCGGCGAGGGGGTGGGTTTCGCAGGGGCAAGCGTATCGGAGCGGTTGCCGCGTGCTTACCGCGGGGCGTGTCCCATGCTTCCTGTGCTTGGCTGATGCTATCCCGCGAAGCGAAAGCACGCTTAAAACCTATGCGCATCAATCACTTGCGCCTTGTCGTGCTGAAAGTGCTTTCGCGACGTGGTGCCGGCGTGCCCCCGCAGAGACATTTTCTTTTCCCGTTGCGATAGGGGCGCAGTAGCGCCGAGAAAATAACTCTTCTCTCACTGGAGCTGGACCAAGAAAATAAAGCACTTTAAGCACTAAGTCGATCAAGTCACTGAAGTTGTTTCGAAATCTCGATGCTTTCTTCGGTGCTTTCTATGCTTGGGGTGCTTTCGGGGGTTGGGGCGGGGCGCTGACGCGCCCCTCGCCCACAATGCTGCGAAGTGAACGGATCGCTACGCCGCGGACACGAGAGACCAAGGGTGCCCCTCGGCTCGGCGCGCGGCGGCCTGAGTCAGCTTCACGCGCGTGCCGTCAGAGAGGGCGAACGTCCGGTCCTTGTGCTGCTTGAGGTACGCTGCGAAGCTCCGCGGTGCGTACTTGAACCCATCGCCATTGGGCACTCGCTTCACCGGCAAGCCAAGCTCGGCCGCGTCCGCCAGTTCGGCGACGTCCCGGGCGGTCGCATCCGTCCTCAAGACCTTGTCCCCATGCCAAGTCTCGATGAGCGTCGCAATGTCCTCCTCTTCGTCGTTCGAAGCGATCTCGTTGAGCGCGGAGCGGTTCGCCTGCCAGCTCGTCCAGTTCGGTGCGGCGGCTTCGATGATCCCGCCTATGGTGTCGACGTAGCTCTCGTATCGCCCGATAGCAGGCGCATGCTGGGGCGCTGGGCGGCCCCGATCCAGCCAGTTCCGCACCAACACGAGAAGCGCCCACACCAGTTCACCCCTATGCTCGCGCGTCCACGCAGGCAGGTTGCGGTGGCGGAAGCCGACCCGCTTTTCGGGTTCGGGGCTCTGGGGGTCCAGGTTCACGAGACTGAGCCGCCGGCGCAGCTCATCGGAGAAGAGGGGACGGTTGCCGCTCAGCGCGAAGCTGGCGCGGACAGGGAGCTGACGCTCGGCGCTGCGACCAAGCTCTCGGTCGGTAAACGTGTCTTCGCTGAAGAGCTGCGCCAGCACCTGCGAGTCGACGCTGCCGACCACGTTGTCCCAATAGATGGTCGCCGCGCCAGCCAGCAGGGCCGTGAACACCGTCTTGCGACGTTCATCCTCGCTCTTTGAGAGCGGGCGGGAACTGGGCCTGCCATCCACTACAGTCTGCACCGTTTCCATAAGTAGGCTCGCGCCTGCGCCGCGGATCGGCTTCGTGATCAGCATGGGCATCACCGGCCCCGCGATGAGCGGTCGGACGAACTGCTCCAGCATGAACCCGATGAGGTTCAGGAGGCTGGGCGGCGGCACCGCGTCGCCCAGCGCCGCCTTCACCAGCGCGTCGCGGCTGACGCCGTCGAACATGAAGTCGCCGAGCAGCTCTTCGACCAACAGCCGCCGAGCCTCCCGGAGAACGTCCTCATTGATGGAATCGGGGAGGGGCGGGACGTTCAGTCCGTCAGGTGGGATGTAGAACAGGCCCGATCCGCCATCGTAACCCGGCGTCGCGATCAGTTTGCCGTCCGAGCCGAACACCGGAGCGCGCACGATGCCGCGAAGGTTGGGGAGCGGAAGCTCCCGTTCGGCATAGAGGTCCAACGCCACGCCTTCCGGTGCACGGACGCCACGCGACCGGTTTTCGCCGGTCTGCTGTCGGAAATCGGTCACCGAATTCAGCCGAGCATGGAAAGTCCGAAAATCAAGCGCGCGGATCGCGCTTTGCCCTGTTTCACGAACGCGGTCGATTTCTGCGACCTCGGTTCCGTACCTGAAGAGCGTCGGTTCCGACGCGTTGGCTTTCCTGAGGCAGTCCGACGCGTAGGCGAGCTGAGCCTTGGAGTCGGCTTGCGCCACGTCGGGGCCTGCGTCAGGCGCGTCGGCCGGGCGCTGACGCGCCTCTTCTACGCGATCCTTTTCCGCCCGAGCCTCCTTGAGCAGCGCGTTCCATCCCCGTTTGCCCAGCCGGCTTCCTGCTGCCTCTACCGCCTCCCAAAGGAGGTTCACGCCACTATGGTCGATCTGCCCGTTGAGCGCCCGCAGGATAAACAGCTTGACGTCCGCATCAGAAGAGGTCGGGCCGAGCCCGGCCTTCCTGACGGCTTCCGTCGCCGCCTCGGGCGAGGACCAATCGGCCCGCGTCAGCGGGCCTGCCGCCCAAGTGGCGAGAGGCTCGGCTCCGCCATCGTCAAAGACGTCGTCATCACCCGGGAGCAGCCAAGCCTCGTCCGTCAGCACCGACTCCTCGAACCAGCCCTGCTCCAGCATCTCGGAGAGGAACTCGGTCTTATGTCGGCCCTGACAGGCGTCATGGTGGCACTGGATGAACCAGAACCCCGACGACGAATCCAGCGCGTTGGACGCCCACGTCCCGGTGCCACCCTCCTTCGAGTGCTCATGCTCGAAGGGGCACTCCAGATGCACGGTGCCTGCCTTCTCGCCGCCGGCGCGCCGGATGCGGTCGGGGACGTTGGCCTCCAGCATGTCCGCCATCTGGTAGCGGTCCTTGGCCTTGCGGTGCCACTCCCGCAGGCTCTTGCCGGACGGGGTGAAGAACTCGGGGATGCCCTCGCCCTCATCCAGCC
Source organism: Albimonas pacifica (assembly GCF_900113695.1). Lineage (GTDB taxonomy): Bacteria > Pseudomonadota > Alphaproteobacteria > Rhodobacterales > Rhodobacteraceae > Albimonas > Albimonas pacifica. The sequence continues at coordinate 4,388 of NZ_FOQH01000019.1, read as the reverse complement.
CCGCCATAGCCAGCGGGTTCAGTGCCGCGCCGCGGTTCTTCGCGTAGAAGGCCTTCGACATGGGCTCGATGGAGTCGAACTCCAGCGGCATGCCCTGCACGTAGGCGGCGTCCCACTCCGAGCCCTTCGGATGGCGCGGCAGGTAGAACAGGCGCGAGGGGTCCGTGCAGGCGACGTCGAAAGACACGCCGAGCATGTTCACGGCGAGCCCCGTGACCTTGTTCTCCCAGATTTCCAGCGCCTTCGTCTGGCTCGGGTCCAGCGACGGGATGGAGACCGGCTCCGCCAGCGGAACGACCACCCGGAACTTGTCGAGCGGAGGGGTCTTCAGGACGATCTTGATTCCGTCCTTCTCCTGCAGCTCCTTGTTCTCGATCTTGATGGCGTCGATGAAGGTCGGCTCGAACCGGTCCTTGAAGTCCTCGCGCAGGTAGTCCTTGATCTGGTCCAGCGACGGGGCCGCGGACAGCTTTCGCTTGCGCATGACCTCGTCGCGCTTCAGCTTCAGCTTGTCCTTGCCATGGCTGTGCGACGTGTAGACGAACGCGATCAGGCCAAGCTCTTCGAGCTTCGCCAGCACGTCGGTAAGGCGCGCACCGGAGTCGATGTCGAGACCGATCGCGTACATCTTCTTCATGGCCTTGGCCATGCGCGCGCCGTCCACGGACTCGCCGAGGACGAAGCAGGTCCCCTCCTTCTCGGCGTCTTCCGGGTGCTGGGTGAACAGGTCGACCGCCCACGAGCCCCACGGGCCGGTGTGCGCCTTCCACTTCCCGTCCAGCGTGTTTCGCCGGTCGTGCGCACCGTAGAGCTTGCCGCGCATGAAGGTCGCGGGACGCTTCAGGAACTCGTCCCCCTCGGGCGTGCTGGTTCCGAGCAGGCGCGCGTCCTGAAAGCGCTCCTGTCCCGCGGCGACGATGAGTTCCGGGGGTGCGGTGTCCGCCACGTCTGCGACTTCATCAGCAGCAGTGGGGGAGCCATCGCATTCGGCTTCGCCCGCCGGTTCCGCGGCGCTGGGCGCTTCGCGCCGGAGCGCCTGCGCCTCGTCGAGGGTGTAGAAAGTGCCGGACGTCTCCTTCATGATCCACCCGTCCATCCCGGTCGCCGGGACGTCGAAGGTGAACTCTTCGGGGACCTTGTCCATATGGACGGCTTCGTCGAGCAGGATGATGGGCATCACCCGGTCCTGCTTCTTCATGATGAACGTCGCGTCATTCTCGGACAGGCCGGGAGCGTAGAAGCCGATGGCGGTTTCATTCGCCAGCAAGAGGCTGATCCCGATCTCGCCTTCTCCGGACAGGAACTCGGCTGCATCAGGGATCGACTTCGTGGTCAGCTCATCGTCTCCACGGAAGACGACGAACTCGGTGTCCAGCTCCTCGAAGAGGTACTGGAGCGTGTCAGATGCCGACATTCCGACCTCCGCACAGTGCGCTCAGCTTGGCCACCATGGTGCGCTGACGCGCCCCTCTCGCATCGAAAACAGCGGCATGGTGCTCGATGATTCGCGTATAGTTCATGCTTTCCACTGTATCTCCATTCGAACTCTGGGAGTCGCTTGCGAGCGAAAGCGTCTCCGTTCGCCTGGGCAACATGCTCAGGCGTCATTTTTTCTTGCGAGCCTTTGGAGAACCTGCTAGAAAGCAGTTGCTGCGTTCACAAAGGCTTGGCAGCGGCGCGGGCTGCAACCCGCGCCGCCGGTCTTCATCTGATGGGCTGCCGCTCCATCATGCGAGCCAGCCGCATCGTTGCCGCCGCCTGCATCCACTGGAGCGCGAAGGCGGCGGGATCGCCGATCTCCACACCCATTCGCGTCTGAAGGTCCTCTGCGTGGGTTAGCCCTGCGTCGAACGCCTCACGTGCGTCCGCCGACGCGTAGTCAAGCTCTGCGAGTCTCACCGTATCCAATCCTTAGTCTCCTCTTGTGATCGGCGGGCCTTCATACGCCGCCCCGGCCCGCACGTCATACGCCACCCCGACCCGCTCGTCCAGCCAGAACTTCAAGAAAATGTATTGATGTCAGTGGCTTAGTCGTCTTCAAGGCGAATTTCGGCTTGCGCCCGACTTGCTGCAACGAGACTTCCGCCTCAATGGCGCACGGCCTCAAGCGCGCAGTCCTCGCTGCCACGGTCCACCCACGGAAACATGGCGAACTGCACCCAGATGACCCCTCGCGCCCAGTCGAGCGGAGCCTCGAACACGGGGCTGTCCCGCCCGACGTCGCCGAACGTCCAGATGTGCCGGCGCGCGGACCGCTTGGCCCCGGCGAGGCGAAGGGCATAGGTGGCGAGGGTCGGACACGCGCAGGACGCCGCGATGGACGGGAAGTCGAACCGTGCGCCGCGGTGGTTGATGCCGAAGGCGCGCAGGTCGTCGGCGAGATAGGGCGCAAGCCACGTGGCGTCGCCCATGTCGTCGATTCCGCGCGCAAGCCACTCGGCGGTTGCCTCGCCCCGGTCGGAGCTGTCGTGCTCGGTGATGATGGGATGGATTGCAGCGTGAATCTGCGAGTAGACCACTCGCGGGGTGTCGTGTTCGAACATATCAGTTCCTCAGATGTTCGGGCCATTCCCTGAACGGCATGCACAGGGAGGGGGTCCGGGGGCCGCTGACGCGGCCCCACGGCAGGACGCCTTGAGGCATCTTCGGAGCAAGCAACCGCCTCGGGCGGTGCCTTTCCGGCGCTAGGCCGGAATGATGCCGCCGCAGCCGGGGCAGTCCTCGCCCCCCAGCGCGGCGCAGAACCCGATAAGGAGCGACAGGAACGCCGCATCCACGGGCGGAGGGGGCGGTCGCCGCTCCTCCTTGATCTCGGTCGGGGCGGTGCGCTTCAGCGCCGCCGCGAGCTTCGTGCAGGCGTGCGAGACGGTCTCCGCCTCATAGATCACCGCATTCAGCTCGGGCGCGATCTTGGGCGCGGCCAGCGCCGCCTCCAGCGTCTCCACGCCCTTGGTGATGGCGAAGACGAGGGGTGCAAGCGCGGGGTCCCCCAGCGCCCTCTCCAGCGCGCTCACGCGCGCTCTCCGCAGGTGCAGGCCCGCTCAAGCATCCGCGTGCGCCAGACGTCCAAGAGCGGCGACCCGGCGGGCCTCAGCGCGTCCGGGCCATCGGCGAGGCGCAGGGCGTGAAGCTGGAGGCTCAGGCGCGCCGCGTGGGTTGTCAGGGTGCGCCGCAGCTTGAGGAGCGCCCCCTCGGGGGCGTTCTCCGCCTCGGCGCGCTCGTGGACGCGCGTGAGGGCTGCGGAGAGCCGGTGCATGAGCGCCTCCAGCCCGTCAGCGGAGAGGGCTCCAGAGGCCGCGTGAGCGGCCCTGCGCCGCCGCTCCTCCCGAAGCCACCCGATGCGCGCCGCGACGTCCGGGCGGTTCTTCACGCGCCACGCCGTGGCCTTCAGCGAGTCCTTGTTCGTCCGGGGCGCGTCCGCGGAGCCGCTGAGCGCCCACGCGTCCTGAGCGGTCATCCGGGGATGATCGACAAGGGCGTTGGCGAACCTCTCGTGACGAGGGTTGTTCAGCGGCTCCGCGGCGGTCACTTCCAGCCCCGCTTCCGAGCCTCGGCGATCCGCTGACGCGGATGCAGGCGGGCAATCGCCTCGAAGTCGGGCGTCTCCGGGGCTGCTTCCTGCTCGTGCTCGAAGGCCATGCGGCCGACGTCGGAGCGGCTGACGCCTTCGATGACCGCGGCGACGTCGAAGCGATCCTCTGCGCCGCTCACGAAGGCGACGAAGGGCAGCTCCTCGGATGCGGTCTGGAGCAGGAAGGGGAGGGCGCTCTCCGGGACGTTCGGGTGAGCGCGGGCGAGCCGGAACGCGAAAGCGAGACGCGCTTCCTCGGCGCGGGCGGTGGCATCAGACATGGCTAGGACCTTCATTGGCGTTGTTGAAAGGACGGGCGTGTTCGCGGAGGGCCGCCTCCTGCGCGTCCGTGAGGTGAGCGTGGGCGCGTGCCCATGCGATGACGTCTTCCAGTGCGTAGAGCGTGGCGCGGTGCCCCGGTCCCCGTCGCTTGAGGCGGGAGGCGAGCTTTGCGCGGGTGAGAGTAAGCGTCCGGCCTCGCCGCTCTGCCGGGTCTGCTGAAGTGTCGATAGTGTCCATGAAGGGATGATGGACACGATCGGAGGCGTTTTTGGGCAAGCGGGGCCGGCGTCGGATCTGGACGGACGACGAGAAGCGGATGATCTGCGCGCAGACGCGGCTGGCCGGGGTTTCGGTGAGCCAGGTTGCGCGGCGCTACGACGTGAACACCAATCTGGTCTTCACCTGGCTTCGCGATCCGCGCTTCGCCGGGACGGCGGAGGATGAGACCCCGTCGTTCCTGCCGGTCGAGGTCGTCGGGGCTGCGCCGGCGCCAGCGGTCAGGGCGGCGGCCGAAGGTCGGGTCGAGATCGATCTG
>NZ_FOQH01000016.1 GCF_900113695.1 Albimonas pacifica | reverse complement strand
GCGCCACCGAGAACGCGCTGATGGCCGCGACGCTGGCCAAGGGGACCACGGTCCTGAAGAACGCGGCGCGCGAGCCCGAGATCGTGGACCTCGCCGACTGCCTGCGCGCGATGGGCGCGCGGATCGAGGGCGACGGGACCTCGGAGATCACCGTCGAGGGGGTCGCCGCCCTGCGCGGCGCCACCCACCCGGTGATCGCCGACCGCATCGAGCTGGGCACCTACATGCTCGCCCCCGCCATCGCCGGCGGCACGGTCGAGCTGCTGGGCGCGCGCCGCGTCCAGGCCGGCGCCCTGTGGGACCGCATGGAGGAGGCGGGCCTCGCGCTCGAGGAGACCTCGCGCGGCATCGTCGTCACCCGCCCCGACGGCCGGGTGAAGCCGCTGCACGTGATCACCGAGCCCTACCCCGGGTTTCCCACCGACCTGCAGGCGCAGCTGATGGCGCTGCTGACGCTCGCCGAGGGCGAGAGCGTGCTGGAGGAGCGGATCTTCGAGAACCGCTTCATGCACGCCCCCGAGCTGCAGCGGATGGGCGCGCGCATCGACGTGCACGGCGGCGTGGCGAAGATCCGCGGCGTGCCGGCGCTGAAGGGCGCGCCGGTGATGGCGACGGACCTGCGCGCCTCGGTCAGCCTGGTGCTGGCGGGGCTGGCGGCGGAGGGCGAGACGGTGGTGGGGCGCATCTACCACCTCGACCGCGGCTACGAGCGGCTGGAGGAGAAGCTCTCGGCCTGCGGGGCGGACATCCGCCGGCTGCGCGACTGAGCGGAGCGGTCTGCAGGCGCCCTGCGGGCGGGCTTGGCTGGGTCGGTTCTCGTGGCGGCCGATGGGAGGCGCCGGGAAGGTCGGGAGCCTCCGGCGGGCTCCTGACTCACCCAAGAACAAGCCCCGCGCCTGGTCTCCGGAGCCGTCCATCGCTTCTGGCCTGCCTGAGCGACTCGCCCCCCGGGGTCAAGGACAAGCCCCCCTGCGGGGGGTCGCTTCGCGATCCTTGACCCCGGGGGGCGAGTCGCTCCGTCGGCCGCCAGCGACGGACGGCTCCGGAGAACAGGCGCTCCCGCAGGGGGCCTGCCCTTGCCACCCGGGCGCCCGGTCCCCTATCTGGGGCGCGGGCGGGATCTGTTGCAGCGCCGAAGGGCGCAGGGGGAGCGATGAGCGACGCACGTTTCGAAGACGCGGCCGAGCGGCCGATCCGCCTGCGGGCCGAGAGCGCGGAGGACCTCGAGGTCGTCTCCGCCCTGCTGCAGGACGCCGCCGGCGTGGCGGGCGACCTCGCCTGGATGCGCCGCAAGCGCCGCTTCGCGCTGTTCCTCAACCGCTTCCGCTGGGAGGACCGCGAGCGCGCCGAGAAGGCCGGCCGCCCCTACGAGCGGGTGCGCTGCGTGGCGCTGGTCGAGAACGTCGAGAGCGTGCGCGCCGCCGGCGTCGACCCGTCGGAGCGCGGCCAGGCGCTCTCGGTGCTGCGGCTGGAGTTCGCGGGCTCGCCCGACCCGGAGGACCCCTCGGGCCTCCTGCGCATCATCCTCGCCGGCGACGGCGAGATCGCGATCCAGGTCGAGGCGCTGGAGGTGCGGGTCGAGGACGTGACCCGCCCCTACCTGGCCCCCTCCGGCAAGGCCCCGAGCCACCCCGGGGATTGAGGGCGGCGGTCCTGCCTAGCCCTCCCCTCGGCCCGCGCCATCCTCCCTCCCCGCAAGCGCCGCGGCCCGGGGCGGGCGCCGGCGCGACGCCCACCGGCCCTCGCCGAGCGCCTATTCTCCGGAGCCGTCCGTCGCGGGCGCCGATCAGAGCGACTCGCCGGGAGCGGTCAGGGATCGCGCAGCGACCCGCGCTTGCGCGGGCTTGTCCTTGACCGCTCCCGGCGAGTCGCTCAGGCAGCCTAGGCGATGGACGGCGCCGGAGAACAGGCGCGGGGCTTGTTCTTTGGTGAGTCAGGAGCCCGCCGGAGGCTCCGCAGCCAGCCGCTCCCTCGCCCCTCGCCCCATCCGGCGCGACGCCGCCGCGCCCGCCCGCAGGGCGCCTGCGGACCGCTTCCGCGATGTTCGCCCCCGGTTGTGACCGCCGCCGCCGCCCGCTATCACCGCGGAACGCTGATTTCGGAGGCCCCATGCCCGTCACGCTCCGCGCCGACGCCCCGGATTTCGAGAGCCGGTTCCGCGACCTCCTGTCGATGAAACGGGAGTCCTCGCCCGAGGTGGACGACGTCGTGGCGGCGATCCTCGACGACGTGCGCAAACGCGGCGACGACGCGGTCATCGACCACACCGCGCGCTTCGACCGCATGCAGCTCGCCCCCGACACGCTCGCCATCTCCGAGGAGGAGATCGCGGTCGCCTGCGCCGCCGTCCCCCCCGAGGAGGCCCGCGCGCTGGAGATCGCCGCCGAGCGGATCGAGGCCTACCACGCCCGCCAGCGCCCCGAGGACGTCTCCTTCCAGGACCCCCACGGCGCCACGCTGGGCTGGCGCTGGACGGCGGTCGAGGCGGCGGGGCTCTACGTGCCGGGCGGGCTCGCCTCCTACCCCTCGTCGCTGCTGATGAACGCGATCCCCGCGCGGGTGGCCGGCGTCGAGCGGCTGGCGGTCTGCATGCCGACCCCGGGGGGCAAGGCCAATCCGCTGACCCTGCTCGCGGCCCGGATCGCGGGCGTCGACGAGGTCTGGCGGATCGGCGGCGCGCAGGCGATCGGCGCGCTCGCCTACGGCACCGACACGATTCGCGCCGTCGACAAGATCGCCGGCCCCGGCAACGCCTACGTGGCCGCCGCCAAGCGGCGGGTCTTCGGCACCGTCGGCATCGACATGATCGCCGGCCCCTCCGAGATCCTGGTCATCGCCGACGCGACGGCCAACCCCGAGTGGGTCGCCATGGACCTGATGTCCCAGGCCGAGCACGATCCCTCCGCCCAGTCGATCCTCGTCACCGACTCGGCCGCCCTCGCCCAGGCGGTGATCGCGGCGGTCGAGCGGCTGCTGACCCGGCTCGAGCGCGCCGAGATCGCCGCCGCCTCCTGGCGGGCCAACGGCGCGGTGATCCTGGTGCGCGACATGGCCGAGGCCGCCGCCGTCTCCGACCGGATCGCGCCCGAGCACCTCGAGATCGTCACCGCCGACCCCGAGGCGGTGGCCGCGAACATCCGCCACGCCGGCGCGATCTTCCTCGGCGCCTTCACGCCCGAGGCGATCGGCGACTACGTGGGGGGGCCCAACCACGTGCTGCCCACCGCCCGCTCGGCGCGGTTCTCGTCGGGGCTCTCGGTGCTCGACTTCATGAAGCGCACCACCATCGCGCGGATGACGCCCGGCGCGCTCGCCGCCATCGGCCCCGCCGCCGAGACCCTGGCGCGCTCGGAGAGCCTGGAGGCGCACGCGCTCTCCGTCGGCCTGCGCCTCGCGGCGCTCAACGAGGAGGAAGCCTCGATGGAGTCCGGGACATGAGCCGTCTGGTCGCCGTCACCCTCGACGAGGCGGGCCTCGCGCCCCCCACGCCCGAGGTCGAGCAGGAGCGCAAGGTCGCGATCTTCGACCTGCTCGAGGAGAACGCCTTCGACGTGCAGAAGGAGGGCGTGCCGCCGGGCCCCTACCGGCTCGACCTCTCGATCCGCGACCGCCGGCTGGTCTTCGACATCCGCACCGAGGCGGGCGAGCCCGCCGCCGAGTTCCACCTCTCGCTCGGGCCGTTCCGCCAGATCATCAAGGACTACTTCGCGATCTGCGAAAGCTACTACGACGCGGTGAAGCGGCTGCCGCCCTCCCAGATCGAGGCGATCGACATGGGCCGGCGCGGCATCCACAACGAGGGCGCGCGGATCCTCGAGGAACGGCTCGAGGGCAAGGCGGTGGTCGATGCCGACACCGCCCGGCGCCTGTTCACCCTGGTCTGCGTCCTCCACTTCCGCGGCTGAGGGCAGACGCTTGGCCGAGCTCCCCGCCTCGATCCTGTTCTGCTGCGATCACAACGCGGTGCGCTCGCCGATGGCCGAGGGGATGATGAAGAAGCTGCACGGGGCGCGGGTCTTCGTGCAGTCGGCGGGCGTGAAGCACGACATGGACGTGGACCCGTTCGCGGTCGCCGCCTGCGCCGAGATCGGGGTGGAGCTGACCGCCCACAAGGTGCGCTCCTTCGAGGACCTGGCGATGGGCGGCGACCAGATCGACAGCTACGAGCTGATCGTGGCCCTCTCCCCCGCCGCCCAGCGCGCGGCGCTCGACCAGACCCGCTGGTTCGCGACCGAAGTGCGCTACTGGCCGACGCTCGATCCCACCGGGATCGGACAGACGCGGGAACAGAAGCTCGACGCCTACCGGCAGACGCGCGACCAGATCCTGGCGAACCTGCGCCGGGAGTTCCCGGCGTTCTGAAGGGGTTCCCGGGCTCGCAGGCGCCCTGCGGGCGGGCTTGGCCGGGGGGCGCCTGGCGGGACCGTGGTCACGGACTGCCGGCGTCGAAGCCTCCGGCGGGCTCCTGACTCACCCAAGAACAAGCCCGCGCCTGTTCTCCGGACCCGTCTCTCGCTTGCGATGCCTGAGCGACTCGCCCCCCGGGGTCAAGGACAAGCCCCGCTGCGCGGGGTCGCTGCGCGATCCTTGACCCCGGGGGCCGAGTCGCTCTGGTCGGCATCCGCGAGAGACGGCTCCGGAGAACAGGCGCTTTGCGGGGCCTGGCGGGCGTCGCGCCAGGGGCGCCCGGGGCGGACGTCGCGAAAGGGGGGAAGACGGGAAGGGCCCGGGGGAGGGCACAGGCAGCGACGCGCCCCGCTTGTGCGGGGCGCGCCTCTCCCGGGCGGGGGCGGACGGGGCGCGAGGGACGACGCCCGGTCCGGCCGCTGGCGAGCCTCGAGGGATCGAAGGCTCTGGGTTCACGAAGGACGCCGGGGCGGCGGGCCGTCGGGCCTCGCCCCGGCGCGCGGATCCCGCGCCGGGAAACCGGGCCCGGCCGCGGATCGGGTCCGCGGCCGGGCCGAGCGGCTTACGAAGGGTCGACCGCGCGCAGCTCCATCGACTCGAGGCCGACCGCGAGGCCGTAGCCCTCCTTGCCGGACACCGACAGCGGCTGCAGCGAGATGGCGTCGGACTCGCCGCCCACCAGCACCCGCACGCCCGCGCCGTAGGCCACCGAGACGTCGGCCGAGGCGCCCACGTACTCGCCGTCCATCATCGTGGGGTTGAACTTCTCCTGCGTGGTCAGCACCGCCCACTTGATCACTTCCTGGTCCGTGGTCGAGAGATCCACGCCCCACTTGGTGATGTTGGCGACATACGTGCCGTCGAACTGGTCGTCCTGCGCGTCCAGCGAGCACACGTACTCGGTCTTGGCGCGGATGATGTCGTTGTCCTTGGCGGTCAGGTCGCAGGTCAGCACCCCGACTTCCACAGCCGCCTCGCGCTCGTTGGCCTGGCCCGCGGCGAGCGCAGGGGCGGAGACCGCCGCGGCGGCGGTCAGGGCCAGAGCGGAAAGGCCGGCGATCTTGCGGTTGATCATGGTGTCCTCCGTTGTTCCGGGGCGCAGCCTGTCGTGGCGCGCCTCGGTCCAAGAGATGGGCGGGCGTTCCGCGCCTTCAACGCGGTTCGCAACAACACCCCGACTTCGCCCCGATTTGGGCGGCGCCGCCGCAATCGACGCGAGTTCGGCGGGAAAACGCCCGCGTCCTTGTCCGGGCCCCGCACGCGGGCCCCGCGTCTCCCGTCCCCGCCGCCCCCGACTTCGCGCCCGCTCGTCCGCGGCGCCTTGAAATCCGGCGCGCAGGGCGCCATACCCCCCGGCACGCGACGCGCAGGGGCGCGCCGCGGCGATCCCTGTTTGCTGCTCCGGAGATGGCATGGCCAAGGAAGAGACTCTCGAATTTCCCGGGGTCGTTGTCGAACTTCTGCCGAACGCGACCTTTCGGGTGAAGCTCGAGAACGGCCATGAGATCATCGCCCACACCGCGGGCAAGATGCGCAAGAACCGCATCCGCGTGCTGGCGGGCGACAAGGTCCAGGTGGAGATGACGCCCTACGACCTGACCAAGGGCCGCATCACCTACCGCTTCAAGTAAGACGATGACCGCCGACCCCGCCCCTGCGCCGCAGGCGCCAGGCGCGGACGGGCCGGCGGCCGATCCGGCCCCCCGCCGGACGCCCGACGCCGCCGGGCCGCGCCTCGTGCTCGGCTCCGCCTCGCCGCGCCGGCTGGCGCTGCTCGCCTCGATCGGGGTCGTCCCCGACGCGGTGATCCCCGCCGACATCGACGAGACCCCGAAGAAGGACGAGGAGCCCCGCCCCTACGCCCTGCGCCTCGCGCGCGAGAAGGCGAAGGCGGTGGCCGCGGGCCTCGGCGGGGACGACGCGGTGCTCGCCGCCGACACGGTCGTCGCCGCCGGCCGCCGGATCCTGGGCAAGCCGCAGGACGAGGCGGAGGCCTATGGGTTCCTCTCCCTCCTCTCCGGGCGCCGACACCGCGTGATCACCGGCGTCGCCCTGCGGCGCGGCGGCCGGGAGTGGACCCGCCGCGTGGAAACCCAGGTCCGCTTCAAGCGCCTGTCGGACGCCGAGATCTCGGCCTACCTGCGCTCGGGCGAGTGGCGCGGCAAGGCCGGCGGCTACGCCATCCAGGGCATCGGCGCCGGCTTCGTCCCCGCCATCAACGGCAGCTACACCAACGTGGTGGGCCTGCCCCTGGTCGAGGTCGCGAACCTCCTCCAGGGCGCGGGCGTGCCCGTCACCTGGGAAGGATCCCCCGCATGAAGGGCCGCGCCGTTCTGATCCTCGAGGACGAGCCGAAATGGCCCGCCCTCGCCGCCCTGATGGTCGACGGGCGCATCGAGGACCTTGCCATCGACCCGCCCGAGAGCGACCCCGCCCCGCGGCTCGAGGCCGTGCACCTGGCGAAAGTCATCCGCCGGGTCGAGGCCATCGGCGCCCTGTTCCTGGACCTCGGCGACGGCCGCGAGGGCTTTCTGAAAGCCCCCCGGAAGGCCCGCCCCGGGGAGAAGCTCCTCGTCCAGGTCGCCCGCCATGCCGAGCCCGGCAAGGCGACCCCCGTCTCCGACGAGCCGCTCTACAAGGGCCGCTACGCGATCCTCACGCCCCATGCGCCCGGCATCAACGTCGCCCGCCGCGTGCGCGACGAGGACGAGGCCGCCCGCCTGCGCGTCATCGCCGAGGAGGCGCTCTCCGCCCTTGGCCTCGGCGCCGAGGCGCTGGGCGAGGCCGCCCCCGGCGCCATCCTGCGCTCCGCCGCCGAGGGCGTGGACGAGGAGGCGATCCACGACGACGTGGCGGCGCTGGCCGAATTGCTCAACGCCGCCCGCGCCGCCGAGGCCGAGGGCGGAGAGCCCGCCGAGGTCGTCGCCGCCCCCGACGCCGTGACCCGCGCCTGGCGCGACTGGGTCGACCCCGAGCCCGAGGAAGTGATCCGCGGCGACCTGCGCCTGTGGGACGACATGGGCGCGCTCGACCAGCTCGGCGCGCTGCTGCGCCCGCGCGTGGATCTCGGGACCGACGCCTGGATGATGGTCGAGCCGACCTCGGCCCTGACCGCGATCGACGTGAACACCGGCGGCGATTTCTCGACCGCCGCGGGACTGAAGGCCAATCTCGCCGCGCTCGCCGACCTGCCCCGCCAGCTGCGCCTGCGGGGCCTGGGCGGGCAGATCGTCATCGACCTCGCCCCCCTGTCGAAGCGCGACCGCAAGCAGGCCGAGACCGCCATCAAGCGCGCGCTGCGCGAGGACCCCGTGGACACCCAGGTCCTCGGCTGGACCCCGCTGGGCCACATCGAGCTGACCCGCCGGCGCGAGCGTCGCCCCCTGCGCGAGCTGCTGCCCCGCGACTTCTCCTGACCCATGGGGCGCGCGCCCTGCGCGCCCCTGCCCGCCTCGCCGCGCGCCCCGCCCTCGCGGGGCTTGCCGCGTTCCCGGATAGGCGCGACCCTGCCCCCGCCGCGAAAGGAGCCCGCCCATGCCCTGCCCGATCTGCCGCAAGCCCACCGTCCAGGCCTATCGCCCGTTCTGCTCCAAGCGCTGCGCGGACGTGGACCTGGCGCGCTGGCTGAACGGCGCCTACGCCATTCCTGCCGTCGAGGAGGACGACCCCGACGCCGAGGACGCGGCCCTGCCCGCGCCCCGTGACGCGACGTCCTGAAACCGGCCGCACAAAATCCTCCGGAGGCTCTTGTCAGCCCCTCCGCCATTCGATATCTCCCCCCTCGCGCCGCCAAGACGGCGCCCCGCCCGGGTAGCTCAGTTGGTAGAGCAGCGGATTGAAAATCCGCGTGTCGGTGGTTCGAATCCGCCCCCGGGCACCACGCCCCCCCCATCCCCGAAATGATCCCAAGCGGCCCGCTGGGGTTTGCGCGCTGCGTCGGCCGCATCTGCGATCCGCGTGCGTCAGTCTTCGCTTGCCAAACATACCGACCAGTCGGTATTAAGCTTCTGCCTCAAGGAGACCCGCATGCCCGACGACCCCGCCCCCCGTCCTGCCCGCATCCGCCGCGGCGACGCGCGCCCGGCGCTGCTGGACGCGGCGCTGTCGGTGTTCCGGGCGCAGGGCTATGCGGGGACGACGGTCGACGACCTCTGCCGCGCAGCGGGCGTGACCAAGGGCGCGTTCTTCCACCACTTCGCCTCGAAGGAGGCGCTGGCCGTGGCCGCCGCCGGCCATTTCGGGCGCATGGCCGACGGCCTCTTCGCCGCCGCGCCCTTCCGCGCCCATCCCCGCGCCGCCGACCGTGTGCTGGGCTACGTGGCGCTGCGCTGCGCGCTGATGCAGGGGCCGATCGAGAGCTGGACCTGCTACGCCGGAACCCTGACGCAGGAGGTCTGGGCCTCCCACCCCGCCATCCGCGAAGCCGCGGCGGCCGAGATCCTGGGCCATGCCGAACGCCTCGAGCCCGACTTCGCCGAGGCGCTGGCCGACGCCGGGGCCGACCCCGCCGAGGCCGCCTCGCTTTCGCGGCACGTCCAGGCGGTTCTTCAGGGCGCCTTCGTGCTCGCCAAGGCCGCCGGAGACGCGGCCCCCGCGCGCGAAAGCGCGGCCCACCTGCTCGCCTATCTCGCCGGCCGGCTCGGGACCTCCGTCCCGCAGATCCCCCCGGCGCCGTTCCAGGGAGGAACATCATGACCCAGACGCCGCCCCTTTCGGGCGTGATCCCCTACATCGGCCTGAACGGCCGCGCGGCGGAGGCCTCGGCCTTCTGGACCCGCGCCTTCGGCGCGACCGAGGTGGCGCGCATGCCGTCCGAGGATCCCGACCGCCTGATCCACCTGCAGATGGAAATCAACGGCGGCGGCCTGATGGCCTCGGACATGAGCGACCCGGCCTCGCCCTACGTGCCGCCCCAGGGCTTCCACCTGCAGATCGTGGTCGACGACGCCGACGCCTGGTGGGCCCGCGCGCTGGAGGCGGGCTGCGAGGTGAGCGTGCCCCTGCAGACCATGTTCTGGGGCGACCGCTGGGGGATGGTCGTCGACCCGTTCGGCCTGCTCTGGGCCGTCGACGAACCCGCCGCGGGAGAGGCCTGATGCCCGAGATCCTGGACGTGACCCCCTCCACCCCGCGCGAGCTCGCGATCCGTCGCCGCCTCGCCGCGCCGCGCGCCGCGGTATGGCGCTGCTGGACCGAGCCGGCGCTGCTGGAGCCCTGGTTCTGCCCGCGTCCCTGGCGGGTCACCGACGTCTCGCTGGACGTGCGCCCGGGCGGGGCGAGCTCGATGATCATGCGCGGGCCGGACGGCGAGGCCTTTCCCAACGACGGCGTCTACCTCGAGGTCGTCCCCCAGACGCGGCTGGTGTTCACCGACGCCTTCCGCGCCGGCTGGGTGATCGCGGACGAGCCCCTGTTCGTCGGCATCGTCGAGCTGGAGGACGCGCCCGAAGGCGGCACGCTCTACACCGCCCGCGCCCGCCATTTCACCGACGAGGGCAAGGCCAGCCACGAGGCGATGGGCTTTCACGAGGGCTGGGGCGTCGCCGCCGAGCAGCTTGAAGAAACCGCGGCAAGCCTCTGACCAACCTTTTCGAAGCCGGCGACGCCCCCTCCGGCGTCGCCGTCTCCGCTCCTGCCGTTGCGCGTGAAGGCCCGGCGCGAACCCGTTCGTGGCGCTCGCCTTCCACCCCTTGACCCGGGCCGCCCGGTCCGCACCTTGTGCGGTCGGGACAGGGGAGGCCGGATGACGGACGTGTTCGACGCGGCTACGCGCTCGCGGACCATGGCGGCGGTGAAAGGGCGCGACACCTCGCCGGAGATGCGGCTGAGGAAAGCCATGCATGCCATGGGCTTGCGGCACCGTCTTCAGGTGCGCGCCCTGCCCGGCAGCCCCGATCTCGTCTACCCCCGCTTCCGCGCCGCGGTCTTCGTGCACGGCTGCTTCTGGCACCGCCACCCGGGCTGCCCGCGCGCCACCACGCCCGCCACGCGAACCGACTACTGGCTGCCGAAATTCGAGCGCAACGTCGCCCGTGACGCGCGGGCTCTGGCCGAGCTGACGGCGCTGGGCTGGCGCGCCGCTGTGGTCTGGGAATGCGCCCTGACCGTGCGCCGAACCCCGGCGACGGCGCAGGCGCTGGCCGAGTGGCTGCGCGGCGACGCGGCCGCGCTGGAGCTGCCCTGATCTCTCAGCTCCACCCTGCAAGCCCCTGTCAGGTCTCGGTCAGGTCTCGGTCAGCGTCCGGCGCACCGCGTCCCGCCAGCCCGCGATCTTCCGCGCCCGGTCGTCGTCGGGCATCTTCGGCTCGAAGCGGCGGTCGAGCTTCCAGCTCTGCGCGAACTCCTCCATCCCCGGCCAGACCCCGGCCTTGGAGCCCGCCAGCCACGCCGCCCCCAGCGCGGTCGTCTCCAGGATCTTCGGCCGGTCCACCGGGGCGTCGAGCATGTCGGCGAGGAACTGCAGCGCCCAGTCCGAGGCGGTCATCCCCCCGTCGACGCGCAGCACCGTGTCGGCCTCCCCCTCCGGCCAGTCGCGGCGCATCGCCTCCAGCAGGTCGAGCGTCTGGTAGCCCACGCTCTCCAGCGCCGCGCGGGCGAGCTCCGCGGGCCCCGTCGCCCGGGTCAGCCCGTGGATCGCGCCGCGCGCGTCTGGATCCCACCAGGGCGCGCCGAGGCCCGCGAAGGCCGGCACCAGATAGACCGACTGATGCGGGTCCGCGGCCTCCGCCAGCGCCTGCGTTTCAGAGGCATGGCGGATGATCTTCAACCCGTCCCGCAGCCACTGCACCACCGCGCCGGCGATGAAGATCGAGCCTTCCAGCGCATAAGTGGTCTTGCCGTCGATCCGGTAGGCGATGGTCGAGAGCAGCCGGTTCTCCGACAGCACCGGCCGCTCGCCGGTGTTGAGCAGCGCGAAGCACCCCGTCCCGTAGGTCGACTTCAGCATCCCCGGCCGGAAGCAGGCCTGGCCGACGGTCGCCGCCTGCTGGTCGCCCGCCACGCCCAGGATCGGGATCGGCGCGCCGAACAGGTCCGCCCGGGCCATCCCGAAATCGGCATTCGAATCAAGCACCTCCGGCAGCAGGCTCTCAGGGATCCTGAGCAGCTTCAGCATCTCCTGGTCCCACTGCTGCTCATGGATGTTGTAGAGCAGCGTGCGCGAGGCGTTGGTGGCGTCGGTCGCATGCACCTCGCCCCCCGTCAGGTTCCAGATCAGCCAGCTGTCGACGGTGCCGAAGGCGAGCTCCCCGCGCTCGGCCCGCTCCCGCAGCCCGTCCTGGTCGAGCATCCACGACAGTTTCGAGCCCGAGAAATACGGGTCCAGCAGCAGGCCGGTGCGCTCGCGCGCCATCCGCTCGTGGCCCTGCTCCTTGAGCTCGTGGGTCATCTCGGCGGTGCGCCGGTCCTGCCACACGATCGCGGGGGCCACGGCGCGCCCGGTCTTGCGGTCCCACAGCACCACCGTCTCGCGCTGGTTGGTGATGCCGATGGCCGCGATGTCGCCGGCGCGCACGCCCGCGCGCTCCATCGCCTCGCGGCAGGTGGCGGCGGTGGTCGACCACAGGTCGGAGGGGTCGTGCTCGACCCAGCCCGAGCGCGGAAAATGCTGGCGGAACTCCTCCTGCCCGGCGGCGACCACCGCGCGGTCCTCCCCGAACAGGATCGCCCGCGTCGAAGTGGTTCCCTGGTCGATGGCCAGAACGTAGCCCATCCGCGCCTCCCTGCGTTTCTTCGCAGGGAAGACTTGCAGCCGATCCGCGGCCCGGCAACCCCCGGCGGCGAAGCGCCCGTCCCCCGAGGCGGCGCACCCTCCGTGGGGCGGAGAGCGCCTCCATGCCGCGGCGGAGGGCCCGCCCGCCAATCCTCGGGTTGCCTCCCGCCCGGCCGCCGTCTAGGCAGGCCGAAGCCCGCTTTCGCCCATCCCCCGCAGGAGACCGCCCGCCCATGACCGACATCCGCGAAATCCCCGGCTGGACGGTGGAGACGCTGCACGAGGACCATGCCCAGGCCCTGCGCGAGACCGCGCTGCTCTATGACAGCGAGACCGAGCACCAGCGCCTGCGCGTGTTCCGCAACCCCACCTTCGGGCGGATCCTGACGCTCGACGGCGTGGTGCAGGTGACCGAGGGCGACGAGTTCATCTACCACGAGATGATGACCCACGTGCCCGTGCTCGCCCACGGCGCTGCGAAGCGGATCCTGATCATCGGGGGCGGCGACGGCGGCATGGCCCGCGAGGCGCTGCGCCACAGGTCGGTCGAGCATGTCACCATGGTCGAGATCGACGCGGGCGTGGTCGAGTTCTCCAAGACCTACATGCCCTCGATCTCCGACGGCGCCTTCGACGACCCGCGCCTCGACCTGCAGATCGCCGACGGGGCCGAGTTCGTGCGCCGCGACATGCCAGGCTACGACGTGATCATCGTCGACTCCACCGACCCCATCGGCCCGGGCGAGGTCCTGTTCACCGACACCTTCTACGGCCAGGCCCACCGCCTGCTGAACGAGGGCGGCATCCTCGTCACCCAGAACGGCGTGCCCTTCCTGCAGGGGCAGGAGCTGACCAACACGCTGCGCGCCTTCAAGGCCCTGTTCGCGGACTGGACCTGCTACATGGCCACCATCCCCACCTATGCCGGCGGGCCGATGGCCTTCGGCTGGGGCTGCAAGGGCGAGGCGCGCTCCACCTCGCCCGCCACGATCGCCGCGCGCTTCAAGAAAGCGGACATAACCACCCGCTACTATACCCCCGACGTTCACGTCGCCGCCTTCGCGCTGCCCCGCTACGTGCTCGACCTGATGCCCTGAGCTCCGGCTCCTGCGCGACGGCCCGGGCCCGGTGGGCGGCGTCGGGCGGCGCGCAGGCTGCGGGAGGCTGCATGGAAGGCACGGGCGAGACGCTCGCCGCGACGCCCGACGCCGGGACCGGCGCCGGGTCCTTCGCCGCGCCCCCCGCCTCCGGGCCGGGGGAGACGCTGGGGGAGGCGGTCTCGCTGATCCTGTCGCTCGATCCGCTGCTGGTCGAGATCGCCACGCGCAGCCTGGTCGTGGCGCTCTGCGCCACGGGGGCGGCCTGCGCGCTGGGCCTGCCGCTCGGCGCGGCGCTGGCCTTCGCCTCGGCCCCGGGGCGTCGGGCTCTGGCCGGGACGCTGGCCGCGCTGGCCGCCCTGCCGCCGGCCAGCGTGGGGGTGGCCGCGGGCCTGGCGCTGGCGGCGACGCCCGCCGGCGCGGCGTTGCTGGGCACGCCCGCGGCGCTCGCGCTCGCCCAGGGCCTTCTGGCCTTCCCCGTCGCCGCCGCCCTCGCCTGCCGGGCGCTGGCGGCCGAGCGTCGGACCCATGCGGCCACCCTGCGCGCCATGCGCGTCCCGCGCCTCTTCGCCCTGCGCACCCTGCTGGGCGAGGCGCGCCCGGCGCTGCTGGCGGCCGCGCTCGCCGCGCTGTCGCGGGCCCTGGGCGAGACGGGGGCGGCGCTCGCCGTCGGCGGGGCCATGCCCCATCGCACGCAGCTGCTGGGCGCCGCCGCCGCGATGGGCCCGGGCGCCGCGGTTCCGGAGGCGGCGCGGGCGGCGGCCCTCGCCGTCGCGCTGGCGCTGACGCTCGCGGCGCTGGCGCTCGCCCTGCATCTCGCCGCGGCGCTGCTGCGCCCGGCGCAGGAGGCGCCCGCCCATGCCTGAGCGCCCCGAGGTCATCCCCTTCCCCCCGCCCCGCCGCGCCCCGCCGCCGCCGCTGCCCGAGCCGCCGCCCGCGCTCGACGGCGCGGTGGCGCTTCACGCCGGGCGGCGGCTGCTCGACGGGCTGACCCTGCGCCTGCCCGGGCGCGGGGTCACGGCGCTGCTGGGTCCGCGCGGCGCGGGCAAGACCCTGGCGCTGGAGGTGCTGGCGGGCCTCGTGCCGCTCGACCTCGGCGAGGTGCACGCGCTGGCGCCGGCGACGGCGCTGGTCCCGCGGGGGGCCGCGCTCCTGCGCCGCCCGGTGCGCGCCAACCTCGACCACGCGCTGCGGGCGGCCCGGGTGCGCCGGCGCGAGCGGCCCGCGCGGATCGAGGCGCTGCTCTCGCTCGCCGGGCTCGCCGCGCTCGCCGATCGTCCGGCGCGCGCCCTGCCGCCCGGGGAGGCTAGGCGTCTCGCCGTCGCCCGGGCGCTGGCGGCGAGCCCGCGGCTCCTGCTCCTCGACGAGCCCGCAGCCGGGCTCGACCCGCGCGCCGCGGCCGAGCTCGACGCCCTGATCCGCCGCATCGTCGCCGAGGACGTGGCCGTGCTCCTCGCCACCGACGATCCGCTGCAGGCCGCCCGCCTGGCCGAGCACACGATCTTCATGCACCGCGGCCGCGACCACGAGACCGGTCCGACCGCCGAGCTCCTCGCGCGCCCCGTCTCCGACCCCGCCCGCGCCTGGCTCTCCGGCCAGCTCCTCCCCTGACCGCCCCCGGCCGCCTCGCGGACCCTGCGCCTTCCCCTTTCCCGACGCCCGCCCCATGCGCCCCTCGCGCAACGCCCGCCAAGCCTCGCAAAGCGCCTGTTCTCCGGAGCCGTCTCTCGCGGATGCCGCCCGGAGCGACTCGCCCCCCGGGGTCAAGGATCGCGCAGCGACCCCGCGCAGCGGGGCTTGTCCTTGACCGCGGGGGGCGAGTCGCTCAGGCATCGCAAGCGAGAGACGGATCCGGGGAACAGGCGCGGGCTTGTTCTCGGGTGAGTCAGGAGCCCGCCGGAGGCTCCCTCCTCCCCGGCCCCTCGAACCGCTCCCCGGACGCCCCCCGGCCAAGCCCGCCCGCAGGGCGCCTCCTCACCCCAGCCGCGTGCTCTGCGCCGGCCCGGCCGCCCGCCACTCCGCCTGGGCCAGCACGACCGGCATGTCGTGGCGGCCCAGCCGCTCGGCGGCCTGCGCCGCCGCCCAGGCCGCGCCGGCGGCCCTCGCCGCCGCCTGCGGCACGTCGAGCCCCTTCATCAGGCCCGCCATCGTCACCGCCGCCACGAAGTCCCCCGCCCCGTTCAGCGCCCGCGCCACGCGCGGCGTCGTCGCGAGCCAGGCGCCCTCGGCCGTCTCGCTCAGCAGCCCCACGCCGTCGCCCACCGGCGCCGAGGTCACGATCACCGCCCGGGGCCCCGCCGCGCGCAGCGCCGCGGCGGCGGTGCAGATCTCCTCGATCGTCGCCACCGGCCGCCCCGTCAGCCAGCCCAGCTCGAACCGGTTCGGCATCGCCACGTCCGCGAGCGGCAGCAGGCGGGTGCGGTAGATCTCGCCGACCTCGGCGGGCAGGTAGAGCCCCGGCCCGTCGTCCCCCAGAACCGGGTCGCACAGGTAGAGCGCCCCCGGCCGCGCCGCCTTCGCGGCCTCGACGAGGCCCGCGACCGCCTCCGCCGTCTCCCCTGCGCCGAGGTAGCCGGTCAGGATGCCCGCGCAGTCCGCCAGCACGCCGGCCGCGGCCAGCCCGCGCCCCAGGGCCGCGATCTCCTCGCCCGGCAGGCGGCGCCCCTGCACGCCCGGCGTCGCCGCGTGGCCCGAGAGCACGACCGTCGGCGCCACCACCGTCTCGATCCCCTCCGCCGCCAGCGCGAAGGCCGAGGCGCCGTGCCCCACGTGCCCCGCCGCGACCAGCGACTGGATCGACAGCACCCGCCCCGCCTCCCGTTCCCGCCGTTCCGCCACGTCGTCCCCCGCGTGCTCGAGTCCTTTCGGCCGGCCCCCGCCTTGTCCGGGCCGCCCTCGCGCCCCATAAGGAGGCCTCCGGCCGTCCCCCGCAACCGCCTCGACCACAAGGAGCGCCCCGCCCGTGACCCCCGATCCGCGAGCCGCCGCCGACGCCCTCGCCCCGGGCGCCCCGTTCGCAGACCCCTCGGGCGCGTCGGAGGCGCCGCTGCGCCTCGCTCAGGCGGGCGGCCCGGCCTCCGACGGCGGCGCCCAGGCCGCCTCCGGCCTCGCCGACGGCGCGATGACCATCGCGGGCGTGCCCGCCGAGGTGCTGGGGATCGGCGCGGGCATCGTGCTGCTGCTGGTGGTCTCGGCCTTCTTCTCGGGCTCGGAAACGGCGCTGACCGCCTCCTCGCGCGCCAAGCTGCACGGCATGGCCGACCGCGGCTCCAAGGGCGCGCAGGCGGCGCTCAGGGTGAAGGAGGACGGCGAGCGGCTGATCGGCGCGATCCTGGTCGGCAACAACATCGCCAACATCCTGGGCACCGCGCTCGCGACCTCGCTGTTCACCCTGCTGGTGGGCCCCAACGGCATCGCGGTGGCGACGCTGGCGATGACCGCGATGGTGGTGGTCTTCTCCGAGATCGCGCCGAAGAACTACGCCTATTCCAACCCCGAGCGGGCGGCGGCCTTCGTGGCCCGTCCGATCGAGGTGGTGGTGCGCATCCTCGCCCCCGTGGTCGGCGCGGTGACCAAGGGCGTGCGCCTGTTCCTGCGCCTTTTCGGCGTGCGCATGGACCCCGAGGCCCATGCGCTGGCGCTCGACGAGATCCGGGGCATGGTCGACCTCCACCACTCCGAAGGCGCGGTGGAGAAGGCCGAGCGCGACCGCCTGCTCGCCGCCCTCGACCTGCGCGAGCGGGAGGTGGCCGAGGTCATGCGCCACCGGCGCAACATCGAGACGATCGACGCCTCGCTGCCGCCGGCCGAGATCCTCGACTTCTGCCTGAAGTCCGCCCACACCCGCATTCCGCTCTGGCGGGACGAGCCCGAGAACATCGTCGGCGTGGTCCACGCCAAGGACCTGCTGCGCGCCGTGCACCGCCTGACGGCGGACGCCTCGGACGGGTGGACGGCGCTGCAGCGCCTGGACGTGGTCGAGGTCGCCATGGAGCCCTGGTTCGTCCCCGACACCACCTCGCTCGACGAGCAGCTTCGCGCGTTCCTCACGCGGCGGTCGCATTTCGCCCTGGTGGTGGACGAATACGGCGCCCTGCAGGGTCTGATCACGCTCGAGGACATCCTCGAGGAGATCGTGGGCGACATCGCCGACGAGCACGACGCCGAGGTCGAGGGGCTGACCCGCCTGCCCGACGGCGCGCTGATCGTGAACGGGGCGACGACGATCCGCGATTTCGTGCGCGCCACCGACTGGACCCTGCCCGACGACGAGGCGAACACGATCGCCGGCCTGGTGATCCACGAGGCCCAGGCGATCCCCTCGGCGGGCCAGATCTTCTCCTTCCACGGCTTCCGCTTCGAGGTGCTGGAGCGGCGGCGCAACCAGGTCACCCGGCTGAAGGTGAAGAAGCTCTGACGGCGGGCGGGCCCGGCCCGGGGACCGCAGCCCCAGGCGTCGGCACGGCGGACGCGTCGCCAGGCGGTGGGGAGCGGTCTGCAGGCGCCCTGCGGGCGGGCCTGGCTGCGGCGCGCGCGGGGCGGCGGAGGCGCGCGAACGTCTGCGGCGGCGCCTCCGGCGGGCTCCTGACTCACCCAAGAACAAGCCCGCGCCTGTCCTCCGGATCCGTCCATCGCGTCCGATGCCTGAGCGACTCGCCCGCCCCGGTCAAGGACAAGCCCGGCTTCGCCGGGTCGCTTCGCGATCCTTGACCGGGGCGGGCGAGTCGCTCTGATCGGCATCCGCGATGGACGGCTCCGGAGAACAGGCGCTTGGCGGGGGCGGCACGGGGGCTTGGGGCTAGCCGCGCTCGAGGCCCGCGAGGCGGCGCCAGGTGGTCTCGGAGAGGGGCTCGCCGGCGGCGCGCGCGCGGGCGAGCAGGATGCCGGCGGCGTGCGTTTCGGACCAGCGGCAGAATCGGCGCAGGATCACGGCGAGGTCCCGGCCCGCAGGGGTCAGCGCGTAGTCCACCCGCGGGGGCGAGGCGGGCGAGACGCGGCGGGTCACGAGGCCGTCGCGCTCCAGCTCGCGCAGGGTCTGGGTCAGCATCTTCGGCGTCGCCCCCTCGACCTTCCGCGCCAGCTCCGAGTGGCGCAGGGTCCCCATCGCCAGGGCCGAGACCACCAGAACCACCCACCGGTTCGCCAGGCCCTTGAGCAGGACATGGGAGGCGCAGTCGCGGCGATAGACGTCGAAGACCACCGGGGTCCATCGCTCCGCCGCCTGCGCGGGGTCTGCGCAGGCGGGACGGTCCCGGGCCGCGCCGGGCGACGGCCCGGTCATGGGATCGCGCGTGGGATCGGGGGTCGGGTCGTCGCTATCCATCGGGAACCCGCTCTCTTGAAGGTAGTTGCTTTCTGCAGGATAGTCGCAACCGACCGTAACGTTAAGTCAGAAGCGACCCGAGGAAGCCCCCCATGCGCAAGATCGTCCAGTCCGCCACCGGCGGCCCCGAGGTGCTGACGCTCGTCGAGGCGCCCGATCCCGCGCCGGGCGAGGGCGAGATCCTCGTCGCCGTCGCCGCCGCCGGGATCAACCCGGTCGACGCGGCCTTCCGCTCCGGGATGTTCCCGATGCTGCCGGCGCTGCCCTTCACCGTCGGCTGGGACATCGCGGGGACCGTGGTCTCGGCCGGGCCCGGCGCCGGGCGCTTCGCGCCGGGCACGCGGGTCTTCGGGATGCCGCGCTTTCCCAGGGAGGCGGGCGGCTACGCCTCGATGATCGCGGCGCCGGAGGCGGAGCTCGCCGCCACGCCCGAAGCCTGGAGCGACGCCGAGGCCGCGGCGATCCCGCTCGCGGGCCTCACGGCCTGGCAGGGGCTGGTCGCGGCGGGCGGGATCGCCGCGGGCCAGGAGGTGCTGATCACCGCCGCCGCCGGCGGCGTGGGCCATCTCGCGGTGCAGATCGCCGCCGCCCTGGGGGCGCGGGTCGTGGGCTCGGCCAGCGCCGGCAAGCACGCCGCGGTCAAGGGCTGGGGCGCGGCGGAGACGCTCGACTATGCAGCCGAGGCGCCCGGCGCCGGAGGCGCGCGCTTCGACCTGATCTTCGACGCCTTCGGCGGCGAGACCTCCGAGACCCTGCTGCCCGCGCTGAAGCCCGGCGGCACGCTGGTCAGCCTGCGCGACCCCTCCGACGCCGCCCGCAAGACCGCCGAGGCCGAGGGCAAGACGCTGCGGCGCATCGGCGTGCGCCCCAATGGGCCGCAGCTCGAGGAGCTGGCGAAGCTCGGCGCCGAGGGCCGGCTCAGGCCGCAGGTCGCGAAGGAATTCCCGCTGGCCGAGGCGGGCGCGGCGCAGGCCTTCCTCGCGGCCGAGAAGCCGGTCGGGAAGGTGGTGCTGATCCCCTGACGGAGCGCCGGGCGCCCTGGCGCCTCCGATCTGGAAGGAGAGTTCCCGGGCCGAGCCCGGGGCGCTCTGGGGACCGCCGCGCTACGCCCGCGCCCGGCGACAGGGCGCGCCATAGGGAAGCGCTTGGGGCCGGGGGACGCGTTCGGGGCCGGGAGAGCCGGGGCTGCGGCCGCGCCCAGAGCCGTGGTTCAAGGCTCGGCGGGGCGCGCGTCGCGCCTGCCGCGGGCCGTCTCCGGGCGCCCTGCCCCGCCCTCGCCTCTTGCCGCGCGGGCGCGGCCTCGCTAGGTCCGGGGCGGACGCATTCGGGAGACCCCACATGTTCACCGGCATCGTGACCGACATCGGCGAGATCGGCTCGCTCGAGAAGCGCGGCGACCTGCAGGCGCGCATCCTCTGCTCGCCCGCCACCGCCCGCGCCGAGCTGGGCGCCTCGATCGCCTGCGACGGGGTCTGCCTGACCGTCGTCGCCTCGGGCGAGAGCGAGGACGGGCGCGGCTGGTTCGAGGTCGACGTCTCGGCCGAGACCGTCTCCAAGACCACGCT
Source organism: Albimonas pacifica (assembly GCF_900113695.1). GTDB lineage: Bacteria > Pseudomonadota > Alphaproteobacteria > Rhodobacterales > Rhodobacteraceae > Albimonas > Albimonas pacifica. The sequence continues at coordinate 37,082 of NZ_FOQH01000016.1, read as the reverse complement.
GGCGAGCTGGGCCCCGGGGACCCGCATCAACCTGGAGCGGGCGCTGAAGGTGGGCGACGAACTGGGCGGGCATATCGTCACCGGCCATGTGGACGGGCCCGCCGAGATCCTGTCGATGACCGACGAGGGCGACTCGACCCGGGTCCTGTTCCGCGCCCCCGACGCGCTGGCGCGCTTCATCGCCTCCAAGGGCTCGGTCTGCCTGAACGGAACCTCGCTGACGGTGAACGAGGTCGAGGGCGCGACCTTCGGGGTCAACCTGATCCCCCACACCAAGACCGTCACCACCTGGGGCGACCGCAAGGCCGGCGACCGGGTCAACCTCGAGATCGACACGCTCGCCCGCTACGTGGCGCGGCTGGCCGAGACCTCGCAGCTCTAGGCGCTATCCGAAAGGTATCGCCCCAAATGGAAAGGGCGGCCCCGAGGGGCCGCCGTTCCTGCTTCCGCCGACCTCAGTTCGTCGGCTGCTCGTCGGTCATCGCCGCGTAGACCATGCTCTTCAGCCAGGGCCGCATCTCGGAGCCCTTGGGGCGCGACTGGATCATGAAGACCACCTGCAGGTCGTTCAACGGGTCGTTCCACCAGGCGGTGCCGGCGGCGCCGCCCCAGCGGTACTCGCCCTTGCGGCCCATGTCGGACGAGATCCCGTCCTCCGTGCGCACCGCGACGCCCAGCCCGAAGGTGTAGCCCGCGCCCGGCAGGTAGTACTTGCCCGGCTGGATCCGCTCGCCGAGGTGGTCGGAGGTCATCCAGGCGACCGTCTGCGGCGACAGCAGCCGCGCGCCGTCGAGCTCGCCCCCGTTCAGCAGCATCTGCGCGAAGCGCGAGTAGTCGTCGAGGGTCGAGTGCAGCCCGCCGCCCCCGCTCTCGAAGGCCACCTTCACGCGGGGATCGGCCATCTCGTAGGGCCCGATCTTGGCGTACTCGGGATAGGGCTCGGCGATGCGCGCGTGCAGCGCCGGGTCGTCGACCGCGAACATGGTGTCGTCCATGCCCAGCGGCGTGAAGATCATCTCGTCGAAGACCTCGCCCAGCGGCTTGCCGGCCACAACCTCGACCACCGCGCCCAGAACGTCGGTCGAGCGGGAGTACTCCCATTTCTCGCCCGGATGATGCTCGAGCGGCAGCTTCGCCAGATCCTCGGCGTTCTCGCGGTTGCTGCGCGCGCTGTCGCCGGCCCGCGCCGCAAGGTAGGCCTCGCGCGCGGGGCCCTGGCCGAAGAAGCCGTAGGTCAGCCCGGAGGTGTGGCGCAGCAGGTCCTGCACCGTCATCTCGCGCTTCGCGGGCTCCGTCGTCGGTTCGCCCTTGGGGCCGTAGCCGGTGGCCACCGTCATCGACTTGTATTCCGGCAGGTACTTCGAGACCTTGTCGCCGATGTCGAGCTTGCCCTGCTCGACCAGCATCAGGGCGGCGACCGAGGTGATCGGCTTGGTCATCGAGTAGATGCGGAAGATCGCGTCGCGGGTCATCTCCGGCCCGTCGGGACGAACGTCGCCCAGCACGGCCGTGTGCACGATCTTGCCGTGGCGCGCGATCAGGATCGAGGCGCCGGGCATGTCGCCGGCCGCGATATGCTCCTGGAGCTTCGCGTCGATCGCGGCCAGCCGCTCGGCGGAAAAGCCGAGGCTCGCCGGATCGCCCTGGGGCAGCGGATCGGCGAGCGCGGGAAAGCCGAGGCCTATGGCCAGCGTCAGCGCCGCCCCAAGGGCGGCGGGGGAAAAGGGCTTCATCGGGCGTCCTCCCTGGACGATCTGCAATCATCCGGCCGGTGTTCCGGTCCGGTCGCGCCGCGGGCGGCCGGGGCGCGGACCCACGCTAGGGCAAACGGTTGGTCCTCGCCAAGAAAACTCCGCAGACCGCCGGCAAGGGGCCCGCGCGGCGACGGACCGTCTCCGCCCGGCCGACCGCCGGCAGGCGCATCCCGTCTGGCCTCGCGCTTCCGCCTGCGGTAGGACCGCCGCGGAACGAAAAAGAGACCCAGGCGAGACTCATGGCTGGCAGCGACGACTTTTCCGACGCCCTCTCCTCGGTCGAGGAGATCATCGAGGACGCGCGCAACGGGCGCATGTTCATCCTCGTCGACCACGAGGACCGCGAGAACGAGGGCGATCTCGTGATCCCCGCGCAGATGGCGACGCCCGACGCGATCAACTTCATGGCCACCCACGGGCGCGGCCTGATCTGCCTGTCGCTGACCGCCCAGCGGATCGAGGAGCTCGGCCTGCCGCTGATGTCCTCGAACAACCAGAGCCGCCACGAGACCGCCTTCACCACCTCGATCGAGGCCCGTGAAGGCGTGACCACCGGCATCTCGGCCCATGACCGGGCGCGCACCATCTCGGTCGCGATCGACGGCCGGTCCGGGCCGCAGGACATCGCCACGCCCGGCCACGTCTTCCCGCTGCGCGCCCGCGACGGCGGCGTGCTGGTCCGCGCCGGCCATACCGAGGCGGCCGTGGACATCTCCCGCCTCGCGGGGCTCAACCCCTCCGGCGTGATCTGCGAGATCATGAAGGAGGACGGGACCATGGCGCGGCTGCCCGACCTCGTCTCCTTCGCCCAGAAGCACGGGCTGAAGATCGGCGCGATCTCGGACCTGATCGCCTACCGCCGCCGCCACGACAACCTGGTGCGCGAGGCGTCGGCCCGCCCGGTGCATTCGCCCTACGGCGGCGACTGGCTGATGCGCGTGTTCACCGACGCCACCTCCCAGTCGGAGCACATGGTGCTCTCGAAGGGCGACCTTTCGGCGCCCGGGCCGGTGCTGGTGCGCATGCATGTGCTGAACCCCATCGACGACATCGTCGGCGCCACGCCCGAGCGGCACGGCATGGTCCAGGCCGCGATGCAGGCCATCGCCGACGAGGGCCGGGGCGTGATCGTGCTGTTGCGCGACCACTCGCCGGGGCGCCTGACAGGCATGATCTCGGACGCGGCCAAGGGGGTCTCGACCCAGACGCTGCGCCACTACGGCATCGGCGCCCAGATCCTGGCGGCCCTCGGCATCCACGAGATGGAGCTGCTGACCACCTCCACCGCCCCGCGCGTCGTCGGCCTGGAGGGCTACGGCCTGTCCATCGCCGGGACCCGCTCCCTCAAGAAGACGGAGGGCTGAGCCATGGCCAGCACCGAACAGGAAGGCGCCCTGCCGCTGCCGACGTTCGAGGGCTTCGCGCCCAACATCCTGCTCGTCGTCGCCCCCTTCTACCGCAAGATCGCCGACGACCTGATCGCGGGCGCCGCCGCGACCCTCAAGACCGCCGGCGCCACCTTCGACGTGATCGAGGTCCCCGGCGCGCTGGAGATCCCGCCCGCGATCCGCATGGCGCACAAGCGCGGCGGCTACGAGGGCTATGTGGCGCTGGGCTGCATCATCCGCGGCGAGACCTACCACTTCGAGCTGGTCTGCAACGAGAGCGGCCGCGGCCTGACCCTGCTGGGCCTCGAGGGGCTGGCGATCGGCAACGGCATCCTGACGCCCGAGGACATGGCCCAGGCCGTGGTCCGCGCGGACCCGTCGGAGATGGACAAGGGCGGCGGCGCCGCCGCCGCGGCCCTGCACCTGGTGGCGCTGGCGCGCCGTTTCGCGGGATGAACGCGATGACCGACACCCCCGAGTCCGACAACGCCGAGCCGGCCCCGCGCCCCGAGCCCTCCCGCCAGGAGAAGAAGCTGATGCGCTCGGCCGCCCGCCTCGCCGCGGTCCAGGCCCTCTTCCAGATGGAGAAGAGCGGCGACGACTGGCGCGAGGTCCGGCGCGAGTTCGTCAACCACCGCTTCGGCCAGTCGATCGAGGGGGAGGAGTACCGCGAGGCGGACCCCTACCTCTTCGACGCGATCCTCGAGGGCACGGTGAACCGGCAGGCCCAGATCGACCAGGCCACCAACCGCGCGCTCGACGTCGCCTGGCCGATCCACCGCATCGACCCCACGCTGCGCGCGATCTTCCGCGCCGCGGGGGCGGAGCTGTTCGACTCGACCGTCACCCCGCCGAAGGTGATCATCTCCGAGTTCGTCGACGTCGCCCGCGCCTTCTTCCCCGAAGGCAAGGAGGGCGGCTTCGTCAACGCGGTCCTCGACAAGGTCGCCCGCGAAGCGCGCCCCGACGCCTTCCGCTGAACCGCGCCGCCTGACGCATCAGGGGCCGCCCCGCGCCGGGGCGGCCTTTCTTTTCCGGGGCCCTGCGGCTCAGGCCGGCTCGCCGGTCGGGCCCGGCGCGGGGACCGGGGTCGGGAACAGCAGCCGCCACAGCAGGGCGCCCAGCACGCCGCCCGCCAGCGGCGCGACCCAGAACAGCCACAGCTGCGCCAGCGCCGGCCCCTCCGCGAACAGCGCCACGCCCGTCGAGCGGGCCGGGTTCACCGAGGTGTTGGTCACCGGGATCGAGACCAGGTGGATCAGCGTCAGCGCCAGCCCGATGGCGATCGCCGCGAAGCCCGGCGGGGCCGAGGCCGAGGTCGCGCCGAGGATCACGATCACGAACCCCGCCGTCAGCACCACCTCGGCGACCAGCGCCGCGGTCAGCCCGTAGCCGCCCGGAGAGGCCGCGCCGTAGCCGTTCGACGCGAAGCCGCCGACGCCCGCGAACTCCGCCTGCCCCGAGACGATCACGTAGAGCACCGCGGCCGCCGCGACCGACCCCGCGACCTGCGCCGCCCAGTAGGGCGCGATCATCCGGGTCTCGAACCGCCCCGCCACCGCGAGGCCGAGCGTCACCGCCGGGTTGAAGTGCCCGCCGGATATGCCGCCGACCGCATAGGCCATGCTCAGCACCGTCAGCCCGAAGGCGAGCGAGACCCCCAGCAGGCCGATGCCCACGTCCGGCACGCCCGCCGCGATCACCGCGCTGCCGCACCCCCCAAACACCAGCCAGAAGGCGCCGATGAATTCGGCGCCGAGTTTCGCGTTCATGTCCCTGGTTCCCTCGACATCCGGACGACCCTTGCCGCCGGAGCCAAGCCTACGCCACGTCATTCCCCTACGTCATGAACAAGCCGCCGGGTCCCCCTCCCGCCCCCCGTTTCCCCCCTCCGCCCCCCGCCCATCCCCGGACCCTCGCAGAGTCGAGCAAATCAACCGATCTGATTTAAAATCGCCCTCGCAGTCATGAAAAAGGGGCCGCCGAGGCGACCCCTTCTCCCGTCTCGCGACGCCGCGTCGGTCAGAGCGCCTCGTCGGTGATCGCGTGGGTCCAGGCGCCCTCGGGCTCCTTGGTGATCACCGGGTCGGAGCCGCCGGCGAGCAGGCTGTCGACGGTGCGCCGGTAGTCGGCCTCGTCCAGCGTGCCGTCCGAGCCTGCGGTCAGCTTCGCGATCTCGCCCATCATCCGCTTCTGGTGCTTCTCGGTCTGGGCGCCGGTGGCGTCGTTCTCGAGCACGATCTCGGCGGCCTCGTCGGGGTTCTCCTCGGCGTATTTCCAGCCCTTCATCGAGGCCCGGACGAACTTGACCATCTTCTCCTTGAACTCGGGATCGTCCAGGTTGTCCTCCAGCACGTAGAGGCCGTCTTCCAGCGTCGCGACCCCCTGGTCCTCGTACTTGAAGGTGACGAGCTGGTCCTCGGAGATGCCCGCGTCGATCACCTGCCAATACTCGTTGTAGGTCATGGTCGAGATGCAGGCCGCCTGCTTCTGCAGCAGCGGATCGACGTTGAAGCCCTGCTTCAGCACCGTGACCCCGTCCTCGCCGCCCTCGGTCGGGACGCCCAGGTGGGCCATCCAGCTCAGGAACGGATACTCGTTGCCGAAGAACCAGACGCCGAGCGTCGAGCCGGGGAAGTCCTCCGGGCTGGTCACGCCGGATTCCTTGAGGCAGGTCAGCATCATGCCGGACTTCTTGAACGGCTGGGCGATGTTGACCACCGGCACGCCCCGCTCCCGCGCGGCCAGCGCCGAGGGCATCCAGTCGACCATCACGTCGGCGCCGCCGCCCGCCAGCACCTGCACGGGCGCGATGTCGGGGCCGCCGGGCAGGATCTCGACCTCGAGCCCCTCCTCCTCGTAGAAGCCCTTGTCCTGGGCGACGTAGTAGCCGGCGAACTGGGCCTGCGTGACCCACTTGAGCTGAAGCGTCACGTCCTGCGCCTGGGCGGCGCCGGCGGCCGCGAGGCCCGCGACGGCCGCCGCGGCGGCGGCGATGAGGGAACGGCTTTTCATCTGGCTCTCCTGTTGGCGACCGGGATTCCACGCCCCGGTTTTGTCCATCTGATAAAAGGCGTAGCGCGGCCCGCGCGAAGCCGTCAACGACTGAACGGCCCCTGAAATCATCGCTCCGCCCGTTCTGCCCGCCGCGCGGGCGCCGGGCCGGGGCGCGGGCGCGCGTGATGGGCAGAAGCGCCTCGTCCGCTCCGCCGACTAGCGCCGCTGCGAGGGGTGCCAGAAGGTCACCCAGCGTTCGACCAGCGAGACCAGGCCGTAGAAGGCCGAGCCCGCCACGGCGGCCACCGCGATCTCGGCCCAGACCATGTCGACGTTCATCCGCCCGACCTCGGTCGAGATGCGGAAGCCCATGCCCACCACGGGGGTTCCGAAGAACTCCGCCACGATCGCGCCGATCAGGGCGAGGGTGGAGGCGATCTTCAGCCCGTTGAAGATGAAGGGCGCGGCCATCGGCAGGCGCAGGCGCCACAGCTCCTGGCGCGGCGTGGCGGCCCAGGTGCGCATCAGGTCCCGCTGCATCCGGTCGGCGGCCTTCAGCCCCTCGACCGTGTTCACCAGCATCGGGAAGAACACCATCACCACCACCACCGCGGCCTTGGAGGGCCAGTCGAACCCGAACCACATCACCATGATCGGCGCCACGCCCACGATCGGCAGGGCGGCGACGAAGTTGCCGACCGGCAGCAAGCCGCGCTGCAGGAACTCCGACCGCTCGATGGCGAGCGCCGTGAGGATCGCCGAGCCGCAGCCCAGCGCGTATCCGATCAGCACCGACTTCAGGAAGGTCTGCTGGAAGTCCGCCCACAGGATTTCGGGCGAGGAGATCAGCCGCGCGAAGATCATCGAGGGCGGAGGCAGCAGCACCGGCGGCACGCCGGCTCCGCGCACCACCGCCTCCCACAGCAGGAGCAGCGTGGCTCCGAAGACCAGCGGCGCGGCCAGCGCGGCCGCCCTGCCCCAGCTCCGGTCCCGGTCGGCGAGCCGGGCCAGCGCCGAAACCAGCGCCGCCGCCGCCGCCCAGCCCGCGAAGACGCAGAGCCAGTAGAACCCTCCGCCCCCCAGCCCCAGCAGCAGCCGGCCCAGCACCACCATCGCCACCGCCAGCGCCAACAGCCCCGCGGCCCGGGCGCGGATCGCGCCGACGGCGGGCGCCACCACGCTCATCGTCCGAACCCCATGCGCGTCAGCGTGACCCGACCTGCGAGCCCGATCAGCGCCACCAGCGCCGCCGCCAGCGCCGCGGCCGCGAACAGCGCCGCCCAGATCTGGATGGTCTGCCCGTAATAGCTCCCCGCCAGCAGCCGCGCGCCCAGGCCCGCGACCGCGCCGGTGGGCATCTCGCCCACGATGGCGCCCACCAGGCTCGCCGCCGCCGCGATCTTGAGCGAGGCGAAGAGATAGGGGGTCGAGGCCGGCCAGCGCAGCTTCCAGAAGGTCTGGGTCCCGCTCGCCGACCAGGTGCGCATCAGGTCGAGCTGGATGCGGTCGGGGGAGCGCAGACCCTTCACCATCCCCACCACGACCGGGAAGAACGAGAGGTAGGTCGAGATCAGCGCCTTGGGGATCAGCCCCTTCAGCCCGACCGCGTTCAGGACCACGATGATCATCGGCGCCAGCGCCAGGATCGGGATGGTCTGGGAGGCGATAACCCAGGGCATGATCGAGAGATCCATGGCTCGCGAATGCACGATCCCCACCGCCAGCAGCATCCCCAGCGCGGTCCCGAACACGAAGCCCAGCAGCGTCGCCGAGAGGGTGATCCAGCCATGATAGACCAGGCTGCGCTTGGAGGTGATCTTCTGCTCGGCGGTGGTCTTCCAGATCTCGGCGACGACCTGGTGGGGGGCGGGCAGCACCGGCCGATCCTGCGCGAGCGTCCCCGCGACGCGGTCGAGGAAGGCGACCTCGGTCCCGGCGCGCGCGGCCTGGTCCCGCTCCCACGGCATGTTGAGGGCGACGGCGGAGAGATACCAGACCGCCACGATGGCCGCGACCACGGTCAGGATCGGCAGCAGGCTGCGCGTCCAGCTCATCGCCGCCCCCGTAGGGCGCATTTCAATGCGCCATGGCGGAACGGGACCGGGGACGGCGCCAGGGTCGGAGCGGGGGACGGCGCATTGAAATGCGCCCTACGGGGGCGTTCAGTCATAGGAATGCCCCGCCCGCAGCCCCTCGCGCACCCGGTGGGCGACGGCGAGGAACTCGGGGCTCTCGCGGATGTCGAGCGGGCGCTCCAGCGGCAGGGGGCTCTCGATCACGTCCACGATCCGGCCGGGGCGCGGGCTCATCACCACGATGCGGGTCGAGAGATAGACCGCCTCGGGGATCGAGTGGGTGACGAAGCCGATGGTCTTGCCGGTCGTGCGCCACAGCTTCAGGAGCTGCTCGTTGAGGTGATCGCGCACGATCTCGTCGAGCGCGCCGAAGGGCTCGTCCATCAGGAGCAGGTCCGCGTCGAAGGCGAGCGCCCGGGCGATGGAGGCCCGCTGCTGCATCCCCCCCGACAGCTGCCAGGGATACTTCTTCCCGAACCCGTCGAGCTCCACGAGCCTCAGCACCCGGTCGATCCGCTTCTCCTGCTCGGGCTTCGAGAAGCCCATGATTTCAATGGGAAGCCGGATGTTGCCGGCGATGGTGCGCCAGGGATAGAGCGCGGCGGCCTGAAAGACGTAGCCGTAGGCGCGGGCGCGCCGGGCCTCCTCGGGCGTCATGCCGTTGACGGTGATCGTGCCGGAGGTCGGCCGCTCGAGGTCCGCGATCACCCGCAGGAAAGTGGTCTTGCCGCAGCCCGAGGGCCCGATGAAGGAGACGAAGTCGCCCTGCCGGATCGTCAGGTCCACGTCCGAGAGCGCATGCACCGGCCCGTCGTTGGTGGCGAAGGTCAGGCACAGGTCGCGCGCCTCGATCACCGATCGAGGCGCGGCGGCTGGGGTCGCGTCCGCGGCCTGGCTCATCGACGCTCAGAGCCCCGAGGGGATGTTGAGCGGATCGCGCTGGATGGCCCGGGGCGCGGTCAGGGCCTTCCAGGTCGACAGCGCCTTGTTGGGCGCGGGGAAGGCGGGGCGCGGGATGAACTTGCCCCGGCCGGGCTGGGGCTGCGAGTTCTGGCCGGCGGCCCAGACCACGTCCCCGCGCGACAGCGTGTAGCGCGGCAGGCCCGTCACCTCGAACCCCTCGAAGACGTTGTAGTCGATGATGGATTTCTGGGTGGCCGCCGAAATGGTCCTGGTGGCCTTGGGATCCCAGACCACGATGTCCGCATCCGCCCCGGGCAGGATCGCGCCCTTGCGGGGATAGACGTTGAGGATCTTGGCGATGTTGGTCGAGGTGACCGCCACGAACTCCTCGGGCGTCAGCCGCCCGGTCTCGACGCCGTGCGTCCACAGGACCGAGAGCCGGTCCTCGATGCCGCCCGTGCCGTTGGGGATCTTGGTGAAGTCGCCAAGGCCGAACCGCTTCTGCTCGGTCGAGAAGGCGCAGTGGTCGGTGGCCACCACCTGCAGGGAGCCCGCGGAGAGACCGTTCCACAGGCCGTTCTGATGCTCCTTGTTGCGGAACGGCGGCGACATCACCCGGCGGGCGGCGTAGTCCCAGTCCTTGTCGAAATACTCGCTCTCGTCGAGCGTCAGGTGCTGGATCAGCGGCTCGCCGTAGACGCGCATGCCCTTCTGGCGGGCCCGGCGGATCGCCTCGTGGGCCTGCTCGCAGGAGACGTGGACGATGTAGAGCGGCACGCCCGCCGCATCGGCGATCATGATCGCGCGGTTGGCGGCCTCTCCCTCCACCTCGGGGGGGCGGGAGTAGGCGTGGCCCTCGGGCCCGGTGACCCCGTCGGCGAGGTATTTCTGCTGGAGCTCGGCCACGATGTCGCCGTTCTCGGCATGGACCAGCGGCATGGCGCCCAGCTCGGCGCAGCGCTTGAACGAGGCGAACATCTCGTCGTCCTGCACCATCAGCGCGCCCTTGTAGGCCATGAAGTGCTTGAACGTGTTGATGCCGCGGTCGACGGCGAATTTCATCTCCTCGAAGATGCTCTCGTTCCAGCCGGTGATGGCCATGTGATACGAGATGTCGACCGAGATCTGGTCCTTCGACTTGCGGTCCCACTCCAGGATCGCGTTCCTGATGGATCCGTCCTCGCCCGGCAGGCAGAAGTCCACCAGCATGGTGGTGCCCCCGGCGGCGGCGGCGAAGGTGCCGGATTCGAAGGTCTCGGCGGCGGTGGTGCCCATGAAGGGCATTTCCAGGTGGGTGTGCGGGTCGATGCCGCCGGGCATGACATAGGCGCCCTCGGCGTCGAGGGTCTCGTCGCCCTTCAGGTTCTCGCCGATCTCGAGGATCGTCTCGCCGTCGATCAGGACGTCGGCCTCATACGTGCGGTCGGCGGTGACGATCGTGCCGCCCTTGATCACCTTGGTCATTCAAGCTTCTCCCTGGTTTCTTCGCCGCGGCGGCGGGCGCCGAAGAGGCGCCGAACTCCGTAGACGACAAGCGCACCGAGCGCCAAGCCGACAGCCGAGCCGATCGCCCGGGAAAGCGCCCGCATGGTCGATTCCTCGCCGGTCCAGACGTCCACGCCGATCGGCGCGAATATGACGAGCACGAGGCCGACCATCCCCAGGCGCCGAGCGAGCCGAATACTCTCGGGCGGAGCGTCGAGGCTGAACATGCCGCGGATCACCCCACGATCTCCGCCGTCTCCAGCACCGCGCGCAGCAGCACGTTCGTGCCCTTGGCCGCCCACTCCTGCGAGATCTCCTCGTCCTCGTTGTGGCTCAACCCGTCCACGCAGGGGCACATGATCATCGAGGTGGGGGCCACCTTTTTGATCCAGCAGGCGTCGTGGCCGGCGCCGGAGATGATGTCCATGTGGGAATAGCCGAGCGACTCGGCCGCCTTGCGCACCGCGCTCACGCAGCCCGGATCGAAGGTCACCACGTCGAAATGGCCGGTGGGCTCGATCTCGATCCCGAGGCCGAGGTCGGCGGCGATCTTCGGGGCCTCGGCCTCCAGCCGCGCGCGCATGGCGTCGAGCTTCTCCTGGTCGGGGGAGCGGAAGTCGACCGTGAACACGGTCTTGCCCGGGATCACGTTGCGCGAGTTGGGGTAGACCTCGACATGGCCGATGGCGCCGACCGCGCCGGGCTGGTGGTCCATGGCGATGGTGTGCACCAGCTCGGTGATCCGGGCCATGCCGAGGCCCGCGTTCACCCGCATCGCCATGGGCGTCGAGCCGGTGTGCGCGTCCTTGCCGGTCAGCGTCACCTGCAGCCACCACAGGCCCTGGCCGTGGGTGACGACGCCGATGTCCTTCCCTTCCGCCTCGAGGATCGGGCCCTGCTCGATGTGGAGTTCGAACATCGCCTTCATCGGGCGGTTCCCGACGGGCTCCTCGCCCTTCCAGCCGATGCGCTCCAGCTCCTCGCCGAACTTCTTGCCCTCGGCGTCGGTGCGCGCGTAGGCGAAGTCGAGGTCGTGCACGCCGGCGAAGACGCCCGAGGCGAGCATGGCGGGGGCGAAGCGGGTGCCCTCCTCGTTGGTCCAGTTGACCACCACGATGGGATGCCTGGTCTTCACGTTCAGGTCGTTGAGGGTGCGGATCACCTCCAGCCCCCCCAGCACGCCGAGCACGCCGTCGTAGCGCCCTCCGGTGGGCTGGGTGTCGAGATGCGAGCCCATGTAGACCGGCGGCAGGGAGGGATCCTCGCCCTCGCGCCGCGCGAACATGTTGCCCAGCTTGTCCACGCCCATGGTCATCCCGGCCGCGTCGCACCAGGACTTGAACAGCGCCCGCCCCTGCGCGTCCGCGTCGGTCAGCGTCTGGCGGTTGGAGCCGCCGCGCACCCCCGGCCCGATCTTCGCGAGCTCGTGGATCGAGTCCCACAGCCGGTCGGAGTTGATCTGGAGGTTCGAGCCAAGGTCAGCCATGACGTTCTGCCTGTCGTTTCCGCGCGATGCGCGACGTGCTTCGGGTCCGCGCGACGCGCGGCGGGATCGGGCCGGCGCGATGCGCGGCCGGGTCGGGGAGCTGCGAAGAGGGGATGGCGGCCGCGGTCGGGCCCGGGACGGGCGCGCGGGGCGTCTGGCGTCGCGCTGGCGTTCATCGCGGGGGTCCTCCGGCCTCCGCCGGGCCGCCCCCGGACCGGCGAAAGCTCTTGCGGCGAGTTAACCGTCTGGTCAAAGTTCACGCTAGCAGGACGGCCCCGACCGTCAACAGGAAAACCCCGGAGGCGAGCCGCCCATGACGGCGACAGCAGCGCGCACCCCCGCCTCTCGAACAGGCGCCTCCGCCGGCGGCGCCCGGTTCCTCGGCGCCGGCCCCGGACCCGGCCGGTGAGCGTCGCCGAGCCCCCCCGCGCGGCCCGCACCAAGCGGCGCACCCGCATCCAGCAGGAGAACGAGGAGAAGATCCTCGACAGCGCGCTCGAGGCCTTCTCCCAGCACGGGTTCAAGGGGGCGACGCTGGACGCGATCGCCGAGGGGGCGGGCATGTCCAAGCCCAACCTCCTCTACTACTTCCGCCGCAAGGAGGACATCCACGCGGCCCTGATGGAGAGCCTGCTCGAGGACTGGCTGGAGCCGCTGGAGGCGCTCTCGGCCGAGGGCGACGCCCTGCGCGAGATCCGCGACTACCTGCGCCGCAAGCTCGACATGGCCCGCGAGCGCCCGCGCGAGAGCCGGCTCTTCGCCTCGGAGGTGATGTCGGGCGCGCCCCGGATCGAGGACTATCTCCACGGCCGCCTGAAGACGCTGGTGGCCGAGAAGGTCGAGGTGATCCGGACCTGGATCGCGGACGGCAAGATCCGGCGCGTGGACCCCTACCACCTGATCTTCGCGATCTGGTCGACCACCCAGCACTACGCCGATTTCGACGTGCAGATCCGCATCGTGATGGGCGTCGAGGGCGACGGCCATATCGACGACGCGGCCCGGTTCCTGGAGGACCTGTTCCTCAAGGGCCTCGCCCCCGGCCGGCCCGGGGGCGAGGAGGATCCTCAGGCCGACTTCACGTAGCCGCCGTTGTAAGCCTCGGACTTGCGACGGACCTTGGAGTGCTCGACGATCCGCTCGCGGGCGATGCCGCGGAACTCCTCGATCGAGGAGAAGCCCTTGCGCGCGAGGTAGTCGGAGAGGTCCGTGGTCAGCTCCCGGATCAGCTGCACGCCGATGCCGCCCGAGCCCTTCTCCTCCATCGCCGCGGTGCAGACCTGCAGGTTGCCGGCGCCGTGGACGATGAAGTTGAACGCCTCGTGGAAGCCCTTGATGCCGCCGATGCCGGAGATCGAGCGGTCGGGATAGGCGCGCGAGATGTCCGAGACGCGCTGCAGCGCCTGGTTGAGGATCGCGAGGCCCCCCTGCCCGCCGGAGGTCGTCAGCCCGTCGACCTCGACCTCGAACTTCATCGTCTCGGGGTCCATCAGCGGCAGCGAGGGGAAGGTGTTGCACAGCGAGATCGCCGAGGCGCCGGCCGCGTAGGCCGCCCCCGCCGCATCCGTCAGCGTCGAAGTCGAGGGCGTCAGCTTCACCCAGATCGGCACGTCCACCGCGGACGTCACGGCGGCGAGGATCGAGCGGATGATCTCCTCGTCATTGGCGATATGCGCGCCCATGTCCTTGCGGTCCATATGCGGGCACGACAGGTTCAGCTCCAGCGCGTCGCAGCCGGCGTTCACGCAGGCGACGGCGAGCTTGCGCCAGTTGTTCATCTCCTCGACCCCGCCCGCGCCGGCCATGATCGAGCCGATCAGCATCCGGTCGGGCCAGGTGGTCTTGATCTCCTCGAGGTCGGGCAGCCACTGCTCCAGCGGCTGGTCGGAGATCAGCTCCCAGTTCCACGAGGAATGCGAGACGCTGTCCGGGCGCTTGGCGCGCGAGACGTAGGGTTTCGCCTCGCTGGCGCGCTGGAAGATGGTCCTGGGACCGGCGACGTTCTCGACCGGGTGCAGACCGATGGTCTTGGTGACGACGCCGCCCCAGCCGGATTCGAAGGCTTTCAGGATCTTGCGCTTGCTCTCCGTCGGCGGCGCGGAGGCCAGCACGAAGGGATTGACGAAGTCGAGACCCGTGAAGCGCGTGGCGAGAGTGTTCTGCACAGCATCCCCGTTCATTGCCGCAAGCGAAAAGCGTCCGCCCGGGGCCCTGAGCTGTCAATGCTTTTCCCGACGCGCGCGTCAGGCCGGCGCGGCGACGTCGCGGCGCCGTTCCGGGCGTTGCGCCCATCGCAAGGGGCGGAGCGCGTCCGGGCCGGTTCGACCGTCAGGCGCGCCCGGCCCGGGGCCGCAGGCGGGAACCGGCAGGCGGCGGCGCCCGGGGCGCGCCGCGAGAGGCCCCGGGTCAAGCCCGGGGCGCCCGTGGGGCGGGCGGCCGGCCGGCGACCGACGCCTGCGCTCGGCTCGGAGGAGGGTTACGGCCGGGTCGTGCCGTCGCCCTCGACCAGGTACTTGAACGAAGTCAGCTGCTTGGCCCCCACCGGCCCGCGGGCGTGCATCTTGCCGGTGGCAATGCCGATCTCGGCGCCGAAGCCGAACTCGCCGCCGTCGGCGAACTGGGTCGAGGCGTTGCGCAGGAGGATCGCGCTGTCGAGCCGGGCGAAGAAGCGCTCCGCCACCGCGTCGTCCTCGGTCAGCACCGCCTCGGTGTGCTGGGAGCCGTAGCGCTGGATATGGGCGATGGCCCCGTCGACGTCGTCCACCACTTTCGCCGCGATGATCATGTCGAGGAACTCGCGGCCCCAGTCGGCGTCCGTGGCCGGGACGACCCGGGGGTCGAGCGCCTGCACGGCCGCGTCGCCGCGCACCTCGACGCCCGCGTCGATCAGCATGGCGACGGTCGCGGCCCCCTGCCCCGCGGCGTAGCCGCGGTGCATCAGCAGGCACTCGGCCGAACCGCAGATGCCCGTGCGCCGGGTCTTGGCGTTCAGGATCACCCGGCGCGCCTTCTCGGGGTCGGCGGCGGCGTCGGCGTAGACGTGGCAGATGCCCTCGAGGTGGGCGAAGACCGGCACCCGCGCCTCGGCCTGCACCCGGCCCACGAGGCCCTTGCCGCCGCGCGGGATGATCACGTCGATCGCGCCCTGCATCGTCAGCATCTCGCCCACCGCGGCGCGGTCCCGCGTCGGCACCCGCTGGATGGCGTCGGCGGGCAGACCCGCGGCGCGCAGCCCCTCCTGCAGGCAGGCGTGGATCGCGCCGGCGGAGTGGAAGCTCTCCGAGCCGCCGCGCAGGATCGCGGCGTTGCCCGACTTCAGGCACAGGCCGCCCGCGTCGGCGGTGACGTTGGGCCGGCTCTCGTAGATTACGCCGATGACGCCCAGGGGCGTCGCCACCTTTCGGAAATGGAGTCCGTTGGGGCGGGTCCATTCCTCCAGCACGCGGCCGACGGGATCCTCCTGGGCGGCGACCTCGCGCAACCCTTGCGCCATCGCGGCGACCCGGGGGGCGGTGAGGAGCAGGCGGTCCATCATCGCCTCGCTCAGGCCCTTCTCGCGGCCGAAGTCCATGTCCTTCGCGTTGGCGGCGAGGATCTCGGCCTCGCGCGTCTCGATCGCCTCGGCGGCGGCGCGGAGGGCGGCGTCGCGGGCCGAGGCCGGGGCGTAGGCGAGCTCCGCCGCCGCCGCCTTCGCCCGGCGGCCCATCTCCGCCATGACCGCCGGGACGTCGAGGGTCTTCGCGTCGTTTGCGATCGATCCGTCCATCACTCGGTCTCCTCCGTTTGCGCGGCGCCGGCCCCGGCCGTCTCCGCATCCCAGATCACGATGTTGTCGCTGTGCGCCACCTCGGCCCGGCCGGGATGGCCGAGCGCGGCCTCGACCTCGCGCGAGTGCAGGCCCGCCACCGCGCGCGCCTCGGCGTCGCCGTAGCCCGCGAGCGCGGCCCCCACCGAGGCCCCGTCGAGCGTGACGATGGCCACCGGGTCGCCGCGCTCGAACGCGCCCTCGATCCCGCGCAGGCCGGCGGGGAGCAGCGACTTGCCGCGGCGCAGGGCCCCCGCGGCGCCCGCGTCGACCACCAGCCGGCCCATCGGCTTCATGCCGGCGATCCACTGCTTGCGGGCGTTGAGCGGCGAGACCTCGGCCGAGAACAGCGTGGCCGGCGCGCCTTCGGCGAGCGCGGTCAGGGGCCGGTCGACCTCGCCCTTGCAGATGATCATCGCGCAGCCGCCCCGCGTGGCGGTCTTGGCCGCCAGCAGCTTGGTGCGCATGCCGCCCGAGCCCGCGTCCGAGCCCACGCCCGCGCCCATCGCCTCGATCGAGGGATTGATGCGGTCGACCACCTCGAAGCGGGTCGCCTGCGGATCGCGTCGCGGGTCGGCGGTGTAGAGCCCGTCGACGTCCGAGAGCAGCACCAGCAGGTCCGCGCCCGCCATCAGCGCCACGCGGGCGGCGAGGCGGTCGTTGTCGCCGAACTTGATCTCGTCGGTGGCGACGGTGTCGTTCTCGTTGACCACCGGCAGGACGCCGAGGCCCAGAAGCTGGCGCAGGGTGGCGCGGCCGTTGAGGTAGCGGCGACGCTCGCGGGTGTCGTCCAGCGTCAGCAGCACCTGGCCGGCGGTGATGCCGTGGGGCTCGAGCACCTCGGCATAGGCCTGCGCGAGGCGGATCTGGCCGACGGCCGCGGCAGCCTGCGCCTGCTCCAGCGCCAGCGCCCCGCGGCGGAAGCCCAGCACCCGGCGTCCCAGCGCGATGGAGCCCGAGGAGACGACCATCACCTCCGCCCCCCGCGCGCGGATCGCGGCGAGGTCGGCGGCGACGCCCTTGAGCCACTCGCGCCGCAGCTTGCCGGTGGCCGCGTCGACCAGCAGGGCCGAGCCGATCTTCACCACCAGGCGCGAACACCGGTCGAGCGCCGCGGACGAGGCGCCCGCCCCGGGCGCGAGGCCCGACGCGGCGTCCGCGTCCGCACAGGCGTCCCCGGCGGCGTCGGCTTGCGCGGCGTCTCCGGTCAGGGACGCCACGGTTCGGACTCCTCCGCGCGGTCCTCCTCGATCGCCTTCTCGTCGGCTTCGGCGCGGCGCTTGGCCATCACCTCGCGGCGCAGCAGGCGCAGGGCCTCGAGCACGTTTTCGCCCGAGACGCCGGACATCGGCAGCACCCGGCCGGCGCCCGCCTCGGCGAGGGCGGCGAGCTTCTCGGCCACCTCCTCCCCGGTCAGCGCGTCGATCTTGTTGAGGCCGGTCACCACCGGCTTCTCCGCCAGCAGGTCGCCGTAGAGGCGCAGCTCCTCGCGGATGATGTGCCAGTCGTGGACCACGTCCTCGGCGGCGCCGTCGATCAGGTGCAGCAACACCGCGCAGCGCTCGACATGGCCCAAGAACTGGTCGCCCAGGCCGCGGCCCTCGTGGGCGCCCTCGATCAGGCCGGGGATGTCGGCGATCACCAGCTCCGCCCCGTCCACCGCGGCGACGCCGAGGTTGGGGTGCAGCGTGGTGAACGGATAGTCGGCGACCTTGGGGCGGGCGTTGGAGACCGCCGAGAGGAAGGTCGACTTGCCCGCGTTCGGCAGGCCCGCGAGGCCCACGTCCGCGATCAGCTTCAGGCGCAGCCAGATGGTGCGCTCGATCGCCGGCTGGCCGGGGTTGGCCCGGCGCGGCGCGCGGTTGGTCGCGGTCTTGAAGTGCAGGTTGCCCCAGCCGCCGTTGCCGCCCTTGGCGAGCAGCACCCGCTCGCCGACCTCGGTCAGGTCGGCGATCACGGTCTCCTCGTCCTCGTCCAGGACCTCGGTCCCGGCGGGGACGCGCAGGACGATGTCCTCGCCGTCGGCGCCGGTGCGCTGCTTGCCGGCGCCGGGGCGGCCGTTCTTGGCGAAGAAGTGCTGCTGGTAGCGGAAGTCGATCAGGGTGTTGAGCCCGTCCACGGCCTCCACCCACACGTCGCCGCCCTTGCCGCCGTCGCCGCCGTCGGGGCCGCCGTATTCGATGAACTTCTCGCGCCGGAACGACAGCGAGCCGTTCCCGCCGGCGCCCGAGCGGATGTAGACCTTGGCGAGGTCCAGGAATTTCATGCCGCGTTCCTTTCCGGGCAGGCCGCCAGCGCCGCCGAGAGCGCCTCGCGGGCCAGCGTCATGCGCCGGACCATGGCGATCTCGTCGCGCGCCGGCGCCGTGCCGAGCTCGACCCCGTCGGCCGCGAATCCGAAGCGCGACAGCACGGCGAGCGAGCCGATGTTATCCTCGAACGCCTCCGCCCGCAGCGTCTGCAGGCCGAAGCGGTCCATCACATGGGGCAGGAAGGCGGCCAGCGCCTCCGAGCAGAGGCCCCGGCGGCGCCACTGCGCGCCGAACCACATCATCACGTCGCACAGCCCGTCCGCCCCGGGCGCCGAGAGGCCGAGCTCCCCCACCAGCCGCCCGTCCAGGCGCACCCCCACGGCGAAGCCGGGGCGGTTGCGGAAGCGGCGGGCGGCGATGCGCGCCTCGGCCTCGGCCGGGGTCATCGGGTGGTGGACGGTCAGCGTGTTGCGCGCCGTCTCCAGATCGGTCAGCGCCGCAAGCTCGGCCGCGTCCGCCGCGGTCATCGGGGCCAGCACCAGCCGCGGCGTGACCAGGCTGAACAGCTGCGACAGCGCCCAGCGGTCGCGCGCCAGCTCCATCACATGCCCGTCCGCGGCCGCGCCCCGCCCGAGCGAGAAGCTGCGCTCGGCGCCGGTCACCCGGAAGCCCAGCTTCGCCAGCACCCGGATCGAGGGGGCGTTGTCCGCAAAGACCCGCGCCGTCACCCGCTCCTTGCGCATCACCCCGAAGGCATGGGCCAGCAGCGCGCGGGCGGCCTCGGTCGCATAGCCGCGCCCGCGCGCCTCGCGCCCCAGCCACCAGCCGAGCGCGCCGTCGGGGGCGATCGAGCACAGGCCCCGCGCCTCGCCGTCGTCGATCACCCGCACCACCTCGCCGGCCAGCGCCATGGCGACCAGCGCCTCGCGCACCGCCTCGGCGGAGTTCGGGTAGGGGATGCGCGTGGTCATCCGCGCGACCTCGGGGTCGGTCGACAGCGCCGCCAGCCGCTCGGCGTCGCCGGGCGTGGGCAGGCGCAGCCGGAGCCGAGGCGTCAGGAGCTCCGTGCCGACCACCGGTCCCGCTCCAGCCTGTAGCGCCAGGTGGGCGCCACGGCGCCGCGCGCGGCGGAATACGCCTCGCCCTCGCCGAGGTAATCGAAGCCCGCGCGGGTCAACACGTGGGCGGAGGCGTCGTTGTCCTGGTAGACCTTCGCGGTCAGCGCCTTGGCGCCCGCCCCGAACAGGTGGTCGCGCACCGCCAGCACCGCCTCGGTGGCGTAGCCGGTGTTGCGGAAGGCGGGACCCACGACGTAGGAGACCTGGTAGACGCCGTCCTCCGGCTCCTTGTTGAGGAACACCAGCCCGATCATCTCGGGACCGTCCGAGGGGGTCGCGTCCATCACGTAGAGCGGGCCGGAGCGCTTGCCCTCCAGCGCCCGCTCGATCATCTGCTCGGCGGCGCCGGGGGGATAGGGATGGGGGATCAGCGCCAGCGACTTGGCGGCGCGCGCATCCGAGAGATACAGCGCGATCAGCCCCGCGTCGCGACGGCGCGGCGGGCGCAGGACCATCCGGTCCGCTTCGATCAGGGGCGCGATCTGCAATCCGTCCAGCATCTCTTCCAACTCCCTCCCAAGGGATCGTCCCTTGCCGGGGCGCCTCTTGCGGACGCTGGGCCGGCGGCCGTGAAATCGGCGGGGCGCGGACCTCGGCGTCGCTGCGCCCGGCCTGCGCCGAAAAAGCCGGAGGGCCGGCGGGGGTCCTTCCCCGCCGGCCCTCCCGAATGTCGGCCCGGGGTGGGCGCGGGGGTTACTCCGCGGCCTCGGGAAGCGGGATCACGGACACGAAGGTGCGGTTGCGGAAGCCCTTGGTGAACTTCACGGCGCCCTCGACGGTGGCGAAGATGGTGTGGTCCTTGCCCATCCCGACGTTGTCGCCCGGCCACCACTTGGTGCCGCGCTGACGGATCAGGATGTTGCCGGGGATCACGGCCTCGCCGCCGAACTTCTTGACGCCCAGGCGACGGCCTGCGGAGTCGCGGCCGTTGCGGGAGGAGCCGCCTGCCTTTTTGTGAGCCATGACTTATGTCTCCTTGCGCTGACGGTTACTCGGCCGCGACGGCTTCGGGAGCCGAGGCGGCGCCGACGGCGGCCTTGACGCCGGTGGCGTCGCCGCCCGAGGCGAGGATCTCGGTGATCCGCACCTTGGCGAATTTCTGGCGGTGGCCCTTGCGGCGGGCCGAGGAGTGCTTGCGGCGGCGGCGCTTGAACGAGATCACCTTGGGACCCTTGGTGAACTCGACCAGCTCGGCCTGCACCGCGGCGCCTTCGATGAAGGGCGCGCCGATGGTGGGCTCGCCGTCGCCCACGAGCATCAGGACCTCGTTGAACTGCACGGTCTCGCCGGCCTCGGCGGCCAGGAGCTCGACCTCGAGCTCGTCGCCGGAGGCGACCTTGTACTGCTTGCCGCCCGTCTTGATGACAGCGAACATCGCGTCTTCCTTCCTGCTTCCGCGTCCTGCGGCGCCGCTTTCGCGGGCTTTCCGGAGCGGGCGTCCAGGACCTTCCGGCCCCTGCGCCCTGCCCCGCCTCGGACGGCGCGCCCCCGGTCGGGAGCGTTCGGCGCCGGTCGCGCCAGAGAGTGACGCGGCAGGAGAACCCGCCGCGACCGGAGCCGGGCTTATGCCGCCGGCGCCCCCTGAAGTCAAGCGCCGCAAGGCCCTCTCTCCTGCCCGCCTCTCTTGCCCGCGCGCGACGCGCGCCCGTGCGGGGCCTGCCCGGCGCAAGCCCCTGCGAGGTCCTCCCCCGGACCGTTCCGCCGCCCTGCCGACCCACCGTCCACAGGATGACGCGAATTCCTCTCGCCGAGCCCCTTGCAACCGCCCGCGCCCCCCGCTAAACGTCCGCCCGTCCTGACCACGGACGTGCGGAGAGGTGCCGGAGTGGTCGATCGGGGCGGTCTCGAAAACCGTTGTAGGGGTGACTCTACCGTGGGTTCGAATCCCACCCTCTCCGCCACTTGCCCTCGCGAAAGCGTTCTCCCCATCCGGCTGCGGCCGGATTTTTGCGTTGTTTTGGAGGGTTATGCGGGAGGGGCTGTTAACCGGCCCCGGTTCCAGGAGGGACGAAAGCGGTCTCTCAAGGCCGATACTCTCCGGACCTGTTAACCGCGCGCGGTCCGGTTAAGCCGATCAAGGCCCTGATAATGAAGGGTTTTGGGCCACAGGTCATTCGTAACCGTTGTGAAAGCCGTATCCATGCCGCAGGGAACTGGCGTCGAACTCTGTGATGGTTAGGGCAAGTAATCGAATGCATCCGCGCTTTCATACAGAGCCTTGATGGTTGTCGCGGTAGAAACTGACGCGCGCGTCGCGGCTTCCTTCAGGTCCAGAACACGGAACTTGTCACCGATCTTCGCAACGGCCTCGATCCGACGATACTGATCGCCGAAGCGTTCTGCGTACTGCGCCAGCCCCTTGAGCTTCGGCATCGCGTCGCCGAACTGAATGCCGTGCGGATCGACGATATCGGCGGCGACGGTCCCATCGTCCTGCTGAACGAAAAATACGAAGTCGGGCCTGACAATCCTTGGTTCGCCACCATCCTCGTAAATGATGCCAAGCGAGTCCTGGCTGGCGCGCGACGGGTTCCGGTACCACGCGACGGCTCCCGCCCGCGCGAGTTCGGATTTCACCACTTCACCTTCCCAGGAATTGAAGTCCTCGGGGAACATCCCATGCTCATCGCACAGCATGTGCCGCTCGAAAGATGGCAGCGGGGTCTCTGAGCCGTTCGCCTCGCGGATCGTCGTCGGCTGCATCCAAGACGTCGGTCGAGCCAGGTCCACATCCATGGGGTTCGCGCTCATCTCCCGGATCTGGCGATACACGTCCTGACGCTCGTCGGAGAGGTTCTTGATGTCGACCCGGAAGCGAGTGAGCCATTGGTTCGCGAGTTTCTCGGCCTCAGCCTCAAGTGTCTCTCGGATGCCGGGAACCAATCCTAAAGCGCCAATCGTGACGTGCGCATCGATGAGAGCGGCCTCCATGTCGTCCGCATCGCCTTCGCTCCGCGCCAGGTAGTCGCTGTACGACGTCGCGAGGTCCGGACTGATCGCACGGCCCGCCCTGCGATATGCGTCTTCGATCACGGCGTAGTCCGCTTCCTCGAGGAAGTCGTCGAACGACATGCCGCCGCCTTTCAGGTCGGCCTTCAGGCTCTTTCCTTCGACTGTAAGGACCGATTTGCGGGCAGTCTCGATTTCCGCCTTGTATCGCGCTCTGGCGCCATCGAGCACCTTGTGCATTTCCGCATGGGCAGCCTTGCCAGCGTCTTCGAGCAGACCATCGAAGGCCAGCTCATGCGCCAGCGAGGTCAGTCTCTTGACTGGACGGGCATGCCGCTTTGGCAGGGATTGGGACGGCAGCGAGAGCAGCTTGTCCCACACCGGCTCCGGGATCGAAGGATTGGGCTTCAACTCGACGGGGTTGATCAGTACGCGGCGACCCGGCAAATCGTCGCCACCGTCCCCGCCGGACATCAACGCCTTGGCGACGTCCTTGACCGAGGCTTCGTCGAAGAACGGTAGCAGGCAATCGACGGAGTTCAGTCGTTCGTTGCCCGGGATCCGCCGCGCCAGCGGCGTGCGCACCATGCGCCCCAGTAGCTGCGTGATGTGCGTCTTGTCCCGAGCGGGCCGGAACGACACCATGACTTCGGCACGCGGACAATCCCAACCCGTGCTGATGGCGTCCTTCGCGATCAGGATCCGGACCCACGTCGATTCCTGAACACGTTCGGGCGAGATGTAGGGCACGGTGTGGCGGCCGAAGGTCTGGGTGGAGTGTTCCCCGAACACATGCGCCACCGCATCCTCGGGCAAGTCCGGCCACTGCGTGAAGATGGTGTCGAGAGCCCGGCCGATGTCGTTGTGATCGGGCGCGTTCGGAACTTGCAGAACCATAAGGGGCAGCACTGTTCCGGCATCGTCCTGCTGCTGGCCATAGGCCTCCCAGGCGGAGGAAATCTCCTTCAGCTTGTCGGTGCCGCGGCGCACCAGCACGGTATCGAACTGCCCCGCCTCCTTCGGCACGTCCAGGATGATCGTATCCTTCAGCAGACCTGACGCCTGGACCTTGGCGGAATCCACCACCACGTTCGGCAGGGTCGCGCGGCCCGTCATGTCGGTCATTGCGGCGTTGAACCGCTCGACCGTCGCCGAGATGCCCCAGACGACCGGGATGCCGGGGACCGGACCCGAGCCGTTGATCAGCCGCTTGACGATGGTGGTCTTCTCGCCCGCGCCGGTCGCGGCGCGCATCCCGCGATGCGCCTCGTCGAGCACGAGGTAAAGCGTCAGCGCCGGGTCATCGATGGTGTTCTGGATCGTGTCCCAGATGGTGAAGGAGCGACTGTCGGGCATCAGCCGGATCTGCCCGTCCTTCTCGATCCCCTCGTCATCGGGATCGTGTCCGCGCACCAGGAGGCTCGACTTGCTCAGCTTCTGGGTGTTCAGGAAATAGACCTTTCCCGGTTCCAGCACCTCGCGCTGGAACGTGCTTTGCACCACCACAAGGTCCGAGATCGACAGTCTGTCAGATGCCTCGAGCAGGCGGAACCGCGACTGCTCGTTCAGGGACGGATCGTCGCTGAACCAGATCACCACGGCACCCGGGTCAGGCTCGATGTCGTAGTTGTCGTCGCCGTGGAACAGCGCCTCGAACACCGCCGCCGCCATCACGGTCTTGCCCGCGCCCGTGGTGGCCGTCAGCGAGAAGGCATGCTTGTCGCCGTCCTCGCGCCAGCGACGCGAGGCCTTCTTGAGGTTCACCAGAACCTCCCGAACGGCTTCTTCCTGATAATCCTTGAGTGTGAACTTCATGGCTCAGCGGCCCATCGAAAAGCGGAAATTGGAGAGGTACGACTCGTAGAGCCGCACCGGTTCGACGCTGTCGGGCAGCGCGCGCGCCACCGCCTGGAACCGGCGGTCGTCATCTGTCACGATGTAGGCGTTGCGCAGGGTCGGTTGGGCGGCGGCCGCGTCGCAAAACGCGGCGGCGCGGTCCAGGTCGACGAGCAGGCCGTAGGTGTCGGCCACGTCCCAGCCGGCGGCGGGAAGTTCGTTGATGCGGCGCCCCTCCGATCCGGCGCGTATCCACAACAGCGGCGCGATGCGCTGGAATGCGAGGTTGTGGCTGACGGCGACAGGGGCTTCGTAGGTCAGCGTGAAGAACTCGGCATTTTCTTCGAAGCCATCGGCCATCGGGAATTCGTCCGTGAACTTGTACTCGCCCTTGATGTGCTCTCCCTCCGGTGTCTTGCCGGTGATCGCGGCGGCGATGCGCGGTTTGGTGATGTAGTCGCAGATGCCCAGCTTCTCCCAATCCGCATCGCCAGGGCGAAGCCCTTCCTTACGCAAAGCTGCATGTTCGTCGGCTGCAACCTCGTTGTTGGTGACGGAGATGCACTGCCGTCGCCCGCCATCCTGGCGATTCAGGCGCATGACCGCATGTGCCGTGGTGCCTGAGCCCGAGAAGAAATCTAGGATTGTCGCCTGAGGGTTGTCCGAGACGATGAAGCGCAGAGCGTCCTCCACTGCGTACAGGGACTTGGGAAACGGGAAGCGGCGCCCCGGAATGAGCGTGGTTAGCATGTTGGTACCGCCGGTTTCTGCGTTGTGAGACCTCATGTTCCACACTCGTTTCGGCGATGTTCCGAGATTGGCGCCCTCTGCAATGTGACCTTGAACTGACCCATCCGAAGCACGTCCCGTGATAACGATATCGCCGGACTTGATGCGTTTGATTACGCCGGTCTGAAGATATTGAACTGAGCCGGTAAGCTTCTTGGGTTTCCAGTTATTGACCCGAACATAGCCTTCGGCCCAATTTCTTCGCAGCACATCCGGTGTAAGGCCCCAAAGCATTTCGGTGCCGTCAGGCTTGATCGGCCAGATAGCCAATGTCCCTTCTGGGGCTGGTACGGTATCTCGATCAACTTCAGGCGGAATGGGGTCGCCAATGGAGTGAATGTGGCCATCGGACAGTCGAACGAAAATCGGGTAAAACTGATTAGGCCGCGCGCTTCTGAAACTTGTCGGCTCGCGGCGCCTTAGCAACAGCCACTCGATCGGAGCGAGTTCTTTGTTCGAACCTCGCTTGTCCTCGTCGCCGCCGGACGGAAGCATGTTGCTTGTCCACCATTTGACCTTTGCCTCACCCAAGAAGACAAAGAAAATATGCTCCTCAACCCGCGAGAAACGTCCTGGGCGAACTGCGCCTTTGGCACTAATCACGCTCGTGATCATTACAACTTCAGATTCGGGGAAAACCTGCTCGAGGAGCAGACCGAGCCGCAGGAATTCCTTTTCATCTATTGAAACGATAAGGCAGCTCGCCGCCGGATTAAGTAGTTCTTTGGCCACCTTTATTCGGCGCTCGATCATCGCAAGCCACTTTGAGTGCCGATACAGGTCTTCAGCCTCGACGTAATCGTTGTTGTACTTCCAGTCCCGCGCCCCTGTATTGTAGGGCGGGTCGATGTAGATGGCGTCGACCTTGCCACGATGTGTGTAGGTCAGCGCCTCCAGCACATGGAAGTTCTCGCCGTTGATCACCGTGTGGAACGGCTTGTCGCCGCCGCGCTCCACCCGCCCGGTGCTGACCAAGCCGGGATAGATGTAATCCCGGAACTCGGCCACCACGACCAGATCGGCGACGGCGACCTCCACCGTCTCTGGCGCCTCGGCATCGATCAGCTCGACCACCGCCATTCGCGCCTCGCCTTCGCCGTCAATTCGCTTGACGCGCCACAGCCGCTGGTCTGCGCGCTGGACAGAGCCCCGCGGCGGCAGGATGCGTACCTTGTCGCCCCGCCGCACGGGGCGGCCGGGCAGTTCCACGCTTTCGGGGCGGTGTCGTTCGAAGTTCAGACCAAAGGCCCGCCGCGACGCCAGCGCCTTGAACTCCCGCTCGAGCTCATCCCCGAGAGCGCTGTCCCTGGCCTTTGCCCGGGCGATCAGATCCGTCAGACGCGACATTGCCAGTCCTCGTTCCCCTCACCCGCAGCTGTACCGCACCCGAGATGCCCCGCGCGCGCCGTGTGAAGCAAGGCATGCGCGCGCTCGTCCGCAGGCGTCCGGTGGGCAGGCAAGGTGGTAGGGATCGCGGTCGCGGCTGTCATCAATTCTATGTCCTGTCAGGCGGCGACGGACTTGCCGAACGCCCTGCGAAAATGAGCTGACAGAACCGCCGTTTACGCGCGCAGACTAAACCGCAAGTGCATGATGAAGCAAGCCGAATGGCGGCTTGCGCCCGCAGTCCTCGGCTCCTGTCTGCGCCAGGATGGACAACAATGGCCATCCGATTTTCAGAACAGCGACGTCTGACCAGTGTCGTCCACACGGAGGACACCCAGCAACTGCCATGTGTGATGGCGCTTGGCCATGTTGCCGACGCAGAACAACATGCCTTTCCGAGGGTATTCCTCGTTGAAGGTCTTGCTCATCCAGTCCAGCGCAGCCTGGTCGGATCCCTCCCGCCGACGGCCGTTGAAGAACATGGCGTGGGCTTCCCAATCGCCATTCGCGCAGTCGTGGGGGCCCGTGCCATCTTCGAACTTGAAGCGGAAATCATAGGGACTGGGTTCGAGCGCCTTCAGTTGCTCATCGAAGAACGACCCCTGGCGCGCGGCCTCCGCATACAGTCGCCGTTCCTGTTCGATCTCATCCGGCTTTTTGGCCTTGTAGAAGAATCGGGTATTTCGCGGCCGGATCAGCGCAAGCGACCTGCCAGCCGCCTCGGCTTCCTTGATGGAGGCAGACACGAGCGGGCTGAGAAACGACGCTCGATCCTTCGGCGACATGCTGCCGTTCACGGTGATGCTGTCTTCCATCACATGGCAGCTCTCCGCACGACGATCACTGGTCGGCGGCCTGAACTTGAAATCGACCCAGTCCCAGCGCTTGAACGCAGCGCCGTCGGAAAGATGCCGAAATCGGATTGGGAACAGGCGCTTGAATTCGCCGTGGGCTGTCACCCCGGCGCAGCAGACAGTTTCCCCGTGGTTGGCGCTACGCTGCGGTAAGGCCTTCACCAGAATGGAAACGCGGCAGTTTTGCAGCGTGACGGACATATCGCTCCGGATCATCAGCGAACAGATTGAATACCTCGAAGCCCGTCTCTTCGATCACCTCGTGCGCAACGATTGTCCTGTGGCAGGTTTCCGGATCGCGCTCGAAACAGAGCAGGCAAGTCGGCGCATCCTGAACGAAATCTATCAATTTCCGCAGCGATTCTTGCGCTGGGGTTGTCTCGATATGCGCGCCGTAAATTGAACGAAACAGGTCAAAATCTCCGGCCCGGGCTGCTTCGCGGCCGGGTTTGGGATCGCCAAGGGCGATGAAATGCGAATATTCGATACCTTCGTCGGCAAGACGCGCAGCCAGCTTGGTTTTCGAGAAGCCGGCCTTGCGCGATGCAGCGACCGCGCGAACATCGGCCAACCTTTCGACGCCAGCCGCTTTCAGCGTCCGGACGAACCGATCAATGTCGGTTCCCTCATAGCCAACCGTGAATACTACGCTCATGCCTGCCCCTTTTCTTTGACGGTAACATGACTTGGTTCCGACGTGAATCCCCTGATTTGCCGCAGATCTTGAGGTGTCGCAGCTTCGCCAAGCGCACGCTTCTGCTCGCTCCAGTCTTCCGACAGAGGTTGCCGCAGGACTTCCAGCGTCAGGTGGCGCGGCTGACGTCCGTCGAGGATCGACTCAACCAGGTCTGGGGACAGATGCGACAGGCGCATCGTCCTCGTAAGGTATGGTGCAGCGATCCCCTCTCGCTCGGCCAGTTCGGCGATGGTGGCGAACTCACCCGACTCGAGCATCCGCTTCCAGCGGAAGGCGCGGGCCAGCGCCTTGACCAGCGTGCTGTCCGGCGTGCGCTCTGGTCGGACGCGGTCGGGCAGTTGCATCTCCTTGCGTCCGCCGCGCTTCACGATGCGGAATGGCACGTGGATTGTGACCGTCTCGGGGACCGCCGTCGCGCGGGTCATGCTGCTGCTCCGATGCTGCCAGACAGCATCTCGCGCGCGAGCCCTCCGAGGCCGTCCATCCGGAGCCGGAAGTTGAGCCCGTTCGTGCCGATATCGACGCGCTCAACCAGCAGCGTGACAATGCGGGCCTGCTCTGCGGGGAAGAGTTCGTCCCACAGCGGATCGAGCTGCTGCAAGGCCGCGCGTGCGTCGGCCTCGGAGATGTCTTCGGCGTAGGCACGCGCCGCCTTCAAGGTCCCCGCAACAATCTCCGGCTGGCGAAAGACGGCGCGAAGCTGGTCGATCACCGCCGCCTCGATATCGCCCGCGGGCACGCGGCCGACCGGGCACGACCCAGCGCCATGCTTCAGCACCGTCTGGCTGACATAGTAGCGGTACAGCCGGTCGCCCTTGCGGGTATGCGTCGGCGAGAATGCGGCGCCATCGGGCCCGAACAGTAACCCCTTCAGCAGCGCGGGCGTGTCGGCGCGTGTACGGGCGGCGCGCTTCCGGGGGCTCTCCTGCAGGATCGCATGGACACGGTCCCACGTCTCGCGGTCGATGATGGCGTCGTGCTCGCCGGGATAGCTGTCGCCCTTGTGGACCGCCTCGCCGATGTAGGCGCGGTTGCTGAGCATCCGGTAGATGTATTTCTTGTCGATCCTGTTGCCGCGCGGCGTCCGGAGGCCCCGCGTGCCGACCTCCCGCGCCAGTTCCGTGCAGGACCCGATCTCAAGAAAGCGGTCGAAAATCCAGAGCACATGCGTTGCGGCTTCTTCGTCGACCACCAGTTTCCGATGCCCGACGCGGTAGCCGAAGGGCGGCACGCCGCCCATCCACATGCCCTTGCGGCGGGAGGCCGCGACCTTGTCGCGGATGCGCTCGGCCGTGACCTCGCGCTCGAACTGCGCGAACGAGAGCAGGATGTTCAGCGTCAGCCGCCCCATCGACGTGGTGGTGTTGAACGATTGCGTGACCGAGACGAACGTCACGCCGTTCCGGTCGAACACCTCGACCAGCTTGGCGAAATCGGCCAGCGAGCGGCTGAGACGGTCGATCTTGTAGACGACGACCACGTCGACCAGCCCGTCCTCGATATCCTCCACCAATTGCTTCAGGCCGGGGCGTTCCAGAGTGCCGCCGGAAATGCCGCCGTCGTCATACTGATCGCGGACCAGCACCCAGCCCTCGGAGCGTTGGCTGGCGATGTAGGCCTCGCAGGCCTCTCGCTGGGCGTGCAGGCTGTTGAATTCCTGTTCCAGCCCTTCCTCGGAGGATTTTCGGGTGTAGACCGCACAGCGCAGCTTGCGGACGACCTTCGATTTTTCGGGCGGCTTCGTCATGTCCGCCCTCTGTGGTTCTTGAGCCCGAAGAACACCCAGCCGTTCCAGCGCGTGCCGGTGATGGCGCGCGCGATGGCGGACAGCGACTTGTACGGCCGACCTTGCCACTCGAAGCCGTCGGTGGTGACGGTGACGACCTGCTCGACACCCTGCCATTCGCGCAGCAGCCGCGTGCCGGTGATCGGGCGGTCACGGTCGGCGCGCATGCCACGCTTCTTCCTATCGCCACCGTCCAGTTCCTCGCCGAGCCGTTCGAGGCGCCGGATCGTCTCGGGTTTGAGCCCGCCATAGGCAAGTTCCTGGATGCGGTAGGCCAGGCGGCTTTCCAGGTACCGGCGATTGAACGGCGGCGGCTCGCTGTCGAACAGGTCGCGCCACTGCTGCTTCAACTCTGGCGTCGTCGCGGTCTTGAGCGCGGCCAGGCGCGCGGGGATCGGATCGTGGGTCGTCATGCATTTCTCCGGTGAGTTGGAGTTGCATGACGGCATTGGTCGGGCGGATAGTGTAGGTAACTTTCTCCAGTATCGTCAGATACTTCGCCCTTCTCCCGCATGCGCAACCGAACAAGCCCGAGCGCCAACAGGCCGCAGAGCTCGGCGCGGCGCTCGGCGGGCGTCATGTGGTCGGGAGGGAGCGGGTTCGGGCGTTTCATGTCTCGGTGGCTATGCTCGGTGGTGTCGTTACCGATCAAAAGCCACCCAGCCGCCCGGGACAGGACATCTCAGAAGAACGGAATGCAGAAATGCGAACAGGGAGAGAACATCAGGGCTTGCCGATCACGGATATGTCCATGATTATCGTGGGTTGAATCAATCGAGAGCAGTTGTTCATTGAGGTGAGTTCATGGCGCGGAGGAAGAGCGAATTCGGACCGAACCTCGGGAGTATCCTTCAGGGCGCCCCCGCTGCGCTGGTCTGGCAGTTTCTCGCCAGCTTCAAACGGCCCGACGACACTCTTCTCGCTCCGCCGGAAATCACTGAGGGCACGACCGATGATCAGGGCAAGGCAGCGCTGAGTGCGTACCTGCGTTCGGAGGACAAGGAAATCATCGGGCTACTTGAGGGCATCGCTGGCGCTCTGCTCGACATGGGCCAGGACAAGGGAGCGACCTCACTCGAAACGGTTGCGGGCCAACGGCTGCAGAATATCGACTACGACCAGTATGAGTCCCAGCCTGACCTGCTGTGCAAGAGCATCTGGATGCGCACGGTCTTCCCGATGCACTTCCACGACGCCCAGAGCTTCTATGCCGCGCGGCGCTATCGAGAACGGCGGACGTACTACACATGCTGCGAAGTGGACTTCGACCACGCTTCTGTTGCCGACACAGACGGAATTCCTGACGAGAAGCTCTGTGACGCTGTTCAGGAAGCTCTGGGACTGAAGGGCAAGGTCACCGCGTCCGTCCTCGAATTGCCCGAGACCGCCAACTATCCGCCGTCCTTCATGGTCGCCCTGCGCCATCCCGGGCCCCTGTCGAGTATCGACAATCATCGCGAGGAAGGGGGCTGGACCGTCCATTACTACAGGCCCTCGCATGAGGCTGTCCTGATCTACACACCCCAGCTGAAGAAAATCGAGGTCGCGTCTGCCAGCAGCGACGTTCGCGAAAAGACTTCTAAGGTCTTCGCGGAGGTCGTTCTAGGGCGCCCGCCGTCGGCCAAGCCGTTGACCCGCCGGGAATTCAACCTCGAACGCTTCAGGTCTTCCTTCGATCTGGATTGTCCGGATCTCGAGGACGTCGAGATCACGATGGCGGCGGTAGTCGAGGCCGAGGTCCGCCTCGGCTCGTGGGGCCGAAGACTGAACATCAAGGTGACCATAAAGGACAAGATGGAGGACGTTGTCCGGAAATACGTCTCCAATTCAGCCAACCTGATCCGGAGTTTCGGCTTCACAAAAATCGCCATCGCAATTGGTTACACCCGTCGATCGGACGGAAAGGAGGGAACCTTCCGGGTCTCGATCTCGGATGGCAGCAGTTCGGACGTGCAGAGCATGCGCGATCCGTTCCTTCGGGACCTCGGGTTCCGACTGCTCGAACACTGGGGTCTTACGCAGAACCTGCGGACACTCACCGATCAGGAACGGGCGCAGTGGTTCGGCTTTCTTCTGTCGCTGTACGACCTGCCCGGCGACACTGTTGCAGGTGCGTTCTTCAACTCCGCGGGCGTCGATCCAGCGCGCCTGGTCAGTGCGAGATTGATTGCCCGCAAAGGGCGGCAGGTGATTGGGCTCGCCGAGGATGACGATGAGGTTGTCGAAGTTGAGCAGCAAACGGGTCCGGAGCCAGGGACGGTTCGACAAACCGGTTCCTTTGGAGAGGCGGATGGATTGCGTCTCGACACCAATGCGATCGAGTACGGGATCGATCGAGCATGGCTCGCCGAAACCATCCTCAAGGCGATAGCTGGCTCTCTCGGCATCAGGAACATCGAAACCATCAACGAGTTCCTCGTCTCGCTTGGGCCGATGGCACTGGGCGAGCGAAAGGTCCCACTTTACCTGGCGCGCCGCCTTGCCGATCTGAAAGCCCGCGAGAGTGTGGAGACTGCGCTTCGGTCGCGGCATACAGCGGGCCCCGGTCTCGTACTCGCCGTTTCCGATGAGCCGCCGCAATTCCTCGGGCCGAACGTCGTTATCGCGCTGCGAGACCTGCTGCTGAACGACGGAAGCCTCGGCGATCTGGACCGAGAGGAAATGGCCCGGCGCTTCGAGGCAAACCGAACGCTGGCGACCTCTGCGCAAGTCGCTCAGGTTGTGCGACACACGCCTCGCTCTGCGACGCTCATCATCCCTGGTCTCGAGCCGCTCACACTCGACGGCGTGGGCCAGATCCAACTCTTCGAAAGCCTTGTTGAAGCGGCGACCGATGGCACAGGCCAGCGGCTGACCAAGGTCCTGATGGACGGGATGGGGTCCGACAATCCCAGACAGCTGTTCTCTTCCGGCGCATGGGCGAAGGCGCATCCGACTTACATCCGGCACGGCTCGAGCAATCGCTATTGGCGTCTCGGCGAGGCGACCGACACCGCGTGATCTAGAGTTCATCTAGGGTTTCGGGCGGGACGGTCTAACAAACCGCTGATTATTGGAAGGGCTCCACATCAGAGGAGCACTTCCATGCCGACTCCCTTTCCCTCGCGCCAGGCAGCCCCGACGAGTTGGGCCGGCGCCGCGACGACCAAACCCACCACCTCCAACTCGGAATGGCGCTGCACGCGCTGTGAAAAGCTGCTCGGCGTCTGCCGGGACGGCCGGATGCACCTGCGCTTCGCGCGGGGGCACGAGTATCTCGTGGGCTTCCCGGTGCAGGCCACCTGTCGGGGCTGCGGCACGCTGAACAACGCGACCGCACCCGCGCGCTGACACGCGCTTTCACCCAACCCCCTGAAATCGCAGAGACGCGCGACGTCCTGACCTGGCCACGAGAAGGCGCCGGACGCCTGGCCGCAAGGCAGGCGTCCGATGTCCTTCGCGTGGCACGAGATCCGTGATAACCTCATGCATTCTTCTTCCAACCTTCACTTCCAGCGCAGCTTCGACGCCGTCAGGCGTGCGAAGGCTGCCCTCACACCGTTCCGGGATCCGGCGGCCCTGCTGGACGGGCTGCATAGCACCCCCGGCGATCCCGCCCGGAAAAACCACATCCTCTCCGCGCTCGTCAGGGCGGCGCAGGGCGACGGGCCCGCGTCCGACTGCGCCCTGACGTTGCTGCTGCTGGCGCTCTGGCCCGGCCTCGACGCCATCCGCCGCCGATCGATCTGGCGCAGGCTCGGCACTGCCGATGAGGTCGCGTCCGACGTTCTGGCGCGCACCACCGAGGTGGTCCGCAGCCTCGATCTCAGGCGCGTCAACTGGATCGCGGCCACGGTGCTGCGGAATGTCGAGCGCGACATGATCCGCGTGCGCCAGCGCGACCAGACACGCGAACATCTCGCCAGCGGCGCCGATCCCGACGAGGTGGCGGACAACGGCGACAGCGGCATCGGCGCGGCCGGGTACGCGCGACTGAACGGCGCCGTGCGGAAGCTGCTCGGCGATGACGCCCTGTTGGTGATCCGCGTGGCGATCGAGGGCTTCTCCCAGGCCGAGGTCGCCGTGGAACTGGGCCTGACCGAGGCTGCCGCCCGCAAGCGGTACCAGCGCGCCATGCGCCGGCTGCACGACGCCCTCGAGGAAATCCCCTGAACCAATGTCCCGATCCGGTGCCGCCGGTGGCTTTTCCAGTTCGAGCGCCCCGAGCGCCTTCCCTCCAACCGAAAGCAGACACGCATGAACCGCACTGCCGATCTGTCGCTCGAGGATTTCAGGCGTCTTCCGGGGCTCTATCGCCGCTGGGAGCTGACCGAGGTCTGCGAGCCCAACCGCAACTATCAGATCGAGGACGCCGGCGCCCACGCCGACGGGACGCCGCTCTTGGCGATCTACGTCGCCGAGCCCGCGCCCGACGTCCGCGAGGCTGCGTGATGCGCCTCCTCGATCACCTCATCTCACGGAGAACCGCCATGCCGGACCAGCCGGACGACATCACCCGTCTTCGCAAGGCGAGCTACGCGCTCGAAGACCTCCCCGAAACCATCGCCTTCCCGCAGCGCCCGGGCGACGAGCCGCGCGCGCCGCTACCAGTCGTGGAGGCGACCGTGGACGAGATCGCCTTCGCGATCGTGGAGGCTGAGCGCGAGAGCACGGCCGCCTACCGCCGCGCCGACGCGCTTAAGCGCCTCTACAAGCTCGCCCGCGAGGCGGGGTGCGTCGGCGCAGATCGCGCCGCCACGGCGGTGATGAAGAAGGAGGGCCAGTGATGGCCCTTCCCATCATCGGCGCCGACGAACGGCTCGCGCAGCGCAAGGGCATCAAGGGCGTCATCTTCGGGCGGTCCGGCATCGGCAAGACCAGCCTGCTCTGGACGCTGAACGCCTCGACCACGCTCTTCCTCGATCTCGAGGCTGGCGACCTGGCGGTCGAGGGGCTGGAGATCGACACGCTCCGGCCCCGCACCTGGAAGGAGTGCCGGGATTTCGCGGTGTTCATCGGCGGGCCGAACCCGGCGCTGCGCGAGGACCAGCCCTACAGCCAGGCGCATTTCGACGAGGTCTGCGGGCGCTACGGCGATCCCACGGTGATCGGGAAGTACGAGACCGTCTTCATCGACTCGATCACCGTGGCCGGGCGGCTCTGCTTCCAGTGGTGCCGCGGCCAGCCCGAGGCGTTCTCCGAGAAGACCGGCAAGCCCGACATCCGTGGCGCCTACGGTCTTCACGGCCGCGAGATGATCGGCTGGCTGACCCACCTGCAGCACACGCGCGGCAAGCATGTCTGGTTCGTGGGCATCCTCGACGAGCGGCTCGACGACTTCAATCGCAAGGTCTTCCAGCCGCAGATCGACGGCTCGAAGACCGGACTCGAGCTGCCCGGGATCGTCGATCAGGTCCTCACCATGGCCGACATCGCCGATGCCAGCGGCAAGCCGCAGCGCGCCTTCGTCTGCCAGACGCTGAACCCCTGGGGCTATCCGGCCAAGGACCGCTCGGGCCGTCTCGACAGGGTCGAGGCCCCGCATCTCGGACGGCTGATGGAGAAGATCCAGCGCCCCGCGGCGCCTGCCTCCGAACGCCTGACGTGGCCGCCGGTGACCCCGGCCGATCCCGCGCCCGCGCAGGAGCCCGGACATGGCTGAGCGCCTCTCGCCATGCCCGATGTCCCGATCCGGTCGCCGGGGTGGCTTTTCCCCTCTGACGCCACTGCGCGTCCCATCCTCCAACTGAAAGGAGCCGCGCAATGTCCGGACCCTGGAACGACTTCAACTCCGCCCAATCCAACACCAACGTCATCCCGAAGGGCACGCTCGCCAAGGTGCGTCTGACGCTCCGCCCCGGCGGCTTCGACGACCCCTCGCAGGGCTGGACCGGTGGCTGGGCGCGCCGCGCCGCCACCGGCGCCGTCTATCTCGACGCCGAATACACGGTGCTCGAGGGGCCCTATGCCCGGCGCAAGGTCTGGTCGCTGATCGGCCTCTACAGCCCGAAGGGCCCGGACTGGGCGAACATGGGGCGCGGCCTGATCCGCGGCATCCTCAACTCGGCGCGCGGCGTGTCCGACAAGGACAACTCGCCCGAGGCGCAGGCCCGCCGCCGGATCAACGGGTTCGGCGATCTCGACGGGGTCGAGTTCGTCGCCCGCATCGACATTGGCACCGACACCAACGGCGAGGACAAGAACGAAATCCGCGCCGCCGTCACCCCCGATCATCGTGACTACGCCGCGCTGATGGGCGCGGTCACGCCGCAGGTTTCCGCCGCCCCTGCGCAGGGCCACGCCCCGCAGCAGCCCAGCCAGCCCGCGTCCGCCACCGGCGCCGCCGGTCGGCCGAGCTGGGCGCAGTAGGGGGGAGACCGGCCATGCGCCTGCGCCCCCGCCAGAAGACCTTCGTCGAGCGCAGCGTTGCTGCGCTCGCTTCCCGCGGCAACACGCTGGGCGTGGCGCCCACCGGTGCGGGCAAGACCATCATGCTCTCGGCGGTCACCGGCGAGATGATCGGCGACGGGGCCAAGGCCTGCGTGCTCGCCCATCGCGACGAGCTGACCGCCCAGAACCGCGCCAAGTTCCAGCGCGTGGTGCCGGGCGTCGCCACCTCGGTGATCGACGCCACGGAGAAATCCTGGGGCGGCCAGGTCGCCTTCGCCATGGTGCCGACGCTGGCGCGGGCCTCGAACCTCGCCGACATGCCGCGCCTCGACCTGCTGGTTGTCGACGAGGCGCACCATGCCGTCGCCGACAGCTATCGCCGGATCATCGACCGGGTGCGCGAAGCCAATCCCGACGCCCGCATCTTCGGGGTCACGGCGACGCCGAACCGGGGCGACAAGAAGGGTCTGCGCGAGGTCTTCGACAATGTCGCCGATCAGGTGCGGCTGGGCGAGCTGATCGCCTCGGGCCACCTGGTGCCGCCGCGCACCTTCGTCATCGATGTCGGCGTGCAGGACGAACTGCGCTCGGTCCGCAAGACGATGTCGGATTTTGACATGGCGGAGGTGGCGGGCATCATGGACCGCGCGCCCGTCACCGACGAGGTGATCCGCCACTGGAAGGAGAAGGCGGGCGACCGGCAGACCGTGGTGTTCTGCTCCACCGTCGCGCACGCCGAACACGTCACCGACGCCTTCAGGACGGCGGGCGTTTCCGCCGCGCTGATCCACGGCGATCTGGCGGCCGAGACGCGGAAGGCGATCCTCGCCGACTATGCGGCGGGCAGCATCCGCGTCGTGGTCAACGTGGCCGTCCTGACCGAGGGCTGGGACCATCCGCCCACCTCCTGCGTCGTGCTGCTGCGCCCCAGCTCCTACAAGTCCACCATGATCCAGATGGTCGGGCGCGGCCTGCGCACCGTCGATCCAGAGGAACATCCCGGCATCGTCAAGACCGACTGCGTCGTGCTGGATTTCGGGACGTCGAGCCTGATCCACGGTAAGCGTCCGGCCTGACCGCTATCTGGCGTAATTCCAGGGGAGCAGATCTCCGATCCTGTTGATCTTGCAGTCCGGGATGCGGGCGAGGGTGTC
>NZ_FOQH01000034.1 GCF_900113695.1 Albimonas pacifica | reverse complement strand
CAAAACCCCGTCTTCGTCGCGCAGCGACGTACCGGCCGAACGGCCGGCGCGCTCCTGCGCGGGTCCGCGCCTCGCGCGGACCTCAAAACGAAAACAGGGGTTGGTTCGCAGGTCCGGCGGTCACAGCGCAAGGGAAACACCCGATCCCTTCCCGAACTCGGCCGTTAAGCCCTGCCGCGCCGATGGTACTGCGACTCAAGTCGTGGGAGAGTAGGTCGCCGCCGGACCCGTCAACCAACCCCTATCTCGTCTCCCTCACGATACCCAAAACCGCGGGGTGGAGCAGCCCGGTAGCTCGTCAGGCTCATAACCTGAAGGTCGCAGGTTCAAATCCTGCCCCCGCAACCAGTTTGACCAATATTGCCAAACGCTTGAACGCCGCCCTCCAGGGCGGCGTTCGCGTTTGGTGCAGGCGTGTCCGAGCCATGTCCGATCAGCCCGGCTCGGCGCGTCGCCCGATCTCAACGCCAAGCAGCGCCTTCACATCCTCTGCAACCTCCGCCCGGTCCGCGAGGCGCACGCCAAGCGTGGCGGCGGCGGCGATCTCTTCCGCGGTCGGCGTGCTCCAGTAGGCTGCGCGGGCGTGATCCTGGCGCGATGGCGGCGGCAGGTCTCCGCGCCGGAAGCGACCAACCGCGTCGAGGATCATCCGGGCGCCTGCAGGCGCGGCCCTGCAATAGTTCGAGAGGACCGAGCGGCCCGGCTGCAGGACGCCCGCGTCGCGGAGGATCACCGGACCGGTGTCCCAGCCCGGATCGACGACGTGCAGCGTGTAGCGCCCCGCGAGGTCTGCGCCGGCCAACTGCCGAAAGAAGCAGCAAACGCCGCGGAAGGCCGGCAGCCGCCCAGGGTGCAGGTTCCAGAGCCGCGGCAGGTCATGGTCGCGCCGGTGAATCGCGATGATCTCCCGCCCGAACTTCTGGAGGCATCGGACCGAGATCGCGAGATCATGGTGCGCCGCGCCGAGCCGCTCGAGAAACGCCGGCTCGTTGATGTCCTCGACCGGTTCGGCGTGAATTCCATGCAGGGCCTCGAAGGCGAGAGGAGCGAGGCGGACCCCGGACGTCCAGACCCGCCGGAACAGCGCTGGGTAGATCTCGCGCTCCAGGAGGTCGATCTCCAGGGCCTGGTACTCGGCGAAGGAGCCCTCGGCGACCCGGCGGCTGGACCGCCGCGCCGGGAGATAGACGTGGAGCGAGACCCCCGCGCCGACCGCCTCCGCGGCCAATCGGTGGGCGAGGATGTGCGAGTGCAGGTCGTCTCCTACGAACAGGGCGAGGCGCATGTCTTCCTCCTTCAGGCGACGGCCAGGCGGCGGGCCTGGCGCTGGGGGCGGAAGATCGACCGCACGGCCGCGCAGGCGGCGAGGGCGTTCTTCTCGAGGGAGTTGGTGAAGAAATGGACGCCGCGCGTCTGCGCGCCGATCAGGTGCAGATCGCGGGCGACCCGCCCATCGCGGCCGATGACCGCGCCGGTCTCGAAGTCGACGTCCCCGCCCCCGAACGGGTGGGCGCGCAGGTGGCCGTCGGCCAGCAGCCCGCGGATCAGCGGGTCGCCCGACGCAGTGAGTTCATAACCCCCGCCGGTCGCGTCGATCAGCCAGTCAACGCGTTCAACCGAGCCGTCGGCGTAGGTCATCTCGAAGCCCTTGGAGCAGGCGCGCACCGCGTCCACCCCGGTCGCCAGCTGACCCGGGTGCGAGACCCGGCCGGACTCGAGCCAGCCCAACACTCGCGCCCCGTTGCGGGGCGGGCAGGGGAAGGCGGACGCGCCGAAGGCCGTCGACCAGCGCTTCGAGAACGTCCGCTTCGCGTGCGGGGACAATGCGCGCCAAGCGTGGGCGGAGTTCTCGGTCGCTGCGCGAAGCAGGCTGAAGCGCAGGTCCGGGCTGCCCGACGCGGCGAGCTCGTCGCGCAGGCGCTCGGCAGGATCGCGCGCGTCCGGCCGCAGGAAGTCGATCCGCTCGACCGGCAGACCGGCGTCAACGCAATCCATCGACCAGAGCATGAACAGCTGGTCCAGGCTCAGCCCCCGGCCCTGAGCCGTGGCGAGGCGCTGCAGGCGCTCGGGCGTGAGATGGCGGATCTCCTGGTCGGCGTCGTAGTCCGGCCGCACGCGCGGCAGCAGACCTGAGCGCGACCCCCAGGTCACTGGTCCCTCGTGCTCCTGCGACTCGAGCGTGGCCAGCACGTCGATCGCAGTCAGGCTGGTCCCGACCACCCCGACGCGCGCATCGCGCGGAATCGCTTCAAGCCGCCTGGCCGGCCAGGCGTGCGGGATGAAGCCCGTCGCACCCTCGAGGCGTCGAAGCCTGGAGCTGGGGAGGTTGCCGATCGTCAGGAGCACCTGGTCGGCCCGCAGGGTGCGGCCCGTGGCGAGCTCCGCCGTCCAGCCTTCGCCGTCTCGCTTCAGCCGAACCACGTCGCCGCCCATGAGATCGATCTGCAGGCCATGCCGCTCGGCGACCTCGCAGGCCTCCATCGCCCGCGCCGCGAGATAGTCGCCCAGCACGCGTCGCGGCACGTAGACCGAGCCCCGCGCGGCGAAGGTCGACACGTGCCCGTGCTCCACCCCCCACTTCAGGAAATCGTGGGGCTCCCTGGGCGGGATGCGCAGCGAGTGCGCCGGCATGTTCGTCAGGTGGCCGTCATCCTCGGTTCC
The DNA here is from genome assembly GCF_900113695.1 of Albimonas pacifica. Taxonomy (GTDB): domain Bacteria; phylum Pseudomonadota; class Alphaproteobacteria; order Rhodobacterales; family Rhodobacteraceae; genus Albimonas; species Albimonas pacifica. The sequence continues at coordinate 2,450 of NZ_FOQH01000034.1, read as the reverse complement.
GAAGGCGAGCCCCCGAAAGGCCTCCCCGCCCCGCTCCACCACCGTCACCCGCACCTTGCGGCAGACATCCCCCGCGATCGCCTGGTCCACGATCGCGCAGATCGCAGCCACCGCGCTCGGACCGCCCCCAACAACCAGGATCTCCAGCTTGCCCATGACCTCGGCCTCCCGAATGACCGGCGAACACAACGCTCGCCCCATCGAGATCCGCTACGCGCTTTCCCCAAGCGTCTCTGCCGATGCGAGGCCGGCGGCGCGGCTATGGCCCGGAGGTAGATCGACGGCGGAATGCAGGAGGATCGACCGAGAGAGAAGCAGCCCCAGGGGCTCGCCCCTACACCCCCGTGAGTGAGAAAGCGGCCCAGTGGACGGGGTTTGCGTAGGGTTTTGCGTCGAGGTCGAGGGGGGCGCCGTCGGCGGGGGGCTGGAGGACGAGGCGGGTTCCGGATGTTCCGAGCACCGGGTCTCGACGCGGAGGCGTCGGTTTGGGCGATACGGGATCGCGGGTCTTCATCTGGGGGGGCAGCTTCCGCGGGGCGCCGGGGTCCAGGGGGTCGGCCTGGCCGCCGGTCGGGCGGATGTGCGCCGCCCCCCTCGGCTCGGAGAGATCGAGCCAGGCGCAGCCGGCGGGCACGTCGGCACCGGCGGGCTGCGGGACGGTCTCGAACAGGTCCAGCAGTTCGCCGACGGTCAGTTGTCGAAGCCACCGTGCAGCCTCGCGGGCAGCCGCTGCCGGGCCGAAGATAGGCTCGCCGCCCGGCCCGGGTGCGAGATTGAGGACCTCGTAGAAGCGGCGGGTGAGCAGGAAGGCTGCGTCCTCGCGCACCGGCCAGTGGCTCGCCAGAACCGCCGCCGCGCCCGCCTGCACGAACGCTGCCGGTAGGCCTATGAACTCGTCCTCCACCATGTTGAAGCCGGACAGCGTTGTCTCGCAGCCCGACAGCACCGCGAGGCGGAGCCGCAGGCGGCCGCCATCGTCTAACTCGACGAGGCGGGCCACGCTCAGCACGTCATTCGGATCGGCGCCCGCAGTGGCGAGGTGCGACTTTCTAGGATTGACAAGGTCGAAAGCGGCATGTCCCGAGAAGTGCAGCATGTCGGCGCCAGGAAGCGCGGCGAGCAACGCCTCGGCGGTGGCATCGACGCCAAATAGAACCAATGGCTCGTCGGAAAAGCAATCTCGGAGGCGGAACAACGCATCCTCGGCAGCAGTCAGACAGAGTGACCTACTATGCTGCGGCGTGCCCGTGTGAGGATCGGGCCGTATGACTACAGGGTCAAGAGCCGCGACGAGACGGGTTTTTGCGCCACCTGCGATCCAAGCCTTGTTCCGTGCGCGGGCTGCAATCAGCGCTTCAAAGCAAGGTGCCAGCGAAACTGTCCAGCGGTTGCCAAATGGCTCGGCAGGCCTCTCTATTTCTGGCGCTGGAGGAAGAAAGGCGGCCGCCAGTGGCAACATCGAGATTTGACCGGGAGGAAGAATAATGACATGTGCTCCGATGGCAAGGCCAAGAACCCGAAGGTGGGCGTCGATTGGAGCAAGGAGAAAATTGCCGAGAAGCGTTAGAATGGAGTTTATTGCCGTGTCAAATTTGTACTGAGAAGGTTGATAGTTATCGTCGTTGCCACCTCTGAATTCTGCATGCGCACCTATGAAACCAGCTACGCCATCGCTGCCACCACCATGGAGCCACAGGCTCAAACGCGCCGCGTCGAGTCCATTCAGGTTAATCAAGTTTACACTAGTGACTTCCGCTGCGCCGCCAGGCAGGACGAACGCCTTAGCACCCGCGGGCGTTAGGAAGGGAACGACTGCTGCTCCATCGGGCGGTATGGATGCTAGTAGTTCTTGGCTCGTCCGGATTCTCGGCGAATATTCCATTTCTATGGATAAAGCTACAGCTAGCAGTCGAGCTCGACTCAGTTCGAGGTCTTCTAGTGCAGTGGCTGCGCTGCCGCCCAAGGCGAGTCTCGACCAAACAAGAAATCCGGGAAGTCCGCTGATTTGTGCTAGTGTATCCTCGCGAATTTTACGAGAATTTCTTGGGTTCAGGATAACGTCCCTACTGTCCGCGATAATTGGAGTTATAATGTCAACTAAACTTGTGTGTTCAGAATTAACGAGCATCCGCTCAATTTCTGATTTGTCAAAACTTCGCTCCGTCATCGACTTGAGGGCGCCAGATCTCTCGGGAAAATAGTTGGAGAATAGAGTTTGAATCTACGAAGCATATTCAATTCCCGGATAATATCGCTGATGTGTCGGGACAGCATGATGTGCGACACATTCGGCTGCTGGCAAGCGGAAAGGATAACCTACCTTTCCCTGACCTGCTGGACTTCGCCTCCTTCGAGCGTTGCGCCCTGGTGTTCGAGCCAGCCCTTGAGGAACTTGCGATGGACGTCGTTCTGGAGGTCGGCCCATCCTTTGCTGTCCCGTCGGGCGTAGA
>NZ_FOQH01000056.1 GCF_900113695.1 Albimonas pacifica | reverse complement strand
GCCCAGTGGACGGGGTTTGCGTAGGGTTTTGCGTCGAGGTCGAGGGGGGCGCCGTGGGCGGGGGGCTGGAGGACGAGGCGGGTTCCGGAGGTTCCGAGGACGGGGTCGCGACGCGGAGACGCCGGCCTGGACGGAACGGGGTCGCGAGCCTTCATCTCGGGGCCCTTCTTCAGAAAGGCGCCGTGGTGCAGGGGCTCGGCCTGGACCCCGGTCGGGCGGATGTGCGCCGCCCCTCTCGGCCGGGAGAGCTCGAGCCAGGCGCAGCCGGCGGGCGCCTCTGCGCCGGCGGGCTGGGGGACGGTCTCGAACAGGTCCAGCAGTTCGCCGACGGTCAGCTCGCGCAGCCACCGCGCGGCCTCGCGGGCGGCGGGGGCGGGGCCGAAGGCGGGCTCGCCGCCGGGGCCGGGGGCGAGGTCGAGGACCTCGTGGAAGCGCCGGGCGAAGAGGAAGGCGGCGTGGTCCAGCACCGGCCAGTGGCTGGCCAGCACCGCCGCCGCGCCGGCCTCGAGGAAGGCGGCGGGCAGGCCGACGAACTCGTCCTGCGTCCGGCTCAGCCCGACGAGGTTCGTCTCGCAGCCCGACAGGATCGCGAGGCGCAGGCGCAGGGCGCCGCGCTCGTGCGCCTCGACCAGGCGGGCCACCGTCAGCACGTCGTCGGGATCGTCGCCGGCGGTGACCAGCTGCGAGTCCCGCGGCCTGCCGGGCTTGTAGGAGCCGTGGCCGGAATAGTGGAAGAGATCTGCCCGGGGGAGGGCGGCGAGCAGGGCCGCGGCGGTGGCCTCGGCGCCGCGCAGCACCACGGGCGCCTCGCCGGGCCGGGCCCGGCGGCGCAGCAGCGCGTCCTCGGCCGCGGCGAGCGCGAGCGGGGCGTGGCGTTCCGGCCTCCCGGTCTCGGGATCGGGCCGGATGACGGCGGGGTCGAGGGCGGCGAGGAGGCGGGTGCGCGCGCCCTCGGCGGCCCAGGCGGCGGCGCGGTCGCGGGCGGCGATCAGCGCCTCGAAGCAGGGGGCGAGGGAGACGGTCCAGCGGTCGCCGAAGCTCTCGGCGGGTCGGCCGAGGTCCGGGGCGGCGGGGACGGGCGCGGCGGCGAGCGGCAGGACCGAGAGCAGGCCGGGGAGCAGCAGGACCACCGGCGCGCCGGGGGCGAGGCCCAGCGCGCGCAGCCGGGCGTCCGCCGGGGCGAGCAGCAGGTCGCCGAGCCGGGCGAGCGCGGCCTGCGCGGCGGCGGCGAAGGGGGAAAAGGCGCCCGGGTCCTTCTCCGCGATGCCCTCCTGCAGACGGTTGTAGGCGCCGAGATAGCCGGTGATCGCCCGCTCGTCCGCGGGTCCGTACAAGAGCTCGCGCAGGCCGGCCTCGTCGAGGCCCGGCAGGTCGAGGAGATCCGCCTCGTCCACCGCCGCCGCGCCCCCCGCGGGCAGGCCGCCGCGCAGCACGAAGGCCTTCGCGCCGGCCGGCGTCGCGAAGGGCACGACCGCGGCGGCGCCCGACGGAATGGCGGCGCGCAGCTGCGACGCCGTCCGGGGCGCGGGCGCGTCCTCGCCGGTTCCGGCGAGGGCCAGCGCCAGCAGCCGGGCGCGGCCGAGCTCCAGCGCCTCCAGGGCGGCGGCGGCCGGCTCGCCGGTCTCGAGCCCGGCCCAGGCCCGCAGCCCGGCGAGGCCGGAGGCGCGCTCGGCCGCCTGTTCGCGGGCGTCGCGGGCCTTCTTCGGGTCGGAGAGGATCGCCCGCGTGGCGCCGAGCGCCACGTCGAGCACCGAGACCACCTCCGGATATGCGCCTTCGTCGAACAGCCGCCGCGCCAGCGACCGGGCCGTCTGCAGATGCAGGTCCGGCGCGGCCTCGGTCGTGCGCACCTCCAGCGCCGCCCGCCAGCCTTCGAGCGCGAGGGCCAGCGCCTCGCGGTCGCCCGAGAGGT
>NZ_FOQH01000039.1 GCF_900113695.1 Albimonas pacifica | reverse complement strand
AAGGCGAGCGTGCCCCTGCCCGCCCCGGGCAGCTCTGCTCTCTTCGACCGGGCCGAGGCGGTCTATGGCGCGAAGGAAGCGCTGCGGATCATCCTTGCCAACGCGCTGCGCGACTACCAGACGGCGCTGCTGGCGGGCGAAGTCCGCGATCTCTGCCCGGAGCCTCCGCGGAGGTCGGAGTCGATCCAGGTCGGGCGGGCGATGGACGCCGCTGCCTGGGCGCGGGCGCGCGAGCTGCTCGATCCGTTGGGAATCCTGCAGGAGGGGCGGCTCGGGCGGATGATCCTGTCCCAGGCGCTGGCATGGCAGTTCAGAGAGGAAGGGTGATCAGCACTTCAGATCGAACTGCATAGCCCCGAGGCATAGGCCTCGGGGGCGCTTGAGCGGTCGCAGATGAGCGGCCAGCTGTGGACTGCTTCAGTCACCCGCCTCTGGTCCGCCTCGATGCGTGCGCACCGACGAAGACCAGAGGTCGCAAGCCGGAGAGGGGCTGCCTGGCCGGTAGGCGATTGGCGAAGCAGATGAGAAGCATACATAATATAAAGTATACTTTTATACTAACTAACTCACTTCAGCGGAGAGACCACGGGCGCCATCCAGACCGCCCGCCCGCACAGCGCCGCTGGCGTGGCTCAGGTGGACTACGGTCCGCGTTCCCATCTGCCCGTCGAAGCAGACGTCTGTGGGGGGGGGCGGCCGGAGTGAACTCGTCACGCTCTGCCTCCGCTGAGTGATCGCGCCCCGTAGCCACGCCCGGCCTGCCGCCTCCGCCTTAGCGGCATCCTCTATGTCGCGATCGGTAGCAGGTCCCAAACGTCTGCTCCTGTCGCAGGCAAGACCGAGCGCAGCTATCTTGACCAGAAGCTCCGGCATCGCCCGCAGACATGGCCCTGAGCCAGGTGGCGAGCATTCCGTGCGGCGGCGCCCCCGCGCGGGTGTGCGTTGCGTGCCGCACCGTCTGAAGATCCACATGCTGCAAGGGCAAGGCCCTTGAGCGGCTTCCCCAGTGCGGCTACAAGCATAAAAGTATACTTCTAGTCTGTACGACAAGGATGCAAGTCTGCATGAAGACCATAGCGCTCATCTGCCAGAAGGGCGGGACCGGCAAAACCACGCTGGCAATCTCGCTTGCAACCGAAGCCATCGCTGCGGGTTTGACCGTCGCCATCATCGATCTCGATCCACAGGTCAGCGCTTGCGAATGGAGCGACATCCGCCAGCTGGACGCGCCGGTCGTCATCGACGCGCAACCCGCCCGCATCGATGCCGTGATCAACCGCGCCCGCGACATGGGCGTGGACCTGCTTCTGATCGACACCGCCGGACGTACTGAGCAGGCTGCGCTCGCGGGCGCTCGGGTTGCGGACCTGGTGCTGGTACCGTTGCAGCCCTCGGTGATCGACCTGAAAACCATTCGGGCCACCACCGACCTGATCAACCTCGCGGGAGACAAGCAGCGGGCCGCCGTGCTGACGCGGGTCAAGCCTTTCGGCAATCGCCATACCGAAACCGCCCAATGGCTCGAACAGCAGGGGATGTCTGTCTGTCCAGCGACCATCGGCGACCGCATCACGTTCCAGGACGCCTATGCGCAAGGGGCCGGCGCTGTAGAGATTGACCCGCGCAGCAAGGCCGCAAGCGAGATTAGACAAGTTTACGAGTATGTAAGTATACTTCTCGACTTGCCGAAAGTGACGCCGGGGAGCGCTGACCATGTCTAAGCGCCCATCCATCGCCGATGCCATGCGCGAGGCCGGCGGCAGCACGCGCGCCACCACGGTCCCAACAGCCGTGAACACCGCCGTCGCGCCACAGGCCGAGCCGCAGCCTCAGCCGAAAGCGACCGCGAAGCAGCCAAGCAGGGCCGGGACCAAGGCGATCACGGGCCACTACCCGCCCCAGGTGCGCTATCAGCTGAAGCTCCTGGCGGCCGAGCAGGGCCGGACGATGGAGGACATGCTGGCTGAAGGACTCAACCGGCTCTTCGCCGCCTACAACAAGCCGGAGATCGCACCGGCAAGCCGTGGCGACGCGTAGAGCGTCGCACATCCCAGGCAACTCGGAGCTGAGCGCGCATCCGGAAGCACGGAGACAGGGCCGTGGGATGGACGCCCGACCGAGCGCCGTATCAGCGATACGGCCCGCGCTTCTTGCAGAAGCTGACGAAGTGCCGGTCTGCGTCTTTCACGGCGATGCCCTTGTCGACGACCCATGACCGCCACTCGGTTTCGAGATAGTGCACATCCCAGCCCGGCGCCGCGCGGCGTGCCGCGTCGTAGGTGTCGCCTTTCAGGTGCAGCGATGACAGGTTCGGCAGAGGAAGCTGCTCGTCGATTAGCCGCTTGGGCCGGACCACGACATTGTCGCCTTCAATCGTGAAGGTGTAGTCTGGCATGTGGTCGTGCTGCTCATCGTCCACGATGATCTTTCCGATCAGGCGACGAAACTCCTTGTCGGTAGACCCTGAGCCGCATTTCTCCCGCAGCGTATCAAGGCCGATCTTCCATTCCGGCTGCATGCCGCAGTGCTTTCGCGCCAGCTCGTACAGACGTCGCTCCAACGGCTTCCGAAGTTGGAAATATTGCCGGGACATGGTCAGGACGTTGTTGTTCTCAATCGCGTCCCAGACCCAGTCGGAGAGGGTGATTTCGACGTCAAGCATTCGACCGTCCCGGGTCTCGCGGACGATCTGCGCCGACTCGACCAAACCGAAGATCTTGAAGTATTCTTTGCCGCCTTGGCGCAGGTTGGTCTCGATCTGGGTGCCCTGGAGCCGTCGCAGCGCATCCTTGAGAAGCTCGTAGCCTCGCCCTGATGTCTGCCGATTGGTTGCAACCAGAAGATCATAGGCCTTGAACCGCATCGAACGCTGGACCTGGCGCCCTTCGTTCAGCGCAGCCATGCACTGGCTGATGCAGTAGATGAGCACGTCCCGATCATGAACCGTGGCGATCCCATAGCGCGACGGTGAAATTTCGATCCAGTTGCCGCCCCGTTCGTAGCGGCGGGGCCGCATGTCCGGCTTGGTCGAGAGCGAAAACACAGGGTGCTCCATCGACGACATGTCGCCCTTCGGCACCGCATCGACGATGTCGCAGACAAACAGATCCCGTTGAGGATGCCGATCCGGCAGCAAGGGCGAGCGATCTATCGTCACTTCACACACGCCCCACGACATCGAGATTCGTCATATCACACACCATCCAGAGTATCGGCACTTCACACACCACTGGTCAAGAAAGTTCGTCACTCCACACACCAACGGCAAAATGTGGCCTGTGGATAACTCGGCGGCGTCATCGTCACTTTGCACACCGGCGTTCGTCACTTTGCACACCGGCTTTCGTCACTTCACACACCGCGGGAGGCGTCAAAATTGGTTTTTATGCTTCTGTATCAGATGCCTAGCCCCACCCCGAAAACCCCGTAACTCAGACTCTAACAGAATCTAACTCTCTCAGAGCACTTCGCGAAAACTGTCTCCCCTCCTCTAGGCCGAGATTTCCCAGGGATCACATGGATGCCGATCTTGAAATAGATCGCCCGTCAGCCCCAAAGGGGTGGGCGGGCGGGCTTTCCGACCTCGACAGAGAGCGGGGCGAGAGGCTTCCGGGCGCGCAGCGTCCGGCCCGCTTCGGCGGCGTCTCGGCTCGGGGAAGGGGCGGGGATCACACCCGCCCCTCCGATCTTCAGGCCTCCTTCAGCTCCGCCATGCGCTCAGTCAGGGTCCAGAGCGCCCGGTTCAGCGCTTTGCCTTGATCGATGCCGGAGACCTCGCGCACCGTGCGGCGCTTATAGCCGCGATCGGTGCGGACCATGCCGCGCTGCCCGCCGCGGATCACATTCTCCTGGACCACGTTGAACGCGGTCCAGAGGTCCGTTGCGCGATCCTCGCGCCGCCGGGGCAGGGCGAGCGCATTCGCCTGCACCGGGGCGGGCATCGGCTGCGCCTCATGCGCCTTCGGGAAGCGCAGCATATGGGCGGCCTCGGCGAGGGCGAGGCGCTCCGGGTCCTCCAGTGCGATGCCCTTGAAGCGGGACATCGCTTCGGTAACGCGCGGCGCCTCCTCCAGCACTGTGTAGGCTCCTTCGATCACCTCCGAGACCGCATCGCCGGAATGGCGCACCTTCACCTCGTTGAACGTCTCGCCCGCCATCAGCCCGTTCGCGCAGACGAAGCGAAAGAACCCCGGGATCATCTGGTAGGAGCTGGTGCCGTCATTGGCATTGACGAGAATGATCTCGAAAGCCTCGTTCTCGCCATTGGTCAGGCCGCGATGGCGCAGACGGACGAGATGCTTGGTGAAGGCGGCCTTGCCCTCGATCCGGCTGCGGGCCTGCTGGGCGTAGAAGGGCTCGAACCCCTCGGCGCGCAGCCCGTCGAGCACCTGGATGGTCGGCACGGGGGTGAAGCGGGCGCTGCGGCTCTCATGCGCTTCCGCGGCGAAGATCGAGGGCACGCGGGCCTGCAGCTCCGCATTGGTCAGCGCCTCGCCGGTGGCGATGCCGCCGTTGGACATCCCGCGCATGTACCGGTTGAAGATCATGATCGTCTCCTTGGTTGCGATGGCGGCGGGGTCTGGCGCCCCTTTCCGCCGATGGGCGGCGCCTCCGCCGGTCTGAGCCGTCCGAAAACCCCGTGTTTTCGGCGGAGCAGAGCGGGGGAGGGCGCAGCCCGACCCGCGGGCGCGCGCGGCAGGGTCAGGAGACGCGACCCCGAGCCCGCCTTCAGGGCGGCCGGGGTCTGCCGTGCCGGAGGGGTGAAAGCCG
>NZ_FOQH01000020.1 GCF_900113695.1 Albimonas pacifica | reverse complement strand
GGCCCATTACGCCGCCAGCATCCTGATCACGCTCCGGAAGATCCCTTCCGGCGCCCCGGACCTGTAAGGCCCGAGCCATGCGCAACGAGACCCCCGCCTCTTCGACCGCCCCCGCCCTGCCCACCCCCGGCCTGATCGCGGAGCTGGAGCGGATCTGTCCCGGCGGCGTGGTGCAGGGCCTGCCGCTGGCGCAGGTCAGCCGCTGGCGCATCGGCGGCCCCGCCGACCTGGTGCTGCGCCCCGGAAGCCTCGCCGAGCTCGCCGCCCTGCGCGCCTTCTTCCACCGCGAGGGCCTGCCCCACCTGGTGATCGGGGCCACGACCAACCTTCTGTTCTCCGACAGGGGCCTGCGCCCCGCCTGCATCCAGATCGACCGGCGGATGGCGGGGATCGAGGCGGTCTCGCCGACCGGGATCGCCGCCGAGGCCGGCGCCTGGGCCCCGCGGGTCGCGCGCGTCGCCATGCAGATGGGCCTGACCGGGGCCGAGCATATCTGCGGCATCCCCGGCACCATCGGCGGGCTGGTCTGCATGAACGGCGGCAGCCAGCGCAAGGGCATCGGCACGGCGCTGGTCGAGGCCGTCACCGTCGATCCCACGGGCGAGATCGGCCTGCGCCGGGCCGAGGACTGCGGCTTCGCCTACCGCCGCTCGGTCTTCCAGGAGAACGGCGAGGTGGTCGCCGCCGCCCGCCTGCGCTTCACCCCGGTGGCGGAGGCCGGCCGCACCCGCTCCGAGGTGCGTCGCGAGATGCTCAAGATCATGGCCGACCGCCGGGGCAAGTTCCCGCAGAAGGAGCCCAACTGCGGCTCGGTCTTCAAGAGCAACCCGGCGATGTACGACGACATCGGCCCTCCGGGGGCGGCGATCGAGCGGCTGGGCTTCAAGGGCCGGCGGATCGGGGGGGCGCTGTGCTCGCCCCATCACGCGAACTTCGTGGTCAACACCGGCGGCGCCACCGCGCGCGACACGCTCGCCCTGATCACCGAGATCCGCGACGCGGTCCTCGCCGCCACCGGCTACACGATGGAGGTCGAAGCCCGCTACGTCGCCCAGGACGGAACCTTCTCCGAGGCCCTGCTCCCCGCCGCCGACTGAGCCCCCCTGCCCCGCCGGTCGCGCCGCCCGCCTTGGGGGGCGCGACCCGGGCGGGCGCCCTGCCCTTACGAGGGCCGGCCGCGCTTCTCCGCCCAGGAGGCGCAGAACTTGAGGTAATGGCGGTCGGGGTTGCGGGGCTCGATCTCCTCGCCCTCGCACCAGCGCCGCCACTCGGCCTCGAGCGCATAGGCGTCCCAGCCCGGCGCCAGCGCGCGGGCCTCGTGGTAGGTCTCCGGCGTCAGGCGGCCCACCTCGACCTCGAAGACCGGGGCGTCGCGGCGCAGGCGGAAGATCACCATGTCGTTCTCGGCCAGCTCCACCGCGTAGTCGGGCATGTGCCCATGCTCCGCATCCGCCGCCGCGATCCGCGACACCTGCTGGCGGAACACCCGCAGGTCCGAGGCCGAGCCGCATTTCAGGTGCAGCTTGCCCAGCGAGATCCGCCATTCCGGCTGCAGCCCGCAATGCTTGCGGGCGATCTCGTAGACCCGCCGCTCCAGCGGCCGGCGCAGGCGGAAGTAATCCCGGTGCAGCGTCAGCACCTCATGCGCCCGGATCGCGTTCCAGGTCCAGTCGGAGAGCTTCGCTTCCACCTCCACCATCCGCCCGCCCTCGGTGCGGCGCACGATCCGCACCTGGTCGATCAGCGAGAAGGCGGTGGTGATCTCCTGCCCGCCCGTCACGATGTTCGTGACGATCTGCGTGCCCTGAAGCCGCGCGAAGGCCGCCTGCAGCCGCTCGTATCCCGCGCCGCCCCCGGCCCGGTTGGTCGCCCTCAGCAGGTCCGAGGCGTTGAAGCGCACGTATCGCGACGGCTCCCGCCCCTCGTTCATCGCCGCCACAAGCTGGCTGATGCAGAAGATCAGCACGTCGCGGTCATGGATGGTGGCGAGCCCCTCGTCCGAGGGCCGCACCTCGATCCAGTTCCGCCCGTTCTCGTAGCGCCGCCGCCGCCGCTCCGGCCGGGTCGAGAGCGAGAAGATCGGATGCTCCATCGGCGCCATGTCGCCCTTGGGGGCCGCATCGAGGATGTCGCAGATGAAGAAGTCGCCCTGCGGGTAGCGGTCGGGGTCGAGCGGGCTGGTCGCCGCCGGGATCGCGGGCGCGGTCATGGGCTGGCCTCCGGGCGTTCGGCCCCGCCCCCCTCGGGGCCCGGGCGGGATTGGTTCTTCGTCGCCCAACTGGTCTATCATCGCCCGACTGGTTCATCAACGCCCGAGTGGTCTTTCATCGCCCGACTGGTCCTTTGGAGTCGCTGCACTGGTGGTTTGGAGTCGCCCGATTGGTCCTTTGGAGTCAGGCCCCTCAAAATTTTTCAACTATTTCAAAGACTTTCAGATGTTATCCACAAGCGTAACCCTATATTTAACCCATATATAACACCCCGGCCCCGCCTCCGGCGGCCCTCCGCCCCCTTCCCGCTTGCCCGAAGCGCCCCGCCGCAGTTACGCTTCGCTCCGTAACAACGAACGACGGGCGTAACCGCATCGACGGGCCCGCGCATCGAGGCGGCAGGCAAGACCCCATGGAGCAGATCCGCATCGACGAGCTGGTCGCGGCCCACGCGCGGGCGCTCTCCGCCCGCCTGCAGGCCCATCGCGCCCAGCTCTTCGCCCCCGACAGCCGCAAGACCATGCGCCGCTTCACCTCCGGCGAGGCGGCGAAGCTGCTGGGCGTGAACGACGCCTACCTCCGCAAGCTCCACCTCGAGGGCCGCGGCCCGTCCCCCGAGATCGGCAAGGCCGGCCGCCGCTCCTACTCCACCGAGGACATCCGCAGCCTGCGCGAGATGCTGGAGAGCGGCGCCAAGACGCCGGGCGCCTACCTCCCCGGCCGGCGCGCGGGCGACCACCTCCAGGTCGTCGCGGTGACGAACTTCAAGGGCGGCTCGGCCAAGACCACCACGGCGGCGCATCTCGCCCAGAAATGCGCGCTCGACGGGTTCCGGGTGCTGGCGATCGACCTCGACCCGCAGGCCTCGCTCTCGGCCCTGCACGGGGTGCAGCCCGAGCTCGACCTCGCCGAGGGCGGCACCCTCTACGACGCCATCCGCTACGAGGATCCGGTTCCCTTACGTAAAGTCATCCAGAAGACCTATGTCGCCGGCCTCGACCTGATCCCCGGCAATCTCGAGCTGATGGAGTTCGAGCACGACACGCCGCGCATCCTCGCCCGCGGCGGAACGCAGACCCCGTTCTTCACCCGCATCGGCGAGGCGCTGGCCTCGGTGGAGGCGGACTACGACCTGGTGATCCTCGACTGCCCCCCGCAGCTGGGCTTCCTCACCCTCTCGGCGCTCTCCGCCGCCACCGCGGTGCTGGTGACGATCCATCCGCAGATGCTCGACATGATGTCGATGTGCCAGTTCCTGCTGATGACCTCCGAGCTGATGGGCGTGGTGGCCCAGGCGGGCGGGGACATGTCCTACGACTGGCTGCGCTACCTGGTGACCCGCTACGAGCCCGGCGACGGGCCGCAGAGCCAGATGGTGGCCTTCATGCGCGCCCTCTTCGGCGACCACGTGCTGGCGGCCGAGGTGCTGAAGTCCACCGCCATCGCCGACGCCGGCATGACCAAGCAGACCCTCTACGAGGTGGAGAAGAGCGGCTTCACCCGCGCCACCTACGAGCGCGCGATCGAGAGCCTCGACGCCGTCAACGCCGAGATCGAGGGGCTGATCCACCAGGCCTGGGGACGCTGAGATGACCCGCAAGGACCGCAAGTCGATGCTCCAGGGCCTGATGGCCGCGCCCGAGGCGGCCCCGGCGCCGGAGGAGAAGTTGACAGCTGTCAACGCTGCAACCCGCCCGCGCAGCTCCGGCGCGGTGGGGGCGATCTCGTCGGCGGTCTCGGCGCTGCGCGCGAGCGGCGTGCTGGAGCTCGACCCTGCCACGATCCACGCCGGCGGGCTCGAGGACCGGCTCGAGGACGCGCCCGAGGACGACGCGGCCCTGCGCCGCTCGATCGCCGCCCACGGCCAGCAGGTGCCGATCCTGGTGCGCCCGCATCCCGGGATCGCGGGCGAATGGCAGATCGTCTACGGCCGCCGCCGGCTGATGGCGATCCGCGAACTGGGGATCCGGGTCCGGGCGCTGGTGCGCGACCTCGACGACGCCGCCCTGGTGATCGCCCAGGGGCAGGAGAACAGCGCCCGGCGCGACCTGACCTTCATCGAGAAGACCAGCTTCGCCGACCACATGCGCGCCGCCGGCTACGACCGCGAGGCGATCTGCCAGGCGCTGTCGATCGACAAGACCGTGGCCTCGCGGATGCTGTCGCTGGCCGACCGCCTGCCCCGCGCGCTGATCGAGACCATCGGCGCCGCCCACGGCGTCGGCCGCCCCCGCTGGCTGGAGCTCGCCGACCGGCTGGAGCAGGCCCGGGATCAGGGGCTGATGGACGTCGAACAGCTCGCGGCCGAGCTCTCGGTGGTCCTGGGGTCGGCGCCCGATCCCGCCCCGGCTGAGGCCGAGGACGGCCGCCCGCTCCCCGCTCCGCCCACCCGCTTCGAGGCCGCCATGCGGCTGGTCGAGAGCGCCCTCGCCGGCGGCCGCCCGCCGGCCCCGAAGCGCCCGGCCCCGGTGGAGATCCGCAGCCACGAGGGCCGCCCGCTCGCCCGCGCCCGCCGCTCCGGCCGCGGCCTGACCCTGGCGCTGGCCCCGGCGGAGGGGTTCGAGGACTGGCTGGTGGAGCGCCTCCCCGCCCTCCACGCCGCCTGGCGCGAGCAGGCCGAGGCGGCTGAAGACGCGGCCGGCGAGGGCGATCCCGGCGGAAGTTGACAGCTGTCAACTCGGCGCCGCCCGCTTCCGCGAGCCAGCCCCCCCGGTCGTCGGGCCGCGCCCTCGGCCCCCGACGGGCCCTGCGTGCATTCTTCCCGATCCCGCCCCGAGCTGCGCGAGCCGGCGGTCGTCGCCGCGACCGCCGATCCTGGCCGGAGCGCGTCGTCCTCGGGATGGCCGCCTCTCGCCTCTCGCCTCTCCGTCCCCGGGCGACCTGCCTCCCCGAACCGCCGCGCGAACCTGGGCCGCCCTCCGGTCGGAGGGGCCGCGGGCGTCCTCCGTCCCGGTTGCAGCGTCGACAGCTGTCGACTTCCGGGGCCCCGGACCGCGCGGCCGGGGGCGGTTGGCCTCCGCCACGGGGCCGGGCCGGCGGCCGCCGAGGGTCGCGCCCGGGGAACAGGCGGGGTCGTCCGGCGGGGCAGGGGGCGTCGAGTTGACAGCTGTCAACGCTGCAACCGGGTTCCCGTCGCCCTCCGGTCGCAGAGGGGGAGAGGTCCGCGCGGGGAGAGGCGGGGACCTTGGGCGGGGACTGGGCGCCGGGGCGGCGGCCGACGAGTTGACAGCTGTCAACGCTGCAACTGGGGGACGGATCCCTCCGGACGCGGGGCGAACCTCGACAGCTGTCAACTCCGCGACCTGCTTTCCGCCGCCCTCCGGGCGGAGAGGGCGAGGGGGGGCGCTCCGGGGAAGGGGACCCCGGGCGGGGCAGGGGCGTCGGCGCCGGCGAGTTGACAGCTGTCAACGCTGCAACCGGGCGGCCGGGCCCCTCCGGAGGCGGGCCCGGCGGTGGCTTGCGCCATTATACCGGCCGGCCGGCAGGGATTGAGGCGGGGCAGGGGGGGCGGCGCCGCATCGCGGGCCCTCCTGTCGCAGCGCGACAAGGGGTCCGGCGCGCCGGGCGCCCTTGCGCTTGCCTGCGCCGAGGCCCCCGGCTTACCAGAGGAGGGACTTCGGCGTCTGGTCGGGAAGGACCCCTGGAATGCGTATCGCGATGATCGGAACGGGCTACGTCGGGCTGGTGTCCGGCGTCTGCTTCTCGGACTTCGGACACGAGATCGTCTGCGTCGACAAGCTGACCGCCAAGGTCGAGACCCTGCGCGCCGGCGGCGTGCCGATCTACGAGCCGGGGCTGGACGAGATGCTCCGCCGCAACGTCGAGGCCGGCCGGCTGAGCTTCACCACCGACCTGGCCGAGGCCGTGAAGGGCGCCCAGGCGGTCTTCATCGCGGTCGGCACCCCCACGCGGCGCGGCGACGGCCACGCGGACCTCACCTATGTCTACGCCGCCGCGCGCGAGCTCGCCGACGTGATCGACCCCGGCACGGTGGTGGTCACCAAGTCGACCGTCCCCGTGGGCACCAACCGCGAGGTCGCCCGCGTCATCGCCGAGCGCCTGGCCGAGACCGGGCGCGACTGCCCCTTCGAGGTCGCCTCCAACCCCGAGTTCCTGCGCGAGGGCGCGGCCATCGAGGACTTCATGCGCCCCGACCGCGTGGTCTGCGGCGTGGACTCGGAGGCCGCCGAGCAGGTGATGCGCGACATCTACCGCCCGCTTTCCCTTAGGGAAGCCCCGGTGATGATCACCTCCCTGGAGTCGGCCGAGATCATCAAATACGCCGCCAACGCCTTCCTCGCGACCAAGATCACCTTCATCAACGAGATCGCCGATCTGTGCGAGAAGGTGGGCGGCGACGTGAAGGCGGTGGCCAAGGGCATCGGCATGGACGGGCGCATCGGGCCCAAGTTCCTGCACGCGGGCCCGGGCTACGGCGGCTCGTGCTTCCCCAAGGACACCTCGGCGCTGGCGCGGATCGGGCAGGATCACTCGGTGCCGATGCGCATCGTCGAGACGGTCATCGACGTCAACGACCGCCGCAAGCGGCGGATGGTGGACAAGGTGCTCGACCTTCTGGGGGGCAAGGCCAACGGCAAGAAGATCGCCGTGCTGGGCGTGACCTTCAAGCCCGAGACCGACGACATGCGCGACAGCCCCTCGCTGACCATCGTGCCGGCGCTGGTGGGGGGCGGCGCGCAGGTCGCCGTCACCGACCCCGAGGGCCGCAAGGAGGGCGAGGCGCTGCTGCCCGGCGTGACCTGGGAGGCCGACGCCTACGCGGCGGCCGAGGGCGCCGACGCGGTGCTGCTGCTGACCGAGTGGAACCAGTTCCGCGCCCTGGACCTGAAGCGCCTGAAGGCGGGGATGCGCGGCGACGGCTTCGCCGACCTGCGCAACGTCTACGACCCCGCCGACGTGACCGAGGCGGGCTTCCGCTACGTCTCGATCGGGCGGGCCGACGCCGAGCCGGCCCCCGCCGCCCCCGCCGCGGAGCCCGTGCCGGTCAAGTGAGCGGGCCCGGGCGCGCCCCCGTCCGGGGGGCGGCGATGAGCGGAGGCTGAAGCACCGGCGACGATCCGCCGCCTTCCCGCGACTGCGAAGAGACGGCTAGCCTTTTCGCCACGGAACCATCCGTAAACCACTGGGAAGCTTGAATGATCTACAGGCGTGAAATCGACGGCCTGCGGACGGTCGCGGTCGGATCGGTGGTTCTGTTTCACGCCGGGGTTCCCGGGTTCGCCGGCGGCTTCGCCGGGGTCGACGTGTTCTTCGTGATCTCGGGCTACCTGATCACGGTGATCCTGCTCAAGGACCTCGAGGCGGGCCGCTTCTCGATCGTCAAGTTCTACGAGCGCCGCGCGCGGCGCATCCTGCCGGCGCTGTCGCTGGTGGTGGCGGTGACCACGGCCTTCGCGGTCGGGGGCCTGATGCTGCCCGACCAGCTGACCACCTATTTCCGCTCGGTGGTGGCCACGGCGCTGTTCGCGGCCAACTTCTACTTCTGGCGCTCGATCGACTATTTCTCGCCCTCGGCCGAGGAGAACCCGCTGCTCCACATGTGGAGCCTGGCGGTCGAGGAGCAGTTCTACATCGTCTTTCCGATCTTCCTGGCGCTGGCCTGGCGCTATGCGCGCCGCTCGATCGGGGCGGTGATGGCGCTGACGGCGGTCGCCAGCCTGGCGCTCGCCCACTATTACGCGCCGATCCATGCCGAGGCCGCCTTCTACTTCCCCGTCACCCGGGCGTGGGAGCTGCTGGCCGGCGCGATGATCGCCATGACCCTGCGCGGGGGAGAGCCCGCCAAGGGCCCCTTCGCCACGGCGATGTCGCTGCTGGGGCTGGCGCTGGTGCTGGTCTCGATCGTGATCGTGGACGAGAGCCTGCCCTACCCCAGCCTGTGGACCGTGCCGCCGGTGCTGGGGACCGCGCTGCTGATCCGCTACGCGCGCCCCGACGATCCCGCCGGCTGGCTGCTGGCGCTGGCGCCGATGGTGTTCATCGGACAGCTCTCCTATTCCATCTACCTCTGGCACCAGCCGCTCTTCGCCTTCGCGCGGATCTCGAGCTTCGAGCCCCCCTCGCTGACGACCTTCCTGCTGCTGTCGGCCCTGACCGTGCCGCTCAGCTGGCTCAGCTGGCGCTTCGTCGAGCAGCCGTTCCGCGGGCGCGAGGTCTCGCGCCGGTCGATCTTCGCGCTGTCGGGCGTCTCGATCGCGCTGATGGTGGGGGCGGGGCTCTGGGTGGGGACCAGCCCGGACGCCGCCTGGCGGCTGTCGCGCCTGACCGAGGCGGACCGGCCGACGTTCGAGGTGATCGAGGAGACCCGCCGCGGCGACGCCTTCAAGGCGCCGGCCGTGGATCTCGCGACCCTTCCGGAGGGGCAATGCGTGTTCCGGGTGGACCGCATCACGCCCGCGCTCGACCGGCGGCTGACGGACTGCGCGGCGGCGCACGGGCCGGGGGTGCTGGTGCTGGGGGATTCCCACGCCAACGGGCTTTACGCGATGCTGCGCGAGGGCTCGGACGCGCCCTTCCTCGCGGCGCTGAACCAGGGCGGCTGCATCCCCTACCAGGGGCTGACGGGCGGCCCGCTGCGCCATGTCTGCCCCTCGCCGCAGGAGATCCAGGCGCTGGTCGCGCGCCATGCCGGCGAGCTGGGGCTGGTCCTCTACACCCAGGCCTTCCACATCATGCACGAGGACGGCGAGAACCTGCGCGGGGCCGAGGGCTTCCACCCCGAGTTCGCCGGGGACGTGGCCGCCTATCTCGCCGGGATCGCCCGCCATGCGCCGGTGCTGATGCTGGGCCCGCAGGGGATCCTGGGCGGCGACATCCGCCGCCTGGCCCCGGACCGGGACCTGGCCGCGCAGCTTCGCGACAGCTACGACCCCAGCCTCGACGCGGTGCGCGAGCAGGCCGAGGCCGCCTTCTCCGCCGCCATGGCGCAGGTGGGGGCGCCCTACCTGTCTAAATTCGAGCTGATGGGCCAGAAGCTGCCCGAAGAGGCGCTGGTCGACGGCCAGCTGACCTATCGCGACGCCACGCACCTGTCCTGGTTCGGCTCCAAGGTCTTCGGCGCCCGCCTGGTCCGGGGCCTCGCCGAGCACGGCTACGGCGACCTTCTCCCGCCGCGCGCCGGCGCCGCCGGCGCCGCCGACGCGGCGGCGGCCGGGACCGAGGCCGCCGCCGGCGACGTCATCCGCTGATCCCGCCGGCCCGCGCGGCGACGGGGCAGGGGGGGCTGCGCCGCGCCCCCTAGGCCCTGCGCACGGTCGAGACGCTGACCCCGAACAGCCGGGCGATCTCGGCCAGGCTGCGCCCCTCCTCGTCGCGCATCCTGCGCGCTTCCGCCTTGCGCGCGGCGGAGAGCGCCGGCGGCCGCCCCCCCACGCGCCCGCGCCTGCGGGCGGCCTCCAGCCCCTCCCGGGTCCGCTCGGAGATGCGTTCGCGTTCGAACTGGGCGATGGAGGCGAAGACGTGGAAGGTCAGCCGCCCGGCGGGGGTGGTGGTGTCGATGTCCTCGGCCAGCGAGCGGAACCCGGCCCCCGCCTCCTGCACGGCCTTCACGATCTCCAGCAGGTCGAGCAGCGACCGCGCCAGCCGGTCGTACTTGGCGACCACCACCACGTCCCCCGGCCTGAGCTGGTCGAGCATCCTCTCCAGCTCCGGCCGCCTGCGGGCGGTCCCGGAGATCCTGTCGGCGAAGACGCGCTCGACCCCCGCGGCCGCAAGGGCGTCCGCCTGGGCGTCGAGCGACTGGTCTGCGGTGGAGACGCGGGCGTAGCCGAGGATCATGCGGGGGAGGCTACCAAAAACGCTCCGGAACCGGGAGGGTTCTGGGGGGAGGTTCTGACGGCGTGCGGGCCCTTGTTTCGCCGGGGCAGGGCGGGCGTGTCGAAAACGACCGTTTTCGATAAAGGTTTCGGCAGGGGGGTGTCGGCGCTCAACTGCCGATGACGTGATCCCCGCTCCTCATCCGGCCGGGGAAAGGATGCCCGGGACTCCAGCTTCGAGCGGTCCAGTTCTCAGGGGTCGCAGCACGGCCGAGCGGCGCCCCGCCGTCGGCTTCAAGCTCGCCGTCTCGGCGGGAACGCCAGCCCGGCGACCGCCGTCGGTCTGCGCCCGCTTGCCCCGTTCGGTCAGCGTCTGCGCCGCGCAGGCGATCGTCGCCGAGATCGACACGATCGCCTGCCGGCGCGAACCGCGCTGATCCTCGGTCTCGAGAACCAGGCGCTCGGCCCGCCCGCGAACGGTTTTCCGGGCGGGGAGGGGGAAAGATTGCTCGCCGGCACGAACGCGGTGTGGAAAGAATTAAGCCTGACTGATGTGTTTGCGTGGCGCGGAGGGCCTGTTCCCATGTCGGATCTGGACGCGACGATCGTGATCGGCGCAGGGGGCTTCCTGGGGAGCCATCTCGTCGAGGCCTTCGAGCAGGACCCGCGGCGCCCGCTGCTGGCGGTCGACCGCCGCCCGCCCGAGGCCTGGAGCCGAAGCCCGACCGGCCCCGCGACCCGGGTCCTGGCGCTGCCCGCCGGGGAGGCGGAGGCGCTCGCCGCGCTCGAGGCCGCGGCCGGGGCCGGGGATCGGGCCGGGGATCGGGGCGCGGGCTGGGAGGTCTGCATCCACGCCGCCGGCCCGCCCGAGGGGCTCCGCGGCCCGGCGGACTGCCAGCGGGCGCTGGCCGGCCTCGCCGCCCTGCTCGAGGCGCTGGAGGGCCGGGTGCGCCGCTTCGTGCTGATCTCCTCGGCCGAGGTCTACGGGGCCCCGGTCGGCGATCTCGTCAACGAGGCGCATCCCCTCGACGTCTCCAGCCCGCAGGGGCTCTACCGGGCGGGGGCCGAGCAGATGCTGCGCCACTGGCAGGCGCGCGCCGGGATCCCCTGCGTCGTGCTGCGCCCCGCGGAGATCTTCGGCGGGCGGATGCCGCCCGAGGCGCTGGTCGCCCGGGCGATCGAGGCGGCGCGGCGCGGCGCGCCGATGGATCCGCCGCCGCCGGCGGACCGGCGGGTCGACTTCGTGCATGTCTCCGACGTGGTCGAGGCCGTCCGGCTCTGCCTGGACGCGGCGATGGGGCCGGAGCGGTTCGAGGCCTTCAACGTCTCCTCCGGGCGGGCCTTCTCGGGGGCGGAGCTGGCCGAGGTGCTGGGCGGCTTCCTGGGCCGGCCGGAGGCGGAGGCCGCCCCCGTCCCCGCCCCGCGCCCGGCGACGGGGGCGATCGGCGCCGACCACGCCTTCCGCCGGCTGGGCTGGCTGCCGGTCCACGACCTGGTCTCGGGGCTGGAGGAGGTCTTCGCCGCCCCCGCCCCGCGCCTGCCGCCCCTGCGCGACAAGGTCCCGCTGTGCCGGCCGGCGATCTTCCCGGAGGACGTGGACCGCATGGTCCGCCAGCTCCAGGGGGTCTCGGTGGGGGCGGGGCCGGCGGTGCCCGAGCTGGAGCGGCTGGCGGCCTCGTTCCTGGGAGGGGACTACGCCTGCGCGGCGGTCAACAGCTGCGCCTCGGCGCTGGAGGCGGCGCTGGAGGTCCTGCCGCGGCGGGGCGAGGTGATCACCTCGGCCTATTCCTACCACGCCACCGCCAACGCGATCCACGCGGCCGGCTGCACCCCGGTCTTCGCCGACATCGAGCGCGACACCTTCGGGATGGACCCCGAGGCGGTGCGGGCCCTGGTCGGCGAGCGGACCGTGGCGATCCTGCCGGTCTACCTGTTCGGCCGCATCGGGCGGGTGGAGGCGCTGCGCCGGATCGCCGACGCCCACGGCCTGCCCCTGATCGCGGACGCGGCGCAGGCCTGGGGCAGCTATCACCGCAGCGCCCGTCGCCGCCCGGTGGAGGACGCGCTGTGCTTCTCCTTCTACCCCACCAAGGTGGTCACCACCGGCGAGGGGGGGATCCTGGCCGCGCGGGACCCGGCCTTCCTCGGCGCGGCCCGGGCGCTGATCCAGCACGGCACCCCCGTCGCGGCCCCGGCCCCCGGCGAGGGGCCGCCGCGCCACTGGCGCCGCCGGCAGGAGCGCTTCGGCCACGGCTTCCGCATGCCCGGCCCCAGCGCGGCGCTGGGGGCCTCGCAGCTGCAGGCGACGGACCCGGTGCTCGACGACCGCCGGCGGATCGTCGGGCGCTATCATGAGCGGCTCGATCCGCGGTTCTTCGAGGCCGCGGACGCCGATCCCGAGGGGCTGACCTGCGCCAACGTGCCGATCTCGCTGCTCCGCCCGGGCCTGGACCGCGAGCGCTTCCTGGTCGAGATGAACGCGCGCGAGCTGATGGTCTCGGCCCATTACGACATCCCGGTGCCCGACCAGCCGGTCTATCCGCCCGCGCCGGGGGCCTGGCCGGTGGCGAGCGACGTGACCGCGCGGGTGCTGTCCTGGCCCTACGCCTACGCGATGCCCGAGGGGCTGATCGCCCGGATCTGCGACGCCGCCAACGCCGTCGCGGCGCAGCTTGCCGAGGCGGGGATGCGGCGCCGGGCCTGACCCGTCGCCGCGTCTTCCCGCCTCCGTCGCCCTCCGCCGGGCGCCGGGCGTTCCGCCCCGTCCCCCGGCCCGGGCCGCCTCGCCCGCGTCGGGGCGCCGCCCAGGGGGAGGGCCTCCGGCGCTTGCGCCCCCGGGCGGGAGGCGGAAGGCTGCGGGCGCCGCGCTCCTCCGCCGCGCCGGGGCCGTCTGCGCCCCGCGCCTGCGGGAAACGCCGGAGGGAAGCGCCTGCGGGGAGCATGGGGAGAAACGTCCGGGGGAAAACGTCGGGGGGCATGAGGCACGCATGAGACAGGTCCGCATCGCGATCCTGGGCGCCGGGGTCTCGGCCGCCTCGCTGCTGCGCGGGCTGACCGCGCCGGGGCCGGGGGCGGTCGATCCCGCCGACGTCGCGGTGTTCGGGGTCTCGGAGGGGGCCGCCTTCGGGGTGCCTGCGCATTTCGCGGCCAGGCTCGATCCGCGGCTGCTGCTCAACAACAGCCTGCAGGCGATGAGCGCGCCCGAGTTCCCCTTCGCCGACTGGCTGCGGGGGCGGGGCAGGGGCGCGGGCGCCCCCGGCGACCCCGCCGTTCCCGGCGCCTCCGCTCCCGGCGTCGTTCCCGTGCACGACCCCGCCCCCGCTCCCGACGCCGACGACGCCACGCTGTTCCTGCCGCGGCGGCGGGTGGGGGCGTTCCTGTCGCAGACCGTGGGCGCCGCGGCCGCGCCGGCCCTGGCGCAGGCCCTGCTGCGCCCCGCGGCGGCGGCGGTGGACCTGGACCCGGCCACCGGGCGCTGGATCGTGCGCGACGTGGCCGGCGGGCGCGTCTCGGCCGCGCGGGTGGCGATGGCGACCGGCGGGCGGCTCGTCGACCCCGCCCCCCCGCGCGCCCCGCGCTGGGCGCAGGCGCGGGGCGAGGGCGCGCTCGCCGGCCGCGCCTTCCTCGGCCGGCTGGACGGAGGCGCGGGCGGCCGGCTGGCGATCGTGGGCGGCGGGCCCTCGGCCGGCGAGCTCGCGGCCCTGCTGGGCGAGGAGCGCCCGGACGCCCGGCTGACCGCGATCTCCGCCGACGGGCTCATGCCCAACCGCGCCGCGGGGCCGGACACGCCGGACTGGACCGGTTTCGACCGCGCCGGGCTGCAGGCGGTCGGCTCGGCGGCGGCGCTGGCGGCTTTCGCCGCCGCGCAGGTCGCCGCCGCCCGGCGCGAGGGCGGGCCCTGGAGCTTCGCCGCGCTCGCCCGCGCGGTCTTCGCCCACGCCCGGGCGCTGCCCCCCGCCGAGGCGCTGGCCTTCCGCCATGTCCACGCCGACCGCGCCCGGAGCGTGGTGCGCTGGATGCCCCCCGCCTACCACCGCCGCCTGCAGGAGATGCAGGCCGAGGGCCGGCTCGAGGTCCTGGCCGGGCGCGTCTCGGGCGTGGTTCCGGCGCCGGGGCGGGCAGGGGAGGCGGGGGGCCTCGACGTGGTGGTGGACGGCCGCCCCTCGGGGCGGGTCTTCGAGGCGGTCTTCGACTGCACCGCCTATCTCGAGGGCGCCTCGCCGGTCCTGACCCGGGGCGGCGCGCCCTTCGGCCTGCGCCGCCCGGAAATGCCGCTGCGCGCGGGCCCCGGCGGGCTGGCGGAGCTGGCGCCGGGCCTGTTCCCGACCGGCAACGCGCTGAGCCCCTACAGCGCCGAGCCCGGCCTCTGGGGCCGGGTCGAGCACGCCCCCCGCTGCACCGCCCTCGCCCTCGCCGCCGCCGCCTGGATGCGCGAGACCGACGCCTGACCCCGCGCCCTCCGCTCCGCCCCCCGCTCGGCCCACCGACCCGGTCCCCTGGCCCGCCCTCCGGCCCCGGGCCTGCCTCGCCGCGCCCGCCTCATCGGGGGGCGGCGGCTCGGGGCGCGAGGGGGGGGCGTCCGCGCCTCTCCCCCGCCCCGTCCCGCGGTCCGGGCCGCGCCCCTCTCCGCGATGCCGCGCCCCCAGGGGGGCGGGGCCGCATCGTTCCCCCCAGGGGGGCGGCGCCGCATCGACGGGCGCAGGGGCGGGGGGTATCACCGGAGCCCGGGCCCTCGCCCCTCCCGCCGATCCGCGACAGACGCCACGAGGACGCCGCCGCATGACCGCTTCCCAGACCGATCTTCCGCCGCAGATGTGGGCCGAGGCCCTGCCCGACGACCGGCCCGTGCTGGTCACCGGGGCCGCCGGCTTCGTGGGGGCCTTCGTGGCCTCGAGGCTGCTGGCGGCGGGCAAGAAGGTGGTCGGGCTCGACAACCTCAACGCCTATTACGATCCCGCGCTGAAGCAGGGCCGGCTCGAGTGGCTGCTGCCGGAGGCGGGGTTCGACTTCCGGCGGATGGACCTCGCGGATCGGGAGGGGATCGCGGCGCTGTTCGCCGAGCATCGCTTCGCCCATGTGGTGCATCTCGGGGCCCAGGCGGGGGTGCGGTATTCGATCGAGAACCCGCACGCCTACGCCGACAGCAACCTCACGGGGTTCCTCAACATCCTCGAGGGCTGCCGGGCGGTGAAGACCGAGCACCTGGTCTACGCCTCGTCGAGCTCGGTCTACGGGGGGAACCGGAAGACGCCGTTCCGGGTCTCGGACAGCGTCGATCATCCGGTCAGCCTCTATGCCGCGACCAAGAAGGCCAACGAGCTGATGGCGCACGCCTATGCCGACCTCTACGGGCTGGCGTCGACGGGGCTGCGCTTCTTCACCGTCTACGGGCCCTGGGGGCGGCCGGACATGGCCTACTGGCTGTTCACCCAGGCGATCCTGGAAGGCCGGCCGATCAAGGTCTTCAACAACGGCGACATGCTGCGCGACTTCACCTACGTGGACGACATCGTGGAGTCGGTGCTGCGCCTGGTCCCCCGGCCGCCGAAGCCGGATCCGGACTTCGACCGGATGAACCCCGATCCCGGCCGCTCCTGGGCGCCGCACCGGGTGTTCAACATCGGCAACTCCCGCTCCGAGAAGCTGATGGACCTGATCTCGCTGATCGAAGAGGCCACCGGGCGCGAGGCGATCAAGGAGTTCCTGCCCATGCAGCCGGGCGACGTGCAGGCGACCTTCGCCGACGTCTCGGCGCTGGAGGCGGAGGTCGATTTCGCCCCCGCCACCCCGCTCTCGGAAGGCATCCCGCGCTTCGTGGAGTGGTATCGCGGGCGCAACGCCGGCTGAGCGCCGCGCAGGCCCCGGCTTCCTGACGATCCGTTCAGGAAGCCTGCGCCCAAGCGCCTGCGCGCGTTGCGAAAAATCGCCGCGGGGCAGGGGGCGCGGCGGGGCCGGAGGGCGGCGCCATGGCGCGGGCGGAGCCCGGCTTTGCGCTTTCTTTGCGCAGCGCACAATGGCAGAGTCCGGCCTCGGAGCCAGGACGGATCCCGCCGGGGAGCGAGCCTCGGGACATCCCGGGGAGACCCCTCTGCGGGGGCCTGAACGGCCCCGGATCATCCGCCCGCGGGCGCGGCCTTCGCGAAGGCCCGCGACCGGGGCTTGCCGCGGCGGCGCCCCTCGCCGCGCGGCCCGACGGCGCAACTAGCGAAGAGAACGCCCGATGATGAACCTCACCGCCCCCATGGCCGCCGTCGGCGACCGGGAGCCCGCCATCGCCTACCACGTGCAGGCCTCGCGGCTGGAGGGCCAGGTCCGTCTGAGCGGCGCCAAGAACAGCGTGCTGCGGCTGATGGCGGCCTCGCTCCTGACGAAGGAGCCCGTGCGCCTGCGCAACTACCCCGCCACGCTGCGCGACGCCGAGGTGCACCGCCGCATGCTCGAGCGGCTGGGCAAGCGCTGCACGGTGACGCCCGGCGCCGGGGGCGGCGACACGCTGCTGATCGAGGAGGTCTCGGCCCCTCCGGGCGAGCTCCTGTGGGAAGGCCGCTCGATCCGCAACACGCTGCTGATCATGGGCGCGCTCTGCGCGCGCACCGGCCACGGCGCGGTGCCGATGCCGGGCGGCTGCGACCTGGGCAACCGCAAGTACGACCTCCACGTCATGCTGCTGGAGCGGCTGGGCGCGACCACCGAGGAGGCCGCGGCCCGGCTCGCGGCCGAGGCGCCCAAGGGCGGCCTCGTGGGCGGCGACATCGTGCTGCCGCTCCGCTCCACCGGCGCCACCGAGAACGCGATCATCTCGGCGTCTCTGGCCCGCGGCAAGACCACGCTGTGGGGCCCGCATATCCGGCCCGAGATCCTCGACCTGATCGCGATGCTCCGCCAGATGGGCGCGCAGATCGAGGTCTTCGGCCAGGAGCGGATCGAGATCGAGGGCCGCACGGAACTCGGCGGCGCCGACCATTTCGTGCTGCCCGACAACATGGAGGCGCTGACCTGGATGATCGGCGCCACCATCACCGGCGGCGAGATCGAGATCCTGGACTTCCCCGCCCCCGACCTCGAGGTGCCGCTCGCCTTCCTCAAGGAGAGCGGGGCGCGCTGGTTCACCGGCGACGGCAGCGTCATCGTCAAGGGCGGCGCCTGCTACCCGGTCGAGATCGCGACCGGCCCCTATCCGGGCATCAACTCGGACATGCAGCCGCTGTTCGCGCTGTTCGGCGCGATGTCGCCGGGCGAGAGCAAGATCATCGACCTGCGTTTCCCCGGCCGCTACGGCTACGCCGAGGAGCTGGCGAAGATGGGCTTCCTGCACGAGGTCCGCGGCGACGTCCTGCACGTGCGCGGCGGCCCCCGCCTGACCGGCGCCCGGGTCACCGCGCTGGACCTGCGCGCGGGCATCGCCCTGACGCTGGCGGGCCTGGTGGCGGAGGGGGAGACGGTCGTCTCCGACGCCTGGCAGGTGGAGCGCGGCTACGACCGTTTCGTCGAGAAGCTGCAGTCGCTGGGCGGGCGCATCTCGGTCGCCGACGAGGGCTGAGGCCCGCGCCGGCCCGCCCTTGGGCGGGCCGTCTACGGTTGCGCAGGGGTCAGAGGGCGTTCGGGGCGGAATGATCTACAGGAAAGAGATCGACGGGCTGCGCACCATCGCGGTGGGCTCGGTGGTGCTGTTCCATGCCGGGCTGCCCGGCTTCGGCGGCGGCTTCGTGGGCGTGGACGTGTTCTTCGTGATCTCGGGCTACCTGATCACGGCGATCCTGCTCGACGATCTCGACGGGGGCCGCTTCTCGATCCTGCAGTTCTACGAGCGGCGGGCGCGGCGCATCCTGCCCGCCCTGTCGCTGGTGATCGCGGTCACCAGCCTGGTCGCCGTCAGCGGGGTGATGCTGCCCGACCAGCTGACCCGCTATTTCCAGAGCGTGGTCGCCACCGCCCTCTTCGCCGCCAACTTCTTCTTCTGGTGGTCGACCGACTATTTCGCCCCCGACGCCGAGGAAAGCCCGCTGCTGCACATGTGGAGCCTGGCGGTCGAGGAGCAGTTCTACCTGCTGTTCCCCATCGTCCTGTTCCTGGTCTGGCGCTGGCGCAAGGGCTGGACCGCGCCGCTGATGCTGGTCTGCGTGCTGGCGAGCCTGGGGCTGGCGGAAATCGCCTCGCGCGAGGCGCCGACCGCCAACTTCTACTTCCCCGTCACCCGGGTGTGGGAGCTGCTGGCCGGCAGCCTCGTCGCCGTGCGCCTGCGCGGCGGCATCCCCGAGCGCACGGCGCTGAGCCCCTGGCTTGCGGCCCTGGGGCTGGCGCTGGTCCTCGCCTCGATCGTGATGGTGGGGGGGGACTTCCGCTATCCGAGCCTGTGGACCGTGCCCTCGGTGCTGGGAACGGCGCTGCTGATCCGCTACGCGCGCCCCGACGACCCGGCCGGCTGGGTGCTGGCGCTGGCCCCGATGGTGTTCATCGGCCAGCTCTCCTATTCGATCTACCTCTGGCACCAGCCGCTGCTGGCCTTCGCGCGCATCTCCACCTTCGGCCATGTCGAGCTGTGGGTGATGCTGGCGCTGTCGGCGCTGACCATCCCGCTCTCCTGGCTCAGCTGGCGTTTCGTCGAGCAGCCGTTCCGCAAGGGCTATTCGCGCCGCACCATCTTCTCGCTCTCGGGCGTCGCCATCGGCGCGATGATCGTGGTGGGCGCGGGCATCGGCACCTCCGAGCGCACCGCCTACGCCATCTCCCGCCTGACCGAGGAGGACCGGCCGGTCTACGACTCCCTGCGCGCCCTCGCACATGGCACCGAGGAGATGACCGCCCCCTATCGCCTCGCCTCCGCGGGGGAGAGCTGCGTGTTCTGGACCGACCGGCTGTCGGACGAGCTCTCGCGGCGGATCCAGGACTGCGCGGCGCAGCATGGGCCGGGGGTGATGGTCACCGGCGGCTCGCACGGCATCGACCTGTTCTACATGCTCGCGCGCAACACCGAAGCCCCGTTCCTGGTGGGGATCTCGCGCGGCTTCTGCCGGGCGCATCGCTCGGTCGAGGGGGCGGAGAACCCCGACTGCTTCTTCCCCCGCCTCCCCGCCCTGGTCGAGGCGCGCAAGGACGACATCGCGCTGTTCATCTACACCCAGGCCGCGCATTCGATGTTCGAGGACGGCCGGCGCCTGCGCGACGCCTCCGGCTTCCACCCCGAGCTCGCCGAGGAGACGGCGGCTTACCTGCGGAACATCCAGGCCGACGTGCCGGTGCTGTGGCTGGGCCCGCAGCGGATGCTGGGCGACGACGTGCGGGGGCTGGCCCCCGACCGGGACTTCGCGACCCAGCTCGCCCAGGCCTACGACCCCGCCATCCCCCAGGCCGAGACCACGGCCGAGACCGAGATGAAGGCCGCCGCCGAGGCCGCCGGCATCCCGTTCCTCTCCAAATGGGGGATGATGGAGGCGAGCCTGCCCGACCAGGCGATGCTCGACGGCCATCTCGCCTATCGCGACCAGGACCACCTGTCGCCCTGGGGGGCCGAGGTCTTCGGCGCCCGCCTCGTGCGCAACCTCGCCGCCGCCGGCTACGCCGACCGCCTGCCGCCGCGGGCCGAGGCCTCCGGGAGCGCCGCCCTCCCCGCCGACTGAGCCCGCGGCGCCGCCGCGGGGCCTTCCGCGCGCGCCCGCCCCACGGGGGGCGCGCCCCGGGCTCGACCCGGGGCCGCTCCCGCAACCGGCCGCAGGCGCGCCGCGGGGTCCCCGCGCCGGCGCTCGCCGCCCGATCCTTCCCGAAAAGACCCCCGCGGGGCCGTCAGCCCCCGGCCGCGATGAAGCGGTTCACCGCCGGCGAGACCTTGCGCAGCACCGTCATCCCCAGCGCCGGCAGGCCGGTCGCCTTCGGCGCCGCCAGCGCCAGGCGCAGCCCCGCCACGCCGACCGCATAGAGCGGGTTCTCGCGCGCGCAGAGGCCCAGCATCTGGTCCGAGCGCGCGATATCCCCCCGGTGCCGGTGCACGGCGGCGGCGATCAGGAACCGCCGCGCGCTGCGGGTGGTGCGGGGGCGCATCCAGCGGGCCTCCTCGCCGTAGCGGTCCACGAGGTCCTCCTCGCCCTTCAGGCGGGTCTTGGACATCGCGATCGCCATCGACGAGTAGAACGACTGGCGCAGCATCTTGTCGACGTCGCCCGAGATGCCATCGGCGAAGATGCGGCGCTCGTAGAGCGCCTCCTCGACCTGGCCCAGGCGCCCGCGCTCGATCAGGCGCAGCCACAGGTCGGCGTCCTGGGAGTTCTTGAAGAAGGTCCGGTAGCCGCCCACGGCCTGATAGGCCTCGCGCCGCATCATCACCTCGCCATGGGCGTAGGGGTTGCGCACGTGCAGGTCGGCGGGGCCCGCGGGGGCGGCGTTGCGATGGGCGGCTACGGTGCGCCAGCCCCCCGCGCCGTCGGGGGCGCGGTCCTCGTACCAGCAGCCCGCCGCGAGCAGCCCGGGGTCGGCGTCGAGCGCCGCCGCCTGCCGGGCGAACCGCAGCGGGTGGCTGACGTCGCCCGCGCCCATCACCGCGAGATATCGTCCCTGCGCCGCATCCGCCGCCGCCCGGATCGCGTGCACGAAGCCGGCGTTGGCCTGGTGGATCGCCTTCAGCCGCGGGTCCTGCGCGGCGCGGGCGTCGAGGATCTCGCGCACCTTCGGGTCCCGGCTGCCGTCGTTGACCACGATCACCTCGAAGGGGGGCGCCTCGCGCTGGCCCAGCAGGCTGTCGAGCGTCTCGTCCAGCACCTCCGAGCGGTTGAACCAGGCGCAGATCGCCGAGACGACGGGCGGGGCTTCGCTCACGGCAGGGGCTCCGATGCGGCTTCCGGGGGGGACGGGAGGGGGGCGGGGCAGGTGGCATCATAGGAGCTTCGCGCCCCCCGCCTCCGTGACCTGAGGCCGCCCCCCGCCGCCTCAGGCGGCCAGCGGCCCATCCATGCCGAAGCCGATCAGCTGCGCCGAATGCACGGTCACCTGGGCCGAGCTGGCCACGGACCCGTCGTTGTTGCCGAAGATCCGCACCTCCGCCTCGCCGGCGGCGTTCACGTAGCCCATGGCGCAGTGGAAGGCGCGGCGGCCGTAGCCGTTGGCCGCCGTCCAGGCGCGCGAGGCGGCGGTCTTGGTCAGCCCCGCCCCGGTCAGCAGGATGCATTTCGACATCGGCCCCGAGCCGGCGGCCGAGGTCTCCACCCGCAGCAGCACCGCATGGCCCACGCAGCGGTCCATCACCGAGGCCGGCAGCACGAAGCGCACGTAGGCCGAGGGCCCGGTGCAGTTGAAGCGCAGCCCCTGGGCGGTCGTCGTCACCCCCGAGGCCGCGCCCGCCGCCGTCCAGCCGGCCGCGCTCGAGAAATCGGCGCTCCACATCACGTGCTGGCCGTTGCCCCCGTCGACCCGCACCGGGAAGCCCTGGCCCTGTGGCGAGGCGCGCAGCAGGGTGGTCACCTCGTCCCAGTCGACGAAGGACCAGGGGCCGCGCAGCTCGATGAACGAACCGCTGTCGGTCCCGCCCACGTCCATCGCCAGCAGGTCGCGGTTGGCGGTGTTGCCCTCCCACGGCAGGCGGCAGTCGACCGAGATCATGCCGCCGTTGGCCGCCTTGAACAGGGTCGAGGCCCAGCCCGCCTGCACCTTCTGCGGGCTCTCGATGATGATCCCGCCGGAGGTGGTGCCCGAGGGGTCGTCGACCCCGTCGCACAGCACCCCCACCGGCGCGCCGGCGGGCACCCCGTCGGCGGCATGGGCGAAGCCGGTGTTCTCCAGGAACGGGCCGACCAGGTTCATGAAGGTGTTGCGGGTGCGGGGCTCGAAGCGGACCAGGCCGTTGACGAAGAAGTTGATGCGGGTGTTCACCAGCGTGCAGTGGCTGGAGGAATAGAGCCCGATCCCCGCCCCCGAGGTCAGCGAGCAGTTGGTGGCGTAGAACGGCCCCGGCCCCACGTGGCGCAGCGACACCGAGGTCGGCGAGCCCGCGCGCGAGGGCCCGATGTCCACCCGGTCCATCACCAGCTGGTCGCTGTTGGCGCCGATGGTCAGGCCCAGCTCGAGGAAGTTGCGGATCCGCAGGTTCCGCAGGCCGCTGTTGTTGTTGTTGTTGTCCTGGAAGCGCAGGGCGGTCTCGGCGACGTTGCGCCCGTCGATGTAGAGCCCCTCGAGCGTCACCGAGTAGGCGGAGGCGTCGGGGTCGGTCATCACCTGGGCGTTGGCCGCGCGCAGGTTGAGGCCGCTGCGCACCGGGTTCAGGCCGCGCAGGCTCTGCCCCTGCTTGAGCACCACCGGCGCGGAGACGCCGTATTCCCCGGTCAGCTCGATGGTGTCGGCGAAGGCCAGCGCGTCGTTGATCGACCAGGCGTCGTCGCTGACCCCGTCGGCCAGCGCCCCGAACATCTCGGGCTGGGGGACCAGGGTGGTCAGCTCCCACCAGCCGCCGTCGGCGGTCGAGAACTTGCCAGGGTGCGGGGGCTCGACGGGGCTGCGCCGGTAGAAGGCCGCGCCGCCGTCGCCGCCCACCGCGTAGCCCTGCACGAACAGGCCCTGCACCTGGGCGGGGGGCGAGAGGCTCTCGGCCTCCAGCCGGTCGGAGGAGACCAGCGCGCTCTCGGCGCTGTCGATCAGGCGGCGCAGGTCGGCGGGGGTCAGCTCGCGCGGGACGCCGCCGCCCTCGCTCAGCCCGCGGCCCAGCACCCGGGCGCCCGAGAGGTTGGAGATCTTGTCGAGCGACACCGCGCCGGGGCGCAGCTCGCTGGGGCCCACCGTGCCGCTTCCCAGCGTGCCGGAGGTTCCGTCGGCGAGGGCGCGGGTGGCGGCGAGGGCGGGGAAGACGGCGAGAAGTGTGAGCATGTCGGACCTCGAAAGCGGCGCTCCGCCGCCGGCCTTCGGGGTCCCTGGGGGGGTGGGGGTCTTGGGTCCGGATCCGGACCGGGAGGAGGCAGGCTGCGGCGTCGCGCCGGGAATGGGCTCGGCCGGAGCGCCGCGTCCCTCGGGGGGCGCGGCCCGGGATGGGGCGGCCGGCGCGGAATCGGCCGGGCGACCTCGGTCGCCGCGCAGCAGGTTTGCGCAATAAGATTTAAACCTGGTGAACGCCGCGCTCCGGCGCAGGCGATCGGCCACGCCCCGCATCTTCACCCCGCTTCCTCGGGTCCCCGCGTCCCCGGGTCCCGCGTCCCGCCTGTCCGGTCCCCGCCTCCGCGGCCGGGGGAGGAGCCTCGCACGTCCGGGGCCCGCGTCGCGGTCACGAAACCGTCGGCGCGCGGCTCAGGCCGGGCCGCCGGTCCGGGCGACGGCGCCGGCCGGCAGCTCGGCGCCCGATCGCCATCGCCCCGGCCCCAGGGCCGGGCGGCGGCGGGCGGCGCCCTCGACCGCGCGGGCCTGGCGCAGGCAGTTGAAGATCATCCCCACGGTGAACCAGAACGACCAGTCCGACAGGCCGCTCAGGAACAGGTAGCCCAGGGTCACGAAGAAGAAGAGCGCGCTCGCCAGCCCGCCCGCCCGGATCGAGGCCCAGGCCACGTAGAGGTAGAAGACGCAGAACAGGATCACCGTCAGCACGCCCAGCTCGGCCCACATGTCGATGAGGAAGTTGTGCGCCTCCAGGTGCAGGGCGCCGGTGCGCATGTGCCCGCCCAGGAACTCGAACTTCACGGCCTGCTGGTAGTACTCCATGCCCTTGAAGTAGCCCACGCCGAAGATCGGGTTCTCGAGCCCGAAATTCACGAAGTTGGTCCAGTGCAGGTAGCGCGACGAGGTCAGCAGGATCAGGTAGAACTTTTCCGCCGGCGTCAGGATTTGTTGGGAGATCAGCACGATCCACGGGATCATCACGAAGATCGCGGCCGAGGCGATCACCGCCGCCGCCCGGATGACCAGCGGCGAGACCATCAGCGCCCAGGCGATCAGGAAGGCTCCGGTGCCGGTGCGGCTGAGGAACAGCAGCATCACCACGGTCGAGATGATCGCCGGCCACCGCCGCCGGTGGTGGATGAAGATCAGGCTCATCACGCCCGAGATCATCGCCGAGAAGTTGGAGCCGCCGTTGATGCCCCGCATCCGCGGGATGTAGATCGTCGGCAGCCCCATGTCGGGCAGCAGGCTGTTGATGGTGCGCGCGTTGGTCGGGCCCAGCAGCATCTCGAGGAAGGCGGTGACGATGATCACCGGCAGCAGCACCTTCACCAGGGAATCCACCACCTGCTTCTGGTCCATCTGCGCCACGAACGAGGCGAAGAACACCAGCATGAAGGCGAAGTTCAGCCGCAGCATCAGCGTGGGCGGCGTGCCCGCGCCGATCGCCGCCACGTTGGCCATCAGCATGAAGGGGAAGGCCAGGTAGACGAAGCCCGAGAAGCGCAGGCTGGTCAGGTGCAGGAAGCCGATCGCCGCCGGGAACAGCTTGAGGAACAGCGGCAGCCCCACCGGGTCGCGCACCGCGCCCAGCACGGCGAGGTGCGAGAGCAGCTTGGTTTTGGTCGTGACCAGCCGCATCCGCAGCTCCTCGTCCTGCGGCGGCCGGGGCCGCCTCCGGCCGGCGGCGGGCGCCCGGCGCGATCGTGCGAAGAGCGCATCATATGCGCCCCCGCCCCCGGCCGGCCATCGGCCTTGTCGTCACAGCGCCCGCCCGCCCGGCGGCCCGCGGCGACGATCCGCCGCCTTCCGCGACGGCGCGCGCCGCCGCTACGGTTTTCCCGCCGCACCATGGGGCAAACGATTGGCGGAACAGGATGTTTTACGAGGGTGACCGGGCCCGCCGGGATCGGCCGCGGCCGCTTCGGGGCGCCCCGTCCATCGGCCCGCCCCCCTGCCCCGCCGCCGCGCCGGCGGCCGGCCCCCGCCTGACCGGGGCCGGCCGGTGAGACATCGGCCCCATGTCGACGGGCTGCGCGCGCTGGCCGTGGTCCCGGTGGTCGCCTTCCACCTGGGCAGCCCCCTCGCGCCGGGCGGCTACGTGGGCGTGGACGTGTTCTTCGTGATCTCGGGCTACCTGATCACGGCGATCCTGCTCGAGGATCTCGACCGCGGGCGCTGGTCGCCGCTCGACTTCTACAAGCGCCGCATCCTGCGCATCCTGCCGGCGCTGTCGGCGGTGCTGCTGGCGGTGTTCGTGCTCTCGGGCCTGCTGTTCCTGCCCTCGGAGCGGGCCGCGGCCGGCGTCTCGATCGCCGCCGCGGCGGGGTTCCTGGCCAACCTCCATTTCTGGAGCGGGACGGGCTACTTCTCCGCCCCCGCCGAGACGCAGCCGCTGCTGCACGTCTGGTCGCTGGCGGTGGAGGAGCAGTTCTACATCGTCTTCCCGCCGCTGCTCTTCCTGATGGCGACCCATGCGCGGCGGCATCTCGCCCGGCTGCTGGCCGGGCTCTGCGCGCTGTCCTTCGCGGCCTGCGTGGTCCTGACCTGGCTGCACCCGCCCACCGCCTTCTACCTGCCGCCCGCCCGCGCCTGGGAGCTGGGGGCGGGCGCGCTCCTCGCGGTCATGCAGCGGGGGGGGAGCGGGGCGGGACTTCTCCCGCGCCGCCCCCCAAGCCTCCGTCCGAGCCTCCGTCCGGGCGCCCCCTCCGGCGCGGGCGGGGCCGGGCCGGCCGCGCTCGCGCTGCTGGGCCTGGCGCTGGTCGCGGCGCCGATGGCGCTGCTCGACCGCGACAGCGCCTTCCCCGGCTGGGTCGCCGCCGCCCCGGCGCTGGGGGCGACGCTGCTGATCGGCTGGGGGGCCGCGGGGCCGGCGGGGCGGCTGCTGTCCTGGGGCCCGCTCGTCGCCCTGGGCCAGGTCAGCTACGGCCTCTACCTGTGGCACTGGCCGCTGATCGTGTTCTGGAAGGCCCACGCAGGCCCGCAGCTCTCGGGGCGCGAGGCGCTGGCCCTGGGCCTGGCCTCGCTGGCGCTGGGGGCGCTGTCGACGCGGCTCGTCGAGCGTCCGTTCCGCACCCCGCGCGCCCGCCGGCAGCCGGCGGGCCGGGTGGCGGCGCTCGGCGGGCTGACGCTGGCGGCGCTGGCGGGGCTGGGCGGGCTCGCCGCCCAGAACCTGGTCCCCCTGCGCGCCTTCCCCGAGGAGGTGATGCGCATCGCCGCCACGATCGACTACCGCGAGCGGCCCGAATACGACGCCCAGTTCCGCAGCGGGCGCTGCCTGATCGGCAAGGCCGAGGCCAGCTTCGCGGCCTTCGACGCCGACGACTGCGCGCGCCCCGTGCCGGGCGCCTACAACGTGCTGCTGATCGGCGACAGCCATGCCGCCCAGTTCTGGGGCCCCCTGGTCGAGGCCTTCCCCGAAGCCAACGTGATGCAGGCCACCTCGGCGGGCTGCCGGGTGCTGCTGGGCCTGCCGCGGGCGACCCGCTGCGCCGGCCTG
Organism: Albimonas pacifica; assembly: GCF_900113695.1. Classification (GTDB taxonomy): domain Bacteria; phylum Pseudomonadota; class Alphaproteobacteria; order Rhodobacterales; family Rhodobacteraceae; genus Albimonas; species Albimonas pacifica. The sequence goes on along the minus strand of NZ_FOQH01000020.1, from coordinate 3,123 downwards.
CGGGCCTGGCTGTTCGAGCGCTTCCTGCCGGAGACGAAGGTCGACCGGGTGCTGATCGGCGGCCGCTGGATGGCCGAGGAGATGGCCTACGTGCCCGAGACCCTGGAGCGGCTGCAGAGCCTCGCCGGCTCGGTGGCGGTGATCGGCCCGACGGTGGAGTACCTGGGCCCCTTCCCCAGCCTGCTCGCCCGCAGCCGCCTGCGCGGCGAGCCCTTCGACGACCGCGCCCACCGGGTCCCGGGCCGCGACGCGGTCGACGCGCAGATGAAGGCCGCGGCCGAGGCGGCGGGGGCGACCTACATCGACGTGCTGGAGGTCGAGTGCGGAGCCGGGGCCTGCCGGCTCTTCGCCCCCGACGGCGAGCCGATGCAGTTCGACTACGGCCATCTCACCTTCTCCGGCGCCCGGGCGGTGGTGGAGGCCCGGCGCGAGGCCTTCATCCCCGCCGCCGCCCTGGCCGCCCCGGACGGCTCCGGGCCCGCCCGTCCCTGAGCCCGCCCGCCCCCCCTGCCCGGCTCCGATCCCGGCCGGCGCCGGCCGGACCCCGCTCCGCCGGGGCGCTGAACCGGCCCTGAACCGGGCCCTTCGGCGCCGCAGCATGCGTCGCGCGGCCTCGGGTCGCGGAGGGCGGGGGGCGCGCGCTCCCCTATAGTCGCCCCGGTCCCCGCGACCGATCGCGACCCCCAGACCGGCGGAGATCCATGGCCCTCGTCCCCTTCCTGCACGCGTTCCGCCCCCGATGAGCGCCCGGCCCAACCTGTTCCTGGTCGGCGCGCCGAAATGCGGGACCACCGCGCTGGCGCAGTATCTCTCCGAGCGCGAGGACGTGTTCTTCTGCGCCCCGAAGGAGCCGTTCTTCCTCGCCGACGACATCCCCGGCCTGCGCGAGATGACCTTCCTGCCCGACGAGGCCGCCTACCTGAAGCTGTTCGAGGGGGCCGACCCCGCCCGGCACGCGATCGTGGCCGAGGGCTCGACCGCCTACCTGCGCTCGACCCGCGCGATCCCCGCGGCGCTGGAGATGTCGCCCGACGCCCGCTTCATCGCCATGCTGCGCGACCCGGTGAAGATCGCCCACGGCTACCACATGGAGCAGATCTACGACCGCAACGAGGACGTCGAGGATTTCGAGACCGCCTGGCGCCTGCAGGACGCCCGCGCCGGCGGGCAGGCGATCTCGCCCCATGCGCGGATCCCCGCCTTCCTGCAGTACGAGGAGACCGCGCGCATCGGCGAGCAGCTGGAGCGGTTCTTCGCCGCCGTCCCCGCCGAGCGCCGCCTGGTGCTGCTGCAGGAGGACCTGCTGGAGGACCCGCGCGGAACCTGGCTGAAGGTGCTCGACTTCCTGGGCCTGCCCGACGACGGCCGCACCGAGTTCCCCGCCGTGAACCCGTCGCGCAAGCACCGCTTCCCCTGGCTCGCCAACCTGGTGCTCGACCCGCCCGGGCCCCTGAAGCGCCCGGTCTACGCCCTGCGCGCCTGGCTGGTGCGCACCCGCCCGCCGATCGTCGAGAAGATCAAGGCCTCGCTGCGCAAGGAGCAGGCGCGCGAGGCGCTGAGCCCCGAGTTCGAGGCCGAGCTGCGCGCCCTGTTCCTGCCCGAGGTCGAGACCGTCGAGGCCCTGCTCGGCCGCGACCTCTCCGCCTGGAAGCCGCGGCCCGTCGCGACGGCGGCGCAGGCCGCGGGCTGAGCCGCCCCTGACCGTTCACCCGGACCGCCCCCCGGTCCCCCGAGAGGTTCGAGACCCCATGGAGAGCCCGCGGCTCGAGTCCGCCCGCAAGACCCGCTTCGCCCGGCGCGTGGCGCGCCTGCGCACGCGCTTCGCGGGCGAGGGGACGGGGGGCGTGCTGCGCAACATGGCGACGCTGGCGCTCGGCGCGGGCGCGGCCCGCGCGCTGGGGGTGGCGGCGATCCCGGTGCTGACCCGGCTCTATTCGCCCGAGGACTACGGCGCGCTGGCGGCCTTCACCGCGCTGGTGCTGATGCTGACGCCGCTGACCACGCTCTGCTACGGCATGGCGATCCCGCTGCCCAAACGCGACGAGATGGCGGCGAACCTGCTGGCCCTGACCCTGCTGGTCACCCTGGCGGGAACCCTGCTGATCGCGCTGGCGCTCTGGGCGGTCGGCCCGTGGTTCCTGACCCTGATCTCGATGGAGCCGATGATCCCCTGGTGGGGCCTGCTGCCCGTGGCCCTGCTGGGCGCGAGCCTCTTCGAGACGCTCAGCTTCTGGGCCACCCGCGCCCGCGTGTTCCGCGCGCTGGCCCGCGCGCAGGTGATCCAGACCGTGCTGGGCGTGGGCGCGCAGATCCTGCTGGGCCTCGCCGGGATCAAGCCCGCGGGCCTGCTGATCGGGCACACGCTGCAGCGGGGCGGCGGCTCGACCACCCTGCTGGCCCCGTTCCGCGGCCGCCTGCGCGAGCTCTGGCCCGCCGTCACCTGGGCCCGCATGGGGATGCTGGCGGCGCGCCACCGGGGCTATCCGCTCTACCGCCTGCCCTCGCAGTTCCTGCTGGCGGCCTCGGCGCAGGGGCCGCTGATCCTGACCTCGGCCCTCTACGCGGCGGGCGAGACCGGGCAGCTCGGCCTCGCGCTGATGGCGCTGGCGGTTCCCATGAGCCTCTTCGGGCACACCATGGGCCGGGCCTTCTACGGCGAGATCGCCTCGATCGGCCCCCGCCGCCCCGAGCAGGTGCGCGCCCTGACCCATGCCGTGCTCAAGCGCCTGGCCCTGGTCGCGGCCCCCGCGGCAGGGGTGCTGATGCTGTTCGGGCCGGAGCTGTTCTCCCTGGTCTTCGGGGCGGAATGGGAGATGGCGGGGCGGCTCGCCTCGCTCCTCTCGATCTACCTGCTGTTCCAGTTCCTGGCGACGCCGGTCTCCTACATCCTCTATGTCTTCGAGGGGCAGAAGCTGCTGCTGGGCCTCAACATCCAGCGCGCCGTGCTGGTCGCGGGCGCCTTCGGGGCGGCCCATGTGCTGGCGATGCCGCTCGAGGACACGATCCTGCTCTACTCCGTGCTGATCTCGGCCCATTACGCCGCCAGCATCCTGATCACGCTCCGGAAGATCCCTTCCGGCGCCCCGGACCTGTAAGGCCCGAGCCATGCGCAACGAGACCCCC
>NZ_FOQH01000022.1 GCF_900113695.1 Albimonas pacifica | reverse complement strand
ACGCGCGGATCGAGGCGATGCGCGATCCCGTGGAGCAGGTGAAGTTCCAGCGCCAGGCGGCGATGATGAAGGCTGAGGCGGCGCCGGTTCTCGGCTACGCGGGGTTGATGAATTTCGCCAGGCCCGCCGAGCCGGGGCGGTATGCCGGGTTGCCTCCCGGCGAGGGCCGGATTGATGCGATCAGAGCGGAAGCCGACCGCCGCGTCTCGGCTATCGCCGAGCGCGCGGGCCTCAACGGCGCCGCGATGGTGGAGCGATATTCCGGGAGCGCCCCCTCGCGCGCCCTGGCCGAGAGCTACGCGAAATCGGAGGCGAAGGAGCGCGAGGCCCGCCGCGCGACCACCGGCGCGCCGGAGGAGACGGCGGCGCAGCGCGACGCCGCCCTGACAGCGATGCATCGCGAGATCGGCGCGGTCTATCGGGCGGCGCAGGAGCTGGCGCGGCAGGAGGCAGGGCGCGACGAGGCGCCCGCGGCGGATCGAGCCGCTGCGCCAGAGAAGGCGAGGCCTGAACGCGCCACGCCGCCGCCCACGCGAGACGCCGGGGCAGGGCAGGGGCCCACATCCCGCCCCGCGCCCATGGACGATGCCGATGACCAGGCCCGCCGCGAACAAGAGCGCGCCCGGCGCATCGCCGCCCGCAAGGCGCGCGACCGCGACGGCGGAGGGCACGGGCTGTGAACCTCGCCCGGACCGACGCCCGCCGCGAAATCCTGACCCTCGCCGCCATCGGCCTGCTTGCCGGGCTGCTGCTCGGCAACCTCGCCGCCGGGGCCTTCGCCGCCTGGCGTACCGGCGGGATCGTCGCCGAGACCGGCTTCGCGACCTTCCTCGCCCACGCCCCCTGGGCGGTGGGGCGGATGACCGAGCCGTTCCGCATCGGCCTCGTGATCTTCGCCGTCACGGGCCTCGTCTGCGCCGCGCTGCTCCCCGCAATCGCGCGTCGGCCGCAGCTCACCTCCCATGGCGCCGCCCGCTGGGCCAAGCCGGAAGAGATCCGCCGCGCGGGTCTTTCGGCCCGCCTCGAGGCTTTGCAGGGGCCAGTCTACGCCAAGCTCGGGGCGCCCGGCTCCAACGCGCCATACCTCACCTCCTCCGAGATCCCGCATTCGCTGATCGCCGCGCCCACCGGCTCGGGCAAAGGCGTCGGCGTGGTGATCCCGACGCTGCTGACCTGGCGCGGCTCCGTGATCTGCCTTGACGTGAAGGGCGAGAACTTCGCGAAGACCGCCCGCCGCCGGGCCGCGCTCGGCGACCGCGTGTTCAAGTTCGCGCCCTATGACCCGGAGGGCCGCACCCACCGCTGGAACCCGATGGACGTTGTGGCCGAAGCCGCCCCTGCCCGCCGCTTCACCGAAGCGCGCCGCCTCGCCGCCGCGCTGATCGTGGCGCAGGGCAACGCCACCAGCTTCCTCGAAGGCGCACGCGAGATTTTTGCGGCGGCCGCCTTGCTGGCTTTCCAGCGCGGCCGCCCGACCATCGGCGAGATCTACGACGCCCTCTCAGCACCCGGCGAGCTGTTCGACTTGTTCGAGACGCTGGCCGAGGAAGCTGCAACTGAAGAAGCCGCCCGCATCTTCCGCCGCATGGCCGGGATGGAGAGCCGGATCCTCTCCTCCTACCTCTCGGTTCTGGCGGACGGTGGCCTCTCGCTCTGGGCCGACCGCATGGTGCGACGCGCGACCGAGGCGACCGACTTCGACATCGCGCAGATGCGGCGCGATCCGGCCTCGGTGTTCATCGTGGTCTCGCCGAACGACCTCATCCCGCTGGCTCCGCTGGTGCGCCTCCTGTTCCAGCAAACCGTCGCCCTGCTGCAGCGCGCCGAGCCCGGCGCCGACGAGCCATACCCCGTCCTGCTCCTCCTCGACGAATTCGCGTCCCTCGGTCGGATGGAGGCCCTGCAGCAAGGCATCACCACGCTGCGAAGCTATGGCGGGCGGGTGATGATCGTCGTCCAGTCCATCGCCTCGCTGCGCGACGGGCGGCTCTACGGGCGCGAGGGCGCCTCGGTGTTCCTCGCCAACTGTCGATTGCAGCTGTTCATGGCGCCGGCCGATGAGGAGACGCCGGAGTATGTGTCCCGCGCGGTGGGGGATTTCACCCGCCGCGCGCGTTCGAAATCCTGGCGGATCGGCGCCTGGGAGACCTCGGTGCAGGAGCGCGCGGAGGGCGCCCGCCTGATCCGCCCCGAGGCGCTGCGCCAGCTCGGGGATCGCAAGGTGGTGGCGCTGATCCAGAACCACCCGCCGGTGCTGGCCGAGCGGGTGACGTACTATGAGGACAAGGCGCTGGCGCCGCTGTTCGAGGACCAGGCCGGCGCCGCGCCTGAGCTGCGCTTGCTGGACGGGGCGGCGGCGAACCCGCTGGCGGCGGCGAGGCAGGAGAGGTGGGATGAGCAGCCTGCAAGGCCTGCGCCAGTAACTGCGGAGCCGATCGCCACGGAAGTAGCGGAGGCCGCTGACGCGCATCCCCCCGAACCTGTGGCGACGACGTACGAGCCCGCCCCGCAGAGCCAGGCGCGAGAGGCGCCGGCGGTCGAAAAGGACGAGGAGGTCGGGACGCCCACGGCGGAACCCGGCGTGGAAGACTGCGCCCGCATCGCGCACGCTTTCGACGACCTGCTTGCGCGGGTGGAGGCAGCGGAGGGCAGGTTCGCCGCTTCCCCTGTCGGTGCCGGGTGATGCGCGCTGCTGCGCCGGTCGACGGCCAATCGCCTCAACCACCTGAGGTGAAGGGCTTGCAAGAACTACCGTCACTTCGGGTGGGAACCGGACCTTTGCTGCGCTCAGCGCATAAGACGACTCCGGAGTGTAGGCTCGCCCGCGGCGCTCAGGCGGTTCGACCCGAGATCAGCCGGGCGGCGTCCGCCAGGGGCAGGAGGGGCGGAGCGCCGGAGGGGGTGTCAGACGGGGTCGAACTTCTGCTTGAAGGCGCGCAGGCCCTCGAAGTTGTAGAAGCCGCCGCCGTGTCGGTAGATCGCCGCGCCGAAGCGGTCCGAGAGGCGGCTGCTGCGCTCGGGCGCCAGGCCCGACAGCGGCGCCATGCCGAGGCTGAAGCGCAGGCAGCCACAGGCCTTGAGCTGCAGCATCAGCTCGGTGAACAGGTATTTCATCGTGCCCGAGGGCGCGTCATCGGCGTGGCGCATCAGGCCGATGCTCGCCGCGCGGCCGTCGCCCGCGGTCATCACGTTTGCGAAGGCGACCGGCTCGCTCTCGCGCAGCACCACCGCCAGCGGCCAGCGCCCCAGCCAGGCGGGGTCGAAGCGGCCCACAGAGAAGCCCTTCTCGCGCGCGTGCTTGGCGACCAGCCAGGCGTCGGAGATCTCACGCAAACGCTCGATCAGCGCCGGGTCATGGGGCGGGGAGAGGATCTCGAGCGTCAGCCCGTCGCGGCCGGCGCGGGCATGGGCGGCGCGCAGCTTCTTGCGCGACGATCCCTCCAACGAGAAGCGCGAGAGGTCGACCACCGCATCCTTGCCCATCTTGTGCAGCTGCATTCCGAGGTCGAGCATCACCGGCACGTCCTCGGCGCCGACCTCGTAGAACACCGGGCGGGCGCCGGCGCGGCGAGCCTCCTCGACGAAGTCGAAGGCCACGTCCTCGGCCGCCTGCGCCGGGCCGACGGGGCCGCCGTATGCGATCCAGGATCCGCCGGAGATGCCGAACACCACGAAGGCGTCGCTTGCGTCCAAGAACATCAGCGACTTGTCGCCGGTCAGCGCGACGCCGGCATCGGGCGAGGTCCCGGCGCGCAGCACCGGCTCGGCCGCGGCTAGCGCCTCAGGGCCGGGGCGCAAGCAGCAACAGCAGAAGGGCAGCCGCGCCGACGGCGAGGCTCGCCAGCAGGCCTGTTCCCCGCAGCCAGCGCACCGTGGTCGCCGCCGCCATCCGGCAGGCCTTCATGCAGCCGGACCGGAAACAGACCGGCGCGACCTGGGCCCATGTCGCCGACCAGGTCAGGGGACGCTGGCCGAAGCTGGCGAGTCTGATGGACGAGAGCGAGCACGACGTGCTGGCCTACATGTCCTTCCCGGCTCAGCATCGCGCCAAGCTGCATTCGACGAATCCGATCGAGCGCCTGAACAAGGAAGTGAAGCGCCGGGCCGACGTCGTCGGGATCTTCCCGAACGAAGGCTCCATCGCCCGCCTGATCGGCGCGGCCCTATTCGAGCAGAACGACGAGTAGAAGACCCAGCACCGCTACATGCAGATCGTGGCGTTCTCCCGCATCGACGCCGCCGCTGACCCTATCTTCAGCATCACCACCGAAGCTGCCTGATCATGGCTTCCAGCTACACCCAAATTTCCACCAGCTTGATGGACGAGACCCGCTGCGACTGCGTGGTGATCCTGCCCCGGTCTGGTGGACACCCGTGTGACCCTGCCCCCGCGAATGCCCCCGATTTTGGGTTAGGCTGTTCTCCTCGGAAGGAGAGATGCGGATGCGCAGGAGTCGGTTCAGCGATGAGCAGATCATCGCGATCCTGAAGGAGCACGCAGCGGGCCTGGGCACGGCCGAGCTGTGCCGCAAGCACGGGATCAGCGACGCCACCTTCTACAAGTGGCGGTCGCGATCCGCCGACATGCCGCACACCGGGTCGACCGCCTCGACGTAGTCTTCCGGTGCAGCGGTGAACTTGTCCCAGCACCCTCTCGAGCAAAAGCGATAGTGGCGGCTTTCGTGCATGTGCCGGTGCTCGCTGTTCTCATCGACTGTCATGCCGCAGACCGGGTCTCTATCGGTCGCAATGATCTATTGAGCGATTTTCATGTTTGGTGCACCGGCTGCTGGGCTGCGCCCATAAGTGGCGCTTCCGGTCAGTGGAAGGTCAAGAGGATCGACTTATACCAAGGCCCGTTGATCAGAACTCATGGGCCCAGGCTCGGCGTCCCAGGGTCATGATGCGCCATGGCTGGTCGGCGAGCTTGTTCCACGCCTCGCAGCAGTGATCGACGATGTCCTCTTAGGAGCGGAAGACCCGGTTCGACAGCCAGTTGTCGCGCATGAACTGCCAGACGTTCTCGACCGGGTTCAACTCGGGCGAGCGGGGCGGCAGGGGCAGCAAGGTGATGTTGTCGGGCACGGCGAGCCGGGCGGACATGTGCCAGCCCGCCTGGTCGAGCATCAACACCGCGTGGGCGCCGGGATCGACGGCGAGGCTGATCTCGGCGAGGTGCGCCTGCATGGCCTCGGTGTCGGCGAAGGGCATCACGAGCCCGGCGGCCTTGCCCTTGGCCGGGCAGATCGCGCCGAAGATGTAGGCCCACTTCGTGCGCTGATCGCGCGGCGCCCGCGGCCGGGTCCCGCGCCGCGCCCAGCGGCGGGTGATCGGATTCTTCTGGCCTACTCGGGCCTCGTCCTGCCACCACAGCTCAAGCTCGGTCCCGGCTGGGAGCCGCGCCCGGATCTCCGCCAGCCGATCGGGGAGGTTTTTTTGAAGTCGGCCTGGGCCTCGGGGTCCTGGTCGTAGTGGCGCGGCCGCGCCGACAACTTGCGGAAGCCCATGGCGCGCAACTCCCGGCCCAGGGTCTGGCGGCTGACCGAGACGCCGAACTCTTCCCAGAGCCATTGCGCCAGGTCCACCAGCCGCCAGCGCACCACGCCATCCAGATAGGGTTTCGGTCCCGCCTCCACGGCCTTCGCCAGCGCCGTACGCTGCGCGTCCGTCAGCAGCGGCGTCTTGCCAGGAGCCTGGCGGTCGACCAGCCCGTCCGGGCCCTCGGCGTTGAAGCGCACCACCCAGTCCCGGACGATCTGGAGCCCGACGCCGCCGATCTTCGCCGCATCGCCGCGGGCGCCGCCGTCGTAGATCGCGGCCAGCGCCAACAGGCGACGCGTCTGACGCGCGTCACGGCTCGCCTTCGCCAGCGTCCTCAGGTCATCCGCCGTGAAATCGGCGCGCAGGGTGATCGCTGTTCCCATGGAGATCCTCTTTCGGTTCTCTCCATGGAATCAGCCCGCCGTCGCGCTGGGAATCCCCTCCGTGAGTCAGCATCAGCGGGCGCTGGTATTATTTCGCTTGGCGCTTGACCTTCCAGTCGGTGGAAGGACTAGGTTACTCTTGGCTGAGAGAGAGGCGATCCCGGCATGAACATCGGAGATGTGGCGGAACGAAGCGGACTCCCCGCAAAAACGATCCGGTACTACGAGGATATCGGGCTCGTGCGTCCGGTGCGTGGCGCGAACGGCTATCGTCATTTCGACCAGACCGAGCTTCACAAGCTCGTCTTCGTCGGGCGGGCGCGGTCGCTCGGCTTCGCCATCGAAGATTGCCGGCTGCTTTTGTCGCTTTACGAGGACCGGTCGCGGGAAAGCGCGGAAGTGAAGGCGATTGCCGAGACCCATCTCGACTCGATCGACCGTAAGATCGCGGAACTCGAACGGCTGCGGGTCTGCCTTCGCGATCTCGTGGCCAACTGCAACGGGGACACTCGCCCAGACTGTCCCATCATCGACGCACTTTCCACGACCCGCGCGGAGCCAGTTTCACGTGCACGTGAGGCTTCGCAAGCCTGGGGTCGTGCCAATGGACGCTCCCACAAGAATGCAATAGTCTAAGACCATGGTTCGAATTCGCCACTTCATCACTGTCACGTTGCTCGCGGTCTTCGCAGCGGGCACCGTCGCGCATTCTGCTGCGGCGATGGAGATGGCGTTGACGATGGCCGTCGCGGATGCAGGTGAAATCGGCATGGACATGCCCGACTGCTCCGGCTGTGATGATGAGCGCGCGACTGACATGGCGGCCTGCGATATGGCCTGTACCGCCCCGCTCGTGGCCCACCTGAGCGATGGCGCGGCGCTGCCAAGGCCAAGCATGCGACCGCAGCATGAACCGTCAGTATCGCGCGACTTGCCCGGACGAACGAGCGGGCCCGCGCTCGATCCGCCGCGAACCCTCATCTGACCAGGCGCCGGTCGGGACAGACCCGACCGCGCGTCTTCGTGCGAGCCTTGGCGTCCATGACGTCAGGAACGCGTCGCCGCAGCCAACCTTGGGTCGTTCCCATCGTGGCGGCGAGACCACCTGTCAGATGAGAAACCCCGATGACATCAGATTCGATGCCCGCGCTTTCGCGCCGGGATTTCGTTGGCGCAACCGCCGCCAGCGCCGCAGGTCTCCTTCTGCCTGCGCTCCGGGCCCGACCGGCACGCGCCGCGAACGCCCGAGAGATCGAGCTGCGCGCCGCAACAGGGCGTGCGCGACTGGTCCCTGAGCCTTGGGGCGAGAGCGATGTCTGGTGCTACGAGGGCGCCGTGCCGGGGCCCGAGATCCGGATCCGTCAGGGCGAACGGCTGCGCCTCGAGGTCGAGAACGGGCTGGCCGAGGAGACCACCGTGCATTGGCACGGATTGCGAGTGCCGAACGAGATGGACGGCGTCCCGCATCTGACGCAGGCGCCGATCACGCCGGGTTCGCGCTTCATCTACGAGTTCGACGCGATAGACGCCGGGACATTCTGGTATCACCCGCACCAGCGCAGCTTCGAGCAGGTGGGACGTGGGCTTTATGGCGCGCTGATCATCGAAGAGGCGAACCCGCCGCGCGTGGACCGCGAGATGGTCTGGGTGCTCGACGACTGGCGGTTGACGGGGGAGGCAAGCATCGCGGACGATTTCGGCGGCTTCCACGACATGAGCCATGCCGGTCGGCTGGGCAATACCGTCACGATCAACGGCCGCGTTCCCGACATCGTGCCGGTGCGGACCGGCGAGCGGATCCGCCTGCGCCTGATCAACGCCGCCAATGCCCGCATATTCGCGCTCGACTTCGGCGATCTGGCCCCACAAATCATTGCGCTCGACGGCCAGCCGGTCACGCCGCATGCGGCCCCCGGAGGCCGGGTGGTGCTCGGCCCGGCCATGCGCGCCGACCTGGTCCTCGATGTGACCGCCGCGCCCGACGCAAAGATCCGCGTCACCGACCGCTTCTTCGCGCAGGACGCCTATGCCCTCGTCGATCTGGCGGTGGCGGCGACGCCTTTGCGCGACGCGCCGCCGGATTGGCCCATGGAACTGGCCCCCAACCCGCTGCCCGAACCCGACCTGACCCGCGCCCAACGGCACGAGGTGACCTTCACCGGCGGCATGATGGGCGGGATGGTCGAACGCCAGATGGGCCTTGCCGGCGACGGCGGCGGCATGGGCGGCATGATGGGTGGCGGCATGATGAACCGGCTGCACGACGGTGGCATATGGTTCATCAATGGCGTGGCGGCGGAAGGCCACATCCTCGACCCGATGCTGACGCTGAAGCGGGACGCCTCGCACGTCGTCGCCATGACCAACGCCACGGCGTTCCACCATCCGATCCACCTGCACGGTCATTCCTTCCGCGTGCTCAGCCGCGACGGCGCGCCGACAGTGCATCGCGAATGGCAGGACACGGTGCTGATGGCCCCGCGCGAACGCGTCGAGATCGCCTTCGTCGCCGACAATCCGGGCGACTGGATGTTCCACTGCCACATCCTCGAGCACCAGGCGGCCGGGATGATGGGCGTGATCCGTGTGGCCTGAGGGGAAAGCGATGCTTGACGTGAACTCCGAAATCGGACGTCCGGTCGGACGGCGCGGCGTGCTCGCCATGCTTGCCGCTGCGACCGTCTACGGACTTTTCCCGGCGCTCCCGGCGCGGGCCGGGGGCGCTGCGGCCTCGGCGCTGGCCTTCGACGGCGATGCACTTGTCGTCGCGGGCGCGCAGGTGTGGCGGCACGACGTGTCGGGTGGCGCCTCTGCGACCTTGCCCGCGCCGCGCGCCCCGGTCCGGGCGCTCGCCTGTCATCCCGCGCGGACTGGTCGGCTCTTCGCGGCGCTTGAAGGCGGCGGGCTCGACCGGTCCGACGATGGCGGCCGGACATGGCGCGCGGCGTCGGGCGGCCTGCCACAGGCGCAGGTCACGGCGCTCGCCATCGCGGCGGGCGCCCCGGATACGGTCTACGTCGCCGTTGCGGGCGACGGGCTGTGGCGCAGTGAAGACGCGGGGACCGGCTGGTCTTTCGTGATGGACCGCCCCTGGATCGCCGAAGCAGAGCGCGAGGTGCTAAGCCTCGCCTCGGTCGATCTGGCCACCGGCATGGGCGGCATCTGGATCTATGCGGGAACCGGGCGCGGCCTGACCCGCGTGCCCGACTGCTTCTGCCGCTGGCAGGACGTCGTGGCGGGCGACGCGATGGATGCGCTGGTCGCGGGCGCGCCACCCGCGACCGAGGCCCCGTTGCCGGAGGGCGAACCCGTCGCCGCGCTCGCCCCGGCCCTGTCCGCCCCGGAACGGCTTGTCGCCGCACTCCCCTCGGGCCTCTGGGCTTCCGCCGATGGCGGAGTGAACTGGGCGCGGAGATCTGGCCACGTCGCGACCGCGCTCGCCGTTCACCCGACAGACCCATCCCGGATCGCCGCCGCCACCGCGGACGGCTTGATCCTCAGCCATGACGGCGGGGCCTCATGGGCCGCGCTCCCCACCACATGAAAGGACATCACATGAAACGTTTCGCCTTGGCCACTTTCGTGGCCCTCGCCACCCCGGCGCTCGCAGCCGAGCCCGTGACCATCTGGCGCAGCCCCGGCTGTGGCTGCTGCGACGCGTACGCGGAGTACCTGCAGGCCGAAGGCTTCGATGTCACCGTGATTGACGACGTCAACTTCGACGACCGCTCCGTAGCCGCCGGCGTGCCCGAGCAAGGGATCGGCTGCCACCTCGCCATGATCGACGGCTATGTCGTCAGCGGCCTTGTTCCCGCCGAGATCATCGAGCGGCTGCTCGAGGAACGCCCCGGCATCACCGGCGTCACGCTGCCGGGCATGCCCGCCAACGCCCCCGGCATGGCGCCCGCGAAAACGGGCGCCCTGCGGACCTATGCCTTCGGGCCGGGCGGAGTGGAGATCTATGCCGATGAATGACACCGCAATCAACCCGTCGACGACCTTGGGCGCCGCCATCGCGGGCGCCGTCCGGGCGCTGTTCACGCGGCCCGGCCTCGTCACCATGGCTTTGGCGGGCGCCTGCGCCACCGTCGCCTTCGACTTCTTCGGCCAGAGCCTCAGCCCGATGCTGGGCTTCGCCAACCTCGCGCCGGTTCCGCTGGCCAACAACGTGATCCAGACACTGTTCGGCACCGCCTACAGGCCAGGCGCCGAATTCCTGCACTACTTCGCGGGGATGGTCGCCTATCCCCTCGGCTGGATGGTGCTCGCGCACCCCATCGCGCGCGCACTCGCGCCGGGGCTCGGCTGGGCGGTCCCCGCCGTCCTCTACGGTGTCCTGCTCTGGGTCTTTGCGCTCTACGTCATGGCGCATCTAGTCGCCGGCAATCCGGCCTTCCTCGGCTTCACCGGCATCACCTGGGTCGCGCTTGTCGGCCATGTCCTTTTCGCGATCGTCGCCGCCCGGGTGGTGGCTTGGCGCGACAGTACCGGGGAGGCAGGCCAATGGGCGACTGCATGAGTCAGATGATGGGCGGGCCCATGATGGGCATGATGTTGGGCGGCGGACTCGTCCTGCTGCTGCTGATCGCGGTGCTGATCCTCGCGGCGGCGGCGCTGATCAAGTACCTGCGAAGGTCCGCATGACGCGCCGGGGCTCGGCTGCGGTCGCTGCTCTCGTGGCGGTGATCGGTACGGCAGGCTGGATCGCGTCTGCTCAACAAGCGCCGGACGCGGAGAGCCTCACCTTTCTCGGCGAGCCGATCACCGCGGCGCAGCTTGCGCTGGGGCAACAGCTCTACGCCGCCAATTGCGCGTCCTGTCACGGGGCGAACCTGGAAGGCCAGCCTGACTGGCGCAGGCGGAACGAGAATGGCCGGATGCCCGCGCCGCCGCACGATGCGAGCGGGCATACCTGGCACCATGCCGACCGGCCACTTTTCACGATCACAAAGCTGGGCGTCGGCGCCGTCGTGCCTGACTATGAAAGCGACATGCCGGCGTTCGAGGGCATCCTTTCGGACGACGAGATCGTAGCCGTTCTGGCCTGGATCAAGAGCACATGGCCCGAGCGCGAGCGCGGATTTCAAGCCGAAGTGACGGCGAATGACGGCGGCGGATCATGAGCGACGGAGCCCCTCACATGGCTCGCCCCGTGGGCGGAAGGCTGCTCGCGATGATACCCATCGTCATCGCGGCGCTGCTTGGCGTCGCCTTCTACTGGGGGCTCTGGAACAAGGACGACCGACTGCCCTCGACGCTGATCGGGCGACCGGCGCCGGTCTTCGCACTGCCGCCAATCGAGGGGCGCAACGACGGCCTTTCGTCGGAGGACCTGCGCGGCGAGGTCTCCATCGTGAACGTCTGGGCGTCCTGGTGCGTGCCCTGCCGCGTGGAGATGCCTCTTCTGGTCGAATTGGCCGGGACCGGAACGGTTCCGATACACGGGATCAACTACAAGGACGCACCCGACGCGGCGGTCGGGTTTCTTTCCGAGCTCGGCGACCCCTATACCCGGATCGGGGCCGACCGGAACGGGCGTGTCTCCATCGACTGGGGCGTCTACGGCCTGCCCGAGACCTTCGTGATCGATCGCAAGGGACGGATCGCCTACAAACATGTCGGGCCCTTCGACCGCCGCGCGCTGGAGGAAGAGATCCTGCCCGTCGTCCGCCGGTTGCAGGCGGAGGACGGGTCATGAGGCGGCGCGACCTGCTGGCCGGCGCGCTGGCCTTCGCTGCGACACCCGCTGTCGCAAGACCCTTGATGCCGCTGCATGAGACCCCGCGCGAGATGCTCTCGCCACCCTTCGTGGATGGCGACGGGCGCGATCTGACACTGGCGGATTTCCACGGCCGCGTGGTGTTGCTCAACATCTGGGCCACCTGGTGCGCGCCTTGCCGCGAGGAGATGCCGACGCTCGACCGTCTGCAGGCGCAGCTTGGCGGTGACGATTTTCACGTCCTGCCCCTCTCGATAGACCGGGCGGGGCTGGGCCCGGTGCGGCGCTTCTACGACGAGATCGGCATCCGACATCTCGACTAGTACCTCGCCGAGGACATCCGCGCGATGCTCGCCTTCGCCGTCATCGGGCTGCCCACGACCCTGCTGGTCGACCGGCAGGGGCGCGAACGCGGCCGCCTGACGGGTCCCGCCGAGTGGGACAGCGCGGAGGCTGTCGCACAATTCCAGACCATCATCGCTGAAAGGAACAGATGACCATGCCTGACGCATCCTATGACCAGGGCGCCGCCCGAGCGGGGGGCTTTTCCATCCCGCTCGGGCGCCGCGGCCTCATCCTCGGCGCGATGGCGCTGATCGGCGCCGGGCTGTGGCTGAACTGGGGCTGGGTGGCCGCAATCGGCGCAGCCCCGCTGATCCTCTCCGTCGCCCCCTGCGCCGTCATGTGTGGGCTGGGGCTCTGCATGAAGGGCGGCACGAAATCCTGCGCCGCTCCGAAGAGTTCGGACGCCGGTCCGGAAACCGCGAGGGACTGATCCTCGCCTCAACAGAAGGAACGATCCGATGACACCGATACAGAAATACGCGATGGCGGCCGTACTTGGCGTCGGGCTCGCCGCCTCCGCCGCCTTGGCGCAGGGCGACGCCCCCACCTCGCCCGAGGGGTCGATGCAGGGCATGATGGGCGGCGACATGCAGGGCATGATGCAGATGATGCAGGCCATGGGTCCGATGATGGAGGCCTGCACCGAGATGATGCAGCAGATGGCGCATCATCAGTCCGGCCATCCAGACAGTGCGATGCCTCCCGCCGGGCAGGACACGACCCCCGCGCCGCAGGGCGGCTGACCACAAGTCGCCCGGGCCGCACTCGCCGCTCGGGCGGCCACCCCGAAGGACCCGATCCGATGAACACCGCTAACAACACCGGTGGCTTGCGACCCATCCGGCGCCTGCTCTGGGCGACCGTTGCCGGAACCGCCCTGGCTTTCGGCGCCGCCGCCCTCTGGCGCGCCTTCACCCCCTCCGACCTGCCGGCGCCCCGCGTGACGGGCGAGGCCGCGATCGTCAACTCCTATTCGCTGACCGATCATGCGGGACGCTCGGTGACGCCCGATTCCTATGACGGGCAGTGGCAACTAGTGTTCTTCGGCTTCACTTTCTGCCCCAACATCTGTCCGACCACGCTCGCCTACATAGCCAGCGTGATGGACATCCTCGGACCAGAAGCCGATCAGGTCGCGCCGATCTTCGTGACCGTCGACCCGGCGCGCGACACCGTCGATGTGATGGCGGAATATGTCGCCGCATTCCATCCGCGGCTGATCGGCCTCACGGGCACCGAGGCGCAGGCCGCCGAGGCCACCGCCAATTTCCGGGTCTGGTACGAGCGGTCCGAAGGCGCCGACGCGCCCGACGGCTATCTGATGGCGCATTCCGGCTACATCTACCTGATGCGCCCTGACGGCGGCTTCGACACGGTCTACCGGGAAGGCGATCAGCCACCTGAAGCGCTCGCCGACGAAATTCTCATGCGTATCGAGAGGGACGAAAGATCCTGATGAAGCTGTTTCTTGCCGCGGTCTGTACCGCCATGTTTTCCGCAGCCGCGCTGGCGGAGGTCGTCGTCAGCGACCCCTGGGCGCGGGCCAGCATACTCGCGTCCCGTCCGGGGGCGGCCTACCTCACGCTGCGCAGCGATGCCGACGACCGACTGCTGTCCGCGACGACTCCGGTTGCGGATCACGTGATGATCCATGCCTCCGAGACGGATGCGGATTCGGTCGCGCGCATGATCCATCTCGACGCGCTCGATCTGCCGGCGGGGCGGATGGTTCGGTTTGCCCCCGGCGGGATGCATCTGATGTTGATGGGGCTCGCGGGCAAGCTCGACGAAGGCGCCTCGTTTCCGCTGACGCTGACCTTCGAGCGCGCGGGCGCGATCACCGTGGGGGTCCCCGTGCTGGGAGTTGCGGCGACCGGGCCGGAGGTGGAACCATGAGTCTGCCTGCACTTTTCGCCCTGCTTCTCCTCGCGGGCGCCGCACCGGCCGCCGCGCACCATCCCGGCGAACGTCTCGACGAAGTGATGGCGGAGAAGGAACCGGCTTTCGAGCCCACGGACTCGCGCCGCATGCCGCCGCTGGCGCTCACTGGGGCGGAAGGCGCCAGCGTCCATCTGTCAGGGCTTGCGGATCAGATCGTCGTGCTCAGCTTCCGGCCCGATGGGTGCGGCGCACCCTGTGCGGATCAGCAGGCCCTTCTGCAGGAGGTTCGCGAAGCGGTGAACGTCACGCCGATGCGCGAGATGGTCCAGTTCCTGACCGTCGGCGGTGACGTAGCGCCCGATCCGGACGGGGAGGCCGCGAACTGGCGTTCCGTCATGCCCTCCGACGAAACGGTGGCGGCAGCCGCCGCGGCCTTCGCGGCGCTCTCATCTCGCGGGACGGAGGCGCCCATGGTCCATGTCATCGACCGGGGCGGGCGTCATGCCGGCATCTTCCACGGCGCGGCGTTCAGGCGCATCAACCTGGTGCTCTACATCAACGGCCGGACCAACGCGCCGCCGCCCGAACCCGGACTGCTGGACCGACTGTTCGGAGCGTTTCGATGACCGCCCGGCCAGAGACCGGTGCGGCGCCGGGACGGGACTGGCTCGATGCGCTGCGTCGCTACTTCGTTTTCGCCGCCATGGCGCACCTGGTCTGGGAATTCGCCCACCTGCCACTCTACACGATCTGGCTTACCGGGACCCCGGGCGAACTCGTCTTTGCGGCGGTCCACTGCACGGGCGGCGACATACTGATCACGCTCAGCACGATCATGCTGTCGCTCTCCGTGTTCGGTAGCGCGGATTGGCCCCGCATTCGCGGGCGCCGCGTGCTTGGGGGCGCGGTGATCTTCGGCGTCACCTACACGATCTTCAGCGAGTGGCTGAACATCGAGGTGCGCGAGGCCTGGGCCTATCGCGAGATGATGCCGGTGATCCCGGTGATTGACGCAGGGCTCAGCCCGATCCTGCAATGGATCGTCATCCCGGTCGTCGGCTACTGCTGGGCCACCGGTGCCCGGCCGTGGCGGCGCGAAGAGTTGGAGGTGGCGCATGGCTGACCTGTCGCTTCTCGGAATGGCTGCGGCTCTGCTGGCTGGGGCGATCTCTTTCGCATCGCCCTGCGTCCTGCCGCTAGTGCCGGGCTATGTGTCCTACATCGCCGGAAGGACGGCGACAGGCGGCGTAGCGTCCGGCAGGGCACAGACGCTTTGGCTCAGCTTCTGCTTCGTCCTCGGCTTCTCGACCATATTCATGATCCTCGGCGCGTCCGCGACGGCTCTCGGACAGGCGCTTCTGCAGTGGCGCTACGAGCTCAATCTCGTCGGCGGCGGCATCGTGATCCTGTTCGGGCTCTTCATGATCGGCGCGGCGCGGATCGGCGCCATGCAGCGGGATCTGCGCTTCCATCTCGACATTCCCGGCGGCAGGCCCGCCGCGTCCTACGTGCTGGGGCTCGCCTTCGGTTTCGGCTGGACGCCGTGTATCGGCCCCATTCTCGGCGCGATCCTGACCGCCAGCGCGGCGAGCGCAACGGTCGGCCAGGGCGTCGCGCTGCTCGCGATCTACTCCGCAGGTCTCGGCGTGCCTTTCCTGGTCGTGGCGGGATTCATCGACCGGCTGGCCGGTCGATTGCGGGGCGCGGGGCGGATCGGGCGACGACTGCACCAGGGTGCGGGTGCGGTCATGGTTCTGATGGGAGTGGCGATGACGACAGGCCAACTCAGCGCAATGTCGTACTGGCTTCTGGATGCCTTTCCGGCGCTGGGGCGCATCGGATGACCGAGGCCAAGGATGGCGAGTCCGTAGCAACGCGACGGACCGTTGCACTTAGCGGCCGGCGCGACCTGCTTGTCCTTCTCGCGGCAGGGATTGGCGCAGTCGCGTTCTTCCGCGGCTCCTCCTGGGTGATCGACCGGGCGACCGACGACCTCGGCTTCATTCCGATGGACGATCCGCCCGGGTTCCGGCGCTTGAGCCTTGTCGGCTCGACGAGCGGCGCGATCAATCCCTTCGCCGGGATCGGTGCGTCCGTTGAGGTTGCCGAGACGGACGAAGTCATCCCCGAGGCGGATTTCTGCAGCGCCCTTTTCGGTCGGACGAGCTTCCAGCCCGGAATTGCGCCCGTCGCGTTCTTCTCCGACTACAATTGTCCGAATTGTGAACTTCTTGCAGAGGACCTGAACGCGCTGGCGGCCGAGGCCCACGGTGGCGTCCACCTTCGTCGTCACAAATGGCCGATCCTCGGCGCAGCGTCGGAAACGTCGGCGCGCGCGGCGATCGCCGCGGGGTGGCAGGGAGCGCAGAGCTCGTTCAACCGGCGGCTGCAACGAACGAGTTTCGCGCTCAGCGAAGCATACCTGCGGAACGTGGGCGCAGTCCGCAGAAATCGACCCGGATCGACTGCTCGTGGATATGGCGAGCGACGCGACAAGGCGCGAACTCCGCACGAGCGCAGCCTTGGTCAAGCGCTTTGGCTTTCCAGGAACCCCAGCGCTGGTCGTCGGTCGCACCATCGTGGTCGGCACGATACGGACGGCGACGCTGGAAGCGCTGTTCAGAGCAGAGCAATCCGCAGGTCCCCCGCCGGGGTGAGGTGGTCCCCGATCCGCGGACAGGCGGCTAGGCTTGGTTCGTCGCAGATCGAGGACGACCGAGATGAAGACGAAGAGACGGCATCACAGCGCCGCGTTCAAGGCGAAGGGGGCGCTGGAAGCGCTGCGGGGCGCAGCTGACGGTGGCCGAGCTTGTGGCCAGGCACGGCGTCCACCAGACGCTGATCAACACGTGGAAGCGGCAGGCCATGGAGAACATGGCGGAGGTCTTCGATGGGAAGGCCGAGGCCGCCGCCGTGGACCGCGAGGCGGAGATCGCCAGGCTGCATGCCAAGATCGGCGAGCTGGTGGTCGAGCGTGATTTTTAAAGAAGGCCTCCGGACGATGAGCGTGTCTCGGAGGCGCGAGATGATCGACCCGTCCCACGCCGCCCTGTCGATCGCCCGGCAGTGCAAGCTGGTGTCGATCAGCCGCTCGGCGTTCTACGCGGGGCCGATGCCAAGGTCAGGATCAGCATGGACGGCAAGGGCCGATGGATGGACAACGTCTTCATTGAGCGCCTCTGGCGCAGCCTGAAATACAAGTGCATCTACCTGCGGGCCTTCGAGACCGGCTCGGACCTGCGCGCCGGACTGCGGGAATGGATCGACTACTACAACGCCCATCGGCCGCATTCGGACCTGGGCGGCAAGACACCGGCCGAGGCCTATGAGGTCACGACCGGATACCAGGCGGCGGCATGACGAGGACCTGAACCAAGCTTAGACGCGCCGCGAACCTGTCCACGGATCGGGGACCACCTCACGCAGGCTAAACGGCGTCCCTCGCCTTATCGCTCCGACACCGGCGAGCGCGCGGGCGCGGCTCGAATGTTGGACCTCAGAGGGTCGGGGCACCGTGGTCGCTCCATCGCCGCTCGGACGGCCCCTTTAAACGCTAGGGGAGGCTCTGGATCGACTGACGTGATCATCCATGCTAGAGGTTCGAGGAACACCAGCGAGGTGCCGTCGCCAGGCAGATAAAATCGGTGATTGGGGTTTACCTTCCAGTAGGTGGAAGTCCTATAGATGATCTCTATGTTCGCCGCCGTTCGACTCATTATAATGCTCGCTCTCATCGCTGCGCTGTGCGCGGGCGGTTCGTCCGCCGCGTCGAATCACGGCTCAGTGCCGGAGGCTCGGGCGGCGGATCGAATGGCGCATGCAGTCCATCACATGGCTCCCGACGCCGAGGCGTGCGACATGTCCATCGCTCACTGCACGACGGCAGCGCTGCCCTGCCAGTCGGCTCTGGTTTTCGAACGGGTGCCGTGTCCCATCCGTCATGCGTCCGCCCGGCTCGCGCTTGCAGACCTGGCCCGTGCAGACCTCGATACGCCCCCTCCGCGAAGCTGAACGACCGAACGCTCTTTCCAGGGTTTTCGTCACCGACCTTCATCTTCAAAGAGGACACCATGCTGAAATCCAAC
>NZ_FOQH01000052.1 GCF_900113695.1 Albimonas pacifica | reverse complement strand
GTAAGCGTCGTCTGGACCCCACCTGTCGGATCGGAGCGATCTGAAGGAGTCTTGCGACCTCGAAAGGGGATCGCTGCATGGAAGACTTCTCAACGATTGATGCAACGAACGCGGGGACGCCGCGCCGGCTGGAGGTTCTGTCGGGCGAGAGCCGGCGGCGGACCTACACGGACGCGCTGAAGGCGCGGCTGGTGGCGGAGACGCTTCAGCCCGGGGTCTGCGCGGCGGACCTGGCTCGACGGCATGGGCTGCATCCGCAGCAGATCTACACCTGGCGACGACAGGCGCGGCGGGGCCAGCTGGTCTTGCAGGCGGAGGACGCGCCGATGTTCGTCCCCGCCTTGGCATCCGAGCCGCCGATGAAGGCCACGGTCGGCGCGGCGCCCGGCGAGATGGTGATCGAGTTCGGCGGGTTCCGAGTTCGGATCGGGGCCGAGGTGGCGCCCGAGCATGCGGCGGCTCTGGCGGCGGCGCTGAAGGCCCAGGCATGATCCTGCCGGGCGGCCCGATGCGGGTGTTCGTGGCGACGAAGCCGGTGGACTTCCGCAAGGGGATCGACGGCCTGGCCGCGCTGGCGCAGCAGGAGCTGCGGCTCGACCCGTTCTCAGGGGTCGCGCTGGTGTTCCGGGCGAAGCGCGCCGACCGGGTGAAGATCCTGGTGTGGGATGGATCGGGCATGGTGCTGATCGCCAAGCGGCTGGAGCAGGGCAAGTTCGCCTGGCCGCCGGTCTCGGGAGGCGTGATGCGGTTGAGTTCGGCTCAGTTCGCCGCCCTGTTCGAAGGGCTCGACTGGCGGCGGGTGCATGCCCGCCGGACGCCCCGCCCGACGATCGCCGGATAGGCTGCGACGCGGTGACTCATGCCGCGCGCCGGGGCGCCACATCGGCCGCGGGATGTGCTTGCCTGCGGCCATGCCGAGCGACCCGCCGCCCCTCACCGACCTCGATCTGCCGGACGATCCGGCGGCGCTGAAGGCGCGGCTGGCGGCCATGGAGGCGGAGAACGCCGACCTCGCCGAAGAGGTCGCCCGCCTGAAGGCCATCGTCGCCGCCTTCCAGCGCGCGATGTTCGGGCGGCGCTCGGAGAAGCTGGACGCCGACCAGCTCGAACTGGCGCTGGAAGACGCGCAACAGGAGATCGCCGAGGATCGCGCCGAAGCCGACGCCGGGACCCCGGCGCTGAAGGCGCTGCGCGCCGCCCGGCGCCGGGCCAACCGCGGCGCGCTGCCCCCGCACCTGCCGCGCGTCGAGGTCGTGGTCGAGCCGGAGAGCCTGGACTGCACCGGCTGCGGCGGCGCCCTGCATTCCATCGACGAGGATCGCTCCGAGCGGCTCGACGTGATCCCGGCCCAGTTCCGGGTGCTGGTCACCCGCCGCCCGCGCTACGCCTGCCGGGCCTGCGCCGAGGGGGTGGTGCAGGCGCCGGCCCCCGCCCGCCTGATCGCGGGCGGCCTGCCGACCGAGGCCACGGTGGCCCATGTCCTGGTCTCCAAGTTCGCCGATCATCTGCCATTGCATCGCCAGGCGCAGATCTTCGCCCGCCAGGGCGTGAGCCTCGACCGCTCCACGCTCGCCGACTGGGTCGGCCACGCCGCGCGGGAGCTGCGCCCCGTCCATGCCCGGCTGGTGGAGACCCTCAAGGGCTCCCCGAAGCTCTTCGCCGACGAGACCCGGGCGCCGGTGCTGGATCCGGGCCGTGGCCGCACGAAGACCGGCTGGCTCTGGGCGCTGGCGCGCGACGATCGTCCGTGGGGCGGGGTCGATCCGCCCGCCGTCGCCTTCCTCTACGCCGACGGTCGGCGGAACCAGGACGCGGCCGATCTCGTCGAAGGCTTCTCCGGAACGCTCCAGGTGGACGGCTACGCCGCCTACCGCGGCCTCGCCGCGTCCGACCGGCCGGGCGGTCCCGTCACGCTCGCCTTCTGCTGGAGCCACGTCCGGAGGCGCTTCTACGACATCGCCCAGGCCGGGCACGCCCCGATCGCCGAGGAGGCGTTGCGGCGCATCGCCGAACTCTACGCCGTGGAGGCCGAGATCCGCGGCCTCGACCCCAAGGGCCGCCGCGCCGCGCGCGACGCCCGCTCCCGA
>NZ_FOQH01000048.1 GCF_900113695.1 Albimonas pacifica | reverse complement strand
GTAAGCGTCCGGTGGCGGCGCTCATTTCTTCCGCGGCTTCCACTTCTTGGCGAGTTTAAGAACTTCGAGGCGGAGTTCGTCGGCGTCAGGGACGTGCGGATCGAACGGTCCGCCTGCCCATCGGATCATATTCTCATGCTCGGGATGGTTTGGATCACTGACTGCGTCGAGGAAGTCTTCGTATCCGGGAAGGCCGCCGACGTCCTCGGGCGGGCATCTGCCGATAATGTCGGTGAGCCGGGGGTATAGATTTCCGGGCGCCGGATCGCCGATGGTCTGTGCATCGATCCGATGAACCCAGTTGTCCCCGAAGTCGTAGATGTAGCGGATCGGCGCTGTTCCGGCGTTGCTGGCGACGTCTGCGAGGCGGGACTTGGCGACCGGTAGCGCGTCCGTGCCGAAGTCGGGATCAGGCAATCCCCAACGGGTCTCGCCCACCATGAACTCGTAGAGATGGTAGTTTTCCCACCCCATTGCTGCTTGGATAACGAGATGCAGCCGCTCAAGGCGGATATCGACCGGGACCTCGAGAGTGCGCGAGACGACGGGCTCGATGCCCTCGAGGGTGATCTTCAAGCGAGCGATGGTCATGCCGGGATGTGGTCCTTCTCCGGGGCCGACCGCCAGTTCCACGGCAGCAGATCATCTACGCGGGTGATCTTGTAATCCGGGATACGCGCGAGGGTGTCGGCGAGCCATCCTTGCGGGTCGACGCTGTTCAGTTTGGCGGTTTCGATCAGGGTGTATGCGATGGCGGCGGCGCGTCCCCCAGTCTGCGAGCCGACAAACAGGTAGTTTTTCCGTCCGACAGCCACCGATCGCATTGCCCGCTCGGCCGTGTTGTTATCGAGCTCCAGGAAGCCGTGGTCGAGATAGGGCCGGAGCCGCTTCATGCGCGTCAGGGCATATCGGATCGCCACCGCCAGGGGCGACTTGCCCGAGATGCTGGGCAACTGGCCGTGCAGCCAGGTCTCCAGTTCATCGAAGATCGGCTTCGCTTTCGCCTGGCGGATCTCAACCCGGCGACCGGGCGGCGATCCACGCGCTTCCTTCTCGACGGCGTAGAGTTGCGCTATGCGTTTGATGGCCTCGTCGGCGATAGCCGAGCCCTGGGCCCGGTGGACGTCGACGAACTTGCGCCGAACGTGGGCCATGCAGGCGACCTCGCGGATGTCGCTGGAACGATAGAGGTCTTCGAACCCGGCATAGCCGTCGGCGTGCATCCAGCCTTGGTAGCTTGATAGATGATCCTTGGGGTGCTGGCCCTTGCGATCAGGCGAGAACCGATACCAGCTGGCGGGCGGGGCATCGCCACCCCAGGGCCGCTCATCCCGCCCGTAGGTCCAGAGACGCGCCGTTGCGGTCTTCCCGGCGCCGGGCGCCAGCATCTTTACCGGGGTATCATCCGCGAAGATCGCCTGTCCGGCCAGCACATGGCGTCCGATGGCATCGGCCAACGGCTCCAGCAGCGCCGTCGACTTGCCGACCCAGTCGGCCAGCGTCGAGCGATCGAGGTCGAGCCCCTCGCGGTCGAAGATCTGACTCTGCCGATAGAGCGGCAGGTGGTCGGCGTATTTGGAGACCAGAACATTTGCCAGCAGGCCGGGTCCGGGACGACCGCGCTCGATCGGGCGGGATGGCAAAGCGGCCTGAGTGAAGGCGTCACAGCCGGAACAGGCCATGCGCGGGCGGACGATCCGGTTTACGATGAACCGGCCGGGCACATACTCCAGCTCTTCGGTCACATCCTCGCCGAGGCGGCGCAGCGTCCCACCGCAATGGGCACAGTCCTCGTCGCCGGTGGTCAGCTCGATCTCCTGGCGCAGAATGTGGTCGGGGATCGGTCGACGCTTCGGCTTGTCATTCGGCTCCTCGTCCGGGAGCCGCAGCTTCGCGGTCATCTTGGCGACGGCGATCTCGCTCGTCTCCAGTGCCAGTTGAAGCTGCTCGATGGTCTCGGATGAGGCGCCGAACCTGTGGCTGCGGTGTCCGGCCAGCTGGTGGCGCAGCTTCTCGATCAGCAGCGCCTGCGACTTCACCTCGGCCAGCAGAAGCGCCGTGAACCGCCGCAGTTCCTCGGGGTCTTCTGGCAGGGATTTGGCCACGTCCAGCATGATCAATCATAACAAAACAAGAGCCTGGCGGGAATCCTGAAGGTGCTGACGGCACCGAATTATCCCGCCTTGAGCGGCTTCCAGCTTCGTTGCGGCAGACGCCAGTCGATCCCTTCCAGCAGCATCGCCATCTGCGCCGGCGTCACCGATACCTTCCCATCCGCCGGCGAGGGCCACACGAACCGCCCCTTCTCCAGGCGCTTCGAGAACAGGCACGCGCCTTGGCCGTCCCACCAGATGATCTTGATCAGATCGCCGCGCCGGCCGCGGAAGACGAACATGTGGCCGGCGAACGGGTCCTGCTTCAGCGTCTGCTCCGCCTGGGCCGCAAGCGTGGTGAAGCCCCGGCGCATGTCCGTCACGCCCACGGCAAGCCACACGTGGGTGTTTGCCGGGACTGGGATCATCCGGACAGCCCCCGGATCAACCGGGCCAGCGCCTCGGGGTCGTAGGACCCGCAGACCCGCAGCCGGTGACCACCTGCGATGTCGATCTCGATCATGCCCGCCGCAGGCGCGGGATCGGCGGCGGCTTTGCCATCGTCATGCATAGGCTGATCGACGATCTCGACAGGAAGGAAACAAGCAGCATCCGGCTCTGCCGGGGGCTCCGGCGCATAGCGCGGGTCGCGCAACCATTTGAAGATCAGGTTGGCGTTCATCGCGTAACGCCGCGCCACCCGCGCAACCGACACGCCGGGGGCCGTCGTCTGCAAACAGATCGAACGCTTCTCCTCGTCTGTCCAAAGCCGCTTCGTCCGACGCGCCATCAGGGCCTCATAGTGTCCACTATCCCGTGGTGGACACTATCGAACCGTCTCTATGTCAGGCAGGGCAGTGAGACCGGGCGCTTACG
>NZ_FOQH01000050.1 GCF_900113695.1 Albimonas pacifica | reverse complement strand
CCGCCCACGGCGCCCCCCTCGACCTCGACGCAAAACCCTACGCAAACCCCGTCCACTGGGCAGCCTTCTCCCTCACAGGGGTGTAGGGGCGGGGACGGTGGGGATCGGCAAAGGGACATGAACGTGAGACCGCCGCCGAAGCAGGGCTCCGGCGGCGGTCTTGGTCAAGCCGGTCGCGCCTCGGGGTCAGGCGGGTTCCCGCACCTTCAACGGTTTTGCGTAGATCTTCCAGTTTTCGTCCGGCCGCCGCAGCAGGCGTCGGCGCAGATCGTCGAACTGGTCCTCCGTCACCATTGGAGCCTCGCCCTCCGCCAGGCCCTTGGTGGCCTGGAAGCACGCGGCGCGGTCGAGCCGCATGTTCAGATCCGCCTCGTAGCGGGCCATGACCAGCAGCAACTGGCTCCTGCCGGGCTGGAGCGTCCAGGCGCGGTGAGGGACGCGGGGGTTCTGGAACGTGTCCCTGTGGAGCACGTCTCCACCGGTGATCTCCTGGTTCGACAGCAGGTAGACATCCCCGTCGCCGTCGACCAGGAAGAGAAGGCACTCCACCGGCTCGCCGGGTTTCCAGTCCGCGATCTCCATGAGGTTCCAGAACTCCGCGCCGGCGTCGATCGCCGGCTCGGTGTTGGTGATGACGGGGCCGCTCTTGTACCCGATGGAAGGGCCCTGCGCCCCGGCGGTGTTTTCAGGCGCCTCGTCAGGGTAGCCGAGTTCTTGCCGCGCGGCTCGATGCCCCTTGCGCGCCGCCTCCTCGATGCTCGTGAAGACCAGGAGCGGGCTCGGGGGCCGCTCCGCCGCGGCCAGGAAGTAGTTCTCAGCCGCGAGGAGGAAGAAGCGCTTCGCCGTGATCTCCATGAGCAGAGGTTTGCTTTCGTCGTCCGACGCACGTGCGTCGGCCTCGATCGTCACCAGGTCCTCGAACAGGTCGTCGCTCTCGACCTCGAGGACCCAGAGCGGCAGGCCGTAGGCGTTCGCGAGGAGCAGCATGTCGTAGCGCGGCAGGCGAGCGACGCCGGTGTTTCGGTCTTTCGCTTCCTTCGCCTCCATGGCTTTTGCAGACCTCCGGTCCTCGGGCGTTTCGATCGCGCTCCGGTCGCCGTCGTCCTTCTCGACCCGCAGCACCCTGTCGAAGTACGTGGCGCCGCGCTTGCCGTTGTGGTCGTTGATGTCGGAGAGCGGCACCCAGCGCCCGGTCGCCTTGCGGCCGCCGCCATCCGACCGGTAGGCGCGCTCGTGGAACTGCACCGAGATCCGCGCGCTCTGCTTGATGACCTCGCGGATCCCCGCCTCCGGGTTGGGTTTGGTGTAGAGCCGCAGTTCCTTCAGCTTTTCCAGCCGCCGCCGCAGCACGCCCGGGCGCATCAGGACGTCCGTCGTCATGTAGCGCTCGTCGGTTTCCGCCAAGGCGTGCGCCTGGCTCGCCTGGTTCGCCCGCATCCCGGCGACGAGGCGGGGCGAGATCGATTTCGTCAGGTCCCTGTCGCGCACATCAAACGCGTCGTCTGCATCCCTGGGCATGGCGGCCTCCTTCGGTTCAGCTTCCTGAAGGTCACGCTATACCAATATTGACGGCAATCAAATCGTTTTGAATGCGAATGACGTTTATTGACGTTTAGTGCCTGCGCTGCGGCGGACTTCACGGCGCAGGGCGTCAGGGCGTCGGCGCCGCGACCTCCATGAACACGCAACACGACTCCAGCGGCGACGATCCGCAGCCTGCACGCGCCACAAGGTCCCAAAGCGCCCCGGCCGGCACGCGGTCGACCCGGTGCGACCCCTCGTCCCGACCAGCCGTCGGGCCGCCGAAGATGGCGTGCCGGTCGAAGCGCGGGCGACGCGACGGCGTGAGCACCGCGAGGATTTCGTGGCGCCCCTCGCCTTCGAACCTCAGCCAGGCGGTGGGCCCGCTCCCGTCGAGCGAAGCGTCCTGGCGGGGCACCTCCAGCCTGCGCCGCCATCGCAGGGCGCCCGAGGTCGTCGCCACGTTGGAGAGCAGCCGGATATCGCCCGCCTCGTTGCGCGTCAGCAGGATTCCCTGCGCGCCGTCAAGCGCCTCGGGCAGATCCAGCCGCACGACGATCGATTCGCCTTCGGCAACGCGCCCATCGGCCCGCGGCTCTCCGTCCGCGAGGATCTGCAACGAAAGATCCGGCGTCGCGCGGGCGAGAAGGCGGTCGAAGGCGATGCGATCGAGCTCGGTCGAGCTGGGAGCGTCTTGCAAGCCCGGCGCCGAACCTTCGCAAGGCTCTTCCGAGGAGGCGGGCGCCGCCGAGCCCGGTTCGCTGCGGGGGCCGGAGCCGATCGACAGGGACATGGTCAGGTTCCTTGTTCCGAGTGCGTCTCGCTCGACGGTTAGGCATCGCGCTCAGCGCGGCGCCGGCGTCGCCAGGGCGCTTCGCCGGCCGTCGGCGACGCCATCTACACTCCCGTGACGGAGAAGGCGGCCCAGTGGACGGGGTTTGCGTAGGGTTTTGCGTCGAGGTCGAGGGGGGCGCCGTGGGCGGGGGGCTGGAGGACGAGGCGGGTTCCGGAGGTTCC
>NZ_FOQH01000051.1 GCF_900113695.1 Albimonas pacifica | reverse complement strand
GTAAGCGGTTCGAGGGCGCCCTGCTGCCGTCAGCTTGACGAGGGCTGGAAGTTCCAGGGGAGAAGGTCGTCGATCCTGCTGTTGGGATGACCGGCGGCGATGGCCTCAAGCGTGGCGGTGAGCCAGGCGAGGGGATCGACGCCGTTGAGCTTGCAGGTCTCGATCAGCGAGGCGATGCGGGCCCAGGCCCGCCCGCCTTCGTCATGGCCGGCAAAGAGCGCGTTCTTGCGGTTCAGCGTCAGGGGCCTGATCGCGTTCTCGACCGGGTTGGTGTCCATCTCGATGCGGCCGTCGCCCAAGAACAGAACCAGGCCGTCCCAGTGGCGCGCGAAGTAGGCGAGCTTCTCGCCGACCCGGGACTTGGCCGAGACCCTGGCGCGGGCCGCGTCCAGCCAGGTGCGGAAGGCTTCGACCAGCGGGACGGACCGGGCTTGCCGGGCGGCGAGGCGCGCGTCGGCGCCTTGGCCGCGGATCTCGGCCTCGATGGCGTAGAGCTCGGCGATGCGGCGCATGCCCTCCTCGGCGATCGGCGAGGCGTCGCGGTCGAAGACCTCGCGCAGCTTGCGTCGGCCGTGCGCCCAGCAGTGGGCGAGGCGCAGGGGCGCCTCCGGCCCCCGACCGCGGCTGACGGTCTTGTAGGCGGCATAGCCGTCGACCTGCAGCACACCGGCGAAGCCATGCAGCAGGCGCTCGGCATGTTCGGCGCCGCGACCGGGCGCGTAGCCATAGACCACAGCGGGCGGATCGGCGCCGCCCCAGCGACGGTCGTCCCGCGCCAGCGCCCAGAGGTATCCGGTTTTGGTTTTGCCTCGTCCCGGGTCCAGCACCGGCGCCGGGGTCTCGTCCATGAAGAGGCGGTCCCCGCGCTTCAGCTCTTCGGCCATCCGATCGACGATCGGGCCGAGGTGGAAGGCGGCCTTGCCGACCCAGCCGGCCAGGGTCGAGCGGTCCAGCTCGACGCCCGAGCGCGCTAGGATCTGCGCCTGCCTGTAGAGCGGCAAATGGTCGGCATACTTGGCGACCAGGACATGGGCGAGCGCCGCCTCGGTCGGCAGCCCGCCCTCGATCAGCCGCGCGGGCGCCTGCGCCTGGACCACGGCGCCCCTGCAACGCCGGCAGGCGTAGCGGGGGCGGATGGTCACGATGGCGCGCAGCTGAGCGGGGATGATGTCGAGACGCTCGGAGCGATCCTCGCCGATCCGCGCCATCTCTCCGCAGCCGCAGGGACAGAGCGTGCTTTCCGGCTCGATCACCCGCTCGATCCGGGGAAGATCGGCAGGCAGGCGGCCGATGTTCCGACGGGCCGCGGCGGGCGTGACGGCCCGGGCGGGCTTCGCGCCCGCGGGCGCGGCCTCGACCTCCGAGATCGCCGTTTCCAGGTCCTCGAAGCTCAGCTGCCGCTCGTCGGCGGCCAGCTTCTCGGACCTCTTGCCGTAGATCGCCTGGCGCAGTTCCCTCACCAGATGGTCGAGCCGCCGGTTCCGCTCGGCCAGGGCGGCGACCTCGGCCTCCAGAGCCAGACGCGCCGCGCGCTCGACTTCGAAGGCGGCGCGCAGCGCTGGCGGCAGGGCGCTCAGGTCGATGTCCTCGGGCGGGGCCATGCTCGCAGCATAGCTGGCGGCGTCGCGGGTGAGGCACCCCTGCGGGCGGCGTGATTCACTCCGCCGCAGCAGGGCGGCGTGGACGCCGGGGGCCGTAGATCCGTCGCCAGTCGAGCCCGTCGAACAGCGCCTCGAACTGGGCGCGCGACAGCCGCATCACCCCATCGCGGACCGCAGGCCAGGCGAACTTGCCCTCCTCCAGCCGCTTGTAGATCAGCACCAGCCCGCTGCCGTCCCACAGCAGCACCTTGATCCGGTCGCCGCGCTTCGAGCGGAACACCACGATCAGCCCGGAATGCGGGTCGAGGCCGAGGTCCCGCTCCACGACGGCGGCGAGCCCGTCATGGCCCTTGCGGAAGTCCACCGGCTTCGTCGCGACCACGACCCGGACGGCTTGCGCCGGGACGATCATCGCGCCCGGCGCAGGGCGACCGCCACCGCCGCGATCCGCTCGGGGGCCGCGTCGGCCGGGAGCCGGATCGTGACGCCGTCCTGCTCGATCTCGATGGCGGCCCCAGGCGCGGCCCTGGACGGCGGCGGCGACGCGTCCTCAAGCGCCAGCAGCGCGAACCCCGCATCGTCCTCGACCGGCAGCGCCAGCTTGCCTTGCCGGGCTTCGCGCCGCCAGGTCGTCACCTGCTGCGGCGCCACCCCGTGCCGCCGTGCGACGTCCACCACACGCACGCCCGCTGCATGGCTCTCCAGCACGATCCGGCCCTTGGCCTCGTCGCTCCAGAACCGGCGACCGCCGGGATGATCGAGCACCTCGACCCGGCCCGGCGCATCACCATCTTTGGCCAGTCTACGCTGCAAACCTCTTTGCAAAGCGGCGCTCCCATGCCCGAACAAATCGTCGGCAAGGGGACCATCACCGGGCGCGCTCAGCCAGACAGGGGGCGCCCGCCCCGCTTAC
>NZ_FOQH01000066.1 GCF_900113695.1 Albimonas pacifica | reverse complement strand
TGCGAGGGCGACGCCGAGGTTGAACATGGCCCTGGCGTCCCCGAGCTCCGCCGCCTTGAGGTACCACCCGTTTGCCGCCGCCGGGTCCGCCTCCGCGCCCACGCCCTGTGCGAGGTTGTTGCCGAGGTAGACCATGGCCCTGGCGACCCCAAACTCCGCCGCCTTGCGGTACCAGCCGTTCGCCGCCGCAGCGTCAGCGTCCGCGCCCACGCCCTGCTCGAGGTTGATACCGAGGATAAACATAGCCTTGGCGTCCCCGAGCTCCGCCGCCTTGAGGTACCACCCGTTCGCCGCCGCCGGGTCCGCCTTCGCACCGTCCCCCCGCTCCAGATTGCTGCCTAGGTAGACCATTGCCCTGGCGACCCCAAGCTCCGCCGCCTTGAGGTACCAGCCGTTCGCCGCCGCCGGGTCCGCCTTCGCGCCCAGGCCTTGTGCGAGGTTGACGCCGAGGTTGACCATGGCTCCGGTGTTCCCGAGCTCCGCCGCCTTGCTCCATAAAGCGAGAGCCGCAGCCGGATCTCTCTCGACACCGTCGCCGTAATGCTTGCAGAGAGCGAGTCCAGACATCGCATCGACATCGCCGTGATCTACGCCCGCCGAATAGTGCCGAACGGCGGCCTCATGGTCCTTCTCGACAATTATCCCGCCGTAGTAGAGGTGCCCTAGCCCTGCATGCGCCCGTGGGTCCTTGCGACCCGCCGCCGCCTGCAGAGCATTCAGAATGAGCGAAGGTGGATCGACTCTCCGTCTCTGCAGCGCCCGTAGTATGTCCAGACACTCATGCCCATAGGCGGCGAGAGCCTCCTCGCCCGGCGGTTCTTCGCTCAGCAGCCGGAGCGTCTCCGGAACGGTCGGAAAATCCTGCGCCAGGCGGGTCAGGAACCGCGCCATGCCCTTCGGCGCGATTTCCCAGGCCGTGCGATGCAGCAGCGCGAAGTCCTCTCCCCGCTTCAGCGCTGTGAGCACGAACCATTCGCCGAGCACGTCCGGCTCCAGTCCACGCAGGAAGCGCGTCGCGCGTAAGCGTCGTCTGGACCCCACCTGTCGGATCGGAGCGATCTGAAGGAGTCTTGCGACCTCGAAAGGGGATCGCTGCATGGAAGACTTCTCAACG
>NZ_FOQH01000053.1 GCF_900113695.1 Albimonas pacifica | reverse complement strand
TTGATCTCCTCGATCGGCATGGTGGCGTAGTGCGCCTCGGGCGAGCGGCCGTGGCCCTTCGCCGAGCGCATCTCGTAGGGCCACGGCGGGTCCGCCAGGATGGCCCCGTATTTCATCGGGACGAGGGGATCGAAGGGCCAGTTCATCGGGGTATTCTGGGTCTACGCGAAACCGCTTGGATCGCCGAGCAGCTGCTCGATAGCCGATGCATTCCCGGCCTCGATGTTTCGAGCGACCACGTCCATCGCTTGAGCGGGGGTCATATCGCGCTGATCTTGCATGGCGATGATCATGCCGGTGACGTGGGCAAAAAGCGCGAGCGCCTCGGGCTTGCTGATCTCGCCGTTCGTCAGCTCGACCTTCAGACCGTCAAGGAGGCGGGTCTTAGCGCCCATGATCCGGTCTTGTTCGGCATTCGTGGCTCGTCTCATAGGTGCCTCCGGGGGTTTCAACGGCCGTGAACAGGTGGGGAAACCGCCTCGGGCATCTCGTCCCAGGTGCAGCCGTCGAGGAGGCGGCCGGCGGCCTTCTTGCCGACGCGCTCGACCAAGGCGTCGCCCTCGGCCTCGTATCCGACCTCGATCATGCCGTAGCCTTCGTCGGCGCCGACCCAGTGGGTCGGGCTCCCGGTTTCGGCCCAGTCGCCCCACTGCTTGAACAGGAACGGCACACCAGCCGCCTGGCACTGATCCCGCAGGCTGCGCGCCCAGTCGGGATGCATGGGCCGCGCGCCGGGGCCGCTCTCGCCGCCGACGATCACCCAGTCGAGGGGTGGGTATGCAGGCCGTGCGCCATGCAGGGCGCAGACGCATCCGCCATCGACCGGAACTCGCGTCAGGTCCACGGGCCCCAACAACGGCTCGGCCGAGATGAACCGCACCGCCGCCGGCGTCGCCAGCAGGTGCGGGATGCGGGCGTCGGCGGTCGCCTGGTCCTCGACGGAGGTTCCGAGCCAGACGTTGGGGAGGGGCCACGGCGCCAGCTTCACATGGGTGGCGAAGGGCCCCTTGTGGGACACGACCACGCCCCCTGTGTTGTTGATGTAGCTCCGCATCCGCTCCGGCCGCTTGGTCAGCACCTGGAAAGTGTGCTGCGGCGCCCGCGCCACGACCGCGAACACCCGGTCGATCCACTCGTCACGGACGCTCTCGTGGAACAGGTCGCCGTGCGCGCAGACGAAGATCCGGCGCGGCCGGCGCCATCGCAGCGGCTGGTCGAGCCATTCCTCGTTGAAGCGCACCTCTCCCGTGAACTTCGCCTCGCCGGCGGCGTTCAGCCGGGCGAGGCCCTTCCGGCTCGGGTGCTCCCGCATCCGGGTCGCGGCCAGGCGAGCGGCGTAGCAGTGCCGGCAGCCTTCCGAGACCAGCGTGCAGCCGGTGATCGGGTTCCAGGTGGCGTCGGTCCACTCGATCGAGCTGGTCTCAGCCATCGCGCCCACCATCGCTCTGCAGATCGAGGTGGGCGGGCTCGGCGGCGGCCTTGGCCTCGGCGCTCGCCAGGGCGCCGACCGGCAGGGCCATGCAGCGGGTGTAGATCGCGTGGGCGCAGAGGACGATCCGGACGGCGTCGGCGCGCTGGGCGGGTGTGAGCTGGGTCATCCCTGGCGCTCCTCGGGCTGGAGGGCGATGACCTCCGCGGCCTCGCCGGCGGCGACCAGGCAGGCCCGGCCGTCGGCGCCGACGGAGATCCACGTCCAGTCGCCCGCGGCGCTCGCCCAGGCCTCGACGACGATGCCGCGGGCGTCGAGGCCGCGGAAGACGGGCGCCTCGCCGTGCCGGCGCAGGGCCGCGGCCATGTCCTCGTAGACGCCGCAGACGACGGTCGCCTGGGCCTTGGCCGGCTCGACCGCGCAGGCGAGCAATGACGCCCCGAGCGCGACGGCCTCGAGGGCCAGCGCGGGGATCACCCACCAGCCCGGCGTAAACTCTCGATCGTCCATGGCTCAGGCCTCCTGCGCCGCGCCCGCGCCCGCACGGATGCGGGCGCCCCAGGCGTTGTTCACCGC
>NZ_FOQH01000054.1 GCF_900113695.1 Albimonas pacifica | reverse complement strand
CGACGACCTCATAGGGGGGCGTGCCGCCGGTCGGCGCGAGCGTGCCGATCAGGGTTTCGCCGGCGTCGTGCTCGACGGCGCCGACGAGCGTGGGGGCGGCGAGCGTCATGCCGGGAAAGCCCCCTGCATGTGCGCCACGACGGCAGCCCGCTCGACCGACGTCAGCTGCCGATCCAGCACCAGCGCCGCGTAGAGGCGCAGATGGACGCCAAAGAGGGTTGCTCCGCTGTAGCCGCCGCCGACTCGGAAGGCGGCCTCTGTCGATCCGGCGGTCCCGCCGGAGTGCCGGTTGTAGGTCTGCTCCGCCCCGTTGAGGAAGAAACGCTGCTGCCCCGTCGTGGCGCCCGCAAATCGGGACCACTCGGCGATCGTGTCCAGCGACCCGAAGTTGCGCGGCACAGGCCCGTTGAAGACGACGGCGCCGTCGTTGTGGACCGTGCGCCAGTCGAAGCCGAAGGCTCCGCCGATGGATCCGGCCCCGGATCCTCCCAACTGGAACAGTCGGCGCAGGGTCGAGTCGTTCGGGTTCAGGGGCCGCCAGGCGTAGAGAGCGGTCATCGCCGGGGACGCCGGCATCCCGAACCGGCTCGCGAGGAAGAAGGTCTCAGCCTCGGCCAGCTCGACCCAGACCGCCGCGCCATCGGTCTGCAGGATGCCCTGCTCCGCCAGATTGACCTGCGGAAGGTGGTTGCCGTGCGGACCCAGATCCTCGAGCCAGCCGACCTTGCCGCCGATCGAGGAAGCGGCGCCCCCAGAAGCGACCGCAGCCTGCGACCATCGGAGATCCCAGTACCCGCCCCTCTCGCCGTTCGAGAAGAGATCGAGCACGCCCTGGTATGGCGGGAGCGCGGTCTCGCGCGTCACATCCACCCGCGCGAGATCCCCCATCGCGAGCCGCCCCCGCGCGTCTCGCAGCAGCCCCCGCAGGCGCGTCTCGGTCACGCCAACCGGCCACGCGCCGTCCCCGCCCTGCGGGTTGAAGTGGACCTGGAGACCGGGCGTCACGCGGAAGCGCCCGTGGCCGGCCGATCCGGGGGCGACCTTGTCGCTCATGCCGCCGCCCAGGCGAGCGCGTCGCGCAGAGCGCCGGCCTCGGTCCGAAGGATGGACAGGTCGCCGGAGGAGATGTTGCGCGGCAGCGGGTGGCCGCTCGGCGACCAGCCATAAGCCGGCGCGACGGCGGGATCGCAGCCCGAGCCGAGCACCCGCGCGACCAGGGCGACGCCGGCCGCGTGCGCGGTCGCGATCGCGACCGCGAGGTCGGCGGGGACGACGCCCGGCCAGCCGCGCTCGGCCGCGGCGGCGACGGCCTCGTCGGCATAGCCCGAGAGCGCGCCGACGGTCTCCCACCCCGACTGCAGGCGGCCCAAGATCGAGGCCATCTCGTGGACGGGGATCTCGGTTCGCGTCGCCAGCGCCGCGGCGGCGTCGTGCATCGCGCCGGCGGCGCTCATGGCCGCGAGGACGGCCTGGTCGATATGGGGGCGGGCGGGCATTGCGATACTCCTGCTCAGGGTCTCAGAGGCAGCCCTGCACGCCGAGGGCGTAGAGGCGGATGGCGTGCGCGTAGATCCGGCCGTCGCTCCCGACGAGACCGCTGTCGTGGCCGACTTCGGCGCGGATGTCGCCGGGGCCTTCCAGTCGGCTCAGCTTCCCGTGATGCACGCGCTTGCCCCAGCCGTAGACGGAGGCGTCCCAGGACTGGGCGGAGGAGGCTTTCGTGATCGTGGCGGGGTTGGTCGGCGACGGGCCGAAACGGGCGTTCAGGAACAGCTGGCCCGAGCCGGTGTGGGTCGTCTCGGCCACCAGCAGCAGCGGGCGGCCGACGGCCCGCGCCGTCACCTCTTCGGGGATGTCGAAGTAGATCGAGGACGCGGTGCCGTCGCAGTCCCACTGGAGCGAGCGCCCGTCGGTGGTCGGTCGGAAGTTCGTGACCGAGGACGGCGCGCCCCAGAGCG
>NZ_FOQH01000055.1 GCF_900113695.1 Albimonas pacifica | reverse complement strand
CGACGACCTCATAGGGGGGCGTGCCGCCGGTCGGCGCGAGCGTGCCGATCAGGGTTTCGCCGGCGTCGTGCTCGACGGCGCCGACGAGCGTGGGGACTGCGATCATGACGGCATGCTCGCGATCAATGCAGCGTGGTCGACATGCATCGCCAGGACTTCGGCGTCGGAGGCGGCGCCCCGCAGCAAGAGCACCGCGCCGAGACCGCCGTCGAGAGGGTAGCCCCCGTTGGCGCGGGCAGCCATCAGGATCGGCGTGCTTTCGGGCGACGCGCTGCCGACGGAAACGGCGAACCAGGTCGATCCGTCCAGCGTCGCCGTGACCGCGCCGTTGGCGCAGCGCACGGTGATCGCAAACCACTGCCCCATCGAATATCCAGACGGAACCAGGTTGTTGACGCCCCGCGCAACGATGTTGAGCGACGTCGAACCGTAGATCTGGAAGGTCCGGCCGCCGACGCCGGAGCTGGCGGCTCGGGCCACGAGGGTGCCCTGCGACTCGATCAGGGCGACGCAGGAGACGGTCCAGGACTCGCCGACCTGCGCGACCAGCGACGGCAGCACGCCCCCCGCCGCGCCGACGTCCAGCCAGGCCTCCCCTTGGAAGCCGAGGTAGGTCCCATCGCCAAGCAGGGTCGGGCGGGTGGCGTCAGACGGGGACACGGCATTGAGCGCATCCCCGACGCTGGTCTGCACCCGAACTCGTCCGTTGATGGGCGTGGGGCTCGTGCCGGCCGCGTCGGAAAAGTGGTCGGAGTAGGTCGCTGCGAAGACCACGCCGCCATGAGCCGAAAGCGCCGCCGCCCATCCCGGCGGCAGCAGGCCCTCTTCTTCTCGGCTTACATCCACCCGCGCAAGATCCGCGATCGCGAGCCGCCCCTGCGCGTCCCGCACCAGCCCCCGCAGGCGGGTCTCGGTCACGCCGACCGGCCACGCGCCGTCTCCGCCCTGCGGGTCGAAGTTGACCTGGCCGGCAGGCGTCACGCGGAACGACCCGTGGCCGGCGGACCCAGGGGCGACGAGGTCGCTCACGCCGCCGCCCAGGCGAGGGCGTCGCGCAGGGCGGCCGCCTCGGTCCGAAGAATGGACAGGTCGCCGGAGGAGAGGTTGCGCGGCAGCGGGTGGCCGCTCGGCGACCAGCCGTAGGCCGGCGCGACGGCCGGGTCGCAGCCCGAGCCGAGCACGCGCGCGACCAGCGCGGCGCCGGCCGCGTGCGCGGTCCCGATCGCGACCGTGAGGTCGGCGGGCACGACGCCCGGCCAGCCGCGCTCGGCCGCGGCGGCGACGGCCTCGTCGGCGTAGCCTGAGAGCGCGCCGACGGTCTCCCACCCCGACTGCAGGCGGCCGAGGATCGAGGCCATCTCGGTGACGGGGATCTCGCTGCGCGTCGCCAGCGCCGCGGCGGCGTCGTGCATCGCGCCGGCGGCGCTCATGGCCGCGAGGACGGCCTGGTCGATATGGGGTCGGGCGGGCATTGCGATACTCCTGCTCAGGGTCTCAGAGGCAGCCCTGCACGCCGAGGGCATAGAGGCGGATGGCGTGCACCTTGATGTGGCCGTTGCTCCCGACGAGGCCGCTGTCGTGGCCGACCTCGGCGCGGATGTCGCCGGGGCCGGCGAGCATGCTCAGCTTCCCGTGGTGCACGCGCTTGCCCCAGCCGAAGTTCGACGCATCCCAAGACTGGGCGGCCGAGGCCTTCGTGATGGTCGCGCCGTTGCTCCCGATCGGGCCGAAGCGGGCATTCAGGAACAGCGCGTCGTTCTCAGCGTCGGCTGTCGTATGGGTCGTCTCGGCCACCAGCAGCAGCGGGCGGCCGACGGCGCGCGCGGTCACCTCTTCCGGAATGTCGAAGGCGATCGAGGACGCGGTGCCGTCGCAGTCCCACTGGAGCGAGCGCCCGTCGGTGGTCGGTCGGAAGTTCGTGACCGAGGACGGCGCGCCCCAGAGCG
>NZ_FOQH01000057.1 GCF_900113695.1 Albimonas pacifica | reverse complement strand
TCGCGTTCCGGCTTCGCGATCGGGGATTGCCGACCGCCGAGATCGCTCGCAGACTGCATGTGACCGACGTCGGGCTGCGGAAGTGGTTCGAAGCAGACGAGCCTTCCGGCAAGCCCCGCGCCACGGATCCTCGGCAGCTCCCCCTCCTCTGACGACCCCTCCGCAACATGTTGCGGATGTTGCGCGCGGGCCATGCGCGCGAATCTGACCCCCGAATTTCGAGATCGCATCGGACGGGGGCGACATGCACACGAGCGAGAAGGGCGTGGCCTTTCTGGAGCGGCACGAGGGCGTCGTCCTCAAGGCCTACCGGGACGCGGTCGGGGTCCTCACCATCGGCGCGGGGCTGACCAAGGCCTCCGGCGTCGTCGACCCGAAGCCCGGCATGACGATCACCCGCGAGGAGGCCTCCCGCCTGCTCGCGCTGGCGCTGGAGCGGAACTACGAGCCCGCGGTTCGCGATGAGATGCCGCGCGCCGAGCAGCACGAGTTCGACGCGGGCGTGAGCTTCCACTTCAACACCGGCGCCATCGCCCGGGCCTCCTGGGTCGACGCCTGGCTGCTGGGCGAGTGGGACCTGGCCCGCTCGAAGCTGCTGCTCTGGAACAAGGGCGGCGGCAAGGTGCTGCCGGGGCTGGTGCGGCGGCGCGGGGAGGAGTTCACGCTCCTGCGCTGGGGCGTCTACCACGGCGCCCCGCCTGCGGCGGGCGACGTCCGCGTCGCGCGCGAGGTCGTTCCCCTCGATCCGACCGAACTGGCGGCCGTCCGCACCGGCTTCGCGTCGCTGGGCTACGACCCGGGCGAGGGGCTGGCGGGCGTCGCGGTCGAGGTGGTCCGCGCCTTCCAGGCCGACCACGACCTGACCGTCGACGGCATCATCGGCCGGGCCACCCTCTCGACCCTCCAGCGCATGCTCGACGCCCGCAAGAAGGCCGCGACGACGGCCGCGGTCGGCGGCGGCGCGGGGACCACCGCGCCGATCGCCGCCGAGACCGCCGCCGCGGCCGGCGACTTCCCGGCCTGGGCCGAGTGGGTCGCCTGGGCGGTGGTGGCGCTGGCCCTCGCCCGTCTCGCCTGGCTCGCCTGGAGCTACCGCGACGCGATCGCGGCCCGCGTCCAGGGCGTGGCCCCCGGCCTCGCCGCCCGGCTGCGGAGGGTCTGACGATGCTGCCTGCCATCGTCCCGCTGCTCGCCTCCGTCGCCGCGTCGGTCGGCGCGCCCCTCGTCGAGCGCGTCCTCGCCGGGCGCATCGGCGCCGGGAACGCCAGTCTCGTCTCCGGCATGGTCAAGGCCATCGCCGGGCACGCCGGCGTGGCGCCGGAAGAGCTGCCTGAGCTGCACCGCACCGATCCCGACCGGCTCGCCGTGTCCGTCACCACGGCCGAGGTCGACGCCGCCCCCGAGCTGATCGCGCTCTACGCCTCCGAGCTGGAGTCGAAGACCACGCTGCTGCTGGCGGAGATGAGGGAGCCGCGCTGGACCTGGGCGTGGCGGCCGCTCGGCATGTACGGGATCGGGGCGCTCTGGTTCTGGAACGTGATCGTGCTCCACGTCCTGAACGCGGTCTTCAAGATCGCCCTGCCGCAGATGCCGCTGGGCGAGCTGTTCAACCTCACCGCGCTGTTCCTCGGCCTCTACATGGGCGGCCACACGGTCAAGGACGCGGTCGGCAAGGTCGCCTCCCGG
>NZ_FOQH01000059.1 GCF_900113695.1 Albimonas pacifica | reverse complement strand
GACGCGCCGGGCCAGTGGGCCTTCCACTGCCACCTGTCCTACCACATGGCCGGCGGCATGTTCCGCAAGGTGATCGTCGAGGGCGCGCCGAAGCAGGCGATGACCCTGCCTGCCGGGAATCAGGGCGCCCAGCCGGCCGCCGGCGGCGACCATTCCCATGCGCATGACGAGGGCTGAGACCATGCACGCGACCCGCATCCTTTCCGCCCTCGCGCTGATCGCAGCGGCCGGGCCAGCGCTGGCCGAACCGGCGATCTGGGGCCTCCAGGTCGAGCAGCTGGAATACCGCTTCGGCGAGGACGAGGACGTCCTCGCCTGGGACTTCGACGCCGTCGCGGGCACCGACGAGCTCCGCTTCGTATGGCGCTCGGAGGCCGAGCTGCTGAGCGGCCCGGGAACCTTCGAGACGCTGGAGAACCAAGCCCGCGTCCAGGTCCCGATCTCGTCCTTCTTCGACGCCGTGGGGGGCGTCATGGCCTCGACCCCCGAGGGGCCGGATCGGGTCTACGGCGTCGTCGGCGTCCATGGCCTCGCCCCCCAGTGGTTCGAGGTGGACGCCGACCTGTTCGTCTCGGACAAGCCCTTCGCCCGGTTCGAGGTGGACTACGAGGCGTTGATCACGAACCGGCTGATCCTGACGCCCAGCGTCGAGGTCTCGGTCCCGTTGGTCGACGACCGGGCCCTCGACGCCGGCGCCTTCGGGCCGAAGATCGAGGCCGGGCTGAGGCTGAGCTACGACGTCGTGGACCGCCTGGTCTCGCCCTATGCGGGCGTGCACTACGAGCGGTATTTCGGCGACAGCGCGGACATGCGCCAGACCTCGGGAGAGGCCACGGACGCGGTCTATTTCGTGGTGGGGACGAAGATCCTCTTCTGATCCGTCGTCCCGAAGACCGACGCCCCCGGGGCTGGCCGGGGGCGTCTCCCCGCCGGTTTCGTCCGGTCGGGGCGAACGCGCAGACTAGGCGAAACGCCGATGGACGCGACTTTCCTCTTTCAGATCCCCCATGACCTGATGCATGCGGCCGCCCACGCGGTCGGCCATGAGATCACGGCGGACACGCCCGCCTGGGTGCATCAGGTCTTCCACCTGACGCTGGTCTGGGCCCCGATCGCGCTGGCCGCGCTCGCGCTGTGGCGGCTGGTCTCGGCGCTGCGCGCCCGCGGACGTCCCGCCGGCGCCGCGCCGCCGCCGGTCCCAGGGTTCGAGCCGGGCGTCTACGCCTTCGTGCTGCGCTGGACCCGGGCGGAGCTTCCGCTGCTTCTGGGCCTCAGTCTCGCGGCGCTGCCGGTGCTTTACGCCGCGCTGGAGCTGCCCAAGCTGATCGTGAACCGGGCCATCGACGCCGAGGGCTTCCCGCTGACCGCGGGCCCATGGAGTTTCGATCAGCTCGAGTTCCTGTTCCTGCTCTGCGCGCTCTACCTCCTCGCGGTGATGACGAGCGGCGCCCTGAAATTCGCGATCAACGTGGCGAAGGGGCGGGTGGGCGAGCGCGTGCTGCGCCG
>NZ_FOQH01000062.1 GCF_900113695.1 Albimonas pacifica | reverse complement strand
CCGACCCTCGCGCCCAGCGTCAGACCTCCCGGCAGACCCCGCGGCGCACATCTTGCGATCCGCGCCGACCGACCCTCGCGCCCAGCGTCAGACCTTCCGGCAGACCTCGCGGCGCACATCTGGCAGGTGCGATCTGCCCTCAACTTCCCGCAGAAATTGCGCTGCATGGCTTTTCCTCAAAATGCGTGTCCGAGACTATAATTATCTCGAGCTGTCGCGAGAGAATTTCGAACGAGTCTCGAACAATCAGGGTCCAGATGTACAATTAGCCGAGCGGGCGCGAGCTAATAGAAAGGCAACAAGATGTTTCGTGCTCGTTATCGGGGGCAGCTCCGAAACACTCCATCGTATTTTCTTCGCCTAAGCGGGAGGTCCCCTGAGATCTGCTCATGCATAAGAATGTGGACCATGCCGTCGGGAAGAACGTTGAACTCCGCGCGGAACAATACGTTGCCGCCAAGCACAACAGCTGAAAGCAGCGTTCCGTTTTCTGTCGCTCGGAGCTCCTTGGGCGGCGTGATGCTGGCTTCAGGCAACGCCATGGACAGAGGGGCGCTTGCAAACGGAATGTCCTCCAGACAATCTAAGATTATGAACGGGTCTTCCGCTCCACGGGCAAACCCGCAGAAAATCCGCAAATAAGCCTCCCGCTCCACCGGTTCATCAAGCCGCAGGTGCAGCTTGTTGACCATAGATAGCCGCGACGAGGTTCCGTCCAACAGGGTTGCGCCTTTGGGGCCGACTAGCGCCGATACAAGCCGGACGTCGTTGTCAGCGTCCGATGCGAACTGAACGTCGACCAGTGCGAGATCCGGATAACAGGGAGGCTCGGCTGTGCGCAGTGCGGTCGCGCAAAGTCCGGCAAAAAGGCCGGGCGTGCCTTCGAGGCCCGCGGCTTGAGCTAGCTTCGTCAAGCAATCCTCGGCGTCCGGCTCGCCCATGTCGCGCCACAATGCGGGGACCGGAGGTAAGTCGATCCAGTCGCCTCGCAGGGTCGCCGACGGGACGACAATGGCGCTCTCGTCCAAGAGGCTTGGTCCGTCCTCGCCTAATAGCGCCGAGAGAACAGCGTAGCCGCCGCGGAATTCCACGCCACCAGCTTCCACCGCCCTGCGGCTCCACTGCAGCGCCGCCGCCGGGTCCGCCTCCGCACCCACGCCCCGCGCGAGTTTGTTGCCGAGATTGCCCATGGCCCTGGCGTCCCCGAGCTCCGCCGCCCTGCGATACCACCCGTTCGCCGCCACCGGGTCCGCCTCCGCACCGACGCCCTCTTCGAGATTGTTGCCGAGGTAGACCATAGCCTCGGCGTCTTCGAGCTCCGCCGCCCTGCGATACCACCCGTTGGCCGCCACCGGGTCCGCCTCCGCGCCCACGCCCTCTTCGAGATTGTTGCCGAGGTAGACCATGGCC
>NZ_FOQH01000064.1 GCF_900113695.1 Albimonas pacifica | reverse complement strand
GCCACCGGCATGCGCCAGGTCGGCGTCGCCTCCAACGCCGGCGCCGCGCAACTCGGCAACCTCGCCGCCCAGTTCAACGACATCGGCGTGATGCTCGCCGCCGGGCAGTCGCCCCTCCAGCTCGCCCTCCAGCAGGGCACCCAGATCAGCCAGGTGCTCGGGCCCATGGGCGCGGGCGGAGCGGTTCGGGCCCTCGGCGCGGGCTTCCTGGCGATGCTCAACCCCGTGTCGCTGATCACCATCGGCACCATCGCCGCCGGCGCGGCGATGTTCTCCTGGCTGCGGGAGGCTCTGCCGGCGACCATCGACCTCGGCGAAGCTCTCGAGGAGGCCGACAAGAGCGTGGACGCCCTCGCGGCCTCGACGCGCCGGCTGTCGGTCGGCGCCCTGGACGAGCTGCAGGAGAAGTACGGCCAGGTCACCCGGCAGGTCCGCTCGATGCTGGAGGTCCAGACCGCGCTGGCGCGGCTCGATG
The DNA here is from genome assembly GCF_900113695.1 of Albimonas pacifica. GTDB lineage: Bacteria > Pseudomonadota > Alphaproteobacteria > Rhodobacterales > Rhodobacteraceae > Albimonas > Albimonas pacifica. Next base: position 865 of record NZ_FOQH01000064.1, on the reverse strand, counting down.
CGGTCAGGGATCTGAACCAGACGCAGGCTGCCGTAGCGGACTCGACCGGGGGGGCGCTGGGGAAGGTTATCCGAGACTTCGAGAGGTTTCGGCAGGCCTTCACCAACACCGTCGACCTTACCTATGCCCTGCGCAAAGAGCTCGACCTGTCGATCCCGCAGGCGGAAGCGCTGTTCCGGGCCTATCAGCGTCTCGAGTCGGCGGAGGGCGTGCAGGACAAGGTCGCGGCCTACCGCGCGATGCGTGAGCTGGTCATCGAGACCTTCGGCGGGTTGCAGAACCTGAACGACGCCCAGCAGCAGCTAGTCAGAGGTCTGGTGAACGCCGAAAGCTCGGGCCGTGCGTTCCTCGCCCTGGACATGGAGACCCCCGTCGCCCGGGCGGCGGATCGCGCGCGTGCCCTTGCCGACGAAATCTCCCGCGCCGCGGCCGAGATCCGCGGCATGGGCCAGAGCGCCGAGGCGCGGCTGCAGGACGCCCGGATCCGGCGCGACTTCGCCGGCGACCCGGTGGAGATGGCGCGCCGCCTCGGCGTCGCCGCGATGGAGCGCACCCAGGCCCCGCTGCGCGAGAACGCGCCGGCCGAGGAGCTGACGGCCCTCGACGCCCAGGCGGCGGCCTACGGTCGGGTCGAGGCCCAGATCGCCGCCGCCGACGAAGCCCGCCGGGCCGCCGTCTCGACCTCGCGGTCGGGCACGCGCGAGTTCGACCAGGAACGGCAGGCGGTGGAGAGCCTGCTGGAGCAGGAGCGCACGCGCCTGGCGGTTCTCCGCGAGACCGATCCAGTCCGCAAGGAAGTGCTCTCCGTCTCCGATCGCATGACCGCCGCCACCGCCAAGGAACGGAAGGAGCTGCAGGGCCTGAT